>NZ_NOIN01000009.1 GCF_014596565.1 Pseudomonas sp. PSB18 | reverse complement strand
GATGAACTGAAGTCCCTGCGCTGCCTTTAAACGTCTAACTCATTGAAACTCAAGGAGTTTTCCGTTTCGACTGCGCCGGAAGTGGGGCGAATTATAGAGACTCAGAATCTGCCGTCAACCCTTAATTACGCTTTTCTATCTATCCACGACATCAGGCAAATGAAATCCGCCTTATATATAGACGTTGACGCTCGAAATGCGCAGTATATTGCTCAAATCAGCCACCTGCCCGCCCTTACTCTGGACGAACCCTCTTAATGAATCCCCCACATCGCAGCCTGGCCTCCGCTTTGTACCCGGTTGCTCTGCTTTTAATCGCCATGGCGTCCATTCAGTCAGGAGCCTCCCTGGCCAAAAGTATGTTCCCGGTAATAGGCGCCCAGGGCACTACGACGCTACGGCTCATTTTTGCCAGCATCATCATGCTGATATTGCTGCGGCCTTGGCGCGCCAAGCTGACAGCTCAATCCCTACGTACCGTGGTTGTCTATGGAATGGCGCTGGGCGGCATGAACTTCCTCTTCTATATGTCAGTTCGCACGACGCCGCTGGGAATCGCCGTGGCGTTGGAATTTACCGGCCCCCTGGCGGTGGCTATTTATAATTCGCGCCGGGCAATCGACTTTCTCTGGATTGCCCTGGCAGTGATCGGCCTGCTTCTGCTAATACCAACAGGAAGCACCACGGCCGGCATCGACCCAATCGGCGCCAGCTATGCATTGGGAGCGGGCGTCTGTTGGGCGCTCTATATCCTGTTTGGCCAGAAAGCCGGCGCAGACAATGGCGTACAGACTGCTGCGCTGGGAGTAGTGATCGCAGCCCTGTTCGTAGCGCCTATCGGCATCGTCCATGCCGGGGCCTCGCTGCTGACACCGAGCCTGATTCCAGTCGCCATTGGTGTCGCCATCCTGTCCACGGCCCTGCCCTATACCCTCGAGATGATCGCCTTGACCCGCCTGCCTGCCCGCACCTTCGGCACCCTGATGAGCGTCGAGCCCGCCGTCGCAGCCCTATCAGGGTTCGTATTCCTCCAGGAGTACCTGTCATTGGCCCAATGGATGGCGATTGCCTGCATCATTCTTGCGTCAATCGGCGCAACCCTGACCCTGAATAATGCCGTAAAGCCTGCTATTGCAGCGGATTGAAGCAGGATTTCACGAAGCTCTGGCATTTGCCGCGCATTTAGGCCATGTTTAGGTCCGTAACCCAATGTCAGACATGGAATTTTTCATACAGGACGTCATGAACGCTTCAAGCGCAAGCGAATATAGTCATACGTGGACAGAGATTCACGGCGGCGTTAAGGACGGGAATGAAACGAATCTTGATATTGATCGCCGTACTCGCGGTTGCGGGCTGTGCGGCGACGACGAAAACTGAAGTCAAACGCGGTAAGAAAGCGCTGCACATCAACTGCTCCGGCCTGACGTCGTCCTGGGACCAGTGCGCAGCCAGTGCCGCCAACTCATGCGCCCCCAAGAGTTACAAGGTCATCGCCAAGTCCGGGGACGCAGTCGAAGAGCCGGGGGATTATCCTTTCGGTCTCAACCCCGCCGGCTATACCAGCCGCAGCATGATCGTCATCTGCAAGTAGCGAACGGTCCTCAACCAACCCGCTGCTCGGCCATTCGACGGCCGATCTCCTCCTGGCTGGACTTGAGGACATTACGCTGGATCTCCGGCGCGACCAGCATGCGCGCAACAACCAGCGCCCCAACGCATTGCGACAGGATGGCCCAGGCCAGACTGTCGTTTTCCAGTATCCGCGCCCAGCTCTCATGCAAACGACAGATCCACGTTTGCGCAGTCTCCCGCACCTGCACGTCCGAGCGTGCGATTTCAGCACCAAGCACTGGCAAGGCGCAACCGACCTCAGGCTGCTCGACGTGACTCATGCTTAGGTACTGCTTGAGACAACGCTCCAACCTGGCCGAGTCCAAGACATGGTCACCGCTCAGGCGCTCCAGGCTCTGGGTCAACTCCCGCTCGACGATGGCCTTGAAAAGCTCGTCCTTGGAAGAAAAATGGCTATAGAACGCCCCGCCGCTCAACCCGATCGCCTTCATCAGGCCATCCACACCCACCGTTGAAAAGCCGGATTTCTTGGCGGATACGGCGCTGCTGGCGAGCAGCTTTTCCCGGGTTTCCATTTTGTGATTGGCTGAGTAACGCATGAGTCCTGCCTCTGATCGCTCAACTTGACGTACACCGGAGCGTAGCATAACGTTCGTTCAGCTAACGATCGTTTACCAATGAGGCAGATCATGGATAACAAGAAGGTCGTACTGGTTGTTGGCGCGGGGGACGCCACGGGTGGCGCAATAGCCAAACGTTTCGCGCAGGAAGGATTTGTAGCCTGCGTAACCCGCCGTAGCGCTGACAAACTCGCTCCGTTGGTGGAGGCAATACGCGCTCAGGGCGGCGAAGCCCACGGCTTTGCCTGTGATGCGCGCAAGGAAGACGAGGTGATCGCGCTCATCGAACAAATCGAGAGTCAGATCGGTCACATCGAGGCTTTTGTCTTCAATATCGGCGCCAACGTGCCCTGCAGCATTCTCGAAGAGACCGCCCGTAAATACTTCAAGATATGGGAGATGGCCTGTTTCTCCGGTTTCCTCAACGCCCGGGAAGTGGCTAAACGCATGGTCAAGCGTCAGCGCGGAACCATCCTGTTTACCGGCGCCACGGCGGGTTTACGGGGCGCCTCGGGGTTCGCCGCATTCGCGGGAGCCAAACACGGCATCCGCGCGCTGGCCCAGAGCATGGCCCGCGAGTTGGGCCCGTTGAATATCCATGTGGCGCATGTGGTGGTGGACGGCGCCATCGACACTGACTTCATCCGCAGCAACTTTCCAGAAAAATATGCGACCAGGGATGAAGACGGCATCCTCGATCCCGAACACATCGCCGAAAACTATTGGTACCTGCATACCCAACCACGCGACGCCTGGACCTTCGAGCTGGACCTGCGTCCCTGGAGCGAACGCTGGTAAGCCCCTCCCCATAACAACAAGAGAGCTGTGACCATGAGCAAATCGGTGGAGTTTTTCTTTGACCTTGGCAGCCCGGCGACCTACCTGGCCTATACCCAACTCCCGCAGCTTTGCGCACACACCGGCAGCGAACTGGTCTACCGGCCCATGTTACTGGGGGGTGTCTTCAAGGCGACGGGCAATGCATCGCCGATTACCGTTCCAGCCAAAGGCGCGCATATGGCCAAGGACCTGGATCGCTTCGCCAAGCGTTACGGCGTGGCGTTCAAGCTCAATCCGTACTTTCCGATCAACACGCTGTCCTTGATGCGCGCCATAACCGGTATGCAACTGCGTCATCCTGAACGTTTCACAGCGTTCATCGACTGCCTGTTCCGCGCCTTATGGGTCGACGCCCGCGATCTCAGCCATCCGCAGACCGTAGCAGCGGTGCTGGAGGAAGGCGGTTTCGACCCCGGCTATGTACTGGCGCTGACAACTGACGAGCAGGTCAAGGAAGCCCTCAAGGCCACCACCGAAGAAGCCATTGCCCGGGGCGTGTTCGGTGCCCCCAGCATGTTCGTCGGCGATGAGTTGTTCTTTGGCCAGGACCGGCTGGACTTCGTCCGTGAAGCCCTCGCTGATCCCAAAGTCAGATAGCCAACGTTCGCGTCTGCAGCCATTGCAGCGCGCTGCCTTCCAGCAACGGGCTCAGGCGACGCTGAACCTCGGCATGATAGGCATTGAGCCAGGCCTTTTCATCCTGGGTCAGCAACGACGGTTCCAGGCAGCGCGTGTCGATCGGACACAAGGTCAGGGTTTCAAACTCAAGGAATTCACCGAACTCGCTACTCCCCGCCTCGCGGTTCAAGGCCAGGTTCTCGATGCGTACACCCCAGCGTCCCGGACGATAAGTCCCCGGCTCGATGGAGGTGATCATGCCTGGCTGCATGGCCGTCTGCGGCGTGGGGGCCGCCTGGTAGGCGATGACCTGCGGCCCCTCGTGGACATTCAGAAAATAGCCGACGCCATGACCGGTACCATGTCCGTAATCCACCTGTTCGGCCCAGATCGGCGCCCTTGCAATGGCATCCAGCAGCGGCGACAGAATGCCACGCGGGAATCGAGCCCTGGACAAGGCAATGACGCCCTTGAGCACACGCGTGCAGTCGCGCTTCTGCTCAGTGTTGGGCGTTCCAACCGGCACCATGCGGGTGATGTCGGTGGTGCCACCCAGGTATTGGCCACCCGAATCGATCAATAACAGCCCATCACCCTCGATGACCGCGTGGGCTTCTGCCGTGGCGTGGTAATGGGGCATGGCTCCGTTGGCATTGAAAGCTGCAATGGTGTTGAAGCTCAGGGAGACAAAATCCGGCCGGCGTCTGCGAGCCGCGGTCAGGTGTTCATCGATGGTCAGTTCGGTGATGCGCTCACGCCCCCAGGCACTTTCCAACCAGGCGAAGAACTCACAAAGCGCTGCGCCATCCTGCTCCATCGCACGACGGATATGCTCGGCGTCGGCCAGGCTCTTGCAAGATTTGGCCAGCGTCGTGGGATTGAGCCCTTCCACCAGCTTCACGCCGCTGGCCAGGTTATCCAGCAAACCGACGGTGACCCGGGCCGGATCGACCAGCAGGCTCGCGCCACCAGGCACTTCACGTAATGCGCTCGCTGCTTCGCTGTAATCGCGCAGGGTTACGCCGTCTTGCTCGAGGATCGCACGCAACGCGCCGTCGACCTTGTCCAGGGCCACGAACAGGGTTGCCTGCTGCTGGCTGATCAAGGCAAAAGAGACGAACACGGGATTGAACGACACGTCTGCGCCGCGCAGGTTGAACAACCAGGCGATGTCGTCCAGCGTGGCGATGAAGTGCCAGTCGGCGCTACGCGCCTTGAGGGTTTCACGCAGCTTGGCGAGTTTCTCGACCCGGCTGACGGTCGCCTGGGGTGGAAGGTGTGCGTACACCGGCTGCGCGGGCAGGCTTGGACGGTCGGACCACGCTTCATTGAGCAGATCGATGTCAGTGCGCAAGCGCGCGCCTCGCTCCGCGAGCTTGCTGCCCAGGGTTCGGGCCGACGCCACGGCCATTACCGCACCGTCGACCGCGACCACCCCGCCTTCGGGTGTCTGTTCGGCCAGCCAGTCCAAGGGGCCGGGTTGTCCCGGGATGAGCTTGACCAGTTCGATACCGCTGCCCTTCAGTTCCTGGGTGGCCTGTTCCCAATAACGACTGTCGGCCCAGACCCCGGCGAAGTCCTTCGTCACGATCAAGGTCCCGACCGAACCATGGAAGCCCGACAACCATTGCCGCCCCTGCCAATAGCCCGGCAGGTATTCCGACAGATGCGGATCAGCCGACGGCACCAGCAGCGCGTGGACGCCCTCCCGGCTCATCAGTTGGCGAATTCGGGCCAGGCGCTGGGGAACCAGTCCATGGGTCAAAGGCTCGGTACTCATCGTGTCTCCTGTTTATCAATATTATTGTTCAAGGCTAAAGCATCCGGCTCAGGGGGTACTGGCCCAGAATGCCGGCGCCGCGACGCAGGCGGCCTTGATCAGCCGCACGGCCTCGTCGATATCCTGTTCACGGGTGAAGCGCCCCAGACTCAGGCGAATGGTTCGCCCCGCCGCCCGAGCATCGTGCCCCAACGCCAGCAGCACATGGGACGGTGTGTTGTTCGCCGAATTGCAGGCTGACGTCGCGGAAAATGCAAGGGAAGCGCCCAATACCGCTGGATTGAATTCACCTTCATGGAACGTCAGGCTCAACGTGTGGGGAATGCGCTGGGTCGCACTGCCATTGATACACACACCGGGCAGCGCCAGCAGCGGCTCAAGCAAACGATTGCGCAAATGGACAATCTTGTCGAGTTCGTCGTCGAACGACTGGGCCGCCAACTCGAATGCCGCGCCCATGGCCGCGATCTGATGAGTCGCCAGGGTTCCCGAGCGAAAACCGCCTTCATGCCCACCCCCATGGATCTGCGCCGACAGACGCGGTCGGGCACGCTCGCCGATGTAGAGCGCACCGATGCCTTTGGGACCGTAGATCTTGTGCGCGGAAAAGGACATCAGGTCCACCGGCCAGTGGGCCAGATCAATCCTGACCTTGCCTGCGCCCTGGGCGGCATCCACATGGAACAGCGCGCCGTGCCCACGGACAAGCTCGCCGATGGCTACCACGTCATTGACAGTACCCAGCTCGTTGTTCACCAGCATGAGCGACACCAGGAAGGTGTCCTCACGCAGGGCCTCGCGGACAGCTTGCGGATTGATCAGCCCATCGGCATCCGGAGCCAGCCAGGTTACCGCGACGCCACTCTCCTCGAGCTGCCGGGCGGTATCGAGAATCGCCTTGTGTTCGATCAGGCTGGTGATGACATGCCCACCGGATGCCCCGCGCGCCTGGGTCACCCCCTTGAGGGCCAAGTTGTTGGACTCGGTGGCGCCGGAAGTCCAGACGATCTGCTGCGCCTGCGCCCCCACCAACTGCGCCACCTGCTGACGTGCCCGCTCCACCGACCGCCGGGCTTCCTGCCCGAAGGCATGGGAGCTGGAGGCCGGGTTGCCGAAGTTACCGTCGAAACCCAGGCATTCGACCATGACCTGGATAACCCGCTCATCCACTGGCGTAGTGGCCGCGTAATCGAAATATAAAGGACGTTTATTCATGGAAAACTCGCAGAGCCTGTTCCGGGATCGGGCGCTCTCGTTGGGTTCGAGGTTACTACCCGATCAACCTTAAAGAAGTGAGACTTCGTTTAAAAGTGCGTAGGAACGCTCCTGAACAGCGAGCTTAGCAGGCATCCAGTCGAAGCTCAGCCCCTCATCTTATGCTTTCGAGCAATAACGGATACAGCGAGGCCACCAGCAACAGCGCCATTCCCCAGTTGAACAGACGCAGCCAGCGACGGTCACGCAGCAGGTTGCGCAACAGGCTGCCGCAGACCACCCACAAGCTGACACTGGGCAGGTTGATCAGGGCGAATACGGCCGCGATTACCACCACGTTGAAGAAGTAACCTTGAAGCGGCGTGTAGGTGCTGATGGCGCCGATGGCCATGATCCAGGCCTTGGGATTGACCCATTGAAATGCTGCGGCGCCCCAGTAGCTGATCGGCGTGCGCGCCCCCGATTCGTGCTCCGAGACCGGGCCGGAGTGGGCAATTTTCCATGCCAGATACAACAGGTATGCCGCGCCAACGTAGCGCAGTACGGTGTAAAGCAGCGGATATGCCTGGAACACCGCGCCCAGGCCAAAGCCCACCGCCAGCACCAGGACAAAGAATCCACAGCTGATGCCCAGCATATGAGGGATGGTGCGGTTGAAGCCGAAATTCACCCCCGAAGCCAGCAACATGGTGTTGTTGGGGCCCGGTGTGATCGAGGTGACAAGGGCAAACAGGGCGAAGCCCAGCAGCAGGTCCAGCGAAAGGGTCATGGCGGTCAGCCCGTCGTGTGGTCAGGTGATGACCCTACTCTTGGTCCTGTCGCAAACCCATGGACAGTTGGGTAAAACTTCCGGCAGTACAGTCTCTCAGCTTGGCTTTCCGGACAACTGCACCGGCTGTTCGGCGCTCATTTCACCGCGATCGTCGAAACCACTGTTTTTCTGCGACGGACCGAGCAGTTCGGCTTTTTTCGCGTGGTATTCATCGAACGAAAGACCCCGGCGATTCAAGGCTTCAAGGGCCAGTTCGCGGGTTTCTTCAGCGGTGTAGGGGCGCAGTTCAGGCGTCGAGGCGGCGCAACCACTCAACACGGTGGCGACTAACAGCAGCGAAACGGCAAGGATGCGATTCATGACGAGTGTCCGGTGTTATGGGGCGATGAACAAAGGCTACCCGCCGGTCCTTCACGGCAGAAATCAACCCTCTTGATAGTGGGTATCGCCCCTCCGGATCCCTCATTACGCTCAATCAACCAACTGACACTGCAGCGCATTATCCGGGCTGCGTTCAATGCTGCGGATCACCTGGAACGAGCCAAACGTCACGGCCTTGGCCCGGTGAGCCCGAATCAGCCGCCAGAAATCCTGCTCGCCGCTTTCAAACCGTCGAAACGCCGCCTCCCCCGCTTCCCGGGTTTGCCATTGCAGATAATTGAGTACGCGCCTGCCGTCATCGCTGACCTGGATGCTGGCACTCAAGAAGCCCTGATGATCCAGCGCCAGGCGCTCGGTCTGTTCCGACAGGGCGGTGATCAGCGCCTGTTGCCAGTGAGGCTCGATGTCGAATTCGATCAGTTGGGTGAAGCTGCGATTGTTCCTTGGCGATTGCATGAAAGGTCCTCGATACACGTAGGGTGAATCTTGCGATCCGGAGGCGTGCAGCGTAAAACCTCTACTTAAGTCAAGGTCAAGTAATGAATCCGCTATGGCACAGATAGATATCCATAAAGAACTCACCGTGGGCCAAGTGGCCGCCCGTAGCGGCGTGGCCGTCACCGCCCTGCATTTCTATGAAGCCAAGGGGCTGATCAAAAGTACCCGCAACCAGGGCAACCAGCGCCGCTACCCCCGGGGGGTGTTGCGGCGCGTGGCCCTGATCAAAGTCGCCCAGCGCCTGGGTATTCCCCTGGCAGAGATTGGCGAGGCATTGAAAACCCTGCCGGACAACCGCGCGCCCACGGCCGCCGATTGGCAGATCCTGTCGGCACAGTGGAGCCGGGATCTGGATGAACGCATCAACCAATTGATCGCGTTGCGTGACCGGTTGAACGGTTGTATCGGCTGCGGTTGCCTGTCGATGGAGGCCTGCCCGCTGCGCAACCAGGGCGATGTGCTGGGTGAGCGTGGGCCGGGGGCGCATCTGCTGGAGGAGTCGTAAGGCGTTCGTCGGGACTTGGGCCGCCTCGAAATCACTGGCCTATAGTGAATGGGCGCAAATCGACGAAGCCTCTCTTCGCCCGATACAAAAAGGAGAAACGTCATGGGCGTCAAAGCCATTCCCGAAGGTTTCCACAGCATTACGCCCTACCTGGGCATTCATAAAGCCGCCGAAGCCATCGAGTTCTACAAAAAAGCCTTCAATGCCACCGAAGTCATGCGTCTGGCAATGCCCGACGGAGGCATCGGTCATGCCGAACTGCGGATCGGCGGCAGCCCGATCATGCTCGGCACGCCCTGCGATCAGGGGCCCCTGAGCAATCCGGACCAATCGCCGTCGGTGGGCCTGCATTTATACGTCGAGGACGTGGACCGCGTGTATGCCCAGGCGATTGCCGCCGGTGGCACGGTGATCGCCGAGGTCAAGGATCAGTTCTATGGTGATCGCTCCGGCAGCTTGAAGGATCCCTATGGACATGTGTGGTTCCTGGCGACCCACAAGGAGGATCTGACTCAGGAACAGATCGAGCAACGGGCCAGGGAGATGTTTCAACAGGGCTGAACCGGGCCGGTCAGTCAAACCACAACCTTGTGGGAGCGAGTCTGCTCGCGATATCAGTGTGTCAGCCAACAATGATGTTGCTGACCCGACGCTATCGCGAGCAGGCCCGCTCCCACAATGATTCAATCCAGATCCTTGCGGCGGATCAGAACGTGTCTGCCGGCACCCGCACGAACCCTTCCATCAACACCCGCGCGCTGCGACTCATGATGGCTTTGGTTACGGTCCATTCGCCATTGGCCTGGCTGGCCTCGGCGCCGACGCGCAAGGTGCCGGACGGGTGTCCGAAGCGCACGGCGTTGCGCTCGGTACCGCCGGCGGCCAGGTTCACCAGGGTGCCGGAAATGGCGGCGGCGGTGCCGATGGCAACGGCGGCGGTGCCCATCATGGCGTGGTGCAGCTTGCCCATGGACAGCGCCCGCACCAGCAAGTCGACGTCCCCCGCCGAAACGGCTTTTCCACTCGATGAAACGTAGTCCGCCGGCGGCGCGACAAACGCCACCTTCGGTGTGTGCTGGCGTTGGGCGGCTTCGTCCAGTTGCTTGATCAAGCCCATACGCAGGGCGCCGTGGGCGCGGATGGTCTCGAACATCGCCAGGGCCTTGGGGTCGCCATTGATGGCGCCCTGCAGCTCGGTGCCGGTATAGCCGACGTCCCGGGCATTGATGAAAATCGTCGGGATCCCGGCGTTGATCAGGGTCGCCTTGAGCGTACCGACGCCGGGCACCTCCAAGTCATCCACCAGGTTGCCGGTGGGAAACATCGAACCGCCCCCGCCTTCTTCCTCGGCAGCCGGGTCCATGAACTCCAGCTGCACTTCTGCCGCCGGGAAAGTCACCCCGTCGAGTTCGAAATCACCGGTTTCCTGCACCGCACCATCGGTCATCGGCACGTGGGCAATGATAGTCTTGCCGATGTTGGCCTGCCAGATCCGCACCACGGCCACGCCGTTTTGCGGAAGGCGGCTGGACTCCACCAAGCCACTGCTGATGGCAAACGACCCCACCGCCGCCGACAGGTTGCCGCAGTTACCGCTCCAGTCCACGAACGGCTTGTCGATGGAGACCTGGCCGAACAGGTAATCGACGTCGTGGTCGGCCCGGTCGCTCTTGGACAGGATCACCGTCTTGCTGGTGCTGGACGTCGCCCCGCCCATGCCGTCGATCTGTTTCTCGTACGGGTCTGGGCTGCCGATGACCCGCAGCAGCAAGGCATCGCGCGCCGCGCCGGGGACACGGGCGGCTTCGGGCAGGTCCGTCAATTTGAAGAACACGCCTTTGCTGGTGCCCCCGCGCATGTAGGTGGCGGGGATTCTGATCTGTGGTGAAAAGCCTGGTGCGTGAGCCATGAAGCACCTACTCCCTATCGTGAGATTTAAACGGCGACCGCCGATTCAAGAAAGTCCTGGGCAAAGCGCTGCAATACGCCACCCGCTTCATAAATCGACACCTCTTCAGCCGTATCGAGACGGCAGGTCACCGGCACTTCAACGCGCTCGCCGTTCTTGCGGGTGATGACCAGGGTCAGCGTCGCACGTGGGGTGCGCTCGCCAATCACGTCATAGATCTCGCTGCCATCGATGCCCAGGGTCTTGCGATCGGTGCCGGGCTTGAACTCCAGCGGCAACACGCCCATGCCCACCAGGTTGGTGCGATGGATACGCTCGAAGCCTTCGGCGGCAATCGCCTCGACACCGGCCAGGCGCACGCCCTTGGCCGCCCAGTCCCGGGACGAACCCTGGCCGTAGTCGGCGCCGGCGATGATGATCAGCGGCTGCTTGCGTTCCATGTAGGTTTCGATGGCTTCCCACATGCGCATGACCTTGCCTTCAGGCTCGACCCGCGCCAGGGAACCCTGCTTGACCTTGCCGTTTTCCTGGACCATTTCGTTGAACAGTTTCGGGTTGGCGAAGGTGGCGCGCTGGGCGGTCAGATGGTCGCCACGGTGCGTGGCGTAGGAATTGAAGTCTTCTTCCGGCAGGCCCATCTTCGCCAGGTATTCGCCGGCGGCGCTGTCCAGCATGATCGCGTTGGACGGCGACAGGTGGTCGGTGGTGATGTTGTCCGGCAACACCGCCAACGGGCGCATGCCCTTGAGCGGCCGCGCGCCCGCCAGTGCCCCTTCCCAATACGGCGGACGGCGGATGTAGGTACTTTGCGGACGCCAGTCGTACAGCGGCGTGACTTTCGGCCCGGTGTCCTCTTGGATGGCGAACATCGGGATGTATACCTGGCGGAACTGCTCCGGCTTCACCGAGGCCTTGACCACCGCTTCGATTTCCTCATCACTCGGCCAGATGTCCTTGAGACGGATTTCCCGACCGTCCACCACGCCGAGCACATCCTTTTCGATGTCGAAACGGATGGTCCCGGCAATGGCGTAGGCCACCACCAGCGGCGGCGAAGCGAGGAACGCCTGCTTGGCGTATGGATGGATACGTCCATCGAAGTTGCGGTTACCCGACAGCACGGCGGTGGCGTACAGGTCGCGGTCAATGATTTCCTGCTGGATCGCTGGGTCCAGTGCGCCGGACATGCCGTTGCAGGTGGTGCAGGCGAAGGCCACCACGCCAAAGCCCAACTGCTCCAGTTCCTTGGTCAGGCCGGCTTCATCCAGGTACAGCGCCACGGTTTTCGACCCCGGTGCCAGGGATGACTTGACCCACGGCTTGCGAACCAGCCCCAGGCGATTGGCATTGCGTGCCAACAGGCCAGCGGCAATGACGTTGCGCGGGTTGCTGGTGTTGGTGCAACTGGTGATGGCGGCGATGATCACTGCGCCGTCGGGCATCTGCCCCGGCACTTCGGTCCATTGCCCGGCGATGCCGTTGGCCGCCAGATCGGCGGTCGCGACGCGGGCATGGGGGTTGCTCGGCCCTGCCATGTTGCGCACCACCGAGGACAGATCGAAGGTCAGGCCTCGCTCGTATTGCGCCCCCTTGAGGCTGTCGGCCCACAGGCCCACTTGCCGGGCGTAGGTTTCCACCAATTGCACCTGCGCATCTTCGCGGCCGGTGAGTTTCAGGTAGTCGATGGTCTGCTGGTCGATGTAGAACATCGCCGCCGTGGCGCCATATTCCGGGGCCATATTGGAAATGGTGGCACGGTCGCCCAGGGTCAACGCCTGCGCGCCTTCACCGAAAAACTCCAGCCAGGCGCCAACGACCTTTTGCTTGCGCAGGAACTCGGTCAGCGCCAGCACCATGTCGGTGGCCGTGATGCCCGGTTGCAACCTGCCGGTCAGCTCGACGCCGACGATTTCCGGCAGGCGCATCCACGACGCGCGGCCAAGCATGACGCTCTCGGCTTCCAGCCCACCGACACCGATGGCGATCACGCCCAAGGCGTCGACATGGGGCGTATGACTGTCGGTGCCCACGCAGGTGTCGGGGAAGGCCACGCCGTCCCGTTGCTGGATCACCGGGGACATTTTTTCCAGGTTGATCTGGTGCATGATCCCGTTACCCGGCGGGATCACGTCGACGTTCTTGAAGGCCTTCTTGGTCCAGTTGATGAAGTGGAAGCGGTCTTCGTTGCGGCGGTCTTCAATCGCACGATTCTTGGCAAATGCCTGAGGGTCGGAGCCGGCGCTTTCCACTGCCAGGGAGTGGTCGACGATCAGTTGGGTCGGCACCACCGGGTTGACCTGGGCCGGGTCGCCACCTTGTTGGGCGATGGCGTCGCGCAGGCCGGCCAGGTCCACCAGGGCGGTCTGGCCGAGAATGTCATGGCAGACCACCCGGGCCGGGAACCATGGGAAGTCCAGGTCGCGCTTGCGCTCGATCAGTTGCAGCAGCGACTCGCCCAGGGTGGCCGGGTCGCAGCGACGCACCAGGTTTTCCGCCAGCACGCGCGAGGTGTACGGCAGGCCGTCGTAGGCGCCGGGGCGGATGGCATCCACGGCCGCGCGAACGTCGAAGTAATCCAGCGAAGTGCCGGACAGCGGTTTGCGAAATTCTGTGTTCATCGTCAGGACTCGGCTCACGGTGGGTTCAGGAGGGCTGGCGCAGCACTGAAGTGAACCTGTTCCCCTGTGGGAGCGAGCCCGCTCGCGATTGTGGTGGGTCAGCCAACAATGATGTCGCTGACCCGACGCTATCGCGAGCAGGCTCGCTCCCACAGGGTTCCGGGTTTCTCCAGTATCTGCGGTTAACCCCCTCCAGCTCAGCGTTGTTCGATTGGCACGAACTTGCGCTGTTCGACGCCGGTGTATTCGGCGCTCGGGCGGATGATGCGGTTGTTGGCACGCTGTTCGAACACGTGGGCGGCCCAGCCGGTCAGGCGCGAGCAGACAAAGATCGGCGTGAACAGCTTGGTCGGAATGCCCATGAAGTGGTACGCCGAGGCATGATAGAAATCGGCGTTGGGGAACAGCTTCTTCTGTTCCCACATGGTCTTGTCGATGGCTTCGGAAACCGGGAACAGCACGGTGTCGCCCACTTCATCGGCGAGTTTTTTCGACCAACCCTTGATCACCTCGTTGCGCGGATCGTTGTCCTTATAGATCGCGTGGCCGAAGCCCATGATCTTGTCCTTGCGCTCCAGCATCGCCAGGGTGCCCTTGATTGCCGCTTCCGGCGAGTCGAAGCGCTCGATCATTTCCATGGCCGCTTCGTTGGCGCCGCCATGCAACGGGCCACGCAGCGAGCCAATCGCCGCGGTGATGCAGGAAAACAGGTCCGACAGGGTCGAGGCGCAGACCCGGGCAGTGAAGGTCGAAGCGTTGAATTCATGCTCGGCGTAGAGGATCAGCGACACGTTCATCACCTTGACGTGCAGCTCGCTCGGTTTCTTGCCGTGCAGCAGGTGCAGGAAATGGCCGCCGATGGACGCTTCGTCGGTCACGCATTCGATGCGTTGGCCCTGGTGGCTGAAGCGATACCAGTAGCACATGATCGCCGGGAACGCGGCCAACAGGCGGTCGGTCTTGTCGTGCTGCTCTGAAAAGCTTGTCTCGGGTTCCAGGTTGCCCAGGAACGAGCAACCGGTGCGCATCACATCCATCGGATGGGCGTCGGCGGGAATGCGTTCCAACACTTCTTTCAGGGCCTGGGGCAGGTCCCGCAATTGACGCAGTTTGCGGACATAGCCATCCAGTTGTGCCTGGGTCGGCAGCTCGCCGTACAGCAACAGGTAGGCCACTTCTTCGAATTGCGCATCAGCCGCCAGGTCGCGAACGTCGTAGCCACGATAGGTCAGGCCCGCACCGGACTGGCCCACGGTGGACAAGGCGGTTTGCCCGGCTACCTGGCCACGGAGCCCGGCGCCACTGAGTACTTTTGCTTCGGCCATTTGCTATCTCCAGTTCTTGAATTTGTAGGGAATCGGCCCGTTATTTTTTCGCAGCGAACAACGCATCGAGCTTCTGCTCGAAGGTGTGGTAGTCGATGCGATCGTAAAGCTCCATGCGGGTCTGCATGGTGTCGATGACATTCTGTTGCGTGCCGTCGCGACGAATTGCGGTGTAGACGTTTTCGGCAGCCTTGTTCATGGCGCGGAACGCCGACAACGGATACAGCACCAGCGACACGTCGGCACCGGCCAGCTGTTGGGTGGTGTAGAGCGGCGTCGCGCCGAACTCGGTGATGTTGGCCAGGATCGGCGCCTTCACGCGACTGGCGAACAGCTTGTACATCTCGAGTTCGGTAATCGCTTCGGGGAAGATCATGTCGGCACCGGCCTCGATGCAAGCGGCCGCACGGTCCAGCGCGGACTCCAGGCCCTCCACTGCCAAGGCATCGGTGCGAGCCATGATCACGAAGCTGTCGTCGGTGCGGGCATCAACGGCAGCCTTGATGCGGTCGACCATTTCCTGCTGCGAGACGATTTCCTTGTTCGGCCGATGGCCGCAGCGCTTGGCACCGACCTGGTCTTCGATGTGGATCGCCGCCGCGCCGAACTTGCTCATTGATTTGACGGTGCGGGCCACGTTGAACGCCGAGGAACCGAAACCGGTGTCCACGTCCACCAGCAGCGGCAAATCGCACACGTCGGTGATCCGGCGCACGTCGGTCAGCACGTCATCCAGGCCGGTGATGCCCAGGTCCGGTACGCCGAGGGAACCGGCTGCCACGCCACCGCCCGACAGGTAGATCGCCTTGAAACCGGCGCGTTTGGCTAGCAGCGCGTGGTTGGCGTTGATCGTGCCGACCACCTGCAACGGGTGCTCGGAAGCGACCGCATCGCGGAATCGCTGGCCTGGCGTGCTCTTGCTGGAACTCATGACTCACCTCGTTCAGTGGCGGCGCTGTCCTGGTAATGACGCGCGATGTTGCGTTTGGAGGCGCCGATGTGCCGGCGCATCAATAATTCAGCCAACTCGCCGTCACGGTCGGCGATGGCATCGAGAATCCGGTGATGCTCGGCAAAGGCCTGGCGCGGACGGTTGGGCGTGGTGGAAAACTGGATGCGATACATGCGCACCAGCTGATACAGCTCGCCGCAGAGCATTTGCGTCAGTGTGCGGTTGCCGCTGCCCTGGATGATCCGATAATGAAAGTCGAAATCGCCTTCCTGTTGGTAATAGCCGACGCCGGCCTGGAATGCCGCGTCGCGCTCATGGGTTTCCAGGACTCCGCGCAGTTCGTCGATTTCCGCCAGGGTCATGCGCTCGGCCGCGAGGCGACAAGCCATGCCCTCCAGGGACTCGCGGATTTCGTAGAGTTCCAGCAGCTCGGCATGGCTCAGGGAAACCACCCGGGCGCCGACATGGGGCACTCGCACCAGCAGGCGCTGGCCTTCCAGGCGATGGATCGCTTCGCGCAGCGGTCCGCGGCTGATGCCGTAGGTACGGGCCAGCTCGGGCTCGGAAATCTTGCTGCCGGGAGCGATCTCACCTTTGACGATGGCGGCCTGGATACGCCGGAAGACGTTTTCGGAAAGGGTTTCCGAGTCGTCCTGGGCCAGCACCGGCGTTTCGAGCTGATCGAGCATATTGTCGACACCTTGAAAATCAATACGACAAAAACTACCCAATCAAAGCGTATACGTCAAAACAAAAAACAACATTGTCGACAATCGTCTAACAGGACCGTCCGCCATAACTGTCTTTTCGCAGGGGTCGTAGCGACCGGCCGGCGGTGGCGTCAGAAAACCACCGTGCTAGAATGCCGCCGCTGTTGGCCACTCTCCTGTTCTTCTATATAGAGAGAAGGCTACCGAAGGAGCTTGTGCAGTAATGCCAGGGCCTGAACCGATAAACGGAACGCCGTGCACCAGGATCTATGACATTCAAGCCCTTATCCGCTGTCCTCTGCTTCATATGCCTGCCGGGGCTTGCCGCGGCGGGTGAAAAAACCGTGTACGGCCTCAACGAATATGCAGCGCTGCAGGGCATCGACCTGGAGGTCGCCGCCAAGCTGGACACCGGCGCCAAGACCGCCTCCCTCAGTGCCCGGGACATCAAGCGCTTCAAGCGCAACGGCGAATCCTGGGTGCGGTTTTACCTCGCCATCGACGCAGCCCATTCGCACCCCATCGAACGCCCGCTGGCCCGGGTCAGCAAGATCAAACGCCGCGCCGGTGACTACGACCCGGAAGAAGGCAAGAAATACACGGCCCGGCCGGTCATCGAGCTGGATATCTGCATGGGCTCGGCCCTGCGCAGCATCGAAGTGAACCTGACCGACCGCAGCGCCTTCCAATACCCGTTGCTGATCGGTTCCGAGGCGCTCAAGCGCTTCGACGCACTGGTCGACCCCAGTCTCAAATACGCTGCCGGCAAACCCGCCTGCACCAATGCCGCTCTTACCGCAGAGTAATTCCAATGCGCTCCCTTACCCTCCATTTGAAAATGCTGATCGCCATCCTGGTGGTGCTTGGCCTGTCGGTGACGGCCTATCAGATTTTCGTGCTCGGCATCCCGGTGACCGAAGACGCCACGGACGACCTGTGGAACATCGATGCCAAGGTCGAATTCGTGCCCAACGCCAAGGACCCGGTGAAGATCCAGATGTTCGTGCCCCCGCTGAGCCGCGACTACGTCAGCCTCAACGAGAGTTTCATTTCCAACAATTACGGCGTAGCGGTGAACCGGATCGACGGCAACCGCAAGGTGACGTGGTCGGCTCGCCGGGCCAAGGGCAACCAGACCCTCTATTACCGCCTGGTGCTGACCAAGCGCTACAGCGCCGAAAAAACCAAGGTCAAGGGACCGACCTTCCGCGACAGCATCGCCATCGAAGGCCCGGAGAAGATCGCCGCCGAAGCCCTGCTCGCGCCGATCCGCCAGCACTCGGCGGACGTCGAGACCTTCATCAGCGAAGCCATCAAGCGGGTCAATAACCTCAACGACGACAACGTCAAGCTGCTGCTGGCCGGCGACCCGTCTTCGAGCAACAAAGCGAGAATCGTCGAGCTGGTGCTGTCCATCGCCCACGTGCCGGTGGAAAAGGTCCACACCATCCGCCTGGTGGCCGATCAGCCGCAAACGCCGGAATTGTGGCTGCGCAGCTTCAACGGCAACGATTGGCTGTACTTCAATCCGGACACCGGCGAACAGGGCCTGCCCACCGACCGCCTGCTGTGGTGGACCGGCGATGAAAACCTGATCACCGTCGATGGCGGCAAGAAGGCCACCGTCACCTTCAGCATGAACAACAGCGAAATGAACGCCATTCGCCTGGCCAAGCTGACGGACGAGAACACCGACGCCAATTTCCTCGAATATTCGCTCTACGGCCTGCCCCTGCAGACCCAGCAGACGTTCATGATCATGGTGATGATCCCCATCGGCGTGCTGGTGATCCTGGTCCTGCGCAACCTGATCGGCCTGCAGACCCTGGGGACCTTTACCCCGGTGCTGATTGCCCTGGCTTTCCGCGAAACCCAGCTAGGCTTCGGCATTGTCCTGTTCACGGTGATCACGGCGCTGGGCCTGTCACTGCGCTCCTACCTGGAACACCTCAAGCTGCAGATGCTGCCGAGGCTTTCGGTGGTGCTGACGTTCGTGGTGGTGCTGATCGCCGCCATCAGCCTGTTCAGCCATAAGCTGGGCCTGGAGCGTGGCCTGTCGGTGGCGCTGTTCCCGATGGTGATCCTGACCATGACCATCGAGCGCCTGTCCATCACCTGGGAAGAGCGCGGCGGCGGTCACGCCATGAAGGTCGCCATCGGCACCCTATTCGCCGCGTCCCTGGCGCACCTGATCATGAGCGTGCCGGAGCTGGTGTACTTCGTCTTCACCTTCCCCGCGATCCTGCTGATCCTGGTGGGCTTCATGCTGGCCATGGGTCGTTATCGCGGCTACCGCCTGACCGAGCTGGTGCGGTTCAAGGCCTTCCTCAAGGCTGACTCGTAATGTTCGGTTTCTGGAAAACCTGGAAGGCCCTGGAGGCCCGGGGCATCATGGGCATCAACCGGCGCAATGCCGACTACGTGCTCAAGTACAACAAGCGCAGCCTGTACCCCATCGTCGATGACAAGATCATCACCAAGGAACGGGCCATCGCCGCCGGCATCCACGTGCCGGAACTGTACGGGATCATTTCCACCGAGAAGGAAATCGACAAACTCGACGGAATCATCGGCGGGCGCACCGACTTCGTGATCAAGCCGGCCCAGGGCGCCGGCGGCGACGGCATCATCGTGATCGCCGACCGCTTCGAGGGGCGTTATCGCACCGTCTCCGGCAAGATCCTGAGTCATGAGGAACTCGAACACCATATTTCCAGCATCCTCACCGGTTTGTATTCCCTGGGTGGGCACCGTGACCGGGCGCTGATCGAATATCGCGTGGTCCCGGACCAGATCTTCAAGAGCATCAGTTATGAAGGCGTGCCGGACATCCGCATCATCGTGCTGATGGGGTATCCGGTGATGGCCATGCTGCGCCTGCCGACCCGCCAGTCCGGCGGCAAGGCCAACCTGCACCAAGGCGCCATCGGTGTGGGTGTGGATCTCGCCACCGGTCTGACGCTGCGCGGCACCTGGCTGAACAACATCATCGCCAAACACCCCGACACCACCAACGCGGTGGACGGTGTGCAACTGCCCTACTGGGACGGCTTCATGAAGCTGGCCGCTGGCTGTTATGAACTCTGCGGGCTGGGCTACATCGGCGTGGACATGGTGCTGGACCAGGAAAAAGGCCCGTTGATCCTGGAGTTGAACGCCCGGCCGGGGCTGAATATCCAGATCGCCAACGACTGCGGCCTGACCTTGCGCACCCACGCGGTGGAAGCACACCTGGAAGAACTCAAGGCCCGGGGCGTCGTTGAAACCGTCGAGGAACGGGTGGCGTTTGCCCAGGCGTTGTTCGGGCATATTCCGCCGGTTGAAGGCTGAGAAGCTGAGGTGCCCCCTTGTGGCGAGGGGATTTATCCCCGCTGGGTTGCGCAGCAGCCCCAAAACCAGTCACCTCTGTACATCAGATTGGTCGCGTTCAGCTGTTATGAGGGGGGCCGCTTCGCGCCCCAGCGGGGATAAATCCCCTCGCCACAAAGGTTCATGCCGCAGGTGTCCCGATAACCCTGGACTTGCTCATCTCCGACATCCCTCTAGGAGCAAATCCTACACAGGGATTACAATCGCCTCCCCGCCTCAATGGCCGATCCGCCCCGCCCATGCCGACCTGTTCCGTACACTCATTACCTTACCGCGCCAACCCCGCCGAGTATTTCGCGGTCATCCGCCACGCCCCGGGTAGCGTGCTGCTCGACAGCGGCCGGCCAAGCGCCGAACGTGGGCGCTATGATGTGCTCAGTGCCTGGCCGCTGGAACAACTGGCGGTGCTGCCGGAAGAGAGCGGTGCCGATTTCCTGCAACGTTTGCGCACTCAACTGACGCAGTTGGGGCACGCTGTATTACCAGGCGCGCTGCAATTGCCTTTCGCCGGTGGCCTGATCGGCTACCTGAGCTACGACTTCGGTCGCCACCTCGAAGCCCTGCCCTCCCATGCCATAGACGACCTGCAACTGCCCGATGCCCGTTTCGGCGTGTACGACTGGGCACTGGTCAGCGACCACCAGGCCGGCACCAGCCAACTGGTGTTCCACCCGCATTGCCGCGACAGCGAACGCCAGCGCCTGATCGCGCTGTTCAGCCAGTCGGTCCCGGCGACAGAGGCCGGCTTCAGACTTGAAAGCCCAATGGCCCCCGACCTCAGCGCCGATGAATATCGGCAGGCAATCGAACGCATCCACGGTTATATCCAGGCCGGCGATTGTTACCAGGTCAACTTTGCCCAGCGCTTCCGGGCGCCCTGCCAAGGGGATGCCTGGGTCGCCTACCAGGCCCTGCGCGCGGCGTGCCCGACGCCGTTTTCCGGCTTCCAGAGCCTGCCCGACGGCGGCGCGGTGTTGAGCCTGTCGCCCGAACGTTTCGTCAAAGTCAGCGACGGCCATGTGGAAACCCGTCCGATCAAGGGCACCCGGCCGCGTGGCGCATCATCCGCCGAAGACGCGGCCCACGCCGCCGAACTGCTGGCCAGCCCCAAGGACCGGGCGGAAAACCTGATGATCGTCGACCTGCTGCGCAACGACCTGGGCCGCACCTGCCGGATCGGCTCGGTGCGCGTGCCGGAGCTGTTCAGCCTGGAAAGCTACCCGAACGTGCACCACCTGGTCAGCAGCGTGACCGGCGAACTGGCCGACGGCAAAGACGCCCTGGACCTGATCGCCGGCAGCTTCCCCGGCGGCTCCATCACCGGCGCCCCGAAGATCCGCGCCATGCAGATCATCGACGAACTCGAACCGACCCGGCGCGGGCTGTATTGCGGCTCGTTGCTGTACTTGGACGTGCGTGGGGAAATGGACAGTTCCATCGCCATTCGCAGCCTGCTGGTCAAGGATGGACAGGTGTGTTGCTGGGGTGGCGGCGGGATTGTCGCGGATTCGGACTGGCAGGCGGAGTACCAGGAGTCGATCACCAAGGTCAAAGTGCTGCTCGATACCTTGCAGAGCCTCTAACCACCACACAGCCCCCTCCTTGTTTTGATCGTTCCCACGCTCCGCGTGGGAATGCCGCCCCTGGACGCTCAGCGTCCGCTTGTGACGCAGAGCGTCACTAGATGCATTCCCACGCGGAGCGTGGGAACGATCGATCAACAGCGTATGGGGTTACAGGCTCAGATTGCGGTTCGAGGCCTTGAGGAATTCCTGTTTCAACTCGGCAAAGCTGTGCACCGCCGGGAACTGCGGGAATTCCCGGATCACATTGTCCGGCGCATGGAACAGGATACCGGCGTCGGCTTCGCCGAGCATGGTGGTGTCGTTGTAGGAATCCCCCGCCGCAATCACCCGGTAATACAGGCTCTTGAAAGCCAGGACCGACTGCCTCTTGGGATCTTTCTGGCGCAGCTGATAGCCCGTCACCCGCCCGCCTTCATCCGTGATCAAGCGATGGCAAAGCAACGTCGGGAAACCCAACTGGCGCATCAGGGGTTGGGAAAATTCATAGAACGTGTCGGAAAGAATCACTACCTGGAAGCGCTCGCGCAGCCAGTCGACGAACTCGATGGCGCCGTCCAGCGGCTTGAGCGTGGCAATGACCTCCTGTATGTCGGAGAGCTTGAGGCCATGCTCGTCGAGGATGCGCAACCGCTGCTTCATCAGCACGTCGTAGTCGGGAATGTCCCGAGTGGTTGCCCTGAGGGATTCAATCCCGGTTTTTTCGGCAAAGGCGATCCAGATTTCCGGAACCAGCACACCTTCCAGGTCGAGACAGGCAATTTCCACAAGACACTCCATTTTCTGATGTTTATCGGTTGAGTGAACAAAAGGCCTGCCGACTCTAGCCGCAACGCACAGGAACGCGCCAGCCCCAGCCGGTTTTGTTACCATCAGCCTCCTATAGAGCGCGCAGCGCCACCGACCTGTAGGAAACCGCCTGATGAGCCCAACGTTTGATGTCGTGGAACTCGCCACGACCTATGCCAACAAGTCTCCACAAGACATCCTCAAGCTGGCCTTCGCCGAATTCGGCGATGACCTGTGGATATCTTTCAGCGGCGCCGAGGATGTGGTGCTGGTGGACATGGCCTGGAAGCTGAACAAGAACGTCAAGGTATTCAGCCTCGACACCGGTCGCCTGCACCCGGAAACCTATCGGTTCATCGATCAGGTACGCGAGCACTACAAGATCGACATCGAACTGATCTCGCCGGACCATACGAAGCTGGAGCCTTTCGTGAAGGAAAAGGGTCTGTTCAGTTTCTACAAGGACGGCCATGGCGAGTGCTGCGGCATCCGCAAGATCGAGCCGCTGCGCCGCAAGCTGTCCGACGTCCGCGCATGGGCCACCGGCCAGCGCCGTGATCAGAGTCCTGGCACTCGCAGCCAGGTGGCCGTGCTGGAAATCGACACGGCGTTCTCCACGCCGGAGCGTACCCTGTACAAATTCAACCCGCTGTCGCAGATGACCAGCGAGGAAGTCTGGGGCTACATCCGCATGCTGGAGCTGCCCTACAACAGCCTGCATGAGCGCGGCTTCATCAGCATCGGCTGTGAGCCCTGCACCCGCCCGGTGCTGCCGAACCAGCACGAACGCGAAGGCCGCTGGTGGTGGGAGGAAGCCACGCAGAAGGAATGCGGCCTGCACGCCGGTAACATCATCAGCAAATCCAAGGCCTGATAGATAGTCGCGTTTTCTGTACACAAAAATGTCACTTCAAGTGGCATTTTTTGTGTGCACTCAACTCAGTTATGCACCGAAAAGTTACATCTTTGCGTTTCTCCCGCAGGCCTTCGCTTCTCTCCTCCCGCTCCTCGGAAAATAAATACCTGTTCAAATGGTCAATTTATAAGCACTGAATTTCAGTGACTTATCTGTTATCGATAACTAAACGAAATCAAGGCTGCCTCGGTTAGATCGTTGGCTGGCATAAATCTGGCTTGAGTCGACAAGTGTTTTGTATACAAAGCAAATAAAACATACACACACTTTAGATCCGCAAGCCTGAAGCGCCCTATCCCGTACAGGCTGCAGATGCCCCATAACCAATGATGCTCGCCGTGCCGCGACGAAGATTGCCGAGCCCCGCGCTCATGCACAGTCATCGCTGCGCCGAGAATCAGGAGCCTGCCGGAATGCGTACAAGCCTCTCCAATAACATCGCGCTGGATCTACCCTCTTCCACCACTGCCTTCGATGACAAAACCGCAGCCACCCTCACCTTGAGTCCGAGGCTGCACAACAAGGACCTGGCGCCAACCAAGGCCGAAGGTCGACGTTGGGGTCGCTACAGCATCTTTGCCCTGTGGACCAACGACGTACACAACATCGCCAACTACTCCTTCGCCATCGGCCTCTATGCGCTGGGCCTGGGTGGCTGGCAGATCCTGCTGTCCCTGGGAATCGGCGCGGCGCTGGTGTACGGCTTCATGAACCTGTCCGGCTACATGGGCCAGAAGACCGGGGTGCCGTTCCCGGTCATCAGCCGGATCAGCTTCGGCATCCACGGCGCGCAGATTCCCGCATTGATCAGGGCCGTCATCGCCATCGCCTGGTTTGGCATACAGACCTACCTCGCGTCGGTGGTTTTCCGGGTGTTGTTGACGGCGATTCATCCGGGTTTTGCCGACTACGACCACAACTCGATCCTCGGCCTGTCGAGCCTGGGCTGGGTGTGTTTCGTGGCGATCTGGTTCGTACAACTGCTGATCCTGGCCTACGGCATGGAAACGGTACGCCGTTACGAAGGCTTCGCCGGGCCGGTGATCCTCGTGACCGTCGCGGCTCTGGCCGGGTGGATGTACACCCAGGCCGACGCCACCATTGCCTGGTCGATCCGCGAACCGCTGACCGGCGGCGAGATGTGGCGCAACATCTTCGCCGGCGGTGCACTATGGCTGGCGATCTACGGCACGCTGGTGCTCAACTTCTGTGACTTCGCCCGTTCTTCGCCGTGCCGTCGGACCATCATCGTCGGCAACTTCTGGGGCCTGCCGGTGAATATCCTGGTGTTCGCCGCCATCACGGTCCTGTTGTGCGGTGCGCAGTTCCAGATCAACGGACAGATCATCGAGAGCCCGACCCAAGTGATCGCCTCGATCCCCAACACCTTTTTCCTGGTGCTCGGCTGCCTGGCGTTCCTGATCGTCACCGTGGCGGTGAATATCATGGCCAACTTCGTCGCCCCGGCCTTCGTGCTCAGCAACCTGGCGCCCAAGTACCTGAACTTCCGCCGCGCCGGGCTGATCAGCGCCGCCATCGCCGTATTGATCCTGCCGTGGAACCTCTACAACAGCCCGCTGGTGATCGTGTACTTCCTGTCTGGCCTCGGTGCCCTGCTCGGCCCGCTGTACGGCGTGATCATGGTCGACTACTGGCTGCTGCGGAAAGGTCGTATCAACGTGCCGCAGCTGTATAGCGAGGACCCGAACGGTGCGTACTTCTACAGCAACGGAGTCAACCTGCGGGCCGTGGCGGCATTCATTCCGGCGGCGCTGATCGCGATCGTCCTGGCGCTGGTGCCCGGTTTCGACAGCGTTTCACCGTTCTCCTGGCTGATAGGTGCTTCGATTGCCGGCCTGCTGTACCTGATCATCGCCAAGCGCCAGGCGTATTACGAGGACGTCAGCGGTGAATCCATCGCTGTGGATAACGTCGCCCATTGATCGTTCAAGGCGGCCCGTCGGTGCGGGCCCGCCGTCTTTTCTGCATTAAAGGAAACTGCTCATGCGAATTCTTGTGGTCAACGTCAACACCACCGAATCCATCACCGAGGCCATCGCCCGGCAAGCCCAGGCCGTGGCCGCCCCCGGCACCGAAATCGTCGGGCTCACACCGCATTTCGGCGCCGACTCCGTTGAAGGCAATTTCGAAAGTTACCTGGCCGCCATCGCCGTGATGGATCGGGTGATGTCCTACGACCAACCGTTCGACGCGGTGATCCAGGCCGGCTATGGCGAGCACGGCCGCGAAGGCCTGCAGGAACTGCTCGACGTCCCGGTGGTGGACATCACCGACGCGGGCGCCAGCACCGCCATGTTCCTCGGCCATGCCTATTCGGTGGTCACCACCCTGGACCGCACCGTGCCGCTGATCGAAGATCGCCTCAAGCTCTCCGGCCTGTACGACCGCTGCGCCTCGGTCCGGGCCAGTGGCTTGGCGGTGCTGGAGCTGGAGGAAGACCCGCAGCGAGCCGTCGAAGCCATCGTCCGTCAGGCCGAGCTGGCGGTGAGCCAGGACAAGGCCGAAGTCATCTGCCTGGGCTGTGGCGGCATGGCCGGGCTCGATGAACAGATCCGTCAACGCACCGGAGTGCCGGTGGTCGATGGGGTGACGGCGGCGGTGACCATCGCCGAATCCCTGGTGCGGTTGGGCCTGTCGACGTCGAAAGTGCGCACCTACGCGACGCCTCGGCCCAAGACCATCATTGGCTGGCCGGGGCGGTTTGGGCGGTGAGTTCAAAGTTGTAGACCCGCCGATCCTATCGCGAGCAGGCTCGCTCCCACATTTGAGTTGTGGTGAACATAAAATTGAAGCCCGCCACAAATCCCCTGTGGGAGCGAGCCTGCTCGCGATGAGGACAGCCCGGTCTGAAGCCAGGCTCACACCGCACTGAACCGTTCACCCAACCCCTGCGCGGCGAACTGCTCGATGATGAAGTCCACAAACGCCCGGGTCTTGCCCGGCAGCAGTTTGTGCTCGGCGTAATAGATGGAAATATTGCCATCGTCGACGTACCAGTCCGGCAAGACCCGCTGCAAAGTGCCGTTCTCCAGATAGGGTACGGCGAACGGCATGCTCACCAAGGCAATCCCCAGCCCTTGGCTCGCGGTGGCGCAGGCGGCTTCCGAATCGCTCATGGTCATGCGCACTTTGAGTGTCAGCGGACTGTGTTGCCGGCTACGGCTGGTCAGTTGCCACGAACGGATGCGACCGGTTTGCGGTGAGCGGATCAAGATGCCCTGGTGCTGCGCCAGGTCTTCCGGCTCGACCACCGGAGCCTGTTGCTGCAAATAGGACGGCGCGGCGACCAGTACCCGGTGAGCCACCGTCAGCTTGCGTGCCACCACTCCCGGAGGCAGTTCAAACCCACCGCCAATAGCCGCATCGAAGCCTTGGCCGATCAAGTCGACCTGGCGGTTATCGAAATGCCAGTCCGGACTGATCGCCGGATACCGCTGCAGAAAATTCCCCAGCAACGGCACCACATACAATCGACCGAACGCGGTGCCCATGCTCACCTTCAGCGTACCTGCCGGTTGTCCACCGGCGCTGGCGAGGTTGGCGACGGCATTCTGGATGGTATTGAGGCTGCCGCTCACTTCACCCAGGAACAATTGGCCGGCTTCAGTCAGTGTCAGGCTACGGGTGCTACGCTGGAACAGCCGTACCCCCAGACGGGCCTCAAGCTTGGCAACGCTTTTACCCACCGCCGCCGGGGTCACGCTCAGGCGGCGTGCGGCTTCGGCAAAGCTGCCGACTTCCGCGCTACGCACAAAGCATTCGATACTGCTGAAAGTCTCCATTAGCGCCACTCTAAACTTTTGGTTGATACAGACTGTAGCAAAGACCGTCTACACAAGCTGGCGCCGCATCCTGATACTCACCCCATCGCCGCGGCATCTCGCCCCGGTACATTTTGGAGAACATCATGAGCACTCAAACACTGAACGGTAAAGTCGCCTTGATCCAGGGCGGTTCCCGCGGCATCGGCGCCGCCATCGTCAAGCGCCTGGCCGCAGAAGGCGCAGCCGTAGCTTTCACCTACGTCAGCTCAGCCGCCAAGGCTGAAGAACTGCAGAACAGCATCACGGCAGCGGGCGGCAAGGCCCTGGCGATCAAAGCCGACAGCGCCGATGCCGATGCCATCCGCAATGCCGTCGAAGCGACTGCCGAGGCCTTCGGCGGGCTGGACATTCTGGTCAACAATGCTGGCGTCCTGGCGATGGCACCGCTGGACGAGTTCAAGCTCGAGGACTTCGACCAGACCCTGGCCATCAACGTACGCAGTGTATTCATTGCCACCCAGGCCGCCGCGCGCCACATGACCGAAGGTGGTCGGGTGATCAATATCGGCAGCACCAACGCCGACCGCGTGCCGTTTGCCGGCGCAGCTCCTTACGCCATGAGCAAAGCCGCACTGGTGGGCCTGACCAAAGGCCTGGCCCGCGACCTTGGCCCGCGGGGCATCACGGTCAACAACGTACAGCCAGGCCCGGTCGACACTGACATGAACCCGGCCGACAGCGACTTCGCGTCCAGCCTGATGTCGCTGATGGCCATCGGGCGCTACGGCAAGGCCGACGAAATCGCCGGCTTCGTCGCCTACCTGGCGGGTCCGGAAGCGGCCTATATCACCGGGGCCAGCCTGACCATCGACGGTGGTTTCGGCGCCTGATCCGGGCATGAAAAAACGCCGGTCATGGCTACAACCATGACCGGCGTTTCGTTATGTCGTTGCGGATCGTCAGGCCCGCTCCAGCTCCGGCAGACCACAAAGGCCTGGCTGGAACATTTTCAGCGAGCGGATGATCCCGTCGGCGTGAGCATATTTTTCGTCGGCCATGGCCGGATCCGGGATGGCGATGGCCGTCATGCCCGCCGCCTTCGCTGCCGTGACGCCGAACGGCGAATCCTCGAACACCAGGCAATCACGAGGATCAACGCCCAGGCGGCGGGCCGCCACCAGGAAGATATCCGGCGCCGGTTTTGCCGCGCCCACCTCCGGATCGTCCGCTGTGACGATGAAGTCGAATAGCGCGAACCAGTCCCGATGCAAAGTGGTTTTCAAAGCAAAGGTATGGCGCGATGAACTGGTGCCCACCGCGATGGGCACGCCACTGGCCTTGAGGTGACGCACCAGCTCCTCGGCCCCCGGCATCGCCAGGGCATGGGGAAAACGCTCGCGCATCAGCGGCTCGCGGATCACCAGGAATTCCTCCGGGGTGATCGGTAGCTCCAGTGCCTGGACCACATAGCGGGCCAGATCCCCGGCGCCGCGACCGATGATGTTCTGCTTGACGCTCCAGTCGAACGTGCGTCCGTAGCGCTCGGCGATGATGGACGTGACCTCGGTATAGATGCCCTCGGTGTCCAGCAACAGCCCATCCATGTCGAAAATCACGGCTTTGATCGGGCCAAACTCTTTCAGCGGTGCATTCATCGCATCTGATCCGTTATCAACACAACATTCCAGGGATGGCTCAGGTGCGACCGGAGCAACGTGTTTGCCTTAAAGGATTCAGCAGAATAGCGAGGGGGGCCCGGATGAGGCAACGAGAAAACTGCATTCTGTCGAGAAGTCCCCGGGGCGAGCGCTACGCGCTCGAACGCGAGCAAGCTCGCTCGCCACGGGGGGCACCGTCAGATCAGGTGAAAACCTGGTCGTGATCGCGGGTTATTGACTCGAACCGTTGGAGCCGCCCGAGCTACCGCCGCTGCTGCTACCGGCCCCGGTGCCGCTGCTGGAGGAATCGCCGCCCATGGTGCTACCGCCGCTGGTGGAACCACTACCAGTGCCGGGGCTCGTACTGCTGCCGTTGGCGTCACCACCATTGCCGCCGCTCACGGAACCGGGAGGCAGGGCGTTGCCATTGGCGTCTGAGGTACGGCCGGCATCCATTTGGGTGGAAGGTGGCATGCCGCCTTTATCCACTGGAGCATTGTCTCCCGAAGACTGGGCGACAGCCACCAGTGAACTGGTTGCAAGAATTCCGGCGAGGGTCAGTGCCGTCATGTTTGACTTCATCATGGTGAGTCTCCTTTTCGAAGTACCTACCTGATGTGGCAACTGGGGCATGTAGATGGTGCCAGGAAATCGACAGGCGGCCCGGGCCGTCAGCTCGGCTTGCCGGAAGCATCATCACCGGCGATATCCGGATCATCCGGGCTCGCCTCGACATCATCGTCCTCGCTCGGTACCGGCTCGGCGCCGGTTTCGTCATCCGGCGGCCGCTGGTCGCGGCCCAGGGAATTGGTTGGCGAGGGCAGTGGGTACTCCGGGGTTTCGTCCTCGGTTTCGATCAAGGGAACCAGGGCGTCATCCATCAGCGAACCGGGGTCTTCATTGCCCGGATCATTGACGGAAGGCAGGCCCGACGAGCCTTTTTCTTCCTTGCCTTCGGTTACCGGCGTCATGGCACACCTCGCATTTACACATGGATGTATCAATTCGAGGCGGAGGGACAGTAAACGTTCCGACAAATACCAGGAAAGGAAAACCCGGCACAAGGCCCACAAACCGTGGGAGCAAAGCTTGCTCGCGATAGCGGTAAGTCAGTCAGCAATAATGTTGACCGAACTGCCGCTATCGCGAGCAAGCTTTGCTCCCACAGGGTTGCAACGCTTGATCCTTAACTGACTGGCATTAGGCACAAGGCCGGACTTTTTCAGCCAGGCATCGACTCAACGATGCTTTCTTTTATGCTTGTACTTCTTGCCGGAATGACGGTCGTTGTCGTTGGACAGGTTGCTGCCCAACGCACCACCCGCGGCGCCACCAATGCCCGCGCCGATGGTCGAACCGGTGGAGCCACCCAGGCGATTGCCGACAATCGAACCACCGGCCGAACCCAGGCCGCCGCCAATGGCGGCTTCCGTACGGCTGCCCTTGCGAGCCCCTACCGCACTGCCAGCCGCGCCGCCGACACCGGCACCAATCGCAGCGCCTGTGCTGCCGCCCATCTGCTGGCCGACCACGTTACCCAATACACCGCCAAGGCCACCGCCGATTGCAGCGGTACCATCGCCAGCCGCCATCGCACCTTGGGCGACCACAAGCCCAAGTACCAGGGTGGACAAAGTCAAACGCATGATAAAAACCTCAAGAATGCCGCATCGGGAAAGATGGCCGGTGCGCGCGGGCGCGAGTTTACGCCAAACAGCATCAACCATGCTGCTTGGACAACGACCACAAGGGGAGTTTTATGACAGGCAAAAAAAAGCCCGCTGGGGAAACGGGCAGGTACTGCTTTCTAACGGATGAGTTCAGCCTACGTATCCGAGTGTGAAAGAAACGTGAAAGAAATCGCTCGTAGGAAAAAAGAATAAACATATCGACATTAAAGACAGGAATAGTCTGAAGGGGGAGCTCGCCCCAGCCAGGTGGATGGCAGACCGTCTTGCGAGTGCTTGGACTCAGACGGAGCAAACACCCTCGCCACCGGCTCATCCAATCTGAATGAACAACGTGTGTCTTCAGTGGCGGGGCTGTGCTTGAGCTATTTGCGGGCAGGTACCCTGGGCAGGAAATTGGCTTTTTCCCCGCGCTGCACTTTTGCAACCTTCGTCCGGATGGACTTGATCGGCTCGTCGCCAAAGTCCGACCGATACGCCGATTGACCACACTGCAGCCCTTCATTGATCGGATATGCGGCTGCGTTTTCCTCGCTGTAAGGTGCTCCCATCGCCTTTCCCCTTTTCATCGAGATCGATACCGGCATCAACCGATTACCTGGACAATATCGACCTTCCCGACCTTGAGACTAGCCGGTCATCAACAGACCGCACGACCATTCAAACACTGCCCGACGAATGGAACTCACTGTTTCAAAAGGGAAACACTCAATCGGCAGCACGCATCGTCCGGCTTAAAATCCGGGAAACCTGGTCAGCCGAATAAGGTTTGGACAAGAACTCGAAGCCTTCATGACCGCTGTGGGCCAGTTCCTCGCTGTAGCCAGACGTCAGGACCACGGGCAAGTCCTTGCGGCGCCGACGCAACTCCCGGGCCAGGGCGATACCGCCGATGCCTGGCATGACCACATCGGAAAATATCGCATCGAATGCGGCAGCATCCGGGCCGGCCATCTCCAACGCCTCCTCGGCGTTGGTTGCCCAGGCGGTTTCGTACCCCAGGTCCTGCAGGATCTGGTTGGCAAAACGCCCCACTGCCAGGTTGTCTTCCACGATCAACACCCGGCGCCTGCCGTTCTCCAGTATCAGGTGCGTGGTTTCCTCCCCGCTGGGTTCATGCAGCTTTTCGGCTTCGACTTCAGGGAGGAACAAGGTAAACACGGTGCCCTCCCCGACAACGGTCGAGACGTCGACGTTGCCACCGGATTGCTTGGCAAAGCCGAACACCTGGGACAACCCCAGCCCCGTGCCCTTGCCCACCTCCTTGGTGGTGAAGAAAGGTTCGAAAATGTGCTCGAGGTCTTCCGAGGCAATGCCAGTACCGGTGTCCGCCAGGGTCACCGCGACAAAAGGCTGGCCGGAACCGGCATGCCCACGAATCGGCGGCATGCCCTCACCGCATTTGAGCCGAAGCCACAACGTGCCCTGGCCGCTCATGGCATCCCGGGCATTCAAGGCCACGTTGATCAGGGCCGTTTCGAACTGGCTCAGGTCCGCGCGGATATAACAAGGTCGATCGCACAACTCGACCTTGACCTGCATCCGCGCGCCCGTGATGGTTTCCAGCATGTCCCCCAGGTTCTGCACCTGCTTGCCGACATTGATGACTTCCGGTTTCAACGGCTGACGTCGGGCAAACGCCAACAGTTGGCTGGTCAGCTTGGCGGCACGATCCACCGTTTCGGACACCGCTGTCATGTAGCGCTGGCGACGCTCATTGGAAAGACCGGGCATGCGCAGGAAATCCACGGAAGAACGGATGATCGTCAGCAGGTTGTTGAAATCATGGGCCACGCCGCCGGTGAGTTGGCCGATAGCCTCGAGTTTTTGCGACTGGCGCAGCGCTGCTTCAGTCTGTTTCAGGCGCGTGCTGCGTTCCTCGACCCGCTGCTCAAGCGTTGCATTCAACTCGGCCAGGGCCGCCAGGCCTTCACGCACGGCGGCATCCGCACGGGCGCGCTCGATATGGGCCCAGGATCGCTCGGTGACTTCCTTGAGCAGCGCCAGATCGTATGAGGACCAGCACCGGGGCGTTTTGTCATGGATCGCCATCAGCGCCGTCAACCGCCCGCCCTTGATCAGCGGGACGCAAATGGTCGCCGCAATGCCCAAGGCCCGGAACGTCGCCGCCTCCTGCGGTGCCAGCTCAGCCAGGTTGTCGTTGACCACCAAGGCCTTGCCCGCCCGAAGATGGGTGACCGCCAATCGACCGAAGTCCGCCAACCGGTAATGCCCGACAATACTGGGCGAGCCCGCCCTGGCCCAGTCGCCACGAATCGTGAAGCCGTCTTCGTCCTCATCCATGTCGGCATAAGCGCAATTGGACAGGTTCAGGTGCGCCGCCAGGATTCGCGTGGTGGCCGCCATGATGTCCTGCGGATCGGTGACGTTCGCCACGGCGGTGCCGATGGCATCCAACACCGCCAGGCGCTGGTTCATGAACACCGTCGAGGTGGTCTCGGTGACGGTATCCAGCATGCCCACGACCTTGCCGAACTGATCACGAATGGGGCTGTAGCAGAACGTGAAATAGGCTTGCTCGGGACCTTCACCACGCTCGATGACGAGGGGGAAGTTTTCGATATAGGTCGCCTGCCCATCGAATGCCCCCTGCACGATAGGGCCGATGTCGCTCCAGGCTTCCCGCCAGACCTCATCGAACCGCCGTCCCAGCGCATCGGGTTTATTGCCGAGAATGGGTACAAAAGCATCGTTGTACAACATGATCAGGTCAGGCCCCCACACAATGGCCTGGGGAAAATGAGAGGCGAGACTGAGCGCCACGGTGGTCTTCAATACATCGGGCCAATGCTTCGGCAACCCAAGGGGCGTGCTCGCCCAATCATGACGCCGCACCCGTTCGGCCATTTCCCCATAGCTTTGCAGCCAGTCTGTCATTGCGTTAGATCCTTCTGCCGCCCATTCAATCGAGATACGAAGCTCTCCGGCTTCAGACCGATGTGTATTATCCCGCCCGGTGTGGGAATGTGCGACGGATTCTGAAGGATGGAGCGCATTAAATCGTGGGTAGATGGCGGGGAAGGCTGGTTTGCCTACGGTGATGTCCTACATATCTGGAGGAATCGGGGTTCGGCGCATCCTAAAATGGCGACCAAAAAGCTTCGTACAAACTATGGAGATCTCCTACATAACATTGGGAATCGTCTGCCTAATCAACCCCTTGTGTCATTTTTGCCGTGGCGACTATAGTTTTGGCGTCGTCCAGATGGCGACCGGGTTTGGCGACCCGATTGACACAAGTGCAACGGTGCTTTCTGCTGTGGCAGTAGCACCCTTGTGCTCACAGAACTGTTTTATGGCAGCTGTGCGCGGGAGGCCTTCGGGTCTGCCGGCTCCTTGTGTCTCCGGTTCGCCAACCTGCGTACAGCTGTCACCCTTCGTTTGGCGACGAAGCGTGACAGTTCATTCATGACACAAGGAATTGATATGAACCGCTACATGAGCCTTACCAGCAACGCCGACGACCAACCCTTATACGTCGACACCACTGCCCCCCTCCACGTACTCCTTGACGCAGCAGGCTACCGAATCCGCGCCGTCACCCAGTTCCTGGAAAATATTGCGATGCGTGACGAACGCCCTATCGATCCCACGACGCTTCAGGACCTGGCGCAGCTTTGCTGTATATCCCTGCGCGATGGCTGTGATGTGATGGATGTGATTGCACGACGCCTGGATGCAGCACCCGCCGGGTCCGCTCTGTAAGGCGTGGACATGCCGGAAACCGAAGCCCCCGACTCAACTCGAATCAGGGGCTTTCATTTATAACCAGCCAAATCCCTTGGCCATCATCCCGGCCAGTCCCAGTGAGGCCACGATCAAGGCCGCGAACAGAACCCTGAAGTCCAGCCTGGTTTCGGTGCGATGTTCCCGCAGGTCCACGCCCATTCCGTTCAGTTCATGCCGGATATATTCGACATGGGTCTCAAGCTTCACGACACGCGATTCCATTCCCAACCTCCCAAGGATGCGACCTCATTTCAAGGCCTTAAACGTTGAGATTGCACGATAACTCTTCTCGGCTTTGGACGTTTCTGTATGGAAAGTAGGAGGTTTCGTATTTTCTTGTATCCGCTGACGCTGCAACGACAGGCGCTATGAATACGGCGTCTGCGTCTTGATTCCTCGCAAGCGTTTCCCCGGCAACTTGCCGGCAATGTCGACAAAGGGCGTGACGATCAGGCTGTACACCGTCAGGTATCGCTGGTGATCCTGTTCCCCGGTGCCAAAGCGCAGAGGCTCGGGTCGGGCGTTAGTGACATAGAGCGTGCCGAACATCCAATCCCAGAGCGACAGGTTCGTGCCGAAGTTACGGTTGAAGTGACGTGGCGCATCGCTGTGGTGGATCTGGTGCTGGGCGGGACTGTTCAGCACGTGTTCGAGCACAGGGCCAAATGACAGCCAGACTTGGGTATGACGCAGATTGGCCGCCAGGCTATTGAAGATGAACACCACGTAGGTCACACCGAACAGCCTATAGTGGCTGATCTCACCGCCACTCAGGTACCAGAAAGTACCGACGTAGAGGCCAAGGCAGGCGGTAATGCTCAGGGTTCCGACAATCCTCTCCACAAAATGAATCCGGCTCGCCGTCGCCGGTACCAGCACCGGTGCTGAATGATGGACCTTGTGAAAAGCCCACAGCCAGCGCGAGTGAAACGCCCGATGCACCCAGTAGTGGGTGAAGTCTTTCACCAGGAACACCCCCAGACCATAGAGCAAAGCCAGTGATAACCCGTCCCCCGGACGCGGCCGCGCGCCCCAGAGGTTGTTGAAGAATGCCAGGTAGTCTCCGGATCGCAGGATGTACGGATCGACCAGATGAACGATGGGCAATACCAGTGCGAGCTTGAGGAGCTTGCGCAGTAGGTAGTACCGGCAATCCAGCCACGCAGAGCGATGGAAATACACCCGACTGCCGCCGATGAACTGCCAGAACGAAGGAGCGTCGGTCAGCCCGTGCTGTTTCCTGAAGCGGAACAGGCCATAAGCCACGCCATAGGACGCGCAGAGGAACACAACCCCGAGACGGCCATTGAAGCTGAAAATGCTGTAGAACTGTTCGGTAATGGGTGTGATGACCCACTCGATCAGCCGTTTGTAGATCAGGGAAAACACATCCACGAAAGACCGGCCTCTGCTGAAGAGAGGCCATTGTAGATCAGTCGCTCAGGGGGATGGCGTTCCAGAACCGACGAGGTTGTTCGGGCCCCTCGAAGCGTCGACACACCGACTGAATAACGCGAAACGAACCCGCCAGCGCTACAAGACTCTGTAACGGCTCCTGCAGCCATCAACGCCACCGCTACGCTGCCTTTCACTTCGATCGAACGCCTTCCACCTCGACGGGTCTTCTCCTTATCACGCTTCTGGAATCAGACCATGTCCGCACAAAAGGGCCTTGTTGTACTCGCTCGGGGCGGTTACGCCGCCCGAGGCATCATCTATTTGATCATCGGCATTTTCGCTTTGCTGGCGGCCCAGGACTCGAGCAAACCCAAGGACAGCCACAAAAGCCTGGAGGCATTGCTGAGCCAGCCATTCGGGCACGTATTGGTCGGGCTGGTGGTAGCGGGCCTGCTCGCCTTCGCCGGCTGGCGCATCCTGCAAGCGACGCAAGACGTGGACCATCATGGCAAAGACTTGAAAGGCCTAGTGATACGTGCGGGTCTGTTGGCGGGAGGCGCCGTCAACGGTGCGCTGGCCTTTTTTGCGTTGGGCCTGCTGATCAGCGGCCTTAGAAGTTCCAGCGGCTCAGGAGGTGGACAAACCCGGGACTTGCTGGCCCATCTGCTGTCCTGGGAACACTCCAATGTATTGATCTATCTCGTTGCGCTGGTCCCGCTGGGCACAGGCCTGGCTCACATCATCAAGGGCTGGAAAGCTTCGTTCGAGAAGTACTTCGAAGCGGACGAAGACGTGATGCGCTACGTCCGTCCGGTGTCGCGATTCGGTCTTATCGCCCGTGGCGTGGTCTTCATCGAAATCGCCTTCCTGTTGCTGATCAGTGGTTCAAGCTATAAGGCCATGGATCCACCGGGAATGAGGGAAGCGCTCGATGCCCTCCAGAACCTGCCCGCCGGCAGTATTGTTCTGATGTTGATGGCCCTGGGATTGATCGCCTTCTCGGTCTACAGCTTTGCCGAAGCGTTCTGGCGCCGGATAAACATGGAAGTGCCCGGCGTTGCCACGTTCCAGTAGAGCTGTGTGGCCAGATCCGATGAGCTTCACAACCCTCAACGCCACCATCCCCACCACCAACGTCAGCGGGGTACTGCGCCAGCGCCGGGCCACTAAGTCGCCACACATTCCGCTATCGCGAGCAGGCTCGCTCCCACAAGGGATTCGGGGTGTGCGCAGCATCTGCATACGCCACCGGACCTGTGGGAGCCGGGCTTGCCGGCGATGGCGGCGGTACATTCAATATCTGCGTGACAGTCTCACCCAGTCACACACCCGTGCGGCACTTTTCCGGCAAAACTGTCCAGCAGGCTCGCTACGACCATTTCTCCCATTCGCGTGCGGGTCTGCAGGGTTGCGCTGGCGCGGTGGGGTTGCAGGACCACGTGCTCGTTGCCATACAGGGCCTCGGGAACATTCGGTTCATCGACGAACACATCCAGGCCCGCCCCCGCAATGTCACCAGCGGCCAGCGCCGCGACCAGATCGGCTTCGTTGACCAATTTGCCCCGGGCCACGTTGATCAGGTAACCGCCCTTGCCCAAGGCGTTCAGTACCTGGGCATTGATGATGGCTTCGGCCTGGTCGGCGGCGGCCGCCAGGATCAAGGCATCGCTGGCGCTGGCCAGTTGCTTGAGATCGGCGATGAACGTGTGAGCCACATCGTTCATCGGTTGCAGGTCGGTGTAGCTGATGGTGCAACCGAACGCCGCCAGTCGCGTTGCCACGGCCCGACCGACACGGCCCATGCCGACGATGCCGACGCGCATGCCGGACACCTGGCGGGCCAGCGGCAACGGTGCCAACGGCGTCGCGCTGTGAGGCCATTGGCCCGAACGCACGTAGCGATCGCCGGTGCACAGGCCACGGCATACGGCAATCAATAGGCCGACGGCCAGATCGGCGACGTCTTCGGTCAGCGCGCCGATGGTAGCGGTCACGCGAATCCCGCGATCCCGGGCGTAGGCCAGGTCCACCGCATCGGTGCCCACACCGTTGACCGCCACCACTTCCAATTTAGGCAGCTGTGCCATGAGCGCCTGGCTGATACCGGTATGCCCACCGGTGATCACGCCGCGAATGTGAGCGCCATGTTCCTGCAGGTAGGCCGGTTTGTCGGCCTGTTCGAAATAGCGCCGGACAGTAAACAACTCATTGAGCCGGGTGTTGATTTCAGGAATCAGGATCGGACTGAGTTGCAAGACTTCTGGTTTCATGTGGACCTCATGGAGCGAAAGAGTAGATCGATTCAAGCGTATTGCTGCCCGCTGACGGCTTGGCGGATGCCGGTGTTCAGGCTCAACCGCGACCGGCAAAAGGCATGGCCGTGGCCATGACGGTCATGTTCAGGACGTTGGCCGACAACGGCAGGCCGGCGATGTAGCGCACGGCGTCGGCCACATGCTTGACGTCCACCATCGGCTCTACCGCGATGCTGCCGTTGGCCTGGCGCACACCCTTGGTCATGCGCACCGACATCTCCGTCAAGGCATTGCCGATGTCGATCTGGCTGCAGGCGATGTTGAATTCCCGGCCATCCAGGGCCAGGGATTTGGTCAGCCCCAACACCGCATGCTTGCTGGCGGTGTAGGCGCTGCTGAACGGCCGTGGGGTATGGGCGGAAATCGAACCGTTATTGATGATGCGCCCGCCCTGCGGCTGTTGCCGGCGCATCAGCCCGAAGGCCCCACGGGCACACAGGAAAACCCCGTTGAGGTTGGTGTCGATCACGTTGCGCCATTGCTCGAACGTCAGCTCGTCCAGCGGCACGGCCGGAGCGTTGACCCCGGCGTTGTTGAACACGACGTCCAGGCGTCCGAACGTCACGGTAATGGTTGCGAACAGCGCCTCGACGCTGGCCTGATCGCGTACATCGGTAGGCACCGCCAACGCTTCCCGCCCCTCACTGGCGGCCAGCTCGACCAAGGCCTGCAACGGCTCGGGACGGCGTCCGGCCAATACCAACGTGTACCCGTCTTCCATCAGGCCCAAGGCCACGGCGCGGCCGATGCCGCTGCCGGCGCCGGTAACCAGGGCCACTTTCAATGGGTTGGACATGCTGTCATTTCCTTTTCAAATCCATGGGACGCGTGCCGCGCTCAAGGCCGTTGGCCGACACGCATTTCCAGTTGGCCGATGCCGTCGATGCCGGCGCTGATGATGTCGCCGGGGCGCAACTCGTCTACACCCGCCGGGCTGCCGGTCATGATCAGATCCCCGGCCCTGAGCGACACCGACTGCGAGATTCGGCTGATCACTTCACTGACCGACCAGATCTGGCTGTCGAGGCTGTCGCGCTGGCGCTCCTGGCCGTTCACGCTCAGCCACAACTCACCCCCGAGATGCCCCGCCTTCGCGACCGGCACGATGGCGGTCATCGGCGCAGCACCGTCGAACACCTTGGCGCCTTCCCAGGGCAAACCGTCGCGTTTGGCCTGACGCTGGACATCACGGCGCGTCAGGTCAAGACCGGCGGCGTAGCCCCACACATACGCCAATGCCTGGCTCTCGGGAATATTCGCGCCGCCCTCACCGATGGCCACCACCAATTCGATTTCATGAACGAACTCTTCAGTCACCGACGGAAACGGCACGACACCAACCGCATCCACCACGCTGCTGGCCGGCTTCATGAAGAACACTGGCGGCTGGCGGTTCTGCCCCTGGGCATCGGGCCATGGGTAATTGCGACCGACACAAAACACCCGGCCGACGGGAAAACGCTGTGGGGTACCGACAACCGGCAGAGTCACTGGCAGGTCCGGAGTAAAGACATACTCGGTCATGTTCATCCTGATAAAAGTCCTGATAGAAGCGTCAGCGTACGGCGGCAATCTTTGGCAAAGTTGGAGAAAAGCCGCCTCGTCTTGGAGAAAAACGGGTTTCAGGCTCGGGTCTTGAGTTCTATGCGATACAACCGCCCAAGCAGAAACGAGTAGGACAAGGTGCCCACCAGCGCCACGCCGCCAATGAACCAGAAGGCCAAGGCAAACGAGCCGGTCTTGTGGACAATCGCGCCGATCACGATCGGGGTGACGATGCCGCCGATGTTGGCGGCCAGGCTGGTGATCCCACCGGTGAGTCCGATGAGTTCCTTGGGCGCGACCTCCGACACCGCAGCCCAGGAGGACGAAGCAATGCCCTGGGCGAAGAAGGCGATGGTCAGGATGGCAATGCAGATGACGTTCGAGTCGGTGAAGTTCACCAGGACGATGGACATGCCCAACATCGAGCCCACCACCAGCGGCAACTTGCGGGCAAAGGACAACGAATAGCCACGGCGAATCAGCAAGTCGGAAATGATCCCCGCCAGCAGAATACCCACCGTCGCCCCCACGAACGGCAGAACGGCGAAGATCCCCGCCTTGATCATGGTCAGTTGACGCTCTTCGATCAGGTACGTCGGGAACCAGGTGAGAAAGAAGTACAGCGCCGACGTGCTGGCGAACTTGCCGATGCAGATCGCCCAGACCTGCCGATAGCTGAACAGCTCGGCAATCTGCCGCCAGTTGAAGCGGGTACGCTCCTGGCTGCTCTTGACCAGCCCGCCCCCCGCCTCGATGTACGTGAGCTCTTCCTTGCTGACTTTCTTGCAGTTCATGGGATCGCGGTACAGGTACAGCCAGAGCACACCGAACACAATGCCCAATGCGCCGGTGCTGTAGAACACATGCCGCCAGTCGTAGGTGGTTGCCAGCCATAGCAGCGCACCGGTAAACAACGCCGTGCCCAGGTACTGGCCGCAGACATAGATGCTGCTCGCCAGGCCCCGTTCCCGCGCCGGAAACCACACCGTGACCGCCCGGCTATTAGCCGGAAACGCCGGCGCTTCCATCGCACCGACGGCCAGGCGCAGGCCAAACAGCGAAGCGAACCCCGTGGCAAGCCCCTGACAGACGGTGACCGTCGACCAACTGATCAGCGACATCCCGTAAGTGAATCGAGAACCGAACCGATCGGCGATGAACCCCGCGGGCACCAATGCGATGGCATAAGTCCAGGCAAAGGCGGAAAAGATCAGGCCCATTTCGATCTTGTCCAAGCCCAGGTCCTTGGCCAGGAAAGGGGCCGCAATCGAGATGTTCACCCGATCGATGTAGTTGATGATTGTTGCAATCAACAGCAACGACAGCATGAACCAACGCCGGCGGGACGGCAGCCGGACAGGCGCAGCGGCGTCCAGGACGCTGGCTGCCATCGGCGGCGCGGTGGTCTGGGAAGTGTGGGAATTCGACATGGATGACCCTTCATTATTGTTAGACGTATCGAAATACTTGCCAGCAGCACACCTTGACTGGCCTTGATAGGCGGTGGCTGCATGGCCGCCAATGTGGTCGTACAACCATGCGAAATCAATTGAGGCGTTAGATCGTTTTTTCCTTGGAAAACAGCGATTGATGGGGCTGTCCAAAAAAATCGGCGCTTAAAAAACAGTGTTATTTTTCTTAAAATCCCACCAACTGACTGTTTTTAAAGAAGAATATTAAAAACTGGCACATATCGTTTTTTGGACAGGCCTCGTCTTTCTATCAGACGATAAATTCCATGCTGGACAGCTTGTCATCGTATGACTTATTGAAATTCAATGGACGACACCCGCACAATCACAACGCCCAAGCCGTTGTAGAGGATTCCCAGGAGATGTCATCACCAAGCCAAGTCCCTACCTATTTCATGCAGCAACGCAGCGAATTGACGGACTTTTACATCCGCGACAAAAAGGGCCGGCGCGCCGAAACCAGCCCCCATCGCCACGAGTACTTCCAGATCCAGATCAACCTCGGTGGCGACACCGTGCAGCACATCGGTCATGTCGAGCGTCCGTTCCCGCGAAACACCCTGGCGTTCATCCTGCCCCATCGCGTGCATGTGATTCCGCACCCGGCAGACAGCAATTTCATGGTGATCAACTTCTCCCAGACCTTCCTGCTGCCCCATCTGCAGTGCGACCCGATGGATCTGGAGGAAGTCTCGATTCTGCTGGCACCCGAGTTATCGCCGTTCCGTTTCCAGGAACATCTGGATTTCATTCTGGGCCATGAGGATTTCGCCAAAGTCTGTGGACTGATCGAGCAGATGCGTGTCCTGGACAGGAACCGCCAGTTCGGCACCCGGGAAATCCTCAAGGGGTTGTTGCTGCAGTTGATCGGTAGCGTCTGTGCCCTATATGCCGAGCCGCTCAAGCAGTTGGCCGAAGAGAACGCTGCTGAAATCAGCCGACGCGATGCATTGGGCAGGATGTCCGAATACCTGCGCAGGAATATTGCCGACCCCGACCTCAACCTGATCAAGGTAGCCGCTGCCACCTACCTGTCGCCGACCTACCTGACCCACTGGCTGCGCAAGGAAATCGGCAAGACATTCACCGAACTGGTGCTCGAGCGCAGGATGCACGCGGCACGCAACTACCTGCTCAACGGCACCCGCCCCGTGGGCGAAGTGGCGCGACTGTGCGGGTTCGCCGACGAGGCTTATTTTTCACGGCGCTTCCGCCAGATCCATGGACTGCCGCCGGGGCAGTTCAGGCGGATGCAGCTGGATCCGGACAGACCGCAGTTGGCGTTGAATACGTGACCTTGCCAAGGGCATCGGTTCAGCCCACGGCCCACTGCTTCTGGGTCACGAGCCACTTGAGCACTTCATCCCAGAGCGGTTCTGCCGACGGCCGGAAATACCCCATGTGGCCGATTGGCTGCTTTTTCGTCTCGGGATGGAGGTCCCGTACCCGAAACGGAACGTTGCGATAACCCTTGATAAACGCGTCCCGCGAGACAGGCGGCGCCCAAGGATCATCCACCGCATTGGCGAATACGCAGGGCGTGCGTACCTGTGCGTAAAGCGCGGCGACATCCGTCATGGAAGGATCATCGAAGAAGTAATGGGGATAGACACACCAGCGCCGCCAGTCCGCAATCCCAAGGCATGCCCTCCAAAAGCCGCCCTTGAATTAACGGCCTTAAACACCGGTTCACGCTTCTGCATCATTGCCATGACGCCTTCACGCACGTCTTCGCTCTTCATCAGCGTGAACAGCAGCTCGTTGAGCTTGGAGAGCGCCGCATCGTCACCCTCGTCTCGGGCCTGGAAAGCCGATTGCAGAGTGGCCTTGATCGCCAAAGGAGCCGCCTTGGCAATGCGCTCGGCGTATTCGATGGCACGACCCAGTTCCTGGCCGCGCGGCCTATAGCCAGGCCGAAGCGCAGAGCCTGGCGCGACAATTGGTGGCCGATTTCGAGGGCGCGATCCTGCTGGCCCGGATCTACGGTGATCCGAGTTATATCGATGCCGTGACCGAGCGTGGTTTGCGTCAGTTGGAGCTCGCCAGCGTCAAAGCCTAGAGTTCCCGCTCGAAGCTCTGCTTCAGTTCCTGCCAGATGAGGTCCAGCGGTGTCGAGCTGCGCGCGGCACGGCACAGGGCCACCGAGCCCTCGATGGAAGCAATTGAAACTTCTACGGACTGTTGGCGTGAAAACCCCGTACAAAGCCGTGGCGTTTTTCACCTCACAACCTTCGACATTCGACTGGCGCTTCGACAACGATGAAGCCTTCGTGCTGATCGAAGGCCGCATCGCCATTACCCTGGACACCGGCGAACGCTTCGAGATGAAGGCAGGTGATGCGGTATCTGTTCCGGCAGGTCATACCGGCGTGTGTGAAGTATTGGAGTTCAGCCGCAAGTTCACGGTGGTGACCAGCGGCAACGTGGAGTGATAAATCCACCGTCCTCCAGTCGATCTTTTAACGGCTCGTGATTCAACGAGCCGTTTTCACGAGAATGCCGAATCGTCCCCAATATGCATCAGCGCAGAATCAATACCGCCGCTACCGCTATCACCAACACCACGCCGAACACCATGCGTGCAATCCACGGCGCTGTCAGCCAGACCCCTGTCACCCCGGCAATCTGCCCGAGGTTTTTCTCCGTCAGGCGAAAACTCGGCTCGCGAAAGGGGTTGCCGCATTGAGGGCAAGCGTATGCCTTGTCGGAAATACGGGAAGAGCATTCTGGACAATCGATCAGGCTCATTGCGCTACCTCAGGTGGGTTGAACTTCGGCCACTCAACAGACCACTCATCAGTTCTTTGGTTCTGAGTCGAGCGTAGCCGATTGGTGCGATGCAAAGGGGCAGGTTGCACACGCACCATGAGGTCGTTCAGCACATAGGTATCCAGAAACGCTTTGACCTCAACGACCTGTCCTTCCTTGAACGTCATATGCCATAGGTAAGTATTGTCATAGGGTTTGCGATCCCGAGCGATGGCCTTCCCTTTCCAGAGCACGACCACCACATCGTCCTCGGCAATAATGCTTTGGACAACGGGAGAAATAGGCGTCGCCAGTCGAGCGCTGATGGGGCGTACGGCCTGCTCCATCAACTCCGCCTTGTTGTTGTACACCGCTGAAACCGGACTGGATCCTGCAACGGTCCATTTGGCATCAGGCGCCAGCAGATCGAACACCGTGCCTTTGCCTTGTTGCCAGTTCGTGAACGCCTGGCGTACCAAATGCACATTGGCACGCTGGGTCGCTGTCTGCGCAGCCGAAACAGTACTGATCGACAGGACCAGGCATAGTGCAGCCATCTGAAGACGCAACGCCAAACTCACCCATGGGCCCATGATGTTCTCCTGCTGTGGATGGATTTCAGGAGAACCTTAATGGCACGCGCCCGGAAGCTTTTGCTCGATGCTGCTGCGAATTTGCCCGATGCTATTTGGCAAACCCGAAGGGAGCCCAAGATGAACACGTCCGGATCAAGTTCCGCTTCGCCGCCTATTGCCGAGCGTATTTGGACAAGGTCGCCTTAAGCGCATCGGAAGCGAGCGCAACCAGGATAGGCTGGGCATTGGCTTGCATGTAGCGACCTATCCCGGCTTGCCGTTCTTGCACTTGCGACGCGTACTTTGAAGCGCGGCCTTGCGCGACGAGCGACGACAACTCTTCCTCGCTGAAGGTCTTCTCATAGGCGACGGCCAGGCTCTCATCCCATTTGGGCTGGTATCGCGGCAGCAGCGCATTGATCTCGTCGGATAACGCACTGTTCGCACTGGCGTTTCCAAGCTTATCGGCGATCGTCGCGTAGGTTGTCGTGCGCTTCGCCGTCAACAGCGCCAGGGAAGGGAGCTTTTTGCCCAACCCTGTCCGGGCAACAAGTGCCCGCGCCTCATTAAGCGAAGCAGCATCAGCTTGAACGGTGGTCGAGCATGCGACGAGCAGTGTCAATGCGACAACTGTCGACGAAATCCTTTTCATTTCCCATCCCCCATCGGATAGCAATGGATTTCAGGGTAGTTTCATCCCTCAAGCCATGCCACCGCGGAGGCACCGTACGGTCGGTTTTTTTGCCTCACCAGATGGCAAAAGGCCCCTGATTTCATTGAGAAATCAGGGGCCTATCGTGCATCGAATGAGGGCACGAACGTGCACCGAATGAGGCATGAGGAGGGTGGAATGCACCCTTGTCTCATCCTCTGCGGGTTTGGGGAGTCGTCACGGGGTACGGGATTCCGTCTCCTTGAGCGGCAAGCGCCACAGTTCGTAGCGCTCCTCACCGGGCTTGACCGCCCCAGCGAAGTGCTGGCTCAGGTTGCTCGCCGTGAATACCAGGGCGCCGTCGGGTGTGATCGCCGGTGTATCCGGCCAGTGCACACCTTCGTCGAAAGCGATCAACGACATCTTCTTCGTGGAAGGGTCGAACTGGACGATGCCGTTATGGGTGACATCGGTGATAAAGAGCCTGCCGTTTGCGCCGGTGACGATGCCGTCCGTGTTGCCGCCCACATCGCCAAGATCGCGCACGGCGGCTGCCAACGTTGCCGCGCTGGCACGTGGCTTACGTAACCCACGGGTGGCGATCGCGTGGGCATGTTTGCCCGTGGTCACCGTCCAATACAGGGTGCGCCCGTCGGGAGACAAGGCAATGCCGTTGATGCCCAGCAAAAGCGGCTTGCCGGGCCAGACTTCCATGCCGTGTGAAACCACTTTCACCTCTGCCTCCACCTGCAAGCCGGGGTGATTATCCAACACGCGGCGCGCCTGCCCCGAGGCGTAATCCACAACGATCAGGCCGACCTGGTTGGCCGGCGCGCTGCGCAGGCCACTGTCGGAGATGTAAGCGACCTTGCGCCGCTCGTCGACCACGATGTCGTTGAGGAAGCTGCCCTTGCGGTCAGCCACCGGGTCCAGCCCAATGCGCTTGACCAACCGGCCGCTCTTCAAGTCGTACACCATGACCTTCTGCGCGCCCTCCGGCGCCTCGCTTTCGCCTGCAACAAAGCCCTGGTCCAGCGCCCATAGCCAACCATTGCGATGGTCGATGTAGAAGCCCAGCACATTGCGCAAGTGCTGGTCCGGCGCGCCAGCCACGGCGTTGCCCTCAACTGATGGGAAAGCCGTCAAACGTGCCGGCCCGGACGCTGCGCTCGTGTCCAGGATACTCAGCGTTGCGGGTGCAGCGGCGGACACCAGGCGCGGCGTGCTCACGAATGCCCGACCCTGGGGATCGAAATGGATACCCGCGATCGGCGCATTGACCGATTGGGCATAGGCCACGAGGGTTCCATCGCCCTGGGGCTGAGCCCAGGTGACGCCCGTGTAGCTGCGCCAGCGTTCAAGCGATGTGCTACTGGCCGGCTGGGCCGCCATGGCGGAGGAAATACCTGCGGCCGCCAGCACGACGGCGTTCAAGGTGGAAAGGTAACGGTTCATGGTGGACCTGCAACAGAGAGGTGGAAATGAAAGGAAAAGCCGCCGTTGTCAGAGGGTCGGGGAGAATTTGCCGAGCAACAGGTCACGCATCGCCGCACCCACGCCAGCCGCGGACTGTGGGTTCTGCCCGGTGACGAGGCGTCCGTCCACCACCACCTTGGCCGTCCACTCCGGCGCAGGATGGTGCTTTGCGCCCCGCTGCGTCAGCGTGCTGGCGAGCAGGAATGGCACCACACGGTCGAGTTGGACCGCGCGCTCTTCATCGTCGGTGAAAGCACTGACGTTTTTGCCGGAAACGAGATAGGTGCCGTCGGAGAGCGTGACGTTGACCAACGCGGCCGGGCCGTGACACACCGCGCCGACCAGGCCACCGGCTTCGTAGATGGCACGGGTCATACGCGGTACGTCGGGGCTCTGGGGAAAGTCCCACATCGCACCATGGCCGCCGGCGAAGAAGATCGCCGAATACTTCGCGGGATCGGCATCCCCCAGGCGCTGCGTATGACCCACGGCCTCGCGGAATTGTGGGTTGTTCCAGTAACGGGCGTTGACCGCGTCGTTGAGTTCCAGCCCGTCCACTGGCGGCTCGCCGCCCTGGATCGACGCGAACACGACGTGGATGCCTGCTTCCTCCAGCTCGGCCAATGGGTGCGTGACTTCTCCCAGGTAATAGCCGGTAGGCTGGCCAGTGTCACCCTTGCTGCCATGACTGGTCAGGACGAACAGCACAGGTTTGATATCGGAACGGGGCGTCGCGGTATTCATGGTGTCGGTACCTTTTTGGAGAGGGGTATCAGGGGCCTTCCCATGGGCGCATGCGGCGATGGCAAACAACAAAAGCGCTGGCAGTGCATGCGTCGGTTTCACGGGCGTCTCTTGGCCTCTGGTCGTGTACCGAACTGTATTGATCACTTCAGGAGAGATAAACTATCCAAGAAGACATTCATTTATTCCCAAGGCGACAAGATGAGCCGTCGATTCGATTATCTGGGTGACGTCGAAGCTTTCCTGGCTGTGGCTGAGAACGGTTCTTTCACGGCGGGGGCCGTGGTCCTGTCGACCACCCCCTCGGTTCTGAGCCGCGCCGTCATGCGTCTGGAGGCGCGGCTCGGCAACCAGCTTTTGCGCCGGACCACGCGCCAGGTCAGCCTGACCGAGGCTGGCCGGCTTTATCTGGAGCAGGCGCGCGTAGCCTTCACGCTGCTCGACGACGCTGAGCGCGAGATCCAGGGGCAAGAGGGTGAACTGAAAGGACGCGTGCGGTTGAGTGTGCCGACCACGTATGGCCATTACCGCTTGCCGCCGTTGCTGGCACGCTTCGCTCGGCAGTATCCAGATGTTCAAGTCGAGCTGAGCATCACGAACCGAAATGTGGATCTGGTGGCCGAGGGCTTCGATCTGGCGATTCGTCTCGGGCACTTCCCCGACAGCGGGCTGGTGGCGCGCAAGCTGGAAGACGCGCCCCTATGCCTGGTCGCCTCGCCCCGCTACCTGGAGCACGCCGGCACACCGCAGACACTTGAAGACCTGCGAAATCATGTCTGCCTGCCCTTCGTCATGCCCAGCACCGGCCGCATCGCGCCATGGGTATTCAAAGAGGGTGAGAACGACATTGATTGGCTGCCTACATCCACCATCGAGATATCCGACGATGTGCTCGGCGTGGTATCCCTGGCCAACCAGGGTATGGGGATCTGTCAAAGCTACGATTTCATCGTTCGTGACCCCGTCGAACGAGGTCAACTGGTTGAACTGTTGCCACAGTTGCGCGGCCGCACCCGCCCTTTCTCGGTCATCTATGTGCCGCATCGGCGCCAGTCCGCCGCAGCGCGCGCATTGATCGATCTGCTGACTGCTCAACCCAGTCAACCCCACTGACGTGAATGACGTTCACTAATTTTTGTTCCTTTCTCCCCCTCTTATAGTTTGAATGCATCTGCCGGACACGTCTTCTGCCGTTCGCATCCGTATAAGGCGCCTCTGCAGCGATGCGTTGCAGCGGCCTTTTTCAATTCGCTTTACCCGGATCGTTGGCCGCATAAAAGCGTAGCGAAGGGCTCACACGTTCTACCAGAAAATCAATGAACACCCGCACCCGCGGGGGCATATAGCGTTGGTTACTGAAGATGGCGTGAATCTCTTCCGTGTCGCCTGGGTTGAACTCACCGAGCACTTCTTCCAGACGACCCGCACGAAGATCTTCGGCCACATGAAACATGCCCAAACGGCTGATCCCCATGCCGGCGATCGTTAGCTGGCGCATGGTTTCACCGTTGTTGGTGAGCATGCCGCCGTCTACAGGCAGGTGAATAACCTGACCCTCTACCCGAAAAGGCCATTCATCCAATGATCGACGGAAGTTGAAATTCAAACAGCGGTGTTGATTCAACTCTCCTGGTTTTTCTGGACGACCAAACGCGGCCAGGTAATTGGGCGACGCCACCACCGCGCGCCGGCTTTCACCGAGGCTGCGGGCGCGGAACGAGGCGTCCGCCAACGGCCCATGCGCACCGCCACATCGATGCGTTCGCGGTGCATGTCGACCATGGCGTCGGTCAGTGACAGGTCGAGAACAATCTGCGGGTAACGGGCATTGAACTCGGCAAGAATCGGCAAAATCTGATGTGTTCCGAAGGGTAAGGACACATTCACCCGCACCACACCATGGGGCACTTCCAAACCCTGGGCCAGGGACTGCTCGGCCTCTTCAATGTCATCCAGAATCCGCACACAACTGTCGTAGAACTGCTTGCCCTCGGCGGTGATCAGCATCTGTCGCGTGGAACGCTGAATCAACAACACGCCGAGGCGCTCTTCAATCCGGGTAATCAACTTGCTCACCGCCGAGGGTGTGAGGTTGAGCAGTTTCGCCGCATTGGAAAAACTGCCCGTCTCGACCACTTTGGCAAACACCTGCATTTCGCCGCTTCGACTGTCCATGCCCCGCCAACTTGTGAATTCAGTTCACCAATCCTATTCCATTACACTAAATTATCAAAGGTCAGGAGCCGTCTCATACTTTGCCTTACCTGCCCATCTGGGCATTCATTGAACAACGCGTAAGGAAAATCATGGATCTCAAACTCAACGGTAAACTTGCCCTGGTCAGCGCTTCGACTTCAGGTATCGGCCACGCGATTGCCACACAGCTTTTGCAAGAGGGTGCCAAGGTCATCATCAATGGCCGCAATAGCGAAGTCGTCGGCACCGTTGTGGCCGCTTTCAATCAGCGTTTCGGTGCGGGTCGAGCCCTGCCGCTGGTGGCCGACATGAGCGTGGCTGGCGGCGAGCTAGTGGCAAAGAACGCTTACCCGGACATCGACATTCTGGTGAATAACCTGGGGACTTATCAGTTGAGCGACTTCTTCGCCACCACTGATGCCGACTGGCAACAGATGTTCGACACCAACGTGTGGAGTGGCGTGCGCCTGGCGCGGACGTACATGCAGGCAATGCTTGAGCGTGGCCACGGGCGAGTCATTTTCCTCTCCAGTGAGGTGGCCTTGACGCCAATGGCCTCCATGGCCCATTACAGTGCGAGCAAGGCTACGCAACTGTCTATCTCCCGCAGCCTGGCAGAACTGACCAAGGGCACCGCGGTAACCGTCAATTCGGTGCTGCCTGGCCCAACGGAAACTGAAAGTCTGAAGGCGTTTATCGAGTCGGTTAATCCAGATCTTTCCTATGCGCAGGCAGAGCAGAAATTCATGGCAGAGAACCGTCCTTTGTCATTGATCCACAGGCTGGCCAAACCTGCAGAAGTGGCCAACGTTGTGACGTTCCTGGCCAGTGAACAGGCCGCATTGATCAACGGTGCCGCGATTCGCGCCGAAGGCGGCACGGTACAAACCATCGCTTGATGAATAATAGTGCGGGCCGGCCTGGCGCCGGCCCGCCGCATCAACCGTTCGAAAAATCAGATGAAGAGTTTCCCATGGAGGATTGTCGATGACTGCTCGTACCTTTCTTATTACAGGCGCCAGCAAGGGCATTGGTCGGGCGCTGGCCGAACACCTCGGCGCGGAGGGTCACCGGGTGGTGGGGATTGCCCGCAGTGGCGACACCGAGGACTTTCCCGGTCACCTGGTGCAGCTGGACCTGGCCGACCGGGAAAGCACCGCGATGACCCTGCGACGCTTGACCGAAGAGTATGTTTTCGATGGTTTGGTCAACAACGTCGGGCTGGTCAAGCCCCAGGCCTTGGGTAGCGTCGATCTGAACGATTACGACGCAGTGATGGACCTCAACCTGCGCCCTGCCCTGCAGGCCACCCAGGCACTGTTACCACAGATGAAGGCCAATGGCTGGGGGCGGATCGTCAATGTTTCCAGCCTGACCATTCTCGGTATAGCCCAGCGTACTGCCTATGCTGCCGCCAAGGCCGCACTGGTGAGTTTTACCCGCACTTGGGCCCTGGAGTTGGCGCGCACCGGCGTTACCGTGAACGCCATCGCTCCCGGGCCGACGGAAACCGAACTGTTTCGCGCCAACAATCCACCGGGGAGTGACGGAGAAGCGACGTATCTGGCCGGCATCCCCATGGGCCGCTTGGGCCAGCCCCAGGAAATTGCCGCGGCCATGGCATTTCTGTTGTCGGAGCACAGCGGTTTTATTACCGGGCAGACCCTGTTTGTCGATGGCGGCGCATCGATTGGTAAATCTGGGTTTTGATTAGCTGTTTTCCAGCTAGGGAACAAAGCATGGCAGGAGTTTTTTGCTGAAACGCAGATACGAAAAAGCCCTGAATAATCAGGGCTTTTTCGTATGAATGTGGCGGTGAAGGAGAGATTCGAACTCTCGATACAGTTTCCTGTATACACACTTTCCAGGCGTGCTCCTTAAGCCACTCGGACACTTCACCGTGTCTCGGCAAACTGTTCAGTCTGTCGAGGCGCGCTAATGTAGTCGAAAGCCTTTCCGATGGCAAAGGTTTTTTTGAGAATTTTCATGCGGTTAAGGTGTTCCGGCATTTCAAACGCGACGGAACAGGGCAAACCGGCCAATCTCCGGGTTGGCATGTACACCGCTCCATGGATGCAGACACGGCCGACTGGGCGGGACAGACTGTTATGACGACCCGGGGCTGACCGGTGAGTCAGTCACGGCGCTTTACCTGATCCGCGACGGTGGGTAACGTCTGCTTCACTTCTCTTACAAGGAATGCGTCATGAGCGACCTGATTGCCTACCATCTCGAAGACGGTATCGCGACCCTGACCTTGAACAACGGCAAGGTCAATGCCATCTCACCGGACGTCATTGCCGCGTTCAACGCTGCACTGGATCAGGCGACGGAGGACCGGGCGGTCGTGATCATCACCGGGCAACCGGGGATCTTGTCGGGTGGTTATGATTTGAAGGTGATGACCGCCGGCCCCAAGGAGGCGGTAGGCCTGGTCACCGCCGGCTCGACCCTGGCCCGTCGCCTGTTGTCGCATCCCTTCCCCGTCGTTGTCGCTTGCCCTGGCCACGCCGTGGCGAAAGGCGCATTCCTGCTGCTCTCGGCAGACTACCGCATCGGCGTGGACGGGCCGTTCAGCATTGGCCTGAACGAAGTACAGATCGGCATGACCATGCATCACGCCGGCATCGAGCTGGCCCGTGATCGCTTGCGCAAATCCGCGTTTCATCGCTCGGTCATCAATGGCGAGATGTTCAACCCGCAGAGCGCCGTGGATGCGGGCTTCCTCGATAAAGTGGTGTCGGCGCAGGAGTTGCAGAATGCGGCGCTGGAAGCGGCGCGCCAACTGCAGAAAATCAACATGAAAGCGCACAAGAACACCAAGCTGAAAGTGCGCAAGGCACTGCTGGAAGCCCTGGACACCGCAATCCTGCTGGACCAGGAATACCAAGGCTAATCCCTGTTTATCCAGGACACTCTTGTGGGAGCGAGCCTGCTCGCGATAGCGGTACATCAGCAACATTATCTATTGAATGTACCTCCGCCATCGTGAGCAGGCTCGCTCCCACAAAAGCTGAGGCCGCTCTAGCCAGCGGCTCTCCCTCCGCTGAAAACCTGCGCTCGAACATCGCCTATCTCCTCCTTCTATAGGGGCAATTGCCGAAAACAGTGCACACTCGTACACTGCGCCACCTTTTTGTCCCGGTGGGCGTGTAGATGTTGTTCGTATTGCGTATGTCGCTGATGGGTCTGCATTTTCTTGTGGCGGGTGTATTGGGTGTGATCCTGGGCCTATGCCGCCCGTTCAACCCGGACAACAGCCGTTTATGCGCAAGGTTGTATGCCCGGCCTGCCATGTGGATTATGGGTTTACGGGTCAAGGCTGATGTCGAGACGTTGGTGGATAAACCCCAGAGTTGCGTGATCGTCGCCAACCACCAATCCAACTACGACCTGTTCGTCTTCGGCAACGTGGTGCCCTATCGCACCGTGTGCATTGGCAAAAAGAGCCTGAAGTGGGTACCGCTGTTCGGACAGTTGTTCTGGCTGGCGGGCAACGTGTTGATCGACCGAGGCAATGCGATCAAGGCGCGCCGCGCCATGCAGACCACGACCCACACGCTGCAGCATGAACAGACGTCCATCTGGGTCTTCCCGGAGGGCACCCGCAATCTTGGCGGGGATCTACAGCCATTCAAGAAGGGCGCCTTTCAGATGGCAATCGCCGCCGGGGTGCCGATTGTTCCGGTATGCGTCAGCCGCTACATCAAGCACATGCACCTCAACCGCTGGCGCAGCGGTGACATTCTTATACGTTCACTGCCGGCGATACCTACGCAGGGGCTGACCCTGGATGACATGCCTCGGCTCATCGCACAATGCCACGAGCAAATGCGCGAGTGCATCGCAGCGATGGACCGGCAATTACAGGTGGGGTGAGCACAACCTCTCCCCACGACGGTTCTTTTCTGTTGGAGAACTCAGCGGATTTTGCTGACTCTCAAGCGACAGGGCGCGTTAAGCTGCACAGTGCCTGCTACTGCCATTTTCCAATAAGAAGTGAACCACCATCATGGGTAGAGTCGTTGCTGCTGCGGTCTACAGCGCCGGTAAGAAAGTCACCAACATCACGCTCGACGAAGGCAGCGCCTGGGCTGCAAAACCAGGGCATTTTGTATGGATCGGTCTCGAAGAACCCAGTGTCCAGGAGCTGACCAATCTGCAGCGTCAATTCAACCTGCACGAGCTGGCGATTGAAGATGCCATGGAGAAGCACAGCCGCCCCAAGCTTGAGACTTTCGGCGATGCGCTGTTCATCGTCACGTATTCGCCGATACGCAAGGACGGCAAGCTGCAGTTCATCGAAACCCATATCTTCGCCGGCAAGGGCTACATTATCACCGCCCGTAATGGGCACTCGGCCTCCTACGCCCATGTCCGGCAACGCTGTGAGGCGCGTCCACTCCTGCTGGAGCATGGGGAAGATTTCGTACTCTATGCCATCCTCGATTTCGTGATTGAAAACTATCAGCCCATGGGCGAAGCCATTCATAACGAGATCGATGAGCTGGAGCACCATGTGCTGTGCAGCGCCTTGAACGAACGGGATATCCAGAACCTGCACAGCTTGCGTCGCGACGTGCTGCGCCTGCGTCGCTACGCAGCGCCGATGGTGGAAATCAGCGAGGAATTGCAGAAGCTGAACTTCCCTTTTATCGACAAGAACATGCGTCCGTATTTCCGCGATGTGCAGATCCATGTCACGCGGCAGATGGAAGACCTGACGACCCTGGCGGACATTGCCAGCCAGACCATCGAAGTCGGCGTGCTGCTCGAAGCGTCACGCCAGAGCGTGGTGCAGCGCAAGTTCGCGGCATGGGCGGCGATCCTGGCGTTTCCGACGGCGGTGGCCGGAATCTACGGGATGAACTTCCAGGACATGCCGGAGCTGAGTTGGCACTACGGCTATTTCACGGTACTGGGGGTGATTACCGTGGGGTGCACCGCGTTATGGGCCAGTTTCAAGCGGTCGGGATGGTTGTAGGCAGGACTGCTCCCCATTTGCCCCACGTACACATAACCCTGTGGGAGCGAGCCTGCTCGCGATAGCGGTTTATCAGTCGCCACTGTTGTCGACTGACCCTCCGCTATCGCGAGCAGGCTCGCTCCCACATGAAGGTCTTCAGCCCTGGGTCGTTTCGGCCTGTGGTTTATGAGCGACAAAACGCATCATCCACTCTGCCACCGTCGTGCCGTGATGGTCGTGTTCCAGGCTTGCCACACCCTGGTTGTAGACCTGCTCGCCAAGGTGTTGCTGACGGAGCTCCAGCAACGCGCGGGAGTAATCGTGGATGAACTCGGGATGGCCCTGGAAGCACAGCACCTGATCATTGATATGGTAGGCGGCGTAAGGGCAGAAATCGCTGGAGGCGATGACCGTAGCGTTTTCGGGCAACTGAGTGACCTGGTCCTGATGACTGATCAGCAGGGTCAGTTCCTCCATCACCGGACTCATCCACGGGGCTTTGGCCGCAAGCTTGTAACGGTGCGTGCCGACACCCCAGCCCTGGGTCGCGCGTTCGGTCTTGCCGCCCAGTAACAGCGCCAACAACTGGTGGCCGAAGCAAACGCCCAATAGTTTGTCGCCACGCTGGTAGCGGTCCAGCAGATACTGCTTGAGGGTTTGAATCCAGGGATCGGTACCAAAGGAATCGGCCTTGCTGCCGGTCACCAGGTAGGCGTCGAACACCTCATCATCGCTCGGGTACTGGCCTTCCATGACGTTGTACACGACGAAATCGGCCGCGACCGGCTGTTGTGAAAACAGCCGCTGGAACATCTGCCCGTAACCCTGATATTGATCGACCAGCTCCGGACGCAGGATATCGGTTTCGAGAATGCAGATGCGTAGGGACATAAAAAATACCTGACACGGTGATGGGAATATTGCACACCCCAGAGCCTGCCCTGAAACACCCCTCAAGGCAAGCCCCCCCCCCGCTATCAGAACAAAGCCTGCCTGGCGGCTTTTTCCAGCAACAGGGCTGGCGGTGAGAAACGTTCGCCATACTGCTCGGACAGGTACTGGGCCCGGGCGACAAAGTCCCGCAGGCCATACTGGTTGATGAATTGCAACGCACCGCCGGTCCAGCTTGCGAAACCGATCCCGAAGATCGAGCCAACGTTGGCATCGGCCGTCGACATGAGCACGCCCTCCTCCACACAACGCACGGTTTCCAGGGCCTGGATAAACAGCAAGCGATCGCGGATGTCCTGGGGCGGAATCTGTCTGTCGGCATCTTCGAAACGACGTTTGAGCTCCGGCCACAAATGTTTTTGTCCGCCGGCTGGGTATTCATAGAAGCCGGCCCCGGCCGCTTTGCCCGGTCGCTGGTATTCCTTGAGCAACAAGTCAATCACGGCGAACGCCGGGTGCTCAATCGGCGCTTTCCCTTCTGCTTGAAGGTCCTTCGCGGTCTCGTCACGGATATGGCTGATCAAGCTGAGGGAAACTTCGTCAGACACCGCCAGAGGCCCGACCGGCATCCCGGCCTTGCGGGCCTCGGTCTCGATCATCGGCGCACTCACCCCTTCACCGAGCATGGCGATGCCCTCATGGACAAAGGTGCCGAATACCCGCGACGTGAAGAAACCGCGACCGTCATTGACCACAATCGGCGTCTTGTTGATCTGCAGGACGAAATCGAAACCACGCGCCAGGGTTGCCTCGCTGGTATGGGCACCCTTGACGATTTCCACCAAGGGCATTTTTTCTACCGGGCTGAAGAAATGCAGGCCGATGAACTTCGTCGGGTCCGCAATCGCAGTAGCCAGGCCGGTGATGGGTAACGTCGAGGTGTTGGAGGCGATCACCGCGTCCGCCCCCACCACCGCTTGGGCGGCCGCCGACACCCTGGCTTTCAGGGCGCGATCCTCGAACACCGCTTCGATGATCAGATCGCAACCGGCCAAGTCCGCATCGTTGTCAGTGGCGTGAACCCGCGCCAGCAAGATTTCCCGTTGCTGCACGGTGATCTGCTCGCGGGCGACTTGCTTGTCCAGCAACGCGGCCAAACGGGACTTGCCTTTCTCAGCGGCGGCCAGGTCGATATCCTTGAGGACCACCTCGATCTCGGCCAGGGCGCTGACACAGGCAATGCCGGCCCCCATCATGCCAGCGCCGAGCACGCCGACTTTTCTTGTCAGATAAGGCGCAACCCCTTGTGGACGCGAGCCTCCGGCCTTGATCTCGTTGAGCTGGAACCAGAAGGTGCCGATCAGGTTCTTGGCGACCTGACCCGTGGTCAATTCAGTGAAATAGCGGGTTTCGATCAGGTGCGCCGCGTCAAAACCCACCTGGGCGCCCTCCACCGCGGCACAGAGGATTTTCTCCGGCGCCGGCAAGCAACCCTGGGTCCTGTTGCGCAGGATCGAAGGGGCAATCGCCAGCGTCTGCATGACGTTCGGGTCGGACGGCGTGCCCCCGGGAATCCGATAGCCCTTTACGTCCCAGGTCTGGACCGCGTCCGGGTTGGCGAGAATCCAGGCCCGCGCCTTGGCCAGCAGCTCCTCACGATCGACCGCCAGTTCATCGATCAACCCGGCCTGTAGCGCTTGTCGAGGGCGGACCCGCTTGCCTTCGAGCAGATACGGCAAGGCTTTCTCCAGGCCGAGCAGGCGCACCATCCGCACCACCCCGCCGCCGCCCGGCAACAGGCCCAGGGTGACTTCCGGCAGGCCGATCTGCACCGACGGATGATCCAGCGCCACGCGATGATGGCAAGCCAGGCAGATTTCCCAGCCGCCGCCCAGCGCCGCACCGTTGATAGCGGCCACCACCGGTTTGCCCAACGTCTCGAGAGCGCGCAATTGCGCCTTGAGTCCCAGGATCATTTCGTAGAAGGCCTTGGCCTCGGACTTGCCGACTGCGACCAGCTCGTTGAGATCGCCGCCGGCGAAGAACGTCTTCTTGGCCGAGGTGATGATCACGCCGGCGATAGAGTCTCTTTCCGCCACCAGGCGGGCAACGCAGGCGGCCATGGCCTCACGGTACACAGCGTTCATGGTATTGGCGCTCTGGCCAGGCAGGTCCATTGTCAGGACGACGATCCGGTCCTGGCCGGTTTCATAACGAATGGTAGCGGTCATTGAGAATGTCCTTCAGAGGCGTTCGATAACAGTGGCAATGCCCATCCCGCCGCCCACACACAAGGTCGCCAGCCCGTAGCGCAGGCGACGCACCTCCAACTCATCGAGCAGGGTGCCGAGAATGGCGCAGCCCGTTGCCCCCAGGGGGTGTCCCATGGCGATGGAGCCACCGTTGACGTTGACCCTGGCGGGGTCGATGGCCATGTCCTTGATGAACTTGAGCACCACCGAGGCGAAGGCTTCGTTGACCTCGAACAGGTCGATGTCCTCCACCCGCAACCCGGCCTTGGCCAAGGCCTTGCGGGTGGCCGGCGCCGGACCGGTGAGCATGATGGTTGGATCGGTACTGGTAACCGCCGTGGCGATGATCCGCGCCCGAGGCTGCAGGCCCAAGGCGCGTCCTTTGGCTTCAGAACCGATCAGCATCAGTGCCGCACCATCGACGATCCCGGAACTGTTGCCGGGTGTGTGCACATGATCGATCCGCTCGACATGGCTGTAGACCCTCAGCGCCGTGGCGTCGAAGCCCATCCGGCCCATAGCTTCGAAACTCGGCTTGAGCCTGCCCAGGCCTTCAAGGGTGGAGTCGGCCCGGATGAATTCGTCATGGTCCAGCAGCACAATGCCGTTCTGATCCCGTACCGCCACCAGGGACTTTTCGAAAGAGCCATCAGCCCGGGCCCGCCCGGCTTTTTTCTGGGAGTTCAGCGCATAGGTATCGACGTCTTCGCGACTGAAGCCTTCCAATGTGGCAATCAGGTCGGCACCAATGCCTTGAGGGACGAAGTGCCCCTGCAGGTTGGATTGCGGATCCAGTGCCCAGGCACCGCCGTCGCTGCCCATCGGCACCCGGGACATCGACTCGACACCACCGGCCACCACCAGGTCCTCGAACCCGGAGCGCACTTTCATGGCGGCCAGATTCACCGCTTCAAGGCCCGAGGCACAGAACCGATTGAGCTGGACACCCGGAACGCTGGTATCCCAGTCGGCCATCAGGGCGGCGGTCTTGGCGATGTCGGCCCCCTGCTCGCCTACCGGCGTCACGCAACCGAGCACGACGTCATCAACCTGGCTGGTGTCCAAATCCATGCGCTGCTGCAAGGCTTGAAGCAATCCTCCCACCAGGTTCACCGGCTTGACGCTGTACAGGGCGCCATCGGCCTTGCCCTTGCCACGGGGGGTGCGCAAGGCATCGAAAATCAACGCTTGGGTCATGACATCCTCGAACCACGACGGATAACTCAATGCCTCCAACCATAAGCCCAGCGGTGCCGGATTCAATGACCCGAGTGCTCAACCGCATTGACGACCACGGTCAGACGAACGGTAGCGTGCTATCGGGTTAACCGATTCAGGAACGCAAGCTGTCTAGCTAGAGGACCCGCAAGAAGGTGGCAATAGGCCTCATTCCTTTTTTATAGCAGGAGTTTTAGACCTGATACGAATTGGATCTAAGACAAAGCGGCTGTGACCCCTAATGTAATCCTTGTACAAGAGAGTCGTCGGGTTTTGCCGAGGCGCTTGTCAGACAGGAAGTGCAACGCCAGCCGTCATGGAGTTATGCAGGCTGGCCTCAGGAAATAACAAAAAAGGCGGATCAGCCATGTTCAAACATTCGAAAGTTCGTCAAGCCGGACTCATTCTCTTCGCCACGACGCTGCTGTTGATTCTGCCGAATATTCCCAAGGTGATCGGCTGAACACTGCGCGCGGGTGCTTGCATCAACAATGAGCGGTATCGCTATCCATTGTGTCGCCAAAAAATGTGACGGGCTCGTTGTTCGAGCGGCGTTGGCTGTGCCAACCTTTGCGCCACTCTCTCGACATGGAAGGCGATCCATTGAAAGCTCTCATCCTGTTCGGGGCGTTGCTGCTCAGCACGCCCCTGTATGCCGCTCAACTGGTGCTGGAGCTGGGCGCGACCGCGCGCACCTGGCAAACCGAAGAACTGCTCAAGCATCCTGACGCTCGGACGATCCAGATACCCGACGACGTTTCCTACAAGAAACCAATGAGCTATCGCGCCATACCACTGACGTCGCTGCTGACCGGTGTCCGGCCGGATGATCATCTGCAGGCCGTGGCCCTGGACGGTTTCGCCGCCGAAATGTCCGCCGCGCCATTACTCAACAAGAACGGCGCACGCGCCTGGCTGGCCATTGAAGATCCGGCCGCCCCTTGGCCATCCCTGGAAGAAGGCAAGCCTAGTGCAGGCCCTTTCTATCTGGTCTGGACCGATCCTCAGGCAGGTCATATCAGCCCGGAACAATGGCCCTATGCGGTGGCGAGCATCAAGCGCATGTCAGCCGTGGCCGAGCGCTTCCCCGCCCTGCTGCCGGCGCCCACCCTGGCCAAGGACGATCCGGTCAACAAGGGCTTCGAGCTGTTCCAGAAGAATTGCCTGGCATGCCATCGACTCAACGGGGCAGGCGACGCACAGTTTGGCCCGGACCTGAATATCCCCTTCAATCCCACGGAGTATTTCTCGGGAGATTTCCTCAAGCGCTATATCCGGAATCCGCAGGGCCTGCGTCACTGGCCCCAAGGCAAGATGCCGGCGTTTTCAGCGGCCGTGCTGCCGGATTCGGAGCTGGATCTGTTGGTGGGCTATCTGAAGCATATGGCCGGGCGTAAACAGCCGTTGAGCCAGTAAGACCATCCATGTGGCGAGGGAGCTTGCTCCCTTCGCCACAGTAAGTTTCAGGCAGGTTTCCATGTCATTGCTGCTGCACCGTGATCACCGGTGCCGGCGTCACGGCCATCCTGGCCCGCATCTGCTCACCGCCGCCACGACGCAAGCCCCGTACCGGGCAAGCATCCAGGTAATCCAGACCAACGGCCAGTTTCAAGTGTCGCTCCGGACGTGACAGCTGGTGGGTCACGTCGAAGCTGTACCAGGCGTCCTCGAGCCAGGCCTCGGCCCAGGCGTGGCTGGCCAGGTGTTCACTGTCCCCGCTGTACACGTAGCCCGACACATAGCGTGCCGGTATGCCCAGGCTGCGGGCGCAGGCCAGGAATACGTGGGCATGGTCCTGGCACACACCGGTACGGCCGGCGAATGCCTGGGCCGCGCTGGTTTCCACTTCAGTGGAGCCGGGGGCGTAGACCATGTGCTGGTTCACCCCGTGCATCAGGTCGATCAGCGCCGTGCGGTCGCGACGTTGCTTGCATTGCTCCCGAGCGAAGGCGCGAAGCGCTTCGTCCGCTTCGGTCAACCGGGTGAAGCGCAGGAACGGCAAGGCGGATTGCTCCTCATGTTCGGCCTCGCGCAACGGGTCGATGTCCACCTGCCCCCGTGCGCCGATGATGATCGTTTCGTGAGGCTCGTCCAGGGTAAGGACGTGGAGAATGTTGCCATACGGGTCCAACTGCGCGCGCACCGGCGTCGGCAAATCGAGCTGCCAGCTCAGTACATGCTGGCGTTCGCTGTCGTGGGGCGTCAGGCGCAGGTACTGGATACTGGCGCGAACCTGTTGTTCGTAGTGGTAGGCCGTTTCGTGGCTGATCGAGAGTCTCATATGACCTCCATGTAGGAGCTGTGGCTGGCGATGCCCAGTTCCCGAACCAGCGGGATGAATTCGGTGAGCCAGGGTTGCAGGCCACCGTTGAGGATTTCGTCGATACCCGGATTTTCCACCTGCTCCGGTAATGCGACCTCCAGCACAAGTCCGACGAAAACGGCCAACCCGAAGGTCAGCCGTTGTGCTGTGGCAGGGCATGGATATCAGGCCTGGAGACGCCGGATCTCCTGCTTCACCCCCCAACCTTCGATGATGCCGCCCAAGGGCTCCACCACCGCTTCGAAGTCCTGCTCGAAATCTCCAATGTCATCGTAGGTGGCATACATCACCCGGCTCAGTTCCAATGACCAGGCACCGTCGTCCCGTGCGCTGATCTGTGCGTTCAATGACTCACCCCGAAAATGACCCGCCGCCCTGCGCGCCCGCTCCTCGTCCGGGAAAATGGCGTAGAACTCGATAGGATGGAATCGTGAGAAATCGAACCCGCCTTCTTTCATGCGGCGCAATACACTGGTGCTGATGTCTTCTTGATAGGCTGTGCTCATGAAACGTCCTCCTCAGATCGATGGATAGACTTTCCGTCTTCCCGTGCGGGCAACCCGTGGATTGCAAGCGATACGGCATCAAATGACCGTCGGGACACAAGCATGTAGCTGACAAGACCGGACCTTGGCGATCCTTTCGCTGATCTCCATTGCAGAGTAGCCTCAAGTGATAGCCACTGCCAAGCGGGGCCAGGCCACGAACTTCATGAAATCGGTGTAATGCTGATGATTTCAATACTGTGCTGGGATTTGAGATTCTTGACCGTTGGCTCGGCGGTTCGCCCTTCCAGGTCATTGAGGTCCAACTGGGCGGGCACCGGGAGCAGTCTTTCGCGAATCAACTGTGCCGCCTGCTCCATGGTGGGCTCCTGGTCATAGTCGAACTGCTCGGCGATCGCTTCGCCGTGGTCATCAACGAACGTGATTTCCCACTTGTGCATTAGTGTCTCCTCGATCAAATCATGGCCGGGCTTACCTCTATCTCGACATTTGGGTGTGAATAATCGTTCCACTGATTACCTGGACGGCACCTATGAAAAGACCGCCTCGCGGGCGGTCTCGGTGTGGGCATCCATCTGGCCTGCCAATTACTTCTCGGCACGCTCCCTCAAGGCTTTCAAGGTGTTGAACGGCGCATCCACCACGAATTTGTTGGCCAGCCAGGACGGTACATCGCCACCGGGTTCGGTATGGACCTGATAGGTCACCTCGATCTGGTCCGCGCCTTTGGGCGTGAATTTCCAGAAACCGTCGACCTGGGCCACTCGCACAAACCCCTGCTCTTCCGGCAGGTAGGTCGGCACGCCCTTGAGGTTACGGGTCAGGCTGCCATCGGCGCCTTCGACGGTGGTGACTTGCAACACCGAATCCCGGGACGTGACCGGCCACGGCGTATTGAACTGGGTATAGGTCCAGCTCTGGTTGCCTTCGTGCTTGAGCAGCTTCTGGGTTTTGCACTCATGGATCCAGGCACAGGCACCCGAGACATCTTCCTGCAGGGCCCGCAACTTCGTCATGGTGGTTTTCATGACGGTCACGCCGCGGTAGGCCTTGTATTTGGAGCCGGTCACTTCACTGAGCGAAACCTTGATACCGTCCTGCTCCTTGGCCACCTGCCAGTCTTCCGCCTGCGCAGTCGCGGTTGCCAAAAATGCGCTCAAGCCACACAACACAGCCATACGATGCAGCGAACCCATAGTTTTTTTCCTTATTGTCGAAGTCCGGTCATTTGAGTTTCGTCATTGGGTTTCACCCTTCAGCCCAGTCCATTGACCCGTTACACCGCGGTAGCCTGCTCCCACCACCCGATCAGCCGGATAGCCTCTTCACTGCTGTTGCCGCAGACCTCAATGTCGGCGGCGAAACCCGAGCACACCGCCGGACGTTCCGGCTGGCCGAAGATCCGGCACAAGTTATCGACCGACAATTGCACGCAACGTTCTCCCGCCGGCTTGCCGTGGGGCATGCCAGGGATCGACGAACTGATGGAAGGGGCAATGCAGCACGCGCCACAACCTTCACGGCATTTCATGACGACAACGTCCTCACGGGTAATGGCCCAATAACGGAACACAGAGTAGCGGCTTAAACACTCGTTTTAAATTACCGTCTGCGTGTTTTTTCGCCCAATGGAAGATGACCGGACAGTCAGCGACGAACAGCACTCCAAAGACTTAACGCTTGAATTCGAAATCCAGTGCCGCACCCTCCACTTCCCGGCGCTCCGAATTACGCAGTGGCAGCTGCATTTCGTTATTCAGCAGACGGCCATTGAGCTGGAACGGGTCCGGCTTCTGCCCGAACATCGACGGTAACAGCGACTCACGCTTGGGGAGCGGCACCGTCCCGGGTGGTTGCAACTGCTGAACCATGTCATGGGGCAGGCTCAGATCCAGGTTGGCTGGCGGTAATGGAGTCTTGGCAACCTCATGGGCAGATTTGCTCTTCGAGGCGATGGGGGCGCGTTTCTTCTGCGAGGGAGCCGTTTTCTTGGCCGGCGTCTTTTTCACGACCGGTAGCTTTTTCGAGGTATTTTTCGCGGCACTGGCGGCCGGCTTTTCTTGCACCGAAGCCGCCACGACACTTCCTGCGTGGAAGGCAGTCAGCAGGCCGATCAAAACCCAGGTGGCAGGAGCAATGGCTTTCATAGATACAACGGCACTTACGGCAGAGACGTACATGCTCGCCTGATAATCCGGCGCTGACAAGCCCGCTGATACCTACAGGAAACCGTTGGCGGTCTCTTGGCACAATTGCGTGGCCAACAGCCCCAGTGTCATCAACGCCCGCTCCGCCTCGCGGTTCCAGGGTATGCCGCAGTTCAGGCGAATACAGTGGTTGAACTGCTCGGTATTACTGAAGATCAACCCCGGCGCGATACTGATCCCCTGTTGCAACGCCCGGACGTGCAGCTCCTGGGTATTGACCCGCCCCGGCAAGCTGACCCACAGGATGAAGCCACCGGTGGGACGACTCATTTGCGTGCCTTCGGGGAAATATTGTTGCACCGCCAGCTGGAAGGCGCTGAGGTTCTTGCGGTACTCCTGGCGGATATAGCGCAGATGGCGGTCGTAGCCGCCATTTTCCAGATAGGCCGCGATACCCATCTGCGTGACGCTGCACGCTGAGTGGGTACTGAACGTCTGCAGCCGCTGGATTTCCTGCTGGAACTTACCGGCGATCATCCAGCCGATGCGTACACCCGGCGACAACGTCTTGGAAAAGCTCGAACAGTAGATGACCCGATCCAGCCGGTCATAGGCCTTGAGCGCCTTGGTGCGCCCCTGCTCGAACATCAACTCGCCGTAGATATCATCCTCGACAATCTGAATGTCGAAGTCCGAAGCCAGGCGCAACAGTTGCTTCTGCCGCTCCTCGGGCATGGTACCGCCGAGGGGGTTGCTCAACCGCGTGGTCAGCACCAGCGCCTTGATCGACCACTGGTTGGCCGCCAGTTGCAGCGCCTCCAAGCTCATGCCGGTTACCGGGTCGCTGGGGATCTCGATGACCTTGAGGCCCAACAGATCCGCCAGTTGCAGCAAACCATAGTAAGTAGGCGATTCGGCGGCGATCAGATCCCCCGGCCGGGTCAGTACCCGCAGGGACATTTGCAGTGCATCGACACAACCATGGGTAATCACCACTTCGGAAGGGTCCACCACGACACCGGCATCACGCATGCGAATCGCCACCTGACGACGCAAGGGTTCGAAGCCCGGGCTGAACATGTAGCTGAATGCCCGCGGGCTGTGAAAGCGCGTGACCTTGGCCAATTGCTGATGCAATGCCCGTACAGGCAGGTAATCCACACTCGGCACCGCCGCGCCCAGCGGAAATACCCCTTCGCGGCGCGACTCCACCAATACCTGCTGGATGATACTGCTGCGCGTCACCAACCCCGGACGCTCTACCCGGGCGATATCCGGGGTGGGCGCCGTAAGCGCCGGCGTCTGGTGCACGTAGTAACCCGATTGCGGCCGCGCACGAATCAGCCCCTGGTCCTCAAGGTTGGCATAGGCCTGCAACACCGTCGCGTGGCTGACGTTGAGCTGCGAACTCATCTTGCGCACCGACGGCACGCGTTCACCGGGCTGATACACACCCCGGCGGATGTCTTCGGCCAGTTGCTGAGCAATACGTTGGTAGAGCAGGAGGTTGGTCATGACGCAGCACTCGATTTCACGGGCATGTTGTTCTTGTAGGAAACGATACCGGAACAGTTTAGAAGTGTACGGGGACAGTTGCCAGATTACTCGACCGTACAGTGCAGTGACAGCCCAAACTGTGCGCGATTGTATGAACCACAAGGACAAAAAAACCCGGCGCTCCTGAGAGGCCGGGTTTTCCAGTGACGCAGTTCTTAACGAGCAGCGCCCAGCTGGCCCTTCTCGTCGGAGAACACGATTTCAACCCGACGGTTTTGCGCCCGGCCACGCTCGGTGGCGTTGACGTCCACCGGGAACTCGTCGCCATAGCCTTCAACCTGGATGCGCTTGTCATCAATCCCCAGGTCCACCAGCACGTCCGCTACCGCCTGTGCGCGGTCCCGGGACAGCTTGAGGTTTTCCTGCTTGCCACCGGTGCTGTCGGTATAGCCTTCGATGCGCACCACTCGCTTGGGATTGAGCTGCAGGAACTGCACGATCTTGAGCACGACCCGGTTAGCCGAGTTCTTCAATTCAGCCTCGCCGGTGTCGAACAGCACATCACCGAGGGTCATCACCAGGCCCCGATCGGTCTGGGTGGTGGTCATCTCCATGATCTGCTCTTCTAGCCATTTGCCCTGCTGCTGGACACTGAGCAACTTGGATTCGCGCAGGGCCAACTGCAGACGCTGGCGCTCCAGTTCGAGCTTCGCCGCACGCTCTTCGTTGAGCACCTGGTTACTGTGTTCCCGGGCGATTTCACTGTAGCGCTGGCTGAGGTAGGCGTAATGCAATACATCCTCACCGCTGCCCCAGTAACTGGACAGGCGATCGGCCCGAGCCAGCGACTCACCGGCGCGAATCACGTCCCTGGGTGCTGCGCGCAAGACGTTGGCGTCTTCCTTCACCTTCTGGAAATCAGTGCTGGCTTTTTCCAATGCCGCTTCACTGCGTTGACCCGCGCAGCCGTACAAGCTGGCCAGGCCCGCCAGGATCAAACCACCAAACACATGGGAGTGCTTCATTGGGCATCCTCCCTCAGTTGTTTGCGCAGGCGCTTGATGCGGGTGTCGAGCACGTTCAGTTGCTCCTGGCTCTTGAGGGTCAGCACCTTCGCTTCGGCCAGACGTGCGTCCAGCTCGGCCTGCTCGGCACGCATGCGCGCCTTCTTGTACGACGCGTCGGCCATGTTGGATTTGGCCCGGGCGAACTTGTCTTCGGCGAGTTTCAGTTCCGGCACTTCATCGGCAGTGGCACCCACCGCCCGGGCTTGCTCCAGTGCCTGTTCAGTCAGGCGGATCTGTTCATTCGGCGCCGGATCGGCTGCGCAGCCCGCCAGAGCCAGAACGGCCAGGGCAGCGAAAAGAGGTCGAATAGTCACTAATGTTCCCTACTGTTTTGGGGCACCGACAGGTGGCTGCAACTGTGTGTTCCAACGTTCGAGATTGCGCTGCAACACAGCCTCCGTCAGGCCGGACGCGGCCAATTCTGTCATCTTTTGCGCCAGCTGTCCGCGCAACCATGGGTCGTTGCAGGCAGAGTCATGGGAAACCGCGAGGAACAGCCCCGGCTTATCCACCGGTTGCGCAGCCGCTTGCAGATCATTCGCCATGCCCAGTGTCTGCGCCATTGCCAGGCCCGAATAGCGCCCGGCGAGGACATATTCCACCTCCCCCAGCAGCAATTTCTGAAAGGCCTGGGTCAGGTTGGAGGTGCGGACCAGGGTTAATTTCTGCTCGGCAAAGAGGCCAAATGCCTGGGTCATACGGGCCTTTTCCGACAAGGCACCGGGATGACCCTGTAGATCCTCGGGCCGATTGACGACCAGTGGAGAGTCCTTGCGGGTCCAGACCAGATAATCGTTTTCCAGCACGGGAGGATGAACGTAGTCCAGGAAATCAAGCCCGGTCGGCGTCAGCGGGGCATCGGCGAGCAGATCCATGCGCCCGCTGCGCACCTCGTCCAGAGCCTGGGCGCGCTTGCCGGCATAGAGCACGTCGACCTTGATGCCCAACTCTCCCGCCACCTGGGTCAGCAGGTCGGCACTGGCACCAATCAAGTGCTTGGGATCCTGAGGGTCTTGCCAGAGATAAGGCGGCGCATCCGGGCTGCCGGTGGCGATCAGCCGCTCGCACTTGCCGGCCGCGACAGACAGGCCCGGCACCCCCGCCAGCGCCCACAGCAACGACCAGCCTGCCCAATGGCGAAGATCCATGGCGTTACGCTCCCCTTGAAAATGCAGACAATAAAAAGCCCGGCCAGGACCGTATTGCGCTCATTCAAGGATTCAGATCCACCTTAAATGAACAGCACTACGGTCAAAGCCGGGCTCTTTATAAGTGAAGAGGCCGGATTAGACCAGCTTCTCCAACTCAGGGACCGCTTCGAACAGATCCGCCACCAGGCCGTAATCGGCCACCTGGAAGATCGGTGCTTCTTCGTCCTTGTTGATCGCAACGATCACCTTGGAGTCCTTCATACCCGCCAAGTGCTGGATCGCGCCGGAGATACCGACGGCGATGTACAGCTGTGGCGCAACGATCTTGCCGGTCTGGCCGACCTGCATGTCGTTGGGTACGAAACCTGCGTCGACCGCTGCGCGGGAAGCGCCGACGGCGGCGCCCAGCTTGTCGGCCAGGGCGTACAGGTGCTTGAAGTTGTCACCGTTCTGCATGCCGCGGCCGCCGGAAACGACGATCTTGGCAGCAGTCAGTTCAGGACGATCGGACTTGGCCAGTTCTTCGTTGACGAAGCTGGAAATGCCGGCGTCGTGGGCAGCGCCTACGGCTTCGACGGCGGCCGAGCCACCTTCGGCCGCAACCGGGTCGAAACCGGTGGCGCGCACGGTGATGACCTTGACCGAAGCGCTCGACTGCACGGTGGCAATGGCGTTACCGGCATAGATCGGACGCTGGAAGGTGTCGGCACTTTCCACCGAGATGATCTCGGAGATCTGGTCGACATCCAGGGCAGCGGCAACGCGCGGCAGGATGTTCTTGCCGTTGGACGTGGCGGCGGCCAGGATGTGGCTGTAGCCCTTGCCCAGCTCGGCGACCAGTGGCGCAACGTTTTCCGGCAACTGGTGCGCATAGGCGGCGTTGTCGGCCGACAGCACTTTTGCCACGCCGGCGATTTTCGCGGCGGCTTCAGCCACGGCGCCAGCGCCCTGGCCTGCAACCAGAACGTGGATATCGCCGCCAATTTTGGCAGCGGCAGCAACGGTGTTCAGCGTGGCCGGAGCCAGCGCCTTGTTGTCGTGTTCGGCGATTACCAAGATAGTCATGTTCAGATTACCTTCGCTTCGTTTTTCAGTTTCTCGACCAGTTCAGCCACCGACTTGACCTTGATGCCCGCGCTGCGTGCAGCCGGCGCTTCGACTTTCAGGGTCTTGTTGGTGGAGGCGGTGGAAACGCCCAAAGCGTCAGGAGTCAGCACTTCAAGCGGCTTCTTCTTGGCTTTCATGATGTTTGGCAGAGACGCATAGCGCGGCTCGTTCAAACGCAGGTCGGTGGTGACGATGGCCGGCAGTTTCAGGGAAACGGTCTGCGCGCCGCCGTCGATTTCCCGGGTCACGGCAACGCTGTCGCCGGACACTTCGACTTTCGACGCGAAGGTGCCCTGACCGTAGCCGCTCAATGCGGCAAGCATCTGGCCGGTCTGGTTGTTGTCGCTGTCGATGGCTTGTTTGCCAAGGATCACCAGCTGTGGCTGCTCCTTGTCGACAACGGCCTTGAGCAGCTTGGCCACGGCCAGGGAAGTCAGCTCTTCGGCGGATTCGACGAGAATGGCGCGATCGGCACCCAGCGCCAGCGCAGTGCGCAGTTGCTCCTGGGCGGTGGTCGGGCCGATAGAGACGACGACGATCTCAGTCGCCACGCCTTTTTCTTTCAGGCGTACGGCTTCTTCCACGGCGATTTCGCAGAAAGGGTTCATCGACATCTTGACGTTGGCGAGGTCGACGCCGGAGTTGTCCGCCTTGACGCGAACCTTGACGTTATAGTCGACCACTCGTTTGACAGCTACAAGAACCTTCATGGATTCCTCGTTACTCTCCGGTGAAAAGAAAGTCGCCTAGGCGAACCTGGCGGTTGATGCTCATGGGCGCAAGGGCACCTCTAAAAACGCCGGCATGAACCACACATGACCTTGCTCACGGGAGTGAAGACCATTCGTCGAGGGTGACCGATGAGTCATTCAATATCGCGGCGTGTAAACTGCGCGTCCGAACACGCAATATGTCACTTTGTGCTGCCTTCGCCCTGTCTTTAGAGGTGCTCTTGAAACCAACAGTCAGCCTACGGCGAGCGCAAAACCGCCCGTATCTTGACCGGAACGCCTATTCCGGTCAATACGGCAAAATGGCCAGTCATAAGCCGCACGTCGGTGATTTATCTGGGCTGCGGCTATTTCAAACAAACGTTTGTATTGGACCCTGAGAGTGGTGTAGATATAATGCGCCGCCAAGAGAGAACCGCGAGTCATCCATTGTCGCTTTTATCGTTTTCCCAAAGGAAACAATGGATGCAACGCCCAACCTCCAATTAGAAAAACCGTGAGCCTTGAGAGTAGGAGATAGCCTGTGGAACGCGAATACATGGAATTCGACGTCGTCATCGTCGGTGCCGGCCCCGCTGGCCTGTCTGCCGCCTGCCGCCTGAAGCAGAAGGCCGCCGAAGCCGGTAAGGAAATCAGCGTCTGCGTGGTGGAAAAAGGCTCCGAAGTGGGTGCGCACATCCTTTCCGGCGCGGTGTTCGAACCCCGCGCCCTGAATGAACTGTTCCCGGACTGGAAAGAACTCGGCGCCCCGCTGAACACGCCAGTCAAGCGCGATGACATTTATGTCCTGAGAAACGCCGAGACTGCGAACAAAATCCCTGACTTCTTCGTGCCCAAGACCATGCACAACGAAGGCAACTATATTATTTCCCTCGGCAATCTTTGCCGCTGGCTGGCCCAGCAGGCCGAGAACCTGGGCGTGGAAATCTATCCGGGCTTCGCCGCCCAGGAAGCGCTGTTCGACGAAAACGGCGTGGTTCGCGGGATCATCACCGGCGATCTGGGTGTCGACCGTGAAGGCCACCCGAAAGAAGGCCTTTACACACCGGGCATGGAACTGCGCGGCAAGTACACGCTGTTCGCCGAAGGCTGCCGTGGCCATATCGGCAAGCAACTGATCAAGCGCTTCAACCTGGACAGCGACGCCGACGCCCAGCACTACGGCATCGGCTTGAAGGAAATCTGGGAAATCGACCCGGCCAAACATCAGCCTGGCCTGGTGGTGCACACCGCCGGCTGGCCGCTGGATATCATGGGCACCGAGAACACCGGTGGTTCCTTCCTCTACCACCTGGAAAACAACCAGGTGGTGGTAGGTCTGATCGTCGACCTGTCCTACAGCAACACCTACCTGTCGCCATTCGACGAGTTCCAGCGCCTCAAGCATCACCCGGTGCTCAAGCAGTACCTGGAAGGCGGCAAGCGCGTCAGCTATGGCGCCCGAGCCATCTGCAAGGGCGGCTTGAACTCGCTGCCGAAAATGGTCTTCAAGGGCGGCGCGCTGATCGGTTGCGACCTCGGTACGCTGAACTTCGCCAAGATCAAGGGCAGCCACACTGCCATGAAATCCGGCATGCTCGCCGCCGATGCCGTGGCCGATCGCCTGTTCGCCGAATCCGAAGGCGGTGATGAACTGACCGCTTACGTTGACAGCTTCAAGAACAGCTGGCTGTACGAAGAGCTGTTCGCCAGCCGCAATTTCGGCGCAGCGATCCATAAATACGGCGCAATCGTCGGTGGCGGCTTCAACTGGCTCGACCAGAACATCTTCGGCGGCAAGCTGCCGTTCACCCTGCACGACAACAAGCCCGACTACGCTTGCCTGAAGCTGGCGGCCGATTGCAAGAAGATCGACTACCCGAAACCGGACGGCAAGATCAGCTTCGACAAACTCAGCTCGGTGTTCATCTCCGGAACCAACCATGAAGAAGAACAACCCTGCCACCTGAAGCTGACCGACCCGAGCATCCCGATCAGCAAGAACCTGCCGCTGTACGACGAACCGGCCCAACGTTACTGCCCGGCCGGTGTGTATGAGGTGGTGACCAAGGAAGACGGCGAGAAGCGCTTCCAGATCAACGCCCAGAACTGCGTGCACTGCAAGACCTGCGACATCAAGGATCCCGCCCAGAACATCACCTGGGTCTCGCCGGAAGGCGCCGGCGGGCCGACTTACCCGAACATGTAAGCCGATTCGCTGAACATCAAGGCTCCCGCAATGGGGGCCTTTTTGTTGCCTGCGATTAATGGAGCGCCGATACCCTGTGGGAGCGAGCCTGCTCGCGATAGCGGTTCACCTGTCGCATTTTTACTGGCTGACACACCGCTATCGCGAGCAGGCTCGCTCCGACAGGGATCTGCTGCGGTTCAGGCGGCGCGTTCCTCTCCAGGATTGCGCTCGAAGTAACGCTTGTACTCCCGGCTGAACTGCGACGAGCTCTGGTAGCCGACCTGATGTGCGACCTGGGCCACGCCCATGCCCTCGCTGAGCAACAACCGCTGCGCCTTGAGCAGGCGCAATCGCTTGAGGTACTGCACCGGCGACAGCAAGGTGCTGCGCTTGAAATGTTCATGAAAAGTCGAGGCGCTCATGTTCGCGCAGTTGGCCAGCGTCTCGACGTTCAGCGGCTCGGTGAAGTGCGCGTGCAAATGGCTCAATGCGGCAGCGATCCGGGCGAACTGCCCTTGCTGCTCCACCAACGCCCGCAACACATCGGCCTGGGGCCCGCGCAACGCCGCGAAGAGCAACTCCCGCAACCGCGCCTGGCCCATGACCTGGCATTCCAGTGGGTCGTGCAAGCATTGCAACAGACGCTCGACGCATCCGCGCATGGCGCCATCGAGCACGGCGCTGGTCATGGACTCCGGCGTCTGGGCCGCGAGGCTTCGCCCCGGCATCAACCCCATGGCCAACACCAGCTCGCCCAACAGCGCTCGATCGATCGCAACGGAAATCCCGAGCAGCGGAGCATCGGGCATGGCGTAGGTTTCGCACTCGAACGGCACCGGCAGCGCCTGGATCAGGTAGTGCCCGGCGCCGTATTCCAGCGTGCGCGGTCCCAGGTAAGCCAGTTTGCTGCCCTGGGCGATGATCACCAGGCTCGGCTCGTAGAGCTGCGGGCCACGGGCGATGTCTTGGCTGCATCGCAGCACTTGCACGCCAGGCAACTGTGTAGGGATAAAGCCGTCACGGGTCGCCAGGGGTTCGATCAGCGAAACCAGCGCCGCGTTGGCATCGAGATAGCGGGTCAGCAACATGGGAAAACTTCACGGAAAAAGGGATGGGAACATCATCGCAGGTCTGGCGCTCCATAGGATCAATCTACGGCCAAGGTCGGAGGATTAGGCATGACACCCGTAGGAATCGCCATCGCGGGATGCCGCCATGGCTCCCAGAATAGATCGCCTGACTGTTCATTGCTTAGCGAGGTTCACTATGTACACTGCCATCGGATACGCCGCTCAATCGCCCACCGCGCCCCTCGCCCCCATGAAGTTCGAGCGGCGCAGCCCGCAGGCCGACGACGTGGCAATCGACATCCTCTACTGTGGCGTCTGCCACTCCGATATCCACCAGGCTCGCAACGAATGGGGCATCGCTGTCTACCCGCTGATGCCCGGCCACGAGATCGTAGGCAAGGTGACCGCCGTCGGTGCAAATGTCACCCGCTATAAGATCGGCGACTTGGTGGGTGTCGGCTGCATGGTCGACTCCTGCCGCGAGTGCGAAGCCTGCCATGCTGACCTGGAGCAATACTGCTACCAGGGCATGACCCAGACCTATGCCAGCCCGGACCGTATCAGCGGCGGCCATACCATGGGGGGCTACTCCGACAGCATCGTGGTCAACGAGCATTTCGTGTTGCGTATCCCCGCCGCACTCGACCCGGCCAGCGCTGCACCGATTCTCTGCGCCGGCATCACCACCTACTCCCCCCTCAAGCACTATGGCGTGAAGGCCGGCGACAGGGTCGGCGTGCTCGGCATGGGTGGTCTCGGCCACATGGGCATCAAGTTCGCCAAGGCCATGGGTGCCGAAGTGACGTTGTTCACCCGCTCGGCGAGCAAGGCGGAAGAAGCCCGTCGCCAGGGTGCCGATCATGTGATCGTGTCCACCGACGCCGAGCAGATGGCCGCTGCCGCCGGACGCTTCCACTTCCTGTTGGACACGATTCCGGTACAGCACGACCTCAATCCTTACCTGGGGACATTGCGTTTCGACGGCGTACACATCCTGGTGGGCCTGGTCGAACCGATCGACCCGCCGGTCCATGCCGCCAACTTGATCATGGGTCGTCGCGTATTGGCCGGCTCGTTGATCGGTGGCATTGCCGAGACCCAGGAGGTGCTGGATTTCTGCGCCGAGCACAACATCAGCTGCGACGTTGAAATGCTCGACATCCGTCAGATCAACGAGGCCTACAGCCGCATGATCGCCGGAGACGTGAAATACCGCTTTGTCATCGACATGGCGACGCTCAAGGCCTGACGCAGTGGCCTGTATGGTTAATTCGGGCACTCGAAGTTGAGTGCATGAATTAGCCACACAGGCCACTCATCAGACCTTGGCACCCAGCTCCGCCGACAGCCGGGCCGTGACCCCTTTGACCAGGGGAATCAGCTCGGCCATTTTTTCCAACGGCATATACGGTACGGTGCTGGCGATGCTGATACCGGCGACAATCCGCTTGCCAGCGTCCCGGATCGGCGCCGCCACGCAACGGATCGACGGTTCGTTGTCCTCCAGGTCGAAGGCATAGCCTCCCGCCACATACTCCACCATCCGCTGCTGGAACTGTTCCCAGGATTGCTCCTGGTGCTGCGGCCAGAATTGATTTTTCCCAGCGGCCGGCAGACTGATTTCGTACAACCGCCGCCAATTGTCCTCGGGATCATCGAGCATCAGCGCCTTGCCAATCCCCGTGCGCGCCAACGGCATGCGATGGCCCACCCGCGAACGCATTTCCGGGCCATTGCGCCCCGGATTCTTCAGCAGGTACAGAACCTCGTCCCCCTCGCGAATCGCCAGGTGAACGGTGTCGCCGGTCAACGCCGACAACTCATCCAGGTACGGTCCCGCCAGGCTCACCAGCGGCAGCTCTTCCCTGGCCTGGAAACCCAGTTCGATCAACTTCGGCCCCAACAGGTAACCCACCTGGGGCACCACGCGCAGGTAGCGCTCGTCCACCAGGCAACTGGCCAGGCGATGGGTGGTGCTGCGGGTCGTGCCGATCAGCCGGGCGATTTCCTTCAGATCACGGGCACCGCTGGCGACCGCCTGAACCACACCCAGGCCGCGCAGCAATGTCTGGGTGCCTGTAGGCGCTGCGTCCTTGGTGATTTTTGGATCGTCTTGCTGCATAGCCGGCCTTCAACAGTGAGCGGGGAACGGGCGGCATTATGGTCGCCCGCCCCGTCGGACTACAACTCGATGCGCTCGACCTTCCCGACCAGCAGGATGTAGGACAACGCGCCCACCAGCGCCAGCACGGCGATATAGGTAATGGCCGGGGCAAACGAATCGCCGCTGGCGAGGAAACCAATGACAATCGGCGTGGCAATGGCCGCCAGGTTGCCGATGAAGTTGAACACCCCACCCGTCAGCCCGAGCAGTCGCGCCGGCGCCAGGGTCGACACCAGCGACCAGGTGATCGACGCCAGGCCATTGCCGAAGAACGCCAACGCCAGAAACGCGATCACCAGCGGTGTCGACTCAACGAAGTTGGCGCCAATGATCGAGGTCGAGATCAACAACCCGCCAATGATCGGCAACTTGCGGGCGAACCCGACCGTGGCGCCGCGACGGATCAGCCAGTCGGAAAAGAAACCGGAACACAACACGCCGACAAACGCCGCAAGAAAGGGCAACGACGCCAGCAGGCCAGACTTGATGAAGTCCATGCCGCGATATTTCACCAGGTAGGTCGGGAACCATGTCAGGAAAAACCACAGCGTGGAGTTCAGGCAGAACTGGCCCAGGTAGATGCCCCACAGCTTGCGACGGGTCAGGACGATGCCCAGGTCGGTCCAGCTGAACTTCACCTTGGCCTTGGCCGTCTCGGCCTGGATGTCCACCAGGGCGCCGCCCTCGCGAATCAAGTCGATTTCTGCAGCGTTGGCGCCCTTGAAATCCCGCGGTTCGCGATACACCGCGTACCAGATCGCCGCCCAGATAATGCCCACCGCACCGGTCACCACGAACACCATGTGCCAGCCGAACGTGTGCTGCAGCCAGGCCAGCACCGGCGTCAGGAAAGCCAGGCCAACGAACTGTCCGGAGGTGTAGAACCCAATGGCCGTGGCCCGCTCGCGCTCGGGGAACCAGGTGGTGACCACGCGGCTGTTGATGGGATAGGCCGGCGCCTCCAGGGCCCCAACCGCCATGCGCAGCACGAACAGGGCGATGAAGCTGGCGGCGAAACCGAGCATCACCGTGGCCAGCGACCACAACAGCAATGCGACGCTGTACAGAATCCGCGGCGGCACGCGGTCCACCAGCCAGCCGCCGGGGATCTGCATGGCCGCGTAGGTCCAGCCGAACGCCGAGAAGATCAGCCCGACATGGATCGGATCGATGCCCAGCTCACTGGTCAGCGCGGGGGCGGCAATCGACAGGTTGCTGCGGTCCAGGTAGTTGATGACCACGGTGATGAACAGCAAAACCATGATGAAAAAACGCTTGCGGCTGGGCGTCACCGACGACGCCTGCGCGCTCAGGGTGTGCGCTTGCATGTGAGGTGCCTCTTTTTATATTTGTCGAATGTGGCAAAGGTGAAGGAAGCCCCTGTGGGAGCAAGGCTTGCCCGCGACGCAGACGATGCGTTTTGCAGTCGGACCGCGTCATCGTTCATCGCGGGCAAGCCTTGCTCCCACAGCATTCCATGGCTTGCACAGTGCGATCAGGCCTCAATCACCACTCGGCAAAACTGCCATCGGCATGGCGCCAGATCGGGTTGCGCCAGCGGTGGCCGACGGCGGCGCGTTCGATGACGTACTCCTCGTTGATCTCGATGCCCAGGCCCGGGCCGTTGGGGATCTTCACGAAGCCTTGGTCGTAGTCGAACACCCGCGCATCCTTGACGTAATCCAACAGGTCGTTGCTCTCGTTGTAGTGGATGCCCAGGCTCTGCTCCTGGATGAACGCGTTGTAGCAAGCCGCATCCAGTTGCAGGCACGCCGCCAGGGCGATCGGGCCCAGCGGGCAGTGCAGCGCCAGCGCCACGTCGTAGGCCTCGGCCATGTTGGCGATCTTGCGGGTTTCGGTGATGCCTCCGGCGTGGGACGCATCCGGCTGGATGATGTCCACGTAGCCTTCGCTGAGCACCCGCTTGAAATCCCAGCGGGAGAACAGCCGCTCACCCAGCGCAATCGGGGTGCTGGTCAGCGGCGCCAGTTCCTTGAGGGCTTCGTAGTTTTCGCTGAGCACCGGTTCTTCGATGAACATCAGTTTGTACGGGTCGAGTTCCTTCATCAGGACCTTGGCCATTGGCTTGTGGACCCGGCCGTGGAAGTCCACGCCGATGCCGACGTTCGGCCCCACCGCATCCCGCACCGCTGCCACATTGGCGAGGGCCAGGTCGACTTTTTCGAAAGTATCGAGAAACTGCAGCTCTTCAGTGCCGTTCATTTTCACTGCCGTGAAGCCCCGCCCTACGGCTTCTTTCGCTGCGCGAGCGGTGTCCGCCGGCCGGTCGCCGCCGATCCAGGAGTAGACACGAATCTTGTCGCGCACCTGACCGCCCAGCAGGTCACTGACCGATACGCCCAGGGCCTTGCCCTTGATGTCCCACAGCGCCTGGTCGATACCGGCCAGGGCGCTCATGTGCACAGCGCCACCGCGATAGAAGCCGCCGCGATACAGCACGGTCCAGATGTCTTCGATGTTGCGTGGGTCTTTGCCGATCAGGTAGTCGGACAATTCCTCGACGGCGGCCGCCACCGTATGGGCACGGCCCTCGACCACCGGCTCGCCCCAGCCCGTCACGCCCTCGTCGGTTTCGACCTTGAGGAAGCACCAGCGCGGCGGAACGATGAAGGTGGTCAGTTTGGTGATTTTCATCTTGTTGTCTCTCTTGTCAGATGCAGCGCACGGGCGCTGGAAAAGTCTTCAGTTCAAGGCATTCCACGCGGCCACGTAAGCCTTGGCGCGCACCGCGACTTCGTCAGCCGTCAGGCCTGGCTTGAACAGCCCGGAGCCCAGGCCGAACCCCTTGACGCCCGCTTCGAGGAACACCGCCATGTTGTCCGGCGTGATCCCACCCACCGGCACCAGCACGGTCCCGGCCGGCAACACCGCGAGCCAGGCCTTGACCACCGCCGGGCCCATTTGCTCGGCAGGAAACAGTTTCAACACATGGGCGCCTTCGGCCAGCGCGGCAAATGCCTCGGTCGGCGTGGCGACGCCGGGCGAGAGGTAGAGTCCCGCTGCTTTCGCCGCCCGCAACACCTTCGGATCGCTGTGGGGCATGACGATCACCTGGCCGCCGGCGGCTTTGACCTGCTCCACCTGCTCCGGCGTCAGCACGGTGCCGGCGCCGATCAGGCAGTCGGCGGGCAAGGTATCGCGCAGGATACGGATACTTTCGTACGGCTCTGGGGAATTGAGCGGTACCTCGATGACGCGAAATCCGGCGCTGTACAGGACTTCGCCGATGGCTGCCGCCTCTTCGGGACGCAGACCGCGCAGGATCGCGATCAGCCCGTTGTGCGCCAGTGCTTGTGTGAGCATGTCAGACCTCCAGTCAGGTTTAACGCGATGCGCTGGATTCGAGCAGCCCGGCCGCCACAGCCAGTTGCCACAAACCTCGTTCGGTGGCCTGTTCGGCCAGGGTCACCCGGGCAAAGCCGCAGGCGTCGAGGGCCCGTTGATAACGGGCGCAGAGTTGGGAATTGCCGATCAAGACCACCGCCGGCAAGTGCACGCTGTTGCGCCGATGGCGTTGTGCGGCGGCCAGTGCCGTCAGCTCGTGGCCAATCAACAAGCCAGAGAGATAGTCGGCTTGGGCGCTCGCGCCGAGTTCACCGGTCAGCCCCAGGCTGCGAGCGCTGAACACGGTGGACAGCGGGCCGACCTGTCCGTCCGTCGACAGCGCCACCTGCACACCCCGGTCGAAGGCCACGCCGTCGAACGCGGTACCGCGCTGTTGGGTTCGGCCGAGAATGCTGTGGTCGCTGAGCACGGCGAAGATTTCGCCGGTCATGAAGGTGTCGAAATGCACGATGCAGCCGTCGGCCACTTCCACCCATTTCGAGTGGCTGCCGGGCAAGCCGATCAGCACCGCTTCGTTCGGCAAGCTGTGCAAGGCGCCGAGTACCTGGGTTTCTTCGCCGCGCATCACATTGGGCAACCGCGAGCGCTGGATCACCCCTGGCACGATGTGCACATCGACACCGCGAAGGCTCCGAACGGTTTGTAGGGAATGTCCGAGATTGGCGACGTTCGCCGGTGTGTCGCAGTAAGGCGCTTCGCACCAACCCTGGGCGCTGCCGACCATGCCGCAGGCAATGACGGGCAGGTCCGGCTGCGCATCCAGCCAATCACCGCAGGCCTCGTCGAACGCCAGCTCGAAACCGTCGGTGCATTCCCGACCGGCCACGGTCCGCGGCCCGGAGGGCAACTGCATGATCCCCGACGACAGCGAGCGCTGTTCGAGCACCTCGCCTCCCGCGGCGAGTTTGTAAGCCCGTAGTGAGGTTGTCCCCCAATCGAGCGCGATCAATTGCGCCTGCATCCGCTTCACCTGTTCTGTTTTTTGGCAGTGAGTGGCACGGACTATAAACCTGGGCGGGACAAAATCTCAATATATAAATATCACTCCCATATATTGGGATTACCGCAAAACCATTTGAAACCATCGCCAACCACCCACGACCCTGCTACGTTTCCTGTCCGGATGCCTTAACTCTCAGGGACAACGACATGGCACAACTGCTGAAAATCCTCGGTCGCACTTCCTCGATCAACGTCAGGAAAGTGCTTTGGACTTGCCGGGAATTGGACATTCCCTACGAGCGCGAAGATTGGGGCATCGGCTTCAACTCAACCCACGATCCTGCGTTCCTGGCGCTTAACCCCAATGCCCAGGTACCGGTGATCATCGATGAGAACGGTGTGCTCTGGGAGTCGAATACCATCTGCCGTTATTTGGTGGGCAAGCATGGCGCCAGCGACCTGCTGCCGGTCGAGCCGGCGGCCAGGGCCCGGATCGAGCAGTGGATGGATTGGCAGGCGACGGAACTCAACCCGTCATGGGGTTACGCGTTTCACGCGCTGGTGCGCAAGAATCCGAGTATGCAGGACCCCCAATCCATCGCCGCCGGCATCAAAGGCTGGAACGAGAAGATGGGGTTGCTGGAGCAGCAGTTGAATCGCACCGGCGCTTACGTTGCCGGTGCGGATTTCTCCCTGGCAGACGTGCTCATCGGCCTGTCTGTGCACCGCTGGCGCCAGACGCCGATGGAACGGCCGGACTATCCGGCCGTGGCGGCGTATTGCAAGCGTCTGGAACAGCGGCCCGGATTTGCCGAATGGGCCTCCGCCGACCACGCCTGAGCCATTCAGTTGCCTTGGGCGAAATCCCGTAGCACCTTACCGTCCATCCGGTAGCGCACCCATTCTTCCTGGGGTTGCGCGCCGAGGGATTTGTAGAACTCGATCGCCGGCGTGTTCCAGTCCAGGACGCTCCATTCGAAACGACCGCAATCGTTGTCGCAGGCAACCTTGGCCAGATGACGCAACAACGTCTTGCCCGCCCCGCCACCACGCTGCTCGGGCGTGATGTACAGGTCTTCCAGATACAGGCAATTGCTGCCCAACCAGGTGGAGTAACTGAAGAAAAACACCGCGAAACCAATCGGCACGCCATCGCGCAAGCAGATCAGCCCGTGGGCGGTCGCGCCTTCGCTGAACAGGCTGCGCTCGATGTCGGCCACACTGGCGATGACTTCGTGACGGGCCTTCTCGTAGTCGGCCAGCTCGGTGATGAAGGCAAGGATTTGAGGCGCATCGCTGGGTTGCGCAGGACGGATCTCGATCGTCATGAACAGGCCTTGTAGCCAATGGAAAGCCTCATACTAAGCCGCTACGCAGCGCTCGTCACATGCCAATCCAAAATGATGATCCACCGGCAAAAGCGCCATTCGTCGCCCCCGAGGCACCAACGCCGATCCAGCGCGGCCCAAGATCAGGCAAGCATCTGAAAAATGGAGGCGACACCATGATCACTTCAAGGCTGACTGCGTTCACATTTGCCGCACTGCTGTCCTCGGTGGCCTTCGCGGCGTCCACCTCGGGCACCGGACCGACCGACCCGGTGGAGGCCCCCAACTCGCCTGCCACCCAGGGCATGCCCAAGTTGAACACCGACGGCACCGGCGCCGGCACCCTGAACAATGGCCAGCCACCCGCCACTGGCACCGATCCGCGTGTGCAGGGTAATGACATGGGCCGTCAGGGCGGCATGAACACACCGGACTCTACAGCGCCCGATAACGCCGGAACCGGCGTGGGCTCGAAAACCACCACCGGTGGTTCGGGCTCCGAAGGCGGCGCCAGCCAGTAGCCTCTGCTCACACACTTGAGGAGGAAATCCCATGCCTCGTGGAAGCAAAGACAAATACACCGCCGAGCAAAAGCGCAAGGCCGAACACATCGAAAAAAGCTACGAGAAGAAAGGCCTGTCCGAGGATACGGCCGAGGAACGCGCTTGGGCGACGGTGAACAAACAGTCCGGCGGCGGCGAGCGCTCCGGCGGTTCGGGGAAACATAAACCGGCCGCGGAAAAGAAAACCGACCGCAAGGAATCGGCCCGTCGTGCAGCCAAGACCCGGGAAGGCCATCCCCGTGGCAGCAAGGCTTCCCATGAAGCCCAGACGGTCGACAGCCTGATGAAGGAAGCCCGGGCGAAAAACATTCCCGGGCGTTCGAAAATGCGCAAGCAGGAGTTGATCGAGGCGTTGCGCAAGGCTGCTTGATTGGCGGCGTCAGGGCGGACGCCATCGCGAGCAGGCTCGCTCCCACAGGAAATCTGCGGCGTCTACGCGCTCCGCGACAGACACAAAATCCTGTGGGAGCCGGGCTTGCCCGCGATGGGACCCGCCCGGTCGAAGCAGGTTTCAGCGCTGTTTCATGCGGTCGATGACCACCGCGAGCAGCAGGATCGAGCCACGGATGACGTATTGGTAGAAGGTGTCGATGTTCTTCAGGTTCATCGCGTTTTCGATGATCGCCAGAATCAGCACGCCGGCAATCACGTGACGGATCATGCCGATACCACCGCTCAACGATACCCCGCCCAGCACGCAGGCCGAGATCACTGTCAGTTCGAAGCCCTGGCCGATCATCGGTTGGCCGGAGGTCATGCGCGAGGCCAGGATCACACCTGCCAACGCGCCGATCACGCCGTGCACGGCGAAGATGATGATCTTGGTGCGGTCGACGTTCACCCCTGCCAGCAATGCGGCTTCCTGATTACCACCGATGGCCATGGTGTTGCGCCCATAGGTGGTGTAGTTCAGCAACCAGCCGAAAAACAGGAAGCAGACGATGGTGATCAGGATCGGTACCGGCACGCCGAACAACTGGCCGTTGCCGTACACGAAGAACGATTCCTGGGACACGCCCACCGCCTTGCCATTGGCAAAGATATAGGCCAGGCCGCGAACGATCTGCATGGTCGCCAGCGTGGTGATCAAGGCATTGACCCGTAGCTTGGCAATGACGATGCCGTTGATCAGCCCCACGATCAGCCCCATCACCAGTGCCGCGCTGACACCCAGGAACACGCTGTTGGTATCGCGCATCACCACTGCCGCGACCACGCCGGCGCAGGCGATCACCGAGCCGACCGACAAGTCGAAGTGCCCGGATGCCAGGCAATACAACATGGTGCAGGCGGCAATGCCGGTGGTGGAAATCGCCAGCCCCAGACCTCGCATGTTCAGCGGCGACAGGAAGTTGTCGATCAACAGCGTGCAGAGCACGAAGATGCCGATGGCCGCCAGCAGCATGACCCAGTCGTCGAGGAACCGACGCATGTCCAGGGGTTTGCGTGCCGTTGGCAGTGCATTGTTTTGAATGGTCATGATTTACCTCTCAGTTCGCCGCGTCGGCAACGCGTTGGCGTGGCAGCGCCAGTTGCAGCAGGTTGGATTCGTTGGCCTCGGCACGCGGCAGCTCGCCGCGCATGGCCCCTTCGCACAGCACCAGGATCCGGTCGGAAATGCCCATCACTTCCATCAGGTCGCTGGATACCACAATCACCGCGATGCCCTCGGCCGCCAGGTTGTGGATGATCTGGTAGATCTCAGCCTTCGCACCGATATCGATGCCGCGGGTGGGCTCGTCCAGCAACAGGACTTTCATCGGCATCGACAGCCAGCGACCGAGGATCGCCTTCTGCTGGTTGCCGCCGGACAGGAACATGATTTTCTGCCCCGCCGTCGGCGTCTTCACTTTCAACGCCTTGATCTGCTTGTCGGCATTGCCCTTTTCCCAATCGCCGCGCAACAGGCAGCCGAGGGTGGAATGGGCACTGCGGGCGCTGATGTTGATGTTCTCGCCGACGCTGGCCAGGGGCATGATGCCTTCCTTCTTGCGGTCTTCCGGGCAGAGCAGTACGCCAGCGGCGATGGCATCCCGGGGCGAACGCAGTTTCAACGCCTCGCCGTGCAGGACCAGGCTCCCTTCGGTCTGGCGTTCCAGGCCGCTGAGCAATCGCAGCAATTCGGTGCGTCCAGCTCCCACCAGCCCGAACAAGCCGAGGATTTCACCTTTGTGCACCTGGAAACTCACCGGTTCACGCAGCCCTGGACCGAGCAGGCGGTCGACCTGCAGCGCCACTTCACCGCGCTCACGGGCGCGATAATCATAGATGTCCTGGATATCGCGCCCGACCATGCAGGTGACCAACTGATCGTGGGTCAACTCGCTCATATTGTCGAAGGTGCGCACGTAGCGGCCGTCCTTGAACACCGTCACCGCGTTACAGATGCGGAACACTTCTTCCATGCGGTGGCTCACATACAGCACCACTTTGCCCTCGTCCCGCAGGCGGGCGATGATCGCCATCAAGCGGTCGATTTCCCGTGCAGAAAGGCTGCTGGTGGGTTCATCGAAAGCAATCACATGGGCGCCCCGGGACAGGGCCTTGGCGATTTCCACCAGTTGGCGCTGACCGAGGGACAGACGCCCGACTTTTTCCTGGGGATCGATTTCGTCGGCCAGGCCCTTGAGCAGCGCCAACGCCTGCTGGCGCAACACGCCGCGATTGACCAGGCCGAAGCGGGCCGGCAGATGGCCCAGGAACAGGTTCTCGGCCACCGTCATTTCCGGCACCAGATGCAGCTCCTGGTGAATCACCGCTACGCCGCTGGCGATGCTGTCGGCCGTGCATTTGAAGGCCATCGTCTGCTCGCCGATCTGCAGCTCGCCGCTGCTCGGGATATAGGCCCCACCCAGAATCTTCAGCAACGTGGACTTGCCCGCGCCGTTTTCCCCCATCAAGGCATGAACCTGGCCTGGATGGGCAACAAAACTGATATTGGCCAACGCCTGCACGCCAGGAAAGGCCTTGCCGATTCCATTGAACCGCAAGCTGGCGCCGATGTTGTGTTGCTGTGTCGCTGTTTGCGCTTGCATAACCACCTCGAACTCACAGAGATCAAGCGGCCCCAAGACACCAGGGCCGCTTTTGAATCAACCGGCCGTCAATTCCACAGGCCGATCTTTTCCAGCTCCTGCTTGAAGTTCTCCCGAGTGATCAGCGTCACTTCGTCCATGGCGGTGTATTTCGGTGGCTCCTTGCCGGTGGTAACCCACTCGAACATCATCTCGGCAGTCTTGTAGCCTTCGATGTGCGGGCTAGGCAGCATCGAACCGAAGAAACCGCTGTGGGGCTTCTTCAGCTCGCCGATGGCGTCGGTGCCGTTGATGCCGATCCCGATCACGTTGTCTGCCTTGAACCCGGCGCTTTCAGTCGCGCGCACGCCACCCAGCACAGTGTTGTCGTTCATGCCGCCGATGATCAGGTTCTTCGCACCGCTGGGCAGTTTCACCAGCGCGGAGTTGGTGGAGTCCATACTCCCCGGTACGTCGAGGGTCTTAAGCGCAGTGGTGAGGATGTGATCGTCCGGCATACCGGCTTTCTTCAGGGCGTCAATCGAACCGTCGGTGCGTTTCTTGCCGGTGTCCAACTCGTTGAAGGTGTTGATCACCGCGTAGGTTTCTTTCCAGTCCCAACCACGTTTTTTGGCTTCAGCGGCCATGGCGGTGCCCTGCTTCTGGCCCACTTCGAACGCGGCCATGCCAAGGTACGGCACGTCTTCCATGAACTTGCCGTTGGCATCGACGAAACGGTCATCGACAGCGATGACTTTCATGTCGTTGAGTTTGGCCTTGGCCATGATGGCCGGGCCCAGGGACACGTCCGGCGGGCAGATCACGAAGCCCTTGGCGCCGTTGGCCGCGAGGCTGTCGATGGCCGAGAGGGTCTTCTCGCCATCGGGCACGGCAATCTTGATGACCTTGAAGCCCTTGTCCTTGCCCGCCTTCTCGGCGAACGCCCATTCGGTCTGGAACCAAGGCTCCTCGGCCTGCTTGACCAGAAAACCGATCTTCACTTCTTCAGCCGCCAGCAAGCTACTGCTGAGACCAACCGCGGCAACTGCCAGGGCAACGCGGCACAGGGAACGGATCCCACGACGATGATTCATAGTTGACTCCTTGTTTTTTTTATTGAAAGCCAAACGTCCAGGGTCTGCTCCACCATCGGTGGTAAAGCGCAGGCTGGGCGGTCACAGCAAGTTGCTACAGCATAGATCTAAATAGTCATATCGTATGATGATTGGATTACAGGCGAAGTTTCCGACTGCAATCCCGGAATGTTCAGTCGTGGTACATGACCGAACGTCCACCATCAATGGTGATGCATGAAGCGTTGATGAAAGGAGCTTCATCACTGGCCAGGAACACGGCCGTCATTGCCACTTCAATCGGTTGCCCGATACGGCGTGGCGGGTGCAGATCCAGCGCACGCTGGCGTTCGGCATGAGGATCGGCAAAGCCGTTCCAGTAGTCGACGTTCAGTTGGGTTTCGATGTAGCCCGGTGCAATGGCGTTGACGCGGACGCCCTTGGGTGCGTATTCGATGCCCAGGGCGCGCGTCAGGCCGAGCAAGCCATGCTTGGCCACCGGGTAAGGAAAACAGCCGGGAATGATGTGGGACGAATGGGTCGACGCAATGTTGATGATGCTGCCCACGCCCTGCTCGATCATCTGCGGCAACACAGCCTTGCAGCCGTACCAAGCACCGTCCAGGTCGATGGCGAAGCAGCGGCGCCAGTCTTCCTCAGTCATTTCCAACGGGTCGCGGAACACATTGACGCCGGCACAATTCACCAGCACATCAATGCGACCGTGCAATTCAACAGCCCGGCGGGCCATGGCCTGCAGGTCCTGCGGGTTCGACACATCGGCTTGCAAGGCTTGCACGTCCGCCCCGCGTTCACGCCAGTCAGCGGCAACCTGTTCGACCTTGCCGGCCTGGATGTCGCCGATCACCAGCCGCGCCTGTTGTGAAGCGAACGCGGCGACGATGGCCTCGCCAATACCTTGGGCGGCACCGGTCAACAGCGCCACCTTGTTCTTCAGCCGCTCGCCCTTCGGTGGCTCGGGCACCGGCGGCAAGGAAAGCGCTTCAGCCATGACTCACGACTCCGCTATCCGCAGCCACGACAAAAACCGGGCATCCAGGGATGACCGGCCGAAGGCGCTGGGAGGACAGAGGGTCACGTACGCCACCGGGGCGTACGGGGATGGATCGTTGCATCGCTTCACCTGTGTTGTTTTTTTAGTGTGAATGCATGTTGCTGATGGAGCCGACTATAAACCCGGCCGCCAAACAATCTCAATATATATATTTACATCCCATATTTTGGGATTTACCCAGCAAACCGTGTACAGCTCACACCCGGCACATCGACTCGCATGGACAGCACCGCGCCATCCAGCGGATGCGCCAACGGACTGGCCGCACTGGTGATGTAAAGGGTCTTGAGATCCTCTCCCCCGAACACGCAACTGGTGGGACGACTCACCGGCAGCTCGATCACCCGGTCGACCTGCCCATCGGGGCTGATTCGCAGCAGGCAACTGCCATCCCAGCGGGCGTTCCAGACATAACCCCGGGCGTCCATCGCCGATCCGTCCGGCCCGCCCCGCGAATGCGGGCCGAACCAGACTTCGGCGGGCGCCAGGCTGCCATCGGGATGGATGAAATGCCGGTACAACGTGCCGTCGAGGCTTTCACCGAAATACACCGTGGTACCGTCGGGACTCCACAACAACGTGTTGGGAATGCCCCGTCCGCGCAGCAACGGCATGACCCGGCCATCGGCGCCCACGCGAAACAAACCACCGGATCGATGTTCCAGGGGCAGATCCTCACCGTTTTCGCCGATGTTGTTCTGCATGGTCCCGAGCCACAGCTGGCCCAGGACATCGCAACGGGCTTCGTTGGGGCGGTTGCCGGGTTGGGGATCGGCCATGCACAGCAGCGTCAGGCGCGGCTCCAGGCCCGGCGAATCCAGATCCAACCGGTAGACGCCGCTGCTCAGTGTCACCAGTGCATCCCCCCTCTGCGTCGGGATGAAGGCGGACACATGCTCGGGCATCTGCCAGATCTGTACATTGGCGCCGATCAACCGCAGCGCCTGTTTGCCGGCGATGTCGACCCAATACAGCGCTTGGGTCGGCTCGTCCCAGAAGGGCCCTTCGCCCAGTTTCGCCCGGTGCTCCGTTACCGCCTTCCACATCATTGAAACCTCCCGTTTCCGTCTTGCCCGGCTGTATCCGTACGACCCGCCATCACATTAGGGTAAAAACGCTTGATGGCCAGGTCAGCGTTGTCGATCAGGGTCATGCAGGCCCAGACGCCACGCGTCGCGTCGCGGGACGCGATGGCTTCGGCGATATCCTTGTGGATGGGCAAGGTGCGGCGCAGTTCATCCGGATCGGCGGCCGACACCTCGAACGACACCGCCAGCAACGCCCCCAGGGCCGGGACCATTTGTTCTATGAATTGATTGTGGCTGGCGGCAAGGATGCACTCGTGGAAAAACTGGTCGGCCCGGTTGTAGTCGGCGCCACTGTCCACGGCCCGCTCCAGCGCATGGTAGGCCAGGCGAATCGCCTGCACCTGCTCAACCGTCGCCCGCTCGCAGGCCCAGCGCACCGCCATCGGCTCGATGGTGCGGCGCAGATCCAACAGGTCATCGACAAAATTCTCTGGCAAACCGCTGCGTGACAGCCAGCCGACCACCTGTGGGTCGAACAGGTTCCAGCGCCGCACCGGCAACACCCGCGTCCCCACTTTCGGCCCGACCTCGAGCATGCCTTTGGCCACCAGGGTCTTGATCGCCTCACGAATCACCGTGCGACTGACCCCCAACTGCTCGCCCAGGTCCGCCTCGACCTTGATGGTCTGCCCAGCCTTGACCTGGCCGGCGGCAATCCAACCGCCGAGCCAATCGACGGTCGATGCGTGAAAACTGCTGGACATGAAAACCCCGCGGGCCACTCTTATTGGTGGCTCACGCTAATCATCATATGATTGGCTGTCAATTGAATTCGTTCTGGGCACAAATGTGGGAGCAAAGCTTGCTCGCGAAGGTCTAGTGTCAATCAACATCCACGCTGGCAGTGTTATCGCGAGCAAGCTTTGCTCCCACAGGCTCACTCCCACAGGAAGGGTTACGGTTCCAGACCAATGGGGAAGAACACCCCGCCACTCCACACCCCCAACCAGCGCTGCCCATCGATCTCACGGCTCACCGCCAGCTCCACCAACTGGTAGAACACATTTCGGTGAATCAACGCTTCGAGGTTGCTGCGCACATGGACGTAGGGCGCCGGCTCCTGGGTGTGCGGATCGATCACCACCCGCATCGGATGATCGGGACCGGCCTCGGTGGTTTCATCGACCTGGGTCGTGAAGCGCAACAACTGCCCTTCTCCGTGGCCTTCGACCTCCAGGGTCACAGCCACGAACGGCGCATCGTCGACCTGGATGCCGACTTTTTCCACGGGGGTAATCAGGAAGTAGTCATCGCCGTCGCGGCGGATGATGGTGGAGAACAGCTTGACCATCGGCTTGCGCCCGATGGGCGTACCCAGGTAGTACCAGGTGCCATCGCGGGCGATGCGCATGTCGATGTCGCCGCAGAAGTCGGGGTTCCATAAGTGGACCGGCGGCAGGCCTTTGGTCTTGGGGATCTGCCCCAGCAGGTCATTGGCTTTTTGCGGTCCGCTCATGGTGACTCCTTGTATTTACTCGTCGCTCATCCCCAACAGGCTGCGGGCATATTCACGCAACGGCGTGGCGATGAGGTCTTGTGGCTGCTTGTCGTGCAACGTCAGTAAACCGCCACGACTCTTGATCCGTGCAGTATCAATCAAATACTGGGTGCTGGTCTCGATCAACATGATCTGGATCACGCTGGTATCGACCCCCAGGCGATCCACGGCTTCCTCGTCCAGCCATTCGTCAGAATTGCCGATGCGGTTGTCGGCCTTGGCGAACCGGGTGTACAGCAAGTAATGAGCACCGGCAGCACGGGCTTCGCCCATGGCCTGGTCAAGCCCTTCGGGAACACGGGCGCGACGAACCATCGGGAAATATTCGATGAACCCGTTGAAGGCTTCCTCGGCCACGACATTGGGACGCGGATAGGCGCCGCCCGGCGGTGCGAAAGCGCCTTGGGCGATGTAGATGAACGAGTCGGGCTGAATACGCAGGTTGTTCACACGGCGACTGTCGCTGTGATCCAGCAGACCGGCGTCGCTCATGTGATAACGAACGCCCTCCCCCATGTCGCTGACATTCATACAGCCAGCCAGCGCCAAAACGGCCAGCAGCAAAACCAGGCTACGCATCCTACCCTCCAGAAACCGGTGTCGGAAAACCGGCGAATGGCCGTTGAATGCAGCTTTTGCGCCAGCTTAATGAAAATGGATTGACTGGAACAATGTAATCGCGGGCAAGCCTTGCTCCCACAGGGTAAACACCGTACCTGTGGGAGCAAGGCTTGCCCGCGATAGCGTAGGATCAGCCGCCGATGATCTTCATGATGGTTGCGCCGCCGGAAAACGCCACCTCCTGCTTGTCCCCCAAGGCCTTGACCAGCAGCCGCTGAAGGGCCGGCAACGCCTCGTGACGGGGCTTGTCCAGAAGATCGCCGACAAAGTGTCGATTGCTCGAGGACAGGCAACCATGCAACCAGCCCGTAGAGGACAACCGCAACCGCGAGCAAGTGCGGCAGAACGGCACGCTTTCGTTGGCGATCACACCGAAATAACCCATCCCTGGGATCTCATAGCGCACTGCGGTCGCATCCACCGGCGCGTCGGCTTGCAGGTATTCGTACTGATCGCCGATCAGGCTCAACAGTTGTTGCAGGCTGACAAACTGCTGCAAGAACGCATTGGAATCGCTGGCCAGGTGCCCCATGCGCATCAACTCGATGAAGCGCAGCTCATAGCCACGCCCCAGGCAGTATTCGAGTAGTGGCATCACCTGATCCAGGTTCTGCCCGCGCAACGGCACCATGTTGACCTTGATCTTCATCCCCGCCGCGTGGGCCTGGTCCATGCCGTCGAGCACTGTCGCCAGGTCGCCGCCACGGGCGATGCTGCGAAACGCAGTGGGGTCCAGGGTGTCGAGGGAAACGTTGATGCGACGGATGCCCGCCTCCACCAGCAAAGGCAGCTTCTTCGCCAGCAATTGGCCGTTGGTGGTCAGGCTGATGTCCTCCAGCCCCATCTGCCCCACCGCCGCCATGAAGCGTTCCAGCTTGGGGCTGACCAACGGCTCGCCCCCGGTGATGCGCAGTCGCTCGATGCCGGCCGCTTCGATCAGGTAAGCCACACCTCGCGCCATCGCGTCGGCCGACAACTCGTCCTGCGCAGCCACCAGGCGCTTGCCGTCGGGCACGCAATAGGTGCAGGCGTAGTTGCAGGCGGAAGTCAGGCTGATCCGCAAATTGCGAAAACGCCTGCCCTGACGGTCAACGATCATGGATCACTCCGGCGAAAGAAAAATCGGACCTACGAAACTTGACCTAGAATTCAGGTTTTCGCAAGACCCAAGCCTGAGTATATTACTGGGGCACTGCGCCATGTAAGCGGACATGGCGCAATCAGGTATCTGAATGACTTAACTGCTCGGTACGTCGGTATCACGTTTGCGCTTGTTGCCCATGCGCACACCGATGTCCATCAGGAACTGGAAGAAACCTTCCTGATCCTCCAGCACGTTGCTCCAGAATGGCGAGTGGTACAACGCCACAGCACCATGCACCAACGCCCAGGCAGCGCAGTAGTGGAAGTAAGGTGGCACGTCTTCGAGCTTGCCTTCGCTGATCCGCCCCTTGATCAGCAAGGTCAGGCGCTCGAAGTTCGAAGCCCGGATCTTATGAAGCTCCTCGACCATCTCCGGCACCTGGTTGCCCTTGACCACCTTCTCTTCCAGGCGGTCGAACAAACGGTAGCGCTGGGGATCACGCATGCGGAATTCGAAGTAGGCCCGGGACAGCGCCTCCTTGTCCTTGTCCACATCCGCCGAATGCAGCAACTCGTTCAAATCGCGCTCGTAATCGAGCATCAGGCGCAGGTAGATCTCCGCCTTGGATTTAAAGTGTTTATAGATCGTGCCTTTGCCGATACCCACGGCATCCGCAATCATCTCGACGGTGACGCTGTCTTCGCCCTGGTCGAGAAACAACTTGAGCGCGGTGTCGAGAATTTCCTGCTCGCGGCGGCGAAACTCACGGACCTTACGAGGTTCTTTGTGCATAAGAAAAAGGTCTGAAGGTCAAAATTCGAAGCCGGGTATTATGCCTAACTTACGCAAAAATGCACGGATCATCCGTTCCCGGCCATAGTTCTTCACAAAATCGTACAACATTGGCTCACCGCGGCTTGCGCCATCGCGTCGTCCCGACAACCAGTGACGACAGTGAGAACTTATCCGAAGCGAGCGTATTCCAAATTTGTTTAAAAACCACCCCGGGCAAACTGGACGCGCGGGTATCCTGATCAATACTTGAACTGTCGGCGCGACATCTCCCCCAAGTGACGCGCCGGTAAAGGTACCAAAGGACCGTGTGCCTTTGTTTTACTCCTAATGGTCTTAACCCGGATTCACCCCCCAGAACCCGGGTTTTTTTTGTGCGGAATTCAAGCCCGTGCCGACCGGACATGAGCCAGCGGGAACAATCGCTTGAAATTCTCCGTGGTCTGGTCAGCGAACCGCTCGTAGGATTCGCCACGCAGCATTGCCAGGAATTCCGCCACCTCCCGCACATATTGCGGAAGATTCGGCTTGCCTCGATAGGGGATCGGGGCCAGGTACGGCGAGTCGGTTTCCACCAGCAGCCGGTCGGCCGGCACCCTACTGGCGACGTCGCGCAAGGCATCGGCGTTGCGGAACGTGACAATCCCGGACAGGGAGATGTAATAGCCCATGTCCAGCGCTGCCTTGGCCATGTCCCAATCTTCGGTAAAACAGTGCAGCACGCCGGCCTGGGGCAGCGCGGCGTCGCGCAGCAAGGCCAGGGTGTCGGCCCGGGCGCCCCGGGTGTGGATGATCACCGGCTTGCCGGTCTGCTTCGCGGCTTCCAGGTGCAGACGGAACGAGGCCTGCTGCACCTCGGCGGCTTCCGGCTCATAGTGATAGTCCAGGCCGGTCTCACCGATGGCGACGACTCGCGGATGGTCGAGCTCACGCAACAGCCAGTCCAGTGCCGGCGTAGCGTCGGGCTGGACATCCAGCGGATGGACGCCGACCGAACAATCGACATCCTCATAACGGTCGGCCAGGACCTTGACGTCGGCGGCGTTGTCGGCGCTGACACCGATGCACAGGAAGTGTCCGACGCCCCGCTGACGCGCCGCGTCCAGCGCAGCATCCAGGGAACCGCCATGGGCGGCAAGGTCGAGACGGTCGAGATGACAATGGGAATCTACAAGCATAAAGGATCGGGCTACATCGTATGGGTGGGACGGTCGGATTTCAGGGTTCCGGCCAGGTGGGTTTCGATCTGATTGCGCGCCGAGTTGTCGCCGTCGTTGAACTGCACGCCGACGCCAGCCGCGCGGTTGCCCTGGGCACCTTTTGGCGTCATCCAGATCACCTTGCCGGCGACCGGGATCTTCTCCGGCTCATCCATCAGGCTCAACAGCATGAACACCTCGTCACCCAGTCGATAATGCTTGTTGGTGGGGATGAACAGGCCGCCATTCCTGATGAAAGGCATGTAGGCGGCGTAGAGCACCGACTTGTCCTTGATGGCCAGGGACAGGATGCCATTGCGCGGTCCGGGACTGACAAGTTCGTTCATGCTGATCTCCGCTGCGAATTGAGCTGAGTCTAGGAGCCCTGGCGATATCTGTCAGTGGCGACCCGGCAAACTTGCCCATTGCACCAACAGCGCCTCGAGCAACAACACCCGGTTGAGATTCGCCTTGCTCAGCACCTTCTGACGTTGGGCAAGCAACCAGTCCTGAATGTTCAAGATTTTGTCCTGGCTGCTTTTTTGCGCCAGGTACTGAATCACCTTGCGCATGTCCGCCAGCCCCAGGCCGGCCTCATCTTCGGTGAGCTGGTAGCGCAGGATCAGGCTCGACCAGTCGCAGAACCAGTCGAACAGCAACAGCAGCGGGATGGCATTCCAACCCTCGGCCAGTTGCGTCGGCGATTGCTGCTGCTTGAGCAGTTTCTTCACGCCGTCCACCACCAGCGCCCGCTGCTCACGCACCCCCTGGGCCTGGAGGCTGACGGCCGCCAGGGGCGAACCGGCGGCGAGGGTCAGCAATTCGACACGTTCGTCATCGGTGCTGTCGGGCAAGGCCTGGGCCAGCCATTGCAAACTCACCGCCTCGCTCGGCAGCGGGCAGGCCTGTTGCACGCAACGGCTCTTGATGGTCGGCAGCAAGCGGCTCGGCTGATGACTGACCAACAACAGCACAGTATCGCCGGAAGGCTCCTCGAGGCTCTTGAGCAAGGCATTGGCGGCGTTGATGTTCATCGACTCCACCGGCTCGATCAGCACGACCTTGCGCCCGCCCAGCTGTGAGGTCTGGACCACGAAGCTGACCAGGTCACGGACCTGGTCGACCTTGATCGCCTTGTCCGCCTCCTCAGGCTCCAGCACGTAATTATCGGGATGGCTGCCAGCCTTGAGCAGCAGGCAGGACTTGCACTCACCGCACGCGTTCGACGTGCCCGGACGCTGGCATAGCAAGCTCGCCATCAGGCGTTCGGCCAGTGCTCGCTTGCCGATCCCGACCGGACCATGCAGCAGGTACGCATGGGCATGCTGGGCACGACCGGCCAGTTGCTGCCAGAGACCGTCCTGCCAGGGATAGGCTTCAGCCACGGACACGCTCCAGCAAACCGGGCAACAGGCGGTCCAGGGATTGCTGGACCTGCGTCAGCGGCAAGGCGGCATCGATCAACAGGTAACGCGCCGGATCGGCCTTGGCACGGCTCAGGAAGGCGTTACGCACCGCATTGAAGAACGCCTCGCCTTCAAGCTCGAAACGATCCAGCCGACCACGGGCGCTGGCACGGGCCAGGCCGATTTCCACCGGCAGGTCGAACACCAGTGTCAGGTCCGGTCGCAGGTCGCCCTGGACAAAGGTTTCCAGTGCCGCGATGCGCTCCAGGGACAATCCCCGGCCACCACCTTGATAGGCGTAGGTCGAATCGGTAAAGCGATCACAGAGCACCACTGCGCCACGGGCGAGGGCCGGACGAATCACCTCCGCCAGGTGTTGTGCCCGGGCGGCGAACACCAGCAACAGTTCGGTGTCGGGGTTCATCACCTCTTCGGCCGGCGCCAGCAGCACCTCACGGATCCGCTCCGCCAACGGCGTACCGCCCGGCTCGCGGGTCAACACCACCTCGACCCCCGCAGCCCGGAGGCGTTCGGCCAGGAATTCGCGGTTGGTGCTCTTGCCGGCGCCCTCCGGGCCCTCCAGCGTTATAAACAAGCCAGTCACGGGCAGTCCTTAGTCAGAGTCATTGCGGGCTCGGAAGCTCGTCAGCATTCGGTTCGGGAGCAGGCTTCTCGGGTTGCACCTGGGGCAGGGCTTCGGGGGCCGTATCGGGCGAGGCAGCGGGAATCGGCGCCGAGTCGTCCAGCGTAGCCGGAGCCGGGCTGGAGCGATAGTCCGCGCGACGCTTGAGCTGGTATTCGCGCACCGCGTTGTTGTGCTCATCCAGATTGTCGGAAAACACGTGGCTGCCATCCCCGCGCGCGACGAAGTACAGGCTGTCGCCCGATGCCGGATTCAACGCGGCATGAATCGCCTCGCGCCCCACCATCGCAATCGGCGTCGGCGGCAACCCCGGAACCATGTAGGTGTTGTACGGATTCTCTTCTTTCAAATGGGCACGGGTGAGTTTGCCGGTGTAGCGCTCGCCCAGGCCATAGATCACCGTGGGGTCGGTCTGCAGCAGCATGCCCATGCGCAGACGACGCACGAATACACCGGCGATCTGGCTGCGCTCCTGCGGTACGCCGGTTTCCTTTTCCACCAGGGACGCCATGATCAGCGCCTGGTAGGGCTGGGTGTAAGGCACATCGGCAGCGCGCTCGGCCCATTCCCTGGCCAGGACGTCTTCCAGCCGGGCATAGGCCTTGTTCAGCAGGTCAACGTCCGACGTCCCGCGCACGAAGCGATAGGTATCCGGGAAGAACCGCCCTTCGGGGAATACACCGGAATGGCCCAGCCGATCCATTACCTCGCTGTCACTCAGCCCGGTGAGGGTCTGCTGGAGTTTTTCATCCTTGGCCAAGGCTGCACGGACCTGGCGGAAATTCCAGCCCTCCACCAGCGTCACGCTGTACTGCACCACCTCGCCGCGCTTCCATACGCCGATCAGGTTTTCCATGGTCATGCCCGGCACCATCCGGTATTCGCCGGAGTGCAGGGGCTGACCAGTGAGATTGAAGCGCCAATACACCCTCAGCCAGAACGCGTCCCTGATCAGGCCGTCGGCCTCGAGGCGATAGAGGGTCTTGGTCGGGGTGGTCCCGTTGGAGATCTCCAGCAGTTCCTCCTGGGTGATGTTCAGCGGCTGTTGCAACGCCGAATGGATCTTCCAGGCCGAAGCGCCCCACAGCAGCCCTGCCAGAACCAGGCCGGTTTCCAGCAACAGCAAGAATTTACGTCTCACGAATCAAACATCCAATAACGCGCGGGCAAGGGTCTGCAGTTTACGGGTGAGCGGCCCGGCCGACCAGCGCGTCGAACCACATGCGAGTACCGGCCACACGCCATACACGCTGTTGCAGACAAAGACCTCATCAGCCTGCTGCAGCTGCTCGAGGCGGATATCGGTCACTTGCGTGGCGATACCCTGCGACTCGGCTTGAAACAATAATTCGGCACGCATTACACCAGCCACGCCGCATCGGCTCAGGTCAGCCGTCATCAACACACCATCGCGCACGATAAACAGGTTGCTGAAGACCCCTTCGATCACCCGCCCGGACATATCCAGCATCAGGCCTTCGGCGTGCTCCGAATCGGTCCATTCGGCGCGAGCCATGACCTGTTCAAGACGATTGAGGTGTTTGAGGCCGGCAAGCAAAGGCTGCTCGGACAAGCGAGTCGCACAAGGAAACAGGGCAATGCCCCGCTCGGCATGGGCAGCAGGGTAAGCGGCCGGCGGACTCCCTTGCAGGATGCGCCGAACCTGGGCCGAGGGGACGGCGGCATAACCGCGCAGGCTGTCGCCACGGGTCACGATCAGTTTCAGCACGCCTTCACCCAGGCGTTGTGCGTAGGCACTCAGCTCAGCGCCCAATGCAGCTTTGTCGACATTGAGCGCCAACCGCCGGCAGCCCAGCTCGAGCCGCTGCAGGTGACGCTCCAGCAGCACCGGCCCGCCATTGCGCACGGCAATGGTTTCGAACAACCCATCGCCGTAAGCCAGGCCGCGATCCTTCAGCGACAGAACGTCAGCCGGCTGACCGTCGACCCAGCTGTCCATCAGCCGGCAAACCGGCGGAATACCAGCGAACCGTTGGTGCCGCCAAAGCCGAAGGAGTTGGACAGCACCACGTCGATGTCCATGCCCCGTGCGGTGTGCGGAACGAAGTCCAGGTCACACCCTTCGTCCGGCTCGTCGAGGTTGATGGTCGGCGGCGCAACCTGGCTGTTGATCGCCAGCACGCTGAAGATCGCTTCCACCGCGCCGGCGGCACCCAGCAGGTGACCGGTCATCGACTTGGTCGAGCTGACCGCCAGTTTGTAGGCATGCTCACCGAACACGGTCTTGATCGCCTGGGCTTCAGCAAGGTCGCCCGCCGGGGTCGACGTGCCATGGGCGTTGATGTATTGCACCTGCTCGCTGTTGACCTTCGCGTCACGCAAGGCATTGGCGATGCATCGGGCAGCACCGGCGCCATCGGCCGGCGGCGATGTCATGTGGTACGCATCACCGCTGGTACCGAAGCCGATCAGTTCGGCATAGATGGTCGCGCCACGCGCCTTGGCGTGCTCCAGCTCCTCGAGCACCAGCGCACCGGCGCCGTCGGACAGCACGAAGCCATCGCGGCCCTTGTCCCAAGGGCGGCTGGCACGGGTCGGCTCGTCGTTGCGGGTCGACAGTGCACGGGAGGCGCCAAAGCCGCCCATACCGAGACCACAAGCCGCCATCTCGGCGCCGCCAGCGATCATTACGTCAGCTTCGTCGTACATGATGTTGCGCGCGGCCATGCCAATGCAGTGGGTGCCCGTGGTACAGGCCGTGGCAATGGCGTAGTTGGGGCCCTGTGCACCCAGGTGGATGGACAGGAAACCGGAAATCATATTGATGATCGAGCCCGGCACGAAGAACGGAGAAATCCGTCGCGGCCCAGAATCGTGCAGCGTGCGGCTGGTTTCTTCGATATTGGTCAAGCCACCAATACCGGACCCCATGGCCACGCCGATGCGTTCACGATTGGCATCGGTGACTTCCAGGCCGGCATTGCGCACCGCCTGAAAACCGGCAGCCAGGCCGTACTGGATGAACAGATCAAGCTTGCGGGCTTCTTTGACCGACAGGTATTCCTCGACATTGAAGCCCTTTACCGAGCCGCCAAAACGGGTGGAATAGGCAGAAAGGTCGGTGTGTTCGATCAGACCAATGCCACTACGGCCAGCCAGAATGCCCTGCCAGCTGCTCGGCACATCCGTGCCCAGTGGCGACAACATACCCATACCGGTGACTACGACGCGTCTACGCGACACAGCACTCTCCTTTTTCTAATGACGACTTTTCATCGGGCCTAAAGAAAAAACCGCACGCCATGATGGCAGTGCGGTTTTTCCATGACAGCGAGCAACGACTAAAAACGATTAGCCCTGGTGTTTGGCAACGTAGTCGATAGCAGCTTGTACAGTAGTGATCTTCTCAGCTTCTTCGTCAGGAATCTCGGTCTCGAATTCCTCTTCCAGAGCCATCACCAGCTCAACGGTGTCAAGGGAGTCGGCACCCAGGTCCTCAACGAAAGATGCTTCATTCTTGACTTCATCTTCCTTAACGCCCAGTTGCTCGGCAACGATTTTCTTGACGCGCGATTCGATGTCGCTCATACCTTTTTCAACTCCTAATGGATAAATTCAGTCGGCTGGCCGGGAGAGTAAGTGTATAGAAAGCCTTTTCGGTTTTTCAACCGAAAGCTTCCTCCCAAACCCTGACGGCCCTCCGCCTATAAATTAAGTTGCAGCTTTATAACGGATTTTAGACAGCTCGTATGACATTTTTTTGAAGCAATCCGTCACATTTAACTCATGTACATCCCGCCGTTCACCGGGATTGTAGCCCCAGTCACGTATGCCGCAGCGTCGGATGCAAGAAAAGCGACCACGGACGCGATCTCTTCGGCTTGCCCCAGGCGCCCCAGCGGAATCTGTGTCAACAAGGCTTCACGCTGTGCTTCCGGCAGTTCACGGGTCATGTCGGTGTCGATGAAACCCGGTGCGACCGAGTTTACCGTAATCGACCGCGAACCCACTTCACGGGCCAGCGCACGGCTGAAACCTTCCAGACCGGCCTTGGCCGCAGCATAGTTTACTTGGCCGGCGTTGCCCATGGCACCCACAACCGAACCGATACTGATGATCCGACCCCAACGGGCCTTGGTCATGCCACGCAGAACGCCCTTGGACAGCCGGTACAGACTGTTCAGGTTGGTATCGATCACGTCGAACCACTCGTCATCTTTCATGCGCATCATGAGGTTATCACGAGTGATACCGGCATTATTGACCAGGATAGCCGGGACACCAAACTGCTCCTGGATACTGGCCAGTACCGCCGCGACGGATTCGTCGCTGGTAACGTTCAGCTCAAGACCCGTGCCTTGAATACCGTTTTCCTTCAGGGTCGCGGCGATACGCTCGGCGCCCGAAGCGGAAGTCGCGGTGCCGACAACGATGGCGCCTTGGCGACCCAGTTCCAGGGCAATGGCCTGGCCGATGCCGCGGCTTGCACCGGTCACCAGTGCAACTTTACCTTGCAGACTCATGCAAGCTTCTCCTGTTCAGGCCTGCGCTGCACGGGCGGCAGCGAAAGCGTCTGGGGTGTTGAGATTGGAAGTCGACACGCCTTCGGCGCAGCGTTTGTTCAGACCGGCCAGCACCTTGCCAGGACCACACTCGACCAGTTCGGTCGCGCCCCTGGCCGCCAGGGTCTGCACCGATTCGACCCAACGAACCGGCTTGTAGAGCTGTTCCAGCAGGTCACGCTTGAGGGTCTCGAGGTCCGGCGCCACGTCAGCGCTGACGTTTTGCACCACGGGAATCTGCGGTGCCTGCCAATCAATGGCGGCAATGGATTCGGCGAAGCGCTCGGCAGCAGGACGCATCAATTCACAGTGCGACGGCACGCTGACCGGCAACGGCATGGCGCGCTTGGCACCACGGGCCTTGCAGCCTTCGATGGCGCGCTCGACCGCAGCCTTGGCACCGGCGATCACGACCTGGCCCGGGGAGTTGAAATTCACCGCACTGACCACATCGCCCTGCGCCGCCTCGGCACAGGCTGCCAGTACATCGGCGTCTTCCAGGCCGAGAATCGCGGCCATGCCGCCCTGCCCGGCCGGAACGGCCTCCTGCATCAACTGGCCACGGCGCTCCACCAGTTTCACCGCGTCGCCCAGGCTCAGGCTGCCTGCAGCGACAAGGGCGCTGTATTCCCCCAGGCTATGACCGGCAACGAAGGCCGGACGCTCGCCACCTTCAGCCAGCCACAGGCGCCAGAGGGCGACGGAGGCGGTCAGGATGGCCGGTTGGGTTTTATCGGTTTGGTTGAGTTGCTCTTCTGGCCCTTGCTGGGTCAGTGCCCACAAGTCATAGCCGAGCGCATCGGACGCTTCTTTGAATGTTTCGAGGATCAGCGGGTATTGCGCGCCCAGCTCGGCCAGCATGCCGAGGGACTGCGAACCCTGTCCTGGAAAGACGAATGCGAGGGAAGCAGACATGAAAACAAAGCCCCTAATGATCTTGTCGTCAAAAATTGACGCCCCGTGGGGCGCTAGGAAACTGACAGTTGGATGGCGGGTTGAACCGACCGGTCACATTTAAGCATTGTCGGACGAAAACGCCTAAGTTAACAAATCCTCGAGGCGACCATGAAGGCGCTCGGGCAGGTTTTCCTGGACTTCGATCACGGCCCGGTTGATAGCGCTTTGAAAGCCTTGCACCCCTGCCGAACCATGACTCTTGATCACGATACCCTGCAGCCCGAGAAAACTGGCCCCGTTATGCCGCGCCGGCGCCAGGTCAGCCTGCAGGCGACGCATCAAGGGCAACGCCAGGGCCCCCACCACCCGCGAGGCCAGGCTCTGCCGGAACAGGCTCTCGATCCGCTCGCCGATCATGGTTGCCAGGCCTTCGCTGGACTTGAGCAGGATGTTGCCGACGAAGCCGTCACACACCACCACGTCCGCCTCGCCCCGGTACACACCGTCACCCTCGACGAAACCGACGTAGTTGATTCCGCGCGCGCCCTGCAGCAACGTGGCGGCCAGCTTGACTTGCTGGTTACCCTTGATGTCTTCGGTTCCGATGTTCAGCAGCGCCACGCGAGGCCGCGCGATACCCAGGGTTTCGGCCGCCACCGAGCCCATCACCGCAAATTGCAGCAGGTGCTCGGCGCTGCAATCGACATTGGCCCCCAGGTCAAGCAATTGGCAAAAACCCCTGCGGGTCGGAATTGCCGCGACCATCGCCGGCCGATCGATGCCTGGCAGAGTTTTGAGCACGTAGCGCGACAGCGCCATCAGCGCCCCGGTATTCCCGGCACTGACACAGGCCTGGACCTTGCCGTCGCGCAGCAGCTCAAGGGCCACCCGCATCGACGCGTCAGGCTTGCTGCGCAACGCCTGGGCCGGTTTTTCGTCCATGGTGATGACTTCGGACGCCGGGGCAATCGTCAGGCGCGCGCGATCCGCAGCCGCTTGGCTGCCGAGCATTTCTTCAAGAAGGGAGGGTTGACCGACGAGGGTCAGATGGAGCGAGGGCGTTGCATTCAGGCAAGCAAGACTGGCCTGAACAATGCTGCGGGGACCGAAGTCCCCGCCCATTGCGTCAATTGCGATGACTTGAGCGGACAAGGATTACTCGTCAGCGCCCTTGTCGATCACTTTACGACCACGGTATACGCCTTCTGGCGATACGTGGTGACGCAGGTGAACTTCACCTGTGGTTTTTTCTACAGACAGGGTGCTAGCCTCGAGAGCGTCGTGCGAACGGCGCATGTCACGGGCAGAGCGGGATTTTTTGTTCTGCTGAACAGCCATAATTGATTAACTCCTAAACGTTTGGGTCACGCTTTAACTGCGCCAATACACTGAACGGGTTGGACCGCGTTACCTCGTCCTCGCTCGGTTCGGGCTCATCTGCTCCCGCCGGCTGCTGGCATTCTTCCGGATGATGAGCAGGCACAATGGGCAAGGCGAGCAGAAGCTCCTCCTCGATCAGTGACTGCAGATCCAATGGATCTTCGCCCAGTTCCAGCACGTCATAACCTTTCGGCAACGACTGGGTATTCGCACCCTCCTTCACCACGGCGTAACTGCATTCGCTGTGGATCGGCAGGGTGACCAGCTCAAGACAACGCTGGCAAACCATTTTGACTTCAGTGTCGATAAAGCTGTGGATCACCACAGATTTACGTTCATCTCGTTCAAAAACGAATTTGGCCTGGACCGTACCGACATCATCGGAAAGCGGGTCGCAGAGTCTCTTCAAATCGGCCAGCAGCAGTTCACCTTGAAGGGTGGTGCCACGATCAGCCAATTTGCGCGGGTCAACGTGAGGTGGAATCGGGTCATTCAACATAGGCGCAGCATTATAGGGATGCCCCCGCCCATGTCAAAGGAAATTCAGCCCTGCCCGTCACTTGCGCACCTCGCTAGCGTCCTGTCTCGGAAATACGTTCTCGTTTGGCGAGTGGCTTGGGTGTTCGGCCAAGGCGCCGCGACGAGTCATAGCAGGGCTATGGCGAGGAATGGCAACGCCGGCCGGGCACCCAAGACGCCGCCAAAAATGAACAGCTTATTTCCGAGACAGGACGCTAGAATTCAGCCCTGACTTTTGGAGATGCCCATGCTGCCTTTATTACTTGCCTCCAGCTCGGTCTACCGCCGGGAATTGCTCACCCGCCTAGGGCTACCATTCGTCTGCAGCTCGCCGGATATCGACGAAAGCCAACGCCCCGGCGAACCCGCCCAGGAACTGGTAAAACGCCTGGCCCGGGAAAAAGCCCTGGCATTGGCCGGGAGCCACCCGGAACACCTGATCATCGGCTCGGACCAGGTCGCCGTGCTCGGCGAGCGCATCCTCGGCAAACCCCACACCTTCGAAAATGCCCGCGAACAACTGCTGGCCGCCAGCGGGGCCCAAGTCACATTTCTCACCGGCCTGGCATTGCTCAACAGCCAGACCGGCGCCTGCCAGGTCGATTGCGTGCCTTTTACCGTCAACATGCGCACGCTCGACCCGGAACGGGTCGAACGCTACCTGCGGACCGAGCAGCCTTATGATTGCGCCGGCAGTTTCAAGGCCGAGGGCCTGGGCGTAAGCCTGTTCCAGAGCACCGAAGGCCCCGACGCCACCAGCCTGATCGGCCTGCCCCTGATCCGCCTTGTGGATATGTTGCTGGCAGAGGGCGTGCAGATACCCTGATCGGACTAGCGCAATGCCGGGCCCTGGAACCCCATCCACATCGCCAGGCGCTCGGCAATGCTCGCCCCCAGCTTCTTCGAGAAACGATCGAGCGGCGACTCCTCGACGGTGAAGTCCACCAACTCCTTCTCACCGATCACGTCCCGTGCCACCGAACTGGCACTGCCCAAGCCATCGATCAAGCCCAGGGACAACGCCTGCTCTCCAGACCAGACCAGACCGGAGAATAGCTCCGGGTGCTCCTTGTCCTTGAGCCGGTCACCCCGGCCTTTCTTGACGCTGGCGATGAACTGTTTGTGGGTCGTATCGAGCACGCCTTGCCAGAAAGCGGTTTCTTCTGGCTTCTGCGGCTGGAAAGGATCGAGAAAGGACTTATGCTCACCGGCGGTGTAGACCCGACGCTCGATGCCGAGCTTGTCCAGAGTCTCGACGAAGCCATAACCGGCGGCGGTCACACCAATGGACCCCACCAGGCTGGCCTTGTCGGCATAGACCTGATCCGCCGCACTGGCAATGTAATAGGCACCGGAAGCGCCAAGGTCGGCGATCACTGCATAGACCTTGATGTCCGGATGCGCCGCACGCAAGCGAACGATCTCGTCATAGACGTAGCCCGCCTGCACCGGGCTGCCGCCCGGACTATTGATGCGCAGCACCACCCCTTTGACTTTCGAATCCTCGAATGCGGCCCGCAAACTGCCGATAATGTTATCCGCGCTGGCCGCCTCCTTGTCCGCGATCATGCCTTCGATATCGATCACCGCCGTGTAGGCCGAACCGCTACCGGGATTCTTCTTCATATCGATCGCCTGGATAATGACCCCCAGCCCGACGAAAAGATAAATAAAGACCAGGCACTTGAAGAAGATGCCCCAGCGGCGCGCGCGACGCTGTTCCTCCACCCCGGCCAGCAGGGTCTTTTCCAGCAACTTCCAGCTCTTGTCGTCACCGTTGTCAGCGCTTGCCTTGGCCGGTGCCTTCCATTCATCGGTCATACTTGCATCCTTCAACAAAATTAATCGGTGTGCCGGCTCAGCCAGGCGTGCAACTCAGGAAAATGATCAATCGCCAGTCGCGGCTCGAATGCCTTCAGGGCCTCGATTGTCTGCGCGCCGTAGCTGACAGCCACCGAGCCCATGCCGGCATTGCGGGCCATCTGCAGATCGAACGACGAATCCCCCACCATCAGCGCCTGCTCCGGGCGCACCTCGCAATGCGCCAGGATCTGCTCGAGCATCAGCGGGTGCGGCTTGCTGGCGGTCTCGTCGGCGGCGCGGGTGATATCAAAATAATCATCCCAACCATGAGCCTTCAGCACCCGATCCAGTCCGCGACGGGCCTTCCCGGTGGCAACAGCGAGATGATAGCCCTCCGCCCGCAACGCCCCGAGCGTATCTGCCACGCCCTCGAACAAGGGCGACGGCTCCGCCTCCAGGGCAATGTAGTGGTCAGCATAATGCTGGCGAAAAACCACCAGCGCTTCGTCATCGATCTCTGGATACAGGCTGCGAATCGCTTCCGGCAATCCGAGACCGATGATGCCTTTTACCGCGAAGTCATCGCGCCTGGCAAAACCCGTAAGATCGGACGCGACATGCATCGACTCCACGATCCGACCGATTGAATTGGCCAGAGTGCCGTCCCAATCGAAGATCAGGAGCTTGTAGTCAGGATGCACTCAATCGCTCCACAGTCTTGGCCCACATGGCGTCCACGGGTGCCTGCAACTTCAGCTCACCCCCATCAGGCAGCGGCACCGTGAGCATATAGGCATGCAGAAACAGGCGTTTTCCGCCCAATTCCCGGATCTCCCGAGTGAAATCGTCGTCCCCGTATTTGGGGTCACCGGCGATGCAATGGCCAGCATGCAACGTATGGACTCGAATCTGATGGGTACGACCGGTCACCGGCTTGGCCTCGACCATGGTGGCGAAGTCGCCGAAACGCCGCAGCACCTTGAACACGGTGAGCGCGTCCTTGCCCTCGTCGTTGACCTCGACCATGCGCTCGCCGGAGCGCAGGTTGCTCTTGAGCAACGGTGCGCGGACCTGCTTGATCGACGTCGCCCAATGACCTCGTACCAGCGCCATGTAGCGCTTGTCGATGCCGTCACCGCGCAATTGCTCGTGCAAATGGCGCAACATGCTGCGTTTCTTGGCGATCATCAGCAGCCCGGAGGTGTCGCGATCCAGGCGATGGACCAACTCCAGCTCCTTGGCGTCCGGACGCAACTGACGAAAGGCTTCGATCACGCCGAAATCCAGGCCGCTGCCGCCGTGAACCGCGATGCCTGCGGGCTTGTTGATCACAATCAGCGCTTTGTCTTCGTAGATAATCGAGTCTTCCAGACGCTGCAGCAGCCCTTGGGCAACAGGCACCGGCTCATCGCGCTCGGGCACGCGAACCGGCGGCACGCGCACGATATCGCCAGCCTGGAGCTTGTACTCCGGCTTGATCCGGCCTTTGTTCACCCGCACCTCGCCCTTGCGCAAAATGCGATAAATCAAGGTCTTGGGCACACCCTTGAGCCGGGCGAGAAGGAAGTTATCGATTCGTTGGCCGGCATATTCCGGCGAGACCTCGAGCAGTTGAACGCTCGGGGTCGAAGGGGCAGTAGTCGTCATGGCGGCGATCATAACAATTTTTTATGGAATTGAAGCACTTAATCATTGCTGCTATAGTCGCGAACGCCGCCAAAAGTGGCTGGACAGCGGACTAACGGTCAAAAACCGGCCCTGACCAACGCAATTCACGAGGACGAGAGGCCGTCCTACGGGGCTTTTGCCACGATTCGGTAGAGTTTGCAGGTGTAACGAGCGCAGGTGACATGAGGCCTGAAATACGCAGCAAAGCAGAGTTTTCACTCGCCTTGCGCGCCACATTCACGGCCAGTTCACAAAGTGCAGTCAGTTGCGAACGACCCCGGGCGAAAGCTTCGGAAACAACGCCTAATTAGCCATGATGCGTGACCTCCCCTTTCCGGAGCTCACGGTAAATGCCAACCCGCTGCGGATTCTGCGCGCGGCAGCACCCGAATTATCAGGGATACGTGTAGGGTGGAGATGTACAACCGTCGGACTGTGTAGCACTAGGCTTGTTTCAGACGCTTCATCTCGTCCACAGACGCCGGTTGATTCCTCCTCCTGACTGAGTGCTTGAGTACCAGCAAGCAGGACGCGTCCGTCGCGACTTCGCCATCATTGGGCCGAACTCGCTGGACACTGGAGTGGTCAGCCACTTCCATGACGCACCTGACACCGACCGTGAGAAGTCGTGTGTGCCGAACGCCGTTTCCGGCAGCCCGGAAACCGACGGTACTACATGAAAAGAATGCTGATTAACGCAACTCAACCCGAAGAGTTGCGTGTTGCACTGGTAGACGGCCAGCGCCTCTACGACCTGGATATCGAATCCGGTGCACGCGAGCAGAAGAAGGCCAACATCTATAAAGGCCGGATTACTCGCATCGAACCAAGCCTTGAGGCTGCCTTTGTCGATTTCGGCTCTGAGCGCCACGGCTTCCTGCCCCTCAAAGAAATCTCCCGCGAATACTTCAAGAAAGCCCCTGAAGGCCGCGTCAACATCAAGGACGTCCTGAGCGAAGGCCAGGAAGTCATCGTCCAGGTCGAAAAAGAAGAACGTGGCAACAAGGGCGCCGCCCTGACCACTTTCATCAGCCTGGCCGGCCGTTACCTGGTCCTGATGCCGAACAACCCGCGTGCCGGCGGCATCTCCCGCCGCATCGAAGGCGAAGAGCGCAATGAACTGCGCGAAGCCCTCAACGGCCTGGTTGCCCCAGCCGACATGGGTCTGATCGTGCGCACTGCCGGCCTGGGCCGCAGCAGCGAAGAGATGCAGTGGGACCTCGACTACCTGCTGCAACTGTGGACCGCCATCAAGGAAGCCTCGCTGGATCGTTCCGCGCCGTTCCTGATCTACCAGGAAAGCAACGTCATCATCCGCGCCATCCGCGATTACCTGCGCCAGGACATCGGCGAAGTGCTGATCGACAGCGTCGAAGCCCAGGACGAAGCCCTGACCTTCATTCGCCAGGTGATGCCGCAGTACGCCAGCAAGATCAAGCTCTACGAAGACAGCGTTCCGCTGTTCAACCGCTTCCAGATCGAAAGCCAGATCGAGACCGCTTTCCAGCGCGTCGTCGAGCTGCCGTCCGGCGGTTCCATCGTCATCGATCCGACCGAAGCCCTGGTGTCCATCGACATCAACTCGGCGCGCGCCACCAAAGGCAGCGACATCGAAGAAACCGCCCTGCAGACCAACCTTGAAGCGGCCGAGGAAATCGCCCGTCAGCTGCGTCTGCGCGACATCGGCGGCCTGATCGTCATCGACTTCATCGACATGACCCCGGCCAAGAACCAGCGCGCCGTGGAAGAAAAGGTCCGTGAGTGCCTGGAAGCCGACCGCGCCCGTGTACAGGTCGGTCGCATCTCGCGCTTCGGCCTGCTGGAAATGTCCCGTCAGCGCCTGCGTCCGTCCCTGGGCGAAAGCAGCGGCATCGTCTGCCCACGCTGCAACGGCACCGGCATCATCCGTGACGTCGAGTCGCTGTCCCTGGCGATCCTGCGCCTGATCGAAGAAGAAGCCCTGAAAGACCGCACCGCTGAAGTCCGCGCCCAGGTGCCGATTCCGGTGGCGGCGTTCCTGCTCAACGAAAAACGCAACTCGATCACCAAGATCGAACTGCGCACCCGCGCACGCATCGTGATCCTGCCGAACGATCACCTCGAGACGCCGCACTTCGAAGTCCAGCGCTTGCGCGACGACAGCCCGGAAGCCCACAACAACCAGTCCAGCTACGAAATCGCCGCTGCCGCTGCCGAAGTGGAAGAAGTCCAGCCGGCTGCCGCCACCCGCACCCTGGTTCGCCAGGAAGCCGCCGTGAAGACAGCTCCTGCCCGTGCCAATGCTCCGGTTCCGACCGAAGTCGTCGCGCCGGCGCCGGCTCCGGTTGCTGCGCCTGAGCCAAGCCTGTTCAAGGGCCTGGTGAAGTCGCTGGTCAGCCTGTTCGCGACCAAGGAAGAGCCTGCCGCACCGGCCGTGGTTGCCAAGCCTGCCGCCACCGAGCGTCCTGCCCGCAACGAAGAACGCCGTAACGGTCGTCAGCAGACCCGTAACCGCAACGGCCGTCGTGACGAAGAGCGCAAGCCGCGCGAAGAACGTGCCCCGCGTGAAGAGCGCGCACCACGTGAACCTCGTGAAGAACGCCAACCTCGCGAAGCCCGTGAGGAAGTGCCGGCCGTAGCCCGCGAAGAGCGTGCTCCACGTCCGCCGCGTGAAGAGCGTCAACCCCGCGCCCCGCGTGAGGATCGTAAGCCTCGTGGCGAACGTGAAGAGCGTGTTCGCGAATTGCGCGAGCCTCTGGATGCCGCCCCGGCCGCTGCCGCCACCGCTGAAGAGCGTCCAGCCCGCCAGCCTCGCGAAGAGCGCGCACCACGTCCTCCGCGTGAAGAGCGTCAACCACGCGCCGAGCAAGCCGCCGCTGCCAGCGAAGAAGAAGTGCTGAACGCCGAAGAGCAACTGCAGGAAGACGGCCAGGACAACGCCGAAGGTGATCGTCCACGCCGCCGTTCCCGTGGCCAGCGTCGTCGCAGCAACCGTCGTGAGCGTCAGCGTGATGCCAACGGTAATGTGATCGAAGGCTCGGAAGAGTCCGAATCCACCGAGGCGCCTAGCGCAGCAGACCTGGCCGCCGGCCTGGCCGTGACTGCGGCCGTTGCCAGCAGCACCATCAGCGCCCCAGCCGAAGCCCAGGCCAATGAACAGGCCGAACGCGCTACCGCTGCGGTGGAAAATGCGCCGGTTGAAACGCCAGTGGTCGAAGCCACTACCCCGGTAGAAGTGACTGCTTCGCCAGAAGTGGAAGTGGCGCCGACGCGTGAGGCCCAGCCTGAAGCCGAAGCCGCCGTCGAGCCTGCACCGGTTGTCGAACAGCCGGTAGTAGCTGCAGAACCTGCCGTTGAAACGGCTGTTGAAGCGGACACCGAGGAAAAAGCAGCGGCACCTGTGCGCGAAGAGCAGACCGCGTTCAACTGGAACCCGGAACCTGCCGCACCGGCGCCGGTGGTCGAGCCAGAGCCGACGCCAGAGCCTGTCAAGGCAGCCGAGCCAGCAGTGGTCGAGCCAGCACCCGTAATCGAAGCCCCCGTGGTTGCCGAAGCACCGGCGCCAGTCGAGGAGCCTGCACCTGCCAGCGCCTTGACAGCGAACGGTCGCGCGCCAAACGATCCGCGCGAAGTGCGTCGTCGCAAGCGTGAAGCCGAGCGTCTGCAGAAGGAAGCTGAAGAGGCTGCCGCCCAGGCCCGTGCGGCTGAGCCGGCCCCAGCAGTGGAAGTGGTCGAGGCATCCCCTGCCCCGGTGACTGAAACCGCAGCCGAACCAGCCCCGGTTGAATCGGCGCCGGTGACCGATGAAGCGCAGCCTTCCGCTGAAGCTGAAGAAGTCACACCGCATCGCGCCCCAATGGAAAAAGAGCACGAGCCTAAACCTCACGCCTGATTCCATCGCCCAATAAAAAGCCCCGCCTGGTGATGCCAGGCGGGGCTTTTTATTTCGTGTCGACTATCAGATCGCCATCGCGAGCAGGCTCGCTCCCACAGGGAATTTGCGGCGATCACCAATTCTCAACCCATCAAAGAATCCTGTGGGAGCGAGCCTGCTCGCGATAACGGTGGTTCAGTCGCCATCAATGTTGTGACTGGAAACTCAGGGCCTCAGGCACATCCACATCCCAAACCACCCCAGGATCGTCCAGGGCGATCTCGACCACTCGCGCCCCGGCAAACAGTGCCTTGGCACCGCGATCTCCGGTCAGCGCCATCAACTTCGATCCGAACTCACGACCAAACCCGACGGGATGCCCATATTCCCCCGCGAGCACCGGCACACAGATGCCATCCTCGCGAATGCCCGCCGCCACCCGCTCAATGCTGGACGGCAGGATAAATGGCATGTCTGCCAGCACCATCAACCAACCATCGAGGCCCGGGCATGTCTGGACGCCGGCCGCGATGCTGTCGCCCAGGCCGGGGGAGTCCAGTTCGACGACATCGCATCCATAGGCCTGGGCCATGCGAATGGCCTGTGGACGCCCCTCACGGGTCACCAGCACGCGCTTTTCCAGGGAAGCTGGCAAATTCACCAGCACCTGCTCGATCACCGAACGGACGGCGCCGTCGCGCCCAGTGCAGTCAGCCAATAACTTATCCTTGTCGGGTCCGGCAACCTGACGAAAACGGCTGCCCTGTCCGGCTGCGACAATGATCACGCCAATAGATCCGCTCATGCGCCCTCCTTGCCCCTAACGGCGGCTTACAACGGCTTTTTCTGCCGCAACTCGACGCCATTCTTGATGGCCACGATTTCGGCCAGCAGCGACAAGGCGATTTCCGCCGGGGTGTGGCTGCCGATGTGCAGGCCGATCGGACCATGCAGCCGCTCGATGGCCTGTGCTGACAAGCCTAGCTGAAGCAGATTGTCCCGGCGCTTCTGGCTGTTGACCCGCGACCCCAGGGCCCCCACATAAAAAGCCGGTGAATCCAGGGCGGTCAGCAAGGCCATGTCGTCCAGGCGCGGATCATGGGTCAGGGCAACGATCGCCGTGCGCTCGTCGGTCTGGATGTTCAACACCGCCTCGTCGGGCATCCCCGAGACGAAGCGGCCGTGCTGTTCTTCCCACCCGTAGACGAACTCCTTGCGCGGATCGCAGATCAGCACTTCGAAGTCCAGCAACCGGGCCATTTCCGCAACATAGCGCGACAATTGCCCAGCGCCGATCAACAGCAACCGCCACCGCGGCCCGTAGATGGCACGCAGGGTCTGGCCGTTGAACACCAGCACGTCGCTCTTGCTGGCGGGCGTCAACGCCACATGGCCTGTGGCGATGCTCAACTCACGGGCGACAATCTGATGGGCTTCGCAGCGCTCCAGCAGTTCGGCTACCCATTGTGGATCGCCGACCCGCTCTTCCGTCAGGCGCAGGGTCCCGCCGCACGGCAAACCGAAGCGCGCCGCCTCCTCGCGGGTAACACCGTAGGTGACCATCTGCACCGGCGGACCGTCCGCCGGAATGCGGCCATCGTGCAGTCGGGCGATCAGGTCATCCTCGACACAACCGCCCGACACCGAGCCGATCACCACGCCGTCTTCGCGCAAGGCGAGCATCGCCCCCGGAGGCCTCGGCGCGGTGCCCCACGTCTGGACCACCGTGAACAACACCACGCGCTGTCCGGCGCGGCGCCATTGGAGCACGCTGCGCAGGACATTCAGGTCAACGCTGTCCATCAGGCCTTGGCCTGCTGCCAGCCTTGCAACTGATAGCGCACCGGCAGGTTGCGGATACGCTGGCCGGTCGCCGCGAAAATCGCATTGCACAGCGCCGGCGCAATCGGCGGTACCCCCGGCTCACCGACACCGCCCAATGGCACCTCGCCCGGTGGCGTGACCAGGTGCACTGCCACTTCCCTGGGCGCCAGGGACATGCGCGCCACTTCGTACATGTGGAAGTTATCCTGCTGGACCTTGCCATCCTTGAAGCTGATCTCCCCCACCATCGCATTGCCCAAGCCCATGACGCAGGCGCCTTCGAACTGGGAGCGGATACGTTCGGGGTTGATCTGCGGACCGCAGTCGACGGCAATGTTCGCCTTGTGCACGATCACCGTGCCGTCCTCCTTGACCTCCACTTCGATGGCCGCCGCCACGTAGGTGACGAAGCTGTAATGCACCGCGAGCCCGAGGCCACGGCCTTTGGGCAACTTCTGCCCCCAACCGGCAGCCTTGGCAGCGGTTTCCAACACGGTGCGGATCCGCGCCGTATCGATGGGATAGCGCTCGGGGGATTCACCGTAGTTCCACTCTTCGTTCAAGGTACGCGGGTCGATCTTGCGATCCGGGCCAAGCAACTTGAGGTGGTACTTCAGCGGGTCCTGACCGGCCTTGTGGGCCAATTCGTCGATAAAACTCTGGATGGCGAAACCGTGGGGAATGTTCGACACCGAGCGGTACCAGCCCACTCGCGTGTGGGCTACCGCTTCGGGGTTCTCCAGGCGCAGGTTGGGAATGGCGTAGGCCATGTTGGTCACGCCCATGCCGACTTCGAACGGCGCTTCATGAACCATATTCGGCGCGAACAGCGCGGTGATGCTCGGGGCCACGGTGCGATGCAGCCAGCCGGACGGCATGCCGTCCCGGTTCAAGCCGGCCTTGAGATACTCGGCCGATACGGTGTGGAAATACGAGTGATGGATGTCATCCTCGCGGGTCCATTGCACCCGGACCGCCTGCCCCGCAAACTCCTTGGCCAGCACCGCCGCCTCGACGACGAAGTCGGGCTTGGATTTACGGCCAAACCCACCACCCAGCAGCGTGATATTGATCGTGACCTTGTCGAAAGGAATACCCAATCGCTCAGCGACGCGCTCGCGGGTCACCTGGGGTGCCTGGCTCGGTGCCCAGGCTTCACACTGACCGTCCTTGAACCGGGCAACGGCCACCATCGGCTCCATTGGCGACTGGGACAGGTGCGGCAGGTAATACGAGGCTTCCAGGGTCGAATCGGCCTTCGCCAGCGCATCGTCGAGATCGCCGGTGCTGCGCAGGACTTTTCCGGGCTTGAGAGCAGCGGCCTCGAGCTCCTTGCGATAGGCGACCGAGTCATAACCGGCATTCGGGCCGTCATCCCACTCGATTTTCAGCGCATCGCGCCCCTTGATCGCGGCCCAGGTGTTCTTCGCCACCACCGCCACGCCACCCAGGGGCTGGAATTCCGAAGGCAGCGGACGCCCTTCGATCTGCACGACCTTGACCACGCCCGGTACTTTCAGCGCCGCACTGTCATCCACGGTCTTGACCTTGCCGCCATAGACCGGTGGGCGCGCCACGACGGCGTAAAGCATGCCGTCGAAATGCACATCGGCACCGAAAACGGCGCGACCGTTGACGACGTCGGCACCGTCGATGGCCCTGCTCGCTTCCTTGCCGATGTAGCGAAATTCGGCAGGCTGCTTGAGGCGCAAGGTGTCACGGGCCGGCACCGGCAAGGCGCTGGCGGCAGCGGCCAAGGCGCCATAACCCAGTTTCCGACCGGAAGGCTGGTGCACCACGTTGTGCAACTGGGCGTGGCACTCGCCCACCGGAACGTTCCATTGGGCTGCGGCGGCCTGCTCCAGCATGGTCCGGGCGGCGGCACCGCAACGGCGCATCGGTTCGTACCAGTGGCGCATGCTGCGCGAACCGTCGGTGTCCTGGTTGCCGAAACGCGCCTCATCGGCCGGCGCCTGCTGCACCTTCACCAATGCCCAGTCGGCGTCCAGTTCATCGGCCACGACCATGCTGAGGCTGGTGCGCACACCCTGGCCCATTTCCGAACGGTTGCAGATCACCGTCACGCTGCCGTCGGCGGCAATGCTGACGTACACCTTCGGATCGTCGACCGCACCATGGGGCATGCCCTCGGCACCGAACTTCTTTTCTTCGGCAAAGGCATCCGGCAGGCCCCAACTGGCGGCCAAGACCAGCGCGCCGGTGGCGCTCGCGCCCTTGAGGAAGCCACGTCGGCTGAGATTGCTCAGCACGAAATCATTGGGCAAACGGCTCATGCCTTGGCCTCCTTCAGGTGGGTGGAAGCCTGGCGGATCGCGGTCTTGATCCGGTTATACGTGCCACAACGGCAGATATTGCCAACCATGGCTTCCTCGATCTGCTCATCGCTGGGATTGGGATTGCTCTTGAGCAAGGCGGTGGCGGACATGATTTGCCCGCCCTGGCAGTAGCCACACTGGGCCACGGCGGTATCGAGCCAGGCCTTTTGCACGACCTGGCCAACCGGGTCGGCATGCAGTGCGTCGATGGTACTGACGTTCTGCCCCTGCACCGAGCCGATCGGCGTGATGCAACTGCGCGCCGGAGCGCCGTCGATGTGGATGGTGCATGCGCCGCACAGGCCCATGCCACAGCCGAATTTGGTGCCGTTGTACCCAGCGACATCCCGGATAGCCCACAGCAGCGGCATGTCCTCGGTCACATCCAGTTGATGGTCTTGTCCATTGAGTTTCAGGGTAATCATGGGCACGCCCGCATAGTTATCGAGTTATGAGGTCGAGCAATCTGCCGCTTGGGTGACGGTTCGGTGTCGCAGACTGGCTCAGGCTGATCGGGCTCTCTTATACAGACACGCAAGGGTCTGCACTGGGCCTCTAGGGTCGCATTGTCAGCGGATTAAATTAACCCAGGTTCAAGCAAAACGCCCTGCACAATCCTGCACAAATGACGCGTGTGCGAGGTTGTGCAGGGCGTCCTCGGTTCATGGCGAACCTTGACTCAGTAGCGATTGGGCTCCATTTCCAGGTCAACCTGGAAACGTTCGGCAACATCTTTCTGGATACGCTGGGCCAGTTCCAGCAGTTCGAGGCCAGTAGCCTCGCCATAGTTGACCAGCACCAGCGCCTGCAACTTATGCACCCCGGCGTCGCCTTCACGGAACCCCTTCCAGCCGGCACGCTCGATCAGCCAACCCGCGGCGATTTTCATCTGGCCCTCGGGCTGTGGATAAGCCACCAGGTCGGGGTATTGCAGCTTGAGGTGCGTAACGTGCGCGGCCGGCACCAGCGGATTCTTGAAGAAACTGCCAGCATTGCCCAGCACGGCCGGGTCCGGCAGTTTTTCGCTGCGTATGCTGCAAATGGCGCGGCTGACATCGAGGGGCGTCGCCTGGTCGATGCCTTGTTCGCTCAACCGCTGACGAACCGGGCCATATTCCAGGTGCAGATGGGCGGCACGACTGAGGGCGAAACGCACCCGCAGGATCAACCAACGACCCGATTGTTGTTTGAACAGGCTGTCGCGGTAGGCAAAACAGCATTCTTCGAGGGTGAAATCCCGCAACTCGCCGGTATGGCGATCCAGGGCGGTGAGCCCGGCAAAGACGTCCTTGATCTCCACGCCATAGGCGCCGATGTTCTGCATCGGCGCGGCGCCCACCGTCCCGGGGATCAGGCTGAGGTTCTCCAGCCCCGCCCAGCCTTGCGCCAACGTGTGCTGGACGAAAGGATGCCAGGGCTCTCCGGCCTCGGCCTCGATCACCACCCGCTCCCCCTCATCGCGCAGCAGGCGGATGCCGCGGCTGGCCATGCGCAGCACCAGCGCATCGATGTCGCCGGTCAGCAGCAAGTTGCTGCCACCACCAATCACCAGCAGCGGTACCTCATGCCCGGCGGCATACGCCAGCGCCTCGCGCACATCCGCATCGCCGTGGGCCTCGGCGAACAGCCGGGCCTTGACGTCCACGCCGAAACTGTTGAAAGGCTTGAGGCTGACGCCGGTCTGTACCTGCAAACTCATAGCCGCCCCTTCAATTCGATCACCAGGCGATCCGTGGCGCATTCGATCAGGTCCAGGACCTGCTCGAAACCCTGCTCGCCGTCGTAGTACGGATCCGGTACGTCATCGACGCCGGCTTCGTAGCGCCGCAGGAACAGATCCAGTTCAGCCCGGCCGTTGGCCGGTTGCAGGGCCTTGAGATTGCGCAGGTTGCTGCTGTCCATCGCCAGGATCAGGTCATAGGCGGCGAAATCGGCGCGGCTGACTTGCCGGGCACGCTGGGCCGACAAATCATAACCACGCCGCAGGGCCGCGGCCTGGCTGCGCTTGTCCGGCGGCTTGCCCACGTGCCAGTCACCGGTACCGGCGGAGGCCACCTCCACTTGCCCGGTCAGCCCGGCCTCGCGCAGCTTGTGTCGCAGGATGCCTTCGGCGGTGGGCGAGCGGCAGATGTTGCCGAGGCAGACGAACAGAACCCGCATCAGGCCTCCAGCAGACGACGAACGCGTTCAAGGTCTTCGACCGTGTCGACGCCGGTTGGCGGAGCGATCAGCGCATCGGCAACATGGATCCGCACACCGTGCCAGAGCGCGCGCAGCTGCTCCAGGGCTTCGGTGTTTTCCAGCCAGCATGGGCCCCAGGCCACGAAGTCCTGGAGAAAACCGGCACGATAGGCATAGATGCCGATGTGACGACGGTACGGCACGCCTTCAGGCATGACGTCACGGGTTTGAGCGAATGCATCCCGGGCCCAGGGCAACGTAGCGCGACTGAAGGTCAGCGCCAGGCCGTTCAGGTCACTGATCACCTTGACCACGTTCGGGTTGAACAGGGTCTGCACGTCCTTGATCGGCTCGGCCAGCGTGGCCATGCGCGCTTCGGGATGGGCCGCCAGATTGGCCGCGACCTGATCGATCACGCTGGGCGGGATCAGCGGTTCGTCGCCCTGCACGTTGACCACGATGGCGTCAGGTTCCAGGCCCAGTTTCGCCGCGACTTCCGCCAGGCGATCAGTGCCGGAGTTGTGATCCTCGCGGGTCATGACCACCTCGGCGCCAAAGCCCTCGCAGGCCTCGATGATGCGCAGGTCGTCCGTCGCCACCACCACACGCTGGGCGCTGCTCTTGCAGGCCTGCTCCCACACGTGCTGGATCATCGGCTTGCCGGCGATCGACAACAACGGTTTGCCGGGCAAGCGCGTCGAAGCGAAGCGCGACGGGATTACAACGGTGAAGGCGACGCTCATTTATCCAGGCGCTCATCGGTGGTCAGGGTCCGGGCTTCGCTTTCGAGCATCACCGGGATGCCGTCGCGAATCGGGTACGCCAGGCCGGCGCCCTTGCTGATCAGCTCGGTCTTGTCGGCGCTGAGCTTGAGCGGGCCTTTGCAAACCGGGCAGGCCAGGATGTCGAGCAGTTTGGTGTCCATGGAATTTCCCCTGGATAAGATTCTTAAGGTAATAGCCGATCCGGCAACAGGCGCATCAACTGCGTATCGAACCAGGCCTCGAAGGCCGGTGAAGGCGCGGCGTCCACCGCCAGGTACCACCAGTCGGGCGCGGCAAAGGCACGGCATTTCACTGCGTCCTTTTCCGTCATGACCACCGGCAATGGCGGCGTGAAATTCAAGGCCTCGACGCTGTATTCGGCATGATCGGCAAACCCGTGCGGTACAGGCCGCCAGTGTAGCGTTTCGAGGGTTTTGAAGAAACGTTGCGGATTGCCGATACCGGCCACGGCGTGCAAGGCTTGGCCGGACGGAAAATGGTCGAGCGGGCGTCGTTCACCACTGGCCAGATTCACCAGGGCGGTGGGCCGTAGCTCGAAGGCGAAGCCGTCTTCACGGTCGGCACCGGCGCCGTTGTACAGCACCGCATCCACCGATTGCAGGCGCTCGACCGGTTCGCGCAACGGACCGGCAGGCAGACAACGCCGATTGCCCAGGCCGCGGGCATTGTCGATCAACACCAGCTCCAGGTCGCGAGCCAGCCGGTAATGTTGCATGCCATCATCGGACAGGATCAGGTCCAGCGGTTCCGCTGCCAGCAGCGCCTGGACCGCGCGGCTGCGGTCCGGGTCGATCATCAGCGGCACACCGGTGCGCTGGACGATCAGCAAAGGTTCGTCGCCAGCGATCTCGGCGCCCTGGTCGGGCTCGACTCGCCACGGCAATTGTGGCGGCTTGGCGCCATAGCCGCGGCTGACCACGCCGACCCGCAGGCCACAGCGCTGGCAGTGCTGGATCATCCACAGGATCATCGGCGTCTTGCCAGTGCCGCCCACGGTAATGTTGCCCACTACCACCAGCGGCACCGAGGGTTGATAGATATCGCCCTCACCCGCCAGAAAACGCTCGCGCTTGCCGACCACCACGCGCCGGTACAGCCACTCCAGTGGCCGCAGCAGCACCAAGGCCGGGTGACCGTCATACCACGCGGCGAGCAATCGATCGGACATGGCCATCAGGGTGCGGGCGCCGCCTCGACCGTGGTCATGCGCAGGTGGCTGAAGCCGAGCTTGCCAGCCGCGTCCATGGCGGTGATGACCGATTGATGGGGCGTCTTGCCATCAGCACTGATGGACAGTGGCAGGTTGGTATCGCCCCCGGACTCTTTCTGCAACACCTCGATCAGGGTCGCCAGGTCGCTCTTGGGCAACAACTGGTTGTTCACCGAAATCGACCCTTCTGCACTGATGGTGATTTCCAGATTCTTCAACTGCTGGTCTTCGGCTGGCGAACCACTGACCGCCTGCGGCAACTCGACTTTGAGCTGGGTTTCCCGAGTGAAGGTGGTGGTCACGACGAAAAACAGCAGCAGGATGAACACCACGTCGATCAGCGACGCGAGGTTGATCTCGATGTTTTCCCGTGGTTTGCGGCGGAATTTCACTTCTTGCTCCCGGCCAGGTCCACATCGCGATCGCCCTGCACCACCTCGACCAGCTTGATGGCTTCCTGTTCCATGCCCACCACCAGCTCGTCGACGCGGCGCTGCAGGAAGCGATGGAAGAACACCGACGGGATACCCACCATCAGGCCCGCGGCGGTGGTGATCAAGGCTTTGGAGATACCGCCGGCCAGCACCGAGGCATTAGTGCTCATGCCGGACCCGGTAAAAGCGCTGAAAATGTCGATCATGCCCAACACCGTACCCAGCAGACCCAGCAGCGGGGCCATGGCGGCAATGGTACCCAGGGCATTGATGTAGCGCTCCAGCTCATGGATGACCCGGGCCGCGGCTTCTTCAATGCACTCTTTCATGATCTCGCGACCATGCTTGGAGTTAGCCAGGCCTGCCGCCAGGATCTCGCCCAACGGCGAACTGGCCCGCAGTTCCTTGAGCTTGTCCTTGTTCAGTTGCTTGTCCTTGATCCAGACCCAGACCTGCCCGAGCAAATGCTCCGGCGTCACGCGGCTGGCCCGCAGGGTCCACAGGCGTTCGGCAACGATACCCAGTGCCGCGATGGAACTCAGAATGATCGGCAACATCATCCAGCCGCCGGATTTGACCAATTCCCACACAGTGACTGCCCCCTCGAAAAAGTGCGCCACTTTATCATAGAGACTCGCCATGGAGGCCCCGCCCCGCCGATAACTCCGCCAGAAAGCGACCTGGGTCAATGTCCGGCTCATGGCCCCGCAGACGGCGGGTCGCGCCAATAGCGCCGATGTCCGGCCTGGGTATCCGGCGGCTCGAAGGCCCCCAGTTGCAGACGAATGGCGCCCTGTTCGGCACTGTCGTAGATCGCCATGCCCAAGCGTCGATACCGGGCCATCACCTGTGGATGCGGATGGCCGAATGCGTTGCCTTGGCCTCGGGAGATCAATACCGAATGCGGCTTGAGGCGCGACAGCAACGCCATCGACGATGAACTGCGACTGCCATGATGGGGCGCGGCCAGCCACTGGGTCGGGACCGCCATGATGGGGCGCGGCCAGCCACTGGGTCGGGACCGCCAGGGGGCCATCGAGCAACGCACGCTCGGCATGGGTATCGATGTCGCCGGTCAACAGCAACCGCTCGCCGTTGGCCTCGACCAGCAAGACGCAGGACTTCTGGTTGCTTTCAAGGGCCGATGACCATTTCCACACTTCGAAGCGGACGCCGTCCCATTCCCACTGTTCGCCGCTGTCGCAAGCTCCAGCTTCAAGGGCGACGGGCAACGCGGCCGGATCGCCGCTGATCACCCGCAACGTTGCCAGCCCGTTGCGCACGGCCTGGGCACCGCCGGCGTGATCGGCATCGGCATGGCTGAGCAACATCAGGTCCAGCCCCCGCACACCCAGCTTGCGCAAGGTCGGCAGCACGACACGCTCGCCCACATCGGCATCGCCGAAACGAGGCCCTGCATCATAGAGCAGGCTGTGGTGGCGGGTACGCACCAGTACCGCCAGCCCCTGGCCAACGTCCAGTTGCCAGACCTGCGCTCGTCCTGGCGGCACCTCTTCCCGTGGCGCAAACACCATCAGCAACAACATCGGCCACCCCAGCACACGCAGCGGAACGCCCTTGGGCAGCAACAGCATGAAAGCGCCGAGCGCAGCGATGCACCACGCCCACAGAGGGACCGGAACGGGGTCCCAGGCCGGCAGCCGCCCGGCCACCAGCCCGAGCCCCTTGAACAGCAGATCGAGCAAGCCCCCGGCGATCCATAGCAGCGCTTCACCGATGAACGGCACCGGCAGCAACACCGTGCCGAGCAACGCCGACGGCAATACCAGCAGGCTGATCCAGGGTACCGCCAACAGATTCACCAGCGGCCCGCTGAGACTCACCGGCAGACCCAATATCAACAACAAAGGGCACAACCCGAGCGCCATCAGCCATTGGGCACGGGTCCAGGTTTGCCACCAGCGCCAGGGCCCCAGGCGGCCGCCGAAGGTAAACATCAGTACCGCGACCGCGGCAAACGACAGCCAGAACCCCGGCCGCAGGCAGGCCAAAGGATCGAACAGCAGCACGCCATCGAAGGCCAGCAACCACGCCCACCAGGGATCGGGATGCTTGAAGCGCAAGCGCCACAGCAGCACCAGGCCGATCATCGCGCAGGCCCGCCGCACCGGCACCTCGAACCCGGCAAGCAAGCCATAACCCAAGGCCGCGAGGAAGGCCAGCCCACAGGCCCAAGGTAACCACGGCAGGCTTCCCGGCCACAGGCCATAACGCGCCGCGCCAGTCACCAGCAGGTACACCAGGCCGGCGAGCAGCCCGATGTGCTGCCCGGAAATCACCAGCAGATGAACAGTGCCGGTGTCTTGCAACACCTGCCAGTCCTCACGGCTCAACCCGCCGCCGTCGCCCAGGACCAATGCCATCAGCGCACCGGAGCGGCCCTGGGCATCGACCTGCGCAAGCGCCTGGCGCACTCCGTCGCGCCAAGCCCCCTGGGCCGGTTGCAAGCGACGGCCATCCTTGATCGTACCCGTCGCCCCAATGCCCCGACTCAACAGCCAGGCTTCATGGTCGAAACCGTGCGGGTTCAGCAGCCCGGCAGGCCGCTTGAGCTTCACCGCCAACCGCCAACGCTCGCCACTGCTCACCGGTGGCCCCCCGAACCAGGCCAGACGCAGTGACGTCGGCAGCCGGGTGCGCCGCGATCGGGCCTCGACCAGGTCGAAACGCACCACGCCTTCACTGTATTGCGGCAAACCGATCACACGCCCTTCGACCCAACGGGTTTCTCCATCCAGTGCGGCAGGCAGGCGTTCGTCCAACGCGAATTGCGCCGACAGGCAGGCCCAGGCCAACCCCAACAGGAAAAAACCCAGCGGATATGCTCGAAACGGCAGCACCATCAGCGCCAGCATCGGCATTGCTGCGATCAGCCACAACGGCGGCAACGCCGGAAAGAAAACCGGGGCCACCAGCCCCAGTGCAAGCGCGACCAACCCTGTGCGCATAACCCATCCTTGAGAGTCCCCTCTCCAGGCTTAGCCGTTCTGCGGCACCGTGGACGTTATCAATTGTCACAAAGTCTGAATCTGCCGGACTTAGAATCCGGACATACTTGCCGCTTCATTGCTTTGAACCGACCGAGAAGCCTTATGCCCCGGCGCCTATTCAAACGTTACATGCCAGACCCAGCGAGCATTCGGGAACACAAATCCTTACGTTTTCTCGGCACCCTCTTGCATGATCCCAACCTCTGGCACCTCAATCGTCACTCCGTGGCCCGGGCGATGGCGGTCGGCCTGTTTGCCGCTTTTCTGCCTATTCCCTTGCAAATGCTCCTGGCCGCGGCGCTGGCCATCGCGGTACGAGGCAATATTCCGATTGCGGTGAGCCTGGTCTGGCTGACCAACCCCATCACCATGCCGGCAGTATTCTTCTGCACCTACCAGACCGGCGCCTGGCTGATGGACGTGCCCGCCCGAACCTTGCCGGATGAGCTGACCTGGGCGTGGATCACCGAACAACTGTCCACCTTGTGGCAGCCATTTCTGCTGGGCTCGGTGGTAACCGGCCTGGTGCTGGGCGTGCTGGCCTATTTTGTCACCATGAGTTATTGGCGCTGGTGGGTGACCCGGCAATGGAACCGGCGCAAGAAAAGCCGGATGTGAGAGACGAGAAGGCCCCCATTGTTGGAGGCCTTTTTTTGCGGCGTATCTGCGACTAAAACAGATCAAGTGTGGGAGCGAGCCTCTCGCGATGCGGTGGGTCAGATCCGACGCCATCGCGAGCAGGCTCGCTCCCACAGTGATCAGGTGCGCATCCCACGGCCACTGACCAGCAACCGGGCACAACCGATATAGAGCACTACGGTCGCCACCAGCATGAAGGTGATCGCCACGCTGATGCGGATATCCGAAACCCCGAGGATGCCGAAACGGAAGGCGTTGACCATGTGCAGCACCGGGTTGGCCAGGGATACGGTCTGCCAGAACGGTGGCAACAGCGAAATGGAGTAGAACACCCCGCCCAGGTAGGTCAGCGGCGTGAGCACGAACGTCGGGATGATGGAAATGTCATCGAAGTTGCGCGCAAACACGGCGTTGATGAAACCCAACAGCGAAAAAATCGTCGCTGTGAGCACCACCACCAGTACCGTCACGCCCAGATGATGCACCTGCAAATGGGTAAAGAACAGCGACAGCAACGTCACGATCAGACCCACCGCCAAGCCGCGCAACACACCGCCCAGGGTGTAGCCGATCAGGATCGTGTGGGGTGAAACCGGCGACACCATCAACTCTTCGATCGAGCGCTGGAACTTGCTGCCGAAGAAGCTCGACACCACGTTGCCGTAGGAGTTGGTAATCACCGACATCATGATCAGCCCCGGCACGATGTAGTCCATGTACGTGAAGCCGCCCATGTCACCAATCTGCCGGCCGATCAGGTTGCCGAAAATCACGAAGTACAAAACCATGGTGATGGCCGGCGGCAGCAGGGTCTGCGGCCAGATCCGCATGAAACGCCGGACTTCGCGGTAAACGATGGTATTGAGGGCGATGAGGTTGGGTCGCAATTCGGAACTCATACCGCCACCTTTGCCAGGTTTTTCTCCACCAGGGACACGAACAGCTCCTCGAGGCGATTGGTTTTGTTGCGCAGGCTCTGCACTTCGATGTTCTGCAGGGCCAGTTGAGTGAACAACCCGGTGATGCCGACGGTTTTATCCACCTGGACTTCCAGGGTGTGAGGGTCCATCAGCCGGGCCGGATAGCCGATCAATTGAGGGGCAGCCTTCAGATCGCCCTTCAGATCCAGCAGGAACGTCTCCACGTGCAGTTGGCTGAGCAATTGCCGCATGCTGGTGTTCTCGACGATGGTGCCGTGGTCGATGATGCCGATGTTGCGGCACAGCTGTTCGGCCTCTTCCAGGTAATGAGTGGTGAGAATGATGGTGATGCCTTTCTGGTTCAACTCGGTCAGGAAGGTCCACATCGAACGACGCAACTCGATGTCCACGCCGGCGGTCGGCTCGTCGAGGATCAGCAGGCGCGGCTCATGCACCAGCGCACGGGCAATCATCAGCCGGCGCTTCATGCCGCCGGACAACGAACGGGACGGCACGTCACGCTTGTCCCACAACCCCAGCTGGGTCAGGTACTGCTCGGCGCGCTCGTTGGCGATCTTCGGTGGGATGCCGTAGTAACCCGCCTGGGTCACAACGATGTCGAAGGTCTTTTCGAACTGGTTGAAATTGAATTCCTGGGGCACCACGCCGATGCAACGCTTGAGCGCGGCGGGCTCGCGGTCCAGGTCATGGCCGAAGACATTCACCGAGCCACTGGTCTTGTTCACCAGGGTGGAAAGAATGCCGATGGTGGTGGATTTGCCGGCACCGTTGGGGCCGAGCAAGGCGAAAAAATCACCTTCGGCAACGTCCAGATCGATACCACTCAGGGCCTGGAAACCGTTGCCGTAGGTTTTGGTTAGCTGCCGGATGGACAGAGCGGAACTCATATCGGATCTACGCACCAAGAAGGGAGGAAAGGAATACATGAGGGCGCGCGGCGAGCAATACAACCACGACGCACGAAGGCCATGGTGCTTGGCGTCGCCGCACAAGTACAGTCACGCGTGTCGATAGTAAGTATTAAGTCAACGCGGTCATGACGGCCTTGCGGTAGGCCGGACGCTGCTGCAACCGCCGGTACCAGGCTTCGAGATGAGGCTGCGCCGCCCGCTCGATGGGCATTTCGAACCAGGCATAGATGAAACTGCCCAGGGGAATGTCGCCCATGCCGATCGCCTCACCCGAGAGGTAGGGCTGTTCGCTCAAGGCCTGGTCTGCCATTGCCAGCAAGCCATCGCACTCCTTGATCGCCGCATGGATGGCCGGCCAGTCCTGCTGCTCGGCTGGCGTGCGCAGGACACCCCAGAACACAGTGCGAAACGGCCCGGCAAAGGACGACGTGGTCCAGTCCATCCATTTGTCAGCCGAGGCTCGCGCCTGGAGATCGCTCGGGTACCAGGCTGAACCGGGCGCATGGCGAGCCAGCAGATAACGCACGATGGTATTGGATTCCCACAACACGAAACCGTCGTCTTCGATCATTGGAACGCGGCCGTTGGGGTTCTTCGCCCGGTACTCCGGCGTGTCTACCACCCCGAACGCACCGCCCGCATCAATGGCCTCGAAGGCCAGTCCCAGCTCTTCGGCGCACCACAGTGCCTTGCGGACATTCGATGAATTCTTCCGGCCCCAGATCTTCAGCATCACGGTTTCCCTCGGTGGATAAGTGCCGCAGCAGCATACGCCGGATCAGTCGCGACTCAAATCGTCACCACGATCCAGAGCCGAACTGATCCCTGTGGCGAGGGGATTTATCCCCGCTGGGTTGCGCAGCAACCCCAAGATCTGTCTTCGCGGGGCGTCATTGTATAGGGCCGCTGCGCGCCCCAACGGGGATAAATCCCCTCGCCACAGGTCTTGCATTCACTTGCATGATTTAGCGTCCCGTATCTGTCCACAGTTAATGGCATTTCAGCCAAACAACGGCGCTTTCTCACTTTTCCAACGAACCATTTCCCACGTTTGTTGCCAACCAGACTGGCGCAATGCATCCGGGGTTTCCCACGAAATCAATCACATCGCGCTGACCGCCGCTTTTACAGATGCCGTCTAAGCTCTGTGGGTCGGTTTTGCCCTGGTTCACGGAGGACTACCTATGCTGTTGTTGTGGATACTGGTTCTGGTCGTCGGGATAGCCTGGCTGGCGCATCGGCGCACCGCCCCGCTGCCCACGCTGGGGATCGTCGCGGTCTACCTGCTGGCGATGGGCATATTCAGCCACGCGCCAGGCACGCTGATGCTGATCCTCTGGGTCGTGCTCGGCGCCATCGCGGCGCCTTTGCTGCTGCCGGACCTGCGCCGCAAGTATTTCAGCGCGCCGATGTTCGACTGGTTCCAGAAGACCCTGCCGCCCATGTCGGAGACCGAGCGCGATGCCATCGACGCCGGTACGGTGTGGTGGGATGGCGAGCTGTTCAGTGGCCGGCCGGATTGGAACCTGCTGCTGGCCTATCCCAAGGTGCAACTGACCGAGGAGGAGCAGGCGTTCCTCGACGGTCCCACCGAAGCACTCTGTGCCATGGTCAGCGACTGGCAGATCGGCCAGGCCATGGACCTGCCGCCCGAAGCCTGGGCGCACATCAAGGAATATGGGTTCTTTGCGCTGATCATTCCAAAAGAATACGGGGGCAAGGGCTTCTCCGCCTACGCCCACTCCCAGGTAGCGATGAAACTGGCCACCCGCAGCGGCGACCTGGCCTCCACGGTGATGGTCCCCAACTCCCTCGGTCCGGCGGAGTTGCTGCTGCACTACGGTACCGAGGAACAGCGTGACCATTACCTGCCGCGACTGGCCCGTGGCGACGACATTCCGTGCTTCGCCCTGACCGGTCCCCTGGCCGGTTCCGACGCCGGGGCGATGCCCGACACCGGCATCATCTGCAAAGGTGACTGGCAAGGCCAGGAAACCCTGGGCCTGCGCCTGAACTGGGAAAAGCGGTACATCACCCTGGGGCCCGTGGCCACCCTCCTCGGCCTGGCCTTCAAGGCCTACGACCCCGACCATCTGTTGGGGGACGAAGAAGACCTGGGCATCAGCCTTGCCCTGATCCCCACCGACACCCCCGGCGTGCACATAGGCCGGCGTCACCTGCCCCTCGGCGCGGCGTTCATGAACGGGCCGAACTGGGGCAAGGACGTGTTTATCCCGCTGGACTTCCTCATTGGCGGCCAGCCCATGCTCGGCAAAGGCTGGATGATGCTGATGAACTGCCTGTCGGTCGGCCGTTCGATTTCCCTGCCGGCCGTGGGCACCGGGGCGGCGAAGTTCACCAGCCTGGTGACCGGCCAGTACGCCCAGGTACGGGAACAGTTCAACGTACCGTTGTCAGCCTTCGAAGGCATCCAGGAAGCCATGGCGCGTATCGGTGGCAATGCCTGGATGATGGATGCCGCCCGCATGCTGACCGCCAACGCGGTGGACCTGGGGGAAAAGCCCTCGGTGCTGTCGGCGATCCTCAAGTACCACCTGACTGAACGCGGCCGCGAGTGCATCGGCCACGCCATGGATGTGCATGGCGGCAAAGGCATCATCATGGGCCCGAACAACTACCTGGGGCGCAGTTGGCAAGGCGCGCCGATTTTCATCACCGTGGAAGGCGCGAACATCCTGTCGCGCAACCTGATGATCTTCGGCCAGGGGGCGATCCGCTGCCATCCGTTCGTGCTCAAGGAGATGGCCTTGGCGACCCGCGAAGACAAGGACCAGGCGCTGATCGAGTTCGACGGTTTGTTGCTCAAGCACATCGGCTTCGCCATCAGCAACGCGGCCAGTACCCTGGTGCTGAACCTGGGCCTGGGGCATTTCGACCGGGCTCCCGGCAACACCCTGAGCCAAGGGTATTTCCGCGCGCTCAATCGACAGGCAGCGGCATTTGCCCTGCTGGCGGACCTGAGCATGATGCTGCTGGGCGGTGAGCTCAAACGTCGCGAACGCCTGTCGGCGCGCCTGGGCGATGTATTGAGCAACCTTTACCTGGCTTCGGCGGCGCTCAAGCGCTATCACGACCTGGATTCACCGGACCACATGACGCCGCTGTTCACCTGGGCCATGGAGGAAAGTCTCGGCCAGTCGGAGCGAGCGCTGGACGAACTGCTGGCCAACTTCCCTAATCGGCTGCTGGGTGGCCTGCTGCGCTGCGTGGTGTTCCCCTTCGGCCGTCGTCACAAAGGGCCGAGCGACAGGCTGGACGCAGAAGTCGCGGCGGTGATCGGGCGGGCCAAGGGCGACCCGACCCTCGAAGAATTGCTGCAGGGCTGCTATCGCCCGCACTCGGTCGACGATCCGGTCGGCGCCCTGCAACACGCTGCCGACCTGCTGACGGCGGCCCAGCCGTTGCAGAAAAAATTGCATGCGGCGCTCAAGCACGGTCAGCTCAAGCCGGTTCCCGGCGAGCCCCTTATCGACGCGGCCCTCGAAGCCGGTGTGCTGCAGGCCGGCGAAGCCGAGGCCCTGCGCGCAGCCGAAACGGCGCGGCGCAAGGTGATCGACGTGGATGATTTCGACAAGGAGGCGCTGACGCTGGCCGAGGGCAAGGTTCGTTGATTGTGTGACGAGGGGATAAATCCCCTCGCCACACAGGACTGGCCCCACACTGACCCACGGCCATGTAAAAACCGGCGCAGGGGCTTTATACTCCCGCGCCCGTTTTGCTCTTGAGGACTTATCTCGTGTCCAATGTCGTTGCCGATCACCTTGTCTTGCTTGACCACTTGCGCAGCATCCTGGTCGCCGTAGGTGAGGCCGAACAGGTTCCCGAAGAAAGCCATGCGCTGTTCCTGGAGCGCTTCGATGAATTGCGCGCGCAACTACCCGTCGATCCTATCGAAAGCCAGTACCTGGGCCAGGACCTCCTCTGCCAGGTGATCGTCCGTTATCCACAGATCGCCCACCTGGTACCGCGCGACCTGCTGTGGTACTTCGGTGGTGACTGCCTGCACTACATGCCCGACGAGGAAATCGATCTGTACCAGGCTCTCGAGGAACGTCGTTTCGAAGCCGAACAGAACGACGAACCTTTCGACTGGAACCAGGAGAAGCAATTGCTGGCGATGTCGGAACAGGACAGCAAGCACTGATTGCGATCAGTCATGCAAAGGCCCGCACGGTTAACCCTGCGGGCTTTTTTTGTGCTCCAGCCAAAGGATGTTGTCCAGGGAGGCCCTCACAAAAACCGAAAAAGACGTTTTATTGACGCACCCCACATAACATTTTTCACCCACGCCACTTTTCAGACGTTTTTTTCACTTTCGGCGTGGCGCTTTGCCATGGGTGAACTACCGTCAATCAGAAGCGAGCAAGGTGACCGGCAAATCGCCCCTCAGGCGAGCTGTTCGCGCCAGTCACCACTCGATAACCTGGGTTTATTTCCGGGTGTTGAGATAGGGGGGTAGCCCGGGCCCCATAAATGATCCGAGGCAACTGGTTAAGTCTAGGGACGACCTGTCTGTCGAGGAGCATTCTATGAGCTATCGTACCGCGCCCGCGTTAAAACACTTCATTCATGGCCTGTTCCTGATGGGCCTTGGCCTGGATGCGGCGCACGCCGCAGCCAGCAATTGTTCGCAGCTGGACAACTTGCCAGCGACCTTCGAGGTCGGCCAGGGACTCCAGAGCGAGCTACGCATCCTGGCCCCCGTGACCAAGCTGGCGGTAGGCGACCCGAAAATCGCCGACGTGCAGCCCAGTGGCAGCGACGCCTTCATTCTCACAGGCGTAGCGCCGGGCGCTACCAGCCTGATGGTCTGGACAGCGTGTTCGAAGATGCCCCGCCAGAGCATGATCTTCGTCAAAGGCAGGGCCACTGAAGCACTGACCACTGCAGCGACCGTGCCTTCCGAAGATCCGATGCTGCTCGCCCAGGTGCAGACCGACATCCGTTTCGTCGAGGTCAGCCGGACCAAACTCAAAGAAGCCTCGACCTCGATCTTCGGCAGCCGTGGCAACTTCCAGTTCGGTTCGCCGAGGACCCTGCCCACCATCGGGGGTGTGGTCCGGCCTTCACTGCCGGTCAATAACGACATGTTCAACCTGTCTTTCGCCACCGGACAAACCTTGCTGATGATCAACGCGCTGGAAGGCAGCGGCTTCGCCTATACCCTGGCGCGGCCGAGCCTGGTGGCCCTCAGTGGGCAGAGCGCAAGCTTCCTGGCCGGCGGCGAAGTGCCGATTCCAGTGCCCAGTGCCGGCAGCGACAACGTGTCCATCGAGTACAAGGAGTTCGGCATTCGCCTGACCCTGACACCGACCGTCATCGGCAAAAGCCGCATCGCGTTGAAGGTCGCGCCGGAAGTCAGCGAGCTGGACTTCACCAACGCCGTGAACATCGCCGGCACGCTGGTTCCAGCGCTCACCGTGCGTCGTACCGATACCAGCATTGCCCTGGCCGACGGCGAAAGCTTCGTCATCAGCGGCCTGATCAGTACGCGCAACGCCTCGCAGGTGAACAAGTTTCCCGGCCTGGGTGACATTCCGATTCTCGGCGCGTTCTTCCGTAACCACTCCATCGACCGTGAAGAACGGGAACTGCTGATGATTGTCACCCCGCACCTGGTCCAACCGTTGGCCGTCGACGCGCAACTGCCGACGCTGCCGGGTGAACAACTGCGCAACTATGACCCGAACTTCTATCGCATGTACTTCCTCGAACACGGCGAGTTCGACAACCGCAGCGGGCTTTCCCAATGAGCCGGCGCCTGATGTGCAAGGGGTCGGGGGTTCAGCCTGGTGTCGGAGGACATTCCATGAAAGCAGTGATTGCGATAACGGCGACCTTGATACTCGCCGGGTGTGCCAGTAACGGCGTGGTAGCTTCTCGTCCGTCCAGTTGCACCAGGCCCGGATCCGATCAGGAACTGGCCCTGAACCTGGCGGATGACATGGCCAACGATGGGCGTTTGTACGCCAGCCTGGCGAACCTCGAAGGTCTGCCCGAAGACCTCGTCCAGGTCCGTCTGCGCAAGGCCCGGGTGCTGCGCTTGATGGGCCGCAACGAGGCAGAGCCGTTGTACAAGAGCCTGCTCGGGACCTGCCTGGCCGCTGACGGAGAACATGGCCTCGGCCAACTGGCCGCCGCCAAGAATGATAATGCCAGCGCCGCCGAGCACCTTGAACGCGCGGCGAAGATGGCTCCTACCGAAGGAAAGATCCGCAACGACCTGGGTGTCGTCTACCTCAACCAACGCCGGATCACTGAAGCGCGCTTCGAGTTCATGACCGCCATGGAACTCCGGCAAGCGGACTCCCTGGCTGCCCTCAACATGGTGACGCTGCTGATCTACCAGGACAACTGGAAGCAAGCCGCCGAACTCGCGAGCATGGCCAAGCTGAGCCCCGCACAAGTGGCGGATGCTCAAGCCCGCGCTGAGAGGATCAGGGGCTCGGCCACCAAAACGGGAACGACACAGGCAGACCGTTCGAATGAGGTCGTCGATGCCTCATCCAGCGCGGCCAAGTAGAGCGTTACGAGGAGTTCAAGAGATGAAAACGAAACAGCTGTTGATCGTCTGCATCGCATGCCTGTCCACCTCCGCCTGGGCAATCGAGCCGGGCCCCTCTTCGGCCGCGCAACAAGGCACCGAAAGCTGGATGCAGTTGCAGATTCGCGGTGTGGTCGCGTCCACCAACCTGCAGACCGCCTCCGCCGCCGAGCGTGAAATGGCCATGCAGCGCTGGCTCAATAGTTTCAACTATCCGATTCCGGAGTTTTTTGAACAGAAGTCGGGGGGAGAAATCACCAGCAGCAAATGAGTCACCCAGGAAACAAAAGATCGTCCGAAGGCTTTGCTGCTTTCGGACGATTTTTTTACGCCACCGTAGCTGTGGGAGCGAGCCCGCTCGCGATGGCGTCGGCACATTCAACACTTGCGTGACAGACGCTCCGCTATCGCGAGCAGGCTCGCTCCCACCATTGGATTGGGGTATGGCCGGGGAGACAGGTCGGCTGTAAGGCCGCCTTCGCGAGCAAGCCCGCTCCCACACTGGATTCGGGGTGTACGCAGCCTTTGCATCCACCACCAAACCCTGTGGGAGCGAGCCCGCTCGCGATCGCGTCGGCACATTCACCACTTGCGTGACAGACGCTCCGCTATCGCGAGCAGGCTCGCTCCCACAATTGGATTGGGATTCCGCCAGAGAGATAGGTCGGCTGTGAGGCCGCCTCGCTTTTGCTTTTGCTTTTGATCTTGGGCGCCCCGTTAAACCACGATGGCCGAACGCAGGTATTGCGTAGTGGGCAACCCGGCATGGATGCCGGGTTAGCCGCGCTGGGCCATGGATGGCCCTTCACGGCGGGCCCACGGAGCAATGCCGGAGTGAGGGCACACCGAGCCTAGGCGAGGTGCCGAGTGGTGGGGCAAAGCGTTTTTGGTTACTTTTGGCGCTCTTCCAAAAGTGACCCGCTGTAAAAGCGGAACCGCCAGCAGCCGTTACCGCAGAAATGGATATGTACTCGATCCACAACGGCCCCACGCAGCTACATATTCCCAAACGCCCTGAACACCCCAATCATGGCCGGCCCAATCGCAACCAGGAAGAAACTCGGCCACAAACAGAAGATCAGCGGAAAGATCAACTTGGTACCGATCTTCGCCCCCATTTCCTCGGCAGCCTGGGTACGCCGGTCACGGAACTCATCAGCGTAGATACGCAAGGTATCGGCCACGCTGGTACCGAAGCGAATGCTCTGCGCCAACAGGCTGACCAGCCCCTGGATGTCCTCCAGGCCAGTGCGCAGGGCCAGTTGCCGGAGTGCCTCGGTACTGGTGATGCCTGCGCGGATCTGCGCATTGACCAGGGCCAGCTCTTCGGCCAGTTCAACCTGGCTGACCGCCATTTCCTCGGCCACCCGCTCGATAGTCGTGGGCAGGGCCAGGCCCGACTCGACGCACACCACCATCAAATCCAGTGCATCCGGAAAGGCGGCCCGCAGCCGGGCCTGGCGCGCCTGCTTGCGCTTGCCGACGTAGAGCGCCGGCAGCAGCCAGCCGATGCCCACCATCAGGATCACCCCCAGCAGGCCGATGATCATCGGCACCTTGATCAGCGGCAACAGCAAGAGCGCCAGGCCGAGCATCAACAGCGGCAGCATCAGGCGCACGGCCCAGTACATCTGCACCGCCGATGCGGAGCGGTAACCGGCGTGCGTCAGCAGGATCTGGGTGGCGGACGTCTGGGTCGGATCGGCCGAGGCAAAGCGCTGGCCGATCCGTTCGAGCAGCAATTGCAGGTTACCGGGCGCCTCACGCCCCGCCGCGCTGCCCGAATAACCGCGCTTGATCAGCGCCAGGCGCCGCTGGACCGGGTCCTGCAACCCCAGCATCAACAACAGCAAGGCGGCCATCGTCAGCACCGTACTGAGCCCAATCGCAGTGACGAACAGCAGGCGCGCCAACTCCTCGCTCCCGGTAAACCGACTGAATAACCCGAGCAAAAAATCCATGACTGATACTCCGCGGCAAGACAGCGTTCAAACCTGGATCCGGATGATCTTCCGTATCCAAAAAATCCCGATCAACATGGCGCAGAACGCACCGATGATCAGCTTGTGGCCTATGGGATCGTTGATCAGCACAGGCATGTAGCTGGGGCTCGTGAGCACGATGGCAATCGCCAGCACGAAAGGAATCGCCACCAGCACCCAGGCCGACATGCGCCCTTCCGCCGACAGGGTCCTGATCTTGCGCTGGAAGCGGAAGCGCCCGCGGATCAAGCGGCTCAGGCGCTCAAGCACCTCGGTCAGGTTGCCGCCGGTTTCGCGGTGGATGAGGATCGAGGTCACGAGCATCATCACCGTCATGCTGGGCATGCGCTCCAACAGGCCGAGCATGGCCCGGCGCACATCGTTGCCATAGTTGATGTCGGCGAAGGTCAGCCCGAACTCCTGGGCCACGGGCCCCTTGTGCTCATCGGCCACCAACCGCAGGGTTTCGTTGAACGGGTGACCGGCGCGCAGGGCCCGGCACATGGCGTCCAGCGCATCCGGTAAACCTTCCTCGAACGCCGCGAAACGCTTGCTGCGGTCGCGCATGATTTTCAACACCGGCACCCAGAACAGCACAAAGGCCGCCAGCAATGCCATCCACCAGATCGGCGAAACCATCAGCACCAAGACGGCGGCCGCCACGCCCAGGACCAGACCGAGCACCATCACCCGATAGGCGCGGTATTCATGGCCGGCCTGCTCGATCAGTTGCGTCAGGTTGGCCATGAAGGGCAACTGCTCGAGCCGGGCCTCCAGGGGCGACAGGCGCGTCAGGTATTTCTGCCGCAATACGGTCTGCATATTGGGCAGATGGTTGGCTTTCTCCAGTACATGCAAACGGCCGCGAATGCGCTTGCGCATCTTGCCGGCCTCGCCGAACACCGGGACCACCACGCCCTGGGACAGGAGGAAAACGGCGATGAACACCATGCCCAGGAAAATCAGGATGAATTCGGCAGGGATATTGTTCATGACGACCGGGCCTCCATCCACTCAGGGCGGAACAGGGTCAGCGGCAACTCGATGCCACGTTTGGCCAACACATCGCGAAAGGCCGGGATCATGCCGCTGGGCCGATACTCACCGAGCACCTCGCCGTGCTCGCCGATGCCCTGGCGTGCAAAGCAGAAGATTTCGGTCATGGTGATGACCTCCCCTTCCATGCCGTTAATCTCCTGGATGCTCACCACCCGGCGCTTGCCATCTTCTTGACGCTCGAGTTGGATCACCACATCGATGGCCGAGGCAATTTGTTGACGCATGGCCTTGATCGGAAAAGTCGCCCCGGTCATCGACACCATGTTCTCGATTCGCCCCAATGCATCCCGTGCGGTGTTGGCGTGGATGGTGGTCAGGGAACCGTCGTGACCGGTGTTCATCGCCGTGAGCATGTCCAATGCCTCGGCACCGCGCACCTCGCCAATGACAATCCGGTCCGGACGCATCCGCAGGCTGTTGCGCACCAGTTCCCGCTGGCTCACTTCGCCGCGCCCCTCAATGTTCGAAGGTCGGGTTTCCAGGCGCACCACATGGGGTTGCTGCAGTTGCAGCTCGGCCGAATCCTCGATGGTGACGATGCGCTCGTTGTGCGGAATGAAACTGGACAGCACATTGAGCATGGTGGTCTTGCCGCTGCCGGTCCCGCCGGAAATCAGCACGTTCAGGCGCCCGCGCACGATGGCCTTGAGCAACAGGGCAATGGCCGGGGTCATGGTGCCCACCTGGATCAGGCTGTCGGTGTTGAGCAGGTCCACCGCGAAACGCCGGATCGACATGCTCGGGCCGTCGATGGCCAGCGGCGGGATGATCGCGTTGACCCGAGAGCCATCCTTGAGCCTGGCGTCCACCAGTGGCGAGGACTCGTCGATGCGCCGCCCCAGGCTGGAAACGATGCGGTCGATAATGTTCAACAGGTGCTGGTCGTCACGGAAGCGCACGTCGGTGCGTTGCAGCTTGCCGAAACGCTCGACGTAGACCGAGGCAAACCCGTTGACCAGGATGTCGGACACGCTGTGGTCGGCCAGCAGCGGTTCCAGCGGGCCGAGGCCCAGCACCTCATCGGTGATCTGCTTGATGATCAACTGACGACTGGCGGTGCTCACCGGCGCCGAGTGTTCTTCGAGCAGGCGCTGACAGATATCGCGAATCTGCCGCGAGGCCTCCACCTGTTCGAGGGCGTCGAGCAAGGACAGGTCCATGACCTTGAGCAACTGCTGGTAGATCTTTTCCCGCCACTCGGCTTCCACCGGCGTGACCTGGCTGCGGGTTTCGTAGAGCACGTCCGGGACGGCCTGTTCCCAGGCCATCAGTTCCTCGGTCGAATCCGGCAGGCCATCGCCCTGCAGGGAGGCCACTGAAGCGCCGGGTTTACCGGACTGTTTGCGCAAGCGGTTGCGGAAATCGCTGATCATGGGTCATCCCCCGAAAAAACGGTTGAAGGCGCGTTTGAACAGGCCTTTGTCTGTGCTCATCTGGTGACCGACCAGGTCTTCGGTCAAATCGCGCAGGGCGACGGTGATGGCCGCCCTCGGCGCGTGCAGCCCCAACGGCACACCAGTGTTCTGACTCTGGCTGACCAGGTTGAAGTCATTGGGTAATCTGGACAGGTTCGTGCAGCGCAGGGCCTCGCCGATGTCCTTGAGACTGATTGCGGCCGCCTTGTCATAGCGGTTGACCACGATCTGCAACTGGTCCCCGCGCACACCCAGGTCTTCGCGCAGGATCCGCACCAGGGCACTGGCATCGCGCAGGTGGCTGACGCTCTGTTGCACCACCACGTACACCCGGTCCACCTGTTCCAGCACGGAGCCGGTGAGATGGTCGATCTGCCGCGGCAGGTCCACCACCACCCAGTCGTAGCTGGCGCGGGCCAGTTGCAGGAGGGTGTCGAGCTGTTCCGGTTGGGCGTCCTGGGGCAGGCACAACTCGCCGGCGCGCCCGCCCAGCACATGCAGGGTCGGGCTGAAATGGCTGCAGAAACCCCGCAGCGCGATGCTGTCCAGGTCGTCGATCTGCTGCAGCACTTCCAGGTGGCTGTGGGACTGCGCGACGTCGAGGTAATGGGTCACGCTGCCGAACTGCAGGTCCATATCCAGCAACAGGGTATTCCCCGCCCGGGCGCTCAGTTGTTGGGCCAAGTTGCAGGCCACCAGGGTACCGCCGGAGCCACCCTTGGCGCCGATCACGGCGACCAGCTTGCCCTCGGCGCCGTTGCCCAGGCGAACCTCGGCCACCAGGCGATTCAATGCCGCGACCAATTCGGTATCGGCGATAGGCTCGGGCAGCACGTCACGGGCACCGGCCTGCATGGCCAGGCGCATGGCCTCCTGATCGCCCAACAGGCCGCACACCAGCATCGGTGGACGTTCATGAGGTGGACGTTGCAGCAACGCCGCCAGCTCTTCGCGCCACAGGTGGCTGACCCGCAACAGCAACAGATCGGGCATGCGCTCCAGGCCGTAAAGGGGATCGACATGCCCATTGCTTACCAATCGCGTGCTGACTTCCAGGCAGGGCATGCGCTGGCAGACACATTGCAGGTCGCGCAGGGACGCGGCGTCACGACTGCTGATCAGCAGTCGCAGCCCGGCTTTGCCCGTGGCGGTCGGAACCGGCGTTTCTCTGGTATTCAGCATGGTGTGATCTCCCCGGAATCGGAATGACGCCCAAGGCTTTCGCGTGGCAAGGTTGCCCTGAAGGCGGGCAAGGTAATGGACACGCCCAAGCCGGGAATGAACAGGTTGAACACGTAGTTCTGTACGCTCAACTGGACATAGCGGATGGCCCGGAAGCCGTTGGCACTGACCGTGTCGGCGGGGTTCGCCACCACAGCGCCGTTGACGTCCAGGTAGGTCAGCGCCAGGTTCGTGGTGGCCAGGCTGGTGATCAGTTGGCTGGTGCCGGCGTCGGTCGCGGCGTTGAAGATGGCCCGGCGCAACACCACCGGATCGCTGATGTTGCACACCGCCGCCAGGCGCGCACCGCGCCGCGCGGCTTCATCCAGGGCATTGGCGGTAAAGTACAGCCGGCCCATCTCCACCACGCCGAACAGCAGGATGAACACCAGCAGGCCCACGAAGGAAAACTCGACGATGTAGGTGCCGCGCATGTGTTTGTGGTTCATCGGCTTCATCACAGCGCCCTCATCACAGTGGTTGCGACCAGCGGAATGCCCAGCGGCATGGCGGCACCGAAAAAACCCGGCAGCGACCCGGCGCAATTGCCCGCGCCAATTACCGGGCAGAACGTGTAGGTGATGGTGACGCGCACATGGTCCGTGCCCACTGCGGCGACCGCCACGTTGGCCGTGGTCAACCCGGACACGACCGGGCTACCGACCTGGGCGGGCACGCCATACACCGCGACGTTTTTCGTCTGGGTCTGTAGCGTGGCGGTCAGGGCGATACCGCCCAACGTGGAATTCCAGGCCTGGCTGGCGACGAACCGATCGGCGTCACGGCTGGCCTGCAACAACACGTTGTACTGGTAGAGCATGCGGCCGAACTCGCCGAAGGCCAGCAACAGCATCAGCACCAGGGGCAGCACCAGGGTGAACTCCACCAGCGCCACGCCCTGCTGGGCCTGCGGGGGTTTGAATTGAACACGTCCCATGACGCCTCCTACGAGTCAGTGCTCGGATTGCCACTGCCGTTGAGGTAGGTTTTGTAGAGCTGGATGATCTGCGGGCCGGCATCGGTGGACGGTGTGGGGCCCGGTACGCCATCGCCTTCGCATTCCTTGACGAACTGGCCGAAGACCAGGGAGTCCGAACCACCGCCATCCACCGGCTGCACGACGAAATAACAGCCGAACCCCAGCACCGGAATCGAGGTTGAGCCGCCCTGCTTGCCGGTGCAGTTGCCGACCACGATCTTGAGCATCCGACGTTCGAAAACCCCGTTGCTCTGGCAACCGCTGCCACTCCCGCCTACACAGGCGGCGACCTGGGTGCGCCAGTCGTTGTAGTCCTTGATCGCCTCGCCGCCCGCCGAGAGATCGCCGTTGCTCGAAGTGACCGTCTTGCCCTTGTACTTCGCCTGGTCAAGCGCACTGTCGTAAGTCATCGCCGGTGTGCTCGATGAGGTCACCAGGTCCGGTGGGTAATCGGAGGAACTGATCGGGCCGTTGTAGATGCCGAAGCGGGTGTTCAAGCCCTGGGAGGTCGGGCCGGCCTTGTTGCCGGGTGCGGTCTGGACGTTATCGCCGACACTGCGACAGACCGAACCGCCACCTGCCAGGTCTTCCCGGACTGAACTGCCGCCGGAGCCGAAATCGAGCAGTTGGAAGTTGCCAGGCCCGATGGGCGATGAATTGCCCGCCGCTGTCTTCAAGACTTCCAGGTCACCAAACCGGTACCCCCAGAAATTGCCGGCAGCCGGGTTGTATTGGCCGGGATCACCGCACACCATCAAGGGCGCCAGATCACAAGGCGAGGTCGGGCTGGGGCCGGCAGTGGCAATGGCTGCCACTCTCTTGCTGCCCAGGCCGGCGGTGCCCATGGTCTGGACGAAACTCCAGAAAAAACCGTTCAGTTGATAACTCGATACCGACACCCGCACGTACTTGGCATCGGCAGGACCAGGGTAAGAGAACGGGCCATAGACGCTGCTGGCCAGCTCTACCACAGCAAACGCCCCCGGGTTGCCGGCCACGGCGGTGGCCAGTTCGGTGTTGCCCGATGCCTGGGCGTTTTTGTTCAGCGTGTCCAGGGCTGCCGCGCGAGTCGTGCTGGCCATATTGAGGCCGCCGATGACCTGGCTCAGGGTCTTGGCCCCGCTCAAGGCTGCGGCATCCACCGCGCTCTGCAAACGCGTCTTGTTGAGCAGCATGTGGCCGCCGTCCAGGGCCAACGCTGCCATCATGGAGATCGCCACCAACGCGATCACCATCAATACACTCACTGCCCCTCCCTGGCGTCCTCCGATATCGGAATTCATCATCACGCCCTCGTTGACTGCATTGAGGATCGCCATCGCCTGAAAACCAGGCTGTTTTCGCGCCGCTCAGCGAAGGTTGATCACCTTGCTTTCAATGCCCCGGATCACCGTCACCTCTGCGCTGCCCTGCACCTTGGCGATGCGTTGCACGACGGGCCGTGGCACCGGAGCGGCGGCGACCGCCATGACCGGTGGCGCTGGCGGCGCGACAGCCACGGCTTTTTTCTCCAGGTTCAGGGGGTTGCGCAGGGCCAGTTGCAGCTTGCCTTCGGTCTGCGCGGTGACCAGCGCCTCCGCTTCGACCGCTGTCATTTCCAGCGTCACAGCCCGCACCACCACCGGTTGGGTCTTGTCGGTGCCCGCCGTCTGGTCCACCGCCAGCACCCGCAGGTTTTCCAGGATGGTCCGGGACGTGGCGCTGTTGCTGCCGGCGCTGGTGGTCTTGGTCGCCAGCACATCGACCCGGTTGCCCGGCAGCAGGAATCCGCCGACGCCGACGACATCGTCCACCCGGACCGAGATGGCACGCTTGTCGGGCGCGATCAACGAGGCCAGGGTGCTGCCACCCAGGTGCTCGCTCAGACGCGCACCGCGCACGATGTCGCCGCGCAGGATGTCGAACGTGGCGATCTTGCCCACGGCCTTTTCACTGGAGTCAAAGGCATCGTCCGGGATCGTATCCATCGGCATGCGCACAGTGGTGACCTGCTGGGCCTCGACCATTTGCCCGAAGGGGATTTCCACGGTGGCGACCACCACGCTGCGCAGGTGATCATCGGGGGTCGCATTGAGTCGCGCACTCAACCAGGCGTCGGCCATCCATGCAGCGCCAAGGCCCATTACCAGGGAAACGCCAATCAGCGGAAGCGTACGAGAGCTCATGTCGGTATCTCCGAATCAAAGGAAGTCGAGCTGAACGAAGTAGTTGTGCCAGGCCCATTCCAGCTCTTGCGGCATCAGGGGTCCGGAACCGCCCAGGTAACGCTGGCGGTCGAGCGCCATGTTCAACAGATCGCGCGGATGGCAAGGCACCAGGGGCATGCCTTCGCCGGCATACAGCCGCTGCAGTACATAACGCACCAACAGCGGGTCGTAAGGGACACCCAGGCGCTCGCATTCCTGGCGCCAGATGCGTTCGTATTCGTCGGGCTTGAGGTAACCGAACTGGACCTTGTAGCCAATGCGCCGCAGGAACGCCTCGTCGGCCAGCTCCAAAGGGTTGAGGTTGGTAGAGAACACCAGAACGAGGTCGAACGGCAGTTCGCAATGCCGACCGCCGCCCAGGTTGATGAAGTCACGCTTCTCTTCCATGGGCACGATCCAGCGATTGAGCAACTCGGCCGGGGCCATGCGCTGGCGGCCCATGTCGTCGATGATGAACAGGCCATTGCTGGCCTTGAGTTGCAAGGCGGCCTGGTATTGACGGGTGAACGGATCGTAGCGGACATCCAACTGCTCCATGCTCAACTCGCCGCCGGTGATGACGATGGGGCGCTTGCAGCACAGCAGCCGGCGGTCGATGCCTTCGTTGAGCATCAGATTGTTCGGTTGGCTGTTGTCATCCAGGCGCTGATGCACCTGCGGGTCGTAGATCTCGATCACCGACTCGTTGATGACAATGGCGTGGGGCACCCAGATGGCCTCGGCGAACAGGCGGATCAAGCGGCTGCTGACGTAGGTCTTGCCGGTGCCCGCCGGACCATAAATCATGATCGCCCGCCCGGAGTTCAAGGCCACGCCCAACTGGTCGAGCATGCCCTGGCCCAGCACCATGCCCGACAGGGCCTGCTGCATGTCGTTGGCGGTGATACGACCGTGGTGAATGGTCTGGATCTTGATCAGCGAGCGATAGGTGCTCACCGGGAACGGTGCCGCGCCGATATAACCGCTGCGGGCCAAGGCGTCCCGGGCAGAGCTGCGGCCGCGTTCGGTCAGGCCATAACGCAACGCCTGCACACTCGCCTGGCCGATCTGGCCCAGCACCTCGACACGACCATCCTTGCGCAAAAACGCCAGGACTTCTTCCAGCACTGCGCCGGTCAGCGCCAGGCGCTCGACCAACCGCGGCATGTCCAGCACACCGGCGTCATGCAGATGCTTGCACACCAGTTCGCCGAGAAAACTGTCGCTCAGGCCGGTGTCGCGAATCGTGCAAGGCTGGGGTGCCAAGCGTTGTACCGCTTCCCGTTCGCTGGGGTAGGCATCACTATCGTTGATGACGTGCATGACTAGCCTCCCCAGCCGCCGGCAACCAGCTGCCAGTAGACGCTGTTCAACGTGCCGATCAGGATTGCAATCGAATAAGGAAAGGGCTTGCCGGCCACTTCGTCCGAAGTGGGCGCCAGGTAGGACTGGGCCCGAACGATCAGCCAGTAACGCCCGAGGGTTTGCAGCAACTGGCCGCGGACCAGAACAATCAGGAATCCGCACACACCGCCGGCGATCAGGCTGAACAATGCAGCCCATAAGGCGTAATGGAATGGCAGGAAGCTGCCGACCATGGTCATCAATTTGACGTCTCCGGCCGCCATGCCACCCACTGCGTACATCGGCAGGAACAGCGCGAAGCAGATCAGCAGGCCCAGCAGGCTGTCGCCCAAGCCGCTGATCCCGCCCGTGTAGACCTGACCGGCCAGCCCCAGGGCGAGCCCCAGAAGGACCAGTGAGTTGGGGATGCGGTGGCGGAGCAGATCGCTTACCACCGCCACACCCAGCAGTCCCAGCAGAATGAATGTCGACACCAGCAATTCCATGGACATGGCGCGTCTCCTGGTTGCAGTTATCGTTAGCAGGCAACGTTGCTGTTGACGACCTGGCAGAGCGCCCGGATCCTGGTATCCACTGCGCCGCCCAAAAGGACGAACGCTGCCGCCACCAGCACCGTGATCAAGCCACCCGCCACCGCGTATTCCACGATGGTCAGGCCTTCTTCATCTTTGGCGAATTGATGGATCGAAGTTCGGATTGTGTGCAGAGTCATTTTATTTACCTCATATTCAGAAGTAATACGGCAATGAACTTAGTTGTTGGGGACAGCGCCAAGTCCATTTGAGGGATTCGTTGTACTCACTGCAAAAGAGTCGCAAGCGTTATTCCGTAAAAGTTGCCGTGTCCCCCTATCGCAAGTGGTTGCGATCAGCAGGCAACGTTGCCGTTGACGGCCTGGCACAGGGCACGGATCTTGGTATTCACGGCGCCGCCCAGAAGAACGAAGGCGGCGGCCACCAACACCGTGATCAACCCACCGGCCACGGCGTATTCCACAATGGTCAGGCCATCTTCATCTTTGGCGAACTTCAGTACCGAAGCCTTGATAGTTTGAAGAGTCATTTCGCACACCTCATCGGGGTTGTTTTTCAAGGGCAGTACATCGCGAACTGCCTGATGCAACCCTAGTCAGGAGGCCGGCCTAGCCGTTAGGAGGATTTTGCACATCGCTAGGATTATTTTGCGCGAGGTCATCCGCTGGGGCCGTGGGAGCCGTCGCAACGGAATGGCGATAAAAGCGTGGTTTTTGATAAGAATTTATTCGGCGCGGTGATAGCACATTGACGATACTTCCGGCTAAAGGGCAGGAAGAACCACTGAGCAGGCACATGACGTCGAATCTGACTGGAAAGCCAAGGTTGTTGTGGTTCGATCTGACTCATGATCGGTCCACGAAGGAACTCGCCCTCCAGTTCGATCAAGCCTGCCATTGCACGCTAGGCACCAACGCCACATTGCCGGGCGGGGAGCAGGTCGACATGATCTGCATTCATTTCGACCGGCCGGACACTGCGGGCCTGAGACGGTTGCTGGAAATCAAGCGGACCGTGCCCACCATTCCCATCACCATGTTCACCGTGCAGCACTCTGAAGAACTGGCGGTCTGGGCCATGCGCTCCAATGTCTGGGAATACATGGTCCTGCCCCTTTCTGCCACCGAGAGAAAGCGCTACCTGACAGCAGTGGTGCAGCTGTGCGAGTTGCGGCGTCATACCGGCAGCCGGGGCAAGACCTCGCTGATCGACCATTCCCCCACCCTGCCGGATAGCATCCGCCTGACCTCCGGCCATCAGAAACACCAGGCCCTCAATCACATCCAGTTGTACATCGACCAGCATTTTCGCGACAGCATCGATCAGCGTGACCTGGCCAAACGTTGCGGCATGACCACGTTTCGCTTCAGTCGCCTGTTCAAGGAGGCCAACGGGCTGGGCTTTACCGACTACGTGCTGAACAAGCGCATGAGTTTTGCCAAGGAACTGCTCGATAACAGCGAGATGCCCATCACCAGCATCGGCTACGAAGCCGGTTTCAAGGACCCCTCCTACTTTGCCCGCGCCTTCAAGCAGTACGCCAACTGCACGCCCAGCGAATACCGCCTGGCGCGGCAGATGCGCACGACGGTTGCCACACCATCGATGCCTGAGGAAGAAGCAACCACGGCAACACTTGAGAGCCTGGTGCACAGCCTGGAGGGCTGACGGGCATCTTGATGCGGTGGCTGGCGTTCAGGTGACTCAAGGGGCGAGCTTTCTTCTCTCGATAGGGACTGACAAGACAATGCTGGTACGCGTCTCTCCATACGCGTTGATATTGGCAATGATCGCCTCGATTTCAGCCATGGATTTGGCATAGATCCTGATCAGATAGGAATCGTTACCGGTGATATGCAGGCACTCGACGACCTCGGGAATGTCCTGCAGCGTCGCTATCAATTTGGCTTTAGCCGGCTTGAGGGTGGTGATGCCGACGACAGCCGAGATGCCGTACCCCAGCTTGGTGGGATCCAACTGAGCGCTATAGCCCTTGATGACCCCGGAGTCTTCCAGCTTGCGTAACCTGTCAGTGGTGGCAGGAATAGAAAGACCCGCATGCTTGGAAAGTTCCGTGATGGAAATGCGGCCACAATCCTGTACCTTCCCCAGGATTTTTATGTCTATACGATCCATGTGCGTTTCTCTCAGTAAGAACTGTAAAATTTAATGAAAAGCCCGCGTTTTTCATTAAAAAAATCATGCACCAAAATAAAGCAGAGTGCTAGCCTATTTCCTGCCTGAAAAGCCTAAAAAGAATCCGGGCAATCAATAGCCCTCCTCTTTAGCATGACGCACTGCATAATAAAATATTTCTCTCCAGGGATGGTGTTCGTATGGAAGATGAAAAAATAAAGTGTGGGAAAAAGTCACATCCGCTCGCTCGGTATATTGGAACGCAAGTCCTAGATCTGCGTAACTTCAAGAGAGATCAGATCCTGATGTACCTGATGGGCGTCGGCTTCTTTTCGGTGGGTGCCAAGTGCTTCATTATCAGCCAACTGGGAACCGATCCTTTAGATGTCCTGATCATTTCGATAGATAAGCTACTTGCCCTTGGCATGGGCGCGTGTTCGGCTATCGTCTCGCTGTTCTTTCTAATATGGTGGATGCTCTGGAACAGAAAATACCCGCCGATCAGTCCATTCATTACCACCACACTGACAGGTCTGCTGATTGACTTGTGGTCGGTGCTGGGAATGGGCGAGTACCTCATTGTCCGAGTCAATGAGTACACCTTGTTGGCGATAGGACTGATCCTGTGTGCCTACTCGTCTGCGCTGATCATCATGAGCGGTATTGGTATCAGGATCATGGACCTGGTGGTATTGACCATGGTCTCCAAATGGGGCTGGTCATTCACCAAAGCCAAAATGATCATTGAAATCGGTATCTTTTCAAGTGGTTGGCTGCTGGGGGGGCCTTTCGGTGTGGGAACAATTGCCTTCTTATTGGTGATTGGGCCACTTATTCAACCTTTCATGAACATGAATACCCGGCGTTTCTCACTCAAGAACCACGGATTGATCCGCACTTCGTCCGCCTACTGACTACAACAAAATGACTGCCACTTATGGCGGCTGGATTGTTTCGCCTCGACTTTTTTAACCGATGATGTTGTTGGCAACTTTCGCAATGAGGAAATGAGAGATGGACACTACAAAAAATAAAAACTGGACCTTGGAAAGCACCCCGGCAAAACTGGAGGAAATACTCCCTGGGGGAGCCGTAAAGTGTCATCTTTCGCCACGCAACTGTGTCATCCAGGAGGGCAAGTTAGGTTTTTGCAAGGTTCGCGGAAATCGAGGCGGCCGCCTCGTTACATTGAATTACGGGAAAGGCGTTCACAGCACTGAAGAGACGATCGAAACCGAGGCGGTCTTCCACTTTGCCCCCGGCGAGCGGATCCTTTCCCTGGGCAACATTGGTTGCATGCTCAACTGCGGTTACTGCCATAACTGGAAAACTTCGCAGGCCAAGTATGTAACTGACAAGGATGTGTATTACTACACTCCGGAGCAGGTTGTGGAAACCGCGCTCAAGCATGGAATACGCGTTCTCTCCTGGACGTACAACGACCCGGTGGTCTGGCATGAATTCATCCTCGACACGGCAAAGCTGGCCAAGGAAGCAGGCCTGATCAACCTGTATAAATCAGCTTTTTTCATCAGTGAAGAAGCCATTGATGAGTTGTTGCCGGTCATTGATATTTTCTCGATTTCACTCAAATCGATTTCCCCCGAATACTACCGGAAGGTCACCACGGGCTGGGTTGAGCCGGTCCTGGCCGGTATCAAGAAAGTCTACGACGCCGGCAAATATGTTGAAGTCAGCACCTTGATGGTGACCGACATCAGCGACGATGAAGACACGGCCAGAAAAATCAGCCAGTGGGTATTGGATGAACTGGGGCCGAACGTGCCCCTGCACTTCGTGAGATTCCACCCCGATTACAAAATGAGCAATAGCGTGCGAACGCCCGTGGACAGGCTCTTGAAGGCTCGGGATGTTGCCCGGAGCATGGGCGTCGAGCATGTCTACCTAGGGAACGTGAATGATGTCGAAGGCACCAATACCAGTTGCAACAACTGTAACGCCCTACTCGTTACCCGCTACGGCCTGAACGCCGAAATCATCGGACTGGACAGCAAAGGCTGCTGCTCTCAGTGCGGCCATGATGCGCATTTCAAATTGCTGGGCGAATACAAAGCCAATACCCCGGTCGGGATGCAAGAGGATGCACTGTCTGCTTACGAGAAGCGAAAATTCGAATGGCACGGGGATATCGTATCGCTGCACGCCCAGGTGCTGAATACCGAAGACTTTGAACAGACCGTCTACCTGCGGCGTAACTATACCGACGGGCTCAACAGCGATTGGAAATCACTGACATTGCGTCCGCATGAAAGCTATCGATTCATTATCGCCAAAGCCCGAATCGATGAGTCGGGGCCTGAGGTCTGGCTACCCAACGGGGTGAATTCAAACCTTCATGAAGTATTCGACAGGGCTCACTTCCCAACCGAATCGATCGAAGAGATTGGTATCTCGCAAAACGACATTACGCCGACCATAGGCTATGAGGGCAAGCAGAACATGTACGAACAGGTCATCAAAATGGTGACCCAGGCATGAACGTCTCCACCGAAATACTTCATATCAAAGTCGATGATCGAGAGGCTCACCCCTCGGTCACACCGATCTATCAATGCAGCGCCTTCAGTGCTGACTCGGCATTCTTCTATTCGAGAAAGGCCAACCCCAATGTGACGGAGTTGGAACAGGTGGTCGCGTCCCTGGAGGGGAGCGAATACGCCTTGGCCTATAGCACCGGGATGAGCGCCATCTACATGGTGCTGGAGCTGTTGAAACCCGGTGGGTCGCTGGTGATCAACAAATATATCTACGGCTGCTCCTATAAGCTGTTCCAGCGCTACGCCGCACGCATCGGCGCGCAGCTGACGATCCTGGATCTCACTACAGAGGCTGGGTTGAAAGCGCTGCCAGCAAACGTCGATATGGTCATTTTCGAAACACCTACCAATCCGTTCCTGAAAGACATTGATATTCATGCGGTCAGCAAAGCAGTCAAACAAAACAATCCAAGCGCCCTGGTGATCGTCGACAACACCTGGGCCACGCCGATCTATCAGAAGCCGCTGAACTTTGGCGCCGATATCTCGCTGTACAGCGCGACCAAATACTTCTCCGGGCATAGCGATGTCATGGGTGGCCTGGTGCTCGTCAACGATCAGGCGATCTATAACCGCCTGCTCGAAGGTCGCTTCTATTCAGGCTCGATATTGACTCCCAATAGCGCATGGTTGCTTCGCCGAAGCATGCAGACGTTCAACCTGCGCATGGAGAAACACAGCCATACGACCTTGAGCATGCTCAATTACCTGCGAGAACTGCCATTTATCGAGCACGTCTATTATCCGCGCATCGATGGCAAGCAGCTGACAGGTTATGGCGGCATCGTGTTTGTCGATATCCGGCCTGACCTGGTTCCCTTCTACAAAACCTTCACCAGCGCCCTCAAATGGTTTGGCACCGGCACGGGAATGGCTTGCGTGACCTCGATGGTTGCGCAGCCGTTCAGTGGCAGCCATGCCTCGATGACGGAACAGGAAAAAGCCGACATGGGCATTGAAAAGGGTCTGGTTCGATTGTGCTTTGGCTTGGAGGACCTCGAGGATCTTAAAGAGGACCTGCTGCAAGCATTCGAAGCCATGGAAAACAAGGTTGACCAGGCAACCTCACTCAATCCTGCGTAGCGGCTGCCAGTCATGAGCAACGGGCGCCCAAAGCGTTCGTTGCTTTTTTTATGGAGAAGCGAGCGTGTCCAACGCCGTCGAAAATACGCTATTCGAACACCCTGTCCTCAACGTTATCCATCTTCTGAATACGATTGCCCAGGAAAACCCAGCGGCTATATCACTGGCTTCCGGGCGACCTGACGACCAGTACTGCGACCCCGCGCTCATCGACAAGGGATTGGCCCGCTACCGGCAACACGTCGCCGGTACCGAGCTCTCACTGGCGACACTGCTTTGCCAATATGGAAAAACCTCGGGAATCATCAATGAAATAATCGCCGACTACCTGTACGTAGATGAAGCGATAAAAGTTTCCAGTCCCGAACATATCGTGGTGTGCATGGGCTTCCAGGAAGCTTGCACCTTGACGCTCTTATCGCTCTTTGAGGGAGGCGGGATTTTACTGGTGCCCGATCCTGTGTTTTCCGGGGTCACAGGTATTGCAAAACTGCTGGGCATAAAGATGCTCCCCGTTCCCATGGCGACCTTTCTCGACCCAGCCGCCCTGCGCAAATTGGCTGAAGAGCTTGAATCCAGAGGGAAAAAAATACGCGCGCTGTATGCGATTCCAGACTTTAGCAATCCTACGGCCGACAGCCTGTCCTATCCCGCCAGGAAGGCAATGCTTCGCCTGGCCAATGACCTGGATTTTTTCATCCTGGAAGACACTGCCTACCGTTACTTCCGATACGAGGGCGATGAGATTGTGTCGATGAGGTCGATGGACAGCCGTCGAGTGTTCCTGCTCGGCTCGTTTGCCAAATCGATTTTCCCAGGCTTGCGCATGGGCTACGTAGTCGCTCCGGAAGGCGCAGGGATCACGCCCTTCAGCGCCCGGTTGTGCAAGGCCAAAAGCTTGATCACGGTCAACACCCCAGCCCTGTGCCAGGCGGTCGTCGGCGGTTTGCTGATCGAAAACAACTACTCGCTGAAGGGCCTGAACCAACCCAGAGTGTTGTCTTACACGCAGAAAAGGAACCACATGCTTGAATGCCTTGAACATGCATTCCCATCCGAAGGCGATTCCCAACGAACCGTCACCTGGAATCATCCGGCGGGCGGCTTCTTCATCAATGTGCACCTGCCTTTTGTCTTCGGACAGACTGAAATGAACGAGTGCGCCAGGCACTTCAGGGTCATCGTATTCCCCACGTCCTTGTTCTCACTGACAAACGAAGCGGTCAATCAGGTCAGGTTATCGTTCAGTAATGTGACAGCTGCACAAACTACACAGGCGATAGGCCGTTTCAAGGCCTATGTTGAGTCCAGGATGGGTAAATCCCCTTCTGACTCTGAAGGGGAAACTTTCTCAGGCTCCCGTGGCCAGCATGACGCCGGTTGCCACTTGGTAGGCCCCTAACAGACTGATGGTTGCCCCGGAAAAGTAGTTGATCAATTTAATCTTCGACTGGGCGATCCTGGCCTTGAAAATGGAGGAGAACCCGCTCAATCCCAGCCACCAGACAGCCGAGCCGAGGAATATGCCGGTCACCATGGGCAGCACTGAGTGCTGACTGCCTTGTTCACCGGCCATGCCATCACTCAGCGCGGCAAATATCGCGATAAACGACAAAATGGTCATGGGGTTCGACAAGGTCAGGAACAGCGTGGTCGAGTACGCCTTGAACATGTTGGCGCGCTCGCCCCCCATGGCGGTTGCATTACCCTTTGATCGTATTGTCTGATAACCAATGTAGGCGAGGAACAACCCTCCCAGAATACATAACCAGGGTTTGAAGCTGATGAGCGTCGCGATGATGGCGGTGATTCCCAACGCCCCTATGAATCCATAGATTGAATCGGCGGTGGCCGCCCCCAATCCTGTCGCAAAACCGGCTCTCCAGCCCAGCATGAGACTCCTTTGTATACACAACAGCCCAATGGGCCCCACAGGGGCCGCAATGCAAAGCCCAATGACCATTGATTTAACGAAAATCAACATAGATGCACCTCCAGAATGGGTACTGGAAGGTTAGGAGAACGGCAATTTTTTAGAAATTAATTATTAATTTTCACAAGCGCTTTTACGGCAATTTTGCATGTTGTTCACTCACCTTCCCTTCATTATTAAGGTGATCAGCCCCCACCCCCTGAAACACATGCAAATTGTTCGTTAACAGCACTTGGGCCGGTATAACCCGAATGAAATGACTTTTTTACAGGCATAAAAAAACGCCGCTCAATGAGCGGCGTTTTTTTGAAATTGGAGCGGGAAACGAGACTCGAACTCGCGACCCCGACCTTGGCAAGGTCGTGCTCTACCAACTGAGCTATTCCCGCAAATGGCGTCCCCTAGGGGACTCGAACCCCTGTTACCGCCGTGAAAGGGCGGTGTCCTAGGCCACTAGACGAAGGGGACACGCTGCCCGGAACACATGGTGTGTGTTCCAGTGCCCAGACCCGAACCCGAAGGTACCGTTTCTGGTTTCACTCAACCCTGCTCGAAAGCAAGATTGTTTAAAATTGGAGCGGGAAACGAGACTCGAACTCGCGACCCCGACCTTGGCAAGGTCGTGCTCTACCAACTGAGCTATTCCCGCATTGGCGTCCCCTAGGGGACTCGAACCCCTGTTACCGCCGTGAAAGGGCGGTGTCCTAGGCCACTAGACGAAGGGGACACACGTACAACATTCACTGCTTATGGCGCTTGGCTAAGTGCTTTACGCTGTAAGTGGCGCGCATTCTATGGATGGATTGAGGGGTCGTCAACCCCCAGATATAAATTTATTTAAATCAATGACTTCGACCGGTTTGAGGAGCGATTCGCAGATTTTGCCTGTCCAGTCTCTGACGCCTATATTCTGTCGCCCGCCAAGACGCTATAGTCGCGCCCGGCAAATAGTGGCAATGTGCATCTACGCTACTGTGTGTCCAGTTAGCAGCACGCCCGTCTAATCTCGTCGTTCGGGCCTATGCGCTTAAAAGGCTAGCCACTACACTGATCTATGCGAACCCTATTAAAGAGGTCTTACCGGTGACACCACTCATGATCACCCTGCTCGTCGTAGCCGGGATCGCATTGTTGATCGCCATTGGCTATATGAACCATGTGGCAGAAAACAACAAGCTGGAAAAGGCCCGTACCAAGGTCGAACTCAACGACCGCCTGCGTCGTTGCGGCGAGCTCACCGAAACCTTCCCCGGCCAGTTTATGACCCCGGCCCTGAAGCTGCTGATCACCCGCCTTGAGATCAACGTCTGCCAGCGTTTGCTGGGCATGGAAAAGACCAATGCAGCGGTGAAGGCACGCCTGGACGAACTGAGCGCCCTGGCGGCCCAGGGCGAATCGATCCCGGTCAACAATCCCCCGGCACCGATCCAGACCGAAGCCAAGGCCAAGGATGTGCGGTTCCTGCTCGAAGCCTTCCATGGCCAGATCACCCGTGCCGCCCAGGACGGTTTCCTGCCGCCCAACGAAGCCAAGCGCTGGATCCGCGAAGTACGGCACATCCTGGTGCTGCTGCACATCGAGTTCTTCAACAACCTCGGCCAACAGGCCTTGCAACAGGAACAACCGGGGCAGGCTCGCCTGGCGTTCGAACGTGGCGTGCAATACCTGCGTAAACAGCAGGAACCACAGGTCTACGCCGAACAGCTGGCTTACCTCGAGAAGCTCCTGGCCCGCGTCAATGCCATGGTCCTGGCCAGCACCAAGGCGGCCGAAGGTGAAGTCAACCAGTTGACCGAAGGCTTGAAGGAAGACGAAATAAACGATGAATGGAAGAAGAAGAAGGTTTACGACTGAGGCCTAGTCGAACCTTGTTGTGGCGAGGGGATTTATCCCCTCGCCACAGGTTCTGGTCTCAAGCTGCCTACGTCACAACCTGAAATGCCCCACCATCCCCTTCAGCTCGACGCCCAACTGCGCTAGTTCAATGCTGGACGCGGCGTTGCCTTGCATCGCCAGGGAGGACTGATCGGCACTGGCGCGGATGCTGGTGACGCTGCGGTTGATTTCTTCGGCGACCGAGCTCTGCTGTTCGGCTGCGGCGGCGATCTGCTGGTTCATCTGCTGGATCAACGATACGGCTGCCGCAATGCTGCCCAAGGCACTTTCAGTCTGCAGGGCATCGCTGACCGCCATCTTCACCAGCTCGCCGCTGCTCTGGATCTGCTGCACGGACGTCTGGGCGGCTGAACGCAAGGCGCTCACCAACCGCTCGATCTCCTCGGTCGATTGCTGTGTGCGCTTGGCCAGGGCCCGCACTTCATCGGCCACCACCGCAAACCCCCTGCCCTGCTCACCGGCGCGAGCCGCCTCGATCGCGGCATTGAGCGCCAGCAGGTTGGTTTGCTCGGCGACGCTCTTGATCACGCTCAATACCGTGCCAATGTTCTGGATCTCGGCGCTGAGGCTTTCGATGCTGGAACTGGCCGACGTGGCCGAGTCCGCCAGTTGCTCGATACGCACCATGCTCTGGCGCACCACCTGTTGACCGCTTTCGACTTTGTCGTCGGCGGTCTGGGCCGCCTGGGCCGCTTCTTCGGCATTGCGCGCCACATCGTGCACGGTAGCGGTCATCTGGTTCATGGCCGTGGCAACCTGCTCGGTTTCCTCTTTCTGGCTGCTGACTTCCAGGTTGGTCTGTTCGGTCACGGCCGACAAGGATTGAGCGGAGTTGGCCAGTTGCTCGATCCCGGACTGCAACCCACTGACGATACTGCTCAGTCCGGCCCCCATCTGCTGCATGGCCAGCATCAACTGCCCGATTTCATCCCGGCGCGTCACTTCGACCGTTGCACTCAAATCCCCTCCGGCAATTTGCTGGGCGACACGAATGACGCTGCGCAACGGGGCCACGATCAGTCGGGTAATGACCCAGGCCGCAATCAGCCCCACCAGCAAGGCCAGGGCCGACGAACCGATGATCAACAACGAATTCTTTTTCAACTCGGCCTGCATGGCCTGATCTTCGGCCGCATAGGCCTGGTCAACCCGCTCCACCACCTGGGCAGCCCGTTCGTGCAACTGCCCGGAGATGACCTTCTCCTGAGCCAGCAGGCCGGTATATTCGGTGAGTTTCTCGCTGAACCCGGCGATGTGCCCGGCCACTTCGTTGATGACGGTCTGGTAGCCCGGATCCTTGATCGCGGTCTTGAGGATTTCGGCCTGCTTCATGGCCTGTTCGGCCTGCTCGATCTGGCCTTGCCCGACTTCCGCACTGCCTTTGCGGGTCTGGTCGAGACGCACCCGCGCCTCATTCATGGCCACCAGCATCAACCGCGACACGTCGCTGACCTGGTTGGCCTGTTCGACAAACTCGGCACCCTCCTTGCCCTGGGTGTCCTTCAACGTGTAAGTGCCATCGTCCGCCAACCCCGCCCGCAGCACATCGAGGTTATTGGCGACGCTGGACACCGACCAACTGGCCATCTCCAGGGCCAGGTCCTTGCTCTGGCTCAATCCGACGAACTCGTCGAACGCCTTGCGATACGCCACCAGGGCCTGCTCCACATCGTTCATCACCGGCACGTTGGCAGCCGACTGCGCCTTGAGCTCGTTTGCCTTGGCGATCAAGCTGTCGACGCCCTGGTGCAGGGCATCGACCGTCTTGGGATCGGAGCGCAATGCATAGTCCTGTTCGAGCAGCCGGACCTTGAGCAGCTCACTACTGAACGAGGACATCTGCTTCAAGCCATCGAAGCGTTGACTGATGGTTTGCAAGGACCAGACGCCGATGGCCGCCACGACAGCCGTGAGCAGCAGCACCATGACAAAACCGATCCCCAGCTTCTTTGCCATACCCAGGTTGGCAAAACGTCTTTGCACGGCCGAAATCATTGCGCTCAGTCCTCTGCCAGTGTGTGTAATCGCAGATTCGCAACGAGACGCCCCATCGCACAAGATGCTGACGTCGGAATAATGGCAAAAAGCTACGGCTTCGTCGTTTTCAGAACGCTTGAGGTCGATCCGGACCCGTGGCTCGGAAGAACGCCAACGCCCTGGAGTCCCGGGCATAGGCCACGTTGATCCGTAGCCAGTCACTGTCGACCCCCGAAGGGCTGAACGCGGTACGCGAAGACAGCAGCACGCCGAACCGCCTGGCCAGGCGCTGTAATCCAGCGTAGTCGCACATGGGCGGACGCGCCCAGATAAACAGCCCGCCGGCCGGCTTGCCGAAGACGGTCCAATCGGCGTCTTCCAGTACCTGGAGCACCGCCGCCATATCGGTAGCCAGGCGTTGCCGCTGGCGCTGGACCAGCTTGCGATAGGCGCCGTTGGCCAACAGGCTGGCGACAACCGTTTCGCAGAACCGCGACCCGCCCATGCTGGTGACCTCCTTGACCTTGCTCAGACGCTCGATGATTGCAGCCCCGGCCACCACGAACCCGACTCTCAAGGAGCTGGTCAGGGTTTTCGAGAAGCTGCCCACGTAAAGAACGTCGGCATCCAACGCGGCCAAGCGGGTCCGCGTCGTGCTCTGGAAGTCGGCATAGACGTCGTCTTCGATGACCAGCACGGCGTGCTTTCGGGTCAGTTGCAGTAACCGCTGGGCCACGGCCGGCGCCAGGCAACTGCCGGTCGGGTTGTGACACGCGCTGTTGATGAACAAGGCGCTGGGCCGATGAGTCGCCAACAACGCTTGCAACGCATCGACATCCGGGCCCCGGGGTGTCCTGGGCAACTCGATCATGTCGATCCCATGGAGCCTGAGCAGCTCGAACAGATTCGAATAGCCGGGACTTTCCACCACCACGCAACACCCCGGCCGCAGCAGTGTCCGCACGATCAGGTCCAGGCCATGGGTCGCCCCCGTCGTCGTCAGGATGAGGTTTTCATCCACGTTGATATTGAGCTGCTTCAGCCGCCTGGACAGTTGTTCACGCAAGGCGGGCAACCCCAGCGGCGTACTGTAGTTGAACAGCCCCGCCATGTCGGTGCGGGAGACCTGGCGGATCGCGTAGGCCAGGTCATCGCTTTCACGCCAACGTTCGGGCAATCCGCCACTGCCCAACCTCAGTTCCCACTGCACATTGTCGGCTGAATCGGCCCGGGGACACTGCACCTCATCCAGCACGCCCTTGCCGTAGGATCCAGGCCTGATCGAAGAAGGCGATGCGACGAAAAACCCCGAGCCATGGCGCGAGGCCAATATCCCTTGGGCAACCAGGCGTTCACACGCTTCATTGACGCTGGACTGGCTGAGCAGATTTTCCCTCGCCAATTGGCGGATGGAGGGCAGACGAGTCCCCGGTTGCACCCCAGCCTGTCGAATCCAGCCGGCCAGCGCGTCGACAATTTGCTGCACGACAGGCACCAGGGCCTGCCGGTCGATTCTCAACTCCATGAGTAACCAAGCTCCTAAGCGATTGTTTTATTTCCAGAAACAGTCGGTTCCCGATGGCAGTTAAGCACAGGGTGCCGCCGGACGATGTACGACAACGTCGCCAAAAAGGCCGATTCTCACGCCTTGAAACACATTGACGGGGCCGATCCAGGGAATTTCCAGCCACCCAAGAAAAAGCCCGCAGCAAGCGCGGGCTTTTTCCTACAACCCACCGCCCTCAGAAGGCCGTGACACCACCATCGACCGCCAGCGAATGGCCAGTGGTGAAGGCTGCGCCATCGCTGCACAAGTACAGCACGGCGCTGGCGATTTCCTCGACCTTGCCGATACGTCCTACCGGGTGCATGGCGTTGGCGAACTCGCCCTTCTTCGGGTCAGCCTCATAGGCACGGCGGAACATGTCGGTGTCGATCACGGCCGGGCAGACCGCGTTGACGCGGATCTTCTTCTTGGCGTATTCGATGGCGGCCGATTTGGTCAGGCCGATCACGGCATGCTTGGAGGCCGCGTAGATGCTCATTTTCGGCGCGGCGCCCAGGCCGGCTACCGAGGCGGTATTGACGATGGCACCGCCGCCCTGGGCCAGCAGCAGCGGTAATTGGTATTTCATGCACAGCCAGACGCCCTTCACATTGACACCCATGATCGCGTCGAACTCATCGAGGCTACCATCGGCCAACTTGCCCTTCTCGATCTCGATCCCGGCGTTGTTGAAGGCGTAATCGAGACGACCGTAGGTGCTGATCACTTCGTTCATCAGGTTCTGCACGTCGCTTTCCAATGTCACGTCGCAGCGCACGAATACCGCCTCGCCGCCTGCTTCGCGAATCAACTGCACCGTGCCCTCGCCACCCGCCACATCCAGGTCGGCCACCACGACTTTCAGGCCTTCTGTGGCGAACGCGCGGGCGGTGGCGCGACCGATACCCGCGGCGGCACCGGTAACTACGGCGACTTGTCCGGAAAACGTCATGCTCATGGTCAATTCCTTGAAGGATGCAGGGTGGCGCCAGTGTAGCCACAGCCAAGCACCGCGCAGCAGCACTATCCAGATGCCGGTTGGGCATGCATGGACACCAGTGATAACAGCCCCGGCGGCATTATCACCGGGTTGTATCGGCCTGCATTCGCTACCCCGGCAAACCTTGCGGCAAGCGCTTCGAAGGGCTATCAACAAAGCTTCATTTCATCTCGAGTACCCACCATGACTGCCCAGACCAATCGCCAGTTCCTGCTCGCCAAACGCCCGGTGGGCGCCGCGACCCGCGAGACCTTCACTTATCAGCAAGTACCGGTCGGCGAACCGGCGGCCGGTCAGATCCTGGTGAAAAACGAATACCTGTCCCTGGACCCGGCCATGCGTGGCTGGATGAACGAGGGCAAGTCCTATATCCCGCCGGTGGGCATCGGTGAAGTGATGCGTGCGTTGGGCGTGGGCCAGGTGATTGCCTCGAACAACCCAGGCTTTGCGATCGGGGACTACGTCAATGGCGCACTGGGCGTGCAGGATTATTTCGTTGGCGAGCCAAGAGGTTTCTACAAGGTCGATCCGAAACTGGCGCCGTTGCCCCGTTACTTGTCCGCCTTGGGCATGACGGGCATGACCGCTTACTTTGCGCTGCTGGACGTCGGCGCCCCCAAGGCTGGTGAGACCGTGGTGCTGTCGGGTGCCGCCGGTGCGGTGGGCAGCATCGCCGGGCAGATTGCCAAGATCAAAGGCTGTCGCGTGGTGGGCATCGCCGGTGGCGCCGACAAATGCAAGTTCCTGATCGATGAGCTGGGCTTCGACGGTGCCATCGATTACAAGAGCGAAGACGTCCAGGCCGGCCTCAAACGCGAATGCCCCAAAGGCGTCGATGTGTATTTCGACAACGTTGGCGGCGACATCCTGGATGCCGTGCTCAGCCGCCTGAACCTCAAGGCCCGCGTGGTGATTTGTGGCGCCATCAGCCAGTACAACAACAAGGAAGCGGTGAAAGGCCCCGCCAACTACCTGTCTCTGCTGGTGAACCGAGCGCGCATGGAAGGCTTCGTGGTCATGGACTACGCCGCCCAGTTCGCCGCCGCCGGCCAGGAAATGGCCGGCTGGATGGCCAAGGGGCAGCTCAAGAGCAAGGAAGACATCGTTGAAGGGCTGGAAACATTTCCCGAGACGCTGACCAAATTGTTCAGCGGGGAGAACTTCGGAAAACTCGTCCTCAAGGTCTGACCGGTCACGATCCAAAAACCTGTGGGAGCGAGCCTGCTCGCGATAGCGGTCTGTCAGTTGACAGAGATGTCGACTGACACGGCCTCATCGCGAGCAGGCTCGCTCCCACATTGGTTTTCGGTGCGGGATCAGGCCAGTTCGGCCACGACCGCCGCCAGGGCCTTGGCCGGATCCGCCGCCTGGCTGATGGGACGGCCGATCACCAGATAATCGGAACCGGCATCCAGTGCCTGACGCGGGGTCAGGATACGGCGTTGATCGTCCTGGGCACTGCCCGCCGGACGGATACCCGGGGTGACCAATTGCAGCGAAGGGTGCGCCGTTTTCAAGGCACTGGCTTCCAGGGCCGAGCAGACCAGGCCGTCCATACCGGCCTTCTCGGCCAGTGCCGCCAGGCGCAACACCTGCTCCTGAGGCTCGATGTCCAGGCCGATCCCCGCCAGGTCCTCACGTTCCATGCTGGTCAGCACGGTCACGCCGATCAGCAACGGTTTCGGGCCGCTGCGTTGATCCAGCACTTCACGGCAAGCCGCCATCATGCGCAGGCCGCCGGAACAGTGCACATTGACCATCCATACGCCCATCTCCGCAGCAGCCTTGACGGCCATGGCGGTGGTGTTGGGGATATCGTGGAATTTCAGGTCGAGGAACACCTCGAACCCCTTGTCACGAAGGGTGCCGACGATTTCCGACGCGCAGCTGGTGAACAGTTCCTTGCCGACTTTGACCCGGCAGAGCTTGGGGTCCAACTGGTCGGCCAGCTTCAGGGCGGCGTCACGGGTGGGGAAATCCAGGGCGACGATGATAGGCGTCTGGCAGGCGGACATGAGCGGGCTCTCAGGCAAGTCGAAATCGGCGCGCATTGTAGCGGAACCAGCGCCCGTGCGGGACCCGATGATCGGTAAATCATCACTACGCCCCGACAACAGTGCCTTTTGTGTCCAAGTCGATACATTCAGGACATCCGGGCAACACGCCAGCCAGTTATCGTCCGCCGTAGCCCCCTCCTTCCAGCCCTTCACGCCCTGCGGCCCGAAGCCTATGCTGGAGCCACAACCTCGCGCCTTCTTTGCGGTTGGCAGCTTACCTGGCAGATGATGCACCCATGCAGAACACCCCTGTTGCAAAGGCTGGCGGCCAACTGGCCGCAGACGATGACAAGCGCTGGAGCACTCGCGCGCTGATCGTCGATGATGATGTGCCGATCCGCGAGCTGCTGATCGATTACCTGGCTCGTTTCAACATTCGCGCCAGCGGCGTAACCGATGGTGCGGGCATGCGCCAGGCCATGCAGGCCGAGCATTTCGACGTGGTCGTGCTGGACCTGATGCTGCCGGGCGAAGACGGCTTGCAGTTATGTCGCTGGTTGCGCGCCGAATCGGATATTCCGATCCTGATGCTCACCGCCCGCTGCGAACCCACCGACCGTATCATCGGCCTGGAATTGGGTGCCGACGATTACATGGCCAAGCCATTCGAGCCCAGGGAACTGGTGGCACGGATCCAGACGATCCTGCGCCGGGTGCGCGACGACCGCAGCGAGCAGCGCGCCAACCTCCGCTTCGATAACTGGCGGCTCAACAGTGTGCTGCGCCAGTTGATCTCCGCTGACGGGCTGGTCGTGCCATTGTCCAATGCCGAGTTCCGGCTACTGTGGGTCTTCATCGAACGACCGCGTCGAGTGCTCAGCCGTGAGCAACTGCTGGACGCCGCCCGTGGACGCTCCATCGAGGCGTTCGACCGCAGCATCGACCTGCTGGTCTCGCGCCTGCGCCAGAAACTGGGCGACGACCCCAAGGCCCCGCAACTGATCAAGACCGTGCGTGGTGAAGGCTACCTGTTCGACGCGCGGGATATCGGCTGATGCGATTGCGCCTCGACTCCCTGTTCGGCCGCCTGTTTGGCGTGCTGCTGTTGGCGATCATCCTGGCCCATCTGTTGGCCTTTGCCTGGTTCATCCACTACGACCAGCCGCCACCTCCCGGCCCGCCCCCAGAGTTTTCCCGACACGGTGACCGACCACCGCCCTTCGCTTCCTCCCCTTACGCTCCGCTGCCCGAGCCCCGGCCTCGCCCCTGGTTCGGTGGCCCGGTGGTGCCGCTGACGTTCCAGTTCATATGCCTGATCATCGCGGCCTGGTATGGCGCGAAACTCCTGACCCGGCCGATCCAGCGCCTGAGCGATGCCGCCGAACGCCTGAGCGAGGACCTCGACAGCCCACCGCTGGACGAAACCGGCCCCCGGGAAGCCCGACAGGCCGCCCATACATTCAACCTGATGCAAAAGCGCATTCGCGAACAGGTTCAGCAACGCTCACGCATGCTCGGGGCGGTGTCCCACGACTTGCGCACCCCGCTGTCACGGCTGAAGCTGCGCCTGGAACAGATCGACGACGTCAAGCTGCAGGGCCAGATGCGCCAGGACCTGGACGACATGATCGGCATGCTCGACGCGACCCTCACCTACCTGCACGAACAGCGTACCAGCGAAGCGCTGCAATGGATGGACGTGCAGGCCTTGGTGGAGTCACTGAGTGAAAATGCCCAGGACCAGGGCGCCGACGTGCAGTCCAGCGGTTCCTGCGCGCCCTTGCAGGTGCAACCGATGGCGCTGCGCTCGTGCATCAACAACCTCATGGACAATGCCTTGCGCTACGCCGGGCATGCTTCGATTACTCTTGAGGACCAGGACTCCCAGGTGCTCATCCGGGTCATCGACCATGGCCCAGGTATCGCCGAAGACAAACGCGAGGCGGTATTCGAACCGTTCTATCGCCTGGAAGGTTCACGCAACCGCAACTCCGGCGGCGTCGGTCTGGGCATGACCATCGCCCGGGAAGCCGCGGAGCGCCTGGGCGGGCAATTGAGCCTGGAAGAAACGCCGGGCGGCGGGTTGACCGCCGTCATCCGCCTGCCGCGCGCCTGAGCGCTTCCCTGCTTTCTCAGTGGGAGCGGGCTTGCCCGCGAATGCGGAGTGTCATGCAGCCTTGTATCAGCTGATACACCGTATTCGCGAGCAAGCCCGCTCCCACAAAGTGCCCGCAGCCAACAGTTCCAGAAGGAATGGCTCGGCAAACTCGACAGTAACGGCAATGACTCGGTCGACCAGGACGAACTGAGCACGGCCCTGTAGCAGAAAAGCGACGACGGTATTCTGGTCAGCCTGAGCAAAAATTCAGATCAAAAGATCGCAGCCTTCGGCAGCTCCTACAGTGCGTTGCCCTTCGTCTTACCGCGCCTGGCTCTTGCTCCAATCCGTCAGCAGGCTATACGCCACCGCCAGCAGCGTCGGGCCAATGAACAGGCCGATGAAACCAAAGGCGATCAAGCCACCGAACACCCCTAGCAACACAATGACCAATGGCAGGTTTCCACCACGGCTGATCAAGTAGGGTTTGAGCACGTTGTCCACGCCGCTGATGATGAACGTGCCCCAGATGCCGAGGAATATCGCCATACCATATTCGCCCTTCCACACCAGCCAGGCCGTTGCGGGGATCCACACCAGCGGCGGCCCCATGGGAATCAGGCTGAGCAGGAAGGTGGCGATGCCCAGCACCAGCGCACCCGGTACTCCAGCGATCAGGAAGCCGATCAGAGCGAGCAAGGCCTGGGCGGCGGCGGTACCGATCACGCCGTTGACCACCCGTTGCACCGTACCGGCCACCAGCTCGATGTAATAACCGGCACGGTCGCCGATCAGGCGCTCGAGCAGGCCGTGGACAAACGCCGCCAGGCGCGGACCGTCGCGATAGAAAAAGAACACGAACACGATGCTCAGGGTCAGCTCGAGCATGCCCCCGCCAATCTGCTTGCTGCGGGCCAGCAGCCAGTTGCCGACCTGCCCCAGATACGGCTTGATGGACACCATCATCGCCGCCCCCTGCTGGTCGACGCTGTTCCAGATAGCGACCAACCGCCCACCCACCAGCGGCAAGCCGCCCAGCCAGGCCGGGGCATCGGGCAGGCCATCGACCTGCACGTCCCTGATGAACGCCGTGGCATCGCGTACATGATCGGCAAGGTTGAAACCCAACCACACCAGAGGCACCGCCACCAACAGCATCCAACCCACGGTCAGCACGGCCGCCGCGAGGGATTCGCGGCCATTGACCCAGCGGGTCAGCAGACGCATCAGCGGCCAGCTGGCGAAGGCCAGCACCGCGCCCCAGAACAGCGCCGACCAGAACGGCGCCATGACCCACAGGCTTGCGCCGAACAACACCAGGAGCAGGATCTGCACCAACAGCCGATCGTTATTGAGCATGAAAAGTCTCGAAGAATGAACAGGACCGGGGCAGCGGCGCAACGTCCACCGCCCGGCACAGCTTAGCGCAGCAACTCAAGGTGAAGGCCCGCCGTATTGCCGCCACCGGCCGCCTCCATCCGCGCCTCGCGAACCCCCTGCTCCGCCAGCGCCTGGCGCCAGACCTCGGCCTTGGGACCGGCGAGGCTGACCCGCAGGCCCGTGTCCAGATTCAGCGCCCGGGCCAGCAGGCGCAGCCAGGTCTCGTCCGGCTCGCCGGCAAGGCGTGGCAGATCCAGCACGCCGGTGTCCTTGAGCTGGCGCAGCAGCGTGGCGGAGGTCGGCAGCAAGTCCCCCAGGGGATTGCTCGCCTCGAACTGCTCGACATGCAGGTAGACCTTGCGATTGCCGCGGGTGATGCCGTACAGCGCAATCAAGGTGTTGTCCGTCGGTGGCGCCAGGCGCAGCAACAGATAGGCCTGACCGTTGTCGGCACCGTAGAGCTTGGCGTTGCCGAACACTTCGTTGGCCCAGAGGCTGCTTTCCCCGCAATCACGGGCCTGGCACCAGTACAACAGCTCGGCGCCCTGCTGCTGCAAGGCTTCGCGAGCGTCGGTGAAGGCCTGGGTGGCGGAATGTTCCGGCGGCAGCTCATAGGTCACCGAGGTGACGGCGCCACGGCCATCGACCTGCCCGTCGAAACGCAACTGGCCACTGATCTTGCGAATCGAGCCCAGGGGGTAGATACGCTCGACGTCGCTGGTTTGCCGGTAATCGACAATCTGCGCGTCGGGCAGGCGCGGCACGCGCTCCAGGTCCCGGCTGCCGGGCACATCGGCGGCGAATGACGCCGGGCTGATGGCCAGCACCCATAAGGTAAGTGAATGAACGAATGATTTCATCGGATGAACTTGGCCTGGCGCTCGTGGACGAAACCGGCGTCGTCCCTGCGCCACAAGGCGGGTAAACAGAGCTCTGTCATGGTGGTCTCCCTTTCAACCCGCCCAGCCTCGACAGTTGCCCGACGCAAGTCAAGAAGCGCTGAAGAACCGATTGAAACAGTCTGCTACAAGCACGGCACCGGCCTCGTCGTTCAGGTGCAAATGATGGCCGCCGGGCAATTGTTCATGACTGAAGGGTAGACGCTCCAGCAGTTCGGCGTGCCGGGCCAGCATGCCCTCGGCTGCCACGATCAGATGGGCCGGGCAACCGACCCGCGCCACGAAGGCCATGGCCTGTTCGTCGGTCAGGCGCAGCGGCGAGGGCAAGGTCAGGCGGTTGTCGGTGCGCCAGGTATAGCCTCCCGGCACCGGCATCAGGCCTCGCTGGGCAAGCAGCTCGGCAGCCTCGCGGCTGACCGCCACCAGTCCTTTCATGCGGGCCTCGATGGCCCGGTCGAGGGTTTTGTAGACCGGTTTGGCCTTTTTCTGCAGATCGAGCTGCGCCTGCAAGGCCATGCCCATGCGTTCGGCCGCATTGTCGCCCTGGGCGGTCGGCGGAATGATGCCGTCGATCAGCCCCAGGTGCGTCACCCGCTCCGGCAGGGACCCGGCCAATACCAGCGACACGATGGCACCCAGGGAATGCCCCAACAGGGCGAAACGTTGCAGGCCCAGTTGTTCGGCGACCTGCAATACATCATGGGCATAGTCCCACAGGGCGTAGCCGGCACCGGGCGGGCGATGCCCCGAATGACCATGCCCGGCCATGTCCAGGGCAATGATCCGCAAGCCCTCCAGCCGGGGAGCCAGGCGGGCGAAACTGTTGGCATTGTCCAGCCAGCCATGCAGGGCGATCACCGGGCGGCCATCTTCCGGTCCGAACAGGTGGGCGGCCAGTTCGATGTGGGGCAGGCTCAGGCGGACTTCTTCGACTCCGTTCATGCGCCAAGTCCTTGCCAACGCTGGAACAGCCCCTTGAGCAGGTCCGCCGTATCCAGGGGATGCTCCAGGGGAAACATGTGACCGCCAGGCATGCTCAGGGACTCGCCCAAGGGCATGCTGCCCACCGAGCGGGTGTGATGACGCATCACCACGCGACTTTGCCGACCGCGCACCACCGCCAGGGGCACCTTGAGCGTGCGGGCGCGACCGGGGCTGGTGTGCGGCACGCCGCGGTAGATGCTGATTTCCGTGGCCGGATCGAAGCGCAGTCGCCAGTGATCACCGACTTGTTGCAGACCATGTTGCAGGTAAGCGTCGAAGCAATCCGGGTCGAAACCGCGAAACAGGGTCTTGCCGGAAAAATATTGCCGGGCCGCCTCCAGGTCGGCGAACTCCTCGCGTCGGCCCAGGGTCCGGCCCGCCGGGGTCAGGCGGTCGATGAAGCCCAGGCGCTTGGCCGCCAGGATCACCCAGCGGTCCGTGCGGGTCAGGACCGGCGAATCGAGCATGACCACGCCACGGTACAACCGAGGGCAGCGCAACGCCGCGTGCAGGTGCAACACACCGCCCAGGGAATGACCGACACCCCACACCGGTTCCGGCTGTTGTTCCAGGTGATGAATCAGCTCGTCCACCAGGTTGTTCCAGTTATCGTCCACCGGAAAACGCGGGTCATGGCCATGCAGCTCCAGATGCGCGACCTGATACTGCGGCGCCAGCGCGGCAAACAGCTTGCCGTATGTGGCCGAGGGAAAACCATTGGCGTGAGTGAAAAACACCTGTTGCGACATGACAGCCGATCCATTGGGAAACTGATACAGATTGTCCGCACAAGCCAGTGGCGCGGCAATGACCGTAACTGACAGGAATGATGACAGTCTGGGTTGGGCTATGGCGTTATGACCGGCCAGCCTCAAACTTTGTGGCAACGGCACTTGTGGGAGCAACGCTTGCTCGCGACGCAGACGCCGCCATTTCTGAAGGACTGCGTTGGCTTCATCGCGGGCAAGCCTTGCTCCCACAAATCCCTTCGCTACAAAGGATCTGTGGACTCAGCGCGCCGGCGGTTGCTCGCCCAGCGGCACCACTGCCATGGTCAGGCGCGACACGCAGTTGACCTTGCCTTCGTCGTTGCTCAGGCGGATGTCCCAGACCTGAGTGGTACGGCCCAGATGAACCATCCTGGCCGTGGCCGTCACCCGTCCGCTGCGCACACCGCGCAGGTGGTTGGCATTGATTTCCAGGCCCACGCAATAGAACTTGCTGGTGTCCACGCACAGGTAGGCGGCCATGGAACCGACCGTTTCGGCCAGGACCACCGAAGCACCGCCATGCAACAGGCCGAATGGCTGATGGGTGCGGTGATCGACCACCATGCTGGCGGTCAGGGATTCGTCGTCGAACGACTCGAAACGAATATCCAGCACTTCGCTGATGGTGTTTTTAGCGGCAGCGTTCAGTTGTTCAATGTTGGGTGTGGTGCGCCACAGACTCATCGTTGCCCTTCCTTATGTTTATGTGGGAACAAAGCCCCAGTGCCAATCAAGGATCAAGCGATATTTCTGTGGGAGCGAGCCTGCTCGCTCCCACAAGTCATATGGTTTGACTGGCAGCAAGGCCCGGTCTTTCTCATGGATGCCGAAGGCCCTTGAGTCGCATCGCACCGGCCAACGGCAGGTCACCTTCCAGTTCAGCCAGGCCGGCCGTTTTCACCTGCTCGGGTTGTTGCAGGTGACCGTGCTGCGCCAAGCCCAACAGGCTGCCCACCAGCGGATTATGGCTGACCAGCAGCACATCATCCCGGTCCTCGAGGTGTTTCAGGACGGTTTGTGGCCGGCTTTCCGGCTTGAGCCAGTCGACCGTGATCAACTCCGGTTCGAAACCCAACGCCTCGCGCACCAGTTGCGCAGTCTGCTGGGCGCGCAGATAAGGGCTGGCATAAATGGCGGTCAACGGCCGGCCGATCAATTCGGCGGCACTGCGCAGGGCTTCTTCACGCCCGTGCACCGTCAAGGCCCGTTCGGGATCGGGGCGGGCACCGTATGGCTCGGCTTCTCCATGGCGCAGTACCCACACCTTCATAGCTTGGGCTCCTCATCCTGGACAGGATGCGGCGCCGGCGCCACGACGTGGGGCGCTTCGCCTTCCGGTGGGCGCGGGCTCGGCCAGTCAGCGAACGGCCAGGGCTTCTGGTCGCTGTGGAAGGTGCCGAAACGGCCGATCTGGGCCAGGAACTGGCTCAAGCTGTCGCCGAAATTCATCAGGCTGGCGCTGGGTGCGCCGTAGATCAGCCGATAGATCAATTGCACCAGCACCACGGCGCCGAGGATGAATTGCGCCACTTGCCAGACCAGCAGGTAAACCACCATCCACAGCACCCGCAACAGGATGGACTCGTATTGGGCCTGCCCTTTCGGATCGTTCATAGCTCACTCCTGCTTGTCATCGACAGCGGCTCAATTGAAGCCACTGGTGGAAATGAAATCGACATCGGTCTTCGGCTCGCCACGCATCAACAGTTCGATCACCTGTTCCAACGTGCGCCCTTCGAACAGTATCGCGTGCAACCCCGCGACCAGCGGCATATAGACCCCGGCCTCCTGGGACTTGGCCTTGAGCACCTTGAGGGTGTTCACGCCTTCCGCCACTTCGCCCAGGCGCGACACGGCCTCATCCAGGCTCAGGCCCTCGCCGAGGGCGAAACCGACCTGGTAGTTGCGACTCTTGGGCGAAGAGCAGGTGACGATGAGGTCGCCCACCCCGGCCAACCCGAGAAAGGTCATTGGATTGGCACCCTGGCTGACGGCAAAGCGGGTCATTTCCGCCAGGGCCCGGGTGATCAGCATGCTCTTGGTGTTCTCGCCCATGCCCAGCGCCACCGCCATGCCGGAGATGATCGCATAGACGTTCTTCAGCGCCCCACCCAGCTCCACGCCGAAACGGTCGGCACTGGCATAGACCCGGAAGGTGCGACCATGGAGTGCGGCCTGGACCCGCTGGCACAGTTCTTCGTCTTCACTGGCCACCACGGTGGCGGTCAAGGCGTGCTCGGCGATTTCCCGCGCCAGGTTCGGCCCGGAAATCACCCCGATCCGCGCTTTTGGCGCGATCTCTTCAAGAATCTCGCTCATCAGCTTGAAGGTCTGGGCTTCGATGCCCTTGGTCAGGCTGACCAGAAACTTGCCGCTCAGGCAGTCGGCATGGGGCGCCAGCACCGAGCGCAAGGCACTTGAGGGCAAGGCGACAAAAAACAGGTCACTGCCCTGGAGCGTGGCCTGCAGGTCGGTCACCGGTTCCACTTCCGGACGGATCTTGATGCCCTTGAGGTAACGCGGGTTCTCGCGGTTGACCCGGATGGCCTCGGCCTGCTCCGGGTCACGCATCCATTGGCGCACCGGGTGACCATTCTCGGCCAGCAGGTTAGCCACGGCGGTACCGAAACTCCCGCCTCCCAGGACCGCAATCGGGCGCTGTTCAGTCATATGCAATCCGTTCATCCATACCAAGTGGCGATGCCGGGCATTATACGGAGCGCCCAGATCGCGACTAGCCCCGCCATTAATTACCCCCAACTGTAGGAAGCTGACCATCAATTGCTCGGAAAATGCTGCCAACGCAACTGGAAAAGTCTCTCAGCTCAGTTAACATGCCTGCCATCGTTCTGTTATCAAAGGCTCTGCCGTGACCGTTGGCCCCTCCCGCTCAGGTTCGTCACTGCTATTGGCGCTGCTCGTCAGCCCGCCAGTGTGGGCCGATGACTTGTTTGTCGACAGCCAACCCCTGCCTCAGGTCCTGACCGCCACGCGCCTGAAGCAATCGCCAGCGGCGGTGCCGGGCAGCATGACCGTGCTGGACAGCGAACTGATCAAGGCCAGCGGCGCCCGGGACATCAGCGAGCTGCTGCGCCTGGTCCCCGGCATGATGGTCGGCAACCTCAGCGGCAATCAGCCCACGGTGAACTACCACGGCACCAACGCCAGCGAAGCCCGCCGCATGCAGGTGCTGATCGACGGCCGCTCGGTGTACCGCGCCGGCCTCGCCACCGTGGACTGGAGCGACATCCCAGTGGCCATGGAGGACATCGAGCGAATCGAAGTCTTCCGCGGTCCCAACACTGTCAGCTATGGCGCCAACGCGCTGATGGCGGTAGTCAACATCATCACGCGGGCGCCGGCCAACAGCCACGGTACCCGGGTGAAACTCACCCAGGGCCAGCGCGGCATCAGCGACTGGTACGCCAGCCAGGGCACCGGCTGGGACGGTGGCGATCTGCGGCTTTCCTTGTCCGGCCAGGAAGACGATGGCTTTGACAGCAACCGCAATGGCGCCGACTACCGCGACAGCCGCCGCTTGAACCGCATCAACCTGTCGGTCAGCCAGACGCTGAATGAACAGCAGAGCATCGACTGGCAGTTGAACGCCAAGGACGGGACCAACCAGCGGCCTTATACCTACCGCCCGGTATTTGCCGGGATTACCGCCGCTGGGGATAACTCGGACGTCATCGCCAAGGACTATGCCGGTTCGGTGCGCTGGAACCTGGACCTTAATCCCGACCACAGCTTGTATGTGCAGAACTCGATCCAGCACTGGGATCGCCAGCAGACCTGGCGCGCCTGCGATGCCGAGGTGTCCTTCAGCCCGCAACTGACCGACCTGTGGCTGCTCAATCCCAACTACGCCGAGAAGCTGGCGCGCAACATGCCCGGCTTCACCAGCACCGGGGCTCCAGCCGGTACGGCGCAGGAACAGGCGTTGGCCAACCAGGTGCTCGACCAATGGCGCAACGGCGCCTCGCGAACCGTGTGCGGGGATATCGACCAGAGCGCCCGGGAGTCACGCTACGACCTGGAGATCCAGGACACCCTGAGCCTGTCCGACAGCCTGCGACTGGTGACCGGGGCGAACTATCGCTATGACCGGGCCGACTCCGAGACGTACTTCAATGGCACCCTGGATGACACCACCTGGCGGCTGTTTGGCCAGTTCGAATGGCGGGCCACCGAACACTGGCTGCTGCAGGGCGGCGCGATGTTCGAAGACACCCGCCTGACCGGCAGTTCGCTGACGCCGCGGGTGGCGGTCAACTACCTGATCACGCCACGGCATGGCCTGCGGGCGGTGTACTCCGAAGCGGTACGCTCACCGGACATGTTCGAAAACAACGTCAACTGGAGCTACCAGGTCACGAACCTGCAACCCACCGCCTTTGGCCGAAGCAGCGCGCGTTACTTTGTCCAGACCCGTGGCCCGGGGAACCTCGAGCAGGAGCACATGCGTTCCCGGGAATTGGGCTACAACGGTTATTTCATGGACCTGGGCCTGACGGTTGACGTCAGGCTGTTCCATGACGAAATCACCGGCATGATCAGCGAACCGCTGCGCAACAATCAGTACATCGCCAGCAACGCCAACGAATCGCAGTTTTCCGGCGCGGAAACCCAACTCGACTGGCGCATGACCAACGCCGACCGCCTGCGCGTGACGTATGCCTACGTCGACGCCCTGGCCAGCGCCCCCCTCGACGAACAACTGACCGCTCGCAACAGTGGTTCGGCCGGCTGGCTGCGGGACTGGGGCCAGGGCTGGAACAGCTCGGTGTTCTATTACGGCGCGGACGCCCTCAACGGCTACCGGTTCGAGCGGATCGATACCCGCCTCGCCCGGCGCATCCCCCTGGGCAAAGCCAGCCTGGAGCTGGCGGGTGTCCTGCAACAACGCCTCGACAATCAGCCCACCACCTTCATCGACAACCGCTACGACTCCCGCCATGTCATGTACTTCAGCGCGGAGTTGTCCTTCTAGATGGCCCGGAGCCAACCGCGCAAGAGGCCATTTCCTGGCCGCCTGCCGCCGATACTGTGCCTGTTGCTGGCGGGCCTGCTGGCAACGTTCGAGGCCCGCGCCGCTGAAATCCTGTTGACCGGTGCCCAGGACAGCCCCGGCGTGCAGTCCTTTACCCAGGCCCTGAAGGCCCTGCGCCCCGAAGACGATGTGCGCTTCACCCCATTGGCGAGTCTGCCGGCACCGGACAAGTTGCCGGCCAATATCCGCCTGGTCCTGCTGGACCTGCCCAGCCTCGACTGGCGCCTGCAAGCGTCCCAGGGACCGGCCACGCTGGTGCTGCGGATCAGCCGCCTGCAAGCCCGGGACCGCCTGGACGAGGCAATCCCCGCGCACTTGAGCCTGCTGTGGAGCGATCCGCCGGTAGCGCGACAATTGCGCCTGATTCGCACGATCTTCCCGCAAGCGCGCAGGGTCGGCGTGCTGTTCGACGGGCACAGCGAGTTCCTGCTCAAGGAGATCCGCCAGGCCGCCGCACCGCTGGGTCTGGAGATCGTCACCGAGCGCTGGGAAGACACCAGCGACAGCCGCCCGCTGCAAAGCCTGCTGGGCCAGAGCGATGTACTGCTGGGCCTCGACGACCCCGACCTGTACAACCCCAAGACCGTGAAGAACCTGTTGCTCAGCAGTTACGGCCGGCAACGTGCGCTGATCGGGCCGAGCGCGGCGTTCGTCAAGGCCGGCAGCCTGGCCAGCACCTACAGCGACCAGGAAGACTGGCTGGCGATTCTCGACGATCTGCTCGACCGTCCCGTCGCCACCTGGCCACGCACGCTGTATCCGGCTCGCTTCAAAGTCCTGGACAACCGACAAGTCGCCCGCTCCCTGGGGCTGGAACCGATTGACGCCGCTTCCGTCGCTACGCAGTTGGCTGAAGGAGAACACCGCCCATGACCTTGCGTCGCCGTTGGGATATCAGTACACGCACCCAGCTCATCGCCCTTGGCCCGGCGCTGTTGCTGACCGTGCTGTTGATCAGCTTCTTCACCTTCGTGCGAATCCAGGACCTGCGCCAGGAACTCAATCACACCGGGCAACTGATCGCCAACCAACTGGCTCCCGCCACCGAATACGGCGTGATTTCCGGCAACAACGATGTGCTGGAAAGCCTGCTCACCGCTACCCTGGCCACGCCCCACGTACGTTTTCTGGAAGTACAGGACAGCACGCACCGGGTGTTGGTGCACGTCGAGCAGCCCGAGCAGAATCGTGTCCACTCCCAGCAGATCGAAATGTTCCAGGCGCCGGTTCGCCTGCAGCGCATCACCCTTAACAACGATTTCCTGCAAGGCAACAGCACGCCCATCGAGGCACCGGGCGAAGATTACCTGGGCCGGGTGATCGTCGGCATGTCCAGTGATGCCTTCAGCCAGCGGCAGCAGGAAATCCTGTTCAAGGCCGCGATCCTGGCGTTGTTCGCCCTGCTGTTCACCTTCCTGGTGGCGCGTCGCCTGGCCTCTGACCTGTCCCGGCCGATCCGCGACATCGGTAATGCCGTCAAGGCCATCCAGCAAGGCGACTACAGCAAGCCGTTGCCTATCGTTGACGACGCCGAGCTGGGGGCCTTGTCGCGCCACATCAACAACCTGGCCGACGGCCTGGAACAAGCCAGTCGGGAACAGCATCAGGCCATGGCGCAACTGATCAAGACCCGGGAAGAAGCGGAAAAGGCCAACAGCGCCAAGTCGGAATTCCTGGCCATGATGAGCCACGAGTTGCGCACGCCCATGAACGGTGTGCTGGGCATGCTGCAACTGCTGGAAACCACCCGGATGACCGATGAGCAGCACGAGTACACGGCGCTGGCGTCGGAATCCACCGAACACCTGCTGAAGGTGATCAACGATATCCTCGACTTCTCGCGCATCGAACGCTCGGCCCTGGAGCTGGAACATATCCCGTTCAACCTGACCGAGCTGGTGGGCAGTTGCGCCCAGTCGTTCCAGCACAGCGCCGCCCAACGCAAATTGGGCCTGGACCTGCTGATTCCGGATGACATGAAGGCCTTGCAGGTGCAAGGCGATCCAACGCGGATCCGGCAGATCCTGGTGAACCTGATCGGCAACGCGCTGAAGTTCACTGAGCAGGGACGTGTCACCGTGCAGTGCCAATGGCAGGCCCTGGACCACGAACTGCTGTGGTTCACCTGCACGGTGCGCGACAGTGGCATCGGTATTTCGCCCGAAAGCCTGGAACGCATGTTCGACGCTTTCCAGCAGGCCGACAGCTCGATTTCCCGCCGCTACGGTGGCACCGGCCTGGGCCTGCCGATCGCGCGCACCCTGGCCGAACGCATGGGCGGCACCCTGCGAGCCCAGAGCGAGGAAGGCCAGGGCTCGGTGTTCACCTTGGAAATTCCGCTGGCCCTGTCCACCCAGGGCCCGGCGGAGAGGGTGCCGCGGCTGTCCCACGGCAGCGAGGGTGGCGAAGGCCGCAAGGTGCTGCTGGTGGAGGACAACCCGGTGAACCAGACCGTGATCGAAGCCATGTTGCGCAGCCTGGGCTTTACCGTCAGCATCGCCGCCGACGGCGCCCAGGCCATCCGTAGCGCTGAGAGTCTGATGTTTGAATTGATCCTCATGGATTGCCGCTTGCCCGTGGTCGACGGCTATGAAGCCACGCGGCGGATCCGCCAGTTGCCGGGCTGCAGCGAGATACCCATCGTCGCCCTGACCGCCAACGCCTTGCAGGGCGATCGCGAAGCCTGCCTGGCGGCGGGTATGAACGATTACCTTGCAAAGCCGTTCAAAAGGGTTGATCTGCAGCATATTCTGCAGCGTTGGGTGCATTAGTAGCCTGTGTAGCTGGCGTGAAAGACGAAAGTGCGGCAGTCTTAGGCACCCGAACGAGCCTCGATTGAGGCTTGAATAAAAATTTCAGTGCACAGGTGTACATTCATTTTCCGTGTGCTGTGACTTTCACTACAACGCAATAGTCTATGAGTAGGCTGTCGATTCGAGGCATGACCGCTTCGGTCGGTCGGGAAGATTCGCCCAACCCTGCCGCATGGGACTATTGAGGAGCTCGCATGACCAAACAAAACGCCTTTACCCGGGAAGATCTGCTGCGCTGCAGTCGCGGTGAGCTGTTCGGCCCAGGTAACGCGCAACTGCCCGCCCCGAACATGCTGATGGTGGATCGCATCACCCATATCAGCGAAGAGGGTGGCAAGTACGGCAAAGGTGAATTGGTCGCCGAGCTGGATATCAATCCGGACCTGTGGTTCTTCGCCTGCCATTTCGAAGGCGATCCGGTCATGCCGGGCTGCCTGGGCCTCGACGCCATGTGGCAACTGGTCGGCTTTTTCCTCGGCTGGCAGGGTCTGCCGGGCCGCGGTCGCGCCCTGGGTTCGGGCGAAGTGAAGTTCTTCGGTCAGGTCCTCCCGACCGCGAAGAAAATCACCTATAACATTCATATCAAACGCGTCCTCAAGGGCAAGCTGAACATGGCCATTGCCGATGGTTCGGTGACTGTCGACGGTCGCGAGATCTATACCGCCGAGGGCCTTCGGGTCGGCGTTTTCACCTCCACTGACAACTTCTAAGGGTTATCCGCATGCGCCGCGTCGTTATCACTGGTCTTGGCATCGTTTCTTGCCTGGGCAATGACAAAGAGACCGTCTCCGCTAACCTGCGTGCAAGTCGCCCTGGCATCCGGTTCAACCCGGAATACGCCGAAATGGGTCTGCGTAGCCAGGTTTCCGGCTCCATTGACCTCAATCTCGAAGAACTGATCGATCGCAAGATCTACCGTTTTGTCGGCCATGCAGCGGCTTACGCCTACCTGGCCATGAAGGACGCCATCGCCGACTCCGGCCTGACCGAAGAGCAGGTGTCCAACCCGCGCACCGGTCTGATCGCCGGCTCCGGCGGCGCCTCGACCTTGAACCAGATGGAAGCGCTGGACATCCTGCGCGAGAAAGGCGTCAAGCGCGTCGGTCCGTATCGCGTCACTCGGACCATGAGCAGCACCGTTTCCGCCTGCCTGGCCACGCCTTTCAAGATCAAGGGCCTGAACTACTCCATCGCTTCTGCCTGCGCCACCAGTGCCCACTGCATCGGTACCGCCATGGAACAGATCCAGATGGGCAAACAGGACGTCGTGTTCGCCGGCGGCGGTGAAGAAGAACACTGGAGCCAGTCGTTCCTGTTCGACGCCATGGGCGCCCTGTCCAGCAAGCGCAACGACACGCCGGAAAAAGCCTCCCGCGCCTACGATGCCGACCGTGACGGTTTCGTCATTGCCGGTGGTGGTGGCATGGTGGTGGTCGAGGAGCTGGAACATGCCCTGGCCCGCGGTGCAAAAATCTACGCGGAAGTCGTTGGCTATGGCGCCACGTCCGACGGCTACGATATGGTTGCCCCAAGCGGCGAAGGTGCTATCCGCTGCATGCAGATGGCCATGTCCACCGTCGACACCCCGATCGATTACCTGAACACCCACGGCACTTCGACTCCGGTCGGCGACGTCGCGGAAATGAAGGGTGTGCGTGAAGTGTTCGGCGACAAAGCGCCGGCCATCAGCTCCACCAAGAGCCTGTCGGGTCACTCCCTGGGCGCCGCCGGCGTTCACGAAGCGATCTATTGCATGCTGATGATGGAAGGCAACTTCATCGCCGGCTCGGCCAACATCGACGAGCTGGACCCGGAAGTGGCCGACCTGCCGATTCTGACCAAGACCCGCGAAAACGCCACCATCAATACCGTGATGAGCAACAGCTTCGGTTTCGGCGGCACCAACGCCACGCTGGTACTGAAGCGCTGGCAGGGCAAGTAAGCCCCGCCGCTAGGCCGCACACGAAAACGCCCCGACTGGTTCGGGGCGTTTTTTTGCCTGTCATTTTTCCCCTGTGGGAGCGAGCCTGCTCGCGATCCAGACACCTCAGCGCTCAAGACCGCGTTGACCTCATCGCGGGCAAGCCTTGCTCCCACACAACACCGCCAGGAAATTATCCCGCGCCACCTTCCTCGCCACGTCCTCAGGCAAGGCATCCAGAAACGGATCGAAGCCGTGCAGCTCCTTCCCGAGCTTGCCGAAGCGTCCGACCACATCCGACCCCACCATGAAACGCTCTGGAAAGCGCTCCACCAGCTTTACCCACTCCGGCCGAGGCGTGCCCGCTTCGTCGAGCAAATAGGGCGTGAGCAGGCTCCAGGACAGGTCTATGTACAGATTCGGATAGGACTCGAGCAGCCGGGTCAGGGTTGGCAACAGGAAATCCAAGCGGGTCTGATGCCGATGAATCTCCATGCTGGTGCCAGCGTGGGCCCAGATGAAGCGGGTATGCGGATGCCTACGCAACGGCTCTTCGATTTCTGCCAGGTAAAGCGGATTCTTCTCACGCTTGGAGGTGATGTTGGAATGCAGCATCACCGGCAGGTCGTGCTCGGCCGCCAGGTGATAGATCATCGTCATGGCTTCGTTGTTGGCGCGCGGGGTATCGCCCGAGGTCAGCGCCGTGAGGTCATCGTGGCGGGTGAAGACTTCACCGATGCCTTGCCACAACCCCGGGTAGAGATCGAGCATGCGCTGGACATGGGCAGCGGAGTTCTTGTCATTGGGGTTGAAACCCGAGAGGAAAGGATGAAAATGCCGGCGTTGTTCGGCGGTCAGCTTGCCCACCGCCGTCGCGACAATCACATCGGTGGCGCTGTACCAATAGGCGTCCGCATCGTCACCGGCGTAATAACGTGGACGCTTGGGCTCATCCTCGTGCCATTTCTTGGCAACCGGGATGCCTGAGATCATCACATGCTCGATATGATTGTCGGCCATCGCCTGGAGCAGCTTGGGCATGCCGGCGGTTTCCTGAAAGAAGTCGACGTAATGCAGGTGCGCATCGCTGTAGGCATATTCGCGGGCCATGGCGGCGCTGCTCGACACGAGCAGCAACCAGGCGAAGATCAGACGGGTCAACGGGTCATCTCCAAAGGCCATGAGCAGGATAGACCCCTCCCCTCCCGCCCGGGTTCAAGTCGCCCGTGCCGCTAACCGCGACGGCGGGTTATGCTCGCCGCATCCGTTGTTCAATCCGGGAGACACCATGACCGCGCCCCTGACCGTTCGCCCTCGCGCAGAAGATGTCGAAGGCCAGCCGATTCTTCGCCCGTTGCCGTCGGCCAAATGCCGCAGCGTCGGACCTTTCGTGTTTTTCGACCACATGCTGCAGACCACCTACCCGGCCGGCAAAGGGATGAATATCCGCCAGCATCCCCACATCGGGCTCTCCACCCTCACCTACCTGTTCGAGGGAAAAATCCAGCACAAGGACAGCCTGGGCTCGGACCAGGTGGTCGAGGCCGGGGATGTCAGTTGGATGACTGCCGGCAGCGCCATTGCCCATGTCGAGCGCACACCGGCAGCGCAACTGGGCAGCGACTTCGTCATGCACGGCTTGCAAGTCTGGCTGGCCTCGCCCCAATCCCACGAACAAGGGCCGGGGCACTACAGCCATCATCCGGCACGTACCCTGCCGGTCAGCGACAACCTGGGCGTCGTTATCCGCATGATCGCCGGGTCGGGCTTCTGCCTGGAATCGCCAGTACCGGTGCTGTCTCCTACGCTCTATGCCGAACTCAACCTGCAAACCGCGACGACGCTGCTGATTCCCACCGAGCATGCAGAACGGGCACTGTACGTATTGAGCGGCGAGGCGCTGTTGGACGGTGAGCCGCTGGAGCCGCACTCGCTGGTAATACTGCCGGTCGGCGAAAAGATGACCCTGTTTGCCAGCAGCGACTGCCATGCCGTGCTGTTCGGCGGCGCACCGCTGGACGGACCGCGCCGGATGAACTGGAATTTCGTCTCCAGCGATCCGGCCCGGATCGACGAAGCCCGTCGACGCTGGGCGGCCGGAGACTGGCCGACCGTGCCGGGGGAAAGTGAGCGGATCGAGTTGCCCTGAGTTCAGTAGCGTCTGGATGTCCGCCATCGCGAGCAGGCTCGCTCCCACATTGGATTGGGGAACGACGCCCTCCTGTGGGAGCGAGCCTGCTCGCGATGACGGCAGGCCAGACAACAACAAAATCAGATCAAGCCCATCTCAGTTCGCAAACACTTCATCCAGCAAATGATGCATCGACCGGAACGCCCGCTGGGCCACCTTGGGGTTGTACATCATCTTGCCTGGCACATTGGCGTGGGGGTCGGTGAACGAATGCACCGCGCCACCGTAGCTCAGCAGTTGCCAATCGACCCCGGCGGCGTTCATTTCGTCTTCGAAGGCCGGCAGTTGTTCTTTCGGTACCAGCGGGTCTGAAGCGCCGTGCATCACCAGCACGGAGCCCTTGATGTTTTGCGCATCCGCCGGGTTCGGCGTATCCAGGGTGCCATGGAACGAGATGGCGGCCTTCAGCGGCGCGCCCGTGCGGGCCAGCTCCAGGGCACAGCAACCGCCGAAGCAGAAGCCGAACGTGGCGAGTTTCGCAACGTCGACCTGCGCCTCACCCTGCCCTTGCAGTTGCTCGAATGCCACCTGCATGCGCTTGCGCAACAGGGCCCGGTCCTGCTTGAGCGGCATCATCGCGGCCCCCGCCTCATCGGCATTGGTCGGGCGCACGGTCTGGCCGTACAGGTCGGCGATCAACACCACATACCCTTTGGCCGCCACCGACTTGGCGATGTCCTCGGCCCCCGCCCCAACCCCCATCCAGTTCGGCGCCATCAGCAAGCCCGGACGCGGGCCCTGCTGGGCGGCATCGAAGGCCAGGCGGCTTTCGTAGGTCTGGCCGTCGATCTGATAGACCACTGAACGAACCGTAATCTGACTCATGACTGTCTCCTTTTTAATGGATACCAGAAATGAAAACCCCGCCGAAGCGGGGTTTTCCTTACCTCATCAAGCTGACAGTTCAACCAGCAGCTTGTTCAGGCGACGCACATAGGCCGCCGGGTCCTTCAGGCTGTCGCCCGCCGCCAGGGCCGCCTGGTCGAACAGGATGTGCGACAGGTCGCCGAAGCGCTCTTCGCTCTGCTCGTTGTCGAGTTTTTCCACCAGCGGGTGAGCCGGGTTGAACTCGAAAATCGGCTTGGAATCCGGGACTTTCTGACCGCTGGCTTCAAGGATCTGGCGCATTTGCAGGCCAAGGTCCTGTTCACCGATGGCCAGGATCGCCGGGGAGTCGGTCAGGCGGTGCGAGACACGCACTTCACTGACGGCATCGCCCAGGGCTGTCTTGATCCGCTCCACCAGGCCTTCCTTGCTCTTGGCGACTTCTTCGGCGGCTTTCTTGTCTTCTTCCGAATCCAGGTTGCCGAGGTCCAGGTCGCCACGGGCCACGTCGACGAAGCTCTTGCCGTCGAACTCGTTGAGGTAGCTCATCAGCCACTCATCGATACGGTCGGTCAGCAGCAGCACTTCGATGCCTTTCTTGCGGAAGACTTCCAGGTGCGGGCTGTTCTTGACCTGTGCATAAGTTTCACCGGTCAGGTAGTAGATCTTGTCCTGACCTTCCTTGGCGCGGGCCAGGTAATCGGCCAGACCGACGATCTGCTCGCCATCGTCACCCTGGGTCGAGGCAAAGCGCAGCAGGCCGGCGATCTTCTCTTTGTTGGCGAAGTCCTCGGCCGGACCTTCTTTCATCACCTGGCCGAAGTTCTTCCAGAAGCTCTTGTATTGCTCGGGCTCGTTCTTCGCCAGTTTTTCCAGCATGTCCAGGACACGCTTGGTCAGCGCCGACTTCATGGAGTCGATGATCGGGTCTTTCTGCAGGATTTCCCGCGAAACGTTCAGGGACAGATCGTTGGAATCCACCACACCCTTGATGAAACGCAGGTACAGCGGCAGGAACGATTCGGCCTGGTCCATCACGAACACCCGCTGCACGTACAGCTTCAGGCCACGTGGTGCTTCACGCTGGTACAGGTCGAACGGAGCGCGGGCCGGTACGTACAACAACGAGTTGTATTCCAGCTTGCCTTCGACCTTGTTATGGCTCCAGCTCAGCGGGTTCTCGTAATCGTGGGCGATGTGCTTGTAGAACTCCTGGTATTCCTCGTCCTTCACCTCGGTGCGTGGGCGAGTCCACAGGGCGCTGGCGCGGTTGACGGTTTCCCATTCCACTTCAGGCTTTTCTTCGCCTTCGGCGGCGGTGACTTCCTTCGGCAGCTCGATCGGCAACGCGATATGGTCGGAGTACTTCTTGATGATGTTGCGCAGGCGCCAGCCATCGGCGAATTCGTCTTCACCGGACTTGAGGTGCAGCACGATGCGGGTACCGCGATCAGCCTTGTCGATGGTGGCGACTTCGAACTCGCCTTCGCCCTTGGACGACCAGTGCACGCCTTCGCTTGCAGCGAGGCCGGCACGGCGGCTGAATACTTCGACCTGCTCGGCGACGATGAACGCGGAATAGAAGCCGACGCCGAACTGACCGATCAGGTGGGAATCCTTCTTCTGATCCCCCGACAGGTTTTTCATGAAGTCGGCAGTGCCGGACTTGGCGATGGTGCCCAGGTGCGTGATCACCTCTTCGCGGCTCATGCCGATACCGTTGTCTTCGAGGGTGACGGTCTTGGCGTCCTTGTCGAAGCTCACACGGATTTTCAGTTCAGCGCCGCCTTCCAGCAGTTCTGGCTTGGACAGGGCTTCGAAACGCAATTTGTCGACAGCATCGGAGGCGTTTGAAATCAGCTCGCGAAGGAAAATTTCCTTATTCGAATACAGCGAGTGAATCATCAGGTGCAGCAGTTGCTTCACCTCGGTCTGGAAGCCCAGGGTTTCCTTTTGAGTTTCCACGCTCATGGTCATCAAACTCCAAGTGGATGGTGGTGTCCGCCTCGCTGAGATGGCGGCGGGATGTCCTCAAGGTGGGGGCAACGATGGGGATTTCAAGGGTGGTCCGGCTTTGCCGGCTCCTGGATCTTGAAATGTGCCCGCGCGGTTGCGATCGGCTCGGCTTCCACGTCTTGCCAGGCAGTGATGGCAACGTTGGCCACCCGTCGGCCCTGGCGCCAGACCTGGCACTTGGCATAGGTGTCGCGAAATTGCCCGGCGCGCAGGTAATCCAGGGAGAAATCAATGATCTTCGGCACGCCCGGCGCGCGAGTGACGATCAACAGATGAACGGCTGCCGCCAGCTCCATGAAGCCGGCAATGACGCCGCCATGGATCGCCGGCAGTAAAGGGTTACCAATGTTGTCTTTGTTGGCCGGCAGGCGAAAGAGCAGGTCATCGCCCTGGCGCACGCATTCGACGCCGATGAGCTGTGCATAGGGGATCGCGGCCAGCAGTCGCGCATGATCGCCCTGCTCGCAGGCCTGGCGCAGTTGTTCCCGGGTGATATTGGTCATGGTGTGTCCCTGGCAGCCATCGGACCAGCCTTCGTGATCCCCCTGGCGTGCTGGCCCAGGCGCATGAAAGTACCCACCACGTGGGCGATGGGTTGATCGGGGTCGTCCTGATAGGCGAAACCACGGGTGAAAATCACGTCTGGCGTCACCCGATAGCATTGCGCGAAACCATAGACATCCTTGTTCGGCTCGGCGGCGTGCATGTAGTCGATGCGCAGGTCCAGGGTCGGACAGACCTCGAACTCCGGCAGCACGCAGAGGGTCGACATGCCGCAGGCGGTGTCCATCAATGAGGTCAGCGCCCCGCCATGAAGGACGCCGGTGAGCGGGTTGCCCACGATCCGGGGGCTGAAAGGCAGTATCAGGGTCAATCCTTCGTGACTGGCACTGTGCAACTTCAGGCCCAGCACCTGGCAATGTCTCAGCGCGGAGAGAAAACGCGTCGCGCGCTCAAAAACGGGGTCTTCGGCCATGGGTTCAATGCTCTTGTCTGTAACGGGACCTGATAACAGGCGCTATTCATAAAGTTCCATTGCATAGCAAAGTTATATATCTGTCGCAAAAGAGGAACTTAACCCGAGGCGGATTGCTCAAACGGCCAGTAGTTATATCCATAAGGAGAAACACCCCATGCGTAAGACTTTAGCTATTGCCTTGATGTTGGCCGCCTCCCTCGGTCTCGCTGCCTGCGATAAGAAATCCGAGGACAAAGCTCAAGATGCCAACCAACATGCTGAGCAAGCTCAGCAGGACATGAACAAAGCACAGGATAAAGTGAACGACGCGGCGAAAGAAAACGCTGAAGCCGCCAAAGATCAGGCTGAAGCGAACAAAGCCGCTGCTCAGGAACAAGCGCCTGCCACAGCGCCTAAAACCAACTGATCGGTTTTAGCGGCAAAAGAAAACCCGCCAAGTGCGGGTTTTCTTTTGCCTGCGATTCAGCCGACCGTTGTCATGCCGTGTCCTTGACGACATCGGATGCCGGTACTTCCGTCGGGGTATAGACCATGACGTCCAGCACATCGGAATGGAACTCGCGTTGATAGAGCACAAACACCACGCCGGCACTCATCAACATGAATAACCAAGGGCTGACGAACCACGCCAACATGGTCATGCCGAAGTAATAAGAACGCAGGCCGAAGTTGAACTGGTTGGCGGCCATCGAGATAACCCGCGCGGCCCGCAATGCAAAGGCCTTGCGTTCCTGCTCCGAGACATGGCGCTCACCGATCATCGGCGCCGAGCCCACCAGGACCGCCGCGAAGTTGTATTGGCGCATGCACCAGCTGAACGTGAAGAACGCGTACACGAACACCAACGCCAGGCACAGCAGCTTGACCTCGGCCATGCCTTGAGAAGCCTGCTGTACCAGCGGCAGGTCCGCCAGCAAAGACACCGCGCGGTCGGATGCACCAAGTACCGTCAGGATACCGGCCAGGATGATCAACGTGCTGGAGGCAAAGAATGACGCGTTACGCTCCAGGTTTCCGATCACGCTGGCGTCGGCGATACGGTTCTCGCGCAGCAGCATCCGGCGCATCCAGTCTTCACGATACAAGTGCATCACGCTGGCCAGGCAGGCCGTATCACGGGCCTTCCACGTGGCATAACGGGTATAGCCGCCCCAGCAGACGATGAACCAGACAGCGGCCAGGAGATGGATCAGATTGGCTTGGATGAATGACATGCAATTCCTTGTGTAAAAAGAACATGGAGCAGTTGCTGCGCCTCCTGTGGGAGCGAGCCTGCTCGCGATTGCGGTGGATCAGCTATCCATTCATTGGTTGACTTACCGCTATCGCGAGCAGGCTCGCTCCCACAGGAGAACTTCATTTGCGCAGGACACTGCTTCGACGTTAGCCCAAGGAAAAAGACACCGCTGCATAAAAAAATGCCCCGTATCGATTGATACGGGGCATTTCGGTTTAGCGGGAACGGTTTGTAGCCGTTTAAGCCAATGCTTCGCTGCGCTTGCCCAGCAGGCGATCACACACCACGGCCACGACCAGGGTCATGACCGATGGCACCAGCCAGGCCAGCCCCTGATCGCTCAGCGGCAGATGAGCCAGTTGCGCCGGCATCCAGTCCGCCAGCCCCGCGCCCTTGAGCGCGTCGACCAGACCAAACAGGAACGACACCAGCATCACCGGGCCGACGATGCGCCCCTGTTCGAGCCAGAAGTCCTTGCAGAAGCTCAGGGCCACCAGGGCGATGCACGGTGGATAGATGGCGGTCAGCACCGGGATCGAGAAAGCAATCAACTTGGTCAGGCCGAGGTTGGACACCAGCAACGAGAACGCCGCCAGGATCACCACCAGTGTCTTGTAGGACAGTGGCAGCACGCGGCTGAAGTATTCGGCACAGGCGCAGGTCAGGCCCACCGCGGTCACCAGGCAGGCCAGGGAGATCAGCACGGCGAGGAAACCGCTGCCCAGGCCGCCGAAGGTGTGTTGCACGTAGGCATGCAGCACGGCAGCGCCGTTGGTGGCGCCCAGTGCCACTTCGTGGCTGCCCGAACCCAGGCGGAACAGGCTGATATAGACCAGCGCGAGGCCGAGCCCGGCGATCAACCCGGCAATGATTGCGTAGCGGGTGATCAAGGCCGGCGATTCGACGCCCCGGGAGCGGATCGCGTTGACGATGACGATGCCGAACACCAGGGCACCGAGGGTATCCATGGTCAGGTAGCCATTGATGAACCCTTGGGAGAACGGTGCCGCGACATACTCCGGCGTGGCCACGCCAATGCCGCCGGCGGGCAAGGCAAACGCGGCGATCCCCAGCACGGCCAGGGCGATGATCTTCAGCGGCGCGAGGAAACGTCCAACGGTGTCCAGCAATCGACCCGGGTAGAGCGAGATGAAGAACACCAGCAGGAAATACACGGCGCTGTAGAGGAACAATGCCAGCGGGCTTTCGCCGGTCAGCGGCGCCAGGCCGACTTCGAATGAGACGGTGGCGGTACGCGGCGTGGCGAACAGCGGGCCGACGGCCAGGTAGCAGACCGCTGCCAGCAGACCGCCGGCAATCTTGCCGATGGGGCTGCTCAAGGCATCCATCGCCCCGCCGACCTTCGCCAGGGCGACCACGGTGATCACCGGCAATCCGACCGCCGTGATCAGAAAGCCCAGCGCCGCCATCCAGACATGGGGCCCGGACTGCAAACCGACGATAGGTGGGAAGATGATGTTGCCGGCCCCGACGAACAGGGCAAATGTCATGAAACCAAGCGCCAGGATGTCCTGGCCTTTCAACACTTTCATTAAGGAAACCACACTGCTGAATCGGAATTTAGAGAGGGATTTCCCCATGGGTGAGGGAAATGCTGCCGACCCGTATGGGATCGACCCGTTTAGCGCGTCGCGTCCTTGTGGGCAGCGGTCGCAAAAATGGCTGCTAGCCTAACCAATTCGGAGCACAAACGCACTGTTACGGGGCAAACTATCCGATACACGACGTTTCAGTGTCGCGTTTACATATCTATTTTTCCAATGCCGATTCCCTGTGGACAGCGGATGACCTGTGGCGAGGGGATTTATTTGTGGGAGCAAGGCTTGCCCGCGACGAAGACGGCTCGGTGCCTGCGAAAACGAGGCGCCTGCATCGCGGGCAAGCCTTGCTCCCACACTTGCTTCCACACAAATGCCAGAAACGACAAAGGCCACCCGAAGGTGGCCTTTGTTGCTGGAACGAATCAGTCAGCCGAAGCTTACTTCTTCATTTCCCAGCCAGTCAGCTCGGCCAGGGCCTTGCCGATGTCTGCCAGCGAACGCACGGTTTTCACGCCTGCGTCTTGCAGCGCAGCGAATTTCTCGTCTGCAGTGCCTTTGCCGCCAGAGATGATTGCGCCAGCATGGCCCATGCGCTTGCCCGGAGGAGCAGTCACACCTGCGATGTAGGAAACAACCGGCTTGGTCACGTTTGCCTTGATGTAGGCAGCCGCTTCTTCTTCAGCCGAACCGCCGATCTCACCGATCATGACGATCGCTTCGGTCTTCGGGTCTTCCTGGAACAGCTTCAGGATGTCGATGAAGTTCGAGCCTGGGATCGGGTCACCGCCGATGCCGACGCAAGTCGACTGACCGAAACCGGCGTCAGTGGTCTGCTTCACAGCTTCGTAGGTCAGGGTGCCGGAACGGGAAACGATACCGACCTTGCCTGGCAAGTGAATGTGACCTGGCATGATGCCGATCTTGCATTCGCCTGGAGTGATCACGCCTGGGCAGTTAGGGCCGATCAGGGTGATACCCAGCTCGTCGCACTTGACCTTGGCTTCCAGCATGTCGATGGTCGGGATGCCTTCGGTGATGCACACGATCAGCTTGATGCCGCCGAACGCCGCTTCAAGGATGGAATCCTTGCAGAAAGGAGCCGGAACGTAGATCACGCTGGCGGTGGCGCCAGTGGCTGCAACAGCGTCCTTGACGGTGTTGAAGACGGGCAGGCCCAGGTGCTCGGTGCCGCCCTTGCCAGGTGTTACGCCGCCAACCATCTTGGTGCCGTATTCGATGGCTTGCTGGGTGTGGAAACTACCTTGCGAACCGGTAATACCCTGGCAGATAACCTTGGTGTCTTTATTGATCAGGACGCTCATTATTTGCCCTCCGCAGCTTTAACGACTTGTTGAGCAGCGTCGGTCAGGCTGGTAGCAGCGATGATGTTCAAACCGCTTTCTGCCAGTACTTTAGCGCCCAGCTCAGCGTTGTTGCCTTCGAGGCGAACAACAACCGGGATTTTCACGCCAACTTCTTTCACGGCGCCGATGATGCCTTCGGCAATCATATCGCAACGAACGATGCCGCCGAAGATGTTGACCAGTACTGCAGCGACGTTGGTGTCGGACAGGATGATCTTGAACGCTTCGGTTACGCGTTCCTTGGTAGCACCACCGCCCACGTCAAGGAAGTTGGCTGGCTTGCCGCCGTGCAGGTTGACGATGTCCATGGTACCCATGGCCAGGCCGGCACCGTTGACCATGCAGCCGATGTTACCTTCCAGGGCTACGTAGTTCAGTTCGAACTTGGCAGCGTGCGCTTCGCGCGGATCGTCTTGCGACGGATCGTGGAAAGTCTTCAGCTTAGGCTGACGGTACATGGCGTTAGCGTCGATGTTGATCTTGGCATCGAGGCAGTGCAGGTCGCCGTCGGCCTTGATCACCAGCGGGTTCACTTCCAGCAGCGCCAGGTCATGGTCCTGGAACAGCTTGGCCAGACCTACGAAGATCTTGGCGAATTGAGTGACCTGCTTGCCTTCCAGACCCAGCTGGAATGCCAGTTCGCGACCCTGGAATGGCTGAGCGCCAACCAGTGGATCGATCGTGGCCTTGAGGATTTTCTCAGGGGTATCGTGAGCGATTTTCTCGATGTCCACGCCACCTTCGGTGGAGGCCATGAACACGATGCGACGGCTCGAACGGTCAACGACAGCGCCCAGGTACAGCTCTTTAGCGATATCAGTGCACGATTCAACCAGGATCTTGGTGACTGGCTGACCATTGGCATCAGTCTGGTAAGTTACCAGACGCTTGCCCAGCCACTGCTGTGCGAAGGCCTTGGCGTCTTCTTTGCTGCGAACCAGCTTGACGCCGCCCGCTTTACCGCGACCACCGGCGTGAACCTGGGCTTTGACAACCCATTCGCTGCCGCCGATTTTGTCGCAAGCTTCTGCTGCTGCTTCCGGGGTGTCTACCGCGTAGCCTGTGGATACTGGCAGGCCGTACTCAGCGAACAGCTGCTTACCCTGATACTCGTGAAGATTCATGCTTATTACCGTCTTCGTTAGGTACTGCGCATTCGGTGCTGCACCGTTTTCAGTGCCGCACCACCTGTGACTGCTGCTTGCGTAGCCTTCCGGGCAACCGGTCGAGCTACGCAAGACTGCGTCCAGCGGACATTCCGCGGTGAGTCTTGCGCGCAAGGCTCACGACGGGCCGAACCGCCGTGGTTTCTTATTATTTATTAACGCTTCTTGCGGTTGGCCACGTGGATGGCGCCGCCATTTACGGCCAGGGCCGCTTCGTGCAAGGCTTCGGACAGGGTCGGATGGGAGAAGACCATCATGCCCAGATCTTCAGCGCTGGTGCCGAATTCCATGCCGATCGCGCCTTGCTGTACCAGCTCGGCAGCGCTTGGGCCGATGACGTGAACGCCCAATACGCGATCCGTCTTGGCATCGGCGATGACTTTCACGAAACCGCCGGTATCGTTGGCTGCCATGGCGCGGCCACTGGCGGCGAACGGGAAGGTGCCGACGTTAACTTCAACGCCTTCGGCTTTCAAGGCCTGCTCGGTTTTACCGACCCATGCGATTTCCGGGTGGGTGTAGATAACCGATGGGATCAGGTCGTAGTTCATCTGGGCCTTGTGACCCTTGATGCGCTCGACGACGACGATGCCTTCTTCGGACGCCTTGTGCGCCAGCATCATGCCGCGGACCACGTCACCGATGGCGAAGACGCCCGGTACGGTGGTGGCGCAGAAATCGTCAACCTTGATGAAACCGCGCTCGTCGAGCTCCACGCCGCTATCGGCAGCCAGCAGGTCAGTGGTCACCGGACGACGGCCGACCGCAACGATCAACTTGTCGAAGGTGATGGTCTGTTCGCCATTGGCGTCGGTGTAGTTGACCACGACTTCTTCGCCGTTGACTTTCGAACCGGTCACGCGAGCGCCCAGCTTGATGTCCAGGCCCTGTTTGGTCAGGGTTTTCAGCGCTTCCTTGGATACCGCGGTGTCGGCAGCCATCAGGAAGGTGTCGAGGGCTTCGAGCACGGTTACCTGGGCACCCAGGCGCGACCATACCGAACCCAGCTCCAGGCCGATGACGCCGGCGCCGATCACGCCCAGACGTTTTGGTACGCTCTGGAATTCCAGGGCGCCGGTGGAATCGACGATCACGTTCTGGTCGACAGGGGCTGGCGGAATGTCGATCGGGCGCGAGCCCGGTGCCAGGATGACGTTTTCGGCTTCGATCACTTCAACCGAACCGTCTGGTTTGGTCACTTCGACTTTCTTGCCCAGCAGCAGCTTGCCGTGGCCCTGGATCGAGGTCACGCCGTTGGCCTTGAACAGGGTGGCAACACCACTGGTCAGGTTCTTGACGATGCCGGCCTTGCGGCCAACCATCGCGGCGACGTCCATCTTCACTTCACCGGTAGAGATACCGTGAACGTTGAAGCTTTCTTTCGCTTCCTTGTATTTCCAGGAGCTGTCCAGCAGCGCCTTGGAAGGAATGCAACCGACGTTCAGGCAGGTACCACCAAGGGCCTGCTTGCCCTCCGCGTCGGTGTATTTCTCGATGCAGGCAGTGGAAAGGCCAAGTTGCGCAGCCTTGATGGCCGCTACGTAGCCACCAGGGCCCGCACCAATCACTACCACGTCGAATTTCTGAGTCATGAGTCATTCCTTCTCGAATCAAACCGGACGGTCACTTGTGGAGACCGCCGTGGGACGAAACCGGTTGTTTCAGCAAGGGGCCGATCGACAGACCGGCCCTCGCGGCGATATCAGATATCCAGCAGCAGACGAGCCGGATCTTCCAGCAGGTTCTTGATGGTCACCAGGAACGTCACAGCTTCTTTACCGTCGATCAGGCGGTGATCGTAGGACAAGGCCAGGTACATCATCGGACGGATTACCACCTGACCGTTGATCGCCATCGGACGCTGCAGAATGTTGTGCATGCCCAGGATCGCCGCTTGTGGCGGGTTGACGATCGGCGTCGACATCATCGAACCGAATGTACCACCGTTGGTGATGGTGAACGTACCGCCGGTCATCTCTTCGATGGACAGCTTGCCGTCACGGGCCTTCTTGCCGAAGGTAGCGATGCCGCCTTCGATTTCGGCCAGGCTCATCAGTTCGGCGTTACGCAGGACCGGAACCACCAGGCCACGGTCGCTGGAAACCGCAACACCGATGTCGGCGTAGCCGTGGTAGACGATGTCGGAACCGTCGATCGACGCGTTGACGGCCGGGAAGCGTTTCAGCGCTTCGGTGGCAGCCTTGACGAAGAACGACATGAAGCCCAGGCGTACGCCGTTGTGGCTCTTCTCAAAGAGATCCTTGTACTTCGAACGCAGCGCCATGACTTCGGTCATGTCGACTTCGTTGAACGTGGTCAGCATTGCCATGTTCGACTGGGCTTCGACCAGACGCTCGGCAACCTTGGCACGCAGGCGGGTCATCGGAACGCGTTTTTCAACGCGATCACCGGCAGCGAACACCGGCGCCGAAGCGGCAGGCGCGGCCGGCTTGGCAGGTGCGGCGGCTGGAGCGGCTTTCTTGGCGGCCACGGCGGCAACCACGTCTTCCTTGGTCACACGACCACCCTTGCCGGTGCCGGCAACGGAAGCGATGTTGATGCCGTTCTCTTCGGCGATCTTGCGCGCGGCAGGTGCGGCGACTGGATCGTCTTCGCCATCGGCGGCCGGAGCGGCAGCCTGGGCAGCGGCAGGTGCAGCAGCAGCGGCCGGAGCAGCGGCGGCAGCACCGCCTTCTTCGATGGAGCCCAGCACTTCGGCCGACAGCACGGTGTCGCCTTCGCCCTTGATGATAGCGCCCAGGACGCCATCAGCTTCGGCCAGTACTTCCAGTACGACTTTGTCGGTTTCGATGTCGACGATCAGCTCGTCGCGCTTGACCGCATCGCCCGGTTTTTTGTGCCAGGTGGCAATGGTGCCATCGGCAACCGATTCCGGGAAAGTGGGGGCTTTAATCTCGATAGCCATTATCTGTGGTTCCTTAAATTCGGTTTCAGGTGCGCGAAGGCATTAAACGGTAAAGGCATCTTGCAGCAGTTGTTCCTGCTGCTCGGCGTGCATCGATGCGTAACCACAAGCAGGTGCGGCAGAAGCGTCACGACCGGCGTACTCCAGGCCCAGGGCCTTGTTATGGTTGCCGATGCTGCGACGCAGGTGATGCTGACTGCTGTACCACGCGCCCTGGTTCATCGGTTCTTCCTGACACCACACCACGTCGGTGAGGTTGGTGTAAGGCGCGATGGCCTCCATCAGGTCTTCTTCCGGGAACGGGTAAAGCTGCTCGATACGCACGATGGCGATGTCTTCGCGGCCTTCGGCACGACGTTTTTCCAGCAGGTCGTAGTAGACCTTGCCGCTGCACAGGATCAGGCGAGTCACCTTGGCCGCGTCCAGCGTATCGATCTCGGAAATAACGGTCTGGAACGAGCCTTCGGCCAGGTCTTCGAGCGTGGAGATCGCCAGCTTGTGGCGCAGCAACGACTTCGGCGTCAACACGATCAGCGGCTTGCGCAGCGGACGGATGACCTGACGACGCAGCAGGTGGTAGATCTGAGCCGGGGTCGTCGGTACGCAGACCTGGACGTTGTGCTCGGCGCACAGCTGCAGGTAACGCTCCAGACGTGCCGAGGAGTGCTCCGGCCCCTGCCCTTCATAACCGTGTGGCAGCAACATGGTCAGGCCGCACAGACGACCCCACTTGTGCTCGCCGCTGGTGATGAACTGGTCGACCACCACCTGGGCACCGTTGGCGAAGTCGCCGAACTGGGCTTCCCAGATCACCAGCGCATTCGGCTCGGTGGTGGAGTAGCCATATTCGAACGCCAGGACGGCTTCCTCGGACAGCAGCGAATCGTACAGGTCGAAACGTGGCTGGCCTTTGTACAGGTGTTGCAGCGGGATGTAGGTGCTGGCGTCTTTCTGGTTGTGCAGCGCCGCGTGGCGGTGCGAGAAAGTGCCGCGGCCTACGTCCTGGCCAGTGATGCGGATCGGGTGACCTTCGAACGCCAGGGTCGCGTACGCCATGGTTTCGGCGTAACCCCAGTTGATCGGCAGGCCGCCGGCTTGCATCTTCTGACGGTCTTCGTAGATCTTCGCGACCTGACGCTGGACCACGAAGCCTTCCGGAATTTCCAGCAGCTTGGCGGACAGTTCCTGAAGGGTCTTGAGGTCGAAACGCGTGTCGTGACGAGCGGTCCAGGCATGGCCCAGGTACGGACGCCAGTCCACGAACAACTCTTTGTTCGGCTCTTTGACCAGGCTTTTTACAACGTGCAAGCCGTTGTCCAGGGCGTTGCGATATTCATCGACTTTTTCCTGGACGCGCTCGGCGTTCAGCACGCCGCTCTGGGTCAGGCGCTCGGCATACAGCTCACGGGTGGTGCGCTGCTTGGCGATCTGCTGGTACATCAGAGGCTGGGTGCCGCTTGGCTCGTCGGCTTCGTTGTGGCCGCGACGACGGTAGCAGACCAGGTCGATCACCACGTCACGCTTGTACTGCATGCGGTAGTCGATGGCCAGCTGGGTCACGAACAGCACGGCTTCCGGATCATCGCCATTCACATGGAGGATCGGCGCCTGGATCATCTTCGCCACGTCGGTCGCGTACTCGGTGGAGCGCGAGTCCAACGGGTTGCTGATGGTGAAACCAACCTGGTTGTTGATGACGATGTGCACCGTACCGCCGGTCTTGAAACCACGGGTCTGGGACATCTGGAAGGTTTCCATGACCACGCCCTGACCGGCGAACGCCGCGTCACCGTGGATGGAGATCGGCAGTACCTTCTCGCCGGTCGGGTCGTTGCGACGATCCTGACGGGCGCGAACCGAACCTTCGACCACCGGGGAAACGATTTCCAGGTGGGACGGGTTGAACGCCATCGCCAGGTGGACTTCGCCACCGGTGGTCATCACGTTGGACGAGAAGCCCTGGTGGTATTTCACGTCACCGGAACCCAGCTCGACCTTCTTCTTGCCTTCGAACTCGTCGAACAGCTCGCGCGGGTTCTTGCCGAAGGTATTGACCAGAACGTTGAGACGGCCACGGTGGGCCATGCCGATGACCACTTCCTTGGTGCCATACGAACCGGAACGCTGGATCAGCTCGTCCAGCATCGGAATCAGGCTTTCGCCGCCTTCCAGGCCGAAACGCTTGGTGCCCGGGTATTTGGTGCCCAGGTACTTCTCCAGGCCTTCACCGGCAGTGACGCGCTCGAGCAGGTGGCTCTTGATGTCGGCGGAGTACGTCGGACGGCCACGAACGCTTTCCAGACGCTGCTGGAACCACTGGCGTTGCTCGGAATCGGTGATGTGCGTGAACTCAGCGCCGATGGTGCGGCAATATGTCTGCTGCAACGCTTCGTGAATTTCGCGTAGGCTCGCTTCCTCTTTGCCGATGAACAGGTCGCCGGCACGGAAGGTCGTATCAAGATCGGCATTGGTCAAGCCGTAATGAGTGATCGACAGGTCTGCAGGTGCAGGACGCTGCCACAGCCCCAGCGGGTCCAGCTGGGCTGCCTGGTGGCCTCGCATCCTGTAGGCCTGGATCAGTCGCAGTACTTCAACTTGCTTCTTCTCGTGTTCGCTGCTCACGCTGCCGGCGGAGACCGGTTGAGCGCGGCGCTGGTTCTTTGCCAGCAGCACGAAATGATCGCGAATCGTCGAGTGCGAAACATCGGTGGCAGAGTTACCGTCAGCCGGCAACTTCTGAAAATAGGTGCGCCATTCTTCTGGCACAGCGTTAGGGTCGTGCAGGTAGAGCTCGTAGAGCTCTTCCACATAGGCAGCGTTACCACCGGAGAGGTGGGCACTGTTCCACATGCGCTGCATCACGCTTTCTTGCATGCTTGGTCACCCTCGATTAGGGGAACACCATCGGCGAAAACACCGAGCAAACTTGCAGAAGTCCGAGTGCAGCGACTAAAACAAGCCACTTAGGATCACGCTGATAGTCCGGGTACCAGCCCGGATGCCCCTGCTTGTCTCATTTCTTCAAAATAAGAACCACCGCTTTGTAAGCGGCTGTTCTGGTTATGCTACGACGCGGGTTGAAGCCCGCGCCTTAGCCTCTACGGGTACAGCGGTTCTACGGGTACAGCAGCTGAATCACACGCCGTTTTGCAGCAGCATGTTACGTACGTGACCGATGGCCTTAGTCGGGTTCAGGCCTTTCGGGCAGACGTTGACGCAGTTCATGATCCCGCGGCAGCGGAATACGCTGAACGGGTCATCCAGTGCGGCCAGACGCTCGGACGTCTTGGTGTCACGGCTGTCTGCCAGGAAGCGGTACGCTTGCAGCAGGGCGGCCGGGCCCAGGAATTTGTCCGGGTTCCACCAGAAGGATGGGCACGAGGTCGAGCAGCAGGCGCACAGGATGCACTCGTACAGACCGTCGAGCTTCTCACGCTCTTCCGGGGACTGCAGACGCTCGATGGCCGGAGCCGGCGTGTCGTTCTGCAGGAATGGCTTCACCTTCTCGTATTGCTTGTAGAAGATGCTCATATCGACGACCAGGTCACGAATAACCGGCAAACCTGGCAGCGGACGAACGATCAGCTTGTTGCCCTTTACAACGGCCGACAGTGGCGTGATGCAGGCCAGGCCGTTCTTGCCGTTGATGTTCATGCCGTCGGAGCCGCAAACGCCCTCGCGGCAGGAGCGACGATAGGAAAAACCTTCGTCCTGCTCTTTGATCAGGGCCAGCACGTCCAGCACCATCAGGTCTTTACCACCGGTATCGACCTGGAAATCCTGCATGAACGGCGCGGCGTCCTGATCAGGGTTGTAGCGATAAACACTGACTTGCAACATGGCGGTCACCCTTAATAAGTCCGGACTTTAGGTTCGAAAGTCGGAACAGTTTTCGGCGAGAAGTTCACGGCACGCTTGGCGACACGTTTCTCACCCGGGAAGTACAGGGTGTGGCACAGCCAGTTTTCGTCGTCACGGTCTTCATAGTCTTCGCGGGCGTGGGCACCACGGGACTCTTTACGCACTTCTGCGGCGATGGCGGTGGCTTCGGCCACTTCCAGCAGGTTCTGCAGTTCCAGCGCTTCGATACGAGCAGTGTTGAACGCCTGTGACTTATCGTTGATCTTCACATTGGCAATTCGTTCACGCAGTTCTGCCAGCTGGGCAATACCCTTCTGCATGTATTCACCGGTACGGAATACACCGAAGTAGTTCTGCATGCAGCTTTGCAGCTCGCGACGCAGGGTCGCCACGTCTTCGCCATCGGTACGGCTGTTCAGGGCGTTCAGGCGCGCCAAGGCCGCATTGATGTCGGCTTCGGTTGCGTCGTCGTACTCGATACCGTCGGTCAGCGCCTTTTCCAGGTGCAGGCCGGCAGCGCGACCGAAGACCACCAGGTCGAGCAGCGAGTTGCCGCCCAGACGGTTGGCACCGTGAACCGATACGCACGCCACTTCACCCACTGCGAACAGGCCAGGGATGATTTCGTCCACGCCTTCGGCGTTCTGGGTGATTGCCTGGCCATGGATGTTGGTCGGAACGCCGCCCATCATATAGTGGCAGGTTGGAACCACTGGAACCGGCGCGACGACCGGGTCGACGTGAGCGAAGGTTTTCGACAGTTCGCAGATACCTGGCAGGCGGCTGTGCAGCACTTCCTCGCCCAGGTGGTCGAGCTTGAGCATCACGTGGTCGCCATTCGGGCCACAGCCGTTGCCGGCGATGATCTCTTTAACCATCGAACGCGCCACGACGTCACGACCGGCAAGGTCCTTGGCGTTCGGAGCATAACGCTCCATGAAACGCTCGCCGTGCTTGTTGATCAGGTAACCGCCTTCACCACGGCAACCTTCGGTGACCAGTACACCGGCGCCGGCGATGCCGGTCGGGTGGAACTGCCACATTTCGATGTCTTGTACCGGCACGCCAGCACGCAGGGCCATGCCGACGCCGTCACCGGTGTTGATCAGGGCGTTGGTGGTGGATGCATAGATACGGCCTGCGCCGCCGGTCGCCAGTACGGTGGCTTTCGAGCGGATGTAGGTGGTTTCGCCGGTTTCGATGCAGATCGCGATCACGCCGACGAAGGCGCCGTCCTGGTTCTTCACCAGGTCTACGGCGTAGTACTCGTTCAGGAACGTGGTACCCGCCTTCAGGTTGCCCTGATACAGGGTGTGCAGCAGCGCGTGACCGGTACGGTCGGAGGCCGCGCAGGTACGTGCAGCCTGACCGCCCTTGCCGTAGTCCTTGGACTGGCCACCGAATGGACGCTGGTAGATACGGCCGGTTTCGGTACGGGAGAACGGCAGGCCCATGTGGTCCAGCTCGAACACTGCAGCCGGGCCTTCCTGACACATGTATTCGATAGCGTCCTGGTCACCGATGTAGTCGGAACCCTTGACGGTATCGTACATGTGCCAGCGCCAGTCGTCGTTCGGGTCGGCCGAAGCGATGGCGCAGGTGATGCCGCCCTGGGCGGAAACAGTGTGCGAACGGGTCGGGAAGACCTTGGTGATCACGGCAGTCTTGTGACCGCCCTGGGCCAGTTGCAGCGCTGCGCGCATGCCGGCACCGCCGCCGCCAATGATGATGGCGTCGAAAGAAATCGTTGGAATGTTAGCCATGGATCAGATACCCCAGAGAATCTGCACGCCCCAGACGAAGTAAGCGAACATCGCAACGCCGCATACTGCCTGGAAGAGGAAACGTACGGCAGTCGCCGACTTGCCGAACGCCATCGGCGTCAGGTAGTCGGTAGCGATGGTCCACATGCCGACCCAGGCGTGAGCGCCCAGTGCGACGAGGGCCAGCAGACTGAAGATACGCATCCAGTTGCTTGCGAACAGTTCATGCCATTGGGCATAGCCAAGGCCTGGGTTGGCGACGACATATCCGATCAGGAAAATGAAATAAGCCGCGAGAACGACCGCAGACACACGCTGCGCCATCCAGTCATAGAGGCCCGAACGCGAGAGGTTCGTGACGTTGGTTACCATATCCAGACTCCTGCCAGAACGATTACCACCACGGAAACGGCGATAACGATTTTCGAGCCCAGTTTGCCGCCTTCCAGCGTCTCACCGATGCCCATGTCCATGATCAAGTGGCGCACACCGGCAACCAGGTGATACAGCAAGGCGGACAGGATGCCCCAAATCACTAGCTTGGCTAGCGGACTGGTCAGACACGCCTTCACCTGACCGAAGCCTTCTTCCGAGTCGAGCGACTTGTCCAATGCGTAGAGCATGATGGCCAGGCTGACAAAGAGAATGACACCGGAGATACGGTGAAGAATGGACGTGTAAGCAGTGACTGGGAGTTTGATGGTCCTTAGGTCTAGGTTTACAGGTCGTTGGCTTTTCACGGCTTTTTTCACACTGAAGAGCCCCTAAGAATCAGGGCAAAGTTGTTGCGGCGCGCACTGGTCAGGTACTCACCACCCAGGGAGTGACGACCCCCAGCAAAGCTGGCCCAAAAGCCCCTGGCGGTCGGCTGCCGAGTATAGACAGTTAGGTTACTAATGACAACGCGTTCACCTTCCACTGATGGCGCATTGCACAACAGCGGCAAAAGGCGTAAACGGCAGGCAATTTCGAGGAAAAAGTCCGGTTAAAGCCTTCTGGAGCAAGACTTTAGGCAAATTGACATTCGGATTTATCTCACTATAGTGGTGCGGGCCCTGCGTGGGGGGTCTGTCTGATGATTCCAAGCATTAATAGGAGGCCACATGGCTGACAAAAAAGCGCAGTTGATCATCGAGGGCGCAGCCCCCGTCGAGCTGCCCATTTTAACCGGCACCGTTGGTCCCGATGTAATCGACGTTCGCGGCCTGACGGCCACGGGCCGCTTCACCTTCGACCCAGGGTTCATGTCGACCGCTTCGTGCGAGTCGAAGATCACCTATATCGACGGCGATAACGGCATCCTGCTGCACCGCGGCTACCCGATCGAGCAACTGGCTGAAAAATCGGACTACCTGGAAACCTGCTACCTGCTGCTCAACGGCGAGCTCCCGACCGCAGAACAAAAGGCCCAGTTCGTCAGCACCGTGAAAAACCACACCATGGTTCACGAGCAGTTGAAGTCCTTCTTCAACGGCTTCCGTCGCGATGCCCACCCGATGGCCGTCATGTGCGGCGTTGTCGGCGCCCTCTCGGCCTTCTACCACGACTCCCTGGACATCAATAACCCCCAGCATCGCGAAATCTCCGCGGTCCGCCTGGTGGCGAAGATGCCGACCCTGGCGGCGATGGTCTACAAGTACTCCATGGGCCAACCCATGATGTACCCGCGCAACGACCTGTCGTATGCGGAAAACTTCCTGCACATGATGTTCAACACCCCGTGCGAGATCAAACCGATCAGCCCGGTGCTCGCCAAGGCCATGGACCGGATCTTCATCCTCCATGCCGACCACGAGCAGAACGCCTCCACGTCCACCGTGCGCCTGGCCGGCTCGTCGGGTGCCAACCCGTTCGCCTGTATCGCCGCCGGTATCGCGGCACTCTGGGGCCCGGCCCACGGCGGTGCCAACGAAGCGGTACTGACCATGCTCGATGAAATCGGCGATGTCTCGAACATCGACAAGTTCATCGCCAAGGCCAAGGACAAGAACGATCCGTTCAAGCTGATGGGCTTCGGTCACCGGGTCTACAAGAACCGCGACCCACGCGCCACCGTCATGAAGCAGACCTGCGACGAAGTGCTCAAGGAACTGGGGATCAAGAACGATCCGCAACTCGAACTGGCCATGCGCCTGGAAGAGATCGCCCTGACCGATCCGTACTTCATCGAACGCTCGCTGTACCCGAACGTCGACTTCTACTCGGGGATCATCCTCAAGGCGATCGGTATTCCAACCAGCATGTTCACCGTGATCTTCGCCCTGGCGCGGACCGTCGGCTGGATCTCCCACTGGAAGGAAATGCTCTCCAGCCCGTACAAGATAGGCCGTCCGCGCCAGCTGTACACCGGCTACGAGTCGCGTGACATCACCAAGCTGGAAGATCGCAAGTAAGTCCTTGCCATAACGCCTCCAGTTGCACCGGAACGGCCCCCGCTTCTTATATAAGAGCGGGGGCCGTTTTGTTTGTGGCCGCTTTGATCTGTAGTGACAGGACTGGCGCCTTCGCGAGCAGGCTCGCTCCCACATTGGAATGCGCTCACCTGTGGGAGCGAGCCCGCTCGCGATGGCGCCAGACCTGCCCCCCCCTTAATCCGGGCACAAAAAAACACCCCAGCCTCTCGACCGGGGTATTTCTGTATACATGACGCTTCAAGCTTCACACGGTATCAGTGATTAACCGCCCCACTCGCCCCCAGACCAGTCTGCGAACGCACGAACTGCGGGAAGAACAGCGCCCGCTCGTTCTCGGCTTCAGCCGACTTGTCGGTGATGGAGAAGAACCAGATGCCGACGAAGGCAATCGCCATCGAGAACAGCGCAGGGTACTCATACGGGTAGATCGGCTTCTCGTGACCCATGATCTGTACCCAGATGGTTGGGCCCAGGATCATCAGGCCCACGGCGCTGACCAGGCCCAGCCAGCCGCCAATCATGGCGCCGCGGGTGGTCAGTTTCTTCCAGTACATCGAAAGCAGCAGCACCGGGAAGTTGCAGCTCGCCGCGATGGAGAACGCCAGGCCCACCATGAACGCGATGTTCTGCTTCTCGAACAGGATGCCCAGGCCGATCGCCAGCACCGCCAGGGCGATGGTGGTGATCTTCGAGACACGGATCTCGTCCTTCTCGTTGGCCTTGCCTTTCTTGATCACACTGGCATACAGGTCGTGGGACACCGCCGAGGCACCGGCCAGGGTCAGGCCTGCCACAACCGCCAGGATAGTGGCGAACGCCACAGCCGAGATGAAGCCCAGGAACACACTGCCGCCTACGGCGTTGGCCAGATGCACCGCCGCCATGTTGTTACCGCCCAGCAAGGCACCTGCCGCGTCCTTGAAGGCCGGGTTGGTGCTGACCAACAGGATCGCGCCGAAGCCGATGATGAAGGTCAGGATGTAGAAGTAACCGATGAAGCCAGTGGCATACAGCACGCTCTTGCGCGCTTCCTTGGCGTCACTCACGGTGAAGAAGCGCATCAGGATGTGTGGCAGGCCAGCGGTACCGAACATCAGTGCCAGGCCCAGGGAGAAGGCCGAGACCGGATCCTTCACCAAGCCGCCAGGGCTCATGATCGCCTCGCCTTTAGGGTGAACCTTGACCGCTTCGGCAAACAGCATGTTGAAGTCGAAGTTGACGTGCTTCATGACCATCAACGCCATGAACGAAGCACCGGACAGCAACAGCACGGCCTTGATGATCTGTACCCAGGTGGTTGCCAGCATGCCACCGAACAGCACATAGAGGCACATCAGGATACCCACCAGCACCACCGCAACGTGGTAATCCAGGCCGAACAGCAGCTGGATCAGCTTGCCGGCGCCAACCATCTGCGCGATCAGGTAGAACGCCACCACCACCAGCGAACCGCTGGCGGACAAGGTACGGATCTGTTTTTGCCCCAGGCGATAGGACGCCACGTCGGCAAAGGTGTATTTACCCAGGTTACGCAGGCGCTCGGCGATCAGGAACAGAATGATCGGCCAGCCCACGAGGAAGCCGATGGAGTAGATCAGACCGTCATAACCGGAAGCGAACACCAGCGCGGAAATCCCCAGGAAGGACGCCGCCGACATGTAGTCACCGGCAATGGCCAGGCCGTTCTGGAAACCAGTGATCCGCCCGCCAGCCGCATAGTAGTCACTGGCCGACTTGCTACGCTTGGACGCCCAGTAGGTGATGCCCAGGGTCAAGCCGACAAACGCCACGAACATGATGATGGCGGAGACGTTGAGGGGTTGTTTCTGCACGGCCCCGGTCAGGGCTTCAGCCGCCCAGGCACCCGGGGCGAACGCTGCGATGCTCAATAGAGCCAGTAGACGCCGGATCATTGTTGAGCCTCCTTGAGAATCGCATTGTTCAGCTCATCGAACTCGCCGTTGGCGCGTCGCACGTAGATGGCGGTCAGGATGAACGCCGAGACAATCAGGCCGACACCGATGGGAATACCCCAGGTAATCGTCGACTCGGGCGTGATCTTGGCCCCGAGAACGTGTGGCCCGTAGGCGATCAGAAGAATGAATCCGGAGTACAGCCCTAGCATGATCGCCGAAAGAATCCAGGCGAACCTTTCCCTTTTTCTCACCAGCTCCTTGAAGCGCGGGCTGTTTTGAATCGAGAGGTAAATGCTGTCGTTCATTGTTTTTATCCTCGCAGCACAATTTAAGTTGGAACGACTCTACTCTATGCGGCTCAAGGCCAGGTTCCAGACGACCTTAGTATTAGAACGACATGACAGTTTTGCCAGTTTTCAGCAAAAACTACCGCCACCGCCTCTCTCTTGTGGGAGCGAGCCTCTGTGGGAGCAAGGCTTGCCCGCGACAGTATCGCTCCGGTATCAAGATCAACCGAGGCGCCGGCATCGCGGGCAAGCCTTGCTCCCACAGGTATGTGTGCAGGATTCGAGTATTGCGTATCGCAAAAAAAAACCGCATGACAGGACGTCATGCGGTTTCTGGGGATTGATAGATCAGGCAGATTACTTGCCAGTCCACTCCTTCACGCGGTCCGGGTGCTTGGCGACCCAGTCCTTGGCAGCGGCTTCAGGCTTGGCGCCTTCCTGGATAGCCAGCATGACTTCGCCGATTTCGTCTTTCGAGGACCATTGGAACTTCTTCAGGAACTCAGCCACTTCTGGCGCTTTGGTCGCCAATTCCTTGCTGCCGATGCTGTTCACGGTTTCAGCCGCGCCATAGACGCCTTTCGGGTCTTCCAGGAAGCGCAGTTTCCACTTGGCGAACATCCAGTGTGGCACCCAACCGGTGACGGCGATGGATTCGTTCTTTTTCTCGGCACGGGTCAGCTCGGCAATCATGCCGGCGCCGGAACTGGCCTTGAGTTGATACCCGGTCAGGTCGTAATCCTTGATTGCCTGTTCGGTCTTGAGCATCACGCCTGAGCCGGCGTCGATGCCAACAATGCGGTTCTTGAAGCTTTCATCGGTCTTGAGATCGGCAACGGACTGAGCCTTGACGTACTCAGGCACGATCAGGCCAATCTTCGCGTCTTTGAAGTTGGGGCCGTAATCGACCACTTGGTCCTTGTTCTTCGCCCAGTAGTCGCCGTGAGTCACTGGCAACCAGGCCGAGAGCATGGCATCGAGCTTGCCGGTGGCCACGCCTTGCCACATGATCCCCGTCGCCACCGCTTGCAGCTTCACGTCATAACCGAGCTTCTGCTGAATGACTTCCGCCGCCACGTGAGTCGTCGCAACGCTGTCGGACCAGCCGTCAACATAGCCGATGCTCAGGGTTTTGGTTTCGGCGCTGGCCAGTGTAGAGCTGATCGCCAGTACCAGTGCGGCACCTGCGCCCATGAGTCGTCGCATCTTCATCGTGTACTTCCCCGAAAGTGCTGCGCCCGACGAATGCCGAGCGACGTCAACGTGTTGTTATGGTGCTCAGCGCCCCCATCACGCTCGCCTGCCAAACCAGTTCGAACATCAGTGGAGTACTGATGCAACGATCATCAACCTGCGCCGATCTGGAACCTGATCTGTTAGCGACATCGAAACAGCGAGGAGCGACATCAGAACGCCATCCACGACAAGTGTAGGCAACTAGCCACCAACCACCACTCCGTGTATCGTCCCGTTGCTATCGACCCCCACTCAAAACCTGTTTCGTGCCGATCATGGCACTTGGTTTCGCTTCAGTGGTCATAGCCTGCGAACCTCATTCGGCACCATCCTCTAAGGGATCCAGTCATGCTCCGTTCCTTGCGCTTCGCTGCCCTCATCGGCGGCCTTATCCTGAGTGCGTCCGCGCTGGCGGTGGATATCGACGCCGCCAGTTATGGCTACCCCTTGACCAACCCGTTCGAGGCGACCATCGCGACCACCCCGCCTGACCTGCGCCCCGAGCTGCCCTTGATCGAGGACATCAACCAGGCGGACTACAGCGTCACCCTGCGCCCGGAACGCGAGTTCATCCTGCCGGACAACTTCTGGCCGGTGAAAAGCCTGACCTACCGCATGGCCACCCAGGACAAGCCGGCCCCGCTGATCTTCCTGATCGCCGGCACCGGTGCACGGTACGACAGCACCCTCAACGAATACCTCAAGCGCCTCTACTATAAGGCCGGCTACCACGTGGTGCAGTTGTCATCGCCCACCAGTTTCGACTTCATGAGTTCCGCCTCGCGCTTCGCCACCCCGGGCATCACCAAGGAAGATGCCGAAGACATGTACCGGGTCATGCAAGCCGTGCGCGCGCAGCACCCCAAGGTGCCGGTGACCGAGTACTACCTCACCGGCTACAGCCTCGGCGCGCTGGACGCAGCCTTCGTCGCACACCTGGACGAAACCCGGCGCAGCTTCAACTTCAAGAAAGTGCTGTTGCTGAACCCGCCGGTGAACCTCTACACCTCGGTCACCAACCTGGACAAACTGGTCCAGACCCAGGTCAAGGGCATCAACAGCACCACGACGTTCTATGAAGTGGTGCTGAACAAGCTGACCCGTTACTTCCAGCAAAAAGGCTACATCGACCTCAACGATGCCCTCCTTTATGACTTCCAGCAGTCCAAGCAACACCTGAGCAACGAACAGATGGCGATGCTGATCGGCACCTCGTTCCGTTTCTCGGCAGCCGATATCGCTTTCACTTCGGACCTGATCAACCGTCGCGGCCTGATCACCCCACCCAAGTTCCCGATCACCGAAAGCACCAGCCTGACACCGTTTCTCAAGCGTGCGCTGCAGTGCGATTTCGACTGCTACCTCACCGAACAAGTAATCCCGATGTGGCGGGCGCGGACCGACGGCGGCAGCCTGCTGCAACTGGTCGACCAGGTCAGCCTCTACGCCCTGAAGGATTACCTGCATGAAAGCTCGAAGATCGCCGTGATGCACAACGCCGACGACGTCATCCTCGGCCCCGGCGACCTGGGCTTCCTGCGCAAGACCTTTGGCGACCGCCTGACGGTGTATCCACTGGGCGGCCACTGCGGCAACCTCAATTACCGCGTCAACAGCGACGCCATGCTGGAGTTCTTCCGTGGCTAAATACCTCCTGCTTATCGCTGCGTTAATGGGTGCGGGCGTGGTTCACGCCGATGACAAGCCCACGGTGGATGCCGACGGCTTCAAGGAACCGCTGACCAAGCTCAAATTCAACCCGGGCCTGGACCAGCGCGAATTCGAGCGCTCAACCCTCAACGCCTTGAACGTCTATGACCCGCTCGAGTCCTGGAACCGTCGCGTCTATCACTTCAACTACCGTTTCGACCAATGGGTATTCCTCCCCGTGGTCGATGGCTACCGCTACGTCACCCCGAGTTTCGTGCGCACCGGCGTCAGCAACTTCTTCAATAACCTGGGGGACGTGCCGAACCTGGTGAACAGCCTGCTGCAATTCAAGGGCAAGCGTTCGATGGAAACCACGGCGCGGCTGTTGCTCAACACCACGGTAGGCGTCGCCGGCCTGTGGGATCCCGCCACCGCCATGGGCCTGCCGCGCCAGAGCGAAGACTTCGGCCAGACCCTGGGCTTCTACGGCGTGCCCGCCGGCGCCTACTTCGTGTTGCCGATCTTCGGTCCGTCCAACCTGCGGGATACTTCGGGGTTGCTGGTGGACTACACGGCCGAGTCGGCGATCAACTTCCTGAACGTCGCGCAAGTCAGTGCCGACCACCCGGAACTGCTGCTCCTGCGCGGCGTGGACAAGCGCTATCAGACCAGCTTCCGCTATGGCCAGCTGAACTCGCCGTTCGAGTATGAAAAGGTGCGCTACGTGTACACGGAGTCGCGCAAGTTGCAGATTGCGGAGTAACAGTCGGCCACCCCTGTGGGAGCGAGCCTGCTCGCGATTGCGGTGTACCAGCCAACATCTGTATTGGATGACACGCCGCAATCGCGAGCAGGCTCGCTCCCACAGTTGTTTTGGGTTGTCAGGCTCAGCCTTTCAGCGCCTTCCAGAGCTTGCCCACCACCATCACCCCCGCCAGCACCACCGCCCCCGCGACAATCCCCGCCACCGCATTGAGCAACATCGGCACGACAAACCCGGCCCCGCCGGCACTTGCTGCCGCGGCTTCGATCCAGTGATGCACCACCGGCACGCCATGGGTGAGGATGCCGCCGCCCACCAGGAACATCGCCGCCGTGCCGATCACCGACAGGCTTTTCATCATGTACGGCGCGGCGCGCAGGATGGCGTCACCGATGCTTCTGGCAACCTGCCCCGGCTTCTGTGTCAGCCACAGCCCCAGGTCATCGAGCTTGACGATCCCGGCCACCAGGCCATAGACGCCGACAGTCATGACAACAGCGATGCCCGACAGCACGATCACCTGTTGGGTCAGCGGTGCGTCGGCGACGGTGCCGAGGGTGATGGCGATGATCTCCGCCGACAGGATGAAATCGGTACGCACCGCGCCCTTGATCTTGTCCTTCTCAAACGCCACCAGGTCCACCGCCGGATCGGCCACGGCCTCGACCAGTTGCGCATGCTCGGCCTGGTCTTCGGCCGGGCTGTGGAGGAACTTGTGGGCAAGTTTTTCGAACCCCTCGAAACACAGGTAGGCACCACCCACCATCAACAGCGGCGTCACCAACCAGGGCACAAAGGCACTGATCGCCAGGGCCGACGGCACGAGAATCAGCTTGTTGATGAATGAGCCCTTCGCCACGGCCCAAACCACCGGCAGCTCTCGCTCGGCTCGCACGCCGGACACCTGCTGGGCATTGAGCGCCAGATCATCACCGAGCACGCCGGCGGTTTTCTTCGCGGCCATCTTGGTCATGAGCGCAACATCGTCGAGCACGGTGGCGATGTCGTCGATCAATACCAGCAAACTGCTTCCAGCCATGGAGGGGCTCCTTGAATGATAATGCCGCGCAGCATACCGCGAGCCGCCGTACCACGGGGCATTCTTGAGCGTCGCGCGAGCCCGGTGCTACCATGCGCCACCGCCAGAACAGGCAAGGAACCCCTGGGTTTATGAGCACTATCCGCGAGCGCAACAAAGAACTCATCCTGCGTGCCGCCAGCGAGGAATTTGCCGACAAGGGCTTCGCGGCGACCAAGACCAGCGACATCGCGGCCAAGGCGGGCCTGCCCAAACCCAACGTCTACTACTATTTCAAATCCAAGGAAAACCTCTACCGCGAGGTATTGGAAAGCATCATCGAGCCGATCCTCCAGGCCTCGACCCCGTTCAACGCCGACGGTGTGCCCGGCGAAGTGCTGAGCCATTACATCCGCTCCAAGATCCGTATTTCCCGCGACCTGCCCTTCGCCTCGAAGGTCTTCGCCAGCGAGATCATGCACGGCGCCCCCCACCTGAGCCCCGATCTGGTGGAACAACTCAACGCCCAGGCCCGACACAACATCGACTGTATCCAGACCTGGATCGACCGCGGCCAGATCGCCCCCATCGACCCCAACCACCTGATGTTCAGCATCTGGGCCGCCACCCAGACCTATGCCGATTTCGACTGGCAGATAACTGCCATCACCGGCAAGGCGAAGCTGGATGAAGCCGATTATGAAGCAGCGGCGCAGACGATTATCCGGTTGGTGTTGAAGGGGTGTGAGTTGGATCGCCAGGCTTAGCATCGAGTCGCCTTCATCGCGAGCAGGCTCGCTCCCACAAGGGATTTGCGGTGTTCGTACATTTTGTGTCCACCCATCGAAACCTGTGGGAGCGAGCCTGCTCGCGATAGCGATAGATCAGTCAATACAGAATCAAACAACCACCCCCGCATCCGCCCGCAACCCCACCGCTTCCACAGCCCTGACAGCCACCTGCTCATCGACATCCGACAGGTCGCCGCTGATGCCAATCGCGCCCAACACCTGCCCCGCCTGATCCCTGATCAACACCCCACCCGGAACCGGCACGACGCTGCCCTGCCCCAGGCTGTTCAACGCAGCGATGAACGCTGGGCGCTGTTGGGCGTCCTGGGCCAGCAGGCGTGAGCCTTTACCCAGGGCGACGGCGCCCCAGGCCTTGCCAATGGCGATCTGCGGGCGGAGCAGGCTGGCGCCGTCTTCGCGCTGCAGGGCAATCAGGTGCCCGCCGCTGTCGAGGACGGCGACGGTCAGGGGTGCAGCGTTGATTTCACGACCCGCGACAAGGGCTTGCCCCGCCAGGTTGACGGCGACGTTCAAGGTTAGAGCGCTCATGGATGCTGTCCCTCTTTTGTTGTTGGAAAGCCTTTTGGGTTTCACCTTCGGCAAACCCTCACACAACAAATAGAGCACAATTAAATATATTTTTGTATACAATAATTCTCGAAAATCGCCACGCGCGACGAAAAGCCACAGGGTTATCGGCCTTCCGACGAATGAAGCAGGCACTTGAGGAAAAGGATTGACCTGCAACGTTCGCCGTGAATAAACTCGCCGAAAAGCCACTTGTATACAATTACAAAACGTAAGAGGCACAAAACCATGAGCAAAATGAGAGCAATCGAAGCCGCCGTTCTGGTGATGCGCCGTGAAGGCGTGGACACCGCCTTCGGTATTCCGGGTGCCGCGATCAATCCGCTGTACTCCGCCCTGCAGAAGGTGGGTGGCATCGATCATGTCCTCGCACGCCACGTTGAAGGTGCCTCGCACATGGCTGAGGGCTATACCCGCGCCAAGGCCGGCAACATCGGCGTCTGCATCGGCACGTCGGGCCCGGCCGGCACCGACATGGTCACAGGGCTCTACAGTGCCTCGGCCGATTCGATCCCGATCCTGTGCATCACCGGGCAAGCACCCCGCGCTCGTCTACACAAGGAAGACTTCCAGGCGGTGGACATCACCAGCATCGTCAAACCGGTAACCAAGTGGGCGACCACCGTCCTGGAACCGGGCCAGGTGCCTTACGCATTCCAGAAAGCGTTCTTTGAGATGCGCTCCGGCCGCCCCGGCCCGGTATTGATCGACCTGCCCTTCGATGTGCAGATGGCCGAGATCGAGTTCGACATCGACACTTACCAGCCATTGCCGTTGGCCAAGCCTGCGGCCAACCGTGCGCAGGTCGAAAAAGCCCTGGCGATGCTCGATCAGGCTGAACGACCCTTGCTCGTGGCCGGTGGTGGCATCATCAATGCCGATGCCAGCGAGCTGCTGGTGGAGTTCGCCGAGCTGACCGGTATCCCGGTGATCCCCACGCTGATGGGTTGGGGCACGATTGCGGACGACCACCCGCTGATGGTCGGCATGGTCGGCCTGCAGACGTCCCACCGCTATGGCAACGCGACGCTGCTCAAGTCGGACCTGGTGCTCGGTGTCGGCAACCGCTGGGCCAACCGCCACACCGGTTCGGTGGATGTCTACACCGAAGGTCGTCGGTTCATTCACGTCGACATCGAACCGACCCAGATCGGCCGCGTGTTCACCCCGGACCTGGGCATCGTCTCCGACGCCGCCTCGGCACTGACGGTGTTCATCGAAGTCGCCCGTGAATGGCAGGCCGCCGGCAAACTGAAGAACCGCAGTGCGTGGCTGCAGGACTGCCAGCAGCGCAAGGCCAGCCTGCAACGCAAGACACACTTCGACAACGTGCCGGTCAAGCCCCAGCGCGTGTACGAAGAAATGAACCAGGTGTTCGGCAAGGACACCTGCTACGTCAGCACCATCGGCCTGTCGCAGATCGCCGGGGCGCAGTTCCTGCACGTCTACAAGCCACGCCACTGGATCAACTGCGGCCAGGCCGGTCCGTTGGGCTGGACCATTCCGGCCGCGCTGGGGGTGGTCAAGGCCGATCCGAGCCGCAAGGTCGTGGCCTTGTCGGGGGACTACGACTTCCAGTTCATGATCGAAGAATTGGCGGTGGGCGCGCAGTTCAAGCTGCCGTACATCCATGTCGTGGTGAACAACTCCTACCTGGGCCTGATTCGCCAGGCACAACGCGGGTTCGACATGGACTACTGCGTCCAGTTGTCCTTCGACAACCTCAACGCGCCGGAACTCAACGGCTATGGGGTAGACCACATCGCCGTCGCCGAGGGCCTGGGTTGCAAGGCGCTGCGGGTGTTCGAACCGTCCGCCATCCAGCCGGCATTGCGCAAGGCCCAGGAAATGATCGAGGAGTTCAAGGTGCCGGTGATCGTCGAGGTCATCCTCGAGCGAGTGACCAATATTTCCATGGGCACCGAGATCAATTCCGTCAACGAATTCGAAGACCTGGCACTGGTGGGCAACGACGCGCCGACGGCCATTTCGTTGCTTGATTGACCCCTGCGGGAGCGAGCCCTTGTGGGAGCAAGGCTTGCCCGCGATGTAGGCGCCTCGGTTCATCTTGATACCGAGGCGATGTTATCGCGGGCAAGCCTTGCTCCCACAGAGGCCCACTCCCACAACGGCTTCAGAATATTCATAGGAGACTGCCATGCCGCGTTTCGCCGCCAACCTGTCCATGCTGTTCACCGAACAGGATTTCCTAGCCCGTTTCGAAGCGGCCGCCAAGGCCGGTTTCACGGGTGTCGAATACCTGTTCCCTTACGACTACAGCTCCGCCGAACTCAAGGCCCTGCTCGACGCCAACGGCCTGACCCAGGTGCTGTTCAACCTGCCGGCCGGTGACTGGGCCAAGGGCGAACGTGGCATTGCCTGCCTGCCGGACCGGGTCGAGGAGTTCCGCGCCGGCGTCGACCTGGCGATTGCCTACGCGCAGGTGTTGGGCAACACCCAGGTCAACTGCCTGGCCGGGATCTGCCCGCAGAATTGCGACGAAGCCCTGGTGCGCAAGACCTTCGTCGCCAACCTGAAGTACGCCGCCGAGAAGTTGCAAGCCAAGGGCATCAAGTTGGTGATGGAAGCCATCAATACCCGCGACATCCCCGGCTTCTACCTCAACAACACCGCCCAGGCCCTGTCGATCCGCGAGCAGGTGGGCAGCGCCAACCTGTTCCTGCAGTACGACATCTACCACATGCAGATCATGGAAGGTGACCTGGCCCGGACCCTGTCGGCGCACCTGGGCGAGATCAACCATGTGCAATTGGCGGACAACCCGGGACGCAACGAGCCGGGCACCGGCGAGATCAACTATCGCTTCCTGTTCGAACACCTGGACCGCATCGGCTACTCCGGTTGGGTCGGCTGCGAATACAAGCCGTTGACCACCACCGAAGCCGGCCTGAACTGGCTGAAAACCCATAACGCTATCTGAAACGACTCCCCCTGTGGGAGCGAGCCTGCTCGCGAAGCGGCAGTCCAGCCAACCTCATCGGCGAATGCGAAACCGCTATCGCGAGCAGGCTCGCTCCCACAAAAAAGCAGCCTCCATTGGCTCAAAAACAAGAGGATTTCCCCCATGGCTAAAATCGGATTCATTGGCACCGGCATCATGGGTCACCCCATGGCACTGAACCTGCAAAAGGCCGGGCACAGCCTGTTCCTGTCCCAACATCACGACCCGGCTCCCGCCGATCTGCTGGCCGGTGGCGCGGTGGCCCTGGCCAACCCGAAGGAAGTTGCCCAGGAAGCCGAGTTCATCATCGTCATGGTCCCGGACACGCCCCAGGTCGATGACGTGCTGTTCCGCGCCGATGGCGTCGCGGCGGGCGTGGGCGCGAACAAGGTGGTGATCGACATGAGTTCGATCTCCCCCACCGCCACCAAGGCGTTCGCGGCGAAGATCAATGAAAAAGGCGCGCAGTATCTCGATGCCCCGGTGTCCGGTGGCGAAGTCGGCGCCAAGGCCGCGACCCTGAGCATCATGGTCGGTGGCGACAGCAGCGCATTTGAACGCGCCTTGCCGCTGTTCCAGGCCATGGGCAAGAACATCACCCTGGTGGGCGGCAACGGCGACGGCCAGACCGCCAAGGTCGCCAACCAGATCATCGTCGCACTGAACATCCAGGCCGTGGCCGAAGCCCTGCTGTTCGCTTCGAAGAACGGCGCCGATCCGGCCAAGGTCCGCGAAGCGCTGATGGGCGGGTTTGCTTCATCGAAAATCCTGGAAGTGCACGGCGAGCGCATGATCAAGGGCACCTTCGACCCGGGCTTCCGCATCAGCCTGCACCAGAAGGACCTGAACCTGGCCCTGCAAGGTGCACGGGAACTGAACATCAACCTGCCCAACACCGCCAACGCCCAGCAAGTGTTCAGCACCTGCGCGGCCATCGGCGGCAGCAACTGGGACCACTCGGCGCTGATCAAGGGGCTGGAGCACATGGCGAATTTCTCGATTCGCGATAACTGACTCCTGCCCCAAACCCTGTGGGAGCGAGCCTGCTCGCGATGGCTGTTTCACAGTCGATAATGCTGTGACTGAACCACCGCTATCGCGAGCAGGCTCGCTCCCACAAGAGATCGCATCAATCCAATAATAAGAATCGGGAGCCCGCCATGTCGGTCGATCCGCAACAATTGCTCCGCGAGCTGTTTGCCGCAGCCATCGACGCGGCCCATCCGCAGCACGTCCTTGAACAGTATCTGCCAGCCGACCGCAGTGGTCGGGTGATTGTCATCGGCGCCGGCAAGGCCGCCGCCGCGATGGCGCAGGTGGTTGAGCGTTGCTGGCAGGGCGAGGTCAGCGGCCTGGTCGTGACCCGCTATGGCCATGGCGCGCCTTGCCAGAAAATCGAGGTGGTGGAAGCCGCCCACCCCGTACCCGACGCGGCCGGCCTGGCGGTGGCCGAACGGGTGCTGGCGTTAGTCAGCAACCTGACGGAGGACGACCGGGTGATCTTTCTGTTGTCCGGCGGTGGCTCGGCGTTACTGGCACTGCCGGCGGCCGGCATCACCCTGGCCGACAAGCAGGCAATCAACAAAGCCTTGCTCAAATCCGGCGCCACCATCGGCGAGATGAACTGCGTGCGCAAGCACCTTTCGGCGATCAAGGGCGGACGCCTGGGCAAGGCCTGCTGGCCGGCGACGGTCTACACCTATGCGATTTCCGATGTGCCGGGCGACCTCGCCACGGTCATCGCGTCCGGCCCTACTGTGGCCGACCCCAGCACATCGGCCGAAGCCCTGGCGATCCTCAAGCGCTACAGCATCGAGGTCCCGGCGTCGGTACACACTTGGCTGCACAGCGCGGAGTCGGAAACCGTCAAGCCCGGCGACCCAAGCCTGGCCCGCAGTCATTTCCAACTGATCGCCCGCCCCCAGCAATCCCTGGAAGCGGCAGCGGTGAAAGCCCGCCAGGCCGGTTTCAGCCCACTGATCCTTGGCGACCTGGAGGGCGAGTCCCGGGAAGTGGCGAAAGTCCACGCCGGCATCGCCCGACAAATCGCCCGGTACGGCCAGCCCCTGGCAGCGCCCTGCGTGATCCTCTCCGGCGGCGAAACCACGGTGACTGTGCGCGGCCACGGCCGAGGCGGTCGCAACGCCGAATTCCTGCTGAGCCTGACCGACAATCTCAAGGGTCACCCCGGTATTTATGCACTGGCCGGCGACACCGACGGCATCGACGGTTCCGAAGACAACGCCGGCGCCATCATGACCCCAGGCAGCTACCGCCGCGCCGCCGAGCTGGGCCTGAGCGCCAGCGACGAGCTGGACAACAACAACGGTTACGGCTATTTCGCCGCGCTGGATGGGTTGATCGTTACCGAGCCGACCCGCACCAACGTCAACGACTTCCGCGCCATCCTGATCCTCGAGAACCCCGCCCATGACGCCTGACAAAAAGGTCAAGATCCTCGCCACCCTCGGCCCCGCCACCCGCGGGATCGACGACATCCATGAGCTGGTGCGGGCCGGGGTGAACATCTTCCGCCTGAACTTCAGCCACGGCGATCACGCCGACCATGCCCAGCGCTACCAGTGGATTCGCGAAGTGGAACAGCGACTCAACTACCCGCTGGGTATCCTGATGGACCTGCAAGGCCCGAAACTGCGGGTCGGCCGATTCGCCGACGGCAAGGTCCTGCTGCAACGCGGCCAGGCCCTGCGCCTGGACCTGGACCCGACACCCGGCGATCAACGCCGGGTCAACCTGCCCCACCCGGAAATCATCGCGGCCCTGGAGCCAGGTATGGACTTGCTGCTGGATGACGGCAAGCTGCGCCTGCGGGTGGTCGCCCGGCACAGCGCCGCCATCGACACCGAAGTGCTCAACGGTGGCGAACTGTCGGACCGCAAAGGCGTGAACGTGCCCCAGGCCGTGCTCGACCTGAGCCCGCTGACCGCCAAGGACCGTCGCGACTTGAGCTTCGGCCTGGAATTGGGCGTGGACTGGGTGGCGCTGTCGTTCGTCCAACGTCCCGAAGACATCCGCGAAGCCCGTGCACTGATTGGCGACAAGGCGTTCCTGATGGCCAAGATCGAGAAACCGTCGGCGGTGACCCAACTGCGGGAAATCGCCGAGTTGAGCGACGCGATCATGGTCGCCCGTGGCGATCTGGGCGTTGAAGTGCCGGCCGAGAGCGTGCCGCAGATCCAGAAGAACATCATCGGCACCTGCCGTGCCCTCGGCAAACCGGTGGTGGTGGCGACCCAGATGCTGGAGTCGATGCGCTTCTCCCCGGCCCCCACCCGGGCCGAGGTCACCGACGTCGCCAACGCCGTGGCCGAAGGTGCCGACGCGGTGATGCTGTCGGCGGAAACCGCCTCGGGCGACTACCCCCTCGAAGCCGTGCAGATGATGAGCAAGATCATCCGCCAGGTCGAAAACGGCCCGGATTACCAAACCCAACTGGACGTCAGCCGCCCGAAAGCCGAGGCCACGGTGTCGGACGCCATCAGTTGCGCGATCCGTCGCATCAGCAACGTCCTGCCGGTGGCGGTGCTGGTGAACTACAGCGAATCGGGCAGCTCCAGCCTGCGAGCCGCGCGGGAACGGCCAACGGTGCCGATTCTCAACCTCACGCCGAACCTTCAGGCCGCCCGCCGCTTGACCGTGGCCTGGGGCGTGCACTCCGTGGTCAACGATCGGCTGCGGCAGGTGGACGAAGTGTGTTCCACCGCCCTGGAAATCGCCCAGGCCCAAGGCATGGCGCAGCGCGGCGATACGCTGCTGATCACCGCCGGCGTGCCATTCGGGCAGCCGGGGTCGACCAATTCGTTGCGCATCGAGACGCTGATCTAGCGCCTGTACTGGCCCCATCGCGAGCAGGCTCGCTCCCACAAGGTACGACGCAATCCCTGTGGGAGCGAACCTGCTCGCGATGAGCTCGACTCGATCCATCAGACATGCCACCCAACCATGCCCAACACCCACTGCCCCGACTGGGCCACCGCCCTGCTCAACGGCTTCAGCCAGATCTTCCTCCAGCGTCATCCGCTGTGCGGCCTGTTGTGCCTGCTGGCAATCCTGTTCAGCGCGCCGGCCTTGTTCGGGTGGGCGTTGCTGGGTGGCGTGGCCGGGTTGCTCACGGCCCAGCGGCGCGATTACCCCAAGGCGGATCGCCAGGCCGGGCTGTTCAGCTACAACGGCATCCTGCTGGGGTTGCTGGCGGGTCTGGTCTTGCCCTGGTCCGTCTTGCTGCCGCCGTTGATCATCGCGGGCGGCGGTCTCAGTGCGATGCTGACCCAGCAATGGCTCAGGCGTACCCGTGGCCCGCGCTGCCTGCCCGCCTACACTGCGCCCTTCGTGGGGTTGGGCTGGTTGCTGCTGGGGTTCGCCCCGCTGCAGCCGTCTACCCCGGCAGTCGAAGTGACAGCGCCCAACCTGCTGACCGGCTGGTTGGACGGATTGGGCCAAGTGATGTTTCTCGACCAGCCGTTGGCCGGAGCGCTGATCGCGACAGGCCTACTGCTGGCCAACCCGCGCGCCGCCAGCTGGGCATTGTTCGGTTCGGCCGCCGGCCTGGCCTTCGCCTTGTTGCATCATGAAAACGCGGCCGCCCTGTCAGGGCTGGCTGGCTACAACCCGGCCCTGGTGGCGCTGGCGCTCAGCCAGGCGCGACGCTCACCCTGGCTGCCGCTCGTGGGTATCCTCTTGGCAATCCTGCTCACGCCGGGGTTCGCCGCCCTCGGCCTGGCGCCGCTGACCGCCCCTTTCATCCTCGCCGGCTGGCTGGTCCGCGCCACGGTTCGGGCGTGGCAACAGGCCAGACTCGACACCGCGCCTTGCGCTCTGCGGGGCAATCGCCCTAGGCTTCGCTGACTTGAATCAGGCGAAGGTTATGGACAGCACCGACAACTGGCGTGAACGCCTCTACATCATGATTTTCCAGACCGACACCGTGGCCGGTCGACGCTTCGACAGTGCGCTGCTGTTGATCATCCTCGCCAGCCTGGTGATCGTGATGCTCGACAGCATCGACAGCGTGCACAAGAACTACGCGGCCGTGCTGGCCGGGATCGAATGGGGTTTCACCTTCGTTTTCATCGTCGAGTATGGCCTGCGCCTGTACTGCTCGCCCAAGCCCCTGCGCTATGCGTTCAGTTTCTATGGCCTGGTGGACCTGCTGGCGATCGTGCCGGGTATCCTGGCGCTGTATTACAGCGATGCCCAATACCTGCTGATCATTCGGATCATCCGCATGCTGCGGATCTTCCGGGTGCTCAAGCTCAGCCCTTACCTCAAGCAAGCCAATTACCTGATGGCGGCGCTGCGGGGCAGCAAGCAGAAAATCATCGTGTTCCTGGTCAGCGTCTCCACCCTGGTGACGGTGTTCGGCACGCTGATGTACGTCATCGAAGGCCCGGAGCATGGCTTCACCAGCATCCCCAAGGGCATCTATTGGGCGATCGTGACGCTGACCACCGTGGGCTTCGGCGATATCGTGCCCAAGACGCCCCTGGGCCAGGTGGTTTCATCCCTGGTGATGATCACCGGTTATTCGATCATCGCCGTGCCCACCGGTATCTTCACTGCGGAACTGGCCACCGCCATGCGCGGCGACCAGCTCAAGCACGATTGCCTGGTATGCAGCAAAAACAGCCACGAACAGGCAGCCGCTTTTTGCTCCCGTTGTGGCAATGCGTTGTTTAAGAAATTGGAATAAGCAAAGTACTTTTAAATGCTTGAAGACCTATGAGCTTGCGGCTAGTTTGCCCGGCATCTCCCTTCCCGATAAAAAGGAATTCGCAGTGAAGAACTTTTTTGGCGCCACCCTTCTCGCCGCCGGGCTGACCTTTGGCAGCCTGGCCCACGCCGCCCCGACGCTGCTCAACGTGTCCTACGACGTGATGCGCGACTTCTACAAGGATTACAACGCCGCCTTCCAGAAGCACTGGCAGGCCGAGCACAACGAGAACATCACCGTGCAGATGTCCTTCGGCGGCTCGAGCAAGCAGGCACGCTCGGTCATCGACGGGTTGCCGGCCGATGTCATCACCATGAACATGGCCACCGACATCAATGCCCTGGCGGACAACGGCAAACTGGTGCCCGAGGATTGGGTCACCCGCCTGCCGAACCACAGCGCTCCGTTCACCTCGGCCACGGTGTTCATCGTGCGCAAGGGTAACCCCAAGGCTCTGAAAGACTGGCCCGACCTGCTCAAGGACGGCGTGCAGGTGATCGTGCCCAACCCGAAGACTTCCGGTAACGGCCGCTACACCTACCTGTCGGCCTGGGGCTATGTGCTGAAGAACGGCGGTGATGAAACCAAGGCCAAGGATTTCGTCGGCAAGCTGTTCAAGCAGGCGCCTGTGCTGGACACCGGCGGTCGTGCCGCGACCACCACGTTCATGACCAACCAGATCGGCGACGTGCTGGTGACCTTTGAAAACGAAGCCGAGATGATCGCCCGCGAGTTCGGTCGCGACCAGTTCGAAGTGGTCTATCCGAGCGTATCCGCCGAAGCCGAGCCTCCGGTCAGCGTGGTGGACAAGGTTGTGGATAAAAAAGGCTCCCGCGACGCCGCCGAGGCGTACCTCAAGTACCTGTGGTCGCCCGAAGGCCAGGAAATCGCCGCCGCCAACTACCTGCGTCCGCGGGACCCAGCCATCCTGGCCAAATACACCGACCGCTTCCCGAAAGTGGATTTCCTGTCGGTGGAGAAAACCTTCGGTGACTGGCGCACCGTGCAGAAGACTCACTTCAATGACGGTGGGGTTTTCGACCAGATCTACAGCGGGCAATAAAACCGCCACTTTCAGGCCGCACCAAAACCCTGTGGGAGCGAGCCTGCTCGCGATAGCGGAGTGTCAGACAAGCACTGGCAACTGACACACCGCTATCGCGAGCAGGCTCGCTCCCACAGTCGCATCAATCCCGGACATGGTTGTTATCAATCCAGGCGACTACCCCGAAGCCGGCACAGCCTTTAGCCTTGCCCACAATCCTTACCAGTCATTGACGGAAATCCCATGACCGCCAACTCCCCCGCCCTGACCCGAGGCATGGTCCTGCTGTTCGCCTTCTGCTGCGGCGCCATCGTTGCGAATATCTATTACGCCCAACCCATCATCGACCTGATCGCCCCCGACGTCGGCCTGTCCAGCACCATGGCCAGCCTGATCGTCTCGCTGACCCAGATCGGTTACGCCCTGGGCCTGTTCTTCCTGGTGCCGCTGGGCGACCTGCTGGAAAACCGCCGGTTGATGATCCTCACCACCCTCGTGGCGATTGCCAGCCTGTTGGGCGCGGCGTTCACCGATCAGCCGAATGTGTTCCTGCTGGTTTCGCTGCTGGTGGGGTTCAGTTCGGTGTCGGTACAAGTCCTGATTCCCCTGGCCGCGCATCTCACGCCGGAAGCATCCCGGGGTCGGGTGGTCGGTGGAATCATGGGTGGGCTGCTGCTGGGGATCCTGCTGGCACGGCCGGTGTCCAGCGTGGTGGCCGATCACTTCGGCTGGCGCGCGATGTTCATGATCGCGGCGGCATTGATGGCGGCGATCAGCCTCGTCCTGGCGTTCACCGTGCCCAAGCGCCAGCCTGACCACAGTGCCACCTACGGGCAACTGCTGGGCTCCCTCGGCACCTTGCTGCGGCAACAACCGCTATTGCGCCAACGGGCGTTCTACCAGGCCTGCATGTTCGCCACGTTCAGCCTGTTCTGGACCGCCGTGCCCCTGGAGCTGGCGCGTAACCATGGGCTGTCCCAGACCGAGATTGCCCTGTTCGCCCTGGTCGGTGCTATCGGCGCCATCGCCGCCCCCATTGCCGGGCGACTGGCCGACGCCGGTCATACCCGCATCGCCTCGCTGCTGGCGATGCTGTTCGCCAGCCTGAGTTTCCTGCCGGCGTTCATCCATCCGCTCTACAGCGTCATCGGTCTGGCGGTCACGGGCGTGGTATTGGACTTTTGTGTGCAGATGAACATGGTGCTGGGCCAGCGCACCATCTATGCCCTGGATGCCAAAAGCCGCGGCCGTCTCAATGCCCTGTACATGACCAGCATCTTCGTCGGCGGCGCCTTCGGCTCATCGATTGCCAGCGCGGTGTATGAGCATGGCGGTTGGTTGTGGGTGGTGATCGTCGGCAGCGCCTTCCCGCTGCTGGCCCTGCTGCGCTTTCTCGGCACGTCCCAGAAACACGCGTTGGCGGCGGCGTAATCGATAGAGGCCCGGCGGGCAAAGCCTGCCGGGTACAGCGCAAGCGTCGTCAAACCCGCACGTTGCCTCGCGGCCCGGCAATCGCCCAGATGATCAGGCCCAATACTGGCAACAGCAGGATCAGCAGTACCCAGAGGATTTTCATCCCGGTTTCCGCGCCACTCTTGAGCACATTGATGATCGCCCAGATATCGAGCGCCAGGATGATCAGGCCAACCAGGCCGTTGAAGGTGGAACCCATGGTGTCGCTCCCAAGTGATGGCATGCACACTTAGGATAGTCGGCCCCGACGAGGGTTCCGTTTTATTGCTTCAGACGTGGATCGCGACCTTGAGGGCTTCCAGGGCGGGGGCGGCGGCAATGCCGGCTTGCGCGCACAACTCCAGCACCCGCGGCACGTCGTTGCCGTACACCAGCACCATCTGCATTTCATCGTCGAGCAACTGGCTGAAGTTCATCAGCACGTAGCCGCCGTTTTCCTTGTTCAGGCTGCTCATCTGGATCTGGATGCGGTTGAGCGCCGTCAGGGCCTCGGTTTTCGCCAGTTGCTTGGGCTTGAGGTTGAACGCCACGCCGGGGCCGAAAGACGCGACGATCTGCTCGAACAACTGCACATAGGTGTCAGCCTGGAACAGCACGGTGTCCGGCAAACTGCCGACGACCACCCATTCGCCCAGGGGGATCGGAAAGGTGTCGTCGTAGTTGATGTCCGGGTTGGCCGTCAGGAAAGCCGCCGGATCGGCATAGGCCTGGGCCGCTTCGTCGGCGATCCTGTCAATGTCGGCATCGCCCAGGCAGCCGGAGCTGATTTTGCTGATGAGTTCGACGAGTGCGGCTTTCATGGGCGGATCCTGTGGCAATTGGGAATTTCGAGGGCGCGCAGGATAGCGCATCACATCAGCCGAGGCATCCGCGACGAAGGCGCTTGCCGTGGGAGCAAAGCTTGCTCGCGATAGCGGCAGGCCAGTCGACATTATTGCTGACTGACTTACCGTAATCGCGAGCAAGCTTTGCTCCCACAGTCATTCTCATCACGTAGATACCGTCTGATATCAGCTCGACAACTTCTCCAACTGCGCCGTGGTATCCGCCGCGCCCATGGTCCGGGCCGCGTCCAGGGCCGAGGCGCCGTTGGCGTCCTTGGCCTTCGGATCCGCGCCTTTGCCGATCAGGTAGTCGACGATCGCCACCCGGTTGAACATCGCCGCCATCATCAGCGCCGTGCGGCCGTCGAAGGAAGCGCCTTCCACCTGTGCGCCACCGTCCACCAGGGCCGAGACCACCGCCAGGTCGCCCTTGAACGCGGCGCCGGCAATCGGACTCTGGCCGTTGTCGTTGCGGATTTCCGGATCGGCCTTGTGTTCCAGCAGTACTTTCACCGTTTCCACGTGCCCGTGATAAGCGGCCAGCATCAACAAAGTGTCGCCCTTGTGGTTACGCAGGTTGGGCGGCAAGCCTTTGCTCAGCAAGGCTGCCATCATGGCGGCGTCGCCCTGGCGCGCCACGTTGAATACCTGTTCGGCAAATTCCGCAGCCTCTTCCGGGGTCATCTGGCGGCTTGTATCGGACATGGGGCACTCCACTTGAGTCTTCGAGAATGCGGCTAGTTTCCCGAGCAGCGCAGAGCCTGTCATCCCCTTTTTCTCAGTACCCGTTATAGCCAGAATCAATAACCGTACTGCCCGCCCTGGATCTGTGTCGCCAACTGGCGGTCGACCCGCACGTAAGTCCCGCTGCCGGGCAACCAGGCGTAGACCGGCTCGTCGCCGATGACGCAGGGGTCGAAGGCTTCGCGCCTGAGCCGAGTCTTGTGGTATTTGAAGGTCCCGGTGATGTCCATTTTTACCTTGATACGCAGGAACAGCGGCACCGCACAGGCCGGCAGCCTGGCTTGCAGAAACTGCAGCAGCTCGCCGAAATCCAGGGTTGCCAACGATTCGGACGGGGTGATCGCCGCCATGCCGGCGCGCCCGTCGCTGCCGTTGATCTCAACCCCATAGGCCACCGCCTCGGCCACTTGCGGATGCTGCAGCAAGACATTCTCGACCTGCGTCGTGGAAACGTTTTCGCCCTTCCAGCGGTAGGTGTCGCCGAGACGATCGACGAATTGCCCATGACCAAAGCCGAGATCACGCAGCAGGTCACCGGTGTTGAAGTAACGATCGCCAGGGGTGAAGACATCCCGGTAGATAGTCTCTTCGGTCCGGGCCGGCTCGGTGTAGCCATCCAGGGGCGCCTTGTCATCGATCCGCGTCAGCAGCAGGCCTGGCTGGCCCTTCGGCACTTTCTGCATTCGCCCTTGCAGGTTGCGCAACGGCATCCCACTGCCATGGTCGTACTGCACCAGCGCCCAACCCACGAGGGAGAACCCGACGGTATTATCGAAATTCAACAGGTTGGTGAAGCCGACATTGCCGTCACTGGCCGCGTACGACTCACAGATGTGGTCGACGCCAAAGCGGGTCTTGAACGCAGCCCAGGCGCCCGGCCGCAGGCCATTGCCGATCATCTTCTTCACCTCATGGCGCCGGTCTTCAAGGCTGGCGGGCTGATCGATCAGGTAACGGCACAACTCCCCCGCATAACCCAGCGTGGTCGCCCGATAACGGCGTACATCGCTCCAGAACCGGCCAGCGCTGAACGTGCGTCGGATCGCAAAACCCGATGCGCCACAGATCGCCGCTCCCCAGCACACGCACAGGCCCGTGGCGTGATACAGGGGCAAGGGGCAATAGAGGACGTCGTCGGGCCGCATGTCCAAGGCAATCAGGCCAAAAAGGGCGGACGTGCGCATCCAGCGCCCGTGGCGGAATATCCCGGCCTTGGGTAACCCGGTGGTGCCCGAGGTGTAGAGGTAAAAACACGGGTCGTTGGAGAACACCTGTCGGCTGCTGGCCGGGTTTTCACTGGGGTAGCCGTCGCTGTTGCCCAGCAGGTCGACGAACCCCTTGGGGGCAGCGGCGCTTTGCTCGTCCGCCAGCCACCAGGTGCGAGCGCTCGACAGCGCGGTCCGACCGCGTACCTCCTCGAAAGCCGGGACCCGTTCGTCCCCCACCACCACCGCGACCGGCGCAGCCAGCGCCAGGCTATGGACCAGCGCATCGCCCGTTTGCGAGGTATTGAGCATCGCGCTGACCGCCCCGACCTTTGCCGCCGCCAGTACCGTTATCAGCAGGTGTGGACGGTTTTCAAGAAAGATCGCAATGCAATCGCCCTTGCCGATGCCCTGCGCCAACCAGTAGTGGGCGATGCGATTGGCCTGCTCGTTGACCTGTGCATAACTCAATGAAATGTCGCCGCACAACAACGCCGGGCCCTGGGGATTGCGTTGCGTGGCCTCTTCGAAACTCCAGCCCAGGCCGCAGGGTTGGGCCGGATCCCGGACATTGGCGAGCTTGCGGCCCTTGACGATCCGAGGAGCGACTCTGGCGAGGGTAGGCAGCTTGCGCAGCATCATGCCCCAGGTAATGGCGTCGCTGGGTATACGACTCATGAAACTCCCTGTTCGACCGGTGGGTCTCGGTTCCTGCGCTCAGGCTGGCAGCGACGAATCGGTCGAAATTACCCAGCGGCTGCCGCGCTGTACACGCGGTTTTTGCAATGTTTTGTATCCACCGCCCGGAACAGGTGAGGCGTGAGCGTTAGAAATCGATTTGGTTCCAAAAATGATTGCATGACCACGCAAAATGCAGGATGCACGATGGCCGTTCATGCAAGATGCACGAAAGCAAAAATCCAGCAAAAATATAAGCTATTGTTTTTAAAGGATTTTTAAGCGGATCCAATGCTGGCATGGTCAGTGCAACTTCTCCTCCACGGTTTGCCACCACCAAGGAGCAGTCATATGAATATGATTCAAGAAAAGTTTGCATCCCTGTTTTCCAACTACGAAGTGACTACACAAGCTCGCCCGGACGGCGGCATCCTGCTGACATTGCGCAATAGCGAAGGCAAACAGTTCAAACGCTCGATTTCCTACGCCCAGTTGCACGCAGGGGACCAATTGTCCTGGGTGATCAGTGCTATCCGTCGTGACTTGGCTGAACAGGCCAGCGAGCTGCCGCAGATCACCATGCTGCAGAGTCAGCATCGCTTCGCGCTGCCGACTTACCACAGCGCTTGACCTGAAGTTCGCCCAGTTGGACTCCCTCAACTGGGCTTTTGTGGCGAGGGGATTTATCCCCTCGCCACAGGGTGTGTAATGATCCTCAGAAGCGCTTTGGGTCTATATTGGCAAAACTGTCCACCGTGACATGCCCTTCCAACGTCCCCCCCTCCCGAGCCAACCCACACGTCGCCATGCCAGCCCCTTTGGCCGCGTCCAGTTCCTGGACGATGTCCGACAGGAACAGGATCTCGTCCGGCGCAATGCCCATGGTTTGGCTGATCCGCTGATAGGATTGGACCTCGCGCTTGGGCCCTGAGGTGGTGTCGAAGTAACCGCTGAACAGCGGCGACAGGTCACCGGCTTCCGAACAGCCGAAGATCAGCTTCTGCGCCTGGATCGACCCCGATGAATACACATAGAGCCCATAGCCAGCCTGATGCCAGCGCTTGAGTGCCTCGACCGCATCCGGGTACACGTGCCCTTTCAATTGCCCGGCCTGATACCCCTGCTCCCAGACCATGCCCTGCAACGCCTTGAGTGGCGTGGCCTTGCGGTCTTCGGCAATCCAGCCCAGCAAAATCGCGATGACCCCCTCGATGTCTGCCTCCGGCTCGCCACTGTCCTGGCGCACCGCCGCCAATTGCTCGGCCACGTCGCCGCGGTCGGCGTGCTGGCGGACAAATGTCGGCAGATGTTGCGCGGCGTAGGGAAACAGCACGTCGAAGACGAAGCTCACTGCGCTGGTGGTGCCTTCGATGTCGGTGAGTATGGCTTTGATCGACACGGGCTCAGTCCTCCAGGCGTGGGAAACGACTGGCGATGTCGTCGCCGGTGAACTTGGCGACCCAGCCTTCCGGGTTGTTGAACAGGCGAATGGCAACGAAGTGCGGATGCTCGCCCATGTCGAACCAGTGCGGTGTGCCGGCAGGAACTGAGATCAGGTCGTTCTTTTCGCACAACACGGCGTAGACGTAATCGTCAATGTGCAGGGTAAACAGGCCACGCCCGGCGACGAAAAAGCGCACTTCGTCCTCACCGTGGCGGTGCTCGTCGAGGAACTTGGCGCGCAGTTCGGCTTTTTGCGGATGATCGCTGTTGAGGCTGATGACATCGACCGTGATGTAGCCGCGTTCGGTCATCAATTGATCGATCTGGCTGCGGTAGGCGGCGATGACTTCGTCCTGGGTCGCGCCAGGCTGGATTTTCGTCGCGGCCTCCCAACGGTCGAAGCGAACCCCTTGTTCGGCCAGGGTTGCGGCGATGTCTTCGAAGTGGGTCAACACCTTGTTCGGGATGTCGGGACTTGAGACGTGGTAAACGGACAGGCTGCTCATGGCAATGGCTCCAGCAAATTAACGGTTCAGGAGTGCGCGGGTTTTCAGCTCGCACTCGAACAGGAACTCGAACGCCTCGATCTGGCGCAGCGCATCACTCATGCGCGTCCCCCAGGTGTACAAGCCGTGACCACGGATCAGGTAGCCCACGCAATCGGGATGCTCGGCGAGCCACGGCTGTACCTTGGCGGCCAGGCGGGCGATGTCCTGGTCATTGTCGAAAATCGGCACGCGCACCCGGGACTCGTGGGTCGACACGCCGCTGAAGGCTTTTTGCAGTTCATAGTCTTCGAAATCGATGAACGCTTCGTTCGTCAGGCGCGACAGCACCGTGGCGTTCACCGAATGGGTGTGCAGTACCGCGCCGATCTCCGGGCGCCAGCGATAGAGCTGGGTGTGCAACAGGGTTTCGGCGGAAGGTTTCTTGCCCGGTTCCAGGCTATTGCCATCCAGGTCTGTGGCCAGCACATCGTCAACGCCCAACTGCCCCTTGTGCTTGCCGGACACGGTGAGCAAGGCCTGGTCAGGGGCAAGACGGGTGGAGTAATTGCTGCTGGTGGCCGGGGACCAACCGCGGCCATACAGAAAACGCCCGGCGTCGATGATGTCCCGGGCAAGCTGTTCACGGGTAAGGCTCATGGCCTGTCCTCTTGCATACGTGTGGCAATGATAACGGCTGCAGCGAAGGCTGCGACGCTGGCGATGCTGAAAGTCCAGGTGGCGCCCAAGGCGTTCCAGCTGTAGCCGGAGTACAACGCGCCCAATGCCCCGCCCGTGCCGGCCAGCGCGGCATACAGCGCCTGGCCCTGGCCTTGCTGGCGGGAGCCGAAGCTACGTTGCACGAAATGGATGGCAGCGGCGTGAAAGCTGCCGAAGGTCGCGGCATGCAGCACCTGGGCAAACAGCAGTACCCAGAGAAATTCGGCCAATGATCCCAGCAGCAACCAACGCAACGCCGCCAGCAGGAAACTCGCCAGCAGCACCCGACGCACGGAAAAACGCGCCAGGATCCGGCTCATCACCAGGAACACCAGGACTTCCGCCACCACGCCGACAGCCCACAGCACGCCGATCACCCCACGGCTGTAACCCAGCCGTTCAAGGTGCAGCGTCAGGAAGGTGTAATACGGGCCGTGGCTCATCTGCATCAGGCCGACGCAAGCGTAGAAGGCCAGCACACCGGGGTTGCGCAACTGGCGCAGGAACCCGTCGCCCGCCACCCGCGACCCCTGCACCGGCTGGGCATTGGGCACCCAGAAGCTGGCGAGCACGATGCCACCCATAATCAGCACCAGCGCCAGTGGGTAGATGTCCAGGCTCAGCCATTCGAACAACCGACCCAGCACGATCACGGCGATGATGAAACCGATGGAGCCCCACAGGCGGATCTGGCTGTAGCGCGAGGCCTGCCCGCTCAGGTGAGCCAAGGTGATGACTTCGAACTGCGGCAGCACCGCGTGCCAGAAGAACGCGTGCAACGCCATGACCATCGCCAGCCAGGCGTAGCTCTTGTCGATGAAGATCAGCGAGAAGGTCAGCAACGTACAGACCGCGCCGAACCGCACGATCGCCAGGCGCTGCCCTGTGTAATCCCCCAGCCAGCCCCAGATGTTCGGCGCCACGCAGCGCATCAACATGGGAATCGCCACCAGCTCGCCGATGCGTGCCGCGTTGAATCCCAGGTGATCGAAATACAGCGCCAGGAACGGCGCCGTCGAACCGAGCAGGGCGAAATAGAACAGATAGAAGCTGGAAAGCCGCCAGTACGGCAGTGCCGCCATGGTCGTCAGGCCACGGCGGTCGGCAGGTCAGCCATCAAAGCTGACCCAGCACCGGGGTGCCGACCCGCACATCGGCGTTCTGGCCGCGATGCCGCAACAGGTGATCCATCAACACGATCGCCATCATCGCCTCGGCGATCGGCGTGGCACGGATGCCGACGCACGGGTCGTGACGGCCCTTGGTGATGACTTCCACCGGGTTGCCCTGGATGTCGATGGAGCGGCCCGGCGTGGTGATGCTGGACGTCGGCTTCAAGGCCAGGTGCGCCACGATCGGCTGGCCCGAGGAAATGCCACCCAGGATGCCGCCAGCATTGTTGCTGAGGAAACCCTGCGGGGTCAGTTCGTCGCGGTGTTCGGTGCCCCGCTGGGCGACGCAGGCGAAACCGGCACCGATTTCCACGCCTTTCACCGCGTTGATGCTCATCAACGCGTGGGCGAGTTCGGCGTCGAGGCGGTCGAAGATCGGCTCGCCAAGGCCGGGCATCACCCCTTCGGCCACCACGGTGATCTTCGCGCCGACCGAATCCTGGTCCCGGCGCAACTGGTCCATGTAGGCCTCAAGCTCAGGCACTTTGTCCGGGTCGGGGCAGAAAAAGGCGTTCTGCTCCACCGAATCCCAGGTCTTGAACGGGATTTCGATAGGGCCCAACTGGCTCATGTAGCCACGAATCACGATGCCCTGGCTGGCCAGGTATTTCTTGGCAATCGCCCCGGCCGCCACGCGCATCGCGGTTTCCCGGGCCGAACTGCGGCCGCCGCCACGGTAGTCGCGCTCACCGTATTTGTGGTGGTAGGTGTAGTCGGCGTGGGCCGGGCGGAACAGGTCCTTGATGGCCGAGTAGTCCTTGGACTTCTGGTCGGTGTTGCGGATCAACAGGCCGATGGCGCACCCGGTGGTGCGTCCTTCGAACACGCCGGACAGGATCTCGACTTCATCGGCTTCCTGGCGCTGGGTGGTGTGGCGGCTGGTACCGGGCTTGCGGCGATCCAGGTCACGCTGCAGGTCCTCCAGGGCAATCTCCAGGCCCGGCGGGCAGCCGTCGACAATGGCGACCAACGCCGGGCCATGGCTTTCGCCCGCGGTGGTGACAGTGAACAGCTTGCCGTAGGTATTGCCGGACATGCAGGGTGCTCCGTGAAATCGCTGAGAAACTCAATCTGGGATTCGTGATGGGCGCCAGTATACGCAGGCTAACTGCGTAGTTCATCCTCGAACCTTATCGGTGGCCGCCAGTCCAACCGGCACCTTCGCAACCAGTGGCGTGATGATGCTAAACCTGCGTGTCCTGAGCCTTACCCTGTTCATCGGCCTGTTTTCCAGCCTGGCCCAGGCGACGGTCCTGCTAAGACCGATCAGCCTCGATACCGGCCACGGAGAACTCTTCGGTTCACTGTTACTGCCCAAATCCGACACGCCGGTGCCGGTTGTCCTGATCATTTCCGGGTCCGGTCCTACGGATCGCGACGGCAATAATCCCGAGGGCGGACGCAATGACAGCCTCAAGCGCCTGGCCTGGGTCCTGGCCAAACACAACATTGCCAGCGTGCGGTACGACAAGCGCGGCGTGGCCGCCAGCCTGGCCGCGACACCGGACGAACGCGACCTGAGTGTCGAGGCCTATGTGGCCGATGCCGTGGCCTGGAGTCACAAGCTGGCCGCCGACCCACGGCTGGGTCCGTTGATCCTGCTGGGGCACAGCGAAGGCGCGCTGATCGCCAGCCTCGCCGCCCCCCAGGCCAACGCGGCAGCGGTTATCTCGGTGGCCGGCAGTGCCCGGCCTATCGACCAGGTGCTGCGCCAGCAACTGGGCAGCCGCCTGCCACCACCGTTGATGTTGCGCAGCAATGAATTGCTCGACAGCCTCAAGGCCGGTCGCGTCGACGCGAACGTGCCGGCGCAACTGCAGTTCATTTTCCGCCCCAGCGTGCAGCCGTACCTGATTTCGCTGTTCCGCCAGGATCCGGCCCAGGCGTTCGCAGCGCTGAAGGTGCCGGCCTTGATCATCCAGGGCAGCCATGACATCCAGGTCAGCGTCGATGATGCCCGGCAATTGAAGGCGGCCAAACCCGACGCCGAACTGGCGCTGATCGGAGGTATGAACCACGTGATGCGTATCGTGCCCAACGACGAGAAACAGCAACTGGCGTCTTACAAGGATCCCGGCCTGCCCCTGGCGGCGGCGCTCGGTACTCATATCCTGGCCTTTATTGACTCGATAGCCACCCGTTAAACGCTTTTAGCCCTCCAGTCCTGGAAAAAACGGCCGATAGACCGGTGTCGGACAGCGCATTGACTGCCGACGAGCCGGCCAGGACAGGATTTCGCCGTTATGACTGAGACTGAAACTTCACCCGACACCACTGCCGAAACGCCCGCCGCACCGGCGGCGGATCTGCCTTGGGCGGACGTGCAAGCCGAGCACCACAAGATGCTCCGGCTGGCCCCGCTCAAGACGGACCGTGCCACGGGCGCGCGGCCGCTGCGGTTCGTCGAATTCAGCTACGCCGAGCGCCATAGCAAGGAACGCAGCTTGTTGCGCATGAGCATCCAGTTACCGGGCCAGCGGGTGCGCAAGGAACAGAACCATCTCGACGTCTGGGCCGACCACGTCGAAAAGCGCCTGCACTTTTCCCCGGACAGCCTGCAGATAGAGCCGATGAACCGTGGCATCGGCCGCTTCCTCGCAGCCCAGGCCGCTACGTGGGCCAAGAAGCGCTGGTCGAGCTACCGGGTGGACGGCACCGACCTGAACAACAAAGACGCGCTGAACGAAGATACCCGACTGCGCCGCGACCGCTTCCTGCAAGCCCATGGCTTCGAGGTGGTCTATGCCGATGCCCAGCATCTCAAGGGCAGCGTCAAGGATGCCCAGGTCGGTGACCTGAAAGGAGACTGGAATACCGAAAAGCTGCAGTTCGTGGAAATCCTCGAAGCCGCGCAGATGCTGCAACAGGCCGAGCAGAACCTGGCGGAACAGGAGGTCAAACTCAAGCAGCAGGAGGAGAAGGTCAACAAGTTCAAGCGCGAAGACACCGGCCTGCGCTTCACCATCACCTGCCTGGTGGCGTTTGCCATGTTCCAGGCGGGCTTGCTGATCTGGATTGCGACGCGGCACTGAGTACCGGCTCTTTCCACCTGTGGCGAGGGGATTTATCCCCTCGCCACAAAAACTCCAGCCTCAAATAGATTCAAACCCGCGAAGCGAACAAGCCCTGATGCTGGCGGCACTGCTCGGCGCTGAGCATGAACACGCCATGCCCGCCGCGTTCGAAATCCAGCCAGGCGAAATCGACTTCGGGATACAACGCCTCGACATGAACCTGGCTGTTGCCCACCTCGACAATCAGCAACCCCTTCTCGGTCAGATGATCGGCCGCCTCGGCCAGCATCCGGCGAACCAGGTTCAAACCGTCATCGCCGCAGGCCAGGCCCAACTCCGGCTCATGCTGGTATTCCTGGGGCATGTCAGCGAAATCTTCCGCATCGACGTAGGGAGGGTTCGACACGATCAAGTCGAAACGCTGCCCCGGCAGCCCCTCGAAACCATCGCCCTGGACGGTGAACACCCGCTCATCGACGCCGTGGCGCTCGATGTTCTGGTTGGCCACTTCCAGCGCTTCGAACGACAGGTCGGCCAGCACTACTTCGGCTTCGGGAAACTCATAGGCACAGGCGATACCGATGCAACCGGAACCGGTGCACAGGTCGAGGATCCGCGCCGGTGTCTGGGCCAACCAGGGTTCGAAACGTTTTTCGATCAACTCACCGATGGGCGAGCGCGGAATGAGCACACGCTCGTCGACAATGAACGACATCCCGCAGAACCAGGCCTCACCCAACAGGTAGGCCGCCGGGATACGCTCCGCGATGCGCCGTTGCAGCAAGCGCTGCACATGGACCAGCTCGTCGTCTTCCAGGCTGCAATCCAGGTAGCTGTCGGCCATTTCCCAAGGCAGGTGCAACGCGCCCAACACCAGTTGGCGGGCTTCATCCCACGCATTGTCGGTGCCGTGGCCGAAAAACAGATCCTCCCCATGGAAACGGCTGACGGCCCAACGGATATGGTCGCGCAGGGTACGAAGACGGGAAGTGATCACGGCGGCAAACTCCAGAAAAAACGACTGGCGAGTCTAACAGCCAAACGCGCCCCCACCCAAACGTGCCTCAAGGACGACTGAAAAACGCCGGAGCAGGCGTAGGACCCTTCCGTTTTTTGCGCCACCCATTGAACAGGACAGGCATCTTGACAAGGCTGTAGGCCAGCAACGACGGCACTTGCGATGGAAGCGATTCACAGAACCGCTCAGCCAGAGGACAATGTCGCAAAAGCCCCACCCGAAGGAGCCCCAGAATGTCCGTTCCAAAAACGATGTTTCAACTCAGCGGCCGTGGTTACGCGGCGGCCAACCTGAGCCAAGCGACCCTGATCATCATCGATGCCCAGAAAGAATACCTCGCCGGCCCCCTGGCCCTGAGTGGCATGGATGCAGCGGTTGCGAACATCAGGCAATTGCTCGGCGCGGCCCGTGCCGCCGGCCGGCCGATCGTGCATGTGCGTCACCTGGGCACCCATGGCGGGCTGTTCGATCCACAGGGCGAACGTGGGGAATTCATTCCAGGCCTCGAACCCCAGGGTGACGAAACCGTCATCGGCAAGTTGCTGCCCAGCGCCTTCCATGGCACCGAATTGAAAAAGCGCCTGGAAGAGTTTGGACCCCTGGACCTGATCGTCTGCGGTTTCATGAGCCATTCCAGTGTCAGCACCACCGTGCGCGCCGCCAAGAACCTGGGTTTTCGCTGCACCCTGGTGGAAGACGCCTGCGCCACCCGCGACCTGCCGCACAAGGGCGGCGTCCTGAGCGCCGAACATGTACACCAGACCGAAATGGCGATCATGGCGGACAACTTCGCCACCCTGGCCCTGACCCACGACTTGATCTGATTGCCCTCGATGAGCGGCCGCGTCCGCCGCTCATCCGCAAAAGACTCTCATTAGCCGCAATTGCCCTAGCCTCAGGAACAACCCGAACATCTTCCGGTCGAAGGGCCGATACCCACTGAGGAAGGTCGGAATGAAGTTATCCGATGGTTTTGACGCACGTCGCTTGCGGCCCAAGGGCCCGAGCAACTGGCGGTTTCGTTTTGGCGCGGCCATCGCGGCGCTCCTGGCAACACTCGGCGTCCTGCTGGCCATGGCCGGTGCCGCCAGCCTGTTGGGCCGCCCGCCCGCAATGGGCGACTTGAATGCCACCCCGCTCGGCTCGGCGATCATTCTGGCCGTGGGCCTTCTGGTCCTGTGGCTGGGTGTCTGGCTCTGGCGCCGCTGCCGCCGTCGCGCCCGCCAATCCCTGGAGCTGGCCATGGCTCCGCACCTGATGAAAAAGCACGACTGACCCGCCATCCGACGTTTTGTCGCGCCCGATCCCACTGGACTTGGGTAAACTGGCCGGCCTTCGCGGAGGCTGACATGCAAGACGACGATTTTTCCCTGTTCAAAAGTGCGATCCAGGGCGTTAAACCGATCAAACACGATCGCGCCGACACTGGCAAACCCAAAGCCGATCGCGCACAGATCGCCAAGCTGCGCCAAGCCGCCACCGTGCGCGCCGATGCCACGACCGTGGACGGATTGTCCGATCAGTTCGTGATCGACGTCGGTCCCGAAGACGAGTTGATGTGGGCGCGCGACGGCGTCCAGGAAAGCCAGATGCGCAAGCTGAAGGTCGGCCAGATCCCCTTCGAAGGCAGCCTCGACCTGCATGGCATGAGCGTCGAAAAAGCCCGGGAAACCCTCTGGGCCTTCCTCGCCGAAGCCACGAAATTCGAAATCCGCTGTGTGCGCGTCACCCACGGCAAGGCCGTGCGACTGGACGGCAAGCGGCCGATGATCAAGAGCCACGTCAACACCTGGCTGCGCCAGCACCCGCAAGTGCTGGGCTTCACCTCCTGCCAGGCGAAACACGGTGGCGCCGGGGCGGTGTACGTGATGCTCAAGCGCACCATGATGGAAGGCCGCGACGAGTAGCCTTCGATTGCCGAGCTTGCAGCGCCGTGTCCGCCAACGCCCCCTTTTCTCTCTCTATTGCGTCGATGATGTCTTATCGAGCAGTTGTCGGAAAAGGAGGACCAGGCTGGACTGCTGCTCGCCTAGAGATCCAAAAAATTTACGATCAACTTCCTCCACGATGACAATTGCCTTGTGTGCCAGATCACGACCGGCTTCGGAAACTGAAATAATCTTGGCTCGCGTGTCAGTAGGATGTACGTCTCTCACAAACAGCCCATTTTTAAGAAGCGTTCTGACCACTTGAGAGGTGGTCATCGGGTCGCTGCCAGTCAATTGCGACAGGCGTGCCTGGGTGAGCGGCTCTTGTGAGGCAAACCACGTTGCGACTGCAAGCATGACAAACTGGGTATGGGTAAGACCCAGCTGCTGTAATGCGGCGCGCTGCTCACGCTGCCAGGTGTTGGAGATGCGCCAGAGCAAAAAACCTGGACTATCTGACGGTCCGCTATGGAGGGTTGGCAGCGGTTTCGACTTCATCAATTACGCCTCAGTTCCAGCAGGTCAACACCCATCGCGCAAGCAATTGTGCAGGTATCTTTGTCGGTCAATGGGATCAGTCCGCGCCTTAGCACAATGCCCCAGTTTGGCGGAACACAGAGGTCCAGTTCTCCACGCACGAGGTCCAGAGCGACTTCTTTTGCCTTGGCATATCGAACCCGACGACGAAACGGCACGAACCCTGCGCCCATGTCGAATTCGAAAACCTCATCGTCCTCAATTTTCCCAATGGCGGTGAAGGCTTTCAGCGGCGCCCCCTGCACTTCTATATTCGGGGAGTAATAAACAAAAATATCACCCTTGCTCATCTTGCGCAGCGGCTCCTTTTTGCCATGACAGACCTGTGCAAAGCCGCCCTCCATGCCTCGCCAGACGTGCGACCGAGATACGACACCCAGCCACGCCTGGCTCATACGCCCGTCTCACTTTCTGCGCGGGCTGCCAGTGCCCGCAGGACTTCAGAGAAATCACAAGACACTTGCGTGCAGATCTCCTCTGCATCCTCTCCCACGACATCAATCGAATAGACGATAGAGTGATTGCCATTCAGGAGCGGAGTGATTTCATGCCTGACGCGAATAGTGGTGCTACCAAGTACAGTCTCATCAGTGAATCCGTTTGGTTTATTGACTTCTACCAACTGAGACTGGATGACCTCTTGGTCAGGCAGCACCATTGTCATCCATGTACCCTCAATGAAAGAACCGTGGAGCGTGCATAAATGGACACCTGCGTTCCAATCTTTCCATCGGGGAACAGCTTCGAAAAGCGCCCAGATTGCAGCTGCAGATGCACGGGTTTCGTGAGTATATGAAGCAGTGGCGTGCATGGGGTTGGGCATGTCGGCCTCCTTTTAGTAAGTTGACTTATAGTATGCACGCATACAACCATCGTCAATCGTGTATCACGCAAAAGGAAGTCACTACGCTGTCGCACTGGCCAAGCTGGTGGTTACGCCTTGGGATGATGCCGAAGCGAATTGACGACACGAGACGCTCGGTCAGAAAAACCCGATCCAAACAGACCGGTGAGCCCGCAGCCAGGTAAAGCCTCACCACCGATGAGATTGGATGAATAGCACCGGCCGGCAATACAACTACCGGCACACATACGCTACCATGTGCCCCATGGCGGGTATGAGCCTGCATCGCTATTCAGCTGGTTATGGCGCTCGAATGTTGCTTCGACCTGTGCCCGACGGATCAACTCCAGCACCGACTGGAGCGAACTCGGGAAACTCGAAAACAGCTTGATTGATACAAAATTGGTACAGACAGAACAAGTACCCTCCTGAAACCCTTATGGAATCAGCCTCTGTGACACTGGAACAGAATTACACCGCGATTCTCGGCCAACTGGGCGAGGACGTTTCCCGCGAGGGCCTGCTCGACACGCCCAAGCGCGCTGCCAAGGCCATGCAGTACCTCTGCCGTGGTTATGAACAGACCCTCGAAGAAGTCACCAACGGTGCCTTGTTCAGCTCCGACAACAGCGAAATGGTGCTGGTCAAGGACATCGAGTTGTACTCGTTGTGCGAGCACCACCTGCTGCCGTTCATCGGCAAGGCCCATGTCGCCTACATCCCGAGCGGCAAGGTACTGGGGCTGTCGAAGGTCGCGCGGATCGTCGACATGTATGCGCGTCGCCTGCAGATCCAGGAAAACCTCAGCCGCCAGATCGCCGACGCGGTCCAGCAGGTCACTGGTGCCCTGGGCGTGGCGGTGGTGATCGAGGCCAAGCACATGTGCATGATGATGCGCGGTGTGGAAAAGCAGAACTCTTCGATGATCACCTCGGTGATGCTCGGTGAGTTCCGTGAAAACGCCGCGACCCGCAGCGAGTTCCTCAGCCTCATCAAGTAACCTGTCGTTCGAGAAAAACCGGCATTGATCGCCGGTTTTTTTTCGCCCGTGAAAAATCAGGTAAGCTGCGCGCCCTCTTCTTCCCTGCCGCGAGGCTTATACCGTGATCGTCAAAGCGCTTCGAGTTGGTTTGGGCCAACTGATCATTTTCATCGACTTCATCACCCGTCCCGGCAAGAAAAAACGCCCGGCCGATGCCCAGGCGCAGGTCGACCAGGCCGCCCGCAGCCTGACGCTGTATCAATTCCACGCCTGCCCGTTCTGCGTGAAAACCCGCCGCACCCTGCGCCGCCTCAACGTACCGGTGGCCCTGCGCGATGCGAAGAACAACGAACAGGATCGCCAGGTGCTGCTGGAGCAAGGTGGACGGATCAAGGTGCCGTGCCTGCGTATCGAAGAGAATGGCCAGACCACCTGGATGTATGAGTCCAAGGTGATCATTGATTACCTGGAAAAGCGGTTTTCGGCGGTCTGATGGTTTTGGGGGAATGTAAGGGCCCCATCGCGAGCAGGCTCGCTCCCACAGGGGTTCTGTGAGTACTGAAGATCCATTGTGGGAGCGAGCCTGCTCGCGATAGCGCCGGCCCGCTCACCACAAGCCCCACCGCCTCACGCCGCCTCGGCAGCCAACGCCGCCCGCACCACCCCCGCCAACCGCCTCAGCCCTTCATCCAGCCGCGCCGGATCGATGTGGCTGAAGTTCAGCCGCAAGTGCCCCAGGTGCCGGTCCGGCTCGGGGAAGAACGGCTCTCCCGGCATGAACGCGACATCTGCCTCCAGCGCGGCAGCGAGCAGCGTGCGGGTGTCCAGCGGCTGCTTGAGGGTCAACCAGAAAAACAGCCCGCCCTGAGGCATGTTCCAGTCCGCAATGTCGGCAAAATGCGTGTGCAACGCGGCCTGGAAGCGGTCACGACGCTCCCGGTAGAAATCCCTCAACTCGCCGAGGTGGCTGCGGTACTTCTCGCTGCCGATCCACTGCAACGCCTGCCATTGGCCGATGCGATTGGTGTGCAGATCCGCCGATTGCTTGAGCCGCAACAGATGCGGGAACAGGTCAGGGCTGGCAATCAGGTAACCGACCCGCAGCCCCGGCAGCAGGGTTTTCGACACGGTGCCGGTGTAGATCCAACTGGCTTTCTTCAAGCGACTGACAATCGGCGTGGCGCTGCCGCCGTCGAAGGTCAGTTCGCGGTAGGGTTCGTCTTCGATCAGGGTCACACCGAACTCATCCAGCAAGGCCGCCACCGCGTCGCGCTTGGCCTCGCTGTAGCGCACCGCCGACGGGTTCTGGAACGTGGGGATCAGGTAGATGAACGCCGGCCGATGCTGTTCCAGACGCGCCCGCAACTGCTTCAGGTCCGGGCCATCGGCCTGCAGGGGGACCGTGATGCAGTTGGCGCCGAACAGCTGGAAAATCTGCAGCGCCGCCAGGTAGGTCGGCGCCTCCAGCATGATCTCGGTGCCGACGTCGATGTACAGCTTCGCCGCCAGGTCGAGGGTCTGCTGCGAGCCGCTGACCACCAGCACCTGATTCGCCTCACAAGCCAGGCCCAGTGCCCGTGCCTGCGCCGCCAAGGCTTCGCGCAGCGCCGGCTCCCCTTCGCTCATGCCGTATTGGCCCATGGCCAGGGGCATGGAGTCCCACTCCACTTTCGGCAGCATGGCTTCGGCGGGCAGACCGCCGGCGAACGACATCACCTCAGGGCGTTGGGCCGCCGCGAGGATTTCTCGAATCAAAGAACTTTTGAGGCGCGAGACACGTTCGGAAAAAGCCATGAGGACCACCTGTAGCGAGGCATTGGGGAAATGAGTCAAACTGATTGACCGAAATTACTCCGATCTTTCTGGATACGTCAATATGCTTGACCTTAAAAACCCGACTTCCCAGCAAATGGCCATGGAAGCGTTTTTCTTCGGCTACCAGGCGTTCACCGCCAAGGCCGATGAAATGCTCGAGCGTCGTGGGTTGAGCCGGGTGCACCAGCGCATCGTTTTTTTCATCGCCCGGTATCCCTCACTCAGTATGAAAGAGCTGCTGGCCCTGCTGGGCGTCACCAAGCAGGCCCTGAACATGCCCTTGCGGCAATTGATGGAAATGCATCTGGTCAACAGCGTCGCGTCCGAGACCGACAAGCGTAAGCGGCTGCTGGAGTTGACTGAAGAAGGTGCGCGGTTCGAACAGGCGTTGCGGCGCGAGCAGGTGAAATTGCTGGAGCGGGTGTTTGCCGAGGCCGGGGAAGCGGCGGTGAATGGGTGGTTGGCGGTGAATATGGCGTTGGGCAAGGGTCAGGTATCCGTCGACTGAGATCCAACTCAAGTCATGCATGGCTCGGGCTATCGCCATCGCGGGCAAGCCTTGCTCCCACAAGATGATCCCTATCTGTGGGAGCAAGGCTTGCCCGCGATAGCGCCCTCCCAGGCGATATATCCCTATCGCCGGACATTTCGTCCACAAAACAGAAAACATTATTTGCTTTATTTGTATACAAAAGCATAATTCGCTTCGTGCGAGTTTCTGACCACCAGGTCAACTACTTCGCCAGCCTTACCTGCCTCAAGGCGCGCAAGCCTCCCCCCGCAAGGCCTGCGACGCTGGAAATAACAATAAAACTGTTGAGGAGTACTCGCTGTGGAAAGCCGCAAACCCGAAGCCCGGACGCTGGACCTCTCGCCGCCATCAAGCCGTGGCTGGCTGGAGCGCATCTTCAAACTCAGCGTGCATGGCACCACGGTGAAGACCGAGCTGATCGCCGGCCTGACGACCTTCATCACCATGGCCTACATCATTTTCGTCAACCCCAACATCATGGCCGATGCCGGCATCGACCACGGCGCGGCGTTCGTCGCCACCTGCATCGCCGCCGCTCTGGGTTGCCTGTTGATGGGCCTGTACGCCAACTGGCCGGTGGGCCTGGCACCGGGCATGGGCCTGAATGCCTTCTTCACCTACACGGTGGTCGGCACCATGGGCTACAACTGGGAAACCGCGTTGGGCGCAGTGTTCATTTCCGGCGTGTTGTTCATGATCCTGACCCTGTCACGGGTTCGTGAGTGGCTGCTCAACAGCATTCCGGTGAGCCTGCGATTCGCCATGGGTGCGGGGGTCGGGCTGTTCCTCGGACTGATCGGCCTGAAGACCGCCGGGATCATCGTCGACAGCCCCGCCACCCTGATCAAGCTCGGCTCGTTGCGTGAACCCGGCCCGCTGCTCGCCGCCGTGTGCTTCCTGATGATTGCCGTGCTCAGTTATCACCGGGTATTCGGCGCGATCCTGATCAGCATCATCGCCGTGACCCTGGCCGGCTGGGGCCTAGGCCTGGTGCAATACAATGGTGTGATGTCGACGCCACCGAGCCTGGCACCGACCTGGATGGCGATGGATGTAGCCGGCGTGTTCAACGTCAGCATGATCAGCGTGGTGCTGGCCTTCCTGTTCGTGCATATGTTCGACACCGCCGGCACCTTGATGGGCGTGGCCCAGCGTGCCGGGCTGGTGAAGGCCGATGGCCGGATCGAGAACCTCTCCCGCGCCCTGAAGGCCGACAGCGCTTCCAGCGTGTTCGGCGCCATGGTCGGCGTGCCACCGGTGACCAGCTACGTGGAAAGTGCTGCCGGTGTCGCGGCGGGAGGCCGGACGGGGCTTACGGCAGTGACCGTCGGCGTGCTATTTATTGCCGCCATGTTCTTCGCGCCACTGGCCGGGATGATCCCGGCCTACGCCACCGCCGGTGCCTTGATCTACGTCGCCATGCTGATGATGGGCGGCATGGCCCATATCGAATGGGACGAGCCGACCGACAGCATTCCGGCCATCGTCACGGCGATCATGATGCCCCTGACCTTTTCGGTCGCCGACGGTATCGCACTGGGTTTCATCACCTATGTGGTACTCAAGGCCGGCACCGGTAAACGCAAGGAAATTTCTGTCAGCCTGTGGGTGCTCTGCGCGATCTTCATCGCCAAGTTCATCTTCTTGTAAGGGACACCGTATCCACCCGCCTCACCCATCGGGTGAGGCTTTTGTACATCAGGAGCAAAGCAATGAATCTGGAAACCTGGCTGTTGTTCAGTGGCGCCGCGCTGGTGGTGATTCTCATCCCCGGCCCCCTGTCGTTATTGATGATCGGCAACAGCCTGAACTACGGCCTGCGTCGCTCGTATCCGGCATTCCTGGGTGGGGTGATCGCCTCGATCTGCTTGTTGAGCGCCTCGGCGCTGGGACTCGGGGCATTGCTGCTGGCCTCGGAGAAATTGTTCAGTGCCCTGAAGATCGTCGGGGCGCTGTACCTGTTCTACCTGGCCTGGCAGAGCTGGCAGCAATCGCGACAGCCCGCCCAAGGCGCCGAAGTACCCCAGGCCGCCGCCGTCCCACGCTTCCGCGCACTGTTTGGCCGGGCATTCGTGCTGGGCGCCAGCAACCCGAAAGACATCCTGTTCTTCGCCGCTTTCCTGCCGCAGTTCCTGAGCGCCGGGCAACCGTTCCTGCCCCAACTGCTGATCATGATCGCCACCTGGACCGTCCTCGACCTGCTCTGCAAGCTGGCCTATGGCCTCGGCGCCCACGGTGCGGCGCGGTATCTGCGTACGGGTAAAGGCCAGAGCTGGTTCAACCGCATCAGTGCAGGCTTGTTCGGGGGCGCAGGCGCGGCGTCTTTATTGTCCGCCCACTGAGTGGCAAAACGAGGCAACAACCCATCGATATACACCGTTCAGGAAAACATCTTACATAGAGGGCCATTTAATCATCGTTGAACAAGGACGTTCACAATGGCCAAGGTTATTCAGCCCCCCTCCGTTTCTGCCGAACATGGCATCGTCATTACGGATATAGGTTTGCACGCCAATGCGCACACAACCGAAACGCTCGATTTCGAAGTTGCCGATCAATCGCAGCTCAGTTCAGAACTCAAGCAGCGACAGGCGCAACTTGAAGTTGTGGATAAACTTTACGGCCCGTTCCACATCGGCTCCGTGGCCGTCACCCGTTCAGCCCTGAATGCACTCGGCGCAACAACCGATGGACAGCCCCTCAACGGCGAGAACACTTTTTTTCGCATTCCCAATCGCTTTTTCCTGAACTCACTGCAGTTCAATGCCCGTGATGTCGAAACCCGTATAAGACTCACCGCCGACGCAAACGACTATCGGCTGCCCACGTTGCTGTTCGAAATGGCCAGCCAACGGTCACGCACCGCGCAATCACTGTTGCGGGAACCCTCTGGAACCCAGGCTGAGCCGAGCCGTTATCGGAGCACGCTTGAAAGGCTTTTGAAAGCGGCCCAGCACCTCGACACCCAAGCACTTGTGCAGCGGTCATCCAGTTGGATCAACCTGACCAAGAGCCAGGTGCTCATTCCCACGGGCCTGGGGCTTCAGGCCTTCGGCATCTACAGCGGCTTGCGAGGCCTGCAAGACGCCATCCGGAACAAGGACGCCTACCAGACCCTGTTCAACGGGACCAGCGTGGCCGCCGAGGTGGCGTCCATCGGGGTCGAAGCGCTGGTCACCCGCCAAGCCACCCAGATGATCAAGGCCGGCCAGCGCTCCCTGGGGGACTTTGCCAAAACGACCTTCGCCATCCGGCTGGCCCGGGGAAGCGGCCTGATTGCCAGCGTGCTCACACTGCCTTTCGATATCGTCGCCGCAGTGGACTCGTTCAAGGCCGCCGCCGGCGCCACCGGCCGCGAGGCCACCGATCACTATGTCAACGCTGCCTTGAGCGTGACCAGTGCCGCCATGGCCGTGACCATTGGGGTCGCGGCGCTGGCAGGGTTTACATCAGCGGGGCCTGCGGGCCTGGCCGCAGGGCTTATCCTGGTGGTCGGTGCACAGATCTGGGGCGCGATCCGTCAAGTCGATGAAATCGACGACTACATCCAACTCACCGTCCATGAGCGCCTCCGCACGGGCTGGTTCGCCTTCTGGACGATCAGCCCCGATGACGATATCCAGAACCGCTACACCATCGCCAAGGCGACCGCTGAACAGACGAAGCGACTCCAGGCCAATGCCTTGAACTTGCTCAAGGGACCGTTGAAAGACAGCACCGAAGCGATCGTAAACGGCAAGTTCACCGTAGAACTCCAACGGGTGACCTACAACACCCGGAGTTGGTGGACCGGGGAAAGGTATCAGGCAACTTCCGTGCGTCCCCGGATCAAGGGCAGCGATGACTGGATCGATGCGCGCAGCGGCGTAACGGCTGAGACGCCCGGCGCAGTCATTGGAACGGCGGCCGACCACAAAGGTATCCATTGGTCCATCGGCGGCGGCAACGACACCGTTCTAGGCGTTGAAAACAAGCCAAACGTCTTCCGTTACGGGGCAGGCGTCAAGGCACTGACCGGCGGTGCGAAGGATGATGTGTTCATTTTCGAGGGGGCGCCCGAGATCGTCGCCAGGAACCGGGCGTCCCGACCTAACCGCCTGATGGGGGGCGCAGGCAATGACACGCTGATCCTGGCGGGAGGTGCCAGCGACAGTCAGACGCCGCGATTGGGTTATCAGGTCGATCTGGCCGCCGGGCAAGTCAGCGTCATCATCCAGGCCCCTCATGGAACAGCGAACGGCGCCTATCGCCCTACCCTCCTTGAGAGCATTGAACAGGTCGAACTGCTCGACGGCGGGGCCAGCGTCATCAAAGGTACGGCCGGCCCGAACATCATCAAATCCCGTGGCAACGATTCAATCGAGGCCGGCGCGGGAGACGACCAGATCTCCATCCTCGGGGGTCATAACCGCGACGCCGCCGGTGGCCCTGGCGAGGATGTCTATGCCATCGCCCATAAACCGGGTCATGTATCGATTACTGAAGACGGCGTGGATAACAGCGTCATCGCACTGGACTGGCGAGCGGATCTGATTGAAAGCTGGGCCATTGAAGCAGGCAACCTGGTGCTGGTTTCACGCTTCGATTCAAACGATTGGGACGTGCGCAAGGTCACCGTCAACAATGTCTACGGCGATACTGCGTATCCGCGATCCTTACAAAACAACAAACTGACGTTCATCACAAAAGATGGTTTTCATTGGGTACCCGACCTGCCCGACAGTCTCGAGCAGGGTCGCCCGCTCGCCATCGAAGCCGTCATGGTGCAACAAGGAACGCCACGGAACCCGGCCATCCTCAACGATCGAAGCGAACAATCGATCGCCCACGACAAAGATACGAGCTATTACGTTTCCCGTCTGGTTGAACTCACCACGCTCAGCGTCAAACAAAAAAGTGAATACTCCACCACACTCCACCTGGACTACATCCACTCCGAATTGACACGGATCGAGGCCCATTACAACGCCTATGTCATTCAGGGAGATGAATCGGACACGGTGAAATATGGTGAATGTGACCTGACGCTGCACTTTGGCAACTGCCGGGTCATCCTGAACAACCTCGCCAGTTCCGATGAGCGTTATACCGCACGAAAAACCGCCACGGGGCGACGCGCATTTTCCGCCCTCGATCCGAATCATACGGTGATCCTGGTCACGAATGACGGCTCATCCTACCGTCTGGCCCTACCCACCCCCGACTATGGGCTGTTACTGGACAGGACGTTCATCGACAAGGATCCGGTGAAATGGAAAGCGGAAATACCACTGCCACTCACGCCGACAAAAAAGAAATACGCCTATCTTCAGCCCTTGGATAAAAAGCCTTATTACATGGGCAACCGGGCGACCTGCGCCCTGCTCACTTCAGCCGCCGTACAAACGGGGGTCGAAGTCCTGATTGGCCAAGGCTCCACCTACCTTGTCCACCTGGGCCCGAACATGACGCTACGCCTCTCCACGCCAGGCGCGCTGGCCAGCGCCAACCCCCGATTACCTCGGGCCTCCCTGTGGGAATTCGACGCTACGCACCTCGGCCAGGTCGAGATCAAACTGGCTTCCAACCTGCTGCAAATCGGCGGAACGGTCATTCATCTTCCCGCTTATGAAGTGGATGACCTTGTGGACCAGATACGCGTTATCACCGCACAGGGTGTCGTGTATGCAGTCGACAGCTTGTTCGAGAGCGTTTATGTAGAAGCACTGGATGGCCGATATTTCGCGCCCACGCTCGGCCCCGATGCAGCGTTGCCCGTGGAACTTTCCAGGTTGTCGTCCGAACAATTGAGGGTCTTCAATGTTGCCGTCAAGGATGGCACTCCCGGCACCTTGAGCTATCACCTCAAGACACGCAAGTGGACCCTGGATACAAATAAATCTCGCGTCATTACAGCGCTGGATCTTAGAAAAACAAACTTGTGCAACCACCATCTCCAGATCTATCAGGAAGTGGCCCGGGAAGGCCTCGGTCAACATCCCCCGTTGGGCGATGAGGCACTGCGTTTATTGCGGGAACAATGCACCAAGTTGGTGGAGGACTTAACGCCGAGCAAGTCGTTGATGCTCGCAAAGGCAATCATTCTGGGCCCGACATTTGCCGCAAGAATGCCTGATATGAATTGGACGCTCTCACCGGACAAAGTCCTTTCCAACCCTGCATAGTCTTATGCAGGGTTTTCCCAATATTTAGTTCAAACGCAATATATATGTAGTGCACCTGCGCGAGCACTTTCCAAGAACATCTTCAAGGCAAAGATCAGCCTTCAGCTTCAAGTCATATTCATTATTGATATCCAAGAGCCAACTACCCAATGAGTCCAAGAAAAAATACCCGCCCCAATATCCCAACTTCCTCCTCCGATACATCCCGCACCAGTCGCGATACAACGCCGGAAGGTTCGCCCAGGAGTCCCACCAGGACGGAAGGAACGGGCCAGGCATCCGTCTCGCCGTCGGGAAGACACACCGAAGCGTCAGAACCCCAGCCTACGACCTTCCAGGTATCCGAAATCACACAACAGGCGTCCGCCCAAGGTGAGGCCGCCCCGGTGTCGCTGGACAGTTACCACCTTTCACCCGAACTGGTCCCCTTGTTATCGGCGCCAGACGCGACCTCCGGCATCCGGACGTTCAGGACACGCACATACGTCGAGCTGGAAGACGGTGCAACGGTATTGCTGGGTCGCGATGCCGAACAGAACTACCGGGCCCGATCAAGCACCGAACTCATCGCCTCCGGACCACGCCTGGAACAGGTGGAAGGCAGTCTCCTGTGGCGGCGGGTTGCCCAGCCCGTCGAGACAGACACCAGTGACTCCCCGCAGACCATTACCCTCCACAGCCTGTCGGACGATGAGCCCTCCGAAGGGCCCGCGCCCAAGCGCCAGCGCACAACGTCGCCTCCGCAAAACGAACCCGCTGTGCAAGGCCCGGCGGTATTCAGGCGGGACTGGGCGTTCAAGCCCACGCTCACACGGCCTCATTTCATCACGGTGAACGATATTCACTACAAGGTGATGAGCCGCATGGAGGATCGTGAATTCCCGATCAGCTACATCCAGCCCCCCAGTCATCCTGCCTATGATTTCGACCTGCTGGAGGCCATCCTCAGGCATACACCTGACGAACAGCCCAGGGCTGTCATACGCGTCCCACCGGATAATCACTGGGAGATCGACGCCAGGCTGCCCTTCGAGAAACCCCTGACGGCCTACGTCAGGGACGTTTTCCCGGAGGTGACGACCGTGACCCTGGAAAACATCGCCAGAAAGCAGTTCGAGCTGGCCAACAGCTCGACTTACGCCGACGCAGCGGGGCTGACCGCACTCCGGCAGATTTTCCACAGTTGGGAACAAGCCACCCCTTCACTGCACCCGCAATGGAGCGATCCATTGCTGATGCTCTCGATTCTTCCGACCTCTTCAGGCGTTACGAGCACCTCGCGCGCGATCGAGCTGCCCTTCCCGTCCACGACAGGCACATTGGACCGGCTTGATTTCGACCCCATGCGTTTCCGGCGCCAGTGGGATTTCTTCCTCTCGACGTATTCGACAGTGGACTTCAAACGCTTCATGGCCGGCCTCCTGACCCGTAATGGCTATACGGTCATGGAGCCCAACAACTTCAACAGCTTTCCGGCATTGGTCTTTCGGCGAACAGGGCATGACTACCTGTTTTTCATGAGCCTGCATCGCACCCGGATCCCAAAGCTGTCCCTGCCCACCCACACCAACCCCAACACCACCGGCATGAACCTGGAAACCCAGGTCGGCGACGCCGCCGCGCAAGCCGTCAGGGACGCCCATGCCGCCAACAAGATCATCTGGCTCAAGGGCGGTTCCCAGATCCTGCCAGGCTACGCCGACACCGTCTTCATCATCCGGGATGACAATGCCCGGCTGTAAATGGGCAAGCAAAAAAAAGCCCGCAGTGTGAGCGGGCAAAAACCAGAGAAGCGCCATGCGCAGGCACTTCCAGGAGCAGGCGGCTGCTTGGGGTCAGCTGCCGCGATAGGTTGAATAGGCGTAGGGCGAAATCAGCAGGGGCACGTGATAGTGCTCCTGCTCGGCCGAGATTCCGAAGCGCAGCACCACCACATCGAGGAAGGCCGGATCGGGCAATTGCACACCCCGGGCACGGTAGTAATCGCCGGCGTGGAACTGCAACTGATAGACCCCCGAACGGTAGTCCTCCCCTTGCAGCAGTGGTGCATCGCAACGGCCATCGCTGTTGGTCGACGCGCTGGCGACGAGGTGCAGTTGCGGGCCTTCCACACGGTACAGCTCGACCTTGATCGAACTGCCCGGGCAGCCATGTGCAGCATCCAAAACGTGAGTAGTCAAACGTCCCATTGATTGTGCGCGCCTCGCTGCAGGGCAGTCCGGCCCGACGCCTCCTGAATCAGTTGAAAGACAAGCCGCACCGTTTCAGAGCATGAAACGCCGCGGCGATGTGCAAATTAAGACATTTTAAATAGAAATTGTACACAATAAAAAACACACATCTGCCGCGCCCTTTGCCCGCACGTTCTTAAGCTCGGGGTTCGGGCCAAACCAAAGGATACACGGCTCCTCCAATGATTAATTGACCAACCCGGCAGATTTCTTGCAGTGTAGGGCAGCCAGGGGTACGGTGAAAAATGCAAAAAATCAGGCTTACAAATCGCCCATAAAGTTGTATACAATTAACCCATCGTCGTGACGCCAGCTTTTGCTTCATCGCCCGGGCGCCACCTACATGGTACGAACAAGAAGGAAGACTGCAGTGAGCGCTGACTACCCACGCGACCTGATCGGTTACGGCAGTAACCCTCCCCATCCCCACTGGCCGGGCAACGCCCGCATCGCCCTGTCCTTCGTGCTCAACTACGAAGAAGGTGGCGAGCGCAACATCCTGCACGGCGACAAGGAGTCCGAAGCGTTCCTTTCGGAAATGGTCGCGGCGCAACCGCTGCAGGGCGAGCGCAACATGAGCATGGAATCGCTGTACGAGTATGGCAGCCGCGCGGGGGTATGGCGGATTCTCAAGCTGTTCAAGGAATTCGATATTCCGCTGACCATCTTCGCCGTGGCCATGGCCGCACAGCGTCATCCGGACGTGATCCGTGCCATGGTCGCCGCCGGTCATGAAATCTGCAGCCACGGCTATCGCTGGATCGACTACCAGTACATGGATGAAGCCCAGGAACGCGAGCACATGCTCGAAGCGATCCGCATCCTCACCGAAATCACCGGCGAACGCCCACTGGGCTGGTACACCGGCCGCACCGGCCCCAACACCCGGCGGCTGGTGATGGAAGAAGGCGGTTTCCTCTACGACAGCGACACCTACGACGACGATCTGCCCTACTGGGAACCGAACACCCCCAACGGCAAGCCGCACCTGGTGATCCCGTACACCCTCGATACCAACGACATGCGCTTCACCCAGGTGCAGGGGTTCAACAACGGCGACGACTTCTTCCAATACCTCAAGGATGCCTTCGATGTGTTGTATGCCGAAGGCGCCGAGGCCCCGAAGATGCTTTCCATCGGCCTGCACTGCCGCCTGATCGGCCGTCCGGCCCGCCTCGCCTCCCTCAAGCGTTTCCTCGAGTACGCCAAGGGTCATGAGCAGGTCTGGTTCAGCCGTCGCGTCGACATCGCCCGCCACTGGCAGCAGACCCATCCGCATCCTGGAGCCTTGAAATGACCGCGTTCCAGACCCTCAAGCCGTCGACCTTGAGCCGCGAGGCGTTCGTCGACGCCTTCGCCGATATCTACGAACACTCGCCATGGGTCGCCGAGAAAGCCTTCGACCTCGGCCAGGACCCGTCGATCGACGAGATCGAAACCCTGCACCAGCGCATGAGCGACATCCTGTTGAGTGCCGATCACGCGAGCCAACTGGCCCTGATCAACGCTCACCCGGACCTGGCCGGCAAAGCCGCCGTCCAGGGCCAACTGACCGAAGCCAGCACGAACGAACAGGCCGGCGCCGGTATTCACCAATGCACGGCCGAAGAGTTCCAGCGCTTCACCGAGCTGAACGACGCCTACAAGGCCAAGTTCGAGTTTCCCTTCATCATGGCGGTAAAAGGCAGCAACCGGCATCAGATCCTCGCGGCATTCGAAACCCGCATCCATAACCCGGTGGACACCGAGTTCAAGTGCGCACTGGCGGAGATCAACAAGATCGCGTTGTTCCGACTACTGACCCTTTAGCGAGCAGCCTGAGTCCAGGCCAGCAAGCATCCCCAGCCAACTTATTTAAAGGCAGACAAGAAGAATGAAAGCTTACGCCGTACCTTTCGAGAAGTTCGTCAACCTGGCCGACGCCCGTCTCGGCACAAAGATCATCTCCGTCACCGATGACTGGTTCGCCGACGCCAACCGCCTGTTCCAACCCACACCGGCCGTGTGGAAGGAAGGCGTGTTCGATGACAACGGCAAATGGATGGACGGCTGGGAGTCGCGTCGCAAGCGCTTCGAAGGCTACGACAGCGCAGTGATCCGCCTGGGTGTACCGGGTTCGATCAAGGGCGTGGACATCGACACTTCATTCTTCACCGGCAACTACCCACCGTCGGCGTCCCTGGAAGCCTGCTTCCTGGCCGAAGGCGAGCCGGACGACAACACCCAGTGGACCGAAGTGCTGTCTGCCGTCGAGCTGCAAGGAAACAGCCACCACTATCACGAAATCAGCAACGACCAGGCCTTCAGCCACCTGCGCTTCAACATCTACCCTGATGGCGGCGTGGCCCGGTTGCGGGTCTACGGCATTCCGTATCGCGACTGGTCGGCCGTCGGCGACAACGAACAGATCGACCTGGCCGCCGCCCTCAACGGCGGTCGCGCCCTGGCTTGCTCCGACGAGCACTTCGGGCGCATGAGCAACATCCTCAACCCGGGCCGTGGCGTCAACATGGGCGACGGCTGGGAAACCGCCCGGCGCCGTACGCCAGGCAACGACTGGGTCATCGTCGCCCTGGGCCATGCCGGCGAAGTCGAGAAAGTCATCGTCGACACCCTGCACTTCAAGGGCAACTACCCCGACAGCTGCTCGATCCAGGGCGCCTTCGTCAAGGGCGGCACCGACAGCCAGATCGAAACCCAGTCACTGTTCTGGCGCGAGCTGCTGCCGAGCCAGAAACTGGAAATGCACGCCGAACACACGTTCGCCGAGCAGATCAAGGCCCTGGGGCCAATTACCCACATCCGCCTGAATGTGTTCCCGGATGGGGGTGTGAGTCGCCTGCGGGTATTGGGTAAGGTCGCGAAGTGACACGATGATCGTCCCCACGCTCTGCGTGGGAATGCATACCGTGACGCTCTGCGTCACAAAGCGGACGCAGAGCGTCCGGTGAGGCGTTCCCACGCAGAGCATGGGAACGATCAAATCAAGAGATTAAGAAGACCAGCATGCGCACACTCAAGATCGAACCCTTGACCAAAGAAGCCTTCGCCCCCTTCGGTGACGTGATCGAAACCGACGGCAGCGATCACTTCATGATCAATAACGGTTCGACCATGCGCTTCCATCGCCTGGCGACGGTTGAAACCGCCGCGCCGGACGATAAGGCAATCATCAGCATCTTCCGCGCCGACGCGCTGGACATGCCGTTGACCGTGCGCATGCTGGAGCGCCATCCGCTGGGCAGCCAGGCGTTCATTCCGCTGCTCGGCAACCCCTTTCTGATCGTGGTCGCGCCACTTGGCGATGCACCTGTATCAGGCTTGGTCCGCGCCTTCGTCACCAACGGCAGGCAGGGCATCAATTACCATCGCGGCGTCTGGCACCACCCGGTGCTGACGATCGAAAAGCGGGATGACTTCCTGGTGGTTGATCGCAGTGGCACAGGCAATAACTGCGATGAGCATTTCTTCGAAGAGGATGAGTGGTTGATCCTCGATCCCCACCAATAAGAGAAGCGTCCGATCACGCGAGAACAAGCGTGACGGGCGAGAGGTAACGACTGTGGAAGCACATTTGCTGGAATGGCTGAACCTGAGCATCCGCTGGGTTCATATGATCACTGGCGTGGCCTGGATCGGCGCGTCGTTCTATTTCGTCTGGCTGGAAAACAACCTCAATCGCGTCAACCCCAGGAGCGGCCTGGCCGGTGACCTGTGGGCCATCCACGGTGGCGGCATCTACCACCTGGAAAAATACAAACTCGCACCGCCGTCCATGCCCGACAACCTGCACTGGTTCAAGTGGGAAGCCTATTTCACCTGGATGTCGGGTATCGCGCTGCTGTGCGTGGTGTTCTACTGGAACCCGACGATCTACCTTTTGGCCCCCGGCAGCAGTTTGAGCGGGCCCGAAGGCGTCGCCCTGGGCATCGGCTCGTTGTTCGTCGGCTGGTTTGTCTATTCCTTCCTTTGCGACTCGGCCCTGGGCAAGCGCCCCGCCCTGCTCGGCGCGATCCTGTTCGTGCTGCTGATCGCCGCGGCCTACGGGTTCAGCAAGGTATTCAGTGGCCGCGGTGCGTACCTGCATGTCGGGGCGGTCATCGGCACAATCATGGTCGGCAACGTGTTCCGCATCATCATGCCGGCACAGCGTGCGCTGGTCGCCGCCATCGCCGAGAACCGCACACCCGATCCGGCGTTGCCGGCCAAGGGCTTGCTGCGCTCGCGCCACAACAACTACTTCACCCTGCCGGTGCTGTTCATCATGATCAGCAACCACTTCCCGAGCACCTACGGTAGCCAATACAACTGGCTGATCCTCGCCGGGATTGCGGTGGCGGCGGTGCTGGTGCGTCACTACTTCAACACCCGCCACGACAGCAACCGGTTTGCCTGGACGCTGCCGGTCGGCGCCCTGGCGATGATCTGCCTGGCGTATGTCACCGGGCCCAAGCCCGCATCCATCGCCCCGGACGTGGCCAAGGCGCCCGCCGCCATCGAGTACCAGCCGCTGCCGGAAACCGCCGTGGGCGGTGGCGCCAAGCCGCAGACCGCACCAGCACAGCCTGCCGCGGCACCTGCCCAGGCCGCCTATGCCCAGGGCCCTTCGTTCGAGAAGGTGCACAGCGTGATTCAGGAACGCTGCTCGGTCTGCCATTCGGCCAAGCCCACCAGTCCGCTGTTCAGCGCGGCACCGGCCGGGGTGATGTTCGATACGCCACAGCAGATCCAGCAACAGGCCGCGCGTATCCAGGCCCAGGCCGTGACCACCCAGATCATGCCACTGGGCAACATCACCCAGATGACTCAGCAGGAACGGGACCTGATCGGCGCGTGGATCACCCAGGGCGCGCAGACCAACTGAGTCCCCCTACCCGACCTGACTGAACCCGATACACGTACTGCCCGCTGGCAGGCGACCCAGTCGCCTGCCAGCCACTCCCTGCATCTCGCCAAACATTGTTCCAGACAGTTGAACGAGCCCTTCGGGAATTTTCCCCCTGGGCTCGACCAGCAGGATTTGCCACAAGCAAAAACCTGACCGAACGGATGTTTTATCTGGAGAAAAGGCGCCACACCAGAGCGCTGACAAAAAAAGCGGTACCACTTACCTTGGGAGCAAACCGAATGAAATGCACGTGCACCAGCCTGATACTCGCAGGATCCTTGCTGGCCTGCGGCCAGGTCATGGCCGACGATCTGTTCCAATGGCAGAACAACAGCCTGACCTACCTGTACGGCAAGGATTTCCAGGTCAACCCGCGCATCCAGCAGACCGTGACCTTCGAACACGCCGATGCCTGGAAATACGGCGACAACTTCTTTTTCCTCGACCGGATCTTCTACAACGGCAAGGAGGACGGTCAGTCGGGACCGAACACCTACTATGGCGAATTCAGCCCGCGCCTGTCGTTCGGCAAGATTTTCGATCGCAAGCTCGAGGCGGGGCCGATCAAGGACGTGCTACTGGCCATGACCTACGAGTTTGGCGAAGGCGACAACGAGTCCTACTTGATCGGCCCGGGCTTCGACCTGGCGATTCCCGGCTTCGATTACTTCCAGCTGAATTTCTACAACCGCCAGACCGAAGGCCCACGGGCTGGCGACAACGTCTGGCAGATCACCCCGGTCTGGGCGTACACGATTCCCGTGGGCTCGTCGGACATCCTGATTGACGGTTTCATCGACTGGGTGGTGGACAACGACAGCAATGCCAAAGGCACCTCCCACGCCAACCTGCACATCAACCCGCAGATCAAATATGACCTGGGCAAAGCCATGAACCTGGGTGCCAAGCAGTTGTATGTGGGTGTGGAATATGACTACTGGAAGAACAAGTACGGGATCGAAGACAGCGAAGGGTTCAAGACCAACCAGAGCAACACGAGCTTCTTGCTGAAGTATCACTTCTGAGCCCCCCTTGATCCTGGATACACAGGAATTCTTGTGGGAGCCGAGCTTGCTCGCGATAGCGGTGGATCAGGCCAAGTAGGTGCTGGATGTACCACCGTCATCGCGAGCAAGCTCGGCTCCCACAGGGGTTATGGGGGTGGGTTGAGATTTCGCGCTCGCCATGTAGACCCCTTGTGGGAGCGAGCCTGCTCGCGATGGCACTGGATCGGCTTGCATCACCCTCGGGCCAACCCCAGGAACCGGCTCAGTTCATCGCGCTGGGCCAGGGCATCCTGGCGACCCAGCTCGATCAGTTCGTTGCAATACCCCGACTCGAACAGCAAATAGCTCAACACACTGGCGCCGCTGGTCTTGGTCGCGCCTGGCCCGCGCAGGAAAACCCGTAGCGCACGGGGCAGCTCCTGACGGTGGCGGGCAGCGATTTCATCAATCGGCTGGCTCGGCGAAATCACCAGCACGTCTACCGGCGCCGCGCCCAGGGTGTGGGCCGGCACGTCGTCGGGCAGCAAATGACTGAACCCGTTCAGGCGCTGAAGCAACTCGATATCGCTTTCCAGGCTGTCAATGAAGGTGCTGTTGAGCATATGTCCGCCGATCTGTGCCAGAGTCGGTTGCAGGCCGGTGTAGCTGCGCGCCACCGGTTCCGCCGCACCCGGCCCACGAGGGTTGCCGCTGACACCGATGACCAGCACCCGATTCGCGCCCAGGTGTAACGCCGGGCTGATGGGCGCCGGCTGACGCACCGCGCCGTCGCCGAAATACTGCGGACCGATCTTGACCGGCGCGAACAGCAGGGGAATCGCCGAACTGGCCAGCAGATGCTCGACCGACAGCACGGTCGGCACGCCGATCCGACGGTGCCGCAACCAGGCGTCGATGGTCCCGCGGCCCTGGTAGAACGTCACGGCCTGGCCGGACTCATAACCGAACGCAGTCACCGCCACCGCACGCAACTGGTGCTCTGCAATGGCCTGCTCGATACCCGAAGCGTGGAATTGCGCCTCCAGCAGCGTCCGTAACGGCGAACTGTCGACCAGCGCCACCGGCAACTTGGCCCCCAGGCCCAGCAGGCTGTGGGTGATGAAACGCGTCGCCTGGCCCAGCACACCGTACCAGTCGCTGCGCATGACCTGATGGCTGCGCACCGTTCGCCAGAACGCCGTCAACCGCTCGATGGCCGTCTTGAAGTGCATCGCCCCGCTCGCCAGGCTGACCGCATTGATCGCCCCGGCCGAGGTACCGACGATCACCGGAAACGGGTTCTGCGCCTCGTCCGGCAACAATTCGGCAATCGCCGCCAACACCCCCACCTGATACGCCGCCCGAGCCCCGCCGCCGGAAAGAATCAAACCTGTCACCGGTTCAGCTGGGATCATCGCAACACTCCGTGCTCATGGATGGGAACTGCAGGCTCAACCGCGCTTGTCGTACAGCTTCGGCGCGCCCGGTGGACGACTCTTGAAACGCCGGTGGGCCCAGAGGTATTGCTCGGGGCAGTCGCTCACCGACTGCTCCACCCACCGATTGATACGGATGCAATCGGCTTCCTCGGTCTCACCCGGAAAATCTTCCAACGGCGCCTGGATCACCAGACGATAGCCGCTGCCATCGGCCAGGCGTTCCTGGACGAACGGCACCACCAACGCTTTGCCGAGACGGGCGAACTTGCTGGTGGCGGTCACCGTGGCCGCCTGGATGCCGAACAATGGCACGAACACGCTTTGCTTGGCGCCGTAATCCTGATCCGGTGCGTACCAGATCGCCCGGCCGGCGCGCAGCAACTTGAGCATGCCACGCACATCTTCACGTTCCACCGCCAGGGAATCGAGGTTATGCCGTTCACGGCCCCGGCGCTGGATGTAGTCGAACAGCGGATTCTTGTGCTCCCGGTACATGCCGTCAATAGTGTGCTGCTGGCCGAGCAAGGCCGCGCCGATTTCCAGCGTCGTGAAATGCAAGGCCATCAGGATCACGCCCTTGCCCTCGCGCTGGGCCTGCTTGAGATGCTCCAGGCCTTCGACATGAGCCAGCCTGGCCAGCCGCGAACGCGACCACCACCAGCTCATGGCCATTTCGAAGAAGGCGATACCGGTCGAGGCAAAGTTTTCCTTGAGCAGACGCTTGCGTTCCGCCGCGGATTTTTCCGGAAAACACAGCTCCAGATTGCGCCTGGCGATGCGCCGTCGGTCGCCGGCCATCCGGTACATCAGTGCCCCCAGGACACGACCGACCCGCAGCAGCAACGGGTAAGGCAACTGAACGATCAGCCACAACAGCCCCAGGCCGCACCATAGCAGCCAGAAACGCGGGTGAAAAAAAGCACTTCGAAAACGCGGGCGATCCATTACAGCTTCCATAAAGACATGGGCCGCGCATTCTACATCGTTCGACCCGGCTTGCGGCTCGCGGACGATCTCGTTATAAGTCTCGGCACTTTTAGTGACAAGCCGTTGTACGCCGACCATGAGCCAAACCGAACCGCTAGACCAAGATCCCGTGTTCCAGCTGAAGGGCAGCATGCTCGCCATTACGGTGCTGGAGCTGGCCCGCAACGACCTGGAGGGCCTTGACCGGCAGCTCGCGGCCAAAGTCGCCCAGGCGCCGAATTTCTTCAGCAATGCCCCGCTGGTGCTGGCCCTGGACAAGCTGCCGGCCAACGAGGGCTCGGTGGACCTGCCGGGCCTGATGCGCGTCTGCCGCCAGCATGGCCTGCGCACCCTGGCAATCCGCGCCAGCCGCATCGAAGACATCGCCGCCGCCATCGCCGTGGACATTCCGGTGCTACCACCGTCCGGCGCCCGGGAGCGTTTGTTGGAACCGGCCCCGGCCGAAGCGGCGAAAAAACCGGAAAAACCGCCGGCGCCCGAGGTCAAGCCGACCCGGGTCATTACCTCGCCCGTGCGCGGCGGACAGCAGATTTATGCCCAGGGTGGCGATCTGGTCGTAGTGTCCTCGGTCAGCCCGGGGGCGGAACTTCTGGCCGATGGCAACATCCATGTATACGGTCCGATGCGCGGCCGCGCGCTGGCCGGCGTCAAGGGTGACACGAAAGCCAGGATTTTCTGCCAGCAATTGAGCGCTGAACTGCTCTCCATCGCCGGACAGTACAAGGTTTCCGAAGATTTACGCCGTGACCCGCTGTGGGGGGCCGGCGTGCAGGTCAGCCTGTCGGGCGACGTGTTGAACATCATTCGGCTTTAACGGATACTGCCGCATTTTCCAAGCATCTCTAAAACGTAGCGAAAACGGCTAAAACGACGTAGGAAAAAAGGATCAGGCAGTGTTTACCGGAGGTAAACCCGGCCCAGCACCCTATTCCAGCCAAGCCTGTCCAATTGCAGCAGTTTTCAAGAGATGTTTTTCAAGGACGGACAACGTCCTTTTTCCTTAGGGGTGAAACACCTTGGCCAAGATTCTCGTGGTTACATCCGGCAAGGGTGGTGTGGGTAAGACCACCACCAGCGCCGCTATCGGTACCGGCCTCGCACTGCGCGGCCACAAGACTGTCATCGTCGACTTCGACGTCGGCCTGCGTAACCTCGACCTGATCATGGGTTGCGAGCGGCGCGTGGTCTATGACTTCGTCAACGTCGTCAATGGCGAAGCGAACCTGCAACAGGCCCTGATCAAGGACAAGCGCCTTGAGAACCTCTACGTGCTGGCCGCCAGCCAGACCCGCGACAAAGACGCGCTGACCCAGGAAGGCGTGGAAAAAGTCCTGATGGATCTCAAGGAACAGTTCGAGTTCGTGGTCTGCGACTCCCCGGCCGGTATCGAGAAAGGTGCCCACCTGGCGATGTACTTCGCTGACGAAGCGATTGTCGTGACCAACCCGGAAGTGTCCTCGGTACGTGACTCCGATCGCATGCTGGGCCTGCTGGCGAGCAAATCCCGTCGCGCCGAGAAGGGCGAAGAGCCGATCAAGGAACACCTGCTGATCACCCGCTATCACCCGGAGCGCGTGGAAAAGGGCGAAATGCTCGGTGTCGAAGACGTCAAGGAAATCCTCGCGGTACGCCTGCTCGGCGTGATCCCGGAATCCCAGGCGGTGCTCAAGGCTTCCAACCAGGGCGTCCCGGTGATCCTCGACGACCAGAGCGACGCCGGCCAGGCCTACAGCGATACTGTCGACCGTCTGCTGGGCAAAGACCTGGAACACCGGTTCCTCAACGTCGAGAAGAAGGGATTCTTCGAGCGCCTGTTTGGAGGTAGGTAATGAACCTTTTTGACTTCTTTCGTGCCAACAAAAAGCCCAGTACCGCCTCGGTCGCGAAAGAGCGTCTACAGATCATCGTGGCGCACGAACGCGGCCAACGCAGCACCCCGGACTACCTGCCCTCCTTGCAGAAGGAACTGGTCGAAGTGATCCGCAAGTACGTCAATATCGGCAACGATGACGTCCATGTCGCACTGGAAAGCCAGGGTAGCTGCTCGATTCTGGAACTCAATATCACCCTGCCGGATCGCTGATCGATCCAGCTGGAGCCACGGCGGCTCGGGCCTGAACCTATGTGGGAGCGAGCCTGCTCGCGATGACGGTGGACCCTTCAGCTTCAATGCAAGCTGGACCACTGCAATCGCGAGCAGGCTCGCTCCCACACAGGGAATGGATCCGAGCCGCCGTTGGCGTTTGTACCGAGACTGTTTTCAATGCCCCTTTCCAACATCCGCATCATTCATCAGGACGCCGCCGTCCTGGTGGTCGACAAGCCGACCCTGCTGCTGTCGGTGCCCGGTCGGGCCGACGACAACAAGGACTGCCTGATCACCCGCCTGCAGGAAAATGGCTACCCGGAAGCACGCATCGTGCACCGACTGGATTGGGAGACGTCGGGCATCATCCTGCTGGCCCGGGACCCGGACACCCATCGCGAACTGTCCCGGCAGTTTCATGACCGGGAAACCGAAAAGGCCTACACCGCGTTGTGCTGGGGCCAACCGGAGCTGGACAGCGGCAGCATTGATCTGCCCCTGCGCTACGACCCGCCGACCAAGCCCCGCCACGTGGTCGACCATGAGCATGGCAAGCACGCCCTGACCTTCTGGCGCGTACTGGAACGTTGTGGCGATTGGTGCAGGGTCGAACTGACGCCCATCACCGGACGCTCGCACCAGCTACGCGTGCACATGCTGTCCATCGGCCATCCGCTCCTGGGTGACGGCCTCTATGCCCACCCGCAGGCCCTGGCCGCCTGGCCCCGCTTGTGCCTGCACGCCAGCATGCTCAGCTTCACCCATCCGCAAAGCGGCGAGCGCCTGCGCTTCGAGTGCCCGGCGCCGTTCTGAAGGATTGCGGCGTTCTCATCGCGAGCAGGCTCGCTCCCACAGGGATCTTCGTCGAATACAGGTTCCGTGTTCAGCGCAAATACCTGTGGGAGCGAGCCTGCTCGCGATGAGGACAGCCCAGTCAACATCGACTTCAGCCCCCTCCCTATCAACGGCCAATACGGTAAACTCCGCCCATTGCTGTCTGGAGCTATTTATGCGCGCAGAGTTGAACCAGGGCCTGATCGATTTCCTCAAGGCCTCCCCTACCCCGTTCCATGCCACCGCCAGCCTTGCCCAACGCCTGGAGGCGGCGGGTTATCAGCGCCTCGACGAACGCGAGACCTGGGCCACCGAGGCCAACGGTCGCTATTACGTCACGCGCAACGACTCTTCGATCATCGCCTTCAAGCTGGGCCGCAACGCGCCGCTGCACGACGGCATCCGCCTGGTCGGCGCCCACACCGACAGCCCTTGCCTGCGGGTCAAGCCCCAGCCTGAGCTGCAACGTCACGGCTTCTGGCAACTGGGGGTGGAAGTGTACGGCGGCGCGCTGCTGGCGCCGTGGTTCGACCGCGACCTGTCCCTGGCCGGACGCGTCACCTTCCGCCGGGACGGCAAGGTCGAAAGCCAACTGATCGACTTCAAGGCACCCATTGCCACGATCCCAAACCTGGCCATCCACCTCAATCGCGAAGCCAACCAGGGCTGGGCCATCAACCCGCAGAACGAACTGCCGCCAATCCTCGCGCAGTTCGCCGGCGACGAGCGCGTCGACTTCCGTGCCGTACTCACTGACCAGTTGGCCCGCGAACACGGCCTGAACGCCGACGTGGTGCTCGACTACGAGTTGAGTTTCTACGACACCCAGAGCGCCGCGATCATCGGCTTGCATGGCGACTTCATTGCCGGCGCGCGCCTGGACAACCTGCTGTCGTGCTACGCGGGCCTGCAGGCCTTGCTCAACGCCGACTCGGAAGAAACCTGCGTGCTGGTGTGCAACGATCACGAGGAAGTGGGCTCCTGCTCGGCCTGTGGCGCCGACGGCCCGATGCTGGAACAGACCCTGCGTCGCCTGCTGCCTGAAGGCGAAGAGTTCGTACGGACCATTCAGAAATCCCTGCTGGTTTCCGCGGATAACGCCCACGGCGTGCACCCCAACTACGCCGACAAACATGACGCCAACCATGGCCCCAAGCTCAACGCCGGGCCGGTCATCAAGGTCAACAGCAACCAGCGCTATGCCACCAACAGCGAAACCGCCGGGTTCTTCCGCCACCTGTGCATGGCCGAAGAAGTACCGGTGCAGAGCTTCGTGGTACGCAGCGACATGGGGTGCGGCTCGACCATCGGCCCGATCACCGCCAGCCAGTTGGGCGTACGCACCGTGGACATCGGCCTGCCGACCTTCGCCATGCATTCGATCCGCGAACTGTGCGGCAGCCATGATCTGGCGCATCTGGTGAAAGTGCTGAGTGCGTTCTACGCCAGTCGTGAGTTGCCCTGACTAGCCTATTCCTTGTGGCGAGGGGATTTATCCCCTCGCCACAACAGCGTTTGATGCAGGTCATCCCGACCTCGCAAAACCCCAGCTAGACTGACCTTATCCCCCCGACAAGGCCGTCACCATGATTCCCTCGTCCATCTTCAACGCCATGCTGGTGCCCATCCTCGCCGGCATGATCCTGCTGGCCATCGGCTTCAATTTTCGTGACAAGAACGTCGGGGTCTTCGCCATGTGGATCGGCATGCTGCTGATCCTCGCCACAGTCCTGTTCAGGATCATGACCAAACTCAACGAGTCAATCTGACGCCGCCTCCAGCACATCCACTCCGACATGAATCGCATCGTGTCGCCAGAACTCCAGGTCGCAATCGATCAGCCGTTGATGCTGGTCATAGTTGACCCGCGCAATCCGCAACCCGGGGCTGCCCACCGAGACTTTCAGCGCCGCAGCGGCTTCGGGCTGTAAAGACGTGGGCACGATTTCGAATTTCACCCGGCCGTAGTGCAGGTCGTAATGACGGGCGTACAACTCGGTCATGGACTGGTTGAGATCGAACCCGAGAATGTCGGGAAAATACTGCGGGTTCAGGTAATGCTCGACATACAACACCAGGCGCTCGTCGATACGCCGCACACGGCAGATCTGGATCACGCTCGACAAGGCCGGCAATTGCAGCCAGGCACACACCGCCGCCGAAGCCGGCTGCAGGCGAGCCGAAATCACCTGGGTAGAAGGTACCCGTCCCTGGGCTGTCACCATGGCGTGGAAATGGCTGCGCTGCATCAGGTTATAGGCCAGGCGTGGTGGCGAGACGAACCAGCCCCGGCGTTCCTCGCGATAGATCTGCCCTTGAGCTTCGAGCTGCAACAAGGCTTCACGCACAGTGATGCGCGTGGTGCCGAATAGCTCACTGAGCTTGCGCTCGGCCGGCAGCTTGCTGCCGGGGGCCAGCAACCCATGGTCAAGCTGCTCTTGCAGGACCTGCCCGATAGTTGTCACCGCTTTGGTTGTCTCAACGCGCATCAACGTTACCTATCTGGACTAGACCAGCACTGTTTCGGGGCGAAATCGGTGGATGCACCGAGCCACTTTCATTCCTGCAAGCCTAGGCACTGCACATGACTGACAGATGACAGAACCGCCGAACGGTCGATTCGCAGATGTGCAAATTTGCGGCCAAGTCCTTTCGTATCAGCTGTTTAACCATGGTCTACGCTTAGCTATCAGTCACTGCGCGCGAACCGAATCGGTGTAGGTGCATCCACCGCCGACATCAAAATGTCACAGGGCTCGCCTACATTGGCTCAGGTATTGCTGACCTAGACCAACATAACCGCCAACACAACCGCAATCGCCGCGTTGAAAACGCCCATAGGAGCTTCGGATGAAACAGCTTTTCCTGGCATCACTGTTAGGCTCGACCATTGCCATGTGCACCGCCGCCATGGCCGCTGATACCGATCTGAAAACGTTGGAAGCCGCTGCGAAAGCGGAAGGCGCCGTGAACAGCGTCGGCATGCCCGATGACTGGGCGAACTGGAAAGGCACCTGGGAAGACCTGGCCAAGACCTACGGGTTGAAACATGTCGACACCGACATGAGCTCGGCCCAGGAAATCGCCAAATTCGCCGCCGAGAAAGACAACGCCAGCGCCGACATCGGTGACGTGGGCGCGGCGTTCGGACCGATTGCGGTCAAACAGGGCGTGGTTCAACCGTACAAGCCAAGCACCTGGGAACAGGTTCCGGACTGGGCCAAGGACAAGGATGGCAACTGGGCCCTGGCCTACACCGGCACCATCGCGTTCATCGTCAACAAGAAGCTGTTGCATGGTTCCGAAGTACCCACCAAATGGGCTGATCTCAAAACCGGCAAATACAAGGTTTCCATCGGTGACGTGAGCACCGCGGCCCAGGCCGCCAACGGCGTACTGGCAGCGGCCCTGGCCAACGGTGGCAACGAGAAGAACCTGCAACCGGCCCTGTTGATGTTCGCCGAGATCGCCAAGCAAGGACGCCTGTCCATGGCCAACCCGACCATCGCCACCATGGAAAAGGGTGAAGTCGAAGTCGGCGTGGTCTGGGACTTCAACGGCCTGAGCTACAAGGCCAAGATGGCCAACCCGGATGATTACGTCGTGCTGATTCCGTCCGACGGCTCGGTCATCTCCGGCTACACCACCATCATCAATAAATACGCCAAGCACCCGAATGCCGCCAAGCTCACTCGCGAGTACATCTTCAGCGACGCCGGCCAGATCAACCTGGCGAAAGGCAATGCCCGGCCGATCCGCGCCGAGCACCTGACGCTGCCGGAAGAGGTCAAGGCCAAGCTGCTGCCGAACGAGCAATATAAAGGCGTGACTCCGATCAAGGACGCGGATGCCTGGGAGAAGACCTCCAAGGCACTGCCACAGAAGTGGCAGGAAGAAGTGATCATCAATATGCAGTGAAGCGGTAGTTAGCCCGCTCGGATACCCAACGGAGATCCCATTGTGGGAGCGAGCCTGCTCGCGATAGCGGTCTACTTCTCAATATTGAAGTTGACTGACACTGCGCTATCGCGAGCAGGCTCGCTCCCACAGGGGCTGCGGTGAATCCGAGCTTTCTGGTTCCTGTCCGGAGTCCCGGTACCCATGAAGCACAACGTCATCCTGGTAGTGCTCGACGGCCTCAATTACGAAGTCGCCCGGCATGCCATGGGACATTTGCAGGCTTACGTCAGCGCAGGACGCGCGGCTCTCTACAAACTGGAATGTGAACTGCCGGCCCTGTCCCGCCCGCTCTATGAATGCATCCTCACCGGCGTCGCGCCCATCGACAGCGGCATCGTGCACAACAACGTCTCGCGCCTGTCGAACCAGCGCAGCGTCTTCCACTATGCCACCGAAGGCGGCTTGAGCACGGCGGCCGCGGCGTACCATTGGGTCAGCGAGCTCTACAACGCTTCACCGTTCGTGGCTGGACGGGATCGGCATACCGACAACCCCGACCTGCCGATCCAGTACGGGCATTTCTACTGGAATGACCACTACCCCGATTCCCACCTGTTCGCCGACGCCGAACATTTGCGTCAGCGCCATTCGCCGAACTTTTTGCTGGTGCATCCGATGAATATCGATGATGCCGGCCACAAGCATGGCCTCGACACCCCGCAATACCGCAACAGCGCCCGCTCAGCCGACATCAACCTGGCGGTGTACCTGCAAGCCTGGCTCGATGGCGGTTATCAGGTGCTGGTGACTTCCGATCACGGGATGAACAACGACCGTTCCCATAACGGCCTGTTGGCCGAGGAACGGGAAGTGCCGCTGTTCGTGCTTGGGGACAGCTTCAGCCTCGACCCCGCCGCGAAGCCCCGGCAGACCGAATTGTGCGGCACCCTTTGCCAGTTGCTCGGTGTTGCTCACGACAAACCGTATTGCCAGGAGTTGCTCAAGTGAATGCCATGACGCGCGGCAAATGGCTGGCAGCGTTGTGCCTGGTGCCCTTCGCGATTTTCTTCATCGTGTTCCAGATCGCCCCGCTGCTCTGGGTGCTGGTCAACAGCCTGGAGTCGGAAGAGTTCGGCTGGGGCCTGGCCAATTTCAGCAAGATCTTCAGTTCGAAGTTCTACCTGCAAGCGATCCAGCACAGCCTGGAAATCAGCTTCTGGTCCAGTGTGTTCGGGATCATCATCGCAGTGCTCGGCAGCTATTCACTGCGCCGGGTCGATTCGAAGCTGCGCAACTTCGTCAACGCTTTCGCCAACATGACCAGCAACTTCGCCGGCGTGCCCCTGGCGTTCGCCTTTATCATTCTGCTGGGGTTCAACGGCAGCATCACCCTCATGCTCAAGCAGGCGGGGATCATCGAAGACTTCAACCTGTACTCGAAAACCGGGTTGATCATCCTCTATACCTACTTCCAGATCCCCCTGGGCGTGCTGCTGCTCTATCCGGCCTTCGACGCGCTGCGCGAAGACTGGCGCGAGTCCGCCGCGCTGCTGGGCGCCAACGGCTGGCAGTTCTGGCGGCACATCGGGCTGCCGGTGCTGACCCCGGCGCTGCTGGGAACCTTCGTGATCCTGCTGGCCAACGCTCTTGGCGCTTATGCCACGGTGTACGCGCTGACCACCGGCAATTTCAACGTGCTGCCGATTCGCATCGCCGCCATGGTTTCCGGCGACATCTCCCTGGACCCGAACATGGCCAGCGCCCTGGCCGTGGTGCTGGTGGCGTTGATGACCCTGGTGACCGTCGTCCATCAACTGCTGCTCAAGAGGAGCTACCATGTCTCGCGCTGAATCGAGCCCTGTCGGCCTCTATCATCGGGCCGTGGTGTACCTGCTGTTCGCCATCCTGCTGTTGCCCCTGGCCGGCACGCTGATCTACTCCATCGCCAGCAGTTGGTCGGCCACCGTGCTGCCCGCAGGCTTTACCTTCAAATGGTACGTGCAACTGTGGAGCGACCCACGTTTTCTCAGCGCCTTCGGCCAGTCGCTGATCGTCTGCGTCGGCGCGCTGGTGCTTTCGGTGGTGCTGATCCTGCCACTGCTGTTCGTGGTGCATTACCACTTCCCGAAACTCGACGCACTGATGAACATTCTCATCCTGCTGCCCTTCGCGGTGCCGCCGGTGGTGTCGTCGGTAGGATTGCTGCAACTCTATGGCTCCGGCCCGCTGGCAATGGTGGGGACCCCGTGGATCCTGATCGGCTGCTACTTCACCGTCGCCCTGCCGTTCATGTACCGCGCGATCACCAACAACCTGCAAGCCATCAACCTGCGCGACCTGATGGACGCCGCCCAACTGCTCGGCGCCAGCACCTTCCAGGCGGCCTTGCTGGTGGTGCTGCCCAACCTGCGCAAGGGCCTGATGGTGGCGCTGCTGCTGTCCTTCTCATTCCTGTTCGGTGAGTTCGTGTTCGCCAACATCCTGGTGGGCACCCGCTATGAAACCCTGCAGGTCTACCTGAACAACATGCGCAACAGCAGCGGCCACTTCACCAGTGCCCTGGTGATTTCCTACTTCTTCTTCGTACTGGTCCTGACCTGGGCGGCGAACATTCTGAACAAGGACAAAAGCCAATGAGCTACGTCAGCGTCCAACACCTGCAAAAAGGCTACGCGGGCACGCCGGTGTTCAGCGACATCAATTGCGAAATCGGCAAGGGCGAATTCGTCACCCTCCTCGGCCCTTCCGGCTGCGGCAAGTCCACGCTGCTGCGCTGCATTGCCGGATTGACGGCAGTGGATGCCGGCAAGATCCTGCTGGACGGCCAGGACATCGTCCCCCTGAGCCCGCAAAAACGCGGCATCGGCATGGTGTTCCAGAGTTACGCCCTGTTTCCCAACATGACCGTGGAGCAGAACGTCGCCTTCGGCCTGCGCATGCAAAAGATCCAGGCCGAAGACAGCCGCCAGCGCGTGCAGGAGATCCTGCGCCTGGTGGAACTGCACGAGTTCGCCGGCCGCTACCCCCATCAACTCTCCGGCGGCCAGTGCCAGCGCGTTGCCCTCGCCCGCTCCCTGGTGACCCGGCCGCGCCTGTTGCTGCTGGACGAACCGCTGTCGGCCCTGGATGCGCGGATTCGCAAACACCTGCGCGAACAGATCCGACAGATCCAGCGCGAATTGGGTCTGACCACGATTTTCGTCACACACGATCAGGAAGAAGCCCTGACCATGTCTGACCGGATTTTCCTGATGAACCAGGGGAAGATCGTACAGAGCGGCGATGCCGAAACCCTTTACACTGCGCCGGTCGACGTTTTCGCGGCAGGCTTCATCGGCAACTACAACCTGCTGGACGCCGACAGCGCCACCCGACTGCTGCAACGGCCGGTGAACAGTCGTATCGCCATTCGCCCGGAAGCCATCGAGCTGAGTCGCAGCGGCGACCCGGATGCGCTGATCCGCAGTCACAGCCTGCTGGGCAACGTGATCCGCTACCGGGTCGAAGCCCGCGGCGTGGAACTGGTGGTGGACGTGCTCAACCGTTCGGCGGCCGACCTGCATCCCGATGGCGCCCGCCTGGCACTTTCCATCGATCCGTCGGCCCTGTGTGAGGTAGCCTGATGGCTGTATTGATTCTGAAGCTGATCTTGAGAAGGGAAATGTGCTGATGGCCCTGGCAATTTTTGATCTGGACGAAACCCTGATCCACGGCGATTGCGCCACCCTCTGGAGCGAGCAGATGGGGCGCCTGGGCTGGGTCGATCCCGAGTCGTTCATGCGTCGCAACAATGAGCTGATGGACGCCTACAGCCACGGCAAGCTGCGCATGGAAGAGTACATGGACTTCAGCCTGGAACCGATGATCGGCCGCACGCCGGAAGAAGTCGAACACCTGGTGGCGCCTTGGGTGGAGGACTTCATCGAACCGATCATCTTCAGCGACGCCACCAAGACCATCGCCGAACACCGCAAGGCGGGCGACCGGATCCTGGTGATCTCGGCCTCGGGCACGCACCTGGTGGGACCGATTGCCGAACGCCTGGGCATCGATGAGATCCTGGCGATCGAGCTTGAAGTGACCCATGGAGTGTACAGCGGCAAAACCGTGGGCACCCTGACCTACCGCGAAGGCAAGATCGCCCGCTTGCTCGACTGGCTGGACGCCGAGGAAGAAAACCTGGAAGGGGCGAGTTTCTACTCCGATTCCCGCAATGACCTGCCGTTGTTGCAACGGGTGGACTACCCCCATGTGGTGAACCCGGATCCGGTGTTGAAGGCCCATGCCGAACTGGCGGGGTGGCCGATCCACAGCTGGAAATAAGCTGACGCTTACCTGATGGGAGCCGCGTTCTTCGTCGCATCAGCTCAATAAGGTATGACATACAGCGCACCGGTCACGCTGCTTTCGCCAGGTAATGCACAGGCGAGCGCTTGGGTATTTTCAGCATGATAGTAGGTGTAGTAACCCGCTGGACAAACGCCGCCATGTTCACCGAGCCAATATCTGCCACGCGGCAATGGGAAAGGCCGGACATACAGATTCTCCAGCATCTGGAACTGCCCACTGCTGTTGATCAGGTATCCGCCGACGGTTCTCAGCCATTGATGAAAAGCTGCCAGACTCGTGAAGGTGCCGGGCACCACGACTCCCAGCAACCAGGTGTTACTGACCTGAGCCGTATAGGTTGCCGACTGCACCGGCGTGCTCGAATCGGATACGGTAATCACCGCACTACCACGCCTTATCCCTGTCACCTGGCCGCTGGCCGTGACCGTCGCCACCTGGGTATTGCTGGAGGTGTACCGGTACGGTGGGGTTCCGCCGACGGCCCTGCGGGTCACTTTGTTGCCGGGAGCATCAGCTCCCGTCGCAGGCCAGGAAGCGAAGATCCTGAAGCCATCCACTGCCAACGGCGTTCGGTCGATGGACAGAGGTCCGCCGGGGAAAAATGCCTGGTCAGCGCTGCGATAGTCGAATGTCGCGTCGCCCGCTGTTGTGGTGGGTAACGTCAAGGCAATGATCGGCAGCCATCGCTCGGTTTCAGCGTAGAAATCCCGCTGATATTGCTGGGCACCGGGCAAGCCTCCCGGAGTGTAGAAAAGCGCTTCGATAGGCAAGTCACGACCTGCACTCTGTGCCCAGGTGGCCACACGCACTTCGTTCTGGATCGGACCCAGGACCGGATCGCTATTGCCCAATGTTCGCGCCTCGAGACTGGTGTAGAACGCATTCGCCGCAGCTGTACCGAGTGCAGCTCGCACATTGAAACCGCACTGGTGAGGTGGCCGTTGCGCTGACGCAACGGATTGAAAGTGCGTCAGCCATTGGGATGCGGTGGTGATCCCCTGGGATTGGCATTCCCGGCTGATGCCCGGATACGTGTGGTACTGTCCGCAACCCTTATCGTCCCTATCGAATGTCCAAGCGTCCACGGGAAATGAACACAGGATCTCTGGCTGAACCGCTGTCTGTCCGGAATCCTGATAAGCGCGAAAGATGAAGCCATTGTTGTAGCCATAGACCAGCTTGGTGTATTTCGAATCCTCCCTCAGATACGAGAAGGACACGCCACCGCTTGTCACAGAAAAAGGGCTGGGGTCCCAAAAATAGTACGACGTGGATGGCTTTGTTCCCCTGAATAAAACCCCCGAACACAGGTACGCCGGCGAGTTGGAACCGCAATCGAACACTTTTTTATGATAACGAGCGGTCAGATTGATCGCTGTCTGCCTGCCTATTTCATCAGCATTATTCGTATGCAGCTGTTGTAGGTATTCGGAAGTCGCGCTGCATCCCAGCAATAGTGCAATGCCGAGGGCAATGGGGAGTATTTTCTTTATTGTTGTTGAGGCCAACATGGCTGGACTCCACTCAGGCGGTACCTGGATCGATTAGATGCGCGAACGCCAGGGGTTGCCTACTGTCAGGAATGACAGTTCGAATAACTACCGGATCAATGAGTTGGATACAGGCCCTTGTGGCAAGAGAGCTTGATCCCGCTGGGGTACGCAGCAGCCCCTTTTGTGAGCGCTTCGCACTCAAGCGGGAGCAAGCTCCCTCGCCAGGTCGACTCCAAGCTGATAAGGAAGAGTGTGCGAACACCAATGTCCGTAGCGCGGCGTGACCAGACATACTCCATCGCTACTCGAATACGGAAAAGGCCTTGGCCAGTTCCAGCAGAGCGTTTTCATCCTGCACATCCATATCGCCATCAGCATCGGTGTCAGTCTTGACGTTGACGGTATCGTAGGAGCCATTCGCTTTTGAAGCGGAGATAAAAGTCGCGAACTGCAGCGCCTCGTCTTTATAGAACTCCACGAGAATATCGGGTGAGCTGTCGCCATCAATATCTTCTTTGGACAGGCGAATCTCTTGTTTGGCCATCACGGCACCTCTTCTGTCAGGGAAACTATCAGAGAGACTTTATGGCTCTCGAAGGCCAATCTAGAGTGGCTATCATCGCGCCGTCTACTGTCAGACTTGACAGGGTGTATATCCATCTAGTGAGGGAAATATCAAGTGAACTAATTAGGACAGGGTGTCTACTGTCAGGAATGACAGTAGACACCCTGTCCTATCCGCAACCTAATATTCAGGAGACCGGAGTGATATAAAAGCCAATGAAAAAACTACTCATGGTACTTACCGGTGGCTTGTTACTGCTGGGTAGTACAGTCCTTGCACTCGCACAACCCCTCGATGGCCACACGATTGCGGCTGAACTACGCCGTCGATATGAGGATACTCGAGCCGACTGCGGCACGGTGAACAGGCCGGCTTTCCTCTGTTCGGGAATTATATTGCGGGGCACAAATCACGCGGAAGCAAAGTCCTATGATGTCTGGAATCCCAGCGACACAGCGTTACGCGTGGGAGGCACTTCCTTTTCTTACTTACGTTCGGATTTCAATATAAAGCGCCTCGCCTATACCTACGACAAGGGCTATATTTTCTTCCCTAAGCTGGCGGCACCAGCCGATAAGATCTCGATTGAGATCCTGTGCTTTTTCCCCGTCGACGGCGCATCGGATCTACGTTCCAACAAAGGTTGTGGAGCGCACAAGGATGCTCCCGTTGTCAGTGAACCTTGTGGCAAGCAAGGCATCAATTCCGCCGAGCAGTGGGCTGCCCATTTCGTTCAATACCCCTATGGACGGGAGCGCTGCGGCTTTGACGTCAGTAAATCGTCCGCCGTGCCGACGGCACCGGTCTTTTATCAAAGTCTATTGACTGCCCCCTTAGTACTCTCCATTGCCTACGACGCACCGAACGATATGAAACTGGAGACCTGGGCTCCCGGCATTCCTGAAAAATTGCCGATCGAAGCATTCATGTATACCCGCGACACAGGTATTGCTTCCGTGCAACACGACCAGAAACGCTTCCATGCGTTGACCGGTATTGTTTTACCCATTATTCGCATCACCCTGGCCAGCACTTACCAAGGGCAAGCGACATTTGAATACCGCGAAGCCGATCAAGCCATTCCTCCTCAGACACAGACAAAACCCGAGCCCAAGGTACTTAAAACTTATGACGCAGCGGGCAATCGCTTGAGAATGAGCGATATCTATACCGACGATCACGTCGATGTAGAAATTCCCCAATACCCTGGCATGGATGGTAGCGATACCGTCAGGGCCCGCTGGCAAGGTCGGGTCAGATACAACAGCAATATTATCGAGGTGGGCAATCCCCCCGGTAAAAGGCGGGTGCCGATCCCACGCCTGGAGGTCATCGACAACATCGGCCGATCGGTTGAGGTCAGTTACTCGGTCAAGGAAAAAGGCGTCGGTGAAACGATAGAGTCCAAGAAACTGAGCCTGTACATCGATCCTCAGGCGATTCATCCATTACCCGCGCCCAGTTACTCGGGCTCCAGGGTCACCGTGAACTACGGCGGCCAGACCGGCTATTCCGTCAGAGTTCGCTGGACTGGGGTGATCACCCGGGATACGGAAACACAGGATGTGACGACCGGCCAGGCCAACGTGTTCATCATTCCCGGTGCCTGGATAACCGAGAACAGTGGAAGGCCGGTCCTTATCAATTACTCCATCGTGCGTAAAAACAGTAGCGAGAAGCGGATGTTCTCTAGCGTATTAAGGATGACCCCGTAGTCACCACTTGGCGCTTCAAAGGTTCGATCTCACAAGTTCAACGCGGCGCGCATCCAGGTATCCGATAGATGGTGCGCCTTCTTGCTTTGACCTGTTATTTCTGACAGTAGACGCAACGCTGCGTCCGCAGGTTAATACACTCCACGTCTGATCAACTCGACAGTCCTCCACGACGGGAATCTTCATGGACAAGCGCCTTGAACAGTGGACTTATATCAACGCCAGCATAAAGGTACTTACGGCCCTCACGCTCGCCGTATTATTTGGTTGTGCAACTCAATCACCCTCACCGCCGCCCGCCCTTCAGGCGTCTAATATTTATGAGCACTCCGGTGAGGAAACCGCCAGAAACCTGACCACGGCTTATCACAATACCGTCACCGACTGCGGAACCCCCACTACACCGGCCTTTCTCTGCTCAGGCGTAACATTACGCATCACTAAAACCAGTGATAATTACGATCCTTGGGATCATAGCGACTTCTCAAGAACGACCGACGCTGTTTCTTTTTCCTATTTAAGAGCCGATACGAAATTTGTGCGCGCGCCCTGGAATGGGGCCAACGGTTTTATCTTCTACCCTTATTTCAGTGCCCCAACGGACAAAATCAAACCTGAAATCATCTGCTATTTCCCACTCGACGGCGCTACTTTCTATCGAGACGCGGCGGGACAGTATGGATGCAGGGACAGCATTGTTCCTCCGTTCGTGTTCCCTACCAGTAAACCTTGCCGAGAACAAAATGTGACCACCGCGGAGCAGTGGGTGGCTCATTATCAATCGGTTCCTCATTCCAGGAATCCAACTGTGCACTCTTGTGCCTTTATGGTGGAAAGTGACTTGGGCGCCGAAGCAGTAAGCGCCTTCAATCAAGCCATCCGAGTGCGCTCCTTGATCCCCACCGTAGCCTTTGGGGACCACAACGAACTTCGAATCAAAGCCTGGCCTGAGAATCAGCCAGGGGTATTACCGATTCAAGCCTTCTTCTATCTCGGTGCCGGGCTCGCGAATGCCCGAATCGACCAACAGAAATATTACGACCGCACCGGAGGCATGGTGGTCCCCATCATTCGTCTTACCTTACCCAACACCCCTTCGGAGGACGCCACGTTTGTCTACGATGTCGCGGACCAGGCTGTGCTTCCCTCGCACAAACTTAGACCCGGGGTTCCCAAAACGTATAACGCGGCGGGCGACCATCTGAGAATGAGCGACATCTACACCGACGCGCATGTGGACGTAGAAGTACCTCACTACACCGGTATGCATGCAACCGATACCATCAGGGTGCGCTGGCAGGGTCGGGTCAACTACAACAGCGGGGTAATAGAGGTGGGCGACCCGCCCGGGAAAAGATTGATCCCGATCCCCCGTCTGGAAGTCGTCGACAATATCGGTCGATCTGTCGAGGTCGGTTATTCAGTCAAGGAGAAAGGTGTCGGTGAGACGATAGAGTCGGCAAGATTGACGCTGCATATCGATCCGCAAGCGGTGCATCCATTACCGGCGCCGAGTTATTCCAACTCGAAGGTTAGCGTGAACTACGGCGGTGAGACAGGTTACACCGTCAGGGTTCGTTGGGTCGGTGTCACGACTCACGATACTGAAAGCCAGGATGTGACGTCCGGTCAAGCCAACGTTTTTGACATTCCCAGTGCCTGGGTATCCGAAAACAGCGGAAAACCCGTCCTGATCAACTACTCGATTGTCCGTAAAAACAGCAACGAGCAACGAATGTTCTCCCAGGTCCTCAGGGTTAACCTCTAGGTCAACCCTTTGGCAGTACGTGGTTTTCCACATTCAGGCAGCACGGGCAAGTTTCCCCGGAATCAGCCCAGGCTCTCATCAATCACCAATACCAACTTCCCTGACACCTTGTTACTCGCCAGCTCAGCAAACGCCGCCTCGGCTTCCATGATCGGGAATGTCGCGACCAATTGTGGGCTCAGGCGCTTCTCGGTGAATAACGGCCAGACATGTTCACCCAACTCCCGCAGCAGATCGGCCTTGAATTGATCGTCGCGACTGCGCAAGGTCGAACCCAGCAACTGGATACGCTTGGCAAGGATCTTCGCCAGGTCCAGGTGGCTTTCCCGTCCCCCCATCAGTCCGATCAACACCCAACGCCCGTCAACTGACAAAAGTTTCACGTTGAGTCTGGCGTAGCTGGCGCCCACCGGATCGAGGATCACGTCGAAGGGCGCGAAGTCGTTCAAGCGCTCGATGTCATCAGCCCGTACCACACCGCCCTGGGCCCCCAACGCCTCGCAATAGGCCAGTCGATCCGCAGAACCGACACTGACCCAGCACGGGTTGCCGAACGCCTTGCACAGCTGGATCGCGGCCGAACCGACGCCGCTGGCTCCGGCGTGCAACAGCACTTTCTCCCCCGGCTTGAGGCCTGCCAGCTGGAACAGATTCAGCCACGCAGTGCTGTAGACCTCCGGCAGCGCGGCCGCTTCAGCCAAGGACAGGCCCTCGGGCACCGGCAGTACATGCCGGGCGTCGACCACCACCTCCTCGGCCATACCGCCGCCGGCGAGCAAGGCACACACGCGGTCGCCCACCTGCCAGGACGAGCCCGGCCCAACCTCGCTGATGACCCCGGAACACTCCAAGCCCAGTACGTGGCTGGCCCCGGGGGGCGGCGGATAAAGTCCGGCTTTCTGCAACAAATCGGCCCGATTCAGGCCGGCAGCCGCCACACGAATGCGAACTTGCCCTACATCACATGTCGGACTTGGCTCATCAGCCCATACCACTTGGCCTTCAACGCCTTGCAATGCTTTCACGGTGCCTCCATAGTGAGTCTCGACTGGGCCCGCTGCTGTAACGCCGGGCTTTCTTGCATTATGCGCCCGGGCCACATGGAACCGGCGACTTCAAAGACGGCCTAATATGCGTTATCAATTGTCCCTGCGTCGAATCAGTATGAAGCATCTGTTCCCCAGCACCGCCCTCGCGCTTGTCATTGGCCTCGGCCTGTTGCCACTGTCGAGCGATACGTTCGCAGCCAACAGCTGGGACAAGCTTCAACCCGATCGCGACGAGGTGATTGCCAGCCTTAACGTCGTCGAGTTGCTCAAACGTCATCATTACAGCAAACCACCGCTCGATGACGCGCGCTCGGTCATCATCTATGACAGCTACCTGAAGCTGCTGGATCCGTCACGCAGCTATTTCATGGCCAGCGACATCGCTGAATTCGACAAGTGGAAAACCCAGTTCGACGACTTTCTCAAGAGCGGCGACCTGAACGCCGGGTTCGTCATCTACAAGCGTTACCTGGACCGCGTGAAGGCGCGCCTGGATTACGCCATTGCCGAGCTGAACAAAGGCGTCGACAAGATCGACTTCAATGCCAAGGAAACCCTGCTGGTCGACCGCAAGGACGCTCCTTGGCTCAAAAGCGCAGCCGAACTCGATGACCTGTGGCGCAAACGCGTCAAGGACGAAGTGCTGCGCATGAAGATCGCCGGCAAGGACCCCAAACAGATCCAGGAAACCCTCACCAAGCGCTACAAGAACCAATTGGCTCGCCTGGATCAGACTCGCGCCGAAGACATCTTCCAGGCGTATATCAATACCTTCGCCATGTCCTACGACCCGCACACCAATTATCTGTCGCCGGATAACGCGGAGAACTTCGACATCAACATGAGCCTATCCCTGGAAGGCATCGGCGCAGTGCTGCAGAGCGACAACGACCAGGTGAAAATCGTGCGCCTGGTACCGGCGGGCCCTGCCGACAAGACCAAGCAGGTCGGCCCGGCGGACAAGATCATCGGTGTTGCCCAGGGCGGCAAGGAAATGGTCGACGTGGTCGGCTGGCGCCTGGACGAAGTGGTCAAGCTGATCCGTGGCCCGAAAGGCTCGGTGGTGCGCCTGGAAGTCATTCCGGCCAGCAATGCGCCGAACGACCAGACCAGCAAGATCGTGTCCATCACCCGCGAAGCGGTGAAACTGGAAGAACAGGCCGCGAAGAAATCGATCCTCAACCTGAAACAGGATGGCAAGGATTACAAGCTCGGCGTCATCGAGATCCCGGCCTTTTACCTGGACTTCAAGGCGTTCCGCGCTGGGGATCCGGACTACAAGAGCACCACTCGCGACGTCAAGAAACTGCTGACCGAACTGCAGAAGGACAAGGTCGACGGCGTCGTCATCGACTTGCGCAACAACGGCGGCGGCTCCTTGCAGGAAGCCACCGAACTGACCAGCCTGTTCATCGACAAGGGCCCTACCGTGCTAGTGCGCAACGCCGATGGCCGGGTGGACGTACTCGAAGACGAGAACCCGGGCGCGTTCTACAAAGGGCCGATGGCCTTGCTGGTGAATCGCCTGTCGGCATCGGCCTCGGAGATTTTTGCCGGCGCCATGCAGGACTATCACCGGGCGTTAATCATCGGTGGGCAGACCTTCGGCAAAGGCACCGTGCAGACCATCCAGCCGCTGAACCATGGCGAACTGAAACTGACCCTGGCCAAGTTCTACCGGGTGTCCGGCCAGAGCACCCAGCACCAGGGTGTGCTGCCTGACATCGATTACCCGTCGATCATCGACACCAAGGAAATCGGCGAAAGCGCCCTGCCCGAAGCCATGCCGTGGGACACCATCCGGCCAGCGATCAAACCGGCGGTGGATCCGTTCAAACCATTCCTGGCCCAGCTCAAGTCCGACCACGACGCTCGGACCTCCCAGGATGCCGAGTTCGTGTTCATCCGCGACAAACTGGCCCTGGCGCAGAAATTGATGCTGGAGAAAACCGTCAGCCTCAACGAAGCCGACCGTCGCGCCCAGCATGCCGACATCGAGGCCAAGCAACTGGCAATGGAAAACCTGCGTCGCAAGGCCAAGGGCGAAGAGCCGCTCAAGGAACTGAAGAAAGAAGACGAAGACCTGATCACCGAACCGGAAAAGACCAAGCCGGAAGACGATGCGTACCTGAGCGAGACCGGGCGAATCCTGCTGGATTACCTGAAACTCAATACGACGGTCGCCAAGCAAGGATGATGGCCATTTAATGGTGACTCTCGTCGGAGTGTCATCAAACTGACATCAGTCTGTCGTGAAATACAGGACTGGGCGCCCCACCACGGCGCCCAGTCCTTTTTTTATTGCCAGAGATCGCCATGACCACGACCGAACAGCTGAGTGCCTTGAGTTCAATCCTGGCTCAAAGCGGTTTGCACAGTCTGTTCCAACCGATCGTGTGCCTGTCCGAACGGCGCATCCTGGGTTACGAAGCCTTGACCCGCGGGCCGTCCAACAGCCCACTGCACTCGCCCATCGCCTTGCTCTCCGTGGCCCGCCAGGCCGGACGCCTCAGTGAACTGGAACTGGCCTGCCGACGCAGCGCGTGCCAACGCTTCAACGAGCAGAAACTGCCGGGCAAGCTGTTCCTCAATGTCTCGCCCGAGTCGCTGCTGGAATCGGCACACCAGACCGGGCGCACCTTGCAACTGCTGCAGGACTTCGGCATCCCGCCCAGCCAAGTGGTCATCGAACTGACCGAACAAACCCCGATCGATGATTTCCAGCTTCTGCAGAACGCGTTGCATCATTACCGGGCCATGGGCTTCTCCATTGCCCTGGACGACCTTGGCGCCGGTTATTCGAGCCTGCGGTTGTGGTCCGAATTGCGCCCCGATTACGTGAAGATCGACCGCCACTTCATCGACGGCATTCACCAGGATGCCCTCAAGCGCGAGTTCGTCGGCTCGATCCTGAAGATCGCCCGGACGTCACGTTCCCAAGTGATTGCCGAGGGCATCGAACTGCCGGAAGAACTGGCAGTGCTGATGGAAATGGGCGTGGATCTGGTCCAGGGATACCTGCTCGCCCGCCCTCAGGAACAGCCATCCCGGGATGCCAAGGCGCTGATGCCCCGGCAGGACAGCGGCGCGGTGCCGCTGAGCGATGAAATCAACGACCTCAGCGCCCTGCTCAACGAGCAACCGGCCATGCCCCACGACACCCCCACGGCACGGGTCCTGGAAGCCTTTCGGCGCCAGGCCAACCTCAATTCCCTGGCCGTGCTGGATAATCAGAACCGCCCCTGCGGCATCGTCCACCGCCATTCACTCTCGGACGCCTTGCTCAAACCCTTCGCCACTGACCTGTTCGCCCGCAAACCCATCAGCCGCCTGATGAGCGATGATTTCCTGGCCGTGGAACTGAGCCAGTCGCTGCAGCAAGTCAGCCGCCTCATCACCAGCCGCGCCCGACAACGCATCGAAGAAGACTTCATCATCACCCTCAACGGTCACTACCTGGGGCTGGGACGGGTGATCGACGTACTCAAGCTCATCACCGAACTGAAGATCCAACAGGCCCGCTACGCCAACCCGCTGACCCTGCTGCCGGGCAACGTACCGATCCAGCAATGCCTCACCCGTCTGCTGCAACAGCGGCAGGAAGCGGTGATCTGCTACGTCGACATCGACAGCTTCAAACCCTTCAACGACATCTATGGCTACGGTCGCGGCGACGAAGTCCTGCTGTGCCTGGCCCAATGCCTGAACGAACGCATCGACCCCAGCCGCGACTTCGTCGGCCACATCGGCGGAGACGACTTCCTGCTGGTCCTCGGCCCGGAAGACTGGCGCAAGCGCCTGAACCAACTGCTGAGCGACTTCCAGACCCATTGCCGTCGGTTCTATCGCCCTGAACATCTGGAAGCTGGATGCTTTACGGCGTTGAACCGACAGGGGATTCGGCAGGAGTTTGCGTTGTTGTCGCTGTCGATTGGCGTGGTGCATCTGCGCTCGGAGGTTTGCGGAGAGCTGGATGCGAGCCAGTTGGCGGAACTGGCTTCGCAGGCTAAGCATCATGCGAAGGAGATTTTGGGAGGAAGTGTCTATTTGATTGATGGTTTGGCTGAGCGGGAGCCTGTCATGAGATCAAGTTTATCGGTGTGAGGCGAGCGTCCTGGGCAAAGACCGCCCGCTGCAAGCACGACTAGCGAAACCCTGTGGCGAGGGAGCTTGCTCCCTCGCCACAAAAGCAGTTCATGGTGTGCTGATAGGTAGTAGAGAACCGCTGTGTGCGGATCATATCCGCAACAAATCAATGCAGCTTTGACAGCTTACCGACACCGCCTGCCTAAGAACTTCCGTGTCAGATTCAGCCAGGAAGGCGTTAAGGACTTGCTCAACGGTTTCGTGTTCGGCTGGCCAGGTCTTAATGGAAATGAGCGCCAAAAAATTATGTAACTTGTGAAAGCCGTCATTTAATCCATCAGTCTAGTGGGTTTTTGAGCAGAGTATTTGCTATGCAAGGCTATCTGCACATCCATTTGGTAAGCTACTGCTGGTCTACCAAGTCGATGGATCTTCTTGGGCCGCTGTCTTGAGATCCTCTCTCCAAACCTCCTTCGCAAGCACAAACACATCTTGGAGAAACTCTCGAGGACTCTTTAAGTTATACCATTCGTCGCGAGGCCAACTGCCCGCACAATCCTCATCTATTTCAAACAACGCCTGGAAATCATAATTCGGATCCTTAAGTGTCTCCTCGAGAAATGCTACTAGCACATATTTGTGCCTATATGACAGACACGCTAAATCAAGAGCATATTTAATAATCAATTCAGAGCGGTCATGCTTATCATTGGGATCGTATCCCCCCAACGCTACGCCTCTTGTTTCCTCTTGATCGTAGACATCGAACTGGCCGATAAACCACATGAGATCAGGCACAAACGCCTCATTCAGAAAAGGATCTTTCAACATTATTTTCTCTCCGTGGGAAATCCGGTATACGGCACGCCCTGCTTATCGAACTTCACCTCGAACCAATTTAGGTTTTCGTTCAACTTTGGATTCTGCTTATCCTTCTTATTCGGCTTGTACCCACGCCCTGCTCCGGGCAACTCTTGTCTTACTATTCTATCTTTTTTGTGATCCAGACCTGTAAACGGATCCAACCCAAGCTCTCCTCTAGTCATAGCCTTATTCAGCGCATTTAAATGAACGCGCCAATTGCTGAACTGGGAGCTTAAACTTCCATTCGCGCCTTTCGGAATTTCGCCCGTATGCGGATTTGCACCGTTAATTGCCCTCTGTTTGAGCGCAGCATCTGATATTTCTGACCCATGCTTTTCAACGGTATGCATGCCGTATTCTTTTTCCATTCGAGTGACACGTCGCTTGGCATTCGCCTCCCCCAGCTCATCAATCCGATCCCGCCGCTGCTCCGCCGTCATCGGCAGCCGCGGCTCCCCCTCATCCACCCCAACCTTCGCAGCCGGATCCTGCTCCGCAACCGCCGGCCTGCACCCACCCTTCCCCGGACAATCCACCAACCCCAACGGATCCACCCACCCCGTCGGGTTCAGGGTGTATCGATACCCATTGAGCCCACCCGCCAGTTTGCTCGGATCAGGGGTCAGGTAGCGGCCCGTTTCCGGATTGTAGTAACGGTGACGGTTGTAGTGCAGGCCGCTTTCCGGGTCGAAGTATTGGCCCTGGAAGCGCAGCGGTTGTTCCAGTTGTTCGCCGCCGTCGTGCTGGATCTCGCGGACCTTGCCGTAGCCGTTATAGCGCGCCGACCAGACGATCTGGCCGCCGTAGTTGGTCAGTTCCTGGGGCGTGCCCAGGTGGTCGAGGTGGTAGTAGAACGGGCAGGCGTTGAGGCCTTTGCCGTCGAGCAGCGCCAGCGGGCGGAAGGTGCCGGGTTCGTAGAGGTAGCTGCGGTGGTGCTGGCGGCTGCTTTCGGCGACGAGTTGGTCGCCCTGCCAGAAGAACTCGGTGGTCAGGCCGGCCACGGTCTTGCTGATGCGTCGGCCGAAGGCGTCGTAGCGGTAGGACGTTTCGCGGCCGTCCGCCGTGGTGACGCCGATCAGGCGGTGCTGGCTGTCGTAGCGGTATTCGGTGACGAGGACCTGGGCCTTGCCGCGGCGTTCGCGGATCAGGTTGCCGAAGGCGTCGTAGTCGTAGTGGCGGTCGCCCTCCATCAGCAGGCGATTGCCCTTGAGGTGGGTCGGGCCGGGGCGGTCCTGCATCAACAGATTGCCGGCCGGGTCGTGGGCGAAGTGTTCCGCGGGATCGGTGTGGGAATGCTCGATCCGGGTCAGGCGGTCCAGCGGGTCGTACTGGTACTCGCGCCGCCCTCGACGGCTGTCGGAAATCGCGGCGAGGTTGCCCTTGGGGCTGTAGGCATAATCGCGCCAGAACAAGGTCTGCTGGTTCTGCAGCACGCTGTGGGCCTTGAGCCGGCCCTGTTCGTCGTGTTCGTACTGGCTGAGCAGCAGGCCTTGTTGGCGCTGATATTCGCGGCCGCCACGCACCAGGTGTTCGGTAAGGCGTGCGCCGTTCAGGTCGATGGCAGTCAGCGCACCACCCGGGGCATGGTGGTAGTCGACCTTGCTGTTGTCCGGCAGGCGCAGGTGATTGAGCCGCCCGCAGGCGTCGTAGCCATAGCGCAGGGTGCCCCAGCCCTGATGCTCGGTGATCAGCCGGTCCTGGGTGTCGTACTCGAAGGCCAGCGGGTGGTCGCTGCCGTCATCGACATCCACCAGCCGGCCCAGCCCGTCGTAGCGGTACTGGATTGTCTGGCCGTCGGGCAGGGTCTTGATCAGCAGGCGTCCGGCCGTGTCGCGCTGGTAGGCGGTGACAAGCTGGCTGCCGTCGGCACCGAACTCGGTTTTCTCCAGCAGGTGCCCATTGAGGTCGTAGGCATAGGCGGTGCGTTGGCCGTCGAAGCCGATTTGCTGTCGGATCAATCCGCTGGGGGTGTAGTCCAGCTGATATTTTTCGCCGGATTCGTTCTCGATCTCGGTCAGCAGCAACCGCGCCGAGTCGTAGCGGTAGCGCAACGTGCTGCCGTCGGGATTGAGACGGCGGCTGACCAGATGCAGATCGTCGGCGTATTCGTAGCGGGTGACGCGGCCCTGTTCATCGCGCTCGGAGATGACCTTGCCATAGGCGTTGTAGGTCCAGGCC
>NZ_NOIN01000008.1 GCF_014596565.1 Pseudomonas sp. PSB18 | reverse complement strand
GACGAACGGCAGCCGGCCATCGAGCCGGCCGTCTTCCAGGGTCAGCAGTTCTTCGCCGGTGACCATCGACACCGGGCAGCCGTCGGTGCGGGTCAGGGCCGCGCTGTCGGCGCTGTCACCGTTGGGGGTTTTCGATTGGGCGGGGACGTCGTCGTGGGGTTCGTGTTTTTTCAGCGTGGTGTTGCGTTGCGCATCCCAACGCAGCTGCATCCGACCTTTTTTTACTCCGGCCGCAATGCCGCGCGCCGCCACCGTCTTGTAACGGTCGACGTAGCCCATGAAACCGTTGACGACCGCAAAGATCGCGCTGACAAAACGCTGTACGGCATTCATCAAGCTTGCGCCGTGCTTGGCCAGACGCATCGCCAGATAAGCGATGCCGGCCCCCGCCCCGGCGAAGGTCAGCACCACGCCGATCAGCAGGTCGAGCAGCAACTGCACCACCACCGTCGAGAGTGCTTCGCTCGTTTCGCCGGCGATCTCACTGGGTGGCAACATCTCCAGCCAGAGACTGGCGGTGCGAACCAGCAGGCACAGCGTCGCTTCGTCACTGGTCAGCAACTGCAGCTTCGCCATCACTTGCGGCGCGTCCTGCGCCAGCGTCATCAACTGACTGGCACTGCTGCCCAGGCGGTCAACAAACTGCCCGGGGTCCTTGAGGATGTCCGAGAGCAGGTTGAGGCTGTCCCATACCCCTTCGATTGCCGCCCAACTGCCGGCGAGCAAGCCGTTGCCCACCGCAGTTGCCGAGGTGGCCAGGGATTGCTGCGCCCACTGCGGCTTGAACCCCTGCCACTCGCCGCGCAGCCAATCTGTCAGCTCCGTGGTCAGGCCATCGTAGGAGGAAAACAACTTATTGAGCTGCGCAGATGACACTTCGCTCTGCACACGAACCTGATAGGACCTCCCTGCCACCCCTTCGAAGATCCCTTGACCTTGGGCATCCAGGGTGACTGGCGTGATCTCGCCGCTGTCCACCGCCACCACATCCACCACGATGTCGCCCAGCGGAATGTCGTACACCGACTCGAGCTTGCTCTCGATCCTCATCACCCCGCCTTGGGGGCACTGGACGACGGTGGAGAGAAAATCGTCGTCGCCGCTGCTGACCGCGGTGGTGCTGTCACCGAAGCGGATCAGCCGCTCCATGCCCATCAGCGAAGGCAGGTCGGCCGCCTGGCTGGCCCGGTCCGCCACACGGCCGTACCAGCGCTCCAGTTGCTGGCGATATAGGGAAAGGGTGTCTTTGAAACTGTCGAGCTCCTGCTCGATACGGTGCACCTGATCCATCAAGGCATGAAGCGATCAAGGACCAACAGGGAAAACCGGTCGAACATGGGCAAACGTCTCGCAGCACTCAGGAAGCGCGAGACTTTGCCGGGGATGGCTGAGGAAATAAGTCAGGGAAAGATGCAGTGGGCGTAGGGCGATTCGCTAAATGCGAAAACCCATCGCCTCCTTGGAGTCGATGGGTCTTTAATCCGCAAAAAAAGTCGTCGGCTATTGTTCAGCACATGCGTCAATTGCTGAAGCGCCCGCGATTTACAGCCGCATAACCAACTGAGCCCAGGCAAACCTCTTCATTTCGACTTGGCCGCCCAAATTTTATTGAGCTGCCAGGAAAATCTTGAGAACGTCCGGTTTTTCCAATTTTTCTTTAACCGGTCCGCGCCAGGCTCCGTCAGAACAATCAGGCCTCCGCCGACTCCGGGTACTCATACTCGAACACCCGGACCACTTCCGAAGCATGCCAGGACGCGGCGGCCACGCCATCGGAAGGGCCGGAAAAACGCCCCAGGCGTTCCACACACTCGAAGAAACCGGTGCGGGGCAACCGGCTGGCGCCCTGGCTGATGACCAGGGAGCTGCGCAACGGCTGCTCGGCCCGAGCGTCCAGCGCCGCCAGATGTTCAAGGGCGGCGGTCAGGGTCTGCATGGCCGGGCTGGGCAGTTGCAAACGCTCCAGCAAGGCACGATACGTCAACAAATGGCGCTGGCGGCGCGCCTGGTCCAACTCGCCCAACAACCCATCCCAATGCTGCCGACTGATACGTACACTCACGATCCTTCCCTCCAACCCGGCACCGTCAATTCCCAGGCCAGACTACGCCGAATCGCAGCATCGGGCTGACGCTCGCCGCTTTCGATCATGGCCAGATAAGACGGGCTGATACCTACCGTGCGGGCCAGCGCCTCGATGGCGATGCCCTTCCCTTCGCGCAAACTGCGTAATTGATCCAGGCCAGGAAGAATCTGGTCCGGTGCCGCCGCGTGTTGGGCCGAGGCCTCTTGCGGCGGTGCTTGATGGATGCCTGCGGCCCTCAACAACGACTGGTACTGCTCCCACGGCAAAACCGCGTACTCGGGCTCTCCGTCGCGTGTGATTATCTGAATATCCATCTCTACCCCGTAGGACAACGACACTTAGCGAGTCAGCCTTTTCCTTGGAAGTGTAATCCTAAATGGCGGCTAAGGTCGCGGGGTGATGGTCGTCCGAATGGAAACGAACAGAATCAGGGCTTTTTCTGTTCCTCGAGCTGAAGTTGTCGAGGGGTATCGGGGAGTCGTTCGACCCGTGCGAGCTTGTCGGGGGACTGCGCATCACGCCAGGCGCGAAAGGCACTGAGCTCGTCATCGAGAGTTTTCATGATCCACGCCAGTACGGCGATATCGTCGATCATGCCAAACATCGGCAGCAGATCCGGGATCGCATCCAGGGGGCTGAGGAAATACATGAGCCCCGCCACCACCGATAGCAGCGACTTGGCGCTGACCGCCCGGTATTCGCCGCGCCAGTAAGCCAGGCACAACGCCTGCAACAAACGCAGATCGTCCTTGAGTCTCCCCAGCCGCCCGCCCTCCCGGGCTCCCTTGCGGGCGACGGCAAACAGTAGCGTCGGCAAGCGGCCACGGGCCAGCAACCGTCCTGCCAAAGGCAGGAATCGTGCAAAATTCCACGGTGCCTTCATTTTTTCTTCCTACTGAAATGTTATCCACACAAATTGTGGATAACCTTGTGAACAGAGCTGCATTTCACCGCTGAAGCCCCCGTTTCATAAGGCCTGAGCTCAGATCGGGCGTTTTTTACTCACATAAAAAAACCCAATATTTCATTGACTTGACAGGCCGACTGGGTCTAGCGCAGCGCCTGTATTGCCTATGACTGCGGTCTGCGAGGTGCGTTCGGTTTTTTCGGATTTTCCGCCGCCCGGATGCAACAACGCCCCGCATAAGCGAGGCGTTGTCGTTATAGGAGACGCGATTACTTGGCTGCGTCTTCTTTTGCCGGATCCTTGATCGCCAGCAGTTCCAGGTCGAAGACCAGAACCGAGTTGGCAGGGATCGCAGGGCTCGGGCTCTGGGCACCGTAGGCCAGGTCGCTCGGGATGTACAGCTTGTACTTCTCGCCGACATGCATCAGTTGCAGACCTTCAACCCAACCCGGGATCACGCCGCTGACCGGCAGATCGATCGGGCTACCGCGTTCCACGGAGCTGTCGAACACGGTGCCATTGGTCAGCTTGCCGGTGTAATGGACAGTCACCACGTCGGTCGGCTTGGGCTGTGGGCCGTCAGCTTTCTTGACCACTTCATACTGCAAGCCGGAAGCGGTGGTGGTCACGCCAGCCTTCTTGCCGTTTTCTTCGAGGAATTTCTTGCCGGCAGCCGCCGACTCTTCACTCATCTTGGCCATGCGTTCTTCGGCACGCTTTTGCAGTGCGGCAAAGGCTTCGACCAGTTCTTCGTCTTTCAGCTTCTGTTCTTTCTTGCCGACGGCATCTTCGATGCCTTGGGCGACCGCTTTGGAGTCCAGGTCGTCCATACCTTCCTGAGCCAGGCTTTTGCCCATGTTCAGGCCGATACCGTAGGAAGCTTTCTGCGCCGGGGTTTTCAGCTCAACGCTGGTCTGCGAATCGCAACCTGCGAGTACCAGGCCAACCAGGGCAACCGCCGCCGCCAACCGATGCTGTTTCATGCTATTTCCTTGTTCATGCGCCTAAAGGGCAATCGAGTAAAGCCGCGAGCTTATCAGGCCGCCACGACCAATGGCTACCGGCATGTGAGCCGAAAACCGGGGATAAGTTCAGGTGCCACAAACGCTTTTTGATCCTGTGCGGATGAAGCATCTGTCATCTATTACCTACAGGGACCTATCGCCGCACGCCGCGGCCGGCAAATAATGGCCACTTGCCGGCCGCGCGGCGCTGAGGCATAAGGGCGTATCAAAAAAACAAGGATGTGACCGTGCGCCTCCTCTCTCGCATTTTCCTGCTGCTCCTCGTACTGGTATTGATCGCCGTGGCCGTAGTGCTTTATTACGTCGCCAATCCGCGCCTGCCGTTCTACACCCCCGTGGAACAGGTGCACTACCTGGATCAATGGAGCGCCGCCGAGCGTCAGACGTATTACTTCACGCCCCAGGGGACGCAGGTCAAAGGCCTGCGCTACGACTGGTTCACGGCCCTCGAGCTGCCATTCTCGCAGCAGCGCTTCGCTTCGCCCGAATACCTGGCGCGTTTCGGCTTTCTCGTCGATCCGGCGCAGAAAGCCTCGAAGGAGAACCCTGGTAACCTTCCAGTGGGTTTTGCGCGACACCAGAACCCGGGCAGCACCGAACAATTCCTGGACATCACCTGCGCCGCCTGCCACACCGGCGAATTGCGCTTCAAGGGCCAGGCGATCCGGATCGACGGCGGCTCGGCGCAACACGTCCTGCCCTCCAGCGTGCCGACCTTGCGCGGCGGCAGTTTCGGACAGGCATTGGTCGCCAGCCTCGCCTCGACCTATTACAACCCATGGAAATTCGAACGCTTCGCCCGTCAGGTCCTGGGCCAGGAGTACGACGATGCCCGACACGACGCATTGCGCAAGGCATTCAAGGACTCCCTGGATACGTTCCTGCGGGTCGCCTGGAATGACACCCACCGCGGCCTCTACCCCACCGAAGAAGGGCCTGGCCGCACCGACGCGTTTGGGCGCATCGCCAATGCCAGTTTCGGCGACGCCATTTCGGCGAAGAATTACCGAGTCGCCGACGCTCCAGTGGATTACCCGCAGTTGTGGGATATCTGGACCTTCGACTGGGTGCAATGGAACGGCTCGGCCCAACAACCAATGGCCCGCAACGTCGGTGAAGCGCTGGGTGTGGGCGCCACGCTGAATTTCTTCGATGCCCAGGGCAAGCCGTTGCAGGGCGACGCGCGCTACCCCTCCAGCGTACGCGTGCGCGATCTGCACACGATCGAAGAAACCTTGCAGTTGCTCAAACCCCCGGTGTGGCCGGAAGCACTACTGGGCTCGATCGATAAACCCCTCGCCGCCAAGGGCCGGGCGCTGTTCGCCGAAAACTGCGCCGGCTGCCATGTGCCCAATGTGGTCCAGGGCCCCGACAGACCGGTCCAGCAACTGCACATGCTGCCGGTGAAGGTAATCGGCACCGATCCGGGCACCGCCAATAACATTGCCGACCACCGCTTCGACTTGACCAGCTTGCAATGGGACCCGGCCGAACTGGCGAAACTGGACGTGCAACTGCACCCGACCCCGACACAACCGCTGGACCTGAGCCAGGTTTCGGTCGCCAAGGGCCTGGCCTACGTCACGGCATTCGTCGAGAACCGCGCCTACCGCGACGCCGGTGTCACCCCGGTCGAGCGGCCGGCCATGGATGGCTTCGGCCTGCCCATCGGTGTGCGTGAACTGCGCGCCTACAAGGCCCGGCCACTGGCCGGCGTCTGGGCCACGCCACCGTTCCTGCATAACGGCTCGGTGCCGACGATCTATCAGTTGCTGTCTCCCCAGGACGAACGAGCGACCACCTTCTATAAAGGCAACTTCGAATACGATCCCCGGCACCTGGGGTATCGCACCGAAGCCTTTACCAACGGTTTTCTCTTCGACACCCGGATCACCGGCAACCACAACAGCGGCCATGAATTCCGCGCCGGCGAAAAGGGTAACGGGGTGATCGGTCGCCTGCTGCAACCGCAGGAACGCTGGGCATTGCTGGAATACCTCAAGGTGCTGGGCGGGCCGCTGGAATCGCAACTGTGATGATGAATCTCTCAGGCAAAAGGACTGACCCATGCTGATCACGCTCTGGCTGCGCCTCGGCGCCTTTCTGGGCAAGACACTCCTGTGGCTGCTGGGCATCGGCTTGCTCGGTTGGGCGTTCGCCACGGCGTGGTTCGCCTGGCAACACAGCGGACCGGTGTCGGACAAGGAACAGATACCACCCGGCGAAGCCGCCATGACCCAGGAGATCATCCAGACTGCCATCCGCATCGTCGATCAGCATCGCGAAGGTACACGTTATCTGCGGGACGCCCATGCCAAGGCACACGGCTGCGTGATGGCCGAAGTCCAAGTGCCGTCCGACCTGCCAGCCCCCCTGCGCCAGGGCGTGTTTGCCGAGCCGGGCAAGGTCTGGCAGGCGACGATGCGCCTGTCCAACGGCAATGCATATCCTCAGTTCGATAGCCTGCGTGATGCACGCGGGATGGCCATCAAGCTGTTGAACGTGCCGGGCAAGTCGTTGCTGGGGGAGCGACAGTCACAGGGCGAACAGGATTTCGTGATGTTCAATCACCCGAACTTCTTCGTCAGTGATGTCGCCGAGTACCGTCAGAATGTGGCCGCCCAGGCCGATGGAAAAAAAGTGATGGCTTTCTTTCCAGGACTGGACCCGCGCAGTTGGCAGATCCGCCATCTGTTCATCGCCCTGGCGACGCTGTCACCGCCTCCCGCCAGTCCGACCCAGACTACGTATTTTTCGGTATCGCCCTACAAGTTCGGCGAGGCCAACGCCAAGTTTCGTGTCGCGCCAGACCCGGACAGTTGCCCAAGCTATACCCTGCCGGCACAAAACCAGGCACTGCCGAACTTCCTGCGCAGTGCATTGCATCAGCAGTTATCCACAGACCGGGTGCCGGCGTGTTTTGTCCTGCAGATCCAACGCCAGGACCCAGGCAAATACATGCCGATCGAGGACACCAGCATTGAATGGCAAGAAAGTGACGCGCCGTTCGAGACGGTGGCGCGAATCAAGGTACCGCCCCAGGACTTCGACACCCCCAAGCTGAATCTGGCCTGCGACAACCTGTCGTTCAATCCGTGGTTCGGCATCGAGGCGCACCGCCCTATCGGCGGCATCAACCGCTTGCGTAAGGCGGTGTACGAGGCGGTCAGCGATTACCGTCACAGCCGGAACGCCGAGCAGTAGATAAAATGCCTTGGGAATGATCGTTCTCACGCTCCGCGTGGGAACGCAATCAGGGACCGCCAAGGCGTGCCCACTCAAACGACAGACAACAAAAAGCCCGCTCAATGAGCGGGCTTTTTATGGGTGACCTGGCGTTCAGTGTTCCAAGTCATCGAATATGGCGCAGCGGACGGGACTCGAACCCGCGACCCCCGGCGTGACAGGCCGGTATTCTAACCGACTGAACTACCGCTGCGCGTAACATTGAAAGTTTGGTGGGTGATGACGGGATCGAACCGCCGACATTCTGCTTGTAAGGCAGACGCTCTCCCGGCTGAGCTAATCACCCTGCACTTTCGATGCGGGGCGCATTCTCTCACAGTTTTTTGTAACGTGCTGATTTAATTGCAAAACTTTAAAAAAAAAGAAAATGCGACAAAACAGCCAAAAACCCGCTTCAGTGGCCTTCATTACGCAGATGCGCAATCGTCCGCGTCAGCTCCTCTCATCGGGACGTGCCCAGCCCCCTGCTCGACTCAATCAGCTGTGAGCGTGGCTTGCAAATAAACTCGCGCAATAGAGGCTCGGCGATCAATCGCCTGCCGCAATCGCTCCTGGCATTCGGTCCATGCCTCGCGATCCACTCGGAGTTGACGCATCAAATCATGCATCGCCTTTTTAGCTTCGACATACTCATCCCAAGCATCCTGCGATTGCAGTCTCAAACGTTCTCGTTCGTCCATCTCCACGCGCCGTAGCATCAACTTGACCTCATCGACGATCACTGGGCTCAGGGTAAATTGTGGGCGATGCGGAGCTTTGAAACACTCCGACTGCATGATCCTGAAGCGCGCATGTTGTACGCCCCAAGCCAGCGCGGAGGCTAATTTTTCACCGGCGAGACGGTCGTGAAGCTCTTCGCAAATCACAGCACCGTCGGCTGCATATACCCCTATGAAGACCTGAATCCCACGCTCCAGTGTCAACCGGGCCTGTACCTCGACCTGTCGCCCATCGTTGAGAAGGTCATTATAGATTTTGCCAGGCAGACGCCTGTCAACCCAAAGCCAGTACTGTGCGCTTCTACGTCGCATGGAGCGTCCTCGCTTGTTATCGACGCAGTTAGGCACAAGTGATCCCCATTTGCCAAACCCAACGATCGGGATGGGCCCCAATCGCGGGAGCACGTCGAGCACGCCTACGCAGCTGACCGGCTCAGGGTTATTGCGACAGGCATGAGTTGTCAGGAAAAGACAGAGAAGTGGGTCGCCATTAACACGGCAGAAGTATCACCAATGGTGTACTTGAAACCCTTGCTGAGAATGGATCCGAATGGAATTACAGGCACAAAAAAAGCGGCTCAAGGCCGCTTGTTTTGTGGCTTCCAGGTGTTCAGTGGGCCTGGATAAGCAAATATGGCGCAGCGGACGGGACTCGAACCCGCGACCCCCGGCGTGACAGGCCGGTATTCTAACCGACTGAACTACCGCTGCGCGTAACACTTGGAACGAATGGTGGGTGATGACGGGATCGAACCGCCGACATTCTGCTTGTAAGGCAGACGCTCTCCCGGCTGAGCTAATCACCCTTCGCTTTCGGTGTGGCGCGCATTCTACGGAGCGCCCTCCAAGCTGGCAAGCACTTTTTAAATTAATTTCCTCAGGCCTTCCAAAGGCTTAGCGAAGGGTTGGCCTATGGCGCCGCGAAGAGAATAATGCGCTCCTTTGTATAAAGGAGAGACTCACCCCATGTGGTTCAAAAACCTGCTTATCTATCGCCTGACCCAAGATCTGCCTTTTGATGCCGAGGCGTTGGAAACTGCACTGGCCAGCAAACTGGCGCGTCCATGTGCAAGCCAGGAGTTGACCACTTACGGTTTCGTCGCGCCGTTCGGCAAAGGCGAAGACGCTCCTCTGGTACATGTCAGCCAGGATTTCCTGTTGATCGCTGCACGCAAGGAAGAACGCATCCTGCCTGGTAGCGTCGTACGCGATGCCGTGAAGGAAAAGGTCGAAGAGATCGAAGCCGAACAAATGCGCAAGGTCTACAAAAAGGAACGGGACCAGATCAAGGATGAAATCATCCAGGCGTTCCTGCCGCGCGCGTTCATTCGTCGCTCTTCCACCTTCGCCGCCATCGCGCCGAAACAGGGGCTGATCCTGGTCAACTCCGCCAGCCCGAAACGCGCCGAGGACCTGCTGTCCACCCTGCGCGAAGTCATCGGCTCGCTGCCGGTGCGTCCACTGACGGTCAAGACAGCACCGACCGCCATCATGACCGACTGGGTCAAGACCCAGAAAGCCGCGGACGACTTCTTCGTGCTGGACGAATGCGAACTGCGCGACACCCATGAAGACGGTGGCATCGTGCGCTGCAAGCGCCAGGACCTGACCAGCGATGAAATCCAGCTGCACCTCAACACCGGCAAGGTGGTGACGCAACTGTCGCTGGCCTGGCAGGACAAGCTGTCTTTTGTCCTCGACGACAAGATGGTGGTCAAGCGCCTGAAGTTCGAAGATTTGCTGCAGGACCAGGCGGAACAGGACGGCGGCGATGAAGCCCTCGGCCAACTGGACGCCAGCTTCACCCTGATGATGTTGACCTTCGGCGAATTCCTGCCGGCGCTGGTGGAAGCGTTGGGTGGGGAAGAGACACCTCAGGGGATCTGACGACATAGCGTTACCCCTGTGGGAGCGAGCCTGCTCGCGAAAGCGTCGGATCATTCAGCACTGATGTTTGCTGATGCACCGCTTTCGCGAGCAGGCTCGCTCCCACATTGGTTTTGTGTGGTTTCAATTATTGATAACAAGGATCTGGTCATGCGCGCACTGGCTGCACTGAGCCGCTTCGTCGGCAATACCTTCGCTTACTGGGTACTGATTTTCGCCATCGTGGCGTTCCTGCAGCCAACCTGGTTCATCGGCCTGAAAAGCGCCATCGTGCCGCTGCTGGGACTGGTGATGTTCGGCATGGGCCTGACCCTCAAGCTCGAGGACTTCGCCGAAGTGGCTCGCCATCCGTGGCGTGTGGCGCTGGGCGTGGTTGCGCATTTCGTGATCATGCCCGGCGTGGCCTGGTTGCTCTGCCAGGTGTTCCACCTGCCGCCGGAAATCGCCGTCGGCGTGATCCTGGTGGGTTGCTGCCCGAGTGGTACCTCGTCGAACGTCATGACCTGGTTGGCCCGTGGCGACCTGGCACTGTCGGTCGCCATCGCCGCCGTCACCACCCTGCTCGCGCCGCTGCTGACGCCCGCACTGATCTGGCTGCTGGCCTCGGCCTGGTTGCCGGTGTCGTTCATGGAGCTGTTCTGGTCGATCCTGCAAGTGGTGCTGTTGCCGATCGTCCTGGGCGTGGTCGCGCAACGACTGTTGGGGGACAAGGTTCGCCACGCGGTGGAGGTGTTGCCGCTGGTGTCGGTGGTGAGCATCGTCATCATCGTCACCGCTGTCGTCGCCGCCAGCCAGGCGAAAATCGCCGAGTCGGGCCTGCTGATCATGGCGGTGGTGATGTTGCATAACAGCTTCGGCTTCCTGCTGGGCTACTTCACCGGCCACCTGTTCAAGCTGCCACTAGCCCAGCGCAAATCCCTGGCGCTGGAAGTGGGCATGCAGAACTCGGGTCTGGGCGCGGCCCTGGCGAGTGCGCACTTCTCGCCATTGGCGGCGGTGCCCAGCGCGTTGTTCAGCGTCTGGCACAACATTTCCGGGGCACTGCTCTCAACCTACTTCCGCCGCATGAGCGAAAAGCAGGACCGCGAAGCGCTCGCCGCCGGGCAAGCGATCGACTGAATACAGGCTTGATCGAGTGCCCGGGAATGGGCACTCTACCCTTCAGCGCGGGGACGACCCCGCCACTTGATCCCGCCCGTCGATCAAGTGTCAATCCGGGGACGACCCCATCCATTGATGGAGGTGCTCGATGTCCTGGATCATTCTGTTTTTTGCCGGTCTGTTCGAAGTCGGCTGGGCTGTCGGCCTGAAATACACCGACGGCTTCAGCCGCCCTCTCCCTACTGCATTGACGATTGCGGCCATGGCGATCAGCCTCGGCCTGCTCGGCCTGGCGATGAAGGAACTGCCACTGGGCACGGCCTATGCGATCTGGACCGGAGTCGGCGCCGTGGGCACGGTGATCGCCGGGATTATTCTGTTTGGCGAGTCGATGGCACTGGTTCGGTTGGTCAGTGTGGCGTTGATCGTGGCGGGGTTGATCGGGCTTAAAGTCAGCGCCTAGACCCTTTGGCAAATAGAGCCTGGGGAAGCAGGATCTGTGGGAGCAAGGCTTGCCCGCGATAGCGATCTCAAGACCGCCATCGCGGGCAAGCCTTGCTCCCACAGATTGGGGCCTCATAAGGCCTGAGTGTTTACCTGACACTCCCGCGCAACTCGCCGACCAACGCTTGCAGCTTGGCCGGCTCAGCCATCTCCACCGCCACCGCTGGCCCCGCCACCAGGGTCACCCGCGACCAGAACCGCCGAAACAGGCCCTTGGCCGGATCGCGGCTGAAGAAACTGCCCCATAAGCCCTGCAAGGCCAGGGGAATCACCGGCACCGGCGTTTCCTGCAGGATGCGCATCAAGCCGCTCTTGAATTCATTGATCTCACCATCAGCGGTCAACTTTCCTTCAGGAAAGATGCACACCAGCTCGCCATCCTTCAGATACTGAGCAATCCGCGTGAAGGCCTTTTCGTAGATATGAATATCCTCCTGGCGCCCGGCAATCGGAATGGTCCCGGCGGTGCGAAAGATGAAATTCAGAACGGGCAGGTTGTAGATCTTGTAGTACATCACGAAGCGAATCGGCCGACGCACCGCGCCGCCAATCAGCAACGCATCGACGAAGGAGACATGATTGCAGACTAGCAGTGCTGCACCTTCATCGGGAATCGCGTCCAGGTTGCGGTGCTCCACCCGGTACATGGAATGGCTCAGCAGCCAGATCATGAAACGCATGGTGAACTCGGGGACGATCTTGAAGATGTAGGCGTTGACGCCAATGTTCAGCAGCGACACCACCAGGAACAGTTGCGGGATCGACAGCTTGACCAGGCTCAGCAACACAATAGAGACAATGGCCGAGACCACCATGAACAAGGCGTTGAGAATGTTGTTGGCGGCAATCACCCGCGCCCGTTCGTTTTCAACTGTGCGCGACTGGATCAGCGCGTACAGCGGCACGATGTAGAAGCCGCCGAACACGCCGAGGCCCAGGATATCGATCAACACCAGCCAGGCATGACCGAAGCCGAGCAGTTCGAGCCAACCATGGCCGCCGACACTGTCAGGGATTCCACCGGAATGCCACCACAACAACAGCCCGAACACTGTCAGGCCGAACGAACCGAATGGCACCAGGCCGATCTCGACCTTGCGCCCGGACAGTTTTTCGCAGAGCAGCGAACCCAGGGCGATCCCCACCGAAAACACCGTGAGGATCAAGGTCACCACGGTTTCGTCGCCGTGCATCCAGTCCTTGGCGTAAGCCGGAATCTGCGTCAGGTAAATCGCCCCGACGAACCAGAACCAGGAGTTGCCAACGATGGAGCGGGACACCGCCGGGGTTTGCCCCAGGCCCAGCTTGAGGGTGGCCCAGGACTGGCTGAAGATGTTCCAGTCCAGGCGCATTTGTGGCGACGCGGCCGCCGCCCGGGGGATGCTGCGGCTGGCCAGGTAACCGAGCACGGCGATGCCGATGATCGCGGTCGACACCACCGGTGCGTAGTGGGCCGAAGACATCATGACCCCGGCGCCAATGGTGCCGGCGAGGATCGCCAGGAAGGTGCCCATCTCCACCAGGCCATTGCCGCCGACCAGTTCATCCTCGTGCAGCGCTTGCGGCAGGATCGAATACTTGACCGGACCGAACAACGCCGAGTGAGTGCCCATGGCGAACAGCGCCACCAGCATCAGCGACAAGTGATCGAACAGAAAGCCCACCGCGCCGACTGTCATGATGACGATTTCGCCCAGCTTGATCAGACGAATCAACGCATCCTTGGCGAATTTTTCCCCGAACTGCCCCGCCAGCGCCGAGAACAGAAAGAACGGCAGGATGAACAGCAGCGCGCACAGGTTGACCCAGATCGAACGATCGCCCTCGATGGTCAGCCGGTAGAGAATGGCGAGGATCAGCGACTGCTTGAACACATTGTCGTTGAAGGCCCCTAGGGATTGCGTGATGAAAAACGGCAGGAAACGCCGCCGGCGAAGCAAAGTGAACTGCGAAGGGTGACTCATCTTCCATGTTCCTGAGTGGCGTGGACGCTTATTGGAATAACGTTTTTTTATCCAGGCCACACATTAACCTACGACACGTCGCTTGGGAGCCGCCGGGCAATTATTTCGCCAGTCCGGCAATGCACGGCGACACGAACAACTCACCGTGCCAGGCACCCGACAGCGTGCGCCAGCCGACAATCAGCCACAGCACTACCAGCATCGCCACCAGCAGGCAACCGAACAGCGTGAAGAACCCCAGGCCCAACAGGCTCGCCAGTTTCAGCGTCGTCAATGCGTACACGCCCAAGGGGAAGGTAAAGCCCCACCAGCCCAGGTTGAACGGGATGCCGTTGCGCAAGTAGCGCGCCGTGATCAGTAGCGCCATCAACATCCACCAGAACCCAAAACCCCATAGCGTGACGCCGGCCACCAGCCCCAGCCCGGCGGCGATTTCACCGACCCCAGGCAAGCCGTTGGCGGCAAAGATCAGCGGGGCATCGCCCCCCAACAGCAACATGCCCAAGGCCCCCGTGCCGATGGGGCCCAGGGCCAGCCAGCTCGACGCCGCCATGTTTTCGTGGGGCAGTTTGTGCAAGGCCATGCGCAGCAGCAGGATCGTCAGAATGCTGAACGCCACCGGCAGGGAAAATGCCCAGAGCACGTAGCTGGTGACCAGCATGACCAGTTGCGAATGGGCGTCTGCCAGATGCGGCGCCAAGAGCCCGCCGCTGGCGGCCGCGACCTCGGCGGCCACCACCGGCAACAACCACACGGCGGTCATCTGGTCGATCCGATGTTCCTGCCGGGTGAACATCAGAAATGGGATCAACACGCCACAGGCCAGGGACAGCGTCACATCGACCCACCACAACGCTTCGGCCAGCGACACCACGGCGTCTCCCCAACGCGGCAGGCCGAACACCAGGAAACCGTTGATGATGGTCGCCAGCCCCATGGGAATGGTGCCGAAAAACATCGAGACCGTTGAATGGCCGAAAATCCGCCGTGCCTCGTCGAAGAACAACAGCCAACGAGCGGCGTACAAACCGCTGAACAACACGAACAGCAGGACGTTGAACAACCACAACCCTTCGCCCACGACATGCAGGCCAGGCACATTGCCCGGCCATTGCGCCAAGGCCAGGGCGAGTACGCCGGTCCCCATGGTCACGGCGAACCAGTTGGGCGTGAATTGGCGAATGGCCTCCAACGGTCTGGGCAGGTGGCTCAGTGGGCGCAAACGGTTTGTTGCAGGGCAGCATGTCATGACGAACTCCAGTCCCCGGTTGAGGTGGAGTCATCTTAGAGCCGGATCGAATATCGATATAACGGGTAATTTCTGTATAGGTTATCTACTTTGCAGATAACACATCAGACACTGCCTTCGCTTTCGATCACCAGGATTCTGGCCGGTCCCTGTGGCCTGGCAACATGCTCGGTTCCGACCGAGGCGTAGAAAATATCTCCAACCCCCAACAAGGTGTCCTTTTCGACCCCCTCCTCCCGGTAGCACATCTGCACGAGTCCATCGAGCACCACGAAGACCTCCTGACCAGCATTGACGTGCCATTTATACGGCTGATCGGTCCAGTGCAGGCGTGTGGTAATGCCGTTCATGTTGGCGATGTCCAACGCGGCCCAGGCATGGTCGCCGGTGAAAGACTTGCTGCGAATAATCTTCAAGGGAGATCACCCCGAGATAAATGGCGAAACGCCAAGGCTAACCCAACTCAACCGTTTGCATTCAACGTATCAAGGTCGAACACCACTGCTTGCCGGTTTGGCGGACTGACGTAACAGCCCCGACAACGCAGCGATCGCCAACAGGATCAACACCAGCCCATAACCATCGGTTGTCGGGATCAACCCGAACACCCGCGTAAGGTTCCCGGCCAGCAGTGACGGCAAGCTGAACGCCAGGTAACTGAGCACATAGAATGCCGACATCAAACCGGCCCGTTCATGGGGCAAGGCCAACGGCATGATGCTGCGCAGTGCACCCAGGAAACCCGCGCCGAAACCGCTGCCAGTCACCAGGGTACCGACGAAGAACAATGGCAGGCTACCCGTGTGCGCGGCGATCAACACCAGCACCAGACCGGTTATCAACAAGCTGGCGGCAAGGCGCAACATCTTCCCAGCGCCCTGGTTGCGCAACGTGTAAATCGACAAGGCCCCGGTGAGCGTCAGGGCTGCCACCAACGCGCCGCCGATCAGGTTGGAGGTCGATCCGGTCGCTGCCCGCACCAGGGACGGCGCCAACGACAGATAGAAACCACCCACCGCCCAGGCCGCCAGGTTCAGTGGCAACACCAGCCACAGCGGCCGCCGCGCCTGCGGCGGCACATGCAAGGTTGGACGCAGGGACTGCCAGGCACCGGATTGCGGGCTGACACTTTCTTTCAGGCGCCAAAGATAGATGGCCTGGACCAGGAACAGGCCCAGCAACAGCCAATAGGTCAGTTGCAGGGGCAACGGCGCGAACTCCGCCAGCAAGCCACACCCCAACGCCCCGCACGCCATCCCCAGCAAGGGCGCGACACTGGTGATCAGCGGGCCTTGCTGGCGATCGAAGTCCAGCAGCGCGGCCCCCAGTACACTGGTGGCCATGCCCGTGGCGAAACCCTGAATCAACCGGGCGCCGATGAGCCAGCCGATGCTGTCGGCATTGATAAACAGCAGCATCGCCAACATGTTGAGCACCAGCGCCACGAAGATCACCGGTTTGCGTCCCAGGTAATCCGACAACGAGCCCACGGTCAGCAACGCCGCCAACAGACTGAAGGCGTACACACCGAAGATCAGCGTGAGGATGGCCGGGGAAAACTGCATGTGTTCCTGATAGAGGTGATACAACGGCGTCGGCGCGCTGGAGGCGGCGAGGAAACCGAGCAAGGTGATGGCCAGGAAGATCAGGCTGGCACGGGTCGAAGCTGGACGGGACATGGGCACACTCCGCAGAAGCTGTTCACAAAACATCAGCAAAAGCTAATTTTTTGCTTTTGCCGAGTGTGCTACCGATGCGTGCTTAAAGCAAATTCTTTGTGTTAAGGTCCGATTCATGGCTATTAAAGAAGGTTTACGCCCCGGCGGCAGAAGCGCCCGGGTACAAGAGTCGATCCATTCGGCCGTCCGCGCCCTGCTCCAGGAACAGGACCGCGCCACGCTGACCGTGCCGCAGATTGCCGCGCGCGCGGGCGTGACACCGTCCACCATCTACCGCCGCTGGGGTGACCTGCCGGCGCTGCTGGCCGACGTCGCCGTCGCCCGCATGCGCCACGACAGCGAACCGGCCAACACCGGCAGCCTGCGCGGCGACCTGCGCGCCTGGGCCGAGCAATACCTGGACGAGATGAGTTCCGAACCCGGTCGCAACATGATGCGCGACATCCAGGCCTGCGCCACACCTGGGCATTGCGTGGGGATCATCAGTGCGCAGTTGCAGGTCATCCTGGAGCGTTATCCCGATGAGCCGAATCCCGGTATCGAGCGGTTGATCAATGTGATGGTGGCGCCGACGGTGTTTCGCATCCTCTTTGCCAGCGCGCCGCTGGAGGTTGAGGAATTGTATCGGTTGATCGATATCGCGTTGGGGCAGTAAAGCCGCCATCGCGAGCAGGCTCACTCCCACATTTTCAGAGGTGGATGAGAAGTTTGTGTCCGTCGCACATCCCTTGTGGGAGCGAGCCTGCTCGCGATGAGGCCCGCAAATCCACGGAATGACCCGAGTGCGACACCCCACCACGCCCCGACCTTGGTCGACACTGACGAACCCGAGCGGGCATGCGAGACTGTCTTGCCGGGCCCAAGCCCCGGTGTTCTTCGTTCGGGAGTTTCCATGTCGTTGTCCAGCGGGCTGATCGCCATCGTTGCCCTGGCCTATATGGCCATCATGTTCGCCATCGCCTTCTACGGCGACCGGCGCAGCACGCCGTTGCCGCCACGGGTGCGGGCCTGGGTCTACAGCCTGTCGCTGGCGGTGTATTGCACCAGCTGGACATTCTTCGGCGCGGTGGGCCAGGCAGCCGAACAGCTCTGGTCGTTCCTGCCGATCTACCTCGGGCCGATCCTGCTGCTGGTGCTGGCGCCGTGGGTCCTGCAAAAAATGGTGATGATCAGTAAACAGGAGAACATTACCTCCATCGCCGACTTCATCGCCGCCCGTTATGGCAAGTCCCAGTCGCTGGCGGTGGTGGTCGCCCTGATCTGTCTGGTGGGCGTGCTGCCGTACATTGCCTTGCAGCTCAAGGGCATTGTGCTCGGGGTGAACCTGTTGATTGGCGCCGGCGCCGATGCCATGGGCACCCGCGCCCAGGACACTGCGCTGATCGTCTCGCTGATCCTGGCCTTGTTCACCATCGTGTTCGGTACCCGCAACCTCGATGCCACCGAACACCACCGCGGCATGGTGCTGGCCATTGCCTTCGAGTCCCTGGTCAAGCTGTTCGCCTTCCTCGCGGTCGGCGCCTTCGTGACGTTCGGTCTCTACGACGGCTTCGACGACCTGTTCGACCAGGCGATGCTCGCACCGCGCCTGGAGCAGTACTGGAAGGAAACCATCAACTGGCCGTCCATGGTGGTGCAGACCGGGGTGGCGATGATGGCGATCATCTGCCTGCCGCGCCAGTTTCACGTAACGGTGGTGGAGAACATCGAGCCCCAGGACCTGCGCCTGGCCAAGTGGGTGTTCCCCGCCTACCTGGCCCTGGCCGCACTGTTCGTGGTGCCCATCGCCCTCGCCGGACAAATGATGTTACCCAGCTCGGTGCTGCCGGATTCGTTCGTCATCAGCCTGCCGCTGGCGCAGGCCCATCCGGCGCTGGCGTTACTGGCGTTCATTGGCGGTGCCTCCGCGGCCACCGGCATGGTGATCGTCGCAAGCGTGGCCCTGTCCACCATGGTGTCCAACGACATGCTGCTGCCCTGGCTGTTACGTCGCAACAACGCCGAGCGGCCGTTCGAAGTGTTCCGACAGTGGATGCTCTCGGTGCGCCGGGTGAGCATCGTGGTGATCCTGCTGCTGGCCTATGTCAGCTACCGACTGCTGGGCTCCACCGCGAGCCTGGCGACCATCGGCCAGATCGCCTTCGCCGCGGTCACCCAATTGGCGCCCGCCATGCTCGGCGCGCTGTACTGGAAACAGGCGAACCGTCGCGGTGTATTCGCCGGCCTCGCTGCGGGGATCTTCCTCTGGTTCTACACCCTGGTGCTGCCGATCGCTGCCCACAGCCTGGGCTGGTCTCTGAGCGCGTTCCCGGCCTTGGCCTGGCTGCACGGCAACCCATTGCATCTGCCGATCAGCCCGCTGACCCAGGGCGTCGTCCTGTCCCTGGCCGGTAACTTCACGCTGTTTGCCTGGATCTCGGTGCTGTCCCGCACCCGTGTGTCCGAGCACTGGCAGGCCGGACGCTTCATCGGCCAGGAGATCAGCGCCCGTCCCAGCGCCCGGTCGATGCTGGCGGTGCACATCGAAGACCTGCTGCAACTGGCGGCACGCTTCGTCGGCGAGGAACGGGCGCGCCAGAGTTTCCTCCGCTTTGCCTACCGTCAGGGCAAAGGCTTCAACCCTAACCAGAACGCCGACAGCGAATGGATCGCCCACACCGAACGCCTGCTGGCCGGTGTGCTCGGGGCCTCATCGACGCGGGCCGTAGTAAAAGCCGCGATTGAAGGTCGGGAGATGCAACTGGAGGATGTGGTCCGGATCGCTGACGAAACCTCGGAAGTGCTGCAGTTCAACCGCGCCCTGCTGCAAGGCGCCATCGAAAACATCACCCAGGGCATCAGCGTGGTCGACCAGTCCCTCCGGTTGGTGGCGTGGAACCGTCGATACCTGGAACTGTTCAACTACCCGGACGGCCTGATCAGCGTCGGCCGGCCCATTGCCGACATCATCCGCTACAACGCCGAACGCGGCCTCTGCGGTCCGGGCGAAGCCGAAGTCCACGTCGCCCGGCGCCTGCACTGGATGCGCCAAGGTCGCGCCCACACGTCCGAGCGGCTGTTTCCGAACGGCCGGGTGATCGAGCTGATCGGCAACCCGATGCCCGGCGGCGGTTTCGTCATGAGCTTCACCGACATCACCGCCTTCCGCGAAGCCGCACAGGCCCTGACCGAAGCCAACGAAGGGCTGGAGCAACGGGTGGCTGAACGCACCCGGGAGTTGTCGCAACTGAACGAAGCCCTGACCGAAGCCAAAAGCACCGCCGAAGCAGCCTACCAATCCAAGACCCGCTTCCTGGCCGCGGTCAGCCACGACCTGATGCAACCCCTCAATGCCGCTCGGCTGTTCTCCGCCGCGTTGTCCCATCAGCACGACGGTTTGCCAGGCGAAGCCCGGCAACTGGTACAGCACCTGGACAGTTCACTGCGCTCGGCCGAAGACCTGATCACCGACCTGCTGGACATTTCCCGCCTGGAAAACGGCAAGATCAACCCCGACCGCAAACCCTTCGCCCTCAATGACCTGTTCGATACCCTCGGCGCCGAGTTCACGGTGCTGGCGCGGGAACAGGGCCTGAAGTTCCGCGTTCGAGGCTCGCGACTGCGGGTCGACAGCGACATCAAGCTGCTGCGGCGCATTCTGCAGAACTTCCTCACCAATGCCTTCCGCTATGCCAAGGGGCCGGTCCTGCTGGGCGTCCGTCGGCGCAACGGCGAGCTATGCCTGGAGGTCTGGGACCGCGGGCCGGGCATCGCCGAAGATAAGCAGCAGGTGATTTTCGAAGAATTCAAACGCCTGGACAGCCATCAGACCCGTGCCGAAAAAGGCCTGGGCCTGGGCCTGGCCATTGCCGACGGGCTGTGCCGCGTACTCGGCCACACGTTGCGCGTGCGCTCCTGGCCGGGACGCGGCAGTGTGTTCAGCGTCAGCGTGCCACTGGCCCATACACAACTTGCCGCGCCCAGCGTCGTGGCCGAACCCAACGGACATTTGCCCAGCGGCGCGCAGGTTTTGTGTGTCGATAATGAAGACAGCATCCTGATCGGCATGAACAGCCTGCTGACCCGCTGGGGTTGCCAGGTGTGGACAGCGCGCAACCGTGAAGAATGCGAGCGCTGGCTCGCCGAGGGCGGACGCCCGCAACTGGCCCTGGTGGACTTTCATCTGGACGACGGCGAGACCGGCACCGAACTGATGGCCTGGTTACGCACCCGCATGGGTGAACCGGTGCCGGGGGTCGTGATCAGCGCCGACGGCCGCCCCGAGACGGTAGCCCAGGTACACGCCGCCGGGCTGGATTACCTGGCAAAACCGGTGAAACCGGCGGCGTTGAGGGCGTTGTTGAGTCGGCATTTGCCGTTGTAAGAAGAAATCTTCTTTCTGCCTGGCACCTTAACCCTGTGGCGAGGGGATTTATCCCCGCTCGGCTGCGCAGCAGTCGCAAACCGGCTTGTACGGTGCATCTGTTGCACCGCAGGGACTGGTTTTGGGGTTGCTGCGCAACCCAGCGGGGATAAATCCCCTCGCCACAGGAATCTGCATCAAGCGTCGGGTTTGGCATCGGCTTCTTCCGACAACTCGGGCAGCCCATCCTCATCGGTCATTGCCCGCTCAAGCAGCTCACCCGGCAACCGCTTGCTCGCCCGGGCACCGAGCAGCTTGAGTTGCTCGGTGCGACTGACCAGGTTGCCGCGCCCTTCTGTCAGCTTGTTGCGTGCGGCATTGTAGGCCTTGTCCAGTTGTTGCAGGCGACTGCCGATTTCGTCCAGGTCCTGGATAAACAGCACAAACTTGTCGTACAGCCACCCGGCCCGCTCGGCGATCTCCCGGGCGTTCTGGCTCTGGCGCTCCTGCTTCCACAAGCTGTCGATCACCCGCAACGTCGCCAGCAACGTGGTCGGGCTGACAATCACGATGTTGCGGTCAAAGGCTTCCTGGAACAGATTCGGCTCGGCTTGAAGGGCTGCGGAGAACGCCGCTTCGATCGGCACGAACAGCAAGACGAAATCCAGGCTGTGCAAACCGTCCAGGCGTTTGTAGTCCTTGCCGGCCAGGCCTTTGACATGGGCCCGCAGCGACACGATGTGTTGCTTGAGGGCAAGCTGGCCGATGGCGTCATCTTCAGCGGCCACGTACTGCTGATAGGCGGTGAGACTGACCTTGGAATCGACCACCACCTGCTTGTCGCCGGGCAGGTAGATCAACACGTCAGGCTGGAACCGCTCGCCATCCGGCCCCTTGAGGCTGACCTGGGTCTGATACTCACGGCCCTTTTCCAGGCCGGCGTGCTCAAGCACCCGCTCGAGAATCAACTCGCCCCAGTTACCCTGGGTCTTCTGGCCCTTGAGCGCGCGAGTGAGGTTGGTGGCCTCATCGCTCAGGCGCAGGTTCAGTTGTTGCAACCGCTCCAGCTCCTTGCCCAGGGAAAAACGTTCCCGGGCTTCGGCCTGATAGCTTTCTTCGACACGTTTTTCAAAAGACTGGATGCGCTCTTTCAACGGATCGAGCAACTGCCCCAGGCGCTGCTGGCTGGTTTCAGCGAAGCGTTGCTCGCGCTCATCGAAGATTTTTCCGGCCAGCTCGGCGAACTGCGCCCGCAGCGCGTCCCGTGAACCTTGCAGGTCATCCAGGCGTTGCTGATGGTTTTCCTGCTGCTCACGGAGTTCGGCATGCAGCGACGCCGCCTGGGCATCGAGCCGCCGCAGTTCCGCCTCTTTGCTGGCACGTTCCAGGTTCCAGGCATGGGCGGCATCCCGAGCGTTATCACGCTCGATCTGCAGCAGTTCGACCTCCCGACAGGCCGCCGCAAGTTCGGCTTGCTTGGCCCCGTTGGCCTGGCTCAGGTCGCTGATTTCGTCTCGGCAGGCATCGAGCTGGGCATTCAGGCCATCATGGGCCATGTGCGCGGTGGCCAGGCGCTCTTCCAATAGCGCCACTTCGGTCTGCGCGGCACCGGCCTGGCGTTGCAGGTGCCAGGCCAGTGCGAGCAACGGCACCGCAGCGCCTGCCAGGCCCAACAACAGGCTGGTCAAATCCATAGCCATGACAAATCCTGCCGATCAGATAAAGCCCGAAGGTTAACCAAGCCGCTGGCGGTTGCCCAGCTCAGCCCTTCTATTCAGTCGTCTATTTCAAGAAGGGCCTGCCGGGCCCGATGATCCCCGGCCCGGGCGGCCTGGCGCAGCAGATCCTGGCCAATGCGCCGGTCCCGAGCGTTACCGCATTCACGGCACATCAACTGGCCAAGACGACTTTGCGCAGCCACGACCCCTTCACGGGCCGGTTGCTTGAGCAGGCGCCCGGCCAGGTGCTTGACGCTGGGGCTTTCTCCGAGCCGTGGGCTGTCGAGCAGCCACTCGGCGACCCGCATCGACATGCGCTTGGGCGGGGTAACACTAGAGGGTGGGGAAGTAACAGGATTTGATACTGAGCGAAACTTCATAACGCACTATGGGGCAGATCGAAAGGCGCGCCACTCTACTCCTTTTTTCGTGTGGGTAAAGCCGAAAAAAACCGGCACGCCCGTGCTAGAGCAAGTGCTTGGGACAATCCACAGAAGCTGTGGATAACTCAGTGGACAACCCCCCCTGAAGGGGTCGAAAGCCCTATGGGACGGGGCCTGCGCTCAAACTGACGATTTTTTCACCAGTAAAAAAAAGCGATGTTTTTCATTGACTTAAATTTTGGATACAGGCACCCACCCCGGATTGTTGCGACATGACAGTTCGGTGACAAACACCCTGGGGAGTGTGCACAAGTAACACCCAGAGTGGTTATATCGATGCGCTTTCTTGATGCATTTTGGCGGTAAGCCTGGGGATAAACCGGCTCAGTGGCATGAGGCTCCAGCCTTGCTCTTCCGACCAAATGCAGCGGATCTGGATATTTTTTGAACAACTCGCTTCCCATAAGCCGCTCGATCCGTTAAGATCCGCGCCGTTAGTACCAAGCTGAAAGTCAATTCCGGGTCGAACACATCTCCACGGTCAGCCATCCCCAAGGGACACCTCACCGATAACAGAGACCGACCCCCTCGATGGTTTCCAGGTAAATCTTGCGCCAACACAGCCTTTGACTGAATACAAAGGGTGTTGCCAGGCTCGTTACTCTGACCGAACCAACCTGCAAAATTGATCAGGATCTTCACCCTGGGCCCAGAACCTTTGCCCTTGCTGTGTCGCCTGCCCTCCTAAGTACCTACCTGCCAGCCCAAGCGCGCACTTTCATATAGCGCTCAAACTGGCTGCTTTGTTCCAGTCGGGTTCTTCGTTCGACCAATGGTGGTCGACGTTACTGGAACGTTTTAACGTTGCACGGTTCTTAACCGTGTCATTTGTAGGAACACCCATAACATGTCGACTCAAATCCAGACACAGGATGCCATCCGCACCCTAACCAACGCTTTTGCTCCAATGAACTGCCTGATCATGGCCGCTCGCAAAGGCTGCTTCAGCTTCACGCTGGTCAACGAACACGGCATCGCTCGTCACAGCGAACGCCTGTACCCTGATCAGTACTCCAGCGCAGAACCGCTGCAGGCCGTGATCGAGCGTACCCGTCAGGCACTGGTTGCCTGAGAGGCCAGAAGCACTGAAAGCCCAAAGGCCCCGCCCGAAAAGCGGGGCTTTTTATTGCCCGAAGTTTCTCGATAAAGCGAAACGGCTTAAGCACCAACGGATATAACAGTTATAACCGCTCGCGGAAGATGCTTTAAAAACAGGCCTTTACAACGGAAATATCACACTACACTTCAAGTCAAGCGGCATGATCCGCTGTCGGCGGAGCCTGGACCGATCCACCGCTGCCAAGCCCTACTCCTCCAGGCTCCGCCCCTCTTACGTTTCGAGGGTGTTATGGGTATCGCTGCCAGCGAACTGTGTCGATATGTGATCCGCCCGACGCTCCTGTACCTGGGGCGCCACAGCGCAACGGCGGAATCCTTGTTGTTGGGTATTGCCGCCAGCCAGTCCGGCCTGGGCTCAGCCTTGCATGACCGTCGCGGCCATGGCCTGTATCGCATTACCGAATGCCGTCACCAAGCACTCTGGGACCATTACCTGGCACTGGATCCGGAACGCGCCAGCCTCGTGCGCGGCCTGGCCAGTCAACATGCCTTTCTCAGCGGCCCTCACCTGGAACTGACCGTCAACCTGCGCTACGCCACTGCCATCGCCTGGCTGCTGGTGGAGGAACAAAACACCCCGCTTCCCGACGCCGACGATCTGCTGGGCATGGCCCGGATCTGGCGCCAGACGTTTCACCCTCAAGGGCGCTTGCGAGACTTCACCTGCGCCTGGCAACACTGTGTTTCATCGCTGAATCAAGTCGCCTGTTGAAAGGGATGTTTGGAAACTTCCTACAACGGCCGCGAATCTGGTCGGATTGTCCTACAAAACCGCTCTAACTCACGCAACACAGGCTATAGCGCTTGAACGAAAATGTTGGTAGTTTTCGCCTCGGTGACCACACGGAGTTCTAACAATGAAAAAAATGATGCTCAAAACCACCCTTGGCCTCGCCGTAACTTTGGCCTCCTCTCAGTTGTTCGCCAGCGGCTTTGCCCTGAACGAGCAGAGTATCAGTGGCATGGGCACTGGTTTCGCGGGTCGTTCTTCCTCTGCCGATGATGCAAGTACCGTGTTTGGCAACCCTGCCGGCATGTCGCGCCTCAAGCGTCAGCAAGTGACGGGTGGCCTGGCGGCCATCGATGCTTCGACCGACATCAACGATGCCAGCGGCAGCCGCACCGGTAGCAACGATGGCGACATGGTGCCGTTCACTGCCGTCCCCATGGGTTATTACGTCAAGCCTATCGATGATCAATGGGCGTTCGGCCTGGGTGTCTATGCTCCGTTCGGCCTGATCACCGACTATGAAAACGGCTTCCAGGGACGCAACTTCGGCAGCAAGAGCGAAGTGAAAGTCGTCACCTTCCAGCCAACTGTCAGCTACGCCTTCAACGACAAGGTGTCGATTGGTTTCGGTCCGACGATCAACCGTATCTCCGGCCAACTGGAATCGGCGCTGACCCTACCGGCACCTTTGCCCGGCACCGATGGCAACGTGAAGATCAAAGGTGATGACATTGGCTACGGCTACAACATCGGCCTTCTGGTCCAGGCAACCGACACCACTCGCGTCGGCCTGACCTACCACTCCAAGGTCAAGTACAAGCTCGAAGGCCACACCGAGGTCACCCCGGGCGCAGGCGTTCCAGCGGCTTTCCTGAGAAACGGACGCTATGACGCTTCGCTGGATATCACCACGCCTGAATCGGCCGACTTCTCCGTCACCCAGCAAATCAACGATGCCTGGACAGTCTATGCAGGCAGTACCTGGACTCGCTGGAGCCGACTGAAAGACATCACGGTCAATAACGACGGAGTGACAGCAGCGGCCGGCGGCGGGTTGGCTCCAGCTCTCGTGGGCACGATCACCGAAGAACAGAACTGGCATGACACCTGGGCCTACGCCCTCGGTACCTCCTACCAGTTGAACAAACAGTGGGTACTGCGTACCGGCCTGACCTTCGACCAGTCCCCTGCCAACAACACCGACCGCTCGCCACGTATCCCGACTGGCGACCGGACCATCTTCAGCCTGGGTGCCGGCTGGAGTCCGACCGACGACCTGACCATCGACGTGGCTTACTCCTACCTCAAGGAAGAGAAAGTCAACGTCAACCGTACCAACCGGCTGGGTCAGTCCTACAACGCCGAGTACGAAAACAGCGCAAACGGCTTCGGTGTTGGCGCAACCTACCGCTTCTGATGACTCACGGCGAGCCTGAACCCCTCGCCATCCGAAGCGAAAAAAAGCCCCGCACTCTGCAAAGAGCCGGGGCTTTTTCGTGGCCAGCGATCAGGGTTTCGACGCAATCGCCGCCTCCACCGCCTTGATGAACTCAGGATCGTCGGGTTTGATTCGGCTGGAGAAACTGGCAACAACCTTGCCCTGCCGATCCACGACGTACTTATAGAAATTCCATTTCGGCGCGCCGGATTGTTCGGCCAGGTGCTTGAACAGCGGTATGGCGTCCACACCGCGTACCGGTTGCGGTTCGGTCATGGTGAAGGTCACACCATAGTTGACGTAACAGACCTTGGCCGTCTCGGCACCGTCCTTGGACTCTTGCTTGAAGTCGTTGGACGGCACGCCCAGCACTTGCAGGCCTTGGTCCTTATAGCGCTGGCTCAGTGCTTCGAGGCCTTTGAACTGGGGCGCGAACCCGCAGAAACTGGCGGTGTTGACCACCACCAGCGGCTTACCGGCGAAGCGCCGGCACAGGTCGATGGTTTCCTTGGCCCGCAGCTTGGGCAACGAACCCTCCAACAACGGTGGGCAGTCGGCGGCCCATACTTGCCCGGTCACAACCAGCAGCAGGGTGGGAATAGCTAGCCAGCGCATCAGCATGTAGGCACTTCCTTGAAAACATGTCAGACCACGACGTTACTCGTCATAACCTGAAGCGTCCACCGCTCAGCAGTTGCCCATGCCCAGTTGCATCAAGGCCAACCCGCCCTGATGCCAGCCCCACCAGGCAAACGCCAGCAGCAGGACCGCACCGGCCACAATCAACCAGGGGCCGACGCGACTCATGCCGCACCAGCCTGAAACTGCAGGCGCGCCACCGGACGCTCGCGCACCGGCCAGTTCAACGCCGCCGCCAGCAGGCTTAACAGGATGGAGACCTGCCAGATCAAGTCGTAGCTGCCGGTGCGGTCATACACCACCCCACCCAGCCAGCCGCCCAGGAACGATCCCAACTGGTGGAACAGGAACACGATCCCACCCAGCATCGAGAGATTTCGTACACCGAACAGGGTGGCCACGGTGCCGTTGGTCAAAGGAACGGTGGAGAGCCACAGGAATCCCATCGCCATGCCAAATGCGTAGGCCGTGGTAGTGGTGACCGGCAGCCACAGGAACACGCCGATCACCACCGCCCGCGCCAGGTACAACCCTGTCAGCAGTCGCGGCTTGGACATGCGTCCGCCGAGCCAGCCGGCGGTGTAGGTACCGAAGATATTGAACAGCCCGACCAGGGCCAGCACGGTGGTGCCGACGCTGGCCGGAAGGTGCTGGTCCACCAGGTACGCCGGCAGATGCACGCCGATGAACACCACCTGGAAACCGCAGACGAAAAAGCCGAACGCCAGCAACCAGAATCCGGAATGGCTGCATGCCTCGCGCAACGCTTCGGACAAGGTCTGCTCATGGCCGGCCAAGGGCGTCGGCGTGTCCTTGAGCATGCTCACCAGCGGCACGATCAGCGCCACCAGCAGGCCCAGGACCAGCAGCGCGGCAGACCAGCCGAGCCAGCCGATCAAGCCCAAGGTGCCCGGCAACATGGCGAACTGGCCAAAGGAACCGGCGGCACTGGCGATACCCATGCCCAGGCTGCGTTTTTCTGGCGGCACAGCCCGACCGACCACCCCGAGGATCACCGAGAAAGACGTACCGGACAGACCGATACCGATCAGCAGCCCTGCACTCAATGACAGCGACCAAGCGGAATCCGACAACCCCATGAACACCAGGCCCACGGCGTAGAGTACACCGCCGATCAGCACCACTTTCGCCGCACCGAAGCGGTCGGCCAGCGCCCCGGTAAACGGCTGCGCCAGGCCCCAGATCAGGTTCTGCAGGGCGATGGCGAAGGCGAACACCTCACGGCCCCAGCCGAACTCGGTGCTCATGGGGGCCAGGAACAGCCCGAAGCCATGCCGCACACCCAGGGACAACGCCAGGATCAGCGCACTGCCCACCAGGACCCAACCACAGGTACGCCACATCGATGCCATTTTTATTCTCCGCTCGCGGGTATATACCCGCTTATTATCGAACGAACCGGCTTCACGCCAGTTCATCCAGCAAGGCCAGCAGTGCTGTGCGCTTCTCTGCGCCCAATTTATCGATCAATCGTTGTTGCGCCGCTTCCCAGGCGGGCAATGCCGCCGCCAGTCGGTCGCGTCCGGCTGGCGTCAGCACGACGATGCGGTTACGCATGTCCTCACCCTCGGCAAGCGCCACCAGCCCCTCGCCTTCCAGCACCCGAAGATTGCGCCCCAGGGTGCTGCGGTCCAGGCCCATGGCCTCGGCCAGGGACGAAATACTCGGCTGATCCAGGCGTGCCAGGTTGCTCAGCAAAGAATACTGGGCAACATTGATCCCGAAGCCATCGAGAGCGCCGTCGTAATACCTGCTGACGCCTCGAGCGGCGCGACGCAGGTTGATGCACAGACATTGGGAAGGAAGCATGATGCGTGTATATACCCGTTAACTGGATGAATGCAAATTTAAATATATCGCTTGACGAGGAAAACCTGTGGCAACAACTTGTGGGAGCAAGGCTTGCCCGCGATGAAGACACCTCGATATCAAGATTCACCGCGTTGACTTTATCGCGGGCAAGCCTTGCTCCCACAGACCTCCGCGTGGCGTCAGATCAATGCGATGCCCACCAACACCGCCATCTCAAGCAACTCCAGCAGGGCACCGGCCGTGTCACCCGTGCACCCACCCAGCCGACGCAGCATCATCTGCCGCAACCCGATGAACACCACCGTTGCGATGATCAGCGCCGAGACCCCGGCCCAGCCCGCCACCAGCACACAGCCCAGCGCACAGACCGACAAGACCTGCCACCCGGCAAGTCGCGGCAGATGGTCGGCGAGTGCCTGGCCTAACCCGCCTGCACGCACATAAGGCGTGGTCAGGAACAGGCCCAGCAGCGCCGCACGCCCCAATACCGGCACGATGAGCAACACCAGGGCCTGCCCTTGTTCGAGCAGCGCCAGCAACGCGGCGAACTTGAGCAGCAGCACCAATACCAGGGTGATCACGGCAATCGGTCCGCTGCGCGGGTCTTTCATGATCAGCAGCGTGCGCTCGCGGTCGCCAAAGCCTCCGAGCCAGGCGTCGGCGCTGTCGGCCAGGCCATCCAGGTGCAGCCCGCCACTGAGCAACACCCAGGCCGTCAGCAATAGAGCGCCCTGCAGCAGCAACGGCGTACCGAGCAGCAAGGTGCTGAAGACCCAGAGCAATGCACCGAACAACACCCCCACCAGCGGGTAGAACAGCAGCGAACGGCCAAGCTGCCCGGGTTCCGGCATGCCTGGCAGGCGAACCGGCAAGCTGCTGAGAAATTGCAGGGCGATCCAGAACGGCAGCATGTTCAGCTTATCTCCGTAAAGACCGGACCGGACGACACCCGCAGGGAGAACCGCGCCCCGTGGGCCACTTCAACGTTGAGCAATTGCTCCCGGGGCAGGCCTCGGGCCCGAGCCAGCAACAACTTCATCACGCCGCCATGGCTGACCAGCAACACCCGCTGTCCCGCGTAAGCCGCGTGCAGGCGCTCCACCGCCGCCAGGACCCGCGTCGAAAAGGCCAGCACCGGCTCACCGTCGGGAGGCGTGAAAGCATAAGGATCGGCCCAGAACCGGCCCAGGGCTTCGGCGTCCGTGTCCATCAACGCCGCTGCGCTGCGGCCCTCCCAGGCGCCAAAATGCAGCTCCTGTAGATCCGCCTCCACGTGCACCGGCAGGTTGAGTCGGCTGCCGAGCTGCTCGGCAAAGCGCGCACACCGCTGCAACGGCGAACTCACCAGTCGATCCCAAGGACCGTCCGTTGCTACAGCCGCATGCATCTGCTCCCAGCCCCTGGCCGTCAAGGCATCGTCGAGGCTGCCGCGCAACCCGCCGCCCAGCTCGGTTTCGCCATGGCGCAGTAGGTCCAGGCGCAAGGTCATGCCGGACGATCCGCCACGGCCGCTTCGGCGAACGTCGCCATTTGCCCGTGCAGGTCACAGGCCAGGCGCAACAGCGGCACCGCCAGCGCAGCGCCACTGCCCTCGCCCAGGCGCAGGCCCAAGTCGAGCAGCGGTTCGGCGCCGAGAGTTTCCAGAACGTGGCGATGCCCCGGTTCGGCGCCGCGATGGCCGAACAGCAGCCATGGCCGGCACCCGGGATTGAGGCGCACCGCCACCAATGCCGCAACGCTGCAGATAAAGCCGTCCACCAGCACTGCGATGCCTTGCTGCGCGCAGGCCAGGTACGCACCGGCCAGCGCGGCGATTTCAAACCCACCCAGATTGAACAGCGTCTGCAACGGATCGTTGCTCTGGGCTCGGTGCAGCGTCAGGGCACGTTCAATCACCTGCGCTTTGTGGCTGACACCCGCTGCGTCCAACCCCGTACCCGGCCCGACCAGATGAGCTACCGGGCAATCGAGCAAGGCGCAGGCCAGAGCACTGGCCGCCGTCGTGTTGCCAATCCCCATCTCACCACCGATGAACAACTGCGTGCCACCGGCTGTCGCGCGAGCAACGCTGTCGCGCCCGGCTTGCAGGGCCTGCTCGCCCTGGGTCACGGTCATCGCCGGGCCCTGGACGAAATTCGCCGTGCCGGGCCCGACATGCAGATGCCGCACACCGGGCAGATCCAGTGACGGCGTCACGGTCCCCAGGTCCACGACCTCCAACGCAGCGCCCAATTGCCGCGCCAGGACGCTGATGGCTGCGCCGCCGCTGACGAAGTTGAGCAGCATCTGCCCGGTGACCTCCTGGGGATAGGCCGACACACCCTCGGCCACCACCCCATGGTCGCCGGCAAAGATCGCGATCCACAGTTGCTCCAGGCTTGGCTTGACCTGCCCTTGCAGGCCCGCCAGTTGCACCGCCACCGATTCGAGCTGTCCCAGGGAGCCGGCCGGTTTGGTCAGTTGTTGCTGACGGGCCGCGGCCCGTTCCAGGGCCTGGGTATCGAGGGGCTTGCACGGGTCCAGCCACCAGCGGTGATTCATAACGCAGTACCTTTGAGGGTCAGGGGCAGGCCGGCAACGGTCAGCACAACACGCTGACAACGCTCGGCCAGGGCTTGATGCAGCCAACCGGCTTCATCGACATAACGGCGAGTCAGCTCGCCCAGCGGCACGACACCCATGCCGGTCTCGTTGCTGACAAAAATGATTTCACCGGGCAGCGCGGTCACACAATCCAGCAAGGCATCGCGCGCCATACCGAGTTGTCGGGCGTCATCGAGCATCAGCAGATTGGTCAGCCACAGGGTCAGGCAATCCACCAGCAAGCAGTGTCCCGGTGCGGCGTTGTCCCGCAACACCTGGGCCAAGGCGAGCGGCTCTTCCACCAGCGCCCATTCGGCCGGACGACGGGCGCGATGCAGGGCGACCCGCTGGTTCATCTCGCCGTCCAGGGGCTGGCTGGTGGCGATGTAGGTCACCGGCAAGCGAGTGTCCGCCGCGAGCTTTTCAGCCAGGCGACTCTTGCCGGAACGGGCGCCGCCGAGGATCAGTTGGAGCATGGCGTATTACCTTTCAAATAGGCGGTGTTGCTGCCGGCCCCATCGCGAGCAGGCTCGCTCCCACATTGGCCGGTGTTCACAATCCCCTGTGGGAGCGAGCCTGCTCGCGATGGGGCCAGTCCAGCCACCCTAGATCCCACAGAGTCCACGCAACAACCCGGTATCCAGATGCTTCTCCACCAGATCCGCCAGCCGCTCGATGTCCCGCTCGCGCAAGCCGTGGTAATCCACCGCTTGCACGTCCGCCAACCCGGCCCAACGCAACAAGGCGCTGCTGGACTCGGGCGACTCGAACAGGCCGTGCAGGTAGGTGCCGAAGATCTGTCCGTCGAGGCTCCGGGCTCCGTCGCAACGACCATCATCCAACTGCACCAAGGGCTGTTCCAGGGCCGGGCCGACGGTCACGCCGGCATGGATCTCGTAGCCACTGACCTCGGCATCCTCCAGAGTCAATCGTCCTCGGACATTGCGCAGCTGCTTCTCGTGCTCCAGGGTCGTTTCGAACGCCAGAAGCCCCAGTCCGTCGCTGGAGCCCGGCGCGCCTTCCAACCCCAGCGGATCGTGGACCTGTTGGCCGAGCATCTGCAAACCGCCGCAGATCCCCAGCAGCTTGCCGCCATAGCGCAGGTGTCGCTGGATGGCCGCTTCCCAGCCGTGGGCCCGTAGATGAGCCAGATCGCTGCGCACGCTTTTCGACCCCGGCAGGATGATCAGGTCGGCTGGCGTAATGGTCTGGCCGGGGCCGATGAATTGCAGATCAACCTGCGGGTGCAGGCGCAGCGGATCGAAATCGGTGTGATTGCTGAGCCGCGGCAACACCGGGACCACCACCTTGAGTACCTGCTCGGCCTTGTCGGTTTGGCGCCGGTCCAATCCGTCCTCGGCTTCCAGATGCAGGTCCATCACGTAGGGCAACACCCCCACCACCGGTTTGCCGGTACGCGCTTCCAACCAGTCCAGGCCCGGTTGCAGCAAGGCGATGTCGCCGCGAAAACGGTTGATGATGAAGCCTTTGACCCGCGCCTGTTCGCTGGGCGAAAGCAGCTCCAGGGTGCCCACCAGATGGGCGAATACGCCGCCGCGATTGATATCGGCGATCAGCAGCACGGGGCAGTCCACCGCTTCGGCAAACCCCATGTTGGCGATGTCACCGGCCCGCAGATTGATCTCGGCCGGCGATCCCGCGCCTTCCACCATCACCACCGGATACGCCGCGCTCAACCGCTCGTGGGAAGCCAGCACGGCCTGCATCGCGATGGCCTTATAGTCGTGATAGGCCACGGCATTCATGGTGGTGACCGCACGGCCGTGGATGATCACCTGAGCCCCCGTGTCGCTGTTGGGCTTGAGCAACACCGGGTTCATGTCGGTATGCGGCTCGAGACCGGCCGCCTGGGCCTGCACCGCCTGGGCACGACCGATTTCGCCACCGTCAGTGGTCACGGCGCTGTTGAGGGCCATGTTCTGCGGCTTGAACGGCACCACACTCACACCCTGGCGCCTGACCCAGCGGCACAGCGCCGTGACCAAGGTACTTTTACCGGCATCGGACGTGGTGCCTTGAACCATCACTGTGGTCATCGGAAGTCCTTGGCGTAGGCCTCGAAAGCCTGTTCGAGACGCAAAAATTCAGCCTCATCGGCCGGCAACCCGAAGCGCAGGCTGCTGTTGTTCGTGAACAGCCGCAAGAGAATGCCGCGATGGGCCATGAAGTCATGAAGCACCTGGGCATGTTCGGTGACCAACCACTGGAACAACCCACAACCACCCTGGGGTTTGAAGCCGTAACGGGCCAGCAGCAGCGCCAGGCGTTGACTGGCGGCTTCGCAGCGCTGACGTTGACGGGTGTGAGCGGCGGTGTCGAGCAAACAGGCTTGGCCCAGGACCCGGGTCGGCCCACTGACCGCCCACGGCCCGACCTGTTCGGCGAGCAACCTGAGCAAATGCTGCTCGGCCAGGACAAACCCCAGGCGAACCCCGGCCAGGCCAAAGAACTTGCCGAACGAACGCAGCACGATCAGCCCAACCTGATGGGCATGGGCGGCCAGGCTCAGTTGCGGAGTGACGTCCATGAAGGCCTCATCCACTACCAGCCAACCGCCACGCTGGGCCAACCGGGCGTGCCAATCCAGCAAACGCTCGGGACTCAGGTTCAGACCCGTGGGATTGTTCGGATTGACCACCACCAGCACATCGAGACTGTCGAGGAAGAAATCCACTTCCGATTCCAGCATCTCACGGACGATGTAACCGCAGCGGCGCCAGGCTTCGGCATGCTCGGCGTAACAGGGCGACAGTACGCCGACCTTGCCGCTGCGACGCAGGCGCGGCAACAACTGGATTGCCATTTGCGAGCCGGCCACCGGCAGTACATGGGTCGCCCCGTAATAAGTGCAGGCGGCCTGCTCCAGCCCGTCATCGGTTTCAGGCAGGCGCGCCCAGGCCCGTAATGGAATCGCCGGGACGTCGAACGGCCACGGCGCCAGACCGCTGGACAGGTCGAGCCAATCCACCTCGGCAATGCCATATTGCCGGGCTGCCTTGCGCAGGCGTCCGCCGTGCTCAAGCATAGAACTCAGCTCCCAGGCAAAGAATCAGCAACCACAACCATACGCCGCGCTGCACCAGTTGCCAGCCGCGATCAATGGCATCGGCGCTCGCCGGCACGCCCTCGCCCAGCGCTGGACGCTGGTGCAGTTCGCCGTGATACACCGCCGCGCCCCCCAGTTCGACGCCCAGCGCACCGGCACCGGCGGCCATAACGGGCCCGGCATTGGGGCTGTCCCAGGTCGGGCCCTGGCTGCGCCAACACCGGAGCGCCAGGCGGGTTTTGCCGAGCAGCGCGTAGGTCAACGCCACCAGCCGCGCCGGAATGTAGTTGAGCACATCGTCGATTTTTGCCGCCGCCCAGCCAAAACGCTCGAAACGTTCGTCGCGATAGCCCCACATGGCGTCGAGGGTATTGCTCAAGCGATACAACACCACGCCGGGAGCTCCCGCCACGGCGAACCAGAACAGTGCGGCAAATACCGCGTCGCTGCCGTTCTCCAGCACCGACTCGGTGGCCGCACGGGCCACGGCGGTTTCGTCCAGCTCACGGGTTTCGCGGCTGACCAGATAGCCGACACGCATGCGCGCTTCGTCCAGATCGCCGCTGCGCAGCGCCCGGGCCACCGGCTCGACATGTTCGCCGAGGCTGCGCAGGCCGAGGGCGCAGTACAGCGCCAGGATATCCACCAGCCACCCCACCAGCGGTGCCCAGGACAGGGCCGTGACGAGTAGGGTCAGCGGCACCACCGCAATGACCCACGCCGTGACCCCATGGCTGCGCCAGCCGCGCCCGCCGGAATTGAAGCGTTGTTCGATGCGATCGGCAAAGCGACCGAACGCCACCAGCGGATGCCCGCGCCGGGGCTCGCCCAGCAGTGCATCCAGCGCTACGGCGGCGGCACTGAGCAGCGCGACACTCATGGGCTCACTCCCCACTGGTTTTCATAGAGCAGCTCATTGAGTGAACGCGGTTGTGCCCAGCCCTCCAAGGCGAGCATCGGTGCCGGATAAAAACCCTCCACCGGGCCGAGGCAGAGTATCGCCAGGGGCTTGGCGCCCGCAGGCAGGCCCAGCAGATCGGCCAGGGCCTGGGGCTCGAACAGCGAAACCCAGCCCATCCCCAACCCTTCGGCACGGGACGCCAGCCACAGATTCTGGATCGCGCAGGACAGCGAAGCGAGGTCCATTTCCGGCAAGGTCCGACGGCCGAAGATGTGCCGCTCGCGGTCATCCATCAACGCCGCCACCAGTACTTCGGCACAGTCATTGATGCCCTCGACCTTGAGTTTCATGAACTCATCGCTGCGTTCGCCCAGGGCCTCGGCGGTGCGAATGCGCTCCTGCTCCACCAATTCCCGGATACCTGCCCGCAGGGCACGGTCACTGATGCGAATGAACCGCCAGGGTTGCATCAGGCCCACGCTGGGGGCCTGGTGTGCGGCTTCCAGCAGACGGCGCAGCAGCCGGGGTTCCACGGTGCCACCGGTGAAGTGACGCATGTCACGGCGTTCGGCGATGGCGCGGTAGATGGCGTCGCGTTCGGCCTGGGGGAATGCGTTGTCAGTCATGGCCTCTTCGCGAGCAGGCTCGCTCCCACATTGGGTTGGTGTTCACAGCTGGATGGGTGTTCACAGATCCCTGTGGGAGCGGGCTTGCTCACGAAAGCGGCCTCAGGGTCCGGCGCCAACAGCGCGGCGATGGCCCTCGGATTCGATGGAAAATAGAAATGCACATAGGAAGCCGTCATCCGCCCCTGCCGGAACACCGCCTCCGCGCCACGCCCGCCGTTGGGGCTATGACCACGGGCAATCGGCTCCAGGTCAGTGCTGGTCAGCGAATGATGGTAGGTGTGTCCACGCAGATTGCCTTCCGGCAGTTCCACCGATTGCAGCGCCAGGGCGGCCAGGCGCTTCTGCATCTGCGCGTCACCGGCGAGCAAACCGAGCAGTTCGGCGCGATTGCCCTCGACATCGGTCAGTGAATCCAGCAGATACAACATGCCGCCGCACTCCGCCAGCAACGGCTTGCCAGCATCGTGATGAGCGCGGATCGCCGCCAGCATCGGCGCGTTCCGCGCCAGGGCAAGGTGATGCAGCTCAGGATAACCGCCAGGCAGGTACAGGCTGTCCGCCTCGGGCAGTTCGCGGTCATGGATCGGTGAGAAAAAGCGCAGCTGTGCACCCATGGCCCGCAGTAGATCGAGGCTCGCGCCATAGGTGAAGGCAAATGCTTCGTCCCGGGCCACGGCGATGCGGACCCCGTCGAGCCACGGTTGCGCGGCAATCACCTCGGGGGCGGCGAATGTCACCGCCGGCGGGAGCGTCACTTCGCAACTGCCGGCCAAGGCCTCGGCTGCGGCGTCGAGGCGCAGGTCCAGGTCGTTCAGCTCACTGGCCTGGACCAGCCCGAGGTGGCGACTAGGCAGTTCGATTCCGGTTTCCCGGGACAGCGCGCCGTACCAGCGCAGGCCTTCGGTGAGGCTGCCTTCAAGCAATTGCGCATGGCGCACGGTGCCGACCCGGTTGGCCAGCACACCGGCGAAGGGCAGGTCCGGCTGATAGCGCGCCAGCCCGAGGGCCAGGGCGCCGAAAGTCTGGGCCATGGCCGTGCCGTCGATCACCGCCAGCACCGGCACACCGAAATGCCGCGCCAGGTCGGCGCTGGACGGCGTGCCGTCGAACAGCCCCATCACCCCTTCGATCAGGATCAGGTCCGCTTCGGCGGCCGCTTCCCACAGCAGCCGTCGACTTTCCTGCTCGCCGACCATCCACATGTCCAATTGATAGACCGGCGCGCCGCTGGCACGCTCCAGGATCATCGGGTCGAGGAAATCAGGGCCGCATTTGAATACGCGCACCTTGCGCCCTTGGTTGCGATGCAACCGGGCCAGGGCGGCGGTGACCGTGGTCTTGCCCTGCCCCGACGCCGGGGCGGCAATCAGTACCGCCGGGCATTGGCGGTCCGGCAATGAAGCGTCACTCACAGTTCAACGCCTTTCTGTGCCTTGATACCGGCCTGGAAGGCGTGCTTGATCATGCCCATTTCGGTGACGGTGTCCGCCAGCTCGATCATTTCCGGCTTGGCGCCGCGCCCGGTCACCACGACGTGCTGCATGGGCGGACGCGCCTGCAGATCACTCAGGACCTGGTCAAGATCGAGATAACCGTGCTTGAGGGCAATGTTCAGTTCATCGAGCACCACCAGGCCAATGGACGGATCACTCAGCAACTGCCGCGATACGGCCCAGGCCGCTTCGGCCGCCGCAATGTCGCGCTGTCGATCCTGGGTTTCCCAGGTAAACCCTTCGCCCATGACATGAAAGCGCACTTGCTCCGGGAAGCGCCGGAAGAACAACTCTTCACCGGTGCTGCTGCGGCCCTTGATGAACTGCACCACGCCGCACTGCATCCCATGCCCCATGGCCCGGGCCAGCATGCCGAATGCCGAACTGCTCTTGCCCTTGCCGTTGCCGGTCAGCACCAGCAGCAAGCCGCATTCGTTCGGGGAGTTGGCGATGCGCTCGTCGATCACGGCTTTTTTGCGCAGCATGCGCGCCAGGTGACGCTCGTCGCGGTCGGACGCATCTGTGTTGGGTAAGCCGGTCATGGGGAAGCCTCCGTTGGGAACTGGATAACGGCGGGCGGGCACAGGAAAAGACGGCAACAAGCCTGGCATCGCCCACCGTGATGCCGTTGGATGAATCAGGCCGGTCTCCGGGCTCATGAGCGGCGTAACGCCGGGCTGCGCGCCTTCCCATGTCGATAGACACAGTGGCCAGGCTTAGTACGAAAAGTGCCTGCGCGACGATCATGCTGCGTTGAAAACAGGCTCGGAATGCTCATTTACAACCAGTAAACTCCGCTTCCTCGCCTGTTTTCGCCTTGCCTGATCGCCGCTCGGCGACTTTTCGTACTAACCCTGCTGGCAGCTTTGACTCATTTACCGTTGCGGGGGCAGCGCCGGGTTCTCACCGGCTTCCCTGTTTCACTCTGTCGACCCGGGTCACAGAGCACCTGAAACAAGTCGCGAAGGTTAGAGGGTTGGGGGTGGAGCGTCAATTAAAGCCGCCAAGGGCCCGGCACTGATCATGGGCCTGGATCGATAAAGTGACGCCAATCTTGTGTCATGTCACGGCAAGTGATATCAAATAGACATTACGACCCGATACCACAAAAACAAGAGGGCAAAAACATGCAAGGCATGATCATCAGCAATCCAAGGCTGGAATTCCTGCGCCCGGTGCTGGAACGCTGGTTTGACTGTATCGACCGCTACAACGCCGTGCGCGGCGATAACGATACACCTTACTGGTTCGATGAAAAGGCCAACCTCGGCCTGCTCTCGGCCGCCGCCTGGATGGCCGAGATGGTCACGCTGCAGCACACCGCGACCCGCAAGCAGAATGAAGAAGGCGAACGCAACGTCAGCGCCGACCTGTTCATCGCCGGTGCCGAGGATCGTGCGTTCATCCAGGCCACCCAACGCTGGCCGAAGGTGAAGAGCCTCAACCTGACCCAGCCCCTGCAGGATGTCACCAGCGACGCCAAGCGCATCAGTTATGCCACTGACCTGAAGCTGGGCTGCCTGTTCGTCGCCCCGCAAAAAGCCCAGCAAAGTACTACGCCCGAAGAACTCCAGGACATGATCGAGGACCTGCAAAAGGAAAATACCTGCGCCGTGGCCTGGTACTTCCCTTACAACTATCGCAAGTTGCGCAACGAGGCCGGTCATTACCACCCGGGTATCGCCGTGCTGTTCAAGCAGGCCCACGGCTGACCGGTTGAACCATCAGCGGTCTATGCTTCTCTATGAATAACTACATGCATTCATAGGGAAGCCAGCATGCTCAAGCCACCGCACCTTCTGATCGTCGCCCTCGCCGCAGGGCTTGTCGCTTGTGGCGAGTCTTCCACACTGCAAGTCTCCGACGGCACCGGCCCATCGCCAAAACTGCCCGAACCGAACAAGACCCTGGTCCCCACCGTCAACATCGCCGAAGCGGTCGGCTGGCCCCAGGGCGCCAAGCCAACCGCAGCCGAGGGCCTGCAAGTGGTGGCGTTCGCCGAAGGACTGGATCATCCGCGCTGGCTCTACGTGCTGCCCAATGGCGATGTGCTGGTGGCGGAAACCAATGCCCCGCCCAAGCCGGACGACGCCAAGGGCATCCGTGGCTGGGTGATGAAAAAAGTCATGGGCCGCGCCGGCGCCGGCGTCCCCAGCCCGAATCGCATCACGTTGTTGCGCGACGCCAACCACGATGGCATCGCAGAAACCCGCACGGTCTTCCTGGAAAACCTCAACTCGCCGTTCGGCATGACATTGGTGGGCAATGACTTGTACGTGGCCGACACCGACCGGCTGATCCGCTTCCCCTACAAGGACGGCGACACGCAAATCAAAGCGCAGCCGACCAAGGTCGTCGATCTGCCAGGTGGCACCATCAACCACCACTGGACCAAGAACGTGATCGCCAGCCGTGACGGCAGCAAGCTTTACGTCACCACCGGCTCGAACAGCAACGTCGCGGAAAATGGCATGGAGGCGGAGGAAGGCCGCGCGGCGATCTGGGAAGTGGACCGCGCCACCGGCAATCACCGCATTTTCGCTTCGGGCCTGCGCAACCCCAACGGGCTGGCCTGGGAACCGCGCAGTGGTGCGTTGTGGACAGCGGTGAATGAGCGCGATGAGATCGGCAGCGACCTGGTGCCGGACTACATCACCTCGGTCAAGGACGGCGCCTTCTACGGCTGGCCCTACAGCTATTACGGGCAGAACGTCGACGTGCGGGTCGAGCCACAGAACCCGGCATTGGTGGCCAAGGCCATCGCCCCGGACTACGCCGTCGGCCCCCACACGGCCTCATTGGGCCTGACGTTCGCCGAAGGCAGCGCCCTGCCAGCGCCCTTCACCGAAGGCGCGTTCATTGGCCAGCATGGCTCTTGGAATCGTAAGCCCCACAGTGGCTATAAAGTGATTTTCGTACCGTTCAGCGGCGGCAAACCGGCGGGTAAACCGGTGGATGTGCTGACCGGCTTCCTGAACGCAGACGAAAAAGCCCAAGGGCGCCCGGTGGGCGTGGTGATCGACAAGCAAGGCGGCTTGCTGGTGGCCGATGACGTGGGAAACAAGGTATGGCGGGTGTCGGGTAAATAATCCGTCGATGGCCTGCGGACAACTCTGTGGCGAGGGGATTCATCCCCTCGCCACAAATGTCATTCCAACCAGGAACTGCGCTTAAAGCTTACGACACAAAGTCAATCCATCCCCCAGCGGCAGCAGCGACAAATCCACCCGCAGATCATCCTTCAAGGCCAGATTCAGTGCCTGAATGGCGCGGGTGTCCTCGCTCTGGGGCTGGGCTTCCAGCACCCGTCCGCTCCACAGCGTGTTATCAAACATCACCAGCCCACCCCGGCGCAGCAACCGTAGCGCGCGCTCCAGGTAAGCCGGGTAGTTGGCCTTGTCGGCGTCGATGAAGATCAGGTCGAACGTGTCACCCTGCCCCTGGCGCTCAAGATCGTCGAGGGTTTCCAGGGCCGGCGCCAGGCGCAGCTCGATCCGCTCGGCCAGTCCCGCTTCGCGCCAGAAACGCAGCGCCACGGCGTTGTAGTCACCGGGAATATCGCAACAGATCAACGAACCATCCGGCGGCAGGGCCGAGGCCATGCACAACGCGCTGTAGCCGGTGAACGTACCGACTTCCAACAAGCGCCGGGCGCCGGTGAGTTTCACCAGCAATGCCAGGAATTGACCCTGCTCGGGCGCTATCTGCCAGCGCGCCATGGGCAGCGCCTGGGTCTCGTCCCGCAGACGTCGCTGCAAAGGCGTCTCCCGCAGGGAAACGTCCAGCAGATACTGGTAAAGGGCATCATCGAGATTGAGGGTGCGAGCGGTCATGACAACCTCCGCGAATCAGGGATAACGCGCCAGGTGTTCCGGTTGCAGCACCCGCTTGGCACTCAGATAGGCTTTCTGCCAATAGGCCTTGGACAGGCTGTCGAGCTTGACCGTACCGCCAGTGGCCGGCGCATGAACGAAGCGGCCCTCACCGACATAGATCCCGGCATGGCTGACCTGGGAGCCACCGTTGGTGGCGAAGAAAATCAGGTCACCACTTTGCAGCGCGTCCTTGCCGACATCCGGTGCGCGCATGCCGATCATCTCGCGGGTCGAACGTGGCAGGGAAATACCGGCGGCATCACGGTAGACGTAGCCGATCAGGCCGCTGCAATCGAACCCCGAATCCGGCGTATTGCCGCCCCAGCGGTAAGGCGTCCCGACCAGGCCCAAGGCCCGGAAGAGCACATCTTCGGCGGCCGGAGGCAAGGGTTGCGAGGGAGCAAAGACCACAGGAGCCCGAACGGGCGCGGGCGGTGGCGTACGACTTGCGCATGCGCTGAGCAGTGCGGCAAGGCAGATAAGAGCGAGGCGGGCCGACGTCGACATATGCAGAACAATCCTGATCTGGATGCGGCTTTTCTGCCGTGGACATGAAAACGAATCCGCCTGCGGAGTACGCAGGCGGATTGCCATCAATCAATGATCAAGGATTCTAGCGCCTGTGAAGCAAACTTCAAGTAAGACTTTAAGTTTACCTTACAAATTGTGCGCTTACTTGCGAGCGGTGACCACGGTCGGTGCCATGGCGAGGGCTCGCTTGGCTTCGATGAAGGTCTTGTTCCAGTAAGTGTCACCCAGGCTGTCGATCCGCACGCCACCGCTGCGGCGGCTGCTGGAATGGATGAACTGGTTGTCGCCGAGATAGATACCGGCGTGGCTGACGCGTCCGCGACGACCGCTGGTGCTGAAGAACAGCAGGTCACCGGGCTCCAGTTGATTACGTGCCACCAGTGGGGCGTTCACGTTGATCATTTCCCGCGTGGAGCGTGGCAGGCTCATGCCGGCCTCTTCGCGGAACAGGTAGCCGATGAAACCGCTGCAATCGAAGCCGGCTTCAGAGGTGCCACCAAAGCGGTAACGGGTGCCGATCAACGACATGCCACGTTCCAGGATGCTGTCGGCCAGCACCGGAAGCTGGTAAGGCTTGTTGCCGGCGAAAGCTGCCAGCTCTTTGTCGTTGGCCATTTCTTCCTGGAAGGAGACGGAGGAAGACTGGGCGGTAACGGTGTTCTGAACCTGTGGTTGTTGTACTTGCTGGGACACTGGGGAGTGGGCAGCGCAACCGAACAACAGGGTAACGAGTGCGAGAGGCACGAGGGGTGCGAAGCGATTTAGCATGGGCACGACCGTGGCTGAAGTAGTAAAGATGGCGAGACTATGCCCTCTATCGACTTCATTTGCAAATTCAATCGATGCAAATGTGACTTCCCGGTTTTCCGTTTACATCTAAGCGCTTAAGCCCATTTTGAAAGTCATGTGGCCTGCAGCCCAGCAGGACCGCGGGTTTCGCCGTGTCCAGACAAGGCCAGGAGCCACTACGGGCAACGGTTCTACCAGCCCAGGGTTTCTTTCAAAAAAGGAATAGTCAGCTTGCGTTGGGCTTGAAGGGAAGCCTGATCGAGGCGTTCGAGCAATTCGAACAACGCACTCATGCTGCGGGTGCCACGGGTGAGGATGAAATGCCCGACTTCGTCGGTCAGGTGCAGGCCACGGCGGGAAGCACGCAGTTGCAAGGCACGGAGTTTGTCTTCATCGGACAGCGGCCGCATCTGGAAAATCAGCGCCAGGGTGAGGCGGGACTTGAGATCCGCCAGTTTCACCGGTAGCTCCCGTGGCGACGTCGAGGCAGCGATCAGCAAGCGCCGGCCGCTGTCACGCAGCCGGTTGAACAGATGGAACAGCGCTTCTTCCCAGTCAGCCTTGCCGGCAACGGCCTGGAGATCGTCCAGGCAGACCAGTTCGTACTGTTCAAGGTTGTCGAGGATTTCCACACCGCGATCCAGCAACTCCGCCAGCGGCAGGTATACCGCCGGCTCGCCCAACTGCTCGAACCGCAGGCAAGCGGCCTGCAACAGGTGCGTGCGCCCTACCCCGTCCTTGCCCCACAGATAGATCAGACTCTCGGTCCAGCCAGCGTCGGCTTCGCAAAGCCGCTCGACATAGCCGAGTGCAGCGGCATTGGCGCCTGGGTAGTAGTTGATAAAGGTGGCATCGTCACGCAGACGCACACCTAGGGGCAGCTGAATCGGTTTCATGCTGGCTGGACAGCTCCAAAGGAACCGTGAGTGGCCTCTGTGTAAAGTTGGCAAAGTCTATACCCGTGGCGCGGACCGCACAATGCGCCGGACCACGAGCAAAATCAAAGGTTTGCAGCGACAACGCCAGGGAACGACGGTTTTCCTGACATTTATCCTACAGCTCGGGGTCTTCGGCGCCGCTGTAGATATCCGAATCCTTGTACAGATCATGTACATGACGCACCAGCACCATGATCACCGCGGCCACCGGCAGCGCCAACAGGATGCCGGTGAAGCCGAACAACTCGCCGCCCGCCAGGATCGCGAAGATCACCGCCACCGGATGCAGACCGATCCGATCGCCCACCAGCAACGGCGTCAGCACCATGCCCTCCAGGGCTTGGCCAACCATGAACACCGCCACGATGCCGACCATGGGGTAGAGATCACCGCCAAACTGGAACAGCCCGGCGATCAAGGCGGCGCCAATACCGATCACGAACCCCATGTACGGAACGATGGCGGCCAACCCGGCGATCATGCCAATCAAAAGCCCCAGCTCCAGCCCTACCAGCATCAACCCGGCCGCGTAGATGAAGCCCAGCGCCACCATCACCAGCAATTGCCCACGCACAAAGGCGCCCAGCACTTCGTGGCATTCACCGGCCAGGGTCACAATGCGCTCTTCGCGGTGGCGGGGCAGCAGGCTGCGAACCTTGGCCATCATCAAGTCCCAATCCCGCAGCAAGTAGAAACTCACGACCGGAATCAGCACCAGGTTGGCCAGCCAACCGATCAGCGCCAGGCCCGAGGCAGTGGCCTGGCTCAACACGACGCCGACAATATCGGTGGTCTGGCCCATGTGCGCGCTGATGGCCGCCTTGACCTTGTCGAATTTCCAGAAACCATCCGCCAACCCCAGTTTCGACTGCACCCACGGCACCGCCGTGTGCTGCAGCCAGTCGAGCATCTGCGGCGCCAGTTCGTACAGACGCACCAACTGCTTGGCGAGCATCGGTATCAATACCAGCAACAGGGCGCCGACAATCAAGGTGAACAGCGCAAATACCGTCACCACGCCCCAGGTTCGCGACAGACCGAGCTTTTCCAGGCGATCCACCACCGGGTCAAACAGATAAGCCAACAGCAGCGCAACCAGGAACGGCGTGAGAATCGGATGCAGCAGATAGATAAACGCGAACAGCAGGGCAACCCCGCCCAACCAGAACCAACGCCGCGTATCGCCCATGAACCACTCCAGCTATATAAAGAAAGAAACCTACCAGCGGAACCGCAGACTGGCCGTCGGCGCGGGCGCCGGTGTTGCGGTCGGAGCCGCCCCATCGGCAGCCGGCGGAACCGCAGGCACCGGGGCAACCGCTTCACCGGCGGGAATTTCCTGCAACTTCGCCAGCGCCAGTTGCGCCTTCAATTGCTCTGCGCTGCCATTGACCCGATAGACGATCCGGTCGCCTTCGACCCGCTGCACCTGCCCACCGAACGGTTCGAGCAAACGCCCAAGGGCGGCATAACGCTCAAGATTCATGCCCTGCACCTCCAACGACTGCTCGGTGGCCACGCCCGGCTTGGCCACGAAGCGCGGCGCCAGGCGCTGACTCACCGCCAGCATCACTGCATCGGCCAGCGCAGCCTGATCGGCGCCCTGGACAGTGCCTTGCTCGCGTTGGTCGCCCAGCCACAGGCGCCAGGTCCCGTGCCACTGACCGCCCTCTTCCTTGGCGTGGACCGCCAGCAAGGCATCCGCCGCGTATCGCTCCGAGGCATCGTGCAGCGGCGCCGGATTGCTGCCTTCCAGGTTCGGCGCGGTGGCAACGATCTGCTCGCTCAAATCCGCCAGCGGCAAATGCAGCGCCAGGCCCCGGTGCTGGGCGGCACGGCGCAACGGCGTGGCGCTGGCCTGACCATCGCCCACCAGGCTGGAGCCTTCAGCCGAGTCGTTGAGCCACCAGCCCAGGATCGACGGTCGGTTCACGCCCCACAGCGACAACCCTGCCGAGCGCAAGGCCCGGTCGGTGCTCGCCGGATCGAAGTCGACCTTGAGGCTTTCCGGTGGGCCGGCGTCGTAGCCATATTGAAGAATGATCTGCTGCGGGTCCTTGCGGATCGCCGCCAGTCCCGGGCTCTGGGCGGCCTTGGCGTCGCCGGTCAGGCGCAGCACCAGCGTATCCAGGGCACGCAGCGTCGCCTGGTTACGCTCTTCCGGCGTCTGGCTGCTCACCGGTTCGAGCACTTGATAGAGGCCATTGAGGGTTTCGGCATGGCTCGCCAGGCTGATCAGCGACAAGCAGCCCACGGACAAGAATTTGAACAAACGCATGGAATATTCCCGGACATAAACGACTGGAACAAGCCGTGTGAAGAAACTGAGCATGGCTGTGACCACAGCACCTGGCAAAACATTCACACACCCGATGGAAGTTTCGCACCGCGTAACCATAGCCGGTTACCGCTACACCTTATACAGGCGCACCGCGCAGCACCAACAGAAGAAATATCGGTTTTTTTCCTCGGATATGTCCCTGCCCGTCGGCGCGAGGATGGCCGCTGCCCCACAAGCCTGATAAAATCGCGCGCCTTCGCAGACCGGCAATGGCCGGGCACCCGGAATAATTCGTACAACGGTTATTCAATGGCCCCGGCGATCGGTCGTTACCCAGAAATCCCCCCTAAAGGCCTGGATCATGAGCAAGCAACCCTCCCTGAGCTACAAGGACGCCGGTGTAGACATCGACGCCGGTGAAGCATTGGTCGAACGCATCAAGAGCGTCGCCAAGCGCACTGCGCGCCCGGAAGTCATGGGCGGCCTGGGCGGTTTCGGCGCCCTCTGCGAGATCCCGGCCGGCTACAAGCAACCGGTGCTGGTCTCGGGCACCGACGGCGTGGGTACCAAGCTGCGCCTGGCGCTGAACCTGAACAAGCACGACAGCATCGGCATCGACCTGGTGGCCATGTGCGTGAACGACCTGGTGGTCTGCGGCGCCGAGCCGTTGTTCTTCCTCGACTACTACGCCACCGGCAAGCTGAACGTCGACACCGCCGCCCAGGTCGTTACCGGTATCGGTGCCGGCTGTGAACTGTCCGGTTGCTCTCTGGTCGGCGGCGAAACCGCTGAAATGCCAGGCATGTACGAAGGCGAAGACTACGACCTGGCCGGCTTCTGCGTCGGCGTCGTGGAAAAAGCCGAGATCATCGACGGTTCGAAAGTCGCCACCGGCGATGCCCTGCTCGCCCTGCCGTCTTCCGGCCCGCACTCCAACGGCTACTCGCTGATCCGCAAGATCATCGAAGTGTCCGGCGCCGACATCGAAAACATCCAGCTCGACGGCAAGCCACTGACCGACCTGCTGATGGCCCCGACCCGCATCTACGTCAAGCCGCTGCTCAAGCTGATCAAGGACACCGGTGCCGTCAAGGCCATGGCCCACATCACTGGCGGCGGCCTGCTGGACAACATCCCGCGCGTCCTGCCAAAAGGCGCCCAGGCGGTGGTCGACGTGGCGAGCTGGACCCGTCCGGCGGTGTTCGACTGGCTGCAAGAGAAAGGCAACGTCGACGAAACCGAAATGCACCGCGTGCTGAACTGCGGCGTGGGCATGGTGATCTGCGTGGCTCAGGAGCACGTCGAGACCGCCTTGAACGTGCTGCGTGAAGCGGGCGAACAGCCTTGGGTCATCGGCCAGATCGCAACCGCGGCCGAAGGCGCTGCCCAGGTCGAGCTGAAAAACCTCAAGGCTCACTGATGCAGGAAAACATGCCTGCAACCTGTGACGTCGTGGTGCTGCTGTCCGGCACCGGCAGTAACTTGCAGGCGCTGATCGACAGCACGCGGACCGGCGACAGCCCGGTCCGTATCCGCGCGGTGATTTCCAACCGCGTCGATGCCTACGGCCTGCAACGTGCCAAGGATGCGGGTATCGACACCCGTGTCCTGGATCACAAGGCGTTCGACGGCCGCGAAGCCTTCGACGCCGCGCTGATCGAACAGATCGACGCCTTCAATCCCCACCTGGTGGTCCTGGCTGGCTTCATGCGCATCCTCAGCGCTGGCTTCGTGCGCCACTATCAGGGCCGCCTGTTCAACATCCACCCCTCGCTGCTGCCCAAATACAAAGGGTTACACACTCACCAGCGCGTTCTGGAGGCCGGAGACACTGAGCACGGCTGCTCCGTGCACTTTGTCACCGAGGAACTCGATGGCGGACCACTGGTCGTACAGGCAGTAATACCGGTAGAGTTGCACGACACGCCGCAAAGCCTGGCAGAACGGGTTCACGCCCGGGAACACCAGATCTACCCGATGGCCGTGCGTTGGTTTGCCGAAGGACGGCTGACCCTCGACGATCGTGGTGCCTCACTGGACGGCCAGTTGCTCGCCGCCAGCGGCCATTTGATTCGACACTAGGAGATTTTATGCGTCGCGCCCTGCTCTTCGCCTGTGCTCTGCTTGCCTTGCCCCTGGCACAGGCTTCAGACCTTCAACCGTTCTCCGCCAGCTACACCGCCGACTGGAAGCAACTGCCCATGAGCGGCACCGCCGAGCGCAGCCTGACCAAGGAGGCCAACGGCACCTGGAAGCTGAGCTTCAAGGCGTCGATGATGATCGCCAGCCTGACGGAAGAAAGCACCCTGACCCTGGACAAGGACACGCTGCTGCCGCAGTCCTACCACTTCGAACGCGGTGGCCTGGGCAAGGCCAAGAAGGCCGACCTGGACTTCGACTGGAGCACGAAGATGGTCACCGGCACTGATCGCGGTGACGCGGTAAAGCTGCCGCTGAATCGTGGCATGGTCGATAAATCCACTTATCAGTTGGCCCTGCAGCACGACGTCGCGGCCGGCAAGAAGAGCATGAGCTACCAGGTCGTCGATGACGGTGAGGTCGACACCTATGACTTCCGCGTACTGGGCTCGGAAAAGGTCGACACCAAGGCCGGCCAGATCGACGCGATCAAGGTCGAGCGCGTGCGCGATCCGACACAGAGCAAACGCACCACCGTACTCTGGTTCGCCAAGGACTGGGACTACCTGCTGGTCCGCCTGCAACAGGTCGAGACTGACGGCAAGGAGTACAACATCATGCTCCTGGACGGCACGGTCAACGGCAAGCCAGTGAAAGGCAGCTGATCGACGCGAACACAAGAAGCCCCGCCGATGCGGGGCTTCTTTTTGCCTGGATTTCGACTCTGTGGGAGCTTTGTGGGAGCAAGGCTTGCCCGCGATGCAGGCGCCTCGGTTTTGCCGACCGCGTTATCGTTTATCGCGAGCAAGCTTTGCTCCCACGGGGTCTGCATTATTCAAGAGTGGTTTCTGCCACATGAAACCTTTTTCATGAAACCCACTCCTGCGACCAAACGCCGCGCCCTGTCCGGCCTGCGGGATTATGGCGATTTTCATGAAAACTTCTTAATCGGCCAGGGCATTTACTTAGCAGGCTATCCAAATCTATAACAAAGTCCTGCACACGCTTTGCTGCAGATGACAGAAATTGGAGTTTGCAAGATGACTGTGAAAGTAAATGAACGCGATGATGCCCACATGTCCCACGAAGCCATTGCCGCCGGCATTCAGATCTGGGATGTGCGTCAACAGGATCTGCTGGTGGGGATGTTCCACTCCGAGACGGAGGCCTACCGCTACAAGGCCGAGCTGGAGCGCGAGGAAAGCCAGCGTGCCCATGAGGCAACGCAATCCCAGGAACAACTCTGACTCCTGTGGGAGCTGAGCTTGTTCGCGATGGCGGCGTATCAGTCAACAAACGTATCGACTGACACACCGCCATCGCGAGCAAGCTCGGCTCCCACAGGGTTTTGTGTTTAGCTCACCACATCAAATCATCAGGAATCTGATACGCCGCGTACGGATCGTCGGCATCCACTTCTTCGGTCTGGGTGTTGAGCTGGACGATGCGCTTGGGGTCGCGCTCCTGGATCTTCAGGGCGGCCTCGCGCGGGATCACTTCGTAGCCGCCGGCATGGTGGACGATCGCCAGCGAGCCGCTGCTCAGCTTGTTGCGCATCAGGGTGTTCACCGAGATGCGCTTGACCTTCTTGTCGTCGACGAAGTTGTAGTAATCCTCGGTGGTCAGCTTCGGCAGGCGCGAGACTTCGATCAATTGCTTGATCTGCGCGGCACGAGCCTTCTGCTCGGCCTTCTCCTGTTGCTGGCGATTGAGCTCCTGGTCGCGCCGGGCCTTCTCGGCCATGGCTTCCTGGGCGGCGCGCTGCTGAGAATCATCCAGCTCGATCTGGCCTTTGTGGGCCAGGCGCTGCTGCTTCTGCTTGTCTTTGCCGACCTGCTTGACCTGCTTTTGGTTGACCAGCCCTGCTTTGAGCAACTGGTCGCGAAGGGAAAGGCTCATGGTGCTTACTCACTTAGGCAACGGCCTCAGCCACAGCTGGGCAAATTCTTTTCCTGACGTTTGGCTTCGCCCCACAAGGCGTCCAACTCTTCGAGGGTGCAATCTTCCATGGGACGGTGGGTGTCGCGCAATGCCTGTTCGATAAATCGGAAACGTCGCTCGAACTTGGCGTTGGCCCCGCGCAACGCGCCTTCTGGATCGACCTTGAGGTGCCGGGCCAGGTTGACGACCGAAAACAGCAGATCGCCGATCTCGTCGGCCACTGCCGCCTGATCGTTTTCCGACATGGCTTCGAGCACTTCGTCGAGTTCTTCCCGGACCTTGTCGAGCACCGGCAAGGCGTCCGGCCAGTCGAAACCGACCTGCCCGGCGCGCTTCTGCAATTTGGCCGAACGGGACAGCGCCGGCAACGCACCGGGCACATCGTCGAGCAGCGAGAGTTGCAACGGCGCGGCGGACTTCTCGGCCCGTTCCTCGGCCTTGATTTCCTCCCAGCGCTGCTTGACCTGCTCTTCACTCAGGCGCGGCACATCCAGCGGTGCGTACAGGTCGCCGGTGGGAAATACGTGGGGATGGCGACGAATCAGCTTGCGGGTGATGCTGTCGACCACGCCGGCAAACTCGAAGCGGTTTTCTTCCCGGGCCAGTTGGCTGTAATACACCACCTGGAACAGCAGGTCGCCCAACTCACCCTGCACATGGTCGAAGTCACCGCGCTCGATGGCATCGGCCACTTCGTAGGCTTCTTCCAGGGTATGAGGGACGATCGTCTCCCAGGTCTGCTTGATGTCCCATGGGCAACCATACTGCGGATCCCGCAAGCGGCTCATCAGGTGGAGCAGGTCTTCAAGGCTATACATAAATCCATCTCGTCACACAAAACCCTGTGGGAGCGAGCCTGTGGGAGCAAATCTCGCTCGCGATGGCGGCCTGGCCAACAACATGAATGCTGACTGAAACCCCGTTATCGCGAGCGAGCTTTGCTCCCACAAGCTCGCTCCCACATTTTTTGACTGCGCTTAACCCGGCGTACGGTTACGCCGGGTCTCGATGATGTTCGGCAACTGGGAAATCCGCCCCAGCAACCGCCCCAGCGCATCCAACCCCGGAATCTCGATGGTCAGGGACATCAGCGCGGTATTGTCTTCCTTGTTCGAGCGGGTGTTGACCGCCAGCACGTTGATGCGCTCGTTCAGCAGCACCTGGGACACGTCGCGCAGCAGCCCGGAGCGATCGTAGGCGCGGATGACGATGTCCACCGGATAGGTGAGCACCGGCACCGGCCCCCAACTGACCTGAATGATCCGCTCGGGTTCGCGACCGGCCAGTTGCAGTACCGAGGCACAGTCTTGGCGGTGAATGCTCACGCCACGCCCCTGGGTGATGTAGCCGACGATCGCATCACCCGGCAACGGCTGGCAGCAGCCGGCCATCTGGGTCATCAGGTTGCCCACGCCCTGGATCTGGATATCGCCGCGCTTGCCAGGTTTGTAGCCGGTGGCCTTGCGCGGGATCAGTTCCAGTTGTTCGTTGCCACGCTCCGGCTCCACCAGTTGCTGGGCCAGGTTGACCAGTTGCGCCAGGCGCAGGTCGCCGGCCCCGAGGGCGGCGAACATGTCCTCGGCGGTTTTCATGTTCGCTTTTTCGGCCAGCTTGTCGAAATCCACCTGCGGCAGGCCCAGGCGACTGAGCTCGCGCTCGATCAGGGTCTTGCCGGCGGCGACGTTCTGGTCGCGGGCCTGCAACTTGAACCAATGGACGATTTTCGCCCGCGCCCGGGAGGTGGTGATGTAGCCCAGGTTCGGGTTCAGCCAGTCACGACTCGGCGTGCCGTGCTTGCTGGTGATGATCTCGACCTGTTCGCCGGTCTGCAGGCTGTAGTTGAGCGGCACGATCCGCCCGTTGATCTTGGCGCCACGGCAGTTGTGGCCGATCTCGGTGTGGACCCGGTAGGCGAAGTCCAGCGGCGTCGCGCCCTTGGGCAGGTCGATGGCGTGGCCGTCGGGGGTGAAGATGTAGACCCGGTCCGGCTCGATATCCACCCGCAGCTGTTCCGCCAGGCCACCGATGTCGCCCAGTTCCTCATGCCATTCGAGCACTTGGCGCAGCCAGGAGATTTTCTCTTCGTAGTGGTTGGACCCGGACTTGACGTCGGTGCCCTTGTATTTCCAGTGGGCACACACACCCAGCTCGGCTTCCTCGTGCATGGCGTGGGTGCGGATCTGCACTTCCAGCACCTTGCCTTCCGGGCCGATCACCGCGGTGTGCAGCGAGCGATAGCCGTTTTCCTTGGGGTTGGCGATGTAGTCGTCGAACTCCTTCGGAATGTGCCGCCACAAGGTATGGACGATCCCCAGCGCCGTGTAGCAGTCGCGCATTTCCGGGACCAGCACGCGAACGGCGCGCACGTCATAGATCTGGCTGAACTCCAGGCCCTTGCGCTGCATTTTGCGCCAGATCGAATAGATGTGCTTGGCCCGGCCGCTGATGTCGGCCTCCACGCCCGTGGCCTGCAGTTCTTCGCGCAATTGGGTCATCACGTCGGTGATGAACCGCTCGCGGTCCAGGCGCCGCTCATGCAGCAACTTGGCGATCTGCTTGTACTGGTCCGGCTCCAGGTAGCGGAAGGACAGGTCCTCCAGCTCCCATTTGATGTGACCAATACCCAGACGGTGGGCCAGGGGGGCATAGATGTCGAACACTTCCCGGGCTACGCGATTGCGTTTTTCGTCGTCGGCGGACTTCACCGCGCGGATCGCGCAGGTACGCTCGGCCAGCTTGATCAGCGCGACGCGCACGTCGTCGACCATGGCCACGAGCATCTTGCGCAGGTTTTCCACCTGGCCCTGGGTACCCAGGACCATGGAGTGACGCGGACTGAGGCTGGCGCTGATGGCCGCCATGCGCAGTACGCCGTCGATCAGCTTGGCGACCACCGCGCCGAAACGCTGGCTGACCACCGGCAGCTGGATCTGGCCTTCGCGCACGCCACGGTACAACACGGCGGCGACCAGTGAATCCTGGTCGAGCTTGAGGTCGGCGAGGATCTCGGCGATCTCCAGGCCCGTCTGGAAACTCGACGTGCCTTCGGACCAGAGGTTCTTCGCCGCATTGTGTTGCTGTTCCGCCTCACGAGCGAACTCGCAGGCTTCCTTCAAGGCTTCGCGATCCAGTGCCATGTCGATACTGACCGCGTGATCGAGCCAAGCCTCGAGATTGATACTGCCGTCGGTGTTGATCGGCTGGTGTGCTCTCACCTGTACCATCTTTACTTACCTTCCCTACGACGCAGATTCAATGCGTCAACATCGCTGACCTTCGTTGCCCGTGTTTCCGCCCAGGGCTGTGGCGGGTTGGCACGAACGGGTCAGTCGGACAAGCCATCCTGGCTCGCTTCAAATAACGCCATGGCCTCGACATGCGCCGTTTGAGGAAACATATCGAGAATCCCGGCACGTTTTAACCGGTAGCCCTGCTTGATCAATTCGACCGTGTCCCGGGCCAAAGTTGCCGGGTTGCACGATACATAAACCAACCGTTTGGCGCCCAGGGACGCCAGCTTGCGCACCACCTCGAAAGCACCGTCACGGGGTGGGTCCAAGAGTACCGCAGAAAAGCCTTCGCCGATCCACTCGGCACCCGCCAGTGGCTGGGATAAATCGGCCTGAAAAAAGGCAGAGTTATGCAAATTATTACTGACGGCATTGGCCGCCGCCCGATCCACCATGGTTTGCACGCCTTCCACGGCCACCACCTCACGCACGCACCGGGCCAACGGCAAGGCAAAGTTGCCCAGGCCGCAGAACAGATCCAGCACCCGCTCCTCGGATCGTGGCGCCAGCCACTGCAGAGCCTGGGCGACCATCGCCTCGTTGACCCCGGCGTTTACCTGGATGAAATCCCCCGGCCGATAAGCCAGGTCCAGGTCCCAGGTGTCCAGGCGATAGCCCAGGGTCAATCCAGGTTCGACCGGTTGTGGCTCGCCTTCGCCGTGCAGCCACAGTTGAGCTCCGTGGGATGCGCAGAAATCCTTGAGGATCGTCAGGTCGGCTTCCGACAGCGGCGCCATGTGCCGCAGCAATACCGCCAGGGACGAGCCGGCGAACAATTCCACATGCCCCAGCGCCTGGGGTTTGCTCAAGCGGCGAAGCATGTCCGGCAAGCGGCTCATGATCGGTTGCAAAGGCTGTACCAGCACCGGGCAATCGCCAATGGCGACAATGTCCTGGCTGCCGACGGCACGAAACCCGACCTCGAGTTTCTTCGCTTTCTGGTCCCAGCGTACCGCCACGCGGGCGCGGCGCCGGTAAGCGAATTCCGGCCCGCTCAGCGGCGCGGCCCATTCCTCCGGCGCCACACCGGCAACCCGCGACAATTGCTCGGCGAGCATGCGCTGTTTCAGGGCGAGCTGTTCGTCGTGGGGCAGGTGTTGAACGCTGCAACCGCCACATCGACCGGCATGAATGCACGGCGCAGCGCGGCGCAGTTCACTGGCCTGGAACACCCGCTCGGTACGCGCCTCGACCACCTTGCCATGAGCCCCCAGCACCCGCGCCTCGACCTCTTCGCCAGCCAGTGCGCCAATGACGAACCAGGTGCGCCCATCGACAAAAGCGATGCCCCGGCCATCGTTGGCCAGACGCTCGATCATCAGGCGCTGTTTCTTGCCGGTCGGCACTTGTGGGGCCCGGCTTCCGCCGCTGGGTTGGAAGCGCAAGCCTCTTTCATGCTTGGCCATCAGTTGGGCGCGTCAAAAATGCCGGTGGACAGGTAGCGATCACCGCGGTCGCAGATGATCGCGACGATCACCGCGTTTTCCACTTCCTTGGACAAACGCAGCATGCCCGCCACGGCACCGCCGGACGACACGCCGCAGAAGATGCCTTCTTCGCGAGCCAGGCGACGGGTCACGTCCTCGGCTTCGCTCTGGGCCATGTCGATGATGCGGTCCACACGGTCGGCCTGGTAGATCTTCGGCAGATATTCCTCGGGCCAGCGGCGAATGCCGGGGATGGACGCGCCTTCCATCGGCTGCAGGCCGATGATCTGCACGTTCGGATTCTGTTCTTTCAGGTAGCGCGAAGTGCCCATGATGGTCCCGGTGGTGCCCATCGAGCTGACGAAATGGGTGATGGTGCCGTCGGTCTGGCGCCAGATCTCGGGACCGGTGCTGGTGTAGTGGGCCTCGGGGTTGTCGCCGTTGGCGAATTGGTCGAGCACCTTGCCGCGACCCTCGGCCTGCATCCGCTCGGCCAGGTCCCGGGCGCCTTCCATGCCTTCGTCCTTGGTGACAAGGATCAACTCGGCGCCGTAGGCGGTCATCGCGGCCTTGCGCTCGGCACTGGAGTTGTCAGGCATGATCAGGATCATCTTGTAGCCCTTGATCGCCGCCGCCATCGCCAGGGCAATCCCGGTGTTGCCGGAGGTCGCCTCGATCAGCGTGTCACCGGGCTGGATCTGCCCGCGCAATTCGCCACGGGTGATCATCGACAGCGCCGGCCGGTCCTTGACCGAACCCGCCGGGTTGTTCCCTTCGAGCTTGAGCAGAAGCGTGTTGCTGGTCACGCCGGGCAGGCGCTGCAAACGGACCAGCGGGGTGTTGCCGACGCAATCGGCGATGGTGGGGTATTGCACAGTCATGGCGTATTCGCAATCCGGGCTGCGGGGGCGCCTATCATACCGGCAAACGTCGGCGCTCCATATCACTCAAAATCAAGCGCCTATAACCGAAAGATATAAGTGGAATCCACCAAGCGCCCCACTTGGTTGCGGCTATATCTCCTACGCTCTGTCGAGCCCACGCACTCGTGCTGATAAGTACGGACCACGGCGGTGTCCTATCGCATGCATGGAACAGGGTCACCTCTGCACAGACGCGATAGCCGGTCGTTCCAGACGCCAGCGCCGCTTATCGCAGCGGATGATCGCCCAACGGTACGGATGCACGGCGACATGAATTTTACGGAGATTGCCCGCCTGCAAATCGCTACACTGCGCAGATGTTGCGTGCCGGATGCGCGCAAAGTCGATCAGACCGCTGGATGCAGGAGACAAGTGTGCTCAAGAAACTGGGAATCAAAGGCCGCGTGCTGTTGCTGACCTTGTTGCCGACCAGCCTGATGGCGCTGGTCCTGGGCGGCTATTTCACCTGGATGCAGCAATCGGACCTGCATGCCCAGTTACTGCAGCGTGGCGAGATGATCGCCGAACAGCTTGCTCCACTGGTCGCCCCGGCCATGAGTCGCCAGGACAGCGACCTGCTGGAACGCATCGCTACCCAATCCCTCGAGCAGACGGACGTGCGCGCCGTGACGTTCCTCGCCCCGGACCGCACGCCCCTGGCCCACGCCGGCCCGACCATGCTCAACCGTGCACCGGAGGGCAACAGTGCCCAACTGCTGCAACGCACCGGCAACGATGCCACGCGCTACCTGCTGCCGGTATTCGGCAAACATCGCAACCTCGCCGGCGAACTGATCCCCGAAGAAGCCGACCGCCTGCTGGGCTGGGTCGAGCTGGAGTTGTCCCACAGCGGCATGCTGCTGCGCGGTTACCGCAGCCTGTTTGCCAGCCTGTTGCTGATCACCGCCGGCCTGGGCCTGACCGGGTTGCTTGCCCTGCGCATGGGCCGCACGATCAACCGACCGCTGAGCCAGATCAAGCTGGCCGTGGCGCAACTCAAGGACGGTCATCTGGAAACCCGCCTGCCGCCGCTGGGCAGCCAGGAGCTGGATGAGCTGGCGTCAGGCATCAACCGCATGGCCGGCACCTTGCAGAACGCCCAGGAAGAACTGCAGCACAGCATCGACCAGGCCACCGAAGACGTGCGGCAGAACCTGGAGACCATCGAGATCCAGAACATCGAGCTGGATCTGGCCCGCAAGGAGGCCCTGGAGGCCAGCCGGATCAAGTCCGAATTCCTGGCGAACATGAGCCATGAAATCCGTACGCCCCTCAATGGCATCCTCGGCTTCACGCATCTGCTGCAGAAAAGCGAACTGACCCCGCGCCAGCTCGATTACCTGGGCACCATCGAAAAGTCCGCCGACAGCCTGCTGGGCATCATCAACGAGATCCTGGATTTTTCTAAGATCGAGGCCGGCAAGCTGGTGCTCGACAGCATTCCGTTCAACCTGCGGGACCTGTTGCAGGACACCCTGACCATCCTCGCCCCCGCCGCCCATGCCAAACAATTGGAACTGGTGAGCCTGGTCTACCGCGACACCCCGTTGTCGCTGGTGGGCGATCCGCTGCGACTCAAGCAGATCCTCACCAACCTGGTCAGCAACGCCATCAAGTTCACCCGCGAAGGCACCATCGTCGCCCGGGCCATGCTCGAAGACGAACACGAAGACAGCGTGCAACTGCGCATCAGCATCCAGGACACCGGTATCGGCCTGTCGAACCAGGACGTGCGGGCGCTGTTCCAGGCGTTCAGTCAGGCTGACAATTCGCTGTCGCGGCAGCCGGGCGGCACCGGATTGGGCCTGGTGATTTCCAAGCGCCTGGTGGAACAGATGGGTGGCGAGATCGGGGTCGACAGCACACCGGGCGAAGGCTCGGAATTCTGGATCAGCCTGCGCCTGCCCAAGACCCGTGACGACGCCGAGGACCTGCCCGGTCCACCGTTGCTGGGTCGCCACGTGGCCCTGTTGGAAAACCACGAACTGGCCCGCCAGGCCTTGCAGCACCAGTTGGAAGACTGCGGCTTGCAGGTAACGCCATTCAATACCCTGGAAAACCTGACCAATGGCGTGACCATCGCCCACCAGACCGACAAGGCCATCGACCTGGCCGTGCTGGGCATCACCAGCAACGACATGCCGCCGGAGCGCCTCAACCAGCATATCTGGGACCTTGAGCACCTGGGTTGCAAGGTCCTGGTGCTGTGCCCGACCACCGAGCAGACCCTGTACCACCTCTCGGTACCCAACCCCCACAGCCAGTTGCAGGCCAAGCCGGCCTGTACCCGTAAGTTGCGCCGCTCGTTGTCCGACCTGGTCAACCCGCGCCCGCCGCGCAACGAACCCAACGAGCCGGTGGCCAGCCGCGCCCCCAAGGTCCTGTGCGTAGACGACAACCCGGCCAACCTGTTGCTGGTGCAAACCCTGCTCGAAGACATGGGTGCCAAAGTGCTGGCAGTGGAAAGCGGCTATGCCGCGGTCCAGGCCGTGCAGAAGGAAACCTTCGACCTGGTTCTGATGGACGTACAGATGCCCGGCATGGACGGTCGCCAGAGCACCGAGGCCATCCGCCAGTGGGAAAGCGAGCGGCATTGCACACCGTTGCCGATCGTCGCCCTCACTGCCCACGCCATGGCCAACGAAAAGCGCGCCTTGCTGCAAAGCGGCATGGACGACTACCTGACCAAACCCATCAGCGAGCGGCAACTGGCCCAGGTGGTGCTCAAATGGACCGGCCTGGCCCTGCGCAATCAATCCCCGGAGCGAGGCTTCGACGCCCAGGGCGGCAGCGAACTGCTGGTGCTCGATCATGAAGAAGGCCTGCGTCTGGCCGCTGGCAAGGCCGATCTGGCGGCAGACATGCTGGCGATGCTGCTGGCCTCCCTGGAAGCCGACCGCGAAGCGATTCGCCAGGCCAGCGAGGCCAACGATCACAACGCCCTGATCGAGCGGGTCCATCGCCTGCATGGCGCCACACGCTACTGCGGCGTCCCGCAATTGCGCGCCGCCTGCCAACGCAGCGAAACCTTGCTCAAGCAACAGGACCCCAAGGCCAGCGGCGCCCTGGAAGACCTGGATCGGGCCATCGATCGCCTGGCCAGCGAGGCCCGCATCAGCGCCTGATCCAAGGCAATAAACCCAAGGTCGATGGCGGCTAAGCTGACACGATTCAAAGTGCCAGGAGGCCGCCATGCGCGCGATTCTTTTCAGCAGCCAGACCTACGATCGAGACAGTTTCATCAAAGCCCCGCTACCCGCCGGCCTTGAACTGCAATTCCAGCCAGCCCGCTTGAACCTGGACACCGTGGCCCTGGCCGAACGGCACGAGGTGGTGTGCGCATTCATCAACGATGACCTGAGCGCCCCGGTACTGGAACGGCTGGCAAACGGCGGAACCCGGTTGATCGCCCTGCGCTCGGCCGGCTACAACCATGTCGACCTGCCCGCCGCCAGGCGCCTGGGGTTGAGCATCGTCCGGGTGCCGGCCTATTCGCCTCATGCGGTGGCCGAACATGCGGTGGCATTGATCATGGCACTCAATCGCTGCCTGCACCGCGCCTATAACCGCACCCGCGACGGCAACTTCAGCCTCCATGGCCTGACCGGATTCGACCTGGTGGGCAAGACAGTCGGCGTGGTCGGCACCGGACAGATCGGCGCGACGTTCGCACGGATCATGGCCGGCTTCGGTTGCCGCTTGCTGGCTTGTGACCCTTATCCCAACCCTCAGGTCGAAACCCTGGGGGCCCGCTATCTGCCCTTGGCCGATCTGCTGGCGCAAGCGCAGATCATCAGCCTGCACTGCCCGCTGAACGAACACAGCCGGCACCTGATCAATGCCGATTCGCTGGCGACGATGCAGCCCGGCGCCATGCTGATCAATACCGGGCGCGGCGGCCTGGTGGACACACCGGCCCTGATCGAAGCGCTGAAAAGCGGTCAGTTGGGTTATCTGGGGCTGGACGTCTACGAGGAAGAGGCTCAACTGTTTTTCAAGGACCGCTCCGACCAGCCCTTGCAGGACGATGTGCTGGCACGGCTGCTGACCTTTCCCAACGTGGTGATCACCGCGCACCAGGCGTTCCTGACCCATGAAGCGCTGGACGCAATCGCCGCGACCACCCTGGACAACATCGCCGCCTGGGCGAACGGCACGCCACAAAACCTGGTGAACGACTAAAACCAACTACAACACCAGCCCCCTGTGGGAGCGAGCCTGCTCGCGATAGCGGCAGATCAGTCGGCATCAATGTCAACTGACAGGCTCGCTCCCACAAGGAGGGCGGTGTTCGTCGCATCCGGACCATCCCCACCCATACCGCGTGCTAGCATGTCGCGCCTATTTTGGAGGACCCATGGCCGAGCACGATTTCCGCTACACCCTGATGAACCCGCAGCACACCCTGACCGAAGTCCGCGCACTGGCGCCGGGCCGCTATCAGGTCACCGGTAACGGCGGTTCGATCCAGGCCAACGATGTACTGCTGGTCACCCTCAAAGGCAGCAAGGATCTGTCCATGCGCCTGACCGTGGACACCGTTCGCCACCTGCTCAAGCCCATGGGCCAATGGACCGCCATGACCACCGGTCCGGTGTTCGGCGAACTGGCAATCCACACCTGGCAGGTCAATTGCGACGGTTGCGCCAAGGAACTGAGCTTCGAGTTTGCTGTTGACGCCAAGCTTGGCGTCAAGGCCCAGAAACCGGCCGCCAGCGCGCGTATCGCCGAGTTGGGCTGGGCCACCGCGGGTGAAAAACACCTGTGCCCGACGTGCAGGGAAGCCGCCTGATGAAACGTCTGGCCCTGTCCGCGTTGATCGGCATGAGCCTGATGGGCTGTGCCGCCGAACCTGTACAGTTGCAACAGAACCGCAGCTACATCCTGGAATGGATCGGTGAACGGCCATTGATGGACTACAGCCACCTGACCATCACCCTGGGGGAGGATGGCCGGGCCTATGGCAATGCCGGCTGCAATCACTGGTTCGCCCCCTATACCCTGGAAGGCCACCGCCTGAGCTTCGGCAAGATCGGCAGCACCCGCAAACTCTGCGGTCCGGCCGTGATGGAGCAGGAGTCGCGGTTCTTGCGGGCACTGGAAAAGGTTGAACGCTGGGACATCTCGCCCATCGAGCAAGTACGCTTCTGGCCGGCCCAGGGCAAGCCGCTGCGGTGGTGGCTGGAAGAGGGTTGAGCCTGGTACGGGTGTAATTCATTGTGGCGAGGGGATAAATCCCCTCGCCACAACAGCCCTCACAACCTCCCCGCCACAAAGTGCTATTTAAGTGCCTGCAACGCCTTGAGCTTCGCCATCACCCCCACAGCCGTCTGCTCGCCCAGCAATTGCTCGCGCACCTTGCCCTCGTTGTCGATGATGTAGGTCACCGGCAACCCTTCGCTGCGCGGCAGGTCGAAGATCTCGGCCGGATCCCGGGCCAGCACGGTGAATCGGATGCCCATCTTGTCGCTGGCGCTCTTGAGCTCCTCGCCCTGCACCTGATCGAAATTGACCCCGAACACACCGACGTTGCGCCCTTTGAGCTGTTCGGCCAAGGCATTGAACTCCGGGATCTCAGTACGGCACGGTGCGCACCATTCGGCCCAGTAGTTGATGACCAGCCACTGCTTGTCCAGCCGTTGCGAGTCGATCGCCTGGCCATTCTGGTCGACCCCGTAGTCGTTTCCGCAACCGGCGAGCAACAGGATGCCCATGAATGCCAGTGCCGCCGTCAATCGCCTTGCCATGTGCCAATCCTTGTCTGAATGTGAACGCTGCCACGACCCATCGTGGCACAGTAGAATAGCCGCCACCTTACGCAAGATGCGACCCGCTCATGACTGATCTGACGCTTTATCACAACCCGCGCTGCTCTAAATCCCGCGGTGCGCTGGAACTGTTGGAGGCCCGCGGCCTGACGCCCACCGTGGTCCGCTACCTGGAGACCCCACTCGATGCAGCGCAGCTCGAACGGCTGCTGGGCAAGCTCGGCATCACGGCCCGGCAACTGCTGCGCACCGGCGAGGACGAATACACTCACCTGAACCTGGCCGACGAAAGCCTGAGCCAGGCGCAATTGATCGCCGCCATTGCCGCCCACCCGAAACTCATGGAGCGGCCGATTCTCGAAACCGCCGACAAAGCCGTGATCGGCCGTCCGCCGGAGAAGATCCTGGAGATCCTGCCGTGAGCACACCGTACATCCTGGTGTTGTATTACAGCCGCAGCGGCTCCACCAACGAAATGGCCCGGCAGATCGCCCGCGGCATCGAACAGGCCGGGCTGGAAGCCAGGTTGCGCACGGTGCCGGCGATTTCCACCGAATGCGAAGCGGTGGCCCCGGACATTCCCGAGCAGGGTCCGCTGTACGCCACCCTCGATGACCTGAAGAACTGTGCCGGCCTGGCCTTGGGCAGCCCGACCCGTTTCGGCAACATGGCCGCGCCGCTCAAGTACTTTCTCGACGGCACCAGCAACCTGTGGTTGACCGGTGCCCTGGTGGGCAAGCCAGCTGGGGTGTTCACCTCCACCGCGAGCCTGCACGGCGGCCAGGAAACCACCCTGCTGTCGATGATGCTGCCGCTGTTGCACCACGGCATGCTGATCACCGGCCTGCCCTACAGCGAGTCGGCGCTGATCGACACCGAGGGCGGCGGTACGCCTTACGGGCCGAGCCATCACGCCGGGAGTGACGGGAAAAGCGGCTTGAACGAGCATGAAGTCGCCTTGTGCCGGGCCTTGGGTTCGCGCCTGGCGAAAACCGCACAGTTGCTGGAGAGCGGCCGTGGCTAAAAAGCCGAAGATCCTCCCCTCCATCCAGTGGCTGGAGCCGCGCGTACGCATCGCCCGTGCTCTCAGCCTGCTGTGCTTTTTCGGCCTGGTGGGAGTGCTCAGCGTGTATTACCTGCTGATCGCCGATCTGCACGGCGCGCGTCCCTGGGTGATCCTGCTGATCGAGTTGGTACCGCTGTTGATACTGGCACCCGGCATGCTCACCGGCAGCGCTCGCGGCCATTCATGGATGTGCTTCGTGGTGAACCTGTATTTCATCAAGGGCGCATTGGCGGCCTATGACCCGAACCGGCAACTGTTCGGCGTGCTGGAAATGCTCGCGAGCGTGGCGGTGTTCTGCTCGGCGTTGTTGTATGTGCGCTGGCGGTTCCAGTTGAACCGGCGGTTGGCTGGCGAGGGCGACATCTCCGTTGCCTGACAGGCCGCCATCGCGAGCAGGCTAGCTCCCACAGGGAAATGCATTGCTAATGTGGGAGCGAGCCTGCTCGCGATAGGTGCGACTCGGCCTTAATGATTCACGGTATACGCCAGCATCTTCGAAATCTGGCTCATCGGCCGCCCGCCACTTTCTTCATGCCACTGGTTGAAGGCATTCTGCACCGTCGCCAGGTCCCGCAGGCTTGTAGGAACTTTGTCGATGATGTCCTGGGCATTGAGCGCCGCCACAACGTCGTTGCTGGTCACGAAGGTGTCCTTGCCCATCATCCGTAAAAAGTACGGAGCCGATAGGCCGCCCAGTTGATGACCATGTTTTCTCAGGTAGGTCCACAGGCCAACGATGTCGTCCACCGGCCAGTCGGCGATCAGCGCACCGAAGCTGCCTTTTTCATGAGCCGCGTCCAGTACCAGTTGCGCGTTGCGCGGCACGCTTTTGAGCTTGCCCAGATGTCGGATGATCCGCGCATCCTGCATCAACCGCTCCAGGTGCTCGGCACTCATCAAGACGACTTTTTCCGGATCGAACTTGAAGAACACCTCTTCGAACGCCGGCCACTTGGCATCCACCAGGCTGTGCTTGAGCCCTGCGCGAAAGATCCGCAGCGACATGCTCGAGAGGTAGCGGTCGTCGCCGATCTTGCGCAGTTGCGCCGGGGTCTTGGGAACAGGCAGGTGGGCTTCCAGTTCAGCCGCCGAACCGAAGCGGTTCAGACAGTACTCATGCAGCCACTTGTAATCGCGCATTCCTGCTCCTTGGGTCCGGTGTAAAAAAGCGGGTCAGAGATTCACCACGTTGACGAAGCGCGAAGCAGCGCTTTCATCGATACGCAGGTTGGTGAAATCGAACAGGTTGCGGTCCGCCAGCTGCGACGGAACGACGTTCTGCAAACCACGGAAGATGCTCTCGGTACGGCCTGGCGTCTTGCGCTCCCACTCTTGAAGCATCTCCTTGACCACCTGGCGCTGCAGGTTCTCCTGGGAACCACACAAGTTGCAGGGGATGATCGGGAATTGCTTGAGATCCGAATAGGCCTGGATGTCTTTCTCGCTGCAATAGGCCAGCGGGCGGATCACCACGTTGCGCCCGTCATCGGCGCGCAGCTTGGGCGGCATGGCCTTGAGCGAGCCATTGAAGAACATGTTCAGGAAGAACGTCTCGACGATGTCGTCACGGTGATGACCCAGGGCCATCTTGGTCGCGCCGATCTCGTCGGCGAAGGTGTAGAGCGTACCGCGACGCAGGCGTGAACACAGCGAACAGGTGGTCTTGCCTTCGGGAATCAGCTCCTTGACCACCGAGTAGGTGTCTTTCTCGACGATGTGGTACTCCACGCCCAGCGACTCGAGATACGCCGGCAGCACATCCTCGGGAAACCCCGGCTGCTTCTGGTCCATGTTCACGGCGACGATGTCGAACTTGATCGGCGCAACCTTCTGCAGGTGCATCAGCACGTCGAGCATGGTGTAGCTGTCCTTGCCCCCGGACAGGCAGACCATGACCTTGTCGCCGTCTTCAATCATGTTGAAATCGGCAACCGCCTCACCGGCCAGGCGGCGCAGGCGCTTTTGCAGTTTGTTCTGGTTGACCGTAAGAGTGCCCATGACGCGAAATCCGTGAGGTGTGACGAAGGGCCGGCATTTTACGCAAAAACAGGCCTGCGGCGAAGAGGCTGGCACACCACTGTTGTGGCGAGGGGATTTATCCCCTCGCCACAGGGTTATTCGCTGGCTTCAAGACCTTACACACAGACCTATCGGCGATTAACCCGCCCACCTACAGCGCGATTTGCTCTAAGCCCCCCATCCCCCTCGGGATGAGTCCTTTCTATACTGCGTCATAAGGTCGCACACATATTCAGACCTTTACTTACTTGGCCATTTGGCTCGTAGGCGCTCCGTTGGGGGGCGATGGCAATAACAAAGGAGTGACTGACTATGATCCATCATGTCGTGGGGCTCTTTACCCACCCTGATCAAGAATGGAAAGACATCCGTGGCGATCAGGAGGAAAGCATCAGCCACATGTACCTCACCCACACGCTGATCCTGGCGGCGATTCCCGCGGTATCGGCGTTTATCGGCACGACGCAGGTAGGATGGGTCATCGGCAATCGTGCCCCCGTCATGCTCACCCAGGAAAGCGCGCTGTGGATGACCATCATGTCCTATCTGGCCATGCTGGGCGGTGTCGCGGTGATGGGCGCGTTCATTCACTGGATGGCCCGTACCTATGACGCCAACCCGAGCCTGGCCCGTTGCGTCGCGTTCGCCACCTACACCGCCACTCCCCTGTTCATCGGCGGCCTGGCGGCGCTCTATCCACACATGTGGCTGGGAATGATCGTGGGCACGGCGGCGATCTGCTACACGGTTTACCTGCTGTATGTGGGCTTGCCGACCTTCATGAATATTCCCCAGGACGAAGGCTTCCTGTTTTCCAGTTCGGTACTCGCCGTCGGCCTGGTGGTGCTGGTTGCCATCATGGCGTTCACAGTGATTGTCTGGGGGTTGGGCGTCGGCCCGGTCTATACCAACTGAAGAACCAAGGCTCTCCTATAAAAACAGGATCTGCCAACACAGGCCGCCGCAAGGCGGCCTTCCTGTGTCTGACTGAGGAAACGACCGCTGGGCACCTGAGCGATTCGCAACGGCCGACGCTTGCGGCATACTCGGTTTTCTGGAGACCCGTAAAGCATGCTCGAGCAACTCAATACCCGCGTCGAAGAGTGTTACCAACAAGCCGAATCCTTTTTCAAACGTCCTTTCAAACGCCCGGTGGTCAGCTTCAAATTGCGTGGCCAGAAAGCCGGTGTCGCACATTTGCATGAGAACCTGCTGCGCTTCAATCCACAGCTATACCGGGAAAATGCTGAAGACTTCCTCAAGCAGACCGTCGCCCACGAAGTCGCGCACCTGATCGCCCATCAATTGTTTGGCGAACGTATCCAACCCCATGGCGAAGAATGGCAACTGATCATGCGCGGCGTCTACGAACTGCCGCCCAACCGCTGCCACACCTACGAAATCAAACGCCGTAGCGTTACCCGTTACATCTACAAATGCCCCTGCGAAGGCAGCGATTTCCCGTTCTCGGCCCAGCGCCATAACCTGGTGCGCCAGGGACGACGGTATCTGTGCCGCAGTTGTCGCGGGACATTGGTGTTCAGCGGGGAGACGCGGGTGGAGTAGAGGGATTTGGGGGGCCTGGGCCGGCCTCATCGCGAGCAGGCTCGCTCCCACAGGGATTTTGCAGCGCCCAAATAACCATTGTGGGAGCGAGCCTGCTCGCGATGAGGCCAGCAATACCACTACAAAATCACCCTGCCATCCCGCAGTCGAGCAATCCGCTCAGCACTGAACCCCAACTCCTCTAGCACCTGATCCGTATGCGCCCCCAGTCCTGCACCAATATGCCGAGACTCGGGCAACCCTTCCGAGAACTTCAACGGGCAAGCCATCTGCGCCTGACTCGAGCCATCGCCCCGAGGCACCTGGGTGACCACTTTCCTGGCCTGCAACTGCGGATGCCCGAGGGCTTCTTCCAGGCTCAGCACCGGCTCGACGCAGGCATCGATTTTGGCAAACAACCGGCAAAGTTCGGTGAAATCATGCTTCTCGAACTCGACTTGCAGCGCCTGCTTGAGCATCTGTTGCCGCTCGGACTCGGGTGACAGCCCGTGAACCGCCAGCTCCGGCCGGCCCAGGGCCTCACACAACGCTTGCATGAAAGCCGGTTCCAGACTGCCCACCGACATCCAGCGACCATCCCGGGTGCGGTAATAGTCATAGAAGCTGCCGCCATTGAGCAGGTGCTTTTCCCAACCGGGTTCGACACCGCTGGCCAGGTAACCGGCGCCCGCCAGTGCGTTGAGGCTGAACACACAATCGGCCATGCTCACATCCAGGTATTGGCCCTGCCCGCTCTGCTGGCGGGCGATTACCGCCGCCAACAATCCGATCACCCCGTACAGCGACCCGCCGGCGACGTCCGCCGCCTGGATCCCCAACGGCAACGGGCCGCTGTCGGCACGCCCGGTCTGGCTGGCCAGCCCTGTCAGGGCCAGGTAGTTGATGTCATGTCCGGCACGGTCCTTGTAGGGGCCCGTCTGGCCGTAGCCGGTGATCGACACGTAGATGAGCCGGGGATTGATCGCCTTCAACGCCTCATACCCGAGTCCCAGTCGTTCCATCACGCCAGGACGGAACTGTTCCAGCAAAATATCGTAGTCACCCAGCAACCGCTTGATCACCTCCAGCGCCTCCGGTTGCTTGAGGTCCAGGGCAAGACTGCGCTTGTTGCGATTGAGGTAGGCATGGCTGGCGGAAACACCCCGGTCATGGGGCGGCAGGACGCGCAGCAGGTCCGGGCGGGTCGGTGATTCGATGCGCAGCACCTCGGCGCCCATGTCCGCCAGCAGCAGCGAGGCGAACGGCCCGGGTAGCAGGGTCGAGAAATCCAGAACCTTGAGCGATGCCAATGGACCTTGCATGGAGGGTCTCCGCCGGATGATGAACAAAGACTAGGCAGGTGCTGGCGATGGGGCAATTACTGCAGGTGTCGTTTGGGATGACCAATGCGCTCAGCGAGTTCATCTGTGGTGAGCTTTGACGCCGCCCATGAAAAAACCCGCCGAAGCGGGTTTTTCATTGCAGCCTGAAGATTACTTCACAGTGCCTGGAGTAGAGCCTTCAGCCGCTGCGATCTGCGCCGCAGCGATCTGCTCGTCGTCTTCACGCACGTCAGAGATGCCGCGACCGCCGGAAGCCAGTTCGGTCTGCAACTGGTCTTCATCCAGCTCCTTGACCCACTTGGCAACCACGATGGTGGCGACAGCGTTGCCCACCAGGTTGGTCAGGGCGCGGGCTTCGGACATGAAACGGTCGATACCCAGGATCAGCGCCAGGCCGGCAACCGGCAGGGTGCCCACGGCCGACAGGGTGGCCGCCAGTACGATGAAGCCGCTACCGGTCACGCCAGCAGCACCTTTGGAGGACAGCAACAGCACAGCCAGCAGGGTGATCTGGTGAGTCAGGTCCATCGGGGTGTCGGTGGCCTGGGCGATGAACACCGCGGCCATGGTCAGGTAAATCGAAGTACCGTCGAGGTTGAACGAGTAGCCTGTTGGGATGACCAGGCCTACGACCGACTTCTTGGCACCCAGGCGCTCCATCTTGATCAGCATGCGTGGCAGCGCCGATTCCGACGAGGAAGTACCCAGCACGATCAGCAGCTCTTCACGGATGTAGCGGACCAACTTGATGACGCTGAAGCCATGAGCGCGGCAGATGGCGCCCAGCACCACCAGCACGAACACGACGCAGGTGATGTAGAAGCAGATCATCAGCTGGCCCAGTTGCACCAGCGAACCCACGCCGTAGGCGCCGATGGTGAACGCCATGGCACCGAACGCACCCAGGGGGGCCAGTTTCATGATCATGTTGATGATGATGAACATCACGTGGGCGAAGCGATCGATGAAATCCAGCACCGGCTTGCCATAGGCACCCAAGCGATGCAGGGCGAAACCGAAGATCACCGAGAACATCAGCACTTGCAGGATGTCGCCGTTGGCGAACGCGCCGACGATGGTGTTCGGGATCACGTTGAGGAGGAAGGCGACGATGCTCTGGTCTTTACCAGCCGAAATGAAACCGGCGATCTTGCTGGTGTCCAGGGTCGACACGTCGATGTGCATGCCGTTGCCCGGTTGCACGACGTTGACCACGACCAGGCCGATCAGCAGGGCGATGGTGGAGACGATTTCGAAGTACAGCAGTGCGTAACCGCCGGTCTTGCCCACCGACTTCATGTTCTGCATGCCGGCGATACCGCTGACAACGGTGCAGAAAATGATGGGGGCGATGACCATCTTGATCAGTTTGATGAACCCGTCACCGAACGGCTTGAGAGCCACACCGGTTTGCGGATAGAAGTGGCCGAGCAAAATACCGATGGCAATGGCAACGATCACCTGGAAATACAGGGATTTGTACAAGGGCTGACGAGTCGTCATGGCAAACCTTCCTCAAGCGTCCCGTGTGACAACATCCATCTGTTGTCCACGACACCTCAACTTTGCGAACCCTCCTGCACTGGAGGGATTTGTTTTGTCGGCTGCACGGTGGCAGACCTACGTAATGCATCGCAAAGCCCGTGCCATTTCTCAGAAACGCCCTACAGCCGCCATGGCAGACAGGTTTTGTGATTAATCACAAGTTAAACGATAGCGTATAAGATGGCGGATTTCCGCCAACAGCTTGATTCCTGTTCCGGGATTTGGCGGATATCCGCCTTGTCGCGATGGAGCGCCCTGCTACCATCGGTCGCTTATCGAACGGATTGATGCCATGCGCCAACGCACGATCGCCAGTCACTTTGCCCGCGCAGCCTTGGGCGGCGCACGTCGGCAGGGATTCGACGCTCTTCCCCTGCTGCAACAACTGGGCATCAGCCCTGAGCTGTTGGACGAGCCCCGCGCGCGTATCGCGCCGGAGCAGTTCGCCCGCCTGCTGCAATCGCTGTGGCTGGCATTGGGTGATGAATACCTTGGATTCGGCAGCGCCCCGAGCAAACCCGGGACGTTCGCCATGATGTGCCATACGCTGATCCACTGCCGGACCCTGGGCAAGGCGCTCCAGCGTGGCCTGTTGTTCTACCGCCTGTTCCCCGACGCCCCGGACCTGACACTGGTAGCTGAAGGCGAACAGGTGCGCCTGGTGCTGGACGATTCGGCCTTGTGGGACCCGGATCATTTCCTCGCCGAAAGCCTGCTGGTGGTCTGGCATCGCCTCGCCAGTTGGCTGATCGGCCAGCGAATCGGCCTGGAGCAGGCCAGCTTCAGTTATGCCAGGCCCGCCCATGGCGCCGAGTATGATTTGCTGTTCCCCTGTCCACTGGTGTTCGAGGCGCAACACAGCAGCCTGTTATTCCACAGCCGCTACCTGGACATGCCATTGCTTCAGGACGAACGGACCCTCAAGCGTTTTCTCGAGCGCTCCCCCGCCGATCTGCTTTCGCGCCCGGACGACGGTCACAGCCTGAGCAGCCAACTGCGGCGGTTGCTCGGCCGCGATACCGCACGCTGGCCGGACCTGGAGGCCGCCGCCGATCATCTGCACCTCAGCCCCCAGACCCTGCGCCGCCATCTGCGGGAGGAAGGCACCAGCTTCCAGGAGCTCAAGGATCACCTGCGGCGGGATATCGCCATCTACCACCTGGGCCGCGCGGACCTGTCGCTGCAGCAGATCGCCGAGCAGTTGGGGTTCTCGGAGCCATCGGCGTTCCACCGGGCGTTCAAGAAGTGGACGGGGCTGACGCCCGGGGCTTATCGGGCGCAGGAGAATTGAGGGAAGAGCTTGGTGTTTACCCCTGTGGGAGCAAGGCTTGCCCGCGATGACAATCTCGAGGACGCCATCGCGGGCAAGCCTTGCTCCCACAGAGTTCATGCAAGTTCAAGTCACAGGTTTGCCTCGAGTCCACTCCTGTCAAACCACCGGAAAAAGCACCCGGAACGCCGCCCCGCCCAGTTCCGAATCCCCCAGGGTCAATCGTGCGCCGTAGCTCTCGATAATGTCCTTGACCACCGCCAGGCCAATCCCCTGCCCCGGATGCTGACGGTCCAGCCGCTCGCCGCGTTGGAGAATCCGTGCACGCTGGTCCGGCGGCACGCCTGGCCCGTCATCCTCGACGCACAGCTCGATGCCGCCAAGGGTCTGATGCGCGCTGACGAGCACTTCCCCCAGGCACAGCCGATAGGCATTCTCCAGCAGGTTGCCGAGCATCTCCAACAAGGCGCCCTGCTCGATCGGCACGTGACAGTGCTCCGGCAGGTCGAAGCGGACGTTGACCCGTTTGTCGCGATAGACCTTGTCGAGGGTGTCGCACAGGCTTTGCAGCACCGGCCGCAGGCGCACCTGATGGCGCACCAGCCCGCTCTTGCGCAAGCTGGCACGCTGCAACTGGTAGCCGATCTGCTGGCTCATACGCTCGATCTGGGTTTGCAGCACCCAGGCCTGCCCACGGTCTTCGGGGCGCCGGGCCATGTCTTCGCTGACACCCTGCAAGACCGCCAACGGCGTCTTCAGGCTGTGGGCCAGGTCGTCGAGGGAGTCGCGATAGCGGCTGCGCTGCTCCCGCTCGCTGTACAACAGCCGGTTGAGGGAGCCGGTCAGGCGCAGCAGTTCCCGGGGATGCTCGGTACTGAGGCTCTCCCGCGTGCCGCCTTCGATTTCGTCCAGCTCCTGGCTCAGGCGTCGCAACGCCCGCAGCCCCCAGGTCAGACCGATCCACAACAGCGCCAGCAACACCGCCAGCGCCGCTCCGAAACCCAGGTAGAGCTTGTCCCGCAACCCCTGGAGGGTCACTTCGTAATCACGCACCGGTTGCAGGGTGACGATGCTGAAGGCCGCGTTCTGGCCGGCGAGCAACTTGATCTCGACGTCATAGACAAAGAACTCCTCGCCGCTCTGCTCGCGAATGCGGGCAAACTCATTGCCCTGGCCGTCATAACGAGGCGTGTAATTGATGTTTTCTTCCCGGGTCGCCTTCGACCGCCAGACCAGTCGCCCGTCGCGATCATAGATGTAGCCCAGCAGACGGGCATCGGCGAGGTTGAAACGCTCGTCGGGCAACTGTGCCGGCATCTTCAGGCGATTGTTTTCCACCCGGGCGGCGGAAATCAGCGTGGTCACGTCCGAGGCCAGGCGTTGCTGGATGGATTCCTGCAACGCCAGGCTGAACGCGCCTTGCATGGCGGGCAGCAGCGCCAGCATGAACAACACCGCCAGGATCGTGGCGGCCAGCATCAACCGCAGCCGCAGGGAACGAATCACTGGCAGCGCTCGTTGAACAGGTACCCCAGGCCACGCACGGTGTCGATCGGCTTGAAGCCGGAGGGGGCTTCGAGTTTACGGCGCAGGCGCCCGACCAGGACTTCGATGACATTGGGGTCGCGCTCGTCGTCATCGGGATACAACTGCTCCATCAGGCGGTCCTTGGGCACCACCTGTTGGTGATGGCGCATCAGGTACTCGAGGATGCGGTATTCATAGGCCGTCAGCGCCAGCGGTTCCTCGTCGAGGGAGGCTTGCTTGCGGTTGAGGTCCAACAGCAACGGGCCGGCGACGATGGTCGACTGGGTAAAGCCACTGGAGCGGCGCAACAGGGCATTCAGCCGGGCCTCCAGCTCTTCGAACTGAAACGGCTTGACCACATAGTCATCGGCCCCGGCGGCCAGGCCTTCGACCTTGTCCTGCCAGTTGCCACGGGCAGTGAGGATCAGGATCGGAAAGGTCTTGTCCTGGGCACGCAGCCGGCGGATCAGCTCCAGGCCGCTGATCCCGGGCAGGCCAAGGTCGATCACCGCCAGGTCATGGTTGAATTCCGCAACCTGGTACAGGGCCTCCTCGGCATTGGCGACGGCCTGCACCACATGGCCGCTGTCGGTAAGACGGGTTTGCAGGTGATGGCGCAGCAGCGCTTCGTCTTCGACGACCAGTAACTTCATGGAGCCTCTCTCCAGGCAAATCAGACAATCCGATGCTGTGCAGCGCAACGAAAGCCGCCGGATCGTCTCGGGCCGATCCGGCGGGATACGCTCACCCTCGCCCGCTTAGAATGTGTAGTTGGCGGACAGGTAGGTCTGGGCACTGCTGGTCAGGTCCAGCGAACCCACCTTGTCGCCACCGTGGGGGCTCATCTCGGTGCTGGCGTTGCTGCGCAGGTAACGGTAACCCAGTTCCACCGAGGTGTTCTGCGAAATTTGTTGCAGGACGCCGCCCTGCAGGCCCGCCGTGAAACCGATGTCGCTGTCGCGACTGAAGCCTGGGGAGTCCTGGGTCACCTTGGTCAGGCCCGCCGTCGCACCGCCGAACAGTTTGGTGCTGCCAGTGACGGGGTAGAACAGATCGTAGCTGCCCAACAGGTTTTCCTGGCGCAACTTGATGCCGTTATGGGTCCCCGAAACGTTGTCGTAGGTGGCGTAGTAGCGACCTTGGTCGTTCTGCTTGCCCAGGCGCACGCCGTAGGTGGTGTCCTTGCCGATCACGCCGTCGGCGTTCGGATTGTTCAGCGCCTGGTCCAGGGCACTGGATTTCTTGACCTTGTCGCTGGTCTGGCCGAGGGTCAGGCTGGCGAAGTTGTCATCGGCGTGGGCCAGGGCGCTGGCACCCAGCACAGTGAAAGCCAGCAGCAGTTTCTTCATGTGTGTCATGTTCAGGTTCCTTTGAAACGTGGGTGGTGTGTGAAGTCGTGGTCACGTTAACCAGCGGTCCCTGAACACCCCTTGAACGTTCTCTGAACCTGCGCTGAATGAATCGGCTAGAGTGTTCTGTCTCGAGCGAACCCATTCTTTCAAGGAGATTTCCCCATGCGCAGGTTGCTTGCCGTTGTACTTCTGGCCTTGAGCGGCGCGGGCCACGCCGCCGTCCAGACCCAGGAAATTCCTTACACCAGTGCCGACGGCACGAAGCTGATCGGCTATTACGCCTACGACGATGCGATCAAGGGTCCACGCCCGGGCGTGGTGGTGGTGCATGAATGGTGGGGGCTGAACGACTACGCCAAGCGCCGCGCCCGCGACCTCGCCGGCCTCGGCTACAGCGCCCTGGCCATCGACATGTACGGCGATGGCAAGAACACCGAGCACCCCGCGGACGCCATGGCGTTCATGCAGGCGGCACTCAAGGACAGCAAGGCCGCCAGCGCGCGATTCCAGGCCGGGCTCGACCTGCTGAGGAAACAGCCCCAGACCGATCCGGACAAACTCGCCGCCATCGGCTACTGCTTCGGCGGCAAAGTGGTGCTGGATGCCGCTCGCCAGGGCGTTCCGCTGGCCGGCGTGGTGAGCTTCCACGGCGCCCTGGTGACCAACACCCCGGCCACGCCCGGCAGCGTCAAGGCGAAGATACTGGTCGAGCATGGCGCGCTGGACAGCATGGTCACCGAGGATAACGTCACCGCGTTCAAGAGCGAGATGGACAAGGCCGGCGCCGACTATAAGTTCGTCAGCCTGAAAGGCGCCAAGCACGGCTTCAGCAACCCCGATGCCGATCGCCTGAGCCACGGCGAACATGGCGGGCCGGACATTGGCTACAACAAGACGGCCGATGAGCAGTCGTGGGCGGATATGCAGAAGTTCTTCAAGAAGATCTTTGGTTGACCCCCCCCTGTGGCGAGGGGATTTATCCCCGCTGGGCTGCGAAGCAGCCCTCAATCAGGCAGCTCGGTGTGACTGACTTACCGCATCGCTGCATTTGGGGCTGCTTCGCAGCCCAGCGGGGATAAATCCCCTCGCCACAAAAACCCCTTCTTCCCAGCAGAATTTCAGTCCAACCGCTCACATCACTACCCAGCACCCAGCCAACCCGGCAAAATGCCCGGCATGAACCGACTCCCTGCCTTGCCCGCCTGCTGCTCGCCCCTGGATGAACATTGGCTGTTGCCCGATGCCCTGCCGGAGACAATCCTGCTGAGCACTCGCTTCGATCCGCTGTTGCTGACCGGTGAAGACTTCCCGAACAGTGCCATCGAGCCACCCGCGAGCATTCAGCGTTCGGTACCCAAACGTCAGGCCGAATTCCTTGCGGGGCGAATCTGTGCCCGGGCAGCCCTTTATCAATTGGACGGCCAGCACTGCGTACCGGCGATCGGCGAGGACCGAGCCCCCGTCTGGCCGGCCCATGTCAGCGGGTCGATCACCCATGGCACCGGCCGGGCGGCGGCCATTGTCGCCAGCAAGGACCACTGGCAAGGGTTGGGCATGGATCTGGAGAACCTGCTCGACCCGGAGCGCGCCGAGCGGCTGGCGAGTGAAATCCTGACCCCACCGGAACTGCAACGCATGGCCACCACCCGGCGAGATGAACGGGCCTTGCTGGTGACGTTGACCTTTTCGGTGAAGGAAAGCCTTTTCAAGGCGTTGTACCCGATCGTCGGGCAGCGCTTCTACTTCGAACATGCCGAGGTGCTGGAATGGACCCGCGACGGGCAGGTGCGACTGCGCTTGCTGACCGACCTGTCGGCTGAATGGCGCCATGGCAGTGAATTGCAAGCGCGGTTTGGGGTGAAGGATGGGCAGTTGTTGAGTCTGGTGGGTATCAAGGCCTGAGGCTTTTGTATCGCTTTTGAAAGCCCCATCGCGAGCAGGCTCGCTCCCACAGGAGGAATGCTTTCCCATGTGGGAGCGAGCCTGCTCGCGATGAGGACAATCCAGTCGCTACATCCCTCAAGCCCTGTCCTGATGCCGCGGCCAGCTCAAGCTGAAACATGCCCCACCCAGGCTCTTGCTCTTGGCGATCAACGCCCGGCCGCCATGCCAGTAAATGATCCGCCGTACGATCGACAGCCCCAGCCCATGACCGCCCGAAGCACGGGCACGGCTGTCGTCCAGGCGCAGGAAGGGCTTGAACACCCGCTCCCAGGCCGCCTCCGGCACACCGGGCCCGTCATCCTCGACGTCCACCCGGCAACGCAGTTGTCCCACCTGATAGCTGACGGTCACCCGGGATTTGGCATGGCGCATGGCATTGCCCACCAGGTTCTGCAAGGCGCGATGCAAGAAGCGTGGTTCGGCTTCGACCCAGGCGCCGTCGCAATCGGCGGCAGACAGGCACAAACCGCGTTCGACCGTGACCCCGGCCCGCAAAGGGCCCAGTTCCTCGATCACCTGGCTGACCAGCGCATCCAGATCCACCCGCTGGAAATTCAACGCCGGTGAGCCTTGCTCCAGTCGCGCATAGGTCAGCATCTCGTCCACCAGCCGATCCAGATCTTCGATGTCATGGTCCATGCCTGCCAGGTATTTTTCCCGGGCCTGGGGGGTGGCAGCGCTGCCGAGCATTTCCAGGCCGAAGCGCAGGCGCGCCACCGGGGTACGCAGTTCGTGGGAAACCGCTCGTACCAACTCACGCTGGATCGCCAACAGTTGTTGCAGGTGCTCGGCCATGCCGTTGAACGCGGCGGCCAACCGACCGACCGAGTCGGCACCACGGGCCGGCACGCGGGTTTCCAGGCTGCCCTGGGCGATCTGGGTAGCGGCGGCCTCCAGGCCACTCAGGCGCCGCTCCAACTGACGCACCAACAGGTAGACGATCAAGCCGATCAGGCTCAAGCCCAACGCCGCGATCAGCACCAGCCATTCGGGCGGGTAAGGGTTCATCTGGTACAGCGGACCGATTTCCAGTACCCACGGCGTGCCCACCATGCCGGCGAACACGCGGATCGAATCGCCGCCCTTGCCCAAGGCCATCACCGTATCGCCCTCGGACACACGACGGCGCTGGTCTTCGTCCATGTCCGCCTGCTCGGCGGTCATCAGCCGCAGATCGAAACCGAAACCTTTTTCTTCCATGAGTTGCGCGAGCCGCCGGGGTTGCTCGCCCACCGGGTAGCGCACCAGTTCGTCCGCCAGCAGATAGATAGTCGCCCGGGCCAATTGCTCGCTGATCTGCTGGACTTCCCCCACCAGCATCAGTTGCTCGCCATCGCTGACCAGTCGATAGACCTTCGCCGCATGGGGCCCGGTCTGTTCGACCAGCGCCTGACCACGCAGCACGCGGGTACGCTGTCCCAGGTCCAGGTCGGTCTGGGCAAAGGTCTGCAGCGCCAGAGGGATGCCCAGCAGCCGCTCCCATAGCAGCAACGCCCGATGGCGCTCGGTGTCGTTCATCGGCCGCAGGTTCTCGGCCATCAGGGAAAACGTGCCGTGGGCCAGGCGCTCGCGGTACTGCTCGCTGCGAGTCTGGTTGAGCAGGTGCAGGGCCAGCACCCCAAGCACCGCCACCAGCACCAGCGCCGCACACATGCCGCCATAGATGCGCAGGAAGATCGAGTTCACGGTGCCGGGTCTACACAGGCTTCAGGCACGAACAGGTAGCCTTTGCTGCGGATGGTCTTGATCAGCCGTGGATGGTCCGGGTCATCGCCGATCTTGGGCCGGATGCGCGAGATCCTTACGTCGATAGAGCGATCCTGGCCGTCATACCCGATGCCACGCAGGGCGGTGAAGATTTCCTCCCGGGACAGGATGCGCCCGGCATTGGACACCAACAGCCATAGCAGGTCGAACTCGGCGCTGGTCAACTCGATTCCGTTGCCCTGCAACCAGGCCTCGCGCAGAGCGTCGTCCACCACCAAGGGGCCGAATTGCAGGCGCCGCGATTTTTGCGGGGAGGATGGCTCCGGTTCACTACGCCGCAGCAGCGCTTGGATGCGCGCCAATAACAAACGCGGGCGGACCGGCTTGCAGACATAATCGTCGGCGCCCAGGTCCAGGCCCTGGATCTGGTCGGCGTCGTCGGTGCGGGCCGTGAGCATCAGGATTGGCCCATCGTACTGCGCGCGGACCTTGCGGCAGATGCTCAGGCCATCTTCGCCGGGCAGCATCAGGTCGAGGATCACCAGGTCCGGCTGCTCGACAATGATCCGCTGCGCCGCCACCGCGCCGTTGCCTTCGATGGCGACACGCAGCCCATTGCTTTCCAGGTAGTCACGGGTCAGCTCGGCCAGACGCTGGTCATCCTCGACGATCAATATCTGCCAGGCTTCTTGTTCCACTGGGGGCCTCGTATTGCTGTGAATATGGAAGAAGGATTGACGCACTCATCTGTGGCGAGGGGATTTATCCCCGCTGGGCTGCGAAGCAGCCCCAAATCAGTCGCTTAGCTGTGTCAGGTAGAACACAGGGGGTCGCTTCGCGACCCAACGGGGATAAATCCCCTCGCCACAAGGATACGCGCGCTCGCCCCCCTCGCTCTTTTGTCATGTCAAAAGAGGATAACCCTGTCCGACACACCGGCCGATTGTATAAACGGCGCCCCGGTAGAAAACAAGCGGACAAATGCGTTCGGTCGAGCGAGATTTGTGTGGTAACGTCCGCGCCCGCAAAAATCGACAGGCTGTTTTCGGCGCCTCAAAAACGATGAAAAAAGGCCCGCTCCAGCAGGGTCGCGGCCTACAGCGCAGTTCCATGTTTCGCACACAAATTACGCACAGGTTTATCCACAGGCAGTACGTTGCATTCGGTCCCCAAAACGCATTATCTTGTAGCCCGCTGCAAAAAAAACCCTACATGTAGGGGTTGAAGCCAAAAACCAAACACAAGTCGGACAGAGAATTCAAGCGCTTTTAGTACCTCTTTCCACTTGAAACATCGAGTTTTTCCAAGACCAGACCGCCCCTGCGGATGGCCACTGTTTCAAAGGTCGAAAATGACCGAAACGGTACGGGTGTTGCAGCCCATTGCTGCCACCCCAGGTTTCGAGCCCCGGCTCGCAACCCATGAACTTCGGATGGAAGCAGCCCCACAGGCCTGCTTCCTACTGTCCCGAAGTTGTTATACCCGGCGCCAGTCGGTTGTAGTGCTTCAGGACGGAACGGTGGGCACCGTGATGGTGCCCAAACAAACATAGAGAACGTGGAGACACCCATGCACACCGACACAACTCGCGAGAACCCGCAGGGCACCGCGCCGCTGGCCGCCGATTCGACCCCGGATCTGGCCGCCACCGCGCCTGGTCAACTGCGTGTGATCAAGCGTAACGGCACTGTCGTTCCTTACACCGATGACAAGATCACCGTCGCCATCACCAAAGCGTTCCTCGCAGTTGAAGGTGGCACCGCAGCCGCTTCGTCGCGCATCCACGACACCGTGGCCCGCCTGACCGAACAGGTCACCGCGACCTTCAAGCGCCGCATGCCGTCGGGCGGCACCATCCACATCGAAGAAATCCAGGACCAGGTCGAACTGGCCCTGATGCGTGCCGGCGAACAAAAGGTAGCCCGTGACTACGTGATCTACCGTGACTCCCGTGCCAAGGAACGCGCCACCCGCAACCCGGCCGACGCACCGGTCCAGGCCCACCCGTCGATCCGCATCGCCCGCGCCGATGGCAGCCTGGCACCGCTGGACATGGGCCGCCTGAACACCATCGTCACCGAAGCCTGCGAAGGCCTGGCAGAAGTCGATGGCGAGCTGATCCAGCGCGAGACCCTGAAGAACCTCTATGACGGCGTCGCACTCAAGGACGTCAACACCGCCCTGGTGATGACCGCGCGGACCCTGGTGGAACGCGAGCCGAACTACTCCTTCGTGACCGCCCGCCTGCTGATGGACACCCTGCGCGCCGAAGGCCTGGGCTTCCTGGAAGTTGCCGAGAGCGCGACCCACCACGAAATGGCCGACCTGTACGCCAAGGCCCTGCCGGCCTATGTAGCCAAGGGTATCGAATTCGAATTGCTGAACCCGGTCCTGGCTTCTTTCGACCTGGAGAAACTCGGCAAGGCGATCAACCACGAGCGCGACCAGCAGTTCACCTACCTGGGCCTGCAAACCCTGTACGACCGTTACTTCATCCACAAGGACGGTATCCGCTTCGAACTGCCGCAGATCTTCTTCATGCGCGTGGCCATGGGCCTGGCCATCGAAGAGAAGCAGAAAGAAGACCGTGCCATCGAGTTCTACAACCTGCTGTCGTCCTTCGACTACATGGCGTCGACCCCGACCCTGTTCAACGCCGGTACCCTGCGTCCACAGTTGTCGAGCTGCTACCTGACCACCGTGCCGGACGACCTGTCGGGCATCTACGGCGCAATCCACGACAACGCCATGCTGTCGAAATTCGCCGGCGGCCTGGGCAACGACTGGACGCCGGTTCGTGCGCTGGGCTCGTACATCAAGGGCACCAACGGTAAATCCCAGGGTGTTGTGCCGTTCCTCAAAGTGGTCAACGACACCGCTGTCGCGGTCAACCAGGGCGGCAAGCGCAAAGGCGCGGTCTGTGCCTACCTGGAAACCTGGCACATGGACATTGAAGAGTTCATCGAGCTGCGCAAGAACACCGGTGATGATCGTCGTCGTACCCACGACATGAACACCGCCAACTGGATCCCTGACCTGTTCATGAAGCGTGTCTTCGACGACGGCAAGTGGACCCTGTTCTCGCCATCCGAAGTGCCGGACCTGCATGACCTGACCGGCAAGGCCTTCGAAGAGCGCTACGAGTACTACGAAGCCCTGACCGAGTACAACAAGATCAAGCTGTTCAAGGTCGTCCAGGCCAAGGACCTGTGGCGCAAGATGCTGTCGATGCTGTTCGAAACCGGCCACCCATGGCTGACCTTCAAGGACCCATGCAACCTGCGCAGCCCGCAGCAGCACGTAGGCGTGGTCCACAGCTCGAACCTGTGCACCGAGATCACCCTGAACACCAACAAGGACGAGATCGCCGTCTGCAACCTGGGCTCGATCAACCTGCCGAACCACATCGTCGACGGCAAGCTGGACACCGCCAAGCTGCAACGCACCGTGAACACCGCCGTGCGCATGCTCGATAACGTGATCGACATCAACTACTACTCGGTGCCACAGGCGAAGAACTCCAACTTCAAGCACCGTCCGGTCGGCCTCGGCATCATGGGCTTCCAGGACGCGCTGTACCTGCAGCACATCCCGTACGGTTCCGACGCCGCGGTCGAGTTCGCCGACAAGTCCATGGAAGCGGTCAGCTACTACGCGATCCAGGCTTCCTGCGACCTGGCCGACGAGCGTGGCGCCTATGAGACGTTCCAGGGCTCGCTGTGGTCCAAGGGCATCCTGCCGCTGGACTCGCAACAGATCCTGATCGCGTCCCGTGGCGAGAAGTACATCGACGTCGACCTGACCGAGTCCCTGGACTGGGCACCGGTTCGCGCCCGTGTACAGAAAGGCATCCGTAACTCCAACATCATGGCCATCGCACCGACCGCCACCATCGCCAACATCACTGGCGTGTCGCAGTCGATCGAACCGACCTACCAGAACCTGTACGTGAAATCGAACCTGTCGGGCGAATTCACCGTGATCAACCCGTACCTGGTCCGCGACCTCAAGGCCCGCGGCCTGTGGGACTCGGTCATGATCAACGACCTGAAGTACTACGACGGTTCGGTACAGCAGATCGAGCGCATTCCGCAGGAGCTCAAGGAGCTCTACGCGACCGCGTTCGAAGTGGACACCCGTTGGATCGTCGACGCTGCCAGCCGTCGCCAGAAGTGGATCGACCAGGCTCAGTCGCTGAACCTGTACATCGCCGGCGCCTCGGGCAAGAAGCTGGACGTGACCTACCGCATGGCCTGGTACCGTGGCCTGAAAACCACTTACTACCTCCGTGCCCTGGCCGCCACCAGCACCGAGAAATCGACCATCAACACCGGCAAGCTGAACGCTGTTTCCAGCGGCGGCAACCACGGTGACGACTCGGTCCTGGCTGCCCCAGCCGGCCCGGCGCCAGTGCCAAAGGCCTGCGCGATCGACGAGCCGGATTGCGAAGCTTGCCAATAAGCTGAGCGGGTGGGCGCTGCGAGGCGCCGACCTTTAAAGAAAGCCCCCGATAGACCGCTGGTTTATCGGGGGTTTTCTTTTGTCTGGAGGAAAGTGGCTGGCCGGGCTGACCTCATCGCGAGCAGGCTCGCTCCCACAGGGGAACGCATTCCAATGTGGGAGCGAGCCTGCTCGCGATGAGGCAAGTCCAGGCAGCACAAAACACTCGCCCAAAAAGAAGCCCCTCTGGTGAGGGGCTCCTTGTGCAACCTTCATGCAACCATCGACATCAAGCCATCTGAATGATGGTCTGCATGATGGTGCTCTGGGTGGAAATGGTCTTGGCGTTTGCCTGGTAGTTGCTCTGGGCCTTGATCAGCTCGACCAGTTCGTTGGTCAGGTTGACGTTGGACTCTTCCAAGGCATTGGAAACGATGGAACCCAAGGTACCGGTGGTTGGAGCATCGTAGCCCGGGATACCCGACGAGAAGGTTTCCTTCCAGCTGGTGCCGCCTACCGGTTGCAGGCCTTGTTCGTTGGTGAAGCTGGCGAGGGCGAGCTGACCGATCGGCTTGGTCTGGTTGTTGCTGAAGTTGGCCAGCAGTACACCAGAACCATCGATGGTCAGGTTGGTGATCTGACCCGTGGCGTAGCCATTCTGGACCGGTAGTGAACGCGCGGTGTCGGCGTTGAATTGGGTGGTGTTGGCCATTGAGATCGTAATAGTAGACGAGCCCGCGCCGTTGGCGGCCCACGTACCATTAGTCACCGTACCCGGGACCCAGCCGACGAGGTTCAGATCATTACTGATAACTGGCGGGGGGGCTGGAATCGTAGGCGGAACGGTCGGTGGAACCGGCGTGCTGACCTGGGTTAACTTGCCGTTCGCGTCGAACGTCATCGTCGAAGGAATAGGTGCGTTCGGAGCAACTGGCGCGCTGCCGTTCAGGTTACGACCATCGATGAGCGTGTAGACATTCCAGGTGTTCCCGGCAGTCTTGACCATGTACTGGTCCATGGAATGCTGGTTGCCCTGGGTATCGTAGACCGGCGTAGTGAACTGCTTGGTGAAGGTCGAAGTATCGGTCGGATTGAACGCTGTAGCGATCGCTGTGGCCGTCGAGTTCAGGTTGATAGTCGACGAAACCAGGCTGGTAGCTTGCGGCGGCAGGTTGGAGGTGTCGATACGCAGGTCGGTCAGGATCCCGTTCTGGATCTTGCCGTTCGCATCCACGCCATAGCCCTGCAGCCTCGAAGTGCCGTCACTGTTGGTGATATAGCCTTCCTTGTCGGTCTTGAACGTACCGGCACGGGTGTAGCTCAGGGAACCGTCGTTGCTCAGGACGAAGAAGCCCTGGCCCTGGATACCCATGTCCAGAACGTTGCCGGTATTGTTCACGTCACCCTGGCCGAACTGCTGGGAAACGTTGGCCAGACGCACGCCGTTACCGACGGTCTTGCTGCCCGAACCCAGCTTGGTAGCCGAGTAGACGTCTTCGAATTCCGCGCGGGACGATTTGAAGCCGGTGGTTGCCACGTTGGCGATGTTGTTACCGGTGACGTCCAGCTGTTTGTTGGCAGCATAGAGACCGCTAAGGCCGATATTGAAAGACATATTCCACTCCTTTGCCGGGTTAGTCGGCTCTACATACCAATAGTTTGTACTTTGGACAGGGCGACGCTGCCCAGCCCGGCGAGGTTGAGCATCAGCTCTCCCCCTGTCTGGCTGATCGTCACGCTGCTGACGGTCGCCGGCAGGTTGGTGATCAGCGACGTGGCCTGGCCGTCGATGGTGGTCGAAGCCGTGAAGGTGTAAGTGCCCGACTCGACCGTGGTGCCCGCGTCGTTCTTGCCATCCCAGATAAAGGCGGAGTTACCGGCCTTCTGGCTGCCCAGGTCGATGGTGCGGACAGTCTTGCCGTCCTTGTCCACGATCTTGACCGCGACGGACGATACCGCCGAGGGCACCACCACTGTACCGTTGAGGCTCTTGGAGGTATCGACCACAGCTTTGTCGCTGGGCGCGATGACCGAGCGACCGACCAGCGATGAAGCCTGCAGGGCCTGGGATGAGTTGTAATTGCCGGCGATGCCGCTCACGGTCTGGTTGAGGGTGGTGATCCCCTCCAGGCTGCTGAACTGTGCCAGTTGGGCAACGAACGCGCCGTTGTCCTGCGGCTCCAGCGGGTTCTGGTTTTTCAGCTGGGTGACCAGCAGCTGCAGGAACGCATCCTTGCCCAGTTCCTTCTTGCCGGTCGCCGCACCTGTCAGCGAGCCCAGGCCGTCGGAGGTGTTGTTGGTCTTGACCGAGGAGTTGGCCAGAATCTCGTTGAGGCTCAAACCGCTGGTGGTGTTGGTAACGCTCATGTGACTCGCCCCTTATCACTGACCCAGGGTCAGGACCTTCTGCATCATGGTTTTGGCGGTGTTCATCATTTCGGCGTTGGTCTGGAACGAACGACTGGCGGAAATCATGTCGGCCATCTCTTCGACCACATTGACGTTCGGGTAATAGACATAGCCCTTGGCGTCGGCAGCCGGATGGTTCGGCTCATAGCGCGCTTCGAGGTTGCTCTGGTCTTCGACCACACCCATTACCTGCACGCCCTGCCCAGCCGCGTCATGCTCCTGGAACAGCGAGCCGCTGCCATTCGACTGACCACCTTGAAACATGGTGGCGAACACCGGGTGACGGGCCCGGTAGGTCTGGTCGATGCTCGACGAAACGGTCTCGGCGTTGGCTATGTTACTGGCGACAGTGTTAAGGCGAGTGGTCTGGGCACTCATGGCACTGCCGGCGATGTTGAATACGCTCGCAATCGACATGGCTTACTCTCCGCGAAGGGCCGAGATCAGCCCTTTGAATTTGCTGTTGAGCAGGGTGAAGCTGGCCTGGAAGTTCACGGAGTTCTCCGCGTAGTTGGACTGTTCCAGTTGAGCGTCCACGGTGTTCTGGTCGATCGAAGGTTGCATCGGCGTGCGATACATCAGCGACTCGTCGCCGTTGCCCAGGCCTTCGGCCTCGATATGACGGCTGTTGGTCATGTTCAGGGCGAAGGAGCCGTTCTTGGTTTTCTCGTTCTGCTCGGCGAGCACTTTGGAGAAGTCCAGGTCCCGAGCCTTGTAGTTCGGGGTGTCGGCGTTGGCGATGTTGTTGGCCAGGACTTCGGCACGCTGGGCGCGGAAGCTCAGGGCCTGTTCGTGGATACCGAGCGCTTTATCGAAGCTGATGCTCATGTCGGAAACCTTTGGGTGACCAGAATGTACGTGCGATGGATATAGCAAGCGTCGTGCCACTTTCCAAAAGCCCATAAACCGGGGCTTTGCGGGCATGGGCAAGGCGGCAATGCCAGAAAAGCGGCAACCGTTTTCCGCCGGCTGCCGCTTTTCTGCCGCTTGCATGAGGAAAATGACATTTTCATTGCGGAAGCAACTGTCTTGCCTTTGCCGCCCACCAGCCCCTGTGGGAGCGAGCCTGCTCGCGATGACGGCCGCACATGCAACATCAATGCAGGCTGATCCTCCGCTATCGCGAGCAGGCTCGCTCCCACAGGGGTTGTCGATACCAGGGAAGTAAGCAGGACACATAAAAAAACGGGAGCCTTTCAGGGACTCCCGTTTTTTTGACGATCCGGACGCATCACTTCGCCTGGTAGATAATCCCAGGGCTGCACTGGATCATCTGGTAATGATCCGGCAATCCGTTCAGCGCTTCAGAGGCGCCTAGGAACAGGTAGCCGCCCGGCTTCAGAGTGCCGTGGATGCGCAACAGGATGTCCTTTTTCACTTCGGCGGAGAAGTAGATCAGTACGTTGCGGCAGAACACGATGTCGAATTTACCCAAGCTGGCATAGCTGTCCAGCAGGTTGAACGAGCGGAATTCCACCCGGCTCTTGATCGGCGCCTTGACCATCCAGCGCCCCGGCCCTTTCGGATCGAAGTAGCGTTGCAGGCGATCAGGCGACAGGCCGCGACCAATGGCCAGGCTGTCGTACTCGCCGGTCTTGCAGTTGTTGAGCATGGTCCCGGACAGGTCCGTGGCGACGATCTGCACGCCACCTTTCAACTGACCGATGTTGGTCCGCTCGAACTCGTCGATGGACATCGACAGCGAATAAGGTTCCTGGCCCGACGAACAGGCGGCCGACCAGATCCGCAGGCGCTGGCCCGGGCTGGCCTTGATGGCCGCCGGCAGCACTTTGTTCTTCAACACTTCGAACGGATAGGTATCGCGAAACCACAGGGTTTCATTGGTGGTCATGGCATCCACCACCATTTCGCGCAAACCACTGCGCGGCTGGGTCTGGATACGCTGCACCAGCTCGCCCAACGATTTGAGGCCCTGCTGCTCCATCAATTTGTTGAGACGGCTCGACACCAGATATTGCTTGTTTTCACCAAGCAATATGCCACAGGCTTTTTCCAGGAAGACCCGGAACTGTTCGAAATCCAAATTACCCGTAGACAAGTTACCGCCTCTTTCCATTGTATTGATTTGCCGGGCGCACAACGCGCCCGACCTTTATTCCGCTGTCTTGATCCGCTCGACCACCCGGGAAGCCAGGTCATCAGGGCGGAACTTGGCGAGAAAATCGTCGGCACCGACCTTCTTGACCATCGCCTGGTTGAAGACACCAGACAGGGACGTGTGCAGGATGATGTGCAGCTTTTGCATCCGCGGATCGCTGCGGATTTCCGACGTCAGGGTGTACCCGTCCATCTCCGGCATCTCGATGTCGGAGATCATCATCAGGAACTCTTCCTCCGGCTTCTTGCCCTCGTCGACCATGTTGCGCAGGTAGTCCAGCGCCTGCCGCCCATCGTTCAACGCAACCACTTCGACACCGATCGTCTGCAGGCAACGGGTCACCTGCTTACGTGCCACCGACGAATCATCAACCGTGAGCACCCGCAGCGAAACCGCTTTGTGCTGGGTTTCGGCATCCACCACACCGTGGGAGATGGTTTCCGTGGTCGGCGCCACTTCGGCGAGGATTTTCTCCACGTCGATGATTTCCACCAACTGGCCGTCGACCCGCGTCACTGCCGTCAGATAGTGATCGCGGCCGGTCCCCTTGGGCGGTGGATGGATCTCTTCCCAGTTCATGTTGACGATGCGCTCCACCGAGCGCACCAGGAATCCCTGGGTCTTGGTGTTGTACTCGGTGATGATCACAAACGGATTGCTCTGATCCAGCAGCCGACCGGAACCGGTGGCCATCGCCAGATCGAGAATCGGGATGGTCGCTCCCCGAATGTTCGCTACACCGCACACGACGGGACTGGACTTGGGCATCAAGGTCAGCTTGGGGCATTGCAGCACCTCGCGGACCTTGAATACGTTGATCCCATATAACTGCTGGCCATCGAGACGGAACAACAACAGCTCCAGGCGATTCTGACCGACCAGCTGCGTGCGCTGGTTTACCGAATCCATCACTCCCGCCATGCCCTGACTCCTACCTAACGCTAATGTGTCCGACGCGCATTCATCACTAAACGGCACGGGGCTTGCTATTCAACCGGCATGAACGCACAAACGACATTTTCTCGACGCCTGACCACTCATTGCCGCCTCTGGCTCGGTGTGCTGCTGGCTGCCTGCCTGTTCGCCTCGGGGGGACGCGCCCTAGCCGATGCTCCGGTTACCTTGCCTGATCTCCTTATCGGCGTCACTCAGGGCTTTCTTGAATTCACCGTAGAAGACTATCTGGCTTCCAGTCAAACCGAAGGTCGCTACGAAATCGAAGTCAACCAGATCGACCCACGCTTGCGCATGCCAATGTGCGACAAGGAATTGACTGCCTCGCTGGAAAGTCCCGCCAGGCCCCTGGGACGGGTCACGGTAAAGGTCCGCTGCGACAGCGCGGCGCCCTGGACAGTATTCGTGCCAGCCCAGGTGCGGCTGTTCCGCGAAATCGTCACCACCACCCGTCCCTTGAAACGGGCCGGAATCGTCGAACCCCAGGACGTGACGTTGCGCGAACGGGATGTCAGCCAGATCACCCAGGGGTTCCTGACCTCCGTCGATCAGGCCATCGGACAGAAACTTGTCCGACCAATGGTAGCCGATCAGATCGTGACCCTCGTGCATCTGGAGCAGGCCGAAGTCGTTCGTAAAGGTGACCAGGTGGTGATTACCGCCCGCAGTGGCACCCTGGCCGTGCGAATGCCCGGCGAAGCCCTGTCCAATGGCGGCATGAATGAACAGATTCGGGTGAAAAACCTCAATTCCCAACGCGTCATCAAGGCGCAGGTGATAGCCCCTGGCCAGGTGGAAGTGGCTATGTAACGATCTGGTAGAAACGGGTAGAAAGCTGGCGCTTGACCCTGCTGTTCCCTAGACTGTGCCTTACGCAAGGCAAGCGCAGACGTGCGCACGCTCATTGAACAAATGAGCCTAAAGTTTTTTTGGGGATGGCCGAAAACATGGCAAGCGTCCAAATACCCAGAGGTTTTTTACCATGGTCATCGATTTCAACCGTTTAAACAGCTCTTCACCACTGACAGGCACCACGCGCACCAGCGCCAGCAAGGAAACCGAAAAATCCTCGCCGGCCGAGCAAGCGACAGTCGTCAAGAATGGGGAGTCGGTACACCTCAGTGATGAGGCTCAACAGTTGCAGAAGGTCACTGACAAGCTGCGCGATCAACCTGTCGTCAACAACGCCCGCGTGGCCGAGTTGAAAGCAGCCATCGCCGATGGCAGCTATAAAGTCGACAGCAACCGCGTAGCCAGCAAACTGCTCAACTTCGAAGCCCAGCGCTAGGCCGCCGCCTGCGCAGGCTTTTGGACGCAAAGACCCAAGGCCAGCCATGCACGACACCAATTTATTGCAACTGATCATCGACGACTTTGTTCCAGCGCAACAATTGCTGGAGCTGCTGCAGACCGAATCCCTGGCACTGCACGGTCGCGACATGCCCTTGCTGGAAAACATCCTGGCACAGAAACAGGCATTGATCATTCTGCTCGATCAGCATGGCCGCAAACGCAGCGAGATTCTCGCCAGCCTCAACCTGCCCGCCAACAACGATGGCCTCGAGCAACTGGCGAGCCAGTCGACGATCGGCGATCAGTTGTTGTCCCAAAGCGCAGTGCTCAATGACCTGCTTGCCCAGTGCCAGGCCGCCAATGCCCGCAATGGCCAGTCGATCCAACTCCAGCAGGCCGCTACCGCCAACCAGTTGCGCATCCTCAACGGCGGTGAAATCCCGACGCTTTACGATGCTCGCGGCTCGACCGCCAAAATGGTCAAGCACCGCCCGCTCAGCCAGGCATGAAACGAACCATGCCCGCGCTCTATCAACCCGCGATAGATGCTGGCAAAATGCTGGCTATTCGTAGTCGTATTTTGCCTGGAGATTGACCCACCGTGTTCAATGCCTCAAACGCGGATGATGCTCCGCAACCGCCCAAGGTCCTTACCACGCCCCTGGAAATCTCCGGCAATTTGCGGATGCTGCAAGATAGCCACGACCCGCTGATCATTACCTTCCACGAACGCACCCAGCGCTTCCAGAGTTACCTGGTCGACGTCGATCGCGAGAAAAACACCATGGCCCTGGATGAAATGATCCCTCGCGACGGGGAACGTTTCCTGCTCGCCGGCGAGCCGTTTCGGGTCGAGGGTTTCCATGATGGCGTGCGCATCGCTTGGGAAGGCAATGGTCCGCTGACGATCGATGAGTCCAGCGATGGCCGCTGCTATCGCGGCGCCTTGCCCGACGAGGTGGTTTATCACCAACGTCGCAATGCCTTCCGCGCCGCACTGAAGCTGGCGCAACTGGTGAGCATCGAATTGGGCGGCGACAAGCTCAAGTCACCGGTGAATGGCAAACTGCTGGATATCTCCGCCACCGGCTGCAAGCTGCGCTTCGACGGCGACATCACCGAGCGCCTGCAACTGGGTCAGGTTTACGAGCGCTTCATCGCCGCCCTGCCCTTTGGCAACATGACGGCGCCGGTCGAATTGCGTTACCTGCATTTCGAAGAGCGCATCAACACCACCTTCGCCGGCGTGCGCTTCCACAATATCAGTGGCCTGGTGCAGCGGCAGGTCGAGCGTTTCGTTTATCAGTTGCAGCGTGAAGCTCGCCGCTTCGATAAAGACGACCTCTGATCTTCAGTCCTCACGCATTGCTGCGCCTGGACTGACCTCATCGCGAGCAGGCTCGCTCCCACATGGGTTACTCAAGTCCCTGTGGGAGCGAGCCTGCTCGCGATGGGCGCGCCGCTACTTACCTGGCTTGAGGCTCCTCAGCCTCAGCCTCAGCCGTCTCTGCCACCGGCTCGACCTCCGGATTCGGCGTTACCTGCATCTGCTCCTGCACCACCTGCTCATCGACCCTCGGATCGAGGCACGCCACCAGCGGCGAACTGGACATGCTGTCGGGCATCGCCACGTGATGCAGCGGAGCGTCATCGACCTGATGCAGGTTGGTCACCGCTTTCGGCCGTATGCGCCACACCAGTACCAATGCAAAGAAGGTGAAGAAGGCATACAGCATGTGGCTGCCGAAGGACTTCATCAGCACCCCGGCCACCAACGGGCCGATACTCGCGCCCACGCCGTAAGTCACCAGCAGCATGGCCGTCAGCGACACCCGGCGATCGGCTTCGACGTGGTCGTTGGAAAACGCCACCGCCAGCGGGTACAAGCAGAACTGCATCAGCGAACAGAAGAACCCCGCGACGAACAGCACCTCCAGCGGCACCGTCGACAGGATTGCCAATGGCGACGCAAAGACCGCCAGGCACAATGCAAAGCAACGGATCAGCAGCGCCCGATCGTAACGGTCGGACAGCCAGCCCAGCGGCCACTGCACCAGCAGGCCGGCAAAAATGCAGCTACCCATGAACAGGCCAACCTGTTCGGTCGACAACCCTTGCTGGGAGGCATAAAGCGGCGCCAGGCCATAGAACGAGCCAACGATCAGTCCGGAGCCCAGCACCGTGCTCAACGACTGTGGCACGCGCTTGATGAAAAATCGCGGCTCCATCGGTGCCGGACGCAACGGCGCCGGGTGGATCCGGCGAGTCAATGCCACCGGCACCAGGCACAGGGCAAAGCACAGCGCCACCAGCATCAGCAGTTCCAACCCCAGGGCCGGGTGGATCACCAGGATCAGTTGACCCAGCACCATCCCCAGGTACGAGGCGATCATGTAGCCGCTGAACACCACCCCGCGTTGCTTGGCATCGGCCTGCTCGTTGAGCCAGCTCTCGATGACCATGTATTGGCACATCATGCCGAGGCCGACAATTATCCGCAGCACCACCCAGGCCGGTAGCCAGCTCACCAGGCCATGGCCCAGCACCGCCGCACCGACGATCCCGGCACAGGCCGAATAGGCGCGAATATGCCCGACGCGGGCAATCAGCCGATGGCCGATCTTGCCGCCCAGCACCAGGCCGAAATAGTTGGCGGCCATCAGCGCGCCGACCCAAAGGCTGTCCACATGCTCGGCAGCCAGGCGCAAGGCCAGATAGGTACTCAACAGCCCCGAGCCGATCAGCATCATCAGCGAGGCGAAATAAAGCGCTCGAAAAGGTTTCCAGACTTGGCGCATCGGCGTTCCGAGCGGCTCCTTGAGATAAGTAGGGGCTGCCTGTGAAGACAGCCCGAATGCGACGTTTCGTTAGGCCTGGGCTGCCAGCACACGCCGTTCCCAGGGCGTGATTTCATCAAAGAAGCTGGTCAGTTCCAGGGTTTTGGTCGCGATGTAGCCTTCGATGAACTCCGTACCGAACAGTTCCTTCGCCAGAAGGCTACGTTTCAGACGCTCCAGGGCAGCGTGCAAGGTACATGGCAACGATAGATTATCCGGCACCTGGAATTCACCCTGGATCGCAGCGCTCGGCTCCAGGCGATTTTCAATCCCATGAAGACCGGCCGCCAGGCTGGCAGCGATAGCCAGGTAAGGGTTGGCATCGGCGCCGGGCAAGCGATTTTCGACCCGTCGGGCCACTGGCGAACTGGCCGGAATCCGTAACCCGGCCGAGCGATTGTCGTGGGACCAACAGGCATTGTTCGGCGACGCGAACGGATGACACAGGCGCTGGTAGGAGTTGACGTTCGGCGCGAACAGCGCCGTGAAATCCGCCATGCCCGCCTGTTGCCCACCGATGAAGTGCCTGAACGCCGCCGTCGGCTCGCCGGCCTCGTCGCTGAACACATTACGGCCGCTGTCCAGCTCGACGAGACTCTGGTGAATGTGCATCGAACTGCCTGGCGTATGGGCCAGCGGCTTGGCCATGCATACCACGGTCAGGCCGTGCTTGAGAGCGACTTCCTTGAGCAGGTGCTTGAACAAAAAGGTCTGGTCGGCCAGCAGCAGCGCATCGCCATGCAGCAGATTGATCTCGAACTGGCTCACGCCCATTTCATGCATGAAGGTATCGCGCGGCAACCCCAGGGCGGCCATGCATTCATAGACCTCGTTGAAGAATGGGCGCAGGCCGTTGTTGGAGCTGACACTGAATGCCGAGTGGCCGTCTTCACGACGCCCATCCAAGCCCACCGGTGGCTGGAATGGTTGGGTCGGATCCGGGTTGGGTGCGAAGACGAAGAATTCCAGTTCGGTCGCCACCACCGGCGCCAAGCCCCGGGCGGCATACCGGGCGATCACCGTCTTGAGTTGGCCGCGTGTCGAGAGCCGGGAGCTTTCACCGGTCAGTTCATCGGCATCGCAGATTGCCAGGGCGCGGGGGTGCGAGCTCCAAGGCAGGCGGTGGATCTGCTTCGGGTCGGCCACCAATGCCAGGTCACCATCGTCGCTGCCGTAGAAACGCGACGGCGGATAACCGCCCATGATGCATTGCAGCAGCACGCCACGGGCCATCTGCAACCGCCGCCCTTCCAGGAAACCCGCAGCGGTCATCACCTTGCCCCGCGGTACGCCATTGAGGTCCGGCGTGACACATTCAATCTCATCAATGCCCGTCAGTCGCTGCGCGAGTGAACCCTGGCCATCGGTTGTCATGACGCATTCCTTGTTATGTGCGAGCCGCGAACGGCAACCCGTACAAAATAGGCTTCAGCTGTTCGGAATATCAAGCAGTCGGGGACAATAAACATCAAGCCTGGGAACCCCCCTGTGGGAGCGAGCCTGCTCGCGATGGCGGTGTAGCAGACAACCCGGCATGAACCGACCCGGCGCCATCGCGAGCAGGCTCGCTCCCACAAGTATTTGTACTGCCAGGGACCCCTGCGCGGGACAGGCTCAGGGCAGATAAATCCTGAACACGCCACCCCCCAGCACACCGCCGTTGGCAATTTCGGTCCGCCCGCACACGCCGCCGCGCTGGTGCAACCCGGCGATCCGCGCGGCGAAGTACAGGCCCAGCCCGGTGCTGCCGCTGCTGTGGTTGATGCCTTGCACATAGTCGGCCTGACGCTCGATCATTTCGGGCGGGTAGCCTTCGCCATCGTCATTGATGGTGAGCACCAACTGCCCGGCTTCATCGCTCGCACTGATCAACAGCGTCTGCCGGGCGTGGCGAATGGCATTGTTGATGCAGTTATCGAGCACTGAAGCGATCAGCTCACGGTCGAAAAAGCCCAGAGGGCTCAACGGGTCGACCTCATAGGTGACCATGATCCCACGACTGCGGAACACCTCCTGATGGCCGGCCAACTGCGCCTCGATGAAATCGTCCAACTCATGGTAGGCCGGGTGCAGCGGCAACTGGTTGACACCCAGCTTGTACAGCCCCAGCAGTTGCACCATCAAGCCATTGAGGTGGGCGAATTCAAACTCCATCACACCCTGCTCGGGGGTCTGCTGCGCCGCTTCGGGCAAGCGCTCGAGCCACTGCGTATGAGCCTGCATGAGCAAGGTCAGGGAGTTTTTCATGTCGTGCACGGTCGACGCGATCACCGTGGAAAAATCGAGTGCCTGTTCGCTGTCATTCATCGCCAAATGCCTTGCTTCGCAGTTTCTGATAGCGCGCAAAACGCGCATCGGTGTCGGGCATCATGCCCACCAGTTTCAGGCAGGCGCGACATTCCTCCAGCAGCTCCGATTCCACACTGGTATCGGTGCCATGCAGCAGGGATTGCGCCATGTTCAGGGCAATACTGATGTTCTTCGGTTGCATCTTCAGCGCACGGCGGAACAGATCCCGCGCCTCGGGCAACGCGCCGGTCTTGTAGACACGCACGCCTTCGCGGTTCAGCTCGGCGGCGGCATTGCCCTGATTGAGAATGTTCGGGTCGTCAGTGAGCTTGGCAATGCCTTGCATCACCGTCGGGTCATCACCGTAGATTTCCGCGCAGTTCTTGAGCATCGACTCGCCGGCACTGGTCTGGCCGAGCATCTGCAACTGCTTGGCCACCAGCAGGGCGGCCTCGGCACTCATGAATTGCTCCATGCCGTCGAGGCGCTGCAAGGCCTGCTCGGTGAGTTTTTCCGCGGTTTCGGCATCGTTCAACAACAGGCTCGTGGCTTTCATCAGTCGCGCCCGAACCTGCAGTCCCGGATCGTTGAGATTTTCCTTCGCCACCGCGCTGAGGGTCGTGTTGATCTCCAGCCGGGTCCGGGTGTCGAGGCCCTTCTCGCTGCCTTTGCTGATCAGCGCATGGGCCAGGCCCAGGTTGCTTTCCGGATCCTTGAAACGCGACTGCGCGCCCTGCCCGACCGCCTGGCGGTAGGCCCTGGAGGCGGTGTCGTAGTCTTCGTTGGTCATCGCCAACTTGCCCAGCAGCGATTGTCGACGTACCGCCAGGGGCGACAGGCGAACCGCTTCTTCCAGCACCTCCTGCGCCTGTTTCGTGTCGCCTTCGGCCACCAGGACATCGGCCATGCCGTCGTACAAGGCAGGCATCATCGGAAATGTCTTGAGGGCCTTTTCATAAACCGCCTTGGCCTGCGCCACCTGACCGCGCTTGAACATCAATTTGCCCAGGCCCGCATAGGCCCAAGGCAACGGACGATCGGCCAGGATGGTGTTGTACAGGCGCTCCAGGGCTTCGTTCTGGTTCAGATCCCGCAGCGCATCGGCCCGATAACGCAGGCACAACGGCCCGTAGCGCGGATCCTGCTTGCACAGGGCGATGCAGGCATTGAGCACTTCCAGCGGCTTGCCACGATCCAGCGCCTGGAGAATCGGCTTGAGCAGGGTCTTGCGCTGCTCCAGCCGCTCCAACCGCTGGGCCAGGCCGGAGCGGTTGAAAGGCTTGGTCAGGTACGCATCCGGCTCATGCTCCAAAGCACTGAGCACCATGGCCTGGCTGGTTTCGGCAGTCACCATGAGAAACACACTTTCATGGCTGATGAGCTTCTCGATCATCAGGTCTTCCAGCACCTGTTGACCGTTCTTGCGGCCGTCGCCCAGGTGATAATCCTGCAGGATGAAGTCATAGCGCTTCTGCGAACACATGCGCAGCGCCACTTCGCCGGTATCGGCGGTGTCCACGTCCTTGACGCCCAGCTCACGCAACATGGAACGGATCGAGCTGCGGAAATCCGAGAAATCATCGACGATCAGAAAACTTTTTTGGTGGTACGCCAGCATCGAGGATGTCCAGGCAAGTAAAAAGGTGCACCCAATGGCAAACAACGAAAATGCCGTCCTGCAACCCGGGGCGCGCAGATGATAGCCACCAGCCATTAACGGGCAAGAGATTTCCGAACCTCTTGTCCAGGCTGTGCCACGGCGCACATTGCGAACCGTTCCGGCACGCACAAGTGCAGGAGAAAACCGGACTCATCAGGCTATCGGCTGAAATTGGCTTTCCGTTAAGCGGATCATAGGGAAGAGATTAGGAGATCGTTACCCGGAGGCGTATGTCCAGGACAGGAAGCTCATTTGAAGATGTCGGAAGCCGGGACCGAGTCGGCGCTCTGCACCAGATCGATCAACCAGGTTCGGAATGCCACGACTTTTTTCGAGTTGGCCATTTCCAGCGGCGTCACCAGATAAAAGCCCAGATCGGACTTCAACTTAAGGTTGAACGGCGCCACCAATCTTCCGGCTTTCAAATCGTCATCGACGTAGGTAGAACGACCGATGCACACCCCCAATCCGTCGACGGCAGCCTGCAACGCCATCATTGCCAGATCGAACGTCAGCCGCGTGCCTTCGGCGAGCTTCTTCGGCTGCCCTGCCGCGCTCAGCCACATATTCCAGTCGTTACTGGTCATGCCGCTGACCTGCAATAGCGTGTGATTGATCAGATCGACCGGGCTTTTCAAGGCCTTGGGCCCCGTCAGCAGCTTGGGGCTGCAGACAGGAAAGATCTCGTCGGACATGAGCCAGTCCGCCCGCACGCCCTTCCAGTCGCCGAAACCGTAGCGGATCGCGGCGTCGATGCCGCCCTTGCGGAAGTCGACCAGCTCGGTTGATGCGGTCACCCGCACGTCAATATTGGGAAATGCATCCTGAAAGGATGCCAAGCGTGGCAACAGCCATTTGGACGCCAGGGAAACCAGCGTGCTGATGGTCAATACACTGCTGCCGGTCGACTCGAGCAACATCTGCGTGGAATAGCGCAACTCATGAAATGCCGAGCGAATGCCCGGCAGATAGGCATGGCCTTCGGTGGTCAGCGCCAGACCATCCTTGAGCCGCAGAAACAGGCGAACCCCCAGCTCATCTTCAAGTCGACGGATCTGATGGCTGATGGCCGTCTGCGTGACATTGAGCTCTTCGCCGGCCTTGGTAAAACTCATGTGGCGGGCAGCAGATTCAAACGCTTTCAATCCATTGAGAGAAGGAATTCTGGCGACCATAAGGCTGCGTATTGCTCATGAGATTTTGTCATAAGGTAGCGCCAAAGAAGTCCTTTGCAAAATGTTCCGGCGGTCGCGGATCCTTATGGCGTACGCATTCAGGCATACGTTACTCGCTTATAGGGAACCCCATGAAACTGTACTTTGCCCCCATGACCTGCTCACTTTCGCCGCACATCGTGCTGCGTGAACTGGGCTTGTCGTTCGAATTGATCCGAGTCAACAACAAGACCAAAGCCACCGCCGACGGTCGTGATTTTCGCGACATCAATCCAAAGGGTTACGTCGCCGCGCTAGTACTGGAGAACGGTGAAGTGCTGACTGAAGGTCCGGCCATCGTTCAATATCTGGCAGATCAGGTCCCGGGCAATTCCCTGGCGCCGGCCAATGGCACCTGGGAGCGTACCCGCCTGCAGGAGCTGCTGAACTTCATCGCCTCGGAAATCCATGGTGGCAGCGCGCCTTTGTTCAATGCCGATATTCCTGGGTCCACCCAAGAGATTTTCCGGCAGAAGCTGTTCAAGCGCCTGGACTACCTGAACAAAGGCCTGGAGAACAAAGACTACCTGCAGGGTGACTTTGGCCTGGCCGATGCGTACCTGTTCACCGTGCTCAAGTGGCTCCCTTTCTTCAATATCGATATCAAGAACTGGTTGGAACTGGCGTCATTCATGAATCGCATCGAAGCACGTCCAAGCGTACGCGCCGCCATTGCCGCGGAAGAGGCAACGCAGCCGGTTTAACCATAAAGGGTAGGAAGCCGGTGGATGCTGGCTTCTGCTGATTTCTTTCGAGAGTGGGATTGGCGCTGTACCGCGATTGACGAACGGTACGAGGGGTTGCGCCAACTTTCGATCATATGGTGTCCCAGGGCAGGTTCGAACTGCCAACCTTCCCCTTAGGAGGGGGATGCTCTATCCAATTGAGCTACTGAGACACAGGTCGACCACGAGAAACGCGGTGCGATGGACGGCGTGCATGTTAACGGCCAGCCTGGCGTTTGTCATGTCGTCCGTAGGCTTTTTAAGTGTAGGCAAATGCTGCAGTTCACCGTCCCTCAGCGCGATGTCACGGATAAACGGGACGCCGCTCATCAACCCCGGTTTGTTCCTGCTAGTAAATCGGCAAATTGCCACTATCCTATACAATACAAGGACAGCATCGGCCTTTGCTGCCGCTCCGGTTATCCGCCGGACGGTATGGCACATAGACACGATGCGATGGTCACAACATGCGGACCTGTTGATTTTTCAAACCAGTCCGCATTTTTGATGAAGGGTAATGGCAGAACGCCTTTACGCGGATCAATATTTGTCACAGAATTGGCGCCAATGATCTGGCAATTTTGAGGCATGATGCGGGCCTCTTAACAATTCAGGTTGAACATTTGGCCACGGTGCTTGTCCTATGCGACATCCTGCGGCCATTCCCGAGAACCGCTCCCCTGAACTAACCGGTTAAATAAATATGCGCCCAATGACAAAGGCAATTTATTCCAGCCGTACGGCTGACAAGTTCGTCGTACGTCTGCCAGACGGAATGCGGGAACGCATTGCCGAGGTGGCTCGCAATCATCACCGCAGCATGAACTCTGAAATCATCGCGCGCTTAGAGCAAAGCCTTATCCAGGAAGGCGCGTTGGGTGAAGAACTGAGTATGCGCCTGGACAGCCCGGAGCTGTCACTGCATGAGCGCGAACTGCTTCAACGCTTCCGACAACTCTCCCACCGCCAGCAGAACGCCCTCGTTTCGCTGATTGCCCACGATGTAGAGATGGCCGCAGACGCGTCCTGATCGCACCGCAATACCCAAGCCAGCCTTGCGCTGGCTTTTTTTTGCTTGGGATTAATTCAAGGACTGAAGACTTCTATGGTGAGGGAGCTTAGCCCCGCTCGCCATAATGAATCAGCCAGGCCTCAGAGCAGGAAGATGGTCGCCAGCCCCAGGAAAATAAAGAACCCACCACTGTCGGTCATGGCGGTAATCATCACACTCGCGCCCATGGCCGGGTCACGCCCCAACCGGGCGAGAGTCATGGGGATCAATACGCCCATCAAGGCCGCCAATAGCAAGTTGAGTGTCATCGCGGCAGTCATGACTACGCCCAGGGACCAACTGCCATAGAGCAGATATGCCACCACACCGATCACACCACCCCACAGCACGCCGTTGATCAGGGCCACCGCCAACTCCTTGCGCATCAATCGGGAAGTATTGCCGGTACTGACCTGGTCCAGCGCCATGGCGCGAACAATCATGGTAATGGTCTGGTTGCCAGAGTTGCCGCCAATACCGGCAACGATAGGCATCAGCGCCGCAAGCGCCACCAACCGCTCAATGGAGCCCTCGAACAAACCGATAACCCGGGAGGCGACAAACGCCGTGATCAGATTGATCGCCAGCCAGGCCCAACGGTTGCGCAGGGATTTCCAGACCGAGGCGAAGATATCTTCCTCTTCACGCAAACCGGCCATGTTGAGGACTTCGCTCTCGCTTTCCTCACGAATCAAGTCGACCATTTCATCGATGGTCAGACGGCCGATCAGCTTGCCGTTCTTGTCGACCACCGGGGCAGAAATCAAGTCATAACGCTCGAACGCCTGGGCCGCATCATAGGCGTCTTCGTCCGGGTGAAAACTCACCGGATCGCTGGCCATGACCTCGGCGACCTGCTTCTCCGGATCGTTGACCAGCAATCGCTTGATCGGCAGCACACCCTTGAGCACGCCGTCGTAATCGACCACAAAGAGCTTGTCGGTATGCCCCGGCAGTTCCTTGAGGCGACGCAGGTAGCGCAACACCACTTCAAGGCTGACATCCTCACGGATCGTCACCATCTCGAAGTCCATCAACGCACCGACCTGCTCCTCGTCATAGGACAACGCCGAGCGCACGCGCTCACGCTGCTGGCCGTCGAGGGTTTCCATCAGTTCGTGGACAACGTCCCGGGGCAGTTCGGGCGCAAGGTCGGCGAGTTCGTCGGCGTCCATTTCCTTGGCCGCTGCCAGCAACTCGTGATCGTCCATGTCGGCGATCAGGGTTTCACGAACCGAGTCGGACACTTCGAGCAGGATGTCGCCGTCGCGATCAGCCTTGACCAGTTGCCAGACCGTCAGGCGCTCTTCCAGTGGCAAGGCTTCAAGGATGTAGGCGACGTCGGCGGAGTGCAGATCATCGAGCTTGCGCTGCAACTCGACGAGGTTCTGCCGATGGACCAGGTTCTCGACCCGATCATGATGCGGGCCTTCCTGGCGATGCGTCAGGTCCTCCACGACCCGCTGGCGATGCAGCAGCTCAACGACTTGCGCGAGACGGTCCTGAAGGCTTTCCTGCGTTTTCTTTACTTCAACTTCGGTCATAGGCGAACTCCACTCCCAGCAGTGGGGCACGCCGGAAGGATCAATCAGTCAGTTCATGATTGGTGAAACGAGGTTTTGAGTAACTACTGGGTAAGTCCATGGAAATATTCCAAAGCCCCGGCGGGGCTGACGGGCGCAATCATACACCGCTTGGCGTTTTAAAACGTTAAAAAATCATGGCAAGAACAAGCGCTTGCGAGACAAACCTGAACGCAGGCTGAACCTGTGGATTTACGACGATTTATCCTGAAAAGAAAACATACCACCCGGCAAAAATGGAGCGGCTACCCTTCCCTTTCCATCGTCAAGGAAGACGCCCAAATGCCGGACCATCGTTATCTGCCTCTCCTCATCAGCCTGTGCTGCCTGTCTTCATGGGCCGCCGAACACACCGTTCATCGCTGCGAAGACAGCGCAGGGCATGTCACCTTCACCACCCTGAGCTGCGGACCGGAAGAGGCGCTGTCCTTGCAGCGAATCCATCCGTACAGCCCGGGCACAACCGAGCCAACCCGCGAATCGATGCTGCCCGAAGCAGAGCAAACATCCAGCAACAAAACCAGACGCAGGGAACCGACTGTTGTAGGCCAGCTCGAAGATCGCTGCGGGAATCTGCTGAGCCCCGGCCAGCGTCGCGAAGCAATCATGGACCGGCGAATCGTTACCGGCATGAACCAGCAGGACGTGGAAAGCGCCCTCGGCAAACCCGATTCAATCAGGATCAGGAATTCGAGCACCCGCTACACCTACAAAGCGAAAAACGGTCGCAGCGCAGAGGTCGTGTTCGATGAGGAAGGCTGTGTGAAAGGCAAATCGTAGGCAACAAAAAGCCCGCGTTAAACGCGGGCTTCTTGATATATGGTGCACTCGACAGGATTCGAACCTGTGACCGCTCGGTTCGTAGCCGAGTACTCTATCCAGCTGAGCTACGAGTGCAGGTTGTGGTTTTATACCAGATCACAACTGGTTGAAGCCAAGTTATTTGCATTGCTGCAAACGACTCTTAAATGGTGCACTCGACAGGATTCGAACCTGTGACCGCTCGGTTCGTAGCCGAGTACTCTATCCAGCTGAGCTACGAGTGCATGTGTTGCCGCGCATTATAGGTCGTCGAATCTTTTTGTAAAGCGCTTTTTTTCTAGTAATTTCAACAACTTACCGAACAAGCCAGATTACAACGCACTACATGAATAATGGCGGAGAACGGGGGATTCGAACCCCCGACACCCTTTTGAGGTGTACTCCCTTAGCAGGGGAGCGCCTTCGGCCACTCGGCCAGCTCTCCGCAACACGGGGCGTATATTAACCACCTTCATCCCCGTTTGCAAACATAAAAATCGATAAAAATTAATGGCTTGGTTCGTCGTCCTTCTCTTTCTTGATGCGCAGGTAAATTTCCTCCCGGTGCACCGCGACCTCTTTCGGGGCGTTGACGCCAATCCGCACTTGGTTTCCTTTGACGCCGAGCACGGTCACGGTGATTTCGCCATCGCCAATAATCAGGCTCTCTGCGCACCGACGAGTCAGAATCAGCATACCTTTCTCCTCACGCAATTCAGTTCAGGGACTACAAGTCTGCAAAACAAGGGCGTCGGACCTGCGACCGCAACGGTCGCAGCCTACAGGCCTCAGTATTGACCAGCGCGAGCAAAAGAACAGTTTTGAGACGCGCCATTCAAAAAAACAAAGGGCGCGGTAAAACCGCGCCCTCGGGACAACGCCTTACTCGCCCTGTCGGGCGGCTGCGTCGAGTTCGAAAGCCGTGTGCAGGGCGCGCACGGCCAGCTCCAGGTATTTCTCTTCGATCACCACGGAAACCTTGATTTCCGAAGTCGAGATCATCTGGATGTTGATGCTTTCCTTGGCCAGGGATTCGAACATGCGGCTGGCCACGCCTGCGTGGGAGCGCATGCCGACGCCGACGATCGAAACCTTGGCGATCTTCGTGTCCCCCACCACTTCCCGGGCACCGATCTCGGCTGCGGTCTTCTTCAGTACGGATTCGGCGGCCTGATAGTCGTTGCGGTGCACGGTGAAGGTGAAGTCGGTGGTGTTATCGTGCGCGACGTTCTGCACGATCATGTCGACTTCGATGTTCGCGGCACTGATCGGGCCGAGAATCTTGAAGGCCACGCCGGGGGTGTCTGGCACGCCACGGATGGTCAGCTTGGCTTCATCGCGGTTGAAGGCGATGCCGGAAATGATCGGCTGTTCCATGGATTCCTCTTCATCAATAGTAATGAGGGTGCCCGGACCCTCTTTGAAGCTGTGCAGGACGCGCAGCGGAACATTGTACTTGCCAGCGAATTCGACCGCCCGGATCTGCAGCACCTTCGAGCCGAGACTGGCCATTTCCAGCATCTCTTCAAAGGTGATCTTGTCCAGGCGCTGAGCCACGGGAACCACTCGCGGATCGGTGGTGTAGACGCCATCCACATCGGTGTAGATCTGGCATTCGTCAGCCTTGAGAGCTGCCGCCAGCGCAACACCGGTGGTGTCGGAGCCGCCACGACCGAGGGTGGTGATGTTGCCGTGCTCGTCCACGCCCTGGAAACCGGCGACCACCACGACACGGCCGGCCTTCAGGTCACCGCGAATCTTCTGATCATCGATCTGCAGAATACGCGCCTTGTTGTGCGCGCTGTCCGTCAGGATACGCACCTGGTTGCCGGTGTAGGACACCGCCGGCACGCCACGCTTCATCAGCGCCATGGCCAGCAAGGCGATAGTCACCTGCTCGCCAGTGGACACGATCACATCCAGTTCACGAGGAACCGGCTGCTGCTCGCCGCTGATTTGCTTGGCCAGATCGATCAGACGGTTGGTTTCGCCGCTCATTGCCGACAGCACAACCACCAGGTCATCGCCCGCATCACGGAATTTCTTAACCTTGTCGGCGACTTGTTCGATTCTCTCGACAGTGCCGACCGAGGTGCCTCCAAATTTCTGTACGATCAAAGCCATTTCAAAGCCGCCTCTGCCCATGAAGGGCGCCCAATAGTTACTACGGCGGTCGGGCCCGCGACTAGACCGCGAGCCCGAAGCACCGCCTTAAATACCCTGCTCTACAAATGCAACGGTCTGGGCCAGTGCCGCGTCCAGTGCGCCAACGTCGGTACCGCCGCCTTGCGCCATGTCCGGACGACCACCGCCCTTGCCGCCCACTGCCGCAGCGGCCTGCTTCATCAAATCACCGGCTTTGAGTTGGCCGGTCAGGTCCTTGGTCACGCCTGCGACGAGAACGACCTTTTCCTCATGGACACTGCCGAGCAGGATCACTGCGCGGCCGAGTTTGTTTTTCAGCTGATCGACCAGCCCCAACAGGGCCTTGCCGTCCTGACCGTCCAGACGCACGGCCAGCACTTTCACACCCTTGACATCCACGGCCTGGGCCGACAGATCGTCGCCCGCGGCGCTGGCAGCCTTGGCCTGCAACTGCTCGAGTTGCTTCTCCAGCAGGCGGTTGCGTTCCAGCACTGCCGACAGCTTGTCGATCAGGTTGTCACGGCTGCCCTTGATCAGGCTCGCCGCTTCCTTGAGTTGTTCTTCGGCAGCGTTGAGGTACGCCAGTGCCGCGGCACCGGTGACCGCTTCGATACGCCGCACGCCGGAGGCCACACCGCCTTCACTGATGATCTTCAGCAGGCCGATGTCGCCGGTCCGGTTGGCGTGGATGCCACCGCACAGCTCCACCGAGAAATCACCCATGCTCAGCACGCGCACGCTGTCGCCGTACTTCTCGCCGAACAACGCCATCGCGCCCTTCTTCTTGGCGGTGTCGATGTCGGTTTCTTCGGTTTCTACCGGGGAGTTCTTGCGAATCTCGGCGTTGACGATGTCTTCCAAGGCCTTGAGCTGCTCCGGCTTGATGGCTTCGAAGTGGCTGAAGTCAAAGCGCAGGCGCTGGCTATCGACCAACGAACCCTTCTGCTGGATATGCTCACCCAACACTTGGCGCAACGCTGCGTGCAGCAAGTGCGTGGCAGAGTGGTTCAGCGAGGTGGCGTGGCGCACCTCGGCGTCGACATGAGCGGACACCGGGGCGGCGACCATCAGGCTGCCCGAAGCCAGCACGCCGTGGTGCAGGAACGCACCGCCGGTCTTGGTGGTGTCGCGCACGTCGAAGCGCGAGCTGCCGGCTTGCAGGTACCCGCAGTCACCGATCTGGCCACCGGACTCGGCGTAGAACGGGGTCGTGTCGAGCACGATCACGCCTTCCTGGCCTTCGCTCAGGATGTCGACCGATTGGCCGTCCTTATAGATAGCCACGATCTTGGCCGAGCCGGTGGTGCCGGCGTAACCGGTGAATTCGGTGGCCACGTCAACCTTGACCAGGCTGTTGTAGTCCATGCCGAAGGAGCTGGCGGAGCGCGCGCGCACCCGCTGGGCTTCCATCTCGCGCTCGAACCCTTCTTCGTCGAGGGTCAGGTTGCGTTCACGGGCGATGTCGCCGGTCAGGTCCATCGGGAAACCGTAGGTGTCATACAGCTTGAACACCACGTCGCCCGGCACCACGTTGCCCTTCAACTCGGCCAGGTCCTGCTCGAGGATCTTCAGGCCCTGCTCCAGGGTCTTGGCGAACTGTTCTTCTTCGGCCTTGAGCACGCGCTCGATATGCGCCTGCTGAGTTTTCAGTTCCGGGAAAGCCTCGCCCATCTCGGCCGCCAGGGCCGCGACGATCTGATAGAAGAAACTGCCCTTGGCGCCCAGCTTGTTGCCGTGACGGCAGGCGCGACGGATGATCCGGCGCAGCACGTAGCCACGGCCTTCATTGGATGGCAGCACGCCGTCGGCAATCAGGAAGCCGCAGGAACGGATATGGTCGGCCACCACTTTCAGCGAAGCCTGGTTGTCGTTGGTGCAACCGATGGCCTTGGCCGAAGCGTCCAGCAGGCTCTGGAACAGGTCGATTTCGTAGTTGGAGTGAACGTGCTGCAGCACCGCACTGATCCGCTCCAGGCCCATGCCGGTGTCGACCGACGGTGCCGGCAGCGGATGCAACACGCCGTCGGCGGTGCGGTTGAACTGCATGAAGACGTTGTTCCAGATCTCGATGTAACGGTCGCCGTCTTCTTCCGGCGAGCCGGGTGGGCCGCCCCAGATGTCGGCGCCGTGATCGTAGAAAATCTCGGTGCAAGGGCCGCACGGGCCGGTGTCACCCATGGTCCAGAAGTTGTCGGAGGCGTAAGGCGCGCCCTTGTTGTCGCCGATGCGCACCATGCGCTCGGCCGGGACACCGACCTCTTTGGTCCAGATGTCATAGGCCTCGTCATCGGTGGCGTAGACCGTTACCCAGAGTTTCTCCTTGGGCAGGTTCAGCCACTTGTCGGAGGTCAGGAAGGTCCAGGCGAAGGTGATGGCGTCGCGCTTGAAATAGTCGCCGAAGCTGAAGTTACCCAGCATTTCGAAGAACGTGTGGTGACGAGCGGTATAACCGACGTTTTCCAGGTCGTTGTGCTTACCGCCGGCCCGCACGCATTTCTGGCTGCTCACCGCACGGGTGTAGGCACGTTTCTCCTGGCCCAGGAAGCAGTCCTTGAACTGGTTCATCCCCGCGTTGGTGAACAGCAGGGTCGGGTCATTGCCCGGGATCAAAGAGCTGGAGGCTACTCGGGTGTGGCCTTGCTCTTCGAAGAAGCGAAGGAAGGCTTCACGGATTTCTGCGCTTTTCATTAGGTTCTTCCACGGAGGCTGCGGCCAAAGGCCTGTGCAAAACGTCAACAGACGAAGCAACGGCAAAGGGCCGCATTATATCGGCCCTGCGCTTGGGGTACAGCGTGTTATGCGATAGAAACTGTCAATTGGGCTGCTTGGGCGATCAGTTGCCGGAAAATTCGACGAAAGTGGCGATCACCCGGTCGATTTGCGCAGCGCTGACGTCCAGGTGGGTCACCATCCGCAGGCGCGGTGCGGCAACGAGCTTGATGCCCCGCTCAGCGGCAAATGCCTTGATCGCCTCGGCCCGTTCGCCCATCTGCACGTAGACCATGTTGGTCTGCACCGGCTCGACCTCATAACCCGCCGCCTGCAGACCTTCGGCAAGACGCCGGGCATTGGCGTGGTCGTCGGCCAGGCGCTGGACCTGATGATCGAGGGCATACAGCCCCGCTGCCGCCAGGATCCCGGCCTGGCGCATGCCGCCGCCGACCATCTTGCGCAACCGGCGCGCCTTGTCGATCAACCCGACGCTGCCGCACAGGACCGAACCGATCGGCGCGCCCAAACCTTTGGACAGGCACACCGACACCGAATCGAAATGCTGCGTGATCTCCCGCGCATCGACGTTGAGCTTGACTACCGCGTTGTACAAACGCGCCCCGTCCAGGTGCAGCGCGAGGCCGTGTTCCCGGGTGAAACGCCGGGCCTGGGCCAGATACGCCAGCGGCAGCACCTTGCCCTGCATGGTGTTTTCCAAGGCCAGCAGGCGGGTGCGGGCAAAGTGGAAGTCATCCGGCTTGATCGCCGCGGCGACCTGCGCCAGGTCCAAGGAGCCGTCCGCCTGCACCTCAAGAGGCTGGGGCTGGATCGAACCGAGCACCGCCGCGCCGCCACCTTCGTATTTGTAGGTGTGGGCCTGCTGGCCGACGATGTATTCATCGCCACGCTCGCAGTGAGCCATCAACCCCAGCAGGTTGCTCATGGTGCCACTGGGCACGAACAGCCCCGCCGCGAACCCCAGGCGCCCGGCGAGCTCGGCTTCGAGACGATTGACCGTCGGGTCCTCGCCATACACATCGTCGCCGGTCGGCGCACTGGCCATGGCATCCAGCATGGCGGCGGAAGGTTGGGTGACCGTGTCGCTGCGAAGATCGATAACGCTCATGAATCTGGCCTCGGGTGTGGGTGGGGAGAATTCCCTTTCGAAGGGTACTTACTGCGGTCATGGCGACGAATAATCAAGACTGATCGAAGGAAAGGACAATAAAACCCTTGTGTGCAGTGGGAGCAAAGCTTGCTCGCGATAGCTGTGGGTCAATCAACATCAATACAGCCTGACCCGGCGCCATCGCGAGCAAGCATTGCTCCCACCGCTCGCTCCCACAGGGGGTTATGTGTTAAAAATCCTGCGCCGCCACACAGCGTAGCGGCAAAACGTTCTCAGGGCGGGGTGTAATTCCCCACCGGCGGTAATTGCATGCAAGGTGCATAGCCCGCGAGCGCTTGGCGAGGCACGGCTTTTTGCGGTGCGGCGGCAAGGTCAGCAGACCCGGTGTGATCCCGGGGCCGACGGTCATAGTCCGGATGAAGAGAGAACGGGATCGGCACCCAAGGACCGCTTGCGGCTATCTGTACGCAGCGCATCCTCGACTCCCCTTCGATTCATGACGCCCTGTTTTTCACACAAACAGGAACCAGAACATGCAACCCACTGCAATCGACAGCAAAATCAAACATCCGGGCGAGCGCGTTGCGTTCATCCAGGCCTGCTGGCACAAGGAAATTGTCGACCAGAGCCGTCACGGCTTCGTCGCGGAAATGATCAACCAGGGGTATCAGGAAAGTGATATCGACTTCTTCGAAGTCGGTGGCGCCTTCGAAATCCCGCTGCACGCCAAGCTGCTGGCCAAGTCCGGCCGCTACGCCGGCATCGTCGCCGCGGGCCTGGTGGTGGATGGCGGCATCTACCGGCATGAGTTCGTTGCCCAATCGGTGATCAGCGGCCTGATGCAGGTGCAGCTGGAAACCGAGGTGCCGGTGTTCTCGGTGGTGCTCACGCCGCATCACTTCCATGCAGGGGAAGAACACCAGAAGTTTTTCTTCGAGCATTTCGTGCACAAGGGCCAGGAAGCGGCCAAGACCTGCGCTGACACCTTGCACAAGACCCGGGCACTGCGCCGTAGCGAACAGCGCGCCTTAGCCGTCTAAACACCGAACCTAATGTGGGAGCGAGCCTGCTCGCGATGACGGAGTGTCAGTCGCTATCAATGCCGACTGATGCACCGCTATCGCGAGCAGGCTCGCTCCCACAAGGGTTCGGCGTTGGATTCAGGCCAGGTTTTCGCCGGTGGCCGGCACAATCAGGATGCCCGCCCGCAAACCATTCTTCACCTTGGGATTCGGGAAGATGATCCGCGCGCCCTCTTCTTCGATCACCCAACGGGTCTGGGCGATGTCTTCGGCCAGCACATAGCCTTTTCCCAGTTCCGAAAAGTTCTCGATGTCCGCTGGCAGGTTCAGGCGGAAGCTGTCACTGTGTTTGATGATTTCCCGGGCCACGCTGAACAGCTGGAGGCCATCCAGCCCTTCGTCCAGTTCAGGCTCGTTGCCTTCGATGATCTGCTTCAAGCGGGTTTCCAGCAGGCTAACATTGACGCCTTCGTTCTCCCCGAACGGCCGCGCCTTGCCCAGTTCCAGGGTAAAGGATTCGGCCCCGAGCTGGTCGTAGGTGTAGGCACTGAAGACGATGGACGGCTTGTTCTGCAGCAGCACCGCTTCCATACCCGCCGCACGCAGGCGGGCCAGTTCACGACGTGAATGCTGGCGACCTTCCTTCCAGGGGTACAGGGCGAACTGCTCGATCTTCGAGCCGCGGATGGCCGTGTGCAGGTCGTAATGCAAGCGACTGCGCTCTGGCCGGTTGAAGAAGCTGGCGGCCAACCGCTCCAACTCGCAAGCCCGCAGCGCCTCCGGACCGCCGCTCAGTTCATGACGGCCATTGAACAGCCGATTGACGTCCTGCTCGACGAAACGCTCACCGCGGCGGATAGCTTCGGGATTGCCGAACAGGAACAGAATGCGTGCCCGAGGCTTCACGTCTCCACGGGCGATGTCATGCAGCAGGCGGTCGAGCAATTCGATGGGCGCGGTTTCGTTACCGTGGATCCCCGCCGACAACAGCAGGTCCAGGCCATTATCCCGGGCTTCGGGCGGCTTGACCTCCAGCGCGCCCTCGCTCAACCAGCGCATCCGTACGCCCTCGACAGTCAGTTGAGTCTTCTCCGCCGGTTCACGGCCGGCGAGGGTCAGTTCAAGCAGTTTGCCGAGGGCGAGCATAGCGCGGTTTCCTTAATGGTCGTGGCCGCAATCCGGGCCATGGACATGGTCGTCGTCGCCGAGGTCGGCCGGTTCCATTTCCAGCTGCAGGCTGACCAGATTGGTTGCCAACGGGCGCAACAACAGGTTGGCGTATTCCTCATCCCCTTCCTCGACGTCCACGCCGATCAGCAGCTGACCGCGGCCGTCCTGCTGGATCCACAGCTCCTTGCCCTGCCACATCACCGCCACGCGGGTGCAAGAGGTTTCCAGTTGGGTGCCGTCGGTGTCTTCAAGAATCAGCTGCAGTGCATCACTCATGTTTTTACGTTCTCGTCTGGAGATAAGGCCACGCGCCCTGCTTTGACTGTAGTCAGGTCGCGCGCGCTTTCAATTGATCTGGAAAGGATAGACCGCGCCAAGTTTAAGGATTTGTGTCAATTCATCCAGTGCCGACCGGCATTCGAGGAGCAATTGCGGGTCAGCCAGGTCGCTTTCGGTCATACGGTCGCGGTAATGCCGCTCGACCCACTGGGTCAGCGAATCGTACAGCGGCGCCGTCATGATAACCCCTGGATTGACGGCCGCCAGTTCGGTTTCATTGAGGGCCACGCGCAGCCTCAGGCAAGCCGGGCCGCCACCGTTCTGCATGCTCTGCTTGAGGTCGAAGACCTTCACTTCGCGAATCACCCCGCCAGAACCCGTCAGGCCTTGCAGGTATTGCCAGACGCGCGGGTTGCTGCGGCACTCTTCCGGCACGATCAACAGCATCGAGCCGTCGGGACGCGACAGCAGCTGGCTATTGAACAGGTAGGAACGTACCGCGTCATCGACGCTGACTGCCGAACGCGGCACACACACAGACTGAAATGTCCCACCGACCTTGGCGAGTTTGTTGCTCAGTTCGGCCAGCATCCTGTCGGTCTCGAGAAACGCGTCCTCGTGATAGAACAACACCTCGCCATTGCCGACCGCGATCACGTCGTTGTGAAACACGCCCTGGTCGATCACCGACGGGTTCTGCTGGGCGTACACCACGCCCTCCTCCCGCAGGCCATGCAAACGGGCGACCGCGCGGGACGCTTCGAGGGTCTGGCGTGCCGGGTATTTCTGCGGCGCCGGGTAACGGGTGTCGAAAGCGCTGCGGCCGAACACAAAGAATTCAACGCCCGCCTCACCGTAGGTCCGGCAGAAACGAGTGTGGTTGGCCGCCCCTTCGTCACCGAACTGCGCCACCGCCGGCAACGCGGCGTGATGGGCAAAGTGCTGCTGATCGGCAAACATCGCCCCCAGTACGCGACTGGTGGTCGGGTGCTCGATGCTGCGATGGTATTTGCAGTTCAGGTTGGCGGCGGTGAAATGCACGCGGCCATCCGCGGTGTCGGCGCTTGGGCTGACGGTGGCGGCGTTGGCCACCCACATGCTGGAGGCCGAGCAACTGGCGACCAGCAGCGGCATCGCTTCTTTCGCGGCCTGCTGGATGACCTCGGCGTCGCTGCCGGCAAAGCCCAACCGGCGCAGGGCCGCCACGTCAGGACGCTCCTGTGGCGCCAGCACGCCTTGCTGGAAGCCCATGTCCATCAGCGCTTTCATTTTCGCCAGGCCCTGCAACGCCGCTTCCTTGGGGTTGGAGCACGCCTGGCTGTTGCTCTGGGACGCGACGTTGCCGTACGAGAGCCCGCCGTAGTTATGGGTCGGCCCCACTAGACCGTCAAAGTTGACTTCAAAGGATTTCATCAGCGAGGCTCCACGAGGATCTGTTTTTTATAGGCATCAAGTAGCAACTGCGGCGCGGCCATCGCGGGCAAACCTTGCTCCCACAGGGGATTGCATAAAGCCTGTGGAGGCAAGGTTAGTTCCCACAGGGACTGCATGGAACCTGTGGGAGCAAGGCTTGCCCGCGATTGGTTCACGCCATTCGCACGCCCGGCGTCAGACTGGCCGGCAGCACCAGGCTCGGCGTCTCCAGGGACGCCACCGGGTACGCGCAATAGTCGGCCGCGTAATAGGCACTGGCGCGATGGTTGCCCGAAGCGCCGACGCCACCGAACGGCGCGCTGCTGGCGGCACCGGTCAACTGCTTGTTCCAATTGACGATACCGGCACGGCTTTGCAGCCAGAACTGCTGGTAGCGCTCCTGGGAATCGGACAGCAAGCCGGCGGCCAGGCCGTATTGGGTGTTGTTGGCCTCGGCGATGGCCGCTGGGAAATCCGCGTAACGGATCACTTGCAGCAGTGGTCCGAACAGCTCTTCGTCAGGACGTTCGGGCACCGCCGTCACATCGAGAATCCCTGGCGTCAGCAACGCAGCCTGGGGCTGTGGCTGAGTCATCGCCAGCAGCGCCACGGCGCCGAGGCCCAGCAAATGATTCTGCGCGTCCATCAAGGCTTTCGCCGCGCCCAGGGAAACCACCGAACCCATGAACGGCGCCGGTTGCTGGTCGAACGCGCCGACTTCAATCGCAGAGCTGACCGCCACCAGGCGCGCCAGCAGGGCATCGCCCCACGCCCCTTCCGGCACCAGCAATCGACGGGCGCAGGTGCAGCGCTGGCCGGCGGAAATGAATGCCGATTGGATGATGGTGTAGACCGCCGCATCGACGTCCGCCACCTCGTCCACCACCAGCGGATTGTTACCGCCCATTTCCAGCGCAAGGATCTTGTCCGGACGACCGGAGAATTGTTGGTGCAACAGATTGCCGGTGCGACTGGAGCCGGTGAAGAACAGCCCGTCGATGCCCGGATTGGCCGCCAGGGCGATACCGGTTTCCCGTGCACCTTGCAGCAGGTTCAGCACACCCGCCGGCAAACCGGCTTCGACCCAGCACTTGACCGTCAGCTCAGCGACTTTCGGGGTCAGCTCGCTCGGCTTGAACAACACGCTGTTACCCGCCAGCAGCGCCGGCACGATGTGGCCGTTGGGCAAGTGGCCGGGGAAGTTGTAAGGGCCGAATACCGCCACCACACCGTGGGGCTTGTGCCGCAGCACGGCAGTGGCGTCGCCCAGGGGGCCGCTCTTCTCGCCGGTCCGCTCGCGATAGCTCTGCACCGAGATGGCGACCTTGTTGATCATGCTGGTGACTTCGGTGGCCGCTTCCCACAACGGCTTACCAGTTTCCTCGCCGATGCAGTGGGCCAGTTCGTCAGCGTGGCTCTTCAGCGCCGCGGCGAAGGCTTCCAACACCTGGATGCGTTCATCCAGGGAACGCCGGGCCCAGTCCGGGAACGCCTGGCGCGCAGCCTGCACCGCCGACTCGACCTGCGCCGCCGTGGCGCCCTTGCCCGACCACAGCACTTGCTGGGTCACTGGGTTCAACGACTCAAACATGTCGCCCTGGCCTTCCAGCCAGCTTCCCGCGATATACAGCGAGTTCATCATTTCGACTCCCGAGCAGCAGACAACGCAACGGCGCGCACTTGATCGCCGGCGTTGAGTTGAAGACGTTTGGCGGTCAGCGGATCCACCACCAGGGTGCCCGAGGCGAAGCGCGCCGGTGCCGCCGTAATGCGGCAATCCAGGCACTTGCGGTTATGGATGAGGAACGGCGTGGCGTCGTCGCCAGGCGTGCCGATGGCCAACACCAGAGCCTGGCTGTCACGAACCGCACGGATCTTGGCGGTTTCGCACTCCACGGCCGGGCCGGCATCGAAGATGTCGACGTAGCCTTGATAGTTGAAGCCTTCACTCTTGAGCATCGACAAGGCCGGCTCGGTGTCCGGATGCACCTGGGCGATCACGGCGCGGGCATCCTCGGACAGGAAACAGGTGTACAGCGGGAACTTGGGCATCAGTTCGGCGATAAACGCCTTGTTGCCGACCCCGGTCAGGTAATCGGCCTGGCTGAACTCCATTTTGAAGAAGTGCCGGCCCAGGCTCTCCCAGAAAGGCGAACGGCCGGTGTCGTCGGACATGCCGCGCATCTCGGCGATGATCTTGTTGCCGAACAGCTGCGGGTATTCGGCAATGAACAGCAATCGCGCCTTGGCCAGCATGCGACCGTTGAGGCCATTGCGATAATCGGCATGCAGGAACAGCGAACACAGCTCGGAATTGCCGGTCAGGTCGTTGGCCAGGAACAGCGTCGGGATTTCCCGGTAGATGTTCAGCTCCTGGGAAGCGCTCACCGTCAGGCCGACGCGAAAGTTGTACCAGGGCTCACGCAGGCCCACGGCACCGGCGATGGCGGAGATGCCCACCACTTGGCCGTCATCGTTTTCGAGCACGAACAGGTAATCCGCATCGCCACGCCCGGCTTCGCCGCGAAAGGTCTTCTCGGCCCAGCCGACCCGATGGGCCAGACGCTCTTCGTTGGCCGGCAAGGTGGTCAGGCCGGTGCCGGTGCTGCGGGCCAGGGCGATCAGAGCGGGTAAATCGCTGCTGCGTACGGGACGAACGATCATGCTATCTCCTCAGACGGGCCGCTCATGCCACCCGCGAAACTCAGACTTAAACCGCCACCAGGCGCACGCTGGCGCCTTCGCCGACGCCCAGGGCCTCGGCCGCTTCCATGTCCAGGGTCACTGGTTTACCGGGCGCGTAATCGAGCTCGAGCAACACGGCGCGGTAATCCTGCAATTGGGCATTGGCCACCAGGTATTGCCGGCCGGCACCCTTGACCGGTTCGCCGAGCTTGACCGGCACCACGCGACTCTGGGCAATCGAGCGGATCCCCGAGACGCGGGCATGCAGGGTCGGGCCGCCATCGAAGATGTCGATGTAATGATCAGTCTCGAAGCCTTCGCGCATCAGGATGTCGAAGGTGATCTGCGCACGCGGATGGACCTGCCCCATGGCTTCTTGGGCGGCGTCCGGCAGCAGTGGCACGTAGATCGGGTAATGGGGCATCAGCTCGGCGAGGAAGGTGCGGCTTTTCAGCCCGCACAAGCGCTCGGCGGCGGCGTAGTTGAGGTCGAAGAAGTTGCGACCGATGGCGTCCCAGAACGGCGAATCGCCATTTTCATCGCTGTAGCCGACGATCTCGGTCACCACCGAATCGGCGAACCGTTCCGGATGGCTGGCGACGAACAGCAGGCGCCCGCGGGAATTGAGCTCCGCCCACGGCGTTCCCACCAGGTCCCGGACCACATAGAAACTGGTCAACAGGCTGTTGCCGGTCAGGTCGTGGCACTGGGAGAGTACGTGGATCTTGTTGTGGATCTTCAGCTCACGGGAGGCATGGACGAACGTCTCGTTGCGAAAACTGTAGAACGGTTCGGAATAACCGGCCGACGCAACGATGGCCGAACAGCCCACCAGCTTGCCGGTAGCCGTGTCTTCAAGGACGAAGAAATAGCTTTCCTCACCGTTGAAACTGACTTCGGCGGCAAACGAGGCTTCGCTCGCAGCGATCTTGTCGCTCAAGCGTTCCACGTCATCCGGCAAGGAAGTGACACCGATCGGACTGTCCGCAGCCAGACGCTGTACCTCGCCCAGATCCGCCATTTGCGCGGGGCGCATCACCAGCATGGTGTCACTCCTTAACTTGAAATAAAGGGTTCGACCAAAAGGGTCGACACAAAGAAAAAAAACGGCTTCATGTGGGAGCAAAGCTTGCTCGCGATGCAGGCACTGACTTTCACCTGTCACAACGAGGCGATCCCATCGCGAGCAAGCTCGGCTCCCACAGAAACCTGGCTCCCATGGAGCCAGTTTTCAGGATCAGGCTTGGGTCAGCTTCGCCGCGGCCTTCTCGAAACGGTCCAGGCCGGCGTCGATGTCGGCGTCTTCCACCACCAGGCTCGGGGCGAAACGGATCACGTCCGGGCCAGCTTGCAGGATCATCAGGCCTTCCTGTTCGGCGGCGTTGAAGATGTCCTTGGCCTTGCCTTTCCAGGCGTCGTTCAGCACGCAGCCGATCAACAGGCCCAGACCGCGCACCTGGGTAAACAGGCCGTACTTCTCGCCGATCTGCTCCAGGCGGGTCTTGAATTTGTCATGCTTGGCCTTGACCCCGCCGAGCACTTCAGGGGTGTTGACCACATCGATCACCGCCTCGGCCACCGCGCACGCCAGCGGGTTGCCGCCGTAAGTGGTGCCGTGGGTACCGACGACCAGGTGCTTGGCCAGCGCTTCGGTGGTGAGCATCGCCGCGATCGGGAAACCACCGCCCAGGCTCTTGGCGCTGGTGAGGATGTCCGGGACCACGCCGTAATGCATGTAGGCGAACAGTTCGCCGCTGCGGCCCATGCCGGTCTGCACTTCGTCGAACACCAGCAGCGCATTGTGCGCATCGCACAGGTCGCGAGCGCCTTGCAGGTAGGCTTGCTCGGCCGGCAGCACGCCGCCTTCACCCTGGATCGGTTCCAGCACCACGGCGCAGGTCTTGTCCGAAATGGCCGCTTTCAAGGCTGCCAGGTCGTTATAGGGCACGTGGGTGATGCCGGTGATTTTCGGACCGAAGCCATCGGAATATTTCGACTGCCCGCCGACGTTGACGGTGAACAGCGTGCGACCGTGGAAGCTGTTGAGCGCGGCGATGATTTCGTACTTTTCGGTGCCGAAACGATCGAATGCAACACGACGGGCCAGCTTGAAGGCGGCCTCGTTGGCTTCGGCGCCGGAGTTGCAGAAGAACGCACGCTCGGCGAATGTCGCGTCGACCAATTTATGGGCCAGGCGCAGGGCCGGCTCGTTGGTGAATACGTTGGAGACATGCCACAGCTTATTGGCCTGCTCGGTGAGCGCACCCACCAACGCCGGATGGGCGTGGCCCAACACGTTGACTGCAATGCCGCCGGCGAAATCGATCAACTCGCGGCCGGACTGGTCCCACACGCGGGAACCGGCGCCACGCACAGGAATGAAGGCAGCAGGCGCATAGTTGGGAACCATTACCTGGTCGAAATCGGCGCGTTGTACCGCGGCTTGCTCAACGGACATCGGAGTCTCCTGAAGAGAAACACTCGCCTGGAAATGGCGAGCTTGGTGAGGATTGTAAGGACAGTTTTCAGCCCGGCCTTGTCGCCAAGCGACAACTTCTTATAGCGCCAAACCCCGTTTTCATTGGGTTTATGGCAATGCGACAAATAGCGTCGCAAAGGCGCAGTTTAAACGTTGTCGGGGGACTTTAGGCGTCGACGTCCACATTTCCATTGCCAGCCACAGATCACCTGTGGGAGCGAGCCTGCTCGCGATAGCGCAATGTCAGTCGACATCGATGCCAACTGATCCGACGCCATCGCGAGCAGGCTCGCTCCCACAGTTATTTTGTGTAGACCGCCTTATTCGCGCCCTGCCCTCTGACGGGAGCCGCCTAACCCCGCTCGGCCGGCACCGACGACAATTCGAACGGGCTGCTGCTGCGTCGCTGGTTGCGATCTTCCCGCGGCGTGGCGCCGAAGAAGTTGCGGTAGGCACTGGAGAAGTGTGGTCCCGAGGAGAAGCCACAGGACAAGCCGATCTGGATGATGGATTTGCTGGTCTGCATCAGCATCTGCCGGGCCTTGTTCAGGCGCAGTTCCAGGTAATACTGGCTCGGCACACGGTTGAGGTACTGCTTGAAGATTCGCTCCAGTTGCCGGCGGGATACGCACACGTGCTGGGCGATTTCATCGGTAGTCAACGGCTCTTCGATGTTGGCCTCCATCAACAGCACCGCCTGGGTGAGCTTCGGATGGCTGGAGCCGAGGCGATTCTGCAGCGGAATGCGTTGGCGTTCGCCGCCCTCACGAATGCGTTCGACCACCAGCTCTTCCGACACTGCCCCGGCCAGTTCCGCGCCGTGATCGCGCGACAGCACCGCCAGCAGCAGGTCGAGCACCGACATGCCACCGCAGGCCGTCAGGCGGTCACGATCCCAGTCGAACAAATGGCTGGTGGCGATGACCTTGGGGAAACGTTCGGAGAAATCGTCCTGCCAGCGCCAGTGCACGGCGGCGCGATAACCATCGAGCAATCCCAATTGAGCCAGGGGATAGACACCGGCCGACAAGCCACCAATCACGCAACCGGCACGCACCAATTGCTTGAGTGCGCTGCTCAGGTTGGAGGCCAGCGCAGTCGGTGGCTCATCGGCCAGCAGGAACAGCTTCTGGAGGCCTTCGAGCTTGCCCGCCCAGGGTTCGCCGGGTAACTGCCAGGCGCCCTCGCCCGCCGGTTCGGCCTGCAGGAACGACAGTTCGTAGACCACCTCCGGGTGCACCCGCTGAGCGACACGCAAGGCCTCCTCTGCCAGCGCCAGCGTCAGGGCTTTGGTGCTGGGCCAAATCAGGAAACCAATTCGATGGGCAGTCATGGCGGGCGATCCGAAACGAAAACAGTGTTAAAGCCAAAAGCGGCTGCAACCAAATTAGACCATCTGGCACGTGGTGCGCAGCATGACCCAAATCAGGTGCGTAACGGGAGCAATTACTTGAGGCTGCCCGAAAGAAATTGCTGCAGGCGCTCCGATTGCGGATTGACCAGCACTTCACGCGGGTTGCCGCTCTCTTCGACGATGCCTTTGTGCAGGAACACCAGCTGGTTCGACACTTCGCGGGCAAAGCCCATTTCGTGGGTCACCACCACCATGGTCCGACCTTCCAGGGCCAGGGCCTGCATTACCTTGAGCACATCGCCCACCAGCTCCGGGTCGAGGGCCGACGTCGGTTCGTCGAACAACATGACTTCCGGCTCCATCGCCAGCGCCCGGGCAATCGCCACGCGCTGCTGCTCGCCGCCGGACATATGACCCGGATAGGCGTCCTTGCGATGGGCCACGCCCACTTTGTTGAGGTAATGCTCGGCCTTCTCGCGGGCCTCGGCCTTGGCGACGCCCAGGACATGCACCGGCGCTTCCATGATGTTTTCCAGCGCGGTCATGTGGGACCACAGGTTGAAATGCTGGAACACCATCGACAACCGCGAACGCATGCGCTGCAGTTGCTTGGGGTCCGCGGCCTTCAACGCGCCATCCTTGTTGGCCAGCAGCTTCAGCTCTTCGTTATTGAGCAGAATCTTGCCGGCATGGGGTTGCTCAAGCAGGTTGATGCAACGCAGGAAGGTACTTTTACCGGAGCCACTGGAGCCGATGATGCTGATCACATCGCCGGCGGCGGCCTTCAGGGACACGCCCTTGAGCACTTCGTGACTGCCATAGCGTTTATGCAGGTCTTGGACTTCGAGCTTGTACATGCGGTCGGTTCTCACAAAACGTCAGTCGTTGGGCAGTCGATCGGGTCGATGCGTTATCAATGCTTGCGCGGGGCCAGGTAACTCAGCCAGCGACGCTCGGCCAGCTTGAACAGGCGCACCAGGATGAAAGTCAGGCACAGGTAGAACACGCCGGCCGTGATGTAAGCCTCGAACGGCAGGTAATACTGGGCGTTTACCGTGCGCGCGGCACCGGTGATGTCGATCAGGGTCACGATGGAGGCCAGGCTGGTGGTCTGCAGCATCATGATCACTTCGTTGCTGTACTGCGGCAGCGCCCGGCGCAGGGCCGACGGCAACAGGATCCGGCGATACAACGTGAAGCGCGACATACCCATGGCCTTGGCCGCCTCGATCTCACCATTGGGCGTGGCCCGCAGGCTGCCGGCGATGATTTCAGCGGTGTAGGCGCTGGTGTTGATGGCGAACGCGAGACACGCACAGAACGTCGCGCTGGACAACCACGGCCAGAGGAAGCTCTCGCGCACGAACTCGAACTGCGCCAGCCCGTAGTAGATCAGGAACAGCTGAACCAGCATCGGCGTGCCGCGAATCACGTAGGTGTAGAGCCAGGCCGTCATGTTCACGACTGGCTGCTTGGAGACCCGCATCAGCCCCAGGGGCAGCGCCGCCAGCAGACCGAAGAACAGCGACAGTGCCAGCAACTTCAAGGTGGTCAGCAGGCCGCCGAAGTACAGCGGCAAGGCTTCATAGATGACGTTGTAGTCGAAGATCATAGATCAGCCGCCCTTACGCCTACCGAGTAGCGCTTCTCAAGGTGACGCAATGCCAGCAACGAGACGCTGGTGATCACCAGGTACATCGCCGCCACTGCCAGGAAGAAGGTGAAAGGCTCGCGGGTGGCATCCGCCGCCTGCTTGGCCTTGAACATCATGTCTTGCAGGCCCACCACCGAAATCAACGCGGTCGCCTTGGTCAACACCAGCCAGTTGTTGGTGAAGCCCGGAATCGCCAGACGAATCATCTGTGGCACCAGCACCCGGAAGAACACCTGGAAGCCGCTCATGCCATACGCCATGCCCGCCTCGGCCTGCCCCTTGGGGATCGCCATGAATGCGCCGCGAAAGGTTTCCGACAGGTAGGCGCCGAAGATGAAGCCCAGGGTGCCGATACCGGCCGCCAGCGGATTGAGGTCGATGTAGTCGTCATAACCGAGCATCGGCGCCACGCGGTTGAGCAGGTCCTGGCCGCCATAGAAAATCAGCAGGATCAGCACCAGGTCGGGAATACCGCGGATGACCGTGGAATACAGATCACCCAGCCACGCCAGCCAGCGCACCGGCGAGAGGCGCAACGCGACACCGATCAGTCCCAGGACGATGGCCAGGGCCATGGACGACAAGGCGAGCTGAAGCGTCAACCATGCGCCATCGAGGATGACAGCCCCGTAGCCTTTCAACATGATTCAGGTCCTCGAAAGTGGGATGTAAAAATGGCGCAAACCGCAGGGAGCCTGTTGCTTGCGCCATTTCGCACGAGTGGCGGGACGGTGTTACTTGCCGTAGATGTCGAAGGCGAAGTACTTGTCCTGAATGTCCTTGTATTTGCCGTTCTGGCGAATAGCGGCGATAGCGCCATTGATCTTGTCTTTCAGGGCGTCGCCCTTGCGAACCGCGATCCCTACGCCGTCGCCGAAGTATTTGACGTCGGTGAAGGCCGGCCCGACGAATGCAAAGCCTTTGCCGGCATCGGTCTTCAGGAAACCGTCATCCAACAGGGTAGCGTCTGCCACGGTACCGTCGAGGCGACCGGCGGAGACATCCAGGTAGATTTCGTTCTGCGAACCGTATGGTTTGATCTCGGCACCCAGCGGAGCGAGGACTTCACGGGCAAAACGCTCGTGGATCGAACCGCGCTGCACACCGATGTTCTTGCCCTTGAGTTCGGTCAGGCCATCGCTGACCTGGGTACCGGCCTTCATCACCAGACGGGCCGGGGTGTTGTAGTACTTGTTGGTAAAGTCCACGGACTTCTTGCGATCCTCAGTGATCGACATGGAGGACAGGATCGCGTCGATCTTGCGCACCTTGAGCGCCGGAATCAGACCGTCGAACTCCTGCTCGACCCACACGCACTTGACCTTCATTTCTTCGCACAGCGCATTGCCGATGTCGTAGTCGAAACCGACGATGCTGCCGTCCGGGGCTTTCGAGGCAAACGGAGGGTAAGCCGCTTCGATACCGATCTTCAGGGGCTTTTCATCGGCGAATGTCGGCAGGGACAGCACGGACAGTGCCAGGGCGCCAAGCAGCACAAGTTTCTTCATCTTGGGACTCCATCGGTAAAGGGCAAAACGGCAGAGTGAGCAACAGCCCAATATGCGAATGGGTGAAAACGAACGTAGGTGCTGCGTCCTAGGAGGCGGACGTTTTTATCAACGCAGGCCACGACGAGCGAGTGATCGGCATTCTAACGACAGGCCCGAAGCCGATATTTCTTCAATGCGACAACAAATTACAGAAGCATCGAGAAAGCGGTTCAAGCACATTGACAGCTCAGCAAATTCATGCAGGAGCGAAAGAAAGGAAACCAATACACATTGCAAATTGCGGGCCCATTATTCGCAAACCCTTCTAATCCGGCAAGCACAGCGTGTCGGCTTATTTTAACGAGAAGCTGCGAACGCCCTGATCCAGGGCTCGACGTTTCCCATCGCCTCGGTACGGTGCCTTTGGTTACACATTTCGAAACATCGGTAACGCTGCGAAAGGTCTGACGCTGAACGTCGATATTTATTCGTAGACCTTTCCACACTGATCATTCCCACGCTCCGCGTGGGAATGCAGCCAAGGACGCTCTGCGTCCCTGAGAGCCGAACGCGGAGCGTCCGTAGAGGCGTTCCCACGCGGAGCGTGGGAACGATCAGTCAGCTCCCAAGAAAAAGCCCCGCCCGGCAATTACCGGGCGGGGCTTTCAGGGATCACAAACCGTCGTCAGGCGACGTTCATGGTCTTGTGCGTCTCGATCAGATGCGCCACCACACCCGGATCGGCCAACGTGGAGATATCACCCAACCCGTCGTATTCCGCCGTGGCGATCTTGCGCAGGATGCGGCGCATGATCTTGCCGGAGCGGGTCTTCGGCAAGCCGGGTGCCCACTGGATGACATCCGGCGAAGCAATCGGACCGATCTCCTTGCGAACCCAGTTCTTCAGCTCCAGGCGCAAGGCTTCGCTGGTTTCTTCGCCGGCGTTGAGGGTGACGTAGACATAGATGCCCTGCCCCTTGATGTCGTGCGGCACACCCACCACCGCCGCTTCGGCGACTTTCGGGTGGGCGACCATGGCACTTTCGATCTCGGCCGTGCCCATGCGGTGGCCGGACACGTTGAGCACGTCATCCACCCGACCGGTGATCCAGTAATAGCCATCGGCATCGCGGCGCGCGCCGTCGCCGGTGAAATACATGCCGCTGAAGGTCTTGAAGTAGGTGTCGACGAAACGGTCATGGTCGCCGTACAGCGTCCGCGCCTGGCCTGGCCACGAATCGAGGATCACCAGGTTGCCTTCGGCCGCGCCTTCGATCAGGTTGCCGAGGTTGTCCACCAGCGCCGGCACCACGCCGAAGAACGGACGCGTGGCCGAACCCGGCTTCAACGCCGTGGCACCTGGCAGCGGGCTGATCAGCACGCCACCGGTCTCGGTCTGCCACCAGGTATCGACGATCGGGCAACGCTCCTTGCCGACGTTCTTGTAGTACCAATCCCAGGCTTCCGGGTTGATCGGCTCACCCACCGAACCCAAGAGACGCAGGCTGCTGCCATCGGCGCCTTCGACGGCGGCGGTACCCGAGGCCATCATCGCGCGGATAGCGGTCGGCGCGGTGTACAGGATATTGACCTTGTGCTTGTCGATGACCTGGGCCACCCGGGTGATGTCCGGGTAGTTCGGCACGCCTTCGAACAGCAGCGTGGTCGCGCCGTTCGCCAGCGGACCATAGACGATGTAGCTGTGGCCCGTGACCCAGCCAACGTCGGCGGTGCACCAGTAGACCTCGCCCGGCTTGTAGTCGAACACGCGCTCATGGGTCATGGCCGCATACAGCAAGTAGCCGGCCGTGGTGTGCTGCACGCCCTTTGGCTTGCCGGTGGAACCGGAGGTATAGAGGATGAACAGCGCTTCTTCAGCGCCCATTTCCTTCGGCGCGCAAACGGTACCGGCGACTTTCATCAGGTCTTCGTACCAGATGTCGCGGTGCTGGTTCCACTTGATGTTGCCCGCCGTGCGCTTGCACACGATGACTTTCTGGATGCTGCTGGTTTCCGGGTTGGTCAGCGCGTCGTCGACGTTGGCCTTGAGGGGGATCTTTTTACCGGCGCGAATGCCTTCGTCGGCGGTGATCACCACTTTGGATTTGCAGTCGATGATGCGACCGGCCAGCGCTTCAGGCGAGAAACCACCGAACACCACCGAATGAATCGCGCCGATCCGGGTACAGGCCAGCATGGCGACCACGGCCTCGGGGATCATCGGCATATAGATCGTCACCACGTCACCGCGATGCACGTCCTGGCCGCGCAGGGCGTTGGCGAACTTGCAGACTTCTTCGTGCAGCTCACGGTAAGTGATCTTGCGACTCTCGGCCGGGTCATCGCCCTCCCAGATAATCGCGACCTGATCGCCACGTTCAGCCAGGTGACGGTCGAGGCAGTTGTAGGAAACGTTCAAGGTGCCGTCGGCAAACCACTTGATATCGACATGGTGATCGTCGAAGGACGTCTGCTTCACCGTGGTGAACGGCTTGATCCAGTCGAGGCGCTTGGCCTGCTCGCGCCAGAAACCATCCGGGTTGACCACCGACTGTTGGTACATGGCCTTGTAGGTCGCCTCGTCAGTCAGCGTACTGGCTGCTACCTCGGGACGAACGGGATACAGAGAAGCCGCACTCATGTTTCTTACCTCGGTGACATAGTTGTTTTTGTATGGTCCCGTTGTAGCCCGGGGCGGGCCTATAGAACCATTCGACGATGGTAGTAACAAGTCCCTACAAAATGTCGGTACTAACGTGCAAGCCCCCTATCACAACAACTCCCCTGTGGGAGCGGGCCTGCTCGCGATGACGCCAGCCAATCCAAAACAGATCCAACAGGAAGTCTTCGACTCCTCGCGATTATTACCAAATCAACCAAAAGTCTTTATCAAAACCCGGTCTGTTTGCATCCACCCCCACTCCCTAGAATTCACTCCGCCAACCGGCAAACACGATTGACGCAACACAGCCCCCACGAAGGCCGTTAATCAAACTTCCCAAACCTGCTCCACACGCAACCCCAAAAAGGTTGCGTGACCCCACTCGACCTCAAAAAAGGTGAAATCAGATGAAAGCTTTATGGGTTCTGGTCCTCGGCAGCCTCTGCGCAACGGCGATGGCTGACGAGGCCCCGACCGATGTCGCCCAGCAGAAACCTGCCATTGAGGAGTACACCTACTCCACCCACCTGGACATCGCCAGAATCATCTCCATGAGCGCCGTCCCGAACGTCTGCGAAGTGGTCCCGGCAAAGATGGAATACGAAGACTCCAAGGGCCAGCGCCACATCCTGCGCTACAGCCTCATGGGCAACGGCTGCTCCAACGGCTGATCATTACCGCTATTTTCCAGGGCCCGATTTTGATCGGGCCTGGTTGTGTCTGGCGACGTCGAAAACCCTCCCCAAACACAACATGTAGTGTAAAAACGCAAAAACAGCTCGTTTTTTGATCAAAAAAACACGCTATCCGATTCATGCAAAAAAAATCTATAACCGCCAAAGCCTTGTAAACCCTCGCTCCAACGCGAATACGCCCCCCACCGCGCCCTCCGTGGGCTATTTCGCCGCAGCACGTAGGCAAAAAAGTCCTTATAATGCCGCCTTAAACGGGCCTGCAATATTCCCTTACAGGGGATCAAGCCAGCCTGAAGCCCACGCAAAGGCCTATCGCCTCTTCGCGTTCACCGCCGCTTCAGCATGACCCGTACATTTTTCTGTTTATTGCCTGCGTCAGCTGCAAGAAACGATTTTCCAAGATCCACCGCCGCCAGCAGGCCTTCACCAGGCTTCTGGCCCTCACGCAGGAGACGACACGTCATGCTGAGCTGGGACGAATTCGACAAAGAAGACGGCGAAGTCGCTGTAAAAGGCGCCAACGCCGGCCACGCTTCTGAAGCCAACATGGACCGCCTCGACAGCGCCGGCGGTGCCGCCGCGCTCGAAGCCCGCGCCGTGACGGCCAGCGACTCGGCCGCGATCATTCGCGCCAAGGCCGCCCTCGACAAACTCGACGTCGCCGAAGGCCTCGCTGAACTCGAAGGCGCCTCCGCCCGTGTCGCCGTCGATGAAAAGCGCATGATCAACTGCCGCGCCGACCTCAACCAGCTCGTGCCATTCAAATACGACTGGGCCTGGCAGAAGTACCTGGACGGCTGCGCAAACCACTGGATGCCGCAAGAAGTCAACATGACCGCCGACATCGCCCTCTGGAAAAACCCGGAAGGCCTGACCGACGACGAACGCCGCATCGTGATGCGCAACCTGGGCTTCTTCTCCACCGCCGACTCCCTGGTCGCCAACAACCTGGTTCTGGCCGTATACCGCCTGATCACCAACCCGGAATGCCGCCAGTACATCCTGCGCCAGGCCTTCGAAGAGGCGATCCACACCCACGCCTACCAGTACTGCATCGAATCGCTGGCCATGGATGAAGGCGAAATCTTCAACATGTACCACGAGATCCCATCGGTCGCGAAAAAAGCCGCCTGGGGCCTGAAATACACCCGCTCGATCTCCGATCCGAAGTTCGAAACCGGCACCCCGGAAACCGACAAAGAGTTGCTGCGCAACCTGATCGCCTACTACTGCGTCCTGGAAGGCATCTTCTTCTATTGCGGCTTCACCCAGATCCTCTCCATGGGCCGCCGCAACAAGATGACCGGCGTCGCTGAGCAGTTCCAATACATCCTGCGCGACGAATCCATGCACCTGAACTTCGGCATCGACGTGATCAACCAGATCAAGATCGAAAACCCACACCTGTGGGATGCCGAAATGAAGGAAGAAGCGACCCAGATGATCCTGCAGGGTACGCAGCTGGAAATCGAATACGCCCGCGACACCATGCCTCGCGGCGTGTTGGGCATGAACGCGGCGATGATGGAAGACTATCTGAAGTTCATCGCTAACCGTCGTCTGTCGCAGATTGGTCTTAAGGAAGAGTATCCAGGGACTACGAACCCGTTCCCTTGGATGAGCGAGATCATGGACTTGAAGAAAGAGAAGAACTTCTTTGAGACGCGAGTGATTGAGTATCAGACGGGTGGTGCGCTTAGCTGGGATTGATGTCGAGAGAAAAATCCCAAGCTGACCTATCAGCTAACGCTTAACTAAAAACCCCGTGAAAACGGGGTTTTTTGCATTCTGCCCTACACACCCTGGCCACTGTCGGGTGAATAGCTGTGATTTTGAATTGGGTTGAAAACATTCAGTGCAACCCGCCCCATCACCCGCTATTAATACCCTCCCCTTCAAGGATCCGAGCCCCTCATGAAATTCGACCTCGCCTACTGCCGCAGCCTCGACGACAAGTTGTCGATCTATGACGTGCGCGACTTGAATTTTGACGAAACGGTGGATTTCGATTCGGCGAAGGAGCAATTCCAGTGCCCCAACGATGCCTGTCGGGCGGCGTTCGATGCGGCGAATGTGTTGGGTACGTTCAACGCCAAGAATGTGAATTATGTGCGCACGCCGCATTTCAAGAACATCCCCAGCACGCGGCATGTCGAGGGTTGTCCTTATGCCAGCTTGAAAACCCCGACAACCGGTCTGGAGGCGGACGCATCGGAAGCGGATGACGGTCGGGAGGAACACTTTCCTTCGGAGCTGTTACTGACCCGGCGTGAATATGTGCGCAAGCCTTCCAGCCCGGCGGTGGCGGCGGACGTGATGCGCGATGAGCGAGTGCCTTCAGCCGCCAGCCATCGCGAGCACACCAGCCGTGATTCGGCGCCGGACAAGACCAGTGTCTTCGCCCATCCGGTGGAGTGCTTTGTATCGAACTTCGCGGACAAGGACCTGCTCAAGCGCATGCCGCTGAAGATTGGCGAGCACACGGCGCCCTATGCATCGTTCTTCAAGAAGATCGAATACCTGTTGGACAACAAGGGGCTGATCTACTGGGGCAAGATCAAGAAGATCGAGGATTATCACAGCGCCAGTTTTCGCGTCGACTTCGAGCAAAAGGTCTGGGTCAAGTTACCGGGCGAGGCGAAGAAGCGGCCCTATTCGGTCAACGTTTACCTGAGCAAGAAGCTGATTGATCAGTACCGTAAGCGCAAAGCGTTCCTGGAAGAGATCAAGCATGCCGCCGAGAGCGAGCGGGATCTGTATTGCTTCTTCTATGGCGTGACGCCGGAGCTGAAACAGGTGCCGAGCAAGAAAAACCCCGAGCAGACGTTCGGGGTGTTCAGTGCCCAGATTGAGAACCTGGATCACTTCATTATTCGTGAAGCGCCGGGGTTGGCTGAGGGCTAGCGGCCAGCCTCACGCCCATGCTGAAGACCGCCGGTCATTGATCAAAAAAATGAGATTGATCCGGCTTCAAAACAACTGTACAAAAACACAGTATTTTTGAATTCACTGCTTTGGAGAATCCCATGGCCTCTCTCGCAATCAAAACCACCCTGGAACGCATCGCTGTCTATCAATTCACCCCTGCCCACAGCGCACAGGCCCGAGCCATGCTCGGCTGGAGCGTCGAGGAGCTGTCCCGGCAGTCCGGGGTTTCGGTCAAGGCTATCCGGCGCTTCGAAGCGGGAGGCGAGTTGCTAGATGTGACACGCCTGGCGCTGGCGTTCTGCCTTGAAGCCGAAGGCTTGGTGTTCTTCCCCGGCTTTGCACCGGGGCGAGGCATGAACATCAAGGGCGCCACACCGGACCCGGCGGGGCGACCCGACTACGCGATGATCGAATAGCGGGGTCGTTGCATCAGGCCGCGCCTGTCTGGTTCTGATAGGCCGAGGCCTCCACATCCAGCCACCAGGCATGGCCACGATGTGGATGGGTCAGGGTGAAGGCCTCACCCATTTGCGGCGTGGTGATGGGCACGTTGCGCTCCCAGGCCAGGGCCAGGATGCGGTCGAAGGGTTCAAACCAGGCATGCATCGCCAGGTCGAACGTGCCATTGTGAATCGGCAGCAGCCAACGGCCCCTGAGGTCGATATGCGCCTGGAGGGTCTGCTCCGGCTGCATGTGGACATGGGGCCAATCGACGTTATAGGCGCCGGTTTCCATCAGCGTCAGGTCAAAGGGGCCGTATCGCTCGCCGATGCGTTTGAAACCGTCGAAGTAGCCGGTGTCGCCGCTGAAGAAGATCCGCGTGCCGCCGTCGATCATCACCCATGACGCCCATAGCGTGCTGTTGCCATCGAACAGACCGCGACCGGAAAAATGCTGCGACGGCGTGGCTATGAACTCGATGCCATCCACTTCGGTACCTTGCCACCAATCCAGCTGACGTACCTTGCTGGCCTCGATACCCCATTTGACCAGGGTGTCACCCACGCCGAGGGGCGTCAGGAAGTGCCGGGTCTTGGCGGCAAGCTTGAGGATCGCCTGGTGGTCGAGGTGGTCGTAATGGTCATGGGAAAGGATCACCGCCTCGATCGGCGGCAGATCCTCCAGGCTGATGGGCGGTTGATGGAAACGCTTGGGACCGGCCCATTGCACGGGCGATGCACGGTCGGAGAAAACCGGGTCGGTGATCCAGAATTTATCGCGCAGCTTGAGCAGAACCGTTGAATGGCCAAGACGGAACACACTCTGGTTCGGTGCTGCCAGCAACTCGGCGCGTGTCAGCGGTTGAACGTTGATGGCGCCCGCCGGCCGGGTGGTGCGCGGTTTGTGAAGCAGCATGTTCCAGATGATGCGCAGCATCTGGCCGAACCCTTCTCGTGGGGTATGGGCGTGATTGCGATACTTCCCTTGTTCGTGTCGGGAGGCAGGGCTGGCAGCCGTGCTGTCGGTCGAGGAAGCTGGAATGCTCATGGTGCGATAACTCCAAGGACGTCGCCGAAAATGCGCTTCGCCGTTGCGGGACATGAGTGGCTGCGAGCGTTCACGCTCAATCGCTCACGCTAAATCTACACCATTCGGTGTAGTTTCTAGATTGCATGAATCCTGGGAGTAAGTAAACTGCCGAGTGTAACCCCACCCTTCTCAACCGACGAATGCCCATGACCGCACCGCAACGCCTTACCGAACGAAAACGCGAAGCCATTCTCCAGGCCGCGATTGCCGAGTTTCGCAGCAGCGGTTTCGAGATCACCAGCATGGACAAGATCGCGGCGACCGCCGGTGTGTCGAAGCGTACGGTGTACAACCATTTTCCCAGCAAGGAAGAATTGTTTGCTGAAATCCTGAATCGGCTGTGGAACAGCATCACCGCTGAACAGGAGATGGCCTATAACCCGTTGGAGCCTTTACGTGAGCAGTTGCGTCAGTTGCTGCAAGCCAAACTGCAGCTGCTGTCGGAGGAGAACTTCCTCGACCTGGCGCGTATCGCCATTGCCGCGACCATACATTCTCCCGAGCGTGCCCAAGACATGGTGTCGCGCATGGGCCAGCGTGAAGAAGGCCTCACCACTTGGATTCGCCAAGCCCAGGTCGACGGCCGGCTAAAGCCCGTGGAGCCGGAATTTGCTGCCCAGCAAATGCACGGTTTGATCAAGACCTTCGCCTTCTGGCCGCAGGTATCCATGGGGCAGCCAAGCCTGACCCATGAGGAGCAAGCACAGGTGATCGAGTCAGCCCTCGACATGTTCCTGGTTCGCTACCAGGCTTGAGTGCCTGCCACCGGGAGTCGCGGTAAGGCGGGTCACTGCGCCGAGGGAGTGTTCACGAATTTCTGGTGCATCTCGGTGGTCAGGCTGTCGATACGCTCGGTCAGTGCCTTGGTCATTTCCGTCAGGCGGGTGTTCTGCTCCAACAATTCGAGCAATTGCGCCGTATTGTGCGCGGCCTGGGCCTGACGCTCGGTGTTGGCAACGGCCAGGGCTTCGCGATGTTGCGCATCGGCTTCCGCCTGGGCTTTATCCCGAGCGGCCTGGCGGGTTTGCGCCAGCAGGATCAGCGGGGCGGCGTAGGCCGACTGCAGACTGAATGCCAGATTGAGCAAGATGAACGGGTAGGCATCGAAATGAACGACGCCTGACAGGTTCAAACCGACCCAGATCAGCACGATCAGGGTCTGCGCGCCGAGGAACATCGGCGTGCCGAAAAAACGCGCGAACGACTCCGCTCGCAACGCAAAGCGATCATTCCCGAAGGTCGGCCCCAAGTGCGCGTGAGGCCGATGAAAACGCAAGTGATCAACGGGAGCTGCGGGGGTGGATTGGTAAGGGGTCGCCATGATGTTCTCCGCCTGGACTGGTGCTAAAGGCACTATAACCGCTGGACGATCATCATCTAACCCAGCGCGCTCCGCTCGTGAAACATCAGCGCTGCCGCAAACTACGCCCCAACTCGTCGAACAGTGTCACCACCGAACGCAAGGCGCGACAGTCTGGTCGTGTCAGCAGCCAGAGCGCCGTGTCATAGCCCGCCAGCGGTTCGCCGAAGGGGATCAGGCCCTGGTCTTCACCGATCAGAAAGTCCGGCAACGCGGCGACACCCAAACCGGCCCGCGCCAACTCGGCGACTGAGAGCATGCTGTTGCAGCGATAGGCCGGCATCACGCCGGGGAGATGTTGTCGGCGCCAGGCCACGGTGGGGTGATCGGGGAGGAAGTCGTCCGGGGCGATCCAGGTCAGGGCGGCCAAATCATCCAGATTCGCGCCGGGCAGGTAGGCCGGGCTTCCACAGACTCGGTAGACGACATCGCCCAAGTGTCGACCCACCAGATGTTCCGGCGGCGTGCGGGTCAGGCGCAAGGCGATGTCGGCATCGCGGCGACTCAGGTTGGCGAAGTCGTTCGAGGTGCTCAATTCGAGGGTCAATGCTGGATAGGCCGGCATGAACCGCGCCAGTGCCGGCAACAGCAACGCTTGCAGGACCGCATCGGTGCAGGTCAGGCGCACCGTACCGGTGACCACCTCACCGCCCTGCTCCACACCGATACGCGCCGCCTCCAGGGCCTGTTCGGCACGCTCGGCCTGTTCGGACAGCGTCTGGGCCAGGCTCGTGGGCAAATACCCGGCACGGCTTTTTTCGAACAGGGGTTGACCCAGGGCCGCCTCGAGCCGGCGTACCGAGCGGAATACCGTGGACACATCCACGTCCAGCAACCGCGCAGCCCGAGCCAGCGAGCCACCACGGACCAATGCCAGGATCAAAGAGAGATCCGGATATTCCAGACGATAGTGCGCAGCTGCATTGATCACTTGGATAAACGCCAATATTGAGTGCGTGAACGCCAATCTATAGTGGCGGCCAGGAATCAACAAGCGGCGAGCCCTCCATGGAAATCCAGCGTCCTTTGCACATCGCCTTGATCGGCGACCACGACCCGCAGATAACGGCCCATCGGGCCATTCCCATTGCACTTGATCTCGTCAGCAGGCAAACCGGCCATGGCGTCAGCTTTCAATGGTTGGCGACGGATCTGATCGCCAACACTACCCCTCTGGACGACTTCGACGGCATCTGGTGCGTGCCCGGCAGCCCCTACCGAAATGAAAACGGCGCGTTGCACGCCATTCGCTTTGCCCGTGAACAGCGTCGCCCTTTCCTGGGCACCTGCGGTGGTTTTCAGCACGCTGTGCTGGAATACGCGCGCCACGTGATGGGCTGGACCGATGCCGCCCACGGCGAGACCTCCCCTGAAGCGGAACGGGCGCTGCTGACGCCGCTGAGCTGTGCCTTGGTCGAAACCATCGACAGCCTTCAGCTTGTTGCGGGGTCGTTGATTGCCGAGGCCTATGGCCGCCAGACAGTGTTCGAAGGTTATCGCTGCCGCTTTGGGGTCAATCCCGCATTTGAGCGGGATTTGCTGAGCGACCGCCTGCATGCCGTAGCCCGGGATTCGGCCGGCGAATTGCGGGCCGTGGAACTGCGGGATCATCCGTTCTTCGTCGCAACCCTGTTCCAACCCGAACGCGCAGCGCTGGAGGATCGTGTGCCGCCGCTGGTCACGGCCTTTGTCGAAGCGTGTGCGAGGGAGAGGCCATGAGCGGTCAGTATTACGCCGTGATTTTCACCTCCCTGCGTACGGAGGGAGATCAGGGGTATGCCGAAGCTGCCGAGCGCATGGTGGCGCTGGCGAAAGAACAGCCAGGATTTCTCGGCATCGAATCGGCCCGGGGCGAAGAAGGCCTGGGTATAACCGTGTCGTACTGGAGCAGCGAGGCGGCGATTCTGGCCTGGAAGCAACATCCCGAACACAGCGCAATCCGCGAGCGTGGCCGCTCTACCTGGTATGCCTATTGCCATACACGGGTGTGCAAGGTCGAACGGGATTACGCGTTCCGACGCCAGTCCTGACATCCACCACCAATCCCCCTGTGGGAGCGAGCCTGCTCGCGATAGCGGTGGGTCTGCTGGCATCCACGCCGACTGTGCCGACGCCATCGCGAGCAGGCTCGCTCCCACACTTTTCAGCGTCGTGCATCCGAATCACGCCCCACCACAAGTCCCCTGTGGGAGCGAGCCCGCTCGCGATAGCGGTGGGTCTGCCTGCACCCATGCTGATTGTGCCGACGCCTTCGCGAGCAGGCTCGCTCCCACAGGACTTGCGGCGAGGGATCAGCCATCGACCAACTGCCGCACCGCCACGATTTCCGGCAGGTCGCTGCGCGCCATGTACACCCGCAGAGGTTCGGTGAGGTTGAGGCGATCATCGATGTTCTGGTCCAGCAGCAACTGGATCCGGTCGCGCTTGAGGGTCATGGTGCCGTCCGTGACAGGCGCCCAGACGAATTCGCAGGTAGGGATAATGCCGTCGTCCGCCACGTCCATGCCAAAGGCATCTTCGCTGAAGCGCACGATGTATTGGCCGGTCTTGCGGTTCAGGCCGACAAAACCCTTGAGTTGGTCGGCGGCCTGGCAGATCAAGGTTGAAGTGGTGCGCATGGTAAACCTCATGGATGCGTCCCGCTGGACGTCTGATCGATGGTTTACACGCAGGGCAGGCGAATGCTGGTTCAGGTTTCCCTCTGCCGGGGAAACTGCTGCGGCCAAGGGTACTGCAAACCTGCCTGCAAAGGCGTGGGAAAAATCTGTTTCCCGCAGATTTATGTCGGGCTGGCGATAGCGCTCAGAGCGTTCAGTTGTTAAAAGATAGGTTTTGCACAACGACGAAAGGATCTCGAGCATGCCCGTCACCTTCACCCGTAGCGCGTTGATGCTGAGCCTGTTGCTCGGCTTCGGTCAGACACAGGCCGCCGAGGCGCCGAACCCCAAGGCCTTGGCCACCCGCCAAGGTATCCCCCACCCGGCGGTCATCGCCCACCGTGGCGCTTCGTTCGATGCGCCGGAATCCACCGCAGCCTCCTACAAGCTGGCCCGCGACCTCGGTGCCGATTACCTGGAACTGGACCTGCAACGCAGCAAGGACGGCGTGCTGTTCGTCCTGCACGATGACAGCCTGCTGCGCACCACGGACGTCGCGACCAAGTTCCCCGAGCGCAAGGACAGCAGCGCCAACGCATTCACCATGGCCGAGCTCAAGACCCTCGATGCCGGCAGCTGGTTCAACACCGCCTACCCGGACCGCGCGCGCCCAGGGTTCGCGGGGCTGAAGATCCTGACCCTCGATGAAGTCATCGACATCGCCGAAGGTAATCCGCAGCACAAACCGGGGCTGTACATCGAAACCAAGGAGCCGAAGCTGTTCCCCGGCATCGAACGCGACCTGAAGGACAAATTGCAGGACCGCGGCTGGCTGAGCCCGGCCGGGTCCAAGTTGGCCAAAAGCGCCACCGGCGTAGGCCAGGGCAAAGGCAAAGTGGTCTTGCAGACCTTCGAGAAGAGCAGCCTGGAACTGCTGCACAAGGAAATGCCGAAGGTGCCGAAGGTCCTGCTGCTGTGGGTGGGCGAAGGCAACATCGAGCCCAAGTCCAAGGTGACATTCGCCGAGTCCGGTGAAACCGACAAGGCGGCCTACTACGCCAAGCAGCAACCCAAGGACCGCGCCGAGTTCGAGAAATGGGTCCAGTACGCCAAGGCCCAGGGGGCCATTGGTACCGGACCGTCCGCCGCGCTGACCCACGGCGGCAGCCAGAGCTATGCGGACCTGGTGCAGCCATGGATGAACCAATACACCCACGACCAGGGTTTGCTGGTGCATGTCTACACCGTGGATGAGCCGGTGGACTTCAAGAAAGTGATGGATGCCGGCGTGGATGGCATTTTCACCAACCGGGCCAGTGAATTGCTCAAGTACTTCAAGCGTCCCGAAACTGGCAGTGTGACGCAGTTGCTGGAAAAGAACGGCTATTGATCAACTGTGGGAGCAATGCTTGCTCCCACAGACTTCACTGTTCTTGTCCCAACAAACCCTACTTCAGCAGTCCCGCGCAAAGGTTTTCGAATTAAGGGTGAATTAAGTTGCCACAGTTAATCTGGTCCCACTTAAACGACACCCCCAAGGAAAGACCTTATGAAAACTTTGACTGCCCTGTTCACTGCCGCTGCCCTGACTCTCACTGCCGGCCTGGCCCAAGCCGACGTGCGGGTCGACCAGATCCCCCAGCTGGTCAAGGAAGGCAAAATCAAATCCCTTGAATCGATGAACGCAGAAGCCCTGAAGTTGCATCCGGGCGCGACCATCACCGATACCGACCTGGACAATCACTTCAACGGTTATGAGTATGAAGTTGAACTGAAAACCGCCGACGGCAAAGAGTTCGATGTCGACTTCGACGCCACTACCGGTAAAGTCCTGAGCAACAAGCAGGATACTTGATTCATCCGCTGGAAAAGAGCCGTGCAACTTCCCATTGCGCGGCTCTTTTTTTGCCTGGCAGAAACCTGTCGGCTACCCACAACTGTCACAAAACCATCAAGAAGTCTTGCCATGATCTCGCCCAAGTGAACCTGTAGCCACCACAGGCACTTCCCGCCAGCGAGCCTTCATGAACCACAGCATTGACCAAAGCCACCGCGACCCAGACCTGTTCGGCCTGCTCTACGGGTTTCGTTTTCGTCCCGGCGAGCGCGGACGGGAAATCGATTCGGCCCAAGCCCTGCAAAGCCTGCAACAACCGCAAGACGCCGATGAATTCCTCTGGCTGCACCTGAACCTGGCCCATGCCGCCTGCGAGCGCTGGATGAAAAGTCAGCTGGCCTTGCCGCAGGAGTTTTTCGAAGCCTTGCACGAAGGCTCACGTTCGACCCGCATCGAGCATGTGGACTCGGCACTGCTGGCCGTGGTGAACGATGTCGTGTTCAACCTGAGCAACCTGGTCTCCTCGGACGTCTCCACCTTGTGGGTCTGCGTTCATAGTCGATTGATCGTCAGCGCACGGCTGCAACCCCTGCATTCGGTCGACAAGCTGCGCTCATCGGTCAAGGCCGGCGAATGCTTTCGCTCGCCATTGGAACTGCTCGTCCATCTGCTGCGCGACCAGGGCGAAGTGCTGACCCAGATCGTGCGCAAGACCAGCCTCAGCGTCGACCAGATCGAGGATCAATTGCTCTCTTCGCGACTGTCCACCAACCGCGCCGAACTCGGCGCCCAACGCCGGGTACTGGTGCGCCTGCAACGCCTGCTGGCGCTGGAACCGGGCTCATTGCTGCGCCTGCTCAACCGACCGCCGCAATGGCTGCAGAAAGAAGACGTCAAGGAGCTGCGCAAATCCACCGAGGAATTCGCTCTGATCATCAACGATCTCACTGCCCTGGGTGAACGGATCAAGCTGTTGCAGGAAGAGATCGCCGCCAATCTCAACGAACAGACCAACCGCACCTTGTTCACCCTGACGGTGGTCACGGTACTGGCCTTGCCGATCAACATCATCGCCGGTTTCTTTGGTATGAACGTCGGCGGCGTGCCACTGGCCACTGATCCCGAGGGCTTCTGGATTCTTGTAGCGCTGGTGGCCACCTTTACGCTGATCGCCGGTCGCTGGGCGTTTCGCAAGCAAAAGGACCATTGAGATTGACCTGTCTAGACAATCCCATTTGTCGGTGCACCGGGATTTAAAAGTCTTTTTGTCATCTCTCCTGCGGTATCCTGCCCGGGCTTTATGAAAGCGAGGATCTACCAGATCTACCAACAGACTTTGCGAGGAGCGCGATATGCACGAGATTCCTAATCTCCCCTTCCCAAGCCTGCACGACACTGAGCAGACGACCACGCTACAGGCCGGAGGGCAACCAGACGCCCGGCAACCCGAGCCCAAGGAAGCCACTGAACGCCGCCAGGCCGACAGCGAAGACTGATCCACCCGCACCACCAGACCGTGTGGAAAGCGCAGGCTCTGGACGAAAAGCCTTGATACTCGTTCATGCTGCGTTGAAAACAGCCTCGGAATGCTCATGTACTCCAGTACACTGCGCTTCCTCGGCTGTTTTCGCCTTGCCTGACCTTCGTCTCAAGACTTTTCGTACAGAGCCTAAGATGCGCTTTCCATACTGCCTGAATCCCGAGCCCATACCATGACCGATGACACCTCCTCCTTCAGCAAAGCCCAGGCCAGCGTGCTGATCGGCACCACTGAAAAAATGGTCGAAATCTGGATGCGCCTTTCACCCGAGAAACAAGCCGCGCTGCTGGCCCGTTTCGGCACCGAAGAAAATGCCCTCGCCGCACTGGTCACCACACACCTGGTCGCCGGGCAAAACGACGACTGACCGGCAAATAGTTTTACTTTCCCACGCTTCATTCCCACACGCGCCGTTATCATAAGCAGCCTATCTATCCTGCTGCTCCGTGGACCCTTTCCCATGTCAGATTCCCAGCGCCCCCTGGCGGTCACGCTGCAAGTCGTTTCCATCGTCCTCTTCACCTTCATCGGCTATTTGAATATCGGCATTCCCCTGGCCGTGCTGCCCGGGTTCGTCCACGGCGAGTTGGGTTTTGGCGCGGTGATCGCCGGGCTGGTGATCAGCGTCCAGTACCTGGCTACCCTCCTCAGCCGTCCTTACGCAGGCAAGATCATCGACAACCTGGGCAGCAAGCGCGCCGTCATCTTCGGCCTCGCCGGGTGTGGCTTGAGCGGCGTGTTCATGCTCGCGTCCGCCTGGACCCATGAGCTGCCGACCCTAAGCCTGATCAGCCTGCTGATCGGTCGCCTGGTGCTGGGCAGCGCGGAAAGCCTGGTGGGCTCGGGCTCGATTGGCTGGGGCATCGGCCGGGTCGGCGCCGCGAATACCGCCAAGGTGATTTCCTGGAACGGCATCGCCAGTTATGGCGCGCTGGCGATAGGCGCGCCGCTGGGGGTGTGGCTGGTCAAGTCCCTGGGGCTGTGGAGCATGGGCGTCAGCATCATCCTGCTGGCCGTGCTGGGGGTGGCGCTGGCCTGGCCGAAAACCGCCGCGCCCATCGTCGTCGGCGAACGCCTGCCATTCATGCATGTGCTGGGGCGCGTCCTGCCCCATGGCTGCGGCCTGGCCCTGGGTTCCATCGGTTTCGGCACCATCGCCACGTTCATTACCCTGTACTACGCGACCCAGCACTGGGACAACGCGGTGCTGTGCCTGAGCCTGTTCGGCGCCTGCTTCATCGGCGCCCGCTTGCTGTTCGGCAATCTGATCAATCGCCTGGGGGGCTTTCGGGTGGCGATTGCCTGCCTGTCGGTGGAAACCCTTGGCTTGCTGCTCTTATGGCTGGCACCCGATGCGCAGTGGGCCCTGGCGGGCGCGGCGTTGAGTGGCTTCGGTTTTTCGCTGGTATTTCCGGCACTGGGTGTCGAGGCCGTCAACCTGGTGCCGGCTTCCAGCCGTGGGGCGGCGGTGGGCGCCTACTCGCTGTTCATTGATCTGTCGCTGGGGATCACCGGGCCGTTGGCCGGTGCGATTGCGGCAGGGTTTGGCTTTGCCTCGATCTTCCTGTTCGCGGCCTTGGCAGCGCTCGGCGGCCTGGGGTTGAGCGTCTACCTGTACCGGCAGGCGCCGAGGTATCGCGAGGAACGCAATAGAAGCTAGAAGTCTACCTTGCCCCGCCCGGCCTTGATCGACCCGCGCTTGCTCTTGGACTCCAGGCGACGCGTCTTCGACCCCAGGGTCGGTTTGGTCGGGCGGCGCTTCTTCTCGACCTTGGTGGCGCTGAGGATCAGTTCGGCCAGGCGTTCCAGTGCATCGGCCCGGTTCTGTTCCTGAGTCCGGTACTGCTGGGCCTTGATGATCAACACGCCGTCGCTGGTGATGCGGCTGTCACGCAGGGCCAGCAGCCGCTCCTTGTAGAACTCCGGGAGTGACGACGCCGGGATGTCGAAGCGCAGATGCACGGCGCTGGACACCTTGTTGACATTCTGCCCCCCGGCGCCCTGGGCGCGGATGGCCGTCAGCTCGATCTCGGCATCGGGGATGTGCACGTTGTTGGAAATCGCCAGCATGGAAGATGTCCGGTATCAGGCCCCACAGAATACCCCGAATCCCAGGAACAACGCTCCACCCCTGTGGGAGCGAGCCTGCTCGCGATTGCGGTGTGCCAGCCACCAATGACGCTTCTGACCCGACGCCATCGCGAGCAGGCTCGCGCCCACAGAGGGAGAATCAGAAATGACAAACCCGGCACTCGGCCGGGTTTGGGAGTATTTCAAGGATGCCTACTTGGCAGCCGCCATGGTCAATGCATGCTGGGCACTGCGCTTGTTCTTGATCACATAGCACACCCACATGAACACCAGCCACACCGGAATCGCATACACCGAGACCTGGATGCCAGGAATCATCAGCATCACGCCCAGGATGAACACCACGAACGCCAGGCAGATGTAATTGCCGTAGGGGTACCACAGCGCCTTGAACAACGGCACCTGGCGCGTCTGGTTCATGTGCTGGCGGAATTTCAAATGCGAGTAGCTGATCATCGCCCAGTTGATCACCAGAGTCGCGACCACCAGCGACATCAGCAGCTCCAGCGCATGTTGCGGGATCAGATAGTTCAGCAATACCGCCACCAGCGTCACTGCTGCCGAGGCGAGGATCGAACGCACCGGCACGCCACGCTTGTCGATCCGGGCCAGGGCCTTGGGTGCATCGCCCTGCTCGGCCATGCCCAGCAGCATGCGGCTGTTGCAATAGGTACCGCTGTTGTACACCGACAGCGCGGCGGTCAGCACCACGAAGTTGAGGATGTGCGCCGCCGTGTTGCTCCCCAGCATCGAGAACACCTGCACGAACGGGCTGCCGCTGTAGGCATCGCCGGAGGCATTGAGCGTGGCCAGCAGGCTATCCCAAGGGGTCAGGGACAACAGCACCATCAGGGCACCGATGTAGAAAATCAGGATCCGGTAGATCACCTGGTTGATGGCCTTGGGAATCACGGTTTTCGGCTTGTCGGCCTCGGCGGCGGTGAAGCCGAGCATTTCCAGGCCACCAAAGGAGAACATGATGATCGCCATCGCCATCACCAGGCCGCTCACGCCGTTAGGGAAGAACCCACCGTGGGACCACAGGTTGCTCAGCGAAGCTTGCGGGCCGCCGTGACCACTGACCAGCAGGTAGCTGCCCAAGGCAATCATGCCGACAATCGCCACGACCTTGATGATCGCGAACCAGAACTCGGCTTCACCGAAGACTTTGACGTTGGCCAGGTTGATGGCATTGATCAGGATGAAAAACGCCGCCGCCGAGGCCCAGCTCGGGATGTCCGGTGCCCAGTAATGGATGTACTTGCCCACCGCCGTCAGCTCGGACATGCCCACCAGGATATACAGAATCCAGCAATTCCAACCCGACAGGAACCCGGCGAAACCGCCCCAGTACTTGTGGGCAAAATGGCTGAAAGAACCGGCCACCGGCTCTTCGACGATCATTTCGCCCAACTGGCGCATGATCATGAAGGCGATGAAACCGCAGATGGCGTAGCCCAGGATCATCGATGGGCCGGCTGATTTCAGCACCCCCGCCGAACCCAGGAACAACCCGGTACCAATCGCGCCGCCGAGGGCGATCAATTGAATATGTCGATTTTTCAGGCCGCGTTTCAGCTCGCCTGTATTTACAACGGTCATGCGTCACCTGTTTGTTTTTATCTGTGACGAAATCGAACCCGACACGCTTGTGACGTGGCGGAATGAGCAAGGCGGATAACCTTGAAGATGCGTGGGTACGCGAAGGGTCACAGTAAAACGCGGCGCATTGTACACCGCCGACCCTTCGCTGCCAGACACCCTGACAAGGCATGAGGCGCATCTGACCCTCCTCATGGATTGGAAACAAGCCGGCCAACACCCTCTGACACGACGCGTGGAAGGCCGGCTGGAAGGTTTTTCTTACATTCACATGAAGGAGAATTTCTAACCGGGCGCCTGCCTCCTTTTCGTCAGCTTTTCTTTACGATGCGTAACGAATTTTTTCCATGTCGGAATTTTCTGTAAGCCGTCTACAAATTGACGGTAGGAAGCTTCCTAATCAAAAAAACCTGCAGGTCGCTGTTTTTAATAAGCAAAAAAAACCGCGAAAAATAGAACAAAAAGTTCATCTCAAAAAAATAAAATTATTTTTTGCATTACAAAAAACCGTCGGCTAGGTTTTAGCGACTTGCCCAGGCATCGTGCCGGCAAGCCTTTGCGGGGCTTTATGCGGTCAGCTTTCACTCACCGGATTGCCCGCAACTTTCCGTAAAAGTCATCTAGGAGATTCACTATGCAAGCACTGGACAAAGACTTGGAAACCGAACTGCAACTGGACGAATGGTTTGAAGCGCCAACCCATGAAGCCGCCGTTGAAATGATGCAAGCCGACGCCGTCGTTCCGTTCGGCACGGCGATGTGGCCTCTGTAAGCGCAACCCGGCGGAGTTGATCCGGCCGGTCGGCTCCGCCACCTCTAGCAGGTTGTCCGGGACGCTAATCCATCAGGGAAGAAAACAAGTATGGACACACAACGAGCCATCTCACATTTCCTTTACTACCTCGAACACCACCCCGCCCTGGTCGGCATCCAGCCCGCCAAGGTATTGCTCGGCCATACCGCTGGCTACGAAGCACTGACCGGCGCCATCGCCGAACAGGCCGGCAGCGGCTCACCCTTCCGGTTCAGCGCCATGCGCCTGGACCTTGAACCCACCGAACGCTTGTCCAAGGCGATTGCCGACAGCGATCTGTACATTTTCTTCTACGACTCTTCCACCCTGCCCAACCCACGCCCTGACGGCCCGGACTTTGTCCGCGCCCTGCAAGGCGTGATGGCGGACAACTGGAAGAAATCGCTGTTGTTCAAGGACTACGGCGAATATTTCTACGACACCTTCAGCGTCATCCCGCAACGTATCGCCGGGCTCAACAGTCATCTCATCCAGCGCATGTCCCAGGCAAGCACGCTGAGCTTCCAGGACGAGCATGGCTCGTACTTCGATACCGCACTGGACAGCGTCAAGAAGTGGACCGACATCAACGGCCTCGGCAACTACGACCTGGCCCCCGGTGAAATCGCCACCCACAGCGACACCATCAATGGCCGGGTGAGTTTCGTTGGCACATTCCTGAGCACCATCCCGTTCGCACGTAAATATGGTGTGCTGCAGTCGCCGCTGGAGCTGTGGATCGAAGACTCCACCATCCAGAAAATCGCTACCGAGGTGCCAGGCCTGGAACACGACTTCAACCGCTACCTGGACGCCAACCCGTCCAACCGGCGCATCGAGGAGCTGGGGATTGGCACCAACGAAGGGGTCAAGAGCCTGTACGCCCGCAACGCCGGGTTCGAGGAGCGGCATTGCGGCCTGCACCTGGGATTGGGTGGCGGCGCCAAGGGCAGTCATCACCTGGATCTGATTTTCGAGAGCGGTGTGCTGGCGCTGGATGATGAGCCGATGTTTGATGGGCGGTTTGTGCTTTAGTTTTCTGAAGGACTGATGGTGGGGCTACTGGCCCCTTCGCGAGCAGGCTCGCTCCCACAGTTGATCTTCGCCACTGTCCCTTGTGGGAGCGAGCCTGCTCGCGATGACGGTCTCAGCGACACCCCATCACTAAAGCCAGACCAAAAAAAACGCCAACCCTACGGTTGGCGTTTTTTCATGTCGCTTGCAGCGAGAAACTCAAAGCGGCCTCACTCCGGCTTGCGACGCCCGAACCCCGGACGCTGCCCCGAGCCCGCCGGCGCGCCACGACGCTTGCCCGACGGCGCATCACGATCCACCAAGGCGATGGCCGGGCGCTTCTTCGAGGTCGGCTTGGCCGGGCGCTTGACGTCGGCCGGGCGCTCAGCCACCGGTGTACCGCGACCTTCGCCACGCTCAGTCCGGCCGTTGGCCGGACGTGGCGTGCGTGGGCCGCGTTCGCCATCCTGACGAGGCGCAGGCTTGCGGGCCGGACGTTCGCCTTCGATCTGCGGCTCGCGGGGAGCTCGTGGACCAGGCGCTGCGCCTTCAGCCGCCGGACGCAAGGTCCGCACGCGCTCGGTCTTGCCCATCGGGCGGGAGGATTTGCGCTGCATCCGCTCCAGCTTGTCCTTGCTCTTGGCGGTCATCTGCGGCATTGCCACAGGCGTGAGGCCGACCTCGGCCGACAGGATGTCGACTTCCTTCTGACTCATTTCGCGCCAGCGGCCCATCGGCAGGTCGGAGTTGAGGAACACCGGGCCGAAACGCACGCGCTTCAGACGGCTGACCACCAGCCCCTGGGATTCCCACAGACGACGCACTTCACGGTTGCGGCCTTCCATCACCACGCAGTGGTACCAGTGGTTGAAACCTTCACCACCCGGCGCCTGCTTGATGTCGGTGAAACGCGCCGGGCCGTCTTCCAGCACCACGCCGGCCTTCAGGCGCTCGATCATTTCGTCGTCGACTTCGCCCCGTACCCGCACGGCGTACTCGCGGTCCATCTCGTAGGACGGGTGCATCAGGCGGTTGGCCAGCTCACCGTCGGTGGTGAACATCAGCAGACCGGTGGTGTTGATGTCCAGGCGACCGATGTTGATCCAGCGACCTTCTTTCGGACGCGGCATCTTGTCGAACACGGTCGGACGGCCTTCCGGGTCGTCGCGGGTGCAGATCTCGCCGTCGGGTTTGTTGTACATGATCACGCGGCGCACCGTTTCGGCAGCCTCTTCGCGCTTGATCACCTTGCCATCGATGGTGATGGCGTCGTGCATGTCGACGCGCAGGCCCAAGGTGGCATCTTTGCCGTTGACCTTGATCCGGCCCTGGGTGATCCAGGCTTCCACGTCGCGGCGCGAGCCGACGCCGATACGGGCGAGGACTTTCTGCAGTTTCTCGCCTGCGGGGCCGATTTCGTGGCTGTCGTTCTGGTCTTGGTCTTTCATGCTGGGCACCTCCCGGTGTGGTCTTGAAAAGGGTCGTTTGGCGCAAGGTTCGCCAAAGGGTCGCGAATCATACGCCCGTTGAGGCGTTTGCGCATCAGAGACTAGTTGATCGATGGGCTTTCAGTGGGTTTTCCGCCGATCGGTGATCTACTGTCCCTGCATTCCCCTGTGGGAGCGAGCCTGCTCGCGATGACGGCAGCATGCCCAACATTGATGCAAGATTAACGACCGCTATCGCGAGCAGGCTCGCTCCCACAGGGGGGGCGGTGTCAGTTGGATCAATCCTCAAACTGGCGACGTTCGTTTTCGATCGCTTCAGCCAGCGCCCGGGCTTCGGCTTCCTCGTCGCTCAACTCAGGCTCGGGTACGTGCGGCTCAAGGGCAGCAACAGCAGCCAACAGTTTTTCCCGGGCTTCGGCAACTCCGAGAATGTCCTCTTCGGGTTCAGGCTCGGCTGCGGGTTCAACTTCATGGTCAGGCGTTTCGCCCCCGGGTTCCGGACCGTCACGCAGCAAGTCGTCGAAATCGGTCTTGAGCCCCTCCTCCATGGTGTCCAGTTCCAGCAGCAACGAATGGAAACTGGTTTCTTCCTTCGGCTCCTCCGGCTCGGCACTGGCATCGGCCAGGTCCTGCAACCCCTGAGGTACCGGGGCGTCGTCGAATTCGAGCATCGGCTCGGGCTCCAACTCCCGCAGTTCGGCCAGCGGCGGCAGGTCATCGAGGTTTTTCAGGTTGAAATGATCGAGGAAGGCCTTGGTGGTGGCGAACATCGCCGGTTTACCTGGCACGTCGCGGTAACCGACGACCCGGATCCACTCGCGCTCCAGCAACGTCTTGACGATGTGGCTGTTCACCGCCACACCCCGCACGTCCTCGATCTCGCCACGGGTGATCGGTTGGCGGTAGGCGATCAAGGCCATGGTTTCGAGCATCGCGCGGGAATAGCGCTGGGGCCGCTCTTCCCACAGACGCCCGACCCAGGGCGCGAATTTCTCGCGGATCTGCAAGCGATAACCGGAAGCCACTTCCTTGAGTTCGAAAGCCCGCCCCTCGCAGGACTTGCCCAGCAGGGTCAGGGCTTTCTTGAACACGGCCGGCTCCGGCCGCTCGCCTTCTTCGAAAAGCTCGAACAGACGCTCCATCGATTGCGGCTTTCCCGAGGCCAACAGAAAAGCTTCAAGCAAGGGGGCCAGCTCGCGGGGTTCAGTCAGATTCATTGATTTGCTCGTTATTCGGCTCGTGCCCGCACGTGAATCGCTGCGAACGGCTCATTCTGCACCAGCTCGACCAAGGACTCCTTGACCAGCTCCAGGATCGCCATAAACGTCACCACAACCCCCAACCGCCCTTCTTCGGCGGTGAACAGCTCGACGAATGGCACAAAACCGCCACCCTTGAGCCGTTCCAGCACATCGCTCATGCGCTCGCGGGTGGACAGCGCTTCGCGGCTGACCTGGTGACTTTCGAACATGTCACCCCGACGCAGGACTTCCGCCATGGACATCAGTAACTCTTCCAGGCTCACGTCCGGCAGCAACTTACGTGCCCGCGCCTCGGGGGCGTCGAGCTTGGGCACCACCACGTCGCGCCCGACCCGGCTCAAGCCGTCGATGCCTTCGGCGGCGCCTTTGAAGCGCTCGTACTCCTGCAGGCGGCGGATCAGTTCGGCACGGGGATCGTCCTCTTCCGCCTCGACCTCGGCCGAACGCGGCAACAGCATCCGTGACTTGATCTCGGCCAGCATGGCCGCCATCACCAGGTATTCGGCCGCCAGCTCAAGGCGCACCGACTGCATCAACTCGACATAGCCCATGTACTGGCGAGTGATTTCCGCCACGGGAATGTCGAGGATGTTGATGTTCTGCTTGCGGATCAGGTACAGCAACAGGTCGAGCGGGCCCTCGAAAGCTTCGAGGAACACTTCCAGGGCGTCCGGCGGAATGTACAGGTCCAGGGGCATTTCGGTGACCGCCTGGCCATAGACCATGGCGAACGGCAGCTCCTGCTGGGCGCCGGCCTGACTGTCTACCACGGTTTCCACGACGGACATTCAGGCCTCGACCAGGAACGGTGCCGGATCGCCACAACCGACGCGTACCACCTGCGGTTCGCCGTCGGCCAGGTTGATCACGGTGGACGCCTTCATGCCGCCGTAACCGCCGTCAATGATCAGGTCGACCTGATGTTCGAGCAACTGGCGCATTTCATAGGGATCGGTCAGGGGATCGGTTTCACCGGGCATGATCAGCGTCACACTCATCAGTGGCTCACCCAGTTCCGCCAACAGCGCCAGGGCAATCGGATGGCTCGGCACCCGCAGGCCGATGGTGCGTTTCTTCGGGTGCAACAACAGTCGTGGCACTTCGCGGGTGGCGTTGAGAATAAAGGTGTAGGGGCCCGGCAAATGGGCCTTGAGCAGCCGGAAGGTGCCGGTATCGATCTTGGCGAACAGGCCCAACTGCGACAGGTCGCTGCAGATCAGCGCAAAGTTGTGCTTGTCGTCCAGCTGACGCAGGCGCCTGACCCGTTCCACGGCATTCTTGTCACCGATCTGGCAGCCGATGGCGTAGGAGGAATCGGTGGGGTAGACCACCACGCCACCACCACGAATGATTTCCACCGCCTGTTTGATCAGGCGCGCTTGCGGGTTTTCCGGATGAATCTGGAAAAATTGACTCACGTGTTCTACCTGTTCAGACGGCGTCGGTAACAAGATCATGTTTGAATCTACACCAAAGCGGTGGCAGATCTTCGGGCAACGGGCGGTACTCGCCGATCTCGGACCAGCCTCCTGGGCCATGAAAATCACTGCCGGCGGTGACCAGCAGGCCAAACTCCCGGGCCAGAATCGCCAGGCTGCCGACCTGTTCGGCCGGCTGATGGCCATTGACCACCTCCATGGCGTGGCCCCCTGCTTGAATATAGTCGGCTATCAGGCGGCGACGTTTGCTGCGGGTGAAATCATAGTGCCAGGGATGCGCCAGGCTGACCCACGCCCCGGCGGCCCGCAGAGTCTCAACCGTCTGCTCCAGCGTAGGCCAATGCTGCTTGACGTCGCCCAGCTTGCCGGCCCCCAGCCATTTGCGAAACGCGTCGGCGCGGTCCTTGACGAAACCTTCGCGCACCATCCAGTCGGCGAAGTGCGGTCGGGCCGGCGCATTGCCGCTGTCCCCCAGTTCCTGCTGGATCTGCCGGGCGCCCTCCAACGCACCGGGCATACCCTTGAGGGCCAGCTTGCGACTGATCTCCTCGGCGCGCAGCCAGCGACCGTCGCGCAACTGGGCGATGGCCTGGACCAGCGGCGGCGCATCGACATCGAAACCGTAGCCCAGCACATGGATGGTCGCCCCGCCCCAAGTGCAGGACAACTCGACGCCGTTGACCAGTTGCATGCCCAATGCCGTCGCCGCGTTGCGGGCCTCGTCGAGGCCTTCGAGGGTGTCGTGATCGGTCAGGGCCAGGACTCGCACGCCGTGCTCGAACGCCCGCGCCACCACAATTGCAGGCGCCAGGGCGCCATCGGAGGCCGTGCTATGGCAGTGCAAATCAACATTCACGGGGGTTTGTTACCTCAAATCAGCTGGCCCTATCGCGGCCTGGGATGTTTGTTATTATGCCGTCACATCCTGCTTCTGGCTGCCATTGTGAAACAATTCATCGACTTCATCCCGCTTCTGCTGTTTTTCATCACCTTTAAACTTGACCCACGCACCGTCGACATTGCCGGTCAGACCCTGACGGTAGGCGGTATCTACAGCGCCACCGCGGTGCTCATCATCAGCTCCCTGGTGGTCTACGGCGCGTTGTTCATCTCCCAGCGCAAGCTGGAAAAAAGCCAGTGGCTGACCCTGATCGCCTGCCTTGTCTTCGGCAGCCTGACCCTGGCCTTCCACAGCGACACCTTCCTCAAATGGAAAGCGCCGGTGGTCAACTGGCTGTTCGCCCTGGCCTTCATCGGCAGTCATTTCATCGGCGACAGCCTGCTGATCAAGCGCATCATGGGTCATGCCGTCAGCCTGCCGGACGTGATCTGGACCCGTCTGAACATCGCCTGGATCGCCTTTTTCCTGTTCTGCGGCGGTGCCAACCTGTTCGTCGCGTTCACGTTCCAGGACTACTGGGTCGACTTCAAGGTCTTCGGCAGCCTGGGCATGACGCTGCTGTTCCTGATTGGCCAGGGCATCTACCTGTCCCGTCACCTGCACGATGCCGACACCCCCACGCAAAAAACCGAGGACTGACATGCTCTACGCAATCATTGCCACCGACGTCGCCAACTCCCTGGAAAAACGCCTGGCCGCCCGCCCCGAACACCTGGCGCGCCTGCAGCAGCTCAAGGCCGAAGGTCGTATCGTATTGGCCGGCCCGCACCCGGCGGTGGACAGCAATGACCCAGGCGCCGCAGGGTTCAGCGGCAGCCTGATCGTCGCCGAGTTCGACTCCCTGGCCGCCGCACAAGCCTGGGCCGAGGCCGATCCATTCGTGACCGCCGGCGTCTACGCCAATGTCGTGGTCAAGCCGTTCAAGCAAGTCCTGCCGTAAAAATGCTCGAATGCGATGAGTCTGCGCGGCTCATTGCATTCAATTGCTCATTGTTCTCGTTTGCCTGCCGACAACCTGTCTAATCTGTCTAGTCTCGATGGGAATTCAGGAGTGGCAATGCGCAAAGGTCCGTTGTGCCTGTTATGGGTCATGTTGTCGATCGGGGCCCCCGCCCATGGCGAAGAAAGCACCGAGGGCAGTCATTCGACCCCCTTGTCCCTGAGCGCGGGCGGCCAGATCACCGAGCTGCAGCAACGCTTGAAAGACAGCGAACGCCTGCGCGAAGAGCTGACCCAACAATTGCAGAACGCCAACGGCGAACGCGAAACCGCGCTGGTGAGCCGGTTGCGCCAGGAGAACCAGCGCCTGAAGCTGCAACTCAAGGAAGCCCAGTCCAGCACGCTGCCGCGCCTGTTGACCGATCAACAGCAATGGTTCGTCATTGGTGCCGGGGTAGCGCTATTGGCCCTACTCTGCGGTATCTTTGCCAGCGGTGGACGTAGACAGCGTCGGCAATGGCTAAATTGAGTGATTCATGAGCGAGCTGTTACTGATTGATGATGACCAGGAGCTGTGTGAGCTCCTCGGCAGTTGGCTGGGTCAGGAAGGCTTCCAGGTCCGGGCCTGCCACGATGGCCAGAGCGCCCGCAAGGCCCTGGCCGAAACCGCTCCGGCCGCGGTGGTGCTGGATGTGATGCTGCCCGACGGCAGTGGCCTGGAATTGCTCAAGCAACTGCGCACAGACCATCCGGAACTGCCGGTGGTGATGCTGTCGGCCCGCGGCGAACCGCTGGACCGCATCCTCGGCCTGGAACTGGGCGCTGACGATTACCTGGCCAAACCCTGCGACCCACGGGAACTGACCGCCCGCCTGCGCGCCGTGCTGCGTCGCAGTCATCCAACGGCGGTGTCCAGCCAGATCGAACTGGGCGACCTGACCTTCAGCCCGGTACGTGGCGTGGTCAGCATCGATGAGCAGGAGCAGACCCTCACCGTGTCCGAGAGCCGCCTGCTCGAAGCGTTGCTCAAGCAGCCGGGCGAGCCGCTGGACAAGCAGGAACTGGCGCAGATCGCCCTGGGCCGCAAGCTGACCCTGTACGACCGCAGCCTCGACATGCACGTGAGCAACCTGCGCAAGAAAATCGGCCCCCATCCCGACGGCCGCCCGCGCATCGTGGCGCTGCGCAGCCGGGGTTATTACTACAGCCTCTAACCACCCTGCCGACTTGTGGCGAGGGAGCTTGCTCCCGCTGGGCTACGCAGTAGCCCCAAAAAACCTCACACCGTGGTCCATCAGGCCAAACACTGTCATTGCATTGGGAGGGCTTCGCCTCCAACGGGAGCAAGCTCCCTCGCCACAGGTTTATGTCGCCTGTTTTGTCAGCACCACACCAAACCCTCTTTACCCAAGCTTTACCCACCCCTGACCGCCGCTGACCTTGATCTCCGTAATCTGCACACATCCGGAACTGACCGGGAACGAGACAAGGAGATACACCATGCGCAAGACCCTTATCGCTCTGATGTTCGCTGCCGCCCTGCCGACCGTGGCCATGGCGATGCCGGAAGGCGCTGGCCCGATGGGGCCGATGGATGGCCCGCGTCACGGCGGCCAGATGCACGACAGAGGCCCGTACAGCCAACTGGACCTGACCCACGAACAGCGCCAGCAGATCCGCCGGATCATGGGCGAACAGCGTCATGAACGTCAGGAGCTGGTAGAGAAGTACCTGGCGAAACTGTCGCCGGCCGACCAGAAGGCCATGCAGGATGAAATGAAGGCGCGGCACGAGAAAGTCGATGCCCAGATCCGTGGGCTGTTGAAACCTGAGCAGCAAAAAGAGTTCGACGCGATCCAGAAGAAACAGGCCGAGCGTCGCGCCGAGTGGGCCGAATTCAAGGCCTGGAAGGCGCAACAGCCGCAAAAAGCGCAATAATGCATTGACGTTCCCCTGCCCAGCGGCTCCGCGCCGCTGGGCTTTTCCTGTTTCGAGGATTTACCGTGCGTTCATTGTTCTGGCGCATCCTGGCCAGTTTCTGGCTGGCCATCACGCTGGTTGCAGGGCTTTCGATTCTACTGGGCCATGTACTGAACCAGGACGCCTGGATTCTGAGTCGCCATCCAGGGCTCAACACCCTGGCCGAAGAGTGGACACAAACCTACGAAAGCCAGGGCGAAGATGCCGCGCAGGAAATTCTGCAACAGCGCAAACGCCAGTATCACATTGACGTCCAGGTGCTCAACGAAAGCGGCGACCCGGTGGTGCGTGGAACCTTTCCACGGCGTGCCGCAGCCTTCGAGGCACGGCAGAACAACGACGACCGACGCCTGCCCTGGCGGCGCCTGACCGACGAGTTCACCAGCGCCAAGACCGGCGACACCTACCTGTTCATCTACCGCATCCCCCATCCCGAGCTGGACGCCTGGCACCGCGACAGCCTGCTCTGGCCCCTCAGTGCCCTGGGGATCGCCCTGGTGGTGCTGACCTTGTTCAGTCTGCTGGTGACCTTCTCCATCACTCGCCCGTTGAACCGACTGCGCGGCGCCGTGCATGACCTGGGACAAACCACCTACCAACAGAACAGTCTCGCCAAACTGGCCAACCGCCGCGACGAATTCGGGGTACTGGCGACAGACTTCAACCGCATGGGCGCGCGCTTGCAAAGCCTGATTGGCAGCCAGCGACAGTTGCTGCGGGACGTGTCCCATGAACTGCGCTCGCCCCTGGCCCGGCTGCGTATCGCCCTGGCGTTGGCGGAGCGGGCCGGCCCCCAGGAGCGCGAAGCGCTATGGCCACGCCTGACCCGCGAATGCGATCGCCTGGAAGCGTTGATCAGTGAAATCCTGGTGCTGGCCCGGGTCGATGCCGACAATGCCGGTGCCGAAGAGATCGATCTCAACGGCCTGCTGGTCGCTCTGCAAAAAGATGCACAACTGGCGTCCCCGGAACAAAGCGTGCAATTGAACGCCGAGCCGAACCTGACCCTCAAGGGCTGGCCGACCATGATCGAGCGAGCGGTGGACAACCTGCTGCGCAACGCCCAGCGCTTCAGCCCCGCCGGGCAACCCATCGAGATACGCGCGGTGCGCCAGGGTGAACGGATCCTGGTGAGCGTGCGTGACCATGGGCCGGGAGTGGAAGCCGAACACCTGGGCCAACTGGGCGAGCCGTTCTATCGCGCTCCCGGCCAGACCGCCGCCGGTCATGGCCTGGGCCTGGCGATCGCGCGCCGTGCAGCCGAACGCCATGGTGGTGCGCTGGTACTGGCCAACCACCCCGAGGGTGGGTTCATCGCGAGCCTGGAGCTGCCGTTGGTGCCGGGGGCGGTTGTCCAGCCATAAGACATTGCAAATAGCCCCGTGGCGAAGGCGCTTGCTCCCGCTAGATTGTCAAGCAGGAGCAAGCTCCCTCGCCACACTTGATCAGCCAAGCCTGGTATGAGGCGACGCATCCGCCTCGTTGCTTCAATGCCAAGACTGTCATATCGCTTTGATCAGCCACCCCGTTGCATAGTCGTGATCCTGGGAGAGTGAATCAGTCTCTCCCGTTAGAGGATTAATGGAATACTCTCGTCTGTCGCCAGGGGCTGAGTTTGACGTCCATGAGCGAACACTACCCAAACCTGGATCGCCGTCATGGGTAGTTCGAATGGCCCCCCATGTCTGCAGGTCAGGAATCACCCCCCCATTGTTCACCGCAGCCCCCCAACAATTCCAATAGGTGTGCCATTTGTAGACATCACCCATGCCCATAAGCATCCAGACACCGGAGGTAGTGACTGGATAGGCAACACTTCCACCGATTTGATCACGAATGGTTATCGTGGCGGCCCCCGAGAACCTTGATACAACTCGCGGATGTTCCGATGAAAAAATCTCAGCCACATCTGGGTCGCTGGAAGTATAGATATAGGGGGGCACACCTCCGGACGGTATCCGCTCCACATATGCCCCCACTGGTGGGCGCACTGGAAATTTAGCGGTTCTATAAATTCTCGTACTGAGAACGGCGTGGCTGGTATCGATCGTCATGGCCTGCACCACGGTCAATCTCCAAGGCGGCGACACTGGATTGCTCCGGTAGATCGCCCGGGCGGTGAGGCTATGACCTCCCGTGACGAGCCCGCTCAGGGTGCCATTCCACAAACCATTGCCACCGACCTCCAAGGTGCTTTTGTATTCATCGTTGTCGAAAATTTCCACCTTCGTGTTGGGCGTCGCTTCGCCGGTCAGTTTTATGCTGGTCGCCAGGGTGTAGCCACCATCGGAGATGGGGGCGTCGCTGGAATCCTTGACCGAGGTGATGAGGGGTGTTTCCAGCACCACGGACTTGATCGAGTAAGTGCGCAGGGGAAAGGCGATGGCCTTGACGACTTCAGGCGACTTGTCGAAGGTCACTTCCAGCATCAGGGTCAGGTCCGAGCGATCGCGCAAAAGTTGCAGTTGGCCTCGGGGAACCGGCTTGGACAGTCCAGTCCTCACCTCCTCCGTAGTCACGCCTGTGGCGGCTTGCAAGGTGATCGTATGCTTCGTACCGTCGCTCTTGATGCCCTCGCAGCGTAGCCAGACCTTCTGGTCGAGAGCCATGAGCGGCCATGGAGCAACCTTCAGATTCGCGTCACCGGCGAAACTGGCCAGATCAAGCTCGGGGCCTGCGCCAGCATTGGCCGCTTCGAGGATCAGCGGTGTCGGCAGATCGCCCTGGGCGATGTCGCGCACGTTGAGCAGCAACGGTTCGGAGGGCGTGGCGCTGGCTCGCTTATTCCGCACAACGGTATAGGTCACTGTCACCTGCTTGCCGAGATTGAAGGCCAGGACCTCGACGGGGATCGGAACCTCCTTGTCACCAACGACGCCAACGTCCTCAGTCGGGGTGGTGTAGGAACCGGCGCCGGCCGTCCCCGCCCAAGTCACGCTCAGTCCGTCGCTTCCCAGCATGCCGTCATATTGCCTGACCACCACGGTCAGCGCGTCTTTTGCATCCACTGGGTCGAGGCTGTTGCCGTTCGCCTCCTTGACGCTGGGCGGACGAAGATCCAGCCCGCCCTCGCCAATAACGGTGGCCCTGGCAGTTTTCGAGGTGCCGACCAGTGCCGTGTTTCTGAGCAATCGGTAGGACGCCTGTACCGTACTGCCCGCAATCACCTTGTCGTTGGGAATCATCAAGACACAAGCTTGTTTTTGCCCGAGCCCATCGGTTTCAACCGTGCCTGTCGCAGAGGCGACAACATCCGGCTGGCCAGCAACCTTCGCGACATAGGTCGCCTCCACCGTGTCCCCTGGCATGAAACGGGAGTCACCGGTCAAGACAATCAACAGCAACGGGTTGGCACCCAGCTTGTCGAGATCGATGGTGCTTGGGTCGTCGCCGGCATCACTGGCAATTTCCCGCGGGATCGGCTGCGGCAGTCGGGTACCGGCCTGGTCGACATCCACTACCTGCACGGCCGACCACGGGGCGTCGGGGTCCGGGGAGTTGTTGAGCTGGTCGTTGACGGTGAAGGAAAACTTGAATTCGGGATCGTCGCTCAGGTCTGCACTGGTGACGTCGAAACACACCGTGGTCGGGGTCGACGAGCCATGGGCCGGTGGCGCGGGGGCTTCGCTGACGCTGACGGTGTGATACACGTCATGACCGTTGCAATTGAGCCGGATGCGGTCATAAGCCCGGCAATACGGATAAGCCACGCACACCGTCGCCCGGGTAAAACCGGGCCCCACGCCGTTCTTGATTTCGTCCGGCAGCAGCAACACGAGCTCGGAATGCGCATTGTCGCCGGGCGTCGCATCCTCGATGCCGGGGCGGATACTGTTGTACAGAATTTCCAGCGGAGGCTCTGAGCTCCCTAAGTTATTACTGCCGCGAGTCACCGTGTAAGTCAGCCGATTGACAATGCCTACCAACAATTTGGCGTGCGGGATGTACAACGTGACCATGTCATCGACGCCTTGAGTCTGATCGCTATCCAGGGCCAGTTCGCCGTTCAAGTTGATAGAGACCGTATCGCCTCCCTGCTGTCCCTGATAAGGATCGACCTCTACTGCGCACCCCATGGGCTCCAGGTCATAAACATGCTTGGGTACGCCATAATGAGCGCCTGTTACGGGGGTGGTGGCGCGGGGCAGCCTGGGCGGGCTCAGGACCAGTATGGTTTGATCGGCAGTGGTCGATGAGTCGCTCATGATGCACCCCTCTTCATTGGAAAGTGATGGACTCCAGGTCACTATCACATCTCGGGAGCGCGGGCTTGGCTACTGTCAGAACCTACAGGTGGGGACGAGTGGTCAGGTCGGGGCTGGCTGGACGCTAGAACCAGGCCGAGTAAAACACCGCCTATGTCGCCCGGATTACCCTAAACCAAACGATAATTCCTCTTATTCAAAGTTCCCCATCCTGTTAGACTTTGCGCCCTCGTTTCACTCGTCTTCCGGGATGCTCGATGCCGTCGTTGCCCCTTCTATGCACGCTGTTCATGACACTGGCCACGGCCATGGGCCTGACTGCCTGCGACGATGCGCCGCGCTTTACCCAGGCCGAGCCCGGTGAAGCGCGGTCCGGCGGCGCCGCGACGGTACGCAAGGCCGACCAGAACGCATTCTCCCTGCCCTCGGCCAACCTGCCGCCCTCGCGACGCGTGGACTTCAGCGTCGGCAACAGTTTTTTCCGCAGCCCCTGGGTGATCGCCCCGTCGACCACCACCGCACGGGACGGCCTCGGGCCGCTGTTCAATACCAATGCCTGCCAGAATTGCCACATCAAGGACGGTCGCGGCCATCCGCCGACGCCGGACGCGACCAACGCGGTGTCGATGCTGGTGCGCCTGTCGATCCCTGATGCGCCGTCCTACGCCAAGCTCATCGAGCACCTGGGCGTGGTGCCGGAGCCGGTCTATGGCGGGCAACTGCAGGATATGTCCGTACCCGGCGTCGCCCCGGAAGGCAAGGTGCGGGTTGACTATGCACCTGTCCCGGTGCGCTTCAAGGACGGCACGGTGGTGGAACTGCGCAAGCCGAGCCTGCAGATCAGCCAGTTGGGCTACGGCCCGATGCACCCCGACACGCGTTTTTCCGCCCGCGTCGCGCCACCGATGATCGGTTTGGGACTGCTGGAGGCCATCCCCGACGAAGCCATCCTGGCGAACGCCGAAGCCCAGGCGCGGGAGAAGAACGGCATCGCCGGCCGCCCGAACCAGGTCTGGGACGATGTCCAGCAGAAAACCGTCATGGGACGTTTCGGTTGGAAGGCCGGACAGCCCAACCTCAACCAGCAGAACGTCCACGCGTTCTCCGGCGACATGGGCCTGACCACAAGCCTGCGGCCGTTCGACGATTGCACTGAAGCCCAGGTCGATTGCAAGCGTGCGCCCAACGGCAACGGCCCGGACGGCGAACCGGAGGTGAGCGACAACATCCTGCGGCTGGTGCTGTTCTATAGCCGCAACCTGGCCGTACCGGCGCGCCGGGAGGTGAATTCACCCCAGGTACTGGCCGGCAAGAATCTGTTTTTCCAGGCCGGTTGCCAATCGTGCCACACCCCCAGATACACCACCTCCGCCAACGCCGCCGAGCCGGAGTTGGCGAACCAGGTCATCCGTCCTTACACCGACCTGTTGTTGCACGACATGGGCGAAGGCCTGGCCGACAACCGCAGCGAGTTCAAGGCCGGCGGCCGTGACTGGCGGACCCCGCCGCTGTGGGGTATCGGCCTGACGGAGACCGTCAGCGGCCACACCCAGTTCCTGCATGACGGGCGCGCCCGCAACCTGCTCGAAGCCGTGCTGTGGCATGGCGGCGAAGCGCAAGCGGCGCAGCGCCAGGTTTTAGCATTCAATGCCGAGCAACGCGCCGCGTTGCTGGCTTTCCTGAATTCCCTTTAAACAATTTTCCGAAACGGGAGTCCGACATGTTCCGTCCCAAGTTGTTGTTCACCAGCCTGGCCGCCATCGCCCTCGGAGCCTGCTCGCCGCAGGACCCGCAAGCCGTCACGTCGGCCGCCATCGCCAAGCAAGTGATCCTGCCGACCTACAGCCGTTGGGTCGATGCCGACCGGCAACTGGCAAGCAGCGCCCTGGCGTTCTGCCAAGGCAAGGAAAACCTGGACACTGCCCGTGCCGACTTCCTCAAGGCACAAAAGGCCTGGGCCGAGTTGCAACCGCTGCTGATCGGTCCGCTGGCCGAAGGCAACCGCGCCTGGCAGGTACAGTTCTGGCCGGACAAGAAAAACCTGGTGGGCCGTCAGGTCGAGCAACTGGTCGAAAGCCAGCCGCAGATCGACGCCGCCGGCCTGGCCAAATCCAGCGTCGTGGTCCAAGGTCTTTCGGCCTATGAATACCTGCTCTTCGACGCCAAGATCGACATGGCCGACAGCGCGCAGAAAGCCAAGTATTGCCCACTGCTGATGGCCATCGGTGAACGCCAGAAACAACTGGCCGAAGAGATCCTGTCACGCTGGAACACCAACGACGGCATGCTCGCCCAGATGAGCAAATTCCCGAACCAGCGCTATGCCGATTCCCACGAAGCGATCGCCGATCTGCTGCGGGTCCAGGTCACCGCCATCGACACATTGAAGAAGAAACTCGGCACCCCGATGGGCCGTCAGACCAAGGGCGTGCCGCAACCTTTCCAGGCCGATGCCTGGCGCAGCCAGTCGTCCCTGCAAGGCCTGGAAGCCAGCCTCAAGGCGGCCAGGACGGTCTGGGTCGGCGTGGATAACAAGGGCCTGCGCGGTCTGCTGCCGAGTGACCAGAAACCCTTGGCAGACAAGATCGACGCCGCCTATGACGCCTCGTTGAAGCTGTTCGCCAGCACCCAGCGTTCGCTGACCGAAATGCTCAACGACGACGCCGGGCGTCAGCAACTCAACGATTTGTACGACAGCCTCAACGTCGTCCATCGCCTGCATGAAGGCGAACTGGCCAAGGCGCTGGGCATCCAACTGGGCTTCAATGCCAACGACGGTGACTGATCATGTTTCGACGTCAGGCCCTGGCACTGGGCAGCTTGCTGCTCGGCGCCGTTACCCTGGGTGGCTGGACGCTGTTCAAGCAAAAGGACACCCCTGCACTGCTGCTTTCGGCACGGGACGATAGCGACGGCAAGCACTACGCCGTGGGTTATCGACTGGACGGCACACGAGTATTCGCCACCCAGGTCGACCAGCGTTGCCATGACATCGTCAATCATCCATCGCAGCCGGTGGCGCTGTTCGTTGCCCGTCGCCCGGGCACCGAAAGCTACCTGATCGACCTGCGCGACGGTACGTTGCTGCAGACCATCACGTCCTTGCCGAACCGGCATTTCTACGGCCACGCGGTGATCCATCGCAGCGGCGAATGGTTGTACGCCACCGAGAATGACACCTCTGATCCGGGACGCGGCCTGTTGGGTGTGTATCATTTCGAAGGCGAGCGGCTGGTGCACAGCGGCGAAATCCCCACCCATGGCATCGGCCCGCACCAGGTGTCGTGGATGCCCGACGGCGAAACCCTGGTGGTGGCCAACGGCGGTATCCGCACCGAAGCCGAAAGCCGGGTCGAGATGAACCTCGACGCCATGGAACCCAGCCTGGTCCTCATGCGGCGCGACGGCACGCTGTTGAGCAAGGAAACCCTCCCTCAATCGATGAACAGCGTGCGCCACCTGGGCATCGCCAGTGACGGCACCATCGTTTCCGGCCAGCAGTTCATGGGGGATGCCCACGAGTCCTCGGAGCTGGTGGCGATCAAACGTCCGGGCCAGCCCTTCAAGGCGTTTCCGGTGTCCGAACAGCAATTGCAAGCCATGGGGCATTACACCGCCAGCGTCGCCGTGCACAGCGACCTGCGCCTGGTCGCGCTGACGGCCCCTCGTGGCAATCGCTTTTTCATCTGGGACCTGGACAGCGGTGAAGTCCGCCTGGATGCCCCTCTGCCGGATTGCGCCGGGGTGGGTGCGGTGGCGGATGGTTTCGTCGTGACCTCGGGTCAGGGGCGTTGCCGCTATTACGATTGCCGACAGGCTCAACTGGTGGCAAAACCGTTGGACCTGCCGGCGGGGCTCTGGGACAACCATTTGCATCTGGCCTGATCGAACGGGGGCGACACTATCGATGCAGCCCCTGTATTTCAGGAATATTCCTACGCGACACAGGCCTTCCGGGATCTGGAATCCCCAGCACACTCAGAGTAATGTGCCGGCCTGAATGTCTTTTCTAACGCCTGTCCAAGGAAGTGGAACATGCTACGACGCCGCATGCTGATCATGTTGGGTGTTGTCCTGTTGGTGGTGCTGTTGCTGGGCGGCTATAAGGGCTTCTCCATCTACCAGCAGATCCAGTCGTTTTCTGTGCCGAAACCGCCAATCGGTGTTGCCGTGGCCAGCGCCACCGATCAGCCCTGGCAGAGTCGACTGCCGACCGTCGGCAGCCTCAAGGCGTTGCAAGGCGTGGACCTGAGCCTGGAGATTGCCGGGACCGTGCAGAAGGTGCTGTTCCAGTCCGGACAGAAGGTCAAGGCCGGCCAGCCGCTCCTGCAACTGGACAGCGAAGTCGAAAATGCCCTGCTGGAAACCGCCGAGGCCGACCTGGGCCTGTCACAACTGGACTTCGGCCGCGGCCGGCAACTGGTGGGCAGCCAGGCGATCTCCAAGGGCGAGTTCGACCGACTTTCGGCGCAGTTGAAAAAGAACCAGGCCACGGTCAACCAGCTCAAGGCGTCGCTGGACAAGAAACGCATCGTCGCGCCGTTCAGCGGCACCATCGGCATTCGCCAAGTGGATGTCGGTGATTACCTCGCCAGCGGCACGGTCATCGCCACCCTGCAGGACCTCAGCAGCCTCTACGTGGACTTCTACGTCCCCGAGCAAACGGTGCCGAGGCTGGCGGTTGCCCAACCGGTCAACGTCGGCGTCTCGGCCTACCCCGGCCAGACGTTCGTCGGCGCCATCAGTGCCATCAACCCCAAGGTCGAGGACAGCACCCGCAATGTGCTGGTACGCGCCACCCTGGCCAACCCCGACGGCAAGCTGTTGCCCGGCATGTTCGCCAACCTGCAGGTAATCCTGCCGGAGGTGGCGGCCGGAATCGTCGTGCCGGAGAGCGCCGTGACCTACACCCTCTACGGCAACTCCATGTACGTGGTCACACAGAAGAAAACCGCCGACGGCAATGTCGAGAAGGACGACAAGGGCCAGCCGGTCCTGATTGTCGAACGGCGCTTCGTCGAGACCGGCGAACGCCGTGACGGGCTGGTGCTGGTTACCAAGGGCGTGCAGAGCGGCGAACAGGTCGTGATCGCCGGCCAGATCAAACTGGATAACGGTACCCACATCGCCATCAGCGACGACAAGACCCTGACCGAACAGAACAGCCCGCGACCCGCGGACTGATCAAGGAATCCCCATGGCTTTTACCGATCCGTTCATCCGCCGTCCGGTGCTCGCCACCGTGGTCAGCCTGTTGATCGTGCTGTTGGGCTTCCAGGCCTGGAGCAAGCTGCCCCTGCGCCAATATCCACAGATGGAAAACGCCCTGATCACAGTGACCACCGCTTACCCCGGGGCCAACGCCGAAACCATCCAGGGCTACATCACCCAGCCGATGCAACAGAGCCTGGCCAGCGCCGAGGGCATCGACTACATGACGTCGGTCAGCCGCCAGAATTTCTCGGTGATATCGGTCCACGCCCGCATCGGCTCCAACAGCGACCGGCTCTTCACCGAACTGCTGGCCAAGGCCAACGAGGTCAAGAACCAACTGCCCCAGGATGCCGAGGACCCGGTGCTCAGCCGGGAAGCCGCCGATGCCTCGGCTCTGATGTACATCAGCTTTTTCAGCAAGGAACTGAACAACCCGCAGATCACCGACTACCTGTCACGGGTGATCCAGCCCAAGCTGGCGACCCTCCCGGGCATGGCGGAGGCGGAAATCCTTGGCAACCAGGTCTTCGCCATGCGCCTGTGGCTCGACCCCGCCAAGCTCGCCGGTTTCGGCCTGACCGCCGCCGATGTGACCAACGCCGTGCGCCAATACAACTTCCTCTCGGCGGCGGGCGAGGTGAAGGGCGAATACGTGGTCACCAGCATCAATGCCAACACCGAACTCAAATCCGCCGAGGCCTTTGCCGCGATACCGCTCAAAACCGACGGTGACAGCCGCGTGCTGCTGCGGGATGTGGCCCGGGTGGAGATGGGCGCCGAAAACTACGACACCATCAGTTCCTTCGGTGGAACGCCCTCGGTGTATATCGGGATCAAGGCTACGCCCGGGGCGAACCCGCTGGACGTGATCAAGGAAGTGCGCAAGATCATGCCGGAAATGGAGGCCCAGTTACCGACGAACCTCAAGGCCGAGATTGCCTACGATGCGACCCTGTTCATCCAGGCATCCATCGATGAGGTGGTGAAGACCCTGTTCGAGGCGGTGCTGATCGTCATCGTCGTGGTGTTCCTGTTTCTCGGCGCCCTGCGTTCGGTACTCATCCCGGTGGTGACCATCCCGCTGTCGATGATCGGCGTGATGTTCTTCATGCAGTTGATGGGCTACTCGATGAACCTGCTGACATTGCTCGCCATGGTGCTGGCTATCGGCCTGGTGGTGGACGACGCCATCGTCGTCGTGGAGAACATCCACCGGCACATCGAGGAAGGCAAGAGTCCATTCGATGCAGCGCTGGAAGGCGCTCGGGAAATCGCCATGCCGGTGGTCTCGATGACCATCACGCTGGCGGCGGTGTATGCGCCAATCGGCCTGCTCGAAGGCCTGACAGGAGCACTGTTCAAGGAGTTTGCCCTGACCCTCGCCGGGGCCGTGGTGATTTCCGGGATCGTCGCCCTGACCCTGTCGCCCATGATGTGCGCCATGCTGCTGCGCCACGACGAGAATCCTTCGGGGCTGGCCCATCGGCTGGACATGGTCTTCGAGCGCTTGAAGAACCGGTACCAGCGCATGCTTCACGGCACGCTCAATACCCGGCCGGTGGTGCTGGTGTTCGCCGTGATCGTCCTGCTGCTGATTCCGGTACTGATCATGTTCACCAAGTCCGAACTGGCCCCCGACGAAGACCAGGGCATCATTTTCATGATGGCTACGGCGCCGCAGCCGACCAACCTCGACTACCTGAACACCTACACGGGCCACTTCCTCGAAATCTTCAAGGAGTTCCCGGAGTACTACTCTTCGTTCCAGATCAACGGCTACAACGGCGTGCAATCCGGTATCGGCGGTTTCCTGCTCAAGCCCTGGAACGAACGCAGCCGCACCCAGATGGAAATCCTGCCTGATGTCCAGGCCAAGCTGGAAAGCATCCCGGGTCTGCAGATCTTCGGTTTCAACCTCCCTTCCCTGCCCGGCACCGGTGAAGGCCTGCCCTTTGACTTCGTCATCAACTCCCCGAAGGAATACGCGACGCTTCTGGAAGTGGCCGAGCGAATCAAGAAACGCGCGGTGGAATCCGGAAAGTTCGCGTTCATGGACATTGACCTGGCCTTCGACAAGCCCGAAGTCGTCGTCGACATCGATCGTGACAAGGCAGCCCAGATGGGCGTCTCGATGCAGGACCTGGGCGGAACCCTCGCCACCTTGCTGGGGGAGTCGGAGATCAACCGCTTCACCCTCGAAGGACGCAGCTACAAGGTCATTGCCCAGGTCGAACGGCCATTCCGGGACAATCCTGCCTGGTTGAACACTTACTACGTGAAAAATGCCAAGGGTGAATCGCTACCGCTATCGACGCTGATCAAGGTCAGCGACCGGGCTCGCCCGCGGCAACTCAATCAGTTCCAGCAACTCAATGCGGTGAGGATTTCCGGCTTCCCCATCGTGAGCATGGGCGAGGCCATCCAGACCGTGCGCCAGATCGCCCATGAAGAAGCACCGGTGGGGTTTGCCTTCGATTATGCAGGAGCCTCGCGCCAGTTCGTCCAGGAAGGCAGTGCCTTGTGGGCCACTTTTGCCCTGGCGCTGGCGATCATCTTCCTGGTGCTGGCTGCACAGTTCGAAAGCTTCCGTGACCCTCTGGTGATCCTGGTGACGGTACCGCTGTCCATTTGTGGCGCACTGATCCCGCTGTTCCTCGGCTGGTCGAGCATGAACATATACACCCAGGTGGGATTGGTGACGTTGATCGGCCTGATCAGCAAGCACGGGATTCTGATCGTTGAGTTTGCCAACCAGTTGCGCAGGGAACAGGGCCTGACGCCACGGGAAGCCGTCGAGCAGGCCGCGTCTATTCGTTTACGGCCAGTGCTGATGACCACCGCCGCCATGGTGTTTGGCATGGTGCCGCTGATCCTCGCCACTGGCGCCGGAGCGGTGAGCCGCTTCGACATCGGCACGGTCATCGCCACCGGCATGTCGATTGGCACCCTGTTCACGCTGTTCGTATTGCCTTGCATCTACACGCTGCTGGCCAAGCCGGATAAAGCCTGACTCCTATTGAAGGGGATCCCTGTGGCGAGGGGATTTATCTGTGGCGAAGGAGCTTGCTCCCGCTGGGTGGCGGAGCCGCCCCAAACCCATCCCGATCCACCTGACATCAAGTTGCAGAGCTTCAGGGTTGCTCTGCAACCCAGCGGGAGCAAGCTCCCTCGCCACAGACGTTTCAACCACTTCCCAACGCACAAAAATAAAGGCCTCGCAGATGCGAGGCCTTTATTTGGGCTTCGTGACTCTCAACTCTGCGGCCTCACGCCCTGAGAAAGACTGAACATGAACAGCAACAGGTCATTATCCGGTCGGACGACCTCGCTGGCCTTGGCCACCCGAGGTAAAGGGCAGTGAGCATCAGAGTTGGAGGCACTGAGTATCTGAGAACGGGGCTGTTCCCATACAGCCACCGCCATTGATGCAACTGCCAGGGCTCCAACTAAAAACACACCTCTAGCAATTTCCAGTTTCATCGTTATAAGCCTTTGATAGCGCTGCCAAACGCCGTCTCATAAAAGTAGACGAGTTTCTTCCAGTCAGAATCGCTGAACGACGAATGGCGTCGCAGCTGCTTCATGTCATGGGATGCAGCCCGTCGGGCGGTCAGGCGCCGGCGACACTTCTCTAGATCCAGTAGCGCCACTTCGGGCTTGGCCGCCTCGCCCTCCCCGGTCACACGCACAAAAACATGCTTGATGTAGATGCAGCTGTGTTGCCATCGCCCTTTGTGCATGCGGGCCAGGTTTTCGGCCAGCTCCTGAAGGATCTGGTCATGCACCGCTTCGCCATGACGCTCGCGGCCACCGCCGGCATACCAGTGTTCGATCTCCTCGAACCCCTCAAGCGCACGAGTCACCAACAACGCCCGCCACTTATGGTCCGGGTCCGGTTGGGCCGCACAGAAAACCAGCTCGGGTACCCGGACGTTGAGTCGAGGCAACGCCAGGAGCGCGTCCTGTTCACGCAGCACGGTCGGACGCCCGAACGGATGCAGCCAACTGCGATAAATGTGTCCAGTCTGGCGCTTGGCATAAAGCAGTTCGCCATCCTTGCTGATGATCCGTTGTACGCCACTTTCGCCGCCACGACGCACATTGGGCTCTTCTACCCACTCACCTTGCATGCTCCAGAAATGCTCGAAGCTGTTGTGGGAAATCTCCTGGGTTTTTGCTACCTGCGCAACCATGCTGTTACCTCTTGCGTAATACATAAACTCGCCACATGGCATAGAGCGGTAGGAAGTCCAGTTGTTCCTGGATACGAAACCCTGCCTGCCGAAACTCCTCCTCTACTGTAGCGACCGGTAACACAAATCGATTCTGGTAGTCTTTCTGCCCACGGTTACGCTCCTGACGCTTGCGTTTCCAAGCCTTGAAATTGCCATCGACCCACAATGAAATAATCACGCTGTCGCGGCTGACACGCGCGAATTCCTTCAGAATGGCCAGTCGATGCGCGGGTTCACCGATGTGATGAAGCAGGCGCATGCAAAAAATGCTGTCGACGGCGTTATCAGGCAAGGCAATGTCGAATGCAGAAGTGTGCAAGGGTTGTACCCGTTTTACGACATCGGCGGGTTGAGACTCCATTGCAGTCTTGATCATCGCCTCGGAATTGTCCGCGCCGATGATAACGCGATTCGGTTTTTCGGCCAGCAAGGACCAGAAGCGCCCGGCACCGCAAGGCAGATCCAATACCAGCCCCGGGTCACCGGCAAGTGCCAATGCACGCTTGGCCAGTTGTTGATCTCGCTGATTGGAGAGACGGCGACTCAAGCCGCTTCGATGCTTATGAAAGTATTTCTGAGCATGCTGCTCGTCGTACTTTTCGGAAAAATCGAGCTTGATAGGTTTAGACATAAGAGGACCTCCTTTTCAGACAGGCCCAACCTTATGAATCGGTGTGTCATCGCTTTGTGAAAAAAAAGTTATGCAATCTTCTCAATGATTACAAGATTTTTCAAAGCGAGCTCACTTCTGCGGATTCAACTCAACCTCGAAACGGCAACCGTTGGGCTCCATCGTACTGAGACTCACCATCCAGCCCTGGTTCTCGCAAATCCGCTGTACCAGCGACAGCCCCAGCCCAAGCCCCTCACCGCGCTTTTCATTGCCGCGCACGAACGGTTCGAACATCGCCTCGCGCTTCTCCTCGGGAATACCCACGCCGCTGTCCTCCACCACGAATCCGGTGCCGTAGAGGGTGAGACGGATAAAGCCCTGGTCAGTGTAATGCAGGGCGTTGCGCAGCAGGTTGCCCATGACCGCCGTCAGGAACGTGGCGTTATAGAGGGTGTCGAGGGGCTGGCCCGGTTCGAAAATCAGTGTCAAACCTTTGGATTCGATGGCCGCACGCCACGCGCCAAGGAGATTTTCCGCCACCTGACCAAGGGTCAGGCGAGGCGACATGCCGTTGTCCTCGCGCTGAGCCCTGGCAAGCATCAGGAACGTTTGCACCAGTTCGCGCATCTCCTCACTGGCGCGGCTGATGCGCTCGACCTGGGTGCGCCCCCGTTGATCCAGTGCCGGATTTTCCAGCAACAGTTCGCAGGAGGTCGCCAAGACCATCAACGGCGTGCGCAACTCATGGCTGACATCACTGGTAAACAACCGCTCGCGCGTCAGGGCCTGGCGCAGCCGCCCCAGCGTCGCGTCGAACGCCACCGCCAGTTCACCCACTTCATCGGCGGCATAATCAGGCGCCAACGGAGGGGCGAGTCCGAGAAGCTGGTCGCGGTGTCGCACTTGCCGGGCCAAACGCACCACCGGCGCCATCACCCGACGCGCCAGGATCCAGCCGAGGAACACCGCCAATGCCAGGCTGAGCACGAAGCCCACCAGCACCACGGCGAACAGCACCCGCTCGCGTTCTTCGAAGTCGCTCTGGTCCTGCAGCAACACGTAATGCCGGCCGTCAACGATCTCCACCATGGCGTGATAGGACAATTGTTCGCGAAACACCTCGTGGAAGCCGGGCTCCAGATGGCGCAGATCCTTGGGCAATTCGAAGTCACCCTGGCCGCCGCTGAAATAGAACAATTGATCAGGTTCCGGACGATGATTCCAGTCCGAGACACTGTCCATCAGCAGCAGGCGTTGCAGGTCGCCGCCCAACCCGGAGGAAATCAACTTCTCCTCCACCAGGTGCACCGTTGCCACGATTCCCATGGCGAACGCGCCGGCCACCAATGCACTCATCAACGCAAACGCGATGATGATCCGTTGGGCAAGGCTCTGCTTAAACTCCATCGCGGCCCTCGGCCAGGCGATAACCGACACCGTGCACGGTATGCAACAACGGCTTGTCGAACGGCTTGTCAATCACTTGGCGCAATTGATGGACATGGCTGCGCAGGCTGTCGCTGTCCGGGCAATCATCGCCCCACAAGGCCTCTTCAAGAATTTCCCGACGCAATACGTGGGGACTCTTCTGCATCAGCACCGCCAGCAACTTCAGGCCGACCGGGTTGAGCTTGAGCAGTTTGCCCTCGCGGGTCACCTCCAGGGTATCGAGGTCATAGCTCAGGTCACCGACCTGCAACGCACGCCGCCCGCCCCCCTGGGCCCGGCGCATGACCGCTTCGATCCGCGCCGCCAGCTCCGACAGGGCAAAGGGTTTGATCAGGTAATCATCGGCCCCGGATTTGAAGCCCTGCAGGCGGTCATCCAGTTGATCCCGGGCGGTGAGCATGATCACCGGCGTATCCCGCCGGGCATCTTCGCGCAGGCGCTTGCACAAGGTGTAGCCGTCGATGCCCGGCAGCATGATGTCGAGCACGATCAGGTCGTAATGCTCGGTCGCAGCCAGGTGCAGGCCCGACAGACCGTCCTGGGCGCAATCGACGGTATAGCCCTTGAGCCCCAGGTAATCGGCCAGATTGGCCAGGATGTCGCGATTGTCTTCGACCAATAGAATTCGCATGGGCACCTCTGCGTATACGGTTAACAGCCGTCTTGGCCCGCGCAGCTTACGGCCAATGACGACTCAGGACCAGTGACCTGTACTCGAATTGACCGTACAGGCCACCAAGGCTGTAGACGACATGCGTCAATGCCTTCGAGGGATAACATTATTGATGCGTTTTTCACTATCGGTTCACAAACTGACTACAGTGTGGGGATAATACTTTCGCGCTATCGGTTTGATATATAAGGAATGTAGTAAATGGACTTTTTGAAAATGGCGCCCATGCGCTTTTTGCTGCTGATCACCGGCGCCTGGCTGGTGGTGTTTCTCCTGACCCGAACCGTTTTGCTGTTGGCACACCTGGATGAATCCGGTGGTGGCACCCTTTCGGTCTTCGGCATTGGCCTGTTGTATGACTTGGGCTTCCTCGCCTATGCAATCCTGCCGATGGGCCTGTACCTATTGCTTTGCCCTGCGGCCTTGTGGCGCCGTCGCGGCCATCGTTGGTTTCTTCAAGGACTGTTGACGATCAGTTTGTTCGCCATGCTGTTCACCTCGGTGGCCGAATGGCTGTTCTGGGATGAGTTCGGCGTGCGCTTCAACTTCATCGCTGTCGACTACCTGGTCTACTCCGATGAGGTGTTGAACAACGTGCTGGAGTCCTACCCGATCGGCACCCTGCTGACGATTCTCGCCGTACTGGCGGTGGGTTTGAGCCTGGCCTTGCGCAAACCGTTCAAGGCCGCGCTGGACGCCCCATTGCCAACTTTGCGCGGACGCCTGCTCAATGCGTTGGGCCTGATGGCCGTCGCCGGCCTGAGTCTGCAACTGCTCAGCCAGGATGCACCACGGGCCCAGGGTGGCAACGCCTATCAGAACGAGCTGGCGAGCAACGGCCCGTACCAGTTCTTCGCTGCGTTCCGTAACAACGAACTGGACTACGGACAGTTCTACAGCACCTTGGCCCCGGCCACCGTCGCCCAGCAGATTCGCGCCGAACTGAACGAGCCCAATGCACGCTTCATCGGTGAAGACCCACAAGACATCCGGCGGACAATCGATAATCCCGGCCCCCTCCGCAAACCGAACATTGTGCTGGTGACGATCGAAAGCCTCAGCGCCAAATACCTGGGCAGCAACGGTGACAAACGTGACCTGACCCCCAATCTGGACGCCTTGCGCAAGCAAAGCCTGTATTTCAATAACTTCTACGCCACCGGCACCCGTACCGACCGCGGCCTGGAAGCCATTACCCTGGCCATTCCGCCGACGCCGGGACGTTCGATCGTCAAGCGTATCGGCCGGGAAAGCGGCTTTGCCAGCCTGGGCCAACAATTGAGCGCGATCGGCTACGACAGTGTGTTCGTCTACGGTGGCCGCGGCTACTTCGACAACATGAACGCTTTTTTCAGCGGCAACGGTTATCGTGTCGTCGATCAGAGCAGCGTCGAAGAATCCGAAATCCACTTCAAGAATGCCTGGGGCATGGCCGACGAGGACCTGTACAAGCAGACGTTGAAGCTGGCCGATGCCAACTATGCCAAGCAACGGCCGTTTCTATTGCAACTGATGACGACCTCCAACCATCGCCCTTACACCTATCCGGAAAACCGGATCGATATCAAATCCGGCAATGGCCGGGATGGGGCGGTCAAGTACACCGACTATGCCATTGGTCAGTTCCTGGAACAGGCTCGGCAGAAACCGTGGTTCGATAATACGATATTCGTCTTCGTGGCCGATCACACTGCAGGCAGCGCCGGCAAGGAAGACCTGCCGATCAGCAATTATCAGATTCCATTGTTCGTTTACGCGCCAAAGCTGATCGAGCCACGTGAAAACGACCAACTCGCCAGCCAGATCGATCTTGCGCCGACCTTGCTCGGGTTGCTGAACCTGGATTACGAGTCGACGTTCTTCGGTCGCAATCTGTTGCAGGACAATCCGTTACCGCCCCGTGTCGTGGTCGGCAACTACCAGCATCTGGGCATGTTCGACGGCAAGGATCTGGCGATCCTCAGCCCGCGTCAGGGGCTGCGTCGGCATGATGATGCGTTGACCGAAAGTCGCGAGTCCCGGGCAACCAGTGACGATCCTTTGATCAGCCGCGCCATTACGTATTACCAAACCGCCAGTTATGGCTTCAAACAACAGCTGCTTGGCTGGAGAGCACCCATGGAGGGTGTCGAGCAAGTCAGCGAACGTTAACCGAACTGCCCCGGGAGGATGGCCCGGGGTATTTTCTTTTGTGCAGGACCTGTCATGCCGTCAAGTGTTTTACGCTCTTCCCCTCGCCCGCTGAACTTCTGGCTATGCCTGGGCATTCCCGCCGTTACAGCGATCATTCTGATCCTGCTGGAATGGACCGACCTGGACATGGACCTGGCCCAGCTGTTCTATGACCCCACCGCTGGCGACTTCATCGGGCGACACAGTTTTTTCCTGGAAGACATCCTCCATGACCGGGCGAAACAAGTGGTTATCGCTTTTTCGGTGTTTTCCATCGTCGGCTTCATAAGCGCTTTTTTTGTCACCCGGCTTAAACCCTTCAAACGTGAGTTGGGCTGCCTGGTGCTATCCCTGGCACTGGCGACATCTTTCGTCACGCCGATGAAGGCGGTGACAGCGGTGCAATGCCCCTGGAGCCTGAAGGAGTTCGGCGGCAAGGAAACCTACAGTGAATTGCTGAGCCCGCGTCCAGACACCAACAAACCGGGCAGGTGCTGGCCGGGGGGGCACGCCGCTACCGGATTTACCCTGTTCGCACTGTTCTTCGTATTGCGCGACCGCAGGCCGCGTCTGGCCCGGCGGGCCTTCGTATTTGCCTTCACCCTGGGAACGGTATTCTCCATAAGCCGGATGATGCAGGGGGCGCACTTCTTCTCACACAACGTGTGGACAGCCGTGTTCTGCTGGCTGATTTGCCTGGGATGCTATTACTTCGTCCTGTACCGGCCGGGCACGAGAGCAGAACCCATGGTCGAAGCACAACCGGTCAATGCTTGAGCAGCATCCGACTGAAACCTGGAAGCCGAGCTTGCTCGCGATGACGACGGGACATCCGACATCATTGCAAAAGGATCCACCGCTATTGCGAGCAAGCTCGGCTCCCACAGAAATTGGCTGAATAGCGAAAGTATTTCCAACACCAGCCAATAAAAAACCCCGCCTGCTTTCGCAGGCGGGGTTTTTTAGTACCGGGGTAAGGCTGGCTTACATCATGCCGCCCATGCCACCCATGCCGCCCATGTCTGGCATGCCGCCGCCAGCTGGAGCGTCTTCCTTGATTTCAGCGATCATCGCCTCGGTAGTGATCATCAGGCTGGCAACGGAGGCCGCAGCCTGCAGAGCCGAACGAGTCACTTTGGCCGGATCCAGGATACCCATTTCGATCATGTCGCCGTATTCGCCGGTAGCAGCGTTGTAACCGTAGTTACCCGAACCCTGCTTGACCTTGTCGACCACAACGCTTGGCTCGTCACCGGAGTTGGCAACGATCTGACGCAGCGGAGCTTCGACAGCGCGACGCAGCAGGGTGATACCGACGTTCTGATCGGCGTTGTCGCCTTTCAGTTCGCTGATGGCCTGCAGGGCACGAACCAGCGCCACGCCACCGCCAGGTACCACGCCTTCTTCGACGGCTGCACGAGTGGCGTGCAGGGCGTCTTCAACGCGGGCTTTCTTCTCTTTCATTTCAACTTCGGAACCGGCGCCAACCTTGATGACAGCAACACCGCCGGACAGCTTGGCCAGGCGCTCTTGCAGTTTTTCACGGTCGTAGTCGGAGGAAGTCTCGGCTACCTGTGCACGGATCTGGGCAACGCGAGCCTGGATGTCAGTCTCAACGCCGGCACCGTCGATCACGGTGGTGTTTTCCTTGGAGAGGATCACGCGCTTGGCGTTACCCAGGTGCTCCAGGGTGGTGCTTTCCAGGCTCAGGCCGATTTCTTCGGAGATTACGGTACCGCCGGTCAGGACGGCGATGTCCTGCAGCATGGCCTTGCGACGGTCGCCGAAACCTGGTGCCTTGACGGCAGCAACCTTGACGATACCGCGCATGTTGTTCACAACCAGGGTCGCCAGGGCTTCGCCTTCAACGTCCTCGGCCACGATCAGCAGTGGGCGGCCGGCTTTGGCAACGGCTTCCAGCACTGGCAGCATTTCACGGATGTTGGAGATCTTCTTGTCGACCAGCAGGATCAGCGGGCCGTCGAGCTCGGCAACCATGGTGTCCGGCTTGTTGACGAAGTATGGCGACAGGTAGCCACGATCGAACTGCATGCCTTCAACGACGGACAGTTCGTTTTCCAGGCCCGAGCCTTCTTCAACGGTGATCACGCCTTCTTTACCGACTTTTTCCATGGCTTCGGCAATGATGTCGCCGATGGAGTTGTCGGAGTTGGCCGAGATGGTACCCACCTGAGCGATGGCCTTGGAGTCGGCGCACGGCTTGGACAGGGCCTTGAGTTCCTTGACGATGGCGATGGTCGCCTTGTCGATACCGCGCTTGAGGTCCATCGGGTTCATGCCGGCAGCGACGGCTTTCAGGCCTTCGTTGACGATCGATTGCGCCAGGACGGTGGCGGTGGTGGTGCCGTCACCGGCATCGTCGTTGGCACGGGAGGCAACGTCTTTGACCAGCTGCGCGCCCATGTTTTCGAAACGGTCCTTGAGCTCGATTTCCTTGGCTACGGAAACGCCGTCCTTGGTGATGGTCGGAGCGCCGAAGCTCTTCTCGATGATCACGTTACGGCCTTTCGGGCCCAGGGTCGCTTTTACTGCGTCAGCCAGGACGTTGACACCGGCGAGCATTTTCTTGCGGGCGGAATCGCCGAATTTAACTTCTTTAGCAGCCATGATCGATATTCCTTAAATACTGTGTAGTAGCGGGAAGATGAGCGGGGAAATCAGCCTTCGAGAACAGCGAGGATTTCGCTCTCGCCCATTACCAGTAGTTCTTCGCCGTCGACTTTTACTGTGTTGCTGCCGGAGTAAGGGCCGAACACGACCTTGTCACCCACTTTCACGGCCAGCGCACGCACTTCACCGTTGTCCAGCACACGGCCGGTACCTACAGCGAGAACTTCACCGTGGTTGGCTTTCTCGGCAGCCGAACCTGGCAGGACAATACCGCCAAGGGATTTCTTCTCTTCTTCGCTGCGACGGATGACGACGCGGTCATGCAGAGGACGAAGCTTCATTGTCGATCTCTCCTAATTTTGGTTTTCATCGGCCGGTGTAGTCCCGGCGGGTTTAACAAAAGCCGGCAGAGCCGGGTGCGGTTCGTCAGTCGAACCGCGGAAGTCTGTCCGGTGTTGCCACCGGAAACCTTGCGGTGACCGATACATAAGGGCGTACAGGGGGATTACAAGGGCCGGATCGAAAAAAATTCTTCTTCGAGACGAAAACGAACACGGCACCCGAAGGTGCCGTGCGGTGGGTTTTACTTGGAATCGCGGTGTTCGAACTCGCCTTCGATCACATCGGGTTCGCGGCCCAGGGGTTCTCGCGGCGCCGGACCACCACGGGGCTGGAGGTCGTCGGCGAAAGCCCGCTGGCGCATCGCCTGTTCTTCGGCACGCTGGCGCATCTTGTTGGCCAGCAATCGACGGGTAAACGGCAGCAACATGATCAGGCCCACCACGTCGCTGATGAAGCCGGGCAGGATCAGCAGACCGCCGCCCAGGGCCAGCATCAGGCCTTCGAGCATGGTCTGGGCAGGCAGCTCGCCGCGGCTCAGGCTTTCACGGGCACGCAAGGCCGTGGCGAGGCCGGCGATGCGCAGCACGAACACGCCGAGCATCGAGCCGAGAATGACCAGCAGCAGGGCCGGGAAAAACCCGATCGCACCGCTGACCTTGACGAATACGAACAGCTCCAACACCGGGAACAGCAGAAAGAGCAATAAAAAAGGGCGCATCAAATGGTTTCCTCAACGCAAGAATGCCTGGTGGCCTGTACGAATTAGCCACACAGGCCACTGGCTATGAAAACCTAAATGACGTCGCTCTTTCGTGAATTCAAGCATCGGCCTCTGCATTTTTCGGCCATTCTTCGGCGTGGGCCAGATAAACCAAGGCTTCGCGAACTTGTGTCGGCGTATTGCAAGTCGCTGGAAATGCCAGCCAATGCAGTCCCTGACCAATGCGCAGGTGCATGCCTTCGCTGTCGATGCCCACCAGTTGCGCCGCTTCGGTCCTGGGCAGATCGGCCAGATCGACGTAATGGGCGATGGCCTTGGCGTGATCCGCATTCATGTGTTCGACCATGCTCGCCTCGGCTTTGCCGGCAAAGGGGTTCGGCACGGTGATCCGATCAATCCAGTGAATGGCCCCAAAGCCGCCGATGTAACGATGACGCACCGGATCGAGCACCCAGAAATCGAAATCGTGGGCCTTGTGGTAGTTCTGCGATTCAGGGAAGTAGCGATAGTAACGCTCGGCGGCAGCGTCGATGGCGGCGCTGTCTGCAAGTTTCCGCGCTTCGGCCAGGTAGGTCAGGCGCCCCACGGCCTGTACGTCTTCGGCGCCCCGCTCGCCCACCAGCATGGAGCACTTGGGGTCCTTCAGCAGATTGTGGGTGTGCTGGGCGATGCGGCTGATCAGGATCAACGGCCGCCCTTGCTCGTCCAGGCAATACGGCACCACGGACCCGAACGGAAAGCCAGGCATGGATTTGGAATGGGTGGAGAGCATTCCACGGTATTCCTTGAGCAGTAATTCTCGGGCATGCTTGGCAGCGTCAACGCTCAATTTATGACTCCTTCGATGAAATTCGTCTAAAAACGCTCAGACACCTGGATATACGAATGCAACTCACTGACAAAGTAATCATTATCACCGGCGGTTGCCAGGGTCTGGGCCGCTCCATGGCTGAGTATTTTGCCGGCAAAGGCGCGAAACTCGCCCTGGTGGACCTCAACCAGGAGAAACTCGACCAGGCCGTTGCCGCTTGCGTGGCCAAGGGCGTCGAAGCCCGGGCCTACCTGTGCAACGTCGCCAACGAAGAACAGGTAAGCGACATGGTGGCCCGGGTCGCCGAGGATTTCGGCGCGATCCACGGGTTGATCAATAACGCCGGGATCCTGCGTGACGGTCTGCTGCTCAAGGTCAAGGACGGCGAAATGACCAAGATGAGCCTGGCCCAATGGCAAGCCGTGATCGACGTCAACCTCACCGGTGTATTCCTGTGTACCCGTGAAGTGGCGGCGAAAATGGTCGAGCTGAAGAACAGCGGCGCCATCATCAACATCTCGTCGATTTCCCGGGCCGGCAACATCGGCCAGACCAACTACTCGGCCGCCAAAGCCGGTGTGGCCGCCGCCACCGTGACCTGGGCCAAGGAACTGGCGCGCTACGGCATTCGTGTGGCCGGCATCGCACCGGGCTTCATCGAAACCGAGATGACCCAAAGCATGAAACCCGAGGCCCTGGAAAGAATGACATCCGGCATTCCACTCAAGCGCATGGGCCGCCCCGAAGAAATCGCTCATTCAGCGGCCTATATCTTCGAGAACGACTATTACACCGGACGGATCCTGGAGATGGATGGCGGGTTGCGGATGTAAATCTGCCGCCAAAACTGGTGTGGGAGCGAGCCTGCTCGCGATGGCGGCGTGTCAGTCAACGCGAGGTTTGAATGTAATTCCGCTATCGCGAGCAGGCTCGCTCCCACAGGATTTGCCTCCAACCCTGTCAGTCGTCGCTGACAGTAATGTTCGGCATCGCCGGTGCAGCCGCTTCCTGCAACACGATCCGCGCGCCCACATGGCGGGCCAGTTCCTGGTAGACCATGGCGATCTGGCTGTCCGGCTCGGCGATCACCGTCGGCTTGCCGTCGTCGGCCTGCTCGCGGATCAGCATCGACAGTGGCAGCGAAGCCAGCAACTCTACGCCGTACTGGGTCGCCAGTTTTTCCCCGCCGCCTTCGCCGAACAGATGTTCAGCGTGCCCGCAGTTCGAACAGATGTGCACCGCCATGTTTTCCACCACGCCCAGCACCGGGATGTTCACCTTGCGGAACATCTCCACCCCCTTGCGGGCATCCAGCAGGGCCAGGTCCTGGGGGGTGGTGACGATCACCGCGCCGGCCACCGGGACTTTCTGCGCCAGGGTCAGCTGGATATCGCCGGTGCCCGGCGGCATGTCGATCACCAGGTAATCCAGGTCGCCCCAGGCAGTCTGTGTCACCAGTTGCAGCAAGGCACCGGATACCATCGGCCCGCGCCAGACCATCGGCGTGTTGTCGTCGGTCAGGAAGGCCATGGACATGACCTCCACACCATGGGACTGGATCGGCACGAACCATTTCTGGTCCTTGACCTGCGGCCGGGTGCCCTCGGCAATGCCGAACATGATGCCCTGGCTCGGACCGTAGATATCCGCGTCGAGCATCCCGACCTTCGCCCCTTCACGGGCCAGCGCCAGGGCCAGGTTGGCGGCGGTGGTGGACTTGCCCACGCCGCCCTTGCCCGAGGCCACGGCGATCACGTTCTTGACGTTTGCCAAGCCCGGCACCTGCGCCTGGGCCTTGTGGGGAACGATCACGCTGGTGACATCGACCTTGGCGGTGGTCACACCGTCCAGGGCCTCGATGGCCATCTGCAGCATCTGCGCCCAACCGCTCTTGAACAGATCGGCGGCGTAGCCGATTTCCAGCTGGACACTGACCCGCTCACCCTGGATATCGATAGCGCGCACGCATCCGGCGCTGACCGGGTCCTGGTTCAGGTAGGGGTCGGTGTATTGGCGAAGGACGGCTTCCACCGTTGCGCGATTGACGGCGCTCATGGGCAACTCCGATAGCAGGACTTGAAAAACAGGTCGCTATCCTAGACCCGATTACCGATATGTGAATACTTTTGTGGTGAGGGATTTAGCGAAACGTCGCACCGCCCCGCTGGGGTGCGAAGCGCCCCAGTCCGCCAACTGGGATCAGCCTGGCGCACCGAGTCGGCTGATTTCAGGGCTGCTTCGCAGCCCCGCGGGGATGAATCCTCTCGCCACAGTTCACACTTTAGCCACCCCGAAACCGGCCCGAAGGATGAAAAAAAGCCGCCGCCGCTTTATAGTGGCCGACCTCCGTTTCATCAAGTAGCCGAGCCCCATGTCCGAGCCACGCAAGATTCTCGTCACCAGCGCCCTGCCCTATGCCAATGGTTCGATTCACCTCGGCCATATGCTGGAGTACATCCAGACCGATATGTGGGTGCGCTTCCAGAAACATCGCGGCAACCAATGCATCTATGTCTGCGCCGACGACGCCCACGGTTCGGCCATCATGTTGCGTGCGGAAAAGGAAGGCATCACCCCGGAACAACTGATCGCCAATGTCCAGGCTGAACACAGCGCCGACTTTGCCGAGTTCCTGGTGGGCTTCGACAATTTCCACTCCACTCACGCCGAAGAAAACCGTGAGCTGTCGAGCCAGATCTACCTGAAGCTGCGTGACGCCGGGCACATCGCAACCCGTTCGATCACCCAGTATTTCGACCCGGAAAAGAAAATGTTCCTGGCCGACCGCTTCATCAAGGGCACTTGCCCGAAATGCGGCACCGAAGACCAATACGGCGACAACTGCGAAAAATGCGGCGCGACCTACGCACCGACCGACCTGAAGGATCCGAAATCGGCGATCTCCGGCGCGACCCCGGTGCTCAAGGACTCCCAGCATTTCTTCTTCAAGCTGCCGGACTTCCAGGAGATGCTGCAGGCCTGGACCCGCAGCGGCACCCTGCAGGACGCCGTAGCCAACAAACTCGCCGAATGGCTCGACGCCGGCCTGCAACAATGGGACATCTCCCGCGATGCGCCGTACTTCGGCTTCGAGATCCCCGACGAGCCGGGCAAGTATTTCTACGTCTGGCTGGATGCGCCCATCGGCTACATGGCCAGCTTCAAGAACCTCTGCAACCGCACGCCGGAGCTGGACTTCGACGCGTTCTGGGGCAAAGACTCCACCGCCGAGCTGTACCATTTCATCGGCAAGGACATCGTCAACTTCCACGCCCTGTTCTGGCCCGCGATGCTCGAAGGCGCCGGCTTCCGCAAGCCGACCGGCATCAATGTCCACGGCTACCTGACCGTCAACGGTCAGAAGATGTCCAAGTCCCGCGGCACGTTCATCAAGGCCCGCACCTACCTGGACCACCTGTCGCCGGAATACCTGCGCTACTACTACGCGGCCAAGCTTGGCCGTGGCGTCGACGACCTGGACCTGAACCTCGAGGACTTCGTCCAGAAGGTCAACTCCGACCTGGTGGGCAAGGTCGTCAACATCGCCAGCCGTTGCGCCGGTTTTATCCACAAGGGCAACGCCGGTGTTCTGGTGGCGGGTAACGCCGCACCGGAGCTGACAGACGCGTTCCTGGCCGCCGCGCCAAGCATCGCCGAAGCCTACGAGGCCCGCGACTTTGCCCGCGCCATGCGCGAGATCATGGCCCTGGCCGACCGTGCCAATGCCTGGATCGCCGACAAGGCACCGTGGTCGCTGAACAAACAGGAAGGCAAGCAGGACGAGGTCCAGGCGATCTGCGCACTGGGCGTCAACCTGTTCCGCCAACTGGTGATTTTCCTCAAGCCGGTGCTGCCGCTGCTGGCCGCCGATGCCGAGGCGTTCCTGAACGTCGCGCCGCTGACCTGGAACGATCACCAGACCCTGTTGAGCAATCATCAGTTGAACGAGTTCAAGCCACTGATGACCCGCATTGATGCCGCCAAGGTGCAAGCGATGACCGATGCCTCCAAGGAAGACCTGGCCGCCAGCCAGACCGACACCGGCGCTGCAACCGGCAACGGTGAACTGGTCAAGGACCCGCTGTCGCCGGAAATCGAGTTCGACGCGTTTGCCGCCGTCGACCTGCGCGTGGCGCTGATCGTCAAGGCCGAGGCCGTCGAAGGCGCCGACAAGCTGCTGCGCCTGACCCTGGACATCGGTGATGAGCAACGCAACGTGTTTTCCGGCATCAAGAGTGCCTACCCGGACCCGGCCAAGCTCGAAGGCCGGTTGACGATGATGATCGCCAACCTCAAGCCTCGCAAAATGCGCTTCGGCATATCTGAAGGCATGGTGATGGCGGCGGGTCCCGGCGGTGAGGAAATCTATCTGTTGAGCCCGGACAGCGGCGCCAAGCCGGGTCAGCGGATCAAGTAAGACGACTGCACGCTGCACCGATCCCACAGACGCTTTGCAAGCGGCTGTGGGATTTTCATATCTGGCCTGCCAGATAATGCCTAATCTTGTACCAGGTCCTTTTGTCGCCTAAATACATCATGTCCGACATCCTTCTCACATTGCTCGGCACTGCCCTGATCAACAACCTGGTGTTGCATTGGCCCCTGGGCGTCGATCCGCTGCTGAAGGCTGGCGGAAGACGCCAGGTCCATGCCCTGGGCCTGGCCTCGACATGCCTGATGCTGATGGTCGGCACCCTGGGTTACCTGATCGACCATTGGCTGCTGGTCCCGCTAAACCTGACGTCACTGCGCCTGTTCGCATGGCTGCCCTTGAGCGTCCTGTTGATCGGGCCATTGCTGCGCCTGTTGGCGCGTTGGCTGCCAGCACTGCCGTTCGGGGGGTTGTGGCCGTTGTTGCTAGGCAACGCCGGCATACTGGGCGTCACGCTGCTCAATAGCCAGGACGATCAGGGACTGGCCCACGCCATCGCCTTTGGCCTGGGTGCCGGACTGGGCTTCTGGCTGGTGTTGAGCCTGTTCGACGATTTGCGCCAGCGCACCTTCAATAACGATATCCCCTTGCCCTTTCGAGGTCTGCCTGTTCAGTTGATTGCCATCGGGTTGATGGCGGTGGCGTTCCTTGGATTACGCGGGCTGGTCAAAACATGAACCTGATTCAACGTATCGACGCCCTGCTACCGCAGACCCAATGCGGCAAATGTGGCCATCCGGGGTGCAAGCCCTATGCCGAAGGCATCGCCGAGGGCGAGCCGATCAACAAATGCCCACCCGGCTCAAGCGAAACCATCGCCGCGCTGGCCGACCTGCTGAAAATACCGGTGCTGGAACTGGATACCAGCCGTGGCTCGGCCCCTGCGCAAATAGCCTTCATCCGTGAGGCCGAATGCATCGGGTGCACCAAGTGCATCCAGGCCTGCCCGGTGGACGCGATTGTCGGCGCGGCAAAGCTGATGCACACCGTCCTCATCGACGAATGTACGGGCTGCGATCTCTGCGTGGCCCCCTGCCCGGTCGACTGCATTGAAATGCGGCCCTTGCCGATGGCGACCGTGGTGCCGGTTGTCGGAGGCCTGGCCTTCAGCCTAGAGGAACAACAGGCACGTACCGCCAAGCGCAACCATGCCCGGCGGCGCTTCGAACAGCGCAATGCGCGTTTGCAGCGCGAAGAAGAGCAGCGTCAGGCGGAACGCCTGGCCCGTACCCAGCACGCCGCCAAAACCCAAGCCCAGCCCCAGGCAATGGATCCGGTGCAAGCCGCACTGGAACGGGTACGCGCGCAAAAAGCCGCCAGCGCCGATGCCGCGCTGAAAAAGGCCAAGGTCGACCTGGCCATGAGCCGGACACAATTGAACAAATCCTTGAAAGCGTTCGGCCATCCGCCGACTTTTGAGCAGCAGTCGCAATTGATTGTGCTGCAACGCCAGTACGAAGCGGCAGAGCAGGCCCTGGCACAGTTGGAAAGCAGCGTACCGCCGGCCGCACCCACCGCCGCACCGGCACCGGATGCCGAACTGAAGCGGGCGAAGATTCAATTGGCGATGCGCCGCGCCGAACTCAGCAAAGCCCGGGCGGCGGCAGCCCCGGACGCAGACGTACAGGCGTTGGAGCAGGCGGTAGAAAATGCCAAACGCCAGGTGGACGCCCATGCCACTTCCTGAGGCCCCGGATGAGCGGCTACGGCACGCGATGACGCGCGTGCTGTTGGCCACGCTGCCCGGTGTGCTGGCATTGATGTGGTTTCATGGCTGGGGCGTGGTACTCAACTTGCTGCTGTCCGGGGTCACCGCATTGGCGGTCGAAGCACTGGTGCTGCGCTTGCGGCATCGACCGCTCAAACCCGAACTGAACGACGGCAGCGCGCTGGTCAGCGCCACATTACTGGCCCTGGCCTTGCCAGCCTATTGTCCATGGTGGCTGACGGTGACCGCGGCCGCTTGCGCCTTGTCGTTCGGCAAGCATCTCTGGGGCGGCGTCGGCACCAATCCGTTCAACCCGGCCATGCTCGGTTATGCCCTGGTGCTGGTGGCGTTTCCCGCCCACATGAGCCAATGGCCAATGCCCCACAGCGTCGGCTTGCTTGAAGGCCTGCAACAGGTGTCAGGCGTTCATCCCACACCCGATGCCTGGGCCGGCGCGACAGCGCTGGACAGCCTGCGCGTCAACAAAAGCCTGACCATCGATGAGTTGTTTGCCAGCAATCCCGCGTTCGGACGTTTTGGCGGGCGCGGTGCCGAGTGGATCAACCTGGCGTTCCTGGCAGGCGGCCTGTTCCTGCTGCAACAACGTGTATTCAGCTGGCATGCGCCGGTGGGCATGCTGGCCGGCCTGTTCGCCATCAGCCTGTTGTGCTGGAACGGCTCCGGCTCGGACTCCCACGGTTCACCGCTGTTTCATCTGCTGACGGGAGCAACCCTGCTGGGGGCTTTTTTTATCGTGACCGAACCGGTTTCGGGGCCCAAGGCGCCGCTCGCACGCCTGCTGTTCGGCATAGGCGTGGGACTGCTGCTCTACCTGATCCGCATCTGGGGCGGCTACCCGGATGGCGTGGCGTTTGCGGTGCTGCTGATGAACCTCGGGGTGCCGGCGCTGGAGCGTTTCGTCGAAACACGGCAAGGACGGCAAGCGCCATGAGAAATCCCGGCGGCCTCGTCATCCTGGCGCTGCTGATCTCCCTCGGTCTCGGCACCACTTACATCATGCAGGTCGGCACTGCCGAGCGCATCGAGGCCCAGCAACAGACCCTCGCGAACAGAACCCTGCTCGAAGTGCTGCCGACCGACCTGTACGACAACCAACCATTGGCACAGCCGGTTTTAACGGGTCCGATCCCCCTGGCCCATAGCACGCTGCTGGGCGGCTACCTCGCGACCCATGCCGGCCAGCCCGCCGCCGTGCTGTTACGCAGCCAGGCGTTGGGCTACGAAGGCAGTATCGAACTGCTGATCGCCATCGACCCGTCAGGCCGTCTGCTGGGGGTGAAAACCCTGCGCCAGGCCGAGACACCAGGCCTGGGCGCGGCCATTGCCGGCTGGCCGAATGCCTGGCTGCAGAGCTTCAACGGCAAATCCCGTGAAGCCCCTAACGACAACGGCTGGGCCTTGAAAAAAGACCAGGGACAATTCGATCAACTGGCCGGCGCAACGGTGACCTCTCGGGCAGTACTCCAGGCCGTACACGATGCGCTGCGCTATTTCGACGAACACAAGGCACCCTTGACCGGAGGCGTTGCCCATGAATAGACCGTCACTGACCCACGGCCTGCTGCTCGTGCCTTTGGTCGGCGCCAGCCACTCATTGGTCAATGCGCTGGGCCTATGGATGGCGTGGACGCTGATCAGCGGCAGCCACGGCTTGGCAATGGGTCTCCTGCGGCCGCGCCTGAGCGCCTATCAGCGCTTGCTGACCTCTGTCGTCCTGGCCGCTACCCTGACCGCCTGCGCCAGTCTCGCCGCGCAGGCCTGGTGGCTGGAAGGGTACCGGCCGTTGAGCCTTTACATCGGCTGGATAGCCTTGAGTTGCGTGGCGCTGGAACACGACCGTTCTTTCACCGAGCCGCGCCTGTCAGGCTATCTCACGCTGACGGGGCTGTTCGGTCTGTTGATGCTCGGCTTGGGCGCCTTGCGCGAACTGATCGGCAACGGTACGCCATTGGCCTTGCTTGCCCCCGGCGGGTTCCTGCTCCTTGGCCTTCTGCTGGCCGCCTACCAGGCTTGGATGCCTGCCAAAACCCAATCAACCCTCGAGGAAACGCCGCGCCCATGAACGCCGCAAAACGCCTGGAAATATTTCGCCGCTTTCACGAAGACAATCCCGAGCCGAAAACCGAGCTGGTCTATTCCTCGCCGTTCGAGTTGTTGATCGCGGTGATCCTCTCTGCCCAGTCCACCGATGTCGGCGTCAACAAGGCCACGGCCAAGCTGTTTCCGGTGGCCAACACTCCAGAGGCGATCCATGCCCTGGGCGTCGAGGGACTGTCCGAATACATCAAGACCATCGGCCTGTTCAACAGCAAGGCGAAAAACGTGATCGAAACCTGCCGCTTGCTGATCGAGCGCCATGGCAGTGTCGTTCCCCAGACCCGCGAGGCGCTGGAAGCCCTTCCCGGCGTAGGCCGCAAGACCGCCAACGTGGTGCTCAATACCGCATTCCGCCAGTTGACCATGGCAGTGGACACCCACATTTTCCGTGTCAGCAACCGAACCGGCCTGGCGCCGGGCAAGAATGTGGTGGAAGTGGAGAAGAAACTAATGAAGTTCGTGCCCAAGGAGTATCTCCTCGACTCCCATCACTGGCTGATCCTGCATGGACGCTACGTCTGCCTGGCACGCAAGCCCCGCTGCGGCAGTTGCCGGATTGAAGACCTGTGCGAATACAAGGACAAGACCTCTGACGATTGAGTCGTTATTGCTTTTATAGATTCATCGATTGAAAAAATCTTTTTTACCCGCTCGTGGTTTATCGATATAAGGTGCCCCAAAGGCAGTCTTAGCCTGGAGTCGAACCCATGAGTACTGGCAAAGAACAACTGGATGTAGAAGACGATTTCATCGCCATTGAAACCGAAGACGCCGAACCGGTGGTGGAAGTGCCCAAGACCAATCTGAGCAAACGCCGAACCATCGATAACCTGCTGGAAGAGCGTCGCCTGCAGAAGCAACTGGCCGATTACGACTTTGACCTCTGACACGTAAAAGCCTCCCTGGTGGAGGCTTTTTACTGAGTACGCGTGACCTGAACCTCACACCAACCCGTTACGCTGTGCCAGCTCGATCAAGTCGACCAGCGAACGGGCATTGAGCTTCAACAACAAACGGGTCTTGTAGGTACTGACGGTCTTGTTGCTCAAAAACATCCCATCCGCAATTTCCTTGTTGGTTTTTCCACGAGCCAGTTGCTGCAGCACCATCATTTCTCGTCCGGACAAGCGATCCACCATATCGGACTCGCTGGCATTGCCCAGACTCGAACGCACCGTGTGCAGCGCCTGGTTGGGAAAGTAGCTGTAACCGGAGAGCACTGCTTTTATTGCACTCAACAATTCCGTCAGATCCTGTTGCTTGCACACATATCCGGCCGCCCCCGTCTGCATGCATCGCATCGAAAAATGTCCGGGTGCCTGGGAGGTCAATACCAGCACTTTCAACGGTGATGGGTTGGAGGTCAGACGCGCGATGACCTCCAGTCCGTCCAGTTTCGGAATACCAATATCCAGGATGACAATATCAGGGGCTTGCTCCCGGGCAAGTTGTAACGCATCGACGCCGTTATCCGTTTCGGCAATAACTTCATAACCATGACGCTCCATTAGTAAACGTACAGCAAGACGAATGACGGGATGATCATCGACGATCAGCACTTTATTCATGGGCAAATCCAACTTCGCTGTTCGAATTTTTAGAGCAGGCACAATAGCCTAGTCATTTCTACCTTGGCATGCCGCGCCCCCTGGCCGCCCACACCGAAAGACGCAACCTACAGGCAACACAGAAAATTCCTACAAATTCTCGCGAAAATAATGTGCCATGAATGGGTCCGCAGAAAGCAGGCGGCGCTTTCACCGTTCCCGCCCCCCTATGAGTAGCGCGGGTTTTACCCAATGGGAGCGTTCTTTTTACATAGAGAGAGAAACTCGGCCGCTCATAAAAAGTAACCGAATTATTTATCCATAAACCGCATTTTCCCCTGCCCCCACCGCTAATTTCCTATAAAAGGACAGAACCATCAAATACGACGACTACAACAAAACACCAATACTTCATACATGCACGCTAACTAAACCGACGCACTTATTAAACTTCACCCTACTCAAACTATCGAACTGGATCACTCATGAGCATTCACCATGAACAAGTCTTTGAAAACCATTGCAAACCCCATGACTCTCATCGCCATATTCGCCACCTTATCCGAAACCTCCGCGGCGATTTCCTTGCCATTTCTGGATGATCAGGATCGTAAATATTATCTGTGGTTCCTGATCAGCTTTCCTTTTTATCTCCTGCTTCTTTTTTTCGTCACGCTTAACTTCAACTATCGTTCGTTATATTCCCCTTCCGACTTTCGCAAGAACAAACACTTCGTCAGGACCATGGATGACCCGAGGTGCCGTGGCAAACGCGTGTTCCGCCGCCCCCACAAGATAAAAAAATGGCGGATGCGCCTGCTGCGAAGAAAGCACGATCAACGGCGGGTGATTTTTCTCGTATGCGCCCCTTCGGAACGGCTGATCGAAGTCGATCGAGCCAAACGTTCCAAACAGACTGCCGAGCATGCAGAGGTAGTCGTATACGTCATGTACAGCCGCGACAGGGCTGGCGTTGTGCAGGACGGATGAAGGATCTGGAGAAAGCGCCGCAACGGAGCACAGCACAGATAGGGAAGGCAAAAAAAACGGCCTGCTCAGGGCAGGCCGTTTTCACATCGGCAGGATCAGAACAGCTTGCGACCCTTGTTCGCCGCAATGCGCATGCGCAAGGCATTGAGCTTGATGAACCCGGCCGCGTCGGCCTGGTTGTAGGCACCGCCATCCTCTTCGAAGGTCGCGATGTTGGCATCGAACAGCGAATCGTCGGACTTGCGCCCGGTCACGATCACGTTGCCCTTGTACAGCTTCAGGCGTACGACACCGTTCACATTGACCTGGGAGGCGTCGATCATCTGTTGCAGCATCAGACGCTCAGGGCTCCACCAGTAACCGGTGTAGATCAGGCTGGCGTACTTGGGCATCAGCTCGTCTTTGAGGTGCGCCACTTCGCGGTCCAGGGTGATCGATTCGATTGCCCGGTGAGCGCGCAGCATGATGGTGCCGCCAGGGGTTTCGTAGCAACCACGGGACTTCATGCCGACATAACGGTTCTCGACGATGTCCAGACGACCGATGCCGTGTTCGCCACCGATACGGTTCAGGGTCGCCAGCACAGTGGCCGGGCTCATTTCCACGCCGTCCAGTGCGACGATATCGCCGTTGCGGTAGGTCAGCTCCAGGTATTGCGGAGTATCCGGGGCCTTTTCCGGGGAAACGGTCCAGCGCCACATGTCTTCTTCGTGCTCGGTCCAGGTGTCTTCCAGCACGCCGCCTTCATAGGAGATGTGCAGCAGGTTGGCATCCATCGAGTACGGGGATTTCTTCTTGCCGTGACGCTCGATCGGGATCGCATGCTTCTCGGCGTAATCCATCAGTTTTTCACGGGACAGCAGGTCCCACTCGCGCCACGGGGCAATGACTTTCACGCCGGGCTTGAGGGCATAGGCGCCCAGTTCGAAACGCACCTGGTCGTTGCCCTTGCCGGTGGCGCCATGGGAAATGGCGTCGGCGCCGGTTTCGTTGGCGATTTCGATCAGGCGCTTGGCGATCAGCGGACGGGCGATGGACGTACCGAGCAGGTACTCGCCTTCGTAAACGGTGTTGGCACGGAACATCGGAAACACGAAGTCGCGGACGAATTCTTCGCGCAGGTCATCGATGTAGATCTCTTTGACGCCCATGGCCTGAGCCTTGGCGCGTGCAGGCTCGACTTCTTCGCCCTGCCCCAGGTCAGCGGTGAAGGTCACCACTTCGCAGTTATAAGTGTCCTGCAGCCACTTGAGGATCACCGAAGTGTCCAGGCCGCCGGAATACGCCAGAACGACCTTGTTTACGTCCGCCATGCCATCACTCCACGGGTTGTACGGAAAGCCGTGAAGTCTAACGTCCAGCGCAGATAATTTACAGAGGCGCGACAGCTTATGACGACGAAGCGACAGATTATGTCAGCCGCGCGACGATTAAATCGAATCAGGATGTCCGCGCGGTGGCCGGAACCGGGCTCGGCGCCGATGTCTTGGCCGGCGCAGCCGTGGGCGACGGGGCCTTGGCGGGTGCGGCTGCCGGCGCTGGAGCCTTGGCCGGAGCCGCTGCGGGCGCGGGTGCTGGCTGAAGGGCAGGTTGAGGTACCAGCGCTTCGGTGGGGGACACACGCGACAGCTGGACGACCACACGGCGGTTCTTGGCCCGGTTGGCGGCGTTGGTGTTGGGTACCAGGGGATAGCGCTCGCCATGGAAGCGCAAGGTGATCTGCGACTCCTGGAAGCCATTGGCCTTGAAGAAATCCTGGACCGCCAGGGCCCGTCGGCGCGACAGCTCACGATTGGTCAAACGGTTACCGCTGTTGTCGGAGTGACCGTCGAGTTCGACATGATTGACACTCGGGTCGGCCTTGATGAAGTCCAGCATCACCTGCAATTGAGCCTTGGCGTGTGCGTCGAGCTCGACCTCTTCGCCGGGGAAGCCGATCTGGGTCTGCTTCACTTGTTCGAAATTCTTTGGCAACAGTTTCGCCACACAGCCTTGATAGTCGCTGAAAGCCTTGTTGAAGCGCACGGGCAGCAGCCGGACTTCCGACACCCGCCCGTCCTCGGTGTTGCGACGCACCACCGGGCTACGCCCCTCCATCAGCCCGCTGATCAAACGACCCGCCTGGACCTGGGAGCTGTTGAACAGCACGTCGCCACTGCCGATCCTGACCGACCCCAGGTTGATGTCGCCCCGTCCCGGTTGCCACGGCGCTGCCGCCGCCAACAAGGTTGCCGACCCGCCGCCCATCATCGGGTTATAGGTCTTGAGGCGGAACGTGGCCTGCTCGCCCGCCCGGCGCACGAACTCACCGCTGCCGAAATCGGTGATCGGCTGGCTCAGCCGGCACTCGAACTTGTCGCCTTCGACCGTCCACTCAATGCTCTCCAGACGGGTCTGGAAAGTGAGCGCCATGGCGGGAAGGCTGGCAAACACACTGAGCAAGGCTAGATAACGCTGGCGCACGGGAGGCTCCACTGGCTTTTGTACGAAATTCGGTACTCGCTGAGAGTATGACGCCGGCCCGAGACACTGCACGGATTCGGTTCATACCTGAAGGGGCTATCGGTCACTTGCGGCAAAACTTGATAGCGGGTGCCTGTATCGGTCTTTTCCGGTAGCATTCCCCAGAGTTTGACCCGCCTGGAAGCCCCCCAATGTCCGACCGCCTGACCCTGCTGCGTCCCGACGACTGGCATATTCATCTTCGCGATGGTGCTGTGTTGACCCATACCGTCGCCGATGTCGCGCGCACCTTCGGGCGCGCAATCATCATGCCTAACCTGGTTCCGCCCGTGCGCAATGCCAGCGAGGCCGATGGCTATCGCCAGCGTATCCTCGCCGCACGCCCGACCGGCAGCCGCTTCGAACCGCTGATGGTGCTTTACCTCACCGACCGTACCCAGCCCGAAGAAATCCGCGACGCCAAGGCCAGCGGCTTCGTCCATGCCGCCAAGCTGTACCCAGCCGGCGCCACGACGAACTCGGACTCCGGTGTCACCAGCATCGACAAGATCTTCCCGGCGCTGGAGGCCATGGCCGAAGTCGGCATGCCCTTGCTGATCCACGGTGAAGTCACCCGCGGCGATGTCGACGTATTCGACCGCGAGAAGATCTTCATCGACGAGCACATGCGCCGCGTCGTGGAGCGCTTCCCGACACTCAAGGTCGTGTTCGAACACATCACCACCGGCGATGCCGTGCAGTTCGTCAACGAGGCCCCGGCCAACGTCGGCGCAACCATCACCGCGCATCACCTGCTGTACAACCGCAACCACATGCTGGTGGGCGGGATCCGGCCGCACTTCTATTGTCTGCCGATCCTCAAGCGCAACACCCACCAGGAAGCCTTGCTCGATGCCGCCACCAGCGGCAGCGCCAAGTTTTTCCTCGGCACGGACTCGGCCCCCCACGCCCGCCATGCCAAGGAAGCGGCCTGCGGCTGCGCCGGTTGCTATACCGCCTATGCCGCCATCGAGATGTACGCCGAGGCGTTCGAGCAACGCAACGCGCTGGACAAGCTCGAAGGCTTCGCCAGCCTCCATGGCCCACGCTTCTATGGTCTGCCGGTGAACACCGATCGTATTACCCTGGTCCGCGACGAATGGACCGCCCCCGCCAGCCTGCCCTTCGGCGAGCAGACTGTCATCCCGCTGCGCGCCGGTGAAAAACTGCGCTGGCGCCTGCTGGAGGAAAACGCGTGAGTGAAGAGCATTTCGATGACGAACTGGACGGCAACGGCGGTTCAAGCGGCACTCGCCACCCCATGGCTGCCCGGTTCCGGGGTTACCTGCCGGTGGTGGTCGACGTAGAGACCGGCGGTTTCAACTCTGCCACCGATGCGCTGCTGGAAATTGCCGCGACCACCATCGGCATGGACGAAAAAGGTTTTGTGTTCCCTGACCACACCTATTTCTTTCGCGTCGAACCCTTCGAAGGTGCCAACATCGAAGCAGCGGCCCTGGAGTTCACCGGGATCAAGCTCGATCACCCATTGCGCATGGCTGTCAGTGAAGAAACGGCCCTGACCGACATCTTCCGCGGTGTGCGCAAGGCGCTGAAGGCCAACGGTTGCAAACGCGCGATCCTGGTCGGGCACAACAGCAGCTTCGACCTCGGTTTCCTCAACGCGGCCGTCGCGCGCCTGGACATGAAGCGCAACCCGTTCCATCCGTTCTCCAGCTTCGACACCGCCACCCTGGCCGGCCTGGCATACGGCCAGACCGTGCTGGCCAAGGCCTGCCAGGCGGCCGACATCGACTTCGATGGCCGCGAGGCTCACTCGGCCCGCTACGACACCGAGAAGACGGCCGAGCTGTTTTGCGGGATCGTCAATCGCTGGAAGGAGATGGGTGGCTGGCAGGATTTCGACGATTGAGTGCAAATCCTGGCTTGGCAGCGAGGGGATTTATCCCCTCGCCACAAGTACTGCGTGCAGTTCTAAACCATAAAAAAACCGGCCCATCGAGGGCCGGTTTTTTTATGCCTGTTTCGCTTACAGCTTGTCGCCGTGCTCACCTAGGTAAGCGGCAACGCCTTCAGGCGATGCAGTCATGCCCTTGTCGCCTTTTTTCCAGTTGGCAGGGCAGACTTCGCCGTGCTCTTCATGGAACTGCAGGGCGTCGACCAGACGGATCAGCTCTTCCATGTTACGACCCAGTGGCAGGTCGTTGATGATTTGCGAACGAACCACGCCTTTGTCGTCGATCAGGAATGCACCACGGAACGCCACGCCGCCTTCGGATTCGACGTCATAGGCCTTGGCGATTTCGTGCTTCATGTCGGCAGCCATGGTGTATTTCACCGGGCCGATGCCGCCGCCGTTGATCGGCGTGTTGCGCCAGGCGTTGTGGGTGAAGTGGGAGTCGATCGAAACGGCAATCACTTCAACGTTACGGGCCTTGAAGTCGTCCATGCGGTGGTCCAGAGCGATCAGCTCGGACGGGCAGACGAAGGTGAAGTCCAGCGGATAGAAGAACACCAGGCCGTATTTGCCTTTGATGGCCGAGGACAGGGTGAAGCTGTCGACGATTTCGCCATTGCCAAGAACGGCAGGAACGGTGAAGTCAGGGGCTTGCTTGCCTACGAGTACGCTCATTGGATATCTCCTGGTGTAGTAACGTGAAAAACCAAGGCTCGTGCCAGCCTGCCACCCTCCGGCGACAACCCTGTGACACGAACCTGCTTCGCAAGGATCGACCATCATACACCGCGCATTTGGACTGTCCTCAACGGTTTTTTGGCGTTATCGAAAAATCGCCAGAGTGCCATTAAGAAACCGTTCGTCAGCCCGAGGCCGCTCTATCCCAGGCACTTCAGAAACCACTTTGACAATCATTCTCGTTAACATTAAGATCCGTCTCAATTGAGTCACAACCAGCGACGGTTCTCACTTATGTATGTATGCCTCTGCACTGGCGTCACCGACGGACAAATCCGCGAAGCGATCTATGAAGGTTGCTGCAGCTATCGCGAAGTCCGCCAGGCCACCGGCGTAGCCAGCCAATGCGGCAAATGCGCCTGCCTGGCCAAGGAAGTGGTTCGCGAAACCCTCGCCAAGGTGCAAACGGCCCAGGCATCGATCCCCTTCCCCGTGGAATTTACCGCCGCGTAATAAACAGGCTTTTAAAGAACCGGACTCAGTGTCCGGTTTTTTTATGCCTTTAAATCAATTGCTTAGCTTCAAGACGCGGAACACAAACATTCTTATTCCGATTAATTTTCATTTATTATTCAATAACTTAGGTTTGACACCCGTAGGTGCGCGGCTCAAACTCTGCCTCATATACAGCTACTACAGGGCAGGCCTCACCATGAAAGGCGACGTTACAGTCATCCAGCATCTCAACAAGATCCTCGCCAATGAACTGGTCGCAATCAACCAGTACTTCCTGCATGCACGCATGTACGAGGATTGGGGCCTGAACAAGCTGGGCAAGCACGAGTACCACGAGTCCATCGACGAGATGAAACACGCGGACAAGCTGATCAAGCGCATCCTGTTCCTCGAAGGCCTGCCGAACGTCCAGGACCTGGGCAAATTGCACATCGGTGAACACACCCGGGAAATGCTCGAGTGCGACCTGCGTATCGAACGCACCGGCCACGCCGACCTGAAAGCCGCCATCGCCCATTGCGAAAGCGTTGGCGACTTCGGCAGCCGTGAACTGCTGGAAGACATCCTCGAATCCGAGGAAGAGCACATCGACTGGCTGGAAACCCAACTGGGCCTGATCGACAAAGTGGGTCTTGAGAACTACCTGCAATCGCAGATGGGCGAAGAATAATCTTCGCCAAAGACGAGCCACTAAAAAGCCCCGCCCTCTGATGAGAGGCGGGGCTTTTTATTGCCTGGGTATCCAGGCAGCACCGAAATTCTACTGTGGGAGCGAGCCTGCCCGCGATTGCGGTGTGTCAGCCGCCATCACTTTATCTGACTCGTCGCGATCGCGAGCAGGCTCGCTCCCACAAGGTCCCTGTTCAACCACAGTCTGAGTGGCGAACACGGACCATCGTAAATCAGGCTTCGGTCTTGCTCGCCGCTACTTTCGCTACAGCTTCCTTGATCGTGGTCTGCAGCGAGCCGTCAGCGGCCATCTCGGTCATGATGTCGCTACCGCCGATCAACTCACCCGCGACCCACAGTTGTGGGAAGGTCGGCCAGTTGGCGTACTTCGGCAGGTTGGCACGGATTTCCGGGTTCTGCAGGATGTCCACGTAGGCGAACTTCTCGCCACATGCCATCACCGCCTGGGCAGCCTTGGCCGAGAAACCGCACTGCGGCGCATTCGGCGAGCCTTTCATGTAGAGCAGGACGGTGTTGTTGGCAATCTGGTCTTTGATCGTTTCGATGATATCCATGGAGCACCTCGGCTTAAACTTCGCGACTTAAGTCGTCGACACGGTGGCGCATTGTAACGGAAAGCCGAGCAGGGTGCTCGGTCTCCTCCAGAGACAATTTTACGCCGCCACCACCGTTACCGGCACGCCATTGAGCGCCGCATTGCCGGACAACTCGTCCATCTGCCGCTCATCGGTCAGGTCATTGGCGCTGGAGCCGGGCTGTTCGCTGGCAATGCTCATCTGCACACCCGGCCGGGCATGGCCCCAACCGTGGGGCAGGCTGACCACGCCTTTCATCATGTCCGGGCTGCCCTGCACTTCGACTTCGATCACCCCCACCCGTGAACTGATCTTTACCCGTTGCCCATCACTCAGCCCACGACTGGCCAAGTCATCCGGGTGCATCAGCAGTTGATGACGCGGCTTGCCCTTCACCAGTCGATGGAAGTTATGCATCCATGAATTGTTGCTGCGCACATGCCGACGGCCAATCATCAGCAACTCATCCGGCTTGGGTGTCGGCAACGCGGCGAAACGCCCGATGTCGGCGAGAATCACCGCGGGGGCGGCCTGCACCCGTTGATTTTCGGTCTTCAGTCGCGGCGCCAGGTTAGGCTTGAGCGCCCCAAGGTCGATGCCATGGGGGTGGTCAAACAGCGTCGCCAGGGACAGCTTGTGCGGCGAAGCATCTCCGTAAGCGCCCGCCCGCAAACCGAAGTCGATCATCTGTGCGGGCGGCATGGTCGGCTTGAGTTCCTTGCCGGTCCTGGCGGCGAAAGCCTTGGCCAGGCCGACAAAAATTTCCCAATCGTGCAATGCGCCCTCGGGCTTGGGCAGGATGGCCCGGTTGAAGCGGGTGACGTTGCGCACCGCGAACAGGTTGAACGTGGTGTCGTAATGGTCATTTTCCAGCGCGGAGGTCGAGGGCAGGATCAGGTCGGCATAGCGCGTGGTTTCGTTGATATACAGATCGACACTGACCATGAACTCCAGCCCGTCCAATGCCTGCTCCAGTTGCCGCCCGTTGGGCGTGGACAACACCGGATTGCCGGCGACAGTGACCAATGCCCGGATCTGGCCCTCGCCCTCGGTGAGCATTTCCTCGGCCAGGGTCGATACAGGAAGCTCGCCAGCGTACTCTGGAAGCCCGGAGACTCGGCTTTGCCAGCGGTTGAAATGCCCGCCCGAGGTACTGGCAACCACATCCACCGCCGGCTCGGTGCACAGCGCCCCGCCAACCCGGTCCAGGTTGCCGGTCACCAGGTTGATCACCTGGATCAGCCAGTGACACAGCGTGCCGAAAGCCTGGGTCGAGACGCCCATCCGCCCATAGCAGACCGCCGAGGGCGCGGCCGCGAAGTCCCGGGCCAACTGACGGATCTGCGGCGCCGGCACCGCACAGAGCGGGCTCATTGCCTCGGCGGTGAAGGTTGCGACAGCCTGGCGCACGTCCTCAAGGCCATCCACCGGCAAGTGGCTGTCGCGGGTCAGGCCCTCGCTGAACAACGTATTGAGCAGGCCAAACAGCAGCGCGGCGTCACCACCGGGGCGCACGAAGAGATGCTGGCTCGCCATGGCCGCCGTTTCGCTACGACGCGGGTCGACCACCACCACCTTGCCACCGCGGGCCTGGATCGCCTTGAGGCGCTTTTCCACATCCGGCACGGTCATGATGCTGCCATTGGACGCCAAGGGGTTGCCGCCCAGGATCAACATGAAATCGGTGTGGTCGATGTCCGGGATCGGCAGCAGCAGGCCGTGACCGTACATCAAGTGGCTGGTCAGGTGATGGGGCAACTGGTCCACCGAAGTCGCCGAGAAGCGGCTACGGGTCTTCAGCAAACCCAGGAAATAGTTGCTGTGGGTGGTCAGTCCATAGTTGTGCACACTCGGGTTGCCCTGGTAGACCGCCACCGCGTTCTGGCCGTGGCGTTCCTGGATGGCCGCCAGGCGCTCAGCGACCAATGCGAACGCTTCGTCCCAGGCAATGGGCTGCCATTCGCCGCCAATCCGCTGCATGGGTTGGCGTAAACGATCCGGGTCGTTCTGGATATCCTGCAGGGCCACCGCCTTGGGGCAGATATGGCCCCGGCTGAAGCTGTCCAGCGGATCGCCCTTGATCGAGGTGATCGCCAGGCCCTGGCCTTCGGTTTCGGTGGTTTCCAGAGTCAAGCCGCAGATGGCTTCACACAGATGGCACGCACGGTGGTGAAGAGTCTTGGTCATGGCCAGTCTCTGTTTTATTCGTGGCGGGCACTTTCGGCCGCGGGAACAAAACTATGGCGCGTGATCCACGCCTTTGCCAGCGAGGTTCGTCCTGTGAATTGCCGGGCATCAGGCGTACCGATGAAGTGACATCACTGTTCGGGAGGCGGCGCCAACAGCTGGATCTCTTCGACGGTCTGCACCTGTTCCTGGGCGATAGGCACTCCCGTCAACTCACCGATCAATCGCCAATGCTCGTCGAGCCCGCCGCTGATGGTGGCCATGCGATCGATCATTCGGCGACCGGCGGCCTTGATGACTTCATCATCGCTGCGCAACAACTCGAATGACATGGACGTCACCGAAGCGGTGAGGTGAGTCAGGGAGCGTGCCGTCAGCCCCAGCAGCTCCATCAGTTGTTGCTCTTTCGAATCCATTTCGAGGCTCCTGCGTCTAGGGGTTCTTTTATAACCCAGCCTTTTACATTAGGAAATGTTTCACACTTACCACCAGACAGGCGAATCACGGAATAACGGATCACAAACCGACCATCCGCGATGTCAGGCCCGTCCCGGCTGATTGCCAAGCTGCGCAACGCCAGTGTACAAATGGATCGCTGCTGTCAGGAAACCGGCCTCAAACATGTCATCACAGTCTGGTGACGACCCCGCTGAAATCCCCAAAAACCGTAGCCCTATTGGTAAGACGCGACATTTAATGTCAATATCGCGCCTTCCCCTATTTTCGTCGCCCCGTGCGGCTTTTGCCGCAGGTCTCGCCCGTTTTTTTATTAAACAAGGCTTTGAGCATCTGCGGTCTGTTACAAAAAGGTAGTCAATCATGAGCGCAAGGCACTTTCTCTCCCTGATGGATCTCACGCCCGATGAGTTGCTCGGCGTGATCCGTCGAGGCGTGGAGCTCAAAGACCTGCGTAACCGCGGTGTACTGTTCGAGCCCCTGAAGAACCGCGTACTGGGCATGATCTTCGAGAAATCATCGACCCGTACCCGAATTTCGTTCGAAGCCGGCATGATCCAGCTCGGCGGCCAGGCGATCTTCCTGTCGCCCCGCGATACCCAGCTGGGCCGTGGCGAGCCGATCGCCGATTGCGCCATCGTCATGTCGAGCATGCTCGACGTGATGATGATCCGTACCTTTGCCCACAGCACCCTGACCGAATTCGCCGCCCATTCCCGTGTGCCGGTGATCAATGGCCTGTCCGATGACCTGCATCCCTGCCAGTTGCTGGCCGACATGCAGACGTTCCTGGAACACCGTGGCTCGATCCAGGGCAAGACCGTGGCCTGGATCGGCGATGGCAACAACATGTGCAACAGCTATATAGAAGCGGCGATGCAATTCGACTTCCAGTTGCGCATCGCCTGCCCCGAGGGCTACGACCCCAGCGCCGAACTGCTGGCCAAGGCTGGGGATCGGGTGTCCATCGTCCGTGATCCGAAACTGGCCGTGGCCGGCGCGCATCTGGTGAGCACCGACGTCTGGACCTCCATGGGCCAGGAAGAAGAAACCGCCAGGCGCCTCGAGCTGTTCGCGCCGCTGCAGGTCAACCGGGCCCTGCTCGACCTGGCGGATGCCGACGTGCTGTTCATGCATTGCCTGCCGGCCCACCGTGGCGAGGAGATCAGCTTCGACCTGCTGGACGACCCGCGCTCGGTCGCCTGGGATCAGGCCGAGAATCGTCTGCATGCCCAAAAGGCCCTGCTCGAGTTCCTTGTCGAGCCGGCGTACCACCACGCATGAGTCATCCCCTGCTGTTGAATCTGCACAACCTGGCCTGCGGTTACCAGGACCAACGGGTCGTGCAGAATCTCAACCTGCATCTCAATGCCGGCGACATCGGTTGCCTGCTCGGCTCGTCCGGGTGTGGCAAAACCACGACATTGCGGGCCATTGCCGGCTTCGAGCCGGTGCACGAAGGTGAAATCCAGCTGGCCGGGGAAACCCTTTCCCGCGCCGGCTTCACCCTGGCTCCGGAAAAGCGCCGTATCGGCATGGTGTTCCAGGACTACGCGCTGTTCCCCCACCTGAGTGTGGCGGAGAACATCGCCTTCGGCATCCGCAAGCATCCGGACAAGGATCGCGTGGTGGAAGAACTGCTGGAGCTGGTCAACCTGAAGAACCTGGGCAAGCGCTTTCCCCACGAGCTGTCCGGCGGCCAGCAACAGCGCGTGGCATTGGCCCGCGCATTGGCGCCGGAACCACAGTTGCTGTTGCTTGACGAACCGTTCTCCAACCTCGACGGCGAGCTGCGTCGCAAGCTCAGCCATGAAGTGCGGGACATTCTCAAGGCGCGCGGGACCAGCGCCATTCTGGTCACCCATGACCAGGAAGAAGCCTTCGCCGTCAGCGACCATGTCGGCGTGTTCAGGGAAGGTCGGCTGGAACAGTGGGACACGCCCTACAACCTGTACCACGAACCGCTGACGCCCTTCGTCGCCAGTTTCATCGGCCAGGGCTATTTCATCCGTGGCCGGCTCGAAAGCCCGGAGTCGGTGCAGACCGAGCTGGGTATCCTGCGCGGCAACCGGGCCTACACCTGGCCCGTCGGCGGCGCGGTGGATGTGCTGTTGCGGCCGGACGATATCGTCTACGCGCCGGACAGCCCACTCACGGCCCGGATCGTCGGCAAGACGTTCCTGGGGGCTTCGACCCTGTACCGCCTTCAGTTACCGACGGGGGCACAACTGGAGTCGATCTTTCCGAGCCATGCCGATCATCAGGTCGGTGCCCATGTCGGCATTCGGGTGTCGGCTGAACATCTGGTGCTGTTCCAGGCCTCGGGCAGCACGGCTGCGCACATACCATTGGTGGAGAGTGGGGTGCGGCGGTACGGCGCGGCCCATTGAAGTCTGGCCGAGACGCCCACTTCCCGTTGTCTCTGATCTTTGATTGTGGGGGCAACTGTATTATCTTTGCCGCCGTCATCGCGAGCAGGCTCGCTCCCACAGGTCTTGGTGGTGTATGCAAAGGCTGCGTACACCCCACATCCCATGTGGGAGCGAGCCTGCTCGCGATGACGGCCTGACGGCTGGCGCAGCTCCCGGCTTCAGATCAGCCCAGCAACAACGTCCCACTGGCCACCAACCTCGCATCCCCGCCAATCTTCACCCGCTCCCCCTCCAATCGGCAGAACAGCGCCCCGCCCCTGGCCGAGCATTGATAAGCCGTCAGCCCCAGTTTGCTCAGGCGTTTGGACCAGTACGGAACCAGGCTGCAATGGGTCGATCCGGTCACCGGGTCTTCGTTGATCCCGATCGCGGGGGCAAAGAAACGCGAGACAAAGTCATGCCGGCTACCCGGCGCGGTCACAATAGCGCCGGGCCACGGCAGCTTGGCCAGGGCTGCCATGTCCGGTTTGCAATCGAGCACCGCTTGCTCCGACTCCAGCACCACCAGCAACACGTTGGATGTCAGGACGTCCACCGCCTCGACACCGAGGGCGTTCTGTACGGCCAGGGAGGCGCCCAGTTCGCTGGGTATCATGGCCGGAAAATCCAGCCACAGCCGGTCACCTTCGCGACTGACGCTCAAGGGGCCGGATTTGCACATGAAATCCAACCGGTCGGCAGTCTCGTGGTAGATCTCGAACAGCACATGGGCGCTGGCCAGCGTGGCGTGTCCGCATAACGGGACTTCGGTGGTGGGGGTGAACCAGCGGATGTGCCAATACTGGCCTTCGCGTACCAGGAACGCGGTTTCGGCCAGGTTATGTTCGGCGGCGATCTTTTGCATCAAGTCATCGGCGAGCCAGGCATCGAGCCGATAGACTATCGCCGGGTTGCCGCCAAACGGTCGGTCGCTGAACGCATCGACTTGATGAAACGCAAGCTGCATGGCCTTCTCCTCGTAAGAATCCTTGTTATAGAGGCGCGAGCATGAGGCGCCTTGACGCCGCCACGCCAGTGACAGATCAAGTGAATTTTCACCCTACAGCGTAGGGCAAAATCTGCCCGCAAGAGATCAGGCGCGACCGATATCGGCGAACGCCGCCCCGGTATGCTCGGCCAGTACCCCAGGCGCCAGTTCCACCTCCAACCCGCGTCGCCCCGCGCTGACATAGATGCTGGCGAAGGGTTGGGCGGAACGGTCGATGAAGGTGCGCAAGCGCTTCTTCTGCCCCAAAGGGCTGATACCGCCCAGCAGATAACCCGTGGAACGTTGCGCGGCCGCCGGATCGGCCATCTCGACTTTCTTCACACCGGCGGCATGGGCCAGCGCTTTCAGGTCCAGACTGCCGACCACCGGCACCACTGCCACCAGCAGCTCACCTTTCTCACTCGCGGCCAGCAATGTCTTGAACACCTGCGCCGGATCCAACCCCAGCTTTTCCGCGGCCTCCAGGCCATAGGAGGCGGCCTTGGGATCGTGTTCGTAACTGTGGATGCGATGCTCGGCGCGCACTTTTTTAAGCAGATCCAATGCGGGGGTCATGACCGCTCCTGAAGAAATCAGAAAAGAGTGGGCCGGGATTCTAAGTCATACTTCACGAATAGTTGAAAATATGACCGAAGGTTCACTTTCAATCTTTGACAGCAGCGTTTCTTGTCTATATTTTTTCGAAAGTGAAAGCCAGAACGCATGTCTCGAGCATCATCCGAGACCAGATTTACGTCCCAAGGCAATCGATATGACCGACCTCCAGAACAAGAACTACATCATTGCCCTCGACCAGGGCACGACCAGCTCGCGCGCGATCATCTTCGACCGTGACGCCAATGTGGTCTGCACCGCCCAACGCGAATTCGCCCAGCATTATCCCCAGGCCGGGTGGGTCGAACATGACCCGATGGAAATCTTCGCCACCCAGAGCGCAGTCATGGTCGAAGCCCTGGCCCAGGCCGGCCTGCACCATGATCAGGTGGCCGCCATCGGCATCACCAACCAGCGTGAAACCACGGTGGTGTGGGACAAGACCACCGGTCGTCCGATCTACAACGCCATCGTCTGGCAATGTCGGCGCAGCACCGAAATCTGCCAACAACTCAAGCGCGATGGCCACGAGCCCTACATCAGCCAGACCACGGGCCTGGTCACCGACCCGTACTTCTCCGGCACCAAGCTCAAGTGGATCCTGGACACCGTGGAAGGCAGTCGTGAACGGGCGCGAAACGGTGAGCTGCTGTTCGGCACCGTCGACAGCTGGTTGATCTGGAAATTTACCGGCGGCAAGGTCCATGTCACCGACTACACCAACGCCTCGCGTACCATGCTCTTCAACATCCATTCCCTGGAGTGGGACGCGAAGATGCTCGACATCCTCGACATCCCCCGGGAAATGTTGCCGGAAGTGAAGTCTTCTTCGGAAATCTATGGCCGCACCAAGAGCGGCATTGCCATTGGCGGCATCGCCGGCGACCAGCAGGCCGCCCTCTTCGGCCAGATGTGCGTGGAACCGGGCCAGGCGAAAAACACCTATGGCACCGGCTGTTTCCTGTTGATGAACACAGGGGACAAGGCAGTCAAATCCAATCACGGCATGCTCACCACCATCGCCTGCGGACCCCGTGGCGAGGTGGCCTACGCCCTGGAAGGCGCGGTATTCAATGGTGGTTCCACGGTGCAGTGGCTGCGCGACGAGCTGAAAATCGTCAACGACGCCCTCGATACCGAATACTTCGCCAACAAGGTCAAGGACAGCAACGGCGTGTACCTCGTGCCCGCCTTCACGGGCCTTGGCGCACCGTACTGGGACCCTTATGCCCGTGGCGCACTGTTCGGCCTTACGCGCGGCGTACGGGTCGATCACATCATTCGCGCGGCGCTGGAGTCGATCGCCTACCAGACCCGCGACGTGCTCGACGCCATGCAGCAGGATTCCGGTGAACGCCTCAAGGCCTTGCGCGTTGACGGCGGAGCGGTCGCGAACAACTTCCTGATGCAGTTCCAGGCCGACATCCTCGGCACCCAGGTCGAACGCCCGAAAATGCGCGAGACCACGGCCTTGGGCGCCGCTTACCTGGCGGGCTTGGCCTGCGGCTTCTGGGGCAGCCTGGAAGAGCTGCGCGGCAAAGCGGTGATCGAGCGCCGGTTCGAACCGCAACTGGACGAACAGGCGAAGGAAAAACTCTACGCGGGCTGGAAAAAAGCCATCAGCCGCACCCGCGATTGGGAATCCCACGAAGACGCCGAGTAGCCTGAAACCGGCATGAAAAAGGACTGAAACTGGTCGGGAGTGGATTCCTGCGGCATCATGGGCAAATTTTGCATGGCAGCCCAAAGGAAGCCCCATGAATCTGCCTCCCCGTCAGCAGCAAATCCTCGAACTGGTCCGTGAACGCGGCTACGTCAGCATCGAGGAAATGGCTCAGGTGTTCGTCGTCACCCCGCAAACCATCCGCCGCGATATCAATCAACTGGCCGAGATGAACCTGCTGCGTCGCTACCATGGTGGTGCCGCCTACGATTCGAGCGTTGAAAACACCGCCTACGCCATGCGCGCCGATCAGATGCGCGATGAGAAACAACGCATTGCCGAAGCCATCGCCGCCCAGATCCCCGATCATGCGTCGCTGTTCATCAACATCGGCACTACCACCGAATCCATCGCCCGGGCGCTGCTCAACCACAATCAGCTGAAAATCATCACCAACAACCTGCACGTGGCGTCGATCCTCAGTGCCAAGGACGACTTCGAAGTGTTGATCGCCGGCGGCAACGTGCGCCGCGACGGTGGCGTGGTGGGCCAGGCCAGCGTCGACTTCATCAACCAGTTCAAGGTCGATTTCGCCCTGGTGGGTATCAGTGGGATCGACGAAGACGGCAGCCTGCTGGACTTCGATTACCAGGAAGTGCGCGTCTCCCAGGCGATCATCGCCAACGCCCGGCAAGTGCTGCTCGCGGCGGACTCCAGCAAGTTCGGGCGCAACGCCATGGTCCGTCTCGGGCCCATCAGCCTGATTGACTGCCTGGTGACCGACCAGCAACCAGTACCGGCCTTGGTGCAGTTGCTGAGCCAGCACAAGATTCGGTTGGAAGTGGTTTAAGGCAGCTTCAGCTGCTGTTTTCAGCTTCGCGAGATCGCAGGCTTCGCCAGCCCTCTACACCATACCTGTAGGAGCTGGCGAAGCCTGCGATCTTTTTTATGTTCGAAAATTTTCCTTTTGACGTCTTTCGATGAGTTTTTTCAATCGGGATCGACTAGCCGCTGCTGTATTAATGGGCTAGTATTTTCGCAAATGAACATTTATGTTCGAATTCAAATGTCATGAAAGAAAACCGAGGCCAGCCGATGCCCACCTCCACGTTGCCTACGCCCCCTATCGCCGAAATCTACGACATCGCCGTCATTGGCGGTGGTATCAATGGCGTAGGGATTGCCGCGGACGCTGCCGGTCGCGGTCTTTCGGTGTTCCTTTGCGAAAAGGACGACCTGGCCAGCCATACGTCATCGGCCAGCAGCAAGCTGATCCATGGCGGGCTGCGCTACCTCGAACATTATGAATTCCGCCTGGTGCGCGAAGCGTTGGCCGAGCGCGAGGTGTTGCTGGCCAAGGCCCCGCACATCGTCAAGCAGATGCGTTTCGTACTGCCCCACCGTCCGCACCTGCGTCCGGCCTGGATGATTCGTGCCGGTCTGTTCCTTTACGATCACCTGGGCAAGCGCGAACAACTCGCCGGCTCCAAGAGTTTGAAATTCAGTGCCGACAGCGCGCTGAAAAGCGAAATCACCAAGGGCTTCGAATATTCCGATTGCTGGGTCGACGATGCACGGTTGGTGGTGCTCAACGCCATGGCGGCGCGGGAAAAAGGCGCGCACGTCCACACCCGTACCCGCTGCGTGAACGCTCGCCGCAGCAATGGACTGTGGCATTTGCACCTGGAACGCGCCGACGGCAGCCTGTTTTCCATCCGCGCCAAGGCGCTGGTGAACGCAGCCGGTCCATGGGTCGCCAAGTTCATTCGCGATGACCTGAAGATGGAATCCCCGTACGGTATTCGTCTGATCCAGGGCAGCCATGTGATCGTGCCGAAACTCTATGAAGGCGAACACGCGCATATCCTTCAGAACGAAGACCAGCGCATCGTGTTCACCATCCCTTACCTGAACCAGTTCACCCTGATCGGCACGACCGACCGCGAATACACCGGCGATCCGGCCAAAGTAGCGATTACCGACGGCGAAACCGATTACCTGTTGAATGTGGTCAATGCCCACTTCAAGAAACAGATCAGCCGTGACGACATCCTGCACAGTTATTCCGGTGTACGTCCGCTGTGCAACGACGAGTCCGACAACCCGTCGGCCGTGACCCGGGACTACACCCTGGCGCTTTCCGGTGGCGGCCAAGAGGCGCCTTTGCTGTCGGTGTTCGGCGGCAAGCTGACCACCTACCGCAAACTGGCCGAATCGGCCATGGCGCAACTGGCCCCCTATTTCACCCAAATGCAGCCGAGCTGGACCGCCGACGCCCCGTTGCCCGGCGGCGAGAACATGACCACCCCGCAGGCACTGTGCTCGGCGATCCGCGACAAGTTCGACTGGGTACCCACCGACCTCGCGCGCCGCTGGGCCACGACCTACGGCAGCCGTACCTGGCGCATGCTCGAAGGCGTACACAACCAGAGCGACCTGGGCGAGCTGCTTGGGGCTGGCCTCTACACTCGGGAAGTCGACTATCTGTGCAGCGACGAATGGGCCGTCGATGCCCGGGACATTCTGTGGCGCCGTAGCAAACTGGGCTTGTTCACCACCCCTGCCGAACAGGAAAAGCTGCAGCAATACCTGGACAAGGTCGCCCATAACCGCCGCAAGATCGAAGCGGCCTGATCGATAGCCTGCTCGACCGAAGCCCCTGGATCTAACGATTCAGGGGCTTTTTGCTGTCTGAAATCGCACCACCGGCCCTGTGGGAGCGAGCCTGCTCGCGAAGCGATGGGACATCCAGCCTCTATTGATTCAGGCACACCGCTATCGCGAGCAGGCTCGCTCCCTCGGGGCCGATGCGGATTCAAGGCATTCGGTTTTCCGAACGCGACCCGGCAGTCGGTTCGGCTAACCGGATGATTTCCCCATAAAAAACCTGAAACAAAACATTAATACCTATACAAAACAATAGGTTATCCATGGCTCACTGGCCTGGCACGGGTCATGCTCTACACTCCTGGAGACGAATGCCTGGGCACCAACACAACAGGAGCAACCGGGCACTCGAAGTACTCAGGGCCGAACCGGCTGAAATAAAAAAAACAATGTCGAGGAAACATCGATGCGTATCGTTCCCCATCTCCTGGGCGCAGCCGTTGCTGTCGCTCTGATCAGCACTCCAGCTTTCGCTGCCGAACTGACCGGCACGCTGAAAAAGATCAAAGAGTCCGGCGTCATCACGCTCGGGCATCGCGACGCTTCCATTCCGTTCTCCTACATCGCGGACGCTTCCGGCAAGCCGGTCGGCTACTCCCACGACATCCAGCTGAAAGTCGTCGAAGCCCTGAAAAAAGACCTGGACCTGCCGAACCTGCAGGTCAAGTACAACCTGGTCACTTCGCAAACCCGTATCCCACTGGTACAGAACGGCACCGTGGACCTGGAATGCGGCTCCACCACCAACAACGTCGAGCGTCAGCAGCAGGTTGACTTCTCCGTTGGCATCTTCGAGATCGGTACCCGCCTGCTCTCCAAGAAAGATTCCAAGTACAAGGATTTCGACGACCTGAAAGGCAAGAACGTCGTGACCACCGCCGGCACCACCTCCGAGCGACTGCTCAAGGCCATGAATGCCGACAAGCAGATGGGCATGAACGTCATCTCCGCCAAGGACCACGGCGAATCCTTCCAGATGCTGGAATCGGGTCGTGCCGTCGCGTTCATGATGGACGACGCCCTGCTGGCCGGCGAAGCGGCCAAGGCCAAGAAAGCCGATGACTGGGCCGTCACTGGTACGCCACAGTCCTACGAAATCTACGGCTGCATGATGCGCAAAGGCGACGAGCCGTTCAAAAAGGCTGTGGATGACGCCATCAAGGCCACCTACGCGTCGGGCGAGATCAACAAGATCTACGACAAGTGGTTCACCCAGCCGATTCCACCGAAAAACCTGAACCTGAACTTCCCGATGAGCGACGAGCTCAAGACACTGATCGCCAATCCGACCGACAAAGCGGCTGACGACAAGAAGTCCTGAGTTTTCTGACTAACCTTATCTCCTGAAGGGGCCCGGCCCTTTCAGGGGATGGTCACTCCCAGCTGACAATAAGGAAACACTCGAACCGGTGGCTGTCGAGCCGGACGCGTGTGCCTGACCTTCAAGGTCGGGCGGGAACGGAGCTTCCCCAGACGGGCATCTGTACATCGAACGATCTGAGGGGAGACCCTAATGAATTACAACTGGGACTGGGGCGTGTTCTTCAAGTCCACCGGCGTGGGCAGCGAGACTTATCTCGACTGGTACATCGCCGGTCTGGGCTGGACCATCGCCATCGCCGTCGTGGCCTGGATCATTGCCCTGTTGCTGGGCTCGGTCCTGGGTGTGATGCGCACCGTGCCGAACCGGCTGGTGTCGGGTATCGCCACCTGCTACGTGGAGCTTTTCCGTAACGTGCCGTTGTTGGTGCAGCTGTTCATCTGGTACTTCCTGGTCCCCGACCTGCTGCCGGAAAACCTGCAGGAATGGTACAAGCAGGACCTGAACCCGACCACCTCGGCCTACCTGAGCGTCGTTGTGTGCCTGGGCCTGTTCACCGCCGCCCGGGTCTGCGAACAAGTGCGCACCGGTATCCAGGCGCTGCCACGCGGCCAGGAATCCGCTGCCCGGGCCATGGGCTTCAAGCTGCCGCAGATCTACTGGAACGTGCTGCTGCCCCAGGCCTACCGGATCATCATTCCGCCGCTCACCTCGGAATTCCTCAACGTATTCAAGAACTCCTCCGTGGCCTCGCTGATCGGCCTGATGGAACTGCTCGCGCAGACCAAGCAGACCGCCGAGTTCTCCGCCAACCTGTTCGAAGCCTTCACCCTGGCGACCTTGATCTATTTCACCCTGAACATGAGCCTGATGCTGCTCATGCGCATGGTCGAGAAGAAAGTCGCGGTGCCCGGCCTCATCTCCGTGGGGGGTAAATAATGGAATTCGATTTCAGTGGTGTCGTTCCGGCCATTCCCGGCCTGTGGAACGGCATGGTGATGACCCTCAAGCTGATGGTCCTGGGCGTGGTCGGTGGCATCGTCCTGGGAACGATCCTGGCGCTGATGCGCCTGTCCCATAACAAGTTGCTGTCCAATATCGCCGGCGCCTACGTCAACTACTTCCGCTCGATCCCGCTGCTGCTGGTGATCACCTGGTTCTACCTGGCGGTGCCGTTCGTGCTGCGCTGGATCACCGGCGAAGACACGCCGATCGGTGCGTTCGGTTCCTGCGTCGTGGCGTTCATGATGTTCGAAGCCGCGTACTTCTGCGAAATCGTGCGGGCCGGCGTACAGTCGATCCCCAAGGGCCAGATGGGCGCTGCCCAGGCGCTGGGCATGAATTATGGCCAGACCATGCGCCTGATCATCCTGCCCCAGGCGTTTCGCAAGATGACCCCGCTGCTGCTGCAACAGAGCATCATCCTGTTTCAGGACACCTCGCTGGTCTACACCGTCGGCCTGGTGGACTTCCTCAATGCTTCGCGAGCCAATGGCGACATCATCGGCCGCTCCAATGAGTTCCTGATCGTCGCAGGTCTCGTGTACTTCACAATCAGCTTTGCCGCCTCGCTGCTGGTCAAGCGTCTGCAAAAAAGGTTCGCCGTATGATCTCTATCAAGAACATCAACAAGTGGTATGGGGACTTCCAGGTACTGACCAATTGCAGCACCGAGGTCAGCAAGGGTGAAGTGGTCGTGGTATGCGGTCCGTCGGGTTCGGGCAAGTCCACCCTGATCAAGTGCGTGAACGCCCTGGAGCCGTTCCAGAAAGGCGACATCGTGGTCGACGGCACGTCCATCGCCGACCCGAAGACCAACCTGCCGAAACTGCGTTCGCGGGTGGGCATGGTGTTCCAGCACTTCGAACTGTTCCCGCACCTGACCATCACCGAGAACCTGACCATCGCGCAGATCAAGGTGCTGGGCCGCAGCAAGGAAGAAGCCACCAAAAAAGGCTTGCAGTTGCTCGATCGGGTCGGCCTCTCGGCTCACGCCCACAAGCATCCGGGCCAGCTCTCCGGCGGCCAGCAACAACGCGTGGCGATTGCTCGTGCGCTGGCGATGGACCCGGTGGTGATGCTGTTCGACGAACCGACTTCGGCCCTCGACCCGGAAATGGTCAACGAAGTGCTCGACGTGATGGTGCAACTGGCCCACGAAGGCATGACCATGATGTGCGTGACCCACGAAATGGGCTTCGCCCGCAAGGTGGCGAACCGGGTGATCTTCATGGACCAGGGCCAGATCATCGAAGACTGCCCGAAGGAGGAGTTCTTCGGCGACATCAGCGCCCGCTCCGAACGTGCGCAGCACTTCCTTGAGAAAATCCTGCAGCACTAAAAGCTCAGCCCCACTCCCTGTGGGAGCGAGCCTGCTCGCGAAAGCGGACGGACATTCAACATCGACGTTGGCTGTGCTGGCCTCATCGCGAGCAGGCTCGCTCCCACAAGGGATCGGAGCTGCTTTGTGGATTTGTGTTGTGGTTGACCCAAGGCTTCTGTGATGAAATGCGACCCCACCCTCTATCGCGCGACGCCGCCATCACTTGCCGTGAAACCCCGCCTGATCCGCCATCTGTTTCTGCCGCCGTTGATCATCGCGCTGATGATCGGCCTGGGTTACCTTGGTTTCTGGATCAGCGAGCACTACGGCATTCGCGGTCTCGCCGAGAATGGCGAGCGCCAGCTGGAATTGCACGCCCGTGCGGTCGAGAGCGAGATCAGCAAGTACACCTACCTGCCCAGCCTGCTGGAGCTTGAATCCAGTGTCTCGCAACTGCTCGACGACCCGACACCGGAACATCGCAAGACCGTCAACGAATACCTCGAAGGCCTGAACCGCCGCAGCCGCAGCCGGGCCATCTATGTGATGGACACTACCGGCCGGGTCATGGCCACCAGTAACTGGCGCGACGTCGACAGTTACCTGGGCGAAGACCTGTCCTTCCGTGCCTATTTCCAGAACGCCGTTCGCGGCCAGCCGGGACGTTTCTACGGCATCGGCAGCACCAACGGCGAGCCGGGTTATTACCTGGCCCATGGTCTCGAACAACAGGGCAAGATCATCGGCGTCGCCGTGGTCAAGGTCCGGCTCGAAGCCATGGAGGAGCGCTGGCAACGGGCGCGCCTGGAAGCATTCGTCAGCGACGAGAACGGCATCATCATCCTCTCCAGCGACCCGGCACGACGACTCAAGTCCGTGCGTCCGCTGAGTGACGATACCAAGGAACGCCTGGCTCGTAGCCTGCAGTACTACTGGTTCCCGCTGAACGAATTGATCCCCCTGGCCCGGGAACGGCTGACCGAGGGCATGGAGAAACTGACGTTCCCGGCCAACACCGAAGTGGCCGCCGAAAAGCAGGCCATCAGTTACCTCTCGCAGACCCGGCCCTTGAACGACACGCCGTGGAATTTCACCCTGCTGACGCCCCTTGAAGATCTGCGGCGCCAATCGATCAACCAGGGCATCCTGGTGGCCGTGGCCTTCGCCCTGGTGGCGTTCCTGCTGATCGCCTGGAACGAACGGCGCAAAGTCATCGCGACCCGCCTCGCCGCCCGCGAAGCCTTGCAGGAAGCCAACAGCCAGCTCGAGCGTCGGATTACCGAACGCACCACCGACCTCAGGGCCAGCAACGATCGGCTCAAGAGCCAGATCCGCGAACGCCGGCAGGCCGAAGAAACATTGCGCCGGGCCCAGGACGAATTGATACAGGCTGGCAAACTGGCCGCCATCGGCCAGATGTCCACCAGCATCGCCCACGAGCTCAACCAGCCGCTGGCCGCGCTGCGTACCTTGTCCGGCAACACCGTGCGCTTCCTGGAGCGCGGCCAGCTGGATACCGCCAGCGCCAATCTCAGGACCATCAACGAACTGATCGATCGCATGGGTCGGATCACCGCCAGCCTGCGTTCCTTTGCCCGGCGCGGGGACGACAAGGGCCGGGCCAGCCTCGGCAAGGCCGTCGAGGCCGCCCAGCTATTGCTGACCGCTCGCCTTGAAAGCCAGAATGTCCAGGTCCATGCCGGTTTCGAGGACATCCAGGTGCAGATTGACCAGACGCGCCTGGAGCAGATCCTGGTGAACCTGATCGGCAATGCACTGGACGCCATGCAGGGCCGACCCGAGCCACGGCTGTGGCTCGAAGGCCAGGCCCAAGATGGAAAATATCGCCTGCGGGTACGGGACAACGGTCATGGCATCGACCCCGAGACACGCAAGCATCTGTTCGAGCCCTTCTTCACCACCAAACCCGGCGAACAAGGCCTGGGCCTGGGCCTGACGCTCTCGGCGAGCCTCGCCGCCGCCGCTGGCGGGCACCTGGATGTCGAGCACCCGGATGGCGGTGGCAGCACCTTTGTCCTCAGTTTACCGTTGGTAAGCCCTTTATCCGCCGAGCCGCTATGAACAACGACCTGAGCGTACTGATCGTCGAAGACGATCCCCATGTCCTGCTGGGCTGCCAGCAGGCCCTGGCCCTGGAAGACATTCCCTGCGTCGGCGTGGGCAGCGCCGAGGAAGCCCTGGCGCGGGTCGGCGATGACTTTGCCGGCATTGTCATCAGTGACATCCGCCTGCCGGGCATCGATGGCCTGGAGCTGCTGACCCGCCTCAAGGCACGGGACCGCAGCCTGCCGGTGGTGCTGATCACCGGTCATGGCGACATCTCCATGGCGGTGGGCGCCATGCAGAAAGGCGCCTACGACTTCATGGAGAAACCCTTCTCCCCCGAACGCCTGGTGGACGTCGCCCGTCGCGCCCTGGAACAGCGCAGCCTGGCCCGCGAGGTCACTTCGCTGCGCCGGCAACTGGCCGAGCGCGACTCCCTGGAAGGTCGGATCATCGGCCGTTCGCCGGCCATGCAGCACTTGCGGGAATTGATCGCCAACGTCGCCGATACTTCGGCCAACGTGTTGATAGAAGGTGAAACCGGTACCGGCAAAGAGTTGGTCGCCCGCTGCCTGCACGATTTCAGCCGACGCCATGGCAAACAGTTCGTCGCACTGAACTGCGGCGGCCTGCCAGAGAACCTGTTCGAAAGCGAGATCTTCGGCCATGAGGCCAATGCCTTCACCGGCGCCGGCAAGCGTCGGATCGGCAAGATCGAACACGCCGACGGCGGCACGCTGTTTCTCGATGAAGTGGAAAGCATGCCCCTGCCCTTGCAGATCAAATTGCTGCGCGTGCTGCAGGAACGCACCCTCGAACGGCTGGGTTCGAACCAGAGCGTGGCCGTGGATTGCCGGGTGATCGCCGCCACCAAGTCCGACCTGGATGAACTGGGTCGGGCCGGACAGTTTCGCAGCGACCTGTACTACCGCCTCAACGTGGTGACCCTGGAACTGCCGCCGCTACGGGAGCGGCGCGAAGACATCCTGCAACTGTTCGAGCATTTTCTTCAGCAGTCGTCCCTGCGCTTCGACCGCACGGCGCCGGCGCTGGACAACCAGACCCTGTCGAACCTGATGAGCCACGACTGGCCGGGCAACGTGCGCGAGCTGCGCAACGTCGCCGAACGTTTCGCCCTCGGCCTGCCGGCCTTCAAGAAGTCCGGGGCCAGCGGCGCCAGCCAGGGCCTGGCCTTCGCCGAAGCAGTGGAAGCCTTCGAGCGCAACCTGCTGGTCGACGCCTTGCAACGCAGCGGTGGCAACCTGACCCAGGCCAGCCAGGAACTGGGGATGGCCAAGACCACGCTGTTCGACAAAGTCAAAAAGTATGGCCTGAGCCACTGAACGGGGACGATGACACTGTGGACCTGATTTTCAAGGCGGCGCTCGGCGCGGCGGTGGTGGTGATCCTGGCGATGCTCGCCAAGACCCGAAACTATTACATCGCCGGGCTGGTGCCGTTGTTCCCCACCTTTGCCCTGATCGCCCATTACATCGTCGGCAAGGGCCGCTCGGTGGACGACCTGAAGACCACCATCGTGTTCGGCATGTGGTCGATCATTCCCTACTTCGTGTATCTGGCGACGCTGTACATCATGGTCGATCGCATGCGCCTCGAGGCTTCACTGGCCGTGGCGGCCGTGGCCTGGCTGATGGCGGCGACGGTGCTGGTCAGTGTCTGGGTGAGGGTCCACGGCTGAATGTTGGCGGCACCCTGTGGGCGCGAGCTTGCTCGCGATAGCGGTGGATCAGCGTGTGGTGATGCTGCCTGTACTGCCGCCATCGCGAGCAGGCTCGCTCCCACAGGGGCCTGGGTGGCCGCAACATGGTGGGAGCGAGCCTGCTCGCGATGGCGCCGGATCAGTAGCCGACGGTGAAGCGCGTGCGTGAGAACTGCGGTGCTTCCACCTCATCGATCATCGCAATGGCGTAGTCGGCAAAGCTGATCCAGCTGCGCCCGGTGGCGTCGAACATCAGGTGGTCCTTACCGACCCGAAATTGGCCGGTGCGTCCGGTTTCCACGAACTCCGCCGAGGGCGAGAGGAAGGTCCAGTCCAGGTCCTGCTCCTTGCGCAGCACGTCCAGGAACAATGCACCGGCGGAGGCTTCGGCGAGGTATTCCTGCGGGAAACCATCGCTGTCGATCACCCGGCTGTTGTCCGGCAGCAGCAACGAACCGGCGCCGCCCACCACCAGCAACCGCTTGACCCCGGCGGCCTTCAGCGGCGCGACGATCTTGTCGGCCGGCACGGTGGCAAAGTGGGCAGCGCTGATCACCACGTCGTGACCGTCGACCGCGGCGGTCAACGCCTCGCTGTCCAGTACGTCCAGTTGCTTGCAGGTCACCCCGGCCCTTTCCCCGATTTTCGCGGTGTTACGGGCGATGGCCGTCACGCTGTGACCGCGACGCAGGGCTTCTTCCATCAGCTGGCTGCCGGCACGACCGGTAGCGCCGATGATTGCGATTTTGCTCATGGTGTTCTCCTGTGATTAACGATGTTTGACAGAATACTGTTGTGAATACAAAGCCCGTGGGAGCAAAGCTTGCTCGCGATACAGACGCCGCGATTTCAGAAAGACCGCATCAAATTCATCGCGGGCAAGCCTGGCTCCCACAGGCCTTGCTCCTGCATAACAAGAACAAGTCCCTCACCACTTCATCTCACCCTTCGCCACCTTGGCACTGAGCGCCAGGGAGCTGTCTTCGCCCAGGGAGGGATAACGTTGTTTCATGGCCGCGATCAGCGCGGCGGAATCCTTGGCCCGGGCGGTCTCTTCGTCGAACGCCTTGATGTAGCCGGCGGTGAAGGTGACCGCAGCCAGGGAGCGGGTGCTCTGGCCGAGGTAATGGCCCGGGATCACGGTGCTCGGCTGCAACTTCTCAATGCCGGCCAGTGTCGCCAGCCAGTCTTTATGGGACTGCGGCGTCTGGGTGTCGGCCATCCAGACATGAATGTTCTCGGCCACCACCACACCACCCACGACTGCCTTGATCGATGGAATCCACAGGAAACTGCGCTCCGGTTGTGGACCGTCGAGGCCGACGATCTGCAGGCGCTGGCCCTCCAGCATCAGGCTGTCGCCCTTGAGCACCTGGGGCACGACCGCCTTGGCCGGCGCGTCGGCCTTCAGGATCGGGCCCCAGTATTTAAGCTTGCCGTCGACGGTCTGCTTGATGTGCTCGACGGTCGGCGCAGACGCCAGCACCTTGGCTTCAGGGAACGCAGCGGTCAGGGTTTCCAGGCCGAAATAGTAGTCCGGGTCGCCATGGCTGATATAAATCGCGGTCAGTTGCTTGCCGCTGGCGCGGATTTTCTGCACCACCTGTTCAGCCTGGGATTTGCCGAATTGGGCATCCACCAGAATCGCCTCCTTTGCGCCGCTGACCAGTACCGAGGTCACCGGGAAAACCGCTGCCTCGCCAGGATTGTAGACGTCGAGCGTGAGGTCGGCGGCCCAGGCGTGGGCGGTGAGGACCAGGCCGGCGGTTGCCAGCAACAGGCGCTTGAGTGGGGTGATTGCGGTCATGCTGTGCTCCATTGTCCATAGGCCCCTAAAGGCAATGGAACGGAGCTTAGTCATCTGGTTCGTTCCAAAAAATGCGATGCTACGACATAGTTTGTTTCTGAAAGCGGGCAAATCATGGATCGTCTACAAGCAATGCGGGTGTTTGTCGCCGTGGTGGACCTGGGCAGCCAGTCGGCAGCGGCCGAGTACCTGGACCTGTCACGGCCGGTGGTCTCGCGCTATCTGGCGGAGCTGGAGGATTGGGTCGGTGCCCGGCTGATGCACCGCACCACCCGCAAACTGAGCCTGACGGCCGCCGGCCTGGAGGTATTGCCGCGCTGCCGACAGATGCTGGAACTGTCCAGCGACATGCAGGCGGCCGTCAGCGCGCCGGACGATGCCCCGCGGGGCATAGTGCGCATCAGCGCCAGCACCTCGTTCGGCCAGGCCCAGTTGGCAGCGGCCATCGCCGAGTACGTCAGCCGGTACCCGGGGGTGAGCGTCGACCTGCAAATGCTGGATCGCACCGTGAACCTGGTGGACGAACGCATCGACCTGGCGATCCGCATGAGCAACGACCTGGACCCCAGCCTGATCGCCCGACGCCTCACCGTCTGCCGCTCGGTGATCTGCGCCTCGCCCGGTTACCTGCGCAAGCACCCGGTACCGCAACGGGTCGAGGACCTGAGCCAGCACAATTGCCTGACCCATTCCTACGTGGGTAAGAGCCTCTGGCATTTCGACCAGGATGGCGAGCAGGTCTCGGTGCCGGTGCAGGGCAATATCAGCGGCAACGACGCCAGCACCTTGCTGCGGGCGACCATGGCCGGTGCCGGCGTGGCAATGCTGCCCAGCTACCAGGCCGGCGCCCACATCAAGAGCGGCGAACTGACCCGGCTGCTGGCCCACGCCGAACCCCGGCAGATGAACATGTACGCGGTGTACGCATCACGCCGGCACATGCCGTCGGCGCTGCGCAGCCTGGTGGACTTCCTGGTGACGAGGTTTCCCGAGACACCGGAGTGGGACGTGGGGTTGTAGAAATACTTCCTCACCAATACCCCCTGTGGGAGCGAGCCTGCTCGCGATGGCGGAGTATCAGTCAGCATTTGCGCAACTGACACAGCGCCATCGCGAGCAGGCTCGCTCCCACAGGGGCAATACACCTCTCAAGTCGTGCACCTGGATTCCACCAACAGCCCGCCCCAAGGCATACTTGCCACCCTCCGCACTCCAGAACCCGAAACCGCCCCATGCGTATCCACGTCAGTTTCATCGACCGCGTCGGCATCACCCAGGAAGTCCTGGCGTTGCTGGGTGGGCGCAATCTCAACCTGGATGCGGTGGAGATGGTGCCGCCCAACGTCTACATCGACGCCCCGACCCTCAGCCCGCAGGTGCTGGACGAGCTGCGTGAGGCGCTGTTCAGCGTGCGGGGCGTACAAGCGGTCACCGTGGTGGACATCCTGCCGGGCCAGCGTCGGCACCTGCAGCTCGATGCCCTGCTGGCGGCCATGACCGACCCGGTGCTGGCCCTCGACAGCGCCGGCAACGTATTGCTGGCCAACCCTGCGCTGATCGCCCTGTACGGTCGCGAACCGGCCGGCGAGAGCGTGGCCGGGCTGTTCGGGGACGAGGCGCTGTTGGGCACCTTGCTGGAGAACGGCTTTCGCTTGCCGCTACGGGAAATCACCCTCAATGGCCAGACCTGGTTGCTGGACGCCACGCCCATCACCGACGCCGGTGCGCTGCTCACGCTGTACCAGCCGAACCGCATCGGCGAACGCCTGTCGGCGCTGCACCACGACCATGCCGAAGGGTTTGACGCGCTGCTCGGCGACTCTCCGGCGATCCGCACCCTCAAGGCCCGGGCGCAACGGGTTGCGGCGCTGGATGCGCCGCTGTTGATCCAGGGCGAGACCGGCACCGGCAAGGAGCTGGTGGCCCGGGCCTGCCATGCCATCAGTGCGCGGCACGGCGCACCGTTCCTGGCCCTGAACTGCGCCGCGCTGCCGGAGAACCTGGCCGAAAGCGAACTGTTCGGCTACGCCCCCGGCGCCTTTACCGGTGCCCAGCGCGGCGGTAAGCCGGGGCTGATGGAACTGGCGAACCAGGGCACGGTGTTCCTCGACGAAATCGGCGAGATGTCGCCGTACCTGCAGGCCAAGCTGCTGCGTTTCCTCAACGACGGCAGCTTCCGTCGGGTCGGCGGCGACCGGGAAATCAAGGTCAACGTGCGGATCCTCAGCGCGACCCATCGCAACCTGGAGAAAATGGTCAACGAAGGTTCGTTCCGCGAAGACCTGTTCTATCGCCTGAACGTGCTCAACGTCGAGGTCCCGCCACTGCGTGAGCGCGGCCAGGACATCCTGCTGCTGGCCCGGCATTTCATGCAGCAGGCCTGCGCCCAGATCCAACGCCCGGTCTGTCGCCTGGCCCCCGGCACCTATCCGGCGCTGCTGGGCAACCGCTGGCCAGGCAACGTGCGACAACTGCAGAACGTGATCTTCCGCGCCGCGGCGATCTGCGAGAGCAGCCTGGTGGACATCGGCGACCTGGACATCGCCGGCACCTCCGTCGCGCGCCAAGGCGATGTGGACGTCGAAAGCCTGGAGCAGGCCGTGGAAACCTTCGAGAAACACTTGCTCGAAAGCCTCTACGTCAACTACCCCTCCACCCGTCAACTCGCCAGCCGCCTGCAGACCTCCCATACGGCGATTGCCCATCGGTTGCGCAAGTATGGGATTCCCAACAAGCCGTAGCCGCATCACCTTCCCCATGTGGGAGCGAGCAGGCTCGCTCCCACATGGGCCTGCCTCGACCAACAATCGGCTCAAAAACGACCTCCATCTGTACTGAAAGCGCTACAGTGGAACGATATCGCTACAGCTAGCGGTAAACTGCGCCGGATAAGGCTTTGATCCCACAATCATTTTTTCCAGGCGCGACACTGTAGCGATTTCGCTACAGACCGGATTCCCCGCGCCACTCAAAATCCCCTCAAGTCATTGATTCATAAACACTTATCGACATTGGCCGCATTCTTGCTATGGCTATAACCATACGGCCGGGTCATGTCCCGCGCCTTTCTTCGCGTCCACCAGACGAATCTGGCCCCAGGAGTTTCCATGAGCGAGTTGCGTTTCACTGAAGATCACGAATGGCTGCGCGCCGAAGCCGATGGCAGCGTCACAGTCGGCATCACCGCGTTTGCACAGAACGCTTTGGGCGATGTGGTCTATGTTCAGTTACCGGAACTGCAAACCTACGCCAAGGGTGACGAAGCCTCTACCGTGGAATCGGTGAAGGCCGCCAGCGGTGTCTACATGCCGCTGGACGGTGAAGTGCTGGAAGTCAACCCGGCCCTGGAAAGCAATCCTGAACTGGTCAACGAAGATCCGCTGGGCGAAGGCTGGTTTTTCCGTTTCAAGCCAGCCAATGCCGCTGAAGTTGGCCAACTGCTGGATCAGGACGCCTACGACCGCCTGATCAAAGCCAACGCCGAAGCCTGAGGAGCGCCACATGACCGTTAATCTGGGCACCGCCAACGAATTCATCGCCCGTCATATCGGCCCACGGGCCAGCGACGAGCAAGCCATGCTCGAACGCCTGGGCTACGACTCCCTGGAAGCCCTGAGCGCCAGCGTCATCCCTGAGAGCATCAAGGGCACCAGCGTGCTGGAGATGGGTGACGGCCAGAGCGAAGCCGATGCACTGGCCTCGATCAAAGCCATCGCAGCCAAGAACCAACTGTTCAAGACCTACATCGGCCAGGGCTACTACAACTGCCATACGCCGGCACCGATCCTGCGCAACCTGCTGGAAAACCCGGCCTGGTACACCGCCTACACGCCGTACCAACCGGAAATTTCCCAGGGTCGTCTCGAAGCGCTGCTGAACTTCCAGACCCTGATCAGCGACCTCACCGGCCTGCCGATTGCCAACGCCTCCCTGCTGGACGAAGCCACCGCCGCCGCCGAGGCCATGACCTTCTGCAAGCGCCTGAGCAAGAACAAGGGTAGCAACGCCTTCTTCGCCTCGCGCCATTGCCACCCGCAGACCCTCGACGTGCTGCGCACCCGCGCCGAGCCCCTGGGCATCGACGTGGTGGTCGGCGACGAACGCGAGCTGACCGATGCCAGCCCGTTCTTCGGCGCGCTGCTGCAATACCCGGCCAGCAACGGCGACCTGTTCGACTACCGCGAATTGACCGAACGCTTCCACGGGGCCAACGCCCTGGTAGCGGTCGCGGCTGATCTGCTGGCCCTGACCCTGCTGACCCCGCCAGGTGAATTCGGCGCCGATGTCGCCATCGGCAGCGCCCAACGCTTCGGCGTACCGCTGGGTTTCGGCGGCCCGCACGCGGCTTATTTCTCCACTAAAGATGCCTTCAAGCGCGACATGCCAGGCCGCCTGGTCGGGGTGTCGGTGGACCGTTTCGGCAAGCCGGCCCTGCGCCTGGCGATGCAGACCCGCGAGCAACACATCCGTCGCGAGAAAGCCACCAGCAACATCTGCACCGCCCAGGTGCTGCTGGCGAACATCGCCAGCATGTACGCGGTGTACCACGGTCCCAAGGGCCTGGTGCAAATCGCCAACCGCATCCATCACCTGACCGCGATCCTCGCCAAGGGCCTGGGCGCGTTGGGCGTGAGCGTCGAACAGGACAGTTTCTTCGACACCCTGACCCTGCACACCGGCGCGCAAACCGCCGCCCTGCACGACCAGGCCCGCGCCCAACGCATCAACCTGCGCGTAGTAGACGCTGAACGCCTGGGCCTGTCCCTGGACGAAACCACCTGCCAGGCCGACATCGAAACCCTCTGGCGCGTGTTGGCCGACGGCAAGGCCCTGCCGGACTTCGCCGCCCTGGCTGCCAGCGTGCAGAGCCGCATCCCCGCCGAGCTGGTGCGCCAGTCGCCGGTGCTCAGCCACCCGGTGTTCAACCGCTACCATTCCGAAACCGAGCTGATGCGCTATCTGCGCAAGCTCGCCGACAAGGACCTGGCCCTGGATCGCACCATGATCCCGCTGGGTTCCTGCACCATGAAACTCAACGCCGCCAGTGAAATGATCCCGGTGACCTGGGCCGAATTCGGTGCCCTGCACCCATTCGCCCCGGCCGAGCAGAGCGCCGGTTACCAGCAGTTGACCGATGAACTGGAAGCCATGCTGTGCGCCGCCACCGGTTACGACGCGGTGTCGCTGCAACCCAACGCCGGTTCCCAGGGTGAGTACGCCGGCCTGCTGGCGATCCGCGCCTATCACCAGAGCCGTGGCGAAGAGCGTCGCGACATCTGCCTGATCCCTTCGTCGGCCCACGGCACCAACCCGGCCACCGCCAACATGGCCGGCATGCGCGTGGTGGTCACCGCGTGCGATGCCCGTGGCAACGTCGACATCGAAGACCTGCGGGCCAAGGCCATCGAGCACCGCGAACACCTCGCCGCACTGATGATCACCTACCCGTCCACCCACGGTGTGTTCGAGGAAGGCATCCGCGAAATCTGCGGCATCATCCATGACAACGGCGGCCAGGTGTACATCGACGGCGCCAACATGAACGCCATGGTCGGCCTCTGTGCGCCGGGCAAGTTCGGCGGCGACGTGTCGCACCTGAACCTGCACAAGACGTTCTGCATCCCCCACGGCGGTGGCGGCCCGGGCGTCGGCCCGATTGGCGTCAAGTCGCACCTGGCGCCTTTCCTGCCGGGCCACGCCAACATGGAACGCAAGGAAGGCGCGGTGTGTGCGGCGCCGTTCGGCAGCGCCAGCATCCTGCCGATCACCTGGATGTACATCCGCATGATGGGTGGCGCGGGCCTCAAGCGCGCCTCGCAGCTGGCGATCCTCAATGCCAACTACATCGCCCGTCGCCTGGAAGAGCACTACCCGGTGCTCTACACCGGTAGCAACGGTCTGGTGGCCCACGAGTGCATCCTCGACCTGCGTCCGCTCAAGGACAGCAGCGGCATCAGTGTCGATGACGTGGCCAAGCGCCTGATCGACTTCGGCTTCCACGCCCCGACCATGTCGTTCCCGGTGGCCGGCACGCTGATGATCGAGCCGACCGAAAGCGAGTCCAAGGAAGAACTGGACCGCTTCTGCGACGCCATGATCTGCATCCGCGAAGAAATCCGCGCGGTGGAAAACGGCAGCCTGGACAAGGACGACAACCCGTTGAAAAACGCCCCGCACACCGCAGCGGAAATCGTCGGCGAGTGGACCCACCCCTACAGCCGCGAACAGGCGGTGTACCCGGTCGCGTCGTTGATCGAAAGCAAATACTGGCCACCAGTGGGCCGGGTCGACAACGTGTTCGGCGACCGCAACCTGGTCTGCGCCTGCCCGTCGATCGAAAGCTACGCTTGACTTGTGAGGGGGCGGGTTCGCCCGTCCCCCTCAACCGCCGCATTCCCCCTTGTGGGAGCGAGCCTGCTCGCGATGGCGGTGTGACAGCCAATTCAGATGTTGACTGACACTCCGCCATCGCGAGCAGGCTCGCTCCCACAGGGATCACTTTCAATCTTTCGATCGCCATAAAAAGAAACCGGAGAAACACCATGTCGTTAAGCGTGTTCGACCTGTTCAAGATCGGTATCGGCCCTTCCAGTTCCCATACGGTCGGCCCGATGCGTGCCGCTGCCCGTTTCGTCGAAGGGCTGCGTCGTGATGACCTGCTCGAGACCATTACCAGCGTCAAGGTGGAGCTGTACGGTTCCCTCGGCGCCACCGGCAAAGGCCACGGCAGTGACAAGGCCGTGTTGCTGGGCCTGGAAGGCGAACACCCGGACACCGTGGACACCGAAACAGTGACCGCCCGCCTGCAGGAAATCCGCAGCAATGGTCGCTTGAACCTGCTGGGCCAGCACCCCATCGAATTCAACGAAAAACTGCACCTGGCGATGATTCGCAAGCCGCTGCCCTTCCACCCCAACGGCATGATCTTCCGCGCCTTCGACGGCGCGGGCCTGCAAGTGCGCAGCCGTGAGTACTACTCGGTGGGTGGCGGCTTCGTCGTCGATGAAGGCGCCGCCGGCGCCGACCGGATTGTCGAAGACGCCACGCCCCTGACCTTCCCGTTCAAAAGCGCAAAGGATCTGCTGGGCCACTGCAGCACCTATGGTCTGTCCATCAGCCAGGTGATGCTGACCAACGAAAGCGCCTGGCGCCCCGAAGCCGAAACCCGCGCCGGTCTGCTGAAGATCTGGCAGGTGATGCAGGATTGCGTGGCGGCCGGGTGCCGCAACGAAGGCATCCTGCCGGGCGGGCTGAAGGTCAAGCGACGGGCAGCGGCGCTGCACCGCCAGTTGTGCAAAAACCCCGAAGCGGCGTTGCGCGACCCGTTGTCGGTGCTGGACTGGGTCAACCTGTATGCCCTGGCCGTCAACGAGGAAAACGCCTTTGGCGGGCGTGTCGTCACCGCGCCCACCAACGGCGCGGCGGGGATCATCCCGGCCGTGCTGCATTACTACATGCGCTTCATTCCCGGGGCCAACGAGGACGGCGTGGTGCGGTTCCTGCTGACCGCCGCCGCCATTGGCATCCTGTACAAGGAAAACGCCTCCATCTCCGGCGCCGAGGTCGGTTGCCAAGGTGAAGTCGGCGTCGCCTGCTCCATGGCCGCCGGCGCCTTGTGCGAAGTCCTGGGCGGCACGGTGCAGCAAGTGGAGAACGCCGCTGAAATCGGCATGGAACACAACCTCGGCCTGACTTGCGACCCGATCGGCGGCCTGGTGCAAGTGCCCTGCATCGAACGCAACGCCATGGGCTCGGTGAAAGCCATCAACGCGGTGCGCATGGCCATGCGTGGCGACGGGCATCACTTCGTGTCCCTCGACAAGGTCATCCGCACCATGCGCCAGACCGGCGCCGACATGAAAAGCAAATACAAGGAGACCGCCCGCGGCGGTCTGGCGGTCAACATCATCGAATGCTGATGCGCGCTGCTTGCCTCTATTCATTTTTCCAGGAGCTGATATGTCCACCGAACAACTGCTGAAGACCCCGCTGCATGCTCTGCACCTAGAACTGGGCGCCCGCATGGTGCCGTTCGCAGGCTACGACATGCCGGTGCAGTACCCATTGGGGGTCATGAAAGAACATCAGCACACCCGCGATCAGGCCGGGCTGTTCGACGTGTCCCACATGGGCCAGATCCGCCTGACCGGCCCGGGCGCTGCCCAGGCCCTGGAAACCCTGGTGCCGGTGGACATCATCGACCTGCCGGTGGGCATGCAGCGCTACGCCATGTTCACCAATGCCAATGGCGGCATTCTCGACGACCTGATGGTGGCCAACCTGGGCAACAACGAGCTGTTCCTGGTGGTCAACGCAGCGTGCAAGGACCAGGACCTGGCCCATCTGCGCACTCACATCGGCGACCAGTGCGACATCGAGCCGCTGTTCGAAGCCCGTGCCCTGCTCGCCCTGCAAGGTCCGGCCGCCGTCACCGTGCTGGCTCGCCTGGCACCGGACGTGGCGAAAATGACCTTCATGCAATTCCAACGCGTCACGCTGCTGGGCATGGACTGTTTTGTCAGCCGTTCGGGCTACACCGGTGAAGACGGTTTCGAAATCTCCGTGCCCGCCGCCGAGGCGGAAAAACTCGCCCGTGCCCTGCTGGCGGAACCGGAAGTGGCCGCCATCGGCCTCGGCGCCCGTGACTCCCTGCGCCTGGAAGCCGGTCTGTGCCTCTATGGCCACGACATGAACACCGACACGACGCCGATCGAAGCCAGCCTGCTCTGGGCCATCTCCAAGGTCCGCCGTGCCGACGGTGCCCGCGCCGGTGGCTTCCCGGGCGCCGAGACCGTGTTCGCTCAGCAACACAATGGCGTGAGCCGTAAACGCGTCGGCCTGCTGCCCCAGGAACGCACCCCGGTGCGCGAAGGCGCGGAAATCGTCAACGAGACAGGCGAGATCATCGGTACCGTGTGCAGCGGCGGCTTCGGTCCGACCCTGGGTGGTCCTTTGGCGATGGGTTATCTGGACGCCGCCTATACCATCCTGGAAACGCCCGTCTGGGCCATTGTCCGTGGGAAAAGGGTGCCTTTGCTTGTAAGCAAAATGCCATTCGTTGCACAACGCTACTACCGCGGCTGATTGACTGTTTCTATAAGTAACGCGATTGCGTTATACGTGCACTAATGTGTAACGCAACCGCCATAAAAAGGTGCATTATCTCCTATTGAACGGTGTTTATAACGCTGCCAAACAATTGAACTAGCCTATCGATTAAGCCCAGACCAACGAAACGCATAAATGGCGCGAAGCTTAGGAAAACCGGGCCCTTCAGAGGGGGTTGTTTTTTCATTCGTAGTTGGCGTAGAGTTTGGTCACTGTGTTTGCATGGGTCGCTTGGAATCGTGACCTGGGCAGTAGCCTATGAAGTTCGCTACATCCCGTTCGACGTCTCTTACTTTCCTGCAACCCAGCCCCAGTACTCTTTCAAGTGAAAGAGGCTGTCATCAATTTTAAGCGTCAAAGGAAATAAGAAAATGGCTGAGCGTCAGAGCGGTACCGTCAAGTGGTTCAACGACGAAAAGGGTTTTGGTTTTATCACTCCTGAAAGCGGTCCGGATCTGTTCGTGCATTTCCGTGCCATTCAGGGCAACGGCTTCAAGAGCCTGAAAGAAGGCCAGAAAGTCACCTTCGTTGCCGTGCAAGGCCAGAAAGGCATGCAGGCTGACGAGGTTGTTGCCGAAGCCTAAGCTTTCGCAACCCCAGAAGCCCCTGATTGATATCAGGGGCTTTTTTATGGGCGTAAATCCGTAGAATGGGCTTCTTTTTGGTCCGAGGCCGTCATGCCGAAACACCTGCTCATCCCTCAGGGCGACTTCCCCCCCGTCGGCCTGGGTCGTCGCCTGGCGGCGATGTTCTATGACTTTCTGCTGTGCACGGCGCTGCTGATCGTCACCAGCGGCGTCTACAAGATGATCCAGATGGGGATCATCGGCGAAGAGAAAATGCGCACCCTCACCGAAGCTGGCGCACTGGATGGCGACCCCTTGCTGTCCACCGTGCTGCTGTTCGTGCTGTTCGGTTTCTTCGCCAAGTTCTGGACCCATAACGGCCAGACCCTGGGCATGCAGGTGTGGGGCATCCGCGTACAGAACGCCGATGGCACGGCCATCAGCCTGTGGCAGGCGTTGTTGCGGTTCGTGGTGTCGATTGCCTCATGGCTGCCGGTAGGGCTGGGCTTCTTCTGGTCGCTGTTCGACAAACGCAAGCGCAGCTGGCATGACATCTACTCGGACACGCAGTTGGTGCGGGTTCCCAAGAAGACCAAGTGAGGACGCTCCGCGTCCCAGAGCCGAATGCGGAGCGTCCGTAGAGACATTCCCACGCGGAGCGTGGGAACGAACATCAGGACTCAGGCGTTACCGGCCAGCTTCATCCGCGCCGCCTGGGTGAAGTCCAGCATGCGCTTGAGCGGACGAATGGCCTGGGGGATCAACGCCGGGTCGACGAAGATCTCATTGGTGCCTTCCTGCAAGCTCTTGAGGGTGCGCTCCAGGGTATTCATCGCCATCCACGGGCAGTGGGCGCAACTGCGGCACGCCGCGCCGTTGCCGGCGGTAGGGGCTTCGATGAAGACCTTGTCCGGACACAATTGCTGCATCTTGTAGAAAATGCCACGGTCGGTCGCGACGATCAGCGTCTTGTTCGGCAGGCTCTGGGCCGCGGCGATCAGTTGACTGGTGGAGCCCACGGCGTCCGCCAGTTCAATCACCGAGGTCGGCGATTCCGGGTGTACCAGGATCGCGGCGTCCGGGTACAGGGCCTTCATGTCCTCCAGTTGCTTGGACTTGAACTCCTCATGGACGATGCAAGCGCCGTCCCAGAGCAGCATGTCGGCGCCGGTCTTGCGCTGGATGTAAGTGCCCAGGTGCTTGTCCGGGCCCCAGATGATCGTCTCGCCGTTGTCCATCAGGCTCTCGACGATTTCCAGCGCACAGCTGGACGTCACCACCCAGTCGGCCCGGGCCTTGACCGCCGCCGATGTGTTGGCATACACCACCACGGTACGCTCTGGATGCTGGTCGCAGAACGCCGAGAACTCGTCCACCGGGCAACCGAGGTCCAGGGAGCAGGTGGCTTCCAGGGTCGGCATCAGCACGCGTTTTTCAGGGTTGAGGATCTTGGCGGTCTCGCCCATGAACCGGACCCCGGCCACCACCACGGTCTTGGCCGGATGAGCGTTGCCGAAGCGGGCCATTTCCAGGGAGTCGGACACGCAGCCCCCGGTTTCCTCGGCCAGGGCCTGGATGATCGGGTCGCAGTAGAAGTGCGCGACCAGCACCGCGTCCTGAGCCTTGAGCTCGGCGGCGATGGCGGCGCGGTACCAGGCTTCTTGCTCGGCACTCAGCGGCTTGGGCTGCTTGGCGTCGAGGTGAGCCTGGACCAGAAGGCGTTCGGAAATTTGCGTCATGTTCGCAAGACCTGCAGGCGCATTTGCGCGAAAGTCGAGTATACACCCGGCTCCGGACCACTCGGGTACCGCCGGGAAAGTGGGTATCAATCAGGCACGGGACAGCGTGAAGCCGGCAAGGCTACAGAATATCCCGCCGATGCAAAAGATCATTCTGATCGGTGCCTGGCCGGCACGCCCCAGCGCCATTCAAACACCGCGTCGCTGGGAGCGGATGCCCAGACCAACCTGACTGAAATGTAATCACCCGCCCCGCTCGCCTGTGTCATCTTTTGCTTCACACCTGCACGGGGATTGCCCCACGCACGTCGCGAATCGACTGATGGACTTTTATCGATGCAAACAAAAACTTCCCGGCGCACCTTCGTAAAGGGCCTGACCGCTGGCGGCATCCTGGGAGGGCTGGGCCTGTGGCGCGCGCCCGTCTGGGCGATGACCGCCCCAGGCCAGCCCACTGTATTGAGCGGCACCGACTTCGACCTGTTCATTGGCGAAAGCCCGGTCAATTTCACCGGTCATCCCCGCATCGCCCAGACCATCAACGGCGGCATTCCCGGCCCACTGCTGCGTTGGCGCGAAGGCGACACCGTGACCCTGCGGGTACGCAATCGCTTGAAGGACACCACGTCCATCCACTGGCACGGCATCCTTCTGCCGGCCAACATGGACGGCGTGCCAGGGTTGAGCTTCAAGGGCATCGAACCCGACGGCCAGTACGTCTACCAATTCAAGGTCCGCCAGAACGGCACGTACTGGTACCACAGCCATTCCGGGTTCCAGGAGCAATCCGGAGTGTATGGCCCGCTGGTCATCGACGCCCGGGAACCCGAGCCCTTCCAGTACGAACGGGACTACGTGGTCATGCTCACCGACTGGACCGACGAAGACCCCGCCGACGTCATCCGCAAACTCAAGAAGCAATCGGACTACTACAACTACAACAAACGCACCGTCGGCGACTTCATCGACGATGTCGCCAGCAAAGGTTGGGGCGCCGCCGTGGCCGATCGCAAGATGTGGGCCGAGATGAAGATGAACCCCACCGACCTGGCGGACGTCAGCGGCGCGACCTACACCTACTTGATGAACGGCCAGGCGCCGGACATGAACTGGACCGGCCTGTTCAAGCCCGGCGAGCGGATTCGCCTGCGCTTTATCAACGGTTCGTCCATGACTTACTTCGATGTGCGCATCCCCGGCCTGAAAATGACGGTGGTCGCCTCCGACGGCCAATACGTCAATCCGGTGCCAGTGGATGAGTTCCGGATCGCCGTGGCCGAGACCTACGACGTCATCATCGAACCGACCGAGCAGGCCTATACCCTGTTTGCCCAGTCGATGGACCGCACCGGGTATGCCCGTGGCACCCTGGCGACCCGAGCCGGGCTCTCAGCGCCTGTCCCACCGCTGGACCCGCGACCGCTGGTGACCATGGACGACATGGGCATGGGCGGCATGGACCACGGTGGCATGGCTGGCATGGGTGATATGAGCGGCATGGACCATGGATCGATGCAAGGCATGGATCACAGCAAGATGCCCGCAATGAATCACGGCGCCATGCAGGACATGCAGGGTATGGACGGCATGCAGGGCATGGATCAAAGCGAAATGTCGACCATGGATCAGGGTGACATGCCGATGATGGACCACGGCGCCATGCCAGGCATGGGCAACATGCCGTCCCATCCGGCATCGGAACAAGACAACCCGCTGGTGGACATGCAAGCCATGAGCGTCAAGCCCAAGCTCGACGACCCGGGCATGGGCCTGCGCAACAACGGTCGCAAGGTGCTGACCTATGCGGACCTGCGCAGCACCTTCCCCGACCCGGACGGCCGCGAACCGGGTCGCACCATTGAATTGCACCTGACCGGGCACATGGAAAAGTTCGTCTGGTCATTCAATGGCGTGAAGTTCTCCGACGCCGAACCGTTGCTGTTCAAGTACGGCGAACGGCTGCGCATCGTGCTGATCAACGACACCATGATGACTCACCCCATCCATCTGCACGGCATGTGGAGCGACCTGGAGGACGAAAACGGTCAGTTCATGGTCCGCAAGCACACCCTCGACGTGCCGCCCGGCTCCAGGCGCAGCTACCGGGTCACCGCCGACGCCCTAGGCCGCTGGGCGTATCACTGTCACCTGCTCTTCCACATGGAAATGGGCATGTTCCGTGAAATCCGGGTACAGGAATGAGGAGCCGAACCATGACCCGCCACATTCAATCTCCTTTCCTGTCGATGATGATCATGGCCGGCCTGGCACAAGGCATCGCCGCACCCGCCTGGGCCGCCGGCAACGCTATGCCAGCCATGGATCACAGCCAGATGCAGGGCATGGACCATGGCCAGATGCAAGGCATGCAGTCGATGCAGGACATGCAGTCGATGGAGCCGCCCAGGACCACCAGCCGCACGCCGATCCCCGAACTGACCGCCGCCGATCGCGCAGCGGTTTATGAGGACCACGGTGGTCACCAGGTGCATGACAGCGCGCTCAACTCATTCTTCCTGGTCAATCAGTTGGAATGGCAAGACGCCGACGAAGGCAGCGCACTGAGTTGGGACGCCTCCGGCTGGATCGGCGGCGACATCGACCGGTTGTGGCTGCGCACCGAAGGCGAACGCACCAACGGCAAGACCGAAGAAGCCGAGCTCCAGGCCCTCTGGGGCCACGCCATCAGCCCCTGGTGGGACGTGGTGGCCGGCGTGCGCCAGGACTTCAAGCCGGACGAGCCGCAAACCTGGGCTGCCTTGGGCATCCAGGGCATGGCGCTGTACAACTTCGAAACCCAGGCCACGGCCTACCTCGGCGAGAACGGCCAGAGCGCCGTACGCCTGGAGGGCGACTACGACATCCTGTTGACCAACCGCCTGATCCTGCAGCCCACCGCCGAAGCCAACTTCTATGGCAAGAACGATCCGCAGCGCGCGGTGGGTTCAGGTCTGTCGGATACCGAGCTGGGCCTGCGGCTGCGTTATGAAATCCGTCGCGAATTCGCCCCTTACATCGGCGTCACCTGGAACCGCACCTATGGCAACACCGCCGACTACGCCCGCGAAGAAGGCGACGACCGCAGCGAGGCACGCCTGGTCCTGGGCGTGCGCATGTGGTTCTGACGGTTTGAGCCCCCTCCATTTCCCAAAAAACTAGAAAACCGTTGTAGGAGTCCTTGCATGTCATTCATCAAAAACGCTGTGATCACCGTTGCGTTGTCCACCGGCCTGCTGAGCAGCGGCCTGACCCAGGCACACCCCAAGCTGCTGTCCACCACCCCTGCCGAAGGATCGCAGGGACCGGCACCGGCGAAGATCGAGCTGCACTTTTCCGAGAACCTGATGACCAAGTTCTCCGGCGCCAAGCTGCTGATGACCGAGATGCCCGGCATGTCGGCCCATTCGCCGATGCCCATGGCGGCCAAGGTATCGGGCAGCGAAGACCCCAAGACCATGGTCATCGTCCCGAATACCCCGCTCACGTCGGGCACCTATCAGGTCCAATGGCGCGCGGTATCGTCCGATACTCACCCGATTACCGGCAACGTCACTTTCAAGGTGAAGTGAGTTGAGCGACTCGACCGACATAGATCTGATCAACATTGTTCTACGCCTGGCCCTGTATCTGGACCTGATGTTGTTGTTCGGCCTGGCGGCTTTCGGCCTTTATGGTCTGCGAGGCCAGGAACGGAAGTCGGGTGAAGTGTTGCCTTTCGCAAGGCTCCTGGCGAGCACGGCCATCATCGGCGTGCTGCTGTCCATCGCCGGCATGTTGTGCATGGTCTGGGCCATGAGCGGCGTTACGGACTGGGCCGAGTTGCAGCCGCACGTTGAAATGATGGTATTGGAGACTGATATGGGCTCGAGCTGGAGCCTGCGGATCCTGGCATTGATGGTGACCGTTGCCGCCGCGACGCAAAGCAAGCGCTGGCCAAGCGCAAGCCTGTGGCTGGGCACGCTGGCCGCCAGCGTGGCCCTTGCGACGCTGGCGTGGGCCGGCCATGGTGCCATGGACGAAGGCGAACGACGGGGCTGGCACTTCATCACTGACTTTTTGCACCTGTGGGCAGCAGGTGCCTGGGTGGGCGCCTTGGCGGCGTTTGTGCTGCTGCTTCACCAGGCCGAACACCGATTGCCGGTGCTGTCTCGGGCCCTGACCGGTTTTGAAAACGCAGGGGCCGTGATCGTGCTGATCATCAGCGTGACCGGCATGATGAATTACCTGTTCATCGTCGGCCCGAGCATCGACGGGCTGTTCGACAGCACCTATGGTCAGTTGCTGACACTTAAACTTGTCCTGTTCGGGGCCATGCTGGTGTTCGCCGCACTGAACCGTTTTCATCTGAGCCCGCAGTTGGAGCTGGCCAGGCAAACCGACGAACGCAGCATCGCCGTGAGGGCCTTGCGGCGCAGCATGGTACTTGAGTTCTCTGTAGCGGTGGTCATCCTGGGATTGGTGGCCTGGCTGGGTACGTTGAGCCCGGCCATGGAATAGCCTCTGTGGGAGCGAGCCTGCTCGCGATGGCGGTGGGTCAGCTTGCGGCAATGTTGACCTTACCGCCGTCTTCGCGGGCAAGCCCGGCTCCCACAGGGTTGATGAGCATTTAATCTTTCAATATCACTGCCCAGTTTTCAGTTTGCCCCTGCCCTCGCTTCGCGGCCTAAATGGCATTTTTATCAGCCAAGGCTCCGTTATGGAAAATGTTCGAACTTCAAGCACCCACGCCGTCTGGCTGATGGTCAGTGTGGTGTTGGTGGCGCTGAACCTGCGACCTTCGATGGCGGCGGTCGGGCCGTTGTTGTCAGCCATTCGCGGCGAGGTGCCGTTGAGTTTCAGCACCGCCTCGCTGCTGACCATGCTGCCGGTCATGGCGATGGGCCTGGCGATGTTCCTGGGCATGCGCATTGCGCTGCGCATCGGTGAACACCGCACTATCGTACTCTCGCTGTTGATCATCGGCATCGCCACGGCGTCGCGCCTGTATCTGGACAGCGCCGTCGAGCTGATTATCAGCGCCGTGGTGGCCGGGGTCGGGATCGCGCTGATTCAGGCGGTGATGCCGGCCCTGATCAAATCACGCTTCAGCGACAACGTCTCGCTGTTCATGGGGCTGTATGTCACCTCGATCATGGGCGGGGCAGCCCTGGCGGCGTCATTCTCACCTTTCGTCCTGACACAGACCGGCAGCTGGCGTATCGGCCTGGCGATCTGGGCGGTGCTGGCGCTGGTTGCCCTGGGTTGCTGGTACGCCCAGCGCTCGGCCGTGACGCCGTTACCCGACGCCCCGAGCCGGAACAAGGAATCGTTCTTCGCTAATGGCCGGGCCTGGTTGCTGGCGATTTTCTTCGGCCTGGGCACTGCGTCCTATACCTGTGTGTTGGCCTGGCTGGCACCGTACTACGTGGAAAAAGGCTGGAGCGAACAGCACGCGGGCCTATTGCTCGGGTTCCTCACGGCGATGGAAGTACTCTCGGGCCTCGTCACCCCGGCAATCGCCAACCGCAGCCAGGACAAGCGTCTGGTGCTGGCCGTTCTGCTGGCCCTGATCATGGGCGGTTTCTGCGGTCTGATCCTCAGCCCTGAACGCTTCAGCCTGTTGTGGCCCTGCCTGCTGGGACTGGGTATCGGCGGCCTGTTCCCGATGAGCCTGATCGTATCCCTCGACCATCTGGACAACCCACGCCGGGCCGGTGGCCTGACGGCGTTCGTGCAAGGCATCGGCTATCTGATCGCTGGGCTTTCACCCCTGATCGCCGGGATGATCCGCGATCAGTTGGGCAGCTTCGAATGGGCCTGGTGGTCGCTCACCGCGGTCATGGCGCTGATGATCCTGATGGTGTTGCGCTTCAATCCCAAGCAGTACGCGCGGCACATCAGCTAGCGGAACCGTTCGCGTCACCGAAAAAAGGGCCGCAATGAATGCGGCCCTGTCTTTATCCCCCTACCCATGACGGCCGACGGATTTGCCCATCATGACGTTCCAGTTCTCGAACACAGGAATAAGACCTTGATGAAACACGTCGGTTTTGCAGCCGCTCACTGGGGCATGCTCATCTGGGCAATGCTGATCGCCTCGTCGTTCTTCGCGGCGGCTCAAGTCAGCCACTCGATCGACCCGATTCTGCTCACGGGCTTGCGGCTGCTGTTTTCGGCCTTGCTGTTCCTGCCGCTGGTGCTGCTGAAAAACACCTCGCCCATCACCGCCAGAGGATTGCTGGCCCATGCTGTGCTTGGCCTGTTGCTGGCGACCTATTTTGGCTCGTTGTTCGAGGCGTTGCGTTATACCTCGGCGGTCAATACCGCGACGTTGTACACACTGGTGCCATTGATCACCTTGTTCTTCGAGGTGTTCCTGCTGCCCAGTCCGAACCTCAAGACCCGCCTACTGCCCATGCTGATCGCGGCGGCCGGTGCCGTATTGCTGACGCTCAAGGGTACGGCGCCGGGGCAGATGCCCGCGCTTTATCCGGTACTGGTCTTCGGTGTCGGTTGCGTGGCGATGGCGTTGTACTCGCCTCTTAGCCAACGATTCAAGGCCAAGGCGCTCAAGGGTCGGGATCCGGTGGCGATGACCTTCTGGAACATGCTGTTCGGTTCGCTGTTCCTGCTGCTGTTCTGCCTGTTCAGCGGCGGCTGGCGCAGCGGCCTGCAATTGTCGATGCTGGATATCGGCTGGCTGGTGTACCTGGCCCTGTTCGGTACCCTCGCCACGTTCTGGCTGTTGCACCGGGCCATCGGGGTAATCGCACCGTCCACGGTCATCTCCTACGTCTACCTCAACACCCTGTTCGTGACGCTGCTCAACTGGTTCTGGCTCAGGCAACAACCGATGGCGCTCGAAATCATCGGTGCCGGGCTGGTAGGCGTGGGGATGCTGGCGCTGGTGATTTCAAGCCGTAATGCCAGAACCGTTACGGCTTGAAATCGCCCCAGGCTTTGTACGCCGGCGCGGCGCACACTAGTGCGCCGACGCCGAGCGAGGTGCAACCGGGCTCCAGCTCTCCAGCTCCCGCTCGAGGAAAGCCGCCACCGCCAGCAACCGTTCCTCCTGCCAGTGCGGCCCGACGATCTGGATGCCGATGGGCATTCCCGTGGCGGCATCGGTTCCGGCGCGGATCACCACCGCCGGTGAACCGCTGAGACTGAACGGGAACACGAAGGCATAGCGGTTGCGATCCTCCAGGGATTCTCCATGACGGAACGCAACGTCCGGAAATACCGGGCAGATGAACAGGTCGTGTTGCTTGAAGAATTTCGCCAGTTGATAGCGGAACGTGTCGATCGCGATCCAGTCGCGCTTGACTTCATCCACGGTCAACTCCACGGCTTCGCTCATGTCCAGCAACTGGGCGATGGCCGGGGTGAAACGGCGCTTATTCATCGACTCGAACAGCTGTCGCCAGCCACGCCCGGCGTCGGCACCGGTGATGAACACCCGCCATAGCACGTCGCAAGCCTCCTCGAGCATCGGCGGCGCCACCGGACTCACCTGCGCCACCACTTGGCTCAGGCACCGTTCGACCTGCCGCAACACCTCGCTCACCGCGGCGCTGACAGGCGTGCGGTCCGACTCTGAAAACAGTGCGACCCGCAGGCTGGCCAGCGGCTCGCTTTCGGCAAACGGCACGTCGACGGTGTCCGGATCCTGTCCGTCGGCACCGCTGATCAGCGGCCCGAGCAATGCCAGGTCATCGACGTAGCGCCCCATCACGCCAAAAGCCGAGGTCATGTGGAACAACCCGGAGCGGTCGTTGGGAAACTGGCCGGTCAATGGCACCCGGCCCTGGGTCAGTTTCAAGCCGCAAATGCCGTTGAAGTGCGCGGGTATCCGCACACTGCCACAGGCATCGGAGGCCAGCCCGGCGGGCGAACACCCTGCGGCGATTGCCGCCGCCTCACCACCACTGCTGCCGCCGGCGGAGCGTTGCAAGTCATGGGGATTGAGGGTGCGGCCGTAGATCAGGTTTTCGGTCTCGAAAGCCATGCACAGTTCAGGCACATTACTGATGCCCAGGATGATCGCCCCGGCCTGCCGAAGCCGGGCGACGGCCGTCGCGTCCTGCGGGCTGACATCGCCCAGCAGTTCCTCCAGCCCTCGGGACATCCTGAATCCCTGGACGTGGAGGACGTCCTTGATAGTGATGGGAATACCGTGCAACGGACCGCTGATCTGGCCGATGCGCGCCATCTCGTCGGCTTCGCGGGCCTGGCGCCGCAACTCTTCCACGGGCGCCAGTTGGATCAGTGCGTTGATCTGCCGGTTACGCTCGGCGATCCGCTGCAGATAGAACTCCAGCAACGTGACGCTGGTCAGCACGCCACGTCGCAACAGACCCGCCATCTCCCGCAGGGTCAGCGAGTCGGGATTGAACATATTCACGACGCCTCCTTGCTGCGCAGCCACTTGTTGGGTAACTGGTACATGTTGCGCACCACCAGGGAGAATGCCTTGACCGCCAGCTTCGGCCGCCGGTCGATGGCCTCCAGGGCCTCTTCGATCATGGCCAGGACATGGCGCAACGCATCGGGCGAGATGCTCAACGGTGGATAGAAACGCAGCACCGGACGCTTGGCCTTTTCATTCATCGAATGGCCGGCATGAATGCCGCGCTTGCTCAGCTCCATGCTCATCAAGGCTTCATAGACCGAACCGCGCAAGCGCAGCCCTGTCATCAGGCCCACCCCCGGCACATCCTCGACGATGCGCGGATAGCGCAACGCCAGGCGTTGCAGACCATGGCGCAGCAAACCGCCGTTGATCCGCGACTGCTCCACCAGGTTGTTCTGCTCGATGTAATCGATGGCCGCCAGCGCCGAGGCGCACGCCACCGGATGCCCGCCATTGGTGCGCGTATCGGGCTCGATTTCACTGAGTGGGTATTGGGTCGCCAGGCGCTGGCTGTACATGGCGCAGGCGAACGAGGTGTAGCCGCCGGTCAGGCCCTTGGAGAGGATCATGATGTCGGGCACCACATCGTCATATTGCACGGCGAACCATTTGCCGCAGCGACCGAAACCGGTCTGGATCTCATCCGCCACCAACAAGGTGCCGGTGGCATCGCACAAGGCCCGCAGATTGGCCATGTAGCCCAGCGGCGGCATCTGCAGATGCGCGCCCCCCAGGATCGGTTCGACATACACCGCGCACACGCCCTCGCCGACGGCCTTTTGCAGGGCCGCAAAATCACCGTAGGGCACATGGGTCACGTCGGGCGCTGCGATGCCATAACTGCTGTGATTCTGCCGTTGCCCCAGGATGCTCATCGCCGCCAGGGTCTTGCCGTGGTAGGAGCCGCTCATCACCACGATCCGCCGCCGGTGCGGTTGGATGCGCAACGCATAGCGCAGGCTCTGCTCGATGGCTTCGGCCCCCGAGACCATATACTGCACGTCACCCCACTCCCCCGGCACCAGTTGGCACAGACGCTCGGTCAATTTGTCCTGGAGCGGATGACGCCGGCCCTCCGGTACCCAGGCCATCTGGTTCAACTGCACCTGCACCTGCTCGCGGACCATCGGGTTGCGATGACCGACGATAAACACGCCGTAGCTGCACGCACAGTCGATAAAGCGCTTGCCGGTGTGGTCGGTGACATGAATGCCATCGGTCTGTTGCTCGACGCTGGTCTTGCCCAGGCGATAGAGCTTGGCCGCCGAGGCGCTCCAGTACCGCTGGCAATCATCCAGCAGCTGTTCATGCGGCCTGAGTAAGGACATGGCTTAGGGTCTCCTTGATGATGTTTGCGGCACGTTGAACGTGTTCGGAGCGAGCCGTAATCGGGCACCGCAAGATCAATTCGCGGCCACGGGGCGCACTGACGTAGATGCCTTGTTGGTAAAGTGCCTCGCACAGCACGCTCGGCTGCAGGTCGTCGGCCAACGGCAGGCTGACCCAGCCGCCTTCGGCCACGGCGCCAAACGACGCCAGGGTCTGCGCCAGTCGCTGACCGTTTTCCAGGCAGTGCCGGGGCGAGTCGTTGGCCTGCACATAATCCAGCGCGGCCAGGGCCGCCACACAAGCCATTGGATTGCCGGCCGTGGTGCTGCCATGCTTGGCCGGACTGCTGCGTCCATAGACCTGCCAGGCCATGCGCTCGCTGCAGGTATAGGTGCCGATAGGAATCGCACTGCCCCCCAGCGCGCCACCCAGCACGACAATGTCCGGGATACAGCGATAACGCTGGAAGCCGAACAGCGAGCCCAGGCTACCGAGGCAGGTCTGGGTGTCGACGGCGATCACCGGCACCGAGGCTTGCGCCGCGCGGGCGTGCAAGCGCTCGACCAGGGCCGCCTCGAGCAATTGCAATCGACCGTTCGCATCGAGGCGGGTACTGCTGTGGCAGACCGCGAAGCAATCGCTCCAGTCCACCGAATCCAGGTCCGCGAGCTGACGAATCGCCACGCGCTTGAAGCCCAGGAAATCTTGCACGTCCAGGTCGCCCTGCGCGGTGTTGAGGCAACGCCCGTAGGTCAGCGAGCCGTAATCCCCCCCCTGGATAAACACAATGGTGTTGCCCTTCGGCTTGAGCCCCTTGCATAACTTCAAGGCGCCCTCGAAGGCTTCGTCACCGGAACTGCACACATAGGAACTGACCAACGGCTTAGGCAGCAGCTCAGCCAGACGGCGGCACAAGGCAATCAGCGGTGCAGACATCAGTACCCGGTTGGACAGCCCCATGATCTGCGCCTGGCGAGTGACCGCTTCGATCACCGCCGGCACCTGGAAGCCAAACCCGCCGGTCAGGTCGATGATCTGCCGACCATCGCCGTCGAGGTACGTCTCGTACTGCCCGCCAGTAATATATTTATCGTTCTTCATGGCACCCTCTCAGCGATAGCTCAGGGCATTGAAAATGCGCCGACGCTCATCGACGATGGTTTCACGACCGTGCATGACCCGACGGTTATCGATCATCACCACGTCGTGGTCACGCCAACCCACCGGAACGGTGTACTGGGCGGAGACTTCGGCGATTTCAGCCAGGAAGCCGGCGGGAATCACCTGCCCGTCCACCGTATCGATCACCGGCGCCTCGTAGTTGAACGAAGGCCCCAGGATGCTGTTGGCAAACGCCGGGCGCTGGCTGAAGGCGGAAGTGAGGATCGCCGACGTGCTGAAGGCGTAGTGCATCGAATCATCGGCCGGGTTGAAGGAAATCTGCGTCTGCGGGTCATTGCCAATGATCTGCAACAGATCCTCGATGACCACATCGGCCGGGTTCGACAGGGTCGGCGAATAATGGCAGACCAGCCGGCGCCACTTTTCCCCCGCCACGGTGCGGCTGTAGCGGATAGGGTTGTTTTCGAAGAAGCTGCGGCAGCCCGGAGACAGCCTCGCTAGCACTTTCTCACCGTCGCAGATCGTGGTTTGCGAACCCTTGCGCGGCGCCTCCTGGCAATAGAACCAGGTCATGTCCGGCCAGAACGGCGAATTGCCGTTTTCGCAATGCAGGCCGACCGCCTGATGCCCGGCATCCACCAACTGCGCCGCACCACCGACCATGACCCGCGCCGGATCCAGGCTCAGCCGGGAACTGTTTTGCTTGACGTAGGCGCTGAACGCCTCGGCGCTGTGGATGCAATTGCGAAACAGCACGACACCGTAGTGTCCCAGCAGCTCATACAACTCCGCCTTGCCCAGGCTGGCGAAGTGGTGCGACTCGACGATGGAGACGTCCGGGGTTTCAAAGTGAAAGGCAGGTGTGCTCATTAGATGCGTTCCCTTGCAGAGTGGAAAAAACAGTGGCGATATCGGCGCGTTTCGGTCGTCCGGTAACGGTGTAAAGCTGCTCGATCAACGGATCGTCCTTGGTCAACAACCAGAGCCGGTTCGGTCGTTCGATGTCGGAGAAGCGGCCGGTCGACCAGCTAATCAGTTCATCCCCGGCCGGCGTCGACTCGACACACAGCAACGCCACCAGACCGTGTTGCTCATCGAAGAACACCGCGGCGTCGTTCACGCCCGGGTATTTGCGATACTCCAGCTCGACCTGCTCGGGGCTGACATTGCGGCCGTTGGGCAGGCAGATCACGTTCTTCTTGCGGCCATGCACGTAGAGGTAGCCGTCTTCGTCGAGCATCCCCAGATCCCCGGTGTCCATCCAGCCGTCTCCCGACATGGAGCACGCACTGGGGTCCGTCCCCGAATAACCGCTGAACAGCGAGCTACTCTTGACCTCGATGGTCTGGTCGGCGCCGATCCGTACCTGGACATGGGGCAGCGGCTTGCCGACACTGCCCAGGCGTTGCTCTTCGAAAGTGTTCACGCTGACCACCGAGGCGTTTTCCGACAGTCCGTAGCCCTGGTACACCTCGATGCCTTGCTCGGCCAGATCGTGCAGGGCATCGATACTCACCGCCGCGCCGCCGCAGGTGATGTGAGCCCCGGACTTCAGGTAACTCGCCAGCCGCTCCCCCGCCTCGCCGCCATCGTTCAACTGCTCCAGGAAGCGATTGATCATGACCGGCGGCACCGTCAGGGCCGTCGGCTGGACCTGCAGGATCCAGTCGACCAGACGCTGCGGCGAAGCCCCGGGTTCGCCGAGCAATGCTTCGCTGGGCGGCAGGAAATGCACGGTCCCACCGGTCAGGAGCGGCAGGTACGCGGCGGTCACCTGTTCAAGCAGCAGGCTCAATGGGACCAACGACAGATACCGACGATGGGCATTGACCGGCATGCGCTCGCGCAACGACGTCAGCACCGCGCCAACCGCCTGATTGCTCAAGCGCACGCCTTTCGGCCGGCTGGTGGTACCCGAGGTGTGAATGATCTTGCAGATCCAGTCGCCCTCGCCGTCCGGAGTGTGCAGCAGGGGCTGCTCGATCACCGACTCGCTGAGGCGGCGCAGGCGGCTGTCGGGAAAATTCAGTTTCCAGCGTTGCGCCAGTGTCCGCTGCCCTGCGGCATCCACCAGAAACCCGTCGCAACGCTCGGCCAGATGCTCGGCCTGTGATTGACTGAACGCCAACGGCAACGGCAGCGCGGTAATCCCGGCAAACAGGCACGCCAGGTCGGCCACCAGCCAGTCGCTGCTGTTGCGCGTCGCGATCCCCAACACCACCTGATCGCCGTGGGCCGGCGTGGTGAAACGTCGTTGCAACTCGGCAGCCAGATTGAGCGCCCGGTGTTCCAGTTCGCCGTAGGTCAGCGCCACAGACTCGGTGCCCGACGTCCAGTCAACCGCGCAGACCGCCTGGCGGTTGACCTGCAGTGCCTGTTTCAACAGATTGATAAAACCACCGCTCATGGCTGCGCCCTCGCCAGGGTTTCACCGGGCAACTGCGTGAACGAGGTACTGAGCGTCATGGCGGCGAAACGTGAGCGCTTCGGATCGACCCGGATGAAACCGGTAACCGGCTTCTTGGCGTAATAGCTTCCCCAGTTCTTGCCGCCATCATCGGCCAGCCGGGTGGGGTCAGCGGTCAACAGCGGCTCGAAATCGATCTGGCAACTTTCCATCATTTGCCGGACCCGAGGCGTAACAGTGCACAACAGGTAATGCCCACCCATGCACCAGGACAACAACGGAATCATATTAACGAGAATCATTCCCGCCGTGAGATGATGGGAAATCAGATTGCCAATCTCGACAATGTTCGAACGCTCGATGGTTTTCTCGAAACGCTGGGACAGAATCTCTTCAATCGGCTGTGTCAGGTATTGCTCGGAAAACAGAACGCGGTGATCCGCAAAGGTAATACCGGCACACGCAAGTATACGATCGGCCTGATCCTGAGTGACCGCAAAGTATTGTGGATTCGGTTCTACCGAAGCCGCGTAAGAACTTCGAAACTTGTCTTTTACTACCTCAGTAGCCTGTACCCATAATGGCGTTTTAGTTTCCGCGACACGTATTTGCATTTTCGTCCTCCTCCGTCCCTGTGCAGGATGTCTTTAAAAGCGAGGCGAGCATATTTAAGAAAATTCCTACAAGCCATTTAAAAAATAAATTGCATCCGCTAATATATAAATAAACGTCTTTGTCATAAAAACCAGAGACGCTAGCCCATGGATTGCGCCAAGAAGGATCTTATGCTCAATAGTAATTTGCTTAGAAAGCTGGACATGCAGGACTTGATGGTGTTCGTCTCGGTGTACGAGCAGAGCAGCGTCACAGAGGTCTCCGAGGCCCTCTGTGTCAGCCAGTCAACCGTGAGCTATTGCTTGAAGAAGCTGCGCACCAGCTTCGAAGATGAACTATTCATTAATACTCGCAGTGGCATGCGTCCTACCAATAAAGCCACCGCCATGTACAGTCATATCGTCAAGATTCTTCAGACTATCAATATTTGCCATTCCGGCATTCAGACCTTCGACCCCACACAGAAAGAAATAACGTTCAATATTTGCGCGCCAGAATACTTTGAGTTATTGATCCTGCCCAAGTTAGTCAAGCGTTTTATTGGCAGCCAATTTCCCGTCATCATCAATATAACGAAATTTCACAAAGATATTCCCGTTGACGAACTGACGGACGGCCGTTTCGATCTAGTGATTTGTTTCGGTCCCAACTTTCATCGCAGCGCCAAAGGCTTGCGCTCACAAGTATTACTTGAAGATGAATTGGTCTGTGTAGTCGACAGAAACGCCAACTTGCCGGACGAGGCCCTCAGCCTGGAAATATTCGTAGCGTGCCAGCATGTTTTCCCGACCCCCTGGACCTCCGACACCAACATGATTGATGGCTGGCTGGCCCGACAGGGCTATAGCCGGCAGATCGTCGCCCGAGCCAACAGCTACGTGGCCGCGCTCAATATGGTCACCGGGACCGACTTCGTGCTGACCCTGCCACGACGCATTCAGGCACTGACCTGCGACGAGAGCAAATTCAGCCATCGCAAGCCACCGGCCGGATTACCGAACTTTACGCTGGATATGATGTGGAGCGAGAAACCCGGCCAGGATAATGCCAACGTCTGGTTTCGCGAGCAGATCGTGAAGGTCTGTGCTGAGGACGGCTTGCTCTAAGCCGCCAGGGAACCACGCCTATCCCCTTGCGTGGTTCCCTGGCTTGCCGGCCCGGGATTTTCCTACAGGCAAAAAAAAATCCGGAAATCCTCACTTTCGTGGGCCTTCCAGACTTTTAAAACAGCAAAAATGGTGGGTCGTGTGGGATTCGAACCTACGACCAATTGGTTAAAAGCCAACTGCTCTACCAACTGAGCTAACGACCCGCTGTGTGGTGGCGCGTATAATACTGATTTCTAAGGACTATTCAACACCTAATTTGAAATAAATCAAAAATAAGGGGTTGGATCGCTCACACCCGCCGCGGCGAAGCCTTCGGCACGCAGGCGGCAGCTGTCGCATTTGCCACAGGCGCGGCCCTGATCGTCGGCCTGGTAGCAAGAAACGGTCAGTCCATAGTTCACACCGAGCTTCACACCGGCCCTGACGATATCGGCCTTGCTGAGATTTTGCAGCGGCGCCTGGATGCGAAAGCCTTGCCCTTCCACGCCGGCCTTCGTCGCCAGGTTGGCCATGCGCTCGAAGGCTTCGACGAACTCGGGACGGCAGTCCGGGTAGCCGGAGTAATCCACCGCATTGACGCCGATGAAAATATCACGGGCTTCCAGCACCTCGGCCCAACCCAGCGCCAAGGACAGGAATACCGTGTTACGCGCCGGCACGTAGGTTACCGGTATGCCTTCACTCGGAGCTTCGGGTACAGCGATGGAGCTGTCGGTTAGGGCCGAACCACCGATGCCATTGAGGTTCAGGCCAATTACCTTGTGCTCCACCACGCCCAGATCCCGAGCCACTCGTTCGGCAGCGTGCAGTTCAGCGCGGTGACGCTGGCCGTAATCGAAACTCATGGTGTAGCAGCGATAACCTTCGGCACGCGCCATGGCCACGACCGTGGCCGAATCCAAGCCGCCGGACAACAGGATGACCGCTCGTTTTTCTGCAATATTCGTCTGCTCAGTCATATCAGCGCCCCGGCTCGTCATTCCAAAGATATTTGTGCAGCTGCAATTGCAGGCGCACCGGCAGGTTATCCGCCACCACCCAGTCCGCCAGATCCCGCGCGTTCAAGTCGTGATGACTTGGCGACACCAGGACCTCACCGGCTCGCTTGTCGAGCCCATACTGGATCAGCTTGGACACGGCCCAGTCGTAATCTTCCCGCGAACAGATAACGAACTTGACCTGATCGTTGGGCGTCAGCAGTTCGATGTTCTCGTAGCGGTTACGATGCGCTTCCTTGGATCCTGGCGTTTTCAGGTCCACCACGCGACTGACACGCGGGTCGACGGCCGAGATATCCAAGGCGCCGCTGGTTTCCAGCGACACTTCATAACCGGCATCACACAGCTGCTTGAGCAAGGGAATGGCATTGGGTTGTGCCAGTGGCTCGCCACCTGTGACGCAAACGTAGCGCGGGCGATAGCCGGCCACTTGCTCGAGGATGTCGTCCAGGGTTCGCAGGGTGCCGCCGCTGAAGGCATAGGCACTGTCGCAGTATTGGCAACGCAACGGGCAACCGGTGAGGCGCACAAATACTGTGGGCAGCCCGGCCGTTCGCGTTTCACCCTGCAACGAGTAAAAAACTTCGGTGATTCTCAATGTGTCTTGCATAGTCGCCACGGGCGTAACAGCTAAACAGGCCGTCCGCCTCCGTCAGGCACTTCAAGGAACCCCGCCATCGCGCAGGCTCCAAAAAGCGTGTTTCAGAAAAAAGGGCGTGAATTCTAACGAAAAAACCCGCGACAGGCGCGGGTTTCTTCATTACAGGGTCAAACCGGCTTACATGCGCTGCAGATCGCGCTGGGCCAACTGGGCGGCAGAAGTCCCCGGATATTGGGAGACCACCTGCTGCAGAATGCCTTTGACCTTGTCGGTATGACCAAGGCGGCGCTCTACATCAGCGAGCTTGTACAGCGAATCCGGCACTTTGGCATGCTTGGGATACAGCTGGGAAACCTTGGCGAATGCCTGTCCGGCACCCTGCAGGTCGCCCTTGGCCAGGTTCACTTCACCCAACCAGTATTGGGCATTGCCCGCGTACTGGCTGTTTGGGTATTTGCGCAGGAAAGCGGCAAAGGCCTGGCTGGCCTTGTCGAAATCCTTGGCCTTGATCAGGTCGAAGGCAGCATCGTAATAAAGCTTTTCCTTCGCCGGATCAGCCGGTTCGCCACTGGCGGCAGGGGCTGGAGCGCTTGCCCCTGCACCCGCGCCTGCGGCTGCGCCAGGGGCGTTCAAGTCGCCACCGGCAGGAGAATTCTCAGGAGTCGCGGCAGGTGCAGCACCGCTTCCTATGCGCCGATCAAGATCCTGGTAACGTTCCAGGTTTTCCTGCTTCATGCGCGATACTTCGTTTTGCAGAACTTCAATCGCGCCTTGTTGGCGTGAAAGCTGATCCTGCATTTGCTGCAGTTGGTTGAACAGCTCGCCCTGTGCCGAGACAGGGGCCGAAACCCCTCCCCCGGCATAGGCGCCGTTCGTACCGTAACCTGCAGGCGGATAACTGCTCCCGCTATTGTTATAGCCGGCATCGTTATCGACCACAGGAACCGCAGCCCACACCGCAAGCGGTGCGAGACTGAGAGCCAGAACAGTTACAGCACGACGGCACGTTCGCATGACGAATCAGTTCTTACGCAGTTCGACGCGACGGTTTTGAGCCCAGGACTGCTCGTCGTTGCCGGTAGCAACTGGACGCTCTTCGCCGTAGGAAACCAGTTCCAGCTGAGCTGGGGAAACACCTTGCAGTACCAGGTAGCGTTGAACGGCTTTCGCACGACGCTCGCCCAGTGCCATGTTGTACTCACGAGTACCACGTTCGTCGGTGTTGCCTTCCAGAACAACGCGAGCGCCGTTTGCTTTCAGGTCTTTGGCGTGAACGTCCAGAGCGCGCATGGCTTCTGGCTTCAGGTCCGAGCTGTCGTATTCGAAGTAGAAGGTGGTGATTGCGCGCAGAGCAGCTTCTTCGCTCATGGAGCCGTCAACTGCACCGGTGTTAGCGCCGTAACCAGCGTTTGGATCAACAGCGCCTTCACCGGCGTTGTCGCCGCCTTTGGACGAGCAACCTACAGCTACAGCCATGGCCAGAGCCAGCGCAGCAAATTTACCAAACTTCAGCATTTCCATCGTGAAACTCCTAATGAACCCCAGTGTGTTAAGTAAAACGTATTGCGCCGCGTCAGTTCAGGTAAGGGGACCAGGACGGTTCTCTGACTTCGCCTTGAGCGGTAGGAAGCGGGAGCCTCACGCGTCCATTAATGGACACGAGCATCAAGACTCCCCGGCCCTGCTGGCGGGTGGCGTAGATTACCATGGTGCCGTTGGGCGCAACAGTAGGTGACTCGTCCAGAGTGCTATCAGTGAGGATTTTTACGCTACCGCGCTGCATATCCTGGGCTGCCACCTTGAAATTGGTGAAACCGTCCTGGCGATGGATCATCACCAGGGTCTTCTCGTCCGCCGACAATTTAGGGTTGGCGTTGTAGTTACCGACGAAGGTCACGCGCTCGGCACCGCCGCCACCGGCACTGGTCTTGTAGATCTGCGGCTTGCCACCACGGTCGGAGGTGAAGTAGATGGTCGAGCCATCCTTGCCCCAGAACGGTTCAGTGTTGATGCCCGGGCCGTTGGTGACACGGGAGATCGAACGCGAGGCCAGGTTCATCACATAGATGTCCGGGTTACCGTCCTTGGACAGCACGAACGCCAGGCGGTTACCGTCCGGCGACCAGGCTGGCGCGCCATTCAGGCCTTCGAAGTTGGTGATCTGCTCGCGGCGACCGGTGTCGATGTGCTGCACGAAGATGCGCGGACGCTTCTGCTCGAACGACACATAGGCGATGCGCTTGCCATCGGGAGCGAAACGCGGCGATAGGATCGGCTCGCGCGATTGCAGCAGGGTGACCGCGCGGGCGCCGTCGTAGTCGGAGCGCTGCAGGGTGTAGCGGGTGTTTTTCTCGGAGAAACGTTCGGCCGTCACGTAGAGCATGCGGGTAGAGAATGCACCCTTGATACCGGTGAGTTTCTCGAACGACTGGTCGGAGATGTAGTGCGCCATGTCACGCAGTTGATCAGTGCTGCCCGACACGCTGCCGGTCAACACCTGCTGCTCGGTGGCGACGTTGAACAGGGCGTATTGCACCTGCAGGCGGCCGCCGGCCGGAACGATGCTGCCGACCATGATGTACTGGGCGCCCAGGGCCTTCCAGTCACGGTAGATGACTTCGCTGGCCTGGGTGGGCAGGCTGATCATGTTCTGCTTCGGAATCGGCGCGTAGTAACCCGAGTTGCGCAGGTCGTTGCCGATGATTTCCGCCATATCGTCCGGCAGGACGCTACCGCCCTGCCAGCCGAACGGTACGACGGCGATCGGGGTCGCCCGATCGCTGCCGCTGGTGACCAGAATGTTCTTTTCCTCTGCCACCGCTATCCCTGCCAGGCAGCAGATAACGACAAGCATTCCTCGAAGAAGGTTTCTCACAAGGCTAGATCCTCAGGTGTGAATGTCATCTTGAATGAACGATAGGGAGCGAAATCGCTCGACTTCATTCCTTGCATTTCCGTCAATCGTCCAATGTTCTTGACCGCTGCAACCGCCGAAGCATCGAAAGGTCCGTCGCCGCTGGATTTGGCCACGCTGACCGAGGCCACCGTACCGTCCGGCAACATGCCGATCTGCAATACCACCGTCATGCCTTGGCGCGCCGAAGGTGGACGAGCCCAACCCTCTGCCGCCCGGGCACGAATCAGATCATCGAAGCTACCGGCGACTTCATCGCCTTGCTCATCGGCCAAGGCCTGCTGGCGCTGCGGCGTGTCGGAAAGCAGGTCTGCCAAGGCCTGGGCCTTCTTCTCTTCGGCAGATTTGCGCGCTGCGTCCTGGGCCTTTTTCTTGGCGGCGTCGGCGGCGGCTTTCTTCTTCGCGTCTTCGGCGACTTTCTTTTTCGCCTCGTCAGCTTCAGCTTTCTTCTTGGCGTCTTCGGCCGCTTTCTTCTTCGCGTCCTCGACAATCTTCTTCTTGGCCTCTTCGGCGGCCGCTTTCTTGGCCTCTTCCTCAGCGGCTTTCTTGGCTTCTTCTTCGGCTTTCTTCTTGGCTATATCAGCCAATTGTTTCTCTTCTGCCTTCTTGGCCTCGGCTTTTTTCGCCTCATCGGCTTTCTTGGCCTCTTCAGCTTTCTTCGCCTCGTCGGCCTTCTTCGCTTCTTCGGCCTTTTGAGCGGCTTCCTCTTTCTTTTGTTCCGCTGCCTTTATCGCTTCCTGCTCGACCTTCTTCTGCTCCATCTGCTCGACTTCAGTCTGCCGCGCAGCGGACTTCTTCGCCTCACCGGCCAGTTTCTGGTTGGTCTGCGTGGTGGCCTGGCTCTTCGACTTGAGCTGATAAAGGGTCGCCTGCACGATCGGCTTGGCCGGCGGCAGCTCCGGCGTCATGGCAAAACTGACGAACAACATGCCGAATACCAGCACATGCAGGCCGATTGCCAGGACGCTGGGCCAGAAGTAGCTTTCCGAGGCGGACGGCTCTCGCTGTTGCTGCATCAGGGCGCCTCGGTGATCAAGCCAACATTACCGACCCCGGCTTTCTGCAGACCGCCCATAGCGCCCATCACGGCACCGTAGTCGACGGTCTTGTCACCGCGAATGAAGACCTGGGTGCGCTTGCCGGCATCGTTGCCGACACGAATGATCTTGGTCACCGCATCGGTCATCTGGGGCAGGGTCATGGCCCGGTCCTGCTGCTTCTCGGTATCGACTTCGCTGCCAAGGTTCCAGTAATAGGTCTTGTCAGCCTTGATCGAAATGGTCAGGACCTGGGTGTTGTTGTCCTGCGGCAAGGCTTCGCTGGAAACCTTGGGCAGATCAACCTTCACGCCCTGATTGAGCATCGGCGCGGTCACCATGAAGATGACCAGCAGCACCAGCATCACGTCGATGTAGGGCACTACGTTCATCTCGGCAACCGGCTTGCGCTTGTTTCGGGCTCGAGCGATTAAAGCCATCGGGAAATACCTGCTTATTCTTCGCTGGTGTGCACTTTGCGGTGCAGGATCGCCTGGAACTCATCGGCGAAGGTGTAGTAACGGCTGATCAGCGTCTCGCTGCGGGCAGCGAAGCGGTTGTAGGCGATAACGGCCGGGATGGCCGCGAACAAGCCAATGGCGGTGGCGACCAGGGCCTCGGCGATACCCGGAGCCACGGTGGCCAGGGTCGCCTGCTGGGCAGAGGCCAGGCCACGGAAGGAGTTCATGATCCCCCACACGGTACCGAACAGGCCGATGTACGGGCTGACAGAACCGACGGTGGCCAGGAACGGCAGGCTCTGCTCGAGTTTTTCTTCCTCACGGGAAATGGCGACACGCATGGCACGGGCCACGCCTTCCATCACCGCCTCAGGGTCGACGCCCGGCTGCTGGCGCAAACGGGAGAACTCCTTGAAGCCGGCACGGAAGATCTGCTCCACGCCCGAATCCGGATCCGGGTTGCTGCCCGCCTGGCGGTACAGCTTGGACAGGTCGATACCCGACCAGAAGCGCTCTTCAAAGCTCTCCAGGGCACGACGACCGGCGCGCAGCAGGTTGCTGCGCTGAAAAATCATGATCCATGAGGTCACCGATGCGGCTACCAGGGTCAGCATTACCAGTTGCACCACGACGCTGGCATTGCTGACCAGGCTCCACATGGAGGTATGGTCGACGACGTTAGCTTCCACGCTTTATCTCCTGCTCTGAGTGTGTACCCGCGCCGCTCACGCCGGCAAAGGCCGCACGTAGAGCTTCGGGAATGGCCCGGGGTTTCAAACTATGGGTGCGCACACAGGCCACCAAAAACTGCCCTTCACAGAGCAGCGCATTATCCGCAGCCCGCCTGACTTGCTGCTTGAAGCGCAGGCTGACACGGTTCAACTCGATGACATCGGCACTTACCAGAAGCTCGTCGTCCAGTCGCGCCGGCGCGTGGTAACGCGCTTCGCTGGAATGCACGACGAATAACAGATCCTCCCCTGCCAGCGCGGATTGGGCGAAACCCAGTTCCCGCAGCCGTTCGGTTCGAGCCCGTTCCATAAACTTGAGGTAATTGACGTAGTAAACGATGCCGCCGGCATCGGTGTCCTCGTAATAAACGCGACAGCGATGTGCGAACGACTCCAGCCCGTTTTGCGCGCGCATACTCTAGTGCTTACTCCTCGGGTTGCCAATCGGCGGCAACTGTTTTTTCATTCTCGAGTGCATAGACGCTCCGGACGTCGTCTGGGACAGCACAATCCGGAAAAAAGTCGCTGCACAAAAGTCGTTCAATCGTCCACGGCATCGAGGAATTCGTCTACCACCGGCATCTCACCCATTCGTGTCGGGATGTTTAAGCCGAAGTGCAGGTAGGCATGGCGTGTCACCACCCGTCCGCGCGGGGTGCGCATGATATAGCCCTGCTGGATCAGGTACGGCTCCAGTACATCTTCGATGGTATGGCGCTCTTCGCTGATGGCCGCGGCCAGGCTGTCCACGCCCACCGGACCACCGTCGAACTTCTCGATCATGGTCAGCAGCAGGCGCCGGTCCTGATGGTCGAAACCACGCTCGTCGATGTCCAGCAGGTTCAACGCCAGGTCGGCAATCGGCTTGGTGATGTGGCCCTTGGCCCGGACCTCGGCAAAATCCCGGACCCGACGCAGCAGCCGGTTGGCGATCCGCGGCGTACCCCGGGCCCGACGCGCCACTTCATAGGCACCCTCCGGGTCCAGCGGCAGCCCGAGAATGCCCGCCGAACGGCTGACGATCGTAGCCAGGTCCGCGTTGCTGTAGAACTCCAGGCGCTGGACGATGCCGAAACGGTCGCGCAGCGGGTTGGTGAGCATGCCGGCGCGGGTGGTAGCACCCACCAGGGTGAAGGGCGGCAGGTCCAGTTTGATGGAACGCGCCGCCGGGCCTTCGCCGATCATGATGTCGAGCTGGAAATCTTCCATAGCCGGATACAGCACTTCCTCGACGATCGGCGACAGCCGATGGATTTCGTCGATGAACAGCACGTCGTGTGGCTCTAGGTTGGTCAACAATGCCGCCAGGTCACCCGGACGCTCGAGGACCGGACCGGAGGTGCTCTTGATCGACACGCCCATTTCCTGGGCGATGATGTTGGCCAGGGTCGTCTTGCCCAAGCCCGGCGGACCGAAGATCAAGGTGTGATCCAGCGACTCGCTACGCCCCCGAGCCGCCTGGATGAACAACTCCATCTGCTCGCGCACGGTCGGTTGGCCGATGTAGTCGGCCAGGCTGACGGGGCGAATCGCACGGTCCTGGACTTCCTCGCGGTCACGGGGCGCACCCGTGGCGGCGATCAGACGGTCAGCTTCAATCACTTAGATCATTCCCTTCAGGGCACGACGAATCATGTCTTCAGTACTCAAGCCTTTTTCCTTGATGGCGGAAATCGCCTTGCTGGCTTCCTGCGGCTTGTAGCCCAGGGAGATCAGCGCAGTGACCGCGTCGTTCTCGGCGCTGGCCGCTGGCACCGGCGCATCCGGCTGGTTCGGCACCAGCGCGAACATGGCCGGCACTGCCTCCCAGGCCTTGAAGCGGTCCTTGAGTTCCACCAGCAGGCGTTCGGCGGTTTTCTTGCCGACACCAGGCACCTTGGTCAGGGCCGACGTGTCCTGGGATTGCACGCAACGCACCAGTTCGTCGACTTCCAGGCTCGACATCAAGGCCAGGGCCAGTTTCGGGCCGACGCCATTGAGGCGAATCAACTCACGGAAAAAATCCCGCTCACGCTTGCCGACAAAGCCATAGAGTAACTGCGCATCCTCGCGCACGACCAAATGGGTGTGCAACGTCAGCGGCTCACCGACCGACGGCAAGCGATACAGCGTGGTCATGGGCACTTCCAGCTCATAGCCCAGGCCATTTACATCCAGAATCAGGTGCGGCGGCTGTTTTTCAGCCAGGGTGCCGCGCAAGCGTCCAATCACGTTTCAGATCCTTGGGCGTTGGCCAGCCGCTGGCTGGCGAATAACAGCCCGGGCATGAAGGCCGACGACACAGGCGCAACAGACTCGGGCTCATGAATGAGTGCGCTGATGCTATCAGAGACGCAGCCGCCCGCCACGACTGCGTGCGGTTCCCAGACCATGAGGCAACAGGCTGGAGCGGGTATGGGCATGGCAAATGGCGATAGCCAGGGCGTCGGAGGCATCAATCTGCGGCTTACTGACCAACTTCAACAAGTGCATCACCATCATTTGCACCTGTTCCTTGTTTGCCGCGCCCGTTCCGACGACCGCCTGCTTGACCTGGGTCGCGGTGTACTCGGCGATCTCCAGGCTTTCCTCGGCGCCGGCAACAATCGCCGCGCCCCGGGCCTGCCCCAGTTTCAAGGCGGAATCGGCGTTACGCGCCATGAACACCTTTTCGATGCCCATGGTGACCGGGCCGTAGGTCTGGATGACTTCGCGCACGCCGCGATAAACGATCTGCAGGCGCTCATGCAACTCACCTGCCCCGGTGCGGATGCAGCCGGACGCGACATACACACAGCCGCGTCCGGTGTCGCGAACCACGCCGTAGCCGGTAATGCGCGAACCGGGGTCGATGCCAAGGATTAAAGTCATAACGCCTGCGGTTTGAAGATGGAATTATTGAACCTGTGGGAGCGAGCCTGCTCGCGATGGCGATCCTCCTGCAACTTTTTTGCAAACTGGACGACCGCTATCGCGAGCAGGCTCGCTCCCACATTCAGAACGGCGGCGACGAGTCAGCCCAGCTGTTCCGCCACCGACTCCGGAATATCGGCATTGGAATAAACGTTTTGCACGTCATCCAGGTCCTCGAGCATGTCGATCAGCTTGAGCACCTTCTCGGCGCCTTCCAGGTCCAATTCGGCACTGGTGGTCGGCTGCATGACGATTTCCGCGTCGGCCGGCTTGAACCCGGCCGCTTCCAGGGCGTTGCGCACGGCATAGAAGGTGGCGAACGACGTGAACACGTCGAACGAGCCGTCTTCATGGCCGACTACATCATCGGCGTCGGCTTCGAGGGCGGCTTCCGTCAGGGCATCTTCATCCAGGCCCGGTGCGAAACTGATCTGCCCCTTGCGCTCGAACAGATAAGCCACCGAACCGTCGGTACCGAGGTTGCCACCACACTTGCTGAAGGCATGACGCACGGCCGCCGCGGTACGGTTGCGGTTGTCGGTCATACACTCGACCATCACCGCCACACCGCCCGGCCCATAACCTTCGTAGGTCAGCTCTTCGACGTTGTCGGCCTCGGTCGCACCGGCGCCACGAGCAATGGCCCGGTCGATGATGTCGCGGCTCATGTTGGCACCGAGCGCCTTGTCCAGGGCCAGGCGCAGACGCGGGTTGGACCCCGGATCGCCGCCACCCTGGCGGGCCGCGACTGTCAGCTCACGGATCCACTTGGTAAAGATCTTGCCCCTTTTGGCATCCTGACGTTCTTTGCGGTGCTTGATGTTCGCCCACTTGGAATGACCTGCCATAACTCGCTCCGGTTCTTCTTGAAACGTTGCCCGCCCTGCGCGCTCGCGCGGTGGCAGACAAGCAGAAATATCGACACCAACGAAAAGGCGCATCCGAAGATGCGCCTTCAGGTGTCAGCCTTACTCAGCCTTTGGCTGTTCACGCAGGCGGATGTGCAGCTCGCGCAGCGCCTTGGCATCCACCGCACCCGGGGCCTGGGTCATGACATCGGCCGCGCTCTGGGTTTTCGGGAATGCGATCACTTCACGGATCGACTGGGCGCCGGTCATCAGCATCACCAGGCGATCCAGGCCGAAGGCCAGGCCACCGTGGGGTGGTGCGCCGAACTTCAGGGCGTCGAGCAGGAAGCCGAATTTCTCTTCCTGTTCCGCCTCGTCGATGCCCAGCAGGCGGAACACCGCCTGTTGCATGTCCTTGCGATGGATACGGATCGAACCGCCACCCAGCTCGGTGCCGTTCAGGACCATGTCATAGGCGCGCGACAACGCGGTAGCCGGGTTGGCTTCCAGCTCTTGCGGCGTGCATTTCGGCGCGGTGAACGGGTGATGCAGGGCGGTAAAGCTGCCATCGTCGTTTTCTTCGAACATCGGGAAGTCGACAACCCACAATGGCGCCCAGTCGCTCGTCAGCAACTCCAGGTCGTGACCGACCTTGATCCGCAACGCGCCCAGGGCTTCACTGACGATCTTGGCCTTGTCGGCGCCGAAGAACACGATGTCGCCATCGACCGCGCCAACGCGATCGAGGATCACGTTCAGGTTGGCTTCAGGGATATTCTTGACGATCGGCGATTGCAGGCCTTCAACGCCTTTGGCGCGCTCATTGACCTTGATGTACGCCAGGCCCTTGGCACCATAGATGCCGACGAACTTGGTGTAGTCGTCGATTTTGCTGCGCGGCATACTCGCCGCACCCGGCACGCGCAAGGCGGCGACGCGGCATTTCGGATCGTTGGCCGGACCGCTGAAGACCTTGAACTCGACGTCCTTGAGCTGATCGGCCACGTCCACCAGTTCCAGCGGAATACGCAGGTCCGGCTTGTCGGAACCGTAGCGGCGCATGGCCTCGTCCCAGGTCATGTGCGGGAAGTCACCGAATTCCAGACCCAGCACTTCCTTGAACAGGTTGCGGATCATGCCTTCGGTCAGGCCCATGATGTCTTTTTCGTCGAGGAAGCTGGTCTCGATATCGATCTGGGTGAATTCAGGCTGACGGTCGGCACGCAGGTCTTCGTCGCGGAAGCACTTGGCGATCTGGTAGTAACGGTCGAAGCCGGCCACCATCAACAGTTGCTTGAACAGCTGCGGCGATTGCGGCAGGGCGAAGAAGCTGCCGGGGTGGGTACGGCTCGGCACCAGGTAGTCGCGAGCGCCTTCCGGTGTGGCACGGGTCAGGATCGGCGTCTCGACGTCGAGGAAGCCGTTCTCGTCCAGGTAGCGACGGATGCTGGTGGTCATGCGCGAACGCAGGCGCAGCTTCTCGGCCATTTCCGGGCGACGCAGGTCGATGAAGCGATAGCGCAGGCGGGTTTCTTCGCCCACGTCGGAGAATTCGTTGAGCGGGAACGGCGGGGTTTCCGCTTCGTTGAGCACTTCCAGCTCATGACCCAGCACTTCGATCATGCCGGACGCCATGTTGGCATTGCCGGCACCGGCCGGACGCAAACGCACCTTGCCGGTGATCTTGACCACGTATTCGCTGCGCACGCGGTCGGCGGTGGCGAAGGTTTCAGCACGGTCCGGATCGAACACCACCTGGGCCAGGCCTTCACGATCACGGATATCGAGGAAAATCACCCCGCCATGGTCACGGCGACGATGGACCCATCCGCAAAGAGTAACTTCCTGACCTTCCAGGCTTTCGTTCAGTTGGCCGCAATAATGGCTGCGCATCATGGTAGTGGTTTCACTTCTCGTAATTCGACATTCGGTTGGAGGCCCTGCCCATGCAAGAACCCGCGCGTATTCATCTCAGTCAGCTTTGTCGCCACCGGCGAGGTTCTTCTTGGCGCCGGTCTTGAAGTCGGTTTCATACCAGCCCGTACCGCCGAGGCGGAAACCCGGCATGGACAGCATTTTTTTCAGCTCCGGCGCCTGGCAGGCGGGGCAGTCGACCAGCGGTGCTTCGCTGATCTTTTGGATGGCTTCCAACTGATGACCACAGGAAGCACATTGATAGTCGTACATCGGCATGGGTTGTCTCGGCGATCAGGTTAATCGCGCAAAAGCTGGGCTTTGCGGCAAAGAGCGGGATTATATCCATTAAATGCAGCCTGTGCAGCCGTAGGGGCGTTCTCCATTCGTTTCCATGGGATGGGAAAACGAATCTGGAAGCCCCCAACGCTGCACAGGGCACCTACCGGCGCGACCGAGTCACTGTGGAGCCCCAGGCCAGTGACGCTCCACGACCTCCATGCCGGCCTCCTTCAAACTGTGCACCACGCAGACCACACGGACCAGGCCGCTGAAATTACGGACCCCGCCATGGCGCAGATGCACCTCCCTGTCGACATGGGACAGCAGCGTATTGATGGAGCAATTGTTGAGCTCGGCGATGTCGCCGAGAATCTCCCAATAGACCCGCTCCAGCCGAAGACAGGTGGCGAACCCGTTCAAACGGATGGACCGGGACAAGGGCCGGGCCAGTTGCATATCGAACCCACTGACGAACGGGTCGATAGCGATGGCCTGCGCCCCCTCCCTCGATTCTTTTCCTTGAATCATACCGTTGACACTCCTTTGCCATACGAACCTCTCAGTCAGGACAACCAATCTGGTGCCCTATGGAAGCTCAACGGAGTCGCCAGATCCAGATGACTTTTTGATCGGCAACGTAGGACAAGCCAACAGTTGGCAGACGATGAATTACATCGTCCTACACACGATGGTTCCCCCCAACAGGCAGGCGCAAGACTGATCGGAATGCCCGATACAAGGAACACCAACGGTTGCACACGCGAGCGATGATGTCACGGCTCCCACCATCGCCCGCCTGAGACCTACCGCTCGTCCAGCAGAGAGCGCAGCATCCACGCGGTTTTTTCGTGAACCTGCATGCGTTGGGTCAGCAGGTCGGCGGTCGGCTCATCACTGACTTTGTCCAGCAAGGGGAAGATACCGCGGGCCGTGCGCGTCACCGCCTCCTGGCCAGCGACCAGTTGCCGGATCATGTCTTCGGCACCGGGCACGCCCTCCTCTTCCTTGATGGAAGACAAGCGCGCATACACCGAATAGGCCCCCGGCGCGGGGAAGCCGAGCGCACGAATGCGCTCGGCAATCAGATCCACCGCCAGCGCCAGCTCGTTGTATTGCTCTTCGAACATCAGATGCAGGGTCCGAAACATCGGCCCCGTGACGTTCCAGTGGAAATTGTGGGTCTTGAGATACAACACGTAGGTGTCCGACAACAAGCGTGAAAGCCCGTCGACGATGGACTTGCGATCTTCTTCATTGATACCGATATCAATTGCCATGTTGGTTGATCTCCTGACGGTGATGAATTCCACAGCGTAGCGGGTGTTGTCGCCAGTGGCGTGCGACAAATCGCCAGCCCTCCTGAACCGACAAGCCCGGACGCCGGACGGTTCCAGGCTATCCCGCTATCAGCAGGATAAACGCCCCTCCCTGTGGGAGCGAGCCTGCTCGCGATGGCGGCGGGTCAGCAATACCTTCAGCAACTGACAGACCGCCATCGCGAGCAGGCTCGCTCCAACAGGCGTGCAGCTTTCCGGCCGACGAACAGCGTGGTACGCACCTGTTACGAGTTTGAGAAGCCCCCGGCTTTGCTGTTAAATAGGCAGTGTGTCGCTACGTCTATTTTCCCGGGCGTAGCGCATAGGCTGATTCGGGTACGTGTCCAGCGCCTCTCATTGTTCTGAAGCGAACCGCCCCCGACCAGCTCTTCCTTGTGATCCGTCTTAACCGTGAGTCAATCAAAATGTTGAAAATCGTCCACTTGCTAATGGGCGCAGCTGCCCTGCTGCTGTCCTTCATCCCTAGCCTGGGTTCCGAAGCCACACCTTACCTGCAACATCCCGATGCGCTTTACCTGGCCTTCTTCGGCCTCCTCAACCTGATCCTCGCACCTGTCATTCCTTACTGGCACAAAGGTCCTCGTCATCAACTGCAAAACCTGGTCAGCGTACTGCTGGTGCTGGCCGTTGCCCTGCAAACCCTGAGCCTGCTGGCGCCCATGCCGGAAATCAGCGGCCAACCAGCCGTTCTGTTCAGCCTGGCGGCCGCGCTGCTTGCCGTGGCACTGCACCTGGCCGTCAGCTTCTACAAGAAGTCGTCGCCGTCTGCCGCGCCGCAGAACTACGACATGTCCAACCGCGATACCGGCACCGTGAAGTGGTTCAACACCTCCAAGGGCTTCGGCTTTATCTCCCGCGATTCCGGCGATGATATTTTCGTGCATTTCCGGGCCATCCGCGGCGAAGGCCATCGCGTACTGGTCGAAGGCCAGCGCGTGGAGTTTTCCGTGATGCACCGCGACAAAGGCCTGCAAGCCGAAGACGTCATCGCCGCACTACCGCGCCGCTGATTCCAGGCATGAAAAAACCGCGAGCAGCCAGGCTGCATCGCGGTTTTTTTTGCCCTGTCGCCCGGGCGATCAGTAATGCGGGGGCGGCGCCTCTTCCTCGACGGATTCGAACTGCCCGGCCATTTCCTCCTGCCGCTTGAGCAACGCCGCCATCTGCAATTGCAAACGCTCGACAACTCGCTGTTGCTCCACCAACACATCATTCAACGCCTGGATGGTGTCATCCTGAAATGCCAGGCGAGTTTCCAGATCGGTAACACGCGCCTCAAGATCCACGGCTCAACCCTCCACAAACTTGAAATCGTCGGTCAGGGCCATCCGCAACCGCTCGCGAATGGCCGCCACCTGCTCCGCATTATAAGGCCGGGCCGGATGCTTGCCCCATACCGGCGACGGCCAGGCAGCGTCCTCATGCCTACGCACGATGACGTGCATGTGCAACTGGCTGACAACGTTACCCAACGTCGCGATGTTCAACTTATCGGCATCAAAGGAATCCTTGAGGATCTCGGCCAGTGCGGTGGTTTCCTTCCATAGCTGACGCTGATCAACGTCATCGAGCTGAAACAACTCACTGATACTTTCCCGCCTTGGTACAAGAATGAACCACGGGTAATTCGAATCATTGGATAACAGCAACCGGCACAACGGGAAATCGCCAATGGGCAATGTGTCCTGTTGCAGTCGTGAATCTAAAACAAACACCGCGCGTACTCCTTGCTCGTTATCGGGGCTGCCCGGTTTGGGCCTGTATCGCCTATTTGCAGCATACCCCCGAATGGCCGAACGTTCACTGCGTACCCTCCCAGGCATGGCGCCAATGCCTGTTTTCGGGGCTGACCTCTTTGAGCACGGCAGCCAGACGCACCAATTTGGCGCAGCCAGTCTCCCAGAGTGCGAAAACGTCGACCCCGGCATCCCGCGAAACACCGAGCCTGGTGCGACTCATGAATTTTTTTGCACCAAAACCGCACAAAGCGTCTACGCTCAGTGCACAAAGTATCCGGGATTTACTCACCGGATAGGGTGAACCGGTAACGTTTTTGGTTGTCTCGAGCCGTTTACAGATTTCCAACACGATAGCGGCGTAGCAGTCAACCCTATTTAAAACAAGGCCTTTGAGCCCCGGTTTCATGAGGTTTCATCGCGCCGAAAGGAAGAGTGTGAAAAAAATGTGAACAAAATTCGGGTTTGTGCATGCTTGTTGCATTCATCCCGGACATCGCCTTCAGGGGATCGTAGGAACGAGAACCTGCTGGCCTATAAATAAAGTGGCAAGGTTGCCCTCAGGAGCTTCAAGTGCAGTAACAAAGGACTCTTTACACCGACGCCGAAGAAAGAAAAGCAACATTCAAGTTGCGAAACCCGATTGCGTCGGAACAGCCCCATTACGACATGGATCGAGCCATTGGCGACATGGTCGTAAAGAAGCTGAAAGGTTGGATGGGCAAGTATCGCCAATGATGTCGTCGTGATATAAATTTGCGCCGACACAAAAAGAAAGAGCCGCCCAGAAAAAAAAACAGGTGGGACGGCAGTACTCTTCTAAAAACCAAAGGAGCAAATCACGATGCGCGTGATGAAGTGGAGCATGATCGCACTGGCTGTTTCGGCCGGTGTTTCGCAGTTCGCAGTGGCGTCTTCTCAAGACGAGTCCAAAGGCTTTTTTGAAGATCAGAGCCTGAAATCCAAGACTCGTTTCGAGTACATGAACCGTGACTATAAGAACGGTGCCAGCAACCCTTCTTCGGGCACCAGCGGCTACCGCCAGGACTCCGGCCTGAGCGAATTGCTGACCTACGAGTCGGGCTTCACTCAAGGTACTGTCGGTTTCGGTCTGGACGCCATGGCAATGGGTTCGGTCAAACTGGACGGTGGCTCGGGCCGCCGTGGTAACGGCCTGTTCGCCAACGACAGTGACGGCAACCCGGAAAAATCCCAAGGTAAAGTGGGCGGTGCCGTTAAACTGCGCCTGTCCGATACCGTCCTGAAATACGGCCAGCAATTCGTTGCCAGCCCGGTTTTCGCTACTGACGACAGCCGTCTGATTCCAGAAGTCGCTACCGGTACCTTGGTCACCTCCAAAGAGATCAAAGGCCTGGAACTGAGCGCAGGTCGCTTCACCTCGCTGAGCAAACAAACCGGTATGGGCCGTGACAGCATCGGCGGTCTGCCTGATGAAAACGGCAATGGCGGCAAAGGCCTGACCAACATCAACATTTTCGGTGCAAGCTACGCCTTCACCGATAACTTCACCGGTGCCTTGGCTGCATCCGATGCTGACGACTACTTCAAGAAGTACTACGTCAACCTGAACTACACGATGCCAATCAGCGAAGATCAGTCGCTGAACATCGACTTCAACGGCTATAAAACCAAAGGCGAGAGCCGCGGCGATCTGGTTGACGCAATTGGCGATGGCACCCAGGGCGTAGACAACAACCTGTGGTCCCTGGCCGCAGCCTATAGCATCGGTGCTCACAAGTTCACCATCGCTCACCAACGCTCCAGCGGTGACAACGCTTACTACTATGGCGTAGACGGCAACGGCACGATCTTCGTTGCCAACTCCATCCAGATCTCCGACTTCGTCGGCCGCGACGAGCGTTCGTGGCAAGCTCGCTACGACCTGAACATGAAAACCTACGGTGTTCCAGGCCTGAGCTTCATGACCCGCTACGTAATGGGTGACCACATCACCACTAACGGTCTGGGCGAAGGTAAGGAAAACGAGTGGAACGTTGAGTCCAAGTACGTCATGCAAGAAGGTCCAGCCAAAGACCTGTCGTTCCGTCTGCGCTTCGCCAACTACCGCTCGAACGGCGCGTACAGCGGCTATTCGTCTGACGTCTATGACACCCGCCTGATCGTCGAATACCCACTGAGCATCCTGTAACTCAGCGGTCACTCGATAGCTACACCGACATAAAAAAACCGCTCACTGTCAAGGTGAGCGGTTTTTTTTATGCGCCGAATAAAACAACTTGGTGCAACTTCATAAATAACAAGCCAACCAAATACAACCTGACCCAATCGCCAGGTTATATCCGCGTTATCTCGCCGTCTCTTCCTGAACAACCCGAATCACTCGCTGCGGAAACGGAATATCAATACCCGCCGCCTTCAACCGGTCACGGGATTGTTCGTTGAACATGAACATCACATCCCAGTAGTCCGCCGTCTTGACCCATACCCGCAGAGACACCGTGATCGAACTGTCACCGAGTGTGGAAATCACTGCTTGAGGAGCCGGATCGGCCAATACACGCTCATCCTTCGCCAGTTCCAGCAACACTTCCCTGGCCTTCTGCAGATCAGCCTCATAATCCACACCCACGTCGAACACCACTTTGCGGGTCGGCTGGCGATTGGTGTTGGTGATGATGCCGTTCGACAGGTTGCCGTTGGGCACGATCACCGTCTTGTTGTCACCGGTGCGCAGCACGGTATGGAAGATCTGGATGCTGTCGACTGTGCCGGCGATGCCTTGGGCTTCGATCCAGTCGCCAATACGGAACGGGCGAAACAGCAGGATCAGCACGCCGCCAGCGAAGTTTGCCAGACTGCCCTGCAATGCCAGGCCTATTGCCAAGCTCGCCGCACCGATGGCGGCGACGAACGAGGTGGTTTCCACGCCGATCATCGATGCAACGCTAATCGCCAGCAATATCTTCAGGATGATATTGGCCAGGGTACTGATAAACCCTTGCAGGGCCAGGTCAGCGTTACGCAGGGCCAGCAGCGCGCCCAGTTTTTGCGTGACCTTGTTGATCAACCACCAGCCGATAGCCAGGGTGATGAGTGCCAGCAACACGCGGCTGCCATATTCCATGACCATCGGTATCGCGGCCTGGGAGGTTTTGATCAGGTGATCCACTTCTGCATTCAAGTCCATTCGACTCTCCTTTATAACCATAAGCACGAATGTGGCGAGGAAGCCTGCTCCCCCACCACCCTATTCCTGAACAGCCTGGCGTCCTGTCAGTCGCGGAAGTTATTGAACTGTAGCGGCATGCCGAATTCTTTGGCGCGCAGTGCCGCGATGGCCTCTTGCAAGTCATCGCGCTTCTTGCCGGTAACCCGCACCTGCTCGCCCTGGATGGCGGCCTGCACCTTGAGCTTGGCGTCCTTGATGTGGGCGACAATCTTCTTCGCCAGCTCCTTGTCGATGCCTTCCTTGAGCACGGCTTCCTGCTTCATCACCTTGCCCGAGGCATAGGCATCCTTGATCTCAAGGCATTGCACGTCGATCTTGCGCTTGACCAACGCAAGCTTGAGGATTTCGATCATCGCCTCGAGTTGGAACTCGGCTTCGGCGGTCAGGTTGACGGTCAGGTCCTTTTCCTTGAACTCGAAGCTGCCCTTGCCCTTGAGGTCATAGCGACGGTCGAGTTCCTTGATGGCGTTTTCAACCGCGTTGGTGGCTTCGTGCTTGTCCAGTTCGGATACCACGTCGAATGACGGCATGTAGAGTTCTCCAATAAAAAAGGCGCCCGGTAATAAAGGCGCGCGCTTGGCTTGTGGTTAAAATCGCGCTCATTATAACGAGTCTTTTCCAGCCGATACTGTGAGCCCCCAAGATGCCCGTATCAAACCGAGTAAAAAGCTGATGTCCACCACCTGGCATGTCCTCGGGGCCGGCAGTCTCGGCACATTGTGGGCTGCGCGCCTGGCCCGGGCCGACCTGCCGGTGCGGCTGGTGTTGCGCGATGAAGGCCGGTTGCAGGCCTATCGGCGCGCCGGTGGCCTGACGTTGGTGGAACAGGGCCAGTCGCAGTCCTACCCGGTGCCGGGCGAAACAGCGAACGCTCCCGAGCCGATCAGGCGCCTGCTGCTGGCCTGCAAGGCCTATGACGCGGAAGCAGCGGTGGCCTCGGTGGCCCATCGCCTGGACGCCGAGTCGGAACTGATCCTGTTGCAGAATGGCCTCGGCAGTCAGGACGCGGTGGCCAACCGCGTCCCCCAGGTCCGTTGCATCAGCGCCTCCAGCACCGAAGGCGCGTTCCGCGACGGTGACTGGCGCGTGGTGTTCGCCGGTCACGGTTACACCTGGCTCGGTGACCCCGCCCACCCTGTGGCACCGTTCTGGCTGGACGACCTGAGCGCCGCCGGCATCCCCCACGAATGGAGCGCGGACATCCTCACCCGGCTCTGGCGAAAACTGGCGCTCAATTGCGCGATCAACCCGCTGACCGTGCTGTACCACTGCAAGAATGGCGGCCTGCAGGAGCATCGTTGCGAAGTGGCAACCCTGTGCGCGGAGCTCACCGACCTGCTTGAACGCTGTGGCCAGCCCGCGGCGGCCGAAGACTTGCAGCCGGAAGTCGAACGGGTGATCCAGGCCACCGCTGCCAATTACTCCTCGATGCACCAGGATGTTGCCAACCGGCGCCGCACCGAAATCAGCTATCTGCTCGGCCACGCCTGCAAGGTCGCCCGGCGGCACGAGCTGGCGGTACCGCATCTGGAACAGTTGCGCCAGCGGCTGATCGGTCACTTGAACAACCTCGGATTGCCCAGCGACTGAGCAGCGGCTACGCTGGCCTCGTGTTCCTTTTCAGCGACGAATCTGATGCCATTGCGCCAGCGCCTTGAAAACCTGCCGGTCGGCCAGAAACTGTTGGCCGCCCTGTTGGTGTTGTTGACCACTGTCCTGCTGGTCGCCAACCTGACCTTTATCAGCGCCGCCTACTACATTTCCCAGGAAAGCATGGCCCCCCAGGCCCTGCAGACCATCGGCCGGCTGATCGCCAACCCGAGCCTGATCTCAGATGCCCTGCAATCGCCACAAGGCGCCAAGCGTCTGCTCGACGAACTCAACAGCTATGCCCCGCTGCGGGCGGCGGCGCTGTATGACGGCGAGGGCGAGCGCCTGGCGCAACTGCAGCAGGGTGAGAAGCTCAAGCTGCCGGATCATTTCCGCAACGTGCAGGCCTGGCAGGCCGGTGAATTCCGCAGCAACCAGGTCATCACCCTGCCCCGCCCCGGTACGGCACCGGGCCACCTGCTGCTGGTCGCCAGCAGTGAACTGCCTACGGCGTTCTACACCGGCACCCTGACCGCCAGCCTCGGCATCCTGATTTTCAGCGTGCTGCTGTGGCTGGTCATCGCCCAGCAGATCAAACGCCTGATCACCCGGCCGATTCATCAGTTGGAAGAGCTGTCGCGCCAGGTTACCCGGGAGGAAAACTATTCCCTGCGCGCCGCCCGTGGCAACCATGACGAAATCGGTAGCCTGGCCGAAGCCTTCAACACCATGCTGTCACGGATCGAGGCCCGGGAGCAGCAGCTCAAGCGCGCCCGGGACGACTCCCAGGCGGCCTACGACCAGGCCCAAGGCCTGGCGGAAGAAACCCGGCACACCAACCGCAAGCTGGAACTCGAAGTCCAGGTGCGCAGCAAGATCGAGAAAAAGCTCACCGGCTTCCAGAACTACCTCAACAGCATCATCGACTCCATGCCATCGGCCCTGATCGCCCTCGATGAACAGCTCTACGTCACCCAATGGAACCAGGAGGCCAGTGCCCTTTCCGGCACCCGGCTGGACGAAGCATTGAATCAGCCGATATTCCTCGCGTTCGAACCCCTCAAGCCGTACCTGCCGCAGCTCAAGCAAACGGTGGAGCAGCACACGGTGGCCAAGATCGAACGCGTCACCTGGACCAAGGACGATGAAGCCCGGCACTACGCCCTGACCTTCTACCCGCTGATGGGGGGCGCAGGGCGCGGGGTGGTGATCCGGATCGATGACATCACCCAGCGCCTGTCGCTGGAAGAGATGATGGTGCAGTCGGAAAAAATGCTCTCGGTCGGCGGTCTCGCGGCGGGCATGGCCCATGAGATCAACAACCCGCTGGGGGCCATCCTGCACAACGTACAGAACATCCGCCGCCGCCTGTCACCGGAACTGCCCAAGAACCTCGAACAGGCCGAGCAACTGGGTATCGAACTGCAGGCGGTCAATCAGTACCTCCAGGGCCGGGACATCCCGCAGTTGCTCGATGGCATCCAGCAGGCCGGCGCCCGAGCGGCGAAAATCGTCACTCACATGCTCAGTTTCAGCCGTCGCAGTACACGACAGATGGCCCCCTGCGACCTGCCGGCCCTGATCGACCAGGCGGTGGAAATCGCCGGCAACGATTTCGACCTGGCGATCGGCTTCGACTTCAAGGGCCAGGCGATCATCCGTCAGTTCGACCCGAACCTGGGCCCGGTGCCCGGCACCGCCAACGAATTGGAGCAGGTGCTGCTCAACCTGTTGAAGAACGCCGCCCAGGCCATTCACCAACGCCAGGACGACAGCGAACCCGGGCGCATTATCCTGCGCACGCGGCTGAACCCGCCCTGGGCGGAAATCCAGGTCGAGGACAACGGCATCGGCATGAGCGAAAACGTGCGCAAACGCACCTTCGAGCCGTTCTTCACCACCAAGGAAATCGGCCAGGGCACGGGGCTGGGACTGTCGGTGTCGTATTTCATCATCACCAATAACCACAAGGGCCAGATGGAAGTGCAGTCGGCGCCGGGCCAAGGCACCTGCTTCACCTTGCGCCTGCCCCTGGCGGGCATTTCGATGATGCCCCAAGAACACAAGCAACTGGAGCGCTGAGCATGGGCTTTCGCCTGTCGAAGATTTACACCCGCACCGGCGACAAGGGTGAAACCGGGTTGGGCGATGGTCGTCGCGTGGCGAAGGACCACCCACGGGTCGAGGCCATCGGCGAAGTGGATAGCTTGAACAGCCAGCTGGGATTGCTGTTGGCCGGGCTTGCCGATGAGGCGAGCCGATACCCTGCGCTAAGGGAGATCATCGAAGTGTTGGCGCCCTGTCAGCATCGGTTGTTCGACCTCGGTGGCGAACTGGCGATGCCGGCCTATCAGGCACTGACCCCGGCGGAAGTCGAGCGACTGGAAGCGGCCATCGACCTGTGGAACGAAGAGCTGGGGCCGCTGGAAAACTTCATCCTGCCCGGCGGCTCGAACCTGGTGGCCCAGGCCCACGTCTGTCGCAGCCTGGCCCGTAGTGCCGAACGCCGTTGCCAGCAGTTGAACGCCGTCGAGCCGCTGGCCGGGCCGGGGCTGGCCTATATCAATCGGATGTCGGATCTGTTGTTCGTGGCGGCACGGGTGATTGCCCGGCGGCAGGGGGTGGCGGAGGTGCTTTGGGCGGCGGCGGCCAAGCCTGGGGAGTGATTCGTCGCCTGTGAGGACGTCATCGCGAGCAGGCTCGCTCCCACAGTTTGATCGCGGTTCCCTTGTGGGAGCGAGCCTGCTCGCGATGACGTCAGCGTATACACCACAGAATCAAGCCTCTGGCCAAAACGCCCGAATCCCCGCCACACCCTGCGCGCCGGCCTCCCAGGCCTTCTGCCGCTCGGTAGGCCCCACCCCGCCCAACAGATACACCGGGCGGTTGAAACCCTCGATCAGCCGCGAAGCCTCTTCCCACCCCAATGGCTGGGCCTCGGGATGGGTCTGGGTCGGTTGCACGGGCGAGAGCGTCACGAAGTCCACATCCATCTGCTGTGCCAGGGAGAGCTCCTCGGCGCTATGGCAGGAAGCGGCCAGCCAACGGTCCTTGCCGAAGGGGCGACCGGCCGCCGCATGCTTGCGCAGTTGCGCGGCGGTGACGTGCCAGCCGGCGGAAGGGAAGTCCCCCAGCCACTCGAAAGGGCCCTTGAGCATCAACTGCGCCTTGCCGGCACACAACCCCGCCGCATCCACCGCCAGATCACGGTATTGCGGATCGTAGCCATTGGGCGCCCGCAACTGGACCAGCTTGATTCCGCCCGCGATAGCCTTCTGCATGCCCCGCAACAGGGCCGGTGTTTCAAGGCCTTCCGGGGTGATCAGGTATTCGCCGGGCAAACGTGCCGCCGCGACGATCGGCTGGTTGGCGGCCGGAAACTCATAATGGGTCAGATCCCGGGCCGTGACCCAAGCCAGCGGTTGCCCTTCGGCGCCATGGGGTTCGCCGGAGAACGCCGAGACTTCCCAGACATCCAGCAAGACCTGTTTGTCCGGATAATCGTGACAGACCTTGATCAACGGCCGGGCAGCGTCGACCACTATCCCCAGCTCTTCATGTAGCTCGCGGGCCAAGGCTGTCTCGACGGACTCGTCCGGTTCAACCTTGCCGCCGGGAAACTCCCAAAGGCCACCCTGGTGCTGGGTGTCGGCACGCCGGGCGATCAGGATCTTGCCGGCGGCGTCGCGAATGACCGCCGCCGCTACGTGTACTCGTTTCACCGCGCTGTTTCCTCCAGACCGGCTTGTTGCCACGCCTTGAACGCCGGCCATTGATAAAGGGTTTCAACATAGGCCGCATCGACCTCCGGCAGTTCCACCTGATAGCTACGCAAGCGCACGGCGACCGGCGCGAAAAACGCGTCCGCCAGGCTCAAGGTGCCGGACAGGTATGGGCCGGCTTCGGTCGCCACGGCACGGCACTCGGCCCACAGCGCCAACATCCGCTCGATTTCCGCCTGGACATCGGCCGGCATGGGCGACAACGGCGCGTCGTGGGCCCGGGCGGCCACAGCCTTGGGCCAGAGGCCGGCGTCGGGAAACTGTTCGGCCAGGTATTCGGCAATCGCCAGGGAGTCGGCGATGACACCCGTTTCGGTCTGGAGCAGCGGGACCTTGATGATCAGATGCAGGCTCATATCTGGAGTCCTTTCTTGTGGCTATTCAGAAATAGTGCAGGTCTGTTCCAACGCCATCGCGAGCAGGCTCGCTCCCACAAGGAGATCTGCAGGCTGGCATAAGCCTGTTTCCAGCACAAATCCCCTGTGGGAGCGAGCCTGCTCGCGATAGGCGCAACTCGGTCCCAGGCCTTGTTAAGTCCGGTACTCGGCGTTGATCTTCACATACTCATGGGACAGGTCGGTGGTCCAGATCGTCTCGCTGCAATCGCCACGTCCCAGTTCGATACGGATGGTGATTTCTTCCTGTTGCATCACCGCCGCCCCCTGGGCTTCGGTGTAGGTCGCGGCGCGGGCGCCTTGGCTGGCGATGCAGACTTCGCCGAGGAACACGTCGATCTTGCTCACGTCCAGGTCCGGCACGCCGGCACGGCCGACGGCTGCGAGGATCCGGCCCCAGTTCGGGTCCGAGGCGAACAGCGCGGTCTTGATCAGCGGTGAGTGCGCCACGGTGTAGCCGACATCCAGGCATTCCTGGTGATTGCCACCACCGTTGACCTGCACGGTCACGAACTTGGTCGCCCCTTCGCCGTCACGGACGATGGCCTGGGCCACTTCCATGCACACTTCGAACACCGCCTGCTTCAGGGCCGCGAACAATGGGCCGCTGGCTTCGGTGATTTCCGGCAGGTTGGCCTTGCCGGTGGCGATCAGCATGCAGCAGTCGTTGGTCGACGTGTCGCCGTCAATGGTGATGCGATTGAACGACTTGTTGGCGCCGTCGAGCATCAGGTCCTGCAGCACCTGGCGGGAAACTTTGGCGTCGGTCGCGATGTAGCCGAGCATGGTCGCCATGTTCGGACGGATCATGCCGGCGCCCTTGCTGATGCCGGTGACGGTGACCGTCACGCCGTCGTGCTGGAACTGACGACTCGCGCCCTTGGGCAAGGTGTCGGTGGTCATGATGCCGGTGGCGGCGGCGGCCCAGTTGTTTTCCGACAGATCATCGAGGGCGGCCTGCAGCGCGCCTTCGATCTTCTCGACCGGCAACGGCTCACCGATCACCCCCGTGGAGTACGGCAGCACCTGGGTAGCATTGACGCCGGTCAGCTCAGCCAGCTTGGCGCAGGTGCGCTCGGCGGCGGCCAGGCCCGGCGCACCGGTGCCGGCATTGGCGTTACCGGTGTTGGTCAGCAGGTAGCGCACCGGCCCCTGGACGCGTTGCTTGGCGAGGATGACCGGTGCGGCACAAAAAGCGTTGAGGGTGAACACACCGGCAACCGTCGAGCCTTCGGCACAACGCATGACCACCACATCCTTGCGCCCGGGACGCTTGATGCCCGCCGAGGCGATACCGAGTTCAAAACCGGCAACCGGGTGCAACGTTGGCAACGGACCAAGACCAACAGCCATGAATGCGCTCCTCAATAAATGTATGTCTGAATCAAATGGCAAAACGCCGCGACAGAGGTTGCCTGTCGCGGCGCGGGTCATTCAGCGTTTGAAACGGGCGTTACTGGATCTGCCCGTGGCAATGCTTGTATTTCTTGCCCGAACCGCAATAGCACAGTTCGTTACGGCCCAGCTTCTGCTCGTTGCGCACCGGCGCGGTCGCCAGGGCGACATCCACATCGACTCCCTCTTCCTGGGCCTGGGACACTTCCAGGCCAGGGGCTTCGGCGTGTTCGAACTGCATGCGCGCGGCCAGGGCCTCGGCTTCCTGACGCAGTCGGGCTTCCTCTTCGGCCGGGTCTTCGCGGCGAACCTGGACGTGGGACAGCACGCGGATCGAGTCGCGCTTGATCGAGTCCAGCAGCTCGGAGAACAAGGTGAAGGATTCACGCTTGTATTCCTGCTTCGGGTTCTTCTGGGCATAACCGCGCAGATGGATACCGTGGCGCAGGTGATCCATGGTCGACAGGTGGTCTTTCCACAGGTCGTCCAGTACCCGCAACACGATCTGCTTCTCGAAGGAGCGCAGCGCTTCGGCGCCGGCCTGGTCTTCTTTCTCGTTGTACGCGGCAATCAGTTCGGCCAGCAGCTTCTCGCGCAGGGTTTCCTCGTACAGGTGGTCGTCTTCGTCGAGCCACTGCTGGATCGGCAACGACACGCCAAAGTCGCTGCGCAAGGCAGCTTCCAGGCCGGCGATGTCCCACTGCTCCGGCAGCGACTGCGGTGGAATATGAGCGCTGACGGTAGCGTCGAGCACTTCCTGGCGGAAGTCGGCGATGGTGTCACCGATGTTGTCGGCGGCCAACAAACTGTTACGCATGTGATAGATCACTTTACGCTGTTCGTTGTTGACGTCGTCGAACTCGAGCAGTTGCTTGCGGATATCGAAGTTGCGTCCTTCGACCTTGCGCTGGGCCTTCTCGATGGCGTTCGTCACCATGCGGTGTTCGATCGCTTCGCCAGGCTGCATACCCAGGGCCTTCATGAAGTTCTTCACCCGGTCAGAAGCGAAGATACGCATCAGGCTGTCTTCCAGGGACAGGTAGAAGCGGCTGGAACCGGCGTCACCCTGGCGACCGGCACGGCCACGCAACTGGTTGTCGATACGGCGCGATTCATGACGCTCGGAAGCGATCACCTGCAAGCCACCGGATTCGAGCACCTGTTGGTGACGCTTCTGCCAGTCGGCCTTGATCTGCGCGATCTGCTCGGGCGTCGGGTTTTCCAGGGAGGCGACTTCCACTTCCCAGTTGCCGCCCAGCAGGATGTCGGTACCGCGACCGGCCATGTTGGTGGCGATGGTCAGCGCGCCCGGGCGACCGGCCTGGGCGATGATCTCGGCTTCCTTCTCGTGGAACTTGGCGTTGAGGACCTTGTGCTCGATGCCTTCCTTGTTGAGCAATGCGGACATGTGCTCGGAGGTTTCGATGGTGGCGGTACCCACCAGGATCGGACGACCCTGGGCCATGCCGTCCTTGATGTCGTTGATGATCGCCGCGTACTTCTCTTCGGCGGTCAGGAACACCAGGTCGTTGTAGTCTTTACGCGCCAGCGGCTTGTTCGTCGGGATCACCACCACTTGCAGGCCGTAGATCTGGTGGAACTCGAACGCTTCGGTGTCGGCGGTACCGGTCATGCCGGACAGCTTGTTGTACAGGCGGAAGTAGTTCTGGAAGGTGGTCGAGGCCAGTGTCTGGCTCTCGGCCTGGATGTTCAGGCCTTCCTTGGCTTCGATGGCCTGGTGCAGGCCTTCGGACAGGCGACGGCCGGGCATGGTACGACCGGTATGCTCGTCGACCAGCACCACCTGGCCGTCCTGCACGATGTATTCGACGTTGCGATGGAACAGCTTGTGGGCACGCAGGCCGGCATAGACGTGGGTCAGCAGGCCCAGATTATGGGCCGAGTACAGGCTTTCGCCTTCGGCCAGCAGGCCGACGCGGGTCAGCACTTCCTCGATGTATTGATGACCGGCTTCGTTGAGTTCGACCTGGCGGGTCTTCTCGTCAACGGTAAAGTGCCCGGCCTGGGTCACTTCGCCTTCGACTTCCTCGACGTGCAGCTTGAGCTGCGGGATCAGTTTGTTGATCTCCATGTACAGCTTGGAGCTGTCCTCGGCCTGACCGGAAATGATCAGCGGGGTACGGGCTTCGTCGATGAGGATGGAGTCGACTTCGTCGATGACCGCGAAATTGAGTTCACGCTGGAATTTTTCTTCCAGGCTGAACGCCATGTTGTCGCGCAGGTAGTCGAAACCGAATTCGTTGTTGGTACCGTAGGTGATGTCGGCAGCGTAGGCGGCACGTTTCTCTTCCGGCGGCTGGAACGGCGTGACCACGCCGACGGTCAGCCCGAGGAATTCGTAGAGCGGGCGCATCCAGTTGGCGTCGCGGCGGGCCAGGTAGTCGTTGACCGTCACCACGTGCACGCCCTTGCCGGACAGCGCGTTGAGGTAGACACCCAGGGTCGCCACGAGGGTTTTACCCTCACCGGTGCGCATTTCGGCGATCTTGCCTTCGTGCAAGGTCATGCCGCCGATCAACTGGACGTCGAAGTGGCGCATGCCCATGACCCGCTTGCCGGCTTCGCGGGCAACCGCAAACGCTTCGGGCAGGAGCTGGTCGAGGGTTTCCCCCTTGGCGATGCGGTCCTTGAATTCGGCAGTCTTGGCGCGTAACTGATCGTCCGAAAGGGCCACCATTTGCTCTTCGAAGGCATTGACGATCTGTACCGTCTTGAGCATGCGTTTGACTTCACGCTCGTTCTTGCTTCCAAAGAGTTTCTTTAACAAAGGCGCAAACATATCGGCAGGATCTTCCACACTAAAGGGATGGAGGGCGGCCCCGTGAGTCGCCCGTGCAGCCCTCATGGCCGCATGCGAACGAGCATTCTACCCGGAAACGATGGTGAGGAAAGTGGCGTTATCCACGATGCTGGCACAGCGCTGTGACGGGGCCCTCCTAAAATAAGGGCTTTTACGCGAAGTTCAACCCACAAAACGCATAAGTTCCTACTGTTTGTGTGAGTAAACAGCCATTGGCCGAGGCGTACCGGGCGCTTTCTGCTACCATGGCGCCTCTGTCACTCGCGGTATTCGTTCATGGCCTTCCGCCCTCTCCCAGCCAAGGCTCCCGCCGTTCTGTTGCGCGAAGCCAAACCGCTGAAAGCCATCTTCGGCCACGCCAAGCGCCTGGGCCACCTGCAACGCCTGCTGGACAGCCAGTTGCAGCCCGCCGCCCGCGAACACTGCCACGTGGCGTCCTGGCGTGAAGGCAGTTTGCTGTTGATCGTCACGGATGGTCACTGGGCCACGCGCCTGCGCTACCAACAGAAACGCCTGCTGCGTCAATTGCAGGCATTCGAGGAGTTTGCCAGCCTGACGCGGATTCTCTTCAAGGTGCAGCCACCCACCGTACAGGCCGGGGCCAAGGGGCATACCCTGGACCTGTCCACCGACGCCGCCGAAACCATCCAGGCCACCGCGGACGGCATCAGCGATCCGAGCCTGCGGGCCGCGCTGGAGCGGTTGGCGGCCCATGCCAGGGCCAAGCCCTGAGACCTCCATTGCCCGGCAGGCAGCCATCGCGAGCAGGCTCGCTCCCACAGTGAACCGCATGCGATCTCCTGTGAGAGGAACCGCATGCGATCCCTTGTGGGAGCGAGCCTGCTCGCGATGAGCGCGCCCCGGTTCTTGAGCTACCGCCGTTTGCTGCCTCCCAGCAATGATCCCATCAACCCTCGCACCAACTGTCGCCCCAATTGATTGGCCGCCTGGCGCATCGCCGATTTCAATGCCTGGCCCGCCGCCGTGCCGAGAAATTCCCCGGCCTTTTCGGTAAAGCTCGGCTCCTCGGCCACCGGTTTGCCGGGCGCCACTTCGGGCTCCAGGCCCTTGCGGCCCATCAGCACTTCATAGGCCGATTCGCGATCAATGGGTTTATCGTAGCGTCCCTGCAATGGCGAACGGGCGATCAAGCCGGCGCGCTCGGCCTCGGTCAGCGGTCCGATGCGCGACTGCGGCGGCGCCACCAACACCCGCCGGACCATCTCCGGCGTGCCCTTTTCCTGCAGGGTGCCCACCAGGGCCTCGCCGATGCCCAGTTCGGTAAGCACGGCCAGGGCGTCAAACTGAGGGTTCGGCCGAAAGCCGTCGGCCACCGCCCGCAGGGATTTCTGTTCCTTAGCGGTAAAGGCCCGCAGGCCATGCTGGATGCGCAATCCCAACTGCGCCAGGACGTCGTCCGGCAAGTCGCCTGGGGATTGAGTGACGAAATATACCCCGACGCCTTTGGAGCGGATCAGGCGCACCACTTGTTCCAAGCGCTCCTGCAACGCCTTCGGTGTACCGGCGAACAGCAAATGCGCCTCATCGAAGAACAGTGCCAGTAACGGTTTGTCCGCATCGCCGCGCTCGGGCAATTGCTCGAACAGCTCGGCCAGCAGCCACAGCAGGAACGTCGCGTAGACCTTGGGCGCCTCGTGGACCAGACGACTGGCGTCCAGCAAATGAATGCGGCCACGACCGTCGCCGTCCGGTTGCAGGATGTCTTCGAGCTGCAAGGCCGGTTCGCCAAACAACGCGTCGGCCCCCTGCTGTTCCAGGGTGGACAAGCGCCGCAACAGCGCCTGGCTGGAGCCGGTGGTCATCAGGGCCGCATCGTCCCCCAACAGCACCGGATTGTCCTTGAGGTGGTTGAGCAGGGCCTTCAGGTCCTTGAGGTCCAGCAATAACAGGCCTTCACGATCCGCCACCTTGAACGCGGCGTACAACGCCGCCTGCTGGCTGTCGGTCAGTTCCAACAGGCTGCCGAGCAGCAACGGCCCCATCTCGCTGAGGGTGGTGCGCAGCGGGTGCCCGGACTGGCCGTGAACGTCCCACAGGGTCACCGGATAAGCCCGGGGCTTATGTTCGAGCCAGGGCATGCCGGCAATGCGCTCAGCGACTTTGCCCTGGGGGTTGCCGGCGGCGCCGAGCCCGCAAAGGTCGCCCTTGATGTCCGCCGCAAACACCGCCACGCCAGCATCGCTGAAGGCTTCGGCCAGGCGCTGCAGGGTAACGGTCTTGCCGGTACCGGTGGCACCTGCCACCAGGCCATGACGGTTCGCCAGGCGCATGGCCTGGCCAATGGGCTGGCCGGCGAGGTCGGCCCCGATAACGAGTTGCAGTGAGTCAGGCATGTGGTCACCTGTGATTAATTTCTAGCCAAGTATGGCCGATATAGGAAGCGACAGACCTCAGTGAAAACACGGTCGGATAATTCCCCAGGGAGAGAAGGAAATATCAGAACTTTCAACACGGCGCCTTTTTTCGAACTTTTCATATAAAAGCACGCCCAGAGCTATAAGACTCCGCGGAACCCCGAGCCATGAACAAAAACCTGCGTTTCAGCCACAAAATCCTGCTTGCCGCCGCACTGATCGTCATAGCGGCCTTCGCTTCATTCACCGCCTACAACGATTACCTGCAACGCAACGCCATTCGTGACGACCTCGACAGCTACCTGCATGAAATGAGCGACGTCACGGCGAGCAACATCCAGACCTGGCTGAGCGGCCGTATCCTGCTGATCGAAAACCTGGCGCAGAACATCGCCGTCACTCCGGATCAGGCCAGTGTCACCCGCTTGCTGGAACAGAAAGCGCTGACTTCCACCTTCATGGCGTCCTACCTGGGTGATGCCAAGGGCAGCTTCATCATACGCCCCGACGCGAAGATGCCCGATGGCTTCGATCCCCGGGTACGCCCTTGGTACAAAGGCGCCGAAAGCAGCGGCACCGCGACCCTGACCGAACCCTACATCGATGCCGCCAGCGGCGGACTGATCATCTCCATTGCCACCGCGTCCAGGAACAACGGACAAAGTGTCGGCGTGGTAGGCGGCGACCTGAGCCTGCAGACCATCATCGACAACCTCAAGACCGTGGATTTCGACGGCATGGGCTACGCCTACCTGGTCAGCGCCGACGGCAAGATCCTGGTGCACCCCGATAAAGCCCTGGTCATGAAGACCCTGAACGATGCCTATCCGCAAAACACACCAAAAATCAGCGACCAGATCAGCGAAGTCGAGGTTGACGGCCATACGCGCATCGTCACCTTCACCCCGATCAAGGGCCTGCCCTCGGTGAACTGGTACGTCGGTGTGTCGGTCGACAAGGATCAGGCCTACTCGATGCTGAGCAATTTCCGAACCTCGGCGGTGATTGCCACGGTCATTGCCGTGGTCTTCATCATCGCGCTGCTGAGCATGCTGATTCGTCTCCTGATCCAACCATTGCATGTCATGACCCGGGCCATGGAGGACATCGCCGACGGCGAGGGCGACCTGACCAAACGCCTGACGATCCAGAGCCAGGACGAATTCGGTATCCTGGGCACTGCGTTCAACCGCTTCGTGGAGCGGATCCACGGGTCGATCCGCGAAGTGTCTTCCGCCACCGCGCACGTCAACGAAGTGGCCTTGCGCGTGGTGAGCGCCTCGAACTCGTCGATGGTCAATTCCGACGAACAGTCCAGCCGGACCAACAGCGTCGCCGCAGCCATCAACCAATTGGGCGCCGCCGCCCAGGAAATCGCCCGCAATGCCGCCCAGGCGTCCCATCAGGCCAGCGATGCCCGTGGCCTGGCGGAAGACGGCCAGCAGGTGGTAGACCGCAGCATTGCCGCGATGAACCGGCTGTCTGATCTGCTGAGCACATCAAGCAGTAACATCGAATCGCTCAATAGCAAGACCGTGAACATCGGCCAGATCCTGGAAGTGATCACCAGCATTTCCCAGCAAACCAACCTGCTGGCCCTCAACGCGGCGATCGAAGCCGCCCGGGCCGGCGAGGCCGGGCGCGGATTTGCCGTGGTGGCCGATGAGGTGCGCAACCTGGCCCATCGCACTCAGGAGTCGGCGCAACAGGTGCAGACCATGATCGAGGAGTTGCAGGTCGGCGCCCGGGCGTCGGTCACGACCATGAATGACAGCCAGCGCCACAGCCAGGAGAGCGTGGAGATCGCCAACCTGGCCGGCGAACGCCTGAACAGCGTGACCCTGCGCATCGGTGAAATCGACGGCATGAACCAGTCGGTGGCCACGGCCACCGAGGAACAGACGGCCGTGGTGGAGTCGATCAACGTGGACATCACCGAGATCAACACCCTGAACCAGGAAGGTGTGGAAAACCTGCAATCCACCTTGCGCGCATGTTCCGATCTTGAGCAGCAGGCGGCGCGGCTCAAACAGTTGGTGGGCAGTTTCCGTATCTAGCGCACTCAAGGGCCCTTTCGCGAGCAAGCCCGCTCCCACAGCGGATCTTCGTGGGCACACAGCCTGCGTCCGCCCCAAGCCGCTGTGGGAGCGGGCTTGCTCGCGAAAGCGGTGGATCAGCTTGAAGTGATGTTGGATGGGGAGCCGCCATCGCGAGCAGGCTCGCTCCCACATAGGATCTCCAGTGGGCACACAGGCTGCGAGCGGCCCCCTGCCCCCCTGTGGGAGCGAGCCTGCTCGCGATGGCGCCCTCCAGTCCATCCATTGCTCAACTGCCCCCCACCACAACCCAACCGAACATCTATTCTTCATAAAGGTCAACACAGGAGAACACAGACCGGAGGGATGTTCATCGTGCATATAGCGGACATAACCATGTTCTACGCCCCCGCCAGCGGAGGCGTGCGCACTTATCTGGATGCCAAGCATCGTCGCCTGGGGGATCGGCCCGGCATCCGCCACAGTCTGCTGATTCCCGGCGCGCATTTGAGCGAGCAGGATGGGGTCTACAAGGTGCCCGCCCCTGCGCTGCCCTTCGGCAAGGGCTACCGCTTCCCGCTGCGCCTGGCGCCCTGGCGCAATGCTCTGCGCGATCTGCAACCGGACCTGATCGAAGTCGGCGACCCCTACCTTACTGCCTGGGCCGCACTGGACGCCCGACGCCAGCTGGACGTGCCCGTCATCGGGTTCTATCACTCCGACCTGCCCCTGCTGGTGAGCAATCGCATGGGCAATTGGTTTACTCCCAACATCGAAGCCTACGTCAGCAAGTTGTACGGTAACTTCGACCGGGTCCTGGCGCCCAGCCAGGTCATGGCCGACAAGCTGGCCGGGTTGGGTGTGCGCAATGTCCATGTGCAGCCATTGGGCGTGGACCTGCAGACCTTCAACCCCGGCGCCCGCGACCCGGAACTGCGGGCCGAGTTGGGTATTGCCGAAGACACACGCCTACTGATCTTCGCCGGACGCGGTTCCAAGGAAAAGAACCTGCCGGTGCTGCTCAAATGCATGAAGCGCCTGGGCGAGCGCTACCACCTGCTGCTGGTCGGCTCGTCAATGCCCGCCATCGTGCCGGACAACGTCACCGTGATCGATGCGTTCCGTCCGGCGCCGCAAGTTGCCCGGCTGATGGCCAGCGCCGACGCCCTGCTGCATGCCGGCGATCAGGAAACCTTCGGCCTGGTCATCCTCGAAGCCATGGCCAGCGGCATTCCCGTGGTGGCGGTCGCCGCCGGGGCGTTCACCGAGATCGTCCACGAAGACTGCGGCCTGTTATGCACGCCGAATAACCCACAGGCCATGGCCAATGCCGTGCGGCAGCTCTTCTCCGAAGGGTGCCAACGCCGCGGCTTGCTGGCGCGCCGTCACGTCGAACGTCATTACGCCTGGGATTCGGTGGTCAACAGCCTGCTGGGGCATTATTACGCCGTGCTTGGCGAACAGATGCCGCTACAGGCCAACGGTTGAGACGAGGTCCATGCCGATGAATCACTCGCCCAGTGTATTACTGGTACTGCACGACGTGGCCCCGCAAACCTGGCCCGACTACCAGCCCTTCGTCGAAGCCGTCGACGCGCTCGGTCACGTGCCGATGACCTGGCTGGTGGTGCCGGACTTCCATCACACCAACGCGCTGGACGATCATCCGGACTTCCGGCGCCTGCTCGACAGCCGGGTCGAGCGTGGCGATGAATTGGTGTTGCACGGCTATTACCATTGCGACGACGGTCCGCCGGCCCTCCACCCCAGGGAATGGTTCATGCGCCGGGTCTATACCCATGAGGGTGAATTCTACGGCCTGTCCGAAGAAGCTGCCCTCGCCCGCCTGCGCGCCGGTATCGAAACCTTTGAGCGTTACCAGTGGCCGCTGGAGGGTTTCGTCGCCCCGGCCTGGCTGATGAGCGAAGGCACGCGCCAGGCCTTGCGCCAGTTGCCGTTGAGTTACACCAGCGATACCCAGCACCTGTATCGCCTGCCTGACTTCACCCCCATCGACGCCCCGGGGCTGGTCTGGAGCGCCCGCAGCGCCTGGCGCCGTGGTTTGTCGAAAGTGCTCAGCGACCAACGCGAGCAGCGTTGGCGCCAAGCGCCGGTGATCCGCCTGGGCCTGCACCCGGTAGACATGCGCCATGGGTTTTCCCGGAATTATTGGCTATGCACCCTCAAGCGCCTGCTCAATGACGGTCGCGTACCGATGACCAAGATCGACTGGCTGGCCACCCAAGGCCTGCGGGTCAGTCGCGCCGCATGAAACGGCTGATCTGGCTGGCTGCGGCGCTGCTCACGGCGCTGTTGGTACCGCTGCTGGTGGGGGGCGGGGAAATGTGGTCACGGGTGCAGCGTTTCCCCTTGTCCTTGCTATTGGGCATGCTGGGCATGATCGGGCTCTGCTGGGCGCTGAATTCCGTGCGCCTGCGCCTGCTGCTGGGTGAGCAACGTGAGTGCATCGGTGGACTGAAGAGCATCGGCGTGGTGATGTCCACCGAGTTCGCCATGTGCGCGACGCCCGGCGGCAGTGGTGGGCCGTTGACCCTGATGGCATTGCTGGCCCGTAACGGCGTGCGCCCGGCCCACGCCAGCGCGGTGTTCGCCATGGACCAGTTGAGCGACCTGCTGTTCTTCCTCTGCGCCCTGGTGGGCATCCTGCTGTACGCGCTGTTCCAGAATCTCAGCCAGCGCATGGAGTCGATGCTGGCGCTGAGCGCGCTTTCGCTGTTTGCCGGGTTGATCGGCTGTGCGCTGATGGCTCGCTATCATCGCCGGCTGATCCTGCTGGGCGCCAGGCTGCTGCGACATTTGCGTGTCAAGGCCAGTACCCGCCGCCGCTGGGGGCGCAAGATCCTGCATTTCCTGGCAGCGTTTACCGCGACGCTGAAATTGCCACGGCAGACGCTCCTCCAGGTCTTCGGCCTGACGTGCCTGCATTGGGCCCTGCGCTATAGCGTGTTGTACCTGGCCTTGAAAGGGCTGGGCGCTGATCTGCAATGGGCCTGGAGTTTCCTGATCCAGATGCTGTCCCTCAGCGCGGGACAATTCAGCCTGTTGCCCGGCGGCGCCGGAGCGGCGGAGGTGACATCGGCCGCCTTGCTGGCGCCGATGGTGGGCAAGTCCACCGCTGCGGCGGCGATCCTGATCTGGCGGGCGGTGACCTACTACTTTTATCTGGTAGCGGGCGGGCCGGTGTTTTTCCTGATGGTGGGCCGTCCGTTGATCAAGAAGCTGATGAAGCTCAGAGAGGCTTGAAGCGGTCGATGCCTACTCGGCATCGTCCTGGGGATGGGTCTGTTTCCACAGTTCGGCGGCGTCCGGAAACTCCGTGCCGTCCTCCGGCCCCAGCTCTTCGGGATCATAGCGGCTCAGGCAACCCTCACCGAGGGTGGCCGGGGCCTTGGAGGTGGCTTTGTCCAGTGGATCGGTCATGGCATGCCTCATGAAAGACCTCTACAAGCTAATGCCCATCAGTTAAAGATCAAGCGCCCCTGTGGGAGCCGAGCTTGCTCGCGATAGCGGTATGTCAGTCAACAAATATGTTGCTGATCTGCCGCCATCGCGAGCAAGCTCGGCTCCCACGGGTTGTGACCTATCCAGCTGGACGCCCGGCAGGCCCGGTGGTCAGAACACCACAGTCTTGTTGCCGTGCACCAATACCCGGTCTTCAAGGTGATAACGCAAGCCCCGAGCCAGCACCATCTTCTCCACGTCGCGGCCGAAACGCACCATGTCTTCGATGCTGTCGCTGTGGCTGACGCGCACCACGTCCTGCTCGATGATCGGGCCGGCGTCCAGCTCTTCGGTCACGTAGTGGCAAGTGGCACCAATCAGCTTCACGCCTCGCATCGAGGCCTGGTGGTAGGGCTTGGCACCGACGAACGACGGCAGGAAGCTGTGGTGGATGTTGATGACCTTGTGGGCGTATTCGCTGCACAGGTCCGGCGGCAGGATCTGCATGTAACGGGCGAGCACCACCACTTCGGCATCGTGCTGCTTGACCAGCCGCGAGACTTCAGCGAACGCCGGCTGCTTGTCCTGCGGGTTGACCGGTACGTGGTAGTACGGGATGCCGTGCCACTCCACCATGCTGCGCAAGTCGTCATGGTTGGAAATCACACAGGCGATGTCACAGTCGAGCTCGTCGCTGTGCCAGCGGTGCAACAGGTCTGCCAGACAGTGAGACTCACGACTGGCCATCAGCACCACACGTTTTTTCTGCGCGGTGTCGGTGATACGCCAGTCCATCGAGAATTCTTCGGCAATGGGCGCGAACGCCTCGCGGAAAGCCTCGATGCCAAAGGGCAGCGAGTCGGCCCGAATCTCGTGACGCATGAAAAACCAGCCGCTCTGATTGTCCGAGTGATGGCTTGCTTCAGTGATCCAACCGTTATGGGACGCCAGAAAGTTACTGACTTTAGCAACGATACCGACGCGGTCCGGGCAAGCAATCACCAGCCGAAAAGTGCGCATTAGGGAACTCCAGAACTTCGCAAAGGCGGCCATTCTAGCCATTACGCCGCAAAACTGCAGTATTGATGACAGGCCGGCCCCCTTCGGGCAGCGAGCGGGGCGGGTCCGGGGCAAGCGCTTATATTGTGAGCGGATGTGAAACCCGTGAGGGTATTTAACTGCAAGGCCCTTTTCTGTGGCCTGGTACTAAGTAATTAAATAAAAGCCTGCTTAAATGTTTACTTGATGAAACTGTCTGATTACTATTGCCACACTGTCTCCTTGTCCGCAGCGTCCTACATAAGGTAGTCCCCATGTCCTTGATCACTGAATACAACGCTACAAAACAAGCCATTGAAGAACTGCAACAGCGTCTGGCCGACCTGTCCAAAGACGATAAATTGCAAAAAGAATTGGAATTCGAAGGCAAACTGCGCACTCTGATGGGCGAATATTCCAAGTCCCTGCGCGACATCATTGCCCTGCTGGATCCAGAATCCAAGTCGGGTAAAGCACCTCGTGGCGGCGCCGTGAAAACTACCGGCACCAAACGCGCCCGCAAAGTTAAGCAATACAAAAACCCGCACAACGGCGAAGTCATCGAAACCAAAGGTGGCAACCACAAGACTCTGAAAGAGTGGAAAGCCAAGTGGGGCGGTGACGTGGTTGAAGGCTGGGCAACCCTGCTGGGCTAAGCCTCGTCGGGTTTCAGCGTTCTCTACGCACACAAAACGCCAGCCATTGCTGGCGTTTTTCATGCCTGTGGTTTTTTCACTTCATTGCCGCTCAAAGGCTTAAACGTTTGCGCAGTTGCTGGCTGTAACCCTGCCACTCCAGAAGCACCTCCCGCTGCAATGGCGTGGAAAGCGCCAGCCACTCTCCCATCGCTTCATCAAAACTTTCCAGGGTATTAGGTGCGCCCCATTGCGGTGATGACAGGCGTTGCTGACAGAACAGCTTCCAACGCCCCTGCTCTTCGGCATTCAACGTATCTGGAAAGTTGCGTGCGCGATACCGGAACAATAATTCCGGCAAACGTTCATCATCGAAAGGCCAGCGCTCTTGCGCCAAATGAGCCGGGTCCGCCATGCGGACTTGTTCACATAAACGCCGATCGCGATCACCGAGGAAGCCTGTGTATAACTGTTGCTCGGGGTCCTCGCTGGCCGTGAAATCCTCGCGACCATAAATAGCCTGAAGTTTATCCTGCCAAACTTGCTGGGCATCAGTTAGCTGCAATGCCCGTTGCTGCAGTCCATCCATGTCCAGTTGCAGTCGCTGCCGATCCTCGGCACGCAGCACCGACAACGGTGCGACCACCGGACATTTGTTGATATGAATGAGTTTGAGAGGCACCGGCAACTCGCCCTCGAGCAGTTCGTCCCGGCGGGTATATAAACGTTGCCGCAAGATGTCCGCATCGTGGTCCAACAAGCCTTGGGGATCCAGGTGCAAGTCGCAGACAATCAGGGCATTGCGGTTCTTCGGATGCCAGGCCAGCGGCAAAACCACACCGATGTAGTTTCGAGCGGCCGAGAAACGCCCGGAAACATGCACCATTGGCTGCAACAGGCGAACCTGGTCCATCACCTTCTGTTTACTGCGCAATTGGAACAACCAGTCGTAGAGCCGTGGCTGCTTCTGGCGGATCAGTCGAGCCAGGGCAATCGTTGCGCGCACGTCCGACAACGCATCGTGGGCCTGGCCATGGTCGATACCATTGGCGGCGGTCAGGCGCTCGAGCTTGAGGGTGACCCGGCCATCTTCTTGCGGCCAGGCAATACCATCGGGGCGTAGCGCATAGGCCGCGCGTACCAGGTCGATCAAGTCCCAACGGCTGTTGCCTCCCTGCCATTCCCGCGCATACGGGTCGAAAAAATTCCGATAGAGGCTGTAGCGGGTCATTTCATCGTCGAAACGCAGGGTGTTATAGCCGGCGCCACAGGTACCGGGCGCGGCCAGTTGCTGGTGGACACGGGTCATGAAATCGGCTTCGCTCAAGCCCTTTTCAGCCAGGCAGGTCGGGGTGATGCCCGTAATCGCACAAGCCGCCGGATGGGGCAGGATGTCATCGCTCGGCCGGCAATACAGGTTCACCGGTTCGTCGATTTCATTGAGCTCGAAATCGGTACGGATGCCCGCCACCTGCAAGGGCCGGTCGCAACGGGGATCGATGCCGGTGGTTTCGTAGTCGTACCAGAAGATGGAGGTCACGGGCTGTTCCTGGGCAAAAGACTGGCGAAGTCTAGGGGGTCCCACCCGGCTTCGGCCAGGGGTCGACGGATTGAATCACGTCACGATCCATAAAATGACATACACAGTTGTATCGTTTGCCCGCACGAAGGCTGCTAGCATCTGCCGGGATTGAACGTTCGAACCGGCCCATCACTCAGGTTGCCCATGCTCGAGACACCAGCACTGCAAAGGACCGCGACGCTGCCCCCGCCACTGGACACGCGGTATCAGGTCGAGACGCCCGAAGGGATCGACTTGCCACTGCGCCCGGCCGGGTTGATGCCCCGCGCACTAGCTTTTGCCATCGACCTGGGGATACGGGGGCTGATCCTGGGGTTTCTGTTCGGCATCCTCGCATTTTTCGGTGACCTAGGCATCGGCCTCGGCTCCATCCTGCTGTTCGTGGTCAGTTGGTGGTACATGGTGCTGTTCGAGGTACTGCGCCAGGGCTGCTCTCCCGGCAAGCAAATGATGGGGTTGCGGGTGGTCCAAGACGACGGCCGTCCCATCGGCTGGTCCGCCTCGCTGATCCGTAACCTGCTGCGTTTCGTCGACATGCTGCCCTTCGGCTACACCTTCGGGGCGATCAGTTGCCTGCAGCACCCGGCGTTCAAACGCCTGGGCGACCTGGCGGCCGGCACGCTGGTGGTGTATCGCGAGCAACCGGTCAAGCGCCCCGCATTGCCATTGGCACTGCCGGTACGTCCGCCCTTTGTCCTGAGCCTGAACGAGCAACGTGCGGTGCTGGGTTTTGCCGAGCGTCAGGCCGAGCTTTCCGAGGCCCGGGTCAACGAACTGGCCGCCATCCTGGCCGCGCCACTGAACGTCCAGCCACCGCGCGCCGTGGCCGAGCTCAATGGCATCGCCCGCGGCCTGCTGGGGCCGACATGAAGCAAAGCCTGTTCGAGAGTCGTCACCAAGGGGGATGGGAGCAGCTGTCCCGGCAGCTCGATCAACTGGAGCGCAGCCGCAATGTGCCCCAGAGCAGCGATTTTCCCCACGCCTACCGTCGGCTTTGCCAACATCTGGCGCTGGCCCAGGCGCGAGGCTACAGCAGCCTGCTGGTGGATTCCTTGCAACAGCTTGCGCTACGCGGTCACCAGCAACTCTACCGTGACCGCAGCCGGCCGTCGGCCAGCCTTTCGGGGTTCATCCTGGCCGGCTTTCCCCGCCTGGTCCGTGAACAATGGCGGTTCGTGCTGGCTGCCAGCCTGATGTTCCTCGGCAGCCTGGTCGGCATCGGGCTGCTGGTCTATCTGTTTCCGGACCTTGTCTACAGCGTGATGGATGCAGAAGAGATCAGCCAGATCCGCAGCATGTACGACCCGACCGCGGGCCACCTGGGACGCTCGATCGAACGGGCGGCCAGCGAAGACTGGGCCATGTTCGGCTACTACATCATGCATAACATCGGCATCGCTTTTCAGACGTTTGCCAGCGGCATGATGTTTGGCCTGGGCAGCGCCTTCTTCCTGTTCTTCAATGGCTTGACCATTGGCGCGATCGCCGGGCACCTGACCCAGATCGGTTCCGGAGGCACGTTCTGGTCGTTCGTGATCGGGCATGGCGCCTTCGAACTCACTGCCATTACCCTGGCCGGTGCCGCGGGCCTGCAACTGGGCTGGGCATTGATCGCGCCGGGACGCCTCACCCGGGGCGAAGCCCTGCGGCTCGCCGCGGGTAAAAGCGTGTCGATGATCGGCGGGGTCATGCTGTTCCTCCTCCTCGCCGCGTTCATCGAAGCGTATTGGTCCTCCAGCACCGCGACGCCCGCCGTCAAATACACGGTCGGTGCCTCGCTGTGGCTGCTGGTGGTCAGTTACCTGCTGTTTGCCGGACGGATACGCCATGCGGCTGAGTGATGCCACCGTTGCCATCCGTCCCCGTACCGCCTGGGAAGCCATGGACCTGGGCGTGCTGATGAGCCAGCAACATAGACGCCTGCTGATGACCAGCTGGGCCATCGTCACGCTGCCGATCTACGCGCTGCTGTGCCTGTTGCTATGGGACTCGCCGTCCCTGGTGGTGCTGGTGTTCTGGTGGTTGAAGCCGGCCTTCGACCGCTTGCCGCTGTACATCCTGTCCAAGGCGCTGTTTGGTGAAACACCCACCCTGAAACAAGCCTTGCGCCAGTGGCCTGCACTGCTCAAGCCGCAGTTGTTCGCCAGCCTGACCTGGCGGCGGCTGAGCCTGAGCCGCAGCTTCCTGATGCCGGTGGTGCAATTGGAAGGGCTCGCCGGGAATGCGCGAGCGCTACGCCTGCAAGTGTTGCTGCAACGCAACGGACGCGCGGCGCGATGGCTGACCGTGATCGGCGTGCACCTGGAAACCGTCTTGTGGTTCGGCCTGATGGCCCTGTTCTATATGTTCATACCGCAACAGGTCGAACTGGACTGGGATTGGCAAAAGCTGGTCGCAGCGACCGAGCACGACTGGTTGTGGTTCGAGCACCTGGTCAACGTCTTGTATCCCCTGCTGCTGATCGTCTGGGAACCGGTGTACGTCGCCTGCGGTTTCAGCCTCTACCTGAACCGGCGCACGATCCTCGAGGCCTGGGACATCGAGCTGGTGTTCCGGCGACTGCGCCAGCGCCTGAGCGGCGCAGCCCCTGCGCTGATGCTGCTGGCCCTGATCCTGTTGCCGCCGGCGCCCCCGGCCTGGGCCGACGAAGACAGCATCGCCCCCGACAGCCCGCGATTGCTCAATCAGCCCCTCACCAGCGAGGCCTCCCGGGACAGCATCAAGGCGATCCTCGAAGCCCCGCCGTTCAAGAATCCGGAAACGGTCACCCGTTATCGTTTCGGCGAAGACACCGCCGAACCCTCCGAAGCCAAGGCTACACCGGGCTGGTTCAAGGCATTGTTCCAATGGCTGGGCCGTCAGCGCTACGACGCTGCCGCCGCGCTGATCCAGGTCCTGCTCTGGGCCGCACTGGCGGGGGCGATTGCCTGGCTGGTCTGGCGCTATCGTGAAAACTTCCAGGCCCTGGGTCAGCGCCGACCGATCAAACGGCCCACGGTGGAGCGGCCCGCACCGCCTCGGATGTTCGGCCTGGATATTCGCGAGGAAAGCCTGCCCGACGACGTGGCGACCCGCGTCGAGCAGTTATGGAGCACCGACCCCCGTGATGCCCTGGGCCTGCTGTACCGGGCATTGCTCAGCCGGTTGCACCATCAGTTCGGCGTTGCCCTGAAACCGGCCGATACCGAAGGCCAGGTGCTGCATCGCGTTGAACAGCTCCAGCACGAAGACCTGCTGGCATTCAGTAAAAACCTGACCCTGCACTGGCAAAACATTGCCTACGGGCATCGCCCACCGCCTCCGGATCTGCAGCAGGCATTGTGCGACGGCTGGCGCGGCCTGTTCGATACGGGAGCGTCCCGATGAACCGTCGCGCAGGATGGCTGGTCACGATACTGATCGTCGTCGCGCTGGTGGGCACGCTGGCCATGTACCTCTACCGGAACGCGGTGCCCTATCAGGAAACCGTCGATTACGGCCCGTCCCCCGAGGCCCAGGCCAATCCCTACCTGGCGGCCGAGCATTTCCTGCGCCAGCAAGGGGTGGAGGTCGAGCATGCCAACAACCTGGACGTCCTGCCGACCCTTGAGCCCCATCAGCGCACCCTGTTGCTGCTGGGGGAACGGACAAACATGACGCCACGGCAGGTCGACCAGTTGATGAACTGGACCCGTGCCGGTGGCCGCCTGCTGTTCGTGGCCGAAGCCTTGTGGGATGACAGTACCGGCAGCAGCGGCGACCTGCTGCTGGACCGCGTGCAACTGCACCAGCTCTTGAGCAAAGACCTCAAGGAGCCGCCCCCTGAGCTGATCAAGGATCCCTACCCCGAGCTGACCAAGTTGTACCTGGAAGACGAAGAGGCCCCCGCCTATGTCGGCTTCGACACCGACTTTCACCTCGAAGACCCGAAGAACCTCGCCCAGGCCTGGGCCAACAGCGCGCAGTCGACCCACATGATGCAGCTGAACCACGGCCAGGGCTCGATCACCGTGATCACCGACGCCGAGCTGTGGAAGAACGACCAGATCGAGCAGTACGACAACGCCTGGCTGCTCTGGTACCTGAGCGCCGATAGCACCGTCACGTTGCTGTTCAATATCGACCACGACAGCCTGCTGACCCTGCTGCTGCGTTATTTCCCCCAGGCACTGGTGGCGCTGGCGGCCCTGATTGCCCTTTGGCTCTGGCGCTCGGCGATCCGCCACGGCCCGCTGCAACAACCGGCTTCCAAGGCCCGGCGCCAGCTGGAGGAACATGTACAGGCCAGCGCCGGGTTCCATCTGCGACACAATGGCCGGCAGCATCTGCTGCAAACCTTGCAACAGGACGTGCTGCGCCGGGCGCGGCATCGTCATCCCGGCTTCGAACAACTGGCCGTCGCCGAACAATGGCAAGTGCTCGCACGGCTCAGCCGCCAATCCACGCGGGCCATCAGCCAGGCCTTGAGCCCCCGGCCGAAACAGCGCATGTCCAGCGCCGAGTTCTGCCGCCAGGTAGCCCATCTGCAAACCCTCAGGAATGCCTTATGACTGAACAGAACGAACCTGCCGGCAGCCAGGCCCATGCCGCCCAACAGCGCCAGCGCGCCAGTCAGTTGGCCCAGGCCATCCGCACCGAACTGCACAAGGCGGTGGTCGGCCAGGCTGCGGTGATCGACGATGTGCTCACGGCCTTGATTGCCGGTGGGCACGTACTGCTCGAAGGGGTTCCGGGTCTGGGCAAGACGCTGTTGGTGCGTGCCCTGGCCCGCTGCTTCAGCGGCGAGTTCGCGCGCATCCAGTTCACCCCCGACCTGATGCCCAGCGATGTCACCGGACATGCGGTGTACGACTTGCAGACCGAGCAGTTCAACTTGCGCAAGGGGCCGGTGTTTACCAACCTGCTGTTGGCGGACGAGATCAACCGCGCGCCAGCCAAGACCCAGGCTGCGCTGCTCGAAGCCATGCAGGAGCGCCAGGTGACCCTCGAAGGCCGCGCTCTGCCCATCGCCCAGCCCTTCATGGTGCTGGCCACCCAGAACCCCATCGAACAGGAAGGCACCTACCCGTTGCCGGAAGCCGAACTCGACCGTTTCATGCTCAAGGTGCGCATGGACTACCCCGATGCCGAGCAGGAGATGAACATGGTGCGCCAGGTCAGCCGCTCGACCCGCGCCGACATGCTCGATGTCCAACCCTTGCGCACGGTGTTGCAGGCCAAGGACGTGCAGGCGTTGCAACGCATCGCCAGCGACCTGCCGATGGACGACCAGGTCCTCGACTACGCCGTGCGGCTGGCTCGTACCACCCGCAGTTGGCCGGGGCTGAGCCTGGGGGCGGGGCCACGGGCCTCGATCGCACTGGTGCGTTGCGCCCGGGCCCGGGCGTTGCTGCGCGGCGGCGAGTTCGTGGTGCCGGATGACATCAAGGGCTGCGCCCTGGCCGTGTTGCGTCACCGGGTACGCTTGGCGCCCGAGCTGGACATCGAAGGGCTCTCGGTGGATCAGGTCCTGGGACAACTGCTGGACCAAGTACCGGCGCCGCGTCTGTGATGATGGATCTCCTGATGACGCCGCATTCTGTGGCGAGGGGATTTATCCCCGCTGGGCTGCACAGCAGCCCCCTGGTTCTGCCTGGTACACCGCAAGGGGCTGCTTCGCAGCCAGCGGGGATAAATCCCCTCGCCACAATGGACCTGCTCAAGAGCATGCACCCATGAAGCCCTCCCGCCTGCTGCTGATCTGGCTGGCAATCCTGCTGGTCCTGGGCATGGTGCTGGGCACGTTACAAGCGCTGGGCATCGTAGTGCCATCGGCGCTCGTGTCGATCAATTGGGGCTTGCAACTGGCCCTGCTGGCCCTGGCTATCCTCGACGCGGTGCGCCTCAAGCGCTTGCCGTCGCCGCACGTGCAACGGCAAATGCCCGGGAGCCTGGCACTGGGTCGCTGGAGCGACGTTCACCTGGTGATCACTCACGACGCTCACCAGCCGCTGAACGTCCAGGTCTTCGATCATGTACCCAACGGCCTGGATTTCGAACACCTTCCCCTGTCGGTCGACCTTCAACCCGGCCAGCGCAGCCAGATCGGCTACCGCCTGCGTCCCCTCAAGCGCGGCCATTTCATCTTCGAACACTGCGAAATCAATCTGCCCAGCCCATTGGGCCTATGGACCGGCAAACGCTTGCTGGGTGCGGTCGATGAAATTCGCGTGTATCCGGATTTCGCCAGGCTCTACGACGGTCAGCTGCTGGTGGTGGACAACTGGCTCAACCAGCTCGGCGTGCGCCAGCGCCAACGGCGGGGCCAGGGGATGGAGTTCCATCAACTGCGCGAATTCCGCGAGGGCGACAGCCTGCGCCAGATCGACTGGAAGGCCACCGCCCGCCACCGCGCGCCCATCGCCCGGGAGTACGAGGACGAGCGCGACCAGCAGATCATCTTCATGCTCGATTGCGGCCGGCGCATGCGTAGCCAGGACGACGAGCTCTCGCATTTCGACCATGCCCTCAATGCCTGCCTGCTGCTCAGCTACACCGCGTTGCGCCAAGGTGACGCCGTGGGCCTGAGTACCTTCGCCAGCGATCCACCCCGCTACCTCGCCCCGGCCAAAGGCCAGGGCCAACTCAACGCGTTGCTCAACACCGTGTACGACCTCGACAGCAGCCAACGTCCCGCCGATTACCAGGCCGCCGTCAATGAGCTGCTGACCCGCCAGAAACGCCGGGCCTTGGTGGTGCTGGTGACCAATCTGCGGGATGAAGACGACGAAGACCTGCTGACGGCGGTGAAACGGCTGGGCCAGCAGCACCGGGTACTGGTGGCGAGCCTGCGCGAAGAAGCCCTCGACCGGCTGCGCCAGGCACCAGTGCAGACCTTGCCGGAGGCGCTGGCCTATTGCGGGACGGTGGAGTATTTGAATGCGCGGGCCGAACTGCATGAACGGATGAGCGCCCATGGCATTTCGGTACTGCAAGCCCGGCCCGGGGAGCTGGGGGCCGAGCTGGTGACGCTGTACCTGGGGTGGAAGAAGGCGGGAAATCTATAACAAATTTCCGTGTACATTGACCTCTGCCGGTAACGCCCGTGGCGGCAGAATCGAGCTAAGCAATTGCAGCTCAAAAGGGCCCCAATGTGACGCTTTAGTCAATATGGACCAGCTCAAGGACGCCCCCGTCACCAGCATGGATTCATACAGTGCAGGATCAAACTCCAATTCCAGAGCTCCCCCATCCTGCATTCCGATGGAAACGGTAGTCGCGTTGATCAAACTGCTGTCTTTCTTGACTCTCAACACCAGGGTGTGGCTTTCACCATCTTTCAAGCTCATTCTTCTGTTGACCAGATCGTCCATGTCAATGGGACGCTCGTTCAGCCAAAGCGTAAATTCCTGTACCCAACTGTCTAGCGTGCCCCCCACCTCAGAATCCAACCACTCCGCCTCCCACCCCAGCTCTCCCCTCACCGACGCACTCAATGAATAACGCCCTATCCTCGGCGGTAACTCAAAGGTAATCCGCGCCTTGCCATTCGCATCGGTAACGACCGGCTCCAGCACAACGCCCTTATAGAACCAGTGCACCCGCACCCCTTGAACCGGCTCACCGCTGGCCGCACTGACCACCGTGGCCTCGGCGCTGACTTCTTCCCCCGCAAGCCCCTCGAGGTCAGCGCTGGTCAGGCTTTGAATCACGCAAGCCTCATGGACGAGATACTCAAACGATACAACCTCGGTCCCACCGACTGCCCTGGCCGTCACGGTGCCCGGCCCGTCAACCGTCGCCACGAAACTGAAGCGTGCGACACCATAGAAGTTGGTGAACGTGATCGTGTCCTCCATGGCCACGTCCGTGCCACGCCAGGACACCTGTACATGTCGGGCCGGTTGACCGGTCAGTGCGTTGCTCAGGGTGATTTCAAAGGACAATGTTTCGCCCCAGTCGACCACCGTCGGGTCCTCATGCGTGGCCGCCAGGACATCCACCGGAATATGGCTGCCGAGGGAAAAAGCATTCAGCGGCGAGCGCGCCAGCAGCCGCGAGGCCGACAGCTGCAAATAGAACGCCGCATCGGTCCGGTCACCGGCCGCAAGACTCACCGGCAGGCCATCGACGGTCAATGGCCGGGGAAACCCTAGCCCTACCGGTCCGAAATTCATGGCCGTATCCAGTTCGTGAGCACCGTGGATCCCCAACGTCAGCATCTGATCGAGCAACGGGCTGCCCTCTGCGACCGAAAGCGTCAAGTCGAGCTTATCCGCCCGTCGAGGGAAGAACGTGTGTTCGCCCCAACGCTGCGTGCCCCCCGTACCGCCCTGTACGTTCAGGTCGAGCCAGGGATCTTCTGCATACGCGTGCACGGTGAACGTGTGTTCGACTTCACTCGCGTCATAGGGATTGCTGACCAACACCTGGACCTCACTGCCACCGGCCGTCGTCGGCCGGTAATCGCGCTGGGCGATACCGTCCGCGCCACTCAGGGCGGTTTCACCGTCGTGCCACTCCACTGACACGTCGTTGGCCGGCCTGCCCGTGAAGGCCGACACATACCGCAGGGCCAGTCGTGCGCTTTCGTTCTTGCTCAGGACCGGGTCCGTCGCGACCTCGTACGGCGTGCCGATCACCACTTTGTTGTGGGCCAGGTTAAGCCCGAAGGGCGGTGGCTGCGTAAAGGCACCAACGCCCAGGACTTCAGCGGCCCAGCTACGGGTGGCGACTTCGGTGGTAGCGGTGAAGTCACACTGGTAGCGAATGCCCCCCGCCGTCATCGGCGCCGACTCAGTCAAAGGCGGGGTGATGTTCCACCCTGACGGCAGGCCTGGCGCCACAGTGGTTTCAAACAACAGCCCATGCAACCCGCTCAGGTCATCCACGGGCTGGAGGGTCAGGTCGTGGATGGCACCGATGCAGGGGTACAGATCGATGGCGGCGGCCCAGGTTCTGGGTGCCTGGTCGAACACCAGCGTCATCGTCGGGGCCAGGTCCTGGGGCAGCAATCGGAATGCCAGGTCGAGCGGTTCCAGGTCAGCCGATATCACCTGCAAGTCAAACACACCACTGGAGTCGGTTTGCTGCGCTTGCACGGCCCAGGTCACCCCGGCGGCAGTCACAGGGGTCGGTGTTTCCATGCCGGTGATGACAATGGCACGGGCGCTCGCCGGATCGCGCCACCTCAGGGAAACCTCCTTGCCGAGCAACGGGCTGCCGGTTGTCACCGTGAGATGGAATTGATCGTTCTGCCCCATGCGACACACCACACCCGCCCCCACCCGATCGACCGCGGCGTCACCCAGTTTGAAACTCGCCGTTTTCCATGCGCTGGTCGCCAGTGTCTGGATGATGAAGTCACGCTCCGGCACCTGCCCGGTTTCACGGGGGTTGACCCGTGCCTTGAGGGTGTATTGCCCGTGCACCGAAGGTCGGTCAATCACGCTGGCCCAGCCGTCCACACCGGACCAGGTCCGCTGGAGCCCCTGGGCGCTGTCCCACTCCACGGGCACGCCGGGCACAGGCTGGTCCCCCTGGCTCAGCACCTGCACCATGCACCAGACATAATCGTTCTCATCGACCACCGGGACCCGGTTGGCTTCACGCACCCGGCCGATCTTGAGAGTGTGGCGCGCCAGGGACATGGCGTTGTTGACGGTAGGTTTCAGCAAACCGGTGGCGCCCAATCGCAAGCCGAAATCGCCGTCGATGCGGTCATCGCAGTCCAGCCTCCATCTCAGCGGGTTACTGTTGCCCGAGACCGGCTGCAATAGCGCCGGAGAAACCGTCACCCCCAACTCTTCAGGGGCTTTCCCATCCCATTCCAACCATACAGATTGGCCGCGCAACGGGCTGTCGGCGGCAAGCAACACCTCCAACTGATACGACCCACCGCGATCGGGGTAGCCGGTTTTTTCACCCCAGAGCGCGGCCTCCATGTTCGGAAACGCCACGCGCACATCCTTCATCGGGTCCGTGGCATGGGCCGTCACACTGAAGGTGTGCAGCGTGTTGCCTTCGGCATGGAAAGGGCTCTCGACGCTGGCCTTGACTGAAAGCGTGCCGGCGGTCTCGGGGGCAAAGTCGAACCAGGCATAGCCACCGCCGTCGGTTTCACCGCGAAACAGCACGGTATCCCCCAGCATCCAGGACACTTCCCGTTGAGGCATGGGCAGGTCGAGGTAATACGACTTCACCTGAACGCCCAGTTTGACTGATTGTTGATGCTCGATCACCGGTTGATGAGCCGGGTTCAGATGGCTCTCGACGACCAACCGATGGTGCCCCAGGGACACCGCAATCGGGTACGTCTCAGCGTGGTACTTGCTGTAGATGGACAGGTTGAACAGCTGGGTTTCATCGCTGACCGGCACCGGACAGTCCACTTTCCAGGTGTCTTCGAGCAGTTGGTTTTCACCCCATCCGGGTGTAATCACCACTGCATCCAGTGGATTGTCCTGGCTCCACAGCAACGCCTCGGTTCCCGCCCAGGGGCTGTCCGGCGCGGGCCGGAAGGACAGCTGGTGACTCTTCGCGCCGGTTGCCCCATGGCACAGGTAAAGCAGGGGCTCCCCGGTCGGGGTAAACACCTGGCCGTCATTGACAATCTGGGACAGGACCAGCGGAGCCAGTTCGAGGTGAAAATCGATCCGGGCGACAATCACGTCCAGGCGCGTGGTGGCTTCAGATGGGCTGAGGATGACAAACTCGAACAGATCATCGCTCTCGACATCGAACTCGATCGGCGCCGTCACTGGCGTCAGGCTCAGTGCCTGGGTTTCAGGATCGGCCCCCGGGTTGTCCGAGGGTGTCAGCGCGATCTCCAGACTGTCCTCGGTGCCGCGCCGACGCAGGCTGAAAACCCCGGCCACTGTAGAGCGGTTGTCGTACAGGAAGCTCAAACGGTAGCGCGCCCCTGCCGATTGCGGCACCGGCGCAGGTACGATCTGGGCGATCCCTCCTCCGCCGTAAAGGGACATGTAGTAGATGGATTGCCCCTCCCATTCGCCTGATTTCCTATCGTGTCTCTCGGGCACGCCGGCATTGTTCCAGTGGTTATAGCCCAGATCGAAATGTCCGTTGGGGAGCACATTGGTCTTGGTGTTGACCGGTTCTCTGTTCATCTTTGCACCCCCTTGAGCATTGCGCTTTCGGCGGCTCTGACTTTGCCCTGGACGTACCGGGAAAACGCCGGGCCGCCCACCTTGGCGGTGTAGCGAACCTTCACGATGATGTCGTTCAAGGCCGCCAGTTGGTTCTTCTGGCGATCCCACTCCTGGAACCAGGGGAAGGACAGTGTCCAGCGAGACACGGCGCCGGTGTTCTCGAAGATATTGCGCAGGCCCTCTTCGGGTCTCAACGCCGCCACGCCGAAATCGTCCAGGCCGATGGAAATGGCCATCTGTTCACCGCTGCTGATATTGAGCAGCACATCGGCCGGCGCCAGGCTGCTGTCGCCATACAGATAATCCAGCGACTCAAGGGACGCCTTGATGGCGGTGGAGCTGCCGATTTGCGTCAACGTCGCACAGACGTTTTCATAGGGGCCGAGCAACGTCGGCAAGGTCACGTCGACGGCGTTGATCTGACGGCAGTAGTGGTCGTGGTAATCCCGGTCGAACAACAGTTGTGAAAACTGGAAGTTCAGTGTGCCGTTGGCAATCAACCCCGCCCGCGCCTCGTCCCAGCTATGGTGATCCGCCTGAGGGTCGCTGTTGTCATTGAACAATTGACGCAGGGACACGGTCTTGACGATTTCCAGGCGTCGTTCGTACCGCAGCAGATAATCGGCCTCCATGCGTAGCAGATCGAGGCGCAACGAATCGCCGGCGGTCAGGCCGTAATAGTTATCCAGCCACGCATCGGTGCGGATGTGGCTGAGGCCGAATTCGGCGGTTTCCAGTTGCAGCGCGCTCTGGGCACTCAGGCACAGGCTGACGACCTGGTCGTAAGCCTGGTAGTGCAAGGTCTTGCATTGCCCCAGGTACCAGCGATACAGCTCGACGCGAGTGGCTCGGGTGAGCAGGAAGTCATAGAGTGCCTGGGCCTGGGCATTCATCTTGACGATTTGATCCAGATTGGCCTCGGCGGCCAACACAGCGTGTTTCTGCGCGTTGATCTGCTCGTCGATCATCGCCAGCTCCGCGGTAGCCTGGTCCCGAGCCAACCCCCAGTCTTCGCGTCGCCGCCGATAGCTTTCGGAGGTCGCGTCCTTCTCGGCATCGCTGCGAACGACCTCTGCCCCGACCTGGAACCCGTAAGCCAGGGCTCTTGGAGCACTGCCGAACTGATGGCCGCCGTTGGCCAGGCCGAACACATTGGGAAAGGCATCGATCACAGCGCCGGCCACTTGCATCGAGGTGCTCAGCGCCGTCAATAGCTTAACGGTGTCGAGGGCGCCCATGACCTTGTATTCGCTGCTGGAAATGTTCTCGCTGTACAGTTTCGTGTAGTGGGCTTGCCGCTCCGCGGTCAAGGTGCGGCTTCTGTTCAATGCCGCCAGCGTGTCCCGCAACTGCTCCAGATTTTCCTCCTGAACGGTCCGGACGAAGGTGCTCAATTCGGTCAGGTGGCGCTGTTGCAACAGTTCCTGCTCACCCCGGTCCTGCTGTTCCAGCAAGCGCATCACCTGGTTGCCGCAGTCCTGCAGATACTGGGTCGCCCGCAGGGCTGTATCGAACAGCGTGCGCCAGCGAAACGCCGCAACCCGCAACGGCCCGCCCATGGGGCGCACGGGCCCGGCACCGCCGGCGGCCAGGTTGTTGAGCAGATCCGCAGGGTTGATGGTGCTGAACAACTCGATGGACAGCGGTTTACCGTCGATGGTCAGGTTATGGCGCAGGTTGTACATGCGCTGGGCCGGTAACTCATAGAGCTGCAGCACACGCTGGCTCACCGGCAGGCGGAAACGCTCAACGCCGACAACGCCGGGGTCTTCAAAAAAACGGCTCCTGACCGGCACCCATCCCGGATCCAGCAACAGATCCTGCTCGAACGCCCTGAGCGCGGCACTGTCTTCAAGCTCCGCCACCAGTTCCGTCAGCGTGGCAGGCGTCCACTGACTGAGGGTGTGCATGTCCGGCGTGGCGCCCATCAGGTTCTTGGCGCGCAGGTATTGCATCTTGGCGGCGGCCAGACTGTCCCGTGTCAGTTGCCGGTACAACCAGTCGCCCCAGGCCACGAGGTTGGCAACGTAGTCGAGGAAAATCAGCATCTGGTAGTGCCGCGGCGTGGAATAGGCAATCGCGTCAGGATCGGTCGGGTTATCGGCTTCGCACCCCCCGTCCCCCTCGCTACCGGACACGTTCAATGGCCGGCAACGCCAATAGCGCGGCTTCGGATCCGCCCGCTCGGCCTGTGTGTCGGCGATCGCTTGGGGATCGAAGATGAAATGCAGCCATTGTTGGGCTTCGACGAAGCGCTCCTCATCCTTGAGTCGGGTCGCCACCAGGTGAGGCAGATGAAAAAACAATTCCCAAAAAAACAGCCCGTTGGCACCGTCGAACGGGCCGTTGGGTTCGTTCGAATCGTCGGGCAGCGGCGGCTCGTCGGGAAACTGGGTATCCCAATCGAGCACGGCATCGATCGACACATTGGCGCGTGTCACCAGCTCAGCGCCGATCAGGGTGTTCAGGCGCGCGTACTTGAGTGCCAGCCCCGAGTCGTTGAGGTGCAGGAATTGGGCCCCGCGTGGGTTGGTCTTGTGCACGGAAGGCAGGCTGGGGTCGGTGGGAACGCCCTTTAGCGTCAGGGTGAAGGTCTTGCTACCAAAACTATCTGGTCCCTTGAGGATGAACCGCGCCGTCAAACCGGCGAAGCTTGTGCGCTCGATCTCACGCCACCCAAACGACCAACCGCCGTTGTCGGAGTGCTCCTCGGAAATGTCCGGTTCGTCGTCCCCCCCTGAGGGGTACTGCAGCGAGAGGGTGAAAGTCTTTTCCTCTCCTGCCTTCCCGGGCATCAGCAGGGCACAGTGCGCTTGATAATGCAGGTACTGTTTGCCTCCACTCGTTGTCACTACCGTTTTGAGGGTGAACTGCTCTACCAATGGATTCGCGCCGCTCGACACCTCTTCTGTCATTTGGGAAAAACCTTCGGGGGCCACTCGCTGCTGGAGGATCGAGGAGTGCCAGAAACGAACCATGGCCAAGTGATCCATGACCGGCTTTTCATCGGCCACCTTACGAAACAGTGCGTCACGTGTTTCGTAGATCTCCACCGGCCAGGGAGGTATCTCAGGAAAAGCCAGTGTCCGCGCATTGGTCAAGTGCACCGCCAACCGCCCCTTGGGATACAACGGGTCCACGTCGTCGCGCAACATCACCGCCACCAGCCGACATCCCGGGCTGACGTCCTCGTCGAACGCCGACAGATTCAGCCGTATCGGCGGCGACCACTTCCCGTCCAGCGTAATGAAGGCCACCTTCAGCTCAAGCTCGTAGGGCTTTTGCAGGCCGCCGTCACCATCGAACAAGGCCTCGCGCCATTCGGCCCAGACCAGGCACAAGCGTCCCCCCCAAAAGACCAGGCGGCTGTCGAGCACCTGCGCATCGGCGGGGATATCGACCGGTTGCCACTCGCTCCATGCCGCCGGATTGATCGTCTGGGTGTCGGCGTCCAGCTGCACGTCGGCCTTGCGCCAGAAGTAACGGTAGGGGGCGATCCGTTCCCGGCCCACCAGGTAATAGTCGGCACGGCGGGCATCGGGCCCATCGACATAGCCGTTGAGCACATCCAGGTTGCACACTTCTTCAAAGGCGCGCAGGTATTGCTGCACGCCCGACTGCACCGAGTCGGTGGTCAGCCGGGTCTGGTTGAGGTTGTTCTCCAGCGTCCTGAACAAGCTGGTCTTGCGGATGCGCGCATACGGGGTGATGTAGTCTTCGGGCATGCACTTGAGCAACTGGCTGGCGGCCCATAGCGGATACTGGCTGGCGATGTCCCAGTCTTTCAGGTGCTTGCGGTCGAACTCCCGATGGCTGTAGCCGGGCTCCAGCTTCTGGTAGACGGCGTGGATGTACTGCTGGAAACAACTGACCGCCTCGGCGACCCAGGTCGTCTTGACCTGATGGTTGTCCAGGGGGTCGGTGCGCAGCCACTCCAGCAGATCGTCGGCGGTCTTGATCGGTGGGTACCCCTTACCGGCGTCATGGTCTTCGATTTCCTTGATACCCAAGGCACATTCGATCAACGCGTCGCGGCGCAGGGCGGTTGCCCGGGTGATGTCTTGCGTAGCCATTGCCCTCTCCTGTGAGGTGGGTGTCGTCGCCAACCGGCCAAGCTCCGTGGCGCTGGGTGGAGCGTTGTTTCAGGGGACGAATTTGACGGGGCGGAAGCCCAAATCGATGCTGCCCCTCCTGACTATCGGTTCTTCAATCTCCAGCGGTGTCGCGCTGGTGAACGTCACCTCGGTTATCCCCTCGGCATTGGTCTTGCCTGCAACGGGGAGAAGCGGGTCGAGATTCCAGGTCACCGCCTCATGGGCAGCCGGGTTGCCATGTCTGTCGTACATGAGCGCCCGCAGCGTGACGTCAACGCCGACTTTTTCCTCCCGGATGACGAAATCGCCCTGCGGACGCGCCAGTTCGAAACTGGACGGATCATTGCCCAGGCTGATCGTCACCGCTGGCTGCGGCTCACGTGCATCGAGCCGGTAACTGATCACATCACGCCCCATGGTGGTACCGGCATGCACGGTGACGGTGGCCTGCCCCTGCTCATTGGTGGTGGACTTCTGCGGTTCGACACGGCACAGCGTCGCCCCCCAATACACATTGACGTTCATCTGGGGCTCCTGCCCAAGGGTCACCGTAACGGTCAGTTGCGTGGTTTCCCTGCTGTTGGCGACCAGTTCGGTAGTCCCTACCGTGCTTTGGACCTCGACCCGATCGCCGGCGGCGTGGAGGCCGTACAGGGGTGACGTCCGATTCGGGTCCGCCAACCGGGCCGTGACCTGATCGGCCAGGTCCCGGTAAGCACTGAAGGATGCGTCGGGCAGCAACGTGCCCATTTTCAATATGGTGGGCGCATCGAGGGTGCTCTGGAGCGAGAACTCCCGCAGGCGCGTGAACAGATCCAGGTGTTGCAGGCTGCGGATGTAACCCTGCCCGCCGTTGACACGCTTGGCGCAGGCGAGCACTTCCTCGGCACTCCAGCCGAAGAGTTCGGCCAGCAGCTCGGCGGCATGGGCCTGTACCAGCAGGAGGCCGTCGCTGGACAGATCACCGGGCAGTTCATTGACCCGCTGCAGGTAATCGAGCAGCTGTGATTCGGGTTCCTCGCTGAGCGCAACGGCTCGGTTGTACACCGTCAGGTAGTACAAGGCACTTGGCGTGAAGGGGGCGGTGGCGGGTGCGTTTTCGACGCCATCGCCGATGACGAGATAAAGCGTCAGGAAGTCCGCGCTCAGCTTCAGCGCCTTCGCGACCTCGCTGCGGCCGATAAAGCTGTTGAGCATGCCCAGAAACGGGTCGCCGGGCTCATCCTCCTCACCGGCGCTTGACGGAGCGTCCGCCGTCGAGCGTCCCGACACATAGGCCAGCACCTCTTGCACTGTACTGCCCGCCCAGGTCAGCACCGGCAATGCCAGGGGCGAGGCCAGTTCGCCAAACACCGCCAGGCTCTCCTGAACCACACCACGCTGGCCGGCACGGCTGCTCAGCACCACTGCGACGATCTGTTCGACGGTATGCGGATCGTCTTTACCGAGCACTCGCCGCACCACGCGCGCGACCACTTCCCGGGCATAATCCTCATAAGCCGGGTCGGTGGATTCGTCGCGATGAATGACTAACCCCTGTTCATCGACCAGCTCAAGCAACTGTTGGGTCCATTGCCGGTCGTTGGACAACGGCGAGACACCGCCCATGCGCAACGCGGCCTCGGTAAACAACGCGGGCGCGAGCTGCGAACGGATCTGATCGAACAGCCGGGCCTGTGCCTCCGAGGGCTCGGTGGGCGCCAGCACGGGCTTGACGCGCGCCAGGGTCCAGGCCACGTCCAGGTTACTATTGGCGCACCAGCGCCCCCATCCCTCCAGGCACTGGATCTGGGTCAAGGCGTCCGGTGACTCCGAGTCGGCGCGGGCGTTGATCGCCGGCGAGCCCAGCAGCGCAGCGAGCCCGGCTTCGCCGCTCAGCCGGTTGAGGATCTCCACCGCCACATTCGGCGCGATCCCCAACAACTGCGGCAGCCTGACCATACGGTAGAACGCGGACAGTACCGGCCGGCTCCGCTTGAGCGCCGTCAGCCCCTGGGCGCTGGCAATCAACGGGGCCAGGTTGAAATAGGTCGCCAGGTCGATGTTCAGGCCACCGCAGATCTGCGCGACGGTCAACGCGTCGGCCTCGGTCTGCGGTATCAGCGCGAACGCACCGTCGTCCATCCGCAATGGCGGTGTGGACAGCACGTCGCGGTTGAACACCCGGTCGAATTGCGACAGCTCGGTGCCCCGTCCGAAAATCGAAATCTCGCCCACGAACGCCGCGAATTCTTCCGCCGAGCAGCGGTAGTCTTCCCGCAACATCTGAAACAGTCCCAGGGCCCGAACGGTGTTGCTGGTCATCCAGTAATCGGGCGGCTCCGTCGCTGACGGGCCGCCCGCCGGTGCCTCGGGATTCAGCTCGGCACCGATGATCGCCGCCAGCAGTGCATCGGTTTCATGGCTGGGCAATTGCAACGCGTTGTCCAGTCGGATCTTGCGGTTGAGCCGATCGATTCTGTCATTGAAGGTCACGTCTTCAATGAGCCCGATGATTCTATTGGTGCTGGCATCACCGCCATAGGTGATGCTCATCGAGTCATCCGCCAACCCATTGTTGACGAACACCGAGCCCGCATGTCCGGGGGTGATCACTGTATCGAGTATCAGCACATGGTCGGACAGCGAGGGGGCAAACGACTCGACCGAGAGCAAGGCTTCCAGCCCACGCTGAGTCAGCTTGGTCCGCTGGTTGAAGAACGCCGTCTGGTTCAGGTTCAGCGGTTCAAGACCTCGCGCCCCGAAGTTCACCTTGAACCAGTCATCGGTGTCCCCCTCGGGGAAAAGCGACTCTTCCACCATGAGCTGCCGCAACGCCGGGCTGAGCCGGGCCGCCTGGGTCAGGGCAGCGCCGCTGTTGCCACCCCAGGGCAGCGCCCGCAGGAAATAGGGAAACGCTGGATCGCACAGCTGCACGACACGGCCAATGGAGAGTTTCAGGTCCCGGGTCCACTCATCCAGCGTGACCCACGGGTGGTGATAAGGCAGCCCGTTGGGGTAGCGTCGCCGACTCAGCATTTCATCCAGATCGACGCCCTCACTCAGGGAGTCTTCGATGGACTTTTCCAGCACGGCGCTGACCACCTCGACCGATGACACCACCCGATATGTCGTCACCGGGTCGACGCGCAGCAGTCCCAGGTCCTTGCGGCGCAGGGTGAGCGCGTAGGCATTCTCGTTTTCGGAAGGGATGAGGCGGCGCTCGGACCAGTGCTTGAGCCACACCGCATAGGCCACGGGCGAATGGATGGCTTCGATCGCATCCGCCGGGCATTTATTACTGAAGTTGGGCTTGAACAGCTCTTCATAGGTGGGCCCCGGGACCAACGCCAGCAGGCCTTGGCGCAGGTGAGAAGGAAGCGGCTCCTGACGGGTCAGTTGATCTTCGATGAAGCTGCGCAGCACCCACGTTGCCAAGCCGTTGAGGCGTAAGGTGAGCGCCTGGGCATCTTCGGGGTCCAGCCCGTACTCGTTTACCAGCCCGGATGCCCCTTTGCGTGCCAGGGCACACACCGAGCCGCCCGCCTCGAAATACTGCCCCAGTTCGGACAGAGGCTCGGACTGTCGTCCCGCCAAGAGCTGTTCGCAAAAACGACTGGCAATTTGCGCCGGAGAATCTTTCATCGCAGTGCTCCGCTTCGAGTATTGGAGACGAGGTGGCTACAGGTCCTGGGCCAGGTCAAAACGCGGGCTTTCTCCCCAGTCCGAGCCGGCCTGCCGCGCCTTTACCCAGTGCGGGCCAGGCGTCAATGGCTCCCGGGGCGAGCCCGCCCAAGTGCCGTCAGCCACCGCAAGGTCCGGGACGATCACCTGCCGGGCGTCGAACCAGTGCGACACCTCAACATTCTTGCCGCTCTCACCGGTGCCTTCGAAGAACGCCGTACCCGCGAACCAGTGCCCCGCCTCCGGCGTCGTGAAGGTTGGAGCCGCGGACAACAACAGCACCTCATGGGTCGCGCTCCACCCGGAGCTGTACCCGTCGCATTCCTGCTGCACGATCAATGAATGAGGACCAGCCGGGCGCTCGATAGCCAGGGGCATCGACCAGGTCCGGTTCGCCTGCACCTGCACCCTGCCCAGCACCGTGTCGGGTGCATCGCTCCAGACCACGTCGATCCAGTCGCCGGTGTAGCCATGCCCGGAAATCGTCACCGTTGCGCCGAGGTGCTGCTGCAGTGCCGGCGACTCGATCACCGGGATGGCCGGCACGGCGGTGAAGGCATGGTCGGGGCTGAAATCGGAGTCCTTGTCCTTGAAGAACTGCTTGGCCCGCAGCGTATAGGTGCCTACCGGCAGGTGCGCGTCATAGAACCAGTAGCCATCGTTGCCTCTGGCCCGCACCCTTGCCAAAGGCTCGTCCGCACCGTCGAGCCACAACTCGACGGTCGCGGTGTCCAGCCCCGACACTTTGCGGGCATAGCCGTCAATGACCGAGACCCGGGCAATGGCATCGCCCGGCTGCGGATGGTCGATGGTGGGCGGAAACAGGATCACCTTGAAGCTGACGGGTTCGCTGTCCTCGGAGGGAAAGTCGCCGTATTGCTGGACCGCGTAAACCTTGTGATCGTCAAACGCAAGATCCTCGGTAATCGGCACCGACCATTCGTTACCGGTGACTTCGGCTTCGCCGAGAGGGATTTTCGACACGAAATCAAACACGCGCATCAAAGCCCCAGGGATACCACCCGAGCCCTGGATGACCGGGTTGTGGTCCACCTCTTCATCATCCACTGGTGAGGTGATGACCGGCCGTAACCCGACGACCTCGAACGACAGCGGCACCTCATCCGAGGTTTGGCCGCCAAAGGATTGCTTGATCCTGACGGTATGCGGACCGGGCACGAACGGTTCCGCCCGGGTGAAACTCCAGGTGGTGCCACTCACTTGCGCGTCATAGGGCGAAGCAGAGTCCCCGTCGAACCACACGTGCACCTCTGCACCCGCCAGGCAGGTACCGGAGAAGTGCGGAGTCAAGCCATCCTGGCGAAACTCCACGGTGGGCACCGGGGACCGGATGACGAAGGTTTGCGTTCCGGTTGGCTCAGACGGGATGCCATTGAACAGTTGCCGGGCTTCAACGGTATAACTGCCTGGATTCCAGGCCTCGGACGCAGCGCTTGACCACCTGTTGTTGGCGACATCGACAATCGGCACGACAGGCGTCGATTCTCCCACGCGCAGCACCTCGATCTGCGCCGCGGGTTGTCCCGTCCAACTGTGACCGACACCGGAAAACACCGGTTTGCGATCGGCACCCACCGTCACCGTCAGGGTGGGGACCGGGACGGGCACGGTGACCGTGAAATTGTCACTGCGAACAGAATAGATCCAGCCGCCCTCTCCATCGGGAACCCCTTGTTGGGCATTCATCTGGAGTGCGGCTGAAGGCGGCTGATCGGGCCAGTCGATGGCCCACGAGCCATTACTCCCGACAACGGTATGGACCTGGAGGGCGTCGCCGCTGAAAACCTCCAGCCTGGCGTCAGAGTAACCCCAGCCCGAAAACCTGACGGCGCCAGGGCTGGGGTAGGTGACTTGGATGTTCACCAGTCTCGGCGGCTTGATCTTGATCGCTTGGGCGACGCTGCGTGGCGATGTTACGCCCCGATAGGTCTGCTCGGCCACCAGCGAAGTCGGGCCCGCTTCCGGCACCTCTACGCTGACCCTCCAGGCACCGCTCGCCGTCACCTCCCCACCGCCGACGCGGACATCGTTAAAGTCGATCTTCACGTCGACGGTGGCGCCCGCCATGCTGTTGGTTCCGGTTAAATTGAAACGCATCTCCTGAGCAACTGAGAGAGGGTTGATGACCAACTGACCCAAGACAGTGAACGAGACCTCAGGCGTCACACTCGTTCCGGTAAGGTCCCCGACTTTGTACTGGGCCTTCACCGAGTGAACGCCGCTGGACAGTGGCTCAGTTGGCCTGACTTCCCATGTTCTCTCGGGTGTCACGTCACCCAGGTAAGCCAGCACAAGACTCCCTTCATAGACCCAGATCCTTGTGTCTGGAAATCGCGTCCCCCCGAAAACGACCTCATTGGCGCGCACCACGCTGTCCGATGCGGGCTTTGTCAGTGTCGTCAGGAACCTGTGGACCCTCCTGTAGTTATCCGGATTACGGTTGTTGGGTTGAGTGGCGTATATCTCCATGCTGTCGACCCCGCTCGGCATGGTGACACTCACCTTCCAAGTACCATCGCCATTGACAGTACCGGTACCCAGCTGGTCGATTTGGTGAGCTCGCCAGACAGTGACGGGATAGGCTCCAGGTATGCCATTGATCCCCGACACCTCGAACGTCGCAGGCACATAGCCATGCTCGGGCAGTCTGATTTCAATCAGATTGTTAACAACGTCCTTTGATGGCTCATCTTTTTCGACATCATCAAAGTCCATGGCCCGCCTCCCCGATCCTCGGCTTGCCTTGCGCAAGATCGCTCACAACCGATACCCGGGTTGACTCGGTGGGTACCACCTCAAAGCGCTGGCTATCCCCCCAATCCGAATCGCCTTGCCGGGCCCTCGCCCAGTGGGCGCCGAGCCGCAACGGGGTGTCGGGCGAAGCCGCCCAGACTCCGTCAGTCACCGGGCGGTCCTGCGCAACGAGCTGCCGGGCGTCGAACCAGTGCGACACCTCAACGCGCTTGCCGCTCTCACCGGTGCCTTCGAAGAACGCCGTACCCGCGAACCAGTGCCCCGCCTCCGGCGTCGTGAAGGTTGGAGCCGCGGACAACAACAGCACCTCATGGGTCGCGCTCCACCCGGAGCTGTACCCGTCGCATTCCTGCTGCACGATCAATGAATGAGGACCAGCCGGGCGCTCGATAGCCAGGGGAATCGACCAGGTCCGGTTCGCCTGCACCTGCACCCTGCCCAACACCGTGTCGGGTGCATCGCTCCAGGCCACGTCGATCCAGTCGCCGGTGTAGCCATGCCCGGAAATCGTCACCGTTGCGCCGAGGTGCTGCTGCAGTGCCGGCGACTCGATCACCGGGATGGCCGGCACGGCGGTGAAGGCATGGTCGGGGCTGAAGACAGATTCTTCATCTTGAAAAAACTGCCTGGCCCGCAGCGTATAGGTGCCTACCGGCAGGTGCGCGTCATAGAACCAGTAGCCATCGTTGCCTCTGGCCCGCACCCTTGCCAAAGGCTCGTCCGCACCGTCGAGCCACAACTCGACGGTCGCGGTGTCCA
>NZ_NOIN01000007.1 GCF_014596565.1 Pseudomonas sp. PSB18 | reverse complement strand
CGTCAAGGACATAGACCTGGGTGTTGCCGATGGGCCGGCCGATGGGAATATCGCCCGCCAATGCATCCTCGAGGGTGATGCGGTGGGTGGTGGTGAAGGTGGTGTTTTCGGTGGGGCCGTAGCCGTTAAGCAACTGTCCCGGAGGTGAGCGCCGTAGCACCCGCTCGATGCAGCGCGGGTCGAGCACATCACCGCCGACCATGAGCAAGCGCAGGGCGGCGAAGGCCGGGGCCAGTGCGTCGGCGAACTGGTGGAACAACCCGGCGGTGAGCCACAGCACGCTGACTTCGTGGCGCAACAGGTGTTCATTCAAGCGCTCGGCGTCGAGCACTGTTTGGCGAGGGCAGACCACCAGGCAGCCTCCGTTGAGCAGGGCGCCCCAGATTTCCAGGGTGCTGGCATCGAAGGCCGGATTGGCAGCCAAGGCGATGCGGTCCTGAGCGCTGAAGTCAGCAAAGCCGTTGTTGCGCACCAGTCGGATGACGGCCCGCTGCGGCACTTGCACGCCCTTGGGCAGGCCGGTGGAGCCGGAGGTGTACATGATGTAGGCGACAGCGCCGGTGCGCTGCGGCGGCGGGTTCGGCGCGTCTTCGAATGATCCGGCGACATCGATCAGTTGCACGCCTTGCACCGCGGGCCTGTCGTCGCCTTCGACCAGCAGCCAGCCACTGCCACAATCGGCCAGTACCCGCGCTTGATGGGCCAGGGGAGCATCCCGGTCGATGGGCACATAGGCGGCGCCGCGCTTGAGGATGGCCAGAATCGACACGATCAACGCCATGCCGCGGGGCAAAGCCAGCGCCACAGGGTCACCGGCCCTGATACCACACGCCGCCAGGTGCCCGGACAGGCGTTCGGCACGACGGTCGAGCTGGCGGTAGCTCAACGACTGTTCGCCATCGAGCAGTGCCGTAGCTTCGGGACGCCGCCGCACCTGCGCTTCGAACAGGCTGTGCAGGGGCTCGTCGGCCGGGTATTCACGAAGGCTGGCATTGAATCCATGGAGTACTTGCTGCTGTTCGGCGGCGTCCAGCAGCGAGGCCTTGGCCAGCGGCCGGTCGGGGGCGGCCAGCAGCTGTTCGGTCAGATGGTGAAGGCGCCGCAGGTGCGCGGCCATGTCTTCGGCGCTGAACAGCCGAGGGTCGTAGTTGAATTCCAGGAGCGGCTCGGTTTTCTCCTCGTAGTGACGCAGGTAGATGGCCAGCGGATAGCGCTCATGACCGTTGTGCCAGGTGCGCAGCGCGCATCGTGCCGGCCCCAGGTGCACGTCCCCCGGGTATTGTTCGACTGACAGCATCACCTCGAACAAATGGCCGGGATGACCGGCGCGGGCGCGCAACTCGCGATGCAGGGTTTGCAACGGGTAGCGTTGGTGCCGGTAGCTGCGCAGCGTCTGGCTGGCCACCTGTTGTACGGCGTGGGCAAAGCTCAGCGTCGGGTCGACCAGCACCGTCAATGGCAGGACCGAGGAAAACATCCCGGCCGTGCGCTTTTGCAGCGGGTTGCTGCGGTTGTGCACGGGCAGGCCGATGACCAGCTGTTCGCGTTGGTCGGTCATTCGGCTGAAATAATAGGCCAACAGGGCGCTGAGGCTGTGGCTCAGCGTAGCCCCCTGGGTTTTCGCCCATTGGCTCAACCGCTCAAGGCGCTCGCCGCCCAGGGTCCAGATCGCCTGGGCGCTGGGCACCGGCTCGCCGACGTTGGCTCGGGGGCCTTGCTGGAACAACGGCGCCGGCAGCACCGGAAATTGTTCGAGCCAGTAATCACGGGCCTTGGTGTAGCGCGTCGAATCGAGGAACGCCTGGTCCCGCGCCACGAAATCGCGATAACCCTGTGCCAACTCGGGATCAAGGGTGGGCGACTGACCTTGCAGCAACTGGTTATAGGCCGCGCTCACGGCCTGGCCGATCAGCCCCACCGAGGTGCCGTCGCAGATCAGATGGTGATAGCGGCTGTTCCACAGCGCATGGGTGTCCGACAACTGGAACCACTCCATGCTCCACAACGGCTGGTCGTAAAGGGTGAACGGGGTACGGTTGAGCTGCGTGATGCGAGCCAGGGCAGCGTCGCGGGCCTGGGGTTCGCCGCGCCAGTCGTGGAAGGCCAGAGCGCCCTGTACGGTGTCGTCAACCCGTTGCGTCACGTGCCCGGCCTGCTCGCTGAAGATCAACCGCAACGCGTCATGCTGGGCCACCACGGCCCGCAGCGCGGCGGCGAACAGGGCGAAGTCCACCGCACCGTGAATTTCCACGGTGACACCGATGTTGTAGGAGGGGGTATCGGGCGACAGCTGTTGATCGAGCCAGACGGACTGTTGGGTGGAACTCAATGAATAGCATTGCGCTTCGACCATGACACTTCCCTGTGAATGGTTGCGATCCCGGTCGACACGCAGCGGTGGCGCCGACTTTCGCGAACCGATTGTCCTTGAGAACGAACGGCGCACGGGCCTGGTCGACGGGCCTCTGCCCCCTGTCTGCAGAAGGGGAGCGAGGCAAGCTGCTGGCGGCGCCCGGACGTTCAATCCGAGCGCGTAACATAGCAGCGCTTTCGAAGATGGGAAGCTAATTTTTAAAGGTTGTACGATGTCATAACGCGATCAGATGACTCCGGTTCCGCAGTCTAGAGCGGTCGCCGAATAATTTTGTTCGAGACTTGGGTTCTTGCCCGAGAGGATTGGGGGTTCGCCACGCAGTCATTACTCAACAGATCGATCTAGAGGGTCGCGCACGGGCATATCGCCCACCAGCTCGATCAGAGTACTGCGCAACCAGCAGTTCGCGGCGTCGTGGTGAAAACGGGTGTGCCAGTGCAGGTGGATGTCATAGCCAGGGATGTTCCAGGGCAGGGGGACCATGCGCACCCGGGCTATTTCAGCGAAGCGGCGGCCTACTGCCAGGGGCACGGTGGCGATCATGTCTGATTCTGCCACCAGAAACGGCACCCCCATGAAACGCGACAACGTGAAGCGCACGCGTCGTTTGATGTCTCGCATCATCAGTTCGCGTTCCAGCACCCCCATGCCGCGGCCGTCCGCCTGCACCGCTACGTGCTCAGCGGCTTGATATTGCTCGGCGCTCATGCGCTCGCCGATGGTCGGATGATCCTGCCGCACGATGCAGACGAACGAGTGATTGTAGAGCGCCCGATTGCGAATCGATGAGTTGAGCAGTCGCGGAAAATAGCCGATGGCCGCATCAACGTCGCCTGTGCCCAGGCCCTCCTCTAGGCCCTCAGCGGACAGTGCAGGGGTGCGAATGCAGATGCCCGGAGCCCTTTCGTTCAATACCGCCATCAAGCGTGGCAGGAACACCATCTCGCCGATATCGGACATGCACAGCACCATCTTGCGTTCGGATTGCGCTGGCACGAAATCGGAGGAGGGCAAGACCTCGTTGCTGACCAGTTCGAGAATGCGTTGCACCGGCTCGGCAATCTGCAGAGCCCTGGTGGTTGGCTGCATGCCCTTTGATGTGCGCACGAATAACGGGTCGTTGAATAACGCACGGAGCTTGGACAGCGCAAAGCTCATCGCCGGCTGACTGAGGCCCATCAGGTCGCCCGCAAGGGTCACGCTTTGCTTGCGACGCAAGGCGTCAAACACCTTCAGCAAATTCAGATCGACATTCTTGAGATCCATATTTTGGATTCTACATATAAGTGAAATTAGGTTTTCGGATTCTATAGTCGCCCATAGACTTGCCACAAGAACTGGCTCAGCCGCGGTTGCTGGGCCAGGTGGACTGCCTCATCGCCGGCCTATAACAATAAATGGAGCATCCAATGCCCAAGAAGCTGCGTAGTAATTTTCCTTATGGCTCCTATTTGTGGGCAGTGCGTGCAGCCCAATGGCGAGCGCTGGGTATCGACGAAAGTGAACTGGAGAAACCCAAGATCGCGATCGTCAACTCATCTTCCAACCTGGCCATCTGCTTCAGTCACCTGGATGGCATCGCTCAGGAAATCAAGCAGGCCATTCGCGACGCCGGTGCCCTGCCTTTCGAGATCCGCACTGCCGCGCCGAGTGATTTCATTACCGGTGCCGGGGCCGGTGGCGCTTACATGCTCGGTGCCCGAGACCTGATCACCAACGACATCGAAGTAGCCGTGGAGGGTGCCCAGCTCGATGGCATGATTTGCCTGGCTTCCTGCGACAAAACGGTACCCGGGCAACTGATGGCCGCGGCCCGGTTGAACATCCCGACGCTGGTCGTGGTGTGTGGCTACCAGCCGAGCGGTGAATACAACGGCAAGCATGTCGACATCGAAGACGTGTTCATCGGCTCGATGCACGCGGTTACCGGAAAACTGTCGGTTGAAGAGCTGGCAGGTATGGCCCGCAACGCGATCAAGGGCCCTGGGGTCTGTTCGGGCATGGGCACGGCCAACTCCATGCACCTGGTGTGCGAAGCGCTGGGCATGGCTTTGCCTGGCAGTTCCCCGATCGTCGCCAACAGTCCGCAGATGTTCGACTTCGTTCGCCAGGCCGGCCGGCGCATCGTCGCCATGGTGGAAGAGGACCTCAAGCCCCGCGACATTCTCAGCCCCGGCGCGTTCGCCAATGCGGTCAGCGTGGTACTCGCCGCTGGCGGTTCGGTGAACTGTATCAAGCACCTGCAGGCGGTGGCCGCCGAAGCTGGCATGGATATCGACGTCTATGGATTGTTCCGTCAACTGGGTGACCGGATTCCGGTGCTGGTGGGCGTCAGGCCCATGGGCGAACACAGCATCGAGCAGATGGAAGCGGCAGGCGGCGGCAGGGCCTTGCTCAAGCAGCTCGAACCACTGCTCGACGGTGAAGCGATGACGGTCAGCGGCCAGTCGCTCGCTCAAAACCTGAGCGCTGTGGTCGTTGCGGATGAACAGGTTATTCGGCCACTGCATCAACCTTTCGCGACCCAGCCGGCGATCGTGATGCTCAAGGGCAATATTGCGCCCCAGGCGGGCATCGTCAAATACGGTATCGACCCCAGCAAGATGCGCCGCTTTAGCGGCCCGGCCATCTGTTTCGAGCGTTCGGCCGATGCCATCGAGGCGTTGCAGGATGGGCGCATTCAACCTGGGCATGTCGTGGTCATGCGCGGTGCGGGTGTGCGCGGGGGACCGGCCATGGGGGGAGGGGCCTCGCGGGTGGTGTTCGCCATCGATGGCGCGGGCCTGGGCGACAAAGTCGCGATGCTCACCGACGGTCACCTCTCCGGCCTGGTGTGCAAAGGCCTGGTGGTGGCTGAGGTGTCTCCGGAGGCTGCGGTGGGCGGGCCCCTGGCCTTGCTGATGGATGGCGACATCATCGACATCGACCTGGACGCGCACCGCCTCGACGCACGGCTGGACAGCACCGAATGGCATGCACGGCGCGAACGCTGGAAAGAAGGGCCGGCCCAGTTCGCGGGCGGTTGGCTGGATATTTATCGCGACAGCGTTTCAGGCATGGAGCGGGGCGCGGTGCTGATCAAGCCGGTGGACGTCACAGACCCCGCCCGCTGATCCAGGTTTCAAAACACAATCCTCAGCCTGTTGTGCCGCCCGGCTTGGCCAGGCTCTGCAATCGGCTGGTTTCATTCAGCATAAGGTAGTTACCCATGTCACCTGTTATCCGCACGGTTCGCCGGCAAAGTGCACCTGCCGCACAACGTTTGAAAACAGACATCTGCATCGCCGGCGCCGGCATTTCCGGGGTCTCCGCCGCGCTCGAAGCGGCTCGCCTGGGCAAGCGCGTGGTACTGTTCGATGCGCTTCCCATGCTGGGTGGCCAGGCGGTCGGCTCGATTATCGGAACGTTCTGCGGGCTGTTTTCCAATGGCCCCCATCGCCGCCAGTTGACCCACGGCATCGCCGACGGGATTATCCAGGACCTCGGTGCCAGCGGTGATCTGCATCATAAGGTCGGTCCGCTCACTACGGTGCTGTACTACGACGAAGTGGCACTGGGACGATGGATCAATCAACAGATTCTCGACGCCGGGATCACCGTGGTGCTGGGGGCCGTGCTGCGTGATGTCACGTGCGAAGGCGGTCGGGTAGGCCAAGTGCAACTGGCCACACGCTACGGCGATGTATACGTCGATGCCGATGGCTTCATCGACGCCAGTGGCGACGCGGCTCTGAGCTGGAACGCCGGCTTCGCCTGCCGCGAGCCGGATACTCCCATCTACGGCACCCAGATGTTCGTCATGGAGCACATCGACGAAACCGATCTTCCCACCCGCGAGGAGTTCACCCAGCGGGTCAAGGAAAAGGCCGGAGCCTATGGCATCGAGCGCAATGACGGCTTGTTTTTCCAGTTCCCTGGTCGTGGCACTGCCGCGTTCAATATGACCCATATCGAGACACCGCTCGAACCTATCGCCGCTTCCCATGTAGCGCTCGCCGGCAGACAGGCGGTCGATAAGGTCATCGAATTCCTCAAGGCGGAATATCCGAGTGTGTATGGCCGCGCGCGTGTTCGTGCGTATGCGCTGCCCGGTATCCGCCAGACTCGCTGGATCGTCGGCCAGCATCAACTCACCGCCGAGGAGGTCAGGCAAGCAACGCCGTTTGACGATGCCGTCGCACGGACTTCCTGGCCTTTGGAGTTGCACGGCGACAAGGCTGGCTACTTGTGGGAAACCTTTAGTGAGGACCACGTACACAATATCCCTCTGCGCAGCATGCTGCCCGAGGGCAGCGACAACCTGGTCGTGGCGGGCCGCTGTGTGGATGCGGACGCTGCCGCGCTGTCAAGCATTCGCGTGATGGGCCCCTGCATCGCCATGGGCGCTGCCGCCGCGCACGCGCTCGATCTTGCAGGACCGCATAACAGGGTCAGTGATGTGCCGGCCGCCGAACTTCGCGACCGCTTGAGCTTCAACCTGCAGTAACCACGTGGACCTCACCGCATACGGCGAGGTCCACAACAACGAATTAGCGCTGTGGAGAATAATAATGTCACAACCACGCACTGTTGACGTCGCTGCCTTCATTGAAGGGCGCAAGCTGACGCTGTTCAATTACAAGGTGATCATGGTCTCGGTCCTGATCACCTTTCTCGACGGATTCGACCTTCTCGTACTCTCGCACACTGCCTCATATATCGCCGATGAGGTTGGCCTGGACCGGATCCGCCTCGGCGAGCTGTTCTCCATCGGCTTGTTTGGCATGATGCTGGGCAGTTTTTTCTTCGGCTATTTGGGTGATCGAATCGGTCGCCGTCCCACGATCCTCTTTTCAACCGCGTCATTCGGAATGCTGACGCTGCTGTTCGCCTTCGCCAACAGCTATGAATCGCTGATGGTGCTGCGATTCCTGAACGGCTTTGCGCTGGGGGCCGTGCTCCCGTTGTGCTGGGTGCTCAACATCGAGTTTGTCCCCAAACGCTACCGGGCGTCGGTCGTCACCATCACGATGGTCGGCTTCAGCCTCGGCAGCGCAATGGCCGGGCCTATCACCGTTTGGTTGGTTCCCTATATCGACTGGCAGGGCGTATTCGTGTGCGGTGGCGTACTGACCTTGGCCACTTGCGTACTGCTGCTGTTCACACTGCCTGAGTCGGTGCGCTTTCTGATCGTCAAGCGCAAGCATCCGCGACAAGTGGCGCGGATTCTCAAGCGGCTGGATCCTCGGGCGGATGTGCGAGACGACGACACCTTCGTGCTGCTGGATGAGGTCAAGACGGGCGCCAAGAATTTTCGTATCGGCCAGCTGTTCCATGGGCGGCTCAAGTGGCTGACGCCAATGATCTGGCTTGGCTATGCAGCGAGCTCCATGTCCATGTATTTCCTCGCTACCTGGACGCCGCTTGTCTACACATACGCTGGCTTCGATCGTCCTACGGCCTCCTGGATCAGTTCGATAGCCTCTTTCGCCGGTGCCATGGCGGGTCTGGTGATGATGCGCTTCGTGGATACCCGCGGCCCTTATATGGTCATGATCTACCCGCTGTTGGCGCTTCCATTCTTGCTCATATTAGGCATTTACGATTTCCAGGGCTCGGCCTTCCTGACCCTCAGCATGATCGGTGCGGTATTCGTCAAAGGCAGCCACTACGGCATCCTCAGCATCTCCGGGGTTTACTACCCCAGTGCGATCCGGGCAAATGGAGCTGGCTGGGCCACCTCAATCGCAAAGATCGGCTCGATCCTCGGCCCTTTGCTTGGGTCCTACGTACTCAACAGCGGCTTGCCCGTCGTGAAAAGCTTTCTGGTACTCGCTGTTTGCCCCGCGACGCTTGCGATATGCGCGCTGATTATCGGGCGACTGGTTGAGAAGGGCTCACCCACACCGATTGAGCCGCTACCGGACACGTCGCGGATCTAACACCACTACGCATCAAAACGAACGTCACCGCCAGCCGCACAGGTCGCGTGCTGGATGAGCGCTCGTGCCCAACTTACCCACTTTACTCCTGGAAACTAATAATAATGATCAGGAACAACATGCTTGCGCGACGTAACCTTGGGATGGCTCTCGCTGCTTTATTCGTCATCAGCCAACCGGCCAGCGCTGATTTCATAAAAGACAGTTCGGGAAGCCTCACCACGCGTAATTTCTATATCAATCGAGACTTCAGACAAGATAACGCTCCGCAATCCAAGGCCGAGGAATGGGCCCAAGGTTTCATCCTTGATCTACAGTCGGGTTATACCCAGGGCGTCGTTGGATTGGGTGTCGATGTATTCAGCGAATTGGGCGTGAAACTGGATTCCGGCGCTGGCCGCCGCGGCACGGGCTTGCTGCCCTATGGTCCGGACAGCATGGAGCCGGTCGATAACTACAGTGAAGCGGGGCTGACGGCAAAAATGCGCTTTGCCAAGAGCGAATTGAAAGTCGGTACCCTTCGACCGACGCTCCCGCTCGCCTATTACAACGATATGCGCCTGCTGCCCTCAACGTTCAGTGGCGGGCTGCTCACATCGAAAGATATCGAAGACCTGACCTTCACCGCCGGCCGACTCACAAAAGGTAATGGCCGTGATTCATCGAGCAATGATGACGTTGGCTATGCGGGGCAAAAATCCAACCATCTGGATATCGTCGGCGGCGACTACGCGCTGACCAAGAATTTAACCCTGCGTTATTACCACGGGGAACTGAACGATATATACGTCCAGCAATTCGGCGGTCTGATTCATACCTGGTCACTGAGCAAAGACATTAGCCTGCGCAGTGACGTGCGTTACTTTGATAGCCGTGACACCGGCAATGCCGAAGCAGGTCGCATCGATAACCGCAACCTCAACGGTCTGTTCACCCTGGGCATCGCGGCGCATAAATTCTCCATAGGCTACCAGCGGCTGACAGGGGATACGGCATTCCCGATCATCGAAACCGGCACGCCCTATGTGGCGAACCTCGTGACGTTCAATGCTTTCACCAAGTTGAAAGAAACGTCCTGGCAGGCACGCTATGTCTATGACTTCGCCGAGATGGGGGTTCCTGGCCTGACGTTCATGACGCGTTACGTCAAGGGCACTGGAATACACAGCCGCGCGATTACCGACGGGACTGAGTGGGAACGAGATACTGACATCAGCTACGTGATCCAGAGCGGAACGCTCAAGGGGTTGGATGTACGCTGGCGTAACGCCACGTTCCGCTCAGGCAACGGTTTGACTCAAGCCTTGGACGAGAACCGCCTCATTGCGGCTTATACCTGGAAGCTCTGGTGATAGAAGGCTCATGGCGATGATGAAACGACGAGCAGTATTAGGCGGAACATTGGCACTGGCCTCATTGGCGGCCATGACGCACGCACAGGCGCGTACCCCCTCGACCAAGCGCGATGAGGAACAGGCGCCTCTGCAAAGACAGCTGCATGAGGATCTCCAGAAGCATTCCGAGTTGGGCGACAAGGAAACCGGCGGGGAGGGCGACCTCGCCACGGCGGCGTGGATTGCTTCAAGGTTGCGGGCGTCTGGTTATCAGATCGAGGAGCAAAAACTGCCCTTGCCTTATTTTGCGACGACGCGTGCCGATCTCACCTGGGAAGGCCACAAAATAGAGGTAAAGGCCCAACCTGTAGTGGTTACCACGTCGCCAGCCGGCCTCTCAGGCAAGGTCGCACTGATTCGTGACCCGTCGGAAGCCCCCCTGGCAGCGGGAAAAATCGCAGCGCTGGTGTTGCCCTATGACAAACACGCGGCCTTGTTCACCAGCCATGCTGCCACCTACCTGGAGGCTGCCCACAAGGTCAAACCGGCCGCCATCGTGATCGTACCCGTAGGCCCCACCCAGGAAATCATCGGCCTCAACACACGGCTCAAACCGATGGGCGATGTACCCATCGTGATCATGGCGCCGCGGGATTTGCCCGCCCTGATCAAAGCTGCCATGGAAGAAAAAACGCTGACCCTGACAGTCACGGGGCAAGCCAGCCAGCGCGACACCGTCAATGTGATAGGGCGGCGTAACGCAGGCAAAAAATGGTTGGTCATTTCCACACCCAGAACAGGTTGGTTCACCTGCGTCGGTGAGCGCGGCACGGGGACGGCGGCTTTTCTACATCTTGCCGACTGGGCCGTCAGGCGCTTCCCGGATCACTCGATATTCGTTGTGAATTCTGGCGGCCATGAACTGGATTTTGCCGGAATGCATGCGGCCACGCCGCTTGCACCGCCACCGGAATCGACTGTCGTGTGGATGCACATTGGTGCCAGCCTGGCGGTACGGGACTGCCTGGATCTGGCCAGCCGGCAAAAGCCTTTCTTTCTTCCCACGGCAGACCCTCAGCGCGCCTTGATGGCTTCTCCAGCGCTCATGGACAAGGCCGCACAAGCGTTCGCTGGCTTGTCCGGCCTGGAAAAGCCCCTGCCTGCCTTGAAGGGTAAGGGCGAGTTGTCCGGCATTATCGATCGCGGCTACACCCAGGCGTTTGCCGTACTGGGCGTGCACCGCTGGTTCCACACCCAGGAAGACAACTTGGAGAAGGTCGACGCCGAGCTGCTGTTGCCGGTGGTACAAGCGCACAAAGCGTTAATGGAGGCCGCTGTATGACTGCCCCAATTTCCCGGTGCTGGATACCCGACCCAAGCACCGGGATCTACCTGCTCATACCGTTCAGATCAAGGCACCTGATAAAAGGAGTTTGGCAATGAACATGAACGTCAGAGGCTTCATCGATCGCTGGCAGGTACGTGGCGCGATCCTGGGCACCTTGCTGTTGGCCGCATTGCCGTCGGTGGCGTGGTCGCAGGCTTCCACCTCCATGGTAGAGGTCAATGGCGGCAAACTGGATGTGCTGGTCGAAGGTTCCGGCCCGACTGTATTGATGATTCCTTCGTATGGACGAGGGCGTCAGGATTTCGATCAGCTGGCAGGCCGGTTGGTCGCTTCTGGCTACCGCGTCATTCGCCCCGAGCCTAGGGGCGTCAACGGGAGCACCAACTCAAAGCCTGACTTCGGGTTGCCAGACATGGCCGATGATGTGGCGGCAGTTCTGCGCTGGGCGGGCGGTGAGCCTTCGGTTGTGCTTGGCCATGCTTATGGCCAACGCGTAGCACGCAGTGTCGCTACTCGCCATCCGGAACTGGTGCGGTCACTGATCATGGTTGCCGCGGGAGGCAAGTTTGCGGCCAAGGATGAGATACGAAACGCCGTGCGTGAGTGTTTCAATCAGTCCCTTTCCGATGCCGATCACATGGCGATGGTGAAGCTCGCATTTTTTGCGCCGGGCAACGATCCAAGCCCGTGGCGAGGGGGGTGGTATCCCGCGGCGGCGAAACTGCAAGCCAGTGGGATGGCCCCCGGTTCCGCGAAGGATTGGTGGGCCGCCGGCGGCAAAATCCCGATCCTTTTGCTGCAGGGCAAACAGGATGTTGCGGCGCTTCCCGAGAACGCACGGGCATTCAAGGCTGAGTTTCCGGATCGGGTCACGCTGATTGAAATCGATCATATGGGTCATGCCGCGTTTCCGGAGCAGCCGGATGCCATCGCCAAGCATATTGAAGCTTTTCTTGGGTTGTGATCGTGCGGCCCACCTGGCTTTAGGCATGGTTGAATCAGAGAGTGGGAAGGCGAGCCTCCCATCCCTCTGCACGGAGCCTTGCATGCCGGGGCTCCCCGGGCGGATCAATCGGCATGATCCTCCGGCCCATCATGAAGCTGATGAAAGATGTTGCGCTTCATGCGAATGAATTCCGGGTCCATGACCATGTCGAGATTGCGCGGGCGACCGATGGGCACGTCGAGCACTTCCTTGATCCTGCCAGGGCGCGCGCCCATCACGAAGATGCGGTCGCCGAGCAGGATTGCCTCGTCGATGTCGTGGGTGACGAACAGCACGGTTTTCTTGCTGTGCTCCCAGACCTTGAGCAGCAGTTGCTGCATTTGCAGGCGGGTCTGGCTGTCGAGCGCGCCGAAGGGTTCGTCCATCAGCAGGATCTGTGGGTCATTGGCCAGCGCACGAGCGATCGCCACGCGCTGCATCATTCCGCCTGAAAGCTGTTTGGAGTAATTGTCGGCAAAGCGCCGCAAACCGACTTCGTTCAGGTAGAACTCGACAATGTCCTTGCGCTCGGCGGCGGGCATGCCCCGTCGCTTGAGGCCGAACTCGATGTTCTTGCGCACGGTCAGCCACGGGAACAAGGTGTAGCCCTGAAACACCATGCCGCGATCGGCACCGGGGCCGTCGACTTGTTGACCGCCGACATAGATGTCGCCGGCGGTCGGCTCAGCCAGGCCGGCGGTCAGGTAAAGCAGGCTGGATTTGCCACACCCCGATGGGCCGACCAGCACCGCGAATTGTTGATCGGGAACGTCGAACGTGACCTTGTCCAGTGCCGTGAATGTATCGCCCGACGGCGTCTTGTATTGCAGGGTAACGTTGTCGACCCGCAGGCGTGGTGTGGTAGGCGCGCTCACGGGCGTCGGCCGTAGTTGAATCGGTGAGGTTGCGGTTACTGAGCCCATGCGGCCACCTTCAAGCGAAGAAGTCTGAACAGTTGATCGGTGACCAGGCCCAACAGGCCGATGACGGCGATCGCCAGGAAAATCACATCGACCTGAAAACCACGCATGGCCTTGAGGCTCAGGTAACCCAGGCCGCTGGAAGCCGCGACCAGTTCGGCCACCACCAGGTAGGTCCAGGCCCACCCCATGGTGACGCGCAGGGTGTCCAGCACGCCGGGAAGCGAAGCTGGGGCGATCACGTGCAGCACCGCATCCGTGCGACTGGAGCCCAGGGTGTAGGAGGCGTTGATCAAGTCCTTGGAAATGCCCTTGGAGACGTCGGCGATCATCACCAGTTGCTGGAAAAACACGCCGAAGATGATGATCGACACCCGTTGTTCCAGGCCGATGCCGATCCACAGGATGAACAGCGGTACGAATGAGGTGACCGGCAGGTAGCGGATGAAGTTGACCAGCGGCTCGAGGAACGCCTGCACGACCCGGAAGCTGCCCATCATCAGGCCGATCGGCACCGCGACCACCGACGAGACGATGAAACCGACCATCACCACTTCCACGCTGGCCCACACATGCGGACCGAGGGTGCCGTCACGGGCCAGGCGCATGGCTGCGTCGAAGACCGCGCCCGGTGTCGGCAGGAACATCGCCGGTACCACGGCGCCGTAGGAAAGAAAGGCCCACAGACCGATCATCAGGACCCAGGCCAGGCTGCTGGCACTCCAGATCACCTGCACGGGCAGGTTGGTCTTGGGCGTCAGGCAGCGGTTGAGCCACGAATTGCGCTTGGACATGACGTGCTCCTGGTTTATTTCGGGCTGATGAAGCGGTTGTCGACCAGATCGCTGTAGGTCACGTTGTATGGCTTGCCCTGCAACTCGCTGGCGGTTTCGTTGGCCAATTTGATCACCATGGCTGCGTCGCCCTCAGTGCCGTTGCTGCCCAGCAGTTTTTCGCTCATGGCCTGATCGTAGAAGCGCACGCCCTGGGCGGCAGCTTCCAGTTCAGCCGGGTCGGCGAGGTAGCCACCGACACCTTTGGCCATGATCGCGTAGGCTTCTTTCGGGTGGTCCTTGGTGTATTGCACGGCCTTGTAGAGGCCGCTGACCAGTGCCTTGACGTCAGCCTGTTGTTTGTCGATCACATCACAGCTCAGTGCCACGACATCGACGATCACCCCTGGCGTCGTGCTGCTGTCCACTAGGACCTTGCCTTGTTGTTTTTTGCGCACGGTGGTCAGGTGCGGTTCCCAGGTCACCGCAGCCGGCACACGACCGGCGATGAAGGCGGTGGCCGCGTCGTCTGCGGTCATGTTCTGGATCGTCAGGTCGCTCATCTTCATGCCGGCGTTTTTCAGCAAGTAGTTGAGCCAGAATTGCGATACCGAACCTTCGTTGACGGCAACGGCCTTGCCTTTGAGGTCCTGCAGGCTGTTGACGTCCTTGCCCACCAGCACGCCGTCACCACCGTGGCTGTCATCCAGCGCGGCTACGGCCTTGAAGCAGAACTGCGGGCGGTATTTGAGGATTTCATCGAGGGTCGAGGCCGAACCGGACAACTTGCCCGAAGCCTGCGCAGCCATGTACATCGAGGCTTCTTCGATGGTCGGCAACTCGACGGTCAAGCCCTGGTCCTTGAAGTAACCCAGGTCCTTGGCCAGGAAAAGGGTGCCGTAGCCCACCCAGGTGGTATGTCCGATGGACAGGGTTCCGGCTTGAACACCACCGGCAACGCCGGCAGCGATTGCAGTCAGGGCCAGCGGACGCACGCAACGCGATACGAAAGACTTGATCATGTAACACTCCCGGAATCGTGGTTTTAATTCGTTATTTCTCGGGGCAGTGGGCTAGACGCCAAAAACACATCGCTTATGGCCTCTTGCGGACCTTTTTGCCTCTGTGGGCAGGATTGATGGTGGCCGATGTCAGTGGATAGGAAAATTAGTAAATATGTGGTCGGTGATGAGGAAAAAACTGGGGTGGGGAAGGGGGCGTGAATAGCGTTCCAACCTGGGGCGCGCAATAAGAAAACGCCGCTTCCTGGTGCGGAAATCGGCGTTTTTCAGGGCTGCTTTGAGACTTCAAGAGGCGGTGCTACGGCACCGGATCAGATCCGCCGCTTTCTCGCCAATCATGATGCAAGGCGCGTTGGTATTGCCGCTGATCAGCGTCGGCATGATCGAGGCATCGACCACGCGCAGGCCTTGAATGCCGTGCACTTTGAGGTCCGGCCCGACCACACTCATGGCGTCGACTCCCATCTTGCAGGTACCCACCGGGTGGAACACCGTCGCGGCGTATTCACGCACATAAGTCATCAACTGCTCGTCAGTCTGTACGTGGGCGCCGGGCAACATTTCCTTGCCACGAATGCCATCGAACGGTTGATCGGCGAGGATCCTGCGCGCCAGTTTCAGGCCTTCGATCAAGACCCTGGCGTCTTCGGGATCGGAGAGGAAATTGAAGTCGATAACTGGTTTGGCCGCGCTGTCCAGGCGTATCTCGCCGATGCTCCTGGGGCGCAGCACGCAGGTGTGCACGGCATAACCGTGTCCCCACTCGAACAGTCGTCCGCGATGACTGCGATAGCCTGGCACGAAGTGAAATTGCACGTCCGGCAGAGCGTTGGCCAGCGGCGTACGGGCGAAGCCTCCAGCCTCGACATAATTGGTCGTCAGCCAACCTTTTCTGCGCAACACGTAGCGCAGCGGCGACAGGACAATGCTTGGCAGGGAGCCCAGGGAGAAACCCAGTGTCAGCGGGCTTTTCGAACGCACCGTGATGAGTCCGTCGAGGTGATCCTGCAGGTTCTTGCCCACACCGGGCAGGTCATGTTCAACCTTGATCCCGGCCTTTTCCAGCTCGCTCGCAGGTCCGATGCCTGACGCCAGCAACAGGCTCGGACTGCCTAGAGAGCCTGCCGACAGAATGACCTCCCGGCTTGAGCCCAGAAGGATGGTCTTGCCGTCCGAGACCACCTTAACCCCCTTGGCCACTCCCTGCTGGAGCATCAAAGCCTGTACCGAGCAATCGGTGATCACGGTGAGGTTGGAGCGTTCGAGCACCGGCGCGACAAACGCGCGGTAGCTCGACAGGCGCCGGGCGTTTTTCTGCGTCAGGTTGTAGAGGCCGCAACCTTCAAGCGTTTCGCCGTTGAAGTCATCGTTGAGAGGGATGCCGATGCGCTGCGCGGCTTTGATGAACAGTCGCGACACCGGATTGGGATCGCGTGCCGCTTCGACGTTCAGCTCGCCTGCCGTGCCATGCAGGCGCGGGTCCTGGCCGAGTCGGTTGTTTTCCGATTTCCTGAAGTAGGGCAGCACGCTGTCCCAGTCCCACCCGGCACAACCAGCCTGCGCCCAGCGGTCGTAATCACTGGCGTGACCGCGAATATAAATCATGCTGTTCATTGAGCTGGAGCCGCCCAGCGCCTTGCCACGTGGTGTGTGCAGGCTTCGGCCGTTGAGATGCTTTTGCGGCGCCGAGAAGAAATTCCAGCTGTACTTTTTGCTCTTGTACAACGTGATGGTCCCGGCTGGCGTCTGGATACGCAGGCTGTTGTCGTGGCTTCCCGCCTCGATCAGGCAGACGCTGACATCCGGATCGGCACTCAGGCGATTCGCCAGCACGCATCCGGACGAACCGGCGCCGACAATGATGTAGTCGTATTCGGTTTTCATGCGTTTCCTCTTGAAAGCGCCCCAAGTGGCAGGCCATGGCTCAGCGCAGCTGAAACCAGGTGGTCTTCAGTTGTGTGTATTTGTCGAAAGAATGCAGCGACAGGTCGCGACCGAAGCCGGACTGCTTGCCACCGCCGAACGGCACGCTGACATCCAGCGCATCGACGGTGTTGACCGAAACCGTCCCGGCACTCAGTCGGCTGGCGACCCGGTGTGCGCGATTGAGGTCGTCGCTCCACACCGATGCAGCCAGCCCGTAAATGTGCTTGTTGGCCATCTGCACGGCTTGGTCTTCATCGTCAAACGGCGTGATTGCCAACACTGGGCCGAACACCTCTTCGCGGGACAGACGCATGGTCGTTGTGACGTCGGTGAACAGCGTCGGCTGGATAAAATTGTCCGAGCCGTTGATGACGACCCGTTCACCGCCCGCCACCCGTCGTGCACCGCTGGCACTCGCTTCGCCTATGTGATCCATGATGCGTGCGGCCTGGGTGGCGTCGACGATCGCGCCCATTTTGCTGGCCGGGTCCAGTGGATCGCCGGGCTGCCAGTGCTGCGCTTTCTCGATCAGGCGCTCGACGAACTCATCGTGAATCGAGCGCTGTACCAGCAGCCGCGAGTTGGCCGAGCAGACTTCTCCCTGGTTGAAAAAAATCCCGAACGCGGCTTTCTCGGCGGCCAGGTCCAGGTCCTGGCAGTCGGCGAACACCAGGTTCGGACTCTTGCCGCCGCACTCCAGCCACACCTGCTTGAGGTTCGACTGCGCCGCGTACTGCATGAAGTATTTGCCCACCTGGGTGGAGCCGGTGAAGGCCAGTGCGTCGACATCCGGATGCAGGCCCAGTGCGCGTCCCGCCTGTTCACCGAGGCCGGTGATGACGTTGAAGACACCTTCCGGTACGCCGGCTTCCAGCGCCAGTTCGGCAAGGCGCAAGGCCGAGAAGGGTGATTGTTCGGCGGGTTTGAGGATCACGCTGTTGCCGGCGGCGAGCGCCGGGGCGAGTTTCCAGGCCGCCATGTCCAGTGGGAAGTTCCACGGCACCACGGCAGCGATGACCCCCAGCGGTACCCGAGTGATCGTTGCCAGCGTGCCAGGGCCGGTCGGTGCGACCTGGTCGTACAGCTTGTCGAGGCTTTCGGCGTACCAGGCGAATACGTGGGCGGCGCCCGGGACATCAATGCTGTAGGCGTCCATCACCGGCTTGCCCATGCTCAGGGAGTCGAGCAGCGCCAGTTCTTCGCGATGGGCCAGGATCGATTCGGACAGGCGCAGCAGCACAGCCTTGCGCTCCCTGGGGTGCATGCGCGCCCACGGCCCGGTTTCAAAGCAATGGCGAGCGATCCGGACCGCCTCGTCGACCTCGGCGTCCGAGCACGCGGCCACGTTGGCCAGCAAGATGTTAGTGGCCGGGTTGATCACGGCGAAGGTCGCGCCGTTGTGTGCCTGGTGAGGCTTGCCCGCGATTATTGCCGTGTTGATGAAGCGTTGGCTGTCAGCCAGGTGCTGCCAGCTTTTCAAGTCCGTCACTGCACACTCCTCAATGGCTTCCAGGGCCATGGTCACAATCAGTGGGGCCGATAGTGGGGGAATGGCGGACGACGGGAAATTATTAAAAATGTCGTTGCTACCGATAAAAAAGCTCGGCCGAAATGCGAACTCGCGATGCCTCATAGGCTGTTTGAGCATCGCTTTTTTAGCTTCATTGGAGAGTAATTTGCTTGTTTCTTCGCGACTGTGAACCTCGCAGAATAACGCGCAGGATCCAGCACTCCGGTTCACCCATTCGAGGTAGCTATGGCCGCTTACAATCTGCGACAACTCAAGTACTTCGTCACCACGGTGGAGTGCGGCAGCGTCGCCGAGGCCTCGCGCAAGCTCTACATCGCGCAGCCTTCTGTTTCGACCGCGATCAAGCATCTGGAAGAGAGCTTCGCGGTGCAGTTGTTCATCCGGCACCATGCCCAGGGCGTGACGCTGACCCCTGGCGGTGCGAGGTTCTATCGCAAGGCACAGGAGCTGCTGCGGGTGGCCCATGAGTTCGAGCAGAACGCCCTGGCCGACAACGATATCGTTGCCGGTCAGATTGACATTGGCTGTTTCGAAACCGTTGCTCCACTGTACCTGCCGCGGCTGATTGCCGGATTTCGTGATCGTTGGCCAGGGGTGGAAATTCGCATCCGCGATGGTGAACAACAGGAACTGGTGCAGGCGCTGACGTCGGGCAGCATCGACCTGGCGATTCTTTATGAGCATGACCTGGACAGCACGATCGAAACCGCACCGCTGATGGCGCCGCAGCAGCCCTATGCGTTGTTGCCGGAGGGGCATCGCTTTGCCAATCAGGCGAAGGTGTCGCTTAACGATCTGGTGCTCGAACCCATGGTGCTGCTGGACGTACAGCCGAGCCGGACCTACTTCGTCAGCATCTTCGAAGAACGCGGTCTGTCCCCGCACATCCAGTTCAGCTCGCCGTCAATCGAGATGGTCCGGGGCATGGTGGGGCGTGGTTTTGGCTTCTCGATCCTGGTGACCCGACCCAAATCCGAATACACCTACGATGGACAGAAAGTGGTGTGCGTGCCGCTGGCCGAACAGGTCACCGGCTCGGGGCTGTCAGCCGCCTGGCTTCGCCGTTCGGCATTGACCAAGCCGGCGCAGCTGTTCGTGGATCATTGCCGGGAAGAGTTGGCGCCGAGGACCTGAGTCATCCGACGCAACATCTCATCGCACCCTTCGAGTTGGTCGAGGCTCACGAACTCATCCGGTTTGTGCCCCTGATCCATGCTGCCTGGGCCGCACACCACGGTAGGAATGCCGATGGCGTCGAACAGGCCACCCTCGGTGCCGAACGCGACGGTGGTAAACGCCTGTGAACCACAGAACTGTGCAATCAGCTGCGCAGCCTGGCTTTTGGCATCGGTGGCGAGGCCTGGATACGCCGACAACTCGCGAAAACGAATGTCGCTGCCCGGATTGACTTCGCGCATGCGCGGCAGCAGTTGTTCCCTTGCGTACCGTTGCAACTGCTGCGCGACTTCGAGTGGATCCTGGGCCGGCAACGCACGCACTTCGAAATCGAACCGACAATCCGCCGGTACGATGTTCAGCGCCTTGCCACCGCTGATCATGCCGGTTTGCACGGTGCTGAACGGCGGATCGAAGCGAGCATCATGCAACTGCGGGGCGCGCAGGGTCGAGCCGATGCGTCCCAGCTCCGTAATCAATTCGGCGGCGTACTCGATGGCGTTGACGCCTTGGGGCGAATAGGCCGAATGGCAGGCCGCGCCCTCCACGTCGCAGCGCATCGCCAGCTTGCCCTTGTGCCCAAGCACCGGCTTGAGTTCGGTAGGCTCGCCGATGATGCACAGCAGCGGTTTGACCGGGCGCTGCTCAAGCTCGGCCAATAACGAGCGGACACCGAGGCAGCCGATTTCTTCGTCATAGGACAGGGCGATGTGCACCGGCATCCGCAATGGCTCGGCCCGTAATCCGGGCACCGCCGCCAGGACACAGGCGATGTAGGCTTTCATGTCTGCCGTGCCACGCCCGAACAACTTGCCGTCCTTTTCGCTCAGCTCGAACGGCGCCACGGTCCAGGGTTGGCCGTCCACCGGTACCACGTCGGTATGACCGGACAGCACGATGCCCGGCCGATCAGCCGGGCCTATCGTCGCGAACAGATTGGCCTTGTTGCGCTGCTCGTTGTAGATCAGCTCACAGGGCACCTCGAACTGCGCCAGGTAATCACGAACGAACTCGATCAACTGCAGGTTCGATTCGCGGCTGGTGGTATCGAAGCCCACCAGGGCGGCCAATAGATCCCGGCTGCTGCTTATGTGTTCGCCCAATGGTGCTTTATTCATCCCCGGGCACGCCGTAACGGGGGGCCTTGGTCGGGTCGAGGGCGCGGGTGATGTAATCCTGCATCTGTGGGTTGTAATCGGCCCATAGCTGCGCCAGCTTGCCGATGGGGTCTTCGTCAGCCCAGTCCACGCGCAGATCGACGATCGGCCAGGTCAGTTCGCCCACCACCACCAGCGCCGCCGAGTGCACCGGGCCGGCTTCACCCCCGGCCGCAACCGCGGCCTGTATCGCTGCAATCAGTCGATCTGCCAACTGGCCGCCGCTGCTTTCGAAGGTGTGCACCAACGTCTCGATAACCGCGCGATCAGCCAACATGTTGCCCGCACCGACGCATTGCTCACCGGTGAGTGCATGGTGCGTGCCGAGGGTTTCGCTGCCGCTGAAGTGTGCGGTCTGGCCGAGGTGATCGATGGCGGTCAATTGGCGAAACTGGCTGTAGCCATTGCTGGTCAGCGCCTTGTCCAGTGCCTGGGCCGCAGAAAACCCGCGTTCCAATTGGTCGAGCACCTGGGGGCCGAGGGCGGGGAGGGTGATGTTCTGCGTGGCCACAGCCCCCACTCCCGGGCGCAGCCACGGACAACGGGCGCCCACGGCAATACTGGAAGAGCTGATCGCGATACCCAACTGCCCTGTTTCGGCGCAACGGCCGACGATGGAAAACGTCATGGTGTGTTCGTCCTGTTTCGTCCAGACCCTCCATCCGCCGCCCGGACCGCGTGTGTGACGCTATCCGGGCGAGGACGGTGCATGAGCGCATTGTGTCGATGCGCTGCAGTTGGCGAAACGAGGTTTTTTGTAGAGCCTGCCTACGTAAAAACTTCTCAATCGGCAGTTACAACAGCGCCTGCCTACAGGCGTCCGTATTCCCGCGCCGTGCGATCCACCGCGATGCGGGTCTTGTCGACCAGTTCGTCCAATTCCGCACGGGTGGCGATCAGTGCCGGGGCCATGATCATGCGACCTAATGTCGAACGAATGATGACGCCTTCCTCGAACCCGAGGGTGCGGCAGCGCCAGGCGATGTCGTTCTCGTTGGCGAAGCGTTTGCGCGTGGCCTTGTCCTCGGCGAACTGCAATGCCGCCACCAGGCCCACGCCCTGGACTTCGCCCACCAGCGGGTGATCGCCGAACACCTCGCGCAGGCATTTTTGCAGGTATGGTCCGGTGTCGGTTTTCACCTGGGCGACCACGCCCTCGTCACGCAGGGCCTTGAGGTTGGCGATCGCCACCGCAGCGGCTACCGGGTGCCCTGAGTACGTCAGTCCATGGGCGAATACGCCGCCCTTTTCCACCAGCGCTTCGGCCATGCGGCGCGACAGGATCAGCCCGCCCATGGGGATGTAGCCCGAGGTCAGCCCCTTGGCGATGGAGAGTGTGTCCGGCTCGAAGTCCAACGCCTGATGGGCGAACCATTCGCCGGTGCGGCCAAACCCGCCGATCACCTCGTCGGCGCACAGCAGCACATCGTACTGACGACAGATGCGCTGGATCTCCGGCCAGTAGGTCTGTGGTGGAATGATCATCCCGCCCGCGCCCTGGAAAGGTTCGGCGACAAAGGCCGCCACCTTGTCCGCGCCCAGCTCGAGAATCTTGTCTTCCAATTGACGCGCCGCGCGCAGGCCAAACGCTTCCGGGCTCAGGTTGCCTTCATGGGCGAACCAGTACGGTTCGTCGATGTGTGCAACATCGGGAATCGTGCCGCCCATGTCGTGCATGAACTTCATGCCACCCAGCGCCGTCGCCGCCAGCGTCGAGCCGTGGTAACCGTTCCAACGACCGATCATGACTTTCTTCTCAGGCTTGCCCATCACCTGCCAGAACTTGCGCACGGTGCGGATCAACACCTCGTTGGCCTCGGAGCCGGAGTTGGTATAGATCGCATGGCTGTAGTGCGAGGGCAGCAAGCTGAACAGCAGCTCGGACAGTTCGATCACCGCTGGGTGGGTCGTGTGGAAGAACATGTTGTAGTAGGGCAGTTGAGCGAGCTGAGCGCTGGCAGCGGCGACCAGATCCTTGCGCCCATAGCCCAGGTTGGTGCACCACAGCCCTGACATGCCGTCCAGGTAGCGCTTGCCGTCGTTGTCCCACAACGACAGCCGATCCCCCCTGACCATCACTCGCGGCCCTTCTTCATTCAACGCTTTCTGATCGACGAAGGCATGAATGTGATGGGCTGCGTCGGACGCCTGGTAATCACGAGTGGTACGGACGGGATCGAGTTCGATGGACATTGCGCTTCTCCAGGATGATGGCGCCGCAGCTCCATTCAGGGGGTTGGGTGCATGGACGGGGGCAGGGCGCGCATCAAGTTTTGGCACTTAAAAATATTTTTGTAAAGAAAATATTTGTTGATCGAAATTATTATCCGTAATCTGCAAGTCATCGAAAAACCATGCCTGGGGCACCATGACAGGACTCAGAGAGCGACAAAAAGAGCAGCGCCGGCAGAACATCGTCGAGGCCGCGCTGGCGTTATTCAAAGCCAATGGTTTCGGCGCCACCACGTTGGAGCAGATCGCCAATCAGGCAGGGGTGTCGTCGCCTACGGTGGTCAATTATTTCGGCGGCAAGCAAGAGATTCTGCTGGCCCTGTTGAAAGCGCCCGATGAACAGGCCATGGGGGAGGCGAGGGCGAATCTGAACGAAAACGCCGACCCGCTCGATGCCCTCTGCGAACTCGAAGGCTTGATGACGCGCTACCAGTTGCGCGCCATGCCGACGTCGCTTTGGCGTGAGCTGGCGCCGTTTCTGTTCACGGGGGAGCTGGCCCTGGCGTTCGAGCCCTGGAATGCCGCCGTGGTCGAGGAGGCCAAGGCGCTGCTCGTGCATTTCCAGAAGCTGGGCAAGGTGCGTGAGTCGGTCGACGTCGACGTGGCGGCCACCTTGTTCAACCAGTACGCCAACCTGGCATTTATCCGGCTGGCGACTGAGGCGGTGCCCGATCGCGAGGCCCATGCGGCGCACATGCGCAGTGTGTTGGGGCTGATGTGCCATGGGATGCTGACTGAGGCAAAGCCTGCCTGACGACAACTCGGGCAGCCCCTAGTTTTTTCCTGCTCTGCGACGACAAAAATCATAATTTCGCTATCGCCTGTTCCTGCACAGAATGCGTCCACACCCGCCTTCGTGAAGGACACAGGTATGACAGCTGGAAACATCGAAATCGATACGCTCGTGGTTGGCGCAGGTCAGGCTGGCATCGCCATGAGTGAGCATCTGAGCAAACTGGGCATCGCGCACCTGGTCCTCGAGCGTAGCCGGATTGCCGAGGCATGGCGCACTGGACGCTGGGACTCGTTGGTGGCCAACGGGCCGGCCTGGCACGATCGTTTTCCAGGGCTTGAGTTCGACGACCTGAGCCCGGACAGTTTCGCCCCGAAAGAGCGGGTCGCCGATTACTTCGAAGCCTATGCGCGCAAATTCAAGGCGCCGATTCGCACGGGCGTCGAGGTACGCAGGGTCGAGCGCAATGTCGGTCGTCCGGGTTTCACGGTCCAGACCTCCGAAGGGGTGATCCAGGCCCATCGTGTGGTCGTTGCCACAGGGCCTTTCCAGCGTCCCGTGATCCCGGCCATTGCCCCGAAAGACGCTCGGCTGACGCAGATTCACTCTGCCCAATACCGCAATCCTCAGCAGCTTCCTGAAGGCGCCATTCTGGTGGTGGGTGCCGGGTCCTCCGGTACTCAGATCGCGGATGAACTGCAGCGCGAGGGTCGCGAGGTCTACCTCTCGGTGGGCCAGCACGATCGTCCGCCGCGCGCGTACCGCAATCGGGATTTCTGTTGGTGGTTGGGCGTGTTGGGCGAATGGGACCAGGCGACGATGAAGCCGGGCCGTGAGCATGTCACGATCGCAGTCAGCGGCGCCCATGGAGGGCGTACCGTGGACTTCCGTGAGCTGGCCGAGCGGGGCATGAAACTCGTCGGTGTGACCCGTTCGTTCGACAACGGCACCGTGACCTTTCAGCCCGACCTGGCCGACAACCTCGCGCGGGGCGACGAAAACTATTTGGCGGTGCTCGATGCGGCCGATGCGTACATCGAGCGCAACGGCCTTCAACTGCCGCTCGAACCCGAAGCCCGTCGTGTGTTCCCTGACCCTGAATGCGTGCGTAACCCGATTCTTGAGCTGGATCTGTTCAAGGCGGGCATTACCACGATCATCTGGGCCACCGGCTATGCCACCGATTACAGCTGGATGAAAGTCGACGCATTCGATGCCAAGGGCAAGCCTGTGCACCAGCGCGGCGTGTGCAGCGAATCGGGCATCTATTTCCTGGGATTGCCGTGGCAATCGCGGCGCGGATCGTCATTCATCTGGGGTGTCTGGCACGACGCCAAGTACGTGGCCGACCACATCGCGACCCAGCGGACCTACCTGGAGTATCGCGATGCGGCACAGCGCGAGGCCGAGCAGTCCGCTTCGATGATTGCGCCGATTCTGGATCGTCCCGTCGGCGTCTGATACCCCGCGCCCATTATGTTGTTTGGAGAGACCTCACATGGCACAGCCGACTCACACCCGCATCCGCATGTTCAACACCAAAGAGACCTACCCGAACCAGTCGCTGGATAACGATCTATGCCAGGCCGTTCGCGCGGGTAACACGATTTACGTTCGCGGCCAGATCGGCACCGATTTCGAAGGCAATCTGGTTGGCCTGGGCGATCCACGTGCCCAGGCCGAGCAGGCGATGAAGAACGTCAAGCAACTGCTCGAAGAAGCCGGCTCGGACCTGTCACATATCGTCAAGACCACCACCTACATCATCGACCCGCGTTATCGCGAGCCGGTCTATCAGGAGATCGGCAAGTGGCTCAAAGGCGTCTTCCCGATTTCAACAGGGCTGGTGATCTCCGGCCTGGGCCAACCTCAATGGCTGATGGAGATCGATGTGATTGCCGTGGTGCCGGACGACTGGCAGCCGAATCAGAAATGACAAGCCCGGCACGGTTTGCGCAGTGTATGCTCAAGGGAGCCATCGCGCCTACACCCTGGCGCCGGCTCTATTTCTACCCAAAAAGGGCTTCTTGCCCTCAGCCGTCGAAGAGCGAATCGCAACAGTGCCAATACGAGGAAGAATCATGCGGATGTGGATGATGGCAACGGGTATTTGCCTTGTCGCAATCGTAACCAATGCCCAGGCTCAAACCCCACCTCAAGCCACTCAGGAGATAAAAGGCTTGCTGGACTTTGTCGAGCACAGTGAATGCCGATTTGTGCGTAACGGAGAAGAGTTCCCAGGTCCCCAGGCGCGCGCGCATCTGGAGAAAAAGCTGAATTACCTGGAGGACAAGAACAAGGTGAACAGTGCAGAAGACTTCATCGATCTTGCTGCCACGCAAAGCAGTATGAGTGGCCGCGACTATGAGGTGCGATGCCCGGAAGGCGCACAGCCTGCTGGCACCTGGCTCAAGCGGGAACTACAGAGACAACGGCAGCTTCATTGATTTTGTCTCAAGACGAGTCATGTAAGCTCTGCCAAGTTGCTTTCACCAACGGGTGCGGAAAGACAAGATGAGTAGCGAAAGTCCACGCATCAACGTTGAGCGTCTTCGTATTCCGCGCACGATCTGGGCCTTGGGTTTTGTCAGCCTGTTCATGGATCTATCGTCCGAGCTTGTACACAGCCTGGTGCCCGTGTTTTTGGTCACCACGCTGGGCGCGAGCGCATTGACTGTCGGGATCATCGAGGGGATCGCCGAGTCGACCGCCATGCTCGTCAAGATATTCTCTGGTGCCATCAGCGATTTCATTGGCCGGCGTAAAGGACTTCTGTTGCTTGGGTATGGTTTGGCGGCCCTGACCAAGCCACTTTTCCCGTTGGCTCACTCGGTTGAAGTGGTCTTCACTGCACGCATTCTGGATCGAATCGGAAAAGGTATTCGTGGTGCGCCGCGAGACGCCCTCGTCGCCGATGTCTCGCCACCAGCGATCCGTGGGGCCTGCTTTGGGTTGCGCCAATCGATGGATACCGTGGGGGCCGTTCTTGGCCCCGCGCTGGCCATTTTGCTGATGCTGTGGCTCGCAGATATACAGCTTGTACTGTGGGTTGCAGTGATTCCGGCAGTCATAGCAGTGCTGCTCATTGTCACCGGAGTAAAAGAGCCCACTCACGCCTCCCGGGAACACAGATTTCGATCTCCAATACATTGGCGAGTCCTTCACGACTTCTCCGCTGGGTATTGGTGGGTGGTGGTCGTGGGCGGCGTGTTTACGCTTGCCCGGTTCAGTGAAGCGTTTCTGGTATTACGGGCGCAACAGCTAGGCTTGTCAGTGACTTGGATTCCGCTGGTGATGGTCGTCATGGCGCTTTTCTATGCATTGTCCGCTTACCCTGCCGGTTGGCTATCCGATCGTATCAGTCGCACGAAACTGCTCTGTGTGGGTATGGGACTACTGGTCTTGGCGGATCTGGTTCTTGCTCAGTCCAGTTCTGTCATCACGATGCTGCTGGGCGTTGTGTTATGGGGATTTCATATGGGATTCAGCCAAGGCATTCTTGCCTCGCTGGTGGCCGATAAAGCGCCAGGAGAACTCAAGGGTACGGCCTTCGGCATTTTCAATCTGGTTAGCGGTGTATGCATGCTGATCGCCAGTATTCTTGCGGGCTGGCTGTGGCAAAGCATTGGATCAGACAGCACGTTCCTCATGGGCGCATTGCTTGCCGCAATCGCTCTGGTCTTGCTTTTATTCAAGAAGCAATAGCGTCTTAGGCGGGTAACGCCTTGACGCGCTTTTCACGTCTAAAAGAGGGTTTGAAGCCTGCCGGGTTGTCAGTGCTTGGGGAATCACCGGAAATCCTTTTGTTCTCCTGGACGGGCGTTTGTTGAGCGGTGCGCAAAGCCATTCCGCCGAAGGACACGCTGGCATCCACATAGCGCAACGCCGACTTCATATCCTTCCAGCCCACATATCCCATCAATCCCTTGATGTCCCAACCGTTCGCAGACGCCCAGGTCGCAAATCCGCGCCGCATCGAGTGACTGCTGTACAACTCCGCTGGCAATCCTGCCTCTTTGAAAATGCGGCGCAACACGGGAATCAAGCTGTGCGGCTGCATGGCTTTGCCTGACAGGTTGCCCCAGCGATCAATCCGCTGGAACACCGGCCCCCTTGCTATCCCGGCCACTGTTATCCAATTGATATAGGCCTCTACGGGGCAGAGCATGGCGAGCGCCGGCGTCTGGAAGGTCGCTCCTTCGTACTGACGGTCACCCTTGGTGTAGGGCAGGAAAAAAGTAATCCCTTCACCGCTTATGGCTTTCGTGTTCTCCACCGTCAGCCTGGCCAGCTCATCGCCGCGAAAACCACGCCAGAACCCAATCAAGATAATCGCCACCGAGCGCCGGTGGCGCACCAGCGACTTGTAGTCTCCACGTTCAAGCGCCGCAGTGGCTTGCCCTTCAAGCCAGGTGACCGCTTGCTCCAGATGCTTCAGCAGCAGCGGGGCGGCCTGCTTGACCTGTGCAGGGTGCACGACCCTGATGCCTTTGATCATTTGGCGAACGTCAGGCGTCTTGGTTGGATCAGGGAAACCCTGGGTGATGTGCCACTGGGCCAGGGCTGCCAGACGCTGCTTCAGGGTGTTGATCGAGAGCTTGTCGGCGTACTCCGCCAGGTAGCGAACCACACCTGTGCCGGTGGTGGGCAGATACCCGCCCCAAGTCACCTCGAAGTGTTCGATCGCCGCCCGATAGCTTTTTCGCGTGTTTTCCCGGGTGCCGGCGCTGAGGTATCGATCTGCCTTTTCCATCGCTTGCCGCCTTCAAAATCGGAGCATTGCTGCCTGCATACGTCGCTGTGAGGTTTCCCGGCCGCTGTGAAGAGTCAGGAAGCCATAAAGCACTATTATGGACTTGTAGAAAGCCAGCGTGAAAGGGTGTAAGGTTCGCCTAATTCGATATGTATTTACATAACATGTAACACAGTACGAAATCGTAGGGGGGGGTTTATGGCTCGAGGCGGAATCAACAAAGCTGTAGTGCAAAAAGCACGTCAGGCGCTGCTGGCCAGAGGAGCCAACCCCAGCATCGACGCCGTACGCGTAGAGCTAGGAAATACGGGCTCCAAGACCACGATTTCTCGCTATCTGAAAGAGCTTGAGCCGTCCAATTCAGAGCCTGCGACCTCACGTGAACGCATGAGTGAAGCGCTCAACGGCATGGTGCAGACACTGCTGGATCAACTGATGGAGGAAGGCCAGGAGGTCATCTCCCAGGCCACTGCGGCTTTTGAACAGCAGCGGGCCGCACTGGAAAAGCAGATCATCGAGGTCGGATCAGAGCTCGCTACCGCTCAACGTCAATTGGCGACCCAACAGGCCGCGATAGACACGCAGAACGCGGAACTCGCAACCACCCAGTCCTCGCTCCAGGCTGAGTTGACGCGCAACGCACGCCTCAGCCAGCGCTGCACCGACCTGGAATCCCTGGTTGCGGAAAAGGACAAACACCTCCAATCGCTGGAGGAAAAGCACGTCCAGGCTCGCGGGGCGCTTGAGCACTATCGAGAGGCGGTGAAGGAGCAGCGTAATCAGGATCAACGCAAGCACGAGGCTCAACTGCATGAGATGCAGGTTGAACAGCGCAAGCTGCGAGAGACCATCGCCTTGAAGCAGGACGATCTGACCCGACTGAATCGCGACAATGAACGCCTGCTCGCTGAAGCCAGACAGCAGACCAAGGCCCTGCATACCCAGGAAGCCCTGGTTCAGTCGCTCAACACTCAAATTGCGGCGCTGCGCCAGGGTGAGGCCAAGACCGCCGGGGTGACTGAACACCTCATGGAGCAGGTCTCGGCTTTGCGTGATGAAGTAAAGGCGCTTCACAAGGTCACCGCTGTAGCCGAGCTGCGTGAGCAGGAAACCGCAGCGCTGATCGCATCGCTTCAGAAAGAGAATGAGCAACTTCGGCAGGCTGGGACAAGCCCGGAGGAGGGTAGCGATGCCTCCTCGGGGGCAGAGAAGCACACCAAGCCTTCGAAACGACCCAGGAGATAAGCATGAATCAGATCGCAGGAAATCCGCAGGGCCATGATGAAGACTCGTCAGCGTGGAAATTCGCTCATCAGCGGCTAGCCCAGATACTCATGGAAAGGGCCGGGGCATCTGGCCCTTTGAGCCCGATCATGAAGATGAAAGCCCCGGCGGATGACCGCTTCCGCCGGGGTTGCATCAGGCTTCCTTGACCATATACCGCAGAATCAAGGTCAATGCCGTCGCGATACACAGCATCGCGGCCATCGCAATCAGTCCTGCATTGAATGACTGAGTGACATCCTTGAGCCAGCCCACTGCGTACGGTCCCACCAACCCGCCAAGGCTCCCCACGGCATTGATAAAGGCGATACCGCCGGCCGCGGCCTGTTTGCTGAGAAACGTCGCCGGGATGCTATAGAAACAGGTGCGCACCGAACTCAAGCCGATCAAGGCAACGGTGAGGCCAATCAGCGCCGGAATCAGATCGCTGTAGACCACCGAGAAGATAAAGCCTGCCGCGCCGGTGGCGCAGGTGATCGCCAGGTGCAGGACATAACGACGCTTGCGGGCGAGCACCTTCGCCCACAGCAGCATGGCGACACTGGCAATCAGATAGGGGATCGCCGACACCCAGCCGATCTGAGTGGTAGTCAGCGCATGGGTTTTGAGAATCTGCGGCAGCCACACGCCGATGCCGAGAATGCCGATGATATAGCTGAACAGGATGGCCGCCAGTAGCCATACCCGGGAGTCCTTGATCGACTCGCGAAAGCTGTGGGCGCCCTTCGATTCGTGCTCGGCGTCCAGCGCCGATTGCAATGCCTGGCGCTCGTCCATGGTCAGCCATTTCGCGTCGGCGGGCTTGTCGGCGAGCACCTTCAGGCACATTACGCCCAATACGCAGGCCGGCAGGCCTTGAAGCACCAACAGCCACTGCCAGCCGCGATAGCCCCAGAGGCCATCCATCGCGAGCATGGCGGCAGAGAGGGGGCCACCGAGTACCGATGACAGCGGGATCGCGAACAGAAACCAGGCCATGACCCGCGTGCGGTACTGAATGGGAAACCACAACGACAGGAAGAAGATCACTCCAGGGAAAAAACCAGCCTCGGCGATGCCGGCCAGCAGGCGAATGAGCGAGTAGCTGACGGGCCCTTGAGCCAACGCAGTGGAGGCGGAAAAGAGGCCCCAGGTAATCATGATTCTTGCGAGCCATCGACGCGCACCGAAGCGGTAGAGCGCCAGGTTGCTAGGCACTTCGAACAAGCAATAACCGACATAAAAAATGCCGGCCGCAAAGCCGAACTGGGAGGCGGTGAGGCCCAGGTCGTCGTTCATGGTCAACGACGCAAAGCCGACGTTGGTTCTGTCGAGATAATTGAAGAAATACGCGATGGCGAGCAGGGGGATCAACCTGATCGCGGCTTTGCGACAGGCGCTGGATGCCAGCGTTTCCTGGTCGGTTATTTGAGCAGCTGTGAGTGTATTCATGGGGCTCCGTTATTGTTGTAATCGGGAGCCTGGAAGCATATGGCCGGCCTTCTGGTAGGCGCCAAGACCTTTAAACCATAGATGTCTATAACCGCACGGCATGGGACTTCAGCAGGGGCTGATACCGGGCTGTGGCTATGCCCGACCAGCATTGAACTCCATGAGATATCAGTATTGGTTATTTTTTTTCAAGTGCATAAATCTGAGGCTTCAACCCCTCCGTTTGGCATGCCAGACAACAATAAAAGGCGTATGCAATGCACTACACTCAGGTCATGAAATCTCTAATCGTCGCTGGACTCGTTGCCTATAGCCTGCCGGGAAATGCCGATGATTCGGTACGCATGCTGGTGGCTGAAAAAGGCAACGTGCATATCGAGGCGCTGGATCAGGGAAAGGGCCCTGTCATCGTGATCCTGCCGTCAAAAGGCCGCGGTGCGAATGACTATGACGAAGTGGCACGCTACCTGGCTGCCGACGGCTTTCGGGTGATTCGCCCTGAACCCCGTGGAGTCAAGGGCAGCAAGGCACCGATGGACACACCCACGCTGCATGATTTCGCCGCTGACGTGGCGCTGGTGATGGACAAGGCCAACACCGGGCCCTCGGTGGTGGTTGGGCATGCCTGGGGCAGCCAGCCCGCGCGAGTGTTGGCGGTGGACCGTCCGGACCTGGTCAAGGGTATCGTGCTGGCAGCCGCATCGATCGGCAAATTACCTGAGGGCTCATCCGAGAAACCCTACGGCCGCATGGTTGAGGCCATCAAAGGCGCGGGTGATTATTCATTGCCAGAGGCCAAGCGTATCGACTATCTCAAGGAGGCGTTCTTCGCACCTGGCAATGACCCGCGTGCCTGGCTGAGCGGATGGTACGACAAAACCCACCAGGCCCAGGACCATGCGCGCGATACCACGCCCGTGGAGCTGTATTGGTCAGCCGGGAACACGGTGCCCATTCTCGACTTGCAAGGGCAGCATGATGCGGTGGTGATCCCGAACATTCTGAAATCGATGCTCGGCGACCGGGTTGAACACAAGACCATCGCCAACGCCGGGCATGCCATGGCGCCCGAGCAGCCACGTGCAATGGCAGAGGCCATCGCTGACTTCGCTCAGCGTGTGTATGCGGCCAAATGATCTACTGATTTAGCGGTTGCACCTCGATCCAATGTGGAAGGGAGTTGCCTCCCTCCCACACTGGAAGCACTTACCCGTTACCGCTATTTCGCATACTGCGCTTTGGCAAACGCGGCGATCGCATCCGCCATCGCCTTGGGTTGCTCAGGGGCCATGGCGTGGCCGGCATTTTTCAATACCACCACCTGAACTCGATCACCGAGCATGCTTTTAAGCACGCCCGAGAAGCGCCGTGGGGCGACCGTGTCCGCCTCACCTTGCAGGTCGAGAATCGGTGCTGTGCCGGCGGCGAAATAGTCGTCCACCGGGGTGGTGTTGCGTGCATGGCCCTCGGCATCGTGGGTTGCCTGGTGCCAGCCATCCAACCACACCCTCGGGTCGTTGCCCGGAGCAAAGAAGGCTTTGCGCAAATAGATCAGACGTTGTTCTTCGGGCAGTGACAGGTCGCCCGCACCATCGATGGCCTGGCGCATCTCGGCGTTGATGGGCTTTTCAGTCGAGCCTGGTGGTACTTTGCCTGCTGAAGCCGCGGCCATGACCACGCCGCGCACGAGGTCCGGACGGTCCGCGGCGAGCATGCGCGCGGCGAAGTTGCCCCAGGCATGGCCGACCACCACGATGGGGCCTTTGTTCTCATGTTCGACCACTGCCGCCACATCGCGAGCGAAGTCGTGCACGCTCAGGTTTTCCATCGGCCCCTTGCTTTGCCCGATGCCTCGCGGCTCCGGCCGGACAACCCTGAACCCATCCGCCTGAAGATAATCGGCAACCTGGTCATAGTCGCGGCCCGAACGGCCCAACGAGGGCAGCATCACGATAACGGGCCCGGTGCCTTGGCTGTTGACCTCGATTTGCACATTGTCGTAACGGACCAGCTCTTGTTTGAGTGGCGCACCGACGGCCATCGCAATAGCAGAGGCCAGGCTGAACGTGGCACCGATTAGAAGACGCGAAAAAGTTCTCATTATTTTGACTCCTGGGCAGTCAGGTTTTGCACCGGCTCAAGGCCGCTCTCTTCAAGCAAACGGTGTGCGGCCGGGCTGTTGAGGTAGGCAATGAATTCGCGGGCAGGGACCGCATTGGGCGTTTGGTGGGCAACCGTCGCGCAGAACCGACTGACCTTCTGCACTTCTTCGGGCAGCGGTCCCAGGTAGTCGACGCCGGGGGTCACCTTTAGCTCGCTGATCTGTTGCATGCCGATATCCGCGTCGCCCCTGGCCAGCGCCGTGCCAACCAGCTCCTTGCCGGCAATCTCAATGGTCTTGCCTTTGATCTGATCGCTGATGCCCAATCGCTGGAAGAGCTCGGTGCGGATAAAGACGCCGCTGGCGCCCTGGGAATAAGCGATCCTGTCGGCCTTCAGCAAGGCGGATTTCAGCGCGGCGACGCTTGAGACATCTGGCGTGGGTTTGCCGTGAGGTACGCCGACACCGATACGCGAGTCGGCAATCTCGCTGCGGGTGGCCATGTCGAAGGCGCCGGTGGGGGAGAGCAGCGCCAAGGTTTCGTTGACCATGATCGCCAGGTCCATGGGCTCTTTGTGTTTGATGCGTTCTGGAATGGATTCAGGCGAGGTTCCCATGGAAGGCCCCCAACTGAACTTCAGGGTGTTGCCGCTGGCTTTTTCGTAGGCCGGCTGAAGGTGTTCCATGGCGCCCCTGAGTGCGCCGCTGGCAATGACCTTCAATTCGGCCGCTTCGCCCAACTGAGAGAAACCGAGCAAGCTGACCAACCCGGTGGTCACCAATATCGGCGCAGATTTTGTTTTTTTCATGATGCTACCTTCTCTAATGGGCGCCCGTTTCAGGCACCACGGGTGTTGACGAACAACGAATACAACGACGTGGTTGAAGCCATCAGCAGGCGATTGCCGCGCGGGCCGCCGAAACACAGGTTGGCGCAGCGTTCCGGCAGGTCGATATGCCCGATTGCCGTGCCATCGGGCGCGAAGATGCGCACCCCATCCAGGCCCGGCTCAGGCGCTCCCCAGCCGCACCAGAGGTTTCCGTCTACATCGACACGCAGGCCATCGGGCAAGCCGCTGCCGGCATCGATCAGTACACGGCGTTGGCCGATCTGGCCCTGGTCATCAACGCTGTAGGCCACGATTCGTCGGGGGCGAGCCCTGGACTCAACCAGGTAGAGCGTCTTTTCATCGGGGGAGAAGGCAAGGCCGTTTGGCCCTTCGAGGTCTTCGGCGACACAGTGCAGGCTGCCGTCAACATCGAGGCGATAGAGGTTGGCCGGCAGTTCCGGCGTGCCCTGGCGCCCCATGTAGTCACTGATCAGGCCGAAAGGCGGGTCAGTGAACCAGATGCTGTCGTCAGACTTCACCACGATGTCATTCGGCGAGTTCAGCGGCTTGCCTGCAAAGCTTTCAGCCAGCACCGTGGTGCTGCCGTCGTATTCGGTGCGAGTGACGCGTCGCCCGCCGTGCTCACAGATCAGCAGGCGGCCTTGACGGTCGCGGGTCATGCCGTTGGCCTGATTCGAAGGCTGGCGAAACACGCCCAGAGCGCCCGTGGCCTCGTCCCAACGCATGATGCGGTCGTTGGGCAAGTCGGTGAACAACAGGAAGCGACCGTCGGCGAACCATGCCGGGCCTTCTGCCCAGCGCAGACCGCCACCGAGGCGTTCGACCTTGGCATGGGCCAGGCGGTAGTGGGCAAAGCGCGGATCCAGCTCACGCACCCTGGGATCGGGCACGCGCGGGCTGGACGACCATGAAATCTCGTCCATCGTTTGATCTCCGAAAGGGGTGGGCGTCAGGTGTAGAGGCGCGCCGGGTTATCGATCAGTACGGCTTGTTGCAAGGCGGGGCTGTCGCAGACTTGGCGAATGAAATCGAGCAACTGCGCGTCATCCGGGATTGGTCCCTTGATATTCGGATGCGGCCAGTCCGAGCCCCAGATCGCGCGTTGCGGTGCGCATTCGAGCAGCGTACGCACCTGGTCCAGCGCCTGTGGCCAGGGTCCTGGCCTGCCTTGCATGGCGCGATCGATACCGGACAGTTTGATCCAGCGGTTCGAGTGGCTCAGTTCGGTGCACAATTCGCGCATCAGCGTCGGATCAACAGGCTCGGTAAGGTCGGGGCGGGCCATATGATCGATGACCAGCGGCGTTTCCAGATTCCGCCAGGCTTTTAGAAACGGCAGCAACACGGGCAATTCTCCATGCACCAGCACATGCCAACCGAAAGACCTGACGCGCTCGGCCAGGGCGCGCAATGTTTCCGGGTCGCGGGCGCCTGGCAGGTGGCCCATCAAGTTGAAGCGGATACCCCGCAGGCCGCCGTCATGGAGTGCTTGCAATTGGGTGTCGGTGGTGGTGTCGTCAATGATCCCGACGCCTCGGTAGCGGCCGGCGCTGTCGGCAATCGCTTGTAGGATGGCTGCGTGATCCGTGCCATAGGGCGCGGCCTGTACCAGCACGCCGTGGCTGATACCCAGACGGCGATGCAGGCTCAGCAACTCGGAGAAAGGCGCGGGCTCCGGTGCGTAGGCGGCATTGGCCGGCAGCGGAAACTGGGCCCAGGGGCCGTAGATATGCGTGTGGCAATCCCACACACCCATCGGGTTGGATGAAGTCGACATGCTGGCTCCTGCGAGTGGCTCAGTCGCAACGTGCGGTCATGCCGCCGTCGACGATGATTTCGGTGCCGGTGACAAAGCGTGACTCATCGCTGGCCAGGTAAAGCGCGGCATAAGCGGTATCGCGGCCATCGCCCATGAACCCGAGTGGAATGCGTTTCAGGCGCGTGTCGAGCAATTTGCTCACATCGCCGCCCGTGCGTTGCCCGGCCAGGCGCACCTCGACCATTGGCGTATGCAACTGTCCGGGCACTACGGTGTTCACGCGGATGCCCTTGGGCGCGTATTCCACGGCGGTGACGCGCGACAGCTGAATCACGCCGGCTTTGCTGGCGGCATAGGCGACCTGGGCCGAGCCTGTCCAACGAATGCCGGACGTCGATGCGGTATTGATGATCGAGCCACTGCCCTGGGCCTCCATCAGCGGCAGTACGTGCTTGCAGGTGAGGTAGACGCTGCTGAGGTTCAGGGCTATCTGGGCATCGAACTTTTCTTCAGCCAGGGCAACAGCGCCGCCTGCCGCCGAACCACCGACGTTATTCACCAGGATATCGACCGTGCCATACGCCTCCTTGCAGGCGGCAACCATCGCGGCCACGGCCTGGGTATTGGTGACATCGCAGGCATAAGGTGTGACCTCACCGCCGGCCTCACGAATGCGCTCAAGCGTTTCCTCCATGGCCGGCAGGTCACGATCGACCGCGAAGACCTTGGCACCGGCCATGGCGAATAGCACCGCGACCGCGCGGCCGTTGCCCCAGCCGCTGCCGACACAGCCGGCACCGGTGACGATAGCGACCTTGCCTTGGAGGCGATCGCTTTTTGGAAGTGTTCCGGTCATGCAAGTATCCTCAATTCAATGTTGTTGGTAGTTCGGCAATGGCGCCCACGGGCGGTGGCACTTCGAACACCTTGATGGTCATGGAAATCAGGCTGTAGTAGCCCGCGATGCCGACCAGGTCGACAGCCGCATCGGTGCCCAACAGCTCGGTGAATTCGGCATACAGGTCGTCGCTGATCGCACGCTGGGCGTGCAGCTCACGAATGAAGCGGTAAACCAGCGCTTCATCGGCGTTTTCGAACGCAGGCGCCACGTCATCCCGAATGGCGTCGATGATCTGCGGCGCCAAGCCCGCTTCCAGCGCGAAGGGCTTGTGGGCAGCCCACTCGTATTCGGCGAGCCAGTGGCGCCCCATCATCAGGATGGCAAGCTCAGACAGGCGCGGCTCCAGGCAGGTGTCATAGCGGCAGTAGCGGCCCAATGCCTGGGCGCACTCCGCCAGTTCCGGCCGATGCAGCCAGATGGCCAGGGGGCCTCGCACCCCTTTGCGTGGGCCATTGGCGATGCGCTCGTAAACCGGGCGCTGCTCATCGCTAAGGTGGTTCGGGTCGATAGGGGGCAGACGATTCATGAAGCTTTCCTGTCAGGGACGTGGCTGAGTAACGGGAGTCGGCGCAGGCTCGGACCGCTCGGTCGAGAGGCTTTCCACTGGCGGCCGCAGCAGGCTGCGGCTTGGCTTGCGGCCGGTTTCGCGCTCGAAATCTTCAGGGTTGAACGCGCCTTCCCAGCGTGCGATGGCAAACACCGCGACGGTGTTGCCGACGATATTGGTCAGGGCCGTGGCGGTGGCCATGATGCGGTCGATACCAAACAGCAACCCGAGGCCACTCAGGGGCAGGGTTTGTACCGATTGCAAAGTCGCGGCGAGTTTGATGAAGGCGCCGCCCGCCACCGTGGTGCCTCCCTTGGAGGTGATACTCAGGATGGCCAGCAGACCCAGTTGCTGCAGCAGGGAGAACGGCGTGTCGGTGGCCTGGGCGATGAACCCGATGGCAATCGCCATGTAGATCGCCGTGCCGTCGAGGTTGAAGCTGTAGCCGGCGGGAAGGACAAAGCCGACCACCACCTCATCGCAACCGCTGCGCTGCAGTTTTTCGAGCAGGCGTGGAAACGCTACTTCGCCGGATGCGGTACCGAATACCAGCAGGATTTCATCGCGAATCAGGCGCAGCACGCTGCCAAACGGCAAGCCAATGGACCAACTGATCGAACCGAGAATGCCGAACACGAAGATCAGGGACGCCGCGTAGTAAACCGCAATCAACTTCAGGAGGTAGAGGAGGGTATCGCCACCATAACTGCCGATGGCGGCTGCCATGGCACCAAACGCGCCCAGCGGCGCCAGCTTCATGATGAAACTGAGCATCTTGAACAGAATGCTCTGGGCTTCACCGAGGGCTTTCACGGCGACCGAGTCCGGGCCACATACTCGATTGATGGCGATACCGGCCAGCACCGAAATAATCAATACCTGGATGATGTCGCCTTTGGCGAACGCATCGACCAACGTATGCGGAATCAGCCCCAGCAGGTAGTTGATCATGGAGACACTGCCTGCGGCCGAGGTGGCCTTGATCGCTTCGCTGGATTCGTTGAGGCTGGTGGCATGCAGGCCCACGCCTGGCTCGACCACGTTGACCAGAATGAAACCGATCAGCATTGCCACCGTGCTGACCACTTCAAAGTAGATCAGCGATTTGACGCCGAGCCGGCCGAGTTTGCGCATGTCCTGAACATGGGTAAGTCCATGCACGAGGGTGACGAAAACGATCGGCGCCAACATCATTTTCAGCAGGGCGATGAACGCTTGTCCAAGAGGTTTCATGGCTACCGCCCATTGCGGCGCGACAAAGCCGAGAACGATGGCAGCGACCAGTGCGATCAGCACCTGCACGTGGAGTTTTCTCAACTGATTCATGGCATTTCCTGACCCAGTACTGGGCATCATTATTCTTGTGGTTACTCATCCCTTGATGGGCGAGTCGGGCCTTTCAGCTATCTGTATTGAGCATAGAAAAAACTAAACCTAGGCACAAAAACCTTATTTTGATACAAAGCTATGCCATTGCGGCATGGTGAATACGATGGACATACGAGAACTCCGCTCCTTTGTAAAAGTCGCTCAGTGCGGTGGTTTCAGTCGTGCGGCGAAGGAGCTCTTCATCGCTCAGCCGGCGCTGAGTCGGCAGATCGCCAAGCTTGAAGAACAGCTTCAAGTGGCGCTGTTCATTCGACATGGCAGGGGAGTGCAGCTGACCGCTGCGGGGGCGCGCTTGCTGGAGCGGGCGGACGTCATGCTGCGCTACATGGAAGAAACCGCCGACCATGTCCGCAACAGCGCATTCGAGGAGCGCGGGCACTTGGCCGTTGGACTGCCGCCTGCGATCGGTACCATCGTCGGGCCGCAGTTGATCCGCCGTTTTCACGAGCGCTGGCCGAAGGCTTCATTGCATGTGTTGGAAGGCTTGAGCACTTCGCTGCAGGAGTGGTTGCTGGATGGCCGGATCCAGGTAGCCGTGGTCTACAACCAACCGTTGCTCGAGGCCTTTGACGTCCGGCCAATTTTCAGTGAACGGATGGTGTTGGTCGGGCCGCCTCGGGAAACGCCGAAATCAGTGCGCATCATGGGTCTGGCGGATTTCCCATTGATCCTTCCAGGGTTGCCCCACAGCAATCGTCGACTGATCGAACAGGTCGCCGCGCAGAATGGCCTTCAATTGAATGTCGTCTTCGACGTGGACAGCGTCAACCTGACCAAACGCATGGTGGCTGAAGGCATGGGCTATTCGATTCTTGCCCATGCGGCAGTCCAAGAGGACATAGCCAATGGCATCCTGGTGGGCCATGCGATTGAGCGCCCCGGCATTCGCTCCACGGTTTCGCTGACCACCCTCAAGGATCGCAGAAACAGTCGCCTGGCATTGAGTTGGGAAAAAATCCTGCTGGAGACATTGGAAGAACTCGTGACGGTAGGCGCGTGGAAGGAGGCCACACTTTGGCTCGGTCGAGACGGAGCATGAGCAGTTCCAAACGAGCCATGGTCTGACCGGTTAAAAACGCCCCAGCTTAAGAGGGTACTCAATCACGATGTAAACCCGGTCGATGTCATCCCCACCCTGGGCGCTGTTGGCCCGATGGGTCACCTGGGACACCTGCACGGACAAATCCTTGGCCGGCCCCGATTGCACGGTGTAGTGCAGATCGATATCCCGCTCCCAATGGCGTCCGCCATCCCCTTGTTGCGGGACGAACTGGCCGGCGTCCGGGTCAAATGGGTTGTACGCCCCACCTTGGGGTGCATGGGTGCCGTCGATGCCACGGCCGGTGACGTAACGGGTCATGAATTTCAATCCCGGGACGCCGAAAGCACCCAGGTCGAGATCGTAGCGGGCCTGCCACGAGCGTTCGCCGGCGCCGTTGAAGTCGGCGTATTTGATGGAGTTGGCGAGGTAGATCGAGTCGCCGCCAACAAAGTCGAAGGGCGTGTCGCCATGGATCTTCTGATAGGCCAGGGTGAATCCCTGGGCACCGACGGTGTATTTGCCAGACAGGCTATAGGCGGTGTTATCAATCGCGCCGGCCTCGGCGTCGCCGTAATCCTGGGTGTGGTAAACGTTGCCGTCCAGAAAGAACCCGGATTGCTTCAGATGCAGGTTGGCGTAGTACTGACGCCAGGTGTCGCTCAGCTCGGATGCGTACAGAGCACCGCCCAACGGCTGATCCTCGAACAATTGGGCACCGAGGAAACTGATGCTGCCGGTCTCGGTGCTCACTCCATAACCGGTGAAGTCCCCTTTGCGGGTCGAGGCATCCTGATTCTTGAAAGCGGTGAAGCGCCCGCCTTGCAAATGCACGTCGTCGAACTCCCGGCTGTCGAGCAGAAATCCCGTGGCGTATTCCGGCTGCAAGCGCTTGTCGGCGGTGTCGAATACCGGGGTTTCCACGGTCATCTCACCGTAGGCCAAGGTGGTCCGAGACGCGCGCAGTTTCAGCGCGCCACCGGCACTGGAGAAGTCGTTCTCACTGCGGCCATCCGAGTCCAGCGGCAGCAATCCCGTTCCGGAATGTCCCTTGCCGCCATCCAGTTTCATGCCGAGAAAACCATGGGCGTCGACACCGAATCCAACGGTGCCAGGAGTAAAGCCGGAGGCAAATGAGGCGATGAAACCTTGAGCCCACTCCTGCTTATAGTTTTTGTTCGACGGGGAGGGGGATCGGTAGTCGTTCTGCAGAAAGAAGTTTCGGCTCAGTACGTCCAGGGTTGAACCGTCCATAAAGCCTTGCGCCGATGGCTCGGCAGCCAGGGCTGTGCCGCAGGTGCCGATTAGCAACATGGATAACCAGTGCTTGGGACGTGGCCATGGTTGCGTGCGAGCTTTATTGCTGCAAAGGCTGCGGGTGTTCAGTGCTTGGGTTGCGGTGCGCATGCTGAAGCCAGTTTGGTGACGAGGGCCTGATTATTGGTCGTGGGGCTCTGGCTGGTGAGTTAAACGTTGTTAATTCTGAGTGGGTACGACTCGTCGGGCTAAAGCTGGCGCAAGCTCGTAAAGCATTGAACGCCTCGCAGCGCCTGTCCTCCAATCACTATCGGAAAGAAGAAGGAGGACTGACATGCAGCCTAAGACTGAAGGACTTGAAGAGCACGGCCCTAGCGGCGTGCCTTACATAAACGATCCGGAAAAGCCCACTTCACCGCCCTTGAACGATGCCGATGCCACTGATGAAGAGGAGGCGGAGGAAGATATTCAGGACGAAGCAGAATCCATTTAAATGTGAGGAGCAAGGCAATGGACAACTATCACCTGAGCCCTTCTGCGGATGGCTGGGAATTGAAGAAAGCCGGCGCAGAGCGTGCCTCTAAAAAAGCGGCTACTAAGCAGGAGTTGGTGAGCGCTCTGACAGATTTCTTTGATGGCAAAACCGCCTCGGTGAAGATTCACAAAGCCGATGGTTCCATTGAAGAAGAACGCACCTATCCGCGTTCCGCTGACCCCAGGCGAACCAAGGGGTGACTCCCATCTCCGCTGCCGACCTGGGTATCGAGATCGACGACCCGAGCAGCCACGGAGTGTATCGGTGGCTGCTCGCCAGTTTTCTGATCGGTAAAAGGATTCGTTCCTCTGTCGCCGTTGAGGCATATCGGAACCTGGTCGACCGATATGGCCTGGATACACCTGCAAAGCTCGCCCGATGCTCACATCGAGATCTTGTCAGGCTCCTCGGGCAAGCGGGCTACGCACGATACGATGAATCCACGGCGCGGCGACTGCACGAGCTGGGTGTAGGCCTGGATACCGGACTGGAGTCTCGGATGAACGCTTTGCAGAGCGGTTCAATGGAAGCTGCGGAGTTTGAGCGATGGGTACTCAGCTTTAACGGCATCGGGCCGAAGACGTTGGAGATCTTCAAGCGCGGAGTTGCTCTAGGAGACAAATGACGCGTGTTGTCGCATGACTTTCCCTACCCAGTTGATTGGCCTGGAGCTCGTCCTCGACCACCACCAGCCGGTAGCGGTGTGCCTCGTCGAACACATGAAGCCTCCAAGTACGTAAACGGCAGGACTGGCAAAATGCCACGCGCGTTGCTATTTTTTGACGTATCGACGGTTAGACTTACTACCGGACATTCGCAGACGTCGCTGTATCTGCCCAATTCGCTGCGGAAAAGGAAACCCGGAGTATGTACATCCCATCGGTTACGCGAAGCCCGGCGCCGCGCTTTGCATCTCTTCTAAAGTTTTTAATTCTCGTTGCCATTGCGCTGAATCTGTTTGCTCGTCCCGCGCAAGCTGAAGATCGGGAAAAGACATTTCGTTATTTCCCTTCCGGGCCCATCTATGAGTATCGCTGGAAGCTCCTGGAGCTGGCGCTTTCGCATACACAGGCGACCGATGGCCGCACCCATCTCATTCCCTATGAGCAGGAGGCCAGTCAGAATCGTGGCATGGAGTTGCTTCAGACGGGGCAGATCGATGTCATCGCACTGGGAACCAACACCGAACGCGAATCCCTTATGCTGCCGATCAAGATCGATATCTTGCGCGGTCTTATCGGTTACCGCCTCCTCTTGATTCGTGCTGCCGATCAACCTCGCATCGCGCGGATGGACGAACAAGCGTTTCGCGAGCAATTGACATTCGGCCTTAATAGTCAATGGGCCGATGTACCCATCATGCAAGCCAGTGGTTTTACGGTGGTCACTTCGAGCAACTATGAAAATCTTTTTGGCATGCTTGCAGCTAAACGCTTCGACGCTTTCCCGCGTGGATTGAATGAAGCGGCTCGTGAGCTTGAGGAGCACAAGGACCAATACCCTCAGCTCGTCATTGAAAACAGCAAGGCGTTGTTCTTCCCTTATCCGGTGTACTTTTGGGTCAACAAGAGCGACACCGCGCTGGCCCGACGCATCGAACATGGACTCAATCTATCGTTGGCGGACGGGTCCTTCCGCAAACTGTTTGAAACTTACCATGCAAAGGAGATAAGCGCGCTTGCCAAGGAACATCGGCGGGTCATCCGTCTTGCCAATCCCGTCCTGCCTGCCGGGACGCCTGAATCGGATACCCTCTGGTGGTGGAAATAAATGCAAGTAGGACGGATGTTTGCCGCTCAGACGCTTTTCAGGCGACTGCTTTACACCATGTTCCCGTGGTACCTCTTGATTGCTCTGGGTATGACTGGGGCGCAGTTGAGCATTCAATATTTCAGCGTCAGCAGGGATATCACGGATGACCTGGTCTCCCTGAGCAGAACCATCAGCCCCAGCTTCACCAAGGCCGTATGGGAACTGGACAAGGCTGAGCTCATGAGTATTGTCACAGCCGTGCGTCAGAACGCTATCGTCAGCGGCGTCCAGGTGGTCTCTGCCGGGGGTGAGGTCCTGGCGGTCTCCGGGCATGTGCCAAGCGGGAGGAGGGAAGGGCGGACGCTCTTCCCCGCCAGGTTCCGCCAAGCCGAATTACCGCTTACGTCGCCTGGGCAGGCGGGCGAGCATAATGTAATCGGTGTTCTCAAGATGTATTCAGATCGCAGTGTGCTATGGGATCGGACCAAGTACGCCTGCCTGTTCATTCTGCTCAATTCGATCGTCATTACCTCGGCACTCTGGCTGATCATTCTCTGGGCCATTCGTTATCGACTGTCCAATGCTGTCACCCGGGTCTCCCACGCTGTAGAGAACTGGCGTTTCAGGCCGGACAATGCGCCCGTGGAGAAAATCCAGTATCCCTACCGCGACGAGCTCGGAGAGTTGGTAAACGCCTTTAACGAGAGCCGCAGTCGACTCTACGATTCGCTGCAAGCGCTTAACCAGCTCAATCACAATCTTGAGGGCATTGTTGCCGAGCGAACTGAAGAACTGCTTCTTGCCAAGGAGGAAGCGGAGCGGCTGACGCAGGTCAAGAGCGATTTCCTGGCTAACATGAGCCACGAGATCCGCACCCCCATGAACGCCATTCTCGGCATGCTCTATCTGGTCCTGAAAAAGGATCTGCCGCCGGCCTTGCGTAGCCAACTGGGCAAGGTACAAACGGCCGCCCATTCACTGCTGGGTGTGATCAACGACATTCTTGATTTTTCCAAAGTTGAGGCGGGCAAACTTAAACTCGAACAGATCGAGTTCGGGTTGGATTCCGTATTGGAGCAATTGACGGATGCCATCGCCTTCCAGGCCGAAGAAAAAGGTATCGAGTTTCTTATTCGTCATGACCCCACCATTCCCACGCGGTTGTTGGGCGACCCATTGCGCCTGGGCCAGATCCTCCTCAACTTGTGCGGGAACGCTATAAAATTCACGGAAAAAGGCGAGGTGGAGTTAGCATTCCATAGCTTGGGCATTCGGGACGACATCCTGCATATGCAGATTAGCGTGCGCGACACGGGCATTGGCATGAGCCCTGAAACACAGCGTCATCTCTTTGAAAAATTTACCCAAGGCGACTCATCCACGACGCGGCGATTCGGTGGAACCGGCCTTGGGCTGGCCATCAGCAAGAGCCTGGCCGAACTGATGGGAGGGCGTATCTGGATTGAAGACTCGCAATCAGGCAAAGGCAGCACGATCAGTTTCACCGTGCAGTTGCCCGTCGCGCGGCAAGCACAGGTACACCAACGACAACTGGTCGAGCAGACCGGACCGTTGCTCAAGGGCATCCGCGTCTTGCTGGTGGATGACAATGCGGTCTCTCGTGAAATCCTGGCCGAGATGTTGCGTTTCTTCCAATTGGAAGTTGTCACCGTTGCCAGCGGCCCAGCCGCCCTCACCGAACTGCAGGCCTCAGCCGCTGAGCCCTATGATCTGGTCCTGATGGACTGGCGTATGCCCGGCATGAATGGCGACGAAACCACCCAGCGCATTCACCGTGATATTCGTTTGCCCCGTCTTCCCAAGGTCATCATGATCACCGCTTATGGTCGCGAAGATGTCTTGCGCCTGGCCGAGCAGGCCGGGGTGGACGGGTTCTTGATCAAACCAGTCTCACCTTCAGTGCTGCTTGACTCGATTCTTTCAGTCCTTGGACGTGGCCGCGTTCTCGGAATGGATGCTCAGGGCAGACCTACAACGCTCCAGCCCCCGAATAACAATCAGTTGGCGGGGGGCCACATACTGGTCGTTGAGGACAACGATATAAACCGGGAATTCGCCGCCGAGTTGTTGCACTGCGAAGGCATGGTCGTGGATGAGGCCGTGAACGGTCAGGAAGCGCTCGACAAAGTCCAAGGTCATGATTATGACGCGGTGTTGATGGACATCCAGATGCCCGTGATGGATGGCCTGGAGTCAACCAGGCGTATTCGGGCATTGGCTGATATGCCTGGCGGAGAACGCTTTGGTGCACTACCGATTATTGCCATGACCGCGCTGGCGATGGCGCAAGATACCCAGGCCAGTCACGATGCGGGAATGAACGACCACATTACCAAGCCAATTGCACCCGATCGGCTGATGACCGTACTCTGCAAGTGGATACAATCGCCCGGCCGGCGTAGCGATCAGCCTGCGGTGCTCGATGTGGTGAAATCGCCGGCAAGTAGCCTGCCTGCCGATCTGCAGACAATGGTCCATATCAACGCTCAGGACGGTTTACGCCGTATTGGCGGCAAGGCTGATGGCTATCGAAAACAGCTGCGGCGGTTTCGCCTGCATTACGCTGACGCGGTCCTCAAGATCCGCGGCTTTGTTGCAAGTGGCGACAAGCAAGGTGCAGAGACATTCTGTCATTCACTCAGGGGCGTTACCGGAAATATCGGGGCCCAGCGCCTGTATGACATCGTTAAAACCATCGACGATCAACTCAAGCAGAACAGCTTCCCTGATGATCGCGTCCTGGAGGAGGCTGAAGGTCTCCTCCAGCTCGTGCTCTGTGAGATCGATGGGATTGCCGAGATTGATTACCCGTCCCAGTCGAGTGTCGAAACACCCTTATCACCGTCATTGCTCGACGCGTTGCTGAACCAGCTCGTACAGGCCCTGGAATCGGACCTTGGTGCGGCAGAACCTATACTCGCTCAGTTGCTCAAGGGGACGCGCGGAACCCGGATCGAGCAAGAAATATCCGCTATTGCCGCCTTGATCGATGATTTCGAAATAGACGCCGCACTTACTCGATTACAGCACCTGAATAGGGTCGCCCCGGATACGTCTTCATGAACGAACTTGCTCCTAACAACAAACGTGCCCGCATTCTGATCGTCGATGATATCCACGAAAATCTGCATGCCTTGATGGGGATGCTGCGCGACGATTTTTCTCTGTGTGCGGCTACCAACGGTGAAAAGGCGCTTGAGCTGGCCAACCGCCAACCGCAGCCAGACCTGATCCTGCTGGACATCAAGATGCCGGACATGGACGGTTACTCCGTTCTTTCCGCACTCAAGCTTGACCCGTGCACCACGAATATCCCGGTGATTTTTGTGACCGCCCTGGCTGATGCCATGGATGAGGCGCGAGGCCTGGCGATGGGTGTCGCCGATTACATCACCAAACCGTTCAGCCCTGATCTGCTCAAGGCGCGCATCCACAATCAACTTGAGCTCAGGCGCCTTCGCCAGAATCCCATCCGTTTCGATATAGCCGGACCGGCAGACCCAGCCAACCGCCCCTCGCTGTTGGTTGTCGATGACATCCCGGAAAACATCCATGAGCTACTCGAGGCGCTCAAGGATGACTACCGCATCATGGTTGCACGCACTGGCGCCCAGGCGCTGGACGCCGTTCAGGGCACCGTGCCCCCAGACCTTGTCCTCCTTGATATCGTAATGCCTAGCATGGACGGCTATGAAGTCTGCAGGCGCATCAAGGCAACGCCGACAGGCAGCCGAATCCCCATCATTTTTGTCACGGTCATCAATGCTGCATCAGAGAAAGTCAAAGGCTTCGAGATCGGCGCTGCCGACTACATCACCAAACCTTTCGATATCGACGAAGTGCGCGCGCGTATTCGCACCCATTTGGAGTTGGCCAGGCTGCATCGTTTCCTGGAGGATCTGGTGGCGCAGCGCAGTGCGTTACTGCAATTAACTGAAGACAAATATCGCATTCTTGCCCATCGCGACCCTCTGACCGGCTTGCCGAACCGCGTACTGTTCGCGGAATTGCTGGATCACGCGATTCTGCAGGCCGAGCGTGAGCAGTCCCAATTTTCCTTGCTCAACATAGACCTGGATAACTTCGCGACGATCAACGAAAGCCTCGGCCACAAGTCGGGTGATCAACTGCTGACCCAGGTCGCACAGAGGTTGCGAAGCCTACTGCCCGAAAACGATAGCATTGCACGCATTGCCGGGGATGAATTCAACATTATTCTGGAGCATGTCGATGTTCCAGTGGACCTGATGTCCCAGCGCATCATCAATGCGTTGGCAGAGCCATTCGTACTAGGCAAGCAGAATGTCTACATGGGGGCCAGCATCGGAATTACGCTCTATCCCGACGATGGGACTGACTCCGAGACCCTTCTGAGCAATGTCGACGCCGCACTTCATCGAGCCAAAGAGCAGGGGCGGGGAGTGCTGTGCTTTTTCTCGCCAGAGATGACCCACCGCGCCAAGCGGCGTTTAAAACTCGAAGCAGAGTTGCGCAATGCCCTTGAGCAAGGAGAGCTGCGGGTTTACTACCAGCCCCAAGTTGATCTGGATACCGGTAATATTGGCGGTCTTGAGGCCCTGGTCCGCTGGCAACATCCCGAGCGCGGGATGATCTCTCCAGGCGAATTCATTCCCCTTGCAGAGGAAAGTGGCCTGGTTATACAGCTCGGCGATTGGGTGTTGCACGAGGTCTGCCGCCAAATCAAAAACTGGTCAGAGGCAGGCATTGCGCCGTGTCAAACAGCGGTGAACATCTCTGCTGTTCAGTTAAGCGCGGGGAATCTGGTGAAGTCGGTCAAAAACGCCCTGGCGCAAACCGGCATCGAGCCCAGTCAGCTTGAACTGGAAATCACCGAAAGTTATGTAATGGTGGACCGCGATCAGTCATTCAAGTCCCTGAGCGAACTCAAGGCGCTGGGTGTTCGACTGTCGATTGATGATTTCGGAACGGGTTACTCCTCGCTGGGATATCTGCAGCAACTGGAAGTGCACAGGCTCAAGATCGATCTCTCCTTTGTCCGCGATATGACGACTAACGCGGGCAATGCCTCTATCGTCAAGGCCATTATCGCGCTGGGGCACAGTCTCGGCCTTGAAGTGGTGGCCGAAGGCGTCGAACATCCCGGTCAAGCGCGGTACCTGCGATCTATGCACTGCGATCTGATCCAGGGTTACCTGATCAGCCATCCCATGCCCGTCGAAGACACGGAACGCTTTCTCTCTTCCTACCAGCCACTGCATGTCGTACTTGAAAATGAAACATCATCGACGTTGTTGCTGGTGGACGACGACCTGGGCGTTTTGTCCTCGCTCAAGCGCCTGCTGCGCCACGAGAACTACCTTATCCTCACTGCAACGAGTGCCCAGGAAGCCCTCAAGCTTCTGGCTGAACATCAGGTTGGCGTCATCATCGTTGACCAACACATGCCGGGCATGAATGGCACGGAGTTACTCGCTCGTATTCGAACCATGCACCCCCATACCGTTCGAATGGTCCTGTCAGGCTCCGCCGCCGTCGATAACGTGACCGAGGCAATCAACCGCGGTGAGATCTACCGTTTTCTGACTAAACCCTGGCATGAAGCAGAGTTGCTCGAGACTGTGCGCGAGTCTTTTCGCCAGTACCGAACGTTGAGCGGGGTAAAGTCGTAGGAGTGGGGGCTTGGAAAAGGAATATGCAGAAATGCTGGGGATTCCGATAATCAATTTTGACCTCATCCATTACTCCCTTTTTTGTTTTCGTGTTTTGATCTCCGATCTTGTCCAAACGTAGTCCCTGAATACTGGTTGGAATCGCACTGAATCCGTTACCATCAGACCGTTTTCGGCGGTCCCAAGTCTTTGAAACGGCTAGGGCGCCCAATGGATTCAGGGAGAAATGGATGTACGTCAATCAAAAGTCTGGCCGGTCTATCTTACTGGCGGGCGCTAGGTTCGGGTGCCTTAGGTTCGTCAAATAAGGACATTGCACGGCAGGGCAGATTGGTGGGCCGATCGATATCGGATGAGCTTTGCGCAACCAGATTGGCAATGTGCCCCATCTCCTGGATGGACTCTTGCATCACCGCCATGCCGTCATTGGTGATTTGTCCCGCTTTCTGCGCGGTGCTCTGGGCCTGTTTTGCGTTGTCGGCAATATGGGTGATGCTCACGGAAAGCTGCTCTACCGTGGCGGCCATGGACGAGGCTTTCTCGCTTTGCAGGGCGGCGCTGCTCATTGAGCAATAGGAGATGGGTCCTGATCTTCCAGCTTTGCATATTCCATTATTCCTAATCACCTGGATCGGGTTTCTGATCGAAAGGGCAGAGCCAGGTGTTGCACACCCAATGAAGGCATAACGACACCGTGCTCTGTGTGATCCAAGGTAAAGGAACGGCGACCCCGCCTTGCCTGATTACGCCGGCTGTCACTTATGCGATAGAAACTTCGTCTGCCCGATTACGAAGATCTCCTCGAAACGACGCTTAGGGTGTGGTGATTCTTGGGCGTAGCACCACACCCATGAGATCGCCGCCCGACCTATGCGCTCTGACAAGTCAAACCTGAAAGCACAGATCTGAGTCGCTCCATCGTTGTTGAGGAGCAAGTTTGCATGGGCTCACGAAGCTCGTTGCTGATCAGGCCGTTGATACTCAGAGCTGCTTTGATGACAGCCGGGTTGGGCTCAGCGAACGCCATCTTTATCCAAGGCAGGAGGCGGTAAAATGTAATCCGGGCGCATATGACATCGCCTCTGTCCATCTCCTGCATCATCTGGACATACAGATTTGGACGAATGTGTGCCGAGGCTGAAATGGCGCCGGCTCCGCCCAGGGCGAGGTTTGTGAAGATCTGGATGTCCTCGCCGGTCAGAATCTCTGCATTGCCGTCCTCGATCAGGGCCATGGTGGTTTCGACATCACCACCGCAGTCCTTGACCGCTGCGATTTTGGGGTGACGCACAATCCTTCTCAGCGTCTCTCGTTCGATCCTCACGCCTGTTCGGTAGGGGATGTCGTAAAGGACTACCGGGACAGATGAGGCATCAGCGACTGTTTGGAAGAATGACTCGATGCCTTGTTGCGAAGGCCGAATGTAGTAGGGCGCTGGAACCAGAACGCCGGCGATGTCACGGCTCTGGATCTTTTGTTGGAATGCCAGGGCTTCCTGCAGGTTGTTGGCCGACAGCCCCATGATCACCTGGTCAGGTCGAGCGATCTGCAGAACTGCATCCAGTACCTCGAGCTGTTCATCCTTGTTCATCGCTGCGGCTTCGCCAGTGGTGCCGCATACGGCCAGCCCCCTTACGCCTTCAGAAAGGAGCGCTTTCACCAAACCTTCGAGCGCGTCGAAGTCGACGTGTCCCGAATGAAAGGGCGTGGCCAGTGCAACCCAGATACCGCGAAAATTAGACATGCATTACTCCTCAGGCAGACCGATTAGTCGACGTCAGAGGAGGGGATGGGAATCAAGCGGGGAGGAGGCCTGGCGCTATCTGTCCTGTCAGCTCATCTGACGGGACAGCGCCCCGGTCAAATGAGCGGCTGTTTCTTGGATTTCTTGGCAACGGACACGCATGCGCACGCCTGGGCGCGGAGGCCCTTGGCAGAGTGCATGTGGTCAGTGGTGAGAATCATGGTTGATCCGTTGCGAAGAGGTACTGCTCGATAGTGCACAGGGTGCGGTGCCTTGGTCAACTATGCGGCAGAAAAATGATCACGCAGTTCGGTTGGGCGCCATGCTCAACGGCGCGACAATCCACAAGGGGATAAGCGGTGGACATGTTCAACCTCCTTGAGCACAGGCATCCAGCGCTTGGGTAATGTCGGCCAGCAGGTCCGCGATGTCTTCAAGGCCCACCGACAAACGCACCAACCCCTCGGAAATCCCGTGGTGCGCACGCTCTTCAGGCGTGTAGGTGGAATGGGTCATGCTGGCTGGATGCTGGGCCAGGGACTCGGCGTCTCCCAGGCTGACCGCGCGGGCGAACAACTCCAGTGCGTTCATGAAACGCCGGCCGGTGGTCAGGCCGCCCTTGAGTTCGAAGGCGATCATGCCCCCGGGCAACTTCATTTGCCTCGACGCCAGGTCGTACTGAGCAAAGGAGGGCAGGCCGGGGTAAGTGACCCATTCGACGGCCGGGTGCGCGTGTAAATATTCGGCGATCACCTGGGCGTTGCTACAATGGCGCTCCATGCGCAGTGACAGGGTCTTGAGCCCGCGCATCAGCAGAAAAGCGTCCTGAGGCGACATTACCGCACCGGTCAGGTCCTTGAGGCCTTGCAGGCGAATGCGGTCCGCCAGTGGATGACTGGTAACCACGATGCCGGCCGTGATATCGCCATGGCCACTGAGGTACTTGGTGGCCGAATGCACCACTACATCCGCACCCATTTCCAAGGGGCGTTGCAGATATGGAGTGCAGTAGGTGTTATCGACCACCAAGGTGAGATTCCGATGATGGTGGGCAATCTTAGCCACTGCGCAGATATCGACCAACTGCATGTTCGGATTGGCCGGGGATTCGAAATAGATCATGCGCGTCGAAGGACTGATGGCATCACGCAGTTCGGCCAGGTTGGACATGTCAACATGGCGCACCTTGACGCCAAACTCGCCGATACCGTGGTGCAGCAGGGCGAAGGTGCAACCGTACAACGTACGGTTGAGAATGATCTCGTCACCGGGGCGCAGCAGGGTCCAAAAGGTCGCGGCAATGGCTCCCATGCCGGAACTGAAGGCCACCGCCGCCTCGCCGTTTTCCAAAGCCGCCATGCGTGACTCCAACAGAGCCAATGTGGGGTTGGAGATCCGCGTGTAAAAATGCCCGGATTCTTCGCCGGCGAAACAACCGGCGCCGTACTCGGCGGTAGGGAAGGCGAACGTGGAGGTCAGGTAGATCGGCGGGATCAGTGCGCCGTTGTTGTCCAGCGGCTTATAGCCGTGATGGATGGCGCGGGTGGAAAAGCCCAGTTCATTGTTTTTATTGTTCATGTTGGACGCTCCTGTATTTCCTACAATGCTATGCTCAATTTCAACAAGAAAAATTCCAAATTGACCCAGAAATAACCCATAAATTGGAATGAAGGCTCCGGAAAACACAATTTGGAGGCAAGACATGCCCAGCGAGCTGGATCGTACCGACAAGGCCTTACTCGCGGCCCTGCAAGGCAACGCCCGGCTGACTATCGCCGAACTGGCCGAACATGTGGCGCTGACCACTTCGCCGTGTTGGCGACGGGTGAAAATTCTTGAAGAGAACGCAGTGATTACCGGCTACCAGGCGATTCTTTCGCCCAAGGCACTCGGCTACGGCGTCACCGCATTTGTTAGCGTGATGATGGAGTCCCACAGTCAGGAAATGGCTCGATCCTTCGAACAGCGCCTATTGGAAATCCCGGAGATCGTCGCCTGTCACAACGTTTCCGGACGCTACGATTTTCTACTGGAAGTGGTGGCCAAAGACCTGGAGTCTTTCGGCGAGTTTGCGCGAGAGGTGCTGCAAACCTTGCCGGCGGTCAAAGAGATTTATTCAAGTTTTTCGTTCAAATCGGTCAAGCCCTCGCGAGTGATCCCGGTGCTGGGCTGAGCGCGGTATTACCTTTTGATGTTTGTCCGGGCAGGCGCGTTATTTGAAGTGAAAGGCCAGGTCGCAATATGGCTTCGTTAGCGAAGCTGATCACTTCAAGCACAGATGAGCTTGTCCACCTGTGCGCTGCGCAGTTGAGGAGGGCCCTCAGTTGAATACGTCGATGGTTCCAATTGCGATAGCCGCCACGAACATGACCAGGCACGTACCCGCGCCTTAGCTTCGGTCATCAGCGCCCATTATCAGACTGAGGAGCTTTTTAGCAGGTCAACTCCCAGCGCGAGAACGTTCGTTCAGCTACTGCCCTTGTGCTGATGAGGTTGCCAGATTTGCAAGGGCCCACTCCTCAGCGGTCGTGACTTGAATCGACTGCTGCGCGTTGAAAGTGCCTGCTTTAGGCCAAGCCACGCCTCTGCCCTGGGCGAACACAGCGCGGTACTTCTTGATGTGATGCGTTGGATCTTTCTCCAATTCTTGGAGCAAGTACGGAACAGTCCACACGTTACGTTTGAACGGGCGGCCCAGTACACGTTCGAGGAGGCTCGCAACCTCTCCATATGTCACTGTGTCTCCCGAGAGATACACAATCTGATCGCGGAAGCGAGGTTCAAAGAAAACAATTTCCGCTGTCAACGCACCAATGTCGTCTGGAGTCGTGAGCGTCACGCCGGTCTCAAGACTGCCTAGCGCGTTCACGGTATCGTTTTCGAAGTCAACCACCTCGAATACTGGTTCGAACAGAAAGCTGGTGAACATACCCGTCGAGATGATTACCCATTCAGTTTTATCCTGGGCACGAAGCAATTCGCGAACATCAAGCTGAGCATCGAACAGATCCTGAGGACTGCCCCGACCGATTACCTCGAAGTCGACACCAAACTGCCACGGGAAGTAACGCTTCACACCGGACCTCAGAGCAGCGGTAGCCAGCTTCATTGGGGTTTCCCGGCCTGCAACCATCCCTGCACAGCCTATTACGGTATCGAAACGTGCGAATACTTCAGCCAGCTGATCGATTGAGTCATTCACGAGGTCTGCGGCCACCATCTGGATGCCGAGGCCTCGAAGCTCATCGATTTCGACCTTTTTCTCGGGCACTTGAGTGTTGATGGTCGAATCCCTAAGCAGGACGCTGACTGTGGAGCCGGGCGCGCGCTTTGCTACTCGCGCAAGATTGCGCAGAACCGGCAGCCCAAGCTCACCGGCGCCTAGAACGAGAATGGATTGGGGGGAAAACTGGGTCACTTCGGTCATGATTTCTCCTGAGACCTGTTGCCTGTAAGATGAACAAATGCTTGCACGATTAGGCAACGTTCGTAAGAAGGCACACCTGTGATACCAGAGAAAGAAGTGACCGATCAGGAGGCTCTCAGCCAGGCAGAAACAATTTGCCGGACGCTTAGAGAAGACGATGATGGCGTCAGACGAGAAGTGCTTGCTCATGCAGGCAGCCGCTGGTCGTTAGGTATTCTGCATGCCCTGGGGGTGTACGGCACGATGCGCCATGCCGAAATAAAAAGGCAGATGGCAGGGGTGACTCAGCGGATGTTAACCAAGACGCTACGTTCCATGGAGCGGGATGGCCTAGTGGTTCGGCGGGAGTTCGGTGAGATTCCGCCACGTGTCGAGTATGAGCTGACGACGCTGGGTATGGGACTGTTGATCCGCATGTCACCTATCTGGACTTGGGTTGTCGAGAACGTTGAGGATTTCCGCAAGGCGCGGCGTATTTTCGACAGTCAGGATGACAAAAAACCCGCATGGCAAATACCTGCATCGACACCATTAGATTCAGATGCGTCTGACTGAAGGTAGCTCACAGTGTGTTCTGACACTTTATTTAACATAATATACATTATGCGTAACAAGATATTACCAAATGCCTGCTGCCATGAGCGACGATCAAACCACGTACACATCAAGTGCGCTTTCCCCATTTGAAAATGCGCCCCTCACGAATCACTTGCTAAACGCACAGCGCTAACCGACGAGCGTTGTGCGCCTGGGCTCATTACCAATCCGGCCGGTTCTTATCCTGACCGGTTGAAGCTGCGCAAAGGACCAGATGCCGATCGGCATGCCTTCGCAGGCGCGCATCAGATGAAAGTATCAGCGCAGACCAAACCCATCTTCTTCAGCACCTCGACGAGCTGCTCATGATCATGCAGGCTCGAGACGCTCCGCAGTCTGTTAATCACACGCTGGGCAGTTTCGGCTTGACCTTGGCTGGTGGTCGCTCATCCGGCGGATAGCCAATGCATCGCCCAAATACCGGTAGATCTGCGGCGGCATCCCGAGCTCTTTGGCGACACCTTCAATGTCTTTGTGGATAGAGATTAGCTAGCTTCGCCGCTTGATTTTCAGTTGCTGAAGCCAACCTCACCCACCCTTCCCCATTTTTAAACGATCTCGCCGACACTGGTCACTACCAGCCATTGACTCGTGGCCAATGCCCAATCTCGCCGTTCTCCTTGAGTGCCTCATAGGCTTGATATTGAGCACCAGTCGCACAGGCATGGTTCGGCAGGATACGAAGGCGCGTACCGATGGGATAAAGTTGCTCGACATCTACAACCATACTCTCCTCAAAGGACGCCACTCCGTGCTCCTGGTTAGCCGAGCGCAGTAACAGGCCATCAATCAGCGATCCATTCTCATCGCATACCAGCCCGTAACCGTAATCATATTGTTGGGCCTGAGTGCCCCGATCACGGCTCATGGCCATCCAGCCGGAGTCGGTGATGATCCAGCCCTTCTCCGGTTGATGCCCTATTACGGTGGTCAGCACGCTCAAGGCCAGATTGTCCAGCGTGCATACACCCACGTTATGCATGACCAAATCGAAGAAGACATAAACCCCTGCGCGGAGCTCCGTGACGCCTTCCAACTGAACGGCTGACAGCGCCGTAGGCGTAGAGCCAACGCTGACCTCTGGGCAAGGCAGGCCTGCGTAGCGAATGGCCTCAGCAGCTTTCACGCATTCAGAGCGCTCGAGCTCCGCAATTTCCTGCAGGGCGTCCAGGGTATTCAGTTTGTAGCTTTCTCCAGCATGGGTCATGACGCCTTTGAGAACAGCGCCGCCCTGATGCAAGATCGAAGCGATTTCAATCAAGATAGGATCATTGCTGCGGACGCCAGAGCGGTGATGATCGCTGTCGATTTCAATGAATACTTCAAAGCCGTGCTCATTGGCTCGGCCGAACTCAACGATGGCCTTAGCGCCAGCAACGCTGTCAGTGACGATAATCAAAGCACAGCCCGCCCGGCGCAACTCAAGCGCCTGAGGCAGTTTGGTTGGCGCCATAGCGACCGCATACAGTATGTCGGTTACCCCCTGGGCGAAAAAAGCCTGCGCTTCCTTGAGCGTGGATACGGTGATTCCCTTCGCTCCTGCGCGAATTTGCTCCTCCACGACTTGCATGCATTTTGTGGTTTTCACATGGGGCCGCAGTCGAACTCCGAGACTATCGGCCTGACGCTGCATACGACCAATGTTGCTTTTCATTTTAGCGACGTCGACAACGGCTACCGGTGTATCCAAGGCATCTATACGAGTAGTCACGGGGAAAACCTCTATCTGTTTGTCATTGCAACTGTACTGAGAAGATTATATTTTTGGTTGACGGTTACTTAATCCAAAGTTAAGAATTTCTTAATGCTCACCTCCGCCGACCTAGAGCTTGTCACCACGATTTCCGCCTCTGGCTCCCTAAGCGAGGCGGCCAGACGGTTGCGTGTCACCACCGCTGCTCTTTCCATGAGGTTGCGAAAGCTTGAGAGCGAGCTGGGACTAAAGCTCGCGAGCCGCGACTCCAGGCGCCTGGTATTAACCGAAGATGGGGAGCGATTGGCTGAAGAAGGCAAGCGTCTACTGCAGTCCTTGGAGGAACTCTCGGAATCGATGATCGCAGATGATCAACAACTCCAAGGTGTGCTACGTCTTGCGGCGCCGTTCGGATTCGGCCGCTTACGTCTGGCTCCAATGCTGGCTCGATTTGCAAAGCTCCATCCCAAACTGAAGATCGAGCTTGATCTGAAGGAAACGCCGTGGCCTGATCGCGATAATAGTGATGCCGTCATTCATATCGGTCCGATTTCCGATAGTTCCTGGACGGCCTTGGCGTTGGCAACCAACGAACGCTGGTTGTGCGCCACCCCGTCATACCTGCAGAAGCACGGGACGCCTGGGACGCCGGATGAGTTGACTTCCCATCGCTGTATTTGCATTCGCGAAAACAATGAGCATGCAACGTTTTGGAGTCTGCACAAAAACTCGCAGACAGCGTCGGTTCGAATTATCCCAGCGATGACCACAAATGACGGCGGAGTTGCGCGCAGGTGGGCAGAGAGCGACCTGGGGCTGGTATTGCGATCCCAGTGGGACGTTGCGGAGTCGGTTGCAAATGGAACATTAGTGCGCGTACTGCCTGACTGGCGGTTCGATGCCGCCCCTATCCTGCTCCTTATCCCAACGCGAAAAAATCGATCCCGAAAGGTTCATATGCTGAGCACCTTCCTGAGCGCCTCTTTCAAGTCATCAATCCCGGAATCGGTTTAAATCGGCGTCAGACAGAGCTCGATTGACACTGCGTTCATAGGCTGGATACTTTCGAACCATGAAAAAAACTACCCCCGAACAAGAAGCTCTCATTAGTCAAATGGAGCAGATAGCCGAAGGTCTCAGCCAGACCTTCAGTCCTTTTTGCGAGGTCGTTCTGCACGATCTGCGCGATCCGGATCATGCGATTTTGGCCATACACAACAATCTCTCTGGGCGAGATGTGGGTGACCCGGCTACCGAGTTAGGGCTGGCCAGGATTGCTGATCCGGCATACCCGCAGATCATTGCCAACTACCCAAACCAGTTCAAAGATGGCCGACAGGTAAAAAGTACTTCGATTGGCATCAAGGATGCGTCCGGTAAATACGTCGCGGCGCTGTGCATGAATATCGACCTCTCATTGTTCCGTGGCCTCCAGGGGATGCTGGATCAATTTGGCAGCTTCAGCGTCGATCGCCAGCAAGAAACATTGGAGAGCAACGGCGCCGATACTATCCGGGCCAGGATCGACCAGTTCGCCGCGCGCCTTGCCACAACTCCGCGGGCTCTGAAGGCTGCCGACCGGAGGATCTTGTTGCGGGAGCTGAAAGAGGCAGGGCTGCTTGAGATCAGGAAGGCAATGGAAACGGTAGCCTCTCATCTGGGGGTATCCAGAGCCACTGTCTACACCGACACCAGATGATAGGCGCTAGTTAGTCACCTGGCCCGGACAGCCTAGGCTCTGAGCAATTGTCGAGCGGCCTCAACCAGCTGTCGACACGCGAGCAACGGCTTCAATCTCAACCAGGTAGCCATGGTGCAGCTCAGGCACCGGTACAACGGCGCGTGCGGGGCGGTGATTACCCATTGTTTCGGCGTAGATCTTGTCAAACGCTGGCCAATGCTTCACACCCGCTACATAGACTGTGACCTTCACCAGATCAGAGGTGGTGCACCCCGCCGCGTCCAGAATGGCCAGCACATTGTTCAAGGCCAGCTGAGTCTGCTCAGCAAAGGAAGTTTGAATATTGTGGGTTCCATCAGGGCTGACTGGAAGCTGTCCCGAGATGTAAAGCGAGCCTTGATGAATTACACCTTGGGAGTAGTGTCCTGCCGGGGTCGAAGCTGCGGTAGTGCCGATAATCTTCATGGGAAACCTTTTACGGTGAGCCGGGCCTCGGCATTGCCGAGGCGTCGGTTTGGGTGGGGCCTTGTACGGGATCAATGTCCGTTCAAGAATGCTTCCTGAACCTTTTCCGGATTGGTAATGCCATTCGCAATGAGCAACTGCGTGAGGATTCGAGCCTTTTGCGGGTTGAGATCCATCGAGGCAATAAAGCCGCTCTTGGAGTCGTCTACTTCAACATTGCGGTTGACGTACCCCTTGCCGACGCGGGTCGATCGAACCACCACGATCCCTTGAGCGGCAGCCTTCTCCAGTGCAGACAGTGCCGCCTTGGAGGTATTGCCGTCGCCCATGCCTGCCAGAACGATGCCCTTTGCCTTGTCGGCAATAGCATGTTCGATTTGGAGTGCATCCATGTTGCTATGGCTATAGATGATTTCCACGCGAGGCAGCGGTGCTGCTTCAGGTAGGGAAAGGGTTTGAGCCGGCAGTGGTGGCTTAACAAATCGCACCTGCCCGAGATCCACGTAGCCTTGAGAGCCGATGTTGGGGGACTGCATGGTCTGTACGCTGGTGCTGTGAGACTTCGTTACCCCGCGGGCACTGTCGATCTGATCGTTCATGACGACCATCACGCCGCGGGCTTTGGACTGCTTGTCAGTGGCGACCTGGACTGCCTGGTAGATGTTGGCGGGGCCATCAGCACCCAAGGCGGTCGCTGGACGCATGGAACCCACCAGCACTACCGGCTTGTCGGTTTTCAGTACCAGGCTCAGAAAGAAAGCAGTCTCCTCCATCGTGTCAGTACCATGAGTGATGACCACCGAATCAGCCTCGTTCTTATCGAAGGCTTGCTGGACACGGTGGGCCAGCTTGAACCAGATCTCATCGCTCATATCCTGCGACCCGATAGAAGCAATCTGCTCCGCCGAGATCGATGCCAGGTCGCCCAGGCCGGCTACGGATGAAACCAACTGCTGCGCCCCGATGGCGCCAGCATTGTAAGCACCGCTTCCGCGATTGTCGGCCGAACCCGCAATCGTGCCACCAGTGGCCAGAAGCAGAACGTGGGAAAGTGCGGATTGCTGAGTAGTGGCGCTCATAGGTTTCTCTTGGGCACTGACTGGGACTCCAACAACGACGCCCGCCAAAAGCGTCGCGACAACTGCAACGCAGAGCTTTTTAGGGAGCGATTGGCGAAGATTGGAGCACGGGAAATGGATAGCCATGATGTGCATCTCTTGTTTTTATTAAGTGGTGGTGGCGTCAAGCCGTTTGCTGCGACCCTTCCGGGCGACTGATAGAAGACTCTTCAATCTCGTTACCGTGTCGGCCAATTACCGCAGTCGCGACGCCGCAGCCAAAAACGTTGGTGGCTGTGCGGCCCATGTCCAGGATCGGGTCGACGGCCAGAATCAGCAGCAGTCCTGCTTCAGGCAGGCCGATCATTGGCAGACCTGCCGCCAAGACAACGAGGGAGCCACGAGCAACACCTGCAGTGCCCTTGCTGATCACCAGCAGCGTCAGCAACACCATGACTTGGTGGGCAAACGTCATCTCGATGTTGTAGGCCTGAGCAATGAACATCACGATGAACGCTTGATACATCATCGAACCATCGAGGTTGAACGAGTAACCAAGAGGTAGGACGAAACTGTTTATGCGCTTGTTCGACCCGAATTTGTCGAGTGCTGCAATCGCCTTCGGGTAAGCGGCTTCGCTGCTCGCCGTAGAGAAAGCAATCAGGATTGGCTCGCGCAAGTGGGACAACAGCGGCTTGATACGCTGGCCCAAAGCCAGATACCCCGCCAGCGTGATCAGGAACCAGAGCAGCCCCAGGCCCAGGAAATACTGTGCGACCATTTTTCCGAAGGTCACCACCATCTCCAAGCCATGCAAAGTGATCGTAGAGGCGATTGCCGCAAACACTGCGAAAGGCGCCACGTACATGATGTAGTCAGTCACCTTGAACATGACGTTAGCCAGCTCATCCAGTACCTCAAGGATCAGCGACTTGCCGTTACCTTTCACGAATGACAGCGCGCAGCCGAAGAACAGGGAGAACACAACGATCTGCAGAACCTCGTTGCTTCCCATTGCTTCGATGATGCTGCGAGGGAACACGTGGGAAAGGAACGTCGGCAGATTGAAACCGCTCGTGTTCAACTCGGTGTTCACCGCTGCATTGGCATCTACGGTTAGGTTCAGCCCCGCGCCTGGCTGGAAGAAATTCGCAAACATCAGCCCGATCGACAGGGAGATGAGAGAGGCAACCATGAACCAGGAAATGGCTTTGAAACCTACGCGTCCAATCGACCCGCTGCCCGACATACTGGCGACACCGGTGACCAGCGTGGCGAGAACAAGCGGTGCGATGACCATCTTGATCAGACGAAGAAAGACATCCGTTACCAAGTTAAGGTAGTTGGAGATTTCTTTTGCACTGGATGCGTCCAATTGGTTATGGAGCGTGCCACCCAGTGCTACACCGAGCACCATAGCGATCACTATCGCTTTGACAAGAAAGCGGCTTTTCATATGCACCTCTTATTATTGGAAGCCATGTCAACATGGCTATTCTTGTTTAGGTAGAAACACGTGATCTTTGGATTTTCGACAAGGCTTCGCCATCAGGCGCAAACTGCGCCTGATGAACTTATCTATCAGGGCTGAATTTATTTAGGCTTGCAGCAAACGACCAAACTTATCGATGTCAATGTTCCCGCCTGTAATAATCACCCCTACCCGCTTACCTTTCAGTTCGTTCTTGAATTTACGAACAGCAGCCAATCCCAAGCAGCCTGTAGGCTCGACTACTGTTTTCATTCGCTGAGCAAAGAACTTCATGGCGTCGATGAGTTCTTCATCAGTCACTGTCTCGATTCGGTTAACACCATTCAGAATGATCGGGAAGGTGTAGTGACCCAGATGCTGGGTCTGGGCGCCGTCAGCGATGGTATCCGGGGTATCGATATGAACGATCTCACCGGCGTTGAACGATCGCTGGCCGTCATTCCCCGCTACTGGTTCAACACCGATGAGCGTACAGCCAGGTGAAAGCGCATGTGTGGACAATGTTGTCCCGGAAAGCATTCCGCCGCCGCCAAGGCCAACGAAAAGCACATCAAGCCTACCAACGCTCTCGAACAATTCTTTGGCAGCGGTACCCTGGCCTGACAAGACATCCGGATGATCGTATGACGGGATCAGGGTCATGCCATGCCGCTCGGCAAGCGACCGGCCAATGGCTTCGCGGTCTTCCGTGTAGCGGTCGTAGAAGACGACCTCTGTTCCATAACCCTGGGTAGCGGCAACTTTGGCAGACGGTGCATCAGTTGGCATCACGATAGTGGCCGGGATGCTCAGAATCGAAGCTGCCAACGCGATACCTTGAGCGTGGTTCCCGGAAGAGAACGCTACAACGCCAGACTTTCGCTGCTCTTCGCTGAACTTGCTCAGGGCGTTGTAAGCTCCCCTGAACTTGAAGGAGCCGGTTCGTTGGTAGTTTTCGCATTTGAAGAAAACATCAGCCCCGACCTCCGCATTGAGGGTACGGGACGTCAGAACCGGCGTCACATTCGCGACGCCTTGGAGTCGCTGCGAAGCGTCGACCACATCGCTGTAGGTGGGCAGGATGATTTGCATGGTGTGAGTCCTCATGTAGTTACCATGGTCAATGGAACGCTTCGCGCACGGCACCCTGGATCTGCTCGGATCGCATGATGGCGTTGACGCTGTCACTGTTCGGCAATTTCAATGGTTCGAGCCTGGACATGTTAATGGGCCTGGAAACAGCAGCGGTTTTAGACACATTATCCAGTTCTGGATATTTTGTAAAGATCGGCACGTTTGATCGAGACGAAAACTGTGAGCGCCTGCCGCACCCTGAGACTCAACCCACACGCGAACGCCTTGGAACTCGCTGAAAAGCACTTACAATCGTTTCCCCTTTATTCGGATCATCATCATGCAGCGTCTCTTACCCCTGGCTTTATTCCTCCTGACCAGCCAGGCCATGGCGTACCCGGCCCTCAAGGACACCGAGCTCTACACCCAAAATGCCAGCGACTGCCAGGATGTCGATCTCAACACCTGGCAGCATCCAGCGCGGACCGTGCTGGAGAAGAACGGCATCAAGCTGGAGCGGGTTCAGCTGTGTAATGGTGGGCGCTATCCGATCTTTCAGGGTGACGTCCCGTATGACCCTCAGGGTCAGACCAAGGATTTCTTTCTTCCCTTGTATGAGCAACTGCGCAAGGCCAACGGCAAGTGGCCCTACGTACTGGTCGCCAGCAATTATGGCGAGATGGTGTATGTGAGCTATCCAAGGAGCGATTCGATCTCGCTGGCTTACGAAAACTTTGAGGCGCCCTAGGTTTTCGTTCGGATACAGCTGGTTATCCGGTGGCGAGATTGCCAGGCATGGGCGGTTAATGCTCCATAGCATTTAACCGCTCGCTACTGGAGATTCGCCAACATAATGGCGCTAATTTCGCTCCAATCATCAATTTTTGAAAAAGTGACGTTTTCCCGACGGAAGGCATCAATCCGCCATTGCTGGAGCTTCAAAGGAAGGCTCATCATCCGCTTGTCGTGGCTACTCGCTTAAGCCTTCCCAGGCTTAATGCAAGACACATCAATTGCATTGCTTCTATGGGAGCAACATCAGGATGATGACCGTATACGTTATGGTTATGACCCTCTGCAGGGGCGACGAAGGCTGCGTGGATGTGCGAAAAACCGAGCCGACTTATCTCACTAAAGAGCTGTGTATGGCGAAAGCCAGGGACATAACGCCCCGTAAAGGCGTGAAGTTCAAATGTCGCAGCGAGCGGTCGTGGGGACCGAGCAAGATACCCGGTGCGGATACCTTGGACAGCGTTGTCTCGACCGACGCCAAGCGACAGCCTTGAAACCCGGCTCAACCGCTCGGCATATCCAAGTCGAGCAACGCCGCCCCCAACGCCTTCCCATGGGCATCGAGTGCCAATGAACGGGTGACACCACCGCGCAAGACACCGGGCAAGACGAAGTTGAGCGCGCACACCCGAGGAAGTTCATAGCGCCGTATCGCCGGTCCATGGGAAGGCAGCAGTTCAGCAAAATGTTCGGCCACCCGCGCCACCGTCAGCCATTCGCACAAACGTGGGTAGTCTTCGGCGTTGAACGCGATCACGGAGATATTGGACGTATCGCCTTTATCCCCCGTACGGGAATGGGCCAGGTCACGCAGTTTAAGACGAGTCATTGCACGTCCTCCGAATAAATCTGCACGTTGACAGCGTCCCGTGGCAGTAACAGCGAAGCCACCGCCACCACTTGGCGCACCGATTTGCTCGCACCGCCGCCGCCGTAGGGGCCGTTGGTGTAGAGGGTTTCCACTTCGTTGCCGACCCTTACGGCCTCGGCGCGATCAGTGCAACGGGCCGCCACCCGCAGGCGTACTTCCCAAGGTTCGCCGTCCAGTCGCGAGCCCAGCTCAGTGCCGTGCAAGGCATCGACGCCGATCAACTCGGCGCGGACTTCCTCATAGGCCACGCCTGTCAGTTTCAAACGTTCCAGCACGATTTCCCGCGCCAGTCTGCCTCGCGCCAAGGCACCCGGTCCGCCATAGGACATCTGGCCTTCGCCGATCCAGCCGTCGAGATAACCCACCGACACTTTCAGCGATGATGGCCGCTCCCGGCCGTCGGCGCCCTGGGCCTGCACCTGATCAGGTCCCTGGAGCGTAAACGACACCTCGGAAAAGTCCGCACTGACGTCAGGCGTGAGGTAGGCGGCGGGGTCGTGCACTTCATAAATCATCTGTTCGGTGCAGGTCGCGGTATCGATGCGCCCGCCTGAGCCTGGGACTTTGCTGATTACCGCACGGCCTGTCGCCTCCACTTCGGCGAGGGGAAATCCCAGGCGCGCCAGATCCGGCACATCCTTGAACCCCGGATCGGCAAAGTAGCCGCCGCTGATCTGGCCTGCGCATTCGAGCAAGTGGCCGACCAAGGTGCCGCGTCCTAATCGTGTCCAATCGTCCGCGGCCCAACCGAACTCGAACATCTGCGGCGCGAGGAACAGCGATGGATCCGCCACTCGACCGGTGATGACCACGTCAGCATCAACTCGCAAGGCCGCGATGATGCCCTCCACACCCAGGTATGCGTTGGCCGAAATCAGGCGGTCGCCCAATGAGGCCAGGGTCATGCCGTTGTCCAGTGTTTGCGTCGGATCGCCGAGCAGTGTCGCCAGCACGTCATCTCCCGTTACGGCGACCACTTTGAGGCCTGACAAACCAAGCTGCCCGGCAATGCGTCGCACTTCCCGCGCTGCGCCCAATGGGTTGGCCGCGCCCATATTGGTGATGACGCGCAAGCGGCGCCGCCGGCCATCGGCTCCGCTGCCGACAAAGGGCAGAACTCGACGCATGCGCTCGCTCAACAACGGATCGAAACCTGCTTGCGAATCGATCAATCGTGCTTGCTGCGCCAAGGCAATGGTGCGTTCGGCCAGGCATTCGAATACCAGATAATCCAATTCGCCGTGCTCGGCCAGTTCAATCGCCGGTTCAATGCGATCCCCGGAGTAACCGGCACCGGAGCCGATGCGTAAGGTTTTCATTCAGAAGACTCCAATGAGCAGCGCTGTCAGCGTCATCAGCACCGAGGCGGCGAACAGGAAAGGAATGGTGAACCGTTGATGATCGGCCAATTCGATTTTGCACAGCCCCACCAACAAGAAGGTCGCCGGGGTCAGTGGGCTGACCGGGAACCCGGTGGTATGAACACCCAACAGTGACGCCTGGGCCACTTGCAGCGGATCGACACCCAGGGCACGGCCGACTTCGGCCACCACCGGCATCACACCAAAATAGAAGGAGTCGGGATCGAACAGCAGGCTCAATGGCATGGAGATGAACCCCACGACCATCGGAATCAACTTGCCGTGTCCGGCGGGAATCTGTGCGACCGCCACCTCGGCCATGGCCTTGAGCATACCGCTGCCCTGCATGATGCCGGTGAAGACCCCGGCGGCCAGGAGAATGCTGGCCATCGTCAGGGCGGTTTTCGCATGGGCGTCGATGCGTGCCCGTTGGGCGTCGACGTTGGGGTAGTTGATGCACAACGCCAGCACCGTGCCGAGCATGAACATCACCACCGGATCGACCACTCCGGCAATCATCACGCCCATCACCACTACGGTCAGTATCAGGTTGGGCCAGAACAGCCGTGGCTTGCGCAAGGCAACTTCGTCATCGGACAGTACCCGTTGCGGTATCACCTCCACCCCTGCCCCGGCACCCAACCCCAGGCGTTTTTCTTCGCGACGACCAAGGAGCCAGGCGCAAGCAAAGACGAACGCCAGACCGACGATCTGCACTGGAATCAGCGGCTGGAACAAGTCGGCCACCGGTACGTGCAAGGCCGCCGATGAACGCAGGACCGGGCCGGTCCATGGCAGGAAGTTGACCCCGGCCGCCATCGCCGTGACACAAGCAAGGATGCGTTTATCCATGCCCAGGCGCGTATACAAAGGCAGCATGGCCGGAATGGTCACCAGGAAGGTCACGGCGCCGGAACCGTCCAGGTGCACCAGCAGTGCCAGCAGCGCAGTGCCCACGACGATGCGCGTCGGACGGGTGCCGACGCGTTTCAAGATGCGGTCAATGATCGGGTCAAGCATGCCGGCGTCAGTCATGACGCCAAAGAACAGGATCGCGAACACGAACATCCCGACCACCGGGGCGACGTTCTTGATACCCGTGATAATGAATGCGCTGGTTTGCAGGCCAAAACCACCGATCAGGGCAGCGATGATCGGCAACGCGATCAGCGCAACCAGGGGCGACAGGCGTTTACTCATCACGCAGATGAGCAGACAGAGAATGGTGACGACACCGAGTATGGCGAGCATAGGTAGGTCCTGTTCGGCATTTCTATCCGCGGTGGCGATGAAATGCGCTGTTGTTGTTTTCACCGAGTATTGGAATTGCCGGTATTCTTTGTAAATTGAAATGTTCGGCAGCCTGCATTCGGAAAAACAGAATGAAGAACTCGATCCAGCACATCCGCGCCTTCCTGGCCGTGGCGCAAACCGGCAGCTTTGCCAAGGCTGCCGCGATGCTGAACCTCTCGCCTTCGGCCCTGACCGTGCAGATTCAACAATTAGAAGATTGGCTTGGCGTCGCGTTGCTCGAACGCAGCCCGCGTCACGTGGCCCTGACCAGCGCCGGACAGAACAACCTGTTGCCCATGGAGAAACTGTTGCTGGACCTGGACAACATCGTCAGCGCTTCCCGGGACCTGGCGGCGCTGCGCCGGGGTGTCGTCACCATCGCCGCCCTGCCCTCGCTGTGCGCCGGTGCGCTACCGCCGCTGTTGAAACAGTTTCGTGAACAGTTTCCCGGGATAGAGGTGCGCTTGCGTGACGTGGTGGCGCGCCGGATCGACACGCTGGTGCGCGACGGCGAGGTGGACTTCGGCCTTGGTGTGCGGGCACGAACGAGCCATGGGTTGGAGTTTCAACCGGTATTGGAGGATCGGCTCTGCCTGTTCATTCCAGCCGACCACCGTTTGACCCGTCGACGCAAGGTCAAGCTAAGCGAGCTGACGACACAACCGATCATTCTCACTGGGCGCGACAGCAGCGTTCGTGAGTTGGTGGAGCAGCTGTTCGCCGACGCCAACCTCCCATTGTCGCCGGGCCTCGAAGCCAATTACATGTCGACGGTCCTGGCGTTGGTGCGCCAGGGCCTGGGCGCAAGTCTGCTGCCGGAGTCGGCGGATGAAGGTCGCGAGGGACTGGTCAAAGTCCCCGTAGACCATCCCGGCGTTACCCGTCAGATCGGTTTGATCACCCGCCAGGGCCAGACGATGGCGCCGGCAGCCGAGCACTTCATTACGATGTCCAAAGGTTTTTTTGAGGCAATGAGGGGCGCCTGAGTCCTGGCTTCAAGTCCGGAACTGGGCAACGGCCTCCCGCAGCTCGTGCTCCAGCCCGGCCAGATCCCCGCAGGCCAGGACCACTTGCTGATTCACCCCGACACAATGTTCGGCCTCATTGCGTACCTGCATGACGTTGCGGCTGACCTCCTCGGCCACGATGCTCTGTTGCTCGGCGCTGGCCGCGTTCTGCTGGTTCATCTGCTCGATCAGCGACACCGCTCCGGTAATGCCACCCAAGGCGGTGCTCACCTGCTCGGCCAACGACACGGTATCGACCATCAGACGTGCGCAGCCCTGGATCTGGCCGACGCTGTGTTGCGACAGATGCTGCAGTCCCACAAGCAACGTTTCGATCTCGCTGGTCGAGTCCTGGGTTCGTCGTGCCAGGGCGCGTACCTCATCGGCGACCACGGCAAATCCACGGCCCTGCTCCCCCGCCCGAGCGGCTTCGATGGCCGCATTGAGTGCCAACAGGTTGGTCTGTTGGGCTATTGAGGCAATCACATCGGCGACCGTGCCGATGGTTTCGACCTGGCGCTGCAACGACTCGATGGCCTGCTCGGAAAGTGCCATCTCCGCTGCCAGGCGATGGATCTGCTGGCTGGCCAACTGCACGATCTGCTCACCATTGCGTGCCTGGTGGTCGGCCTCGCCGGCGGCCTGGGAGGCCTGTTCGGCATTGCAGGCCACTTGTGCAACCGTGGCCGTCATCTGTTGCATGGCCGTGGCGGCGTGTTCGGTTTCGATCCTCTGGCGTTGAGCCGCCCCGCTGCTCTGTGCACTGGATGTACTCAGGGTCCGGGTCGTTTGCCCAAGTCCTGCGACACTCAGTCCGATACGCGCCACCAACTGGCGCAGGTTGGCGGTCATCTCTCCCACTGCGGTCATCAACTGGCCCAACTCGTCTCGACGCACGGCCATGCCTTCGACCGCATTGCTCAAATCGCCCTGGGCAACGCGCCGGGCCACCCGCAGTGCTTCACGCAGAGGCACGACGATCAGATGACGAATAACCAACGATGCCAACAACGCCAGGACGACAATCACCAGGGCCCCCACTGCTTGCAGGCGCATCATCGAAAGGCCCCGTTGGCCCATCTGCATTTGTCGATCGGTGGCGGCTCGTTCGACCTGGGTCAGCACGGTCTGGGCCTGGGCGTCCATCTGCCCGGCCGTTTGCCTGCTCTGCGCCCGACTGTCGCGGTAACGCTGGAATGCCTTGCGATATTCGACCAGCGCCGCCCGAGCCGCCGCCAGGGACGCTTCGGAGTTCTCATCCACCCGGCCCTGAAGCAGCTCCAGCGCGTCACTCATTTCCTCCACTGACTCGGTCCAGCTTTGAAGCGTCTGCGCTGCACCCTCCTCCACGTAGAGAAATTCTCGGTTGCGAGTGACCAGCAGTTTGCGCTGCAACGCCGACGCCTGTTCCGCGAGGCTCAGCGGATCGCCTTCCAGGGCCTGGCCGCTGTTCAATACACCGCGTACCTGGTCATACATATCCAGTTCGACGGCCTCGAACTGCAGGCGGGCTTGTTCCGCCTGCTCCTGCATATGGCGCAACGCATCCGCCGCCAGACGCTGGTGATCGATGAAGTGTGTGAACTGGTCCTCATAGCCATCCACTGATCGCTGCATGGCGGTCAGTAACGGCACGTCCTCGTTCGATGCGCCGGTCTTCACCTTCTGGAGCTGAGCGCCCAGCGCCTGGATCAGATCCCGAACCTGACGCATGGCGAGGGGGGCGGGATCCAGTGCATAGGTTTTCTCGGCACTGCGCAGTTGCAAGGTCAGGCGATTGATCTCCACCATGGCGTCGACCTGCCGGCCATGCTCCAGCAGACTGGCGGTGGCATACAAGCCCTGGGCGATGGCTGCCACCGCGAGCAAGGACACCAGGCCGAAACCGAGCAACAGCTTCTGTCCCACCGAACAGTCGGCAAGCAGCCGGGCAGTTTTCTTCAGCATTGTTCTTATCCTTATGTCTGAAGCAGATCGATAGCACCGGAGAGTGCAAGCGCTGAATCGCCCCGTCAGCCCTCCTCGACCGCCTGCATCACGCCGCAGGCCTCAGGCTTTTTTGCGAACAACCTCTGCGGCAGCAGGAAGTAAGCCAATGCCGGCAACAGGATCAAGGCGCCGAGCATGTTCACCAGGAACATGAACGCCAACAGGATGCCCATGTCGGCCTGGAACTTGATCGGTGACCAGGCCCAGGTCGCCACGGCGATGGCCAGGGTGATGCCGGTCAGCAGTACCACCTTGCCGGTGAACAGCAACGCGCGGTAATACGCCTCGGACAGCGAGGCACCGGCCCGCATGTGCGCCAGGATGATGCTCAGCACGTAGAGCGCGTAGTCGACACCGATGCCTACACCGAGAGCGATCACTGGCAAGGTGGCCACCTTGACGCCCATGCCGAGGCCGACCATCAACGCCTCGCACAGAATCGAGGTGAGTATCAGCGGCAGCACCGCGGCCAGTACCGCGCGCCAGGAGCGAAAGGTCACCCAGCACAGCAGGATCACCGCGCCGTAGACCCAGAACAGCATCTCGTGCATGGCCTTTTTCACCACGATATTGGTCGCCGCCTCGATTCCGGCGCTGCCGGCGGCCAGCATGAACTTCACTTCCGGCAGTTTCTGTTGGGCAATGAACGCTTCGCTGGTCTGCACCACCCGCTGCAGGGTGTCGGCCTTGTGGTCGGCCAGGTACACGTAGAGCGAAAGCAGCGAGCAGCCCTGGTTGAAGAGCTCGCGAGGGGCCCGGGTCTGCACGGCGCCGAGGGCACCGTCGTTGGGAATCAACTCGTACCACTTGAAGTTGCCCTCGTTGTACCCGGCGGCGGCGACCTTACTCATGGCGGCCATGGAGTTGGTGGACTCCACGCCTGGCAACTGCTCCAGTTGCCAGGCCAGCGAATCGACCGCGGCCAGGGTCGGATAGCGGGTGCACTGGTCCTCCGGGGTTTTCACCATGACCACGAAAATGTCCGAACTGGCTGCGTAGTTCTGCGTCATGAACGCCGCATCGCGGTTGTAGCGTGAGTCTGGACGCAGCTCCGGGGCACCGGGATCCAGATCGCCGATTTTCAGGTGCAGACTGACGGCGAAACCACCAGCCGCCAGGGCCAGGCCGACCAGGCAGGCGGCAATGGCCCAGGAGCGCCGGGTAAACAGGTCAAGAAAGCTCCACAGCGGGTGCTTGACGTTCGCGGTCAACTCGGCGGTTTCCGCGCGCAAGCTACGAGCAGCAGCCTGGGTACCGACGCCGATGTAACTGAGCAGGATCGGCAGCAGGATCAGGTTGGTGAAGATCAGCACCGCCACGCCAACGCTGGCGGTGATCGCCAGGTCCTGGATCACCTGGATCTTGATCACGATCAGCACGGCGAAACCCACTGCATCGCAGAGCAGCGCGGTCATGCCGGCGGCGAACAGGCGGCGGAAGGTGTAGCGTGCGGCGACGACCCGGTGCGTGCCTCGGCCGATGTCCTGCATGATGCCGTTCATTTTCTGCGCGCCGTGGCTCATGCCGATGGCGAATACCAGGAACGGTACCAGCGCCGAGTACGGGTCCAGATCGTAGCCGAGGGTGGCGAGCAGGCCGATCTGCCAGAGCACCGCCACCAGGGAACAGAGCACCACCAATGCCGTGCTGCGCGCACAGCGGGTGTACCAATAGAGCACCGCCACGGTCACCAGTACGGCGACCGCGAAGAACAGCATGACTTGTCCCAGGCCGGCGATCAGGTCACCGATGATCTTGGTGAAGCCGGTGATGTGGATCTGGATGCGCTCGTTCTGATACTTGTCGCGCAAGGCTTCCAGTTGCCGTGAAAACTCACCGGCGTCCAGCGCCTTGCCGGTGGCCGGGTTGATTTCCAGCAGTGGCACGAAGATCACGCTGGACTGGAAGTTGCCGGCCACCAATTGACCGATCTCACCGGAGCGAGCGACATTGGTCCGTACCTCATCCAGACTGGCCGGCGAGCCGTCATAGCTGTCCGGAATCACCGTACCGCCATCCAGGCCGTCTTCGGTCACCGCGGTCCAGCGCGTGGTCGGCGTCCACAAGGACTTCATGTAGGGTTTGTCGACACCTGGCAGCAGGTAGATCTCGTCGTTGAGCTTGGCGAGGGTGTCGAGGTAATCCGTGTCGAAAATGCTGCCGTCCTTGACCGCCACGGCGACGCGGATCGAATTGCCGAGCCCGCTCAGTTCGCTGCGCTGTTCGAGGAAGTTGGCGACGTAGGGATGCGACGTCGGGATGGTCTTCTCGAAACTGGCGTTGAGACCGATCTTGCTGGCCTGGTAACCCAATACCAGGGTGACCAGCAGACAGAGCAGCATGACCCAGGGCCGGTGATTGAAGATCGCCCGCTCGCCCAGGTTACCGGAGCGCGGATCGAAATCCTCCAGGCGGGCCATCACCACTTGTTGTTCGAGGGAGGAATTATGGTCGTTCACATCGGACTCCGAATACGGCCGCATGGGCTGTGCAAATAGCGCTCAGGCAAGGTTTTCAACGTTGCGCCGAGGAAAGGGCTTGATCGAGACGGGTCAGCCCGCTCAGGCCGACGCAAATCAGGCTGCCATCCGGGGCGGCTACCAGACCGGCGATCGAGGTGCCGGCCGGACCGGAAAGGTGCCGCAAGCGGCTTCCTCGGCCAGAGCTGAGCAGCAGGTCACCGGCCTGGCTGGCCAGGACCAGCGCGCCATCGTTCAATTGAGTGCCGGCGGACAAGGCCACTTCCAGGCCGGTGTCGATACGCCGCCAACTGCTGCCCTGATCGCCCGACCAAAAGGCGTTGCCCCGCAGACCAAAGGCCACCAACTCGCCGCCGGCACTGCTTTGCAGGCCAAAAAAACTGCCGTCATAGGGTGATTCGAGCGCCTGGAAACGGCCGCCGTTGTCTTTGGAACGTAGCAATAAACCTCGCTCGCCCACGATGAACAGTTCGCCACCCATCGCACGAATGCCATACAGGTTGAGCCCGTCGGGGTTATCCACCTGCTGCATCCAGGGTTTCCAGGTCCCGCCACCATCCACGGTATGCAGGATCAGGCCGTAGGCGCCGACCACATAGCCGTTGCGACGGTCGCTGAAGTACAGATCGAGAAACGGCTTGTCCGGCCCATCCGCGACCAGTCGCTCGGCGTCCTCCACATGCCTGGCGTCGCCGCCCTGTTGCGCCGCAACCAGCGCCAACTGCGCCGCCGCGACGCCATCGAGCTGCTTGACCCAGGTTTCGCCGCCGTCGGTGCTGTGCAGCACCACGCCCATATGGCCGACGGCCCAGCCTTGCTCGTCATCGACGAACTGCACCGCCGTCAGGCTGACACTGACCGGCACCCGGGCCTGGCGCCAATGCTTGCCGGAATCGTCGGAGAGCAGAACGATACCGCGTTCGCCGACCGCCACCAGCCGTTCGCCTGCGCGAGTCACCGCCAGCAACGCGGCGTGCGTGGCCTTGGCGCTCTGCAGTGCCGCCTGGTCGAGCAACGCAATTCGGGGGCTGGCCGTTGCCCAGCCCGACATCAGCAAGAACGTCAGCGCCAGGATTGCCGACAACGCCCGCCCGAGTGAAAAGTTACCGTTCATATCCCGCTCCAACTACCACTCAAGGGTTATCCAAACGCAACGCGCCGATGCCGGGGCCCCGGCGCGTAGGGCAATGACTCAACGCGAACTGTCGTTGGCCATGGCGTCAGGCGTGAAGAACGAAGATGGCGGACGCGGGTAGCTCTGGTACTGGACATCCAGATCGTTGGCCGCGGAGTTCAGGAAGTAGGCACCGGTCTCCAGGTTGTAGCTGCCCCACGACATCTGCGCGGTGAGCGCTGGCATTTCCGGGGCCAGCAGGGTCAGCGAGTAGTTGGTGCGACCCAATTTGCCCTGGGCGTCGTAACCGTCCACCAGCAGCACTTGCCAGGAGTCCTCGTCGACGTAATAGGTGCGTTTTGGCACCACGTGACGCTTACCGTCCTTGAGCGTGGCGTTCACCACCCAGACCCGGTGTTTCTCCCAGCGCACCAGATCCGGGTTGAGGAAGTTCGGCTTGACCAGATCGTCGCTCTTCGCGGCGGCCGCACGGTTGTTGTTGTAGGGCACCAGCAACTCTTTCTTGCCCACCAGCTTGAGGTCGTGACGGTCGGTCGGACCGAAGACCATGAAGGCCTCGTCGAAGAAACCCACCCCCGAGGTGACGAAGTCCGGCGTGTCATAGGCAATGTTCGGTGCACGCCGCACCCGACGCTGGCCGACCAGGTATTGCCAGGCGGCGCGCTTGCCCGGGTCCATGTCCCAGTGGGTCATCAGGCCCTCGCCGGCCTTGGACGATGGCAGCTCCGTGGCCAGCTTGCCGACCAGGAACTTGCCCGCGAAGGTTTCGAGGCTGCCTTCCTTGAAGTAGTAAGGGTCCTGGTACCAGAAACGTGCCCGGGTGGCCTGGATCTTTTTGCCGCCGGCGGTCATCAGCCAGGTATCGAAAGGTGAATAGAAGGTGTCGGCACCCTGCCAGGACAGGCGGTAGTTCCACAACACTTCGGCGCCGTTCTGTGGCAACGGGAACGGAATCCCGCCATAGGCGCCACTGACTTTTTCCGAGTCCACTTCCAGAGTGGCGCGGGTAGCGTTTTTCAGGGTGTTGTCATATACCCATTGCGGCGCGGCCGCGCTGCGGTGAGTCGGATAGACGTCCAGGCGATACCCCGGGTATTTCTGCAACAAGGCTTTGGTGCCGTCGGACAGCTGGTCGGCGTATTGCGCCATATTGGCCGCGCTGACCGAGTACAGCGGCTTGTCGGCGGCAAATGGATCGGCACGCTTGTCGCCGTTCTTGTAGCCCGCTGGCACTGTCGTATAGCCCCCGGTCCACGCCGGAATGCTGCCGTCCTTGTTGCCCGCCCGCTCGGCGCCCATGGGGGTGAGGTCAGTATTGAGCCGTGCGGCCTGATCGGGGGAAACCGCTGCCTGAACCGCGCCGGCACTCAGCAAGGCAATGGCCAGGGCCGACATACGCAAGGAAAATTGGCTTTGCATAGGGGATGAAACCTCTTATTAGAATGTGGTTTTCACGTACATGGAGACGAAGTCACGGTCGGCCAGCGATTGCGCATAGCTGAAGTTGCCCGCCTCGTTCAGCCCTGCCGCAGCCTTGCCGAAGAAATTCACGTAGTTGATGCCGAAGTCCCAGCGCTGCAGATAAGTGGCCTTGAGCCCTACGCTCCAGTCACCGGCGTGGGAGTTGCCGAAACCGCCCTTGCTGACGGCCGAGGAGCGCCCGTCGAGGCCCACCCCGAAACCCACCGGTACGCTCAGGTCGAGGCCGTCGGCCACCTGGAAGTAAGTCGGTTCGGCCAGTACCCGCAGCGCAGTGGCATCCCGGGTGGTGTTGGGGTCCAATGCTCCCGGGTTGTCAGTCACGCTGAGGGTGCGGTTCCAGGCCAGTTCGGCCAGTACCGAGCCACCGTCCCACAGCGCGCCGGGCGACAGCAGATAGATCGTCGACAGGTTCACGTGCGCGGTCTTGCCTTTGGCGTAGAGCGCATCACCGTTGTTGTCCGCCGCAGTGCCTGGTGTCACCACCTGCAGGTTGCTCACCAGTGGCGCATTCCAGCGCACCGAGGTTTCGCCAGCGAAGTTGAACGGGCCATAAGCCGTGGAGAAGCTGGCGCCGACGGTCTTGATGTCTTCGGCGTAGACCTGGCGATAGGAACTGAGGATCGGCAGTCCAGTGGCGGCGGCCGCCGCACCATCCAGATAGGCGTACAGCGCACTCGGCGTCTTGTCGTGATACTGGGCGGCGTAGAAACCCAGTTCCAATTCGGTGCCTTCGGGCTTGAAGCGCAGTTGCATGCCGCCCTGCCCCGAGTTCCTGGCCTCGATATCGGAAGCATGGACGGTGGTGTTGCCAAACACCTCGGTCCAGTCCCCTGCCCCTTTGCCGATGCCATCGTTCTCGCTCAGGTAGCTGCCCGCTCCGGGCACGTTGGAACGCTCCCATTCGAACTGGTAATAGGCCCCGACAGACAACTGCGGGTTGATCTGCAACTGGCCGGACACCTGGTTGACCGGGCGCAGGATTTCCTTGAATTGGGTCCCCGGTACGCTGAGCAACTTGACGACGTCGGTTGGCCCTTGGGCGGCGGCGATGCCGTTGCTGCCGTAGAACAGGCTCTCGCCATAGATCAGGCTATGGCGGCCCAGGCGCACGGTGCCTTGGCTCGCGTCACCGACATCACCGCGCAGAAACACGAAGGCGTCCAGCACCTCGGCGTCGCGCCCGTGCAGTTCACGGGTATCGCTGAGGAAATGCGGGTTCGCGCTGTCGTCGGTGTCCTTGTTATAGATATCGTCGTACCAGGCCGCGCCGCTGAGACGCAGGCCGTAGTTTTCCCGACTCAGGTCCATCTCACTGAACAGGTCCAGCCGGTTGGAGACCAGGCCACGGCTGAAGTTCTTGTCGCCCTGGCCCTGGATCGAAGGGTACAAGCCGCCCGCCGTGGAGGCGTTGGTCAGGTGGTCGTCGGCACCCTGCAGGCGCCAGGCCTGGCTGTACTTGATGGTGTTGTCCCAGCGCAGGCGCCAGTCACTGTCGCCCAGATCGATCTGTGCGGCCTGAGCCTGTGAGGCCAAGCCGGCGAGGCACACCGAGAGTGCCAAGGTGGAACGCTTGAAGCCCGGGTAGCATCGAGTGTTGTGCATGGTGTTCCTCATTGTTCTTGTTGTTTGGAAACGTGTTGTCTGGAAAACGACCGGCAATGAGCTGCCCGCAACCGAGCAGGCAGTGGTTCCTCGTTCAGATGTAGGTGGACGCCAGGCCGCCATCGACGGGCAGGTTGACGCCATTGATCCAGCGGGATTCGTCTGCACTCAGGAAGGCGATGGCAGCCGCTACCTCATCGGCATAGGCCGGACGCTTCATGCGATGAGCATCGGCCTCGACCCGTTCCTGGCCGAGCATGCTGACGAAATCCCCCAGGATGGGCGTGAACACCGGGCCCGGCGCCACGCTGTTCATGCGCACCGAGGTCTGCAGGAACCAGGGCTGGGCCTGCACGTAGTTCCAGACGATCAGCGCTTCTTTGAAATACTGGTAGCAGCTCTCCTGGGGCACCGGGTGCTGGGCCAACCAGGCTTGTCCCTGGAAGAAGCTCTCCGTGCGGGCCAGGGCTTTGTGCAGCTCCAACCGCTGGGGCCACTGCGCGCCGAGGATCGAGGCCACGTTGACGATGCTGCCGCCGGCCCGGATCCGCGGCAGCGCCGTCGCGCAGAGGTGGCGCAGGCCGAGGTAGTTGACCTGGGCCACCAGCTGCGGATCGGCAGTCCCTGGCACCCCGGCAATGTTGCACAAACCGTCGATCTGTTCCGGCAACCGGCGCACGGCCGCATCAATGGCCTCGGGATGACTGAGATCGGCCTGGACAAAGTCATCCAGGCTCAGGTTGGGCTCGTTGCGATCCATGCCGATCACGACAGCCCCGTTGGCACGCAGGGTTCGGGCGGTCTCGGCGCCGATGCCCGAGGAAACCCCGGTCACGACAATCCTTTTGCTGGTCAGCTTCATACGGATTTCCCGGTTCGTGCTTGTACTGCCTCCCATGAGGGCGACAACCAAGTCATGTTGTTATTGCCGAACTAGTTAAGCTCGGTAACTAGTTGTAGCAAGCGATATGCCATCTCTCGATAACGACCGGGCGACCGCTCAAGCACGCGGCATACAGGCATTCTTGACGGATAACGGCGTGATGCAGGGGAAATCGAGGGTCGAAAAAAGTGATGATTTCAGCAATTTCATGCTGCACTATGCGGATTATGATTACTCATATTAAGGATTTCCGATGGCAGACAAGCTGATCTCTTTGGCCGAACTCTCCGGCGGAGTCCGAAAGAAACCCGTGCGCGGCGCCAGCGAGCAGTTGCCTCCCGGCACGGCCCCTACCCTGCAGGATCTGACCGAATGCCTGATGTTCAGCCCGGGCGACGGGCGCATCTGGCTCAACGGCGCACGCATGCTGTTGATGCACAGCAGCGGCGTCGGCGCGCTTCGGCGGGAGATGATTGAAAGCATGGGCCTGGCCCGTGCCCGTGGCATCCTGCTGCGCACCGGCTACCACTGCGGTGCCCGGGATGCGGCACTGATCAAGGAACGCTTCCCCGAGGCCGACTTCCTGGCGCTGTTTGCCGCCGGCCCGATCATCCATGCCATCGAAGGCGCAGTTAAAGTCGAGCCGGTGCATTTCGAATTCGACATGAACCTGGGCACCTATTACGGCGAATTCCTCTGGCACCACTCCAGCGAGGATGACGAGCACATCGCCCAGTTCGGCATCGGCACCGAGCCGGCGTGCTGGATGCAGACTGGCTATGCCACCGGATACACCTCGGCGATGGTCGGTCGATTGATCCTCTACCGCGAGGTCGAATGTCGCTCCACCGGTTCCAGCATCTGCCGGCTGATCGGTAAACCCGCAGAAGAATGGGACGATGCGGAAGAGGACCTGGCCGCCCTGAAAGCGGAACCTTTCGTCAGCAGCGGCGGGCGTAGCACGATTCCTCCCAGCCCTGGCGGCAAGGGTGTATTGCCGTCCACTCCGCAAGCCGATCCGCAAGCGACCCAGGACGGCGACATGGTCGGTATTTCCTCGGCCTTCAACGCTGCCTGCCACATGCTGCGCCGGGTCGCACCGACCCAGGCGACCGTGCTGTTCACCGGTGAATCCGGCGTCGGCAAGGAAATGTTCGCACGCATGCTGCACCGCATCAGCCCGCGACACGATGCACCTTTTGTCGCGATCAACTGCGCCGCCATTCCGGAAAACCTGATGGAGTCGGAGCTGTTTGGCGTCGAGCGCGGGGCCTTCACCGGGGCCACCCAATCCCGCGCCGGACGTTTCGAGCGCGCCGATGGCGGCACGCTGTTCCTCGACGAAATCGCCACCCTCAGTCTGGTCGCCCAAGGCAAATTGCTGCGAGCCCTGCAGGAAGGTGAGATCGAGCGGGTCGGCGGCAGCCGTACCTTGAAGGTCGATGTGCGGGTGGTCGCCGCGACCAACGTCGACCTGCGTGCCGCTGCCCAACGCGGCGAGTTTCGCGAAGACTTGTTCTTCCGCTTGAATGTCTTCCCGATCCACCTGCCGCCCCTGCGCGAACGCAAGGAAGACATCCCGTTGCTGATGACTCACTTCCTGCACCGCTTCACCCGCCATCATGGCCGGCAGATCAGCGGCTTCACCCCGCGCACGGCGGACACCCTGCTTGCCTATGACTTTCCGGGCAATATCCGCGAGCTGCAGAACCTGGTGGAGCGCGGCGTGATCAGTGCGCCGGATGGCGGGGCCATCGACCTGGCCCACCTGTTCACCAGTGGCGAACGCCTGGCCCAGCCGATGTTTTCCATTGGCAACCGGGGCCAATTGGCGGCAGCCCCCAATGACCCAGCCGCCCCTGCGCCGGTCGCGCCTGCCCCTGCCGGCAATGAAGCGATCCAGGCCTTGTTCGGCGGCAAGGACCTGAGTCGGATGTCGCTGCAGGAGATCGAGGAAACGATGATCGACCATTGCCTGGCCGAGGTGAAAGGCAATGTCTCCGAGGCCGCGCGTCGGCTTGGGCTGACCCGTGCTCAATTGTCTTATCGGCTGTCGCGGCGTTCGGGGGGAGATTAATGATCCATGGCGAGAGTATCTGTAGGAGCAAGGCTTGCCCGCGATGAAGTTAACGCGGTTTGTCCTGAAACCACGGCGCTTTCATCGCGGGCAAGCCTTGCTCCCACAGTTCTCTTGCCAAAGGCTCATCTCAACTCTATTCGTGCTGGATGAAGCAACGCCCAAACATCTCGAGGGCCACGTCGACCCGTTGACCGATCTGCTCGTCGGACCAACTCTGCTGGACTCCGAGGGTGAACAGCTTGAGCGGTTGCGAGATCAACAATGCATCGATCAGCTCGACCGCCGGCTCGACATCCCCACGTGCCAAAAGCCCCTTGCCCGCCGCCTTGTCCAACCAGCTGCGCAACAGCCCCAGGCATCGCTCGGCGCCCTCCTGGTACCAGATCCTGGCGATGTCCGGTGCCGTCTCGCGTCCTTGCGCGGCCATCAAGTAGAGCCCCAGCGCCAACGGCGACAAGGTCAGGCGTGCCCATAGGGTCAGGTACATGCGCAGTTCACTGAGCAGGTCCTCGGCGCAGTCGATACCGCTTTCCAACAACAGCTCAAGGGTCGACAGGTCCCGGGCCACCAACTGCGAAAGCAGCGCTTCCTTGCTCGTCACGAGCTGGTACAGGGTTTTCTTCGAGATGCCGGCGGCGCGGGCGATGGTGTCCATGGTGACGTTGGCGAAGTTGCCACTGCCGAGTATCTGTGCCGCCGCATCGAGCAACAGACTCATCTGCTCCTCGCGACTGCGCAACGGCGGCCGGCCGCGCCTGACGGCCTGTGGGGTGGTTTCAGGCATGACGGGCATCCTGGCTAGCGTTGATCAAACAAGCAACATAGTACCTTGTGGCGAGGGGATTTATCCCCGCTGGGCTGCGAAGCGGCCCCAAAGCAGACAACTCGGTGTGTCATGCTAATTGAGTCGGCTGCATTGGGTCTGCTTCGCAGCCCAGCGGGGATAAATCCCCTCGCCACAGGGGGCTCAGAGACTTCCGACCCTTGCGCCATCGACCTCTTCCACCACCCCCTCAAAAGCCCCGCGCAACGCATCCTCAATGAACTGCCATGCTTCATCCGCAGAAGCATCCGGCCCCAGGTGAGTGAACATATGATCGCAGCCTGGGAACATTCTCTCGTTCACCGCAACGCCGGCCTGGCGCAGTTTCTCCCCATAGGCCTGGCCTTCGGCGCGCAGGATATCGTACTCGGCGGTGATCAATGTGGCGGCTGGCAGGCCGCGTAATGCCTCGACCGGCGCCAGTAATGGCGAGACGAGGGGATCGTGGGCCTGGGCCGGGTCGCTCAGGTAACACTGGTTGAAGAAGCGCATCAGGCCCACGCCGAGCAGCGGTTTGTCGATGGGCGAGCGCTTCAGCTCAGGAGCCTGGGAGACGTCCAGCGCCGCATAGTCGATGACCTGGTGCACCACCCGGAGTCGCTGATGCCCCCGCGCCAGATTGGCCAGGCCCGCCGCCAGGTTGCCACCCGCGCTATGCCCGCCGACAGCGATGCGCTGTGGGTCGATACCCAGCGCCGCGCCCTGCCCGGCCAACCACTCCAGCACCTCGAAGCTCTGACGCAAACCTGCGGGAAAAGGATGCTCGGGCGCCAGGACATAATCCAGATTGACCACCAGGCACCCCAGGTTGTGGGCCAGACGGCGGCAATAGCTGTCGTCGTGCTCCGGCACCCCGGCGACGAATCCACCGCCATGCAGGTTCAGGTACACCGGGAGCGGTTCCCCAGGCGACGTATCGGGCCAGTAGAACAGCGCCCGCGCCGGCCCCCAGGCTGTCGGGATGTGCCGCTCGTCTACCGAGCGCAACGGATAGCGTGCCGCGTCGTAGACGAATTTGGCCTTCATGCGCTTGGCAAGGGCGCGCAGCAGCTTGGCCTTGAGCGTTTGCAGCAGGTTCATGATCAGACTCCCGGGTGGCTCAGTTGGCCGTCAGCAAGTGGTCGAGCAGGCCATGGATCATCGGGCCGTAGGGAGCACGCATCGCCAGGTTGGACTCACCGATGGCGCTTTGCACCACCACCGCCTTGGCATGGCTGAAGGTACGGAAACCATAGACGCCATGATAGGCCCCCATGCCTGAGTGACCGACCCCGCCAAAAGGCAGTGCCTCGAACAGCACATGGCTCATCACGTCGTTGATCACCACCCCGCCCGACGTCGTGCGTTCCAGCACCTGGTCGCGCTCACTCGCATCCTCGCCGAAATAATAGGCCGCCAACGGCCGAGGCTGCCCGTTGACGTAGTCGATGGCCGTGGCGAAGTCGCGATAGGTTTTGATCGGCAGCAGCGGACCGAAGATTTCCTCGCGCAGTACCTGCATTTCCTCACTGGGATCGAGCACCAGGGTTGGGGCGATCTTGCGGATCTCGCGGTCGCTCAGGTCTTCTTGCGCGGGGTTGATCTCCACTAGTCGCGCGCCTTTGGCCTCGGCATCGGCGAGGTAGCCCCGCAGACGGTCGAAATTGCGCGGGTTGATGATCGACGTGTAGTCGGCGTTGTCGCGCAGGGTCGGGTACATGGCACTGACGAAACCGATGGCCTCGCCGACGAAGTCCTCCAGCAACTCTTCCGGCAGCAGCAGATAGTCCGGGGCCAGGCAGATCTGCCCGGCGTTGAAGGTCTTCACCGTCAGGATCCGCTGCACCACGGTAGCCAGGTCGGCACTACGGGAAACCAGTACCGGAGACTTGCCACCCAGCTCCAACGTCACCGGCACCAGGTTGTCCGAGGCGGCACGCATGATGTGCCGGGCCACCGACGTCCCACCGGTAAAGATCAGGTGGTCGAAAGGCTGTGCACTGAACAGCGCCCCGACCTCGGCATCGCCCAGCACCGTGCAGAGCTCGCGTTCGTCGAAATAGCGGGCGATCAACTCGTCGATCAACGCCGAGGTACGCGGGGTCAGCTCCGAAGGTTTGAGCATGGCCCGGTTGCCGGCAGCAAGAATGCTCGCCAACGGTCCAAAGGCCAACACGATGGGAAAGTTCCATGGGCTGATCACCCCTACGACGCCCAACGGCTGGTAGTCGACCCGGGCTTCACAACCCGGAAACGGGGCCGGGTGCGTTTCTGACTGCATCCACTCGGCCAGGTGCTCGCGGCAATGCTTGAGACTTGCTACCGACCCGGCGATGTCGGACAGCAGGGTCTGTTCGCGACTGCGGTTGCCAAAGTCCGCGGACACCGCCGCGACGATGGCTTCACGGTTGTCCAGCAGCAGGGCAATCGCCCGATCCAGACGGTCACGGCGCAACGCCAGGCTTGCGGGCCCTTCGTCCAGGTGAGCCTGCTTCATGCGTGCGAGCGCGGTAGCGAGTTGTTCGGCGGGAGCCGCTGTAGCGTGGTGACCGAGAATACTCATGGCGTAGGTTCCTGCTGGTGGAATTGTTATTAGCCAGTACTAATACCGGGCGAGCAGGCACCTCTGCCGACTCGCAGGGTGGAGTATGACAAAAAACGAAACAAAGGAAACCCATAGGTTTCCTTATTTTCAGCAGTCGGATGGATGGCTTTATAGCCAGTAAATACTGGGATCAGACCAAAAAGAAGAGCATGTCGCGCAACGCCGAGATCGAGCGACACCGTTTTCTGAAACCCTGGGGCAGCGGCAAAAAACCGCAAGCCCATGAAAAAATTGATTATATTTTTTAACTTGTTTTCGGCGCCGTTCTTTTGAACAGCGCCTTGATGCGCGCCCTTTTTTACCAGAGCGCCATCGTATAGCTGACAATCAACCGGTTCTCATCCAGGTCATTGCCAAAGTTCGATCGCACCGAGGCGTTGCGCCATTTCAAGCCGAGGCCTTTCAATGTGCCGTCCTGCACGACATAGGCAATATCGGTGTTGCGTTCCCACTCCTTGCCCTCCCCCGGCGCGGCACGTTGCACGTTGTCCCCGGAAATGTAGCGGGTCATGAAGGTCAACCCGGGGACACCGAGCGCGGCAAAGTTGTAGTCATAGCGTGCTTGCCAGGAGCGTTCGTCGATGTTGGCGAAGTCGCCGATCTGGACGAAGTTGACCAGGTACGGATCGCTGCGGCTGATGTACGGGAAAGGATCGTCGCCACTCATGCGCTGGTAACCCAGGCCCACTGCATGTCCACCCAGACTGTAGGTAAACAGCGCGCCGAAGGCCTGGTTGTCGATGTTGCGGAAGTTGCCGTCCTCGGTGCTGCGAGAATAACGCACGTCGCTCTTGAGCGTTTGGCCGGCTCCCAGGTCCAGGGTGTGAACGAAGCCGAGGTAGTTCTGCTGGTAGATGTCCTGCAGCTTTCCATAACGGTACTGCGCTGTGAGGTTCGGCAGGAACTGATAGTCCGCACCGGCAAACTGGAACTTGTCACTGGTACCGCCGATGCGGTTGGCAGTCATATCCTGATAGTCGGTGGAGTCGACGACGTTGATTTGGGTGAACTGCCCTCCGGTCAGTTTCAAGCGATCGATTTCCTGCACGTTCAACAGCCCGCCCTTGAACGTCGCCGGCAACAGCCGCGTATCGTTGGAGCTCACCACCGGGTCCTTGATCTGCAGCGTCCCCACCTTGAGGGTGCTGTTGGACACGCGCACCTTGGCGGTCAGGCCCAGTTCGCCGTAGCGGTCTTGCGACCCTCCGGACAAATCCGCCGGCAACAGGTTGGTGCCCGCCGTACCACCACCCGAGTCCAGCTTGAAACCGGCCATGCCCAAGGCATCCAGGCCGAAGCCAACGGTGCCGGCGGTGTAGCCCGACTCCATCCGCAGCAGAAAGCCCTGGGCCCATTCCTCGGCTTTGTCCCGTGAACCTTCCTGGCGAAAGTCGCGGTTGAAGTAGAAGTTGCGTGCCTCCAGGCTGCCTTTGCTGTCGGCGATGAAGTCCGCCTGGGCGGCGGGCACGCCGATCAGGCTCAAGCCAAGCACCGTACCGATTGGGGCGTATATCCGTTGGGAGGATCTGAAATGCTGCATGCGTGCTCCTTTTATCGGCGCGAGCGAACCCTCTCGGGGGGCTCTGCGGCGCCTCGTTATTCTTGTGTGAAGACGTTGTCGTTGGGACACGGGCGCAGTGAGCTGCGTCGTCGGGATGGATTCTTCGCGCCACGCTCTGAAAGCGTCAAACGGGAAAAAAGCCCGGTCGGACATAAGAAAATTTGATGCCGGCCATGACCCGATCTGGAGTAACAATTGCAAACATAAGAACCACAAGCGCCAAGAGAGCCGTCATGAACCTCAAGTTCCTCGAAACCTTCGTCTGGGTTGCCCGCCTGCAGAGCTTCAGCCTGACCGCCGAAAAGATGTTCAGCACCCAGGCGGCGATTTCCGCCCGGATCGCCTCGCTGGAGGACGAGTTGGGCCTGCGCCTGTTCGTGCGGGATTCCCGGGGCGTATCGCTGACCCCCGAAGGCTTCAAGGTGCTCAACTATGCCGAGCAGATGCTCGAGGTCCAGCGTGCGCTGAAACAATCGCTGGACACCGGCACCGAGCAGCAAGGCCTGGTGCGCATTGGCGTGATGGATACGGTGATCCACACATGGCTGAGCCCCTTGATGTCGATGCTGATGCAGGCCTTTCCAGCGGTAGAAATCGAAATCACCGCCGACGCTGCACGCAATCTGTGCGACCAGTTGCAGAAGGGTTACCTGGACATCGCCTTCCAGACCGATCTGGTCCGCCACGAAAGTGTGCGCAACCTCGAATTGGGGCACTACCCCATGCACTGGATCGCCGCCAGTCAATCGATCTATGCCCGGCCCTATGCGTCGCTGGCCGAGATGGCGAGTGAGCGCATCATCACGTTCGTCAAGCAATCACGGCCGCATCAGGATGTACTCAACCTGCTGTATGCCCAGGGGATCAGCGCGCCACGGGTCAGTTGCGTCAACTCGGTGTCGGCCATGACGCGGTTGATTCGCGACGGTTTCGGTATTGGCGCCTTGCCCGCGGCGCTGGTGGCCAAGCCCTTGGCGAGTGGTGAACTGACCCAGTTGGAACCGGGTACTTCCCTGCCCCAGTTGAACGTCGTGGCGTCCTGGCGCGCGGGCGTGGGGCTGGAACTGATCGAGAGCATCGTCCAGATGAGCCGCCAGGTGGTGGGTCAATATGCCCTTGATGTCGGTCCGCAACGCATGGTGGCGGCGCCCGGCCTCAACGGCCCACTGGCTCTCGAATAACTTTTATTTGTCGCGGGGTAGCAACATTCCTTGTTGGACGTCATCGCCTGGGTTTTCTAAAAAGGACCGACAACCACAAGGAGAAACCCTGATGTCCCTTCCCGCCCTGTCATTTGAACAACTGCAACAGTACGCCCCCCTCGCCCTGCGCCAGAGCATCGCCGCCGGCCAATATCAGGGGCACACCAGCGGCCTGGGCAAGGGACGGGTACAAGCCAATATCGTGATCCTGCCCGGCGATTGGGCCAACGAGTTCCTGCGCTACTGCACCCTCAATCGCCAGGCCTGCCCGATATTGGACGTGACCGAACCCGGAGATCCGTACTTCCGCAACCTGGGTGGCGCCATCGATATTCGCCACGAAGTGCCCCGCTACCGGGTCTTCCGTGACGGCGAATTGAGCGAAGAGCCGCTGGACATCGAACATCTGTGGCAGGACGACATGGTTGCCTTCGCCCTGGGCTGCTCGTTCTCCTTCGAACAACCGCTGCTGGAGGCCGGCATTCGGCTGCGGCACATTGATCTGGGGCGAAACATCGCCATGTTCCGGACCAACATCGACACCCGCCCCACCGCCCGGCTCTCCGGCAAAATGGTGGTGACCATGCGGCCGATGAAAGCCGCCGCGGCGATCCAGGCGATCCAGATCACCGGGCGTATGCCCAATGTCCATGGCGCCCCGGTCCACATCGGCGACCCGTCGCTGATCGGCATTCAATCCCTGGACAAACCGGATTACGGCGACGCCGTGCCGGTCGAAGCGGATGAAATCCCGGTGTTCTGGGCCTGTGGCGTAACCCCGCAATCGGTGGTCCAGGCCTCCCGTCCCCCGCTGTGCATCACCCACGCGCCGGGTTGCATGCTGGTGACGGATTTGTGGAATAGTGCTTTGTAGACTTCTCGGTTGACCACGCACCCTGTGGGAGCGAGCCTGCTCGCGATAGCGGCGGCAAGCTCGGCATCGAGTTTGCCTGACCCCACCGCCTTCGCGAGCAGGCTCGCTCCCACAGGTATTGGGTTGCTTGAACCTTATTTATTAGAACAGCACCTCTCAACCCGACATGGACACCCGATGAACACGGCCCAACGATCGATCCAACAGTACATCAACGCCAAGGACGGCAACCGCCCTCACCTGCTGGACCAGGCCTTTACGGCCGATGCCACGCTGGACATGGTCGTGCGCACCGGCTCGATTTCTTTTCCGGGGCACGTGGAAGGTCGTGAGGCCATTGGCGAGGTCCTGGTCAGGCGCTTTGGCCAGACCTTCGAAAACGTCTATACGTTTTGCCTGGCCGTCCCGCCTTCCGAGAATGCCAAGGCCTTCCAGTGCAAATGGCTGGTGGCGATGTCGGACAAGCACAGCGGCGAGGTCCGGGTCGGTTGTGGGGTCTATGACTGGCAGTTCGAGCCCGAGTCCAATCTGGCTGAGGGATTGACGATCACCATCGAGCACATGGCAACGTTGCCGGCAGCCGATCTGGCACCGGTCATGACCTGGGTTTCGATGCTGGACTATCCATGGTGCGGTGTTCGTGCAGTCATGCACAGCGTGCCGGATATCGCCGGGCTTGAAGCGGTACTCCAGTATCTGGCGGCCGAAGCGCTGTAAACGACCCATTGCCAACCTCAGTTCCAAGGAGCCGTCGACGTGAACATCAAGTTTCTGGAAACTTTCGTCTGGGTCGCTCGCCTGAAGAGTTTCCGGCTCACGGCGGAGAAGCTGTTCACCACCCAGGCGTCCATTTCCAGCCGGATCGCGGCCCTGGAAGACGAGATGGGCGTGCGATTGTTCGTGCGCGACTCCAAAGGAGTGTCGCTGACCTCCGAAGGGCAACGGGTGCTGGAATATGCCGAGCGCATCATGGACACCATGCAAAGCATGAAGGCCGTGATCCAGGATCCGCGGCAGGTCCGCGGCCGGATTCGCATCGGCGCCATGGATACAGTCATCCACACCTGGCTCAGCCCGTTGGTGACGCGCCTGATGGAGTGCTATCCGGCCCTGGAAATCGAACTGTCGGCCGACACGGCGAGCAATCTGTGTTCCCAACTGGAGAAAGGCTATCAGGACATCATTTTCCAGACCGATATCCTGCGCCTGGACAGCGTGCGCAATGCACTCCTGACCCGTTATCCGATGCATTGGGTGGTGCGTACCGGCTCTGTCTATGACCGGCAATACGCTTCGCTGGAGGATCTGTCCCAGGAACGCATCGTGACGTTCTCACGCAACTCGCGGCCCCATCAGGACATCCTCAACCTGCTGCACTCGGCGAACATCGTGTCACCGCGCATCAACTGCGTGAACTCGGCCTCGGCCATCACCCGCCTGGTTCGCGACGGCTTCGGCATCGGCGCCATGCCGGCGGCGCTGGTACAGGGCGAGCTGGCCCAGGGCACACTGACATTGGTCGCCGGCGTGCCGCTACCCTCGGTGATGGACATCGTTGCCAGTTGGCGCACCGGCGCGGGCATGGAACGGGTGGAAGACATCGTCAGCCTGACCCGGGAGGTGGTGGATGAGTTTGTCGCCGCATTGCCCGCTGGGTGCCGGCTGGAGGCGCAGTAGGCTTCTCCCTGGTTGCTGACTTATAGACCGCTATCGCGAGCAGGCTCGCTCCCACAGTCGGCATACGCTTGCGAAGCGTTCATCCCATCCCATTCCAGTTCATGGGGCGTCGGCATGACTGCGAACTGTCAGTGAACTGCAACATTCCCGACTTATTCTGAAGCCCATACACCACGGTTCATCACGGATCGAGGGTCATGCGTGCCGGGAATTGCCCAGGGAGCCCACCAGATGAAAATAACGGTATTCGGTAGCGGTTATGTAGGGTTGGTGCAGGCCGCCGTGCTGGCCGAGGTGGGCCACGACGTGATCTGCATGGACATCGACGAGCAGAAAGTCGAGAGCCTGCGTCAAGGCATTGTCAGCATCTACGAGCCGGGCCTGGCGCCGCTGGTGCGTGAAGGGCTTGACGCCGGAAGACTGCATTTCACCAGCGATGAACGGCTCGCCGTACAGCACGGCCAGGTGCTGTTCATCGCGGTCGGCACGCCGTCCAGGGAGGATGGGTCGGCCGATCTGTGCCAGGTCATGGCGGTCGGTGAGGCCGTCGCCCGTTATCGCGAGCAACCGGTCCTTTTGGTGGAGAAGTCTACCGTACCGGTGGGCACCGGCGACGCCCTGCGGGCACACATCGACAAATGCCTGATCAAGGCCGGTCGCTTGCTGCAATTCGATATCGCGTCCAATCCGGAGTTTCTCAAGGAAGGCTCGGCGGTTGCCGATTGCCGCCGCCCGGACCGCATCGTGGTCGGCTGCGAGCGCGATGAAGTGCGGGAAACCATGCGCGACCTGTATGCGCCGTTCAATCGCAATCACGACCGGGTCCTGTTCATGGACCTGCGCAGCGCCGAGCTGACCAAATACGCGGCCAACGCCATGCTCGCGACCAAGATCAGCTTCATCAATCAGATCGCGGAACTGGCGGAACATCTGGGGGCCGACATCGAAGCGGTGCGCCTGGGCATCGGTGCCGATTCACGCATTGGCTACCACTTTATCTACCCAGGCTGTGGCTATGGTGGTTCGTGCTTTCCCAAGGACATGCGTGCCTTGATCCACAGCGCCGAGCAGGTCCACTGCGCCAGCGATTTGCTGCAAGCGGTGGAAGCCATCAATGGACGGCAGAAACACAAGCTGTTCGAGCGGATCAACGCGTTCTACAACGGCGATCTGCGCGGCAAAACCTTTGCCTTGTGGGGCCTGGCCTTCAAGCCCAACACCGACGACATGCGCGACGCTCCGAGCCGCGTGCTCCTGGAGTCGCTGTGGGCCGCCGGCGCCACTGTCCGGGCGTTTGATCCAGAGGCGATGCAGCAGACTCAGCAGCTCTACCCCAATGAGTCGAAACTCCTGCTGATGGGCACCCCGGAATCGGTCTTGCCGGGCGCCGACGCCTTGATCATCTGCACCGAATGGCAGCCTTTCAAGGCACCGGACTTTGCGCTGATCCAGCAACGGCTCAAGGCGCCAGTGGTGTTCGATGGCCGCAATCTGTATGACCCGGAGCGCATGGCTGACAGGGGCTTTACCTATTTTCCGATGGGGCGCGGGCAGTCATGCGATTTGCCTATCGCACCGCACACGCCGTATCCGATCCCCCGTAGCGCTTGAGCACACTCTTACTTCAAAATAAATGCTCTCAACCAGCATTAATATGAATTTGTAAGCGCAGATGCTGGGCGTCACACTGTGCACCGTTCCTCCCCCAACTGTTGGAACACTTAAAGGGCTTTCAGGGATTCTCCCGTAAGCCCCTTTTTTTGTTCGTTTTTTGGATTTTTGCTCAATGCTTTCTCGCTGGTTCCCCGCTGCTATCAATACCCGTCCCACCGAATGGAGCCGCGCCGCCATCGGCATGGCCCTGGGGGTCATGTTCAGTGTCTGGCTCTGCGGCCAAGTGTATGGCCTCGACGTGGCGCAACACCTGATCGGTCCTCTCGGCGCTTCGGCAGTGCTGTTGTTCGCGGTGTCTTCGGGCGCCCTGGCCCAGCCCTGGTCGATTTTCGGCGGTTACCTGTGTGCCTCCGTCGTGGGCCTGCTGGTGGCTCACGTGCTGGGGCGCACGCTGGGTAGCGCCTGCCTGGCCGCCGGCATGGCATTGGTGTTGATGTGCTGGCTGCGCTGCATTCATCCGCCGGCCGGCGCACTGGCGGCGACGTTGGTGCTGGCGGACTCGTCCGTTGCCGCCCTGGACTGGCAGGCGCTCGGCGCGGCCATGCTTGCAGGTTCCGCCCTGCTCGTCAGTGCGCTGGCCTACAACAACCTGACACGGGTGCGCTATCCGAAGCGGGCCAGCGAGCCGGTGGCCGTCATTCCCGCCGACCATCCCCCTGTGGACCGCCAGGCCATCACCGCCGAGGACTTGAAGCTGGCTCTTGCGGAAATGGAAGCATTCTTCGACGTAACCCCTGAAGATCTCGAACAATTGATCCATGCCAGCGAGCGAAATGCCAAGCGCCGCAGCATCACGGAGGTGCTGTCGGGTCGCGAGTGAGCCTGTGGCTGCTATAAATATGCAGACAGGACCTGCACGTATACCGGTTGTGCGAGGCAATTTTGCACTGTTACGATCCCGACCGGATACGCGCGACACAATTCACAAAGAACAATAAAAGCAGGGAGTTAGCGATGACTGCTCAGGTTTCATCCCAAGCCACAGGGAGCGTCAAAGTCGTGGCCTGTGAGGTGTTGGTCGAGGTTCGCAACCACATCGGCCATCTGACCCTGAACCGCCCCGCCGGCCTCAATGCCCTGACCCTGGGCATGGTGCGCAGCTTGCAGCAACAACTCGATGCCTGGCTTACCGATCCGCAGATCCACGCGGTGGTGTTGCGCGGCGCCGGAGACAAGGCGTTCTGCGCCGGTGGCGATATCCGTTCGCTCTACGACAGCCACAAGCAGGGCGACACGCTGCACGAAGACTTTTTCGTCGAGGAGTATGCCCTCGACCTGACGATTCACCATTACCGCAAACCCATTCTCGCCCTGATGGACGGTTTCGTCCTGGGCGGCGGCATGGGGCTGGCCCAGGGCGCGGACCTGCGAGTGGTGACCGAACGCAGCCGCCTGGGCATGCCCGAGGTCGGCATCGGCTACTTTCCGGATGTCGGTGGCAGTTATTTCCTGCCGCGCATCCCCGGCGAGCTGGGCATCTACCTGGGGGTCAGCGGTACCCAGATAAAGGCGGCCGACGCGTTGTACTGCGGGCTGGCCGACTGGTACCTGGAAAGCCGCAAGCTCTCTCAACTCGACGAGCGTCTCGACCGGTTGGAATGGAGCGACATGCCGCTCAAGGACCTGCAAAGCCTGCTGGCGAAACTCGCCGTGCAGCAACTGCCATCCCCGCCCCTCGACGACTTGCGCCCGGCCATCGATCACTTCTTCGCCCTGCCCGATGTACCAAGCATGGTCGAGCAATTGCGTCAGGTCACGGTTGCCAACAGCCACGAATGGGCGCTGCAAACTGCGGAGCTGCTGGAAACCCGCTCGCCCCTGGCCATGGCGGTTACCCTGGAGATGCTGCGACGTGGCCGCCACCTGAGCCTGGAAGACTGTTTTGCCCTGGAGCTGCACCTGGACCGGCAATGGTTCGAGCGCGGCGACCTGATCGAAGGCGTGCGCGCCCTGCTGATCGACAAAGACAAGAAGCCACGCTGGAACCCGCCAACCCTGGACGCGCTGGACGCGAACCGGGTGGCGAGTTTCTTCGACGGCCTCGATCACCTCGGGAACTGAGTCCATGCACGACCTCGAACTGACTGAAGAACAAGTAATGATCCGCGACATGGCCCGGGACTTTGCCCGCGGCGAGATCGCGCCCCATGCCCAGGCGTGGGAAAAGGCCGGGTGGATCGACGATGGCCTGGTGGCGAAGATGGGTGAACTGGGCCTGCTGGGCATGGTGGTGCCCGAGGAATGGGGTGGCACCTATGTCGATTACGTCGCCTACGCCCTGGCGGTGGAGGAAATCTCCGCCGGTGATGGCGCCACCGGGGCTCTGATGAGCATCCACAACTCGGTGGGTTGCGGGCCAGTCCTCAATTTCGGCACCGATGAACAGAAACAGACCTGGCTGGCGGACCTGGCGAGCGGACAGGCCATTGGCTGCTTCTGCCTGACTGAGCCCCAGGCCGGCTCCGAGGCCCACAACCTGCGCACCCGCGCCGAACTGCGAGACGGCCACTGGGTCATCAATGGCGCCAAGCAGTTCGTCAGCAACGGCAAGCGGGCAAAACTGGCGATCGTGTTCGCGGTGACAGACCCGGACCTGGGCAAGAAAGGCATCTCGGCCTTCCTGGTGCCGACCGATACGCCGGGCTTCATCGTCGATCGCACCGAGCACAAGATGGGCATCCGCGCTTCGGACACTTGCGCCGTCACCTTGAACAACTGCAGCGTTCCCGAGGCCAACCTGCTGGGTGCCCGTGGCAAAGGCCTGGCGATCGCCCTCTCCAACCTTGAAGGCGGCCGGATCGGCATCGCCGCCCAGGCCCTGGGCATTGCCCGGGCGGCATTCGAGGCGGCCCTGGCCTACTCGCGGGATCGGGTGCAGTTCGACAAACCGATCATCGAGCACCAGAGCATCGCCAACCTGCTGGCCGACATGCACACCCGCCTGAATGCCGCTCGCCTGCTCATCCTCCACGCCGCCCGCTTGCGCAGCGCAGGCAAACCGTGCCTTTCAGAAGCCTCCCAGGCGAAGCTGTTCGCCTCGGAAATGGCCGAAAAGGTCTGCTCCTCGGCGATGCAGATTCATGGCGGCTACGGCTATCTGGAAGACTATCCGGTGGAGCGCTACTACCGCGATGCGCGGATTACCCAGATCTATGAAGGGTCGAGCGAGATCCAGCGGATGGTCATCGCCCGGGAATTGAAGAACTACCTGGTGTAAAAGCATCGCGAGCAGGCTCGCTCCCACATTGGATCTATGGAGTACGCAATATTTGCGTACACCACGGACCTTGTGGGAGCGAGCCTGCTCCGGGCGGCGATCCGACGATAGCGGTGTATCTTTACAGCGCGATCAATCGTAGAACGGCTCGACCAACGTCCGGCTGCCGACAAAAAAGCTGTCCGCCACCAGCCGCAACGGTTGCAAGTCCAGATCGCTGGCCTTGTCGGCGATCAGCTGCTGGAAGTGTCGATACACCGCCGCGTACTCGCCCTCCTCCGAAACCGCCTGGCGCACGCCATCGATGCTCAACAGGGCGCCGCCGTTGTCCAGCCGCAAGGTGCCTTCGGCGCAACGGATCTCGATGCTCCAGAGTTCATCATGGCCATGATCGAAATCGAACTCCGCGCGGATGTCCAGGTGGCGGGCGTCCGACATTTTGATGCTCGCGGCGATAGGCGACTGGCAGTTATCAGGAACCCGCAGCTGCGCCGACTCGACAAACAGTGGTCGTGGCAACAGATGGGTCGCGATCGACAAGGCATTGATGCCGGGATCGAACACCCCCAGGCCACCCGGTTGCCAGATCCACGCCTGGCCGGGATGCCATTTGCGCACGTCTTCCTTCCAATCGATCCGCACGCTCTGCAAGGTGCGGCTGGCCAGCCAGTCCCGGGCCGCTTCGATCCCGGGTGCATAGCGCGAGTGCCAGGCAAACAAGGCACTGACGCCCTGCTCTTCAGCCTGGCCGACCAACGCCATTGCTTCGCCGAGGGTGGCGCAGGGTGGTTTTTCCACCAGCACGTGTTTGCCGGCGGCCAAGGCTTGCTCCACCAGCGCGAATCGACCCTGCGGCGGCGTGCAAAACGCTATTGCATCGACCTGGGGACCGCTGGCGAGCAGCTCGCCCAGGGACTCGAAATTCTCTACCCCGGCACAGGGCTGCCCCTGCGTGGCAACCGCCACCAATTGGAACGCAGGATTGGCGTGGATGGCGGGTACATGTTGATCCTGGGCAATCTTGCCGTAGCCCACCAGACCGAGACGAATCGGTTGCATCTAGGACTCCTGATTTTTTTGTATTTGTGATCGGCCAGCAAACTAGACGTAAATCGCCTGGCAGACAATGGGGCAGCCGAATTTCCTGCCTGTCAGCGCGCCATCGCGGCCGTACTCGCAGTGATAGTGATGCGCGTCACAGATCAAATGGGCGCTTGAGTCGCCGAAGGGGCTTTTTCCTCCATAAACGCTTATAAAGCGCTCAGGAATTCGCGGAAGAAAGTTTTACCACTACATGGACCATCAGGAGCCGTAAAAATGAGCACCACCGAACAAGTGCAAGGTACTGGCAAATACAGCGCCAAATGGCAGGAACGCTTTAACTTCTTTGATACCTATGGCGCGCCGAACGACCCGCGCCACAAGGAAGCCTTCAAGGCGCTGCCAGGCTTCAAGAAGAAGATCCTGATCAACGCCAACGTGATTGCCTTCTTCTTCGGCCCGATCTACCTGTTCGTCCTGGGGCTCTGGAAGAAGAACCTGGCCATGATCGGCATTATGATCGGGCTCAGTATCGCCGTGAGCGTGATTTTCGGACTGATGGGCATGGAATCTCCGAGGGCGCTGGATACGGGCATGAGCGCCGCTTTTTCGGTGATGTACGCGATCATGACCAACTACGCGTACTACCTGAAAGAAGTCAAAGGCGAGCAAAGCTGGAACCCGTTCGAAGGCATGCGTTTCTGATCGCAGCTTCCGGCCGTTAAAGAGCCCGCACCTCGTCATGAGTGTGCGGGCTTTTTGTTTCCGGGCCAAAGCGTCGCGGATGAATCCACGTCGAACTTCCGCGACGAGCGCTTGTTCAAAAGGATAGACCGCTGAAGATCAGGCGAGCTCATCGTCCTTGCTTTTCCAGGCTGATAACCCTGATGACTAGGTGGTCTTTGTAAGCCTATGGCATGATGCCCTAGTACTTTCCCTGATGAGAGGCTGGTTGTGTCAGAGATTCCCCTAGTGGTGTGTGATGACTCCAACATGGCCCGTAAGCAAGTGTTACGGGCATTGCCGGCGGACTGGTCGGTTTCCATTACCGAGGCCAGTAACGGTCGCCAGGCCATGGAGGCCATACGCAAGGGGCTGGGCCAAGTGGTGTTGCTCGACCTGACCATGCCGGAGATGGATGGTTATCAGGTATTGAGCGCCCTGCGCACTGAAGGCTTGAAATCTCAAGTCATCGTGATTTCCGGTGACGTCCAGGAGGAAGCAGTACGCCGCGTCAGCGAACTGGGCGCCCTGGCGTTCCTGAAGAAGCCTTTCGACGAAAGCGAACTGCGCCAGACCCTCAGCCGCCTCGGCCTGCTGACGAAAGCCACGCAGGCGCCCCTGCAGCATCGTCCGACAAGCAACACCGCCATCCATTTTCACGACGCATTCCGCGAAACGGTCAACGTCGCCATCGGCCGGGCCGCCGCGCTGATCGCCAAGGTCCTGGGCGTCTTCGTGCAGTTGCCGGTCCCCAACGTGAACGTCCTCGAAGTCGGCGAATTGCACATGGCGCTCACCGATGCCGGCAGCTCCCAGCAGCTCACCGCCATCTGCCAGGGCTTCATCGGCAGTGGCATCGCCGGTGAAGCCCTGCTGATGTTCCATGACTCGGAAGTTTCCGATATCGCGCAATTGATGCAGCGCCAGAGCGCTGATTATTCGGACCTGGAAATGGTACTCGATCTTTCCAGCGTGCTGATCGGCGCGTGCCTGAGCAGTATTGCCGAGCAGATCGACGTGGTGTTTTCCCAGGGGCATCCGCAGGTGCTCGGCCAGCATGCGGCGATCGACGAGCTGATCCGGGTCAACCAGACCCGCTGGAAAAAGACCCTCGCCGTGGAAATCAGCTACAGCCTGGAGGGCCACGACATTCGCTTCGACCTGTTATTGCTGTTCACGGAAGACTCAATCGAGCGGTTGACCCACAAACTCGCCTACTTGATGAGCTGAGCCATGAACAATCCTGTTGATCTGAACGAATTCCACTGGTTGCTGGCGATTGTCCAGAGCATCGACGTCGGTGTGGTGGTGCTTGACCGCGACTATCGGGTGCAGGTCTGGAACACGTTCATGGAGAACCGTTCCGGGGTCCAGCCGAAGGACGCCCATAACCAGCACTTTTTCAGTCTGTTTCCCGAAGTCGACCACCAGTGGTTCAGCCGCAAGGTGGAAAGCGTCGCCGCCCTGGGCACGCCCGCCTTCACGGTCTGGGAGCAGCGTCCCTACCTGGTGCGCTTCAAGAACTATCAGCCGATCACCGGCCACGAAGAATTCATGTTTCAGAACACCACCCTGCTGCCCCTGCGCTCCCCTGACAGCAAGATCAACCATATCTGTCTGGTGATCTATGACGTCACCGACGTCGCCACCAACCGGCATCAACTGCAGGCCGCCAACGCACAGTTGCAGCAGTTGTCCAGCACCGATCGGCTGACCGGTCTGTATAACCGTGGGCATTGGGAAGAGAACCTCAAGGCCACCTACGCCCGGCACCAGCGCTATGGCAATAACTCCAGCCTGGTCATGTTCGACATCGACCACTTCAAGCGAGTCAATGACACCTATGGTCACCAGGCAGGCGACAAGGTCATCGAGCAGGTCGCTCACTTGGTCCGCGAGCATGTGCGTGACTCCGACGTGGCCGGACGCTATGGCGGTGAAGAGTTCGGCGTGGTGCTTTCGGATACCGACAAGGCCGGTGCACGGATGTTTGCCGAGCGCCTGCGCAAGGCCGTCGAAGAAATGGACGTGCCGTACGGCGACGTGGTCATCCGTTTCACCATCAGCCTGGGGGTGGCCGACCTGAGCCAGCCGTCCAATAGCCACGCCGACCTGATCGCCTGGGCGGACGAGGCGCTGTACACCTCCAAGAAAACCGGGCGCAATCGGGTGACGGTGCACGAGTAGGACCCTATGTAGCCTGCTGGCTCCTCAACGCACCGATGATGAAGGCGTGAAGGCTGTTAACAGCCTTCGAACCGCGAGAAGCCCGACTGCGAAAAACCGACACCTCCATTGGTTCTATGCCGCCCAGATCATGTTCGTTGCCGAGCACTTGCAATGAGGCTGGGACACTGCATCGGGTAATGGCGGCGATGGCAATCCCACCTTCCACCGCCGCGACTTGGCCTGCGAGGCTGGAACTGTTGTAGACCACTTTATACCGACGGCCCTGCAGCGTTAACGAATTGACCGCGTTGCGCCGGGCCAGGCTGGCACTTTCGTAGACCGCGATCGGGATGGGGTCGCGCCGCCAAAGCTCGAACTGAGGCGAACCCACCCACACCATGGGCTCCTTGAACAGAAATGTACCCCGCTGGGGGGAGTCCCTGGAAACCAGCGCCAGGTCCAGGTCGCCATTCACCACCCGTGGAATCAGAGTCGTCGATTGCTCGCAATCCAGTTCTATTTCAACGCCCCCATAGCGGGGGGCGAAGCGCTTGAGCACGGGTGTCAGGTACTTCGCCGCATAATCCTCGGCAACGCCCAGCCGTATGCGCCCGGTCAACTCCTCGCCATGGAAAGCCGCCTGCGTTTCAGCATGCAGCGCCACCATGCGCCGCGCATAACCCAGAAGGGTCTGGCCATCGAGGGTCAGTTGCAGGTGCCGCGGGCCGCGACTCAACAACTGCCGCCCAAGCGCCGTTTCCAGTTTTTTCATCTGCATGCTCACAGCGGACTGTGACCGATGCACCTCAAGAGCCGCGCCGGAAAGCGAACCGGCGTCCACCACCGCGACAAAGCACTTGAGCCAGTCCATTTGCAAATCGCCGGAAGGCATGTCCACGACCCCTATTCGATAATCGAATGTCTAAGCCATGAATTATGCGCTTCTGTTGAGCGGGTTTCACCAGCAGGATGCTGGAGAGGACGTTGCTTTTCACTGGAGAACATCATGCCCTTCGAGACCTGGCTGCTCTATCTGGTTACCTGTTGCGGCATCGCAGTGGTGCCTGGGCCCAATGCATTGCTGGTGCTGACCCACGGCGCGATCCATGGCAACCGCAAGACGCTTTTCACCATCAGTGGCGGTGTGTCGGGCTTCGTCGTGATGCTCTCGTTGTGTGCCCTCGGGCTGGGTGCATTGATCCAGGCCTCCGTGACCGGGTTCATGGTGTTGAAGATAGCCGGCGGGCTTTATCTCATCTGGCTGGGACTGGGATTGTGGCGGTCGGCGCCGGTTTCCCTGGACGTGGAGGCCGTGTCAGGGGCCGGCCCCTGGTCACTTTTCCGGCAGGGCCTGTTGTCGGCGGTCTCGAATCCCAAGGCACTGTTGCTGTTCACCGCGTTTATTCCGCCCTTTCTTGACCCGCACAGGAACCTGTTCGCCCAGACCGCCGCCATCGCGCTGACCTACGCGGTCGTGGAGTTCATCGTCGAGTACATCGTGGCCACGGCGGCGTATCGGGTCCGGCCGTGGCTGGCCCGTACTGGGCGTCGGTTCAACAAGGTCTGCGGCGGTTTTTTCGTGGCGTTTGGTCTGGTGCTGCCCATCCATTCCTGATCCAGGGCACAACCTCAGGCTGGACGGGCTGCACGACACATCAAAGACGCCGACTTCATGGCTGCGATTACTGCTCAGTAATCCCAGAAAGCCGCCACCCAGCGAAACGCATCCCCCTCCACCGCCACCCTTCCCACTGACGGAAACGGCAAATGCGTGGCGACCAGCAGCTCACCGCTCGCCGCCGCTTCCTGCATGAGCCGGACCCGAACGCGAACGGCTTCCTCGGGATCATGTTCAAAACCGTTGTGCCAGTCGGGATGGTCGAAGGCGACCGGGAACAGTGCGTCACCGGCAAAGGTCAGCCGCTCACCGGCGGACGCCACATGAACCACGCTGTGCCCCGGAGTGTGTCCCCCCGTTAGCCTGGCGACCACACCCGGTGCTACCTCATGCTCATGTTCGAACGTGCGCAGCTTGTCGCCGTACACCTTCATGAACTCATCGGCAGTGGCCCGCAGGACATCCGGCACCGGCGACGGCATGGCCGTATGGGAAAAATCGGGGGCCGCCCAGAATTCAACCTCGGTGGCCGCGACGTGGATCCGCACGTCCGGGCGCAGCCGGTTCTTTACCTCGTCGACCAGCAGCCCGCCGATATGGTCCATATGCATATGAGTGATGACCACGTCGGTCACCGATCCCAGGTCGATACCGGCGGCGGCCAGTCGCTTTGGGAACTGCCCCGCGCGCGGAAAGCCGGGGAACTGCCCGCCCAACCCGGCATCGACGAGTATGGTTTGCCCGCCACTGCGCACCACCAGCACGTTCAATGCCCAGTCGAACGCATCCGGGCCCAGGAACATCTCCTTGAACCAGGCTGCGCGAGCCGCCGGATCAGCGTTGGTGGACATTGTCGTGGTCGGCAACGGCAGTACGCCATCGCTGACCACCAGCACGTCAATCTCACCGACCCGCAGGGCATAGCGTGAAGGAACCAACTCTTCGACGTTCAATCCTGTTGGGGCCGGATGCATGCCCGACGCCAATTGACCGTTGCTTTTCTCTTCCTCGCGAGTGCGGTAGTCCAGATGCGTTGTCATGGTCACTCTCCATAAGTTCAGGGGGCAGGAATCCGCTGTTCCCGGCGCGAGAACGGCGAAATGCCTGGGGAGTGAGTGTGTGATGCGGCGTGCAGTGTCCGATACCGTACATGGGTATGGCTCCCCTGTACCTTAGGGTGATCGATCCAAACAGAAAGATAGGAGGACAGGGCCAATTCGCAGGATCGGGCAATCATCAGCCTGAATTGTGCAATGTGCCTTGCAGATTCCTTCCTATAGTTGATCGGAGCCAAACCTTGCGGAGCAGGTCCTACCATGAGCGCCCTCAACATCAATGGCCGTGAATACACGGTCGACGTCGATCCTGGCACCCCGATTCTCTGGACATTGCGTGATACGTTGGGCATGACCGGCACCAAGTTCGGCTGCGGCGCAGCCCTGTGTGGCGCGTGCACGGTTCACTTGGACGGCCAGGCCATCCGCTCCTGCGTGACGCCGATCGCAGCCGCCGAAGGCAAGAAGATCACCACCATCGAAGCCGCCACCGACGGCAGCGATCCAGTCGGCACGGCGGTGCATGAGGCCTGGGTCAAGCATGACGTCGCGCAGTGTGGCTACTGCCAGAGCGGCCAGATCATGAGCGCGACCGCTTTCCTCAAGGCCCAACCCAAGGGCAAGCAACCCACCGCCGCCGAAATCGACTCGGCCATGGCCGGCAATATCTGCCGCTGCGGTACCTACGTCCGTATCCGTGCTGCCGTGGCCGATGCCGCCAAAGCCCTCGCCTGACCGGAGTGCGCCATGCTGAACGACATTTTCCCTGACGAACTCCCCCGCGCCCTGCAATCGATCTTCACCGACGACGACCTGGGCAGCCTCACCACACTCCCCCGGCGCAGTTTTCTCAAGATCGTCGGCATCGGCGGGCTGGCCTTGGGTGCATTCCCGCACCTGGCCCTGGCACAACAAGCCGGCGACAACGGGCAAGCGCTCAAGCCGACCCAGCAGCCGTCGGCGTTCGTGCAGATCGCGCCCAACGGCGAGGTAACGGTCACCCTCAACCGTCTTGAGTTTGGCCAGGGTGTACAGACCGGGTTGCCCATGATTCTGGCCGAAGAACTCGACGCCGACTGGAGCCTGGTGCGTACCCGCAATGGCAGCAACGACGCGGCTTATCAGGACCCGAGTTTCGGCATGCACATCACCGGCGGCTCCAACTCGATCAAGAACAGCTACACCCAATACCGCGAACTGGGCGCCCGCGCTCGCGCCATGTTGCTCGCGGCGGCGGCCGCGCGCTGGAACGTGGATGCGGCGAGCCTGAGCACCCAGGCGGGCATGGTGCTAGGCCCGGGAGGCCGAAAAGCGAGTTACGGGGAGCTCGCCGAAGCGGCGATGGCAATGCCCGTGCCCGAAGCTATCACCCTCAAGGATCCCAAGGACTTTCGCATCATCGGCCAGGCCACGACGCGTATCGATGCCAAGGCCAAGAGCAGCGGCCGACAGGATTTCGGCATCGACATGCACCTGCCCGGGCAGCTCACCGCCGTGGTGGCGCGCCCTCCTGTATTTGGGGCCCGTATCGCTTCGCTGGATGACAGCGCAGCCCGTGCCACCCAAGGGGTAAAAGCCGTCCTGCGAGTGCCGCTGGACGGAGGGGCCGAAGGTGTGGCGGTGGTCGCGGACGGCTATTGGCAGGCAAAAACCGGCCGCGATGCGCTCAAGCTGCAATGGGATACCTCCGCGGTCGAGAAGGTCGACAGCGAAAAACAACTGGCCCAGTACCGGGACCTGGCCAGCCAGCCCGGCCCCCTTCATTTCGATGCCGACATGACGCCGCTTGCCAGCGCCCCACATCAATTGGAAGCCGAGTTCCTGTTCCCCTACCTCGCCCACGCGCCCATGGAACCGTTGAACTGCACCGTCCAGGTTACCGGCGACCGCGCCCAGCTATGGGTCGGTACGCAGTTCCCCGGTGGCGACGGTGTCGCGGCGGCACGGGTGTTGAATCTCAAGCCTGAACAAGTCCAGGTCAATGTGCAGACGGCAGGCGGCGGCTTTGGCCGCCGTGGTGTACCTTCCGGCGACTTCGTCGTGCTCGCCTGCGAAGTCGCCAAGGCCGCGCGCACCGCCGGGCTCGATGCGCCTGTTCGTACCCTGTGGAGCCGTGAAGACGACATCAAGGGCGGTTACTACCGCCCCATGCACCTGCACCGTGCGCGGATCGGTTTCGATGACAACGGCAACGTCCTGGCCTGGGATCACGTCCTGGTCGGGCAATCGATCCTCGCCGACACGATGTTCGACGCCCGCGTGAAGAACGGCATCGACCCCACGGCCACGGAAGGTTTGCGCAATCCTTATCCGCTACCGATGCGTCTGACGGTACATCACCCCAAGTTCAACGTGCCGGTGTTGTGGTGGCGCAGCGTGGGCTCCACGCATACGGCGTTTGTGATGGAGACGTTGATCGATGAAATCGCCCGGACAACCCGGCAGGACCCTGTGGCCTATCGGATGAAGCTGTTTGCCGATCAAAGCCCACGCCATCGCGCCGCACTGCAACTGGCGGTGGACAAGAGTGGCTACGGCAAGGCTCAACTGCCCGAAGGGCGAGCCTGGGGCGTGGCGGTGCACGAGTCGTTCAGCTCGGTGGTGGCCTACGTGGTTCAGGCCTCGGTACAGAATGGCCGTCCGGTGCTGCATCAGGTGACCGCGGGCGTCCACTGCAACCTGGCCGTCAACCCGCGCAGCGTCGAGGCGCAGGTACAGGGTGCGGCGCTCATGGGTTTGTCCATGTGCCTGCCGGGCGGCGCTGTCACGTTGAAGGACGGCGTCGTGCAGCAAAGCAACTTCGCCGATTTCAGCGTGCCACGCATCACCGATACGCCGGAATTCTCGATTCACATCGTGCCCAGCGCCGACCCACCCACAGGCATGGGTGAACCCGGCCTGCCGGCGCTGGCACCGGCCTTTGCGAATGCGGTGGCGAGCCTGACGGGCAAGCCGCTGCGTCAGTTGCCGTTCAAGCTGGCGTGAACGGGTTATCATGGCCGTCATCTCAATTCTCTGACCTGATGGAACCGCCATGACTTTCGATTTCGACCCAGTGTTCGAGCGCCACGGTACCGGCAGCACCAAGTGGAGTCGCTACCCGGCCGAGGTGTTGCCGATGTGGGTGGCTGATATGGACTTCGCTGCCCCGCCCGTGGTCATCGATGCGCTGCGCAAGCGTCTTGAGCATCCGATGCTTGGCTACAGCGTGGCCCAGGACACCCTGCGTGCGGCCATCGTGGCTGACCTCTGGAACAAATACGCCTGGCGCGTCGAGCCCCAGCAGATCGTGTTCCTGCCGGGTGTGGAGCCAGGTTTCAACATGGCCCTGCATGGGCTGGTGGAGCCGCAGCAGACTGTTGTGGTGCAGGTGCCCAACTACCCGCCGCTGCGCAATGCGCCGGGCCACTGGCAGTTGAACAAGGTGGAGTTGCCTTTCAATCCGGTCAATGGTGAATTCCACACACCCCTCGCATCGTTGCGCGAAGCACTACACGGTGGTGGCGCCCTGTTGTTGAGCAATCCCCACAACCCCCTGGGCAAGGTATTCGGCCGGGAAGAGCTCAAGGCCGTGGCGGACATCTGCCTGGAGCAGGATGCCTGGATCATCTCCGACGAGATCCATGCCGAGCTGTGCTTCGACGGCCGGGTGCACATTCCCACCGCCACCCTGAGCCTGGAAATCGCCGAGCGCACCATCACCCTGATGTCCGCCAGCAAGGCCTACAACATCGCTGGGCTGAAGACTTCGTTCGCCATCATCCAGAACGCCAAGGTGCGCGAACGGGTCAACAACGCCCGGGCCGGTATGGTCGACAGCGTCAATGCCCTGGGCCTCGAAGCGACCCGGGCGGCCTACAGCGAGGCCGGTCCGTGGCTCGAAGCGTTGAAGGCGTATCTGCAAGCCAATCGCGACTATCTGGTGAATGCGGTGCAGACCCGTCTGCCCGGCATCAGCATGACCGTGCCTCAAGGTACCTACCTGGCGTGGCTGGATTGCTCGGGATTGGGCTTGGACGACCCGCAGGCCTTCTTCCTCCATGAAGCCAAGGTCGGGCTCAGCGCCGGGCTGGACTTTGGCGACGACGCCCAACAGTTTGTGCGCCTGAACTTCGGCTGCCCGCGGGCGCTGCTGGAGGAAGGGATTGCGCGGATGGAGAAGAGCTTGAAGGCTCGGCGCTGACTGTTGGAATAAGGTGGTATGGGATTTATCTGTGGCAGAAGGATTTATCTGTGGCGAGGGGATTTATCCCCGCTCGAGTGCGAAGCGCTCGCCCAGGGATTCTCAGTGCTGGAAAATCGGGGGTTGCTACGCAACCCAACGGGGATAAATCCCCTCGCCACAATAAGTCCGTTAGCCACAATCACCCCAAAGCAGCGATCCCTCTTGCCACAGTCGGATCAGTGGTTATTCATGCAGATCCGGCGCATACACAAAACACAGCTTGTTCCCTTCCGGATCCCGGCAATAGGCTCCGAAGTAACCTTCCGAGTACTGTGGCCTCGGGCCCGGCGGGCCTTCGTCGTAGCCACCCATGGCAATGGCCAGGTCCCAGGCAGCGCGCACGGTTTGCGGCGAATCGGCGGCGAAGCTGACCTGCATGCCATTGCCCCACGTCGCGGGCAAACCGTTAAAGGGTTGTTGCACGAATACCAGGGGCCAGCGCTTGCCGGGTTGATGCCAGCCTTCCCCGGGCGGTCCCGAATCGTTTTCGCTGTCCATGCGTACCAGTCCCAGGCAACCCAGGACGGCATCATAAAAAGCGATCATCCTCGGCAAGTCTCGTGCGCCAATCTGTATATGACTGAACAATCTCATCTCCTTGATGAATGACCTGTAGCTATTGGAGAAGTCCTGTTCTCCAACGTTCGCTACGGGTTGACTATTGACCGACGAAACGCCCCGCACAACGCTCATCGACTGGCTGAATGATCCAACCGAACTCTGCGGAAAAAGCCGGGGTCCACCCTCCATTGCATTCACACCTGCCTGGAGAACGACATGGTCGACTACCCAACCCCACCTTTCCCGAAACAGAGCCAACCGGTGCCCGGCACCCAGCGGAAAATGGACCCATATCCCGATTGCGGCGAACAGAGTTACACCGGTTCCGGGCGTCTGGCGGGCAAAGTCGCCTTGATCACCGGTGCCGACAGTGGCATTGGTCGCGCCGTGGCGATCGCGTTTGCCCGTGAAGGCGCGGACGTGGCCATCTCTTATCTGGATGAACACGAAGACGCCCGGGAAACCGCCCGCTGGGTCGAACAGGCCGGCCGCCAGTGCCTCTTGTTGCCGGGCGACCTGGCGGACAAGGCCCAGTGCCGCAAGATCGTCGACGAGACCGTCGCCCGCTTCGGACGCATCGATGTCCTGGTCAACAATGCCGCGTTCCAGATGACCCACGAGCGTCTGGAGGACATTCCAGACGAAGAATGGGTGCGCACGTTCGATATCAACATCACGTCGATGTTCAGGATCTGCCAGGCCGCCGTGCCACACATGAAGGCCGGCGGCTCGATCATCAACACCAGTTCGGTCAACTCCGACATGCCCAAGCCGACCCTGCTGGCCTATGCCACCACCAAGGGCGCCATCGCCAACTTCACCGGCGGCCTCGCGCAGATGCTCGGGCCCAAGGGGATCCGGGTGAACAGCGTGGCACCGGGGCCGATCTGGACACCGCTGATTGTCGCGACCATGCCTGAGGAAGAGGTCCAGAACTTCGGTTCCCAGACGCCCCTGGGACGCCCGGGCCAACCGGTGGAAGTGGCGCCGATCTACGTGCTGCTGGCGTCGGATGAGTCGAGCTATATCTCGGGATCAAGGTATGGGATCACGGGGGGCAAGCCGATCCTCTAGACCCTGGGGAGTTCTTTTGTGGCGAGGGGATTTATCCCCGCTGGGCTGCGCAGCAGGCCCAAGATCTTGGGGCCGCTTCGCGCCCCAGCGGGGATAAATCCCCTCGCCACAAAAAGCTCCGCGCATTATGGTTGCTGCTCAGGACGACTCCTTGGCAATCACCGAAATCTTCCCATTACGCTCGATAATCGCAAACTTGATCTGCTCCAGGGTCTCGATGCCCTGACTCGAGCGCGCCGCCTCCATGATGTCGGCTTCCACGAGCCGGGCAAGGCGCATGCGGCCCCTGAGGATCCGGCCGTCCTCGACAATGACGGTCGGACCGCCGTCGATCAATCGTGAAACCCACTGCGAGCGCTGTTTGAGCAGGGACAGGCCGACATCGATGGCAATCAAGGTCACGATCACCATCAGCGCATTGGTCAGCGAAAAATCGTCTCCCAACAGGGCCTGCTGGGTGGCCTCGCCGATGATCATCAGCAGCACGAAGTCAAACGTGGTCAGGTCCGCCAGGGAGCGGCGGCCGGCGATCTTGAACAGCACCATCAATGCCAGGTACATCGCGGCGGCGCGCAGTACGGAGTCCATAGGTCACCTAAGGGAAAATGAATTGATCGAAACTGACCGCACTGCCGGACATGGCGATACGGCTGTGATAAATCCCCAGGCCCGCACTGACCAATGAGAGGTACAAGCTCGCCTTGCCCTCGGCGTCCGCCTGAACCCACACCGTCATCCCCTGCCCCACGCTGGCCGAACGCACGGGCTGGGGCTGCAGCGCCTGCACGTCGAAGCCCTCCAGCCAGTCGCCACCCAACTCCACCTCCAGTACCGCGCCGGGCTGGCCCTTGAGATGAATGATCATGGCGTTATTGGAGCCATTGCGATGGAACAACTCGTACTTGACTCCCAGGCGACCATCGAGGCTCTGTACGTCACGGGAGCTCAAGGGGCCACGGGAAAACAGCCCCAGCAAGGTCAGGATCACCAACAGCACCAACCCATACCAGCCGACTCGCTCGAACCGCCAGACCTTGAGCTGATACGCCATGTCTTCGCGGACTGGAAACTCACGACTGCGAAAATCTTCCGGTTCGGTGTGGTTGCCCATGAGGATGCCCTATCGGTACTCACCCGTCAGGGCACGCTGATGAAAGTGGCGCAGTTGCAGGAGCGCGTGTTCGGCGGCCCACAACTGCACCTGCCCGCGCGTGCCGAAAAAGCGTTCCTGGCGGCTGAACAGCGCCCGCTTGCCATGGAGCTGGAAGGCCCAGGCGAAGCACACAGTGCCGGCGGGAATGCCATCCATGTCGTCGGGGCCGAGGATTCCGGTGGTGGCCACCGCCACGTTGGCATCGGCATCGTGCAACGCGCCGAGGGCCATTTCTTGTGCCACTTCGCGACTGGTGAGGTTGAAGGTTTCGATGGTGCGCGGGCTCACACCCAGCAACCGTTGTTTCGCTTCGGGGGAATACACCACGTAACCGCTTTCGATCAGTGAACCGCTGCCCGGCACTTCGGCCAGCAGCGTGACGATCTGGCCGGCGGTACAGGATTCGGCCGTGGTCAGGCGCAAGTCATGGTCTCGCAGGTAATCAACCAGGGTATGGGCGACAGTCATGGTGCGAAAGTCCTTCTGGGATGCTGATGGGTTGACCCCTGCCGCTTGGATTCATTCCCTCTGACCGCCTCCCGGCGCACCGCGACAAATAAATGAAACCGTCCTCCAATCCTACGCCTCAAATCCATAAGGGCCTCACGCTGAGGCTGACTCGATCAGGAGGTCGTCATGTCCGCACCTTTCGTCAAACTGTTCACCCATCCCGAATTCGCCTGGCAGGACATCCGCGAAGAAGAACAGGCCCATCCACGCCATTACCTCGGCCACTTGCTGTTGCTGGCCCTGATCCCGGCGGCATGCCTGTTCATCGGCACCACCTGGACCGGTTGGAGCCTGGCCGAGAACGAAACGGTACGGCTCACGGCCCCCAGCGCGCTGCAACTGTGCGTGCTGCTGTACCTGACCATCGTCGCCGGCGTGGCACTCATGGGCCTGTTCATTCGCTGGATGTCACGCACCTTCGAGGCGCGTCCGACCGTCAACCAGTGCATCGGCTTTGCCGCCTATACCGCCACACCGTACTTCCTGGCCGGGCTTTCCGGGCTGTACCCCAGCCGTTGGCTGGCGGTGGCCGTGCTGCTAATGGCCTCTGCCTATTCGACCTACCTGCTGTTTATCGGCCTGCCCAGGTTCATGAGTCTCAAGAAGGAACAGGGGCTGTTGTACTCGGCGAGTGTCTGGGGTGTCGGGTTGCTGGTCCTGGTGACCATGCTGGTGGAGATGATCCTGCTGTGGTTCAACGTGTTGCAGCCGGAATACCTGCGGTTTCCGGTGGGTTGATCAGCCGATGGGATCCTGCGCCGGACGCTTCTGTGGCGAGGGGATTTATCCCCGCTGGGGCGCGAAGCGGCCCTAAGATTCTAGGGCCGCTGCGCAGCCCAGCGGGGATAAATCCCCTCGCCACAGAAGCCCGATCCCCTATCCCCAGTTCATTTATCGGTTTTCTTCATCCCGATCCGCCGACGCATGTCGGCCGTGATGCTCTGGCGGGTTTTCTTCAGGTCGGCCCAAGGCTCGTGACCCACTTCCGCCAGACGCTCGTGAACGTTGTGTACATTCCACAGGTTCGCCCCCTTGAGCTCCGCCACTTCCTCCCGAAAGATCGGCACCGACACCGGCAGTCCTTCACGGGTCCGGACGGCGTAGGCGCAGATGGTGGTAGCGCCAAGGCCGTTGCGCAGGTAGTCGATGAAAATGCGCCCTACCCGGTTCTTCGGCCCGGACACCGCAGAGAAGCGATCCGGCAGCAGCTTCGCCATATGGCTGACAATGGCGTGGCTGAACCCCTTGACCTCGTCCCAGCCGAGTTTGCGCGTCAACGGCACCACCACATGGATGCCTTTGCCACCGCTGGTCTTGAGAAATGCCTTCAGACCCAGCTCATCCAGCACCGACAAGGTCAGTTGGGTGGCTTCCACCATGCTTTTCCAGGGCAGTGCCGGGTCCGGGTCGAGGTCGAGGACGAAACGATCCGGCTTGTCCAGGTCCACGGCAGTGGCATTCCAGGTGTGCAGTTCCACCGTACTCATCTGCACCGCGCCGATCAGGGCCTCGGCGTTGTTGATGATCATCACCGGCTGCCCGGTCAGTGCCTTGTCCAGGCTGGTAATCCCGGGAATCGCCAGGCGCTCGGGGTTCTTCTGGAAGAACAGCTCGCCGGCGATCCCGTCCGGCGCCCGCACCAGCGCCACCGGACGGTCGGCCAGTTCCGGCAGAATGAACTCGGCGACGCTGGCGTAATATTCGGCCAGCTGCAGTTTGGTGGTGCCGCTGTTGGCGTCGATGACCCGCTCGGGGTGGGTGATCCGGACCTTGCCGTCCATCGCCGGAGCCTGGGTGGCCTTGCCCCTGGTCTTGGTCGCGGATCTGGCCGGTTTTTTTGCGGTTTCTGCCGGTTTGTCCACGGTTTTCGCGCGCTCCTGGGTAATCTCCTTGGCCGGTTTGTCGCTGCGCAAGCCATGGAACACCGCGTGGCGCACCGAACCTTCCTTGGTCATTTCGGCATACGCCACTTCGGCCAATAACGTCGGCTTGAGCCAGTGCACGCCCTTGGCCTCGTAGCCGGTGGGCGGATTGACCACTGCCGCTTTTTTCGTCTCCAGGGGCAGCAATTGCTGATAGATGCTTTTAAGGGTGGTTTCGTTGAAACCGGTGCCGACCTTGCCGGCATAGCGCAGTTCGCCGCTGTCGGCATCATGCAACCCTAACAACAACGCGCCGAAAGCACTCCGAGCGCCCTTGGGCTCGCTGAAGCCGACCACCACGAACTCCTGGCGGTTCTTGCATTTGAGCTTGATCCAGTCGCTGCTGCGCCGGGACACATAGGCACTGCCCGCGCGCTTGCCGATCAGCCCTTCCATCTGCATCTGGCAGGCGCTGTTGAGCAACGCATCCGGGGTTTCTTCGAAGGTATCGGAGAAACGCAGCAACGGATCCTCGTTACGCTCCAACACTGCCGCCAGTGCCGCCCGACGCTGCTCCACCGGCACTTTGCGCAAGTCCATGCCATTGAGATAAGGCAGGTCGAACAGGTAATAAGCGATCTTGCCGCTGCTGCCGGCGTCGAAAGCGTTTTGCAGGGCCTGGAAATCCGGCACGCCCTGTTCGTTGGCCACCACCATTTCGCCATCGAGCCAAGCCGACTCAAGCCCGAGCCCGGCCAGGGCCTCGGCCTGCCTGGGCAACTTGTGGGTCCAGTCGTGGCCGTTGCGGGTGATCAGGCGTACATCGCCATTTTCGATACGGGCCATGACCCGATAACCGTCGAATTTGATTTCATAGAGCCATTCGCCATCGGGGGCGCTTTCCACCAAGGTCGCCAGCTCCGGCTTGAGGGTTTCGGGAATCGGCGCGGCTTCGGCGCCGCTCAGGGTGGTTGTCGAGGTTTTCTTCGATGACCTGGGTTTGGCGGCTTTATCCGGCTGCTTCACCGCTTTGGCAGCAGCGGCTTTGCCCCGGCGCTTGGGCACGATGGTGCGGTCGCTGAGCACGCTGTCCGGCTCGGCCTGCACCACGTCGTATTCACTTTCAGGCCGGGCAGCGTCGTCCTGGTGCTTGATCAGGAACCACTGCTCCTGCTTGCCCGGCATATGCGTGCGCACCAGGTTCCACAGGCCGGCCAGCTTCTCGCCTTGCAGCTCGAACTTGAGCCGGCCCTTCTCGTAGGCCTCATGGGGATCGCCCTGGGGAATCCACACACCCCGATCCCAGACAATCACATCGCCGGCGCCGTAATGACCTTCGGGGATGCTGCCTTCGAAGGTCGCGTAATCCAGCGGGTGGTCTTCGACATGCACGGCTAGACGCTTGGACTTGGGGTCCAGGCTCGGTCCCTTGGGCACCGCCCAGCTCTTCAGCGCGCCGTCCAATTCCAGGCGAAAGTCGTAGTGCAGGCGCGAGGCATCGTGTTTCTGGATGCAGAACTGCAAGGCGTGGGCGGTTTTCTTCGATTTACGCGAGCGCTTCGCCGCCGGCTCCGGAGTGGCGGCGAAATCACGCATGCGGTTGTAGTCATCGAGGTTCTTGCTGCTCATCGGCCACCTGCGACTTGCTGTAGCGTGGGACCGGTCACCGGCAGCCCGGCGGTTTCCGATACCAGTTGATCGACGACCCGGCCCAGGGCCTGCACAGGCGTATCCCCCAGCAGCAACCCTTGCTCGTAGAGGACCACTTGCCGGTCGGCACTGGTGCCTTCCTGCACAATCCGTCGCGCCTGCTTGAACACGTCGTTAACGCCAAGGGCGGCGGCCGTTTCCCCAAAGGTCTGTTCGGCCAGGTTCAGCCATTCACCGATGAGCATCGGCTGCTCCTGCCCCTCGATGATGAACTCCGCCAGGATCCCGTGGCGTTTGGCCCGCCAGCGGTTTTCCTTGAGAATCCACTGGGACGTCTGGCTGTAGCGTGCCCCGGGCGCGGGTTGAGCAATCGCATGGGCCACCATCAGGCGAAACAGCGAGACGAGACAAAGGACATCATCGATCCGTGGACAGGCATCGCAGATGCGCATTTCCAGAGTAGGAAAATGCGAAGAAGGTCGAATCACCCACCAGCAATCGCTGGCCTGGCGAATCGAGCCGGTGCGCATGAGCAAGTCGACGTAGCTGGCAAACGCCGATTCGTCTTCGAAGAACTCCGGGACGCCCATGCGTGGCCACTCATCGCAGGCGACCTGCCGGTAGCTGCTGAAGCCGCTGTACGCGCCATTCCAGAACGGTGACGAAGCACTCAGTGCGAGAAACATCGGCAGCCAGGGCAAGACCTCGTTCATCACCCGCACCCGATCCCGGTCGGCCGGGACCTCGACGTGCACATGCAGGCCCGACAGCACACTGCGCCGGGCCACCCGCTGGTAATCATCGAACAGTTGCTGGAAATGCAATTCATCGGTGGGCTGCAATCCCTGGGCAGCCATGGGGTGAGAGCCGGCGCTGAGCAGTCCCAGACCATGGGGGGCCAGACGTCGCGTCAGTCCCGCGCGCACCTCGGCCAGGTAGTCGGCGGCTTCGGGCAGGCTGCGAAAGATGGGCGACGCCACCTCGACCTGGCTTTGGAACATTTCATGGGCGAAATGCTTGCCCAGCTCGATCCGGCATTCGGCCACCGCGGCCTCAGACGGTTGACCGGGCATGCAGCGGGTTTGCAGATCGGTGATGAAATATTCTTCTTCAATGCCGAACTTCAGACGCCTGTTCATCGATAATCCCTCCGATTCCCGCGCCGATGCGGGTTACCACCAACGCCACCACGGCGATCCTTTCCACGTTCTGATAACCCGGCGTCAGCAACTCTTCACCAAAGACGTCCGGGTCCAGTTCCTTGTAGGTCCAGCCAAATTCCGGCGAATCGCGCCAAGCCCCCAGCGCTTCCAGGAACGGGTCACGGCCATCGACCATCGCCACACCGGTATAGAGCACCAACGAGCCGCCCGGCGTAAGGCGGGGCAACGCCTGCTCGACAATGCGCAACGACAGCCCGGCACCGAGGACGCCACCACCGTCGCGATAGGCACGCTCTGCCGGATCGGCCATGTACGGCGGATTGGCGACGATCAGATCGAATTGGCCGTCCACGTTCTGCAGCAGGTCGCTGTGGACGATCTCGAGGTTGCCCACTTCGGCCAACGCGGCGTTGACCGCACTCAGGCGCAAGGCCAGCGGGTTGATGTCCAGGGCCAGCACCTGGGCTTCGCGACGGGCCCGGGCAATCACAATCGCCCCGACACCGGCGCCACAGCCGATGTCCACGGCCCGATGCACCGCCGTAAAGTTCTGTTGCAGGTGGGTGTGGATCAGTTGCGCGAAGCGGTAGCTGTCCGGGCCGAAAAACACTGCATCAGTGGACTGGGTAGGGAATGCCGAATGGGCAAACAGCAACCCGTCCAGGCTCGACCAGCGCACCCGGCTGTGAAGCAGACCCTGGCGTTCTTCCAGCACCTCGGCTTCTTGCAGTTGACGCTGTTCATCGGCGGAGATCAGTCCCGGTGCGAATGGCCGCGACCAGCCGAACACATCGCGCAACGTTCTGGAACGCTCGTTTCCGGGCCGCTGATTGACCCGTTCGTGGGTCAGCGGCGTTGGCGTGGTGAAGCGATAACCGTCGGCTTGCAGGCGACGGCCCAGCTGCAACAGCGCCAGGTCGGGTTCGGACAGGCGTTCTTCCTGATTCATGCAGGGCTCCTAGCGAAGTACGGATTTGAGTTCGATGAATCGACGGGTCGCCAGCAACCCGGCCGGATGGCTATGGCAACGGGGCGAGAGCCAGGGCATCAAGGTCTGCATCTGCTGGTCGGGCGTCTGGCCATGCAGCGCCTGCCGCAGACTTTGCACATCGGGATCTTCCGCCGGCGCTGGCAACTCGCTGGCGGCGCCGTGGGTGCGCCGTGGCGCCGCACGAGTACCCTCGCTCAGCCAGTCGCCGGCGATCCAATCGTGCAATAGCTGTTTTTCGTAGGGGCTGAACACCCCGAACATTGCTGCGCCAGCCCCTTCGATCAGGGTCCAGAACCGGCTGTTCTGCGGGTCCTCATGACGCCGGATCCAACCTTTGCCTTGCAGCGCGTCGAGGAAGCCTTCCAGTTGGCCCGGCGCCGCCAGCCACTGATTGACAGTCTTGCCCTCGAACTTGCAGTAGTCGGAATGCATATGTTGGCCGAACGGACGCTTGCGTTCGAGCATGTCCAGGACTTCGCGATACAGGTCGAACGACTCGATGATCGCCCGGCTGCCCTGCCCCAGGTCATTGAGGCGATAACCCAGAGTGACCCGGCGCCAGAAAGCGTCGCGGTCGGCTTCCATCGGCATCAGTTGCAACAGCGACTGCACGGCTTTGTGGGCGTGGCCGGTACTGGCGTTGTCGATGGTCACGTGGAGGGTGAAGTAATACGGATCGATGTGCAGCTCGCTCAGCTCATAGGCGCTGATCAACAGATGCAAGGGCAGTTGCTCGTAGCCCAGGTTGTAGCCGATGACTTCAGGCAGGTATTCATCGCCGGCATACCCCAGGGCCAGTTGCACCGCGCCTTGCAAGTAGCGCTCATCGTCGATGTCCGGAGCGTCTGCCAGGCCGTGTTCGGCGAGCAGCTTGCGGTAGATCACCACATGGTTCTGCGCCGGGACGCCATCGCCCAACTCTTCCAGGTAAGTACACAGCAGTCCTTCGAAGCGGTGGTCGTGCCAGTGCTTGAGTACGCCATACAGCCAGGCACCGTCCACCAGTTTGGTCGGTGCGACCGCCTGGAGGAAGTACAAGGCGTGGGCCTTGCTGGTGAAAAACTCCCGCGCCCCTCCGTGCTTGCGCCGCTCCAGATAATCACCGTATTGCCGAGCCACGCCGGCACTGTGTTGTTCGACCCAGGCCTGCAGGGCCATCGGATCGTCGGGCATCTCCTGGGGCAGCGCCGCGGCCTTATCCAGGCATGACTGGAGAAAGGCCTGGGCCACGGCTTGCCTGTCGGCATCGTCAGGGCCCTGGAGCAGCCGCTCGTAGCATTGGCGCACGTTTCCGGCAGCGGTAAACGGATCTGTAAACGGTCGCTCGGTGGCGGGCCGGTGAAGGGTCAGCGCAGTCATAAGGGCCTCGTAGATGCTTGGCAGGACGCTGAATCAGCACGTCTCTTCCAGTGCAGAGCCTTGGACGCGGCGAAAAATTCCCTCGGAGTGAAAGGCAGCCGGATAAACGGGGCGCGCCGTTGTAATGGGAACCCTCGCTTCGTTCGAGCTCTCGAATGAAAGAACCAGGGGTGACAGCTCTGTGAAAACCAAGGGTGTGGCAATTCTGTGGCGAGGGAGCTTGCTCCCGCTGGGTCGCGAAGCGGTCCCAAAAGCTCGCGAGCGCTGCGCACTCGAACGGGAGCAAGCTCCCTCGCCACAGTAGCGCTCTGCGCCACAAGGGGTGGCATCCAAATGAGTGATACAAGGAGCACCAATGATTTTCACAGCGTGGGTTGCGGTGCTCGGTACCGTATTGCTGACCCTGGCCCTGACTTCTTCCTACCTGCGCTGGATGCCGGTGACCACTTCGGCGATGTGCCTGGCGTTGGGCGTCGCCATCGGTCCGGCGGGGCTAGGGTTGTTGAAGCTGGACGTTCGCGACTCCACGACCTGGATGGAGCACCTCACTGAAATCGCCGTGGTGTTTTCGCTGTTCGTCAGCGGCCTCAAGTTGCGCCTGCCCTTCAAGGACCGCACGTGGCGCGTGGCCTACGGACTGGCCGGGCCGGTGATGATCCTGAGTATCGCCGGCCTGTGCCTGGCGCTGCACTATCTGTTCGGCCTCGGTTGGGGGGTGTCGCTGTTGATCGGCGCGATGCTTGCCCCGACCGACCCGGTATTGGCGGCGCTGGTGCAGGTCAACGATGCCCGGGATGATGATCGGGTGCGTTTCGGGCTGTCCGGCGAGGCCGGGTTGAACGACGGTACGGCGTTTCCATTCGTGATCCTTGGCCTGTTGATGCTGCGCGACGGCGATGGCGGCTTTCTCACCGAATGGGCCTTGCGCAACGTCTTGTGGGCCGTACCGGCAGGTCTGCTGATTGGCTATGCGATGGGGCGCGGCATCGGCCGCCTGACCTTGTCGATGCGCATCAAGAATGCCGACAGCACCCTCTCGCCCAACGACTACCTGGCCCTGGCATTGATCGCACTGGCCTATGTCGCCGCCGAATCGGTCCAGGGCTACGGCTTTCTCTCGGTGTTCGCCGCCGGGTTGGGGTTGCGCCAGGCCGAGGTGGCCTCCACCGACAAGGACTCACCGCCAGCCGAACATCTGGTGCAACCGGTGGTGGGCCACGAAACCGTCGCCCCTCGGCAAGCCGTGCTGGGCGACACCGAGTCCCTGGATGACGGCCAGGTGGCCGCCGGCGTGATGATGGGCGACATGCTTGCCTTTGGCAGCCTGGTGGAACGCGCCATGGAAGTGTTCCTGGTGACCCTGCTCGGGGTGGTGCTGGCCACCCATTGGGATTACCGCGCCCTGGCCATCGGCGCCCTGCTGTTCGCTGTCATTCGTCCATTGTGTGTGCTGGCGATGCCCTGGGGGCGGTTGCTGGACCGCTCGCAACGGTTGCTGATCGGCTGGTTCGGCATACGCGGTATCGGCAGTCTGTTTTACCTGTTCTTCGCCTTGAATCATCACTTGCCAGCCGACGTGGCGAACCTGTGCATCAACCTCACCCTGTCGGTGGTCGCCCTGAGTATCCTGGTCCACGGCTTGAGCACCCAGCCGACCCTGGCCTGGTATGAACGCCACAAGCGATCCGATTAGGCCAGTGGCTTCAACCCCCCGGGTCGGTCACCTGGATGTAGACCGAATACACCCCCAGCAACACCCAGAACACCGCGAAGATCCACGGCGTACGCACTGAAAACAACAGCGACTTGCGGTAACCCTTGTGGGTCGATTCCCGCTCGCTGAACAGCGGCGACTCATCATAGACCAGGCCCATCATCGGTTCGGAGCGCAGCAACTCACTTTGTTTGAAGTGCCAATGGTCGATGATCTCGTAGGCGGCACGAATGCCCGGCCAGGCATTGAGGGAACTCAGGAAACCCAGCAGCGCGAGGAACGGTGGCACGAGCAAGGTAAACAACTTGCCCCATTCCGGGTTCAGGTTGGCCATGCAGGAGGCGAAGGCGATCACCAGGAACGACTGGGCGGCCAGGTACGCATCGGTTCGATTGGCCAGGATAGTGGTTTCGTACTGGATCTCCCGGCGATAGAAATCCAGCCGCTCCTTGGGCGAGCCGAACAGCTTGGCCTGGTGTTCCGTCAGTTCTTCTTCCGGGGTCTGGCTGGTCAGGATTCGGGGCATTGCGCGGGCTATTCCTCGGTGATGATTCGAACCTGTTAGAAGACCGTACCGTCAGGCAAGTTCAAGCCAATGGACCGCAGGTTCAACGAAACGTCGTCCCGCTGCGAGGGTCTTTAGATCATCGACGGCTTCGAGGAAAGTGGTGTGGATTATCTTGGATGGGTGCAGTGGCCGGCGATGGTGGTGACGGTGCTCGCCGCCTGGCTGATCGGCTCACGCCAGCCCCGGCGACGGGTAATGGGCTTCAGTTGCTTCATGGCAAGCAACATACTGTGGGTCGTCTGGGGGCTGCATTCGGATGCGTATGCGTTGATTGTGTTGCAGTTCTGCTTGTGTGCGATGAACCTGCGGGGGTTCAGGAAAAACACCACTGGATAGTCAAGAGACGCGCCCCTGTGGCGAGGGGATTTATCCCCTCGCCACAGGAGATCACCACAAGTCTGGTCACTTCATCGTCTGCCCAATCGCCTGCACCAGGTCAATCTGCTTGAACGGCTTGGTCAGCCGTGGCAGTTGCGTGGCGAAGCCTTCCAGGCGCTCGGCGTAACCGGTGGCAAGAATGACGGGCAAGGTGGGCTGTCGGTCTCGCAACAACTTTGCCAGTTGCGCCCCGTCCATCTGCGGCATGGCCATGTCGGTGATCACCAGGTCGATGTCCGGATTGCGCTCGTATAATTCCAGCGCCTGCACCCCCGACGGGGCGCAGAGCACCCGGTGCCCCAGGTCTTCGATCAGCAGGCGGGTGCTGGTCAGCACCAGGGTGTCGTCATCGACCACCAGCACCAGCAACTCCTGGGTCGACAACGGCACCGGTTCCTGGGCCGGTACCGTCTCCGGCGCCGAGTGATCAGCCACCGGTAACCACAACTCGGCGGTGGTGCCGACCCCCTTCTGACTCTTGAGGATCAACCGTCCCCCCAACTGTTCGGCCAGGCCATGCACCATGGACAAGCCCAGGCCCGTGCCCTTGCCGACCCCCTTGGTGGTGAAGAACGGATCCACGGCCGAGGCCAGTGTCGCTTCATCCATGCCCTCGCCTTCATCGGTGATCGACAGACAAACGTACCGCCCGGGCTTCATGGGCCTGTCCGGTGTCGCGGTCACCTGCCGCTCATCGGCCGCAATCAGGATGCGCCCCCCGTGGGGCATGGCATCCCGGGCGTTGGTCGCCAGGTTGAGGATGGCCAGTTCCAGCTGGTTGACGTCCGCCAGGACCGGCGACAGCGCTTCGGCGAAACCGGTCTGGATGTGGATCGATGGGCCCATGGAGCTTTGCAGCAAGCCGCTGATGCCCTGCACCAAGGCCGCCAATTCGACCGATTCGGACGTCAGCTTCTGGCGGCGGGCAAAGGCCAGCATCCGTTGGGTCAGCGACACACCGCGCAGCGCGCCCTGGGTCGCGTTGTCCAGCAGTTGGGTGAGTTTCGGGTCGCCGGGCATGCGCTTGCGCACGATCTCCAGGTTGCCGAGGATCACCGTGAGCAAATTGTTGAAATCATGGGCGATGCCGCCCGTGAGCTGACCGATGGCCTGCAGCTTCTGGGACTGGAACAACGCCTCACGGGCCTGCTCAAGGGCCAGCTGCGCCTGGGTGGCATCGGTGATGTCGCGGGTAATCTTGGCAAACCCCAGCAACGTGCCGGTGTCGCTACGGATCGCATCAATGACCACGTGGGCCATGAACCGGGTACCGTCCTTGCGCACCCGCCACCCCTTCTTCTCGAAGCGCCCATCGCTGGCGGCAATGCTCAGCGCCCGCTGTGGCTCGCCGTTTTCACGGTCTTCAGGGGTGTAGAACATCGAAAAATGCTGGCCAATGGCTTCTGCCGGCAGGTAGCCCTTGATCCGCTGTGCCCCCTGGTTCCAGTTGGTCACCTGCCCCTCAGGATCAAGCATGTAGATGGCGTAGTCGGTGACGCTCTGCACCAGCAGACGGAACTGCTGCTCGCTTTGCTTGAGGGTTTCCTCGGCCATTTTGCGATCGGTCAGATCGCGGGTGATCTTGGCAAAACCGAGCAAGGCGCCGCTCTGGCTGTCGATGATCGGGTCGATGACCACGTGGGACCAGAACAGCGTACCGTCCTTGCGCACCCGCCAGCCCTCGCCTTCGAAACGGCCCTCGCGCAAGGCAGTGTCCAGTGCCCGTTGCGGCAAGCCGGCGGCGCGGTCCTGGTCGGTGTAGAAACGGGAAAAATGCTGGCCGAGGATCTCGGACTCCTCATAGCCCTTGAAGCGCCGGGCACCGGAGTTCCAACTGGTGATGATGCCCGTGGGGTCGGTCATGTAGATGGCATAGTCGACCACGGCGTCGATCAGCAGCCGAAAACGCTGTTCCTCGTTGATGCGGGCAGTCTTCTGATTGTTCTCAAGCATTTTTGGCCGGGGCGTCCGTGTAGATTCTTCGCGAAGTATGGTGCAGGTCCTGCCTCGGGAAAATTATTAACCGACAGGAGAAAAAAGGGAAATCGACGCAAATCCCCTTGTGGGAGCGAGCCTGCTCGCGATTGCGGTCGTTCAGTCAGCCCTAAGTGACTGAAACGCCGCAATCGCGAGCAGGCTCGCTCCCACAGGATTTAGCAGGATGTTCTCGACTGACAGACCACCAACTCGGCAATAAGTGCTGCACCCGGGCTTCGCCGAATCGGTCGTCGATCAGCATCACCACCCCTTGGTCCTGTTGGGTACGGATGACGCGCCCCGCGGCTTGAACGACTTTCTGCAGCCCGGGATACAGGTAGGTGTAGTCGTAGCCGTCGCCGAAAATCGCGGCCATGCGCTGCTTGATCTGTTCATTGACCGGATTGAGCTGCGCCAGGCCCAGGGTGGCGATAAACGCACCGATCAGCCGCGCGCCCGGCAAGTCGATGCCCTCGCCGAATGCACCGCCCAGCACCGCGAAGCCGATGCCCTGGCTGTGTTCCATGAAGCGTTCGAGAAAGTCCTGTCGGGACGCTTCGCCCATGCCCCGGGACTGTGTCCAGATGGCAATGTCCGGGTGCCGTTCGGCGAACAGCCCGGCCACCTGTTGCAAGTAATCGAAGCTGCTGAAAAAGGCCAGGTAGTTGCCGGGACGCTCGCCGAACTGGCGCGCCATCAACCCGACAATCGGTTCCAGCGAAGCCTGGCGGTGGGCAAAACGGGTGGAAATCCGACTGACGACCTGAACGTCCAGTTGCCCGGCATGGAACGGTGACTCCACATCGATCCATACCGTGTCCGCCGGCGTGCCCAACAGATCGGCGTAATAGTGCCGCGGGCTCAAGGTGGCGGAGAACAGCACGCTGCTGCGGGCCGCGGTGAGTCTTGGCCGCAAGAAACCGGCCGGCACCACATTGCGCAGGCACAAGGTGGAAAGGCTGCGTTGGCGGCCGAGTTCACGCTTATGGATGTCGAACAGGAAATGCTCATTGAACGATTCGGCCACCCGACCGAACTGCAAGGCCTCGAAATAGAACGCCTGCAAGTCGCTGTCCAGGCCCTGGGGATGGTCATTGAGGTAATCGCCGATGGCCGTGGTGCACAGGGAGAGTGCTTGGAGCAGTTTTTCCGGCGGTTTTTCATAGGCCTGGTAGGCGGCCACCTGGGGAGCGTGCAAGGCGTTCCATTGTCGATTGACCCGCTGCAAGGCTTTCTTCAGATCTTCGGGAGCGGTTTTGCCCACGGCGGCCAGCGTGGACTGGTCGAGGGTCGCGCTGTACATCTGCCGCCCCCGTTCCACCAGGTTATGCGCCTCGTCCACCAGGGTCGCGACGTTCAAGCCATCGGCCTGGGCCAAGGCGAACAGCAACGCGCTGAAGTCGAAATAATAGTTGTAGTCGGCGACGACCACGTCGGCCCAACGGGCCATTTCCTGGCTGAGGTAGTACGGGCACACCTCATGGGCCAGCGCAATCTCGCGCAACGCGGCCTGATCGAGCAAGGTGAGCCTGCTGGCGGCCTCGCGGGCGCCGGGCAGGCGATCATAGAAGCCACGGGCCAGCGGACAGGATTCGCCGTGGCAGGCCTTGTCCGGATGCTCGCAGGCTTTGTCCCGGGCGATCATCTCCAGGACCCGCAACGGCATCGACGGTGCGCTTCGGGTAATCACTCGGGCGGCGTCCAGCGCCAACTTGCGTCCCGGCGTCTTGGCCGTGAGAAAGAACACCTTGTCCAGCTGCTGGGGCGCCAGGGCCTTGAGCATCGGAAACAACGTGCCGACGGTCTTACCGATGCCGGTGGGCGCCTGGGCCATCAGGCAGCGCCCGGTACTGACTGCCTTGAACACCGACTCGGCCAGGTGTCTTTGCCCTGGCCTGAAGCCGGCATGGGGGAAGGCCAGCGCTTGTGCGCCGGCGTTGCGCGCCTGGCGGTGAGCCATTTCCTGTTCGGCCCAGGCCAGGAACAACGCACACTGCTGTTCGAAGAAGGCCTCGAGCTGCGTCGCCTCGAAACCTTGCGTCAGGCAGGTTTCCTTCTCACTGACGATGTCGAAATACACCAGCGCCACGTCGATGCGCGACAGTTGCAGCTTCTGGCACATCAGCCAGCCGTAGATCTTCGCCTGGGCCCAGTGCAACTGGCGATGATTGCCCGGTTGCCTGGACAGGTCGCCACGATAGGTCTTCACCTCCTCGACGCAGTTGCGGACCGGGTCGTAGCCGTCGGCCCGCCCCTTGACCCGCATGCTTCGGTAGCGGCCTTCGAGGCCGATTTCGGCCTGGTACGTCTCGTTGCGCCGGGACGCCACGGTGCGGTGGCCAACGATGCCTTCCAATGCCGTGGGGGACGGGGTAAAGCGCAGGTCCAGGTCACCGGTCTTCGCAGTGAACTCACATAGCGCCCGCACGGCGATGCTGTAGGTCGGCTCCGGGGTCATGCGCCCTGCTCCATCCATTGCACATGGCAAACCGCGACGGGCATCCGGTGCTCGTGACAGAACGCCAACCAGCGCAATTGATTGTCTTGCAGGCGATCGCCGGGCCCTTTGACTTCGATCATGCGATAAGTCTTGTCCTGCGGCCAGAACTGGATCAGGTCCGGCATGCCGGCACGGTTGGCCTTGATGTCCAGCAGCAGGCGATTGAACCAGTGCTTGAGGTGTTCGGCCGGCAGGCAATCGAGTGCCTGATGCAACAACTCTTCGGACATCGCGCCCCAGAACACGAAAGGCGACTGGACGCCCCATTTCTCCGCATAGCGCCCGACAATGGTGTCCCGATAGCGCCCGTCGTCGAGTTCCGCGAAGCAGGCCGCGAACAGCTTGGCGCGACGGACAGGAAAATCTTCGTTGAGCAGGTCCACCGGACCGCGCTGGAACGGATGGAAAAACGCTCCCGGCAACGGTGCGAAAATCGCCGGCCAGCACAACAGACCGAACAATGAGTTGATCAGGCTGTTCTCGACGTAATGCACCGGGGCGGTCACGTCGTGCAAATGCGCCTGGACGTGATACTCCACCGACAAAGCCGGGTCGACACGGGGCAGGTGCAGGTCCAGCCGCTCCACCTCCCGGACCATGGCACGGGGTACCGGTGGCCCGCCCAGTTTGCGCTGCAAACGCGGTACGACCCTGAGCAATGCCTGGGTTTCCGCGGCATTTTCCGGCGCTCGGGCAGCCAATTCCCCCAGTTCCAGGGCCAAAGCGTACTCGCCGATGCGCTCCAGCACGCGGATCATCCGCAACCGTGCGCCGGGGTAGGTGCAATCGCGATAGATGCACAGGGCCTGGGCAAAATCGGCGCTGCGCTCGGCGTGCTGGCCGATCTGGAACAGCAACTTGCCCCGGCGCCGCTCCAGCCAGGGGTTGTCCAGGGTCAGCCCGTTGACTTGAGCGACGACGTCCTCCGGCGGCTCGCCTGCTTCGAAGCGCTGCTGGCACTCGTGCAGGAACAGGCAGGCATCGACGTCGCCGCGATTGCGCAAACCGCGGGATTCGGCGCTGAACGCCACGGTTTCGTAGGTGAAGATGCCCAGATCCGCCAGCACGAATTCCGACCAGTCCTGATAGAGGTTGCCAAAGAACATCAACCGCAGCCGGTCGCAGGTGTCCATGATCGTCAGGCTGTACAACCGGTCCTCGAGTTGCGGGCACCATTGATTGAATGGCCGTGTTTCGCCCAAGCGATCCTCCAAGGCCTGGAGCCATTCGGTCTTTTTCGCCTTGGGGCGTTCGATCAGATGACCCAGGCACAGGATGATTTCCGGCTTGAGCAGCACCTCGAACAGTTCGGCAAGGTTCAGGGGCCATTGGTCCTGCACCCAGCCCAGGGCCAGCAGTGGCTCGGCCGCCGCGCCAATGTCGCCGATTTCCGGGTAATGCAATTTGCTGTGCCGAAAGCGCAACCCCTTGCGCATCACCATGCGTACCAGCAAACCCTGGGATGAGCGAGGCAGCGACGCGAAATCGTCGATGAACCGCTGCTCCTCGATGCTGAGCACGTCGGCATAGCGTTGCGTCAGCCAGGCAAGCACCTGCTGGAAATTGTTCAGATAATAAAAGGGATCGTCGAGAGGGTTGGCTGTCACGGGAAGAAGCGCCACGGGTGCTGGAGTACTGGTTATGCGTACAGATACCAGCTACGGACGGCTCGGGCAACTGCAAAGGATGAGTGGTCCCTTCAATTATTAAGGTGAAATCCTGTGGTCGGCGATGAACTTTCCTACAGTAAGCGGGACCAATGGCGGTTGATTACAGTGATGGCGCGGTCGGATGAGCCGCGTCCTTGATCGAGAGGTATGGATATGAACATCAGATTTCTGGGCCTGCCTTTGGCAGCTGCAGCGTTCCTGGCGCTGGCCGGTTGCTCGACGCCGACCGTCGTGACCTTGCAGAACGGTACCCAGTATTTGACCAAGGACACCCCTAACACCCGCACGTCCGACGGTTTCTACGAGTTCGAAGACATTGCCGGCAAGAAAGTCCGGGTGCGTGCCGACGACGTGGCGACGATTCGCAAGGAAGACTGAACCCTCTGTGGGGCAAGTGTTAGCCGACACCCTTTTGCGACCGCACGGCCGCCATCGCGAGCAGGCTCGCTCCCACAGGGGATCTGTGGTGTACGTCGAATCTGTATAAACCGGGGAAACTGTGGGAGCTGAGCTTGCTCGCGATGGCGACTTCGCAGTCAACATCACTTCAAGCTGATCCACCGCTATCGCGAGCAAGCTCGGTTCCCACAGAAGCAGGGTTCAGTACAGGAATCAGGCGAACACGATGTGTTCTCCAACCTGCCCCAGCCCTACCCCCACCAACGTCACAGAGCTGTCGCCAACCGTGAGCAACGTATCGGCGCCCACCTGCGACAAGTGCTGGCTGTAGTCATAACCCGTCCCGGCCCCCTGTACGCCAATGAACACCAACTTGTCTCCCCCGTCATAGCCGCTGATCCGGTCCTGGCCAAACACACCGTTGAAGATGAAGGTGTCGTTGCCGCCACCCGATTGCATCACGTCATTGCCTGAACCGCCGACGAAGGTGTCATTCCCCGCACCGCCCGCCAGCTTGTCGTTACCGTCCAGGCCGAACAGCCAGTCACCCGTCGCCCGCGCCACCAGGGCATCGTCAGCCGCGCTGCCGTTGGCCGATGACGCATACGCCGTCAGATTGCCCCCGGCGACCAGACCGTTGGCGGTGACGCTGTGGCTTACCTCATTCTTGAGCATTCCCCAGAGCGAGCCGGGCTCCTGGCTGACCAGCGTACCGATGTCGCGGGTGATGCTGATCGCGCCGTGAGCATCACGCACATACAGCGTTCCGGCCCCGTCATGGGCGAAACTGAAATCCTTCACCGATTGCTGCAGGTGCAGGCTGTTGTTGCCCTGCCCGCCCAGGATCACGTTATAGCCACCGCCGTCGCGGAACGTATCGTTGCCAGCGCGGCCTTCCAGGTAATCGTTGCCCTGGCCACCCTGGATCAGATCGGCCTGGTCGCTGCCAATGATGAAAGTGCTGCCGGTGTGGGCCTCGGCATTGCGATTGAGGTCTTGCACCCAGGTACTGCCCCGTGCCGGGTCCGACAGGTTGGCAACGATGACAGTGGAGTCCTTTTCGGTCAGGTCGTAGAACGCCGAACCCATGATCCGCCCCATGCCATCGCCGTAACCGGTGGGCAGGTGGGAAATCCACGTGGGGATGTTGAGGATAGAAAACGGCAATACGTTCCAGGCCGTCGAAGCGTAGTGGTCGTTGAAGCTGACGATGTTGTTGGTGGCCGTTTCCTGTTGCGCATCGTGCACACCTACCGACGACAGGTTGAACGTCGTGCCATCCAGCGCCCGGAAGACCGGGTCGTTTTCATAGCCGATGTTCAGCACTTTGTCGGTGCCACTCTGGGTCGGTGAGGCATAGGCGATGTAGTTGGCGTCGTTGTAGAAACCCGACCACTTGCCCGCGCTCAAGTCCGCCATGCTATTGACCGCCAACCCGCCCAGGCTGTGGCCGCTGACCAGTACGTCCTTACCAGTCAAACCGTGGGCCTGGGCAAACTTCGCGACATCCCCGAGCAGGTTGCCGAAAGCTTCACCGGCGTAGTTTTTCGCATAGTCCTTGGGGCCCAGGGCGGCCATCAGGTCGTTGATCACATCACCGATGGAGTCGCCTATCAGGTTTTCCCGGGGGCCGCTGGTGCCACGAAACGACACGCCGATTTCCTGCAAGAGACCCTCGGCGTCGTACTTGCCGAGGATCTCCACTTGCGCGGTGGTATAGCCGGCCTTCTCGCCAAAGAACGTTCCGCGACCATCCACCTTGCCGGCATAGCCCAGTTGCGAGGCGCTGATAGGGGTCCATCCGGCCTTCTGCACCGCTTCGAGCGCAAGCTTTTCCGAGTCGGGGTTCCACGGCACGCCGGGAATTACCCCTTGGGAATCGGTGCCACCCAGCAACGCCGTGACCAGGGTTGCCGGTAGCCCGGCACCGAAGCCATTGTGCTGATAGCCGACGGCAAAGCCGTTGTCGAGGTTATGGTAGGAATACAGCATGATCGCCATCGCATCGCTGACCAATGCCTTGGACTCGGTGGTGCCGAGATTCTTGTAGTCGTAGATACCCATGTGTTGCTGCCTCTCTTTTTGTTGTTGGAATAGGTGCAAAGTGAAGGGTCCAGCCGGTCGTTTCTCCCCGGCTCAGAACTGCCAGTCCAGGGTCAGCCCGACGCCATGGCTTTTATCCCGGGCACCGAGCAGGCCGTTGTAGTCCAGGTTGACGCGTACGTCCTTGGCCACCGCGAGGCCGGCCCGAGCGCCGATCACTGCGGCATTGCGGTCCATCGACACGCTCTGCACGGCGAAGGTGTTCGTACTGCCGGTAAACGCCAGGTCCTGTTCGGAACGGGTGTTGCTCAAGTTGTGCTGCCAGCCGAGGGAGCCGGAGAGTTGCAGTTGCTGGGTCCGCGACAGCGCCAGGGTGTGGCTGGCCCGCATGCCCAGCGTCGACAGCAGCGCATCGCGACGGTCATCGCCACCGTGCAGGGCTGCGTTGTCGCCTTTCTCATGGAAGCTGTCGTTGTCCAGGTGCACGTAAGCCAGGTTGGCGAACGGTTCCAAGGCCACGGGTTGCAGGTCGAGGCGATACGCCGCTTCGGTGAAGAGCTGGCCGGTACGGGCATCGCGCTTGGTTTTCTCCCGGCCACTGACCTCGGCCCACTGCAGATCGCGTTTGACGTCGATACGATGCCAGCTGTAGGCGCCACCGACGGTCAGGCGCAGCGCGTCGATCTCATGCCCCAGGTAGGCCCCAAGGTGATAGCTGTCCGCCTTGGCCGACGAATGCGTGCCATCCCCCATGCTCAATGAGCTGTCGCTGTAGCCGGTGACGAAGCCCAGTCGTGTCCGTTCGCTGATCAGGCCGTCGCCCCCGATCAGCAGCCCGCCGATGGAACTGTTGGAACTGGCATTGTCATGGCCCCCATCGCTTTTGCCCCAGGCGCCGAGCACCTTGACCCAGAGGTTGCTGTCGACATCGGTTGGCGTATTGGCGTCGTACAGCGCGTCCTGGCGCAGGCGATCACCCACGGCGTCTCGCAGGTAGCGGCTGTGGTTGATCAACAGCGTGCCGACGGCCGGATGGATCTCGCCGGACAATTGCTGGAACGCCTGTTGGGCCACGGCGGTACTGGGTGACAGCAACAAGGTTTCGTAGAGGCCGTTGCCAGCGCCCAATTGCTCCGCCGCGGATGCTACGGAACGCTGGTTGGGGGTCAGGCCAAGGCTGCTGAACGATGCCGCGTTGCGCGCCACCGTCAGTTGAACAGCGCTGGCGGAGTACGCCAGGTTTCCTCCCAGAAACGCGTAATTGGGCAGTACCTGGCCAAAACGCCCTTCGATACCGTCGGCCGCCTGCAGGATGTCGAGCTGGCGCCCCAACAAACTAGTCACTCCGCTGGCGGCCAGCAGCGTCGGGCTGTTTTCCAAGGATAACGACACTGTCGCGCCGTCGACCGTGGCCTTGCCGCCGGCAATGATCAGGTCGCTGGAGGTCGGCGATACCTCCACCGCGTAGGTCGAGCCCGGTTGGAAGGTCACATCCCCGGCCACCTGCAACGTGCCAATGGAATTGCCCGGCGTCACGCTGCCGCCCTGGTTGGCCATCAGGCTGGCGATACGTCCGGTCCCGCCCAGTACCCCGCCGTCATTTACAGTCACGGCCGACGCCAGCGAACCGTTGATTGCCAGGCGCCCCTCGTTGACCAGGGTCGGCCCGCTGTAGGTATTGTCACCGGTGAGTACCAGGGTGCCGATACCTTCCTTGGTCAGGCCACCGTGACCGGCTATGTCGTTGCGCCACACATCCAGCCCGCACTGGATTCCGCTGCACACCCGTTGCGTGGGTTTGCCGGCATCGACGATCGCACCGACGCCCGGCAGGTCCGCCACGAATTGCCCGCTGCCGTAGGCGCCGTCCACGCGGAACTCCACGGGAATGTCCTGCTCGGTCACCAGCATCGATGGACCGTCGATGGCCTTGCCCAGGTTGATCATGCCCCAGCCGTACAGCGAATCGACGCCAGGGGCGCCCATGTCGGTGGCCGTGGTACGCAGCACGCTGGCGACCTGGGCGCCGGTCATGTAGGGGAAGCGCTCCATCAATACCGCTACACTGCCGGCGACATGGGGTGCCGCCATGGAGGTACCGCTCTTGTTGCCGTAGCCCACCGTCAGGTTATCGGCGCCGGTGCCGCCGATCACGGCGCTGTAGACCCGGGTGCCTGGCGCCGATACGCAGAAACTGGCGGTATAGCCGCAACGCGACGAGAAGGTGCTGATGGTGTAGGGATCCGGGCTGCTGGTGTCGGGATTGACCTGCAGGGCGGCGACCGTGAGCCAGTTCGGCGCGATGTCCGGCACGAAATACGCCAGGCCCGCGATGGCATCGGGGTTGTTGAGGTTGTAGTCGTTGCCGGCGGCGAAAATGGTCACGATTCCACTGCGGGCAGCCGCGATGGCACCTTCGTATGCGCCGCCCGGCCGGGTCCCCAGCAGTGGCTGGATCTGGTCGAACTGCAGTTGTGCGTCCTGCACGGTGAAGTGCGGGAATGCCGGGTCCCGGCCGCCCTGGTCGAAGCGGTCGGTGATGCCGATGCCCCAACTGTTGTTGATGATCCGTGCGCCACTGGCGATCAGCGCATCCCAACCGGCCTTGTACACCGCACCGTCGTTGCCGAGGATGATGCCGTCCTCGGGGCCGGGGTCGCCGTTGTCGGCGCTGATGATCTGCGCATCGAACGCCACGCCGTGCATCGGGCTGCCATCACGACTGCCGGCGGCGATCCCGCCGACGTGGGTGCCGTGGGAGCCCAACTTGCCATCGGAGCCCACCGTGGGTGAACCGTCGTAGCGGAATGGGTCACCGGCCCTCACCGGAATGTACGGGTCGGTGTATTCACGGATGCCGCTGGTGATCAGGGTCACGACTTTGTCGGTACCGGAAAACTCCGGATGTGCGGCATAGACCGGTTGGTCGAAGATCCCCAGCTTGACGCCCTTGCCGGTGTAGCCGGCAGCATAGGCCTGCTGTGCATTGATCGCGCCCAATCCCCATTCAGCGTTGAATTCGGCGCTGCGCCAACTGTCCGGGTCCCCGGACCTGCCGCCCTCGACATAAGGCGCCGCCTGGGCCGTGCCCAGGGTTGCCACCGCGCAGAGTACGGCGTGATTCAAGCTCTTGAGCAGGAACAGACCGCGTGTTTTTTCGGGTTGCTTGTTGTTATCGATTGTCATGAACCATCCTTAGTTGTTGCAAAAGTCCTGTGGCTATCCCGTCCCTTGGGGCTTGCCCGACCAATGGATCAGCGGCTTACAAACGCCTCATCCACCTTCGCCAGGTCCTGTTCCCCCAACGTGCCGGCGTAGTAATGCAATTTGACCCAGGCCATGAGGTAGTCGTAGCGGGCCTGGGCGAGGTCGCGGCGGGTGGTGTAGAGCTGTTGCTCGGCGTTGAGTGCGTCGAGGTTGACCCGCTCACCCCCCAGAATGTTTTGCCGGGTCGACACCACCAGCGCTTCAGCGGAGGCCAGGGCTTTCTGGTAGGCCCGCAGCTTGTTCACCCCCGACACGCAGGCGCTGAACTGCCGGCGCAGTTCGATCAGGGTTTCCCGGGTCTTGGCGTCCAGCTCGTATTCGGCCTGTTCCATGGTGCGGCTGGCCTGGCGGGTCGAAGCCGACACCCCGCCGCCGGCATACAAGGGCACGCTGACTTCCAGGCCAATGGTGTTGGTGTCGTAGCGCTGGTTGTAGGTGTTACCGCTTTCCGACTCGTTCTGGCGCATCGTCGCGTAGGCGCTGACCTTGGGCAGATGCCCGGCGCGGTTGCGCTCTACCTCGTAGCGCGCCACGTCCACGGCCTGGCGCTGGGAGGCCAGGTTGGGGTTGTTGCTCACGGCCAGTTCGTGCCAGGTATCGAACCCGGCGGGTTGCAAGGCGAAGGTCTGAAAGGTTTCGTTCAACGGCGCCAGGTCGCCGATAGCCAGGGTGGGCACGCCGATCAGCGAACCCAGCTCACGCAGGGAGGCATCCTGTTCGTTGTGCGCTTCGATTTCTTCGGCGGTGGCCAGCTCGTAGCGCGACTCGGCCTCGAGGATATCGGTGCGGGTGCCTTCGCCTTGGCGAAACAGATGCTCGTTCTGGCGGAACTGCTGTTCGAAAGCCTTCTTCTTGGCCTGGGCAATGTCGATCTGGTCCTGGGCGAACAGCGCCTGGGTGTAATGGCTCAGCACCCGCACCAGCAACTCCTGGCTCTTGCCGCGGAAGTTTTCATCGGCGAACAGCGCCTGCGCCACGCCTTTGCGATAGGCCGCGTAGGCCTCGTAGTCCAGCAGTGGCTGTTGCAGGGTCAGGCTGGAGCCGTAACTGCTGTAGTTGCGATCGTCATGCTGGCTGGCGCCACGGTCATTGAGGTAAGTGACCTTGGACTGGTTGCGGCCCTTGTTGTAGCTGTAGCCCAGGTGCGGCAGCAGCCCGGCGCGGCCGATGGCGCGGTTTTCCAGGCCCGCGTCGCGCTCCTTGATCGCCCCGAGATAGACCGGATCGTTGCGCAGGGCCTGTTCGTAGAATTCGAACGGGCCCATGGCCCAGGCAGAGTTGCAGGTAGAAACGGCCAGCAGTGCCAACCCGTAGAAACACTTCATACACCGGACATCCTTATTCCTCGGTCAACGCAGAGCCGGCCCGGTCGAGCAGCGGTTTGAACAGGTAGTTGAGCAGCGAGCGCTCGCCAGTGCGCACGAACATTTCCGCCGGCATCCCGGGCTTGATCACCAGGCCATTGAGTTTTTCCAGTGCCGCATCGCCCACGCTGCTGCGCAGCACGTAGTACGGCGTACCGGTTTTTTCATCGATCATCTGGTCGGCGGACACCAGGCTGACCTCCCCCGCCACCCTCGGCGTGCGGCTCTGGTTGAAGGCGGTAAACAGAATGTCCACCGGCAGATGGATACCGACCTTGTCGATCAGGTTCACCGGCAGGCGCCCTTCCACCTCCAGCCGCGTGCCTTGGGGCACGATCTCCAGCAAGGTGTCGCCCTGGCGTACCACTGCGCCTTCGGTGTGCACCCCCAGGTTGACGGCGATGCCATCGGCGGTGGCGAGGATCTCGCTGTGTTGCAGTTCGAACCCAGCCGACGCGAGCTGCTGTTGCAGGGTTTCGCTCTTGAGCTGGGCCTCGGCCAATTGGCTGCGGACCTCCTTCTGATACTCCTCGCTGTGTTGCTGCAGCTTCAGCCGGGATTCGATGATCCCCTGTTCTACCCGGCCGCTTTCGCCGCTGTTCTGCGCCAGTTCCTGCTGCACCTGGGATAATTGCCGTTGGTAGTCCAGCAGGCGGTTGCGCGGGATATAGCCGTTATCCGCCAAGGGTTGCAGGTCGCTCAGTTGCAGGCGCAGGGACTCGGCCTGGGCGGTCAGGTCGCCGCGGGCCCGGCGCATCCCCGCCAATTGCGCGGTGGCGCCGTCGATGCTGGCGCGCAACGCGGCTTGCTCCCGGGCAAAGGCTTCGCGGCGGCTGCTGAACAGTTGTCGCTGGCCTTCGAGCACCAATGCCAGGCGTGGGTCCGGGTCCTGGCTCAACGCGCTCGGAAAACTCACTTGTGCCAGGTTGTCCCGCTCGCTTTGCCAGCGCGCCAGGCTGGCCCAGGCCATCCGGTACTGGGCTTGCAGCGATTGCACATCCGCCGCGGCCTGGGTCTGGTCCAGGCGAAACAACGGTTGCCCTTGCTTGACCGCTTCGCCTTCACGCACCAGGATCCGACTGACCATGCCGCTGCTCATCGATTGCACGGCCTTGCGCTTGCCGGAAACCACCACCGTGCCCTGCACGGGAATGCCCTGATCCAACGGCGCCAGACTGGCCCAGGTGAAAAAGCTGCCAGCGCCAAGGATCGCCAGGGCCCAACCCATGCGCATGAAGAAACGAGCGTCACGTTCGGGGCGCTCGGGGTTTCCAGTGTGTTCGAGGTTCATGTCGCGATCCTTGCTCATGCGTTGCCGGGTTTGCCGGCGGCCTAGTACTGACGACTCATGCTCAATCCGTTGGGCGTCGCCTGGGGCTTGTCCCGCGGGGGTTCAGATTGGCCGGACAGCGCCCGCAGCACTTCCTGGCTCGGTCCGAACGCTTGCAACCGACCGTCGTTGAGCACCAGCAATTTATCGGCCTGGGCCAGTGCCGAGGAGCGATGAGTCACCAGCACGACGCTGGTGCCTTGTGCCTTCAACTGCGCGATGGCACTGGCCAGCGCCGCTTCGCCGACGGTGTCCAGGTTGGAGTTGGGCTCGTCGAGCACCACCAGGCTCGGCCGGTCGTACAGGGCCCGGGCCAGGGCCACCCGCTGTTTCTGCCCACCGGACAGACCGCAACCGTCCTCCCCCAGTACGGTGTCGTAGCCCTGGGGCATGCGCAGGATCAGCTCATGCACGCCGGCCTGCTGGGCGGCGGCGACGACTTTCTGTGGGTCGGCCTCGCGGAAGCGGGCGATGTTCTCGGCGATGCTGCCGCTGAACAGCTCGATATCCTGGGGCAAATAGCCGATGTACGGGCCGAGTTGGTCACGGTTCCAGCGATGGATATCGGCGCCGTCCAGGCGCACCGCGCCACCGAGGATCGGCCACACGCCCACCAGCACACGGGCCAGGGTGGACTTGCCGGAACCCGAAGCTCCCAGGACGCCAAGCACCTCGCCGGCAGCGAGACTGAAACTGACTTGATGCAAGGTCGCCTGGCGCTGCCCCGGCGGTCCGGCGCTGACCTGCTCGAAGCTCACCTGGCCCTTGGGCGGTGGCAACGGCATCGCATCGTCCTGGGGTGGATAGGCCTGCAACAGGGCATCGAGACGGCGGTAGGCCAGCTTCGCGCCGCTCCACTGCTTCCACACGGCAATCAATTGATCGATAGGGCTTAATACCCGGCCCATCAGGATCGAACCGGCAATCATCATCCCGGCAGTCATGTCGCCCTTGATCACCAGCAACGCCCCCAGCCCCAGCACGAGCGATTGCAGGCACAGGCGCAAGGTCTTGCTGAACGCGCCGATGACCGCGCCAGTGTCGCTGGCCTGGTTCTGCAGGCCGAGAAAGCGCGAGTGCACGCTAAACCAGCGGTTACGCAGCGCATCGAGCATGCCCATGGCCTGGATCGATTCGGCGTTGTGCAAGTGGCTGGTAGCCAGTTGACTGGACTGTTGCGAGTAGCCGCTGGCCTGTGCCAATGGTTTGCGGGTCATGGCCTCGTTCAGGCATGCCAGCCCAATGAGCAACAGCGTGCCGACGCTGGCGAACACCCCCAGCCAGACGTTGAACAGATAGATCACCAGCAGATAGACCGGGAACCAGGGGGCATCGAAAAAGGCGAACAGCGCCGGTCCGGTGACGAACTGGCGCAGATGGGTCAAATCGCCCAGGGACTGCCCGGCGTTGCCTTCGCCCTGGAGCAGGTTGCGCTCGAATGCGGCTTTATAGACCTGAAGGTTGAAACGCTTTTCCAATTGGCTGCCAATGCGGATGACGATGAAGCTGCGCACCATTTCCAAAAGCCCGATGAAGACAAAGAACCCCACCACCATCAACGACAGCATCACCAGGGTGGTTTCGTTTTGCGAGGACAATCCCCGGTCATAGACCTGGAGCATGTAAATTGAAGGCGCAAGCATCAGGACATTAATCAGCGCGGTAAAACAACCGACACTGAGCAGGATATTTTTATAATCGCCCAATGCCTTGAACAGCGACATCGCGGCGGCGGTCTTTGCCCTCTTCATCATTCTTCCCTGCTATTGGCTTCGCCACAGAATTGGCAAACATCTGAACTTGCCAATCTTTTTAATAATTGAGCCTGACCACACCAAAGTGCACGCTTGATCGAACAAGCGCGCTTGGTTATTGGTAAACAGGTTCAGGCCGTGCAAATACGTTAACGAGCGTTCTCCTGGATATTACGCTCGAGCGTAACGCTCAATCCTGACTTCAAATTGACTTGATAAACGTAGCCCTGGCGTAGCCCCAGATGAACTCTGGCCTCTTGCTTGCCAAGCAGCGAAAGACCATCGGGTTCCGGAAACCAATGAACCGGTTCATCCCCGAGCCAGTGGCCCAGGCAATCGGTTTGCCCACCCACGGTCTGGTCCGCCTTGAGTTCGATGACACAGATATTGGACGGTTTGTCCTGCATCGCCTGGGTTTGTGCGTTGTCCTGGGGACCTGCCAAAACGGCCCGCCATTGACCGGCCAACTGCGAGGGTTCTGCTAATAACAGGCTGCGCGCCATGGCGACTTCTCCAGAAAACAGCATCAACGTAGCGAGTAACCAGACGGTTGCCGGAAAACTGCGGGGCATGATCTTTACTCGCTGAAAAAGGGTTGGAATACGTCTGTGGCGAGGGAGCTTGCTCCCGCTGGGCTGCGAAGCAGTCCCCTTGTCGATGGGAACAACCCCCTCACCTCAGTGAGTCATACGGACATCAAGCCACGATGTCCGAAACCGCTGCCTGGCCGACGGTACTGACCAGGAAATCGGCCACGCCATGCCCGGAGAAGTCCACCGACAGCAGGCTGTTACCACCGGATGTCGACAGCACCGCATCGCCCGCCGCACCGGTGAACGCATTCACGAAGTGCAGGCCCGCGCCCTTGGTGATACCGGTCAGGTCGATCTTGTCCAGGCCGCTGACGAAATCGAGGATCTGGTCCGTGGCGCCCGGCCGCGAGTCGGAGCTTGCGGCGAACACAAACGTGTCGGCACCCGAACCGCCCGACAATTTGTCCGCGCCACCGCCGCCCCAGAGGATGTCATTACCGGCGCCGCCCTTGAGCTCGTTGGCTACTTCGTTGCCGATCAGCAAGTCGCTGCCCGACCCGCCGATGGCATTTTCGATGGTAGCCCCCTGGGCAATGGACACGTTGCCCACCATGCCGCCAACGTCTGAGAACGAGGCGTCATTGAGGTTTATCTTCTGGTTCTGGGTGAAACCGGAGAAGTCCAGGGTATCGCGACCGCCCGCGTCCCATACCGAGAACACCACCTTGTCCGACGAGGAAGAGGCACCTAGGAAGTCGCGGCCGGCGTTGGAATTGAAGCCGTAGGTGGTGTCACCGGTACGGGTGCTCATGTTGGCACCGTAGAGCTTCTGGATCGCCGCGATGTCATCCATCAACGGGCCCGAGGAATAGGCTTCCACCCCGCCCTTGCTGAAGTTCTGGTTGGTGTTGCTTTCACTCCAGTAGCTCATCACGCTGTAGCCACGGGTGTCCTGGCCGTACGTGGCGTCATCGTAGGTCGGGCTGCCTTCGCCGGCGTTGTAGTCGCCAGGGTGCGCCAGGCCCAGAGTGTGGCCGATTTCGTGGGTCAGGGTCTGCCGGCCATAATTGTTCAGGTCCGGGTTCTTGTTCTGGGTGTAGCTGCTGTTGATCAGGTACCAGGATGTCCCGTCATATCCGGCGCCGGTCCCCGGCAGGTAGGCGAATGCCGCCGCGCCATCCTGGCCGCCGCTGTAGTTGCCGAAGGTCATGTGCCCGTCGCCACCGCTGCTCTTCTCGGCAAAGGTGACATTGGCCACGTCCGCCCACGACTGCATGGCCAGCACTGCCTGCCCCTTCTGCTGGGCGTTGAACTGACTGAAACCGCTGATCCCGTGCTTGTTCATGGTGCTCGAGGACGCAGAGGTGAGGAAGGTATAGGTCAGCTCGATCTTGCCGCTGCCGTCCCTGTCCTGATAGGCCGCGCCGTCGCGCAGCAATTGAGTCGCCGCTTCGTCCACCGAATACGATGGTTTGCCATTGACGGTGAGATTGCCGCCACGGTCGTATTGATGGCTGAAACTGTTGATCTGGTTGAACGCATTACTCGGCGCGGCCAATGCTTGCGGTGCCCAGAGGAGTTGTTCGGCAGAATCAATAGTGCTGGTTTTGACTTTCGACATAAACACACTTCCTTGTTTGCAATGGAACAGTTTTTGTCAGATAGACAATCTCTGGCGAGATCGTCCTATCACTCGCCCAATTGAGGACGCAGGAAAACTGACACAATTCGAAATCAAACGTCTAGCAATTTTTTCGGCTCATATGAACAGCAACTCCGATGACACGCATAGCACTAGGCGCTCGCCCCGTTAATGCAGGCAGCACAGCGCCACAGACAAAAATTGTCGGACAAAATCCTATTTAAATATTAAATAGCGCCGTATGTCGACCCGGACACTTTCAGAAACTAAGTGCCAGTGAAGTGCTATTAATTAATATGAACTAGTGGCCTCTTCGCTCTCCGTTTTACGCGCGCAAACCTCCCGCAAACATCCTCGCAGCCAGCGATGCACCGGATCGGCATCCATTCTTGGATGCCAGAGCATGGCAATCGTGAATACCGGCACCGGGAACGGCAACGCAAAGCTGTGCAGCCCGGTGCGCAGGCGGGTGGTGTAACGTTCGGGCACACTGGCGATCAGGTCACTGGACCGCGCGAGCCCCAGCGCCGTGGAAAACCCCGGGACCGTGGTGATGATCTCTCGCGTCAGGTTCAAGGGCTCCAATGCCCGGTCGATGGGGCCGTGGTCGAGGTCGCGCAAGACCACTTCGATGTGCCCGCCCGCAGCATAAGCGGCGGCGCTCATCTCGGCCTGGCCCAGCGGATGCCCCAGGCGTACCACGCCGATGAAACGATCGACGAACAACGCCTGGGTGCGCAGCTCCGGCCGGGTGTCCTTGTCCACGACAGCGGTTTCCAAGTCCACGCTCCCATCGCGCAGTGCCGTATTGCTCTTGTCAGTCTTGTCCACGAAACGCATCCGGATACCCGGGGCCTGTTCACCGACGCGGGCAATCAGGTCGACCCCGAAGTTTTCCACGAACCCTTCGCGGGTGCGTAGCGTAAAGGTCCGGCTCAACCGCCGCAGGTCCGGGGCCTGGACCGGGCGTAGCACTGCCTGGGCGTCCTGCACCAGTTGACTGACCTGTTCGCGCAATTCAAGGGCGCGGGGAGTGGGAACCAGCCCTCGCCCGGCCCGAACCAACAGCGGATCACCGATGGTGTCGCGCAATCGTGCCAACGCCCGGCTCATCGCTGAAGGACTTAGCCGCAGCCGTTGAGCCGCCCGGGCGACGCTGCCTTCCGCCAACAGCACGTCAAGGGTGATCAACAGGTTGAGATCGGGAATCGACATACTCAGGCCTCAGGCTAATAGGTGGCGTCAGATGCAGCTATAAAGTGCAAATGCTGCGTCTTCCGCCATGTTAAGCCTGAGCGTACTGTTCTGACAGCCCAGTTTTTGCGAGCTGTAAAACGGAGAACAGAATGAAACCAGCCAATACGCAACCCTGCTCGCCGGAGATGACCGGCGCTTCCCAAACCTCGACACGCTGGGCGTTGACCAGTCTTGCCCTGGCAACCTTGCTGGCCTCGCTGGGCACCAGCGTCGCCACAGTTGGCCTGCCCGCCTTGGCCGAAGCGTTCGGCGCTTCCTTCCAGGCGGTCCAATGGGTGGTGCTGGCTTATCTGCTGGCGATCTCCACGCTGATTGTCAGCGTCGGGCGCCTGGGTGATCTGCTGGGACGTCGGCAACTACTGCTGGCCGGGATTCTGCTGTTCACCCTGGCGTCCGTCCTCTGCGGACTCGCCCCTTCCCTTGGGCTATTGATCGCAGGCCGGACGCTGCAAGGCCTCGGAGCCGCCGTCATGATGACCCTGACCCTGGCCCTGGTCGGTGAAACGGTTGGCAAGGACCGAACCGGTCGCGCCATGGGCTTGCTGGCCACGCTGTCAGCGGTGGGCACTGCCCTTGGGCCCTCGCTCGGCGGTACGCTGGTCAGCGTCTTTGGCTGGCAGGCCATCTTCCTTATCAATGTGCCTCTCGGGCTCCTGACGTGGCTGCTGGCCTGGCGCTCCTTGCCCACCCATCGCCCGCAGACGAATGCCGAACGAACGGGCTTCGATATCATCGGCACGGTGCTGCTGGCAATGGCACTGGGCGCTTATGCGCTGGCCATGACCTTGGGACGCGGTCATTTTGACGGGCTCAATATCGCCTTGCTGCTGGTGGCGATCCTAGGCGGTGGGCTGTTTGTCCTGACCCAGCGCCGGGTGAAGTCGCCGCTGATCCCTCTGGCATTGTTCCGCGACCGGCTGCTGGTTTCAGGCCTGGCAACAAGTGCATTGGTCGCGACAGTCATGATGGCGACGCTGCTGGTAGGGCCTTTCTACCTGTCCATCACCCTGGGACTGCCGACCGCACTGGTGGGGTTGGTGTTGGCCGTCGGCCCCTGCGTCGCTGCGTTGACCGGCGTGCCTGCCGGGCGCCTCACGGATCGATTCGGCGTGCGGCCCATGCGGCTTGTCGGGTTGGCGACCATGGGGCTGGGCTGCTTGATGTTGACGCTGGTGCCTCCCGCGTTGGGCATGAGCGGCTATGTCATGGCCATCGTGGTCACCACCTTGGGCTACGCCCTGTTCCAGCCTGCCAACAACACGGCAGTAATGACGGATATTCCTGCGCAAAAGCGCGGCGTCATTGCCGGGTTGCTCAACCTGTCGCGCAACCTGGGCTTCTTCACCGGCGCCTCGGTGCTCGGCGCGGTATTCGCCTCAGCGTTACCGACAAACGGCGTCTCCGCTGCCAGCCCTGAGGAGGTTGCAAACGGCCTGCATATTACCTTCGCCGCCGCTTTATCGATGGTGGTTCTGGCACTGCTCATCGCCCTGCAATACCGTGCGCCAGAGCCGCTGAGCGCCCCTCAACCTTCGCCGGACAAAGGGTGATGGCATTCTGGGCCCTGACCTTTAATTCATGATGCAGATCAAAAAAAGTGAACCAATCGCAAAACGGACTGAAAAAAGACACATGGATTTCATTATCAAGTGCTATTTTTAGCTCTCACTGGTAGGGCCATGATGGCTCTTCCTTCCTGACAAGAGCAAACGGAAGCGCTTGATGAAGAAGGTGGGCAACAGATGAATAAAGGATCGTTCAGCAAGGTTACGTTTCCCAACGCTTGCCAGCTGATGCGCTGGCATTTCCATCCCATGGGCTTCGAAGCCAGTATGGATGCACCGGGCAGCATGGTCGCTCGGCTGTTCGATCGCGCCAGCGGTGAAACCATGATCGCGATTGCAGGCATCCCCTGCGCGACCGTGATGAACGCTCCTGACGTGGAACGAATTATCGAAGCGGTGGAAGCCGAGCTGGAAGCCTTCGTACCACCGGTTGGTTTGAGGCGGTTCGCGTCCTGAGTAAAAAAGCCCACATTGGTGGGCTTTTTTGTGGGCGCTGTTTGGGGTATTTGGGTGGTCGTCGCGCCGCCATCGCGAGCAGGCTCGCTCCCACAGGAGTTTGGGTGAACACACTTGCTGAGCCACCCCGGGACCTTGTGGGAGCGAGCCTGCTCGCGATGGCGATCTTCCAGGCAACTACCAGTCCAGCGCCTTCAACTGCGAGCGCGGCGATGGTCAACGAAGAACGGTTTGCCCTTGTCGATACGGTCCGAAGCCCTGGGCGCGTTGGCGGCCTGGCTGTCCGGTTCATCGACGTACCAGTAGCAATGCCGTACCGCACGGGTGATGCCCACGTAGGCCAGGCGCAGGATCTCGTCCCTTTGCGCCGTATCGTACGGCTCGGCGTCACCGTCCTGACCCAGTCCGGCCATTCGATAGACCTGATTCTTGTAGGGTGAGCGGGTCAGGTGCTGGCAGTCGCCCAACAGGAACACAGCATCGGCCTGGAGCCCCTTGGCGCTGTGATAGGTCATCTGCCTCAGGCGCCTCGCCTCATAAGGCAAGCTAGAATCCACATTAACTGTCGGCTGAATATACTTTTCTATCAAGGACTTATCGCTACTTTTTCGATACAACATTAATATCGAGTCGCCCTTGCGATAGTGCTCATCCAGCCGCCGGGCCAAGCCTTCATCGTCCCGATCCAGCACATTGACCGGGCTCAACAATGTGGACTGGCCGCTGGCCTTGGCCTTTTTACCGGGGATGGCAGCCGCCGCGCGGACGATATGCTCCGCTGCGTCGATGATGTGCTGATGACTGCGATAGTTGTCAGTGAGCATTACCCGGGTATTGGCCGGCGACGGAAATTGCTGGGTGAACCCCATGAAATAGCTCGGTGAGCTGCCGCGCCAGCCATAGATCGACTGCCAATCGTCGCCGACACACAACAAGGAGGAATGCTGGGCGCCGCGCCCCACGTGCATCGCGGGGCCCCGGCGGCGCACTTCTCGAAGGCTTGCGCGAAGCCAGGAGACAATCTGCGGGGAAACGTCCTGGAACTCATCGATCATCAGGTGCGACATAGGCCTGAGAAGCGCATCGCCCAGCAACTTGAAGTTTTCCGGCGAGTGCTCGCTGAACAGCGCAAACATCCGGTTGTAGGTCATGACGGGAGGCGACTGGTCGAGCAGATGGTCCTCGAACGCCCGCCAATAGCGGCTCAGCGCCTCGAAAAAATACCGATCAGGGTCATCCTGGGCGAAACTCATCCGGCCTACGGCATCCGGGACATCCAGGCCCAGGTTCTCGATAAAACCGGCTGCCGCGACGAAACAATCCAGCAGCGGCGCCGACCCCAGCTCTCCCTTGACCTTGTAATCGAATCCCGGTCCGGCGCTGGCGTCTCCGGCCAGTGAGGCGAGCAAACGTTTCGATCCTTCGTAGCTTTCTATCCATATCAATGGTTTACGGCAGAAAGCTTGAAACAGAGTGCGCTTGACCGCCCATTCCGCGCGCAGACTCAGTCGTGCGCCTGGACGACTGAGCCGGGCATCCTCCCGCGAATCGAACCCCAGCATCACCCAAGCGTCCAGGGAGGGGATGTAGCCATGACAATGAAATTTCGAGCCATTGATCTCGAATGCCTGACGCTTGGGCTCGACGCCCTTGATGGGCCACGCACCGGCGCGAAACCACAGATCCTCGATGGCGTCGCACAGTTCTTCGTCGCGCTGGGCGGCCAGCTCGGTCACGGCTATGCGCTTTTGTACGTCAGGGTGATCGCGCTCCAGCTCCTTGAGCTGGAAAGCGTGCCGGGACAGCGGCTTGATCAGCTCGCGGAAACGCTCGTCGCGCTGATAAAGACGGTGATAACAGGCGTTGAGTTGCTGGCGTTGGGCGTCGTTGATGCGCAAGTCGAAGGGATTTCCGTCGGCATCGTCATCGCCGGCCCCCGTGCGATGGCTCAGGGTTTCGAAGGCCTGGAGGCGCTCGAATCCCGGCAAACTGCGCACCATGGGCAAGATGCGCGAATGGAAGGTCCGCACCAGGTCGCGAGCTTCCTTGGCGCTGACCGCTCGTCCCCACAGGGCAAAGACCTCGATCAACTTCTGGATGAAGTCCTTGCGTGACTCCCGGGTAAACGTCACCACGGTCATCGAGTCCAGCTCGAAGCCCAGGTATTGGGACAGCAGCACGATGCGCAGCACCAGGGTCGTGGACTTACCTGCGCCCGCTCCGGCAACCACCGAGGTAGACGGTGTATCGCTGAAAATCATCTTCCATTGCGCAGCACTGGGCTGTGCATGGGCCGGCAGCAAACGGGCAACATCCGCCTTTACGCGCTTCTTCAGCTCGGAGGTCAGGGGCAAGCGCCAATCGTCGAACAGCAAGTCATCGACCTTGGGAGCCGGATGTTCCGTATTGCGGTAATCGCGGATCAACAAGACCTGGCGTCCCTCTTCCAAGCCCTCGGCCTTCCCCTCTTTAAAGCCGTAATCGAACCCGGCGGTATGGCCGCTGCGGAATCCATCGGCCTGGCCATGCAACCAGGAAGCCCTGTGCTGAGCGCGCAGGCGTGTCAGGCCATGGCCGAAAAAACGGGCAGCCAGACGTTTGAGCAGCGGCATTTGCGCCAAGGGAAGCAGTTCGGGAGGCAGATCGGGAGAGTGTTGCGGCACGCTTTGGGACTCCGGTGTTCAGAACCATGCCCTATGGTGTCTGTATTTGCCGAGGAGTGCCACCCAAAAGCTTTTAAGTCATGGGGTTAGGCGATGAACTGAAAGTGGTGTCGCATCGACATGATTGTGGTCTGAACCACCACTATCGCGAGCAGGCTCGCTCCCACAGGTGTGTATTGTGGGAGCCGAGCTTGCTCGCGATGACGTCGGCACATCCAACATCGATGCAACCTGACCCACTGCTATCGCGAGCAAGCTCACTCCCACACACACACATCACTTGCCGCTGATAGCGCCATCCACCAGCGTCTGCGCCTCGCTCACCAACTTCTTGAGGTGCTCGTCGCCAATGAAGCTTTCAGCGTAGATCTTGTAGATGTCCTCGGTGCCGGATGGACGCGCCGCGAACCAGCCGTTTTCGGTCATCACCTTCAGGCCACCGATGGCCTGATCGTTCCCCGGTGCGTGGCTGAGAATGCTTTGGATCGCCTCGCCGGCCAACTGGGTAGACGCGACCTGATCCGGCGAGAGCTTGCTCAACAGGGCCTTCTGCTGGGGCGTAGCCTTGGCATCGACGCGTACCGAGAACGGCTCGCCCAGTTCGTCCGTCAGGGCACGGTAGGCCTGGCTTGGGTCGCGACCGGTGCGAGCGGTCATTTCAGCCGCCAGCAACGCCGGGATCAGGCCATCCTTGTCGGTACTCCATACTCCACCGTCCTTGCGCAGGAACGAAGCACCGGCGCTTTCCTCGCCGCCGAAGCCCAGAGAACCGTCGAACAGCCCATCGGCGAACCACTTGAAACCTACCGGTACTTCATAAAGACGACGTCCCAGGCGCTTGGCCACGCGGTCGATCAGCCCGCTGCTCACCACCGTCTTGCCGACGCCGGCATCGGCGCGCCATTGCGGACGGTTCTGGAACAGGTAATCGATGGAGACCGCCAGGTAGTTGTTCGGTGCCAGCAGACCGCCGGAGGGTGTCACGATGCCGTGGCGGTCGTGATCCGGGTCACAGGCGAAGGCCACGTCGAAACGCTCCTTCAGGCCGATCAGCCCCTGCATGGCATGGCTGGAAGAAGGATCCATGCGGATCTGCCCGTCCCAGTCGACCGTCATGAAGCGGAACGTCGAATCCACCTGGGTATTCACCACGTCCAGGTCGAGACGGTAATGTTCGGCAATGGCCGGCCAGTAGCGCACCCCTGCTCCACCCAGCGGGTCGACACCCAGACGCAACCCGGCGGCGCGGATGGCATCGAAATCGATGACATTGACCAGGTCCGCCACGTAGGTGTTGAGGTAGTCGTGACGGTGCGTGGTCTCGGCCTTCAGGGCCTGCTCGTAACTGATGCGCTTGACGCCGGCCAGCTGGTTGACCAGCAGTTCGTTGGCCTTGGCCTCGATCCACTTGGTGATATGGGTATCGGCCGGGCCACCGTTGGTGGGGTTGTACTTGTAGCCGCCACTCTGCGGCGGGTTATGGGACGGCGTGATGACAATACCGTCCGCCAGGCCCGTGGTGCGCCCCCGGTTGTAACAGATGATCGCGTGGGAAACCGCCGGCGTCGGGGTGTACTCATCGCCTTCGGCAATCATCACGGTCACGCCGTTGGCGGCCAGCACCTCCAGTGCACTGGCACCGGCAGGGGTAGACAGCGCATGGGTGTCGATGCCGACGAACAAGGGGCCATCGATGCCCTGGGCTTCACGGTACAGGCAGATGGCCTGACTGATAGCCAGCACGTGCCATTCGTTGAACCCCAGGTCGAAGGAACTGCCACGGTGACCCGAGGTGCCGAAAGCCACACGCTGGGTCGCGATCGAGGCATCGGGCCGGCCGGTGTAATAGGCCGTCACCAGTCGCGGGATATCGATCAACAACTCTGCCGGTGCCGGCTTGCCCGCAAATGGACTGACTGTCATGCAAAACCTCTGGGTGGAGTGGCTTGGGAAATGGGATGCAGTTTACTGACAGTTCGACCGTGGCGCGATGGGTTCGATCCCTTGCCCCTCTCACGATTGCTCAAGCCGCAACGCATCGGCCAACGCGCAGAGCGTCGTATCCAGGTCGATTGCACCACTCAAGGCATGCGTCAGGCGCAAATGCTGGGTATAGAGCCCCTGGATACTGAACAGTTCGCCAGGGGCGATAACGATGCGCTGGGCCAGCAAACGCTGGAAAACCTGCCGCAGGTCCACCCGGCGCGACGATCGAATCCAGATTGTCGCGCCGCCCTGGGCTTCAACCCACTGCAAACTGTCCCCTAGCCGCTCCCGCAGCAATTGCATCGTCGAGATCGCGCTTTCACGCAACAACCGCCGCAACACCAGCAGATGCTGGTCGATCCGACCGTTGCTGTACAAGCGGGCGATGGCCTTCTGCCGAATGGGCGACAGGCGAAACGCGCGCAGCAGGAAATGCCGCTGCAGTTGCAGGGTCAATTGACGCGACAGCACATAACCATACGGCGCCTCCGGGCCGATGGTTTTCTCGAAAGTGGAATAGACGATCAGCCGGTCAGGGTCGAGCAGGTCGCGAAAAGGCACGACCCCGGCTTCGAATATCAGGTCCGTGTAGCTGTCGTTCTCCAGCACCCAGGTACCGTGCTCCTCCAGCAAACCCGCCACAGCCCGGCGGTTGTCCTCAGGAACAGGCGTCCCTCTCGGCATGCTCAACACCGAAGACAGCACCACCAGGCGCACGGTTTCATTCTGCAGGAGTTGCTCCAGTTGCTCGAGACTGATGCCGCCGTCCGCCAACAACGGCAGCTCGATCACCTTGACGTCGGCCGCCTGCAGCAAGCGCAGGATCGTCCAGTCGCAGGGCGATTCGACCAGCACCGTGGCGCCCCTGAGCGCCAGCACGGCGATCAGGATCTCCAGCACGCCACGCAGATCGGCACCGATATACACATCATCGGCCTTCCAACAGCGCGCCGGCGAGGAGGTGTAACGGGCCGCCAAGGCAGCGCGCAGTTCCAGCTCGCCCCAGGGTTGCGAAGGCATCTGGGAGGCGCGCGGGTACTGGCGCAGCAGCTCGCGTTCGAGTAGCAACAGCGGGCTGTCCAGGGGTTGCATCGACGCCGGTTCGTCCGCGCTGAGCACCAGCATGCCCGGTCGCCGCGCATTGACATAGAGCGTCTCGAGCAGATCGTCACCGCCGCCCAGGGCGACCACACTGGGCACTGGCAGCGCGTAGTAGCCGGACTTGGCTATCGAGTAGACCCGCCCTTCCTTTTCCAATAGCGAATAGGCGTACTGGATAGTAGAGATCGACACGTTCAACCGGTCGGCCAGTTGCCGTAACGACGGCAATCGAACCCGGGCCTCGCTACCCAGCTCGCTGATCAGGGCCGTCAGGTAGCGATAGACCGCCTGGTAGGCAAAATCCGTTTCCCGCGAGCCCTTCATGGCTTCGGACCCATTGGAGGGGCCGCGACCGGCCGCGGCGGAACCCCAGCAGCGGTGGCCGGATACGAGGTGGGTGAAGCCGTCAAACCGCCCCCCTCAATATCTGCCCGAGCCTTCGCGCAGGCCATCGCTGTCCAACCCGGGCGCTTCGGTATCGGCGTTGTCGACAGCCTGTTGCGGGTCGGTTCCCAAGGTGTTTTCGTATTCCGGTAACGCTACGCTCGCCCCATAGAGCCTGCCGAGCATGTCGATCGACAGGCCGCTGACATCCACCATCCATTGCGCCACCTGATCGGCGACTGTCGCGCCCTGCATGGCCTTGTGCAGGTCCGGCATCGCCACCAGCATGCCGGGGTGACAACAACGCAGGAAATGCTCCAGCCCCGCGCCCCTCTCGACAAAGGGGGCGAACAGCATGCACACCAATTGCGCCTCGTTGAGTCCCAGGGTCGTTTGCGCTTCGGCGGCGGCCTGGGCTCGGCGCTCCGCAATGGCCGAAGGCGGGCCGAACAGCTCCCGGGCCTGTTCGCAGACGTGTTCCGGCAGTTGCTTGCGATGCATGATCATGATTGCCCGCTGCACATAGTCACCGTAGCCCGCTTCGTAACTGCGTCCCTGCAGGCAAGCCGCCTGCAGGCCATGCAAATGGGCCGACAGCAACGGACTGAGGTATTCGTTTTCCGGTGCCGAAGCGATGAGGTCGTCGGTCCGTACCCTCAGGAACTCACTGAACAGCAGCCAGTTCATTTCTTCGCAGCGATCGACGATCAGGTCATCGATGCCGATGTGCCCTACCCGCCGGCATGCTTCGAAATGGCCCTCGGGTTTCCACGTGCCGAAGCGGTGCGGCCCATAGAAATGCCGATAGAGATCGTCGCCCAGGGTATCGAGCTGCGTAAAGAGGTTGTCGAAGGTGGTGGTCGTTTCGATACCCAAGCCGATCTTGCGGGTCGCACGTCGCAGGCCCGCCATGAACTGTCTCTGCTGGCGCGGCGTATCGCTGCTGACCAGGGAGTCCACCCCCGACTCCCAGCGAGCCATGTGACGGTAGAACTCCGCCATGGCCAGGTAGCCGTCATCACCAATCTCCAAAGGGCTGTCGACCGAGCGAAGGTGACCCAGGACCAACATGTCCATGCGGTTGGACTCGTGTCCGGCCACCGACAATGGTTGCCTGTGGTTGAACGGCACCACTTCGCGGTTATCCGCCATCAGCAGCTCTACCCGGGGATCGTCATAGACGAACAGCGCGCTATAGCAACGATGGATGTTTTCCAGGGTCGCCTGGGTGGTCTCGCTCAGCCGTGGCGTGGCGACCCGCAGGTCGAAGGTCACGGGATTCCTGCCGGCGATGCTCAGTTGCGCGGCCCGCAGGGCCGTCAGCACGTAAAAGCTGTCCCGGCTCCCGTTCAGGACCGTCAGTACACGGTAATCACCGATCCGCTCAATGCCACCAGCGGCGACGATCAGACGCTGGATCAAAAGCTGCAACGCCGTACGCTCCGCACGGGAATAAAAACCCAACAGCCGCTGCAGTATCTGTTGATACACGTGAATCATTGCCTGCTCATGAATTGCGCTCATAACCATTTACCTGGAAGTTCAAATATCAGTGCCGCACCCACCCACGTGATCGCGCGACGTGTTCGGATGAAAGACTTATTTCACTACTGCGAAGAGTATTAGCAATACGCTCGAGCTTTGCTCGTCGTAATTATTTGATACATACATAGGAGATCGGCCGCCGACTTTTTCGATCAAGCCTGAAAGCCGCGAAATCACTGGGCCTTGTGAATCCTACGATGCGTCCTAGGAGAATTCCGACAGCGTCCCACAGACAATGAGCACGAGAAATAACGAACTTGCCGAACTTTAATTGGCCGCTTACCTCGCACTGTTTTTCCGATAATCGATAAAAGGCCCTGCCTCCATTAACGTCCGAAGCTTCTTGAACAGACAATGGAGGATCAAGCCTTTCCGGAAACATGTATTGAGCCATGACTTCTTCCTTGAGCTGAAAACCAGCATTCAATTATCAGGACTTCAATAATGATTAGAAGATACAGATTGAGGGCAAAAACCAGTTCAGTTGCCCGCCAGGTAAACGGGCTCGTTGTGGACGGACAGCCGGACACCCACGCATTGTCGTTGGGAGGGGCTGAAGCAGGAAGGAAGAAAGGCGGCCCGATCGGGCCAGAGGCAGCGCAAGAGCCAGGGACAATGACTCTTGCGCGAGACGGGAATCAGGCGGGATCGACAACCTGAAGGGCAACGCGCTCACGGCAAGGACATTCGTCCATGTAACGATGAGCCTCGACAAACTCGGCGAACGGAAAGACCCGGGTCTTGAGTGGCAACAGGACGCGGTCGGCAGTCAATTGATTGATATCGCGCAGTGCCCGCTGCACCGCCGCCTGGTCCTGGATGATGCCCAGTTCCGGCTTGCCGGTGAAATTGCCGATACAATGCACGAAGAACTGAATGTTCTTCTGGAACGCCGCGCAGGCCGGGAACGGTGTCTGGTTTCCTCCTTGCAGGCCATACAACACCAGGCTGCCTCGTGGGGCCAGGACATCGCCGAGCAGCGACATCTGCGGCCCGCCCAGGCCGTCGAACACCACGTCGACGCCACGATTGTCGGTGAGCTTGTTGATCTGCATCAGCAAGTCCTGCTCTTCCGTGACGATGACTTTCTCGGCCCCCAGGGACAACAGGTACTCGCGCTCGTCAGCGGTCTTGGTGGCCGCGATCACCCGTACACCCAGCGCCTTGCCGAGCTGTACGAAGGAAGGGCCCGCGCAGTGGCTGGCATCGGTGACCAGGGCGAACTGCCCGGGTTTGACCCGCGCCAGGTCGACGTAGGCAAAATAGGCGACCAACAGCGGCGTGTAGTGCACCGCGGCTTCGATCGGGCTCAAGACATCCGGGTATCGGGTCAGCGCGGTGCGCGGCAGCACGATGATCTCACCGTACACCGGATAATCGTTCGCACTTTGCGCGGGGAAGCTGGCGACCTTGTCGCCCACGGCCAGATCGTCGACACCGTCCCCGACCGCCGTTACCACGCCGGCCATTTCATGACCCAGGCCGGAAGGCAGGCGAGCCTGGGACGGCGCCAGGTTCTGGCGCCACAGGGTGTCATGCCAACTGATGCCGATCGCTTCGACACGGACCTGCACTTCTCCTGGCGCAGGAAGAGCCGCCGGCTGCTCTTCGCATTTGAGCACCTCGGCACCACCAAACTTGTGAAAACGGATCGTGCGGGACATCGCAAACCTCGTCAAAGTAACCTCTAATGCCATGAACTCTATCCGGGCTTTGTACCCAAGACCATCAGTGGCTATTAATAGTCGACATGCCTGTCATTGATTCCGCAGCAAGAAAATCAATCAGCCCCCTAGGGCAAATCCTACAAAAATTCATTTAGCCAGTGCAGAGTACCAGTCTTTCCCCGTAAGATTCATGCCGGTCATTGTTCGCATATGACCGCTCACGTCAAGCTCGCCGAATCTGCCAGGACCCCAGATGAATCGCAATGACCTGCGTCGTGTCGACCTGAACCTGTTGATCGTATTCGAAACACTGATGCATGAACGCAGCGTGACCCGCGCCGCCGAGAAACTGTTCCTCGGCCAGCCGGCCATCAGCGCCGCGCTGTCGCGCCTGCGTAGCCTGTTCGATGACCCGTTGTTCGTGCGCACCGGGCGCAGCATGGAACCCTCGGCCCGGGCGGTGGAAATCTTCGCCCTGCTCTCCCCGGCCCTGGATTCGATTTCCACGGCGGTCAGCCGCGCGGCGGAATTCGACCCGGCCACCAGCACCTCGGTGTTTCGCATCGGCCTGTCGGACGACGCCGAATTCGCCTTGCTGCCGATGCTGCTCAAGCGCCTGCGTGCCGAAGCCCCTGGCATCGTGCTGGTGGTGCGTCGCGTCAACTACATCCTGATGCCGAGCCTGCTGGCGTCCGGCGAAATATCCATCGGCGTCAGCTACACCGACGACCTGCCGGCCAACGCCAAGCGCAAGGTCCTGCGCCGCAGCTCGCCCAAGGTGTTGCGGGCCGACACAGCGCCGGGGCAACTGACCCTGGACGAATTCTGCGCACGTCCTCACGCCCTGGTGTCCTTCGCCGGTGATCTGAGCGGGTTCATCGATGAAGAGCTGGAAAAACTCGGTCGCAAGCGCCATGTGGTACTGGCTGTGCCGCAATTCAATGGGCTGAGCACCTTGCTGGCAGGCACGGACATCGTCGCCACCGTCCCCGACTACACCGCTGACGCGCTGACCGCCGCCGGCGGCGTGCGCGCCGAAGACCCACCGATCCCGGTGCGCAGCTTTGAACTGCACATGGCTTGGCGTGGGTCCCAGGACAATGACCCGGGGGAGCGCTGGCTGCGGTCGCGGATTCAGATGTTCTTTGGCGACCCTGAGAGTCTATAGAAGCCATCTGGCGGGCTGTTTATCTGATCATTTCTGCCTTTTCATAGACCATGGAGATCCATCCACCTCCAGTGGATTGCTACATTGGGGGCATATCTGAGGGCATGCTTTGGATGGTTTGAAAAGGATGCCCCCAATCTAATTTCTAGCAGCCCAAATCTCGAAAAATCACACGCTGATGACGGGATTGGCAGGGGCAAACTCGGCGTAGGACTACAGGAAGTTGGCGATGGAAAACATCCCATTGAGCGCGATCCAGTCCCATGAGATGAGAATCAAATAAGCCAGAAAATTCAGCTAAAGAACCCAATGACGAATAGCTTATGAACACTTAAGCTGCGAGCTATTACAAGCAGCTCGAGGGTCGACTGATGTCATTTGATTTCCACCACCTTCTACTCGTTTTTACCGCCTACATTGTTGGAGCGGCAAGCCCGGGGCCCAGCAATATGCGGATCATGGGCGTTGCCATGCACCAAGGCAGAAAACCTGCGCTGATGCTTGCAGCCGGAGTGATCAGTGGTTCTTTTTTCTGGGGATCGATGGCCGCCACAAGCGTCTCGGCCATTCTGCTTCAGTTCGCAGAGGCACTCTTCGTGTTCAAGATCGTCGGCGGAGCATACTTGCTGTTCCTAGCCCTGAAAGCGGGACGTTCTGCCCTGACACCTGACGAGAAAATCGAGAAAGCGCTGGGCGCAGCACCGCCTATCTCGGGTTTTGGCCTCTACCGGCGGGGCTTGCTTATGCACCTGACCAACCCAAAGGCTTTACTGGGCTGGATCGCCACGATGACGCTGGGTCTGGGACCACAAGCGACACCTGAAACAGTTATGATCATCCTGGCTGGCTGTGCGGTGTTGAGCATTTCTATTTTCTGCGGTTATGCGATCGTGTTCTCCACGGCACCGATGATTCGGGGTTATCGCAGGGCGCGCCGATGGATTGAAGGCACCCTTGCGTTGGTCTTTGGGGCAGCAGGTTTTAAGCTGCTGTTCTCGCGCGCGTGATTCAATGCCTGCTCTTGTAGGAATGGCCTAAGTTCGAAAGCCATCCACCAGCTGCTTGAGTCGTGTGGCTTGTCGTTCAAGATCGTCACAAGCAAGCAGTGTGGCCTGCAGGTTTTCCACCCCTTCCTGGTTGAGGGTTTTGATCTCGGTGATGTCGATGTTCAGTGAATCGATGACTGAAGTTTGCTGTTCAGTTGCTGTCGCCACCGACTGGTTGATTCCGTCAATCTCGCCGATGCGCTGACTGACGCTGCCCAGCCGCTCACCGGCCTGGTTGGCGATAATCACGCCGTCCTTACTGTAGCGCTCGCTTTCGTTCATGGTGAGTACCGCCTCACGTGCGCCCATCTGAAGCTCTGCAATCATTGTATGGATCTCTTGGGCTGACGTCTGCGTGCGGTAAGCCAGGCTGCGAACTTCGTCAGCTACAACAGCAAACCCACGCCCGGCTTCACCCGCCCGTGCGGCCTCGATCGCGGCATTGAGTGCCAGCAGGTTGGTCTGTTCGGAAATGCCCTTGATGACTTCAAGAATTCGACCGATATTTTCGGTCTTACCATTCAGCGCCTCTATGTTGCTGCATGACGTGCGGATTTTCCCAGAGAGCGCGCCCATGGCATTTATCGTTTGGGTCACCACCTCGCGGCCATCTTCAGCCTGGCACCGGGCATCCGACGCCTGAAGGGAAGCGTCACCCGCGTTACGTGCGATTTCCTGGGCCGCCGCGCCGAGTTCGTTAATCGCGGCCGCAATACTGTTGGTGCGATTGGCCAGATCGTCCGAGTTTGACATTGACGCACTAGAGGTCTGCGTTACACGCCTGGCCACTTCATTGACATGCTCGGTAGCAGAAGACACTTCACGTATTGAGTGCTGAATACGTTCCACAAAAAGGTTGAAGTCTGCAGCCAGTTCTCCGAACTCATCTTTCGAATGCGCACTCAAGCGGCGGGTAAGGTCGCCCTCTCCCTGGGCGATATCCCGCATGGTTGTAGCTATCAATCTCAGGGGCCGCATCAGTACGCGAATAAGCAAGCCCAGCAAAAGCAGCGTGGTCGCCACGGCAATAACCATCGACAAAATGGCGGAAGTGCGAAAATCATCAAGTGCCGCATAAGCTTTGCTTTTGTCGATAGACAAACCGATATACCAGTTCACCGAAGGCAGTCCCTTGATCGGCGAGAACATCAAAATTTGAGGTTTTCCGTCCTGCTCCGTCTCGCCGATATGGGAGCTAAGTGATGGCGTGTTCAGGGGGTAAATATCGCTCAATTGCTTCATCACCCGTTCTTTTTCTGGATGAACCAACACCCTGCCATCTGCGTTGACCAAAAAGGCATAGCCAATTCCACCTAGGTCGAGCGAGCTGACAATGGTCGCCAACGTCTCCAGTGTAAGATCCCCGCCTACCACTCCAAGCGGCTTGCCGTCCTGACTGACCGGCGTTGCAATGGTCATCATCAGTTGCCCTGTCGTCACATCGAGGTAAGGCTCAGTCAGCGTTGTCCCTCCTGCAGCCATTGCGTCGGTATACCAAGGCCGCGTGCGAGGATCGTAATTAGCAGGTAGATCGTCCTTTGGCCGGATGACGAAACTACCGTTACGACTGCCTAGATAAGTGAAGGTAAACGTCGATAACAACGACCTCTGCTCCAGCAGCCGCGTGATGTTTTGCGACGCGGGATCATTGGCAACCGTCTGGGCAACATGATCTATTAGAAGTACCCGTCCAGAGAGCCAGGACTGAACGCTTGCAGCCGTGATCTTGCTCATTTCCTCTAGGTGGCTTTCAAGGTTCGAGCGAATGGTTTTGCGCTGAATCGAGTCGTTGTAAAGCGTAAAAAGCGAAAACGCTGCGACAACAACGAATGATGCCGCAAGCAATACCTTATGACTGAACTTCAGGTTCGCAATCATCATGGTTTATCTCTAGGCGTGAAGTGTTGTAATTGTTATTCGATACCAAGGTGCGTCGATAAAGGCTTGATGACGGCCAGCTGTGGATAGGCCACCAGTTTCTCGAGGTGCAGTTCAGTGCTCTCCAGCCATGATTCAGTGACTGATCGGAAATGCTCCATATCCCGGCAGCGTATTCGGAGGCAGTAATCAAGCGCACCACTCACCAGGTGACACTTAATGACTTGCGGGCAAGCACTGACAAGCGCCTCAAATACCTTTTGCGTGCTGCATCCCCTGCCCTCAGCCAGGGTCATTAGAACCACCAGTGATAAACAGGGTAATAGCTTGCGCTCGTCAATAAATGCCCCGTAACCGCGGATGACGCCCAGCCTCTCCAGCTTGCGAACGCGTTGCTGACAAGGGCTCTCGCTCAAGTGCACCAGTGAGGCGAGTTTTTTATAGGTGATGCGCCCATTGCGGCGCAGTACGTCGACGATGGCCGCGTCGATGCGTCCCAACCCCTCATGGGCCGCGTGGTTCTTTGTTCCGCTGGTCATAGCCAAGGCATTTCACTTAAGCCCGTTGGACAGAAACTGCTGCAGGCGCTCGCTTCTGGGGTTATCCAGAATTTCAGGTCCGCCCTGCTCTTCAACCAGTCCTTGATGAAGGAACAGCAGTTGGTTCGACACTTTGCGTGCAAACCCCATTTCATGGGTCACCATGATCATGGTGCGCCCCTCTTCAGCAAGCCCCTGGATGACTTTGAGCACCTCACCCACCACCTCAGGGTCAAGCGCCGAGGTGGGTTCGTCGAACAGCATGACTTCGGGCTCCATGGCGAGGGCGCGGGCGATCGCTACCCGCTGCTGTTGACCACCGGAAAGAAACGCAGGGAACTGATCGGCAACACGGGCAGGCAAGCCGACTTTATCCAAGTACCGCCGCGCACGGTCTTCTGCGTCTTTTTTGCTGACGCCTAGCACCCGACGCGGGGCAATGGTGATGTTTTCCAACACGGTCATGTGTCCCCACAGGTTGAAATGCTGGAAGACCATGGCCAAGCGGGTACGGAGTCGTTGCAGCTCGCGGTCATCCGCCACACGTAATCCAGCATGATTTTTAACCATACAAATTGGTTTGCCATCCAAACTCATGGCACCGTCGTTGGGTGTTTCGAGAAAATTGATACAGCGCAGGAACGTACTCTTTCCCGAACCGCTCGCGCCGATAAGGCTTATGACATCGCCCGTTTTGGCCTGCAGGGAAACACCCTTGAGTACTTCATGGGTACCGTAACTCTTGTGTAGTCCGTCAACCGTCAATTTGTACATGTTCGCAATCATCCTCTAAGCGGGTTGGGAGCGGCCCTGTCAGATACAGGGCTCAGTGAGTCGGCCCTAAAAAGGCCAGCCAATGACGTTCGGCAATTCGGAACACTCCGACCAACGCAAAGGTGACCGTCAGGTAAATCAGTGCCGCAATCCCAAACGATTGAAAGGTTAAAAAGGTCGCTGAGTTCGCGTCACGGGCAACTTTGAGAATGTCCGGCACCGTGGCGGTGAATGCCACCGTGGTTGAGTGCAGCATCAAGATCACTTCGTTGCTGTAATACGGCAGCGAGCGACGCAAGGCTGACGGCATGATCACAAACGCATAGAGTTTCCATCCCGAGAGGCCATACGCTTTTGCCGCCTCGACTTCGCCATGAGCGATGTTGCGAATGGCCCCGGCAAATATCTCGGTGGTGTAAGCGCACGTGTTCAGAGCGAAGGCAAGAATGGTGCAGTTCATTGCATCGCGAAAGAATGCATCCAACACAGGCTGAGCGCGTATTGCGGCGAGGCTGTAGATTCCGGTGTAGCAGATCAGCAGTTGGATGTAGAGCGGTGTCCCCCTGAACAGGTAGGTATAAAACTGCACCGGCCAGCGCACGTAAAACCTGGGGGACACGCGTGCGATGGACAATGGAATAGATACGATAAAGCCGATGAAAAGCGATGCGCTGAGCAACCATAATGTCATGGCCAGACCAGTGATTTGCTGGCCATCGCTGTAGACGAATGACCTCCAGTACTCCTGCAGTAGTTCGATCATCGCACCGCCTCCCGTAAACCCGCGGCGTAGTGTTTTTCCAGACAGCGCAGGACGAAGTTGGAGATGCTGGTGATGATCAGGTAGGTCAGTGCAGCCAGTACTAGGAAAAAGAACAATTGATAGGTGCTTTTTCCTGCGTCCTGGGCAGCCTTTACCAAATCAGCCAGGCCGATGATCGACACCAATGCGGTGGCTTTAAGAATTACCATCCAGTTATTGCCCAGCCCCGGGAGGGCAAACCGCATCATTTGCGGGAATACCACAAAGCGAAAACGCTGGGCGCGACTTAACCCATAGGCAGTAGCGGCTTCGACCTGACCACGGGGTACGGCCAGCATGGCGCCGCGGAAAGTTTCGGTGAAATAGGCGCCGTAGATAAAACCAAGGGTGATGATTCCTGCGACGAAGGGATTGATTTCGATGTACTGCCAGCCCAATGCCACTGTGATGACCGTCAGCCAGGTTTGCAGACTGTAGAAAATCAACAGCATTAGCACCAGATCCGGCACCCCACGAATCAGTGTGGTGTAGAGCTGCGCGGGCATACGCAGCAGCTTGAGACTGGACAGTTTAGCGCTGGCGCCCATCAACCCGAGCAATACGCTAAGTAAAAGAGAGCACAGGGACAGCTTGACGGTCATCCAGGTGCCTTCGAGCAGCAGCGGGCCGAAGCCTTGCAAGCTGAATGCAGAGAGCCCCAATGCGCCTAATAATGTTTCAAACATGATCAACAACCTATAGCGAAAACGCCCATCCAGCGGACGAGCGCCGGGTGGTTATTTGCCGCTGTAAAGATTCAGATCGCCAAAATGCTGCTTCTGGATCGAATCATAGGTGCCATCGTCGTGAAGAGCCTGGATCGCTTTATCCAGCAAGGCCTTGAGCTCTGTATTGCCCTTGGCGATGCCGATGGCTGTTTTGGAGGGAAGATAAGGGCTCTCGACCGACGGGCTCATTTCGTAGTCAGCGCCGTGGGGGGAGTTGATAAAACCCAGTTGGGCTTGAAGCGCATCCTGAAGGGATGCATCCAGCCGACCCGCTACCAGGTCGTAATACACCTGATCCTGGTTCTGATAGGACTGGATTTTTACCCCGGCTTTGTCCAGCACGGCCTTGGCGTAAGCTTCCTGGATACTGCCTTGAAAATAGCCAACCGTTTTGCCTTTGAGTGATGCCACATCCGTGCTCAGGTCTGACCCCTTCTTGAACACATAGGACGTGAATCCAGAGAAAAGTTCGCTTGAAAAATCAATGGCTTTTTCACGAGTGGCCGTCACGGTCATGGATGACAGGATACCGTCGAACTTGCCGGCCCTGAGGCCTGGAATCAGGCCATCAAAATCGCTTTCCACCCAGATGCATTTGACTGAAAGCTTGGCGCAAATCGCGTTGCCCAAGTCAATATCAAATCCCTTGAGGCTGCCATCGGCGGCCTTGGACTCAAACGGCGCGTAATTGGCATCTACGCCGAAACGCAAGGTGGAGTATTCTTTGGCAGACACTGCACTTGTGCACAACGCCAAGCCCATTACTAAACATAGCTTCTTTAGCGAAATCATAATTACATCCCTAGATATTGTAGTTGGATTAAGGGCAGTAAACATCCGACAGCATTAACCATGACGCTCGTTATTATTTAGCGAGACCTGCATCTCGACTTGAACGTTACCTGAGTACGGCGACTTTACGAATATGGCAAATTGAACGTTATCACGAGCAAAATGCTCGCCTTTTCAAGCAGACACCAATTTCATCATTAACAATCCACTGACAATCAATACGGCGGCCACGATACGCAACAGCGTGGCGGGTTCACCCATGAAGAAAATACCCGCAGCAAAAGCCCCCACAGCGCCGATCCCCGTCCAGATGGTGTATGCCGTACCCAGCGGCAAGCTCTTCATCGAGAAGGATAAAAGCGCGAAACTAGCAACCACGGTGACAAATGTAATGACCGTGGGCACCAATCGCGTAAACCCTTCAGATTGTTTCATCGAAAAAGCCCACACAACTTCAAATATCCCCGCAACTATCAAACTCACCCAAGCCATGAGCAACTCCCAATCGTTAAAAAACACAAAGACTGTTTGCGCCAGGCGCAATCAACACGTCAACGTTATTAAAAAGCCCCCCGCGAGGACGGGGGTAAAGACGGGTTGACCAAACCCTGGTTACATAGCGCCCGTATTCAAATCACTTGAATGTTGCGTCCAGCGCGAACGCAACATCCTTGATCAAGTCTTCTGGGTCTTCCAGCCCTACAGAAAAACGCAAATGACCGTACTGGCGGAACTCTTCGGGGTACTTGTCAAATCCACCTCGACCCTCTGCACCTACGTGCACGATCAGTGATTCGTCATGCCCTAATGAAACGGCCGACGTGATGATGCGCAGGTTCGAGACAAAGCGATTCTGGGTATCAGGATCACCCTCTACGGCAAACGCCATCACTGCACCATAGCCCTTGCCCGCAAATTGCCGGCGCGCCAACTCATGCTGCGGGTGGGAGGGCAAACCGGGGTAGTAGACGTAGGCAATCCGATCATCGCTATCCAGAAACTGAGCCAACTTTTCGGCCGAGTTCAACAATTGCTTCAAGCGCAGAGGCAACGTGACCGAGCCGCGCATGATCATCCACGCGTTGAACGGCGAAATGGTCGCGCCGAGGTCAACCAAGGCATCATTCTTGATCTTGTTGATCAACTGGTTGGAGCCGATCACTACCCCGCCCATGGCATCACCATGGCCATTGATGTACTTGGTCAATGAGTGAATGACGAAGTCGACACCGTGTTGACTTGCACGAAAAAATGGAGGCGGCGTGAATGTGGCATCCACAGAGATCAGCGCGCCATGAGCATGTGCAATCTCAGCCAATGCCGCAATGTCTGCAACTTTCGTGGTGGGGTTGGCGATCGTTTCAGTGTGGATCAGCTTGGTATTGGGGCGAATGGCGTTACGTACCGATTCCAGGTCACCTACGTCTACGAAGGTTGCCTCAATGCCGTAACGTTCAGGCAGTAGTTCGGCGAAAAGCCGCCAGACTGCCTGGTAGGTGATGTCACTGACGATGACGTGATCACCACTTTTCAAGAATGAAAAAAATACCGAGTGCAAGGCAGCAACACCGGTCGCGAATACCACCGCATCTTCACAACCCTCAAGGGCTGCGAGTTTTTTCTCAAGGCAAACCTGGTTGTGGCCTTGATTGCGTGTGTACACCAGCCCGTCCGGGCTCGACCAGTCCATGGTCGCCGGATCTTCCGGCAAGAGATAGGAGTTTGCCATGACCAATGGTGTACGGACGGCGCCACTGGTGACATCCGCGACATTGCCGCCATGAACAGCAAGTGTCGCTGCAGATAATGTCGAAAGGTTGTGCTTATCGGGGCGCATGTCGTTTCCTCTTTATTGTTGTGTGTTTCATTCTTGAGTTGAGAGAGTTGCTTAGCTTCCACTCACACCGTTAATGCAAACGACCTTGGGTTGCGTCATGTCTTCGTAAGCGAAACGTACGCCCTCACGACCCATGCTCCCGTACTTGAAGCCGCCGAAAGGCATTGCATCAAAACGGTAGTCGGAAGAGTCGTTGATCATCACCCCGCCCGCCTCCAGTCGTTTAGCGGCGGTCATTGCAACCTTTAGATTGCTGGTGAAGATCCCAGCATGCAGGCTGTATTCAGGTTCGTTAGCCAGCGCCAATGCCTCATCCAGGGAGGCGACGCTCTGAAGGATGACTACCGGACTGAACACCTCTTCGCACCACAACTTGCATTGGCGGTCGACGCCTTCCAGCACGGTAGGTGAATAGAGCGAGCCGTTACATGTGTTGCCAAACAACAACGTGGCGCCTTTGGCAATGGCGTCATTGACCACTTCCTCGGTACGCTTGGCTGACGCCTCGGTAATCATCGGCCCTACATCCGTCTGCTCATCTGCAGGGTTACCGACGATCAACTTAGAGGTCTGTTCAATAAAGCGCGTTTTGAAGGCTTCATAGAGTGAGGCCTCGATGAGGATCCGTTGGGTACCGATGCAGTTTTGTCCGGCCGCCCAGAAAGCCCCCGACACGCATGAATCAACGGTTTCATCCAAATCACAATCAGCCATCACGATGACCGGCGCATTACCGCCAAGGTCCATCGCTAGCTTCTTGAGGCCAGCTATACGAGCGATCTGCTCACCCGTGACAAAGCCGCCGGTGAAAGACACCATGCGCACCGCACGGTGGGCCACAAGAGCCTTGCCCAGGGCGGCGCCGCCTGTTGCAACGGTGACAACAACCGGAGGCAGACCCGCGTCGATCAAGCACTCCACCAGCTTGATCGCTGATAGCGGTGTGAGCTCAGACGGCTTGAGAACAACTGCATTTCCTCCTGCAATGGCAGGCCCCAATTTATGCGCGACCAGGTTAAGCGGGTCGTTGTAAGGGGTGATGGCAACGATGACGCCCAACGGTTCACGGGTGAACCAGCCCTGACGGGATTCAGACCCGACATAGGCGTCAAAAGGAATGACTTCACCGGCATTGCGCTTGGCTTCTTCGGCAGACAACTTCAAGGTATTGACGCATCGCAACACCTCCTTTCGCGCCTGCTTCAGCGTTTTTCCTGACTCCGCGACGATCAGTTTGGCAAAGGAGTCCTTGTCACGCTCGACTGAGCTTGCGGCCTTTTCCAAGATACGCGCACGCTCATGGCGTGGCAGATCCTTGGCAATCAAGGCACCTAAAATGGCGGTGTCAACTATCGTGGTAGCGGATGATGCGGGTATGTCTGCCACTTCACCCACTTTGCTGCCGTCAAACGGGCTGAGCACCGTAATGGCCTTATAATCAGCAGCGAGCGAGAGACTCAAGCTATTCATGATTACTTACCTGACGTGGTTTTGTGGTTGTGGATGCTTACGATGTCGGCGAGCAAGGCAAATGCGGTTTCAAAACGACCTGCCCCCGCACCCACTACAGTGACGGGACCGAGAATGGCCGTGTTGAAGGTAATTGCGTTGGTGGCTCCGCTCACGGCTGAGAGCGCGTCGCTCGCCGGCAAGAGCTTCGGACTCACTGATGCTGAAATCGAACCATCGCTCCGTTTCTCTGCGCTGCCAATCAGCTTCCAGCGGGCATTTGCTTTCGTCGCCTCGGCAATATCCTTGGCCGTGATTTCAGAAATCCCTTTGCACAGGACGTCGCTTGGTTTGAGTTTTGCGCCTAGCAGTTCATTGGCGAGGATGACAACCTTCAAGCGCACATCGTGCCCTTCTACATCCGCTGTTGGGTCAGCTTCGGCATACCCCAATTCCTGCGCTTTTGCGACAGCACTGGAGAAGTCCAACCCCGTCTCCATGCTGGAGAGGACAAAGTTTGAAGTACCGTTGAGGATCCCCTTGAAGCCGGTGATTTCCGAGCCTGCCAGTGACTCCTTGGCCAAACGGATAACCGGGGTCCCGCTCATGACAGAACCTTCAAATTCAAAGCGGGCGCCGGTGCTATCGGCCAGCGTCTTCAAGCTTTGTGCATGCAGCGCCACGGGCCCTTTGTTGGTGGTCACCACACTGACGCCCTTTTCCAGAGCCCAGCGGCAGAAGGTCGTAGCCGGTTCACCATCCACAGGATTGGTGAACGTTGCCTCAGCGACAATATCGGCGCCAGAGAAGCGGATAACGGTTTCGTTTGCCGGCTCAGCAGTCCCGCCGGCCAGGGTCCTGAAACTGCCTTTAGCAGCAGGCACTGCTGCCAATTCACGAGCGTCCAGGCCGTCTTTGTTAATGATCGAACCGAGGTAAAGGTCACTGACACCGACAATCTTCAAGGTAAAACCTAATTCATCGGCCCAACGCGAATTCTTATCGGCAATAAGCTGGGTCAGCGCGCGGTTAACGCCACCAAATCCAAGCAATGCAATTTTGTATTCAGTCACGACAGGGTTCTCATTGTTATGTTGTGGTGCTGAGATAGTAAGCCGCCAACTTAACTTTACGAATATGGCAAACAGAACGTTGTTGCGAGCAAAATGCTCGTACAACAGCGCAACTTGCTATTTTGTGCTCGACAGAACAAAAGACGTTACGGTATTCAGGACTCCCGGCAGCGTCGAGATCTCACTCCATACCCTGTGGATACGATCTGCATTCATCGCCTGAACCGTCAGTACAATATCGAGGTCGCCACTCATCACATTGCAGGAAATAACTTCAGGCATTGCACCAACGGAGCGAACAACTTCTGAATCTCGCATACGATCTTTACGATAAACGAAGATTAATGCATTAATGGGTCCTGCATCAGCTGAAGGCATACCTTTAATAATTGTGTAGCCTCGGACATACCCATCGCGCTCCAATCGCTCAATCCGCAGCCTGACTGCGTTCCTGGATAAATTCACTTTTAGGGCAATATCGTTGTGGGCCAACCGTGCATTGCGAGTTAGCTCCTCCAAAATCTTTTCATCAACTTTATCTAAAACACGCTTCATCTCTGGCTCCGGACTTATAACGAGTGAGACTCCGTGTCTTTTGATAATGCCCTGACCAGTGAGATCAGCGACCTGACGTCGTTGGGAATTGAAGTACAGTCTTGTTCAGCAACTACAGGAACACCAATTGTATTTAGGTAGCCAACAATCTCTGACTTTTGGGTTGCAGTGCCAACTTTCGACGGATGTGTGGTTGCCAGGCAAATCATGGGGATCATCAAGCTGCGTCTGCTTACACGTGCAGCGCGCAAGCCGATAGCGGTATTGGGACTGACCAGATATCCACTCTCTGCAAAGACCTCATGAATACAACTGAATGCGTCTGCATCGTCCACAGCCAGTGAGTCAAACAGTTTGCGTGCATCCAACCATTCATCCTGCGCTAACTGAATAGTTCCCTCACCTTCTAGCAACTGCATATTACGAGCTACTTTTTCTCCGCATCGATTTAAAATGCTCCACTGTAGGCGCTCAAAATTAGAGGCTAATGAAACATTCATAGTGGGAATTTTGGTAGCACGAATTTCATTTCGACTGTACAGATTTGATTGGAGAAAGTTATGCAGTCCGGCGTTAGCATTCGTGGCAACGATAAGCTGTCGAATCGGCAGTCCCATTTGCTTGGCAATATAACCAGCGTACAGGGCGCCAAAATTTCCAGTCGGGACACTGAAAGCAATCTCTCTTTTAGGCGCACCGAGCTGAAGAGCAGAATAGAAATAGAAGGAGAGGTGCGCAAGTACGCGAACCCAGTGCACTGAGTTAAACGAAATAAGATGCTGCCGTGCATTACTACTTTGTTTCAGGAACTGCTCACACAAACGATGACAATCAGAATAGTCTCCGTCGACCGCAACATTCACAACATTATCTTCGTGCGTACCCAGTAAGCGTAGGCGATCCTCCGCCGTTAACCCCATGGAAGGATGCAATACCAACAACGTAACGCCCTTCATTCCCGAAAATGCTTTTATTGCTGCGGCGCCAGTATCTCCACCTGTACAACCTATAATCAGCGCCTTCTTACCAGACCTGAGTAAATCATGATCGATAAAGCGAGACATCAACTGAAGGCCAACGTCTTGGTAGACGCCTGACGGCCCATGAAACAATTCGAGTATCCACTCGTTACTTGCGGTCTGGTACAGCGGTGTCACTGCGTTGCTTTTAAAACAATCAAAAATCTCCTCAAGCATCCGAGACAACAGATCCTGCTCGATCCATCCCCCCAGAAAGGGCTCGATTACGTAGCGAGCCAATTCATGGAAGGGCAACCATTCGAGCTTTGAGAGCTCCTCCTTTTTGAAGCGGGGAACCTTGTGCGGCACGTACAAGCCACCGTCAGGCGCGTACGCCCCCATCAGCACCTCGCTGAATTCGTACGTTCTACCTGGGGTCCGTGTGCTGACGTATTTCATGATCCAAGACACCCTCAAGCCATTTCCGAGCCGGCCACCTGCAAGCTGGGGCTTCTCCGGAATTCAATGCGGTAGCGTTAATCGCCTTTGATCCAGCTTCATACCAATGACCATAAAAGTCAATATATCGACCATCATACCTCGCTAACGGTACTCCGTTCCCGTTACACGAACCCCCCTTTTGTCCAAGCCCATGGGATGTGCGAGGGCCGACAATGCTTAGAAATGGGAGAACACCATGTGTGCCAAGAATCTGCTGCACTCGCTTTATCAGTACAAGGCATGGTCTGAGGATGTGTTATTCAGGTGCTTGAAAGCGCCCATTTCGCAGTCGTTTCCTGGGGAAATGGAAGAAGGCCTGTTATTGGCTCAGGCACATCAATATTGTGGACCAACTATTCATCGCCAGACTGCAGGGAAAACCGGAGGAATTTGACGACGTCGTCACTGAGCAGCGGCAAGACATTCGTCAGTTGGAAGAGGCTTTCACAACGGCAAATCAATGGTTTGTCGATTACACGAACTCAGTCACTGCAAAGGAGCTGTCTGAACCGGTGGAATTTATTTTCAAGGATGGCAAACCCGGCAACATGACCAAAGAACAAATCCTTGCTCACGTGCTTTCTCATGGCCTGCAGCATCGAGGAAGTGTTAGCACGATCCTTCCCAGGGAAATCCTGGAGGGACACCAAGATCATTTCCCAACGTTTTTGAAACTGTAGGCAGTTGGATTTCTGCCTCCGCAACTGTGATGAGGCAGAGTGTTCACCGCAGTGCTCAGCTCAATTCGAGCGCGTCTATCACCGCTGCAATTTGCTTGCGTCCTTCCCCTTCGATGGTTCTAAGCGGCAAAGGCACGCTCGGAGAGTGAGTAATACCGCGTAGCTCCGCTGCAGTGGCTATCACGCGAAAGCTACCGCCGAATTGGCTGAACAATGCCCAAAGCGGCTTCAAGGATTCGGAGAGGCGCATAGCCTCAAAGGCGTCACCTGACAATGCTGCTCGTGTGATGGCGAGCGCCGTATTGGGGAACAAACCGCCCATGACCGAATACCAGGCATCGCAGCCGGCATTCATTCCAACAGCGGCAAACGCATCGCCGCTTATTCCAATAGTCACGTGACTCGGAATCAATTTCCGCAGGCGCACCACACGCTCCCTGGCCAGATGCGGCGCCTCGGGGACGCCAGGGATTTTGATTGAGCTGACATTGGGTAGCTCTGCAATACGCCCGTGTAACTCATCGGTAAATTCGAAATGAGTGGTACCAGGATTGTCATAGATACATAGCGGGATTGAGACGTTGGCCGAAACCATTTCGTACATCGAGAACACATCGTCCTGAGTCAGTTTTTGATATGACACGGGTGGCAGCAGCAAGGCTTTGACCCCCACGGCTTGCGCATCCTCAGCCAGCAGCAAAACGTCGCGTGTACGCAGCGCGCCGATGCTCACCATCACAGGCACGTCCTCCGCAGCCTCTACTGCCAACTGAGCAACTCGAGAACGTTCGGCTCGAGAAAGATACGCATAGCTTCCGGTGGATCCTAGAGCCCCGATGGAATCTACTTTAGCTGCCACCAATTGCTGCACAAGACAAGTAAAAGCATTTTCGTCCACACCCTGCTCATCCATAGGGGTCAGAGGAAATGCACTAAGACCGGTAAACATCGTCATCACTCCTTGCAGTGGTCTATCGACTATTTGGCCCCAGGACCAATCAGTGAGCTTTCGATCTGGACGCCTGGCATCATTTGCTGCAACCCTTCGATGAGTTTGTCCCCCGCTTCCGTCAAGGCTTCAAGCGGCATCGCCGGCAGACTCTCCAGAATGAACCACATGCTCCTCGCGTCAGCACCGAGACGGGTCCTGACACCTTGCCGCCAATTCCAGCGACGGCAGGTCACGCCTTTGTCATCGCGCCAGACAACCTCGCCGGCATCCGGATACTCGAAGGCAGCAGCACCCTCTTTCATCGTGTCAAAAGGCTCAGTGCCATCAGCGACTACCAGCCGTGGAGAGCCCACATAGGCTTCAATGTTTTCCCCGCCAACCGGGATGGCGTACTCAATGCTGATTGCGTTGTAGAGATCGACGATGGGATCCAGGCTAGGCAAGCTGCCGTCACGTAAAACTCGTTTACGCAGCGCTTCAGCTGAACAAGGTGTGCGCTGCGGCTTGGCCCCAAACTTTCGAAAGGTCTCAGCCCATGCAGCCAGATGGCCTTCTCCCCAGCTTGGCCCACCTTCCTGCACAGCCTTGCAAGCACGGTCCAGCGCAGCCTGGGCCACCTCAGGATGAGCCAGTGGTGCAGCTTCCACCACGATACTCAGGGCCCTGAACTCCGGCGCCAGCTCGGCAACGGCTTGATCGATTAACGGCAGTACGGACAGCATCAAAGACCTCCAGGAACCTAAATGTCATTTCATGCTAGTCAGCGACGACCAATAAAGTCAATATAATGACCATTATCATCTGCTATAACGGCTGAGCCGATTGACGGAGCTACTTATAAAGGCCGAGAATCCCAGCACTTTTTTCTCATGACCTTCATCAATGACCACCAATACCAGTCTGTCGACTACCCCTGGCGCTGATGCTCATGCCGTCAGCCTGGCCGTTGCGCGCACACTTAAACAGGCACGCAAAACACAGAAGATCACGTTGGATGAACTTTCCCGCCGTGCTGGCGTGAGCAAAGGAATGGTTGTTGAAATAGAGAAATGTACGGCGAACCCCAGTATCGGCATCCTTTGCAAAATCGCCGCCGCGCTGGGCCTGTCCGTTGCAGACATCGTCAATGTGAGCGAGGCCCCATCCGCCCATATCATCGACAGCCAAGATATCCCCACGCTCTGGACCGGGGACCTGGGAGGAACGGCGCGCCTTCTGGCTGGAACGTCCGGACCTAATATGATCGAACTGTGGCGTTGGGAAATGCACCCAGGCGAATCCTTCTCTTCACAGGGGCATCCTCAGGGCACGCTTGAGCTGTTTCATGTGGAAAAAGGCGCGCTGAAATGTGTGGTAGGGGAAACAGAGTTGGTCATTCCTGCGGGGAGTTCGGCAGTGGCCAAAACCGATGTCCCCCATTCCTATTCCAACGCTGGCAGATCGAAGTTGGTATTCACTATGTCCGTGACGGAGATGCATCAGTAGATAGCAGCAGGCTGGCAGTCAGTAAGCATCTGCAAAGTGGACGAACCTGCCAATTTCAAAGGGGTTGTACCACTGAAGCCGATCAATTACTGCGGTGGATCACCGCCAAGGCGCGCATTCACAATTGCTCGAGCAGCGCATGTGACTGGGGGCAAAATTGGGGGCACATTTAGCGTTTTTCAGCCTTAAAATACCGTTCTAGAGCCCTGTTAAAATGTTCTTCGGGGACCCCGATAGCTTGTAAATGGAGTTCCAGTGAGTTCCATAAAAGCAGCTGTTTTAACAAGGCGTTATTGTTAATTTCGGTCCTGGCTAACCATACCGCTCTGCTCAAGACCAAGACCGCCTGAATCGAGGCGCATCTCCTCAAGGAGGCGCGCGCATTCGCGTATGTCGACGAGCAATGGTTGGCGTTCAAGTCTGCCGAGCTGGCAAGCTTTGCGCACGAGATCATGTGGGCTCCTGGTGATAGACAGACCGTCGGGAGCCGACAGCCTACTATCCAGAAAACTGCGGTTTACTTGCCCAGAATGTTCTTCAACGCAGCGGTATGGCCAGCCGGGTCGTTTTCGCTGGACATCACTTCGATGATGGTGATCTTCTGATCGCTCATCGTCATCAACGAGGCCATCAGCAGTTTCAGGCCGTTGAAATCGTCGGTGCCGTCCAGGCGGTACATCCTCAAGCCGTTCACCTGAATGGTCTTCTCGCTGGTCATGCGAAAGTTGGGTGACGCGGCCTGCCGCTTATCCTTCAAGGTATCCACGGCAATGCGAAACGCAGCGTCCGGGGTGGTGCCCGCAGTCGGTGCCGGACCTTCGGTAACGATGATGGCCCGCTCGCTTTTCGGATCGAAGTACATCGTGCCGCCGTTCTCGCTGTTCAAGGTACGGGCCTCGACGCCTTCCAGCTCGAAGTTCAGCTTGCCGCCCGCCAGGGACACCGATTGCATGTCCGATGCCGCCGTAGCGTTAGGCGGGGCGGCAACTGCCATGGTGGCCGAGCCGCTCAAGGCAGCAAGCACGCACAAGGAAAGGGTCCAGCCCAACAGCAAATGCTTCGACATTGATAGCGCCTTTATTTTCAGGCCGTCGAACACCGATGGCCTGTCGTGCGAACAGGCTAGCCTACTTGCCTGCTCACTTGTCCAGGATGTTGTTCACAGCCGCAGCGTGTCGCTTATATTTGCGGCCAATATGGGGGTTGATACCCTTCGCGAGGAGCCCGGGCTGGAAACCGTGCGGGTTAATCAGCCCGGGCGAATGACCATCAGCGCGAAGCGGTCAAGCCGTCGAAGAATCGCGCGGCGTTTTCATCGAGAGTGGCGATGTCATAACCGCCTTCCTGCACCACTACGCACGGCAGACCCAGCGCCTTGATTCGCTGCCCCAGCCTCCGGAAACCTTCATCGCTAACGGCGACCTTGGACTGCGGATCGTTTTCGTAGATATCAAAGCCCAGCGACAGCACCAGTACGTCCGGGGCGAAGGTGCGTAAGGCAGCCTCTGCCTGGTCCATGCAAGCGAAGAAATCCGCCTCGCTGGAGCCGTGGGCCATCGGCAGGTTCAAGTTGAAACCCTTACCTCGGCCCGTGCCGGTTTCGTCGTCGAAGCCGGCCACTACCGGGTAAAAGTTGGTGGGGTCGCCATGGATCGACACGTAGAGCACGTCATCGCGGTCGTAGAAAATCTCCTGAATGCCCTGACCGTGGTGCATGTCAGTATCCAGCACCGCGACTTTGGCGAAGTTGCCTCGCAACACCTGGGCGGCAATCGCCGCATTATTCAGAAAACAGAAGCCGCCAGCGCCTTCGGCACGGGCATGGTGTCCCGGTGGACGGCACAGTGCGTATGCGGCGTCATCGCCTTCGATAATCGCCTGGGCGGCGGCTACCGCACTTTGCGCTGACCAGTACGCGGCCTGCCAGGTGTATTGGCCAATCGGGCAACTGCCGTCGGCCAGGTAGCGCGCGGTCTTGCCCAGGATTCCGCGCAGCGGATTGCCCTCGCGGATGAAAATGTTCGACATCACCTCATCGCCCCAGTCCTCAGGCACCTCGTGCCACTGCTGGTAAGCGCTGCTCAGGTATTTCAGATAGGCCGGGCTGTGCACCGCGGCCAGTGGCGCCAGACCGGAATCGGCGGGCTCCAGCAGCGGGTAGCCGAGCTTCTTGATCACCGTCAGCAGCGGGTCGATACGCCCGGGGACCTCTAGCGGCTCGCGCATTTGCCCACGCGACAGGTAGGAGCGTGGATGGTGCAGACGCTGTGCCGGATGGAAAAATGTTTTCATGGATGACCTCATGCCAAGACAATTCAGAATGCACACGCCTCGCGCCGACAACGCAGCACGCAACGCTCAGTGATTAGTTCTCTGTCCGCTCAATAACCCTGTATGGGATCGACCAGATTCTTCAATGCCAGTCCCGCTGTCAGCCGCAAGACGTTGTCGGCGACCTGTTGGGCGATGCATTGATCCGAGGCGGCAGACGCCATGTGCGGTGTCACCCATACCCCAGGGGTGTGCCATAGCGGCGAATCCGCAGGCAGCGGTTCCTGTTCAAACACATCAAGCAAGGCGCCACGCAGTTGCCCGCTGGCCAGGGCCTGTTGCAGGTCCAACTGATTGAGGTGCTGGCCACGCCCGCAATTGATCAAGGCACTGCCTCGCGCCATGTACCGGAACACCTCACAGTCCAGTACACCTTGTGTGGCGGCGGTCAGCGGCAGCAAGTTGACGAGCACATCCAGCTCCGCAAGAAACCCCTGCAGCGCGGACGCTCCGCTGAAGGTGCTCACGCCGTCGATTACTCGAGGCGTGCGAGCCCAACCGCGCACGTCGTAGCCGGCCTCGGCCAGCCGCGTGGCCACCGGTGCCCCGATCGCTCCGAGGCCCATCACCCCGACCTTGAAGCCTTGCGCACGGCGCTGCAGCGGACGCTGCCAGCGTTGCGTAGCGTTTCCGGTTATGACCTGGTCGAAGCCGCGGTGAAAGTGCAGCACCCCCCAATGCACGTACTCGCTCATACCCTGGGTGTGATCGGGGTCGACGACCCGACATACCGGCAGCGCGGGGTCACGCGAAGGGTCCTGGGCCAAATGATCGACCCCCGAGCCAATCGAGTACACCAGGCGCAAGTTCGGTAAGGCACCGAAGCTGCCCGCTGGCGGGAACCAGCACACCGCGATCTCGGCCTGCCGTGCGCCTGGATCTTCAGGGCGCAGCACCTGCAAGTGCGGTGCATGGCTGGCGAGCAGCCCGGCCAGCCAATCGGTCAACGCCGGGTTCTGGCACAACAACACGAGGCTGGCCATGGTCAACTGCACCAATCGGCGCGCTGCTCGTCGATCAGACTGAGCGCGGCCTGCCAGGCCAGATCGATGATCCCGTCGATCCCGTCACGGCTGAACTGCGCAGCAGTGTGGAGGCATACGGCTTCGTCCGGGACGTTCAGCGCCACCCCGGCGGACATCGCCTGGATCTGCGCCTGGCAGGCGCGCTCCAGGAAGTAGATCTCGTGGAACGCCGCCGCCACGCTGCCACCGGCCGCGAGCAGGCCGTGGTTACGCAGGATCATCGCTTTGTGCGAGCCCAGATCGGCGATCAGCCGCTCGCGTTCCTCCAGCGATAACGCGATGCCTTCGTACGTGTGATAAGCCAAGTTGCCGTAGAATTTCAAGGCATGCTGGGTCAGCGGCAGCAGGCCGTCGCGCTGGGCCGCCACTGCCATACCGCTCGCGGTGTGGGTGTGGATGATGCAGTGCAGGTCCGGGCGCGCTTCATGGATGGCAGAGTGAATGACGAATCCGGCGGCGTTAACCTTGCCACCGTTGTAGCTGCTTTCGACCAAGTTGCCTTCCAGATCGATCAACACTAGATCGCTGGCGCGCATTTTTTCGAACGCCACGCCGTAACGGTTGATCAGAAAATATCGCTCCACCCCCGGTACACGCAGGGTGATATGAGTATCGATCAGGTCAGTCATACGGTAGTAAGCGATCACCCGATACAGCGCTGCCAACTCGCAGCGCGATTGCCATTCGATCTCTGACATGGCGAGGGGTTTGCCCATTATGCAACTCCTTGGCTAGTGGACAGGCTGACCGGGTTGGCGTTAACGCTGCGCAAATGTGCCAGCCCCAACACCCCAGTCAGCGACATCAGGGCCAATACGCTGAAGAACAGTGCCAAAGGCACCCACTGCCCCGTAAACTGAGCGGCGATGAAGGTGCCTATCATCGGTGTCAGGCCGCCGGTCAAGCCGCTGCCGAGTTGATAGGCGATCGAAATGCCCGAATACCGCACCCGCGCCGGGAAGGCTTCAGCCATGTAGCCGGCAATCACGGCATACAACGCCGCCAGCAGGATCACGGCCAGGGCAATACCTGCGGTCATGTAGAACAGGTTGCCGGTCTGTACCAACAAGAACATCGGATACGGCACCACGATACACAGCGACGCCACCCACCTGAGGAACCGTCCTTCACCCAGCCGCTCGGCCAGCAGTGCCGAACAGGGTTGCGAAAGGAACTGCAGGATGGTGACCACAAACAGGCAGTCCAGGATCGTGGTCTTGGCGATGCCCTGATACTGGGTGACGTAGCTGATCATGAAGGTGTTGGTGAAGAAGAAACCGCCCGAACCGATGGTGACGGCCAGTGCAGCGAAAAGAATGTTCTTCCAGCCCGTGCGCAGCACTTCCATTACCGGGCTGTCAGAGGTCTGGGCGCTCTCCTTGACCTCGGCGAACTCTGGCGATTCAGGCACACCGAAGCGAATCGCCAGGCCGACTATCATCAGCACGCCGCTCATCAGAAACGGAATGCGCCAGCCCCAACTCATCAGGGTTTCCTGCTCCATTTCACTGATCAAGCGAAATGCAATCAGCGCCAGCAACAGGCCGGCAGGGCTGCCCCATTGGGCGAACGAAGCAAAAAACACTTTACGTCCCTTGGGCGCGTGCTCGCTGGCCATGAGTACCGCACCGCCCCATTCGCCACCGACAGAAATACCTTGCAGAAGCCGTAGCAACACCAGGCCGACAGGCGCCCAGATGCCCGCCTGGGCGTAAGTGGGCAACACGCCTATACCGGTCGTCGCAACGCCCATCAGCACGATGGTCACCAGCAGCATTTTCTTGCGGCCCAGGCGGTCACCCAGATGGCCGAATACCATCCCTGCGAACGGCCGAGCGATGAAGCCGACAGCGAAGCTGCCGAACGCGGCCATGGTGCTGAGCATCGGGTTTTCACTGGGAAAGAACAGCTGTCCCAACACCAATGCCGCAGCGAAGGCATAGATGTAGTAGTCATAGAACTCGATGGTGGTGCCGATAAATGCGGCGGCTGCGGCACGCCGTGGCGTGGAGGTTTTGCTAGTCATCCGAGGGCTCCCGAGAATCATTGTTATAGGCAGGAGATAGGTCATGCGTCAGCATGAAAGTGGCACTCTCACGGTGCATTGCTGGATGGTGCGCCAAGCCCTATGCTTAGGAAAAGCTTCTAATCTAAATACTTGAGTATAAGCCTGGGCAATAATGACTCTCTCATCGTCTGGTTTTCAGCGGGACCCCGAAGCAAAGCGTTTTCTCAACGATCGCCTGGACTGGAACCTGTTACGCACCTTCCTTGTTATCGGCCAGGAGGGCAGCATTAGTCGGGCCGCCGCCCGCCTGCACCTGAGTCAACCGGCAGTCAGTCAGGCGCTCAAAAGACTGGAGGAGCAACTTTCAAGTGAGTTGGTCGTGCGGCGCGGGCCTCGCATCACGCTGTCCAAGGCCGGCGAGGAAGTCATGCAGATCGCTGCAGAGATTTACGGCACGATCTCCCGTTTAGGCCCGGCGCTGGATGCGCCTGCCGAGTTGGTCACGGGTAAAATCAGGCTGCTGACCATCAGCCGTATCCAGTCTCGCAGCTACGATGAATTCCTGGCGCAGTTCCACAATGAGTTTCCTCAAGTGGAACTGGAAGTTGATGTACTGCGCAGCTCGGATGTGATCAGCGCGCTGCTTCAAAAGACCGCGTCTTTCGGTTTGAGCCTGTGCCGAACACCGCAGCCCCGCCTCGAACAGCGGGTGATGCTGGAACAGCGATATGCGTTTTTCTGTGGGAAGCGCCATCGGCTGTTTGGTCGCAAGAACCTGACCTTGTCAGACCTGCAAGGCGAAAATTTTGTGAGTTTCACCAGTGACCAAATCGGCGGCAATTTATCGCCGCTGACAGTGTTCAGGGATCAACAAGGCTTCACTGGGCGCATTGTTGCGTCCTCACCCAGCCTGGATGAAATACTGCGTCTGGTCGCTGCCGGATATGGCATTGGCTGCTTGCCCGAGCACATTGTCGCCGCTGATGTGCAAGCCGATGAAATCTGGCGCCTGCCGCCCTGGGAGGGCGTCAGCGATGTGAACGTCTATTTGCTCTGGAATCGCGAACAAAAGATGACCCGCGCCGAGTCGGTCTTTCTGGAGCGCTTCCAGCAGATGCTTATGACGACGGACGTGGCGGGAAGGTTTTAGCGCCTTGTCAGCCCAGAACGTCCGAAATTCAATCCTTGCTCAATTTGGGTATGGCCATACGGCTACCCGCTTTGATTTCGCGCAAGGCCAGACTCGACTGAATAGACGCGATACCGACCTGGCGCCTCAGCACTTGCTCGATAAAGTCGCTATAGCTATCAAGATCCTCTGCCAACACTTGAAGCACGTAGTCGGCGTCTCCAGTGATCTTGTGGCAGGCCAATACCTCTGGCAACTGCGCAATCACTGCCTCGAAGGCATCCGGAGCGTGATCGGCATGGGTAGAAAAGCGAATGTGCACGAATGCCATGATATCCAGCCCGAGCATTCGCCGATCTAGGTTGGCTTGATAGCCCTTGATGACACCCGCCTCCTCCATTCGCTTGCGCCGCCGCCAGCACGGAGTAAGGCTCAACGACAGCCGCTCACTGAGTTCGGCATTGGAAATGTTCGCGTCCTCCTGCAACAACTCCAGAATGGCCAGATCGGTTTCATCGAGACTGATACGCTTGGATATTTTTTTCTGCATGACGCCACTCCTGAGTAAAAACGCCCGAATAATCCCCCAAGCCACGAAAACAAAGCAAAGAAAGTGCAGCCCGGCCGGAACAGAATATTTGCACTGGCTCACATTAACGGATGCGCAGAATGTTTACAGTTTTCAGTGATTCCCACCGGTTGCACCACGGCACCGAATTGAAAGACGGCGTGCTCAAACCGTCTTTCGAACAGCCAAGTCGGGCCGACACTGTGCACAACCGCGTCAAGCAGGTTGGCCTTGGTCAGATCATCGAACCGCGCGCTTTTGACCGCTCGTGTTACGTCAACGCGCACAGCGAGCGCTACGTCAGTTTTCTGGAAAATGCCTGGAGCGAATGGTGCGCAACCGGTCGCACTCACGACGCCTTGCCGCTGGTATGGCCGGTGCGCGATCTGGCCGGCGAAGAGGTGCCAACGTTCATCGACGGCAAGCTCGGCTTCTATGCCATGGACGCCGGCTCACCCATTACCGCGACGACCTGGCAAGCCGTGAAAACCAGCGCCGATATCGCCCTCACCGGCCTGGCCCTGCTCGATGAAGGCCACGACAGTACCTTCGCCCTGTGCCGCCCGCCTGGCCATCACGCCGCGCGCGAATACATGGGCGGTTACTGTTACCTCAACAACGCCGCCATTGCCGCGCAACAGGCCATCACCCGGGGCGCCAAACGTGTCGCGGTGCTGGACGTCGACTTCCATCACGGCAACGGCACGCAGAACATTTTTTATCAGCGCAGCGACGTCATGTTCGTGTCGCTGCACGGCGAACCGGCGGTGTCCTACCCGTATTTCTCGGGTTACAGCCACGAAGTCGGCGCGGGTGTCGGCGAGGGTTACAACCTCAACTATCCCCTGCCGAAAAACACCACCTGGGAGAGCTACCGCAACGCCCTGCTCCACGCCTGCAAAAAACTCCAGCAGTTCTCGCCTGAAGTGCTGGTGATTTCCTTGGGAGTCGACACGTTCAAGGACGACCCCATCAGTCACTTCCTGCTGGAAAGTGATGACTTCATCGGCATCGGTGAACTGATCGCGAGCGTCGGCTGCCCGACCCTGTTCGTAATGGAGGGCGGCTACATGGTCGATGAAATCGGCATCAATGCCGTCAACGTACTGCACGGCTTCGAGAGCAAACGCAGCTGAGCCGCCCCACGCTCTACAGCCTTTCAATGTCTGGATCGGAGAATAAGAACATGACGCTTTTCATAGATGTCGATGATGCTGCACGCCTGTTCACCCAAGTCGGTATCCGCCGCGCCATCCGCGAAATGGCAGGCTACATCGAAGCCGACTACGCACGCTGGGCGCAGTTTGATAAATCACCGCGCACGGCTAACCACTCAACAGACGGCGTAATCGAGTTGATGCCGACCGACGATGGCCAGCAGTACTCGTTCAAATACGTCAACGGCCACCCCAACAACGGCCAGCAGAATTTACTGACGGTGATGGCCTTCGGGCTTCTGGCGGATGTGCAGAGTGGCTATCCCACCCTGCTCAGCGAACTCACCCTGACCACCGCCGTGCGCACCGCAGCCACCTCCGCGTTGGTCGCGCAATCGCTGGCTCGCCCCGGTGCGACCTCGATGGCCCTGATCGGCAACGGTGCCCAAAGTGAATTTCAGGCGCTGGCGTTTCATGAAATGTTGGGCATCAACGAAATCCGCATTTTCGATATCGATCAAGAAGCGTCCTTCAAACTGAAACACAACCTCGCGGCGTTCCCGGACATTGAAGTGATTCTGGCCAGCTCGGTGAAGGACGCGGTCAAGGGCGCGGACATCGTCACCACAGTCACCGCCGACAAAGCCTACGCAACCATTTTGACGCCCGAGATGATCGAGCCCGGCATGCACATCAATGCGGTCGGTGGTGATTGCCCGGGTAAAACCGAACTGCACGCCGACATCCTGCGCAACGCCCGGGTCATCGTCGAGTTCGAGCCGCAAACCCGCATTGAAGGCGACATTCAGCAACTGGAAGCCGATTCCCCAGTGGTCGAGTTTTTCCGGATTGTGCAGGGCGAAGTGGCCGGACGCGAAAACGATATGCAGGTGACGGTGTTTGATTCGGTGGGCTTTGCCTTGGAAGACTTTTCTTCATTGCGCTATCTCAACGACCTGGCTCGGGCACAGCAAATCGGCCAGCGCGTCCACCTGGTCCCGACGCCGGCCAACATCAAAAATCTCTTCCAACTGCTCGATCCGCCACCGGCCAAAGCCTCGCATCTACGCACCGTCGGTTGATCGGTGATGACCGCCCTTCGCCACTTGGCGAGGGGCCATTCACCCTCCAGGCATCGTTTTGATTAGCCGCTGCCTCTCTAACAAGAACGCTCGTCATCTACTTTCTGCCAAAACTCAAAAACATAAAATCAAGAGGTTTTGCAATGAAATCGAACCCTTCCGGGCTGCTTGAACAGCCCGCGCTGCAGCGCACGCTCAGCAATCGTCACATCCAGTTAATGGCCATGGGCGGTGCCATCGGGACCGGCCTGTTCATGGGCTCCGGGAAGATTATCGCCCTCTCCGGGACGTCGATCATCCTCATCTACATGATCATCGGTCTGTTCGTGTTTTTCGTCATGCGTGCCATGGGCGAAATGCTCCTGTCCAACCTCAACTTCAAAACCTTTGCCGACTTCGCCGGTGCCTACCTCGGCCCGCGCGCGGCGTTCTTTCTCGGCTGGTCGTACTGGCTGAGCTGGAGCGTAGCGGTGATCGGCGACGCCGTCGTGGTCGGCGGATTCTTCCAGTACTGGTTCCCTGATGTGCCGGCGTGGATACCCGCCGTCGGCATGCTGGCGACACTGTTCGCCTTGAACGTGCTCACGGTCAAGCTGTTCGGTGAGGTGGAGTTCTGGTTCGCGATCATCAAGATCATTGCCGTCGTTACCCTGATCGGCGTCAGCACCGTGCTGATTGCCAGCTCCTTCGTCTCCCCCAGTGGCGTCACCGCGTCCCTGAGTCACCTGGTGGACAAACAGGCGGCTTTCCCTAACGGCTTACTTGGCTTCTTCGCCGGATTTCAGATGGCGATCTTCTCCTTCGCCGGCACCGAGCTGATCGGCACCGCCGCCGCTGAAACCCGCTCGCCGGAGAAGACCCTGCCCAAAGCCATCAACTCCATTCCGCTGCGGATCATCCTGTTCTACGTCCTCGCGCTGAGCTGCATTATTGCCGTGACATCGTGGCAACAGGTTTCCCCCGTCAAAAGCCCTTTTGTCGAACTGTTCCTCGTCGCCGGGTTCCCCGCAGCGGCCGGTATCGTCAACTTCGTGGTGCTGACCTCGGCGGCCTCATCGGCCAACAGTGGCGTATTCTCTTCCAGCCGTATGCTGTTCGGGCTGGCGAATCAAGACAATGCTCCGGGTATTTTTCGGCGACTATCGGGCAACAGCGTGCCTCTGCTGAGCCTGGCCTTCACTACACTATTGATGCTGCTGGGTGTGCTCGTGCTGTTCATCGTTCCGGAAGTCATGACGGCATTCACCATCGTTTCCACCGTATCAGCGATTCTGGTGATCTTCACTTGGTCGACCATCCTCGCGTCTTACATTGCCTATCGCAAAAAGCGTCCTGAGCTTCATGCCAAATCTGCTTACAAGATGCCAGGCGGCGTCCCGATGGCATGGTTCTCAATGGCTTTTCTGGGCTTCGTTCTCTGCCTGCTGGCATTAAGACCTGACACCCGCGTTGCCCTGCTGGTCATGCCGGGGTGGTTCATATGGCTGGCAATTGCTTATCAGTTAACACGTAGGAGGAAGCCTGAAACCGCAGTTGAATCGGCAAGTCAATTCGGTTGAACTGCTCTAACGGGGCCTCTGCGCTGGAGGGCTGTCACAAAGAGACAGCCCTCTATTTGAATCGCTGAGCAGAGGTGTGCAGTGGCCATATCAACATTTTACTCAAGCTAAAAACACCGTCCCAGAGCCCTGACAAAAATGTTCTTCGGGGATCCGGATAGTCTCTGAACCCAAAGCAACGCAACACTTCATCTGGACGGCTGCGGATCCCTACCCGCCCTTCCCCAGAAATCTTCGGCTGCCTGACTGAGAGTCGCTTTTGGGCGGGTGAGGTGAATTTCCAGGGGTATATCCCAGCTTTCGTCGAGCGCTCTGACCAAGCGCCCATCCAGGATTTCCTGCTCGGTGAGGCTCTTGGGCAACCACGCCACACCTTTGCTTTCCAAGGCCATGGACATGAGCACCGCTGCAAGATGACTGCTGAAAAGTGGCTTGAGGTGAAGGTAGTCTTCCTTGCCACGCAGTCTGTGGGCAACGATGCGCCCCAGTCCGGACTCATGGGTGTAAGCGAGGTATGGCAACGCCGCAGGCGAGGTACCGAAATCAGCGGAAGCACTTGCGAGAGGCACGAGAACGTCCTCTCCGATCTTCTTGCTGATGAACTGATCAGGCGCCAGTAAAGGCGGAACGTCGGGATGGCGATGGCAGAGCAGAAACTGAACCTGACCATGTATCAGCATCTGCTCACAGGCAGCCATGCTGTCTGAATGCAGCTTCACGGCCTCAATTGGGGCGCCATTTTCCGAGCTTCGAAGCCACTTGGGGAAAAAGGTAAACGACAGCGAGTGAGTGGCCGCGAATTGCAGCGACCTGGCTGCCATTCCAGCGACCTCTTGCGCCTCGTTGCGCATTCGATACAGCTGCCTGGCCGCTTCCTGTGCACTGGGCAGAATCTGTCTGCCTGCGTCAGTCAGGGTGGCGCCTTGTGGTGTGCGCACGAACAACTCCACCCCCATCCAGTTCTCCAGTGAACGGACTCTGCGGCTAAAGGCCGGCTGAGTCACATGGCGTGCTTCAGCCGCGCGGACGAAGCTGCCGTACTCCGCCAGTGCTGAAAGATCTTCGAGCCAGACGAGTTCCAAGGGCCATGCCTCCTGTGCATAGGGTGCGGCATTAATAGCATTGGGCGGGTGATGTCGCAAAGCATAACGTGGCCTCACACATAACAAGAGGAACCCGTCATGCGTATCGTCGACATCCGTGAACAAACAGTGTCCATTGCCTCTCCGATTGCCAACGCCTACATCGACTTCTCGAAAATGACCTGCTCGGTCGTCGCTGTCATCACGGATGTGATTCGCGACGGCAAACCCGTCATCGGTTACGGCTTCAACTCCAACGGCCGCTACGGTCAAGGCGCACTGATGCGTGATCGCTTCCTGGCGCGTGTCACAGAAGCGGATCCCGACTCCCTCGTCGACCATGAAAACAACAACCTGGACCCGTTCGCCATCTGGAAAACCCTGATGACCAACGAAAAGCCAGGGGGGCACGGTGAGCGCTCCGTCGCCGTCGGCACCCTCGACATGGCGGTATGGGATGCGGTCGCCAAGATTGAAGGCAAACCGCTGTATCGCCTGCTGGCCGACCGTTACCGTGGCGGCGTGGCAGATGACAAGGTCTGGGTCTACGCAGCGGGCGGCTACTACTACCCAGGCAAGGATCAAACCAAACTCAAGGCAGAAATGCAGAGCTATCTGGACCGTGGCTACGACGTCGTCAAGATGAAGATTGGTGCGGTGCCGCTGGACGAAGATATTCGTCGCATCGAAGCAGTGCTTGAAGTGGTAGGCGACGGTCGTCGCCTGGCGGTCGATGCCAACGGTCGTTTCGATCTTCAGACCGGTATTGCGTACGCTGAAGCCATCAAGAAGTACAACCTCTTCTGGTACGAAGAGGTGGGCGATCCGCTGGACTATGCGCTGCAGGCCGAGCTTGCCAATCACTATGAACTGCCAATGGCGACCGGGGAGAACCTGTTCTCCCACCAGGATGCCCGCAATCTTCTGCGCCATGGCGGCATGCGCCCTGATCGCGACTACCTGCAGTTCGATTGCGCGCTGTCCTACGGGCTTGTGGAGTACATGCGCACCCTGAAGGTGATGGAGGAAATGGGCTGGTCCTCGCGCCGCGTGGTTCCTCACGGCGGTCACCAGATGTCCCTGAACATCGCCGCCGGCCTGCACCTGGGCGGCAACGAATCGTATCCGGATGTATTCCAGCCTTTCGGCGGCTTCGCTGACGGCATCCGCGTCGAGAATGGCTACGTTGGCCTGCCGGACATTCCAGGGGTTGGCTTCGAAGCCAAGTCTGCCTTGTATGCCGTCATGCGCGCGTTGGGCGAAGGCTGATCACCCTCGATCTGCGGCCTCGTTGGACGAGGCCGCGAATTCAGGCGTCCCCCACCGACGCTACACCACCTGCCCCATCACAACAATAAAATGAGGTGCTTCCGTGGAAATGTCCAAGTCCCGCTGGTATGGCCAGCTGTATGTGCAAGTGCTGATCGGCATCGTGATCGGTGCAGCAATCGGCTACTTCGTGCCTGATATCGGCGCCAAGCTCCAACCCTTTGCCGATGGCTTCATCAAACTGATCAAAATGCTCTTGGCCCCCATTATTTTCGGTACGGTCGTCGTGGGTATCGCGAAGATGGGCAGTATCAAAGAGGTCGGGCGCATTGGCGTAAAAGCGTTGATCTACTTCGAGATTCTTTCAACCATCGCCTTGGTCATCGGCCTGATCGTGGTCAACGTCGTCAAGCCTGGCGTAGGGATGAACATCAACGCCAACGCGCTTGATGCCAGTGCTATCAACAAGTACAGCCAGGCCGCCAATGAGCAAGGCGGCATCATCGAATTCTTTCTCAACATCATCCCCCAGACCTTCATTGGCGCATTCTCCAATGGCGTCATGCTTCAGGTCATCCTGCTTTCGGTTCTGATGGGTGTTGCCCTGGTTCAAATGGGCGAAACCAGCAAGCCGTTGATCAACACCATCGATCTGTTCCTGCAGGGCCTGTTCAAGGTCGTCGCAATGGTCATGCGCCTGGCCCCGATCGGTGCCGGCGCCGGCATGGCATTCACTATCGGCAAATACGGAATCGGCACCTTGCTGTCACTGGGCCAGTTGCTGCTGGCGCTCTACATCACCACCTTGATTTTCATCGTAGTCGTGCTGGGTGCAGTGGCCAGATGGTCGGGCATGCCGCTGATACAGTTCCTGCGCTATTTCAAGGATGAAATTTTCATCACGCTTGGCACCTGCTCAACCGAAGCTGTGCTGCCACGAATGATGGTGAAGCTGGAAAAGCTTGGCTGCAAAAAATCGGTGGTGGGCATGGTGCTGCCTACTGGATACACCTTCAATGCCGACGGCACCTGTATCTATCTCACCATGGCAGCCATTTTCATCGCCCAGGCAACCAACACGCCATTGACCTTCATGGATCAGATGATTCTGCTGGGCGTATTCCTGCTGACCTCAAAAGGCTCGGCTGGTGTGGCGGGTGCGGGGTTTGTGACGTTGGCTGCAACGCTCACGACCATCCACTCCATTCCTCTGGTGGGCCTGGTATTGCTCCTGGGCATCGACCGGTTCCTCAACGAAGCGCGGGCCGTGACCAACCTGATCGGCAATGGCATCGGCACCCTCGCCATTGCCAAGTGGGACAACTCGTTCGATGTCGAAGCCTGCGAACGTGAAATCGCCGCGATGAAGCACGAAAAGGCGGGAAGGAAGGCATCGCTGGCGGAAAAATAGTCCGCAAAGCGCCCGGTCATTCCGCTTCAAAACGGCTATGACCGGTGCTGCTGTCCAAGTCTCGTGCAATCAGGAAGTCGACCTACACCCCGGCAACCGCCTCGCGCACGAAGGCTTCATAAGTACGCAGGGGATGTCCAATGAGAGCCTGCAACCGCTCCACGGTGCCTTCGGCCGCTTGCATGCCAAGCGTCTGGATACCCTCCATCATCAGGCGCATGTCATACGCCAACCAGCTGGGACCGTACGCAGCCAATTGTGCCTCGAAGGCCGCTACATCATCACCGCCGTAGGCGATGTCACGCCCCAGGGTTGAACTCCAGATCTTCGCCACGGAGGCACCGGTCAATACCTGGGGCCCGACCAACTCCAGCGTCACCCGATCCAGGGCAGAAGGTGCCTTGTCGCGTCGCAGCAGCTCTGCGACGGCCACATCAGCGATATCACGGGCATCGATCATCGCAGCGCCCGCCGAGCCGATTGGCATCGGGTATACCGAGTAGTCCTGAATCGTCTGCAGGACCATGAGTTCGTTTTGCATGAAGTAAGCCGGACGCAGGATGGTCGCGGGGATGTCGAGGCTTTCGATCATGCGTTCAACCGTGTGCTTGCCGGTGAAGTGCGGAACATGGGTGAACGTGTCTGCATGAATCACCGACAGGTAGACGATGCGCTCGATGCCAGCCTCCCGAGCGAGGTTCAGCGTGATGAGCGCTTGGGTCACCTCATCGGGCGTCACGGCGTTGAGCAGAAACAGCGTACGCACCGACGCCAGCGCGGCGCGCATCGAGACGACGTCGGTGAGGTCAGCGACGACTTCAGTGACACCCGCCGGGAAGTCGCGCTTGCCCGGCTGGCGCACCAGGGCCTTGACTTCAGCGCCCGCGCTGGCAAGCCCTTGGGTAACGAGTGAACCAACAGTGCCAGTGGCACCAACAACGAGAATGCTCATTTTGAATCTCCTGCGTGAATATCTGGACGGGTCATTGAGATGACGACGAAGAGAAAGTATTCCGTTGCACTCAAGAAACAAAGACCACAAAATCCAGATACCTCGTTTCATATATGGAACACCATGAACCTGAACTCACTGACCGACTTCATCCTTGTCGCAACCAATGGGGGCCTGGGAAAGGCAAGCCGTGCGAGCGGCATTTCCAAAGCCACCTTGTCGCGACGCATCAGCGATCTTGAAGAGCAACTGGGTGTGAGGCTGATCGAGCGCAGTGCCCGCGGCCTGAAGCTGACCGAAGCCGGCGAGAGTCTGATGTCGCGAACGGAGGGCCTGCTGAACGAAGTCTCCGAAGCCATGACGGCGGCACGCGAAGGCGTTTCGACACCCCGAGGGCACTTGCGGGTAGCCGCCCCGGTCCTGTTCTCCCAGCTTGCAATGGGGCGCATTGGCGCCGAGTTCTGCGCGGCCTACCCGGAAATCGAGATTGAAGTCACGGCGGAAGACCGCGCAGTGGACCTTGTGGAAGAACAGTTCGACGTCGCCATCCGGATCAACCCGAGCCCGGACAGCAATCTGGTCGGACGGTGTTTCGCCAAGGACCGGCTGGTGGTCGTGGCTGCACCTGGAATCCCCAAGCCGGCGCCCGGCGCAATCAGATCCGTGCCCGGCATCGTCACGACGACTTTTCAGCCCACCCAGTGGAATCTCGACGCAGGACAACTGATCCTGGAGCCGATCCCGAAACTGCGCTTTTCGTCGTTCCTGATGGTCCGCGATGCAGCCATCGCCGGTGGCGGTGCGGCACTCATCCCACAGTCCATAGCATGGGGTCCGCTAGCGCGTGGCGAGTTGGTTCAATGGGGCACCGTATCGGGTGTGGAGCCAGCGCTGTGGATCTTGCATACCTCCAGGCGCCTTGCTGCGCCCAAGGTGCGCGCATTTGTCGATTTCCTGTGTGATAGATACCCGGACATGGCGCTGGTTCTGAATGGATAGAACCCCTTTGCCCTACTCGTACGCCCGCTTTGGCTCGGATTCTTCACTGGCGTTAGTGCCCTCAAGCGGGATATCGAGGATGAAGGTTGCGCCCTGACCGACGCCGTCGCTGTGCACGGTCAAGCTGCCGCCCATTTCCTGCGCCGCTAGCGCGCAGCTATGCAGGCCGAATCCGTGACCGTCTTTACGAGTCGTGAACCCATGGGTAAAGATCCGCTTCAGGTGCTCTGGCCCGATTCCATTGCCGTTGTCGGTCACCGTAATCCGCAGTACTGGCCCGTCTGCGAGGAAAGCGCCAAACGTGATGCACGGGCTGCGATCGCTCACGCCTTCCAACGCTTGCCTGGCATTGCGAATCAGGTTCACCAGAATCAGCAGTACCCGATGCCGGTCCAGTAACAGCAGGGGCAAGTCGGTAATGTCCTTGACCACTGTCACCTCCTGGCGCGCCAGTGATCCGGTACTCATGCGCAACGCATCGTCAATCAACTCAGGGACCGGAACCGCTTCGACGACACTGACGGCGATGGCATGGGACTGCTGGGCAGCGACAACGGTTTTGATGTGGTCAATCCCCTTGGTGAGCTGCCCGAGTTCTTCGATGATGCCCTGCTGCTCCGCTGTCACCACCTCCGCCAACTTGAGCAGGTAGCCGGGTAGCATCTTTCCTTTTTGGTCTCCGGTGAGAAAATCGCTCAGGTCATTGACGTGTTCGTTTAACAGTTGGGCCACCTTGCCCAGCCCTTGGGCTTTGGAGGCACGCATCTGGCGGCTGACCGTCTCTGCCGATACGTTCACGCTGTTGAGGATGTTGCCGACGTTATGCAGCACGGCAGTGGCAATTTCGGCCATGCCCGCCTGACGGGACTTTGCCTGCAGTTCCGTTTGCACGTGACTCATGCGTAGCGCCGCGCGAACGCGAGCCTTGAGCTCCAGCGGCGAGAAGGGTTTGGCGATATAGTCATCGGCGCCACTCTCCAGCCCGGAGACACACGCCTCGCTGCCGCCGCGGGCGGTCAACAGAATGACGGGCAAATGGGCGAAACCGGCGCTGGCCTTGATTCTGGCTGTCAGGCCAAAGCCATCGAGCTCCGGCATCATCACATCCGAGAGGATGACGTCGATTGGTCGTTGCTGCAGGACTGCCCACGCCTGTTCTCCATTAGTTGCAGTGGCGACGATGTAGTCGTCGTGCAAAAGTTCGCTGAGGTAGCTCAGCATTTCCGGGCTGTCGTCTACCACCAGTACCCTGGATTGCGCGACGTGTTCCGAGGGTTGCTCGTCGTTTGCGCCTTGGGCCGTAGCTCGGTCGTTGTGACTGCCATGGCGGCCATCATCGAACCGCAGGTGACGCTGTTCGGTGGTGATCGTTGTGCCCGGTGATGATCGCTCGCGCCCATCGCTGACTTCAGTCGGTACGGTGTTTGGCTCATCCCCCAGCGGTAGCCGGACAAAGAAGCACGACCCCCGCCCGAGCTCGCTGTTGACGCCGACTTCACCCCCCATCAGTTCGGCCAGATCCTTGACCAGGGCCAGACCGATGCCTGTGCCGCTGTATTGGCGCGTGGCGGAGTTATCGATCTGGGAAAAACGCTGGAACAGCAACGGCAGTTTGTCCGGCGCAATGCCAATGCCAGAGTCGTGCACGGCGAGTTCAAATCGCTCGCCGTCAAGCGCAGTGACTGCCAGGTGCACGGTGCCGCCAGAGGGCGTGAACTTGATGGCATTGCTCACCAGGTTGAGCAGAATTTTTTCGAAGTGCCGGGGGTCTACGAACACCGTACCGAGCGCGGGATCGATGCTGCAGGTCAAGGTGCAGCCTTTGCTCTCGGCCACCATGGCGGCATCTTCAGCAAGCACGCCAACCGCCTTGTTCAAATCAACTGGCGCCGGGCATAACTCAAACTTGCCCGCTTCGGCCTTGGAGAAGTCGAGGATGTCGTTCACCCGGTTCATCAGCCGCAGCGCGTTGCGTTGGGCGCGGTCGATTTGCACACGCCAGTCCGCCGGCGGGCTGGTCGCCGCCGAGAGCTGCTCCAGGGGGGCGAGAATGAGGGTCAGGGGTGTACGCAGTTCGTGGCTGACCGTGGCGACGAAGTCGCTCTTTGCCTGGTTCGCCGCCTCGGCCTGGTTGCGCGCCTGAATGAGTTCGACGGCCTGCACTTCAAGGATTTCGGTCTGCTGGTGCAGCGTGTCGGTCCGTTCGGCGACCATTCTTTCCAAAGAGGCCTGGACTTGCTGTCGTTCGGCTTCGGCCTCGGCCTCCAGCACCCGAATGCGCTGGGCATTCTCCTGGAACACCCGCACGGCGCGGGTCATGATCCCAATCTCGTCGCCGCGTCCGGCGCTGGCGATCTCGGCGTTCAGGTCGCCGGCCGCAAGCCGGCGCATGACGGTGGCCAAGGCCACGATGGGCTGCGCGACAAATCGCGACGTGCTCCAGGCGATGGCGCCGGCCAGCAAGATGGCGACGGCACCCGCCATCACTGTCGCCAGCATGCCGCGATCCTTGTGCACCAGGGCGTCGACGCGCGCTTCGCCAGCGAAGCGCGCAACCAGCAGGCCGGCGCTCCGTGCCTCGTTGCGCACCTGGTCGCGCGCGTCGCTCAAGGCGTTGCTCGCCTGATGGAACCTGGCGAATGCCGCCCGGTAGCCGGCAATCTGATCACTGACCGTCAGGGGTGTAGCTTCGGCTTGCAGCCCTACGGCCGACGGAAGCACACGAGAAAGACGCGAAAGCTCGTCCAGGATCTCGCCGACAGCGCCGGCGACCTCGGCCGACGGCGCCAGGCGAAACGACAACGTCTGCGCCTCCAGGGTGGCAACACGCTCGGCGAAACGCTTGGATAATGCGGCGGCGTTGTGCAGCAAACCGGTTGCCGCCTGAATGTCGTTTGCGTCATGACTAAGGTGTTCGTCCAGTTCACTCAATATGGCGTCTAGGCCCTCGACCAGATCCCCGACGGCGGCGAGCTGCCGCAAAGCCTCGGTTCCCCGAAGCTTGGGTGCCTCATCAAGGTGCTCGACCGCCAGGCTGGCGGCGGCGACCGCCGTCGCCAACCGGTCCAGGATCTCTCCCTCCTGCGGCGTCTCCATCACCTCGCGCAACTGCTCGATCACGGGCGGGAGTGCCGCGCAGGCATTGCGCGCTGCGGTAACGGCCGTCCCATCACCGGACACCAGGCTCTTGGCCACATTGGCGATGATGATCCCTTCACTGTTGCGCAGGATATCCAGGATACGGTGGGCGCTTTCGATGTTGCCCACCCGCGCCCCATGCTCATCGGCGCGGGCATCAAGCCCTTTCAATCCATCGGCGACGCCCTGCTCGATGAGCGTCGTGGCCTCTCGCATCCGGCCATAGTGGGCGGTCATGTTCTCCGTTTCGCCATCCATGGTCAGGGTCGCCGCCCGCAAGGCCGTGATCGCCGCGGCGAGCCTCTCCAGGCTCCCCTTGAGCGATTGCGCCTCTGCCGCCGGAATGGCCGCGAGTCCGGCAATCGCCGTCGCCACCAGGCCCTCGGCCTGAAGCAGGCTTTCCTGGTCGCGGGTGGCGATGAAGTTTTCCACCCGTCCGGTGGCACCGTTGACCGAAGCCAGGATTTCCGCGGAATGGCTGGCGGAGTCCACCGCACGGACCATGCCTCGCAGGCCGTAGAAGTTCACGACCGACACCGCCAGCATCAGGAATACCAGCGCGGCGACCGCCAGGCCGATCCTGACGGCAATGGGTCTGTCCCTGACGGATTTGAATATCGGCATGACGTCTCGCCTCCTCGCGCGCCGCTACTGCTTCGTAACGTCCGGCTGAGGCACCGGTGGCGCCGTCTTGCTGCTGGCCGCGTCGATCATTGCCGCAACGGACGCCTGGCTATAGGAAGGATTGGCGGCGCCGCCTACTGGCATGGTGGCGAGCCAGGTATCCAGGTCTTTCGCCTCGATGCGTACCAGTGGCACCTCGACGAACTTCGGCACCTGCTTGCCCGCCAGAATTTGTTGGGCCACCCAGAAACCTACCTGGGAGACGCTCGGGGAGGCAGAAACCGAGACGGTCTCGTAGCCATTGGCATCGCGTTCCTGTTTCCACAGGGCGAGTTCGTCCTGGCGGTTGCCCATGACGATAATCGGTAACGGGCGCCCCGCCGCCTTGAACGCCATGGCAGCACCATAACCATCGCCACCCTGGGTCGCGACGGCATCAATGCTTGGCAGCGACGGCAGCGCCAGTGCCACTTCCTTGCGTGCGACGGAAGTAGTCCAGTTGCCGTACACCGTCTTGGCAAACTTCAGCCCCGGATAGTCGCTGGCGGCCTTGTGAATACCGTCACTGATATTCTTATCGGTGGCATCGCCGGCAATGCCGCGAATCTCCAGCAGCGTTCCTTTTCCCTTGAGGCGCCCGGCGATGTAATCCATTTCCACGCGGCCCATAGCGGACCAGTTGTAGTCCACGGTATAGACGCAGCGTTCGGTGACCAGGCTGGCCATAACGACCACCACGATGCCGGCATTGCAGGCGTCCCGGATCACGCCATTGAGGGCCGTGTCGGACGCGGCCAGGATGACAATAGCGTTGACGCCCTTGACGATCATCTCCTGGATATGGGCCGCCTGTTCCGACGCGGAGTTATTGGCGCTGACCACCGGAGCCTCCCGGATCAAGCCATCCTTTTGCGCCTGGGCGGCAATCTCTTGCCAGTTGCGCACCATCACCTTGCGGAAATCACTGCCTGCGTAGGAATTGCTGAAGGCAATGCTATGGCTTGCGGTGGCGCCGCGGGCGATGCCGTCGTCGGCCGCTTGGGCTGGATGAGCGGCTATCAGCGCCAGTCCGGTCATACAGCCGGCGAAGCACCAATAATGCAATCGGGCATTAAAAACTGTACGCATAGGAACTCCTTTCCTCGACCGCCGATAGTTGAAACCCGTAGATTTTCCTGCAGTAGCGGTGAGCATAGTCCCGATTCAGATTGCTTCCTGCTGAAAGCCTACCGCCACTCGCTCACGCTTCAGGAGCGTCACTCCCTTGCAGCCAGGTTCATGCGCCCCGTGCTCTGTTACTTGCAACAAACACGTCAATCACACCGAACCCCTGCCCTGCAAAACCCTCCAAGCACACGTAAACTGGGAAAATCTTCTCAACTCGCCTTTTTTTCGGAGATCGCAATGCTTCGTGTGTTTGAACGAAGACTCGACCCCTTCCCGCCCGACGAGGCTCCACCGCCACCGGTTGGCCTGACGCGATTCCTATGGGCCTGCACCCGGGGCGCTCGGGGCTATATCCTGGTGTTTGCGCTGCTCAGTGCCGGCGTGTCGATCTACGAGGCCTGGCTGTTTTCTTTTCTTGGGCAGGTCGTGGACTTGCTCTCGACCTGGCAGGCCGGCGGTGATGCGCAGGGGCAGGAAAGCCGGGTGCTGTGGGGGATCGGCATCGTCCTGATCACCAGCATTGGATTGGTGGCGCTGCGGACCATGGTCCAGCACCAGGTCCTGGCGATCAATTTGCCGTTGCGACTGCGCTGGGATTTCCATCGCCTGATGCTGCGGCAAAGCCTTTCGTTCTTTTCCGACGAATTCTCCGGCCGCGTCACGACCAAGGTCATGCAGACGGCACTGGCCGTGCGCGAAGTCTTGTTCACCGTGATCGAAATCGCACCCGGCATCGGGGTGTACTTCATCGCGATCATCGCGCTGGCCGGCGGCTTCGCCTTGAAACTGATGCTGCCTTTTATTGCCTGGATCGTGCTGTTCGGGCTGGCCATGCTGTATTTCGTGCCACGCCTGGGGCAGGTTGGCCAGGAACAGGCCCATGCCCGATCGTCGATGACCGGGCGTATTTCGGATGCGTACACCAACATCACCACCGTAAAGCTGTTCTCGCACTCCAAGCGAGAAGCGCACTTCGCGCGCGCGGCGATGGAGGATTTCAAGCAGACCGGCTTTCGCCAGATGCGCCTGGTCAGCCAGTTCGAGATCGTCAATCAGGCGCTGGTGGTGGCCCTGATCCTTGGCGCAGGTGGCTATGCCTTGTGGCTCTGGCACCAGGGTGAAGTCGGCACCGGCGCGGTGGCGGCGATCACGGCCATGGCGTTGCGTATCAACGGCATGTCCCATTGGATCATGTGGCAGATGACCTCGTTGTTCGAAAGCATCGGCACCGTGCAGGATGGCATGGACACCTTGACCCGTGGCCCCAAGGTGCAGGATGCGCCGGATGCCGGCGTGCTGGTGCCCTCCGGCGGTGCGGTGACGTTCGACAACGTGAGCTTCAACTACAGCGGTGAGCGCCAGGTGCTCGATGGGCTTAGCCTGACGATCCGCCCGGGCGAAAAGATCGGCCTGGTGGGGCGTTCCGGTGCTGGCAAATCCACGCTGATCAACCTGCTGTTGCGTTTCTACGACGTGGACAGCGGTGAGATTCGCATCGACGGGCAAAACATCGCCCACGTCACCCAAGACAGCCTGCGCAGCGCCATCGGCATGGTCACCCAGGACACCTCCCTGCTCCACCGGTCCATCCGCGACAACATCGCCTACGGCCGTCCGGAGGCGACCGAAGCACAGATCCGCAGGGCTGCGGCCAATGCTCAAGCCGACGGGTTCATCAGCCAATTGAGCGACCGGCAAGGCCACACCGGCTATGACACCTTGGTGGGTGAGCGCGGTATCAAGCTATCCGGCGGCCAGCGCCAACGCATTGCCATTGCCCGGGTGATGCTCAAGAACGCGCCGATCCTGTTGCTGGACGAGGCCACCAGCGCCCTGGACTCGGAAGTCGAAGTCGCCATCCAGGAAAGCCTCGATGAAATGATGCAGGGCAAGACGGTCATCGCCATTGCCCACCGGCTGTCCACGATCGCGGCGATGGATCGGCTGATTGTCATGGATGACGGACGCATCATCGAACAAGGCACCCACGCCGAACTGCTGGCGAAAAACGGCACCTATGCGCGGCTGTGGCAGCATCAGAGCGGTGGGTTTCTGGGTGAGGATCAGGGGGTCGCCGAGGCCATGGTGTAAAAATGGCCTGCCCCAAGGCGGATACCATTCATTGTGGCGAGGGAGCTTGCTCCCGCTGGGCCGCGCAGCGGCCCCATCCCTTGGCTCGATCAGCCTGACACACCGAACCACTGGATTCCGGGCCTGCTGTGCAGGCCAACGGGAGCAAGCTCCCTCGCCACAGGAATGCCGATGGCCTAGAACCACGTCTCCATCTGAATCCCGTACTGCCACACACCACCGGCATTGAAATCCGTCTTGCCGAACGAATCCGAGGCGCTGTAACGATCCAGATCCGAAGACCAGTTCATGACGCTCGCGAACACCCGCAGTTCAGGACGCGTAAGCAGGTCGCCCAAGTCCGGCTTGAAGGTCGGCGCAACGGTGAATTTCCAGAAGTTGCCGTCCACCGCGTTACGTTGCATGTAGCCCTTGGGATCCAGGTCCATGGTCTGCCAGCTCATCTCGTAGGCCATTTCGAAATTGCTGTTGATCTCGTTGGCCAGTCGCACGTTCAGGGTCATCCAGCGATAGTCGTCGCCCTTGACGTAGCGGTCCTTGCTCTGTTCGGCCAGCAGGCTCGGGCCGATGCGCCAGCCGGGCGCAATCGGGGTTTCACCGTAGAGCGCCAGGCGCAGGGCCCGGGCTTCGTCGATCAGTTCGCCGTCCGCACCAATGTTCTTGACCTCCGCCCCCAGACCTTGTCCGTAGAGCAGCGCCGTCTTGAAGAAGCCTTCACGACCAAAAAAGCTGCGCTGATGATTCGCGATCATGCTGTGCAAGCCGGAATCCGCCGGAGCCAGGCCGGCTTGATTGGTGCGGGTGCTGAAATCGTTTTTCTTCGAGCCGATGCCGTTGAACATCCATTGCCACTGTCCGTTGGCAAAAAACTGGTTGGAGGTCAGCACATAGCTCTCCACGTCCGCATTGACTCCGCCTTCACTGAAATCCCCGTAGTTGCGTCCGATCAAGGAATAGTTCGAGCGCCAGTCCTTGCTCATCTGCACGTCGTAGATGCCACCGCCGGTACCGGCCAGATAAACGACGTCCGAATCCAGCCAATGGATATCGAAGTTGTCCCGGTCGAATCGCTTGCCTGCCCACAGGGTGGCCTTCTCGAACATCGGGTTGCCCTTGAACGCGGCGAGATGGTCGAGTTCGGTAAACACCTGGCGCACGTTCAGGTTGCTTTCTTCGGCGGTCCAGTCATTGGAGCTTTCCACTCCATCGGCAATGGAAACGGTGAATTTGGAACGGGTGCCGTTCTGCGCATACAGCTCTTTCGACAGGTCGATGCGCATGTAGGTGTCGTCCTCGTTGCCGAGTCGTCCGACCGCGCCCCCCACGGAACCGGCCGGCGTCGTATAGGGACCGCCGCGCCCTCCCCCCAGCCCATCGTTGATCAGCAATCCGGAGCGGGCGTAGCCCTTGAAGCTGAACCCGTCAGTGAGGTGCCCGCCGCTGCCGGCTTTTTCCAGGCTTTGCTGACTGGCTTCGAGTTTTGCCAGCCGTGCGTCCAAGGTAGGTACCACGGGGGTGGTCGCAACGGCGGCGGTCGGTTGCAAGCCGGGATGGGTGAGTTTGAGTTGCTGCAGCTCCCTGGCGAGTGCCTGGGCCTGTTGTTCGGCAGCGACGGCGCGCTTTTCCGCGGCGCTGGTGCGAGCCTCGAAGGCAGCCATGCGCTCTTCCAGCGTCGCGGCCTGGACAGTGGCCGCCGAGGTACCGAGCACGCCTGCAATGAGCCAGCTTGATGCTTTCTGCATGTGGATTTCCCTGTTTTGTTTTTATTGTTCTGTCTCGCGACCGACCTTTTTTCCATGGAGGGTCAATTGTCACATTCCACGAAAAAAAGGATGCCTCATCGCAAATACGCTGCTACATTTGGCGATGTTAACGTTAACTTTTATAAAAACAAAAATAAAGAGGGCTTTATGAAACGACTCAAATCGCTCCTTCCGGCAGCGCTGTTCAGCGTTTTTGCCGGGCTTCCCTGCCTTTCCAGCGCAGCCGATCTGACGATCTCCTGCGGTGCGGTGGGTGCGGAATTGCAACTGTGCAAGGAGGCTGTCGAGGCCTGGTCGAAACAGACCGGCCACAGCGTCGACGTGGTCTCCACACCTAACTCGGCAACCGAGCGGTTGTCGTTCTACCAGCAGATCCTCAGTGCGCAATCCAGCGACATCGACATCATCCAGATCGACATGGTCTGGCCGGGAATGCTGGCCAACCATTTGCTGGACCTGCGCGAGGTACTCCCTGCCAACGCGACCCAAGGCTACTTCCAGGCCCAGGTGGATAACGCCACCGTGAGTGGGCGGCTGGTCACGATGCCGTGGTTCACCGACTCGGGACTGTTGTATTACCGCAAGGATTTGCTCGATAAGTACAACAAGCAGGTCCCGCAGACCTGGGAGGAAATGACCGCTACCGCCAGGGCTGTGCAGCAGGCGGAGCGCAACGCCGGGAATGCCAACGCATGGGGCTACGTCTTCCAGGGTCGGGCCTATGAAGGCCTGACGTGCAACGCACTGGAGTGGATCAGCAGTCAACCGGACGGCGGCCTGGTCAATCCGCAAGGCGACATCGTGGTCAACAACCAGGCCGCACGAACTGCGTTGACGCTGGCGAAAAGCTGGATAGGCGATATCTCCCCCCGTGGCGTGCTCAACTACACCGAAGAAGAAGGACGTGGGGTATTCCAGTCGGGAAATGCCCTGTTCATGCGCAACTGGCCGTATGCCTGGGCCCTGGTGCAAAGTCCGGACAGTTCGGTGAAAGACAAGGTCGGGGTCGCGCCCCTGCCCCGTGGCGGCGCGACCGGCAGCCATGCCTCCACCCTCGGTGGCTGGGGCCTGGCAGTATCGCGCTACAGCGCCAGGCCCAAGCTGGCCGCTGAACTGGTGAGCTACCTGACCAGCGCTCAACAACAGAAGCATCGTGCGCTGGTGGGCGCCTACAACCCGGTTATCGAGTCGCTCTATCAAGACCCTGAACTGCTCGCGGCCATGCCGTATTACAGCCAACTGCACAGCATCCTCAACGATGGGGTCATGCGCCCCGCCGCTATCACTGCCGCCCGTTATCCCCGGGTCTCCAATGCGTTCTTCGACCAGGTCCACGGGGTACTGGCCGGAGAGTTGCCGGTCGATCAGGCGCTGGTCGACCTGGAAAGTGAACTCACGCGCATCAAACGCCGGAACTGGTAAGCCACAAGGAAGGAAATCACCATGTCTGTCTCTTCTGCCCACGCGCCCTGCGCCGAGCACCTGCCCGCCCGGGAAACGCCGGTACAACGTCGCCGAGTACGCGCCGCCTGGCTGTTCCTGGCGCCGATGCTGCTGTGCCTGACCTTGGTGGCGGCCTGGCCGCTACTGCGTACGTTCTGGTTCAGCCTGACCGATGCCAGCCTCGCGGGCACCACGGGCGGCACCTTTGTCGGCTTGAGCAATTATCTGTTCTACAGCGGCTCCGGCTGGTCCGGCGTGCTGGTGGATCCGCAATGGTGGAACGCGGTGCGCAACACCCTGCACTTCACCGTGGTGTCGGTGGGACTGGAAATGGTGCTGGGACTGCTGGTGGCGCTGTTGCTGAACGTTAACTTCACCGGGCGCGCCCTGGTGCGGGCGTTGATCCTGATTCCCTGGGCGATTCCGACCATCGTCTCGGCGAAGATCTGGTCATGGATGCTCAACGACCAGTTCGGCATCATCAATCACCTGATGCTGGGCCTCGGGCTGATTGACGCGCCCCTGGCCTGGACCGCAGATGCGCAGCTGTCGATGTGGGCGGTGATTATCGTCGACGTCTGGAAGACCGTCCCCTTTGTCACGCTGTTGATGCTGGCCGCCTTGCAGATGTTGCCGGGCGATTGCTACGAAGCCGCACGGGTCGACGGTATCCACCCGTTGAAAGTGTTCTGGCGGGTCACCCTGCCACTGCTGCTGCCGGCGCTGCTGGTGGCGGCGATCTTCCGCATTCTCGATGCCTTGCGGGTGTTCGACGTCATCTATGTGCTGACTTCGAATTCTTCGAGCACCATGAGCATGTCGGTCTACGCCCGCCAGCACCTGGTGGAATTCCAGGACGTCGGTTACGGCAGCGCCGCCTCGAGCCTGCTGTTCCTGGTGGTTGCGGTGATCGCCATCGTCTATCTGTACCTCGGGCGCCGCCAGATGGAGGTCCGCTCATGAACCGGCGACTGCTGAAAAAAGCGCTGTTGCGCCTCGGGTTCTGGTGCCTGATCGGGGTCCTGCTGCTGTATGCGGTCTTCCCGTTCTACTACGCCATCGTCACGTCGCTGAAGTCATCCACGGCCCTGTTCCAGGTGAGTTACTGGATCGACAACCCGGACTTTTCCAACTATGCCGCAGTGCTCCAGCAAGCCTCGTTCCTGCGGGCCATCGGCAATTCGCTGGTGGTTTCGCTGTGCGTGGTGGCCCTGGCGCTGTTCCTCAGCCTGACGGCTGCCTATGCGCTGGGCAGGGTCAAGTTTCGGGGCCGTGGCACGGTATTGATGCTGGTCCTTGGGGTCTCGATGTTCCCTCAGGTTGCCGTGCTGTCGGGGCTGTTCGAGGTGATACGGGCCCTGGGCCTCTACAACACGTCCTGGGCGCTGATCCTGAGCTACACGATTTTCACCCTGCCCTTCACCGTCTGGGTGCTGACGACCTTCATGGGACAACTGCCCCACGAACTGGAGGAAGCGGCAATCATGGACGGCGCTTCGCCGTGGGTCACGCTGACCCGTGTGCTGCTGCCCCTGCTCTGGCCGGCACTGGTCACCACCGGCCTGCTGGCCTTCATTGCGGCCTGGAACGAATTCCTGTTCGCCCTGACCTTCACCCTGACCGACACCCAACGCACGGTCCCGGTCGCCATCGCGCTGATTTCCGGCGGCAGCTCCCATGAACTGCCTTGGGGGTTGTTGATGGCGGCGTCAGTGCTGGTCACCGTCCCGCTGGTCATCCTGGTGCTGATCTTCCAACGCCGGATCGTTTCCGGACTCACCGCCGGCGCGTTGAAGGGCTGAGGCCCATAAAGACAAGGAACCTTATCGTGAGCAAATTGAAACTGCACAGCGTGAACAAACAACTGGGTGGCGCGCGCATTCTGCGCGACGTCAGCCTGGACATCGCCGCAGGTGAGTTCGTGGTGTTTGTCGGCCCTTCCGGTTGCGGAAAATCGACCTTGCTACGCCTGATTGCCGGACTGGACTCGATCTGTGCCGGCGACCTGCTGATCGATGGACGCCGGGTCAACGACCTGGAACCCCGCGAGCGTGGCGTTGGCATGGTGTTCCAGTCGTATGCGCTGTACCCGCACATGACCGTCTACGACAACATCAGTTTCGGGCTCAAACTGGCCAAGACCGAGAAGACCAGCCTGCGCGAGCGCGTGCTGAAAACCGCGCAGATCCTGCAACTGGACAAGCTCCTGCAACGCAAACCAAAGGAATTGTCGGGGGGCCAGCGTCAGCGGGTGGCCATGGGCAGGGCCATGGCGAGGGAACCGGACATCCTGTTGTTCGATGAGCCGCTGTCCAACCTGGATGCCTCCCTGCGCGTGCAGATGCGCAACGAAATCGCCCGGTTGCACGCCCGGCTGGGTTCGACCGTGATCTACGTCACCCACGATCAGGTCGAGGCGATGACCCTGGCCGACAAGATTGTCGTGCTCAACGGTGGTCGCATCGAGCAGGTCGGCTCGCCGCGTGAACTTTACGAGCGCCCGGCCAGCCGCTTTGTCGCCGGTTTCCTCGGCTCGCCCAGGATGAATTTTCTTGCAGCGTTTCTGCATGCGCCAGGGGAAACCAGCCTGGTGGAAAGCTTCGTGCTGGGCAAGACATCTCTGCCTTTCGACAGCTCCGGCCTTGCGGCGGGCACCCAGCTGACTCTGGGGATCCGTCCGGAACACGTGACACTGGAGTCCGCGCCCGGATCCTCCGGCGTGGTCGTGACCGGGGTCGAATACCTCGGTAGCGAAACCTATGTACACGTCGATACCGGCCAGGACGAGCCGTTGATCTGTCGTTGCGAGGTGAATGCCGGCTGGCAGGTAGGCGACCGGGTCAAATTGCGCCTGGAAACCGACAATCTGCACCTGTTCGATGCCGACGGGCTGGCCTTGAAGCGCCACGCCCTTGAAACATTGCCCGATGGCGTGCCACTGCGCCCGGCCCCCGCAGGCGCCCTATGACCTTGTCTTTGAATACCATGAACGCACCTATGCCCCCTGCAACCCTGTCCCCGGCCCTCGAACATGCGCAGCAGGCGCTGAGCGACGGCCTGTCCCGCGTCATCCAGGATTATCGCCCCGCCTATCATCTTGCCCCCGTGGCGGGTTGGATGAACGACCCCAACGGGGTGGTGTACTTTCGTGGCGAATACCATGTCTTCTATCAACACCACCCCTTCGAAGCGAAATGGGGACCGATGTATTGGGGCCATGCCAAGAGCGCCGACCTGGTTCATTGGCAGCACCTGCCCATCGCCCTGGCACCAGGCGATGACTTCGACCGCGACGGGTGTTTTTCCGGCAGTGCGGTGGTGTGCGGGGATACCCTGGCGCTGATCTACACCGGGCATGCCTGGCTGGGAGATGTGGGTGACGAAGGTCTGATCCGGCAAGTCCAGTGCCTGGCCACCAGTACCGACGGTATTCACTTCGTCAAGCATGGCGCGGTGATCGAACGCCCGCCCGAGGACACGATCATGCATTTTCGTGATCCCAAGGTCTGGAAGCAGGATGACCATTGGTACCTGATTGCCGGCGCACGTCTGGGCGACAGGCCGCTGCTGCCGTTGTACCGCTCAGCCGATCTGCACACCTGGGAGTTCCTCGATTATGCCGATCAAGGCGAGGAAGGCGATGGTTATATGTGGGAGTGCCCGGACCTGTTTCGACTGAACGGGCGCGATGTGCTGCTGTATTCCCCCCAGGGCATGCATCCCCAGGGTTACGAACGGCTCAACAAATACCAGACCGGTTACCGGGTAGGCCGGCTCGACAGCGAATGGCACTTCACCGGCGGCCCCTTCATCGAACTGGATAATGGCCATGACTTCTACGCCGCGCAGACACTGGAGGCCGCCGACGGTCGACGCCTGGTGTGGGCGTGGCTCGACATGTGGGAGAGCCCGATGCCGAGCCAGGCGCATCACTGGTGCGGCATGCTCGGCCTGCCCCGCGAGCTTGAACTGCATACCGACCGGCTGCGGGTATTCCCGGTGCGGGAACTGACCGACCTGCGCCAGGCGCCGCTTCCCGGCACGCCGCCGTGGGCTGGCACGGGCACCCAATGGCTGTCACACATCAGCGGCGACCGGCTTGAAATCCTCGTGCACTTGGACCTGCTCGGCTGCACCGACGGTCACCTGGGCGTCGCCTTGCGCTGCAGCACCGATGACGAAAATGCCGAACAAACCCTGCTCTACTACGATGGGGCCTTGCAGCGCCTGGTGCTGGATCGCAGCCGTTCGGGGGCGCAAGTCGACGGTCAGCGCAGCGTGCCGATAGACCCGACACTCGAACAGCTGGAGTTGCGCGTGTTCCTGGATCGGTCATCCATCGAGGTGTTCGACCAGAACGGACGCTTCAGCCTCAGCAGCCGCATCTATCCCCGAGCCGACAGCCTGGGGGTGAAGTTGCTGGCCAGCGGGAACGGCGGGCACGTCTCCATTCCCAGGGCATGGCCCCTGGGATCAGGCTGGCTATGAACGGTCGCGAGAAGCCCGGGCCCTGTGTCATGATTGCCCGTCAACCTGACGGGCCCCACTTCGCATGACTTCAGTGAAAGACGTTGCACAGCTGGCCGGCGTGTCCCTGATGACGGTTTCCAGAGCGCTCAACAATCCGGAAAAACTGAGCGCCGAAACCCTTCAGCGGGTACGGCGCGCCATTGATGAGTTGCAATTCGTACCGAGCCTGTCGGCGCGCAGAATGCGCGGCGACAACCTCCAGGCACGGACCATCGGTGTGTTCGCCCTGGACACTGCGACCACACCGTTCGCCGTCGAGCTGCTGCTGTCCATCGAACAGACCGCGCAGCAGGCAGGCTGGAACGTCTTTATCCTCAACCTGTTGAACAACCCACCCACCGACCAGGACATCGACCTGATGCTCTCGCACCGTCCCGACGGGCTGATCTTCAGTGCCATGGGGTTGCGCCAGGTGAGCATTCCCGAGCGCCTGAAAAGCAAACCACTGGTGCTCGCCAACTGCCTGGAGGATGACGGTCGCCTGGTCAGTTATGTACCGGATGACGAGAGCGGCCAGCACCGCGCCGTGCATCACGCCTTGAGCCTGGGCTATCGGCGTCCCCTGTGCATCAATCTGCCAAAACGCAGCGTTGCCTGGGGCCTGCGACAGGCCGGCCTGCAGCGTGCCTGCCAGGCATTCGGGCTGCCCCCGGAAGCACTGCTGCAATATGACCTTTCCGATCACGATGCCTATGGTGAAACGGCCGCCATCCTTGACCGGCACATACGCGACGGTCGCCCCGAGTTCGACATCCTGATCTGCGGCAACGACCGCATTGCCTTTTGTGCCTATCAATTGCTGTTGGGCCGTGGCCTGAAGATTCCCGGCGATGTGGCCGTGCTCGGCTACGACAACATGATCGGCATCGCCGAGCTGTTCATCCCGCCACTGACCACGGTGCAACTGCCGTACTACGAAATTGGCCGCCAGGCCGCCCGGCACCTGATCGAAACGCTGGAGGTCACGGGCACCCAGCCGGTGGATTGCCCGTTGGTGATCAGGGCGTCGCTCTAGACCGACGCCCCGCTCGCCCCCCCCTACTTCGCACCTTCGCAGTTGACCATCCAGGCAATCCCGAAACGGTCTTCGAACATGGCGAAGCGTTCCGCCCAGAAAGTCTTCGCCAATGGCATGTGCACACTGCCACCCGCGCTCAAGCCATTGAACAGTCGCTCGGCCTCGGCCACGCTGTCGACATTGAGGGATACCGAAACGCCCTGCGGCTTGCGGTATGGCTGGCCCGGCGGGCAATCGGAAGCCATCAGGCTGAAATCGCCCACGGTCAGGCAAGTATGCAGGATCAGGTTGTTGTCCTTGGGCATGCCCGTTTCTTCAGGCGCTTCGGCAAAGCTCATGGAGAACTGCTCGCCGCCCAGCACGTCCTTGTACAGTGCGAAGGCTTCCTTGCAGTTACCGTTGAAGGTCAGGTAAGGAATGATTCTCATGGTCGGATCTCCTGGTGTCAGGTTTACGATTGATCAGACATCTGCGCCCGCAGGCGTGCTTCCTGCTCGCGTAGATCGGAGGTAAAGGTCTCGCCGAAATCCTCCATTTCGAAGATCTGCCGGATTTCGATCTCGCTGTCGCTGACCATCGGGTTCGGACAACGCTTGACCCAATCGATGGCCTCCTGCAGCGACTGGACCTGGAAGATCCAGAAGCCGGCGATCAGCTCCTTGGTTTCAGCAAAGGGGCCGTCGACGACGGTCCGGTTCTTGCCGGAAAACTGCACGCGCACGCCCTTGGAACTGGGGTGCAGCCCCTCACCCGCGAGCATCACCCCGGCCTTGACCAATTCTTCATTGTAGGCGCCCATGGCGGTCAACAACTCCTCACTGGGCATTTCCCCGGCTTCCGATTCCGGGCTGGCTTTGACGATCACCAAAAATCGCATGGTCTTATCTCCTGATGTTGAGTAAGCCGCCGTTGCAGCGGTTCCACGGATAATCGAATGACGATAGGAGAAATCGACAGGTTGGCCGAAATATTTTCCGACCACATACGAAACGCCGCCCAATAAGCGCGACGCTGTTCACTTGCTCGGAAACATGTGACGAGGGCGCTTGCTCCCGCTTGGGTGCGAAGCGCCCTCAAAAGAAGGGGCCGCTATGCAGCCCGGCGGGAGCAAGCTCCCTCGCCACGAATCGGTGTTCTCAGAGAAGCCTGAATCAACCGTCAGGCAATCAGATCGCTGGCACTGAAGGTGTTGACACCCACCAGCTGGATTTCGAAGTCCGCTCCCAGATTGCCGTCGATATTGCCGGAAAGCACATGATCGACGAAGCGCAATTGCCCTGCACCGCTGAAGTCAGCCGAATCGATGAAGCTGAATTGGTTGATTCCTGCAGCGAGGATATTGGCATCGAGCTTCGACAGGTCAAGCTTATCGCCTTGGAGTTGACTGAAATCCAGGATGATGTCGCGAGCATTGCCGATACCCAACTCATTCAACGCGCCGAACATGAAGCTGTCGGCTCCGGCACCGCCCGTCAGGGTGTCAGTGCCAACGCCGCCGATCAGCACGTCATTACCCGCGCCGCCGTCAAGCTGATCGTTGCCTGCGCCGCCATCCAGAGTGTCCGCACCGTCCAGGCCGTTGAGCACGTTGGCGGCGCTGTTGCCGAGCAGGCTGTTGTCCAGCGCATTGCCAGCGAGGTTGATGGCCGAGACGCCGACCAGTTGACCGTCCTCGACATTGGCCGACAGGGTATAGCTGACCGACGTGCGTATCAGGTCATGGCCTTCGCCTGAGAGTTCGGTGACCGTGTCGCCGATATTGTCGAGGACATAAAGGTCATCCCCCACACCGCCAATCAGCGTGTCCTGCCCGGCGCCACCGACCAGCACGTTGTTGCCCGCGTTGCCGGTCACTACGTTGTCAAGGGCGTTACCGAGGCCGTTGATGTTGTCATTTCCGGTCAGCGTGAGGTTTTCCAGGTTGGCGCCCAGCCCCCAGCTCACCGAAGAGCGCACGATGTCGATCTCGCCGACCAGGGTGCTCTCTTCGCTGATCACATCACCGACGTTGTCGACCACATAGGTGTCGTTGCCGGCGCCGCCGATCAGGGTGTCGGCTCCAAGACCGCCATTCAGCAGGTTGGCCTCCACGTTACCGGTGAGGCGGTTGTCCAAGGCGTTGCCAGTGAGATTAATGGCAGAGAGGCCGACCAGTTGACCATCCTCGACATTGGCCGACAGGGTATAGCTGACCGACGTGCGTACCAGGTCATGGCCTTCGTCGGCGAGTTCGGTGACCGCGTCACCGATATTGTCGAGGACATAAAGGTCATCCCCTGCACCGCCAATCAGCGTGTCCTGCCCGGCACCACCGACCAGCACGTTGTTGCCAGCGTTGCCGGTCACTACGTTGTCAAGGGCGTTACCGAGGCCGTTGATGTTGTCATTTCCGGTCAGCGTGAGGTTTTCCAGGTTGGCGCCCAGCCCCCAGCTCACCGAAGAGCGCACGATGTCGATCTCGCCGACCAGGGTGCTCTCTTCGCTGATCACATCACCGACGTTGTCAACCACATAGGTGTCGTTGCCGGCGCCGCCGATCAGCGTGTCCTGCCCGGCACCACCGACCAGCACGTTGTTGCCCGCGTTGCCGGTCACTACGTTGTCAAGGGCATTACCGAGGCCGTTGATGTTGTCATTTCCGGTCAGCGTGAGGTTTTCCAGGTTGGCGCCCAGCCCCCAGCTCACCGAAGAGCGCACGGTGTCGATCTCGCCGGCCAGGGTGCTTTCTTCGCTGATCACATCACCGATGTTGTCGACCACATAGGTGTCGTTGCCGGCGCCGCCAATCAGGGTGTCGGCTCCAAGACCGCCATTCAGCAGGTTGGCCCCCACGTTACCGGTGAGGCGGTTGTCCAAGGCGTTGCCAGTGAGATTGATGGCCGAGACGCCGACCAGTTGACCGTCCTCGACATTGGCCGACAGGGTATAGCTGACCGACGTGCGTATCAGGTCATGGCCTTCGCCAGTGAGTTCGGTGACCGTGTCGCCGATATTGTCGAGGACATAAAGGTCATCCCCCACACCGCCAATCAGCGTGTCCTGCCCGGCGCCACCGACCAGCACGTTGTTGCCCGCGTTGCCGGTCACTACGTTGTCGAGGGCGTTACCGAGGCCGTTGAGATTGTCATTTCCGATCAGCGTGAGGTTTTCCAGGTTGGCGCCCAGCCCCCAGCTCACCGAAGAGCGCACGGTGTCGATCTCGCCGGCCAGGGTGCTGTCTTCGCTGATCACGTCACCAACGTTGTCGACCACATAGGTGTCGTTGCCGGCGCCGCCGATCAGGGTGTCGGCTCCGAGACCGCCATTCAGCAGGTTGGCCCCCACGTTACCGGTGAGGCGGTTGTCCAAGGCGTTGCCGGTACCGTCGAGGTTATCGGTGCCGACCAGCTTCAAGACCTCTAGGTTGCTGCCCAGGATGTAGCTGACCGAGGAAAAAATGCTATCGATTTCGCTGAGCGAGGTCCCTTGCTCGATCACCGTGTCGCCGATATTGTCGACCACATAGGAGTCGTTGCCGGCACCACCCTCCATTGTGTCCGCGCCACCCAGGCCATTGAGCACGTTGTCGGCGCTGTTGCCGACCAGGCTGTTGGCTGCGGCATTACCGACCAGGTTGATGGCGGAAATGCCGATCAGTTGACCATCCTCGACGTTGGCCGACAGGGTATAGGTGACCGCTGTGCGCACCAGGTCATGGCCTTCGTCGGCGAGCTCGGTGACGGTGTCGCCGATGTTGTCGAGGACATAAAGGTCATCCCCTGCACCGCCAATCAGCGTGTCCTGCCCGGCACCACCGACCAGCACGTTGTTGCCCGCGTTGCCGGTCAGTACGTTGGCAAGGGCATTACCGATGCCGTTGAGGTTGTCATTTCCGGTCAGCGTGAGGTTTTCCAGGTTGGCGCCCAGCCCCCAGCTCACCGAAGAGCGCACGGTGTCGATCTCGCCGGCCAGGGTGCTGTCTTCGCTGATCACATCACCGACGTTGTCGACCACATAGGTGTCGTTGCCGGCGCCGCCAATCAGCGTGTCCGCCCCGACGCCACCGACCAGCACGTTATTACCCGCATTGCCGGTCAGTACGTTGTCAAGGGCGTTACCGAGGCCGTTGATGTTGTCATTTCCGATCAGCGTGAGGTTTTCCAGGTTGGCGCCCAGCCCCCAGCTCACCGAAGAGCGCACGGTGTCGATCTCGCCGGCCAGGGTGCTGTCTTCGTTGATCACATCACCGACGTTGTCAACCACATAGGTGTCGTTGCCGGCGCCGCCAATCAGCGTGTCCGCCCCGGCGCCACCGACCAGCACGTTGTTGCCCGCGTTGCCGGTCACTACGTTGTCAAGGGCATTACCGAGGCCGTTGATGTTGTCATTCCCGATCAGCGTGAGGTTTTCCAGGTTGGCGCCCAGCCCCCAGCTCACCGAAGAGCGCACGATGTCGATCTCGCCGGCCTGGGTGCTCTCTTCGCTGATCACGTCACCGACGTTGTCGACCACATAGGTGTCGTTGCCGGCGCCGCCAATCAGCGTGTCCTGCCCGGCACCACCGACCAGCACGTTGTCACCCGCGTTGCCGGTCAGTACGTTGGCAAGGGCGTTACCGAGACCGTTGACGTTGTCATTTCCGGTCAGCGTGAGGTTTTCCAGGTTGGCGCCCAGCCCCCAACTCACCGAAGAGCGCACGGTGTCGATCTCGCCAGCCAGGGTGCTGTCTTCGCTGATCACATCACCGATGTTGTCAACCACATAGGTGTCGTTGCCGGCGCCGCCGATCAGGGTGTCTTTACCGGCAAGGCCATTCAGAACGTTACCCAGTGCATTACCTATCAGGGTATCGTCATTGGCCGAGCCCACAGCGTTTTCGATCTTGGCGCCATAGGCTATCGCCAGTCCTTCATTAAAGGCGGTATTGGTGTCTGTGTTCAGGAACGCCTGGCCGATCTTGCTGAACTGCCCCTCATTCAGATTGATGCGGACTGCCGACAGCTGATTACTGGCATCGATCGTGTCATTGCCACCGGCGTCCCAGATGGTCTCGAATACCGACTGGTCAGCCGCCCAGCTATAGGTGTTGTTACCGGTCTGCCAAAGGGTATTGGCACCATAAAGACTCTGGATGGCGGCGATATCCAGCAGCATGGGGGTGGTCGGCTCATAAGAGTACGAGTTGTGGTAACTCATGACCGTATAACGGACATCATCGTACTGGGCAGCAAGCACCGTGGGGTTGCTCGGACCTGGGGTAAACGGATGCTTGAGACCCAGCGCGTGGCCAATTTCATGCACGAAAGTCAGATAATCGTAACTACCCTGAACGGGGCTTGGGTCGCTCGTCGCCGGCCCGATCCAGACGTCACCGGCGCTGGCGCTCAGTCCGGGGAAATAACCCCAGGCGGCGGTGTCTTCGTCCATGTCCCCATAACCACCGAATCGCAAGTCGCCGACGCTGGTGGAAGACTCGCTCACCTGGGTGAACTTGATATCGGCCACTGAACTCCATTTGCCCAGGGCGCTGACAATGGCGCTTTGTTGCGCTGAAGACAGGACGTAGCCAGACGTGAATTCATTTACGTCGCTATAGGAGCGGGCGAAATATGAATCGGTGGTCATGAAACTGTATGTCAAGGCCGTGGAGAACGTGCCGTTGCTCAATGTGTCCATCCAGTAAGTGCCGTAAATCAGGCTGTCGACTTGGGCATTTCCGGTCAGGCTTGCCGGCAGAGCAAATGTAAAACCAGCGGGACTTGGCATACGAACTTCCTGTGTGTAGATCTGCGGCCCTTCCTAGGATGCGGCCGTTACAAGGGATCATGATATTAGAAATGGCGGCATTAATATCATCTGGCCACTACTTTTTCAATTCTGACGCTATTTTTTTGGCGCAACCAGCCATTCATTCGCCTTGCGAATATCTCCATCCCCCAGCCTTCCGCTCCAGCGATGCAGTACAAGCAAACTGGTGACGAAGCGGTACTGGGACTGATAGAAGTCACGCCGCGCGCGAAATTCTTCCTTGATGCTGTCCAGGACATCCACGGCATTCTTGACGCCATATCCGAAGGCCTTCTCCGTGGCCATCCGTGACTTTTCAGCAGATTCCAGTGCGTGGCGTGTTGCCTTGATCCGGCTGAGTTCGGCCGACATCCCGAGATAGGCGGTGCGAGTCTCCTTGATCACCTGGCGCCGCAAGGCTTCCAGCTCTTGCTGGGCGACTTCCTTGTCGCTTTCAGACGTCGATACCCGGGCGCTGGTGGATCCACCGCTGTAGAGCGGCACCTGCAGATCAAGGGAGGCGACGAGATTGTCCGAGCGCGGCGTCACCGCCCCTTCATAACCGATATCGCTGCGTTGCGCCGTGAGGTTCAGGCCCAGACGGGGCAGATGGCCCGCCCTGGCTTCACCGATAGCCGCCTCGGCGGCACGGATACTGTGTTCGCGGGCATGCAGCGCCGGGTTGCTGTCGAGTGCCGTTTGCACCCAATAGTCCGGGGTCTGCGCCGGCAGACTGAAGGCCGGGTTGTCGCCGATGCGCTTGAAAGGTTCCTGGACATCTCGCCCCACCAGTTCGGAAATGGCTTCCCGACTGACCTGGACCTTGTTGCCGGCTTCGATCTCATCCGCCTTGAGCGCGTCCACTCGCGCTTCGAGGTCAAGCGTATCGGTCACCATCGCCATCTGCCGCGCATACAGCGCATTGACGCGCTTGAGGTTGCGCTCGGTGGCGTCCAGCTCGCTGCGCACCAGGGACAGCTCATCCTCCGCCGCGAGCACGGCGAAGTAGCGCTCGGACAGGTCGATGCTGGACTGCACCTGGGTGTCGTCGGATTCGTATTCACTCTGCCGGGCCAGTTCTACGTACTTCTGGTAACTGCGCCAGACCTGCGGGTCGTAGATCACCTGACTGAGCGCCACGGCCATGCGCTTGCCGTTGTACTGGATACGGCTCAGGTCGTCGTCACGCCGACCGCGATTGACGCTGCCGCTGGCGTTGAGTTGTGGCAGCAGTTGGCCAAGGGCCGCTCGCTCGTTGCCCTCTCCGCTGTGGATCCGGGCTTGCGCACGCAGAATGCGCGGATCGGAACCCTGCGCCTCCTGATGCAGTTGCCACAGGTCTATGTAAGTGTCGTCAGCAACAGCGCCAAGTGGGATGAGGAGCAGACAGATCGCGATCAGGGACTTCATGTCAGTCCTCGATCAACGAACGGGCGAAAGCATTGCTCGCTGGCTGCATCAGATATTGCAACAGTGTCCGCTCACCGGTATTGATCAGCACTTCGACTGGCATGCCCGGCACCAGGGTCAGGCCGCCCAACACCTGTTGCCCCTTGTCAGTCATGGCTACCCGGGCCAGGTAATACGGCGCGCCGGTGTCCTTGTTGATCAGGCGATCAGCGGATACTTGCACCAGTTGCCCTTCGACAACCGGCGTAGCGCGGTTCTTGAACGCACTGAAACGAATGTTCGCCAACTTTCCCACTGCGATGCGATCGATGTCCATCGGTGAAACCTGGGCTTCGACGATCAACTCCTCGTTGGCCGGGACGATGTCGAGCAGCGCCGTGCCTGGACTGACCACCGCGCCCAGGGTATGGACGGTCATGCCCATCACCATTCCCGACTCGGGTGCCAGGATGTCAGTGCGTTGGTCACGATCCTGCAGGGTCGCCAGCCGCTCGCGCAGTTCGAACACCTTGGTTCGGGCATCACCCAACAGACCGGCGACTTCGCTGGCGAAGGTCTTTTTCAATTGCAGTATCTTCAGCGTCGCCTCGTCGACATTGACCCGCGCCTGGGCGATCTGGGATTGACTTTCGGCTATTTCAGTCTGCAGGCGAGAGAGACTGCGCTCCTGCTCACGCAGACGCTGCTTGTCCACGTAACCTTCGGCAAGCAATGCCCGCAAATCGACGATCTCGTCCTGGTAGGACGCCGCCAGTGTTTGCTTGCTGGCGATGATGGTCTTGAACCCGCGAATCTGCTCTTCGATTTGTCCGATGGTCTTTTCCTGCAGGCCGATTTCCCCCAGCAAGGCGTTTCGCCGGGCCTGAAAGATCCGTGCTTCACTGTCGCGAGCTTCACGCACTCGCGGATCAGCCAGATCCAGGGTCGGCACGGCAGCGGGCTCGGGCAGTGCGTCCCGCTCGGCCTCCAGCCGGGCCTGCAACTCGAGGGCTGCGATCAACTGGCTGCGCATGGCTTCCATTTCCGAGCGCGCCTGGGTGTTGTCGAGCACCAGCAACACATCGCCGGCGTTCACCCGGTCGCCGTCATGAACGCGCAATTCGCGCACAATGCCGCCTTCAAGGTGTTGTACGGTCTTGCGGTAGCTTTTGACCGTGACCACGCCCGGCGCCAGTGCGGCACTGTCAAGCGGCGCCAGACTGGCCCAGCCGCCGAACAGGCCGAAGGTCACTAACAATATGAGGTAGCCGATGCGCCGTGCCGGTCCATCATCGATCGGCAGCGCGGGCATATGGGCGGATGAAAGCTGACTGTTCTGCATGAAAGGTTTTTATCCGCTGCTTACGATTGAATCGCGGTGGCTGGGTGGACCGCGGGCGCAGCGCTCTGCAATCGCGCCAGGACCTTGTCCCGCGGGCCGAACAGACTCAGCTCGCCCTGATTAAGCACCAACAGTTTGTCCACCTGAGCCAGCACCCCGGAGCGATGGGTGATGACAAACACCGTGGCCCGACTCTGCCTGAGTTTCTGCAGGGCCTCGGCGAGCATTTTTTCGCCGGCGTCATCCAGGTTCGAGTTGGGTTCGTCGAGGACCACCAGACGCGGTTCGCCGTACAAGGCACGGGCCAGACCAACACGTTGACGCTGGCCGCCGGACAACCCGCCGCCATTGGCGCCGATCACGGTGTCGTAGCCTTCGGGCAACTGCAGCACCAGCTCGTGCACGCCGGCCATGCGCGCAGCGGCGACCACCGCAGGCGCGTTGGCCGGGCCGAAGCGCGAGATATTCTGGCTGATGGTGCCCTCGAACAGTTCGATGTCCTGGGGCAGATAACCGATGTACTGACCCAGTTCATCACGGCGCCATTGGCTGATGTCCGCATCGTCCAGGCGCACGGTACCGGCCTGGGTTGGCCAGATTCCCAGCAGTGCCCGGGCCAGCGTCGATTTCCCGGCACCGCTGGGACCAATGATGCCCACCACCTCCCCCGCGGCAACCTGGAAGCCCAGGCCGCGAATGATCGGCTTGCGAGCGTCAGGGGCGCCGACCGACAAACCCTCGACGCGAATCGCCCCCTTCGGCGCAGGCAACGACATGCGTTCGGGCTCTGCAGCCACCTTGACCAGCAATTCGTGGAGCCGGGCATATTGTGAGCGCGCCCCGAGGAAGCCTTTCCATACGCCAATCAACTGGTCGATGGGCGCTAGCGCTCGTCCCAGCAAAATGGAACCGGCAATCATCAGCCCGGGCGAAATCTGATGGGTGATCGTCAAATAGGCGCCCAGGCCCAACACCAGGGACTGGACAATCTGACGGAATGTCCTGGATACCGCAGCAATGGTTGCACCGCGATCACTGGCCAGGCTTTGCAGGATCAGGACCCCGTGGACCCGCCGGATCCAATGCTCACGCAGGCTTGCCAGCATGCCCATGGATTCGACCACTTCGGCATTGCGCAAACTCTTGTTGATGAAAGTGGTGGCCGTCATCTGCTCGCGGTTCGCGGCCTGCAACGGTGCGCGCGTGAGTTTTTCGTTGACGAAGGCCAACGCCCCCAACAACAACGCGCTCAATACCCCCATCCAGCCGTACCAGGGATGGAACATGAACATGACGCCCAGGTAGATCGGAATCCAGGGCGCATCGAAAAAAGCAAACAGGCCGTTACCGGTCAGGAACTGACGCAAGGCGCTCAGATCGCTCAACGGCTGGGCCGAGGCGTTCATGCCACAGGTATTGAGTGCCTGCTTGAAACTGGCGTCGAACAGGCGCTGTCCCAGCAACGAGTCCAGGCGCGTACTGACTCGCACCATGATCCGCGAACGCACCCACTCCAGGCCGCCCATCGTCGTCATCAACAGCAACATGATCAAGGTCAGCATCAACAGCGTCGACAGGCTGGCGCTGCCTACCGCGCGGTCATACACCTGCAGCATGTAGAACGATGGAACCAGCATCAGCAGATTGACGAAGAAACTGAAAAAACCAACGGAAAGAAAACTGCCCTTGCAGAGCGCAAGGGCACTTTCCAGCTCGGTCTTGGAGTGGGGTGACATGGTTCATTACCTGAGGTCGACTTGGGGCCAACCTGCGAAAATCGTAGTGGACGCTGACGCATGAACGCCTTGAGGAGCGTCGGCAGACGCCTCTGAAGCGCCCGCGCGGTTTGAGCTGCCTGCGCTGTATCGGCAAGTGGGTGAAGTTCTGAAGGAAAAGTTGCAACTGCGCAGATGATCCGCCAACGCAACAGCGTCATTAGCCGTTCGCCAACCTGGAAGCAAAACGCAAGGCCTTCGTTAGCCAGATGATCTATACCTTCAGAACAACCAATAAGGTCAGGGCAACAGCAACAGAATCTCCAGATGAAACGATCAACTGCGGGTTTGCTTCCGGGAACGCCGCGTCAACTGATTCGTATAACCTGCGAGGTGTTGTTTCAGGGCCGGCGACCACACGTAGAATGCGGCACCCTTCTTTCAATGCCTGAAGTATCGATCATGAGCCGGATCACATGCGTATTGAATGCTCGCTCCAAAGCGCTTCCCCGGCTTTGTCTGTTGCTATCGCTGCTGTTCGTTCACACCGCGCGCAGCGAGCCCAGGCCAATTGAACTGCACATCCTGGACGCTCCGCCGCTGACATTCGTCAACGACCCCAGGGGCTATGGCATCGTTGGTGATATCGCCGTGCAGGCCATGATCAAGGCGGGTTACGCAGTGAAAATCCATGTGTTGCCTTGGGCCAGGGCACAAAAGCACGTCAGCGAGGAGCGAGATCACTTGATCACGCCGCTGTCGCGCATTCCCGGTCGTGAAGACCACTTCACCTGGATCGCCAATATCATGCCGATGGAGCGGGCCTTCTTCAGCCTCGACCGGCAAGTGAGCAATTTTGCGGAGGCCAAGGAAGCCTACCGCAAGATCGGTGTCGGCCTGGGCAGTGCCCAGGAAGAAATCCTGCGTACAGAGGGGTTCAGCAACGATCAGATCTACCCGTTGGCCATTGGTGACAACCCTGCCCAGATGCTCCTGATGGGGCGCATCGACGCCTGGTTCAACGGCGTACCGGAAAGCCGATACATCTGGCCGAAGGTGTCCAGGCGCAAACTGCTCATGAGCCCGGTCAACAGCCATGCCGACCTCTACCTGGCCTGTTCCAGGCAATGTTCTCCAAAAATGGTCGAGGCCTTGCGCGAGGCCGTCGAGGCGCTACGCAAGGACGGCACCATCGACCGCGTGCATGATCTCTATCTGCCGCAATGACCCAGTGGCAAGGGCGCCTGTCCGTCACTACGTTCAATAGACAGGCGGGCGGCGCTTATATCATTCCGAATGATAGTTACCTTTGCTTCATTCGATTCGTTCCTCCGCATGCCGCCACGCATTATCCGCCCATCTCAATACACTTGGCGGATGCTATCCATGGACCATTCACTTTCAAAACTACGTTTTCCCCTCGCACTGTTGGCGGTGCTGGTGATAAGCGCCTGTGGCAAGACACCTGACACGGCAGCGTCCATGCCGGCCGCCAAAGTCAGTGTGGCCAAGGTACTGGAACAGCCGGTCAACGAATGGGATGAGTTCACCGGACGCCTCGAAGCGCCGGAAACCGTCGAGATTCGTCCACGGGTTTCGGGGCAGATCGACGAAGTAGCCTTCACCGAGGGTGCGCTGGTCAAGAAAGGCGACCTGCTGTTCCAGATCGACCCTCGCCCCTTCCAGGCTGAAGTGCGTCGTCTCGAAGCCCAACTGGCCCAGGCCCGCGCCACGGCCACCCGCAGCGAGAACGAAGCCCAGCGCGGCGAACGCCTGCGCCAGAGCAACGCCATTTCCGCTGAACTGGCGGATTCGCGTACCAGTGCCGCCCAGGAAGCCCGTGCCGCCGCCGCGGCGATCCAGGCGCAACTGGACCTGGCCAAACTGAACCTGAGCTTCACCCGCGTCACTTCGCCCATCAACGGTCGCGTCAGCCGCGCGGAAATCACCGCCGGCAACCTGGTGACCGCCGACGTCACCGCGCTCACCAGCGTGGTGTCCACCGACAAGGTCTACGCCTACTTCGACGCCGACGAGCGAGTCTTCCTCAAATACACCCAACTCGCCCGCCAGGGCCAGCGCGGCCAGGCCACGCCGGTTTACATGGGCCTGTCCAACGAGGACGGCAACCCGCACCAGGGCCAGATGAACTTCATTGACAACCAGGTCAACCCGCAGACCGGCACCATCCGCGGTCGCGCCGTGTTCGACAACAAGGACGGCGCCTACACCCCTGGACTGTATGCCCGGCTGAAGCTGGTGGGCAGCGGCACCTACTCCGCCGTACTGATCAACGATGAAGCCGTGGGCACCGACCTGGGCAAGAAATTCGTGCTGGTGATGGACGCCGACAACAAGCCTGCGTATCGCCCCGTCGAGTTGGGGCCGAAGATCGAAGGCCTGCGTATCGTGCGTAGCGGCCTGACCAAAGACGACACCATCATCGTCAAGGGGCTGCAACGGGCTCGCCCAGGGGCACCGGTCACGCCTGAAGTCGTACCAATGGCCAGCGAACAGACCCTCGCCGCCCTGGCTCAACAACGCAAAGCGCTCGAAGCCAGCAACCTGCCCCAGGTCGCGCCGTCCAAGGCGACGTCGACGACGGCGGGAAAACTGGCCGCTGCGACCCCACGCGGTTAAGGAACTGAACCCAAGATGAAATTTTCCCAGTTCTTCATTTCACGGCCGATCTTCGCAGCGGTGCTTTCGCTGCTGATCCTGATCGCCGGCGCCATCTCGCTGTTCCAGTTGCCGATCAGCGAATACCCCGAAGTCGTGCCACCTACCGTGGTCGTGCGGGCCAACTTCCCAGGCGCCAACCCCAAGGTCATCGGTGAAACCGTGGCCGCGCCCCTGGAACAGGCCATCACCGGTATCGAGAACATGCTGTACATGTCCTCGCAATCCACCGCCGATGGCAAGATCACCCTGACCATCACCTTTGCCCTGGGCACCGACCTGGACAACGCTCAGGTACAGGTGCAGAACCGCGTCACCCGGACCGAGCCCAAGCTCCCGGAAGAAGTGACCCGGATCGGCATCACGGTGGACAAGGCCTCGCCCGACCTGACCATGGTCGTGCACTTGACCTCGCCGGACAAACGCTACGACATGCTTTACCTGTCCAACTACGCCCTGCTCAACATCAAGGATGAGCTGGCGCGCCTGGGTGGTGTGGGTGATGTGCAACTGTTCGGCATGGGCGATTATTCCCTGCGGGTCTGGCTGGATCCGAACAAGACCGCTTCGCGCAACTTGACCGCCACCGACGTGGTCACCGCCATTCGCGAGCAGAACCGTCAGGTCGCCGCCGGTGCCCTGGGTGCACCGCCGGCGCCGAATGCCCAAGCGTTCCAACTCTCGATCAATACCCAGGGTCGCCTGGTGAATGAGGAAGAGTTCGAGAACATCATCATCCGTTCCGGCGCCAATGGTGAAATCACTCGCCTGAAAGACATTGCCCGGGTGGAGTTGGGTTCCAGCCAATACGCGCTGCGTTCGTTGCTCGATAACCAACCGGCGGTGGCGATCCCGATCTTCCAGCGCCCAGGTTCCAACGCCATCCAGATCTCCAACGACGTCCATGCCAAGATGGACGAACTGAAGAAGAACTTCCCGGCGGGAATGGACTACAGCATCGTTTATGACCCAACGATTTTCGTGCGCGGTTCCATCGAGGCAGTGGTCCACACCCTGTTCGAAGCGCTGATCCTCGTGGTGCTGGTAGTGATCCTGTTCCTGCAGACCTGGCGTGCCTCGATCATCCCGCTGGTGGCCGTACCGGTGTCATTGATCGGTACGTTCGCGGTGATGCACCTGTTCGGCTTCTCATTGAACGCGCTGTCGCTCTTCGGGTTGGTGTTGGCCATCGGTATCGTGGTGGACGACGCCATCGTCGTGGTGGAAAACGTCGAACGGAACATCGGCCTCGGCCTCACCCCGGTGGAAGCGACCAAGCGTGCCATGGGCGAAGTGACCGGCCCGATCATCGCCACCGCACTGGTGCTCTGCGCGGTCTTCGTTCCGGCGGCTTTCATCAGCGGCTTGACCGGGCAGTTCTATAAGCAGTTCGCATTGACCATTGCCATTTCCACCGTGATCTCGGCATTCAACTCCCTGACCCTGTCGCCGGCCCTGGCCGCGGTATTGCTCAAGGGGCACGATGCGCCCAAGGACCGTTTCTCCAAGTTCCTCGATGCACTGCTGGGCAGCTGGCTGTTCCGCCCGTTCAACCGCTTCTTCGACCGCGCCAGCCACAGCTACGTGGGCGCCGTAGGCCGCGTGATCCGCAGCAGCGGCATCGCCCTCTTCGTCTACGCGGGCCTGATGGTGTTGACGTTCTTCGGCTTCTCCAACACCCCGACCGGTTTCGTGCCCGGCCAGGACAAGCAATACCTGGTGGCCTTCGCCCAATTGCCGGATGCCGCAAGCCTGGACCGCACCGAAGACGTGATCAAGCGCATGTCCGACCTGGCGCTCAAGCAACCGGGCGTTCAGAGCGCGGTGGCGTTCCCCGGCCTGTCGATCAACGGTTTCACCAACAGCCCGAACGCCGGCATCGTGTTCGTGACCCTCAAGCCCTTCGACGAGCGCAAGGACCCGAGCCAGTCGGCCGGCGCCATCGCCGGTGCCTTGAACGGCCAGTTCGCGGGTATCCAGGAAGCCTACATGGCGATCTTCCCACCGCCGCCCGTACAGGGCCTGGGCACGATCGGTGGTTTCCGCCTGCAGATCGAAGACCGGGGCAACCTGGGCTACGACGAGCTGTACAAGGAAACCATGAACATCATCACCAAGAGCCGCAGCGTGCCTGAACTGGCCGGGCTGTTCACCAGCTACACGGTGAACGTGCCCCAGGTCGATGCCGCCATCGACCGGGAAAAAGCCAAGACCCACGGCGTGGCCGTCAGCGACATCTTCGACACCCTGCAGATCTACCTGGGTTCGCTGTATGCCAACGACTTCAACCGCTTCGGCCGTACTTACCAGGTCAACGTCCAGGCCGAGCAGCAATTCCGCCTCGAATCGGACCAGATCGGCCAGCTCAAGGTACGCAACAACCGTGGCGAGATGATCCCGCTGGCGACCTTCATCAAGGTCAGCGATTCCTCGGGACCGGATCGCGTGATGCACTACAACGGCTTCATCACCGCTGAAATCAACGGTGCCGCCGCCCCGGGCTACAGCTCCGGCCAGGCCGAGAAAGCTATTGAAAAACTGCTCAAGGACGAATTGCCCAACGGCATGACCTACGAGTGGACCGACCTGACGTACCAGCAAATCCTGTCGGGCAACACCGCGCTGTTCGTGTTCCCGCTCTGCGTCCTGCTGGCGTTCCTGGTGCTCGCGGCGCAGTACGAAAGCTGGAGCCTGCCGCTGGCAGTGATCCTGATCGTGCCGATGACCCTGTTGTCCGCCATTACCGGGGTGATCCTGTCCGGCGGCGACAACAACATCTTTACCCAGATCGGCCTGATCGTACTGGTGGGACTTGCTTGCAAGAACGCGATTCTGATCGTCGAGTTCGCCAAGGATAAACAGCTGGAGGGCATGAACCCGCTGGCAGCGGTCCTGGAAGCCTGCCGTCTGCGTCTGCGGCCGATCCTGATGACCTCCGTGGCCTTCATCATGGGCGTGGTGCCCCTGGTGTTCTCCAGCGGTGCCGGTGCGGAAATGCGCCACGCCATGGGTGTCGCGGTGTTCTCGGGGATGCTGGGCGTGACCTTCTTCGGCCTGCTGCTTACCCCTGTGTTCTATGTACTGATCCGTAACTTCGTCGAGCGCAGCGAGGCCCGCAAGGCGGCCCGAGCCTTGAAACTGGAGACGCAACAATGAGCTTGGCAACAATGAGCTTGAAAGTGTTCGTGCCGAGCTTGCTGGTCCTGGCCCTGGGCGCCTGCGCCGTGGGGCCGGACTACAAGGCACCGCAAACCGAGGCGGCGAATATCACCACCGCCACCGACGGCGCCGCCGGCCAGAAGAACTTCGACCGGGCCCGCTTCGAAGGCGTCTGGTGGCAGCAGTTCGATGACCCGACCCTCAATGCGTTGGTGACCCGTTCCCTGGAAGGCAACCGCGAGTTGCGCGTAGCCTTCGCCCGTCTGCGGGCGGCCCGGGCCATTCGCGATGACGCCAGCAATGACGCCATGCCGACCATCACCAGTCGCGCCAGCAGCAACCTGGGCAAAGGCCAGATTCCGGGACAGACCACCGACCGGGTCAATACCGAGCGCTACGACCTGGGCCTGGACATGGCCTGGGAGGTGGATCTGTTCGGACGCATCCAGCGCAACCTGGAAGCCACCGACGCCGATCAGCAGGCAGCCGAAGCCGATCTCTACCAGCTGCAGGTGACCATGATCGCCGAGCTGGTGGATGCCTACGGCCAACTGCGCGGAGCCCAACTGCGGGAAAAAATCGCCCTGGCGAACCTCCAGAACCAGCAGGCGTCGCGCAAGATCACCGAAAGCCTGCGCGATGCCGGCGTAGGCGATCAACTGGACGTGGTCCGCGCCGACGCCCGCCTGGCCTCGGTAGAAGCCAGCGTGCCGCAGTTGCAAGCCGAGCAGGTGCGCCAGCGCAACCGCATCGCCACCCTGCTGGGGGAGCGTCCGGACAAATTAAGCGTAGACCTGAGCCCCAAGGACCTGCCGGCCATCGCCAAGGCCTTGCCAATCGGCGACCCGGGCCAGTTGCTGCAACGTCGCCCGGACATTCTCAGCGCCGAACGCCAGTTGGCCGCGGCCACTGCGCGCATTGGCGTGGCGAAGGCCGACCTGTTTCCACGGGTCAGCCTGAGCGGCTTCCTTGGCTTTACCGCAGGGCGTGGTTCGCAGATCGGCTCTTCGGCGGCCAACGCCTGGGCACTGGGCCCGAGCATTACCTGGGCGGCCTTTGACCTTGGCAGCGTGCGGGCTCGTCTGCGCGGTGCCAATGCCGAGGCCGATGGCGCCCTGGCGACTTACGAGCAGCAAGTGCTGCTGGCTCTGGAAGAGTCGGAGAACGCCTTCAGCGATTACGGCAAACGCCAGCAACGCCTGATCTCGCTGATCCGTCAGAGCGAATCCAGCCGTGCCGCTGCCGACCTGGCCGAAATCCGCTACCGCGAAGGCACCGTGGACTTCCTCGTGCTGCTCGACGCCCAGCGCGAACGCCTCGCCGCCGAAGACACCCAGGCCCAGGCCGAAGTCGACCTGTATCGCGGCATCGTCGCGATCTACAAGGCCCTGGGCGGTGGCTGGCAGCCGGAAACCGTTGCCAGTAACTGACCGACCTTTGCACCGAGCCCCTTTGGTTGACCGCAATCAGCCAAATCCTTGCCCCGCTCCACCCTGGACGCGGGGCTTTTTTTATCGATCATCCGAGTGCCCCTGTGGGAGCGAGCCTGCTCGCGATGGCTCTCTGTCAAACCAGCATCCCTGTTGACTGACACATCGCCATCGCGAGCAGGCTCGCTCCCACAAGGATTTGCTACCCGCCAGCAAGCAACCTTTACCCACAGGCCCTGCATACCTCACACAAGGTTTGACTCAGCCCCCCACCTGACCGAAGCTTGCGGCATTTCAAGTTTCCCGGTTATGGATTACCTGCATGCCTTCGTCTCGCCGCTATCTTCTGCTCAGCCTTGGGGTCGTCCTGATGATCGGCCTGGTTGCGTTGTGGCGGCACAGCAGCACGCCGCAAATTCCCGAGGCCATCAAGCGCGGCTACAGTGAAGCCCTGGCGCAGGCGCGCAACGGGCTCCCGGGCGCGGCGAGAATGCTCTATCAGCAACTCGGGCGTCCGGACCTATCGCCCAAGCGGCGCGTGTGGCTGCACGCCGAACTACCCAATTACCCAAGTCCCCAGGCCTTGAAACTGGCGGATGCGGACCTGCACAGCGAATCGGCGGATGTACGTCGGGCGGCCATCGGCAGCATTGTCGGGCTGGTGCCGACAGGGCAGCGCAGCCTGTTGCTGGGGCCGCTGCTCGACGACAATGACCCCAGCGTGCGATTTGCCGCCGTGAACGCACTGCTGGGCCTGTCGCCGGATGACCTTGGCTTGTACTTCGGCGCCATGCAACTGGCCATCGACACCTGGGAACAGCAGCTTCAAGACGGCCCGCAAACCACCGATTCCTTCTATCAACTCGCCCGCCTGCACCTGCATAACGCCGAGCTGAAGAAGGCCCAGCAAGCCCTGGAGCAAGCCCTGCGCCTGAAGCCGGACAACCTGCCGGCAGTAGTCATGCAGATCGAAGTGCTCGACAAACAGGGACAGGGCGAAGCCGCGCGACAATTACTCGCAAGACAGTTGCAAACCCAGCCGCAGTCAGCTTACCTGCAACATGCGCTGGGCATGTGGTTGCTGCAACATGGTCAGAGCGAATACGCGGTGCTCGGCCTGGCAAAAGCCGTGGAACTGGAGCCCGACAATCGTCATTACCGTTACGACTTGGCTACCACCCTGCATGCCGAGCAGGAGCTGGAAGCCGCGCAGAAACAGTTGCAGGAAATTGTCCAGCGCTACCCCGCCGACCGCAAGGCACGGGTGTTGCTGATCAACTACTGGAAGGAAAGCGGGCAGTTGCAGAATGTGCAGATTCTGTTGGCGAAACTGGAACAGTTGAACCCGGACGATCCGGTGTTGCAACAGGGCTTGTAGAGGGCCTTGGTCACCCCGCAACTTGTACAAGTTCACCTGTTATGTAGCAGGAAGCGGAACCGCCATCATCGCCAAAGGTCAAGTATTCAGACACTTCAACCTGCTGTACTTCCCTGGCCATGAGGGGGCTATTTTTGTCTACATTGAACGAGTTGATCGACGCCAAAGCCGCCACCGGTATCGAAGGACTGGACAATATTCTCTCCGGTGGCCTGTCCCGCGGCCACGTGTTCCTGCTGGAAGGGGAACCCGGTACCGGCAAGACCACAGTCGCGTTGCATTTCCTGTTGGCCGGCGCCAAGGCCGGCGAGCGCTCGTTGTACATCACGCTGTCGGAAACCGAGCGTGAACTGCGCCAAGGCGCGACCTCCCACGGATGGACGCTGGACGAAAACATTCACATTTTCGAACTGACGCCGCCTGAAAGCCTGCTCAATGCCGAGCATCAGCAAAGCCTGCTGTATTCATCGGACCTGGAGCTTGGGGAAGCGACGCGGCAAATCTTCGAGGTGGTCGAGCAGGTCAAGCCGACCCGGGTCGTACTCGACAGCCTGTCGGAGATCCGGCTGCTGGCGCAGAGCTCCCTGCGCTATCGCCGGCAGATCCTGGCGATCAAGCACTACTTCGTGCGCTACGACGCCACCGTCCTGTTGCTCGATGACCTGACCACCGAATCCCTGGACAAGACCGTGCACAGCGTCGCCCACGGGGTGATCCGCCTCGAAGAGTTGACCCCCAATTACGGCGCCGAACGGCGACGGATCCGGGTGGTCAAGTATCGCGGGCAGAAATACCGCGGCGGTTTCCATGACTTCACCATCATGGGGGACGGTCTTCATGTCTTCCCACGCCTGGTGGCGGCCGAACATCGCGGGCAATACCTGCGTCAACAGCTGTCCAGTGGCATCAAGGAAATGGATGCCCTGCTGGGTGGCGGTATCGAGACGGGTTCAAGCACCCTGATCCTCGGGCCGGCCGGTACAGGGAAGTCGCTGATTTCGATGATCTTCGCTGCGGCGGCCGTGCAGCGGGGCGAAAAGGCTGCCCTGTTCATTTTTGACGAAGAGCTGGGCCTGCTGTTCGAACGCATGAAAAACATCGGCATCGACCTGCTGGCGCTGCAAAAAACCGGCAACCTGCTGATCGAACAGGTGGATGCCGCCGAGTTGTCCCCCGGAGAGTTCTCCCACCGGGTACGACGCTGCGTCGATGAGGGTGACATCAAGACCGTCGTGATCGACAGCATCAACGGCTACCAGGCTGCCATGCCCGAAGAAAACGCTCTGGTGCTGCACATGCACGAGCTGTTGCTCTACCTCAATCGCAAGGGCGCAGCCACCTTCATGACCGTCGCGCAACATGGCCTGGTAGGCGACATGCAGGCGCCGGTGGACATTACTTATCTGGCCGACACGGTGATTCTATTGCGTTATTTCGAGGCACTGGGCAAGGTCCGCCGAGCGATTTCCATCATCAAGAAACGCACCGGCAGCCACGAATCGACGATCCGCGAGTACCGCATCAGCGGGCAAGGCATGACGATCGGTGAGCCACTCGAAGCCTTTCAGGGTGTTTTGCGTGGGGTACCGACCTATATGGGAGCGGACCACCCGCTGCTCAGGGATGAGCTCCAGTGATGTTGGTCGAGCCCCTGTCGGAGCGGGCGCTGATCCTCGCGCCGCTGGGACGGGACAGCCAGATCGCCATGATGATCCTCAATGAGGCCGGGTTCACCGGCCTCATCTGTCGCCATCTGGGGGAACTGTGTGAGGAACTCGAGCATGGCGCCGGCCTGTTGGTCATCTCGTCGGAAGCCTTGGTGGGCCCAGACCTGGAAACGTTATTCCAGCAGATTGAACAACAGCCCGCCTGGTCCGACCTGCCCATCGTCCTGCTGACCCATCATGGTGGCCCGGAACAGAACCCGGCGGCACGCATTGGCATGCAGTTGGGCAACGTAACGTTCCTGGAGCGTCCTTTTCATCCAGTGACCCTGGTCAGCCTGGTCACCACCGCCTTGCGCGGTCGACGAAGGCAATACGAGGCCCGGGAACGCCTGATCGATCTCAGTAGAAGTGAGCTACGCCTGCAAAATACCCTCGAAACCCTTGAGCAGCAGGTAGAAGAACGCACCGCGCAATTGCGCCACAACGAAGAAGCCTTGCGCCAATCCCAGAAAATGGAAGCGGTGGGCCAACTGACCGGCGGCATCGCCCACGACTTCAACAACATGCTGACCGGGATCATCGGCAGCCTCGAACTGTTGCGCAGGCGCCTGGCACGGGGCCGCACCGAAGACCTGAACAGCCTGATCGACCTGGGTGTGACCTCGGCCAACCGCGCAGCCGGCCTGACCCATCGCTTGCTGGCTTTCTCCCGGCGCCAGTCGCTGGACTCCAAGGCCGTGCAGATGAACACCCTGGTGCTGTCCATGGGGGAGCTGTTGCAGCGCAGCCTCAATGAAAGCATCCGGCTGGACATGCAACTGGATGATCAGCTCTGGATCGCCGAGGCCGATCCCAATCAACTGGAAAGCGCCCTGCTCAACCTCGTACTCAATGCGCGGGATGCCATGCCGGAAGGCGGAATGCTGGTGGTGCGCACGTTCAACACACATCTGGATACCGGTTTCACCGATGCGTACACCAACCTGGAGCCCGGCGACTATGTGGTGTTGAGCGTACAGGACAGCGGATGCGGCATGCCCGAATCAGTCGTCAATCGCGCCTTCGATCCATTTTTCACCACCAAGCCTATCGGCCAGGGCACCGGGCTGGGCCTGTCGATGATCTATGGATTCAGTAAGCAATCACGTGGCCATGTGGCAATCGACAGTAATGTCGGCAAAGGCACCACCGTCAATCTTTATCTGCCACGCTTCCTGGGCGAGGCAATATCCGAATCGTCAGCCGACACCCAGCACGCGGCCCCCGCACAGGCCGGTGAGACCGTGCTGATCGTCGAAGACGATCCGGCAGTACGGGTACTGGTCAGCTCGGTATTGGGCGAACTGGGCTATACCTTCCTCGAAGCCGGCGATGCCAACGGTGCGTTGCCGATTCTCCAGTCAGGCCAGCGCATCGATCTGTTGATCAGCGACGTGGGGTTACCGGGCATGAATGGCCGACAACTGGCGGAAGTCGGCCGGCAGATCCGCCCGGACCTGCGCGTGCTGTTCATCACCGGCTACGCCGAACATGCGGCAGTACGAGGGGGCTTTCTTGACCAGGGCATGCAGATGATCACGAAACCATTCACATTTGACCTGTTGACGGCCAAGGTCCGGGAAATGATCGGGGCCTGAGACACACCCGGATCCCCCGTGGGAGCGAGCCTGCTCGCGATAGCGGCATGTCTACCACAGAAATGTTGAATGTGCCGCCGTCATCGCGAGCAGGCTCGCTCCCACAGGGTTTTGGGGCGTACACGAAGCTGCATACGCCGCAGGACCCAGTGTGGGAGCGAGCCTGCTCGCGATAGCGGTATGTCTACCGCAGAAATGTTGAATGTGCCGCCGTCATCGCGAGCAGGCTCGCTCCCACAGCGGCCGGGGTGAACTCAACAGCCTCAGGACAACATCGAACGCATGATGCCCTGTAGCTCATCCAGGTCGAACGGCTTGTCCAGGATCGGCGCCTGTCGGGTGATGGGGCTATCGGTGTCGCGCACTTCCTGGGCGTACCCGCTGATGAAGATCACTTTCAGGTCAGGACGCACCTTGACCGCGGGCTCGGCGATCTGCACCCCGGAAATACCGCCCGGCAGGCGGAAGTCGGTAATCATCATGTCCAGGTGGGGCTTGCTCGCCAGGATTTCGAACGCCTTATCACCATTTTCGGCCCGCAGCACCCTATACCCGATCTCTGACAGGTAGGCGGACAATACCATCATGATCGACGGGTCATCCTCGACGACCAGTACCACATCTTGCGCATCTTCACTCATGAGAAGCCTTCGTTCGATCAATAGCTGCTGATACGACCGTAGGAGCATTCAGAGGTTGCGTCAATGCAACGTTTTTCGGAAGAACGGAGGCCTGCAAGGGCAGACAAACGCGGAACAGCGCGCCTTCGTTGATGCGACTATTGACGGTGATGATCCCTCCATGGGCGGCCACGATCTGCTCGGAAATGAACAAGCCCAACCCCAAGCCGGCGGCGACCGCCTTGGAAGTTACCCGCTCGAACTGCTGGAAGATGCGTTTCTGGTTCTCCTCGCTGATACCGATGCCACGGTCCTGGACCTCGATACAGGCATGCTCGGGTGCCTTGTACACGCGCACATCGATCGGGCTCTTGCCCCCGTAGCGCAACGCGTTGGTCAACAAATTGGATACCACCTGCTCGATCCGAAACTCATCCCAGAGCCCTTCCACCGAAGGCTCGGCGGTGTAGTTCAACGTGCATTCGGCGTCCAGGATCTGCGGTTGGAAATTGCGTAGAAGGTTTTCCACCAACGCAGAGAGATTGAAACGGGTGGGTCGGATGGACAACTTGCCGGTACGAATGCGTGATACATCAAGCATGTCCTCTATCAGTCGGATCAGGCTCTTGATCTGCCGCTCGTCGCGCTCGACCATCGCCTTCACCTTATCCAGGCTGAACGCGGCGGCGTTATCCCGGGCCAGGTGCATCTTGCGCAGCTGTGTCTCGAGAATCAGGCCATTGAGAGGCGTTCGCACTTCATGGGCGACGATCGACATGAAGTCGTCGCGCATACGCACGGCCTGCTCGAGTTCGCTGCGGGTGGCCTGCAACTGTTGAAGCAGCACTTCCTGCTCCCGGCGACTCTGCTCCAGGGCGACGACCTGTTCCTTCACCGCCCTCTTCTGGCGATAGAGCTCCACGAACACATTGACCTTGCTCTTGACCGCATGGGTGTCCAGTGGCTTGTGCAGAAAGTCCACCGCGCCGTTTTCATAGCCGGTAAAGGCATAGTTGCGTTCCCGGCCGGCGGCGCTGACAAAAATGATCGGGATGCTACGGGTCTTCTCCGTGCCCCGCATCAGCTCGGCCAGCTCGAAACCGTTCATGTCCGGCATCTGTACGTCGATGATGGCCAGGGCAAAGTCATGTTGCAGTAACAACGACAACGCCTGGTCAGCCGACTGAGCCTTGTAGACCTTGCGGTCGTCACCCTTGATCAGGGCCTCCAGCGCCAACAGATTCTCCGGCAGATCATCGACGATCAGCAGTTTGGCTTGAATATCTCTTGGCATGTGGTTCATTCCAGCCCCGCCAACAATTGGCCGATGCCTTGTAAAGTGAGGATATGGTCGGGTTCGTGCAGGGCCAGCGCGGCTTCCGGCATGGTCGAAACCTGGGCTTCGGCGGGGTCTTGGACGACGGTGATTCCGCCCAGTTCCTTGACCCTGGCCAGGCCTTTGGCGCCGTCGTCGTTGGCCCCGGTCAGCACGATGGCCAACAGGTTCGAGCCGTAGACGTCGGCGGCCGATTCGAACAGGACATCGATGGACGGCCGCGAATGGTGCACCGGTTCCTCCAGGCTCAACGACAGGCTGCGATCGGCCTCGACCGACAAATGATAACCAGGCGTGGCGACATACAGGGTGCCTGCTTGAATATCCTGTTTGTCCCGAGCCTCTTCCACCGGTATCGCCAGACGATGACCAAGGACGTGTGCCAACTGACTGTAGCGCTCGTTGGGCAGATGCAGCACCACCAGGACAGGCAAACGGAAGCTCTTGCGCAGTTGCCCGAACAGTCTGAGCAGCGCCTCCACGCCGCCGGCGGATGCACCGACGGCGATGGCCTCTATTCCGGATCCAGGTCTGTCCATTGTCTGGCTCATAGCTTGCGATAGATCCGTTCCTGTTTGACCAACGGCTCGAATTGCTTGCCGAACGTTGAAAAGTCCAGCGTCTCCTTGCTGCCCAGCACAAGAAACCCCCGGTGGCACAGGGACTCATGAAACAGTCCGAATGCGCGATCTTGCAATTTTTTATTGAAATATATCAATACATTACGACAAGAAATTAACTGAGTTTCTGAGAAGACGCTATCCGTCGCCAGACTGTGATCGGCAAAGGTCACGTTCTCACGCAGGGTCTTGTCGAACTTCGCGTAATCGTAGGCAGCGGTGTAGTAATCGGCAAACGAGCGCCGTCCTCCGGCCTGCTGATAGTTCTGGGTATAGGCCCGCACATTCTCCAGGGCGAAAATGCCCTGCTTGGCCTTCTCCAGCGACCTGGGGTTGATGTCGGTGGCATAGATGAGCGTGCGATCCAACAAGCCCTCTTCACGCAACAGAATCGCCATGGAATAGACTTCCTCCCCCGTGCTGCAACCAGCGATCCAGATCTTGAGCGAAGGATAGGTCTTGAGCAGCGGCACCACTTCCTGGCGAATCGCCAGGAAGTGCGAGGGGTCGCGGAACATCTCGCTGACGGGAATCGTCAGAAGTTGCAACAGCTGCATGAACATGCCCGGGTCGTGCAGCACACGCTCCTGGAGCGCCGAGATGGTCCGGCACTCGAACTGGCTCAGCGCATGGTGGACCCGGCGCTTGATAGAGGCGCCGGAGTAATCCCTGAAGTCGTAGCTGTATTTGAGGTAGATCGCCTCGATCAACAAACGCAGTTCAATGTCGGTGTCTCTTTCCACTAAATTCTTTCCATATTCGGCAACCACACGCGAATCAGCGAAAACAGGCGATCCAGGTCGATCGGTTTAGCCAGGTAGTCGTTGGAGCCGGCCGCGATGCAACGCTCCTGATCATCCTTCATCGCCTTGGCCGTCACGGCGATAATGGGCAGCTTGCGCCAGCGCGGGTCCTTGCGGATTCGCGCGGTGGCTTCGAAACCGTCCATTTCCGGCATCATCACGTCCATCAACACCAGGTCGATGTCTTCCACTTCATTGAGGCGCTCGATCGCTTCGTAACCGTTACGGCCGATGATCACGACCGCGCCTTTTGCCTCCAGGGCGCTGGTCAGTGCGAAGATGTTGCGCACATCGTCGTCCACCAGTAGCACCTTGCGGCCTTCGAACACCTTGTCCCGGCTGCGGGCCGTCTGAAGCATCCGCTGCCGTTCATGGGACAACCGGGATTCGACTTTGTGCAAAAAGAGTGTCACCTCGTCCAGCAGACGTTCTGGCGAACGGGCGCCCTTGATGATGATCGAGCGCGAATACTTGCGCAGTTCGGCCTCTTCATCGCGGGTCAGGTTGCGCCCGGTGTAGACAATCACCGGCGGGAACGAACAGATCTCTTCGGTGGACATACGCTTGAGCAGGTCATTGCCCAACATATCCGGCAGCTTCAGGTCGATGACCATGCAGTCGTAAACATTGGTCCGCAGCAGATCCAAGGCCTCCTGGGCCAGGCCAACGGCAGTGATCTCGATGTCCTCGTCGCCGATCAGGCGGGTAATACTGTCGCGCTGCAGATCGTCGTCTTCCACCAGCAACACCCGCTTGACCTTCTGGGTCAGCTTCGCTTCCAGGCGGGCGAACACGTCCTTGAGCTCTTCACGGGTGGTCGGCTTGACCGCATAGCCGATGGCGCCCATGTGCATCGCGGCTTCGACACGGTCCTCGACGGAAATCACATGCACCGGGATATGCCGGGTCTCGGCCCGCTCCTTGAGCCGCTGCAACACCGTCAGCCCGGAATGATCAGGCAGGCGCATGTCCAGCAGGATGGCATCGGGACTCAGTTGCGAGGCCAGGTCAAAGCCTTCGTCGGCACCGTGGGCCACCAGGCATTGGTAACCCAATTCATGGGCGAGGTCGAAAAGGATCCGGGCGAACTTGGGCTCGTCTTCGATCACCAGGATGCAACGGTCGTCGAACGGCGCCTTGTCCCGGTCGTCGGCGAATCTGGCGATGGCGGGTTCCACCTGGGCAACCAGCGGTGCCGGCATGGGGGCAGGCACATCGGTTACCGAGGCCGGCACAGTGGCCGTTGGTGTGAAGGTCCGCGGCTCCACCGGTGTGTCCCCAGGCTCGACATAACGCTCAGGCAACACCAGCGTGAACACACTGCCCTGCCCCGGCGCGCTGGAAACGGAGATCGAGCCGCCCAGCAACGCCGCCAGGTCACGGGAGATCGACAGCCCCAGGCCAGTACCGCCGTAACGGCGATTGGTGGTGCCATCGGCCTGGCGGAATGCCTCGAAGATGCTCTGCTGCTGCTCGGGGGAAATGCCGATGCCCGAATCCCGAACCATGAAGGCGATGCCTGAGCCCGGCTGGCCGGCCACGGACAGGCTAACGGTGCCTTGCTCGGTGAACTTCACCGCGTTGGACAGCAGGTTCTTGAGCACCTGTTCCAGACGCTGGCGGTCGGTGTACAGCATCGCGGGTGCGTCGGGCAGTACCTGGATGTCGAAACCCAGGCCCTTGTCGGCCGCCAGCGGCTTGAACATGTCGCGCAGGCCTTCCACCAGGCGCGACACGCCAGTGTTTTCCGGGCGAACCTCCAGCTTGCCGGCTTCGACCTTGGAAATGTCGAGAATGTCGTTGATCAGGTTCAGCAGATCATTACCGGCGGAGTAGATCGACTCGGCGAACTTGACTTGTTCCTCGCTCAGATTATTCTGCGGATTCTCCGCCAACAACTTGGACAGGATCAGCGAGCTGTTGAGCGGCGTCCGTAGTTCGTGGGACATATTGGCGAGGAACTCGGACTTGTACTTGCTCGAACGCTGCAACTCTTCGGCGCGCTCCTGCAACTGGAGCTGGGCCAGGTTCAGTTCGTTGTTCTTCTGATCCATGGCGTCGCGTTGTTCGGCCAGTTGCTCGTTGGTCTGCTCCAGCTCCTGCTGCTGGGCCTCCAGGTGGACCTGGGACTCCTTGAGGATGCGCGACTGCTCCTCAAGCTCTTCATTGGCGGTCTTGAGCTCCTCCTGCTGGACCTGCAGTTCTTCGTTCAACTGCTGGGTTTCCGCCAGCACTTCCTGCAAGCGCTGCCGGTAGCGGGCGGCTTCGATGGAGGTACCGATGTTACCGGCAATCAGTTCCAACAGTTCGATATCACGCTCGGTCAAGGGACGCAGGAAGCCCAATTCGATGACGCCGTTGATCCGGTCGTCATCGCTGGTCGGCACCACCACCACGCTGTTGGGCAAGCCCTGCCCGAGCCCGGAGCTGACCTTCAGGTAATCGTCGGGTACAGGCTCCAAACGAATAAGACGACCCTGCTGCACGGCCTGGCCCACAATCCCTTCGCCGGCAACGATCAACTGCTGCAGCTCGTCATCCTCCCGGGAAAGGCCGTAGGTGGCGACTCGCTTGAGCACGCCGTTTTCCTCGCGCGCATAAAGTGCGGCTACGGCGGTATCGAGGTACTTGGCGCAGAATTGCAGAATGTTGCGGCCCAGCAGGTTCAGGGTCAGTTGCCCCAGCACCTGTTCGGCCAGTTGGGTCTGGCCATTGCGCAGCCAAGCCTGTTTCTCCAGATGCAAGGCACTCTCTTGCTGTATCCGGAGGCTGGCGCTGTAACTCTTGGACAGGTTCAACAGATCTCGCCGTCCGACATAGGCCAGCAATCCGCTGACAGCGGCAACGAACAGCAGATAGAGGGTAATGCTCCAGATCGTGGTGGAACGTACCTCGTCGTTGCGCGCGGTACGCAATTGCTGCTCGGTTTCAACGATGTCTTCAAAGGTCTTGCGGATTTCGTCCGTCAAGCGCTTACCGCGCCCGGCCTTCACCGCACCCCGGTAATCGCCACTGCTGCGTTGCAGGTCGATCATCCCCTGGGCGTAACTGGCCCATTCCCCCTGGAGCGCTTGCACCTTGCGCAGGCGCTCGGTCTGGGTCGGGTTGTCGGCTGTCAATTCCAGCAATGTCTCAAGCGCGACGGCAATACGCGGCTTGGCGATCTCATAGGGGTCGAGAAAGTGCTCGTCCCCACTCAGGAGATAACCGCGCATGCCGGTCTCCAGGTCCACACTCAGCTTGATGGCTTCGTTGGCATTACTGATCACCCGATCGCTGTGCCCGACCCATTGGATGACCGACAACAGATAGGTGATCAGCACAATGAAAAACACCGCGCTGAGGGCGCCCATGCCCAGCGGCAGGCTGATATTGCGGCTCAGGAGCTTGCGAAAACTTTGCTCGTCAACCGAAGACGAAGGAGTCATGGAAAAGGCCTTGGCGAACAGTTGGAAACCATGGAGTTTGCCCGAAAGACACGGACTGGATCCACATTTCTGACAAAGTCAAAGGCACAATTCCTACAACGGCCACCCCCCGTAGCAAGGAAGCGACTATCCTTGTCAGCTCTTGTACTATAGATCCTTTCTTGTACAAGCTCGGGAACTTGTGTCGCCTCGTTACTTACTCATGCATGAGGCTTTTTTTCGCCTTTCCCGATTTCATCTTCTGAGAATAACCACTATGTCCACCGCCGCCCCAGTCACTGCCGCCAACGTTCTGGTAGTCGAAGACGACGATATCGTCCGCATGTTGATCGTCGATGTACTGGAAGAACTGGAATATAAGGTGCTCGAGGCGGACGGTTGTGAGCAGGCGCTGGACTATCTGCGCAACCTGGATCAACCGATCGACCTGATGATGACGGACATAGGCCTGCCGGTGATGGACGGCCGCGAGCTGGCGAGGCAAGCCCGCCTGGTACGGCCTGGGCTGCCGGTCCTGTTCGCCAGTGGCTATGCCGAAAGCATCGACGTGCCGGACAGCATGGCGGTGATCGGCAAGCCTTTTTCCATTGATCAGCTACGCGACAAGGTCAGAAGCATTCTTTCTTGAGCCCAAGCGGATTCTTGGTCACTATCGGCGCCCCCGCGCACCGACTGCGCCTGATCCATCCCAAGGAAATGCCTGCTCATGTCTCATCCCTCCGCCCTCAAGGTCCTGGTCATCGGTTATGTCTGGCCCGAGCCGCGCTCATCGGCGGCGGGCGGACACATCATGCAGATCCTGGAAGCCTTCCTCGGGCAAGGCTGGGACATCACGTTCAGCAGCCCGGCGAGGCCTGGGGAGAACCGCGCGGACCTGGTCGAACTGGGCATCCGCGAAGTGCCCATCGAACTCAATAACAGCAGTTTCGATGTGTTCGTCAGTGAGCTGGCGCCGGACGTCGTCCTGTTCGACCAGTTCATGATGGAAGAGCAATTCGGCTGGCGGGTCGAGACACAATGCCCCGACGCCCTGCGTGTGCTGGAAACCTCCGATTTGCAAAGCCTGCGGCACGCCCGGCATCAGCGCCTTAAGGACCGCTTGAAAGCTGACGACACCTCCCAGGACTTCAGCGACCTTTTCGCGCCAGACCTGCCCGAGGAGTTCCAGCGGATGGCCGACACCGATATGGCCAAGCGCGAGATCGCCGCCTTGTACCGCAGCGACCTGAACCTGATGGTGTCCGAGGTGGAGATCGAGCTGTTGGTGGAACAATTCAAGGTGCCCCGCAACTTGCTGCTCTGGTGTCCGTTGATGATCGACCTGCCGGCCACTCCACCGGTGCCATTCGAAGAGCGGGCGCATTTCCTGAGTATCGGCAACTTCCGCCATGCGCCGAACTGGGATGCCGTGCTCTGGATGAAGAACGCCATCTGGCCGCTGATCCGCCAGCAACTGCCGGGCGCGCAGCTGCACCTGTACGGCGCCTACACCCCGCCGAAAGCTGCCGCGCTGCACAATCCGGCCCAGGGATTCCATATCATGAACTGGGCCGAGGACGCCCTGCAGGTGATGTCGTCGGCCCGCATCTGCCTGGCGCCGTTGCGTTTCGGCGCCGGCATCAAGGGCAAGCTGATCGAGGCCATGCTCTGTGGCACACCAAGCGTCACGACCCCCATCGGCGCCGAAGCCATGTCGGGGGAGATGCCGTGGCCTGGGGATATCAGACAGAGCGCCGAAGATATCGCCCGCGCCGCCGTGCAGCTGTACAGCGACCCCGCTCGCTGGAACCAGGCCCGGGATGCCGGGCTGACGCTGCTGGCGGAGCGTTACCGCAAAGAGATTCATGCTCCGGCGCTGATTGAAAGTATCCAGGCGTGCCGCGCCAACCTGGCGCAACGACGTCGTGACAATTTCACCGGCAGCATGCTGCGCCACCACCAGCACAAGAGCACTCAATACATGGCCCAGTGGATTGAAGAAAAGCACCGCAACAACGCGGCGGTGTAGCGGCCAGCATCACTGATGGCACCACACCGGACGATCATCGGACGACTATTCGGGGTTGGCACCTGCCCGGCGAAGGGGGCATTATCCAGCGGCGATAACAATAAAAGTGCAGGCCCATGACCCGAACAGCAAGAGTCACCGACCCTTCCTACGAGTTGATGGATGACCATGACGGACTGTCCATCATCTATCGCCAGCATGGCTTTCCTTGCCCGCTGGTGCGCTGGCATTTCCATAAGGAATACGAGCTGCACCTGATCGTCGCCAGTTCTGGCAAGGTGTTCATTGGCGATTACATCGGCAACTTCTACCCCCAGACCCTGTTCCTCACCGGCCCCAACCTGCCCCACAACTGGATCAGCCAGGTGGCCGAGGACGAGGTGGTACCCAAGCGCGACATGCTGGTGAATTTCACCGACGAGTTGTTCGACAGCGGACACCAGGTATTTGCCGAACTCAAGACCATCGCGCCGCTGCTCGAACGGGCCCGCTACGGCATCGAATTCCGCTGCAAGCGCACCATCCGCCAGGCAATGATCCTGATGCAGCGCATTGCCGACTCTCAGGGCATGAGCCGCCTGGGGTATTTTTTCATCCTGATGGAGTTGCTGGCGACCACGGATGATTACCAGGTGCTCTCCGGCGGCGCGTCTTCGCAGATGACCGATGAGCACAGCATCGACCGTACCAACCGGGCCGTGGACTACATTTTCGCCCATTACGCCCGGGAGCTGCCCCTGGAGGAAGTCGCCGAGCACCTGGGCATGAAACCCACCTACTTCAGCCGGGTGTTCAAACAGGCCACCGGTCGTTGCTTCATCGAATTCGTCAACCGCCTGCGCATCAGCAAATCCTGCGAACTGCTGGCCGACGGCGACAAACCGGTTACGGATGTCTGTTTCGAGTCGGGCTTCAATAACATTTCGAACTTCAACCGGCGCTTCCAGCAACTCAAGGGCATGACCCCTTCCCATTACCGACGGCTGGCGGTGCAGCGGTTGACCGAGCAGAACCAGGGCTGACACTTTGCTCCCCTGTGGCGAGGGGATTTATCCCCGCTGGGTCGCGAAGCGGCCCCTTGCGTTCTAATTGATACACCGCGGTGGCAGAGATATTTGGGGCCGCTTCGCAGCCCAGCGGGGATAAATCCCCTCGCCACAGGTAATACTTTCACCAACCATCTTCGTCCAGTGCAAAAAAGTATCAGCACCAGTGCGACGGATGATTTGTCACGCCGGCCATTGAAGGCTGTAATCAGCGCACATTCTTCCCTTCATCCGGAAGACAAAAAACAATAACTGTCCTTCCGCCGCCTTCCGGCACGGAAAAGGAGTGCGCGATGAAACCTTCGGTAAAAGCTCTGCTTGTCTCCACCTGCATGACCCTCAGCAGCGTCAGTTTCGGCGCACAAACCCTTACCATTGCCACTGTCAACAACAGCGACATGATCCGCATGCAGAAGCTCTCGAAAACCTTCGAGTCGGAGCATCCGGACATCAAGCTGAATTGGGTGGTGCTCGAAGAAAACGTCCTGCGCCAACGCTTGACCACCGACATCGCCACCCAGGGTGGACAGTTCGATGTGCTGACCATTGGCATGTACGAAGCTGCACTCTGGGGTGCCAAGGGTTGGCTGGAGCCGATGAAGGACCTGCCGGCCTCCTACGACCTGGACGACGTATTCCCTTCCGTGCGTGACGGCCTGTCCGTCAAGGGCTCGCTGTATGCCCTGCCGTTCTATGCCGAAAGCTCGATCACTTATTACCGCACCGACTTGTTCAAGGACGCCGGGCTGACCATGCCCGAACACCCGACCTGGACCCAGATCGGTGAGTTTGCGGAAAAACTCACCGACAAGAGCAAGGAACAATATGGCCTTTGCCTGCGGGGCAAAGCCGGTTGGGGCGAGAACATGGCGCTGATCACCACCCTGGCCAACGGCTACGGTGCGCGCTGGTTCGATGAGAAGTGGCAACCGCAATTCAATGGTCCCGAGTGGAAAGACGCACTGACCTTCTACGTCGACAACATGAAGAAGTCCGGTCCTCCAGGTGCGTCGAGCAACGGCTTCAACGAGAACCTGGCCCTGTTCAACAGCGGCAAGTGCGCGATCTGGGTCGATGCCAGCGTCGCCGGCTCGTTCGTGACCGATAAGACCCAGAGCAAGGTGTCCGATCACGTCGGCTTCACCTTCGCTCCCCACGAAAAAACCGATAAGGGCACCTCTTGGCTGTACTCCTGGTCACTGGCAATCCCGACCAGCTCCAAGGCCAAGGATGCCGCCAAGGTCTTTACCAGTTGGGCGACCTCCAAGGAATACAGCCAACTGGTCGCCAAGACCGATGGCATCGCCAACGTACCGCCAGGCACCCGCACCTCGACCTACAGCGACGAATACATGAAAGCCGCGCCGTTCGCCAAGGTCACGCTGGAGTCGCTGAAAGTCGCGGACCCGAAAGCGCCGACCCTCAAGCCGGTGCCTTATATCGGTATCCAGTTGGTGACCATTCCCGAGTTCCAGGCCATCGGCACCCAGGTGGGCAAGTTCTTCTCGGGCGCGCTGACCGGTCAGCAGAGCGTGGACCAGGCGTTGACCGCCGCGCAGTCCACCACCGAGCGCGAAATGAAGCGCGCCGGGTATCCCAAGTAACCGCGCCGCTTCCATTTCTGTAGGAGATCCAGTGTGGGAGCGAGCCTGCTCGCGATGACGGTGTGACAGCCACTTCGATGTCGACGGTCAGGACGCTATCGCGAGCAGGCTCGCTCCCACAAGGAATTGCTCCCGAATTCCGGGTTCTTCATAGGCCCGCACAAAACGGTTCAATGCCATGAATACTTCAACGACAACTGCCAAAGCGCCGCTCGAACTTGCCGCACCGACGCGCAAGCTCCGCCTGGCGAACCCCGGCTGGTTTCTGGTCAGTCCATCGGTAGCCTTGTTGCTGTTGTGGATGATCGTGCCCCTGGGCATGACCGTCTACTTCTCGATGATCCGCTACAACCTGCTCTACCCCGGTGAGAACGAGTTCGTCGGGCTGGAGAACTTCACGTATTTCCTCACCGATTCTGGCTTCATGCCCGGTGCCACCAATACTTTGTTGCTGGTGGGCAGCGTGCTGCTCATCAGTATCGTGTTCGGGGTGTTGATCAGCGCATTGCTGGAGGCCAGCGAGTTCTTTGGCCGCGGCATCGTCCGGGTTCTGTTGATCTCGCCGTTCTTCATCATGCCTACCGTGGGCGCACTGATCTGGAAGAACCTGATTTTCCACCCGGTCTCGGGGATCCTCGCTTCGGTGTGGAAACTGTTTGGCGCGCAACCGGTGGACTGGCTGGCCCACTACCCGCTGCTGTCGATCATCATCATTGTCAGCTGGCAGTGGCTGCCCTTCGCGATTCTGATCCTGATGACGGCCATGCAGTCCCTCGACCAGGAGCAGAAAGAAGCCGCCCGCCTGGACGGCGCCGGCCCGATCGCGATTTTCTGGCACTTGACCCTGCCGCACCTGGCCCGGCCGATTGCCGTCGTGGTGATGATCGAAACCATTTTCCTGTTGTCGGTGTTCGCCGAGATCTTCACCACCACCAACGGCGGCCCCGGCTACGCCTCGACCAACCTCGCCTACCTGATCTACAACCAGGCGCTGGTGCAGTTCGACGTCGGCATGGCTTCGGCCGGTGGCCTGATAGCTGTAGTGATTGCCAACATCGCCGCCATCCTCCTGGTGCGGATGATCGGCAAAAACCTCACTGACAAGAACTGAGGCCGCCGCCATGACACTTCAACAATCCCGTCGGCTGCAAAGCCTGTTGCTGGGCACGCTGGCCTGGGCCATCGCGATCCTGATCTTCTTCCCGATCTTCTGGATGGTGCTGACCAGCTTCAAGACCGAAATCGACGCATTCGCCACGCCGCCGCAATTCATTTTCACGCCGACGCTGGAGAACTACCTGCACATCAACGAACGCAGCGACTACTTCACTTTCGCCTGGAACTCCGTGGTGATTTCCTTCAGCGCCACTGCCCTGTGCCTGCTGATCGCGGTACCGGCGGCCTACTCCATGGCGTTCTATGAAACCCAGCGCACCAAGGGCACCTTGCTGTGGATGCTCTCCACCAAGATGCTGCCGCCGGTGGGCGTACTGATGCCGATCTACCTGCTGGCCAAGAGCTTTGGCCTGCTGGATACCCGCATTGCGTTGATCATCATCTACACACTGATCAACCTGCCGATCGTGGTCTGGATGATTTACACCTACTTCAAGGACATTCCCCGGGACATCCTTGAAGCCGCGCGCCTGGACGGTGCCACCCTGTGGCAGGAGATGGTTCGCGTGCTGCTGCCGATTGCCAAGGGCGGCCTGGCCTCCACTGTGCTGCTGTCGCTGATCCTGTGCTGGAACGAAGCCTTCTGGTCGCTGAACCTCACCTCGTCCAAAGCCGCGCCGCTGACAGCCCTGATCGCTTCCTACTCAAGCCCCGAAGGTCTGTTCTGGGCCAAATTGTCCGCTGTCTCGACCCTGGCCTGTGCGCCGATCCTGATCTTCGGCTGGATCAGCCAGAAGCAATTGGTCCGCGGCTTGTCCTTTGGCGCCGTGAAGTAACGCGCCCTACACCCTAATCAGACGTGGAGGCCCATCATCATGGCCAACCTGAAAATCAAGAATCTGCAAAAAGGCTTCGAGGGTTTTTCCATCATCAAGGGCATCGACCTTGAGGTGAACGACCGCGAGTTCGTGGTCTTCGTCGGCCCGTCGGGCTGCGGCAAATCCACCCTGTTGCGGCTGATCGCCGGCCTGGAGGAAGTCAGCGACGGCACCATCGAGCTGGACGGACGGGACATCACCGAAGTCAGCCCGGCCAAGCGCGACCTGGCGATGGTGTTCCAGACCTACGCCCTGTACCCCCACATGAGCGTGCGCAAGAACATGTCCTTCGCCCTGGATCTGGCGGGCGTGCCCAAGGCCGACGTCGAGAAGAAGGTCAACGAAGCCGCGCGCATCCTCGAACTGGGACCGATGCTCGAACGCAAGCCCAAGCAACTGTCCGGCGGCCAGCGCCAGCGGGTAGCAATCGGCCGGGCCATCGTGCGCAACCCGAAAATCTTCCTGTTCGACGAACCGCTGTCCAACCTCGACGCCGCCTTGCGGGTACAGATGCGCCTGGAGCTGGCGCGGCTGCACAAGGAACTTCAGGCGACCATGATCTACGTGACCCACGATCAGGTCGAGGCCATGACCCTGGCCGACAAGGTGGTGGTGCTCAATGGCGGGCGCATCGAGCAGGTCGGCTCGCCGCTGGAGCTGTACCACCAGCCGGCCAACCTGTTTGTCGCCGGGTTCCTCGGTACGCCGAAAATGGGTTTTCTCAAGGGCAAGGTCAGCGCACTCAACGGCCAGGGCTGCGAAGTTCAGCTGGACGCCGGTACACGTATCCAGCTGCCGGTGAACGGCACCAACCTCAGCGTCGGCAGCCCGGTCACCCTGGGCATCCGTCCGGAGCACCTGAACCTGGCACAGCCCGGCGAATGCACGCTGCAAGTGACCGCCGACGTGAGTGAGCGACTGGGCAGTGACACCTTCTGTCACGTCAACACCACGTCCGGGGAGGCCTTGACCATGCGGGTTCGTGGCGACCTGGCGAGCCGTTTCGGCGAGCAGTTGAACCTGCACCTGGACGCCCAACACTGCCATTTATTCGATGCCAATGGCGTAGCGGTCACCCGTGCGCTGCGCGCCGCCGCCTGATTACCGAGACCCGTGATGAAACTCAACCGCCAAAACCTGCATAACCTCAAGCCGGAAGTCGCCCTGCCCGCCTATCCCCTGGGCGATATCCGCCAGGGCATCGCCCACATCGGCGTCGGTGGCTTCCACCGGGCTCACCAGGCTTACTACACCGATGCGCTGATGAACACCGGCGCCGACCTGGACTGGGCCATCTGCGGTGTGGGGCTACGGGCCGAAGACCGCCGCGCCCGGGATGACCTGGCCGGCCAGGATTATCTGTTCACCTTGTACGAACTGGGCGACAACGACGACACCGAAGTCCGCGTGATTGGCGCCATCAACGACATGTTGCTGGCCGAAGACGGCGCCCAGGTACTGATCGACAAACTGGCGGACCCGCAGATCCGCATCGTTTCGCTGACGGTTACCGAGGGCGGCTATTGCATCGACGACAGCAACGGCGAGTTCATGGCCCATCTGCCGCAGATCCAGCACGACCTGGCCCACCCGGACACCCCGACCACCGTGTTCGGCTTCCTCTGCGCCGCACTGGCCAAGCGCCGCGCCGCCGGGACGCCGGCGTTTACGCTGATGTCCTGCGATAACCTGCCGCACAACGGCGCAGTAACCCGCAAGGCGCTGCTGGCCTTCGCCACGCTGCATGACGCCGAACTGGCGCAGTGGATCGACCGCAACGTGAGCTTTCCCAATGCCATGGTCGACCGCATCACCCCCATGACCAGCGTCGCCCATCGCCTGCAATTGCACGACGAACATGGGATCGACGATGCCTGGCCGGTGGTCTGCGAGCCGTTCGTGCAATGGGTACTGGAAGACAAATTCGTCAACGGCCGCCCGGCCTGGGAAAAGGTCGGCGTGCAGTTCACCGATGACGTTTCTCCCTACGAAGAAATGAAGATCAAGCTGCTCAACGGCAGTCATCTGGCCTTGACCTACCTGGGTTTCCTCAAGGGCTATCGCTTCGTCCATGAAACCATGAACGACCCGTTGTTCGTGCGTTACATCCGTGCCTATATGGACCTGGACGTGACGCCGCAACTGGCCCCCGTGCCGGGCATCGACCTGGGCGACTACAAGAACACCCTGGTGAAGCGCTTTTCCAACCAGGCCATCGCCGATCAGTTGGAACGGGTATGCTCGGACGGTTCGTCGAAGTTTCCGAAATTCACCGTACCGACCATCAACCGCCTGATCGCCGACGGCGGCGAAACCCGGCGCGCGGCGCTGGTGGTCGCGGCCTGGGCCGTGTACCTCAAGGGAGTGGACGAGAACGGCGTGAGCTACGCGATTCCAGATCCGCGGGCGGCATTCTGCCAGGCACTGGTGGCCGACGATGCGCTGGTGACCCAGCGGATGCTGGAGGTCGAGGAGATTTTCGGCACGGCAATCCCGCGCTCGGCGGAGTTCGTCGCGGCCTTCGAATGGTGCTGCAACAGCTTGCGTGAGCACGGGGTGACCCGGACACTTGAGCGGGTGCTGGAGGGTTAGGTTCGCATTGATCGTTCCCACGCTCTGCGTGGGAACGCAGCCAGGGACGCTCCGCGCCCCAAAAGCCGAACGCGGAGCGTCCGTTTAGGCATCCCCACGCAGAGCGTGGGAACGATCTGTCACACGAGGGTTTCTATGGCAAATCAACAGTTGTTCCTGGGCATCGACTGCGGCACCCAAGGCACCAAGGCCTTGATCCTGGATGCGAACAGCGGCCAGGTCCTGGGCCAGGGCGCCGCGGCCCACACCATGATCAGCGGTGCCAATGGCCGGCGAGAACAAGACACCGGCCAATGGATCGATGCATTCACCCAGGCCACTCACCAGGCCTTGGCCGACGCCGGTGTCGATGGCCAGGCGATTCTGGGTATTGGCGTCTCCGGCCAGCAACATGGTCTGGTGTTGCTCGATGACCAGGATCAGGTGCTGCGCCCTGCCAAGCTCTGGTGCGACACCGAAAGCGCTCCGCAAAACGAACAGTTGCTGATGCACCTGGGCGGCGAAAGTGGCGCCCTGGAGCGTCTCGGTGTGGTCATCGCCCCCGGCTACACGGTTTCCAAGCTGTTATGGACCCGGGAACACCATCCGCAGATTTTCGCTCGCATCGCTCATATCCTGTTGCCCCACGACTTCCTGAACCACTGGCTCACCGGCCGTCACTGCAGCGAATACGGCGATGCCTCGGGCACCGGCTATTTCAACGTGCGTACCCGTCAATGGGACCTGCAGCTGCTGCAACACATCGACCCCAGCGGCCGATTGCAATCGGCGTTGCCGGAACTGATCGAGGCCCATCAGCCGGTCGGACGGGTCCTGCCGGCCATTGCCGCGCGCCTGGGCATCAACCCCGCCGCCATCGTGGCAAGCGGCGGCGGCGACAACATGATGGGCGCCATCGGCACCGGCAATATCCAGCCCGGCGTGATCACCATGAGCCTCGGTTCCTCCGGCACGGTCTATGCCTATGCCAGTGAGCCCGCGATCAGCCCCGAGGCCTCGGTGGCGACTTTTTGCTCATCCAGTGGTGGCTGGCTGCCGCTGATCTGCACCATGAACCTGACCAATGCCACCAGTGCGATACGCGAGCTGTTCGAGCTGGACATCGAGACCTTCAACACCCTGGTGGCCCAGGCCCCGATCGGTGCCGAAGGGGTCTGCATGCTGCCGTTCCTCAACGGGGAGCGGGTCCCCGCCCTGCCCCATGCCACCGCCAGCCTGCTGGGCCTGACAACCACTAACCTGAACCGGGCCAACCTGTGCCGGGCTGTGGTCGAAGGCACCACCTTCGGCTTGCGCTATGGCCTCGACCTGCTGCGTGCCACAGGGCTTGAGGCGCGGAGCATCCGCCTGATCGGCGGCGGCTCGAAGAGCCCGGTATGGCGGCAGATCGTTGCGGACATCATGAACACCACGGTCATCTGCACTGAACAGAGCGAAGCGGCTGCCCTGGGCGCGGCGATCCAGGCGGCATGGTGTCATTCGGGATCGCAACAAAGCCTGGCCGAACTCTGCGAGCGTTGCGTCAAGCTCGACCCGGCCAGCGAAACCCGGCCGGTCGCCGAACACGTCGCGGCCGCCCAACAAGCCTATGAAACTTATCGACAACACGTCGCAACCCTTTGAGAGCGGACATCCATGTATCTGGTGTGTGGTGAAGCACTGTTTGATTTCTTCAGTGATAAAGAAGACCGCGGCCCGGCCTCGCAGGTTGATTTCAAGGCCATCGCTGGCGGTTCGCCGTTCAACGTGGCGGTGGGGCTGCGTCGCTTGGGCGTGGAGTCGGCGCTGTTTGCCGGACTGTCCACCGACTTCCTTGGCCGGCGCTTGCAGCAGGTACTGCTCAATGAAGGTGTCAGCCTAAAATACCTGCAGGACTTCGATGCACCGACCACCCTGGCGATGGTCGCCGTGGGCGCAAACGGCTCGCCCCACTACAGTTTTCGCGGCGAAGGTTGCGCCGACCGACAACTGAGCCTGCAACACCTACCCGAATTGGGCCCTGAAGTGAGTGGCCTGCATTTCGGCTCGTTCTGCCTGGTGGTGCAACCGATTGGCGACACCCTGCTGGCATTGGCGCAACGGGAGAGTGGCAAGCGCCTGATCAGCCTGGACCCGAACGTGCGACTCAACCCGCAGCCGGACATCGAACTGTGGCGCTCACGGATTGCAACGCTGGTGGAGTATGCCGACCTGATCAAGGTCAGCGACGAAGACTTGAGCCTGCTCTATCCCGAACGGGATCCTCAGGTGGTGATCGAGGGCTGGCTGGAACATCGTTGCCAATTGGTGTTCCTGACCCGTGGCGGCCAGGGCGCAACCGTGTTCAGCCGTCGCCATGGAACATGGTCGATGCCGGCCTGCTCGGTGACAATCGCCGACACTGTAGGCGCAGGGGATACCTTCCAGGCCGCATTGATTACCTGGTTGATCGAACAGCAATTGGATTCAGTCGAGGGTCTACTGACGCTGACCCGGGATCAGATCAGCGCCATGCTCGACTTTGCCATGCGTGCAGCCGCGCTGACCTGCGGCAAGACCGGGCCGGACCTGCCCTATCGCCAGCAGTTGAACTGACAACACGCCCCAGCGACTGCCGCTTCGTTCAAACATTGCGGCAGCCTGGGAGCATCAAAAGCCAGGCGCCTGGCTTAACCCCCTTTTAATCCTGCGCTCCGACACTGACCCGGACCGCGCCCTCCCCGCAAAGGCCCCGCGCGGCAGACCTTGATGCAGGGCATCAGGTCGAGGCCTCTCTGCTGCGGAATTCGGATCATGAACACTTCTGCGTTACTAGCGGCCGCGTCCTTGTTGGGCTTGGCCGGCATCACCGGTCTGGCTCAGGCCGACAATACCTCACAGCCCACGCCTTATCGCTATGGCATGCCATTGGAGATCAAGAAAGTGCTGTCACTGACGGAACCGTCCACACCTTATTGCGAAGTGATCACTGCACAAATGGTGTATGTCGACAAGATGGGAAAAACCCGGGATGTTTCCTATCGGAAACTGGCGGACGCCTGTACGAAGGGAAATTGAGTAGCATCTTCAACTGCAACTGGACGCCGGGTTCGGCTATTGGCCGGACCCGGGCGTCAGATGACCAAGACAAGGCCGCGATCAGCGCCCGGTCATACGATGGTGTTGTTGATGAAAGTAGTTCCCACTGCCGTGGTTGTGGTCGAGTTCGGTGCGCAACTCGGCAATCAGGTCGTTGATTGCCCGACAGCCCGTGAGTCTGTTTGCATCGATATTGGACTTGATCAAGGCCACACGATCAGTTTCATGATCGTCGAAAATCTTGATCGTCATTGTCAGATCGGGTGACAAGGTGCATTGCGAGCGCTTGGGCAGCAAACTGCTTTCAATGATATTGCGCATTTCGAGGGCAGATAAAAACATGGCAACTCTCTCCTGTTGAGGCGGCCAATTTATGTTTACAACGACGGCATTTCGTCCGTTTCTTCCCTGCGGACTGAGACTACGAATACCGCGCCGTATGTTCATTTCTTGGCGTTCTGATCATTGAGTCCGGGAAACGAACTCCTGAACCATCCCGCAAAAAATATGCCTGCATTTGCCACATTTTGGATTGATATAAATCAACCACTTAGCGTACCGGCGCGCCGAACGTTCCGTGCAAAATGCAAGAGAACGGCGCTTTCCTTCTTGCAAACTGCATACAGACTGCAATCACTTTATTGCTGTCGATGGCTAGATTAGACGCAATTTGCAAAGGCGTGGCCGGGCATCCGTCGGGTAGTGAAAAAAAGCGATGACAGGTCATGGTTACACCGTTTCGACGGCGGCACGCTCGGCCACATGGCGCAAACTGTCGAAATTGATGTTGGCCCCCGAGTCGATGGCGATCAAGGTCTGGCCCCGTGCACCGGTGCGAGCGACATACTGTTTGATGCCTGCCACCGCCAGGGCACCGGATGGCTCGGTGATGGAACGGGTGTCGTCATAGATGTCCTTGATCGCGGCGCATAGCTGGTCGTCGCTGACCGTCACCACTTCATCGACGCAAAAGCGGCAGATATCGAAGCCATGAGCACCGATTTGCGCCACGGCGACACCATCAGCGAAGGTTCCCACAGCTGGCAGGATGACTCGTTCTCCAGCGCTCAGCGCCGCCTGCAGGCAGGCAGAATGCTGCGACTCCACCCCGATGATGCGGACGTCCGGGCGCAGGTACTTGACGTAGGCCGCGACCCCGGCAATCAGTCCGCCACCGCCGACCGGGACGAAGATGGCGTCCAGCGCACCGGCGTGCTGGCGCAGTATCTCCATGGCCACCGTGCCCTGGCCAGCGATGACATCCGGGTCATCGAAAGGTGAAACGAACTCTCTACCGGTCTGCCGGGCCAGATCCAGCGCATGCTCCAGGGCAAACGGAAAACTCTCGCCATGCAGCAGCGCCTCGGCGCCTCGGTTACGCACGCCCAGCACCTTCAATTGCGGCGTGGTCATGGGCATAACAATGCAGGCCGAGATCCCCAACTCTCGTGCCGCCAGTGCCACCCCCTGGGCATGGTTGCCGGCCGAAGCGGTGATGACGCCACGGGCCCGTTGCTCAGGCGTCAATTGCACGAGTTTGTTGTAGGCACCACGGATCTTGAAAGAAAACGTCGGTTGCAAGTCTTCGCGCTTGAGCAGGATCCGGTTTCCCAGAGCTTCAGACAGCGCAGGCGCCGCTTGCAGCGGCGTGCGCACGGCCAGTTCGTACACCGGCGCGGCGAAAATCTTCTTAACGTAATGCTCCAGCAACGTTTGCTCGGGGCGGGAAGCGGTCATGGCGGTCTCCTGGTTTGAATCGGGCCCAGGAGACAGAAAGAAAAAACCCGCCTCAAGGGCGGGTTGGGTGCAGCCGTCAGCTAGCCCGCCAGATAAGGAATGGCGGTAATAATGCTTGGCTGGCTGCGCAGTACGGTAGAAGTCATGGCTGGAAATTAGCTGGAGGCTGGTGGCAAGTCAATGGTGAGTTGTCCTTGCCTGGTAATATCCCTGTGGGAGCGAGCCTGCTCGCGAAAGCGGTGTATCAGGCAACACCCTGATCGCCAGAGACGCCGTCATCACCAATGGGCCGGGCCAATGCGCCCAGCGTATCGCGAAGTGCCTCCTGTCTTTCACCGGGGATCTGACAGGTCGCTCTAATCTTGCCGGTGACCGCCCAGAGCGCTTCGCGCAACGCTTCCCCGGCGTCGGTCAGGGCAACCAGCACCCGACGCTCATCATCCCGGGCGCGGGTCCGTGTCACCTTGCCCAATGCCTCCAGACGTTTGACCAAGGGTGTAATAGTCCCGGTATCCATGGCGAGCCTGGCCCCCAGGTCACCCACGCTCCTGGGCGCATCATTGAGCAGCTCCAGCATGACCAGATACTGCGGGAACGTCAGTCCCAGCGGATCCAGCAAGGGCTTATGCAAGCGAATCATACGATTGGATGCACTGTACAAGGCAAAGGACAACTGATTCCCCGCCTGAGGCGCTACGTCCTGTAGCGCGTCACTATCTAGCGCGCTAGACAATAGCATCTCCGACCGCGGGGATTCAGCTACGTCCAGCGATACAGGCATTGCCGCCCCCTGCCGCCCTGCGCTCCTACCGTGCCTATCGGGTTCGAGCAACCCGTCCCGTGCCGCTCGCAGGATTCGGTCGGACAATGGCTGATCGTCCACAGCCCGGGCCAGCACCATTGCACCCACCATCGTCGCGACGAAGCTGATGGCCTGATCTTCACGAGAGCGGCCACGCTGCCAGGGCAGACTGGATCTGAACGAGGCGATCATCTCGACAACCCGCCGGGTAAAGGCGCGTCGCATCCCCGGCTCGCGCGCCACCTCGACGGCCAGCGCAGGCATTGCACAACCTGCTTCCGGATGATCGCGGTGCTGCTTACTGAGGTACAAGGCCAGGACCGCCTCCTTCGGGGCATCACTGCCGGCGATGGTCTGCTCAAGCTTGAGCGCCAACTCGTCCATCGCACGCCCAATACTGGCGCAAGCCAGCGCATCCTTGGAATCGAAATGCGCATAGAAAGCCCCGTGGGTGAGGCCCGCAGCCTTCATCACCTCGGCAATGCTTGCCCCGGCGATCCCCTTGGCACGAAAGAGCCGGGATGCCTCTTCCAGGATGGTCTGGTAGCGCGCTGCGGTCAGGCCTGGGGAGTATCTCATGGCAAATCCTGAATGTTTGAGCTTGACGAATTGCATGATGATCATCATGCTTGATCGCAAATATGACAAGCATCATATATTACGACAAAAATATCTGTCGCCTTTTCATCGACGACAGATCTGCGACACCTCCACCAGAAAGAGTGCTACGCCATGACGACCGCTCTCGCGAATGACGCTACACAAACCCTGAGGCCGCTGACCGGTCGAATCGTGGCACTGCTGGCAGGCCTGGCGGCCATCGGCATGCTGTCCACGAACATCATTCTCCCGGCGTTTCCGATCATCGGCGAAGACCTCGGTGTGAGTGCGCGGGAGCTGGGCCTGACCCTGTCGAGCTTCTTCATCACTTTCGCGCTGGGCCAACTCATCGTCGGCCCCTTGGCCGATCGCTACGGGCGCCAGAAACTGGTGCTGGGCGGACTGCTGGTTTTCGTGGTCGGCACCGTTATCGGGGGCCTTGCCACCGACCTTGACGTACTGATTGCCGGACGCGTTGTCCAGGCGCTGGGCGTCTGCGCGGCCTCGGTGTTGTCGCGGGCCATTGCACGGGATCTGTTCGAGGGCGAAGCCCTTGCCCGTGCCTTGTCCCTGACCATGATCGCCACCGCCGCAGCGCCAGGTTTTTCACCCCTGGCGGGTAGCGTGCTATCGGCCGCACTCGGATGGCGCGCCATCTTCATCCTCGTGGGACTGGCCGCCGTTGCCCTCGCACTCTTCTACATTCGCGGCCTGGGGGAAACCCACCCAGCCGATCGCAGGGCGCCGCTCTCGGCCATGCGCGTGATTGGCGGCTATCGCCGGTTGGCGCTGGATAAGCGGTTCATCCTGCCAGCCGTTTCAATGAGCCTCCTGATGAGCGGTTTGTTTGCCTCATTTGCCGCGGCCCCGGCCATTCTGATGAAAGAGATCGGCCTGACGTCATTGCAGACGGGCCTTTACTTCGCCGCCACGGTATTCGTCGTGTTCGCCGCCGGCATGGCGGCCCCACGCCTCGCCCATCGCCACGGTCCCCGCATCGTCACCCTCCTGGGCATTGCCTGCGCCATGGCCGGCGGCGGCTTGCTTCTTGCGGGGCCTGCCGATCCAGGCCTTGGGCGCTACGCCCTCTCGATGGTGACATTCCTCTGGGGCATGGGACTCGCCAATCCGCTGGGTACCGCCATCACCATGGGGCCTTTCGGCAAAGAGGCCGGAATGGCCTCCGCACTGTTCGGCTTCATCTCCATGGGCGCTGCCGCGCTGAGCACCTGGCTGGCCTCGGTCTTGCCCTTTGCGCCGGTCACGGCCCTGGGCGGCATCCAGGCCGTGGCCTGCATGATTGCGCTGGTCCTGTTCATTCTGCGAGGCAGTCTCGCCAGATAAACCGCCAAGGCGCCCGTGCGCCGCTTTGTTCCTTTTCGTCAACAACTGGAGATTCAACATGCAAATCAAAGGCAGCGTGGCGCTGGTAACCGGCGCCAACCGTGGTTTGGGCAAGGCTTTCGTGCAAGCACTCCTGACGGCCGGCGCCGCCAAGGTCTACGCCGCGGCACGTGACCCAGCGACAATCGACGCCCACCCCAACGTAATCCCCATCAGACTCGACGTCACCCGCCCCGAAGACATCGCCGCGGCCGTCGCTCAAGCGCCGGATCTGACGCTATTGATCAACAACGCAGGCGTGAGCGGAATGGAAGGCCAGGAACGAGGCAACATCAGCCTGGAAACCCTGCGCCATGAATTCGAGATCAATGCCATTGCCCCCCTGGCGACCAGCCAGGCCTTCTCACCGATCCTGGCGGCGAACGGCGGCGGCGCCATCGTCAACATGCACTCGGCCCTGAGCTGGGTCAATCTCCCCGGCACCGTAACCTATTCGGCCAGTAAAGCGGCCGCCTGGTCGCTGACCAACGGCCTGCGCCTGCATCTGGCCGCCCAGGGCACATTGGTGGTGGGCGTGCACGTCGCATTCGTGGACACCGACATGACACGAGGCATCGAAGGCGTTCCAAAGGCATCCCCGCACGATGTGGTCCAACGCGTGCTTGAGGGGCTGATCAATGATCAGCCGGAAGTGCTGGCTGACGACACGAGCCACCATCTCAAGCAGAACCTGAGCAACGGCGTGTATCTGCGGCCGATTTCTTAAAACCTGGGAAACGCGACCTTGTGGGAGCGAGCCTGCTCGCGATGACGATGTGTCAGTCAATCGAAATGTTGACTGACACACCCTCATCGCGAGCAGGCTCGCTCCCACAATTTTTCCGGGTGCCTACAGGTTTCGATCCGGATCATTTAAGCCCGACTTTATATAGCGCACCGTCGTCTTCATCCGACAGGACATACAGATAACCATCCGGCCCCTGGCGCACGTCGCGGATCCGCTCCTGGAGTTCGCCCAGCAGACGCTCCTCGTGCACGACCTGGTCGCCTTCCATCTGCAAGCGAATCAGATTCCGGGACACCAACGCACCGATGAAGACATTGTGCTGCCAAGGCTTGAAGCGCTCGTTGTCATAGAACGCCATGCCGCTGAGGCCCGGCGACACTTGCCAGACATGGTGCGGGCCAAGCGCGCCCTCGACGTCCTTGCCCTTGGCTTCGGGAATTGGCGCACCGGAGTAGTTGATGCCATGGGTCGCCAGCGGCCAGCCGTAATTCTTGCCGCGCTCGATGATATTCAGTTCATCGCCGCCCTTTGGGCCGTGCTCGTTCTCCCACAATGTGCCGCTCCAGGGGTTGAGCGCGGCCCCTTGGGGATTGCGAAGGCCATAGGACCAGATCTCGGGACGGACATTCTTCTGGCCGACGAAGGGGTTGTCATCCGGCACCTTGCCGTCCGGGTAGATGCGTACGACCTTGCCTTGCAGCTTGTCCAGGTCCTGGGCTGTCGGGCGGTCGTTGTTCTCCCCCAAGGTGATGAACAGGTACCCTTCCCGGTCGAAGACCAGCCGCGAGCCGAAGTGATTCCCCGTGGAAAGCTTGGGCTGCTGACGGAAAATCACATCGAAGTTCTCCAGGCGCTTCGAATCTTCGGAGAGCTGCCCGCGTCCCACGGCGGTACCGGCCTTGCCGTCTTTGCCAGCCTCGGAGTAGGACAGGTATACGGTGCGATCCTGCTTGAAGTCCGGCGACAACACCACGTCCAGCAAACCGCCCTGGCCGTTGGCCCATACCTCAGGTACACCGCTCAATGGCGCCGACAGCCGACCATCGGGGCTCACCAGGCGCAGATTGCCCGGTCGCTCCGTGACCAGCATGCCCCGCTGCCCCGGCAGGAATGCCACGGACCAGGGGTGGTCCAGGCCCCTGACCACGGTGGTCACCTCCACGGTGCCCTCCTCGCTCTTCAATACCTGGGCTTGCGCGGCCCAGGCCGGCGCGGAAAGGGTGAGGACGGCACTGGCGCAAAGCGCGGCCTGCAATGTCTTACGCAACATGCACACTTCCTTCTGTGATGGAAAACAAGACGACTAGCGATTGCTGTCGTTCGAGTTTCTGGGTGGAGTACCGGATTCGATGGTGGGCCTGGGCGACCCCACCGGTGGCCCCGAACGCGGATAGCCATTGCCGATACCGCCGTTTTCCAGGGTCGGCCGAGGGGGCATCGGCACCGTCGGGTTGTTGTGGATCGTCGGTACGTTGGGCTGAGTGCCCTGCATGCTGTTGGGATTGGCACGACGTATGGGATTGTTATAGGGGTTGTTGTTGCCCGGCAGGTTCTGGGCCACGATCGCAGGGCCCTGGCCGGGTGTCGCGGCCTGAACGACGGCGCTCAGCAACAGCGTGGTGATCGCGAGTACTAGCCTGTTCATCGGTACCTCCTGCTTCGCGGAAATTGCTCAGCCATATCGAAAACACGCTACCGCGCAGGTTCACGGTTGTTAAGCGAAATGTCTGGTTGAAGATGTAACGAGGCTTCTCTGAGAGCAATCCTGAGGGAGCGAGCCTGCTCGCGATGGCTATGTTGACTGACACACCGCCATCGCGAGCAGGCTCGCTCCCACAGGGGCACCTTCCGGGTCGGTATTCATCGAAGAGGCGCCGCCCTGCCACACCGCCAGCCGGCGCCCAACGGAAACTTTTTCAAAGGCAGGAAGGTCACCAGAGAGAACCCTTCACGGCAAGGAAACCGCACCATGGCACGGGCAATCTGGAAAGGCGCAATCAGTTTCGGGCTGGTCCACATTCCCGTGGCACTGGTCTCGGCGACGTCGTCCCAAGGTGTGGATTTCGACTGGCTGGACAAGCGCAGCATGGATCCGGTGGGTTACAAGCGGGTCAACAAGGTCACGGGCAAGGAAGTGACCAAGGAAGACATCGTCAAGGGCGTGGAGTACCAGAAAGGCCAATACGTGCTGCTGAGCGAGGAGGAAATCCGCTCCGCCCACCCCAAGTCCACCCAGACCATCGATATTTTCTCCTTCGTCGACAGCGAGAAAATCCCGCTGCAGAACATCGACACGCCCTACTTCCTCGCCCCCGACAAGCGTGGCGGCAAAGTCTACGCCTTGCTTCGCGAAACCCTGGTCAAGACCAACAAGGTGGCCCTGGCCCATGTCGTGCTGCATACCCGCCAGCACCTCGCAGCGCTGATGCCGCTGGAGTCGGCCCTGGTATTGGTGATGTTGCGCTGGCCGGCGGAGGTGCGTGAGCTGGACATCCTCGAACTGGGTGACGAGGTCACCAAGCCGAACCTGGTCAAAGGCGAGCTGGAAATGGCCAAGCGCCTGGTGCAAGACATGAGCGCCGACTGGGAACCCCAGAACTATCGGGACAGCTTCCAGGACAAGATCATGGAATTGGTGGAGAAGAAGGCCAACGAAGGCCGACTCGAAGCGGTGGAAACCGACCCGGGTGAAGAACAGCGCAAGACCGCGGACGTCATCGACCTCACCGAACTGCTCAAGCGCAGCCTCGGCGGCAAGGGCAAGGCGGCCGACAAACCCGCCGCGAAAGCGCCTGCAAAAGCTGCGAAGACCAGCAAATCCGCTCCCGCAAAAAAAGCCACCAAGGCCTCCCGGGGCTAAACCACGGACGTCAGCGATACAAGGGAACCTGTCATGGCCAAGGCCGATCGTGAATCTGCCCGTATACCCAAAAAAACCGAGACCAGCCGCACCCAACAGGGCAGAACGCGTCACGAAACGCGCCTCCCCGAACGACTGATGCCGCAACTGGCAACGCCCGTGGAGCAGCCACCCACTGGCGAATGGCGCTATGAAGTCAAATTCGACGGCTATCGGCTACTGACCCGCATCGAGGATGGCGAAGTCCGCCTGTTCAGCCGCGATCATCAGGACTGGACCGAACGCCTCAAACTGCACGCCGAGGCCCTGGCCGGACTGAATCTGGGGGACAGCTGGCTGGACGGCGATCTGGTTCTGCTCGACGAAACCGGCCAATCCGACCTGAGCGCCCTGCGAGACGCCTTCGAGATCGGTCGCACCGTGGACATGGTCTACGTGCTGTTCGACGCTCCGTTTCTCAATGGTAAGGACCTGCGACAGACGCCCGTGGAGGAGCGGCGCGCAGCGTTGAAAAAAGTCCTCAAGCATCATGGCAGCAAGCGATTGCGCTTCTCCGAAGCCTTTTCCGCCAGTGAGGATGAGATCCTGGAAAGCGCCAGCGCGCTCTCGCTGGATCGAGTGGTCGGCAAGCGTCAGGGAAGTCCTTATGTGTCAAGGCGCAGCAGCGATTGGGTCAACCTGAAGTGCCGGCTGCGCCAGGCCTTCGTGATCGTCGGCTTCACCCGTTCGCAAGGCCGACGCAACGGCTTCGGCGCCCTGCTGCTCGCGGTCAACGACCCTTCGGGGCTGGTCTACGCCGGCCGGGTCAGCACCGGACTCAGCCAGGATGAAATCCAACGGTTGCACGCGCGACTCTCCACACAGGAGCGCGATGCTTCGCCCCTGGCCAAACCGCTTAGCGCAACGCAGGGTCGCGGCGTGCAGTGGGTCGAACCTGAGCAGGTCTGTGAGATCGAGTTCACCGAATGGACCGCCAGCGGCCTCGTACGCCAGGCCGCTTTCGTGGAAATGCTCGACGATATGCCGGCGGACAAGATTGTCCGCGAGCACCCGCTGCCGAAGAAAGCCAGGACGCCTGAAGCCAAGCGCGGCGGCAAGAAACGCGAGGTGGAAGTCGCCGGCGTGAAGATCACTCATCCCGAGCGCGTCATCGACAGCCTCAGTGGCGTGCAGAAAGTCGAACTGGCGCAATATTACGCGGACATCGCACCGTGGCTCCTGCCCCATCTGAAACAGCGGCCCGTCGCGTTGCTGCGGGCACCGGACGGAATCGGCGAAGAACAGTTTTTCCAGAAGCACGCCGATCGCCTGGAGATTCCGCATATCCGGCAGCTGAACCCGGGGCTGGACCCGGGTCATGCCGCCCTGATGGAAATCGATAGCCTCCAGGCCCTCATCAGCGCGGCGCAGATGGGCACGGTGGAACTGCACACCTGGACCGCCACCCACGACCGCATCGAGACGCCGGACCTGTTCGTCCTGGACCTGGACCCCGACCCGTCGCTGCCTTGGAGCGCCATGCTCGAAGCCACTCGCCTGACCCTGTCGTTGCTCGATGAGCTGGGCCTGCAGGCCTTCCTCAAGACGAGCGGCGGCAAAGGCATGCACATCGTCGTGCCACTGGCGCGCGGCGAAAGCTGGGACGCCACCAAGGCCTTCGCGAAAGCCATCTCACAATTCATGACCCGGCAGATGCCAAAACGGATCACCGCGACCATGGGGCCCAAGAACCGGGTCGGGAAGGTATTCGTCGATTACTTGCGCAACGCCCGAGGCGCCAGCACCGTGGCAGCCTACTCAGTTCGCGCCCGGCCGGGCCTGCCGGTATCGGTGCCAATCGCCAGGGCCGAGCTCGACGGTCTGCGCAACGCCCAGCAATGGGATATCCAGACGGTCCTTGAACGGGTCAGGGGTCTGGGCGCCGATCCATGGGATGGCTACAGCCATCGCCAACGGATCACCGCCAGGATGTGGGAGCAACTGGATGCAGAAAAGCCCGGGGAGTGAACACTGACCGGGACAGGCAAGACTTCAGATCCAGATGAACACAGCCAGCAGGACGCCAAAGAACGCCCACTTCTGGAGGTAGTACAGCTTTCGGTTGCGCTTCTTGAGCGCCTTGCCCTGCAAGCGAATCTTGTAGAGCCTGGAGAACGCCCGATTCAACCCGCCTGTCTTGTCACCGGCATCATTCGGTGCACCCGCGGCGGCCATTACAGTACGGCTGAACCAGCGATTGAACGCGGTCGCCCAGCGGAACCTCATCGGACGCTCCACGTCGCAAAATAAAATGATGCGGTTGTGAGCGGTGGTGTTTTCGGCGTAATGAATGAAGGTTTCGTCGAAGATCACCGCCTCGCCATCGCGCCAATGGTAAGGCTCGCCATCGACATTGATATAGCAACCGGCATCGTTGGGGGTTTCCAGGCCCAGGTGATACCGATAGGAGCCGGCATACGGATCGCGGTGGCGAACCAGTCTGGAACCTGGCGGCAGCTCGGCAAACATTGCCGCCTTGATCGAACCGATGCTCTGCACCAGTTCGGTGGTGCGTGGACACAGTTTCATGGCCGAGGGGTGGCTGTCGCCGTACCATTTCAGGTAAAAACGCTTCCAACCGGTCTTGAAGAACGAATTGAAACCCACGTCGTCGTACTGATTTGAGCGCTTGATCGCCCCCGCTTGCAACAGGCTCTGGCCCTCGGCGCGGATTTCTTCCCAGTGGGCCTGCAGCGGGCTCAGGTCAGGGAAGTCCATCGGACTCAGGTACGGCTTGTTGGGCAGCTTCGAACAGAGGTAAAGCAGGCAGTTGATGGGCGCCAGGAAGGACGAATGGTCGCTTAGCTGGCGTCCGAGCTTGTGCCGTACGCGTCCGCGCAGGTGCACATAGCCGATGGACAGGATATAGATCGCGGCAATGATGAGTTTCACGGAGTCCGTCACACAACAAAAGTGAACAGGTCGCGTCCCTTGGCCAACCAAGCGGCAAAAGGGATGACATCTGGAAAATGGCATTTTAGCCACATGTTGTAACTGAAAGTTATCCTCATTTGTGAAAAACTGTCTTGCCCGGGTAATACCCTATCGTTAACGCGGCCAGATCAGTACAATCGCCGCCAAATATTATGCGCCCCCCTTTTGGCCGACACCGTTGAACCGGTTTCGCGCACATCCACTCGGGCTCGGCGCTTCGTATGCTGCTGTCCTCTTATGCCGGATGGACCCTTGCGCCTGCAACCGCGCCGCCTTTGCATGGTTACGGAGCGGCGCAGACAGGTACTGAACAGGTACTGCCGCACCCTTAGCTACTCTGAATGTTCCGCAGGATAAACCTTTGATCTCTACAGCTAACATCACGATGCAGTTCGGCGCCAAGCCGCTGTTCGAAAACGTCTCTGTCAAATTCGGCGCGGGCAACCGCTACGGCCTGATCGGCGCCAACGGTTGCGGCAAGTCGACCTTCATGAAGATCCTCGGCGGCGACCTCGAGCCGTCCGGCGGCCAGGTCATGCTCGAGCCGAACGTGCGCCTGGGTAAACTGCGCCAGGACCAGTTCGCCTATGAGCAATTCACCGTCATCGACACCGTGATCATGGGTCACGAAGAGCTGTGGAAGGTCAAGGCCGAGCGCGACCGCATCTATTCGCTGCCGGAAATGACCGAAGAAGACGGCATGGCCGTGGCCGAGCTGGAAACCGAGTTCGCCGAAATGGACGGCTACACCGCCGAATCCCGCGCCGGTGAGCTGTTGCTGGGCCTGGGTATTCCGCTGGAGCAGCATTTCGGCCCGATGACCGAAGTCGCACCAGGCTGGAAACTGCGGGTATTGCTCGCCCAGGCGCTGTTCTCCGATCCGGAAGTGCTGTTGCTCGACGAACCGACCAACCACCTGGACATCAATACCATCCGCTGGCTGGAAAACATTCTCACGGCGCGTAACAGCACCATGATCATCATTTCCCACGACCGGCACTTCCTGAACAGCGTCTGCACCCACATGGCCGACCTGGACTACGGCGAGCTGCGCCTGTTCCCGGGCAACTACGACGAATACATGATCGCGGCGACCCAGTCCCGCGAGCAGTTGCTGTCGGACAACGCCAAAAAGAAAGCCCAGATCGCCGAACTGCAGACCTTCGTCAGCCGCTTCTCGGCCAACGCCTCGAAAGCCAAGCAGGCGACTTCCCGCGCCAAGCAGATCGACAAGATCCAGCTCGCCGAGGTCAAGCCATCGAGCCGCGTAAGCCCGTTCATCCGCTTCGAGCAGAACAAGAAGCTGCACCGCCAGGCGGTCACCATCGAACGCATGTCCAAGGGCTTCGATGGCAAGACCCTGTTCAAGAACTTCAGCTTCACCGTCGAAGCCGGCGAGCGCGTGGCGATCATCGGCCCCAACGGTATCGGCAAGACCACCTTGTTGCGCACCCTGATGGGTGAGCTGGCACCGGACGCCGGCTCGGTGAAGTGGACCGAGAGCGCGGAACTGGGTTACTACGCCCAGGACCATGCCCACGACTTCGCCGACGATGTCAGCCTGTTCGACTGGATGGGCCAGTGGACCCAGGGCGAACAGATGATCCGTGGCACGTTGGGCCGCATGCTGTTTTCCAATGACGAGATCCTCAAGTCGGTCAAGGTCATCTCCGGTGGTGAGCAAGGCCGCATGCTGTTCGGCAAGCTGATCCTGCAGAAGCCGAACGTACTGGTGATGGACGAACCCACCAACCACTTGGACATGGAATCCATCGAAGCGCTGAACCTGGCGCTGGAGAACTACCCGGGCACGCTGATTTTCGTCAGCCACGACCGTGAGTTCGTCTCGTCCCTGGCCACTCGCATCATCGAGCTGAGCGCTGATGGCGTGGTCGACTTCAGCGGTACTTATGACGACTACCTGCGCAGCCAGGGTGTGATGTTCTAAGGGCAGCTCTGAGCTGCAAGCTGCAAGTAAAAAAGCCCTGTCCAATGTGACAGGGCTTTTTTCATTTCAAGGGCACAGAGCCCCTGTGGGAGCGAGCCTGCTCGCGATGGGCCCTGCCAGTCACCTCTTCATCATCTGATCCACCGCCATCGCGAGCAGGCTCGCTCCCACAAGGGGATCTGCGGTGAACTTCAACCCACACATTTAGTTAGCCAGCTTTCTTTTCTTCTCACCCCAGGCCATGATGAAGCTTCTCCTGCCGCCGCCCGCGAACGAGCCATGCCTACGCCGCAAGCCACCCCCAGTTCCCTGTCGATCACCCTGCAGATCGTCTCCATCGTTTTCTACACCTTTATTGCCTTCCTCTGCATCGGCCTGCCCATTGCCGTGTTGCCGGGGTATGTCCATGAGCAGTTGGGCTTCAGTGCCGTGGTGGCCGGGCTGACCATCGGTTCGCAGTACCTGGCGACTCTGCTCAGCCGCCCCATGGCCGGACGGATTTCGGACAGCGTCGGGACCAAGCGGGCGATCGTCTACGGCTTGTCGGGCATTGTGCTCAGCGGTGTGCTGACGTTGATTTCCACCTTGCTGCAAAGCCTGCCGCTACCGAGCCTGGTGATCCTGATTGCCGGACGCTTGTTGCTCGGCGTGGCCCAAGGCTTGATCGGGGTTGGCACCATCAGTTGGTGCATGGGCCAGGTCGGCGTGGAGCACACCGCCCGTTCGATCTCCTGGAATGGCATTGCCTCCTACGGCGCCATTGCTATCGGCGCCCCTTTGGGGGTGGTGATGGTGGGCAACCTGGGCTTCAGCAGCCTGGGGATAGCGCTGTCACTGTTGGCCGGCGTGGCGCTGTTGCTGATCCGCAACAAGCCTTCGGTACCGGTGGTCCGTGGTGAACGCCTGCCCTTCCGGGCCGTATTCGGACGCATTGCGCCATACGGCGCCAGCCTGAGCCTCGCCTCGATCGGCTACGGCACGCTCACCACATTCATTACGCTGTTTTATGTGAGCCGTGGCTGGATCGGCGCAGCGTGGTGCCTGACGGTATTCGGCATTTGCTTCATTCTTTCGCGATTGCTGTTTATTTCCAGCATTGCCCGTTTCGGTGGCTTCAACTCGGCCATCGCCTGCATGAGCATCGAAACCCTGGGGCTGGTGCTGCTCTGGCTGGCGCCTTCCCCCGCGTTCGCCTTGGTCGGTGCGGGGTTGGCCGGTTTCGGGCTGTCGCTGGTGTATCCGGCGCTTGGGGTGGAAGCCATCAAGCAAGTGCCAAACACCAGCCGTGGCGCGGGGTTGAGTGCCTATGCCGTATTCTTCGACCTGGCCTTGGCGATTGCCGGGCCATTGATGGGTGCGGTGGCGTTGAACCTGGGCTACTCGTCGATCTTTTTCTGCGCCGCACTGCTGTCGATCACGGGGCTGGGATTGACCCTGCTGCTGCGTCGACGCGCCGAAAAAACCGCTTACTGATCGGCCGTGCGCATACCGGCCCGGGTCGGTTTGCCCAGGGCCTGGCTGAAGAAACGCCCGGCTTCGGAAATCATGGTGCGGTGGATGTCCTTGCGGTCGACACCATCGGCATCAGTGCACAGTGCAGGCATCGCGGCAATCTGCTCCTCCGTGCATGGCGCCAGGAAGACAAAGTGCCCTGCCCCGGCCAAGGTCTTGAAATCCGGCGCGGTGGGCAGTTTGCGAGCCAGTGCGGCAGCATTCTTGTCGAAGGCCACCAGTTTGTCACCGTCGCCGCTGTACAGCAGCACCGGTACATGGACATCGGCCAAGGTATGACGACCGAACTTCAGGCTCAGTGGCGCCATCAACAGCAGTGCCCGCACCCTGGGATCGGCCATTGGTTGCAGATCGTCGCGATCGGCAATCAGCTCGCCCTGGGTGTTGCAGGCGTCGCGGTCGTCCGGCCGTTCCTGACAGTAACGGCGCAGGCGATTGAGATCAGGCGTGGCGCCGGACAGGATCAATGCGGTTTCCCCACCGGCGGAATAGCCGATCACCCCCACCTGCCCGGCATTGACGAACGGCGACAGCATCGGATCGTTAAGCGTCGCGGTGATTGCCTCGGAAATCTGGATCGGCCGCCCGTAGAGGTTGCTCAGGGTCCCCAGCCGGCTATGGTCCTGGGCGTTGTCGCCAGGGTGGATCACCGCGACCACGACGAACCCCTGACGTGCCAGTGAGGTCGCCAGGTCGTGCAGGGCCAGCGGTGTACCCGTGTTGCCGTGGGACAGCATCAACATTGGAAAGCGGCCGATGGCGATTTGGGCATCCGGTGCAGCATCGATCTGATAGCCACCCAGTTGGCTGGTTTGCTCCCTGGCGGGGGACGGATAGAACGCGATGGCGTGCATCGGCTGGTGATCCAGTGGGTCGAGAAAGCTCAACTCATGAAAGCCGGCACTCCAATGAGGGTGCAACGCCGGTGCGGCCTGCACCGTAACCAGGCTGCCGAGCAGACAAAGCAATATCCCTGCACCAAGACGTGTCATCGAATCATCCACCTTCACCAGCGGACAGGAAGGCCCTGTCGCTCGCTGCCTGGACTTGCACGACCTGCGCCAAAAGCCCGGTGAACAGAATACAGCGTTTTACGAAGGTTTCGATATTCATCAATGTGAAAGGCGGGGACGCAACTCTCACCACCACCGAAAAACCAGTGTGGGAGCGAGCCTGCTCGCGAAAGCGGTGGGCCAGTCAGCAATGATCTGACTGATACACCGTCATCGCGAGCAGGCTCGCTCCCACAGGGATTTCAGGGCTTGATGAATCTGCGCGGGCCTTACGCGGCGGCGAACTGTTCGCCGATCTGTGCCTTGGCGTCGCTCATGGCCTTGTTGCGCATGTCATCACCGTAGGCCAGGCCCTCGGCACGGACGATCTCGATGTCGGTGATACCCAGGAAACCGAACAGCAGTTTCAAGTAATCTTCATGACCCACACCGCTCGGCTGACCGGCATGCAGGCCGCCGGCAGTGGAAACGATCACCAGCTTCTTACCGCCACACAGGCCCTGCGGACCGGCTTCGGTGTAGCTGAACGTCTGCCCGGCCACGGCAATGCGGTCGATCCAGGCCTTGAGCTGGGTTGGAACGGTGAAGTTGTACATCGGCGCAGCGATCACGACTGCATCCGCCGCGAGGAACTCAGCCAGCGCGGCAGCACTGAGGTCGGCTTCATGCTGCAACGCGGCGTCACGCAATTCGGCGCTGGTGCCGGCCGCAACCAGTGTCTGCGCGGAAAAGTGACTGATCGCATCGGCGGCCAGGTCGCGATAAGTCACGACCACGTCCGCTTCGGCGGCTTTCCAGGCTTCGACCACGTCACGGCTCAGTTGGCGGGAAGCGGAGTTGTCGCCGAGGATGCTCGAATCAATGTGCAGAAGTTTCATATGAGTGCTCTCCAATGAGGATCGCTACCGGGCGATCGAATGGGGACCATCCTACCGATGAAACCAATAGCCGATTAGCCGCCTATGATGCGATAGTTCGTTCTACTGACAGGACAATCGAGCCCGCCATGCAAGACCTCAACGATCTCTACTATTTCGCCAAAGTGGTCGAAGCCGGTGGCTTCGCCGCAGCCGGAAGGACCCTTGGCATCCCCAAGTCGCGACTGTCCCGGCGTATTGCCGAACTGGAAGACCGCCTCGGCGCCCGCCTGCTGCAACGCACCACCCGCCGATTGAAACTGACGGCGGTGGGCGAACGTTACCTGCGCCATTGCCAGGCCATCTTGCTGGAGGCGGAAATGGCCGATGAAGCGGTGGCGAGCATGTCCAGTGCGCCCCGCGGCCGGCTTCGGGTTTCGAGCCCGGTGGGACTGGCCCACGAAATCCTGGCCGGGGTGGTGGCCGATTTCCTGGAAAAATATCCTCAGGTCCAGTTGGAGATGATTCTGGTCAATCGCCGCGTCGACCTGGTGAGCGAGGGCATCGACGTCGCGTTGCGCGTGCGTGACCTGGGTGACGAAGACCCATTGCTGATGACCCGCCGCTTGCGTCAGGCACGGTTGATCATGGTCGCCAGCCCGGCGTTCGTCGAAGGGCGACGGATAGAAACCCCGGAGGACCTCAAGCAGGTTCCGGTACTCGGGGCGCTTGAGAGTGATCGCCTGGTGCATCTGCGCCTGCACAGCACCGACGGACAGGTCGCCGAACTGGCCCTGGAAGCACGCCTGGGCATCGACGATTTCATTGTGCGTCGCGCCTGCGTTCTCGCCGGCCTGGGTTTTACCTTATTGCCGAGCATGTATTGCGAGCAGGAGTTGACGGACGGCACACTGGTGGAATTGTTACCGGGATGGTCCCTGCCCGATGGCTGGCTGCAGGCGGTCTATCCCCATCGACGCGGCATGTTGCCGGCGGTACGCGCATGGCTCGACCATCTGGTGGAAGCCTTCAATCTTTGTGGAGAAAGGACGTTATGAGTTTGAGCGAAGAGGATGTCGCACGGTTTTGCCTGAGCCTGCCTGGCGCCAGGGAAGATTACAAATGGGGCGGCGTGCGAGTGTTTTCCATCGCCGGGAACAAGATGTTCGCCCTGCAGGGGCTACGCAGCGATTCATTGGCGTTCAAGGTCGACAAGGACCTGTTCCTGGGGCATTGCGATCGACCGGGCATCCATCCTGCCCCGTACCTGGCGCGGGCCCAGTGGATCATCATGCACACGCCCTACCCCTTGGGGGCCGAAGAACTGCATGGCCTGCTGCGGCGTTCCCACCAGCTGGTGGTCAGCAAGCTGCCCAAGCGCACGCAGGTCGGGTTGCTATTGCCGTGATATTAAACCCAGGCCAACAGATGACCGCCCAGGAACAACTGGTCGACCCAGAACGCCTGGTGCAGCAGCACGATGAACCAGAACACCACCTGAAACGACACCTTGCGGGTCTTGTGCCGAAAGACCTGCTGGGCCAGTAACGCCCCGGGCCAGCCGCCGGCCAGCTCCACGGCGTGCAGCACGTTCTCGGGGGTGCGCCAGGCGTCGGAACGCGCCTTGCGCTTGTCACTCCAGTACAGCAGGAACGCCACGACGCTGACAATACCGTAGGCCGTCAGAGGCACCCATGATGCCTCCTGCAGCCCGAGCAGCAGCGAGCCCGTCAGCGGTAGCGCGCACAGCACCGCCAATACGATCAACTTGAGCCGAAGGTTCTGCACGACGCCGCCCGCATTGCGGGCCGCGTGCCTGCGAGTGCCGGAATCATTCATGGCCGGGCGCTTGTCCAGTCGACCCAGCCGAATTGCCAGGTTGCCAGGATCAACAAGCCGAACACGATCCGATACCAGGCGAACACCGCATAGCTGTGGTTGGCGATGAACCGCAGCAACCCCTTGACGGCGATCATGGCGAAGATGAACGCGGTGACGAAACCGATGGCGAACACCGGGAAGTCCGCCGGCACGAAAAGCGCGCGGTATTTGTAGCCCGAGTAGACAGCCGCGCCGACCATGGTCGGCATGGCCAGGAAGAAGGAGAACTCGGTCGCGGTCTTGCGCGAAAGGCCGAACAGCAACCCGCCGATGATGGTCGAGCCGGAACGGGAGGTGCCGGGAATCATCGCCAGGCACTGGGCCAGACCGACCTTGATTGCATCTTTCCAGGTGATGTCGTCCACCGTGTCGGCGTGTACTTCGTGCTGGCGCTGCTCGGCCCACAGCATGATGAAACCACCCACCACCAGCGCGGCGGCCACGGTAATCGGGTTGAATAGGTATTCATGGATCAGATCGGCAAACAGCACACCCAGCACCACCGCGGGCAGGAAGGCGATCAACAGGTTGGCGGTAAAGCGCCGGGCACTGGGCTGGGTAGGCAAACCCAACACCACGTCGAAGATCTTGCGACGGAATTCCCAGACCACTGCCAGGATCGCCCCCAACTGGATGATGATGTTGAACGCCATAGCCCGTTCCCCACCGAACCCGAGCAAGTCGGCGACAACGATCTGGTGCCCCGTGCTGGAAATCGGCAGGAATTCCGTCAGACCTTCTACAATGCCAAGAATCAGTGCCTGAAAGGCAGTCCACAAATCCATTCATCCCCCAAGAAGGGCCCTGTCAGTAGGGCCTCATCGATAATCAAATGTCATGCCCATACGAGCAGCGGGTGCACGATAACTGCGCCCTTGCCCAAAAAACCAATGAAAAATCAAAGGCAGGCTCAGGTTTTGCGCCGCGAGGCCGAAATCCTATCAGACAAGCCCTCATAACGCCGATGCGTTATGGCCCAGGGGGCAATCCACCGGCCGTGGATGACAAGAACAAGAAACTGGAGTGACAGCGTATGAATAGCTTGCGCAATGTGTCGATCAGCCGACGCTTGTGGCTCATCCTCGTCGTGGCCATCTTGATGGTATTCACGCTGGGCGCCTTGATGCTGAAGCAGATCCACAGCGATCTCTATCAGGCCAAGGTGCAGAAAACCCAACATGTGGTCCAGACCGCCAGTGGCGTGCTGAGCTATTACCATGGCCTGGAAACCGCCGGTACCCTGACCCGCGAAGCCGCCCAGAAGCAGGCCCTCAGCGCCGTGCGTGGCCTGCGCTATAACGAGACTGACTATTTCTGGATCAATGACCTGACACCGGTCATGATCATGCACCCCACCAACCCGAAGCTCGAAGGCCAGAACCTCTCGGCGATCCGCGACCCGAACGGTTTCGCGCTGTTCAACGAAATGGTCACCATCGCCAAGGCCAAGGGCGCCGGGATGGTGAACTATCTGTGGCCGAAACCGGGTGCCGAGGCGCCGGTCGGCAAGACGTCCTACGTCAAACTGTTCGAGCCCTGGGGCTGGATCATCGGTTCGGGTGTGTACGTGGATGACGTACAGGCCGAGTTCCAGGCCCAACTGATCAAGGCCTCGCTGGTCGGCCTGACAATCGCACTGATCATGAGCCTGCTGTTGACCTTGATCGTGCGCAGCATCGTGCGGCCTCTGCAAGAGACGGTGAACGCAATGGCCAACATTGCCAGCGGTGAAAGCGACCTGACCCGTACCCTCGACACCCATGGCCAGGATGAAGTCACCCAACTGGCGCGACATTTCAACGCTTTTACTACCAAACTGCGCGAGGTGGTGAGCCAGTTGCAGGTTTCGGCCAGCGCTCTGGGGCAATCGTCCAGCGAATTGGGCAGCGACGCCGCCCAGGCCCAGGAGCGCAGCCAGCAGCAATCGCAGCAAATGGAACTGGTGGCCACGGCGATCAACGAAGTGACCTATGGCGTGCAGGATGTGGCCAAGAACGCCGAACACGCCGCCAGTGAAATGCGCGATGCCGAGTCCCAGGCCCAGCAGGGTCAGGTCAACATCGATGGCAGCTTGCAGCAGATCGACCGTCTTTCCCAGACCATCGATCAAGCGGTGGAAGTGATTCGGACCCTGGCCAGCGAAAGCACCCAGATCGGCAGCGTGCTGGAGGTCATCCGTTCCATCGCCGAACAGACCAACCTGTTGGCCCTCAACGCCGCGATCGAGGCCGCTCGTGCCGGGGAGCAAGGCCGGGGGTTTGCGGTGGTGGCCGATGAGGTGAGGTTGCTGGCCCAGCGCACGCAGAAGTCCACCGCCGAGATCCAGGGGATGATCGAGCGCTTGCAAACTCACTCCGAAGCCGCGGTGAAAGTCATCAGTGACAGCAGCCGCGCCTCGCAACTGACCATCGAACAGGCCGGACTGGCGGGCGCCAGCCTCAACGCCATCGGCCAGGCCCTGCGCAATCTCAACAGCCTGAACGCCTCCATCGCCAGTGCCACCCTGCAACAGGCCCACGTGGTAGAGGACATCAACCAGAACGTCACCCAGGCCGCCGGTCTCTCCCACAGCACCGCCCTGGCGGCGGAACAGTCCAGCCTGGCAAGCACACGCCTCAAGGCATTGAGCGAACAACTGAACGGCCTGCTCAAACAGTTCCGGGTTTAAGAGCAAAGCTTGCATCCAGCATGGGTGCAAGCTGATCCACCGCTATCGCGAGCAGGCTCGCTCCCACAGGACCTGCTGGCGACCACAGATCTCGCACTCAACCTGAAACCCATGTGGGAGCGAGCCTGCTCGCGATAACGCCGGCACATCCAACATTGATGTTGGAGCTGCCCCCGCCATAACGTTTACAATCGCCCCCCTTTTCCATTCCCCAAGGAACCGCCATGTCCGGGCTTGAACTGTTTGCCGCAGCCCTCGGCGTGATCGCTGTCTGGTTGACCGTCAAGCAGAACCCCTGGTGCTGGCCGATCGGCCTGGTCATGGTGGTGCTGTACAGCTGGATTTTCTACGACGTGAAGTTGTACTCGGACATGCTGTTGCAAGTGGTCTATGCCGCGCTTCAACTGTATGGCTGGTGGCAATGGACCCGTGCCGGCCAACATCATGACGGACGCCAGGTCACACGACTGGGCGGACCGTCGGTGCTGCTTGGCCTGACCGCCGGGGCCGCGGGCAGTCTGGTGCTGGGCGCCGCCATGGCGCACTGGACCGATGCCGCCCAACCCTGGCTCGATGCGGCACTCACCGGCTTCAGCCTGGTAGCCCAGTGGTGGATGGCACAGAAGCGCGTGCAATGCTGGCCTTTGTGGATTGCCCTGGATGTGATCTTCGTTGGCCTGTTTACCTACAAAGGGCTGTACCTGACCGCAGCACTCTATGCCCTGTTCACCCTGCTGGCCGTGCAAGGCTGGCGGGAATGGCGCACCGACCCGGCCCTGCGCGCATGAAGGTGGTGGTGCTGACCGGCCCCGAATCTGCCGGCAAAAGCTGGCTGGCCAGGCAACTGCAAGAACACTTCGGTGGCTTGCGGGTAGATGAGTACGTTCGCCACTTCATGGAACAGCACCCCCGCGACACCTGCCTGGACGACATTCCCGATATCGCCATCGGACAACTGGCCTGGGAAGACGCAGCCAGGGCCCGGCAACCGACGCTGCTGATCCTCGATACCCATCTGTTGAGCAATATCCTCTGGAGCCGGACCCTGTTCGGCGACTGCCCGGACTGGCTGGAGCCAGCCTTGCTGGGACGTCATTACGACCTGCATCTGCTGCTGAGCCCCGAGCAGGTCGAATGGACCAGCGACGGCCTGCGCTGCCAGCCTGAACTGGCGCAACGCCTGCAATTCTTCGCAGCCATCAGAAACTGGCTGATTCAACATCAGCAACCGTTCCAAGTGATCGAAGGTGACTGGGCACAACGCCAGGCCCAGGTGTTCGCAGCCGTCACCCAACTGCTCCAGGCCTGACTGCCGTTGGTTAGGCAGCATATGGCCATCCTGTTCCACTCTTGAAACATCCCCGTCGCGGCAAACCCGGATCCAAGGCTGTTTCAACGGTTTTTCACCCTGACTGTCAAGTCACTGAAACACCCCTTCAAGAGCCTGGATCCAGAGCCACTGGCCAGCTGATGGCCTATTGACCGTCATGAGTCTTGTCTCAACCATGAAACAGATCCCGCATCAGCCGTTACGCCCTAACGATCAACCCATTGAATTAAAAGACCTTTAGAAAACCGGCACGACATCTGCTCTCCCCACTTCGCAACGCTGGATCCGAGCCAGCCCACCGAAGAAGGAATCGATGCCGTGGGGACTTTCGATAGAAGTTTGACCGTCCTGCTGTTGATCAGCTGCGCCGCCGGCGCGACGTTCAGCCTATCGGTACAGGCCGAGGGCAACGGCGTCATCGTCCTCAACCGTGACGTACAGCCCGTCCATATTGGTCGCAACGGTGGCAAGGACCCCTACCCGACCACCGTCAATGCCAACCCTTCCGATCGAATCAGCCAAGCGACCGCCAGCACCGAACTGAGCGACGGCGAATTTGCCAGCGTCGCCAGCGGCTCGTCGATCCGCAGCACCATCAACACAAACACCGGTGTGCAAGGCCTGAACGTCGTGACCAACCCCAACGGCATGCCCGGTATGAGCGCCGGCCACGGTGGCGGCGGCGGTGGTGCGATCTCCGGCACCATCAACCGCTCGCTGAGTTCCGGCCTGGCCCCGCTGGGTCGCCTGGCGGGAGGGCAATGACATGAAGTCAGCCCTGTTGCTGCTCGCCCTGCTCGCTTCATCCACCGTATTCGCCGATCCAGGCGTGGCGGTCGTCAGTAGCGCCAACCTGCAGGATTCCGGCAGCCGTTATACCGGCAACTTCAACGTCAACCAGGCGGCAGGCAACCAGACCCAGCAGACCAACACCCGGGCCATTGCTATCGGCACCGAGGCCCAGGTCACCACCCATGTGCGCCAACGGCTGGATACACCCGCCGATCCCGCCATGAACGCGACCGCCCGCATTGGCGGCAGCTCTTTCAGCAACGGCAACGGTGTGCTGGGCGTCAACCAGTCCGCCGGGGCCAACAACCAGATGGCCAATGTCATGCGGGTGGGCATCAGCGCCCAACCGCAGAGCATTGACGACAGCGCGCTTTCTCAACAGAACGTGGCGTTGTTACCAAACTCAGGAGCAACTGGCGCCCCAACCGGCAGTCGCCAGGTCGTCACCAGCGACCAGGCCTTCACCGGCAGCCGTGGGGTCATCCAGGTGAACCAGAGTGCCGGGGTGGGGAACCGAATGGCCAACACCCTGAGCATCCGGGTCGCAGACTGACCCGGGCAGTAAAACCATAAGAAAGTACCGACACACTTAACCAACGACACGCAAGGAGAAACACCATGAAACCAACAATGGCACTCAAACCATTGGTTTTCGCTCTCGCCGCTGTCATGGCAATGGCCGCACAGGCCGGTGGAAACGACAACAACCACGGCAACGGGCACGGCCATGGCAACCATGGCCACCAAGGTCCGACGCTGGATCAACTGCTCTCCATCAGCGCCGGTGCTGGGGCTACGGTGCTGGATGAGCAGAACAGCGACGGCAACGTGGTGACCAACCAGGCGACCAAGAACACCGCTGAAGCCAAGGACTCGCTCAATGGCAGCAACGGTAACATGGGCGCCAACGTCGCTGGCGGCGACGGCAACCAGCAAGACAACGCCGCCGCCCTGGCCACTGCGGACGAAAGCTTCATCTTCGGTTCGGCTGTCTCCATGTCCAGTGCCACCCAAGTCAATAACAACAACTACGTCAAAAACAACTCGACTCAAAACAACGCCTCGCTCACCAACGCAGGCAACAATGGCTCCGGCAACATCGGCATCAACGTGACCGCCGGCAACTTCAACCAACAGAAAAACAACCTGGCCATCGCCGTATCGGGTGGCCGTGTGGCACAAGCCTCGGCCGCAGCCGACCAGACCTCCACCGGCCTGGTGGTGGACAACAAAGGCGTGAAAACCTACAAGACCGATACCCTCACCAGCACCTATGAAGCCTCCGGCACGTTCAAGGCCAAGGGTACCGGTACCGCCGAAGACAACGACCATGGCGGCTGGGGCAACAAAGGTGGCTATGGCGGCGGTCATGATGACGACAAGTTCAAGTTCTCCGCCGTGGGCACTTTCGAACTGGCCGGCAGCAATACCCAGCAAGTGTTGACCCGTGATGGCTGGAAAAACCCTGTGATCAACAACGCCACCATGAACAACTCCATGAACGGCTTCTCCGGCAACGGCGGCGCCAACGTGTCGGCAGGTGTGGGCAATCAGCAGAGCAACTCGCTGTCCATCGCTGCCGGCTGCAAAGCCTGCATGTAACCACGGGTGAAATGGGGCCCCGGCAACGGGGCTTCTTTTCCAAGGTTTCCACAAGGCGTACCGATCATGCGTGCGACTGCCCTTTCCTTGCTGCTTTGCATGGCGTGCGTCACTGAAGCCGCGCAAATGCCGGTCGCCGCCCTGCCTGGCGGCATGCTGATCTACAAACCGGTGCAAAGCGTGCGCGAGCGCAAGTTCAGCGACATCGTCGAGCAGAAAACCGATTTCAGCTGCGGTGCCGCCGCACTGGCCACGGTGCTGCGCCAAGCCTATTGGCTGGATGTCGATGAAGAGCATGTCATCAAGGGCATGCTGGTCAATGCCGACCAGGACCTCGTGCGCACCCAGGGTTTTTCCATGCTGGACATGAAGCGCTACGTGGAAGGCATCGGCATGCGCGCCCGAGGCTACCGGATACCGGCAGAGAAGCTCGAAGCCGTGACGATCCCGGTGGTGGTCCTGATGGAAATACGTGGCTACAAGCACTTCGTGGTATTGCAGCGCGCCGACAAGCAATGGGTCTACATCGGCGACCCGGTGCTGGGGCACAAGCGCTACGCCCACGATGATTTCGTCAAAGGCTGGAACGGCATAGTCTTCGCCATCGTCGGTCCCGGCTACGACAAGACCAACGCCCTGCGCAGCCCTCCGCAACCGTTGACGGCGCGTAACAAGCTGGACGGGTTCAACCCGGTCAAGGATGCGGAGTTGATGGATTTCGGTTTCATACAGAGCGACTTCTTTTAAATCGCCGACCAACTGCCAACGATAAATACAAAAAAGGAGCAGGATGCTCCGGGAGCGGTACATGAAAATTTCACACTGGCTGTCGCTGGCCTGCCTGGCCGCGACCGCGTCGGGCTATGCCCATGCCGGATTCAAACCCATCGAGATCAAGGACCAGGAGCTCGCCGAGCTGCGCGGTCGTTATGTCATGCCCGGACGGGTCATCAGCTTCGGCATCGTCATGAGCAGTACCTGGCGCAACGCCAGCGGCGACCTGATCGGCGCCACCAGCTCCATGCAGATCCAGGCCTCCACCGTCAAACCCGAGTTCTACGTCTCTACCATCAAACAGACCGGCAATGGCAGCGTTCCAGAACAGGGCAGCGGCAACATTACCGGTGGCGCAGGCCTTGGGACGAGCCAGGGCGTGACCCAGAGCGTACGCGCTGCCGGCGACGGCAATACCGCCTACAACAACGTCAACATCAACGTGAAAGAAAGCAACCATCCCCCCGCTCTCGCCCCTTCCCAAGGCCAGTTGCTGACCCGTGGCCAGACCATCAGCGGGAGCAACGCAGCCGGCAGCGTCGCGGTAACAGCCACCGGCAGCGGCGTACAGATGGCGATCCAGGCCAGTCACAACCAGGGCAGCACCTTGCAACAAGTGGCCCAGGGTGGCCTATTGCAGAATACCCGCCTGCTGGGCAACAGCAACCTGGTCAACAACATGACCCAGCTCAATGTCGTGCTGAACAACAACGGCCCCAGTGCCGGGGCGCTGGACTGCAACCTGACGCAGCTACGCGGCCTGCGCAACCTAGGGTATTGAACTACGCTGCTTTCGACCACTGGGCAAATAGGGACGGCATTTTCATGTATCGATCCGTATCGTTGCGCGCTGTAATGTGTCTGAGCACGTTGTTCCCGGCGACCCTGCTGCAAGCGGCACCGGATGCGGACATCGAGGCATTGAAGCAGGAGCTGCTCGAGCTCAAGCAACGATACGAGGTCCAGCAGAAAGCCCTGGCGGTACTCGAACAGCGGGTACGCCAGGTGGAAGACCAGCCCGCCGCTCCACAGCCCAAGCGTCTGGTGAAATCCCCGGCCGACATGAAGGGCAACCAGAATGTGGCCGGCAGCGGCGCGACAACGGCCGGCGGCAGCGGCTACGGGCAGTCCCTCGCCGACGACTCGCAACCGGCCCAGAGCGTCTCCAACCTCTATGACGAGGCCAGCGGCTTCTTTGGTGGCGGCAAGTTCAGCTTCGAGACCGGCGTGACCTATTCGCGCTACGACACCCGGCAACTGATCCTCAACGGTTTCCTGGCCCTGGATTCGATATTCCTGGGCAACATCAACCTGGACCGGATCAAGGCCGACACCTGGACGCTTGACCTCACCGGCCGCTACAACTTCGACAATCGCTGGCAGTTCGACCTCAATGTACCGGTGGTCTACCGCGAATCCACGTACCAGTCCGGCGGTGCCAACAACGGCGCGGCCGGTGTCACCAGTGAGGAAACCGTCACCCGCGATCCCACCATTGGCGATGTCAATTTCGGCATTGCCTACAAGTTCATGGACGAATCGATCAATACCCCCGACGCAGTGGTGACCTTGCGCGTCAAAGCCCCTACCGGCAAGGATCCCTTCGGCATCAAGCTGCGCCAGTCCCCGAGCAACACCAATCTGTTCGTGCCTGAAGATCTACCCACCGGCAACGGCGTCTGGTCGGTCACCCCCGGGCTTTCCCTGGTCAAGACTTTCGACCCGGCCGTGCTGTTCGGCACCCTGGCCTATACCCATAACTTCGAAGAATCGTTCGACGACATCAGCTCCACCGTCAACCAGAAAGTGCCGGGCAAGGTGCGGATCGGCGACAGCTTCCAGATCGGTGCAGGGCTGGCCTTCGCATTGAACGAGAAGATGAGCATGTCGTTCTCGGTATCGGACCTGATCCAGAAGAAAAGCAAGCTCAAGCAGGACGGCGGGGATTGGGAATCAGTGGTCTCCAGTGATGCCAATGCCGGCTACTTCAACATCGGCATGACCATCGCCGCCTCCGACAACCTGACCATCGTGCCCAACCTGTCCATCGGGTTGACCGACGATGCGCCGGACTTCAGCTTCAGCCTCAAATTTCCGTATTACTTCTAGCGCAGGACGAGCACCTGTGTGAGCGAGCCTGCTCGCGATGACGGTAGCGCAGGCACCTCTTTAGTGACTGATCCACCGCTATCGCGAGCAGGCTCGCTCCCACAGGTTTCTCTGGTGACCTTGCTTCAGGAATGATTCAGCGGATCTGATGCTTGTGCAGCAGACGATAGAACGTTGGCCGGGACACGCCCAGCACCCGGGCCGCGACGCTCAGGTTGTCGCTGTGACGGTTGAGCACATCGCTCAGTGCCTGGCGCTCGGCGCGGGTCTTGTAGTCTTCAAGGGTGCCCATCGGTGCGACGATCCCATGATGGCTGGCCAGGCCAAGGTCCCGGGCTTCGATCTGCCGCCCCTCGGCCAGCACCAGGCCGCGGCGGACACGGTTGGCCAATTCCCGGATATTGCCCGGCCAGTCATGCATGCCCATCGCCACCAGCGCATCTTCGCTGAAGCTGCGGGGCCGGCGGCCGGTTTCCTGGCTGTAGAGATGGGAAAAGTGACTGGCGAGCATCGACAAGTCGCCGTGGCGTTCACGCAGGGGCGCCATCACCACTTGCAACACGTTCAGGCGATAGTACAGGTCTTCGCGAAACAGCCGGTGCTCGATGGCCGACTCCAGATCCACGTGGGTGGCCGCCAGTACCCGGACATCGACTGCAATCGGTTGGCTGCCACCGACCCTTTCGATGTGCTTTTCCTGCAGGAATCGCAGCAGATTGGCCTGCAGCTCCAGCGGCAGGTCGCCAATCTCATCCAGAAACAGCGTCCCGCCGTGGGCCGCTTCGATGCGGCCGATCTTGCGCTGGTGGGCGCCGGTGAACGCCCCTTTTTCGTGGCCGAACAATTCGGACTGGATCAGATGTTCGGGAATCGCGCCACAGTTGATGGCAATGAACGGTTTATTGCGACGCAGGGACTGCGAATGCAACGTACGCGCCACCAGTTCCTTGCCGGTACCGCTCTCGCCACGGATCAATACGGGCGACTCGGTGGGCGCCAGTTTGCTCAACAACTTGCGCAATTCGCGAATCGGCTTGCTGTCGCCCAGCAACTCATGCTCGGGGAGTTGGACATGGACCGAGCCCTGCCCGCGCAGACGCGCCATGCCAAACGCCCGACCCAGTGTCACCTGGACCCGTGAGACATCGAAGGGCAAGGTATGGAAATCAAAAAACCATTCGCAGACAAAATCACCCACATTCTTCAGCCGCAGCACTTCCTGGTTGAGCACGGCGATCCACTCGGTACCGCTGCGGCTGATCAATTCCTTGACCGCTTCCGGGCGGTCCAGGTGAAAAGGCTGCAACCTCAACAGCCCCACGTCGCACGTTCGATCGCTGGCATGCTCGAGAGAGCAGCTCTCCACCTGCCAACCAACGGTGCGTAGACCCGGCAACAGACGATGGCAATCATCGCAGGGATCAACCACGAGCAGACGACGTGACGTACTGGCTTCGATCATGACTGATCCTTGGCGCCAAAAATAAGAAATATGAGTAGAAACAGTCGTTTGGCGAACCTGCATGTAACAGTAGCAAGAAGTTGACACACCCTTGTATCAATTGATTATAGAAAACACTTCAAAGTGGTTATAAGCGCGCATTTCGTTAGTTACCCTGTCGCAAATCTTTCATGGCGCTTTCAAACAAAAGGCTTGTTACCGGGTCTGAAAGAAAATCGAAATTTATTCAAAGATTGTGTGACCTGAACCACGGTTCGGAACATCAGTACAAGTAACCCGCCGCACGGTCCGCCCAACCGACGGCACATCATCTGATTGGGCACTTTTATGAGAGAACGCCATGAACGCCCCGCTCCGTATCAACGAAGCTCTTTTGATTGCCGACCGCGCATTTAAACCTTTCCAATGCGTGGCCTGGGCTCCACAGGATGGCAACGGCGAATTGAGCCTGACCGTCGTTGACCGCACCAATACCCATATTGGCCGCACCCAGATTCCAAGCAGTGCCTATACCGATCCAGCCCAACTGGCCAAACTGTTGAAACAGGCCCGCGCCGAATTGAGCCAGGAAGGTTACAAGTTGCAGTCCTGGTCCATGCCGGAATAAGCACCTCTTTTTCGTTTGCCGTCCGAGCCTGTATCGATAGCAGGCTTGGCACTGGGTCGAAAAGCCATTGCTCTGGCACGATTCGCAGCTATTTGTGCAAGGTTTGACAGTTGTGCACTGTCACATTCAGGGATTGAATGTTGCCCTCATGCAGTCATCGCCCCTCCGGGCCGGTCGACGCGAAAGGAGAGGCATGCATGCTCAATCAATTCGCGCCTGAGCTTCCAATGGCGGCGGTCAACGCCGGTCAACTGGATGCAGGCTTTGCCAACAACGGCAAGGCATTGGTCCATTTTTCCGGCAGCACCTCCAGCCTGACCACCGGGTTGACCCTCGACCGCACCGGAAGAATTCTGGTGGCGGCCAAGATCGAGACACCCCGCGGCAGCCGGTTCGGGCTCACACGGCTCAACCATGACGGTTCGACCGATTCAGGCTTTGGAAGCGGTGGCTGTGTCATCGGTTCTTTTGAGCCCGGCTTCGAAGCAACGGCAGGCAAAGTGACCGAATTGCCCGACGGAAAGATTCTGTTATCCGGCCTGCATTACGAAAGCGCTGACCGCACCCTCCCCGCCCTGGCACTGTTCGATCAACAAGGCCGTGCCGTTCCCGGTTTCGGCAACACCGGACAACAAGTGATCCGGATCGAGGGCAATCTTTCCCAAGGCCTGCGCGATCCCTGGCTGCCACCGGGCATACCGGGACTGGAAGCTTGCGACATGCGCGTGCAGGCCGATGGCCGGATTCTGTTACTGGCCAACCATCATTATCAATTCTCCGACCATGTCGGCATCCTGATCCGACTGCTGCCGGACGGCGCACTGGACACCTCATTCAACAGAGGCGGTTTTGTCATGGTCCGGCGCCTGTTGAAAAACACCTGGCTGAGTTGTCTCGCGCTCCAGGCCGATGGCAACATCGTGGTGGGTGGCGCCATCGATCTGCCCCAACAAGGCTTGATGGTCCGTTACGATCCCAGCGGTAAACTCGATGACAGCTTCGGCGAGAACGGCTTCCTGTCCATCGCCAACAACGAGCGCAGCGTGACGATCAACCAGATCGTTCAACATCAGAGCGGTGATCTGCAGGCGTTCGGTAGCAGTCGCGACCCTATGCATTGCCTGTCCCTGAAAGTGCACAGGGACGGTAGGCCGGATCACGAGTGGAACCAGGGTCAGTGCCGGCTCCTGGAGGTCGGACGCAGCGCCAGCCTGTGGACCGCCGCGCAGGTTCAACCCGATGGAAAACTGGTGACCGCCGGAGCCACGCTCGGGGGTATCGAGGCCGACTTCGTCCTGGCCCGGCATCTGCCGGACGCCAACCTCGATCCGCTGTTCGGCCACGGCAAAGGCTGGGTTCGCACGCGACTCGGCTACAGCCTGGACACCGCCACCTCGCTCGCGATACAGGCCAACGGAAAAGTCCTGGTGGGAGGCCACTCCCTCCACGGTACCTACCGAGCCGTGGTGACCCGGTATTGGGCCTGACCCGGAAAGTACCGATCGAAGATGAAGCGGTATGAATTCCTACGCTTGATATTCCTCATTGCTTACGGCAAGTTGCGCGCTTCTAAATAAAAGGAGCAGCCGATGTCCGGTTCCATGGCTCAGGCTTTCGCCCACAACTTCCTTGGGCACTCACCACGCTGGTACAAGGCGTGCATCGTCACCTTCCTGATCATCAATGCCCTGGTGCTGTGGACCCTCGGTCCGGTCGTGGCGGGCTGGATACTGGTGGTGGAGTTCATTTTCACCCTCGCCATGGCCCTCAAATGCTATCCATTGATGCCCGGCGGCCTGTTGATGATCGAAGCCCTGGCATTGGGCATGACGACCCCCAAGGCGCTGTACGACGAGTTGCTGCACAACTTCCCGGTGATCCTGCTGCTGATGTTCATGGTGGCCGGGATCTACTTCATGAAGGACCTGCTGCTCTTCCTGTTCTCCCGTCTACTGCTGGGCGTGCGCTCCAAGGCGCTGCTGGCCCTGATGTTCTGTTTCCTCTCGGCCTTCCTGTCGGCCTTTCTCGATGCGTTGACCGTCACCGCAGTCATCATCAGCGCCGCGGTGGGTTTCTACTCGGTTTATCACCGCGTCGCTTCGGGGAATGATCCCCGCCAGGACAGCAGCGTCGATGAAGACCAGGATCTACCCGTCTTGCACCATGGAGATCTGGACCAGTTCCGGGCATTTTTGCGCAGTCTGTTGATGCATGGCGTCGTCGGCACCGCGCTGGGTGGCGTCTGCACCCTGGTAGGCGAGCCGCAGAACCTGCTGATCGGCCATGAAATGGGCTGGCATTTCGTGGACTTCTTCGTGAAGGTCGCGCCCGTATCGCTGCCGGTACTGGCCGCCGGGCTGGTGACCTGCATGGCATTGGAAAAGCTGCGGTGGTTCGGTTACGGCACCCTGCTGCCGGATAACGTTCGTGCCGTGTTGGCCGACTATGCGGAGCAGGACAACCGCGAGCGCAACTCACGACAACGCGCGGCCCTGATCGTCCAGGGTATCGCCGCGCTGTTCCTGATCGCGGCCCTGGCCCTGCATATTGCAGAAGTCGGCCTGATCGGCCTGACAGTCATCGTGCTGATCACCACGTTCACTGGCATCACCGATGAGCACCGACTGGGCAATGCGTTCAAGGACGCGATGCCGTTCACCTCGCTGCTGGTGGTGTTTTTTGCGGTGGTGGCGGTGATTCACGATCAGCAGTTGTTCACGCCACTGATCCAATGGGTACTGGCCCTCCCCGCCAATCAGCAGCCTGGCATGCTGTTTATCGCCAACGGCCTGCTGTCGGCCATCAGCGACAATGTGTTCGTGGCAACCATCTACATCACCGAGGTGAAACAAGCCTTTGTCTCCGGCCACATGAGCCGCGAACAGTTCGAGACCCTGGCGGTGGCCATCAACACCGGCACCAACCTGCCCAGCGTTGCCACGCCTAACGGCCAGGCCGCCTTCCTGTTCCTGCTGACCTCGGCCATTGCGCCGCTGATTCGCCTGTCCTATGGCCGGATGGTGTGGATGGCGTTGCCGTATACCGTGGTCATGGGGGGGCTGGGGTGGTTTGCGGTGACTTACTGGTTGTAGGGCATGCATCTCACAGCCAGTGCGAAACCCTTGTGGGAGCGAGCCTGCTCGCGAAGGCGGCGCATCAGTCGACTCAATGCTGACTGACCCACCGCTTTCGCGAGCAGGCTCGCTCCCACAGGGTTATCGAGGCAGGATGTACCGCTCGATTGCCAACGCGGCGCCATCCTCGGTAACGGATGCGGTAATCACATCAGCCTGGCGCTTGATCGCCTCCTCGGCCTGCCCCATGGCAATCGACAGACCCGCGCGGTGGAACATCGCCGGGTCATTGCCGCCGTCCCCCATCGCTGCCGTCTGCTCCAGCGGCACGTCCAGGAATGCCGCCAGGGTCGACAGCGCCTCGCCCTTGTTGGCTTGTATCGCCGTAACGTCCAGGTAGATCGGTTGCGAACGCGACACCTGGGCCTGGCCCTTGAGCAACGGATGCAAGCGGGCCTCCAGTTCGACCAGCAGGTCCGTATTGGCGCTGGTGGCGACGATCTTGTCGATGCGCTCCAGGTAGGGTTCGAAACTCGCCACTTCCACCGGCGGATAACCCAGACCACGGGTTTCCACCGGCACCATCGGCCCGTGGGCGTCACGCACCAGCCAATGGCCATCGGCAAACACCCAGACCTCGATGCCGGGCTGATCGGCGTACAGCGCCAAGGTCGTCAACGCCACCTCGGGTGGCAGGTAGTGCACGGCGAGGAAACTGCCGTCCGGATGAACCAGCGTACCGCCGTTGAATGCCGCCGTGGGCAGGTCGACCCCCAGGGCTTCGATCTGCTGCAACATCGCCCGGGGCGGCCGTCCGGTGGCGAGGCTGAACAACACACCGGCCTCGCGCAGGGATCGAACGGCTTCGATGGTGCGCTGGTTGAGGCTGTGATCGGGTAGAAGCAGCGTGCCGTCCATATCGCTGAGCAGAAAACGGATGGGGTGTTTCACTTGATCACTCATCCGAGGTCATGCCAGGCGCGACCATCGCGTGCCAGCAGGTCATCGGCGGCGGCCGGGCCATCTTCTCCGGCCTTGTAGGGCTGGAGGGTCGCGTCCTGCTGCCAGGCATCGAGAAACGGCTGAACGGCACGCCAGCCATTCTCGATGTTGTCGGCACGCTGGAACAGGGTCTGGTCGCCGGTCAGGCAATCGTAGATCAGGGTTTCGTAACCCGTGGATGGCTGCATTTCGAAGAAATCCTTGTAAGCGAAGCCCAACTCTATATTCGCCATGTCGAGCGTCGGCCCCGGCCGCTTGGCCAGCAGATCGAACCACATGCCTTCATTGGGCTGGATTTGTATCTTCAGGTAGGTAGGTTGCAATTCATCGACTTCAGTATCGCGAAACTGCGCATACGGCGCTGGCTTGAAACAGATGACGATTTCCGTGTCCCGCACGCTCATGCGCTTGCCGGTACGCAGATAAAACGGCACGCCCACCCACCGCCAGTTGTCGATCATGACTTTCAGCGCGACATAGGTTTCGGTGTTGCTGTCGGCCGCCACATTGGCTTCCTGACGATACCCGCTCACCGGCTTGCCATCGATGGCGCCAGCGATGTACTGGCCGCGCACCGAGTTGGCGCGAGCCTGCTCCACCGACCAGGGTCGAATGGCGCCGACCACCTTGGCCTTCTCCCCTCGAACCGCGTCGGCACCGAAGGCGGCCGGCGGCTCCATGGCCACCATCGCCAGCAGCTGGAACAGATGGTTGGGCACCATGTCCCGCAGGGCGCCGGTATGCTCGTAAAAACTGCCACGGGTTTCCACCCCCACCGTTTCGGCGGCGGTGATTTGCACGTGGTCGATGTAATGATTGTTCCAGAACGCTTCGAACAAGCTGTTGGAGAAACGGCTGACCAGGATGTTCTGTACGGTTTCCTTGCCCAGGTAATGGTCGATCCGATAGATCTGCTTCTCGCTCATGACCTTGAGCAAGCAGGCATTGAGCGCTTCAGCGGTGTGCAGATCAGAGCCGAACGGCTTTTCGATCACCACCCGCCGAAAGGCGTCGGCCCGTTCCTCAAGCAACCCGGCCGCACCGAGGCGGCGGACCACCTCACTGAAAAAACGCGGCGCGGTCGCCAGGTAGAACACCGCATTGCCGGTACCGCTGGCGGCGATCTTCGTCGCCAGCGCCGCATAGGTGCTGTCGTCGAGGAAATCACCCTGCACGTAGCTGATGCCTTTGGCCAAGCGAGCCCACAGCACCGGGTCGAGCGCACGGCCGGCATCGCCGCCCTTGCTCGCTGCTTCGTGGCGGATGAAGTCCTCGAGTTTCCTGGCAAAGTCCAAGTCGCTGATGGCGTTGTGATCAACGCCAATGATCTGCAGTCCATCCCCCAGCAACCCGTCACGACTGAGGTGGTACAACGCCGGCATCAGCAGGCGCTTGACCAGATCACCATGGGCACCGAACAAAAACAACGTGGTCGGCGGCGCGGGTTCTGCCTTGGATTTCCTGCCGATCGAGGTCATTTTTTCGGCGTCTCCACATGGCCGCCGAAGCCGAAACGCATGGCGGACAGCATTTTGTCGCCGTAGGTGCTCTGCTGGCGGGAACGGAAACGGGCGAACAGCGAACTGGACAGCACCGGCACTGGCACTGCCTGCTCGATGGCCGCCTCGATGGTCCAGCGCCCTTCGCCACTGTCGGCCACCTCACCGGAAAAGCCGTCCAGCTTCGGATCGCTGGCCAGGGCATCCGCGGTCAGGTCCAGCAACCAGGACGAAACCACGCTTCCGCGTCGCCAGACTTCGGCGATATCGGCCAGGTTGAGGTCGAAACGCTGCTCCGGCGGCAGGCTTTCGCTGGACTTGGTCTTGAGAATATCGAAGCCCTCGGCGAAGGCTTGCATCATGCCGTACTCGATGCCGTTATGGATCATCTTCACGAAATGCCCGGAACCCGCCGGGCCGGCATGGATATAGCCGCGCTCGGCGCGATCGTCGTCGGACTTGCGGTCACGGGTGCGGGGAATATCGCCCATGCCCGGCGCCAGACTGGCGAACAGCGGGTCCAGGCGCGTCACCACGTCGGCATCGCCGCCGATCATCATGCAATAACCGCGCTCCAGGCCCCAGACGCCGCCGGAAGTGCCCACATCCATGTAGCTCAGGCCCTTTTCCGACAGCGCTTGGGCGCGACGGATGTCGTCCTTGTAATACGTGTTACCGCCATCGATGATCACATCACCTGGCTCCAGCAGCGCGCTGAGCGCGTTGATGGTGTCTTCCGTGGGCGCGCCGGCCGGCAGCATGACCCAGACCGCTCGCGGTTTTTCCAGCCCGGCCACCAGTGCTGGCAAATCCGCCACGCCCGTGGCGCCTTCCCGGACCAGATTTTCGACGAACGCGGCATTGCGGTCATAGACCACCGTGGCATGCCCATTGAGCATCAGGCGCCGCGCAATATTGCCGCCCATGCGGCCCAGTCCAATAATCCCGAGTTGCATGTGCTGATGCTCCCTACTACAAATAAAGGTAAGTCAAAGGTTTAGCTTCAATATGATTTGGCTGCGACAAATGGAGGTTAGTCCAGAGCCTTGCTGCATAGTTTCCGGTTAATTCGTGCGATCACAAGGGGGTATCGCTTCAAACTCGGTTGAAGGCACGACGACCATGAAAAATAAAAAAGTTCCATTCACGAGCAAAAGAAATCAGAATCGGCGCCGATAGTAGGGTGTCGACCAAAAAAGCTGGCGACATCTCTATAGTTGATGTAGCCATTTGCGAGGTGAGCAATGGACCCAGTCGTTACCGCACGTCCTCCCCAAACCCTTTACGTGACCATTCGTCGCGACGAATTGCGCCTTCTCAAGGAAGAACGCGATCTGCTGCTCGATGAAGTGACTCAGTTGCGCATGCAGTTACAGCACGCCCAACTGTCCCATCAGGGCCAGGCCCTGGCTCGATAATCGCTCCACGGATGCAACACAAGGAAGTGACATTGGTAAACCGGTGTCGCTTCCTACAGACCCTGAACAGGTGCCTGTGGGAAATCTCCTCACCTAAAGTGCATTCGCACCCGGGCTATCGTTCCATATCGAAAAACTCACAAAGTTTTCACAACGATTTCGGGATACTCCCGGCGTTCAGGGTGGTCGGCGCATGCCTGCGGTTACCAATCCGGTGCCGACAGCTTCGTCGGTGTAGATAAAAAGGCTGGAGCGCTTGATGAGTCTGTTCAAACGCAGCAAAACGACTGCGAAAGGTTTCGATTGGGCCGGGTTCGGCTGGCTTTTTCTTTTCTTCTGGTATTTCTCGGGCATTACTCAACTGCTTATCCTGTTGAGCGATACCTCCGGCTTCTCCGGGTTTCGCCAGGCATTCACCGTGAGTGCGGTGTGGCTGGCACCCATGCTGCTTTTCCCTGCCCGCACCCGCCTGCTCGCCGCACTGATCGGTATCGTGCTGTGGGCCTGCTCCATGGCCAGCCTGGGTTATTTTTTCATCTATCAGCAGGAATTCTCCCAAAGCGTCATCTTCATCATGTTCGAATCGAACGTGGCTGAAGCCGGCGAATACATGACACAGTATTTTGCCTGGTGGATGGTGCCGGCGTTCCTCGCACATACCGCAGTGGCCTACTTCCTCTGGACGCGCTTGCGCCCGGTGTACCTGCCCCGCGGCCAGGCCTGGGTGGCGGCCGTCGTGATCCTGGGCGCCGTGGTCGGTTACCCGCTGGTCAAGCAAACCCAGCGCGCTGGCAGCCTGGCCGGCGGCCTGGAAAAATTCGAAGACCGCATCGAGCCGGCCGTTCCTTGGCAGATGCTGGTGGCCTACCGTCGTTACGGCGAGCAGTTGGCTAGCATGCAAGGCATGTTGCAGAGCGCCAGCAAGATCGAGCCATTGCGCAACCTCAAGGACACCATGGCCAACCAACCGGCTACCCTGGTGCTGGTGATCGGCGAGTCCACCAATCGCCAACGCATGAGCCTGTATGGCTACCCGAGGGAAACCACGCCGGAGCTGGACAAACTCAAGGACCAACTGGCGGTCTTCGACAATGTGATTACGCCACGTCCGTACACCATCGAAGCACTGCAACAGGTCCTGACATTCGCCGACGAGCAGAACCCGGACCTGTACCTGACGACCCCTTCGCTGGTCAGCATGATGAAACAGGCGGGCTACAAGACCTTCTGGATCACCAACCAACAGACCATGACCAAGCGCAACACCATGCTCACGACGTTCTCCCAGCAGGCCGACGAGCAGGTGTACCTGAACAACAACCGCAACCAGAACGCCGCGCAATACGATGGCGACGTAATTGCACCGTTCAACAAAGCCCTGGCCGATACCGCGCCACGCAAGCTGATCGTCGTGCACCTGCTCGGTACTCACATGAGCTACCAGTACCGGTATCCACCGACCTTCAACAAGTTCACCGACCGTCAGGGCGCACCAGCGGGCCTGCGCGACGATCAGGTGCCTACCTACAACAGTTACGACAACGCGGTGCTGTACAACGACTTCGTGGTTTCCAGCCTGATCAAGGACTACGCCAAGAGCGACCCCAACGGCTTTCTGTTGTACCTGTCGGACCACGGTGAAGACGTGTTCGACTCAGCGGACCACACCACCCTTGGCCGCAACGAAGGCAAGCCCACCGCGCCGATGTACACCATTCCATTCATGGCCTGGGCTTCGCCCAAGTGGCGCGAAAGCCATGACTGGAACTTTGCCGGCGACCTGTCCCGGCCTTACAGCAGCTCTCAGTTGATCCATACCTGGGCAGATTTGGCGGGATTGAGTTTCGATGAGCTGGACCGCAGCAAGAGCCTGGTCAGCAGCGACTTCCAGGCCCGACCGCTGTTGATCGGCAACCCGTATCAACGCCAGCACAAGGCGCTGATCGACTTCAGCCTGATGCAGCCCAAGGCGCCGGTGGCCAAGGTGGTTCAGCAGTAACTGCAAAAGTGTCGGCACAGCCGGCACTGTCATCACTGCCCCAGCGCTTTCGCGAGCAGGCTCGCTCCCACAGGGAACGTCGGTGAATATGGATTTGTGTCCACCGAGATCAATGTGGGAGCGAGCCTGCTCGCGAAGGCATCGCTCCATTCAGCCTATGCATAGGGCACCTGTCACAGGGGCTTGGTCCAGAACAGCATGCGGCCGTGGGCCGGGTCGAACATGCCGGCGGCAAAGCCGAACTTCGAATAGCTGGCCTGGGCCACGGCATTGCCCTCAAGCACTTCCAGGGTGATCTTGCAGCAGCCGCGCTGGCGAGCGATGTCTTCGACTTTCTGCAACATCTTCTGGCTCAGACCCAGCCCGCGAAACGCCTTCATGACGGCGACATCATGAATATTCACCAGCGGTCGGCAGGCAAAGGTCGAAAAACCTTCGAAACAATTGACCAGCCCCGCCGGCTCGCCGTTGACGAAGGCCAACACGCTGAACGCATGGGGGCGCTTGGCCAGTTCTTCCGGCAGATGCAGCAGGACTTCGGCCGACAGCGACTGGCCACCGCCCATGGGGTCCTCCGCATAGCCATTGAGCACGTGGCAGATCGCTTCGGCGTGAACCGGATTGGTGTAGCTGGCTTGCAGTACGAGAACGTCCTTGGCTTCTTCCATGACCTTGCATCTCTCTTCGCGGGTACGGCGGGTAGTACCGACGGATGGGGTCGTCGGCGGGTACAGGTCAGGCGGGCTGACCGAAACGTTGCAGCTGCATCTCTTGGAGGCGACTGAGAGTACGGCGAAACGGGAATTGCAGATAGCCCTCGGTGTACAACTGATCCATCGGCACCTGGGCCGACAGGTAGAGCGGCACCTTGCGATCGTAGCATTCGTCGATGAGGGCAATGAAACGTCGCACGCCGTCATCGTGGACCGACAATTGCGGTAGTTCGCGATCCCCCGCCTCGACCCGCTCGACGCCGTCCTCCGTACCACGGGCAATACGCCCTTCGCGCTGCTCTGCACTCAGGCAGGGCACATCGCTGAGCAGGATGGCCTTGTAGCGGTCGCACAGCCCCATGAAATCCAGGGCCGAGAACGGTTGCTCGCACAGATCCCGGTAGCGGCTCCAGAGCACCGTGTCACTGGCCTTGACCGGCTCCAGCAGACGATGGCCGACTTGCACCGGATCACTGCTGGACAGTTGCCCCGCACTCAATCGTTCGAAAACCTCCCCCAACGGATCCGGTTGCCCGGCGCCCCGTAGCCAATAACGCTGCTGCAGCGCGCCCGGGTGCTGGCGATGATCCTGCCAGCCGTTCACCGGCACGACTTGCATGTGCTGCTTGATCGCCGTGATGGTCGGCAGGAACCGTTCACGGTTGTGGCCGTTGGCATAGAGTTCTTCGGGCGGCAGGTTCGAGGTACTCACCACCACCATGCCCAACTCGAACATGACCTGGAACAGCCGTCCGAGGATGATGGCATCGCCAATGTCGGTGACGAACAGCTCATCGAAACACAGCACCCGCACTTCCCGGCTCAGCTCCCTGGCCAGGGCCTGCAACGGGTCCGGCGTACCCGTGAGCTGGAACGAGCGTTGGTGCACCCAGGCCATGAAGTGATGAAAATGCTGGCGACGGGCCGGAACCTGGAGACTTTCATGGAAGCGATCCATCAACCAGGTCTTGCCACGCCCCACCGGGCCCCAGAGATACACCCCCTTGATCGACTTGCGTCCCTCGTGCAACGCCTTGTGGCATTGCTCCAGGGTCATGATCGCCAACTCCTGGGCCTCATCCTGGACAAAACCGTGGTGTTCGATGGCGTGCTGCCAGGCACTCAAGGGGGAGTCGAAAGTCATGCGGCCCGGGTCCGGAAGAGGAAGGGGCTGAGTATGCCATGCTGGACAATGAACGATCACGCGAACCGAGCATGGGACTTGTGGCGAGGGGATTTATCCCCTCGCCACAGGAGCTCGCTCCTTTTAAATCGAGATATCCAGCCGGCTGATCTTGCCCTGCTCATCGAGCCGGAAGGTGTACCGCAACTCCAGCGGACTGCCGGGGAACGTGCCCGAGATCAGGTTGTGAACCAGCACCTTGCCCGTGCGTTGCTGCACGTTGAGCACCTCAACCCGCGGTTGGAAGCGACGGGAAGTGTCTTCCATCCATTGGATGATGGCCTGGGTGCCGGCCCGGTGCTGGCCCTCATCGAACACGTTGGCATCCTCGGCAAAAAAACGCGTCACCGCCGAGCTGTCACGGGCATTGGCGGCCGCGATGTAGCCGGCGATGGCCGGGGCCAGGGAAGAGACGGGATTGGACATGGTAGGCTCCTTTTTTTTATCGAACTGGCACCATGCTAGAACACCCTCATGTCAGTTCTTGTCAGGAGTGAAGCGCCCGGTGTCGTCCAGTTTCATCGACTTCATCCAGGCCCGCAGCAAGTCGCTGCGCCTGCCGGGATAGCGTTCGCCCTGCTCGGTGGCCGACGCAATCCGGTCGGTGCGAAAGGTCCGGTAGGCACCACGCAATTCGCACCAGGCCACCACCACCCGCGCCTCGTTGAAAAAACCCAGGGCCAGCGGCCAGATCAGCCGCTGGCTCGGCGTGTTGTTCACGTCGGCGTAATCAATGTGCAACTTCGCCTGAGTACGGATGGCCTGGCGATACACGTTCAGTTCCACCGTATTCTGCGGATACCCATACCCCGGCGGACCGGGCAACACCGTAGGATTGCGCAAGGCGTCCCGTACATCCGGGGCCAACACCGCGGCGACCTTCGCCAAGGCGTCGGCGGCCGCCTTGCCCAACACCTCATCGCCGCGCTGATCCACGTAGCGCAAGCCCAGTACAATGGCTTCTATTTCATCGGCGGTGAACATCAGTGGCGGCAGGAACAGGCCGCTGCGCAATACGTAGCCGATGCCCGCCTCGCCCTGGATCGGCGCCCCAAGGGCGGTCAGCTCGGCAATGTCGCGGTAGAGCGTGCGCTCGGACACCTTCAACTCTGCCGCCAATGTCGCTGCAGTGGCCGGGCAGCGCTTGCCGCGCAAGACTTGCAACAAGGTGAGCAGCCGAGAAGTACGGGACACGATGGGCGATCCGGAGGAAAAAGTTGCTGCAGATTAGCAGAGGCTGTTGTCAGAAACTGTCAGGAGCCCAGCGCCTATCTGGATTTGGAGTACTTTGTGGCAGGGTTCTTCGCTTGCCTTTGGGTGTGAGTTATCGTGACCAAAATTTATCGTGAGAGTACGCCCATGCGCAGAATCCCCGGCCTGTTCCTTTTACTGACACTGCTCAGCCTCAGTGCCTGCGCCCTCTTCCCGCACCGCGACCCGCTGAACATCAACGTGGTCGGCATCGAACCCTTGCCCAGCCAGGACCTGGAGATGCGTTTTGCCGTGAAGCTGCGCCTGCAGAACCCCAACGAAACTGCCATCGAATACAACGGCGTGGCGCTGGACCTGGAGGTCAACGACCGCACGCTGGCGACCGGGGTCAGCGACCAGAGCGGCTCCATTCCACGCTATTCCGAAGCGATCTTGAGCGTCCCTGTGAGCATTTCGGCCTTTTCGGTGCTGCGCCAGACCCTCGGCCTGAGCCAGGCCCAGGGTCTGGATAACCTGCCCTATGTGCTCAAGGGCAAGCTCTCCGGGGGCCTGTTCGGCACCATGAGCTTCGTCGACCGTGGAACCCTGGACTTGCCGGGATCCGCGGCGACCTGGTGATTCACGCGGTGAACCGCACGCCGGGCCGGGCCCGCTCATCCACCACCAGTTCGAACACGTCCGGCCTGGCGTAATGACCGACCACGTCATAGTCATAACGCGCCCGCACCAAGTCATCGGTATCGATTTCGGCGGTCAATAGACCCGCCGTGTCCTTCAGCGGCCCGGCCAGCACATCCCCCATGGGTCCGACGATCACGCTGCCGCCAGCGATCAATGGACGCTCCGCCGGCCAGTGCTCGACATCGATGCCCAGCGCCTGAGGCGAGGCCTGGACCTGGCAGGCGCTGACCACAAAGCATCGCCCCTCGTGGGCAATGTGACGCATGGTCACCTGCCACATCTCCCGTTCATCCACCGTCGGCGCGCACCAGACCTCCACACCCTTGGCATACATCGCAGTGCGCAGCAGCGGCATCATGTTTTCCCAGCACACCGCCGCGCCGAGCCGCCCGACCTGGCTGTCGAGCACCGGCAATGTCGAACCATCGCCCTTGCCCCAGATCAGCCGCTCGGTGCCGGTGGGCATCAATTTGCGATGCTTGGCCACCAGCCCCGCATCAGGTTCGAAGTACAGCGCCGTGCAATACAGCGTACTGCCGGCCCGTTCGATGACGCCCAACACCAGACTGGCTCCCGTGCGCGCCGAAAGCCCGGCCAACGCCTCGGTTTCTACGCCCGGTACGTCGATGGCATTGGCAAAGTAGCGGGCGAATGCCTCACGCCCCTCCGGCAGCCGGTAACCCAGTCGGGTCCCGAACCCTTCGCCCTTGGGGTATCCACCCAACAGGGCTTCGGGCATGACCACCAGGCGGGCGCCGGCCTGTCGTATGGCATCTTCGTAGGAAAGGATCTGCGCCAGTGTCTCGTCCTTGCCGCCAGGCAAGGAACCGATCTGCAGGGCAGCCACAATGGATTTGGGCATGGGTGTTCAACTCCTTGGTCATCAGGTGTTGCTGATTCTCAGCCGTCGGCCGATCATGAATAAAGCCCCATACATTGCTAAACGATATGAACAACATGAATATCGACAAGCTCGATCTCAACCTGCTCAAGACCTTCGAAGCCCTGCACGACGAATCCAGTGCCAGCCGCGCCGCCCTGCGCCTGGGCGTAACCCAGTCGGCCATCAGTGCGGCGCTGCGCAGATTGCGAAAGGTGTATGACGATCAACTGTTCGTGCGCACCGGCCGTGGCCTGGCGCCGACGCTGCGGGCCAATCAACTGAAGCCCGTGATCAGCGAGGCCCTGGACAAGTGCCGCCAGAGCCTGGCGATGATCGATCCGGATACCAATCATTACGACGGCCGTTCGGTCATCGTCGGCCTGTCCGACGACTTCGAGCTGGCCTATGGCCGCCGGCTGATCGAGGAAGTGGCGCGACGGGCGCCGGGGTTGCGCTTGATTTTTCGCCAGACCCACAGCCAGATCGTCGGTCGCAACCTGATGGAGCGAAATTTCGACCTGGCGATCACGGCGGGTGGTTTCACGGAACGGCTACTCAGCCGCCTGGTATTGGGCGAAGGCGACTATGCCTGCCTGGTCGACCCGGCGAGCCTGGAAGAGGACCAGCAGAGTCTCAGCCTGGAGGCGTTCGTGGGCCGCGAACATCTGCTGGTGTCATCGGGCGGTTTCATCGGCATCACCGACGAAGGTCTGGCCGGGCTCGGTCTGAGCCGCAAGGTGTGTGCCTCGACCACGCATTTTGCCGCGTTGCCGTTCCTGCTCAAGGGCAGCCGGGCCGTGGCGACCATTCCGGGCCACGCCGCGCGGGCCATCGCAGCGTTCGGTGACCTGGCGTTGCTGCCCTGCCCCCTCGCCTTGCCCCGTTACCCCATCGAACTGGGATGGCGAACCCACACCCAGATGGACCCGGCGGTGGTCAAGGTTCGCGAAGCCATTGTCACGACCTTTGCGTGAGGTTTACTTGTTGGCGGCCATCAGGCGATTGACCTCACTGCGCACCATGTTGGCGTATTCCGGAGGGGACATGCCGTCCAGCTCGGCACGTACCCACTCGGCCCATTTGCCTTTGCGCTTGGAGCGCTCGCCAAACAGCCGGGCGGCGTCGCCCTTTGCCTTACCCAGGTTGTTCTGCCATAGCTCGAACAGTCGGGATTTTTCATCTTCCAGCGCGGCGCGCTCGGCCAGCGGCTTGTCAGCCAGATTGAAACTCATGGACATTACCTGTTGCGTAAATAGGCGACATCTTACACCTTGCGGAGAAACGTCTTAACCATCATTTAGGCTTGGCCATGCTGGCAACACCAGCCACTGCAACTTTTGCACAAGCGCAACACTCCACTGTTCACGGTAATCATCAGCAAGGAGTAATTCGATGGCTCGTAGACCTACCGCGCAAGCGAACGGAGAGCAAATCAAGGATCAAGTGTTCAGTGAACTGAAGGCTTTGATCGAAGAGTCGGAGAAACTGCTCAAGAGCAGCGACTCACTGGTCGGTGAGGATGCCGAAGACCTGCGGGGCCAGATTTCCCAGAAACTGCAGCAGGCCCTGGACTCGGTCGCCAGCGCACGGGAGCGTACCCGGCCCATGGTCGATGCCACTGAAATCTACATCGGCGGCCATCCATGGCAGACCGTAGCGATTTCCGCCGGCTTCGGGCTGGTGGTGGGCTTGTTGCTCGGACGGCGTTGAACGACAAACCCGTGGGAGCAAAGCTTGCTCGCGATAGCGGCGGACCGGCCAATCCAGTTCGACTGACTGACCCAATCGCGAGCAAGCTTTGCTGCCACAGGCTTGTGGCTTAAAACCGACTGTTATCAGGCAACCATTGCTTTGGATTACAACCCTGCCAATTCCCGCAACTGGGTCAGGGTCTGCTCATCCAGCGAAATCCCATGCTGATCGGAATGGCTGCGCTCCCTATGCCGGCGATCCCCCGGCAACCGCCGCAATCCCACACCCTGCATTTGCCTGACGAGCTCCTGGCTGCGCTCGGCAAAGTTCTGCCCGGCGGCCTTGCTAGGGTCGATCACGATCAGCAACTGCCCGGTCCACGGCGTCTTGGCCCCTGGATGGTTGTTCCAATCGAATTCGAAGGAGAAGTTGCCCCCGGTCAGGGCCGCCGCCAGCAGCTCGACCATCATCGACAACGCCGATCCCTTGTGTCCGCCAAACGGCAGCAGCGCGCCGCCCTGGAGAATCGCCTTTGGGTCGCAGGTCGGTTGGCCGAGGCTGTCCACTCCCATGCCTGGTGGTAACGACTCGCCCTTGCGGGCGGCAATCTGTACGTCGCCATGGGCGATGGCGCTGGTGGCCAGGTCAAATACAATCGGCTCGCCGCCGGCCCGTGGCGCGGCGAAGGCAATGGGATTGGTGCCGAACAACGGACGGTCCGCGCCATGGGGTACCACGCACGTCATGCTGTTGACCACGCTCAACGCCACCAAGCCTTCGTAGGCAAACGGCTCGACGTCCGGCCAGAGGGCGGCGAAGTGATGGGAATTGCGGATAGCCAACACCGCGATACCGGCACTGCGCGCCTTCTCCACCAATAACGGTCGGGCAGCGGCGAGGGCTGGCTGGGCAAAACCGTTTCCGGCATCCACCCGGACGAAGCCCGACGCGACGTCTTCGACCACCGGTACGGCCTGACCGTTGACCCAACCGCTGTTCAGTGTCGAGACATAGCCAGGCATACGAAACACCCCATGGCTGTGGGCACCGTCGCGCTCCGCGCGGGCGCAGTTTTCGGCCAGGGTGCGGGCGACCTCGGCCGAGGTGCCATGTCGCAGGAATATCTTCTCCAGCAGTCCCACCAGGGCGTCAAGAGACAAAGGGCCGGAACCGGCGTGATCGGATAGCGCAGACATCTGAAGCTCCAGAATGATTGTTGGAGGTAGCCGCAGTGAGGAGGGAACAAAGCCGGATTAAACACCGCTTCAGGCGCGTGCTGTCAATCTTTTCACCGTGGGCATGCCTCGTGCTCCGCAGCCGGACAGGTCTGAAGCTTCGCGTGCGGTAACTATGTACCACCCTTGCCCTTCCCTCGTTCTCTAGGCTGGCCGCTTCATCCACGTATGGGCTGCCTCATGGCGCCTTGAACGAGAAGCAACGATGCCCCGTGAGAACACGCCACTGCTATTCCCCGACGTCCTGGACGCCAACCGCCTGGACGAATTGAGCGCAACCCATGGGCTGACGCAAACCGACCTCCAATGGTTGCGCCACGCAGCCCTGCCCAACCACACGCTGCGTGTCGCGCAGACTCCGTCGATGTCTGCCGAAACCATTCTGCTCCAGGCCGAAGGGCAGCCCCCGATTTCGCTTGCCGGCTGCTTTGCGCTGACAACTTTGCCAGACGCCGGCACCTCGTCCCCCAAGCCTGCATTCCTCTATACGCCCCAGGGTGGAATCGAGAAATTTGACAGTCCACAGGCGCTCGAAACTCGGATCGACCAAATGCTCGCAACCCCTGTCGAGCGTGACGGCCTGTTCCAGCTACTGTCCATTTCCCAACGCGCCGAACTGAACACCAGCACCGTTATCAGCCAGGCCCGACGGCCCCTGCACGGAGATGTGTTCAAGACCCAGATCGAATCCATCGAGCACGCTCAAAGCCTCAACGCGCTGACCATGGTCAATGAGCTGATCAAACTGCCCTCGCTGACCTCGATGCTTGACCACGTATTGAAAGAAGTACTGGCCAACCTCGACCATCAACAGACCCGAGTCGCAATCACCGCCGATGCGGGACTCGGTGATCCGACCATGGGCAAAGTGACCAACGACCTGTCATTGTCGGAAGCGGTCCTGGTGTACTTCCACCATCAGGGCCGGCCAGCCCGGCATGACGTCGATTTCATCCATCCGGAAATCACGGTATCGACCCATAATGCGCAGCAGTGGGAAAGCCTGTTGCGGGTGACGGCTAAAAACCTGATTCCCAAGCTTATCGATTGCATCAAAGCCTATTGGGATGCCACCGGCCCATTCCATACCTCACGCCGGGAGCTGTTGTCGCGGGTTCTCAGCGATGCCCTGCGTGCAACCGTCCTGAGCAAACGGGAGCAACGGCAACTGACCGATGCACAAAGCCAGGAGCTGCTCCGCTTGTTCGGACCCTCCCGACAGGACGAGACGCCTCTGTTCATCGAAACGGTTCGCCTCTGGGAATATGAGCCGCTCTATGTGGAGCTTGCCGGCTCGCTGATGATCAGCGGCAAGGATCATTACCTCTACAGGCCCAGTCATGACCTGCAAAAAGTGGACAATTACCGGGGGTTCAAGGACGCGCTGTTGGCTACGCCGACCAGTCCCGCACACAAGGAGCAACTCTATAGCCTGTTGAGCCTGGAAGAACGCAACCGCTTTCTGCGCCTTGACCAGCCGCAGGTTTCTGGAGGTTCAGTGGCGTTGCCGGTATTCGAATCCCTGGCGGAGGCCATCATCGGCAAGCAGATCAATAACCTTCACTACGCACTGGAGATGTCTCGCCAGGGCACCGTGAACATCCACGCCCTGGTCGACAAGGCGCTGGATATCCGCTCCTTGATCAACAAGAATTTGCTGGAGCATGGAACCGACGGGCACTGGGGCAGCCTGCCGGCTTTCTATGGCGACTCGCGGCCGTCCAACTTCATGGCCGATCAACTGACGAGAAAGATCAAGAGCTATACCTCCGTCGAAGACGCTTTCAACGCCCTGTTCACCCAACTGCCACTCTCCAATGAAATATCACTGCATAACCAACTGAGAGGCCTGCTGCCTGAACTCAGCAATGTGTTTTCACTTGGGATACGTGCCGAAGCCGAGCTTAGAAAACTCGACGGAACACTGCCGCCCGCCGCAGACGACCTCATCAACAGTGTTTTTGCCTACGATGCCGACTACCCCAATCGCGAGCAGCGCATTGGGCTCAAAGGCTTTCGGCCCGATGCCTATTCGTTGAGGCTTGCATACACCAACGAGGGCGACGCGGCCTCCTTTCCCCTCGCCAACTGTTTTTTCCTGACCGAGCGCGGGGGGCTGGACACGCCTTACTCAGGCCTGGGAGTTCTCTGGACACCAACCGACGGCCTACAGGTTTTCCCCTCTGTCGAGGTCGCGACGACACAATTGAACCGAAACCTGCTCGACTCCCGCAAACGCTTTGGCCTGCTCGCGAACCTGCCCTGCGCCCAACGCAAGCCTCACGGGCGTTATCAGCTCGAGGCCTTTGAGTTGATCGAAGACAACGTATTGCTGAATCGGATGAATTCGTTCATCAGGTTGTTCGAGATCGAACACGGCTATCTGAAGACCTTGAAAACCCGGAACTGGCAATTGACCGGAACGGGCTTGGCCAAAAGCCTTGAAGCGTTACTGAACAAGGGAGCCCCCACCAATCTGACCCGTGCCAAACGCATCGCCCAGGCGGACAGGTGGCAACAGAAACTGCCTGCCTGGCTCGGCATGGCCTCTCTTGAAGATCAGCGCCTGCATATCAATCTGCTTGAGCAATATCGAAACAGCGTGATCGACGGCAAGGACTACCTGGACGGTATTGAACCCTTGCAGGCCTACACGCATAAAAAACTGAAAGCGCTGTTGGATGCGCGCTTCACCGAAAAAGACCTGGACCCTGCGACCATTCAGATCACACCGAACCTCGCACTGGCGGGGCCACCCAGTTCCCTGACCGAATTCGCCCTGAATCATATCGATGTCACTCAAAAAACCGGATTCAAGGTGTCCTCGACGTCCAGACGCAAGCTGCCTGACAGCTTGAACGAGACGGCGGTCAAGCAGCTGCTGCTGTCACTGGATGTCGCCACCTCGTATAAACAACATGTGCTGGACAAGCTGTCCGGCACGACGGAGGACGTTCAACAGAGAAAGCAGCGCTTCCGCCAACAACTACCCTGGCAACTGCTGCAATACGCTCACGCACGGTGCCTGCAACAGTACCTCTCCCCTTCGGCCTTCGATTTGATTCACCAAGTGCTGGACATGCCGGACGCCCTTGCTCGCCAAGCGGTGAGAGGTGCCAGCGCGCTGATTCGTCCATTGGAACTGATCAAAACCGAAGGCGCCGCGGCGATCAAGGCACTGGGGCTTTACCTGATCGGGTCGGGTACCGATGCGAAAGCGCCCCACGTCCTGTACGCCCCCTACCATACGGGCCCGGGCTTCACCGAGTTCAAGGACGAAGCGAGTGTCGTGGCCGCCTTCAACCGGCCAGGGCCACTGCAGGACCTGTTGATCAGTCGGCTGCCCGCCAACCAGCAAAGCATATTCAAAAACCTGTTTACCGCCACCATCGGGCAGCTATCGGAAATTACCCTGGCCTCGAATCCAGTCCAGACGAACCTCATTGATACATTGTTCAACGACAATACCCGTCTGTTATCGGACTTGCTGACCACCCAAACGGATAGGAAACGTCAGTTCGACTGGGAAACCGTGCGGCATCTGCTCAGCGTCGGTGCCAGGTTCGTGGGCAGACAGCTACCGGGCAAACTGACTTTTTTCGAGACATTGTGGGAAAGCTATCAGGACTTCAAGTCTTCCTCCGAAGCGCTGCAGCAGCATGACTGGAAAAGCGGCCTGCATGATTTCATTGCCGGGGCCGCGGAAATGGTGTCACTCGGTTTCATGAATCGGGAGGATACGTTCGGGCTGCTCGCTCCCATCGGCCCGGCCTCGCAAAACGCCCCTGCGGCCCCGATCAATTGGAAGGACGTCGCGTCCACCGCCCCGATCCGTACCAACCTGCAAGCTTTCGAGGCCGCGGGCATAAGCCTCCACGATCTGCAAAAGAACCCCGCTGATGGGACCTACAAGGACACAGGCTCCGGCAAGCTCTATGTCAGTGTTGTTGGCAAAGTCTTTCAGGTGGCGAAGGCCAATCAGGTCTGGCGCGTTGTCCATGACAAGGAAATGGGGCCGATACTCAAAAGATTGCCTGAAAGCCAGGAGTGGGTCATTGACCCGCAACGACAGACCATTCGCTACGGCAAGGTGTTGTCGACCCTCGCGAATGCGTACAGCGACTACAAGGCTTCAGACACACTGAATATCGAAGCCCGAGGCATGGCTGAGATACGCAGGAAATACCCTCACCATGCAAACGTCATTGTGCAGGCACTGGAGACAGCCAGGCATTACTCCCTCAATGCGCTTCATAATCTCGATCAAGCCCGGCAGCAGGTTTCAAAGGGCTCCCGGCTGGAGACTTACCTCAAGACATTTTTTGGCGTCGACCAGGTCGATGCCCGTTTGATCGCAAAGATTCATGCCGCTGTTGCGCCGATATGCCAGGTATTGGCCGATCCATCCTGGGAAGCGCAAAACCAGAAACGCATCGTGATCGGCAATCTCAAGAACGCCAACGACACGGCGACGGCATTCGTGCTCGAACCCAACGCAGGCGGGAAAATCTACCTCACCCAATTTTTCTTCGACGTAGGGCTGGACCCGTACAAGATCATCGTCCCCGAGTCCTTCAATGTCGACGCTCATGCCCAGGGAGCCACCCTCATCCACGAACTGAGCCACCAGTTGATCGATACGCACGACATTGTTTATCTGGACGCTCTGTTGCCATTCCTCGACCTGATCTCGCAAGTCACGCATGACGGACGAGCCCGGTACGACAGCCTGGACGACCAGCAACACAATGGGCTCTCGCTGACCACGCCACGTTCAAGGTTGTTCATGGGGTGGGATAGCGCAGCCAGTACGTTCAAGAGCCTGGAGTTGCTTCCCGAGTTCAAGGCCACCGCCAAGGAAATCCTCAAAGTCACCGGCGCCAGGACCATGAACGAGGCGCGAGATATCTTTCTGAACCCTGGCTCGGCGGACAAGCGCGTCGACGTCATCCTTCGAAACGCCGACTCGCTGACCCTGCTCATCTGTGAGTTGGGGCGCCAGCTCGACCCGCCCTCATGAACGGGTTCGCCCCCCGACCGGATGCAAAAAAACATCGCCTGTACTCGACCAATCACAAGGGTTTAACGACATCCCGGCGAATTTTTCACATCACGGCCCGCATGATTGGCCGTTCCTCTTGAGGGAGCACGTGTGACTATTTCTGATCAGGCTGGTAAGGACCTTTTGCATGCAAAACGCGCAACTGCCTACGGAGAATAAGCCGGGGTCGAACGGCGTCCCGATGACGACCACCAATAACGTGCTCGCCAAAACGACGGAGCGAGGCAGCAACGAGCGCATCAAGCGCCTGCTCAAGAGCTTCGGACTCAGGACCAGCCTGATCCGCCTCAAGGTCATCGACATGTTGCTCACGACCACCATGGAGAACCGTTGCCTGGGCGCACGGGGCGTGCACAGCCAGCTATTGGCGCTGGACATTCCCTTGTCCTTTCTCAGCGTTCGCGAGGTGTTGAAGCGCCTGTGCAGCGAGGGCGTGGTGACGCTCAACCCCGACAAGAGCTACAGCCTGCACCACAGGGCCATGGCCGTGCTCGCGGCCGGGGAATCATGCGAGTGACCTGTACGGTTAATCTGAGTAGACGAATTAGCCACACAGGCCACTAGGGCTTGACCTTGCGCCGCATCACGCCGTTGATCACCACCACGATCACCGCCACGGCAATGGCGATGTATTGAAACAACTGTTCGCTGATCATGCCTTTGTTCTGCATCCACGACAGTCCCAGCATGATCGCCAGGACCACGAGGACAATCAGAATCGAGTATTTCAAACGTTGCGAATGAGTCATTGCCAGTTCCTGAATGTATCTGTTCTGTATCCGCTCGCTTGCCAGGTGCCTACCCGGTTTCAGGGGCAAGCGGCAGCCGACGGGGTCCCATGGTACAGCCGAAGGAGCGCCGTCGCGCAACCACGGTGCTCGACCATGAGGATTTTATTTATGTTTCGTCGCATGTCACTGCTGCTGCCGCTGTTATCAATCCTGACGCTGAGCGACTGCCTCCTTTTTCCACCAGGCCACGGTCATTGAAAAGGACCGGGACATCCGGGTGGTCCGGGTTTCGACCAGCACCGCTAGGACCTTCCCCGTGAGTTCTGGTTGAATCGTCTGTAGCGAGTCTCCAATGCTACGACCCCTCCTACTAATCAAGCTGTAAGTTACTGACTTAATTAGGAAATAAATGTCCGCTGCTGGCGGACATTTTCTTACGCCCGCCAAGCACATTTCCTCCGCTAACACCGGGGAATTCTGTCTTTCAAGCCTTATCACCCCCCACGTATTCTCGAATAAGAGGCGCTCACCTCTTTACTCAAAATAAACGTTGGGAATGCCAAACTTGCTGACAACTTTCTCGCCTGAACGACTGACAGGGTTCTGCCTGGCTATCGCACTCTTTGAATTATTAACGTACATGGCCAGCGACCTGGTCATGCCCGCCATGCTCGCCGTTACCGAAGAACTCGGAGCGGCGTCGGATCAGATTCCCTACGCGTTCAACCTCTATCTGCTGGGTGGCGTCCTGCTGCCTTGGTTGATCGGGCCGCTGTCGGATCGCCACGGACGTCGACCGTTCATGCTGGTCGGTTGCGCCGGGTTCGTGCTGGCTTGCGCGGCGACCACCCAGGTCACCCAGATGCACGGGTTCAATGGCCTTCGCCTGATCCAGGGCATGGGCCTGGGTTTCGTGATCGCTGTCAGCTATCCCGCCATACAGGACATGTTCAACGAGTCGGATGCCGTGAAAATCATGGCGCTGTTGGGCAACCTGGCCCTCCTGTCCCCCTTGCTGGGGCCCTTGCTGGGTGGGTTGCTGCTGCAATGGCTGTCCTGGCGCGAACTGTTTCTGCTGCTGGCCGGCCTCGGTGCAGTGAGCTGGCTGGCGCTCTGGGGCTTCATGCCCCGCCTTCCCAAGCCGGTTCCACCAGGCCGCCGACAGCCGTCACCTGTTCCTTTCGAACTGCGTGCGCTGATCAAGCGGTATGGCGCCTTGCTCAGTCATCCCCGATTCATGGCGGCCAGCGTTGCGTTGGGGCTGATGAGCCTGCCACTGATCGCCTGGATCGGCCTGTCGCCCCTACTGCTGCTAGAGGGACAAGGGGTTTCACCACTGGTGTATGGGCTGTGGCAGATCCCGGTGTTCGCCGCCGTGATCCTCGGCAATCTCCTGCTCAACGCCTGGGTGGAACGGGTCGGCGTAGGCGGCGCGCTTCGTTGCAGCCTCTGGCCCCTGTGCGCCGGCCTGGCGGCCTTGGTCATTGCCAGTCGGTTCGCCCTTTCCCTACCTGTGCTGGTCAGTGGACTTTCGTTGTACGCCCTCGGCCTCGGCATGGGCAACGCGGCGCTGTATCGACTGGCGTTGTTTACCAGTGACGACAGCAAAGGGTTGGTCTCGGCCATGGTCGGGATGATCTCCATCGCCGTGATGAGCGTTGCCGGTTCGTTGCTGGCGTCATTGGGCGCCGGCGACAGCCTGGAATCCTTTGCCTTGATGGCCGGTATCGCCGGGCTCAGTTGTCCTGTCGCGTTGCGCCTGTTCATGTCGCGACCGGTCGCTCACGTTTGAGTTGCTCCGCTTCTAAGGAAAGTTATCCGATGATTCATTTTCCCCACGCCGATGCGCTGTGCGCATTGCCCCGCCCCTACAGTCCCGATTCGATACCCTCCGGGCTGTTCGATCGAGCCATGGCCGAGATCAGCCTGTTCCATAGCCACCATACCCCGGGCTACGAAGACTGGCTCAACGCCAACGGGCTCGCCGTCGAGGACCTGGAGCATCTGACGGACTGGTCGCGCCTGCCGCCCATCTACGCCAACTACTTCAAGCAGCGCTTGCTGGTCAGCCCTACGGGCGAGGAGGCCCTGGAACTCACGTCCTCCGGTACCGGCGGCCAGAAAAGTCGCATGCGCTACGACGAACGTAGCATGGCGGCGGCCCAGGCGATGGTAGCGCGCATTTTCGATCACTACGGTTGGTCCACGCCGGATGCGCCCTGCAACTACCTGTTGCTCAGCCATGAACCCGAACCGGACAATCGCCTCGGTACGGCCTATACCGACCAGTTCCTGTGTCGCTTCGCCCCGGTCAATAGCCTTGTCTATGCCTTGCGCCGTACCGGCAATGGCCATGAGTTCGACGTTTTTGGTGTTATCCGTGCCCTGCAGGCCTTCGCCGAGCAAGGGCTGCCCGTGAGGATCCTCGGCTTTCCGGCGCTGCTTTGGCACGTACTCGAACGCATGCGCGAGAGCGGTGTACCGAACCTGACACTCGCGCCTGATTCCCTGGTGTTCCTCGGCGGCGGCTGGAAGAAACAGGCTGCCCAGGAAATGCCCCGCCATCAGGTCTATGCGCGCATCGCCCGGCAACTGGGCATCGAGGCCCATCGCTGCCGCGACGGTTATGGTGCGGTCGAGCACGCCGTGCCCTACATCGAATGTGCCCATCATCGGTTTCATGTGCCGGTCTATTCCAAAGTCTTTGTCCGTCACCCCTCGAACTTCGACGTGCAGCCGTTCGGCGAAGCCGGATTGCTGTCGTTCGTTTCGCCCTATATCTCCTCCAGCCCCGCCCACGCCGTGGTGATGAGCGACCTGGCGACCCTGCACCCCGCCAACTGCGAATGCGGTTCGAGCACCCAGTGGTTCGAACTGCACGGCCGTGCCGGCACCAGCGCCAGCCGAAGCTGCGCCATGGCTGCCGCTGAACTGATCAAGGAGCATTGAGATGTACCTCATCAACGGTCAACTGCATGGGAGCCTGACACTCGACCAGGCCCTCGACCACCTGCAAGCGCAACTGCCCGCCCGCCTGGCCTCGGCGCCCTCGAGCGACAGCGTGCTCGACTGCGCCGAGGCGTTCGCCCAACGACTGCGCGCAGGACAGGAAGCGTTCCTCGACGAGGACCACCGCCAGGCACTGATCACCTTCTGCAGCCGCGAGCACCTGAGCTTGAAACTTGCGCGGGAGCTGGGACCGGATCCCCGCTCGCTGCGGCGCATCGACTATAGCGATGGACCCTTTGAAAGCTGGCAGCCCTTGGGCCTGGTGGTGCATGTCACGCCGAGCAACGCACCACTGCTGGCGTTCTGCGCGGCCCTGGAAAGCCTGCTGGCGGGCAATATCAACTGGATACGCCCGAGCACACGGGACGGGGATTTGACGGCGCGCCTGTTGGCGGCTTTTCTGGCGTGCGACAGCAGTGGCCGGCTCTGCGATTACCTGGCGGTGTTGCCGGTTCCCCACCATGACAGCCAACGTCTTTTCGCCCTGGCACAAGGTGTCAGCGCCTGGGGCGGCGAAGCGGCGCTCAAGGCCCTGCGCGAACAGGTCCCAAGCGGATGCCGCTGGATCGACTGGGGGCATCGCGTCAGCTTCGCCTATATCACGCCTCACGCCGCCAGCCCCCAGGCATTGGATAACCTGGTGGATGAAATCTGCCGCCTCGACCAGCAAGCCTGCTCCAGCCCGCAATGGCTGCTGGTCGACACTGACGACCCCATCGTGATGGAGCGAGTGGGTAGCGCCCTGGCCGCCGCATTCGAGCGGAGGGCCGGACGCTGGCCGGCGCTGGCGCTGACCACGGCCGAAGCGTGTGAGATCACCACCCGAACGGCACTCGCCCGACTGGACCACAGCTTCGCCGGCCATGCGGGCCAGGTCTGGACCGGTGAGGGTTGGCGCGTCCTCTGGGAACATCATCGCGACCTGTCGCCGTCGCCGCTGTTTCGCACGCTGCTGCTGCGGCCCGTCCCCCAAGCGCGGGTGATCGAGACACTGCTGCCTTGGCGAAACGTCTTGCAGAGCTGCGCACTCATCTGTGAAGCGGAACAGGCGCCAGGGCTGACACGTCGCCTGATAGCCGCTGGCGTATCCCGCCTCTCGACAACCCGTGAGATTCAGCAGGGCTACGACGGCGAGCCCCACGACGGCGTCTACGCACTGCAACGCTTGAGCAGGCGGGTGTCGGTCGGCCTTGACCCCCACGTCGCGAGTCATCGTGTCACCCTGGACACTTCTCCAGCGCCGATATCGGTGAGTCCTTCTACGCCGATCATGGACAAGGCAGCCTTCATGGCCCTTCCCATCCCCCCTCAGGCGCAACTGTTCTTCCGTTCTGGCGGCAGCAGCGGCGAGCCCGTGCTGTCGTGCTATAGCTATCGCGACTTCGATCGTCACATGCAGGCCGCCGCCGACGGACTGCGTGCGGCCGGCCTGGACCCGGCGCATGACCGGGTGATGAACCTGTTCTACGGGGGCAACCTCTACGGCGGCTTCTTCAGCTTCTCGAAAATTCTCGAACAGATGAGCGTCGTGCATTACCCCATGGGAGCACCGGCGGACGATGCATTCGACGAAATCGCCCGGATGATCGTCGCCCATGGCATCAACACGCTGATCGGCATGCCGAGCACACTGCACCGCCTGTTCTCCAGCCAACGGCAAATCCTTCAAAGCTACGGCGGTGTGCGCAAGGTCCTGTTGGGCGGCGAGCACCTGGGGCAAGCCAGCCGGCAATTGTTCCTGGACTGCGGCGTCACCCGGATTCGCTCGGCCCTGTACGGCAGCGTGGACGCAGGCCCGCTCGGCCATGCCTGCGCCGCCAGCGACGACGGCGTGTTCCACTTGATGGACGCCATTCAACACCTGGACATCATCGAGTTGAAGCGGGATGCTCCGGTCACGCCGGGGGAAATCGGGCGCTTGCTGTTCACTTCCCGACAGCGCCAGGCGCAACCTCTCCAGCGCTACGACGTCGGCGATTGCGGGCGCTGGTTGCCAGGCCCCTGCCCTTGTGGTCTGGAATCACCCAGGTTCGAGTTGCGTCAGCGGCACGGCCGCGTGCTGCGTGTCGCCACGGAGTCCATCAACACTCGGGCGCTTGCCGAGCTGGCCCAGGTGGCGATTCAAATCGTCCTCGATCACGACAGCGGCGGCTGTGAGCGCATGCTGATCCGCGCCGACGGCGAAGCCGAAACGGTACGACGCAGGGTCCTGGCATTGCAGCCGCTGCGCGCATCCGTCGATGCCGCACTGTTGGTACTGGAAGTCCAACGCTGTGCACCCGAATGTTTTGAACAGAACAGACACAGCGGCAAAGTCCCGCTGGTGATGGATAACAGAAGCCCCGGTTGATAGCCCTTCACCCACGCCTTATCCAGCGTACTTCATAGCCCGAGAGCCCCTGATGAGCCCTTCCTTCCCATTTGAACAATGGCTGGCCCACATTCGCCTGCATTCAAAGTATTACCAGCAACACTGGAAGCATTTACCCGCGCAAGGCTGCGCTTTTGAGGACCTGCCGATTGTCGATGCCAGGGATTATTGGCGCGGCAGTCATGACCTGGACACCTGGGATGTATTGACCGGACCAGTCACGGACGCACTGGTCTATAAAACCGGAGGCACGACCAGCCAGGGAAAGCTGTCGGTGTTCACCCACGGGGAATGGCAGCGGATGCTCGATGGCTTCGCAGACGGCCTGTCCGCCCAGCTTGAAACAGGCGATCGAGTCGCCAATCTGTTCTTTTCAGGGGACCTGTATGCGAGTTTCCTGTTCATTCATGGAGCCCTCTGCCACGTGGACCTCCCGATCACCGAGTTTCCCTTTACCGGATCGGTCGATCCCGAGGTACTGGCCGATGCCGTCACTGCGCACCGTATCAATGTGCTGGCGGGCGTCCCGGCACATCTGCTGGCCATTGCCAGCCATCTGAGCCGACAGGGGCGAACGCTGCCCGGTATCACCGCCGTGCTGTTCGGCGGGGAGCACCTGTTCGAGCGCCAACTTCCGATGTTGAGACAAGCCTTTCCCCAGGCGCGCTTCGCGTCCATCGGTTATGCCAGTGTGGACGCCGGATTGGTGGGGGCCAGCGCCCCTGATTGCGGACTCGGCGAACACCGCGTATTCGATGAGCAGACCCGGATAGAAATCATCGATGAAGTGAGCGGCGAGGTCATCGAGATCTGCGACCGTCCCGGCAACCTGGTGGTGACCAACTTCACCCGGACCCTGATGCCGATGGTGCGCTATCCAGTGGGCGATCGGGCCTGTTGGCGCGAGCCTGTCGGCACTCCGCGGCGCAAGTTCGAATTGGCCGGACGTAGCGCGCAGAGCCAGCGGGTGCGGGTCGGCGTGGCGTCGCTGTTCCCACAACACATTGGCGAGATCATCCACAGCATTGGCGGCGAACTTCAATGGCAACTGATCATCGAGTCCGTCGAAAACAATGATCGCGTGGTGCTCAAATGGGTACCCGACAACCCGTCGAACCGCAGCGAGTCACTGTCCCAGGCGCTGAAATTCGCTTTGATCGAGCAACATCCGGGCATCGATCAACTCAACCTGCAGGTCCATGTCTGCCAGGCGCAGGACCTGGAACGTCACCCACGCTCCGGCAAACACCTGCCGGTCATCGACCGTCGGGTCTATGGCCCGATGGCAGCGAGGCACGCCAGATGAGCGCCTTGGTCATCAGGACGTTCAGCCCCACGGATGCCATCGGAACCAGCGAACTGTTCCGCCGGGTATATGGCGATCACTACGTCTCGCCGGACGTCTACGTACCCCACATGATTTGCCAGCACAACCAGCATCGACATTGGTTTTCCATGGTTGCCGTGATGGAGGACCGGGTGGTGGGCCACGCCGCGTTGTGCCGACCTGCCGCGAACCGGGAGGATGCAGAACTGGCGCTAGTGGCAGTGGATCCGGCGCTACAAGGCCGTCAGATTGCCACCCGCCTGGGCCGGCAACTGCTGGACCGCTGTGAAGACCTCGGCCTCGCCAGGCTGTCCATCAAACAGGTCACCAGCCACCCCTACAGCCAAAGATTGGCGCTACGACTCGGTTTCCATGATATCGGGCTGATGCCCGACCATGTGCCTTCGCCGTTCGCCGCAGCCCAGGCCGAGACCATTGTGGTCGGTTGTCAGGTGATGGGCGACCATCAGCGACCGTTGCCGCACGTGAATTGGCCTGCTCCATGCCAATGGCTGATGACCCCGTTGGTTTCGCACTTCGGCACCACGTTCGACGACGCACCTACCTCGATGCAGCCGTTGCAGATCAGCTCATTACCCGGGCGTATCGACGTCGTCGCCGGGCACATGAGCCGGCATCTGGCCAGGCAGCTGCAACGCTTGCCGGCCCACTGGTCGATCGCGGTACGACTCGGACTGCGGCGACAGTTCCCCGAGGATTATCGGCAGCTGATGGCTGCCGGATTCATTTTTACCGGACTGATGCCCGCCGAAGGCGAGCTGAACTGGCAGGCGCTGTTTCACCGTAGCGCGTTGGCTCGCCAGCTGGACCTGCGTGCCGGGCCGATGCAACGGCTGCACGATGAGCTACAGGCCCATACGCAGAACTGGAGAGGTGCGCAGTCCAACTCGGCGGCGTGACAAGGCAACATTGGCGACGAACGGTACCCCTTGCCAAGCGTGCGGCATTCAAGCGCCATGGCGAGGGGCCGATATAACAACGTCTACCGTCCCGAAAGATGCCTTCGAGCAAGGAACTCTCCAATGCCCTCATTCCGCACCATTCAGGCTCGCTACACGCTGTTCCTGGTCTTATTCATCCTGGTGTTGTCCATCCTGACCGTCGTGGGCATCAGCTATCTGGTCGCACCCAAGCTGCGCCAGACCGAAGAGCAAGTGGTGCTCAATCGCATTGGCGAAGTCGCGGAACAGATCCAGGGCGAGCTGAACAAAGTGCAGGCTCAACAGCGCAGCATCACCCAGACCATTCCGTTGCTCGACAGCGATGCCATCGACAAGGTACTCCCGGGCCTGGTGGACCAATATGGCGAACCGAAGGTCTTCGGTGGCGGGATCTGGCCGCTGCCCAACCAGCGCGCCGAAGGACGCAACAAGTTCAGCACGTTCTGGCACCGCGACAGCTCCGGCAAACTGGTGGTCAATACGTTCTGGAACAGCGACGCCGCGCCGAACTACTACGAGCAACCCTGGCACAAGGGCGGCATGGCCACCCCGCCCGGCAAATGCGCCTGGGCCGCCGCCTATAAAGATGACGCCAGCGCCGAACCACGCACCAACTGCGCCATGGCCATCCAGAAAAACGGCGCGCCTTATGGCGTCTCTACCATCGACGTGACCCTGGGGTTCTTCAATGACCTGGTGGCGCGCAAGGAAGCCGACCTGAACGCTGAAATGCTGATTGTCGAAGGCGACGGCAAGATCATCAGCAACAGCTCGCGCATCAGCGGTCCGATCGTCCTCAAGAACATCAGCGAACTGGCGGCCACTTCGCCGTTTGCCGCTCAGGTGAAGGCGGGCCTGGCTCAGCGCGACCAGCCGTTGCAGCGGGTCGAGTTCGACAACAAGGGCGAAGCCAGCACGTTCTTCATGCGTCCCATCGAAGGCACGCCCTGGTTCCTCGCCACCGCCTTGCCAACCCGCCTGATCACTGCCCAGCGCGATGACGTGCTGAACACCCTCAGCCTGCTGCAGATTCCGATGGTCATCCTGCTGGTGCTGATGCAGTTGTATGCAATCCGCCAGTTGACCGGCCGCATGAAGATACTCAAGGGCAACATCGATGCGCTGTCCACCGGCGACGCCGATCTGACCCGACGCATCACCATCCGTGCCGAGGACGAGCTGGGAGCGATTGGTCATTCGGTCAACCGCTTCATTGTTTACCTGCAAGACATGATCAGTGAGGTTACCCAGGCAACCGGCGCCATGGCGTCGAGCCTGGACAACCTGCAACGGACGTCGGCCCATACCAGCGAAATCCTGATGCGCCACGCCTCGGAAACCGACCAGACCGTGACCGCCATTACCCAGATGAGCTCCACGGCCGAGAGCGTGGCCAATAACGCCGCCGAAACGGCCGCGTTCACCCAACGCGCCAACGAACACGCCGACCGCTCTCGTGTCGTGGTGGGTGAAGCCTCCAACAGCGTGGTGGCCTTGATCGATGAGGTCGCCAGCGCCACCCGCAAGGTCGAGAGCATGCAGCAGGACGCGCAACGCATCACCGAGATTCTCGGCGTGATCGGTGCCATTGCTGGACAGACCAATCTGCTGGCACTCAACGCTGCCATCGAAGCCGCCCGGGCCGGCGAGCAGGGTCGCGGTTTTGCAGTGGTGGCCGACGAGGTCCGTGCTCTCGCCGCCCGCACCCAGGCCAGCACCTCGGAAATCAACGAAATGCTCACCCGCCTGACCCAGGGTGTGAGTTCGTCGGTTTCGGCGATGGAAAATACCCAGGCCAGTTGCCAATCGGCCGCCGACGCGACTTCCCGGGTCAACGCCGGCCTGGATGAAATGGCCGGCTCCGTCGGTCAGATCAACAGCCTGAGCACCCAGATCGCCACCGCCGCCGAACAACAGAGCGCCGTGACCGAAGAGATCAACCGCAGCATGGTGCAGATCCGCCATATGGTGGAGGAACTGGTGGAAGGCGGCTTGGCCAGCGAAAACAACACCCGGCAACTGCTGGAAGCCAACGGTCGAGTCAATGCAATCATGGGGCGGTTCAAGCTTCGCTGAGAACGGCTGCTCCCATGCAGCCCTGAGGGGCTCATGGGAGCATTGCTCACCACCACTCCCCTGTGGGAGCGAGCCTGCTCGCGATGGCGGTGGGTCAGCTTGCATTGATGTCGAATATCAAACCGCTATCGCGAGCAGGCTCGCTCCCACACTGGATCTTCAGTCGGCGAGCTTGCGAGCGGCGGCGACTATTCATTCCATCCACCTGACAATTCTGTCATCCGCCCCTCAGCACCCTGTCAGCTCGTAACCGCTACTCTGGTATCCTCCCGCCAACCCGCTCCACACGAGACCGCTTCCATGGCCAATCCCCTGCATCTGCTCGCCCTGAGCGTCCTGTTCATGACCACCCTGGCCCAGGCCGCCACACCGACCACCATTGATGTGCACCGCGATGCCAACTGCGGCTGCTGCAAGAAATGGATCGCTCACTTGCAAGAGAACGGCTTCAAGGTCAACGACCATGTCGAAACCGATATGAGTTCAGTCAAGCAACGCCTGGGCGTGGCACCCAACATGCGTTCCTGCCATACCGCCGAGATCAACGGCAAATTCGTCGAGGGCCACGTCCCTGCCGATCAGGTACGGGCGTTGAGCCAGCGTGATGACTTGCTCGGCGTGGCCGCGCCCGGTATGCCCATGGGCTCGCCCGGCATGGAAATGGACGGCATGAGCGATGCCTATCAGGTGATCGGCCTGAAAAAAGACGGGACGCAAACCGTGGTAGCGGATTACCCGGCCCACTGACGGGACATCGCCGCACCCTGTCATGGCGCATTTTCCCCTGGGTGGGTTGAACATTCCGGCCTGTCGATTGCCTGTGGTTAATGTCGCCATAACCGGGCCGCTCCAGGATCGGCCGGCTGCCACAAGGAGACTGACCATGCCACGCCCCATCCTTCGCTGGTTACCCAGCCTGTTCCTGACCGCCACCCTGCCATTGCTCGCCCATGCCGAAAGCGCGCAAGGGCCAGCCTACGGGCCGGAACTCCAGGGTTTCGATTACCCCTATACCCTCAAGCACTTCGCCTTCCAGTCCCAGGGCAAATCCCTGCAGATGGGCTACATGGACGTACCGGCCCAGGGCAAGGTCAATGGCCGCAGCATTGTGCTGATGCATGGCAAGAATTTCTGCGCCGCCACCTGGGGCGACTCGATCAAGACCCTCAGCGAGGCCGGTTACCGGGTGATTGCAGCGGACCAGATCGGTTTCTGCACGTCCAGCAAGCCCGATTACTACCAGTACAGCTTTCAACAACTGGCCACCAATACCCAGGCCTTGCTCAAGGCCCTTGGCATACAGAAAGCAATCATCCTGGGACACTCCACCGGCGGTATGCTCGCCACCCGCTATGCCTTGCAGTATCCCGATCAGGTAGAGCGCCTGGCGATGGTCAACCCCATCGGCCTGGAGGATTGGAAGGCCCTCGGCGTGCCCTACCGCACCGTGGATCAATGGTACGAGCGAGAGCTGAAGCTCAACGCCGACGGTATTCGCAATTATGAGCGCACGACCTACTATGGCGGCCGCTGGAAACCGGAGTTCGAGCGCTGGGTGGACATGCTCGCCGGCTTGAACAAGGGACCCGGACACACCCAGGTCGCGTGGAACTCGGCGCTGATCTACGACATGATCTTCACCCAGCCGGTCTACTACGAATTCAAGGACCTGAAGATGCCGACCCTGCTGCTGATCGGCACTGCCGATACCACGGCCATCGGCAGCGATATCGCCCCGCCGGCGGTGAAAGCCAAGCTCGGCCGCTACGAGGTACTGGGCAAACAAGCCGCCCAACTCATCCCGCAGTCGACCCTGGTGGAATTCCCTCATCTGGGGCACGCTCCGCAGATGGAAGAGCCGGACCGGTTCCATGAAGCGTTGCTGAACTGGCTGAACAAACCCACTCCCTGACGAGGTGCTCCATGGCGGTGCAGATAGCGGTCATCGACGATTGGCAAGATGTGGCACGGGACGTGGTGGACTGGTCGGGCCTGGAGAGCATCGGCCAGGTCACATTCATTCATGACTACCCTGCCGACCGCGACACCCTCGCCGAACGCCTGGCGCCCTTCGACGTGATTTGCGTGATGCGCGAACGCACGTCATTCGACGAAGGCCTGCTGCGTCGCCTGCCGAATCTCAAACTGCTGCTCACCGGTGGCATGCGCAATGCTGCCCTCGACCTCAAGACCGCTGCCGAGCTGGGAATCCAGGTGTGCGGCACCGAAAGCTACAAGCACGCGGCCCCCGAACTGACCTGGGCACTGGTGATGGCCTTGAGCCGCAACCTCGTCCAGGAAGCCAATGCCCTGCGCGCAGGTTTGTGGCAGCAGGGCCTGGGTGGCGACTTGCATGGCAAGACCCTGGCCATCCTCGGCCTGGGCAGCATCGGCAAGCGCGTGGCACAGTTCGGTCAGGTGTTCGGCATGCGGGTAATCGCCTGGAGCCAGAACCTCACCGCCGAACAGGCCGCCGAGGCGGGCGTAACCTACGTGAGTAAACAGCAGTTGTTCGAGCAGGCGGACATTCTCTCGATCCATCTGGTGCTCGGCGAACGCACCCGAGGGCTGGTGGACGCCCAGGCGCTGGGCTGGATGAAACCCGAGGCACTGCTGGTCAACACCGCACGGGGACCGATTGTCGATGAAGGCGCGCTGATCGATGCCCTCCGGCACAAACGCCTGGCCGGCGCCGCCCTGGATGTATTCGCCCAGGAACCCCTCCCTGCCGACCACCCGTTCCGAACCCTGGAAAACGTACTGGCGACGCCGCACGTGGGTTACGTCAGCCGACAGAACTACCGGCAATTCTATTCGCAGATGATCGAGGACCTGCAGGCCTGGGCCGCCGGAGCACCGATCCGCTTGCTGACCGCGACTGGCTGACAGATCGTCATCGCGAGCAGGCTCGCTCCCACATGGGTTCTTTGGCAGTAGTGAAATCAGGGATCACCGTTGCGCTTCCTGTGGGAGCGAGCCTGCTCGCGATAGCGGTGGATCTGCCGAGAGCTGTATAGCTGGCATACCGCCATCGCGAGCAAGCTCGCTCCCACAGAAGCGGTCTTTTCCTTGATCGGCAGAGCCATCAAAACGCCTCCATTTTCCACGCACCCCAATGGTGCATCCCGTCATCCGATCGCGCACGGCGATGAAACCACCCCTGCCCCCTACCGCATTTCTGTTTCAGATAAGTGCACTTCGTCGGCGCGTATCTCCCATCGTCATGTAAGACATTGCCGACAAAAAACGTGATTGTCCGACAAATCGACGAAGCGCACCGCACCGCTCTAGGTTCTGACCTAGACTGCCGATCCGGGGGGAAAACCGACCGGTCATCCCGAGGAAAAAAAGTCGAAACTTTTCGCAACGGCGACGGGTCAGGTTATAGGCAGGGCAACAGCGGCTGGTGCAGTCCTTGCACAGCCCCATTACCTGATTCGCTTCGCCGCATTGGGCAGCGCTTTGCTCTTCTTGCGTAGCGCTTGTGCGCCTGGCTGCAGGATTCGGCCAATGAAACAACAGCTCTGGCGCTTGCCGGAAACAGATCGAGATACAGGAGATACTTATGATCAGTGCTGCCTTGGAACCCCAGCAAGTCCGTTCACAATTACCGCCGGCGGCCGAATCGCCGACGGCACCGGTGCTGTCCACCGGAGGCAAGGCACTGCTCCCCGTCGTCCGCCAGAACCCCAACCGCAAGAAGGTCCTGTTCGTCACCTCGGAAATCGCCGACCTGGTGAAGACCGGTGGCCTGGGCGACGTCTCGTCCGCACTGCCCCGGGCGATGGCCGGCCTGCATGATGTCCGGGTACTGATCCCCGGTTATCCGCAAGTGATGAACAGCGGCAACCCGATCCACATCATCGGCGAACTCGGCGGCCATGCGGCACTGCCACCCTGCAAGATCGGACGCATGGACATGGCTGACGGCCTGGTGATCTACGTGCTGATCTGCCCCGAACTCTTTGCCCGCGAAGGCTCGCCCTACGGCGCCAACAATGGTCGCGACTGGCCGGACAATCACATCCGCTTCGCGCGCCTGGGCCTGGCCGCCGCGGACATTGCCGCCAACCTGGCGCAGATCCACTGGTGCCCCGACCTGGTCCATGCCCATGACTGGCCGGCCGGCCTGGCCCCCGCCTACATGCACTGGCGCGGGCAGCGCACCCCGACCCTGTTCACCATCCATAACCTGGCGTACCAGGGCGTGGTGAGCCTGGCCTCCTGCCCTGAGCTGGGGATTCCCGAACACGCGTTGCAGCAGGAAGGCATGGAGTTCTACGGCAAGTTGTCGTTTCTCAAGGCAGGCATGGCCTATTCCAGCCACATCACCACGGTCAGCGCAACCTATGCCCAGGAAATCACCACCCCGGCGTTCGGCTGCGGGCTCGACGGTTTCCTCGCGGCCAAGACCCAACAGGGCTTGCTCAGCGGGATTCCCAACGGCATCGACGAAAGCTGGGACTCGGCCACCGATACGCATCTGTTCCGCCAATTCGCCATCGGCGATTGGGAGGGCAAGACAGTGAACGCCGACCACGTGCGCGAACTGTTCGGCCTCGATGCATCCAAGGGGCCGTTGTTCGCCGTGGTATCGCGTCTGGTGTATCAGAAAGGCCTGGACCTGACCGAAGCCGTGGCCGAATTCATCGTCGAATCCGGCGGCCAGATCGCCATCATCGGCCGTGGCGAACCGGAAGAGGAACAGGCCATGCGTGAGCTGGCGCTGCGCTTTCCCGGTCGGATCGGCGTGCGCATCGGCTTCAACGAAACCGACGCGCGTCGGATGTTCGCCGGTAGCGACTTCCTGCTGATGCCATCGCGCTATGAGCCCTGCGGCTTGAGCCAGATGTACGCCCAGCGCTTCGGCTCGCTGCCGGTGGCGCGCAATACCGGCGGCCTGGCGGACACCATTGAAGACGGCATTACCGGCTTTCTGTTCGCCGAGTCCACCGTGGACAGCTACAAGCAGGCATTGAGCCGCGCCTTCAAGGTATTCGCCTTCCCTGAGCTGCTCAACGCCATGCGCTGCCGGGCGATGTCGGCGCCTTTCAACTGGAGCAAGGCGGTCGAACCCTACGCCGAACTCTACGAACAACTGGTGGCTCAATCCCTGGGTAAATCGGCCAGACAATGAGGTGATCGATGCCGTCAAGGACGCCTGACACCTGGACCCATGGCGCGACCATGCTTGATGCCGAGCACACTCGTTTCGCCCTGTGGGCCCCGGATGCGTTTTACGTCAGTGTCGAACTCGACACTGGCGATTCAATACCGCTACTGCCCCAAGCCAATGGCTGGTTCATGATCCAGACCCGCTGCCCCGCCGGCACCGGCTATCGCTACAACATCGACGGAGAAATGGAAGTCCCCGACCCCGCTTCCCGTGCCCAGGCCGGAGACATCGACCGCCCCAGCGTGGTAGTCGATCCCCATGCTTATCAATGGCGACATACCCAATGGTCCGGCCGCCCCTGGTACGAAGCCGTGATCTACGAATTGCATGTCGGCACCCTTGGTGGATTCGAAGGGGTCGAGCAGCAGTTGGCTCGCTTGGCCGGGCTGGGTGTCACCGCCATCGAACTCATGCCATTGGCCCAGTTTCCCGGTGATCGCAATTGGGGCTACGACGGTGTCCTGCCCTATGCGCCCCAGGCGTCCTATGGCACGCCGGAACAGCTCAAGCACCTGATCGACAGCGCCCATGGTCACGGCCTGGCGGTGATTCTGGACGTGGTCTACAACCACTTCGGCCCCGATGGCAATTACCTGCATCGCTACGCCAAGGGGTTCTTTCGCGAAGACAAGCACACGCCCTGGGGCGCGGCGATCGATTTCCGGCGCCGCGAGGTGCGGGATTTCTTCATCGACAATGCGCTCATGTGGCTGCTGGAGTACCGCTTCGACGGCCTGCGCCTGGATGCCGTGCACGCGATTGAAGACCCGGACTTTCTCCAGGAACTGGCCGCCAGGGTGCGCCAGCAGGTCGACCCGGCGCGGCATGTCTGGCTGACCGTGGAAAACGAACACAATCAGGCCAGCCTGCTCGAGCAGGGTTACGACGCCCAGTGGAACGACGACGGCCATAACGCCCTGCATGTGTTGCTTACCGGGGAAACCGACGCCTATTACGCCGACTATGCCGAACAGCCGACGGAAAAACTGGCGCGCTGCCTCAGCCAGGGTTTCGTGTTCCAGGGTCATATCAATCGCCACGGCGAGCCCCGGGGCGAACCCAGCGGCCATCTGCCCGCCAATGCTTTCGTGCTGTTCCTGCAGAATCATGACCAGATCGGCAACCGGGCCCTGGGCGAGCGCCTGCACCAGTTGGCCCCGCCCCAGGCCCTGCAGGCGGCGACGGTGTTGTTGCTGTTGTGTCCAATGATTCCGTTGCTGTTCATGGGTGACGAAGTGCTCGCCGAACAGCCGTTCCTGTTTTTCACCAGCCACCATGGTGAGTTGGCAGAACTGGTTCGTGAGGGACGGCGTAACGAGTTCAAGGCCTTCAGTGACTTTGCCGACCCCGAGAAACGCAAGCGGATTCCCGATCCCAACGCAGCCGCCACGTTCGATGCCTCACGGCCGAACATGGAGCCCCGTCGACCGGAGCAGCAAGCCAGCGAGGCGCTATACCGCCAGCTGTTGAAGATCCGCCGCGAAGAGATCGTTCCGCGCCTGCCCGCCATCCAGGCTTTGGGGGCCGACGTGCTGGGCCACGGCGCGATCAGCGCACGCTGGCGGATGGAGGATGGCAGCGTGCTGCGCATCGACCTGAACCTCAGCGAACAGCCGGTTGAACATAGCGCCCCGGAGCAAGCGCGCATTCTTTTCGAACATCCGCAGCAAGCCATGGGTCTGTTGGAACAGGGTGCTCTTGCGCCCTACAGCGCGCTGGTCACTCTGACGCAAGCGGCAACGTTGCCCAACATTACTGGAGAGCGCCCATGAGCGATGCGCAACTGGAAATCCTCGCCGGCCGCGCGGGCCTGGCGGTGGACTGGATCGACGCCAATGGCCAGGCCCAGAAAGTCTCGCCGGCGGTATTGCGCTCGGTCCTGACGGGCCTGGGCCATCCGGCCGGCAGTGCCCAGGAAATCGACGCCAGTCTTCTGCAATTGCAGGAAGATCAGCAGAACCATCGTCTACCCCCGTTGATCACCGCCGACGTCGGAACCAGCGTCGACCTGAGCCGCTATTTCGAAGGCTCGGTGCCCTGTGAAATCCAGCTCGAGGACGGCGCGACCCTGAACCTGAAACTCGACGCCGACGCCAAGCTGCCGGGAATGGTCCCGGTGGGCTACCAGCAGGTCCGCATCCAGGACCAGCATTTCACCCTGGCCGTCGCACCCGCCCGCTGCTACAGCGTGGCCGAGGCCGTCGACGACCCGACGCCCAGGGCCTGGGGCCTGAGCGCACAGCTGTATGCGCTGCGCCGTCCCGGCGACGGCGGCTTCGGCGACACCCAGGCGCTGGAAGAACTGGCACGGGTGGCCGGCGAACGCGGTGCCGACGCCTTGGCGATCAGTCCGATACACGCGATGTTCAGCAGCGATACCGGGCGCTATAGCCCGTATTCGCCATCGAGCCGCCTGTTCCTCAACAGCCTGTACGCCGCACCGGGCACGATCCTGGGCGAACGGGCCTTACGCACGGCAATCGACGCCACGGGCCTGGTCAATCAACTGCGCCACTTGGAAGAACAACCCCTGGTCGACTGGCCGGTAGCGGCCGAGGCCAAGCAGAAAATCCTGCGTGCCCTGTACGACGGCTTCAGTCAGGGCGAACATCCGCTGCATGAAGACTTCAGCAGCTTCCGTCATACCAGCGGCGAAGCCCTGGAAAACCATTGCCGCTTCGAAGCCCTGCAAGCGGAACGCGCAGCCCGGGGTGAAAGCCTCGATTGGCGCCAATGGCCCGAAGAATGGCGCAATCCGCGCAGTTCGGCGCTGGCACGTTTCGCCGAGGAAAACGCCGGCGAAATCGGCTACTACGCTTTTTGCCAGTGGCTGATTGCCCGATGCCTGGAACGGGCCCAGAGCGCCGCCAGATCCAGCGGCATGGGCATCGGCCTGATCGCCGACCTGGCAGTGGGTGCCGACGGCGCCGGCAGCCAGGCCTGGAGCCGCCAGGATGAACTGCTGGCTTCGCTGACCGTGGGGGCGCCACCGGACATCCTCAATCGTTCCGGTCAAGGCTGGGGCATCTCGGCATTTTCGCCGGAAGGCCTGGTCCGTAATGGTTTTCGCGCCTTCATTGAAATGTTGCGGGCCAACTTTGCCCATGCCGGCGGCCTGCGGATCGACCATGTCATGGGCCTGCAACGGCTGTGGGTGATCCCCAACGATGCGCCGCCCTCCGATGGCGCCTATCTCTATTACCCGGTGGACGATTTGCTGCGCCTGCTGGCCCTTGAATCCCATCGTCATCAGGCCATCGTTCTCGGCGAAGACCTCGGCACGGTGCCCGACGGCCTGCGGGAGAAGCTCAGTGCCCGCGCGATCCTGGGCATGCGAGTGCTGTTGTTCGAACAGGACAACACCCGTTTCAAGCCCATTCTCGATTGGCCGGACAATGCCCTGGCGACCACCAGCACCCATGACCTGCCGACCCTCAATGGTTGGTGGCACGGTCATGACATCGACTGGAACGCCCGTCTGGACCTGATCGACTCCCACACCGAAATAGACTGGCGTCGCCATCGCGAGCGCGAGCGCGAGGGGCTGCGCGACGTGTTGAACCAGGACCCACAGAACTTTCGCGAAGAACATCGTGAAACCGATCAAGTGCTGGACGCCAGCGTCCGCTTCCTTGGCCATACCCGTGCGCCATTGGTACTGCTGCCGCTCGAAGACGCCCTGGGCATCGACGAGCAGGCCAACTTGCCCGGCACCACCGACACCCATCCCAATTGGCGCAGGCGCCTGCCTGGCGAGAGCCAGGCGCTGCTGGATGACCCGGACGCCGCACGGCGTGTGGAAATACTCGCCTGTGCGAGACTTCAGGCGAACGAGCGTGACCAATGAAACAGACGTCGACCCAACCCCTGCGGGCCACCTTGCGCCTGCAGTTCCATAAAGACTTCACCCTGGACGATGCGGTCCCGCAGGTGCCGTACTTCGCCTCGCTGGGCATCAGCCACGTGTATGCCTCGCCCCTGCTCAAGGCCCGGGCCGGCTCGATGCATGGCTACGACGTGGTCGACCCGACCCTGGTCAATCCAGAACTGGGGGGCGAAGCCGCGCTCCAGCGCCTGGTGGCGGCCCTGCGCGAGCACCGGATGGGCCTGATCCTCGACATCGTCTCCAATCACATGGCCGTCGGTGGCAACGACAACCCCTGGTGGCTGGACCTGCTGGAATGGGGACGCCTGAGCCCCTACGGCCAGTTCTTCGATATCCAGTGGCACTCTCCCGATCCGCTGATGGAGGGCCAGTTGCTGTTGCCATTCCTGGGCAGCGACTACGGCGTGGCGTTGCAGGAAGGTACGCTGAAGCTGCGTTTCGACGCTGCCCTGGGCCGCTTCTACGTCGAACATTACGAGCACCACTTCCCCATTTGCCCGATGCAGTACGGCGAACTGCTCAGGCCCGCCGACACCCTGCCGCCCGAACAGGCCGACGCCCTCAAGGCCCTGGCGGAGCGTTTCACCACGCTGAACTACCAGACCGACGCCCATAGCCTCGCCCGCCCACTCCAGCAGGAACTGTGCGAATTGGCCAAGCAAGCCGGCATCCTGACCGCCATCGAGGACAACCTGCGCGGTTACGACTCCGAGGACCCCGAAGGCTTCGAGCGCCTGCATCAACTGCTGGAGCGCCAGAGCTATCGACTCGCCAGCTGGCGCACCGCCGCGGACGACATCAACTGGCGACGTTTCTTCGATGTCAACGAGCTGGGTGGCCTGCGGGTCGAACGCCCGGCGGTGTTCGAAGCTACTCATGCAAAGATTTTCGAGTTGATCGGCAAAGGGCTGGTGGATGGCCTGCGGATCGATCACATCGACGGTTTGGCCGATCCTCGCGGTTACTGTCGGAAATTGCGCAGGCGTGTCGATGCGCTGTCACCGTCACGACATCTGCCGATCTTCGTCGAAAAAATCCTCGGCGATGGCGAGACGTTGCGCCGGGACTGGAACGTCGATGGCAGCACCGGTTACGAATTCATGAATCAGGTTTCACTGCTGCAGCATGATCCGAGCGGTGCCGCCCCTCTCGCCGAGTTCTGGAGCCGACACAGCGAACGACCCGCGCACTTCATCGAAGAAGCGCGCCTGGCCCGCCAGCAGATTCTCAACGGCTCCCTGGCCGGGGACTTCGAAAGCGTTGCCCAGGCCCTGCTGCAGGTCGCCCGGGACGACGTGATGACTCGCGACCTGACCCTCGGTGCAATTCGCCGGGCGTTACAGGAACTCATTGTGCACTTCCCGGTGTACCGCACCTACATCAGCCCTTTGGGTCGCAGCGCCGAAGACGAGCGGTTTTTCCGCCAGGCCCTGGAAGGCGCAAGGCAAACCCTCAGCGAAGCCGACTGGCCGGTGCTCGATTGCCTGGCCGACTGGCTCGGCGGAATGCCCTGGCGGCAACGCCCTCGGGGGAGCCAGCGCAAGCGGCTGCGCCACGCCTGTGTGCGCTTCCAGCAACTGACCTCACCCGCTGCCGCCAAGGCCGTGGAGGACACCGCCCTGTATCGCTCGGCGGTATTGCTGTCGCGCAACGACGTGGGCTACAACACCGAACGCTTCAGCGCCCCACCACAGGCGTTCCATGACGCCTGCCTGGAGCGACTGGAACACTTTCCCGACAACCTGATCACCACCGCCACCCACGACCACAAGCGCGGCGAAGACACCCGGGCGCGACTGGCCGTACTCAGCGAACGGGCAGACTGGTACACCGCGTGCGTCGAACAATGGCGGATTCTCGCGCCGTCGCTGCATAGCGATCCCGCCGCGCCCTCGGCCGGCGATGAGCTGATCATGTATCAGGCATTGCTCGGGAGCTGGCCACTGGACCTTGATCTCAATGATCACAAGGCACTCTCGGACTACAACGAACGCCTGTGGCAATGGCAGCGCAAAGCGTTGCGTGAAGCCAAGCTGCAGAGCAGTTGGGCGGCGGTCAACGACGCCTATGAACAGGCGACCCAGATGTTCCTGGAACGGCTGTTGCTGTGCGATGAAGGATTGCCATTGCGTAACGCCATCGCCGAGGCCGTCCACTCCATCGCTCCGGCGGGCGCCCTCAACAGCCTGGCACAAACGTTGCTCCGCATGACCGTACCCGGCGTACCGGACCTGTACCAAGGCGCCGAATTCTGGGATTTCAGCCTTGTGGATCCGGACAACCGTCGCCCGGTCGACTTCGACGCACGTCGTCAGGCACTACAGGCCGACACCCCTCCCGCCGAACTGCTACGCGACTGGCGTGATGGTCGGGTCAAGCAGGCCCTGATCGCCAAGACCCTGGCCTTGCGGGCCGAATACCCGCAACTGTTCCAACAGGGCAGTTATGAGCCTCTGCCCGTGATCGGCGTGCACGCGGACCGGGTCCTGGCCTTCATGCGCGAGCATGAGCAACAGCGGGCAATCGTGGTGGTACCCATCCACGCCGCCAACCTGCTGGAGAACGGCTCCGAACCCTGGGTGACGGCTGCGAACTGGGGCGATACCCGCGTTTCGATACCGTTCGCCGTTGAGGATGGAAAACTAAAGGGACTTTTTAAACGTGCAGCAGTCACACCACAAGGGGAGTTGATGGTCAGCACCGCACTGGGGGATTTCCCGGTCAACGTCTTTATCCCGTCTTGAGTCATGTCAGGAGCATTGCGATGAGTACCGACGATAAACGCATTCGTGAATTCGCCTATCAGATCTGGGAATCCGAAGGTAAGCCTGCGGGGCAGGAAGAACGTCATTGGGAGATGGCGCGCAAACTGGCCGAGGCTGAGGCCCTGGCACCGAGCAAGCCAGCCAAGGCCGCCGGCAAACCAGCCGCCGTCAAGGCCGACGGCATCAAGCCTGTGGCGGCCAAGAGCACCACGGCCAAGGCGCCCCCCAAAAGCACTGCGCCCAAGGCCAAACCTGCGGCTAAACCCGCTGCGGCGGCCCCAGCGGCTGGCAAGCCGGCCGACAAGAAACCACGAGCGGCCCGCAAGCCTCCGGCGGTTTGATCCTCGGGCTCAAGCAGACCGCATTTGTGGCGAGGGGATTCGCTAAATCCCCTCGCCACAGGGTTCTGTGTCAGCTCTAGTCACCCTGGAACCAATGATCTCTGAACCACCCGCTTTGTAGTATCTGTCTGTCTTTTGCAGGAGCAATCCATGACCCGTCCAAAGAAAACCACCCCGCCGCCTGTTATCGAGGCCTCGCGGATTCGTGAAGGGCTGCCGTTCCCGCTCGGCGCGACCTGGGATGGCCTGGGGGTCAATTTCGCGTTGTTCTCAGCCAACGCCACCAAGGTCGAACTGTGCATTTTCGATGACACCGGCGAGGTCGAAGTCGAACGCATCGAGTTGCCGGAGTACACCGACGAGATCTACCACGGCTACTTGCCCGATGCCCATCCGGGGTTGATCTACGGCTACCGGGTCTACGGTCCCTACGACCCGGAGAACGGCCATCGCTTCAATCCCAACAAGCTGCTGATCGACCCCTACGCCAAGCAACTGGTGGGCCAATTGAAATGGTCCGAGGCGCTGTTCGGCTACACCATCGGTCATCCCGATGGCGACCTCAGCTTCGATGAACGCGACAGCGCCCCGTTCGTGCCCAAGTGCAAAGTCATTGACCCTGCCCACACCTGGGGCCATGACCACCGCGTCAGCGTGCCTTGGGACAAGACCATCCTGTACGAAACCCATGTGCGCGGCATCAGCATGCGCCACCCCGCCGTACCCGAGAACCTGCGCGGGACCTTCGCCGGGCTGATGGTCGACGACGTGCTCGAACACATTCGCAAGCTGGGTGTGTCATCGGTCGAGCTCTTGCCCATCCATGCGTTCGTCAACGACCAACACCTGCTGCATAAGGGCATGACCAACTACTGGGGCTACAACAGCATTGCGTTCTTTGCTCCCGACCCGCGTTACCTGGCCAGCGGCAAGATCGCCGAGTTCAAGGAAATGGTCGCGCACCTGCACGATGCCAATCTGGAGGTCATTCTCGACGTGGTCTACAACCACACCGCCGAAGGCAACGAGCAAGGCCCGACCCTGTCCATGCGCGGTATCGACAATGCCTCCTACTACCGGCTGATGCCCGACGACAAACGCTATTACATCAACGATTCGGGCACCGGCAATACCCTCGACCTGAGCCATCCATGCGTGTTGCAGATGGTCACCGATTCCCTGCGCTACTGGGCCACGGAGATGCATGTCGACGGGTTCCGCTTCGACCTAGCGACCATTCTCGGCCGGTATCACGATGGTTTCGACGAGCGCCACAGTTTCCTCGTTGCCTGCCGCCAAGACCCGGTGCTGCGCCAGGTGAAAATGATCGCCGAACCCTGGGACTGTGGCCCCGGTGGTTATCAGGTGGGCCGCTTCCCACCGGGCTGGGTCGAGTGGAACGACAAGTTTCGCGATACCGTGCGCGCGTTCTGGAAAGGCGACGACGGCCAGCTTGCCGACTTTGCCAGCCGCATGACCGCCTCGGGGGAGATGTTCAATCAGCGCGGGCGCCGTCCCTATGCCTCGGTGAACTTCATCACCGCTCATGACGGCTTTACCCTGAATGACCTGGTGTCCTACAACGACAAGCACAACGAAGCCAACGATGAAAACAATCAGGACGGCAGCAATAACAACCTGTCCTGGAATCACGGAGCCGAAGGCCCGACCGACGATCCGCAGATCAACGCCCTGCGCCATCGGCAGATGCGCAATTTCTTCGCGACCCTGCTGTTGGCCCAAGGCACGCCGATGATCGTCGCCGGGGACGAGTTCGCCCGCACCCAGCATGGCAACAACAACGCCTATTGCCAGGACAGCGAGATCGGCTGGGTCAACTGGGACCTGAGCGAGGATGGCGCCGCGCTGCTCGCATTCGTCAAACGGCTGATCAAGTTGCGCCTGGCCTATCCGATCCTGCGGCGTGGGCGGTTCCTGGTGGGTAACTACAACGAGGATATCGGCGTCAAGGACGTGACCTGGCTGGCACCGGACGGTAGTGAGATGACCATTGAACAGTGGCAGGACAGCCACGGTCGTTGCCTGGGAATGCTGATGGACGGCCGCGCCCAGGAGACGGGAATACGCCGCAAGGGCGGTGACGCGACGTTGCTGCTGGTGGTCAACGCGCATCATGACGTCGTCAATTTCCGCCTGCCGGAGGTCCCCGAAGGGAGTTTCTGGACCTGCATGGTAGACACCAACCAGCCGACGGTACGGGGCCAGGAGCGTTTCGATTTCGATTCCGAATATTCCGTCACGGGCCGCTCTTTGCTGTTGTTCGAGTTGCAGCGCGAAGACGAAAAATAGACTCGGTGATATAAGGTTACAGACCATCCAGAGCCGCAAGGACGCGCCCCTGGTGGCGTTTCACCAGGCTTGAACAGCCCAGTTCGAGTGAAAAACTGCAGTTCAGATACACAAGTGACGCGACGAATCGCGCGTCATGGTCAATACTTCGCAGGCGGTATTCCAGGATTCGGAGCACTGCAGATCGCAGCCAGTCCCTTCGGGGCACCCGGGCAGTCGGCCCGATGCGTGGCTGAAAGATTGAATATAACAAGGACGTAACCCATGAAACTTGCCTCTCGCTTGCAAGGCCGGCAGCACCCGCAAATCTGGAACAGTGCGCCGCAGTTGGCCGACATTCCCATCATCAGCACCCAGACACTCATCCCTGCCGGCGCCCGTGCCGTTATTCTCTCCCCGCACCCTGGCGATGAGATCGGAGCCTGTGGCGGGTTGCTACAATTGCTCAGCAACCTGGACTATCCCATGTTGCTGCTCTCGGTCACCGACGGTGACCTCAACCACCCCGCTTCACCATTGTGGACCGATGAACGCCTGCGCATCTATCGCCCCCATCCCCAGGAAAGCGTGGATGCCCTGCATCGCCTGGGCGTACCTACCCACGGTTTGCAGTGGGTGCGCGGCGGCTTCCCGGAAAAGGCCCTGGCCGAACATGAGGCGCAACTGACCGCCTTCATCGGCCATTACCTGCGCCCCGGCGACGTGGTGTTCGGCACCTGGCGCAAGGACGGTGACAGCGACCACGAGACCGTCGGCCGTGCCGGAGCCCTGGCGGCCGAAAGTGTCGGGGCGACCTTCAACGAACTGCCGGTATGGGCCTGGCACTGGCCGGTTCGCGAGCAGAACAAGATCCCCTGGCACCGCGCGCGAAAACTGCGCCTGGACGTCTGGACCACCGCCCGCAAACGCCACGCGATGCACGCCTATGCCAGCCAGCTCAACGGCGAACCCGCCAGCGGCATCGCCCCGCTGGTTCCGCGGGTTATCCTGGATCGCATGGGGTTGCCGTATGAGATCGTGTTCATCTGAAGCACCACGAAAGCGTTGCGTCAGGTAGGGCCTCTTCGCGAGCAGGCTCGCTCCCACATTGGCTTCGGATGGTCACACAATACAGTGTCGCTACAAATCCCCTGTGGGAGCGAGCCTGCTCGCGAAATCGGTGATGGGATCAACATGAAAGCTGGCTGAAACAGTAAATATCCGGAACTGCCGATGCTCCCCATCAGTCGCATGAACAGATACGTCTGATTCAGGAGTGAATGTGACTCGCGATCCCGACTGGCGGGCTGTCGAATCGGTGCCATTGGACTCGCCTGTGGCGGTCCATCGGCTGCAGGTGCTGACGGTCAATACCCATAAGGGTTTTACCGCCCTCAACCGCCGCTTCATCCTGCCGGAACTTCGTGAAGCGGTGCGCAGTACCGGCGCCGACCTGGTGTTCCTGCAGGAAGTCCTGGGCGAGCATGACCGCCATGCCTCCCGCTACGACAACTGGCCCCAGACATCCCAATACGAGTTCCTTGCCGACAGCATGTGGAGCGACTTCGCCTACGGCCGCAACGCGGTGTACCCCGATGGCCATCACGGCAACGCGCTGCTGTCCAAATACCCGATCCGCCAGTTCCGCAACCTCGACGTTTCAATCACCGGCCCGGAGCGGCGTGGCTTGCTGCATTGCGTGCTGGACGTGCCGGGCCATGCCGAAGTCCACGGCATCTGCGTGCACCTGAGCCTGTTGGAAAGCCATCGCCAACTGCAGCTCAAATTGCTCTGCCAACTGCTCGAATCCCTGCCCGAGGACGCCCCGGTGATCATCGCCGGCGACTTCAACGACTGGCAACTGCGCGGCAACATTACCCTCGCCCAGCGTCAGTATCTGCACGAAGCCTTCGAGCACCACCACGGCCGTCCCGCCAGGACCTACCCGGCTCGTTTCCCCCTGCTGCGCCTGGATCGCATCTACTTGCGCAACGCCACCAGCCATGCCCCGAAAATCCTCGGCAGCAAGCCCTGGACACACCTGAGCGATCACCTGCCGCTGTCGGTTGAAGTGCATCTGTGAACCCTGCGACGGGTCGCTGATGACAACGTGCCACCTGTAAGTTCTGACAGTAGCGACACCTTTCTTTCATTGTTACGGTGCCATCCCATACAGCGAGCGTTGCCAGGCCCTGTGTGCCAGCTGTTGTGCAGCCGATGCTGAAACCGGCGTTCCCCGAATGCCGATGCAGAGGGATAGCACATGAGCTCGCACAATCATGCTTTCAAGCGGCTGTTCAATGCCTTATGGATATCGACCCCCTTCCTGTTACCCGTTCCCACCACCATGGCAGCTTGCACGCTGACACCAACCGCAGGTGATGACACCTATGTCTGCGACAGCGGCACCAGCCCCGGGCTGACGGACCTTTCAGGCAACAACAGCCTGACGATGCCCGCCAACGGCAGTGGCGTCATTCAGGGCGACGTCACGTTTGACGAAGGTGCCGATCACATCGAAATCCATGCCAACGGCGTGATTGACGGTGACGTGAGCCAAGGCTCGGAGGCCGACGACTTTCTCATGACCGGTGGCCGCATCCTGTCTCTGTCCCAGGGGGATGGCCTCGATAGGTTCACGATGTCCGGCGGCACCATTGTCGATGCGTTCGAAGACGGCGATATCGCACACATGAGCGGAGGCACGATCGGCCGGGTCGATATGAAGCTCGACGACAACCTCTTCGACATGTCGGGCGGTCAGATCATCGGTAACCTGGTGACCGGTTTCGGCCAGGACACCATCATCCTGTCTGCGGGACGCATCGGTGGCAACGTCAGTGTCAGTGGCGGCAATGACAGCATTACCGTCAGCGGTGGCGAAATCATCGGCGAGGTCCGTACCAGTGCCGGCAATGACCAACTGCAGTGGAGCGGTGGGCTGATCCACTCTGCGATTCTGATGGGTGACGGCAATGACACGGCGTTGTTGCGCGGCCTCGATGAAACAACGCTCGCCATCACCCCGAGCCTGAACGGCGGGTTGGGCCAGGACGTCCTGACCCTTGAAGGCAGCTCCTCCAGCACGGGTGCCCGTTACGTCAACTGGGAGAACGTCAACCTCAGCCAGGGTTCGCGCCTGGACCTGAATGACGCGCTGGTCCTGGGTGACAGCGCCACGGCCACGGGCACCCTCACCCTCGACAGCAGCAGCGTGTTGACCTCGACCCAGGGCAGCGTTACCCCCTTCACCGCCGGTCAGTTGGCAACGCTCAACAACGGCGGAACGGTGGACCTTACCCAGGGCAATAACCGCACCAACGACACCCTCACCGTGCAGGGTAACTACGTCGGTAACAACGGCCAGCTACGCCTGCAATCGGTCCTGGGGGCCGATGACTCCCCTAGCGACAAGCTGGTGGTCAACGGTGGAACGCTCACGGGGACCACCGCCATCACTGTCACGAATGTGGGCGGCGCGGGGGCGCTGACGACGCAGAACGGCATCGAACTGGTTCAGGCCCAGGGCGGCGCGATCAGCGACAGCGGCGCGTTTTCGCTGGCCAATGCGGTATCGGCCGGCGCCTTCGATTACCGCTTGTTCAAGGGCGGCGTGAACGGCAATGAAAATAACTGGTACCTGCGCTCGACCGTGGTCGCCGGACCGGTGGCGGCGCCCAGCCCGAGTTTACCGGCGTTGCCGGCTGCGGTGCCGGGTGCCGCGCCCATTCCCTTGTATCGCCCGGAAGTGCCCACCTGGTCGGTGTTGCCTCCTGCCGCGGCGCAACTGACCCTGATGGCCTTGGGCACCTTCCATGATCGCCAGGGCGACCAGCGCCTGCTCACCGAAACCGGCGCGTTCGGCGCAGGGTGGGGTCGGGTCTATGGCAAGGATCTGGACCAGAGCTGGGCCGGTACGGTTTCGCCTCGATTCGACGGTTCCATCAAAGGCTTCCAGGTGGGCAACGATCTGTACAGCTCGCCGATGTCCGGCGGCCAGACCCAGCGCATCGGCTTCTTCGTCGGCCACACCGAGCTGAACGGTCACGTCGACGGCTTCAACCTGGGCTTCCAGGGCCGACGAGCCGGCAAGATAGAACTCGACGGCGACAGCTACGGGCTCTACTGGACGCTCACCGATCCTACCGGTGGTTATGTCGATGCGGTCGTGATGGGTACCCGGCTGGACGGTGACAATCGCTCCGACCGCGGTCTCAAGATCGACAACCGCGGGCACGCCCTGACCCTCTCCGCGGAAGCCGGCTATCCGTTCGCCGTGGCCACTGACTGGGTTCTCGAACCCCAGGTCCAGGTCATCCACCAGAAAATCTCCCTGGATACCCAGGACGACGGGATCTCCAGGGTCGAATTCGATTCCGACGGTGCCTGGACCGGCCGCCTCGGCGCCCGGCTCAAGGGCCGCTATCAAGTCAGTGGCATGCCCGTCGAGCCGTATCTGCGGGCGAATCTGTGGCACACCTTCTCCGGCACCGACACGGTGACATTCGACAACACCGACCGGGTCAAGACCCAACAGCGCGCTTCCACCGGCGACCTGGGCGTCGGCATGATCGTAAGCCTGGCCCCCTCGGTCAGCGTCTATGCCAGCGCGGACTACAGCAACAACCTGGACAGTAACCAGCAACGCAGCGTGGCGGGCAATCTCGGCGTGCGGGTCAGCTGGTGACGCGCTACCGACGGTGATTTGACGCCAACCAGGCCCATGGATAACTGAAAAAAATCAGTTATTTATTGGGTCTGATTTCATATCGCCATTCATCGCCCAGTTTCTTGACGCGATGACATCGGTCTTCTTGACTACACCGTACTACCCCCGGAAATACAGTCAGGGGCAGGCCTCGGGAACCCGTTGCGGCGGGCCGCCCGAGACTTGCCTCAATCCATTCGGTCGCCCCTCATTCGGGGTAGGAGAGACGCCCTAAGCGAGAGACGCATGCGATTGCAAGGCAGACCCCCATGAGAACTTCCCTCCGCCCACAAGAAATCACGACCACCTTCTACACCGTGTCGACGTCGTTACTGCTGTGCTCATCCATGGAGGTCATGGCCTGGCCCGTCGAGCATTCATCGCAACCCTGGTATGGCCGAACACCCGCCGACAACCCGAACGCCACCCTCATCAATCCCGACCCCGCATCCGACAAGGGGCCCGCACTGTTCACGCTTCGCAACGACAACGGCCATACCCAGCGCATGGGCCTGATCGGTGGCCAGAGCCAGATCATCGCCAATGTCGGCGGCGTGCTGGTCAGTCCGGCCATGGCCGAGCCGGGCAAAGATGCGCTGAACCTGCAGGGGACGAACCTGGGCGCCTACTGGAGCCTCACCGGCCCGGCTGGCTGGCATGTGGACCTCAGCGCCAGTGGCGGCCGGGTCAACGGCTACAGCCGTACCGAACAAGGCCAGCGCCAGGCGACCGAAGGCAGCGCCGTCACGCTGTCGGTCGAAGGCGGCTTCCCCATCGGCATCAGTGACAACTGGGTGGTCGAACCTCAGGCGCAACTGATCAACCAACGCGTGACCCTCGACACCGGTAACGCCGAGGATGGCAGCAGCAGTGCACTGAGTACCTGGAGCGGGCGTGTGGGGGCGCGACTCAAAGGCACTTACGAGGTCAATGGCCTGGGCGTGGAGCCCTACGTGCGGACCAACCTGTGGCACACCGTCCAGAGCGCCGACACCCTTTCCCTGGACAAGGTCGACAAGATCAGCAGCAGCCGCAAGTCCTCTACCGTCGAGCTGGGCCTGGGCCTGGTCGCCCGGGTCACGCCCGTGGTGAGCCTGTATGTCAGTGCCGATTACAGCAGCGACGTCGACGACAACGACCTCAATGGCGTGATTGCCAGTATGGGTGTACGGATGCGTTGGTAAATACCGAACTGTGGCAAGTCTCAAGTGAGCAGCATTGCGCATCCGGGCCGGCAAAAACGCAGCTGCCGGCCCATGCCACTTAAAAACTCCCCCCATTAAGGCGTATAACCCTGGAAGCGAAGACGACGGTGAGTCGTCAGGGTTCATTTCTTTGAGGGAGTAACGACATGACCACAGCCAACCTTCTCGCCAATCTGTTTCCCAGTGCCGCCGATATCCCCCAGGCCTATCGCCTCGAAGAGCGGATCGAGCAGCGTGAATACCTGGTCGATGGCGTCCTGAAAACCTGGCCGGGACCGCTGGCCGTCGTGCGTAGCCCGGTGTACCTGGCCGGTGAACAAGGCGATGAACAAGTGGTACTCGGCAGTACGCCGCTGCTGGATGCCGAAACCGCCCTCACCGCCCTGGACGCCGCCGTCCGGGCTTACGATCGCGGCCAGGGCCTGTGGCCGACAATGCGGGTGGCCGAGCGTATCCGCCACGTGGAAACCTTCCTGGCGCGCATGCGCGAGCAGCGCGAAGCCGTCGTCAAGCTGCTGATGTGGGAAATCGGCAAGAACCTCAAGGATTCCCAGAAGGAGTTCGACCGTACCTGCGACTACATCGTCGACACCATCAATGCCCTCAAGGAGCTCGACCGGCGCTCCAGCCGTTTCGAGCTGGAACAGGACACCCTCGGGCAGATCCGTCGCGTGCCCCTGGGCGTGGCCCTGTGCATGGGGCCCTACAACTATCCGCTGAACGAGACCTTCACCACCCTGATCCCCGCCTTGATCATGGGCAACACCGTGGTATTCAAGCCGGCCAAGCTCGGCGTCCTGCTGGTGCGGCCGCTGCTGGAAGCCTTCCGCGACAGTTTCCCGGCGGGTGTGATCAACGTGATCTACGGCAGCGGCCGGGAAACCGTCAGCGCGTTGATGGCCAGCGGCAAGATCGACATCTTCGCCTTCATCGGCACCAACAAGGCCGCCAGCGACCTGAAGAAGCTCCACCCGCGCCCACACCGCCTGCGTGCCGCCCTGGGGCTGGATGCGAAAAACCCGGGGCTGGTGCTGCCGGACGTCGACCTCGACAATGCCGTCAGCGAAGCGTTGACCGGCTCGCTGTCCTTCAACGGCCAGCGCTGCACGGCGTTGAAAATCCTCTTCGTCCATGAGGACGTGGCACCGGCATTCATCGAGAAATTCAACGCCAGGCTCGCCACCCTCAAGCCGGGCATGCCCTGGGAGGACGGCGTGGCGCTGACGCCGCTGCCCGAGGCCGGCAAGATCGATTACCTGCGTTCCCTGGTGGACGACGCGGTGGCCAAGGGTGCGGCGGTGACCAACGCACACGGCGGCGAATCCCGCAGCTCATTCTTCTACCCCGCCGTGCTCTATCCGGTAAACACCGCGATGCGGGTCTATCACGAGGAGCAGTTCGGCCCGGTGGTGCCCATCGTGCCGTATCGCGACCTCAATACCGTGATCGACTACGTGCTGGAGTCCGACTTCGGCCAGCAACTGAGTATCTTCGGCACTCACCCGGCTGAAATCGGCAAGCTGGTGGACACATTCGCCAACCAGGTCGGGCGCATCAACATCAATGCCCAATGCCAACGCGGGCCGGACACGTTCCCGTTCAACGGCCGGAAAAACTCGGCCGAGGGCACCTTGTCCGTGCACGATGCGCTGCGTACCTTTTCGATCCGCACCCTGGTGGCGACCAAGTTCCAGGAGAGCAATAAAGCGCTGATCAGCGACATCATCCGCGAGCGGGACTCGAACTTCCTGACCACCGACTACATCTTCTGACCCCGCACTACAGCAGGGCTGGACGGCGTGCCTTGATGCCCCAGCCCTGCTGCATGCCGGCAGCCGCCAGCAGGATCGCCGCCACACCCAGCCATTGCAGCGGTTCGAGGCGATGGCCGAAGGCGAACCAGTCGACGAAAATCGCCGCGATCGGGTAGATGAATGACAGTGCGCCGGTGATTGCGGTCGGCAGGCGTTGGATCGCGCTGTACAACAACACATACATGACCCCGGTGTGGACCATTCCGAGAGTGATGAGGCTGGCCCAGGCCTCGGGCTGTTGCGGCAGAGCCGAGAAGTTTGCCCAGGGTGCCAGCAGCAATACCCCGGTGCTGACCTGCACCAGCGCAATCAAGTGCGGTGGTGTACCGGTCAAGCGCTTGATGATCAGCGCAGCAATGGCGTACAGCAGCGCCGCCCCGAGTGCCAGGGCAATGCCCACCAGATACTCCCCGCTGCCCTGCCCCTGCTCACCATGGGCGCTGACAATCGCCAGCATCCCGAGAAACGACACCGCCAGCCAGAACAGCTTTTGCGCGGTGATTTTCTCCCCCAGGAACAGCGCAGCCAACCCCACCAACATGAACGGTTGGACGTTGTACACTGCAGTGCCGATGGCAATCGAGGCCCGTGAATAGGAAGCGAACAGCAACACCCAGTTGCCAACGATCGCCACCCCACTGAGCACCGCCAGCAGAAATGTCGTGCGGGTCAGGATGTCCCGGCGTAAAAAACCGAATCCGGCGCAAATCAGCAACAGAGTGGCCGCACCGAACACGCAACGCCAGAACACCACATCCAACACCGGCAGGCCGGAAACCAGCACGAACCAGCCTATGGTTCCGGAAATCAGCATGGCGGCGGTCATTTCCAGCGAACCGCGACGTAAGGTCTTGTCCATCATCAGGCTCCTTCAGCAAGTGGGGCACAGTATGACAAGCCAGTGAAGGGCTTCTCCATGGATTGAAAAAGGCTAAACTGCCGTTCGACCTTTTTTATCAAGGCAACTTCAGGCATTCGCCTAACGGAGTCGACATGACGGACGATATTGATCAGATCCTCATCAGTGCGCTGATGGAAGATTCCCGGCGCTCGCTCAAGGCCCTGGCGAACCTGAGCGGCCTCTCCTCGCCCAGCGTGGCCGAGCGCCTGAGGCGGCTCGAGGAACGCGGCGTGCTGAGGGCCTATACCGTTGAGGTAGACCCGAAGTGCTTCGGCTACCAGCTTCAGGCCATTGTCCGCATCCGCCCGTTACCGGGGCAGTTGCAGGAAGTGGAACGGCAGATCCAGGCCATCGCCGAATTTACCGAATGCGACAAGGTGACCGGCGACGATTGCTTCATCGCCCGGCTGCACGTGCGCTCGATGGAACAGTTGGACACCCTGCTGGACAAACTCAATGTCCTGGCTGAAACCAGTACCGCTATCGTCAAGAAGACCCCGGTCAAGCGGCGCCTGCCTCCGATGGCCTGAGTCGGATCCGGCCTCGGCGGTGGACCGAGGCCGGGCTTACGTTATTCCGCTTCCGGGCTGCGTTGTACCTTGTACACCTCCTCCTGAGGCACGTTGCTCTCTTTCATCAACGTGATGGGCCGTGCCTTGTCGCACGCATTCTTTTTGTCCGCATAAACGCCACCGAGGTCGCACTTCCAGTTATAGAAGTTGGCCAGGGCACCGGACAATTGCAAGCTGTAGTCCGTGCTTTGTGTATCCGGTGTGAAAGGCTGTCCGGCCGGAATATTCTGGAACCATTGCATCCAGACATCACCCCCGACTGTCGGCGGATTGGCCTGGAACGTCGGGTTCATGAGCGCCCGTTGCTGGTATTCCGCGGTCATGTGACAGCTCGTACAGGACGCCTGGGGATTGTCCACCGGGCCGTTGAGGCGCCCGTTCCACCCCAGATGAGTCGGCGGCAGTTCCTTGGTATTGGCATTGATTGCGGTCTGCTTCAACGCCGGGTTGATTTTGGTTACGGTTGGCGTTGGGTTGGTGAACGCATGGCCCTTCTCCTGGGGATCGTTCCCCCACATGATTCCCACCGGCACCAGGTTGTCCCAATTCGCTTTACCGGTAATGGCGCCGTTGTATTGGAAGGTGCCGAAGAGCCAGCCGGTGTCGCTCACCCGGGTGTCGCGCACAGCGATGTCCATCTGTATCAGCGCAACATTGGTCACGGCACGGCTTGTCGAGGTGAACGTCTTGGCGGTGTAAGCCTTCCAGAGCAATGGATTGGCCAGGAACGGCACCGTACTGACGTCGATATCAGCAAACAGCGCCTTGCACACGACCGTGCCGTTGCCGAAGCCCTTGGGTTTGGAGGTGTAGCTCGGATCGGGGTTCTGCGGGTCTTTCCAGACCTGGCCAATGGTGTAGGCCCCTATGTCGTTGTAGATGCCCACGGCGTAGGTCTGCCCACTGCCGGTTTGCGTACTCGCCAACTGCAGGGGCTGGATCGGCGCCTCCTTGGTGAGCCCGTGAATACCCTCGCGACCGTTGAGACCGTAGTGCTGCCAGGGCATGTGATACCACTGGCGAACCTTGTTCTTCTGCACATTCCAGCCAATCCCGGTGTTGCCCTCCAGACAGTACTTCTTCACCTCGTTCATGTAGGGGCGCCAGGTTTCAAAGTCGTTGGAGAATGTCTTGGGCAGTTGCTTGAAGAACGCCGGCATCGACGACGCGCCCGGCGCCACGGTGGGATAGTTCTGGCTGAGCTGGAAAAGCTCTCCGGAATAATCACCTTTTGGGGGGGCATAGCCAAAATCGGGGAAGGTTCCGGCGTGGGCGCAGATCATGGACATCGCCCCTGCCAGGGACAGAAATGCAACGACTTTTCCTTGGGAATGCTTCATCGAATATCTCCTTATAGGGAGGCGCCCTCTCATCAGCTTCCTGACCGATGCGCAGGACCTCCTTCTGTTTTCAGGCGGCACGGCGCCGAGCCTGTCACGGTCCACTTTCTAGGTGCGAATGACCTCCTTCGGCTCAAAGCCAGGCACGGTTGGTCCTGGCTCGGTCGCCGAACACAAGGTTCCTGAGGGGTTGATGCGAGACTTCGCATGGCAGCGATTCATTTCATACCTTCCTGGCAATGCCGCTTCCTTGCCATAGGTGTAGATCATTTATTCAAAGTCGCCATCACATGGCGGCACTTTCTAGGCAAATGGCCACAATACAAATCGCAGGCGAAAAAAAGCCCGCCGAAGCGGGCTTTGTGTAGCGCTTGCAATCAGTCGTCGCGCCCCATCAGGCCAAACAGCTGCAGCAGGCTGACGAACAGGTTATAGATCGATACATACAGGCTGATGGTCGCCATGATGTAGTTGCGCTCGCCGCCATGGATGATCGCGCTGGTCTGGTACAGGATCATCAGCGCGGAAAACAGCACGACACCGGCGCTGATCGCCAATTGCAGGCCGCTGATCTGGAAGAAGAAGCTGACCAGCATCGCCCCCACCAGCACAAAGAACCCGGCGGTGAGGAAACCGCCCAGGAAACTCATGTCCTTGCGGGTGATCAGCACATACGCCGACAACCCACCGAACACCAGTGCGGTCATGGCAAAGGCCGAGCTGACCAGTTCAGCGCCGCCCTGCATCTTGAGATAAAGGTTGAGGATCGGGCCGAGTATGAACCCCATGAAACCGGTCAGGGCGAACGCCGAGACCAGGCCCCAGCCCGAATCGCGAAGTTTGTTGGTCAGGAAGAAAAGTCCATAGAAGCCGATCAGCACCACGAACACATTCGGGTAGCCGACATGCATCTGCTGGGCGACGTAGGCCATCACACCGCTGAAAGCGAGCGTGAGTGCCAGCAGGCCATAAGTGTTGCGCAGGACGCGGCTAACCTCTAGCTGCTCGGCCTGCACGCTGTTGTTCACTGCGTAATCCTGTTCGCGCATGGCGACACTCCTCCGGTTTGAAACATTCAGTGGCAAGGATCATAACAGACGCCCTGTAACAAGCTACGTGGAGAGTTTGACAGTGTGTTTCATTCGGGTATTATGGCGCCCGCAACGCAATACGGAGGTGTGGCCGAGTGGTTTAAGGCAACGGTCTTGAAAACCGTCGACTGTAACAGGTCCATGAGTTCGAATCCCATCGCCTCCGCCATATTTGTACGTTAAAGCCCTGATCATTCAGGGCTTTTTCGTGTCTGGCGTTCAGAAAAGAGCTGTCGACTTCAGTGCTGGATACGGCACATCGCAACCCCCAGCCCCCACTCAAAGGAAAGAACAGTGACCAGCAAAACCATCGGCTCCCTCGTTGCGGCAATCATGGGCATCGTCGTGCTCTGCGTATTTTTTGGCAGTTGGTACACGGTCGACGAAACCGAACGCGGCGTGCTGCTGCGCAATGGCGCGCTGGTCGGGGTCGTGGAGCCGGGCTTGTCGTTCAAGACACCCTTCATCGAGTCCGTACGCCTGATCAGCGTACAAAGCCAGGTCACTTCCTACGAAGACCTCCAGGCTTACAGCAAGGATCAACAGTCCGCCCAGCTCAAGGTGTCCGTGTCCTGGCACATTGCGCCGGCAGACGTGGCGAAGGTCTACAGCCAGTTCAAGGATATCGAAGGTATCCGCGACCGGATGATCAGCCGGCAGGTGCCGACCCAGGTGGAAAACGTGTTCGGCAGGTTCAACGCGGTGGCCGCCGTACAGAACCGCGTCCAACTGGTCAACGACATTTCCAGTGCCATCAAGTCCACCATCACCGGGCCCGTGATCATCGACAGCGTCCAGGTCGAAAACATCGATTTCAGTGACGCCTACGAGAAAGCGATCGAAGCGCGCATGGCGGCGGAAGTCCAGGTCAAGACCCGCGAACAACAGCTCGCCACCGAGCAGGTCCAGGCACAGATTCGCGTGACCCAGGCCCAGGCCGAAGCCGACTCGCAGATCGCCCAGGCGAAGGCGGATGCACTGGCCACCGAGTTGCGCGGCAAGGCAGAAGCCGAGGCGATCAAGGCTCGGGCCCAGGCCCTGGCCAGCAACCAGAACCTGGTGGAACTGACCAAGGCCGAGCGCTGGAACGGTGTATTGCCGACCACTGTGCTGCCCAATGGCACCCTGCCCTTCATTGACACCAAGTAATTCTGCGGCGCGGCCTGACTTGGCCGCGCTAGTTCCCCAGCAGAAACATCACCCTATTCCCGTTAGCGCTACACTGGCCCGAGTGACGAACCCGCAGTTGACCGTTAGCAGGGAGCTCAACGTGTACCCAGGCAAAAAAAGACTGGCGCGCCAGCCAATCCGATCCCTACAGCCTCAGCCCATTGTTCCATTCCCTGAAAACCTTGCCCGACTCGGGAGCCCAGCGACTCCGTCGATCAACGCCCTGGACAGGAGAACAGCGTGACCACGATTATCAAAAAATATAAGTGGCCTGCCTTGTTGGCCGTTGCATTGGCCGTTTTCTCGGCCTTGATATTCTTCCTGATCAAGTCCTATACCTACGACACCACGACCTACTTCGAGTCCCGCGACTTCATCCGGCAACTCAAGCAGTCCGACGCCAACTGGAACGTCAAGATTCTGAGGAAAAAGATCGGCGTCAATAACAACCTGTCGCTGGCCCCACCGGCGGAAGCAGGCAGTCGGTGGGAGCAACTGGAACGGCTCAACAACGCCGGCCCCTTGGCCGCGCTTTGGAACTCCAGGCGCCAGGGTTATGTGGATGCGATCAAGAACAAGACCCTGCTGGTAGAAGAGTTCGAACAGCACAACGCAAACTTGCGTACAGCCCTGGATGCGCTGCCAACCGCCGAAGACGACATTCAGGCACTGCTCAAGGAGTTGAAGATCGGCAGTGCACCGGAACGTCTGACAGCAGCCTCCAATGTCCTTGAACTGGCACTGACGACACTGGAGTACGCCACGTATGTCACGTCAGACAAAGCCAGGGAACTGGAGAGTCAGTTAAGCGAGTTGGAAAACTACATCCACCAGTTGCCCGCCCCCGCTCAGCCGCCCTTTATCACGCTGACGCAGCATGTCCGCTCGATTATCGAGGAGCAGCCGATCGTCAATGATCTGCTTGACCGCATCAACGTCATTCCGGTGGCCCAGGAGCTGGACAACATCAATGAACTGTTGAATGAAACACAGCGCCGGACCGCCGCAACAGACCGTCAATATCATATCTATCTAGCCGTTTGTGCCACCCTCATGGCGTTGTTGATGATCTACCTGGCCGTACGCCTGGTGCGCAGCTACGCCGTCATCAACCTGATCAACCACGCGTTGCAGTCGTCCAACGACCGGCTGGAAGAGCGGGTCGAGGAGCGCACCCGCGAATTGAGAGAGGCCGAGCGCGAACTCGTGGATGCGGCACGGATGGCGGGCATGGCCGAGATCGCCACGAACGTACTGCACAACGTCGGAAACGTGCTGAACAGCGTGAACATCTCCGCGGAGCTCGTCACCCGTAAATTGAAGAACAGCAAGACACTGGGGCTCGGAAAAGCGGTCAAGATGATGAATGAACACGTCGACGACCTGGGCGAGTTCATGACCTTCGATGAAAAGGGCAAGTTACTTCCCCGCTACTTCAACGAATTGGTCGATTCCATCGCCACCGAGCAAGCGGGGCTGATCGATGAACTGGCGCAATTGACCAAGAGCGTCGACCACATCAAGGAAATTGTCACCACCCAACAATCCTATGCCGGAGCAGCCCGGCTGATCGAGCCGCTCCATGTCAGTGACTTGTTCGAGGACGCGTTGCGCATGAACTCGGGCGCCCTGAGTCGGCACCACGTCACGGTTATCAAGGATTATCAGGATGCGCCTATGATCATGGGCGATAAACACAGGCTGCTGCTGGTTCTGATCAACCTGATCAGTAATGCAAAATTTGCGATGTCCCATGTTTCCGAACCACGGGAGATGACCCTGGGCATACGGATCGTCGACCAGACAACGTTATGCCTCAGCGTCAAGGATCGAGGTGAAGGCATCGCCCCCGATAATCTGGCCCGCATCTTCAACCACGGGTTCACCACGCGCAAGGACGGCCATGGGTTCGGTTTACACAGCTGCGCCTTGGCAGCGGTCGAGATGAATGGTCGCCTTCATGTCCATAGCGATGGACTTGGTCAAGGCGCCCTCTTCACGTTGGAGATTCCGCTGGAACTGGCGCAGCCCTGAGCAGGCCGAACATCGTTGGTGGACGCGCCGACGCCATCGCGAGCAGGCTCGCTCCCACAAGGGTTCCGAGTGATCACAGAAGCTGTGGTTTCCAGCAAGACCTGTGGGAGCGAGCCTGCTCGCGATGGCGGTGGGTCAGTTTGCATCGAGACTGAGTGTGCCGACTTCGCGAGCAAGCCCGCTCCCACAAGGTTAACGTCCGCCGCGGTTATTTGGCGTTCGCCGCCCGCACCTCACGGTTTCTCCTGGCCGGCAACGCCGCGGCGTAAGCCAGCGCTTCCTCACGCGAAGCGAAGGAGCCCAACCGGTCGGCCTGGGTACAGACCCTCCATGGGCCGCTGTTCACGCTGAGAACGTCATAACCGTTGATGTGCATTTTCGTCAGCATTGCGGTACTCATCGTCACCTCCTCCGGTATAGACCAAGGGTTACATCGCCTACCTTACACTCAGTTTCGCCGTGGTGCCGACCGAACGTCGCAACATCCATCAGTGCGAATCCGAGTCCCAGAGCCAGTCCCACAGACCGGGCAGACGCACCGGCTGGCCGCTTTCCTTGACCGTACGCGCCATGGCCGCCCGCTCCAGCGCCTGTCGATCGTCATAGAACGGCTTGGTGTCGGTCCTTACGCCCGTGGCCCTGGCGCTGTCGAGCAGAATCTGCAGGTATTCCCGAGCGTGTCGAGCGGTGTAGCGATTGAGGTCGTGGAACGTCACCACCACCGGAATCACGCCATCGACTGCTGGCAACTGCCCGGCAGCGATGCGCTCGCGCACTTCGGAGAGCTGCCGAGTCAGGTTGATCCGCCGTCGCGGACTGAAGGTAATGCCCCAGACCTTGCCGTCGTTGGCGCTCAGGTCGGTGAGCAGCACATGCATACCATGTCGCTGGTAGGCCGCGAATGTACGCCGGTCATAACTCCAGAATGGTGGCCTGACCAGGGTTGGCGTCGCACCGGAAATGGCGGCTATGTCGGCCCCTCCTTTGATGAGCGACTGCTCCAGATCCTCGGGACTCAGGGAGCGATGGTTGGTATGCCAATGGGTGGCCGTATGAAAACCCAGTATGTGACCTTCATTTTGCTCACGATGCATCACCGACCGGCCAATGTCGCTGTCGCCAGCGCGCGAGGCACCGGTCTGGACAAAGAACACGGCCTTGATCCCGGGTTGCACCGGGTTTCGTGCAAGGGCATCCAACACGTCAAGGCTCGGGTTCCAGAAGGACGAAGCGCTGGGCCCATCGTCGAACGTCAGCAGGAAACGGATCGGGGGCTGCTCACGCAAGCGTTGCTCGGTTTGCGCAGTCAATTCGATGGGTGACCCGATGCACCCCGACAAACCGCTGGCGAGGACTGCAATGACCAGCGCCCTGGCGATGTTTTTCATGTTCTGCCTTTATGTAATACCGCACTGCTACGCCTCCGCTCCCTGGCGCATGATGTTTGAAGCCCACCTTGGAGAAGGTTAACCGGGTTTGGTTCCTGGCAGTGAGCGCTGCTTCGTTTCGCTTGTCATTGACCGGATCTGGCGCCTGACCGGTCTATTTCGACCGTCTGGAAATCCGATTGAATTTTCCGAACGCCTTCGCATCCATCCGTATAGAACTAATTAGGGAGGATTTATGGGCGGGCCATCGCTTTACATCATCGACTACATGCTCCATGGCGAGCCCAAGTCATTCATCATTCGAGCCGAAGTGATGAATAACTCCGAAGCTTGGCATTGGGCCAGTTGCGATGCGGGTGTCGGGCGCATACCCAAATTCGGCAGGGAGAAGGTCAAGCGGGTTACCAAACCCCTTGCGGAAAAATACGGCATCACCGACGTGCGTTGGCGAGCCAGCGTTGCGCCCAGCTGGATCAAGGAGTCTGGCTGATTCAAAGACCTTCATTCATTCGGCGCGCCGGTTACCTGCCGGGCGCCGGATTCCCCGGCAAACCAGCAATAACTCAACTACGCTTAAACGACAGTACGACCCGCCTGCGGCGGGTTTCGTGCTGCCTCATCAACTCTGAATGGAGGTGTGACATGTCCGAAAAAGAGTCCATCACCACCCTGCTCACCTTGCTGGAATCGCGCCAGAGTCGCCTGACTGCGGCTTGCAAGGAAATCGCCGACTGGGTCGACCACAATGGCGGCCATCCAACCGCCATGCGCATCCGGGATCGCCTGAACGATATCGATAAGGACGTTCCCTCGATTCAGCACGCACTCTCATCCCTCAAGCCCATTGAACGGCCCTTACCGAAATTCCGCTAACGCTTTGCGTCAGCCACGCTTCTCCTGAGTTCTACCGGCCGGAACGCCGATGGAACGCGCAATCCTTTTGCGCCTCGATATTGATAGGTGCGGAAAAACGCGAAAAGGAGAGCCACCATGAATGCCAGAATCTTGTTGCTGATTGCCTGTGCAAGCCCTGCCACCGTCATGGCGCAGGGCTGCGATGTCATCACCCGGGCCCAGAGCCAGTCGCTTCCAGCCGTCGAAACCCATGCCTGCTATGAATATAAAGGCATGCCGGATGGGGCCATCGGCTGGTCATGCAGCAACGAAAACCAGACCGCACTCAGCACCCAGAAGGCGCCGGTCGAACGCTGCGCCGACGGGTATGTAGCAACCTGCCAGGCCAGGCTCACCCAGGAGACCCTGGCGAATCCTCGCTCGACCAGCAAAGACAGCGGCGGTGGCTCGGTCAATATTCCCGATCATGCGCAGATCACCTGGTACTACTATGACGTCGAGCAGTTGCAGCAGGCGCAAAAAGACTGTGAAAGCACCGGCGGTCGCTGGCAGAACCGTTAGCCCTTGCTGTGCTCCGGTGAAGACGGGCCTTCCTTGATCCCACGAGGCCCGGCCACACCCCAGATGATCAGCCCCACCACAGGCAGAATGATCAGCAATAAGGCCCAACCCGCCTTGGTCCCGGCGGACTTGTCACTGCGAAACACGCTGACGATTGCCCATAAATCCACGAGTAACAGAAGCACCGCGACAGCGATCCAGAAATAACTGGCTAATTCAGACATGGCCCAATCCTCTTGTCGGTCTCGTGACCTGCACGAATGAGCGATCCAGGCCACGAATGATTAGGCACAGGTACTCCAGGACCGTTCAAAGAATCTGCCCTCGGGCGCTATGAGCGCTCGTTCAGATAGGCGACCCATCGCTCATAGGCTTCATGCTGGCGCCGTACGGCCTCCTCCCAAGCCGATCCTGTCATCTGATGGGCACAAATGAGCGTCATCATGTCCGATGTCGCTGTGTCGAGCTCCACCAGGAGCTCATGGGATTTGACTTTGAAATCTTCAACAGTGGTCATCTTTCCTCTCTCCCCACTGCCCGGGGTCGGCCATCCACCCAACATGGATACCTTTTTTCCGATCTGATTCATTTTTGGCGATGGCCGGTCATCGACGCGTACAAGTTCACGGAGCGCTGCCAGCCAATGAATCAAGGCGCAAATGAAGTTCAGTCTTTCCCGCTACGCTGCGGTCGTACAAGTATGAGCCCAGAATCGTCGTCTAGCGTTGCCGATGACACAAGGCTCTAATATTTCAGTTATATTTCATTTCAATGACAGTCACTGAAAAGCACCGCCCATGAAAATTCGAGCGACCGTCATCTGCGAGGAAAATCGCCACATCTTGCTGGTGCGCAAACCCAACAGCCGTTGGACCTTGCCTGGCGGCGTCGTCGAACGCGGCGAAAGCCATGCCGAAGCCGCCCTCAGGGAACTTGCAGAAGAAACCGGATTGGGCGCCGATAACCTGCTGTACCTGATGCGCATCAGCGATGGCGACACCCTGCATCATGTATTCGAGGCTTCGGTCAGCGACATCGGTGCGGCCAGGCCGCAGAACGAAATCAGCGATTGTCTCTGGTACCCGCTGGACACCATTGCGCGATTGCAGATGAAGAAAGGCACGCGGCAGATACTCGAGGCGTTCAGGCGGCGGTTATGAGAGCCTCCGCACCGCTCGGTAAAGTGATGCGCAAACAAAAAAGGGTTGCCTGAGATATCTCACGCAACCCTTTGTTTTATATGGTGCCCGAAGCCGGAATCGAACCGGCACGCCCTTACGAGCGGGGGATTTTAAGTCCCATGCGTCTACCAGTTTCGCCATTCGGGCGGTAGCGCGGTCAAGCCCCATGGAGCGGCGGATCAAGGATCCGTCAGTGTCGAGGCTGGTGCAGCAGAGGGACGAAATATATACATCCCTCCCCGACGAAGCAAGGTTGCCCATGTCCTTTTCATGACAAAAAGCGTCTTTGCTCCATAAAGAAAAAAGCTCTGTAAATCATAGATCTACAGAGCTTTTTTATAGTGGAGGCCGAAGTCGGAATCGAACCGGCGTAGGTGGATTTGCAATCCACTGCATAACCATTTTGCTATTCGGCCTCAAAACGCCTGATGCAATGAAACCACATCAACCGTGTACCAACCTGATCGGAAGAAATCGCTGACTTAGCGCTATCCCCTTGAAAACATTGAGATTTTTTACGCCCCAACGCGTTCGATGGGCGCAATTATGTACTCATTTGCCAAAGCTGACAACCCCTTGATTTCAAAAAAAAATCGTCCGGCGGACCAGGCTTTCCCCTCTCGTTCTCGAGGCCGCGCACCGTGCAGTGATCATCGACCAAACCCGGCGGGAACCGCCTCATCGGAAACCCGCGATGTCGATGGAACAACCACAGCTCCCGGCGGCTCATTCCCTATGTCTCCTTCTGATTGATAAGGAAAACCATCATGACTGAACGTCCACCACTGGTAGCGAGCCGGGCTGCGGTGCCGGGTCCGTCACGCCCCAACCTCAGTACTCCGGAGCGTGCGGTGTCGCTGCTGGCCGGGACCCTGCTGATCGCCAATGGGTTGCGCCAGGGCGGCTTCAGGGGTTGGCCGCAAGTTCTACTGGGGGCTTGCGCGGCCTGGCGCGCTTACTCAGGCTCCTGCAGGGTCAAGCAAGCGCTGACCCACAGCCCGTTCGAGCGGGCTTTCGAGCAGGATCGGGGTTGGGATTCAAGCAAAGTGATCTCCCGCAGCATCACGATTGGCAAACCCCGGGAGGAAGTCTTCGCGTTTTGCCGCAACCCGGCCAACCTGGGGGCCCTGGTGCCCTGGGTGGATACCATCGAGCAGACCGGCGAACGTACCTACCGTTGGGTGGCCCATGGGCCGAGGGACAAGACCTTGCACTGTGATCTCGAACAGAGTGAACCCAAGGAAGGCCGCAAGTTGCACTGGTTGGCCGCACCGGGCACCCGGTTCAAGCACGATATCCAGATGCATTTCAGCGATGCGCCGACGGGCCGGGGCACGCAGATCAAGATCATTGTCGCCTGCCAACCCTCTTTCGGGGCTGCCGGCTATGCCTTGGCGGCGGCCATTTCCAAGTTCTCGGACAAAGCCTTGCTGTACCTGCTGCGCAGCGTCAAGCAACAACTGGAAACCGGCGAAGTGATTACCAACAGAATCCGGCCCCATGGCGAGAAGGATCTCCTGTTCATCCACCCGCCGAGCTCCGTCGCCTCTGCATCGACCGATCCGTCACCCACGCCTCTCAATGGAGGAACTGCCTGATGCGCGCATTGACCTGGCAAGGCCCCAACAAGCTACAAGTCGAAACCGTCGATGATCCGTCCATTCTCAGCCCTCGCGACGCCATCGTACGAGTGACGTTGTCGTCGGTATGCGGTTCGGACTTGCACCTGCTGGGCGGCTATGTGCCGACCATGCGAGCCGGAGACATTATCGGCCATGAATTCATGGGCGAGGTGGTGGAAACCGGTTCGGCCATCACACAGTTCAAAAAGGGCGATCGGGTCGTCACCGTATCGATCCTCGGTTGTGGCGAGTGCGAGCATTGCCAGCGTGCGGATTTTTCCTGCTGCGACAACTCCAACCCCAACCCCTACGCCACAGACATCGCCTACGGGCAACCGGCCTGCGGCATCATCGGCTACAGTCACGCCTTCGGCGGCTTTGCCGGCAGTCACGCAACGTACATCCGCGTGCCGTTTGCCGATACCAATCTGTTCACCGTGCCCGAAGGGGTCAGCGACGAACAAGCCGTATTCGTCTCCGATGCGGTGCCTACCGGCTTTTTCGCCGCAGATAACGCCAGTATCCAGCCTGGGGACACGGTGGCGGTCTGGGGCTGCGGCGGGGTCGGGTTGATGGCGATTTCCAGCGCCTACCTGCTGGGAGCCGAGCGGGTGATTGCCATCGACCGCTTCCCTGACCGCTTGCGCCTCGCCGAAGAGAAGGCCGGCGCGATTGCCCTTAACTATGAAGCCACTGACGTGCATGCCGCCTTGTTGGAGTTGACCGGTGGCCGGGGGCCGGATCGCTGCATCGATTGCGTGGGCATGGAGGCCCACGGCACCGAGGTCGATTATTACTACGACAAGACCAAGCAGATGATGCGCCTGCATACCGAGCGCGGGACGGTGCTGCGCCAGTCGATCCGAGCCTGTCGCAAGGGCGGCACGGTGTCGGTGGTCGGGGTATACGGCGGCGTGTTGGACAAGTTTCCGATGGGGGCCATCGTCAACAAGTCCCTGACCTTGCGCTCGGGCCAGCAACCGGGACAGCGTTACGTGACGCGACTGTTCGACTACATTCGGAACGGCCAATTGGACCCCTCCTACTTGCTCACTCACCCCATGGGTCTGGAGCAGTCGGTGGAGGGTTATGCGATGTTCAAGGACAAGCGCGAAAACTGTTTGCGCGCGGTGTTTCGACCGGAATGATTGGGCCATGACGAGGGGGCGGCTACCCCGCCCGGAAGCAGGCTCCCTCGCCACCGGCCCCACTATGCAGTCATACCGGAGTCGCAGGCCAGAGCCATTATGGGTAACATACCGGCCTTCCTCGCAGCCCTTCTGCGACCTGTCGAATAAGCCTTTTCCATGCCTTTTGAACTCAGCGTTGACCTCACCACCCTCGCCATTCTCGCAGTTGTCGCATTCCTGGCCGGTTTCATCGATGCCATCGCCGGTGGCGGTGGCCTGCTGACCACCCCGGCGCTGCTGACCGCCGGCCTGCCACCACATCTGGTCCTGGGGACCAACAAGCTCAGTGCGACCTTCGGCTCGGCTACGGCCAGTTTCACTTTCTACAGGCGCAAACTGTTCGATCCAAAGCAATGGAAGCACGCGCTGGTCGGCACGCTTGTCGGTGCCTTGAGCGGCGCCATCGTCGCTCATTACTTGCCCGCCGAATGGCTGAACAAGATGCTGCCGGTGATCGTCTTCGCCTGTGGCCTGTACCTGTTGTTCGGCGGGACGCCCAAGGCGCCGCTGGACAGCGATGCGCCGATCAAGAAGAAGTGGCAATCACCCCAGGGGTTCGCCCTGGGCTTCTATGACGGGGTAGCCGGGCCAGGCACGGGGGCGTTCTGGACCGTCAGCAGCCTGCTGCTCTACCCCATCGACCTGGTCAAGGCCAGCGGTGTGGCCCGTAGCATGAACTTTGTCAGCAACATCGCTGCGCTGGTGGTGTTCATGCTCTCGGGACAAGTGGACTGGATCATCGGCCTGTGCATGGGCCTTTCGGTGATGATCGGCGCGTTCTTCGGTGCCCGCACCGCCATCAGTGGCGGCGCAAAGTTCATCCGACCGGTGTTCATCACCGTGGTGTTGGGTCTGACCGTGCGCCTAGCCTGGCAGCACTGGTTCAGCATGGCCTAGGCGCCGCGCCACATAGAGGTCGATGAGGTAACGTGCGATGGAGCGCGAAGCCGGCAACGGCGGCAGGTCGTGGACGTTGAACCACTGGGCGTCCTCGATTTCATCCTCCTGGCACACAATGTCGCCACTGGCGTATTCAGCGTGGAAGCCCAGCATCATCGAATGCGGGAACGGCCAGCATTGGCTGCCCATGTACTGGATATTCTTCACTTCGATGCTGACTTCCTCGCGGACTTCGCGAACCAGGCAATCCTCGGCCGACTCGCCCGGCTCGGCAAACCCCGCCAGGGTGCTGTAGACCCCGGTGACGAAGCGAGGCGAACGGGCCAGCAGGACTTCATCGCCGCGGGTGATCAGCACGATCATGCTCGGTGAAATCCGCGGGTAGTGCCGCAAGTCGCACACATCGCAATACATCGCCCGCTCCCGCGGAATCTGGCCCATTCGCTTGCCGCAGCTGCCGCAAAAACGGTGTTCACGGGCCCAGGTGCCGATCTGCGCCGCATAGCCCAACACTTTGAACAGCGTGTGATCGTCTTCGAGCATGAAGGCCCGCAGGCCTTTCCAGTTGCAACCGGGAATGTCCTGTGAGGCGTGCAACTCGAGCAGATAGACCGGTTCGCCATCCAGGTGGCCGATGCCATGCTCGGCGAGGACCGACAGGTCCTGGCGCTTGAGCCATTCGCGGGGAAACAGCGCGCCGTTATCGTCGAACAGGAAGCCTTCCGGGCTGCGGGCCACCGCCCAGCCGCCGGGAAGATCGGTATCGAGTACTGCGGTGGTCCAGCGTGAAATCATGGTCAGTCAATCCAGAAATTCAGGTTTCTGTTTGCTCATATGGGCGGCCATGGCCACGCGCAAGTCGGTCGATTGCAACATGGCGGCGTTCCAGGTAGCGACGTATTCCAGCCCGTCGTCGATGCGGTGGTCGCGCATGTAGCTGATCATTTCCTTGGTGCCGGTGATGGCGATCGGCGACTTGGCGGCGATTTCCCGGGCGATGCCCATCACGCCGTCGAGCAGGCTGGCGGTATCGCTGTAGACACGATTGACCAGGCCGATACTGCGCGCTTCATCGGCACCGAACGTGCGCCCCGTATAAGCGAGTTCCCGCAGCATGCCGTCCCCGATGATCCGGGGCAAGCGTTGCAATGTGCCAACATCGGCGGCCATGCCGATATCGATTTCCTTGATGGAGAACTGGGCGTCCTCGGCGGCGTATCGCATGTCGCAGGCGCTGATCAGGTCGATGGCACCGCCCAGGCAATAACCCTGGATCGCCGCGAGCACCGGCTTGCGGCAGTTGTCCACGGCGTTGAACGAGGCTTGCAGTTGCAGGATCTTGCGCCGCAGCAGGCGGGCATTGCGGCCGACGTCCTTGCCCAGCTCGTTGGCCACACCGGCCAGCATCATCAGGTCTATCCCTGAGGAAAAATGCTTGCCGGCACCGCTCAACACCACTACCCGCACTTCGTCGGTGTCGTCGATCCACTGGAATATCTCGACGATCTCGCTCCAGAACGCGGCGTTCATCGCATTGATCTTGTCCGGGCGATTGATCTGCACATGGGCGATGTTGTCTGCAAGTTCAACGTTGAACGCTTGGTATTGCGACATGGCAGTGATCCTTTACCGGCTGAAAAGAGGCTTGAACTATAACAAGCCATTGAGACAGGTCGTAGGCAGTGCATCGGCCAAAAGCAGGACTCGCTGGCCGCCGTGAGACAAACTTGTGGCGAGGGGATTTATCCCCGCTGGGGCGCGAAGCGGCCCTAAGATTCTGGGGCCGCTGCGCAGCCCAGCGGGGATAAATCCCCTCGCCACGAAAAAGCCCTCCCAACGATTTTATTCGTCCGTCTCCATCTGCCCATCCCATCCCCCGCCCAACGCCGCAATCAACTGCACGCTGGCGATCAACCGACTCTGCTGCAGGCTGAGCACGCTGCGCTCGTTGCTCAGGGCGGTGGCCTGGACGGTCACCACGTCGAGGTAGGCAATCAACCCGGCCTTGTACTGGTTCTGGGTCAGGCGCAAGGATTCGCGCGCGGCGTCGAGGGCTTCCTGGCGCACGCGGGCTTCGTCTTCCAGCACCTTGAGCTGGATCATGTAGTTTTCCACCTCGCGGAAGCCGTCGAGCACGGTCTGGCGGTAGGTGGCGACGGTCTGGTCGTAGGCCGCGACGCTGCGGTCGACTTCCGCCGAACGCTGGCCGCCGTCGAACAACGTCATGGCCAGTTGCGGCCCCACCGACCAGAAGCGATTCGGCACGCTGATCCAATTGTCGTAGGTACTGCTGCTGTAGCCGCCACTCAGGCTCAGGGTCAGGTCCGGGTAATAAGCCGCCTTGGCCACGCCGATATTGGCGTTGGCGGCCATCACCGAGCGCTCAGCCGAGGCGATGTCGGGCCGGCGTTCGAGCAACTGCGACGGCAGAGCCACCGGGACTTGCGGCAGCGAGGGAATGTCCTGGGTTTCCGCCAGGCTGAATTCAGCCGGCGGCAAGCCCATCAGCACGGCGATGGCGTTTTCGAACTGGGCACGCTGCCAGATCAAATCGATCAGGTCGCCCTGGGTGGTCTTGAGCTGGTTCTGCGCCTGGGCCACTGCATCCTTGCCCGATACGCCGGCGCGGTATTGGTTCTCGGTCATTTTCAGCGAACGCTGATAGTTTTCCAGGGTGGTCTGCAACAGACGCTTCTGCTGATCGATCACCCGCAACTGCAGGTAATTCTGCACCAGTTCCGATTGCTGGCTCAGGCGCATGGCGGCCAGGTCGGCGAAACTGGCCTGGGCACTGGCCTCATCGGCCTCCAGGGTGCGCCGCAATTTGCCCCAGACATCAGCCTCCCAACTGACCCCGGCCTGGGCGCTATAGGTGTCGCGGATGCCACTGGCCGAGCTGCTCAGGCTCGAACTGCTGCTGCCGGTGCCCTGGCTGGAGCGGTTTTTGCCGACGGTCAGGTCCACCGAGGGGAAAAACGCCCCCCGGGCACTGCGCGCCAGAGCCTGGGCCTGACGGTACTGGGCTTCGGCCTGGGCGACGGTCTGGTTGGAGGTGTTGAGTTTTTCCACCAGGCCATTGAGCTGCGCGTCCCCGTACAGCTCCCACCAGGCACCGCGGGCCAGGGCATCGCTGGGATTGGCCTGGCGCCAGCCCTGGGCTTCCTTGTATTGCGCCGGCGCGGCGGCCTGCGGACGTTGGTAATCCGGGCCAATCGCACAGGCGCTGAGCATCACCACGCACAGCGCCAGGCTCAGCGTCCGCGAGCCACGGGCAATCGCCAGCGGCGCGACAAGGTTGAAGAACGAACGATCGGTCATAGCGGAGTTTCCAGGGCAGCATCGGTGCGCACGCCGCGCCAGCGGTTGAAGCGATGGCGCAGTTTGTCGAGATAGAGGTAAACCACCGGGGTGGTGTAAAGCGTCAGGACCTGGCTGAACACCAGCCCGCCTATGATGGTCAGGCCCAACGGTTGGCGCATCTCCGAACCTTCGGCGCTGCTGAGCAACAAGGGCACAGCACCGAGGATCGCCGCCAGCGTGGTCATCAGGATCGGACGCAAGCGCAACAGACAGGCGCTGCGGATCGACTCCAACGGGGCCTGCCCACTCCGCTCCAGTTGCAAGGCCAGGTCGATCATCAGGATCGCGTTTTTCTTCACCACGCCAATCAGCAGGAACAGCCCCAGCAGGGAAATCAGGCTGAATTCCCCGCCCAGCACGTAGATCGACAGCAGCGCGCCGACCCCGGCCGACGGCAAGGTGGACAGGATGGTCAGCGGGTGAATGTAGCTTTCATACAGCACGCCCAACACCAGGTACACCGCCAGCAATGCCCCGAGGATCATGAACGGCTGGCTCTTCTGGGTGGCCGCGAAGGCATCGGCGGTACCGGCCATTTTCACGATCACATCCTCGGGCATGCCGAGCTTGGCGATGGTCCGCTCGATGGCGGCCGTGCCCTGCTCCACCGTCACGCCTTCGGCCATGTCGAAGGAAATGCTCTCGGAAGCGAACTGGCCTTCATGACTGACCCTGTCATCCTCCAGGCTGTTCTCGTAATGGGCAATGGTCGACAACGGCACCCGCGCGCCATCGGCAGTGATCACCTGCACCTGTTCCAGGGTATTCGGATCCCGGGCGTACTTGGGATTGACCTCCATCACCACCTGATACTGGTTCAGGCTGTCATAGATGGTCGAGATCTGGCGCTGGCTGTAGGCGTTGTTCAGAACGGCGGTGACCATGTTCATGTCGATGCCCAGGCGCTTGGCCTGGTCGCGGTCCACCACCAGCGTCACCTGCTGCGCCCCGCCACCGTCCCGGGCGTCGATGGCGGTCAACTCCGGCAAGGTCCTGAAGGCCGCCACAAGCTTGGGATACCACTCACGCAGGGACGCCAGGTCAGCGCTTTGCAGGATGTAGGAGTATTGCGAGGTGGTCTGCTCGCGGCCGCCACCGAACTGCAGGTCCTGGTCGGCCATCAACATCAATTGGGCGCCGGGGACCTTGGGCATTTCCTTGCGCAAGCGCTCGATGACTTTCTGCGCGGAAATGCCCCGCTCCTTGATCGGCTTGAGGCGCACCAGCATAAGCGCGTTATTGGTGCCGTTGTTGCTGCCGCCGATGGAGCCCGCCACGCTCTGCACCGCGTCGTCCTTGAGCACGGCACGGCGGAAGATTTCCATCTTCGGCTGCATCACGCTGAACGACAGGCCATCATCGCCGCGCACGAAGCCAATCAACTGACCGGTGTCCTGCTGTGGCATGAAGGTTTTCGGTACCACCACATACAGGGCGACGTTGATACCGATGGTCACCAGCAGGCTCAGCAAGGTCAGGCGTCGATGACGGAGCACCCAGTCCAGGCTGGTGGCATAACCGCGAACCATCCAGTCGTTGAGACGCCGGCTCTCGCGCTGCAAACGGTTTTCCTGCCCGAGCACATGGGGTTTGAGCCAGCGCGAGCAGAGCATTGGCGTGAGCGTCAGGGACACCACCAGCGAAACCACGATGGCCGCCGTCAAGGTGATGGAAAACTCACGGAACAGGCTTTCGATGATGCCCCCCATGAACAGGATCGACAGGAACACCGCCACCAGCGAGGCGTTCATCGACAACAGGGTGAAGCCCACCTCCCGGGCGCCGAGGTACGCGGCCTTCATAGGCGATACGCCTTCGTCAATGTGCCGGGAAATGTTTTCCAGCACGACGATGGCGTCGTCCACCACCAGCCCCGTGGCGAGGATCAGCGCCATTAACGACAGGTTGTTCAGGGAAAAACCGTAGAGGTACATCACCGCGAACGTACCCACCAGCGACACCGGTACCGCCAGGGTCGGGATCAGCGAGGCGCGGAAGTTGCCAAGGAACAGGAACACCACCAGCACCACCAGGGCCACGGCGATCAACAGGGTCATTTCCGCCTCGTGCAGCGTGGCCTTGATCACCGGTGAGCGGTCCATCACCAGGTTCAGCTTGACACTGGCTGGCAGCACCGCCTGCAACGCCGGCAGTTGCGCCTTGATTTCGTTGACCGTCTCGATGATGTTGGCGCCAGCCTGGCGGTTGACCACCAGCAGTACCGCGGCATCGTTGTTGAAAAAGCCGCTGTTGTAGCGATCCTCGACGCTGTCAGCGACCTTCGCCACATCCTTGAGGCGCAGCACCGAGCCATCCTGATAACGGATGATCAGGGTTTCATAGTCCTTGGCCTTCTCCAACTGATCGTTGGCCTGGACCTGCCACATGCGCCGGTCGTCCTCGACGGATCCCTTGGGCCGGCGCACGTTACTGTTGACGATCGCCTTGCGCACGTCATCCAGCGCAACACCGTACTGGTTGAGCAACTGCGGCTCCAGTTCGACGCGGACCGCCGGCAGTGAACTGCCACCGATCTGCACTTCGCCGACACCCGGCACCTGGGACAGGCTCTGGGACAGGATGCTGGAGGCCAGGTCGTAGAGCTTGCCTTTCTCCAATACATCCGAAGTCAGCGACAGCACTATGACCGGCGCCTGGGACGGGTTGACCTTCTTGTAGGTCGGCATACTGCGCATGCCGCTGGGCAGCAGGTTGCGCGAGGCGTTGATGGCCGCCTGCACTTCCCGCGCGGCACCGTTGATGTCGCGGTCCAGGTCGAATTGCAGAATCACCCGGGTCGAGCCCTGGCTGGAACGGCTGCTCATGGTATTGACCCCGGCGATGGCGCCGAAGGACCGCTCGAGGGGCGTCGCCACCGTCGAAGCCATCACCTCCGGGCTCGCCCCCGGCAAGCTGGCCTGGACCACGATCACCGGGAAATCCATCTGCGGCAGCGGCGAAACCGGCAGCAGGCCGAAGCACACACCGCCAAGCAGCATGATGGCGAAGCTCAGCAGCATGGTGGCGACGGGGCGCTTGATGAAGGGCCCGGAGAGGTTCATGGGCGATAACTCCAAGCCGCAAGCTTCAAGCGGCGAGCGCTTTTGTGGCGAGGGGATTCATCCCCGCTTGAGTGCGCAGCGCTCACAAAAGAGGCTGCTGCGCAGCCTGACGGGGATGAATCCCCTCGCCACAAAAAGCGCCTCTGCCCTGGGCGCAGGGTGGTCATCGTTCTACAAGCCGTCATGCCTGCACCTCTTCCCCATCAACCCGGGCAAAGCGCCGCCCGAGGCGATCGAAATACAGGTAGATAACAGGCGTGGTAAACAGCGTCAGCACCTGGCTCACCAGCAACCCGCCCACCATCACCAGCCCCAGGGGTTGGCGCAGTTCCGCGCCGGAGCCGGTGGCGAGCATCAGCGGTACCGCACCGAACAGGGCCGCCAGGGTGGTCATCAGGATCGGCCGGAAGCGCAGCAATGCGGCTTGATAGATCGCCGTCTGCGGATCGATACCTTGGTTGCGCTCGGCATCGAGGGCGAAGTCGATCATCATGATCGCGTTCTTCTTGACGATGCCGATCAGCAGAATGATGCCGATGATCGCGATCATGCCCAGGTCATTGCCGCTGAGAATCAACGCCAGCAAGGCGCCGATGGCCGCCGAGGGCAAGGTCGAGAGGATCGTGATCGGGTGGATATAGCTCTCGTACAGCACGCCCAGCACGATGTACATGGTCACCACCGCCGCCAGGATCAGCAGCAAGGTGCTGGACAACGAGGCCTGGAACGCCTGGGCCGCGCCCTGGAACTCGGTCTGCACGCCCACCGGCATGCCGATATCGTGCTGGACCTTCTCGATCACCTCCACCCCATGCCCGAGGGCCACCCCCGGCGCAAGGTTGAACGACATCATCACCGCCGGGAACTGGCCGATGTGGGCAATCGCCAACTGGGCCTGACGTTCCTCGACCCGGGCCAGGCTCGACAGGCGCACCTGCCCACCGTCGGTGGTCTTGACGTGGATCTGATCCAGGGCCTGGGGCCCGATCTTTTCCCCGGACTGGGCCTGCAGCACCACCCGGTACTGGCTGGCCTGGGTGTAGATGGTGGAAATCTGTCGTTGGCCAAATGCGTCATACAGCGCATCGGTGATGTTCGACACCGACACGCCCAGGCGTGATGCGGCGTCGCGGTCGATCACCAGGTAGACCTGGAGTCCCTTGTCCTGCAGGTCGCTGGCGACGTCGGTCAGTTCCGGCTGGCGCGCCAGCGCCTCCACCAGTCGCCCGCTCCACAGAGTGAGCAATTCGGCGTCCGGCGACGACAGGCTGAACTGGTACTGGGTACGACTGACCCGGTCCTCGATGGTCAGGTCCTGCACCGGTTGCATGAACAGGCGGATACCCACTAGCCGATCCAGTTGCGGCTGCAAGCGGGCGATGATCTCGCTGGCACTGTCATCCCGCTCGTTGTGAGGCTTGAGGTTGATCAGCAGGCGACCGCTGTTGAGGGTGGCGTTGTCGCCGTCCACGCCGATGTACGAAGACAGGCTCTCCACGGCCGGGTCGGCAAGGATCACCTTCGCCAGCTCTTGCTGGCGTTCGCTCATGGCGGCAAAGGAAATCGACTGCGGCGCCTCGGAAATACCCTGGATCACCCCGGTGTCCTGCACCGGGAAAAACCCCTTGGGCACGGCCAGGTACAACACCACCGTTAGCACAAGGCTGCCCACTGCCACCAGCAGGGTCAGCGGCTGATGCCTGAGCACCCATTGCAACTTGCGACCATAGGCGGCGATCAGCCAGTCGATCCACGCCCCGCTGGCGCGGTAGAAACGCCCCTGCTCATCCTCCTTCGGTTCACGCTTGAGCAAGCGCGCACACATCATCGGGGTCAGGGTCAGGGACACCACCAGGGAAATCAGGATCGCCACCGCCAGGGTGATGGCGAACTCACGGAACAACCGCCCCACTACGTCGGCCATGAACAACAGCGGGATCAACACGGCAATCAGCGACAGCGTCAGGGACACCAGCGTGAAGCCGATCTGCTTCGCGCCCTTGAGCGCAGCCTGCAACGGGCTGTCGCCCTCCTCGATGTAACGGGCGATGTTTTCCAGCATGACGATGGCATCGTCCACCACGAAACCGGTGGCAACGGTCAGGGCCATCAGTGTCAGGTTGTTGATGGAGAACCCCGCCAGGTACATCACGCCGAACGTACCGATCAGCGACAGCGGCACGGCCACCGACGGGATGATGGTGGCGCTGAAACGGCGCAGGAACAGGAACGTCACCATGACCACCAGGGCGATGGCGATCAGCAGTTCATGCTGCACGTCGGTGACCGAGGCGCGGATGGTCTGGGTGCGGTCGGTGAGTACGGTGACGTCCAGGCCGGCCGGCAGATTGTCGGTGATGCTCGGCAACAGTGCCTTGATCCGGTCCACCACTTCAATGACGTTGGCACCCGGTTGGCGCTGGATGTTCAGCAGCACGGCCTGGTTTTCGTTGGCCCAGGCGGCAAGGCGTTCGTTCTCGGCGCCATCGACGATCTGCGCCACATCCTTGAGTCGCAACGGCGCGCCGTTGGCGTAGGCCAGGATCAGCTCGGCGTAGTCCTTGGGCGAGGTCAACTGGTCGTTGGCATCGAGCATCGACACCCGGGTCGCGCCGTCGAAGTTGCCCTTGGGCTGGTTGACGTTGGAGGCGCCGATCAGGGTGCGCACGTCCGCCAGATTGAGGCCGTTGGCCGCCAGGGCTTCGGGGTTGACCTTGATCCGCACCGCCTGGCGCTGGCCGCCGGCGATGGTGACCATGCCGACCCCGCTGATCTGGGCGACCTTCTGCGCCATGCGGGTGTCCACCAGGTCGTTGAGCCTGGGCAGCAGCATGGTCTTGGAGGTGATCGCCAGCGTCAGCACCGGGGTGTCGGCCGGGTTGACCTTGTTGTACACCGGCGGCGCCGGCAGGTCGGTCGGCAACAGGTTGGTAGCCGCGTTGATCGCCGCCTGTACCTGCTGCTCGGCGACATCCATGTTGATCTCGAGGTTGAAGCGCAGGGTAATCACCGAGGCGCCGCCGGAGCTGGTGGACGCCATCTGCGTCAGGCCCGGCATCTGCCCGAACTGCCGTTCCAGGGGTGCGGTCACGGCGCTGGTCATCACGTCGGGGCTGGCGCCCGGGTACAGGGTCATGACACGGATGGTCGGGTAGTCGACCTGGGGCAACGCCGACACCGGCAGCAACCGATAGGCGATCAGGCCGGCCAGGACAATGGCCAGCATGCTCAACGTGGTAGCGACCGGGCGCAGGATGAACAGCCGCGAGAGGTTCATGCGCTGCCCTTTTTCGCCTTGTCGGTCCCGGCCGGTTCAGCCGGGGCTGCCGCAGGCTTGCCTTGCAGGTGTTCGGTTGGCGTGGCGGGCACGTCCTGGCTGTCGTTGACCACCTCCACTTCGCTGCCTTCCTTCAAGCGGTCGGTGCCTTCGAGCACCACCCGGTCGCCGACGGCCAGTCCTTCAGTGACCACGGTATTTTCGCCGTCACTGGCACCGATCTTGAGCTGTTTGATGGTGACCTTCTTGTCGCCCTCCAGGGCGTAGACGAAGGTGCCGTTGGTGCCGAACTGAATGGCGGCGGACGGCGCCAGGACCACACCCTTGAGCGTGTCGGCCAACAGACGCACATTGACGAACTGATTGGGGAACAGCGACTGCTCGCGATTATCGTAGCGAGCCTTGAATTTCAGGGTACCAGTGGTGATATCGATCTGGTTGTCCAGACTTTGCAGCACACCGCTGGCCTGGAGTTTCACATCGCCACGGTCCCAGGCTTCGACAGGCAACTTCGCGCCGCTGCGGTAGCGGGCGAGCACCGTGTCGAGATTGTTTTCCGGCAGGGTGAACACGACGTTGATGGGTTGGGTCTGGGTGATGACCGCCAGGGCCGTGGTGTCGTTGGCCGCCACCAGGTTGCCGATGTCCAGCTGCCGCAAACCGACGCGCCCGGAGATCGGCGCGCGTATCTTGGTGAACTCCAGGTTGAGCTTGGCGTCGTTGACTGCCGCCTGGTTGGTCTTGACCGTACCTTGATACTGCCCCACCAGCGCGGCAGCAGTGTCGAGGGTCTGCTTGGCGATGCTGTCCTCGGCATACAGGCCGCGATACCGCTCAAGATCGACCTGGGCGTTTTTCAACTGGGCCTGGTTCTGCAGCAACGTACCCTCGGCTTGCAGCAAGGCGTTCTGGTAGGGACGTGGATCGATCTCGGCCAGCAGGTCCCCCGCCTTCACCATCTGCCCTTCTTCGAAGGCGATCTTGACCAGCTCACCGCCCACTCGGCTGCGCACGTTGATGGTATTGAGCGCCGTGACCGTGCCCAACGCCTTGTAATACAGCGGGAAGTCCCCGGTGACGGCGGCTGCCACACGAACCGGTATCGGCCCCGTTGCACCGCCAAACCCGGGCCGCATGCCCCCCGAACGCCCCATGTGCCCAGCGGCGGCTTTCTGTCCTGTGGTGGACTTGTGATCCCCACCGGCCGGCCAGAATTTCCAGACCAGCGCCGCGATGACCAGCACAATGAACAGGCTCAACAGCCAGCGACGGGAATTGCGGGGAGCAGAGGATTGCATGGAGTGATCAACCATTGGGCGCGTGGGCATCTTTTATGGAAGGCTGAACGATAAGCACTGGCGGGTATTTAGCAAAGCGCCTTTACCGGCAATTTACCTTGGGCTTACGTATCGCGTTGCAGGCTAAGCGTTTGAAGTACAAAAGAAAACGGCCTGGACAAGGCCAGGCCGTTAACAATTGTAATAAATACTCTGATCAGAGCACTTATTTCAGAACAGCGAGCGCAGCGTCGTAGTTCGGCTCTTCGGCGATTTCCTTGACCAGTTCGCTGTGCAGTACGGTGTCGTTTTCGTCCAACACGACCACGGCACGGGCGGTCAGGCCCTTCAGCGGGCCGTCGGCAATGGCCACGCCGTAGTTCTGGATGAACTCGGCACCGCGCAGGGTGGACAGGTTCTGGACATTCTCCAGGCCTTCGGCACCGCAGAAACGCGCCTGGGCGAACGGCAGGTCAGCGGAGATGCACAGCACGACGGTGTTGTTCAGCTCGTTGGCCTGGGCATTGAACTTGCGCACGGACGTGGCACAGGTCGGGGTGTCGACGCTTGGGAAAATATTCAGCACCTTGCGCTTGCCGGCGAAATCCTTCAGGGAAACGTCCGACAGATTGCCGGCAACCAGGGAAAAGGCTGGCGCCTTGGAACCGGCTTGCGGCAACTGGCCATTGACTTGAACCGGGTTGCCTTTGAGGGTGACTTGAGCCATGAGCGGATTCCTTCTGACATGTTTGAAAAAGGTCGAGGCCGGAGTTAACCATGAAATGCCGCCGCGACCTATGGCTAGACATAAAAAGTCATGGCTCGGGTGTCGCTACTTGCCCTTGAGCTTGAGAAACGACTGGTGCAGATCCGCCGCCCAGCCATCGATGACGCCCTTGACGTCATCGGGTTTCATCACCTGGGACTCATTGGACAATGGCCTGCCCGTGCCCTTGCGCACCACCTGGGCGATCACCGCATTGTTCCCGCCGTCGAGGAACACCGCCTCGGTGCCCAACGTGGTTTCCTGGTCGCGAATACCGCTGGCGGTACTGACCGCGGCCGCCACCAGTGCAATCGGCACCACCTCGTAAGGCTTCAGGCCCTCGGTCTTGCTGGCGACGGCGGTGATGGCCGCACGCATCACCAATACCCCCGGCCCCGGACCGGTCGCCAGGGGCAAGGACTTGGCGACTTCGCGCCTGAGGGCCTGATCGTAATACGCGGTGATGCCGGACAAGGTGGCCTGGGGAATTTTCACGGTCGGCTGCGGCTTGGGGTACAGCTGCGTCGGTTCGATATAGATATGGGTGTATTTGCCCGGATCGATCTTCGGATCGACCCAACGCATCACCTCGGCTCCCGAAGGTGATTTTTCTTCCTTGAGCCGGCTGTAATCTCCCAGGAACCCGGAGTATTCGTCCGGCTGAGTGACGTTGCTGGAGCAACCCGCCAGGGTGAGCGAGAAGACACAGGCGATGCTGATGGTGGACGCGAATTTCATGCTGTCACTCCTGTAAGCCACACGAGATGGGCCGGGACTACAGAATAGCCAATGGGCGGGTTTCTGCCCGCCCTGGCATGAAAGTGACCGACCCGACTGGAGGGGAACCCATCTCTTCGCAGTGTGAATGAACGTCCGGGAATGTGATGAGCGGCGGGGTTTATACCCCTCACCTGTCAGACCTGACAGTAGTCAATACCGCCTGAGAGAGGTTTTATAAAGCCAGCCGCCGAGACGATAGCCACGACAGTTCTTGGCCACAGGAGCAGATGACATGACCAGCCAGAACACAGCCAACGAGCCCCGAGTCATCGACCCGGTCTATATCCCGGGCATGATATCGGTTGAGCATCCCGCGAACCCGGACGGTGGTTTGCCGCTCAACCTCATCACAGGGGGACGCCTTCAATTGGTAAGCGACCCCTGGGACCTAAAGTATGCGGGGGATAGCGCCCGTATCCTGTTGGGTGATTCCGACATCCCGGTCTTGAGCCAAACCGTTCAACCAGGTGAAGAAAACGAACGCCTCACTCTCTACTTGCCAGGTGACCTGTTGAGCAACGGCATCAACAAGATTCGCCTGAGTGTGCTGCGTATCGGCCAAACAGTGCCCCAGACATCGCAGCCATTAACGGTGTTGTTTCACCGACCACGCCCTGGCGGCGAAGTTTCCGGCCCCGGTGATAACCCGAACCTGACCCTGACCCTGCCCGCCGATGTCATCGCCAACGGCGTGGACGCGGCAATGGCCGCCCAGGGGGTATTACTGAAAATGAGCTACCCCTACATGCGCGAGAAGGACGTCATCGTCCTCGATCGTGACAGCCAGGAAACGCAGCACACCGTCACCCCTTTCGAGGCCAGCGCCGGTAGCGTGGACATTATCCTGAGGACAGCCGACTTCTGGCAGGACAATCCCAGGTTCGCCTTGCGCTTCAGAGCGACGGATCTGCTTGGCAATACCAGCGGCCCACAAGCCATATGGTCACGGACCACCTATATCGACGTGCATGTTCGCCAACCGGCACTGGACCTGAGCAAGCCCAAGGTGCTGGAAGCCAGGGAGCTGAACGGCGAACGGCTGAATTTCGAAAACGATTTCTACTACGCCGACTTTGCCACCGTCGAAGTCAGCTATACCGGCTCTGCCCAAGGGCAGGAGGTCAAGGTGTACTGGATTGGGCGTAATTCGACTTATGGCAGTGAAATCCAGACGGTCTCTCAGGCCGGACAGACTTTGCAATTCCAGGTTCCCAGGAACGAAGTGGTGGACTGCATCGGCACCGGAGCGGCAGTCATGTATACCGTCAGGCTGCCAGGGACTACTACGGATATACCTTCTCCCCGATTGAACCTCACCGTCACCGCGCAAAAACACCGGCTGCCGGAACCCACGCTCGATAGCAGCAAAACCAATCTGCGGGCTTATCACCCAATGTTTTCTACCGCCCATACCGCAAGAGTGGCGCTGTTCGGCGTGACTGTCCGATACGGTCAGGAAATTCCCATTACGCCGAACACCAGCCAAACCGACCTGCGGGTGGATCCTGCCTGGATCAGCGAAAACCGGGGACGTCCCATCATGATCAATTGGACGCTTAGAGAAACCGGTACTGGCACGCCGATTGTCTTTTCATGGTTTCTGAGATTGATCGCCTGACTCAGGCTTTCAATGTAACACCCCGTTTTTGGTCCACCCGGACACTGCATGTCCATCGCAGGAGAACGTATCATGCGTAAACTACTGGGGCTGCTGTTAATCACATTAGTGGTCGGTTGCGCGCAGGTCGCGACAGTACCGCCTGACACTGTCAGTATCAACGGCGTCCAGGTCCTCGATGGAACGGAAACTGCCAGTTTCCTGACCACGCTTTACCATCGCAAGTTTCCCAACTGCAACAATTCCGACTCTCAACCCTCATTCCTTTGTTCGGGTGTCACCCTTAGGGTGACGGCGAAAGACCCCGAAGAGAAATACAAGGTCTGGGACCCAAGCCCAACGTCAATCACCAGTGGCGGAGTGTCCTTCTCCTATCTGCGAGCAGATGCCAATTTCGGGAGGTTGGCATGGGGGAACGGCGACGGTTATATCCTCTACCCCATCTTCGGCGCGCCGTCTGACAAGATTGACCTGGACTATCTGTGCTCATATCCGATGGATGCCTGGAGCTGGTACCGAACGCCCCCCTGCGGCGCTTCCGCGGACTATCCTGCGCTAAGCCGCCCCTGCCACGTGGCCGGGGTGACCACCGCGCAACAATGGCTGGGCGTGTGGACGATGCCGGGTGGCAATGAATACCTGCGCCAATGCGGATTCGATGTCAGTGATGATCGCAATCACCTGGCGGGACCCGCTTTTTACCAATCCTTGCTGAGCAAATCCCTGGTAGGAGACAGGGGATTCGCAGAGCATAACGAAATCATTATCAAGACCTGGACGCCGGGACGGCCGAACAGTTTTCCCATCATGGCGTTTTTCTTTGTCGCTGGGGGCACCAATACGGGGTTGGCCGATGCCCAATATAACCAACGCGACTTCTATAACTCCACCAATCCGAAAATCATAGTGCCAATCATTCGTTTGGTTCCCGCCACCAGTGCAACCGCAAGTGCGACCTTCACCTACGTCGCGGCAGATCAGGTGGTGAAACCTTAGCAAGGGTATCCACATGATCAGGTTAAGCGGATTGATAGGCCTGCCCAATACAATCAGCGCGACTTCTATAACTCAACCAACCCCAAGACAGTGATACCGATCATTCGTCTGACGCCGGCCGTCAGTCTTAATGGAACGACCATTTTCACTTACTCGACAACGGACCAAGGGTAACGCCATGACCGCTTTGATGCGTAAATTTATCGGTCTGTTGTTAATCGCCGTGGCAGTGGGCTGCACGCAACTCGGGACACAGCCGCCTGAAATCACCGACATCAATGGCAGCCAGGTGCTCAATGGACCGGAGACTGCAGCTTATCTGACGACACTCTATGGTCGTAATTTCGCCAACTGTCACCATTCAGAATCCCAACCGGCCTTCCTCTGCTCGGGCGTCGTCCATCGACTCACCATAAAAGACCCCGCCGAAAGATATAAAGTCTGGGACCCCAGCCCGATCTCGTTGGAAAATGGCGGCGTGTCGTTTTCCTATATGCGGGCAGATACCAACTTCAGTCACTTTGGCGGGGGCTATCACAACGGCTATATCGTGTATCCCGTTCTCGAAGCGCCGGCGGACAAAATCCATCTGCAATATATGTGTTCATACCCGATGGATGGCTGGACGCAAAGCCGGTTACAAGTGTGTGGGCCTCATGCAAATTATCCTTATCACAGTAATTTGTGCCAATACCACAACGTGACCATCGCCGAGCAATGGGTGTACGTATGGACCTATCCTGACCCTAATGCCCAGCACCCTATTCAACAGTGCGGATTCGACGTCAGCGATGGTCGCAACACCTTGGCCGGGCCGGCCTTCAGGGAGTCATTGCGGGCCAGGGCGTTGTTAGCAGCGACTCATCCGAACTACGCTCAACAAGTGTTTCACGACCATAACGAAATGATTGTCAAAACCTGGACTCCGGGACAGCCCAACAGTCTACCGATCCTGGCATTCTTCTATATCGCAGGGTATAGCGAGGGACTGGCCGACGCCCAATACAACCAACGCGACTTCTACAACTCCACCCACCCGAAACTCGTGATACCGATCATTCGCCTGACGCCTGCCGCCAGCCTCAACGGCAGGGCTTCGTTCACCTATGTCGAAGCAGAACAGGTGGTGAAGCCTTGATGCACATTGACAGGTATCGTCAATCAGCAGAAAAGTGCTTTGCCGGGGAATCGATGTGCCTGCCCTTTTTTCGCCTTACCTGTCGGACCTCACCATGACACTTGCCTGAAAGATGAGCGTTACAGTTGATTTTCCGCTGGCCCCCGCACTTGAACAATTGGAGACTCCAGGCAGGCCTGTCCCGTCGACACAGGCCATTGCCCGAGGACATCCAATGCGCACCATCGGCCTTATCGGCGGCATGAGCTGGGAATCCAGCGCCGAATACTATCGCTTGATCAACCAGCAGGTACGAGACCGGCTCGGGCCGCTGCGCTCGGCGCAATTGCTGATGCACAGCGTGGATTTCGGCCCGGTGGAGCAGGCTCAGCACGCCGGGCGCTGGGACGATGCCGCCGCCATCCTGGTGGATGCCGCGCAACGCCTTCAGGCCGGAGGTGCCGAGTGCGTGGTGCTGTGCACCAACACCATGCACAAGGTGGCGGCGCAGATCCAGTCGTCCATTTCGATTCCATTCCTGCACATCGCCGACCCCACTAGCCAGGCCGCCATCGACGGGGGAACCGTAACGGTCGGCCTATTGGGCACAGCGTTCACCATGGAGCAGGACTTCCTCAAGGAGCGGCTGAGTGCCCAAGGGCTGACCGTGCTGGTACCCGATGCGGAAGAGCGCCAGGCGGTGCACCGCATCATCTATGACGAACTCTGCGTGGGCGTGATCAGCCCGGCATCGCGTCAGGTCTACCAGCAGGTCATCGAGTCCCTGACTCGCCGCGGCGCCCAGGCAATCATCCTGGGCTGCACGGAAATCGGCCTGCTGATCAAACCCGAACATAGCGCCCTGCCCCTGCTCGACACCACCCACCTGCATGCGCGGGCGGCGGTGGCGTTTGCCTTGGATTGATCGACAGGTATCCAGGCGTCCGGTTTCGGTAGCGCCGGCAGTTGCTACCGATTCAACGTAGCCGCGCCATGGCCAGGGTGTCGACCCAACGCCCGTCACGCACCGCATAGTCGCGCATCAGACCTTCCGTCTCGAAGCCGAATTTACGGTACAGCCCGATGGCGGCCTCGTTGTCGGCGTACACCGTCAGTTCCACTCGACGCAGGTTCATCCAGTTGTCCGCCACCTCCAACGCGGCGGCCAGCAGCATCGAGCCCACGCCCTTGCCTTGCCAGGCGACCGCAACGCCCATGCCAAGGCTGCCGCAGTGGGCTCGACGGACGCGCGAGTACTGCTCCAATCCCAGGTTGCCAATGACTGTGCCCTGATGCAGTGCGACCAGTTTCACATGGCGCTCATCGTCTATCGCCAGGCGCTTGCGCCACACTTCGGTGGACTGGAACGGCATCTGCAGTACCTGGCGGGTCACCGCCGGATCGTTGTAAAGCGCGGTGACTGCGTCGAGATGGGCTTCAGTGAAACGGACGATGGTAATCGTAGGCTCGGACATACGGCTCCTTCCTGGAAACGTGACATGGCCGTCGACTATAAACCGCCGATCCTCCCGGTAGCGAATGTACAGACGCCTTCGCGGGCAAGCCCGCTCCCACATTGGACTTGGATGTACGCAGTTTTTGCATACCCCCCAGACCCTGTGGGAGCGAGCCTGCTCCGGGCGGCGATCCGACGATGAGGCCTTCAGCTTCAGCGAATGTCTGATTTATTGATGTTGCACCTGCACCATCGAGTTCACCTGCACCCGCGCCTGCATCTGCTCTGCCCCGCCGCCCCGGCGCATGCCGCGTACCGGACAGGCATCGAGGTAGTCCAGGCCGACCGCCAGCTTCAAGTGTCGGTCGGGGCGGGTCAGGCGATTGGTCACGTCGAAGCTGTACCACCCGTCGTCCAGCCAGGCTTCGGCCCAGGCATGGCTCGCCAGATGGGTTTCATCTTCGGTGTACAAGTAGCCGGAGACATAGCGCGCCGGAATACCCAGGCTGCGCGCGCAGGCCAGGAAGGCGTGGGTATGATCCTGGCAGACGCCCGCACCGCCGGCAAACGCCTCGGCGGCCGTGCTGCTGACAGCGGTCGTGCCCGGGCTATAGGGCATGCGCGCCGCAAGGCCCTCCATCAGATCGACCAGTGCAGCACGATCGCGTCGTCCTGCACATTGCGCCATGGCAAAGGCGCTGAGCGCATCATCCGCCTGGGTCAGACGGCTCGTGCGCAGGAACGGCAGCGGCGACTGCGAGTCCGGCTCCATCTCCACCGCCTGATGGATTTCCACTTCGCCATAAGCGGTCAGTACCAAGGCGCCGTGGGGCTCATCCATGGTCATCACATGGAGGATGTTGCCATAGGGGTCGAGCTGGCTGCGCACCAGGCGCGGTAATTCCAGGTGCCATTGCAGGACGCGCTGGCGCTGACTGTCCCTCGGGGTCAGGCGCAGGAACTGGATGCTGGTGCAGACTTCATCGGCATAGCGGTAGGTGGTGTCGTGGCGTATGGACAGTTTCATACGACCTCCAGATAGGACTCGTGAACGGTCTGGCCAAGATGACGGATCTGGTCGATGAGGTCGGTCAGCCACAGGTGCAGGCCCGACGCCAGGATCTCGTCGATCCCGGAATAACGCAGGCGCGCATTCAGTTCCGCAGCCAGGCGCTGGGCCGGACGGCCGTTGTGGCCTGGCAGGCTGGCGAGGATCTGATCGAGCTCCTCGATGCAGGCGTGCAACGAACGCGGGACGTCGGCGCGCAGCAGCAACATCTCGGAAACCTGCTCAGCATTCGGTGCATTGCGGTAGATCTCGTTGAACGCCTCGAACGACGATAGCGCTCGTAGCAAGGCACTCCACTGGTAGTAGCCACGTGCGGAATTGTCACTGACCTCCTCCGACTCCTCGCCAAACATCTCGTAGCGTGCATCCAACAGGCGCAGGGTGTTGTCCGCCCGCTCGATGAATGTCCCCAGGCGAATGAAACAGTAGGCATCGTTGCGCATGATGGTGCCCGACGTCGCGCCGCGGAACAGATGCGAGCGCTCCTTGACCCATTCGCAGAAATGACTGATACCGTAGCGGCCCAGGCCATTGCTGGCGATGTTGCGCATCTCCAGCCAGGTGGCGTTGATGTTTTCCCACATGTCCGCGGTGATACGCCCGCGCACCGCATGGGCATTGGTCCGCGCCGCCCGCAGGCAGCTGTAGATACTGCCGGGGTTGGTGTCATCCAGGGCGAAGAAATGCAGCATGTGTTCGCTGTTGAGCTCACCATAACGCGCGTTGTAGTCGTCCAGTGTACCCGCCGCCAGCAGCGACATCGCCAGCTCGGCATGACCGTCGCTGCGCCCGGCCTGGGGCATCAGCGACAGCGAGTAACTGACTTCGAGCATGCGCGCCAGGTTCTCGGCGCGCTCCAGGTAGCGGGACATCCAGTAGAGGTCCGAAGCGGTTCTTGAAAGCATGTCTTAATCCTCCACTACCCAAGTGTCCTTGGTGCCACCGCCCTGGGACGAATTCACCACCAGCGAGCCTTCACGAAGCGCGACGCGGGTCAGGCCACCCGGCACGAGGCGGGTTTCCTTGCCCGAGAGCACGAACGGCCGCAGGTCGATATGACGCGGTGCGATGCCACTTTCGACAAAGGTCGGGCAGGTGGACAGGCTCAGGGTCGGCTGGGCGATGTAGGCCTCGGGACGGGCCTTGAGTCGTGCACGGAAGTCTTCGATTTCCGCCGCGGTGGCCGCCGGCCCCACCAGCATGCCGTAGCCGCCGGAGCCCTGGGTTTCCTTGACCACCAGATCAGGCAGGTTCGCCAGCACATGGGACAGTTCCTGGGGCTTGCGGCATTGCCAGGTGGGTACGTTCTTCAGGATGGGTTCTTCGGTGAGGTAGAAACGAATCATCTCGTCGACGTAAGGGTAGATCGACTTGTCATCGGCGACGCCGGTACCGACCGCGTTCGCCAGCACCACATTGCCGGCCCGGTAGACGGCGATCAGGCCCGGCACACCCAGCATCGAGTCGGGATTGAACGACAGCGGGTCGAGATAGGCGTCGTCGAGACGCCGGTAGATCACATCCACCTGCTGGGGGCCGGCGGTCGTGCGCATGTAGACATGGTCGTCGCGCACGAACAGATCGGCGCCCTCCACCAGTTCCACGCCCATTTCCCGAGCCAGGAACGCATGTTCGAAGTAGGCACTGTTGAAGCGGCCGGGGGTCAGGACCACCGCGGTGGGATTATCCAAAGGGCTCGAACTCTTGAGGGTGTCGAGCAACAGGTTCGGGTAATGATCGATAGGCGCTACACGCTGGGCAGCGAAGAGTTCGGGGAACAGGCGCATCATCATCTTGCGGTCTTCGAGCATGTAGCTGACACCGCTGGGTGTGCGCAGATTGTCCTCCAGCACGTAGTAACTGCCGTCACCGTCACGAACCAGGTCGACGCCGGCAATATGGGCGTAGATGCCCCGGTGCAGGTTCAGGCCCTGCATCGCAATCTGGTAACCCTCGTTGGCCAGCACCTGCTCGGCGGGAATGATGCCTTCCTTGAGGATGTGCTGCTGGTGATAGATGTCGGCCAGGAACATGTTCAGCGCCTGGACCCGCTGGATGCACCCCTGTTCGACCTTTTGCCATTCACTGGCCTTGATGCTGCGGGGAATGATGTCGAAGGGAATCAACCGTTCGGTGCCCTGCTCGTCCCCGTACAGGGTGAAGGTGATCCCGGCTCGATGGAACAGCAGGTCGGCCTCGCGTCGGCGCTGATCGAGCAGTTCGACCGGCGTGTCCGCCAGCCAACGGGCGAAGGCTTGGTAATGCGGGCGGCAGTCACCCTTGGCGTCATACATTTCATCAAAAAAAGCTCGGGGCATAGCCAACTCCCAGCCGCGTTCTACACGGCATTTCTTATTACTTCGTCATTCCAATGGTCCGGCCTTGCCTTGCGTTAATGAGCCCTGTTTTCTCTGAGCACCTCGATAGACATCCGTCTCTGGTGTGGCCTTTGCGTCTGGATGACGTGCGCCGCCGGTTAGATCTGCGTAATGAATGTCTCCGCTTATTAAAGCCGTCGATGCGATGGCCTTCCCCCCCAGGAACCATAGCAAACGCTGTGCCTACGCACGGCATATGCGCATACAACTGGAAAAATCGGCGTAAATGTACGCCAAAGCGAAATTTATTTTCATTCTGGCGACTGAAATACCGTTCGAGGGCTGAAACGATTGGTTCGGCCCGCTGCAGGGCGTAGCGGAACGAGTCGAATCGGTGCAACGAAACACGCAATAGCCGTCAACCGCCCTGAAATGGGGAAATTTGTACTCACTGGCGGTACCGGAGCCTGGTCTCGCTACAAACAGCCCCAAAGGCTGGCCTTCTGTCGTCTCCTCGCGAACAAACTCAACGGAGGTACTTGCGCCAACAGTATTATGGTATACCATCATACGCACAGACACCTTTCACCCGTCTACGGAGCAGCCCATGAGTTTCGAAATTCGCAAGATCGTCAGCTATGTCGAGGAAACCTTTATCGAAGGTGGCAAGGTCACGGATAAGCCGGTGACCATGGTCGGGCTGGCGGTCGTCATGAAAAACCCATGGCTGGGCCGTGGCTTCGTTGAAGACCTGAAGCCGGAAATCCGTGCCAATTGTTCCGATCTCGGTGCGCTGATGGTCGAACGCCTGGTGGGCATCATCGGCGGCGCGGAGAAAATCGAAGCCTACGGCAAGGCCGCCGTCGTCGGCGCCGACGGTGAGATCGAGCACGCCTCCGCCGTGATCCATACCCTGCGCTTCGGCAACCATTACCGCGAAGCGGTCAAGGCCAAGAGCTACCTGAGCTTCACCAACAAGCGCGGCGGCCCTGGCACCTCGATCCAGATTCCGATGATGCACAAGGACGACGAAGGCCTGCGTTCGCACTACATCACCCTGGAAATGCAGATCGAAGACGCACCGCGCGCCGACGAAATCGTCGTGGTGCTGGGTTGCGCCGATGGTGGTCGCCTGCATCCACGCATCGGCAACCGCTACATCGATCTGGAAGAACTGGCCGCCGAAAAGGCGCAGTAATCCAGCCCGGCCCCACAACAAGAAAAGGCATGCAGGAGCGCTCCATGATTCGGCTCACCGCTGAACTCACCCCGGCCGGCACCAGTTACCTGGCGACCGGCCAAGGCCAGCCCGTGGTCTTGATCCACGGCGTGGGCCTGAATAAAGAAATGTGGGGCGGCCAAGTCGTTGGCCTGGCCACGAATTACCGCGTGATTGCCTATGACATGCTCGGCCATGGCGCCAGCCCGCGCCCCGCCAGCGGCACCGCTCTGCTCGGCTACGCCGACCAGTTATTGGAACTGCTCGACCATCTGCAACTGCCTCAGGCCACGGTGATCGGTTTCTCCATGGGCGGGCTGGTGGCACGCGCTTTCGCCCTGCATTACCCGCAACGCCTGCAAAGCCTGGTGGTGCTCAATAGTGTGTTCAACCGCAGCCCCGAGCAACGTGCCGGGGTCATCGCCCGTACCGCCCAGGCGGCCGAGCATGGCCCGGACGCCAACGCCGAAGCGGCACTGTCGCGCTGGTTCAGCCGCGAATATCAGGCGGCCAACCCGGCACAGATCGCTGCGCTGCGCCAGACCCTGGCGAAGAACGACCCCCAGGGTTACCTGACCACTTACGAACTGTTCGCCACCCAGGACATGTACCGCGCCGACGACCTGGGCAGCATCCAGGCGCCGACGCTGATCGCCACCGGCGAGCTGGACCCCGGTTCAACCCCCGAAATGGCCGAACAACTGGCGGCGCGCATTCCCGGTGCCGCCGTTGCCGTGCTGGCCGAGCAACGGCATATGATGCCGGTGGAATCGCCACGCCTGGTCAACCAGTTGCTGCTGGAGTTCCTCGACAAGGTGTACGCCCAACAAAATCCAATAAAGGGGATCGTTGCATGACACTCGCACGCTTCCAGATGTGCATCGGCGGTGAATGGGTCGATGCCCTGTCCGGCAAGACCTTCGAAAGCCTGAACCCGGCCCTGGCCCAGGCCTGGGCCGAACTGCCCGATGCCGGCGAAGCCGATGTCGAACGCGCCGTCCAGGCTGCGCAAACGGCGTTCGAGAGCCCTGCCTGGCGTGGTCTGACCGCGACCGCCCGTGGCAAGTTGTTGCGCCGTCTCGGTGACCTGATCGCCGAGAACAAGGAACAACTGGCCCAGCTGGAAAGCCGGGACAACGGCAAGCTGATCCGCGAAACCCGTGGCCAGGTGGGCTATCTGCCAGAGTTTTTCCATTACACCGCGGGCCTGGCCGACAAACTCGAAGGCGGCACCCTGCCCCTCGACAAGCCGGACATGTTTGCCTACACCGTGCATGAAGCCATGGGCGTGGTGGCGGCAATCATTCCCTGGAACAGCCCCTTGTACCTGACCGCGATCAAGCTCGCCCCGGCACTGGCGGCCGGCAACACCATCGTGATCAAGCCGTCCGAGCATGCCTCGGCGACCATCCTGGAGCTGGCGCGCCTGGCCCTGCAAGCCGGCTTTCCAGCAGGCGTGGTCAATGTCGTGACCGGTTACGGTCCGAGCACCGGTGCCGCCCTCACCCGCCATCCGCTGGTGCGCAAGATCGCCTTCACCGGCGGCGCCGCCACGGCTCGCCATGTGGTGCGCAGCAGCGCGGAGAACTTCGCCAAGCTGTCCCTGGAACTGGGGGGCAAGTCACCCAACATCATCTTCGCTGACGCCGACCTCGACAGCGCCGTCAACGGTGCGATTGCCGGGATCTACGCGGCGTCGGGGCAGAGCTGCGTGTCCGGCTCACGGTTGTTGGTGCAGGACGAGATCTACGATGAGTTCGTCTCGCGCCTGGAAGAACGCGCCAAGCGCATCCGCATCGGCAGCCCGCAAGACGACAGCAGCGAAATGGGCCCGATGGCTACCGCCCAGCAACTGGCGGTGGTCGAAGGCCTGGTCGCCGATGCCATCGCCGAGGGTGCACGGCTGCGTCTCGGTGGCAAACGTCCGCAGAACCTGGGCGAAGGCTGGTTCTATGAACCGACCCTGTTCGAGTGCGACCGCAACTCGATGAAGATCATGCAGGAAGAAGTCTTCGGTCCGGTGGCCTCGGTCATTCGCTTCAAGGACGAAGCCGAAGCCCTGGCGATCGCCAACGACTCGCAGTTCGGCCTCGCCGCCGGCATCTGGACCCGCGACCTCGGCCGCGCCCATCGCCTGGCCCGGGACGTGCGCTCTGGCATCATCTGGGTCAACACCTACCGTGCCGTCTCGGCCATGGCGCCTATCGGTGGTTTCAAGAACAGCGGCTACGGGCGTGAAAGCGGTATCGATTCGGTGCTGGCCTATACCGAACTGAAAACGGTGTGGATCAACCTTTCCCAGGCACCGATGCCTGACCCCTTCGTGATGCGCTAGGAGACCGCCACCATGATCGAACCCGGTATTTACAAAGAAGTCATGGGCTCGTTCCCCTCCGGCGTCACGGTGGTCACCACCCTGGACCCTGAAGGGAACATCGTCGGCATCACCGCCAGTGCGTTCAGCGCGCTGTCGATCGACCCGGCACTGGTGCTGTTCTGCCCCAACTACGCCTCCGACACCTACCCGATCCTGCGGGACAGCAAGCAGTTCGCGATTCATCTGCTGTCCGCCGACCAGACCGCCGAAGCCTACGCCTTCGCCGGTAAAGGCAAGGACAAGGCCAAGGGCATCGACTGGCACCTGAGCGACCTCGGTAACCCGATCCTGGCCAAGGCCACGGCGATCATCGAGTGCGAACTGTGGCGCGAGTATGACGGCGGTGACCACGCGATCATCGTCGGCGCGGTGAAGCACCTGATCCTGCCGGAGCAGCCAGTCACGCCGATGATCTACCACAAGGGCAAGTTGGGCGCCTTGCCCGCGCTGGGCTGAACGGCGCAAGTAGAACCTGAGCCGAACACTGTTGTGGCGAGGGGATTTATCCCCTCGCCACTGGGGCCAGAAGTGATTTTTCTATCTTTATTTCAGGAGCCGGCATGAGTCCAGCAGCCTCGCAACTGTTCCGCCAGCAGGCCTACATCGACGGCCAATGGCTGGAAGCACCCGATGGCGCCTGCCAGGAGATCTTCAACCCGGCCAATGGCGAGTTGATCGGCCGGGTGCCGAACCTGGGCGCCGAACAGGCCCGCCAGGCCATCGCCGCCGCCAACAAGGCCTGGCCGGCCTGGCGCGGGCTGATCGCCAAGGAGCGCAGCCAGATCCTCAAGCGCTGGCATGGGCTGATGCTTGAACACGCCGATGCATTGGCAGAAATCCTCACCCTCGAACAAGGCAAGCCACTGACCGAAGCCAAAGGCGAAATCCTCTACGCCGCCAGCTTCATCGAATGGTTCGCCGAAGAAGCCAAACGCATTTATGGCGACACCATCCCCAGCCACAAGGGCGATGCCCGCATCGTGGTGAGCAAGGAGCCCATCGGTGTCGTCGCGGCCATCACGCCGTGGAACTTCCCGGCGGCGATGATCACCCGCAAGGCCGGTCCCGCCCTGGCCGCTGGCTGCCCCTGCATCGTCAAGCCCGCACCGGAAACCCCCTTCTCGGCCTTGGCCATGGCGGCCCTGGCGGAGCAGGCCGGGATTCCAGCGGGGATCTTCAACGTGATCACCGGGGATGCCGTGGCCATCGGCGGCGAACTGACGGGCAGCCCGTTGGTGCGCAAGCTGTCGTTCACCGGCTCCACGGCCATCGGCAAATTGCTGATGGCCCAGTGCGCGCCGACCTTGAAGAAGGTCTCGCTGGAATTGGGCGGCAACGCCCCCTTCATCGTCTTCGACGACGCGGACCTGGAACGCGCGGTGGAGGGTGCGTTGATCGCCAAGTTCCGCAATGCCGGGCAGACCTGCGTCTGTGTCAATCGCTTCCTGGTGCAGGACGGCATTCACGATGCGTTTGTCGCTCGCCTGTCCGAGCGCGTGGCGCAATTGAAGGTCGGCAGCGGTTTCGAGGCCGGCGTCAGCCAGGGCCCGCTGATCAATGAACGGGCCGTTGCCAAGGTCGAGGACCACGTGCAGGACGCCCTCGCCCACGGTGCCCGGGTGCTCTGCGGCGGCGAACGCCATGTCCTGGGACACGGGTTCTTCCAGCCGACAGTGCTGGCCGGCGTCACGCCGCAGATGAAAGTCGCCCGGGAAGAAACCTTCGGTCCACTGGCGGCGGTCTTTCGCTTCGGCGACGAGGCCCAGGCCGTGCAGATGGCCAACGACACCGACTCCGGGCTCGCCGCCTATTGCTACACCCGCGACCTGGGCCGGGCCTGGCGCATGAGCGAGGCGTTGGAATACGGCATGGTCGGCATCAACGAAGGACTGATTTCAACCGAGGTGGCGCCGTTCGGCGGCGTCAAGACATCGGGTCTGGGGCGCGAAGGCTCCAAGTATGGCATCGAGGATTACCTTGAACTCAAATACACCCTGATGGGCGGGCTCTGAGCCCCACGGGAGACAATCGTCATGAGCAACGATAAATATGAAAAGGGCCTACAGATCCGCACCCAGGTGCTGGGCGAAGCCTATGTGAAGCGCTCCATCGAAAACGCCGACGACTTCAGCCGGCCACTGCAGGAGATGGTCACCGAATACTGCTGGGGTCACGTCTGGGGCCGTGAGGGTTTGTCGCTCAAGGAACGCAGCATGATAAACTTGGCCATGATTTCGGCCCTCAATCGACCTCACGAGCTCAAACTGCATGTACGCGGTGCCTTGCGCAATGGCCTGAGTCGTGAACAAATACGCGAAATCCTGCTTCAGGTCGGTATTTATTGCGGCGTACCCGCGGCCGTCGACAGTTTCCGGCTCGCCCGCGAAGCCTTCGCTGAAGCCGATGCCGAGGCCTCCAGTTAACCTTGGCTGTTTTCGCAAAGAGCACGTGACGATGATCGACGTGCTCTTTTTGCGTGGACAGCCACCTACAGAGCAACGCCCATGAAACGCCTGCCACTCGACGACAGCTTCAAGGTCAATCGCAACCCCGTCACCCTGCGCGAGATCGTGCTGGATAAGCTGCGTAGCGCCATCATGAACTTCCAGCTCCTGCCGGGAGATCGTCTGGTCGAGCGCGATCTGTGTGATCGCCTGGGCGTGAGTCGCACGTCGGTACGCGAGGCCTTGCGTCACCTGGAGTCCGAAGGACTGGTGGAGTTCGCCGATGCCAAGGGCCCACGGGTAGCGATCATCACCCTGAGCGATGCCGGAGACATCTATGAGCTGCGTTGCGTGCTCGAAGGGCTGATCGTCCAGCTGTTCACCCTGCGCGCCAGCGCCAAGGACATCAAGGCCCTCGAAAAGGCCCTGAAGGAAAACCGCGAGGCCCTCAAGGACGGCGAGTTGCAACAGGTGCTGGATTCGGTGCAGGGTTTCTACGACGTGCTGCTCGAAGGCTCCGGCAACCACGTGGCCGCGACCCAACTGCGCCAGTTGCAGGCGCGCATCAGCTACCTGCGGGCCACTTCGGTGTCCCAGGAAAACCGCCGCGGCGCCAGCAACCAGGAAATGGAACGCATCGTCGAGGCCATCAAGAGTGGCGATCCGCTGGCCGCCCACCAGGCTTCGGTCGACCACGTACGCGCCGCAGCCAAGGTTGCGCTGGAGTACCTCAAGCGCAAGCAGGAAGAGACCGGCGCCATTCCAGAAATCACGGTCCCCATCGCCCTGAAAGAACCCCGTATAGGACACTGACATGTTCAGCCCGAGCTTTTGTCCAAAGTGTGGCGGCAGCGACCTGAGTCAACGCCTGCCGGCGGGCGATACCCATGAGCGGCTGATGTGTGGCGGCTGCGGCTACATCCACTACGTCAACCCGAAGATCATTGCCGGCTGCATCATCGAGCAGGACGGCAAATACCTGTTGTGCCAGCGCGCCATCCCTCCACGTCCAGGCACCTGGACCCTGCCGGCCGGCTTCATGGAAGGCAACGAAACCACCGAGCAGGCGGCGCTGCGGGAAGTCTGGGAAGAAACCGGCGTGCGTGCGGAGATCGTCTCGCCCTACTCGATCTTCAGCGTGCCGAAGATCAGCGAGGTGTACATCATCTTCCGCGCCATCGCACTGGAGATCACTGGCCAGTTCGGCCCGGAAACCCTCGCCTGCCAATTCTTCGCCCCAGAGGACATTCCCTGGGACAGCATCTACTACCCAGCCATCCGCCAAATCCTCGAACGTTACATCGAGGAGCGCCAGGCCGGGGTCTATGGCATTTACATCGGCAACGACGACAGCGGCAAGATCCACTTCATCCGTTGACCCCTTTGTGGGAGCAACTGTCTTACCTTTGCTGCCTGTATCCACGTTTGACTGTGCCACCGCTATCGCGAGCAAGCTCGCTCCCACAGAGTTCGATGCCATACACAAACCTTGCACACACCACAAATCCACTGTGGGAGCGAGCCTGCTCGCGATGGCGGTCTGTCATTCGACCTCGCAGCGACTGAACCACCGCTATCGCTCCTACAGGTAGGTGACGCAACCATCAGTGCCTACAGGGGCGGCACGCCCTCGACGATGATCACTTCGGCCCGGGCCACGTCCGTGCGATGGCGCTTGGCCTCCTGGTATTGCGGCGAGTGATAACAGGCCAGCGCCTGCTCGTAGGAATCGAATTCGATCACCACGCTACGCTGCGGCGTGGCCCTGCCCTCCATCGCCTCGCTACGCCCGCCCCGGGCCAGCATCCGACCGCCGTACAAGGCAAACGCCGCCGGAGCCCGTTGGGTGTATTGGCTATATTGATCAGCGTCGGTGACATCCACATGAGCAATCCAGTACGCCTTCATAGTGACCTCTCGGGTTAATTTGTATTATGGTATACCACAAGCTGTTTCCATCATGCATCCCTCCGAACAAAGAGAGCCCACATGGCCTTTAACAGTATTCAAGAAATCATCGAAGACTACCGCCAGGGCAAGATGGTATTGCTGGTGGACGACGAGGACCGGGAAAACGAAGGCGACCTGCTGCTGGCCGCCGACTGCTGCAGCGCCGAGGCCATCAGCTTCATGGCCCGGGAAGCCCGTGGGCTGATCTGCCTGACCTTGACCGACGAACACTGCCAGCGCCTGGGACTCGAACAGATGGTGTCGAGCAATGGCAGTGTCTTCAGCACGGCGTTCACCGTGTCCATCGAGGCCGCCACGGGCGTGACCACCGGCATCTCCGCCGCCGACCGGGCACGCACCGTGGCCGCGGCCGTCGCCGCCGAGGCCGGTCCCAGCGATATCGTGCAGCCGGGGCATATCTTCCCGTTGCGCGCCCGGGAAGGTGGCGTCCTGACCCGCGCCGGGCATACCGAAGCCGGTTGCGACCTGGCGCGCCTGGCCGGGTTCACACCGGCGTCAGTAATCGTCGAAGTGATGAACGATGACGGCACCATGGCCCGCCGCCCGGACCTTGAAGTGTTCGCCCGCAAACACGGGATCAAGATCGGCACCATCGCCGACCTGATCCACTATCGCCTGAGCACCGAACACACGGTGGTACGCATCGGTGAACGGGAACTGCCCACCGTGCACGGCACCTTCCGACTGTTCACCTTTGAAGACCGGATCGAGGGCGGCGTACACATGGCAATGGTCATGGGCAACATTCGTCGGGAAGAACCGACCCTGGTACGGGTCCACGTCATCGACCCGCTGCGGGATCTTGTGGGCGCCGAATACAACGGTCCGTCCAACTGGACACTCTGGGCGGCCCTGCAACGGGTCGCCGAAGAAGGTTGCGGTGTTGTGGTGGTACTGGCCAACCACGAATCCTCCCAGGCGTTGCTCGAGCGCGTGCCACAACTCACCCAGCCACCACGCCAGTTCAGCCGTTCCCAATCGCGCATCTATTCGGAAGTCGGGACCGGGGCGCAGATCCTCCAGGACCTGGGCGTCGGCAAGCTGCGCCACCTGGGACCGCCACTCAAGTATGCCGGTTTGACGGGGTACGACCTGGAGGTGGTGGAGAGCATTCCGTTCACCGGATAAATCCGAAGTCACACCAAAACCCTGTGGGAGCGAGCCTGCTCGCGATAGCTGACTGACATTCGGCTTTGCAGTGATTGAACAACCGCTATCGCGAGCAGGCTCGCTCCCACAGGCCGGTGACTGCCTGGAAAAAAAATCACAAGAAAATCTGCCTCGGACAGATAGCCGGTACGGCAAAATGCTTGCAGAAAGTTTGGAATACCATAATATGATATTCCATAGACCGAACGCTTCAGCCAAGTGCACCCGGCAGGGAAAGCACAGCCATCCAGCCCTTGGCCCGGTCCTGCAAAGCCAGATGGACCTATAGCTCCCGATAAGCGGGCACACACAAGCCCGCTCAATAAACACAACAATGAGGGCGTGAAAATGGTGTTGAAGAAAAGCGCAGTTGCCATTCTTTTTGCTGGCTTGCTAGGTGTCACCAGCCAGGCGACGATGGCGGCCGAAAGCGTCAACTTTGTCAGCTGGGGCGGCAGTACCCAGGATGCACAGAAACAGGCCTGGGCCGACCCGTTCAGCAAAACCACCGGCATCACTGTTGTCCAGGATGGCCCGACCGACTACGGCAAGCTCAAGGCCATGGTCGAGAGCGGCAACGTGCAGTGGGACGTGGTTGACGTCGAGGCTGACTTTGCCTTGCGCGCCGCCGCTGAAGGCCTGCTCGAGCCTCTGGACTTCTCGGTCATCCAGCGCGACAAGATCGACCCGCGCTTCGTCTCCGACCACGGCGTAGGTTCCTTCTACTTCTCCTTCGTCCTCGGCTACAACGAAGGCAAGCTCGGTGCCGGCAAGCCACAGGACTGGTCCGCGCTGTTCGACACCAAGACCTACCCCGGCAAACGCGCCCTGTACAAATGGCCGAGTCCTGGCGCGCTTGAACTGGCCCTGCTGGCCGACGGCGTCCCTCAGGACAAGCTCTATCCCCTGGACCTGGATCGCGCCTTCAAGAAACTCGACACTATCAAGAAAGACATCGTCTGGTGGGGCGGCGGTGCCCAGTCCCAGCAACTGCTCGCATCCGGTGAAGCCAGCCTCGGTCAGTTCTGGAACGGCCGGATTTATGCGCTGCAACAGGACGGCGCGCCGGTGGGCGTGAGTTGGAAGCAGAACCTGGTCATGGCCGACATCTTGGTCGTGCCGAAGGGCTCGAAGAACAAGGCCGCCGCCATGAAGTTCCTGGCCAACTCCAGCAGTGCCAAAGGCCAGGCCGACTTCTCCAATCTGACCGCTTATGCGCCGGTCAACGTCGATAGCGTCGCGCGCCTGGATTCGGTGCTCGCTCCCAACCTGCCGACCGCCTACGCCAAGGATCAGATCACGCTCGATTTCGCGTACTGGGCCAAGAACGGTCAGGACATCGCGACACGGTGGAACGAATGGCTGGTCAAATGAAAATGTCGGCCACGACAACCCGGCACACCGGGAGCGCTCCTGGCGCTGTCGGTGTGGCAACCGCCAAGGCCGCGACAGCTCCGTCGCTGGCCCAACGCTGGCGCGGGGCCGGTAACCTGGCTCCTGCCCTGCTGTTCCTTGGCCTGTTTTTCCTGGCGCCGCTGATCGGACTGCTGTTGCGGGGCGTGCTGGAGCCGGTGCCCGGGTTGGGCAATTACGAGCAATTGTTCGCCAACTCCGCCTATACCCGAGTGCTGCTCAATACCTTTTCGGTGGCCGGCCTGGTGACGCTGTTCAGTTTGCTGCTGGGCTTTCCCCTGGCCTGGGCCATCACCCTGGTGCCCCGCGGCTGGGGTCGCTGGATCCTGAACATCGTGCTGCTGTCGATGTGGACCAGCCTGCTGGCCCGGACCTACTCCTGGCTCGTGCTCTTGCAGGCCTCCGGCGTGATCAACAAGGCGCTGATGGCCCTGGGGATCATCGACCAGCCGCTGGAAATGGTGCACAACCTCACCGGCGTGGTGATCGGAATGAGCTACATCATGATCCCGTTCATCGTCCTGCCGTTGCAGGCCACCATGCAGGCCATCGACCCGATGATCCTGCAAGCCGGCTCGATCTGCGGTGCCAGCCCCTGGACCAACTTCTTCCGGGTGTTCCTGCCGCTGTGCCGGCCAGGGCTGTTTTCCGGTGGCCTGATGGTCTTCGTGATGTCCCTGGGTTACTACGTCACCCCGGCGCTGCTCGGCGGTGCGCAGAACATGATGCTGCCCGAGTTCATCATCCAGCAGGTGCAATCGTTCCTCAACTGGGGCCTGGCGAGCGCCGGTGCCGCGTTGCTGATCGTCATCACGCTGGTGCTGTTCTACTTCTACCTGAAGCTTCAGCCGGAATCCCCGGTTGGCGCCAGTAACGCGAGGTAAATCGTCATGCTCCTGACTCCCAATGCCATGAGCCGACGCATGCGCTTCGGTCTGTACTTCACGACCGGGTTGATCGGGCTGTTCCTGCTGTTGCCGATCGTGTTCATCGTGCTGCTGTCGTTCGGCTCATCCCAGTGGCTGGTCTTCCCGCCACCGGGCTGGACATTCAAATGGTACGGCCAGTTCTTCTCCAATCCCGACTGGATGAGCGCCGCGCTGGCCAGCCTCAAGGTTGCGGTGCTGACCACGATCTGCGCCGTAGCCCTGGGCCTGCCTACCGCGTTTGCCCTGGTGCGTGGTCGGTTTCCGGGACGGGAAATGCTCTATGGCCTGTTCACCCTGCCGATGATCGTGCCGCTGGTGATCATCGCCGTGGCGGTGTACGCGCTGTTTCTCAAACTGGGCTACACCGGCACGATGTTCGCGTTCGTGGTCAGCCATGTGATTGTCGCGTTGCCGTTCACCATCATCTCGATCATCAACTCGTTGAAGCTGTTCGACCAGTCCATCGAAGACGCCGCCGTGATCTGCGGCGCCTCGCGACTGCAAGCGGTGTTCAAGGTCACCTTCCCGGCCATTCGCCCGGGCATGATCGCCGGCGCCCTGTTCGCGTTCCTGGTGTCGTGGGACGAGGTGGTGCTGAGCGTGATGATGGCCAGCCCGACCCTGCAAACCCTGCCTGTAAAGATGTGGACCACCCTGCGCCAGGACCTGACGCCTGTGATCGCCGTCGCTTCGACGCTGCTGATCGGCCTCTCGGTATTGGTGATGGTGATCGCCGCCGCCCTGCGCCGGCGCAATGAAATCAGCGCCTGAGCGCCTAGGAGAACCCGATGAGTGCCGTCAAAGCCCCCGCACAACAAAACAACAAGACCCTGGTCAGCCTGCGCAACCTGAACAAGCACTACGGCGACTTTGCCGCCGTCGACGATATCGCCCTGGAGATCCAGGACGGTGAGTTCCTGACCTTCCTCGGCTCCAGCGGCTCGGGCAAGAGCACCACGCTGTCGATGCTGGCCGGTTTTGAAACCCCCAGCAGCGGCGAAATCCTGGTGGACGGCAAATCCCTGGTCAACGTCCCACCACACAAGCGCGACATCGGCATGGTGTTCCAACGCTACTCGCTGTTTCCGCATCTGTCGGTGCGCGACAACATCGCCTTCCCGCTGGCGATCCGCAAACTGGCGCCGGCCGAGCGCGACCGTCGCGTCGATGCCATGCTCAAGCTGGTGCAGCTGGAGCAGTTTGCCCATCGCCGCCCTTCGCAACTCTCCGGCGGCCAGCAGCAACGGGTCGCCATCGCCCGGGCGCTGGTCTATGAACCACGGATCCTGCTGATGGACGAACCCCTCGGTGCCCTGGACAAAAAGCTCCGTGAAGACCTGCAGGATGAACTGCGCCAGTTGCACCGGCGCCTGGGGATCACCATCGTCTACGTGACCCACGACCAGGAAGAAGCCATGCGCCTGTCCCAGCGCATCGCCATTTTCAGCCACGGCAAGATCGTCGGCCTGGGCACCGGCTACGACCTCTACCAGAACCCGCCGAATGCCTTTGTCGCGTCGTTCCTGGGCAACTCCAACTTCCTCAAGCTCAAGGCCCAGGGCAATGCGGCGGCCACCTTCGAAGGTCAGTCGCTGTCGATCCGCCTGACCGCCGGCCTGCAAACCGACCAGGATGTGCTGCTGATGGTACGCCCGGAAAAGGCGGTGGCCCTGAGCAACGAACAGGCCGCTCAAGCGCCCTTGGCAGCGGGCTGGAATGAAGTCTCGGCCAAGGTCGTCGAAGTGCTGTTCCTCGGCGAAAGCCAGACCTGCAGCGTAGTGACCTCCGGCGGCACCGCCATGACCGTCAAGGCTCTTTCCGCCACCGGCATGCCGCTCAAGGCCGGCGATCCGGTGCGTGTGCGCTGGGCCACCGCCGATGCCTGTGTCTACACCCAGTGGGCCGAGAGCGACCTGAACAAAGCCGCCGGTGCTCATTGATGAACACGGCGTCATTACCGCCTGCGTACGAGGACTGCTAAATGATTGATGCCAATGTTTACAAACAAGTCATGGGCTCGTTTCCGTCCGGCGTGACGGTCATCACCACCCTTGATGACGATGGGCAGATCGTCGGCCTCACCGCCAGCGCCTTCAGCTCGTTGTCGATGGACCCGGCCCTGGTGTTGTTCTGCCCCAACTACAGCTCCGATTCCTACCCGGTGCTGATCCGCAACAAGCGCTTCGCCATCCATCTGCTCTCCGGCGGGCAACAGAACGAAGCCTATGCGTTCGCCCGCAAAGGCAAGGACAAGGCCCAGGGCATCGAATGGACCCTGAGTGAGCTGGGCAACCCCTTGCTGGGCAATGCCACCGCCATCATCGAATGCGAGCTGTGGCGTGAATACGAAGGCGGCGACCACGCCATCATGGTCGGCGCCGTGAAGAACCTGATCGTGCCGCAACACACCCAGGGCCCGCTGGTTTATTGCCACGGAAAGATGGGCGCCCTGCCCGTCCTCGCCTGAACCGATCGTCAATCATCAAGAGATAGCGCCATGAAATTTTCCCTGTTCGTACACATGGAGCGCTGGGACGAAAGCGTCAGCCATCGCCAGTTGTTCGAAGACCTGACCGAACTGACCCTGATGGCCGAGGCCGGCGGCTTCAGCACCGTCTGGATCGGCGAACACCACGCCATGGAATACACCATCTCACCCAGCCCGATGCCGCTGCTGGCTTATCTGGCGGCCAGGACCTCCACCATCCATCTGGGCGCCGGCACCATCATCGCGCCGTTCTGGCACCCGCTGCGGGCAGCCGGTGAATGCGCACTGCTGGACGTGATCAGCAACGGCCGCATGGAAGTCGGCCTGGCCCGTGGCGCTTACCAGGTCGAATTCGACCGCATGGCCGGCGGCATGCCAGCCGCTTCCGGCGGCCAGGCACTGCGGGAGATGGTTCCGGCGATACGGGCACTGTGGCAAGGCGACTACGCCCATGACGGCGACATCTGGAAGTTCCCGACCTCCACCAGCGTGCCCAAGCCGATCCAGAAGCCGAACCCGCCCATGTGGATCGCTGCACGCGACCCGGACTCCCACAACTTCGCAGTCGCCAACGGCTGTAACGTCATGGTGACGCCGTTGATGAAGGGTGACGAAGAAGTCCTCGACCTGAAGAACAAATTCCAGGCGGCCCTGGACAACAACCCCGATGTGCCGCGCCCGCAACTCATGGTGCTGCGTCACACCCATGTGCACTCGGAGGACAATCCCGAAGGCTGGAAAGTCGGGGCCAAGGCCATCGCGAAGTTCTACCGCACCTTCGATGCCTGGTTCGGCAACAAGGAAACCCCGGTCAATGGCTTCCTGGCGCCAAGCCCGGAAGAAAAATTCGCCGGCCGCCCGGAATTCGAACTGGAGAGCCTGCACAAGACCGCCATGATCGGTACCCCGGAAGAAATCATTCCACGCATCAAGTACTACCAGGCACTGGGCGTCGACGAGTTCAGCTTCTGGTGCGACAACAGCCTGCCCCATGCGGAGAAGAAGAAATCCCTGGAGTTGTTCATCAAGCACGTGGTGCCAGCGTTTCGGTGACCGTGCCGGCTAGTCGGACCGCTATCGCGAGCAGGCTCGCTCCCACAGGGGGTTCATGGTGAACACAGGTTAAGTGCACACCTGCGCCCCATGTGGGAGCGAGCCTGCTCGCGACGGCGACCAGAAAGAAAAGACAAAAATGCCCGGACATGAAGGTCCGGGCATTTTTTGCTTCTAGGATCAGAACGTCACACTGGCACTCAGGCGCGCGTTACGCGGTTCCCCGACGGCGACCTGCAGCTGGCTACCGGTGGAGGACGGGTAGTACTGCTTGTCGAACAGGTTGTCGACGTTCAGTTGCAGCGACGTCTTGTACCCCAGCACTGGCGCCTCCCAACGCAGGAAGGCATCGGCCACGGTGTAGCTGCTCAACCAGAAATCATTGGCATTGTTGGCCGCGCGCTCGCCGACGTAGCGAGCGCCGCCACCGGCGTGCCAGGCGCCGAATTCGGCGGGGACGTTCAGGTGGTGCGACAGGTAGAGGCTGGCGGTGTGCTTCGGCGCGTCGGCCAGGCGATGGCCTTCGTCGTCCGGGTCGTCGAGGATTTCCGTGTGGGTGTAGGCGTAGGTGCCGATCAGGTCCCAGCGCTCGGACAGGCGCCCGGTAATGTCCAGTTCCAGGCCTTGGGAGCCGACTTTGCCAGCGGCTTCCGCCAGGGTCACGCCGCCGACCGTGGAGGACGTCACGACGTTTTTCTTCACGATATCGAACAGCGCGAGGTTGATGTTCAAGCCTGGCAGCGGATCATACTTGGCACCTACTTCGTAGCTGCGCCCCTCCTCCGGATCGAAGGTATTACCGGCATCGTCCACGGTGTCATTCGGCTTGAACGAGCGACTGTAGTTACCGTAGAGCGACAACGTGTCGGCAGCTTTGTAGACCAGGCCGAGGAACGGCACGAAGGCATCGCCGTTGTCGTCGCGATTCACTCTGTAACTGCTGCCCAGTCCTTGATCGCCGTACTGGTCGTAATGTTGGTAGCGCCCACCGAAGACCAGGATCCAGCGGTCATCGAGGTGCCAATTGTCCTTCAGGTACAAGGAGCTGGAAGTCAGCTCGTTGCGCAAATCGCTTTGGGCGGCACTGACCAGGCTAGGCTCGGGCAAGTTGCCATAGACCGGTGAAGTGATATCGAAACCACCGCGTACCGCGTTGCGGTAGGTCTTCCCGCGATACTGATCGGATACCTGGTTATCAGCACCGATCAACAGATCGTGACGCTGACCGAGCAGCTCTTGTTTACCGATGAAATCCCAACTCGCATAACGGGTTTCATCATCGTAATGGGCACCGTTGGCTGCCCGACGCAACGTATTGCCTGTCAACGTATTGGGCTGCGCAATCGAAAGACTGTACCGATCATTGTTCCAACCATAAGTCACTCGAGTCTTCCATGCCTCGCTCAACTCATACTCGAAACGCGCCGTCGCCGTCTCGCGAATCCCCACGCTCTTGGCCCAGCGTTCGTCGAGGCGCTTGTCATAATCAATATCCGCCGGATGCCCATTGGTGAACACCGTCCCCCGGTCAAATGGGTTGGAATATTCGTTGTACTCATAGCTCAGGTTCAACGAAGCCCGCTCACCGGTCCAGGCCAGGGACGGTGCGACCAGCGTGCTTTCATTCACACCGTAGTTGCGCCAGTAATCTTCATGACCGCGCTCGGCAATCAGTCGATACGCCAGCCCGGTATCGCCCACCGGCCCGGTGGTGTCCACGGCCATGGTGCCTCCGCCTTCGCTATAGGCCGAGCCGCTTAGCGTGGTGCTTTGGGTGTATTCAGGCTTTTTGCTGATGACGTTGATCAGGCCGCCAGGCTCCAGTGCGCCGTACAGCATCGAAGCCGGGCCCTTGAGCACTTCGACCCGTTCGGTGGTGGCGCTGAAGTTGTGCCCCAGGTTCGAACGCACGCCGTCGCGCAGGATCGAGCCATCGTCGTTGGTGCCAAAACCACGCTTGATCAGCGAGTCCCGCGAACCACCCAGGGTATTGCCCTGGCTGACGCCACTGACGAACTTCATCGCGTCGCCCAGGGAGCGCACCTGATAATCGTCCAGCGTCTGCTGGGTCACCACATTGATCGATTGCGCCTCTTCCTTGATCGGTACGTCGCTTTTGCTCGCCGTGCTGGCCTGCGACGCCGTGTAACCCTCATCTTGGGTGATGCGGCTGCCCTGGATGTCCGTGGTGGGCAGCTCGAGTACGTCCTGGGCCCGCAGCGGGCTTGCGATGAAGCAGCAGGACAAAGTCGGCAATACATACTTGATGAAGACGTTGCGATTCGCAGGAGGGGTGGAACGATTCAAGACGCAGCACTCACAGGGGGGACGTTAATGCGAGCGAATATACTTTGAGAATGATTCCCAGTAAATCTTTTCCAGGATCTTATTGCCGCGGCGAACCCCTGTGGGAGCGAGCCTGCTCGCGATGGCGGCGTATCAGTCACACCCTGTTTGGATGTGACACCCTCATCGCGAGCAGGCTCGCTCCCACAGATTCTCCGTACACCAAACAAACAAAGTGGCCAAAGTGATATCAAAACGCCCCAACGCACTAAAGCTTTGTCCCTCGCGGTCGAATGTATTCCATTGAGAGATTTTTTTGCCCAGGAGCTATGGCATGCAGACGTTGAAGGCTTTGTACGAGTCCATCGAAATGCAATTTTTCGATACGCTCACCAAGAAACTCTCGAGCCTTTTCCTGCTGGTCGCCGTCAGTGGGTTGTTGTACTGGGTTGCCCTTAGCGCCCGTAGCGACATCATGTTGCAGTTGCGTAACGCGCAACTCGACGCCGCCCTGCTGGGGCAGATCGAGGGCCGGCTCGACAGCCTGGCCCAGGCCCTGCTGTTCGGTGCGCTCCTGACGCTGGGCATGATCAGCTTCATGGTCTGGTACTTTCGCCACCTCATTGTGCGCCCTGTCAGCGCCATGACCCGGGCACTGGAGGAGATCGCCAACGGCGAAGGCGATCTTTCCAGGGACCTGCCGTTGGTGACCCATGACGAAATCCGCGTGTTGGCCAGCACCTGCAACCGTTTCCTCGCCAAGCAGCGGGAAATCATCAGTAACGTCCAGGCGCTCACTGTGCACATCGCCGTCGAGTCGGCGCGCTCGCTCAAGAACATCAGCGACTCCAGCGACAGTGCCACCCACCAGGCACGTTTCGCCAAGGAAGTGATGGAGCAGAGCAACTCCGCCGTGGACCGCATCGAAGAGGTCTCGCGCCAGACCCAGGGCATCTCCGGGACCACCGCGCAGAACCTGAGCATGGCCCGCGATTCCTATGCCGAGCTGCTGGAAGTGACCGGCAACATTGGCGAAATTGCCGGCAGCCTCAGTGAGTTCACCACCCTGGTGGGGGCCTTGAACCAGCGTTCCTCGAGCATCAAGTCCATCGTCGGGCTGATCCAGCAGATCTCTGCCCAGACCAACCTGTTGGCCCTCAACGCCGCCATCGAAGCCGCCCGTGCCGGCGAGAGCGGCCGGGGTTTCGCCGTGGTGGCCGACGAAGTGCGGACCCTGGCGCAGAACGTCAGCCGGGCCACGGACGACATCTCGCGCAACATCGACGCCATGCTCGAAGAAGTCGGCTCCACCCATGAACAGACCACTCAAATCAGCCACAGCGCCCGGGAAACCCAAAAAGTCGTGGAGCGTGCCTCCGGCCATTTCGAGAGCATGATCGTCGACTTCGAATCCACCAGCGGCAAGCTGGCCGATATCGCCGATCATATCCAGCAGTTTGCCGATGCCAACACCGGCATCAACGAACGGGTCACCCAGATCCACGCCGACAGCCAGTCGATCGACCAGCGCATGCAGCATTCGGCGACCGCCACCCGTGACCTGTCTGGAGTCGCTGAAAAGGTGCAAGCGTTGCTGGGCCGGTTCGTGCTCGGCCACGGCAAGCTGGATGCCGCCATCACCCGGGCCAGCCAATGCCGCGACCTCCTCCAGGTACGCTTGGAGGCGTTGCAACGCGAAGGCCTCAACCTGTTCGACCAGAATTACCAGTTGGTTCCCGGCACTGATCCCAAGCAGTACATGACCGGCTACACCGAACGCTTTGCCCAGGTCTGCCAGGAAGCCTGCGACGCCCTCACCCGCAGCACACCGGGCGGCAAGGTCTCATTCATCGTCGACACCAAGGGCTACTGCCCGGTGAACAACAGCTGGGTCTCGAAGCCCCCCACCGGCGACCGCGCCGTCGACTTGCCGGTGTGTCGCAACAAACGCATCTTCAACGACCCGATCGGCCTGCGCGCGGCGGGCAACGTCCAACGCTTCCTGCTCCAGACCTACCTGCGCGATACCGGGGAAATCATGACCGAGATCGACGTCCCGTTCTTCTTCAGCGGCCGCCACTGGGGCAACCTGCGGGTGGGGTTCGATGCCGCGGTGTTGTTGGCAGAGTGAGCGTGAGTCGGCAAGAAACATCGTGGGAGCAAGCCTGCTCGCGATGACGGTGGGTCAGCCGACATCTTCATCACTGACCCGACGCCATCGCGAGCAGGCTCGCTCCCACAAAGAATCGGTAGCGAACACAGAACCTGAGGTTGCCCAAAAACAACTGTGGGAGCGAGGCTTGCCCGCGATGCAGGCGCCTCGGTCTACAGTAATACCGAGGCGATGCTATCGCGGGCAAGCCTTGCTCCCACAGGGGGTTTACCTCAGGGCTGCCGGGTCAACAGCACTTCGGCCCACCCTTGCCACCGTAACGGGCCTCCTGGCGTTCGCGGAAGAACGCCTCGTAGTCCATCACCGGTTTGTCCGGGTGCTTGGTTTGCATGT
>NZ_NOIN01000006.1 GCF_014596565.1 Pseudomonas sp. PSB18 | reverse complement strand
CCTGATCCCATCCCGAACTCAGAAGTGAAACGATGCATCGCCGATGGTAGTGTGGGGTTTCCCCATGTGAGAGTAGGTCATCGTCAAGATTAAATTCCGAAACCCCTATCTGCTGACGCAGGTAGGGTTTTTGTTTTGCCCGCAGGAAAGTTGTGGTACCAGCGGTGTGCAGACTAGGTACCTGTCGCACTGATGGGCACCCGTTTAACTGCGTAAGGTGAAACGTCTACGCCTCGGGTACCGGGCAGCTCAGATCCCCTTCCTTGCACTTGAGATAGGTCTTGAAGGTCTCGACCCGCGCCTTGGTAAGCGCCGTGATGCAGTTGCCGTAGATCAGCGGATAGACGCTGCCACCCTCGACTCCGGACGCAGAGAACTTGCACTCGGTGTCACGGAACCCGATCCAGGCCCGCTGTGCCTTGACCAGTAACTGCTTGGCCTCGGCGTTGTCTTTCAGGCGCGCTGTGATCTGCTTGTACAAGCTATTCAGCTCGTTGTCGGCGGCATCCTTCTCTTGGGCCGCGCATTGGTTCATCTCGCCCTGGGTGGTGGCATTGGCGCAGTCGTCGGCTTGGGCAGCGGCGACAAACAGGATCGGTGTCAGGGCCAGCAGCAAGCGTGAGGACATGGTCGATCTCTCCTTGAAGGGGGTAAAAATGCCGGAGAAGTGTACCTCGCTGTTTTAGGTTTTAGTCCTTGGCCCATCGTCAAACAACGGTCTGATACAACTTTCCGGTTGGCCTTGTGGTCTTACAAGCCTACTGTTGAACACAGGAGGTGACCCATGCATTTATCCGATCGTATCGAAAGAAAGATCCTGCTCAAGGCGCCGCGTTCCCAGGTCTGGCGTGCCCTGGCCAATGCCGAAGCCTTTGGCCAATGGTTTGGCGTGGCCCTGGAGGGCAAGCGCTTTGTGGCCGGTGAACGGACCCAGGGGCAGATCACTTATCCCGGTTATGAGCATCTGACCTGGGACGTAGCGGTGGAGCGGGTCGAGCCTGAGCGGGTGTTCTCGTTTCGCTGGCATCCCTACGCCATCGAACCCCAGGTGGACTACTCTCAGGAGCCCGAGACGCGGGTGCAATTCGAATTGGAGGACATCGACGGAGGCACTCTGCTCAAGGTGGTGGAGTCGGGGTTTGACGGTATTCCCGAAGCACGCCGCCTCAAGGCTTTCCGCATGGACAGTCGCGGCTGGGATGAGCAGATGGCCAATATCGAAGAGTTCCTGAACAGATCTTGAGCTGTTATCCATCGGCGGCTTGATGGGCTCACCTGAGGGTGCTAAGGGTTTTCGGAAAGGTGGTATAGCGAATGTCTTACACGCGATGGTAGTTATGTCGACTATTGCGCTTTGGATCCGACGCGTATTCTGTACTCATCCACTGAAGCACAGGGAGTGCTCAGGATCAGGGACGATCGACCTTGCAAGGATGGCTATCGACAGGGAGTCGTAATGGTCTTGGAAAAACCCGCTTCGGCGGGTTTTTTTTCGCCTGTAAAAAGGTCCTGTGGGCCCTGTATGGCGAAAGGCTTACACATCGGTGCTGCATTCTCGTCTTTTTCCAAGGCAGCCATGGGCTTAATCTATGTCCATCCACTGGGTACAGGGAGTGCTCGGGATCACGGATGATGGGACCAGGCATGGAATGCCAGACAGGGAGTCAAATTGGTCCTCAAAAAACCCGCTTCGGCGGGTTTTTTTTCGTCTGGGAAAACGTGCGCCGACCCTGCGTCGGAACTTGCGCGGATTGGAGGTCAGGCGCTGTCGGTCTGCAAGGCTTGGGCACGCAGGCGAGCGATATCCTTGCTGGGCGAGGCGCCGAAGAGTCGACTGTACTCACGGCTGAACTGCGAAGGGCTTTCATACCCCATCTTGTAGCCGATTGACGAAACGTCGCTGTTTTCCGCCAACAGCAGCCGTCGGGCTTCTTGCAGACGCAGCTGCTTCTGGTATTGCAGTGGGCTCATGGCGGTCACGGCCTTGAAGCGGTGATGCAATGCCGAAGGACTGAGGTTGATCATTTGTGCGAGGCTGTCGATGCTCAGCGGCTCGGTGTAATGAGTATTGAGCCACTCGATGGCGCGGCTGATGCGATGGGCCTGGGTGTCCGGGATGGCGATCTCATGCAAGCGCTGGCCTTGGGCGCCTCGCAGCAGACGGTAGAAAATTTCCTGCTGGGCCAGAGGAGCCAAGGTGGCTATGTCGTCTGGACTCTCCAGTAATCGCAGCAGGCGCAACACCGCGTCGAGCAGCGGCGCATCAATGCGGTCCAGGAACAATCCACGCCCGGTTCGTTGAGCCGGTACACCGATAGGGCTGGTGTCTGCGATCAAGCGGCAGATTTGTGCCGGGTCGATGTCCAGGCGAATGCACAAGTAAGGTCGCTCGGGGCTGGCTTCGATGACCTGTCCGGCCACTGGCAGGGTGACCGAGACCACCAGGTAATTGAGTGGATCATAGACGTAGCACTCATCTGCCAGCCGTACCTCCTTGCTTCCCTCGATGATCACGCACAGGCCAGGCTTGTGCACAACATGCAAGGCATCGGTTGGCTGGTCGCTGCGAATCAGGTGCAAGGTGCCGATGGCGGTGGGGAATACTCCATTCTCTGGCGCAAAACGTTTCATCAGCGCCGCCAGTTCGGCGCGGCGCTGGTTGATGCTGTTGTCTGGCGCAATCTGTATGGACGTGGATACCGACATGCCAAGCAATCTCCCTGGCCAAATGAATAGATCGCGCTAGTAAAGCCGATTACGCGACCGGCAGCCATAGCCGGTTCTGTTGCTACAGGATCGTGCAAGTGCACAGGAGGATCCAGCTAACCCTGCCATCGACTGCCTCCCTACTCTGGACTTGTCAAAACGCTCCCACCAGGGGCGGGCACATCCAGATGAGGAAACCATTATGTCCAGTATCCAAAACAAAGTTGTCGTGATTACCGGTGCCAGCAGCGGGATTGGCGAAGCCGCAGCACGTCTGCTGGCCGCCCGCGGTGCCCGCGTGGTACTTGGCGCCCGGCGCGTCGATCGTCTGCAAACACTGGTCCAGGAGCTCGAAGCCGATGGCCGGCAGGCTGTCTGCAAAGCCGTAGACGTGACCCATCGCGACGATGTCCAGAGCCTGGTCGACTTCGCCGTCGAGCGTTTCGGCAAGGTGGATGTGATCATCAACAACGCCGGTGTCATGCCGCTCTCCAAGCTCGAAGCGCTGAAAGTCGACGAGTGGGATCGGATGATCGACGTCAACATCCGCGGGGTGCTTCATGGCATTGCGGCCGGCTTGCCATTGATGCAGCGTCAGCGTAGCGGCCAGTTCATCAACATCGCGTCCATTGGGGCCTACGCCGTCAGCCCCACCGCCGCTGTGTATTGCGCCACCAAGTATGCCGTGCGGGCCATTTCCGAGGGGTTGCGTCAGGAGGTCGGTGGTGATGTGCGGGTGACGGTGATTTCCCCCGGCGTGACCGAGTCAGAACTGGCCGAGAGCATTTCCGATGAGGGGGGACGCGCCGAAATGCGTGTATTCCGCAGGATCGCCATACCCGCCGAGGCCATAGCCAGGGCGATTGCCTACGCCATCGAACAACCGGCGGATGTGGACGTCAGCGAACTGGTCGTACGGCCGACGGCCAGTCCGTACTGAGTGAAATGAGCGGCGAGCGAACGATCCGCTCGCCGCAAACCACCAGTGGCCCATGTGGCTAATCTGTGTACTCAAATTAACCGTACAGACCGCTAGGCAGGCATTTCCAACCGCGCCGCCGCACGCTCGGTGATCTGCGAGCGCACCCGGAACGACTCCGCCGCACGCCGCTTGGCTTCCTCCAGAATTTGCGCCGGCGCGGTGTCCGGGCAGCCGGCGTCGAAGGGCGGGGCCGGGGCGTATTCGAGTTGCAGCTGGACCAGTTCGGCGGTGTCCTGATCGAACAGTTCAGCCGCCAGGGTCAAGGCAAAATCGATTCCGGCGGTAATGCCGCCACCGGTGATCAATTTGCCGTCACGCACCACACGGTCCTTGATCGGGGTAGCGCCCAGGGTCGACAGCAAACTGTGGTAGGCCCAATGGGTGGTGGCCCGTTTTCCTTGCAGCAGGCCCGCCGCACCGAGCACCAGCGCCCCGGTACACACCGACGTGATGTATTGCGCTTGGCTGGCCTGGCGCTTGATAAACGCCAGCGTCTGCTCGTCTTCCATCAACGGACCAACGCCAGTGCCACCGGGGACGCAGATCACGTCCAGCTTCGGGCAGTCTTCGAACGTGGTGGTGGGCAGCAACACCAGTCCGGTGCTGGAGGTGACTGGCGTCAGGTCTTTCCAGATCAGGTGCACCTTTACGTCTGGCAACGAGGCCAGTACGTCATACGGGCCGGTCAGGTCCAACTGTTGGACCTGCGGGAATAACAGCAAACCGATCTGCAATGTCATGGCGCTTCTCCTTTAGATAATGCCCGGGGGGTGGACGGTTCTACTTTAGGTCCGTAGGCTCTGGCGTATACGCCAATAAGCCCACGAATCACGCCAACATGCCCAATTCACCGAAAACCGTTCATGTACTGGCTTTTGCCAACGTGCAAGTGCTCGATGTCACCGGGCCTTTGCAGGTGTTTGCCTCGGCCAACGATATGGCCCGCCAGCGAGGCCTGCCATTGCCATACGCACCCACGGTGATTGCCGCCGGAGGTGGTGCGGTGGTGTCTTCGGCGGGTTTGGCGCTGATGGCCGAGCCCCTACCGACCGAAGGCAGCGATACCTTGTTGATCGCCGGCGGCTGGGGCGTGTACGAGGCGGCGAAGGATCCGACGCTGGTGGCCTGGGTCAAAGATCACGGCCAGCGTTCGCGGCGGGTGGCCTCGGTGTGCACCGGGGCGTTCCTGCTGGCTGCCAGCGGTTGGCTGGACGGGCGTCGAGTGGTTACGCACTGGACGCGTTGCGAACAACTGGCCGAGCAGCATCCGCAACTGCGTGTCGAGCCCAATCCGATTTTCATCAACGATGGCCCGGTCTGGACCTCGGCCGGGGTAACGGCGGGCATCGACCTGGCCCTGGCGCTGGTGGAAGACGACCTGGGGCGCGCCGTGGCCCTGGAGGTCGCTCGGCAGTTGGTGGTGTTCCTCAAGCGGCCGGGCGGGCAATCGCAATTCAGCGTGACCTTGTCGCTACAGAATCAGGGCAGCCGTTTCGACGAACTGCACGCCTGGATCGCCGAGAACCTCACCCAGGACCTGGGCCTGCCCAACCTGGCTGCCCAGGCGGGCATGAGCGAACGCAGTTTTGTCCGTCACTACCGCGCCGAGACCGGCCAGACTCCGGCGCGGGCGGTGGAATTGATTCGCGTGGAAACCGCCCGCCGCCTGTTGTCCGACACCGGTGTGCCGATCAAGCGGGTGGCGGTGCAATGTGGCTTCGGCAGTGAAGAAACCCTGCGTCGCAGTTTCCTGCGGGCCATGGGGGTGACGCCCCAGGCGTATCGCGAGCGTTTCGCTGTCAGCCTTCAAGCAGATCCAGCAGGGCCTTGAGCGTGGCCTCGGGGGCCTCCTGGGGAATGTTGTGACCCACGCCGCTCAGCACTCGACGCTCGTAGGGACCGCTGAAGTGCCTGGCGTCTTCATCCTGTTCAGGGGCTGGCCCCACCCCGTCGTCGGCCCCGCACAGGGAAATGCTGGGCACGCTGATGTCCGGTTGCGCCGTGAGCTGTTCTTCCATCCATTCAAGGGTCGGATCCCCCGGTGCGTACATGAACCGATGGCGGTAGGAATGGATCACCACGTCGACGAAGTCCGGGTTGTCGAAAGAGGGCGCGCTGAGTGGATACAGTTCCGCGCCGCGCTTCCAGGTCGGTGACCACAGACGCCAGAGCCACTCACATAGCTCACGCCGGTTCTGCGTGAGGCCTTCCACGCCTCGGGCGGTATGGAAATAATACTGATACCACAAGCGATGTTCCGTCTGCGGGTCCAGCGGCTGGGTTGACCGGGGAATGTCCTGCAGGTTGTAGCCATCGCCAGTGACCAGGCAGCGCACGCGCTCGGGCCACAGCGCCGCCACGATGCACGCCGCTCGGCCGCCCCAGTCGTAGCCGCATAGCGCTGCCTGGGGGATGTTGAGTCCATGCATCAGGTCCAACAGGTCCTGGGCCAGCGCGGCTTGCTGGCCGGAACGCATGATCGCCGGGTTGTTGAATCGGGTCGGGCCGTAGCCGCGCAGGTAGGGCACGATGACCCGGTAGCCACGCTGAGCCAGGACTGGTGCGACTTCATCGAAGGCCCTGGGATCATAAGGAAAACCGTGCAGCAGGATAATCGGCTCGCCGTTGGCGGGACCGTGTTCTTCGTAGGCGATGCGCAACAGCGGCGTCACCGCGAAACTGATCTTGGGATCCTGGTTCATCTCGGCCTCCGGCTGCGCCCGGTTGCGCTCAGGCGGGTTCCTGATTCACGTATTTGGCCCGGTCTGGGGTGAAGGTCACGATCATCTTTGTGCTGGTGCAGGTCAGCGTGCGTTCCTGGGACAAGTCGATGTCCAGGTCTTCACCGCGCAAGCCTTGCCATTGGGCGAGGTATTTTAGACAGCCAAACTTTTCGTTTTTCTTCAGACTGCGGCTGACCCCGCCTTTCCAACCCAGCACCGGCAACTCACCGGCCCGGCAACGTTGCGCCAGTTCGGGGAATTTCGTTGCCCGGTCGCGACCGATTTCCCAGCACTTGATCAAGCCCTTGTCCTGGCCTTCCCAGAGGTCTTCCCGGGTCAGGCCGGTACGGGGCGGGGTGTCGATGGTGCGTTTCACGTAGGTCATGACTGATCCTTGAGTCGGGTTTTTATCGGGCAGCTCCGCTGCACCCGTGAGAGCATCGATCTTAGGAGGGGTTTGGGGGACTGGCAACTTTCGCGCACTGGATGACATCGAGCCAGCGGCCCGACGCATCACTTTTTGTGGCGAGGGAGCTTGCTCCCGCTGGGTTGCGAAGCGACCCTCCTTGTCAGATTCTGATTTTTACGGGGCTGGAAGATTTTGCGACCGCTGCGCAGTCGAGCGGGAGCAAGCTCCCTCGCCACAGGGGGGCGGTTTAGGAAAGACAAGAGACTAGGGTTGCCAGTTGTTCTTCTCCCCACTCAACTTGCGATCCAGGAAACTCGCCGCGCTGATCAACGCCAGATGACTCAGGGCCTGCGGGGTATTGCCGAGGTGATAACCATGGCCATCGAACTCTTCGGCGTATAGCCCCAGCGGGTTGGCGTAGCGCAGCAGCTGTTCGAATTCCAGTTGGGCTTTTTCCACGCGGCCGGCGCGGGCCAGGCATTCGACGTACCAGAACGAGCAGGCGACGAACGAACCTTCGGTGCCGCTGAGGCCGTCGATGGGGTCGTCGTCGTTGCGGTAGCGGTACACCATGCCGTCGCGCACCAGATGCTTTTCGATGGCGTCGAGGGTGGACAGCCAGCGTGGGTCCTGGGCGCTGACAAAGCGCACCAGCGGCATCAACAGCATCGAGCCATCAAGGGCGGTGCTGCCCAGGCGCTGGACGAAATGCTGGCGTTCCTCGTTCCAGAAACGGGTCCAGATGTCTTGGTAGATGGCCTGGCGAGTCTCGTCCCAGCGGCTGAACGGCGCGGGCAGGGAGCGTTTGCCGGCGAGGCGGATGGCACGGTCGACCGCCACCCAGCACATGAGACGCGAATGCAGGAAATCCTGTTTATCGCCGCGCATTTCCCAGATTCCTACGTCCTTGTCCTGCCAGATTTCGCACACCTGGTCGATCACATTGACGGTGTGTTTCCAGCCTTGGTGGGAAATGGCTTCGCCGTATTTGTTGACCAGGTACACCGCGTCCATCAACTCGCCGTAGATGTCCAGTTGCACTTGTTCGTAGGCCAGGTTGCCGATGCGCACCGGCTGCGCATTGCCGAAGCCGCTCAGGTGCGACAGCTCGGTTTCCGGCAATTCCTGCCTGCCGTCGAGGCCATACAGGATGTTGAGTTTGACCGGCTGTTCGCAGCAGTCGCTGACCCGGCCACGCATCCAGCGCATATAGGCGTTGGCCTCTTCGACGAAGCCCAGGCGCATGAACGCGTAGACGGTGAACGAGGCGTCGCGGATCCAGGTGTAGCGGTAATCCCAGTTGCGCTCGCCGCCGCGTGTTTCCGGCAGACCGAAGGTGGCAGCGGCCAGGATGGCGCCGTGTTTGCGCGAGGTCAGCAGCTTCAGCGCGAGGGCGGAACGGTTGACCGTTTCCCGCCAGCGCCCGCGGTAATTGGACTGGCCGATCCAGCCGCGCCAGAACGCCAAGGTGCGTTCCAGGCATATCGCGCTGACATTGTCCTGAAGCCGAGGGTCGTCGATGTCCCCCAACAGGAACTCGGCGCTCTGGCCTTCCTGCAGAGTGAATTCAGCCACCGCCGCGTTGCCGTCCAAGGTCATGGCCTGGTCTGAACGCAGGCGCAGGCTCGGTTGCCCCTGGGCCTTGAAGCACACGTGGGCGCCTTCCAGGTGCGCGGTGGTGGTCGCCCGGGCATAGTCATGGCGCACCGCGCAGCGCATGCGAAACGTCGCGTGGCCGACCGCCATGTGCACTTTGCGCATCAGCACCGGCAAGTCATCCTCGGTGTCGCCGATGGGCAACAGGTCGGTGATTTCCACCACCACGCCTTCACTCAGCCAGCGGGTTTGCAGCACGTTGGTATCGGGCAAGTAAATCTGCTGGCGCCGGGCGTCCGGCAGGTCGGGGCAGATCTGGAAAATGCCCGCTTGCGGGGTGTCCAGCAATGAACAGAAGATCGACGGGCTGTCGAATTCCGGCCAGCAGAAAAAATCGACGCTGCCACGGTCGTTGACCAACGCGGCACTGCGCATGTCACCGATGATGCCGTGGTTCTCGATGGGGCTTTGTGGTTCGTCATGGTCAGCCATTGCCGCGAAACCCCGGATAAAGACTCATCCCGCCATCGATGAACAGCGTCGTGCCCACCACATAATCGGACAGGTCCGACGCCAGCCAGACCACTGCGTTGGCAACATCCTCGACGTCACCGATGCGCCCGTAAGGAATCAGCTCCAGCAGTTTTTGCCCCTGTTCGTCTTCGGTGACTTCGCGGTTGATGGCGGTGCGGATGGCGCCAGGGGCGATGCTGTTGATGCGGATGCGCTGGTGACTGGTTTCCTGGGCCAGGCTCTGCATCAACAGGTCGATACCGCCCTTGGACGCCGCATAGTTGACGTGACCAGCCCAGGGGATGCGCTGGTGTACCGAACTCATATGGATGATTTTCCCGGCCGCCCGGGAAACGCCCTGGCGAATGCCCTGGCGGTTGAAGATCCGCAGCGCGGCGCGGGCGCAAAGGAACTGGCCGGTGAGGTTGACGCCGATCACGGTGTTCCAGTCGTCCAGGCTCATGTCGACGGCGGCGGCGTCTTTTTGCAGGCCGGAGTTGGCGACCAGGATGTCCAGCGTGCCGAAGGCCTCCAGGGTCTGGGTGAACAGCCGCTCGACCTCTTGTTCCTGGGACACATCGGCGCCGAGGGCGATGGCGCGGCCGCCGTTCTCATTAATCTCGCGGGCCAGCGCTTCGGCCGGGGCCGCGTTGGAATGGTAATTGAGCACCACGGCGGCACCGGCGGCGGCCAGGGCCCTGGCCGAGCCCGCGCCGATGCCGGAACTGGCGCCGGTGACGAGGGCAACTTGTTGCGCGAGGGAAATCTGCATGGGCTTAGCACCTTGAACTGAGGGCCTTACCTGCTGACTGGCGCGAGGCCTGCAGAGTTCATTCGTGGGCGGCGGTCTTCATGTTTCCCTGACCTCAACCCCTCGATACTGTTTCCTAGCGCGTCGCAACCATGAACACCCGTGGAAACGGCAGCAGCACCGTGCCATCGCCCAGGGGAGGGTAGGCCTGTTCGACGGCGCGCAGGTACTGCTCCAGGTACTGCGCACGTTGCGCCTCGTCCAGCGGGTCGAGAAACGGCCGCAAGCCGCTGCCCTTGAACCATTCAACAACACCCGCAGCGCCGCCGGCCAATGGGTGATGGTAGGTGGTGCGCCACACATCGACGCGGCTGCAATGGGGCTTCAGGATCGAATAGTACGTGCTGGCGTCGGCCACTTCCGTGCGGGTATCGGCCGCCCCGGCCAATTGATGGGCCCAGGGTCCGCTGGCGGCGATGTCGCGCATCAAGCGGTGGGACGGCTGGTGGAGCGTGTCGGGCATCTGGATCGCCAGGGTGCCGCCCGGTGCGAGTTTGTTCACCAGCGACGGCAGCAGCCTGGCGTGGTCGGGCAACCATTGCAGCACGGCGTTGGCGAAGATCACATCGAACGGCCCGGGCTCGTCCCATTGGCCGATATCGGCGGTGTCGAACGCCACGGCGGGCAGGCGCTGGCGAGCGGCGTCGATCATGTCGCCGGAACTGTCCAGGCCGCGCACCGTTGCCCCGCTGAAATGCTCCACCAACAGTTCCGTGGAATTGCCGGGGCCGCAACCCAGGTCGATCACCGAGCGCGCTTCCACAGGGGGAATAGCGGCCAGCAGATCCCGGGCAGGGCGGGTGCGTTCCTGTTCAAACGTGACGTATTGCCGGGCGGACCAGCTCATGGCGTTCTCCTTTGGCGGATCGAAGGTCGGCGGATCGAATCGGGTCGCCGCAGTATAAAGGCCAAGAGGGGATGAGGCGCGCACCTGTTAGTTCTTACAGCAGACAGGCCGGTTACCCCGGCATACATTGCTCAATGACATGAGTGCCATCCGTAAAGGAGTCATTGAATGGAAACCAGCAAGGGCATCCTGATTACATTGACCGAGAAAGCCGGCCAGACCTACCGTGCGGTGGAGATCGATTTCGTGACTCGTATGGTTGGCTTCGTCGATGACGACCCGGACAACGAATTCCGTGACTCGATCATCTCGTCCTACAGCGTGCGTGTCACCAGGACGGAGCCGCAAGGGCCGTTCAACAAGGTTTCGGTGCACGGCGATATCGATGGTGACAATGATGTAGACGCCGATGACAGGCAGGCATTGATTGACCTCGCCGTCGCCGCGAGCAAGATTCCGGCGCCGACCTGACCGGGAACCGAACGCGGGTCTGAACCTATCAGCCGCTCCCCCTGATCCGATATGAAAACAATGGGTATCGGGGCCGATTTCGCCAGGCGAAAAAACTGATTCAAATGATGCTGCCTCTACGCGCGGGCCTGGTGGCGCTGTTGCTGGGCTCATTGAGTGTGACGCCACAGGTTGGCGCAGTCCCCGAATCGCTGCACGTGCTCGGGCGCTCCCATGTGGATGACTATTCGGCGTCCCTGGATGAGGCCGATCGGGTCTGGTTGCGGCGCAAGGGCAGGTTGCTGGTGGGGGCCTCGGCACCGGACTACTCACCGTTCAGCATCACCGGCAATGGCAACGATTATGAAGGCCTGACCGCCGATTATGTCCAGTTGCTCGGGCAGTTGTTGCAGGTCGAGGTACAGGTGCTGCGGTACCCGTCCCGTACCGAATCGCTCCAGGCGCTGCACAGCGGTGAGATCGACTTGCTCGGTACCGCCAACGGCTTCGAGGCCGATGACCCGGCATTGATCATGTCCCAGGCGTACGCCGATGACCTGCCCACCCTGGTGGCGCGCATTGATGACAGCCAGGAGCTGCCCCCGGACCTGGCGGGCAAACGGTTGGCGATGCTGTACCACTATTTGCCGCCGGCCAAGGTCGAGGCGTTCTATCCCGATGCCACCCTGCAGTTGTACCCCTCGACCTTGAGTGCCATTGGCGCGGTGGCGTTCGGTCAGGCCGATGTCTACCTGGGCGATTCGATCAGCGCCAACTACCTGATCAGCAAGAACTACCTGAACAACATCCAACTGGCGGATTTTTCCCGCATGGAAGTGCAGCCTTTCGCCTTCGCGATCAAGCGTGACAATCCGCGCTTGTTGCGCATTGTCGATGCTGCCCTGCGAGCGATTCCCACCGGTGAACGCATGAGCATCCTGCGACGCTGGAGTGCCGGTGGCGCCAGCATGCCGGGGCAGCAGGCGCTGCATTTCAGCGTCAATGAACAGCGTTGGCTGGATGCGCATCCGCGGATCACGGTGGCCGTCAACGAACATTTCCCGCCGCTGACCTTCGTCGATGACCAGGGCCATGTTCGCGGCATCAGCGCCGATGTGCTGGCCAGGATCAGCTTGCGTACCGGCCTGAAGTTCAATCTCCAGCGGGGCAGTTCGCTTGATGGCCTGATCGAGCAAGTCAGGAGCGGCCAGGCCGATGTCCTGGCGGCGGCGCCGGTGACACCTGAGTTCGAGGACGCCTTGCGCTTTACCCGACCGTACCTGAGCACGCCATTCGTATTGGTGACGCCGCGCCAGGCCAAGGTCCCGCTGACCCTGGACCGGATGGACGACAAGCGACTGGCATTGGTGCGTGGCAACGTGTTGCGTGAATACCTGCTGGAGCAATTCCCCCGTGTGCAGTTGGTTCCAGCGGAAAATACTGCCGCGGCCATGGCCCTGGTGGCCGCCGGCACGGTGGACGGCGCGGTCAATTCGCTGATCAGCGCCCGTTACCTGATTTCGCGGCAGTACCGCGACAGGCTGCAGATCACCAGCACCGTGGGCACCTTGCCCGCACGTGTGGCCCTGGCGACCCGGCGGGATGCGCTGGAGTTGCATTCGATCTTGGACAAGGCACTGCTGAGCATCTCCCCTGAAGAAATGGACGAGCTGACCAATCGCTGGCGCAGTGAAGTAGTGATCGACGACAGCTACTGGCTGCGCAACCGCACCACCATCATCCAGGGGTTTGTTGTCGCCGCGCTGTTGCTGGTGCTGACCCTGGGCTGGGTCGTTTATTTGCGTCGGCTACTGGAGCAGCTGCGTGTCGCCAAGGAAAGCGCCGACGACGCCAATCGGGCCAAGACCACCTTCGTGGCGACCATGAGCCACGAAATCCGCACGCCGATGAATGCGTTGATCGGCATGCTGGAGCTGGCCCTGAAAAGAGCCGACCAGGGTGTCGTGGACCGGGTTGCCATCGAAGTCGCTTCCGACGCGGCCCAGGGGTTGCTCGGTTTGATCGGTGACATCCTGGACATTGCTCGTATCGAGTCGGGGCGATTGTCCCTGGCGCCGGAGCGGGCCAACCTGGCGCAGTTGGTCGAGTCGGTGGTGCGGATGTTCGAAGGTCTGGCCCGGCAGAAACACCTGAGCCTGCAACGGGATCTGGACCCGGCGATTGACAAGGACGTTCTGATCGATCCCTTGCGTTTCAAGCAGATCGTGTCGAACCTGCTGAGTAACGCGATCAAATTCACCGATCAAGGCCAGGTGCGCCTGAGTGCGCGAGCTGTCCCGGGCCCTGACGACAAACGCTTGGGTATTCGCCTGCGGGTCGAAGACACCGGCAGCGGGATTTCCCAGCAGGACCAGCAACGCCTGTTCAGCCCTTTTACCCAGGCTGGCAACAATCGCCAGTCCGCCCGTAGCGGTTCCGGACTGGGACTGATGATCAGCCGTACCCTGTGTGAAATGATGGGCGGCACCCTGGCGTTGAGCAGCGTGCCAGGGGCGGGTACGCAGATCGAGATCCTGCTGCGCCTGCCCTTGCTCGACGCCCAGGTGCAGGCAGCCGCGGCTGAGGTCGACGCGCCGGTGCCGATCCAGGCCCTGGACATCCTGGTGATCGATGACCATCCGGCGAATCGCCTGCTGTTGTCCCGACAACTGAGCTACCTGGGGCACCGGGTCCAGGAGGCCGGGGACGGTGTCCAGGGTTTGCAGGTCTGGCGCGCCGGACATTTCGATGCGGTGATCACCGACTGCAACATGCCATTGATGAGCGGCTATGAACTGGCTCGCACCATTCGCGACGAAGAGCGGACCCAAGGGGTGTCGCGGGGGATGATCCTTGGGTTCACGGCCAATGCCCAGCGCGAGGAAAAGGATCGCTGCATCGACGCCGGAATGGACGACTGCCTGTTCAAACCCATCGGCCTCAAGGAGCTGCAGGCACGCTTGGGGTCGCTCAGCGCGCCGCCTGACGAGGAGGGCGCCGTTGCGTCGGCCGACAGTTTCGATCTGACCAGCCTCGAACAACTGACGGGGGGCGACATCGTCTCGATCAAAAAGCTGTTGGAGGAATTGGTCAACACCAATGCCGGCGACAAGGTGCGACTCATCGACCTGTTCACCCGACACGATGTATCCGGACTCGCGGACCTGGCGCACCGGATCAAGGGCGGGGCGCGGATCATCCAGGCGCAAGGCCTGGTCGCTGCCTGTGAGACGCTGGAAAACGCCTGCCGGAGCGCCGACGGCGTGTTGCTTGCCAACGCGGTGGGTGACCTGCGCCAGGCCATGGACTTGCTCACCGAACAATTGGAGAGCCATGTGGCGAGGGAGCTTGCTTCCCCGGGACACCCATGGGAATGACTTCCTACAACCGCGTATCGAGGAGGGCTTTTTCCGACTGTTTTTAGGACTCGTCCTACAGCGCCCCTCAAAAGCTTCCTCTAGCCTGGGCCCCTTAACGTTTACGAGCCGGTTCACACCCGCCGCGTTGTCATTGGGATGCCTGCCATGCCGAATAAAGCACTGCGTATCATGATTGCCGATACAGACCCTTCTCATCGAATGAAGCTTGAGTACCTGTTCAATCAACAGGGCTATTTCCGGATTGCGCCCGTGAGCCATGCGCAGGAACTGATGACCTTGATGGCGTTCGGTATCGAGCCGTTCGACCTGCTGGTCGTCGATGCCTGTCTGGCGGAGGGGACGCTGGACCTGCCGGGTTTCTTCCTCGATAACCCGCAGGTGCGCCATGGAATGATCTACAACGCGCAGCAGGCCGGCCTCCTGTCGGTCCCTGTCGCGCGCCGGGCAAGCGTGCAATTGCATCCTGCGCAGTTGCCGGATCTCGCAGCCCTGGCGCGCCTGATGGCGCGGGTCGATCCGGCGGACTGTGAGGTGGTCCATTCCTGGAGTCGTCCCCTCAGGCACAGCCACGGCGGTTGATCCTGACCATTGGTCGGCACTGTCAGACCTGACAGGTGGCCTGGCCTGTCGCTTGTGCAAGAGTCCGCTGCAGCATGGCATCGGCGTTGTTTGTATTCATCTGGGGAGTTGCCTTGAAAGACGTGTTGATCGTGGATGACCACCCTGTCATACGGGGGGCATTGCGGCTGATTTGCCAGAACGAGGGGTTTACCCAGATCAGGGACGCCAATGGCGTGCTCGATGCCAGGGCCCTGATCAAGGAGCGTACGCCGGAGTTGGTGATCCTGGATCTGGTGATGAACGGTTTCGACGGCCTGGACCTGCTGGTCTGGATCATGGCCCAGTACCCCGAATGCGGTGTGCTGGTGTTTACCTCCCAGGATGCGCAACACTTCTGCAACCGCTGCATCTCGGCTGGGGCCAGGGGCTTCGTGACCAAGAAAAGTGACCTGAAGGAGCTGACCAAGGCCATTCATGCCCTGAAGTCCGGTTATTCCTATTTCCCCCAGATGCCCGTCAGGCTGGATTTCCAGCAGCGCACCGAACAGCAGGCCCTGGAAAGCCTTTCCACCCGCGAATTATCCATCTTGCGAATGCTGTCCATGGGCATGCGTGGCAAGGATGTCGCCGAATCCCTGTACCTGAGCCCGAAAACCGTCAGCACCTACAAGACCCGGCTGCTGGAAAAACTTGGCCTGAAGACCCTGGTGGGCTTGTCGGATTTCGCCAAGCGCAATCACCTCTGAGCCCCAGTGGGCATGGGGTTATGTAGGCACTGATCGGGTGCGCTTTTGTGGGAGCCGAGCTTGCTCGCGATGCCGGCACCTCGGTCTATCGTCGACCGCGTTATCGTTCATCGCGAGCAAGCTCGGCTCCCACAAAAAGCAATGACATTGCGCTACGCCATATCGCTCAGGCTGAATTCCTCGGCCAGAAAATCGATCAGCGTTCGTACCGACGGCAACAAGCCGCGGCGTGACGCAAAGATCGCGTGGACGATCCCGCAAGTCGGTGCCCAGCCCGGTACCAATTCCACCAGTTGTCCGCTCGCCAGGTCATCGCGGACCAACACGCGGGGCAGATGGGCAATGCCGATTCCTGCCAGTGCCGCTTGGCGCAGGACCGGCAAATCGTCGGTGACCATGCGTGGTGTATGACGGATCAGGGCGCTGGCGCCGTCCGGGCCCGACAACTCCCATTGATACTCCCGTTGCGCCCCTCCCCAGTGCAGGCTGGGCAAACCGGTGAGGTCGGCCGGGGAAGCGGGGGAGGACAAGCGTTCCCGATAAACCGGGCTACCGACCAGGCATTGGGTGCTCTTGCCCAGCGCTTTCATCACCATGTCGGTGTCCTCCAGCGGTGGGAAGCGCACCCGCAACGCGATATCGAATCCTTCGTGAATCAGATCGACCCGGCGGTTGGTGCTCTCGATGAACAACTCCACCCGTGGGTAACGGATCATGTAGCGGGTCAGCATCGGCCCGACCCAACTGTTGAGCAACGCCGTGGGACAACTGATGCGCACCAGCCCCTGGGGTTCGGAGCGGTTGCGTTCGATCACTTCGGCGGCGCTCTCGGCCTCGACCCGCATCGCCAGGCAGCGCTGGTAATAGGCCTGGCCGATTTCCGTCAACGAACAATGCCGACTGGTGCGATGGATCAACCGCACGCCCAGGCGCTCTTCCAGCTGTGCGATGCGTCGGCTGAGCTTGGACTTGGGCATGTCCAGCGCCCGGCCGGCGGCGGCGAAACCGCGGTGTTCGACCACCTGGGTGAAATAGTAAAGCGTGTTCAGGTCTTCGATGATCGTTCTCCAAATAGAACGCTAAAGCCGATTTTTGCAGTCTAGTGCATCAAAGGTCTCAGTTTTAATCTGTATCTATCGAATCGCAACACCTGATTGGGAGACGCAGCATGAAAAAGCTCATTGGCCTCTACACCAGCCCACGGCCTCATTGGGTCGGCGACGGCTTCCCGGTTCGCACGCTCTTTTCCTACGACAACCTGGGCAAGCACATCAGCCCGTTCCTGCTGCTGGACCACGCGGCCCCGAGCGAATTCACCCCGACCACTGAGCGTCGCGGTGTCGACCAGCATCCGCATCGGGGTTTCGAAACCGTGACCATCGTTTACCAGGGCGAGCTGGAACACCGGGACTCCACCGGTAGCGGTGGCAAGATCGGCCCGGGCGACGTGCAATGGATGACCGCCGCCTCCGGGATCATCCATGAAGAGTTCCACTCCGAAGCCTTCGCCCGCCAGGGTGGGTTCATGGAAATGGTCCAGCTGTGGGTCAACCTGCCCGCCAAGGACAAGATGGCCCCGGCCGGTTACCAGACGCTGCTCAAGAATGACATTCCAAACATCGAGCTGAAGGACGACGCTGGCAGGCTGCGCCTGATCGCCGGGACCTTCGAGGGCCAGCAAGGCCCGGCGAAGACTTTCACGCCTATCGATGTCTGGGATATCCGGTTGAACGGCGGCAAGAGCCTGACCCTCGACCTGCACGAAGGCCGCAACACGGCCCTGGTGGTGCTGCATGGCACGGTCCAGGCCAACGGCCGCGAGCGGATCGAGGCTGGGCAACTGGCCCTGTTCGACCGGGCCGGCGACCAGATGACCCTGCACGCCAATAACGACGCGGTGGTGCTGTTGCTCAGCGGCGAGCCCATCGACGAACCCATCGTCGGTCATGGCCCGTTCGTGATGAACAGCGAGCAGGAAATCCACCAGGCCTTCAACGATTTCCACTCCGGGCGTTTCGGCCAGATGGACGCTTGATTGCTGTTCCCTGTGGGAGCGAGCCTGCTCGCGATAGCGGTCCGCCAGTCGCTGAAGCGTTGACGGTGCAACCGACATCGCGAGCAGGCTCGCTCCCACAGGGATTTGTGTGCCAATCTTCTCGCCAATCGCCTTCCTGGAGCTGTCCCCATGCTGTCTCTGATCACCAATCACCCGCTGCTCTGCGCCCTGGTGCTGCTTGTGCTCGACATGCTGTTGTGGCGACTGGTCAGTGCGCAGCGGTCCTATTGGAAAATCGGCGGGCGGCTGGTGATTTTTTCGTTGTTCAGCATGCTGCTGTTCAACGAAGGCCTCAACCCCATGGAGCCGGCGCAGTGGGTCGACGATGTGCCGCGACACCTGGCGGCCACCGGTTTGCAGATCGCCTGGTGGCTGTTCGCCGCACGTACCCTGACGGTGCTGATCGGTGCGGCAATGATGCAACGGGTCGGCCATACCGGGCGGCTGTTGCAGGATCTGCTCGGTGCGGTGATCTTCCTGATCGCCGTGATTGCCGCGCTGGCTTATGTCCTGGATCTGCCGGTCAAGGGGGTGCTGGCGACGTCCGGGGCGATGGCGATCATCGTCGGTCTGGCCTTGCAAAGCACCCTCAGCGACGTGTTCTCCGGCATCGTGCTCAACACCACCAAGCCTTATCAGCTCGATGACTGGATCTCCATCGACGGCACCGAAGGCCGGGTCACCGACATCGACTGGCGTGCCACGCGTTTGCAGACCGCCCAGGGCAGCATGGCGGTGATTCCCAACTCGCTGGCGGCCAAGGCCAAGGTCATCAACTTCAGCCGGCCCAGCGATATGCACGGGTTGTCCATCAGCGTCCAGGTCAGTCCCCACGCCCGGCCGCAGAAAGTGATCGAGGCGCTGGAGCGCGCCATGATCGGCTGCCGCGCCTTGCTCGCCGTCCCGGCCCCTTGCGTCACGCTGAAAAGCTCCACCAGCGCCGGAGCGGAATACGAAATCAGCGGCTTCGTTGTCTCGCGAGCCCAGAAGCGCGAGGTCCGCAATCAACTGTTCGACCTGGCGTTCCGACACCTGCGGGCGTCGGGCATCAGTCTCCTGTCCGACAGTGAAAGCGTCTCGGCCAACGGTTCGTCGCGACCCCGCGCATTGCTGGACAGCTCAAGCATTTTCTCGACCTTGCGCCAGGAAGAAAAAGACACCTTCAGCCAGAACATGACCCTGCAGACTTTCCGTGCGGGAGACATGATCCTGCCGGCCGGCGAGGTGAGCGATCATCTGTTCATCATCGAGTCCGGCGTGGTCAGCGTGACCATGGTACGCGACGGCCAGGTATTGGAAGGCGGGCGCATGGGGCCGGGAGAAGTGATTGGCGAAGCCGGCATCATTTCCGACCTGGCCGCATTGGCAAACTTTTCGGCCAAGACGTTCTGCACCCTTTATCGCATCGAGAAGGACTACCTCAAACCCTGCCTCGATGCCCGTCACGACATCAATGACGCCATGAAAAACCTGTTGGATGTACGGATGAACCTCGCCCAGAACCTGATCCGCGAAGCCCCCAAACCCGTGGCCAAGAAACGCTTCCTGCACTGGTTGCGCAGCCGGGCCTGAACAACCTGCCGATTGGTCACTTGAACTTCCCAATAATTGGCTATTTGTACCGCGCCAGCCTGGGGCTAACGTAGCGCCACACCCCATAGTTCTGGAGCACACCATGCAACCGCGTATCGATTTCTACACCGCTTCCCCTGATGCCTTCAAAGCCATGCTGGCCCTGGAAAACGCTGTCATGAAACTGGGCCTGGAGAAGTCCCTGCTCGAACTGGTCAAGCTGCGTTCCTCACAAATCAACGGCTGTGCCTTCTGCATCGACATGCACACCGCCGATGCCCGCAAGGACGGCGAGACGGAGCGTCGCCTGTACGCCGTGACCGCCTGGCGCGAAGCACCATTCTTCACCCCTCGCGAGCGCGCCGCGCTGGCCTGGACCGAAGCCCTGACCCGCCTGAGCGACACCCATGCGCCGGACGCCGACTATGAACTGCTGAACGAGCATTTCAACCCCAAGGAAATGGTCGACCTGACCGTGGCAATCAACGCCATCAACGGCTGGAACCGCCTGGCGGTGGGCTTTCGCAAGATGCCCGAGGCGTGAGGCCTGCTTCGTAATCAATCCAGATAGGCTTTCGGCGTGCGGCCGGTCATGTGCCTGAAGAACGCGATGAACGCGCTGTCACTGGCAAAACCCAGTTCAAAAGCGCTGTAGCTCAGGCTGTGATCGGTGGCTAACAGTTCGATGGCGCGCATCAAGCGCCATTGCTGGCGCCACTGCTGGTAACCCATGCCGGTTTCCCGTTGAAAGATCCGCCCGATGGTCCTGCCGCTGGCACCGATTTGTTGTTCCAGCACCGCCAGTGTCGGCGGCAGGCGATTCAGGGTGGCGAGCAAAGGGGCGAGGCGTTTGTCTTCGGGCATCGGCAACAGCATCGGTTGCTGCGCCGCCGTGCGAATCTCATCCAGGCACAACCCCAGCAAATGCACGTTACGCCCCTGCGTCCAATCGCTGTCGAACGCTGCATCGGTGATGGGCTCGAGTACCGCTCGCAGGAGCGGCGAGACATCAATGATGCACACCTGGGATGGCAAGTCTGCGCACAGTGATGCTGCCAGGTAGATCGACCGGTAATCCACGCTCTGCTGCATCACCGCACGATGAGGTATGTGCGGCGGAATCCAGGCGGCTCGCGACGGCGGCAGCAGGCAGAGCTGCTGCGCCAGGGTGATGCGCGCGCAACCTCGACGCGTGAACAACAGTTGTCCGCGCTGGTGCTGGTGCAGGCCAGAGTCGTGCTGGCCCAGGGTTGATGCGAGGCCGATCACCGCTGCGCTGTGGCGGTCAGGGTCGAATCGGGCATGAGAGTCGAGCCAGGCCATAAGTTGTCCGATTTCAACGATTAGTTGTCTGACTTTGGATAATACGACAGATCCTGCTCTCTACAATGGCTCGTCTTCAATCGAACGAGCTTGCTGCCATGACTTCAAGATCTTTACTCAAACTGGCGATTGCCCTGGTGATGTTTCCCCAGATCGCCCAGACGCTCTATAGCCCTGCGCTGGGAGACATCAGTCTTAAATTTACCGTCAGCGCCCAAATGGCAGCGCAGACATTATCTGTATTTTTCCTCGGTTTTGCCTTGGGTGTGATGGTGTGGGGGCGTCTTTGTGACCACATCGGTCGTCGGCCCGCCATGCTCGGCGGTATGGCGTTGTATGCATTGGCAACGTTGCTGGCGCTGGGTGTCGATACCTTCAATGCCTTGCTGGCGCTTCAGGCGTTGGCTGCGTTTGGTGCGGCGGTCGGTTCGGTGGTGACCCAGACGATCCTGCGCGACCGTTTTCAGGGCGCTGAACTGGGTCAGGTCTTCTCGATGATTGGCATCGCCCTGGCGGCGAGTCCCGCGATTGGGCTGTTCTGCGGTGCCGGCCTGGTGGGGTTCTTTGGCTATCAGGGGGTACTTGGCGGATTGTTGGTGTTGTCGCTGATCCTCTTGTTCTGGAGTGCGCGCTCCCTGCCTGAAACGCTGCCGGCCAACCTGGTGTCGCAACCGTTGTTGAAAACGCTGTGGCGGATGCTCAAGGACCCGGCCATCTGGCGGTCGACATTTCTGGTGGCGACTTTCAACGTTGCGCTGTTCAGCTACTACAACCTTGGGCCATTCCAGTTCGAACGGCTTGGGTTGAGCCCCAGGTTGTTCGGTTACAGCGGCGTCGTCCTGGCGCTAGGCTCGGGGTTGGGTGCCTGGTTGAACAAACGCCTGCTGGCGCGGGGGATCAAGGGTAATCGGTTGTCGGCCATCGCGGCATTGATGCTGCTGATCGGTGGGGTGAGTGTTCAGAGTCTGCTCGGCAGCCCTGCTTTTGTCGCTGCGATGCTGTTGATCGTACTGGCGTTCGGTGTGGCTATACCTAATGTGCTCGGCACCGCGCTCGCTCATTACCGCGATTGCCTGGGTACTGCCGGGGCACTGTTCGGCTTGTTCTATTACTTGTTGATCAGTGGCGCGCTGATGCTCGCCGGCTGGGGCCAGGCGTTGGGCTGGACCTTGATTCTGTGCGGCGCGCTGGCGGTGTGCTTAACCGTCCGCCAGATGCGGGCCTGATGGAAGCGACACCGCCCCTCGCCACAGAGGTTTCGATGAGATTCAGACTTTCAGGATCTTCCCACTGGCCGCCACCCCCACCAGCGACAGCGCCAACAGTCCGAAGGCCATGCTCAGGCTGCTGCCATGGGCAATAAACCCGATCAGCGCCGGGCCGGCGAGGATGCCGGCGTAGCCGATGGTGGTGATGGCCGGTACGGCAATCGCTTCGGGCATCAGGGTCTGTTTGCCGACGGCGGTGTACAACACCGGCACGATGTTCGAACAGCCGGCTCCCACCAACGCATAACCCAACAGTGCTGCCTGCCACATTGGCGCCAGGGTGGCCAGCAGGAAGCCGACGGCGGCTGTGGTGCCGCCATAGATGATCACCCGTCGGGCGCCCAGGCGATGCACCACCGCATCGCCGGTCAGGCGGCCGACGGTCATGGTCAGCGCGAACGCGGCATAACCCAACCCGGCATAGGCGGTCTCGACCCCGCGCTCTGTGGCCAGGAACACGGCGCTCCAATCCAGCACCGCCCCTTCGGCCAGGAACACGATGAAACACAGGATGCCGATAAACAACACGATGCCGTGGGGAACGGCGAACGCCGGGCCCGAGCTTTCACTGCCATAAGGCAGCAAGTGCGGCGCGGCCTTGAACAGTGCCACCAGTAGCAATCCATTGACCACCAGCGTCGCGCCCAGCGGCGACAGCCCGAGGCCGAGCAGGGCGCTTACGCCGGCCGCGCCGATGATCCCGCCGAGGCTGAACATCCCATGGAAGCCCGACATCATGGTCTTGCCACTGGCTCGCTCGACGATCACCGCTTGCAGGTTCACGGTCGAGTCCACCGTGCCGAGTCCGGCGCCGAACAGGAACAACGCGGCCACCAACCAGGGAAACGTGCTCATCGTCGCCAGCAAAGGCAACGCCAGGCAGATCAGGACCGTGCCACCGCTCAGCACCCGTCGACAGCCGAACCGTGCCGCCAATGCGCCGGAAATCGGCATCGCCAGGATCGACCCCACCCCCAGGCACAACAACAGCAAGCCGAGGGTGCCTTCATCCAGATTCGCCCGCACCTTGGCGTAAGGCACCAGTGGTGCCCAGGCGGCGATGCCGACGCCGGCGATGAGATAGGCGATGCGGGTGGACATTTGCTCCAGGCGTCCGGGAACAAACGTGGGTGGGGGCGTGATGGCGGTCATGAATCGTCCTTGGTTTTGCGGTGCTGTGATGCGGGTGGGAACCCTATGCTGGCATATCCACTGACCTCACGGCGACCTCTAGGTGCCGACCGAGGGTGCTGCATCGCGAGCAAGCTTTGCTCCCACGGGCCAGGGCAGCATACAGTGGCGCCCTTGCTGGCTGATTCCGGACCCGATTCATGACGCAGTTCTACGATGCTCGCGGCAATATCTATGGTGTCGTTTCACCGCAACAGGTCCGTGCCCAAGGTGTGGACCTGCCGCCATCGGCGGCCCAGGCGGCACAGGCCCGTGAGTCCTGGGCAGCGGCTGCGGTGCATGGGTTTTGCGCCTGGGCACCGGGTGAGCAGCCTCCGGGCGCCAAGGCTCATCGCTGCGACGGTCTGCTGATCGGGCCGTTCCAGGACGAACCGCCCTTTGACGTGTTGATCGTCAACACCGACGGTACCCTGGCCGAGCGCAGTGGCAACGGCCTGACGATTTTCTCCCATGCCCTGCAGGCGCAAGGCTTGATGCCGGGAGAGGACGACTGTGTGTTGCAGGTTCATCACGACAAACACGCAGGCTCGTCGCCGCTGCAAACGTCGGTTCGTGCCGCCGAGTTCGAAGGCACGCAGGGCTTCTGGCTGAACCTTGGACAGCCGCTGTTCGGGCCTCAAGCCGTCGCTGCCCAACCGATGGAAAGCGTGCGCTTCAACCAGCGCGAAGTCAGTCGCGTAGCGGTACTGCAAGCGTTGAACCCGGCGTGGGGCAACAGCCAGTTCGTGAGCATGGGCAATCCCCATTGCGTGACTTTGGTGGACAGCGCCGAAGCGCTGCCGAGCAACGCGCAGATGCGCGCCCCGGCACTTTCCCAAAGCTTGACCCGCATCGCTTATGCCATGCCTGGTGGTGCCGGAGTTCCATGCCCGGCGGGTGTGAACCTGCAATGGGCCTGGCTCGAGTCCGAAGGACGGATCGCCGCCCGGGTGTTTGAACGGGGCGAAGGGCCGACCGCTTCTTCCGGCACCAGCGCCAGTGCCGTGGCCAGCGCCGCGTGGCGGGTGGGTTGGGTGAAAGCAGGGCCGGTGAGTGTGGTGATGCCGGGGGGGACGGCGCCGATCCTGCTGACAGAGGCGGGTGGGGAATTGGTGCAGGTCAGTTTGTTTGGGACGGCGCGGCTTCTTTAGCGTGCTGCGGTGTGGCTGATGACGCTATCGCGAGCAGGCTCGCTCCCACATTGGATCTTCGCAAACATACATCTTGCGTCCGCCGCAGCCCCCCTGTGGGAGCGAGCCTGCTCGCGATAGCGTCGGGCCGGCCACCTCACGGTCAACGAACAGACCGCTATTGTCGGCTCGCTCAGCCCAACTGCGGCCCGAACTCCACCACCGGCATCTGCCGCTTCATCAACACTTCACCGTTGCGAATCGAGTAGAGCGGCAGCCCCTGGCTGCGGATCACTTCGTAGTCGCTGTCGGCCGACAGAATCAACAGGTTCGCCGGACGCCCGGCTTCCAGCCCATAGCGTTCGCCCAGCGCCATGGCCTTGGCGCTGTTGTCGGTGACCAGGTCGAGGGCGCTTTGCAGGTTGCGATAGCCAAGCATGTGGCAGATGTGCAGGCCGGCTTCGAGTACCCGCAGGATGTTGCCGTTGCCCAGGGGATACCATGGATCGACGATGGAGTCCTGGCCGAAACACACGTTCATCCCGGCTTCCAGCAGTTCATTGACCCGGGTGACGCCGCGGCGTTTGGGGAAGGTGTCGAAGCGGCCTTGCAGGTGGATGCTTTCGGTGGGACAGGAGACGAAGCTGATGCCCGAATGTCCCAACAGGCGAAACAGTTTGGCGCAGTAGGCGTTGTCGTAGGAACCCATGGCCGTGGTGTGGCTGGCGGTGACCCGGGCACCCATGTCGCGGCTGCGGGCTTCTTCGGCCAGCACTTCGAGGAAACGCGAATGCGGGTCGTCGGTTTCGTCGCAATGCACGTCCACCAGGCAGCCGGTGCGTTCGGCCAGGTCCATCAGGAACTTCACCGAGCTGACACCCTGGTCGCGGGTGTATTCGAAGTGCGGAATGCCGCCTACCACGTCGGCACCCATGCGAATGGCTTCTTCCATCAGCTCGCGGCCGTTGCGGTAGGACTCGATGCCCTCCTGGGGAAACGCGACGATCTGCATATCGATCAGATGACGATTTTGTTCGCGCACTTCCAGCATGGCCTTGAGGGCGGTGAGTGCGGGGTCGGTGACGTCGACATGGGTGCGCACATGCTGGATGCCATGGGCGGCGAGGGCCTGGATGGTTTTCGTCGCGCGGGTCCGGGTGTCTTCTTCGGTGATGGTGGCCTTGCGTTCGCCCCAGCACTCGATGCCTTCGAACAAAGTGCCGCTCATGTTCCAGCGCGGCTCGCCGGCGGTGAGGGTGGCGTCCAGATGAATGTGCGGCTCGACGAAGGGCGGCACCACCAGGTTGCCGCCGGCATCGAGGTCCTCGGGGCCGAGGCTGGGGGCTTCGGTCTGGCGGGCGATGCTGGCGATCAGGCCGTTTTCCAGGTGCAGTTCATGCAAGCCTTCGCGGTTGCGCAGGCGGGCGTTGATGATGTGCATCGGGCGAGTCCTTCTTATAGGTCTTGGAGTGGCGCGTCGGTGGTCCGGGTACCCATGACGCCGATCAATAGCACATACGTTAGCGCGCCAGTGGCGATTCCTACCAGCGGTGCCACCCAGGGCGAATTGAAGGCCGCGACGGTGCCGAGGCCATAAGCCAGCAACCCCGGCCAGTTGAAGGCGGGCAGCCGTACATCGGCCAGGCGTGGATAGCGCCCGCGCCAGCGGAAGAAGAAATCGGCCATGATCACGCCGCCAATGGGCGGGATCACCGTACCCAGCAGGATCAGGTACGGCACCAGCATGTCGTACATGCCCAGCAGCGCCAGCAGAGTGCCGATCATGGCGCCGCCCAGGGTGACGGCCTTGCGTCGCCGGGTGCGCAGCAGGTTGCAACCGGCCACGGCGAAGTTGTAGATGGTGTTGTCCTGGGTGCTCCAGATGTTGAGCAGCAGCATCGCCATCGCCGCCATGGCGAAGCCCTGCAACAGCAGCACTTCGACCACGTCCGGCTGTTGGTAGACGATGGCCCCGTAAGCACCAATCAACACCATCAGGCCATTGCCGAGGAAGAAACCGATCAGGCTCGCCAGCACTGCGACTTTCGCCGAGCGGGAAAACCGGGTCCAGTTGGTCGCCTGGGTCGCGCCGCTGACGAAGGTGCCGAACACCAGCGTGATAGCGGTGGACCCATCGAGGCTGCCTGTGGGCACCACGGCCAGCAAGCCGTCGAAGCCACCGACTTTCACCGTCGCTACCCACATCGACAGCATCAGCAGCAACATCATGGCTGGCACGGCGATGTACGAGAGAATTTCCAACCCGCGATAACCGACGTAGGCCGTGGCGCAGAACCCCAGGCCGAACAGCACCATCAGTCCCAGCACGGCGCCTTCGCTCAACCCGAAGTATTTACCCAGCACCACCGCGGCGGTCGCCGTGCCCCAGGCGTACCAGCCGATCTGGGTGAAACCCAGGATCAGGTCGCTGAGCTTGCTGCCGACCTCGCCAAAACAGAAGCGGCCCATCAGCACCGAATTGAGCCCACTCTTGAATGCGATGTAACCCAACCCCGCGGCGTAGAGCCCCAGCAGCAGGTTGCCGATCACAATCACAGTGAGCATCTCGGCAAAACCGAACGCGACGCCCAACTTGCCGCCAGCAAACATCGTGGCGGTGAAAAAGGTGAAACCCAGCAGCACCATGGCCGTGGAGGCCAGGCCCTTGCGGGCATGCATCGGGACTTCGCTCAGTGGGTAGTCGTTGCCCGGATCGTTCTGAGTCATGTGGCGGTCCTTGCGCAGAAGGGGAGATGTCGCAAGCGTGCAGCGGTCGTGCCAAACGAATGATCGCGAGGTTATTTATAGACAATCCGGGGAAGTGGGGGCGGGCGCGGAGTGAAAGTGGTGCAGCGATGATTCAAGTTGGAACACGGTTCTCATTCCCCTGTGGGAGCGAGCCTGCTCGCGATGGCGCCGGATCAGTCACATCCGTTTCAACGGATAGGCCGTCATCGCGAGCAGGGGATTGGAATACTCAGAGAGGGCGGGGCAGTGGCAGGAATCGTAATACCGCCGCCACAATGGCTTCCGGCGCATCTTCCTGGACCAGATGCCCGGCGTTCGGCACCGGATGGAATTGCGCGCCTGGAATCAATGAATGCAGCGCCCGGCCGCGTTCGATGGGGATCCATTGGTCATCCTCGCCCCACAATATCTGCGTCGGGCAGCGCACGCTCGAATACAGGCCTTCTGCCTCGCGGGTGTAACGCTCGTCCATTTGCGCAATCTGTCGATAGAACGCGGCCTGGCCCGTCTCGCCGAGCCACGGCTGCACGTAGGGCGCCAGTTCTGCGTCCGGGATCTCCCGCTTGATCGCGCCGCGGATATACGTCGGCACAATGGCGCGCTGAATGTAGTCGGGCAGCCGGCTGAAGGCTGCTTCGTGCTGTCGCACATGCTGGACGAAGGGTGAGCCCCAGGGTGACAGCGCCACCGGGTCGATCAGCGTCAGGCTGCGGTAGTTTTTGCCATTGAGCAGGTGCGTGCGCAGAACGGTGGCGCCGCCAAAGTCGTGGGCCACCACATCGGGGCAATCCAGGCCCCAGTGCTCCAGCAGTTGCGCGAACAGATGGTTCTGTACGCCGAGGGAGACATCGGCATCGGGTTGCGCCGATTGGCCATAACCCAACAGGTCAAAATAATGCACCCGGTGGGTGGCGCTCAAGAGCGGGGCGATGCGATGCCACACGTATGAGGAAAAGGGCGTGCCATGGACGAATACCAATGGCGGGCCGTCACCGTGGATGGCGTAGCGAATGGCGTGTCCGTTGAAGGTGTATGCCTGATCCAGCGGCCAGTCGGTCATGGTCGATGCTCCACTGAAGAGGGTTCAGGGGATAGAGCATAGGCCATTGCAGTTTCCCTGGGGAACACACACCTGTGGCGAGGGGATTTATCCCCGCTGGCGTGCGCAGCGCGCCCCAAAGATACGAAGCGAATTGATGCTGGAAATTGGGGCTGCTTCGCAGCCCAGCGGGGATGAATCCCCTCGCCACAGATAATCCCCCTGCCATAGAAGCTGTTTTCAAGATTGGGGCCGCGGGTTACTCGCCGTGATAGATGCAACCGCTGGTGCACGTCTCATGGATGCGGATGGCGCTGAGCTCCGGCAGCAACGGCTTGAGCTCGTTCCAGATCCACTTGGCGAGGACTTCGCTGGTGGGGTTTTCCAGGCCAGGGATGTCGTTGAGGTAATTGTGGTCCAGGCGCTCGTAGAGCGGCTTGAAGATCGCCTTGATTTCCGAGAAGTCACGAATCCAGCCGGTGTGCGGATCGATGTCGCCGCTCAGGTGAATCGCCACCTTGAACGAGTGGCCGTGCAGACGGCCGCACTTGTGGCCGTCCGGCACGTGGGGCAGGCGGTGGGCGGATTCGAAGGTGAATTCTTTGAAGATTTCCACAGGTTCAGGCTCTTTATGGTAGCGGTCGCGAGGCAGGCGGCGGAGTTTATCAGTTTGGCTCCGGCGTTGCGCGCTCATGCTGACTAAAGGGTCAGCAAACGCTCGCCCAGCCCACCGTTGGCCGCCAACTCGAGGAATTCATCGCCCAGGCGGCGGCTCTCGTCCATCGCCGTCTGCCAGTAGGTGCGGCGGCTCGCGTCATCGCCCATGAAACGCTTGAAGTCGTTCCGGTCTGGCAGCTTGCCGTAGGGCAGGCGAGCCAGGTACTCACGGGACGGCGCCACCAACAGGACATCTTGCAGGCGCTCAATGTTACCCCGACGCCATGGCAAGCTTTTGTCGAACCAGCCGGGGATGACCCGGTCGGTGAAATGGGGATACAGCACAATGTCTTCGCCGCTGTAGGGCAAGTCGAGGTGATAGTCCAGCAAGCCGCCATCGCGATAGGTGCCGGCACCGGCTCCTGGCAGGTCCCGCACGCCCTCCATCACCATCGGGATCGAGCCCGAGGCCAGCAGCGCCTGGCGCAGATTGCCGGCCGCAAGCGGCACGAAACGTGACGGGAAATCGTTCAAGGGATGCAGCGGCGGTGCCAGGCGCGGGTCGTGGATGATCAGCCGTTCGAAATGCCGCGACAGCCGCGCACGGCCTCGCAGGTTGTCGGCAATGACCGAAGACAGGCCCAGGCCCAGCCGTCCGCGATGATCCTGCGCGAGCAAGCCGTGACTTTTGACGACCATGATGTTGAGCCGGTAATGGGGGTTGGAGAGGATCGTCGCGTCGCGGCCTTCGAGCAGGTCGTTGAGCATGCGTTGCGAACTCTGGCTGACCCCGGCCATGGTCACGCCTTTGGCGAAACTTTGCCCGTTGTACAAGGTGCCCAGGCGTCGGATGCCTTCGGCGGCATCCGGCAGGCAGGCGCTGGCGAAGCGCCAGGAGCCCACGGAAGCTCCGATCAACGAACGCTCACGGGGAGCGGCGGGCAGCCATTCGCCAAACAGCGCCAGGTCCAGCCCCTGGATGCCCAGGGCCTTGGGACCACCGGCGGCACCCGGCAGGATGCCGACGTCGACCGCCTTGAGACCGGCTTCGCGAATCCGCGCCAGTGCCCGGGGGCCGGCCTTGAGGGTGAGGGCGGGAAACTTGATGTGGATGGCAGTCATACCGGTCTCTTGGCGTGGGCAGGCAACGGATTATAGCGACACAAAATCCCTGTGGGAGCGAGCCTGCTCGCGATGGCGGCGTATCAGATTGCAATAAAATGACTGACCCACCGCCATCGCGATCAGGCTCGCTCCCACGGGGCCCGGTCGTTGATCTGTGTTCCATGATGGCAATTCAGTTTCAGTTAAGTTCACCCGGCTACAGTCGCCCGGTGACGATTATAAAAAGGAGATAACCCTTGAACCGCCTGACTGCCTTTTTCATCGCAACGCTCATGACCCTGGGCGCCAGCCTTGCCCACGCACGGGACCTCGGCCCCGACGAATCCCGAAAACTGCAAGACGCTGGTACCATTCAATCCTTTGAAAAACTCAATGCCGTCGCCTTGGCCAGACACCCCGGCGCCACCTTGACCGATACCGAGCTGGAAGAAAAGTACGGCAAGTTCATCTATCAGGTGGAGCTACGCGATCCCCAGGGCGTTGAATGGGATATGGAATTGGACGCCGTTACCGGCAAGGTGCTCAAGAATCATCAGGATACTTAATGAAGCTTAATCTCTGCGCCCGCGGTCGATGGCCGCTGGTGCTGCTGGCGTTTTGTTCGGTGGTCATGGCACGGGACCTGGACCAGGACGAGGCCCTGCAACTGCGCCAGCGGGGCGTGATACTGCCGCTGGAACAGTTGCTGCAACAGGCGCTGGATCTGCACCCCGGCGCCAAGTTGCTGGAGGCCGAGCTGGAAGAGAAACACGGGGTCTATATTTATGAGGTCGAGCTGCTGGATACCGACGGCGTTGTGCGCGAATTGGACCTGGAGGCCACATCCGGCCGCTTGCTCAAAGATAAGGAAGACTGATGCGCCTGCTACTGGTGGAAGATCACGTTCCCCTGGCCGATGAGTTGATGGCCGGGCTGACAAGACAAGGCTATGCCGTCGACTGGCTCGCCGACGGTCGTGACGCGGTGTATCAGGGCAGCAGCGAACCCTATGACCTGATCATCCTTGACCTTGGCCTGCCAGGTGTACCGGGGCTCGAGGTGCTGGCCCAATGGCGCGCCGGTGGCCTGAGCACCCCGGTGCTGATCCTCACCGCCCGCGGTTCCTGGGCCGAACGCATCGAGGGCCTCAAGGCCGGTGCCGACGATTACCTGACCAAGCCGTTTCATCCCGAGGAACTGCACCTGCGGATCCAGGCGTTGCTGCGCCGCTCCCACGGCCAGGCCAACCAGCCGACGCTCCAGGCCGCCGGGCTGCATCTGGATGAAGGGCGCCAGTGCGTGGTTCGCGACGGCGCCGACATCCAACTGACCGCCGCTGAGTTTCGCCTGCTGCGCTATTTCATGCTTCACCCCGAGCAGATCCTTTCCAAGAGCCATCTCGCCGAACATTTGTACGATGGTGAAACCGAGCGTGATTCCAATGTGCTGGAAGTCCACGTCAATCACCTGCGACGCAAGCTGGGACGCAGCGTGATCGAAACCCGTCGCGGCCAGGGTTATCTGTTCGGCGGACAGGCCCAGTGAGGTCCATCCAGCGACGGCTGAGCCTGGGCCTGATCGGTGTGATGGTGGTGGTCGGCCTGGTCCTGGCGCAGACCAGCCTGTGGCTGTTCGAGCTGGGGTTGCAGCGCTATCTGGAAGCCGGGTTGCGCAACGACAGCGAAAGCCTGCTGGTGGCCCTGGTGCGTGGTCCCCAGGGGCTGCAACTGGATGAGCGGCGTTTGTCGCCGGCCTATCTGCGGCCGTTCTCCGGGCATTATTTCCGCATCGATTTTGCCGACGTGCACTGGCGTTCCCGTTCCCTGTGGGACCAGGAACTGCCCCGGCTCGACCATCCAGGCCTGCACGCCAACCTGCAACTGGGGCCTGAAGGCCAGCAACTGCTGGTATTGCGCACCGACTATCGGCGCCTGGGCCAGGCGATTTCCATCAGCGTGGCCCAGGACTACACGCCCGTGCGCGACAGTTTCCTGCGCATGCAGCAGATCGGCCTCGGCCTCGGCCTGGCGGGGCTGTTGCTGATTCTGTTGTTGCAACGGTTCACGGTGCGCCGCGCCTTGCGTCCGCTGGAGAAAGCCCGGGAACAGATCGCGCAACTGCAGCGCGGACAACGCTCGCAACTCGACGAACAGGTGCCCCTCGAGCTGGAACCGCTGGTCGCGCAGATCAACCATCTGCTGGCCCACACCGAAGACAGTCTCAAGCGCTCGCGCAACGCCCTGGGCAACCTGGGCCACGCCCTGAAAACCCCGCTGGCGGTGTTGCAGAGCCTGGCCTCGAACGAAAAACTCGACCCATACCCCGAGCTGCGCAAACTGCTGCTCGACCAACTGGAGCAGGTGCGACAGCGCCTGAACCGCGAGCTCAACCGTGCCCGACTGGCCGGCGATGCCTTGCCCGGCGCGCAGCTGGACTGCGATGCGGAACTGCCGGGGTTGCTGGCGACGCTGAACATGATCCATGGCGAGCATCTGCACCTGAGCTACGTTGCCTCGCCAGGTCAGCACCTGCCCTGGGACCGCGAAGACCTGCTGGAGCTGCTGGGCAACCTGCTGGACAACGCCTGCAAGTGGGCGGATGCCGAAGTGCGCTTGACCGTGGTCGAGACGGCCGAGGCATTCATCCTGGCGGTGGAAGACGACGGCCCGGGCATTCCCGAGGAGCGGCGCGACCAGGTCTTCAGCCGGGGCACGCGCCTGGACGAGCAGACCGACGGCCATGGCCTGGGGCTTGGTATCGTGCGGGACATCGTCGACACCTGGGGCGGGACGCTGACCCTGCACGACAGCGAGTGGGGCGGGCTGAAAGTCCTGATCGAACTGCCCCGGCGCTGATCGCACCGAATTCCCCTGTGGGAGCGAGCCTGCTCGCGATGGCGGTGTATCAGATTGCATCAAGGTGACTGACCCGACGCCATCGCGAGCAGGCTCGCTCCCACAGGGGGGTGCGGTGATTTTGAATATTGAAAACACCCCGAAACCCGCCGCACGGCCCTTGCAGCTTGGCGCCGCTTGCTGCAAAGTCCCCGCCTTTTTTCCGGTGGCTTTCCACCGCTGTGCCTTGAGGTAACGATGATAAATGCAGTAATTGCCGCGGTTGGCATCATGCTGGTGCTCAGCCTGTCCCGCGTGCATGTGGTGATCGCGCTGATTATCGGCGCGTTGGTGGGTGGCCTGACCGGCGGACTGGGCATCGAGGCGACGCTCAAGGCGTTCAACGCGGGCTTGGGTGGCGGTGCGACAGTGGCATTGTCCTACGCCTTGCTCGGCGCTTTCGCGGTGGCGATCGCCAAGTCCGGCATGGCCCACGCCCTGGCCGACAAGGCCCTGGCCCTGGTGGATCGCCAGGACGCCGTGGGTGGCTCCGGCATCAAGTGGGTGCTGATCGGCTTGCTGGGAGCGGTTGCTATCGCGTCCCAGAATATCCTGCCGATCCACATCGCCTTCATTCCGCTGCTGGTGCCGCCGCTGCTCTACGTGCTGACCAAGCTGCAACTGGATCGCCGGCTGATCGCCTGCGTCATGACTTTCGGTCTGATCACCCCTTACATGTTCCTGCCCGTGGGGTTCGGCAATATCTTTCTCAATGAGATCCTGCTCGCCAACATCGCCCGCAGCGGCGTGGATGTCAGCGGTATCAACGTCACCCACGCCATGGGCATCCCGGCGCTGGGCATGGTGTTCGGCTTGCTGCTGTCGTTGTTCAGCTACCGCAAGAAGCGTGTCTACGACCTGAAGAAGATCGCCCGGGTCGAGCAGGTGGCGGTGTGTTACAACCCGATGAGCCTGATGGTGGCGGGGCTCGCCGTGGCGGCGGCGTTCGCGATTCAGTTGCTGGTGGATTCGATGATCATCGGCGCCCTGGTCGGCTTCCTGATTTTCTCGCTGTCGGGGGTGGTGCGTTGGCGCGAGACCGACGACCTGTTCACCGAAGGCATGAAAATGATGGCGATGATCGGCTTCATCATGATCGCCGCTTCGGGGTTTGCCGAGGTGATGAAAGCCACCGGTGAAGTCCAGAGCCTGGTGGAAACCTCGGCAGCGTGGATCGGCCACAGCAAGGGCATCGGTGTGCTGATGATGTTGCTGGTGGGCTTGTTGGTGACCATGGGCATCGGCTCGTCGTTCTCCACCGTACCGATCCTGGCGACGATTTTCGTGCCGCTGTGCCTGCAGTTGGGCTTCAGCCCGCTGGCGATCGTGTGCATCGTCGGCACCGCCGGCGCCCTGGGCGATGCGGGCTCGCCCGCCTCGGACTCGACCCTCGGTCCGACCTCCGGCCTGAATATCGACGGCCAGCACCACCATATCTGGGACACCGTGGTCCCGACCTTCATCCACTACAACCTGCCGTTGCTGGCGTTTGGTTGGGTGGCGGCGATGGTGCTGTAGTCCGAAAACCGAGTCGCTTCCGTCGCGAGCAGGCTCGCTCCCACCTGGAATGCATTTCCCTGTGGGAGCGAGCCTGCTCGCGATTGCATTTGAGATTGCCCTACAGTTTTCCCCCCGCTTGCCGTTAATACAGCTAACCACGCCAATAACACCAACAAGAGTGACCAGCATGCGCCTGAGCCTGAAGGCTAAAGTCCTGTCCCTGGCAGTATTGCCGGTACTGTTGTCTGCGGGGATCATCAGCCTGACCACGGCCTTCATCCTGCAGGAGCAGGCCGATAAAGAGGTCCAGCAGACCCGCGAACGTTTGCTCGCCGATGCCAAGGCGACGCTGCAGAGCTACGTGGCGGTGGGTCTGACCGCCATCAAGCCGCTGTACGATGCGGCCGCTCCCGGTGATAACGCGGCGCGGGCCGAAGCCATCAAGCTGCTGTCGAGCATCAGTTACGGCAAGGACGGCTACTTCTTCGGCTACGACTCCGAAACCGTTCGCCTGTTCAAGGCCAACAGCCCCGACGGCGTGGGCAAGAGTTTCAAGGACAACCGCGACCCGAACGGTGTCTACGTCAACCGTGACCTGGTGAAAGTCGCCAAGGACGGGACCCACTATCTCGAATACAGCTCGCCACTGCCCAACAGCAAGGACCTGGTGCCCAAACTCGGTTACACCGAATACCTGTCCAAGTGGGACATGGCGGTCGGCAGCTCGGTCAATCTGGACGGCATCGAAGCCCAGGTAGCGCTGGTGGAGGCCAAGGTCCATGAGCGTGTGCAAGGCGTGATACTGAGCATTATCGGCATCGCCGCCGTGGTGTTGCTGGTGATTGCGGTGGTGGGGGTGCTGCTGGCCAACACCATCCTGCGACCTTTGCACTTGATGAAAGACAACCTTGATGACATCGCGGCGGGCGAGGGCGACCTGACCCGGCGCCTGGCGATCACCAGCCAGGACGAACTCGGCCAACTGGCCGGCTCGTTCAACCGCTTCGTCGACAAGATCCATGGCCTGGTGCGGCAGATCACCGACATGACCTCGCAACTGACCGGGCTGGTGACCCAGGTCTCCGAGCAGGCCCAACGTTCCGAGCAGGCCATGGAGCGCCAGCGCCACGAAACCGACCAGGTCGCCACGGCGATCAACGAGATGTCGTCCGCCGCTCAGGAAGTGGCCCGTAGCGCCCAGGGCGCCGCGGTAGCCGCCCAGCAGACCGACGAAGAAGGCCAGTCTGCCAAGCGAGTGGTGGCCGGCAGCATCCAACAGATTCATGCACTGGTGAACGACATTCGCAGCAGTGGCGTGTCCCTGGACAGCCTGCAACAGGACGTGGCTTCGATTGTCAGCGTACTCGGAGTGATCCGTTCGATCGCCGAGCAGACCAACCTGCTGGCCCTCAACGCGGCCATCGAGGCGGCGCGTGCCGGGGAGGCGGGGCGTGGCTTCGCGGTGGTGGCCGATGAAGTGCGTGCCCTGGCCAGTCGGACCCAGCAGAGCACCCAGGAAATCCAGGGCATGATCGACCGTCTGCAATCGGGTACCCATGCGGCGGTGGAAGCGATGCGTCGTTCCAGTGAGGCCGGTGACGGCACGTCGGTTCGGGCCAACGAGGCGGGAGCGTCCCTGGACACCATGGCGCAGTTGATCGGCACCATCAACTCGATGAACGCCCAGATCGCCAGCGCCGCGGAAGAGCAGACCGCGGTGGCCGAGGAAATCAACCGCAGCGTGCATCAGATTGCCGTGGCGGTGGACAGCGTGGCCGACGAAACCCAACTCGGTGCCCAGACCTCCCGCAGCCTGAATGAGCTGGGCCAGCGCCTGGGCAAACTGGTCGGACAGTTCCGGATCTGACGACCAGGAGCTGCCGAAGGCTGCGATCTTCCGCTTCCGATCCAGATGTCTTCGCCTGGAATACCAGGCCCTATCGGGAAAGGAGGATCGCAGCCTTCGGCAGTTCCTGTCGCGATCCATTGGTCAACACCCATCCCTGTTGGAATGGTGAGCCCGTTAACATTCATGACTGACCCACCGCTATCGCGAGCAGGCTCGCTCCCACAAGGGATCGGTGGTGACACGCAGGTATCAGATTAAGCCCGGACCCTGTGGGAGCGAGCCCGCTCGCGATAGCAGTGGTTCAGTTGGCAAGGATGCCAACTGCCAAGCCCGCCCGTCCTATGGCTCGCGCACATCCCGCATCAACAACCCGAACCGCAGGTCCACCGCATCCGGTATCGGCACGTACACCACATGCCCGTCTCCCGGCGCGACGTCGATGCCCTGGCCTTTCACGTCCTGCAGTTGATGCAGGTCGAAGTGGAAATTGCCCTTGGGCGTCATCAATTCCATGTGGTCGCCCAGCTCGAAGCGGTTCTTGACCCGCACTTCGGCGAGGCGTTCGCGCCGCTCACCGGTGAGTTCGCCGACGAACTGCTGGCGCTCCGAGACTGAGCTGCCGTTCTGGTAGTTCTGATATTCATCATGCACATGCCGGCGCAGGAAGCCCTCGGTGTATCCGCGCTGGGCCAGTGACTCCAGATCGGTCATCAGGCCGCGGTCGAATGTGCGGCCGGCCACGGCGTCATCAATCGCCTGCCGATACACCTGGGTGGTGCGTGCGCAATAGAAGTGCGACTTGGTCCGGCCTTCGATTTTCAGGGAGTGCACGCCCATGCGGGTCAACCGCTCCACATGCTGCACGGCCCGCAGATCCTTGGCGTTCATGATGTAGGTGCCATGTTCGTCCTCGAACGCCGGCATGGACTCGTCCGGACGATTGGCTTCCTGGAGCAGGAACACCTGGTCGGTGGGCGCGCCGAGGCCGAGGGTGGGGTCGGGTTGATAGCGCTGCACGATGTCGCCCACCGCGTTTTCCACCGCTGGCTGGGCCGAGTATTTCCAGCGACAGGCGTTGGTGCAACTGCCCTGGTTGGCGTCGCGCCGATTCAAGTAGCCCGACAACAGGCAGCGTCCGGAATAGGCCATGCACAGGGCCCCGTGGACGAACACTTCCAGCTCCATGGCCGGCACTTGCTGGCGGATCTCGGCGATTTCTTCCAAAGACAGTTCCCGGGAAAGAATGATCCGGCTCAGGCCCTGCTGCTGCCAGAACTCGACGCTCGCCCAGTTCACTGTGTTGGCCTGCACCGACAGATGAATCGGCATCTGCGGGAAATGCCGTCGCACCAGCATGATCAGCCCCGGATCGGACATGATCAGCGCGTCGGGCGCCATGGCAATGACCGGTGCGAGGTCCTTGAGGAAGGTGCGCAGCTTGGCGTTGTGCGGCGCAATGTTCACCACCACGTAGAAGCGCTTGCCCATGGCCTGGGCTTCGCGGATGCCCAAGGCCAGGTTGGCATGATCGAATTCATTGTTGCGCACCCGCAGGCTGTAGCGCGGCTGGCCGGCGTAGACCGCGTCGGCGCCGTAGGCGAAGGCATAGCGCATGTTTTTCAGGGTGCCGGCCGGGGCGAGCAGTTCGGGGGCTACGAGGGGCATGGTGGCGTCCGATCGCAAAAGGCGGCGAGGGTACGCCACGGTCGGCCAGGGGGTGTTGATCTGGATCAATGGGGCCGGTGAACGCAACGGCACTCCTGCGAGTCCCGACTGACTAACACTTATCGAGCCTGTGACATGGAAAGCAAATGAACCGAAAGAGCCTGCAATACAAATCCCAGATGCTGCTGTTGATCCTGGTCAGCATCGCTTTCATCTGGATCTTGCTGCCGTTCTATGGCGCGGTGTTCTGGGCGATCATCCTCGGGATTGTCTTCGCGCCGATGCAACGTCGCCTGCAACTGAAATTCGGCTGGCCGCGCAATGTCACTGCGCTGTTCACCTTGGGTATCTGCGTGGTCATCGCGATCCTGCCAGTGATAGTCATCAGCACGTTGCTGGTCCAGGAAGGCACGGCGTTATACAAGAGCCTGGAAAGTGGGGAGTTGGACATTGCCGATTACCTGGCAAGGTTCAAGGATGCCTTGCCGCCGTACTTCCAGCATCTGCTTGACCGTTTCGGCCTGGGTAACCTGAGCGGGTTGCGGGACAAGATCGTCAAGAGCGCCATGCAGGGCAGCGAGTTCTTCGCCACCCAGGCCTTCAGCTTCGGCCAGGGTACGTTTCAGTTCCTGGTCAGCTTCTCCGTCATGCTGTACTTGCTGTTCTTCTTCCTGCGCGATGGCGCGGAACTGGTGCGCAAGGTACGCGCGGCCGTTCCCTTGGCGGAACACCAGAAGCGCCGCCTGCAATTGAAGTTCAATCGGGTCGTCCGGGCGACCGTCAAGGGCAACCTGTTGGTCGCGATCACCCAGGGCGCGCTGGGTGGACTGATCTTCTGGATCCTGGGGATTCCGACGGTGTTGCCCTGGGCCGTATTGATGACCCTCCTGTCGCTGTTGCCGGCGGTGGGGGCGGGTATCGTCTGGGCGCCGGTAGCGGTGTACTTCCTGCTCTCCGGGGCGATCTGGCAAGGCGTTGTGCTGACGCTGTTCGGCGTGTTCGTGATCGGCCTGGTGGATAACCTCCTGCGCCCGATCCTGGTGGGCAAGGACACCAAGATGCCCGACTACATGGTGCTGGTCTCGACGCTGGGCGGCCTGGCGGTGTTCGGGCTGAACGGGTTCGTGATCGGGCCGCTCATTGCCGCCTTGTTCATTTCCTGTTGGGCCTTGTTTGTCGAAAGCGCGCCCCGGGTGAAATTACCCTAGGCGCTCAGCATGTAAGTGCCAATGCGTTGCGACAAAGCCTGGGCGGCGGGCAGTGAAGTCAGCGGGCCGCTGATGGTCACGCCGTCCTGGACCAGGTACCAGCAGGCCAACAGGCCACGTTCACGGAGTGCGGCGGGGACGGCGCTGCCAATGACAGACATGATTTGAATGTTGAGCATGGGAACCTCCATCTATCGATGGGGTTACCTTACGACTCAGCCGGCAAAGGGAAAAATCAACCGCTTCAATAGTGGGAATCGATGCCGCTCAATCGACCACCAGATCGAGCATATGCACCACTTCCCGTTCATTGAGCACGCCCTTGCGCACCAGATTCTCCGTCAACAACGAAAGAAACTTGGCAGTGCGATGGCCTTCCAGGTGCTTGAGCTCGGTCAGCACGTTATACACCTTGCCGGAGGTGCACAGGCCGACGATGCGGTGGGGATTTTGCGTGGGCATACCTTCGTCCTTGTTGTTATGAAGCTGTTGTTGACGGACAGGGCCAGCTTGCGGCATGGCCATGACGCTCATGTGACAGCTTGGGTTGGAGAAAAAGAAAGCAGGATTCAGACCATAATGCCTTTTTGGCGCCGGAATATTGTTCCGGTAGCGACCCTGGTGGGCCTTATACGGCCTCCGACACGTTTTTCGCCCACAAAAAAGCCCCTGGATCTTTCGATTCAGGGGCTTTTGATCTTGCTGTCTGGCTCCACGACCTGGACTCGAACCAGGGACCCAGTGATTAACAGTCACTTGCTCTACCAACTGAGCTATCGCGGAATGACGCGTATGTTACTGATTGGAAAAGAGAAGTCAAGCTTTTGGATGGTGGGCGGTGCGTTTAAATGACCGTGGGGTCCCCTCAACCACTTGTTACCGCTTCACACAGATAGCGCGCAAGCCATAGAACCCTTGTGGGAGCGAGCCTGCTCGCGATGGCGGCGCATCATTCAACATTGATGTTGGATGACCCTCCACCATCGCGAGCAGGCTCGCTCCCACAGGTTTTATGCGGGTTTTCAGATCACCTGAACAATCGCCTTGGTCACCGCATCGATGTTGTTCTGGTTCAGCGCGGCCACGCAGATGCGACCGGTGTCCAGGGCATAGATGCCAAACTCGTTGCGCAGGCGCGTCACTTGTTCAACGGTCAGGCCGGAATAGGAGAACATCCCGCGCTGGCGTGCGACGAAGCTGAAATCGCGGTGCGGCGCGGCCTTGGCCAGCATGTCCACCATCTGGTTGCGCATGCCGCGGATCCGCAGGCGCATTTCCGCCAGTTCGGCTTCCCACTGGGCCCGCAGCTCGGGGCTGTTGAGCACGGCGGCAACGATGCTGGCGCCATGAGTCGGCGGGTTGGAGTAGTTGGTGCGGATCACGCGTTTGACCTGGGACAGCACGCGAGCACTTTCTTCCTTCGACTCGCTGACGATCGACAGGGCGCCGACGCGCTCGCCGTACAGGGAGAACGACTTGGAGAACGAGCTGGACGCAAAGAAGGTCAGGCCCGATTCGGCGAACAGGCGCACGGCCGCGGCGTCTTCATCAATGCCATCGCCGAAGCCCTGGTAGGCCATGTCCAGGAACGGCACATGGTTCTTGGCCTTGACCACGGCCAGGACGTTTTTCCAGTCCTCGGGGCTCAGGTCCACGCCGGTCGGGTTGTGGCAGCAGGCGTGCAGCACAATGATCGAGCGGTCGGGCAGGGCATTGAGGTCTTCCAGCAGGCCGGTACGGTTCACGTCGTGGGTGGCGGCGTCGTAGTAGCGGTAGTTCTGCACCGGGAAACCGGCGGTTTCGAACAGGGCGCGGTGGTTTTCCCAGCTCGGGTCGCTGATGGCCACGACGGCGTCAGGCAGCAGTTGCTTGAGGAAGTCGGCACCGATCTTCAGTGCGCCGGTGCCGCCCACGGCCTGGGTGGTGATCACGCGGCCGGAGGCGATCAGTGGCGAGTCCTTGCCGAACAGCAGGGTCTGGACCGCCTGGTCATAGGCCGCGATGCCGTCGATGGGCAGGTAGCCACGGGAAACGTGCTGAGCCACGCGAATCGTCTCGGCTTCGACAACGGCGCGCAGAAGCGGAATGCGCCCCTCTTCATTGCAGTAAACACCCACGCCCAGGTTGACCTTATCGGTACGGGTGTCGGCGTTGAATGCTTCGTTGAGGCCCAGGATTGGGTCGCGGGGTGCCAATTCGACAGCGGAAAACAGGCTCATTAGTGCGCGGCTCTGAATGGAGTGTGGAGGGACGTGTGGCGCTCCAGCCGGATGCACTAGAGCGGTGCACAAACGGGGAGCTAGTATAGAGGCCATCACCGGACACGGCGACAGGCGATTCGGTTTTTACGGTAAGTATTTTCGATTTTTTTCGACCGTTAGTCCCTTCGCCGCGTCAAAGACTCCAAGGCGCGTAGGACGTTCGTCTTGAAAGCGAAGGCATTCACCTCCACATTGTCTGCATTCCAGCTTTTTCCTCGGGCGACAACAGTCGTTTCGGTCTTCCTCATTCCCGTCGCCTGGCCGACAGGCGTGAACCCAGGGGTTATGTTATGTCTGAATTCCAGCTAGTCACCCGATTCAAGCCCGCTGGCGACCAGCCGGAAGCCATCCGCCTGATGGTCGAAGGCATCGAGGCGGGACTGGCCCACCAGACGTTGCTCGGTGTGACCGGTTCGGGCAAGACCTTCAGCATCGCCAATGTGATCGCCCAGGTGCAGCGCCCGACCCTGGTGCTGGCACCGAACAAGACCCTGGCGGCGCAGCTGTATGGCGAGTTCAAGGCGTTCTTCCCGAACAACGCGGTGGAATATTTCGTCTCGTACTACGACTACTACCAGCCGGAAGCCTACGTGCCATCGTCGGACACCTTCATCGAGAAGGACGCCTCGATCAACGACCACATTGAGCAGATGCGGCTGTCGGCGACCAAGGCGTTGCTGGAGCGCAAGGATGCGATCATCGTCACCACGGTGTCGTGCATCTACGGCCTGGGCAGTCCGGAAACGTACCTGAAGATGGTGCTGCACGTGGATCGCGGCGACAAACTCGACCAGCGTGCCTTGCTCCGTCGCCTCGCGGACCTGCAATACACCCGCAACGACATGGACTTCGCCCGGGCGACGTTCCGGGTGCGCGGCGATGTGATCGACATCTACCCGGCTGAATCCGACCTGGAGGCGATCCGCATCGAGCTGTTCGATGACGAAGTGGAGAGCATTTCGGCGTTCGACCCGCTGACCGGCGAGGTGATCCGCAAGCTGCCGCGCTTCACCTTCTACCCCAAGAGCCATTACGTCACGCCGCGAGAAACCCTGTTGGACGCCATTGACGGGATCAAGGCCGAACTCCAGGAGCGCCTGGAGTACCTGCGCTCGAACAACAAGCTGGTGGAAGCCCAGCGCCTGGAACAGCGGACCCGATTCGACCTGGAGATGATCCTCGAGCTGGGTTACTGCAACGGCATCGAAAACTACTCGCGCTACCTGTCGGGCCGTCCGGCGGGTGCGCCGCCACCGACCTTGTATGACTACCTGCCGGCCGATGCCTTGCTGGTGATCGACGAATCCCACGTCAGCGTGCCCCAGGTCGGCGCGATGTACAAAGGCGACCGGTCCCGCAAGGAAACCCTGGTGGAATACGGCTTCCGCCTCCCTTCGGCGCTGGACAACCGGCCGATGCGCTTCGATGAGTGGGAAAGCGTGAGCCCGCAGACCATCTTTGTCTCGGCCACCCCCGGCAACTACGAGGCTGAGCACGCCGGCCGGGTGGTCGAGCAGGTGGTGCGGCCGACCGGTTTGGTGGACCCGCAGGTCGAGGTGCGTCCGGCGCTGACCCAGGTCGACGACCTGCTCTCGGAAATCAACAAGCGCGTGGCCATCGACGAACGGGTCCTGGTGACCACCCTGACCAAACGCATGGCCGAGGACCTCACCGATTACTTGGCCGACCATGGCGTGCGGGTGCGGTACCTGCACTCGGACATCGACACGGTGGAGCGGGTCGAGATCATCCGCGACTTGCGCCTGGGCACCTTCGACGTGGTGGTGGGTATCAACCTGCTACGCGAAGGCCTGGACATGCCGGAAGTGTCGCTGGTGGCGATTCTCGACGCTGACAAGGAGGGATTCCTGCGTTCCGAGCGCTCGCTGATCCAGACCATCGGCCGGGCGGCGCGTAACCTCAACGGCCGGGCGATTCTGTACGCGGACCGCATCACCGGTTCCATGGAGCGGGCCATCGGCGAGACCGAGCGCCGTCGTGACAAGCAGATCGCCTTCAACCTGGCCAACGGCATCACGCCCAAAGGGGTGTTCAAGGACGTGGCCGACATCATGGAAGGTGCCACCGTGCCCGGTTCGCGCAGCAAGAAGCGCAAGGGCATGGCCAAGGCCGCCGAAGAAAGCGCCCGCTACGAAGCGGAGCTGCGTTCACCGAGCGAAATCACCAAGCGCATCCGTCAGTTGGAAGAGAAGATGTATCAACTGGCCCGGGACCTGGAGTTCGAGGCGGCGGCGCAGTTGCGGGACGAGATCGGCAAGTTGCGCGAGCGGCTGCTCACTGTCTGAGTTTTGCAGTGGCCTTAAGGGCCTCATCGCGAGCAGGCTCGCTCCCACAGGGATTTGTGAACGCCACCCAGTGCGGGAGCGAGCCTGCTCGCGATTGAGGACGACGCGGTCTGACAGATGCACAAATCCCTTTGACTGGAGCCCGCCTACCATCGCCTGCTACCATTCGCCCCTTGTTTGATCTTCGCTTTTACCTTCTTTCCGAGACATGCCATGACCACCGTCCGTACCCGCATCGCGCCTTCGCCCACTGGCGATCCCCATGTCGGCACCGCCTACATCGCTTTGTTCAACTATTGCTTTGCCAAGCAGCACGGCGGTGAGTTCATCCTGCGGATCGAGGACACCGACCAGCTGCGTTCGACGCGCGAGTCCGAACAGCAGATTTTCGACGCCCTGCGCTGGCTCGGCATCGACTGGAGCGAAGGTCCTGACGTTGGCGGGCCGCACGGCCCGTACCGGCAGAGCGAGCGTGGTGATATCTACAAGCAGTATTGCCAGCAACTGGTGGACATGGGGCATGCGTTCCCCTGCTTCTGCACCGCTGAAGAACTGGACCAGATGCGCGCCGAGCAGATGGCCCGTGGCGAAACCCCGCGCTACGACGGCCGCGCGCTGCTGCTGTCCAAGGAAGAAGTCGCCCGTCGCCTGGCCGCTGGCGAGCCCCACGTGATCCGCATGAAAGTGCCGAGCGAAGGCGTCTGCGTGGTGCCGGACATGCTGCGTGGCGATGTCGAGATCCCGTGGGATCGCATGGACATGCAAGTGCTGATGAAGACCGACGGCTTGCCGACGTACTTCCTGGCCAACGTGGTCGACGACCACCTGATGGGTATCACCCACGTACTGCGCGGTGAAGAATGGCTGCCATCGGCGCCAAAACTGATCCTGCTCTACGAGTATTTCGGCTGGGAGCAACCGCAACTGTGCTACATGCCGCTGCTGCGTAACCCGGACAAGAGCAAGCTGTCCAAGCGCAAGAACCCGACCTCGGTGACGTTCTACGAGCGCATGGGCTTCATGCCCGAGGCGATGCTCAACTACCTGGGTCGCATGGGCTGGTCGATGCCGGACGAGCGTGAGAAGTTCTCGCTGCAGGAAATGGTCGAGCATTTCGACCTGTCGCGGGTGTCCCTGGGCGGTCCGATCTTCGACATCGAGAAACTGTCCTGGCTCAACGGTCAGTGGCTGCGGGACCTGCCGGTGGAAGAGTTCGCCGCACGGGTGCAGAAGTGGGCATTGAACCCCGAGTACATGATGAAGATCGCTCCCCACGTGCAGGGCAGGGTGGAGACGTTCAGCCAGATCGCGCCGCTGGCCGGCTTCTTCTTTGCCGGTGGCGTGACGCCGGATGCGAAGCTGTTCGAGTCCAAGAAGCTCTCGGGCGATCAGGTGCGCCAGCTGATGCAATTGATCCTGTGGAAGCTCGAAAGCCTGCGCCAATGGGAAAAGGACAGCATCACCGCGACCATCCAGGCCGTGGTCGAATCCCTGGAGCTGAAATTGCGTGACGCCATGCCGCTGATGTTCGCCGCCATTACCGGCCAGGCCAGCTCGGTGTCGGTGCTCGATGCGATGGAAATCCTCGGGCCGGACCTGACCCGTTTCCGCCTGCGTCAGGCCATCGATCTGCTCGGTGGCGTGTCGAAGAAGGAAAACAAGGAGTGGGAAAAACTGCTGGGCGCGATTGCCTAAGCGGTCATCAGGGCAGGGCATGCCCCGGTTTTCCGGGGTTTGTCGGTAAGTGATTGTTATCCCGGCAAAAAATTTTCAAATTTGTTGAAAATAAATTTGACAGCCCTCCGATACGCCCTTAAGATTCGCCCCGTCCTCAGCGATGAGGGGCTATAGCTCAGCTGGGAGAGCGCTTGCATGGCATGCAAGAGGTCGACGGTTCGATCCCGTCTAGCTCCACCAATTTACACTTCAAGGTCTGGCCACACCGGCCTTGAAGCGATCAACACTCAGCGTTGATCAGCAGTTAGAAGGGTTTGCGTCCCCTTCGTCTAGTGGCCTAGGACACCGCCCTTTCACGGCGGTAACAGGGGTTCGAGTCCCCTAGGGGACGCCAGTTTTACAGAAGCGATGTTGCAAGATGTCGCTCCGCCGCGAGGCGAAAAATCCGGGGCTATAGCTCAGCTGGGAGAGCGCTTGCATGGCATGCAAGAGGTCGACGGTTCGATCCCGTCTAGCTCCACCAATCGTCAGGTTCAAGGTCTGGCCACACCGGCCTTGAATCGATCAGTTCTCAGCACTGATCAAGCAAGAAGGTTTGTGTCCCCTTCGTCTAGTGGCCTAGGACACCGCCCTTTCACGGCGGTAACAGGGGTTCGAGTCCCCTAGGGGACGCCACGATTACCCGCTCTGCGGGATTTTATAAGGGTCATTCAATTCTTGAATGGCCCTTTTGTTTGTCTGGCGTTCAGCCAATTCTCCTATCCTCGAAAAAATATACAGCCGACCAGCGGATCGAGATTCTGCTTGCGGAAAATTATTATGCGAATAATATTGTGATCGTAATATTCGGAGGCAAACGATGAGCGATAAAAAAGCACAGACCCGTGAACGCATTATCAAGGCCGCCAGCGACGCGCTGATTCAGCGTGGTCCGGCCGAGCCGAGCGTGGGCGAGGTCATGGGCGCGGCCGGGCTGACGGTGGGCGGGTTCTACGCCCATTTCGAAAGCAAGGATGCGTTGATGCTGGAGGCTTTCAAGCAGCTGCTCGCTCGACGTCGCGGCTTGATCGCCGACATGGATGCCGAACTGACCGGCGAAGAGCGGCGCGCCCTGGTGGCGGCGTTCTACCTGTCGCGCAAGCATCGGGACTCCACCGAAAACGCTTGCCCGATCCCGGCGTCGATCGGTGAGCTGGGACGGCTGCCGGATCCGTTTCGTGAAGTGCTCAACGAACACATCGAGTTAATGGCCGCGCAGTTGGCGGCCAGCCCGGAAGACGCCGACAAGGCTCTCGCCGACATTGCCTTGATGGTCGGCGGTCTGGCCCTGGCCCGGGCGTTGGGCCCGGGAGAGTTATCGGATCGTGTGCTGCGCGCCGCCAAATCCGCGGTGCGGTGAGCTAAGGCGCAAGCCGTGGGAGAAGAGCGATGGACAGATTGAGCTGGATTCGTGGTGTCAACGGCACGCTGGGGCGGGTAGCTCCGCATTTAGTGGCGAAGAAGATGCGCGCGCTGTTCATGCATCCCCGGAACCTGCCGCCACGGGACTGGGAGTTGCCGTTACTGGCGAGCTCCGAGCGCATCACCTTGCGCTTCGGTCTTTCGGCCCTGCGCTGGGGCAAAGGCCCGACCGTCTTGATGATGCATGGATGGGAAGGGCGGCCAACGCAGTTCGCTGCGCTGATCGCGGCGCTTGTGGGTGCCGGCTACACGGTGGTTGCATTGGACGGCCCTGCCCATGGTCGCTCGCCTGGCCGTGAGGCGAATGTCCTGTCGTTCGCCAGGGCGATGCTCGAAGCCGCGGCGGAACTGCCGCCGCTGCAAGCGGTGATCGGGCATTCCATGGGCGGGGCCAGTGCCATGCTTGCGGTCCAGTTGGGGTTGCGCACCGAGACGCTGGTCAGTATCGCCGCACCTGCGCGCATTCTTGGGGTGCTGCGCGGCTTCGCCCGCCTGATGGGCCTGCCGCCCCAGGCGCGTTCGGCGTTCATTCGTCAGGTGGAACGCGATGTGGGCATGCGCGCCTCGAAGTTGGACGTTGCGCATTATCAGCTGGATGTGCCGGGGTTGATCGTCCACGCCGAGGACGACACCTCCGTCTCGGTCAACGAGTCGCAGTTGATTCATGAGGCCTGGTTTGACAGCCGTCTGCTGCGCTTGCCCCAGGGCGGGCACCAGCGGGTGCTGGCTGATCCCCGCGTCATCGATGGCGTGTTATCGCTGCTGGCCGGGCGCAGTCTGCAGGCACGGCAATCGGCCTGAGCATCCGGTACACTGCCCCGATCCACATTCGACCAGGAGAGGGGCATGGGCTGGGATCGGGCAACACCGTTCATCATTGATCTTCAAGTAGCCGCCGAAGACATCGACGGACTGGGCCACGCCAACAACGCGGTCTACGTCACCTGGCTCGAACGCTGTGCCTGGCGCCATTCCCAGCGCCTGGGGCTGGACCTGGCGGAGTATCGCCGGCTGGACCGGGCGATGGCGGTGGTACGCCATGAAGTCGATTACCTGGCGGCTGCCTATGAAGGCGACGAATTGCAACTGGCCACCTGGATCGTCGACTGGGACCAGCGACTGAAGATGACCCGGCATTTCCAGCTGATCCGCCCCAGCGACAACACCACCGTGCTGCGGGCGCAGACCACATTTGTCTGCATCGAACTTTCCACCGGCAAGCCCAAGCGCATGCCGCCGGAGTTCATCGAAGGCTATGGTCCGGCGCTGGCGGCCCATGGTGCATCCGGCGTCCTGGTCAACTGATCCACCGAGATCGCGAGCAGGCTCGCTTCCACAGAATCCGGTAGACTGCCGCACGTTTTTTCGTTGAGTGCGTTTCCCATGCAAATTGCCCTGGCGCCCATGGAGGGGTTGGTCGACAACATCCTGCGGGACGTCCTGACGCGCGTCGGTGGTATCGACTGGTGCGTGACCGAGTTCATCCGCGTCAATGACCGCCTGCTCACACCGGCCTATTTCCACAAGCTCGCCCCAGAACTGCTGACCGGCGCCCGGACCGCTGCCGGCGTGCCGCTGCGGGTGCAGTTGCTGGGCTCCGACCCGGTGTGCCTGGCGGAAAACGCTGCGTTGGCGTGCGAATTGGGTTCGGAGGTCGTTGACCTGAATTTCGGCTGCCCGGCCAAGACGGTGAACAAGTCCCGGGGCGGTGCGGTGTTGCTCAAGGAACCGGAACTGCTCAACGAGATCGTCGAACATGTCCGTCGCGCGGTGCCTAGGCACATTCCGGTCACGGCCAAGATGCGCCTGGGCTTCGACAGTCCGGACGGTGCGCTGGTCTGCGCCACGGCGCTGGCCGAAGGCGGGGCGGCGCACATCGTGGTGCATGCGCGGACCAAGACTGACGGCTACAAGCCGCCGGCCCATTGGGAGTGGATTCCCCGGGTCCAGGAAGTGGTCAAGGTGCCGGTGTTCGCCAACGGGGATATCTGGAGCGTCGAAGATTGGCGTCGTTGCCGTGAAATCAGCGGCGTAGAGGACATCATGCTCGGTCGTGGTCTCGTTTCCCGTCCGGACCTGGCCCGGCAGATCGCCGCCGCCCGCGCCGGTGAAGAGGTGGTGGAAATGTCCTGGGCCGAGCTGCAACCGATGCTTCAGGATTTCTGGGGACAAGTGGTCGACCAACTGACCCCGCGTCAGGCACCTGGGCGGTTGAAGCAGTGGCTGGCGATGCTGACCCGCAATTATCCCGAAGCGGTCGAGCTGTTTACCGCGCTGCGTCGGGAAACCGAGCTCGACGCCGTGGGCCATTTGTTGGGTGTGCAGCGCACCGAAGCGGCCTGAAAAAAATTTCGAAAAAAGCTCTTGAAAAGTATTTGGCGGCCCCTAGATAAGGGGTACGCGATGCCGAATTCGGGTCGCGGAGACAAAAAACCTTGCTGAACTTTTCAGGAGATTTGAATCATGAGTACTGCATTTTCGCTGGCCCCTCTGTTCCGTTCCTCGGTAGGCTTCGACCGTTTCAACGACCTGTTCGAAACCGCCCTGCGCAACGAACCGGGCAGCAGCTATCCACCCTACAACGTGGAAAAATACGGTGATGATGAATACCGTATCGTAGTCGCCGCCGCTGGCTTCCGGGAAGAAGACCTGGACCTGCAGGTGGAAAAAGGTGTGCTGACCATCAGCGGCGGTAAGCGCGAGGCCAGCAACGACAGCGTGACCTATCTGCATCAGGGCATCGCCCAGCGTGCGTTCAAGCTGTCCTTCCGGTTGGCGGATCATATCGAGATCAAGTCCGCCGGCCTGAGCAACGGTCTGTTGAGCATCGACCTGTTGCGGGTGGTTCCGGAAGAGGCGAAAGCCAAGCGCATCCCGATCAACGGTGCGCAGCAACAACCCGCGCTGCAGAACTGATGCATCGCCACTGAAAAAGGGCGCCGAAAGGGCGCCCTTTTTCATGTCTGGCTGTATGCCCGAAGAGTAGTCAGGGCAGCAACCGCTCGAACGCATCCAGCGGCAACGGCCGGCTATGCAGATAACCCTGGTACAGATGGCAATCGAGCCCCTGCAGGAAGTGCAGCTGCTCCAGGGTTTCCACGCCTTCGGCAATCATTTCCAGGTTGAGGCTGCGGGCCATGGCGACGATGGCGCGGATGATTTCGGCGTCGTTGGGGTCGCTGGTGGCGTCGCGCACGAATGACTGATCGATTTTCAGTGTGTCCACCGGCAAGCGCTTGAGGTAGGTCAGCGACGAATAACCGGTGCCGAAGTCGTCCATGGCGAAGCTCACCCCCAGTTTCTTGAGGCGGCGCATCTTGCCGATGGTGTCGTCCAGGTTCTGGATCACAATGCCTTCGGTGATTTCCAGTTTCAGCATGGTGCAGGGCAGGCCGTGGATCGCGAGGCTGTTCTCGATGCGTTCGACGAAATCGCTCTGACGGAACTGCCGCGGGCTGATGTTCACGCACAGGCTGAACCGCTGCGGATCGATCTTGCCCTTGGCAATCAATTGCTTGAAGCCATCACAGGCTTCATCGAGGATCCAGGTGCCCACTTCAAGGATCAACCCGCTGTCTTCCAGGACCTTGATGAACTCGTTGGGCGACTGCGCGCCCAGTTCGGGATGATGCCAGCGCACCAGCGCTTCGGCACCGACGATACGGTTGTCCCGGGCGTCGACCTGAGGTTGGAAATGCAGGCTGAACTCGTCGCGGGCCAGGGCCTGGCGCAGATCGGTTTCCATGCGCAGCCGTTCACTGGCCGCCTTCTGCATCGTGGCATGGAACATCTGCGAGGTGTTGCGCCCTGAGTCCTTGGCGCGATAGAGCGCGATATCGGCGCGCTTGAGCAGATCGGTCGGGGTGGAGCCGTGGTCGGGAATCAGCGCCATGCCGATGCTGGGCGTGACCTGCAGTCGCTGGCCGTCGAGGAACATCGGCTCCGAAAGCAGTTCGCGCAGGGTGTCGGCCAGTTTCTGCACCTGCTCGCTGACTTCGTTGCGGGTGCCTTCCAGGCCGCTGAGCAGCACCACGAATTCGTCACCGCCCAAGCGCGCGACGGTGTCCTCCAGGCGAACGCTGGCTTCCAGGCGCGCGGTGATGATTTTCAGCACCGTGTCACCCACCGGGTGCCCCAGGGAGTCGTTGATGTGCTTGAAGTGGTCAAGATCGAGGAACAGCAGCGCACCGCGCAGATTATGGCGCTTGAGCAGGGCGATCTGTTGGCTGAGCCGGTCCATCAGCAAGGCTCGGTTGGGCAGATTGGTCAGCGGGTCGTGATAGGCCAGGTGACGGATCTGGGCCTCGGCGTTGCGCAGCAGGCTCACGTCCCGCGCGGTCAGCAGCAGGCAGTCCGTCTCGTTGAGCGTAATCGGCTCGACCGACACCTCAACGGTGAGCATTTCCCCGCGCTTGTTGCGCCCAAGCATTTCCTGGTGATGCACGCGACCCTTGAGTTGCAATTCGGCCAGCAGGGTTGCGCGCTGTTTTTCCTCGGCCCAGATGCCCACCTCATACACTGTGTTCCCGATCACTTCGTCGGCGCGGTAACCGGTCAGGCGGCAAAAGCCGTCGTTGACCTCAAGGTAGCGGCCGCTTTCGCGTTCGGTGATGGTGATGGCGTCAGGGCTGGAGTGGAACGCCTTGGCGAATTTTTCCTCGCTGGCCTTGAGGGCTGCTTCGGAGCGTTGTTGCTGGGTGATGTCCCGCAGGGTGGTGACGATGCAGGGCTGGTTGCTGACGTTGATCTGCCGGCTGGAGATCACGCAGGTCAGCGGCTGGCCGTTCTTGTGATGGACGACAATGGCAACGTTGTTCAGCGATTGCTCGCGAATCACCCGTTCGATGCGCTGCAGGCTGTTGCCCGAAGCGTCCCAGAGGCCGATTTCGTCGGCGCTGCGGCCGATCACGTCACTGGCGGACCAGCCGAAGGTCTGGGTGAAGCTGGAGTTGATCTCGAGGAAGCGGCTGCTTTCCTGATGGGTGACGCAGATCGGATCGGGGCTGACCTGGAACAGCGTGGCAAATTTTTCCTCCGACGCCGCCAGACTCTGCTCGCGTTCCACCTGGTCGGTGATGTCCAGCAAGGTGCCGGCCATGCGCTGGGGGCTGCCGTCTTCGTTGCGGTAGAGGCGGGCGCGGCTCTCCAGGTAACGGGAGCTGCCATCCGGCAGTTGCACGCGGTAGGTCAGTTGATAATTGCCCGCCGGGCCTTCGCGCAGACTGCGATACGCATTGCGCATGTTGTTGCGCTCTTCGTCGGGCACCCCTTCGAAAAAGGCGTCGAATGATTCGTGGAACGGCTTGGGCTCCAGGCCATGGAGCTGCGCGGCGCGGGCCGAGCCGTAGAGCATGCCGCTGGGGATGTGCCAGTCCCAGGTGCCCAGTTGCGCCGAGTCGAGGGCCAGGTCGAGACGTTCCTGGCTGTCCTTGAGGGCCAGCTCGGCCAATTTGCGTTCCGTGGTGTCGAGAAACGTGCTCAGCAGATAGGGCTGGCCTTCAAGTTCGACCTTCTGCGCGCTGAGGATGCCGTTGTGGATCTGACCGTTACTGGCGCGAAACTCCACCTCCATGCTTACCAGTTCGCCCTTGGCCTTGGTCGCCTCCACCAGCTTCGCCCGCTGGCTGGGATCGACCCACAAACCCAGTTCCAGGGTGGTACGGCCGATGACATCGTGCACCGGCCAGCCGAACAGGCTTTCGAAATACTGGTTGGCTTCGCTGATCAGCCCGTCTTCCTGGCGGGTCAGCAGCACCATGTTCGGGCAGAGGTGAAAGAGCGTGGCGAAGCGTTTCTCCGAGCTGCGCAAAGCCTGTTCGCGCTCGCGCTGGTGGGTGATCTCACGGATGACCCCGATCATGCGCGGTCGTCCGTGCTTGTCGGGCGATACGCTGCCGCTGATTTCCAGCCAGTGCAGGCTGCCGTCGGGCCAGACAATGCGATGGTGCATCGCCTGTTCCAGCGGCGCGCCGGCCACTGCCGCGTGAAAGGCGCGGATGGCCTTGGCCCGATCCTCGGGCAATAGCAGGTCCAGGTAATCCACGTCCGCCGGCAGCGGCTGGCGCGGGTCGAAGCCGAACAGCGCCTGGGTGCCTCTGGACCAACTGATCCGCCCGGTGTCGATGTCCCACGACCAGGCCCCCAGTCGCGCACCGTTCAGCGCGGCCAGTAACTGCGGCGCGCTGTCCCAGCTTTGCTCGGACCGTTTCGGGTCAAGCGCCTGGATACGCGGCAGGGGCGGGAGATGGTCAGCGGGCTTGGGCATTATCTAGCGAGCCTTGGCAATTGGGCGTTAAGCGCAGGCATTTCGGCTCTATAGGAGTAGCACAACCTATGCCCTTGTCCCTGGCAGATCGATTTGTGCGTCCAGTAAGGACATGAAAGCGCGCGCAGCATTCGACAGCGTCCGTTCAGTGTGCAAGATATAGCCTAGCTGCCGACTGAGCTGTATGCCCGGCAAAGGGATGCGCGCCACCTGATCGTCGAGCATGGTGCGCGGCAGGACGCTCCAGGCCAGGCCGATGGAGACCATCATCTTTATGGTTTCCAGATAATTCGTGCTCATGGCGATGTTCGGTGTCAGACCCTGGGCCTCGAACAGACGTCGGACGATGTGATGGGTAAAGGTGTTGCCCCCCGGGAAAACCGCGGGGTGCAGGGCGATGTCCGCCAGGCTGACCGCGCTGCTGTCCAGTAGCGCATGTTCCGGCGCCACCACGAAATCCAGGGGGTCGTCCCACACCGGCGTGGCGCGCATCAACGCATGCGGCTCGGGAGCGAGGGTGATGACCGCCAGTTCCGCCCGTCCGTGGAGAATTTCTTCGTAGGCCACTTCCGAATCCAGGAACTGAATGTCCAGCGCCACTTGTGGGTAACGTCGGGTGAACTCCCTCAATAAAGGCGGCAGGCGGTGCAGGCCGATGTGATGGCTGGTGGCGAGCGTCAGCCGTCCGGTGACTTCGCCGGTCAGGTTGGTCAGGGCGCGACGGGTGTCATCCAGCACATTAAGGATCTGATAGGCCCGCGGCAGCAGGGCCCGACCGGCCTCGGTCAGGCCGATTTCACGGCCCAACCGGTCGAACAGACGGACGTTGAGCTGTTGTTCCAGGCCGGCGATACGCTTGCTGATGGCCGGCTGGGTCAGGTGCAGGCGTTCACCGGCGCCGGAGAAACTGCCCGTCTCGGCAATGGCAATAAAGGCGTTGAGGTTGGCGAGGTCCATGGCGATCCCGGTCGAATTCCTGTTGGTTATGCAAAGTATAAAAATTATGAATTTGAGTTATTTAATGTAGCCCCATAACATCAGCCTCACAAGCCAAAGGGTTATTGAGTCATTCAAAATCCGGGGCATAGAAACAAGCTGATGAGGAACCGTCTGATGGCCGGCAAAACGCTCTACGACAAGCTCTGGGATTCGCATTTGGTCAAGCAGCGCGACGATGGCTCGGCGCTGATCTATATCGACCGTCACATCATCCACGAAGTGACTTCGCCGCAAGCCTTCGAAGGGCTGCGCCTGGCCGGGCGCAAGCCTTGGCGGATCGATGCGAACATCGCGACCCCGGACCACAACGTGCCGACCACCCCGGAGCGCAAGGGTGGTATCGAAGCCATTGTCGACCAGGTGTCGCGCTTGCAGGTCCAGACCCTTGATGACAACTGTGACGAATACGGCATCGTTGAATTCAAGATGAACGACGTGCGCCAGGGCATCGTCCACGTCATCGGCCCGGAGCAGGGCGCGACCTTGCCCGGCATGACCGTGGTCTGCGGCGACTCCCACACCTCCACCCACGGTGCGTTCGGCGCCCTGGCCCACGGCATCGGCACTTCCGAGGTCGAGCATGTGCTCGCCACCCAGTGCCTGGTGGCCAAGAAAATGAAGAACATGCTGGTGCGCGTCGAGGGCAAGCTGCCGTTCGGCGTGACGGCCAAGGACATCGTCCTGGCCGTGATCGGCAAGATCGGCACCGCCGGCGGTAACGGCCATGCCATCGAGTTCGCCGGCAGCGCGATCCGCGACCTCTCTGTCGAAGGCCGCATGACCATCTGCAACATGTCCATCGAGGCCGGTGCCCGCGTGGGCCTGGTGGCCGCCGATGAAAAGACCGTCGAGTACGTCAAGGGCCGTCCGTTCGCCCCGAAAGGCGCCGAATGGGACCTGGCGGTGGAGGCCTGGAAAGACCTGGTGTCCGACGCCGACGCGAAGTTCGACACGGTGGTCGAGCTCGATGCGACCCAGATCAAGCCGCAGGTCAGCTGGGGCACTTCGCCCGAGATGGTCCTGGCGGTGGATCAGAACGTACCGGACCCGGCCAAGGAGATGGACCTGGTCAAGCGTGACTCCATCGTCCGCGCCTTGAAGTACATGGGCTTGAGCGCGAACCAGGCGATCACCGACATTCAGCTCGACCGCGTGTTCATCGGTTCCTGCACCAACTCGCGGATCGAAGACCTGCGCGCCGCTGCGATAATTGCCAAGGGCCGCAAGGTCGCCTCGACCATCAAGCAGGCCATCGTGGTGCCGGGTTCGGGCCTGGTGAAGGCCCAGGCCGAAGCGGAAGGGCTGGACAAGGTGTTCATCGAGGCCGGTTTCGAGTGGCGTGAGCCAGGGTGCTCGATGTGTCTGGCGATGAACCCGGACCGCCTGGAGTCGGGCGAGCATTGCGCCTCCACCTCCAACCGTAACTTCGAAGGCCGTCAGGGCGCCGGTGGGCGTACCCACCTGGTCAGCCCGGCCATGGCCGCGGCGGCTGCCGTCAATGGCCGTTTCGTCGACGTCCGTGAATTGATCTGAAGGAGAGCGCAGCATGAAAGCTTTTACCCAGCACACTGGTCTTGTCGCGCCTCTGGATCGTGCCAACGTCGACACCGACCAGATCATTCCCAAGCAATTCCTGAAATCCATCAAGCGCACCGGCTTCGGTCCGAACCTGTTCGACGAGTGGCGTTACCTGGATGTGGGCCAGCCCTACCAGGACAACTCGAAGCGGCCGCTGAACAAGGACTTCGTGCTCAATGCCGAGCGTTACCAAGGCGCCAGCGTGCTGCTGGCCCGGGAGAACTTCGGTTGCGGTTCGAGCCGCGAACACGCGCCATGGGCCCTTGAAGAGTACGGCTTCCGCAGCATCATCGCGCCGAGCTACGCCGACATCTTCTTCAACAACAGTTTCAAGAACGGTTTGCTGCCGATCATCCTCAGCGACGCTGAAGTGGACGAGCTGTTCCAGCAGGTCGAGGCGAACCCGGGTTATCAGTTGCAGATCGACCTGGCAGCCCAGACCGTGACCCGTCCCGACGGCAAGGTACTGGGATTCGAGATCGATGCGTTCCGCAAGCATTGCCTGCTCAACGGGCTGGATGACATCGGTTTGACCCTGCAGGACGGCGAGGCGATTGCCGCGTTCGAAGCGAAGCATCGGGCGAGCCAGCCCTGGTTGTTTCGCGAGGTTTGATTCCGCGTAAGACATGACTGCGCCATCGCGAGCGTGCTCGCTCCCACATTGATCCAGGGTGTATCCAAAACCCTGTGGGAGCAAGCCTGCTCGCGAAGAGGCCAGCCCAGGCACTACAAAACCATAAGGACATCCCATGACCAGCACCGCCCACAGTCAGGTTGTACAAAAGCAATTCGGTGAACAGGCGTCGGCCTACCTGAGCAGTGCCGTGCACGCCCAGGGCGCCGAGTTCGCGCTGCTACAGGCTGCATTGGCGGGGCATGACCATGCCCGTGTGCTGGACCTGGGGTGCGGCGCCGGTCACGTGAGTTTTCACGTGGCGCCCCTGGCCGGTGAAGTGGTGGCCTACGACCTGTCCCAGCAGATGCTGGACGTGGTGGCCACGGCAGCAGCGGATCGTGGCTTGGGCAACATCGCCACGGTGCGCGGTGCTGCCGAGCGCTTGCCGTTCGCCGATGCCGAGTTCGACTTCGTGTTCAGCCGCTATTCGGCGCATCATTGGAGCGACCTGGGCCTGGCGTTGCGCGAAGTGCGCCGCGTGCTCAAACCGGGTGGGGTGATGGCGTTCATTGATATCCTGTCGCCTGGCACGCCGTTGCTGGATACCTATCTGCAAAGCATCGAAGTGCTGCGCGACACCAGCCATGTGCGTGACTATTCGGCCGCCGAGTGGCTGCGCCAGGTCAGCGAAGCGGGGTTGCAGGTGAGCAGCACCTCTCGCCAACGCTTGCGCCTGGAATACAGCTCCTGGGTCGAGCGCATGCGCACACCCGAGGTGATGCGTGGCGCAATTCTCGAGCTGCAACGCTCGATGGGCGACGAAGTGCGTGAATATTTCGAGATTGAGGCCGATGGTTCTTTCAGTACGGATGTACTGGTGCTGTGGGCCGAGCGATAGCATTTTTCCTGGCCTGCCCGGAAGTAGAAAGCCTGGCGCGCCGGTACAACAAACGAGGAAAGCATGAGCAAGCAGATTCTGATTCTCCCAGGCGACGGCATTGGTCCGGAAATCATGGCCGAAGCGGTCAAGGTCCTGGAGCTGGCGAACGACAAGTACGGTCTGGACTTCGAGCTCAGCCACGACGTGATCGGCGGCGCGGCCATCGACAAGCACGGCGTGCCCCTGGCCGATGAAACCCTGGACCGTGCCCGTGCAGCCGATGCCGTGCTGCTGGGTGCCGTGGGTGGCCCGAAATGGGACAAGATCGAGCGCGACATCCGTCCCGAGCGCGGCCTGCTGAAGATTCGTGCGCAACTGGGCCTGTTCGGCAACCTGCGTCCGGCGATCCTCTATCCGCAACTGGCCGACGCCTCGAGCCTGAAGCCGGAAATCGTGTCGGGCCTGGATATCCTTATCGTCCGTGAACTGACCGGCGGTATCTACTTCGGTGCTCCGCGTGGTACCCGCGAGCTGGATAATGGCGAGCGTCAGGCCTACGACACCCTGCCGTACAGCGAGAGCGAAATCCGCCGTATCGCCCGGGTCGGCTTCGACATGGCCCGGGTGCGTGGCAAGAAGCTGTGCTCGGTGGACAAGGCCAATGTGCTGGCGTCCAGCCAACTGTGGCGCGAAGTGGTCGAGCAGGTGTCCAAGGATTACCCGGACATCGAACTGAGCCATATGTACGTCGACAACGCCGCGATGCAACTGGTGCGCGCACCGAAGCAGTTCGACGTGATCGTCACCGACAACATGTTCGGCGACATCCTGTCCGACGAAGCGTCGATGCTCACCGGTTCCATCGGCATGCTGCCGTCGGCCTCCCTGGATGCCAACAACAAAGGCATGTACGAGCCGTGCCACGGTTCGGCGCCGGACATCGCCGGGCAGGGCATTGCCAACCCGTTGGCGACCATCCTGTCGGTGTCGATGATGCTGCGCTACAGCTTCAACCTCAATGACGCCGCCGATGCCATTGAAAAGGCCGTCAGTGTGGTGTTGGACCAGGGTTTGCGCACCGGCGACATCTGGTCGGCCGGTTGTACCAAAGTCGGTACGCAGCAAATGGGCGACGCGGTAGTCGCCGCGCTGCGGAATCTGTAATCTCTCCGGTCCACCGCTTCGACGGTGGCCCACTTTTGTATAGGTGCAGTTGCGATGAAACGTGTAGGTCTGATCGGTTGGCGGGGCATGGTCGGTTCCGTGCTCATGCAGCGAATGCTGGAAGAGCAGGATTTCGATCTCATCGAGCCGGTGTTCTTCACCACTTCCAATGTCGGTGGCCAGGGCCCGTCCGTGGGCAAGGACACCGGTGCGCTCAAGGATGCCTACAGCATTGAAGAGCTCAAGACCCTCGATGTGATCCTGACGTGCCAGGGTGGCGACTACACCAGCGAAGTCTTCCCGAAACTGCGCGAGGCCGGCTGGCAGGGCTACTGGATCGACGCCGCCTCCAGCCTGCGCATGCAGGACGACGCAGTGATCATCCTCGACCCGGTCAACCGCAAGGTCATCGACCAGCAACTGGACGCCGGCACCAAGAACTACATCGGCGGCAACTGCACCGTCAGCCTGATGCTGATGGGCCTGGGCGGCCTGTTCGAAGCCGGCCTGGTGGAGTGGATGAGCGCCATGACTTATCAGGCGGCATCCGGTGCCGGCGCGCAGAACATGCGTGAGCTGATCAAGCAGATGGGCGCGACACACGCCGCCGTCGCCGATGACCTGGCCAACCCGGCCAGCGCCATCCTGGACATCGACCGCAAGGTCGCCGAGGCGATGCGCAGCGATGCCTACCCGACCGAGAACTTCGGTGTGCCGCTGGCCGGCAGCCTGATCCCGTGGATCGACAAGGAACTGCCGAACGGCCAGAGCCGCGAAGAGTGGAAGGCCCAGGCCGAAACCAACAAGATCCTCGGTCGCTTCAAGAGCCCGATCCCGGTGGACGGCATCTGCGTGCGCATCGGCGCCATGCGCTGCCACAGCCAGGCGCTGACCATCAAGCTGAACAAGGACGTGCCGATCGCCGACATCGAAGGGTTGATCAGCCAGCACAACCCTTGGGTCAAGCTGGTGCCGAACAACCGCGAAACCAGCATGCAGGAGCTGAGCCCGACCAAGGTCACCGGCACCCTGAACGTGCCGGTGGGACGCCTGCGCAAGCTGAACATGGGCTCGCAGTTCGTCGGTGCCTTCACCGTCGGCGACCAACTGCTGTGGGGCGCGGCCGAACCGCTGCGTCGCATGCTGCGGATCTTGCTCGAGCGTTGATCGTCGCTGCTGTGAAAGAACCCGTGCCTTGCGAGAGGTGCGGGTTTTTTTATGGGTGTTGTATTGGCCGTGAGATCGCCATCGCGAGCAGGCTCGCTCCCACATTGGATCTTCAGTGGACACAAAACCTGTGGGAGCGAGCCTGCTCGCGATGGCGCCAGTCCATCCACCACAAATCCCCCGTCAATTGCCTGGCCGCCAACCACCCGGTAAAGTGCCGCTCCCCACGTTTTACCTGAGGTAGACCCATGAGCCAGTCCTTTGACATCGCCGTGATCGGCGCCACCGGTACTGTCGGCGAAACCCTCGTCCAGATTCTCGAAGAACGGGATTTTCCCGTCGGCAACCTGCACCTGCTGGCCAGCAGTGAATCGGCAGGCAGTTCGGTGATGTTCCGCAACAAAAACGTGCGGGTAAGGGAAGTCGACGAGTTCGATTTCAGCAAGGTGCAACTGGTGTTCTTCGCGGCCGGTCCGGCGGTGACCCTGAGTTTTGCGCCGCGTGCCACGGCCGCCGGTTGCGCGCTCATCGACCTGTCCGGTGCCCTGCCGCCGGAACAGGCACCGCAGATCGTGCCGGAAGCCAACGCCCAAGTGCTTGCGGGCCTCGGCAAGCCGTTCCAGGTCAGTAGCCCGAGTGCCTCGGCCACTGCACTGGCCGTGGCGCTGGCCCCGTTGCGCGAGTGCCTGGATATACAGCGCATCAGCCTGACCGCCAGTCTCGCCGTGTCCGCCCAGGGCCGTGTCGCCGTGAGCGAGTTGGCGCGCCAGACCGCCGAGCTGCTCAACGCCCGTCCACTGGAGCCGACCTTCTTCGACCGGCAGATGGCGTTCAACCTGTTGGCGCAGGTCGGTACCCCGGACGAGCAGGGCCATACGCCGCTGGAAAAACGCCTGGTGCGTGAGTTGCGTCAGGTGCTGGATCAACCTTTGTTAAAGATTTCCGTCACTTGCATTCAAGCCCCGGTGTTTTTCGGCGATAGCTTTAGCGTGACCGTGCAGTCCGCGAACGCCGTCGACCTGAAGAAAGTCAACGCAGCCCTGGAAGTGGCCCCCGGCATCGAGCTGGTGGAGGAGGGCGACTACCCGACGCCGGTCGGCGATGCGGTGGGGCAGGACGTGGTGTATGTGGGACGTGTGCGCGGTGGTATCGACGACCCGACGGAACTGAATATGTGGCTGACGACGGATAACGTGCGCAAGGGCGCGGCGCTCAACGCAGTGCAGGTGGCGGAGTTGTTGATAAAAGACCTGCTGTAAAAGATACTTGGCAACAATTTGTCGAATGATTCTAGCCGGGCGCTATGCTTGGCCTGGACGCTGAAGGCGAAAATCTCCCGCTAGGGACATTCCCGGGCATGAGTAGAAACGATCGTGCACCCCGTCCTGCGGGGCTGCGTGAAATGCCTAGCGGCAGCGACATCAATACCTTCTCGCTGGCCGAGGAATGTTCAAACAAAGGAAGAGGCTATGGTTCAAGTTCGCAAACTGGTGTTAGCAATAGCGGCCGCCTCGGCGCTGTCCTCCGGTATGGCGCAAGCGCTCGGGCTGGGGGAATTGACCCTGAAGTCGACGCCGAACCAGCCTCTGGTCGCGGAGATCGAGCTGCTCGATGTCCAGCAACTGACCGCTGCCGAAGTCGTGCCGAGCCTGGCCTCGCCCGAGGATTTCGCCAAAGCCGGCGTCGACCGCCAGGCGTTTCTCAATGACCTGAGCTTCACCCCGGTGATCAACGCCAATGGCAAGAGCGTCCTGCGGGTGACCTCCAGCCGGCCGCTGTCCGAGCCGCTGGTCAAGTTCCTCGTGCAGGTGATGTGGCCCAACGGCCGCCTGCTGCGTGACTACAGCGTGCTGCTCGACCCGTCCAAGTTCTCGCCCCAGGCTGCCGAGGCCGCCCGACCGAAACCGGCCCAGGTGGTGTCGACGCCGGTCACTGGCGCGACCAAGTCGTCCCAGTACACCACCACACCGCGGGATACCCTCTGGGAAATCGCCGCCAAGGCCCGCAACGGTGGGTCGGTCCAGCAAACCATGCTGGCGATCCAGGCACTGAACCCGCACGCTTTCATCAACGGCAATATCAACCTGCTCAAGACCGGCCAGGTCCTGCGCCTGCCGGACCCGGTGCAAAGCACCGCGTTGCCGCAACCCCAGGCCATCGCCGAAGTAGCCGCCCAGAACGCTGCCTGGCGTCAGGGACGCCAAGGCCGTGCGACTGCGGCACCCGGTGGCCGGCAGCAACTGGACGCGACCAAGCGTGGCCAGGGCGAGGTCGCACCGACGCCGACCGCCGGCCGCGATAACCTGAGCCTGGTGACGGCCGAGCCTGCGAAGGCGGGCAAGGGCAAAGGCAAGGGGGCTGCCGGCGATGCCCAGGCCCTGAGCAACAAGCTTGCGGTCACCCAGGAAAGCCTCGACTCGGCTCGTCGCGACAATGAAGAATTGAAAAGCCGCATGGCGGATCTGCAGAGCCAGTTGGACAAGCTGCAGCGCCTGATCGAGCTGAAGAATAATCAACTGGCGAAGATGCAGGCCGAAGGTGCCGCAGTTCCGCCAGCCAACGAAGCGCCGCCGGCGATGTCGGCGCAGTTGACGCCCGCGCCATCGGCACAGATCCCTGCACCCGCACCGCAAGCCGCTCCCGAAGCGACGCCCGAGGCGACGCCACCGGCTGCTCCGGCCGAGGCTCCGGCGGCATCCAGTGAACAGAAATACAACGACTTGCTGACCAACCCGATCCTGCTCGGTTTGATCGGTGGTGGTGCGTTGATCCTGCTGTTGCTGCTGCTGTTGCTCGCTCGCCGCCGCAAGGCCCAGCAGGAAGCCGAGAAGCATCTGCGCATGGCCCGAGCCCTCGAGGAGGAGGCCGACTTCTCCCCGGAGCTCGATCTGCCCCCGAGCAGCTTCGAGGGCATTGAAGTACCCGCGCCAAGCGTCAAGCTCGACCCTAAGCCGGTCCCAGCACCGGCCCCCAAGCCCGTTCCCCAGCCGGCCCCTGTGGTCGCGCCGGTGGTGGTCTCGCCACCTATCGCCGCGCCCTTGGTCGCCCCCGCTGCCGATCGTTTCGACGACGTGCTGGGCCAGGCCCAGGCGCACATTGATCGCGGTCGCTTGAACCAGGCTGCCGATCAGCTTGAGCAGGGCATCAAGGCCGAGCCACAGCGTAGCGACCTGCGCCTGAAGTTGATGGAGGTCTACGGCCTGCAAGGTGATCGCGACGCGTTTGTCGCCCAGGAACGCCAATTGGTGGCCAATGGTGAAAACTTCGCCCAGGTCGAGCAACTCAAGAGCCGTTTCCCGGCCATGGTGGTTGCCGCTGGCGCCGGTCTGGCCGCCGCGGCGGTGGCTGCCGAGCTGGACGCCCAGTACGTCAAGGAACTGCTGGAAGAAACGCCGGCCACCAATGAAGAGCTGGACAGTGCCTTCGACCTGAGTCTGGATGACTTGGAGAACGCACCGGTGGCGTCGGCACCTGAGCCAGTGCCGGAGCTGGATGCGTTCCCGCTGGACGACGATCTGAGCTTCGAATCGGTGCTCAAGCAGCAGACCGAAGCCAACGAAAGCCTGGACGATCTATCGGAGTTCGACCTCGACCTGGGCGCCGATGCGCCAGCGCCAGCCCTGGACGACGAAGACTTCCTGCTGGACCTGGGCGACGACCTCAAGGGGCTGGACGTGCCTGCGGCCGAGGCACCAGCCTTGCTCGACACCCCGGCCGACGATCTCGAGCTGCCGGCGGATTTCGATCTGTCCCTGGCCGACGAAATGGACGCGCCGAAGGATCCCTTCGAGTCCGAGCTGGACGATGTCAACGCCGAGCTGGATCGCTTGTCCGACAGCCTGGGTCAGCCATCCTTCACGGCGGAAGACGCCTTGGCCAGTGTCGAAGACGAGCCGGACTTCGACTTCCTCAGCGGCACCGATGAAGTCGCCACCAAGCTCGACCTGGCCCAGGCCTACATCGACATGGGCGACCACGACGGTGCCCGGGATATCCTCGGTGAAGTCCTCAGCGAAGGCGATGCCACCCAGAAGAGCGAAGCGCAGGAGATGCTCGCCCGCCTGGCGTGAGATGTTCGCAGTGACAGGAGCGGCAGCCATTGAGGCTGCCGTTTTTGTTTGGGGCGAGGGCCTCATCGCGAGCAGGCTCGCTCCCACAAGGGGGTTGTGAACGCTGCAGATCCCCCTGTGGGAGCGAGCCTGCTCGCGATGAGGTCGGCGCATCCAACACCGGATCGACGGTTGCACTGGCATCCCACCCCACCCGCCTTATAATGCCCGCCTTTGCGTACCTCAGCAGGCTGTAATTCCTTGGCAAACATAGACAACCCGGCTGCCGAAATGGCGGCTGACGGCTTTTTCCGGATCGCCTTGGGCGTGGAATACAAAGGTTCGCGTTATCGTGGCTGGCAGCGCCAGGCCTCCGGCGTCGCGACCGTGCAGGAAACCCTTGAAAACGCGCTGTCCAAAGTCGCCGATTCACCGGTGTCGCTGCACTGTGCCGGGCGTACCGATGCCGGCGTGCACGCCTGCGGCCAGGTGGTGCATTTCGACACCCAGGTCGAGCGTTCGATGAAGGCCTGGGTCATGGGGGCCAACATCAATCTGCCCCATGACGTCAGCGTCAGTTGGGCCAAGGTGATGCCGGCGCATTTCCACGCACGCTTCAAGGCCATCGCCCGGCGCTATCGCTATGTGATCTACAACGACCAGATCCGTCCGGCGCACCTGAACGAAGAAATCACCTGGAACCACCGTCCGCTGGATGTCGAGCGCATGGCCGAAGCCGCGCAGTACTTGGTCGGGGTTCACGATTTCAGCGCCTTTCGCGCCGGCCAGTGCCAGGCCAAGTCGCCGATCAAGGAGCTGCATCACCTGCGCGTGACCCGTCACGGCAAGATGATCGTGCTCGACATTCGTGCCAGTGCATTCCTGCACCACATGGTGCGCAACATCGCCGGCGTGCTGATGACCATCGGTGCCGGTGAGCGATCGGTGGAGTGGGTCAAGGAGGTGCTCGACAGCCGCATCCGTCGCTCCGGCGGCGTGACGGCTCATCCGTTTGGCTTGTACCTGGTACAGGTTGAGTACCGCGATGAGTTCGAACTGCCGGAGCGTTACATCGGGCCACATTTCCTCACCGGCTTCTCGGAACTCGACGGCTGACGCCCTCCGCTGCATTTGCTACCATCCGGGACTTTCTCGGATTTAGCTGGGGTTTTGACAACATGTCGGTCGTTCGCAGCAAGATTTGCGGGATCACCCGCGTCGAGGACGCGCTGGCGGCTGTCGAGGCTGGTGCCGATGCCATCGGGCTGGTGTTCTATGCCAAGAGCCCGCGGGCGGTGACCGTGCAGCAGGCGAGGGCGATCATCCAGGCCTTGCCGCCATTCGTGACCCCGGTCGGCCTGTTCGTCAATGCCAGCCGTTGCGAGCTGGGCGAGATACTCGATGCGGTGCCGCTGGGCCTGTTGCAATTCCATGGCGACGAGCTTCCTGCTGATTGCGAAGGCTGGCACCGTCCCTACATCAAGGCGCTGCGGGTCAAGGCGGGAGACGACATCGCGGCTGCTTGCGAGACGTTTGCCAGCGCCAGTGGCATTTTGCTGGACACGTACGTGGAGGGCGTTCCCGGCGGTACCGGTGAAGCATTCGACTGGTCGCTGGTGCCCCATGGCCTGAGCAAGCCGATCATCCTCGCCGGTGGCCTGACGGCTGACAACGTGGCCGAAGCGATTCGCCAGGTTCGTCCTTATGCGGTGGACGTGAGCGGCGGGGTGGAGCAGGGCAAGGGTATCAAGGATCCGGCGAAGATCCGGGCGTTCATGGCCGCTGTTCGCAGCCGCCAGTTGCCAATGTGACGGCTGGCAGACTGCCGCCGTCCATACCTGCACTGTACACAGCAGGCAGGCGCCGCCTCCGGGCGGGCCGATAGCGTAGCGGCAACCGCGGTGCAGCGGTTGCAGGAATGGTTGAGGAAGGTTGGGCTGCACGCAGGTCATGTTTCGCGCTGACCGTGGTGGCTTTTCGGCCCTCGCCGCACAATGAATTTAGCTCAAGGGCATACGCGGGGCCGCGAACCAGAGCGTTCGGGCCGCCGGTACTGGAGAAAGAAAGCATGAGCAACTGGTTGGTAGACAAACTGATCCCTTCGATCATGCGTTCCGAGGTGAAGAAAAGCTCGGTGCCTGAAGGTCTGTGGCACAAATGTCCATCCTGCGAAGCGGTGCTGTACCGCCCAGAGCTGGAAAAGACCCTGGACGTTTGCCCCAAGTGCAACCACCACATGCGCATTGGCGCGCGTGCCCGTATCGATATTTTCCTGGACGCCGAAGGCCGTGTTGAGCTGGGTGCCGACCTGGAGCCCGTGGATCGCCTGAAATTCCGCGATGGCAAGAAGTACAAGGATCGCCTGACCGCGGCCCAGAAGCAGACCGGCGAGAAAGACGCCCTGGTGTCCATGAGTGGCACCCTGCTGGGCATGCCGGTGGTGGTCTCGGCCTTCGAGTTCTCCTTCATGGGGGGGTCCATGGGCGCCATCGTCGGTGAGCGCTTCGTTCGCGCCGCCAACTATGCCCTGGAAAACCGTTGCCCAATGATCTGCTTCGCTGCTTCCGGCGGCGCGCGGATGCAGGAAGCGCTGATCTCGCTGATGCAGATGGCGAAGACCTCCGCCGTCCTGGCGCGTCTGCGCGAAGAAGGCCTTCCGTTCATCTCGGTGCTGACCGATCCGGTCTACGGCGGCGTTTCCGCCAGCCTGGCAATGCTGGGCGACGTGATCGTCGGCGAGCCGAAAGCCCTGATCGGCTTTGCCGGCCCGCGGGTCATCGAGCAAACCGTGCGCGAAAAACTGCCGGAAGGCTTCCAACGCAGTGAGTTCCTGCTGGAGCACGGTGCCATCGACATGATCATCCATCGTCAGGAGCTGCGTCCGCGCCTGGGTAACCTGTTGGCTCAGCTGATGGGCTTGCCGACGCCTCAGTACGTCGCCGCACCCATCGAACCGATGGTGGTTCCGCCGGTGCCTGCCGGGCTATGACCGAACGCACCCTGGACGACTGGCTGGCCTACCTCGAGCAATTGCATCCATCCGCCATCGACATGGGGCTGGAGCGCTCGCAAGCGGTCATGTCCCACATGGGGCTGGGCAAGCCGGCGCCCCGGGTCATCACCGTCACCGGCACCAACGGCAAAGGCTCGACCTGTGCCTTCGTAGCCTCGCTGCTGCGGGCCCAGGGATTGAGCGTCGGTGTCTACAGTTCGCCACACCTGCTGCGTTACAACGAGCGGGTGCAGGTCAACGGCGTCGAAGCCGCCGATGCCGAGCTGTGCGAGGCTTTCGCCGCGGTGGACGCCGGGCGGGGCGATATCTCTCTCACGTATTTCGAGATGGGCACCCTGGCGGCGTTCTGGCTGTTCGCCCGTGCCGGTCTCGACGCCGTTGTGCTGGAAGTCGGCCTGGGCGGGCGGCTGGACACAGTCAACCTGGTGGACGCGGACATCGCATTGGTCACCAGTATCGGCGTGGACCATGCCGATTACCTGGGCGATACCCGCGAATCCGTGGCCTTCGAGAAGGCCGGTATCTTTCGTCAGGGCGCGCCTGCGCTCTGCGGCGATCTCAATCCTCCGCAACCGCTGTTGGACAAGGCCCGGGAACTGGCCTGTCCGTTTTTCCTGCGGGGACGGGATTTCGATCTGGCCATGACCGAGCAGCACTGGCAATGGCGCGGCAGCGATCTGCAGGGTCATCCGGTGGAGTTGCGCGACCTGCCACAGCTGGATCTGCCGATGGAGAACGCCGCGCTGGCGCTCCAGGCCTACCTGCTGCTGGGTTTACCGTGGGATGCCGGGCAGATCGCCAAGGCGTTGTTGGCGACTCGCATCGTCGGTCGTCTTGATCGGCGCCAGTTCCAGTGGCAGGGCAAGCGTCTGAACCTGTTGCTGGATGTCGGGCACAACCCCCACGCGGCACAGTACCTGGCTGAGTGTCTGGCGCGGCGGCCGGTGGTGGGGCGGCGCCTGGCGGTGTTCGGACTGCTGTCCGACAAGGATCTGGATGGCGTGGTCGAGGCGTTGGATGCTAGTGTCCAGCACTGGGCGGTAACGCCCCTGGATTCGCCGCGCTCACGTCCCGCTTCTGAATTGCAAACGGTCTTGCAGCGCCGTGGCGCTTCGGTGGATGCTTACGACAGTGTCGCCGCCGCGTTGGAAGGGCAGTGCGCCGTGGCAACGGCCGATGATGAAATCCTGTTGTTCGGATCATTTTTTTGTGTCGCCGAGGCCCTGCAATGGCTGGCCCGGCGCTCCACGGAGGAAGCTGCAGATGGCATTGCTGGATAAGGCATACAAGCAGCGTATGGTGGGGGCCCTGGTATTGGTGGCCCTGGCGGTGATTTTCCTGCCGATGCTGTTTTCCCGTCAGGACGAGCAGCGCCAGGTCACGGTCGATGCACCCGCCGCACCCCAGGCGCCATCGGTTGCGCCTGTGCAGGTCGAGCCGGTGACGGTGCCCGAGCCGCAGGCGCTGCCCCAGGAGCCCGTCCCGAGCGACGAGGAACTGGCTGAGCACCCGACCGTGCCTTCGGCACCGATTCCTGCGGTACCGGCTGCATCGAGCAAGCCCGCTGTCGCTCCGGCTCCAGCGCCCGTTCCGGCCACCCCGGCGGTCAAGCCTGCACCGACGCAGCCGATCACCGCGGCGCCGACCAAGCCGGACACCAGCCAAAGTCGTGTGGACGCCAATGGGCTGTCGGTCAGTTGGTCCGTGCAACTGGCCAGCCTGACCAGTCGCGAAAGCGCGGAAAACCTGCAGAAATCCCTGCGCAGCCAGGGCTACAATGCCTACATCCGTTCCGCCGATGGCAAGAATCGGGTGTTTGTCGGTCCGCTGATCGAGCGTGCCGAAGCCGACCGCCTGCGCGATCTGCTCGGACGGCAGCAAAATCTCAAGGGTTTTGTGGTGCGTTTCCAGCCGGAACGCGGCTAAGCACCTGATTTCACTCACACTGACAATCGCAGCTTACCGACAGCCCTGGGCTCTGCTAAAATGCGCCGCCTTATCCGTCTGTAGGCTGCACCGTGCCATTTACCTGGGTTGACTGGGCGATCGTTGCGATCATCGCCATCTCCGCATTGATCAGTCTGAGCCGAGGCTTCGTCAAGGAAGCCCTCTCGCTGCTGACCTGGATCATCGCGGGAATCGTCGCCTGGATGTTTGGTGGCTCGCTGTCCCAGTACCTCGCCGGATACATCGAAACGCCATCGGCTCGCGTGATCGCGGGCTGTGCCATCTTGTTTATCGCCACCTTGCTGGTCGGCGCAATGATCAACTATCTGATCGGCGAACTGATTCGCGTCACCGGGCTTTCCGGGACGGACCGGTTCCTGGGCATGGCCTTTGGCGCCGCGCGTGGCGCGTTGCTGGTGGTCGTGGCCGTCGGGCTGCTGAGCCTGGGGCCGGTACAACAGGATTCATGGTGGCAGGAGTCCCGGCTCGTGCCACAATTTCTATTGGTCGCAGACTGGTCCAAGAACCTGATCCTGGGTTGGAGCAGTCAGTGGCTTGCCAGCGGTATCAGCGTACCCGCTGAAATACCGTTCAAGGAACACCTCTTGCCGACGGCCAAAACGCCGCAGTGAGTGTTGTTCAGTTCAGATCCATTAAGTAGGGGTTGCGTCGCATGTGTGGCATCGTCGGTATCGTCGGTAAGTCGAACGTCAATCAGGCGCTGTATGACGCGCTAACCGTGCTCCAGCACCGCGGCCAGGACGCTGCCGGTATCGTGACCAGCCATGACGGCCGGTTATTCCTGCGCAAGGACAACGGTCTGGTGCGTGACGTGTTCCACCAGCGTCACATGCAGCGCCTGGTTGGCCACATGGGTATCGGCCATGTGCGCTACCCGACGGCGGGCAGTTCGACCTCCGCCGAAGCCCAGCCGTTCTACGTCAACTCGCCGTACGGCATCACCCTGGCGCACAACGGCAACCTGACCAACGTCGAGCAGTTGGCCAAGGAGATCTACGAATCGGACCTGCGCCACGTCAACACCAGCTCCGACTCGGAAGTGATGCTCAACGTGTTCGCCCACGAGCTGGCCCAGCGGGGCAAGCTGCAGCCGACCGAAGAAGACGTGTTCGCCGCCGTGACCGACGTGCATAACCGTTGCGTCGGTGGTTACTCGGTGGTGGCGATGGTCACCGGTTACGGTATCGTCGGCTTCCGCGACCCCCACGGCATTCGTCCTATCGTCTTCGGCCAGCGTCACACCGACGAAGGCGTCGAGTACATGATCGCCTCCGAGAGCGTGTCCCTGGACGTGCTGGGTTTCACCCTGATTCGCGATCTTGCCCCGGGCGAAGCGGTCTACATCACTGAAGACGGCCAGTTGTTCACCCGCCAGTGCGCGACCAACCCAAGCCTTACACCGTGCATTTTCGAACACGTCTACCTGGCGCGTCCGGACTCGATCATCGACGGCATCTCGGTCTACAAGGCCCGTCTGCGCATGGGCGAGAAGCTGGCCGACAAGATCCTGCGCGAGCGTCCGGACCATGACATCGACGTGGTCATCCCGATCCCGGACACCAGCCGCACCGCGGCCCTGGAGCTGGCGAACCACCTGGGCGTCAAGTTCCGCGAAGGCTTCGTGAAGAACCGCTACATCGGCCGGACCTTCATCATGCCGGGCCAGGCTGCACGAAAAAAGTCCGTGCGCCAGAAACTCAACGCCATCGAGCTGGAATTCCGCGGCAAGAACGTGATGCTGGTGGACGACTCCATCGTGCGTGGCACCACCTGCAAGCAGATCATCCAGATGGCCCGCGAAGCTGGCGCCAAGAACGTGTACTTCTGCTCGGCAGCTCCTGCCGTGCGCTACCCGAACGTCTACGGCATCGACATGCCGAGTGCCCATGAGCTGATCGCTCATAACCGCACGACCCAGGAGGTCGCCGACCTGATCGGTGCCGACTGGCTGATCTACCAGGACCTGCCGGACTTGATCGAAGCCGTGGGTGGCGGAAAGATCAAGATCGAGCAGTTCGACTGCGCGGTGTTCGACGGCAAGTACGTCACCGGCGACATCGATGAGGCCTACCTGAACAAGATCGAAAGCGCCCGCAACGATGCGTCCAAGGCCAAGACCCAGGCGGTCAGCGCGATCATCGATCTGTACAACAACTAAAGTTACAAACCGGCCCTGAGGGGCCGGTTTGCGTTTGACCGATTGCAGGAGTGACAGCATGAGTCAGGATTGGGATGCCGGTCGGCTGGACAGCGACCTTGAAGGTGTAGCGTTCGACACCCTGGCGGTTCGCGCTGGCCAGCACCGCACGCCGGAAGCCGAACACGGCGATCCGATGTTCTTCACCTCCAGCTATGTGTTTCGTACCGCGGCCGACGCGGCGGCGCGGTTCGCTGGCGAAGTCCCGGGTAACGTCTACTCGCGCTACACCAACCCCACCGTGCGTGCTTTCGAAGAACGTATTGCCGCGCTGGAAGGTGCCGAGCAGGCGGTGGCCACTGCCACCGGCATGGCGGCGATCATGGCAGTGGTAATGAGCCTGTGCAGCGCTGGTGACCATGTGCTGGTATCGCGCAGCGTCTTCGGCTCGACCATCAGTCTGTTCGAAAAGTACTTCAAGCGCTTCGGCGTGGAAGTCGATTACGTGCCCCTGGCGGATTTGTCCGGTTGGGATGCGGCGATCAAGGCCAATACCAAATTGCTGTTTGTCGAATCACCGTCCAACCCCTTGGCCGAACTGGTGGACATTGCCGCGTTGGCGGAAATCGCCCACGCCAAAGGCGCCATGCTGGTGGTCGACAACTGTTTCTGCACCCCGGCCCTGCAACAGCCGCTGAAGCTGGGTGCGGACGTGGTGGTGCATTCGGCCACCAAGTTCATCGACGGCCAGGGTCGTTGCATGGGCGGCGTGGTGGCTGGTCGCAGTGAGCAGATGAAAGAAGTGGTGGGCTTTTTGCGCACCGCCGGGCCGACCCTCAGCCCGTTCAACGCCTGGGTGTTCCTCAAGGGCCTGGAAACCCTTGGCCTGCGCATGAAAGCCCATTGCGCCAATGCCCAGGCACTGGCCGAGTGGCTGGAACAGCAGGACGGCATCGAGAAAGTCCATTACGCCGGCCTCAAGAGTCACCCGCAACATGACCTGGCCCTGCGTCAGCAGCGCGGTTTCGGTGCCGTGGTGAGCTTCGAGGTCAAAGGGGGCAAGGAGGGCGCCTGGCGCTTCATCGATGCCACCCGTCTGGTGTCCATTACCGCCAACCTGGGCGACAGCAAGACCACCATCACCCACCCGAGCACCACCTCCCACGGCCGTCTGTCGCCCCAGGAGCGTGAAGCAGCCGGGATCCGCGACAGCCTGATCCGCGTCGCGGTCGGCCTGGAAGACGTGGCCGACCTGCAAGCCGACCTGGCGCGTGGGTTGGCGGCCTTGTGATCGAGCTGGCGACGCCGCCGAGCGGCACCCATGGCCGGGTTGCACTGGTGACGGGTGCCGCCAGGGGCATTGGCCTCGGTATCGCCGCCTGGCTGATCTGTGAAGGCTGGCAAGTGGTGCTGACCGACCTGGATCGTGAGCGCGGCTCCAAGGTTGCCAAGACGTTGGGCGACAACGCCTGGTTCATCGCCATGGACGTGGCGGACGAAGCTCAGGTCGCCACGGGGATCGCCGAGGTGCTGGGCCAGTTCGGCCGGCTCGATGCGCTGGTGTGCAACGCGGCCATTGCCGACCCGCACAACATCACCCTGGAAAGCCTGGACCTGGCGTATTGGAATCGGGTCCTGGCGGTGAACCTCGGCGGGCCGATGCTGCTGGCCAAGCACTGTGCGCCTTATCTGCGTGCCCATAACGGCGCCATCGTCAACCTGGCCTCGACCCGTGCCGCGCAGTCGGAACCCGACACCGAAGCTTATGCCGCAAGCAAGGGTGGCCTGCTGGCCCTGACCCATGCCTTGGCGATCAGCCTCGGGCCGGAGATCCGGGTCAATGCCGTCAGCCCTGGCTGGATCGACGCACGGGACCCGTCCCTGCGCCGTTCAGAGCCACTGACCGACGCCGATCACGCCCAGCATCCGGCGGGTAGGGTAGGCACGGTAGAGGATGTGGCGGCGATGGTGGCGTGGTTGTTGTCGCGCAATGCCGGTTTCGTCACGGGCCAGGAGTTCGTGGTGGACGGCGGCATGACCAAGAAAATGATTTACGAGTGAGAAGCGGCGAAGCTCTCCATTCGAAACTGTTTTGAAAAAACTTCAACCCTGCTATTGACTTAGCTTCGGTACCTGCGTAAATTTCGCGGCCTCAGCGAAGCAAAGGGTGATTAGCTCAGCCGGGAGAGCGTCTGCCTTACAAGCAGAATGTCGGCGGTTCGATCCCGTCATCACCCACCATGTTCCATGAGAGTCTTGCGAAAGCAAGACGGAAGCTGTCAAAAGCCTCCACCGACGCGCAGCGGTAGTTCAGTCGGTTAGAATACCGGCCTGTCACGCCGGGGGTCGCGGGTTCGAGTCCCGTCCGCTGCGCCATATTTTCCGAGTCAGGTTCGCCTGGTTCGAGATCAAGCCCAAGGGGTTGATCAGACGAGTCAAATGGACGCAAGTCCACAGCGATACGCAGCGGTAGTTCAGTCGGTTAGAATACCGGCCTGTCACGCCGGGGGTCGCGGGTTCGAGTCCCGTCCGCTGCGCCATATCTGCTTCGAGGCCCACTGGACGCCTTGGAGCCAGGAAGAAAGCCGAAACGCCTCTTCTGATCGATAGCAAAGACCCTGGTCGAAAGACCGGGGTTTTTTGTTTCTGTAATTCAGGTCAAGCCTGCAACCATTTCAGTTTCTGAAAGAGTGGATTGTAGTTTGTGCGGATTCCGTCGCAGGTGCATCAGGGGGAATATGAGCGCTCACGCTCACCTCCGCAGGGGGGTGAAAGAACCCTGACCGTAGCCGCTGGCGCGCAATTGCGCCGCGTGCGCGAGGTGACCTCGAATGGACAAGATCTCAACGCCACAACGTTCACCCTGGCATGAAGGCGAGTTGACCTTGCAGCGTGCAGTCGGTGCGGTCGACATGATGGTGGGTGTCGGCCAGCGGCAGTTGGCCCGGTCGTGGATGCCGGACCAGCATCGCGAGTTCTATGCCCAGCTTCCTTTCGTGGTGTTGGGAACTGTGGATCGGCAAGGCGATGTATGGGCCACGATTCGCACGGGACAACCTGGCTTCATGCATTCTCCCACGCCGGAACGCCTGCACATCAGCCTCCCGCCGCAGCCTGACGACCCTGCCCAGGACGGCATGAAGCCGGGCGATGCCATTGGCATGCTTGGGATCGAGTTGCATACCCGTCGACGCAACCGTATGAATGGCAACGTACTGCGTCAGTCGGATGAGGGTATTGAAATCGCCGTGACCCAGGCCTACGGCAATTGCCCGCGCTACATCAATCTGCGCCAGTACGCTTTCGTCGACGAGACAGCGGGCGCCGTGCTCGAGTTGACCAGCGCGGACCCACAGGTACGTCGCATGGTCACTGCCGCCGACTCGTTCTATGTCGCGACCTACGTCGTGCGCGACGGCCAGAACCAGGTCGATGCCTCGCATCGCGGCGGCAAACCCGGTTTTGTGCGAATGGAAGAAGACGGGACGCTGACCATTCCGGATTTCTCCGGGAATCTGTTTTTCAACACCCTGGGCAACATCCTGCTGAACCCCCGGGCCGGGCTGGTGTTCATCGACTTCCAGAGCGGCGACCTGCTGCAAATGAGCGGTTCAGCCGAGGTGCTGCTGGACAGCCCCGAAATTGCCGCGTTCCAGGGCGCCGAGCGGCTGTGGCGCTTCAAGCCACAGCGTATTGTTTCCCGTCAGGCCGCGATCCCGTTGCGTTGGACGGACACGGCCGAGGGCACCTCACCCAACTCGATGATGACGGGCAGTTGGGAGCAGGCGACCGAGCGCTTGCAGGCCGAGGCCCTGCGCAGTCACTGGCGTTCGATGCAGGTTGTTCGCATCGTGGATGAGAGTCGCAGCATCCGCTCGTTCTATCTACAGGCCAGTGATGGCGCTGGCTTGCCCGGCTTTGAACCGGGGCAGCACCTGCCCGTGCGGGTTCGCTTGGAAGGGCAGCAGGCGCCCGTCATTCGCACCTACAGCGTCTCCAGTTCACCGTCGGATGAATTCTTGCGCATCAGCGTCAAGCGCGACGGCTCGGTGTCTTCGCATCTGCATGAGCGGGTTCAAGTCGGGGACTTGATCGAAGCCCGGGCGCCCCAAGGGGATTTCACGGTCCAGGCCTCCGAGCGGCGTCCATTGGTACTGCTGGCCGCGGGCGTTGGCATTACGCCGCTGCTGTCGATGTTGCGCGAAGTGGTTTATCAAGGGAAGCGCATCAATCGCATGCGGCCGACGTGGCTGATACAAAGCAGCCGTTCAGTGGCCGACCTGGCCTTTCGTGATGAGGTCGACGAGTTGGTGGCCCGGGCCGGGGACAAGATCAAGGTCCTGCGTGTGGTCAGCCAGCCGCCCACCGACGGGTCAGTCGACAGCTACGACATGGCCGGCCGCATCGATGTCGAACTGCTCAAGACCCTTCTCCCGCTGAACGACTACGACTACTACCTCTGCGGGCCGGGGAGTTTTACCCAGGCGCTGTACGATGGCCTGCGCACATTACGCATTCCGGATGATCGCATTCACGCTGAAACCTTCGGCCCGTCAACGCTGGTCCGTGACATTGAAGTCAGCGTGCCTGCGGCGGAACAAGTGCCCATGGCCGATGAAGCGGTGAAAGTCCTGTTCGCCACCTCGGGCAAGGAAGCGCGCTGGGAGCCCGGCACCGGGACGTTGCTCGAATTGGCGGAAGCGCGGGGCCTGAATCCCGAGTTCAGTTGTCGTGGTGGCTCCTGCGGTACCTGCAAGACCCGGCTGAGCAGTGGCCAGGTGCACTACCTGAACAAGCCGGCGCAACGATTGGAGGCGGATGAGGTGTTGATCTGTTGCGCCGTGCCGGCGCAGGGGAGTGAGACGTTGGTGCTGGACGTCTGAAGGCGTTTGGAGGCAGTCCCTGGTTCAAGCGGCCGCGTGCGGCTCGTGTTTCAGCAGGTTCGACAGGCGGGTCAGCCCCTGGGTCAATTCCTCGAAGGACGGGCCCCCAAGACACAGGCGAATGCCGGTCACCGGTTCATCGCGATCCACCATCAGCGATTCTGGCGCAGTTACCCTGATGCCTACGTGGACAGCCGCCTTCGTGAAGCGCTCAGCGGCGTCGTGAGGCATCGGGAGCCAGATGTGATAGGCGTCCGGGTGCGAGACGCATTCGACCCCGCCAAGCAATTCGGCGGCGAGGCGGGTTCTGCGCCGCGCTTCATGCCGCAAGTCCTGCTGGATGGAGGCGACCACGCCGTTGGACAACCAATCTTCCACCACGGCGCAGGACAACGGCGACGGGCCCAGGGGAATATCCTGCAGGTGTTCCTGCGCCGCGCCATGCAATTCAGCGGGTAGCGTGAGCATGCCGATCCTCAATCCGGGGCCGAGGGATTTGGACAGACCGTTGACGTGCAACACTCTCTCGGGCGCCAGCGTTGCAAGGGCAGGCACTGGCGCAGATCCCAGCGCATAGACACCATCCTCGATGATCCAGGCACCCGCTTGTCGACAGACCTCGACGATAGCTTGCCGTCGCGCCGCACCCATGGTCGCCGTGGTGGGGTTGTGAAGCGTGGGGGTGAGATAAACCACCTTGCTGCTGGCTGCTGCGAAATGACCGAGGGCCCGCGCAAGCGCCTCCGGCAGCATGCCTTGCGCGTCGATCTTGACCCCCTGCATCCGATAGCCTTTGCGCCGGGCCAGGGCAATCGCGCCGGGGTACGTGAGGCGTTCCGTCAGGATCATCCCGTGGGGGCCGCAGGCGAGGTCGAAAGCCAGGGAAATGGCCTGGCGGGCATTGCCCGTCAGCACCAGGTGGGACGGTTCGACCACAATGCCGAGGGTTTCAAGCCAACGGGCCAACAGGCGACGATGTTCCAGGTGTCCGGCGGGTGGCGAGTAGAGGTTGATATGGTCGGCGTCGATCTTGCGAGCGATGCCGGTCAAGGTCCGCGCCAGGAGACGGCTCGTCAACATGGCGGGCGGCACATTGGATGAAAGATCGATCAGCCGCTGCTCGTGTGCCTGCAGGATGGCCACGAAGGTTGCCCGACCCTTGACGCTGCGCACCAGACCGCGTCGCTCCAGGGCGGCATAGGCTTTCGTCACCGTCCCCAGCCCGATTCCCAGTTGCCACGCGAGCTGCCGATGGGCGGGGAGGCGGTCGCCACTTTTCAATCGGCCTTCAACGATGTCGTCGGCCAGGGCGCACACCAGCCGTTCTGAAGCGCTCGCTTCGATGTCCGCGAGGCGGGGTGTCCAGGGCGATTGAAGGCGCATCGGGGGTACCAGTGAATGAATAGTGTCGCGTGACACTATTTCAATAGTCATGAAGTGTCACGCGCATTATGGTGCTTGCGGAGCAACTGTTCACCTGTTCGCAAGCGCTACGCATCTCGGACGCCTTTTGAGGACATCCCAATGATCGACCATCCGATCATGCTCGCCTTTGGCAGCTACATCCTTGCCGCCGCCAGCCCTGGCCCCAGCAATATGGCGATCATGGGCGTGGCGATGCGTGACGGGCGCTCCCACGCCTTGGTCCTGGCGTCCGGTGTCATGACAGGGTCGCTCTTCTGGGCGTTCCTGGCGGCGACGAGCATCTCCGCCTTGTTGGCGGCTTATGCTCAGGCGCTCTTTGTCATCAAGGTGGCGGGCGGGATCTATCTGCTTTACCTGGCGATGCGCGCAGGCAAGGCTGCCATGGCCTCGACACAGGAGAGCGCCGGTGCGATTGCCGGACGGCAGGCTCGGCGTTATCTGCCTCTGTACCGCCAGGGACTGCTCATGCACATCGGCAACCCCAAGGCCATCATGTCCTGGATGGCGATCATGTCGCTCGGGCTCCATGAAGACGCACCAGCCGGTACCTTGCCAGCGATCATCGGCGGTTGCGCCTTGCTCGGCGTCATCATCTTCGGCGGCTACGCCATCGTGTTTTCGACGGCCAGGATGATTGCCGGCTACACCCGACTGCGGCGCTGGATTCAAGGGCTGTTCGCTACGCTGTTTGCAGTCGCGGGGTTGAAGCTTCTCGTGTCGTCCCACTGAGGTTCCGGTGTTTTGAAGTCGCCAGGAAAAACGAAGGAGAATCCCTTGGACCCTGTGATTCAGGTCGTTGACGTGTTTGGCGCCGAGCCGTTTTTCGGCAACCCGCTGGCCGTGGTCATGGGCGCTGACAGGCTGGAAACTGATGAGATGCAACGTCTGGCCCGCTGGTTCAACCTGTCGGAAACGGCCTTTGTGCTATCGCCGACGCACCCGGACGCGGACTACCGGGTCAGGATTTTTTCGCTGGACCGGGAGTTGCCATTCGCCGGGCACCCGACATTAGGGAGTTGCCATGCCTGGCTTGCGACCGGTCGCAAACCCACGAGTGAGGCGCACATAGTCCAAGAGTGTGGCGCGGGTCTCGTGACCATTCGTCGTGATCGAGACCGGCTTTGCTTTGCCGCTCCGGCGTTGATTCGCTCCGGACCTCCATCCAGGGAGGAGTTGAACGAGGCGGTGCAATTTCTGCGGATAGATCCGTGCGACGTCGTCGATGCGGCCTGGGTCGACAATGGCCCTGGATGGCTGGGCATCCGATTGGCCTCAGCCGAGCGAGTCCTGGCCCTGCAACCGGCACCCAACTGGCCACGCAGAATCGACGTCGGCGTGATCGGCCCGCATTCCAGTGGTGATACGGCTTTCGAAGTGCGCACCTTCTTCAACAATCACCTGGGCGCCATCGTTGAAGACCCGGTCACGGGCAGCCTGAATGTCTCGCTGGCGCAGTGGTTGTTCGAGGCTGGCCTGGCTGAGCAAGCCTATGTTGCAGCCCAAGGTACCCGTCTCGGTCGCAAAGGGCGCATCCATGTGAGTCGAGATGAGGCCGGCCAGGTCTGGATTGGCGGTGAAACGCGCACTCAGGTGGAGGGGAGGCTACAGGGGCTTTTTGAACATCAGCCCCTTGATTGAGCGGCCCCGTCCATCACGTAGGGCCGCCGAATGCGGGGTTCACACCCCCAGCTTGTCCCGCAACCCGTAATACCACGCACCCAACGCCGCGAAAGGCGTGCGCAGTAGCTGGCCGCCGGGGAACGGGTAGTGGGGCAGGTCGGCAAACGCATCGAAACGCTCGGCCTGGCCACGCAGAGCTTCGGCCAGTACCTTGCCCGCCAGATGCGTATAGGTCACGCCATGGCCGCTGCAGCCCTGGGAATAGTAGATGTTATCCCCCAGCCGTCCGACCTGCGGAAGACGCGACAATGTCAGCAGGAAGTTTCCGGTCCAGGCGTAATCGATCTTCACATTCTTGAGCTGCGGGAACGCCTTGAGCATCTTCGGCCGGATGATCGCTTCGATGTTCGCCGGATCCCTCGCGCCATACACCACGCCACCGCCGAAGATCAGGCGCTTGTCGCCCGTCAGCCGGTAGTAATCGAGCAGGTAATTGCAGTCTTCGACGCAATAATCCTGGGGCAAGAGACTGTGAGCCAGCTCGTCACCCAGCGGCTCGGTCGTGATCACCTGCGTACCGCAAGGCATGGACTTGGCTGCCAGCTCCGGCACCAGATTGCCCAGGTAGGCATTGCCGGCCACGATAATGAACTTGGCCCTGACCTTGCCCTGTGGCGTATGCACCACTGGGCTGGCACCGCGCTCGATGCGCACCGCCGGCGACTGCTCATAAATCACCCCACCCAGGGATTCCACGGCCGCCGCCTCACCCAAGGCCAGATTGAGCGGATGGATATGTCCGCCGCTCATGTCCAGCATACCGCCGACATAGTGATCGCACGCCACCACCTCGCGGATACGACGCTGATCCAACAGTTCCAACTGGGTATGGCCGAAGCGCTCCCATAAACGCTTCTGCGACTCCAGATGGCCCATCTGTTTAGCCGTAAGGGCCGCGAATACACCGCCGTCCTTCAGGTCGCACTGAATCTGATACTTCGCCACCCGCTCCCGAATGATCCGCCCACCCTCGAACGCCATCTTTCCCAGCAACTGCGCCTGCTGCGGGCCGACGCTGCGCTCGATCACATCGATGTCGCGGCTATAGCTGTTGACGATCTGCCCGCCATTGCGACCCGAAGCGCCAAACCCCACCTTGGCGGCCTCGAGAATCGTGACCTTGAAGCCGTTCTCCAGCAAAAACAGGGCAGAGGACAGGCCGGTATAGCCTGCACCGATCACGCACACATCAGTCTCGATGTCATCCTGCAGAGCCGGGCGGGGCGGTACCGGATTGGCCGACGCGGCGTAATAGGACGCTGGATAAGGAGTGTTCGCCATTCTGCAACCTCTGTTTTATATTTTTTACGAGTGCGCAGATCCTACCCGAGATAAAAATCGGCCGCCAGCCACCCCCAAAATCTCCATCCCGTGGGGGAAATTAAATATTTTGCATATTCATAGGGTTAGGTGAAAAAAAGGTGTTGACACCCCTTCGGAATTCCGTAGAATGCCGCCTCACAGCAGGCACGTAGCTCAGTTGGTTAGAGCACCACCTTGACATGGTGGGGGTCGTTGGTTCGAGTCCAATCGCGCCTACCAAACAAAATCCGCTCTGCTGGGCGGTCTAGAAGGGCTCACCGAAAGGTGGGCCTTTTTTTGTTGGCTGCGATTTGCAAAACGATCCCATCCGATGGCTCCATCGACGCGACAATCTCAAAAACTCTCCCCTTCTTCCTGATGCATAGACAAAATGGTCGGGCCGTAATAGCGTTATGCCTTATTTCTTCAGGTGTGAGTGAGTATAGGGATATGCGCGGGATCATTATGTTGGTTGGTATGGCGGCTTCATTTTCGGCAGTGGCATACGCAGATACCGATGTAAAAAAGGAGATCATCGATCGATGCAAGTCACAGATGGGGACGTATGGGGCTGCAATGGTGAAGGCTTGCGTTGACCAGGATCTGGATGCTTTAGCTGCCGTCAATAAAATTCCTGAAAAGTACAAGCCGACGGTAGCGCGCTGCATGAAGCAAATGCGCACATACGGATTCGCGATGGTTAAAGCCTGTGCTGATCAGGATATTGAGGCGGAAAAAGCCCTTAGTGAATATTGAGCAATGATTCCCGGGTAAACCCGCTTCAGGAGCACAGTATCGTCAGCCTCATAGACAGAGGGTTTTCATTAAGATGCTGTCTGCATTCAGACTTTTGGTGGGTATTGGGAAGCATACCCTCGTTTGCAGATGCGCTTGATGGGTATGGATGCAGTGATGGCTGCCCAGAGCATCGGGTGGCGTATGATTGGAAAAAATGGAATTGACGATGAGGACTCCTGTGACAGGGTATTCTCATTATTCAACGAGGTTGCCAGTTATTCGTTGAATTTGGCATTGGGATTATTTGGCGAGAGGCAGGTATGCGGGCAATGGGTGTTCTACGAGTTGTCGGGATGGGGATGTTGTTTGCTATCGCTGCTGGTTGCAAGTCTTACACAGAGCAGGCGGCTGAAGGGCTCCCGAACGCTAAGACCGCTGGAATCCGCGCTATTGAAAAAACGCTCACAATTGCCACTGTGGACGGGAAAGATACTTTGTACGCGCTTTACACGCAGAGGACGGCGTATCGGTTGACTGCTGGAGCCCATCGCCTGGAAGTTAAGAAGTGGACCGGCACACGGGCGACTCGATCTATATCTAGGGACGTCGTATTGGTCGCAGGGCATGAGTACGGTATGAAGCAGATTCCGAGTGATGACTGGTGGGATTTCCAAATTGAAGATATGGCAACTGGTGAGCGCGTTGACACCCCGATGAACTCCAAGTAGACAATATGCGTAGGGGATCCTGCTCATTGATGCAGTAAAAAAGAAAAATTTTTACTGCATTGGATTTTTCTATAAGAGGCGGCGCCAAGTAAACAGAGTGCGATCAAGAGTTGCTAACTAATTACGGGAAATAAATCTGTCCCCTTTTTGGTCGAATCAACCTATCATCGTGCGATGGGGCGGGTAGGGAGGCTACTTGCGTGCGGTCATCCAGACGGTGCGATGTTAAAGGAGCGCCTCAATTTGGTTATGCGGTCCTACCAAGCGCCACTTTTGGAACGATACCAGCAGGCAATAGTAGCAAACTCGAACACAGAGACGCGTTCGCTAGCTGCCCCCCCCCATTCTTGAGTACTCATCGGAGCAAGACGGTCCTTTACCTTGGCAGTAAAGAGGCCGGTACTGCAACTCGTTAACTTATGGATCGGTACTTCACACCATTCCCGAAAATGGGGGACAGACCACAATTAATTCGAACCGATTTCAGGTGTATCTAGAATCGTGGTCTGTCCCGGTATTCCCTTGTCCCCGATATTCCTATAGCGGCGACCTAGAGGGATGTAAGTGGTGGCGTAGACTGGCTCAACGAAACTGGTCAAACTTCTTTTTTTTTGCATGGAAAAATCTCTTTGAAAAAAAATCAAATTCTTGGAGGAGTGAAGCTTGCGAGTGTGTGGGCCATTTGGGCCTTTCTCGCTGTAGGTGCCGTAGGCTGGGCCCTGTTTACTCTTCTGGAGGCCTTTGGTGTATTGAAAGACGGGGCGGCTTGGGTTCAGGCTATCGGCTCAATAATGGCCATACTTATTGCTATTTGGGTGCCAGCATATCAACACGATAAGCAGCAAAAGGCTGAAGAGGATAAGCGTCGAGCTTATATTCGAGTCTTCATCAAGCGAGTGGACTTTGATTTTGGGATGCTTAGAGACAACAAGGATAAGCATGAGCTTTGCAAACAGCTCGCAGTCTCGTTGGCTGCAGATATTCAAGAGTTTTTGAAAACTGATATCGATCTTCTTCGAGCTGAAGCGTGCTTGGAATTGTTATGGGCTTTTCAGGCAATGGCTTGGGAAGCCAATTTCAATACTCCAGAGATGGAAAACTTCCCTGCAGTCATTCAGTTGATTGAGAATAGTTTCGATAGACTGAAGCGCATAGCCCAATCATATCCCATCGTCACGACATCGATACCGGGTGCAACCTGACGGCACGCTTGCTTGACCCTATACCGGATGACTGCGATGGAAGCGGCTATGGGTAGTTCTTGCTGAGGCGCAGGGCAATGGCTTCGAGCTTTCGGCCATGGCCCACATTTCGTTGTTGTCGCGGCGGAAGACCACTGGCGCGCGGTGCACATTGGGAAAATGGGAGGGAAATGGGGGAAAGACCACAATTAATCCGAGCTGATTTCAGGTGTATCTAGAATGGTGGTCTGTCCCGGTGTTCCAAGTCGGTAGCCAGCGCTGCGCGATTTGGTCTTGTAGCAATCCTTCATGCCGTAAAGTACATCACCTGACACTCGCGGCCCGGCCTGCCGTTCCTAGAGCTTTCGCAAGAACTGGAGGCGGAGGGTGTCGTCGAGTTTTCGCAGTTCTTTCAGAGCTTTCGGACCCCACTCGACTCCGTATTCAACGGCCATGGGCGATATCTGCCTCGGCCTCGCCAATAAGATCGTCGAGAGATATGCGAACAGGTGCTTCATTGGCATCGATCCGTGCCTTGACCAAGTGTACGAATTCCAATTCGTCTAGGCGCTCGACCATCGCCTCGTAGACATCGGCCGGGACTATGTAACCCACAACTCGGTTGTGGTTCAGTGCGGCCACGGGCAAGCCGTTGGCACCGTTTAAGACGGAGGAGGGATTTTTCTTGAGCTCGGATACGCTGACGGCCACATCGGCCAGTATGTTCTGCATAGATCAGACTCCTATATAGGTCTTTATTCTGGTCATTTTGTGGTGGGTGACAAGTGCTCTGGCTCGCGATTCCCAGCTCCTCTTCGAAACCGCCGATTACCGCATTCGCACCGTTACCCAGGTTCTGGAAAATATTGCGTTTCGCTCGGATATCAGTTCGGACACTGTGGTACTGGCCGACTTTTGCAAACTCCTGACGACGTCGCTACGCGATGGGTGTGACGTGATGGATGTGATTGGTAGGCGGTTGCGGGCGCAGGCGGCTGGTTAGAAGAATGGGCGACTTGTGAGTCGCCCATTTCATGAGGCTTGGGTCGGTTGAATAACGGTCCTGTCTGATAGTCGTAGCCCGCCGGCCTTTGCAGTAGAGCTTTTTAGCCGCCAGCCAAAGGCCAACCAACCCGCGCCGCACGCAGAAGACTGGCCTTAACAACCAATCGGTGAAACGGAGCAATCACCAAGATGTACGCCCGGCCCAGACGATTGTGACACTGCACCACGGTCGAAAAAACCAGCTGGCGACTGCCTTCCGGTTCTGCCTCTTCAGCACATAGGATCGATATCCGGAAGTCGAGGTGCTTGTCGTCCTCTCCCAGTACGATTTCAGTCTGGTTCGTGCTGTAGACCTTGAAGATTCCAACCCGATTGGCAAGGGTTGCCAACTGTTTGGCTGTCTTGAGACCAAAACAGGCAACGATAGTGTCTCGGACTTTCATGAGCCCGCCGATCCAGGAGGGCTGGTGGGAAAGGATGAATCGAGCCAGTAAATCCGGATTGCTGGATGTGCCCGCAGGAAGCCGAATCGCAAAAGCGTCCGCCAGGTTCATCGTCTTGTAAAGGTGGGTGATGCCGGACCTGACGGGGACTGGCACGGACGTAATGAGCTCAAATTCTCGGCGCATCGGGGGATCTTCCTGAGTGCTGACACGAATTAATTGGATGTTGTTGAGGCGCCCATTTTTCCCTGACAAATGCTGAGCCCAATCAAGGCATCATAGAGCGCTTGCTGCCCGGTTGGCAGAACAGGAAGCAACGTCGCACGGCGTTTGTCGACATCGAACCAGGATTCCACCAACCATCCCACCAGATAGAGTGCAGACAGGCATCCGCCAGCGGTGGCAACGTTCCCCTGGCATACAAGAGGCTGGTCCATGGACTCAAGTCCCAGGGCTTGCAGTTCCGATCGTGCATCCGGGTGTGTAGTCGCTTGGCCGTTAAGCAACCCAAGTCGTTCGAGAATGAAAGCGCCGGCGCATATGGAGCCGATTCGCTGGCGTCTGGCGTCAAGTTCAAATGACGGTAGGAAGTCTGGGGCGGCAAGTGCGGCGGGAATACCTTCCTTGCCGCTGACGAACAATACCGCGTCGGCACTGTTGGCTTCGGAAAGCGGACCGTGTACCGAAACAGGCAGGCCATGTGCCGATCGCACAACAGGGCTGGAGCCCACTATTCGGACGTGCCAGTCCTCAGTGTTACGGCCTAGAATGTCCCACATCAGGAACAGATCGATATCAGTGAATTGGTCGAAAGCAACCAGAACGATTTTCTTCAAGGCGAGCTCCATGACAAGTGCTGGTGTTCGCAACGTATCAATCGGTTGCCCACCCTACACAGTCTGTATGGTGCCAAACAGGGAGCGAAATAACGGGTGAAAAAACTAACGCGTAACCATTGGATCGCCGCTGGTTTTGAGGCCCTCGACCAGATAGGGCACCTGGGCGTTTCGGCCGAGAGTCTATCGCGCCGATTGAATGTGACCCGTGGATCGTTCTATCACCATTTCCGCAATCGCGAAGACTTTGTCCGCACTTTGCTGGCCGCTTGGGAAGAAGATTACACGGAGCGCATGCTCGCTTATGCGGCGCAGGGGCGTAGCGCGGGCGAGACCTTGAAACGCTACTTGAGTATTGCCGCTGAGAAACAACCTGGACGGGAAGTTTCCATCCGAGCCTGGTCGCTGCACGATCCGTTGGTAGGCGAGTTTCAGCAGCGTGTCGACACAAGACGACTGGACTTCGCGATACGGACCTGCCGCCGCTTGGTCCAGAGGCCAGGCGAAGCAGAAGTGATGGGGCAGATGGCCCATTTATGCCTGATTGGCGGTCAGCAGGCAGGGCTGCGGCGTGATGCCGCTCGCTTCAATCGTTTCATGCATCGTGCCTTTTCACTTTTCGAAGGGGCTCTTGCACCGTGGCGGGCTAAGTTGTGACCTGACACCTCCCGGCATAGACGCTATGGGCAGGCAACAGACTGTCGAGACTGGTGCTTGGTCCATAGGAGACGACCATTGATTCTTCCTTCAGACCATGACTCGGTCACCAGAGAGCAATGGCCGCTCAGGTTCTCGACAAATGTCCTTGGATAGCCTTCAGGCTCATCTCCACCAAGACGCATCCAGTTTGGATCTGTCGAGGCCAGGGATCTGTAAGGGGTGCAGGCGGCCAATGTAACCAGAGAGAGTGCCAAAACCAGCTTTTTCATAAAGTCCTGATCAATCTGCAACATGGCTGATCACCGTCTATTTCCTCGTCCGTGAAGGCGGTCGATAAGGGTGCGGGCAGAAACTGGGCGTGTAGATAGACAGGGCCCTTTTCCAATGCGAGCTACGGCGAGGCGTTGCTGCAAATGACGCTATACGACCCACCGCAATCGGCGGAAACCAGACCGCTGGGGGCAGGGCACCGCTTGAATTCACATGTAATCGGACCGTCTCATACTTGTGATCTGTCTGCTTGTTCCTGGATTTCGCAGCCCACAAGACCAGTGTCGCGACTGACAAAGGGGCAGCGCTCGATCTGAGTTCATGATCTCTTTCTGCTCCATTGCACTGCCACCCAGGTGATGCTCGCTTCCTGCGGGCCCGACCTTCGAAGAAGGCACGGAAGCGGCGAAAAGGGTTCAAATCGGACCAGGCCATATCCAAGCGTGCCTGCACCATCTCATTTTTGGCCTCGACGATCTGCCCTGCCAAACTGAGCGCCCTTCTTTTGAACTCCCTGTGGAGCGCCTGCTCCTCGGTCTCGTTTCCCAGTGGCGCAACTTTCATCTCGGCGAATGTGAAAAGCGTTTTGTCGCTGAGCACATAAAACGTGCCGCGACATTTTTGTATATCCCCTTGAAAGATAAAATCGACCGAAATGAACGCACGTTCGTCAATGTCGACGTAGTACAGCGGCTCACCCAAGTAGTTTCGAACTTTTCCGTCCTGGTGAATCCGACCCAAGGGTGCCCCATCGCTGCCATGGCCTTTGAAGACCAGATAGCGGCCGTTCGTGTAGTTGTACGGCATTAACGTTCCTTATTCCGGCCTGACATTGGAACCCCTGGTTTTGCCCATTCGCTGCACCCATCCATGACCCTTGCCCGCAACGCTATCAGGTCAGGACTGACCATGCTCGGTTTCTTCTGGCGGCTGCTGGCACGCTCGAGATAAAGGCTTTGAAGATGATGGGGCTAAATCCTGTAAGACTCCCGAGGATCAGTCGTGTTGACGCGAGTGGCTAGCCAATAACCTGTACATGATTTATATTTTTGTACAGGTTTTGTAATAGGATGTAGGAAAGTGACCCCCCTCGAAAAGCTGATTTCATGGCATGAAAGTTGGGCGCTGCGCAATCAGATCGTGAAATGCAAAAGCTGTGGCGCCGAGCAGTCCGAGAACGATAAGGAGCTGGCGTTCATTCATGAGCCGAGCTGTCTGAATGCGAGATTCGCCACCCAACCCTGGCAGGCGTTGGACGAGGTGAGAGAGGCTTATTGGGTTCCGCCGGAAACCTCGTCAGTGGATTAGAGCGGGGAGTACAGCGGTGAATCAGGGGGGGAGATGAGCGTCGTGGTTCTGTCCCTGCTTCATAATGCCCCCGGCTCGTAGTGGCAAAGTAATGATGCTAAATTCTGCGCGTTCAACGTGTGCGCTCATCTGGCCCCGCGGGAATACCTGACCTCTCTCAACCATTCTGTGGATATGGACATCAATGAACAAAACCAAACTCTCGGTTGCGCTGTCCTGCGCTGTTGCCGTCTTGATGTTGAGCGGATGCGCTGCTTCTGTGAAAAGCGGCGGAACTGAAGCATTGGTTATCCAGGAGACAGCCAAGCAGAACCTGGTCGTCAACTTCCAGGGAAACAGCAAGGTTGAACAAAACGAGGACTGGTCTCGCTTGAAGCAAGAGTGGAATGACGCTCTGCAAGTGGAGGCGACTCGCGCGGGCTACCGCCTTTCTGAAGCCCAGCCAACAAGCCTCGACGGCAAAGACGGTGTCGGCATCAAGATCAACGTGACCAACTTCCGTTACCTGACCCCAGGCGCACGCTACGGAGCCGGCGTCATGGTAGGCAATGCGTGGGTCAACTCCCGCGCAGATTACTCGGACTTGAAATCAGGTCGCCTGATCGGCACCCGGACCTATGACACGTCGTCATCTGCTTGGGAAGGTGTCATGTCGGCCATGACCCAAAAGCAGGTTCAGGCTATTTCTCAGCAAATCATCAGTGACATCAAGAGCGCGAAAGCCAAGTAAGACGATCATGGCTTACCGTGTCGACAGCTGGACCGGGCGTCGATCTCATGCCTTTTGCTGAAGCTTTTGGAAAATGGATAGAAAACATGCCCTGAGGAAGGGTTGATCAATGTCAAAGAAACATCAGGAAAGCAAAGCAGTGACCGCTGCTGACATTGAGCGCTCTATCCAGGCCCTGAACAAAATGGCCGAGCGCCTCTGGGGCGATGGTCGGGAAGCTGAGGCGAAAGCGCTGCTCGACGCCTTGGATGCGTTAAATAGAGCACTCGACCGGATCAGGATTGGTGAAAGCCGCAGGGTTCTTCATTGACGAGAAGAGCAGGCCGTAACGCTTGATGCCAGTCAATTAAGCCACAAACCTGTGGGAGCAAAGCTTGCTCCGGGCGGCGATCCGACGATTGCGCTAAGTCAGTCAGCAGCAATGTTGACTGGTCTGTCGTTATCGCGAGCAAGCTTTGCTCCCACAGGTTTTGCGCCGTTTGATCCTTAACTCTCATTTCTGAATTTCTGATAGAGGCGAAACCCGCTCGATAGCGGACTGTGCTTGTCAGTTCTTGCAGGCCACCTGCGGAGGCGCAGCAGGCGTCAGCTTTTTGGGAATGACAATTGAAGTGCCAGGGAAAGAGGCGAGTTCGAAAACCCCGAGGATGCACATAAGCGTTTGCCCGCCATCTTTGTTGGGGCTGTTAGCCACGCCTGCCAAAGCTTCATAGTCTTTCCCTGGTTCCAGCTTGTAAACCAGTGCCTGGCCACCGCAGGACGAGTAAGTGCTGCCATAGCCGCCAATGGTCGCGCCGAGGGTTGCAATCTGGAAGGGCAGATCAGCCCTGACGCGATACTCGGTCACGACTTCTTTGTACGCCCCTTCGGCCATCCGAATGGCAGGGATGTACTCGATAAGAGTGGGCATAACCCGTTGCGGCATGCCAATGTTCGCGGTCTTCAGAGGGTACTGCGGATAGTTGATGCTCGCCGTCCCGTCCTGCCCGAAACGTCCGGCTTCAGCCATCTTGTGACGGGTAGCAGGAGCACAACTGCCAATGATGCTGTCTCCATAAACGCTGGAGTTCGTGATAACTCGAACACGGGCCAAGCTTTCTGATGGAGCAGGTTCTTCGTAGGGAACTGAAGGTATTCCAGAGCAACCGGCAAGTGCTCCAGCAAAAAAAATGACGAAAGTAACAACCCGCATGACCATGTCCTTATGTGCTCGATAACTCAAAAAAAAACCGACACGATGGCCGGGATTTTCGTGCACTCCTATACGCGCAGGAGTGGCGGGATGGATGGTGGCTCATTGGCTCGCTGGGGACAAGCAGCTTTTGTCTCAACCAATCCCTTCGCGTCCAACAATGCACAGGTCGTGATCAGGTGGGGCTCGTTCGCTGTAGCACGTCCCCGTCGTAGCTCACCTTGGGAATACTTCATATCTATCTATACTCAGCGTTTCTGCCCGGATATTCATCGGGCGCCTTACGGACGAGGAGAATAGACATGGCTTCCAGCAGCACACTCGCTCCAAATGATGAAAGCGGAATTGTCAGCGCTCTCAACGGCGTCGTCACGAAGACCGATGTGATTGCGACTGCGATAAGGACTGGCAAACACATCAATGTGAAGCTGGTCCGAGGGGGGAGTGCCGCAGGTTGCGAGGCTGCGGTCACTACCAAGAGCGCGGGAGGGGAACCGGCCAATGCGGCGTGTGGGGCACCGACCGTGCAACAAATGATCAGTCAGGTGGGTGGCTCTCAGCCAGGGATACCCCAGGTGAAATTGCCGGAGTTCACTTCTGTTGCGGCTAACTCCGCAAAATGGGCGCGGCGCGGTGGGTGGCTCTTGGTGGAAATCAATACGAGTTATCTCATCGCTGGAGATGCTGGAGAAAGCGGTTGGGTATGCCTGAAGAATGCACCTCTGGTTTCTGCGATTTATATTCCCCATCCTACAGCTGTGTCTGCGCCTGGAGGAAAAGCACTCCCTAATGCTGACTGATGCTCCTTCAATAGAAAACGCTGTCGTTTTAGATGAACAAGCATGAGCGCCCAATGTTCAGCCCCTGGTCTGCTCCACCAACCACCCACTGAAAACCCGCACCGCCGCTTGCCGCTCCCGCCCCGGCACGCACACCACGCTATACCGTGCCCCCGGCAGACGCACCTCAGGGCGATAGCCGACCAATTGCCCCCGTGCAACCGCTTCGGCAACCAGCACATTACTGGCCAGCACCAAGCCATGGCCGGCGATGGCGGCCTGCAGCGCATGTTGTTCCTCGTCATAACGCCGGAAGCGCGCCTGATCCAGCCAGTTCAGGGTACCTGCCGCGGTGCACCAGGCAGGCCAGTCGACCGCGACGCTTGAGTGGCTCAACCATGGTACGTCGATCAGCTCGACAGGTGAGTTCTCTACGGGCGGTTGCCAGTCGGGGCGGCAATAGACGCCGAAGTACTCATCCAATAAAGGCTGTTCGAGCAGTTGTGGGTCGGAGGTGAACAAGGCGCGGATCGCCAGGTCGATGCTTGCGTCACGCTGGAGGTCCACTACGTCGTTGCAGCTGTGCAGGCTGACGTCGATATCCGGGTACAACCGATGAAAATCCCCGAGCCGGGGTATCAGCCAAAGGCTTGCGAACGCCGGCGTGGTGCTCACCACCAGGGACTGCGCGGCGCAAGGTGGCGACAGCATCTGCAGGCCGTGTTGGATATCCAGCAGGGCCCGGTGGATGTGCGGCTGAAGGCGCTCGCCGTCGGCGCTCAGGCGTACGTTCTGGCTGGAGCGTTCGAACAGTTGCACGCCAAGAAAGGCTTCAAGGCTTTTGACCTGATGGGAGATCGCCGCCGGGCTGATGTTCAGTTCCTGGGCCGCTGCCTTGAAGCTGCCTAGCCTTGCGGCAGACTCGAAGCCGCGCAGGGCGGTGAGGGGCAGTTTGGCGAACATGGGAGAGTGGGTTACTCAGGTTGAGCGTGGCTCAATTTAGCTCAATTGTGCGTGGGCGCTCAACTCGCCAGGCTGTGGTCTCCTCATCCCCATCCGAGAGAGCAACGATGCAAGGCACCCCCCGCAAGATTCTCCAGGCGATCCTCTACGAGGCTGGCGGCGTGCTGTTCGTGGCACCGGCCCTGGCGCTCACCTACGATCAAGGTCTGGTCTATTCGACCCAGCTGTCACTGGTGATTTCTGCCGTGGCGCTGGCCTGGAACATGCTGTTCAACGGCCTGTTCGAATGGTGGGAGCGCCGCCAGTACCATCGCCATCGCAGTTGGCGACGACGCTTGCTTCACTCCCTGGGATTCGAGGGGGGATTGACGCTGATTCTGACTCCCGTGATTGGCGCGTGGCTGAGTATCAGCCTTTGGCTGGCATTGATCACCAACCTGGGGCTGTTTGTGTTTTTCTTTTTCTATTCACTGGTTTTTCAATGGGTGTTTGATCGCGTGTTCGATGTACCGCTTTCGGCCCAGCCCGATCAGGATACGGCGTCCAGTGCCAATGCTCCCTGAGCCTGAATGGACCCCTGGCCGACGGTCATACCACCTCGGACTCACCTGTCATGAGCGCTGAAGACATCGTGGCTCATCACAATGCGACGCTGGATGGGCCGTTCTGCCAACTGGTTCCGGCAGAGGCGTGGGACTTCCAGTAGCGTGGCGGGCATTACCGGAGAGGTGGACGGACCGCATTCAATCCGTACCTCTTCCGTTCCTCCGGTAACTTGGGCTTGTTGCCCGACACCCGTCGTAATTTTGGAGTGTTCCATATGAAGTTTTTTCTGGGCGCGATCACCGTCATGCTCCTGGCCGGATGTTCGACGCTTGCCGAAACCTTTGATGATCACCCGCGTTGTGGTGCTCATCCCTATTGCGGATCTTCCACGGATATCGAGGTGATCAAGGGGGCCACTGAGGAAAATGCTGGCGTGCTCCGTGTGTTGTTGCCGGTGGCGCTCACTGACCTGCCGTTCAGCCTGGTTGCCGATACATTGTTCCTACCGTATACCGCGTTCAATACCGAACCTGCCCATAAGTAGCCGGATTGCCCTGGGGTTGCTGTGCGGCCCAGCGGGAGCGAGTTCTCTCGCATAAATGAGTCCGGTGTCTTGATCCTTTGCAATTTATCGATGTTCTGTTCGTGCATTAGCATTCCCTCACCAAAATCCAGGAAGCATGGCTGTGAGAAACAGGTTTATAGCGGGTGCGTTTTTTCTGCTGATGGCCATGACTGTTCAATCTGCCTACAGCAGTGGGGGAGACGAGTCCGAAGAAAACGCGTCGTTGCTCTGCAAGATGCTGGATGGCATGGATGCCTTGACCCAGGCTTCCGAGTTCTCGGCCGAGCATCGTACGGTCAATATCGTCATAGACGGGTCGTCAGAAGACGCCAACAAACTCTGCCCGGAGATCCTCGCCCTCGTCGAGCAGAACGAGTTGGTCTTTGCCCAAGGCTGGGCTGTGGAAATCATCTCTTCCAGCCCGGACGATGGCGTCATTGGTACTTGTCCGTTGTTGTGAGGGGCGTCGCGTAAAAGTTGTATGCGCTTCCTGTTTATGATTTAAAGGAGCGGCTCAAGTCGAGCATTGCGTAGCATCATAGAAACCGCGCCTGGAAGGCGCCGACCGAGAGAGGCGGATTGTCTCCAGGTATCTCAAAAGGGATTTTAGCTATGAATCTGTCTCTTCAGGACATCGCACCTGGCCAAGTCGACGCGCTTAAAAAACAGTCTCAAGCGGCTTATGACGTAGAAGTCAAACGGCTGCAAGATCAGAACGAACATCCTCACTCCCTGGCTGGGGTCGGATCTCAACAGGGCATTTGTGGTTACTTCCGCTTCGAAAGTGGCGACAGCGTTGACGGGTCCCACACCGAAACGATTCAGATCACGGCTTTGTCCGCCATGATTGGCCCAGATGCGCCTCAACAGGGCATCCGGGTGCGATTTTCAGGCCAGGCGACCGGCACGGGCACCCATTTGAATACCTCCAATCTGTACCTGTTGGGTACGGCGCCTGATGCCGTGAGTCTCATCGGGGTCCAGTTGAAACTACAGCTGTCGATGAGCGCTGGCTCAATCAAGGTGTACATCTCCGATGGGACCCGCTTGCAGGCCGTGCTGGTCAATCCCCAGCAGTCTCCACCTGATTTTGACGGAGAGTTCTCCGGTAGCGGCGTCGGTACGTTCACGCAGGCGTGATGTAGTTCGGGCACAAGGCCCTGGCGCATAAACCAGGGCTTTCTTGGCAGCTGTTCCTCGCTATCCCTTCGCATCTCCGGCAAAAGCGGTCAGGTACTCAGCGGCCTTCCGATATTTTTCAACCCGCTCCAGATCGTTCTGGCTCGGGCTGTCTAGCCGTGACAAATCACTGTTTTCCGCAAGGTCCGCCAGCTTCACCCGACGCGCCAGTGGATCCCGGGCAGCCCGTTCGATGAAGGCCTGATAGGTCTCGCCTTCGCGCTTGGTAAGGGAATCGATGGCGGCCAGAATCGCCTCGCTGAAACCCTCATTGCGCAGGTCTGCGAGCGTCACGTGGGTGTCTTCGACCACGTCATGCAGCACCGCCACAATACGTTCGTCGTGATGCGACAGGCGCAACATGACTTTCAGCGGGTGCAGGATGTAAGGCGAGCCACCCTTATCGGTTTGCCCTTCATGGGCCCGCGCGGAAATCACTATGGCTTTCTCAAGCGTACTCATGCCACCTCACTCGTTCTCCAGGGATGCTCGACGCGGGGACTGATCGACCGCGCGGCAATCTTAGCGTCAGATAAGCGTCTTCGATATGAACGCGTTCACTGAGGTATGAGGCTATCGAATAGGGCCTCTTCGAATTATGTGCTTTTCGGAAGTTGTCTTCGGCTCGCATACTGGTTTCTTTTAAGCCCACCCTTGAACGAGGCGCTGTCTTGTCAAACGTTGAACCCCCTCTGCATGAGTTGAAGCGCGAGTACATCTACGACGGCTTCAGGCGGTTGATGCCGATCTCTCTGTTCGTCGTCGTATTCGGGGTCGCTTTCGGCCTGGCGGCTGCGCAAACGGGCTTGAGTGATACGTCGGCCGTGCTCATGAGCACGCTGGTTTTTGCCGGCGCTTCACAATTTGCCGCGTTGGATCTGTGGGGCGAACAGGTGCCCGTGGTGCCACTGATCATTACCGTGTTCGCCATCAACGCCCGCCATCTGTTGATGGGCGCGACGCTCTACCCGTGGCTGCGGGAGTTGCCCGTGGCCAAGCGCTACGGCGTGATGCTGGTGGTCTCGGATGCCAACTGGGCCATGGCGATGCAAGCGTTCAACGCTGGCAAGCCGGGGTTCGGGTTGTTGTTCGGGGGCGGTATTGCGCTATGGGCCGCCTGGATCCTGGGCAGTTGGCTGGGCCTGCATTTTGGCAGCGCCATCCAGAATCCCGTCAGTTTCGGGCTCGACATGGTGATGGGGTGTTTCCTGTTGGCGATGGTGGTCGGCGGCAAGAAGAACCCGCGCATGTTCATCATCTGGACCGTCGCGGCCTGCTCTTCGTTGATGGCTTACTGGTACTTACCGGCCAACAGTCATGTCGTCGTGGGGGCTTTGGCGGGAGGGCTGTTGGGCGCGTTGTGGATGGAGGAAAAACAATGAATATCGCAACGGTGGGGCATGGCACGCTGGTCATCATTCTGCTCATGGCGCTCGTGACATTGGTGACTCGCTGGGGCGGGGTTTTCGTGATGTCGTTCGTACCGATCAACTATCGGGTGCAGCAGTTCATCACCGCCATGTCGGGCTCGGTATTGGTGGCGGTGCTAGCACCGATGGCGGTCAAGGGTGATGACGGCGCACGCCTGGCGTTGCTCACCACGGCAGTTGTCATGCTGGTCCTGAAGAAACCGTTGCCGGCGATTGCGGCGGGCATACTGGCAGCGGCGTTGATGAGGCAGTTCTGATATGCAAATCGCCCGCTTGCGGGCGGGCGATAAATCAATGTCATTCAGGTCAGAAGCCCAGGGCTGCGACCTCACCGAATGAGTGTTCCGGTACGCCAGCCATGAAGTGCAGCGGCATCTGTGGTTTTGCCTCAATCGGCGTCATTTCAAGACTGCCGACTACCTGAACGTGAAACTCACTCAGCCGTATCGATTCTTCTTCCTTTGCCTTTGCCATTCTCGCGTGGTTCGCTGCGATTTCATTGAGAGTTGACACGGTACATCTCCGGTGGCTGACCAAGCGTGATTGAGTTGCCGCAGCGTCAGAATGTCGTCGTCCTGGCTGCTACGGCGTTTGCTGCAAACCCCAAGCCAGACGTGGCCGGGCAAGATCGGCCGCGTCCTGCAGGCGACGAATGGAGGTTCGCACGCCAGTGATGGTTCAACCGTGTTTCAACTGACGGTTATCAGCCTCAGCAGCGAGGTACGTGATGTGGAACTAATATCACCCTAGGCGTCCATATGTGCAGGGACATTCCCTTTTTAGTGAGAACCATCATGCTCAAGTCTCGCTCGTTGATAGCAGTGGTTACATGCTTCGCCTTGGTGGCGGGGCCTGAAATCGTCGTCGCGGATCCGGGGAACGGCAAGGGAAACGCTCAGTTCGACCAGGGGCCGGGTCACGGGCAAGGTAAAGGAGGACAAGGCAACAAGGGCGGTCAAGGCAACTATGGTAACCAGGGTGGCAAGGGCAATGCTCACGGCGGTGGCGGTGACTGGCACAACGGCCCGAGTATCGACCGGGGCGGTGTCATTGGTGTGATCGGCGGTTATCGCGACTATTGGAGCCCCGGCCCGGCACTGCCGCCGGGCATCCAGAAAAACCTTGCTCGGGGCAAGCCGATGCCGCCGGGTATCGCCAAGAAGCTGGACGGGCGCCTGTTGGGGCGGTTGCCGCACTACGATGGTTACGAGTGGCGGCAGGTGGGCACTGACCTGATTCTGGTGGCGATTGCCAGTGGCATCATTTACGAAGTGCTGAACGGTGCGTTCGATTGAGGCTTGGTTGAATCCGGTGTAGCAGCCTGTTCGCAGGCTGCTACACCTCAGTTTTCCAGCTGTCGCAGACGTTTGTACAAGGTATTGCGGCTGACCCCGAGCCGACGGGCCAGGTGCGAGATGTTTCCGCCGACCGCCTGCAATTGGCGGTTCAGGTCTTCGGCATCGTTCAAGTCCACCGACAGCGGCTCCGGTGAGTCCACCGGGTCCATCTCCAGGTCCACGAAGAAATCATCCGGCAGGTGTTCCGGGCGGATCGGTTGTTCCTCGGCCATCGCCAAGGCCACTTGCAGCACGCTGCTGACTTGTCGCAGGTTGCCCGGCCACGGATGACGCTCGAACAGTTCCAGCACCTCGCGGCTCAGGCCGGCCCATTGGGTCGGTTCGCGATGATGTTCCCAGAGACGTTTGAACAGCGCCTGTTTGTCGCTGCGTTCGCGCAGGGGTGGCAGTTCCAGGGTCAGGCCGCCGATGCGGTAGTACAGGTCTTCGCGGAAACGGCCCAGTTGCACTTGTTCGCGCAGCGAGCGGTTGGTGGCGGAGATGATGCGGATGTCCACCGGGAACAGCTCGGCGCTGCCCACCGGTTGCACGCAACGCTCCTGCAGTACCCGCAGCAAGCGGGCCTGGGTTGGCAGGGGCATGTCACCGATCTCGTCGAGGAACAGCGTACCGCGGTCGGCCTTGCGGATCAGGCCGATGCTGCCCTTCTGGTTGGCGCCGGTGAAGGCGCCTTTTTCGTAACCGAACAATTCCGATTCCACCAGCTCGGCCGGGATGGCCGCGCAGTTGACCGCAATGAATGGCTGCTTGCACCGGGAGCTGGCCTGGTGCAGAGCCTTGACGAACACTTCCTTGCCGACGCCGGTTTCGCCGTGGATCAACAACGGAATGTCTTTTTCCAGCAGGCGTTCGGCCTGACGCACGGCCTTTTCCACGCGGCTGTCGCCAAAGTGCAGGGTACTGAGGCTGATGACGTGGGAAGCGGGAGCAGGGGCGGGCGAGGGCGCCGGCTCGGTGAAGACGCGTGGCTTGACCGACACCTGGTTCGGGCGCTTGAGCATGCACTGGAAACGATTGCGCCCGGCTGCTTGCAAGGAGAACGGCAGGCCGTCGGGCTGGTTCAGCAGTTCCAGCAGCGAGACCTTGAACAGGCTTTCGATACTGACCCGCGACAGGCTCAGGCCCAACAGGTTGTCGGCCCGGCGGTTGGCGGAGAGTACCTGGCCGCTCTCGTCGAAAATCAGCAGCCCGGCCCATTGGCTGTCGAGGTTGTTCAATCCGGTGTTGAAGATCAGTTGGAAGTGTTCACCGCGGAACAGGTTGAGGATCAGCCGGTTCTCCACGGTCTGACTCATCATCTTGACCATGCCCAGGGTATGGGAGGGCGGCAGGTAGCTGTCGCTGGACACGTCCAGCACGGCGATGACCTTGCGCTCGGCATCGAAGATCGGCGCGGCGGAACCGGTCATGAAGCGGTTGGCCTTGAGGAAGTGTTCATCGTGTTCAATGTGCACCGCCTGCTCGCAGGCCAGTGCGGTGCCGATGGCGTTGGTGCCGGTGCAGCGCTCCATCCAGCTCGCCCCGGCGCTGAAGCCGTGGGCCAGTTTCGGCTCGATGAAACGCTGGGTGCCCCAGGAGGTCAGCACCTGCCCCTGGTTGTCGGCCAGCATGATCAGGCAATTGGAATTGCTGAGGATGTTCTCGTAGTACGGCAGGACTTCCTGGTGGGTGGTCTGCACCAGTGAATGCTGGCTTTCCAGTAATTGGGCAATGCCTTCGGCGGGCAACGGGTCGAAGGTCGGTGCGCTCTGGTGATTCAGGCCGAAGGCACGGCAGCGGGACCAGGAAGCCTGGATGATGGCGTCGTGGGACAAGGCAGGAGCTGGTGCGGCCATGGTGCACTCTCGCAGAAGCTGTTTTTTATTGTTGTGGTGAGTTTCGCACAGACTCCTTGTGCTGGGGCAAGCCCGATTGCCAGGTAGAACGCAAATCCTGTGGGAGCGAGCCTGCTCGCGATAGCGGTCTATCGGCAAAATGGGTGCGGCTGATCCGACGCTATCGCGAGCAGGCTCGCTCCCACAGGAAGACAGTCCAGCTCAAGAAAACGTTCATTCATTGTTGTTCAGAATTGTTCATTGTCAACCGATGAATTGTTCAGTTGTTCAGTCATGTCTGTTCACTTGTGTTCATCAGTGAACGCATTTTTCCTGAAAATATCCGTAAAACCCAATAAATTCAGCTAGATGAAATTTCTGGCACGGCTTTCGCTTTTAACCTTCGGTCGCTTGACTCCAAAAAATAAAAAGGCCGAGCCATGTCATTAACGCTTGAGCACATTTGTCGCACCGTCGAAGGCCAGACCTGGATCGACGATGCCAACCTGAATTTCGAACCCGGATCCTTCAACGTTCTGTTGGGCCGCACATTGTCCGGCAAGACCAGTCTCATGCGCCTGATGGCCGGCCTGGACAAGCCTGACAGCGGTCGCATCCTGATGAACGGCGTTGACGTGACGAATCGTCCGGTGCGGTTGCGTAACGTGTCGATGGTCTATCAGCAATTCATCAATTACCCGACCATGACCGTTTTCGAAAACATCGCCTCGCCCTTGCGCCAGGCCGGTGTGTCCAACGAGGTGATCCAGAGCAAGGTGTTGGAAACCGCGAAGATGCTGCGGATCGAAAAGTTCTTGAAGCGCCATCCACTGGAACTGTCCGGCGGCCAACAGCAGCGGACCGCCATGGCTCGCGCGCTGGTCAAGGATGCCGAGCTGATCCTGTTCGACGAGCCCCTGGTGAACCTGGACTACAAGCTGCGTGAAGAGCTTCGCCAGGAAATGCGCGAACTGTTCCAGGCCCGCCACACCATCGCCGTTTATGCCACCACCGAGCCCAACGAAGCGTTGGCCCTGGGCGGCACCACCACGATTCTGCATGAAGGCCGGGTAATCCAGAGCGGCAAGGCGGCCTCGGTTTATCACCAGCCGCAAACCGTGCTGGCCGCCGAGCTGTTTTCCGAACCGCCCATCAACCTCATGCCGGGGCGCATTGCCGGTAATGAAGTGAGCTTCGCCAATTTCGTGCACTTCCCGCTGAACGTCGACCTGCGCCCGGTGGGCGAGGGCGAATTCCGTTTCGGTGTGCGCCCCAGCCACATCTCGCTGGTGCCGAGCAACGACGACGACCTGGAACTGGCGGTGACCGTCGAGGTGGCCGAGATCAGTGGTTCGGAGACTTTCCTGCACGTGCGCAACGAGCATTTCCTGTTGGTGCTGCACTTGCCCGGCGTGCATGAGTACGACGTGGATGCGCCGATCCGCATCTACATCCCGACCCACAAACTGTTTGTCTTCGACGCCCAGGGCAAGTTGGTTCAGGCCCCGGGCCAGCGTATTGCGAGGGTTGCCTGATGGCTGAAATTCATTTGCAGAACCTCGCCCACAGCTACACCAGCACTCCGGCGGGCCCCGAGGATTACGCGATCCGCGAGATGAACCACGTCTGGGAGCAGGGCGGCGCCTATGCGTTGCTCGGGCCTTCGGGGTGCGGTAAATCCACCTTGCTCAATATCATTTCCGGACTGCTCAGCCCCTCCGAGGGGCAGGTGAAGTTCGACAACAAAGTCGTCAACGACCTGAGCCCGGAGCGGCGCAACATCGCCCAGGTGTTCCAGTTCCCGGTGGTCTACGACACCATGACGGTGTTCGACAACTTGGCGTTCCCGCTGCGCAACCAGGGCATGGCCGAAGCGAAAGTCCACACCAAGGTGCAGGAAATCGCCGAAGTCCTCGACCTGCAGAACCTGTTGGACAAGAAGGCCCGCAACCTCACCGCCGATGAAAAGCAGAAAGTTTCCATGGGCCGTGGGCTGGTGCGCGACGACGTGTCGGCGATCCTGTTCGACGAACCGCTGACGGTGATCGACCCGCACCTGAAATGGAAGCTGCGGCGCAAGCTCAAGCAGATCCACGAGCAGTTCAACATCACCATGGTCTACGTCACCCACGACCAGTTGGAAGCTTCCACCTTCGCCGACAAGATCGCGGTGATGTACGGCGGCCAGATCGTGCAGTTCGGCACGCCCCGGGACTTGTTCGAGCGCCCGAGTCACACCTTTGTCGGCTACTTCATCGGCAGCCCGGGGATGAACCTGATCGAGGTCACCGCGCAACCGGGTGGCGTCGGTTTCGGCTCGACCCATTTGCCGCTCTCCGAAACCCTGCAGAAGCGTGTGGCCGAGGCTGAAGGCAAATCCCTGAAAGTCGGCATTCGCCCTGAGTTCGTCCACGTCTGGGAAGGCCCCTACGACGACGCGATGCGGGCCGAAGTGACCCACGTCGAAGACCTGGGCACTTACAAGATCCTGACCCTCAACCTCGATGGCGCGCCGCTCAAGGTGCGTCTGGCCGAGGACAAACCGGTGCCGGAAGGCACGGCGTATATCAGCTTCCCGGCCCAATGGCTGATGGTGTACGCCGATGAATATCTGTTGGATTCGTCGAGTGAGGTGCAGCCATGAACAAGGTGCAGAACAACAAGGCCTGGTGGCTGGTGTTGCCGGTGTTCCTGCTGGTGGCCTTCAGTGCGGTGATCCCGATGATGACCGTGGTCAACTATTCGGTGCAGGACATCTTCGACCAGTCCAGCCGCTACTTCGTCGGTGCCGACTGGTACAAACAGGTGCTGATGGACCCACGGCTGCATGACTCGCTGCTGCGCCAGTTCATCTATTCGGCCTGCGTGCTGCTGATCGAAATCCCCCTGGGGATCGCCATCGCCCTGACCATGCCGACCAAGGGCAAATGGTCGTCCCTGGTGTTGATCATCCTGGCGATTCCGCTGCTGATCCCGTGGAACGTGGTCGGCACCATCTGGCAGATTTTCGGTCGCGCCGACATCGGCCTGCTCGGATCGACCCTCAACGCCCTGGGCATCAATTACAACTATGCGGCCAACACCATGGACGCCTGGGTGACGGTGCTGGTGATGGACGTCTGGCACTGGACCTCGCTGGTGGCGCTGCTGTGCTACTCCGGGTTGCGGGCGATCCCGGATGTGTATTACCAGGCGGCGCGGATCGACCGGGCCTCCAACTGGGCGGTGTTCCGGCACATCCAGTTGCCGAAGATGAAGAGCGTGCTGCTGATCGCGGTGATGCTGCGCTTCATGGACAGTTTCATGATCTACACCGAACCGTTCGTGCTCACCGGCGGCGGGCCGGGTAACGCCACCACGTTCCTGAGCCAGACGTTGACGCAGATGGCCATCGGTCAATTCGACCTGGGGCCGGCGGCCGCGTTTTCCCTGGTGTACTTCCTGATCATTCTGTTGGTGTCGTGGCTGTTCTATACCGCCATGACTCACTCCGACGCCAACCGTTGAGGCCTGCACGATGAGCAATAAAAAGCTGATCCCGTTGCTGCTCTACATCCTGTTCCTGCTGGTGCCCATCTACTGGCTGCTGAACATGTCGTTCAAGAGCAACACTGAAATCCTCGGCAGCCTGACCTTGTGGCCGCAGAATTTCACCTTCCACAACTACAAAGTGATCTTCACCGACCCGAGCTGGTACACCGGTTACTTGAACTCGCTGTACTACGTGAGCCTGAACACGGTGATTTCCCTGTGCGTGGCGCTGCCGGCGGCTTATGCCTTCTCGCGTTATCGGTTCCTGGGGGACAAGCACCTGTTCTTCTGGCTGCTGACCAACCGCATGGCGCCACCGGCGGTGTTCCTGTTGCCGTTCTTCCAGCTGTATTCGTCCATCGGGCTGTTCGACACCCATATCGCCGTGGCCCTGGCCCACTGCCTGTTCAACGTGCCGTTGGCGGTGTGGATCCTCGAAGGCTTCATGTCCGGGGTGCCGAAAGAAATTGACGAGACCGCCTACATTGACGGCTACAGTTTCCCCAAGTTCTTCGCCAAGATCTTCATCCCGTTGATCGGCTCCGGCATCGGCGTGACGGCGTTCTTCTGCTTCATGTTTTCCTGGGTCGAACTGTTGCTGGCCCGCACGCTCACTTCGGTGAATGCCAAGCCGATCGCGGCGGTCATGACCCGTACCGTGTCGGCCTCGGGTATCGACTGGGGCGTGCTGGCGGCGGCGGGGGTGTTGACCATCCTGCCGGGCATGCTGGTGATCTGGTTCGTTCGTAACCACGTGGCCAAGGGCTTTGCCCTGGGTCGAGTCTGAGGAGTCGATGATGGAATGGATGAACTGGACCGCCCCCACCGCAGTATTTTTTGGGGTTATCGCCTTGTTCCTGGCGGGCATGACCACTTGGGAGTTGCGTTCGCCGAGCATCCCTCGGCGTGGTTTCCTGCCGATTACCACGACCCGTGGCGATCGGTTGTTTATCGGTCTTCTCGGTAGCGCCTACCTGCATCTGCTGGTAATCGGCGCCACCGACTGGAGCATCTGGATAGCGTTCGCGTTGTCTTGGGTGTGGCTGTTGGCAGTGATGCGGTGGGGCTAGTCGCGCATATTCGACGATCAGGCTCTTAAACCCAAACAGGAGGTCTCTATGTTCAATAAAAACAATAAGCTGCGACATAGCGTTTCATTGGCAGCCGCACTGGCACTCAGCGGGTTGAGCGCTGTGGCCTGGGCTGACGCCTATGAAGACGCCGCTAAAAAATGGATCGGCAGTGAATTCAAGCCGTCAACCCTGACCGCCGAGCAGCAGCTCGAAGAGCTCAAGTGGTTCATCAAGGCCGCCGAGCCGTTTCGTGGCATGAAGATCAACGTGGTGTCGGAAACCCTCACCACCCACGAATACGAGTCCAAGGTACTGGCCAAGGCCTTCACCGAAATCACCGGGATCCAGTTGACCCACGACCTGCTGCAAGAAGGCGACGTGGTGGAGAAGATGCAGACGGTGATGCAGTCGGACAAGAATATCTATGACGGCTGGGTCAACGACTCGGACCTGATCGGTACGCACTTTCGCTACGGCAAGACCGAATCGATCACTGACCTGATGGCCAATGAAGGCAAGAACTTCACTTCGCCGACCCTGGACATCAAGGACTTCATCGGTACGTCGTTCACCACCGCGCCGGACGGCAAGCTCTATCAACTGCCCGACCAGCAATTCGCCAACCTCTACTGGTTCCGCGCCGACTGGTTCGAACGTCCGGACCTGAAGGCCAAGTTCAAGGAGAAGTACGGCTACGAGCTGGGCGTACCGGTGAACTGGTCGGCCTATGAAGACATCGCCAAGTTCTTCTCCGAAGACGTCAAGGAGATCGACGGCAAGCGCGTCTACGGCCACATGGACTATGGCAAGAAAGACCCGTCCCTGGGCTGGCGCTTCACCGATGCCTGGTTCTCCATGGCCGGTGGCGGCGACAAAGGCTTGCCTAACGGTTTGCCGGTGGACGAGTGGGGTATCCGCGTCGAGGACTGCCATCCGGTCGGTTCCAGCGTCACCCGTGGCGGCGATACCAACGGTCCGGCAGCCGTGTTCGCCACCACCAAATACGTGGATTGGCTGAAGAAGTACGCGCCACCGGAAGCGGCGGGCATGACCTTCTCCGAATCCGGCCCGGTACCGTCCCAGGGCAACATCGCCCAGCAGATTTTCTGGTACACCGCGTTCACCGCCGACATGACCAAACCGGGCCTGCCCGTGGTCAACGCGGACGGCACGCCGAAATGGCGCATGGCACCGTCGCCGCGCGGTCCGTACTGGGAAGAGGGCATGAAGCTGGGGTATCAGGACGTGGGTTCCTGGACCTTCATGAAGTCCACGCCTGAGAAGCAGAAACTCGCGGCCTGGCTGTATGCGCAGTTCGTGACGTCGAAAACCGTGTCGCTGAAGAAAACCATCGTCGGCCTGACGCCGATTCGCGAGTCGGACATCAACTCGCAGGCGATGACCGACCTGGCGCCGAAGCTGGGTGGCCTGGTGGAGTTCTATCGTAGCCCGGCCCGTGTGCAATGGACCCCGACCGGGACCAACGTACCGGACTATCCGCGTCTGGCGCAGCTGTGGTGGAGCCACATCGCCGAAGCGGCCAGCGGCGAGAAGACTCCGCAACAGGCGCTCGACGGCCTGGCGAAGGATCAGGACGCGATCATGACCCGTCTGGAACGCTCCAAGGCCCAGGCCACCTGCGCGCCGAAGATGAACCCGGAACGCGATGCGCAATACTGGTTCGACCAACCGGGCGCACCGAAGCCGAAACTGGCAAACGAGAAGCCTAAAGGCGAAACCGTGAGCTACGCCGAACTGCTGAAATCGTGGGAAGCAGCCCGCAAGTAAGCATCCTGCAATAAATGAACGGCACCGAAAGGTGCCGTTTTTTTTGATCCCTGGAAACACCACCGAACCCTGTGGGAGCGAGCCTGCTCGCGATGGCGTCGGCTCATGCGACATCGATACCAACAGATTCACCACCCTGCCACTGTCAGGGTTACAGCAATGTCATCAGCCTGCCTTGACCTTGCTGGTCTGGGGACCTCCGGCCATAGGGGTGGGGGTGGCTTTCATCAGTGTATCCAGCGCCTGCCGATAGTTCTTGCCGGCCAGGCTCATGCTGTTGTTATGCGTTCCTCCAGGCACCAGCAACAGGTGCTTCGGCTCATGGGCCGCCTTGAACAGTTGCTCGCTGAAACGCGGCGGAACGTAATTGTCCGCCGCGCCATGCACCACCAGCAGCGGCATGTTGATTTCGGGGATCTTGTCGATGGAGTCGAATTTCTGCGACAGCAACCAGCGCACAGGCAGGGGGGTATCCGCCATGGCGGTCGCCACGTCGCCCAGCGAGGTGAACGTGGATTCGATGATCAGGCCTCGGGCCGGCACTGCGCTGCCGTCTTTCGCAGCCTTCTGGCCGAGTTCGGCGGCGAGGTCCACCGCGACGGCGCCGCCCAGGGAGTGACCGTAGATCAGCCGCAGGGCCGGGTCCGGCTGCAACACTTCAAGCCGTTCCCAGGCGATCCGCGCATCCTCGTAGACGCTGGCCTCGGACGGCAGGTCGCCATGGCTCTTGCCGAAACCACGGTAATCGATCGCCAGCACCGAAAAGCCCAGGGCGCGTAATTGCTGGATGCGAAACAACTGGCCCGTCAGGTTCCAGCGCACCCCGTGCAAATACAAGATCGCCGGTGCGTTCTTGTGTTCGGCGGGCCACCACCAGCCGTGGATATTTTCCCCGGCCTTGAAGCTTTTCGGCTTGAGGTCGAATTCCTGCACGCTGCTCGGAAGGCCGCTGAACCAGCTCGCCGTTCCCGGCTCGATGCGAAACACCAGCTCCCGCTCCTTGTGCTGCAACACCGCGCAGCCCACCGGCAAACCGACCACCAGCGCGGCCATGCACAAATAGGCGAGCCAACGGCGCCGACGGCGAGGGAGTAAAGATGAAGGCATCGAGGCGACTCGCTACTCAAGACAGAAAGATGCGTTTTAACAGATCCTCTCGCAAGATGGAGGATTTTGCATGGCTGTCAGCTTCTGACGCGTGGCCGGTGTGGTCGATTTGAGTACAGGAATCAGCCACACAGGCCACTTAGCCACGCACATCCTCAAGCCCAGTCAACACCAATCGCTGTCTCGCTCCGCCATAGGGCACCTTGGGCACCCCCTCCAGGCGCTTGCGCAACACCTCGGTCAATGAACACCCGGCTTCCAGGCTGTCGTCGCCAAAGTCCCCTTCGAGGTGCATCGGATGCACGATCACTTCGAGCACGCCATGGTCCGGTGGTGCTGCGTGTTGCAGGTCGGCCGGCGTGCAGACGTAGTCGGCGGTGGCGCCGCTGAGGGTGCGCAAGCGCCGGTTGAACAAGGTCTTGAAAATGCGCTTGGGCAGGTTCAGATTCGCCCCCAGGTTGCGTGCCAGGCGTATGGGCACGCCTTGTCGGGCGGCGAAGCGGGCCACGACTTCGCCGATGGGCCAGATGTTGTGCACATGGTTGTGGGAATCGAGGTGGCTGGGTCGCACGCCGTAGTCCAGGCAACGTTGCCACTGGGCCTGGAGTTCCTCCAGCACCGCGGCCAGGTCCTTCGCGCCCAGACGCAGGGCAAGACGCGACAGGCTCAGGTCGAATTCACCGTTTGCGTCGCAAAATGTGCGGCGCGATGCGATCGACGGGCTCAGCGGCGAGCCATGAGTAATATTGAAGTGCAAGCCAATACGCCCGCGGAGCATAGGGTGCCGGGCCATCTTGCAGGCCTGTTCGAAACCTGGGGTATTGACCATCAGGGTGGCGGAACTGATGACCCCTGCCTTGAAGGCCGATTGAATGATTGCGTTGTCGCCGAGGCTGAGTCCGAAGTCGTCAGCGTTGATTATGACCTCGCTAGGCATGATCGCTCTCCTTGCTTTTTGGATTGGGTGAAGAAACAGTCGTTGTGTTTTGTCGGCGCGGGCGCTTGCCGAGCCACGGCTTGAGGCTCTTCCATAGCCGTAGCGCCAGGCCCAGAACCAGGCCACCGGGTTGCCATGAATAGAAGCTCCAGCGCCAGTGTTCGAGTTGTCCGGTCATGCGCTCATGCAATTGATGACTGGAGTTTTCCAGGCTGACCCGGGATGCATCGATCCAGTGCCAGTTGTCATCCAACCCCCAGCGAATCCACTCTTCGAGCAGTACCCGGCCGCTGCCCAGGTCGGCATGCTCCGGCAGGAACGCCAGGTTGTAGTCGTACAAGCGTCCCTGCTCCAGCAGGCCGAGGCGATAGCTGATGCAGTGCCCATCCAGTTCCAGCATCACCACCCGCACCAGGCCTTCGGCGGCGAGGGCTGTGAAGGCGTGGTTCATCCATTGTCGGCGCATGGGATCGGAGAAGATGCCGACACCTTCTTCGCCTTTCCAACTGGCCGCCTCGACTTCGGCGAGGGTTCGCAGCAACGGCCCCATGCCGATGGCGTCCGGTGTCACCCGTTGGATGCGAGCACCGCACGCGGCGATCCGCTTACGCGCCCGGCGCAGCTTGTAGCGCGGATCGCCGGAAATTTCCTGATGGTCGCTGTCGCTGATCAGGTGCACCGGCACCCGACAACTCAACCGCCGTTCTCCGGTAGAACTCAATGCCATCCAGGCACTGAGGACGCTTTGCTCGCCGACCGGCTCCACCACTTCATTGAGTTGCAACATCGCATGGGGCACCTCCTGACGGATCTGCATCAGTGCCTGGCCCATGCCTTCGGCGTCCAGGCGCGCCAGCAGGGCGATGCGGTCGGCCAAGGGGTAACCCAAGTGATGCAACACCCGGAACCGCAGTCCGCCGATACGCTCAGGTCCCGAAACCAGGGGCAGGCATAGAGACAAGTCCTGATCCTGCCAACCCAGTAACACATGCAATTGCTGATCAGGCAACAGGGCAAATTCCGCCGCCTGCAGCCAGGCCAGGGTGTTGAACGGCGTCGTATCGGCCACCCGGGTTCGCAGCTGTTCATAAGCTGATGCAGGAAATTCCGTCGCGCCCAGGGAGCGACACCATTGGAAACGGATGGTCATGGACGTCAGGCCGCCGCGGTGGATGGAACCGGCTTGGCCGGTTTTCGAAAAGAGTCCAGGATCGAGCCGGTGTAGAACGTGTCACGGAAGAACCGCCAGCGGCCGAACCAGCAATACATATGGGTGATCTGGCCGCGCTCCTGAAAGTCCATGCGCAGGTGCATCTTGACGGCTGGAATGTTGCGCAGCTCGAGGACGTCGACCACCTTGTTGCAACCTTGCTCGGCCATGGTTTTCCACAGATCCAGCTGGAAATCCACCGATAGCTGGGTGCCCCAGTAATCGCGGTACAGTTCAGCGCCGAACTCGAAGCACTCACCCGGTTTGACCGGGAACCAGCAGCGAAAGAAATGACGGTCGAAGTAGTCCCGCGTGGTGCCCCAGATGAACGCGACGGTGTCGCCCTTGTCGTCCAGGTACATGAGCCCTGTGTGGCCGTCGGCAGCCAGTTCGCGCATGGTCTCGACGCGGTCGCCAAAGTAGGTGGCGAAGGCATCGGCATTACGGGTGGTAATGATTTCCCGGCGCAACGGTGTATAAGGCCTGAGGTTGTTGGGCCGTATCGGGCTGACCAGGTCGCGTTCCATCCACACCAGTTGTTCATGTAGACACACATAGTGTCTGCACACTTGGTTCAGAACGGCGCGCAGACCTCTTGTCCGAATGCGATCACATAATTTCTGCAGAACGTTCATGGTGCCTCCTGGCGGGGGCGTGTTGGTGAAAGACCCCATCGCGAACTTGCTCGCGATGGGGGTGGATCGCCGTGGACATCAGGCCGGCGCAGTCGATGCCCGCGGTGTGGCCTGTTTACGAATGGCATCCAGTACCGAGCCGCGGTAGAGCGTGTCGCGGAAAAACCGCCAGCGACCGAACAGGCGATACACGTGGGTGATCTTGCCGCGTTCCTGGAAGCCCATGCGCAGGTGCATCTTGATTGCCTGGATGTTTTGCAAATCGCAGACATCGACCATGGTGTTGCAACCGTGGTCTGCCATGACTTTCCACATTTCCAACTGCATGTCCGCCGATATACGGGAACCCCAGTATTCACGGATCGCCTCGCCACCGAACTGAAAATACTCGCCAGGCTTGATCGGAAAATTGCAGCGATAGAAATGGCGGTCGAAATAGTCCCGTGTACTGGCCCAGGCGAAACCCACGGTGTCGCCCTGAGCATCCAGGTACATCAAGCCTATGTAGCCTTCGGCCGCCAGCTCGCGCATGGTTTCGACGCGATCGCCGAAGTGCCGGGCAAAAGCATCGGCATTGCTGACCGTGATGAACTCCAGGCGCATCGGTGGGTAGGGCTTGAGGTTATGCGGGGGGAGTGGGGTCCGCACATCGTGCTCGAGCCACACCAGCCGGGTGTGGAAAAACACGTAGCGCCTGAACAGCTGTTTGAGGACAGCGCGCAGGCCTTTTCTTTGAATGCCATCACGTAACGCTTGCAGAACGCTCATGGTGCCTCCTGACGGGTGGCGGGTTGGGGAAAAGAGAGGGCGGTCCAGCTCAGGGCAAACACGGTTTCTCCTGGCAGGAGAAAACGGATCTGCCCGGCCTCGCAGTCGAACGGTGCGCTGCGGCTTTGGTCGTCGGGGCCGAAGTACACCAGCTCCGCTTGCGCCTGGGGACAGGACGCACCGTCCAGGCTGACCTGTTGCGGGCGCGTGCTTTTGTTCACGCCCAGCAGGCTGCGCTTCGCGTCGGTGGCCATGGCCAGCGCGTCGACTTCGAAGGCGTCGTTATCCAGGCGTAGCACCTGTTTGAGCCAATGCTGTTGGATGAATTGCTGGGCCAGACCCACCGGCTTGAGTTCGAAGCGCTCGTTGTCCAGCACCCGCATCATGCCTTTGGGGTACTCGGGTTCATCGGCGAGCATGAACCAGTTGAGCATGTCCAGCCAGCCGTCGGCCGAGGCATTGATGACCACGGACGTCCACCACAGGGCGGCGTAGTGGGTTTCCTGATCGTAGGGGCTCAGGCTCGAGCCGCTGGACATGTTGGTCTGGTCCAGCAGCAGGGCCTTGCGTGGTCGTCCGTTATTATCCAGGCCCACCAGGCGGGCGGCCTGACGCACGCTGTGGCGGTACACACGGGTGGCGAGCAGGTCGCGGATCATCCATTCATGCCAGGCCAGAGCGTCGATCTGGTCACCGTATCTGGCCAGCAAGCGCCGCGCCCAATCGATCCCGCGCCGATCAACGGCGTTTTCCGCCAAAGGACCGTTGGTGAACCGGGAACTGGGCGGTAGGGTAATGCGCACCCCGACACGGGCATTGGCGGGGGTGGCACGGACCTGATTGGCCATGCTCTCGAACACCTGCTGGTAGCTCGCGAAATCCGGGTAGTTGAGGTTCGGCTCATCGGCGAAACTGAGGTAGTGGATGCCTTTGCCGCCCAAGGCTTGGGTCGCCTTGAGCCAGTTTTGCAAACCTTTGTTGCTGACGCGGTCGGCCTGCAGGTCGGCCTTGCGCGCGCTACCAGCCAGTAGGGTGATGTCCTGGGTAATGCCGAAGCGGTCCTGGTACAGGCGCCGAATCTTATTTTCATAGTCCGGCCTGTCCGCGATGATGTCGACCAGGCTGTAATAACTGGCGGCTTGGGGCTTGAGGGCTTCGATCACCGGATAGGCCGATGGCGGGGGCACGACGTAGGGCAGGTAGGCCCCCAGTTTCGGGGTTGTTCCCAGGACATCGCCATAGAGTTTCAGGCGCGCCTGCCCCGGGTCCTGGCGCAGCGGTTGCAGATGTTCCGGGTCCTGGGCGAACAGGTTCGCCGTGCCATCCAGCCAGAATGCCGCCTTGCCGTTGCCCTGCAATTGCAGGCGCCAGGTTTGCTCGACATTGGCGACGGGCAGGGCGACTTGATCGAACTGCCCATAGGCCGGGTACGGCTTGAGGTTCAACTGAAGCTGTTTGCCATCGGCGACACGTCGGGCTTGCAAGGCTCGCACGCCGCCATGGAACTTGCCCGCCAGCACGGCTTGCTCGCCGGCGGCCACTTTGAAATACAACGTTTCGCCGTCGCGGGTTTCGGCGCTGAAATGCACCTTGGCCGGTGCGAACAGCGCCCGGGTTCGCGCATCATGCTCGACACTGTAGCGACGGAAGCTGTAACCGGGGATTTCCAGGCGATAGCTGGCGGCCCCCGGCAGCAAAGGCCACTGCTGTTCGCCACGCTCCTGGACCTTTTTGATCAAGCGTTTCCCCACCAGGCGTCCCTGGCCGTCGAGCAGGTAGAGGTGTTCCGAATTGGCGTTGGCCTGCCAGGCCGGCACCCAGCGCACGGTCACCCGGTCCGGCTGGTCGGTCTGCAGGTACAGGCTGCCGTCGCGGATGCCGGTCCAGGCCATGGAGGCGCCATGGACCGGAAGTGCCAGGGCCCATAGGCATGCAGCAGCCATCATCCAGCACCGCGCCGACCCCATCGCGAGCAGGCTCGCTCCCACCCTGGATCTGCATCGACCGCGGATACTGTGATCGACACCAGATCCCACAGGGGTTTTGCCGAACCCTGTGGGAGCGAGCCTGCTCGCGATGGCGGACTGGCAGGCGACGAATGACTTCATGCCGATTTCCCCATCAGCATCTGCCGCATCGGCAACAGGTCGCTGGGCAGGATGATCAGTGTCTGCCACAGCGCCACGCCGCTGAGGCGGCAATATATCGCCAGCAGGGCCAGGGTCACCCCCAGGTACGCGATGGAGGAAGAGGCAGCGGCACCGACGATGCCGTAGCGAGGAATCAGCAGCACATTCAACGCCAGGTTCAACAACGCCCCAACGCCCATCAGCAGCGATACCGTGCCGGGCCGGTTCTTGCCCAGCAGGTCCAGGCGCAGGATGCTCGCATAGCACAGCCCGAACAGCCCCGGCAGCAACGCCAGCAAGGCAGGATAAGCCGGTTGGTAGGCCACGCCGAACAGGGTGACGATCAACCATTCGCCGATCAGCGCCATGCCCAGGCAGGCACCGAGCATCACCGTGGCGGTCAGGCGCAGGGCCAGGGGCGTCAGGCGTTGCATGTCGTGGTCCTGTTGCAACAGGCGTTTCATCAGGGGCGTGGTCACGGCCTCCGGAACGATCAGCAGCAGTTCGGCGGCGGCGCTGGCCATGGCGTAATGACCCAGGGCGGCGCTGCCCAGCAGGGCGCCGATGAACAGGTAGTCCGAGCGCAGCATCACTTGCTGGAACAGCAGGTCAGGATGGCTGCGGGCACTGTAGCGCAGCAGCTCGCCCTGGCTGGCGCGGTTCCATTGCAGCGACACGTCGTGATCCCGCCGCAACCAGACCCAGCCGGCCAGCACCACCAGGCTCAGACCGGTCAGCCAGCTGATCAGCGCCGCTTCCAGGGCTGCGTCCTTCCACATCCAGAACAGCGCCAGGAACAGCAGCAGCGGTGTCAGGGATTCCATCAGGCGCAAGGCATTGAAGCCGCCCACGCCGCCTGAGGCATTGTGCAGCGTCAGCAGGCCGCTCTTGAGTACGCTCAACGGCACGGCGAGCAACAGCAGCCAGGCCAGCAGACCCAATTGGGTGGTGATGTCCAGGTCGGCACCGAACACCCGGGCCAGCGCCACGACCAACAGGGTCAACAACCCGGCCAACAGACAACCGAACACCAGCACCTGGCTGAGCAGCAGTCCCATCGAGCGCTGCTGCGCCGCCTGATAACCCACGGCAGAGTTCAGGCCACCGCTGGTGGCGGCGCTGATCAGGTCCGGCAGGGTGCTGAGCAGGGCGAACAACCCGCGTTCGCTGGGACCCAGGATGCGTGCCAGCAACACGTTGCGCAGCAGGCGCAGGCCGATCATCGCCAGGCTTGTGCCCGTGCTCAGCACCAGGTGTTTGAGGTAATGCGCGCGGCTCATGGACGTGTTCCTCGACGAATGCGCCAAGCCAGCAGTTCGGGATGCTGGGCATTGCGTTGACTGACACCGAAGCGCGGCAGGTTCCACGGATCGCCGTCGTTGCGATACAACCCGGCCTCGGTCCCCAGGGCGAACGAAAAACCGTGGGCCGCCACTTGGTGGCGCACGCGCTCGTCATGATCGCCATTGGGGTAGCAATACACCGGCAATGGTTGGGCGCAGGCGTTTTCCATGGCTATCCGGCTGCGACTCAGTTCTTCGTGCAGGCGCTGGTCGTCGAGCCTGGTGAGAATCGCGTGGCTGGCGCCGTGTGGGCCGAAGCGCACCAGGCCCGAATCTTCGAGCATGCGCACCTGGGTCCAGTCCAACGCCTGGGGCTGGGCGCCATGGGGGCAGGTGTCGGTGAGGTCGCTCAGGGTTTGCGGATCGAGGGTCTTGAGGCTTTGCAGATAGTGCAGCAACGACAGGCTACGGCGTTCGTCGTCCAAGTCATCGAGCATCACCGGCAACGGCCGCCCGGCCTGTTGCAAGTGTTCGATCAGCGCCAGCCGCGCCACTTGGCCGTGACTGCCCCACAGGGTTTCGCCGATGCTTTCCCACCAGAAGTGCTGGCGGCTGCCGATGAAATCGGTGGACAGGAAAATACTCGCCGGCACCTGGTATTGGCGCAACAGGGGAAAGGCATTCATGGCGTTATCGCGCCAGCCGTCGTCGAAGGTCAGGGCCACCCGCGGACGGTCCGGAACGGTGGCGGGGTCGGCCAGCAGCAAGGTCATCAGGGGCACGCATTCGAAATGCCGTTGCAGCCAGATCAATAAGTGTTCGAAGGCTTCCGGGCCCACGCACAATTCGTTGCGATGGGGCAGTTCGGCGGCGCGGTCGTTGCTCAGCACCCGGTGCAGCATCAGGATCACGCCGGCCCCCCGCAGCGGGCCGCGGCCCAGGGCCGTGTTCAGATACAACCAGCCGCCGGTGAGCTTGAAGACTTGTTTAATCGACATTCGCCAGCTCCTCAGCGGTTCTGCTCGGGATTCCATTGGCTGTAGCGCCGGCCCCGCAGGAACTGCCACAGGCCGATGCTCATGCCCGCGAGCGTCACCAGCACGAACGCCGCCAGGCGAAAGGGCCGGGGCAAGCGGTGGTGCATGTCCAGCAGGCCAAGCAGTGCCATGGCGTAGCCGAGCACTTGGGCTGCCAGGCTCAGGCGATAGAAGCCCTGATCGCTCCACAACCAGAGGTTGCTGAGCAGCAGCGGCAGCAGCAACACCGGCGCCAGGCGGCGGATCAGCTTGTGGCTGATCAGGCCGATGGCGTACAGGCCATGCCGCAGCGGATTGAGCAGTGCCCGGCGCTGGGCCAGGCTTTGCAAGCCACCGACGGTGACCCGCTGGCGCCGACGAAACTGCTTGTCGGCCTCGTCCACCCCTTGGTCGATCACCCGGGCCTTCGGCACATAGACGATGGATTTGCCGGCGGCCGGTGCGCAGGTGCTGAGGAAGAAATCATCGTTGACCTGGGCCGGGATCGGCTCGAACAGCTCCCGGCGCAGGGCCAGCAGCGCGCCATCGGCCGAAACCATGCAGTCGGTGCGGCTTTCCACCCGCCGCAGCCAGCCCTCGTAGTGCCGATACAGGCTGTCGCCCAGGCTCAGGCCCTTGCCCGGCACGGGGATTTCCATGTGTCCGGCACAGGCGCCGACCTCCGGATCACCCAGCGGGGCGAGCAAATGGCCGAGGGTGTCGTGGCTCCATTGGTTATCGGCGTCGGTAAAGACCAGGATCTCGCCGCTGCTGTGGGCTACGCCGGTATTGAGGGCCGCGGCCTTGCCCTGGCGGGGCAGGTCGAGCACCGTGATGCGCGGGTCGATCACCTTGCGCGCGCAGATCACTGTGTCGTCGCTGGAGCCGTCGCTGGCGAGGATGATCTGCAGCGAGCGCGCCTGATAATCCTGGGCGAGCAAGGTGCGCAGTTTGTCTTCGATGTGTCGTGCTTCGTTGTGGGCGGCGATGACGATGCTGATGTCCATCGGCAGTGCCTTGCCGTAACGCCGGACCGGAAACAGCGGTATCAGCAGGCTCAGTATCAGCGGGTAACCGAGGTAGGCATACACCGGCAGCAACAGGCAGGTCCAATAAATGAATTCAGCCACGGGCAGGTCTCCTGACGTTCCAATGACAGAGGTTGAGCAGCAACGCGGCACCGGTCAGATGCAGACGCACCCCGTGCAAGGCCCACAGTTGCAAGGTCAAGCGCGGGTCGCGGCGGCTCTGGCGCAGGCTGAGGAACAGCGGCGGGAGCGAGGTGATCAGCAACAGCATCAGCGCCAGGCGCAACTGACCCTGGAGCAAGGCGACCAGCGCCAGCAAATCCAACCCCCAGGCCGCGACGGACAGCGCCGGGAAACGCAACAGACGCAAGCTCGGACCGTGGCTGCGCAGCAATTGCAGATGACTGCCCTGGCGCCACAGTTCCTTGCTCATCCACTCGCGCCAACTGCCTTCGTAACCCCAATGCAAGGCCACGCATTCGTTGACCAGCAACAGTTGCGCGTCGATCTGCCGCAGGCGCAAGGAGAAGTCCTTGTCCTCGCCGGTGCGCAGGGTTTCGTCGAAACCGCCGACCCGTTCGAACCACGAGCGACGCATCAACAGGTTGGCGCTGGGCAGCCACTGCACCCGATGCAGGCGATGGGCTCCGGGACGCTGGCTGCGGCGCTGCCAGGCTTCGGCGAACCAAGGTGCCTGGCGGGGCGTGTCGAGGTCCAGGCCCAGTACGTCGCCCTGGTGACCCTCCAGTTCCAGTAGCAGCTTGAGCCAGTTGGCCGGCATCTCGATGTCGGCGTCGATGAACGCCAGCCACTCGCCGTGAGCCACCGCCGCGCCGCGGTTGCGCAGGGCTCCGATGTGCGCCCCGGGCACGAGCAGCACCCGCGCGCCCAGTTCGTTGGCGATGCGCGGGCCGTGGTCGTCGGAGCCGTTGTCCACCACGATCAGTTCGCACTCCAGCTGCGCCTGACGGGCGGCTTCCTGGGCCGCCAGCAAGGTACGGCCGATGTGCCGGGCCTCGTTGTACATCGGGATCACGATGCTGACCCGGTTCATGGGCGCGCCTCCTGGGAAGGGGCCTGTTCGGCCTCGTAGCGCAACACACTGGTCAAGGCGAGCATGATCCACAGCAATTTATGGTTCGGCGCGCTGAGGAACGTCAGGAACAGCATCAGCGAAAGGAAACTCATGCCCAGGTGCGTCAGCAGATCCGCCTGCGCCCAGTCCCGGCGTTCGAGCCAGAGCCGGCGGGCCTGCAGCAGGTTGTACAAACCCAGGCCCAGCATGCCGACAAACATCAGCCCGCCCGGAATGCCGATTTCACTGAAGATTTCCAGGTAGGTGTTATGGGCCCGGCGATACAGATCCCCCAGCTTGCGATTGGCCGAGAACGCCTTGGCGTAGCCGGTGGGCGCATAGTGCAACGGGAAGGTGCCGGGGCCGGTGCCGAGTATCGGGTTTTCGCGGATCATCTGACTGCCCACCACGATGTACGAAGCACGCCGGCCGAGGGATTCATCCTTGTAGGCATTGACGCCGGCGCTGAGGATGCTCAACGACTGGATACGTGCGACGTAGCCGGCTGGCATTACGGCGACTGCCAGGGGAATCAGGAGCGCCAGCCCGAGCATGGCGAACCCCAGGTGCCGTGGACGGACACGCGGCAGTTGCGCGCGATAGTGATAAAGCCCGATCGCCAGGCTGAGCAGGAGCACCACCAGCCCCGAACGCGATTCAGTCTTGGTCATGCCACCCAGCAGCAGCGCCAGACAAGCCATCCAGAACAACCGGTGCAGCAGGTTCGGCCCGCGTACCACCAGCAGCAACGCCAGTGGCATGGTAAAGGCGATCAGCAGGGCGAAGGCGTTCGGGTCTTCCAGCAGGCCCGAGGCGCGGCCCTGGTCCTGGTATTTGGCGGAAAACATCGCCAGCGCGCAGGTGGTGCAGACACTCAGCGTCATCAGGCGGCAGAACAGGTCAAGGTTCAGTTCGCGGCCGATCAACAGGGTGATGACGAACAGGATCAACCCCACGCTCAGTTCGCGAAAATGGGTCATCGACAGTTCCAGGCTGTCCGACAGGTAGAGGCTCAGGCCATACAGCATCATGAAGCCGATCAGCGGCCGCCAGATATTGCTGCGCAGGCGCGTGCCCGGAATCTGGTGCAGGGCCAACTGCAGCATCAGGATCAGCACCAGTGCCAGGCCGAAGAATTTGCTGCCAGAGAGCGGGTTGTCCTTGAACAGCCCTTCGAACGGGACCAGCGCAGCGATGCTCAGCAGGCCCCAGCCGGGTTTGCGATAGAGAAAGGCGACACCCACCAGGCCCAGCACCGCCCCCGGCGCCAGGAACGGATAAGGGCTGGCCAGCAAGGCCAGGCAAACCAGCCCCAGCAGGCTGACGATCGAGAGTGGGACAATCATGGACGAGCCTCCCGTGCCGTACGGATGTAGAGCTGCGACCAGCGTTCGGCCAGCGTGCGCAGGTCGTAGCGGTCCTGTTGGGTGCGTCGTGCGTTATCGGCCAGGATCTGCGCCAGGGGTGGTTCGCTGAACAGCGTTTCGACCTGCCGGGCCAGTTCGACGCTGTCGGCGGGGGCGGCGAGCAAACCGTTATGACGGTCCTGTACCACATCGGGAATACCGCCAACGCCGAATGCCACCACCGGTACCCCGGCTTGCATGGCCTCGAGCAGAATCATCGGCGTGCCTTCGGTGCGTGAACTGATCACCAACGCGTCGAGGCGACTCCACCAGGCATTCATGTCGGTCTGGTACCCGGGCAGCTCGATGCGCGTGGGCAACCCGGCATCGTTGATGCGCTTGAGCAGGGCCTGGCGTTCCGGGCCGTCGCCGAGCATCACCGCGTGCAGCGATGGATGCCGTTGGCACAAGGGGATCATGGCGTCGAGGAACAGGTCCGGGCCTTTCTCGCTGCTCAGGCGGCCGACGTAGCCGACCCGCCAGCGCTGGCCGTCGTCGCGGTGGGCCACTGGTGCCGTGGGCGTCGGCAAACCGTTGGGGATCACGGCGACTTTTTCCGCCCGCACGCTGGCCTGGCGATGCAGCACCGCGATGCTTTCGGCAACGCAGACCACGCGCTTGACCGACGCCGTGCGGCACAGTTGCAGGCTCAGCCAGGTGTAGAAACGCTGCTTCGGACTGCGCGGCGTGAACCCGTGCTGGGTGATGACCAGTGGCAGGCGCAGCAACGTGGCTGCGGCCCAGCCGAACAGCAGCCCCTTGAAGTTGTGGGTGTTGAGCAAAGGTTGCTCGCTGCGCCGTTGGCGCAGGTGCTGCAACAGCTCGGCCCAGCTCCCGCAGTGATGGCAATCGACCCCGGCCTGGCGAAAGCGCGTGATCAAGGTCGGCGGCGCCGCGAGGAACAGCACCTGGTGCTGTCCCGGGGTCGCCAGGCAATGATCGAGCAGCATCCGCTCGGCCCCGTAGAAGCCGCCGCTGTCGAGCAAATGAATGATCGGCAGGGGGCTGCTGCGGTGGGACGGGCCGAACGGCGCGTTCAATTGCGCACCCAATGGACAAGGCTGGGCAGGCTCCAGTTGCGGTGCGGATTGATCTGGTCGGGAGACTGCTCGTTGATCACCAGCAGCACCGGTACGTCCAGTTGCCGGCTGATCTGCGCTGGGTGCTTGAAGCGATGGTCGAAGAACTCACGCACGTAGACCAGGGCAATCGCCAGCAGCAGACCGCTGAACAGGCCGAACGGGATAATCAGCATCGGCTTGGGGAAGGCCGCGGCGGTCGGTTCGAAGGGCGGGCTGAGCACGCGGGCGTTGGACAGGTCGTTGTCCAGCGAACGGGCGGTGCTGGCTTCGGCAAACCGTTGGGCGTAGGTGGAGAACGCCGCATGCAGGGCGTTGATCTCGGTATCCATCTGCTGCAGTTTGCTCTGGGTTTCCTGCAACTGGTGGATGCGCCCCTTGAACGCGGCGATGCGTTGGACCTTCTGATCGATCACCGAGCTGACCACCGCCAGGTCGGTGGTGCGTTCCTGGATCCGGTTGTTCACCACTTTCAGGAATTGCTGGCGGGTGCGCACGATCTGTTCCCGGGCCAGCAGCATCGGTTCACTGCCAGGCTGGAAGATCGCCAGGTCATTCATATAGCGGCTGACCTGGCCGGTCAGTTGCTCACCCAACTGTTTGATCTCCCGGTCTTCGAAGGCGATGTTGTCCACGGTGGTGGTGAAGGTGAAGGGGAAGGTGTAATCGTTGAACCGCGAGCTGTTCGCCGCCGCCAGACTGGTCTTGAGATAGTCGAGCCAGCGTTGGCTTTGCAACAGGCGATCCTGATACAGGTTCAGGGCCTGCTCTTCAGTGTTGATGGCGTTCAGGCGGAAGGTGATTTCTTCCTTGGGATCAGCCGAACCGACGCCTTCAAGCAAGGCCAGCCGGGTACCTTCCAGGCCGTCGAGGCGACTCTGGTATTGGCTTTTCTTCTGCTCATAGAAGGCCTGCGGCAACTCGATCGATTGCAGCTCCTGGCGACCGGAGAGGTAGTTCTGCAGCAGTTGCGCCACGAACCGGGTGCCTTGCTGCGGATCACCGAAGCTGTAGACGATGGAGATGACGTTGGAGCCGGGTAGGGTCTCGATCTTGAGGTTTCCGACGGCTTCGTCAGTCAGCGTATCGAGCACGGTGTCGCGCACCGGATCGACCTCCAGTCCCAGGCCATCGCGCAGCGGGTTGATCACGTACTCACGCAGCGGCGTGGTGACGTAGCGCTTGAACGGTTCGTTCACCCATTTATTGAAGATGCCGGGGCTGGGGTTGTACTCGCCCTGGTCGCGCAGGGTGCTGATGGTCTGCCGGATCAGCGCTGGCGAACGCAGGATATTGCTCTCGGTTTCCATGTCCGCCAGGGTGGGTGGAACGAAGGTGGCGTTTTCCTGGTTCAACGACGTGGTGGCATCGCCTTGGGAGAGTTTTTTCGACTGTACGATCACCTGGGCGGTGATATCGAAACTCTGTTTGAGCATCAATGGCAGCGCCAGGGCAATCACGGCGAAGATCAGGAAGATGCGCTTCACCCACTGCTTGTTGGCGAAGAAGATCCTGAAGAACTCATGCAGGTAGTTTTCCTTGGGACTCATGATCGATCACCTGGCTCAGTTGCTGTTGCTGCTTTTGTTGTCGAGGCGGTAGCCGAAGCTGACCCCCACGCCCTGGAACAGCACCACGTCAGCCAGCTGCCTGGCGAGTTCGCCAGCGCTGGCAAGCTTGGTCTTGGGCACGAAGAGCATGTCTTCCGGCTGCAGGTAGGCAATTTGCGAGGCATCGCCGCTCAGGGCTTTTTCCACGTCGTAGTGACGGGCTTCGACCTGATTGCCGTTGCGACGCATGATCACCACCGAGTCGAGCCGTGCCTTGACGTTCGTGCCTCGGGCCAGGGTCAGTGCCTCGAGCACGGAGATCGGCCGACGGATCGGGTAGGAACCGGGTTGGGCCACTTCGCCGAGGACATAGATTTCATTACCGGCGGTGGACTTGAGTAGCACGTCCACGGTCATGTGGCCGGGCAGTTGGGCGTAGCGCTCGTTGAGGAAGGTCTCCAACTGGGTGACAGTCATCCCTTGCAACGGTACCGAGCCGATTTCCGGGAAGCTGGCGTAGCCATCCCGGCCCACGATGATTTCCCGGCTCATGCCGGTGGCCGGGTGAATCAAGGTGTTGCGCAGGTTCGTCTCGTTGGACAGCGGACTGGTCACCAGCACCGTCAACTGGTTGCGATTGGGCTGGAACAGCATTTTCTGGTCGTAGGCCCGTTGCACCGCCAGGCGCGCTTCGTCGGTGGTCATGCCGGCGACTTTCACCGACGTATTGGCCCCCGGCAGTTCGATGCTGCCGTCGGGCATGACCAGTTGCGTGCCGTTGAGCTGGCTGGCGGCAGTGAAGTTCAGAGCCACCTGGTCGCCCGGCTGCACGCGATAAGCCTGGGGACTGGTGATGCCGATGTGAAAGATCACATCGAGCACATCCTGGGGCCGCAGGGTCTGTTCGACTTTGGGCATGTCGGTGGCCTGGGCGTTGGCCGGTGCGGCCGTGAGGATCTGCACCGGCATCGAGCGGGTATCGCTGGTGCTGGAGCAGCCGGCAAGCGGCAGCAACAGCAGGACAAGCATTTTGGCGTTCATCTCGTCATCCTTCTGCACGCTTACAGGTTGTTGTAGAGCCATTTGGGCATGTAGTACTTGCGCCGGTTGAACACGCTGCCCACCACTTTCGCGCCGGCCTGGGCCAGGCGCTGGCGGGTGGCCTGGGCCACTTCCCAGCGGGTGTCCTCGCCGCGCACCACCAGTACCACGCCATCCACCTGAGCGCTCATGACCAGGGTGTCGGAGGCCGCATACACGGCGTCGGCGTCGATCACCACGAAGCGGTACTGCGCGGCCAGGTGCCTGAACAGATGTCGCAGTTGTTCGGGATTGAGCCGTTCGGCATTGCGCCCCAGGCGGCCGATGGGCAGGACGTCGAAGGGCAGGCTGGAGGTTTGCACCACGCAGTCCTGCAACAGGGGCGGGGTGAGGTGGTTGAACAGCAGGTCGCTGAAGCCGCGCTCTTTCTGCAGCCCCAGTTGCTGGCTGAGGTTGCGCGGTGACTGGCTGGCGTCCACCAGCAAGACACGGCCGCTGCTCATCTGTGCCAGTTGGGCGGCCAGTGCCATGGCACTGGTGCTGGTCCCGGTACCGGTGTTGGCGGACGTCAGAAGCAGGATCCGCAGGGAAGGGTCGAGCACGGTCGAGGTCAGGTTGGTCTCGCTCGGGCTTGCGATCGTCAGGATATTCGTTGAACCGTCCATTTAACTCGCTCCGTGGCCGCTGAAAACTTTGAAGGGGGTAATCATCAGGATCTTCAAATCCAACAGCAGGCTCTGCTCGGCGATGTAGCTGAGGTCCAGTTCCACGCGCTGGTCGAAGTCGATATTGCTACGCCCGGAGATCTGCCACAGGCCGGTCAGGCCGGGGTAGACGCTCAGGCGCACAAGATGGTTGTCCTTGTAGCGATAGGCGTTGAACGAGGTCGGGCGCGGGCCCACCAGGCGCATGTCGCCGGTCACCACATTGATCAGGTTCGGCAGTTCGTCGAGGCTGCTGCGTCGCAGGAACCGGCCGATGGGGGTGATGCGCGGGTCGTTGTCGATCTTGAAGTCGATGGCGTCGGCACCGTGCTTGTTGAGGTGGCGCAGCGACTCCTTGAGGGCCTCGGCATCGGCGACCATGGTGCGGAACTTATACATGCCGAAGACGCGGCCACGGTAGCCGGTGCGCTTCTGCACGAACAGCACCGGGCCGGGGCTGGAGCGCTTGACCAGCACGGCCAGGCCCAGCAGCAGCGGGCAGAGCAGGACCAGAAGGACCAGGGCACCGAGGCAGGCGACCACCCGGTTGGTCCGCGAGACGGTCCAGGGACGACCACCGTCGCGGCCGGTCAGCCAGCCACGACCTTGCCGGTGGATGGCCGCGTCCAGGCGCCTGCGGTGTTCGGGGTCGACACGCTTGTCGCAGGGGGTGTTGAGCGGAAGGGATTGCTCATGACGGGTCATAGACTCCTCCGTTGGGTTTCATCTGCAAGTTCAGCCGCGAGCGGCGGGCGGGCAGCAGGCAGCGCGTAGTAATCGAGGAACCAGTCGATGAAGCGGGCCAGGCCTTCGTCCAATTCGATGCATGGCTGGAAGCCGGTGGCCCGTGCCAGGTCGCTGGCGTCGGCGCAGGTGTTGAGCACATCCCCCGGTTGCAGGGGCAGCAGTTCGATACGGGCGCTCAGCCCCAGGTGTTTTTCCAGCAACGCGACGTAGGTCCGCAGGGCCACCGGGTGCTGCCCGCCGATGTTGTAGATGCGCCAGGGCGCGCGGCTGGTGGACGGGTCCAAGGGTTCCACATCCCGTGCGGCAGTGACGCGAGGCGGACGATCGATCAGCCGGGCGATGCTTTCGACGATGTCGTCGATGTAGGTGAAATCACGCTGGTGCTCGCCATGGTTGAACAATTGCAGCACCCGGCCTTCGGCGATGGCGCGGGCGAACTGGATCGGCGACATGTCCGGCCGGCCCCAAGGGCCGTACACGGTAAAAAAGCGCAGGCCGGTGCAAGGGATGCCGAACAGGTGGCTGTAGCTGTGGGCCATCAGCTCGTTGGCTTTTTTGCTGGCGGCATACAACGACAATGGATGGTCGACGTTGTCCTGTTCGGAGTAAGGCGTGCGTGGGTTGGCGCCATACACCGAGCTGGAGGAGGCGTAGATCAGATGCCTGACCGGATGACGGCGGCAGCTTTCGAGGATGTTCAGGAACCCGGTGAGGTTGCTGTCGACGTAGGCCCGTGGGTTCTCCAGGGAGTAGCGCACTCCCGCCTGTGCGGCGAGGTGGATTACCACGTCCGGGCGGTACGACTGGAACAGTTCATCGATGGCGCAGGCGTCGGTCAGGTCCAGCCGTGCGAGGGGGAACTCACCCGCCTGAGCCTTCACCCAGGCGATGCGGTCATGCTTGAGTTGGGGGTCGTAGTAGTCGTTGAAATTGTCCAACCCGCACACCCGGTGACCGTCGCACAGCAGTCGCCGCACGCAGTGGGCACCGATGAAACCGGCCGCGCCGGTTACCAGGATGTTCACGCTTGCGGCCCCGGTGCCGAGCCGTCCGGCACGGTATGCCGCAGCCCGATGCCGCGATACAGCAGCCCGGCGGCAGCGAGGTGTTCCGGGTTGTACAGGTTGCGACCGTCAATGATGATCCGGGCGCGCAGTTTGCGGGCGAGCAGGTCGAAATCCACCACGCGGAAGTTCTTCCACTCGGTGCAGATCACCAGGGCGTCGGCGTCTTCCAAGGTGTCGTCACGGGTGGCGCACAGGTTCAGGTCCTTGCGGTAGCCGTAGAGCCGCCGGCATTCGGACATGGCTTCCGGGTCGTAGGCCTGGACCCGGGCGCCTTCGCGCCATAGTGCTTCCATCAGGTACCGACTGGGCGCTTCGCGCATGTCGTCGGTGTTGGGTTTGAAGGCCAGGCCCCAGACGGCAATCGATTTACCGGCCAGGCCATCGGGAAACTGCTTGGCGAGTTTCTCGAACAGGATGTGCCGCTGGCGGTCGTTGACGTCGGTGACGCTGCGCAACAGGCTCAGCGGCATGCCGCTCTGTTCGGCGGTGTGCAGCAGGGCCCGCAGGTCCTTGGGAAAGCACGAGCCGCCAAAGCCGCAGCCGGGATAAATGAAGTGATAACCGATGCGCGGGTCCGAGCCGATGCCTTTGCGCACCGCTTCGATGTCGGCGCCCAATCGTTCGGTGAGGTTGGCCAGTTCGTTCATGAAGCTGATGCGGGTGGCGAGCATGGCGTTGGCGGCGTACTTGGTCAGTTCGGCGCTGCGGTTATCCATGAACATCAGCTTTTCGCGGTTGCGGCAGAAGGGGGCGTAGAGCTCGCTCATCTGGTCGCGGGCCACGGTGTCGGCGGTGCCGACGATGATCCGGTCCGGGCGCATGCAATCGGCCAGGGCGCTGCCTTCCTTGAGAAATTCGGGGTTGGACACCACCCGCACGTTCAGCCGTTTCAGGCCCCGTCGGGCCAGCGCCTGGCGGGCGCATTCGGCAACTTTGTCGGCGGTGCCCACTGGCACGGTGGACTTAATGATCAGGGTGCGATCGCTGTCCATGAAGTCGGCAATCTGCCGGGTTACCGCCAGTACATGGCTCAGGTCTGCCGAGCCGTCTTCATCGGCGGGGGTGCCGACGGCGATGAAAATGAGTTCGCCATGGTTGACCGCATCGCTGGCCTGGGAACTGAACGACAGGCGCCCGGCCTTGATGTTGTCTTCGAGCAATCCGGAGAGTCCCGGTTCGCTGATCGGGGGGACCGCTTGCTGCAGCTGCCGGATCTTGTTCGGGTCGATGTCGATGCACAACACGCGGTGTCCGACGTCGGCCAATGCTGCCGCTTGGATGAGCCCCACGTACCCCGTTCCAAATACGCTCACGTCCATTCTGGCGTGCCTCGTAGATCGTTTTTATGTAACTCGGATGAAACTGTTTAGGGGGGTATAGCGCAGCCTCAGAAAAGCGTGTCAGCAAAATGACAGTTGTCACTGTTGGCAAAACTAGAAAGTGTCGGGCCTTTTGATATCAAGTTATTGACAGTCTTGGAAAAGTGCCTGTTTTAAAGGGTTAAATGCGCGTCAAAAAAATCGATGAACGGTATTTACCCATAGATTCTTCATTATTTTTAGGGTGTTTCGTGTCATTTTTGGGCTAACTTTTTTTTGACGCGTATTTGATTCATGACCTTTCTTGCGCTTTGGAACGCCGCTGCTAGTGTCCAGGAACAGAGCCCTTTGCGAACGTCACGATTGCGTCGAGAAAGCCATGGCCCGATACCTCAAGGAACTGCTGCTGGCGCTGTACCTGATCAGGGGATATGACTACTACCTTGACCGTCTGGAGGCGCTGGGTTTTGGCTTTGCGACGGTGTTGTTCGGCGCGATGTTCGTGGCGTTGGTGGTGGCGTTGTGGATGACCGCCTATATCCGCCACGCGCTGGTGCGGCACCTGTTCGCGTTGGCGATGTTTGTGTCGGCGGTGTTCTTCGAGGTGTACACCCGGGTGACCGACAGCTACCTGACCTACAGCCAGTTCGTGTCGCTGGTGTACTCCGGTGGTTTTATCCAGGAGGCGGCCTGGCAGTATCGCGAGGTGATCATCAGCGCGATGGTCGCCGGACTGTTGCTGCTGTTGGGGATTGGTCTCAAGCCCCGCCGGCGGATACCGCTGCCCGGTTATCTCCCCGTTGCCGCGCCGCTGCTGGGCGTACTGATGCTCAGCGGTGTGCTCTTTGTGCGGGCTGGCGAAGGTGCCCGGGGTCTACCGGCGATGTACACGCCGCTGGCCTATTTGAACCTGTTCGTCTATGAGGCCTTGCACAACACGGTCGGTCCGCGGGAGCCGGTGCGCCTGGTGCGGAAAACGTCGCCGATCGGGCATGACATCGTGCTGATCATCGATGAAAGCGTCTCCGGCAACTACCTGGATATCAATACGCCGTCGGGTGTGCACTCCGGGCTCAAGACGCCGCCGTCCGGGGTGGATATTTTCAATTTCGGCTACGCGGCCTCCATTGCCAATTGCAGCGCCGACACCAATGTCACCCTGCGCTATGGGGGTACCCGCGCCGACTACATGCGCATCAACAGCACCCAACCTTCGATCTGGCAGTACGCCAAGGGCGCGGGCTTGCGCACCGTCTACATCGACGCCCAGCGCACGGGGGGCAATCTGCAGAACCTGATGACCGATCTGGAGAAAAAGGACATCGATGTCTTTGTCCAATTCGACCAGACCAGCGTGCGCGACCGCGACATGGCGGCGGCGGACAAGTTGATCGAGTTGCTCGGCGATGACCAGCCGGAGCTGGTGGTCATCAACAAGGTCGGCGCGCATTTCCCGGTGCATGACAAGTACCCCGATGATTTCATGAGCTACCGCCCCGCTTTGCCGCGAGGGCAGTATCAGGACGTGGCCGACACCGGCCGGCGTGACGGTTTCAATGGCCAGAAGGATGACTGGGTGCTCTACCGCAACGCCTACCAGAACACGCTGTTGTGGAATGTCGGCGAGTTTTTCCGGAGGATCTTCAGCCAGGCGGCCTTGGCCAATGCCGTGCTGATCTACACCTCAGACCATGGCCAGGACCTGCATGAACGCGGCAACCCGGGGCTCAACACCCATTGTGGCGGGGACCCGGTGGAAGAGGAGGGATTGGTGCCGTTGGTGGTGATCCAGGGTAGCCGTCTGCACACGCTCGATTGGCGCGAGGCCTGGGCCCAGAACAAGGACCGTTCCAGCCACTACAACATCTTCCCGACGCTGTTGCAGCTGATGGGCTATGACCGTGCGGGGGTGCAAGCTCTGTATGGCAAATCCCTCGACCAACCCACCGCAGACGACTTCACCTTCAACTACCGATTCAACGCACGCCTGGGCGCCAAACCGGCCTGGAAACACATCGACCTGAACAGCATCGTGACCCCGAAACCGGCCCAGGCTGAGATGGCGGTAGGGCACTGAAGGGTGGGTCAGCTTGCATGGATGTTGACTGCGCCGCCGCCATCGCGAGCAGGCTCGCTCCCACCCGGGTCCGGGGTGGACACACCATCCCAGCTCACCGCCAATCCCTTGTGAAGGCCTATCTTGTCGTGGCGATCGTTCCGGGATGGGTGGGGTCGTGGAGAAGCGAGAAGCCCTGGTCGAGCAATGTGCGGCCAATGAAGCGTGACCCCCCATCGTTCAAGTGTGCGTCATCGCGGTAGAGCATTTGTCCGTCGATGATCGGGCTGCACAGCCCCGCCGGGCAGATCACTTGATTAGGATCGATAAAGTGCACCTGGGGCAGCCTTGCGCGTATCCCTGCCCAGTAAGGCGCCGCGATATCCAGCGGTGCCGAACATGGGCGGTCGATGCTGAACATCAAGCGGCGCACGGGGCAGGTCGCGGCTTTGTCGATGGTCTGATTGCTGAGAATCACGATGACTTGCCCCGAGTTGTCCGCCACGCGCTTGATACTGGCTTCGATCATATGGGCGCTCGCCTCGTCCCTGGGCCAGGCCCCAGCCAGCACCACGTCAGCGTACTGGTTCTGCTCGATCAGCTTCTGCACGCGTTTGTTGCGTTCCGTGCAATGGGCGACATACACCGGCGATATCGGCGCGGTGTAACCGAAGATCGGCGGGCAGTCATCCAGGGTGTAATCCATCAAGCTGATGCCGTTGGGTTTGGCCAGGATATCCACCATGCCGGTGAAATGGTTGGCGAACGAGTCACCGACCATGATCCCATCGAGTTGCTCCTTGCGTGCCCCGATACGGCAGTTGGGGTTGGGCTCGGCACTGTATTTCGCGTTGGGCATGTGGCAATCGCTGCGAAGCTTGTTCGGCTCGACCAAGGTCATGGCCTCAAGCGTCGACACCTCTGGCGCAAAGCGCTGTGGAAAACCGTGCAGTTGCAGGGTCAGCGCAGCCAACACGGCGAGCCCAAGGGCCGGTGCCATGAATCGTCGAGTGAATACGTGCGCAAACGGTAATTGTGCTCCGGTCCGTCGAAAGGGGCGTTCGATATAGCGCCAGGAGCACCAGGACAGGGCGATCGACACCCCCAGCAGTGAAATTCCCACGGGAAGGGTAATGGCAATGCCCAGGTAATTCAGATAGGCAATCAGTGGCCAGTGCCATAGATAAAGCGAGTAGGAGATCAGGCCGATGAAGACCATGGGCCGGTTGTTCAATAAGCGAGACTGCACGCCAGCACTGCCGGCCAGAATCAGCAACGCAGCGCCCAGGCAAGGCATCAAGGCATTGATGCCGGGGAAGGGGGCGTCGGGGTTCAGGGTAAACAAGGAAAAGCCGATCAACCCGGCCCCTGCCAACGCGAACCCCAAGGCTGCCCGCTTGCCGAGCGGCCTTGGCCGATACAGATAAATGCCCAGTACCCCACCCACCATCAATTCGAAAAAACGCGTGGGCAGTAGATAGTAGGAGGCGGTGACGAAGACGTTCGTGGCGTACTCCGAAAAAACAGTGGCCACGACAATGCCCACCCCCAGCACGGCCAGCACATAACGCGGCGCCAGCCGATGGATCGCCAGAATGAGCAACGGCCAGATCACATAGAACTGTTCTTCGATACCCAGCGACCAGGTGTGCAGCAACGGGGCCTCGCTGGCGTCCGCCGCGAAGTAATTTCCGTACTTCATCCAGATGTAGACATTCGAGACCCCTAGCAGTGACAGCAGCGCACTGAGGTTGAGCCGGTTCAGGTCGGCCGGAGAAAGGATGAAGGCCCCGGCGACCACGCTCGCCAGCAACACCGTTGCCAACGCAGGCACGATGCGGTTGATGCGTCGTTGATAAAAACGCTTCACTGAAAAGGTGTTGTTCTTGATCTCGGAAAACACCTGGGAGGTGATCAGAAAGCCCGAGATGACGAAGAAAATGTCGACGCCTACGAAGCCACCCGGGAGCAGGTTGGTGCTGAGGTGATGGATGAACACGACGATGACTGCAACGGCGCGAAGCCCGTCGATATCGTGGCGATAGTCGTTGTGAGGCATGTCGGTGACCGTCGTTGAAGGCAGCGTCAAGGGTTGTCATTTTCATGACGGTTTCGCCGGAAGATCGGAAGCGGCGTGTATTACTGATTGATTGATAGCTGAAAATTGACACTGCACAAGAAAGGCGGAGCCAATGTGGTCGCGCACTGACAAACGGTAGGCACCCTTAATGCAGGCTCAGCGATGGGGGCCGGCACTCAACTCCGTTATCCTGAGCCTCACAGTGTCTCATCCGAGCCTTTCCATGCTTGAAGTCCGCGATGTGTTCAAAAGCTACGTCACCCCTCAGGGCCCGTTGCCGGTGTTGCAAGGCGTCGACCTGACGTTGACGCCGGGCAGCAGCCTGGCGCTGATGGGAGAATCCGGCAGTGGTAAAAGTACCTTGCTGCACCTGGTCGCCGGGTTGGACAAGGTCGATCGGGGCAGTATCCGCAGTGGCGAGTACCGGCTCGACGGCATGAGCGAAAGCCAGTTGGCGAGTTGGCGGCGAACGGAAATCGGCCTGGTGTTCCAGCAGTTCAACCTTATCAGCAGCTTGTCGGTCGAAGACAACCTGGCGTTCCAGGCGCGATTGTGTGGTCGCCATGACCCCACCTGGCAGGCCCACCTGATACAACGACTCGGGCTTGGGGACCTGCTGCGACGTTATCCCGAACAGCTTTCCGGCGGCCAGCAGCAACGGGTCGCCCTGGGCCGGGCGCTGGCTTCGCGTCCGCCTTTGCTGCTGGCCGACGAACCCACCGGCAGCCTCGACGAAGCCACCAGTGACGAAGTGCTGCACCTGTTGCTGGAGCTGTTGGATGGCAGCTCCACCAGTCTGCTGATGGTCACCCACAGTCCGCGGGTGGCGGCCCGTCTGGCTGAACGCGTGGTGTTGCACGGCGGGCGGCTGGCGCAGGTGGGTCAGGATTGATGATCTTTCGCCAGACCCTCAAGGCCTTGCTCAGCCATTGGCGCTTGCACCCGGTGCAGTTCTTCAGTGTGTTGACCGGGCTCTGGCTCGCCACCAGCCTGCTGACCGGCGTGCAAGCCTTGAACAGTCAGGCCCGGGACAGCTACGCCCGAGCCAGCCAGCTCATTGGCGGCGAACCCCAGGCCAGCCTCAGTGCCCCCGGTGGTGGTACCTTTCCCCAGCAATGGTTTGTCGATCTGCGTCGCCAGGGTTGGCCGGTGTCGCCGGTGTTGCAGACCAGGGTGACGCTCAAGGGGCATGAAGACCAGCGTCTGCAACTGATGGGCATCGAGCCGGTTTCGCTGCCCGCCGGTGCGGCGCTGGCGGGGCAGACGCGGGAAATGAGCGAGGTGGTGGCGTTTTTCACTGAGCCTGGCCGCACCTGGATCGCCCCGCAAACCCTGCAAGCCTTGGGACTGGGCGAGGGCGACCGGCCCCTGACCTTCGATGGACACGCCTTGCCACCCCTGCACGTCCAGGCGGACATGGCGCCGGGCATGCTGCTGATGGACATCGGCTTCGCTCAACAAGTGCTCGGGCAGCCGGAACGGTTGTCCCGTTTGCTGCTGCCCGCCACGTTCACCGCGGCGTTGCCCGAAACGTTCAACGGTCGGTTGCAATTCAAGCGCGCCGATGAAGAAAACAATCTATCGCGCCTGACCGAAAGCTTTCACCTGAACCTCGACGCCCTGGGTTTCCTGTCGTTTGTGGTGGGGTTGTTCATTGTTCACGCGGCGATCGGCCTGGCCCTGGAGCAACGCCGCAGTTTGCTGCGAACCCTGCGAGCGTGCGGCGTCAGTGCGCGGATGCTGGTCACCAGCCTGGCGGTTGAGCTGGGGGCACTGGCGTTGTTGGGCGGCGTGGCCGGGGTACTGAGCGGCTATTGGCTGGCGAGCCTGCTGTTGCCGGATGTCGCGGCGAGCCTGCGCGGGTTGTACGGTGCCGAAGTGCCCGGGTATTTGAATCTCAGCCCGTGGTGGTGGCTGAGCGGCGTAGGCCTGAGCCTGCTCGGCGCGCTGCTGGCCGGTGCCGACAGTTTGCTGCGGGCGGCGCGTTTGCCGTTGCTGGCGCTGGCCAACCCCCAGGCCTGGCATCAGGCCCATGCACGCTGGCTGCGCCGTCAGGGCTGGGTAGCGACATTGGCGGCATTGATTGCTGTGTTTGCGTTGCTGCGGGGTGACAGTCTGGCCAGCGGTTTTGTCCTGATGACAGCCTTGCTGCTGGGCGCGGCCCTGGCCTTGCCGGTATTGCTCAATCATGCGCTGAACCTGTTGCTGCGCCGCAGCCGTTCAGTGCTCGGACAATGGTTTCTCGCTGACTGCCGGCAACAACTGCCGACGTTGAGCCTGGCGTTGATGGCCTTGTTGCTGGCGTTGGCGGCGAATATCGGTGCTGGCAGCATGACCGCAGGTTTCCGTCAGACGTTCACCCACTGGCTCGAACAGCGCCTGACCGCGGAACTGTACGTCAGCCCGCAGACCCCGGCCCAGGCCGGCGAGCTGCACGCCTGGCTCAAACAGCAGCCGACCGTGACGGCCATATTGCCCAACTGGCAGGTCTCGGTGCCTTTGCAAGGCTGGCCGACGGATGTCTTCGGTGTCATCGATCACCCTCTCTATCGCCAGCATTGGCCACTGTTGGACTCCGCCGACAGAGCCTGGGAGCAACTGGCCGCCGCCGACACGCTGATGCTCAGCGAACAGTTGGCCCGTCGCCTCAAGGTCCGGGTTGGCGATCAACTGACCCTGCCCACTCCGCAGGGGCCATGGACGCCACGTATCGTCGGTATCTACGCCGACTACGGCAATCCCAAGGGCCATGTGCTGGTCAACGTCGACCACCTGCTCGCCCATTGGCCGGAACTGACGCCGTATCGCTTCAACCTGCGGATCGAGCCCTCTGCCATGCCGACGCTGCTGGCGGCGCTGCAAAGTCGATTCGACCTGGACGACAGCCGGATCCTCGATCAGGCCCGGCTCAAGGGCTGGTCGACCCAGGTGTTCGAACGCACCTTTGCCGCCACCGCTGCGCTTAACGGCTTGACGCTGGCCGTGGCTGGGGTGGCGCTGTTCATCAGCCTGCTGACCCAGAGCCAGAGTCGTCTCGGCCAGTTGGCGCCGCTGTGGGCGCTGGGCGTGACACGTCGGCAACTGATGCTGCTCAACCTTGGCCAGACCTGGCTGCTGTCGTTGCTGACCCTGGTGCTGGCCGTGCCGCTGGGTATCGCCCTGGCCTGGTGCCTGGATGCGGTGATCAATGTGCAGGCGTTCGGTTGGCGCTTGCCGTTGCGGGTGTTCCCGGTGCAACTGGTGCAATTGCTGGCGTTGGCGATGTTCGCCACGTTGCTGGCGTCCGCCTGGCCGTTGTACGCCTTGTACCGCACCCAGCCTGCTGATCTGCTCAGGCGCTTTTCCCAGGAGGACCGCTCATGAAAATCCGGATCGGCCTGCTGTTGTTGGCGCTGCTCGGCGGTTGTGACAAACCGGCGGAACCCCCAAAAGGCTTTGCCGGCCTGGGCGGCGAGGCCGTTGCCTTCACACCGGTGGTGCCTGGGCGGGTGTTCGGCTTTCCGGCGGATCACGGCGTTCACCAGGGATATCGCATCGAATGGTGGTATGTCACCGCCAATCTCAAGGATGCCGAGGGGCATGAATTTGGCGTGCAATGGACACTGTTTCGCAGTGCCTTGAGCGCCGGCCCCCAAGCGGATGGCTGGCGCAACCAGACGATCTGGCTCGGTCACGCCGCGGTCACCTCTGCGACAGTCCATCATGCCGCCGAGCGCTATGCGCGGGGCGGGGTGGGGCAGGCCGGGGTGCAGGCGATGCCCTTCGAGGCCTGGATCGACGATTGGCAATTCACCACCCAAGCCAGCGGCCCCGACCCGTTGGCCGACATGCAACTGAAGGCCCGCGATTCACACTTTGGCTATGAGCTGCGGCTCACGTCGGCCCGTCCCCTGGTATTGCAGGGCGACAAGGGTTTCAGCCAGAAATCCCAACAGGGGCAGGCGTCGTACTACTACAGCCAGCCGTTCTTCCAGGCCAGTGGTCAGCTGGAGATCGACGGTCGGCGCTACACGGTCAGTGGCCCGGCCTGGCTTGATCGTGAGTGGAGCAGCCAGCCGCTGACCGCTAACCAGACCGGATGGGACTGGTTCTCCCTGCACCTGGACAGTGGCGAGCACGTGATGCTCTACCGCATGCGCCACAAGGACGGGGCGCCGTATCTCACCGGCACCTGGATCGATGCCCAGGGCCAGGCGCAACCCCTGCACGCCGCCGACATCGAGCTGGTGCCGCTGGACACCGCCCAAGTCGCCGGACGCTCGATGCCGGTTCGCTGGTCCATCAAGATCCCTGGCAAGCAGGTCGAGATCAGCACCCGCGCCCTGAACCCCAACGCCTGGATGGCCCTGCGCATCCCCTATTGGGAAGGCCCGGTGCAGGTGAACGGCAGTCATGGCGGCAGCGGCTATCTGGAAATGACCGGTTATTGAGACTCGTCGGAACTCCCGGGGAGCGGCTCCCTCATACGTTATGAATGCCCGGACAAGGCCTGACAGGAGCCCGTCATGAGCGATGACCTCAAACCCCCGGCGCTGGCCGATTGGCAGCGACTGTTCGACGACAAGGCCTATTGGCAGCAGTCGCCCGATGCTCATTTCACCGAGTTGATGCAGGTGGCCAACGACCTGTTCGGCCAAGGGGCTATCGACCTGGCGCAATGGCAGGAGCTCAAGGCCCGGGCCGAACAGCTCCACCAGCGCTCCCCGGATGCCAACGTTGCCGAAGAAGTCGCCGACCCCGATGCCTGATTTGTGAGCCCGAACACGCCAGGAGTAGCCATGAAGGACAATCCTGATCACACCACGCAGAACCCCGACGAACCGGCGCTGCCCGGCGAAGTGGAGCGCGATAACGATGCCCAGCGCCCGAACGACCCGGCCAAGCGCAAACAGCAGGAGGGTGAGCCTGGAGCGGGCGAGACCGAGGCACAAAAAGCCGGGCGTCATCACGGGAGTCCGTCATCTCGATCCAATAAAAACGGCAACGTATAACTATTGTCAGGGTTATGTAACGCGTTACATGATCGGATGGGTTGTTGTACTGATGTGTTGCATTTATCTAACAGGCTGTACAACTATTAATAGGATCCAACTTCTGCAACTCAGTCAAACGATTAATTGAACGGACGAGTGGGTATTGGCGGCCAATAATTAAAATAAGCCAGAGCTGAATAATTATTTATAAACGTGAGGCGGACATAGCTCGAAAGTTCCACTATGATTGAGCCCGTTCGCCCAGTGTCTGGCTCTTTACCAGTGCATGGAATGCCGAGGCCGTCACACTGGGCGAACACCGTCTGAAACACTTACTCATACTTATCCACATCGACCAGCCGAGCCGGCCGATGCATGAACGGTTGTCCCGGTATTAACCGGCAACCGGCGAGCGCCAATCATCGGAACCCGACGTTCCGCTGACTTCGTGAGTCCAAGTAATCTTGCGATAGGTGAAATGCACGTCTTCCAGATGGGTGAAGTGTGCGTTCGCCGGGTCCTGGCAGTTGAGCATGTAGTCCTTGATATCGACGATGATCGCGTCTTCCAATGTAGTGGTGTAGTAATGCTCCTGAGTGCCGGCAGCAGAAGTGCGATACCACTGGATTTCAACCTTGGTCAGGCGTTCACCGCAGGTCAGGGCCGCCAGCAGCAGTGGCGAAGCCTTGTCGAAGACCTTGGTGATGACCAGCGGTTTATGCACGCGTTGACCGGTTGGTTGGCCCGATTGTGGATCGCGCGGGATGATGACCTGATGCTGGAAGCCCTGCACCATGACCTGGTCTTCATGACCTTCCTGATAGGTGTTGCCCACCGAGTCGGCGGTAAACGCGCCGGCAGTGATCAGACCTTGTTTGGTGCCTTCGATGGACATGTATGCGGGGGTAGCCAATGGATGCTCTCCTTGCTGGATAACTAAAGGACCTGGGAAGGAATCGTCCCGAGGTGCCGGAGGAGTTATCAAGAGCTATGCCATTTCTATAAAAGTCCTTTTATTTCAAATATTTATTCAACTTTATGAGCTGCCTTCGAGTATTTCTTCGACCATTTGGACGCGATCTGCGCAACAGCCTGCGCAGCGCCATGCAATTTCTTGCGCAACGGTTGCGAGCCCGTGGGAACAGGCAGAACGACGCGAATGATGGGCTCATGGCGAAAGCGGTGGGGCATTTTTTGCCAAACCTGATCTTGTAGCCGAGATGCTTACTGTGGCGAGGGAGCTTGCTCCCGCTGGGCTGCGCAGCGGCCCCTTTTTTGTGAGTGCTCCGCACTCAAGCGGGAGCAAGCTCCCTCGCCACAATCAGCCTCTTCAGAACACAGTCATTTCAGGCATTCAAAGGAGCCGCGCGCCTACAAACCCAACACCGCCCTGCACTCATCAATGGAGCGCTGCTGTGTCTCGGCGTACAGCCCCAGCTCATCGATCGTCGTTCGTCCCAACGCTTGTTCAAAGGCCTGGCGATTGGACTGCCCGGCGTAACGGCTCTGGGCGTCATCGCCGAGGTTCGACTGGAAAATACCCGCGGCGCTGACCGGCAGGAAATCTTCATACACCAGCGGTTCGGCGCGCAGGTATCGCTGTTCAACCAAGTGTTCCAGCGACGTCGACGGCTCGAGTGTGCCTTTGGCGGCCAGGCCCTTTTGTGTCACGAAATAACGGAAGTACGCCAATGCCTGCCGGCGCAACTCATCGTGACTGTCCGGGAACGGCGTAAAGTGTTCGGCCATCAGCGCATTGTAGCGTGCGGCATTGGCCTCATTGGGAAATTCCCCCAAGGCATCCCGAGCCGCGTTCAGCAACTGATCGTAGAGCGCACGGCCCTTGGGCGTGAGGGCGGCGCCCCGTTGTTCGATTTCACCGAAGCGGGCGCTGTGGCTGCCTTGGGCATGGGGCTGGTCGGTGAAGGCGACGGGTTCGTCCAGCGCCTTGAAACTGGTCTGGCGCAACAGGATCGGGCACTGGCGGCGGGGCGGGCCTTCGATCACCGCCTTGGGGGTGATGCCATGCACGGGCATTTGCTCCTGGACCCTGTCGATGTCCAGGGTGCGTGGTGTCAGATGATTGATGTGCGGGCCCTTGAAGGCCACCACGTCAGCGATCAGGCGGTGCTGGGCACTGAGTTGACGGTACTGTTCGGCGGTGACGGTAGCGCTGTGGTGCCAGCGAAACGTTTCCAGGGCCTGTAGGACGAAGTCGTCGGCCTGGGCTTGCGTCAGGCCGCCCTGGCGTTCAGCGAGGTCGATGAGCGCAAGGGCCTGGGGCGTAAAGATCTGCCGCTTGCCCAGCACCGACTCGGCAAATGCCCGAAGCTCGGCGTTGTCGATCAGTTCCAGGCGCAACAACGAGGTAAACACCCGGAACGGACTGACCTGCAAGGCCGTTTCATGCACAGCGCGAAAGGCTGTGGAATGCACCGGTACCCCGGCAGGCGTGAGGTCGTAATAGCCCACCGGCTGCATGCCCATGACCGCGAACAACCGGCTCAGGGTCGCCAGCTCCGCAGCGGTGCCGACGCGGATCGCGCCGTGGCGTTCGAGGTCCAGGCGCTCGCGTTCGCCGGTGCTGTTCAGGTGTTCGGCCAGTTGCGGATCGTTGACCAGCACCCGGGCATTGGTCTGTTCCACCAGGTTCATCAACGTGCCGTACAGGGGCACTTCGTCGCGGTACATGTCGGACATCGCCCTGGAGAAGCGTTGGCGGATCAGGTCGGGACTGACGAAACTCATGGTGGGAATTCCTGGTTCGGACTGTGGGAATTGGGAATGAAAGTGGAACGAAAGATCGCAGCCTTCTCCAGCCCCCGCAAACGAAGAATCTTCAGGACTTCATTCTGTCAGGGACTGATCCCCAAGGTCGTGCGCCGTCACTGTCCCAACCCCTTGAGAAACCCCCGATACAGCGCCGCCGTCCGTTCCGGTTTTTCAATGGGGGGCAGGTGACCGAGCCCGTCCCAGATTTCCACCCGCAGATCCGCGATGCCCTTGCTCCACACCGGCACGCAACTGGCGTCGATCATTCGGTCCTGGTGACCCCAGAGCAGCAGCGACGGCGCGCGGATATCGGCCAGGCGCGGCTCCATCGGCGGGCTGGCGTTGAAGTCCGTGTAGATCTCCGCCAGTTCTTCCCGACACCTGACGTATTTATCGGCCACCGCCGCCAACACCACCTTGGGCACCCAGGGCGGTGAGTCCATGGTCATCGCATAGAACGGTGGGAAATCACTGCGCGAGCGCATCAGCGATGGGTTCCGGCCGGCGGCCACCTGGCGGTCCATGTCGCTGGGCTGGGGCGACGTCACGCCGGCCGGATTGAGCAGCGCCAGGGTCAGCACGCGTTCAGGCGAAGTGGCCGCCAGCCAGGCGGCCAGGTAACCGCCCATGGAATTGCCGATCACATGGACCTTGTCCAGGCCGCAGGCGTCGAGCAACTCGATCACCCGCCGGGCCTGGGTTGGAATGTCATAGCCGCCGCCGGCCTTGAAGCCGGTTTCACCATGGCCGGGCAGGTCGGGAATCAGCACCCGATAGTCACGGACGAAGGGCCGGGCGAACCGCAGCCAGAGGTTCTTGTCGGCACTGTAGCCATGCAGCATCAGGATGCAGCCGGACGCTTCGTAAGGTCCGCCTTGCAGGGTCGACACCGTCATTTCGCTGATGGGCACGATGATCTTGTGCAACCGGGAAAGACGCGTCTCCACGGCCATGCTCAGGTCGAACAGCACTTGGCCGATGCTCGGATAGGTTAGCCAGCTCCAGACAATGAATACAGCGAGGATCACCCACAACAGCATGCCTTCTCTCCATGAACGACGACGGAATGTGTTTGGCCAGCCTGGGCCGATGGGGCAGACGGTGCTTGTTTACTGCTACCCCCTGTCATGTATAGCCAAAATCTGAAGAGGACTACAGGAATAAAATCCCCTGCCTTCGGGTAGCGGCTACCCATTGGCTCGGGTAGGGTGCCCGTGCAATCTTTCTTTACGGAACAAGGATGAAATCATGATGATTACCCCTCTGCGCTCCCGTCTGGCCGTGAGCCTCGGCCTGAGCCTGGCACTCGGCGCCTTGGCTCCCGCCGCTTTCGCACAGCCCAACCAACAGGTCCTCGCCGATGCCGAACAGTACAAGGGCGAGGCGCTGAAGTTGCTCGAAAAACTGGTGAACATCGACTCCGGCTCCGGGTATGTGCCGGGGCTGACCCAGGTCGGCGACATTGCCATCGATGAGTTGAAGAAGCTGGGCGCCAGCATTGAAAAGGTGCCGAATTCCGATGGTAGCCAGCACATCCTGGCGACCCTCAAGGGCACCGGCAAGGCCAAGATCCTGCTGATGGCCCATATGGACACGGTGTTCAAGGAGGGCTCGGCTGCCGAGCGTCCGTTCCACATCAAGGACGGCCGCGCCTACGGGCCTGGCGTGATGGATGACAAGGGGGGCATCGTCGCTGGCATCTATGCGTTGAAGGTGCTCAAGAACCTGGACTTCAAGAACTATGCGCAGATCACGTTCCTGCTCGACGCCAGCGAAGAAACCGGCTCGGACGTCGCCACCGACCTGATCAAGAAAACCGCCAAGGCCCATGACGTGACCCTCAACCTGGAACCGGGACGCCCGGCCGACGGCCTGGTGGTGTGGCGCAAGGGCAGTGCCACGGCGCTGGTGGAGGTCAAGGGCAAGGCGTCCCACGCCGGTGTGGCGCCGGAACTGGGGCGCAATGCGGCGATGGAAGCGGCGCACCAGATTCTCCAGCTCGGCAAGCTCGGCGACGCGGACAAGAAAACCACCATCAACTTCACGGTGCTCAACGCGGGCGACCGCACCAACGTGATTCCCGACAAAGCCACCGCCAAGGCCGACGTGCGGGCCGCGGTGCCGGAGGAATTCGACCGTATCGAAAAAGACCTGGCCCGTGTGTCTCAGGACAAACTGATCGCCGACACTGAGGTCACCACCAGCCTGAAACGCGGCCTGCCGCCGATGCCGCAGACGGCGGAATCGGATCGCCTGATGGCCATGGCCCAGGGCATCTACGGCGAGCTGGGGCGCAAGCTCACCGAAGAAGGCAGCGGCGGCGCAGCGGACGCCAGCCTGTCGGCCGGAGTCGGCACGCCGACGCTGGATGGTTTCGGCATCGTCGGCGGCAACATCCATACGCCCGAGGAATACGCGGAAGTGGAAAGCGTCGTGCCGCGGGTTTATCTGCTGTCGCGGATGATCATGGAGTTGGCGGGACGGTAACCATCAGGCTCAGTGCAAAATCCTGTGTAGGGGCGACCCCTGTGGGTTAGGGCATACCCCCTGTGGCGAGGAATCTTGTGGGAGCAAGGCTTGCCCGCGATGAAGTTCACACGATTTACCTTGGAACCTAGTGGTCTGTATCGCGGGCAAGCCTTGCTCCCACAAAGTCCCCTCGCCACAAGGGGAACTGGCTAGCGCGGTTCGACGTTATCCAGCGCCCGGTTCGCCAGCAACCCACCCAGCTCGATCAATTGCTGGATACCCAGCGCCACATGCCGCCGCGAGCCATCCAGCTCGAACGCCAGGTCGCTGACCATGGCATTGGCCGAGGACAGGGTTTCGCTGAGGTTGGCGAGCAAGCACTCGGTGTCGACGCCGTTGACCACGGTGAAGAGTTGGCCTGGATCAGTCTTGGCTTCGGTCGGATGGGGCTTGAGATAGAAATCGAGGGCGCGCGTGGCGGCTTTGTCGAGTTCTGATGCGTTGGGGGCGGTGTGTGGTGGGTTGGGGGTTACTTTGAACATGGTTGAAGCTCCAGGTAATGAAATTGGAGCCATCACTCTCTCGCTACCAAACGAAGGGTGGCGGCCATACGAAGGTTGGTAGACCGGTTACCTGGCACCCGGCGCGTCCGAGGACGCCCTACGCATGACCACCATCAAATAGAAGACAAAAACGTCCCCTGCATCCGGTTGCACAATGCGCCAGGAAAACCGGGCTACCAAACCCGATCGCTGATTCGTCAGCGACCGGAAAACGATAAAGCCAGGCCCCAAGGCGCACAAGCCGGCGGATTCTGGCGTAGTTGTAGGCAATGGCGCAAGGCGATGTAGTTGGGGCCTACACCGAAGCGAACCCAGTAAACACCGGGTCCCTGGAGCGAGGAATTTTTTGTGGGAGCAAGGCTTGCCCGCGATGAAGTTCACGCGATTTGCCTTGGAACCTAGTGGCCTGTATCGCGGGCAAGCCTTGCTCCCACAAAGTCCTCTCGCCACAGGGGGCGGTCGGAAGATTTCAGTACACCCAAACCTCCACCCGCCGATTCCTGATCCGGCCCTCATCCTCGCTATTAGCCGCCACCGGCATCAGCGCGCCGAACCCGCGAACCTCCCGCAGGGTCACGCCGTTCCTGACCAGCTCACGTCGCACCGCCATGGCCCGCAACTTGGACAGCAGGTCCGCTCGCGCCGGGTCGTCCTTGGCGTCACCGAACCCCACCAGCGTGACGTGCCGTTCGGTTTTGCCGTGTTGCCGGAGGTAGTCGAGTACGCGGCTCAGGTCCTGGCGGGCCTTGTTGTCGAGGCTGGCGCTGCCTTCGGCGAAGCGGAAATTGACGGTCAGGCGCTGGGCGTGGCGGCTCAAGGTCTGGTAGCCCTCTGGCATCAACGCATTGGGCGTGACGGCCATGGCCCGAACGGTCTGGGCAATGAATCCGCTCGCCGCGACGATGGCCTGGCCCTTGTCGCTTTGGGTAAACGCCACCAACGCCTCGGCCCAGGGGGTGCTCGCCTGGGGCGGGAGGTAGAAAAACAACCGCCGGGATAGCGGGTAATCCTCGGTGGCAATCAGGTTGTTCAGCGGCAACATGGGTTGGGAATTGCCATCGGCAATCGCCAGCGCCTTGGCCTGGCGCACGTAGGGCAAGCCGATGAAACCGATGCCTTGGGGATCCTGGCTCACGGCATCGGATAACTGTTCGCTGGATTCGAAGCGCAGGGTGGCAGGGTCCAGTCGCTTGCCCTGGCGGTTGAGCACCAGTTCCTTGAAGGTGTCGTAAGTGCCGGACTGATCATCCCGGGCGTAGAGCCGTATCGGTCCGCCGACGCTACCCACCGACTCCCAGGTTTTCGCTTCGCCGCTGAAGATCTTTGCCAGTTGCACCGTGTTCAACTGACGCAGCGGGTTTTGTGGGTGAAGGATAATCGCCAGGCCATCAATGGCGATGACCTGTTCGGCCGTAGGACTTTTCAGATCCCCCAGGGGCAGCAGATCCTTCAGTTCGTCGTCCTTGATCGGCCGGGAAGAGGCGGCCAGATCGGCGCTGGCCTGTTTGAGGGCGGCGAATCCGGTGCTGGAGCCATGGGCGGCGATGTCGATCTCCACCCGCCGGCCGCCGGCGGTCTGGCCGACGATGCGTTGCTCGTTGTCATGACCGGTGATTTCAGTGCTGATCTTGAGCAGGCCCTGGTCTGTCATCAGTCCCTTGACCAGTGCCGGACCGAGTGTCGCGCCAATGGTGTTCGAACCATGTATACGCAAGGCAGGACCCTGCTCGGGAACGGGCAGATCGGTGGCCCAGGCCACGAGCGGCAGCCACAGCACCACGAAACAACCCACCCAAAGCTGCATCTCGGCACCTTCTGAACCCAGAGAAATGCCGGAAGATTAAGTCAGTCAGGTTGCTGCAAAATGACAGGGTAGCTAATGTCCAGACCCGATCAAATGCGAGCGCGCTTTGTGGGAGCAAAGCTTGCTCGCGACGAAGGCGACTCGGTTCCAGTTCAAACCGCGTCCAACGCTATCGCGGGCAAGCCGTGCTCCCACAGGGGGGGCCACAGGGGCAGGTCTTGGATCAGCTCAATTGCAGCCAGATCGGCGCATGGTCCGAAGGTTTTTCCATGCCCCGCAGTTCATAATCCACACCGGCATCCTTGACCCGTGGCAGCAGGCCGTGGGAGGTCAGGATCAGGTCGATGCGCAGGCCACGCTTGGGTTCGTCCTCGAAACCGCGGCTGCGGTAGTCGAACCAGCTGAAGCGGTCGGTGACGTCCGGGTTCAGGTGACGGAAGCTGTCCACCAGGCCCCAGTTCTTCAGGCGGGCCATCCATTCGCGTTCTTCCGGCAGGAAGCTGCATTTTCCGGTTTTCAGCCAGCGCTTCATGTTGTCCGGGCCGATGCCGATGTCGCAGTCTTCCGGGGAGATATTCACATCGCCCATCACCACCACGGGCTGGTCGTTGCTGAAGCGGGTTTCAAGCAGGTGCTGCAAATCGCTGTAGAAACGTTCCTTGGCCGGGAATTTGGTCGGATGATCGCGGCTTTCACCTTGTGGGAAATAGCCGTTCATGATGGTGACCGGCACGCCATTGGCATCGGCGAAGGTGCCCCAGATAAAGCGCCGCTGGGCGTCTTCATCGTCGCTTTCGAAGCCTTTGTACAGACTCAGCGGCGCCTGGCGGGAGAGCAGGGCGACGCCGTAATGGCCTTTTTGCCCGTGGTAATGCACGTGGTAACCCAGGGCTTGCACTTCGGCCAGGGGGAATTGTTCGTCGTGGACCTTGGTTTCCTGCAGGCCGATCACGTCCGGCTGATGCTTCTCGATCAGCGCCGCCAACTGATGGGGGCGGGCGCGCAGCCCGTTGATGTTGAAGGAGACGATCTTCATGGTCGGCTGTCCTGGCAAAACTGCGATGCTAGCTGACATGTCGGAGAGGAGCCAGCGTGGCAGTAGGACAAATGCACTGCTAATGTCCTGTGGCGAGGGTTCTATAGGCGCAGATTGTGGGAGCAAGGCTTGCCCGCGATAAAATTGACGCGATCCTTCAGACATCGCGGCGCTTTCATCGCGGGCAAGCCTTGCTCCCACAAAGCCCCCGCCCAGGCCTCACCAAGCCCGCCCAGGAGATCTCCCACCATGCCTGAAACCGCTACCGCCATCGCTGATATCCACATGCTCGACAGCGGCTATTCCCGCGAAGCCCGTTCATTGCTGTACCAGGCCTATCGCCATGAGCCGACGTTCAGCTACCTGTTCGAGTCCGAGCGCCCGGGTTATGAGCAGCGGGTGAGGGCGACGGTGCGGGAGTTGGTCAAGCAGCATTTTCTCCAGGAGTTGCCCGCCATCGGCTTGTTGGTCAACGACCGGCTGATCGGCATCGCCCTGATCGCTCCCCCCCAACGACGCCTGGGCATCACCGAAAGCTGGGCCTGGCGCCTGCGCATGGTGTTGAGTACCGGTTTTCGCTGCACCCGGCGCTACCTGGAATACCACGCGGCGGTGACGGGCTGCCTGCCGTCGGACGCGGTCCATGTGCTGCCGCTGCTGGGGGTGCATCCACAATTCCAAGGCAAACACTTTGGCGAGCAGTTGCTCGAGGCGGTGCACAACTGGTGCGCGGTGGATGAACACTCCCGAGGCGTGGTACTGGATACCGGTAACCCGCGCTACCTGGAGTTCTATAAGCGCCAGGGGTATGAGGAAATCGGTGAGATTGCGGTAGGACCGATCCGCGAGCACGTGTTCTTCCACCCTAATCCCCAGGTTTTGCAAAGCGCAACGGCCTGAACCTGCTCCTGGCTTGCGAACTTTTGAGACATGTCCGGTTCTATCAGGCTCCCAAGCCCGTGTTAGCATCCGCGCCATGAAACTCCCAGGACGAATAACCAGTGGCGCGCTCCTGCTGTCCCTCAGCTGCGCGGCACTGGCACAAAGTGAATTGGATGTACGGGTCAAACCGTCCAATGATGCACTCAAGGCCAACGTCGAAGGCTACATCGGTGGCCTGGGCGATCGTGACGAAGAGGCCCTGCTGCGCTTCAGTCGTGGCGCCGAGGAGCAGGCGCGCAAAGCCGCCCAGGCACTGGGCTACTATCAGCCGCGGATCGACAGCGAGGTCAAGGGTGGCAAGCAGCCTCGCCTGATCCTGACCATCGACCCCGGTGAGCCGGTGCATTTGCGCAACGTCACCGTGCGCATCGACGGCCCGGCAGCCTCGCTCAAGGCCTTTCGCGTACCCGACAACGCCGCCCTCAAGCCGGGCGCGGTGCTCAATCATGGCCGCTATGAAGACGCCAAGCGGACGATCCAGAACCAGGCTTCGCGCTATGGTTTTTTCAGCGGGCGATTCGTCAGCCAGAAACTGCTGGTAGACCCCCAGGCCGGCGTCGCCGATATCGAGCTGATCTACGACAGTGGGCCACGCTACACCCTGGGAGCGGTGAGTTTCGAGGGCGATACACCGTTCGACGAAGACCTGCTGCGACGCATGGTGCCCTTCAAGGCCGGTACGGCCTACGACTCCGAGTTGATCGCCGAACTGAACCAGGCCCTGCAATCGAGCGGGTATTTCGAAGGCGTGCGCGTGGATGCGGCGCCCACCGCCGCGACGGACAACGTGATCCCGGTCGCCGTCAAGCTCGATACCCGCAAGCCACGCACCATGGGCCTGGGCCTGGGGTTCTCCACCGACGTCGGCCCGCGGGCCAAGGCCAACTGGACGCGCCACTGGGTCAATCCCCAGGGCCACAGTTACGGTTGGGAAACGGAGGTGTCGGCGCCTCGCCAGAACGTCGGCCTGTGGTACGACGTGCCGCTGGACCCGCCGCTGACCGACAAGCTGCGCTACGCCGGCGGTTATCAGTATGAAGAGCTGGCCGATACCGACAGCCTCAGCAAACTGCTGACCGTCGGGCCCGAATGGCACAGCAAGTTGCCCAGTGGCTGGCAGCGGGTGATATCGCTCAAGTGGCAGCGCGAGGAGTATCGCCTGGGTGACGATTCGGGCCTGAGCACGCTGCTGATGCCGGGCGTCAGCTATTCGTACCTGCGCAGCGATAACCGCATCGATCCGCACAACGGTTATCGCTTGCAGTTCGACACCAAGGTTGCCAAGGAGGGGCTGGGGTCGGACAACAACGTGGTCTACGGCACGGCCATGGTCAAGGGCCTGACCACGGTGTTCGACAAGCATCGCCTGCTGGCCCGGGCCCAGGTGGGGGGCAGTGCCACCAATGGCTACAAATCCATTCCGCCGTCACTGCGCTTTTTCGCCGGCGGCGACCAGAGCGTGCGCGGCTACGATTATCAGAGCCTGTCGCCGGAAAACAACGAAGGCGATCGCATCGGTGGTCGCTACATGGTCGCCGGCAGCCTCGAATACCAGTATTCGATCGCGGAAAAATGGCGGGTCGCGACCTTCATCGATCAGGGGAACGCCTTCAACAGCCTTGAGCTGCCGAGCCTCAAGACCGGCGTGGGCGTTGGCGTGCGCTGGGTGTCGCCGGTCGGCCCGATCCGCCTCGACCTGGCCCATGCGCTGGACGACGAGGGCGGCATCCGATTGCACTTTTCCATGGGGCCCGAGTTGTGAGTCGTGGTTTGAAGAGAACACTGCTGGCGCTCGCTGCGTTGCTGGCGTTGGTCGTGCTGACACTGGGCACCCTGTTGGGCACGCAGCCGGGTAGCCGTTGGATGCTGGGCCTGGTGCCGGGGCTGAGCGTGGAAAACTTCCAGGGGCGGTTGGGCGGACAGTGGAGCGCCGACCATCTCTTGTGGCAGCAGGACAGCCGCCGCGTGGAGCTCGATGGGCTGATATTCGCGTGGTCGCCGCTGTGCCTGACGCGCATGACCTTGTGCATCGAACAGCTCAAGGTCGATAAGGCCAGTCTGCAACTGCCACCCTCGGTCGACGCGCCGAGTAGTGGTCCGCTGAGCTTGCCGGACCTGGACCTGCCGGTCGCCATCGAGCTGGGAGAGGTGCAGGTCGGCAGCCTGGCGTTCAACGGCAGCGAGCAACTCAAGGGCTTGCAACTGGTTGCCCATTGGACCGCGGCGGGCCTGCAGATCGATTCGGTGCAATTGCAGCGCGATGAGCTGAGCCTGAAGCTTTCCGGGTTGTTGAAACCCGCAGGCAACTGGCCGTTGAAAGCCCAGGGGCGGTTGACTTTGCCAGCACCCGGCGACACGCCGTGGGCGCTGGACGTGACCGTCGACGGCGATCTGCTCAAGACCCTCAACCTCAACGCCGACAGCAGCGGCTACCTGCAAGGTCGGCTGGCCGGCGAGCTGCAGCCGTTGGCGGACAACCTGCCGGCCAAGGTGCGCGTCACCGCCGACGGCTTCAAGGCCAGTGCCGATCTGCCGGACACGCTGTTGCTCAATCAACTGGAACTGACCGGTGAAGGCGATCTGAAGAGCGGTTATCAACTGCTCGGCAAGGCCACGCTGCCCGCCGAGCAGGGGCCGGTGGCGTTGTCGTTGCAAGGCAAGGTGGACGCCGGTGGTGCACAGATCGCTGGCGTGGAGCTGAACGCCGGCGGTCAGCAAAGCGTGAGCGTGACCGGGCAGGTGGACTGGCGCGAAGGCCTGAGTGCCGACGCGAAAATCGCCTGGTTGGATTTCCCCTGGCATCGTCTCTATCCGCTGATTGACGAGCCGCAGGTGACGTTGCGCAGTTTCAATGGTGAAGTCTCCTATACCAACGGCAATTACCTGGGGAATTTCCAGGCCGCGCTGGACGGCCCCGCGGGGGCCTTCAGCCTGGGCAGCCCGTTCAGTGGCGATCTGACGCAGATCCATTTGCCGCAGCTCCAGCTCGCGGCGGGGCAAGGCAAGGCTGAAGGACACCTGGACCTGCAGTTTGCCGAGGGCATTGTCTGGGATACGGCGCTGGACCTGTCGGCCATCAACCCGGCCTACTGGCTCGGCGAACTGCCCGGCACCCTGGCCGGACCACTGCGCAGCAAGGGGTCGCTGAAAAACGACACCCTCGAGCTCGACGCGGACCTGGACCTCAAGGGCAAGTTGCGCGGCCAGCCGGCGCTGTTCCAGGCCAAGGCCAGCGGCAGCGGTGAGCAGTGGCACCTTGGTGCACTGGACATCCGCCTGGGGGATAACCGCATCAACGGCACCGCCAGCCTGCAACAGAAACTGATCGGCCAGATCGACATCAAACTCGCGCGACTGGCTCAGCTCTGGCCACAACTGCGCGGTCAGCTCAACGGCCGAATCGATGTGGCCGGAACCCTCAAGGCCCCCCAAGGCAAGCTCGGCCTGCAAGGTACACAGCTCGCCTTCCAGAACAATCGCCTGCAAAGCCTGAACCTGGACGCCACCCTCGACAGCGCGCAGCGGGGCAAGGTCGACCTCAAGGCCAGCGACATCCGCGTCGGCGACACTGCATTGGGCGTGCTGACCGTCAGCGGCCAGGGGGATATCCGGCAGCAAAAGCTCAACCTGGATCTGCAAGGGCCGCAACTGAAGACTGCCCTGGGGTTCGATGGCGCGCTGGATCAAGGCAACTGGCGCGGACGCCTGAACAACGGCGACCTGCAGGTCGGTGGTCAGGACTGGCGCCTGCAAGCCCCCGCAAAGCTGGAGCGCCTGGCCAACGGCACGCTCAGTTTCGGCGCCCACTGCTGGCGTTCCGGCCAGGCCAGCCTGTGTGGCGAAGACCAGCGCCTGATGCCGGAACCAAAATTGCGCTATCACCTCCAGCAGTTCCCTATTGAAAGTCTCGCCCAGTGGATGCCCAAGGACTTTGCCTGGCAGGGCCGGCTCAATGCCGATCTGCAATTGGACCTGCCGGCCAGCGGTCCGAACGGGCGGATTCTGGTGGATGCCAGCGGCGGCACGCTGCGGATTCGAGACAAGGCACAGTGGCTGGACTTTCCCTACCAGACCCTGAAGCTGGACAGCCGCCTGACCCCCAAGCGCATCGACACTGAGCTGAATTTTGTCGGCGCCCGGCTTGGCGAACTGATGGTCCAGGCACAGATCAACCCATTGCCCGCCAGCAAACCCCTCAGCGGCTCGTTCCGCCTGACCGGCCTGGACCTGTCCGTGGCCCGGCCGTTCGTGCCGATGGTGGAAACCCTCACCGGGCACCTCAACGGCAGCGGCACGCTGTCCGGCGGGTTGCTGGCGCCTCAGGTGAACGGCAATCTCGTGCTCAGCGATGGCGAGGTGTCCGGGCCGGAACTGCCGGTCAGCCTCGAAGCCTTGCAGATGCGGGCGATGATCGCCGGCGAAACGGTACGCCTCGACGGTAGCTGGAAAAGTGGCAAGGGCGGGCAGGGCAGCCTGAGCGGCAACCTGGGCTGGGGCGAGGCGTTGAGCATGAACCTGGCGCTCAAGGGTTCGCAATTGCCGGTCACCGTGGAACCCTATGCGGTGCTGGAGATGGCGCCGGATCTCAATATCACGCTGCACGGCGAGCGGTTGTCGATTGCCGGCAAGGTGCTGGTGCCCAAGGGCGAGATCACCGTCCGCGAATTGCCGCCCTCCACCGTCAAGGTCTCGGACGACACGGTGATCGTTGGCCACCAGACTGAAGAGGGCAAGGCACCGATGGCCATGGCGATGGACATCGATGTGATCGTGGGCCAGGAGAAACTCGCGTTTTCCGGCTTCGGCCTGACGGCCAACGTCCAGGGCCAGGTGCACATCGGCGACAACATGGACACCCGTGGCGAACTCTGGCTCAACGACGGCCGTTACCGGGCTTACGGGCAGCGGCTGACGGTGCGTCGGGCGCGGCTGCTGTTCGCCGGGCCCATCGACCAGCCCTACCTGGACATCGAGGCGATTCGCCAGACCGATGACGTGATCGCCGGCATCCGCTTGAGCGGGAGCGCCGAGCAGCCGGTCACGCAAATCTTCTCGGAACCGGCCATGAGCCAGGAGCAGGCGCTGTCCTACCTGGTGCTGGGGCGACCGCTCAGCACCACCGGCGAGGACAACAACATGCTTGCCCAGGCAGCACTGGGCTTGGGTTTGATGGGCAGTTCGGGGGTAACTACCAGCCTGGCCAGTGATCTGGGCATCCAGGATTTCCAGCTCGACACCCAGGGCAGTGGCAACACCACCAGTGTGGTCGCCAGCGGCAACCTGTCGGAAAAACTCAGCCTGCGCTATGGCGTAGGGGTATTCGAACCGGCCAACACCATCGCCCTGCGCTACAAACTCAGCAAAAAGGTCTACCTCGAAGCCGCCAGCGGCGTCGCCAGCTCGCTGGATATCTTCTACAAGCGCGATTTCTAACCCCCCATATCCCCTGTGGGAGCGAGCCTGCTCGCGATAGCGGTGTATCAGTCAACTCCTCACTGACTGGCACGCCGCCATCGCGAGCAGGCTCGCTCCCACAGGTTTTTCAGCGTTCGTCGGACTTGTATGTAGCCTGCTAACGATTTGTTTGACATTTGCTGCCTAAGCAGTAATATCTCGACATACATTCACTGCCTAGGCAGCAAACGGTGTCCTGATGAAGCATTTCACTCCAGACGAATTCCACAACTGTCACCTCGGCATGCTGCTCGGACGGGCCGCGTTGCTCAAAGACCGGATCATCGATACCCACATGGAACCGGTCGGCATCACGGCCGCACAGTTCAAGGTGTTGATCATCATGGCCCAGCACGGCATCGATACGCCGGCCGAACTGTGCCGGTACCTGTCCCTGGACAGTGGCTCGATGACACGGATGCTCGATCGCCTGGAGCAGAAGGGCTTCCTGGTTCGCCAGCGTTCGGCCGAGGACCGCAGGCAGGTGCGATTGGTCCTGACCGAAGCCGGCCAGGGGCTCGCCGATCGCCTGCCCTACATCGGCGCCGATGCCATGAATCAACTCGCTGGCGCCATCAGCCGCGAGGAGTTGCAGACTCTCGAACAGATCCTCAAGAAAATATTGCTCGCTGCCGGTGATCCCATCACCGTGTTGCGACTGGGGGACAAATGAAGCGTAAAACCTTGCGTACCCGGTTGAGCCTGGTGCTGCTGGCCATGAGCCTCGCGGGCTGTGCCAGCTACAGCGGCCTGAAGACCGAAGGCGTCAGCCTCCAGGCCGAGAACCTCAAGGCCGGACAATCCCTCAATGGCGTCAAGCTGTCGCCGGCTTCGTGGCCGAAAAGCGACTGGTGGTCCAGCCTGGGCGACCCGCAACTCGACGGCCTGATCCGTGAAGCCCTGCGCGACAGCCCGGACATGCAGATCGCCGGCGCTCGGGTGCATCAGGCCAGTGCCGCCGCCTATGCCGCCAACGCGGCGCGCTTGCCGACCCTGGATGCCAGCGGCAGCGTCAGCCGTTCGCGACTGGCCCGTGACCAGGACCCGGCGGGGCAGGGCGGCGCGTACAGCACCCTGCGTTCACTGAGTGTGGATTTCAATTACAACTTCGACCTCTGGGGCGGCCAGCGGGCGGCCTGGGAGGCTGCATTGGGCCAGGCTCGCGCGGCGGAAATCGACCGCCAGGCGGCGCAGTTGACCCTGGCCGCCGACGTGGCCCGGGCCTACAGCGACCTGGGGCAAGCCCACATCATTCATGACCTGGCCGCTGAAGACCTCAAGCGCACCCGGCAAATGCTGGACCTGAGCAAGCGTCGTCTCACTGCCGGGATCGACAGCGAATACCAGTTCCAACAGACCGAAAGCCTGGAAGCCAGTGCGAGCGCGACCCTGATCGACACGGAAAAACGCCTGCAAAGCGCCAAGATCGCCTTGGCGGTGCTGCTGGGCAAGGGCCCTGACCGTGGTAATGAAATTGCCCGGCCGAACGTGCTGCAAGCCAGTGCTGTCGCGTTGCCGTCGAACCTGCCGGCCGAGTTGCTGGGGCGTCGCCCGGACCTGGTGGCGGCACGTTGGCGGGTCGAGGCGGCGAGCAAGAGCATCGAAGCCGGCAAGACCAACTTCTACCCCAACCTCAACCTGAGTGCGGCGGCGGGGGTGCAGTCCTTGTTGGGTGACGCGATGTTCGGTTCGGCCAGCCGCTTCTTCAACGTGGCGCCGACGGTGTCGCTGCCGATTTTCGACGGCGGACGCCTGCGGGCGGACCTGGATGCCCGGGATGCCGACTATGACCTGGCGGTGGCGCAGTACAACAAGAGCCTGGTCACGGCCCTTGGGGACGTCAGCGACACCATCAACCAGTTGCGCGATATCTCCCGGCAGATCGGTGCCCAGCAACACGCCACCGATATTGCCCAGAGTTCCTACGACACCGTGGTCCAGCGCTACGGCTCGGGCATTGGCAATTATCTGGACGTGCTGAGCATCGAGCAGCAGTTGCTCCAGGCCCAGCGCCAACTGGCGACTCTGAACGCCGAGCAGATCGATTTGTCGATCCAATTGATGCAGGCCCTGGGTGGCGGTTTCGAGACCGACACCCTGGCCTCGGCCACGGCGGTCTCCGCCACGCCGCATAACTGATTCGAGGTATTTGTCATGGCCACCGCAGAAAATACTCAAGCGTCCGAAAACCAACAGGACAACAACCCACGCAAGCGCAAGGTGATGCTGCTGGCGCTGGCGGTGATCGTCATTCTCGCCGGCCTGGGTGTCTGGGCCTGGCATGAACTGTACGGTCGCTGGAGCGAAAGCACTGACGATGCCTATGTGAACGGCAACGTGGTGGAAATCACGCCACAGGTCAACGGCACGGTGGTGAGCATCGGTGCCGACGATGGCGACCTGGTGCGCGAAGGCCAGGTGCTGGTGCAATTCGACCCGAACGACGCCGAGGTCGGCCTGCAAAGTGCCCAGGCCAATCTGGCCCGCACGGTCCGCCAGGTGCGTGGGTTGTACAGCAATGTCGACGGCATGCGTGCGCAGGTCAATGCGCAGGAGGCCGAGGTGCAGAAGGCCCAGGAGAACTACAATCGACGCCGCAACCTGGCGGCCGGCGGGGCGATCTCCCAGGAAGAACTGTCCCACGCTCGGGATGACCTGACCTCGGCGCAGAACGCCCTGGCCAATGCCCGGCAACAACTCAAGACCACCAGTGCGCTGGTGGATGACACCGTGGTGTCGTCCCATCCCGACGTGCAGGCCGCCGCCGCACAGTTGCGCCAGGCCTACCTGGCCGATGCCCGCAGCACGTTGATTGCGCCGGTCACCGGTTATGTCGCCAAGCGCACCGTACAACTGGGGCAACGAGTGCAGCCGGGCACGGCGCTGATGGCCGTGATTCCACTGGATCAGTTGTGGATCGACGCCAACTTCAAGGAAACCCAGCTGCGTGAAATGCGCATCGGCCAGCCGGTAGAGATCGAAACCGACCTCTACGGCAGCGATGTGAAGTTCAGCGGCACCGTCGACAGCCTCGGCGCGGGAACGGGCAGTGCGTTTGCCTTGCTGCCGGCGCAGAACGCCACCGGTAACTGGATCAAGATCGTCCAGCGGGTGCCGGTGCGCATCCATGTTAACGCCCAGGAGCTGGCCAAGCATCCGTTGCGGGTCGGGCTGTCCACCGAGGTCAGCGTCAACCTCCGCGATCAAAGCGGCCCGGTCCTGGCCCAGCAACCTCCGCAGAAGGCTTCGTTCAGCACCCAGGTCTACGAGCGCCAGCTGGCCGATGCCGACGCGATGATCACGCGCCTGATCCACGAAAACAGCGCCGCCGCGAGCAAGACTGCGCAGCGTTGATGATCAGGTGAGACATCTATCGACCTGTGGGAGCGAGCCTGCTCGCGATGGCGGCATGACAGTCGACTTTTATGTCATCTGATACACCGCTATCGCGAGCAGGCTCGCTCCCACAGGGGTGGCCTCTCTTCGCCGGATTCGTCTGCGAGTTTCACGTCCGTTTCGCTTCCTAGGATTTCGCAATGAGCAATAACGCATCTTTCTCGCCGCCCAGCCTGTTGCTCAGTACCATCGGGCTGTCGCTGGCGACGTTCATGCAAGTGCTCGACACCACCATTGCCAACGTCGCCTTGCCGACCATTTCCGGCAACCTGGGCGTCAGTTCGGAGCAGGGCACCTGGGTGATCACTTCGTTCGCGGTGAGCAACGCCATCGCGCTCCCGCTGACCGGCTGGTTGAGCCGTCGGTTTGGCGAGGTGAAGCTGTTTTTATGGGCAACCATGCTGTTCGTGCTTGCGTCGTTCCTGTGCGGCATTTCCACGTCGATGCCGGAGTTGATCGGCTTCCGCGTGCTCCAGGGCCTGGTGGCCGGGCCGCTGTACCCGATGACCCAGACCTTGCTGATTGCCGTGTATCCACCCGCGAGGCGGGGGATGGCCCTGGCGTTGCTGGCGATGGTCACGGTGGTGGCGCCGATTGCCGGGCCGATCCTGGGTGGATGGATCACTGACAGCTACAGCTGGCCGTGGATCTTCTTCATCAACGTGCCCATCGGGGTCTTTGCGGTGATGGTGGTGCGCCAGCAGCTCAAGGCGCGGCCGGTGGTGACCAGTTATCAGCCGATGGACTACGTCGGGCTGATCACGCTGATCATCGGCGTCGGCGCGCTCCAGGTGATTCTCGACAAGGGCAACGACCTGGATTGGTTCGAGTCGAACTTCATCATCATGGGGGCCTTGATTTCGCTGGTTGCCCTGGCCGTGTTCGTGATCTGGGAAATGACCGACCGTCACCCGGTGGTCAATCTCCGCTTGTTCGCCTATCGCAACTTTCGTATCGGCACCATTGTGCTGGTGGGCGGCTATGCCGGGTTCTTCGGCATCAACCTGATCCTGCCGCAATGGTTGCAGACGCAGATGGGCTACACCGCCACCTGGGCCGGGCTGGCCGTGGCGCCCATCGGTATCCTGCCGGTGTTGATGTCGCCCTTCGTCGGCAAGTACGCCCATAAATTCGACCTGCGCCTGCTGGCCGGGTTGGCGTTCCTGGCCATCGGCCTTAGCTGTTTCATGCGCGCCGGGTTTACCAACGAAGTGGACTTCCAGCACATCGCCCTGGTGCAGCTGTTCATGGGGATCGGGGTGGCGCTGTTCTTCATGCCGACCCTGAGCATCCTGATGTCCGACCTGCCGCCGCACCAGATTGCCGACGGCGCGGGGTTGGCCACATTCCTGCGGACCCTGGGGGGCAGCTTTGCCGCGTCCCTGACCACCTGGATCTGGATCCGTCGGGCGGACCAGCACCATGCGTACCTGAGCGAGAACATCAGCACCTTCGACCCGGCCACCCGCGAGGCGCTCAACCAGCTCGGCGGCGCGAACCCACCGGCCTATGCCCAGCTCGATCACATTCTGACCAGCCAGGCGTACATGCTCTCCACCGTGGATTACTTCACGCTGCTGGGCTGGGCGTTCATGGGCTTGATCGTACTGGTGTGGCTGGCGAAGCCGCCGTTTGCGGCGAAAGCGGGGCCGGCGGCCAGCGGGCACTGATCGGGACCTGAAACACAATCCGCTGTGGGAGCAAAGCTTGCTCGCGACAGCGGTGTGTCAGTCAACATCCATGCTGGCGGCGATAGTTATCGCGAGCAAGCTTTGCTCCCACAGGTCGTTCCCACAAGGAGGGCTGTGGCTGTCAGTGGGTGGGGGCTGCCAGCTGTGGCGGCGGGGCAAATCCAAACGGCGCCAACGCAAACCCCTGTTCATCCACCTGCAACGCCCAACCCTGCTTATCCCAATCCCCCAGCACAATGCGCCGGGCGGCGTGTTCGCCGAGTTGCAGCTTATGAATGGCGGGGCGGTGGGTGTGGCCGTGGATCAGGGTCTTCACGCCATAGTGCTGCATGATCCGCGGAATTTCCTCGGGGGTGACATCTACGATGTCGTTGGCTTTCATCCGCACCTGGGTCGTGCTTTCACTGCGCAGCTTGCGCGCCAGCTTCTGGCGACTGCCCAGTGGCAGGTGACGCAGGATGAACAGCGTGACTGGGTTGCGCAGCCAGCGCCGCAGCTTCATGTAGCCTTCGTCGCGGGTGCAGAGGCTGTCGCCGTGCATCAGCAGCACCGGTTCGCCGTTGAATTGCACGACACTCGGGTCCTTGATCAGGGTGCAGCCGGCCGCTTTGCAGAAGGCTTGCCCCAGCATGAAGTCGCGATTGCCATGCATCAGGAAAATGGCCGTGCCGCTGTCGCTGAGTTCGCGCAGGGCCTGGCAGATGGAACGCTGGAACGGCGTCATGGCATCGTCACCGATCCACGCTTCGAAGAAGTCGCCGAGAATGTACAACGCCTGCGCCGAGCGGGCGCGGGTGGCGAGTAGATCCAGAAACGCCCGGGTGATGTCCGGGCGCTCCTCTTCCAGATGCAAATCTGAAATCAGTAGGATCACTCAATGATCTCGGCTTTCTCGATGATCACGTCATCCTTCGGAACGTCCTGGTGGCCGGCCTTGGAAGTGGTGGCAACGCCTTCGATCTTGTCGACCACGTCCTGGCCTTCGATCACTTCACCGAATACCGCATAGCCCCAGCCCTGAGCGGTCTTGGCAGTGTGGTTGAGGAAGCTGTTGTCGCTGGCATTGATGAAGAACTGGGCCGATGCCGAATGCGGATCCATGGTGCGCGCCATGGCGATGGAGTATTTCTTGTTCGGCAGGCCGTTGTCGGCTTCGTTCTGGATGCTCGGGCTCTTGTCCTTCTTTTCCTGCATGCCAGGCTCGAAACCACCGCCCTGGATCATGAAACCCTTGATCACGCGGTGGAACACGACGTTTTCGTAGTGACCCTTCTTGACGTACTCAAGGAAGTTGGCAACGGTCTTCGGCGCCTTCTCGGCGTTCAGTTCCAGGACGATGTCGCCGTGGTTGGTGGTCAGTTTGACTTTGCTCATGATGACTACTCTTTCTAGGAATTCGTGGGTTTCGGGGCCCGGAAGCCCGCAACCGGGTCCGGCTGCAATCGGCCAGGTTGGGCAGTTTAGCGTGCCAGGCACGAAATTCGAGGCGGTTTTTCACCCGGCGGCCGATTAAATTCAATCGTTTGCCGGCCTGGCCTGTCAGCGGCTTGACAGCATCGGCTATGATACGGGCTTTGATTTATCAGGCCGCACCCGGCCGCGCACTTGTAAGTTCAAGGATCCTATGAGCAAGCCCACTGTCGACCCTACCTCGAATTCGAAGACCGGCCCGGCCGTACCGGTCAATTTCCTGCGCCCGATCATCCAGGCGGACCTGGATTCGGGTAAGCACACACAGATCGTCACCCGTTTCCCGCCGGAGCCCAACGGCTACCTGCACATCGGCCACGCCAAGTCGATCTGCGTGAACTTCGGCCTGGCCGAGGAGTTCGGTGGCGTCACGCACCTGCGTTTCGACGACACCAACCCGGCCAAGGAAGACCAGGAATACATCGACGCGATCGAAAGCGACGTCAAGTGGCTGGGTTTCCAATGGTCCGGTGAAGTGCGCTATGCCTCGCAGTATTTCGACCAGTTGCACGACTGGGCCGTCGAGCTGATCAGGGCCGGCAAGGCCTATGTCTGCGACCTGACGCCGGAGCAGGCCAGGGAATACCGTGGCAGCCTGACCGAGCCGGGCCGGAACAGCCCGTTCCGTGATCGCAGCGTGGAGGAGAACCTGAACCTGTTCGCCCGCATGCGCGCCGGCGAATTCCCGGACGGCGCGCGGGTGCTGCGGGCCAAGATCGACATGGCCTCGCCGAACATGAACCTGCGCGACCCGATCATGTACCGCATCCGTCACGCCCATCACCACCAGACCGGTGACAAGTGGTGCATCTACCCGAACTATGACTTCACCCACGGTCAGTCGGACGCCATCGAAGGCATCACCCACTCGATCTGCACCCTGGAGTTCGAAAGCCATCGTCCGTTGTACGAGTGGTTCCTCGAGCACCTGCCGGTGCCGGCCAACCCGCGCCAGTACGAATTCAGCCGCCTGAACCTGAACTACACCATTACCAGCAAGCGCAAGCTCAAGCAGCTGGTGGATGAAAAGCACGTCAACGGCTGGGACGACCCGCGCATGTCGACGCTGTCGGGCTTCCGTCGTCGGGGCTATACGCCGAAATCGATCCGCAACTTCTGCGAGATGGTCGGCACCAACCGTTCCGACGGCGTGGTGGACTTCGGCATGCTGGAATTCAGCATCCGCGAGGACCTGGACCAGAGCGCTCCGCGCGCCATGTGCGTGCTGCGTCCGCTGAAGGTTGTCATCACCAATTATCCGGAAGGTCAGGTCGAGAACCTCGAGCTGCCTCGCCACCCGAAAGAAGACATGGGCGTGCGCGTCCTGCCGTTCGCCCGGGAAATCTACATTGACCGTGAAGACTTCATGGAAGAGCCGCCAAAAGGCTACAAGCGCCTGGAACCCGCCGGTGAAGTGCGTTTGCGCGGCAGCTACGTGATCCGTGCCGACGAAGCCATCAAGGATGCCGACGGCAATATCGTCGAGCTGCGTTGCTCGTACGATCCCGACACCCTGGGCAAGAACCCGGAAGGTCGCAAGGTCAAGGGCGTGATCCACTGGGTGCCGGCCGCCGCCAGCGTCGAGTGTGAAGTGCGCCTGTACGATCGCCTGTTCCGTTCGCCGAACCCGGAAAAGGCCGAAGACAGCGCCAGCTTCCTGGACAACATCAACCCTGACTCCCTGCAAGTGCTCACTGGTTGTCGTGCCGAACCCTCGCTGGGCAACGCACAGCCGGAAGACCGTTTCCAGTTCGAGCGCGAAGGCTACTTCTGCGCGGATATCAAGGACTCGAAACCCGGTGCTCCGGTCTTCAACCGTACCGTGACCTTGCGCGATTCCTGGGGTCAGTGATCAAGTCTTAAGGGAAACCCTGTGCTTACGATCTACAACACGCTCACCAAGAGCAAAGAAGTCTTCAAGCCGCTGGATGGCAACAAGGTGCGCATGTACGTGTGCGGCATGACCGTGTACGACTTCTGCCACCTGGGCCACGGCCGCAGCATGGTCGCCTTCGACCTGGTGACCCGCTGGCTGCGTTTCAGCGGTTATGACCTGACGTATGTACGCAACATCACCGACATCGACGACAAGATCATCAACCGCGCCAACGAGAACGGCGAGTCGTTCGAGGCGTTGACCGAGCGCATGATCGCGGCGATGCACGAGGATGAGGCGCGCCTCAATATCCTCAAGCCGGACATGGAGCCGCGGGCCACCGATCATATCCCCGGCATGCACGCGATGATCCAGGCCCTGATCGACAAGGGTTATGCCTACGCACCGGGCAACGGCGACGTGTACTACCGCGTCGGCAAGTTCATGGGCTACGGCAAGCTGTCGCGCAAGAAGATCGAGGACCTGCGCATCGGCGCCCGGATCGAAGTCGGCGAGTCGAAACAGGACCCGCTGGATTTCGTCTTGTGGAAAGCCGCCAAGCCGGGTGAGCCGAGCTGGGATTCGCCGTGGGGCAAGGGCCGTCCGGGCTGGCACATCGAATGCTCGGTGATGTCCACCTGCTGCCTGGGTGAGACCTTCGACATTCATGGCGGCGGCAGCGACCTGGAGTTCCCGCACCACGAAAACGAGATCGCCCAGAGCGAAGCGGCCACCGGCAAGACCTACGCCAACGCGTGGATGCATTGCGGCATGATCCGGATCAACGGCGAGAAGATGTCCAAGTCCTTGAACAACTTCTTCACCATCCGCGACGTGCTCGACAAGTACCACCCCGAGGTCGTGCGTTACTTGCTGGTGTCGAGCCACTACCGCAGCGCCATCAACTACTCGGAAGACAACCTCAAGGATGCCAAGGGCGCCCTGGAGCGTTTCTACCATGCGTTGAAAGGCCTGCCGAACGTGCCGGCTGCCGGTGGCGAGGCATTCGTGGCGCGGTTTACCGAGGTGATGAATGACGACTTCGGTACGCCGGAAGCGTGCGCGGTACTGTTCGAGATGGTGCGCGAGATCAACCGCCTGCGTGAGAGCGATCTCAATGCGGCGGCGGGCCTGGCGGCGCGCTTGAAGGAACTGGCCAGTGTGCTGGGCGTGTTGCAGCTCGAGGCGGACGACTTCCTCCAGGCCGGCGCCGAAGGCCGTGTGGACGCTGCCGAGGTCGAGGCATTGATCCAGGCGCGCCTGACCGCGCGGGCCAACAAGGACTGGGCCGAATCCGACCGCATCCGCGACCAGCTCACCGCCATGGGCGTTGTGTTGGAAGACGGGAAGGGCGGGACGACCTGGCGCTTGGCTGACTAAGGCCTTCGTGTGGGAGCGGGCCTGCTCGCGATGGCGTCAGATCAGTCACCACCTTCGTTGAATGCTGGACCGCTATCGCGAGCAGGCTCGCTCCCACAGAAGTCGGGGTGAGTTTTGATAGCGGGTTCACCCCGGAACAGTGTGGGAGCGAGCCTGCTCGCGATGGCGTCAGATCAGTCAGCCTCTTCGTTGAATGTTGGACCGCTATCGCGAGCAAGCCCGCTCCCACAATTTTTTGTGTCTAACCTCCCGATCTTTCTTTTATGAGCTAGTACTGTCAGGTCGATTCGACGTTCTCTCTGACGGGTACCCTCCATGTTGGCTCATTGGTCTCTCGCGGCAATTCATCTCCTGGCGTTCGCCCTCGGCTTATGGGCAGTGCTTACGCGCGGTACGGCGCTGCGACGCCTGGCCGGTGGTGCGGATGCGGTTCGAAATGTATTGATGGCAGATACCGTGTGGGGCCTGTCGGCCCTGGTCCTGCTGGTGACCGGCGGGATGCGCGCTTTCGGTGGCTATGAAAAGGGTTCGGACTATTACCTGCATCAACCGTTGTTTCACCTGAAGATGACCTTGCTCCTGTTGATCCTGCTGCTTGAACTCGTGCCGATGATCACCTTGATCAAATGGCGGGTAGCGCTGGGCAAAGGGGCGACGGTCGATGCTTCAAGGGCCGGCCGCTTGGCCCGGATCAGCCACATCGAGGCCTTGCTGCTGATGTTGATGGTGATTGCCGCCACTGGCATGGCTCGGGGCGTGAGTTTCGGCTGATCAGCGCGAACGCCCGCTTCACCGCCATTAAAACGAAACGTCCGACAGCCATGCTACGAGTCATGGCATTAATATCGGTTTCACGGGGTGGATGCAAAAGCAGGGGCGGGGTGATGCGGGGAGGCACGGACGGCCTGAATCTTTAGCCAGCCATTGCGATGATGCAAACGGGCTGGCTAACGGACTGCTGCAAGGCTCAGGGAGTTTGCGGCTTGTCGGGGGCAGTGAGGCCCGCCTGAATGCGCTGATAGATCTCTTCGCGATGCACTGCAACGTTTTTCGGGGCATTGATGCCGATCCGGACCTGTTGGCCGCTAACGCCCAGAATGGTGATCGTGATGTCGTCACCAATGTTTATGCTTTCACCGACTTTGCGGGTGAGTATCAGCATGGTGTTCTCCTTGATTACTTTATTAGGGCACCTGATTCAGACAGTGCAGATGTCGGTACTGCTTATAGATTAGTGCTAAGTGTCACAATGTGGGTGCCTCTTTCTGACGTGCAGATGCAGCATTAATTCCCAGGGTGCGACTATACAGAGAGACCGGGCAGGATTCTCGTGTTTTGCGTACTGTTTGCGGGGTTCTTGGTGGATGTGAGTGCTAAAATCTTTCCCTCATGTCTTCCAGAGGAAACGTTGTGCGCAAATTGGCTTGGGTTATCGCGGTGCTGATGCTGGCGGGATGTGGTGAGGGGCGTGAAGTCGAAGCACCGAAGCCGAAGCCAGCAGCGTCCTCCGCACCGGCAGTCGCTGCTGCGCCGCAATGGGGGGTCGAGGTTCGGGGCGAGACGCCGCAGGCTGTCAGCGATCTGACCGGGTGGCTGATCGAGCACAGCTTCATGTCGAGCGTGGTCAGGGAAAATGGCAAGGAGCGGGTCCTGGTCGGACCGTTCAGCTCCAGGGCCGAGGCTGAGGCCAAGCAAGAGCAGGTCACTGCCGCCCTGGTTCGTGCCAAGAAGCGCAACATCGAGACGCAGGTGGTGGATTTCCCGACGCCTCAATGATCGGGTAGCACAAACCCTGTGGGAGCGAGCCTGCTCGCGATAGCGGTGAATCAGTCGCTGCTGAAATAGCTGACATACCGCTATCGCGAGCAGGTTCGCTCCCACAGTTGCTTTGTGCTGTTCACGAATGCAAGGTCAGCCGCAGGCTTTCAGGTCCACCGGGCCCACGAACTCGTTACCACGTCCCATGACGCAGGCCACGCTCTGGTTGCGCTGGCGCTCCCAGCCTTCCACCGGGTAAGTCTTGTCCCAGGCTTCGTAGAGGCGCCGGTCCTGTTTCGACAGCTGCAGGCCATATTGCTTGCTCATGTAGAAATACGTTCGGGCGATCATCCCCCGGATGGACGGGCGGGGCATGACTTTCTTCGCCTTGAAATCCACCTGGGTCAGGCATGAGCCGTACTGGCCCTTCTGCACCGGCAGCCAGCCGAAGCTGAAGTTGTTCCGATCACCATTCACTTCCCCGATGCTGGGCACCAGGTTGTGAAGATCGGCTTCGGCCCGTTGATAGACCGGGTCGTAGCGGGTGCAGTTCTTGCGCCCGCCTTGTTGCCAGCACTGACGCTGATGACCGATCTGCCACGCCGGAACGATATGTTCCCACTCGATACGGGCGGCACGACTGGCGTTCTTGCGCGGCACATAACCGCAGGCCGCCAGGTTGACGCGATTGCCGGTGTACTTGCAGCCGCAATAGAACTCGGTGGATTGCGGGGCGTAGAGTTTCCAGGCGACTTTCTTGGCTTCGTTGAAGGTACGAGGGGCCCCGGCCTGGGCGCCTGTGGCGATGAGCACAAGCAGTAAAGCAACACAGCGGACATTCATCGGACTCAATCTTCCTTCGGCACAACCCAGAAAACCTGCACACCACCATCGTCGCGATAGGCGAGGGTCACGTTGTCGTTCTCGTCGATTTCTTCCAGCAGGCGCTCCCATTCCTCCATGGGCTCGTCGGGAAGGCGAAAGATCAGGGCTGCCTTGGCTTTTTGTGCGGTGGGGGCGTTGATGATTTTCGAGACCCGCAGGCCAAGTTTTGTATAGGAGTCTAAGGGGGTAGTTGCAGCGGAGGGCGTGGCCACAGGATTATCCTCATTAAGCTGTACGTGCATACAGTATTTAACCGTAGGCATTTACGCAACTGCTTAAAATTCAAGAAAATCGTCTGACAGCGCTTTTGACGTTTTGGTGTGGGAAAAAATGATTATTTATCGCTGAGACCGAAAAGCCGACAGCGGTAACTTCAGGTACGCTGTCCGGCGCGATGGGTTCGAAGCGGTGGCGTGATCCAAGACTCTGCGAACGCAACCGCAACGTTGACAAATCCCCAAAGCCTTACCATAGTTCACTTCACGCAAACGTTTGCGCGGCGTTCCGTGCACTGATTTGCTCACAATAATCATAAGATCGGAGTGAACCCATGAAGTTGCCATTCGCTGGACGCCTTCTCGCTGTCGCCATGCTCGCGGCCGCCTCCACTGCATTGCCATTCTCCTCGGCATTCGCCCAGACCGCTGAAAAACCCAAGGTCGCCCTGGTCATGAAATCCCTGGCCAACGAATTCTTCCTGACCATGGAAGACGGCGCCAAGGCCTATCAGAAGGAACACTCCGCCGATTTCGACCTGATCTCCAACGGGATCAAGGATGAAACCGACACCGCCAACCAGATCCGCATCGTCGAGCAGATGATCGTCTCCAAGGTCGACGCCCTCATCATCGCGCCCGCCGACTCCAAGGCCATGGTGCCGGTGATCAAGAAAGCCGTCGACGCCGGTATCACAGTCATCAACATTGACAACCAGCTCGATCCCGCCGTGGTCAAGAGCAAGAACATCAACGTGCCGTTCGTAGGCCCCGACAACCGCAAGGGCGCGCGCCTGGTCGGTGAATACCTCGCCAAGCAGCTCAAGGCCGGTGACGAGGTCGGCATCATCGAGGGCGTGTCCACCACCACCAATGCCCAGGCGCGAACCGCAGGCTTCAAGGATGCAATGGAAGCGGCGCAGGTCAAGGTCGTTTCCCTGCAATCGGGCGACTGGGAGATCAACAAGGGCAACCAGGTGGCCGCGTCGATGCTCAGCGAATACCCGAACATCAAGGCGTTGCTGGCCGGTAACGACAGCATGGCGGTCGGCGCGGTATCCGCGGTGCGCGCTGCGGGCAAGGCCGGCAAGGTGCAAGTGGTCGGCTACGACAACATCAATGCCATCAAACCGATGCTCAAGGACGGTCGTGTCCTGGCGACCGCCGACCAGTTTGCCGCCAAGCAGGCGGTATTCGGTATCGAGACGGCCCTGAAGATCCTCAAGGGCGAGAAAGTCGACAGCGGTGCCAATGGCGTGATCGAAACGCCGGTCGAGCTGGTTACGAAGTAATCGTCCTGACGATGTAGTGGTGCTCGCCCATCCGGGCGAGCGCATGGAGAGTCTTTATGTCCGTTTTCGACCCGAACGCTGTCCTGACTGTCAGTGGCATCGGTAAAACCTATGCCCAGCCGGTACTGTCCGACATCGACCTGACGTTGATGCGCGGTGAAGTGCTGGCACTGACCGGTGAAAATGGCGCCGGTAAAAGTACCCTGTCCAAGATCATCGGTGGGCTGGTGACACCGACGACCGGGCAGATGCAATTCCAGGGGCAGGACTATCGCCCTGGCAGTCGTACCCAGGCTGAAGAACTGGGCGTGCGGATGGTGATGCAGGAACTCAACCTGCTGCCGACCCTGTCCGTGGCCGAAAACCTGTTCCTGGACAACCTGCCCAGCCGCGGCGGCTGGATCAGTCGCAAGCAATTGCGCAAAGCCGCCATGGAGGCCATGGCCCAGGTGGGGCTCGATGCAATCGATCCTGACACCCTGGTCGGCGAGCTGGGCATCGGTCACCAGCAGATGGTCGAGATCGCCCGCAACCTGATTGGCGATTGCCATGTGCTGATTCTCGACGAACCGACCGCCATGTTGACGGCGCGCGAGGTCGAGATGCTGTTCGAACAGATCACTCGCCTGCAGGCTCGGGGCGTTTCGATCATCTACATTTCCCATCGCCTCGAAGAACTGGCACGGGTCGCCCAGCGCATTGCGGTGTTGCGCGACGGCAACCTGGTCTGCGTCGAGCCGATGGCCAATTACAACAGCGAGCAGTTGGTGACGCTGATGGTCGGTCGGGAGCTGGGCGAGCACATCGACCTGGGCCCACGGCAGATCGGCGCGCCGGCACTGACCGTCAAGGGTCTGAGCCGTTCCGACAAGGTCCGCGATGTGTCCTTCGAAGTCCGCAGTGGCGAGATATTCGGCATCTCCGGTCTGATCGGGGCAGGTCGCACCGAACTGCTGCGGCTGATCTTCGGCGCCGATGCGGCCGACAGCGGCACCGTGGCGTTGGGTTCGCCGGCCACCGTCGCCAATATCCGTTCGCCGGCCGATGCGGTGGCCCATGGCATTGCCTTGATCACCGAGGACCGCAAGGGCGAGGGCCTGTTGTTGACCCAATCCATTGCCGCCAACATCGCCTTGGGTAACATGCCGGAGATATCCAGTGCCGGTATCGTCAACGGCAATGACGAACTGTCCCTGGCCCGGCGACAGATCGATGCCATGCGCATCCGCAGTTCCAGCCCGACCCAACTGGTGTCCGAGCTGTCGGGTGGTAATCAGCAAAAGGTGGTGATCGGCCGTTGGCTCGAACGCGATTGCTCGGTGCTGTTGTTCGACGAGCCGACCCGCGGTATCGATGTCGGCGCGAAATTCGACATCTATGCGCTGCTCGGCGAATTGACTCGGCAAGGCAAGGCGCTGGTCGTGGTGTCCAGCGACCTGCGGGAGCTGATGCTGATCTGTGACCGGATCGGCGTGCTGTCCGCCGGACGCCTGATCGACACCTTCGAGCGCGACAGCTGGACCCAGGATGACTTGCTTGCCGCCGCATTCGCCGGCTACCAGAAACGTGACGCGTTGCTCAACGAAGCGGCGCCTAGGGAATTTTCATGAAAACCGCATCTGCCGTCAGCAAGCCGAGTGGCAACTTCTACGGCCTCGGCACCTACCTGGGCCTGGCCGGCGCGCTGCTGGCCATGGTCGCGCTGTTCTCGGTCCTGAGCAGCCACTTCCTCTCCTATGACACGTTCAGCACCCTGGCGAACCAGATCCCTGACCTCATGGTGCTGGCGGTCGGCATGACGTTCATCCTGATCATCGGCGGCATCGACCTGTCGGTGGGCTCGGTGCTGGCGCTGGCGGCCTCGACAGTCAGCGTCGCGGTGCTCGGCTGGGGCTGGAGCGTCTGGCCATCGGCCTTGCTGGGCATGGCCGTGGCGGCGCTGGCGGGGACCGTTACCGGTTCGATTACCGTGGCATGGCGGATTCCATCGTTCATCGTCTCCCTGGGCGTGCTGGAGATGGCCCGCGGCCTCGCTTACCAGATGACCGGGTCCCGGACGGCTTATATCGGCGACTCCTTCGCCTGGTTGTCCAATCCGATTGCATTCGGTATTTCACCGTCCTTCATCATTGCCCTGCTGGTGATCTTCATTGCCCAGGCCGTTCTGACCCGTACGGTGTTCGGTCGCTACCTGATCGGCATCGGCACCAACGAAGAAGCGGTGCGTCTGGCAGGTATCAATCCGAAACCCTACAAGATCCTGGTATTCAGCCTGATGGGCTTGCTGGCCGGTGTGGCGGCGCTGTTCCAGATTTCCCGTCTGGAAGCGGCGGACCCGAATGCGGGTTCCGGGCTCGAGCTGCAGGTCATTGCCGCCGTGGTGATCGGTGGTACCAGCCTGATGGGCGGGCGCGGTTCGGTCATCAGTACCTTCTTTGGCGTGTTGATCATCTCCGTGCTGGCGGCGGGCCTGGCGCAGATCGGCGCGACCGAGCCGACCAAGCGCATCATTACCGGTGCAGTGATCGTGGTCGCGGTGGTGCTGGACACCTACCGCAGCCAGCGCGCCAGCCGGCGGTCCTGAGCCATGGCGACGATCAAGGATGTAGCGGCGCTCGCGGGGATTTCCTATACGACGGTGTCCCATGTCGTAAACAAGACCCGGCCGGTCAGCGAAGAGGTGCGGCTCAAGGTCGAGGCAGCGATCAAGCGCCTCGATTATGTACCCAGTGCGGTGGCCCGTTCCCTCAAGGCCAAGACCACGGCGACCATCGGCCTGCTGGTGCCCAACAGCCTCAACCCTTACTTTGCCGAACTGGCCCGGGGGATCGAGGATTACTGCGAGCGCAACGGTTATTGCGTGATCCTGTGCAACTCCGACGACAACCCGGACAAGCAGCGCAGTTACCTGCGGGTGCTGCTGGAAAAACGCATTGATGGCCTGATCGTCGCTTCCGCCGGTGGCGACGTCGGCCTGGCCCAGGGACTGGCCGGGGTGCGCACGCCCATGGTTATCGTCGACCGTGGGCTGGATGGCGTCGATGCGGACCTGGTGCGCATCGATCACGAATACGGCGCGTACCTGGCGACCCGGCACCTGCTGGAGTTGGGGCACCACGATATCGCCTTTATCGGTGGGCCGGCGGACACCAGCGTGGCGCAGATGCGCCTGGCCGGTTACTGCCGTGCGCTGAAGGAGGCGGGGATCGAGTTGCCCGTCGAGCGCATGTTCGAAAGCGATTTCACCAGCACGGGCGGTTACCGCGCCGCAGCCGAGTTGCTTGAACGCCAGCCCCCCAGCGCGATTTTTGCGGCCAACGACATGATTGGCATCGGTGTACTGCGAGCCGCCGCCGAGCGCAATGTGCGGGTGCCCAGCGAGCTGTCGGTCATCGGTTTCGACGATATCCAGATGAGCCGCTATGTCTACCCTGCGCTGACCACGGTGGGACAATCGATCCTGCAACTTGGCGAGATGGCGGCAGAAGTGTTGTTACGGCGGATCGCCACGCCCGGGCTTGTCACTGATCAACGGATCGTGACGCCCAGCATTGTCTTGCGGGAGTCGACCGCGCCGCTGTCCGGCGCATTCGCCCAATACCGCTGAACCGAATGGATGAGTAGTGACGTATGTCTGCAAAAGTAGTGGTAATTGGCAGCCTGAACATGGACCTGGTGACGCGCGCGCCGCGTCTGCCCCGGGGCGGTGAAACGCTGATCGGCGAGTCGTTCTCCACCATTGCGGGGGGCAAGGGCGCCAACCAGGCGGTGGCTGCCGCGCGCCTGGGGGCGCAGGTGTCCATGGTCGGGTGCGTGGGCAGCGATGCCTACGGCCAGGCATTGCGGGGTGCGCTGCTGGCCGAGGGCATCGATTGCCAGGCCGTCAGTGTCGTGGAGGGAGCCAGCGGCGTAGCGCTGATCGTGGTCGACGACAACAGCCAGAATGCGATTGTCATCGTCGCCGGCGCCAATGGTGCGCTCACGCCTGAGGTCCTGGACGGTTTCGACCAGGCGCTGCAGGACGCCGATGTCATCATCTGCCAGCTTGAAGTGCCCGACGTCACGGTCGGCCATGCACTCAAGCGCGGCCGCGAGCTGGGCAAGATCGTCATCCTCAACCCGGCACCGGCTTCCCGTGCGCTGCCGGCCGACTGGTACGCGTGTGTCGACTACCTGATTCCCAATGAGAGCGAAGCCGCCATGCTGAGCGGGTTGGCGGTGGACTCCCTGGAAACCGCCGAAGCGGCCGCGGCGCAGTTGATTGCCGCCGGCGCCGGCAAGGTGGTCGTGACACTGGGCGCCCAGGGGTTGATGTTCGCCAACGGCTCGAGTTTCGAACACTTCCCGGCGCCGCGGGTCAAGGCTGTGGACACCACGGCGGCGGGGGATACCTTTGTCGGTGGCTTCGCGGCGGCCCTGGCCAATGGAAAGAGCGAAGTCGACGCGATTCGCTTCGGTCAGGTCGCCGCGGCGCTGTCGGTCACCCGCGTCGGGGCCCAGCCCTCCATCCCCACTTTGCTGGAAGTACAGGCTTTCCAATCATGAAAAAGACACCCTTGTTGAATGTGGCCCTCTCACGACTGATCGCCTCCCTCGGTCATGGCGATAAGGTGGTCATTGGTGATGCCGGGCTGCCGGTCCCTCCCGGGGTCGAGTTGATCGACCTGGCCCTGACCCACGGCATTCCCGATTTCGTCAGTACCCTGAAAGTGGTGCTCAGCGAAATGCAGGTGGAAAGCCATGTGCTGGCCACTGAAATTTTCGATAAACAACCCTCGGCCCTGTCGACGCTCGAATCGTTGCAGGCCGAAGGTGCAATGGGGGCACGGGAGTTGGTCAGTCATGAGCAATTCAAGGTCCTCAGCCGCCAGGCTCGAGCGATTATTCGCACTGGAGAATGCTCTCCGTACTGCAACGTTGTGCTGATTGCTGGAGTCACCTTCTAAACCCCGCACAAGGAGTGCACCATGCACCGCTATGCTCAGAAAATGCATCAACTGTTCCGGAGTCTGCTGCTGTTGTCACTGATCACCGCTACGAGCGCCCAGGCGGCGGAAAAAATCGATCTGATCATCGACACCGATCCCGGGGCCGACGACGTGGTCGCCTTGCTGTTCGCCCTGGCCTCTCCCGAAGAACTGCAGATCCGTGCGCTGACCACCGTTGCGGGCAACGTGCGCCTGGACAAGACCTCCCGCAATGCTCGCCTGGCCCGGGAATGGGCAGGGCGCGAAGAGGTGCCGGTGTACGCCGGTGCGCCGAAGCCGATGATGCGCACCCCGATCTACGCGGAAAACATCCATGGCAAGGAAGGCCTGTCGGGTGTCACCGTTCATGAGCCGAAAAAGGGGCTGGCCAAGGGCAATGCCGTCAACTATCTGATCGACACCCTCAAGGCGGCCAAACCCCACAGCATCACCATTGCCATGCTCGGCCCACAGACCAACCTGGCCCTGGCGCTGATCCAGGAGCCGGACATCGTCCAGGGCATCAAGGAAGTGGTGGTCATGGGCGGTGCGCACTTCAATGGCGGGAACATCACGCCGGTGGCTGAATTCAATCTGTTCGCCGACCCGCAGGCAGCCGAGGTAGTCGCCAAAAGCGGCGTGAAGCTGACCTACCTGCCGCTGGACGTGACCCACAAGATCCTCACCAGCGAAGCTCGCCTCAAGCAGATCGCGGCCGTGAACAACAATGCCAGCAAGCTGGTCGGCGATATCCTCAATGAGTACGTCAAGGGCGACATGGAGCACTACGGTATGTCGGGCGGGCCGGTGCATGACGCTACGGTGATTGCCTACCTGCTCAAGCCGCAGTTGTTCACCGGTCGCTCGGTCAACGTCGTGGTGGACAGTCGCGAGGGTCCGACCTTCGGGCAGACCATCGTGGACTGGTACGACGGCCTGAAGGCGCCCAAGAATGCATTCTGGGTGGAAAACGGCGATGCCCAGGGCTTCTTTGACCTGTTGACCGAGCGTCTGGCACGTCTCAAGTAATCCGCCCCAAGCACAAGGCCTGTGGGAGCGAGCCTGCTCGCGATAGGATCTTCAGTCGACAATAAATGTTGGCTGGTCCGCCGCCATCGCGAGCAAGCTCGGCTCCCACCGGTTCCAGGTGTTGCCTCACTTCACGGCGTCGATGACGCTCGGGTAGCGTTCGAATGCCTGCTGGATGAAGTTCCGGGCAACCTCCGTCCCCAGTTCCTTCACCAAAAGCTCTATACCGATGATTGCCAGTTCCTCGGGGCTGCCAGGGCTATAGGAGCTGTGGCCCTCCGACCATTTGGCATTGATGGTGGCTTCGATGCTGATGATGCTCATGGCAGGACTCGCGGGTTGGGAGGTCTTAGGCTTTTCGTACAGAGGCTAGGTTGAGTTAACCACTTTTGCCCTGGGTTTGGCACTGCGACTTAGGCATCAGGGGAGGGCTGTGCGACACTTGTTTTTTTGATTGCTCAAGGAGCCCCTGCCGTGCAGATCGATTTGAACGCGCCTGAAGGGCTGACCCTCGACGCCGTTCGCCAGTTGCTGGCATCGGCCAGCGATGACGAACACACCCAATTGCGCGTGACCAAGGGCGGTATCGCCTATCTGTCTTCAGGCGTGGTAGGTGGTGCCGATATCGATGGCTTGCTGTTTCGTCTCGAAACGTGGGCGAAGGGGTCGGGGTATGTCGGACGGGTCGCTGCCAGTGATGAGGTCTGGGTCATGCAGATCTACAACGCCCTGAAAGACAACTGGCCGAATCCACCCTTCGACTACATTGACGTTTATTGAGCGTCGAACATATCCAGTCACGATTCATGTCTGACCAGCGGTGTCGGGCTCAGGCAAACTGCCGGTTTTCCAGGTAGAGGAGCGGGGCGGTGGCCCTTCTACTGAAACCAAGCTTCGTTTGGGTTGTCGCACGCTCTCTGTTTATTGATCAACGAAAGGAGGCTTCATGCCTTGGAAGCTCGCGTCATTGAGTATTTTGCTGGCCGCCGGGTTCTTGCACGGTTGTAGCAGCAGCGCTGAATCGTCCCCTGATCCGGTTGCCGCCGAGACCCATTACGACCGCTGCGAAGCGAAGGCCGCCGAGTTTGCCATCGGCAAACAGGCCTCGCCGCAATTGCTGGAACAGGCCCGCACCCGTTCCGGCGCGCAGATTGCCCGGATCCTCAAGCCCAACGACATGGTGACGCTTGAGTACCGCTCCGATCGCCTGAATCTCAATACCGATGCCAACCTTGTGGTCAATCGGGTGAACTGCGGCTGAGCCGTTGTTTTCAACCGCCCATAAAAAACCCCGTCACATGGACGGGGTTTTTTTAGCGCGCCGAGAAATTACTCTGGGCGAACTTGTGCAGCTTGCATACCCTTTTGGCCTTTCTCAGCCACGAAGGAAACGGTTTGGCCTTCTTTCAGGCTTTTGAAACCGTCGCTTTCGATAGCTTTGAAGTGTACGAACAGGTCGTCACCGCCACCTTGAGGAGTGATGAAGCCGAAGCCTTTTTCATCGTTGAACCATTTAACGGTGCCGGTTTGGCGATTAGACATGGTGTATCTCCAAGAAACATATATTTTCAGTAGTGCTGTGCTGCTCAGGCCAACTGGGCACACCTGGGTATCATAGTCGAAATGTTCGATTTGGGAGCCCCCCGGACGTGCTGTTTGCCGAACAGTCGTCCTTTCTTTACTGCCTTGACCCGCTGAAAGCCCCGGTTTTAAAGGCTTTCAGCCAAAAGTAAAGGCGATAAAAAAAGCTGTAAAACCTGCAAAATTCGTCTGAAAAAAGGCAAATTCGGGGTTTTTCATGGGCTCAGGACGGTCTTGAAAGGCCTGTCTGCTCATTTTTTCTTCGAGGGATCGGCCTTGCATTTGGCGATCTGTCCGAGTGCTTTCTGCTGCAGTTCCACAGGCGCCTTGTTATCCATCAGGGCCTGGATGTCGGCGGCCGGGTAGGACTTGATCGCATCGGCACCACAGGCGCAGTGGGACTTGGCTGCTGCCGCGCCGATCTGGGGGGTGGCCGCCTGAGTGCACTGGGCCATGTATTTGTCACGCTCGCCTTTTGGCCAGTCGGCGTGGGCGGTCAGCGGGAGCAGCAGGGCGAAGGGGGCGACTGCTGCCAATAACGTGTTCAGACGCATGCTGGGATGCTCCTTTTGGGTCGATGTCTTGTTATCAGAGGTATTGCGGGGCGTTTCAGTTCAGCACTCTGGCATAAAAACCAGGGGTTTACGCTTGTTGCCGAGCAGGGCCTGTGGGAGCAAAGCTTGCTCGCGATGCTCACGATAGTAGGGCGGGCGGGCCTGAAACATTGTGGTCGGCTGTTATACCTGATCGCGAGCAAGCTTTGCTCCCACAGGTTGCAATTCGAGCACGGCGATGACCGTTCATCTGTGCTAGCATGCCGGGCTCGGGTATTTTCAGGCACCGGATGACGACAGGTCCCGGCCGCGGCAAATGTTCGAATAACCCTGATTTGAATCCCAGTCACTCTGGTTCGGTTTCCCGGTTGGCCGCAAGGCTCCTGCCGCTGTAAGGCAGGCGTTCATGATTGAATGGCCTGGACTGGATCTTGTACTGGCTCATCCCAACCCACGTGACCTTTGGTAGGGGTCACCACTAGGAGAGGAGGCGCCATGCCAACTATTACTCTTCCCGACGGCAGTCAACGTTCATTCGATCATCCGGTATCCGTAGCCGAGGTCGCCGCATCCATCGGTGCAGGCCTGGCCAAGGCCACCCTGGCCGGCAAGGTCAACGGCAAACTGGTTGATGCCAGCGATGTCATCGACAGCGATGCCACGCTGCAAATCATCACCCCCAAGGATGAAGAGGGACTGGAGATCATTCGCCACTCCTGCGCGCACCTGGTCGGCCATGCGGTCAAGCAGTTGTACCCGAGCGCGAAGATGGTCATCGGGCCGGTCATCGACGAAGGCTTCTATTACGACATCGCCTTCGAGCGTCCTTTTACCCCGGACGACATGGCCGCTATCGAGCAGCGTATGCAGCAGCTGATCGAGAAAGACTACGACGTCATCAAGAAGGTCACCCCGCGCGCCGAAGTCATCGAAGTCTTCAAGGCCCGTGGCGAGGACTACAAGCTGCGTCTGGTGGAAGACATGCCGGACGAGCAGGCCATGGGCCTGTACTACCACGAAGAATACGTCGACATGTGCCGCGGTCCGCACGTGCCGAACACCCGTTTCCTGAAGTCCTTCAAGCTGACCAAGCTGTCCGGCGCCTACTGGCGTGGCGACGCGAAGAACGAGCAGTTGCAGCGCGTCTACGGCACTGCCTGGGCTGACAAGAAACAGCTGGCGGCCTACATCCAGCGCATCGAGGAAGCCGAGAAGCGCGATCACCGCAAGATCGGCAAGCGCCTGGGCCTGTTCCACACCCAGGAAGAATCCCCGGGCATGGTGTTCTGGCACCCTAACGGCTGGACGATGTACCAGGTGCTCGAGCAGTACATGCGTCAGGTCCAGCGTGAAAACGGCTACCTGGAGATCAAGACGCCGCAAGTGGTGGACCGTAGCCTGTGGGAGAAATCCGGGCACTGGGCCAACTACGCGGACAATATGTTCACCACCCAGTCGGAAAACCGCGACTACGCCATCAAGCCGATGAACTGCCCATGCCACGTGCAGGTGTTCAACCAGGGCCTGAAGAGCTACCGCGAGCTGCCGATGCGTCTGGCCGAGTTCGGTGCGTGCCACCGTAACGAGCCGTCGGGTGCGTTGCACGGCATCATGCGCGTGCGTGCATTTACCCAGGACGATGCGCACATCTTCTGCACCGAAGAGCAGATGCAGGCTGAATCCGCCGCGTTCATCAAGCTGACCATGGACGTCTACCGCGACTTCGGCTTCACCGAAGTCGAGATGAAGCTGTCCACTCGTCCGGAAAAACGCGTGGGCTCCGACGAGCTGTGGGATCGCGCCGAAGCCGCCCTGGCGGCCGCCCTCGATAGCGCGGGCCTTGCGTACGACCTGCAGCCGGGGGAAGGGGCTTTCTACGGTCCGAAGATCGAATTCTCCCTGAAAGATTGTCTGGGTCGCGTCTGGCAATGTGGTACCTTGCAGCTCGATTTCAACCTGCCGATCCGTCTGGGCGCCGAATACGTGTCCGAAGACAACAGTCGCAAGCACCCGGTCATGCTTCACCGTGCGATCCTCGGTTCCTTCGAGCGTTTCGTCGGGATCCTGATCGAGCATTACGAGGGCGCGTTCCCTGCGTGGCTGGCGCCGACCCAGGCAGTGATCATGAATATCACTGATAAACAGGCAGATTTTGCCGCCGAGGTCGAAAAAACTCTCAACCAAAGCGGATTTCGTGCCAAGTCTGACTTGAGAAATGAAAAGATCGGCTTTAAAATCCGCGAGCATACTTTGCTCAAGGTTCCCTTTCTCTTGGTTATTGGAGATCGGGAGGTCGAGATGCAGACTGTCGCTGTGCGTACTCGTGAAGGTGCTGACCTGGGCTCGATGCCCGTCGCCGAATTCGCCGAGTTCCTCGCGCAAGCGGTTTCCCGGCGTGGTCGCCCAGATTCGGAGTAATTATTATTAAGCGTGAAATGAGACAAGATAAACGAGCTGCACCGAAGGCCCCGATCAACGAGAATATCTCGGCACGCGAGGTTCGGTTAATTGGCGCTGACGGCGAGCAGATTGGCATCGTCTCGATTGATGAAGCGCTTCGTATTGCTGAAGAAGCCAAGCTTGATCTGGTGGAAATTTCCGCAGACGCAGTCCCACCTGTTTGCCGGGTGATGGACTACGGCAAGTCGATCTTCGAGAAGAAGAAACAGATTGCTGCGGCGAAGAAAAACCAGAAGCAGATTCAGGTAAAAGAAATCAAGTTTCGTCCAGGGACGGAGGAAGGGGATTACCAGGTAAAACTGCGCAACCTGGTACGTTTCCTGAGTGACGGGGACAGGGCCAAGGTATCCTTGCGATTCCGCGGCCGTGAGATGGCCCACCAGGAGCTGGGGATGGAACTCCTCAAGCGGGTTGAACAAGACCTGCTCGAGTACGGTTCGGTCGAACAGCATCCTAAGATGGAAGGACGCCAGCTGATCATGGTCATCGCCCCGAAAAAGAAGAAGTAATCACCAGGGCACGGCAGGCCTTGCGATTATGTTTATCAACTGAATGCGGAGTATCCGAACATGCCAAAGATGAAAACCAAAAGTGGTGCTGCTAAGCGGTTTCTGAAAACTGCTAACGGCATCAAGCACAAGCACGCTTTCAAGAGCCACATCCTGACCAAAATGTCGACCAAGCGTAAGCGTCAACTGCGCGGTAGCAGCTTGCTGCATCCGTCTGACGTGGCAAAAGTCGAGCGCATGCTGCGCCTTCGTTAATTTTTGGATCAAGAATAGAGGAAGTAACTCATGGCTCGTGTAAAGCGTGGCGTCATTGCCCGTAAGCGTCACAAGAAAATTATGAAACTTGCTAAAGGCTACTACGGTGCGCGTTCCCGCGTATTCCGTGTTGCCAAGCAAGCCGTAATCAAGGCAGGCCAATACGCCTACCGTGACCGTCGTCAGAAAAAACGTCAGTTCCGCGCTCTGTGGATCGCTCGTATCAATGCTGGTGCTCGTATCAACGGTCTGTCCTACAGCCGTTTGATCGCTGGCCTGAAAAAGGCGTCCATCGAGATCGACCGTAAGGTTCTGGCTGATCTGGCAGTGAACGAAAAAGCGGCGTTTGCTGCGATTGTCGAGAAAGCTAAAGCCACCTTGGCTTAAGTACCCCCGGCAGTCACCGGGGTCCACCTCTGTGGGCTCAGGTGTTAAACGTCATAAATAGGGGAAGAGCCTTAAAGCTCTTCCCCTATTTTGTATCTGGAGTCTGTACATGGAAAACCTGGATGCGCTGGTCTCTCAAGCACTAGAGGCTGTGCAAAGCGCTGAAGATATCAATGCCCTGGAGCAAATCCGGGTTCAGTACCTTGGCAAGAAAGGCGAGTTGACTCAGGTGATGAAGACCCTGGGGAACCTGCCGGCCGAAGAGCGTCCGCAGGTCGGTGCGCTGATCAACGTCGCCAAGGAACGTGTCACAGAAGTCCTCAATGCGCGCAAGGCGTTGTTCGAGGAGGCGGACCTGGCTGCCAAGCTCGCTGCCGAGTCCATCGACGTGACCCTGCCTGGCCGCGGCCAGACCTCCGGCGGCCTGCATCCGGTGACCCGGACCCTGGAACGCGTCGAGCAGTTCTTCACCCGCATCGGCTACGGCATCGCCGAGGGCCCTGAGGTCGAAGACGACTACCACAACTTCGAAGCGCTCAACATCCCAGGCCATCACCCGGCCCGGTCGATGCACGACACTTTCTATTTCAACGCGAACATGCTGCTGCGCACCCATACCTCGCCGGTACAGGTCCGCACCATGGAATCGAAAAAGCCGCCGATCCGCATCGTCTGCCCAGGCCGTGTGTACCGTAGCGACTCGGATATCACCCACTCGCCGATGTTCCACCAGGTCGAAGGCCTGCTGGTCGATCGCGACATCAATTTCGCCGACCTCAAAGGCACCATCGAAGAGTTCCTGCGGGTGTTCTTCGAGAAAGAGCTGGCCGTGCGTTTCCGCCCTTCGTACTTCCCGTTCACCGAGCCATCGGCTGAAGTCGACATGGAATGCGTGATGTGCAGCGGCAAGGGCTGCCGGGTCTGCAAGCAGACCGGCTGGCTGGAAGTCATGGGCTGCGGCATGGTTCACCCGAACGTGCTGCGCATGTCCGGGATCGATCCGGAAGAGTTCTCGGGGTTTGCTTTCGGCATGGGCGTCGAGCGTCTGGCCATGCTGCGTTACGGTGTGAATGACTTGCGCCTGTTCTTCGACAACGACTTGCGGTTCCTTGCGCAATTTCGCTAGGTCGCGGGTCCGTAACGAATCTATTAGGAGAGCAGGATGAAATTCAGTGAACAATGGCTGCGCGGCTGGGTTAGCCCGCAGGTAAGCCGGGACGAGCTGGTTGCTCGCCTGTCGATGGCCGGTCTTGAGGTCGATAGCGTGACGCTGGCCGCCGGTGAATTCAGCGGCGTGGTGGTGGGTGAGGTGCTGAGCACCGAACAACACCCGGACGCTGACAAATTGCGGGTTTGCCAGGTCAGCAATGGCGGGGAAACCTTTCAGGTGGTCTGCGGCGCGCCAAACGTGCGCCCGGGCCTGAAGATCCCGTTCGCGATGATCGGCGCCGAGCTGCCGGGCGACTTCAAGATCAAGAAGGCCAAGCTGCGTGGCGTCGAGTCCAACGGCATGTTGTGCTCCCAGGCCGAACTGCAGATCGGCGAAGGCAACGATGGCTTGATGGAACTCCCGGCCGATGCGCCGGTGGGCCAGGACATTCGTGAATACCTGGGCCTGGACGATGCCAGCATCGAGGTCGACCTGACGCCGAACCGTGGCGACTGCCTGTCCCTGGCCGGTCTGGCCCGGGAAGTGGGCGCCTTGTACGACACCCCGGTGACGCGCCCGACGGTCGCGCCGGTTCCGGCAGCGCATGACGAAGTGCGTTCGGTCGAGGTCCTGGCACCCACCGCGTGCCCGCGTTACCTGGGCCGGGTGATCCGTAACGTCGACCTGTCGAAGCCGACACCGTTGTGGATGGTCGAGCGCCTGCGCCGCGCCGACGTGCGCAGCATCGACGCTGCCGTCGACATCACCAACTACGTGATGCTGGAGCTGGGTCAACCCCTGCACGCGTTCGATCTCGCCGAAATCAATGGCGGCATCCGCGTGCGCATGGCCGAGGAGGGCGAGAAGCTGGTCCTGCTCGACGGCCAGGAAGTCACCCTGCGCAGCGATACCCTGGTGATTGCCGACCACTCCCGCGCCCTGGCCATTGCCGGCGTGATGGGCGGTGAGCACAGCGGTGTTTCCACGTCGACTCGCGACGTATTCCTCGAAAGCGCGTTCTTCGATCAGATCGCCGTTGCCGGCAAGGCCCGTTCCTATGGCCTGCACACCGATGCCTCGCACCGCTACGAGCGTGGCGTGGACTGGCAACTGGCCCGTGAAGCCATGGAGCGTGCCACTGGCCTGCTGCTGGAAATCACTGGCGGCGAAGCCGGCCCGATCATCGAAACCGTCAGCGAACAGCACCTGCCCAAGATTGCACCGGTCACTCTGCGTGCCCAACGCATTTCCCAGATGCTGGGCATGGACATGGACGCCGCCGAAGTCGAGCGTCTGCTCAGCGCCCTGGGCCTGAACATCAGTGCCGATGGAGCAGGGCAATGGCGCGTCGAAGTGCCAAGTCATCGTTTCGACATCAGCCTGGAAGTCGACCTGATCGAAGAGCTGGCGCGCCTGTACGGCTACAACCGTCTGCCGGTTCGCTACCCGCAGGCTCGCCTGGCTCCCCAGGCCAAGGCTGAAGCCCGCAGCGACCTGCCGGAACTGCGCCGCCTGCTGGTGGCTCGCGGGTATCAGGAAGCGATCACCTACAGCTTCATCGATCCGCGCCAGTTCGAACTGTTCAATCCGGGTGTCGAGCCGCTGTTGCTGGCCAATCCGATCTCCAACGACATGGCGGCCATGCGCTCGTCCCTGTGGCCTGGCCTGGTCAAGTCGCTGCAACACAACTTGAACCGTCAGCAGGATCGCGTGCGCCTGTTCGAAAGCGGTCTGCGCTTCGTCGGCCAACTGGATGGCTTGAAGCAGGAGCCGATGCTCGCCGGTGTCGTCTGCGGCAGTCGTCTGCCGGAAGGCTGGGCGCAGGGTCGCGATGTCGTCGACTTCTTCGACGTCAAGGCTGATGTGGAAGCGTTACTCGGCTTCGCCGGTGCGCTTGATGCATTCACCTTCGTGCCGGGCAAGCATCCAGCCCTGCATCCGGGTCAGACAGCGCGCATCGAGCGAGAGGGGCGTGAAGTCGGCTATGTCGGCGCCATTCACCCTGAACTGTCGAAAACCCTGGGCCTCGATCGTCCGGTGTTCGTCTTCGAACTGGTTCTGGCCGAAGTGGCACTGGGGAAAATGCCGAAATTCCAGGAGTTATCGCGCTTTCCTGAAGTGCGCCGTGACCTGGCGTTGCTGGCTGACCGCGACGTTGCTTCCAGCGCTGTGCTGGACGTAATCCGTGAAAATGCAGGTGAATGGCTGACGGACCTCAGGCTATTTGACGTGTATCAGGGTAAAGGCATTGATCCGCATAGAAAAAGCCTTGCAGTCGGCTTGACCTGGCAGCATCCATCGCGCACTCTTAATGACGATGAGGTGAATACCGCAACGCAGAATATCCTCACCTCGCTCGAAAACAGGTTGAACGCCACGTTAAGGAAGTGACGTATGGGGGCTCTGACGAAAGCTGAGATGGCGGAACGTCTGTATGAGGAGCTGGGCCTGAATAAACGGGAGGCCAAAGAACTGGTCGAACTGTTTTTCGAAGAAATCAGGCACGCTCTCGAAGACAACGAACAGGTCAAATTGTCCGGTTTCGGCAATTTCGACCTTCGGGACAAACGCCAGCGGCCTGGCCGCAATCCGAAAACGGGAGAAGAAATCCCGATCACGGCTCGCCGTGTGGTCACCTTTCGTCCAGGGCAGAAGTTGAAGGCCCGAGTTGAGGCTTATGCTGGAACCAAGTCATAACGACGAGCTACCCGTCATCCCGGGCAAACGCTACTTCACCATTGGTGAAGTCAGCGAGCTGTGTGCGGTAAAACCACACGTGCTGCGCTATTGGGAGCAGGAGTTTCCTCAACTCAACCCGGTCAAGCGCCGCGGAAACCGCCGGTACTATCAACGACAAGACGTGTTGATGATCCGGCAGATCCGCGCGCTGCTGTACGACCAGGGCTTCACCATCGGCGGCGCGCGCCTGCGCCTCTCCGGTGACGAGGCCAAAGACGATACCACCCAGTACAAACAGATGATCCGCCAGATGATCGCCGAGCTTGAAGATGTACTGGTGGTGCTCAAGAAATAAAATTCTGCTTTTAAATACTTCCAGTTTTCAAAAGCTTGCGTTATATTCCTGAGCGTTCCGCTGAGAAGCGGAACAAGATTCACGCCTAGTCGGGGCGTAGCGCAGTCCGGTAGCGCACTAGCATGGGGTGCTAGGGGTCGAGTGTTCGAATCACTCCGTCCCGACCATTATTCCTGAGTAAAATCAGACACTTAAGCCGATCAGCTGGATCGGCTTTTTTGTGCCTGCGTAAAAATCGCGCAAAACTCGCGTAAAACTATCCGGTGATTTCACTGATATTCAGGTCCGGAATCGCCTCGGACCAAACGATTTCCGCATCGTCCCGCTGGTAGTTTTTTGTCATGGTTTCGCTCGCGTGCCCAGCGATTTTCTGCCCGTCCTTTCCGACTTTCTGATATAGGTGCCGCGCCGATACTCGCACTTCGTGGAAACCCGGCATTTGCTCTTCCTTCCATCCCGCGAAGCAGTTCGCCGCTTCCCTGGCTTCCTTGAACGCACGCGTCAAATATCGCTCCTCGACCTGGGTCCAGTGATCCTTTGTCTGCGCCTGCTTCTGTGTCTTGCGATCAGGCCGGCGATGGGCCAGATAAAGGAGGCGATGTCATCACGGCATCGGCTGATTACGGCCGCGCGAGAACGAAAACGTCGCTGCCGAACTGAACAAGCTGCTCGACGACGTTGAAGATTTATTCCGCTCGAGCTTCCTCCAGTGGGCTCTCGCTCACTGGAGAAGGCAACTGAGCGTCGAGGCGCTCCTGGCTGAGTTTCCAAGCTGCGCTCATCATCGCCTCCGGATGGCATTATTCGGTGGGGATCGGCGGGGCGGCATCCAGTGGCCGGGGTCGCCATACCTGAAGCACCAGCCGAGCGTTGTCTCGCTTGCTCACTTTGCTCTGTTTCATGCCTTATGCAGGTAGGCGGTTATAGGCCGCAGTTTCGTCCACCTCGGGGTGTGATCTGGCCGGGGCTCAACCGGCATTCGGCGGAAGGGGTAGCCCTATAGGCAACCGGGCTCATCCGCGGCCCGAGACTTAGCCTCAGATCATACCCAATGCGCTGTCCATAGAGAGGATGGGGCAGTTAACGACAGGCTGTCGTGGCGCTGGTTGTTCAGATGATCGCGTCGCCCGGCTCGTCAGTATTGGGCTTGTGAAAAGGTCCGTCACACCAGTTCGAAGTAGTCGCGAATGCGGGCTGGAACCTGCTCGAGAGTGCGGGGATATCGAGAGCCAACCAGGCCGCGTTCAGCGAGCACTGACTGGCAATGCATTTTTCCGTAACCGTGTAGATATGGAGCTGCAGAACGGCGGCAGGCCTGACTGGCGGGGGCGAAGGCTACATCGATGTGTGCCAAAGGCCTTGGCGGTTCAGTTGCTGGAACAAGGCGATCCGAATCAGTCGTATCTGTCCGGCGCCAACCGGCGGCGCTACACGCTATTACGCAACCACGATGCCGGCAGCGCCGAAATGCGTGAGTTATGCGAAGACGGCTGCTTGGAAGTCCCATACCAAGCGCGGAAAGATCCTGACAGACAGTGATAAACTGAAGGTTATGTGTCTTTATGTAAGACGTCCTTTAGGATGTTATACATTCTTGATGTGCGCTCTGGAGTTGATTCGCAGTTTATATGGAAAGAAGTATCATAAAAGCTTGTTTTTGGAAAGAAGAAGTCCTCTGGCGTACCCACGGCTGGTATTCCCGCTTTTCTGATTTGGTCCATGATACTTCCCAGCGCTAGGTGGTACCACTGCTGCACAGAGCGTTCGTCCTCAACTGTGACACTCGGCATGATGTAAAAATTCACGCCTTTATCGTTAAGTCTCTGGGCGGTTTGTTTCAAAAGCTTCAAGACTTGAGGGTTTACTTTAGGTTCCAGAGCGAGTTGAACGCTGGCTATTGTAGCGCCAGGCTGGTTACCACATGCCCCTTGCATATCGCCATACTCGTTCATGTTCAAGAATGTGTATGAAAACGGTTGCGGGACGGTCCAGTCTATTTTAGCGTGTTGATCTTTAACTTCTTGGGCTGTGAGCGCCCTGCGGTTTGGAAATTCTTGCAGTATGGCGACTCTGCGAAATTTTGCATCCACATTCACGGAAAGCGTTTTGACATCCACTGCCGAAATATATTTCAATTTTGTTTTTAAAGGAAGGCCATAGAAATAATCGCTATACCATGCAACCATTTCTCGCAGAATCCAATCTTTGGGGACTCTGTAATCATTGAGATAATATATCCACACAGGTGCCAGGACGACAGTATCGCCTGCGCGAGAATTTTTGATGGCTGATTCCGTGATGGCGTCTAATGGCAATGCTCCATGCAATGCCAGGTTGGCAACAGGGACGCCGAGCTTTTCTGACAGGGTTTTGCTATTGACTCCGAAGACCGTGCTTGAATCTCCAAACAGCAACAGGCGTTTACCTTCAGTGTTATTGCCTACAAGCTCTTTATAAGTTATCCAGTTGGCGGCGTCATAACCCGATGCGATTGGAGCTCCGAACTGGTAAAAGAAAAGTGCAATATAAGCCACTACGCAAGCAGCCAGGCTTAAGGCTGCTGTCAAGACGAATTTTCTATACAAGTTCATAGTCAAAATTGAAAATACAGGAAAGGGCTGATGATGTTGCTTCCAAACGTTGAAAGCAGGCTGGTCACCACAATTGCCACGCAGGTCATCGCCGCAGCTACGCATACTGTGGAGCTTATTCTCTGGCCTTCTTGATCGTTAACGGCAACTCGATTTTCTAACAGATCAATGACCTCATAGATATTAGGTAGCGCCCAAATGATAAACATCGACGCGAGGATATAGCTTACATAGGTGATAAAGCTGAGATTTTTGAAAATAGAATCCCAGGAGACAGCTTGTTCAGAACCTAGCATCGCATGAGCTATCGCGATGGCAGAATGGACGTTTTCCGCGCGAAAGAAAACCCACGCGAAAATGACAGCAGCGAATGTCATTGCCACGCAAATCGCATTGGTTGCGAAGCGAGGAATCAACCCCGATAAGTATGAGCGAGGCAGTTTTTGGAAGATATGGTTAACACACAGGTATGCGCCATGGAGCCCGCCCCAAATGATAAAAGTCCAACTCGCGCCGTGCCATAGACCACCGAGTAGCATAGTAAGCGACAAATTCACGAGGCGCCGAATTTCACCTTTACGATTTCCACCTAATGGGATGTAAAGGTAGTCTCTCAAGAACTGAGATAGCGTCATATGCCAGCGACGCCAGAACTCAATTATGTTCGTGGCTTTGTATGGCGAGTTAAAGTTTATGGGTAAGCGTATCCCGAAAAGCAAGGAAAGCCCCACAGCCATGTCGGAGTAGCCAGAGAAGTCGAAATAAATTTGCAGGGTGTACGCCACTGCGCCTGCCCACGCGACCATTGTTCCGATCGCCTGTCCAGTAGCCGCTGCGTGGAATAGTGGATCCGCATAGGTGCTAATCGGGTCTGCAAGTAAAAGTTTCTTTCCAAGGCCTACGGCGAATAAGGCGATCCCTATTGCTATGTTTCTGGAGCTGGGTTTATAAATTGCCGGGTCTTTGAATTGGGGCATCATTTGTCCGTGATGCAGAATCGGACCGGCTATCAAGTGGGGGAACCAAGTTACAAATAGTATGTAATGCGAGAAGTTGTATTCTTTCGCCTTGCCTTTCCATGTGTCTACCAAAAAAGCAATTTGTGTAAATGTGAAGAAAGAAATGCCTAACGGCAGGATCAAACTCAAGGAGGGGATATGGACGCCTGTGAGCCTGCTGATTTCTCCAAGGAAAAAATTTGTGTACTTGTAGTAACAAAGCAAGGCCAGGTTGCTGACTATTCCCACGTATAAGGCTGTTTTGGCTACGTGTATGTTTGCTTCCTGATTTTTGCAGATCAGATACCCAATGCAGTAGTTAAACAGGATGGAAGATAGCAAGAGAGCGATATAGGTCGTACTCCACCATCCGTAGAAAAACAAAGATGCCGCTGCCAACCATATCGCCGCAGCTTCTCGTCCCCAGAAGCGTGCGAGCAGAAAAAAACCCAGAAATGCAACCGGTAGGAACGCGAATATGAATTCGAACGAAGTGAAAAGCATGACGCACGCTGTCCTGATTTTGAGACGCGGAGTTTACGTCACTTGCATGGGCCAAGACAGATAGACGGCTGATCTTTTTGGATCATTACCGACATGCCTATAACTGCTGCGACTGTTCCGGCATCGCGGGCCTTGCAGGCTACGCCAACGGGGTATTACAACAGCTGTGGGGAGCATATATGAACAAGTTGATTGGGGCAGGGCGCCATAGGTCCCTCGATTTTCCTCTTCAAGATCTCAACACCGGCCCCGGGAGTCGGTTGCTGATACCTTCTTTGTCGCCGTAATGAAGGCCTACCTCAGAATGAAGTAGCGATCGCCTGAGCCAACTGCATGTCGGACATGAGGGGAGAATTGTAGTTCGAGCGATAGTACCGAGATGCCTGTTCAAACTGGGCGCCGCGGATCTGTCCATCGGAACCAATGAAAGTCAGCGCATCGTTCTTTGCTTTTTTCATTATTGAAGGTCCGTTGACCGTAAAGGCCGTGGTTGCTCCTAGCACCAGCGTTGGGAACAGGGTCGTGGCTGTCAGCGCTCGCTCGATGGGATTCTCGACATACCACGCCATCGCGTCCGCGCTGATCGATACCATCATAATGGCCGCCAAAGTCTTCCATGAATCCATTCTTCATTGCTTCCATTGCGATACGAGGGCGCCACGATAACAAAGCAATGCGCTTGCCAAGAAGCCCAGCGCTGGACCGGGTTTAGCTAAGCCCCTGCGCAAAATCGTCCCTCTCAGCGATTCGCCTGCATTCCCCCAGGCAAAGCGTCGCGCTCAGCGAAGATGCTTGCCATTTGCGTCGCGTTCTCGTTTCCCCAGGTGCACAGCGGGATGATCGCATCAGCCAGACTATGGCCGAGGGGCGTCAGCGTGTAGTCCACGCGCGGGGGCACTTCCTTGTAGTCGGTCCGTGCAAGCACCTGATCGGCTTCCAGATCCTTCAACTGCTGGATCAGGACCTTGTCGCTGACGCCAGGGATCAAACGCTTGAGCTCGCCATAGCGTTTCGGGCCGCCGCGCAGGAAAAATATGACCAGCGGTTTCCACTTGCCCGAGATGATGCGTAGCGTGGCGTTGAGCCCGCAACCGCTGTCGCAGATTTCAGTTATCTTCGTCATTTTTTTCATACTTACCAAAAGGTGCATACTTGTCCTTAGGTTATCAGCGCTGCATCCTCGTCTCAAGCAAGCAATTTCCTGCTTGGGTACAACCAACGAAGGATGCACATCATGACCAGACTGAATGGAAAGACCGCAGTGATCACCGGTGGCGCTACCGGTATCGGCCTCGCCGCAGCGAAGCGTTTCATCGAGGAAGGTGCCTTCGTCTTCATTTTCGGTCGCCGCCAGGAAGCGCTCGACGCCGCGATGGCTGACCTCGGGTCCAATGCTCGCGCGGTGCAGGGCTCGGTATCCGATCCGGACGACCTCGATCGGCTCTACGCGGTGGTAAAGGCCGAGCGCGGAACCCTCGACATTGTCTTCGCCAATGCCGGGGCGGGAAGCCCGCTTGCGCTCGGCAAGATCACCGCCGAGCACATTGACGAAACCTTCGAGACCAACGTAAAGGGCTTGATCTTCACGGTCCAGAAGGCGTTGCCGCTGATGGGGCAGGGCGGTTCGATCATCCTGACCGGATCGAGCGCCGGTACCACGGGCGCTCCGGCATTCAGCGTCTACAGCGCAAGCAAGGCGGCAGTGCGCAACCTGGCGCGGACTTGGGCGGAAGACCTGAAGGGCACCGGTATCCGGGTCAATGTGTTGTCGCCCGGGCCGACCGCGACTGAACTCGCGAAGACAGCGTTAGGCGAGGAAGGCATGAAGGTCTTCGCCTCGATGAATCCGCTCCAACGCATGGCCGATCCGGCGGAGATCGGAGCGGCAGCCGCGTTTCTCGCGTCCCAGGACAGCAGTTTCATGACCGTCAGTGAGGTCGCCGTCGACGGCGGTCTGGCGCAAATCTGATTCGCTACGTCCGAGCGGTCACTCCATGCCATCTTCGGAGCCCGCAGGGCGTGGTAAACCAAAGGAGATTCTTATGAGCTACGCAATTATCGGCCTCGGCAAACTCGGCCAGGCGCTTGCCAAGGCGTTTGCCCACAGGTGCAAGACTGGTCAAGAGCTTCAACCATCTGGTCGCTGCCGTTCTTGACCAAGACCCGGCCGTAGCGGGTGGCAGGAGAGTCGTGTTCCTGGCCAGCGACGATGACGGCGCCGCTTGCCGAACATCTCGGTTTCTCGCCGATCAACCTTGGCGGGCTTTCTGAAGGTGGGCTGCTTGTGCAGGCACGCGGAAATAGCTGGGGGCAACTGATCTTCAAGGACCTGGTCAAGTTCGATTGATGGATCCGCTCACGGCGGAACGGCTAGATCAACTCATCTCCGCAACCTCATCAAACTTCGACCGCGCCGCCTCCACCTCAGGCAATTTATCAAGCGTCCACTTATGCAGTTCACGAAGCGGCTCCTGCAAGGTTCGCCCCAGCGGGGTGATCTCGTACTGCACCGCTACGGGCGAGAACGAAATGACCTTGCGCGAGACGAGGCCATTACGTTCCAACCGCCGCAGGCACTGGGTAAGCGCCTTCTGCGTGACACCTTCCAAGCGGCGCTTGATGGCGTTGAAGCGATGCGGCCCGTCATCGAGCACCGCCAGGACCATCATTGACCACTTATCTGCAATCTGGTCGAACAGTGCCCGACTTGGGCACTCCGACGAGAAACATTGCGGCTTCAATTCCAGCATTGAGGTTTCCTCGAAGATACCTAGGCGACTCTAGGTGCCTAATTGACATTTGGTTTACAAAATATACTTATGTGGCTTCCAAAAGCAAACCGAGTCCATCCAATGGCAAACCTTGATACCAGCATTTTATTCCGTCCTTTTTCCATCCGGTCGCTTGAGCTGAAAAACCGGATTGTCATGGCGCCGATGACCCGGCAGTTTTCGCCGGAGGGGGTTCCCGGCGAGGGGAGTGCCGCGTATTACCGGCGGCGGGCTGAGGGGCGGGTTGGGTTGATCTTGTCGGAAGGGACCGTCGTTGATCGGCCCGCTTCGCGTAACGATGCCAACATTCCTTTTTTCCACGGCGATGCCGCGCTGGCCGGATGGAAGAACGTGATTGACGCGGTTCACCATGCGGGTGGTCGTATGGGGCCGCAGATCTGGCACACCGGTGCCGTGCGTAACGTCAACGGCTGGGAGCCCGATGCTCCCGTCGAAAGCCCATCCGGTCTCGATTCGCCAAATGACCCGCGTGGTGTGGCGATGAGCGAAGAGGACATTGCAGACACGGTTGCGGCATTCGCCAGGGCCGCGGCGGATGCCAAACGCCTGGGTTTCGACACGGTGGAGATCCACGGGGCTCATGGTTATCTGATCGATCAGTTCTTCTGGTCGGGTACCAACCGGCGCACCGATCGTTACGGCGGACCGACGATCAAGGAGCGCTCCCGCTTTGCCGCGGAGATCGTGTCGGCCGTTCGTCATGCGGTCGGTCCCGAGTTCCCGATCATCATGCGGGTTAGCCAATGGAAGCAGCAGGACTTTAGCGTACGCCTCGCTGAGACCCCGGCCTTGATGGAAGACTGGCTGCTGCCGTTGGTCGAGGCCGGTGTCGATGTTCTGCATTGCTCGCAGCGGCGCTTCTGGGAACCTGAGTTCCCCGAAATCGACGGTGAGAACGGGCTGAACTGCGCGGGTTGGGCGAAGAAGGTCACTGGCGCCACAACCATCAGCGTCGGCTCGGTTGGGCTGGATAATGATGTCACTAACGCTTTCGCCGGCATGGGATCAACCCCTGCGAGCCTGGATCGACTCGTCGAGCGCATGGAGCGCGAAGAGTTTGATCTGATCGCTGTGGGGCGTGTTCTGCTGAGTGACCAGGATTGGGTCGCCAAAGTGGAAAATGCCGATTACACCGATCTGAAGGGCTTCAATCCAGCCTCTCTGGCCGAATTGATTTAAGCCCTATTGCAAAGAGGACAGTAAAAAGCCCGGACTCTGCCGGGCTTTTCTGGAAAAGCATTCAGCGAGAATCCACCTCTTGCAAGCTATCGGCGGCTGATCTTCCCTTACGCCTCCGAACCCAACCAAAGAAGGCGTGAACCGGGTGTAGAACAGCCGTAAGCAAACACAGCAGCAAGATGACGAACATTAGGATCAAAGGGGGGCTTTCGTGCGAGAACATGGTGGGTACTCCTGTAGTCACTATGTTGTAACCCGCAGGGTAGACGCGTTTGATCATGATTGGGATGAACGTATGTTCACCCTCGGGCGCTTGAATTGTGGTACGGCGGAGCTTGCCCAAAGGGTCGATTCTGCTTCGAAAAACCTATTGCGACCTGTAACGATGTTCGCGAAACAGCGTGATAAAGTTCGCCTGTTTTGGCCGACAGATGGCCTGGGTTCTATGATCAAGGAGCGTTTGAATGTCGTCGTTAAGGATGTCCACACTTTCACTGTGCCTGGCAGGGATGGGTTTTGCTGGCGGCGTCTTCGCGAATCAGCAGGATGAAAAGCATCAGGGCCTGGTCGCCATGGTTGCCATGGAGCAGGTGTGCAACAAAACCAACCCTGGCCTGAACGGTGACGTGGAGAATGCCATGGCCGCTGATCCTAGGATCGACGAAGCGACCAAGGCGCAAGTCAGAAAGATAAAATCCGATCCGGCTTATAAATTCCAAGTGATGAGCATGGCGAATAACCTCGTCAACTCGCCATTGGCTGGTGCCGCGCAGGGTATGTGCAAGGATTATGCGCCGAAGTAATCCCGCGCATCGGCGGCCCTCATTCAGCCACCAGCAACAATGATTGCGGCACCGCACGCTGAGGGTGTTGCGGTTCCTGCAGGCCCGTCAGCCGAAAGCCGGCCATGTCCAGGGCATTGAACCAGCTGGGCAGGGTGCGCAGGTACCACGGCATGGGCTGCCATTGTCCCTCGAAGCCGTTGAAGTGCTCCTGCCGCCAGCCATCCTGATAGTCGCCCGCGGCGGCGACCCAGGGATGCAAGGTCTGGATCACCAGGGCGCCGCCAGGGACGAGCAGGGCTTTCAGGGCGGTGAGCAGGGGGATGATGTCCTGGTGCAACAGGGCGAAGTTGGCGCAGATCAGGTCGTAGTCGCTGCCGATATCCACCTTCGCTTGCTCCAGCGCTTCATAGCTGGCCAGGTACACGGGCGAAGAGCCGGCCGCTTGTGCTGACGCCACCAGCGTGGCATCGCCATCCACCCCAACGGCCTGGATGCCTCGCCCAGCCAGGGCCCGCAATAACCAGCCTTCACCGCAGCCCAGGTCGAGCACGCGCTCGGGTTGGCGACCGAGTACTGCCAGCAGGATGGCCTGGTCGGTGACTTCGCGCCGGCTTTCGATGGCGCCGGTGCGGACGGCATCGATCCAGGCCAGGGCGTTGTGCTGCCAGCTTTGAAGGAGCTCTGATTCATGGGTGGGCATGTCGGTGTCCGGTGGAGGCCTGAATACAAGAATAGAATACGTTCTCCAGTCGCTTTATCTTGGGTTCGGCTTCACTTCGACCGACAAGTCGACAAAATGTACTTCGGTGTACATTCTCGGGGCGGCAGGGTACATTCAACTCACGTTTTTTATAAGGTGAGCGAGATGTCCCAGTTGGGTAAGGCCCGTGGCAAAGCGCAGGACACCGGTTGGCGCGGGTCGCCGGAGGGTTGGCTGGAGGCCGCTTACGATGCCTTGAAGGAGTCGGGTATCGACGCTGTCCGGGTCATGCCGCTCGCCAAACGCCTCGGCCTGTCGCGAACCAGTTTCTACTGGTTTTTCGAAGACCGTGAGCAGTTGTTGGCCGCCTTGCTTTCCCGTTGGCGCGAGACCAACACGGGAGGCCTGATCCGGCAGAGCGAAAGCTATGCGGAGAGCATTTCCGAAGCGATCCTGAATGTCTTCGAGTGTTGGCTCAACCCGCGATTGTTCGATTCGCAATTCGAGTTTGCCGTGCGCAGTTGGGCACTGCAGTCGGCTGAGGTGGCCCAGGAGGTCGCGACGGTGGACGAACAGCGGATCAGCGCCCTGGCGAGCATGTTCAAGCGTTTTGGCTACGACAGCCAGGGTGCCGACACCCGGGCCCGAACGATTTACCTGACCCAGATCGGCTATATCAGCATGAACACCAGTGAGCTGATCACTACGCGCTTCGAGCGCATTCCTCATTACGTCAGCATTTTCACCGGCAAGGTCCCCAAGCAGCGCGAGCTGGATCGTTTCTATGGGAAGTTCGGCTACGCCGAGAAAGAACCTGGGGTTTTCGTTCCCTTGACGGACACTTTCGAAGAGGTCTCGGCAAAGTGATCAGCGAAACGCTCGGTATCATCGGCGGAACGGGTTGGTTGGGCGGGGCGATTGCCCAAGCGGTCATGGCGAAGTCCCTGTTACCGGCTGGCAATCTGATCATTTCAAATCGCTCAGGCAGTCATCCGTTGGCGCAACAAGGCGTTTGCCTGGTCACGGACAACCAGGCGCTGGTGACGCGCAGCGACGTGGTCATCATCGCGGTACGCCCCGAGCATTTCGCCAGCCTGGGCATTGACGCGACAGGCAAGATCGTCGTTTCCCTGATGGCTGGGATCACGGCGCAGGCGATTGCCGCACAGACCTCGGCTTTGGCGGTCGTGCGGGCGATGCCCAACGCGGCGGTGGAAATCCGGCAATCCTTTACGCCGTGGTTTTGTTGGGGGGCGGTGAGTGAGGCGACGAAGGCGCTGATGCAGCGGCTGTTCGAATCTGTGGGCATTGCGGCTGAGGTCCGGGAAGAAAGCTTCATCGACTACCTGTCTGCGCTGTCGGGCACCGGTCCTGCCTTGCCGGCCTTGCTGATGACGGCGTTGACCAACCAGGCGGTGGCCGCCGGCCTGCCTGCCGATATTGCGCAATTGGCTGCAAGGAACGTCGTGGTCAATAGCAGCCAGCTCCTGCGAAGCCACGATGCGCAGGAGATGATCGACACCTTGGTCGCCTATCGAGGTGTTACGGCCGCAGCGTTGCAATCAATGATCGACAGTCGCTTCGAGGAGCATGTCGGCCGGGCATTGCAAGCCGGCGCCGCGGTTGCCCGAAAAGGGCTTCATGCCTGATGGGGCTATTTCAGGTCCCTCGCCACAAAACCACTTCTCGTGGCGAGGGAGCTTGCTCCCGCTGGACTGCGCAGCAAGCTCCTAGTGCTTGACGCCAGGGGCACGACCTCAAATGTCCTTGAGCAACCGCAGCGCATCGTAGATGGCGGCATGGGTATTACGCGCCGACACGGCGTCGCCGATCCGGAACAACTGGAAACGGCCCTCGGGGTTGGTCACGATGTTCTGGGTTTTCCCGGCGATCAGATCATGCTGTTCCACCGCACCGTTGTTGCGCGAATGGGGACGCAGCTCAAAGTACAGGTCGTCGAGGGGCAGGGTGCCGTGGTTGATCACCACCTGATCGACCACCCTTTGTTTGTGCACCTGGCCATAATCGCTGCCGAAACTCGCCACCAATTGCCCGTCGCGTTTTTCCACGGAGTCGACCCGATAGGTGACGGTAAAGGTGACGTTCAGGTCTTGCAGGCTGCGCATGTAGGGCACCAGGTTCATCGCCATTACCTCGGGCGCGAACGAACGGTCCGGTGTGACGATCTCCAGTTTCGCCCCGCTGTTGGCGATGACCTCGGCCGCCTGCAGCGCCGCGTGGTCGCCCGCGTCGTCAAAGATCAGCACGTTCTGACCGGGTTTCACGTCGCCGGAAATGATGTCCCAGGTGGACACCACCAGTTCATTGCCGTGCTTGAGCACTTCGGTGTGCGGCAAGCCACCGGTGGCGACGATCACCACGTCCGGGTTTTCCGCCAGTACCGTCTCGGCCTCGGCCCAGGTGTTGAATCGAAATTTCACGCCCAGTCGTTCGCATTGCGCCATGCGCCAGTCGATGATGCTGATCATCTCGCGGCGGCGCTCGCTCTGCGCCGTCAGGCGGATCTGGCCACCAGGTTGATCGGCCACCTCGAACACCGTGACGTCGTGGCCACGTTCGCCGGCCACCCGTGCTGCTTCCAGCCCCGCCGGGCCGGTGCCGATCACCACCACGTTGCGCTTGGTCGGTGCCTTGGATATCTCGTGGGGCATGGTGGTTTCACGCCCGGTGGCGGCGTTGTGAATGCAGTACGCGGCACCGCCCTGATAGATGCGGTCCAGGCAGTAGTTGGCACCGACGCAGGGGCGAATCTCTTCTTCGCGCTTCTCGATGATTTTGCGCACGATGTGCGGATCGGTCATGTGCGCACGGGTCATGCCGATCATGTCCACCTTGCCTGAGGCGATGGCATGGCGGGCCGTGGCAACGTCGGGAATCTTCGCGGCATGGAAGGTGGGGAAGCCGGTGGCCGAGCGGATCTCGCCGGCAAAATCCAGGTGCGGGGAGTTGCGCATGCCCTGGATCGGAATCACATCGGTGAGGCCGGCATCGGTGTCGATGTGGCCGCGAACGACGTTGAGAAAGTCGACCAGGCCGCTGTCCTTGAGCATGTGCGAGATCTGGATGCCGTCGCTCGCACCGAAGCCACCGGGCAAGTCTTCATCGCCGGTGTAGCGAACGCCCAGCAGGAAATCTTCGCCGCAACGCTGGCGGATGCCGCGCAGGACGTCGAAGGTAAAGCGCAAGCGGTTCTCCAGCGAGCCGCCGTAGGGGCCGTCAAGGTCATTGGTCAATGGTGACCAGAACTGATCCATGAGGTGTCCGTAGGCTTGCAGTTCGAGGCCATCCAGCCCGGCGGCTTTCATGCGTTCGGCGGCATCCACGTAATCCTTGATGATGCGGTCGATGTCCCAGTCTTCCAGTTTTTTCGGGAAAGACCGGTGTGACGCTTCACGACGGTGTGAAGGCGAGACCACGGGTAGCCAATCAGCCTTGTCCCAGCGCGTACGCCGCCCCAAGTGGGTCAGTTGAATCATCACCGCCGCGCCATGCTCATGGCATTCGTCGGTCAGGTCCTTCATCCATTTGACCACTTCGTCCTTGTAGGCCAGCACGTTGTTGAACACCGGCGGACTGTCGCGGGAAACCGCGGCGGAGCCTGCGGTCATGGTCAGCGCCACGCCGGCCTTTGCCCGTTCAACGTGGTACGCCCGATACAGTTCCTTGGGCATGCCGTCGACAGGGTAGGCCGGCTCATGGGAGGTGGTCATGATCCGGTTCTTGAGCGTCAGGTGTTTGATCGTATAGGGCTGCAGCAAGGGATCGCTGGACATGGTGTTGCGCTCCGGGAACAGAACATCAGGCTGGTTTTGACATAACCGTATGTTCAATGTTCATGTGTGTCAACAGTGTGTGACACACGTGTACATTTCTCTTGCGTGGCAAAAAAACCGGGACTAGTATCGGTTCGCAACCCGGTCGAACGACCTGAATGCGCGAATCATTTGCATAACTAGATCCAAGCGTTCCCTCGGAGGCGCAGGACCACTGCGCTTCACGAGGGAGCATTAGTCTTTCTGCTGCCCTGCCAATAACGATTAATACAGACGCGGAGATGCATCATGATGACGTTATTCAGCAAAACGAGTATCGGATGGCTCGCCGGCCTGGCGATGGCGTCCAGTTGCCTGATGGCTCAAGCCGAGGAACCCACTCCCATCCGGATTGGCTGGGTGAATTGGTCGGATACGGAAATCGCTGTAAAGCTGGCAGACACGGCGCTGCGAGACCACCTGAAACAACCGGTCAAATTGGTCCTGGCCGATATCGGCATCCAGTTCCAGGCGTTGGCGAACGGCAGTATCGATCTGATTCCGATGGTCTGGCTGCCAAGCACCCACAAGTCTTTTTATGACAAGTACAAAGACAAGCTTGAAGACCTCGGCTCACTGTACGAAGGGCGAATCGGCATGGCGGTGCCCACGTCCATTCCGACCAGTGAGCTCGCCAGTGTCGAAGACCTCAACAAGCCCGAAGTGCGGGAAAAACTTGGCGGCAAGATCCTCACCTCCGAAGTCGGTAATGGTCAGTACAAGCTCACGGAGAAAGCCATCCAGGAATACAAGCTCGATGGCTACAAGATGGTCGCCTCTTCGGAGTCCGGCATGCTGAGTGAGCTGGACCGTAATATCAAACGTGACAAATGGTCGTTGATCAATGCCTGGAGTCCGCACTGGATGTTCTCCAAGTGGTCGCTGCGCTATCTGGATGATCCGAAGCAGATTTTCGGCGGGGCTGAGCAGATCCACGCGGTTGCCCGCAAAGGTTTCAGTGCCGAACATCCCGACGTTGCCCGATTCTTCGCCAACTTCAAGATTCCTCAGGCTGACCTTGAGAAGTTGATGGCGACCGCCCGTGACAGTTCTGCCGACAAGGTGGTGGCTGAATACTATGCTGCCAACAAGCCGCGCTTCGAGGCCATGTTCGGCAATCAAACGGCCTCCACGACAACCGCTCAACCCTGACGGCGGCTGTCCAGAACTCGCAGGAGGTCGAGACCAGTCTTCCGTTGGCACTGCTGGATGAGTGAGCGGTGTCTAATCCACTTCGGGCTCAGAAAGGAATGGAACGATGGCTTCGCCCTTGAATGCGAATTTGATTGAAAGCGCGCAGTTGCTCCAGCGATCGCTGCATAAGCTTCTGTTGAACAGCGCGTGTCCTGGCGCCCAGGCCTGTGCCGCTTCCGTCGACGCGACTCAATGGACGTACAAACCCCCGTCGGATGCCTCGAATGCGCTGCCGAAACGCCTGCAACCCTACTTGTCCCTGGCAATCGATGCAGCACCAAGGACCCACGAGCATCTGGACGGTGTGCTGGATGCGTTAAGTCCCCTGTTGCCCCATGTCGCCTGGATCAAGCGTCAGGCCCAGGCTGGCCAGGACGATTCGTTCGTGCAGAGGCATCGTCATGGGATGATCACTGGCCCCACGGGATTGTTCGAGTGTCCTTCTCTGACCTTGGGCTTGGCGATCATGGCGCCGGATACCTGCTACCCCTTTCACCAGCATCCTCCGGCCGAGTTCTACCTCGTGCTTTCGCCGGGCGAATGGTACCGGGAGGGCGTCGGCTGGTGGAGCCCCGGAGCTGGCGGCGTTGTGTTCAATCCCCCATCGTGCATCCATGCCATGAGGTCGGCGAACGTGCCGCTCCTGGCGCTTTGGGGGTTGATTCATTAATGCCTCGCTGCTGACCAGTCGGACGTTCGCACGTCACCGCTGGATCAGCAGCCTTCGAATCCACGGCGCATGATCAGCACCGACACCTCGTAGGTGAGCACTTTTCTAAGGTTGTCGGTGAACACTTCAACCGCCAGGACAACCCAGCCTCGGTCATTTCTCCGGGGGTGGGAGGTTGAGGTCAGTACCTTGGCGCCGATGCTGATCACATCCCCCGGCAGCACCGGGGACAACATCCGGAATTTATCGAACTGTCCACCCGCGACGATGCGGGTCCGCAGGTACAAGACCTCGCACATGAGGCGTTGCACGATCGCGAAGGTCTGTATCCCGCTGGCACAGTGAACGCCGAGGGGGCTTTTGCGAGCCTGCTCCGGGTCAATGTGCATGTCCAGGGGGTCATACTCCAAGGCAAAGGCGATGATCTCTTCTTCACTCATCGCTTCAGGCCGAGATGCCGTCCATGTATGGCCTGGCTTGAAGTCTTCCCAGAAGAGCGTTGCGTGCGTCATGGGGTCAATCCCCTCATTTGTTTTTCAAACCACGAGTCCTTTACAAGTCCCCCTGATCTTGGAGAGCGTACTTGACTGCGGCAATGTTCAAATACCTCAGCCCAAGTGAACGTTTTGGACATTGACAGAGGAATGCGGGCAATCGAACGTGGTTATGATCGAGCCAGGATCCCGCCGGCAAAGCCACGTAGCGCGGACCGGTGAAGGCAGTCCCGTCCGCACATGGCTTTATGGAGAAAAGATGGCACAGGCTCAATACAAGGGGACCACTTCAATCGGATTGGTACGTGAAGCGTTGTCCGGCGCGATTCAACGTGGCCTGGATGTACAACCGATTCTGCAGTTCGCCCGTATTGACCCTGAACTTCTGAACGCCCCGCAGGCGCGAGTCGAGGCGTCCGCCTTTTCCCGTCTGTGGATCGCCTTGTCGGATCAGTTGGATGACGAGTTTTTCGGAATCGATAGTCATCCGATGCGCAGGGGAAGCTTCCAACTGATGTGCCATGCCGTCATCGGATGCCGTTCCCTGGAACACGCTTTACAGCGCATCCTGGCTTTTCTTCGAAGCATTCTCGATGACATCTACGGGACGCTGGAGATCGAGGGAGATGAGGCGCGGATCATCATTCATGACCATGGGATCGAGCGCCGCCTATTTGCCTATGGCACTTGGCTGATCCTGGTGCACGGCCTGCTTTGTTGGTTGGCCAACAGGAGAATCCCGTTGCAGGAAGTGCGCTTTCGACCCGCCCGTCCAGAGGACGACAGCGACTACCGGATGCGTTTTTGTGCGGACATCGAATACGGTTCGGCGACGACGTGGATTCGCTTTGACCGTAGTTTCCTGAGCCTGAAAATTGCCCAGAACAACAGTCATCTGTCCGCCTTTCTTCGCGAAGCGCCCGGCAATCTTTTGGTGAAGTACCGCAACGATGAAAGCCTGAGTGCTTTGATTCGGCATCGTCTGCGAGAGCAAGGCCCAGATGATTGGCCGGAGTTGGATGCAATCGCCAAAGACCTGCGAATCTCCAGCTCGACCTTCCAGCGCCGTCTCCAGGCCGAAGGCACCAGCTATCAACGTCTGAAAGACGATCTTCGGCGGGACATGGCAATCAACCTGTTGAGCCGGGCTGAGCTGAGTGTGAGCGATGTCGCGGCCCTCACCGGATTTCAGGAAACCAGTGCGTTTCACCGCGCCTTCAAGAAGTGGACGGGCGTCAGCCCAGGGGCCTATCGCAGTAATCCCGCCGCTCCCTAGCGGCCTGTACTTGCCTTGATGCCAGTCAGTTAAAGACCAAACGGTGCAAGTCCCGTGGGAACAAGCTTTGCTTCCACGGTTTGTGGCTTGACTGGCAAGTCCATCGGGTGCCCGGATCGGTCATTCACAACGATGTCTTCGGGCATGGGCCAACTTCATTTTGAATTCTAGGATGCGTCACAGGTAGCCCAACAGATCGGCAACCCCTGTGCACTTCTCCAATAAGAACAAGATCGAAGGAGACACCCTATGCAATCGGTCAATGTGTATGCGCTCACGGGCGACTCAAGGTTCAATCGCTTCCATGGTCTTATCCTGTTCTGGTGCGTGCTCATTCTGATTATCGATGGGTATGACCTGGCTGTCGTGGGCGCGGCATTGCCGGCCATCATGACTGATATGAACATTGAACCGACCAGTGCGGGAGTCATGGCCGGCTCCGCGCTGTTCGGAACCATGCTCGGGGCAATCTTCCTCGGGACGTTGGCAGACCGCATCGGTCGGCCGAGGATGGTCGCCATCTGCGTGGCGCTGTTCAGTCTTTTCACCGCCGCGGCGGGCCTCACGAACGATCCGATCAGTTTCAGCACCGCGCGGTTTATCGCCGGTCTTGGCATTGGCGGCGTCCTGCCGATCTGTACGGCGCAAATGGGCGAGTTCTCTCCCATCAAGTTGCGTACCCGCATGGTGACGCTGGTGTTCGCAGGCTATTCGGTCGGGGGCATTCTGGTGGCCCTGACCGCCAAGCAACTCATCGAAAGCCATGGCTGGCAGTCGGTTTTCTATGTGGCGGGCCTGCCGGTGTTCTTGATCCCCTTCATCTTGAAAACCATGCCCGAGTCCATTGGGAATCTGCTCAAGAAGGGGCGCCAGGACGAGCTGCGTGCAATCGCCCGGAAAATCGATCCGGGGCTGGTGATCAGTGACGACGCGGTCATGACCGGCAACGCGGAAGTATTGGACAAGCAGGAAGCGCCGGTTCGAAATCTCTTTCGAGACGGCCGAGGGTTCAGCACCGTAATGATCTGGGCGGCTTTCATGACCGGCCTGTTCATGGTCTACGCACTCAACTCCTGGCTCACCAAGTTGATGGCCATGGCCGGGTTCAGCCTCGGGTCTGCGCTGAACTTCGTCATCGTCTTCAACGTGGGGGCGATAGCGGGTGCGCTCGGGGGCGGTTGGCTCAGCGACAAGTTGAATATCAAGCATGTACTGGTCGCGTTTTATCTGATCGGTGCAATCGCGTTGACGGTGTTGGGATACACCCGGTCCACGAGCCTGTTATTTGCAGTCGTATTCATCGTCGGTGCATCGACCCTGGGCACGCAGCTTCTGGCGTATGCCTATGCGGGCGATTTCTACCCTTCGACCATTCGCTCTACCGGCGTCGGTTTCGCCTCCGGGGTTGGCCGTGTCGGCGCCATCGTCGCGCCGGTGCTCATTGGCTGGTTGGTGTCGATCAAGTTGCCCCTCGAACAGAACTTCATGGCGATCAGCCTGGCCGGTCTCATTGGCGCCGCCGCCGTTTCCCTGATCAATCAGACCCGCGCCGATTCGGCCCGCGTGCGAAAGGCCGCTGCGCTGCCTGGCTGACCCTACGGTTGAAACGCCGAGGCTTTCCTGAATTCGTCACCCATGGGAAAAGAGCATGAACCGCTTATCACAACCTCCACTCTCGCCTGAATTGCTGAGTCGAACGGTGGATTGGGCGATCACCACGCGTCGCAGCATGAGGGCCTATTTGCCAACCCCGGTGCCGCTCGAAGAGGTCGAAGCCATTCTCGACATCGCTCGTTTCTGTCCCACCGGCGTGAACATGCAGCCGTGGCGGGTCCACGTGGTGACGGGGGAGGTCAAGGACCAGCTGTCCCAGGTCATCGCCCAGCTCGATGACGATCCGGCGTCGAGTCTTGGCCTTGAAGATGCCTACGAGTATTACCCCCGCCAATGGGTCACGCCTTACATCGACAGGAAGAGACAGGTGGGGTGGGAGTTGTACGGCCTGCTGGGTATTGAAAAGGGCGACAAGCAACGCATGCATCAGCAGCACGGTCGCAATTATCGATTTTTCGATGCGCCGGTGGGCCTGCTGTTCACCATCGATCGAGTGCTTCAGAAAGGGAGTTTGCTCGACTACGGCATGTTCCTGCAGAGCGTGATGGTCGCGGCCCGTGGCAGAGGATTGCATACCTGTCCCCAAGCCGCCTTCTTGAAGTATCACCAAGTGATTGCCGAGTTACTCGGTATCCCCTCCGATCAGATGCTGGTGTGCGGTATGAGCCTTGGCTATGCGGACGAGTCCAGCCTGGAAAACAGCCTGGTGACTGATCGAGAGCCGGTGAGCGCGTTCGCAACGTTCCATCACAATAATAAGGAGTCAGTGGTATGAGTCGTGAAGCCTATGAGTACGGTCTCGACCGAAGTCCTGCGAACCATCTGCCTCTCACGCCTCTTGGGTTCCTGGACCGCGCGGCACTGGTGCACCCAAGTCGGGTTGCGGTCATTCATGGCGATCTACGCAGAACCTGGGCTGAAACCCGCGACCGCGCCTTTCGCCTCGCCTCTGCACTGGTCGCCAGAGGAATCGGGAAGGGCGACACGGTTTCGATTCTATCGCCTAACACGCCCGCGATGTTCGAAGCGCATTACGGTGTGCCTTTATCCGGCGCGGTTCTGAACTGCGTCAACTATCGGCTGGATGCAGAGGGCGTGGCGTTCATTCTTCGTCACGGGGAGTGCAAGGTGCTCTTTGTCGATCGCGAATTTGCCGCGCTGGCCGGGGCGGCTACCGAACTGCTTGAGGAGCGCCCGATAGTTGTCGATATCAACGATCATCTGGCGCCGGTGGGCTCAGCGATCGGTGAAATCGATTATGAGTCGCTGCTGCATGAAGGCGATCCTGAGTTTGCTGGCGTTTGGCCGGCTGATGAATGGCAACCCATCGCGCTCAATTACACCTCTGGCACCACCGGCGACCCTAAAGGGGTGGTTGCCAGTCATCGGGGAACGTACCTGATGAGCATGCTGCAACTCACCAACTGGCCGGTCTCCAGAGCGCCGCGCTATTTGTGGACGCTCCCGATGTTTCATGCCAACGGATGGTGTTTTACCTGGGCGATCACGGCGGCGGCGGGTACGCATGTGTGCCTTCGCAAGGTCTCTGCAGACGCCGTGTTCGATGCCATCGAACAACATGGGATCGATCATTTCTGTGCCGCGCCCATTGTCATGGCGATGATTGCCAACTCAACGGCGCGACCACCGCTGGCGTCTCCGGTGCGGGTATTGACTGCTGGTTCACCACCCCCCGCGGCGGTATTGAATGCGGTCGTCTCGCTCGGTTTCGATGTTGACCACGTCTACGGGATCACCGAGGTCTGTGGCACGCCTGTCAGTTGCGTATGGCAGGACGATTGGTCTGATCGCCCATCGTCTGAGCAGAGCTCGCTTCGGGTACGCCAGGGCGCGCGAGCGGCCGCATTCGAAGGGTTGATGGTGGCGGATGCCGAGACCTTCGAGCCTGTCCCGCACGACGGCCGGACCACCGGTGAACTGTTGCTTCGCGGCAATACGGTGATGATGGGCTACCTGAAAAACCCCCGTGCAAACGAAAAGGCGTTTGGCGGCGGTTGGTTCCATACGGGCGACGTCGCAGTGGTGCATGAGAATGGTTATGTACAGATCACTGATCGCTGTAAGGACGTGATCATCTCGGGTGGGGAAAATATCTCGTCCATCGAAATCGAGGACGTGATTCATGGCCATCCGGCGGTGTTGCATGCGGCAGTGGTCGCTCAGCCCGACGATAAATGGGGCGAGGTGCCTTGTGCGTTCATCGAACTCAAGGTCGGCGTAACGCCGCCCGGTGAAGCGGAACTGATTGCCTTCTGCCAGGAACGTTTGGCGCGGTTCAAGTGCCCGCGCAGGGTCGTGTTCATGGAACTGCCGAAAACGGCGACCGGGAAAATCCAGAAATTCATTCTTCGCGAACAAGCGGGAAGTCGGGAAGCGATTATTCGACTGGCGTCGGGAGGGTAAGTCCTCGGCTATAGAGCGAGCCGTCCCTGGCTCGTTCAGGCAATTTTGTTTAGAACTTGAACCGTCCCACCAAGCCTCTCAGTTGACCGGAAATGTCCGTCAGGCGGCCCGAACCGGTCTGTGCCGAGTGGGCAAATTCCTCGACCAACTGCGCATCGGCATGGATCTGCGCGATGTGCCGGTTGATGTCTTCGGCCACTTGGTGCTGTTCCTCGGCGGCGGTGGCGATCTGAGTGTTCTGGTCGCGAATCGAGTCCACCGAGTTGCGGATCTTGTCGAAACTGTCGCGGGCCTGCTGGATACGTTCCACGCTGGTTTGCGACACCTGCAGGCTGCTCTGCATCTGCTGGGTCACTTCCTGGGTACGGCGGGCCAGGTTACCGAGCAGGCTGTCGATCTCGCCGGTGGAGTCGGCGGTGCGCCGTGCCAGGGCTCGCACTTCATCGGCTACCACGGCGAAACCGCGACCCTGATCGCCGGCGCGTGCGGCTTCGATGGCGGCGTTGAGGGCCAGCAGGTTGGTCTGCTCGGCAATCGAGCGGATGGTGTCGAGGATGGTGTTGATGTTCTTGCTGTCCTGCTCGAGCGCCTGCATGGTCTGGGTCGACTGTTGCAGGTCTTCGCTCAGTTTCAGCACGCTGCCGGTGGCTTCGCCGATGTGGTGCTGGCCGTCATGCACGTCACGGTAGCCGGTGTCCGCGCTGGTGGCGGCCTGGCTGCAGGAGCGGGCCACTTCGTTGGCGGTCGCGACCATTTCATTGAAGGCGGTACTGACCAGCTCCACCGCCTGGCGCTGGCGGCCGGCGGCTTCGTTCATGTTGGTGGCGACTTCGCTGGTGTCGGCCGCAGCGCTTTGCAAATCGGAGGAAGCACTGCCGATTCGCTGTACCAACTGCGCAATCATACCCAGGAACTGGTTGAACCAGCTGGCTAGGGTGGCCGTTTCGTCCTTGCCTTGTACGGAGAGTTGACGGGTGAGGTCGCCTTCACCTTCGGCGATTTCCTGCAAGCCGTTTGCAACGCCGCGAATCGGTCGCACGATGACGCTGGCGAAGCTGGCGCCGACCACGGCGAAGATCACAGCCAGTACAGCCGCGATAATGGCGATCAACCAGGTCAGGCTGGAGGCTTCGGCCATGACTTCGTCGCTTTTGATCAGGCCGATGAAGCGCCAGCCCAGGGTCTTGGAGGTCACGATGTTGACCATGTAGGACACGCCATCGATCTCGACCTGGGTCATGCCATCGCTGCTCTTGGCCAGCGCCGCGTAGTTGGGGCCGAGGTCGGCGAGGGGCTTGAAGTTGTGCTTGGCGTCGTGGGCATCCACCAGTACGTTGCCGTTCCCCTCGACGAGGATGAGGTAGCCGCTTTCGCCCAGCTTGATGTTCTTGACCAGTTCGGTCAGTTGCTTGAGCGACACGTCGAGGCCGACGACGCCCACCAGCTTGCCGGCAGCGTCTGACACCGTGTGAACGATGCCGATCAGCGAAATATCATCCGGCGCCCAGTAATAGGCATCTGTACGCACAGTCACGCCAGGCGAGGCGATGGCGGCCTTGTACCATGGGCGCACGCGAGGGTCGTAGTTGGAGATCTTGGGGTCATCAGGCCAGCTGGCGTAGCCGCCATCGGCAAGGCCCACGGAAAGATAGGCAGTGGTCGGGTGGCTCTTGGCGAAGCGGTCGAAAATATCCAGGAGCTGTTTATTGGTTTCAGGGAGTGGCGTTTGTGCAGCGTCGGCGGCGGAATAGTTTTTCAGGTCCTTTGCCGCCACGATCCGCGGGTCCTTGGCGAAGAATTCGACGTTCTGACTGATGCCATCGAAGAACGTCTTCATGCCATTGTCGATCTGCCGGATTTCCCGGCCGCTGCTGTCGAGGAAGTTGGTTTTTGCCGCTTCGCGCAGGTTCAGCACGACGAGCACCGCCACCAGGACGACCGGAAGGCAGGCGATGGTCGCGAACGCCCATGTCAGCTTCTGTTTGATATTCATGACTTCTCCCGCGGGTATTTATAAGTGTTGGGTCGGCGGAAACAATGGCGGTGTACGTTGCGAGTGCTGGAAAGAAAGCGCCCATGTCTACTCTCAGCCTATCGACTAAAGGCGAGCAGACTTTAGAGCCGCAGGTACTTAAAGGCGTCCCGCGTCGCTAATCCACACGATGGCGACGTTCCCCACACCATGGCCCCTTGCCTGAGATGCGAGAGTGACGCAAGTCTGATCGTCTTCAGGAAAGAGGCCCTATGCCAAGCGCATTCGAGAGCGTACTTAAAAACAAGAACATGGCTTATCGGCCACTCGGCGCGCCGGGGGTCGATCAGGCTCCCACCCGTGTCGCGTTCGTGTTGATGGACAATTTCTCGATGATGTCCTTCACCGGTGCGGTGGATGCCCTGGTAACGGCCAACCTGATGTGTGACATGCCCCTCTACGAGATTCTGACGGTCGGCGTGTCGGGGAGCCAGGTGACGAGTGACCTGGGGATTGTCATTTCCACCGACCTCGAGCTGGCGCAATTGCCGGAAAACCAGGACGTTCTCATCGTCGCCGGGGGCTTTCGCGTGAAGCTGCAAGGCGTACCCCTGCTGCGGCGCAAGCTGCGCGCCAATGCGGCATCGGGGGCGATACTGGGAGGGCTGTGGAACGGGGTTTTCTTCGTTGCCGACGCCAGCCTGCTGGACGGTTTCGAATGCGCCGTTCACCCGGAAAGCCGAGCGATGATGGTGGAGGTCTTCCCCCATGTGAAGGTATCGAGCCGGGCCTATGTCGTCGACCGCGGACGGGTTAGTTGTGCCGGCGCAAACAGTTCGCTGCGCATGATGCTCCAGTTGATCCGCCAGACGGGAGGGGAGGCCCTGGTGGGGGCCATCGAGGAAATTTTGCGGTGTGACGAATCGGGCGATGCGTCGGATTTGCCGCCGGTCTTCGTCGAGACGGACCCGAGGCTGCCGGAAAGCCTCAAGCTGGCGCTGGAGTTGATGTGGCAAAACATCGAAGAGCCATTGACCATCGATGAACTGGCGGCCTGCGTGAAGATTTCCAAGCGTCAGCTGGAGCGGCGCTTCTGCAGCTTTCTCGGTGCGACCCCAACCCGTTACTACCTGGAATTGCGCCTGACCCGGGCACGCCAACTCATCCAACAGACGAATCGATCGATGACAGAAGTCGCCGTGGCGACGGGCTTTGTCAGCTCCCCGCATTTCCAACGGCGTTTCCGGGATTTTTTCGGCGTTCCGCCTGGCAGCTATCGTTCGACGTTTGGGCGAAAGTAGGGGCCGGGGCAGCGACGTGTTCGCGGGGTATCAGCCGGCTTGCATCCATGCCGGCCGATATTCCACTGTCGTAAGCAAGCTCGCTCCCCCGGTGAGGGGCTCATGGCATCTGCGGCAGTTCCTGTGGCCGCAGATCGAACACCAGCACCTCGGCATCCTGGCCGTTGCTCAAGGTCAGCACTTGCTCCTTGCGCACTCGGACGCCATCGCCTTCCTGTAGCGACACGCCATTGAGTTCGACGTTGCCCCGGGCGACATGCACATAGGCATAGCGATCAGGTGCCAATGTCAGGGTGGCGCTTTCGCTGCCATCGAACAGCCCGGCATAGACCCGTGCATCCTGGCGCACCTCAAGGGAACCGTCGGCGCCGTCCGGCGAAATGATCAATTGCAGGCGACCGCGTTTCTGCCCGGCGCTGAAATGCTCCTGTTGGTAGCGTGGCTTGGCGCCGCTGACGTTCGGCACGATCCAGATCTGCAGGAAGTGCACTGGCTCATCCGCGCTGTGGTTGAACTCGCTGTGAGCTACGCCACTGCCGGCGCTCATCAATTGCACATCCCCCGGACGAATGACCGAGCCCGTACCCAGGGTGTCTTTGTGTTCCAGCGCGCCTTCGAGCACATAGGAAAAAATCTCCATGTCCCGGTGGGGGTGCTGGCCGAAACCCTTGGCGGCGGCGACCCGGTCGTCGTTGATGACCAGCAGGTCGGAGAAGCCTTGTTGATTGAGGTCACGGTAGTTGGCGAAGGAAAAGGTGTGGAACGAGGTCAGCCAGCCGTGACGGGCGATTCCGCGGTCCGCAGCTTTGCGAAGGGTCAGCATGGTAGTTCTCCTGGTTCAGTGAGCGACGGCTTTGGCCGTTCGCCGGGGACTGAAGAAGGTTAATGGTTATGCCATCGCTTAATAAGTAGGTGGAAAACGAAAGACTGTCACTTATAGGTGGACAATAAGCAGGCCTGTCAGCCGGCGCGGTGCGTTAACATGATGTCGAAGCCGCGCCTGATACTAAATCGGACCTGTGGGAGCGAGCCTGCTCGCGATGGCGTTGATGCAGTCAGCATCCCTGCAAGCTGACCCACCGCTATCGCGAGCAGGCTCGCTCCCACAGGTTTTATCAGGCGAGCTTGCTGTGTTCCTCTGGATTTTTGGCGTGTTAACTGATGAAAACCATTGCAATGGTGCTGTTCCCGGATTTTCTGCTACTCGACATGGCCGGGCCGATGGAGGTGTTTTCCATCGCCAACCGCTATCTTGAGCCGGATCAACGCTATCAATTGCTGACTCTGGGCACTGAGCGCGGCCCATTGCGGGCGTCCAACGGTGTGGCGGTAGAAGCCGACATGCATATCGACCAGGCCTGGGCGGCCTATGATGTACTGCTGGTGCCGGGCGGGCCGGGGGCCTACAACGATCGGCATCCGGGGTTGCACATCTGGCTGCGGGCCGCGACGCAACGGGCCAAGCGCTACGGCTCCATTTGCACTGGGGCCTTTGTGCTGGGTGAGGCGGGATTGCTCGACGACTACCGCGTCACCACGCACTGGCATTACACCGAACGCCTGATCCGGCGTTTCCCCAAGGCATTGGTGGAAACCGACAAGATCTTCCTGCAGGACCGGCGCCTGTTCACCTCCGGCGGCGTCACCGCCGGCATCGACCTGGCATTGGCCATCGTCGCCCAGGACCATGGCCGCAAAGTCGCGCTGGATGTGGCCAAGGTACTGCTGGTGGTCATGAAGCGGCAAGGCGGGCAAGCCCAGTTCAGCCCCCTGGTGGCGGCGGTGGCGTCTCAGGAGTCGGCCATCACCCGGGTGCAGCATTATGTGATGGAACACCTGGAAGAGCCGTTCACCGTCGAGCGCATGGCGACGCTGGCCTCCATGAGCCCGCGGCATTTCGCCCGGATGTTCGCCCGCGAAGTGACGATGACGCCGATGGAGTTCCTGCAAGGAGCCCGTATCGACCGGGCCCGTCAGTTGCTGGAAAGCACGGACTTGCCCCTCAAGACCGTGGCGTTTCGCAGTGGGTTCGGCAGCGTCCGGCACATGCGTTCCCTGTTCAGCGAAAAGCTCGGCCTGACCCCCGTACAGTATCGCCAGCAGTTCAGTTGAGCCTCCGGTGTCCGTCCAGGGCACCGTGATGTCCGTCATGCACCCTGTGCCAGCATTGTTCTCCGGTCGTGGGCTGCCAAGATAACGGCGAACCCTCTGGAAAGGATGCAAGAGAGCCGAGGCAGACGCGTCCGATGACCGCGACGCCATGCCCACACCGGCTTTTTGGCACTGGATCACCATGAACAGTTTCGTCAAACCCGATACCGAACCGACGGTGGGCTTCGGTCCGTTTGCCTTCTACCGGCAGCAGCGGCTGGTCACCCGAGACGGCGAACCGCTCACCTTGGGCGGGCGGGCGCTGGACGTTCTCCAGGTGCTGGTGGATCACGCCGGCAGCTATATCAGCAAGCAAGCGCTCATCGCCGGGGTCTGGCCGGACAGTGTGGTGGAAGACATCAACCTGCGGGTGCACATTGCCGCGCTGCGTCGGGCGTTCGGTGACGGGCGGGACGGGTGCCGGTACATCCTCAACGATCCGCGGCGGGGCTATTGCTTTGCCGCGCCGCTGGCTTCGTCCATACGTGAAAAGCACAATCTGCCTGCACGGCTGAGCCCGGTGATCGGCCGCGATAAAGTGCTGGGCCGGTTGCTGGTCGAGGTGCCACGCCAGGGCCTGACCACCGTGACCGGCCCAGGCGGCGTTGGCAAGTCCACCGTGGTACTGCGGGTCGCGGAACTGTTGTTGGAACACTTTGACGACGGTGCGTGGTTCGTCGACCTGGCGGCTATCACCGAGCCTTGCCAGGTGCGGGCACGGATTGCCTGCACGCTGGGCCTGGAACCCGAGACCCTGATCGGGGGACTCGAACGTCGCCGGATACTGCTGGTGCTCGATGGCTGCGAACACCTGCTGGAGGCCTGTCGTGAGTTGGCCTTGGCGCTGCGGGCGTCGGCACCGGGCGTGTCGCTGTTGTTGAGCAGTCGCGAGCCGCTGCACCTCACCGATGAACACGTCGTGCAACTGCCAGGCCTGACGGTGGCATCGCCCCTTGAGCCCGAACATCAACTACTGGCGTGTCCTGCGGTACAGTTGCTGGTGGACCGGGTCGGTGCCCGGCAGCAAGGTTTCAAAGCCAGCGACCGTGACTTGGTCGCGATTGCGCAGATCTGCCAACGCCTGGACGGTTTGCCGCTGGCCCTGGAGCTGGCGGCGGCCCAGGTCTGTGCCTTGGGCGTGGCAGGCGTGCTGGAGCAACTGGACTTCGGACTGTCACTCCTGAGCTTTGGCCGGCGCACGGCCGTGCCCCGTCACCGGAGCCTGGAGGCCTTGTTGGACTGGAGTTTCGAGCGCTTGAGTGCCCCGGAGCAGGTGGTGTTCCAGCGCCTCTCGGTGTTCGACCGGCCTTTTACTGTCAAGGCGGCCATTGCCGTGATCAGTTGTCCGGAGCTGGGTGTCGGGCAGTTGCCCTGGCTGCTGTCTAGGTTGGCCCAGCAGTCGCTATTGGGCGTCGAACAATGCGCCAGTGGATTGCGTTTCCACTGGCTCCACACCACGCGTGCCTATGCTCAGGAAAAACTGCGGCGCAGTGGCCAAGGGCATTTGTATCAGCGGCGTTATGGGCTGCAGGACGCTTGGGAGCCTGTCCATTCAAGCCCCGCACTGTCCAGACAAGCTGTGGAGCAGCGCGTTGGCCTCCACTAGGTCCGGGGTATCGAAGCCTTCGGTGAAACGTCGATAGACCGGCCCGAGCAATGCTTGCGCGGCCTGTTCCCGGCCCTGGCGTTGCCAGAGTCGCGCCAGGGTCATGGCGCTGCGCAGCTCCCAGGCCAGGGCACCCTGGCTGCGGGCCACGTCCAGGGCGGTCACCAGTTGTTCCTCGGCGCTGTCGTCAAGGGCGGGTTCGTTGCGTGCCAGCAAGGCTTGCGCCTCGGCCCGCAGGATTTCGGCCGTGCACCAGCCCGCGGCACCGCTGCGGGCGCGATCGAGTTGCTCGGCGCTGAGCCGGTCGGCACGCAGGGTCACGACGATGTCCTGGATCAGTCCGCTGACCGGATTCGCCTCGAGGGGGGCGTCATTGAACGCACCGTCGTAGTGGCAGGCCCAGTCATGAAACAGCAGTACCGAATGTTTGTTGGCCTGGTATCGCAACAGATCGAGCCTTTCCCGCGCGACTGAATGATCGCCGTTGTAACGGGCGATCACGCAGCCGGCCAGCGCGAGGGTGTAGCAGATCGAGGTGCCGTGATTGATCTGCAAGGCAATCTGCAGGGCGAGATTGGCGGCCCGCCGGGCTTTTTCGGCAAAGCCTTGCAGCCAGAGTATGCGCGCCAGCGTGGTCAGCGACGCCACGCTCTGGTCGTATTGCACGCCGAAACCATGGGTGAAGCGGCTGAGGTGACCACTCTGGGCCAGGCGCTGGATGACCTGCTCGGCATCTTGTCGGGCCGCGCCCTGGTCGCCGGCAAAGTGCAGCGCCAGCACCCGCAAGCGTTGGGCGCTCAAGGACAAGAGCGGGTCGCCCTGGGTGCCCAGCCGGTCGAAATCCTGGCTCTGTTCCAGTGCCTCTTGGTAATGTCCGCAACTGAGATTGACCGCCATGTGCCCAGACACGGCCCGGAGCTCGCCGGCGCGGTTCTGGCATTGTTGCGCCAGTCGTCGGGCGGTGACGAAGGCGCGGATCGTGGCCGGCGTGCCGCCCTCGGTGTGGTAGTTGAAGCTGGCGTGGGCCAACTCCAGGGCGAGGCTCAGCCTGGGGCAAGGCGACGGGGTGGCCCGCAGTAAGTGCAGCGCCTTGTTGACGTAAAGCCCATGCTCCTTGAGCAATGACAGCTCCTGCCAGAGGGGTAGGGTGCTCGCGGTCAAGCGGATTGCCACTTGATGGGAACCGTGCGGGCCCAAACCCCGGTCGAGGGCGGCGCGGATGTCATCGCGATAAGTGGCGTAGCGCTCGATCCACACTGGCGTGGCGGTGTTTTCCCAATCCTGCTCGGCTTGTTCCATCAGGGCCAGGCAGCGCTCGGCATGGCGTTCCTGGCTGTCTGCCAGTTCACCGGCTTCGGCCAGTTTCTCCAGGGCATAGCTGCGGGTGGTGTCCAGCAGGCGATAGCGCACCTCCTCATCGCCGACTTCGACGTTGAGCAGGGATTTGGCCACCAGCTGACTGATCGACACCAGCACCTGGTCGGGCGCGACATGCGGACCGATGATCACCGCGGCGGCCGACGTCAGGTTGAAACTGCCCATGAACATCGACAACCGTCGCAGGCAGACCTGTTCGCACACGGTGAGCAGTGCGAAGCTCCAATCCAGCGTGGCGCGCAGGGTTTGCTGGCGCGGCGCAACGTCGCTGTCGTTGTGGAGCTGGGTGACGCTGCCTTGCAGTTGCCGGTGAAGCGCCTCCAGCCCGAAGCGGCCCACTTGCGCGGCGGCCAGTTCGATGGCCAGGGGAATCCCGTCCAGTCGCTGGCAGATGTCCGCCACCAAGGGCACCTCGCGGTCGGTCAGCTCGAAGTCTTCCTGGCTGGCCATCGCCCGCTCGGCGAACAGTTGCAGGGCCGGGTATTCGAGAGCCGGGTAGCCTTCGAAGGGGGTCTCCCGGGGTGGGCAGGCCAGGGCGTCGAGGCGCTGCACGTGTTCGCCTTCGGCTCGCAGGCCTTCGCGGCTGGTCGCCAGGATATGCAGGTGCGGGGCACCGCGCAGGAGGGTTTCGCAGAACTGGGCGATGGTGTCGATCAGATGTTCGCAATTATCGATCACCAGCAACAGATGCCGGTCCTTGAGCTGTCGCGCGATGGTCGCCAGCGGATCGCTGTCCGGCTGTGGCAAATCCAGCAGCGCGCACAGCTCCGGCACGATCGAGGCCGGATCGTTGAGTAATGACAAGTCCAGCAGATAAGTGCCATCGCGGTACTGATCGATCAGCCGCTCGGCGACCCGCAGGGCCACGGTGGTCTTGCCGATGCCACCGGTCCCGACCAGGGTGATGAAGCGTTTGCGCGGCAGGTGGGTTACCAGGCTTTCCACTACCGCTTGGCGTCCGATCATCCGGTTACGCCGCGGCGGCAGGTTGTGGGCCAGTGACGCAGGCGGAATATCCGCCATGGGGGCGAGAGGCTCGGTCGACACCGGTGCGACAAAACTGTAGCCGCGTTGCGCCACGGTAACGATGTAGCGCTGCCCGGCCTGACCATCCCCCAGCGCCTTGCGCAGTGCCGCGACATGCACCCGCAGGTTGGTGTCTTCCACGACACTCCTGGGCCAGACACGGGCGATCAGTTGTTGTTTGCTCACCACCTCGCCGGCGTGCTCGAGCAGCACCAGCAGGATCTCCACCGCCCGCCGCCCCAGGCGTAGCGGCTGTCCGCCCTCCAGCACCAGGCGCTGACGAGGATGGACGTGGTAAGGGCCGAAATGCACGGTCTGTTCGACGGGCAGGGCGCTGGGGTGGCTCATTGTGTACTCAATGTCAGATCTGGTGCAGAAGGCATATCCGAGTATGTTCCTCAGGTTTGCTGACAAGTGCAACGGTCCAGAGCCGACCGGTGCAGTCTTCCTGCCTTGCCGCTCCAGGACAGCAATGGAGAATCCACAAAAAACACCACAGTCCTGCCCTCAATCAAAAAAATTAACAACGTTTAACTCACGCATATACCCCCTCTGACCGGACCATGGAGACCTCCACCCCTCTCAAGGAAGTCATGTCATGAGCACTTTCATCACCCGCGACGGCACCGAGATCTACTACAAGGATTGGGGCAGTGGTCAGCCGGTTGTCTTCAGTCATGGCTGGCCGTTGAACTCGGACAGTTGGGAGGCGCAGATGATGTTCCTGGCGTCCAACGGTTATCGGGTGATCGCCCACGACCGCCGTGGGCATGGGCGCTCCAGCCAGCCTTGGGACGGCAACGACATGAACACCTACGCCGATGACCTGGCCGAGCTGATCGAGCGGCTGGACCTGAAGGACGCCGTGTTGCTCGGCTTCTCGACCGGCGGTGGTGAGGTGGCACGCTATATCGGCCGTCATGGCGCCGCTCGCGTCGCCAAGCTCGGGCTGATCTCGGCGGTAACGCCACTGATGCTCAGGACTCCGGCCAACCCGGGCGGCCTGCCCATCGAAGTGTTCGACGGTTTCCGCCAGGCCTCCCTGGTCGACCGTTCTCAGCTATACAAGGATGTGGCCAGCGCGTTTTTCGGCGCCAACCGTCCGGGTGCCAAGGTGTCCCAAGGCATGATCGACTGGTTCTGGATGCAAGGCATGCTCGCCGGCCACAAGAACACGTACGACTGCATCAAGGCGTTCTCGGAGACCGATCTTTCCGAAGACCTGCGCAACATCGACGTGCCGACCCTCGTGGTCCATGGCGATGACGACCAGGTGGTCCCCATCGAAGCCGCCGGCATCGCAGCCGCCAAGCTGCTCAAGCACTCGCAACTGCTGGTCTACCCCGGCGCGCCCCACGGCCTGACCGATACCCACAAGGATCGACTGAATGCGGATCTGCTGGCATTCATCCGAGGCTGATCGAGCATAGAACCTGTGGGAGCGAGCCTGCTCGCGATAGCGGTGGGTCAGCTTGTGACGATGTCGGATGTGCCGACGCTTCGCGAGCAGGCTCGCTCCCACAGGATCGGTAATCCACAGGACCCTAATCGATGAATCGCAACGATTTACGCCGTCTCGACATGAACCTGCTGGTGATCTTTGAGGCGTTGATGTTCGAGAAGAACCTGACCCGCGTCGCTGAAAAGCTGTTCATGGGCCAGCCTGCCGTGAGCGCGGCGCTGGGACGGCTGCGGGATCTGTTCGATGATCCGCTGCTGATCCGCCACGGTCGCGGCATGGAGCCGACGCCGCGGGCGATGGCGATCCTGCGTGAGCTGCAACCGGCCATGGACACGATTTCCGGCGCGGTCAGCCGGGCCAAGGCGTTCGATCCGTCCACCAGTTGCGACGTGTTTCGTATCGGTTTGTCGGACGACGCCGAGTTCGGCCTGTTTCCGCCCTTGCTGAGCCAACTGCGTGAAGAAGCGCCGGGCATCATCGTGGTGGTACGCCGGGCCAATTACCTGCTGATGTCGTCGTTGCTGGGCAGCGGGGAAATCAGCGTCGGGGTCAGCTACACCACCGATCTGCCGGCCAACGCCAAGCGCAAGAAACTGCGGGACATTCCCTGCAAGGTCTTGCGCGGCGACAAGCGTCCGGGCCCGCTGACCCTGGACGAGTACTGCGCGCGCCCCCATGCCATGGTGTCGTTCTCGGGTGACCTGAGCGGCAACATCGACCTGGACCTGGCGCGTATTGGCCGGACCCGCAAAGTGGTGCTGGGGGTCCCGCAGTTCAGTGGCTTGCGGGCGTTGTTGGCCGGCACCGAGCTGATCGCCACCGTGCCCGACTACGCAGCCTGCGCGCTGGTGGAAGGCTGCGCGTTGCGGGCCGAGGATCCGCCGTTCGAGATCAACGCGGCCGAGTTGTCGATGGTCTGGAGTGGCGTGCATGACAACGACCCGGCCGAGCGCTGGCTGCGCTCGCGCATTGCCACCCACATGTCCCAATCATTGCCGGCCGCTGCCTATGCGGACCCGGACGGAGCACACCGATGAACGTCACCGACGAACGTACCCTGCAGGACTGGGGACTGCTGTTCCTTCGCCTCAGTGGCGCGTTGTTTCTGCTATGGGTCCACGGACTGCCGAAGTGGCTGCACTACAGCGACGAGCTGACCCGGATCGAAGACCCGTTTCACCTGGGGGCGAGCCTTACCCTGATGCTGGCGATCTTTGCCGAAGTGCTGTGCCCGTTGCTGATCGCAGCCGGTGTCCTGGTGCGCCTCGCGTGCCTGCCCATCCTGTTCCTGTTGGCGGTTGCGCTGTGGGTGGTCCACCCGCAATGGAGCCTCGAAGAAGGGCAGTTCGGCTGGCTGCTGCTGATCATCTTTACCAGCGTGTTCATCGCCGGGCCGGGTCGCCTGGCACTGAATGCGCGTTTTACCGGAGTGTTACGCCATGTCTGAATCTCAAGTTGTCGAGCCCACAACGGGCACTGCCACACCTGGCTTCGATGAAATCGTGACCCTGATCGTCAAGCACCGGGTCAAGGCCGGCCAGGACGCGGCCTATGAGGCCTGGTTGCGCCGCATCGTGACCGTGGCCGGTAGTTGGCCGGGACACCTGGGCGTCGATGTCGTGCGGGGCAAGCAGGGCGGGTTGTCGCTGTTCACTTGCGTGCTGCGTTTCTGTTCCACCGAGGCCATGCAGCGCTGGCTCGATTCGCCCGAGCGCCGCGAGCTGGTGGAAGAGGCCACGCCGTTGCTGGCCGACGGTGACCAGACCGAGGTCGCCTCCCACAAGGAGTTCTGGTTCGCCCCGCTGGCCGACGCCTCCACGCCGCCACCGCGCTGGAAGCAGGCCGTGGTGACGCTGTTGGTCATCCTGCCGCACACCTTGCTGGTGCCGCTGATCTGGGGCCCCGTGCTGCAACTCAACGCATTTCTCTCCAACTACGTCGTTGCCACGTTCCTGATCACCGTGACCATCGTGCTCTCGGTCTGTTACGTGTGCATGCCGTTGGCGACCCGTCTGTTCGCACCCTGGCTGCAAGCCTCGACAGCGCACGAGCATTTGGAACCATGAGCCTGTCGAGCCGTTGTGCCTAGCCACAACAAGCTCCCTGGTCACACATTTTTTGATAGTTGAAGGAGAACCCTATGAACGCCGATCTGATTCTGTTCAATGGCCAGTTCCACACCGTCGACCGGGAAAAGCCCCGGGCCAGCGCCGTGGCCATCAGCCAGGGCAAGTTCGTTGTCGTGGGCACCGACGCCGAGGCCATGGCCCTGCGTGGCGGCGGTACCCAGGTCATCGACCTCAAGGGCCGCACCGTCATCCCCGGGCTTAACGACTCGCACCTGCACCTGATTCGCGGCGGCCTGAACTACAACCTCGAACTGCGTTGGGAAGGCGTGCCGTCCCTGGCCGATGCCCTGCGCATGCTCAAGGACCAGGCCGACCGTACGCCGACGCCGCAATGGGTACGTGTGGTGGGCGGCTGGAACGAATTCCAGTTCGCCGAAAAGCGCATGCCAACCTTGGAAGAACTCAACCAGGCCGCCCCCGATACACCGGTGTTCGTGTTGCACCTGTATGACCGCGCCTTGCTCAACCGCGCCGCGCTGCGGGTGGCCGGTTACACCCGTGACACGCCGAACCCACCGGGCGGCGAGATCGTGCGCGACAGCAAGGGCGAACCCACCGGCATGCTGGTGGCGCGTCCCAACGCGATGATCCTCTACTCCACGTTGGCCAAGGGGCCGAAGTTGCCGCTGGAGTACCAGGTCAACTCCACTCGCCAGTTCATGCGTGAACTCAACCGCCTGGGGCTGACCAGTGCCATCGACGCGGGCGGTGGTTTCCAGAATTACCCCGACGACTACGCGGTGATCGAGCAGTTGGCCCGGGAAGAACAGTTGACGGTGCGCATCGCCTACAACCTGTTCACCCAGAAGCCCAAGGAAGAGCTCAGCGACTTCAAGAACTGGACCGGCAGCGTCAAGCTGCACCAGGGCGATGATTTCCTGCGGCACAACGGCGCCGGTGAAATGCTGGTGTTCTCGGCGGCGGATTTCGAAGACTTCCTCGAGCCGCGTCCGGACCTGCCGCCCGGCATGGAGCAGGACCTGGAGCCGGTGGTCCGGCACCTGGTGGAGCAGCGCTGGCCGTTCCGCCTGCATGCCACCTACAACGAGTCCATCAGCCGCATGCTCGACGTGTTCGAGAAGGTCAACCGCGACATCCCGTTCAACGGCTTGCCATGGTTCTTCGACCACGCCGAAACCATCACCCCGCAAAACATCGAACGGGTCCGCGCACTGGGCGGCGGTATTGCCATCCAGGACCGCATGGCCTTCCAGGGCGAGTACTTTGTCGACCGCTACGGCGCCAAGGCCGCCGAGGCGACGCCGCCGATCAAGCGCATGCTGGCCGAAGGCGTGCCGGTGGGTGCCGGCACCGACGCCACCCGAGTATCGAGCTACAACCCTTGGACCTCGCTGTACTGGATGGTCAGCGGTCGCACGGTCGGTGGTCTGGCGCTGCACGAAGAAGGCCTGCCGCGCTTGACCGCGCTGGAGCTGTTCACCCATGGCAGTGCCTGGTTCTCCTCGGAGCAAGGCAAGAAGGGCCAGATCAAGGTCGGCCAACTGGCGGACCTGGCGGCGCTGAGCGCCGACTTCTTCAGCGTCGAGGAAGAAGCCATCAAGTGGATCGAGTCCGTGCTGACGGTGGTCGACGGCAAGGTGGTGTACGCCGCCGGCGACTTCGAAAAACTCGGCCCTGCCAGTGTCCCGGTACTGCCGGACTGGTCGCCGGTGGTCAAGGTGCCAGGTCACTGGCGCCCGACCTCGCCGTTGCAGGCCCAGGTTCACCAGTGCAGCGGTCCTTGCACGGTGCATTCCCATAGCCATGAGCGGGCGCGGCTGTCGAACGTCCCGGTCAGCGATTTCCAAGGTTTCTGGGGCGCGTTCGGCTGTTCCTGCTTCGCGTTCTGACCGACATCAACATCCCCCCTGTGGGAGCGAGCCTGCTCGCGAAGAAGTCGGCGCATCCGACACTTTCGCAACAGGCACACCGCTTCGCGAGCAGGCTCGCTCCCACAGGATTTGTAACAACCATGCATAAGGAGTCATCCCATGAGCAACGCCCCTGTCTACAACCGCCTGAACAAAGATGATGCAGTCGTCCTGCTGGTCGATCACCAGACCGGCCTGATCTCCCTGGTCCAGGACTTCTCGCCCAACGAGTTCAAGAACAACGTGCTGGCCCTGGCCGACCTGGCGAAGTTCTTCGGTCTGCCGACCATCCTGACCACCAGCTTCGAAAAAGGCCCTAACGGCCCGCTCGTGCCGGAGCTCAAGGAAATGTTCCCGGACGCGCCGTACATCCCGCGTCCAGGCCAGATCAATGCCTGGGACAACGAAGACTTCGTCAAGGCGATCAAGGCCACCGGCCGCAAGCAACTGATCATCGCTGGCGTGGTGACCGATGTCTGCGTGGCGTTCCCGACCTTGTCGGCGCTGGCCGAAGGTTTCGACGTGTTCGTCGTCACCGACGCCTCGGGCACCTTCAACGAAACCGTGCAGCAGGCCTCCTGGGCTCGCATGACCGCTGCCGGCGCACAGCTGATGAACTGGTTCTCGGTGGCTTGCGAACTGCATCGCGACTGGCGCAACGACATTGAAGGCCTGGGCAACCTGCTGTCCCAGCGCATTCCGAACTACCGCAACCTGATGAACAGCTACGCGGCGCTGACTGCCAAGTAAGCTTCAGTGGTTGTTGCTGGACGACGCCCGCCTTGTGCGGGCGTTTTGGTTTTTGGTCGACTGACAGGCCGCCATCGCGAGCAGGCTCGCTCCCACATGGGTTTTGTGGTGGACATGCCTCTTGAGAACGCCCGAATCCCCTGTGGGAGCGAGCCTGCTCGCGATGGCGTCAGTCCATCCAATCCTTTCCAATCTGTCCCACTCCGACCACAATGCTCAACTGAACTCCCTCACTGTCCACCCCTGGAGTGACAATGAACCCCTTCGAAGAAATGCGCATTTTTGCCCAGGTCATGGAGTCGGGCAGCTTCACGGCGGCGGCGGACAAGTTGGGATTGTCCAAGCAATTCGTCAGCCGCAAGCTCATGGAGCTGGAACAGCGGCTGGGGGTACGCCTGCTCAACCGCTCGACGCGGCGTCTGGATGTCACCCCGTTGGGCCAGCGCTATTACGAGGCCGCCCTGCGCCTGCTCAGCGAGATCGAACAGGTGGAACTGGGCATCAGCGGACAGACCAGCGAGCCTCGGGGCACCCTTCGACTCAGCGCGCCGCTGTCCTTTGCCGTGGCGCACCTGGGCTGTCTGCTGCCGTTGTTCTTGCAGCGTTATCCGCAGGTCAGCGTCGAAGTGGACCTGAGTGACCGCTCGGTGGATTTGCTGGGGGAGGGTTACGACCTGGCGCTACGAATCGGCGTGCTGGAGGATTCGACCTTGATTGCCCGCCGCATCGCGAGCATCGATCGGGTCTACTGCGCCAGCCCGTCCTACCTGGCGCAACGCGGCACACCCTCGCGCCCCGAGGACCTGCGCAACCATGACTGCCTGCCCTATGGTCACAGCCGTCAGGTGCAGTGGCGTTTCGGAGGAGGGGGGAAACCGCTGGTGTTGGAGGTCGCTGGACGCATGCGCGCCAACAACGGTGATCTACTCCGGGATGCGGCCATCGCCGGCATGGGCATTACCTATCTCCCTACCTTCATCCTCGGCGATGCGCTGAAGGATGGACGGTTGGTCAAGGTACTGGAGGGCTTCGAAACCGAGCCGCTGGCGCTGTCGGCGGTCTACCCGCAACATCGCCAGAGTTCGCGCCCGGTGCAGGCGCTGGTGGAATTTCTACGGGAACATATGCAGTAGCTGAGTTTTCAACCGTCCCAGGACGGCTGAAAACTCAGCCAGGCCCGATCAGGCGGCCATATTGGCGCTGCCCAGTTCCTTCTTGTACTGCGCCTTCATGGTTTCCATCTGTTCACCCAAGGCATCCAGCTTGGCTTTGCCCAGCAGTTTCTTGGCTTGCGGGAACATCTCTTTCTCTTCTTCTTCGATATGGTGCTCAAGCAGTTCCTTGACCACTTTCACCCGGCCGGCAAATTCCGGTTGAGAAGGATCGGTGGCCTTCAGGTCCGGCAGCACCAGCGAATCGACTGTGCGATGTTCTTCCTTGGCCTCGTAGTACATTTCAGCCTCGTCCTTGCCCCCCGCTTGCTTGAAGGCCGGGTACAGGATCTCTTCTTCCAGTCGGGTATGAATGGTGACTTCCATTTCCAGCTTCGCCAACAGGTCAGTACGTTTCTTGACGCCGCGTTCGGTGGATTCGCTCAGTTGAGCCAGAATACCTTTGACGCGTTCATGGTCAGCTTTCAACAGATCGATGGCGTTCATATACAGCTCCTCGGCAATTCACGGTTACGAGCCGGCTTCAAGCGCCGACGTCGCGTTAACCAAGGATTGCATCGGCCGTGCCAGCCAGGTGGCTTTGTAAAACCCTTTAAAAACAATTGGTTGGGATGATCGCCGTTTTTATCATCGTGCAGGCTGCATGAAGAGGGGCCAAATTGCCTTGCACTTTGCGCTGCCCTGACCAAGAACCCCCTTGTGGGAGCGAGCCTGCTCGCGATAGCGGTCGTTCAGCCAATGATGATGTCGACTGGCCTGGCCCCATCGCGAGCAGGCTCGCTCCCACAGAGGATTTGCAGTTCAGTCATCGAGCAATTGCCGCACCTGCCCGGCAATCGCCAGGCAAGCGGTCAGCCCCGGCGATTCGATGCCGAACAGGTTGATCAGCCCCGGCACCTGGTGCTCGGCGGCGCTGCTGATGAGGAAGTCGCGGGCGGGATCGCCGGGGGCGGAGATCTTTGGGCGGATGCCGCTGTAGGCCGGTTGCAGGCTGTGGTCGGGCAGGTCGGGCCAGTAAGTGCGAATCGCCGGGTAGAAGGTTTCGGCGCGCGCCGGATCGACCCGGTAGTCCTCGTGTTCTAGCCATTCGATATCAGGACCGAAACGGGCCTGGCCCGCCAGGTCCAGGGTCATGTGGATGCCCAGCCCGGCGGCTTCCGGGGCCGGGTAGACCAGATGCCGGAAAGGCGCACGTCCGGCCAGGCTGAAGTAGTTGCCCTTGCACAAATAGTCAGGGGGCACTGTTTGCGCCAGCAGGCCCTCCATGCGACGGGCGAGGGCGGGCGCCTGGAGGCCGGCGGCGTTGATCAATCGACGGCAGGACAGGTTCATCTGGGCGGTGCCACCCAATTCCAGCAGGAAGTGTCCGGCGCCGATGCGAACCCCCAGCAACGGCGTGTGGAAGGCCAGGTTCGCGCCGGCCGCTTCGGCATCGCCTTGCAAGGCCAGCATCAATGCATGGGAATCGACAATGCCCGTGGAAGGCGAATACAACGCGGCGACACACGCCAGCGCCGGTTCCAGGGCCAACGCCTGCTCCCGATCAAGCAGGCGCAGGTCGTCCACACCGTTCATCAAGCCGCGTTCCAGCAACACCTGGAGTCCGGCCACCTGCGCCGGGTCCTTGGCGACGATCAGCTTGCCGAGCCGACGAGTCATCACGCCGTGGCTTTCGCAATAGGCGTACAGCCGGTGCCGACCTTCGACGCACAACCGGGCCTTGAGGCTGCCCGGTGGGTAGTAGATGCCGGCATGGATGACTTCGGAATTGCGCGAGCTGGTGCCCATGCCGATGGCGCCGCCGGCTTCGATCAGCAGCACCTCATGGCCGGCCTGGGCCAGCTCCCGGGCCACGGCCAGACCGACGACCCCCGCGCCCACCACCACGCATTCGATATCGACGTTCAACCGCATTTCTCCTTCAGGGGCTGCGTGACGTTGCAGGGTAGCCCTGCCTGGGAGTCAGGTGAAGACGATGCCTCTGGAAAAAGAGCTGTGTTAAAAAATGTTAGATTGAAAAAATACTTCACAAGATCTGTTCATTGGTGGATGATCGAAACCAACCTGTAGGACAAAGCTTGCTACAAGACCCACCAGAACGGTTTGCTGTCTCTCCCGGAGTGCCTCATGAATAACAAGAATGTCGGTGTGATCGGTCTCGGCGCGATGGGCCTGGGCATTGCCCACTCGTTGCTGCGCGCAGGCTTCAATGTGCATGCCTGTGATGTGCGTGCCGCCGTCACCGAACAATTTGCCGGCGAGGGCGGGGTGGCCTGTGCGTCGCCTGCCGACATGGCGGCTCACTGCGATGTGATCATCACCGTGGTGGTGAACGCCGAGCAGACCGACACCGTGTTGTTTGGCGAGAACGGTGCCGTGCAAGCCTTGCGCGAGGGCAGCCTGGTCATCGGGTGCGCCACCGTGGCGCCGACCTTTGCCGTGGAACTGGGCCAGCGCCTGGCGCAGACCGGCCTGCTGTACCTCGACGCGCCGATCTCCGGCGGTGCGGCCAAGGCCGCGGCTGGCGAGATGACCATGATGACGTCGGGCCCGGCCCCGGCCTACGCCAAGGCCGAAGCGGTCCTGGCGGGCATGGCGGGCAAGGTCTATCGCCTGGGCGATGTCCATGGCTTGGGCTCCAAAGTCAAAATCATCAATCAATTGCTGGCCGGCGTACACATCGCCGCCTCGGCCGAAGCCATGGCCCTGGGGCTGCGCGAAGGCGTGGATGCCGATGCGTTGTATGAAGTGATCACCCACAGCGCCGGCAACTCCTGGATGTTCGAAAACCGCGTGCCGCACATCCTCAAGGCTGACTACACGCCCCTGTCGGCGGTGGATATCTTCGTCAAGGATCTGGGCCTGGTGCTCGATACCGCCCGCGCCAGCAAATTCCCGTTGCCGCTGTCGGCCACCGCGCACCAGATGTTCATGCAGGCTTCCAGCGCCGGTTTCGGTCGGGAGGATGATTCGGCGGTGATCAAGATTTTCCCGGGCATCGACCTGCCGACCGCCAAGCCCGATTCGATCTGAGGAGCCGCCATGACCCCTTCCAACGCGCGCCCGCTGCTGGGCTGCATTGCCGACGATTTCACGGGTGCCACGGACTTGGCCAACATGCTGGTGCGCGGCGGCATGCGCACGGTGCAGAGCATCGGCATTCCCGGTACCGACGAAGCTGAAGGCCTGGCGGCCGATGCGATCGTGATTGCCCTCAAGTCGCGAACCCTGCCTGTGGCCGAGGCCATCGACGAATCCCTCGCGGCGCTGGCCTGGTTGCGTGAACGCGGCTGCCGGCAGATTTTCTTCAAATACTGCTCGACTTTCGATTCGACCGCCGCGGGCAATATCGGCCAGGTCAGCGAAGCCCTGCTCAAAGCCCTGGACAGTGATTTCACCTTGGCTTGCCCGGCGTTTCCGGAAAACGGCCGGACGATTTTCCGCGGCCACCTGTTCGTGCAGGACCAATTGCTGAACGAGTCGGGCATGCAACACCACCCGTTGACGCCGATGACCGACGCCAACCTGGTGCGTGTGCTGCAAGCCCAGACTTCCCTCGAGGTTGGCCTGTTGCGCTACGACAGCGTCGCCCAGGGCGTGGACGCCGTGCGGGCGAAGATGACCGAGTTGCGCGACCAGGGCGTCGGCATGGCCATCGCCGACGCATTGTCCGATGCGGACCTGTACACCCTCGGTGCGGCCTGTGCTGACTTGTCCTTGCTGACGGGCGGTTCCGGGCTGGCCCTGGGGCTGCCGGACAACTTCCGGCGAGCCGGCCGACTGAGGGATTTCGACGTGTCGACGCTGCCCCAGGTCCCTGGCGGTGAAGTGGTCTTGGCCGGCAGTGCGTCAATCGCCACCAATGGACAAGTGGCCGCCTGGCTCGAGGCTGGGCGGCCGGCCTTGCGCATCGATCCCGTGGCGCTGGCGGCCGGTGAGCCGGTGGTCGCCCGAGCGCTGGCGTTTGCCCGCGACGCGGCGGACACCGTGCTGATCTATGCCACTAACAGCGCCGATGAGGTCAAGGCCGTGCAACAACAGTTGGGCGCTGGGCGGGCCGGTGCGCTGGTGGAAAACGCCTTGGGCGAGATCGCCCGAGGTTTGCGCGAACAAGGTGTACGGCGTTTCGTGATTGCCGGTGGCGAAACTTCAGGCGCGGTGGTCAAGGCGCTGCAGGTGACGTTGCTGCAGATCGGCGCGCAGATCGATCCGGGTGTGCCTGCGACCCTCAGCAGCGGCGCAGAACCGCTGGCCCTGGCGCTCAAGTCGGGCAATTTCGGCGGTCGCGATTTCTTCGCCAAGGCCCTCGCGCAATTGGCCGGAGGCGCCCGATGAGCCCGGAAAGCGCCTTGCGCGAAGAGATCTGCGAAGTCGGCCTTAGCCTCTATCAGCGCGGCTACACCGTCGGCAGCGCCGGCAACATCAGCGCCCTGCTCGACGATGGCTGGCTGATCACGCCGACCGATGCCTGCCTGGGACGTCTCGATCCCGGGACCATCGCCAAGGTCAATGCCGCTGGCGATTGGGTGTCCGGGCACAAGCCGTCCAAGACCCTGGCGCTGCATCGCCAGGTCTACGACCGCAACCCGACGGTCGGGGGCGTGGTGCACACCCACTCCACTCATCTGGTGGCGCTGACCCTGGCCGGTGTCTGGCGGCCCGACGACATCTTGCCGCCGCTCACGCCTTATCAGGTGATGAAGGTCGGGCACATTCCATTGATCGGCTACCAGCGCCCCGGCTCGCCTGACGTGGCGGAGCAGGTGGCGCAACTGGCCAATCGGGTTCGCGGCGTGATGCTCGAACGCCTGGGCCCGGTGGTCTGGGAAAGTACGGTGTCCCGGGCCAGCTACGCCCTGGAAGAGTTGGAAGAGACCGCGCGGCTCTGGCTGATGAGCAATCCCAGGCCCGAGCCGCTCGATCAGGCGGCACTGGATGAGCTGCGCGCTATCTTCGGCGCCGATTGGTAAGGGATCCGCCACAAGAACCAAAGCCTTGCACAGCCAGTGGCGAGGGGACTGATCCCCTTGCTACCGGTGTCGTGCGGGCTGGCTGAAAAAACAATAACAACAGGATTCACTCCATGACCCATTTCAATCGCAGTGTTTGTCGCGCAAGCGTTCTCCCGATCCTCTCCGGAGGGTCGCGCCCATGAGCCCGGTCATCCTGATGATCACGGCCGGTGCCGGGATCGCGCTGTTGCTGTTCCTGGTGCTCAAGTACAAGTTTCAACCGTTCGTGGCGCTGATGCTGGTGAGCATCCTGGTGGCGCTGGTGGCCGGGGTCAAACCGGCCGACCTGGTGGCGACCATTGAAGGCGGCATGGGCAAGACCCTCGGCCATATCGCAATCATCATCGCCCTGGGCGCGATGATCGGGCGCATCATCGAATTGTCGGGCGGCGCCGAGGCCCTGGCGAAAACCCTGATCGAGCGCTTTGGCAACCGGCGTACACCGCTGGCCCTGACCATCGCCGGCTTCATCATCGGCGTGCCGGTGTTCTTCGAGGTGGGTGTCATCATCCTCATGCCGCTGGCCTATGGCGTGGCTCGCAGCGCCCGCAAGCCGTTGCTGGTGTTCGCCTTGCCGATGTGTGCGGCGTTGCTCACGGTGCATGCGTTCCTGCCACCGCATCCGGGGGCGGTGGCGGCGGCCAGCCAGTTGGGGGCCGACCTGGGCCGTGTGTTGATGTTCGGCCTGCCGTTGACCGCGTTCCTGTGTTTTGTCGGCTATAAAGTGGCGGGGCGCATGACGCGTCGCTTCTATCCGATGACCGACGACATCCGCGCCGAAGTCTACGGTCCCCATGTCACCAATGAAGACCTGGCCGCCTGGAGCAACGGTAACGGCAGGGATCCGGTGCAAGCCGCCGTCGCGGTGTCCCATATGGGGCTGGAAGAGTCCACCGGCTCGCTGGTCGCCAAGCTGCCACCGGCACCGCCACCGGGGTTCGGCCTGATTGTCGGGCTGATCCTGTTGCCCATCGTGCTGATCCTGCTGGGCACGCTGTCGACCACGCTGCTGCCGATGGAGTCTGCGATTCGCGGTGTCATGACGGTGCTGGGGGCGCCGCTGGTGGCCCTGCTGATCGACACCTTGCTCTGCGCCTGGCTGTTGGGCTCACGGCGGGGCTGGAGTCGCACCCAAGTGTCCGATGTGATCGGCTCGGCGTTGCCCGGTGTGGCGATGGTGATCCTGATCGCCGGTGCCGGCGGCGTCTTTGGCAAGGTGCTGGTGGATACCGGGATCGGTGCGGTGGTGTCCGAGATGTTGCGCACCACCGGGTTGCCGGTGCTGGCGCTGGGCTTTTTGCTGACCATGCTGTTGCGCGCCGTGCAAGGTTCGACCACGGTAGCGCTGGTGACCACCGCCGGTATCATCAGTCCGTTGATCGCTACGCTCGGCCTGACCCCCAATCACCTGGCGCTGCTGTGCCTGGCCATGGGCGGTGGCGGGCTGGCGATGTCCCACATCAACGACGCCGGTTACTGGATCTTCACTAAACTGGCAGGGCTCAACGTGGCGGACGGCCTGCGCACCTGGACCGTGATTACCACGCTGCTCGGTACACTCGGTTTCGGTATCACCTTGTTGATCTGGCCTTTCGTTTAAGGAATATCGTATGCCTCGTTTCGCAGCCAACCTCAGCATGCTCTATTCGCAACATGATTTCCTCGACCGTTTCGCGGCCGCGGCGGCCGATGGTTTCGATGCCGTGGAATACCTGTTCCCCTACGAGTACAGCCCCGAGGTGCTCAAGCAGCGGCTGGATGACTACGGCCTCGTCCAGGCGCTGTTCAACGCACCGCCCGGGGATTGGGCGGCGGGGGAGCGGGGGCTGGCAACGTTGCCCGGACGCGAGCAGGGATTTCGTCAAGGCTTCGAGCGCGCCCTGGAATACGCCGCTGTGCTCGGCAACTCGAACATTCATGTGATGGCGGGCTTGCTCCCGTCCGAAGCCGAGCGTGCCCGGCACCACGCCGTGTACCTGGAAAACCTCGCCTACGCCGCGACCCAGGCGGCGAAGGCCGGGATCACGGTATTGCTGGAACCGATCAACACCCGGGACATGCCGGGCTTTTTCCTCAACCGCCAGGATCAGGCCCATGCCATCTGCCGAGAGGTCGGGGCGGACAACCTCAAGGTCCAGTTCGATTGCTACCACTGCCAGATTGTCGAGGGCGACCTGGCGAGCAAACTCAGGCGCGACTTCAGTGGCATCGGGCATATCCAGATCGCCGGCGTGCCGGATCGGCATGAGCCGGACCGGGGGGAAGTTCATTATCCGTTCCTGTTCGAACTGCTGGACGAGTTGGGCTATGACGGCTGGGTCGGCTGCGAATACCGTCCCCGTGGTGATACCTCGGCCGGCCTGCAATGGCTGCGGGACTGGAAAGCGCGCTAAAACCTTGTGGGAGCGAGCCTGCTCGCGATGGCGGCGGATCAGTCAACATCGATGCCGGCTGACCCACCGCTATCGCGAGCAGGCTCGCTCCCACATTGGCCTAGGGTGAACAAAAATTCCGGGCTTGGCCCACCCCTCTGTGGGAGCGAGCCTGCTCGCGATAGCGATGGACCGGCTTGCGACGATCTTAGGCAGGCTGCCCATCCGGCAGCAGCAATTCGACGCCCTGCTTGCGAATGCCGTCGGCCGCCGCCGGTGCCAGGGCGTTGTCGCTGATGATGAAGTCGAACTGCTCCAGCCCGGCGATGCGGTACATGCTGAAGGTGCCGTACTTGGAACTGCTGGCCACCAGCACCACTTGCGAGGCCGACTGCATCGCCACCTGCTTGACTTCCACTTTCAAGGCCGACGGCGTGGTGATGCCCCGTTGCAGGTCCCACGAACTGGTGGACATGAAGGCAATGTCCGTCACCACCTGACGCAAGGTCGCCACCGCCAGCCCGCCGACGCAGGAGTGGTTGGAATGATCCAGCTGTCCGCCGGTATGAATCACCGTCACCTGCGGCGCTTCCATCAGCGCCTGGACCACGCCGAAATCGTTGGTCACCACCGTCATCCCCGACAACGCCTTGATATAGGGCACGATCTCCAGCGTGCTGGTGCCGGCATCCAGGTACACCGTCATGTCATCCTTCAACAGCCTGGCCGCCAGTTTGGCCATGGCCTGCTTCTGCGGCAGCTCCACCACAGCCTTGGACTGGTGGCTCGGCTCGCTGTGCAATTGGCTGGCGATACGCACCCCACCCGTCACCGAATAGGCCCGGCCTTCCTGCTCTAGCAGGGCGATGTCGCGACGCACGGTCATGTGCGAGCAATCGAACATCTCCATCAACTGATGGACGCTCAGCACCTGATGCTTGCGCAACTGACGCAGGATCTGTTCCCGGCGCTGCTCGGGAATCATCGGTGCGGGGCTGTCGTTGGCCATGTCCTTGGGGGTGGGCATCGGTGTGGACTCGGTGACTGATAGGGCAGGGGAGCGGACATAGTAACGAATCTGCGGGAGGCGGACGAGGAACAAAGCCGAGCAAGCTCCCGCGCCACGATTGTCTTTCCACAGGCATAAAAAAACCCGCATCTCGCGATACGGGTTTTTTCACAGCGCCGAGGCTCAGGCAATCAGCCTGTCAGGCCCGCCTGCTGGACCAGGGTCAGCAACGGCTGCGGGTACACACCGAGGAAGAACGCCAGGATGGCGATGGCCAGCAGCATCACGCCGCCTGCTTTCTGTTCCCAGTGCAACTCGGCGTCGTGGCGACGCAGGTTGGGTTCCATCAGGTACAGGGTGACCATGACGCGCAGGTAGTAGAACACGCCGATGGCACTGCCCAGCACCAGGGAGCCGACCAGCCACCATTGGTGAGCCTCGACGCCGGTGGCGACGATGTAGAACTTGCCGATGAAGCCGGCGGTCAGCGGGATGCCGGCCAGGGACAGCATCATCACGGTCAGCACGGCGGTCAGGTACGGACGGCGCCAGAACAGGCCGCGGTATTCGTACAGGGCGTCGGCGTCGCGGCCGTTGTACGGCGAGGACATCAGGGTGATCACGCCGAAGGCGCCGAGGCTGGTGATCACGTAGGTGACCAGGTACACGCCGATGGCTTCCACCGCCAGGCCCTTGCTGGCGATCAGCGCGATCAGCAGGTAACCGAAGTGGGCGATGGACGAGTAACCCAGCAGACGCTTGAGGTTGCTTTGGGTCAGTGCCAGCAGGTTACCGAACAGGATCGACACGATGGCGATGATGGTCAGCACGTTGCTCAGCACGCCGCTGCTGGCCACTGGCGAGATCTGGAACAGACGCACCATCACCGCGAACACCGCCACTTTCGAAGCGGTGGCCAGGAACGCCGCCACCGGAGCCGGGGCGCCCTCGTAGACGTCCGGGGTCCAGAGGTGGAACGGTACCAGCGACAGCTTGAACGCCAGGCCGATCAGCATCATGCCCAGGCCCAGTTGCGCGATCGGGCTAGGCAGGCCGGTGGCCGCCAGGGCCTGGCCGATGCCGACGAAGCTCAGGGTACCGGCTTCCGCGTAGAGCAGCGCCATGCCGAACAACAGGAACGCCGAACCGGCCGCCGACAGCACCATGTACTTGATGCCGGCTTCCAGGGAGCGCTTGTTGAAGAAGGCGTAGGCCACCAGGCCGTAGACCGGCACCGACAGCAGTTCCAGGCCGATGAACAGGCTGGCCAGGTGCTGCGCGCTGACCAGGACCAGGCCACCGGCGGCGGCCATCAGGATCAGCAGGTACAGTTCTTCGCGGTTGCCCGGGTAACCCGAACCGCCGTCGCCGAGGTAGGCGTGGGCGAGGGTGACGCAGGCCAGGGTGGCGACCAGGATCAACGCCATGTACAGGCAGGCGAAGCTGTCGATCTGCAGCAACGGCGTGACCGCCAGCGGCGCGACTTTCAGGGCCGGCAGGATCGACAGCAAGGCCAGGTTCAGCCCCGCCACCGACAGCAGGAAGGTCTGTGAGTGATTGCGCCGCCAGGCGATCGCCAGCATCACCACGATGATCGTGGCGCTGGTGATCAACAGCGGTGCAAGCGCGATAAAGTGTTGAATCGTGAATTCCATAGCGCTCTTACCGGGCCGAAGCGAGTTGAGAGAAGGCGGTGCCGAGCCACTGCTGCACGCCATGCATGGTGGCGGCAGACGTGTCGAGGAACGGCTGCGGGTAGACGCCGAGGTAGACCAGCAGCATCGCCAGGCCCAGCACCATGATCAGTTCGCGACCGTCCATGCCGCGCAGCACTTCGTCCGACTTCGACGGGCCGAAGTAGGCGCGGTGGATCATGATCAGCGAATAGACCGAACCGAACACCAGGCCGGAGGTGGCGATGGCGATGATCCACGGCGCGCTGACGAAGCTGCCGATGAGGATCAGGAACTCACCGACGAAGTTGCCGGTACCTGGCAGGCCCAGGGAGGCGGCCGCGAAGAACAGGCTGATGGCCGGCAGGTAGGCGATGCGCGACCACAGGCCACCCATCTCACGCATGTCCCGGGTGTGCAGGCGCTCGTACAACTGGCCGCTGAGGATAAACAGCGCCGCCGCCGACAGGCCGTGGGCGAGCATCTGGATCACCGCGCCTTGCAGGGCGAGTTGGCTGCCGGAGTAGATCCCGATCAGCACGAAGCCCATGTGCGAGACGCTGGAGAAGGCGATCAGGCGCTTGATGTCGGTCTGGGCGAACGCCAGGAACGCACCGTAGAAGATCCCGATCAGGCCCAGGGTCATCGCAATCGGCGCGAACTCGGCCGAGGCGTTGGGGAACAGCGGCAGAGCGAAACGCAGCAGGCCGTAGGCCGCTGTCTTCAGCAGGATACCGGCCAGGTCCACGGAACCGGCGGTCGGCGCCTGGGCGTGAGCATCCGGCAGCCAGGAGTGGAACGGCACCACCGGCAGCTTCACCGCGAAGGCGATGAAGAAGCCCAGCATCAGCACGTACTCGGTACCGCGCGACATCTGCACTTTCAACAGGTCGGCGTAGTTGAAGGTAATCACGCCGGTGTTGTTGAAGTTGACCAGCACCAGGCCCAGGATCGCCACCAACATGATCAGGCCGGAAGCCTGGGTGAAGATGAAGAACTTGGTCGCCGCGTAAATCCGGGTCTTCTTGCCGTCCGAAGAACTGTGACCCCAGAGCGCGATGAGGAAGTACATCGGCACCAGCATCATTTCCCAGAAGAAGAAGAACATGAACAGGTCCAGCGCCAGGAACACGCCGACGACACCGCCCAGGATCCACATCAGGTTCAGGTGGAAGAAGCCGACGTGACGCTGGATCTCTTTCCAGGAGCAGAGTACCGAGAGGATACCCAGCAGGCCGGTCAGCAGGATCATCAGCAGCGACAGGCCGTCGAGGGCCAGGTGCACGCTGATGCCGAAGCGCTCGATCCAGAGGTGCTTGAACTCCAGCGCCCAGGTCGGGTTGGCGCCAGGGGCCGGGGCGAATGAATAGTCGCCGGTCGCCCACAGCCAGAGGCCGAGCGCGAGTTCCAGGGACATGGTCAGCAGCGCAATCCAGCGCGGGAGCGTGGAGCTGGAGCGCTCCGCGATCCAGCACAGCAGGCCGCCGATGAAGGGGATCAGGATTAGCCAGGGCAGAATCATGACGGGCTCGTTTCCTTTCGCAAGTTCGCAAGGTTCATATCAGACCGCTACCAGCACGATGGCGCCGATAACCAGCACGGCGCCAGCCGCCATGGAAGCCGCATACCAACGCAGTTGACCGGTCTCGGTACGGCTCAGGGCAGTGTGGCCGCCCTTGGCCATGCGCGGGATCAGGCCAATGGTCTGGTCGAGCGGGTCTTTGCGCAGAATGTGGCTGATCGCAAGGTATGGCTTGACGAACAGTTTGTCGTAGATCCAGTCGAAGCCCCAGGCAGCGAACCACCAGGCCGAAAGGATACGGCCGAGGCCGCTGTTGGCGATGGCCGTGACGAAGCGACGCTTGCCCAGGAACAGCAGGGCGGACAGCAGGATACCCGCCAGGGCGATGGCACCGGAGGCGATTTCCAGGCTGTGCTTGGCTTCGCCGCCGGCATGGCCGACGCTCTCCGGCAGCACACCGTGCAGCGGCGGGGTGATCATGGCGCCGACGAACGTCGACAGCACGATCAACACCGACAGCGGCAGCCAATGGGCAATCCCGTGGCCGGCGTGGGCTTCGGTCTTGGCTTCACCATGGAACGCGATGAAGATCAGTCGGAAGGTGTACAGCGAGGTCATGAACGCACCCACCAGGCCAGCATAGAGCAGGCCCTGGTTACCGCTGGCGAACGCTTCCCAGAGGATCTCGTCCTTGGAGTAGAAACCGGCGGTCACCAGTGGCAGGGCCGCCAGGGCAGCGCCGCCGACGATGAAGCTGGCGTAGGCCAACGGCAGTTTCTTCCACAGGCCGCCCATCTTGAAGATGTTCTGCTCGTGGTGGCAGGCGACGATCACCGCACCGGAAGCAAGGAACAGCAGGGCCTTGAAGAAGGCGTGGGTCATCAGGTGGAAGATCGCGCCTTCCCAGGCACCGACGCCCAGGGCCAGGAACATGTAGCCGATCTGGCTCATGGTCGAGTAGGCGAGGATCCGCTTGATGTCGGTCTGTACCAGGGCGGCAAAGCCGGCCAGTACCAGGGTCACGCCGCCGACGATGCCGACCAGGTGCAGGATGTCCGGCGCCAGGACGAACAAGCCGTGGGTACGGGCGATCAGGTAGACGCCCGCGGTCACCATGGTGGCGGCGTGGATCAACGCCGATACCGGGGTAGGGCCGGCCATCGCGTCCGCCAACCAGGTCTGCAGCGGCAGTTGCGCGGATTTACCGACGGCGCCGCCCAGCAGCATCAGGGTCGCCAGGACGATCCAGAAGTCGCCGACCTTGAAGTGCTCGGGTGCCTTGACCAGCAGTTCCTGGATGTTCAGCGTGCCCAGTTGTTGGAACAGGATGAACAGGCCGATGGCCATGAACACGTCGCCGATGCGGGTGACGATGAACGCCTTGAGTGCCGCGTTGCCGTTGTTGCGGTTGCTGTAGTAGAAACCGATCAACAGGTACGAGCACAGGCCCACGCCTTCCCAGCCGAAGTACAGGAACAACAGGTTATCGCCGAGCACCAGGAACAGCATGCTGGCGATGAACAGGTTGGTGTAGGCGAAGAAGCGCGAGTAACCGGCTTCACCGCGCATGTACCAGGACGCGAACAGGTGGATCAGGAAACCCACGCCGACCACGACGCCCAGCATGGTGATCGACAGGCCGTCGATGTACAGGGCGAAGTTCGGCGTGAAGCCTTCCACCGCCATCCATTGCCACAGCACCAGGGTGTAGTGACCACCTGCGGGCGGGGCGACGTTGAACTGCCAGATCACGTACGCGGCAACGATCGCCGACAGGCCGATGGAGCCGACGCCAACCAGTGCCGAGAGGTTTTCCGACCAGCGTCCACGGGAGAACGCCAGCAGCAGGAAACCGATCAGGGGAAATACGAAAGTCAGAAAGATCATGTTCATCCGTGCATCTCACTGGCAGCGTCGATATCGAGCGTGTGGAAGCGGCGATACAGCTGCAACAGGATCGCCAGGCCGATACTGGCCTCGGCGGCTGCCAGGCTGATCACCAGGATGAACATGATCTGTCCATCGGGCTGCGCCCAGCGAGCGCCCGCGACGATGAAGGCCAGGGCGGCGGCATTCATCATGACCTCCAGGCTCATCAGCACGAACAGAATGTTGCGGCGGACCATCAGGCCGACCAGACCGAGACAGAACAGGATGCCGGCAACCGCCAGACCGTGTTCGAGAGGGATAGCAGGCATGTGATTACTCCTTCGCCTCGTTACGGCCCAAATGGAACGCCGTGACGGCTGCGGCAAGCAGCAGCATCGAGGCGAGTTCGACCACCAGCAGGTACGGACCGAACAGGCTGATGCCCACGGTCTTGGCGCCTACGGTGGTGTGACCGATGGCCTGGCCGCTCTGGTGAGCGAACAGCACATACAGCAGTTCACCCAGCAGCAGGGCGGCGAGAATCACCGGCCCCGCCCAGATGCCGGGCTTGAGCCAGTTGCGCTCCTGCTGGACCGAGGCCGGGCCGAGGTTCAGCATCATCACCACGAACACGAACAGCACCATGATGGCGCCGGCGTAGGCGATCACTTCCAGGGCCCCGGCAAACGGTGCACCGAGGGCGAAGAAGGTCATGGCCACGGCGATGAGCGAAATGATCAGGTAGAGCAGGGCATGTATGGGGTTGGTGTTGGTGACCACACGAAGCGTGGACACCACCGCGATACCCGATGCGAAATAGAAAGCGAATTCCATCTTTCTTCCTTAAGGCAGCAAGCTCTTCACGTTGATCGGTTCGGCTTCGTTCTGCGCGGCGCCTTTCGGCTTACCGGCAATGGCCATACCTGCAACACGATAGAAGTTGTAATCAGGGTTTTTACCGGGACCGGAAATCAGCAGATCTTCTTTCTCGTACACCAGGTCCTGACGTTTGAAATCCGCCATTTCGAAATCCGGTGTGAGCTGGATTGCGGTGGTCGGGCATGCTTCCTCGCAGAGGCCGCAGAAAATGCAGCGCGAGAAGTTGATGCGGAAGAAGTCCGGGTACCAGCGACCGTCTTCGGTTTCAGCTTTCTGCAGCGAGATGCAGCCTACCGGGCAGGCCACGGCGCACAGGTTGCACGCCACGCAGCGCTCTTCGCCGTCGGGGTCGCGGGTCAGGACGATGCGGCCGCGGTAACGCGGTGCCAGGTAGACCGGCTCTTCCGGGTATTGCAGGGTGTCGCGCTTGCGGAAGCCATGGCCGAAGATCATGACCAGGCTTCGCAGTTGGGTACCGGTACCCTTAACGATGTCGCCAATATATTTGAACATGGGTCAAATCCTCACTGAACCGCGGCCGCAGGCGTGTTCAACAACACGATCGCAGCGGTCACCAGCAAATTGATCAGGGTCAGTGGCAGGCAGAATTTCCAGCTGAAGTCCATCACCTGGTCGTAGCGCGGGCGCGGGATAGCGGCGCGCAGCAGGACGAACAGCATGATGAAGAACGCGGTCTTCAGGGCGAACCACACGAAGGACAGTTGCGGCAGGATGTCGAACGGACCGTGCCAGCCGCCGAAGAACAGCGTCACCAGCAATGCCGAGATCAGGACGATACCGATGTACTCGCCCACGAAGAACATGCCCCATTTCATGCCGGCGTATTCGATGTGGTAACCGTCGGCCAGTTCCTGCTCCGCTTCCGGCTGGTCGAACGGGTGACGGTGAGTCACGGCCACGCCAGCGATGAAGAAGGTACAGAAGCCGAAGAACTGCGGAATGATGAACCACAGGTTCTGGGCCTGGTACTCGACGATGTCGCGCATGTTGAACGAGCCGACCTGGACCACCACGCCCATCAGCGCCAGGCCCATGAACACTTCGTAGGACACGGTCTGGGCCGATGCCCGCAAGCTACCCAGCAGGGCGTACTTGTTGTTGCTCGACCAGCCGGCGAACAGCACCGCGTAAACCGACAGGCCGGCCATGGCGAAGAAGAACAGCAGGCCGATGTTCAGGTCCGCGACGCCCCAGGTCGGGGTGATCGGGATGATCGCGAAGGCAATCAGCAAGGCGCTCATGGCCACCACCGGCGCCAGGGTGAAAATCACCTTGTCGACAAAGGGTGGCGTCCAGTCTTCCTTGAAGAACATCTTGATCATGTCGGCGGCGATCTGGAACATGCCGAACGGGCCGACGCGGTTCGGACCGTAGCGGTCCTGCCACCAGCCCAGCAGACGACGCTCGACAAAGCTCAGCAATGCGCCTGTGACCACCACGGCCAGCAGGATCACGATGGCCTTGAGGACCGTCAGGATCACAGCGATCACATCAGGGGTGAACCAGCTCATTGCGCTGCCTCCTGCAGACCGTCGACGGTTTTACCGAACACCGCCGGTGGGATTCCCGCCAGGCCGGCCGGCAGGGCCACCAGGCCGGCGCCCAGTTCTTCATTGATGCGCAGCGGCAGACGCAGGGTCTGGCCGGCCACGTTCAGGCTCAGCAGGGCGCCGTCGTTGACCCCCAGGCGGTCGGCTTCGGACTTGGCCAGCGCCACGTAGGCGGCCGGAATGCGTTCCTGCACCGGCGCGGCCTTGGAAGAGTTCTCTTCGCTGCCGAACAGGTGATGGAACGGCACGACCTGCCAGGTGCCCGGTGCCGGGTTGAAGGCGCGCGGTACGCTGGCGAACCAGCTCAGGCCATCGCCCTGGCTTTCGATCAGGCGGGTGCCCGGGTCACCGGCACGCAGGTGACCACCGACTTCGTCCTGGAACTTGTTCCAGGCCTGCGGCGAGTTCCAGCCCGGCGACCAGGCGAACGGCACTTGCGAGCGCGGTTCGGCGGAGCCCGAGTAACCTTCCATGGAGAAGGCGAACGCGGTGTCCGTGTCCTGCGGGGTGCGTGGTTCGTGAACGTTGATGTTCGCGCGCATGGCCGTGCGGCCGGAGTAACGCAGCGGTTCACGGGCCAGTTTCAGACCCTTGATGCGGAACGAGGCGGACGGCGCGGCGTCGACGATGCGGGCCAGTTGCGCGGTGCTGGAGGCACAGGCAGCGGTGACGTGGTCGAGTTGCGTCCAGTCGATCGGCTGGTTCAGCAGGGTGGCGCGCAGGGCGTGCAGCCAGCGCCAGCCTTCGTGGACCAGGATGCTGGCGTCCAGGTATTGCGGGTCGAAGACCTGGAAGAAGCGCTGGGCGCGGCCTTCCTGGCTGACCAGCGTACCGTCGCCTTCGGCGAAGCTCGCCGCCGGCAGCACCAGGTGGGCGCGGTCGGTGGTGGCGGTCTTCTGGTGGTCGGCGACGATCAGCACTTTCGCAGCGTTCAGGGCGGCGTCCACACGGGCTTTGTCGGTGCGGGTGTACAGGTCGTTTTCCAGCACCACGATGGCGTCGGCGCTGCCGTCGATGACCTTTTGCAGGGCGGCATCCACCGATTCGCCACCGAGCATGGCGAGGCCGAGGCTGTTGGCTTCCGGCACGACCAGGCTGATGGAACCGTTCTTCTCGCGCAGCTTCAGGGCCTTGGCGATGTTGGCGGCGGCCTCGATCAGGGCCTTGGAGCCCAGGGACGTACCGGCGATCACCAGCGGCCGCTTGGCCGCCAGCAGGGCGTCGGCGATGCGCTGGACCAGGGCGGTCGCTTCGCTGTCCAGGCCTTCGACGGCCGGGGCGCTGGCGTCCAGGGCGTGAGCCACGGCAAAGCCGATGCGCGCCAGGTCGTCAGGCGCGGCGTGAACGCATTCCTCGGCGACGTCGTCGAGCTTGGTTTCAGCCAGACTGGCGATGAATAGCGGGTTCAGCTCATGCTGGCCGATGTTCTTCACGGCAGCGTCGAGCCACGGCTGGACGCGCATGGCGTCGGCCATGTCTTCGGCCTTGCCCTTGACCGACTGGCGCAGGGCCAGGGCCATGCGGGCGGCGGTCTGGGTGAGGTCTTCGCCGAGGACGAACACGGCGTCGTGGTCTTCGATGTCACGCATCGTCGGCACGGGCAGCGGGCTGTCCTTGAGCACTTGCAGCACCAGGCGGATGCGCTCCAGCTCACCGGCTTCGATACCGCTGTAGAAGTGCTCGGCACCGACCAGTTCGCGCAGTGCGTAGTTGCTTTCCAGGCTGGCCCGTGGCGAACCGATGCCGACGATGTTGCGGCCGCGCAGCAGTTCGGCGGCCTTGTCCAGGGCTGCGTCCAGGCTCAGCTTGGTACCGTCGGCCAGCAACGGCTGGCGTGGACGGTCCGTGCGGTTGACGTAGCCGTAGCCGAAGCGGCCACGGTCGCACAGGAAATACTGGTTCACCGAACCGTTGTAGCGGTTCTCGATGCGACGCAGTTCGCCGTAGCGCTCGCCCGGGCTGATGTTGCAACCGCTGGAGCAGCCGTGGCAGATGCTTGGCGAGAACTGCATGTCCCACTTGCGGTTGTAGCGCTCGGAGTGGGTCTTGTCGGTGAACACACCGGTCGGGCAGACCTCGGTGAGGTTGCCGGAGAATTCGCTTTCCAGGGTGCCGTCTTCAACGCGACCGAAGTACACGTTGTCGTGGGCACCGAACACGCCCAGGTCGGTGCCGCCGGCGTAGTCCTTGTAGTAGCGCACGCAGCGGTAGCAGGCGATGCAGCGGTTCATCTCGTGGGAGATGAACGGGCCCAGTTGCTGGTTCTGGTGGGTGCGTTTCTTGAAGCGATAACGGCGCTCGTTGTGGCCGGTCATCACGGTCATGTCTTGCAGGTGGCAGTGACCGCCTTCCTCGCAGACCGGGCAGTCGTGCGGGTGGTTGGTCATCAGCCATTCGACGACACTGGCGCGGAACGCCTTGGATTCTTCATCGTCGATGGAGATCCAGGTGTTGTCGGTGGCCGGGGTCATGCAGGACATGACGATCCGGCCGCGGGTGTCGTTCTCGTCGGTGTACTGCTTGACCGCACACTGCCGACAGGCCCCGACGCTACCAAGCGCGGGATGCCAGCAGAAATAAGGGATGTCGAGGCCTAGCGACAGACATGCCTGTAACAGGTTGTCTGCCCCGTCGACTTCGAGCGCTTTGCCGTCTACGTGGATAGTGGCCATGGTTCAAAGTTCTTCGTTGGCCCGGTGTCAGCGGGCGTGGCTAATGGAATCTTGTCGTTCGTCCGAATCCAAACAGCCTGCAAAGGCGTCATCGGACGAAAGGCGAAGGGCACGGACCCTTCGCCTTCTTAAGCGTGTTACGCGCCGACCATGGTCGGCGTGACCACCTGATTGAGATCGCCTGCGCGGGTAGGCGCGATGCCGGCCTCGAATTCAGAGCGGAAGTATTTGATCGCGCTGCCCAACGGCTCCACGGCACCCGGTGCGTGAGCACAGAAGGTCTTGCCTGGGCCGAGGAAACCCACCAGACCCAGCAGGGTCTCGATGTCGCCGGGCTGGCCTTCGCCGTTCTCGATGGCCATCAGCAGCTTGACGCTCCAGGGCAGGCCATCGCGGCAAGGGGTGCAGAAGCCGCAGGACTCACGGGAGAAAAACTGCTCCATGTTGCGCAGCAGCGAAACCATGTTGACGCTGTCGTCCACCGCCATGGCCAGGCCGGTACCCATCCGGGTGCCCACCTTGGCGATGCCGCCGGCATACATCTGTGCGTCCAGGTGCTCCGGCAACAGGAAACCGGTACCGGCACCGCCGGGCTGCCAGCACTTGAGCTTGTAGCCGTCGCGCATGCCGCCGGCGTAGTCCTCGAACAGCTCGCGGCCGGTGACGCCGAAAGGCAGTTCCCACAGGCCGGGGTTCTTGACCTTGCCGGAGAAACCCATGAGCTTGGTGCCCATGTCTTCGCTGCCGTCGCGGGCCAGGGATTTGTACCATTCCACGCCGTCGGCGATGATCGCCGGCACGTTGCACAGGGTCTCGACGTTGTTCACGCAGGTCGGCTTGCCCCACACGCCCACGGCGGCCGGGAAGGGCGGCTTGGAGCGCGGGTTGGCGCGGCGGCCTTCCAGGGAGTTGATCAGTGCGGTTTCTTCACCGCAGATGTAGCGCCCGGCGCCGGTGTGGACGAACAGCTCGAAATCGAAGCCGCTGCCCAGGATGTTCTTGCCCAGCAGGCCTGCGGCCTTGGCTTCTTCCACGGCACGGTTCAGGTGCCTGGCGGCGGTGGTGTATTCGCCGCGCAGGAAGATGTAGCCACGGTAGGTTTTCAGCGCACGGGCGCTGATCAGCATGCCTTCGATCAGCAGATGGGGCAGTTGCTCCATCAGCATGCGGTCCTTCCAGGTGTTGGGTTCCATTTCGTCCGCGTTGCAGAGCAGGTAGCGGATGTCGATGGATTCGTCCTTGGGCATCAGGCCCCACTTCACGCCGGTGGGGAAGCCCGCACCGCCGCGACCCTTGAGGCCGGAGTCCTTCACGGTCTGGACGATGTCGTCCTGGGCCATGTCGGCGAACGCCTTGCGCGCGGCGGCATAGCCGTTCTTGGCCTGGTACTCGTCCAGCCACACGGCTTCGCCGTCGTCACGCAGGCGCCAGGTCAGGGGATGGGTTTCGGCCGAGCGCTTGATGCGGTTGGCGGGCCCGAAGGAAGTCAGGGTCATACGTAGCCCTCCAGCAATTTGGCGACGCCAGCGGGTGCAACGTCACCGAAGGTGTCGTCGTCGATCATCAGCGCCGGGGCCTTGTCGCAGTTGCCCAGGCAGCACACCGGCAGCAGCGTGAAGCGGCCGTCGGCGGTGGTCTGGCCGAGGCCGATGCCCAGCTTGCTCTGGATTTCGCTGACCACGGATTCGTGGCCACCGATGTAGCAGACCATGCTGTCGCAGACGCGAATGATGTGGCGGCCTACGGGCTGGCGGAAGATCTGGCTGTAGAAGGTGGCGACGCCTTCGACGTCGCTCGCCGGGATGCCGAGGATCTCGCCGATGGCGTAGAGCGCGCCGTCAGGCACCCAGCCACGTTCCTTCTGGACGATCTTCAGGGCTTCGATCGACGCCGCGCGCGGGTCTTCGTAGTGATGCAGCTCGTGCTCGATGGCCGAGCGCTCGGTTTCGCTCAGGGCGAAACGGTCTGTCTGGATAAGCGTGCTGTTCATGCTTAGCGGTCCACGTCGGCCATAACGAAATCGATACTACCCAGGTACGCGATCAAGTCCGCGACCATGCTGCCTTTGATCACCGAAGGGATCTGCTGCAGGTGCGGGTAGCTTGGGGTGCGGATCCGGGTGCGGTAGCTCATGGTGCCGCCGTCGCTCGTCAGGTAGTAACTGTTGATGCCCTTGGTCGCTTCGATCATCTGGAAGGACTCGTTGGCCGGCATGACCGGGCCCCACGAAACCTGCAGGAAGTGCGTGATCAGGGTCTCGATGTGCTGCAGCGTGCGTTCCTTGGGCGGCGGCGTGGTCAGCGGGTGATCCGCCTTGTACGGGCCTTCCGGCATGTTGCGCATGCATTGCTCGATGATCTTGACGCTCTGGCGCATCTCCTCGACGCGAACCATGCAGCGGTCATAGGCATCGCCGTTGACCGCCAGCGGTACTTCGAATTCGAAGTTCTCGTAGCCGGAGTAGGGGCGTGCCTTGCGCAGGTCGAAGTCGCAACCGGTGGAACGCAGGCCGGCACCGGTGACGCCCCATTCCAGGGCTTCCTTGGTGTTGTAGGCGGCGACGCCGATGGTGCGACCCTTGAGGATGCTGTTCTGCAAGGCGGCCTTGGTGTATTCGTCCAGGCGCTTGGGCATCCACTCGACGAAGTCCTTGACCAGCTTTTCCCAACCACGTGGCAGATCGTGGGCAACGCCACCGATGCGGTACCAGGCCGGGTGCAGGCGGAAACCGGTAATGGCTTCGATCACCGTGTACGCCTTCTGGCGGTCGGTGAAGGTGAAGAACACCGGCGTCATGGCGCCCACGTCCTGGATGTAGGTGCCCAGGAACAGCAGGTGGCTGGTGATACGGAAGAACTCGGCCATCATGATGCGGATGACGTCGACCCGGTCCGGCACCTTGATCCCGGCCAGCTTCTCGACCGAAAGCACGTACGGCAGGTTGTTCATCACCCCGCCGAGGTAGTCGATGCGGTCGGTGTACGGAATGTAGCTGTGCCAGGACTGGCGCTCGGCCATTTTCTCGGCACCACGGTGGTGGTAGCCGATGTCCGGGACACAGTCGACGATCTCTTCGCCGTCCAGTTGCAGGATGATGCGGAACGCACCGTGGGCCGAAGGGTGGTTCGGGCCCAGGTTGAGGAACATGTAGTCCTCGTTGGCGCCCGAACGCTTCATGCCCCAGTCTTCAGGCTTGAAGCGTGCGGCCTCTTCCTCGAGCTGTTGCTTGGCCAGGGACAGGCTGAACGGGTCGAACTCGGTGGCACGGGCCGGGAAGTCCTTGCGCAGCGGGTGACCTTCCCAGGTCGGCGGCATCATGATGCGCGTCAGGTGCGGATGGCCGGGGAAATCGATCCCGTACATGTCCCACACTTCACGTTCGTACCAGTTGGCGTTCGGCCAGATGCCGGTCACGGTCGGCACGCTGAGGTCGCTCTCGGACAAGGCGACCTTGATCATTACGTCACTATTACGCTCGATCGACATCAGGTGATAGAACACGGTGAAGTCGACGCCGTCGGGCAGGCCCTGGCGCTTGGTGCGCAGGCGCTCGTCCACGCCGTGCAGGTCATAGAGCATGACGTACGGCTTGGGCAGGTTGCGCAGGAAGGTCAGGACCTCGACGAGTCTGGCGCGGGCAACCCAAAGCACCGGCATGCCGGTGCGGGTCGGCTGGGCGGTGAACGCCTCGGGGCCAAAACGGTTGTTCAGTTCGACGACCACATCCTGGTCGTCTGCCTTGTAGGGCGGGATGTACAGAGCACTGCCTGTAGTCATGGTTATTTATCGCTTTCGGTCAACGTAAAGAATGAAGCCAGGTTCGTGTTTCTTGTTCAGGAACAGAGCTGGATCAGACTTCGTCGGGGCTGCGCAGGTTGGTGACTGCGATACGCTGTTCGCGGCGCTGTTCCTTTTGCGACGGCATCTCGGCGCGATACACGCCTTGATCGCCAACGACCCAGGACAGTGGGCGACGCTCCTGGCCAATCGATTCCTGCAACAGCATCAGGCCTTGCAGGAAAGCTTCGGGGCGGGGCGGGCAGCCAGGCACGTAGACGTCCACGGGCAGGAACTTGTCCACCCCTTGAACGACGGAATAGATGTCGTACATGCCACCGGAGTTGGCGCACGAACCCATGGAGATGACCCACTTCGGTTCGAGCATTTGCTCATAGAGACGCTGGATGATCGGCGCCATCTTGATGAAGCAGGTACCGGCGATAACCATGAAATCCGCCTGACGCGGCGATGCCCGGATCACCTCGGCGCCAAAGCGCGCGATGTCATGGGGCGCCGTGAAGGCGGTGGTCATTTCCACGTAGCAGCACGAAAGGCCGAAGTTGTACGGCCACAGGGAGTTCTTGCGACCCCAGTTGACCGTGCTGTTCAGCACGTCTTCGAGCTTGCCCATGAAGATGTTTTTGTGGACTTGATCTTCTAACGGATCGGAGACGGTTTCCCGTTCGCCAATCGGATACTGCTCGTTAGGAGCATCGGGGTCGATCCTGGTGAGATTGTATTGCATTGCCAAAGCCTCATTGTTTCAGCTTCGCTTGCCGCTTGCGCCGAGCTTCCGGAGCCCAATCAAGTGCCCCCACCCGGAATAGGTAGACAAGACCTGCCAACAGAATTGCTATGAAAACGAGAGCTTCGACAAATCCGGTCCAGCCGCTTTCGCGGACGGACACAGACCAGGCAAAGAGAAAGAGGGCTTCGATATCGAAGATCACGAAGAGCATCGCGACCAGATAGAATTTGGCTGAGAGCCGCAAGCGGGCGCCACCGGTAGGCAGCATGCCGGACTCGAACGGTTCATTTTTGCTGCGGCCCCAGGCTTTTGACCCGAGCAGGCTCGACAGCCCGAGCATGAAGGCACACAGGCCGACGACACCCAGAAGGAAAATGGCAAAGCCCCAGTTGTGGGCCATGAGTCCTGTCGCTTCGGGCATGCTGGAAATCCTTAACAGAGGGCAATGGCCTCTGAGCTTGAAAGAAATAACGCAGTGACGATATGTCGCAGCAATCAATCGCGGTGATTTTATGGCTAAACACCGGGCAAGTAAAATTCCTATAGCGAAATTATTTATTGGAATAAGGACATAGCGCACCTCCAAGGCTGCGCAGCCCAGGCCCAACGGGCATTGGCCGTTAATTCGATCCATTTATTCCGTGCGCGCTGTAATAATGATAATGCCTTCCAAATGATAATTATTATTGTTTGTCGAGGCTTTTCATGAATTACCTATGCAGTAGCTGAGAACTTTTCTTACAGGGGCGCTACTGCAATTGTCAGCGCCGGCCGTTTTACTCTTTTTCAGACTGCCCGTTACTGCGTTCGATCAATTTTTCTGTCGGGGCCGCTCCCCTGGAAGCCAGGCTTGTTCGCGCTGTCAGCAACGCGGTCCCGGGGCATTGGAGCGTCAAGCTAAACCTCTTTTCAGAAAAAATCGGCACGAGGCCCGGCCTAGAGCCTTGAAGGATTGATGGCAAATAGCTATCTTTGCTATTCACTCATCTAATCATCTATATCAATGTTTGGTTAGACAATCGCTCCCTTCATAGCTGCGTCAGTGTTCACCGTTCGCGGCTGATTACCAAAGGAATGTCATGAACTCTTGGATCGCGAATATCAGCGTTATGCTCAAGCTGGCTTTGGGCTTTGCCGTTGTGCTGCTTCTGACCGCTGTCCTTGCCGCGACCGGCTGGTTCAGTCTGGGGAAAATGATCGAGCGCACTGATCGAATGACCAGCATTACCGAACTCGGCAACCGTCTTGATCTCTTGCGCAGGGCTCGCTTGCAATACCAGCTGGACAAGGGCGATGAACAAAAGGGGGCATTGATCCAGGCGGCGCTGGAGCAGTTTGTCGCCAAGCAGAAAAGCCTTGCAAGCGAGTTGAAGAAGCCTGAAAACCTGAAAAAACTTGCGCTGATCGAGCAGGCCAGCACGCAGTATCAAGTGGCACTGAATGCGATGCGCGAGGCCTATCGCAATGACGCAGCCATGCGCAAGGAGATGGGTGTCAATGCGGTCAAGGGGGCCGCGCTGATTGCCAAGGTCATCAATGACGTAGAAGCAATGCCTGCTTCGGATGAGCGACGTTTCGAGTTGTACAGGATCATCCTCAAGGCCAAGGAGGACGTGGCGTTGGTCCGTTATGAAGTGCGTGGCTACACCGGCAATCCCAACAGCACCACCGAACAGGCCGCCAGCCGCCAGATCGAAAATACGCTCAAGGGCATTGAAACCCTCAACGGCGCTTTCGGCCCGGCCTATGCCGACACCATCAAGCAGCTGGAAACCGCACTGATTGCTTACCGCCGTTCCGTGCAGAACTTCACCGCCAGCAACCAGGCCATTGGCAAGGCTGTGCAGGACACCATCGATTTGGGTGACACCATTACCCGTCTCTCTGAAGAAATGTATGCCAGCCAACTGGTCTCCCGTGACGAAGACAGCGCCCAGGCCCGCATTCTGCAACTGAGCTGTACGGCCTTGGCAATGCTGTTGGGGATTCTTGCGGCCATGATCATCACTCGCCAGATTACGCGGCCGTTGCAGGACACATTGGCGGTGGTCGAGCGCATTGCAGCAGGCGACCTCACGCAAGACATGGTCGTGACCCGCAGTGATGAACTGGGTGTCTTGCAGCAAGGTATCCAGCGCATGGGCACCACGTTGCGCGACCTGATCGGTGGCATCCGCGATGGTGTCACCCAGATCGCCAGCGCCGCCGAAGAGTTATCGGCCGTCACCGAGCAGACCAGTGCCGGGGTCAATAGTCAGAAGACCGAGACCGACCAGGTGGCTACCGCCATGCACGAAATGTCGGCCACCGTGCATGAAGTCGCGCGTAATGCCGAACAGGCTTGCACGGTCGCCTCGGAGGCCGATGCACAGGCCCGTATTGGCGACCAGGTCGTCGCGCAGGCCATCGTTCAGATCGAGCGTTTGGCCAGCGAAGTCGGGCGCTCCGTCGACGCCATGGATGAGTTGGAACAGGAAAGCGCGCGCATCGGCAAGATCATGGACGTGATCAAGGCGGTGGCCGAGCAGACCAACTTGCTGGCCCTTAACGCCGCTATCGAAGCTGCCCGCGCGGGTGACGCCGGGCGCGGTTTTGCCGTGGTCGCCGATGAAGTGCGTGGGCTGGCCCAGCGTACCCAGCATTCCACCGAAGAGATTGAAAGCCTGGTGGCGGGCTTGCAGAACGGCACGCGCCAGGTGTCGAGCATCATGCGAAATAGCCGCGAACTGACCGACAGCAGCGTGGAATTGGCTGGCAAGGCTGGCATCTCCCTGGGCAACATCACCCAGGCGGTTTCTGGCATCCAGGCCATGAACCAGCAGATTGCCGCTGCTGCGGTGCAACAAAGCTCGGTGGCCGAGGACATCAGTCGCAGTATCCTGAGCGTGCGCGATGTATCCGAGCAGACCGCCTCGGCCAGCGAAGAAACCGCCGCTTCCAGCGTCGAGCTGGCGCGCCTGGGTAACCAGTTGCAGCAACTGGTCAGTCACTTCAAAGTGTAAAAAACGGCGAAAAAAAAGCCCCGAACCAGTCGGGGCTTCAGATCGTCGGCTTTGCGTTTAGTTTTTATTCGGTCCGCAAGGGCCGTTACTCATCGATCAGTGGAACTGTTCTTCTTCGGTCGAACCGGTCAGAGCGGTCACCGACGAAGTGCCGCCCTGGATCACGGTGGTCATGTCGTCGAAGTAGCCGGTGCCCACTTCCTGTTGGTGAGCCACGAAGGTGTAGCCCTTGGCGGCGTCGGCGAATTCCTGCTCCTGCAGCTTCACGTAGGCGGTCATGTCGTTGCGGGCGTAGTCGTGCGCCAGGTTGAACATGCTGTGCCACATGTTGTGAATGCCGGCCAGGGTGATGAACTGGTGCTTGTAGCCCATGGCGGACAGTTCGCGCTGGAACTTGGCGATGGTCGCGTCGTCCAGGTTTTTCTTCCAGTTGAAGGAAGGCGAGCAGTTGTACGACAGGATCTGGTCCGGGTATTCCTTCTTGATGGCTTCGGCGAAACGGCGAGCCTCGTCCAGGTCCGGCTTGGCGGTTTCGCACCAGATCAGGTCGGCGTATGGCGCGTAGGCCAGGCCACGGGCGATGGCCTGGTCGAGGCCGGCGCGGACCTTGTAGAAGCCTTCCTGGGTGCGGGTGCCGGTCACGAACGGCTGGTCGTACGGGTCGCAGTCGGAGGTCAACAGGTCAGCGGCGTTGGCGTCGGTACGGGCCAGGATGATGGTCGGTACACCGGCAACGTCGGCGGCCAGACGGGCAGCTGTCAGTTTCTGCACGGCTTCCTGGGTCGGTACCAGTACCTTGCCGCCCATGTGGCCGCATTTCTTCACCGACGCCAGCTGGTCTTCGAAGTGAACGCCGGCGGCGCCTGCCTCGATCATGCTCTTCATCAGTTCGTAGGCGTTCAGGACGCCGCCGAAACCGGCCTCGGCGTCAGCCACGATTGGCGCGAAGTAGTCGATGTAGCCTTCATCGCCCGGGTTCTTGCCGGCTTTCCACTGGATCTGGTCGGCGCGACGGAACGAGTTGTTGATGCGCTTGACCACGGTCGGAACCGAATCCACCGGGTACAGCGACTGGTCGGGGTACATCGATTCGGCGGAGTTGTTGTCCGCGGCCACTTGCCAGCCCGACAGGTAGATCGCCTGGATGCCGGCCTTGACTTGCTGTACGGCCTGGCCGCCGGTCAGGGCGCCCATGCAGTTGACGAAATCTTTCTCGGGACGGAAGGATGGCTTGGCGCCCTGGGTCACCAGGTTCCACAGCTTTTCGGCGCCCATTTTCGCAAAGGTGTGCTCAGGTTGAACCGAGCCACGCAGGCGGACGACGTCAGCAGCGGAATAATTGCGCTTCACGCCTTTCCAGCGTGGGTTCTCAGCCCAGTCTTTTTCAAGGGCTGCAATTTGCTGTTCGCGTGTCAGTGCCATGGAAATAAACCTCGTCGCATCGTCGGGTGTGGAAGATTCCTGCTCCTGCCGATCCGCCAGTCATTGGCGAAGAAGGCTGCTCGCTGGCCAGGGGGCCGGGCATACAAGTCGGTTCAGGCGGGGAGGCGACGGGATGAACGATGGGCTCGAGGGGAAAGTGAGCAGGTAGAGGCGAACTGCGGGCGCATTCGGGCGTCGTGGGCCCTTGTACGAACTCAGAGTGATGCCGGGTTACCTAGTTACGCTTCCGTCCCTCGGGACAACTTCGTTCCAGTCGCAACCTCGTCAAACACACCTTGTGGGCAGTACAGACACGAATCGGCTTGCGGGGTAGGTGCAAGCGGCGACCCGAAGGCCCTTGCCAGGGCCCCTGATTAGCGGGAGCGAGGCCATCATGCCTTCGGTTTTTTGGCTCGTCAAACGTTTTGTAGTGCTTTTTTTCAAGCACTACATCTTTGGTCTAATACGACTCATCAGTCAGTTTTTGGTGCTTCAGTTCAGGGTATCGACTTTGACCCGCAGAATCATGTCGTCGCGGCCTTGTGTCGAGTAGCTGCGGGTCAGGCCCTGTTTATCGGCCTGAGTCTGGCGATTCACGCCCGCCAGGGTGATCCATTCACCCAGCCGTCCGCTGACAGTTGTGTCGGTACTCTGAACGTTCACTACATCGGGACGTTCCTGGCTCATGCGGTCACGGTTGGTACTGATGCTCAGATGAACGGTCTCGCCGGTGACGCTCGCCGTGACATAAAAACCCTGGGTGACGTTGCGGTATTCGGTCTGGCTTTGCATGCGACCGTAGCTGTCGGTCTGGTTGCTGGTGAACGGTACGCTCTGGCCGACCTGGATCAGCGCCGGTTGGCCTTCGCTGGCTTGTACCTGTTGCACGCCACCGTCACGGCTGGCCGTGCTGCGGTTGATGATGCGGGTCTGGCTGGGGGCGGCACCGTTGATGGAATACCCCTGGTCGCCTTGTAAGTTGTTTTCGTTGGTGTCGACCGTGATCAGCAGACGCTTGGGGGCGGTGTCCAGTTGCGCGAGGAATTGCCGGAGTTCCTCGATCTTGCCGGGCTCGGCATTGACGATCAGTTGATTGCCATAGGCGCTGACCTGGCCATCCTTGCCGATGAAGTTCTGCGCCACCGGAAGCAGGTCGGCGCTGGTGCGGTAGTTCAACGGCACGATTTGCGTGTCGGCCATGACCGACAGGCTGCAGCCGAGCAGCAGGGTGGCCAGGAGGGTGCGTAGCGACATTCCATTTCTCCGCGGGACAAAGGCTTGATATTGCCAGTTTGTCGGCCCAGGGTGGGGCAAGTTGAATGATAGACGGCAAAACGCCCCGGCATCGGTGGGTGGCGGGGCGTTCCAGGTGTTGCAAGGTGGTCTTGTGGCGAGGGGATAAATCCCCTCGCCACAGATAAATCCCCTACTCACAGAGGATCGCATCAAGCCGAATGCCGCACCATATCCACATGGGGAATCCCGGCTTCCAGGAATTCCTCGCTGACCACCGCAAAACCCAGCCGCTCATAGAACGGCGTGGCATGCACCTGGGCGCTGAGCTTCTGTTGCTGGAGCCCGCGCTTCTCGGCTTCGGCGATCAGCGCGTGCATCAGCGCATCGCCCACTTTCAGGCCGCGCCAGTCCTTGAGCACCGAAACACGGCCAATATGACCGTCGGTCAGCAGGCGTGCGGTGCCGATGGGGAAGTCGCCTTCGAAGGCGAGGAAGTGCACCGCGCCCTGATCGTCGGCATCCCATTCCAGCTCGGGCGGGACGCATTGCTCGACAATGAACACGCTCTCACGAATGCGCCGGATCTCGGCGTTATCCTTTTGCCAGTCTGCGACACGAACGTGGATTTTATTCATCGGCGAACCCCAGGCTGCCTTGCTTGACCAACTCGCAGATCAGGCCGCGACCGTCTTCGTCGGCCAGCCATGGGCCGAGGTTTTCAATGTGCAGGGCATCGGCCGCGCAGATCATTTTCAACAGCTCGCGCAGCTTGCCCGGCAAGTAGCGGCTCTGGCCGCTGGCGAACAGCAGCAGGTCGTCATCGACTTCCGACCAGGCCAGGCGCGCGCTCGGGTTACGGATGATCACGGCGCCCTGTTCAAGGCCGGCCAGCAGGTCGTCTTCTTCCAGCTCGGGGCCTACCACCAGTTCCGGGTAGCGCGGCTCGGTCATGAACTGGCCGAACCAGGTCAGCAACAGGCGCTCGTCGCTCATGTGCTCGGCCAGCAAACCCTTGAGGCGGTCGAGGGCGTCGTGTTGGATCTGGTGCGGATCGCTCACCGGGCGCGCGTCGGCGTCGGTGTAGCGTTCCTCGTCCGGCAGGAACTGGCTAAGGAAATCGGTGAAGTGGGTCAGCACTTCGGCGGCGCTCGGTGCGCGGAAACCCACGGAGTAGGTCATGCAGTCATCCACGGCCACGCCGCAGTGGGCCAGGCGTGGCGGCAGGTAGAGCATGTCGCCCGGCTCCAGGACCCACTCGTCGGTGGCCGCGAAGTCGGCGAGGATGCGCAGGTCGGCGTGGGGCAACAGGGGGCTGTCGGAGTCGCACATCTGGCCGATTTTCCAGTTGCGCTTGCCATGGCCTTGCAGCAGGAACACGTCGTAGTTGTCGAAGTGCGGACCTACGCTGCCACCCGGGGCGGCGAAGCTGATCATCACGTCGTCGATACGCCAGCTCGGCAGGAAGCGGAAGTGCTCCAGCAGTTCGCTGACTTCCGGGACGAACTGGTCGACCGCCTGCACCAGCAGGGTCCAGTCACGCTCCGGCAGTTTGCTGAATTCGTCTTCGGCGAACGGGCCACGACGCAGTTCCCAAGGGCGCTCGCCGTGCTCGAGCACCAGGCGCGATTCGACTTCTTCTTCCAGGGCCAGGCCGGCCAGTTCGTCGGCATCGATCGGGCTTTCGAAGTCGGGAATCGCCTGGCGGATCAACAGCGGTTTTTTCTGCCAGTAGTCGCGCAGGAACTCCCGTGCCGTGATGCCGCTCAGGAGTTGCAGAGGAATGTCAGGATTCATGTGTAACCTATTGAAAAAATATACTTTTCAGACGCGAATAAAAACGCCCGGCGCGGCCGGGCGTCTCAAGGGTGCAGCGATGTGTCAGATGCGCTTGGCTTGTGCCGCCGCGTTGCCGATGTAGCTGGCCGGGGTCAGCTTCTTCAGCTCCGACTTGGCATCGGCAGGCATGTCCAGGCCGTCGATGAAAGTCTGCAGCGCTTCAGGGCTGATGCCCTTGCCACGGGTCAGTTCTTTCAGCTTTTCGTACGGGTTTTCGATGTTGTAGCGACGCATCACGGTCTGGATCGGTTCGGCCAGGACTTCCCAGCAGGCGTCCAGGTCGGCGGCGATCTTCTGCTCGTTCAGTTCCAGCTTGCCGATGCCCTTGAGGCTGGCTTCGTAGGCGATGACGCTGTGGGCAAAGCCCACGCCCAGGTTGCGCAGCACGGTGGAGTCGGTCAGGTCGCGCTGCCAGCGGGAGATCGGCAGTTTGCTCGCCAGGTGCTGGAACAGTGCGTTGGCGATGCCCAGGTTGCCTTCGGAGTTTTCGAAGTCGATCGGGTTGACCTTGTGCGGCATGGTCGAGGAACCGATTTCGCCGGCAATGGTGCGCTGCTTGAAGTAACCCAGGGAGATGTAGCCCCAGATGTCGCGGTCGAAGTCGATCAGGATGGTGTTGAAGCGTGCGATCGCATCGAACAGCTCGGCGATGTAGTCGTGCGGCTCGATCTGGGTGGTGTACGGGTTGAAGCTCAGGCCCAGTTCGTCTTCGATGAAGGCGCGGGCGTTGGCTTCCCAGTCGATCTGCGGGTAGGCCGACAGGTGGGCGTTGTAGTTGCCCACGGCGCCGTTGATCTTGCCCAGCAGCGGCACGGCGGCGACTTGAGCGATCTGACGCTCCAGGCGGTACACCACGTTGGCCAGTTCCTTGCCCAGGGTAGTCGGCGACGCCGGTTGACCATGGGTACGGGACAGCATCGGCACGTCGGCAAAACGGATTGCCAGCTCGCGGATCGCCTGGGCGACCTGGCGCATCAGCGGCAGCATCACCTCATCACGGCCTTCGCGCAGCATCAGCGCGTGAGACAGGTTGTTGATGTCCTCGCTGGTGCAGGCGAAGTGGATGAACTCACTGACGTTGGCCAGTTCCGGCAGCTTGGCCGCCTGCTCCTTGAGCAGGTATTCGATCGCCTTGACGTCGTGGTTGGTGGTGCGCTCGATCTCTTTGACGCGCTCGGCGTGCTCCAGCGCGAAGTTGTCCGCCAGGGTGTTGAGCACCGCGTTGGCTTCGGCGGAAAACGCCGGGACTTCGCCGATGGCGGGGTGGGCGGCCAGGCGCTGGAGCCAGCGCACTTCAACCAGGACGCGGGCACGGATCAGGCCGTACTCGCTGAAAATCGGGCGCAGGGCCTGGGTTTTGCCGGCGTAGCGGCCGTCTACAGGGGAAACCGCAGTGAGCGAAGAGAGCTGCATGGGGTGTTCTCGGACAGTCGGGCAACGAAATGGGGCGCGTATCATACATGAAAACAAGCGCCGGTCCGTCGCCAACTGACCGGCGTATTACGCGTGATGAAGTAAAAAAAACGGGTTGAGGCGACTTATTCGTTGCGCATCAACGGGTAAAGCTCTTTCAGCAATTTGCGTCGGCTGATCACCAACTGCCAGCGATGCCCACCCAATTGCCGCCACAGCCGTGCCGAACGGATGCCCGCCAGCAACAGGGCGCGAATCTTCGAGGCGTTGCTGGGTTGCTGCAGGTTGCGCATGTCGCCGTGCACCTGGATACGCTGGCGCAGGGTGCTCAGGGTGTCCTGGTACAGCGCGCCGCAGGCGGCGATGACGTTTTCGTGGGAGGGGCCGAAATGCTCGACCTGGGACTGGATCTGCGGCAGGCGCTTGCCGATGGTGTCCAGCAGGTCGTCGCGCTTGGCGAGCTGGCGCTCGAGGCCCAGCATCGACAGGGCATAGCGCAGCGGCTCGCGTTGCAGGGCGCTGGGGTCGCGCTCCAGGGCGCCGATCAGCGCACGATAGCCTTCGCGCAGGTTCAGGTCGTCGCCGCCATAGACTTCCAGGGTGTCCTTGGGGTCGCGTACCAGCAGGCTGCCGAGCATGCAGCTCAGGCCGGCCTCGGAGGTCTGGCCGGTCTTGGCGATCCGGTCCACCAGCACGGCGGCGAGGAATACACCGCCCAACGCTGTCAGTTGCTCCTGGGTCGGGCTCATACCTTGCTGCTCCACGGCTCAGCGACTTCGATCACGCCGCCGCCCAGGCAGATTTCCCCGTCATAGAACACCACGGACTGGCCGGGCGTCACTGCACGTTGTGGATCGTCGAAGGTGGCACGGTAGCCCGTGGCGGTCTTTTCCAGGGTGCAGGGCTGGTCGCTCTGGCGATAGCGCACCTTGGCCGTCAGGCGGCGCGGCTCGCTCAGGTCGATGGGGTTGACCCAATAGATGTCGGAAGCGAGCAGGGCGCGGGAAAACAACCAGGGGTGGTCGTTGCCCTGGCCGACGATCAGCTCGTTGTGCTCCAGGTCCTTGATCAGCACGTACCACGGTTCTTCGCCGGCGTCCTTCAACCCGCCGATGCCCAGGCCCTGGCGCTGGCCGATGGTGTGATACATCAGGCCATGGTGACGGCCGATGACTTCGCCTTCGGTGGTCTTGATCTCACCCGGTTGGGCCGGCAGGTACTGCTTGAGGAAATCGCTGAAGCGCCGTTCGCCGATGAAGCAGATCCCGGTGGAATCCTTCTTCTTCGCGGTGGCGAGGGCGTGTTTCTCGGCGATGGCCCGGACTTCGGGCTTTTCCAGTTCACCTACCGGGAACAGGGTCTTGGCAATCTGCTCGCCGCCGACGGCGTGCAGGAAGTAGCTCTGGTCCTTGTTCGGGTCCAGGCCCTTGAGCAGTTCGGTGCGCCCGTCGATGTCGCGGCGGCGCACGTAGTGACCGGTGGCGATCAGGTCGGCGCCCAGCATCATGGCGTAGTCGAGGAACGCCTTGAACTTGATTTCGCGGTTGCAGAGGATGTCCGGGTTCGGCGTGCGGCCGGCCTTATACTCGGCCAGGAAGTGCTCGAACACGTTGTCCCAGTACTCGGCGGCGAAGTTGGCGGTGTGCAGCTTGATGCCGATCTTGTCGCACACGGCCTGGGCGTCCGCCAGGTCGTCCATGGCGGTGCAGTATTCGGTTCCGTCGTCTTCTTCCCAGTTCTTCATGAACAGGCCTTCCACCTCATAACCCTGCTCGATCAGCAGAAGGGCGGAAACGGAAGAGTCCACGCCGCCGGACATGCCGACAATGACGCGCTTCTTGGTGGTGCCGGAAGGAGCTGGATCACGCATAGGGATTCAATGAGTGTCTTGAAAAAGGACGCGATTCTATCAGGCCCGGGCGCGCAAGGCTAAAGGGAAGGACGGATCAGTGCCAGGCTGTGGCGATGGCCGGCCAGATAATCGTCGATGCAGCGGATGATCAGCTCGCTGCGCCAATGGTCGCGTCGTTCGAGCAGTTCGTCGCGGCTCAGCCAGCGGGCCCCCAGGATGCCGTCGTCCAGTTGATAGTCGGGGTGGTGCTTGAGCGCTCTGGCGGCGAAGCAGACCCGCTGGTAGGTCACGCCATTGCTGGGGGCGGTATACAGGTAGATGCCGATCACGCTGGTGGGTTCGACGTCCCAGCCGGTTTCTTCCAGGGTCTCGCGCACGGCGGCTTCGATCAGGGTCTCGTCCGGGTCCAGGTGCCCGGCGGGCTGGTTGAGCACGGCGCGCCCGCCCTTGGATTCTTCCACCATGAGGAAGCGGCCGTTGTCCTCGACGATGGTGGCGACGGTGATGTGGGGTTTCCAATCCATGTGGTTTCCTCGAAATTTGAATAGTGAAACACAAGCCCTGTGGGAGCGAGCCTGCTCGCGATAGCGGTGGGTCAGCCAATACAAGTGTTGGATGATAAACCGCTATCGCGAGCAGGCTCGCTCCCACAGGGGCGGTGAATTCAAAAACTGCAGCTGATCCCCAGCCAGAAGTGAATGGGCTGGAAACACAAACCCCGGCACAAGGCCGGGGTTTGTGTTGCTTCCTTACAACCTTACACCAGCGCAGCGATGGCCGCGTTGAAGGTGGCGCTCGGGCGCATGGCCTTGCTGGTCAGCTCAGGGTTGGCGAAGTAGTAGCCGCCGATGTCCACTGGCTTGCCTTGAACGGCATTGAGCTCGGCAACGATTTTTTCTTCGTTGTCGGTCAGCGTCTTGGCCAGGGTGGTGAACTGCGCCTTGAGGGCTGCGTCGTCATCCTGGGCGGCCAGTGCCTGGGCCCAGAACAGGGTCAGGTAGAAGTGGCTGCCGCGGTTGTCGATACCGCCGACCTTGCGCGAAGGCGACTTGTTGCGGTCCAGGAACTCGCCAGTCGCCTGGTCGAGCGTCTTGGCCAGCACCAGCGCTTTCGGGTTGTTGTAGGTCACGCCCAGGTGTTCCAGGGAAGCGGCCAGAGCCAGGAATTCGCCCAGGGAATCCCAACGCAGGAAGTTTTCTTCCAGCAGTTGTTGGACGTGCTTGGGTGCCGAACCGCCAGCGCCGGTTTCGAACAGGCCGCCACCGTTCATCAGCGGCACGATGGACAGCATCTTGGCGCTGGTGCCCAGTTCCATGATCGGGAACAGGTCGGTCAGATAGTCGCGCAGTACGTTGCCGGTCACCGAGATGGTGTCCTTGCCTTCGCGGGTGCGAGCCAGGGTGAACTTCATCGCGTCGACCGGCGACATGATGCGCAGGTCCAGACCGCTGGTGTCGTGGTCCTTCAGGTAAGCCTGAACCTTCTCGATCACCACGCCGTCATGGGCGCGCATCGGGTCCAGCCAGAAGATGGCCGGGGTGTCGCTGGCGCGGGCACGGTTGACGGCCAGCTTGACCCAATCCTGGATCGGTGCGTCCTTGGTCTGGCACATGCGGAAGATGTCGCCAGCCTCGACGTTCTGCTCCAGCAGGGTGCGACCGGTGCTGTCCGAGACACGGACCACGCCGTCGGCCTTGATCTGGAAGGTCTTGTCGTGGGAGCCGTACTCTTCGGCTTTCTTGGCCATCAGGCCGACGTTCGGCACGCTGCCCATGGTGGTGGGGTCGAAGGCGCCATTGGCCTTGCAGTCTTCGATCACCGCCTGGTAGATGGTGGCATAGCAGCGATCCGGGATCACGGCCTTGGTGTCGTGCAGCTGGCCGTCGGTGCCCCACATCTTGCCGGAGTCACGGATCATGGCCGGCATCGAGGCGTCGACGATGACGTCGCTCGGCACGTGCAGGTTGGTGATGCCCTTGTCGGAGTTGACCATCGCCAGGGATGGGCGCGCCGCGTAGACCGCCTGGATATCGGCTTCGATCTGCGCCTGCTGCTCGGCCGGCAGGGCCTTGATGCGGGCGTACAGGTCGCCGATGCCGTTGTTCAGGTTGAAGCCGATCTGCTCCAGGACCTGGGCGTGCTTGGCCAGGGCGTCTTTATAGAACTCGGCGACGATCTGACCGAACATGATCGGGTCGGAGACCTTCATCATGGTGGCCTTGAGGTGAACCGACAGCAGTACGCCTTTTTGCTTGGCGTCTTCGATTTCGGCGGCGATGAAGTCGCGCAGGGCGTTCTTGCTCATCACGGCGCAATCGAGGATCTCACCGGCTTCAACGGTGGTCTTTTCCTTCAGGACGGTGGCAGTGCCATCCTGGGCGATCAGCTCGATTTTCACGCTGCCGGCGGCGTCGATCAGGGCGGCTTTTTCGCTGCCATAGAAATCGCCGGTGCTCATGTGGGCCACGTGGGATTTGGAGTCGGCTGCCCAGGCGCCCATCTTGTGCGGGTGCTTGCGGGCATAGTTCTTGACCGACAGCGGTGCGCGGCGGTCGGAGTTGCCTTCACGCAGGACCGGGTTCACGGCGCTGCCCTTGACCTTGTCGTAGCGGGCCTTGGCTTCTTTGTCGGCTTCGCTGGTCACGGTTTCCGGGTAGTCCGGCAGTGCGTAGCCCTGGGCCTGCAATTCCTTGATCGCGGCCTGCAGTTGCGGCACCGAGGCGCTGATGTTCGGCAGCTTGATGATATTGGCTTCAGGCGTAACGGCCAGGTCGCCCAGTTCGGCGAGGTGGTCGGCTACGGCTTTGTCACCCAGTTGCTCGGGGAAGCTGGCCAGGATGCGCCCTGCGAGGGAGATGTCGCGGGTTTCCACGGCGATCTCGGCCGAAGCGGTGAAGGCTTCGATGATCGGCAGCAGTGAATAGGTGGCGAGGGCGGGCGCTTCGTCGGTGAAGGTATAGATGATCTTCGAGCGGGTGGGCATATTCGGATTAACTCTCTTCTTTGCTAAAGCATGCGCAGAAACTCGAGGGGCGCCGGGTAAGCGCGTTCGTTCAAAGTCAGCCGTGAGCCGAATGTCGAGGTTTCTTCGCGGTGATGTTGGGTGCATCAGTCGAGCGTCAAGCGGTCGGGCCGCGGTAACGGTCCGGCTTTGCAACTGGCGGGAAGGCCCTTGGTAGAGCAGTCAGCCGTCGTGACCCTGCGGTCAGCGGCGGCATTATACATAGGTAGCTGGCAATCTGCCGATGGTTCATAGACCTCCGTACACGTCCATTGGTCTAAACGTCGCAGGCCCGGCGTGGTGGGCTATGCTCATATTTGGCGCTTTTCCCTTGTTTTTCAGGCTTGTACGCCTCGAACTGTGCGACTTTCCCGTCGATGGGCCTAACGTAGGGTTTGCGCGTCGATTCAACTGGGGTACGCTCGAACGCAGCCAGATGTTCAATCCAAGCAATGGAGTTCAGCATGGGGTATCAAAAGATTCAGGTTCCGGCCGTCGGTGACAAAATCACCGTCAATGCAGACCATTCTCTTAATGTTCCCGACAACCCGATCATCCCCTTCATTGAAGGCGACGGCATTGGCGTCGACATCAGTCCGGTCATGATCAAGGTTGTGGACGCTGCGGTTCAGAAGGCCTACGGCGGCAAGCGCAAGATTTCCTGGATGGAAGTCTATGCCGGTGAAAAAGCCACCCAGGTCTACGACCAGGACACCTGGCTGCCCCAGGAAACCCTGGACGCGGTCAAGGATTACGTGGTTTCCATCAAGGGCCCCCTGACCACGCCGGTCGGTGGTGGTATCCGTTCGTTGAACGTGGCCCTGCGTCAGCAATTGGACCTGTATGTCTGCCTGCGCCCGGTGCGCTGGTTCGAAGGCGTGCCGAGCCCGGTGAAGAAGCCTGGCGATGTGGACATGACGATCTTCCGCGAGAACTCCGAAGACATCTATGCCGGCATCGAGTGGAAGGCCGGTTCGGCCGAAGCCACCAAGGTCATCAAGTTCCTGAAAGAAGAAATGGGCGTCACCAAGATCCGTTTCGACGAAGATTGCGGCATCGGCGTCAAGCCGGTCTCCAAGCAGGGCACCAAGCGTCTGGCGCGCAAGGCCTTGCAATATGTGGTCGACAATGACCGCGATTCGCTGACCATCGTGCACAAAGGCAACATCATGAAGTTCACCGAAGGTGCCTTCAAGGAGTGGGCCTACGAGGTGGCAGCGGAGGAATTTGGCGCCACGCTGCTCGATGGCGGGCCGTGGATGCAGTTCAAGAATCCGAAGACCGGCAAGAACGTGGTCGTCAAGGACGCCATCGCCGATGCGATGCTCCAGCAGATCCTGCTGCGTCCGGCCGAGTACGACGTGATCGCAACCCTCAACCTGAACGGCGACTACCTTTCCGACGCCCTGGCGGCGGAGGTGGGTGGTATCGGTATCGCGCCGGGGGCCAACCTCTCCGACACCGTGGCGATGTTCGAAGCCACCCACGGTACCGCGCCCAAGTATGCGGGCAAGGACCAGGTCAACCCGGGGTCGCTGATCCTGTCGGCAGAAATGATGCTGCGTCACATGGGCTGGACCGAAGCGGCCGACCTGATCATCAAGGGCACCAACGGCGCGATTTCGGCCAAGACCGTGACCTATGACTTCGAACGCTTGATGGAAGGCGCCAAGCTGGTGTCGTCCTCGGGCTTCGGCGATGCCTTGATCTCGCATATGTAAGCGGAATCGCACAATAAAAACGCCCGGCTCGAGTGATCGAGCCGGGCGTCTTGTTGACCGATGACTACAGCTGGTCAGTGGGTTTCGGTGACTCTGGTTTTGACTTTGATTTTTTCGGGAGTGGAGGGCTTGTCGACCTCGACCGGCGAAATATTGACCGCATGCAGGCCCTTGGGCCCTTGAATCACTTCAAATGTCACAGGCTGCCCGGCCTTCAGGGTTTTATAACCATCCATCCTGATTGCCGAGAAATGTGCGAAAAGGTCTTCATCCCTGCCAGACGCCAGAATAAAGCCGTAGCCCTTGGCGTTGTTGAACCATTTCACCTTGCCACTCATCTTGACGACCGACATAGACCATTTCCCTCTGCAACGCACTCCATCACTGGAGTATCATCCAGTTCATCCGCAATCTAATCTTGTTTTAAGGATCGATTCCACGGACCTTTTTAACCCACGATGGGCTCTATTGGTTGTAACACCGTTTTGCTGATAGTCAAGGTGACCTGGCGGCGGCGGTTGAAATCGCCAGCCAGCGCCCCCATCACTGTATTTGCCAACTAAACGAACCTTTCTTTCCATGCATGCAATCAGCCAGATTCGACTAACATTCAATCAGGATCGCCCGGATCTACATGACGACGATTCCGCAGGCATTGCTGTTCAGGAAGCAAAGCCTACGTTGCAGGCGCCACCGATGTATAAGGTGGTTTTGTTCAACGATGACTACACACCGATGGATTTCGTCGTCGAAGTGCTCGAGGTGTTTTTTAACCTGAATCGCGAGCTGGCGACCAAGGTCATGCTGGCCGTTCATACAGAGGGACGGGCAGTATGCGGAGTGTTTACCCGCGACATCGCCGAGACAAAGGCCATGCAGGTCAACCAGTACGCCCGGGAAAGCCAGCATCCGCTACTCTGTGAAATCGAGAAGGACGGTTAACGCCGACCACTTGGGTATGAGGTGAAGCCATGTTAAACCGCGAGCTCGAAGTCACCCTCAATCTAGCCTTCAAGGAGGCCCGTTCGAAGCGTCATGAATTCATGACCGTCGAGCACCTGCTGCTGGCCCTACTGGATAACGAGGCTGCCGCCACCGTTTTGCGTGCCTGTGGCGCAAACCTCGATAAACTCAAGCATGACCTGCAGGAGTTCATTGACTCCACCACGCCATTGATCCCCGTTCATGACGAGGATCGTGAAACCCAGCCAACCCTGGGCTTCCAGCGTGTCCTGCAACGTGCTGTCTTTCATGTGCAGAGCTCGGGCAAGCGTGAAGTCACCGGTGCCAACGTGCTGGTTGCCATCTTCAGCGAACAGGAAAGCCAGGCGGTCTTCCTGCTCAAGCAGCAGAGCGTTGCCCGTATAGATGTCGTCAACTACATCGCCCATGGCATTTCCAAAGTGCCGGGGCATGGCGATCATTCCGAAGGTGAACAGGATATGCAGGACGAGGAGGGTGGTGAGTCTTCTTCTTCGGGCAATCCGCTGGATGCCTATGCCAGCAACCTGAACGAACTGGCGCGCCAGGGACGTATCGATCCGTTGGTCGGGCGCGAAGTCGAGGTCGAGCGCGTTGCGCAGATCCTGGCCCGGCGTCGCAAGAACAACCCGTTGCTGGTGGGCGAGGCGGGCGTGGGTAAAACCGCGATTGCCGAAGGCCTGGCCAAGCGCATCGTCGACAACCAGGTGCCGGACCTGCTGGCCAACAGCGTGGTGTACTCCCTCGACCTGGGCGCCCTGCTGGCCGGCACCAAGTACCGCGGCGATTTCGAGAAGCGCTTCAAGGCATTGCTGGGCGAGTTGAAGAAACGTCCGCAGGCGATTCTGTTCATCGACGAGATCCACACCATCATCGGTGCGGGTGCCGCGTCCGGCGGGGTCATGGACGCCTCGAACCTGCTCAAGCCCCTGCTGTCGTCGGGCGATATCCGTTGCATCGGGTCGACCACCTTCCAGGAGTTCCGCGGGATCTTCGAGAAGGACCGTGCCCTGGCCCGGCGTTTCCAGAAAGTCGATGTCTCGGAGCCTTCGGTGGAAGACACCATCGGTATCCTGCGCGGCCTGAAGGGACGGTTCGAGCTGCACCACAGTATCGAGTACAGCGATGAAGCCCTGCGGGCCGCGGCCGAGCTGGCATCGCGCTACATCAATGACCGACACATGCCGGACAAGGCCATCGACGTGATCGACGAGGCGGGTGCCTATCAGCGCCTGCAGCCGGTAGAGAAGCGCGTCAAGCGCATCGAAGTGCCTCAGGTCGAGGACATCGTGGCGAAAATCGCACGTATTCCGCCCAAGCACGTCACCAGTTCCGACAAGGAACTGCTGCGTAACCTTGAGCGTGACCTGAAGCTGACGGTGTTCGGCCAGGACGCGGCCATCGACTCGTTGTCGACCGCCATCAAGTTGTCCCGCGCCGGTCTCAAGTCGCCGGACAAGCCGGTCGGTTCCTTCCTGTTCGCCGGTCCTACCGGTGTGGGCAAGACCGAGGCTGCGCGGCAACTGGCCAAGGCGATGGGGATCGAGCTGGTACGTTTCGACATGTCCGAGTACATGGAACGCCACACCGTATCGCGTCTGATCGGTGCGCCTCCGGGGTATGTCGGGTTCGACCAGGGCGGCCTGCTGACCGAAGCCATCACCAAGCAACCCCACTGCGTGCTGCTGCTCGATGAAATCGAGAAGGCGCACCCGGAAGTCTTCAACCTGCTCTTGCAGGTCATGGACCACGGTACGCTCACCGATAACAACGGGCGCAAGGCGGACTTCCGCAACGTGATCGTGATCATGACCACCAACGCCGGTGCCGAAACCGCGGCGCGCGCTTCGATCGGTTTCACCCATCAGGACCACTCGTCCGATGCGATGGAAGTGATCAAGAAGAGCTTCACGCCTGAATTCCGCAACCGCCTGGATACCATTATCCAGTTTGGTCGCCTCAGCCATGAGGTCATCAAAAGCGTGGTGGACAAGTTCCTCACCGAACTTCAGGCGCAGCTCGAAGACAAGCGGGTGCTGCTGGAAGTCACCGATGCGGCCCGCAGTTGGCTGGCAGAAGGTGGTTACGATGTGACGATGGGCGCGCGGCCGATGGCTCGCTTGATCCAGGACAAGATCAAGCGTCCGCTGGCCGAGGAAATCCTCTTTGGCGAACTGGCCGAGCATGGCGGTGTGGTCCACATCGACATCAAGGACGGCGAGCTGACCTTCGACTTCGAAACCACGGCCGAAATGGCCTGATCGAAACCTGTAATAAGCAGAAAGGCGCCGGAAGGCGCCTTTCTGCTGTCTTGAAGATATCGAGCCTGTGGGAGCGAGCCTGCTCGCGATAGCGCCGACACATTCAGCATCAATGCAGGCTGATCCACCGCTATCGCGAGCAGGCTCGCTCCCACAGGGAATCTGCGTGGTTATCAAATCCCAGGCAAACAAAAACGCCCGGTATCAGCCGGGCGTTTTGTATTGACCTGTTAGCGGGCGCGGTAAGTGATGCGCCCTTTGCTCAAGTCATAGGGCGTCAGCTCGACGCGCACTTTGTCGCCGGTAAGAATACGAATGTAGTTCTTGCGCATCTTGCCGGAGATGTGCGCGGTAACGACGTGCCCATTTTCCAACTCCACGCGAAACATGGTGTTGGGCAGGGTGTCGACGACAGTGCCTTCCATTTCGAAGCTGTCTTCTTTCGACATGCAGTAAAGCCCTCGGTATCCAGTGAATGGCCCGGTGCAACTGCGCCAGGCAAAAGCGGCGTGCATTGTGCCCGAAAAAGGGGGGGCAAGCCAAGGGGTTCTAGCTGAGGACAACCCAACGTTGGTTAATCAGCAGTTCAATCGGCCGATATTGGGTCTTGTAGTTCATTTTCTTGCAGTTTTTTATCCAATAGCCGAGGTACACCGCTTCCAGGCCAAGGCGTCGTGCTTCGTTGATTTGCCAGAGGATGGCAAAACGTCCCAGGCTGCGCCGTTCTTCTTCCGGCTCATAAAAGGTGTACACCGCCGACAGCCCGTTGGGCAGCAAGTCCGTGACGGCAATCGCCACCAATCGCCCTTCGAGACGGAACTCATAGAAGCGGGAAAACGGCAGGTCGCGCACCAGGAAGGTCGAAAACTGATCGCGGCTGGGCGGGTACATGTCGCCGTCGGCATGGCGCTGCTCGATGTAGCGCTGGTACAGGTCGAAATATTCTTCGCTGAACTGTGGCTTGGCCGGCCGGACCTGGAGATCGGCATTGCGCTTGAAAATGCGTTTCTGCTGGCGATCAGGGGTAAATTGCGCCACGGGAATACGCGCCGGCACGCACGCATTGCAGTGCTGGCAATGGGGCCGGTAGAGATGATCGCCACTGCGCCGAAAACCCATTTCCGACAGGTCTGCATAGACATGCACATCCATGGGCTGGCTAGGGTCGAGGAACAGCGTCGTGGCCTGCTCTTCGGGCAGATAACTGCAAGAGTGAGGTTGAGTGGCATAAAACTTCAAGCGCGCCAACTCGGTCATGATCAACCCTCGGGGTAAGCTTTGGATTAAGTGTAAGCCAATGGGGCAAATGTCGCTCAGCAAACCCAGGTTGCGTGGTTGGGCTGGTCCAGGTGCGCCTTGAGGTAGCCGGCAAATGCCGTGCGGGCAATCGACCGGGCGCCCAGGCTGTGCAAGTGCTCGGTGGGCATCTGACAGTCTATCAGCACAAAACCGGCCGCCTTGAGGTGTTGGACCAGGGTAGCGAAGCCGAATTTCGACGCGTTGTCGGCCCGGCTGAACATGGATTCGCCGAAAAACAGCTGGCCCATGGCCAAGCCGTACAGGCCGCCCACCAACAGGCCCTGGTCCCAGACCTCCACCGAATGGGCGTAACCGCGTCGATGCAGCTCCAGATAGGCGGTTTGCATGGCTTCGGTGATCCAGGTGCCTTCAGCATACGCCCGCGGCGCAGCGCAGGCCTGGATGACCGCGGCGAAGTCCTTGTCGAACGTCACTTCATAGCGCTGCTTGCGCAGGAGCTTGCCCAGGCTGCGCGAGATGTGCAGTTCGTCGGGAAACAACACCGTGCGAGGGTCGGGAGACCACCACAGGATCGGTTGTCCCTCGGAAAACCAGGGAAAACAGCCATGGCGATAAGCCTGGATCAGTCGGTCCGCAGACAGATCGCCACCGGCGGCCAGCAAGCCGTTGGGATCGCGCATGGCTTTTTCCAGGGGTGGAAAGTCGAATGTGTTGCGTTGTAACCAGGTCAGCATTGTTGTCCGAACTTGCAGAAGGGGAGGGCGATGTGGCGAGGGGGTGAAGCCCCTCGCCATGAGCACTGGTTCGAAGATTAACCGTCAAACGGCCGGGATGTCATCGAGATACTTCTCCGCATCCAGCGCGGCCATGCAGCCGGCACCGGCCGAGGTAATGGCCTGTCGATACACATGATCGGCCACATCGCCGGCCGCGAACACGCCTTCGATATCGGTGGCGGTGGCATTGCCTTCGCTGCCGCCGCGCACCAGCAGGTAGCCGTCGCGCATGTTCAACTGGCCCTGGAACAAATCGGTATTGGGCTTGTGGCCGATGGCGATGAACACCCCGGCCAGTTGCAATGTGCTGGTTTCGCCGCTCTGGCTGTTGCGCAGGCGCGCGCCGGTCACGCCGCTGGCGTCCCCGAGCACTTCGTCGAGGTTCTGGTTCCAGTGCAGCCTGATATTGCCGTTGGCGGCTTTTTCGAACAGCTTGTCCTGCAGTATTTTTTCCGAGCGCAGCTTGTCCCGGCGGTGGATCAAATGCACCTCCCGGGCAATGTTGGAGAGGTACAGGGCCTCTTCTACGGCGGTGTTGCCGCCGCCGACCACGGCCACCACCTGGTTGCGGTAAAAGAATCCGTCACAGGTCGCGCAAGCGGAAACGCCTTTGCCGGCGAAGGTTTCCTCCGACGGCAGGCCCAGGTACTGGGCTGACGCGCCGGTGGCGATGATCAGGGCATCGCAGGTGTAGGTGCCGCTGTCGCCGATGAGCTCGAACGGTCGCTGCTGCAACTTGGCGGTGTGGATATGGTCGTAGACGATCTGCGTGTCGAAGCGCTCGGCGTGTCGCTGCATGCGCTCCATCAGGACCGGGCCGGTCAGCCCTTCGACGTCGCCGGGCCAGTTGTCGACCTCGACCGTGGTGGTGAGCTGGCCTCCGGCCTGCATGCCAGTAATGACGACGGGCTTGAGGTTGGCTCGGGCCGCGTAGACGGCGGCACTGTACCCGGCGGGGCCGGAACCGAGAATGATCAGGCGTGAATGCTTCACTTCGTTCATAAAAACACCTCATAAGCCTTTGTCACAAAAGACAATGCATGGTCCAATTGGCGCTTGTACGGTCCGTTTCCGGCTGGCCTGTCACCCGGCGTGCGGGCAATGCCTTGGAGCCGACAAACCCGTACAATGCTTGAGTTTTGAACGCAGGATGGGCTAAAGATCAACATCTTCGGCAACACCTGCGGTTTTCTGGACGCACCTCTCAGTGGTAAAAGTAGTACCGGTTGTGCACATTCACTTTTTTACCTGCTTGTAATGAGCAGTTTTTTATAGTCATTCAACAGATGGACGCGCCATTGGCGCAGGAAAAGAAGCGTTTTGAAGAAATCCACCGCAGCACCTAAAACAGTCGTTCCGCTCTGGCGCCAGCAATTGCACTACCGGCTCAAGGAAGGTGCATTGATCGCCATCGGTGCCTTGTGCCTGTTCCTGATGATGGCCTTGCTGACCTACGGCAAGGACGATCCGGGTTGGAGCCATAACAGCAAGATCGACGACGTGCAGAACTTCGGCGGTCCGGCCGGCTCCTACAGCGCCGACATCCTGTTCATGGTGCTGGGTTATTTCGCCTATATCTTCCCGCTGTTGCTGGCGATCAAGGCGTACCAGATCTTTCGCCAGCGCCACGAGCCGTGGCAGTGGAGCGGCTGGCTGTTCTCGTGGCGGTTGATCGGCCTGGTGTTCCTGGTGCTGTCGGGGGCCGCGCTGGCCCACATCCATTTCCATGCGCCCACCGGCTTGCCGGCAGGGGCGGGCGGTGCCCTGGGGGAAAGCCTCGGCGATCTGGCCAGGAACGCCCTGAACATCCAGGGCAGCACGCTGCTGTTCATCGCCCTGTTCCTGTTTGGCCTGACGGTGTTCACCGACCTGTCGTGGTTCAAGGTCATGGACGTCACCGGCAAGATCACCCTCGACCTGATCGAACTGATCCAGGGTGCCGTGAATCGCTGGTGGGCGGCGCGCGTCGAGCGCAAGCAACTGGTGGCGCAACTGCGTGAAGTGGACGACCGGGTCCATGACGTGGTGGCCCCGACGGTGCCCGACAAGCGCGAGCAGGCCAAGGTCAAGGAACGCCTGATCGAGCGCGAGCAGGCCCTGAGCAAGCATATGTCCGAGCGCGAGAAGCAGGTGCCGCCGGTGATCACCATGGCCCCGGCCAAGGCGCCGGAACCGAGCAAGCGCGTGCAGAAGGAAAAACAGGTGCCGCTGTTCGTCGACAGCGCGGTGGAAGGGACCTTGCCGCCGATCTCGATCCTGGACCCGGCGGAAAAGAAACAGCTCAATTATTCCCCCGAATCCCTGGCGGCCGTCGGTCATCTGCTGGAGATCAAGCTCAAGGAATTCGGTGTCGAGGTATCGGTGGATTCGATTCACCCTGGCCCGGTCATCACCCGTTACGAAATCCAGCCGGCCGCCGGCGTGAAGGTCAGCCGCATCGCCAACCTTGCCAAGGACCTGGCGCGTTCGCTGGCCGTGACCAGCGTGCGGGTGGTGGAAGTGATTCCCGGCAAGACCACCGTGGGTATCGAGATTCCCAACGAGGACCGTCAGATCGTGCGCTTCTCCGAAGTGCTGTCGACCCCCGAGTACGATAACCACAAGTCGCCGGTCACCCTGGCCCTGGGCCACGACATCGGCGGCAAGCCGGTCATCACCGACCTGGCGAAGATGCCCCACCTGCTGGTGGCCGGTACCACCGGTTCCGGTAAGTCGGTGGGTGTGAACGCGATGATCCTGTCGATCCTGTTCAAGTCCGGCCCGGAAGACGCCAAGCTGATCATGATCGACCCGAAAATGCTTGAATTGTCGATCTACGAAGGCATTCCGCACCTCCTGTGTCCGGTGGTCACTGACATGAAGGACGCCGCCAACGCCCTGCGCTGGAGCGTCGCCGAGATGGAGCGCCGCTACAAGCTGATGGCGAAGCTGGGCGTGCGCAACCTGTCGGGCTTCAACGCCAAGGTCAAGGAAGCCGAGGAGGCCGGTACGCCATTGACCGACCCGCTGTACCACCGCGAGAACATCCACGACGAGGCGCCGCTGCTGCACAAGCTGCCGACCATCGTGGTGGTGGTGGACGAATTCGCCGACATGATGATGATCGTCGGCAAGAAGGTCGAAGAACTGATCGCCCGTATCGCCCAGAAGGCCCGTGCGGCCGGTATCCACCTGATCCTCGCCACGCAGCGGCCGTCGGTGGACGTGATCACCGGCCTGATCAAGGCCAACATCCCGACCCGCATGGCGTTCCAGGTGTCCAGCAAGATCGACTCGCGGACCATCATCGACCAGGGCGGCGCCGAGCAACTGCTCGGTCACGGTGACATGCTCTACATGCCGCCGGGCACCAGCCTGCCGATCCGGGTGCACGGTGCGTTCGTCTCCGACGATGAAGTGCACCGCGTGGTGGAAGCCTGGAAACTGCGCGGCGCTCCCGAATACAACGACGACATCCTCAACGGCGTCGAAGAGGCCGGCAGCGGTTTCGAGGGCGGTGGCGGCGGTGGCGACGAGGACGCGGAAACCGATGCGCTCTACGACGAAGCGGTCCAGTTCGTTCTGGAAAGCCGCCGGGCATCGATCTCTGCCGTCCAGCGCAAGCTCAAGATCGGCTACAACCGTGCCGCACGCATGATCGAAGCCATGGAAATGGCCGGGGTCGTGACGGCCATGAACACCAATGGTTCGCGCGAAGTGCTGGCGCCGGGCCCGATGCGCGACTAATGACCCGAGCGGCCCGGTACGCGCCGCTCGCCCCCCACGAATTCATGAGGACTCCCATGCGCCTGATTCGCATGCTGCTGTTGCCCGTACTGGCCCTGACCACCTTGTCGGCCCATGCCGACGAAAAGGACGTGGCTCGCCTGACCCAGCTGTTGGAAACATCCAAGACCCTGACCGCACGCTTTTCCCAGCTGACCCTGGATGGCAGCGGCACCCAGTTGCAGGAAACCGCCGGTGACATGGCGCTCCAGCGTCCGGGGCTGTTCTACTGGCACACCGATGCACCGGCCGAGCAGCTGATGGTGTCTGACGGCAAGAAAGTCTCCCTGTGGGACCCGGACCTGGAGCAGGTCACCATCAAGAATCTCGACCAGCGCCTGACCCAGACGCCGGCTTTGTTGCTGTCGGGCGATATTTCCAAGATCAGCCAGAGCTTCGACATCACGGCCAAGGAAGCGGGCGGCGTGATCGACTTCACCCTCAAGCCCAAGACCAAGGACAGCCTGTTCGACAGCCTGCGCCTGTCGTTCCGCAACGGCCTGGTCAATGACATGCAACTGATCGACAGCGTCGGCCAGCGCACCAATATCCTGTTCACCGGGGTCAAGGCCAACGAGCCGATCGCGGCGTCCAAGTTCAAGTTCGACATCCCCAAGGGTGCCGATGTAATCCAGGAATAAACACAGCCCCCTGTGGGATGTGTCCTGTGGGAGCAAGGCTTGCCCGCGATACAGACATCTCGGTGCATCAGGTAGACCGAGGCGATGCAATCTCGGGCAAGCCTTGCTCCCACAGAGCTGTTCCAGCAGAGCTGCTCCAACAGAGCAGCCCTCCGGTAGAGAGTATCGGCACCAGGATCAAGTGAGGTTGCATAAGCAGTGATGGACCTGTTTCGAAGCGCCCCGATTGCCCAGCCATTGGCCGCCCGCCTGCGCGCGACCAATCTGGATGAGTACGTCGGCCAGGAGCATGTGCTGGCTCGGGGCAAACCCCTGCGCGAGGCCCTGGAGCAGGGTGCGCTGCATTCGATGATCTTCTGGGGGCCGCCGGGTGTGGGCAAGACCACCCTGGCCCGGCTGCTGGCGGAAGTGTCCGATGCCCATTTCGAAACGGTTTCGGCGGTCCTGGCCGGGGTCAAGGAGATCCGCCAGGCGGTGGAAGTCGCCAAGCAGCAGGCCGGGCAGTACGGCAAGCGCACCATTCTGTTCGTCGACGAAGTGCACCGCTTCAACAAGTCCCAGCAGGATGCGTTCCTGCCGTATGTCGAGGACGGCACGCTGATCTTCATCGGCGCCACCACCGAGAACCCTTCGTTCGAGCTCAACAACGCCTTGTTGTCCCGGGCGCGGGTCTATGTGCTCAGGAGCCTCGACGAGGCCGCGATGCGCAAGCTGGTGCACCGGGCGCTGACCGAAGAGCGCGGCCTGGGCAAGCGCAAGCTGAGTCTCAGCGACGAAGGTTTCCAGATTCTGTGTTCAGCCGCCGATGGCGATGGCCGCCGCCTGCTCAATTTGCTGGAAAACGCTTCGGACCTGGCCGAGGACGACAGCGAGATCGGTGTCGAGCTGCTGCAAAGCCTGCTTGGGGACACCCGGCGGCGTTTCGACAAGGGCGGCGAGGCGTTCTACGACCAGATCTCGGCGCTGCACAAGTCCATACGCGGTTCCAACCCCGATGCCGCCCTGTACTGGTTTGCGCGGATGATCGACGGTGGCTGCGATCCGTTGTACCTCGCGCGGCGGGTGGTGCGCATGGCCAGCGAGGACATTGGCAATGCCGATCCCCGGGCCCTGAGTCTGTGCCTGGCGGCCTGGGATGTGCAGGAGCGCCTGGGCAGCCCCGAAGGCGAGCTCGCCGTGGCCCAGGCCATCACGTACCTGGCCTGTGCGCCGAAAAGCAACGCGGTGTACATGGGCTTCAAGGCGGCCATGCGCAGCGCCACCGAACATGGTTCCCTAGAGGTGCCGCTGCATTTGCGCAACGCGCCGACCAAGCTCATGAAGCAGTTGGGCTATGGCGAAGAATACCGTTACGCCCACGATGAGCCGGACGCCTATGCCGCCGGCGAGGACTATTTCCCCGAAGCGCTCGACCCTCAGTCGTTCTATCAGCCGGTGCCCCGTGGCCTGGAGCTGAAGATCGGCGAGAAGCTGAACCATCTGGCGCAACTGGATCGTCTGAGCCCACGGCAGCGGAGAAAGCCTTGATCCCCCTGATACTTGCAGTTTCCGCTGGCGGTATCGCCGGCACCCTGGCACGTTTCGCCGCCGCTAATTGGGTCAATGCAAATTGGCCCCGGCACTTCTATACCGCGACGCTGACCGTTAATATCGTGGGCTGTCTGCTGATCGGCGTTTTATACGGTCTGTTCCTGATTCGTCCCGAGGTGCCTGTCGAAGTGCGCGCGGGGCTGATCGTCGGCTTCCTTGGCGGCCTGACGACCTTTTCGTCCTTTTCACTGGATACGGTGCGCCTGCTGGAAAGCGGGCAGGTGCCGCTGGCCCTGGGCTATGCGGCTGCCAGCGTATTCGGCGGGCTGCTCGCCACCTGGGCCGGCCTGTCCCTGACCAAACTTATCTAAACGAGAGACCGACATGCTCGATTCCAAACTGTTACGCAGCAACCTTCAGGACGTAGCGGACCGCCTGGCGTCCCGTGGCTTCGCCCTGGACGTTGCGCGCATCGAAGCGCTGGAAGAGCAGCGCAAGACCGTCCAGACCCAGACTGAAAAGCTGCAAGCCGAGCGTAACGCGATCTCCAAGAGCATTGGCCAGGCCAAGCAGCGCGGTGAAGACATCGCGCCGTTGATGGCGAACGTCGAGAGCATGGGCACCGAGCTCAACAACGGCAAGGTGGCCCTGGACAAGATCCAGTCCGAACTGGATTCGATCCTGCTGGGTATCCCGAACCTGCCCCACGAGTCGGTGCCGGTCGGTGAAGACGAAGAGGGCAACGTCGAAGTCCGTCGCTGGGGCACGCCAACAGCGTTCGATTTCCCGGTGCAGGACCACGTGGCCCTGGGCGAGAAGTTCGGCTGGCTGGACTTCGAAACCGCCGCCAAGCTGTCCGGCGCCCGTTTTGCCTTGCTGCGCGGGCCAATTGCCCGCCTGCACCGCGCCCTGGCCCAGTTCATGATCAATCTGCACGTCACCGAGCACGGTTACGAGGAAGCCTACACCCCGTACCTGGTCCAGGCCCCGGCCCTGCAAGGCACCGGCCAGTTGCCGAAGTTCGAGGAAGACCTGTTCAAGATCGGCCGCGACGGCGAAGCCGACCTGTACCTGATCCCGACGGCCGAAGTGTCGCTGACCAACATCGTGGCCGGCGAGATCGTCGACGCCAAGCAACTGCCGATCAAGTTCGTCGCCCACACGCCGTGCTTCCGCAGTGAAGCCGGGGCGTCGGGTCGCGATACCCGCGGCATGATCCGCCAGCACCAGTTCGACAAGGTCGAGATGGTGCAGATCGTCGAGCCGACAAAATCCATGGAAGCCCTGGAAAGCCTGACCGCCAACGCCGAGAAGGTCCTGCAACTGCTGGAGCTGCCGTATCGGACGCTGGCCCTGTGCACCGGCGACATGGGGTTCAGCGCGGTCAAGACCTATGACCTGGAAGTGTGGATTCCGAGCCAGGACAAGTATCGCGAGATTTCGTCGTGCTCCAATTGCGGCGACTTCCAGGCCCGTCGCATGCAGGCGCGTTTCCGCAACCCTGAAACCGGCAAGCCGGAACTGGTCCACACCCTCAATGGCTCCGGCCTGGCGGTGGGCCGTACCCTGGTGGCGGTGTTGGAAAACTACCAGCAGGCCGACGGTTCGATCCGTGTGCCTGAGGTGTTGAAACCGTACATGGGTGGCATCGAGGTCATCGGCTAAATGGACTATCTGCCACTGTTCCATAACCTGCGCGGCAGCCGCGTGCTGGTGGTCGGCGGCGGCGAGATTGCCTTGCGCAAGTCCCGTCTGCTGGTCGATGCCGGCGCGTTGCTGCGGGTGGTCGCACCCGAAATCGAGCCGCAACTGCGGGAACTGGTCAGTGGCAGTGGGGGCGAATGCGTCCTGCGCGGTTACCTCGAAACGGACCTGGACGGTTGCGGGTTGATCATCGCCGCCACCGACGACGAAACCCTCAACGCCCGGGTGTCGGCCGACGCCCACAAGCGTTGTGTGCCGGTCAACGTGGTGGACGCGCCGGCGCTGTGCAGCGTGATCTTCCCGGCCATCGTCGACCGCTCGCCACTGGTGATCGCGGTGTCCAGTGGCGGCGATGCGCCGGTGCTGGCAAGGCTGATCCGGGCCAAGCTGGAAACCTGGATTCCCTCGACCTACGGGCAACTGGCGGGTTTGGCGGCGCAGTTTCGCAACCAGGTCAAGCGGCTGTTCCCGGACGTGCAACAACGCCGGGCGTTCTGGGAAGAGGTGTTCCAGGGGCCCATCGCCGACCGTCAACTGGCCGGGCAGGGCGCCGAAGCCGAGCGCCTGCTGCGCGAGAAAATCGCCGGCCAGGCGCCGCACGCACCGGGCGAAGTCTATCTGGTGGGGGCCGGGCCGGGGGATCCCGATCTGCTGACTTTCCGCGCCCTGCGCTTGATGCAGCAGGCCGATGTGGTGCTGTACGACCGTCTCGTCGCGCCCGCGATCCTTGAGCTGTGCCGGCGTGACGCCGAGCGGATCTACGTCGGCAAGCGCCGCGCCGAGCATGCTGTGCCCCAGGACCAGATCAACCAGCAGTTGGTCGAGTTGGCCCGGCAAGGCAAGCGGGTGGTGCGCCTCAAAGGCGGCGATCCGTTCATCTTCGGGCGTGGCGGGGAAGAGATCGAGGAACTGGCGGCCCAGGGCATCCCGTTCCAGGTCGTGCCGGGCATCACCGCAGCCAGTGGTTGCGCGGCGTATGCTGGCATTCCACTGACCCATCGCGACTACGCCCAGTCGGTGCGTTTCATCACCGGCCATCTCAAGGATGGCACCACTGATCTGCCGTGGGCGGACCTGGTGGCCCCGGCCCAGACCCTGGTGTTCTATATGGGGCTGGTGGGGCTGCCGAGCATCTGCAGCGAGCTGATCAAGCACGGTCGCGCGGCCGATACGCCGGCGGCGCTGATCCAGCAAGGCACGACGTCCAACCAGCGGGTGTTTACCGGCACCCTGACGGATCTGCCGAAGCTGGTGGCCGAGCATGAGGTCCATGCGCCGACGCTGGTGATCGTGGGGGAAGTGGTGCAGCTGCGCGAGAAACTGGCGTGGTTCGAAGGGGCTCAGGGGCAGGTCTAGCGATAGACCGTGTCGCCTTCAATCGCGAGCAGGCTCGCTCCCACAAGAGATCTGTGTACAGCCATGAATTTTTGGTTGCACCCAGTCCAGTGTGGGAGCGAGCCTACTCGCGATGAGGCCTTTACATCCACGACAAATCCCGGATCAATTCTCGCCCCAGATCCCTTTCCCCACCAACCGCGCCCGATCATGGGCCCCGCTGAAGTCCTGCTCCGGCCCCTTGGGCACGATCCCGTTGGGATTGATGGTCTTGTGGCTACCGTAGTAATGCCGCTGGATGTGGGTGAAATCCACCGTCTCGGCAATGCCCGGCCATTGGTACAGCTCCCGCAGCCAGTTCGACAGGTTCGGGTAGTCGGCGATGCGCCGCAAGTTGCATTTGAAGTGGCCGAAATACACCGCATCGAAACGGATCATGGTAGTGAACAAGCGGATATCCGCTTCGGTCAGGTAGTCGCCGGCCAGGTAGCGCTGTAATCCCAGCAGTGCATCCAGCCGATCGAGCTCGGCGAACAACTGATCGAACGCTTCTTCGTAAGCCTGTTGGGTGGTGGCGAACCCGGCACGGTAGACGCCGTTGTTCACCGCCGGATAGATCCGTTCGTTCAGCGCATCGATCTTGCCGCGCAGGTGTTCGGGATACAGGTCCAGGTGGTTGCCGGTCAGGTCATTGAAAGCGCTGTTGAGCATGCGGATGATTTCCGCCGATTCGTTATTCACGATGCGCTGTTGCCGCTTGTCCCACAGCGCCGGCACGGTGACGCGCCCGGTGTAATCCGGCGTGTCGGCGGTGTAGCGCTGGTGCAGGAAGCGCAGGTTGTCCAGTTTGTCGCCGGTGGAGCCGTGGGCCTTGTCGAAGGTCCAGCCGTTTTCCAGCATCAGATAGCTGACCACCGAGACATCGATCAGGTCTTCCAGGCCCTTGAGTTTGCGATAGATCAGGGTGCGATGGGCCCAGGGACAGGCCAGGGACACGTACAAATGATAGCGCCCGGCCTCGGCGGCAAAGCCGCTCTCGCCGGTGGGGCCGGCGCTGCCGTCGGCGGTGATCCAGTGACGGCGTTGCGCCTGTTCGCGCTGGAAGGTGCCGTCCTTGCTTTCATACCACTGATCTTGCCAGCGGCCTTCGACTAACAAGCCCATCTCGATCTCCTCGGCCAATAAACATTGGAGGCGAGTCTATTCCGATAGGTTCGAACTAAAAGCGCAAAGGTTGGGCGTTGATCATCGATTAAATCGATCGATCCCGGGCGTCCCAATACTGCCGGGCCCGCTCGAACGCGTCTTCACGGGCCAGGCCGAGGCCGCGCAAGGCCAGGGCCATGGTGGCGACCAGGGCCAGTTGCGGGTAGCTGTCCTCCACGTCGCCGCGCCAGATGGCTTTCAGATGCTCGGGGTCGAGGCTCTCCGGCTTGACGTGACGCTGTTGTGACAGCCGTGGCCATTCTTCATCCCAGCTCGCGCCGCCGCTGGTGCCATACAGGTGGCTGTCGGCATCCGGGTTGACTTCGATCTCGCCACCGTCGCCCTTGATCACGAGAGCCGTATCCCCCAACAAGCCGCTGGCATCGCGATGCACGGCCTGGTAGCCAGGATGGAAGATGCTTTGCAGCCCGCACCGGGCTTTCAGCGGATTGAGGATCCGCGCCAGGGAATGGATCGGCGAGCGCAGGCCCAGGGTGTTGCGCAGGTCGATCATGCGTTGCATCTGGGGTGCCCAGTCCACCAGCGGCATGAAGGCCAGGCCGCCGTTGTCCAGCGCTGTGCCGGCCTGCTGCCAGTCACGGCACAGCGGGATTTGTAGAAACCCCAGCAACTGCTCGGTATAAAGCCGACCCGCCGTATGGGCACCGCCGCCGTGCATGAAGATTCGCACGCCGTTCTGTCCGAGGCATTTGGCTGCCAACAGGTACCAGGGCAGATGACGTTTCTTGCCGGCGTAGGTTGGCCAGTCGAGGTCCACCGCCAGCGCCGGGGCATCCAGGCGTGCACGCAGGGCTTCGGTGAAGCCGGCCATTTCCTCGGCGCTTTCTTCCTTGTGCCGCAACAGCATCAGGAAGGCGCCAAGCTGGGTGTCCTCGACCTGCTCGTCGAGCACCATGCCCATGGCCTCACGGGCTTCTTCACGGGTCAGGTCACGAGCGCCGCGCTTGCCTTTGCCAAGGATGCGCACGAACTGGGCGAACGGATGTTCGGCCGGGGTCTCGAGGGTCAGCGATGGAAAGTCGGTCATAAGCAATTCGTCGGTTTGGGCAGGCCCGCCAGCTTGGCGGCGAGTTTGGCGGGAGTGCCTTTGAACAATCGGTTCAGGTGCAGGCTGTTGCCCTTGTCGGCGCCCAGTTTCAGCGCGGTGTACTTGATCAGCGGCCGGGTGGCGGGGGAAAGCTGGAATTCGTCGTAGAAAGCCCGCAGCAGTTCGAGGATTTCCCAGTGCTCGGGGCTCAACTCGATGTCTTCGGCGGCGGCCAGGGCCGTGGCCACCTCTGCTGACCAGTCGTCCCGGTCGGCAAGGTAGCCGTCCTTGTCCAGCGCGATGGCGCGTTCGCCTACGTTCAGCGCATTCATAGCCAGGTGTTGACCTTGTCATGCAGGATCGACAGTTCGACGAAGGCCGGGTAGTCGATGGCCTCGGCCCAGTCAGGGGCCGGCAAGCCTCGGGCCTGGAGGTCTTCGGCCAGTGCGAACAGCTTCAGGCCGGCGGCTTGCACTTTTGCAAACGCTGCGGTGCCGGGTTGCAAGGCGTAAGTCGCATCGCCACACAGCAGCAGCGCATCCTGGTCTCCCAGGACCCGCAGGCAGCTGGCGAGGCGGTTATCGCCAAAAGGTGAATGGGACAACACATGCAAAGTCGACATCAGAGGGTAATCACCTGGTCGTAACGGTCAATGAGGGCGGTGATGTCCGGCGCGGTCAGTATCTTCAGGTCAGCCAGGGCCAGGGCATCGGTGTCGATGCCGCGTTCGGCGGCGCTGTCTGCGCAGACGAAAAGGTCTTCGACGCCGAACATGGGCAATGCCTGCAGGTTCGCGCTCAGGTCTTTTTGCTGGACGGCCTTGGCGTTCTGGCCGGGGATCAACTGGTGTACGCCGTCATCGAGAAACAGCAGGCCGATGGGCAGGTCGAACGCCCCGCCGGCCAGGACGATGTCCAACGCTTCCCGGGCGCCGGGGCCCGACCATGGGGACTGGCGGCTGATGAGCAACAGGGACTTGGCCATCATGGGCCTCCAAAACAGATCAAGCGGTCGGCATCCTGGATCGCATCGTGCAACTGACCGAGCCCGGACAGGGCCCAGGGGGCCTCGACGCTCACGGCCGAGCGTTGGTAGCGCTGGGCTTCCTCGGCATTCAACACCCCACGGCGCAATGCCGCCGCGATGCAGACCACGCCGTCGAGCTGGTGGTCGCTGACAAAGCTGCGCCACTGTTTGGGCAGGTCCTGTTCGTCCTGGGGGGGGACCACGCCGCTGTCGGCGTTGTAGACACCGTCCTGATAGAAAAACAGCCGCACGATCTCATGCCCGCCGGCCAGCGCGGCCTGGGCGAACAGCAAGGCACGGCGCGAGGACGGCGCATGGGCGGCGGAAAACAGCGCAATGGCGAACTTCATGGCAGATCCGATCAGCAAAACTGCGGCCATGATAAAGCTTTATCGGCAGGGGGGCGATTGGCACTGCAGGTTCGTGGGGACATCCTTGTGGCGAGGGGATAAATCCCCTCGCCACACTGATTCAGCGGTCGTCCGTGAGCCCGTGCAATTCGCAATATTCCGCCCAATCCATCCCCGCCATCTCTGCCACTTCCCTGTGCACGTCCATCCGCTGGGACTGGTAGTCCTCTGGCGAAGCGGCGGTCAATTGCAAGGTCAGTTCCCAGGCGAACAGGCCCTGGCGCTCGGCCTCGGCTTCGAAGGCTTCATGCAACCGTTCGGCGCGGTATTGTTCCGCTGTCTCGCCCTTGGCCTGGGCCAGCAGTGGGTTGAGGTGGTCCAGTTCGACGCGCAGTTCGGGGCGTTCATCGAGAAACTTTTCCAACGCCCGCTCATGCTGCTGTTCGGTTGCCGCCATGCTGACTCCCTGGTTGTGATGAAAGGCGTGACAGGTTGCGCGAATCGTCGTCCGCTGTCGCGTATAAATTTCAGCAAAGCCGCACGAAGACTGGGGGCGCGGTGCTACAGTCCGTTTTTTTCTCGATGAGTGAACGCAATGCGAATGCTGACGGTGGCCCTGGCCGCCACCTTGCTGGCCGGCTGCGCGGGTTCGGCGATGAACCAGGCCCGGACCCAGGCGCCTTACAAGACGCTGGCCTCGGACAAGCCGGAACAGGTCGTGGCCCAGTGCGTGCAGTTTTCCTGGCAGGACGAAACGGTGTTCGGCGTCGATGCCGGGGCTTACCTGCAACCAAACAAGAAAGGCGGCTCGACGGTGTACACCCGCTCCGCTGAATCCTTTGTCGACCTGGAAACCGGCGCTACCGGTACGACGTTGAACTACTACGCCAAGCACGACGACTTCATGGCCAAGCGCCGGTTGGCGGCGTTGGCGACTTGCCTGTAGGCCGGTAGAGCATCGCGAGCAGGCTCGCTCCCACAGGGATTGGTGGTGGATAGAGATCTTGCGGCCAGTCCGGAACCCATGTGGGAGCGAGCCTGCTCGCGATGGCGGTGGATCAATCGACCACAGTGTTGACAGGCAGACCGCGTTCACGAGCAAGCCCGCTCCCATGGGATGTGTGTTTCAAGTCAGGCGCTTCTGAAGGAAGAAGTGCTGGTGCCCCGGTGGGTAATCGTCGATCTGGCCGATGTCCGTGAAGCCGTGTTTGCGGTAGAACTCCGGCGCCTGGAAGTCGAACGTGTCCAGCCAGATGCCGACGCAGTTCTTCTCCCTGGCCAGTTCTTCGGCCTTGCGCATCAATGCCGACCCGGTGCCTTGGCCGCGGGCCTGTTCCGGCACCACCAACAACTCGATATAGAACCAGCGGAAAAACACCCGACCGTAGAGCCCGCCCAGGATTTCATTGCTGTGTTCGTCCCGAACCAGCCAGGCGACCAGTTCCGGCACCGTGCCGCCGGTCTTGGCGGTGTTGTAGGCGCGCAGCGGCGCCAGGATGGCCTGGCGCTCTTCGTCGGTGGGAGCGTCGGTACGTTCGATTCGCAGCGTCATCGGCGATGTCCTTATTGCGGGGAGGATGAACGGCATGAGCCTACCCCAAAAGACCGTCCGGCAGCGAACGGGCGTATTTCGCAAACCGGGCCATACTTCCTGGGATTTCCAAAACAAGAAGAGAGCGACTCATGAAGTTCGAATCCTTGACCCGGACCCTGGTTGCGACATCCCTGACCCTCAGTTGCTTTTACGTGCAGGCCGCGTCCCAGGCTCCGGTCGCCGCCGAGAACGGCATGGTGGTCACCGCCCAGCACCTGGCGACCCATGTGGGCGTCGATGTGCTCAAGAACGGCGGCAATGCCGTGGATGCGGCGGTGGCGGTGGGGTATGCCCTGGCGGTGGTGTACCCGGCGGCGGGGAACCTGGGGGGCGGTGGTTTCATGACCCTGCAACTGGCCGACGGGCGCAAGACTTTCCTGGATTTCCGCGAAAAAGCGCCGTTGGCCGCCACGGCGGACATGTACCTGGACAAGGACGGCAACGTCGTCCCCGATCTCAGCACCCGTGGGCACCTGGCGGTGGGTGTGCCCGGCACCGTGTCTGGCATGGAGCTGGCGCTGAAGAAGTACGGCAGCAAACCCCGGGCCGAGCTGATCGCCCCGGCCATTCGCCTCGCCGAGGACGGTTTTACCCTGGAGCAGGGCGACGTCGACCTGCTGGAGACGGCCACTGACGTGTTCAAGAAGGACATGCGTGACTCGGGTTCGATCTTCCTGCACAACGGCGAGCCGATGCAGGTCGGCCAGAAGCTGGTGCAGAAAGACCTCGCCAGGACCCTGCGGGAAATCTCCACCAAGGGCGCCGATGGCTTCTACAAGGGTTGGGTCGCCGATGCCCTCGTCACCTCCAGCCAGGCCAATAAAGGCATCATCACCCAGGCCGACCTGGACAAGTACAAGACCCGTGAGCTGGCGCCGGTGGAGTGCGACTATCGCGGCTACCACATCGTCTCGGCGCCGCCGCCCAGTTCCGGCGGCGTGGTGCTGTGCCAGATCATGAACATCCTCGACGGCTATCCGATGAAGGAGTTGGGCTTCCATTCGGCCCAGGGCATGCACTACCAGATCGAAGCCATGCGCCATGCTTATGTGGATCGCAACAGCTACCTGGGTGACCCGGACTTCGTGCAGAACCCCATCGACCATCTGCTGGACAAAAGCTACGCCGCGAAACTGCGGGCCGCCATCGAACCGCAAAAGGCCGGTGACTCGCACGCGATCAAGCCCGGTGTGGCGCCTCACGAAGGCAGCAACACCACCCACTACTCCATCGTCGACAAGTGGGGCAACGCCGTCTCCGTCACCTACACCCTCAACGACTGGTTCGGCGCGGGCGTCATGGCGAGCAAGACCGGGGTGATCCTCAACGACGAAATGGACGATTTCACCGCCAAGATCGGCGTCCCCAACATGTATGGCCTGGTGCAGGGAGAGGCCAACGCCATCGCGCCGGGCAAGGCACCGTTGTCGTCCATGAGCCCAACCATCGTCACCAAGGACGGCAAGACCGTCATGGTGGTGGGGACGCCGGGCGGCAGCCGGATCATCACTGCGACCTTGCTGACCATCCTCAATGTGATCGACTACGGCATGAACCTGCAGGAAGCCGTCGACGCACCGCGCTTCCACCAGCAATGGATGCCCGAACAGACCAACCTGGAAACCTTCGCCGCCAGCCCCGACACGCAAAAGATCCTGGAAAGCTGGGGGCATAAGTTCGCAGGTCCCCAGGACCCCAATCACATTGCCGCCATTCTGGTGGGCGCCCCGTCGCTGGGTGGGAAGCCGGTGGGCAAGAATCGGTTCTACGGGGCCAACGATCCGCGTCGCAACACGGGGTTATCGTTGGGCTATTAAGCCGAGGGGGGGCTGCGGCAGACTTCGGCAGCCCCCAGGCCGTTTATCACTGTTTTGAAGAGGAAAACCATGAGCACCGCTTTGCTGATCATCGATGTCCAGAGCGCCCTGTGCACCGGTGAAGAAGAATGTTTCGAGAGCCAGCGCGTCATCGGGACCATCAACGACCTCAGCGCCCGGGCCAGGGCTCTAGGCCTGCCGGTGATCCTGGTCCAACACGAAGAACTGCAAGGTTCGCTGGTATACGGTTCGGCAGCCTGGCAACTGGCCGACGGCCTGTTGACCGCTGCGGACGATCTGCGGGTGCGCAAGACCACGCCAGACGCGTTCTACCAGACGGACCTGCTGTCGTTGCTGCAGGCCCGGAGCATCGACCGCCTGGTGATCTGCGGCATGCAGACCGACTATTGCGTCAACGCCACGGTGCGCCAGGCCCACACCCTCGGGTATGAAGTGGTCCTGGCCGCCGATGCCCATACCACGGTGGACAACGGCAGCCTGGCGGCGGAGCAGATCATCGCCAACCACAATGATCGGTTGGGACGCCTGAGCAGCGCGGTGTCGCGGATTGATGTGGTGCCGGCGGCTGAGGTCCGTCTGTAAGCGATATCAACCTGTGTGGGGAGCAAGCTCCTTGCCACAACGCTACGAGAGAGGGTGTTCGCACTCGCTCAAGGCGCCCCGAATACCATCGTCCAGTACACCCCCGCATCGCTGCGTGAGTCGCTGGCGGAGGCGGCGCCCACTTGCGTGAACATCGGGTTCATCAGGTTGGCGCAATGTCCGGGACTGGCGATCCAGTCTTGCATGGCCTGGTTCGGCGAGCCTTGGCCGGCGGCGATGTTTTCGCCGAACTTGCGGCCACGGTAGCCGGCGCCCTTGGCCCGGTCGGCGACGGAGCGGCCGTCGGGGTCGCGGTGGGCGAAATAGTTGCCGTGGGCCATTGCCTGGCTGTGTCCCAGGGCGGCCGACCCGAGTGCGGCGTTCCAGCTCAGTGGCCGGGCGGCGGCAAAGCGTTGGCGACCACACACACGGGACTTGGCCCTTGCCGCGTTGACCTGGGCCAGCAGTGCCTTGCCGATCGATGAAGTGTCGCCGACCGGTGCACCGCCCATGGGCTGTGCCAGCACCACTCGCCACTCATCACCGACCCGGTTGACGCCGATGTCGGCGTACTGGTTGTCCAGCAAGGCGTCGCAGTGCTCGTCTGCCAACATGTCGAAAGCCTCTTCGGCATCCCGCGCATCCGTCAGGCGGATGCTGCGCACGGCTTGGGCTCGATAGCCGGCATCTTTCAAGGTTTCCCGCAAACCGTCACGGAAGCCGATCGGCAAGGCCAGGCGCGAGCGCAGCACCAAGGGCGGAGAGGCCCGGACCGTGCGCCATTCGCAGCGGCGGGACTGGCTGCGGTAGTCGTTGATGGCGGCCACCAGTTGCCCCTCGCCTCGGGCGTGGGCAGGGCTGGCGAATAAGGGCAGCAGGGCGAGCAGGCAAAGCGAAGCGAGACGGCAAGAGCGAACAGGGTGGCGCATGGGGCGGACGGCTCAAGAGGGGGAGTTGCGAGGGCGCCAGGCCTGGCGCCGATCAGCCGCGAAGCGCTTCGCACAGGATGGCGAGGTGTTCACGGCTGGGGTAGGACTGTGGGTTTGAAGACAAGTTTCAGAGGGGCACATAAACCCCTCGCCACAGATGCGAGTTCAGTTGTGCCCAGGCGCTCCGGCCACGGGCGCCTTGACCCGTTCGACCTTGCGATAGGTCAACAGCACGATCCCGGCCACCACGATAGCGCCGCCGAGCACCTGGCCAGGGCTGAGCATCTGGTCCAGCACCAGCCAGCCGATCAGCAGGGTGGCCAGCGGTTCGACGTTCATCACCGGGGCATTGCGCGGCATGTCCAGGCGCGGCACGGACATGAACAGCACGATAAACCCGGTGCCGTAGAGTGTCATCAGGGTGGCCAGGGCCAACCAGCCGGTGCTGGTGGCCGGCAGGTTGAAGCCGCCGGGGAGGGCACCGCTCAGGCCGGCGAGGTTGACGCTGCTGAACACAATGAAGATCGTCAGCAGGCTGCGCACCGAGCCGCGTACCTGAGACAGCTTGTGATCGGTGATCCACAACGCGCAAGCGAACGTACAGGCCGCGCAGAAAGCCAGGCCGACGCCCAGCAGCCATTGCGGGCCGACGCTCTGTTCGGACGATAACCGGGCTGGCACCTCCAGCACGAAGACCAGGCCCACCAGTATCATCCCCATGAGCGCGGCGGTGCGGGTAGTGGGGCGGGGGCCACCCAATGCCCAGGTCAGTAGTGCGAGCAGAATCGGGAACACATTGCCCACCAGCAGTGCCAGCGCCACCGGAACCCTCGCCACGGCCGAGTATAGACACAGGCTTTGCGTGCCGATCAACAGTCCAAGCAGCAACTGCCAACGCCAGGCGCCCGGTGGAAGGCGCAGCCTCTGGCGCTGCCACAGCACCATCAAGGCCAGGACCAGCAGCGTCCCACCCGAGCGCATCAGGATCGCCAGCAGCACACCGGCACCGTCATCGAACGCCACTCGCGCCGCGACATGGTTGCCGGCGAAGGCACACCCCATGCACAGCAGGATGAGCACGGCGAGGTGACGTGGAAACGGGGCGGGGGTGTCCGATGCGGCGGTGGAGCGGGCCATGGCAGGATTTCTCAAATGAACGCCCGCCGAAGCGAGGGGGGCCGGCGGTAGATTTTTAGTTATTGTTGTCGTACAACGTGTCGGAATTTTTACCGTATCTTGTCCATTGAGACAAGTGGTGAAAAGGTCGTAGACCTCTATAGAACTTCGCATAAGGCTGCCTTGAGCGCTCGCTCGTTCGTATTCTTTCAACGGCGAGTAAATGACATTCTTGTACGATGTCTTATCACGTAGTAAAACTGTCGTCCCGTCCAATAATAATTAACGGAGAGACGCACGATGGAGATTTCGCAACTGACAAGCCCCGCCGACCAAGGCCGTCGGGTATTCCTGAAAAAATCCCTGGTGGTCTCGGCGGCTGCCGCCAGCCTCGGGAATCTGCCCGGGCTCGCCCAGGCCGAGCCGTTGAGCCAGCGTTACCCGGACCCGCTGATCAACCTTCTCGACCCCAGCTTCATGGACCTGCGTATCTTCAACGCCAGCGTGGAAAAACTTGCCACGGGCCTGCGCTGGGCCGAAGGGCCGGTGTGGGTGGGTGACGGCCGCTACCTGCTGGTCAGCGACATCCCCAACAACCGCATTGTGCGTTGGGATGAGATTACCGGCGGCCTGTCGGTGTATCGCGAAAACTCCAATTTCTCCAACGGCATGTGCCGTGATCGCCAGGGGCGGTTGCTGGTGTGCGAAGGCTCCACCACCTCGAACGAGGGACGGCGCGTCACCCGTACCGAACACAACGGCACCATCACGGTGCTGGCCGACAGTTTCGAGGGCAAGCCTTTCAATTCGCCCAACGATATCGTGTGCAAGCGCGACGGTTCGGTCTGGTTTACCGACCCGCCGTTTCAAACCGGCAACAACTACGAGGGCCACAAGGTCACGCCGTCCCAGCCACACGCGGTGTACCGTATCGATGGCGAAACCGGCAAGGTCAGCCGGGTGATCGATGACCTGGCGGGGCCGAACGGCCTGTGTTTCTCCCCGGACGAGAAGATTCTCTATGTGGTGGAAGGCAGGGCCAAGCCCAACCGGCTGATCTGGGCAATCACGGTTAAAGACGACGGTTCGCTGGGTGAGCGGCGCAAGCACATCGAAGGCCTGGACTACGCCGCCATCGATGGCATCAAGTGCGACGAAAGCGGCAACCTCTGGTGCGGTTGGGGCGGCAACGGCGACCCCAAGGCTGACCTGGAAAAGCTTGATGGTGTACGGGTGTTCAACCCGGAAGGCAAGGCCATCGGGCACATTTCCCTGCCGGAACGCTGCCCCAATATCTGCTTCGGCGGGCGGGAGGGTAATCGCTTGTTCATGGCCGGCAGCCATTCGCTGTATTCGCTGTTCGTGAATACCCGAGGCGCCACATTCAGCTGATTGAATGGCTTGGACAGCGAGCCGCGTCGCTCACTGTGGCGAGGGCTGAAAAGCCTCGCCGCAGTGGGTTGGCTCAGGACGGGTCACAACTCCATAATTCGACGAATGGCCGATCTGCCGCAGGCGGCCCCAGCCAATGGCTCATTGGCTGGCAGTGTCCATTCAGACACAGCTGATAATCGCCAGCCTGGGGTGTACGGCCCAGTCTCAGTGGTTGCAGGGGCGGCAGTTGGCGCAGGTAGTGCCAGCTACCGTTTTTCAGCCAGGCACCGTCGGGAATGTCCATGCCGGCGCCGTTGCCTTTGACCCTGGCCTCACCCAGAACCAGCCCTTGCCGGGTAACACGGTAGTCTTCCTCCCAGCGGATTTTCTCGATGGTGTGATTCCACGCCAGCGTGAAATCATGGAGGGGAAGCTGGGCCCAGGCCACACCGGCCAGGCCCAGGCATAAACCGATCACGCCAGGGCCCGTCCGATGCGCCGCGAGCGCCATAGGTGCTGGAAAATCAACAGCCCCGCCAGCACGAAGCCAATCTCATCGGTCAGCGGCAACGCGACGACCAGCAAGGCGCCTGCGGCAAAACACAGCAGGCGCTCCCAGATCGGCATCCTCTGTTGCAGATGGCCGGTGGACGCCATGCCCCAGAGTCCGACGGCGAGCATCGTCTTGATCAGCATGTAAGCGGTCATCCACAGATTGTCACCCTGAAGCATCAGTGCCGGGTTATAGACCGCCATGAACGGAATGACGAAGCCGGCCAGTGCGATGCGCACGGCCCAGAAGCTGATTTTCAGGCCGGTTTCCCTGGCAATGGGGGCAGCCGCGAAGCAAGCCAGCGCCACCGGTGGCGTCAGATCGGCGAGGATGCCGAAATAGAACACGAACATATGGGACACGATCAGCGGTACGCCCAGTTCCAGCAGGGCGGGCGCGGCGATCGAGCTGGTGATGATGTAGTTGGGAATAGTCGGGATGCCCATGCCGAGCACCAGACAGGTGAGCATCGTCAGGATCAATGACAGCAACAGGTTGTCCTTGCCGATGGCCAGGATGTAGCCGGCGAAGGTCGACGCCACCCCGGTCAGCGACACCACGCCAATGATGATGCCGACCAGGGCACAGGCAATCCCTACAGGAACCGCATGCCGCGCGCCGTCCACCAGTGCATCGAGGCAAATCGTCAGGGTTTCCCGTGCGCCTTTGATGAACCAGCAAAGAAGGACCAGCACCGCGATGACCGCAAAGATGACGCCGATGCCCAGCTGGAAAAACCCCACGCACAGGATACCCAGGGCGATCCAGAAGGCGCAGCGCAGGGCAAAGTTCGACACGCGCAGGATGATCGCCGAGCCGAGGATCACGATGGCGGTGAGCGCCAGTCCCACCATGCCGGAAAAAAGCGGCGTGCGCCCGGAAAACAGCAGGTAGATCAGCACCGCGAGCGGGATCAGCAAGTACCAGTTGTCTTTCACGGCGCCCAGCGCGCTGGGGCACTGGTCCTTGGGTAATCCCTTGAGGTTGGAGCGCTTGGCTTCGAGATGAACCATCCAGAACACCGAGCCGAAGTACAGGCACGCGGGAATCAAGGCAGCCTTGGCGACTTCAACGAACGGCACGTTGATGGTCTCGGCCATGATGAACGCCACGGCACCCATGATCGGCGGCATCAATTGGCTGCCCATGCTGGAGGTGGCTTCCACGCCGCCGGCGAACGCGGCTTTGTAGCCGAAGCGCTTCATCAACGGGATGGTGAATTGCCCGGTGGTCACCACGTTGGCAATGCCGGAGCCGGTAATGGTCCCCATCAACGCAGAGGAGGCGACGGCGACTTTGGCCGGGCCGCCGAGCTTGTGGCCGAACAGGCCCATGGCAAAGTCGGTAAACAGCTTGATCATGCCGGCCTTTTCGAGGAAGGCGCCGAACAGAATGAACAGGAAAATGTAGGTGGCCGACACGTAGGTCGGCGTACCGTACAGCCCCTCGGTACCGAAGGACAGTTGATTGACGATCTGATCGAAGCCGTAGCCGCGATGGGCCAGGTCGCCTGGCAGGTATTCGCCGAACAGCCCGTAGGCCAGGAACAGACCGCAGATCAACGGCAGCGCAATGCCCATCACCCGTCGGGCTGCCTCGAACACCAATACGATCAGCACGATACCGACGATGAGGTCCGTATCGGTCAGGTCACCGGAACGCTGGATCAGGTCGGCTTCAAATACCCATTGGTACAGGGCCGTAGTTACGCCGGCCAGGGACAACACCCAAGCCAGTGGCTGCCAGGGGCGACCTGTGCCGTGGGCGGGATAACTCAGGAACACCACCCACAACAGGAAGCCCACGTGCACGGCACGCAATACCTGGCTGGAGACTGGGGCGAATGCAGCGGTGACGATCTGGAATACTGAAAACAGCAGCGCCACGTAGAACAGTGTTCTGGGCCAATCCCGAGGGTCGGCGGGAATGCCGGGCTGAATCTCACTCATCAAGGATGTCCTCTTGCCTGCATCGAAGGTGCGAACCGCAAGGGCGCGGCGACGGTCACCGCCGCGCCGGATCGGCTTACAGGGCGCCGGCTTCCTTGTAGTAGCGCTCGGCACCGGAATGGAGGGGGATAGGCAAGTTTTTCGCGGCTTTATCCAGTGTGATGTCTTTGGCTGCGGAGTGGGCGCTGCCTAGACGGGGGAGGTTTTCGAATAGCAGCTTGGTCATCTGGTAGGCCACTTCGTCCGAAACGTCTTCACGGGTGACCAGGATGTTGGTGATTGCCACGGTGGGCACGGCTTCGGCCTGGCCGTCATAGGTATTGGCCGGAATACTTGTACTCTGGTAGGCCGGGTTGCCGATTTTTGTCACTACCTCCGTCGGGATCGACACGTAGTTCAGTGGCATGGTCGAGGCCAGGTCGCGGATCGCCGCCATCCCCAGCCCCGAAGACTGGAGCGTGGCGTCCAGTTGACGGTTCTTGATCAGGTCCACCGATTCGGCGAAGGGCAGGTACTGAACCTTCATGTCGCTGTAGTTCAGTCCCGCTGCCTTGAGAATGGCCCGCGCGTTCAGCTCGGTGCCGGATTTTGCCGCCCCCACGGAAATGGATTTGCCCTTGAGATCGGCCAGCGTCTTGATGCCCGACTCCTGGCTGGCAACGATCTGGATGTAATTGGGGTAGGCGCCGGCGATGGCGCGCAGTTTGGTCAGGGGGGTCTTGAAGCCGGCATCTTCCACGCCATTCTTGGCGTCAGCCACCGAGTCGCCCAGTGCGAGGGCCAACTCTCCGCGCCCGGCCTGCAGCAGGTTCAGGTTTTCCACCGACGCCTTGGTGGCTTGCACCGAGGTCTTGGCGTCCTTGATGCCGGTGCTGTAGATCTGCGACAGCCCGACCCCGATCGGGTAATAGACCCCACTGGTGCCCCCCGTCAGAATGTTGATGTACACCGGAGCTGCCTGGGCCGTGGTCGTGACCACCAAGGCTGCCGCGGCGGCCAGAAGGGTAAAGCGCTTGTTGACTCGCATGGAAGACTCTCCGTCTTGTTATGGCTTTATGCAGAGTCTTTCCACTGTAGTCGAAACGGACCGGCAGGTAGGAATCAATAGCGCATCAACGGGAATGGGGCGTCACTTTTCTTCATCCCCCGAAGGCGCTGAGCCGGGTGCGGCGCTGCTACCCCGCACGGTCAACTCAAACGGCAACGTCACATGCCGTTCGGCGACGGGCGTTTTTTCGATCAGCGCGATCAGCATCTCTACAGCCCTGCGGCCAAAGGTCTCGGCAGGCTGCGCAATAGTGGTCAGGGGCGGATCGCAATACGCCGCGAACGGAATGTCGTCGAAGCCCACCAGGGAAATATCCTCGGGCACCCGCAACCCCGCCTCCTTGATGCGCTTGAGGGCGCCGATGGCCATCTCGTCGTTTTCGCAGAACAGCGCGCTGGGGCGCTCGGCCAGCGCCAGCATCGCACCGGCTCCGTCGTACCCGGCACTCAAGGTGAAGTCGCCGTGGCAGATCAAGCCTGGGTCGACCGCCAGGCCGGCCTGGCGCAAGGCATCCTCGTAGCCGGCCACGCGGTCCAGGGTCAGGGGGCTGCTGCGGGGGCCCTTGATGATGCCGATGCGGCGGTGACCTAGGCCGATCAGGTATTCGGTCATGGCCTGGGCGGCGGCGCGGTTGTCGAGACTGATGGTGGGATAGTCGGCATCCTTGAGCACTTCGCAGGCGTTGACCAGCGGCAGGGCTTCGGCGCCGGGAGGAAGTGACGCGAAAGGATTGCTTGCCCGCAATTGGATCACGCCGTCGGCCTGGTGCGCATAGACCAGCGCGGCGAACTCCTGCTCGACTTCAGCCTGGCCCTGGGTGTCGCACAACAACAGCCGATAACCCGCCGCCTGGGCGGACTGCTGGGCACCGCTGATGACCCGGGCAAAGAACGTATTGGCGATGGTCGGCACCAGGATCACCAGGTTGCCGGTGCGCCGGGAGCGGAATTGCACGGCCATCAGGTTCGGCCGGTAGCCGGCCTGTTCCACCGCCGCGTTGACCTTGTCCCGCGTCTCGGGCAGGACCCGTTCGGGAGATTTGAGCGTTCTGGAAACCGTAGCCACCGACACGCCGGCCAGCCTGGCCACTTCACGGATATTGGACAAAAGCACCTCGATCGAGCGCCGGAACATAGCGGCACGAAGGGGAGCTTACCGCAGGTTGGTTGCCTCACAAACGTCCCTGCATGAAGACGGTCGGGTTTGACACGTCGCGAAACTGCGCCTAGATTCCGCTGTGATGTAACCGGTTACATTGTCATCAGCCCTGGCCTGAGAGAATCGTGATGAGTCCTGTAGCACCGAAAATAAGACTGGGTTTCGTGGGCGGCGGAGAGGGCGCTTTCATCGGCCAGGCCCATCGTCAGGCCGCGGGCCTGGATGGCGGGTTCGAGTTGGTGTGTGGGGCGTTCAGTCGCGACGCCCGCAACAACCGGCAAACCGGCGCAGCCCTGGGGCTGGCCGCTTCCCGCTGCTACAGCGATTGGCAGCAACTGTTGGACGCCGAAGCGGCGTTGCCTGCGGACCGGCGCATGGAGTTGCTGGTCATCGTGACGCCCAATCATCTGCACGCGCCGATTGCCGGTCGGGCGTTGAAGGCTGGCTTTCATGTGTTCAGCGAAAAGCCTGCGGCGTTGAACCTGCGTGAGTTGCTCGCGCTCAAGGATGTGCTGGACGGCAGCGACTCTCTGTATGGCCTGGCCCACACGTACCTGGGGTATCCCATGGTCTGGCAGGCGCGGGAGATGGTGCGCACCGGCGTGATCGGCGCCGTGCGCAAAGTGCTGGTGGAGTATCCCCAGGGCTGGCTCAGCCAGGACGTCGCCGGGCAGGGCAACAAGCAGGCCGGTTGGCGCGATGACCCCGAGCAGTCCGGCCTGGGCGGCTGCATTGGTGACATCGGCACCCATGCGTTTTCCCTGGCGGAGTTCGTGACCGGACAGCATGTCGAACAGCTCTGTGCGGCGTTGGGCACCCACATTCCAGGCCGGCAGTTGGACGACGACGTCGCGATGCTGTTGCGCATGAGTGACGGCGCCAGTGGCGTGTTGATTGCCAGTCAGGTCTGCGCCGGTGAAGAGAACCCTCTGAAGATCCGCGTCTACGGCGACAAGGGCGCCTTGGAGTGGCGCCAGGAGGAACCGTCGAGCCTGATCCATCGTGCCCTCGACCAACCCCTGAGCATCCTGCGTTGCGGCGTCGGCCAGCCGTGGTTGTGCGAGGCCGCGACACGCCGCATGCGCCTGCCGGCAGGGCACCCCGAGGGTTACCTGGAAGCCATGGCCAACCTTTACGGCGATTTCGCCCGTGCCATTCGCGGACGGATCGAGGGCCCCGATGCGCCTGGCGTACCTGGCATCGAAACCGGTTTGCGCGGCATGGCGTTCATCGAGGCCGCCCTTATCAATCATCGTGGCGAGGCGAAGTGGACCGCGCTGCAAACCGGAGAATCGCTGTTGTGAATACCGCCGATCAAACGCCGAGCGGCCTGCGCGGGCCGGCTATCTTCCTGGCCCAGTTCATGTCCGATGAGGCGCCGTTCGACACCTTGGCGAACATCGCCCGGTGGGCCGCTTCACAAGGGTACAAAGCCATTCAGTTGCCGACCCTGGGTACGCGTTACATCGACCTGGCCCGGGCCGCCGACAGCCAGGCCTATTGCGATGAACTCAAGGCCATCTGCGCAGAGGCCGGGGTCGAGATCAGCGAACTGTCGACGCACCTGCAAGGCCAACTGGTGGCGGTGCACCCGGCGTTCGATGCGCTGTTCGACGACTTCGCCCCGGTCCACTTGCGTGGCCAACCTCAGGCCCGGACCGAGTGGGCCATCGAGCAGCTCAAACTGGCGGCCCGGGCCAGCCAACGCTTGGGGCTCAATGCCCATGCGACGTTTTCCGGCGCGCTGTTGTGGCCGTACATGTACCCGTGGCCCCAACGCCCGAGCGGGCTCGTCGAGCAAGGGTTCGCCGAGCTGGCCCGACGCTGGTTGCCGATTCTCGATTGCTTCGAGGCGGCCGGCGTGGACTTGTGCTACGAAATCCATCCCGGCGAAGACCTCCATGACGGCGCCTCGTTCGAGCGCTTCCTGGAAGCGGTCGATCATCACCCACGAGCCGCCATTCTCTACGACCCCAGCCACCTATTGCTGCAACAGATGGACTACCTGGGTTTCATCGACCGCTACCACGCGCGCATCCGCATGTTCCACGTCAAGGACGCCGAGTTCCGCCCCGATGCCCGCTCCGGTGTGTACGGCGGCTACCAAGGCTGGGTGGAGCGCCCCGGCCGGTTCCGCTCCCTGGGCGATGGGCAGATCGATTTCAAATCGATCTTCAGCAAGTTGACCCAGTACGACTTCAGCGGCTGGGCGGTGCTGGAGTGGGAGTGTTGCCTGAAGGATTCACAACAGGGCGCCGCTGAAGGGGCGGCGTTCATCGAGCGGCACATGATCAACAAGAGCCGCAAGGCGTTCGATGATTTTGCCGGGGTGACGGCGGATGAGGCGTCCAATCGGCGGTTGCTGGGGCTGCCGAGGTAACCGAAACCAAAAAAACTGTGGCAAGGGAGTTCATTGTGGGAGCAAGGCTTGCCCGCGATAAAGCCGACGAGGTCCTTAGGGAGAATGAGGCGCCTGCATCGCGGGCAAGCCTTGCTCCCACAAGAGTCCCCTGTCCACAAAGTGCTTTTCCCAACTGGCTGGCTTACAAGAACAACAAATAGACGGTGACTGTCATGACCACAATGAACGCACGCTTGAGCGTGATGATGTTCCTGCAGTTCTTTATCTGGGGCGGCTGGTTCGTCACCCTCGGGACCTTTCTTTCCAGCACCCTGGGCGCCAGCGGTGGGCAGATCGGCATGGCGTTTTCCACCCAGTCCTGGGGCGCGATCATTGCGCCATTCGTGATCGGCCTGATCGCCGACCGCTACTTCAATGCCGAACGTATCCTGGCGGTGCTGCACCTGCTGGGCGCGGTGCTGCTGTATCAGCTGTATTCGGCGCAGGACTTCAGTGGCTTTTATCCGTTCGTGCTGGCGTACATGGTGGTCTACATGCCGACGCTGGCCCTGGTCAATTCCGTGGCGTTTCGCCAGATGCGCGATCCGGCGCTGGAGTTCTCCCGCGTGCGGGTGTGGGGCACCATCGGCTGGATCGTCGCTGGCGTGGTCATCAGTTTCGTGTTCGCCTGGGATTCACGGGAAGCCATTACGGCAGGCGGCTTGCGCAATACCTTCCTGATGGCGGCGATCGCCTCGCTGGCCTTGGGCATCTACAGCCTCACGCTGCCGACCACGGCTCCGCTCAAGGCGCAAGCCGGTGGCGGCATCAAGCAGCTGCTGGGCCTGGATGCCCTGGGGCTGCTGAAGGACCGCAGTTACCTGGTGTTCTTCATTGCCTCGATCCTGATCTGCATCCCGTTGGCGTTCTATTATCAGAACGCCAACCCGTTCCTGGCCGAAACCGGTATGACCAACCCCACGGCGAAGATGGCCATCGGGCAGGTGTCCGAGGTGCTGTTCATGCTGCTGTTGCCGCTGTTCATCCAGCGCTTCGGGATCAAGCTGGCGCTGTTGGTGGGGATGCTGGCGTGGGCGTTGCGCTACCTGCTGTTCGCCTATGGCAACAACGGTGACCTGGCGTTCATGCTGTTCACCGGCATTGCCCTGCATGGCATCTGCTATGACTTCTTTTTTGTCTCGGGGCAGATCTACACCGACACCAAGGCGCCGGACCATCTGCGCAGTTCAGCCCAAGGGTTGATCACCCTGGCGACCTATGGCCTGGGCATGTTGATCGGCTTCCGGGTGGCGGGGCAGGTCACTGATCATTTTGCCGAGGCGGGTGGTCATGACTGGACCAGCATCTGGCTGTTCCCGGCCGGGTTCGCGTTGCTGGTGTTCGTCTGTTTCCTGGTTGCCTTCCGTGGCCGAGAAGTGGTCGCCGTCCCTTCAAAGGCCTGAAGCGCAAGCATCGGGCTGGACGGCGGTCATAGATGACTGACGTCCAGTTTGGTGTAGGTGACTTTTCCGCCTTCGCTGGCATAGCCGACGTTGTCGAGGGTGTAGACGCCGGCCTTGAAATAGAAGTCGTAGCCGTACCAGGACGGGTCCAGCTTCACCTGTTTGCCGAGGTTGTTGATCAGCACGGTGACCTTGCCTTGGTTGTCCATCTGCAGGGAGTAGGTGAAGACTTTGTTCAAGGCAACGTTCGGCACAGTGAACATCACCGGGCTTTTTTCATCCTTGGGCTTGACCCGGTATTCGACATCCAGGTTGCCGACGCCCTTGGTGAATCGATAGACGAGCTTGAGCAGGGGGGCGGGCGCATCCTTGGCGTGGATCTGCGCGACGACCACGCGACCGGCCGAGGGCACCTGATTCACGGCCAGGGTGCCTTTGAGGGTATTGACCCCGCTGTTATATCGCCAGTTGCGCAGCTTGCCGTCTCTCGAGGTTTCCCGCAGCTCGGAGCGCGGGAACTCGCTTTGGCCCGTGTGGGAGCCGGTCACCGGAGCCCAGAACACGATCTTGTCACCGCTGTTGGTGAAGTACTGATTGCGCAGGGTCGGAACCGCTTTGGTCGCAATGGTCAGGGCCGGGGTTTGTATCGGAAGGGTGAGGTTCCAGACAGTCAGGTCAATCATGGTCAAGCGCTCCAACGGTGTAGCCGGTGCAGTTCGTGTCAGCCGGCAAAGGCAGGACTGCCTTCCGTGGCGCGATCATTTGGTTATCGACGTGCCGCTGATTCGCTGGAGGGGACGGGAGGAGCAACTGACGAATGGCTCTAACTGGGGCGTCCAGTGGGGTTGTCGGAGTTGTGCGTAGATGATGTCAATCTGATGTTGATCGGGTAGAGTACGCGCCGCCCGAGAGATGGATCCCGGGCGTTTCCCCATGGAGTAGTCAATGAAAAGTTTCAGCAAAGTTGTCGCCACCGCACTGTTCGGCCTGGTTCTGGCGGGTTGCACCGGCACCCCGATGAAGACCCAGCAGTACGACAGCAGCCAGTACACCGTTGTCGGCCACAGTGAAGCGAAGGCCACCGGCCTGCTGCTGTTCGGGGTGATCCCGATCCGCCAGAACAACCGCTTCGTGCGTGCCCAGAACGCCGCGATCCTGGCCAAGGGCGGCGATGCCATGATCAACACCCAGGTGCAGGAAAACTGGTTCTGGGCCTGGGTCCTGACCGGTTACACCACCTCGGTGTCCGGGGACGTGGTCAAGCTGAAGAACGTTCAGTAAAGGTCAGCTCGATCGTATCCACGCTCTGCGTGGGTACGTCGCCCGGCAGACGTGCCGGTCAATGTCCGCCAACCACCATGCGACTGAACGGCTCGACATACGCCTGCAACGTCACCAGCCCGCCTACCAGAATCGCCAGTACCACCGAGTGGAAAAACACGTAGCGCAGAATTTCCCCTTCATGGCCATACCAACGGGTGGCGGTGGAGGCGACCACGATCGACTGGGCATCGACCATCTTGCCCATCACCCCGCCGGAACTGTTGGCGGCGGCCATCAACACCGGGCTCAGGCCCAACTGCTCTGACGTTACCCGTTGCAAGCCGCCGAACAGCACGTTGGACGCGGTGTCCGAACCGGTCAATGCCACGCCGAGCCAGCCCAGCAGGGTGCCGAACATGGGGTAGAAAATGCCTGTTGCGGCGAAGGCCAGGCCCATGGTGGCGTCCAGGCCCGAATAACGCGTCAGGAACCCCAGCGCGAGCATCGCGACGATGGTGATCAGTGAGTAACGCACCACCCACAACGTACGCAGGTACTGACGCACCAATTGTGGAATCGAATAGCCCATCAACAACCCACCGAGAATCGCCGCCAGGAAGATGCCGCTGCCGGTGGCCGTGAACCAGTTGAACTTGTAGATCGCTTCCTCGGTTTTAGGTTGCGGTACCACGGGCGGGACTTTTTCGATCTGCTGGTGCAGGGTGCTGAAAGTCACCATGGGCGAGAACAGCGGATTTGCCTCGCGCATCGGCTTGCCTTGAGGATCGAGTCTGGCCGACTGGGTCTGCGGGTCGATCGCCGGGCGGGTATCGAACAGGTTCTTGAAGCCCTGGGTACCCCAGGCGAACACGAATACCGTGAGGATGATCCACGGCATCCAGGCCCGCAGCACCGCCGGCCGGGTGTCACTGGAGAACGCCGCGCAGGTCACCGGCTGCTGTTCTTCGCTGGCGTCGATCTTCGAATCGTCGTGGCGTCCCGACAACGCTGCTGAGGTATGCACCGTCGCTGGCTTCCAGACTTTGAGAAATCCGGTAAGGCAGGCCATGGAAATCAGCGCGGCAATCACATCCACCAGCATCGGCCCGTGGTAGTTGGAGACCACGAACTGCGGGATGGCGAAGCTGACGCCGGCCACCAGGATCGCCGGCCAGACCTCCAACATCTTGCGCCATCCGGCAAAGGCCCAGATCAGCCAGAACGGCACGATCACCGAAAAGAACGGCAGCTGCCGGCCCACCATCATCGACAGCTCCATTTCATCCAGCCCGGTGACCTTGGCCAGGGTGATGACAGGGGTGCCCAAGGCGCCGAACGCCACCGGCGCGGTGTTGGCGATCAGCGCCAAACCCGAGGCGGCCAGCGGCGAAAAGCCCAGGCCGATCAGGATCGCTCCAGTCACCGCCACCGGCGTGCCGAAGCCTGCCGCTCCTTCGAAAAACGCGCCGAAGCAGAAGGCGATCAACAGCAATTGCAGGCGCCGGTCGTCGGTGATGCGTGCCAGGGAATCCTGCAGGACCTTGAACGAACCGTTTTCGGTGGTCAGCCGATGCAGGAAGATAATGTTGAGCACAATCCAGCCGATGGGCAGTAGCCCATTGGCCGCGCCATAGAGTGCCGCCGAGCCGGCCATGCCGGCCGGCATGCCGAAGGCGAAAATCGCGATCAGCAGGGCCGACGCCAGGGCCAGCAACGCCGCCAGGTGGGCCTTGATATGAAAAAACGCCAGGGACGCCAGCATCACCACCACCGGGACCGCCGCCAGGAACGTCGACAGCACCGCATTACCGAAGGGATCGTAGACTTGTTGCCAGACCATGTTCCACCTCTGCTTTTTATTGTTGGAAGTGCAGGCCCCAGGGGGGATTGGCAGAAGAGTATAGGCGGGGATCGGCGGGGGCATGGGGCATGCCCTGGCCGAGGAGCAGGCTGGACACCTGTGGCGAGGGGGGCTGGCTAACGTGCGTCGGTGCGGCCACCTTCTTCCAGTCGAAGCTCGAGGCTCAAGTCATCGCAGCTCTGCGACCAGGCCGTCAGCCATTGCGGCATGGCCGACGACTGTTCGGCCAGCCCCAGTTCGCGGACGAATTCATCCGGTGCCACCGTGCCTTTGGCAGAGCGGAACAGGCCACGCATGATCACCACCCCGACCACACGCCCGCGGCTCATGAAACGGTGCTCCATGAAGGTCCATTTGTCATCCCAGCCCAGTAGCCGGGTATGCACCTCAAACGCTTCGAACAGTTTCAATTCCCGTCGGAACTTGCCCCAGACATCTCCCACGATGGGCACCGCTCGGTTGCGCAGGGCCACTTTGTAGGCGCCGCTGCGCAGCACGTAATCCATGCGTCCAACATCCGCCAGAGTGAAATAGCGGCCATTGGTGACATGGCGGTTGAAGTCCAGGTCCAGCGGCCATACACGCATGCGCACCACGGTTATGTCCAGGGGGGCCGTCGGCTTGCGCCAGGGACGACGAAACAGCATCAGCAACAGTCGGAACCAGAGATTCATGGAAATACCGCAAGGGGGAAAAACGCTCACTTTAGATAGGTGGAGTGGCCTGGGCCAGGTGCGAAAATGACTGTTTGCCCGGAAAACGTGCATTTGGGACATGTCTGTAAGTGGCCTGTGCGGCTCAAATTAACGTACAGGCCACTGGATCGCTCATACCCAGGTATGAGCCGCTAGCACCGATGTAGAAATGCCCGCCGTGGGGCTGTCCTTTACAGTGCATGGCCAGTGCGTCCGGTCACGCGCCGGGGAGGTCCGTCATGATCACGTTAGTGCAACATCATCCGCTGGTCTGTGGCGTCATTCTGATCCTGATCGACCTGGCGCTGTGGCAGCTCATCGGCGCTTCGCGACGTCATCTGCGGATGTGCACACGTGTCGGCGTCTTCGTGATGTTCTGCTGGGTCATGACCGCTGCCGGCATCAGCCCGCTGCAACCGCCGCTATGGCCCGACGACGCGATCCTGAACCTGATGGGCACCGTGCTGGGCATCGGCTGGTGGCTGTTCGCGGCCAGGACGCTGACAGTGGTGCTGGGTAATGGCCTGTTGTCCCGGGTCGGTCACAGCGCGCGTTTATTCCAGGACCTGATGGGAGCGGTCATTTTCCTGATCGGTATCATCGGCGCCGCGGCGTATGTCTTGCAGTTGCCGGTCAAAGGGTTGCTGGCGACCTCTGGAGCAATGGCGATCATCGTGGGCCTGGCGTTGCAGAGCACTCTCAGTGATATGTTTTCCGGCATCGTACTCAACACCACCAAGCCTTATCAGATCGACGACTGGATCTCCATCGATGGCATCAAGGGCCGGGTTGTGGAGATCGATTGGCGCTCCACTCACCTGATGACCGATATGGGTGGCATGGCGGTGGTGCCCAACTCGCTGGCGGCCAAGGCGCGCCTGCTCAATTTCAGTCGGCCGGGAGACGCCCACGGCGTCAGCGTCTGTATCGCAGTGCCCAGCCACGTGCGCCCGCGTCGCGTTATCGATGCCCTGGAAAAAGCCTTGCATGGCACCCGGGCGCTACTGCCGGCGTTCTCCACCAAAGCCTCGGTCAAGGCTGCTCATCTGGAATACACCGAATATGAGCTCAAGGGTTTCATTGCGTCGGCCAGGCACAAGACCGAAGTCTGCAACCTGATGTTCGACCTCGCCCATCGTCACCTTGAAGCCTCCGGCGTCATCTGGGGCAGTGGCCCGGCCGCTGAGCCATGGAGCCGTCAGCGCCAGTTGCTGGAGGACGTGCGTATCTTCCGTTCGCTGGATAACGACGAGCGCGAACGTCTCGCCGATGACATGACTCCGGTGGACTACCAGGCCGATGAGGTGATCCTGGCGTTTGGCGAGGTTGCCGATTGCCTGATGGTCATCAGTAGCGGCGTGGTTTCCGTCTCGATCCATGACGGCGAGAAAATGGTCGAGGCCGGGCGCATGGGACCCGGGGAAATCCTCGGTGAGGAGGGAATCCTGGCCGCCAACCCGTCGCGAGGCGAATTCCGCAGCATCACCAGCGGACGGCTGTTCCGCATAGAAAAAGCCGCCCTGTGTCGGGAGCTGGTACACCTCGGCGAATTGAAAGCAGCCTTGAGCAATCTGCAAGGCCAGCGCGAGGAAATCCGCGAGACCGTAGTCATGCAGAAAACCGTGGAGCCCAAGAGAAACCGCTTTTTACACTGGTTGAGGCACAGGTGAGCGCAGCACCCAGCATCACTGCAAGCAGACCCACCGCTATCGCGAGCAAGCCCGCTCCCACAGGGATCAGAGATGTACGTTGGATCTGTGAGCGCCCGGGGATAAACGGTGGGAGCGAGCCTGCTCGCGATGGCGTCGGTCCAGCCAACGCCACTGCAAGCAAGCGTGCTGCGAGCCCTTCAGCCCTTGGCCGCCATCGCCGTGACTTCCACTCGCATGCCCTCGACCCCCAGCGCCGCCACGCCGATCGCGGCCCGGACCGGCCAGGGTTTGGCGAAGAAGCGTTTGTACACTTCGTTGAAGGCTGCGCGTTCGGTCATGTCGGTGAGGTAGATGGTCAAGTGCAGGACCCGGTCCATGGAGCTGCCGGCACGCTCCAACGCTGTCTTGAGCGCTTGTAACGTGCACTCGCTCTGCAGGGTGATGTCGCCCAGCTCCAAACTGCCGTCGGCGCGGGTCGGGATCTGGGTGGTGACCAGCAGGCCGCCGAAGCCGGCGACGTCGGAGGAGATGGAGTCCGCATCCGGGTCGGGAGTGAACGTGATGTCTGGGTTAGCCATGCGGTGCCTCATGCAGGAAAGGAAAAAGACGCCGCAGTCTACCGTCCATTGATGCGCTGTTCCCGGTTTCCTTTATCCATCCTCGCTTCGCACCAGCGCCTGGATATAGGCATCAATCGCGGTGGTGCCGCGCAGCCCATCCTCGACAATCTCGAAGCCGCTGTCGACGCTGACCTCGGTCATCCGCGTGTAGGATTGCGCGGCGGCGGGGCTGAAGCCGAGGTCCAGGAAGGCCTGTTCCCAACGATCCCTCGGTATCACCTGCACCTCGACCGGCCGACCGAGCGCCTGGGAAAAAGCCTGCGCAACATCGTTGGGCGAATATAGGCGAGGCCCTTGCACATAACGAACGCCAACATCGGTCACCGGTGACAACAGCCTCGCCGCTGCTATTTCGCCCATGTCCTGGGGGGCAACCATGGGCAGGGCCAGGTCGGCGGGAAGCAGGGTGGGCAGCTTGCCTGTGGTGCGAACGGTGTCGAGCAGGCCGTCCCAGTTGCTCATGTAGTAAACGGCGCGATTGATCGCCGCCGGGATCGATTGATTGCGCAAGCCTTCTTCCAGCTCCCACAAGACACTGAGGTCGCCGAGACGCTCGCCGGGTTGGGCACCGGCGGTGGACTGGGCGACGATCTTCTCCAGGCCCGAGCCGTCCAGAGCGGCGAGAATGTTGGCCACAGTGTGCCGTTCCACCGCATCGGTATCGGTACTCGGAGGGGCTGGCGGGTTGAGGATTAAAGCCCGGCGCCCGAGTCGGAAGGCGGCCCGCAGCGATTCGACATCCTGCGCATCCGCCTCGACGATCCGAGCGCCTTTGGCGCGCCATTGCTCCCCATGGGTGGCATTGCGGGTCAGGACAATCACCGGCGCTGCCTGGGCCAGCAGCGCCTCGACGGTGGCTGAACCTACATGTCCCGTCCCCCCCATGATCACATACATGATTCACCTCCCGCCCAGGGTCAAAGGTTGACCGGGACCTGGGCCGTCATCGCCGGTTCAAGGTGTGGTTCCGCGCTGTTCAGGCACTCTGCCAATTGTTGTGCCTGCTCCCATCCGAAGTCGGGTTCCAACCAATCGAGTGCCTCGTCTGCGCTCAAGGCCAGGACACGCTGCTGTTGGCTGGCAAGATCGCCATAGGTCACCAGGGCCAGGCCGTCGCAGCCCAAGGCGGTTTCGCTGGCCTGGGCCAGGGCTGCCAGGAAAATCGGGGCCGATTGCCGGGACGTCGTGTAGCTGGAATGTTGAAGTTGGGACGAGTCAGAGGGCGTTAGCGATTCGTACCAGCCTTCCACGGCCACCAGTACCCGACCTTCGCGCTTGATGGGATCAAAGACCTTGGAGCGCATCACCAGATGCAGCGGCAGATGCGTCAGCGGAGGCATCGTTCCCACCGACCAGATGGGTGACCAGCCCCAACGAACCTTGATGGATTCCAGGTGCCCGCCACGGCGGCGAATGGCGCTGACTTGCATGTTCGGCTTGATCAGGTTGTGCCGCTCCTGTGGCCTGGCGGGGACCGTCCTGTACAAGTCCAGGTGCGTCACGCCCGTATCGAAACGTCCGCCCGGGGTGTCTCGCTGGGCGAAATACGCCAGGGCGTCTTTTGACGAAACGTGCTGAACAAAACCCTCACACATGGCGAAAACTCCCGGAATCGAAACGCAACCGACCGCTAGCCGCTCGCGTCTCGACTGCTCAAGCGCGTCATCACTGATTTCAGCGGTGTCATCTAGGTCCGAGCCGTGTGCAGGGGCTTGGTTCGAAAAAATTCGGGGTGGGGAGACGAGCGGCTGTAACTGCCCTCATGAGGCAGGATGAGTCATGCAGAGGGGGTGTCAGTTGAGCCGGTTCTCATTGATGAAATCCACGAAAGCCCGCAACGGTGAGGGCAGGTAGCGGCGGCCGGGGTAGTAGAGGTACGGCCCGCTGAAACCCTGCCACCAGGGCTCCAGCACCGGCACCAGCGCACCACTGTCCAGATAGGGCTTGAGCCAATCCTCGAACAGATAGATCACCCCCAAGCCATCCAGGGCGGCTTTGATGGCCAGGTCCACCGCGCCTGCCACGCGGAAAACCAAGGGGCCGCCCGGGTTCACGCTGATGGTTTCGCCGTCACGTTCGTAGTCCCAGAGCGGCATGGCCCCACTGGGAAACTTGCCCCGCAGGCAGGCATGCTGGAGCAGGTCCCGAGGGTGTCCGGGGCATCCCCTGGTTTCGAGGTAGGCCGGTGAAGCGGCCGTTGCGAAGCGCTGCACGCGTGGACCGATGGGAATGGCGATCATGTCCTGTTCGAGGCGATCGTCGTAGCGGATACCGGCATCACACCCGGCTGCCAGCATGTCGACGAAACTCTCTTCGGTGACGATCTCCAGGCGAATATCGGGGTAACTTTTCAGAAACGGGGTGATGATCGAGGGCAATACCAGCGTCGCTGCGCTGACCGGCACATTCAGCCTGAGGGTGCCCGAAGGACGATCACGGAACTCGTTGACCACGTCCAGCGCAGACTCGACTTCACCCAGGGCCGGCACGATGCGCTCCATCAACCGGGCCCGGCCTCGGTTGGCACCACGCTGCGGGTGGTGCGGTTGAGCAGGCGCACACCCAGCCGGGTTTCCATCCGTCGTACGGCATCGCTGAGGCTGGAGGCGGACTTGCCGCTCAGCCGAGCGCCTTCCCGAAACCCTTTTGCATTGACCACGGCCACGAAGGACAGCAGGTCTTGGATATCCGTCATAGTGTTCTCTGTGCCGTACAACCTGTGCGGATTGCACCTGATTATCAGTGGAGTGGTCAACGCCTATAGTCGGCTCACGCATTTAATCCGAGGTATTCACGATGAGCAGAGTAGACAAGGCAGGCAGTTTTTTACTGGGCGACCGCAAGGTCAATCGCATGGGCTATGGCGCGATGCAACTGGCGGGGCCTCACGTGTTCGGGCCACCGAAAGCCCCGGCAGCGGCCATCGCCGTGCTGCGTGAAGCCTTGGCGGCTGGGGTCAACCATATCGACACCGCTGACTTCTACGGGCCCCATGTCACCAATCGCTTGATTCGCGAAGCGCTGCACCCGTATGCCAGCGATCTGGTGATCGTCACCAAGGTGGGTGCCGTCCGTGGCGCCGATGCCTCGTGGAATCCCGCCTTGAGTCCCGCCGAGTTGATCCAGGCCGTCCACGACAACTTGCGCAACCTGGGCGTGGACGTGTTGGATGTGGTCAACCTGCGGGCCTGGGGCAACATGCAAGCGCCCATGGAGGGCTCCATCGAGGAGGCGTTTTCCGCATTGGCGGACTTGCAGCGCCAAGGCCTCATCCGCCACCTGGGGCTGAGCAACGTCACGGCTGCGCAGGTCAAGCAAGCCCAGGACATCGCCAACGTGGTGTGTGTGCAGAACCACTACAACCTGACCCATCGAGGTGACGAGTCACTCATCGCCGATCTCGGTCGGCAGGGCATCGCCTACGTGCCGTTCTTTCCCCTGGGGGGCTTCACGCCGCTGCAATCTCAGACCCTCTCCAGCGTCGCGGCGCGCCTGGAGGCGTCACCGCTGTGCGTTGCGCTGGCGTGGTTGCTGCAACGTGCGCCGAATCTGCTGCTGATTCCCGGTACGTCATCCGTGGCGCACCTGCGGGAAAACCTCACGGCCAGCGAGCTGCGGATTCCGGCGCCGATGCTGGCCGAGTTGGACGCGTTGGCCTAAGCCGCCTGGAACCCCGGCGTCTCGCCGTCTTCCGGTTTCCGAGCCCGTCGACCATTGCAGCGACCTCAGCTACGGGCCTCATCCGTCTCGTTGCGATGGTGTTCAGGCCAGCGGTCGACGGGACGTGCGCGGTCTTCGTTGAACATGTCCGTGAGCAGCGCATTGGCGCGGCGGTAGGCGTCGTGCCGGAACTTCAGGTCGTCTTCCGGCTGGGCAACGATTTCTTCCAGCATTTGCAGGTTCAGGCGGCGGAATTGATCCGCCCGTTCGCGGGCTTCGTAAGGCCCGACGCCCATTTGCATCAGCGCGCGTCGACCCAAGGACAGCGCACTCTCGAAGGTTTCCCGTTCGGCCGCCTCGACCCCCATCTGCCGCAGGGTGATCAGGTGCCCCATGTCCCGCGCCCGCACGATCAGCTTCAACGTAGGGAAATGCTCCTGGACCAGGCGGGTCAGTGCCAGGTTGTCCTCTTGATCGTCAATGGCATTGATCAGCACGACGGCCTGGGCCGCGCCGGCCGCGTGCAGCAGGTCGAGGCGCGTGGCGTCGCCGTAGAACACTTTCACACCGAATTTGCGCAGCGTCTCGATGTTGTCGGGGTCGTGATCCAGAACCACCACTTCGACACCGCAGGACATCAGCAGACGACCGGCGATCTGCCCGAAACGGCCGAACCCGGCAATGATGATGCGCGGGTTCTGCTGATCGACGAGGTCGGATTCCTCGCGGTTTTTCTTGGTGACGGATTCCAGCCGCCCCAGCAGCAGGATCAGTAGAGGTGTCAGGCACATGGACAGCGCCACCGCCAGCGTCAGGCTCTTGCCCCACTGATCGGTCAGGATGCCCGCCAGGGTCGCGGCACCGAACACCACGAAGGCGAATTCGCTGCCCTGGCCCAGCAACACCGCCTGCCAAGAGCGTTGGCCCGCGGGGACGTTGAGGAATCGGCTCACCGTCTTGATCACCAGCAGCTTGATCAGGATGAAGCCCAGGGTCAGGGTGGCGACTTTCAACGGTGCGTTGATCAGGGTGCCGAAGTCGATCGACATGCCCACGCCGATGAAGAACAGCCCCAGCAGCAAGCCTTTGAACGGCTCGATGTCGCTTTCCAGGGCATGCCGGTATTCGGAACTGGCCAATAGCACCCCGGCGAGGAAGGCGCCCATGGCCATCGACAGGCCGGCTTCTTCCAGGAGAAAACCGAAGCCGAACACCAGGAACAGTGCCACGGCGCTGAAGATCTCCCGCAGGCCCGAGCGGGCGGCGAAGCGCAGCAATGGCCGTGTCACATAGCGTCCCAGTAGCACGACGACGCTGATGGCCGCGACGATCTTGACGATCGACAGCGCCAGGGCAGTACCTGACGGTGTTTCACCGTGGGCCGACAGCAGAGGGATCATGGCGACCAGGGGAATGGCCGCGATGTCCTGGAACAACAACACGGCAAAGCTGCTGCGGCCGACGGCGGTTGCCGTCAGGTTGCGTTCATTCATCGCCTGCATGGCAATGGCCGTGGAGGAAAGACTCAGGGTCAGGCCGACCAGCAACGCGGCCGTCCAGTTCAGGCCCAGGGCTGCGCAGAACACTGCGATAGCGGCGCCACAGGCCAGCATCTGCAAGGCCCCGCCACCGAACACCATCCGCCGCAGCGCCCACAGCCGTTTGGGGTCGAGCTCAAGACCGATGATGAACAGCATCAGCACGACGCCGATTTCGGCGAATTCCAGAATGGCCTTGACGTCGGTAATGAGCTTCAGTCCCCACGGGCCGATGACGCACCCGGCCAGCAAGTAGCCCAGCACCGGGCCCAGGCCCAACCTGACGGCAATCGGTACGATCAAGGTGGCCGAGGCCAGGTAGATGAGCATCTCGATCAGGCTGTGAGTCTCCATTTCAATCTTCCTTCCAGGAGGCTAGGCGGGCGCGGTAGTGTTCGATTTGTACGTGTTGGGCTTGCGTTTCGGCGGCATAGGCGCCATGGACGACGACCGGATCCAGCCAGCGCATGCGGCAATAGACAGCCGTTGCATGGAGGGGCTGGGCCAACACGGAGAAGCCCGGATGGGCACCGATCTCGAAATGGTCGGGCTCGCCACCCGTGGTGACGGCCCACAGCAGGCTCTTGTCCTTCAATGCCGTGGAGCCTTTGCCGTATGCCCAACCATGGGTGAACACCTTGTCGATCCACAATTTCAGCAGGGGCGGCATGCTGTACCAGTACATCGGGTGCTGGAGGACGATCAGGTCCGCCTGCTCGACGACGCGCTGTTCGGCGTCGACGTCGATGTCGAAATCCGGGTAGAGATCGTAGAGGGACCGTACGACCACGTCCGGAAGACTGGAGGCTCGTTCGAGCATCTGCTGGTTGACCCGCGACTGGTCGGGGTAGGGGTGGGCGTAGACAATCAGGATCATCGGGGCGATTCCAGGGCGGGTCCAGGCGGAAAGGCCGGCCATCCTACCGAGGATGGCCCCGGTTGTTTAGGCTTTGTTTGCCAACGGGTCCGCAGTGGTCAGCTCAATGGCAGCGAAATCGTCACTTCCAGCCCGCCATCGCGCCGATTACCGAGGGTCAACGTTCCACCGTGTTCGAGCACGGTCGCCCGCGCCGCCGAGAGGCCGAGCCCGACGCCTCCGGTGTTCTTGTTGCGCGAGCCTTCGAGACGAAAGAACGGGGTGAAGACCTGCTCGTGGTACTTGGCCTCGATGCCCGGACCCCGATCCAGAATGCGGATTTCAACGTGGTCGCTCCAGGCCTTGAGCTGGACACTGGGCTCTGCGCCATATTTGATCGCGTTGTCGATCAGGTTCACCAACGCTCGCTTGAGCCCGATAGGCCTGCCTACGTAAACGAAGCGGGGTGCGCCCTCGAAGGCAACCTCGCTGCCGGCGTCCTTGAAATCGTCGACGACGGTGTGCAGCAGCTCAGCCAGATCGAAGGCGGTGGCATGTTCGAGCCGTGCATCGTCGCGGAAAAACTCCAGGGCCGAATTGACCATCGCCTGCATCTCGTCCACGTCCCTGAACAACCGGGATTGCTGCTCGGTGTCCTCGATGAATTCCCCGCGCAGGCGCATGCGGGTCAACGGCGCGCGCAGGTCATGGGAGATGGCGGCGAGCATTTGCGTGCGGTCTTCGATGAAGTGCTTGAGCTGGGCCTGCATGGCGTTGAAGGCGAGAATGGCCTGGCGGATTTCGTAGGGGCCGATGACCGGAATGGGCGGTGCCTTGTGGTCCACGCCGAAACGCCTGGCGCCTTCGGCGAAACGCTCCAGTGGCGCGGCCAGGTGCCGGGTGGCAACCAGCGCGACGATGAATGCCGACAGCAGGATCAGCGCGATGATGATCAGATTGCGCTCCCACTCCTCCAGCCCCCAGTTGCGCGCGGGCATGGAAAACATCACCCATGAATGGTCGCTCAGCTCGATCAGCGCGGCGTAGCGCCCGCCGGGCTGGCCGGCGGGCCAGTCGCTCGGCTCGTAGCCTTCTATCCGTGCATCGGGCCTGCCCAGTTGCTGGCGCAGCCGTGCCGCGCCGTCGCTGTATTCCGGGTCGTCGTCGACCACCGGCACTCGCGCCTCGTCATGGTCTTGCAGCCATTGGGTGGTGAATTCCCGGTCGCTGGCGGCCTTGGCAATGGCGGGCCGCTGTTCAAGCGCTGCCGAGTCGATGATGCGCGCGATGGCGGAGATCTTTTCAAACAGGCCGGTTTCCATCAGGGGCGGGCGTGCCCAGGCTCCGGCCAGTTGGCTGAACAACGCGTTCAGGGCCAGCAGCGTCAGCATGGCAACCAGGGTGGTCAGGGCGATCCAGCGCGCCAGGGTATCGCGCGGGCGGCGGGTGCCGGGGCTCGGCGGTTTCATCGTTTCACCACCTGGGGGCTGAAGTAGTAGCCGCTGTTGCGCACGGTGCGGATCATCGACGCGCCGCTGATATCGGTCTCCAGTTTGCGACGCAAGCGGCTGACCTGGACGTCGATGCTCCGGTCAAACGCATCGAAGGTTTCGCCCCGCGCCAGATCCAGCAATTGTTGGCGGCTCAGCACCCGGCGCGGGTGCTCGGCGAATACCAGCAACAGTTCGAACTCACCCGCGGACAGCGGAATCATGACCTTGTCCGGGGAGCGCAATTCACGCCGGGTGACGTCCAGCTGCCACTTTTCGAACTCCAGGACCGGTCGCGAGGCGTCGTTCGGCGTGCCCCTGGCTTCGCCGGTACGCCTGAGCACGGCCCGCACCCGGGCCAGCAGTTCCCGGGCGTCGAAAGGTTTGGTCAGGTAATCGTCAGCGCCCATCTCCAGGCCAACGACCCGGTCGCTCAACTCGCCCATGGCGGTAAGCATGATGATGCCGACCCTGTGCTCGGACCGCAGTCGCTGGCAGAGCACCAGGCCGTTGTCTCCTGGCAACATGACGTCGAGGATGATCAGGTCCGGCAATTGACGCTCGACCGCCTGCCACAGGGCTGCACCGTCGGCGGCCACATCGACGCTGTAGCCATGTTGTTCGAGGAATTTGCGTAAGAGGGCGAGGACTTCGAGGTCATCGTCCACCAGTAGTAAATGGCTCACGGTGGGTACGTCAGGGTCATGGATACAGGGAGCGATACTAGGGTCAATCCGGGCCCTGCGTCATATATTTCAATCCTGCAATGAAGTTGCCGGCGGGCAATATTCCGGAAATCTCCAGGCAAGAAAACAGCGGCAGGATTGCCCAATGCCCGTCCCGTTGAGCGCAGAACCTGTGGGAGTCGAGCTTGCTCGCGATAGTGGCTGGTCAGTTGATAAAGATGTTGGCTGAACCACCGCTATCGCGAGCAAGCTTGGCTCCCACGGGAACTGTGAATGGCATCACTCCTCGACTGACCGGCATCGCCCATTCCTTGCCGAGACAGCCCTGTATGCCGCTCACCGATCCCGCCTCGCTCCGCGTCCGTTACTCCGTGGTCATCATGCTCGCCGCACTCGCCAGCGGCTGCACCAGCACACCCGCTGCAAAGCCTGGCAGTTGCGAGAGTGTTCCGTACACCGTTTACGATCCCGGACAACCCGTCAACCGCGGCATCTTCGCCTTCAACCGCACCGTAGACGACTACGCACTGGCCCCCATCGCTCGTGGTTATCGCCATCTTCCGGATGCCATGCAGACCGGCATGCACAACTTCGTGGCGAACTTCGGAGAGCCCAAGGTGTTCATCAACGACCTGCTGCAAGGCAATGCACAGCGTTCGGTCAATACCTTGGGGCGGTTTGTCATCAACACCACGGCCGGCATCGTCGGCCTGATCGACGTGTCGGGCAAACTCGGCATCGAGCGCCACAAGGCCGATTTCGGCCAGACCTTCGGCGTCTGGAACCTCTCCCCGGGGCCGACGGTGGAATTGCCGCTGCTGGGGACGGCCAACCTGAGAGACGCCACCGGCAAGGTGATCAGTTTCGCGGTCGACCCGTTTGGCGACAACAGCAGCACCGTCGACACCCTGGGCACGATCAATACCGCAGGCGGCATCGTCGATGGCCGCGCCCAGGCACTGCCACTGACGGACCAACTGCGGACCCAGCCGGATTACTACGTGGCCTTGCGTGATGCGGTGGCACAGCAACGCGCCGATTTTGTCGCGCAGGGCAAGCTAGGGGCGGTGACCCCTCAATGCCAGGGAGGGCAGGGCGATGACTAACGATGCCTTGATCCTGCGGCGAAGCATGAAGGCGCTCAGCCAGGGGGGCCTACAGTGCCGCGAGGTTGAACTGCGGCTGGCGGAGGATGGCCGTCATGTGGTGCTCAGCCGTTACATCGAACGCTATCGCCATGAGCAAAACGGTGAGTGCGTCATCCAGCATCACCAGGTGTCGATGACGCACCTGATTCGCTGGATGATGGCGCAGGGGGAGCGGGTGACGGCATAGCCGGGGGCGCTGGCAGTGGGGAAACGTCTCGCTCCGCCCACGCATCTGGCGACGTGCAACAAGAAACATTTTTACACAGTTCGATGTTGTACGATGTCATATGTAGTGTGTTCGACTGTCTCCGTTTCTTACAAAAAAAATAAACGGAGACTCCATCATGACGAGCATCCCTTCCGTCAAGGATCAGGCCGCCACGTCCACGCAAAGCCGTTTCATGCGCCTATTGAAGCTGCTTGGCCCCGGCATCATCGCGGTATTGGCGTGGCTGGGCGCAGGCGACCTCATCACCTCTTCCGTGGCCGGTGCGAACTATGGCTACGCCATGATGTGGGTGCTGGCGGTGTCCTTGCTGTTGCGATTCCTGATCGTCAACATCATCGCGCGCTTCCAGCTCTGCAATAACCAGGGCATGACCATCCTGCAGGGCTACGCCCAACTCAATCCGTTTTTCGCCTGGTTCCTGTTGGTTTACGCGCTGCTGATGGGGCATTTGATGAATGCCTACATGATCAAGGGCGCCGGAGAGGCGTTGGCCATGTTGTTGAAGATCGACCGCCCGTTGCTCTGTTCGGTGGCGGTGGTGCTGGCGGTGTGGCTGCTGGTTGGGCGCAATATCTACTCGATGATCGAAGGGGTGATGAAAGCGCTGTTGGCGATCATGACGTTGGCGTTCCTGGCCCTGGCCGTCATGTCCGGCCCGGATGTCGCCGGCATCGTCAAAGGCACCATCGGCTTCAGTATTCCTCCCGACGAAGGCGTGCACGGTGCGCTGCTGGTGGCTGTTTCGGTGATCGGTGCGGTCGCGGGCTCCATCGCCAACTTCGTGCACCCGTATGTCATGCGCCAGAAGGGCTGGACTGGCCCGGAGCACAAGCGCGTCCAGCGCAACGACCTGCTGTTCGCGGTGTTCGTCGGGATCGTCATCAATCTGGCGATCTGGATCGTCGGTGCGGAAATCCTGCGACCCAATGGCATCGAGGTCAACACCCTGGGGGATCTGGGCAAGGCGCTGGAGATGTTCTTCGGCCCGATCGGTTGGTACGTCTTTTTCGTCGGGGTGTTCGCCACGTTGTTCGCCAGCATTTCGGGCAAGACCACGGCATTCCCGATGCTCATCACCGACGCCTTCCAGCACGTGCGGCCCGAACGTCGGGAACGCTATGGCAAAGAGTTCCACCGTGACCCGGCGCACAAATGGTTCATGTTGTTCATCCTCGTGACCCCGCTGGTCTGGTCACTGCCCGGCATGCCGGACTTCGTCACGCTGACCATCGGCGTCAATGCCTTGAATATCGTCGGCTTGCCGGTCATTTCCCTGGGCCTGCTGATCATGTCCAACCAGAAGTCGTTATTGGGCAAGGAATACCGCAACAACCTGTTCGAGAACATTGCGCTGGCCTTTGCCACGGGCCTGGCACTGTGGGTGGCGTTCCAGTTGGGGGTGGAGCTGTTTACCTGATCGACCTGAGAGAGCCGTGGTGATCCGTCACCGCGGTTTTCAGCAAGCGGCGTCCGAGGTAAAAACCGTCCATCACCTGATCGATGCCGGAAAAAGTGCGCTGCTAGACTGCACCGACCAATCCCTCTCGGAGAAGCCGGATGAACAACAAGAACAGGATCTGTCTCTGGTACGAAGGCGATGCCCTGGGAGCGGCGCAGTTCTATGCCGCGACGTTTCCAGACAGCGCGGTACACGCGGTCCATCACGCGCCTGGCGATTATCCATCGGGCAAGGAAGGCGATGTGTTGACGGTGGAGTTCACCGTGATGGGCATTCCCTGCATCGGGCTGAACGGCGGCCCGGTGTTCAAGCACAACGAGTCCTTCTCGTTCCAGGTGTCCACCGATGACCAGGCCGAAACCGACCGTTTCTGGAACGCGATTGTCGGGAACGGCGGCGAGGAAAGTGTCTGCGGCTGGTGCAAGGACAAGTGGGGCCTGTCATGGCAGATCAGCCCGCGCGTCCTGACCGACGCCGTCGCCGGCCCCGACAAGGCAGCCGCCAAGCGCGCGTTCGAGGCCATGATGCAAATGACCAAGATCGACGTCGCAGCGATTGAAGCGGCGCTGAAAGGCTAGCCGACCGCTATCGCGAGCAGGCTCGCTCCCACAGTGGATCTTCAGTGGGCTCGGTACCCGCAGCACCCTCAAAACCCTGTGGGAGCGAGCCTGCTCGCGATGGCATCATCACTGACTCACCGCCCAGCGTCAGGCAACCTGGCAATCACCTTGATTTCGAACTGAAACCCATACAGCCACGTCACGCCGACCGCCGTCAGTGTCGGGTGCGGTGCGTTGCCCCAGAATTCAGGCACCACTTTCCAGATCGTCTCGAACTTCGATTCGGGGTCGACGATGAAAACGGTGACGTCCACCACATCGTCAAAGGTGCAATCGGCAGCGGCGAGAATCGCCTCCAGGTTCGTGAACGCACGCCGGACCTGAACCTCCAGATCGGCTTCCGGCGAACCGTCGTCGGTGCTGCCGACTTGTCCCGATACGAAGAGAAAACCATTGGACCGGATCGCCGGCGAATAACGATTACGCTCGTAAAGTGCTTGGCGTCCAGGTGGGAAAACTACATCACGCGATGTCATGGGGAACCTCCATCGGAATCAGGGTAGGGAAATCAACGATGAAGTCACTCTAGGGGCTTGTGCCCGGGCGATAAACGCGCAACCTTGGCGATCACTGTTTGTAAAATCCAAACAATCATCGACACGCGGAGCAGCAATGGATCGTTTTGACGCCATGCAGGCATTCGTCCGAGTGGTGGAGGCGGGCAGCTTCACCAAGGCCGCCGAGACCCTGCACATGAGCAAGACCACCGTGACCCAGTTGGTGCAGCAATTGGAGGCGCGCCTGCGGGTCAAGCTGCTCAACCGCACGACACGCAAGGTCAATGTCACCGCCCAGGGCGCTGTCTATTACCAACGGGTGTTGCGCTTGCTCGCCGACATGGACGATGCCGAAACCAGCCTGTCCGATGCCCAGGCCTTGCCCAGGGGCCGCTTGCGGGTAGACGTCCCGAGCCCGCTGGCCGCACTGATCCTGATGCCGGCGCTACCGGCATTCCATGAGCGATACCCGGACATCCAGATCGACATGGGCGTCAGCGATCGCATCGTGGACATCATCGATGAGAACGTCGATTGCGTGGTGCGCGGCGGCGAATTGACGGACCAGTCGCTGATCGCCCGGCGCATCGGTGATCTTGAGCTGGGCGTCTTCGCGGCGCCGAGCTACCTGGCACGCGTCGGCACTCCCGCGCATCCACGAGACCTCGAAGACTCCCTGCATCGTATCGTCGGCTTCCTCTGGGCCCGCACCGGCAAAGCCGTGCCCTATGCCATGCACAACGCTAATGAGCACCTGCACATCAACGGGCGCTACGCCCTGGCGGTCGACGACGGCAACGCCTACCTCGCGGCCGGCCTGGCGGGGCTGGGGGTGCTGTGGCTACCCAGATACATGTCCAGGCCCCACGAAGCGAACGGCGAGCTGGTGCCGCTTTTCGAAACGTGGCGCATCGATCCGATGCCGCTCTACCTGGCTTATCCGCCGAACCGGCATATCAGCGCCAGGTTGAGGGTGTTCATCGAATGGATGGTGGAACTGATGGCGGGGCATGCGCCGGTTGCTGATCGAAGGGGTATGTAGACAGGCGCCTGACTTGCCGGGCACCAACGGATTAAACCCGTAGAAACGAGGACGGTCGAAGGTTTACACCGCTCGATTGCAGAGGAGACGCACCATGGACCGATTCACCGGTGGTTGCCTGTGCGGCAACGTTCGTTTCGAAGCTTCGGGCCGCCCTTATCGGGTCGGCCTCTGCCACTGTCTCGACTGTCGCAAGCACCATGGCGCGCTGTTTTACGCAGCGGCCATGTTCCCCCGGGAAGCAGTGAAGATCGAAGGTGAAACCGGTGACTACGCCGGTCGCTTCTTCTGTCCTCGCTGCGGCTCGTCGGTCTTTGTCCGCAGCGGTGACGAGATTGAAGTGAACCTGGGAAGCCTGGATGCCCCTGACCAGCTGATGCCTAGCTACGAATGCTGGACCGTGCGTCGCGAGGCGTGGCTGCCGGCGTTTCCGTTGACACGGTACGAGCATGATCGTGCCGGGAAAGGTCGGTCCGAGGAGTAGGCGATCAAGCAAACCCGACAATCGCCTTGATCTCCGTGTACTCCTCGAACCCATGAACCCCGTACTCCCGGCCATTGCCCGAGCGCTTGTAACCGCCGAACGGCGCCAACGGGTTCCACGCCGGGTAGTTCAAGAGTACCTGCCCGGCGCGGATGCGCGAGGCCGCGGCGCGTACGGCTTCAAGGTCCTGGCCTTGCACATGGGCACTGAGGCCGTAGACGGTATCGTTCGCCAGGGTGATGGCTTCTTCCACCGTGTCATAGGGGATGAGGCACAGCACTGGGCCAAAGATTTCTTCCTGGGCGATGCGCATGGCGTTATCCACCTCGGAGAAGACCGTTGGCCGGGCGTAGAAGCCTTTTGCAAAACCCTGCACCCGTCCCGGGCCTCCGCACAGGAGTTTGGCACCGTCATTCAAGCCCGCCTCGATCATCGCCTGCACGCGATTGAACTGGGCTTCGTTGGCGATGGGGCCGAGTTGCGTTTCTTCCGACCGGGGATCGCCGACGATGATCGCGCTGACTGTGGCGATGACCAGCGCTTCGACTTCCGCCAGCCGTTTGCGCGGCACGATCATCCGGGTCGGCGCGCTGCATGACTGGCCGACGTTACGGAATGCAGACATCACGCCGGGCGGCACGGCCTTGGCGAAGTCGGCGTCCGGCAAGAATACGTTGGGCGACTTGCCGCCCAGTTCCTGGGTGACGCGCTTGACCGTCGGGGCGGCAGCCTGGGCCACCAGGGCACCCGCACGGTTGGAGCCGGTGATGGAGATCATGTCGATATCGGGGTGTGCTGCCATGGCTGCGCCGACGTCGGCACCACTGCCGTTCACCAGATTGAACACGCCTGGTGGAAGGCCGGCGTCATGCAGCAGTTGGGCGAACAGCAGGGCGCTCAGGGGCGAGAGTTCGCTGGGCTTGAGCACCACGGTGCAGCCGGCGGCAATCGCCGGTGCGACTTTGGCGGTGATCTGGTAGAGCGGCCAGTTCCACGGCGTGATGAGCCCGCAGACGCCGATGGGTTCGCGCTCGATAGCCGTACCGTTTTCGATTCTGCGGAAACTGTAGGTGGACAGCAGGTCACGGGCGACCCGAACGTGCTCGGCCGCCAGAGGGATCTGCATGGCCCGCGCGAAACCGATGGCCGCGCCCATTTCCAAGGAGAGCACCTGGGCCAGTTGTTCTTTTCGTTCGAGAATCAGTTCGTGGATCTTGTCCAGCATCTGCGCACGGGATGCGACCGGGGTCGCGGACCAGCCGGGAAACGCCGCCCGTGCCGCCGCCACCGCCCGGTCGACGTCCGCAGAGGAGCCCTGGGCGACCTCGGCGACTATCTCCTCGGTGGCCGGGTTGATCACCGGCAGGGTGGTCGGATGCTCCGGAAACGACCAGGCGCCATTGATATAAAGCTGCCGCAAGGTCTGTGGGTCGGTGTGGTAGCTATTAGAGGATAAGGTTGTCATGCAACGGGCTCCCATAGAGCGGTGAGGGCATTGCCAGCAGCAGATCGTGATGCTGTGTCTGCTCAATAAGCTAACAAAGCGGTCCTGACGGGATGTGCCGTTCTTGAGGTTGGCAAAGGAGAATCTGCTGAATCTGCCGGGCTAACCGGGCAAAACACGTATTGAGGAGCCCTCGACCCCTCGCCATCGCGTTTTTTGATCCAAGCCAAACCCGTGGGAGCGAGCCTGCTCGCGATGGCATCGGCCCACTCGATAAAGATGCTGAAACCACCGCCCTTCCTACGCAGATTCTGCCGCAGACTGCCCGCCGCAGTGCCGTTTGGCGCACCATAACTGCCCGCAAACCCACTGAAACATGGGCGCAACGCCCGTGCCTGGAGCATCCCGCAAAGTCTGCTGAGGGAGCCCCGCAAAACGGTGGTTTGTACCAAGCCGCCACTATTTTTAACCGATTATCCACGGTCTCATGGTGTTGTAATGAAAATGTGATGCAGCGTTGTGCCGGTGCTTAACGAATGGCGCCGATGCTTGCCACGTTCATGTCTTCAACAACCATTCAGGACCGCACTCATGAGCTTTCTTCGACCCAAGTACATCACCTTCGATTGCTACGGCACGTTGACCAACTTCCAGATGGGAAGCATGACCCGCGAGCTGTTCGCCGATCGTGTCGGTGCCGGGCAGATGGATCAGTTCGTCACGGACTTCGCCGCTTATCGCCTGGATCAGGTGATGGGTGACTGGCGCCCCTATGATGAAATCATCAAGACGTCCCTGGCCCGCGTCTGCAAGCGCTGGGGTGTTGAATATCGGGGCGAAGGTCAGCTCTACTACGACGCCGTGCCTACGTGGGGCCCTCACGCCGATGTACCGGCGGGCCTGTCGAAAATCGCCGACAAGATTCCCCTGGTGATTTTTTCCAACGCGATGGACGAGCAGATCATGTCCAACGTCGACAAGCTCGGCGCGCCTTTCCATAAAGTCTTCACCGCTCAGCAGGCACAGGCCTACAAGCCGCGCCTGGCGGCCTTCGAATTCATGCTCGATAACCTCGGCTGCGGTCCGGAAGACGTGTTGCACGTATCGTCCAGCTTCCGCTACGACTTGATGTCTGCCCACGACATGAAGATCAAGAACAAGGCCTTCGTCGCCCGTGGTCACGAGCAGCCGGGCAATGCCATCTATGGCTACCACCAGATCCCTGATATCGGCGGGTTGGCCGGTCTGGTCGGGCTCTGAGACGCAGGCACTTTCCAAGGCGAAAGGGGTTAGACATGGGCAGTGAGTCCTATTGGCTCGATACCGCACCGGCCTTCACAGGTGCTCAGCTCGGCGGGTTGCCGAGGCAGGTTGATGTCGCTGTCGTCGGTGGTGGTTTCACCGGGCTGGCGGCCGCCCGTGCCCTGGCCCTGAAAGGGGCCAGCGTGGCGGTGCTGGAAGCGGGACGGGTGATTGGCGAAGCGTCGGGGCGTAACGGCGGGCATTGCAGTACCGGCGTCGCCCAGGATTACGCGGCACTCACCGCCAGTCTCGGCGCCGACAAAGCACGGGCCTATTACCAGGCCTATGAGAGCGCCGTGCAGAGCGTCGTCGCGCTGGTGGAGCAGGAGGGGATTGCCTGCGACCTCAAGCGCAACGGCAAGCTCAAGCTGGCCGCCAAGCCGATGCATTACGAAGGGCTGGCGCGTACCTGTGAGTTGATCCGCAAGGAAGTCGATGCCGAGGTCGAGCTGCTGTCCGCCCAAGAGACGCGGGCGGAGGTCAAGTCCGACCAGTTCCATGGCGGCCTGCTGCAGCGCAATGGCGTGCAGATGCACATAGGGCGGTTCGGTGTCGGCCTGGCCGAGGCGGCCGCGCGTCACGGCGCGTTGATTTTCCAGGGCGTGGCCGTCAAGGACTGGAAGGCCAGCGCCGGTGGCTATCAGGTCAACACCAGCAAGGGGACGTTGCATGCCTCGCAGGTTTTGTTGGCGACCGGTGCCAGTCAGCATGGCGGTTTGGGCTGGTATCGGCGGCGAATCGTCCCGGTGGGCAGTTTCGTGATCGCCACCGAAGTGCTGCCCCAGGCGCTGATCGACAGCTTGCTGCCGGCGCGTCGTTCCTATGTCACCAGTCGCATGATCGGCAACTACTTTCGCCTGACCCCGGACAACCGTTTGCTGTTCGGTGGTCGTGCGCGGTTTGCCATGTCCGACAGCGTTTCCGATGCCAAGAGCGGCAAGGTGCTGCAAGCGGCGATGGTGCAGATGTTCCCGCAACTGGCCAACGTCCGGATCGACTACTGCTGGGGTGGATTGGTGGACATGACGTCCGATCGATTGCCCCGGGCCGGCCAGCATGCTGGGGTGTATCACTCCATGGGCTACAGCGGCCACGGCGTACAGATGTCGGTGCACATGGGCCAGATCATGGCCGAGGTCATGGCTGGCAAGGTCGAGGCCAACCCCTGGCGCGAGCTCGATTGGCCGGCGATTCCCGGGCATTTCGGCAAACCCTGGTTCTTGCCGTTGGTAGGCGCGTATTACCGCCTGCAGGACTACTTACACTGATCCATCGGACGTTGTTTTACGTTTCAACCACGTTGCGTCAACCGTGCGCAACCGAGCCCTTATCACTAGCGAAAGGTAGAACTGACATGACTGACAATAAGAGCAGCATCGATAGCCAGTTGATTACCGGCACAGACAGTCTTCGTGTTTTTGAAGGGCTCAACCGGGGCATGTCGCGCCGTCATGCGCTGCAGATGCTGGGCTTGGCCGGGGTGGCCGCGGCAGGGGCCGGGAGCCTGTTCGGCGCCGCCGGCAAACTGCTGGCCGACGAAGCCGCGACCCCTGGCAAGGGCAAACCGGGTGGTCGCATCCGTGTCGCCGGCAGCACCAGTTCCACCAGCGATACCCTGGATCCGGCCAAAGGCTCGTCGTCCACCGACTATGTACGCCACTACATGTTCTACAACGGCCTGACCCGTTTCGACAGCCACATGGTGCCGCAACTGGAACTGGCCGAGCGCATCGACACGACCGACGCCACGCTTTGGGTGATTACCCTGCGCAAGGAAGTGACGTTCCACAATGGCAAGGCACTGACCGCCGCGGACGTGGTGTTTTCCCTGCTGCGCCACAAGGACCCGATCACCGGCTCCAAGGTCCTGCCCCTGGCAGCGCAGTTTGCCGAGGTCAAGGCCAACGGCACCCATGAGGTGCAAATACAGCTGAGCGGGCCGAACGCGGAGTTGCCATCGATTTTTGCCGTCTCCCATATGTTGATCGTGCCTGAAGGCACCACCGACTTCAGCCAGGGCATCGGCACCGGCCCCTTCAAGGTCAAGGAGTTCAAGCCGGGCGTGCGGTCAATCGGTGCACGCAACACCAATTATTGGAAACCGGGCTTGCCTTATCTGGACGAGATCGAGTTCATCGGCATCGCCGACGAGCCGTCCAGGGTCAATGCGCTGCTCTCGGGCGATGTGCAGATCATCAACGAGGTCAACCCGCGCTCGACGACCCGCATCAAGGACAGCACCGGCCACCGGGTCGTGGACTCGCCGTCGGGTAACTACACTGACTTGATCATTCGCCAGGACCAGATGCCCGGCCAGAGTCCGGAGTTCACTGAAGCCATGAAACTGCTGCTGGACCGGGAACAGGTCAAGTCAGCGATTTTCCGCGGGTTTGCCAGGGTCGGCAACGACCATCCGATTGCCCCCGGTTCGCGTTTCTACAACGCGGACCTGCCGCAACGGACCTATGATCCGGAGAAGGCGCGCTTCCTGCTGAAGAAGGCTGGCATGGAAAGTATCAGCATGCCGGTCATGTGCTCGCCGGCCGCCACCGGCTCGGTGGACGTTGCAGTTCTGCTCCAGCAGTCGGCCAAGGAGGCCGGGCTCAAGCTCAACGTCAACCGTCTGCCGAGCGACGGCTACTGGTCCAACCACTGGGCCAAGCACCCGTTGAGCTTCGGCAACATCAACCCTCGGCCCAACGCCGACATGCTGTTCTCGCAGTTCTTCCAGTCGACGGCACCGTGGAACGAATCCGCGTGGAAGAATCCGCAGTTCGACCAGCTCCTGGTCCAGGCCCGGGGCGAAACCGACGAAGCCAAGCGCGGCAAGATGTACGCCGACATGCAAACCCTGGTGCATGACCATTGCGGCATCGGCATCCCGGTGTTCATCAGCAACATCGATGGCGCCGACCAGCGTGTGAAGGGCTATGGCACCAACCCGCTGGGCGGCTTCATGGGCTACATGTTCGCCGAGCAGGTCTGGCTGGACGCTTGATGAGCGTCGGTTTTTCGCAGGGTGACAGTGCACGAGGATAGGGTGATGAATAGCAACACACTGTGGTTGATCGGCCGGCGCCTCGGCGCCGCGATCGTGACCCTTCTGATTGTATCGATGGTGGTGTTCGCCATCACGGCGGTATTGCCGGGAGACGCGGCACAGCAGGCCCTCGGACAATTCGCCACGCCAGAGCAGGTCGCGGCGCTGCGGGTGAAAATGGGGTTGGATCAGCCGGGTGTGTTGCGTTACCTGCACTGGCTGACGAACCTGCTCAGCGGCGACCTCGGGGTGTCGGCGTCCAATGCCACTTCGGTGACGGAGCTGATGGCGGGACGGGTACCCAACACCCTGATGCTGGCGGCCGCGACGGCGCTGGTGTCGGTGCCGCTGGCGCTGATCCTGGGCATCGGTTCGGCCATGGGTCGCGGCGGTCGCGTCGACGGCTTCGTGAGTTTCTTTACGCTGATGATGGTGGCTGTGCCGGAGTTCCTGGTGGCCACCTTGGCGGTGCTGATTTTCGCGGTGAACCTGGGTTGGCTTTCGGCGCTGTCCTACTCCAGTGAAATCACCTCGCCGTTGCAATTCATGCGCACCTACGCCTTGCCGGTGATGACGCTGTGCTGCGTGATCGTTGCGCAGATGGCACGCATGACCCGGGCGGCGGTGATCGATCAACTCGACAGTCCTTACGTGGAAATGGCCCGCCTCAAAGGCGTGAGTCCGGTGCGGGTGGTGCTGCGTCACGCGCTGCCCAACGCCATCGGGCCCATTGCCAATGCCATCGCACTGAGCCTGTCCTACCTGTTGGGCGGCGTGGTGATCGTCGAGACGATTTTCAATTACCCCGGCATCGCCAGCCTGATGGTCGATGCCGTGACCAACCGCGACATGGCGTTGGTCCAGGCCTGCACCATGCTGTTCTGTACCGCGTACCTGTCGCTGGTGTTGATTGCCGACCTGTGCGCGATCCTTTCCAATCCGAGGCTGAGAAACCAATGAACAATCCCATTGTGAAATCCCCGACAGCGGCGGTCGCACTGGCATTGGGCAAGGACGCTCATGGCTCGTCCTGGCTTGGGCTGATCGGCGCCGCGATGTGTGCCATCTGGCTGCTGGTGGCGATTTTCGGTCCGTGGCTGGCACCCCACCCGGTGGGAGAAGTGGTGTCCGACAACGTCTTCGACGGCCTCAGTGCCGCTTACCCGCTGGGCACCGACTACCTGGGCCGCGACATGCTCAGCCGGATCCTGGTCGGCGCACAGTTTACCGTGGGCCTGGCGTTGGTCGCCGCGGTACTGGCGAGCGGGCTGGGTACCACTTGCGCGCTGCTCTCGGTGGTATCACCGAAGTGGCTGGACGAACTGATCAGCCGCCTGATGGACGCGTTCATTTCGATCCCGAGCAAGATGCTGGCGTTGATCATGGTTTCGGCGTTCGGCTCGTCGGTGACCTTGCTGGTGTGCACGGCGGTACTGAGTTACACCCCGGGGGCGTTCCGTATCGCTCGCAGCATGGCGGTGAACATCGAGGCCCTGGAGTACGTACAAGTGGCTCGCACCCGTGGCGAGCGTCGGCTGTACATCGCCTGCGTGGAAATCCTGCCCAATATGCTCAACCCGGTGCTGGCGGACCTGGGCTTGCGCTTCGGCTTCATCGTGCTGCTGCTCAGCGGCATGAGCTTCCTCGGCCTGGGCGTACAGCCACCGGACGCCGACCTCGGCTCGCTGGTGCGCGAGAACATTGGTGGTCTCAATCAGGGCGCGCCGGCCATCGTGATTCCGGCCCTGGCCATCGGCACCCTGACCATCGGTGTGAACCTGTTTATCGACCGCTTGTCTTCGCGGCGCAATCGACGTTCGGGAGGCCATTGAGATGAGCGAATTGATCCGAGTCGAAAATCTGCGCGTAGTCGCCGGTGACGAGCGCGGCGAAGTCGAGATCGTCAAGGGCGTGAGCTTCTCCCTGGAGAAAGGGGAAGTGCTGGCGCTGATCGGCGAATCCGGCTCCGGCAAGACCACCATCGCCCTGGCGCTGCTCGGTTATGCCCGACGCGGTTGTCGCCTGGCCGGCGGCAGCGTGCGCATCGGCGAGCATGACATGCTGGCCCTTGGTGAAAGCGAACTGCAAGGCCTGCGCGGCAATCGCGTCTCGTACATTGCCCAAAGCGCCGCCGCGGCGTTCAATCCGGCCAAGAAGCTGATCGACCAGGTGGTCGAAGGCGCGCTGATCCATGGCCTGGGCAACCGGGCCACGCTCGAAGCCAAGGCCATCGGACTGTTCCGGGACCTGGCACTGCCGAACCCCGAACGCATCGGCCAACGCTACCCCCATCAGGTCTCCGGCGGGCAACTGCAGCGGGTGATGGCCGCCATGGCACTGATCAGCGATCCGTTGCTGGTGGTGCTCGATGAGCCAACCACGGCCCTCGACGTCACGACCCAGATCGACGTGTTGCGTGCCTTCAAGCGGGTCGTGCGCGAGCGTGGCGCGACGGCGGTCTACGTGTCCCACGACCTGGCGGTCGTCGCGCAGATGGCCGACCAGATCGTTGTGCTCAACGGCGGGCAGATCTTCGAGCAGAGCGCCACCGCGCCACTGCTCAAGGGGCCCGCTCACGAATACACCCGCAGCCTGCTGGCGGCGGCACGGCCGGATACGACGATTCGTCCACCCTGTGGTGTGGCGGCAGACACGCCACTGCTGACCATCCAGGGCCTGACCGCCGGCTATGGCAACAAGGATCGTCACGGCATGCCGATGATCCGCGTGCTCGAGGACATCGACCTGACCGTGCGCCGGGGCCAGGCCATCGGCGTGATCGGCGAATCGGGGTCGGGCAAATCCACCCTGGCGCGGGTGGTGGCGGGGTTGTTGCCGCCGGCCCTTGGCGGGCTGACGTTCGATGGCCAGCCGTTGGGTGGCAGCCTGTCCGAGCGCACCGATGAGCAGTTCCGGCGGATTCAGATGGTGTTCCAGAACGCCGACACCGCGCTCAATCCGATGCACAGCATCAGCACCATCCTGAGCCGACCATTGAAAATGTATTTCGGCCTCAAGGGCGCAGCGCTGCGCGAGCGTATCGGCGAATTGCTGGACCTGGTGCGCCTGCCGCGAACCCTGGCCGAGCGCCGTCCGGGCGAGCTCTCTGGCGGGCAGAAGCAGCGGGTCAACCTGGCCCGTGCGTTGGCGGCCAAGCCGGACCTGATTCTCTGCGATGAAGTGACCTCGGCCCTCGATACCGTGGTGGGCGCGGCGATTCTCGAACTGCTGCGAGACCTGCGCCAGCAACTCGGGGTTTCCTACCTGTTCATCAGCCACGACATTTCCACAGTGCGGGCGCTGTGCGATGACATCGTGGTGATGTACAGCGGCCACAAGGTCCAGGAGGGCTCACGGCAATCGTTCGCCCAGGCACCGTTCCATCCCTACACCGATCTGCTGATCCATTCGGTGCCGGAGTTGCGCCAGGGCTGGCTGGAAAGCTGCGGCACGACCACCTGCGGCACGCTCCCGGCTTTGGGTGAAAAGGCCGATGCGCCGACGCTGTGCACCTTCCTCAATCGCTGCCCGGTGCGCGTCGACGGCCTGTGCAACCGCACCGCGCCACCCCGTCGCGTCATCGAGGGTGGCAGCGAGGTGCTCTGTCATCACGACGGTGGCGAACTGCTCAAAACGCAGCAAGGGTCAAACAGCATGATCGCCGGAGCCTACGCATGAGCGCTCGTTTCGTGAGGCTGGCCGAACAGGGCCGGCCCGTCGTCAAACTGACTGTGGACGGCGTCCCCGTCGAGGCGTTGCAGGGCGACACGTTGATGGTCGCGCTGCTGACTCACGGCCCGGCGTTGCGCCAGTCGGAGTTCGATCCCGGTAGTCGTGCCGGTTTCTGCCTGATGGGTGCCTGCCAGGATTGCTGGGTCTGGACCCGCAGCGGCGAACGCCTGCGTGCCTGCTCCAACGAAGTACGCGAGGGTTTGGACATCATTACCCGGCAACCGGAGGCGATATGGCCACTGCGCGGATAGCGATAGTCGGCGCCGGGCCGGCGGGCATACGGTGTGCCCAGACGCTGGTCGCGGCGGGCTTCAGGCCGATCCTGATCGACGAAAACCGGCGCGACGGCGGGCAGATCTACCGGCGCCAGCCCGAAGGGTTCACCCGTACCTACGCCACGCTGTACGGCACCGAGGCCGGGAAAGCCCGGGACCTGCACGCCAGTTTCGACCGTTTGCGCCAGCAGATCGACTACCGTCCGGACACCCTGGTCTGGAACCTGACACCGGGGCAATTGTGCTGCGTCAGCCAGGGCGAACATTCGACGGTTGATTACGACGCGCTGGTGCTTTGCACGGGCGCCACCGACCGCCTGATGCCCGTTGAAGGTTGGCAGCTGGGCGGCACCTACAGCCTCGGCGGGGCGCAGATCGCATTGAAGGCCCAGGCGGTTTCCATCGGCCATCGGGTAGTGTTCATGGGCAGCGGGCCGTTGCTCTATCTCGTTGCCAGCCAATACCTCAAGGCCGGCGCCAATGTGGCGGCGGTGCTCGACACCTCGCCCCTGGGCAAACGTATCAAGGCCTTGCCCAAACTCATGGCACGCCCCCGTTTACTGTTCACCGGCATGAAGCTGCTGGCGCAGTTGCGCCGGGCGAAAGTCCCGGTGCACCTGGGGATTTCACCGCTGCAAATACTGGGGGAGGCGGACAGTGGTGTCAGTGGCGTGCGTGTGCGTACCGCGGCTGGCGTGACGCTGACGGTGGATTGTGACGCCGTCGCCCTGGGGTATCACTTGCGTCCGGAAACCCAGTTGGCCGATCTGGCGGGCTGTGTCTTGCGTTTCGACGAGGTATCCAGCCAGTGGCTGCTCGCGACTGATGAAGAAGGGCGAACCTCGGTCAGCGGTGTCTATGCCGCCGGCGATGGTTCGAACATCCGTGGCGCCGATGCCGCCGAATGCGCCGGTCGCCTGGCCGCCTTGGCGGTGTTGAGCGATCTGCAACAGCCGGTGGACGCCGCCCAGGTCGCCGAACAGCGCCAGGCGCTCAAGGTGATGGATGCGTTCCGCCACGGCCTGGCCCAGGCGTTTCCCTGGCCGGCGGCGCAAGCCAAGGCGTTGCCGGACGAGGCCATTGTCTGCCGTTGTGAAATGATCACCGCTGGCGAGCTGCGGTGTACCGTCAGTGAAAAGAGCGCCTGCGAAGTCAACCGGGCCAAGGCCTTCAGCCGGGTCGGCATGGGCCGTTGCCAGGGGCGTTATTGCGCCCAGGCCGGGGCCGAAGTGATTGCCGCCGCAGCCGGTGTCGACGTCCGGGAGGTCGGCCGCCAACGTGGCCAGGCGCCGGTCAAACCGCTTTCGATGCTCACCCGGGAGGTGGCGCCATGACCCAGAACGAAGCCGATGTGGTGATTGTCGGCGGTGGTGTGATGGGGGCGGCGTCGGCATTTTTCCTGCGTCGGCGGGGACTGTCGGTGATCCTGCTGGAACGCGACCTGATCGGTCAGTACGCCAGCGGCGTCAACTTCGGCAATGTCCGGCGCCAGGGGCGTTACCTCGGCCAACTGGAGCTGGCGAATCGCTCCTTCGCCCTGTGGAAACGCTTGCCTGAACTGATCGACGATGACCTGGAGTTCATCGCCAGCGGGCACATGCGCGTGTGCTATCGCGAAGACGAGATTGCTGAGCTTGAGGCTTACGCGGCAGCCCCTGAAGCGGCGCAGCTGGATTTGAAGATCTACCGTGGGGCCGAGCTGCACGAGCGTTTTCCGTTCCTCGGCAAAGACGTGAAGGGCGGTTCCTATGCGCCTCACGATGGTCACGCCAACCCGCGTCTGGCGGCGCCTGCGTTCGCGCGGGCGGCCAGGCGACTGGGGGCGCGCATCGAAGAACGGACTGAAGTGGCCGAAGTGCAGAAGGTCAACGCCGATGCGTTCAGCATCACCACCGCTGACGGTCGCCGGTTCAGCGCCGGCCGGTTATTGATCACGGCGGGGGCGTGGGGCCAGAAGCTCTCGGAGCAATTCGGTGAACCGGTACCGCTGGAGGCCAACGGCCCGCAGATGGCGGTCACCGAGCCGGTGCCGTATGCCTTGCCGACGGTGATCGGGGTGTACACCAAGATACCCGAAGAGGTGATCTACTTCCGTCAGATCCCCCGGGGCAACATCATTATCGGCGGTGGCTATCGCTGCAAGCCGGACATGCTCAACCGTCGGGCCCATGTCGAGCCGCGCAGTATTCTCAACCAGCTGGACCAGATGCGCCGCCTGGTGCCGGGTATCGGCAACCTGAACATCATCCGCGTGTGGAGCGGCATTGAAGGCTACCTGTCCGATTCGCTGCCGGTGATGGGGCCCAGCGGCAACGTCGATGGTCTGTACTATGCGTTCGGTTTCAGCGGTCACGGCTTCCAGCTCGGCCCGGGCGTCGGTGATGTCATGGCCGAACTGATCAGCACCGGCAGCACCAACACTTCCATCGAGCCGTTCTCCATTTGCCGGTTCGCCTCTTCTGCCGAGCAACGGAGCAAGGCGTCATGAAACCAAGGGTACTGGCGATTTTCGAACGCCTGCTGGCATTTGAAACGGTCTCTTCGGAGTCCAACCTGGCCTTGATCGAGTATGTCCGCGAGCTGCTGGCGAGCAAGGGTATCGAGTCGCTGATCGTCAAGGACGAGAGTGGCAAGAAGGCCAACCTCTTTGCCAGCACCGGCCCCCGTGAGCAGCCGGGAATCCTGTTGTCCGGGCACACCGACGTGGTACCAGCGGCGGGGCAGGCATGGACCGTCCCGGCCTTCCAGGCGACGCTGCGCGATGGCCGGGTCTACGGACGCGGCAGCTGTGACATGAAAGGGTTCATCGCGCTGGCCATCGACGCCATGCTCGATGCCGCCGATTGCTCGTTGAGCCGGCCGTTGCAACTGGCGCTGTCCCATGACGAAGAGATCGGTTGCGTCGGCGTGCGTCGCCTGCTCGACGTGCTTCACCTGGCGCCGGTCCGGCCGTTCCTCTGCGTGATCGGCGAGCCCACCAACATGCAGTTCGTGCTCGGGCACAAGGGCAAGGGTTCCTATCGCACCTATTGCCGGGGCCTGGAAGCGCACTCGTCGCTGGCACCGCGTTCGGTCAACGCGATTCACGTGGCCTGCGATTTCATTGCCGCGCTGCGCCAGAGTCAGCAGCAACTGCAGGAGCGGGGCGCCCAGGACGCGGATTACGACGTGCCCTACAGCACCGTGCATGTCGGCCAGATCGTCGGTGGCAAGGCCCTGAACATCGTGCCGAACCTGTGCACCCTGGATTTCGAAGTGCGCAACTTACCGGCTGACAACCTGGATCAGTTCCTGGAGCAACTGCGCGAGCGCGCCGAAATGATCGTCGGCGAAGCTAAAAAGCTCTCCAGCGTGGCGGACATCGAGATCGATACCTTGAACGTCTATCCGGGCCTGGACACCCATCCGAGCGTGGAGGCAGTGCGCTTCCTGAAAAACTTCGCCGCCCCGGACACCGGTACCGCCAAGGTCTCCTTCGGCACCGAAGGCGGCCTGTTCAAACAGCGTCTGGATGTACCCGTGGTGGTCTGTGGTCCGGGCTCCATCGAGCAGGCGCACAAGCCCGATGAGTTCATCGAGGTCAGCCAGATGGACGCGGGCGAACGGTTTCTGGAAGGGTTGCTGGGGTCCTTGAAGCTGTAAGCACCTACACCGCCCCCTGTGGGAGCGAGCCTGCTCGCGATAGCGATGCCACAGCCGGCATCGTCGTCGACTGACTCACCGCTATCGCGAGCAGGCTCGCTCCCACAAGGGTTGTCGGTGATTTTCATGTCCCGGTAGAGCCTGCCGTGCCACCCCGCAACTTCAGCATCCCACACTGCCCAAACACCGCTTTCAGCATCCTGCGCCGCGGCATCTCCCTAGACTGGAAATACCTCGGAACAGGACACCACCATGCTCAAGAATCTATTGAAAGACCCCAGCCTGCTGGCAGAGCTTGCCTATATCGACGGTCAATGGAGCGCTGCCGACGATGCCGCCACCCTTGACGTCATCAACCCGGCCAGTGGCGAGCTGCTCGCCCGTGTACCGGCCCTGCAGGGTGTGGAAACCCGCCGTGCCATCGAGGCCGCCGAGCGTGCCTGGCCGGCCTGGCGCGCGCGGCCGGCGGCGGAGCGTGCAGCGCTGTTGGAGCGGTGGTACCAGGCCATGGTCGATAATCTCGACGACTTGGCGTTGATCATGACCTGCGAGCAGGGCAAGCCGCTGAACGAGGCCAAGGGCGAAATCCGCTACGGCGCCGGTTTCGCCAAATGGTTTGCCGAAGAGGCCCGCCGGGTCTATGGCGAAACCATCCCGGCGCCCAGCGGCGACCGCCGCCTGCTCACCCTCAAGCAGCCGGTGGGGGTCTGCGCGGCCATCACCCCTTGGAATTTCCCCAACGCGATGATCACCCGCAAGTGCGCCCCGGCCCTGGCGGCGGGTTGTCCGGTCATTGTCAAACCCTCGGACCTCACGCCGCTGTCGGCCCTGGCCCTGGCGGTGCTGGCCGAGCGGGTCGGGATTCCGGCCGGCGTGTTCAACGTCGTCACCGGCATGCCCGCCGGCATCGGCGAAGAGCTGACCGGCAACCCGACGGTGCGCAAGATCTCCTTTACCGGTTCCACGGCGGTCGGTCGACTGCTGATGCGCCAGAGCGCCGAACACATCAAGCGCCTGAGTCTGGAGCTGGGCGGCAATGCCCCCTTCATCGTGTTCGATGACGCGGACCTGGAACAGGCCGTGACCGGCATCATGCTCAGCAAGTTTCGCAATGCCGGGCAGACCTGCGTCTGCGCCAACCGCATCCTGGTGCAGGACGGCATTTACGAGCGTTTCGCCGAACGCCTGGTGCAAGAGGTGGGCAAGCTCAAGATCGGCAATGGCCTGGAGGCGGATGTGATGATCGGCCCGCTGATCAACCCGGCGGCGGTCAGGAAGGTCGCCCGGCACATCGATGATGCATTGAGCCAGGGCGCTCTTCTGCTCTGTGGCGGCATCCCCGAGGGTGACAGCCAGTTCGTGCAGCCCACCGTGCTCGGCGAAGCCCATGCCAGCATGTTGCTGGCCAACGAAGAAACCTTTGGTCCGGTAGCACCGTTGATGCGCTTCACCACCGAAGAGGAGGCGCTGGCCCTGGCCAATGCCACGCCGTATGGCCTGGGCGCTTACTTCTTCACCCAGGACCTGCGTCGTTCCTGGCGTTTCGGCGAAGCGCTGGAGTTCGGCATGGTCGGCCTCAACACCGGGATCATCTCCATGGAGGTCGCGCCCTTCGGCGGCATCAAGCAGTCGGGCCTGGGTCGCGAGGGTAGCAAGTACGGCCTGGACGAATACCTCGAGGTCAAGGCCTTCCACATCGGTGGGTTGTGAGTCGGTCATCGTTTGAACAGACAGCAGGGGACCAGGATTGATGAGTAAACCATTCAGAATCGCCGCCATTGCCGGCGATGGCATCGGCAAGGAAGTCTTGCCGGAAGGGCTGCGAGTGTTGGAGCAGGCGGCGAAGAAGTGGCAGTTGGATTTGAGCATCGAAGTGCTCGACTGGGCCCACTGCGACTACTACCTCGAACATGGGCAGATGATGCCCGGCGACTGGTTCGAACAGCTCAAGGGCTTCGACGCGATCTACTTCGGCGCCGTGGGTTGGCCCGAGAAGGTGCCGGATCATATTTCCCTGTGGGGCTCGTTGCTCAAGTTCCGTCGCGACTTCGACCAATACGTGAACATCCGCCCGGTGCGCCTGTTCCCCGGCGTGCCATGCCCGCTGGCCGGACGTGAAGCAGGGGACATCGACTTCGTTGTCATCCGTGAAAACACCGAGGGCGAATATTCCTCCGTCGGCGGCAAGATGTTCGAAGGCACCGAGCATGAGTTCGTGCTCCAGGAGTCGGTGTTTACCCGCCGTGGCGTCGACCGGATTCTCAAGTTCGCCTTCGACCTGGCCCAGACCCGGCCACGCAAGCGCCTGACGTCGGCGACCAAATCCAACGGGATTTCCATCAGCATGCCGTACTGGGATGAGCGCACGGCGTTGATGGGCGAGCAGTATCCCGAGGTGAAATGGGACAAGCAGCACATCGACATCCTGTGTGCACGTTTCGTCTTGCAGCCTGACCGCTTTGACGTGGTGGTGGCGTCGAACCTGTTCGGCGACATCCTTTCCGACCTCGGCCCGGCATGCGCCGGCACCATCGGCATTGCGCCCTCGGCCAACCTCGATCCGCAACGGCGTTTCCCGTCGCTGTTCGAGCCGGTACATGGCTCGGCCCCTGATATCTATGGGCAGAACATTGCCAACCCGATTGCGATGATCTGGTCGGGCGCCTTGATGCTCGACTTCCTGGGGAATGGGGATGAGCGTTACCGGGCGGCCCATGACGGGATTCTCAAGGCCATCGAACGGGTGATCGCCGAAGGACCCATCACACCAGACCTGGGCGGGCAGGGTTCGACCCAGGACGTCGGCGGGGCGATTGCTGCGGCGCTTTGAACCCACAGTCACGCAACACCTTTTGCCCGCTCACACTGCGGGCTTTTTTTTGCGTGGTTTTCCTTGTGGGAGCGGGCTTGCTCGCGGAAGCGGTGGGTCAGTTGAAGGTGATGGTGGCTGTGCTGCCGTCATCGCGAGCAGGCTCGCTCCCACAGGGGATCTGAGGTGGACATCATTTCTGTGAACAGCCGGAACCACTGTGGGAGCGAGCCTGCTCGCGATGGCGATAGCACTGCCTCAATCAGAAACTACCTGACGACATAGAACTTGCGCACATAGACACTGCTCTTCCAGGCACAACGCGCATTGAGGGGAACGAAGACCGTGTCGCCGGTGTTGACGATCAGGTCGCTGCCGTCCGCCGTCTGCAAGGTGACGCTGCCTTCGATCAGGTGCATCAGTTCATGCAGCTTGTGAGGTCGCGCCCGGCGGGTGTAGGGGGTCGAATCCAAGACACCGATGCGCAGGTCGGTGGCTTGCTCGACGAACAGGTTGTACGAGCGGCACTGCGGCGTCGGGCTGAGCAGGATCTCGTCATCGGGTGCGGCGGAAGGAGAGAGAGGGGTGTTCGCAGGCAGTGCCGTAAGCCCGGGGCCGCTGACTGCGACGGGTTGGGTGTCGGCGCAGAAGGCCCAGCGCGAATCGGGTTGTGCGTCGATCTCCACCGCTGTACCGCGGGCAATCACCGCGCTTTCACCGGGTTTGAGTTGGAGCGTCTGCTCCTGACTGCGCAGGGTGACGGCCCCGGCGTGGACCACGATCATTTCGCTGAAGGGGTAGTGATCGACACGGGTCTGGCCGCTCACCTCGACCACACCGGCCGTGATGCCGTCCTCCCCGGCGTAGGCGATCAGTCGGTCGAATGGATCGTTGGCGCTCAACGAGGTCAGGATGAAAGTCGTGGCGACAGGACTGCCGTCGGCGCGGGCCAACAGCATTGCAGTAGGTTCGGGCATGAAGGTGATTCTCCAGGGAAGTGTATGTTAGCCAATGGCCTGGGTCACCAGCGCGAACTGTTGCACCGCGCCGGTGGCCTGGGGAGGTGTGCCGAGGGCCATTTGGGCGACGGTGTCGACTTGCTTGAGCCCGGCTTCTTCCAGAAAGGCCGTCAGGCCGCTGTTGGAAGGAATGTCGATGCGTACAAAAGCGTCCGGTACCCGGGCCAGCAGCACCGCGATCATGTGCCGGGCCTGTTCCAGGGTCTGCGCAACGACCGGACCGATGCTGCGTCCACGCCCGAACGGGCGCAGCAGCGCGAAGCCGCACAGGTGGCCGTCCCGCTCAATGCCTACGGCATGCTCGACGACATCGAACAGGTCGTTCAGCACGACCGTTCGATCCAGGCCGCTTCCGGCATTGGCCAGTTCGATCACTTCGGTCTGATCGGTTTCGGTTAGTGGGCGGCAGCGTTCGCCAGGGGACAGCGGCTGCGGTACAAGCGAAATCGCTTGTCCTTGATGTTGTTGGATATGCCCGAAATCGACGAAGCCCTGGCTGGCGTACAAAGGCGCCCCGGCCAATGTTGCGTTGAGCATGGGTGTGCACGTTCCGCATGCCTCGAGGGCCAGCTCCATCAGTCGGCGGCCGATGCCCTGGCCCTGATATTCGTCATCGACGATGACCAGGCCGATGCTGGCATGGCTGCCTTGTGGGCAGGTGAACGCGGTGCCGATCAGGCGGCCCTGGTCTTCCACGACAAAGCCTTGGGCGACACGCTCCAGCATCGCCCAGTCTTCCAGGCGATGGGGCCATTTCAGCTTCACGGACAACGTATGGGCGTTGGGGACATCCGCCGCGGTCATCGGGCGATAGAGATAAGCAGGGCGTTGCGAAATGGACATGGCAGATCCCCATTAGGAAGGCGTGCAATCGGACGGATTCATCCGCTCAGAGCCCTTGTATCTCACCTGCAACCGGGCCTGACAAGAGCCTGAAATGGATTCGGCAGGTTCCGTTGACGACGGCTTGGGCAGCCACATTTATTGCTCAAATCCCGTGTCGGGTCAGCAGTAAATATCGGGGCGGTTTTGCGACGCGGTGGGGCAGTTGGAAGTGTTGCCTGCAGTGCCGCCATCATCGCGAGCAAGCCCTAATGCCAGTCAGTTAAGGATCAAACGGCGCAACGCCTGTGGGAGCAAAGCTTGCTCGCGATAGCGATGGACCCGTCAACGTTGTTGCTGACTGACTTACCGCAATCGTCGGATCGCCGCCCGGAGCAAGCTTTGCTCCCACGGGTTTGTGGCTTAACTGACTGACATTAGGGCAAGCCCGCACCCACAGTGTTTTCGAAACGTCAGTAGGCCCGTTCCCGATCCACCTGGCCAAGCATCGATTCGCCCCGTTGATGCCGGCGGATATTCTCCAGCAGGACCCCAAATGCACTTTCAGGTTGGGTCATTGCCGCGATATGCGGGGTCAGCAGAATCTGTGGGTGATGCCAGAAGGGATGTTCCGGTGCGGCCGGTTCCTGTTCCAGTACGTCGAGCACGGCCGCGCTGAGCTGGCCATCGGCAAGCGCCTCCAGCAGATCCGCTTCGACCAGGTGCCCACCGCGGCCCATATTGATCAGGGCCGCGCCTTTGGGCAGTTGCTGGAATACCTCGCGGTTGAGAATCCCCCGGGTCTGCTCGGTCAACGGCAGCACACACAACAGGATGTCGCACTGCCCCAGAAACGCTGGCAGTTGTCCGGCCCCTGCAAAACACGCCACCCCGGCGATCTGGTGTTCACTGCGGGCCCAACCCGACAAGGCGAAGCCGAATGGTTGCAGGGCGGCGAGTATGTTCCGGGCCTGCAGACCCAAGCCCAAGACTCCGACCCGGCGCTGCCCGGCGGGAACCAGCCGATGTGCCTGCCAGCGTCGTTCGACCTGTTGCTGTCGATAGCGCACCATGTCCCGATGCAAGCCGAGCACGGCGAACGTGGCGTATTCGCACATGCCCTGGCTGATGCCCGGGTCGAGCAGGCGCACCACTGGCAGACTCGTCGGCAAGCGGCCGAGATCGAGCTGATCCACCCCGGCCGACAAGGCGAACAGCACCTCAAGATTCGGCAGCACCGTTTCGATATCGTCCGGTGCCTGCCAGGCCGCCAGATAGCGAATATCCCGTGGGTCACCGATGTCCGGCCAGGCTCGCCATTCGATATCCGGAGCGTGTTCGGCGAACAGGCGCTTCCACTGTTCGCCACGTACCGGGTCAGCTTTGTAGAGCAGGGCCATGGGTCTTCTCGCCAGGAAATAAGGAGTATCCAGCATGCATCAATGGGGCGAGAGGATTCTGCTGTTTGCCGGGGTGTAAACAGTCGATCCGGATTTCTCAGCGGGCAAGTTCGGCTTAGACCATTGTGACGAACGCTTAACCTGTGAACACATCGCAGCCGCTTCGGGTTGCCTGGCTCACTATGGGAAATGCCATGAACAGTAAAGTCGAAGAAACCCCAAGTCTGCTCCGTCAGCGTGATCAATTCGTCCCCCGTGGTCTGGTGACCGCGCATCCCCTGGTGATCGATCGGGCCCAGGGCTCGGAATTGTGGGATGTCGACGGCAAGCGCTACCTCGACTTCGTTGGTGGTATCGGTGTGCTGAACATCGGCCACAACCACCCCAAGGTGGTGGCGGCGGTGCAGGCGCAACTGCAAAAGATTTCCCATGCCTGTTTCCAGGTCGTGGCTTATAAGCCGTACCTGGACCTCGCCCAGCGCCTGTGCCAGATGATCGGCGGCCAGCACGCTTATAAAGCGGCCTTCTTCACCTCCGGCGCCGAAGCGGTGGAAAACGCGGTGAAGATTGCCCGCGCCCACACTAGCCGTTCGGCGGTCATCGCCTTTCGCGGCGGGTTCCATGGCCGGACCTTGCTTGGCACCACGCTGACTGGAATGAGCCAGCCCTACAAACAGAACTTCGGGCCATTCGCGCCGGAGGTTTTCCACACGCCTTACCCGAATGCCTATCGGGGTGTCACCAGCGAGATGGCGCTCCAGGCACTGGACGAACTGCTCGCCACCCAAGTGGCGCCTGAGCGGGTCGCGGCGATCATCATCGAGCCGGTGCAGGGCGATGGTGGTTTCCTGTCGGCGCCGGTAGAGTTCCTTCAGGGCCTGCGCGCGCTGACCGAAAAACACGGCATCGTGTTGATCCTCGATGAAATCCAGACCGGCTTCGGGCGCACTGGCAAGTGGTTCGGTTTCCAGCATGCCGGTATCCAGCCAGACCTGGTCACTGTCGCCAAAAGCCTGGCCGGTGGCTTGCCATTGTCGGGTGTGGTCGGCAAGGCCGAGATCATGGACGCACCACTGCCTGGCGGCCTGGGCGGGACCTATGGCGGCAATGCGCTGTCGTGCGCGGCGGCGCTGGCGGTGATCGAAGCCTATGAGCAGGAACACCTGCTGGCGCGCGGCGAAGCCCTGGGCGAGCGCCTGCGTCAGGGCCTGTTGCGTCTGCAAGCCCGCTACCCGCAGATCGGTGACGTTCGCGGCAGCGGTTTCATGCTGGCCATGGAGCTGATCAAGAATGACGAAGCGCGCACCCCGGACGCGGACCTGAACCAACGCCTGATCGACGAAGCCCGTGTGGGCGGGCTGTTGGTCATCAAGTGCGGCGTCTACCGCAACGTGATGCGCTTTCTGGCACCGCTGGTGACCAGCGAAGCACAGATCGATGAAGCGTTGCAGATTCTCGAAGGGGCACTGACGCGGGTCTTGAACTGACCCCCGTGGCGAGGAAGCAGGCTGCCTCGCCATACCCATTCCAACGCGTTGGATGAATTGCATTAGGGACTCATCGGAGGCTTTTAGCCATGAGGCTGACTGAATATCGAGCGTTGTTGATCGACTGCGACGAGGTCCTGGTGGATCGGGATTCCGGCATCTGGGCGGCCTTGCAGCCGCTGCTGGAGAACCATGGCGACCCACCGGACAAAACCCAGGTGCTGACTGAATTCGACGAGGCGCTGCGGGCTCTCTATCCACGCTTTGGCGAGCTGGGCTTCAGTGGCCTGCTGTGCTTCGCCCATCGTCAGTTGGCCGAGCGCTGGATGCTCAAGGCCAGCTGGGAGGAGGGCATGAGCTTCGCCCGCTCGGCTGCCAGTTGGACGCTGTTCGAGGATGCACCGGGTGCGATGCTTTATCTGCGCAAGTTCTACCGTCTGTTGGTGCTGGGCGACCGTGACGCCGAGGACCGGGGCGTGCTGTGCGAGCGCCTGGGCGTCGAGCCGGAGGATTTCATTTCACTGGCGAGCGACCCTTTGCAGGATCCCGATTGGCTGGCGGCCAACGGTCTCGATCCCGGCGCTATTCTCCAGATAACCCGTCCGGGAGCCCATTCACGCCGGGATGGAGCTGTTTGCCTGATCTGCCGCAACCCCGAGCTGCCACTCCAGCCGTGCGCGGCGGACTACTGCATCAGCAGCATGGCGGATCTGGTCGCGCAGCACCAGTTGTCGCTACGTCACTGATTTTGTTAGAAGATGGTCTACAAACGGCACGCAAGGGGTATGCGATGGAAGGTTTAGCGAAACTGGACCGTATTGACATCAGCATTTTGGTCGAACTGCAAAAAGACGGCCGCATGACCAACGTCAGCCTGGCCGATGCCGTGGGGCTTTCCGCCAGCCCGTGCCTGCAACGGGTCAAGCGGCTGGAGTCGTTGGGGTACATTTCCAGCTACAAGGCCCACCTGAACCTGGCCAAGATCACCGATTCGGTGACGGTCTTCACCGAAGTCACCCTCAGCGACCACAAGCGCGAAGACTTCGCCAAGTTCGAATCCAACATCCGCTTGGTAGACGAAGTGCTCGAATGCCACCTGATCAGCGGGGGCTACGATTACCTGGTGCGCTTCATGACCCGCAGTATCCAGGATTACCAGGACGTGATGGAGAGCCTGCTGGACAAGAACATCGGCATCTCCAAGTATTTCAGCTACATCGTCATCAAGTCGCCGGTACGCAAGGATGAGATCCCGTTGCGCAAGTTGCTGCGGCACTGATCCGGTTACCCTACCAGGAACAAATGTGGGAGCGAGCCTGCTCGCGATGGCGGTGTATCAGACGCATAAGATGCTGACTGATGTTCCGCCATCGCGAGCAGGCTCGCTCCCACAGGGGTGTGCTGGTTTATTCCTTGAGGAAGGTCAGCAGGTCCTGGTTCAGTCGATCCTTGTGCGTCTCGGTCAACCCGTGCGGCGCGCCAGGGTAGACGATCAGTCGGGCGCCCTTGATCAATGCCGCCGAAGCCCGGCCGGCAGCGTCTATCGGCACGATCTGGTCGGCGTCGCCATGGATCACCAGGGTCGGCACGTCGAACTTCTTCAGATCGTCGCGGAAATCGGTGGCGGAGAACGCCGCGATCGAGTCATAGGTGTTCTTGGCGCCACCTTGCATGCCCTGGGCCCAGAACGATTGGATCAGACCCTGGGACGGCTTGGCGCCCTTGCGGTTGTAGCCGTAGAAGGGGCCGGAGGCGATGTCCAGGTAAAGCTGCGAGCGGTTCTCCAGGGACGCCTTGCGCAGGCCGTCGAACACCGCGAGCGGCAGGCCACCGGGGTTGGTGTCGGTCTTGAGCATCAATGGCGGAACAGAGGACACCAGCACCGCTTTCTTGACTCGGCCAGTCCCGTGGCGACCGATATAGCGAGCCACTTCACCGCCCCCCGTCGAGAAGCCCACCAGGGTCACATCCTTAAGGTCCAGCGCTTCGATGACTGCCGCGAGGTCGTCGGCATAGTGATCCATGTCGTTGCCTTCCCACGGCTGGCTGGAACGGCCATGGCCGCGACGATCGTGGGCGACGACCCGATAACCTTTCGACGCGAGGAACATCATCTGCGCTTCCCAACTGTCGGAGTCCAGCGGCCAGCCGTGGCTGAAGGTGACGACTTGGCCATTGCGCGGGCCCCAGTCCTTGTAATACAGCTGAACGCCGTCCTTGGTGGTGATGTAGCTGGCGGACTGGATGACGCTGCCGACAGCCGAAGCAGTGGTCGTAGCAGTAGTCTGTGCTGGCGCGGCTTCTGCGCCGAGGGTCGCGAGTGCCAAGGTAGCGATGGCCAGGGTGCGGTTGAGTGTGTTCATTGGGCTCTCTCCATAAGGGCTGATTGACTGTCGCGACCGCTGTCGATCGCGTTGGTGGGCAGATTAGAGAGAGAGGGCGATGAAGAGAACGCTGCTGGTATCGATAACAACTATAGGAATAACAGATACTTGGGGGCTTTGGTTGGGGGAGCTGGCTTGCGATGAGGTCGTGAAGGTGCTCGCCTGAGCAGGCCAGCACACCAGGGTTTGGGTCTATGCTTACCTTGTCCTTCCAATCAGCCCCACCTGTGAAAAGCCCACAGCCCTCCTGGAGAACACGTGAAACCTTCGATACCCGCCACGGCGCTGCTCTGTCTATTGCTCGGCACGGCGGCTGTCCGGGCCGAGGAATATCAGGTCGTCACCGAGGAGTGGGCACCGTACAACTATCAGGAGAATCATCAGCTCACCGGCATGACCACCGAGATCGTCCGGGCCATCATGGCGCTGACCGGGGATGAATTCGAGGTGGTGCTGCAACCCAGTATGCGCGCCACCCAGGTGTTGAAGACGCGGCCCAGGACGATCATGTACTCGATGTTTCGCACGCCGGAGCGCGAGCCGTTGTACAAGTGGGTCGGACCGATCGTGGAGGAATCCATTTATCCCTATCAACTGGCGAGTGCGCCGCCGGTAAAGTCACTGGAACAACTGCTGGGTGCCCCGCAGATCACCACGCGGCACGCCGGGCTGGTGCCTGAAAAACTGCAATCGCTAGGCTTCAAGAACCTCGACAAAAGTGCAACCGAGAGCAAGCTGCTCTACCGCATGCTATTGGCGGGGCGCACCGCTATCATCGTGGGTGACACCGATGCGGGGGTGGCGTACTACAGCCGTCAGTTGAACATCGCCCCCGGCACGCTGCGAAAAATACCTATCGAACTGTATCGCTCCTCGCTGTACATCGCCTTCAGTCCCGACAGTGAAGACAAACGGGTCGCCGCGTGGGCCAAGGCCTTGGAACAGCTGCGCCAATCCGGCGAGTTGAGGCGTATCCAGCATCGGTACGAGCAGCCCGCCGGGCAATGAACGGTTAACCGAAAGAAGGCATCGGCCCCAACGAGTTCAGAATCCAGGTGATCGCTGCCGCCCCCACGAGCACCACGACTACCACGCCGATAAACAGCCACTTCAGGACTTTCGGCAACACCGGCGGCTTGGACCTAGGCGCGAGGGTTTCTACAGTGAGCCTCATCTCCTCGGCGCATCGCGGGCAGGCCGCGTTGTCGTCGAGGATAAGGCTCCTGCATTGATCACAGTTTTTCATGTCGTCGACTCGAGGCTCAGAATTTGTAGACGATACCCAGCCTACCCATGATTTCCAACGCATTGATCAGGCCCAGCCCATTCATGGGCAGGCAGGCAAAGGTCTGGTGCTCATCGAAGTGAGTGCCGATGGCCAGCAGTTTCAGATCATGGGGATCCAGCTGTGCGTTGAAATACTGAAGCAGTGCCCGTTCCCAATCGTCGGCGCCGTTGACGGTATCGATGGCTTTACGGTCGGGCGTAGCGATCTCGATGTTCAACTGCCGGAGCGGGGCAAGGGTATTGACGGCGGTGACCCCGCAGGACGACCACTCTTTCCATTCGAATCCGGCCAATTGATTGGACTGGGCAAGGGCTGATTCGACTTGAGTCCACGCCCAATCCCACTGTGCCGTTGGCGGCGCAGTGCCCTGGATGAGCGCCTGTGCGTGGTCCTCGTCGAACAGGCAGTCGAACAGATCGGCCAAGCTATCGACCTGATCAAGCTGTGGCTCCGGCCCTTGGGTGTCCAGGTCCCGGCTCAAACGCTGCCACAGATTGCCCAGCTCCTCCCAGTCTTCCTCATCCATGTCATCTTCGATCACCTTTGCCTTGTCGCCGCGCTGGTAGTTGTCCAGCCGTGTCTTGAGGACACGTATCGCGCCGTCGACAAGATCGACTTCATAGCTGCGGTAATCCAGATAGTTGGTCTGGAAAACGATGCGATCGGGAAATATTTCCTGGACGAGGTCTTCTTCAGCGTCGAAATACGCCGCGCCCTCGAGCGAGCCATGGGCGGCGATGATGCGTTGGAACGACAGGGCGTCGATTGGGTTCATGTGGGTCCGATCATAGGAGTATGGCGCTCACGGGTTGGGGTCTGTCATTATCCTGAAAGCCAGGATTTGAGCAGAAGCGTATGAATCGTCAGAAAAAAATCAAGCAGTTACTAAAGGCCCACGCTAAAAAGGCGAGTGCCAAGTTGGCGCCGAAAAACAAACCTAAGTACATCAGTAAAGCGGATCGATTGAAACTGGCTGCTGAGTCCAGTGAAGAATCAGCCACTACCCCTGAAACTGAGTAGATCACAGAACCTGTGGGAGCGGGCTTGCTCGCGATAGCGGCCAGTCAGCCGCCGCTGGTGCATCTGAAAACGCTCCTTTTCAGATAAAAAACTTGCTCGGCGTCTTGCCAAACTGCTTTCTGAACATGTTCGTGAACGCGCTCGGGCTGTCGTACCCCAGTGCCAGCGCGACATCGATAATTTTTTCTCCCACCGCCATTCGCTCCACCGCTTGCAGCAGGCGAGCCTGCTGTCTCCACTGCCCGAAGGTAATCCCGGTTTCCTTGCGGAACAGCCGCTGGATCGTCTTCCCATCAAGGCCGAGGCGGGCGCTCCAATCCGACAGTGTCGAGCCATCGGCAGGATCGCCTTGTAGCGTGACGCAGATCTTCTTGATCCGCGGGTCCGTGGGTTGCGGAAGGTGCAGCGGCAGGGTGGGGAGCAGGGCGAGCTCATCCAGAATCAACTCCATCACCCTGGCTGCGCGGGTGTTCGGGGCGTGGGGGAGCGGCAGGTGTACGGCGACCTTGATCAGTTCACTCAACAGGGCGGAAATGCTGACGGCCTTCGTTTCGGTCGGCAGGTCTGCCACTGCATCAGGCCGGACGAATACGCTGCGCATTTTGACGTGCCCCACGCACCGCACGGAATGCGTCTGCCCGCACGGCATCCACAGCCCCCGATTCGACGGGACCGTCCACTGGCTTGACGCCGTGTGCACGACCATCACGCCTTCGACGGCGTAGATCAACTGGTGCTTTTCATGAGCGTGCGGTGGGATGAACCAGTCCGCAGGGTAATCGGTTGCCCGCCCGATCATGGTCCAGGCGCCTTCGTCGATTTCGAGCAACGCTTCATATAGAGGTTTGATCATGATGTCCTTTTTGCGACGGTTGATTCCCTTGTCCAGTGAGACAGACATTTCCGTGGATTCTAGGATGACGACGCGCCTGTCAGAAAGTGCTGTCACCTTCTGCCCAGGTTTTTTTTCAGACCTATCGCCTGGAAGCTTTTGTCATGTCCACCACTGCCACAGCCTCGACCACTGCCTCAGTCGTCAACCAGACGAGCCCGCTCGTCATGCGGATCATCGGCGCCTGCGCGCTCGCGCATTTGATCAATGACCTCATTCAGGCCGTACTGCCTTCCATCTACCCAATGCTGAAGGCCAACTATGGGCTGAGTTTTGCCCAGGTGGGGCTGATCACTTTGACCTTCCAACTGACCGCCTCCCTGTTGCAGCCCTGGGTGGGCTATCACACCGACCGTCACCCCAAGCCCTGGCTGCTGCCTGCCGGCATGGTCTGCACCCTCATCGGCATCATGATGCTGGCGTTCGTCGGCAGCTTTGGCGCGATCCTCCTGGCCTCCGCGCTGGTGGGCATCGGCTCGTCGACCTTCCACCCGGAAACCTCGCGTGTGGCCCGGCTCGCTTCAGGCGGTCGCTATGGCCTGGCGCAATCGACCTTCCAGGTCGGCGGCAATGCGGGCAGTGCCTTCGGTCCGTTGCTGGCGGCGGCCATCGTGATTCCGTTTGGCCAAGGCCATGTTGCCTGGTTCGGCCTGTTTGCCGTCTTCGCCATCTTCGTACAGTACGGCTTGAGCCGTTGGTACCGTAACCACCTCAACCTGTTCAAGCTGAAACAGGGCGGCAAGGCAACCCATGGCCTGTCCAAGGCGCGGGTGACCGCCGCACTGGTGGTCCTGGCATTGCTGGTGTTCTCCAAATATTTCTACATGGCGAGTTTCACCAGCTACTTCACGTTCTACCTGATCGAGAAATTCCACCTGTCGGTGACCAGCTCCCAGTTGTATCTGTTCCTGTTCCTGGGAGCGGTGGCCGCCGGTACGTTCTTCGGTGGCCCCATCGGCGACAAGATCGGTCGCAAGAAGGTCATCTGGTTCTCGATCCTGGGCGCGGCACCTTTCACTCTGGCGCTGCCTTATGTGGACTTGTTCTGGACCGGCGTGCTCAGCATGATCATCGGCTTCATCCTCGCCTCGGCGTTCTCCGCCATCGTCGTCTTCGCCCAGGAGCTGGTGCCGGGTAATGTCGGCATGATTGCCGGCGTGTTCTTCGGCCTGATGTTTGGCTTCGGCGGCATCGGCGCGGCGTTGCTGGGGTACCTCGCGGACATCCACGGCATCGAGTACGTCTACACGCTGTGTTCCTACCTGCCGTTGCTGGGTGTGCTGACCATTCTGCTGCCTTCGACCAAAGGCGTTTAAAAGCGGGACGGCTTTATTGGGCGGTGTCCCACATTTCCTGAGGTGGTCACAGGGTTCGCGTCCGCTGCAAATCCTGTGGGAGCAAAGCTTGCTCGCGATTGCGGTAACTCAGTCAGCAACAATGTTGACGGGTCTGTTGCTATCGCGAGCAAGCTTTGCTCCCACAGGTCTATGGCTTAACTGACTGGTATCAGGGCAAGCCCAGCCCCCACAGAGCCGGCGCTGTACGCAGATGGCGTGTACCTCGCAAATCCCCTGTGGTGCCATTGGAATCAAGTTTTCAGGGTGACTAACTGCTTGGGATGGGATCGTCGGCTATGACGAACGGTGGTGAATCAAAAAATGCCTTTTGTGACCGGCAATAATCAGCCAAAAGCAGGCATGACCAAACGCTACTGATATTGGCTGCTAACTACCCAATACAGACACGCTTCGCATTCCTTTATACACCGTGTAAAAAGCAGGCAATCAATTACTGGACCCAAGAGAAATGACGGGTGGCGATACCTTGCGAATACAGCATCCCGAAGGTGAACTGCTGAATGTTCTCGAAGAGCTGGGCGCTCTCGCATGGAGGCGATACGGTCGGCGGATAGTCCAGACTTGGAATGGTCGCGAATTTGTGGATGTTCCTGGCGGCCTACCATGGGTGGCCTTTCGTTTCGAGCAGGAAGACGATGCCACGATGAAACGCCTGGAGGTGGCAGTTTCAAGTTATGGAAGCCCTGAGCATTGGCTGCTGATTGCCCATGTTCGAGACTCGCTACCAGGTACCAACTGGGTGGTTTGCCTCGAGCGCGCTGGACTGCTCGAGCTTCAGGCAGCGAATGCGAACCTTCCAGTCTGGCAGTACCTCGAACGAGTGGATCCTGGCTATTTAGATTTTATATATGAAGATTTCACTGGACTGACGGTACACGTCAAGGCGTGCCTGGACCTCCACCATCCCTGATGAATTTGATGTGCGTCCAGGCAGTGACGCTGTAGTTCGCTTTCAGCCCAGGCTTGGTGAAAACGTCTGCGTCGATAGGGACAGGACATCTCCACGTGAAGTCTGTAGATATTCGGAATCATCTTCACGTCCCTACAGGTCTGTTCGATATCATTCTCTCGCCTCTCTCAGATCGGGTCATGCCATGAACCACCATCCTATGGAATCCTGCCCCCGCTGTGGGTCCGTCCAACACGTCAGACCAAAGGGAATTCTGATAGGAGCAGCAAGCCCAAAAAAACGCTTCAATGGGGAAGAAAAAGCAGGCTATCAACGCTTGGATCAACTAGCAGTTGATGAATGCAAACCTACCCTTCTGAAACCAGCGCCGCTGAAGCAACTGGTTGATGGTTTTTTTTGCGATCATTGTGGGGTGGGTTTTGTAACAAGCGATCTGGCCCCTCGTGAAAGAGGCGCAGATTAGGGGCTGTAAGTTAGCCGGCAAGCTTGGAGAAAGACAGGCTGGTGGCCCGGATCGGCTGGGGCCACATTTAGTGGAAATGAGTCTGGTTGCTTCGATAGCAGGGTAGAGGGTCGTCCAAGGAACCTCCTTTCGTCTCGTAAAGTGGCAACCCGATTGACCCGTGTCTATGGTTTCGGGCGACAGATAGCTAACGGAGGCATGGACATGGGCCAGAGCATTTCGCCCGCCGCTTCAGCTGTGCGGAACACAGGCATGGTGGTCACGCCCTTATGGGGCTCGGACAAAATCGGAGGTATCACGGTCGATCCGGACGGTACTATCTGGCTCGGCGCTTATAGTCGCCTCGGACTAGGAGGTGAAGAGGATTCGGGCTTTACCGGCAGTGTGGTCCGCTTCAATGCCAACGGTAGCCTGGACCGCAGCTTCAGTGGAGACGGTAAATCCCTGCTGCCTGTGACGCTCGATATCGAGGACGGCGGTAATGCCGCGGTGCAGCCGGGAGGCGGGTACCTGGCGACGCATTACGTGCAAGTTGGCGGCGCCTGGGTGTCGGGCATAAGTCGCACTTTGGCTGACGGAAGCCTCGATATGAGCTTTGGAAATGGCGGCGTTGCGACAGTGCCTTTCTACTGGAATGACTTCCTGAGCCAGCAAGCGTCGTTCTCGGTACAAACCGACGGCAGTTTTTTCGCAAGCGCTGGGTATCCCTCCGGAGAGATCCATATCGCCCGCTTCGACGCGACGGGGACCTTGGTCTCGTCTTTCGCCGAGGACGGGATCCTGGACCTGACGGCGTCCGTCGGCATTCACCCCGCCAGCATCATCGACGTTTCGCTGCAGGAAGACGGAAAAGTATTGGTCACGGGGCGAGATACCCTGACCCGCCTCAACCAGGACGGTACTCTGGATAGCAGCTTTGCGAATGGGGGCAGCCTGGCCCTGGATGTTCACGCAAACGCCCTCGTCATCCAAGACGACGGCAAAATCCTCCTGGCGGGCGCCTCGGGCGGCGTGGCGACCGTGATCCGGCTCAACGTCGACGGCTCGCTCGACACCGATTTCGGTCATCAGGGGCTGGTCAGTTGGGGCTCGGAAAGCGCTCCTTTCGCAGTAGCGGACATGATCGTGCTGGCCAACGGCAAATTGTTGATTGGTGGAAGCCAAGGAACGAGCGCGGACGGCTATCTGGCTGCCTTGGTTCAGTTGAACGCCGACGGCAGCCTGGACCACAGCTTTGGCAATCCCGACGATGGCTATCACCACCTTGATGGTGGCGGCAACGATGACTTCTTGCTGGGTACCGCCTCGTTCGACGATGCGATCCTGGGCGGGGCTGGCAACGATCTGCTCGATGGTCAGCAAGGTCGTGACCTGCTGACCGGCGGTGCCGGGACCGATACGTTCCGTTATCAGTCAGTCTCGGACAGTTACCGAACCGCAACGGAGGCCCATAGCGACCGAATCACCGACTTCGATCCCAGCACCGATACCATCGAGCTCTTCTCCCTGGGCTTCCTCGGGCTGGGCGATGGACATGACGGAACGCTGGCGATACGAGTCAATGAGAGCGGGACGCGGACCTACCTCAAAAGTTTCGATGCCAACGCGGATGGGGAACGCTTCGAATTGGTCTTCGACGGTGATTTGAGCCAAACGCTGAATGAAACCAACCTTCTGTTTCAGCAAGCCAGCTTGATGGGCACCGAAAAGGCCGATCGTTTACAAGGCAACGCTCGAGGCGAAATCATCGAAGGATTGGCGGGCGATGATCGTCTTCATGGCGCGCTGGGGAATGACATATTGGTTGGCGGGGAGGGCCGGGACCTGTTGGTGGGGGGCGGCAACAACGATGTGTTCCGCTTCGACGCACTGAGCGACAGCTACCGTACCGCCACCGAGAACCACACAGATCGCCTGATTGATTACACCGTGGGTGAAGACAGGATCGATTTGTCCGCCTTGGGCTTTACGCAGTTGGGAAATGGTTACAACGGCACTTTGGACGTGGTGTTCAATGAAGCCAAGAACCTGACGTCCTTGAAGAACTACGAAACCGACGCCCATGGGGCTCGATTCGAGTTGAGCTTGGTAGGGGACCACTCCGGTTACCGGAACCTGGACATCATCTTCGCCGAGCCTTCGGGAAATGAGGTCTTTCAATTGATCGGAGTGGCGGATCTCTGGGGGTAGAACCCGGAAAAAGGGGTTCATAACTGTTCCTCGTGAAATGGGTTGGCGGGCGACCGTGGCGGTCGCCCGCTGGGTGGTCAGATTTGCGCCTGGCCGCCGTCAACAAACAGCTCGATACCGTTGACGAAGCTGGCGTCATCCGAGGCCAGGAACAACGCGGCGCTGGCAATTTCGTCAGCTTCACCGACACGCCCCATGGGGATCAGCGACGCCATGTAGTCCAGCAAGCCCTGCTGCTGAGCGGCATCGGGGCCGGCCAATTCAACCAGGCCAGGAGTGCGGGTGGCGCCGGGGCTGATGGTGTTGATGCGCACCTGGCGGTCTTTCAAATCCAGAATCCAGTTGCGTGCAAATGAGCGTACGGCGGCCTTGGACGCGGCGTACACACTAAAGGCGGCAGTGCCTGAACTGCCTGCCGTGGAGCCGGTAAGAATCACCGAGGCTTTTTTGGCCAGTAACGGCAGGGCCTTTTGCACAGTGAACAGCACGCCTTTTACGTTGCGATTGAAGGTGTCGTCGTACTGCTGTTCTGTGATGTCGCCCAGTGGCAGCATGGAACCGCCACCGGCATTGGCGAACAGTACGTCGATTCGGCCGTGGGCCGCGCCAATCTGGCGGTATAGCGCGTCCAGCTGGTCGAGTTTGGCAGAGTCCACCTGCACGCCGGTGGCGTTGCCGACAGCGGCGACGGCGGCGTCCAGTTCGGCTTGGCGACGGCCCGTGATGTATACGTGGGCGCCTTCCTGAGCGAAGCGTTTGGCAGTGGCCAGGCCGATGCCAGTAGTGCCGCCGGTAACCAATGCAATTTTGCCTTCGAGTTTGTTAGCCATGGTGTTTCTCCCGTATTCCGCTTGATGGAGTTGGTGTGTGGGAGAAGCTTATCGACGAGGCATGGCTTTCAAAATAGAATTGTCTGAAACCTATCGTTGCAGAAATGAAATGAGCAAGCTTCCAGATTTCGAGGGGTTGGCGATGTTTGCCAAGGTAGCCGAAGAAGGTTCGTTCGCCGGTGCTGCGCGTGTCATGAGCGTGTCGGTGCCAACGGTATCCCGAGCGGTCGCGCGCCTGGAGGAGCGTCTGGGTGGGCGCTTGTTCAACCGTACCTCGCGGCAACTGGCACTTACAGAATTCGGCGCGAGCATGGCGGCCAAGGCCGGGGAGATTTATCGGCAGGCCGAAGAGGTGGAGAGCGAGGCTCAGGAGTTATCGATCCAGCCCCGCGGCCAGGTACGCCTGGCGATCCCCATGTCGTTTGGACTGCGTTGGGTGGCACCGCTGATGCCGCAGTTGATCCGGCAGTATCCCGAGCTGTCGATTGACCTGCACCTTTCAGACGCCTCGGTAGACCTGATCGCCGAAGGCTTTGATGCGGCATTGCGCATTGCCGTATTGCCGGACTCATCGCTGGTTGCAAGGCATCTCTGCGCTGTCACCCAATATCTGGTGGCCTCACCGGCTTATCTGGACGTCCATGGCCACCCCGGTCATCCCCGCGAACTGGCGGCCCGCACGTGCCTGAGTTATGCCTACCGAGCCCGTAGCCAAGTGTGGCGGTTCACCCATAAAGACGGCACTGAAGAAGACGTGGTACCAAGCGGCCCGTTAAGAGTGACCAACTCGGATGCGTTATTACCCGTGTTACTTGAGGGACTGGCCATCGCCGAACTGCCGGAATTCATTGCCAGCGAATACCTGGCAGATGGGCGCCTGGTCTTGGTGCTACCGGAATGGAGCATGGCCCGTGGCGGCCTGTATTTCGTCACCCCCACGGCCCGTACCCGGCCGGTAAAAATCAAAGCGCTGTCGGACTTTTTTGCTGAGCATTTAAGCGAGCCCGTATGGCGATGGCCGTGATGAGGTGTTGATCAGAGGATCCATGGCCTGGAGGTGCCTGTACATGATTGCCTGTACATGGAAAAAGGGGACTGGGCTAATGGGTGTCCCCTTTTCGGTCGTATCGTTGGCAATCTCTGATCGGAACGCGATGTTCTCCAATAGCTGAGTCACCACACGAATGCGGTAATCAGCGGTTGCGTGCAGAATGTCTAGCGGTGCTTGGGTATTGATGAGTAGGGACGCGGGGGTGCAGTCGATGCCGGTGATGGGGATGGGATTGCTCCAATTTTTTTAAAGGGCTATCCGATACGCAGGTCGCCAAACCTGATCGCCATCTTAAGCGACGGGAAGACTATAGATTTACGCGCCCAAACCGGACAAGGTGAGAGATTCCGAGTGCATCGTAGGAATCGTGAGAGTTCTGCGCGGAAACGAACCAACATTTTCAGGATTCGTAGGACGGTGAGAAGGAGTTCTGCATGTTGATCGGCCACCGCTTCGAGCGCACCGCCCAGGATGACTTGCTCATCCATTCGCACAATAAGGTGCAGAGTACCGCCGTGTTGCTGGTAGGCGCGCTTACCTTCCTCTTGCCGATGGCGTTCGCCGTGTTCGCGGTCGCTGAGGGACTTTCGCCATCGGCTGGCCTGGATCCGCTGTCCTCATTACTCATCGTTCTCGGGCTGCTGCTGATTCCGGCCCTTGGCCTGATGCTGATGGTTTACACCGGCATCCGCGAGACCTTGCTGTTGTCGCGCGTCGACTGTGAAGGCAAGCGCCTGACCCGGAATTTTTTTGGACGGCGTGAGCGTGTGCAGTCGGTATTCAGAATCAATGCCGTCAAATGCCTCGAACTTCGTCGTCTTCCGCAGGCTGAGCAAGCCCGCACCCAACTTTGGTTGGTGATGCGCGATGGCAGTGAGCATCGCCTGACCACCGATACCGTTCCGGTAGTGCCGGGCAGTCAACGCACCGATTTGTGGTTGCGTGAGTTGGCCGATTACCTGAACGTGGCGGTGCCTACCGAGGTCGTCGGTGCTTCGGCGATGGCGGCTAAGGCCGTCTACAGGCCGGCTCCAGCGCCCACCAGCGGTAAGGTGGTGAGGGAAGCCAGAGGACGCAGAGGGAAGGGGGCCGCGGCTGCGTCCGAATCGAGCGCGGAGCTTGGTATGCCTGCCCGCGCCTTGCTCATACTGTTGGGTACTTTCCTGGCGGTGCTGGAGCTGATTAACCTCGTCGCATTGGTGCCGTCTGTGTTTACCGGACGGTTGCACGCCAGCGGTTTTCGAACGGGGTCGACGATTTTCTATTGGGCCGCGCAACCGCTGACTTTTTCATTCAATTTGCTGATTGGTTTAGCCGAAGTGTTGATCATTGGAGCCATAGCCTGGGGATGTCTTCGCATGGCGTTTCGGGGGCGGATGGGCTCCAATTCCTGAGAATAGTTCTGAAGTCTCGATGGGGGCCGCTTCGCAGCCCAGCGGGGATGAATCCCCTCGCCACAGGGATCTGTGGGGGATTAGGGCAGAGGGCAATTCGCAAAAGCAGCCGCTGATTTCTACTCTTACTCGACGCGTGGACACAAGGAAATTGCCAGCGCCATGACCAACCGCAATCAACTCCACCTGGAGGGCTACGTCCTCCTGCATCGTGCGATCCCAACCGAGTGGCTCGCAGAGCTCCGTAGCCTATTCGACGCGGGCGTAATACCGTCGGATCAATGGCCAACCCCTCGTGGCTGGGACTGGCGTCATTCCCTGTTGGACCGCGATCCAACGATCCAGGCGGTGTGTCGTCTGCCACCGTTGCTGGCGGCAGTGGGGGAGTTGATTGGCGAGCGGTTCTTTCTCGCGCAGGTAGAGGGACGCGAGCCCTTGGCGGGCGGCGGTCATCAGCAGTTGCACCGCGACCTGTCGGCCCAACGGCCAGGCGATACGGCAGTCGCGCTGGCTTTTTTCGACGACTACGGTCCCGAGAACGGCGCGACGCGTATCGTGCCTGGCAGCCATCGCCAGCCGCCGGGAGCGCCACCCTTCGACTTCGCTGACGAGTCCCGCTCCGTGCAGCTTTCAGGGTGTGCCGGCGACATTCTGGTGTTTGATGCCGAGCTGGTTCACGGGGCCAGTCTGAACGTGAGTGGGGCTCGTCGTCGTTCGATCTTGGTGGGCTATTTTTCGGAACAGCTTTATGCGTCGCACCTGGAGACTGCGCACCTGCGCAATATCCGGATGGACACGAGCGAGCGGTTCGAGCCTGCCGATTTTGTCTTTGGCTCGATATAGCCGATGTAGCCGTCAATTACCGTATCTGCGCAGTACGCCCCAACCACTGCTCACGGTCCAACGCCCATACTTCCTTGTCCAATTCCCCGCCGACAAATCGCCCCCGTTCAATCCTGAGCAATCGCATCCCCTCACGTTCGGAAATACGCCGCGAGCCCTGGTTGCCAACCGCCTTGGGCACCACCATCACTGGGCGTCCAAGTGTGACGAACCAATAATCATTGATCACTTTGCACGCCTCGCTCATGTAGCCGAGCCCTTGCCATTGCGGTGACAACCAGAAGCCGCGGTGGTTGTCTGGTTGGTCGAAGAGGGAAATGCTACCGATGATCTGGGTCGGGTCTGACGCCAAACGGATCATCCAGTGCCACTCTTCGCCGCGCTCGATGGCGGGCAGGGCGTGGTCGCGCACGTAGCCCAGTGCACCGTCGGCGGGGTAGGGCCAGGGCACTCGGCTGTCAAGGTAGCGGACCACTTCCCAATGGGGGAACAGCGCCTGGATGGCGGGGGCGTCGGTCAGTTGCAGTGGAGTGAGGATCAGGCGTTGGGTTTGGAAGGTGGGCAGGTGAGGCATGGCGGTCGGTCCTTGAGCGCGGATGGATGAAGGTAATTGGATTCCGGTATCGATGTCGACTGGGATGGGAGTGAAAACGGTAGGTCTGTTGGCATCGGTGCTGGATGTGCTGCCGCTATCGCGAGCAGGCTCGCTCCCACAAAAAGCAGAGCCTCGGGGTTCCTTAGTGACCCATACCCTTGAGCCGCTCCGACATCTTGACCAACGCCGCCAACGAGTCCGCCTCCATCTTGCGCATCAACGCGCCGCGGCGGACCTTCACGGTCACTTCGCTCAACCCCAAGCGCCCGGCCACTTGTTTGTTCAGCAAGCCTGACACCACCCATTCCATCACGTCCCGTTCGCCGTCAGTCAGGCTGTCATAGCGCCGTTTCAGATCGTCCATCACCGAGGCCGCCTTGCGCCGTTCCCTGTCCCGGTTCAGGCCCTGGCTGATGGCGTCCAGCAGGTCCTGTTCGCGAAACGGCTTGGTCAAGAATTCCAATGCCCCGGCCTTCATGGCTTTCACCGACATGGGGATGTCGCCGTGGGCGGTGATGAAGATCACGGGGAGCTGGAGGTTCAAGCGGGCCATTTCCTGCTGGAAGTCCAGCCCGCTCATCCCCGGCATGCGCACGTCGAGGATCAGGCAGGCGGGGATGTCCGGCAGCGTGGCGTCCATGAATTCACGCGCCGAGGCGAAGGCCATGCTCGGCAGGTCCACGGACGCCAGCAGGTCTTGCAGCGAGACGCGTACGGAGCTGTCGTCGTCGACGATGTAGACCATCGATTCGGCAATATCGGGCTTAGTCATCGGATTCCCTTGTCACCGCCGGCAGGGTGAAGTGGAAGGTTGCGCCGAATTGCGGGTTGCTGGACACCCAGATACGCCCGTCGTGGGCCTCGATGATCGAACGACTGATGGCCAGCCCCATGCCCATGCCGTCTGGCTTGGTGCTGTAGAACGCGTCGAACGCCCGCTCATGGTCGTTGCCGGAGAGGCCCTTGCCTTGGTCGGACACGGAAAACAGCAGTTGCTGGCCGGACTCCAGCTCGGCATGAAATTCCAGGACGCGCTGGTCGGCATCGATTTGCCGCATCGCATCGATCCCATTCATCGCCAGGTTCAATATCACCTGTTGGATCTGCACCTCATCCGCCAGCATCGGCGGCAGGCCTTCCTGGATATGCACGCGCAGGGTGATGCCTTGCTCGTTCAGTTCTCCGGCCAGCAGCCGCAGGGCGGTATTGACCGTGTCGGCGACGTTCAGCCATTGCTTGGTGGGGGCCTGGTGCCGGGCCATGCCGCGCAGGCGGGTAATGATTTCACTGGCCCGATGAGTGTCGGCGATGATGCGTTCCACCGCCAGGCGGGCCTTGGGCAGGTTGGGTGGCTCCGTCGCCATCCAGCGCAGGCACGCGCCGCTGCTGTTGGCGACGGCGGCCAAGGGCTGGTTCACTTCGTGGGCGATGGAGGCGGCAAGCTCGCCCAGCATATTGACCCGGGCGATGTGCGCCAGGTGCGCACGGGTTCGATGCACGGTTTCGATGGCGGCGGACAGGCGCAGGGCCAGGTAGGTCGTGCCGGCGATGGCGGCGAGACTGATCAGCACGTTGATCTGGCCGGCCTCCGAGTCTCCGAAGCGTGTGAGCCGATAGCTGAGGATCGTCAGCACCATGCAGATGAACGACACACCCGCGACCGCACGCGCCGGCAGGATCCTCACGGCAATCAGCACCACGACGATCTGGAAGACCCCCACGGCGATCTCGAGATCGGTGATGGTGTCTATCGCCGCGATGCCGAACGCCAGCCCCAGCAGAAGCAGCAGACGCAGCGCCCATTGAGTCTTTCTCATTGAGTATTCATCTCGTATCGCTCGATGTGTCCGGGCTTCGACCCTGCCATTTGAATCACCTCAGGACGGATTGTCCAGGCTGAACTGATCGGCCACTTCATCGTAGGCGAACAGTTCCGCATAGCGCCCCCATTGCGTGATGCAGTCCAGGGTATGGGCGGCGTCGTGCTCGGACATGAAGTCCTCCAGTTGATCCCGGAAACGTCGGGCGGGCGCCGTGCGGGTCGGGCGGTCGTCCAGCACTCTTCGCACATGCCCCACCAGCGGGACATACCGGAGCAGGTGCCGGGCGAACAGCTGCTTGCGTTCATCGACATCCGATTCGGCATAGCGGTGCCCGGCGGGGAGCAGGGTAAGGATCCCATCGCGAAGGTCGGCGAAACGCATCAGTTGCAGCACCTCGGCGACCGGAAACAGATCGCTGTCGCTGTAGCGCAATGCCCCGGCCAGTTCCCGCAGATCGGCCTGGCCGTCAAAGGGGTGATCCTGGACCGCCTCGATCAACCCGGCCAGTGCGTTGGTGGAAATCGGCGGCAAGACCATGCCCACGCCGGTGCCGGCAAACACACCCTGGCGCGGAGAATCCGAACGTCCGCCGCCGGCCATTTGCACATAAATGTGCTCCACCAGGGCCTGGAACGCCGGGTCGGAGCGATTGCGCGGCTGGGGTAGGTCGACGCTGAGTTCCTGCATGATGCGCCCCGGATTGGAGGAGAAAATCAGAATCCGGTCGCACATCAGCACGGCTTCTTCGATGTTATGGGTGACCATCATGATCGACTTGAGCGGCATCCGTCCTTCGCGCCAGAGGTCCAGCAAGTCGGTGCGCAGGGTTTCGGCGGTGAGCACGTCCAGTGCGGAGAACGGCTCGTCCATCAACAGCACATCCGGGGCGACCACCAACGCTCGCGCCAGGCCGACACGCTGGCGCATGCCGCCGGACAGTTCCTTCGGGAAGGCGCTTTCAAAGCCGTCGAGGCCGATCATGTCGATGGCGGCCAGGGCCCGTCGGCGGCGCTCGGGCACCGGCACGTTCAAGGCTTCGAGGCCGACCTCGACGTTCTGCAACACCGTGAGCCAGGGGAACAGGGCGAAGCTCTGGAACACCATGCGCACCGAACTCGGTAATCCCTGGGCATCGACGGGGAAATCAACCGCGCCTGCAGTCGGCGAAATCAGGCCTGCGATGGCGCGCAGCAAGGTCGACTTTCCAGACCCCGAGCGCCCCAGCAGACCGACGATTTCGCCCTCGTTCAGGCGCATGCAGACGTCGTCCAGGACCCGCCGTTCGGCGCCGCCGGCCGAGCCATAGACATGACCCACTTGCTGCACGTCGACCAGGCAGCGCTTCTCCATCACTTGCATTGGTTTCATCCTCAACCGATTCGCAGTCGGCGCTCGGCGAAACCGTACAAGGGTCGCCACAGCAGTTGATTGAAACCCACGACAAAAATCGCCATGACCGCCACCCCCAGTGCCACCCGTTGCATGTCGCCCGCCTCGGTGGCCTGGGCAATGAAGGCGCCGAGCCCTGACGCGTACAGATGCTCGTTGCCCCAGGACACGGCCTCGGCGACGATGCTGGCGTTCCACGATCCGCCCGCCGCCGTCAGGGCGCCGGTGATGTAGTAGGGAAAGACCCCGGGCAGGGCGAACCGTCGCCACCATTGCCAGCCGCGCAGGTGGAAGCTGCGTGTGGCTTCCCGCAGGTCGGTGGGCAGCGCGCTGGCCCCGGCGATCACGTTGAACAGGATGTACCACTGGGTGCCCAGCACCATCAGCGGCGACAGCCAGATATCGGGGTTCAGTTTCAGGGTGACGATGGCCACCACCGCAAACGGAAACAGCACATTGGCGGGAAAGGCCGCCAACAGTTGCGCGACGGGCTGGAGGCGTTCGGCCCAGCGCGGGTTGAGGCCGATCCACACGCCGATGGGCACCCAGACCAGGCTGGCGAGCGCGATGAGTACGGCGACGCGCAGCAGGGTGGCAAGCCCCAGGCCAAAGGTGCTGATGACATCTTCCAGGCCCAAGGTGCTGCCAATGAAGCGTGACAACTGAAAGATACCGGCCATGCAGGCCAGGACAATCAAGGCAATCCAGAGCAGGTCGGTAGTGCGGCTGAAACGGGCGCTGGCCTTGAAGCGCAGGCGTGGCAGCCTGGGGAGTCTGTCCAGGAGTAAGCAGGCCCTGAGGCTGTCCAGGGCCAGCAACGCCAAGGGCACCAGGCGCGTCGAGCGCAGCAGGTCATAAACCCTGGAGCGAGGACGCTTCTGGGAGGCGGTCTGCTCGAAGCGAAACCGGTCCGCCCAGGCCACGATCGGCCGGAAGAACAGCAGGTCGTAAAGCATGATCACCGCGACCATGGCCAGCACGGCCCAGGCGGTCGCGGCGATGTCCTTGCGTGCGATCGCCAGCGCCAGCCAGGAGCCGATCCCCGGCAAACTCACGGTGGTGTTGCCGACGGTAATGGCCTCGCACGCCACCACGAAAAACCAGCCACCGGACATGGACATCATCATGTTCCACACCAGCCCTGGCGTGGCGAAGGGCAACTCCAGCCTGATGAACCGCTGCCAGGGCGAAAACGCAAACTGCCGGCTGACCTCGTAGAGATCGTTGGGGACGGTCCTCAGCGATTGATAGACGCTGAAGGTCATGTTCCAGACCTGGCTGGTGAAAATGGCGAAGATCGCTGCGCACTCCACACCGGATTCCTTGCCGGGGAGAAGCCCCATGAAGAATACGACGGTGAAGGTGAGAAACCCAAGGACTGGCACGGATTGAAAAATATCCAGCGCCGGCAGGATGACCAGGGCGGCCTTGCGGCTTTTCGCGGCCAACGTGGCGATGAGCAGGGAAAACGCAAAGGACGCAAACAACGCGATGAACATGCGCAAGGTGGTGCGCAGGGTGTATCCCGGCAAGTGGGCCAGATCGAGCGACAACGGCGAGGCATCCAGCACAGCGAGCGGCTGGTTCATTTGCTCGACGCCATAGGCGATGAATACGACCAGTACCCCGATGAGGCCAACCAGCGTGACATCGGCCCACCAGGCACGTGGCTCGTTGTATTTGAACGGAGTCAATGCTGAGGCGGCGAGTGGAGAGCGCATCGTGCACCTCTTTTGTAGCGTCGGTGTTTGAGTGCGGCGAGATTAAGTCCAGCCTCTGGCGATGACCACTGAGATTAAGGGCGGGAAAATATACGTTGGTATATCGACGGTCGTGGCGAGGGGATCTGATCCGGTTTTTTTGCTGGCAGGTGCGGCTGTAATGCAACCTGAGTCACGAGCCAAAATACTGCAGGGTATTCATCGGAAATCGAGTTCACCTCAGAACCCTGTGGGAGCGAGCCTGCTCGCGATGGCGGTCTGTCAGTCGGCAAGGAAGTTGACTGTGCCGACGTCATCGCGAGCAGGCTCGCTCCCACAGGGGTGTGAAGTGGCTGCTCGCTGTGTATTTGTTTCTGGAGTGCTTATGACGAAGATGGCGATTTTTCTGGGTGGTTTCCTGGCGTTGACCCTGCTGATTGGCGTGCTTGCGACGATTCCGCCGGTGTAAATGACTGTGGCGAGGGGATTTATCCCCGCTGGGCTGCGAAGCAGCCCTGAAATCAGCCGACTCGGTGCCAGGTAGATCGAGTGGACCGCTTTGGGGGCCGCTTCGCAGCCCAGCGGGGATAAATCCCCTCGCCACAAAGCCCCCGATGGCTAGCGATGCAAAATCACCTGGGCAATCTCCTGCAACCCCATCACCCGCTGTGCGGCATTGAGCTTGATGGCTTCCTTGGGCATGCCGAAGACCACGCAGCTGGCTTCGTCCTGGGCCACGGTGGTGCTGCCGGCGTCGAGCATTTCCTTCAGGCCGCGGGCGCCGTCGTCGCCCATGCCGGTCATGATGATGCCGGTGGCATTGCGGCCGGCGAACTTGGCCACTGAGCGGAACAGCACGTCCACCGACGGGCGATGGCGATTGACCAGCGGCCCGTCCACCACCTGCACATGATAGAACGCGCCGCTGCGGGTCACCATCATGTGCTTGCCGCCGGGGGCGATGAGGGCCAGGCCCGGGTGGATGCGGTCGTTGTTGCGGGCTTCGCGGACTTCGATCTGGCACAGGCTGTTGAGCCGGGCGGCGAACGAGGCGGTGAATTTTTCCGGCATGTGCTGGACGATGACGATGCCCGGACACACCCGCGGCAGGGCGGTCAGCACCGCTTCCAGGGCCTGGGTGCCGCCGGTGGAGGTACCGAGGGCGACGATGCGTTCGGTGGTCTGTGCCATGGCGTGGCCGTTCGCGGCGGGCAGCATGGCATCGGCGCTGAGTTTGGTGGCCGGTGCCAGTGGCGCGGGGCGCTTGCCCAGGTTGCGGACGTTGACCTGGGCGGCCCCCCTGATCGCCGCCACCAGTTCCGGCGCCGATTCCAACAGGAAGTTCTTCAAGCCGCTGGTGGGTTTGGTGATGATTTCCACCGCACCGGCGGCCATTGCCTGCAAGGTGGTTTCCGCGCCCCTGGGGGTCAGTGATGAGCAGATCACCACCGGGGTCGGGCGCTCGCTCATGATTTTCTTCAGGAAGGTGATGCCGTCCATGCGTGGCATTTCCACATCCAGCACGATCACGTCCGGCCACTCCCGGGCCAGCTTGTCCATGGCGAAAATCGGATCGGAGGCCGCGCCCATGACGTGGATGTCCGGGGTGTCACTGAGAATCGCCAGCAATACCTGGCGAACCACGGCAGAGTCATCCACCAGCAATACATTGATCTTTTTTGACATGGTTAATGCCGGGTCCTTATCGGTTGGTGCCTGACCCACACGTCGCCGCTGCACAGGTCGAAGATGATGCTCCGGTAGCCGGTGCTGCCCATGTCCTGGGCAATGAGGTCCAGGCGGTAGAGGGCGGCCATTTCCAGCGCAGCATTGACGTTCAGCCGCGCGACGTCGCCGAAGGGGACTTGCCGTTGCAGCTCGGGGAACATCTCGCCGCCGCCGAACAGCTTGAGCTGGTACTCCTCGGGTTCGGTGTGATGGGCCCGCGCCTCACGGATGAACAGTTCGATGGCTTCGTCGGCGTACATACCGTTGAGAGCCGTGGAGCAGCGCACGCGGCTGGGCAGCATGAAGTGGCACATGCCGCCGATCCGGTGTTCGGGATGCCACAAGGTGATCGCCACGCAGGAGCCGAGGATGGTGCGCAGCCGGGTCGGGCATGTGGCGAAGCGGAATTCCCCCGGTGCCAGGTAGACCTCGGCCACGTCCCTCATCGCAGGTTGCAGGGCGGCGCTCATGGCTTGCGATAAATCGAGGGTGCCACCAGTTTCAACGCATCGGACACACCGTTGAGGCTTTCCGAATGGCTCACGATGAAATACCCGCCGGACTTGAGCCGGGGGATCAATCGGGCAACCACTTTGCTTTTGGTGGGTTGGTCGAAATAGATCATGACGTTGCGCAGGAAAATCACGTCGAACTCCCCCAGCTCCGGCAGGGTGTCATTGAGGTTGACCTGGACGAAGTTGACACGGTTGCGCAACGCCCGGTCGATCAGGAACGTGCCTTGCTGGCTGCCGGTGCCCTTGAGACAGTATTTCTTCAGCATCGGCTGGGGCAGGGTGCGGGCGCGCTCCATCGGGTAATGCCCGGAGCGGGCCTTGGCCAGCACCTGGGTGCTGATGTCCGAACCGATCACTTCCCAAGGCGTGGTGGCCAGCCCTTCGGCCAGGGTCATCGCCAGGCTGTAGGGCTCTTCTCCCGACGAGCTGGCCGCGCTCCAGAGGCGAAAGGTCTTGCCCGGTACGGCGTGGGGCAGCACGTGCTGGCGCAGGAAATCGAAGTGCTTGGGTTCGCGGAAGAAGTAGGTTTCGTTGGTGGTGAGCAGGTCCAGCGCCACCTGCAGTTCGTCGCTGCGCTGGCCGTTCATGATCAGTTTGAAATACTCGCCGTAGCTGCCCAGCTCATAGTGCTTGAGGCGCTTGAACAATCGCCCGGCCACCAGGGCTTTCTTGGCGTCGGACAGGTTGATGCCGGCAGCCTGGTACAGCCAGGATTGAAACTGGCTGAACTCTCGATCACTGAGTGCCAGTGAGTTCACGGTGCGTTCCTTGCAGGTGTCGGTGTTCACTGGCTTTCAAACTCCAGCGCGGTGGGGCTGGCTTCGGCCAGTTGGGACATTTCGTCGATGGACAGCACGCGGCCCACCTCCAGCACGATCACGAACTTGCCGTCGACCTTGGCCATGCCGCTGATGAAGTCGGCACGGATCTTCGCCCCGAAGCTCGGTGGCGGTTCGATCTGCGAGGCCGGGATTTCCAGCACCGCCGATACCGTGTCCACCAGCAGGCCGATGTCCTGGGCGTGGCCGTCTTCGGTGTTGGCCTCGATGATCACCACGCAGGAACGCCGGGTAATCGACGAGTTCTGCCGGCCGAAACGGGCCGACAGGTCCACCACCGGCACGACCGCGCCGCGCAGGTTGATCACCCCGCGGACGAAGGCCGGCATCATCGGCACCACGGTCAGGTTGCCGTATTCGATGATCTCCTTGATGCAGAGGATGCCGATGGCAAACATTTCCGTGCCAAGCATGAATGTCAGGTATTGCGCTTCTTCCTCGACCGCGATGGCGGTTTGACGGGTGGTAGCGATGGCGCCCATGGCTTTTCTCCTTTAAGCGAGCCTGTGGAAGCGGACCGTCAGAACCGGGTGAATTCGGATTCGTCCGGTGCGCTGGCCATGTTGTAGGCAAACGCCTTGGGCAACGTGGTCACCGAGGCCCGCGCCGGCTTGCGGCTGGACGGCCCGGGTGTGTGGTCGACCTTCACCGGCAGGCTGGCCGACTTGGGCGGCGTGTCCAGGGTGAAGAAGCTCATGGCCTGTTGCAGTTGTTCGGCCTGGCTGCTCATTTCTTCGGCGGTGGCGGCCAGTTCTTCGCTGCTGGAGGCGTTCTGCTGGGTCACCTGGTTGAGCTGGGTCATGGCGGTGTTGATCTGCGCCACGCCGGCGGCCTGTTCTTCGGAGGCAGCACTGATTTCCTGCACCAGGTCCGAGGTCTTGTTGATCGAGGGCACCATCTCATCGAGCAGGTTGCCGGCCTTCTCGGCCATGTCCACGCTGCTGGAGGACAGTTCGCCGATTTCCTGGGCGGCGACCTGGCTACGTTCGGCCAGTTTGCGTACTTCGGCGGCGACGACGGCGAAGCCCTTGCCATGTTCGCCGGCGCGGGCGGCTTCGATGGCGGCGTTGAGCGCCAACAGATTGGTCTGGTAGGCAATGTCGTCGATGATGCTGATGCGCTGGGCGATTTTCTTCATCGCCACCACGGTCTGCTGCACCGATTCGCCACCGTCGGTGGCTTCCTTGGCGGCCTTGCTGGCCATGCCGTCGGTGACCTTGGCGTTCTCGGTGTTCTGGTTGATGCTGGCGCTCATCTGCTCGATGGAGGCGCTGGTTTCCTCGACGCTGGCCGCCTGCTCGCTGGTGGCCTGGCTCATGGACTGGGCGGTGGCGCTGACTTCTTCGGAGGCGCTGGCCAGGTTGTCCGCCGCGTTGCGCACTTCACCGATGATGTGGGACAGCTTGCCTACCATGTTCTGCATGGCGTTGAGGACCATGCCGGTTTCGTCCCTGGAGCCGGCTTCGATTTTCGCGTTCAGGTTGCCTTCGGCCAGCTGTTCGGCCACCGATGCGGCTTGCTTCAAGGGACGGGAAATGATCCGGGAGATGAACAGCGCCAGGGCCAGGCCGATCAGCAGGGCCGCAGCCAGCACGGCAATGATCGACAGACGGGATTTTTCAAACAACGCCGTGCCGCGGTCACTGGCCGCGCCGGCACCGGCGTCATTGAGCTCCACCAGTTTCTGCAGATCACTGGTTACCAGCTCGAAACGACGCCGGGACTCGCCCTTGAGCAGCGCATGGGCTTGGTCGGTGAGGTTTTGCCGGGACAGTGCCATCAGGTCTTTACTGATTGCCAGATAGGCGACCCAGTCGTTGCGGGTCGTCTCGAACAGCTGACGGTCTTCGGCATTGGAAAGCAGTTTTTCGTAGGTCGCCAGACGGGTCTCGAAACCTTTCTTGGCTTCTTCCGCTTCCTGTTCGACTGTGGTGCGTTCCTGCTCGGAGTCAGCGGTGATGTGGCGGTTTTCCTTGAGGCGATAGTTCGCGCCGTAGAAACGCATACCGGACGCCGCGCGCATCGATGGCATCCAGTTTTCACGGATTTCCGTGGTGGTGCCGTTCACTTCGCCCAGTTGGATGATCGAGAACACTCCCATGACAGCGGTCAGTGCCAGCACCACAAGAAATGACGTGATCAGTTTGGTGGCGATTCTAAGATCGTAGAACCATTTCATTGGGAAATACCTCTCCATGGAGTTGCTAAAGCGTCAGCGAGCGTTGGCTTGTGAGAATTGGGTGGGGGTGTAGCGGTTTTCTATCTGGGCGATCTGAGTGAGCAGCGCCGGCACGTCGAGAATCAGGGCCACGGCGCCGCTGCCCAGGATGGTCGAGCCGCTGATGCCGCGCAGCGCGCCGAACAACTTGCCCAAGGGCTTGATGACGGTCTGGAATTCGCCCAGCAAGTCGTCCACCACCAGGCCAGCCTTGAGTTCGGCATAGCGCACCACCACCACGTTCTGCCGGCGCGAAGCCCGGCCTTCATGATTGAAGTGGTCGCGCAGGTACACCAGGGGCAGCACCTCGCCGCGCAGGTCCAGGTAGCCCTGTTCGCGACTGGCGGTGCCGTCGTCTTCGCTCAGCTCGATGCATTCCTGGACCATGTCCAGCGGAATGACATAGGTGGACTGGTCGATGCCCACCAGGAAACCATTGATGATCGCCAGGGTCAGCGGCAAACGGATGCGCACCACGGTGCCCTGGCCCGGTTGGCTGTCAAGGTCCACGGTGCCGCGCAGCAGGGTGATGTTGCGCTTGACCACGTCCATGCCCACGCCCCGTCCCGACAGGCTGGTGACGGCCTGGGCGGTGGAGAAGCCGGGCTCGAAAATCAGGTTGTAGATCTCCTGGTCGGTCGGGCTGGCGCCTGGTGCGACCAGGCCGCGTTCCTGGGCTTTTTCCAGAATCCGGTCGCGGTTCAGGCCGGCGCCGTCGTCGGCAATTTCCAGCACGATGCTGCCCGAGTCGTGATAGGCGTTGAGGTGCAGATGCCCCTTGGCCGACTTGCCAGCGGCCAGTCGGGCTTCGGCGGTCTCGATGCCGTGGTCCATGGCGTTGCGCAGCAGGTGCATGAGCGGATCGCCGATTTTTTCCACCACGGTCTTGTCCAGCTCGGTTTCTGCGCCGCTGATGATCAGGTCGATATCCTTGCCCAGTTCCTGGCTGACATCGCGCACCACCCGGCGGAACCGGTTGAAGGTTTCACCGATGGGGATCATGCGCAGGCGCAAGGCGCCGTCGAGGATTTCCTCCACCAGCCCGGACACCGTCGAAGTGGCTTCCTGCAACGAGTCGTCGTGGCAGTTACGGGCCAGCAGGCTGGTGCCGGCGCTGGCGATGACCAGTTCACCCACCAGGTTGATCAGCTCATCGAGCTTGTCGGCATTGACCCGTACATAGGCGCCGTCCTTGGCCTTGTTTTCACTGCTGGCCGATGGTCTGTCGGCCGGGAGTTGGCCAGACGTTCGTGGCGTCTTGCGTTGGTCTGGCAGCAGTTCGCCGGTGGTGACCAGCGCCGTGCTTTCGTCGTTCGGTTCCTGGGCGGTGGCAACCAGCCCGGTATTCGCTCGGTCATCCACGGCCACGATCTCGATCAGGCAGTCTTCCCGGACGAAATCGAAGACTTCATTGATTGCCCCGTGGCTGGCGGCCGAGCGGAAATCGATGTCGAATCCCAGGTAGCAGGATTCGGCGTCAAAGGCTTCGACACTGGGCAACGCCTCGGTCAGCGTGTCGAGGTGGACGATTTCACCGAGGGTCTGCAAATAGCGCAGGAATGACAGCGGGTCCATGCCGTTGCGGAACACGTCCTGGCCGAAGCGCAGGCAAATACGCCAGAGGCGCGTTTCGGAAGGCTCCTGCGTTGTGGTTTCAGCCGCCGGTGCCGGGGCGTCGTCAGGCGGGGGCGCCTGGTACTCCTGCAGGACCTGACACAACTCCATTTCCCGTTTCAGGGCCGGTGGCGTCAGTGTCCCGCCCTGGTTGGCCACCACGTTGATCAGTTCCAGCATGTGATCGCTGGACTTGAGCAGCACCGCGATCAGGCCGGTATCGACCTCGACGCTGCCATTGCGCAGGCGATCGAGCACATCTTCGACGATGTGAGTGAAGCTGACGATCGGTTCCAGGCCGAACAGCCCGGCCGAGCCCTTGATGGTGTGGGCCGCACGGAAGATCGCACCGATAGCGTCATCGTCGGCCGGGTCGTTTTCCAGTTGCAGCAGGGATTCTTCCATCGCCTGCAACTGCTCCCGTGCCTCGACGATGAACGTCTGTTGTGCCTGGTCGAGATTGATGCTCACGCTCATATCCTTTGTCGTGTCGGGCGGTGATGCGGGCTAGTGGCCTGTGTGGCTAATTCGTTTACTCAAATTAACCGTACAGGCCATTAGGCCAGCAGGTTGCACAGCTCGAGTGTTTCGCTAACGGTCTTGCTGCGAGCGGTCAGGGTCAGTTGGGTACCGGCCTTCGGCGCCTCGCGCTGGGCTATCAGCAGCAGTTGCAGGCCGGCGCCGTCCATCTCGGTCACCTGTGACAGGTCCAGTTCCAGGCGCGGTGTATTGCCCAGGCAGGGCAGCAATTGCGCGGCCAGGTCGGCGGCGGTGTAGATCGTCAGCTCGCCGTCGATCTGCACCTGCGCGGTGTCACCCTGTGTTTCGTACAGCAGTGGCATCACAGCCTCCGGCCATCAAGGAAGGATCAGTTTGGACACCGCCGCCAGCATTTGCGCGGGCTGGAACGGCTTGACCACCCAGGCTTTGGCGCCTGCCGCCTGGCCCTCCTGTTTCTTCGATTCCTGGGATTCGGTGGTGAGCATGATGATCGGCGTGAACTTGTAGCTGGCCAGCTTCTTGACCTCCTTGACGAAGGTGATGCCATCCATGTTCGGCATGTTCACGTCACTGATGATCAGGTGCACTTTCTGCCCGTTGAGCTTGCCCAGCGCGTCCTTGCCATCGCTGGCTTCGATCACGTCGTAGCCGGCACTTTTCAACGCAATGCCGACGACCTGCCGAACGCTCGCGGAGTCGTCGACAACCAATACACTTTTAGCCATGAACGGCTCTCCTAGAAGAAGGTTATTTCCTGTGAAGCTTGTTGCACGCCCGAGTCGCCGTGGTGGTTGCGGCGTTGCTCGTCGGTGGCATAGGTGGTTTCCATGCGGGCCAGCCATTGGCGGGCATCGATGGACACGGCCTGGTCGGGCGACTGCTGGGCCTGCTGCATGTGTACATGCAGGTCCTCGATGTTGTCGCGCACGTGGCTGAGGATCTGGCTGACCCGATCCTGGAATTGCAGGCTGACCAGCACCTCGGTGAGTTCGTCGCGGATGCCGTAGCTTTCCTGTTGCAGCAGGTCCGCCGAATCGGCGAGCTGCCCGGTGACGCTTTTGAAGCGCTCCAACACACGCTGGATGCTGTCCTCGGAACTGGACACCGAGTGGCTGTCCTGATCGGCGCCACTGGAGGCGGCCTGGACCAATTGGGTGATGGCGGTATTGATGATGTCGACCTTGGCCGACATCTGCTGGCCGGTCTCGCTGGACTTGCTCGACAGGCTGCGCACGGCGTCGGCCACCACCGCGAAACCGCGCCCGGCTTCACCGGCCCGGGCGGCTTCGATGGCGGCGTTGAGGGCCAGCAGGTTGGTTTGCGCGGCAATCGCGGCGACGTCGGCGGCCATGGTCCGCAGTTCGCCGGTGTAGGCGGTGAGGTTGCGCACCTGGGCCAAGGTTTCGTCGCGGCTGGCTTGGGTGGCTTTCAAGGAATCGATCACCCGCACCAGTTCGCTTTCGCTCTGGGCCAGCACCTGCACGGCGCCGCCACTGCTTTTTCCGGCCAGCTCGCCGGCGGCCAGTTGCGAGGCTTGCACGGTTTCTTCCAGGCGTGACGAAATACCGGTGAAGCGGCTGGTCAGCGAAACGATCGCGGTCTCGGTCTGCTGCCGGGAGCTTTCGACCTGCTTGGCCCAGATCGGCATGGCACCGAGGATGACTTCGTTGAGCTGTGCGCTGGCTTTATGGGTGGCGTGCTCGGTGGCTTGCTGGTCGTGCCGGACGGTGGCAGCCAGCGCGTCATCGAACTGCCGACGTCGCACCCGCGCGCCCCACAGGCCGGTAACGAGGCCGAGGACCAGAAGCACTGCGCTTAAACCGATGTTCTGTGCATTCGTCTCGTTGAGCAGCAGCACGCCGATGACAGCGGCGACGGCCACGAGCAGGGGACTCCAGAGGAGGCGAGGTTGGATGGGAGAAAAGGAATGACCGTGTGGGTACGACGTCATGGTTCGGTCCTTGAACAGTGTTGCTAACAGGTTATTGGCGAATAACTGGTTATCTGCGATCTCGGATTTGACTTGAAGACCAGTCGTCCGATTTCTGACATCTGTAGGCAAGGGCCTACTCAGAGCGTGGCACTGTGCTACTTCAGATTAGCCACAGTCTGTGAAATGTCGAATCGGGCTGACGGGATGAAACCTGTGGGAGCAAGGCTTGCCCTGATACACGAACCTGTGGGAGCAAAGCTTGCTCGCGATTGCCGTAAGTCTGCCAGCAACCATTTTGGCTGGTCTGCCGCTATCGCGAGCAAGCTTAGCTCCCACAGTTTTTGCGCCGTTTGATCCTTGACTGACTGGCATTAGGGCAAGCTTTGCCCCCACAGGTTGCTCAGGATTGCGCTAAATTACCGACACCTGAATTGTCGAACCTGCCATCAAGAGCCCCCATGCCGACCCAGCCGCTCTGGAAAACCTACCTCCTGTTCCTCACCCCCATGGTCCTGTCCAATTTCCTACAGTCCATGTCCGGTACGCTCAATAGCATCTATATCGGCCAAATGCTTGGCACCCAGGCATTGGCGGCGGTGTCGGGCATGTTTCCGATCCTGTTCTTCTTCATTGCGCTGGTGATCGGCCTGGGCGCTGGCGCCGGGGTGTTGATCGGGCAGGCCTACGGTGCGCAGGAAACCGGCACGGTGAAGGCGATTGCCGGCTCGACGCTGCTGTTGGGGGCGATCATCGGACTGGTGGCGGCGGTGCTCGGCAGTGTCTTTACGCGCCAGGCCCTGCAAGGCTTGGGTACGCCGGCCGATGTGTTGGAGGACGCGGTTGCCTATGCCCGGGTCATGATGTGGATTCTGCCGATATTGCTGGTGTTCGTATTGTTCACCCAGCTGTTGCGCGGGGTCAGCGATACGCTGACGCCTCTGCTGGCATTGCTGATGTCCACCGGGGTTGGGATGCTCCTCACGCCGGCGTTGATTCGTGGTTGGCTGGGACTGCCGCAGATGGGCATCCAGAGCGCGGCACTGGCGGGACTGGTGGGCACGGCGTCGGCCATGGTGTTGCTGGCGTGGCGCTTGAACCGCCGCGAGCATGCCTTGGCACCGGACCGGGCGTTATTCGCGGCGATGCGCCTGGACCGGGAGATCCTCGCCAAGGTGCTGCGCATCGGCCTGCCGACGGGGTTGCAGATGGTGGTGATCTCCTTGTCGGAGCTGGTGATCCTGGCGCTGGTCAATCGCCACGGTTCCCAAGCCACCGCGGCCTACGGCGCAGTGACGCAGATCGTCAACTACGTGCAGTTTCCGGCGTTGTCGATTGCCATCAGCGCCTCTATCCTCGGTGCCCAGGCCATTGGCGCCGGACGCTTGGAGCGCCTGGGGCCGATCCTGCGCACGGGGCTGCTGATCAACGTCTGGCTGACGGGTGGACTGGTGTTGCTGGGGTACCTGTTGTCCCATTGGCTGCTGGGGTTGTTCATTACCGACCCGGCGGCACGGGTCCAGGCCGAACACCTGTTGCATATCATGCTCTGGAGCTTGCTGGTGTTCGGTTTCCAGGCCATCGTCGGCGGCATCATGCGCGCCAGCGGCACGGTGTTGATGCCGGTGGCGATCTCGATTTTCTGCATTGTCGGCGTACAGGTGCCGGCGGCTTACCTGCTCGACGCCCACTTCGGCCTGGAAGGGGTATGGATGGCGTTTCCCGTGGCGTACCTGAGCATGTTGTTGCTGCAGGTGCTGTATTACAAACGGGTCTGGCAACATCAGTCGATCGAGCGGTTGATATAAATCCCCCAGACACCATAGCCCCTGTGGGAGCGAGTCTGCTCGCGATAGCGGTGTGTCAGGCAACCTCCATTCGATGGTGCCGACGCCTTCGCGAGCAGGCTCGCTCCCACAGGGGACCAATGTTTTGACTGTGAGAATCCGATGTCCGTAAAACACTCATCCAAGGCCTACCACGCCTTCCTCTTCGACATGGACGGCACGCTGCTGAACTCCATCGCCGCCGCCGAGCGGATCTGGACCCGCTGGGCGCTGCGCCACGGTGTGGACGTGGCGACATTCCTGCCCACCATCCATGGCGTGCGGGCCATCGATACCATCGCTCGCCAGCATCTACCGGGGGTGGATGCCCAGGCTGAAGCCGAGCGGCTTACCCAGGAAGAAATCGAAGATGTCGAAGGCGTGGTGCCCGTGCCGGGCGCCGTGGCGTTCTTGAACGATCTGCCACCCGAGCGCTGGGCGATCGTCACCTCGGCCCCCCTGACATTGGCCCTGCACCGGATGAAAGCTGCCGGCATTCCACGCCCCGCCGTGATGATCACCGCCGAAGATGTCAGCGACGGCAAGCCCAACCCCACCTGCTATCGACTGGCTGCCGAGCGGTTGGTGGTGACGCCGGAGGATTGTCTGGTGTTCGAGGATGCCGACGCCGGTATCCGGGCCGGCGAGGCGGCGGGGGCGGATGTGATGGTGGTGACGGCGACGCATGCGCATCCGGTGGACACGGTTCATCCGTCGATCGAGGATTACCGTGGGCTTGGCGTCACTGTAAACACTAATGGCTTCCTGCGGCTGACCCGGATTCCATAACCGCTACATGATCCCTGTGGGAGCGAGCCTGCTCGCGATAGCGCTGCTTCAGCTGCATAGATGCTGAATGTACCGCCGTCATCGCGAGCAGGCTCGCTCCCACAAAGGGCAGGGTGTTCCGGAGGATCAGGTCACCACGCGATAACACGGCACATAGGCCGCGCCGCCCGGCAATTTCATCCGGTGCTGGGCGACGAAGGCCTGGAGCAGGCGGTCGAGGGGTTCCATGATGGCGGGATCGCCGTGGATCTCGTAAGGGCCGTGTTCTTCGATCAGGCGGATCCCCTTGTCCTTGACGTTACCGGCCACGATCCCGGAGAACGCACGGCGCAGGTTGGCGGCCAGCTCATGGGACGGCAGGTCGAGGCTCAAGCCCAGACTGGCCATGTTGGCGTGGGTCGGATCGAACGGACGCTGGAAGCCTTCATCGATTTTCAGCAACCAGTTGAAGTGGAAGGCGTCGTTGCGCTCGCGGCGGAACTGCTTCACTTCCTTGAGCCCCTGGGTCATCTGCCGTGCCACTTCGGCCGGGTCGTCGATGATGATCTGGTAATGCTTCTGGGCCGCTTCGCCGAGGGTCGCACCGACAAAGGCATGCAGTTGATCGAAGTACGGCGCGGCGCTTTTCGGCCCGGTGAGGACGACCGGGAAGGGCAGGTCCTGGTTGGCCGGGTGCATCAGAATGCCCAGCAGGTACAGGAACTCTTCCGCTGTACCGGCACCGCCCGGGAAGATGATGATGCCGTGGCCGACACGCACGAAAGCTTCCAAGCGTTTCTCGATATCCGGCAGGATCACCAGCTCGTTGACGATCGGGTTCGGTGCCTCGGCGGCGATGATGCCCGGTTCGGTCAGACCCAGGTAGCGGCCGCCATGGATGCGTTGCTTGGCATGGGCAATGGTGGCGCCTTTCATCGGGCCTTTCATCACGCCGGGTCCGCAGCCGGTACAGATGTCCAGGCTGCGCAGGCCCAGTTCGTGGCCGACCTTCTTGGTGTACTTGTACTCTTCGGTATTGATCGAGTGACCACCCCAGCACACGACGATCTTCGGCTCCACGCCAGGACGCAAGGTGCGGGCGTTGCGCAGCAGGTGGAACACGTAGTCGCTGATGCCCTGGGACGAACTCAGGTCGATGCGCTGGCTATCCAGTTCGTTCTCGGTGTAGACGATGTCGCGCAGGGCGCTGAACAGCATTTCCCGGGTGCTGGCGATCATCTCGCCGTCGACGAAGGCGTCGGCCGGCGCGTTCAACAGTTCCAGGCGCACGCCACGGTCCTGTTGATGAATGCGGATCTCGAAATCCTTGTAGGCTTCCAGGATGGTCTTGGCGTTGTCGACATGGGCGCCAGTATTGAGGATAGCCAGGGCGCACTGGCGGAACAGGGTATAGATGCTGCCGGAACCGGCTTCGCTCAGTTGCTGGACTTCGCGCTGGGACAGGGTCTCCAGGCTGCCTTTCGGGCTTACCGAAGCGTTGATTACATGTCTTTGAGTCATTCAGCTTTCCTTGAAAACGATGCCGTGCACACTGAGGCGGCATCTTGAAAAATACGTCCACACAGAAAGATCGCACGATCCTTGCGGTATCGCCATGGACTTTGATCCGGATCCTTCGGGTCGGGTGCAACACAAAATGAGCCCCAGCATAGCTAAATCGGCCGGGCAGGCGATAATGCTCGACTCTTTTCGTGCCGTACAAGGAAATTGCACAGCGATGTTCGAGCTCAAACCGTGGGACGCCAACCTCTACCGACAGCAGACCCGCCGCAGCACACTGATCATCGCTGTGGTGTTCCTGGCGCTGGCCATGCTGTTGTCCAGCCTGGCGGTGATGCTGTTCGGCACACCAGGGGGCGATAACTTTCGCATCAACCTGGGCGGGGTGATTGTCGCGGTGCTGGTGATGGCCGCGCTGATGCGCCTGTATCTCTGGACGCAACCCTGGATGGCCGCGGCGGTGTATGGTTGGCAGCTCAAGCGCAGCCTGATGCGCGTCACCAACGTCATGCATCAGGTGAGGGCGGGTGTGCAGGCCCATGACCCGACCGCCATGAAGGTGCTGCGGTTCTATCACTTGGGGCTGGACCAAATGCATCAGCTGGACGCCAATTCCAGCGACCAGGGGACGTTGGCGCGAGAAGCCGAGGAACATCTGGAGAGGATGCAGCAGATGGGCCTGGATATCGGACAGTCATGCCTGGATCCGGCGTGGATCGATACGGTGAAAAGTACTTATACCCAGCGCTGATCGGTTAAGAGACTATCAATGCGTCAGATAATCTTATAAACATTTAAACATTGTCGGCTATGGCTGTTTAAAGTGTCCGGGCACGCCATGTTCTTGTTCAGTGGGGCGTGTTTTTTTCTGAACTTGAACATCACTCAATCGAGCGTCTTTGAGTTCGCTGAAAGAAACTCTCAGCAGGGCTTCGGCCTCGCTGACACTCAATGTCTCACTGTCGGCTTCCATCACTCGGCTATCGGGTTGGCCGTTGGCGATAAAGCTGACAATGAACCGCTCCTGATTGCTCATGTCTCACCTCGACTCATCCAGCACCAGGGCGCAGCAAGGCTGCGCCCCAGCGGGTCTCAGGAGTTATGACTTCCGGCCACCGCCGCTTTGGCCGCGTTCGCTGCCTTTGCTGCCGGCGCCAGAGCCTTTTTGACGGTCGTTGGTGTTGTTGCCGCCCGACGCCTGTCCGCCTTTCTTACCGGCTTCAGATGCTTTTTCACGATCGTTTGCGAAGTTGCCTGGGTTTTTGTTTCCGCTGTTAGCCATTTCGAGAATCCTCATACTGGTTTAAGCGAGCAACGTGCCTCGCATTAAATGTGAAAGGTAAGCGGCGGGGGAAGTTTAATAAAAGCGTTGCGCTGGCGACGAATGGTCATTCCTGGTAATTAAAAAGCACATCGCCGTTTCGTTTCGTTGTTGTAAGGCATTGAGTATTTTTATACAGGGAACAGCGGATATCTTGTTTTATTAATTACAATTTCCCCTGTCGGAAAAATGGCTTGACTGAAGTGGTGGGGGCCTCATGAGCGCCTAATCCTCGCCACCACTGACTTTCCAATGTTTGGCATCCGTAGGAAATACCACCTGCTCGACCCGGTGGGCGATACCAAAGGCCAGGGAGTTTTCCGCCGGGATGACCCGCTCCTCGTTGCACAGGCATTTGAAGATATCCAGCTGCGTGGCGGCCCCGGCGGTTTCCTTGACGTAGATCTCCACGTATCGCGCGACGTCGTTGTCCAGGCTGGACAGGTATTCGCGCAGACGCGAGTGATCCACCGATTTCTGGCCGAAATACCAGTTCATGGGATGGATCAGGAAGCGCGAATGAGGGGTCGTGGTACGGTCGCTGGCGGCCAGGTACATGACGATGCCCATGGACTCGATATTGCCGGCGTTCACCGCACGCACCGGCACCGGGAGGGACTTGATAAAGGTATAGAGGGTGAAGCCGAAGTTGGTGCTGCCGCCGACCGTGGAGAGATTGAGCATCAGCGAATCCGCGCCTTTCTCGATCGCCTCCAGGCAGTTGTCGCGGAAGCGTTCGGTGGTTCCCTGATCGATCTGGCAATGAAAATGGACAATGTGTTCGGACATCGAGGACTCCTGTCGATTTCACGCGTGAGGTGTTGCGGGACCGTACAGTTGGGAGTTCACCGTTGGCTGGATGTTCCTGATGGGGGAGCCGTTGTTCGGGTCGTGTCAGCTTTCGAATTTCGACTCGCACGCTTGCGTGGCTTGCATCACCTGTTGCAAAAACATCGCCAGCCCGGCTTCCTCTTCGCTGAGGCCTTTACGGGCCCGGGGCTTGGGCAGTTGCTTCAACGTGCCGAGCAGGAAACCTTCCAGCACCGCAGGATGAATGTAGCATTTGCGACAGACGGACGGCGTGTTGCCCAATTGCCGGGCGACCTGCCTGACCATCTCGGCGATGTGTTTTTTCGCTTCTGTCTCGGTTTCCCAGCGCAACGTCCGCAAGCCCGCCAGGGCCGCCGCGCTGCCGGCCCAGGTGCGGTAATCCTTGGCGGTGAACTCGGCACCGGTCAGGGTCTTGAGGTAGGCATTGATGTCCGAGGAACTGATGGCGTGGCGTTCACCGTGTTCGTCCAGGTACTGGAACAGATTCTGCCCCGGCATTTCCTGGCAGCGCTTGATGATCCGCGCCAAGCGTCGGTCCTTTACGGTGATCTGGTGCTCGACGCCGCTCTTGCCGCGGAACTGGAAGGCGATGGCGCTGCCGTTGACCTCGACGTGTTTGCTGCGCAGGGTGGTCAGGCCGTAGGAGCGATTCTCCCGGGCGTATTGGCTGTTGCCGACGCGGATCAGGGTCACGTCCAGCAAGGTGATGACGGTGGCCATGACTTTGTCACGACTGAAACCGGGTGTAGCGAGAATCGCCTCCAGGCGTTTGCGCAAGCGGGGCAGGGTGCGACCGAACTCCAGCATCCGCGAATACTTGTCGGCATCGCGCACCTCGCGCCAGCGCGCGTGGTAACGGTATTGCTTGCGCCCACGGGCGTCCCGGCCGGTGGCCTGGAGATGCCCGCGCGGGTCGCTGCAGATCCACACATCGGTGTAGGCCGGCGGCACCGCCAGGGCATTGATGCGCTTGATTTCGGCCGCATCGGTGATGCGTTGGCCCTGCGGATCGAAATAACAGAACTTGCCCCGCAACTTCCTGCGGGTGATGCCCGGGCTGGTGTCATCGACATAATGCAGGTCGGCCGGCAATGCTTCCGGTGGCGAGGTGTCGGGCATGGGGAAATCCTTGGGCAGCGAATGCAGTGGCCTATGGATTCATTGACCGCGGCCGATTGCGGTCGTGCCGAATTTCTGAGAAGACCCAGAACCCCTGTGGGAGCGAGCCTGCTCGCGATGACGGCGGTACCTTCAGCATCAATGCAACTGAACCACCGCTATCGCGAGCAGGCTCGCTCCCACAGGGAAGGGCGTACGCTCCGAAAGACAGGACGGCTGTCAGGCCGCGTCACGCCTCAGGCCAACACCGCCACCGCCTTGATCTGCGCCCACAGCACCTGCCCCGGATGCAACGCCAACTGATCGCGGGAGTAGCGAGTGATGCGGGCCAGCAGCGGCGTGCCGGCCGCTTCCAGGCGGATCAGCACGTGGGCGGCGTTGTCGGCGGCCAGTTCGCCGGTCACCGTGACCGGCAAGCGATTGAGGATGCTGGTCTGGGCATCGTTCGCCAGGCTGAGGCTGACGTCCCGGGCCTGGACCTTGAAGCGCAGCGGCTGTCCGATGGCCAGCGGCGTATGAGCCACCCGCACGTGCAGCGGGCTACCGGGCAGTGTCAGGGTGAGCAATTGATAGGCAGGGTCGTAATCGCTGACCGTGCCCTGGATCACCACGCCTGCGTCGTCCCCCAGGGCCAGCGGCAGGTCGAGCCGCGCCAGGGTCTCGCCAATCGGCCCGCTGGCCAGCGCGCGACCGCCGTCGAGCAACACAATGTGGTCGGCCAGGCGCGCCACTTCGTCCTGGGAGTGACTGACGTACAGCACCGGGATGTCCAGCTCATCGTGGAGCCGTTGCAGGTAGGGCAGGATCTCGTTCTTGCGGCGCGTATCGAGCGCGGCCAATGGCTCATCCATCAACAACAGGCGTGGGCTGGTCAGCAGGGCGCGGGCAATGCCCACCCGCTGGCGCTCACCGCCGGACAGGTTGTGGGGCTGGCGCTCGAGCAAATGGCCGATGCCCAGTAGTTCGCTGGCCTGGGCCATGTCCACCCGCCGTTGTCCCGGGGCGATGCGCTTGAGACCGAATGCGAGGTTGCCCCGCACCGACAGATGGCTGAACAGGCTGGCCTCCTGGAACACATAGCCCACCGCCCGTTGATGGGGCGGCACGAACACACCGCGTTCGCTGTCCTGCCACAGGTCGCCGTTGATTCGCACGAAGCCCCGTGGCGCACGCTCCAGGCCTGCGATACAGCGCAGGCAGGTGGTCTTGCCGGAGCCGGACGGACCGTACAGCGCCGTCACGCCCCGGCCTGGCAGTTGCACATCCAGGTCCAGGGAAAAACTGCCGTGGTCGAGCTGCAAGCGCGCCTGAATCATCGATCAGCTCCAGGCTGTCCGGGTCCTGCGGCTGGTGTACAGCGCCAGCAGCACAACGAATGAAAATACCAGCATCGCCGCCGCCAGCCAGTGGGCCTGGGCGTATTCCAGGGCTTCGACGTGGTCGTAGATCTGCACCGACACCACCCGGGTCTTGTCCGGGATATTGCCGCCGATCATCAGCACCACGCCGAACTCGCCGACAGTGTGGGCGAAGCCGAGGATGGCGGCGGTGATGAAGCCGGGGCGGGCCAAGGGCAGGATGACGCTGAAGAAGGTATCCCAGGGACCGGCGCGCAGGGTGGCGGCGACCTCCAGGGGGCGACGGCCGATGGCCGCGAACGCGTTTTGCAAGGGCTGCACCACAAACGGCATGGAATAGATCACCGAACCGATCACCAACCCGGTGAAACTGAACGTGAGGGTGCCCAACCCCAGAGTCTGGGTCAGCTGGCCGATCCAGCCATTGGGCCCTAACGCCAGGAGCAGATAGAAGCCGATCACGGTGGGCGGCAACACCAGCGGCAGGGCCACCACCGCACCTATCGGCCCGCGCAACCAGGAGCGGGTGCGCGACAGCCACAGGGCGATGGGCGTGCCGATGAGCAACAGGATCACTGTGGTCAGCGAGGCGAGTTTGAGGGTCAGCCATATCGCTGAATAATCGGCACTGGTCAGCGGCATTTAGCGTTGGTAACCGTAGGATTGAATGATGGCGGCGGCTTTCGGACTCTTGAGATAGTCCATCAACGCCTTGGCGGCGGGGTTGTCACGGCCTTTACTGAGGATCACAGCGTCCTGTTTGATCGGGTCGTGCAGTTCGGCCGGGACGATCCATGCCGAACCGCTGACGAGCTTGCCATCCTTGTACACCTGGGACAGCGCCACGAAGCCCAGTTCGGCGTTGCCGGTGGAGACGAACTGATAGGCCTGGGTGATGTTCTGGCCTTCGACGATCTTGCCCTTGACCTGCGCGGTCAACCCCAATTTGTCCAGCACCTGGGTCGCGGCCAGGCCGTAGGGTGCGGCCTTGGGGTTGGCGATGGACAGGTGCTGGAAGCCGTTGCTCTTGAGGACCTGGCCCTGGTCGTCGACATAGCCGTTCTTGGCCGACCACAGCGCCAGCGTGCCGATGGCGTAGGTGAAGCGCGAGTCCTTGACGGTGTTGCCTTCGTTTTCCAGTTTGGCCGGGGTGGTGTCGTCGGCGGCGAGGAACACTTCGAAGGGCGCGCCATTCTTGATCTGGGTGTAGAACTGCCCCGTTGCGCCGTAAGCCGCGACCAGTTTGTGGCCGGTGTCTTTTTCGAAGTCGGCGGCGATGGCCTGGATCGGTGCGGTGAAGTTGGCGGCTACGGCCACCTGTACTTCATCGGCCTGGGCGGCGCCAGCGATCAGGAAGGTGGTCAGCAGCAATGGCGCGAAGCGGGTGGGGCGCATTGAAGACTCCGTAGGGGTAGTTTCGCTATATACGGAAATATATAGCGAATGCCTGACAAACGGAATGTGAGTTTTGTGCTGTTGCAGTTGGCAGTGGTTGAATGTGCCGGCCTCATCGCGAGCAGGCTCGCTCCCACAGGATGCGCGGTATGAGCAGAGGCTCGTGTTTACCCCGGATCCCTGTGGGAGCGAGCCTGCTCGCGATGGCGTCCTGGGCGGCGATGCAGTGCTCAGGCACCTGAACCCTTGCCAAGCCGCGCCAGTGTTTCATCAGCCAGGCGCCGGGTCAGCTCACCGGTTGGCAACTCCCGGCCCATGGGAAACGCCTGGCCCGCCCAGAGGTTGCTGAAGTCGGCTTCATCCTTGGCCCGCAGCGGCATCAGCGCACCGCCTGCCAGAGGGAATGCCGGTGCCAGCGGGCTCATCGGGCCGACCTCGCGCATCACCCGGTTGACGATGCCCCGCGCCGGTCGTCCGGTGAACAGGTTGGTCACAGCGGTCTGGCTTTCCCTGGCGGTGCGCAGCGCCCGGTGATGGGATGCGCTGATCTTGGCCTCGGGGGTGAACAGGTACGCGCTGCCCAGTTGCACGGCCGATGCGCCAAGGGCAAACGCCGCAACGATCCCCCGCGCATCGCCGATGCCACCGGTGGCGATCACCGGTACTTTCACCGCATCCACCACCTGGGGCAGCAAGGCGAACAGGCCTACCTGGGTGTTGAGGTCGTCGCTGAGGAACATCCCACGGTGGCCGCCGGCCTCGTAGCCCATGGCGATGATCGCGTCGCAACCGTGCTGCTCCAGCCAGATGGCTTCCTCGACGGTGGTCGCCGAAGAAAGGATTTTCGCCCCGGTGGCCTTTACCCGATCCAGCAGGGATTGCTCCGGCAACCCGAAATGGAAGCTGACCACTTTCGGTCGCATCTGCTCCAGCACCCGGCAGGCTGCATCGTCGAACGGCGTGCGGTTGGACACCGGCGTCGGTGCCTCGAAATCGGCGCCCAGTTCCTCATAGTAGGGCTTGAGCCGCTGTTTCCAGGCCTCGGCCCGCTGCTCATCGAAGGCCGGCGGCTGATGGGAGAAAAAATTCACGTTGAACGGCTTGTCGGTCTGCTCGCTGATCGTCGTCAATGCCTGGCGCAGTTGCTCGACGTCCAGCATCGCCGCCGGCATCGAGCCCAGCCCGCCGGCATTGCAGGTGGCGACCACCATGGCGGGCCCGGTCACCCCGGCCAGCGGCCCCTGGATGATGGGCAGCTCGATACCGAGCAGGTCGAGAATGCGGGTGTCTGGCCATTGGCTCATGTGCAGGGTGCTCCGGCAGGGCAGGAAACCTTGTTTGTAGCAGGTGTGACCCCGCCAGGGCCAGTCGAGTTTTTCAATCGAAGGCGAGTGCTTGATCCCTCGGGTGAGAGGATTACCATGCGTGCTCCACTTACCCAGGAGCCTAAGTCATGGACGTCAAACTCAAGGCAGTCGAACCCTTCAGCGTGGCGGGTTTGCAGGTCCGCACCCGCAACACCGATGAGCAGCAACCCGACACGGCAAGGATCGGTCCGATGTGGGAGCGGTTCTTCACCGAAGGACTGTTCGACCTGATTCCGGCCAGGCGCTCGGAGTCGTTCGTCTATGGGGTGTATTCCAACTATGAGTCCGATGCGACCGGGCATTTCGATGTGACGGCCGGCGTGGAGGTCGACGCGACGAGCCCAGGCTACCCCGCCGTGGACATCGAAGGTGGGGACTACCTGGTGTTCTCGGCCAAGGGGCCGATGCCCGACTGCGTGATCCAGACCTGGGGCCTGATCTGGGCGTACTTCGCCGACAACCCGCAGACCCTGCGCCGCTTCGCCACCGACTTCGAGGTCTACAGCGGCCCCGATTCGGTGGCGATCTACATCGGCGTTCAGTCCCCGGACGAGCGCTCCAGCGCCAGCAACTGACGCTTGCGCTCCACGCCCCAGCGATAGCCCGAGAGGTTGCCGTCGCTGCGCACCACCCGGTGACAGGGGATCGCCACGGCCAGGCTGTTGGCGCCACAGGCCTGGGCCACCGCGCGCACGGCTTTGGGCAGGCCGATGCGCTGGGCGATCTCGGCGTAGCTGGCGGTGCTGCCCGGCGGAATCTCCCGCAGGGCCTGCCAGACCCGCTCCTGGAACGCCGTGCCCTGCAAATCCAGGGGCAGGTCCAGGCCCAGGGCGGGCGCTTCGATGAAACCGACCACCTGGGCGACCAATTGCTCGAATGCCCGGTCGGCGCCGATGAGGTTGGCGCGGCGGAATTTGTCCTGCAGGTCGCGGACCAGCGCGTCCGGGTCGTCTCCCAGCAGAATGGCGCACACGCCTCGTTCGCTTTGCGCCACCAGGATCGCCCCCAGGGAACATTGCCCGACGGCGAAGCGGATGTCGGTGTTCTGCCCGGCGGCGCGGTAGTCGGCGGGTTTCATGCCCAGCACTTTATCCGCCGCCTCGTAAAAGCGGCTGTTGGAGTTGAAGCCGGCGTCGTACAACGCTTCGGTGACGGTGCCTGCATCGGCCAGGCGTTCGCGCACCTTGCGCGAGCGGTGGGCGGCGGCATAGCCCTTGGGGGTCAAGCCGGTGACGGTCTTGAAGATCCGATGGAAGTGGAAGGGGCTCAAGCCGGCGCTTTGCGCCAGTTCATTGAGCCCTGGCAGTTCCTCGGCCGCCTCGATCTGTCGGCAGGCCGCCGCGACCCGGGCGGCTTGTTGGGCGGCCACCTGGGTCTGGTCCCTAGCGGCGCGTTTGCTGGGACGATAGCCGGCGGCCTGGGCCTGTTCCGGCGTGTCGAAGAATTCGACGTTGCGCGGATTGGGCAGGCGCGACAGGCTGCTGGGGTGGCAGTAGATACCGGTGGTCTTCACGCCGTAGACGAATTGTCCGTCTGCGCGTGGGTCCCGGGCGAGCACGGCGGCCCAGCGAGGGTCCAGTTCAGGGGCGAGGGTGTTCGAAGTGGTGTTCATGGTCGTTCTGTCCATTGGCCCGTTTTGGCTACAGTAACCAGCCTGCGAGAAGGCGACACTCCGGGTCTTGCGGTTGAATTCTGCATGGTTATCCGGCGGTGCGGAATGTCAGGTTGATCCGCTGCGCGCCCAGCCGTGGATGCCGGCCGTCCTTGAGCGGCAGCACGCCGTGGTAACGCAGCCGGTCGACGCCGCCCCAGACCACGGTGTCGCCGTGAAAGAGCGGAACACGCAGGGGCTTGTCGCTGCGCTCGAATCCGCCGAACTGGAACACCGCCGGCAGGCCCAGGGAGATCGAGACGATGGGGGCCGCAAGACTGCGTTCATCCTTGTCCTGATGCAACGACATCCGCGCTCCCGGCACGTAGCGGTTGATCAGGCAGGCGTCAGGGTCGAAGTCCTCGAAATGCGCTGCTCGGGCGGCGGCCTGGGCCAGTTCGCGGAACAACGCCGGCATGTCGGGCCAGGGGCGGCCGGTCTGTGGGTCATGGGCGGTGTAGCGATAGCCGCTGCGGTCGGTGGTCCAGCCCAGCGCGCCGCAACTGCTCAAGGCCACCGACATGGTAAAGCCGCCGGGCGTGACCATCTGCCGGAACGGCGCGGCCTGCAAGACCGTTTCCAGGGCTGGCAGCAATCGCTCCAGCCAAGGTAGGGCGAACCCGCGTAGCACGAACGCCTGCTGGCCAATCTGTTCGATCTGGCCGGACATCGCCGGCGGCTCGTCGGCGAACAGGTCCAGCGTGATCGGGTTGTCGTCATTGCGCGTCATGAAAAATGATTCCCAGGGTGTGCCGTTGGCCGCTGTGCACGCGGCTGACGCCATGGCGCATGTTCACCCGATAATAACCGCGAATGCCTTTGACCGGTCGTTGATGCACGGCAAACACCACGGCATCGCCCTGTTTCAGATCGATGACCTGGGGGCGCGACTGCATGCGCGGGCGTTGTTCGGTGAGCACGAACTCGCCGCCGGTAAAGTCCTGGCCAGGTTCCGACAGCAGTATCGCCACCTGCAGCGGGAATACCTGCTCGCCGTACAGGTCCTGGTGCAGGCAGTTGTAATCCTGAGGGCCATATTGCAGGAGCAACGGCGTTGGACGCTGTTGCCCGGCGCCATGGCAGTCCCGGATGAAATCGCCGTGCGCGTCGGGATACCTCACCTCAAGGCCCATGCATTCGTTCCAGCGGTTCGCCAGGGGCACTAGCAGCGGATACAACGCTTCACGCAGCTGCTGGACGATAGTGGGCAACGGGTAGCGGAAATACTGATATTCGCCGCGCCCGAATCCGTGGCGGGCCATGATCACCCGGGAACGGAACAGCCCGGGCTGCGCGTACAGGCCGCTGAGCTGTCGACATTGAGTTGCCGACAGCAGATGGCGAAGCACGCCGCTGCCATCCTGTTCGAGGCTCTGCTCCAGGGCGGGTTGGTCGATTGCATTTATGAACTGGGGCGGAGGAGACATGGTGACAATCCTGGGGGGAGAGGATTGGTCAGTTTGGCGGATGTCCTGTTGGCCAACACCCCGGGGCTTGCGGTCAATGTTCCATTCTGGACCGGGGGCCATCTCTCACGCCGCATCACCCCACAAAAAGCTTTACAACGCCTTGCTGACCTTGACCTCGCTGATCACATCGTCGGTTTTTCCATGCAATGCTTCCAGCGCCGCCCGGGCTTCTTCCTCGGTGCCGGTTTCCAGCTGCGCGAAGTCGAAGCGGCGTTCGTCGTTGAGTTTGTACTTGATGACATATTTGGTTGTCTGGGCCACGGTTTTACCTATGTGAGCGGGGGGCTCAGCTCAGTTTCGAGCTGGAGCGCCGGATGATTTTGATCTTGTGGGTCAGGGTCGGTTTGCGCGTGACGCTGATGGCCCGACGGCTGACGGTGTCGATGGTGATGTTCCAGAAACCGGTGCTCGGTGCGGTGATCCGTGCCGGGAACGTATCGAATGCGCCGCCATGGTAAGTGTGCCGTCCGCCATTCTTGAAACTGCGGAAGTTCGCGTCGTTCATCAAGCGGATGTTGCACGTTTGGGAGCACTCGATGACGACTATGTCGTCTTCGTTGAGGTGCTCGCGTTGGTGGATGAATTTCATGGGCGCCTCCAGAAGGGCTTTTTCTACTCGCTTGACACGGTAGGGCTGCAATAATAGGTCGCAGTTTATCAGCACCGAGGGTTAAATAGCCTGCCCTCGATCCTGATACGGCGCAAAACCTGTAGGAGCAAAGCTTTGCTCCCACAGGTTTGTGGCTTGACTGACTGGCATTAGCCTTCGACCCGGCTTTGCTGGTTTAGCGCAGCGTGCCGGATAAAAAAACGCAAGGCACTGGAGCAAAACGGCTTCTACGCTGTCGGAGGGTCTTTGTCGGAGGAATCATATGAAGCGTAGTGTGTGGGTGTTGGCAGTGGCCATGAGTGGATGTGCATCGGTATCGGACATCAACCAGACGCCGCCCACCATGAGCGTTATCTCCGGTAAGAAACCTCACGAGTATGCCAAGTGCATCGCCGACAAGTTGGCCGACAGTCGCGGCGCGTTGCAGATGGAACCCCACAAGAACGGTGTCCGGCTGATCGTTCCCGGCAAACTGTCGAGCCTGCCGGCAGCGGTGTTCGACATTGACGAGCGCTCCGGTGGCAGCAGCATCAAGCTGCATGAAAGCATGTCCAATGTACCGGTTCGCCCGGGTGATGTGCAGGCTGCGGCCAACGCCTGCATTTCCGGCTGAGGAAGGTATCAGCTCCGTCCGCAGCTTACTTGCACACCACCACGACACTGCGGCTGGTGAAGTTGCCGACATTCACGCCCAAGGTCTTGTCGCTTTCATTGGCCTGGGGCGTACCATCGGTGCCGACGATACGGTAGCCGGTGCCGGCGCAGGAGGCATCTGCCTTTTCATAGCAGGCGGCCCAGGAATTGGCTTCGCCTGAACAGTCGATGGTCAGGCCCTGCTCGCCGTTGGCCAGATAGGTATTTTCAGTCGAGGCACAGCCCGCCAGGGCCAGGACCGTAAACAGCGCCAGAAACGTTTTCATGGAGTGGTCATCGCAAGGGAAGGGACAGCGCGAGGTTATAGCGAATGGTCATTTCGGTACAGATAAACAACAGGCCTGCGCCAAAGCCACAAGGCATTTGACCCAGGCCTGTCCGGTTATTTCTTGCGGCGATCGGTGCGTGCCGGAGCTTTTTCGCGTTCCTTGGCGGCGGGCGCAGGGCGCTCATCCTGGAACACCGCGGCCACTTCCACCGCCATGGTCTTGGTGGGCAAGGGACCGGCAACCTGCTCGCCATGGTAATTGACAATCCACCACTGGCCGTCCTTGTCCTGACTGACCGAATAACCGTTTGCGTTTCGTGTTGCCGACATCTAGCTGCCTCATTGGCGGGATCAAGGGCGCCATGATACGCCAAATGCACGCAAACGGTGCCTACGGGCTTGCGGCAGGACCGTTGAACCCCCGAAACGAAAGGCGATTGAACTATCCGCCGGTTTATTTCTCTATGATGGCATCGGTTGGCCAGTGCAGGCATTGTAAGGTGCCCGCGGCCTGATTAGACTGCGCCGAAACTCGTCGTACACACCGCCTTTTAAAGGATTCATATGATCAAGAAATGCTTGTTCCCTGCAGCCGGTTACGGTACTCGCTTCCTGCCAGCGACTAAGGCCATGCCCAAAGAAATGCTGCCGGTGGTGAACAAGCCACTGATCCAGTACGGTGTCGAAGAAGCCCTCGATGCGGGCCTGACGGAAATCTCCATCGTGACCGGCCGTGGCAAGCGCGCGCTGGAAGACCATTTCGACATCAGCTACGAGCTGGAAAACCAGATCAAGGGCACCGACAAGGAAAAATACCTGGTCGGTATCCGCAAACTGCTGGATGAGTGTTCGTTCTCCTACACCCGCCAGACCGAAATGAAAGGCCTGGGCCACGCGATCCTGACCGGCCGTCCGCTGATCGGCGACGAACCCTTCGCCGTGGTGCTGGCGGACGACCTGTGCGTCAACCTGGAAGGCGACGGCGTGCTGACCCAGATGGTCAAGCTGTACAAGCAGTTCCGCTGCTCCATCGTGGCGATCCAGGAAGTCGATCCGCAGGAAACCAACAAGTACGGCGTGATCGCTGGCGAAATGATCCGCGACGACATCTATCGCGTGCACAGCATGGTTGAAAAGCCAAAGCCTGAAGACGCTCCGTCGAACCTGGCAATCATCGGCCGCTACATCCTGACGCCGGACATCTTCGACCTGATCGAACAGACCGAACCAGGCAAGGGCGGTGAGATCCAGATCACCGACGCCCTGATGAAGCAAGCCCAGAACGGCTGCGTCATGGCCTACAAGTTCAAGGGCAAGCGTTTCGACTGCGGTGGTGCCGAAGGCTACATCGACGCGACCAATTTCTGCTTCGAGAACTTCTACAAGACCGGCAAGGCTTACTGATAGCCCACGCTGCGAACTGAAAAAAACGCCCCGACTGGTTCGGGGCGTTTTTTTTGGGGCAATGTATTGCCGTGTCTGGCATAGAACCCTGTGGCGAGGGGATTTATATCCTCGATGAACCTCACCCTGGCATTTTCATTTTCCGCCCCCATAACCAACGCAACGCTGACCCGTCTGGAAACAGCGGGTATGCTGATGGCCTGCCTAAGGAGACAGTAATGGCCTACGATTTTGACCTGTATGTGATTGGCGCCGGTTCCGGTGGTGTGCGGGCTGCGCGGTTTGCCGCCGGTTTTGGCGCCAGGGTGGCCGTGGCGGAAAGCCGTTATCTGGGCGGTACTTGCGTGAACGTCGGTTGCGTGCCGAAGAAACTGCTGGTCTATGGCGCGCATTACGCCGAGGATTTCGAGCAGGCTTCGGCCTATGGTTGGTCGGCGGGCGAGGCAAGTTTCGACTGGGCCACGCTGATTGCCAACAAGGACCAGGAGATCAATCGCCTCAACGGCATCTATCGCAATCTGCTGGTCAACAGCGGCGTGGCGTTGCATGAGGGCCATGCGAAGATCACCGGGCCCCATGAGGTCGAAATCAACGGTCAGCGCCATACCACCGAGCACATCCTGGTCGCCACCGGTGGCTGGCCGGTCATCCCGCAGATTCCGGGGCGCGAGCATGCCATCAGTTCCAACGAGGCTTTTTTCCTCAAGGAACTGCCCAAGCGCGTACTGGTGGTGGGGGGTGGCTACATCGCGGTGGAGTTCGCGGGGATTTTCCATGGCATGGGCGCGCAGACGTCCCTGCTGTATCGCGGTGAGTTGTTCCTGCGCGGCTTTGACGGTGCAGTGCGCAAGCATCTGGCCGAAGAACTGACGCGCCGCGGCCTGGATCTGCAGTTCAATGCCGATATCCAGCGCATCGACAAGCAGGCCGACGGCAGCCTGGCGGTGACCCTCAAGGACGGCCGCACGCTGGTGACCGATTGCGTGTTCTACGCCACCGGCCGGCGGCCGATGCTCGATAACCTCGGCCTGGAGAACACCGCTGTCACCCTGGATGAGAAGGGCTTTGTCCAGGTCAATGAAAAATACGAGACCACCGAGCCGTCGATCCTTGCCATTGGCGACGTGATCGGGCGCGTACAGCTGACACCCGTTGCCCTGGCCGAAGGCATGGCGGTGGCGCGGCGTCTGTTCAAGCCCGAGCAGTACCGCCTGGTGGACTACCGGATGATTCCCACCGCAGTGTTCAGCCTGCCGAACATCGGCACGGTCGGCCTGACCGAGGAACAGGCCCGGGAAGAGGGGTATGAGGTGCAGATTTTCGAAAGCCGCTTCCGGCCGATGAAGCTGAGCCTGACCGACTGCCAGGAACGTACGCTGATGAAACTGGTGGTGGATGCCCGGACCGACAAGGTCCTGGGCTGCCATATGGTCGGTCCGGACGCCGGGGAAATCGTCCAGGGCCTGGCCATTGCCCTCAAGGCCGGCGCCAGCAAGCGCGATTTTGACGAAACCATTGGCGTGCATCCGACTGCCGCCGAAGAGTTCGTCACCATGCGCACCCCCGCGGCCTGACGCTGTTGCATAGGAGCTGCCGGGCTGTGGCAGCTTCTACAGATTTTTTCTATCTATACAGTTCCCTGATAGCCAAAACCAATTATTCGCATCAGCTTTGCCAATGAGCCAGCTCGGGCATGAGTGGGTAAGCTTCTCTCCATCAACTTTTCAACCCTGATGGAGAAACACCGATGCCTATCATCAACAGCCAAGTTAAACCGTTCAAAGCTACCGCATTCAAAAACGGCGCCTTCGTCGAAGTGTCGGACGCCGACCTGAAAGGCAAGTGGTCTGTCGTGTTCTTCTACCCGGCTGACTTCACCTTCGTTTGCCCGACCGAGCTGGAAGACCTGGCCGACAACTACGCCGAATTCCAGAAGCTGGGCGTCGAGATCTACAGCGTGTCGACTGACACCCACTTTGCCCACGCTGCCTGGCACAACACTTCGCCAGCCATCGGCAAGATCCAGTACACCATGATCGGCGACCCGACCCTGACCATCTCCCGCAACTTCGACGTGCTGATCGAAGAAGCTGGCCTGGCTGACCGCGGTACTTTCGTGATCAACCCAGAAGGTCAGATCAAGATCGTCGAAATCAACGACGGCGGTGTAGGCCGTGACGCTTCCGAGCTGCTGCGCAAGATCAAGGCCGCCCAGTATGTCGCCGCTCACCCTGGTGAAGTCTGCCCAGCCAAGTGGAAAGAAGGCGAGGCCACCCTGGCTCCGTCCCTGGACCTGGTTGGCAAGATCTAAGCCCATGGGTCATCCGAGGGCGATCAGCTCTTGACCTAGTAAGCCGCTTCGCCCTCAAAAACGCCCGGGCGAGATTCGCTCGGGCGTTGTTTTTTCTGAAATTCAAAAAATGGAAATCGCCCGTATGTTGGACGCCAATCTTAAAGCTCAGTTGAAGTCATATCTGGAACGGGTCACCCAGCCGATCGAGATCGTTGCCTCCCTCGACGACGGTGCGAAATCCCAGGAAATGCTGGCGCTGCTCAAAGACATTGCCAGTCTCTCCACCCAGATCATGTTGCTCGACAACGGCACCGATGCGCGCAAGCCATCGTTCTCGTTGAACCGCCCGGGAGCCGATATCAGCCTGCGTTTCGCCGGTATCCCCATGGGCCACGAATTCACTTCGCTGGTGCTGGCCTTGCTGCAAGTCGGCGGTCACCCTTCGAAGGCCAGTGTCGAAATCATTGAACAGATCCGCGCCCTTGAAGGCGAGTTCAACTTCGAGACCTATTTCTCGCTGTCGTGCCAGAACTGCCCGGACGTGGTCCAGGCGCTGAACCTGATGGCGGTGCTGAACCCGAACATCCGTCACGTTGCCATTGACGGTGCGTTGTTCCAAGCCGAGGTCGATGAACGTCAGATCATGGCCGTACCGAGCATCTACCTGAACGGTGAGAACTTCGGTCAGGGCCGCATGGGCCTCGAAGAGATTCTCGCCAAGATCGACACCAGCGGCATCGAACGCCAGGCCGAAAAAATCAGCGCCAAGGACGCCTTCGATGTGTTGGTGGTGGGCGGTGGTCCGGCCGGTGCGTCGGCGGCGATCTATGCGGCCCGTAAAGGCATTCGCACTGGTGTGGCGGCCGAACGCTTCGGCGGTCAGGTGCTCGATACCATGGCTATCGAGAACTTCATCTCGGTGCAGGAAACCGAAGGGCCGAAACTGGCCGTGGCCCTGGAAGAGCACGTCAAGCAGTACGACGTGGACATCATGAACCTGCAACGTGCCGATACGCTGGTGCCTGGCACGGACGGCGCGCTGCACGAAGTCCGGTTCGCCAGCGGTGCGCGCCTCAAGGCCAAGACCGTGATCCTGGCGACCGGTGCCCGCTGGCGTGAGATGAACGTGCCGGGCGAGCAGCAATACCGCAACAAAGGCGTGGCGTACTGCCCGCACTGTGACGGTCCGCTGTTCAAGGGCAAGCGCGTGGCGGTGATCGGCGGGGGCAACTCCGGTGTCGAAGCGGCCATCGACCTGGCCGGCATCGTCGCCCATGTCACTTTGCTGGAGTTCGATGTGCAATTGCGTGCCGACGCGGTGCTGCAGCGCAAGCTGCACAGCTTGCCGAACGTGACGGTGATCACCAACGCCCAGACCACCGAAGTGACGGGCGATGGCCAGAAGGTCAACGGCCTGCGCTACAAGGATCGTCCGAGCGGTGAAGTGCGCGATGTGACGCTGGAAGGGATTTTCGTGCAGATCGGCCTGTTGCCCAACACCGACTGGCTCAAAGGTACCGTCGAGCTGTCACCGCGTGGCGAGATCATCGTCGACGCCCGGGGTGAAACCTCCATCCCTGGCGTGTTCGCCGCCGGTGATGTAACCACCGTGCCATACAAGCAGATCGTGATCGCCGTAGGCGAGGGGGCCAAGGCTTCGTTGAGCGCCTTCGACCATCTGATCCGTACCTCGGCGCCGGCATAAACAGCCGGGCACCGGAAAGACAAAACCCCATGGGCCTGGCCCATGGGGTTTTTTATCGAGCTTTCATATCCACCACCGAGTCCTGTGGGAGCAAAGCTTGCTCGCGATAGCGCTAGACCAGTCAACATTGTTGCTGACTGAATTTACCGTAGTCGCGAGCAAGCTTTGCTCCCACAGATTTGTGAAGGGCAAGCCTTGCCCACCACAGGTAGGTTTCTCGGTGGGTCTTAGAGCGGCGCAGGCTGGATAATCTCGACCCAGTAGCCATCCGGGTCCTTGATGAACGCCAGGCTTTTCATGCGGCCGTCGCTCAGGCGCTTCTGGAAGTCACAGCCTAACGCTTCGAAGCGTTCGCAGGCGGCGACCACATCCGGTACCGAGATGCAGATGTGACCGAACCCGCGTGGATCGGTGTTGCCGTTGTGATAGGCGAACGCCGGGTCGCTTTCGGTGCCATGGTTGTGGGTCAGTTCCAGGATGCCGGGGATCGATTTCATCCACTGGGTGCGTGCCGCAGCGTCCGCCGGGATCTGGCGCTTGTCCACCAAGGCGAGGAAATACAGGCTGAATTCGGCTTCAGGGAAGTCGCGTTTTTCCACCAGCGAGAAACCCAGGACGCGAGTGTAGAAATCCAGGGACTTGCTGATGTCCTTGACCCGCAGCATGGTGTGGTTGAAGACGAAGTTGGCCGTGGCGGCATCGGGTTGGGCAGTGACGCCCGGGAAAGTGTCGAGTTCGTGCAGGCTCATGGGCCCTCCGGAAAATAAGTGGGGCAAACGACGTCGCAGGGCTTGGCGCGACGGTTCTGTGGCTTGCTTGAAACATGATACGCAGGGGGCGCCGCATCGCCAAACCATGTGCGGCTATTGCCTGGTGCTGCGGTGAGCTTCAGACTTCGCGATTCGTCCTTGAGTGCAGCGCAATGATTCGACCGTTCCTTTCGTTGTTCGTCCTGTTTTTTGCCATTGTTGCGAGTGCCAGCCTCCAGGCCGCCGAACCGCAGGTCACCTGGCCCCAGGGCTGGTTCATCGAGCCGCTGCCTGCCGGTGCATCTGTCGCGCCGGCGGCACCGGGAACTTCTCGGCAACGGGCGACCAAGAATGACCCGGCAGGCAACGCCGTTATGGTCATGGAGCTGACCGCTACGCCCATCGAGCCCGGTCATCAAGTCAACTTGCAAGGCGTGCTCCTGGAAATGCGCAAGTCGATCCAGAAGGATTTTTTCCAGGGTGGTTATCAAAGTGTATGCAATAAGATTCATGCATCCCTATTGGGCGGGGTAACCGCCCTGGAAACTACCTGTACGATCACGCAGAACGGCCGACATGTGTTGTCTCAGACACTGGTCGCAGCACTTAATGAAGGCCGGGCTTATGTACTGTCCTATGCGGGACAGGCGCATGTGTTTATTGAAAGCCAGGATGAAATACAGTCGGTACGAAATAGCCTGAAACTATAGGGCTATCAACCTAATACGCCAGGTTTACTCCATAAGTTTGAGCCCATGAAAAAAGCCCTGAGGTATTCAGGGCTTTTTTATTCATCCTGGATGTCAGGTACGTACCCAGGAGTCGACGGTGCTCGCGCCGTATTGTTCTTTCCAGGCTTTCAGGCCGCGGTGATTGCCGCCCTTGGTTTCGATCAGTTCGCCGGTGTGCGGGTTCTGATAGACCTTGACCACTCGAGCACGGCGGGTTTTAGGCGCCTTGGCCGATGAAGAGCCCGCTTTTGACGGGTTTGGGTCAAGAATTGCGATGATATCGCGCAGGCCCTTGCCGTAGGTCTTCATCAGTGCCTGGAGCTTTTCTTCGAATTCGATTTCTTTCTTGAGCCCGGCGTCATTCTTCAGCAATTCCAACTGTTTGAGCTGATCCTGAAGGGCCTTTTCGGCTTTACGAAATTCAACGAGTCTGGACAATTATCGTTACTCCAATCAAATATTTGGCTGAGACCAACCGCAGACAAAGCTATAAGCCAAGCGCTTTGAAGCGCCTCGGTGATAAATGACTCTCCTGCTATCCAGCACAGGCAGAAAAATTGTAGTAGTTAAACCGGACAGTGTAAATCGTATCTTTTTCCTCATGTAACAAGAGCAAACGTTTTCCTCAAGTTGAATCGCTATCTGGCGGCAGGCCGGTGTGTACAAAGTATAGATTCAAATGGGTAATCCGATTGGAAGTTGCTTCGATTGTCGATAGATGGCATTACGCTATCGATCGGTAGAGCCCAGCCTTTCTTCATTCAACAGACAAAGCCAATTCGATAAATGCCCGAGTGGCGGGCGAAACCTGGCGACTGTCCAGTACCGCCAGGCCTATCTGGCGAGGAACTGGAGGCGACAAAGGCCGTACGACGAAGCCAGGGTGATCCCCCGGTGGCAGCGAGCCTTCGGAGACCACGGTGACGGCCTCACCCCGGCTGACAGTGTTCAAGGTGCTGAGCAACTGTGAGCAGCGATAGCGCACGTTCGGGGTGAGCCGCGCGGCATTGAACAGGCGAGTGACCAGCTCCGCCGATCCGGCCTCGGTGAGCACGAAGGGGTCGTGGCACAGATCGCTGAGACTCAAGTTGGTCCGGGCGGCGAGGGGGTGGGCGACGGGAAGGAGGGCGACCATCTGGTCTTCCATCAAGGCGAACGTATCGAAACGGTCCTCGGGCAGTACCACGAAGCCGACATCGACCCGTCGCTCATCCAGCCATTGGATGACTTGCCGGTCCGGCCCTTCGTCGATGTGCATTTCAATCCCCGGATGCAAGACGCGATAACGCTGCAGGATGGCCGGCAAAAGCTTCATCGATGAAGTCGGGCCGAACGAGCCGATGCGCAAAGTGCCACGGCGCATGCCGCGGGCGTCGGCGGCTTCCTGGCGCAGGGTATTGGCCAGTCCGAGCATGGCGCGGGCACGCAAGAGCAATTGCTGGCCGATGTCGCTGGGCTCCACCACGGACTGGTGGCGCCTGAACAGTTCGACCCCCAGTTCCTGTTCCAGCGACTTGATGGCGTGGGACACCGCTGACTGACTGATGCCCAAGCGCGTCGCTGCAGCGGTGAAACCATGCAACTCGGCGACCAGGGAGAAGATTTCGAGCTGGGTGAGGGTCATGAGGAAATGTTCATTTTACGATGACTTATTATGAGCTTGATAATGGGGCATCCGATTCGAACTGGATAGACACCACCTTGTGGCGAGGGGATTTATCCCCTCGCCACAAGGTGGTGTACCCCGTTTTATTTGTCTGTGGTGAACATGAAAAACCTCGAACACACTTTTTCGCCCCCCTCGGACCTGCCGGTCTACCTGAAGCTGTCCATGGTCACCATGATCTGGGGCGGCACCTTCGTGGCCGGCAGGATCCTGTCCGATGCCCTGGCGCCCCTGTTGGCCGCCAGCCTGCGCTTTCTGCTGGCCAGTGTGGCGCTGCTGCTGTTCCTCGGCCTGGCGAGGATCCCGCTGGCCAGGCCGACCGTGAAACAGGGCCTGCAATTGGCGGTGTTGGGGTTCTTCGGCATCCTTTTCTACAACCTGTGTTTCTTCTACGGCTTGCACTACATCAATGCGTCTCGGGCTTCGCTGATCGTGGCCTTGAACCCGGCGGTGATCGGCCTGGCGTCGTGGTGGCTGTTCAAGGAGCGACTGAGCCGGTCGAAGGTCGGTGGAATTGCGCTGTGCATCGGCGGCGCCGGGCTGGTCATCGTCAGCCGCGATCCTTCCTTGCTGCAGGCATCCACCCAGGGCTGGATCGGTGATCTGCTGATTTTCGGCTGCGTGCTGGGGTGGGGCATCTATTCGCTGTTTTCCCGGAACCTGAATGAAAGCCTCGGCCCATTGCAGACCGTCACCTGGTCGATTCTGCTGGGCACGCTGATGCTGTGGCTGGCCTGTGCAGCCGGGGGCGAGGTTCGCTTCGAAGCCCTGCGCGGGCTGGACATCAGGCAATGGCTGAGCCTGCTTTATCTTGGCGTGTTGGGCTCAGCCCTGGCCTACATCGCCTGGTACGACGGTATTCGCCGGATCGGCGCGACCCGTTCCGGCGTATTCATTGCCCTTAACCCGCTGACGGCGGTGCTGCTGGGTGCGCTGCTATTGGACGAACGGCTCACGGCCTTGATGTGCGTGGGCGGCGGGCTGATCCTGACGGGCATTTTCCTGTGCAACCGACCCCTTGCGCGGTCGGCGAAAAAGGCGATTTGATAGAGGAGGCGGACAAATCAGGTTACGCTGTGTAGAATCGATTTACGCATACAAGAATAACGACTTCTGGCAGCAGAAGCCTCGCCCGCAAAAGCCTTGGGTCGACAATGAAGATACTTGGGTTACAACTGATCTATGGCGATTTCCTCGCCCGCAGCGTTCGCGGTATCTCCTGCGCGCCACCTTGCACCCTCAGCATGGCCAGCAACTAACGTTCCGTTAATTGATAAGCATGATGAGGCGCCGACATGGCAGATCTATACGAAAACCCGATGGGCCTGATGGGCTTTGAATTCATCGAATTCGCATCCCCTACACCCAATACCCTGGAGCCGATCTTCGAGATCATGGGCTTCACCAAAGTCGCCACGCACCGTTCCAAGAACGTGCACCTGTATCGCCAGGGCGCGATCAACCTGATCCTCAACAACGAACCCCATAGCGTGGCGTCCTACTTTGCGGCCGAGCATGGTCCGTCGGTATGCGGCATGGCGTTCCGGGTCAAGGATTCGCAGCTGGCCTACCGGCGTGCCCTGGAACTTGGCGCCCAGCCGATCCATATCGAAACCGGTCCGATGGAACTGAACCTGCCGGCGATCAAGGGCATCGGTGGCGCGCCGCTGTACCTGATCGATCGTTTTGGCGAAGGCAGCTCGATCTATGACATCGACTTCGTGTTCCTCGAAGGCGTCGACCGTCACCCGGTGGGCGCGGGGCTGAAGATCATCGACCATCTGACCCACAACGTGTATCGCGGCCGCATGGCCTACTGGGCCGGCTTCTACGAGAAGCTGTTCAACTTCCGCGAGATCCGTTACTTCGATATCAAAGGCGAATACACCGGGCTGACGTCCAAGGCCATGACCGCCCCGGACGGCATGATCCGTATTCCGTTGAACGAAGAGTCGTCCAAAGGCGCGGGGCAGATCGAAGAGTTCCTGATGCAGTTCAACGGCGAGGGCATCCAGCACGTGGCGTTCCTAACCGACGACCTGATCAAGACCTGGGATGCGTTGAAGAAGATCGGCATGCGCTTCATGACCGCGCCGCCGGACACCTACTACGAAATGCTCGAAGGTCGTTTGCCGAACCACGGCGAGCCGGTGGACGAGCTGCAATCGCGGGGCATCCTGCTGGACGGTTCTTCCAACCCGGACGACAAGCGCCTGCTGCTGCAGATCTTCTCGGAAACCCTGATGGGCCCGGTGTTCTTCGAATTCATCCAGCGCAAGGGCGACGATGGGTTTGGCGAAGGCAACTTCAAGGCACTGTTCGAATCCATCGAGCGTGACCAGGTGCGGCGTGGGGTGTTGGCGACCGAGTAATACCTGAAGCCCTGTTACCCTGTGGGAGCGAGCCTGCTCGCGATGGCAGTGTGTCAGTCACCGCTGCATTGACTGACAGGCCGCCATCGCGAGCAGGCTCGCTCCCACATGGGGCGGGGTAACTCTCAGGCCCGGCGCCGCTGCCGCGTCAGGTGCTTGAAACCTTCGAACACCAACACCGCCACCGCCATCCAGATGGGGATGTAGGTCAGCCACTCGGCGGCCTTGATGCTTTCCCCCAACAACAGCGCTACGCCTAGCAGCAACACCGGTTCGACGTAGCTCAACAACCCGAACAGGCCGAACGGCAACAGCCGGCTGGCGATGATGTAGGACACCAGCGCCGACGCGCTGATCACCCCGAGCACCGGGATCAGCAGCGACAGCCACGGGTACTGATCGAACACATTGAAGCCTTGCTCACCGCTCTGCACGAACCAGAGTGCTACGGGCAGCATCAGCGTCATGTCCAGCCAGAGCCCGCCCAGGTTATCGGTCTTGATGCGTCTGCGCAGGACGAAGTAGATGGGATAGCCGATCACCACTAGCAAGGTCGCCCAGGAAAACCCACCTACTTGATAGAACTCGTTGCACACGCCAAGGGTGGCGAAGAACACCGCGACTTTCTGCAGGTATGACAGGCGTTCGCCATAGACGATGCGCCCGGTCAGGACCATCGACAGCGGCAACAGAAAATACCCCAATGACACATCCAGGCTGTAGCCGTTGAGCGGCGCCCACATGAAAAGCCAGACTTGCGCGCCCATCAGTGCCGAAGAAACCATCGCGCCGATCAGCAATCGTGGAGTGTCGATCAGGCGCTGAACCAGTGCAGTGACCAGTTTCCATTCCCGCGCCACCAGCATGAACACTGTCATACAGGGCATCGTCAGCAGCATGCGCCAGCCAAAAATCTCCACGCCGGTCAGCGGTGCGAGCAACGAGGTGTAGTAATACATGACGGCGAACAGCGCGGAGGCCGAAACCGATAGGGCGATGCCTTTGGACACGATAAGTCTCTGGAAGAATGAAACAGCACCTGAACAATGAGCACAACACTGTGGGAGCAAGGCTTGCCCGCGATGAAGTCTACGCGATTCACCTGGGGACCGAGGGGCCTTCGTCGCGGGCAAGCCTTGCTCCCACAGCCAGCACGCCACCATGAGGTTCGCTGCACTCAGTGGTTTTATGACGTGCGCGGCACGCGCCCCGGCACGAAATGCCCCACGTCATTGAAGCCCGGCGTCGACGCATGCCCCGGCGTCACCAGCGAATCGATGAAGGCTTCGTCCTCGGCGGTGATCGTCACGGCCTGCGCCTTGGTGTAGCCATCCCACTGTTCCTCGGTGCGCGGCCCGACGATGGCCGAAGTGACGGCGCGGTTGTTCAGCACCCAGGCGATGGCGAACTCGACGATGCCCACGCCTCGTTCCTGGGTGTACTGCTGGATCTGCTGGGCAATGCGCAGGGACTCGACCCGCCATTCGGTTTCCAGGATGCGTTTGTCCTGGCGGCCGGCGCGGCTGTTGGCGTCCGGCGCTACGTCCGGCGCATATTTGCCGCTGAGCACGCCCCGGGCGAGTGGGCTGAAGGGCACCACGCCAAGGCCATAGTTCTGGGCGGCGGTGATCTGCTCGGTTTCCGCCTGGCGGTTGACGATGTTGTACAGCGGTTGACTGATCACCGGGCGGTCGATGCCCAGGCTGTCGGCGATGCGGATCACTTCGGCGATGCGCCAGCCACGGTAGTTCGACAGGCCCCAGTAGCGGATCTTGCCTTGGCGGATCAGGTCGCCGATGGCCGACACGGTGACGTGCAGCGGTGTGTTGTGGTCTTCGCGGTGCAGGTAGTAGATGTCCAGGTAATCGGTGCCCAGGCGCGTGAGGCTGGCCTCGATGCCATTGAACAGGTGCTTGCGGCTCAGGCCGCTGCGGTTGGGCACGCCATCCGCCGGGCCGAAGCCGACCTTGGTGGCGAGCACCCATTCCTGGCGGCGACTGGCAATCGCCTCGCCGACGATTTCTTCGGAACGACCGTTGGTGTAGACGTCCGCCGTGTCGATGAAGTTGATGCCCTGGTCCCAGGCCTTGTCGATGATCCGCAGCGAATCCTCGGTGCTGGTCTGTTCGCCGAACATCATGGTACCCAGGGTCAATGTCGAGACGTGTAACCCGGAATGACCCAGTGTGCGGTAGCTCATGACAAGATCCTTTTTATCGATGGGAAAGGCTCAATCAAACCCCAGAACGACCGTATGGATCAAACACATTTATCAAACACCCAGGAGCCCATATGGGTGAGCCACTGTAGGAGCATGGCTTGCCCGCGATGAATGCGACGCTGTTCCAAGCTCAAACCGCGTTGACTTCATCGCGGGCAAGCCTTGCTCCCACAGTCTTGCTGTCAAAGCCATGCTCCCACAGGGTCTGGTGTCAGGCTTTCAAGGTACGTGTCATGCGCAACGCCAGCCCGCTCCCGCAGACAATCACCCCCGCCAGCAGGTACAACGCCGCATCGGTCGATCCGCTGGCATCTTTCACCCAGCCCACTAGGTACGGGCTGAGGAAGCCCGCCATCTGCCCCATGGAGTTGATCAACGCCAGGCCGCCGGCCGCCGCGCCCGCGCTGAGCAGGGCGGTGGGCACCGGCCAGAACATCGGCAAGCCGGTGAGGGCGCCCATGGTGGCGATGGACAGGCCCAGTATGGCGATGACCGGGGTGCCGGCGAAGTTGACCGCGATCAGCAGCCCCAGCGCGCCCATCAGCATCGGCACCACCAGGTGCCAGCGGCGCTCCTTGTGCAGGTCCGCCGAGCGTCCCACCAACAGCATGAACAGCGCAGCCAGTAGATAGGGAATCGCGCTCAGCCAGCCGATGGTCAGGTTATCGCTGAAGCCCAGGTTCTTGATGATCGACGGCAGCCAGAAGTTGATCGCGTACACGCCACTCTGGATGCAGAAGTACACCAGGCCGAACGCCCAGATCGCCGGGTTCCTGAACACGGCCAGCAGGGAGTCGCTGGCGGTCTTCGGCTTGTCCGCCAGGTCTTGTGCGTGGTCGGCGGTGAGCACGGCGCGTTCTTCAGCGGTCAGCCACTTGGCGTTGGCGAAGGTGTCGCTGAGCAGGAAAAACGCCAGGGCCCCGAGGATGACGGTGGGGATACCCTGCAGCAGGAACATCCACTGCCAGCCCGCCAGGCCACCCTGGCCCGCCGCGAAGTGGTTGAGGATCCAGCCGGAAAACGGGCTGCCCAGCAGGCCGGACACCGGGATGGCCGACATGAACAACGCCATGATCCGGCCCCGGCGGAACGTCGGGAACCATTGCGAGAGGTACAGCACCACGCCGGGGAAGAACCCGGCTTCGGCCGCGCCGGTGAGCAGCCGCAAGGTGTAGAACTCGGTGGGGGTGGTGACGAACAGCAGGCACGTCGACAAGGTGCCCCAGGTAATCATCATCAATGCGATCCAGCGCCGTGGGCCGAATCGGGTCAAGGCCAGGTTGCTCGGCACACCGCACAGCACGTAGCCGATGAAGAAAATCCCGGCGCCGAGGCCGTACACGGTTTCGCTGAACTTCAGCGCGTCGAGCATCTGCAGCTTGGCGAAGCCGACGTTGACCCGGTCAAGGTAGTTGAACAGGTAGCAGATGAAAATAAAGGGGATCAAACGCAGGGTGATGCGTTTGTAGACGCTGTTTTTTTCGTCTGGAGTAGCCAGGACGGCTGTGGCGCTCTGGGACATGGCGAGTCTCTCTTTATTATGATTTTTGCGAGCCAGGGGGTAACGTTGACCGCCCCTTGAGTCTCGGCCAGCCCAGGGCCCCGTGTCTTTGTGCCTGGGCACAGGGTTTGCCCCCGGACCCTGTGCGCCTGACCAATCCCCTTGCAAGGAACTCCGCCCATGTTCGAACTCGATCACGACCTGGCGCAGGACATCGTCGACCGGGCGATGGCGATCCTGCCGTACAACGTCAATGTCATGGACAACCAGGGCCTGATCCTGGGCAGTGGCGAACGCGAGCGGATCAATACCCGTCACGAGGGCGCGCAACTGGTCCTGGCCAACGGCCGGGTGGTGGAGATCGATGCGCATACGGCCTTGCAACTCAAGGGGGTACAACCGGGCATCAACCTGCCGCTGATGCTCGATCAACGGCTGATCGGCGTGCTGGGCATCACTGGCGAGCCGGAGCAGTTGCGCACCTATGCCCAGCTGGTGCGCATGACCGCCGAAATGCTCCTGGGCCAGCGCAACCAGCAGGCCGAACAGCAATGGCGCCGCCAGCGTTGCGATGACTTGCTGGCGTTGTTGCTGGGGGACGCGGGGGATTCGCCGCGGTTGTTGGATGAGGCGCGACAGATGGGCCTCAAGCCGCAGTTGTCGCGGGTGCCGTATCTGTTCGAGTTGGGGCTGGAACATGGGCCAGGGCAGACCGTCGAGGCGCTGAGCGCCTGGCTGATGTCCCGCTACCCCGACAGTTGGTGCTTGACCTCGTCCAAGTCCTCCTTGCTCTGGTGTCGCCCGGTCACCGCCTCGGTGGAGAACGAGCGCTTGCTGGGCAAGCTCGACGGGCTGGGCTGGAATATCCTGCGGGTCGCGGTGGGCGGCCAGGCCGAAGGGCTGGCGGGCCTGCGGCGTTGCTACCGGCGCGTGGGGGACCTGTTGGCCTATGGGCGGGATGTGCTGCCGCAGTCGAGGTTGCTGACGCTCAGTCGCTATCGGCTGCCGGTGCTGCTCTGGCGCCATCGCGACGATGACGCCCTGGACGAGTTGCTCACGCCGTTGCGCAAGGTCATCGCCAAGGACAGCAACGGCCAACTGCTCGCGACCTTGCGCAGTTGGTGCGAGCACGACGGCCAGAGCCAGGCCTGCGCCGAAGCCCTTGGCATTCATCGCAACAGCCTGCGTTACCGCATGGAACGCATCGCCGAGCTCAGCGGCGTAGACCCGCTGCGGCTGGATGGAATGCTGGCGTTGTACCTTGGCATCCAACTGCTGCCACAGACCGAAAGTCCCGCCACATAACCCTGTGGGAGCGAGCCTGCTCGCGATAGCGTCAGTTCAGTCAACATCGATGTGGACTGACACACCGCTATCGCGAGCAGGCTCGCTCCCACAGTGGATCTTCGGTGTACGCACCGGTATTTGTGAATCTGAACAATAATCCCAGGTGTCTTTTGTGCGGCAGACCGGCGCTACGGCAGCGGTCTGCTGGCAGCATGTCGAGCATCGGAACTGGAGACCAAAATGAAAATAATCATCGCCCCCGACTCGTTCAAGGACAGCCTCAGCGCCCAGGGCGTAGCCGATGCCATCGCCGCCGGCCTGGGTGAAGTCTGGCCGGAGGCGCAGTTGATCAAATGCCCGATGGCCGATGGTGGCGAGGGGACGGTGGAGTCTGTGCTGGCTGCGTGCAACGGCGAATGGCGTCGTACCCGCGTCCGGGGGCCCTTGGGCATCGCGGTCGAGGCGCGTTGGGGCTGGTTGGCCGACAGCCGCACGGCGATCATCGAAATGGCCGAGGCCAGTGGTCTGCAGTTGGTGCCGCCGGGGCAACGGGATGCGTGTACCAGCAGCACCTATGGCACCGGCGAGTTGATTCGTGCGGCCCTGGATGAAGGGGCCGGGCGGGTGATCCTGGCGATCGGCGGCAGCGCCACCAACGATGCCGGTGCGGGTGCCATGCAGGCACTGGGCGTGGCGTTGCTGGATGAGCACGGACGACCTCTGCCACCCGGCGGCCTGGCCCTGGCAAAACTGTCGCGCATCGACTTGAGTGGCCTGGACCCGCGCCTGGCCGGGGTGAGTGTCGAGATTGCCGCCGATGTCGACAATCCCCTGTGCGGGCCCCATGGTGCTTCAGTGATTTTCGGTCCCCAGAAAGGCGCTTCCGTGCAGCAGGTGCAGCAACTGGATAAGGCCCTGGCGCACTTCGCCGAACAGTGCGCCCAGGTGTTGAGTCGCGATGTAAGAGACGAACCGGGCAGCGGCGCCGCCGGTGGCCTGGGGTTCGCGGCCAAGGCGTTCCTGGGCGCGCAGTTTCGCACCGGTGTAGACGTCGTCGCCCAACTGACCGGCCTGGCCGCTGCCATCGAGGACGCCGACCTGGTCATTACCGGAGAAGGCCGCTTCGACGCCCAGACCCTGCGAGGCAAGACGCCGTTTGGCGTGGCTCGCATTGCGCGCCGCCATGGCGTACCGGTGCTGGTCATTGCCGGCACGCTGGGGGAGGGTTACCAGGCGCTGTATGAGCATGGCATTGATGCCGCCTTCGCACTGGTCAGCGGGCCGATGACGTTGCAGGAGGCCTGTGCCGACGCACCACGCCTACTGCGCGAACGAGCCCGGGACATCGCCCGGCTCTGGCAGGCCGCAACCCGCTAACCGGTCAATCGTGGCGAGGGGGCAAGCTCTCTCGCCACGATTTTTTGACACATTATGAAATATATTCAGTTGCGCCCCAAAAGAAGCCTTGAGCCCGGTCGATAACGGGTTAAGCGTTCCTATAACTCTTTCAATCGATACGCTGACTGGCATGGACGCTCGACCCATCACACCGAGGTCTTCCCATGTCGTTACGCAGCCTGAATATCGCCCCTCGAGCCTTTCTCGGCTTTGCCTTCATTGCCTTGCTCGTCATTATCCTCGGTGTTTTCGCCGCCGATCGCATGTCGGATGTTCGCCAGGCCTCGCAGGACATGGAGCGGAATGAGGTGCCCAGCCTCGGTTACCTGTCCAATGTGATGGAGAACGTGCTGCGCATGCGCATTCTCTCGTTTCGCATATTGGTCAACCGGGACCCGGCCAGCCTGAAGGAAGCCGAGACCCGTATCGGTGTTCTAGTGGAAAAACTGAACAAGGCCAACGCCGCCTACGCGGCGCTCCCGGCCAGCGCCGAAGAGGCCGGGCTGTACAAGACCTTTTCCATGACTCTTGAAAAATACCTGAAGGATCAGGAGAAAATGCTCGAGTTGTCCCGACAGGACAAGGTTGATGAGCTGCGTGCCCATATCAACACTCGAATCAAGGAAGGCACTGACCTCATGGGCGAGCAGCTTAACGGGCTGATCACGCTGAATGTGGTCGATGCCGGCAAGGCCTCGGCCAGCGCGGGTGAACACTACAGCAGCGCCATCACCGGAATCATTGTCGTCTCGGTCACCGCCGCATTAGCCACTGTATTGCTCGCGGTGCTCCTGACTCGCAGCATCGTCACGCCGCTGAACCGCGCGCTGGAGGCCGCGCGGGTCATCGCCGGCGGTAACCTGGTCCAGGCCATCGAGGTCGATGGCAAGGATGAACCGGCTCGCTTGCTCCAGGCCTTGGCCGACATGCAAGGCAGCCTGCGCAAGACCATCGAGCAGATCGCCGGTTCCGCCACGCAACTGGGCGCGGCGGCCGAGGAGTTGAGTGCGGTGACCCAGGAATCCTCCCGTGGCCTGCAACGCCAGCACAATGAAATCGAACAGGCCGCGACCGCTGTCAATGAGATGACCGCCGCCGTGGAAGAGGTCGCCCGCAACGCCGTGTCGACCTCCGAAGCGTCGAACCAGTCGACCCAGGCCGCGCAGGAAGGACGCAATCGGGTGGTGGAAACCGTCGATGCGATCCAGACCATGACCCACGACGTGCAAGCCACTGCCACTATGGTCGAGGGCCTGGCCGTCCAGGGACGCGACATCGGCAAGGTGTTGGACGTGATCCGTGCCATCGCCGAACAGACCAACCTGCTGGCGCTCAACGCCGCCATCGAAGCGGCTCGCGCAGGGGAAGCCGGACGCGGTTTTGCCGTGGTGGCCGATGAAGTCCGGGCCCTGGCCCATCGCACCGCACAGTCGACCCAGGAAATCGAAAGGATGGTCGCCGGCATCCAGAACGGCACCGGCGAGGCGGTGCAATCGATGCAGCAGAGCAATCAGCGAACCCAGAGCACCCTGGAGCTGGCCCGCGCCGCCGGTGTCGCCCTGGAACAGATCACCCAGTCGATCCACCAGATCAACGAACGTAACCTGGTCATTGCCAGCGCTTCGGAAGAACAGGCCCAGGTGTCCCGCGAAGTGGACCGCAACCTGGTGAACATCCGCGACCTGGCGACGCAATCGGCCTCGGGCGCGCAACAGACGAGTGACGCCACCCACGAACTGTCGCGCCTGGCGGTGGGCTTGAATGCGATGGTGGCGCGGTTTGTGATTTGAGATAGGGTTGAGGCTGGACACCGCATAAACCAGGAGCCGTACATGCGCTATTCAGCCTTGACCCAACGCATCACCGGCGAGGGTGCCGCCGCGTGGCAGATCCACGATCGGGCACTGGCCATGCGTGAGCAGGGCAGGGACGTGTTGTTGCTGTCGGTGGGCGATCCGGATTTTGACACGCCGCGGGCCATCGTCGACGCCGCCGTGGACAGCCTGCGGGCCGGGGACACTCACTATTGCGACGTCCGTGGCCTCCACGGTCTGCGCGCCAGCATCGCGGACCGTCATCGTCGGCGTAGCGGCCAGTCGGTCGGGGCTGAGCACATCACGGTGCTGCCGGGCGCGCAGTGTGCGATGTATGCGGTCGCGCAATGTCTGCTCGACCCCGGCGACGAAGTCATCGTGGCCGAGCCTATGTACGTCACCTACGAAGCGGTGTTCGGCGCCTGCGGGGCGAAAGTGATACCGGTGGCGGTACGCCCGGAGAATGCGTTCCGGGTCGAACCGGCCGATGTGGCCCGCCTGATCACCCCGCAGACCCGGGCCCTGCTGCTCAACAGCCCCAACAACCCCTCCGGGGCCAGCCTGCGACTGCCCACCTGGCAGGCGCTGGCGCAACTGTGCATCGAGCATGACCTGTGGCTGATCAGTGACGAGGTCTACAGCGACCTGTTGTACGAGGGCGAGCACATCAGCCCGGCCAGCCTGCCGGGCATGGCCGAACGCACCGCGACCATCAACAGCCTGTCCAAATCCCACGCCATGACCGGTTGGCGCATCGGCTGGGTCATTGGCCCCGAACCCCTGGCCGAGCACCTGGAGAACCTGTCGTTGTGCATGCTGTTCGGTTTGCCGGAGTTCGTGCAGCGGGCGGCCCAGGTGGCGCTGGAGCAGGATCTGCCTGAGGTGGCGCAGATGCGTGAGGAGTATCGCCAGCGTCGCGACCTGGTGTGCGCCATGCTGGATGACTGCCCGTGGCTCACGCCCATTCGGCCCGACGGTGGCATGTTCGTGATGGTGGATGTGCGCCGGACGGGGCTCGTTGCCCAGGCATTTGCCGAGCGGCTGTTGGATGGGTATGGCGTGTCGGTGCTGGCGGGGGAGGCGTTTGGGCCGAGTGCGGCGGGGCATATTCGCATTGGGTTGGTGGTCGACCGGGTGAAGCTGACGGAGGCGTGCCGGCGGATTGCGTTGTGTGCGGCAGAACTGATTCGATGTGCTTGAGGGGCGGTTGAAACGCTTTCACCTCTTGGCTCTCAACCATGGCGGACAACTCCAAGTTGTAAAAAAGCGTCCGCTATGACTAATCAACATTCAAGTGCCTATCCTTATTGTTTACAGCCGCTCCAATGCCTTTTTCGTTTCAAAACATCCGGTGATCGCGGGCTGTCTGCGCACGTATCGCTCCGTCAAATCCGATAAACGGTATTCAGACCTGTCAGATATGACAGTAGGCAGTCGGATAAGTCCAGTGCCTAATTGAATCGAGGGTTTCTCTAGAAAAACATGTGCACAAAAGCACTTTCTCCGGAGTGAATATGTGATGTCATCTCCTAACGAGCAAATCACCGCTCAGCCATTGCGTATAGACGGAGTGAGTGATCAGGATCCGGAGGGCAAGATACCGCTGGAACAACTGATTAATGGCACAACCGGAAGAATACCGCGTTGGGCGGATTTTCCTGATCAACCTGGGGAATATACCGATCTTGTCGTATTTTGGGTTCAGCCTAATGACAGAGAAATTTATCGGAATAGATATACGCCCGCTGATGACAGGCCGGAGTTTACGTTTCCGATAACGCCTCAAGACATGAGTGTGGACGGTATCGCTTATATTCATTATCTGTTGACTAAGCACGACGGTAATACGGATCCTTCACCCGTACGCCGGCTGACCATCGATCATACACCTGTGCTTGTGCCGACGTTGGCGGAACCGACCTTTCCGGACAGCAACCTATGGGGCTACCTCAACTGCACTTCACCCGTGCCGATCTGGGAAAAGGTCCGAGTGGCAATAGCGCCGGAATCCATTTTCAGCGGGCAGGATGAATGTGTTCTTGAATGGCAGGGTTTTGACACTTTGAATGGTAGTCCACCGGCATTGACGCCTGTTTATGAGTTTCGCAAAACGCTAACTAGTAGCGAGGCGGTCAATGGCTTTGTCATGGAGATCCCTTTCGTACCTTACGTAAAGCCCATGGTGAATAACGATTCCGGTATTGCTCAATATACGATTTATCGAAATCGTATTCCCATAGCCAAGTCGTATAAAGGCTTGGTCAAAATTGACCGCGTCATTCCTGGGGAGGAAATGCCGTGCGGGGGATTTGCTTGAGGGAAATGGAGTTTGGGTAAGGATGAGTGTGTAAGTCGGGTCGAAGCAAGATAAGTGCTTGAGGCGTTCGTCGGTGTGGTTGGATAGATCCGCCAATTCAAATCAGGTGGTCGAGTCGATGCGTGTGGTCAATCTGGGTTCGCATGACTTGATCGATTTAATGTCATGGAGAAACGAGAGATGACTAGTAGAAGCGTAAATGTAAATGGTGAGATCTTGACGCTGCGGCAGATTGCCGACCGTTCTCGATTGGCGTTGCGCACCTCGACGACACGTTCCGGTGTCTTGGTGGAGACGCCAATCATTGTCGGTAAGATTGTAGACGACTTGATACCTAAATCGATACTGGATTCGGGTACCATGATTCTGCAGTTTAAAACCGCTGAAATTCAACCTCCTGATGAATTTGATGCATGGAGTTTGTACCAGCTTGCACCGGATGGGTCAGAAACATTAGTGGATCAACGAGCCTTCGGTCCGATAGGTAATCGCCCAGTATTACTTGATGTTCCAATACCAACTGTTCCGCTGCTGGATACTGACACGACTAAGGGTTCAAGTACTTACCAATACCAATTTAATATTATCTGGGGAGGCAATACTAACCCAGATCCATTGCCTTGGGTCCCCGTTGAAATTGACCGGTATGCACCTGAACATGACAAATCATCAGGCGTGAGGCTAAAGCCAGAGGCGGCTGAATTCGTAAACTTGAGCACCGGCGAAGTCATTGATGACGAGTGGCTCGATAACAATACGGCACTTGAACTCACCGTCAATACGACCTATGCCTTCTATCGTGAGGACGACCGTATTGACGTCTATGCAGGGTCCAATTATGGCATCGGGACGCCGATCCACACGCAAACGTTGGCGCCGTCAGGCGAGGTGTCCGTGCCAAAGGCTGATATCCCAGAACCGGATGGGCTCTACTATATTTGGTATGTGTTGCATGACGTGGTGGGCAATGAAAGTGAACCCGCATTCGCGAGTCCTTTCAATGTCCAGAAGCGTCCTCGACCTCTACTTCGAGATCCCGTTATTCCAAAAGGGATATTGCCGGATGTCATAGACCTAGCCGACTTGGAAAGCCCGGTTTATGTAGAGGTGCCCTACACCATCAACGGCCAGGAGAACGATCAGATTCTTCCGCTGATTCGCAATGCCAATGGCAATACCTCATTTAATTTGCCGCCGCAGCCGTTAGGTACGGAGGTGCCTAACAAAAGGCTCCAGTTTCTCCTTCAGAAAAATGTGTTGGTTGCACTTTGGGGGAACTCTACTGCGGACTTGCCTGTCTTTGCGGAATATAACTTTTCACGAGGTGTCGAGGGCCTGATTCCCTCCAATCCGACGGAGTCCGCCCTGGATTTTACCTACCGCGGCCCTATAAATCCGATTTTTCCAGGGTTGGAAAACCCGAACATGGTGAAAGTTACGGTTGTAGCAGTCAATGGTTCCGGCACACTCAACCATATTACTGCGGACGACCGGGGAAAACCGGCGACAATCAGCACACCAATGGTTGACGGGACCAGTACCTGGGTGCCAGTTGGCGATGAACTTGCCAAGTTGTGGTTCGATGGACAGGAAGTTCACAGTGAAGCGCTCGTGGCCGGGACGGTGTCGACATTAACGTATGAGATGGATGCTGCATTCATTGACAGCGTCGGGGTGGGTAGAAAAATTGCCCATTGGACCATTGAGGAAAATGGTGGCCGTAACCGAATGAGGTCACTGCCTACCGAGGTCCAGATCGATGCCGTTAAGGTTGATTTACCCCCTCCTAGAATCAGCGTATTTGGATCGGGAAGTTATGTTTCGTGTGCTTCCTTGATAAGGAATACTTGGGCATTGCCGGTGAAGATTGATATCGATCCGGTTCATATGCCTGCCGGCACTGTCGTTACCTTGAAGTCAGTTGGTACAAGGGATTCGCTAGGGCTTGATCCTATTATTGGCACAGAGTACAGCGATACTTACACTATCTTGGGTACGGAGCCGGGAGGGGAGTTCCAAAAAAATATCGAGCCTTATCTGACAAAAATTAAACCCATCCAGCCTCCTTATAGTTCCGGTCTGCCGAATGGCTTTATAAAGGTATGGTATGAGGTGACTATTGGAGGCGTGCTCACGCCTTCGCAAGAGTTTTTTAATGAGGTTTCTCTACTTAACACCAGTCATAACTATTGCGAAGGAACTCCAACTCTGTAGTCGGCATTGCGCCAATGTCGGGAACGATTCGATTTCTCGACATTGGCGCTTGGTAAGACGAGGAAAAACCCCGCAGCACGATCGGACTTTTCCTACATCAGTCTGTGACAGATATCTGTAGTTTACCCGCCGTCTGGGTGAAGGGTTCGTCGCTCGTTAATCAACTTCGTCATTCTTTGTGGAGTGGCAACTGTGGGTAGTTCTGTTATGCGATCAATAAAGTACGTTGGAATGAGACCGGGGACAGCAAGATGGCTAAGCAGTTCGTCGCTGTCTTTGTCATTATTACTGGTTGAACCAACACTAGCCGGGACATTGGTCGGCCAAAGCGAGACCATTACCAACGGTCACGCCGTGGAAAGCTGGGCGCTTTCGCAGAACGCCACATTGAATGTCGATGGTGCGCAAACGCTCGATATCGTTGCTACACAATCGACGGTAAATGCCAGTGGCGCCACTACCGAACGCATTATTGGCAGGCAGGATTCAACCGTAAACCTGTCAAACACCACGGTCGTCGGTGGCAACTCGTTTGCCGGGCTGGAGCTCCAGAACAGCAGTGCTACCGTCAACGGCAGCACCATCACTGGAAATAGCCTGGGTTTATCGGCCCTGCATGTTGTCGGTACGACGACCGGCTCGACGGTAACGGCTACGGACAGCAGCTTTACAGGCGTCACGGGCGGTGCTCTCGCGACAGCCTTCAGTTCCCTGGGGTTCTCGAACTCGACAGTCGAGGGGACGGGAGCCACCAGCTTCGGGCTTTCGCTGCGCAGTGCTTCAGCGTCCGCCAGCAACGGCACACGCATTATCGGTGGTCAAAATGGCGTCGTCATGGGGCTTGAGACTGGCATATCCACTGCCAGCCAGCTAACGCTGGATCGGTCGAGTGTCGAGGGCAGAAACGGTTCTGCCATCGTTGTGGATTACGCCGGCGGATCTGCTCCAGTTGCGCAGATCGACGTGCTCAATGGTTCGACGCTCACCGGCAGCAACGGGACGATTCTGGAGGTGCGTGGGGCGGGTGACGCCGCCATGAATGTCGGACTCAGCGACCTGACGGGTAATGTCCTGGTTTCCGACAACAGCACCGCCGCATTGACGTTTACCCAAGGTTCTTTGACCGGTGACATAACGGCCGAGGCGGGCAGCACCGCGACGGTGGCGCTGCAACAAGGCTCGCACTTGACCGGTGTCATGACCAATGTCGCGACGGCCGGTATCGACGCTCAATCGAGTTGGACCATGACGGGCGACAGTCAGGTCGGTGACCTCACGCTCAATGGCGGTACGGTGAGAATGGGCGCCGATAATGCGTTCTATCAATTGAACGTGGGAACCTTGTCCGGCAATGGCCTGTTCCTCATCGGCACCGATTTTACGACCAACCAGACCGATTTTCTCAATGTCACGGGAACAGCGACTGGCAATCATCAACTCATGGTTGCCAGTAGCGGCGTCGACCCGGCCAGTGGTCAGCCTATCCAGGTGGTCCATACCGGAGGCGGGGACGCGTCGTTCTCCCTTGCCAATGCCGGTGGCGAGGTCGACCTGGGGGCATACTCCTATGGCTTGAAGCAGAGCGACACCGGCAACGATTGGTTCCTGGATCCGACGGCCCGCACAGTCAGCCCTTCCACCCGCGCAGTCATGGCGTTGTTCAATACCGCGCCGACGGTGTGGTATGGCGAACTCACGTCGTTGCGCAGCCGAATGGGGGAGTTGCGCTTCAATCCGCAGAAATCCGGTGCCTGGCTCAGGGCTTACGGTAACAAATACAACGTATCCGACAGCTACGGCGCGGGCTACCGCCAGGCCCAGCAGGGCTTCACGCTGGGTGCAGACGCGCCTTTGCCGGTAGGCGATGGACAGTGGTTGCTGGGGGTCATGGCCGGTCATAGCACTTCGGACCTGGATCTGCATTACGGTACTTCGGGCACGATTAAAAGCTACTACATCGGTACCTACCTGACATGGATGGACGATGTCAGCGGCTACTACGTCGATAGCGTGCTCAAGCTGAACCGGTTTCGGAATGAAGCCAAGGTCGGTATGAGCGATGGGCGTCGATCCAAGGGCGACTATGACAACAATGGCCTCGGCGGTTCGGTGGAGGTCGGTCGCCATATCAAGCTTGACGATGGTTACTTCATCGAGCCGTTTACCCAATGGTCTGCCATGGCGATACAGGGGAAGGATTATCACCTGGACAACGGCTTGCAGGCAGAGGGTGACCGCACTTATTCATTCTTGGGTAAAGCCGGTGTGACGCTGGGGCGCGACATGCAACTGGACAACGGCGCGACGGTACAGCCTTATGTTCGTGCGGCATTCGCCCATGAGTTTTCCAAGAACAATGAAGTCAAAGTCAACAACAACGTGTTCAACAACGATCTTTCCGGATCACGCGCTGAATTGGGAGCAGGTATTGCCGTCAACCTGTCGCAGCGCTGGCAAGCTCACGCCGAAGTTGAATACATGAATGGTAAGGGTATTGAAATGCCAATAGGGGGCACCGTCGGCGTGCAATTCAAATGGTAGGGTGCCAACAGCAGACCATCTGATGAGTGGTTAATCAGAAAACAAAAGCCCTGATTCAGAGTCAGGGCTTTTTTTATGGCCATTTAATTTACGAGCTGAGTACAGTATCAAAGCGACCTCTGCACAAATAGCTGCCGTTCCCATCGGCCTTGTCAATGTTCGCTTCGAATGATCCAGTGAAGCGTTGTGATGATCCCATTGTGTAGGTGATGCTTCCGGATCTCGCTTTCTGCAGGGTTGGATTGTCCGGATCTTCGTAGTTGTTGTAGATCAGATTGACGTGTCGATCGATATCGGTAATTTCCGCACCGATAGCGTCCTTGATATCTCTCGAATAGGTGATCGTGAATGTCCTGGGTTTGCCGTTGCTCCATTCAGTGGCGATCACGACCCACACATCACCCCGCACAGGGGTGGTAGAAGCCCTCAATGTGGTGAGGGCGGCGCTGAAATTCGAATTGTCTTCAAGGTTGGCAGTGAAGTCCACCTCGGTCTCAAGGGGGGCATTATCTAAGTTTGTGGCTGCGCTGCTCATGAGTAAAAATCTCCATACTGTTCGACGGAAGATCCAGCGGCATCCTACGATGTCGCATGCGTGGACAGTTCATATAAGACTCATATTCTTCCGCTGTATACTGTCAGACATTACAACTATACAAAGCGCAGCTTCTGTGCTTGATGCCGTGTGACGTCCTTGTCAAACCCATTCAGTTAAGATCCTTCCGGCGACCACGCACCAACCTCATCACCCCCACAAAAAACACCGGCACAAACACCACCGCCAACGTCGCGCTGATCATCCCGCCAATCACCCCGGTCCCGATGGCCTGCTGGCTCGCCGAACTGGCCCCCGTGGCGATTGCCAGGGGCACCACGCCGAGGATGAACGCCAGGGAGGTCATGATGATCGGCCGCAGGCGCAGGCGTGCGGCCTGGAGGGTGGCGTCGACCAGGTCGTGGCCTTCGTCGTACAGGCTCTTGGCGAACTCGATGATCAAGATCGCGTTCTTCGCCGACAGGCCGATGATGGTGACCAGGCCGACTTTGAAGAACACGTCGTTGGGCATGCCGCGCAACGACACCGCCAGCACTGCGCCGAGTACCCCCAGCGGTACCACCAGCAGCACCGAGGCGGGAATCGACCAGCTCTCGTACAGCGCCGCCAGGCACAGGAACACCACCAGCAGTGACAGGCCCAGCAGGATCGGCGCCTGGCTGCCGGACAGGCGCTCCTGCAAGGACAACCCGGTCCATTCCTGGCCCATGCCCGCCGGGCCCTGGGCCACCAGCCGTTCGATCTCCGCCATGGCCTGGCCGGTGCTGTAGCCCGGTGCCGGTTCGCCGGAAATGCTGATGGCCGGGTAGCCGTTGTAGCGGGTCAGTTGCGTCGGGCCCTGGGTCCACTTGGCCTGGACGAAGGCTGACAACGGCACCATTTTCCCGGCATCGTTGCGCACATGGATCTTCAGCAGATCGGCCACCTGGCTGCGCTGGTCGCCTTCGGCCTGGACCACCACCCGCTGCATGCGCCCCTGGTTGGGGAAATCGTTGATATAGCTCGAGCCCACGGCGGTCGCCAGCACGTTGCCGACGTCGGCGAAAGACACCCCCAGGGCATTGGCCTGCTTGCGGTCGACTTCCAGCTGTACTTGTGGCGCTTCGGCCAGGGCACTCTCGCGCACATTGATCAGCCCTGGGCTTTTTTCGGCGGCGGCGAGCAATGCGTCGCGGGCCTGCATCAGCGTCGCGTGGCCGAGACCGCCGCGATCCTGCAGGCGGAACTCGAAGCCGCTGGACGTGCCCAGGCCATCTACCGGTGGCGGCAGTACGGCAAAGGCCATGGCGTCCTTGATCCCGCCGAAGGCCTGGTTGGCTCGCTCGGCTATGGCGCTGGCCGAGTCGTCGCTGCCACGGTGTGACCAGTCCTTGAGGGTGGTGAACGCCAGCGCCGCGTTCTGCCCGCTACCGGAGAAACTGAAGCCCAGGATCACCGTGCTGTCACCGACACCCGGCTCGCCGGCGTTATGGGCTTCGATCTGCTCGACCACTTGCACCGTGCGGTTCTTGCTCGCGCCGGGCGGCAATTGGATGTCGGTGATGGTGTAGCCCTGGTCTTCCACTGGCAGGAACGAGGAGGGCAGGCGGCTGAACAACAGGCCCATGCCCACCAGCAGTAAACCGTAGATCACCAGGTAGCGCCCGCTGCGCTTGAGGGCATAGGCGACCCAGCCTTGATAGCGCTCGCCCAGTCGATCGAAGCGGCGATTGAACCAACCGAAGAAGCCGCCCTTGGCGTGATGTTCGCCCTGGCCGATGGGCTTGAGCAAGGTGGCGCACAGCGCGGGCGTCAGGCTCAGGGCCAGGAACGCCGAGAACAGGATCGACGTGGCCATGGACAGCGAGAACTGCCGATAGATGACCCCCACCGAGCCCGGCATGAACGCCATCGGAATGAACACCGCCACCAACACCAGGGTGATGCCGATGATGGCCCCAGTGATCTGGCGCATCGCCTTGCGCGTCGCGTCCTTGGGCGACAGCCCCTCGCTGGCCATGATCCGTTCGACGTTCTCCACCACGACGATGGCGTCGTCCACCAGGATGCCGATGGCCAATACCATGCCGAACATGGTCAGCACGTTGATGGAGAAGCCCAGGGCCAGCATGATGGCGAACGTGCCCATCAGCGCCACCGGCACCACCAGGGTCGGGATCAGGGTGTAGCGGATGTTCTGCAGGAACAGGAACATCACGGCGAACACCAGCAGCATGGCCTCGCCCAGGGTGTAGATCACTTTGGTAATGGAGACCTTGACGAATGGCGAGGTGTCGTAGGGGATCTTGTATTCCACGCCGGCCGGAAAGTAGCGCGCCAGTTCATCCATTTTCGCCCGTACCAGGGTCGCCGTGCTCAAGGCATTGGCCCCCGGCGACAGCTGCACGCCGACGGCCGTGGAGGGCTTGCCGTTGAGGCGCGTGGAAAACTGATATTCCTGGCTACCGACTTCCACCCGCGCCACGTCGCCGATGCGCACGGTGGAGCCGTCGGGGTTGGCCTTGAGCACGATGTCGGCGAATTCTTCCGGCGTCGACAACTGGCCCTTGACCAGGATGGTCGCGGTGATTTCCTGGGTGCCGCGGCTCGGCAAGTCGCCAATGCTGCCCGCTGAAACCTGGGCGTTCTGCGCCAGGACCGCGGCGTTGACATCGGCCGGGGTCAGGTTGAAGCCGAGCAGTTTCTGCGGATCGATCCAGATCCGCATCGCCCGTTCGGCGCCGTACAACTGCGCCTTGCCGACGCCGTCCAGGCGCTTGATCTCGTTCATCACGTTGCGCGCCAGGTAGTCGCTGAGGGCGACGTCGTCGAGCTTGCCGTCATTAGACGTGAGGGTGATCAGCAGCAGGAAACCGGCCGAGACCTTGTCCACTTGCAAGCCTTGCTGGGTGACCGCCTGGGGCAGGCGCGACTCCACCGCCTTGAGGCGGTTCTGCACGTCGACCTGGGCCAGTTCCGGGTTGGTGCCGGGCTTGAACGTCGCGGTGATGGTGGCGCTGCCCAGGCTGCTCTGGGAACCGAAGTACAGCAGGTTGTCGGCACCGTTGAGTTCTTCCTCTATCAGGCTGACGACATTCTGGTCTACGGTTTGCGCCGAGGCACCGGGGTACACCGCGTAGATCTCGATCTGCGGTGGCGCGACGTCCGGGTACTGGGCCACCGGCAATTGCGGGATCGCCAGCACACCGGCCAGCAGGATGAACAGCGCGACCACCCAGGCAAATATCGGGCGGTCGATAAAGAACTGCGGCATGGGAAACGTCCTGCTTACTGACCAGAGGCAAGTGGAAGAGGGGAGCTGTCGATCCGGACTTTTTCACCGGGACGGGCATGTTGCAGGCCTTCGACGATGATGCGGTCGCCCGGCTTCAAGCCGTGGGTGATGATCCAGCGGTTGTCCTGTACGCCGCCCAGTTCCACCGGTTGCAGGCTGACTTGCTGCTCGGCGTCTACCAGCAGCACCTGGGCTGTACCTGCGCTGTCACGCTGGATGGCCCGTTGCGGCACGCTGATGCCCTGACGGTCGAAGGCCAGCTCCAGGCGCACGCGCACGAAGCTGCCGGGCAACAGGTCGAGGTCGGGGTTGGGGAATTCACTGCGCAGGGTGATCTGGCCGGTGCCCGGGTCGACGGTGATGTCGGTGAACAGCAATTTGCCCGGCAGCGGATAGAGGCTGCCGTCATCCTGGATCAGCGTGGCCTTGGCCTGGTCCTGGCCGACCTGCTGCAACTGGCCGGAGCGCAAGGCCCGGCGCAACTCGTTGAGTTCGCGGGTCGATTGGGTGAGGTCGGCGTGGATCGGGTTCAGTTGCTGGATGAGGGCCAGCGGCGTGGTTTCGTTCTGCCCCACCAGCGCGCCCTCGGTCACCAGCGCCCGGCCGATGCGTCCGGCAATCGGCGCGGTGACCGTGGCATAGCCCAGGTTCAACCGGGCCCGCTCGACAGCAGCCTTGTTGGCGGCGACATCGGCGGCGGTCTGGCGTGCGGCGGCGCGGGCGTTGTCGTAGTCCTGGGCGCTGATGGCGTTGTCCTCGATCAGCCGGGCGTAGCGCTGCTCCTGCAAGCGCGCCTGGAACGCGTTGGCCTCGGCCTTGCGCAACGCCGCCTCGGCGCTGTCCAGGTCGGCCTTGAACGGGGCCGGATCGATGCGGAACAGCACGTCGCCCTTTTTCACGTCGCTGCCTTCGCGGTAGACCCGCTGCAACACCACGCCGGGCACCCGTGCGCGGACTTCGGCGATGCGCGGCGCGGCGATACGTCCGCTCAGCTCGCTGCTGATGGACAGCGGCCGGGCTTCGACGGTTTCGATGGCAACGGTGGGGCGCGGCGCTTCGTCCGTGGGCGGCGAGGCCTTGTCGCAGGCGCTCAACGACAGTACCCCGAGCAGCAGGCCCAGGGTGGCGAAAGAGTTCTTTGGCATGGTGCTTCCCCAATGATGAACCTCGCCATGCTACGGAGAGCGATTGGGGACAGCGGTAAAGCTTTGTAGGGGGTGTGTGAAATTGTGTAAGGGGTTTGTTCGCGGGTGGGTGAGGGCGTATATCCTTGGCAGCTTGAGATTTTCTGCGCCTGGCAGGGCCTCATCGCGAACAGGCTCGCTCCCACAAAGTTCACGCAAACCCTGTGGGAGCGAGCCTGCTCGCGATAGCGGTGTGTCAGGCGCCACAGCACTTTCTGGAACCCCCCATGCCCAACATCCTCCTGGTTGAAGACGACACCGCCCTCAGCGAACTGATCGCCAGTTACCTGGAACGCAACGGTTATCAGGTCAGCGTGCTCAGTCGGGGCGATCATGTGCGCGAACGGGCGCGGGTCGATCCGCCGGACCTGGTGATCCTCGACCTGATGCTGCCGGGGCTGGACGGCTTGCAGGTGTGCCGCTTGCTGCGGGCCGATTCGGCGACCTTGCCGATCCTGATGCTGACCGCCCGGGACGACAGCCACGACCAGGTGCTGGGCCTGGAGATGGGCGCCGACGACTACGTCACCAAGCCGTGCGAGCCACGGGTGCTGCTGGCGCGGGTGCGCACCTTGCTGCGGCGCAGCAGCCTCAGCGAGCCGCAGACGGCCAACGACCGCATCCTCATGGGCAACCTGTGCATTGATTTGTCCGAGCGCACCGTGACCTGGCGCGGGCAAGCGGTGGAGTTGTCCAGCGGCGAGTACAACCTGTTGGTGGTGCTGGCCCGTCATTCCGGTGAAGTATTGAGCCGCGACCAGATCCTGCAACGCTTGCGCGGCATCGAATTCAACGGCACCGACCGCTCGGTAGACGTGGCGATTTCCAAGCTGCGGCGCAAGTTCGACGACAACGCCGGCGAAGCGCGCAAGATCAAGACGGTGTGGGGCAAGGGGTACCTGTTCAGCCGCTCCGAGTGGGAGTGCTGAGTCGATGTGGAAGCTGTTGATCCGTCTTTACCTGGTCACCATCGTGTCCTACAGCGCCGCGATCTACCTGATGCCCGAACTGGTGATCCGCCTGTTCCATGAACGGTTCATGAGCTACAACCTCGACTATTCCCGTGGCCTGCAAACCCTGATGAGCAAGCAGTTCCATGCCGTGCCGAGTGAGCAATGGCCGGCGCTGGCGGCGCAGATGGACAAGGAGTTCGACCCGCTGCGCATCGAACTGGCCGCCATCGATGACGGGGACTTCAGTGCCGATGAGCAAGCCCGTCTCAAGCGTGGTGAAAACGTGGTGCGGCTCGGCGACTGGGCCTGGCGAACCCTGGCGGTGGCGCCGCTGGACGAGCGCATGGCGGTCAAGATGGTCGTTCCTCCGGATCCGGCCGACGTCAGTTGGTTGTACTGGAGCATCAACGTGTTGATCGGCGCGACGATGCTGGCGTGCCTGTTGCTGTGGCTGCGGCCGCACTGGCGCGACCTGGAGCGTCTCAGGAGCACCGCCGAACGCTTCGGCAAGGGCCACTTGAGCGAGCGCACGCACATCGCCTCCAGTTCGAACATCGGTAGCCTGGCCCATGTGTTCGATACCATGGCCAGCGATATCGAAAGCCTGCTCAATCAGCAACGGGACCTGCTCAACGCGGTCTCCCACGAACTGCGCACGCCTTTGACCCGGCTCGACTTCGGCCTGGCCCTGGCGCTGTCCGATGACTTGCCGCCGGCCAGCCGTGAGCGCCTGCAAGGGCTGGTGGCGCACATTCGCGAGCTGGACGAGCTGGTGCTGGAATTGCTCTCCTACAGTCGGTTGCAGAACCCCGAGCGTTTGCCGGAACGGGTCGAGGTGCCGCTGGACGAGTTCATCGACAGCATCCTGGGCAGCGTCGACGAGGATCTGGCGGCGCCGGACGTGGTGATCGACGTGCTCTTGCATGGCGCGCTGGAGCGTTTTGTCCTAGACCCGCGGCTGACGGCCCGGGCGCTGCAGAACCTGTTGCGCAATGCCATGCGTTATTGCGAGAAGCGGATCCAGGTCGGCGTGCGAGTGGGCGACGAGGGCTGCGAGATCTGGGTCGACGACGACGGCATCGGCATTCCCGACGGTGAGCGCGAGCGGGTGTTCGAGCCGTTCTACCGCCTGGACCGCAGCCGCGATCGCGCCACGGGCGGCTTCGGCCTGGGCCTGGCCATCAGCCGCCGCGCCCTGGAAGCCCAGGGCGGCACCTTGATGGCTGATGTCTCACCGCTGGGCGGCGCACGCTTCAGGCTGTGGCTGCCAACGCGACAGCCCTGACCGCCACGGTGCCCGTGGCGAGGGAGCTTGCTCCCGCCGGGCCGCAAAGCGGCCCCCTCAACATCACCCAAACAACCCCGCCGCAATATTGATCGAGAACCCGAGAATCGCCGTGTTGAACACAAACCCGATCAACGATTGCGCCAGCACGATCTTGCGTAGCTGCCGCGTGGCAACGCCGACGTCCGACGTCTGGACGGCCACGCCGATGGTGAACGAGAAATACAGGAAGTCCCAATAATTGGGCGTGGTCAGCCCTTCGGCAAACCGCAGGGCCGGCTCCTTGCCGTCCCAGGTGTAATACAAGCGCGCGTAATGAACGCTGAAGATTACCCCGATCAACAGCCATGAACCGATCACCGTGAGCGCGGTGAAACCGTAGTGCATCAGCTTGCTTGCGGTTTGCAGGTCGCGGCTGCCGGCCAGCTCGAAGGTGATGGTCGCCAGGCTGGCCAGCGCCGCGATGCAGACCACCAGCAGGACCAGCCCGGCATTTTCGTCTTCGATCTCGGCGATGCGCCTGACGTCGGGCGCTTTGGCTCGCACGGTCAGCCAGACCATCAGCGCCAGGTACGTCCAGACTCCGACATTCCAGCCGATGAGGATTTTGCCGATGACCGAATCCGCGGGAACCAGGAGTCCCGCGATCAGGCCAAGGGCCGTCGCGCCGGAAAGGCGTGGGTGGGTGCGAGCGAGGAAGGGCACAGGTTAGTTCGTCATGTCGGTGGACTGAATCAATTGCACACCCGCTTGTTGCATCCGTCGGAGCGCCGCGTCTAGCGAACCCTCAATATCGATTCCCCGGCAGGCGTCGAGCACCACGACGGCGTTGAACCCTGCGATCCGGGCATCCAGGGCGGTGAACATCACGCAGAAATCCAGGGCCAGCCCCACCACATAGACGGTGTCGACGCCACGCTCCTTGAGGTAGCCCGCCAACCCGGTGGGCGTCTGGCGGTCGGCCTCCATGAACGCCGAATAACTGTCGATATCCGGGTTGCAGCCCTTGCGGATGATCAGTTGGGCGTGGGGCAGGTCTAGTGCCAGGTGCAACGCCGCGCCTTGGCTGCCTTGTATGCAGTGGTCGGGCCACAGGGTTTGTTCGCCGTAGGGCAATTGGGTGGTGTCGAACGGTTGCTTGCCGGGATGGCTGGACGCAAACGAAGCATGCCCGGCCGGGTGCCAGTCCTGGGCGAGGACGACCTGGTTGAATGAATGGCCCAAGCGGTTGATCAGCGGCACGATCTCGTCGCCTCCTGGCACGGCCAGCGGCCCACCCGGGATGAAGTCGTTCTGTACGTCTATCACCAATAATGCAGCGGTTGTGGCGCGGGTCATTGCTGCGTTCTCCTTGAAGTCGTGTGCAAGCTTAGCCGAACCGGATCGGATCCAGTATCCTCACAGGGCCTGCTTGCGAAGCGGCGGCACATCCGGTGGCAATCTCCATACAGACCAAGATGTCTTTCGTCGCAAATATTCCAACCTTGATGGCTTTTTGATACTTCTTCCAAAGGGATTGGGTACAATCCCGGCCTCAACCGGGCATGGAGGCAGTTCGGCGTTTCAGCTACGAGAAAACTCCCCATGCTCATCGGCAGTTATTCCCCCGCCCTTGTTTTGATTTCCCTAATGGTTGCAGTACTGGCGTCCTACACCGCGCTGGATCTGGCCGGGCGTATCGCCACCGCCCGTGGCCGCGCTGCCCACCTCTGGATGGCCGGGGGTGCGTTTGCGATGGGGGTGGGCATCTGGTCGATGCACTTCATCGGCATGCTGGCATTCACCTTGCCAGTGGAGCTTGGCTACGACCTGTCGATCACCGCGCTGTCGTTGCTGATCGCCATCCTTTCCAGTGGTTTTGCCTTGTGGCTGGTCAGCCAGCCACGTTTGCCGGCCTGGCAGTTGGCTTTCGGTGCTCTGATCATGGGCGCTGGCATCAGCACCATGCATTACACCGGCATGGCGGCCCTGCGTATGCAGCCGGGCATCGACTACGATCCGACGCTGTTCGGCGCTTCGCTGGTGATCGCGGTAGGGGCCTCCGCCGCGGCGTTGTGGATTGCCTTTCGCCTGCGCCACAACAGTCCCCATGTACGACTGGCCCGTGCCGGTGCCGCGGTGATCATGGGCGTGGCCATTGTCGGCATGCATTACACCGGCATGGCCGGGGCGCAGTTCAGGGAGGGCAGCTTCTGTGGTTCCCTCGACGGCTTGAGCGGCAAGGGCCTGGACAACGTGGTGCTGATTACGACGCTGGCGGTGCTGGCCATCGCCTTGCTGACGTCGATTCTCGACGCGCGTCTGGAAGCCCGCACTGCGGAATTGGCCCAATCGTTGACCTTGGCGAACCGGGAACTGACTCAACTGGCCCTGCACGACCCCCTCACCGGATTGCCCAACCGGGTGTTGCTGGCGGATCGCATCGACCAGGCCATGCACCGGGTGCAGGAGCAGGGTGGCTGCTTCGCCTTGATGTTCATCGACCTGGACGGCTTCAAGCCGGTCAACGACGCCTTTGGCCATCACATGGGGGATTTGCTGCTCCGGGATGTGGCTTTGCGCCTGCGCGAAGACTTGCGCAGCCAGGACACCCTGGCGCGGATCGGCGGTGATGAATTCGTGCTGCTGGTGCAACTGGCCGAGCCCGACGATGCCCTGCGGCTGGCGGCGCGCCAGGTCGGTTTGATCGGCCGCACGTTCCGGGTCACTGAGCATGATCTGCAGATTTCCGCCAGCGTCGGTATCGCGCTGTTCCCCGGTAACGGCCTGAGCGCCGAAGAGCTGCTGATGAACGCCGACGCGGCGATGTACCACGCCAAAGGCGCCGGCAAGAACGGCTACAGCTTTTTCGATGCCTCGATGAACAGCAACGCCCGCAAGCAATTGCAGTTGCTGCAAGACTTGCGCATCGCCGTCGAACAGCGGCAGTTCAGCCTGCATTATCAACCCAAGTTCGACGCCGCCAACGGTCGTCCGGTCGGCGCCGAGGCGTTGCTGCGCTGGCACCATCCGACCCAGGGCCTGTTGATGCCCGACACCTTCATCGACCTGGCGGAAAAAACCGGGCTGATCATCCCCATCGGCGAATGGGTACTGAACGAGGCCTGTCGCCAGATGCGCGAATGGTACGTGCTCGGTTATACCGATTGGCGTATCGCCGTGAACCTCTCGGCCTTGCAGTTCTGTCACGCCGGGCTGGTGCAAAGCGTTGCCAAGGCGCTGGAGGTTCATCATCTGCAGCCCAACAGCCTGACCCTGGAAATCACTGAAACCACCGCCATGAGCGACGCGGATGCCAGCATGACGGTGCTCCAGCAGCTTTCGGACATGGGCGTGGATCTGTCCATTGACGACTTCGGCACGGGTTATTCGAGCCTGATGTATCTCAAGCGACTGCCGGCCAACGAGCTGAAGATCGATCGCGGCTTCGTGCGTGACCTTGAGCACGACAGCGACGACGCTGCCATCGTCTCGGCCATCGTCGCCCTCGGCCAGGCCCTTGGCCTGCGGATCGTCGCCGAAGGGGTGGAAACCGATGTGCAACAGGACTTCCTGACCCAACTGGGCTGTGATTCGCTGCAAGGCTATCTGCTGGGCCATCCAATGCCGGCCGATCGCTTCCTGCAGAATATCCGCCAGGTGCCACGCTTGGCGGTGGTCTGAAACAGCGTCCCCTATCCACTGCCACTCCCACACTGGATTTGTGTACACCACAGGACCCTGTGGGAGCCGGGCTTGCCCGCGAAGGCGGCAGTCCATCCAACACCTCTGTGGCAGATGCGCCACCATCGCGAGCAAGCTCGCTCCCACAGGTTTTGTGCATCCGGTTGGACGCTGGTCGCGACAGTAAAAGGAATGATTCGCCGCCGTTGAAGTCGGAGATTCAGTACCTTGATAACTGGAGTCTTTCTATGCGCAAACCAACCCTGATCGCCAGCCTGGCCCTGATTGTCGGCCTTGGAGCCCTTGGGCCTGTTGCACAAGCGGTCGAGAAAACCGGGGATGCCTTGGAGCATTCGCCGAGCAATGGCCGCAGGCTGGTGGAGAACGACCGGGTACCCGCGGATTACCAGCGCGCGGACAGGGCCATGAAAGACTGGAAACAGAAGAAGCTCGAACAGCCGACAAACGACCAGCAATGGGTGCATATCGACGATAAGTACTTGCTGATCGAAACCGTGTCCGGCGCGATCGTCAAGATCGTTCCGGCCACGCGTTAGGCCTTCAGAGCACTTCTCCTTTGTCCCACAAGTGAACCAGCTCGCCGGGTGCCCGATCCTCGGGCACCTGCAACACCATTTCATCGTCCTGGTCGTTGGCGCGATAGCGTACTTCGATCTGGAAGAAGCGTTGATCCCCTCGGCCCGAGGTGGAGGAGGTCAGCGGCAGGCAACCCTCCAGAACCGAACAGATGCGCGTGCGCTGGTCGAGGTCGCATTGGGCGAACTCGATTTCCCGCGGACGGGTCAAGGCATGGATCGCTGCCACGCCGCCCTGGCGCGACAGGCGCACCACCGCGTTGTCGTCAAGGTCTGGAAGGGTTTTCATCAGCTCTCCTCGGTCAGGTTGACGCCGACCTGGGCCCAACCGTCCTGTACCGCGCGTACCTCCCGCTCGCCGAAGCGCCGGCGGGCATGCTCGACGGTCAGGTGGGCGAAGGCACTGAAGGTCGCGTCGTTGGCCAGGTTCCTGTCGCACAAGGTTTCATACCAGATCCGGCCGGCCTTTTCCCAGGCAAATCCGCCCAGTGCGGTGGCTATCAGATAAAAGGCTCGGTTGGGAATGCCGGAGTTGATGTGCACGCCGCCGTTGTCCTCACGGGTGATGACGAATTGGCGCATGTGAGCGGGTTGCGGGTCCTTGCCTAGCAGCGGGTCATCGTAGGCGGTGCCGGGATTGGCCATGCTGCGCAGGCCGTCGCCGTTGATCTTGTCGGTGAGCAGGTCGGCACCGATCAGCCAATCGGCCTGGTCGGCGGTCTGCTCGAGGACGAACTGCTTGACCAGCACACCGAACACGTCCGAGATGGACTCGTTCAAGGCACCGGATTGATTGGCATAGATCAACCCGGCTTCGCTTTCAGTGACGCCATGGGCCAGCTCATGGGCCACGACATCCAGGGAGCGGGTAAAGCGCTGGAAAATTTCCCCATCGCCGTCGCCAAAGACCATCTGCGCGCCGTTCCAGAAGGCATTTTCGTAGCCCTCGCCGTAATGCACACTGCCCACCAGGGCGAAGCCTTTGTTGTCGATGGAGTCGCGACCCAGCACCTTCCAGAAGAAATCATAGGTGGCGCCCAGGGCGTCGTAGGCCTCGTCCACGGCCGCATCGCCGCTGGCTGCCTGGCCCTCGATGCGCACCGGCTGGCCGGGCAGTTCCATGCCGTTCTGGGCGTCGTGCACGCTGCGCTGTGGGTGTCCGGCCTTGCCCGGCTTGGGCAGCACAGCGGCGGCGGGAGGGTTGCTGGGCGGACCCGGGTTGTGCCGCAGGCTGCGCACATGGGTCAGGGTGCCGAGGGCACTGGAGCGTTGTTGTTCGGAGCCGTGGGCGATGATGCGGTTGAGGATATAGGGGGGAATGAAGCCGTGGAGAGGGCGAGAGTCGATCATCAGAACATCCTTATCTGAATAACGGGGTCGATACCCATGTGAACCGACGCGGGCGCTGCGGTTCCCTCCTGCTTCCGGGATTCAACTGTCAGCAGCACGCTGTGCGCTACGCAGCAAGGGTTGCCAGGCGCGCTGATTTCTGCGAAAAACCGCGCCTGGAATCACACGGGAATGCCCATGAACGAAGCACTGCAAATCATCGACCTGGAACAGGGCGACGGTAAAAGCGTAGTCAAAGGCGCGCTGATTACCACTCAATACCGCGGCACCCTCGAAGATGGCACCGAGTTCGATTCGTCCTACAGCCGTGGCAAGCCCTTCCAGTGCGTGATCGGTACCGGTCGCGTCATCAAGGGTTGGGACCAGGGCCTGATGGGCATGAAGGTCGGCGGCAAGCGCAAGCTCCTGGTGCCGTCCCACCTGGCTTACGGCGAGCGATCCATGGGCGCCCACATCAAACCCAACGCCAACCTCATCTTTGAAATCGAACTGCTGGAAGTGCTGACCCGGGACGATTGACGGGCGCCGGGGCAGGTCAGGATGCTTGCGAGCTGAATGTCGGGATGCGTCCGTTGACCGAAGGTCGGTAGCTCCAGGTCAGGCTATCCCATCGCGGTTCGCGTTCAAGTATCAGCGCCAGTGTGGCCTGGGCGATGCCCAGCGCCAGGGTTTGCCCGGGACATTCGTGACGCCCGGTTCCGAAGCTGAAGCTGCGACGGTTCGGCCGATTCAGCAAGAAGTCGTCCGGCTGCGGATTGAGCAGAGGGTCACGGTTGGCCGAGGCCAGCAGCACCAGGATCACGTCGCCGCTGTTCAGCGTCGTGCCGAGGATTTCGCAGGGAGCGGCGACGAAGCGGCGGGTGTTTTGCACGCCTGGGTCGAAGCGCTGGACTTCGGCCAGCAACGGGCTGATCTGCCTGGGATCGACCATGATTGCCCGGCGTAACGTCGGATCGCGGATCAGCGCCAGGCAGGCGTTGCCGATCAAGCCCGCCGTGGCTTCATAGGTCTGCGAAAGCAGGCCGATCAGGTTGGCGACCAGGCTGTCCGGGTCGGTTGCCATGCCCTGGCAGATGCGCGTCAGCAGAGGGCTGTCCGGCGCCTCGATGCGCTCCCGCAATAGCGTTTCCAATCGCTCGGTGGCCCGGTGTGCCGCGTCCAACTGCGCGGCTCGACTCAAGGGCGACAGGCAGGCGACAAAATCTCCCGTCAATTCACTGACCAGGCGGCTTTGCGTCGGACTGAAGCCCAGCAGCGCCGCTACCACGCTGGCCGGTCCGATGAACTGCCGAGGGTGCAGGTCTGCGCCGCCATCGGTGATGACACCTGTCCTGACCAGTGCCTCCACCTGTTGCGGACCGATGTCCTGCAGCCCCGGTGCAATGGCCGATCGGGGGCAGTGTTGGCGCTCGCCTTCGGTCATGCGCATCAGGCGCCCGAATACCCGACCGGCAGGACCATCGGCAATGGCTTTCGGCACGGGTTCGTGGTCCGGACGCACATGGCAATCGGCGTGGCGCAGCACGGCGCACACCGCCTCGGCGCTGCTGGCGATCCACAGCTTCAGCCGCGGATCGAAGGTCAACCCGCCCTGGGCTCGCAGGCTGGCGTAGTAAGGGTAGGGGTCGGGATGGGTCGCGGCGGTGATCGGGTCCATGCAGCGCTGCCTTGTTCGTGATGACGAAAGTGTTGCTACTATCTCCAGTTGATGCACGACTTGATTCGTCCGGGAGCGAAATATGAATGCAGAACACGCTGATCTCGGTGTGTCCCAGGTGGCTGCGGCGATTGCGGAACCTGCGCGTACCCGGATGCTCTGTTCGTTGATGGACGGTCATGCCCGCACCAGTACGGAATTGGCGAGCATTGCCGAGGTCAGTGCCTCCACTGCCAGCGCGCACTTGGCGAAGCTCAAGGACCTGGCCTTGGTGCGGCTGTACGTCCAGGGCCGCCATCGCTATTACAGCCTGGCGGACAAGCGCGTCGCCCAGGCGCTGGAAGCGTTGATGGTGATTGGTCAGAAACCCGCACCGGCTTTTGTGTCGCGCACCCCGGATCGCCTGCAATTCGCCCGCACCTGCTATGACCACATGGCTGGTACCCTGGCGGTGCGGCTGCATGACCGCATGATCGAAGCCGGATGGCTGGTAGAGATGGAAGGGCAGGATTATCGGCTGAGTGAGTCCGGCCAGACGTTATTCGAGGCGCTGGGCATTGACGTCCAGGCCCTGGCCAGTGAGCGACGCCGATTTGCCTGCCCCTGCCTGGACTGGAGCATGCGTCGGCCGCATCTGGGCGGTGCGTTGGGGGCGGCGTTGCTGCAGTTGGCGATCAAGCGCCAGTGGGTGACCCAGGATCTGGACAGCCGGGCATTGGCGGTGACGACCAAGGGGCGTCGGGAGATGGTTGGGCGATTGGGTGTCAGCGCAGAAAGGGATGTTGAACCCGCTGGCGCCATCGCGAGCAGGCTCGCTCCCACAGTGGAATTGCGTTGAACGCCAGCCCCATGAACACTGAGAAGCCCCGTGGGAGCGAGCCTGCTCGCGATGGCGTCATCAGCAGCACCGCCACGCGGGGGAGCAAGCCCCCCGGTACTATCGGATCAGACCTTGACGATCCAGCCCGCTGGCGCTTCCACGTCGCCGGTCTGTACGCCAGTCAACTCTTTATAGAGCTTCTGAGTGATCGGGCCGACTTCGGTTTCGCTGTAGAACACGTGCAGCTTGTCCTTGTAGCTGATGCCACCAATCGGGCTGATCACCGCCGCCGTACCGCAGGCACCGGCTTCCTTGAAATCCGCCAGCTTGTCGATGAACACATCACCTTCAACCACTTCCAGGCCCAGACGGGTCTTGGCCAGTTCGATCAGCGACAGACGGGTGATGCCCGGCAGGACCGAAGGGGAGTTGGGCGTGACGAATTTGTTGTCATGGGTGATGCCGAAGAAGTTGGCCGAGCCGACCTCCTCGATTTTCGAATGGGTCAGCGGGTCGAGGTAGATGCAGTCGGCGAAGCTGGCTTTCTTGGCCTGGGAGCCGGGCATCAGGCTGGCGGCATAGTTGCCACCGACCTTGGCGGCGCCGGTGCCTTGTGGGGCGGCGCGGTCGAAGCTGGAGATCAGGAAGTTGTGCGGGGTCAGGCCGCCCTTGAAGTAGGCGCCGACCGGAATGCAGAAGACCGAGAAAATGAACTCGGGCGCGGTGCGCACGCCGATGTTGTCACCCACGCCGATCACGAAGGGACGCAGGTACAGCGCGCCGCCGGTGCCGTAAGGCGGGATGAAGCGCTCGTTGGCGCGAACCACTTGCTTGCAGGCGTCGATGAACTGCTCGGTGTCGACGTGTGGCATCAGCAGGCGGGCGCAGCTGCGCTGCATGCGGGCGGCGTTCTGGTCCGGGCGGAACAGGTTGATCGAGCCGTCCTTGCAACGGTAGGCCTTGAGGCCTTCGAAGCACTGCTGGCCATAGTGCAGGGCGGTGGAGCCCTCGCTGATGTGCAGCATGTTGTCTTCGGTCAGGGTGCCGGTGTCCCAGGCACCATTGCGCCAGTGCGACAGGTAGCGCTTGTCGGTCTTGATGTAGTCAAAGCCCAGTTTGTCCCAATTGATGCTCTCGTTACCCATGACACCCTCTATATCTTCATAACCGTCGAAACGGTCAAGGCTTCTGACGTTTTTTTGGATGGGGACAACAATACTTCATTCCAGGGGTGTTTCGCAGCCTCACTCGCATGATTGTTCCCATGCTCCGCTCGGCAATACTTCAACGGACGCTCCGCGTTCGGCTTTGGGACGCGGAGCGTCCCTGGCTGCGTTCCCACGCGGAGCGTGGGAACGATCCTCAGGTCGCTATCTCACAGATGCAACGCATGCCCCAATGCCCGCAACGCGGCTTCCTGCACCGCCTCGCCCAGGGTCGGATGGGCGTGGATGGTGCCGGCAATGTCTTCCAGCCGTGCGCCCATTTCCAGGGACTGACCAAATGCCGTGGACAATTCCGAGACACCGACGCCGACTGCTTGCCAGCCGACGATCACATGGTTGTCCCGACGCGCCACCACCCGCACGAAACCACTCTTCGACTCCAGCGTCATCGCCCGGCCGTTGGCGGCGAACGGGAAGCTGGAAACGATACAGTCCAGACCGGCTGCCTTGGCTTCGTCCGGCGTCTTGCCCACCACCACCAGCTCCGGATCGGTGAAGCACACCGCCGCGATGGCCGCCGGGGCGAATTCGCGTGCCTTGCCGGCGATCAGTTCGGCGACCATTTCGCCCTGGGCCATGGCTCGGTGGGCGAGCATCGGTTCGCCGCTCAGGTCGCCGATGGCCCAGACGTTACGCATGCTGGTCTGGCAGCGACTGTCGATTTTCAGCGCCGAGCCGTTCATCGTCAGGTTCAAGGCTTCGAGGTTCCAGCCCTGGGTATTGGGTTTGCGACCGACGGCCACCAGGACCCGGTCGGTGGCCAGGTTCAAGGTATCACCGGCGGGGTCACGCACTTGCAGCGTGCCGGCTTGGGCATCGAAACCTTCGACGCTGTGCTTGAGGTACAACTTCACGCCCAACTGCTTGAGCGCCTCATGCACCGGCTGGGTCAGTTCGCCGTCGTAGGCCGGCAGGATCCGTTCCTGGGCTTCCACGACGCTGACCTCGGCACCGAGCTTGCGGTAGGCGATGCCCAATTCCAGGCCGATGTAACCGCCACCGACCACCACCAGGTGCTTGGGCAGCGAAGTCGGGGCGAGGGCTTCGGTGGAAGAAACGATGGGTCCACCAATGGGCAGCATCGGCAGGTCGACGCTTTTCGAGCCGGTCGCCAGCAGCAGGTGTTCGCACTGGATGCGGGTCTCGCCGACCTCGACGGTCTTGCCGTCGATGACCTTGGCCCAGCCGTGAATGACCTGGACCTTGTGCTTTTTCAGCAATGTCGCCACACCGGTGGTCAGGCGATCGACGATGCCGTTCTTCCATTCCACGCTCTTGCCGATGTCCAGCGCCGGCGCCGACACGGTGATACCCAGGGCCGAGCCCTGGCTATGGTGTTGCGCCTGATGAAATTGCTCGGCCACATGGATCAACGCCTTGGACGGAATGCAGCCGATGTTCAGGCAGGTGCCGCCCAGCGCCTGACCCTCCACGAGAATGGTCGGGATGCCTAGCTGGCCGGCGCGGATCGCCGCCACGTAACCGCCAGGGCCACCGCCAATGATCAGCAGGGTGGTGTTCAAAGTCTGTTGCATGCCTGCTCCTGGTATCAGTCCACAAACAAGGTGGCGGGTTGTTCAAGCAGGCCACGCAGGGCCTGGATGAATTGCGCAGCGTCCATGCCGTCGACCACCCGGTGATCGAAGGAGCTGGAGAGGTTCATCATCTTGCGAATCACCACCTGGCCTTTGATGACCACGGGCCGCTCGACGATTTTGTTCACGCCGACGATCGCCACTTCCGGCAGGTTCAGCACCGGCGTGCTGACGATCCCGCCCAACGCGCCGAGGCTGGTCAGGGTGATGGTCGAGCCGGACAGTTCATCGCGGCTGGCCTTGCCATTGCGGGCTGCCGTGGCCAAGCGCGCGATCTCCGCCGCGCTGTCCCACAGGCTGCGGGCCTCGGCATGACGTACCACCGGCACCATCAGGCCAACGTCGCTCTGGGTCGCAACCCCGACATGCACCGCACCGGAGCGGGTGATGACTTGGGCTTCGTCGTCGTAGCGCGCGTTCATCTGCGGGAAGTCCCGCAAGGCCACCACCAGCGCCCGCACCAGGAACGGCAGCAAGGTCAGCTTGCCACGGCTTGCGCCGTGTTTTTCATTCAGGTGAACCCGCAGCTCTTCCAGGGCAGTGACGTCGATTTCCTCGACGTAGCTGAAATGGGCGGCGCGTTGGGTGGCTTCCTGCATGCGCTGGGCGATCTTGCGACGCATGCCGATCACCGGGATCTGCTGCTCGTCGTGGCGCTCGGCGTAGCCTGAACCGCCCTTGGCCGGCGTCGAAGGGCCTTGGGCCAGATACGCTTCCAGGTCCTCGTGCAGCACGCGGCCGGCAGGGCCGCTGCCCTGGACCAGACGCAGTTGGATGCCCAGGTCCAGTGCGTGTTTGCGCACAGCCGGCGAGGCCAGTGGGCGCTCGTCGGGATCGCGGGCCACAGGCGCCTGGGGTTGCTGGGCCGGGCGGGGCGCGGCGGCAGGTTTTTCCGCCACCGGCTCAGGTGCTTTGGGCGGCGCGGGTTCGGCGGCTGGAGCCGCAGACACGGCCGGCATCTGTGCCGATTCCTTCAGGTTGCCGGCACCTTCCACTTCAATACGGATCAGTTCGCTGCCCACCGCCATGACTTCACCCGGCTCACCGCCCAGGGCGATGACCCGGCCATGCACGGGCGAGGGGATGTCCACCATGGCCTTGTCGGTCATGACATCGGCCAGGACCTGATCCTCGGTCACCAGGTCACCGACCTTGACGTGCCATGCCGCCAGTTCTACTTCCGCGATGCCTTCGCCGATGTCCGGCATCTTGATAACGTGCGTGCCCATTCAGACCTCCATGACCCGTTTCAACGCCGCGCCCACACGGGACGGCCCTGGGAAATACGCCCACTCCTGCGCGTGCGGGTAGGGGGTATCCCAACCGGTGACGCGCTCGATAGGGGCTTCCAGGTGATGGAAGCAATGTTCCTGGACCAGCGACACCAGCTCGGCGCCGAAGCCGCAGGTACGAGTGGCTTCGTGGACGATCACGCAACGGCCGGTCTTCTTCACCGACTTGACGATGGTGTCCAGGTCCAGCGGCCACAGGCTGCGCAGGTCGATGACCTCGGCATCGATGCCGGTTTCCTCGGCGGCGGCCTGGGACACGTAGACCGTGGTGCCGTAGGTGAGGATGGTCACGTCCTTGCCGGGACGGGTGATGGCGGCAACATCCAGCGGTACCGTGTAGTAGCCGTCGGGGACCTGGGCCGTCGGGTGTTTCGACCACGGCGTCACCGGACGATCGTGATGGCCGTCGAACGGGCCGTTATACAGGCGCTTGGGTTCGAGGAAGATCACCGGGTCATCGTTCTCGATGGAGGCGATCAGCAGGCCCTTGGCGTCATAGGGGTTCGATGGCATCACCGTGCGCAGGCCGCAGACCTGGGTGAACATCGCCTCGATGCTCTGGCTGTGGGTCTGGCCGCCATAGATGCCGCCGCCGCAGGGCATGCGCAGGGTCATTGGCGCGGTGAACTCGCCGGCCGAGCGATAGCGCAGGCGCGCTGCTTCGGAAATGATCTGGTCCGAGGCCGGGTAAACGTAATCGGCAAACTGGATCTCGGCCACCGGCCGCAATCCGTAGGCGCCCATGCCTACGGCCACGCCGACGATGCCGCTTTCGGAGATCGGCGCGTCGAACACCCGCGAGGTGCCGTATTTGTTCTGCAGGCCTTCGGTGCAGCGGAATACGCCGCCGAAGTAGCCCACGTCCTGGCCGAACACCACGACGTTGTCGTCACGTTCGAGCATCACGTCCATGGCCGAGCGCAGGGCCTGGATCATGGTCATGGTGGTAGTGGTCATGGCGGTATCCAGCGCAATATTGTTGTTGTGATCGTTCATGTCAGATCCCCAACTGCTGACGCTGGCGCTTCAAGTGCTCCGGCATCTCTTTGTAGACGTCTTCGAACATCGTCGCGGCGCTCGGTACCTGGCCGCCGGCGAGGGTGCCGTACTGTTCGGCTTCCTTCTGGGCCGCGATGATCTGGGCTTCCAGCTCGGCGGTGACGGCGGCGTGTTCTTCTTCCGACCATTGGCCGATGCGGATCATGTGTTGCTTGAGACGAACAATCGGGTCGCCCAGCGGGAAGTGGCTCCAGTCGTCGGCCGGCCGGTACTTGGACGGATCGTCGGAGGTGGAGTGCGGACCGGCGCGGTAGGTGACCCATTCGATCAGGGTCGGGCCGAGATTGCGGCGGGCACGTTCGGCGGCCCAGCGCGAGGCGGCGTAGACAGCCATGAAGTCGTTGCCATCGACCCGCAGCGAGGCGATGCCGCAACCGACGCCGCGTCCGGCGAAGGTGGTGGCTTCACCGCCGGCGATGGCCTGGAAGGTGGAAATTGCCCATTGGTTGTTGACCACGTTGAGGATCACCGGCGCCCGGTAGACGTGGGCGAAGGTGAGGGCGGTGTGGAAGTCCGACTCGGCGGTGGCGCCGTCACCGATCCAGGCCGACGCGATCTTGGTGTCGCCCTTGATCGCCGAGGCCATGCCCCAGCCCACGCCCTGGATGAACTGCGTGGCGAGGTTGCCGGAGATGGTGAAGAAACCGGCTTCCTTGACCGAATACATGATCGGCAACTGGCGGCCCTTGAGCGGGTCCCGCTCGTTGGACAGCAATTGGCAGATCATGTCCACCAACGGCACGTCACGGGCCATCAGGATGCTTTGCTGGCGATAGGTGGGGAAGCACATGTCATCGATGTTCAGCGCCAGGGCCTGGCCGCTGCCGATGGCTTCCTCGCCGAGGCTCTGCATGTAGAACGACATCTTTTTCTGGCGTTGGGCGACCACCATGCGGTTGTCGTAGATCCGCGTCTTGAGCATGGCGCGCATGCCCTTCTGCAAGATGTCGAGGGGCACGTCTTCGGCCCACGGACCGTGGGCATTGCCCTGGTCGTCGAGCACGCGGATCAGGCTCCGGGCCAGGTCGGCGGTATCGGACGGTTCAACGTCGATGGAGGGTTTGCGCACCGTGCCCGCATCGCTCAGGTGCAGGTAGGAGAAGTCGGTCTTGCAGCCGGGACGGCCCGACGGTTCGGGGACGTGCAGGCGTAGCGGTTCGTACGCTGGGTTCATGGCTTTCTACGCTCGATCTTGTGAATTTCTTGTAGTGGGCGCGCTAGCTGACAAATCTCTTAGGTAAGGAGAATTGTCCTACAACAATCATAGGCTCGACGGCGAAGAATATTTTTCTCTGTTGGCTTGCTGTTCGGACCATTTGCAGATAAAAAATCTGCACAACGATAAAAATCAGGAATATCTGTCTCATGCGTAAACTGGATCGCACCGACATCGGCATTCTGAACAGCCTTCAGGAAAACGCCCGCATCACCAACGCCGATCTCGCCCGTTCGGTCAATCTTTCGCCGACGCCGTGCTTCAACCGGGTCCGGGCCATGGAGGAGCTGGGGGTGATCCGCGAGCAGGTCACGCTGCTGGATGCCGACCTGCTGGGCCTGCACGTCAACGTGTTCATCCACGTCAGCCTGGAGAAGCAGGTGGAGGAGGCGCTGCAGCATTTCGAAGAAGCGATCTCGGACCGGCCCGAGGTGATGGAGTGCTACCTGATGGCGGGCGATCCGGATTACCTGATCCGCGTGCTGGTGCCGACGATCCAGTCCCTGGAGCGGTTCATGATGGACTTCCTGACCAAGGTCCCGGGCGTGGCGAACATCCGCTCCAGCTTCGCGCTCAAGCAGGTGCGCTACAAGACGGCGTTGCCGCTGCCGGCGAATGGGTTGACGTTGGGTACCTGAGCCTCAACGGATAGCCGCGACCCCCTGTGGGAGCGAGCCTGCTCGCGATAGCGTCAGCGCCTGCGACATCAATGCAAGCTGACCCACCGCTATCGCGAGCAGGCTTGCTCCCACAGGGTTTGGCCCTCAAAGCTGGTTGAGCGGAATCTTCAGGTACGTCACGCCATTGGCTTCGGCCGGCGGCAAGTTGCCTGCCCGCACATTGACCTGGATCGCCGGCAACAGCAGCGTCGGCATGCCCAACGTGGCGTCGCGCTGGGTGCGCATCGCGACGAAGGTGGCTTCGTCGATGCCGTCGTGAACATGGATATTGTGCTGGCGCTGTTCGCCCACGGTGCTCATGCAGTGGGGCTCGCGATGATCCGGCGGATAGTCATGGCACACATACAGCCGCACGCTGGCGGGGAAGGCCAGCAATCTGCGGATCGAGGCGTAGAGCTGGTGGGCGTTGCCGCCAGGGAAGTCGCAACGGGCGCTGCCGACATCGGGCATGAACAGCGTATCGCCCACCAGGATCACATCGTCGTCGATCAGGTAGGCCATGTCCGCCGGGGTATGGCCGGGCACGTGCAACGCGGTGGCCTTGAGGTTGCCGATGAAGAAGGTTTCATCGGGGCCGAACAAATGATCGAACTGCGAACCGTCCACGGCAAACTGCGCTTCGAGGTTGAACAGCGCCTTGAAGACGTTCTGGACCTGGCCGATGGACTGGCCGATGGCGATCTTGCCACCCAGCTCCCGACGCAGGTAGGGCGCGGCGGAGAGGTGATCGGCATGGGCGTGGGTCTCCAGCAGCCATTGCACGGTCAACCGGTGTTCCCGCACGAACGCGATCACCCGGTCGGCCTGCGTGGTGCCGCTGCGCCCCGAGGCCGGGTCGTAATCGAGCACCGGATCGACCACCGCGCATTGCCCTGCGTCCCGTTCATAAACGACATGGGTGTAGGTCTTTGAAGCGGGGTCGAGGAAGCTTTGGATCTGCGCGGGCATGACGACTAACCTGTGCGGAAGGAGAACCGGTTGCAACACCTGAGGTTTACAACATATGGTCCGCAGCTTAGTGAGGGCCAAGGCGTCCTGCAAATGCGATCGCACCTGCCAACAGGTGTGCGCGGCTTGAGAGAACCTATGTTACTGGCAAGTTTTTTCGGCGTGGTCATGGGCCTGGTCCTGGGGTTGACCGGGGCGGGCGGAGGTATCCTCGCGGTGCCGGCGTTAGTGCTGGGCCTGGGCTTGACCATGACCCAGGCCGCGCCCGTGGCGTTGTTCGCCGTGGGCAGTGCGGCGGCGGTGGGCGCCATCGATGGCTTGCGCCACGGCCTGGTGCGCTATCGCGCGGCGTTGCTGATTGCATTGCTGGGGGCGGTGTTTTCGCCGTTGGGCATTTTCCTGGCCCATCAGCTCCCGGAAAAAATCCTGATGATCCTGTTCAGTTTGTTGATGGTGCTGGTGGCGGTGCGCATGTTGCGGCGGGAGCGCGCGCAGCCGGGGCCGAGCGACCACGGCGCGGCCAGTTGGGGCCAGAAGAACTGCATGCTCGACCGCCAGACCGGGCGCCTGGCCTGGACTCCGCGCTGTACCGCCACGCTGGCGACGCTCGGCGCCGTGACCGGCGTGGTGTCCGGCCTGCTGGGCGTGGGCGGCGGTTTCCTGATCGTGCCGGCGTTCAAGCAACTGACCGACGTGCAGATGCGCGGGATCGTCGCCACCTCGCTGATGGTCATCAGCCTGATTTCTCTGATCGGCGTGGTGGGGGCTTTTCATGCCGGGGTGCGTATCGATCAGGTCGGGGCAGTGTTCATCGTCGCCAGCATTGTCGGAATGCTGCTGGGCCGACGGCTGGCGTCCCGGGTCCCGGCCCGGGTGTTGCAAGTGGGATTTGCCGGGGTGTGTCTGGGGGTGGCGGTGTACATGTGGGTGCGGGCGTAATGTGCGCAGCTGTGGAAAGCCAGTGTGGGAGCAAGGCTCGCCCCCCACAGGATTACAGTGGCTTGCACCGCATCGAAAACCCCAACGCCACCGACTGTCCTTGCTCCAGCAGGCGCAGCCCCGGCCTCCCTGGCAGGTGATGGGCATTGACCGGGTGGCTGACCGGTTCGATGCAAAAGAAATCCAGGCCCACGGGGCAGTACAGCAGGAAATAATCGCTGCCGCTGGCTTGGCATTCCAATGCATAGCCCAGGTCGGGCTGCTCGATCAGGCAGTGTCCGTCCCAACCGCCGAAACCATTGTCCACGAGGGTATCCGGCAGCACGCGAGGCTGCTGGAAGTCCCAGTGCGCGGGGAGGTCACTCAACTGCGTCGGCAGTTTCGTGGCGTCGCACAACCAGACGTGGGTGGCGCGGGTCTGCAGGCGGGTGTTAATGGTCCGGGGAAAGTAGGGATGCAAGCCCAACCCATGCCAGGCCGGCTGTTCGGCCAGGTGGGTAACCTGCATCGATAGCTGCAATTGGCCGCCGTCCAGGCGGATGCGCAGGCTGGCGCAATAGGCGAACGGGTATTGGCTGTGCAGTTGCAGCAATGCCTCCTGAGGGCCCTGTTCGATCACCTGCCACGCTTGTTGCCAGGCGCTGCCGTGAATCGGAAAAGGATCGTTGGGGCTGTTGGCCTCCAATGCCAGCCAGCCGCCGGGACAATCGAAGCCGCCGTTGGCGATCCGGTTCGACCAGGGGATCAATGGAAAACAGCCGAGCTTGCCGGGCAGGCGGTTTTCCAGCGCCTGGGGTGCGGGCGGGCGCAACAGAGGCTGGCCGTTGCTGCGCAAGGTCCAACTGACCAGGCTGGCACCCAGGTGAGGCGCCACGGTGAGGTGGGTGAGTTCGTCTTCGAGGTGCAGGAGGGGTGGCATCATGATTATCTTGCCTGCTGGGGAGAAGGTCTAATGCGAACGCTGTTGTGGCGAGGGAGCTTGGCTGTGGGAGCAAGGCTTGCCCGCGAAAAAGGCGAGACGGTTTCAAAGTAAAACCGCATTGACTTCATCGCGGGCAAGCCTTGCTCCCACAGCAAGCTCCCTCGCCACAAGGGGGCTTGCTCGCTTATGGGATTACAACACCAGATGCGGCAACCACAGCGAAATGGCGGGGACGTAAGTCACCAGCATCAGTACCAGGAACAACATGGCGTAGAACGGCAGCAGGGCCTTGACGGTGGATTCGATGCTGACCTTGCCGATGGCGGAACCCACGAACAGCACCGCGCCCACCGGTGGCGTGATCAGGCCGATACCCAGGTTCACCAGCATGATCATGCCGAACTGCACCGGGTCGACGCCGATGCCCATGATCACCGGCATCAGGATTGGCGTCAGGATCAGGATCAGCGGTGCCATGTCCATCACGGTGCCGAGCAGCAGCAACATCACGTTGATGCACATCAGGATCACGTAGCGGTTGTCCGACAAGGTCAGGAACGCGGTGGTGATCTTCGCCGGGATTTCCATCAGCGTCATGATGTAGCCGAAGCTGGCGGCGAAGCCGATCAGGATCATCACGATGGAGATGGTGCGTACCGTACGGTGCATCAGTTTTGGCAACTCGCTCCACTTGTAGTCGCGGTAGACGCACATGGTCACGAAGAATGCCCAGACCACGGCAATGGCGGCCGACTCGGTGGCGGTGAAAACACCCGAGAGAATGCCGCCCAGGATGATGAACAGGGTCATCATGCCCCACATGGCTTCCTTGCAGATCTTCAACGCTTGCTTGAGCGGAATCACCTCGCCCTTGGGGTAATTGCGTTTTCTGGCAAAGACCAGGCACAGCGCCATCAGGCAGAGGTTCATCATGATGCCGGGGACGATGCCGGCCATGAACAGCGATCCGATGGAAACGGTGCCGCCAGCGGCGAGGGAGTACAGCACCGCGTTGTGGCTGGGGGGTGTCAGCAGCGCTTGCACCGAACCACTGACGGTGACGGCGGTGGCGAACTCACGCGGATAGCCGCGGCGTTCCATTTCCGGGATCAGCACCGAACCGACCGAAGCGGTATCGGCTACCGAGGAACCGGAGATCGCGCCGAAAAAACTCGAGGCCACGAGGTTGACCAATGACAGGCCACCGCGCACGAAGCCTACCAACACACTGGCAAAGGCCACCAACCGGCGGGACATGCCGCCCTCGGCCATGATCGCACCGGCCAGGACGAAGAAGGGAATGGCCAGCAACGAGAATTTGTTCACGCCGCCCGTTATCTGAATCATCATGGCCTGGAACGGAATATCGATCCACCACGCCCCGATCAGGGCGGCAGCGCCCAGCGCGTAGGCGACCGGCATGCCGATCAGGATCAACAACAAAAAACTGCCCAGCAGAATCAGAGCGTCCATTAAGCGGCACCTTCGTTTTCTTCAACCAGGTCGAACTGCACGACCCGACGCTTGCTTTGATCACCCAGCAAGAGCTTTTCCAGGACAAAAATCAGTGTCAGGAAACCACCGACCGGGATCGGCATGTAGGTGATGCCGACGCGCAGGGTGGGGATGGCGCTCATGAATTGATTCCAGGTGGTCATGCACAGCTTGGTGCCCCAGATGGTCATGAAAATGCACACCGCGGCCATCAAGAGCTGGGTGAAAACCGAAGCCAGGGTCTGCCAGCGTGGAGGCAGCCGGCTGGTGACCATGTCCACGGCCATGTGCGAGCCGGAGCGGTAGCTGGCGGCGGCACCGATGAAGGTAAAGACGATCATCAGCAAGATGGCGGTGGGCTCTGGCCAGCTTGAGCCGGTACCGAGTACGTAGCGGGCAAACACCCCCCACGGAATCATCAGCGCAACGGCAAGGACAGAAAGGCCGGCCACCCAGATGCAAGTCATGTAAATCGTGTCGTTGATACGCAGCAGTAAATTCTTCATCGGGTTCCACCGTAACCGGGCGCGCCTTTTAACCGCAGGCGCGCCCAGCCTTTTCATGAATACAGATCGAGAGGGGTTATTGGACCGCTTCGATACGCTTGATCAGATCGGCGTATGGCGCGCCGTATTTGGCCCGGATCGGTGCGGTGGCGTCGTAGAAAGGTTTCTTGTCGACGGTGATGAACTCGACGCCGGCAGCCTTGAGTTTTTCTTCACTGGCGGCGGACTTCTTGTCCCACAGCACGCGCTCTTCGGCCTGGGCCGCCTTGGCGGCTTTTTTCACCATGTCCTGCTGCGCCGGCGTGAGCTTGTTCCAGGTGATTTTCGACATCACGATCGGCTCGGGCAGGATCAGGTGACCGGTCAGGCTGTAGTACGGGGCGTTCTGGTAGTGGTTGTGCTCGAGCATGGTCGGCGGGTTGTTTTCCGCGCCGTCGATCACGCCGGTCTGCAGGGCGCTGAAGATCTCGCCGGTGTCCATCGCAATACCGTTGCCGCCCATGGCGTTGATGGTTTCGATGAACATCGGGTTGCCCTGCACACGAATCTTCATGCCCTTGAGGTCTTCGAGCTTGCGCACTGGCTTCTTGGTGTAGAGGTTGCGCGTGCCGCCGTCCATCCAGGCCAGGGCCACCAGGCCGAACTCGGAGTTGGTGATCCGGTCGAGGATCGCATCGCCCACTTCACCGTCGATGACGGCGCGCATGTGGGCCTGGTCGCGGAAGATGAACGGCATGTTGAAGACGTTTACGTCCGGCACCACAGGGCCGACGATACCCAGGCTGACGCGGGACATCTGGATTGCGCCGGCTTGCATCTGCTCGATGACTTCTTTTTCAGAGCCCAGTACGCCACCTGGGAAATACTTGAACTTCAACTCGCCGTTGCTCTCCTTTTCCAGGGTTTTACCCATGGATTCCTCGGCGACCACGGTCGGGTAGCCCTTGGGGTGGATGTCGGCGATCTTGATATCGAGGGCATGAGCCGCCTGAGCCAGAAAGGCCAGGGGCAAAGCGGCGATCAAAAGCGTGCGTTTGAAATTCATGATCAATCTCCAGTGTTGTTGTTTTTATGTGCTCATCCGGTGAAGCGGCCATGCAGGTCAGTTTGTGGAGTGCTTCAATTCTCCGAATGCGGGTTCAGCCAGGCCCTTGACCCCAGGGTTGAGGGCGAACACGCCCCCGGCCAGGGATTGCGGGTCGTTGTCGTCGCCTGGGCGGATCGAGGTGACGAACAGGGTGTCCAGACGGCTGCCGCCAAAGGCGCACATCGTCGGTTTCTTCACCGGTACGGCCAGCGAACGGTCCAAGCGGCCATCCGGGGTAAAGCGATGGATCAGCCCGGCATCGTTGGCGCAGATCCAGTAGCAACCTTCGGCATCCACGGCCGCGCCGTCGGGTCGTCCGGCCAAGGGCTGCATGTCGACGAACAGCCGCCGGTTGGACGGCGTGCCGCTGTCGGTGTCGTAGTCGAAGGCCCAGATCTGCTGCACCAAAGGGTGGGAGTCGGAGAGATACATCGTCCGTCCGTCCGGGCTGAAACCGAGGCCGTTGGGCACGATGAAACCGCTTAGTTGCGCCTCGACCGGGCTGCGCTGTCCCGCCTCATAACGGTACATCCGGCCCTGGTCGACGTTGGCGCCCATGTTCAGCACCATGCTGCCGGCCCAGAAGCGCCCCTGCCGGTCGCAACGACCATCGTTGAGGCGCATGTCGGTGCGGCTGTGTTCGACGTTCGCATACAGTTCGCTGTCGAGGCTGCCGTCATCGTTGGGGTGCAGGCGGAAGAAACCGCTCTCCATGCCGGCGATCCAGCCACCGTCCTGGTGGCGAGCGATGCAGGCGAGCATTTCAGGGGCTTCCCAGCCCTTGAGTTGGCCGGTCCCGGCGTTCCAGCACTGCAGGCCGCCGCTGGGGATGTCCACCCAATACAGCGCGTTTTCTTCGGGGACCCACACCGGGCTTTCCCCGACGGCGTTGCGTGCGTCGACAATCAATTCAGCTTGCATGGTGATTCCCTTGTGCATTCGTATCCCATGAAAAACAGGCGAATCAGTCGTCGAACGGGCCGGCCGCTACGAAAGCACCGCCCTGGTAGATCCTGGCCGGGTCATCGGCGGCCGGCATCGGCTGGGCTTCGACCTTGGCACGGAAGATTTCGGAACTGTCCTTGGGCTGATAACCCAAGTGCGCAGCGTGGCTGTTGTCCCACCAGACATCGCGGTTGGCGGACATGCCATACACCACGGTGTGCCCGACTTTCGGGGTGTAGAGCGAGCATTCGATCAGTTGGGTGAGGTCGTCGTAGCTCAGCCAGGTACTCATCATCCGGCGGTTCTGGGGTTCGACGAACGACGAGCCGATGCGGATGCTGACGGTCTCGATGCCGTAGCGGTCGAAGTAGAAACTGGCCATGTCTTCGCCGTAGGACTTGGACAGGCCGTAGTAGCCGTCCGGACGGCGAGGGGAGAGGGCGTCGAGGGCTTCGTCCTGCTTGTAGAAACCGATGACGTGGTTGGAGCTGGCGAAAATGACGCGCTTGACGCCGTGCTTGCGCGCAGCTTCATAAATGTGGAACACGCCGCTGATGTTGGCGCCGAGGATTTCTTCGAACGGGCGCTCTACCGAAACACCACCGAAATGCAGGATCGCATCGACGCCCTCCACCAGTTGATGCACCGCCTGTTTATCGGACAGGTCGCACAGCACCACTTCCTCGCTTTCATCGATGGCCGGGGTCATGTTGGCGATGTCCGACAGGCGAATGTGCCGGGCGAAAGGCTTGAGGCGTTCGCGCAGGACTTTGCCCAGGCCGCCGGCGGCCCCGGTCAACAACAGGCGATTGAAAGGATGACGAGTGTGTGTAGTAGTCATGGAGTTACCTGAGCGAACAGTGAGAGGTATCAGTTATAGGTTGCCGTTTGACCGCTGGAAAATATCCTTGTCCTTACCTGATCTCCCCTGTGGGAGCGAGCTTGCTCGCGAAAGCGGTGGGTCAGCTTGCATGGATGTTGGATGTACCGCCGCCATCGCGAGCAGGCTCGCTCCCACAGTGGGCCGGTGATGCCTGCCGCCATCCCTGTGGGAGCGAGCCTGCTCTCGATGACGGCAGCCCAAACGCCATCTGATCCAGCAGACCCACCGCAGCCGCCTTACAACAAACTCATCGGGTAGCTGATAAAGATGCGGTTTTCATCGAACTCATTGGTGCTGAAGTCTCGCCGCAGCGATGAATTGCGCCATTTCACATTGAGGTTTTTCAGCGCACCGCTCTGCACGGTGTACGCCAGTTCGCTCTCACGGCCCCATTCCTTGCCGTCGTCCACCGTGGCGGTGTGCACGTTGTCACCGCTGATGTAGCGGTTCATCAGGGTCAGGCCCGGCACGCCGACGGCGGCGAAGTTGAAGTCGTGGCGCACTTGCCAGGATTTTTCCTTGGCGTTGTCGTAGCTGGAGTTGTAGCTGTCGTTGGCCAGGGTGCCGCCGCTGGTGCCGTTGACGCGCATCCAGGCATCGTCGCCGCTGAGTTTTTGCAGACCGACGTAGAAGGTGTTGCCACCGTACTTGGCCGAGAGCATGGCGAAGGCGGTCTTGTTGTCCAAGTCGCCGGCCAGGGCACTGCCGTTTTCCTTGCCGATGAAGTAGCCGAGGTTGGCGCCCAGGGTCCAGTCGCCGATGGGCTGGCTGTGGGTCAGGTTGAAATACTGCTGCTGGTAGATGTCGCTCAGTTCCGAGTACCAGACGC
>NZ_NOIN01000030.1 GCF_014596565.1 Pseudomonas sp. PSB18 | reverse complement strand
GCTTCTTCCTGGGACAGCTGTTCGACGGCCTGTTGCCGGGCCTCGACGTCTAGGGTTTGCAGGTCATGCTCAACCAAGGTGAAACCGAGGTCGGCCGGAGCGAAACGTTGGCGTACTTCGCCGTCCTGGCGTTTGAAGGTGGTGCGCAGGCTTTCGTGACGGGCGACGATGCGGTCCAGGGCCCGTTGCAAGGCCTGGCGGTCCAGGCTGCCGCGCAGGTGCAGGGCGGCGGGCATGTGGTAGGCGACGCTGGCGGCGTGGTCCAGTTGGTCGAGGAACCACAAGCGCTGCTGGGCCAGGGACAGCGGCAGCGGCTGCTCGCGGGAGACCACGGCAATCGCCTGGAGCCGTGATTGACCGGCCTGCTCGACGTGTCGGGCCAGTTCGCTCAGGGAGGTCTGGGCGAACAGGGTGCGCAGGTCGATCTCGGCGCCGAGGTCCTGGTGCAGGCGGGCTTGCAGTTGCACGGTCAGCAGGGAATGGCCACCGAGTTCGAGGAA
>NZ_NOIN01000005.1 GCF_014596565.1 Pseudomonas sp. PSB18 | reverse complement strand
GTCGGGCCAGTTCGCTCAGGGAGGTCTGGGCGAACAGGGTGCGCAGGTCGATCTCGGCGCCGAGGTCCTGGTGCAGGCGGGCTTGCAGTTGCACGGTCAGCAGGGAATGGCCACCGAGTTCGAGGAAACCGTCGTGACGGCCGACCTGATCCAGGTGCAGCAGGTTTTTCCAGATCTCGGCGATGGCGATCTCGGTGTCACCTTGCGGCGCTTCGTAGGCCTTGCTGGCGAGGGCTTCCAGGCCGGGCTCGGGCAGGGCGCGACGGTCGAGCTTGCCGTTGGCGGTGAGGGGCAGGGCGTCCAGGTGCACGAAGGCGCTGGGCACCATGTACTCGGGCAGGTGCTTGAGCAGGGCGCTGCGCAGTTGCTCGGCCGGAACCGGTTCACCGCAGACATAGGCCACCAGGCGCTTGCTCTCGGGTTGGCCGGGATGGTCTTCCCGGGCAATCACCACCACTTCGCGGACACCGGGGCACAGCGCCAGGGCGGCTTCGACTTCGCCGATCTCGATGCGCAAACCGCGGATCTTCACCTGGAAGTCATTGCGGCCCAGGTACTCCAGCGCGCCGTTGGCCAGCCAGCGTCCGAGGTCACCGGTCTTGTACAGGCGGGCGTCCTGCTCGTTGCTGAACGGGTCGGCAATGAAGCGCTCGGCGCTCAGTTCCGGCTGGTTCAGATAGCCCCGGGCAACGCCGATGCCACCGATGTGGATTTCCCCGGCGATCCCCAGCGGCTGCGGTTTGCCACGGGCGTCGAGCACGTGCATCTGGATGTTGGCAATCGGTTTGCCGATGGGCACGCTCTCGCCGGGATCGCCAGGGCGGCAGTGCCAGGCGGTGACGTCGATGGCCGCCTCGGTCGGGCCGTAGAGGTTATGCAGTTCAACACCCGTCAGTTGCCGTTCGAAACGCCGTTGCAGAGCACGGGGCAGGGCCTCACCACTGCACAGCACGCGACGCAGGGCAGGGAAATCCTGGCTGTCGCGGTGCTCCAGGAACAGGTCGAGCATCGACGGCACGAAATGCAGCATGGTGATGCTCGCCTCGCGCATCACCCGGGCCAGGTAGTCCGGCTCCTGGTGGCCGCCAGGACGGGCCATGACCAGCTCGGCGCCGGCCAGCAACGGCAGGAAGAACTCCCAGACCGACACGTCGAAACCGAACGGGGTCTTTTGCAGGATCCGGTCGCTGGCGTCGACGCCGTACTGGTCCCGGGCCCAGAGCAAGCGGTTGACCACGCCGAGGTGTTCATTCATTACCCCCTTGGGGGTGCCGGTGGAGCCCGAGGTGTAGAGCACGTAGGCCAAATGCTTCGTGGTCAGGCCCAGGGTGCGAGGGTCCGGGTTGTGTTCGGGCTGTTCGACACGCTCGTCGTCATCGAGCACCAGCACCGGGATTGCCAACGCCGGCAACTGCTCCAGCAAGGCCCGGCTACTGAGTACGGCACGGGGACGACTGTCGTCGAGCATGTAGGCCTGGCGTGCGCTCGGCAGGTCCGGGTCGATGGGCACGTAAGCGCCACCGGCCTTGAGAATCCCCAGCAGGGCGACGACCATTTCCGGGCCGCGCTTGAGGCTCACGGCCACGCGGTCATCCGGCTTGACCCCCAGTTCGATCAGGCGATGAGCGAGCTGGTTGGCCTGGCGGTTGAGTTGTTCGTAGCTGAGCAGCGGCCCGCTGTCGCCGCGTACGGCACAGTTATGGGGACGTTGCTCGGCCTGCTGTTCGAACAGCCTGTGGATCAACACGTCCCGCGGATACTCGCGGGCGGTGGCATTGAACTCGACTTGCAGGCGCTGGCGTTCGGCCGCGCTCATCAGCGGGTAGTCGCCCACCGGCGTGTCATGCTGCTCAAGTACCGCTTCGAGCATCGAGACGATGCGTTGTTGCAGAAGACGGGCTTCTTCCACGCTGTAGTAGGCGGTGTTGAAGTTGAAGTCCAGGTGCACGTCTTCGAATGGGTGGTAGTCACGCACGAAGATCGCCATGGGCGTCTGTTCGTAGCCGTTGTCCATGGTGATGACGGTGGAAGAGGTGCCGCCGAACTGGTCGTCACCGTCCAGGCTTTCGAATGACAGCGAAACGTCGAACAGTTGCCGACGCCCGGCCTGTGCGAGGCGCAGGATGCGGTTGAGTTCGGCAATCGGGAAGCGCTGGTGGCGGTAGCAGCGGCGCAGTTGGCCGCCGGCGGCGTGCATCAGGTCCAGCAACGAGGCGTCGAGATCGACGGGCAGGCGAATCGGGCTCACCGAGGAAAACATCCCTGCGGTTTCCTTGGTGCGAGCGTTGGTGCGGTTGTGCACGGGCATGCCGATGACCATCTCATCGACGCCCACGGTACGGCAGAAATAGGTGGCGACCACGCTGATCAACACATGAGCCACCGACAGGCTGCGCTCGCTGGCGAACTGCGTCAGGTCGTTGTAGAGCGCCCGCGGCAGCATCGCCTGGACTTGCGCGCTGGGAGCCAGTTCATTGGCCTGGCCGGTCTTGAAGTCGGCCCGGCGTTGCAGCAGCGACGGTGGCAATTGTGCGTAGGTTTCCTGCCAGAACTCGCGGTCGCGCTCGTAGCGCGACGATTGCAGGTAGGCCCGGTCGTCCTCCAGGAACGACAGGTAGGAATGCCCTTGGGCGACTTCATCGTTGCCGGCCAGCAAGCCGTTGTAGGCGGCGCCCACGGCATGGCCGATCAACGCCACGCCGATACCGTCGGTGACCAGGTGGTGATAACGGTTGAGCCAGTAGTGACGGTTCGGGCCACAACGCACCATGCGCGCTTCCCAGAGCTGGCCGGTCAATTCCGGGAACGGTTGGCGGAAGGCGTTGCGCAGGTACTCCATCGCCAGTCCGGCATCGGCTTCGGCCTCGGAAAACTCCACGACGTCCAGCTTGACCTTGACCTCGGGCAAGACCCGTTGGCGGCCGATACCACCTTCATGGCTGAAGCTCAGCCGCAAGGCGTCATGGTTGTTGGCGACCAGCTCGATGGCTTTCTCGAACAGCGGTATGTCGATTTCGCCCTTGATCTCCAAGGACATGCCGATGTTGTAGTAGGGCAGGTCCGGGTGCGCGATCTGGTCGAGCCAGATGCCCTGCTGGACGGAGGCCAGTTCGTGGGTGGCGCAGTCTTGCGTGGGCAGCTTTTCGGTCGACGAATCCATTTCGGAGCACCTGCAGGCAGAATCAATTGAGGTTTGTCTCCGTTCGAATGGCGGTGCATGAAGGCCTGGGCGACTGCCAATCGGCGGATGCAAATAGTCGTGGAGAGGGACATCGGGGCCGTAGGCAGGCGCCTGATGCAAGGGGGGGCGTCGGGGGGGCTGTGGTGCGGCTGTCGATGGGCCGTCCTGCCGTCCGGTCACGCCTGATGTCCCTTCACAAGGTGGGGAAAAATTAGAGGATCCGTTTCCCGATGTCTGTCATGGGAAGCAGGGACAACGACGGGAAACGCGGCCGTGCGGCGCTTGGGCGTGGTCGCGCGAGTCTGTTATACCAACGACCCTGAGTGAGTTTGCGAGGGTTGAACATGCCACTGATCGCCGAATCGGATCGTCCGGTCTCCAAGTTCTGGAGCCTGTCCCGTTTTCCCAATCACCCGCAGGCAGGGGCGGTCGAAGTGATCGATGCGCTGGCGATTTCCAAAGAGGATTTCACCCGCCGCTACGTCGATCGCAACCGGCCCTGCCTGATCAAGAATGCCGTGCGGCACTGGCCGGCTTTCCACAAGTGGAATCGCCTGGACTACCTCAAGGCTCACTCGCACAACAGTAAAGTGGTGGTCCGCTCGCAGATCGTCTCGGAAGTCATCGGCTGGTCCAATCCCAAGGTCAAGGCCGAGCTGACCGAGTACGCGAACACGGTCTACCGGGACATGCCGTTCCATGAGTTTCTCGACAGCCTGGGGGAGGGCGATTCGCCGCTGGTGGCCGACAGTTGCCGTTTCTCGGAAGGCTCGGCCATCGAGCGGATGAAGGGGGACGTCGGTGGCCTGCCGTTCATGCCTCAGTTGGGCAAGACCCGGGCCTATCCTCCCCATCGCAGTTTCCTGTATCGCAACTCCTACACCGATTGGCACTTCCATGTCACCGACGAGACGTTCATGGCCCAGGTGGTCGGGGCCAAGGAGGTCCTGCTGCTGCCGCCGGACGAGAAGAGTTGGCGGGCGCTGCGACCGGTGATCGAAGAAGCGGGCTACCTGTACGACATCGATACCGGGCGCTTCCCCGGAACGCTGGACCTGCGTGCCCTGCGCACGGTGGTGGAGCCGGGCGATGCGTTGTACATCCCGGTCTACTGGTGGCATGCGGTCCAGTCGATGGACGACGCATTCGGCGCCACGGTCGCGGCCACGTTCCCGACCCCTTTGCATGTCAGCGGCAACATCAGTTCGCCCATCGCCAGGCGGGTGTTGCGCACCTATCTGTTTTCCCGTTATGCGCCCCTGGTGCTTGGCGCGGTGGCGTATTCCCTGGTCTATCGACTGATGAGCAAGTTGGTCGATGTCGCCACCTCCCGCGATGTGCGCACATGAGCCTGGTGAGCGACCGCAGGGGCTTCGATCTGGGGCGGGGTTTCTACTTCCTCTGGTGTGGCGAATCCCTGGCGGTCATCGGCACGGCGCTGATGGAGTTCGCCCTCGGCGTCTGGGTGTACACCCACACCGGCTCGGCGGTGGCGTTCGCCAACGTGGTACTGGCGGCCACCTTGCCGGCCGTACTGTTCCTGCCGCTGGCGGGAGGGCTGGCCGACCGGATCAGTCACCGGGTCATCATTGTCTGTTGCGATGTCAGCCTGGCGGTGCTGTTGCTGGGCGTCATGGCGTTGCTCTGGTTCGAGCGGTTGGAGCCGTTGCACCTGTATATCTTCAATTGCCTGGCGTCGATTGTCAGCGCGTTCCGCAAGCCGGCGTACCAGGCGGCCGTCAGCACGATTGTCGCCCCGGATAAATTCACCCGGGCCTCGGGGCTGATCAGCATCAGCAAGAACGCTTCGGCCCTGGTGGCGCCGCTGCTGGCGGGGGCGATCATGGCGAAGGCCGGGCTGGTGACGATTCTGGCGGTGGATCTGGTGACGTTCTGCTCCGGCACGCTGTTGGTGATCAAGGCGTTTTCCCATGTACGGCCGGTAGCGGCCCATCACGACACGATGACCAAGGGCACGGTGTTCGGCGGTGCCCTGGGCAATGTCGCCGCGGCATTGAAGTTCTTCGTCGCCGAGCGCCTGATGGCGGGGCTGCTGGTGTACACCATGATGCGTAGCGCGCTGTTGGCCCTGGCGACGTTGATGATGACGCCGTTGCTGTTGTCGACCCTGGGCAGCCAGGTCCTGGGCATGGCCTATACCTGGGCGGCCCTGGGTGGTCTGGCCGGTGCGGGGTTGTTGATTTCCATGGGCAATCCGCGCCGGTTGATGGCGATGGTGGCGGTGGCCGACCTGTTGCTGGCGGGGTGCGTCGTTGCCCTGGGGATGGTCTCGCAGGCCGTGGCCTACTGCGCCCTGGCGTTCGTCGCGATCACCATGGCGAGCATCGCCGATGCCAGTGTGAACGCGCTGTGGATGCGCAGGATTCCCTCCGGCAGCCGCGCCAGTGTGTTTGCCTTGATCAGCATGTTGACCATTGCCGCCACCAGCCTGGCCGTCATCGTCGGCGGCTTCCTGGTCGACCATTGGTTCCAGCCGGCGCTGATGCCGGGCGGCCTGTACGCCGATTCGATCGGGCGCTGGCTGGGGACAGGTCCAGGGCGTGGCGTGGGGATGCTGTTCGTGGTCGCCGGGGCGCTGTTTGCGCTGCTGCCGCTGGGCGTTCTTCTCTACGCACCGATGCGCCGCCTGGACGAGGCGCCCACGCCGATGGCCGTGGTGCGGATGGCCGACGGCCCACAGGTCGACCCGCTGTGATGCTGTACCGGATTCCCGTGACAGACAGGCCGGGCCCGCTGGGTCAACCTTCCCAGGCTGGTCCGCTGCGCCCCTCATCGCCACCGGAATCGACAACCCTCAACAAAAGGAGCACCTATGCGCCCGTCGTTTTATGATTCCAGCCGTTTTCCGCACCTCAAGAACCTGGCCGACAACTGGGAAGTGATCCGCGAGGAGTTCCTGGCCCTCGATGCACCGACCCTGACCATCAACCGCGTGGGCAAGTCGATCACCGAGATCGTCGATGAAGTGGCCGCGCACATGGAGGCCGGCGGTGAGTATGGCTGGCTCTGGGGCTGGGGCGACGACATGGACGTCATGCCGGAATGGACCCAATACGGCCTGGTCGCCTATGACACCCCGATCCCCTATGCCCGCGCCGCCATGCCCGGGACCATCGACCTGCTGAGCAAGATCCCCGGGATCAAGCTCTGCGCCTTGCTGCGCATGGAGCCGAACGTTTTCCTTGGCACCCACTCGCATACCGGCACTTGGGAAGAAGGCCTGCTGCACATGCAACTGACCATCGATGCCCCGACCACCCAGAACTATGCCTACCTCAACGTCAATGGCAACTTCAACCAGAGCACCAACGGCAACCTGGTGATCTTCGATGGCTCCCTCGACCACTTCGCCGTCAACGCATCCCGGGCTCACCGCACCGTGCTTTATCTTGAGTTCTATCGTGAGAAGCACATGGCGGCGTGAGGTGCACCGTGACGTGTCTGTACTTGCACTTGGCTTGCGCGGTTCCGGCTAACGCATCGCGGTGCTTCTGATATAACGAGCCGGCGGCGAGCCCAGTGTCTTACGGAACATACTGATGAACGAACTGACGGATTCGTACCCGAGCGCTTCTGCGGTTCGTTGCACCGACTCACCTTCGGCAAGGTTCTGCAACGCCACGATGATTTGCCATTGCTTGCGCCATTGGCCAAAGGTCAGCCCCGTTTCGCTCTTGACCAGGCGCGCCAGGGATCGCTCGCTCATGGCGACCTGGCGTGCCCACTGGGCCATGGTGCAGCGATTTGACGGGTCCTGGGCCAGGCCGCGGGCGATGAAACGCAACTGCGTGGCGGCGGGAAGCGGCAGGTACAGCTGTTCCGAGGGGGCCAGCGCCAATTGTTCGAGGAGTACGCTCGCCACGCGTGCGTTGGCAGAGGCGGGCGGATAGTTCTGAGCCTGGACACTTAGGTGCAGGATCAACTCCAGGACCAAGGGGGAAAGCACCAGCGTGCAGCATTTCTCCGGTAAAGCGGCGGCGCCGGGCTCTACGAACAGATAACCGATCTTGCCGTTGGCGGTCACCCGATTGCTGTGGGCGATGCCGCCCGGAATCCATACGCCGAATCCCGACGGCACCATCCAGACACCATCCTCTACGGTGCATACGATGCCCCCGTGATAAGCCACCACCAGTTGGCCCTTGCGGTGCGTGTGCACGGGAAACTCGGTGTCGTTCCGCTGGCTCTCCAGCATCAGCGCGACGGCGGGCTGGTCGAAGCTATCCAGTTCGAATTGATCAACCGCATAGCGATTCGTCTCGTTCATGGCACTCCATCCGGATTGTCCGAATTTGATTATAGGTTGGCAGCATACTCAATATCGGCAGGATCTCGCAGTCCCTACCATCGTCATCAAGGCCATCAAGGTGATTGCCTACGGCGAGAATCAACCGATGCTGAGCGAAATCACAGTTGCCCACCTCTACCTTCCACCCTTGCTGCTCTATCTGGGCGTTGCCACCTTGGTGTACGGGGTGCTGGAGCGGAGCGCGCGGAGTTGGCTGGATTGGACCTGGCACCCGAGCATGACGCGTTTCTTCGTGTCGCTGATCGTCCTCTCGATCCTGGTCCTGAAGTGTTGAGGGCGGCGCGATGACCATCAATCAACTCCTCAAAATGTTCGTCACCCTTGGGCTCGGCCTGATTGCGCTGCTGTTCTGCACGCAGTTGTGGCGCGCTTATGAGCTGGCCCCCTGGACGCGGGACGGGCGGGTCAGCGCGCACGTCATTCGTATTGCCCCCGAGGTGTCTGGCCAGGTTGAACAACTGCTCGTGGGAGACAACCAGTGGGTTGCCAAGGGTGACTTGCTTTATCAGATCGACCGCAGCGCCTATCTGCTTGCCCAGCAACAGCGCACGGCCGAGCTAGCCGAGGCGCGCAGCGTCTTCGAACAGCGCAGCGCACAGCTCAAGCGTCGCAACCAGCTCGGTGATGCCATTGCGCGGGAGGAGATCGACAATGCGGCCCGGGACCTGGCGGTGGCCAGGGCGCGTCTGGACGCCGCCCAGAGCCAGCTGGCCCAGGCGCGGCTTGACCTGGACCGCACGACCATTCGCTCTCCGGTAGACGGATACGTGACCCAACTGCGCCTTCAGCCGGGTGACTACGCCTCGACGGGCGAGACCAATATCTTTGTGGTCGACAGCCATAGCTTCTGGGTCACCGGGTACTTCGAAGAGACCAAGTTGGCGGGTATTCGAGTGGGCGCTACGGCGTCGATCAAGCTCATGGGCTTTTCGCCGTTGCTCGAAGGACATGTCGCAAGCATGGGCAGGGGTATCGCCGACGGCAACGAACAGCGCGGCAACAATGGTTTGCCTCAAGTGGCGCCGACGTTCAGCTGGATACGCCTGGCCCAACGGGTGCCTGTGCGAATCGAACTGGACCAGATACCGCCGGACGTGGAGCTGGCAGCGGGGATGACCGCCAGCGTCGAGGTCGTCGAGGTTGGGGCTGCGCCACGTTGGAGGCTGACGCAGTGGCTTCAGGCGTTCCTGTGAGGGGGCGCGCATTGCGAATGCTTGGCGCGTTGGCGGGATCATGGAGCCCCCAGACATCGGGCTACATGTTGCGCAGTCTTGCGGCGGCCTCTCTGGCGCTATGGCTGGGTTTCCAGTTACACCTGGAGGCGCCATTCTCGGCGGCTTCGACGGTGTTGCTGCTGATCCATCCACTTCAGGGCACGGTGGTCGGCAAGGGGTTCAATCGGGTCCTGGGAACCGTGGTGGGGCTGGCCGTCGCGTTGCTCCTGACCGGCATGTTCGCCCAGAAAATGTTGCTGTTCATCCTCGGGATCGGGGTATGGCTCGGTCTCTGTGTGGGGGCCATGACCCTGCTTCGGCACTATCACGCCACGGCGGCCGTTGTCGCCGGCTACACGGTCTGCCTTGCCCTGGGCCCCGCCATCGTCACGCCGCAGTTGGGTTTCGATCATATCGTCGCGCGCTGCACGGCGGTCGCACTGGGGGTGTTGAGCCTGAGCCTGGTGGCCACCTTGTTCAGCCGCAAGACCGTCGAGCCCAAACTGAACCGGGCCCTCCAGGACGTCTGCTCTCGCACCGTGCGGTTGCTGGCCACGCGATTCAAGGGGGAACACAGTGCGGATCCGGCGATTGCGCAACGCCCGCTCGCCATCGACATCAGCAAGGTGGACGAGCTGCTCGGAATCGGCCGAGGTGAGTCCTTGCTGATCCGTTCCAGGCTTGCGGCCCTGCAGGCAGGGCTGGCGTATCTGCATGCCGTGGTCTTGGACGGAGGCGAGACCCAACGGTGTGTTTCGCCTTCGTTCGCCCGAACGGGCATGGACCTGCAACAGCTGGCCAACGCATCGCCTGGCTTTTGCGTGGCGGCCGATCGTGTCCGGGAGATGCAACACCGTCTTGCGCAATTGCCGGAAAACAACACGAGCCAACAGCGCTTGAAGGAACAATTGGCAGACCTGTCCAGCGCCTTGTCGAGCTTCGCCAGCCTCGAGCAGGCGCCTCAGACGTCCGCTCGCGCGGTGGGTTTCCACCGACATTATGGCGACGCGCTGCGTAACGGCTTGCGAGCGCTGTTGGTGACGTTGGCAACCGCAGCTTTCTGGTACCTGTCCGCCTGGGACCAGGGACCAACGTTGCTGGCGGTATCGGGGCCGTGCTGCACCTTGCTGGCCACCAGCCCGGCGCCCGTCCAAGGCCTGGCCCGCTTCTTCGAGGGCACCGTCTACGCAATAGTGGCGGCAGCGGCGTGCAAGTTCCTGGTGTTGCCGCACATCAGCGGGCTCGCATTGCTCACAGTCGTGATGATTGCGTTCTGGGCCGTGGGGATTCAGGCCACGACCCGTCCGCGTCATGCCCTGCAAGGCATCGCTTATCTGATCGGCTTCAACACGCTCGTCAGCACAGGCCTGGCCGCCCGGTACGACTTCGCCGACTTCGCCAACCAGGCTCTCGCCTGGATCGTGGCGCTTGCCATATGTCTGTTGGCCTTCCAGCTGCTGCCGGGAAAACCCCACAGCCACCCTGACGTCCTGAGGAGGGCGATGCACAAGGACACCCAGCGGCTGCTTCGTCATGGACACCGGATGGACCTTCTCAAGTGGCAGGCAAGACAGCAGCACCGATGGGTGACCTTGCAGGCGCTGTCGGGGGCAGATGACCAGCAGGCTGCGCGGGCCGGCGTGACGGCCCTGCAATTGAGCAGACAGTTGTTGCGACTGCAACACAAAACCCGCGATCTGGAGCCTGAATCGTCGCTCGGCAAGTGCGCGCGAAGGGGCGACCGACGGATTTCGAAGCACGCTTCCCAACCAGTGATCGGCGCGGCCCAGGCACGTCGAACGTCAAGATCACTGACCCGCCTCGGGGCCCATGACCTGGCGGCTGGCTATCTGGAGTTGGCGAGGCTGCTCGAAACCTATGCAAGCGTTGCAAGCGCGGATATCCGCAAAAGCTTTCGTTAACACAACCAAGGTGAAATGAAATGGAGCCACTTTTTATTCGGATACTGTTCGGCTTGATCATGTCTGTTCCGTGGGTCGCACAGGCCTCGGACGGCGCTGATGCGCTGGAGCGCCGGCAGCAGTCCTTCAAACAGGAGCAGACACGCCCTGCGGGTGGGCATTACTCAGAGACCAGGGCACCTACGGCCGGGAAAGGAAAAACTTCTTCGGCAAGCTGATCACCGCCGGCAGCACTGATCGTCAGGGCTGCCAACACAAATGTTCAATGATTAATCTTGGTTTTCGCTGATACGAAGCATATGCTTACAATATATGAAACGTATAGAGGGCGACCCCAATGGGCATCGTGAACATCGACGACGAACTGCATGATCAACTGCGCCGGGCCACCAAGGTGTCTTGTCGCTCCATCAACGCGCAGGCGGCTTTCTGGATCAAGGTCGGCATGTTGTGCGAGATGAACCCGGAGCTGACCTTCAACGAAGTCATCCGCCGTGAGCTCGACAGCGCGGGCGTGCGCGCCCAGCCACTGGTGATGAGTTGAGCATGGTCAAAAGTCCGGAACAGGTGGCGCTGTTGGCGGAATCCGGCCGACTCCTGGCGTCTGTGTTCGAGCTGCTGGATCAAACCGCGCTCGCGGGGATGTCGACCCTCCAGGTCGATGCCATGGTGGAGCGGTTCATCGTCGACGAGCTCAAGGCCCGACCGGCGAGCAAGGGGCAGTATGGCTTTGCATTCGTGCTCAACTGCTCGGTAAACGAGGAGGTTTGCCACGGCGTGCCATCGTCCTCCAGGATTCTGCGCGATGGCGATATCGTCAATTTCGACATCACCCTGGAAAAGAATGGCTATATCGCCGACTCCAGCAAGACTTACCTTATCGGTAACGTCAGCGCCGCTGCCCGGCACCTGGTCCAGGTCACATACGATGCGATGTGGCGAGGCATCCGCGCGGTACGCCCAGGCGGGCGGTTGGGTGACATTGGCGCAGCCATCGAACATCACGCCAAGCGCAACGGTTACTCAGTGGTGCGTGAATACTGTGGCCATGGCATCGGCCAGCAAATGCACGAAGAACCCCAGGTGCTGCATTTCGGCAAGCCCGGCACCGGCCTGGTGCTGCGCGAGGGGATGGTGTTCACCATCGAGCCCATGCTCAACCAAGGCACCAGCCACGTCAGGACCCAGGCTGATGGCTGGACGGTGGTGACCCGGGACGGGGCGCTTTCCGCGCAATTCGAGCACACCGTTGCGGTGACGTCTTCGGGGGTATCGGTGCTGACGTTGCGCTCGGATGAGGTGGACAGGGTCTGAATGGTCTGGATGGGCATCGCGAAGTCATGATGCTGTCCATGGCATGCATGCTCAGGTACCTGGTTCTTCGGAGTAGCCCAGCTCGCGGATAAACATCGAGAACAGTTCCGGGTGAGAGGAAATGTCCAGCTTTGCGTAGAGATGCCGCCGGTGTGCCTTGATAGTTTCAGGGGAGATCCCGAGCCGCTGCGCCATCGCCTTCGACGAATAGCCGCGAAGAATCAGGCGAGCGATTTCAAGCTCCCGTTCCGAAAGCACACCTTTGCCAAATTTCGCCAGTGCATCGCCGACCGGGGGCAGCAGCGGCACCGAGATCCCGCTGCGGGTCCAGTTGAGCTTGAGCAAGGCCGACACCCATGAGCTGACCAGCGTCAGTTTGCCCAACTCGTCCGGGTCAAAGGCGCGGCGCATGCCCAAGGACAATGACAGCACGCCGTCCGGCAACTGCAATAAGTATTGCACCTCATCTTCCAGCACATGTTCCTTGAAGTAATTGAGGTAGTAATCCGTTTGCCGGAAGTGATCCGGAGCGACTTCTTCCAGGTGATAAAAACCGCTGACCAGCCCTTCGCGAGCGGCCTGGTAGAAAGGGTCGAGCAGGTACAGGCCATCCAGGTACAGTTCACTCGCCGCCGGTGCCGGTGCCGCGTCGTACTCGGCAAGCACATGGGGCGCGGCCTGGGCAGGAAAGTGGATCGCCAGGGCGTTGTCGAACGGCACCCATTGGCGTAGCACCAGGATGATCTGACGCCAGAACCTGGGACTGCCGATCTGCTCGATTGCCCGAGCCAGAGCGGTATGACTGACAACTTCATGAAAGAGAATGTCCACGGCGGTTTCCTTGGCGCGAGGAGGGCATTGGTGCTCGATTCCATGAAGCTGTCAACGGGGGTACCCCTTAGGGGGAATTGTCCGGTAGAGGACAGCTGCCTACAGTCCATCCCTACCAAGCGGGCCGGCGAGCCCGTCACGCATCGCATTTTCGTTCTGCCTCCTAACTCATATAACAAACGAGAGGAATGAACATATGACGTCCCACAGTGCGCCACCCTCCGAGCTCAAACCCACCCTGAGCGTCCCTGATGTCGTTGCGATCACCGTCTCCTCTGTGACACCCGCCAGCTCCGTGTTTGTCATCGCGCCCTTTGCCATCGCCCAGGCCGGTACCGGGGTCATCTGGGCATTCGTGCTCGGCGGGGTGTTGGCGCTGATGTTTGCGCTGTGCTACGCGGAACTGGGTCGAGCCCACAGCGCCGCGGGTGGGGAGTACGTGTTCGCCAAGCGAGTGTTCGGTGGCATGGCCGGCTATACCACGTTCCTGACCGTGCTCGCAATGCTGCTGTTCATTCCACCCGTCCTGGCAACGGGAGCGGCCACCTACCTCAATGCGGCACTGGGCACCCAGTTCGATGGGCAGACGGTCGCCCTGGTCATCGTCGCGCTGAGTTACCTGCTCGGCATCCTGAATATCAAGCTCAATGCCTGGGTCACGGGTGCCTGTCTGTTTCTCGAGGTGGCGGCCCTGATGGTGATCGTGGTGCTGGGCTTCGGCCATGCGCAGCAACCCATCGGCAGCCTGTTCAGCCCCGTTGCGCTCGACAATGGGCTCCTGCACGCAGCACCCTGGGCACTGGTCATCGGTGCGGTCGGCACCGCATTGTTCTCTTTCAACGGCTACGGCGGCGCCGTGCTGCTCGCAGAGGACATGAAGTGCGGCGGCCGCGGTATCCCCAGGGCGGTGTTGTGGTCGCTGGTACTGGTGGTCAGCATCGAGCTGATCCCGCTGGTCGCACTCCTGGTGGGCGCGCCATCCCTCGAACAGATGTTGGCCAGCCCTGATCCGATCGGCTATCTGCTGACGGTCCATGGCAACGAGACGCTGTCACGGCTGGTGAGTGCCGGCATCTTCCTCTCCGTGTTCAACGCCATCGTTGCCTTGGTGATCCAGATCGGCCGGGTGATCTACAGCAGTGGTCGCGATGAGCTGTGGATGCCGACCCTGAACCGCGCCTTCACCCGCATTCACCCTCGATGGGACTCGCCCTGGCTGGCGACGCTGTTCCTGGCCGTGCCTTCCGCCGCATTGACCTTCAGTTCGAACCTGGCGGAACTGACTTCCTTCACCGTCCTGCTGATCCTGTGCGTATACCTGATCGTCGGCCTGTGCGCATTGTTCAGCCGTGTGCTGCGCTGTGACCGCGAGCACCCGTACCGGATGCCGCTGTGGCCTGCTCCAGCGCTGGCGGCCGTGGTGGGGGCGGGGTACCTGCTGACCTCCTTGCTGAGCAGCGCTTCGTCCCGCGACATTTTCATCCTGCTGGGAATCCTGGTGACTTCCGTGCTGCTTTACACAACGTACGGCAAGCTGAGCCCGGCGTTCCAGAAACTCTGAACGAGAGACAACATGCGAGCACGTGACTTTGGCATCACCGTGGGCCTGGGCCAACCCGGCCCGAACAACGCTATCACCGACGTGCCTGGCGTCCGGGTCGGCCATGGGACGCTGGATACGGTCTACGACGGGAAACCGGTGCGCACCGGTGTGAGCGTGATCGAGCCACGCGGCGGTGCCGCGCGTTTTCAGCCGTGTTTCGCCGGCTGCCATGTACTCAATGGCAACGGCGATGCCACCGGCCTGGAATGGATTCGTGAAGCGGGGCTGCTAACCACGCCGATCGCAACCACCAATACCCATAGTGTTGGCGTGGTGCGCGATGCGCTGATCGCCCATGAGCATGCGACATTGGCTGATAGCTCCGTTTACTGGTGCATGCCCGTGGTGATGGAAACCTACGACGGCGTGTTGAACGACATCTGGGGCCAGCACGTGAATGCGGACCTGGTACAGCAAGCCTTGGCCGCCGTGGACGCCGGGCCTGTCGCCGAAGGCGCGGTCGGTGGAGGGACAGGCATGATTTGCCATGAGTTCAAGGGCGGGATCGGTACCGCCTCGCGAAAGCTGTCGGCGGAGCAGGGCGGATGGACACTGGGGGCCTTCGTGCAAGCCAATCATGGGCAACGCCGTGAACTCAGGGTCGACGGATATCCGGTGGGCCGGGCGCTGCTGGACCTGCCGTCGCCCTACGCCGAGCAGGACACGCCCGGCATGGGCTCCATCGTGGTCGTGCTCGCCACCGATGCGCCCTTGCTGCCCCACCAGTGCCAGCGCCTGGCACAGCGGGCTTCGCTGGGTGTCGCCCGGACTGGCGGCGGGACCGACGACTCCAGCGGCGACATCTTCCTGGCTTTCTCGACGGGAAATACCGGATTGGCGCCAGCCGATTACAACCGGCGGGACTTGCCGAAGACGGCTCAGGTGGCAATGGTCAACAACGACCATATCTCGCCATTGTTCGCCGCAGCGGCCGAAGCGGTGGAGGAGGCCATCGTCAATGCCTTGCTTGCCGGCCGAGCCATGCATGCTGCGGACGGGCGCGAGGTGCCGGCCCTGGAGGGCACTCGCTTGCTGCAAGCGCTGGAGAAAGTGGGTTGGCGGCCTTGAACACCCTGAGCATCGCCTTCGGTCGCCCGGATCCGCGCGCCGTTACAAGGTCATCCACAACCGCTCGCGCCTGGCCGCGGTGGAGGTGCCGACTCGCTGTTGCACCCTGACCCACCTCCAGGTGCCGCTGCCCATGGCCAGCACCATGGCCGGCGTCGTCAGCCTGCGCTCCCACTTGTGCAACTGGCGCAACCTCAGCAACTCCTGGGGTAATGCCGAGCCGGGCAGTTTTCGCGCGGCAGCCAACGTGAGGGCTTGTACGACCATGCCCGATACCCAGAGCAGTACGAAGAAAATATGCATCGCCTTGAGCTCAGATAAAGCATGGCGTCATGCCGGTCCATGCAGCGTGGCGTCGCGCAACATTGCCCTGGCCATGAAGAAGCCGCCGAAAGGCAGGCAGGCGCCCAGGATCGCCCTGCGAACTCTTCGAGCGTGTGGAATTGGCCCATGCCGCGGCCTATCAGGTACGCGTCTGCGCCGCCACTTCGAGCGTCACGACCCAGGCTTTCGATCTGCGCGTCCGCCATTCGCTCGACGAGGTGCGAGGCGCCGACACGCTGGTCGTGCCGGGGCTGGCCAACCTTCAGGACATGGTGGCGCCGGCCGTGCTCGACGCGATCCGCGAGGCCCATGCCCAGGGCACGCGCATTGCTGCTGCAATGGCTCGACGAACGCTTGAGCCTGCCCATCGACGTGGCCGAGATGGCCGCCTATGCCAAGGTGAGCGTCAGGACGCTCAATGTCGTTTCACCGAGCAGATGGGCATCAGCCCCGTGCAATGGATGATCCAGGCCCGTGTGGACCGTGCCCAGTGCCTGCTGGAAACCACCGACTTGCCCATCGAACGCGTCGCCGCGGAGGTCGGGTTTGGTTCGTCCGTTTCCTTGCGCCAGCATTTCCTGCACACCGTTGACACGTCACCTTCTGCCTATCGCCAGGCTTTTCGGGTGACAAGCGGCCTCTGCAGCTATACCGGCGACACCCTGGAGTCATAAAGGGCAGAACATCGGTTCGTGATATCGGTCCGCCTTCCCGGGGCGGCTAGGCCATGTCCGTCAGCGCCGGAAAGATCCGGTCGCGCCCGGCACCCTTGGCCTGGTACAGCGCTTCATCCGCCGCCATGACGAATTTCTTGTCGGTGGTGGCCTGGTCTTGTGGGGCAAGAATGCTCCAGCCGAGACTGGCCGTGACCCGTTGCGAAGGGCTCGCCGCGTGGTGGATGTTCAACTGGTGGATAGCGCGATGGATGCGCGTGGCGATCTGGTAAGTCCCGGCGGGATCTGTATCCGGCAGCAGCACCAGGAGTTCCTCACCGCCATAACGAACGGCGATATCACCCGGGCGACGCATGCTGTTCATCACCGCAGCGCCGACTTCTGTCAAACACCTGTCGCCCTCGACATGGCCGTACAGGTCGTTGAAGCGCTTGAAATAGTCGATGTCGATCATGATCAGCCCGAGCGGGCGGCCATTACGACGGCTGCGGCTCATCTCGATGGGCAGTATGGTATCGAGATGGCGGCGGTTGAACAGCCCCGTCAGGGCATCCTGGGTGGCCACCTTCTGCAGCGCCACGTGAGCCGCTTGCAGTGATGACTCGGCTTGCATCACATACCTGATTTGCCGCAGGAGGGCCTTGCCGCAGTAGGCCAGGCAGAGCAGCAGGATCAGGATCACGGCGACGGCGATAGCGGCCTCGGTGTACCAGGGTTGCATCAGGCTGCTCTTGGTCACCCCGACCGACATGAACAATGGATAGCGCGGGTTCAGTTGATAGCTGAACAACTTATCGACCTTGTCCAACACCGACGGCACCATGACTGTGCCGGACGTTGCCACGGGCAGGTGCCGGCTGAAGATCTCACCGGACGCCAAGCTCTGGCCCACCGCCGATGCCATGAACGGGGCACGGGTCAGCACCGTGCCATCCGCCAGTGCAAGCACCACGACGGTGTTCCCGTTGGACAGGAACTCGTTGTAGAAACGAATGAAATAATCCACGCGCAGGGTGGCCAGGAATACGCCGGCGAATGCACCGTCCGGACCGTTGATTCGCCTGGAAACCGGGATGACCAGATCGCCGGTGGAACGGCTCCGGATCACCGGGCCCAAGTGCAGCCCCTGGTCGTCGGGGTGAGCCTGGTGGTATTTGAAGTATTCACGGTCGGCGTTATTGGCCGAAGGCGGGTACGTGTCCTTGTCGGTGCTCAACCACTCACCGGATCGGCCATAGACAAACAGACCCGCCAACTGCGGCATGGCCAGGACCTGACTCTTGAACAGGCGATTCATGCGCGGGCGCTGGAATTTATCGACGCCGTCGACCTCGATGCGCTCAAGAATGCCAATGGACAGTACTTCGATCTGGGTCAGGGAGTCTTCGGCTTGCTGCGACAATGCATGGACGAGGTCGGCATTGTCCTTGCCGGCTTCGGCGAATTGCTGGTGATAGCTGCTGGCCAGGTAAATCAGCCCCAAACCCAGTACCGACGTCACCGCGAGGACCAGCAGAAAGTAGGCGAAACGATTCGCCGCGAATTCCCGGGCAGTGGGATAGGATGCCTGCGTGGCCGCTACCTCGCCAGGGGCAATGGATTCCTCGAGGGGCTTCATGGGTAGGTTTGCACCGTCCTGGTCCTTTGTGGCGGCTTTGACGGTCGTGGTACCACTCGATCCTTCAAAGTCAGCAGTTCCGTACTTCCTGGCTGGCGAGAGCCATCGAAGCCGCTCACGCGCTCCAGATCAAATCAATGCTCCTCACCGAAGATGGGCACGCTATGGGGAGACTAGACACCCGTGCTGAAAATGCCAAATCGGCTGATATCGGTTGCGGAATGGGCTAGGGCATGGTCGTCATTTTGACCGATTCCTGCAAAGACGTTGAAAGTCCTTGTGTTCACTTTGTCAGTTGAACAGTGAGGGGGCGTGAGTTGCGGGCGTACCGGTAAAATAATGCCCGGTGCCCAGGCCGACAGGGATCACGCGCGCTGGCGCCGCCTCCCGCCTCAACCCACCATGGCAGACCGGTAAGCACCTGGCCCTATGCCAAAAGCCTGTTTGAACTGCCGGGTAAGGTGGCTCTGATCAGCAAAGCCGAGCTCCGCGGCGACCCTGGACGGCGCAAGACCTTGCTTCAATAACACTAGCGCACAAGCCAGGCGCTTTTGCGTGACCCAGCTATGGGGCGGCAGCCCGGTTGCCTTGCGAAACACGCGGGCAAAGTGAAAGGGCGAGAGACCGACGCTGGAGGCAAGCTCCTCAAGGGAAGGGGGGAACGCCAGGCGCGCAAGCAATATTTCCCTGGCTCTGCGCACCGCTACAGGCTCATTTCCTGGCGCTGCGACCGAACCTATTCCGGCATACCGCTGGAACAGCATCAGCGTGGCTTCCCTCCAGGCGGTTTGCTGCAGCAATTCCGAAGCCTCATGTTCTGCAAACAGATGAACGTTACTGAACGCTCGCGCCACGTCTGAATCGGTCAATACGCTGCTGATAAAGCGAGGAGAGCCATTGAAACGCATATCCAGCTCAGCCAGGACCTCGGCAAGCTGCGTCAACGTGGGGTAAAAACCTCGGTAGCGCCATCCCTCATGGTGGGCGGTTGCGCCGGTATGCAACTCATCCGGATTGATCAGCACCACGCTACCGATAGGGGCAACGTGTTCACTGCCTCGATGCCGAAACCGCTGCGCCCCCGACTCGATGACCGAGATGACAAAACTGTCGTGGACGTGAGGGGTGAAGCGCTGCTGGTAATATTGGGCGTGCAGCAATTCCACGCCACCCAGGCTTGAGGCTTGCCAGAAACGCGTGTTTTCAATCTTGCTGGCCACGGTTCACCTCAGAATATCGACCTGAACAGGTAGAAGCAGCCCATGCTGACCAGGACGCTCGTCAGCACCCGTCCCGTCCAGAGCATGAGACCCACGGTGCAGAGCCCGCCCAGCAGATAGGGATTCAGAACGCTCAGGCTCAGCGTATGGCCTGGCATGAAAATGATGGGCCCGCAGATCGCCGTCAGCATCCCTGGCACCGCGAAGGAAAGGAAATCCCGGGTGCCCTGGCTCAGTCTAAACGGTAAGCGTGGCTCCAGGAACAGGTAGCGGTTCAGGAAGACAGTCGCACCCATTCCAGCGATAACGGCGAGGATCATGAGCGTCCCTCCAGGAGCCGTTTGCAGACGAAGCCCGCCGTCATGCCAGCCAACCCCGACACCACCAGCGCAGACTCCCAACGCAAATAACTGAACAGCACCGAGCAGGCAAGGGATACGAACACACACACGATCGTCGGGACCGATTTCACCACGGGGGTGACCAACGCGATGAAGGTCGCAGCGATGGAAAACTCCAACCCGAGCGATTCAAGGTTCGGAATGCTCTTGCCCAACAGGATCCCTGCCAGGGTGAACACATTCCACGCCAGGTAAAAGCTGAGTCCGACACCCAGGGCAAACCAGCGGCTGAAAGTCTTTTGATCGTACTGGCTGTTCAGCGCGAAAAACTCGTCGGTCAAAAGAAAGCCGAGGCCTATTCTCCATCGTGAAGAAAGCGAGGAAAGGGTGGCACGCATGTGCAAACCGTAAAGCAGGTGCTGGGACGTCAGGAGAAGGGTTGTCACAAGGATCGAGGACAGGCTGGCCCCTGTCTTGATCATGCCGATGGCGACGAGTTGGGCGGCACCGGCAAAAACGATGGCCGAGAAGCCCTGGCTTTCGAGAGGCGTCATCTGGGCATCGATCGCCAATGACCCAACCAGCAAGCCCCAGGGAGCACAGGCCAGGGACAATGGAATCACAGCCATCGAGCCTTTCCAGAAGGCTTGGTAAGGCGAAAGGGTGGAGCGCATGAGCAGTGCACATCGATTATGAAGGGGGTTCAGAATCCAGGATTGTGCGGTTGCCGTATTGAACGATATTGCTGTTTGGACGTTGAGCACCCTCGACCTTCGGCTGCTGATGTAGCCCCATCACGGGCAGGGAGCATACCCGCTTGCAAATGGGACCAGGTCGGTGATTTGACGCTCCCTGGAAGACCCTGCTCGGACCTTCCAGGAAGACAACGAGGCAGTCACGTCTTGAACCGCAGCACCAGGTTGTTCAGGTTCACCGCGAGTTGCGACAGCTCGTTACTGGCAACGAGGGTTTGACGGGTTCCTTCGCTGCTTTGCACCGCCAGATCGCGAATGCTGACCAGGCTTCGATCCACATCACGCGCTACATGCGCCTGTTGCTCGGACGCCGTTGCGATTTGCAGGTTGCGTTCGTTTATCTCCAGTACGGCATGGGTGATTTGCTGCAAGGATTGCCCGGCGTCTTCGGCGGTTTTCCGGGTGCTATGCACCTCCTGGGTGCTTTTGTGCATCGACTCCACCGTTGCAGAAGAGCCTGCCTGGATCGCCGCGATCATCTGTTCGATTTCCTGGGTGGAGGTTTGCGTACGATGTGCCAGGGCGCGCACTTCGTCGGCAACCACTGCAAAGCCTCGACCTTGCTCGCCTGCCCGAGCCGCTTCGATGGCGGCATTCAATGCCAGGAGATTGGTCTGCTCGGCAATGCCCCGGATGACGCTCAACACTTTGCTGATGTCCTGGGCTTGGCCGGCCAGCGCCAGCACCTGTGCGGATGAACCTTCCACCAGGCTCGTCAGGTTGCGCATGGCCGCCAGGGTTTCAGTGACACGTTCATTGCCCAGGTCTGCCGACAGGCTCGACTGCTGGGCTGCCTGGGAGGTTGACGTAGCATTGCGAGCCACTTCTTCAACGGCCGCACTCATCTCGTTGACTGCGGTAGCGGCTTGCTCGATTTCGCTGTTTTGTTGCTGCAATGTCCGGTCGGCGCTTTCAGTGATGGACGTCATTTCGACGGCGGCGGTGCTCAGTTGAGTAGACGCACCCGAAATCTCCAGAACGGTTCGCCGCAGCTTCTCCGACATGATGTTGAGCGCCTGCATCAAGCGGGATGCTTCATCTTTTCCGGTGACCTCCAACTGCCGGGTCAGATCCCCTTCGGCAATGTCTTCAGCCAGTTTCAGCGATGTGTTGATCGGGTTGACAATGCTGCGGGTCAAGGCGATAGCGAGGAAGACCGTGAGAATCAGCGCGACGATTACCACAATCATCAGGACGTTGACGCTATGGTCATACACTGCCGTCGCAATGGCGCCTGACTGCTCCGCCTCTTTTGCGTTCAGCTCGCGCATGAGCGTGAGTTTTTCTTGATAGGCAGTGGCGCGATTTGCCTGCTCGGAGTTGGCAAAGGCAACGGCCTTGTCATGGTCGGAAGTGTCCAATGCAATGACTTGCTTCAATCCATCGATGTAGGTGTTCATCGCGGTTTGGGCGTCATCGAACAGGGCGCGGTCCTTATCGCCTGTCATCAGATTCTGTCGATAGTATTCGCTGCGCGACTGTAGGGTCTCCATGGCTTGTCGTACTTTGGCTTGCGACGCGCTTTTGACTGAGGGATCGGTGCTGGCCAGCATCCTGATGCTCTCGAGGCGAGCGTGTAGAAGCGCAATTTGAATGTCATCGACCACTTGAATGCTAGGCAGTGAGTTTTCTTCTATGTCTTGTTCCGCGGTGCGCAAGTGGCCGATTTGAACGTAGGAGAAGCCTCCCAGCCCGATCAAAAGCAAAGTGATGACACCAAAGCAGAATGCAGCTCTGCGCGCGATATTGAGCGATCTCAGATTCATGTTTGGCTCCGGTGGCGTATCACATAACGCCTTCGAGAGCTGGCCCTTCGCCAGCGATTACAGGGTTGGCGAAAGCGGATGAAAATTCTGTGAGCTATTTGTGGTTTTTTTGAGAATGATGAGATGGCCCGAGATTCAGTCGAGCAGCGCTGGAGCGACTCCAGGCTTCTGGTCGGCTGTAGCCTCTCGCGAGTGGTAGAAAGCGGCCAGAAGCGGACATTCAGCGTTCATCGAGTTTGCTGCCAACACCATCAAAGAGCTGGGGCTGATGCAGCAGAAAAAGCCGGCCAGTGCAGTTCGAGAAAATGAGCGACACGGTTTTTTATCGCAGACTGGATGCATCAGGCCCGGCTACGCGGTCCCTCGTATAGTCAGCGCTCGACAGTCGCTCAAAAAAAATTCAAGCGAAGCTTGACCGAGGAGAACGATCGTTCTACATTGAGTCCATGGAGATGAAAATGACAGATACCCGAGAAAAAATTCTAACGACCGCTGAGAAACTTATTTATCAGAATGGCATTCATGCGACAGGCATGGATCTTCTGGTGAAGACCTCAGGTGTAGCTCGTAAAAGTATTTATCGCTATTTTGCGACCAAAGATGAAGTGGCAGCTGCTGCACTGAATGCTCGTGATGTACGTTGGATGCAATGGTTCAGAATGGAATGCAATAGAGCGGAAACTCCGCAAGGTCGTATTCTTAATATCTTTACGGTGCTCAAGGGATGGTTTGAGTCAGACGGATTTCGAGGCTGCGCTTTCATTAATACAGCAGGAGAAGTTGGGGATCCCGATGATCCTATTCGCCATATTGCCAAACTGCATAAGCAGAAATTACTCAATTACACACTCGAGCTGACCGAGCAGTTGAATACGGAGCACCCAGTCGTCTTGGCGAGACAACTACTCATATTAATTGAAGGCGCAATCACCATGGCGCACGTGATGGGCGATTACAGTGCCGTCGATGACGCAAAAGAAGTTGCACAGTTGCTGATTAAATAGGTGTCGCTGCAAGAAATTGACTTTCTGACATCTTCGCAAGGCGTGCGGTTCAAATATGCCCCTGACGCATATTAGTCTGCGTGGCTGCTCGTACCCGTTCGCATAGCTAGATTGTTTAGATGCTGATGTAAATCGCGATTATCATGACGCGTTGACGTTGTGATGATAATCGTTGAAATAAAGTTGTACCGTTTTGCTGAGTTCCGAAAACGTTAAATAAACCGATACATCCAATTGTCCTGGAGGCACTATCATGTCCAATGCACAAACTCGTCCGCCACTTCCTCCGTTCACTCGTGAAACGGCGATTGAGAAAGTCCGACTCGCTGAAGATGGCTGGAACAGCCGCGATCCCGAAAAAGTATCGCTTGCCTATACACTGGATACCAAATGGCGCAACCGAGCGGAATTTGCTACCAATCGCGAAGAAGCCAAAGGTTTCCTTACTCGCAAATGGAGAAAAGAGCTTGATTATCGTCTGATCAAAGAACTCTGGGCGTTTACCGACAACCGCATCGCTGTACGTTACGCATACGAGTGGCATGATGATTCAGGTAACTGGTTCCGCTCTTACGGTAACGAAAACTGGGAATTCGAAGCGGATGGCTTGATGCACCGTCGCTTCGCCTGCGTGAACGACATGCCCATCAAGGAGAGCGAACGCAAGTTCCATTGGCCACTGGGACGCCGCCCAGATGACCATCCAAGCCTGTCTGACCTCGGTCTGTAAATATCTCAACCGACCTGATCCTTTCGTTGAAAAGGCTCAGGTCGGTTTTTGAGCCCAACGCTATAAATAATTTCTTCATCAAAAATCCTCTAACCCGTAACCGCCCGCAATCCCTCCAAGCTTTATCCTCCAATTCTTTGCCGGTCCTATCCAGCTTTTCCGCCTGCCAACGATCCTCACCGTCCGCTTCGCGAAAGGTCTAGCGGTCGCAGTTTTTTCAGCCATGAGTCTATTACTGAAGTCCTCTAGCAATGCCTGCTCCATCAGGTCCACCCATGAGGCTGCAAAGGCTTCGTAAGGGTTCTGAGGGCAGCCGGCTAAAGCAGGCATCAGTACCGGCGGGACAGACGAGAGGTGCGTAATTTTCAGGCACTACCGTTTAGGGAAATAGAGTTACCTGCACTTTTGTTTACTCGATTCTCAATGTGATGTTCCATGATTGATGTGGACTATATGAATCAAGTCCAGTCGGCGCGGTGCTGTGGCCCTATTCTTAACGACGGCAACTGATTCCCCGTCGTAATGCACGAGATGGTAGCAAGTTGTTCCTCAGATCCATGCGCAGCCAAGTGGGGGCGCGCTGATGACTGCTGCATTCATAGACTGAACGCAATCCGTCTCGCTCAAGCAACAGCGCTCGTGGTCGTATGACGTCCCTGCCTGAAGACACGGCAAGGTGTGCTGGCCCGAATAGAGGATTCAAGGTCAGGGTTCCGCTTCTGATTTTGCGTTACGCCGACATGAGAGTGACAGAAGTGCCACGTTGGCTGATTTCCTCTCGCTACTCCGTTTGTAGCAAGCGGGAATTCGCGATGAGCTGGATTTTGTCAGTCAGCCGTTGGCGGTTCTTGGTAGTGGATACGGCCTGAGTAAATGCACTTCCGTGCTATTACTGCCGAGTAGAGGCGGGAAGCGCGCTGTATGGGCGCAAGTAGCGAAGGGTTATTTTTTAAGAAGGACAGGAGACAGCGGGTGTTTGAGCCCCCGTCCCTGGCGCCGAGCGATCTAGCGCCAGATGAGCGGACGGGAGAAGAGTCAATTCGTACAGCCGGTACCTATAACGTGGTACTCCATGATGTGCCGGTCGCCCTTGGAGTCGTCATAAGTCATCTGCGCCGGCACTACATCGCAGCTATCGGGTATCTGAGTAATAGACACAATGTGAGCGATGTCCAAGTGTTGAGAGTAGCGATAGGGCTCGACCGTAATATGCGCAGTCTGAGTATCTTGCTCATCGGCCATAGCGACAGAGCCAATGCAGCCTAGGAGTAAAGCGAGTAACCGTTTCATAGTGAACACCTGTAGTGAGGGCGTGAGAAGACCAAAGCACTTGAGCGGTGCTCAGTCGTAAAAAGGGTTGAGGTGTAGCCCGGTTGCCGTCAGACGCCGGGCTGACTTACATCAGAAAGGCTTGGTGGGCAGGTACTTGCCGTCCAAGGTGATAACGGCGCGATGGCCGCCCTCCGGATCTTCGACTTTCTTGATGTCCAGCTTGAAGTTGATGGCACTGATGATGCCGTCGCCGAACTTTTCGTGAACCAGAGCTTTGAGGGTGGTGCCGTATACCGACATCATTTCGTAGAAACGGTAGATAGTCGGGTCGGACGGTACGCCGTCAAAAAAACTGCCGCGAACTGGCATCGATTGCAGCAAAGCGACTTGATCAGCATCAAGCTCGAGTTTCTTGCCCACGACATGGGCGGCGCTGGAAGGCAGCGGATGCTGGCCGAGCAGGGCGGCAGTGACGAAGGCTTCGGACAGGCCGGTGCCGTCAACGATCTCGGCGAAGGACAGGTCCTTGCGAGCCTTAGCCAAAATGATGGTTTCGGTCAGTTCTTGGCGCGCGGTGCGGGTGGCTTGAGTCTGGATCATGGCGAATCTCCTAGGTTAGTAAGGGTTACAGCTACGGGTTTCAGGCGACGTGCCTGGCTTGCTGGGAAACGGCGTGAACTTCGGGGTTCTCTGCGAGGGGCACGAAAGTCCCGGTATTGCCATCGAAGGCGTCGATACGCCCGCTCTCGATGTCATAGATCCAACCATGCAGGGTGACGCGGCCTTCTTCGAGAGCCAGGCGAACGGATGGATGTGTCTGGAGGTTGGCCAGTTGCGCGATGACGTTTTCACGCACCATGGACGTAACTTTGCTCGGTAGATCCGCATGTTTGCGGGCTTCGTTAACCACCTTGGCCGAGTCGGCGTAACGGAGCCATCCGGCAACGGCAGGCATGTGATCCAGACACTTGCACGTTGCTATGGCGGTCATCGCGCCGCAGTCGGAGTGGCCGCAGATCACGATGTCTGCGACCTGGAGAGCGGCGACCGCATATTCAACAGAGGCCGAAACGCCACCCGGCTCCGGGCCATATGACGGCACGATGTTGCCGGCATTGCGGATTACAAACAGATCGCCTGGCTCGCGCTGGGTGACGAGTTCAGGCACCAATCGGCTATCTGAGCAAGAGATGAACAACGCTCTTGGGCTCTGCTGATTAGCCAAGTCCTTGAACAGTTTGACCCGCTCAGGGAAGGCGTTTTTTTGGAATTTCAGAAAACCGTCGATGATCGCTTTCATGGTTGCTGTCTCAATGTCTCTGGGTGTGAAACAAAGATTAAGCAACACATTACATAAGATAAAAGTCTCATTTATTATGGTGTTCATCAGATTATCTTATGAGTGAAATCATGCTTGCTCGTCATATCCAATACTTCCTCGCGGTTGCGGAACATCTCAGCTTCACGAAGGCCGCAGCGGCGCTGCACGTGTCTCAGCCAGCCCTTTCGCAGCAGGTGAAACAGTTGGAAGAAAGTCTTGGAGCCCAGTTGTTCGACCGCTCAGGACGCACAACTCGCTTGACTGACGCGGGAGACGTCTATCTTCTGTATGCGCGCCGTGCTTATCAGGAATTGCGAGATGCTAAAAGCGCCATCCACGATGTGAGCGATCTCTCTCGAGGCTCATTGCGCGTGGCCGTGACGCCCACGTTCACGACTTATCTGGTAGGGCCCGTGATCGAAGCATTTCACTCTCGGTATCCTAAGATCACTCTCAACCTGAAGGAGATTTCCCAAGAGCGCATCGAGGAATTGCTTTTGGTTGGAGAATTGGACGCTGGGATCGCGTTCGATGAAATAAATACACCGAATATTGATGCCATCCCTTTGCTGAGCGAAACCCTCGCTTTAGTGGTGAGTCGCAGACACCGCTTGGCCGAGGAGCGGTCCATTGGATTGCAGGCTCTGAATGCCGAGTCCCTGATTCTGCTCAGCCCAGAGTTTGCAACCCGCGAACAAATCGATCGCTACTGCCGCAAACACGCGATTCGCCCTCAGGTGCAAATGGAGGCCAATGCCCTCGGTGCAGTGATCGAAATCGTTCGTAGGACGAATCTATCGACTTTATTGCCGGCCAAAATCGCGTTGGCCCATGACGATCTGGTGGCCATCGCACTGGAGCCTGAGCGCTTGCAGCGCACCGCCGTCCTTTTGCGGCGCAAAGATGCCTTTCAGAGCGCAGCGATGCGAGTTTTCATCGAGGTGGCTAAAGAGGTATCCGTTCAGCTAAATGTGCAATAGCTGTGCTCGTCAATCTGGACGGAGCTAAGCCCGGCCTGTGACGTGGTAATAACAGGCTCAATAAAAAACAGACTGCACCTTTTTCGGAACTTTGCTGTACGGGCGAAGAGGGCCCAGCTACGCAGCGAGGACTGCCTTTTTCCTAGCCGGCCGCATACTTCAGACCCTCTATCCACTCGTCAATACGGTCGTATCGTCAAAGGCTGGGTGAAAGCCGTACGGCTTGATCCGGCAATGTATGGCACCCACACAATGAGACGAACGAATCACTGATTTATCGTAGGACGAAGAACCTGCGGGCGGTTCAGTTATTACTCGGCCATACGAGGTGGAACAAACCAACGCCGTTGTAGTCTTCAAGTGTGCCCCCAGACAACAGGCTGTTCTTACCGGGGGCGGTCCGCAACGCTGGAGTATTTTTTACATAGGAGGTTTCGGGTGCTTTGGAAATCAAATCTTGTAGTGCTCGCCCTGTCTGCCGTTGCCTTTTCGGCGCAGGCCCAATCCGATCGTGAAGTGGTCGAGGACATGGTGACCCGCTCGGCCAATGTCTGCCCAGGCCACAGCACCGAACGCACCACGCCCACAGTGAAGGCGGTGCCTGTCGGCGCGTTGCGGGTCATGCTTGATCGCGGCCTGGTGATGTGTCCAGACCGGCGTCTTGATGTCGATGCACCTGCCGTGTTCTACGGGAGGGTTGGCGTATTCGGGTGGAACCCTGAAGTGCCTGCAAGCTCGGAGGTGATCGTCAAGCAGATCGACACCATGACCCGCAAGGACGAGTATCCATCGGACACCTTGGTTTGGGATGCGACGGGTATGCCCCTCAAGCAGCGCACTGTGCCGGCTTTCGAACCCAAGCCAGGGGCTGCTGTGCTGTATCGGATACGGTAAGCCCTGTCGACGAGGCGCGTGGAGGTAAGCGTCGATGCTGCTGCATAATCCGATTTCAATCGAGGCGATCGATGGCACGTGCAAGATTTTCGCGTGCCTGCTGCTCGAATGCGTCGAAGTAGGGTGCGGTTGTATAAATGCGCTCGCGCATTAGAAAACCCTCCAGGATCTGGCGTCGCTTTTGGCGATATATAGACATCGGCACGTGCAGGTACTCGCGGCGGACTTGTTGGTCGTACTCCTCGAACCGCTCGAACGATGCCCCAAGGATCGCCAGATCCGTGTCCACCAACACCGCCTCGTCTACCGACTGCGGGACGCTGTCGTGTCGCGTTACCATGACCAGGTCGTAAAGCCTGCGGCGCGTTTCGTCGTCCAGGCCAATATCACGGGCCACTTCGTCCAGCCATTGGGCGCTGCGCAACTCATTGTCGCTGCGCAGAGGGTCGTAGATTGCGTCGTGGAACCACAGCGCGAGGTCGACTTCGGCAGGGGCCTGGCAAGCAGCGTTAACGAGTCGACGCACCTGGAGGCATTCGGCCAAGTGATTGCGGTTGTGGTACGCGCGGTGTGGCTCGTCGTAGTGCCGAATGAGTTTTTCGTGCGTCTCTTGCGACGCGCATCTGACCCCAAGCTCCGTCCAGACGCGAACCCAGGCGGTAAAACCCAGTGCCTCAGGCGCGTCGAGATCGTCGGGTGTCCTGACTCGGAATAGGTTGTTTTCTTCTGGCTGTTCCGTCATTGCTGCTCCTGCGCATTCATGTAGCGCTCTACCCAGACGATCAATTACATCCCACGCCGCACCCGCCCCGGCGCCTCACCATATACCTCCTTGAACTTCTTGCTGAAAGCCGCCTGGGATTGATACCCCACCTGGGACGCAATATCAGTCAATCCCAGGTGCGAATGGCTCAGCAGGCTGAAAGCCAGTTCCATTCGAACCTGCGTCAACAAGACCCAAGGCGAAACGCCGGCGACCCGCACGAAAGCCCGCATGAACGTTGCGCGGGACATGCTCGCAATCTCGGCCAGCGCATCCACCGTCCATTCGTAGCCCGGGTCCGCCAGCATCGACTGCCAGGCTCGGCCCAGCTGCTTTTCGGACAACAAGGCCAGGGTGCCGGTGTGTTGGCCGTGGCTTGCGAGGTGAGCGCGCAGGATCAAGGTGAACAACGCCTGGGACAAGGCATCGAGTAAGAAATGTGTGCCGACCTGATCGCTATCGGCTTCACCTCGCAACATGTCGACCAGCGCTGGCAGGGGAGCACTTGCAGGGAGAGCCGCACTGGGTATCACGAGATGTTCGGGGAGGGCGCTGAACAACAGGGAGGCACGATTGTAGTGAAAGCTTCCGCAAAGCATGTCCAGGTCCGTGCTCCCGCGGCCGATGCGGTAAAGCGGCAGTGTTCCACCGGACACTAGCTTCGGGGTCCCCGGCTCAGCCGTTTTCCCGATGCCGTGCAGGAGGTGCGGTGCCCCACGAGGCAGCAGCAGAATGTCGCCTGCTCGCATCGGCAGGCGCTGGCCGTCCGGAAATTCGACGCGGCACTCTCCCGCCAACACAATGTGATAGGGCGCTTTTCCCAAGACTTCCTGCTGGTGATCGAGTGCCCAATCGCCTTGGAACTGACACCGTAGATCCACGCTGCCCCGCACGTTGGCCAGGCTGATGAGTTTATCGATCGAATGCATTTGAGCGCTTCGCATAAAAATTTGAGTGGATCGGACAAACCCGAATCACGCCCTGGGGGGAGACTGAGCCTGTCGAAACAGTACACCAACTTGCTCAGGAGTCATGCGATGTTCAATAACTGGTCCGAACTGCTACCCACCATCCAGAAGGCTTTCGGTGCGCTCGGAAAGAGCAACCCTAAGATGGTCAAGGCCTACATGGCCCTTGGCGAGGCCTCAGCCGAAAACGATGTGCTGGATGCGAAAACCCGTGAGTTGATTTCGATTGCCGTCGCTGTCACCACCCATTGTGACGGATGCATCGCCGTCCACGCGGACGCGGCGATCAAGGCTGGAGCGAGCCGCGAAGAAGTGGCGGCTACGTTGGCAACCGCAGTTTCGCTCAACGCCGGTGCTGCCTACATCTATTCGTTACGCACGTTGGAAGCGTACGACTCGCTGAAAAAATAGAGCCTGCGGGTGCAGGCACCTGGCCTCGGTACCGTGCGGTATCGGGGCTTTTTAATGTCTGCAGGATCTTCGAACCTCCGACGCAGCGCGGTGGATAATCCACTACGATGAGACGGCGAACTCACTGACGATGGAGACATACCCATGATGAAGTACACGGGCGCCTGTCATTGTGGAGCGGTTGGCTTCGCTTTTGAGGCCGAACTTGATGAATTGATCAGTTGCGACTGTTCGCTTTGCAGCAAGCGCAATGCGTTGATGGCCACGGTGCCGCGGGAGCATTTTCGTATCAGCCGTGGTGAAGACGCGCTACGTCTGTATCGCTGGAACAGCGGCGTGGCCCAGCATTACTTTTGCGCTACATGCGGGATCTATGTGTACCACCGACGTCGCAGCAACCCTGAGGTTCTCAGCGTGAATGCGTGCTGTATCGATGGATTGGATTACCGCGCCCTGCCGTTGCGTCAGGTCGATGGCAAAAGTCGAAGTGTGGTCAGCGCGCCTTGAGCACACTGCATGTTCGACCATAGGGTACCGACCTCAATGGTTGGCACCGTGCTCAGGTCATGAGTCCAAAGGCGGGCAGAGCCTGATGCCAGTCAGATCAAGGATCCAGCGGCGCAAAACCTGTGGGAGCAAAGCTTGCTCGCGATAGCGGCAGACCAGTCAACACTGTTGCTGACCGACGTACCGTAATCGCGAGCAAGCTTTGCTCCCACAGGTTTGTGGCTTGACTCACTGGCATCAGCCCGCCTTGAACAGGATGTGTCTGTTCAACCACAAGGTGCCGACCTCAATGGTTGGCACCGTGCTCAGGTCATGAGTCCAAAGGCGGGCAGAGCCTGATGCCAGTCAGATCAAGGATCTAACGGCGCAAAACCTGTGGGAGCAAAGCTTGCTCGCGATAGCGGCAGACCAGTCAACATTGTTGCTGACTGACGTACCGTAGTCGCGAGCAAGCTTTGCTCCCACAGGTTTGAGGATCGACTGACGGGCATCAGGGCAGGCGTCTGTCTTGCAGCTCAGACGGCGACCGATTCCAGGGTCGATTCAAGGAAGCGGAAGGCGGTCTGTTTCGAGTGATGGGTCGACTCGAAGAACGCCAGGTGACTACCATTGCTCTCCACATGCAACAGGGCGTCGCTGATGGACTCGGCAATGCGCTGGGAGCCGCCGATGTGGGTGGTTTCGTCGGCGTCGCCGGCAACCACCAGCGTCGGCACGCTGATCTGTCCCAACCGTGACTGCAGCTCGGTCTTGTTCAACGCATCGTTGAGCCGTGCATAACGGTAGAACAGCTCCTCGTTGACGTAGGGGTAGAGCGCCGCATGGGCGATCGAATCCGGAATGGTCGCCAGTGTCGCCTGGTCCAGGAACAACGCCTGCAAGTCGCTGGCTTCGTTGCGGTCCACGGCGGCCGACTCCATCAGCCATTCGAAATTCTGCTGATGGGCGGTGCGCAGGCTGTTGTCGCCAAGGTTGTAGTCGCCGTGCCACAGGCTCAGGGAACTCACCCGCTCGGGGTGGGTGGCGGCGGCGCTCAATGCGATCACCGCGCCGCCGCAGATGCCCATCAAGTGCGCATTGGGCAGCTCGTAGTGGTTCATTACGTTAATCAGGTCGCCGACCTGGGCATCGGTGTCCACGGAGAGCTGGTCGAACGAGGTACAGGAACCGAACAGCCCCCGGGTCTCCCAGGTGACCACGAAGAATCGCTCGCTCAGGGCATTGAACCAGTCGCGACACAGGTCGAACGGCATACCGCAGGGCAGTGCCAGGACGATCGCCGGGCGGTTCTGATCCGTGCTGGCATGCACTGACAACGCGACGTTGTCGCGGGTGATCAGGTGCACCGTTTCAACCTCGGGCACCGAACCACTGAAATCGAAGTGTCTGACCAGGCGCCCGAATTCCCTGACGCTTTCGAACTCGTCGAAGTGGTCATAGGAAAAATCCAGCGCCTGGCAGATTTTCTTGCTGATAAACATCTCGAAGGAAGACAGCTGCGCCTCGCCATCGTGCACGTACTGCACGGCTTTGACACCGATGCGTGCGAAGGTGGCGCTGACCGCCCGTTCCGTGGCTCTCACGCTGGGGGAGGCCTGGTCGGGTGGCGGCTCATTTGCCTGAGCGAGAAAGCTCAGGCAAATGGGATCGGGCAGATGGATGGCAAGGTGCCTAAGCATCCTCACGGTCTCGCACAGGCGCGTCGCTGCGTCAGTGGAAATAGTCATGGATTGGGGGACTCCTGTCAGGCACGTTACGCATGCCACTGTCTTATGGCACTGAAAAATCAGACCGCTTCGAATTTCTTGCCTCGGGTGGTATGGGTGACAAGGCGGTTGTATTCCGGGGTCTTGTCCCCGATCACCTGGACCGCGCCGTATTTCTCAAGGCTGATGCGACCGCCGTACTCCTCGATGTGCTCGGAGTCCGGGTAGATCTTCACGAAGGACGGGACATAGCGCGAGGCGAAGCCCATGCGCATGTCCTGGGACTCGCCGCTGTGAGGGTAGGAGGCGTGCATCAGGGTCGACCAGAAAATGATGAACTGGCCGGCCTTCATCTGCATCGGCACCGCGGCGGATTCGTCAGGCTTGAAGTTCTCGTCGATCTGCAGTTGGCGATAGTCGTAGCCGAAGAAGCCGCGGCGCACGCCATCCTTGACCACCGAGCTGTGGTTGGCATCGGGATCGTAGGCCATGCGCTTGGTTTCGTCGTAGTTCATGCTGTTCTGGGTGCCAGGAATGAACTGCAGGCAACCATTGGCGATGTTGGCGTCTGTGAACGCGGTCCAGACGGTGATGGTGCCGCCGAAGTCTTCGTTCTCCGGCCACAGGATCTGCGGCTTGCCCGAGGCGTTGGCGAAGGTGTCGGCCTGGTGCCAGTCGGTGCCTTCGTCGCCGGGGTATTTGGGGAAGAACTCGGTGCGCCAGCACAGTACATCCGGACCGAGGATGCTTTCGACGCGGTCGCAGATCTGCGGACGGCAGATGTGGCTGGCGAGGAATTCGTCGTCCAGGTGGCGATCATAGTTGGCAATGTTGGTGCCGGCGGAAATCGCATCCAGGTCCTGGTAGGCCGCGGCACTGCGGTCGAGCAGGCGCAGGCGGGTGCGTTTCCAGGTTTCTTTCATTTCTTCGGGGGTATAGGCGTCGAAAGGACCGATGAAACCGTTCTTCTCGAAGGACGCGCGTTCTTCCGGGGTCAAGGCGAATTTCTTGCTCATGGGCTGTTCCTTTTCGGTCAGTGGGCTTGGACGAGGGAGCGTTGGATGCAGTCGGCCAATACCTTGGCGGTCGCACCGTTGGCCAACACGCCAGGGTCCAGGTTGACTTGGTAATGGGCCTTGAAGGTGCTCAGGGAGCGGATCAGTGCCAGGGAGGTACCGCCAAAGTCGAAGAAGTCATCATTCAGGCCGATGTTCTTCAGGCCGATGTCCTGCGACCAGACCTTGAGCACGAACTGCTCTTGCTCGGTAAGGCCGTCGGCCGCGTGTTGCACGGTGGCTTCAACGGATTCGGGCGAGGGCAGGCGTTGCTTGTCGATCTTGCCGTGGTCGGTGACCGGCAGTTGCGCCAGGGCGATGTAGGCCGAAGGACGCATGTAGTCCGGCAGGTTCGCGGCCACCAGCGCGGCGACTTCGCTGCGCACCTGTTCGGTCCAGGCATTCACGCCCTGGGTCGGTACCACGTAGGTGACCAGGCGCCAGTCGCCATCGCCGAAATCGTGACCGGCCACATGGGCGGCGGCCACGGCGGGGCTGGTTTGCAGGCAGGCTTCGACCTCGCCGGGCTCGATGCGGAAACCGCGGATCTTCAGTTGTTCGTCGCAACGCCCGGCGTAGCGGTACTCACCGTCATCGCCCAACACCACCAGATCACCCGTGCGATAGGCGCGACTTGAGGTTCCTGGCAACTGTACGAAGCGCTCGCTGTTCAGGGTCGGGCGGTTCAGGTAACCCAGCGCCACGCCGGCCCCTTCGATGTACAGCTCACCGGCGGTGCCCTGGGGCACGGGTTGCCGGTCGGCATCGAGCAGGTTCAAGCGCCAGCCATCCAGCGGGGCACCGATCGAGACCATGGCCGCGCTTTCCAGGTCCTGGCCCAGTACGCGCTTGAAGGTGGTGTGCACCGTGGCTTCGGTGATGCCGTACATGTTGATCAGTGCAGGCTTCCGGTCGCCATGGCGTTCGACCCAGGGGCGCAATACCGTGGCCGGCAGCGCCTCGCCACCGAAGACCACGTAGCGCAGCGCTAGTGGCGCCTTCGCCTGGCGGTCCGCCTCTTCGAGGCCACGGAAAGCCGATGGGGTCTGGCTCAGGACGGTCACGCCCCGGTCGACCAGCCATTGACGGGTGGCGGTTGGCGAGCGCGACACGTCGTAAGGCACGACAGCCACGTGGCCGCCGTGGGCCAGCGCGCCCCAGATCTCCCAGACCGAAAAATCGAAGCCGATGGAGTGGAACATCGACCAGACATCGTGCTCGTTGAAAGCGTATTCACGTTGGGTGCTTTCCAGCAGGCGGCTGACGTTGGCGTGGGCCACCAGCACACCCTTGGGCTCGCCGGTGGAACCGGAGGTGTAGATGACGTAGGCCGGTGCCTGGTCGGGGTTGCGGCGGTCGACCTCGCCAATCGGTTCCAGTGCCGGGCCGGCCAGCAGATTGGCCAGGGGCAGGACGCGCACGGACGGGCTCTGCGCCAGCTCGGCGGGCTCGCCGATCATCAGGCTCAGGCCGCTGTCGCGCACGATGTGTTCGACGCGCTTGCCGGGGTATTGCGGGTCGACCGGGACGTAGGCACCGCCGGCCTTGAGGATGCCCAGCAGGCTGACGACCAGGTCGACGCTGCGTGTCAGGCTCATCCCGACCAGCATGCCGTCCTTGACGCCTTCCTGGCGAAGACGGGCAGCCAGTTGCGACGAGGCCGCATCGAGTTGCGCGTAACTCAACGTGCGCGAGGCGTCGGAGACGGCCGTTCGCTCGGGGAATTCACGGGCCCGGGCGGTAAAGATTTCATGCAGGAATGCACCGGGCGTGAGGGGGGCTGGCGCGGGGTTGACCGATCCGCCAGTGTTCTTAATCGGCATGACTAACGCTCCTGTTAATTGCCAGGCGCAGCGTATTTGCGCGTTTGCGAAAACCGTTGCACTCGAGACGTCACTGCGGCCCACGGGATCGTTTAATGCGCCTGTGCGATTCGCAGCTGCCGCATTTCAGCACCGACTTCGTGCCGGCGTCTGTCGCGGGAAATGGGGACAAGCCGCTTTGGGATGAAGGTCGACAGCGACGGTGTAACCAGGCGTGTCGGCTCTGTCCCGGTTTGCGGTGCCAGACATCACCGTTGATCAGTGTTTCTATCCTTGCCCGACAGTGGGGCGCATTGGTTTTGCCCCGTACGACGTGGATCCGCGGATCCGTGGTTCAGGAGTGATGCATGAGTCTTCAAACTAACGCTTCGCCCGTGATGAGCGATGACGGGACGGCGGATTCGCTTTCCTGGCCCGGTCAGGCAATCGAAGGGCAGGTCCGCTTGTCGCTGCTCGCCGATGGCCTGAGCCTGCCGGTGGTGATCGAAGCGATCGCCACGGGTTTGGACCCGTCGGCGTGGGCCGGTACCCATCGCGAGGCTATCGAGGCCTTGCTGTGCCGCCACGGCGCGGTGCTGTTTCGCGGCTTCGAGCTCGCCTCGGTGCCGGCCTTCGAAGCGTTTGCCGAAGCCTTGTCCCCCGGGCTGCATGGCAGTTACGGCGATCTGCCGAAGAAGGAGGGTGGGCGTAACGTCTATCGCTCCACGCCTTATCCCGAACGGGAAATGATCCTCTACCACAACGAGAGCTCACACCTGGAAAGCTGGCCTCGCAAGCAGTGGTTCTATTGCGAACAGCCTTCGCGGGTCGGCGGCGCGACGCCGCTGGCGGACATCCGACAAGTGCTGCGGCACCTGCCCGCGGACGTGGTGGCACGCTTCGAACAAAAAGGGCTGATGTACAGCCGCACCTTCACCGCCGGCGTCGAACCGAGCTGGGAGTCGTTCTTCGGCACCACCGACCGTGGAGAAGTCGAACGGCGTTGCCGGGAGCAGGGCACCGATTTCGAATGGCTCGACGGCGACAGCCTGCAAGTGCGCACCCTCTGCCCGGCGGTGATCCGGCATCCGCGGACCGGCGAGGCGGCGTTCTTCAACCAGGTGCAGCTGCACCATCCGTTCTGCCTCGGCGAAGAAATGCGCGAAGACCTGCTCGACATGTTCGGCGCCGACCGTTTGCCGCGCATGGTCAGTTATGGCGATGGCACACCGATCGAAGACGAGGTCATGACCCTGGTCGGCGACGCCTATGAGGCCTGCGCCGTCAGGTTCGACTGGCGCAAGGGCGACGTGGTCATGCTCGACAACATGCTGGCCGCCCACGCACGGGATCCCTATGAGGAGCCGCGCCTGATCGTGGTGGCGATGGGCGAGATGACCGCCAGGGGCGACGTCTGGCAGCCGGCCTGAGCCATATCGCGAGTTCATTCGAGGATAGCAACCCATGAAAAACCAGAAAGAGAAGAAACCCAAGCCGGGTTCGGTCATGCGCTTGCTGTGGCGCAACCATCCCTGGCTAACGTTTTTCACCTTGATTTGTGGTGTCATCAGCGGGGTCGCGTCCATCGCGGTGGTGAGCGTGATCAACCAGGCCATCCACAATGACGGCGATCGCATGCAGGCGCTGTACTGGTTTGTCGGGCTCAGTGCCATAGCGCTGATCCTGCGCAACGGTGCCGCGCTGTTCCCGGCCTACGCCAGCATGCGGATCATGACCCGGTTGCGCATCGCGCTGTGTCGCAAGATCCTCGCCACGCCGCTGGAAGAGGTAGACCGGCGCGGTCCGCCCAACGTACTGACCATGTTGACCAACGACATCCCGCAACTGAACACGACGCTGATCGTCATGCCCACGGTACTGGTGGAGGCGACGGTCTTCCTGTTCGGCATCGCTTACCTGGCGTACCTGTCGTGGGTGGTCCTGGCCTTGACGGTTTCGCTGATGGTCCTGGGCGTGGGTTTGTACCTGTTCTTCTTCGCCAGCGGCGTCAGGTCCACCAATCGGGTTCGGGATGAATTCACCGCATTCAACGAATATACCCACGCCCTGGTGTTCGGTCTCAAGGAACTGAAGCTCAACGGCATCCGCCGGCGCTGGTTCGGCCGCTCCGCCATCGAGGCGTCTTCGACCCGGGTGGCGCGCTACAACTTCGTCGAGCGCCTGTGGTACACCGCCGCCGACAACGTGGGCCAGTTCACCCTGTCGTTGCTGATTGGTTGCCTGCTGTTCGCCGCGCCGCTGGTCAGCACGGTCGATCCCAAGGTCATGACCGCCAGTGTGCTGGCGGTGCTCTACATCATGGGGCCGCTGTCGCTGCTGGTGGGGGCGATGCCGGTGCTGGCGGCGGGCAGGGTCGCCTGTACCCGGCTCGCGGAGTTCGGCTTCGCGATCAACGATCCGCACCCCGAACCCGTTGCGGTCGAGACACCGAAAGTGCATCTGCTCGAGCACAAGAAAACCTGGGACAGCATCGAGCTGAAGGGCGTGCGGATGCATTATCAGGATCAGCATGCCGGAAGCGGTTTCTCCCTGGGGCCCATCGACCTGACGGTACAGGCCGGTGAACTGATCTACATCGTTGGCGGCAACGGTTGCGGCAAGAGCACCCTGGCCAAGGTGTTGTGCGGGCTCTATATCCCGCAAAGCGGAGAGGTGCTGCTCGACGGCTTGGCGATCACCGACGAGAGCCGCAGCGACTACCGCGATCTGTTTTCCGCGGTGTTCTCGGACTTCCATCTGTTCAACCGCCTGATCGGTCCCGACGAAGAGGAGGGCAACCCGGACCTGGCGAGCAAGTACCTGGAAACCCTCGGGTTGGCCGACAAGATCAAGATCGAAGGACTCGGTTATTCGACCCTCAAGGCCTTGTCCTATGGCCAGCAGAAACGCCTGGCCCTGGTATGCGCCTACATGGAAGACCGACCGGTGTATGTGCTCGACGAATGGGCCGCCGACCAGGATCCGCCGTTCAAGAAGTTCTTCTACGAGGAACTGCTGCCCGACCTCAAGCGGCGCGGCAAGACGGTGCTGATCATCACCCATGACGACCAGTACTTCCAGCTGGCCGACCGGATCATCAAGCTGGCGGACGGGCACATCGTCTCCGATATCAACTGCGCCATTCGCGACAAGCGCGCCTGAATGGCTGTTCTGACTGCACCGTCCGGCTGGCGATGTTGTCGCGACAACACCTCTGCCAACCCGTGAAAGACGCCTGACATCAAACCCGCCCGACAGCAGTGGACCGCCTGCCGGGTGGCGCCGGCTGTCTGCGCGCATCTGCATCATCAACTCCAGGCGTGCCCCGTTGCGTTTGCCCGGGCAGTACTGACAAATATCTGAGAAGGAACGTATGACATTTTTCTTTGCTGTGGGCGTTGTTGTCGCAATGGGCCATTCGGCCAGCCGTCGTCCGGAATCTGCCGGTGTACAAGTGACGGGGGGCAGCGTATGAACCAGTCCCTGGAGCTTGCGGCAACCTATCCGCTGACGGCGTCCCAGCGGGACATCTGGCTGGACCAGATGACCAAGGGCGATTCCCCCCTGTACACCATGGGTGGCTACCTTCACATCCGGGGTGCCGTCGACCCTGATCGTATCCAGCAGGCGGTCGAGCTGTTGGTCCGCAAGCACGATGCCTTGCGCACGGTCCTGCACTGCGACGTCGGTGGCGACGGCGTGCCCATGCAGACCCTGGTCGAGTCGCTGGAGGTACGGGTCCCGCTGATCGACTTCTCCAATCGCCCCGAACCGCAGACCGCGGCCCAGACCTGGGTACAACAGGGGCTGGAAGTGCCATTTGAGCTCGATAAGGGGCCGCTGTTTCGCTTCTACCTGGTCAAGCTCGATGACGCTTCGTTCTATTTCGTCGTCAACCTGCACCACATCATCCAGGACGGCTGGGGCATCAACCTGATGCTCGCCTCCCTCAGTGACCTGTACAACGCCCTGGGGGAAAACCGCGAGCCTGACCTGTCGGCACCGTCCTATGCCGGGTTCATCGAGGATGACGCGCGTTACCACGAATCGGACCGTTTCCAGCGGGACCAGGCCTACTGGCTCGATAAATACCGGGATGTGCCGGATCCATTGTTCACTGCCCGTTACCGTGATCGCTTCGTCGAGCCCGTGGTGCCCAGCGCCCATGCCATGACGTCTTTCCCGCAGACGTTGAACGAGCGGATCGACGCTCTGGCGCTCACTCATCAGGTCTCGCGTTTCCCGGTGCTGTTGGCGACGTTGTACGTGTACTTTGTCCGCACGACCCAGCGCGACGAACTGGTGGTGGGCCTGCCGATCCTCAATCGCTCCAATCCGACCTTCAAACAGACCGTGGGGTTGTTCACCCAGGTCAGTGCCATGCGCCTGAGATTCGCCGACGACCTGTCATTCGGCGAGCTGATCCAAGAGGTTGCGCGTGCGCTCAAGCAGGACTATCGCTACCAGCGGTTCCCTCTAAGCGACATTCATCGCTCCCTTGAGCTGCGGCGTGACAATCGTGCCCAGCTGTTCGACGTGTCGTTCTCCTACGAGGAAGAGAACTACCTGTACCGGTTCGGCGACGCCACGGCCTATTCGGTGAAGAGTTCCAACGGCCAGGAACAGATGCCCCTGGCGATCCATTTCCGGACCAACCCCAACGAGAAAAATGCCTGGGTGCACTGGATCTACAACCAGGCGTTCCTGCAGGCCGATGAAATCGAGGCAATGGCCGAGCGCTTCGTCCACGTGCTGGAGCAGGGACTGGGTGACGATACGCTGCCGATCCATGACTTTGTCCTGCCGACACCGGCTGAAGCCCGTCTGCTCCAGGCCTGGAACGCGAGCGATGAACAGCGGTATGAGCACGACCGCACGATCCACGGCCTGTTCGAAGCGCGGGCCGCCGCGCAGCCGAGCGCGGTGGCGGTGGTCCATGAAGGCCAGACCCTGACTTACGGTGAACTGAACACCCGGGCGAACCAGGTCGCCCACCGGCTGCTGGCCCTGGGGGTGTTCCCGGATGACCGGGTAGCCATCTGCGTCGAACGCGGTCTGGACATGATCATCGGCCTGTTGGGCATCCTGAAGTCCGGTGCCGGCTATGTGCCGCTGGACCCGGCCTATCCCCAGGACCGGCTGGCCTTCATGCTCGAGGACAGTTCGCCGGTGGCGTTGCTCACCCAAGCGGCGCTGCAAGACCAAGTGCCTGCGCTGTCTGTCCCGGTGCTGTTGCTCGATCAGCCAGAGGCCGCAGGCTTTGCCGAGCAGCCACGGCACGATCCGAATATCGGCACCCTGGCCTCCCATCACCTGGCCTACGTGATCTATACCTCGGGTTCGACCGGCCTGCCCAAGGGCGTGATGGTCGAGCATCGCAATGTGGCGCGGTTGTTTTCGGCCACCCAGCCGTGGTTCGATTTCGGCCCGCAAGACGTCTGGGCGCTGTTCCATTCTTTCGCCTTCGACTTTTCGGTCTGGGAAATCTGGGGCGCGCTGACCCATGGCGGTCGCCTATTGGTGGTGCCGCAACTGGTCAGCCGTTCGCCGCAGGACTGCTACGCGCTGTTGTGCGAGGCGGGTGTCACGGTGCTGAACCAGACGCCGAGCGCATTCCGCCAGTTGATCGCGGCCCAGGGCGAAAGCGAGCTGAGGCACAGCCTGCGCCAGGTGATTTTCGGCGGCGAGGCGTTGGAAACCGGCATTCTCAAACCGTGGTACGCCCGGGAAATCAACGCCGGTACGCAACTGGTGAACATGTACGGCATCACCGAAACCACGGTGCATGTGACCTATCGTGCGCTGCAAGCGGCCGATGCCCAGTTGATCGGTGTCAGCCCGATCGGCAAGCGGATTCCCGATCTGCGCCTGTACCTGCTGGACAAGTACGGCAAGCCGGTGCCCAAGGGCGTGGAGGGCGAGTTGTACGTTGGGGGCGCCGGTGTGGCGCGAGGCTACCTGAACCGGCCGGAGCTCAACGAAACGCGCTTCCTGCCCGATCCGTTCGACACCGATGCGAACGCACGGATGTACCGTACCGGCGACCTCGGTCGCTGGCTGAACAACGGTGAACTGCAATACCTGGGTCGCAACGACGAACAAGTGAAGATCCGCGGTTTCCGTATCGAGCTGGGTGAAATCGAGGCAGCACTGTCGGCTTGCGAAGGTGTCAGCGAGGCGGTGGTCATCGCCCGCGAAGACGAGCCGGGCGACAAGCGCCTGGTGGCTTATGTCATCGCCAGGGAAGACGCGCAGCCATCCGCTGTCGACCTGCGCACGCATCTGCTGGCTTCGCTGGCGGACTACATGGTGCCGAGTGCCTTCGTGATGCTCGAAGCCTTCCCGTTGACCACCAACGGCAAGCTCGACCGCAAGGCGCTGCCGGCGCCCGATTCGCAGGCCTTTGCCCGACGCAGCTATGAAGCGCCGGTGGGGCGGATTGAAGTCACCCTGGCTGCGTTGTGGGCCGAGTTGCTTGGCGTCGAGCAGGTGGGCCGCCACGACCGTTTCTTCGAACTGGGCGGACACTCGCTGCTGGCGGTCAAACTGATCGAACGCATGCGTCAGCTCGACCTGAACGCCGACGTGGGCGTGCTGTTCGGCCAGCCGACACTGGAGACCCTGGCCGCTGCCACGAGCACCAGCGGCGGTGTGGTGGTGCCGGAGAATCGGATTCCCCAGGATGTCGAGCGCATTACCCCGGACATGCTGCCCTTGGCGACCCTGACCCAGGGTGAAATCGACCGCATAGTCGCCACCGTGCCGGGCGGCGCGGACAATGTGCAGGATATCTACGGCCTGGTGCCGTTGCAGGAAGGCATCCTCTATCACCACCTGGCGACCAGCGAAGGCGATCCGTACCTGCTGCAGGCCCTGTTGCGCTTCGGCACCCGCCAGCAGTTGGACGCGTTCGGGCAAGCCTTGCAGGCGGTCATCGCCCGGCACGACATCCTGCGCACCTCGGTGGCGTGGGAAGGGCTCGGTGAACCGGTGCAGGTGGTCTGGCGCGAGGCGCGCCTGATGGTCGAAGAACTGGTCCTGGACCCGGCCGAAGGCGACATCGCCGATCAGTTGCAGGTCCGCTTCGACCCCCGCCATACCCGCTTCGATCTGCGCCAGGCGCCGATGATGCGTATTCACTTTGCCGAAGATGCCGCCGGCGGCAGTTGGGTGGCGGTGCTGCTGTTCCATCACCTGATCGATGACGCCACCTCCCTCGGCATGCTGGGCAAGGAAATCGACGCGCACCTGCAAGGTCGTTCGGCGGAGCTGCCGGTGTCGGTGCCTTACCGCAACTACGTGGCTCAGGTCCGCCTGGACAGTCATCCCGAGCAACATGAGGCGTTTTTCAGCGAGATGCTCGGCGACGTCGACGAGCCGACGCTGCCGTTCGGCCTGCAGGATGTGCAGGGCGACGGCAGCGGCATCGAAGAAGCGACGCTGGCGCTGGAGGTCGGGCTGGCCCGGCGTCTGCGTGCCCAGGCCCGGCGCCTGGGGGTGAGCACCGCCAGCCTGCACCACTTGGCCTGGGGCCAGGTGGTGGGGCGCTTGTCCGGTCGTCAGGACGTGGTGTTCGGCACCGTATTGATGGGCCGGTTGCACAGCGGACAGGAGGCCGGACATGCCTTGGGGATGTTCGTCAACACCCTGCCGTTGCGGGTCGAGGCGGGGACCCAGGGCGTGCTGGCCGCCTTGCAGGCAACCCATGGCCGGCTGGCGACGCTGCTGGGCCACGAACATGCGCCGTTGTCGTTGGCGCAGCGGTGCAGTGGCGTTGCGGCGCCGGCACCGTTGTTCAGTGCGTTGATGAACTATCGGCAGACCGCCGTGGCGGCACAGGCGAGCGAGGATGCGGGCCAGGCAAGAATCTGGGCCGGAGCGGAAATTCTCGGCGGCGAAGAACGGACCAACTACCCGCTGTCGCTGTCGGTGGATGACCTCGGTGATTCGTTCGGACTGACCGTGCAAGCCGTGGCCGGGATCGGTGCGCAACGGGTTTGCGGCTATGTGCACACCGTGCTCGAAGCGTTGGCCGATGCCCTCGACCAGGATGGCAACACCCCGCTGCACACGTTGGCCTTTGTCCCCGCCAGCGAACGCCAGCAGTTGCTGCATGACTTCAATGCCTTCGATGCGGTGTACCCGTCGGGGTTGTTGGTCCATCAACTGTTCGAGGCCCATGCTGAAGCTCAGCCTGAGATCGTTGCGCTGACGTATCAGGGGCAGAGCCTGAGCTACGGCGAGCTGAACCGGCTGTCCAACCAGATCGCCCATCGCTTGATCGAGTTGGGTGTCCGAGCCGACGACCGGGTGGCGATCTGCGTGGAACGCAGCCTGGAAATGGTGGCGGGGCTGGTGGGCATTCTCAAGGCCGGTGCCGGCTATGTGCCGCTGGACCCTGCTTACCCGGCCGAGCGCCTGGTCTACATGCTGGAGGACAGCGCACCGAAGGTGCTGCTGACCCAGCGCAGCCTGCAAGAGCGTTTTCCCACGTCCGATGTGCCTGCCTTGCTGCTCGACGGTGAGGACCGTGACGCCGTCGGCATCGACCGGCAGCCGTCCAGCAACCCGGACGCCCAGGCGAGCGGCCTGAACCCCGACAGCCTGGCGTATGTCATCTACACCTCGGGTTCCACCGGCCAGCCCAAGGGCGTGGCGATGGCGCACCGTGCCCTGGTCAACCTGATGCAGTGGCAGATCGACCAAGCCGCGCAGCAGGGGCGGGCCGCTGCGCGGACCCTGCAGTTTGCCGCGCTCGGCTTCGACGTGGCGTTCCAGGAAGTCTTCAGCACCTTGTGTGCCGGCGGCGAGTTGTCGCTGATCCATGCCGACATCCGCCTGAATTTCCACCGTCTGTTCGAGCATATCTGCCAACAGCGCATCGAACGCCTGTACCTGCCGTGCATCGCGCTGCAGGCCCTGGCCGAAGCGGTTGCCGGCGATGGCGAAGGCTCGCCGCTGGCCTGCGACCTGAAGGATGTCATCACCGCCGGCGAACAGTTGCGCATCACGCCACAGATCCGCGCATTGTTCGAGCGCCTGGATGGCTGTCGCCTGCACAACCACTATGGGCCGACCGAGTCCCACGTCACCACCGCCCTGACGTTGCCGGACGACGTCGCGGCCTGGCCGACGCTGCCGGCGATCGGCCAGCCGGTGGCCAATACGCGTATCTACCTGCTGGACGAACAGCAGCAACCGGTTCCAGTCGGCGTGGCCGGCGAGATCCACATCGGCGGGGTCTGTGTTGCCCGTGGTTACCTGAACCGCGATGACTTGACCGCCGAGCGCTTCGTCCGCGATCCGTTCGCTGTCGACGAGCAGGCGCGCCTGTACAAGACCGGTGACCTGGGCCGCTACTTGCCCGACGGCCATATCGAGTACCTGGGCCGCAATGACGATCAGATCAAGATCCGTGGCTTCCGTGTCGAGCTGGGGGAGATCGAGTCCAGGCTCTGCCAACATGGCGGAGTCAAGGAAGCGGTCGTTGTCGCCCGAGAAGACCAACCCGGCGAGAAACGCCTGGTGGCCTACATCACCGCCCAGGCGGTGGATGCGGCGCCGGAGGCCGACGCATTGCGCGCGCACTTGCAGGCGCTGCTGCCGGACTACATGGTTCCGGCGGCCTACGTGCGCCTGGAAAAACTGCCCGTGTCACCCAACGGCAAACTCGACCGCCGCGCAATGCCGGCTCCGGAAGCGGACGCCTTCGCCAGCCGTGCGTATGAAGCGCCATTGGGCGAGGTGGAAACCACGCTGGCCGGGTTGTGGGCTGACGTACTCGGTGTCGGGCAAGTGGGGCGGCACGATCATTTCTTCGAACTGGGCGGGCATTCGCTGCTGGCGGTGAAACTGATCGAACTGATGCGCAAAGCTGGACTGAGCGCCGATGTGCGGGTGCTGTTCGGTCAACCTACCTTGGCCGCCCTGGCGGCGGCGGTGGGCAGTCGTGCCGAGGTGAGCGTACCGGCCAACGGCATTGCCGCGGGCTGCGAACGGATCACCCCATCGATGCTGCCGCTGGTGACGCTGGACCAGGAGACCCTCGACCGGATCGTCGTCGGTGTGCCGGGTGGTGTCGGCAATGTCCAGGACATCTACCCCCTGGCGCCGTTGCAGGAAGGCATTCTCTATCACCACATCGCCGCCGAGGAAGGCGATCCCTACCTGCTGCAAGCCACCTTCGCGATGGACAGCCGCGCTCAACTCGACGGCTTCGTCGCGGCCTTGCAGGCCGTGATCGACCGGCACGATATCCTCAGGACCGCGCTGCTGCGCGAAGGCCTGCAGGCGCCGTTGCAGGTGGTTCTGCGCCAATGCCGGTTGACGCTCGAAGAGCAGACCCTCGATCCGGCCAAAGGCGATATCGCAGCGCAGTTGCAAGGGTTGTTCGATCCTCGCCATTGCCGGCTGGAACTCGACAAGGCGCCACTGATGCGCCTGGCCTGTGCCTGGGACAATGTGCACCAGCGCTGGGTCGCGGTTCTGCTGTTTCACCACATCGCCCTGGACCATACCGCTCTGGACGTGATGCAGGAGGAAATGCTGGCGTTCCTCAATGGCGAGGGCGGCCGCCTGGAAGCGGCCATGCCTTACCGTAATTACGTGGCGCAAACCCTGTTGGGCGTGCCGCGTGAGCAGCATGAGCGCTTTTTCCGCGACATGCTCGCTGATGTCGACGAGCCGACGCTGCCGTTCGGCCTGCGGGAAGTCCAGGGCGATGGCCGGGGCGTCGAAGAGGTCAAGCTGAACGTCGATCCGGATCTTTGCCGGCGTCTGCGGCTGCAGGCGCGCCAACTCGGCGTGAGCGCGGCAGCCTTGCATCATCTGGCATGGGCAAGGGTATTGGGGCGCGTGTCCGGTCGCGAGGACGTGGTCTTCGGCACCGTGCTGCTGGGCCGCATGCAGAGCGGCGAGGGCGCGGATCGCGCCCTGGGCATGTTCATCAATACCTTGCCGTTGCGCGTCGATGTGGGGGCGCAGAGCGTACGCGCCGGAGTCAAGACGACCCACGCGCGTCTGACCGCCCTGTTGGGCCACGAACATGCCTCGCTGGCACTGGCCCAGCGTTGCAGTGGGGTGCCGGCTTCGCTGCCGCTGTTCAGTGCCTTGTTGAACTATCGGCACAGCCCGCTCCAGGACGGCGACAGTGTCGACCGCTGGGCCGGTACGCAGGTGCTGGAAGTCATGGAGCGGACCAACTATCCATGCATGTTGTCGGTGGACGACCAGGGCACAGGCTTCCTGCTGAGCGTGCAGACGGCCGGCGGGGTTGATGCCCGCCAGGTCGGCGCCTACATGCAGACGGCCCTGGCGAGCCTGGTGGAGGCACTGGAGTGTGCGCCTGAATCCGCGATCAACGATCTGGAAATCCTGTCTGAAAACGAGCGCAGGCAGGTGCTGCAGGACTTCAACGCCACCGATGCCGAGTATCCGCTGGAACAGACCGTTCATGGGTTGTTCGAGGATCAGGTGCAGCGCACGCCGGATGCGCTGGCGGTGCGGCATGGTGAGCAACGCCTGGGCTATCGCGAGCTGAACGAGCAAGCCAACCGCCTGGCGCATTACCTGCGCCGGCAGGGCGTGCGGCCGGATTCGCGGGTGGCGATCTGTGTCGAACGCGGTATCGACATGGTGGTCGGGTTGCTGGCGATCCTCAAGGCGGGGGGCGGTTATGTGCCGCTGGATCCGGCGTATCCGGTGGATCGGATTGCCTACATGCTGGAGGACAGCGCTCCGGCGGTGGTGCTGGCCCAATCGGCAACGGTTGGTTTGTTGGCCGGCGCTTCGATGCCGGTGATCGATCTGGGCAGCGGGCTCTGGCAGGACGAATCCGTCCAGAATCCTGAGGTCACTGAACTGACCTCATCGCACTTGGCTTACGTGATCTACACCTCGGGTTCGACCGGGTTGCCCAAGGGCGTGATGATTGAACACCGGAACACGGTGAACTTCCTCACCTGGGCCCATCGGTCGTTCGATGCGCAAACCTTGTCGAAGACGCTGTTCTCGACCTCGCTGAACTTCGACCTGGCGGTGTACGAATGCTTCGCGCCACTGACGTCGGGCGGCAGCATCGAAGTGGTCACTAATGTGCTGGAACTGCAACACGGCGAGCACGACATCACCCTGATCAACACCGTGCCGTCGGCGCTCAAGGCCTTGCTGGAATCCGGTGGTCTGGGTGAGGGCGTCGACACGGTGAACGTGGCCGGTGAAGCCCTCAAGCGCAGCCTGGTAGAGGCGCTGTTCGAACAGACCTCAGTCAAGCGCCTGTGCAACCTCTATGGTCCTTCGGAAACCACGACCTATTCCAGTTGGGTCTCCATGGCCCGGGAAGACGGCTTTGCCGCCCATATCGGCAAGCCAGTCGCGAACACCCAGTTCTATCTGCTGGATGAGCACAAGCAACCGGTCCCGATGGGCGTACCGGGTGAGATCTACATCGGTGGTGCCGGTGTCGCGCGGGGTTATCTGAACCGCGATGACCTGACGGCCGAGCGTTTCCTCAAGGATCCGTTCAGCGCTGTTCCAAACGCCCGCATGTACAAGACCGGTGACCTTGGCCGCTATCTCCCGGACGGCAATATCGAATATTTGGGCCGTAACGACGATCAAGTGAAGATCCGTGGTTTCCGCATCGAACTGGGTGAGATCGAAGCGAAGCTCGCTCAACACGACGCGGTGAAAGAAGCGGTGGTCCTGGCCCGTGAAGACGTTCCGGGCGACAAGCGCCTGGTGGCCTACTTCACGCCGGCGAACGACACAGCGGACATCGAAACCCTGCGCAGCCATCTCCAAGCGCAGCTACCGGAATATATGGTTCCCGTGGCCTACGTTCGCCTCGATGCCATGCCGTTGACCCCCAATGGCAAGCTCGACCGCAAGGCCTTGCCGGCGCCGGAACACGATGCACTGATCACCCGTGGCTACGAAGCCCCCCGAGGCGAGACCGAAACCGTCCTGGCGCAGATCTGGCAGGACCTGCTAGGTCTGCAACAGATCGGTCGTCACGATCACTTCTTCGAACTCGGCGGCCATTCGCTGCTGGCTGTCAGCCTGATCGAGCGGATGCGCCAGGTCGGCCTGAGTGCCGATGTGCGCGTGTTGTTCAGCCAACCGACCCTGGCCGCGCTGGCGGTGGCTGTCGGCAACGATGGCGGCAATGAGGTGAAGGTTCCGGCCAACCTGATTGCGTCGGATTGCCAACGCATTACCCCCGACATGCTGCCGTTGGTGACGTTGTCCCAGGACGCCATCGACCGCATCATCGCGACCGTGCCGGGCGGCGCGGCCAATGTCCAGGACATCTACCCGCTGGCACCGTTGCAAGAGGGCATCCTCTATCATCACCTGGCGGCCGAACAGGGTGACCCCTACGTGCTGCAAGCGCAGTTCGCCTTCGACAGCCGCGAACGCCTGGACGATTTCACCCAGGCCTTGCAAGGCGTGATCGATCGCCATGACATCCTGCGCACGGCCATGGCCTGGGAGGGCTTGGACGAGCCGGTGCAAGTGGTCTGGCGCGAGGCCTCGCTGGGCATTGAACAGGTGGAGCTGCTGTCTGAGGACGACGACGTTGCCGTTCAGTTGAACACCCGGCAGCACCTGGATATCCGCCAGGCTCCACTGATGCGCATCAGGTTTGCCCAGGACGGGGCTAACCGGCGCTGGGTGGCGACCCTGTTGTTTCATCACATGGCGCTCGATCACACCGCACTGGAAGTGGTGCGCCACGAAATGCAGGCACACCTGTCGGGCCAGGCTGACCAATTGGGCGACGCGGTGCCGTACCGCAACTATGTGGCCCAGGCCCGCCTGGGTGTGAGCCGTGAAGAACACGAAGCGTTCTTCCACGAGATGCTGGGTGCCATCGACGAACCCACCTTGCCATTCGGTTTGCAGGATGTGCGTGGCGACGGCAGCGATGTCGAGGAGGCCAGGCAAGAGGTCGCCATCGATCTGAGCCATCGTCTGCGCAGCCAGGCCCGTCGGTTGGGGGTGAGCGCGGCGAGTCTGCACCACTTGGCCTGGGCCCTGGTGCTGGGCCGGGTATCGGGTCGCGAAGAGGTGGTGTTCGGCACCGTATTGATGGGCCGGATGCAAGGGGGCGCGGGGGCCGACCGCGCTCTGGGGATGTTCATCAATACCTTGCCGCTGGGCGTGCAGGTGGGGGCGCAGAGCGTGCGCGATGGTGTATTGGCGACGCATGCGCGGCTGACCGGGTTGCTGGGGCATGAGCACGCTTCCCTGGCATTGGCCCAGCGTTGCAGCAGCGTGGTTGCACCGACGCCATTGTTCAGTGCTTTGCTCAACTATCGTCATTCGATGGCGGAGCCCCTCGCACTGCAACCGTCCTCTGGCTGGCAAGGCATTGAGGCGCTGGGTGGCGAGGAGCGCACCAACTATCCGTTGGCGCTGTCGGTGGACGATCTGGGCGAAGGCTTCAGCCTCACCGTCCAGGCGGTGAGTGGCGTCGGTGCGCGGCGAGTCGCTGCCTATATGGAGGCCGCGCTGGCGACTTTGGCCCAGGCGCTGGAATGTGCGCCTGAGTCGTCGCTGGCCGATCTGTCGATTCTGCCCGCAGCGGAGCGTGAGCAACTGCTGGTGGCGTTCAACGCCACCGACGCCGAGTTCCCACTGGAACAGACCGTCCATGGGTTGTTCGAAGAGCAGGTGCAGCGCACGCCGGATGCGGTTGCAGTGCTGCATGGCGATCAACGCCTGAGCTATGGCGAACTGAACGAGCAGGCCAACCGACTGGCGCATTACCTGCGCCGGCAGGGCGTGCGGCCGGATTCGCGGGTGGCGATCTGTGTCGAGCGTGGCCTCGACATGGTCGTGGGCTTGCTGGCGATCCTCAAGGCGGGGGGCGGTTACGTGCCACTGGATCCGGCGTATCCGGCGGATCGGATTGCCTACATGCTGGAGGACAGCGCGCCGGCGGTGGTCCTGGCCCAGACGGCGACCCTTGGGTTGTTGGCTGATGCCACGATGCCGGTCATCGATTTGGGCAGCGGGCGCTGGCAGGACGAGTCGGTCTCGAATCCAGAGGTTGCAGGGCTGACCTCATCGCACTTGGCCTACGTGATCTACACCTCCGGTTCCACCGGCTTGCCTAAAGGCGTGATGATCGAACACCGCAACACGGTGAACTTCCTGACTTGGGCCCATCGGTCGTTCGATGCCCAGACGCTGTCGAAAACGCTGTTCTCGACCTCGCTGAACTTCGACCTGGCGGTCTACGAGTGCTTTGCACCGTTGACCAGCGGCGGCAGCATCGAGGTCGTCACTAATGTGCTGGAACTGCAACACGGCGAGCACGACATCACCCTGATCAACACCGTGCCGTCGGCGCTCAAGGCCTTGCTGGAATCCGGTGGTCTGGGCGAGGGCGTGGACACGGTGAACGTGGCCGGTGAAGCGCTCAAGCGCAGCCTGGTAGAGGCGCTGTTCGAACAGACCTCAGTCAAGCGCCTGTGCAACCTCTACGGTCCTTCGGAAACCACGACCTATTCCAGTTGGGTCTCGATGGCCCGCGAAGACGGCTTTGCCGCCCATATCGGTAAGCCGGTCGCCAACACCCAGTTCTACCTGCTGGATGAGCACAAGCAGCCGGTGCCATTGGGTGTCCCAGGGGAAATCTACATCGGTGGTGCAGGTGTCGCCCGTGGCTATCTCAATCGTGATGATCTGACCGCCGAGCGTTTCCTCACGGATCCGTTCAGCGCCACGCCCAACGCCCGGATGTACAAGACCGGCGACCTGGGCCGCTACCTGCCGGACGGCAACATCGAATACCTGGGCCGCAACGACGACCAGGTGAAGATCCGTGGTTTCCGTATCGAACTGGGCGAGATCGAAGCCAAGCTCGCCCAACACGACGCGGTGAAGGAAGCGGTGGTACTGGCCCGTGAAGACGTTCCGGGCGACAAACGCCTCGTGGCCTATTTCACTCAATCGGAAGCGGTGGACATCGAGGCTCTGCGCAGCCATCTGCAAGCGCAGCTGCCGGAATACATGGTCCCCGTGGCCTACGTGCACCTCGATAAACTGCCCCTGACCCCCAACGGCAAACTCGACCGCAAGGCCTTGCCGGCCCCGGAACACGATGCACTGATCACCCGTGGCTACGAAGCCCCGCAAGGCGAAATCGAAACCACCCTGGCGCAGATCTGGCAGGACCTGCTCAAGGTCGAGCGCGTCGGTCGTCACGATCACTTCTTCGAACTGGGCGGCCACTCCCTGCTGGCCGTCAGCCTGATCGAACGGATGCGTCAGGCCGGCCTGAGTGCCGATGTGCGTATCCTGTTCAATCAATCGACCCTGGCTGCGCTGGCGTCGGCCATCGGTGGCGGCAGCGAAGTGAGTGTCCCGGCAAACCTGATTCCTTCGGATTGTGAACACATCACCCCGGCCATGCTGCCACTGGTATCGCTGGACCAGGATGCCATTGACCGTATCGTCGCGACGGTACCGGGCGGTGCGGCCAATGTGCAGGACATCTATCCGTTGGCGCCGTTGCAGGAGGGCATCCTCTATCACCACCTGGCGGCCGAACAGGGTGACCCCTACGTGCTGCAAGCGCAGTTCGCCTTCGACAGCCGCGAACGCCTGGACGATTTCACCCAGGCCTTGCAAGGCGTGATCGATCGCCACGACATCCTGCGCACGGCCATGGCCTGGGAGGGCTTGGACGAGCCGGTGCAAGTGGTCTGGCGCAACGCGTCGCTCGGCGTCGAGCAGGTGTTGCTGCGGGATGAGGACGGTGACATCGCCGGTCAGTTGCAAGCACGCTTCGATGCGCGGCACCACCGCTTGGATATCCGCCAGGCGCCGTTGATGTGCATCCGCTTTGCTCAGGATGCAACCCACCAGCGTTGGGTAGCGACCCTGTTGTTTCATCACATGGCGCTCGATCACACCGCACTGGAAGTGGTGCGCCATGAGATGCAGGCGCACTTGCTCGGACAGGCCGGGCAGTTGGCGGCGGCGATGCCTTATCGCAACTATGTGGCCCAGGCGCGCCTGGGCGTCAGCCAGCAGGAGCACGAAGGTTTCTTCCGCGACATGCTTGGCGACGTGGACGAGCCGACGTTGCCGTTCGGCCTGCACGATGTGCAAGGCGCAGGACAGGGGATCGAAGAAGCCACGTTGGCGCTCGCCAGCAGCTTGAGTCATGACCTGAGGATTCAGGCACGCCGGCTTGGTGTGAGCGCGGCAAGTCTGGTCCACCTGGCCTGGGCGCAGGTGCTGGGCCGTGTATCGGGCCGGGACGACGTGGTGTTCGGCACCGTGCTGATGGGGCGGATGCAGGGCGGCGAGGGCGCCGACCGCGCCTTGGGGATGTTCATCAACACCTTGCCGCTACGGGTGAACCTGGGGCAGGCCGCCGTCCGTGCAGGCGTGAGAGCGACCCATGGCCGCTTGACCGCGCTGCTGGGGCATGAGCATGCGTCCCTGGCGCTGGCGCAGCGTTGCAGTGGGGTGGCGGCACCGACGCCGCTGTTCAGTGCGTTGCTCAACTACCGTCACACCGATGCGAACCAGGCCCCGTCTGCCTGGAGCGGTATTGAGGTGCTCAGTGGTGAAGAGCGGACCAACTACCCGCTGATGCTGTCGGTGGACGATCTGGGCGAAGATTTCAGCCTGACTGTCCAGGTGGTGAGCGGAATCGGTGCGCCGCGGATCTGTGCCTATATGGAAACCGCGCTGGCGACTCTGGCCCAGGCGCTGGAATGTGCGCCTGAGTCGTCGCTGGCCGATCTGCCGATTCTGCCTGCCGCGGAACGTGAGCAACTGCTGGTGGCATTCAACGCCACCGAGGCCGAGTATCCGCTGGAACAGACCGTTCACGGGTTGTTCGAGGAGCAGGTGCAGCGCACGCCGGAAGCAATGGCAGTGCGGCATGGCGATCAGCGCCTGAGCTATCGCGAGCTGAACGAGCAAGCCAACCGCCTGGCGCATTACCTGCGCGGGCAGGGCGTGCGGCCGGACTCGCGGGTGGCGATCTGTGTCGAGCGCGGTCTCGACATGGTGGTCGGGCTGCTGGCGATCCTCAAAGCGGGGGGCGGTTATGTGCCGCTGGATCCGGCGTATCCGGCGGATCGGATTGCCTACATGCTGGAGGACAGCGCGCCGGCGGTGGTGCTGGCCCAATCGGCAACGGTTGGTTTGTTGGCCGGTGCTTCGATGCCGGTGATCGATCTGGGCAGCGGGCTCTGGCAGGACGAATCCGTCCAGAATCCTGAGGTCACTGAACTGACCTCATCGCACTTGGCTTACGTGATCTACACCTCGGGTTCGACCGGGTTGCCGAAGGGCGTAATGATCGAACACCGGAACACGGTGAACTTCCTCACCTGGGCCCATCGGTCGTTCGATGCGCAAACCCTGTCGAAAACGTTGTTCTCCACGTCGCTGAACTTCGACTTGGCAGTCTACGAATGCTTCGCACCGCTGACGTCGGGCGGCAGCATCGAAGTGGTCACTAATGTGCTGGAACTGCAACACGGCGAGCACGACATCACCCTGATCAACACCGTGCCGTCGGCGCTCAAGGCTCTGCTGGAGTCCGGTGGGCTGGGTGAGGGCGTGGACACCGTGAACGTGGCCGGTGAAGCCCTCAAGCGCAGCCTGGTAGAGGCGCTGTTCGAACAGACCTCAGTCAAGCGCCTGTGCAACCTCTATGGTCCTTCGGAAACCACGACCTACTCCAGTTGGGTATCGATGGCCCGCGAAGACGGGTTTGCCGCGCATATTGGCAAACCGGTCGCCAACACCCAGTTCTATCTGCTGAATGAGCACAAGCAACCGGTCCCGTTGGGCGTACCGGGTGAGATCTACATCGGTGGTGCCGGTGTCGCGCGGGGTTATCTCAATCGTGATGACCTCACTGCCGAGCGTTTCCTCAAGGATCCGTTCAGCCGTGAACCGAATGCCCGGATGTACAAGACCGGCGACCTGGGTCGCTACCTGCCGGATGGCAACATCGAATACCTGGGCCGCAACGACGACCAGGTGAAGATCCGTGGTTTCCGTATCGAACTGGGCGAGATCGAAGCCAAGCTCGCTCAACACGACGCGGTAAAAGAAACGGTGGTACTGGCTCGTGAAGACGTGCCGGGCGACAAGCGCCTGGTGGCCTACTTCACGCCGGCGAACGACACAGCGGACATCGAAACCCTGCGCAGCCATCTCCAAGGGCAGCTACCGGAATACATGGTCCCCGTGGCCTACGTTCGCCTCGATGCCATGCCGCTGACCCCTAACGGCAAGCTCGACCGCAAGGCTTTGCCGGCCCCGGAACACGATGCACTGATCACCCGTGGTTACGAAGCCCCGCAAGGCGAAACAGAAATTGCCCTGGCACAACTCTGGTCCGAGGTGCTCAAGGTCGAGCGCGTCGGCCGTCATGATCACTTCTTCGAACTCGGTGGCCATTCCCTGCTGGCCGTCAGCCTGATCGAGCGGATGCGCCAGGCCGGCTTGAGCGCCGACGTGCGCGTGCTGTTCGGCCAGCCGACGTTGATGGCGCTGGCGGCAGCGGTGGGCAGTGGCAGCGAAATCGTGGTGCCGGACAACGGTATCCCGCCGGGTTGCACGCGGATCACCCCCGACATGCTCACACTGACCCACCTGGATCAGGAGGCCATCGACCATATCGCGTCGAAAGTGCCGGGTGGCATGGGCAACGTACAGGACATCTACCCGCTGGCGCCGTTGCAGGAAGGCATCCTCTATCACCATCTGGCTGCCGAACAGGGCGACCCTTATGTATTGCAGTCGCAGTTCGCCTTCGACAACCGCGCGCGCCTGGATGAGTTTGTCCAGGCCCTGCAAGTGGTGATCGATCGCCACGACATCCTGCGTACCGCCATCGTCTGGGAGGGCCTCGATGAACCTCAGCAAGTGGTCTGGCGCGAGGCGCGTCTGGGGCTGGAGACGTTCGTTGCGGATCCACAGGCCGGTGCCGTCAGCGAACAACTGCACAGTCGTTTCAATGCCCGGCACTATGCCCTTGACCTGACCCAGGCCCCGCTGATGCGCCTGGCGTTCGCGGAAGATCAGCCCAACCAGCGCTGGATCGCGATGCTGCTGTTCCATCACATCGCCCTCGATCATGCGGCGATGAAAGTGGTGCAGCGCGAAATGCTGGCGTATCTGCAGGGTCGGGCTGACCAGTTGGACACCCCCGCGCCGTACCGCAACTATGTGGCTCAGGCCCGCCTGGGGGTGAGTCGTGAAGAGCATGAAGGCTTCTTCAGCGACATGCTCGGCGATGTGGATGAGCCGACGCTGCCGTTTGGCCTGCACGATGTACAGGGCGACGGTGACGATATCGAGACGGCGACACAGCTGCTCGACAGCGACCTGAGCCGTCGCCTGCGGCGTCTGGCCCGCCAGTCAGGCGTGGGCGCGGCGAGCCTGCACCACTTGGCCTGGGCGCAGGTGCTGGGCCGGGTCTCGGGCAGGAGCGATGTGGTATTCGGCACGGTCCTGATGGGCCGGATGCAGGGCGGCGAAGGGGCCGATCGTGCGTTGGGCATGTTCATCAATACCCTGCCGCTTCGCGTCGGTGTCGATGAGCGGGACGTCAAGGCCGGCGTCAAGGAAGTGCACGGTCGACTGACCGCCCTGTTGGGGCATGAGCATGCCCCATTGGCACTGGCCCAGCGTTGCAGCGCGGTGGCCGCGCCGACGCCGCTGTTCAGCGCCTTGCTCAACTACCGTAACTCCAGCGAACAAGCCAACGGACAGGACACCCTGGCGGCCTGGCAGGACATCGAAACCCTGGGCGGTGAAGCACGCACCAACTATCCGCTGACCCTGTCGGTGGATGACCTGGGTGAAGACTTCGCCTTGACCGTCCTGGCCAGCCACGGCGTGGGCGCGCAGCGGATCTGTGCCTACATGGAAACCGCCCTGCACAGCCTGGCCAAGGCCCTGGAGTTCAACCCCACGACATGCCTGCACAGTCTGGAGGTGCTGCCGCAAGTCGAGCGCCGGCAAGTGTTGATGGGGTTCAACGCCACTTGCCGTCGTTATCCGCAGCAGCGGACCGTCAATGACTTGTTCGAAGCACAGGTGCAGGCACATCCCGATGCCGTTGCCGTGGTCCATGACGAGCAACGCCTGACTTACCGCGAACTCAATGCCAGGGCCAACCGCCTGGCCCGTCATCTGATTGGTCTGGGTACTCAATTGGGCGACAGCGTGGCCATTGGCTTGGCACGTTCGACCGACTTGCTGGTCAGTCAATTGGCCGTGCTCAAATGTGCTGCCGTCTACGTGCCGCTGGATGTCAACGCGCCGGTCGAGCGCCAGCAATTCATGGTCCAGGACAGTGGCGCACAGCTGGTGTTGACCCTGAGCACCCTGGTTGTGCCTGAAGGTGTGCAACGGTTGGACCTGGATACCGTCGAGCTGGACGAGTCTGCCGATAACCTGGACCTGACCCAGGACGCCGAGTCGGTTGCGTACATCATGTACACCTCCGGTTCCACCGGGATGCCGAAGGGCGTGCTGGTGCCGCATCGGGCGATCAACCGCTTGGTGATCAACAACGGCTACGCCGATTTCAACCAGCAGGACCGGGTGGCGTTCGCTTCGAACCCGGCCTTCGATGCCAGTACTCTCGATGTGTGGGCGCCGTTGCTCAACGGCGGCTGCGTAGTGGTGGTCGAGCAGGATGTGTTGCTGTCCCGGGAACGGTTCGCGGCGTTGTTGACCGAGCAATCGGTCAGCGTGTTGTGGATGACCGCCGGGCTGTTCCACCAGTACGCCGACGGCCTGCTGCCGGTGTTCAAGCAACTGCGTTACCTGATCGTGGGTGGCGATGTGTTGGAACCGGCGGTAATCGCGCGCGTGCTCAAGGATGGCGCACCGCAACATCTGCTCAACGGCTATGGCCCGACCGAAGCCACGACGTTTACCACCACTTACGAAATCAAGAACGTGGGCGAGGGCGGTATCCCGATTGGACATCCGATCGGCAACACCCGCGTCTACGTGTTGGATGCGAACCAGCAGCCGGTGCCGGTGGGTGTGGCGGGTGAGTTGTACATCGGTGGCGATGGCGTAGCGAACGGCTACCTGAACCGTCCGGAACTGACCGCCGAGAAATTCGTCGCCGATCCGTTCAGCGCCGATCCGGCGGCCTTGCTCTACCGCACCGGCGACCTGGCGCGCTGGCGTGCCGACGGAGCCGTGGATTACCTGGGTCGCAACGACGACCAGGTGAAGATCCGTGGCTTCCGCATCGAACTGGGCGAGATCGAAGCCCGACTCGCACAACATGAGGCTGTGAAGGACTGCGTGGTCCTGGCCCGCGAAGACGTGCCGGGTGAGAAACGCCTGGTGGCTTATTTCACTCAAGCGCTGGACGTGGACATCGAGGCGTTGCGCGCCCATCTGCAAGGGCAACTGCCGGAGTACATGGTGCCGGTGGCCTACATGCGCCTCGACGCATGGCCGCTGACCGCCAACGGCAAATTGGATCGTCGCGCACTCCCGGCGCCGGATCTTGACTCACTCGCCACACGGGCCTATGAGGCCCCGCAAGGCGAAGTCGAAGCCACGTTGGCACAGCTATGGCAAGACCTGCTCAACGTCGAGCGCATCGGTCGTCATGATCATTTCTTCGAGCTGGGCGGTCACTCGTTGTTGGCGGTGACGTTGATCGAGCGCATGCGCCAGGCCGGCTTGAGCGCTGACGTGCGGGTGCTGTTCAGCCAGCCGACCCTGGCGGCGCTGGCCGCGGCCGTCGGTAGCGGCAAGGAGGTCAAGGTGCCTGTGAACCTGATCGCCTGCGGCTGTGAACGGATTACGCCGGACATGCTCACGCTGATACAGCTTGATCAGGAAGCGATTGATCAGGTCGTGGCAACGGTGCCGGGCGGCGCGCGCAATGTGCAGGACATCTACCCGTTGGCGCCGTTGCAGGAAGGTATCCATTACCATCACCTGGCCGCCGAGCAGGGCGATCCCTATGTGTTGAAAATCCTGTTTGAAGTACGCAGTCGGGATCGGCTGTCGGCTTTTGCGGCTGCGTTGCAGCATGTCATCGACCGGCACGACATCCTCCGTACCAGCGTGGTGTGGCAAGGGTTCGATTCGCCAGTGCAAGTGGTCTGGCGCAACGCGCCGCTGGCGGTGGATGAGGTGGCGCTGGCAGCCGGGGCGGGCGATGTCGCTACCCTGTTGCAGGAGCGTTTCGATCCACGGCATTACCGTCTCGATATCACCCGGGCGCCCATGATGCGCCTGGTGTTTGCCCAGGACGCGGCCAACCAGCGTTGGGTCGCGATGCTGCTGTTCCACCATATGGCGCTGGACCACACCGCCATGGAGGTGGTGCGGCACGAGATGCAGGCGCATCTGTTGGGCGAGGCCGAGCCGCTGGCCGCGGCTGTGCCGTATCGCAACTATGTGGCCCAGGCTCGCCTGGGCGTGAGCCAAGCGGAGCACGAAGCATTCTTCCGCGAGATGCTCGGTGATGTAGACGAGCCGACGCTGCCGTTCGGTCTTCAGGATGTGCAGGGGGATGGACGGGATATCGAGGAAGCCAGACTGCCTGTCGACCTGTCGTTGAGCCTGCGTCTGCGAGCCCAGGCGCGCCAGCTCGGCGTGAGTGCGGCCAGCCTGGTTCACCTGGCCTGGGGGCAGGTGCTGGGCCAGGTGTCCGGCAAACCGGATGTGGTGTTCGGCACCGTGCTGATGGGGCGGATGCAAGGTGGCGATGGGGCTGATCGGGCGCTGGGCATGTTCATCAACACCTTGCCGTTGCGGGTGGATGTGGGCGACCAGGGCGTGCGTGACGGCGTGAACGCCACTCACGCCCGGTTGACCGGCCTGCTGGGGCACGAGCATGCCTCCCTGGCGCTGGCCCAGCGTTGCAGCGGCGTAGCCGCGCCGATGCCGTTGTTCGGTGCGTTGCTCAATTATCGGCATAGCGCGGTTGACGGGCATTCGAGCGAGACCCTGGCCGGTTGGGAAGGCATCGAGACCCTCGACATCGAAGAACGCACCAACTATCCGCTGAGCCTCTCGGTGGACGACCTGGGCGAAGGCTTCGGCCTGACGGCGCTGGCCGTACCGCAGATCGGCGCACAGCGGGTCTGTGTCTATATGAACGTCGCGCTGGAACATTTGGTGGAGGCCCTGGAGCAGGCACCGCAGACGCGATTGGACAGTCTGTCGATCCTGCCGGCGGACGAGCGCCAGCAGGTGGTGGCAGACTTCAACGCGAGCACTCGCAGCTATCCACGGGACAGCACCGTCCATGGCCTGTTCGAAGCCCAGGTGCAGGCGCATCCCGACGCCGTTGCCGTTGTCCATGCCGGGCATGGCCTGACTTACCGCGAACTCAACGCCAGGGCCAACCGCCTGGCTCGCCACCTGACTGGTCTGGGCACCCAGCTGGGCGACAGCGTGGCCATCGGGCTGGCGCGTTCGGTTGACCTGCTGGTCAGTCAATTGGCCGTGCTCAAATGTGCTGCCGTCTACGTGCCGCTGGATGTCAACGCACCGGTCGAACGCCAGCAGTTCATGGTCCAGGACAGTGGCGCACGGGTGGTGCTGACCCTGAGCACGATGGTTGTGCCTGAAGGTGTGCAACGGATGGACCTGGATACCGTCGAGCTGGACGAGTCTGCCGATAACCTGGACCTGACCCAGGACGCCGAGTCGGTTGCGTACATCATGTACACCTCCGGCTCCACCGGGATGCCGAAGGGCGTGCTGGTGCCGCATCGGGCGATCAGCCGCTTGGTGATCAACAACGGTTATGCCGATTTCAACCAGCAGGACCGGGTGGCGTTCGCCTCGAACCCGGCGTTCGACGCCAGCACCCTGGATGTCTGGGCACCGTTGCTCAACGGCGGTTGCGTGGTGGTGGTCGAGCAGGATGTATTGCTGAACCAGGAGCGCTTTGCGGCGCTGTTGACCGAGCAGTCGGTCAGTGTGCTGTGGATGACCGCCGGGCTGTTCCACCAGTACGCCGACGGCCTGCTGCCGGTGTTCAAGCAACTGCGTTACCTGATCGTGGGTGGCGATGTGTTGGATCCGGCGGTAATCGCGCGCGTGCTCAAAGATGGCGCACCGCAACATCTGCTCAACGGCTATGGCCCGACCGAAGCCACGACGTTTACCACCACTTACGAAATCAAGAACGTGGGCGAGGGCGGTATCCCTATCGGTCGACCTATCGGCAACACCCGCGTCTACGTGCTGGATGCGAACCAGCAGCCGGTGCCGGTGGGTGTGGCGGGTGAGTTGTACATCGGCGGTGACGGTGTCGCCCTCGGCTACCTGAACCGTCCGGAGCTGACCGCCGAGAAATTCGTCGCCGATCCGTTCAGCGCCGATCCGGCGGCCTTGCTCTACCGCACCGGCGACCTGGCGCGCTGGCGCGCGGACGGCACCGTGGATTACCTGGGGCGTAACGACGACCAGGTGAAGATCCGTGGTTTCCGTGTCGAACTGGGCGAGATCGAGGCGCGGCTGGGCCAGTGCGTCGGCGTGAAGGACGCCGTGGTGGTGGCGCGGCAGGATGAAGCCGGGCCGAAACGCCTGGTGGGTTATGTGATTCCGGAAGCGGACGTCAGCCTGTCGGTACACGACCTGCGCAGCCAGTTGGCAAGCACGCTGGCCGAGTACATGGTCCCCAGCGCCTTTGTGGTGCTGCCATCCTTCCCATTGACTGCCAACGGCAAGCTGGACCGCCGCGCGCTGCCGGCCCCGGATGCCGATGCCTATGCCAGTCGCGAATACGAAGCTCCGCAAGGCGAAGTGGAGCAGACCCTGGCCCGGCTCTGGGCCGAGGTGCTCAAGGTCGAGCAGGTGGGGCGTCACGACCACTTCTTCGAACTCGGTGGCCATTCGCTGTTGGCGGTGACCCTGATCGAGCGCATGCGCCAGGTCGGTTTGAGCGCCGATGTGCGGGTGCTGTTCAGTCAGCCGACCCTGGCGGCACTGGCGGCCGCCGTCGGCAGCGGCAAGGAAGTCGAGGTGCCGGCGAATCTCATCGAGTCCGGCTGTGGGCGTATCACCCCGGCCATGCTGCCGTTGGTGAGCCTCGACCAGGAAACGATCGACCGGATTGTCGCCACCGTTCCGGGTGGCGCGTCCAATGTGCAGGACATCTACCCGCTGGCGCCGCTACAGGAAGGCATCCTCTATCATCACCTGGCCGCCGAACAGGGCGACCCCTATGTGCTGCAATCGCAGTTCGCCTTTGACAACCGTGAACGTCTCGACGCGTTCGTCGACGCGTTGCAGGGGGTGATCGACCGTCACGACATCCTGCGCACCAGCGTGGCCTGGGAAGGTCTGGACGAACCGGTGCAACTGGTCTGGCGTCACGTGAGGCTGGAGCCGCAATGCTTCGAAGCCGATGCCACGGCCGGCGATGTCGCCACGCAACTGGCGAGCCGCTTCGATGCTCGCCATTATCGCCTGGACCTGCGTCGAGCACCGATGCTGCAGCTGGTCTACGCCCAGGATGAAGCCCAGGATGAAGCCCAGGAGCGTTGGGTGGCGACCCTGCTGTTCCACCACATGGCGCTGGACCACACTGCGCTGGAAGTGGTGCAACACGAGATGCAGGCGCACTTGATCGGCGAGGCCGGGCAACTGACTGAAGCCGTGCCGTATCGCAACTACGTGGCCCAGGCCCGACTGGGCATGAGCGAGGCGGAACACGAGGCGTTCTTCCGCGAGATGCTGGCTGACGTCGATGAGCCAACGCTGCCCTTCGGGTTGGCACAGGTGCAAGGCGACGGACGCGGCATCGGGGAAGTGAGCGAAGCGCTCGGTCACGCGCTGAGCCTTCGTCTGCGGACCCAGGCCCGACTGCTCGGTGTGAGCGCCGCGAGCCTGGTCCATCTGGCCTGGGCCCAGGTCTTGAGCATGGCGACCGGACAGAAAGACGTGGTGTTCGGCACGGTATTGCTGGGCCGGATGCAGGGCGGCGAAGGAGCCGACCGGGCGCTGGGCATGTTCATCAATACCTTGCCGGTCCGTGTGCCGGTGGATGAGCAGAGTGTGCGTGACGCGGTCCGCATGACCCACGGGCGCTTGACCGGCCTGTTGGGCCACGAGCATGCGTCGCTGGCCCTGGCTCAGCGTTGCAGCGGCGTGGCCGCGCCAACCCCGCTGTTCAGCGCACTGCTGAATTATCGGCACAGTGCGACTCAGATAACGGACGAAGTGTTGTCGGCCTGGAGCGGTATGCAGAGGCTGTCCAGCGAGGAACGGACCAACTATCCGCTGACATTGAATGTCGATGACCTGGGTGACGATTTCAGCCTGACGGTCCAGGTGGATGCGCAGCTCAGTGCCCAACGCATCAGTGGCTATATGCAGGTTGCCCTGCAAAGCCTGGTGGATGCCTTGGAGCACGCCCCGCAAACGCCGATGCACAGCCTGACGGTGTTGCCTGCGGCCGAGCGCCGGCAGTTGCTGGAGACCTGGAATGCTTCGGATGCGGTGTATGCCGATGATGCATTGATCCATCGGCAATTCGAGGCCTGGGCGGCGGCGCAATCCGACGCCGTGGCTGTGGTGTTCGAGGACCGCACGCTGACCTACGGCGAACTCAATGCCCGGGCCAACCAGCTTGCCCACCGGTTGCTGGCCCTGGGCATTCGTCCGGATGACCGGGTAGCGATCTGTGTCGAGCGTGGCCTGGACATGATCATTGGTCTGTTGGGCATCCTCAAGGCGGGTGCCGGTTATGTGCCGCTGGATCCGGCTTATCCTCAGGAGCGCCTGGCGTTCATGCTCGACGACAGCGCGCCGGTGGCATTGCTCACCCAGTCGCATCTGTTGGCTCATCTGCCCGGGCTGTCTGCCTCCGTATTGCTGCTCGATCAGCCTGAAACAGCGGGTATCGCGCAACAACCGCAGCACAACCCCGGTCTCGAGACGCTGACGTCCCGGCACTTGGCCTATGTGATCTACACCTCCGGTTCCACTGGTTTACCGAAAGGGGTAATGGTCGAGCATCGCAACGTCGCGCGGTTGTTCTCGGCCACCCAAGCGTGGTTCGACTTCGGCCCGCAGGACGTCTGGGCGTTGTTCCACTCCTTCGCCTTCGACTTCTCGGTCTGGGAAATCTGGGGCGCGCTGACCCATGGCGGTCGTTTGTTGGTGGTGCCGCAGCTGGTCAGCCGTTCGCCACAGGACTGCTACACACTGTTGTGCGAGGCGGGCGTCACGGTGCTGAACCAGACGCCGAGCGCGTTCCGTCAGTTGATCGCAGCCCAGGGCGAAAGCGACCTGAACCACAGCCTGCGGCAAGTGATTTTCGGCGGTGAAGCCTTGGAAACCGGGATCCTCAAGCCCTGGTACGCCCGCGAAGCCAATGCCGGCACGCAACTGGTGAACATGTACGGCATCACCGAAACCACCGTGCACGTGACCTACCGTGCGTTGTCTGCCGCCGATGCCCAACTCACCGGCGTCAGCCCCATCGGTAAACGCATCCCTGACTTGCAGTTGTATGTGCTCGACGCCCGGCGCGAACCCGTGCCGGTTGGTGTGGTCGGCGAAATGTACGTCGGTGGCGCGGGTGTCAGCCGGGGCTACCTGAACCGCGACGAACTGACCGCCGAGCGTTTCCTGAAGAACCCGTTCAGCGATGAACCGAACGCCCGCATGTACAAGACCGGCGACCTGGGTCGCTGGCTGGCGGACGGCAGCATCGAATACCTGGGCCGTAACGATGACCAGGTGAAGATCCGTGGCTTCCGTATCGAATTGGGCGAAATCGAAGCAACACTGGCGGCCTGCGCGGGTGTCAGCGAAGCGGTGGTCATCGCCCGCGAAGACGAGCCGGGCGACAAGCGCCTGGTGGCCTATGTGATTGCCGAAGCAGGTGCGCAACCAACGGCTGCTGAGCTGCGCACGCAGTTGCTGGGTTCGCTGGCGGACTACATGGTGCCGAGTGCCTTCGTGATGCTCGAAGCCTTCCCGTTGACCACCAACGGCAAGCTGGATCGTAAGGCCTTGCCGGTGCCGGATCAGTCGTCGGTGGCAACCCGTGAATACGAAGCTCCGCAGGGGACAGTCGAGACGACCATCGCCGCGCTATGGCAAGACTTGCTGGACCTGGAGCGGATCGGTCGCCATGACAACTTCTTCGAATTGGGCGGCCATTCGCTGCTGGCGGTGAAGTTGATCGAGCGCATGCGTCAGGTCGACCTGAGCGCCGATGTGCGCGTGTTGTTCGGTCAGCCGACCCTGGCTGCGTTGGCTGCGGCCGTGGGCGGTGTCCACGAAGTCGTGGTGCCGGCCAACCTGATACCGGACAATTGCACCCGCATCACCCCGGAGATGCTGCCCTTGGTCGACCTGGACCAGGACGCTATCGAGCGGATCGTTGCCACGGTGCCCGGCGGCGTCGCCAATGTGCAGGACATCTATGCCCTGGCGCCGTTGCAGGAAGGCATTCTGTATCACCATCTCGCCGCCGCCCAGGGCGATCCCTACCTGCAATATGTGATGTTCGGTTTCGACAGCTTCACGCGCCTGGAAAGTTTTGCCGAGGCGTTGCAAGCGGTCGTTGCCCGCCACGACATCCTGCGCACCGGTGTGGTCTGGGAAGGCCTGGCCGAGCCGGTGCAGGTGGTCTGGCGCGATGCTCGGTTGCAGGTCGAATCGGTGTCGCTGAATCCGGCGGCAGGCGATATCGCCATGCAACTGCACCAGCGTTTCGATCCGCGGCACTATCGCCTGGACATCCGCCAGGCGCCGCTGATGCGCATCGCTTATGCGCAAGACCCGGCGAACCAGCGCTGGGTGGCCATCCTGCTGTTCCATCATTTGGTGGACGACGCGACGTCGCTGGCGGTGCTGTCTGCGGAAATCGAGGCGCACATGCTCGACGAGCGGCAGCACCTGTCGGCCTCTGTGCCGTATCGCAACTACGTGGCCCAGGCCCGCCTGGGTGTGAGCTCTGAGGCTCATGAAGCGTTCTTCCGCGACATGCTGGGTGACCTCGACGAACCGACGCTGCCGTTCGGCTTGCAGGATGTGCAAGGCGACGGCAGTGGCATCGAAGAGCTTCGCCAGGACGTCGATGCCGATCTGAGTCGACGGGTGCGAGCCCAGGCCCGTCAGTTGGGCGTGAGCGCGGCCAGCCTGTATCACCTGGTCTGGGCGCAGGTGCTGGGCAAGGTGTCGGGCAAGGACGACGTGGTGTTCGGTACCGTGCTGGTGGGCCGGATGCAGGGCGGCGAGGGTGCCGACCGGGCGCTGGGGATGTTCATCAATACCTTGCCGCTGCGGGTGAGCCTGGGGCAAACCGCTGTCGGTGCGGGCGTGAAGGCGACCCATGCACGCTTGACCGCGTTGCTCGGCCATGAGCACGCCTCGTTGGCCCTGGCGCAACGTTGCAGCGGCGTGGAAGCGCCGACGCCGTTGTTCAGTGCCTTGCTCAACTACCGCCATACCGGCGCGCTGACCTCGACCGAGGCGTTGTCGGCCTGGGAGGGTATCCAGGTGCTCGGTGGTGAAGAACGGACCAATTACCCATTGACCTTGAACGTCGACGACCAAGGCGAGGCATTCAGTTTCACGGTCATGACGCCGGCACGCATTGGTGCGCAGCGCCTATGCGGCTACGTGCAACAGACGCTGGAAAGTCTGATCGTGATGCTGGAGCAGACACCTGAAGCGCCGTTACATCGGTTGTCCATCCTGCCCCACGACGAACGCCGCAAGTTGCTGCTGGAATTCAATGCCAACGAAGCCGATGACCTGCAGCAATCGTTCATTCACGAGCTGTTCGAAGCCCAGGCGCATCGCACGCCTGAGGCCGTGGCGGTGGTGCATGGCGAACAACGCCTGAGTTATCGCGAGCTGAATGCCCGGGCCAATCGGTTGGCGCATTACCTGCGTAAACAGGGCGTACAGCCGGATTCCCGGGTGGCGATCTGTGTCGAGCGTAGCGCGGACATGGTGGTCGGCCTGCTGGCGGTGCTCAAGGCCGGCGGTGGCTATGTACCGCTGGATCCGGCTTACCCGGCGGATCGCCTGGCCTACATGCTGGAAAACAGCGCGCCGATTGCCGCACTCACGCAAGCCCGGACCAGGGGCCTGCTGTCCCACGGGGCGGTGCCACTGATCGACCTGGATGCCGGTGTCTGGCAGGACGAACCGGACCACGACCCGCAGGCAGCGGATCTGACGCCGGGCCACCTGGCCTACGTGATCTACACCTCCGGCTCCACCGGGCTGCCCAAGGGGGTGATGGTCGAACATCGCGGCTTGAACAACCTGCTGGACTGGTACCTCGACGACCTGGCCTTCCATGCCGGCGACGCGGTGCTGCTGGCCTCGTCCTATAACTTCGACCTGACCCAGAAGAACATCCTCGCCCCACTGATGGTCGGCGCCTCTTTGCACCTGGCCGAAGAACCGTTCAACCCGAGCGCCATCGTCGCCCAGGTCGCCGAGGCCGGGATCACCCACCTCAACATGTCCCCCAGCGCCTTCCACGCCCTAGTGGACGCCGATCGCCACGCGTCACTGGCCTGCCTGGAACGGGTGGTACTGGGTGGCGAACCGATTCAGGTCGCCATGCTAGAAAAACTGTCGCTGCCACGGCCGGCGATCATCAACAGCTACGGGCCGACCGAGTGCAGCGACGTGGTTGCCTGGCACACCGTCGACACTGACCTGGACACCTACCGGAACCAGTCGATCCCCATCGGTCGGCCGATCCGCAACATGCAACTGCATGTGCTGGACAGCCACGGCCAGTTGCTGCCGGTGGGTGTGCCCGGCGAGATCCACATCGGCGGTGTCGGTGTGGCACGGGGTTACCTCAACCTGCCGCAACTCAGCGCCGAACGCTTCATTGACGACCCGTTCAGCGAGCGGGCCGGAGCCCGCCTGTACAAGACCGGCGACATCGGTCGCTGGTTGCCCGACGGCACCCTGCAGTACCTGGGGCGCAACGACGATCAGGTGAAGATCCGTGGTTTCCGTATTGAACTGGGGGAGATCGAAGCCAGGCTCGCCCAGCACGAGGTGGTGAAGGAGGCCGTGGTCCTGGTCCGTGAAGAGGTGCCGGGCGATAAACGCCTGGTGGCCTGGTTCACGGCCTGTTCCCCGGACGAAACGACGGATATCGAGGCGCTGCGTGCGTACCTGCTGGCACACCTGCCGGCCCATATGGTGCCGATGGCCTACGTGCGCCTCGACGCATTGCCGTTGAGCCCTAACGGCAAGCTCGACCGCAAGGCGTTGCCGGCACCGGATCTGACGTCGGTCATCACCCGTGGTTACGAAGCCCCGATCGGCGAAACCGAAATCAATCTGGCCCGCCTGTGGGCCGAGGTCCTCAACGTGGAACGCGTTGGCCGTCACGATCACTTCTTTGAGCTGGGCGGGCACTCTTTGCTGGCCGTCAGCCTGATGGAGCGGATGCGCCAGGAGGGCATGGAAGCGGATGTACGGACGCTGTTCGAGCAACCCACGCTCTCGGAATACGCGGCCACGACAGAAAAAATGGAGATTGTCCTGTGAGTGTGATCGAACTGTTGGCGACATTAAAAGAAAAAGACGTACAGCTTTCGGTCAACGGCGACCAGCTCGTTGTACGGGGCCGGAAACAGTCATTGAAGGAGCCTGCGGTACTGGCCTTGTTGCGAGAGCACAAAGCCAAACTGATCGAGTTGATCAACAGCGGCGAGTATGACGACGGCAAGACCGCTGAGGTCGACGTTCCAGCCAATGGCATTGCTGTCGATTGCGCTCGGATCACGCCAGAAATGCTGCCGCTGGTCACACTGGATCAACCGACCCTCGACCGCGTCGTCGCCACGGTGCCGGGCGGGGCGGCCAATGTGCAGGATATCTATCCGCTGGCACCCTTGCAGGAAGGGATTCTCTATCACCACTTGACCGCGACCCAGGGCGATCCCTATGTCCTGCAGGCGCATTTCAGCATCAGCAATCGCGAGCGTCTGTCGGACTTTGTCGATGCCCTGCAACACGTGATCGATCGCCATGACATCCTGCGCACGGCCATCGTCCGCGAGAATCTGGAGGCACCGCTCCAGGTGGTCTGGCGCCAGGCTCGACTGGGCGTCAAGGACATCAGCGCCGAGCTGGCCGAGGGCGACGTCCTTACGCAACTGCAAGCCCGTTTCGACCCTCGTCACTATCGCCTGGATCTCAGCCAGGCACCGCTGCTGTTGCTGGTGTGTGCCGAGGACCCCGCCAACCAGCGCTGGGTCGCCATGCTGTTGTTTCATCACATGGCTCTGGACCATGCCGCATTGGCGGTCGTGCAGAACGAAATGCAAGCCTGGTTGATGGGACAGGCCGGGCAATTGCAGCCGGCTATCCCTTACCGTAACTATGTGGCGCGAACCCGCCAGGCGGGTCAGCGCCAGGCCGATGAGGCGTTTTTCAGCAAGATGCTGGGTGATCTGGATGAGCCGACCTTGCCGTTCGGGCAGCAGGATGTGCTGGGCGACGGCAGCGCCATCGAAGAGCACCACCAACCGCTGAGCCAGGAGCTCAGTCGCCGGGTGCGGATGCAGTCGCGTCAGCTCGGGGTCAGCGCGGCAAGCATCTTCCACCTGGCCTGGGCCCAGGTGCTGGGCTGCGTCTCGGGGCGTGAAGATGTGGTGTTCGGTACCGTGATGCTGGGGCGCATGCAGGCCGGTGAAAGCCTGAGCCGGGCGCTGGGCATGTTCATCAATACCTTGCCGTTGCGGGTGGGCGTGGGCGCGCAGAGTGTGTGCGACGGGGTGAAAAGCACCCATGGCTGGCTGAGCGCCTTGCTCAGTCATGAATATGCCTCCCTGGCCCTGGCACAACGCTGCAGTGGCGTGGCGGCACCGGCGCCGCTGTTCAGCGCACTGTTGAACTATCGCCACAGCGCTGGGGCGGCCCAGGTTCCCGGGCCGGAAGTGCTCCAGGCCTGGGAGGGCATTGAAGCCCTGAGCGCGCAGGAGCGGACCAACTATCCCTTGATCCTCTCGGTGGACGATTTCTCCGATGACTTTGCCCTGGAGGTGCAGGCGAGCGCGCAGATTGGCGCGCAGCGCATCTGCGATTACATGCAGGCAGCGCTTGAGTACCTGATCACGGCGCTGGAAAGCGCCCCGCAATCGCGGCTCAACAACCTGTCGGTGCTGCCGCAGGGTGAGCGTGAGCGAGTGTTGCAGTCATTCAACGACACCGATCGTGCTTATCCGCAGGCGCAAACGGTTCATGCCTTGTTCCAGGCGCAGGCGCAGGCCCGCCCGGATGCGCTGGCGGCGGTACAGGCAGGACAGACCCTGACCTATCGGGAACTGAACGCCAAAGCCGACGGCTTGGCCCGGCATCTGATTGCCCTTGGCGTGCGGCCCCAGGATACGGTGGCCATCGTGCTGCCGCGCTCGCTGGACCTGTTGATCAGTCAACTGGCGATCCTCAAGTGCGCGGCGGTCTACCTGCCGCTGGACGTCAATGCACCTGCGGAGCGCCAGCAGTTCATGCTGCAGGACAGTCGGGCCGTGCTGGTGTTGACCCACGGCACCGAGAGCCTGGCCGATGGCGTGCGGCGGGTGGATCTCGATAGTCTCGACCTGGAGGGGCTGCCGGCATGGGACGGTTCGCCGCCGCAGTCGAGCGAAGCACCGGCCTATATCATGTACACCTCCGGCTCCACTGGCACACCGAAAGGCGTGCTGGTGCCGCACCGGGCCATTTCCCGGCTGGTCATCAACAACGGTTATGCCGACTTCAACGAGCAGGATCGCGTGGCGTTCGCTTCGAACCCGGCTTTCGACGCCAGCACCCTGGAAGTCTGGGCACCGTTGCTCAATGGCGGTTGTGTGATTGTGGTGGAGCAGGACGTATTGCTGTCCCAGGAACGGCTGCCAACGTTCCTGCTTGAACAGTCGGTCAATGTGTTGTGGATGACGGCGGGGCTGTTTCACCAGTACGCCGCCAGCCTGATGACAGTGTTCAGGCAACTGCGCTACCTGATCGTCGGCGGCGATGTGCTGGATCCGACCGTGATCGGCCGCGTCCTGGAACACGGCGCACCGGAGCATCTGCTCAACGGCTACGGACCAACGGAAGCCACCACCTTCTCGACCACCTACGAGATCAAGTCGGTCGACGCGGGCAGCATTCCGATTGGTCGTCCGATCGGCAACACACGAGTCTACCTGCTGGACGCCCAGCATCGGCCCGTGCCCCACGGTGTACCCGGCGAGTTGTATATCGCCGGCCTGGGCGTTGCGAACGGCTATTTGAACCGGCCGGAGCTGACCGCCGAGAAGTTCATCCAGGATCCGTTCAACCCACAGGCCTTGATGTACCGCACCGGTGACCTGGGGCGCTATTTGCCGGACGGCAACATCGAATACCTGGGCCGGAACGACGGTCAGGTGAAAATCCGCGGGTTCCGCATCGAGCCGGGCGAGATCGAAGCCCGGCTGGCACAACACGAGAGCGTAAAAGACACGGCGGTACTGGTTCGTGAAGACGTGCCGGGGGAAAAGCGCCTGGTCGCCTACTTCACATTGCAACCGCCTTGCGACAACGTGGATATCGAAGCGCTGCGCACCCACCTGCAAACCCGCTTGCCGGATTACATGGTGCCGGCTGCCTATGTGCGGCTCGATGCCTTGCCACTGACTGCCAACGGCAAGCTCGATCGCAAGGCCTTGCCGATGCCGGACCAGGCGTCGATCCTGACGCGCGGTTATGAGGCGCCCGTGGGCGAAACCGAAACCCTCCTGGCGAAGTTGTGGACGCAGATCCTCAATGTCGAGCGGGTGGGGCGTCACGATCACTTTTTCGAACTGGGCGGCCACTCCCTGCTGGCGGTCAACCTGATCGAGCAGATGCGCCAGGTCGGCTTGAGCGCCGATGTACGGGTGTTGTTCGGCCAACCGACCCTCGCGGCACTGGCCGCGGCGGTGGGCAGCGGCAATGAAGTCCAGGTGCCGGCCAACGGTATCGTTCCCGGTTGTGAACGGATCACCCCGGACATGTTGCCCCTGGCCACATTGACCCAGGACGCTATCGACTGCATCGTCGCAACGGTGCCGGGCGGTGCCGCGAATGTCCAGGACATCTACCCGCTGGCGCCCCTGCAGGACGGCATTCTTTATCACCACCTCTCGGCGCAACAGGGCGACCCCTATGTGCTGCAGGCGATGTTTGCCTTCCAGGACAAACCGCGCCTGAATGCCTTCGCGCAAGCGCTGCAAGGCGTGATCGATCGCCACGACATTCTGCGGACTTCGGTGCTGTGGGAGGGGTTGGAACAGCCGATGCAGGTGGTCTGGCGCAAGGCCGTCCTGAGCGTCGAACCGTTCGATGCACAAGCATCGGATGGCGACGTCGTGGCCCAGCTGCATTCGCGCTTCGATTCCCGTCATCATCGCCTCGATATCCGCCAGGCTCCGCTGATGTGTCTTCGATTTGCCCGTGACCCGCTCAACGAGCGTTGGGTGGCGATGCTGTTGTTCCACCACATCGCCCTGGACCATACCGCGTTGGACGTGGTGCAACAGGAAATGCAGATGCACCTGCTGGGGCAGCAGGAACAATTGCCGGCAGCGATGCCGTACCGCAATTACGTGGCCCAGGCGCGCCTGGGTATCAGCGAGGAACAGCACGAGGCCTTTTTCCGGGACATGCTCGGTGATGTCGATGAGCCGACGCTGCCCCTTGGTTTGCAGCAGGTGCAGGGTGACGGTCGCGGTATCGAGGAAGCGCGGCTCGCAGTGAATGCCGATTTGAGTCGCCGTCTGCGGGCCCAGGCACGCCGGATGGGCGTGAGCGCCGCCAGCCTTCACCATCTGGCCTGGGCACAGGTGCTGGGGCGCTTGTCCGGGCGCGAGGATGTGGTGTTCGGCACCGTACTGATGGGGCGGATGCAGGGTGGCGAAGGCGCCGACCGGGCCCTGGGGATGTTCATCAACACCTTGCCGCTGCGAGTGATGCTGGATGAGCAGGGCGCGGAGGCCGGGGTCAAGGCGGTCCACGAGCGGCTGACTGCATTGCTTGGTCATGAGCATGCTTCGCTGGCCCTGGCGCAACGTTGCAGCCGCGTCGCGGCTCCGGCCCCGCTGTTCAGTGCCTTGCTGAACTATCGGCACAGTGCCGCCGGGGTCATCTCGGCGCAGGCCACGGCCGCCTGGCAGGGCATGGAAGCCCTGGACAGCGAAGAACGCACGAACTATCCGCTGGCGCTGTCGGTGGACGACCTGGGCGACGGCTTTTCCCTGAGTACCCTGGTGTCGCAAGGCGTTGGCGCAAGCCGCATCTGCGCGTACATGTACACCGCGCTCGAGCGGTTGGTGCAGGCGCTGGAGCAAGCGCTGCAAACCCCGCTCAACCGTCTGGAAATCCTGCCGCAGGTCGAACGCGACCAGTTGCTGGTGGACTTCAACGCCACCCGGCGCATCTATCCTCAGGACGAGACCGTGTTGGCGCTGTTCGAGGCCCGGGCGGCCCACTTGCCGCAGGCAATTGCGGTGAAACATGGACAGCGGCAAGTGACTTATGGGGAGCTGAACGCGCAAGCGAACCGCCTGGCCCATCACCTGATCGGTCTTGGCGTGCGACCGAACGACTGTGTGGCGATCCTGTTGCCGCGTTCGATCGATCTGCTGACCAGCCAGTTGGCCATTCTCAAGTGCGCGGCGACCTACGTCCCGCTGGACCGGAATGCTTCGCTGGAGCGGCAGGGATTCATGCTCGCGGATTGCCGGGCGTTCTTTGTATTGACGTCCAGCAGCGAGTCGATACCCCCGAACGTGCGCCGCGTTGATCTGGACACGCTGGAACCGCACGGGGCCACCCACAATCCAGGGCTTGAACAGTCCAGCGAGTCGATTGCCTACATCATGTATACCTCTGGCTCCACGGGTCAGCCCAAGGGCGTACTGGTTCCACACCGGGCAATCAATCGGTTGGTGATCAATAACGGCTATGCCGACTTCAATGAGCATGACCGGATCGCCTTTGCCTCCAACCCGGCGTTCGACGCCAGTACCATGGACGTGTGGGGCGCGCTGCTCAACGGCGGGCAGGTGGTGGTGATCGATCATGAGACGCTGCTTGAGCCGGCACGTTTCGCCCACGTGCTGAGTGAGTCGGGGGCCACGGTGTTGTTCGTGACCACGGCGATCTTCAATCAGTACGTGCAACTGATTCCTGAGGCCATGGCTGGTCTGCGTATTCTGCTGTGCGGTGGCGAACGGGCCGATGTGGCGTCGTTCCGGCGCCTGCTGAGCCTGGCGCCGGCGTTGCGCCTGGTGCATTGCTATGGCCCGACTGAAACCACCACCTACGCCACTACGCTGGAAGTGAAGGCGGTGGCCGAAGACGCGCAGAGCGTGCCGATTGGCGGACCGATCTCCAATACCCAGGTGTACGTGCTGGATGCGCGCCAGCAACTGGTTCCGTTGGGTGTCGTCGGCGAAATCTACATCGGCGGCAAAGGCGTGGCGAAGGGGTATCTGAACCGTCCCGACCTCACTGCGGAGAAATTCATTGCCGATCCGTTCAGCGACGAGCCTGGGGCGTTGCTGTACCGCACGGGCGACCTTGGCCGCTGGTTGCCGGAAGGCAGCCTGGAGTGCCTGGGGCGTAACGACGATCAAGTGAAGATCCGGGGTTTCCGGATCGAACTGGGTGAAATCGAAGCCAGACTGGTCACCTGTGCAGGGGTGCAGGATGCCGTGGTGATGGTGCGGGCCGATGAATCGGGCGAGAAACGCCTGGTGGCCTATGTCATTGCGCAGCCGGAAGTCACGTTGACTGTGGCCGGGCTGCGGGAGCAGTTGTCCGCAACCCTGGCCGAGTACATGGTGCCCGGCGCGTTCGTGTTCCTGCCGCTTTTCCCTCTGACACTCAACGGCAAGGTGGACCGCAAGGCGCTGCCCGCGCCGCATGCCGAGGCCTACGCGAGCGAAGCCTACGAGGCGCCGCAGGGGGAAATCGAACAGACCCTGGCCGGCTTGTGGGTGGACCTGTTGAAGGTGGAACGGGTCGGCCGTCACGATCATTTCTTCGAACTGGGCGGTCATTCGCTGTTGGCGATGAGGTTGATCGAGCGGATGCGTCAGGCCGGTCTGTCGGTAGACGTGCGCGACCTGTTCAGCCAGCCAACGCTACGGGCATTGGCCGCTGCGGTGGGTGGGCATCGCGATGTGGTGGTACCGGCCAATGCCATTGTCGAAGGTTGCGAGCGGATCACGCCGGACATGTTGCCACTGGCCATTCTGAGCCAGGAGGCCATCGACCGGATCGTGGCGAGCGTGCCGGGTGGTGCGGGCAACGTCCAGGACATCTACCCCCTGGCGCCGTTGCAGGAAGGCATCCTGTATCACCATCTGACCGCAAACAGAGGTGACCCCTACGTGTTGCAGACGCTGTTCGGTTTTGATGACCGCAGTCGTCTGGATAGCTTCGCCCAGGCGTTGCAGCAGGTGATCGATCGCCATGACATCCTCAGGACATCGATGGCTTGGGAAGGGCTCGACGAACCGGTGCAGGTCGTGTGGCGTCGGGCGCAACTCAGCTTCGAGGCATTCGAACCGGAAGCTGACGGCGCAGAAGTTGTTGCACAAATGTATGAGCGTTTCGATGCCCGTCATTACCGGCTGGATATGCGCCAGGCGCCGTTGTTGCGCCTGGTGTTCGCAGAAGATGTCGCCAATCAGCGCTGGGTGGCGATGCTGTTGTTCCATCACTCGGTGCTGGACCATACCGCGCTGGAGGTGTTGGAGCGGGAAATGCAGGCCCACTTGCTCGGCAGGGCCGACCAGCTGGGCGCTGCGGTGCCTTACCGCAACTACGTGACCCAGGCGCGCCTCGGCGTCAGCCAGGAGGAGCACGAAGGGTTCTTCCGCGACATGCTTGGCGATATCGATGAGCCGACGCTGCCGTTCGGCCTGCGGGATGTGCAAGGTGACGGTAACGGCGTGGAGGAGGTAAAGCTGGCGCTGGGGGCGGGACTGTGTCGTCGTCTTCGTGGCCAGGCGCGGCAGTTGGGTGTCAGTGCGGCGAGCCTGATGCATTTGGCCTGGGCACAGGTGCTGGGCCGTGTCAGCGGACGCGACGAAGTGGTCTTCGGCACGGTGCTGCTGGGTCGGATGCAAGGCGGAGAGGGTGCCGATCATGCGTTGGGCATGTTCATCAATACCCTGCCGTTGCGGGTGAGCCTGGGTGGGTGCGGTGTGCGGGAGGGTGTGAAAACCACGCATCAACGGCTCACCGCACTGCTCGGTCATGAGCACGCTCCGCTGGCCCTGGCCCAGCGTTGCAGTGGCGTGGTAGCGCCGACGCCGCTGTTCAGTGCCATGCTCAATTATCGCCATTGCTCGGTCGAAGTCACCGCGCAGATGGTGTCGGCGTGGCAGGGGATCGAGTCCATCGGTGGTGAGGAACGTACCAACTACCCGTTGACGCTGGCCGTGGATGATGAGGGCGAAGGGTTCAGCCTGGTGGTGCAGGTGGCGCGCGGAATCGGTGCGCAACGCATCGGCGAGTACATGCAAACCACCCTCGAAAGCCTTGTAACCGCACTGGAGCAAGGATCCGACACGCCGCCGTACGAGCTGGAGAGCCTGCCGGCGGTCGAGCGCCAACACCTGCTGGAAACGTTCAACGCTACGGCCGTCGACTATCCGCAAGGGTTGACCTTGCACGGTCTGTTCGAAGCGCAGGCACTGGCGTCACCAGACGGCATTGCAGTGGTGGCTGACGCAGAGCAGCTGAGTTACGCGCAGTTGAACCACCGGGCCAACCAAATCGCCCATCGCTTGCTTGCCCTGGGTATTCACGCGGATGACCGCGTGGCGATCTGCATGGACCGCAGCACGGACATGGTCGCGGCGCTGCTGGGCATTCTGAAAGCGGGCGCTGCCTACGTGCCGCTCGACCCGGATTATCCGGCTGACCGTTTGGCCTACATGCTGGAAAACAGCGCCCCGGCCGTGGTGCTGATCCAACGCGCCTTGCAGGCGAGCCTGCCCGCGACCAACGCCAGGGTGATGGTGCTCGAAGAGCAAGACTTCGCCACGCAACCGACCGGCAATCCGCAGGTGCAAGGCCTGCGGGCCGATCACTTGGCTTATGTGATTTACACCTCTGGCTCCACCGGCCTGCCCAAAGGCGTGATGAACGAGCATGGTGCGGTGGTCAACCGCCTGTTGTGGATGCAGGAGGCCTACACGCTGAGCGCCGCGGATGCGGTGCTGCAGAAGACCCCGTTCAGCTTCGACGTCTCTGTGTGGGAGTTCTTCTGGCCGCTGTTCACCGGTGCCCGGCTGGTGATGGCGCGTCCGGGCGGGCATCGCGACCCGGCGTACCTGCGCGAAGTGATCCAGACCCAGGGCATCACCACGCTGCACTTCGTCCCGTCGATGCTGGACGTGTTCCTGGCCCATGGCGAAGCTGGCGAATGCGAGGGGTTGCGCCAGGTGATGTGCAGTGGCGAAGCCTTGCCGGGCCATCTGGTGCGTCGCTTCAAGGCGCAATTGCCAGGGGCTGCGTTGCACAACCTGTACGGCCCGACCGAAGCGGCGGTGGACGTCACCGCCTGGGACTGCACGGGCGCCGAGACACCGGACAGCACGCCGATCGGCAAGCCGATCGCCAACACTCGGATCTACCTGCTCGACGCCCACCAGCAACCTGTGCCTATGGGCGTGGCCGGGGAGATCTACATCGGTGGCGTCCAGGTGGCGCGAGGGTATCTGCACCGTGCGGAGCTGACGGCCGAGCGTTTCCTCGCCGACCCGTTCAGCGACCGTCCGAACGCGCGGATGTACCGCACCGGCGACCTGGGTCGTTACCTGGCGGACGGCAATATCGACTACCTGGGCCGTAACGACGATCAGGTGAAGATCCGCGGTTTCCGTATCGAACTGGGCGAGATCGAGGCCAAGCTTGCCCAGCACGGGGCGATCAAGGAAGCCGTGGTGCTGGCTCGCGAAGACGTGCCGGGGGCCAAGCGGCTGGTGGCGTACTTCACCGTGCACGGTGACGAGCACCGCGTCGAGATCGAAAGCCTGCGGACTCAGTTGCAAGGGCAACTGCCGGAATACATGGTACCGGCAGCCTATGTGCAACTTGAAGCGTTGCCGCTGACGCCGAATGGCAAATTGAATCGCAAGGCGCTACCGGCGCCGGACCTGGCGTCGGTCATTACCCGTGAGTACGAAGCGCCGCAAGGTGAAGTCGAAGTCGCCATTGCCGGAATCTGGCAGGATTTGCTGGACCTGGAGCGGATCGGTCGCCATGACAACTTCTTCGAGTTGGGCGGTCATTCGCTGCTGGCGGTGAAAATGATCGAACGCATGCGCCAGGCCGGTTTGAGCGCCGATGTGCGCGTGCTGTTCGGCCAGCCGACATTGGCTGCATTGGCCGCTGCGGTTGGTACGTGCACGGATGTTGTGGTGCCGGTCAACCGGATCCCGCACGGCTGCTCGCGGATCACCCCCGCCATGTTGCCCCTGGCCGACCTGGACCAGGAGGCCATCGACCGAATCGTCGCCACCGTGCCCGGCGGCGTTGCCAACGTGCAGGACATCTATGCCCTGGCGCCGTTGCAGGAAGGCATTCTGTATCACCATCTCGCTGCCGCCCAGGGCGATCCCTACCTGCAATATGTGATGTTCGGTTTCGACAATTTCACCCGCCTGGAGGATTTTGCCCAAGCGTTGCAAGCGGTCGTCGCCCGTCACGACATCCTGCGCACCGGTGTGGTCTGGGAAGGCCTGGCCGAGCCGGTGCAGGTGGTCTGGCGTAACGCGGAGCTGGGTGTGGAAGCGGTACCGCTGGACCCGGCGGCAGGCGATATCGCCATGCAACTGCATCAGCGTTTCGACCCGCGGCACTACCGCCTGGACGTGCGCCAGGCGCCGATGATGCGAATTGCCTATGCGCAAGATCCGATGAATCAACGCTGGGTGGGCATCCTGCTGTTCCATCACCTGGTGGACGATGCCACCTCCCTGGCGGCGCTGGCGGCGGAAATCGAGGCGTACATGCTCGGGCAAGCACAGCGTTTGCCAATATCGGTGCCGTATCGCAATTACGTGGCCCAGGCCCGCTTGGGCGTAAGCCGTGAGGCTCATGAAGCGTTCTTCCGCGACATGCTGGGTGACCTCGACGAACCGACGCTGCCGTTCGGCTTGCAGGATGTGCAAGGCGACGGCAGTGGCATCGAAGAGGTTCGCCAGGACGTCGATGCCGATCTGAGTCGACGGGTGCGAGCCCAGGCCCGTCAGTTGGGCGTGAGCGCGGCCAGCCTGTATCACTTGGTCTGGGCGCAGGTGCTGGGCAAGGTGTCGGGCAAGGACGACGTGGTGTTCGGTACTGTGCTGGTCGGCCGGATGCAGGGCGGCGAGGGTGCCGACCGGGCGCTGGGGATGTTCATCAATACCTTGCCGCTGCGGGTGAGCCTGGGGCAAACCGCTGTCGGTGCGGGCGTGAAGGCGACCCATGCACGCTTGACCGCGTTGCTCGGCCATGAGCACGCCTCGTTGGCCCTGGCGCAACGTTGCAGCGGCGTGGAAGCACCGACGCCGTTGTTCAGTGCCTTGCTCAACTACCGTCATACCGGGGCGACGACGTCGACCGAAGCGTTGTCGGCCTGGGAGGGTATCCAGATACTCAGTGGCGAGGAGCGCACCAACTATCCGCTGACCTTGAACGTCGATGACCAAGGCGAGGCATTCAGCTTCACGGTCATGACGCCTGCACAGATGGGCGCACAACGCATCTGCGGTTATGTGCAGCAGGCGTTGCTAGGCCTGATCCGGATGCTCGAGCAGACACCGGGGGCACCCCTTCACGATCTGCCGATTCTGCCCGCAGCGGAGCGTGAGCAACTGCTGGTGGCGTTCAACGCCACCAAGGCCGAGTATCCGCTGGAGCAGACCGTCCATGGGTTGTTCGAGGAGCAGGTGCAGCGCACGCCGGATGCGCTGGCGGTGCGGCATGGTGAGCAACGCCTGAGCTACCGCGAATTGAACGAGCAAGCCAACCGCCTGGCGCATTACCTGCGCGGGCAGGGCGTGCGGCCGGATTCGCGGGTGGCGATCTGTGTCGAGCGTGGCCTCGACATGGTCGTGGGCTTGCTGGCGATCCTCAAGGCGGGGGGCGGTTATGTGCCGCTGGATCCGGCCTATCCGGCGGATCGGATTGCCTACATGCTGGAGGACAGCGCGCCGGCCGTGGTGCTGGCTCAGTCGGCGACCCTTGGGTTGTTGGCTGATGCCACGATGCCGGTCATCGATTTGGGCAGCGGGCGCTGGCAGGACGAGTCGGTCTCGAATCCAGAGGTTGCAGGGCTGACCTCATCGCACTTGGCCTACGTGATCTACACCTCCGGTTCCACCGGCTTGCCGAAAGGCGTGATGATCGAGCACCGCAACACGGTGAACTTCCTGACTTGGGCCCATCGGTCGTTCGATGCGCAAACCCTGTCGAAAACCCTGTTCTCGACCTCGCTGAACTTCGATCTCGCGGTTTACGAGTGCTTTGCACCGTTGACTAGCGGCGGCAGCATCGAGGTCGTCACTAATGTGCTGGAACTGCAACACGGCGAGCACGACATCACCCTGATCAACACCGTGCCGTCGGCGCTCAAGGCGCTGTTGGAGTCGGGTGGGCTGGGCGAGGGCGTGGACACGGTGAACGTGGCCGGTGAAGCGCTCAAGCGCAGTCTGATGGAGGCACTGTTCGAACAGACCTCAGTCAAGCGCCTGTGCAACCTCTATGGTCCTTCGGAAACCACGACGTACTCCAGTTGGGTCTCGATGGCTCGCGAAGATGGGTTTGCCGCGCATATTGGCAAACCGGTCGCCAACACCCAGTTCTACTTGCTGGATGAACATAAACAACCGGTGCCGCTGGGTGTACCGGGAGAGATTTACATCGGCGGCGCTGGTGTCGCCCGTGGCTATCTCAATCGCGATGACCTGACGGCTGAACGTTTCCTCAAGGATCCGTTCAGCCGTGAACCGAATGCCCGGATGTACAAAACCGGCGACCTCGGCCGCTATCTCCCGGACGGCAATATCGAATACCTGGGCCGCAACGACGACCAGGTGAAGATCCGTGGTTTCCGCATCGAACTGGGTGAGATCGAAGCCAAGCTCGCTCAACACGACGCCGTGAAGGAAGCGGTGGTACTGGCCCGTGAAGACGTGCCGGGCGACAAACGCCTGGTGGCTTATTTCACTCAATCGGAAGCGGTGGATATCGAGGCTCTGCGCAGCTATCTGCAAGCGCAACTGCCGGCCTATATGGTCCCCGTGGCCTACGTGCACCTCGATGAACTGCCCCTGACCCCCAACGGCAAGCTCGACCGCAAGGCCTTGCCGGCACCCGATAGCAGCGCGTTTTCCCTGCGTCTTTATGAAGCCCCCCTGGGTGACACCGAGATGAAGCTTGCGGCGCTGTGGGCCGAGTTGCTGAAGGTCGAGCGCGTTGGTCGCCATGACCATTTCTTTGAACTGGGCGGACACTCGTTGTTGGCCGTGGCGCTGATCGAACGCATGCGCAAGGAAGGCATGGAGGCCGATGTCCGTGTGTTGTTCGGTCAACCGACGCTGGCATTGGTGGCCGCGGCGGTGGGGCAGGTACAACGCATCGAAGTGCCCGAGACGAAGATTCCGGCGCTCACGCGCCAGCGACGCATCTGAGTCCGATGGGAGCGAGCCTGCTCGCGATAGCGGTGGGTCAGCGGTGGGTCAGCTTGCGGTGATGTTGGCCGTGCCGCCGTCATCGCGAGCAGGCTCGCTCCCACAGTTTTCCGCATCGCCTTGCCAATCCTGTTCACCCCAGATCCCTCTGTGGGAGCGGGCTTGCTCGCGAAAGCGGAGCGTCTGTCACATAGATGTTGACTGTGCCACCACCTTCGCGGGCAAGCCCGGCTCCCACAGGGTTGGGCGGGGTATGTAGATGCTGCGTACACCCGAATCAATGTGGGAGCGAGCCTGCTCGCGATAGCGGAGTGTCTGTCACACATATATTGAATGTGCCACCACCTTCGCGGGCAAGCCCGGTTTCTACAGGGTTGGCATCCACCTGTTCGTCGTCGGGACTTGTCCCTGCTTCCCATGACAGACATGCCCTACTGAATGCTCTAATTTTTTTTGGCCTGTAAGGAGACAGTCCCGGAGAGGGATCTCCTTCGGTTGAACATGACGATATTCACTGCATTGGCCCGCACGCGGTGATCGGCCCGTCCACCGCCAATCCTCGCGTCCAGGCGACACGCCGTATCTGAAAGCCACATTGATCGTCAACCACTCCGAACCAGAAAAGCAGGTCCTTCGATGCAATTCAGCGAACTGATGGCAGCGCTTTCCAAGCACCCGATTCGTCTCCAGCAGGATGGCGACAACCTTGTGATCGAGGGCGATGACGAAGGGCTGGAGAGCGCGGTATGGGACAGCCTGGTCGTCCATAAGTATGAACTGCTCGCACTGCTGGAGAGAAACGGTGGCGACTGGTTGAGCCCGGCGTTCCGCATCACACCGGACATGTTGCCGCTGGCCAGCCTGACTCAGGAGCAGATCGACCGGATCGTCGACGGCGTGCCCGGTGGCGCCGGTAATGTTCAGGACATCTACCCGCTGGCACCGTTGCAGGAAGGCATTTTCTACCATCACCTTGCCGCAGAGCAGGGCGATCCCTATGTGTTGCAGACCTTGTTCGGGGCAGATCGGCGGGCCCGCCTGGATGATTTTCTCCAGGCCTTGCAAGGCGTGATCGATCGCCACGACATCTTGCGCACCTCGGTGGTGTGGGAGGGGTTGGAGGAGCCGATGCAAGTGGTCTGGCGCGAAGCCACTCTGGCCCTGGAGGAGCTGGTGCTCGATCCGGCCGAGGGCGATATCGAGTGGCAACTGCATCAGCGTTTCGATACCCGACGCCACCGTCTGGACGTAGGCCGGGCGCCGTTGATGCGCCTGGTCTGTGCTGAAGATCGGGCTAACAACCGCTGGGTGGCGATGCTGTTGTTCCACCATATGGCGCTGGACCATGCAGCCCTGGAGCTGGTGCAGCATGAGATGCAGGCATTCCTGCTCGGCCGGGCCGATGCATTGCCTGAGCCGGTACCCTTTCGCAACTACGTGGCACAGGTGCGCCTGGGCGTAAGCGCCGAAGCCCACGAAGAATTTTTCCGCGAGATGCTGGGGGATGTCGATGAGTCGACACTGCCATTCGGCCTGCAAGAGGTGCAGGGTGCAGGGCCGGGCATCGAGGAAGCCACGTTGACACTTGCCAGCAGCTTGAGCCTGGGCTTGAGGACCCAGGCGCGTCAGCTCGGAGTGAGTGCTGCGAGTCTGGTCCACCTGGCCTGGGCGCAGGTGCTGGGCCGTGTGTCGGGTCGGGACGATGTGGTGTTCGGCACCGTGCTGATGGGGCGGATGCAGGGCGGCGAAGGTGCCGACCGCGCCTTGGGCATGTTTATCAACACCTTGCCGCTGCGGGTGAACATTGGCGGGCAGGACGTGCGCGCCGGGGTCAGGTCCACCCATGCACGGTTAACCGCATTGCTCGGCCATGAGCACGCCTCCCTGGCTTTGGCCCAGCGTTGCAGCGGCGTGGTTGCACCCGCGCCGCTGTTCAGTGCCTTGCTCAACTATCGCCACACCGGCATGGCGACGTCCACCGAGGCGGTGTCGGCCTGGAACGGTATCCAGGTGCTCGGTGGTGAAGAGCGCACCAACTACCCGCTGATGCTCTCGGTGGACGATCTGGGCGAGGGTTTCAGCCTCACCGTCCAGGCGGTGAGCGGGATCGGCGCGCCGCGGATCTGCGCCTATATGGAAACCGCGCTGGCGACTTTGGCCCAGGCGCTGGAATGTGCGCCTGAGTCGTCGCTGGCCGATCTGCCGATTCTGCCTGCCGCGGAACGTGAGCAACTGCTGGTGGCATTCAACGCCACCGAGGCCGAGTATCCGCTGGAACAGACCGTCCACGGGTTGTTCGAGGAGCAGGTGCAGCGCACGCCGGAAGCAATGGCAGTGCGGCATGGCGATCAGCGCCTGAGCTATGGCGAGCTGAACGCGCAAGCCAACCGCCTGGCGCATTACCTGCGCGGGCAGGGCGTGCGGCCGGATTCGCGGGTGGCGATCTGTGTCGAGCGTGGCCTCGACATGGTGGTCGGGTTGCTGGCGATCCTCAAAGCGGGAGGCGGTTATGTGCCGCTGGATCCGGCCTATCCGTCGGATCGAATTGCCTACATGTTGGAAGACAGTGCGCCGGCGGTGGTTCTGGCTCAGTCGGCGACCCTTGGGTTGTTGGCTGATGCAACGATGCCAGTGATTGATTTGGGTAGCGGGCGCTGGCAGGACGAATCCGTCTCGAATCCAGAGGTTGCAGGGCTGACCTCGGCGCATCTGGCTTACGTGATCTACACCTCCGGTTCCACCGGCTTGCCTAAAGGCGTGATGATCGAACACCGCAACACGGTGAACTTCCTGACTTGGGCCCATCGGTCGTTCGATGCCCAGACGCTGTCGAAAACCCTGTTCTCGACCTCGCTGAACTTCGACCTGGCGGTCTACGAGTGCTTCGCGCCGTTGACCAGCGGCGGCAGCATCGAAGTGGTCACTAATGTGCTGGAACTGCAACACGGCGAGCACGACATCACCCTGATCAATACCGTGCCGTCGGCGCTCAAGGCGCTGTTGGAGTCGGGTGGGCTGGGCGAGGGCGTGGACACGGTGAACGTGGCCGGTGAAGCGCTCAAACGCAGTCTGGTGGAAACGCTCTTCGAACAGACTTCAGTCAAGCGTCTGTGCAACCTCTACGGTCCTTCGGAAACCACGACCTACTCCAGCTGGGTATCGATGGCTCGCGAAGACGGGTTTGCCGCGCACATCGGCAAGCCGGTCGCCAACACTCAGTTCTACTTGCTGGATGAACACAAGCAACCGGTGCCATTGGGTGTTCCTGGGGAAATCTATATCGGTGGTGCCGGTGTGGCTCGGGGTTATCTGAATCGCGACGATCTCACCGCCGAACGCTTCCTGAAAGATCCATTCAGCGCTGTTCCAAACGCCCGGATGTACAAGACCGGCGACCTGGGCCGCTACCTGCCGGACGGCAACATCGAATACCTGGGCCGCAACGACGACCAGGTGAAGATCCGTGGTTTCCGCATCGAACTGGGTGAGATCGAAGCCAAGCTCGCTCAACACGACGCGGTGAAGGAAGCCGTGGTGCTGGCCCGGGAAGATGTACCGGGCGACAAGCGCCTGGTGGCTTATTTCACTCAATCGGAAGCGGTGGATATCGAGGTTCTGCGCAGCCATCTGCAAGCGCATCTACCTGAATACATGGTTCCTGGGGCTTATGTGTTCCTCGACGCACTGCCCCTGACCCCCAACGGCAAGCTCGACCGCAAGGCCCTGCCAGCCCCGGACCTGGACTCGGTCATCACCCGCGGCTACGAAGCCCCCCGAGGCGAAATCGAAACCACCCTGGCGCAGATCTGGCAGGACCTGCTCAAGGTCGAGCGCGTCGGTCGTCATGATCACTTCTTCGAACTCGGCGGCCACTCCTTGTTGGCTGTCAGCCTGATCGGGCGGATGCGTCAGGTCGGTTTGAGCGCCGATGTGCGCGTGCTGTTCGGCCAGCCGACGTTGATGGCGCTGGCGGCAGCGGTGGGCAGTGGCAGCGAAATCGTGGTGCCGGACAACGGCATCCCACCGGGTTGCACGCGCATCACGCCGACGATGCTGCCCCTGGTCGAGTTGGACCAGCAAGCCATTGACCGCATCGTCGCGACAGTGCCGGGCGGCGTGGGCAACGTACAGGACATCTACCCGCTGGCACCGCTGCAGGAAGGCATCTTCTTCCACCATCTTTCGGCTGAACAGGGCGATCTGTATGTATTGCAGTCGCAGTTTGCCTTCGACCATCGGGAACGGCTCGATGCGTTCATCGAGGCGTTGCAGGTGGTAATCGATCGTCACGATATCCTGCGTACCAGCGTGGTCTGGGAAGGCTTGGAGTCGCCGGTGCAAGTGGTCTGGCGCGAAGCGAAGCTGCACGTTGAAGCGGTCGACCTCGATCCGGCCGCCGGTGACGCCGTGGCGCAGTTGCAGCAGCGCTTCGACCCGCGACACCATCGCCTGGATGTCAGCCAGGCACCCTTGATGCGCCTGGCCTATGGACAGGATGCCGCCAATCATCGATTGGTCGCGACGCTGTTGTTCCATCACATGGTGCTCGACCACACGGCGCTGGAAGTGGTGCAGCACGAGATGCAGGCGCATCTGATGGGTGACGTCGGGCAACTGGCCGACGCGGTGCCCTATCGCAATTATGTGGCCCAGGCACGCCTGGGTATGAGCCGGGAAGAACATGAGGTGTTTTTCCGCGAGATGCTCGGTGATATCGACGAACCGACATTACCGTTCGGCCTGCAGGATGTGCAGGGCAGTGGCCATGGCATCGAAGAGGCCCGGCAATCGGTGGCGGCTTCCCTGGACTTGCGTTTGCGAGCCCAGGCCCGTCAGTTGGGAGTAAGCGTCGCCAGCCTGGTGCACTTGGCCTGGGCCCAGGTGCTGGGCAAGGTGTCCGGCAAGCAGGATGTGGTATTCGGTACTGTGTTGATGGGACGGATGCAGGGCGGTGCCGATACCGAGCGCGCCCTGGGGATGTTCATCAACACCTTGCCATTGCGGGTCCAGGTGGGGCACCAGGGCGTGCGGGCGGGTGTCAAGGCCACCCATGCGCGGTTGACCTCGCTGTTGGGCCACGAACATGCCTCCCTGGCCCTGGCCCAGCGTTGCAGTGGTGTGGCGGCGCCGTTGCCGCTGTTCAGCGCCTTGCTCAACTACCGACACAGCGCCACGGGTGCGGTTTCGGCGCAGGCGACGGATGCTTGGCAAGGTATCCATGCCCTGGATGGCGAAGAACGCACCAACTATCCGCTGACATTGAACGTCGACGACCTGGGCAACGGGTTCCGCTTGTCGGTGCTGGTAGCCGCGCAGATTGGCGCGCAGCGGGTCTGCGGCTACATGCACACGGCCCTGGAAAAACTCGTGGAGGCGCTGGAGCAGACGCCCCAGGCCGCGTTGTATCGCCTGCCGGTTCTGCCGGAAGCGGAGCGTGAGCAACTGCTGGTTGCGTTCAACGCCACCGAGGCCGAGTATCCGCTGGAGCAGACCGTTCATGGGTTGTTCGAGGATCAGGTGCAGCGCACGCCGGATGCGCTGGCGGTGCGGCATGGTGAGCAACGCCTGAGCTACCGCGAATTGAACGAGCAAGCCAACCGCCTGGCGCATTACCTGCACGGGCAGGGCGTGCGGCCGGACTCGCGGGTGGCGATCTGTGTCGAGCGTGGCCTCGACATGGTCGTGGGCTTGCTGGCGATCCTCAAGGCGGGGGGCGGTTACGTGCCGCTGGATCCGGCGTATCCGGCGGATCGGATTGCCTACATGCTGGAGGACAGCGCGCCGGCCGTGGTTCTGGCTCAGTCGGCGACCCTTGGGTTGTTGGCCGATGCTTCGATGCCGGTCATCGATCTGGGCAGCGGGCTCTGGCAGGACGAATCCGTCCAGAATCCTGAAGTCACTGAACTGACCTCATCGCACTTGGCTTACGTGATCTACACCTCGGGTTCGACCGGATTGCCCAAGGGCGTGATGATCGAACACCGCAACACGGTGAATTTCCTGACCTGGGCGCATCGGTCGTTCGATGCGCAAACCTTGTCGAAGACGCTGTTCTCGACCTCATTGAACTTCGACCTGGCCGTGTACGAGTGCTTTGCACCGTTGACCAGCGGCGGCAGCATCGAGGTCGTGACTAATGTGCTGGAACTGCAACACGGCGAGCACGACATCACCCTGATCAACACCGTGCCGTCGGCGCTCAAGGCGCTGTTGGAATCCGGTGGGCTGGGCGAGGGTGTGGACACGGTGAACGTAGCCGGTGAAGCCCTCAAGCGCAGTCTCGTCGAGGCGTTATTCGAACAAACCCAGGTCAAGCGCCTGTGCAACCTCTACGGTCCTTCGGAAACCACGACCTACTCCAGTTGGGTATCGATGGCTTGCGAAGACGGGTTTGCCGCGCACATCGGCAAGCCGGTCGCCAACACCCAGTTCTACTTGCTGGATGAGCACAAGCAGCCGGTGCCATTGGGTGTCCCAGGGGAAATCTACATCGGTGGTGCAGGTGTCGCCCGTGGCTATCTCAATCGTGATGATCTGACCGCCGAGCGTTTCCTCACGGATCCGTTCAGCGCCACGCCCAACGCCCGGATGTACAAGACCGGCGACCTGGGCCGCTACCTGCCGGACGGCAACATCGAATACCTGGGCCGCAACGACGACCAGGTGAAGATCCGTGGTTTCCGTATCGAACTGGGCGAGATCGAAGCGAAACTCGCCAAACATGACGCGGTGAAAGAAGCGGTGGTATTGGCCCGTGAAGACGTGCCGGGCGACAAACGCCTGGTGGCCTATTTCACTCAATCGGAAGCGGTGGATATCGAGGTTCTGCGCAGCTATCTGCAAGCGCAACTGCCGGCCTATATGATCCCCGTAGCCTACGTGCAGCTTGACGCACTGCCTCTGACCCCCAACGGCAAGCTCGACCGCAAGGCCTTGCCGGCCCCGGAACACGATGCACTGATCACCCGTGGCTACGAAGCCCCCCGAGGCGAAGTTGAAACCGCCCTGGCGCAGATCTGGCAGGACCTGTTGGGCCTGCAACAAGTAGGGCGTCACGACCACTTCTTCGAGCTGGGCGGCCATTCGCTGCTGGCCGTCAGCCTGATCGGACGCATGCGCCAGCTCGGCTGGTCGGCGGACATCCGCGTGCTGTTTGGTCAGCCGACCTTGATGGCGCTGGCCGCCGCTGTCGGTAGCGGTCGCGATGTCGAGGTGCCGGACAATGGCATTCTGCTGGGGAGCACCCGGATCACGCCGTCGATGCTGCCGCTGGTCGTTCTGGACCAGCAGGCCATCGACCGTATCGTCGCGACGGTGCCGGGTGGTGCGCGCAATGTGCAGGATATCTACCCGCTGGCACCGTTGCAGGAAGGCATTCTCTACCACCACATTGCGGCGGCCACCGGTGACCCCTATGTGCTGCAAGCAACGTTCACCGTCGCCGACCGTGAACGTCTCGACGCGTTTGCCCATGCGCTGCAGGCGGTGATCGATCGTCATGACATCCTGCGTACATCGGTGGTCTGGGAAGGCCTCGATGAGCCGGTGCAAGTGGTCTGGCGCAAAGCGCAACTGGCGGTGGAGGAGGTGGTACTGGCTGCCGCTGCGGGGGATATCGCCGGACAACTGCGCGAGCGCTTCGACACACTGCATTACCGTCTCGATATGCAACAGGCGCCGCTGATGCGCATTGCCTTTGCCCATGACCCGGCCAACCAGCGCTGGGTCGCGCTGTTGCTGTTCCATCACATGGCACTGGATCACACGGCACTGGAAGTGGTGCGCCACGAAATGCAGGCACATCTGCTGGGCCAGGCCGAACAACTGGGTGCAGCGGCACCTTTCCGCAACTACGTGGCCCAGGCTCGCCTGGGTGTCAGCCGCGAGGAGCATGAAGCATTCTTCCGCGACATGCTCGGCGACATCGACGAACCAACGCTGCCCTTCGGTGTGCAGGATGTGCGCGGCGACGGCAGCGATATCGAAGAGGCCGGGTTGCACCTTGGCGCAGACCTGAGTCGCCGTCTGCGGGCCCAGGCCCGGACGCTGGGCGTGAGTGCTGCGAGCCTGCATCACCTGGCCTGGGCGCGGGTGCTGAGCCAGGTGTCCGGCAAGCAGGACGTGGTGTTCGGCACCGTGTTGATGGGCCGGATGCAGGGCGGCGACGGTGCCGAGCATGCGTTGGGCATGTTCATCAACACCTTGCCGCTTCGGCTGGACGTGGGCGACCAGGATGTGCGCGGCAGTACCAAGGCCGCACATGCCCGGTTGACCGGCCTGCTGGGGCATGAACATGCGTCCCTGGCCCTGGCTCAACGTTGCAGCGGCGTGGTCGCGCCGATGCCGCTGTTCAGTGCCTTGCTCAACTATCGGCACAGCGGCGCGGATGTGACTTCGGCCGATACATTGGCGGCCTGGAACGGCATCGAGATCCTGAGCAACGAAGAGCGCACCAACTATCCGCTGACGCTGTCGGTGGACGACCTGGGCGAAGATTTCCACCTGACCGCACTGGCGCTGCCGCAGATCGGCGCGCAGCGGATCTGCGCCTACATGAACGTTGTGCTGGAAAACCTGGTGTCTGCGTTGGAGCAGGCACCACAGACGCCGTTGGACAGCCTATCGGTCCTGCCGTCGGCCGAGCGTCGCCAACTGCTGGTGGAATTCAATGCCACGACCCGCAGCTACCCGCAGGACAGGACCGTTCATGGTCTGTTCGAGGCACAGGTGCAGGCCAATCCCGAGGCGCTGGCGGCAGTGCATGACGAGCATAGCCTGACCTACGCCGAGCTGAACGCCCGGGCCAATCGCCTGGCCCGTCATCTGGTCGGCCTGGGCGTTCAGCCGGGCGAGCGCGTGGCAATTTTGCTGGAGCGTTCTCTTGAGCTGTTGGTCAGCCAACTGGCGGTACTCAAATGCGCCGCCGCCTTCGTACCACTGGATATCCATGCGCCCCTGGAACGCCAGCAGTTCATGGTCGAAGACAGCGGGGCGCGGGTCCTGCTGACCCTGAGTGCCACGACCGCGGCGCGAGGTCCTGTGCGTGTTGACCTGGATTGCGTGGCGCTGGATGAAGCCTCCGCGAACCTCGACCTGATGCAGAGCGCCGAATCGGTTGCCTACATCATGTACACCTCGGGTTCTACCGGCACACCGAAGGGTGTGCTGGTGCCGCATCGGGCGATCAACCGCCTGGTGATCAACAACGGCTACGCCGACTTCAATGCCCGGGATCGGGTGGCGTTTGCCTCCAACCCGGCGTTCGATGCCAGCACCCTGGATGTCTGGGCACCGTTGCTCAACGGCGGTTGCGTGGTGGTGGTCGAGCAGGATGTGTTGTTGTCCCGGGAGCGCTTTGCCGCGCTGTTGATCGAGCAGTCGGTCAGCGTGCTGTGGATGACCGCCGGCCTGTTCCACCAATATGCCGCCGGCCTGATGCCGGTGTTCAAACAGCTGCGTTATCTGATCGTGGGCGGAGATGTGCTCGATCCGGCGGTGATCGGTCGTGTCCTGAAAGAAGGCGCGCCGCAGCATCTGCTCAACGGTTATGGCCCGACGGAAGCGACCACGTTCACCACCACGCACGAAATCCGTACCGTGGGTCAAGGGGGGATTCCGATTGGTCGTCCGGTCGGCAACAGCCGGGTCTATGTGCTGGACACCCGACAGCAAGCCGTGCCGGTGGGTGTGGTGGGCGAGTTGTACATCGGTGGCGATGGTGTGGCGAAAGGGTACCTGAACCGCCCCGAGCTGACCGCCGAGAAGTTCGTCGCCGACCCGTTCAGCGCCGATCCGACGGCCTTGCTCTACCGCACCGGTGACCTGGCGCGCTGGCGCGCGGATGGCACCGTGGACTACCTGGGGCGTAACGACGATCAGGTGAAGATCCGTGGTTTCCGTGTCGAACTGGGCGAGATCGAGGCGCGGCTGGGCCAGTGCGTCGGCGTGAAAGACGCCGTGGTGCTGGCGCGCCAGGACGAAAACGCTCCTAAACGCCTGGTGGGTTATGTGATTCCGGAAGCGGACGTCAGCCTGTCGGTACACGACCTGCGTAGCCAACTGGCAAGCACCCTGGCCGAGTACATGGTCCCCAGTGCCTTTGTGGTGCTGCCATCCTTTCCACTGACCGCCAACGGCAAGTTGGATCGTCGCGCACTACCGGCCCCCGACGCTGATGCCTACGCCAGCCGCGAGTACGAAGCTCCGCAAGGCGAAGTGGAGCAGACCCTGGCCCGGCTCTGGGCCGAGGTGCTCAAGGTCGAGCAGGTGGGGCGTCACGATCACTTCTTCGAACTCGGCGGCCATTCGCTGCTGGCGGTGACCCTGATCGAGCGCATGCGCCAGGTCGGGTTGAGCGCCGACGTTCGCGTGCTGTTCAGCCAGCCGACCCTGGCCGCACTGGCCGCGGCGGTGGGCAGCGGCAAGGAAATTACGGTTCCTGACAACCGGATTCCGCTGGATTGCGAACACATCACCCCGGATATGTTGCCGCTGGTCAACCTGACCCAGGACACGATCGACCGGATCGTGGCGACCGTGCCGGGCGGCGCCCGCAATGTGCAGGACATCTATCCCCTGGCGCCATTGCAGGAAGGCATCCTCTATCACCATTTAGCCGCCGAACAGGGCGATCCCTACGTGCTCCAGTCGCAGTTCGCTTTCGATAGCCTCGGACGCTTCGAGGCGTTCGTCGAGGCGTTGCAGGTGGTGATCGATCGCCACGATATCCTGCGCACCAGCGTGGCCTGGGAAGGCCTGGACGAACCGCTGCAGATGGTCTGGCGCAAGGTCCTGCTGGAGCCGCAATGCTTCGAAACCGATACCACGGCCGGCGATGTCGCCACGCAACTGGCGAGCCGCTTCGATGCTCGCCACTATTGCCTGGATCTGCGCCGTGCACCGATGTTGCAGTTGGTCTACAGCCGGGACGAGGCCCAGGACCGTTGGGTGGCGATCCTGCTGTTCCATCACATGGCGCTGGACCACACCGCCCTGGATGTGATGCAGCATGAAATGCAGTTGCATCTGTTGGGGCAAGGCGAGCGGCTGGGCGAAGCGATGCCTTATCGCAACTATGTGGCCCAGGCCCGGCTGGGGGCGAGCGAGGCGGAACACGAGGCGTTCTTCCGTGACATGCTCGGCGATATCGACGAGCCGACACTGCCCTTCGGCTTGCAGGATGTGCAGGGGGACGGCCATGGCATCGATGAGGTCCGCGAGCCGGTGGATCTCCTGCTGTCCAGGCGTCTGCGGGCCCAGGCTCGGCAGTTGGGCGTCAGTGCCGCGAGCCTGGTGCACCTGGCCTGGGCGCAAGTACTGGGCAAAGTGTCCGGCAGCGAGGAGGTGGTGTTCGGCACGGTATTGCTGGGCCGGATGCAGGGCGGCGAAGGGGCCGACCGGGCGCTGGGGATGTTCATCAACACCTTGCCGTTGCGCGTGGATGTGGGCGCCCAGGAAGTTCGTAGCGGGGTCAAGGCGACTCACGCTCGACTGACGGCTCTGCTTGGCCATGAACATGCCTCCCTGGCCCTGGCCCAGCGTTGCAGTGGCGTGGCGGCACCGACGCCGCTGTTCAGTGCCTTGCTCAACTACCGTCACAGCGCCGCCGAGGTGACCCAGGATGCTCTCTCGGCCTGGAACGGGATCGAGGCGCTCAGTGGTGACGAACGCACCAACTATCCACTGACCCTCAACGTCGACGACCTGGGGGAAGGTTTCTCCCTCACGGCCCTGGTCGAAACCTCGATCGGAGCGGCACGCATCTGCGGCTACATGCAGATGGCGCTGGACAACCTGGTCACCGCCCTGGAGCAAGCGCCGCACACCGCATTGCACACTTTGACGGTCCTGCCGCCGGCCGAACGCCAGCAGTTGCTGGAGATCTGGAATACCGGTGATGCCGAGTATGCCGCGGATGCCCTGATTCATCGTCAGTTCGAAGCCTGGGCAACGGCCCAGCCTGACGCCGTGGCGGTGGTCCATGAAGAGCAGACGCTGACTTATGGTCAGCTCAATGCCTGCGCCAACCAGTTGGCCCATCGTCTGCTTGCCCTGGGTATTCGCCCGGACGACCGGGTGGCGATCTGTGCCGAACGCGGCCTGGAGATGATCGTCGGCCTGCTGGGTATCCTCAAGTCCGGCGCCGGTTATGTGCCGCTGGATCCGGCCTATCCGGCGGAGCGCCTGGCCTACATGCTGCACGACAGCCAGCCGGTGGCCTTGGTGACTCAGTCGCACTGTCGCGACAACCTGCCCCCGATGACGGTGCCGACCATCGTCCTCGACCCGCTCGAAATCGATGACATCGCCCAGCAGCCGTCACACAACCCCGATGTGCCCGGCCTGCTCGCCAGTCACCTGGCCTATGTGATCTACACCTCCGGCTCCACCGGGCTGCCCAAGGGCGTGATGGTCGAGCACCGCAACGTCGCGCGGTTGTTCTCGGCCACCCAGCCGTGGTTCGATTTCGGCCCGCAAGACGTGTGGGCGCTGTTCCATTCCTTTGCCTTCGATTTCTCGGTCTGGGAAATCTGGGGCGCGCTGACCCATGGCGGCCGCTTGCTGGTGGTGTCGCAACTGGTCAGTCGCTCGCCGCAATATTGCTATGCACTGCTGTGCGAGGTCGGAGTGACCGTCCTCAACCAGACGCCGAGCGCGTTCCGCCAGTTGATCGCAGCCCAGGGCGAAAGCGACCTGAACCACAGCCTGCGGCAAGTGATTTTCGGCGGTGAAGCCTTGGAAACCGGGATCCTCAAGCCCTGGTACGCCCGCGAAGCCAATGCCGGCACGCAACTGGTGAACATGTACGGCATCACCGAAACCACCGTGCACGTGACCTACCGTGCGTTGTCTGCCGCCGATGCCCAGCTCACCGGCGTCAGTCCCATCGGTAAACGCATCCCTGATTTGCAGTTGTATGTGCTCGACACCCGGCGCGAACCGGTGCCGGTCGGTGTGGTCGGCGAAATGTACGTCGGTGGCGCGGGGGTGAGCCGGGGTTATCTGAATCGCGATGAACTGACCGCCGAGCGCTTCCTCGACAACCCGTTCAGCAAAGAACCGAACGCCCGCCTGTACAAGACCGGTGACCTTGGTCGCTGGCTGGCCGACGGCAGTATCGAATACCTCGGACGTAACGACGATCAGGTGAAGATCCGTGGTTTCCGTATCGAGTTGGGCGAGATCGAGGCCAAGCTGGCTGCCTGTAACGGCGTGCGTGAGGCCATGGTGCTGGCACGTCAGGACACCCCGGGTGACCAGCGTCTGGTGGCCTATGTGATTGCCGAGGAGGGCGAGCCACCGTCGGCGGCCGAGCTGCGCGCGGAACTGTTGGGGTCTCTGGCGGAGTACATGGTGCCCAGTGCGTTCGTGATGTTGACGGTATTCCCGTTGACCACCAACGGCAAACTGGACCGCAAGGCGCTGCCGGTGCCCGATCAGTCCTCGGTGGTGAGCCGTGAATACGAGGCGCCCCAAGGCGAGGTCGAGACGGCCATTGCCCGGATCTGGCAAGACCTGCTGCACGTGGAGCAGGTCGGTCGCCATGATCATTTCTTTGAAATGGGCGGTCATTCATTGCTTGCGGTGAAACTGGTCGAGCGCATGCGCCAGATCGACCTGGCTGCCGACGTTCGCGTGCTGTTCGGCCAGCCAACGCTGGCGGCATTGGCGGCGGCCGTAGGCGGCGTGCGCGAAATCGTGGTGCCGGCCAACCGCATTCCCGCCGACTGCACACGGATCACACCGGACATGTTGCCCCTGGTCGATCTGGACCAGGACGGTATCGACCGCGTCGTCGCGTCGGTGCCGGGTGGTGTACGCAACGTGCAGGACATCTATGCCCTTGCTCCATTGCAGGAGGGGATCCTTTATCACCACCTTGCTGCGGCCCAGGGCGACCCCTATCTGCAATATGTACAGTTCACCTACGACAGCCGCGCCCGCTTGGACGACTTCGCCAGGGCGTTGCAAAACGTGGTGTCTCGCCACGATATCCTGCGCACGGGCGTGGTCTGGGAAGGGCTGGACGAACCTGTGCAGGTGGTCTGGCGCGAGGCCCGGCTGGGGCTCGATGAGATCGTACTGGACCCGGCGGCGGGAGATATCGCGCAACAACTGCGCGAGCACCTGCACCCTCGCCATCATCGCCTGGACATCCGTCAGGCGCCGATGATGCGCATCGGCTATGCCGAAGACGTGGCGAACAATCGCTGGGTCGGCATGCTGCTGTTCCACCACATGGTCGACGACGCGACCTCCCTGGCCATGCTCACGGCGGAAATCGAAGCCCATGTGATGGGGCGCGAGCATCTGCTGGCAGCCTCGGTGCCGTATCGCAACTATGTAGCCCAGGCCCGCCTGGGCATCAGCCGCGAAGAACACGAAGGGTTCTTCCGCGAGATGCTGGGCGACGTGACCGAGCCGACGTTGCCGTTCGGCCTGCAGGATGTGCAGGGCGACGGACGGGGGATCGAAGAGGTTCGCCAGCCGGTCGATGGGGCGCTCAGCCAGCGCCTGCGGGCGCAGGCCCGTCAGCTCGGGGTGAGCGCCGCGAGCCTGTATCACCTGGCCTGGGCGCAGGTGCTGGGCCGTGTCTCGGGCAAGGACGACGTCGTGTTCGGCACCGTGTTGCTGGGCCGGATGCAAGGTGGCGAGGGCGCCGACCGGGCACTGGGGATGTTCATCAACACCTTGCCGTTGCGGGTGGACCTGGGCGCGCAGGGTGTACGTGCCGGAGTCAAGGCGACCCATGCACGCTTGACCGCTTTGCTCGGCCATGAGCATGCCTCTTTGGTGCTGGCCCAGCGTTGCAGTGGCGTGGCCGCGCCGGCACCGTTGTTCAGCGCACTGCTGAACTATCGCCACCTCGGTGCGCAGACGGCTTCCAGCGACGCCATCGCGGCCTGGGAGGGTATCCAGGTGCTGGGCGGCGAAGAACGGACCAACTATCCGCTGACGTTGTCGGTGGATGACTTGGGCGAAGGCTTCAACCTGACCGTCATGGCTGAAGCGTCGATCGGCGCCGGGCGTGTCTGCGGCTATGTGCAATGTGTGCTGGAGCATCTGTTGGAGGCGCTGGAGCAATCGCCCCTGGCGCCGTTGAACGGGTTGCCGATCCTGCCGCCGGCCGAGCGCCGACAATTGCTGGAAACCTGGAATGCTTCGGAAGTGGCTTACCCCGACAACGCCCTGATTCATGGGCAGTTCGAGGCCCGGGCCGCGGCACAACCTGATGCCGTGGCGGTGGTGTTCGAGAGCCGAACGCTGACCTATGGCGAACTCAATGCCCGGGCCAACCGGCTTGCCCATCATTTGCTGTCCCTGGGCATTCGCCCGGATGATCGGGTAGCGATCTGTGTCGAGCGTGGCCTGGACATGATCATCGGTCTGTTGGGCATCCTCAAGGCGGGTGCCGGTTATGTGCCGCTCGATCCGGCCTATCCGGTCGAGCGCCTCGCCTACCTGTTGCAGGACAGTGCGCCGGTTGCCGTGTTGGCACAAAACGCGACACGTCGCTTGTTGGACGACATCTCGGTCCCCGTGGTCGCTCTCGATAGCGACGACTGGCAGGACCAATCCGTGCGCAATCCGCAGGTGGCGGGGCTGGATGCCAGCCATCTGGCCTATGTGATCTACACCTCGGGTTCGACCGGCTTGCCCAAGGGCGTGATGGTCGAACACCGCAACGTCGCGCGACTGTTCTCGGCCACTCAAGCGTGGTTCGACTTCGGCCCGCAGGACGTCTGGGCGTTGTTCCACTCCTTCGCCTTCGACTTCTCGGTCTGGGAAATCTGGGGCGCGCTGACCCATGGCGGTCGCCTTTTGGTGGTGCCGCAACTGGTCAGCCGTTCGCCGCAGGACTGCTACGCACTGTTGTGCGAGGCCGGAGTGACAGTCCTCAACCAGACGCCGAGCGCGTTCCGCCAATTGATCGCGGCCCAGGGCGAAAGCGACTTGAGCCACAGCCTGCGCCAGGTGATCTTCGGTGGCGAGGCCTTGGAAACCGGCATCCTCAAACCGTGGTACGCCCGGTTAATCAATGCCGGTACGCAACTGGTGAACATGTATGGCATCACCGAAACCACCGTACACGTGACCTACCGTGCACTGTGCGCGGCGGATGCGCAGTTGGTCGGCGTCAGCCCGATTGGCGGGCGTATTCCCGATCTGCAACTGTACGTGCTTGATGCTCAACGCGAGCCGGTACCGGTCGGCGTGGTGGGAGAGATGTATGTCGGCGGCGCGGGTGTCAGCCGGGGCTATCTGAACCGCGACGAACTGACCGCCGAGCGTTTCCTGAAGAACCCGTTCAGCGATGAACCGAACGCCCGCATGTACAAGACCGGCGACCTGGGTCGCTGGCTGGCGGACGGCAGCATCGAATACCTGGGGCGCAACGACGACCAGGTGAAGATCCGCGGCTTCCGTATCGAGCTGGGCGAGATCGAGGCGGCGCTGGCGGCTTGCGAAGGGGTCAGTGAGGCGGTGGTCATCGCCCGCGAGGACGAGCCGGGCGACAAGCGCCTGGTGGCCTATGTCATCGCCAAGGAAGACACGCAGCCAGCGGCTGCCGAGCTGCGCACGCAGTTGCTGGGCTCGCTGGCCGACTACATGGTTCCGAGTGCTTTCGTGATGCTGGAAGCCTTCCCGTTGACCACCAACGGCAAGTTGGATCGCAAGGCGTTGCCGGCCCCGGATCAGTCGGCGGTGATCAGCCGTGAATACGAAGCCCCGCAAGGGGAAGTGGAAAGCGCCATTGCCCGGATCTGGCAGGACCTGCTCAAGCTCGAACAAGTGGGGCGCCACGACAACTTCTTCGAACTGGGCGGCCACTCGCTGCTGGCGGTGAAGTTGATCGAGCGCATGCGCCAGGTCGACCTGAGCGCCGATGTGCGCGTGTTGTTCGGCCAGCCGACCCTGGCTGCGCTGGCCGCCGCGGTCGGTGGGCACACGGAAGTCGTGGTGCCGGCCAACCTCATTCCCGCTGGTTGCACGCGAATCACCCCGGACATGCTGCCCCTGGCCGACCTGGACCAGGAGGCCATCGACCGGATCGTGGCCGCCGTGCCCGGCGGCGTCGCCAACGTGCAGGACATCTATGCCCTGGCGCCGTTGCAGGAAGGCATTCTCTACCATCACCTGGCGGCGGAGCAGGGTGATCCCTACGTGTTGCAGGTGATGTTCGGCTTTGACAATCGCGAGCGCCTGCAAGCCTTTTCCCAGGCCTTGCAGAGCGTGGTATCGCGTAACGATATTCTGCGCACCAGCATGGCCTGGCAGGGGCTGGAGTCACCGGTGCAGGTGGTCTGGCGCCACGCGACGCTGGCCCTTGAAGAAATCGCGCTGGATCCGGCGGCAGGCGACGCAGTGCAACAGTTGCACGAACGTTTCGACCCGCGTCACTACCGGCTCGACATTGCCCAGGCGCCGTTGATGCGGCTGGCCTACGCCCAGGACCTGGCAAACCAGCGTTGGGTCGGCATGTTGCTGTTCCATCACATGGCGCTGGACCACACCGCCCTTGAGGTGGTGGTACATGAGATGCAGGCCAGCCTGTTGGACCAGGCTGAGCTGCTCGCACCGGCTGTGCCATACCGCAATCATGTCGCCCAGGCCCGATTGGGCGTGAGTCGCCAACAGCACGAAGCGTTCTTCCGCGACATGCTGGGTGACATCGACGAACCGACGCTGCCGTTCGGTCTGCAAGATGTGCAGGGCGACGGCAGCGGCATTGAAGAAGTGCAACAAGGCGTGGATGCGGCATTGGCCCAGCGCTTGCGGGCGCAGGCCCGTCAGCTCGGGGTGAGTGCGGCGAGCCTGGTTCACTTGGCCTGGGCCCAGGTGGTCGGGCGCGTCTCAGGGCGTGAAGAGGTGGTGTTCGGCACCGTACTGATGGGCCGGATGCAGGGTGGCGACGGGGCAGACCGGGCGCTGGGGATGTTCATCAATACCTTGCCGTTGCGGGTGAGTGTGGGGCGTGTCGATGTCCGTGCCGGCGTGAAGGCGACGCACGCACGGTTGAGCGGGTTGTTGGGACATGAACATGCCTCCCTGGCATTGGCCCAGCGCTGCAGCGGTGTACCGGCCTCACTGCCGCTTTTCAGCACGCTGTTGAACTATCGGCACAGCGCCGGTGAAGCCGCGTCCGGCACGGCCATCTCGGCCTGGCACGGGATTCACACCCTGAGCATGGAGGAACGGACCAACTACCCGTTGTGCCTGAACGTCGACGACCTGGGCGAAGGTTTCCTGCTGACGGCCCAGGCGGTGGTCGAAGTGGGGGCGCGACGTGTCTGCGGCTACATGCACATGGCGCTGGAGAGCCTGGTGCAAGCGCTGGAGCATGCACCTGATACCCCTTTGCGCGAGTTGGCGATTGTACCTGCCGACGAACGCGAGCAATTGCTGATGGCCTTCAACGCCACCGAGGCCGAGTACCCGCTGGAACAGACCATTCATGGGCTGTTCGAGGAGCAGGTGCGGCGCACGCCGGATGCGCTGGCGGTGCGTCATGGCCGGCAACAGCTCAACTATCGCGAGCTCAATGGGCTCGCCAACCGGTTGGCCCATTACCTGCGCAAGCAGGGTGTGCAGCCGGATTCACGGGTGGCGATCTGCGTCGAGCGTGGCCTCGACATGGTCGTGGGCTTGCTGGCGATCCTCAAGGCGGGGGGCGGTTATGTGCCGCTGGATCCGGCGTATCCGGTGGATCGGATTGCCTACATGCTCGAAGACAGTACTCCGGCGGCGATCCTGGTGCAGAAGGCCACACGCGGCTTGCTGGGCGAGACGGCGGTCCCGTTGATCGACCTCGACAAAGGCATCTGGCAGGACGAGGCGGCGCCCAATCCGCAGGTCGAAGGCCTGACGTCGGCGCATCTGGCCTACGTGATCTACACCTCCGGTTCCACCGGCTTGCCGAAAGGGGTGATGATCGAACACCGCAACACGGTGAACTTCCTGACTTGGGCCCATCGGTCGTTCGATGCCCAGACGCTGTCGAAAACCCTGTTCTCGACTTCACTGAACTTCGACTTGGCAGTCTACGAATGCTTCGCACCGCTGACGTCGGGCGGCAGCATCGAAGTGGTCACTAATGTGCTGGAACTGCAGCAGGGCGAGCACGACATCACCCTGATCAATACCGTGCCGTCGGCGCTCAAGGCTCTGCTGGAGTCCGGTGGGCTAGGCGAGGGCGTGGACACGGTGAACGTGGCCGGTGAAGCGCTCAAACGCAGTCTGGTGGAGGCGTTGTTTGAGCAGACCTCAGTCAAACGTCTTTGCAACCTCTACGGTCCTTCGGAAACCACGACCTATTCCAGTTGGGTCTCGATGGCTCGTGAAGACGGGTTTGCCGCGCACATCGGCAAACCGGTCGCCAACACCCAGTTCTACTTGCTGGATGAGCACAAGCAGCCTGTACCGCTGGGCGTCCCAGGGGAAATCTACATCGGTGGTGCAGGTGTCGCCCGTGGCTATCTCAATCGTGATGATCTGACCGCCGAGCGTTTCCTCACGGATCCGTTCAGCGCCACGCCCAACGCCCGGATGTACAAGACCGGCGACCTGGGCCGCTACCTGCCGGACGGCAACATCGAATACCTGGGCCGCAACGACGACCAGGTGAAGATCCGTGGCTTCCGTATCGAACTGGGCGAGATCGAAGCGAAACTCGCCAAACATGACGCGGTGAAAGAAGCGGTGGTATTGGCCCGTGAAGATGTACCGGGCGACAAGCGTCTGGTGGCTTACTTCACTCAATCGGAAGCGGTGGACATCGAGGCTCTGCGCAGCCATCTGCAAGCGCAGCTGCCGGAATACATGGTCCCCGTGGCTTATGTGCACCTCGATGAACTGCCGTTGACCCCCAACGGCAAGCTCGACCGCAAGGCCTTGCCGGCCCCGGAACACGATGCACTGATCACCCGTGGTTACGAAGCCCCCCAAGGCGAAATCGAAATCACCCTGGCACAGATCTGGCGGGATTTGCTCGGCCTGCAACAGATCGGTCGTCACGACCAGTTCTTCGAACTGGGTGGCCATTCGTTGCTGGCGATGCAACTGATCTCCCAGGTTCGTTCGCGCCTAGGCGTGGAGTTGAGTCTGACGGCGCTGTTCGCTCATCCCGCACTCATGGAACTGGCGCAGGCCGTGTCCCAGGCCGGGCGCAGCACATTGCCGGAGATCGTCAGGGCTTCCCGCGACGAACCCCTGCCGCTGTCGTTCGCCCAACAGCGCCTGTGGTTCCTGGCGCAGATGGAAGGGGCCAGCTCGGCTTACCACATGCCGGCCGGCTTGCGTCTGGGCGGCACTCTGGATCGCATCGCCTTGCAACGGGCGCTGGATCGCATCGTCGCTCGTCATGAGGCGCTGCGGACCACCTTTGTGCAGGCCCAGGGCGAGGAGGCCCGGCAGTGCATCGCCGCGGCCGATAGCGGTTTTGCCTTGCTGCAACATGACTTGTCCGACCGGAGCGATGCCGAAGCCGAACTGCACGCGTTGGCGGCGCGGGAAGCCGTCGACGCCTTCGATCTGGAGCATGGCCCGCTGATCCGTGGTCGGTTGATCCGCCTGGGTGACGAGGACCATGTGCTGCTGGTGACCATGCACCACATCATCTCGGATGCCTGGTCCATGGGGGTGCTGATCAAGGAACTGTCGGCGCTCTACGAAGCGTTCCGGCATGACCTGGACGATCCGCTGCCGGCGCTGGCCGTACAGTACGGCGACTACGCCCTGTGGCAACGCCGCTGGTTGAGTGGCGAGGTGTTGCAGACCCAGAGCCGCTATTGGCAGCAAACCCTGGCCGATGCGCCAGCGCTGCTGATGTTGCCGGCGGACCGGGCGCGTCCGGCGCAGCAGGACTACACCGGCGCGGCGTTACCGCTGGCGTTCGACGCCGAGCTGACGGCCGATCTCAAAACCTTGAGCCAGCGTCACGGCGTCACCCTATACATGACGTTGATGGCCGCCTGGGCGGCGTTGTTGAGTCGCCTTTGCGGCCAGGACGACGTGGTGATCGGTTCGCCGGTGGCCAACCGCACGCGGTCGGAAGTCGAAGGGCTGATCGGTTTCTTCGTCAACACCCTGGCCGTGCGCATCGATGTCTCCGGCGCACCGACAGTCGAGGCTTTGCTGGCGCGTGTCAGGAACCAGACCCTTGGTGCCCAGGCGCACCAGGACCTGCCGTTCGAGCAAGTGGTGGAAGTGCTCAATCCGGTGCGCAGCCTGTCCCACAGCCCGCTGTTCCAGGCCATGTTGTCCTGGCAGACCCTGGACAACAGCGAGCTGGTGTTGGGCGACCTGAAGCTCGAAGGCCTGGGTGTGGCGAGCAACATCGCCAAGTTCGACCTGTCCCTGGAACTGGGCGAGGCCCAGGGGCAGATCTTCGGTGCGTTGGAATACGCCACGGCCTTGTTCGACGAGGCCACGGCACAGCGTTACCTCGGCTACTTCGAGCGGATGGTGCGCGCCATGGTGGCGAGCGACCAGGCGCTGATCGAGCAGATCGCCTTGGTGGACGACGTCGAACGCCAGCATCTGCTGGTGGGGCTCAACGCCAACCAGGCACCGTACCCCCGTGAACAAACGATCCATCAACTCTTTGAAGCCCAGGTCGCGGCCCGGCCACACGCCATTGCCGTGGTGTTCGAAGGCGAGCGCCTGAGCTACGCCGAACTGAATCGCCAGGCCAACCAATTGGCGCACCATCTGATCGGGCTGGGCATCCGCCCGGACGACCGCGTGGCGATCTGCGTCGAGCGTAGCGCCGAGATGCTGGTGGGACTGTTGGCGGTACTCAAGGCCGGCGGCGGTTACGTGCCGCTGGATCCGGCGTATCCCGCCGAACGATTGGCCTACATGATCGCCGACAGTGCTCCGGTGGCGCTGTTGACCCAACGGGCGCTGCAAGACCGCTTGCCGCCACTCGCGACGCCGGTGGTGCTGCTCGACTACGTCGAACGGGTGCGCAACGGCATTGCCGCTGGCCGCGAAGACAACCCGGTCGTCGCGACTCTCGGCGTGCGCCACCTGGCCTACGTGATCTACACCTCGGGTTCGACCGGCGCCCCCAAGGGCGTGATGATCGAACACCGTGGTCTGGTCAATTACTGTGTGGATGCCGTGCGGCTGTTCGAGCTGACGCCGGCCGACACGGTGCTGCAGCAGAACACGCTGAACTTCGACCTGTCGGTGGAAGAGATTTTCCCAGCGCTGGTCGCCGGTGCCACCCTGGCGCCGACCCGACAGCTGTTCGGCAGCGTCGAGTTGCAGCAGAACGCCGAGATCCAGCCAACCTTCGTGCATCTGACCGCCGCGCATTGGCATACCCTGGCGGCTGAATGGCACCACACGCCGGCGCAGGCCCGCGATCATCTGCGCGACGTGCGGTTGGTCAACGTCACCGGCGATGCCTTGTCGATACAGAAACTGCAGATGTGGGACGCGGTGCGCCCGGTCCATACCCGACTGATCAATACCTATGGCCCGACCGAGGCGACCGTGTCGTGCACCGCCGCCTACATGCACTACGACGCCGACGGTGCGGCCGGCAACGCCACCATCGGCACGCCGATGGCGAACACCCGTATCTACCTGCTGGACATGCACCGTCAGCCAGTGCCATTCGGCGTGGCGGGAGAGATCTACATCGGTGGCGATGGCGTGGCCCGGGGTTACCTGAACCTCGACGCGATCAATGCCGAGCGCTTCCTCGTCGATCCGTTCAGCGACCAGCCCGATGCCCGCATGTACAAGACCGGCGACCTGGCCCGTTATCGTCCCGACGGACGCATCGAGTACCTGGGACGCAATGACTTCCAGGTCAAGGTGCGGGGATTCCGTATCGAACTGGGTGAAATCGAAACCAAGCTCAGCCACTGCATCGGGGTCAAGGAAGCGGCGGTGATCGTGCGCGAGGACACGCCGGGGGACAAGCGCCTGGTGGCCTACGTCGTGCCACAGGCCGGCGTCACCCTGAACGCAGCCGCCTTGCGCTCGGAGCTCTCGACCCTGCTGGCCGAGTACATGGTGCCGAGTGCATTCGTCAGCCTGGCCGCGCTGCCGCTGACGCCGAACCGCAAGCTCGACCGCCAGGCGCTGCCGGCGCCGGATGCCGACGCGTTCGCCAGTCGCGTGCATGTAGCACCACAAGGCGCCACGGAAATCGCCTTGGCGCAGATCTGGCAAGGCATGCTCAATGTAGAAACGGTGGGGCGTCACGACCACTTCTTCGAACTGGGTGGGCATTCATTGCTGGTGATGCGCTTGATTGCCCAGGTGCGCGAGCAGTTGGGGGTGGAGCTGAGTCTGAATGAGGTCTTTGCCCAACCCGAGCTGAGCGCATTGGCCCAGGTGCTGTCCCGAGCGGCACGCAGCACCCGGCCGGACATCGTGCCGGTGTCCCGTGAGCAGGCATTGCCGTTGTCGTTTGCCCAGCAACGCTTGTGGTTCCTTGCGCAGTTGGACAACGCCAGCGCGGCGTATCACATCCCCACCGGCCTGCGGTTGCGCGGTGCGCTGGATAGCTGCGCGCTGGGTCGTGCCCTGGATCGCATCGTCGCCCGTCACGAAGCCTTGCGCACGACCTTTGTCCAGGGCCAGGAAGTGGAGCAACGCATTGCTCCGGCCGACATCGGTTTCGCCTTGCAACGGTATGACCTGTCCGCCCATCCGGATGCCGAGGCCGAGCTGTCGCGCATGGCCGGGGAGGAGGCGCGACAGGCGTTCGATCTGTCCCGTGGCCCGTTGGCCCGTGGTCGCCTGGTGCGCATGGGCGAGGCTGATCATGTGCTGCTGGTGACCTTGCACCACATTGTCTCGGACGGCTGGTCCGCCGATGTACTGACCCGTGAGCTGGGCGTGCTGTACGCGGCATTCAGCCAAGGCCAGGACGACCCGCTGCCGGCCTTGCCGGTGCAATACGCCGATTACGCCATCTGGCAGCGGCGCTGGCTCACCGGCGAGGTGTTGAGCCGCCAGGAACGTTACTGGCAGGACACCCTGGCCGGTGCACCGGCACTGCTGACCTTGCCGACGGACCGGCCACGGCCGGCCCAGCAGGATCATTCCGGTCATGCGGTGGGGATCGCCTTCGATGAAACGCTGACCGAAGGCCTCAAGGCCCTGAGCCAGCGCCATGGCGCCACGTTGTTCATGACGGTGATGGCCGCCTGGGCCGCGCTGCTGAGCCGGATGTCCGGGCAGGATGATGTCGTCATCGGTACTCCGACGGCGAACCGCATGCAGGCGGAGGTCGAAGACCTGATCGGCTTGTTCGTCAACACCCTGGCGGTGCGCGTCGAGGTTTCGTCCGAACTGACCGTCGAGACCTTGCTGCAACGGGTCAAGGCCCAGACCCTGGGCGCCCAGGCGCACCAGGACTTGCCGTTCGAACAGGTAGTGGAAGTGGTCCGGCCGCTGCGCAGCCTGTCCCACAGCCCGGTGTTCCAGGCCATGCTGTCGTGGCAGAACAGCGAAACCGCTGGGATGGAATTGTCCGACCTGTCGCTACAAGGGCTGGGTGTGACCAGCCGCACTGCCAAGTTCGATGTGTTGCTGGACATGGCCCTGATCGATGGTCGTCTGTTCGGTTCGCTGGAGTACGCCACGGCGCTGTTCGACCAGGCCACGATGGAGCGCTACCTCGGTTACCTCGAATGCATCCTGCGCGCCATGGTTGCCGATGAACAGACCTTGGTGGCGCAGATCCCGCTGTTGGAAGACGCTGAGCGCCAGCATCTGCTGGAGGCGCTCAATGCTACAGCCGTCGACTATCCGCAAGACCTGACCCTGCATGGCCTGTTCGAGGCACAGGTGGCAGCTTCCGCAGAAGCGGTCGCCGTGGTGTTCGAAGAGCAACAACTGAGCTACGCCCAGTTGAATCAGCGAGCCAACCAGATCGCCCATCGCTTGCTCGCCCTGGGTATTCACGCGGATGACCGCGTGGCGATCTGCATGGACCGCAGCACGGACATGGTCGCGGCGCTGCTGGGCATTCTGAAAGCGGGCGCTGCCTACGTGCCGCTCGACCCGGATTATCCGGCCGACCGTTTGGCCTACATGCTGGAGAACGGCGCACCGACGGTGGTGCTGACCCAACGCGCCTTGCAGACGAGCCTGCCCGCGACCGACGCCAGGGTGATGGTGCTCGAAGACGAAGACTTCGCCACGCAACCGACCGGCAATCCACAGGTAGAAGGCCTGCGGGCCGATCACTTGGCTTATGTGATTTACACCTCCGGCTCCACCGGCCTTCCCAAAGGCGTGATGAACGAGCATGGCGCGGTGGTCAACCGCCTGTTGTGGATGCAGGATGCCTACACGCTGAGCGCCGCGGACGCGGTGCTGCAGAAGACCCCGTTCAGCTTCGACGTGTCGGTGTGGGAGTTCTTCTGGCCGCTGTTCACCGGTGCCCGGCTGGTGATGGCGCGTCCGGGCGGGCATCGCGACCCGGCGTACCTGCGTGAGGCCATCCAACGGCATGGCATCACCACGCTGCACTTCGTCCCGTCGATGCTGGACGTGTTCCTGGCCCATGGCGAAGCTGACGAGTGCGAGGGGTTGCGCCAGGTGATGTGCAGCGGCGAAGCCTTGCCGGGGCATCTGGTACGGCGCTTCAAGGCGCAATTGCCAGGGACTGCGTTGCACAACCTGTACGGCCCGACCGAAGCGGCGGTGGACGTCACCGCCTGGGACTGCACGGGCGCCGAGACACCGGACAGCACGCCGATCGGCAAGCCGATCGCCAACACTCGGATCTACCTGCTCGACGCCCACCAGCAACCTGTGCCTATGGGCGTGGCCGGAGAGATCTACATTGGTGGCGTCCAGGTGGCGCGAGGGTATCTGCACCGTGCGGAGCTGACGGCCGAGCGTTTCCTCGCCGACCCGTTCAGCGACCGTCCGAACGCGCGGATGTACCGCACCGGCGACCTGGGTCGTTACCTGGCGGACGGCAATATCGACTACCTGGGCCGTAACGACGATCAGGTGAAGATCCGCGGTTTCCGTATCGAACTGGGCGAGATCGAGGCCAAGCTTGCCCAGCACGGGGCGATCAAGGAAGCCGTGGTGCTGGCTCGCGAAGACGAGCCGGGGGCCAAGCGCCTGGTGGCGTACTTCACCGTGCACGGTGACGAGCACCGCGTCGAGATCGAAAGCCTGCGGACTCAGTTGCAAGGGCAACTGCCGGAATACATGGTACCGGCAGCCTATGTGCAGCTTGAGGCACTGCCGCTGACGCCAAATGGCAAATTGAATCGCAAGGCGCTACCGGCGCCGGACCTGTCGTCGGTGATTAGCCGTGAGTACGAAGCGCCGCATGGTGCTGTGGAAACGACACTGGCACAGCTGTGGGCCGAGCTGCTCAAGGTCGAGAGGGTGGGGCGTCATGACCACTTCTTCGAACTGGGTGGGCACTCGTTGTTGGCGGTCACGCTGATCGAACGCATGCGCCAGGCCGGTTTGAGCGCCGATGTGCGCGTGCTGTTCGGCCAGCCGACCCTGGCCGCGTTGGCGGCAGCGGTGGGTGGCGCGGCGGAAATCGTGGTCCCGGACAACGGCATCGTGCCGGGCTGTTCACGGATCACCCCGCAGATGTTGCCGCTCGCCGACCTGACCCAGCAGGAAATCGACGCCATCGTCGCCGACGTGCCCGGTGGTGTGAGCAATGTCCAGGACATCTATGCCCTGGCGCCGTTGCAGGAAGGGATTCTCTATCACCACCTGGCTTCGCAGCAGGGCGATCTCTATGTGCAGCAGGCGATGTTCAACCTCAAGGATCGTGCCCGGCTGGATGACTTCGTCAATGCCCTGCAAGGGGTGATCGACCGGCACGATATCCTGCGCACGGCCGTGCGCTGGGAGGGCTTGCGCGAGCCGGTGCAGGTGGTGTTGCGCGAGGCGCAACTGACGCTGGACGAGTGTGTTTTCGAACCCGGCCAGGATGTCGCTGCGCAGTTGCTGGAGCGTTTCGATCCGCAGCACTACCGGCTCGATGTACGCCAGGCACCGTTGATGCGCATGGCATTTGCCCATGACCCCGCCAACGGGCGTTGGGTGGCGATCCTGTTGTTCCACCACATGGCGCTCGATCACACCGCGTTGGAGGTGGTGGAACACGAGATGCAAGCGCATCTGCTGGGGCTGGCGGATCAGTTGGGCGACGCGACGCCGTTCCGCAACTACGTGGCCCAGGCCCGCTTGGGTGTCAGCCGTGAGGCCCATGAAGCGTTTTTCCGCGACATGCTGGGTGACATCGACGAGCCAACATTGCCGTTCGGCGTGCTGGACGTTCGCGGTGATGGCAGCGCTGTCGAAGAGGCCGGGTTGAATCTTTCCATTGACCTGAGCCGTCGGTTGCGGGCCCAGGCCCGTCAGTTGGGCGTAAGCGCCGCCAGCCTGCATCACCTGGCCTGGGCCCAGGTGCTGAGCAAGGTCACTGGCAAGCAGGACGTGGTATTCGGCACTGTGTTGATGGGGCGGATGCAAAGCGGCGAGGGTGCCGACCGGGCGCTGGGGATGTTCATCAACACCTTGCCGCTACGGGTGAAGGTGGGTACCGAGGATGTGCGTAGCGGCGTGAAGGCAACCCACGCTCGGTTGAGCGGTCTGCTGGGCCACGAACACGCCTCATTGGCGCTGGCCCAGCGCTGCAGCGGCGTGGCCGCGCCGATGCCGCTGTTCAGTGCCTTGCTCAACTACCGGCACAGCGCCGTCGAGATGGCTTCGAGCGAAGCGATGACGGCTTGGGACGGCATCGAGGCGCTGAGCAGTGGCGAACGCACCAACTATCCACTGACCCTGTCGGTGGACGACCTGGGCGAAGGCTTCAGCCTGAGCGCCCTGGCCGTACCGCAGATTGGTGCGCAGCGGGTTTGCGTGTATATGAACATTGCCCTGGAGCATCTGGTGGAGGCGCTGGAGGCGTCGCCGCAGACGCCGTTGAACAGCGTGTCGATACTGCCTTCCGCCGAGCGTCGGCAAGTGTTGGTGGACTTCAACAGGACAGACGTGGATTTCCCCGTGCACTCGACGATCCACCAGCGGTTCGAAGTGCAAGCGGCCATGCACCCCGCTACCGTGGCGGTTGTTTATGGATCGCAGCATCTGACCTACGACGAGCTGAACCGTCAGGCCAACCGTTTGGCGTATCGTCTGCTGGCGCTCGGCATACGGCCTGAGGACCGTGTCGCCATCTGCATGCGCCGCAGCCTGGAAACTGTCGTCGGCCTGCTGGCGATTCTCAAGGCCGGTGGCTGTTATGTGCCGATGGATCCGGCCTATCCGGTGGACCGCCTGGCCTACCTGCTCAAGGACAGCGCCCCGGTGGCCCTGCTGACTCAGGCGGCGCTGCAAGAACGCCTGCCGAGCCTGGACGTGCCGGTGCTGTTGTTGGACGTCGATCATGGAGACATGGCCGATTTGTCCGGGTATGCCGAAGACAACCCGGCGCTCGCGGCGCTGACACCGCAATGCCTGGCCTACATCATCTACACCTCGGGCTCCACCGGCGAACCCAAAGGCGTGATGGTCGAGCATCGCAACCTCGACAATCTGGTGAGCTGGCATTGCCAGGCGTTCGAGCTCAGGCATGGCAGTCGTACCTCGAGCGTGGCTGGTTTCGGTTTCGATGCGGCGGCCTGGGAGGTCTGGCCGGCGTTGTGTGCCGGGGCCACGTTGTTGCTGCCACCTGCCCATGCGGGCAGTGAGAATGTCGAAGCGCTGCTTGACTGGTGGCATGCCCAGGCGCTGGACGTGAGCTTCCTGCCCACGCCGATTGCCGAGTATGCGTTTAGTCGCGACCTGACTCAGGATCGACTGCGCACCTTGCTGGTCGGCGGAGACCGTTTGCGCACGCTGCCTGTCGACCCGCATTTCAACCTGATCAACAACTATGGCCCCACGGAAACGACGGTGGTCGCCACTTCGGGCCGGATCGATGCTTCGCAAACGGTGTTGCATATCGGTAAGCCGGTGGCCAATGCCCGGGTTTATCTGCTCGATGCACAACAGCAGCCGGTTCCGCTTGGCGTGGCAGGCGAGCTTTATATCGGTGGCGTCGGGGTGGCACGAGGTTACCTGAACCGCGATGACCTCACCGCCGAGCGCTTCCTCCGCGACCCGTTCGGCAGCGTTCCGAATGCCCGGATGTACCGCACCGGGGATATGGGGCGCTACCTGCCGGACGGCAACATCGAGTACCTGGGGCGTAACGACGATCAGGTGAAGATCCGCGGCCTGCGCATCGAACTGGGTGAAATCGAGGTGAAACTCGCCCAGCACGATGCGGTAAGAGAGGCGGTGGTATCGGTCCAGGAGGCTGGGTCGGGCGAGAAACGCCTGGTGGCTTATTTCACTCAGCATCCAGCGGGCGAAAGGGTGCAGATCGAAGACTTGCGCAGGTATCTGAAAGCACAGCTGCCCGACTACATGGTGCCGGCCGCCTACGTGTGCCTCGATGCCCTGCCATTGACACCTAACGGCAAACTCGATCGCAAGGCATTGCCGGAGCCAGACCAGGAAGCAGTCATCCGTCGCGTATACGAAGCTCCGCAAGGCGAGACCGAAATGCTTCTCGCCCGGATCTGGCAAGACCTGCTGGGCCTGCAACGGGTCGGCCGTCATGACAGCTTCTTCGAGCTGGGCGGGCACTCGCTGTTGGCCATCCGGTTGGCGGGGGCGCTGGCACAGGCCAATCTGAAGTTGTCGCTGGCCGAGTTGTTCGAACACGAAACCGTCGCGGCAATGGCGTCGATACTGCAAACCCGCATCGCCGATGTCCGGGCGAAGGAGGTTGTCGTACCGGTACGGACCGCAGGCCAGCAGAACCCGCTGTTCCTGGTGCACGAATTCAGCGGGCTCGACCTGTACTTTCCAACGCTGGGCAAGCACATCGACCCGGATATCCCGGTGTATGGCCTACCCGCTGTCGAATGGGGCGAGCCGCAGTTGCAGACGATGGAATGCATGGCCTCGCGGCTGGTGGGGATCATTCGTTCGGTACAACCCAAAGGGCCTTATCGCCTGGCCGGCTGGTCGTTCGGTGGCGTGCTGGCCTACGAAACCGCGATCCAGCTGATCGGCCTGGACGAGGAGGTCGAGTTCGTCGGCCTGATCGACAGCTACCTGCCTCGGCTGGTGGATCAGGGCCGGGCGCGCTGGGCATTGGACGAAGCCCACAAGCTGCATCTGCTGGACCGCTGCGATGTGTTCTGGAAGGCTGCGCGGCCTGGCGAGGAGGCACTGGCATCGATCCTGGCGAAACTGGTCGGTCTGCAAGGGCAACTGGATCGATTCGATTTCGAAGGCCTGGTGCAGCATTGCCGCGACGAGGCGCTGCTGCCTGCCGAGCTGGCCGTCTACAGTGCGGAGCAGCTCTGGCAGTACCTCGATCGCGAAGTGGCCCACGGTCATGCGTTGGCCCATTACAGGGTGTATCCGATTTCCGTACCGGTGCATCTGCTGATGGCCGAAGAGCGCAAGGACGACGCTCCCGAGCACTCCGGCTACCTGGGTTGGGACGCTGTCCTGCCGACGTCGCAGTTGCATTGCGTCAAGGTGCCGGGTAACCACCAGACCATGATGCAAGCGCCCCATGTCCAGGCCTTGGGCCAGGCCATCAGTGCTGAACTTCACACCGCCGCATCGCGTCCGGCACCTTCGCCGAAGAGCGGTTACCAGCCGCTGCTGACGATCCAGGGCGGACGGGCCGACCGGGCGCCGATCTTCTGCGTACCGGGGGCCGGCGACAGCGTCACCGGTTTCATCGGCCTGACCGACGCCTTCGGCCCGGACTGGCCGATCCATGGGCTGCAACACCGGGGGCTGGACGGCAGCACAGAGCCTTTCAGCCTGGTGGAAACCGCCGCCCAGGCGTACCTCGAAGCCATCGACAAGGTGCAACCGGAGGGCCCGGTGCATCTGCTGGGGCATTCCTTCGGTGGCTGGATTGTCTTCGAGATGGCGGCTCGCCTGCACGCCCGTGGCCGCAAGGTGGCCTCGTTGACGCTGATCGACAGCGAATCGCCGGGCGGCAACGGCGTGGTGGGCAAGCCTTATACCGGGACGGGGGTGTTGAACCGGTTGATCGAGGCGATGCAACTGGCCTCGGGCAAATCCCTCGGTATCGATGCCACGGTATTCGGTGCCCAGGACGATTCGGCGCAGATGCGCTTGCTGCATGCCGGCATGGTTCGCGCCGGCATGCTGCCACAGCGTTCGGCGGTGGATTCGATGCGTGGTCCGGCGCGGGCCTTCGGCACGGCCCTGCGTACGGTTTATCAACCGCAACATCAGTACACCGGGCCGGTGCGGCTGGTGCTGGCGAATGATCCAACCCTGGATACCGCCGGCAACAAGCGCGAGCAACAGGAAATGATCGATGGGTGGCGCAAGCATGTACCGGACCTGAGCATCTGGTACGGCCCGGGCAACCACTTCACGATTCTCAAGGCGCCTCACGTACATAACCTGGCTGCCTGGTGGCAGGACGGCCTTCCCATGCTCGATGAGGAGGAGGCCAGTGACTACGTCTAGCCGTCCGTCCTTCGGGCGCACCCATGGAACCCGGCGCTACGTTGGCCGGGCCTGAACTCAACGCACTCATGGTTATTTATGGAAAAGTCTAAGTTTCGAAAAATCGCTATCGTGCTTGTCCTGGTCGTGGTGACCGGCCTGGTTTTCTACAGCGCTCAGTCGCCGGGGAAACCGCCGGAGTACCTGACCGCCACGGTCGAGCGCACTGACATCGAGAACGCGGTGCTGGCCACCGGGACGCTCCAGGGCGTCAAGCAGGTCGATGTCGGGGCCCAGGTGTCCGGGCAACTGAAATCGCTCAAGGTCAAATTGGGCGACAAGGTGAAGAAGGGCCAGTGGCTGGCGGAAATCGACCCGTTGCTGGCGCAGAACGCCTTGCGCCAGGCCCAGGTCAACGAAGAAAACCTGAAGGCGAAGCGACAAGCCACCGCGGCACAACTCAAGGATGCGAAAGCCACCTACGATCGCTATAAGGTGCTGCAACCGGATGACGCGATTTCCAAGCAGGAATACGAGACCGCCGAATCGAACTACAAGGTGGAGGCCGCCAACCTGCTGTCACTCGATGCTCAGATCAAGGACGCGCAGATCCAGGTGGAAACGGCCCGGGTCAACCTGGCCTATACCCACATCGTCGCGCCCATCGATGGCTATGTCGTGGGGATCGTGACCCAGGAAGGCCAGACCGTGATCGCCGAGCAACTGGCGCCCGTGCTGCTGAAGCTGGCCGACCTGGACACCATGACCGTCAAGGCTCAGGTGTCCGAGGCCGATGTGATTCATATCGTGCCCGGGCAGGAGGTGTATTTCACCATCCTCGGTGAAGCGGAAAAACGCTACTACGCCACGCTGCGCGGCACTGAGCCGGCGCCGCAGAACTTCCTCGAGACCCAGAACGCCGGGACGCCCAAGCAGAACACCGCGGTGTTCTACAACAGCCTGTTCGACGTGCCGAACCCCGATCACCGCCTGCGCATTTCGATGACGGCCCAGGTCCGCATTGTCCTGGACAAGGCCAAGGCGGTGCTGACGGTTCCGGTCGCGGCCCTGGGGCCGAGGAACCAGGATGGCAGTTATGTGGTCCGGGTGCTGGACGCCGAAGGCAAGGCCCAACCACGTAACGTCCAGACGGGTATCAACAACAACGTCCGGGCTGAAATCAAGGACGGCCTGGCTGAAGGCGACAAGGTCGTCATCGGTGAGCCCACCCCAGCCGTGGCGGGAGCCTGACCATGACGCGACCACTGTTGGAACTCGAGGGGATCACCCGTAGCTTTCAAGCGGGCGAAAAAGCGTTCATCGCGCTCAAGGACATCAACCTGACGATCAACGCCGGGGAAATCGTGGCGATCACGGGGGCGTCCGGCTCCGGCAAATCCACCCTGATGAATGTGCTCGGCTGCCTCGATCATCCGAGTTCCGGCAGCTATAAAGTGAATGGGCGCGAAACCGGCTCGATGGACGATCACGAGCTGGCGGAGCTGCGTCGCGATCATTTCGGTTTCATCTTCCAACGTTATCACCTGCTGCCACACCTGAGTGCCTTGCATAACGTCGAGATGCCGGCCATCTATGCCGGCGCCGCCGAGTCGCAACGGCACAACCGTGCCGGGGAGTTGCTGGGACGCCTGGGGTTGACCGGGCACCTGGCCAATCGACCCAGCCAGCTTTCCGGCGGGCAGCAGCAGCGGGTGAGTATCGCCCGAGCCTTGATGAACGGGGGCGAGATCATCCTCGCCGACGAACCCACCGGGGCACTGGACACCGCCAGCGGCAAGGAGGTGATGAAGATCCTGCTGGAACTCAACGCGGCGGGGCACACGGTGATCATCGTGACCCACGATGACAAAGTGGCGGCCTACGCCCAACGCATCATCGAGATCCGCGACGGCGAGATCGTCAGCGATCGGGCCAATCCGCAGCGATCCATGGAAGACCAGCCGCCGCAAGGCACGCCACCGGCCAAGGTCAAGCCGTCGAACCGGCTGCTTGCCAGCTTCGGGCTGTTCAGCGAAGCGTTCAACATGGCATGGGTGGCGCTGATCTCACACCGGATGCGAACGCTGCTGACGATGCTGGGTATCATCATCGGTATCACGTCGGTGGTGTCGATCGTGGCCATCGGCGAAGGGGTCAAGCAATATGTCCTCAAGGACATCGAAGCAATCGGCAGCAATACCATCGAGATCATGCCCGGAGCCGACTGGGGCGACAGCCGCTCGACGGCAATCGAAACCCTGGTGCTCTCCGACGTCACGGCGCTGGCCGACCTGTACTACATCGACAGTGCCACCCCCAACCTTGGGCGCAACCTGCTGTTGCGGTACCAGAACATCGACGTCAATGCGACCGTCAACGGTGTGAGCGAGAGTTACTTCCAGGTCCGCGGGATCAAGATCGGCTCAGGCGTAGCGTTCAACAAGGACGATTCCCGGCGGCAGTCGCAAGTGGTGGTGATCGACCATAACACCAGCCAGCGACTGTTCGGCTCGCACACGGATCCGCTGGGCAAGGTGATCCTCGTCGACAACCTGCCTTGCACCGTCATCGGCGTGACCGAGGACCGCAAGAGCGTCTTCAACACCAGCAAGAACCTGAATATCTGGATGCCCTATGAAACGGCGGCGGGGCGCTTGCTGGGCCAGCGTTTCCTGGACAGCGTCACGGTCCGGATTAAGGACGGGCAGCCGAGCAAGCTGGTGGAAGACAACGTGGTCAAGCTGCTGACGCAGCGCCATGGCACCAAGGACTTCTTCACCTACAACCTCGACAGCGTGATGCAGACGGTGCAGAAGACCAGCCAGTCGCTGGCCCTGTTGCTTTCGCTCATCGCGGTCATCTCACTGGTGGTGGGCGGTATCGGCGTGATGAACATCATGCTGGTGTCGGTGACCGAGCGAACCCGTGAAATCGGCATACGCATGGCGGTGGGGGCACGTCAGTCCGACATACGCCAGCAGTTCCTGGTGGAAGCGGTGATGGTGTGCCTGCTCGGAGGGACGATTGGCATCGGTTTGTCGTTCAGCATCGGCTACGTCTTTTCGATCTTCGTCAAGGAATGGCAGATGGTGTTTTCGATGGGATCGATCATCACCGCGGTCGTCTGCTCGACACTCATCGGCATCGTGTTCGGCTTCGTACCTGCACGCAACGCGGCGCGGCTGGATCCGATCAACGCCTTGGCGCGGGATTGAGGTATTCGGGGCCAGCACCGCTGTCCTCTGTGGGAACGAGCTGCTCGCGATAGCGGTAGTGCATCAGCCTCTATGTTGGCTGAGCCGACGCCATCGCGAGCAGGCTCGCTCCCACAGTTATGATTGGGGTTGTTGCGGATATTGCGGTCGGCACAGATCAAGTGTGGGAGCGAGCCTGCTCGCGATAGCGGCGGCTCAGCTTGCACTGATGTTGGATATGCCGCCGCCTTCGCGAGCAAGCCCGCTCCCACAGAGGGGAGCGGGTGTCGGCGTGCTGCAAAGGGTGGTTTTTCAGACTGCTTCGCGTGCCACCTGAGGGCGTGTTTCGACGACTTTTCCGAGTGACTGTTCAAACCGGTCCAGGACCATGTCGACTTCACCCTCGGTGATGGTCAGGGGTGGCAGGAACCTGAGTACCGCGCCGTGGCGTCCTCCGGTTTCCATCATCAAACCATTGTCGAAGCACTTGAGCTTGATCGCATGGGCCAGGGCGCCGTCGGCCTGGCCGGCGCGTTGGGTGGTGGTCGGTTGGGTGATTTCCACGCCGATCATCAAGCCGCGACCGCGGATGTCGCCGATGAAGGAAAACCGCTGCGCGATCTCTTGAAGGCCGTTCTCCAGGCGTTCGCCCATCCGGGCGGCATTGGCGACCAGGTTGTCTTTCCTGATCTGACGCATGGTTGCAGCCCCGGCGACCATCGCTATCTGGTTGCCACGGAACGTCCCGGCATGCATTCCCGGGCCCCAGGTATCCAGGTGTTCGGCATAGACCACGACCGCGAGCGGATAGCCGCCGCCGATGGCTTTTGACAGCACCAGGATGTCCGGCACGATACCCGCGTGCTCGATGGCAAAGGTGCTGCCGGTGCGACCCAGGCCAGTCTGGACTTCGTCGACGATCAACAGGATGTCCTGCTCCAAGGTGATTTCCCGCAGTGCCCGCAGCCAGTTGGCCGAGGCCGGGATACATCCGCCTTCGCCTTGCACCACCTCGACGATCACCGCCGCCGGTTTGGCGACGCCTCCTTCGGGGTCCGACAGCACGGTGCGGATATAGTCGATGGACAATTGATCGGTGTGTTCGCCATCGGTACCGAAGGGGCAGCGGAATCGATAGGGGAACGGCAGGAAATGCGTGCCCTGGGCGATAAGACCGTCACCGGTTTTCGGCGACAGCTTGCCCATCGCCGACAAGGCCCCGGCGGTCATTCCGTGATAGCCGCCGTGAAAAGCCATCAGCGGCGAGCGCCGGGTGTAGTGGCGGGCCAGCTTGATGGCGGCTTCGACGGCATCCGAACCGCTGGGCCCACAGAACAGGATCTTGCTGGTCTCGCGCATGTTCGCCGGCAGCATCGAGAACAGCTCCTGCACGAAGGCATGCTTGGCCGGCGTCGCCAGGTCGAGGGCCTGCTGCAGATGATCGCTGGCGAGAAACGCCATCACGGCGTCCCGGACTTCCGCTGGGTTGTGCCCCAAGGCCAGAGTCCCGGCGTTCGACAGGCAATCGAGAAATTCCTGGCCGCTGGCGTCCTTGATCCGCATCCCCTTGCCGCTGACAAATAGCCGTTGGAAAGTCTGCGCATAGGTTCGCGCATTCGACTCGATATTTTCGAGGTAACTGAGTGCTTCCATGTTCGATCATCCGTTGGCTATGGAAAGGGAGGCGGGCGCAGGACACCCGTAGGCTCTGCGCAAGACCCTGTGGGAGCGAGCCTGCTCGCGATAGCGGTAGGGCAGTCGCATCGAGGGTGCAGGTACCGCCGCTATTGCGAGCAGGCTCGCTCCCACAGGGGGGTATTCGCAGGTCCGGGCCATTTCAGCAGGCCTCTGCATTTATCGCGAGCTTTCTGGCCGGCACCTGTCCCCGTTTCCCACGCCAGACACAAAACCGGCCCCAGGGTTAAATAACCTCATCAAATCTGCCGCGTCCCTGAACGGTTCGTTCACTTTTGCCAGGCCTCCAAAAAACCTATGCATGTCTTCAAGCTCCGGGAAAACCTACTGCTGGCGACTCTGTGTGCGGCGGTGCTGAGCGGCTGCGTATTGGGGCCGGATTATCGGGTGCCCGCCGTTCCGGTCGCGAGCAAATGGCAGGCCCCCTTGCCCCATGGCGCGTCTGTGGCCGCCTTGGCCGACTGGTGGCAGCAGTTCGACGACCCGGCATTGGCCGAGCTGTTGCGCCTGGCCGAAGCCGACAGTCCGTCGATGGACCAGGCGTGGGCCAATATCGCACTGGCACGGGCGACTGCGGACAGTGATGCCGCCGATGCCTTGCCCAAGGTCGATGGCCAGTTATCCAAGGGGCGTGGCGGGCAGCAGACGGGGCCCCAGCGCCTGGGCGGCTCAGGTTCCTCCGCCGCGCTGGACGCGGCGTGGGAGCTCGACCTGTTCGGCAAGCTGCGGCGCAATAACGAAGCCGCCCGCTCACGGGTCGAGGCGCGGGTGGATGACTGGCATGACGCGCGGGTCTCACTGGCGGCACAGGTGGGCGACTACTACGTGCAATACCGTGGCTGCCAGAAACTGGTGCTGGCCTACAGGGATCAGGCCCAGTCGCAACAAGACACGGCGCGCATCACCCGTCAGTCGTTTGGTGCCGGCTTCACATCGTCCGCCGACGCCGCCCTGGCCGATGCCAGTGCCGCCAGCAGCGCGGCAGCTTTGGTCCAGCAGCAAAGCGAATGCGAGGTGCTGCTCAAAAGCCTGGTGGCGTTGACCGGGGGCGATGAGGAGCGGTTGCTCGGCGTGCTCGGCAAGACCCCGGCGCAACTGCCGGAGCCTGCCGGACTCAACGTGCAGCAAATTCCTGCCGACCTGCTGCGCCAGCGCCCGGATGTGGCCTCCAGCGAACGGGAACTGGCGGCGGCGAATGCCGAGATCGGCGTGGCCCAGGCCGACCGACTGCCGAGCCTGAGCCTGTCCGGCACATTTTCGGTCGGCAACACGGTGGGACAACACAACCGCTCCTGGTCGCTGGGTCCGGTGTTGTCGGTGCCCCTGTTCGACGGCGGCAAACGTCGTGCGGCGGTGGACGGTGCCAGGGCTTCTTACGACGCGGCTCTCGCGGTCTATCGCCAGACGCTGCGCACCAGTGTCATGGAGGTCGAACAGGCCTTGGTGCGCCTCGATGCGGCGCGGCGGCGGGAGTCCGATGTTGAGCGTTCCACCGCCGGCTTTCGAGAGTCGTTCGAGGCTATCGACCGCAACTGGCAGGCTGGCAGCGTCAGTCTGCTGGACCGCGAAACTGCACGCCGCCAGGCGCTGACGGCGGAAATCGAATTGATCACCTTGCAACAGGATCAGGTTCGCTACTGGATCGCCCTGTACAAGGCATTGGGCGGCGGATGGCAAACCAGTCAGCCGCTGGCTCGGCACCCGACATCGAACGGAGAGGGCGTGTGAGGCCGACGTTGCGAAAAATCCTGCTGACAATTGCCGTGCTCGCGGTCGTGGCGATCTTGCTGACGTTTCGCCGAGGCGCCGAGCCGGTCGCGGCCGCCCCCAGCATCAGCAGCCTGAGCGTGGAGGTGGTCCAGGTCCGGCCCCAACTCTGGCCGCAACTGCTGTTCGCCAACGGTGCACTGGCACCTTGGCAGGAAGCGGTCATCAATGCCGAGACCAGCGGCCTGCGTATCGCCAGCCTTGAAGCCGATGTGGGCAGCCGGGTAAAGAAGGGGCAATTGCTGGCAACGCTGGCCTCTGACACGGTGCTCGCCGAGGAAAGCAAGCAGAAGGCTTTGGTCGCCCAGGCGGTGGCCAACCTGGAACAGGCCAGGTCCAACGACCGCCGTGCCCGGGTCGTCGGCCAGGGCGGCGCCTTGTCGGAGCAGCAGCGCGAAGACTACCGCATCAAGGTGGCGTTGGCCGAGGCTGACCTGGCCGGGGCCAGGGCGGAACTGCAAAGTACCCGGATCAGACTCCGGCAGACGCGTATCGTGGCGGTGGACGACGGCATCGTCTCCGCGCGCACGGCGCTGCTCGGCAAAGTGTTGTCCGCCGGCGACGAGCTGTTTCGCCTGGTGCGCGACGGTCGCATCGAATGGCAGGCCGAGCTGGATGCCCGCCAGTTGGCCCAGGTGCAGGCCGGTCAGGTTGCCCGGTTGACGTTACCGGGCGGGCAGAGCCTGGAAGGGCAGGTACGGTTGGTGTCGCCTACCTTGAGCACCAAGACCAGCCGGGCCCTGGTGTATATCTCCCTGCCCACCGGCAGTCCCGCCCAGGCCGGCATGTACGCCAGCGGCCAGATCGAACTGGCGCCCCGCGAAGCCCTCACGGTACCGGACACGGCAGTGATCCTGCGTGATGGCCGTTCCTATGTGTTCACCCTCAGCGACGACATGCGCGTGGTCCAGCGACCGGTGGTGGTGGGCAGGCGGATGCACGAGGCTGTGGAGATCCTGAGTGGGCTGGATGATCAGGCGGCCCGTATCGTGCGCGCCGGCGGCGCCTTCCTCAATGACGGCGCGAGTGTGACCCTCGTGCAATCCCAGGTCGCCCAGCCATGAATATTTCAGCCTTGTCGATCCGCTATCCGGTCCCGGCCGTGATGCTGTTCATCCTGCTCACGCTCTTCGGCCTGTTGGGCTTTGGCAAGCTTGCCATCCAGGACTTTCCTGACATGGACCTGCCGGTGGTGGTGATCAGCGCCTCGTTGGAGGGGGCGGCCCCCGAACAACTGGAAACCGAGGTGGCGCGCAAGATCGAGGATAAGCTCACGTCCTTGCGCCTGCTCAAGCACGTGACGACCGTCATCACCGACGGCGCCGTCAGCATCAGCGTCAGTTTCGACATCGATAAGGATGGCAACGAGGCGCTCAACGAAGTGCGCAACGCGGTCGACAGCGCCATGCCGCAATTGCCGGCCAGCCTGGATACACCTTCGGTGTCCCGGCTGACCACCAGTGCATCGCCGCTGCTGACCTATGTCATCGCTTCCGACGTCCTGGACGAGGAAGCGCTGTCGTGGTTTGTCGACAACGAGCTGAGCAAGCAGCTGCTGTCGGTGCCGGGCGTGGCCCTGATTTCACGTATCGGCGGGGTGGATCGGGAGGTCCAGGTCAATCTCGATCCGGCCCTGATGGCCGGGTTGGGCATTCGCGTCGCGGACGTCGCCGGGCAACTGAGGGCGATGCAGAAGGACAATTCCGGTGGCCAGGGCAATCTGGGCAGCGGCCAGCAGGCCGTGCGCACCTTGGGGGCCATCGATGATCCAGCGGCCCTCGGTGCCATCGATATTCCCAGCGGCGATGGGCGTCTGCTGGCGTTGAACCAATTGGCAGAGATTCGCGACACCCATGCCGAGCGCAGCAGCCGGGCTTTTCGCGACGGCAAGCCGGTGATCGGTTTCCAGGTCACCCGCTCACTGGGATTCTCCGATATCGGTGTCGCCAACGACGTGCGCCAGCGCATGGACGAGTTTGTGCAGCAGCATCCCAACGTGCGCATCGACGAGGCCAGCGATACGGTCAAGGCCGTGCTCGCCAACTACCACGACTCGATGAACCTGCTGTACGAAGGCATGTTGCTGGCGGTGCTGGTGGTCTGGTGGTTCCTGCGGGATTGGCGCGCCACGCTGATCGTCGCCACGGCGTTGCCGTTGTCGATCATCCCCACCTTTGGCGTGATGTACCTGGCCGGGTTCACGCTCAACGCCGTCTCCCTGCTGGCCCTGGCGTTGGTCATCGGTGTGTTGGTGGACGATGCCATCGTCGAAATCGAGAACATTGCCCGGCACTTGCGCATGGGCAAGACGCCGCTTCAGGCGGCCACCGAAGCCGCGGATGAGATCGGCCTGGCGGTGCTCGCCACGACCGCCACCCTGGTCGCGGTGTTTCTGCCCACGGCCTTCATGGGCGGGGTGGCTGGCAAACTGTTTCGCCAGTTCGGCGTGACCGCCTCGGTGGCGCTGCTGTTTTCGCTGCTGGTGGCCCGGGTGCTGACCCCGATGATGGCGGCCTATTTCCTCAAGGCCAAGACCGATACCGAGCACGACGGCCCGTTGATGACCCGCTACCTTGGGTGGATCCATGCCAGCCTGTCCCGTCGCAAAACCACGATGGTCCTGGCCAGCCTGTTTTTCATCGGAGCCCTTGCTCTGGTGCCGTTGTTGCCCACCAGCTTCTTGCCAGCCCAGGACGTCGGTCGCAGCCGGATAACCCTGGAGCTGCCTCCCGGCACGACGCTGGAGCAAACCACCGCGATGGCATTGCAGGCCAGCGAAAGACTGAGCGAGATGCCTCCGGTCAAGCATGTGTTCATCTCGGTGGGGACGGCCAGCAGTTCGGGGGCCGGGCCGGCCGATATAACCGGCGCCGGCGACGCCATCCTGACGGTGGATCTGGTGGATCGGAACCAGCGTGATCTCAAACAGGTGCAAGTCGAGGCACAAATGCGCGAGGTGCTGCGTACACTGCCCGGCGTACGGATCAATGTCGGGGGCGACGGGAGCGGTGAGAAGCTCAATATCGTCCTGGCGAGCGACGACGGCGACCTGCTGGAGCGCACGGCGAGCGCGCTGGAACCGCAACTGCGCGAGCTGCACGGGATCGGCAACGTCACCTCCAGCAGCGCCCTGCAACGCCCGGAAATCCAGATGCGCCCAGACTTCGCCCGCGCGGCGGAGCTGGGTATCACCAGCCAGGAAATCGCCGATACCTTGCGCATGGCGACCTACGGCGAATACTCCTCGCAGTTGGGGAAAATCAACTTGTCGCAGCGTCAGGTAGATGTGCGGGTGCGCATGGATTCGCTGCTGCGTGACGATCTGCAGAGCATCAACCAGCTACGGGTGACCGGCCGTGACGGCCAGGTTGCCCTGTCCTCGTTGGGAGAGATCAGCATGGGCAGTGGGCCGGCGCAGATCAGTCGGCTCGATCGCTTGCGCAATATCACCCTGTCCATCGAACTCAACGGGCGCAACCTGGGTGAAGTCATGGCCGAAGCCAGTCAGCTACCGGCGATGCGCAATCTCCCACCCGAGGTAAAAAGGGTGGAGCAGGGCGAGTTGCAACTGATGACTGAATTGTTCGGAAGTTTCAGCCTGGCCATGGCCATCGGTGTGTTCTGTATCTATTCGGTCCTGGTGTTGCTGTTTCACGATTTCCTGCAGCCGGCCACGATTCTTTCGGCACTGCCACTCTCCTTAGGCGGTGCCCTGGTGGCGTTGTTGGTGTGCAATTTCAGCTTCTCCCTGCCATCGGTCATCGGTTTGCTGATGTTGATGGGGATCGTGACCAAGAACTCCATTCTGTTGGTGGAGTACGCGATCATGGCTCGACGCGACTACGGCCTGAGTCGATATGACGCGTTGGTGGATGCTTGCCACAAGCGTGCCCGTCCCATTCTGATGACCACCATCGCAATGGGCGCAGGTATGTTGCCCACCGCGCTGGGCATGGGTGAAGACCCCAGCTTCAGGCAGCCGATGGCCGTGGTGGTGATGGGGGGCTTGCTGACTTCGACGTTGTTGAGTCTGTTGGTGGTGCCGGTGATTTTCACTTATGTCGACGACGTGTTGGAGTGGTTGAAGCACCGCACGCGCAGGACAACGGGGAAGGCAATGGAGGGGGGGGATGCGAGGGTGTAAATCATCCCCCAACACCCGCTCGATTGCAGTGACCGAGCAAAGGTTGGGGGGGACGTTTTATACGGCTTGGCGAATTGCGGGGACACCATTCCACTCGATGCCCGATGGCGTGGCATCCATCGAGTGCATCCAGCGGATGAGCGAGCGGCGTCCACCAATGCCCATTTTTATGGCGGCACGTTTCAGATAACTCTCGACGGTGTTGACTTTCAGGTTGAGTTGTTCAGCCAGCTCCGGGGCCGTGCGGCCGGCCAGTAGACCTACACACACTTCGGTTTCACGGGAGGACAAGCTCAATCCGGACAGTGCCAGTCGGTCGGCGAATCTCTGGCGTAATGCTTCCATCCCGCCGTTTTCCGGACCTTCCAACGGGAGGCAAGCATCCTGTCGGTTGACCTCCGCTGGCACCAGGGCGGCTACATGCTCTTCAACCATGGGCAACAGAAGGCAGGAAAAATCTTTCAGCAGGGCATGCTCCTGTGCCGTGAATCCGCTGGAAAAAGGTGAGCGGTAGACGGAAAGAACATAGCGAATGCCGTTTTTACGGGTGGCCAGGTGCAGTTGAGTGGTGGTGTTGTGACAGGGAAGGTGGCCCGGCTGTTCACGAGTGAGCAGGCAGCGGGAAAAATTGGGGACCTTGTGCGGGGTCGAGTCCTCGAAAAAAATATCATCGGCCAGGATAAAAGGCTTTGCGGTATGAGCATCTATGACTGCGTCGATGCAGGCGCTGTCCATGCCAACGCCGCCAATGCTGGAAGTGCTGGGTTCAGAAATATGGCTCGATCCTATTCTTTGCTCGGTAATATGTGTTGCGTCGACAGGTATTTCGGTAAGTATCAGGTCGTGCAACAAACGAGGAAAGTTGCGGCTTCCAGTACTGGCAATCACTTTGCCAACATGCGGGAATAGTCGTTGTAGGTTCATCCTTTCTCCAATTTCATGCCAGAGTCTTGGTGTTATAGATGCAGCTCAGTGTGCATGTGTTTTTTTGCTGGAATGTTTCGGTCGGTGAATGTTTGGTCAATATTAAAGGGTTTATGGGATGTGTCTGACGAACGGCTGGCCATAAGGAATTGTTCGTGGACGGTGATTGTCTGGATGGCGTTCTTTCTGAGCACTTCTGTATAAGTGTCAATCGTGCAAGGCAGGGTGCCGTAGATGATGGTTTCTCCCTTTGAGCCCAACGCGGTGTTGTGCCTGGCAACGGTCCATCCGGAGCGTTTCAGGATTTTTTCCATCATGGTGTCAACGACAATTTCATAGGTATCTATATTTTGCAGTTGTGCAAACTTTATCATTGACAGGAAAAGTGCCACCGTGCGAACGTCTATGTTGGCCTGGGTGACTTCCGTTGCTGAGGTTTTATCTGCCGAAAGTGCAAATCGGGTGGCTTCCCAACAGTGATTTGAGTGCGGTCGGATGTCGCTCTCGGGAAGAATAAAACTTAGCGCGCCACTCATTAGGGTCGGTTTGTTGGAGGGGCGTAATCGCACACAGCCGGTGACCTGTTCATTGTGGTGAGCATAAATGTAGACTGCGTCAGGATCGTCATATTCGTCCCATTCGTAATCGCTGCCCTGATAACTTTCAATGTCCCACTTCTTTCTATCGATGAAGGCGATTTTACGAATGGCTAGTATCTGCTGTAGCGTCTGGGGTGGGATTTTTGAGTAGGATGCGATGCGGGTAGATACGCCGGAAAAATGATGAATACAGGAGGAGTAGTTCATGAATGACGTTTCTTGGTTGTGGGTGAAGCTACTGTTAACTTTGCACTAAATCATTTCAACTGTCCTAAAGTACAGTGCGTGATTTTGTAGAGTGTATAGTCTAATTAGTTGCTGGATAACTGCGATGAATAGTGTTCGGAAAGAGGATGGGAGAGGGTTGGTTTAGTATCGTCCAGAGTCCAAAAAAGTACCGGATTGAAATAAGCGCTAGATGTCGTTGAGAGGCAACAAGGTGGCGGATCCAGGCAGAGGGTGAAGGTCTGTTTTTTTGACGGCAGCCTAAAGTCTCGATAACACGCTGATAGAACTGGGGTCGAAAAATTGACGCCGGGATCAAGGTAAGTAATCAGTTTGTAATAATGGTATGGAAGCGTTCTTGAATGGCCGGTCACAGCCCTGTTGAAAGTTTAAACGACTGTATGAGTAGTGGGTGGAAAGTACAACGGAGTGCTGGCGTGACTTTAGTGTAACTGCTCTAAGCATGGGAAGATTGGTCTGATGTCATACAACTAAAAAGTTGATGTTGTGTGTAGGAGCCCCTTCCAAACCTGAAAAAATGAGCCGTCGCGGCTCCTGGCATGGATGACCTTATGTCTTATATCGCGTTTTCACTGATGACTGTCCTGCTGGTTCCAGGACCGACAAATTCATTGCTGCTGCAAACCGGAGTAAAGAGAGGGCTGAACGCTCACTCCATGAGGTTTGTCGTGGCGGAATGGCTGGCCTATGTCATTCAGATGACGATATGGGGCGTCTCCATCGATCTGCTGATGACTGAGCACTCCTGGGTGGTCATTGCGACCAAGTTTTTTGCAGTGTGTTTTCTGTTTTATATTTCCTTGAAGCTGTGGTTCTCGGTAAAGGATCCTCTATCGGGTAACTCGGTGGGTATCAATGTACCTGACCTGTTTGTGGCGACGTTGACCAATCCGAAAGGGCTGTTCTTCGTTTCTTTTGTTGCGCCGACCGGAACGTTTTTGTCACTGAGCAACTACATGCCATTCATGATGCTGTTCACAGCTATTATCTTTCCGGTCGGGCTGCTCTGGATCGCGATCGGAGCATTCTGCGGACGTAAACTCCACACTATTGTTTCCGGCCGACTCTTGAGTCGGGCTATTTCGTTGGTGATTGGTTTATTCGCCTGCGGGATGCTTTTCAATATCGCATCACAAGTTGTGTTCGCCTGAGTGTGTTCCGGTAATGTCGGGCATGGCTTCGGGTCTCGATAAGACCGTTGCTGGCATCGTAGGGGGCATGAGGAAGGGGGTTAAACGAAGTTAAGCTGCACCGCTTTGATCATGGCTTGCTTGACATTGGTGCAATCCATTTTCTCGGTCATCTGTTTGGCATGAAACTTCACCGTTCGCTCGGTGATGTTCATGATCAAGCCTATCTCCTTATAGTTTTTTCCCAGTGCCAGCCAGCGCAGGAATTCGATTTCCCGGGGTGACAGTTTCAAGTTGCTTTCGCTGGTGGTTTCCATGGGTCGATATTGATTGGCGATGACGCTGAGAGTTTTGATGATGAACAGGTTCGAGCGGACGATGGTGGGGAAGTCGGGATCATTCTCTTCTGAAGACAGATGAAGGGAGCCGAATGCTCGACCGGGCTCATGGATGGGAACGGTGTAACCCTGTTTGATACCGTAGGAGGCTGACTGGTCGAATATCTCCGGGTTGTTGTCTAGCTCCGCCGGTATTTCATTCCAGAAAAAAGGTATGGCGGTGATGGCCGTGTTAGCCATGACCGGATCCGATTTGTAGAGTGAGTTCTTGCGGTAGGTGTCCACCCATTCGGCTGGGTAGTTGCTATAGATGGAAATCCTGGAGTTGTTGGACGGTGTGGGCTCCAGATGGACGTAGGCGAACTTATCGATCCCCAGCTTGGAGAATATCCATCCCAGTACCTCGGTGTACTCCTCTTCGCTCACGCCTGAGATGTTGTTTTCCACCTCTTGGATTAAATTGAACAGATGACTTGAAGTGGGCTTGAGCATGATGAGCGAGCTCGAAAATTTGAATGTAAGACTTTGACGTAGCCAGGCTCTATACCTTTAGAGTCGCCAAATGGGGGTGAAAGTTTTCGAGCCAGCTCAACAACGACACGAATAGGTCGGGGCTTTGCTCAGTGCTACGAAGGCGCTCGGGGCGACAGGCGTCTCCCTGCTCATCAGGGGGATTACCGAGGGGTGGCCATGCTGTTCCAGCATTCCACGATGTTGCTGCTTTGATTGGTGGATCGATGTCATTGTGCCTCCTGGCAAGTACGGCCTCACACCCTGGGCAGCGAGACCGCTAGTTAAACTACTCGTACTGAAACGATTAACTGGAAGGCAGTATAGACAACTTTTCCGATACAGCCAGTAACATTAAAAAAGCGTTATTTTTCAGGCTGCAACGCCCTTTTCAGGAACCCTGCCGTTCGACTCTGGGCACAGTTGGCCACCTGGCCCGGCGTTCCGCAAACCACCACTTTTCCACCCTGGGAACCCGCTCCTGGACCGATATCGATGACCCAGTCGCTTTGCGCCACCACCCGCATGTCGTGCTCCACCACAACCACCGTATGACCGTCATCCACCAGGCGATTCAACTGCACGAGCAGGCGATCCACATCCTGGGGGTGCAGTCCGTTGGTCGGTTCATCCAGTACATACAACGTAGCCCCTCGGGCTTTACGTTGCAGTTCCGTCGCCAACTTGATGCGCTGTGCCTCACCGCCGGACAGTTCCGTGGCCGGTTGGCCCAGGCGCAGGTAGCCTAAGCCGATATCCTGCAGGACCTGCAATGCGCGTCTTGGCGCTGCTTCCCCGGCAAATGCCTCGAGCGCCTGGTTGACGGTCAATTGCAATACCTGCGCGATGTTCAAGCCCTGCCAGTTCACGGTCAGCGTCTGTGGGTTGTAGCGCGCACCGTGGCAGGTCGGGCAGGGGGCATACACGCTGGGCATGAACAACAATTCGACACTGACGAAGCCTTCACCTTCGCAGGTTTCGCAACGGCCCTTGGCGACGTTGAAGGAAAACCTCCCGGCATCGAATCCCAGTTCACGGGCCTGCTGCGTTGCGGCAAACAACTTGCGCACGTGGTCGAACAAGCCGGTGTAGGTGGCGAGGTTGGAGCGCGGCGTGCGGCCGATGGGTTTCTGATCCACCCGGACCAGGCGCTTGACGGCGTCGAGTCCGGCAGTGACACGTCCGCCGCTGGTTTGTTCGGGTTCGTCTTCCAGGCTTGTCTCATCAGCTTCGGCGTCGTGGCTGGCCAGGCCCAGGTGGGTGCCTACCAGGTCCAGCAGGGCTTGGCTGACCAGACTGGACTTACCGGAGCCGGAAATGCCGGTCACGGCCGTGAAGCAGCCGAGGGGAAACGCCGCACTGAGATTATCGAGATTGTTGCGGGTGATGCCCTCCAGGCGCAGCCAGTCGCCCGGTGTCCGAGGACTGCGCCGGGCAAGGGTCGGCTCGGCAAAGAGATAGGCGCGGGTGCGCGATTCAGGCACCTGGGCGAGACCGGTGGGCGGGCCGCTGTAGAGAATCTTGCCACCTTGTTCGCCGGCATCCGGGCCTACGTCGATCAGCCAATCGGCGCGGCGCATGGTATCCAGGTCGTGTTCGACCACGAACACCGAATTACCAGCGGCCTTGAGGCGCTGCAGGGCATCGAACAGGGCTTCGCTGTCGGCAGGGTGCAGGCCGGCGGAAGGCTCGTCCAGCACATAGATCACACCGAACAGCTGGGAGTTGAGCTGGGTCGCCAGGCGCAGGCGCTGCAGCTCGCCAGAGGACAGCGTTGGGGTGCTGCGCTCAAGGGCCAGATAGCCCAGGCCGAGGTCGATCAGAGTGACGATCCGCTCCAGCAATTCGGCGGCAATGCGCTGCGCGGCCAAGCGTTTTTCCAGGGACAGGTTGGGCGTATGGCGCGCGTCCGGCCCGCCTGCGTGAGGGTTGTCACCCCTGGCGGCACGTTGCTCGCGAGCTTCTCTGGTTTGCCGGTGGGTGAGGACGTCGGCCGACTCTTCGGGTTGCTCCAGATAATCCGCAGCCGTGACGCCCTTGAGCACATCGGCCAGTTCCAGTAGGGAAAGGTGCGACAGCTCGGCGATGTCCAGGCCGGCGAACGTCACCGTCAGCGCCTGGCGCTTGAGGCGTTTGCCCGCGCATTCGGGGCAGGCACTGGCGCGCATGTATTGCGCTACGCGTTTGCGCATCTGCGCGCTTTGCGAGTGCATGAAGGTGTGCAGCAGGTAGCGCCGGGCACCACTGAAGGTGCCCTGGTAACTGGGTTCGAGTTTGCGCTTGAGAGCAGCGCGGGTCTGGGCCGGCGTAAGCCCGGCATACACAGGGACAGTGGGTGTTTCTTCGGTGAAGAGGATCCAGTCGCGCTGCTTTTTCGGCAGGTCGCGCCACGGGATATCGACGTCGTAGCCCAGGGTCACCAGGATATCCCGCAGGTTCTGACCCTGCCAGGCCATCGGCCAGGCCGCGACGGCGCGCTCGCGGATGGTCAACGAAGGGTCTGGCACCATGGAGTCTTCGGTCACTTCGTAGACCCGACCCAGACCATGGCATTGCGGGCATGCGCCCTGGGGCGTATTGGGCGAGAAGTCCTCGGCATAGAGCATCGGCTGGTCGGCCGGGTAGCTGCCGGCCCGGGAGTAAAGCATGCGGATCAGGCTCGACAAGGTGGTGACGCTGCCCACCGAGGAGCGCGCACTGGGCGTGCCGCGCTGCTGCTGCAAAGCCACCGCCGGCGGCAGCCCTTCGATGCTGCCCACATCCGGCACGCCCACCTGATCGATCAAACGTCGCGCATACGGCGCGACGGATTCGAAGTAGCGCCGCTGGGCTTCGGCGTAGAGCGTCGAGAAGGCCAGCGACGATTTGCCCGACCCCGACACGCCGGTGAACACCACCAGGGCATCGCGCGGGATATCGACATCAATGTTCTTGAGGTTGTGTTCGCGGGCGCCACGCACCCGGACGAAACCGCTGTTTTCGGGTGATGGGGCAGAGCTGTCCAGACTGGCGCGTGGGGGCATCGGGTGTTCCTTGTGGTTCAGTGCGACCTTAACCCGTCGAGGCTGCGCGGCGAAACTGCATCGCTCGGTGAACGCAAAAATGCAACCTGAGTCACAGCGATGAAAATCATGCGACAGGCTTCAGCGGTTTTGGTGCGATAAAAATTTACTAGCGTTGAAAGAAATGAGAAAAACTTCGCAGTTTTCCCATGGATATGGACCTTTCATGCCCCGATCAAAGCTTCTAATTACGCTGTTCGTCGCGCTGATCGTCAGCGCCGGCCTGTGGTACATGTGGATGATCACCCGTGCCAAGCTGGAGTGGGGCGGCGCCCGTCCCGATCAGCAGCAGATTGGTACCGTGCAGGACACCCGGCAACGGGCTGCGACTCAGTATTGCACGGGGGTGGTGGTGACCCCGCAGGGTACCTGGCTGGTGGCGCGCATGGAGGGGGAGGCCGGGCAGCTCGACGCCTCTGCAAGTAGCGTGGACCTGGATGCGGTGGCGTATGGCAAGCGGGATGAAGACTTGGAGCCGGAAGGTTCCGGTGCCTTCACCAGCCTCCTTACCGGCGGCGGGAAGGAAACATCGTTCATCTCGCGATTGGACGCCCAGGGTCGTTTCCAGCTCGTGGCCCATGTCAGCGCGGCGGCCTGTCTGGTTGCCAGCCCGGATGGAGCCAGCGTTTTCCTGCTTACGGGACTCGACCGGCCTGAAGCCGTGGCCCCCGATGGCGTCGGCCAGACGGTGGTCTTTCGCAGTGACGATCAGGGCAAACGCTGGACCTGGCTGGCCAACGGCTGGTTTCCCGGGGCCGATCAGTTGGCCTGGAACCTCGAACCCTATTTTCACGGCACGGATGAGGTATGGGCCTGGGGTAAGCCGAGCGGCATTGACAACGAGAGCGGCGAAGACACCCCTGGGGCTATTTCGACCGGAGTTTTCTACTCTGCCGATCGGGGAATGAGCAGCACGCCGATCGTTGCGGCGGAATCGCTGCTGGCGACCGCCGAGTATGCGCAGGTCAAGCGCCCCGACGTCATGCAGTGGCACACCGTTGACGGTACCTACGGGGAGATACGCACCCATGTCCTCCAATTGGATGCGCAACGGGCATATATCTGGGTGTCCCAACGTTTCTGGGGAAGCAATCCCGACGGTGAAGGCGACAATATCGCATTCAACGTAACGACCCGGGCCCAACTGCAACGCAAGGCGAAGCACTGGCGAGTGGTAGAGGTTCAGCGTGACGACAACCTGTTCATCGATACGCTGGCGCAGAACGACGCGGGGCGGGTGATGGGCCTTATCGACCAGGGCGACCATGGGCAGGATGCGGTTGCCGAACTGGATACCACGGCACTGACCTGGCACCCCCTGGGGGATCTTCCCGGCGCATTCGATCCGCTGGCATCGGATACCCGGCTGCGCGAGGGGAATTTCTATGTCGGGCGGAACAGCTTGTTGATCAACACCAGCAGCGAACACCGGCCACCCCGTTGGCTCTACTGGTGGTCCGACGCGAGCATTTCCGCGAATGGGGTGTTTTATTCCAGGGATTGGGGGCGTTCCTGGCAACGCCTGGCCATTGATGGCTACCTGGGGATCCTCGGCTTCCAATCAACCGAGGATCGTGTGATCTGGGCTAAAGGCAACTGGTATGACAATAACGATGGGGGCCTCTATTCCTATGGTTTGCGTTGAGGCCTGAACGCACCCTTGTGAACACCGACTTTGTGGCGAGGGGATAAATCCCCTCGCCACCTTAAAACCTGCCAGCCTGGAAATAACCGGCCGGCAGATGTACTCAGAGCTTCGGCATCTGCCCGATGCGTCCCATCATTTCGGTCACGATCTGCAAGTCCAGCATGAACTGCTCGACCGTCTTGAACTCGTTGTCGTTGTGACCGGTGTATTTGACGTCGGGCATTGCCAGGCCGAACTGCACCCCGTTGGGCAGGTCGTGGACCGAAGTGGCGCCCGCCGAGGTGCCGTACTTGTGTTCCATGCCCAGGTTCTCGGTGGCCACGGCCAGCAGCGCCTTGACCCATTCACCTTCGGGGTTGCGGTACATCGGTTCGTCGATGGAATAATCGAAGGCCACCGCTACGTGGGATTTCTTGCTCCAGGCGGTCAGTTTGTCGGCAATTTCGGTCTTGAGCGCTTCAGTGGGCTTACCGACCGGAACGCGCAGGTTGACGGCGAGCTTGAAGGTCTTGTCATCCATGCCGACGTAGGTCAGGGAGGCGGTCAGCGGGCCCATGAAGGCATCGGAGAAGCCAATCCCCAACTGCTTGCCCAGGTAGTCCAGGCCCCAGTTGTCGGCGGCGTAGCGGGCGGCGTCGGTGATGTGGTTGTGCTTGAGCGCTACCTTGCCGTCGAGGCCATTGATGAAGACCAGCATCCGGGCCACCGGGTTCACGCCTGACTCGGGCTCTGATGAGTGAGCGGAAACCCCGGTAAAGGTCAATTGGACGTCCTTGCCGACGACCTTGCTGGCGACCTCGAAGTTGCCGCCGTTGCGCTTGGCATAATCGGTACCGGCCTTGAGCAGGCTGGCGGCCAGTTCGGCAGGCTTGTCAGCGACGAAGGTGGCCACCGACGTCGATGGAATCTGGTTGGTGGCCAGGCCGCCGGTCAGCCCGGTGATTTCGGCGCCCTTGCCTTGTGCGGGGCGACGGGCAAAATTCGCCATGACCGTGCCGTAGCCCTTTTCGGCAATCACGACAGGGTAGCCACCGTCCAGCGCCAGGTTGTAGTTCGGCGTCGGGTTGTGTTCGAAGTAATAGGGGATCGCGTCGCCGGTGGTTTCCTCGGTGGTGTCCACCAGCAGCTTGAAATTCCGCGCCAGCGGCAGCTTCTCTTCCTTGATGATCTTCATGGCATAGAGCGCCACGACGATACCGTTCTTGTCATCCTCGGTGCCCCGGCCATACATGCGGTCGCCCACCAGGGTGACTTTGAACGGGTCGAGCCGCGTGCCGTCCTTCAGGACCCAGTTCTCCGGCGTCACCGGCACCACATCGGCATGGGCGTGGATGCCCACGACTTCGTCGCCACTGCCTGGCAGGGAAATTTCATAGACACGGTTGTCGATGTTGCGGAAGTTCAGGTCGAAGGCCTGGGCGAGGCTCTTGATCTTGTCGGCGATCTTGAGGAATTCCGGATTCTCGTGCTGGGCCACGCCGTCCTTGCGGAAGGTCGGGATTGCCACCAGCTCTTTCAGGGTTTCGGTGGCCGCGCTGCCGTATTTCACTCGTGCGTAAATGCCCAGCAGGCGATGGATTTCATTCTGCTGTTCGGTCGAAAGAGGTTTGTTGTCGAGGAAGGCGCTGATGGCTGGGCCCAGGTCGGCGGTTTTGGCCAGGTCGCTCTTGGCCACGCTGCCCAGGAACTGCCTGAAGTCCGTGACCGATGTGTCAGCGAGGGTTTTGACGAGCGTCGCGCTCTGCTGCGCGGTGATGTTGGCGAGTGCTGGCGCGGAGAGCGTTGCGAAGCTGGACAGCAGCAGGGTGGTCACAGCCAGGTGCTTGAGCGAGAAGTCCATTGCTGGGGGCATTCCTTTGCAGGGGAGTTGAAGGAAGATGTTTCATTGGCGAAACAACTACGCAACCTAACACTGCAGGTCAGTGGACGGGGAGTCCATGAGGTGGGATGTGTCGCACACTCAAGCAAAAACGGCGCAGAAATGAAAAACAAGGGTAGGCAGCCCATGTGGGAGCGAGCTCGCTCCCACATGGAGGGTGTAGCGGTTGCTTAATGCGGTGCGCGAGGAATCGTCTTGAGCAGATCTTCAGGGCTGATGTACCCGACAACCGGCTGCGCCGTGCTGCCCGGCAGCGGCAGGTCGAGGATGTGGCCCTTGATCTTGCCGACCACGTGCATCTCGCAGGGTTTGCAGTCGAACTTCAGCGTCAGGACTTCATCCCCGTGGATGAGCTGCATCGGGGCGACCTTGGTGCGCACGCCGGTGACACCCTTGGCCTGCTTGGGGCAGAGGTTGAACGAGAAGCGCAGGCAGTGCTTGGTGATCATCACCGGCACTTCACCGGTTTCTTCGTGAGCCTCGAACGCCGCGTCGATCAGCTTGACGCCATGGCGATGATAGAAGTCCCGGGCCTTCTGGTTGTAGACGTTGGCCAGGAACGACAGGTGCGACTCCGGATACACCGGTGGCGGGCTGGTCTCGGCCTTGCGGCCACCGCGGGGGTGAGCTTCGATGCGGGCGGCGGCCAGGGCTTCGATGGCTTCGCGTCGCAACGCCTTGAGCTGCGAGTTGGGAATGAAGAACGCCTGGGGCGCATCCAGCTCGATGGCGGTGGCGTGGTATTCGGTGGTGCCCAGTTGGCGGAGCAGGTCGTGCAATTGCTCCAGGGCCTGTTCCGGCTTGTTGGCCACGCCGAACGGTCCGTCCAGAGCGACGCTGGCGCTGATGCCTTCCTCGCTGGTGGCCGTCAGTTCCAGGCGCGCTTCCCGCAGGCGCGCGACCCAGGCCAGGCCGACACGCCGCTCGGATGAGGTCTTGAGCAACGCTTGCTGCCAGTTATGGTCCAGGTTGCGGCTCAACGGATGGTTGGGGCGCAACTGGTACATGCCGGCCGGCATCTCGTTCGGTTCGACGCGGTAGCGGTAGCGCTTCTGGCCGTCTTCTTCGAATTCGCCCTTGGGCTCGGCGATGTTGGCCCGGAAGCCCACCACTTCACGCTTGACCAGCACGTTCAGGCCGTCGCCGTTGGACAGAGGATCGAAGGTCACGACCTGCAGGTCGCGCTTGCCGACTTTTTCCACCACGCCCACCGGCACGCCGGTGAAGGTCGGGGAGTCGAAGGCGCCGATGTCGATCTTGCGCTCGCTGACGAAGTAGTCGGTGCTGCCCCGGTGGAAGGTCTTGTCCGGGTCGGGCACGAAGAAGTGCGCGGTACGGCCGCTGGATGCGCGGGCCAGGTCGGGGCGGTCTTCAAGGACGTCGTCCAGGCGCTGGCGGTAGTAGGCGGTGATGTTCTTCACGTAGCCCATGTCCTTGTAGCGCCCTTCGATCTTGAACGAGCGCACGCCGGCTTCCACCAGGGCGCGGATGTTGGCGCTCTGGTTGTTGTCCTTCATCGACAGCAGGTGTTTTTCGTAGGCGACGACCCGACCCTGGTCGTCCTTGAGGGTGTAGGGCAGGCGGCAGGCCTGGGAGCAGTCGCCACGGTTGGCGCTGCGTCCGTTCTGGGCGTGGGAGATATTGCACTGGCCGGAGAACGCCACGCACAGCGCGCCGTGGATGAAAAATTCGATGGCAGCATCGGTTTCGTCGGCGATGGCGCGGATTTCCTGCAGGTTCAGCTCACGGGCCAGCACCAATTGTGAAAAGCCGGCCTGATCGAGGAACTTCGCCCGGGCCAGGGTACGGATGTCGGTCTGGGTGCTGGCGTGCAGCTCGATCGGCGGGATATCCAGTTCCATCACCCCCAGGTCCTGGACGATCAACGCATCGACACCTGCATCGTACAACTGGTGGATCAGCTGGCGGGCCGGCTCCAGTTCGTTGTCGTGCAGGATGGTGTTGATCGTGGTGAACACCCGGGCGTGGTAGCGATGGGCGAACTCCACCAGCCGGGCGATATCGCCCACCTCGTTGCAGGCGTTGTGACGCGCGCCGAAACTCGGGCCACCGATGTACACGGCGTCGGCGCCATGCAGGATGGCCTCGCGGGCGATGGTCACGTCGCGGGCAGGGCTGAGCAATTCCAGATGATGTTTGGGCAAGGACATGTGTTTTTAGTCAGGCTGGTCACGGTCGAAGCGGCCATTGTAGCCGCCAGGCGCCTTGCCGGCACCTGTGGACTTGGATTTGCGCGATCCGGACCGATGCACGGCGGTCCTTTACAGGGTCAACCCGACGTTGCGCTGGCACTGCACCAGCGGTTTCGCCCGGTGTTCTTGGCCAGGTACAGAAAGGCGTCGGCGGCCTTTATCAGCATCGCGGGCGTCACGTCCACGATGCCCGGCTGGCTGGTGGTGATGCCCGCGCTGGCCGTGACGATGCCCAATGGATGATCACCGTGTTCGATGTCCAGCGCCCTGATGGCGTCGAGGATGTCCTGCGCGATCTTGGCGGCACCCGTGCCGTCGGTATTGGGTAGCAGAACGGTGAATTCTTCGCCGCCGTACCTGACCGGCAGGTCCCCCGGCCGATTGACCGCGCCCTGGATCGCCCCGGCAATCGCACGCAGGCACTCATCCCCGGCAGCGTGCCCGTACTTGTCGTTGAAGCGCTTGAAGTAATCGACATCGAGCATGATCAGCGCCAGGGACGAGCCCTGGCGCTTGGCCAGGCGCAGCTCATCGGCCAAGGCCAGGTCGAGCTTCCTGCGGTTGCCCAGCCCGGTGAGACTGTCGGTCAGCGCCATGTCCCGCATGCTCTGGTGTGCATGACGGATCTGCTTTTCCATGGTCATCCGATAGCGCAGTTGGCTCAGCACGATGAGTCCGAAGCCGACGAGGGTGACGATCAGGAAAACCAGCACGAAGCCGGTCTTGAGCAGGTCGCGGCGCCAGGGGGCGGTGATGGAGTCCCGGGACAGGCCGGCTTCCACCACCAACGGGTAGGTGGTCAGGGCGCGGTAGCCATACAGGCGTTCGGTGTCGTCGATCACGGCACGGGCTTCGGCGATGCCCTGGTTCGATGTCGGCAGGAAGTTCTTGAAGATCACGCTATTGACCAGGCTCTTGCCGATCACCGTCTCGACGAAAGGGCGCCGTACCAGGACGGTGCCGTTGCGCATGGCCAGGACGAGGGCGCCCATATCGTCGATCTTGAAGTCGCCGTAGTAGTCCACGAAATAACTGACCTTGACCGTTCCAAGCAGCACGCCGGCGAACGAACCGTCGGGGTTGTTCAGGCGTCGGGAGATGGGAATGATCAAATCGTTGGTGGAGCGGCTCCTGATGACTTCGCCGATGCGCACGTTTCGATCCGCATGGGTGCGGTGGTACTGGAAATAGTCACGGTCCGCGTTGTTCGCCGGTTCCGGGATCGTTTCCTTGTCGGTGACCACCCATTGCCCATCGGGTCCGTAGATAAACAACCCATGCAACTGCGGCATGATGGCGGATTGCTGCACCAGCAGTTTATGGATGCGCGGGATGTCGATGTTCTTGAGCCCGTCGCCTTCCACCCGCTCGCTGAGTGCGGCGGTCACCACGTCCACCTGGCGGATGGTGTCTTCGGCGTGCTGGGCCGTCGCCCGGGCCAGGTTCGTCACCGAATCGCGGGCGGCCGAAAATGCAGCACGGTAATCACGCCATGTCCTCCAGCCTTCAACGGACAGGAAGGCTATCACCACCACCAGCATGAAGCTGATGGTAAGCCTCAATGCCGCGCCTGGTCGCGCAGCCTGGGGGGAGAAGTCTTCGACAGGGCTTTCGCTCTTTGGCTCCGGCCGTTTGCGTCCGAGCATTAACATTTCCTTTTACGACAAGTCTGCGCACTATGAATGCGCGGCCTATCTTATTCAATTCCAGCACATTAGCCAGTTGCGACGAGACTGATATCGGTGCGGACGCGGCGGGAGGCTCTCATGAAAGTTGGCGTCATTTCCGATACCCACGGATTGCTCCGTCCCGAAGCGCTTGCCGCGCTTGCGGGATGTGCGCGGATTATTCACGGCGGTGACATCGGCAGCCCCGACATCCTCGAACAGCTGGCGTCCGTTGCTCCGCTGCATGTGGTACGCGGCAACAACGACCTCCAGGCCGATTGGGCCGGGCAGTTGGCCGATAGCCTGCAATTCGATCTGTATGGGTGGCAGGTTTTGCTGGTGCATGACATTGCCGATGTACCGGCTTCACTCGACCCGGATGTGAGGGTGGTCATTACGGGGCATTCCCATAAGCCGGTCATTGAATGGCGTGGCGAACGCTTGTATCTGAACCCTGGCAGCGCTGGCCGGCGGCGTTTCAAGCTGCCGGTGACGCTGGGGTTGCTGGAGGTGAGCGCAGGTTCGATAGAGCCGCGGATTGTCTCGTTACTTGAGTGATTCAGGCTGGGCAGGCAAGAAAAACACCCGCCGAACCATCCATGGCGGGTGTCTGGGAAAAACCGGCTCAGAACGGAGGGGTCTGACCGGCGTCGGGAAGTGAAATCACGCCACCGGAATCGACGGATCAGCCGCTGCCAGGGCTGCCGCGCGGTCGGCGGCGGGCGGGTAGATCCATATCGAGTTGATCTGGGTCTTGAGGTCCTTGGCTTCCTGGCCTACCAGTTTGAGCTGGCGATCCCAACCTTCGGTGTACACCGCGCCCCAGGCGCCCAGGTCCAGGCAGGTTACGTACTTGGGCTGGCTGTAGGTCATCGGTGCCACGCCCAGCAGGTCGGCGGCGACGTTGTTGCCGGCGTAGCGGCCCAGGGCAATGGCGTGCTGGCAGGACATCGCCGCGTAATTGCCCACGGTGTCGGTGGCGGCATAGGCCACGTCACCGGCGGCGAAAATGTGGTTCTGGCCCAACACCTTCAGGTTGCCGTCGACGTGCAACCGGCCTTGGCGATCGCGGGTGCCGGGGACGTGTTCGGTCAACGGACTGGCACGGAAACCCACGGTCCAGACCACGGTCTTGGATTCGATGCGCTGGCCGTTTGACAGGGTGACGCCGCCGGCGTCCACCGATTCGACCGAGGCGTTGAGGATCCACTCAATGCCCAGGTGAGCCGACGCTTCAATCAGGGAAGGGCGGATGCCTTCGCCCAGGGAAGCGCCGATCTCTGGTGCGCGGTCGACGACGATAACGCGAATGTCGGCCTGTTCGCCCAGGGCGGCGCGCAGGCGAGCGGGCATTTCGGTGGCGGTTTCGATTCCGGTAAAACCACCGCCGGCCACCACCACGGTGTTGCGGGCAGGGCTGTCAGGCAGGTTCCCGAGGGCCTTGATATGGGCTTCGAGGCGGGTTGCCTGCTCGATTTCATCGACGTCGAAGGCATGCTCGATCACACCCTTGAAGTCAGCACGCATCAATTGACTGCCGGCGGCGAGCACCAGCCGGTCATAGTTCAGCGTGCCTTTAGTACCGGAGGCGTCGCGATAGCCCACCTGCTTGAGATCGGCGTCGACGCTGTCCGCCGAGCCTTGCACGAAATTCACCCCGACCGCGTTGAACAACTCGTCCAATGGGGCTTTCATCGTATGGACGTCCGGCTCATAGAAGCGTGGCCGGATCCGCAGCTCCGCCTGGGGGGCCAGGACAGTAATCTGCACATCGTTGCGATCATGCTGGTCCAACAGGCGGGCCGCGCTCAAAGCGCTCCATACCCCACCGAAACCTGCGCCAATTACCAGAATATGCTGTTTCATGATGTGCTCCCGAAGACAAAATCGATACGTTGAATTGTTCAGCTGTTTCAGCGTGACCGTGTCGCGATGTACCCGAAAGTGCGTGGCTTCATGCATTCAGCTTCGGTTCGCTGTAGGAAATGGTATTCGTCGGCTTGGCGTCCGACACTTCTACATAAGGTCAGCGAGGCCATGTCTGGGTATGAAGGATCTATACGAAGGTGTTAGAGCGATGGATGAGGGGATTGGCGGTTGGACGCTGCTTTTGTGAACGCCGCGGAACCTGTGGGAGCCGGGCTTGCCCGCGATGAAGGCGGTCCATTCAACAGGGATGCAAGCTGATCCACCGCCATCGCGAGCAGGCTCGCTCCCACAAGGATGTGTGGTTATTCAGTCGACCGGCCGATTGAGCACCGACTCAATGCTGGCGATCAATTCAGCGCAGCGAAACGGCTTGGGGAAGAATGCCACCGGTTCCGCTGCGCCGGCCTTGACCCGGGGCATTGGGGGGGGATGGCCGGTGATGAAGATGACCGGGAGGTGAATGCCCTGGTCGGCCAGTTCGTTATACATCTGGATGCCGCTCATGCCGGGCATCGTGATATCCGAGATCAGGCAGGCGGTCTGTTCGGGTCCGCTGGAGGACAGGAAATCCGACGCATTGGCATAAGTTCGAACGGTATAGCCGCTGGAGCGTAAGAGACCATCCAGTGCGATTCGAACGGACTCATCATCATCGACCACTGAAATAATTGCGGTATTGGACATTTAGGTACCGAAGGTGATGTCAGGTCGCCATAAAGGCCCCGTCTTCCCTGCAAGATACCTTGTCCTGTCACCCCGCCAAGTTATACCTGGGTATGAACTTTCAACCGGCGCGATGCATGTCCAGCGCCTGGGCCATGCGTACCAGATCGGCGAACGAGCGTGCGCACATTTTGCGCATGGCCTGGCCTCGATGGATCTTGACCGTGATTTCACTCAGGCCGATTTCCCCGGCGATCTGTTTGTTCATCAAACCCGACACGGCCAGGGCCATCACCTGTTGTTCCCGGGCCGTCAGGGTGGCGTAACAGTCCTGGAGCTCCCGGCGGTTACGGTCGGACTCGCGGCGCAGCCGATCCCGCTGGAGGGCGGTGGACACTGCGTCGATCAGGTCCTGCTCCCGAAAGGGTTTGCTCAGGAAGTCCACCGCGCCGGCTTTCATGGCCTTCACCGTCATGGCGATATCGCCGTAACCGGTCATGAACACAATCGGCAGGTTGATATTCGCCGTTGCCAGCTGCTGCTGAAAATCCAGGCCACTGGTGCCTCGCAGCCGCACGTCCAGTACCAGGCAACTGGCCTGCTCGGGGCGAGGGTACTGCATGAACTCCGGAACAGAACCGAACAATGCGACCTGCAGGCCAATGGAGCGCAACAGACCGCCGAGGGCTTCGCGCAGCGGTTGATCGTCGTCGACGATATAGACGAGGGGCTCGTCGTTGATGGCCTGGCAGGTGGAATGGGGTGGAGTCATGGGGGTTCCGAGACGAATCATGAGCCAGTGAGGAGGGGTAGCGCGAACCTGAACGAAGTGCCTTGGGCAGCGTTCCTGAGCGTCCGGATTCTACCGTCATGGAAATCGTTGCATCTTAAAAGTGCCGCTGACTACCCGGTAGGACATAAAACCCTGAAATTACGCCATGCTCCTCAAGCGTTGCATACCGAAGTATCGGTGAGACTGCCTAAAGGTTGAAGGTGTTGTCCCTAGGTACAACAGACAAGCGCACCGCGGCGGACATAACCTGCCAGGCATACCGTCGCCGGTGCGTCTCTATAAAGGGTCAGGCGACGATCCTGTCCACTCCTGACTCAATGGCCTGGCGCCTGGGGCGGCTACTATGATGAACAGAAATGACCTGCGTCGTGCTGACATCAATCTGCTGGTTGTCTTCGAAACCTTGATGCATGAGCGCAATGTCAGTCGTGTCGGTGAAAAGCTGTTTCTCGGTCAACCGACGATCAGCAGCGCACTGGCCCGCCTGCGACTGATGTTCGATGACCCCTTGTTCATCCGGTCGGGCCGGTTGATGGAGCCGACGTCACGGGCCCAGGAGATATTTGCCAACCTGAGCCCGGCGCTGGACGGCATCGCCGCTGCCCTGAGTCGCTGCCAGGCGTTCGATCCGGGCACCAGTGAAGCGACCTTTCATATCGGACTGTCCGATGACGTTGAATACGCGTTGCTGCCGGAGCTGTTGCGCCGCCTGCGGGTCGAGGCGCCGGGCACGACATTGGTGGTACGCCGGGCCGATCAATGGCAGATGTCCCAACTGTTGATCAGCGGGGAGATCACCCTTGGCATCAGCCACACCGTGGAGCTGCCGGCCAATGCCCGGCGCAAGGACTTGCGCCAGATGCGGCCGATGCTGCTGCGGGCCGATTCGCAGCCCGGCGAATTGTCCCTGGACGAGTTCTGCCAACGACCCCACGCAGTGGTGTCGTCCATGGGCAATGTCATCGATGATTCCGATCGCGCCTTGAGCCTGATCGGGCGCCAACGCCGGGTGGTGCTGACCGTGCCACAGTTCAGCGCCTTGCCTGTGCTGTTGGCCCACAGCGACATGATCGCCATCGTGCCCGACTACGTTGCCCAGGCAATGGCGATGTCCGCGGGCCTGAGAGCCGAGCCGGCGCCGATCCGCTTGCCCGAGCACGCGCTGTCGATGGTCTGGGGCGGTGCTTCTCACAATGATCCGGGGGAGTGCTGGTTGCGCTCCCGTTGCAGCGCGTTCGTGGCCGAGCGCGCCGAGCATCAGGACGCCCGGAAGGTCGCTTGAGCGCTGCGGGGACTAATCGTCTTTCGAGGCGTATCCCTCGGGGTCGACCTTGGCTTGCGCCTTCGCCACCAGCCGCTGCACCCATTCGGCATCCTGCTCGTTGATCACGGCGTAGCGCTCCGGAGGAAAAAAGCTCCAGTGATGGGCGGCCTCGGCAAGGCGCTTGAGTTCATCGCCAGCCAGCCAGTACGACGTGTCTATCAGGGAAATCGGTGCACCGTCGAAACGCCGGCCCAGCGGCAGCTGGGTGCCGGGGGCAAAGGCAATCGCCAGATGCTGCCGTGGTTGAAGGTGCTTGCTCGGCGCAGGTGTCTGCCCAATCCGAGCGTAGGTGAAGTTGCCCGGGAATTGCTCCTTGAGCACCAGCCAGTGTCCCGCCTCGGTCCTGGCCAGGATCCACTGCGATACACCGCTGTCTTGCACGCGCTCGATTTTATCGTTGACCCAGAGCATGAGGGTGTTGCAGTCGAAGTCATAGTCGCTGGACCACAGGCAGAAACCCGAGACCAGGGTATGGCGCTCAAGCTCGACCACTCCCTGATCCGGCATGGACTGCCAGTAGCGTTTGGTCGGGTCGTGTTTGTCCCGCAGGGTATTTCGCAGGGCCCAGGCCATGGTGAAAAGCACCACCGCGGCCACCAGCCATCCCAGGGACTCACCGATGATGGGGTCCAGGTCCAGGCCAGGGGCAAACAGCGTTCGATAGAGCAACAACCCCAGGATGAATGCGATGGGAGGCAACAGGGGGCCGAAGCACAGCGGCGGCATCAGCACCACGATCCAGTTGAAGCGATGATGGGCCGCATAGTCATGGGCCCAGGCCTGCTCCTGGGGGAGCATCGGCACCTGTTCGCGCGGGCCGATACCTGAGTCTGGGGTCCGGAAACGTATGTATTGTGTGTAGGAGAAGTCGCTCATGGACGAAGTCATGCTCGTTGAGGTAATCGTTGGAGGCCCCAGCCCGGTCAGCGGGAAAAGCGCTTGCGGTAGTCCCGAGGTGAAATCGAGAGGTGGCGCTGGAAGGTATGGCGCATTCGCTCTTCGTCACCGAAGCCGCACGACCGGGCAATCTGGTCGATGTTGCGTTGGGACTCTTCCAGCAGCCTTCGCGCGGCTTCCAGGCGGAACAACTCGATGGCCTTGGCCGGGGTTCGTCCGGTCTGGCGCTTGTAGACCCGGGCAAAATTGCGCGGGCTCATCCGCGCCTGGCGGGCCAGCCGTTCGATGGTCAGGTCGTCGCCCAAGTGTTCGGCAATCCATAGGTGCAGCTCGTCGAAGCCGGCGCTGTCCTGGGTTTGCAGTTGCAACAGCTGGCTGAACTGCGCCTGGCCACCGGGGCGCTTGAGAAACACCACCAGCTCCCGGGCCACCTGCAGGGCGACGTCGCGTCCGCAGTCGGCTTCCACCAGCGCCAGGGCCATGTCGATGCCGGCGCTGACCCCTGCCGAGGTCCACACGTGGTCCTGCTGGATGAAAATCGCATCCAGGTCCACTTCTACCGCCGGGAAACCGCTTTTCAGCATGTCGCACATGGCCCAGTGGGTCGCGGCGCGGCGTCCGTCCAGCAAGCCGGCCTGGGCCATCAGGAACGTGCCGCTGCACACCGATGCGGTGCGTCGGGCCCTGCCCGAAGCCTGGCGCAGCCAGTCGACCAGAGCGACGCAATCGATCATCGCCTGACGGATATCGGGCGCGCCGGGGACGATCAGCGTGTCGATCAGGACGTCGTCGAACTGGCGCAGGCCGCAGGTTTCCACGACCAGGCCTTCGGCGGTTCGCATCAACCCGCCCGCGAGGCTGGCGGTATGCATGGCGTAGCCGGGCAGGCCGCGTTCGGCCATGGCTTTGGTCGCCGCCCAGAACACCGTCTGGGCCCCGGTCAGGTCCAGGAGGCCCATTTGCGGGTAGGCCAGGAAGACCAGCGTACGTGGTTGGGTGATCGACCGGGTGGCGAGGTCAATGTCACGGGGCATTTCGTTCATGGTGGCGTGGAGGTTCAAGAAGTCGATTTCATTGTGCTTTATACACCGGAAGGCAATCCATGCCGGGTCGATTATCCATTTTCGGCACAATTGCACGGTGTGCCTGGTAGAGGGAATGGAACTTGCCTGATCTTTGACCTATAAGCCCAGGAATCGATGAAGGTCGGGTCAATGAATAACAACAACATCGCATCGCCGGTCAATCGGTTCCGTACCGTCGACATCGACGAGCATGCTCGGAACATGGGCGGTTGGCAGGTCTGTTACGACCAATTGACCCCAGGACGTTTCGAAGGCGAGTTGATCGAATTCCGTTCCGACTGGATGCAATTGGTGCGCGACCGCTCTAACCAGGCCATGACCAAGCGTGGGACGGCCTGGGAAGGGGCCATCACCTTCAGCATGCCGTTGGTGGCGGACGGCCCGGTCTTTTGCTCCGGACATCCGATCCTCGAGCCCAGCCTGCTGGTGGCCCGAGGGCAAAACTTGCCAGAGTTGCGCACGCCTCAGCATCTGGACGTGCTGGGAGTCGCCATCGACGAGCAGGCGTTGGCGCACGTGCTGGAACGGCAAGGGAGTCGTTTTCGAATTACCGATCTTCCCAAGTGTTACCGCCTCGGCGACTCGACGTTGCCGGCTGAGCTGGCGGCGCTGTTCGCCGAGCTGGAAAGCGACCAGGGGCGGGACTCGTTGCTGGGCTACGAGTCGATCCGCCGTGGCCTGCGGGATACGGTGATGCTGCATATGCTGGAACTGGTGGCTCCGGATGAGGCGCCACCCCTCAGCCCCACGGCGCGCAAGCGCATGGTCGACCGGGCCCGGGAGTACGCGTTGGCCCATGTGGACGAGCCGCTGTCGATTCTTGACCTGTGCAACCACATCGGTGCCAGCCGGCGCAAATTGCAGTATTGCTTTCAGGAAACCCTGGGCATCAATCCCGTGGCCTATTTGCGGGCATTGCGCCTCAATGCCGTGCGCCGTGAGCTGCGCAACGGCGATCAGGTTCAGGGTGTGCAGGAGGTGGCGGCACGCTGGGGATTCTGGCATCTGAGCCGGTTTTCCAGCGACTATCGGGTCCTGTTCGGCGAGACACCATCGCAAACCCTGCGTCGCACGCATCTGTGCTGAAAACGGATAACGGCCGATGACGCCTGCTCCCTAGGATGACCCCACCACCATACGGTCGGAAGGGGCATTCGATGAATCACAATAAGAAAACAAACGTCTTGCGCTTGACGTGGTTGACCCTGGGGATGCTCGGCCTCTGCGCCGGCGCCCATGGCACCGAAAACGGCGCGCCGACCACCGCGGTCGGGGTCTATGATTTCGGCGCGGGCATGATGCCGCCGGCGACGCCCTTCGGGACTGTCGGCCTGCGTACCGCGTTCTACTCGGCCAACGTGCAGAAAGACCGCCACGGCCATTCGGCGGACAACAACTTCTCCCTGGACGTACTGTCCATCGGCGTCGCCTACATGCGCATGACCGATTACACCGTGCTGGGCGCCAAGTACGGCTTCGGCACCGTGGTGCCATTCTTCAAGATGGACGCCTCGGTACAGGTGCAGACACCCGTCGGCCCGCTGGATCTCGAGGCCGATCCATTTCGCCTGGCAGACGTCCAGTTTCTGCCGGTGATCCTGCAATGGACCCTGTCGCCAAACCTGTTCGTCAACACTCAGTTCCAGATCCAGGCGCCCACCGGCGACTACGACAAGAATCGCTTGATTTCACCGGGGCTCAATCACTGGACGTTCTCGCCCATCGTCAACGCCACCTACCTGTCTGACAGCGGCTTTGAGGTGTCTTCAAGCTTCGAAGTCGACGTGAACACCCGCAACAACGCCACCGACTACAAGAACGGCGTCGAGTACCGCCACGAGTTCGCCGTGGGCCAGCACGTCGGCCCCTGGACCATGGGGGTGGGCGGGTACTACTACCGCCAGTTCAGCGATGACGATGCACCGGGACTGGAGAGCGGCAATCGCGCCCGGGTGATGGCTGTCGGGCCGGCGGTGAGCTACTTCAAACCCGGTATTCCGCCGGTGTGGCTGCACGTCTACAAGGAGTTCGACGCGCGCAACCGCGCCGAGGGCTATACCGCGGCGTTGCGCATTTCTCAAAGTTTCTGAAGGGGCCCGCCATGAACCAATCAAGTTCCGTTTCAACGGCCGCGACCCCGTCGCGCCAGGCCGGCCGGCGTGAAGGCCTGGTGCTGATGCTGGGCAGCAGCCTGACCATCATGGGCTCGGTCATGGTCGCGCCGATCCTGCCCCGGTTGGGCGCCGAATTCGGTCCCGTCGAACCCCGTGCCGATCTGCTCGTGCCGCTGGCCGTCACTGGGCCGGCCCTGGCGATTGCCGTGTGTGCGCCACTGGCCGGTTGGCTGGCCGACCGCATCGGGCGCAAGGCGTTGCTGGTGCTTGCCACCTTGCTGTATGCCTTGCTCGGCGCGTTGCCGGCGCTGCTCGACAGCCTGCCTGCAATTGTCGGTACAAGGCTGTTGTTCGGCTGTACCGAGGCGGCCGTCATGACCTGCTGCGCGACCCTGATCGCCGACTATTGGCACGGCGAGGAGCGCTTGCGCTACGTCAACCGGCAGGTGGTGACGATCGGCCTGGTAGGCGCGCTGTTCTTCGTCGTGGGCGGGGCGCTCGGAGAGCACTCGTGGCGTTCACCGTTCCTGCTCTATCTGCTGCCGTTGCTGCTGGTGCCGGCGATGCTGAAGGTGTTGTGGGAACCTCCGCTGGCGAGGCACCAGGTGCTGCGGCAGCCGGTCGATGAGACGGGCCCGACCAAGGTCGCGGTGCGGCAGTTGGTAGTCGGCTATCTGATGATTCTGGGCGGCATGGTCCTGACGTTCGTCGTGCCGGTCCAGGCGCCGATGCTGCTGGTCAGTCTGGGCATCACGTCGAGCACGATGATCGGCCTGGCCGCGGGCCTGAGCCTGTTGGCAACCCTGGTGGGCTCATTGATGTGGCCGCTGTTGCGCCGCCGCTTGGGTATCGCCGGCTGCAACGCCTTGCTGCTGGGCCTCATCAGCCTGGGGCTATGGCTGCTGATGCGTGGGCAGAGCTACAACGCGGTACTGGTGGCGGTTTTCATCCAAGGGCTGGGTTCCGGGTTGCTGGTGCCGAATGTGATGGCGCCGGTGATGAACGCCTTGACCGCCAGCACCCGCGGCCGGGGGTTGGGCGGGTTCACCTCGTTCCTCTATATCGGCCAGTTCGTCAGCCCGCTGGTGGTGGCCTTCGTGATGGTCTTCGCCGGAGACCTGCGCCACGCCATTCAATGGATGGTCTTTGCCGGCCTGGTCGCGGCACTGCTCTGGGTGATCGCCGGCCTGCGTGCTCGCGGCCACGACCAGGCAACTACTGTCGACTCGACACGCCCGGCTCACGCCAATCGTCATGAATAAGGAATCCGAAGCATGAGTATGCAAGACATCCACCAGTTGATGGATCGCGAAGACGCCGTGGGGCTGGCCGAATGGGTCCGGCGCGGCGAGGTCCGGCCTGGCGAATTGCTCGAGGTGGCCATCGAACGCCTCGAGCGGGTCGAACCGCAACTCAATGCCGTGGCCGAGCGGCTGTACGAATCGGCCCGTGAGACGGCGCAAACACCTCAAGTGGGGCAGGGCCCGTTGGCCGGTGTGCCGACGTTGATCAAGGACCTGTTTTCGCCGGTCAACGGTGCGGCGATGACCAATGGCTCTCGCTCCCTGGGCAGCGCTCGGGCGGATTTCGAGGCGGAAGTCGTGACGCGTCTGCGGCGGGCAGGGTGCCAGTTGGTCGGCACCAGCACGTCGCCGGAGTTCGGTACGTCGTACTCCACAGAATCCACACGTTTCGGTGCGACTCGCAATCCCTGGAACACCGATTACAGCGCCGGGGGCTCCAGCGGCGGTGCGGCGGCGTTGGTGGCGGCCCGGGTGGTGCCGTTCGCCCATGGCAACGATGGCGGCGGTTCGTTGCGGGTGCCGGCGTCCTGCTGTGGCGTGTTCGGCCTCAAGCCCAGCCGTGGCTTATTGCCGTCGGGACCGATTGTGGGGGAGGGCTGGGCGGGGATGGGCACGCCCCATGCGATCACTTTGTCGGTGCGTGACAGCGCGGCGTTGCTGGACGCGACCGCCGGGATGGATCTCGGCGCGCCCTATGCCGCCCCGGTGCAGGCATTGCCTTATGTGACCGCGGTGCAGCGCGATCCGAAACCGCTGCGTATCGCCCTGGTCGAGCAGCTCGGTCCCTGGCCGACGTCGCCTGAAAGCTTGCGGGCGGTGGGCGAGGCGGCACGGTTGTGTGAATCCCTGGGGCATCGCGTCGAGCCGGTGAGCCTGCCGGTGGTGTTGCCGGAATTTCTCGACCAGGTGTTCACCATCATCGGTGCAAGCACTCGCCACTACGTCGATCTGCTGGGCCAGATGCGCGGCCTTGCGGTCCAGGCCGAAGAACTGGAAGTGCGCACCCGGATCATCCTGCGGGACAAGGGTAATGTGAGTGGCGCCCAGTATGCGGCGGCCGTGGAGTGGATACACGGCCTGGGCCGGCAGCTGGCGTTGTTCATGCAGGATTACGACCTGATCCTCACCCCGGTCTTGACCCGTGAGCCGGCACCGATCGGCGAGTTGGACATCCAGGATGTGTGTCTGAGTCTTGATCAGTTGATCGAGCGCTACCACAGCTACTCGCCCTTTACGGCCTTGTTCAATGCCAGCGGACAACCGGCGATGTCGGTGCCGTTGGCCTGGAGTGCCAGGGGTTTGCCGATGGGCGCGCATTTCGCCGGGCGCTTTGGTGAGGAAGCCACGTTGCTGGCCCTGGCCGGGCAACTGGAGCGGGCCCAGCCGTGGCGGGGGCGGATGCCGGCGGTGAATGCCTGTTGGTGAGCATGACTGGCTAGAAGCAGGGCTTGTTGGCGATGTCCGTCACCGACGGGACGGGCATCGCCAATTTTTTTTGCAAGACGGTCCGTTCCTTTCGTGGCGGCTACAACCCGCGAAGTAGAGCGGTAGTTCTGTCGCGAAATACGATGAAGGCACAAGGCCAAAGCAATAATTTCAAATCAATATCAAAAAGCCATATTGACCCATTGTCCTACGATCAGTAACCTTTGCTGAATGTTTCAAGGACTGAAAATATGACTGACGGATTAGTTGCGCCTGCTCGCCTGTGCCTGATAGAAAAATTCCTTTCTTGCCCATCTTCTCGCCTGACCACGGTCTTGGCGCAGGATGCCGCTGTCTCCTTGAAACAGTCCGAAATGCTCGCCCGGGTCGCTTGTGCACGCCAGGTATTGCGCCAGAGTGCCTTGGCGCCTGAACAAGTCGTTGCCATCGCCCTGCCGTCCAGCGTTGAAGTGCTGGTCATGGTGCTCGCGTGCTGGGCCGAGGGGTTGGCGATTGCCTTGCTGCCGCACGAATTACCTCACGAAAGCAAACGCGAAGGGGCAGGAATAGAGGCGATGCTGGCATTGCTTGACCCGGCCTTGATCCTGACCTCGGGTAGCATCGCGCAGCGGCTTGCGCCAGCGTGGTCGGAGCGGGTCTTGACGGACGTCGCCCTGGTCGAGCGTATGCAGGCCGTGGAAACGCCAGTCGATGAGCCCGTGCTCAGCCGTCCCGAAAGCCTTGCGATCCTGCAATTTACGTCCGGCAGTACCGGCGCGCCGAAAGCGGTGTGTATCACCCAGGCCATGCTCAGTGCCAATTGCCAGGCGATCGCCGAACGCGTGGCCGTCGCAGCGGCGGATCGGATGGTGAGCTGGTTGCCCCTGCATCATGACATGGGGCTTTCCGCCCTGACCCTGGCCTGGTGGTGCTCCATCGACCTGGTATTGATGCCCACCAGCGAATTCAGCCGTCAACCCCTGGCCTGGCTTCATGCGTTGTCGCGCTACAAAGGCACGCTGTCTCCGGCGCCGACCTCGGCTTTCGCGTTGCTTGGCCGCCTGGCGGGACGCCTGCGTGACGGCGATTTGGATCTGTCCCATTGGCGCTACGCATGGGTCGGTGCCGAACCGGTTTTTCACGCGCATCTTCATCAGTTCGAAGCTGCCTTCAGTGCCTATGGCCTGCAAGCTGGAGTACTGCAGCCAGCCTACGGCATGGCAGAAGCCGTGGTCGCCGTATCCCTCAATGCGCCAGGCCAGGCGTTGCGAGTGCGCTGGCTGGATACCCAGAGCCTGCATGCCGACGGCGTGGTCCGCGAGCAACCTGAAGGTGCGCCCGGCGCCGCGGCCTATCTGGGCAATGGCACCGGGGTCGGTGACGTCGAATTGCGTGTAGTGGACGAACGCGGCCTTGAGGTAAGCGAAGGTCTGTTGGGCAGTCTGCAGATTCGTGGCGGCAGCGTGATTCGCCGGTACTTGAAGATGGAACCCGTGCGCCCGCAGGCCCGCGATTGGTACGACACGGGTGACCTGGGCTTCGTACTGGGTGCCGAGGTCTACATTACCGGCAGGACCAAGGACCTGATTACCCGTGCGGGAGTGAACGTCAGCCCGCATATCGTCGAATGGTCGCTGGAGCATGGACTGGGTCTTGCGGCCGGTTCTGTCGCGGCGTTTTCCTGCATTGACAGTCGGCATGTCAAAGAGAGCGTCGTGGTGGTGATCGCCGTCAATGCATTGGGCAATCGTGACCTGGAGGAACTGCGTCGCGAAGTCGCCCGGACAGTGGCGCGTCATGCCGGCGTTCAAGTCGACGACCTGGTGTTGATCCGTCGCGCCGATTTCCCCAAGACCACCAGCGGCAAGATCCAGCGCCAGGCGCTGAGTCGCTTGTACCTGAGTGGCAAATTGAACCCCGCAGCGGTCGCCACAGACGCTGTATCCGCCTGATCCTTCCCTAGCAGCACGGATTGCATACGTGCAAGGAGCACCTGTGTTTGATGTTATTTGCCAGACCATCCACCGCCTCTCGACGCAAGGCATTCTGCCGGCCCACCTCAATGGCTATCCATTGAAGGCCAGCGACACGCTGTTGGACTTGGGGCTCGACTCGATGGGCCAGTTGACGCTGCTGTCGGAGCTCCGGGGACAGCTGTCGACGGATTTTTCCGCGTCTCTGATCGACGCAATGACCACCCTCCAGGAGTTGGCGCAGTTGCTCGAACACGCCAGCACATTCGAGTTGTCTGCCGCGGTCTGAAGGGGCTCAAGCATGTCCAATACCATCTCTGACAAGGCAGCGTGGTTCGTCAGTGCCCGAGCCGACACGCTGGCGATCCTGATTGGCGGTCCGCTTATTTCGGTGGCGTTGCTGCTGGCGATCATGCAGGGCCCGGCGTTCCTGATCGGTGCGTTGCTGTTCGCACTGTTCCTGGATATTCCCCACGTGTTGCACACCCACGTCCGGTTGTTTGCCGAACCCCTTGAGTACCAGCGCCACAAGGGGCGCTTCTGGGGCAGCCTGCTCGTGATCTCGGCGGTTTGCGTCGGGTTGTATGCGCTGAACGCCTTGCCCTGGCTGGTCGCGATCTGGGTGTACTGGCAACCCTACCACGTGTGCAAGCAACACTTCGGTGTGGCCGCGCTCTATGCGAAGAAGGCCGGGTACCGGCATTCGACCCAGCCGGTTCGCGACATGGTGCTGGCGGGCTTCGCAGCCCCCTTGATGTACCGCATCACCCATGGCGGATTCCACTTCGGCGACTATCAGCTGTTCGGGCAGGCGCTGCCGTTCGCCAATATTTCCATCCCGACACCGGCGCTCGATCCGTACTGGGCCTGGCTCGCCTACGGAATATTCGCGGTCATGACCGTGAAGTTCATCGTGACCGAGTGGGCCCATCGGCGACAGGGGGAAGGCATGCCCCGTTTTGTGCTGGTGATGCTGGCGGTGTCGTTGGGGTTGTACAACACCGCGTACCTGCTGGTGGATGACCTGTATGCGCTGATTCTGATCGGCACCAGCATCCATGCCTTGCAATACCACCTGGTCTGCACCTCGACGGTCCAGGCAGGCCTGCGCAGAACCCAGGCGCAGCCAACACCCCCCGGTGCGTTGGGGGTGGCCCATGGCTGGGTCAGGCGCATGGGCGCCAGGCCCTGGATCTGGCTGAGTACCTTGGGCCTGGCCAGTCTGCTGGTCCTGAGCCTGGAAATGCCCTCGGTAGGATTGGTACCCCTCATCATCGTTCTTCATCACTTCTACCTGGACGGTGTCATTTGGAAACGTCGATGAAGACTGTGCCCGAGCGGGAGGGGCGAGCGTTTATCGCGGCGCTGCGCCCATTGATCGAGGACCTGCGACGCCATCAAGGGTGGCGTTATCGCCTGGATTTCGGGTTGAACATCGCACTGTTCTGGACCGCCTTGTCATTGCTGGAAGTCAGCCGCTTTCCGACCTGGCTGGTGCTCTACTCGGTGGCAGTGTTCACCCTGTATCGGTCGGCCATGTTCATCCACGAACTGGTCCATATGCCTCGGCGAGCAGTACCGGGATTCAATCTGATGTGGAATCTGGCCTGTGGGATTCCACTGCTGTTGCCGTCGTTTCTGTACCTGAGCCACATGGATCACCACACGCTGACGCGATACGGCACCCGGCAGGATCCGGAGTACCTGCCGTTTCAACGTCAGTTTGGCCGTAGCCTGTTCACCTTGCTGGTGGGCACGCTCCTGACGCCGCTGTTGCTGCTGTTGCGATTTGCCCTGGTCGGTCCGCTGTCATGGTGTATGCCGTCGCTACGGCGGGTGGTGATCGAGCGCTACAGCGCGGTCACCTTGCATGCCGCCTATCGAAACAGCGCCGCGCGGTTCAGCGCTTCGCAGGGATACAACCGCCTGCTCGAGGGGCTGACCAGCCTGTATGCCTGGGGGCTGATTCTGATGGCAGGGAGCGAATGGTTGCCCTGGTCCCGTATCGGCCTGTTCCTGGCCGTCATCTATGGGGTGCTGGGGATCAACATGTTCCGCACCTGCCTGGCCCATCGTTATGCCTCCAGCGGTCAGCCCGTGTCCTTGCAATGGCAACTGAGCGATTCCTCGACCCATGCCGTCCAGGGGCGCTGGCTGGAGTTGTTCGAGCCCCTGAGCCAGCGTTATCACGCGCTTCATCATCTGTTTCCGGCGTTGCCCTATCACGCCATGCGGCCTGCCCATGAACGTATCGTGGCGGCCCAGGGCATGGCGGCAGATCTCTATCGGCAGACCTGCGGCCATCCATCCTCCGTTTCCACGCCTTACTCCACCGAGAATCCGTCATGAGTCGCTGGCAGCAAATGAGTCCGTTTGAGCAATACGTCAACCCCGAGATTGGCGAGTTGATTCGCCGGGTTGGCCTCGACAAGACGTTCGTCCGCGGCGAAGGCTGCTACCTGTACGATGAAGAAGGCCGTGACTACCTGGACTTCCTCGGCGCCTACGGTGCGTTGCCGTTCGGTCACAGTCCGGACGAGTTGCTGGCGGAGCTGGCCAGTTTCCAGCACACCCGGGAACCGATTTTCGTCCAGCCGTCCAGCCTCGCCGCGAGCGGTCTGCTGGCGCAACGGTTGCTGGCCATCGCACCGGGTCAATACCGCAGCGTGACCTTCCAGAACAGTGGTGCTGAGACGGTCGAGGCGGCCCTCAAGGCGTGCCTGATCAAGACCGGACGCAAGCGTATTCTGTCGACGTATCACAGTTTCCACGGCAAGACCCTGGGGGCGCTCTCTGCGACTGGCTCGGACAAATACCAGGCAGGATTCCAGGCCCCGTTGCCAGGTTTCGACTTTGTCGACTACGGCGATATCCAGGCCCTTGAAGCCCAGTTGCAGCAATATCCGGGCGCCTATGCGGCGGTCATTGTCGAACCGGTCCAGGGGGAGGGCGGTATCAACCTGCCGCCGGCCGATTACTTGCGGCAAGTCCGGGCAGCGTGTGACCGCAGCGGCACGTTGCTGATTATCGATGAAGTCCAGACCGGACTGGGGCGTACCGGAACCCTGTTCGCCAGCGCCGGTGTGCAAGCCGATTGCTTGTTGCTCGCCAAGGCCCTGGGCGGCGGCGTCATGCCCATCGGTGCGTGTCTGCTGAGCGAGAATGCCTACAGCGCGGATTTCCAGAACAAGCATTCGTCCACCTTCGGCGGCAATACACTGGCCTGTCGCATCGGCCTGAAAGTGCTGGATCTGTTGCAAGAACGCCAGGGCTTGTTGGACAACGTGCGTGAGCATGGACAGTACCTGCTCGAACAGCTCAAGGCCCTGGCCGCACGACACGCCTCGTTCATCAAGGAAGTCCGTGGCACAGGTTATCTGATTGGCATCGAGTTCGAGCTTGATCGCAGCCACTATCCACAATTCCACGGTGGCTTCACCGGCATCATGGGCGAGCAGGAAAGCCTGGTGCCGATCCTGGCCAGTTACCTGCTCAACGTCGAAGGCATACGCGTGGCGCCGACCCTCAATGGCGCCAACGTGATGCGTGTCGAACCGCCATTGATTGCCGGCCGTGCCGAATGTGAGCGGTTCATCCAGGCCCTGGCCCGGACCCTGCAATGGGTCGAGGACGGGCGCACAGGCACGCTGCTGGCGCACCTGCTGGACGCTGAACCCAGCCCAGCAGGTCCAGCCGGGCAAGCCAGGCATGGGGTGGATTTCAGCGAGCCGGTGGCCGAGAACCATTTCGCGTTCGTCCTCCATCCGCTGGAGCTGTCGAACTATGCCGAGTTCGATGAAAGCCTCAGCCACTACTCGCAGTCGTCGTTGCAGCTGCTGGAACAGCGTTTGAACCCGCTGCTCGATCCATTCTTCGTTTCCACGGTAACGCTGACATCGCCCGCCACGGGCCGCACGGTCACCGGCGACTTCATCATGGTGCCGCGTTCGGCGGCCCAGCTTGCCGAGATGCCCGTGGAGGAGTCGTGTGCAGTGATTGGCCAGGCCATCGACATGGCGCGGCAGCGCGGCGCCACCCTGGTGGGATTGGGCGGGCACACTTCGATTGTGACGGGAGGAGGGATGCGCCTGCTGGATAAAGGCGTGGCCCTGACCACCGGCAACAGCTACACCCTGCTGACGGCGGTAGAAGCCGCCTGTCGCGCGGTGCGCATGACCGGGCGACGGATGCAGGACATGCGCGTCGCCGTCGTCGGTGCGACGGGCAGCATCGGTTCGGCCATCGCACGGTTGATCGTGGCGCAGGCCGGCCAGGTCACCCTGGTGGGCAACCCCAAGAGCGCACGCTTCAACACCCCGCGTTTCGCTTCAGTGATCAACCAGCTCGTGGCTTACAGCGCGCAGGCGACGGCGGCACCGGGTAGCGTGCTGGCGCACATCGCGCAACGCCTGGATGAGCAGGACAGTGCGAGCCTCGGTTCATTGCTCCTGGCGGAAAACGGTCGCCACACGGCATTGCGCTGGAGCAACGATGTCCAGCAGTCGCTGGCCGACGCCGATCTGGTGCTGATCGCGACCAACAGTGCCGAACGGTTCATCAGCGCCGACGATATCGCCGCCGATGCCATCCTGTGCGACATCTCCAGACCGGCCAACGTCAGCCAGGACATCGCCATTCGCCGCCCGGACGTGCTGGTGCTCGATGGGGGCATTGTCGAAATGCCCGGCGACGCTCGACTCGGCTCGCGCTACGGCATTCCCGACGACCTGGCTTACGCCTGCATGGCCGAGACCATGATGCTCGCCCTGGAAGGCCTCTCCCGGCATACCAGCCTCGGCCTGGACCTGAGCAACGATGACCTGGAACTGGTCCAGGCGTTGTCCAGCCGCCACGGGTTCAAGCTTGCCGGTTTCCGCAGTTTCGACAAAGCCCTCGACCCTGTCGCCTGGCAGCGATACGCCGAGCGTTTCAATCTTGCCACCGCCGAACCTATCTGACCGAGGAAGCCCGAATGCCGGTATTGGAAAAAACCACGCTGATCAAGGGGCGTAGTTGTGCGGAGGTCTTCGATTTCTGCATGGAGGGGGTCAATTTCCCGAAGATTTTCCCTGAGCGCGTCACCCCGTTGGGCAACATCGACATCGCCGATCTGCGGATCGCCCAGGGGCGCCAGTTTCGCTTCCGGCACTGGATGTTCGGGTTCATCCCGGCCAACTGGACCGTGGCCATTCGCGAGGTTAAGGAAAATGAGTACTTCATCGACGAGATGATCAAGGGGCCGTTGAGTGCCTTCCGGCACGAGCATCGGGTCGCAGCGGCAGCCGGCGGCACGCTCTATACCGATCGGGTCACCTACAAGGCGATAGGGGGGGCATTGCTGGAGCGGTTGTTTGTGAATGCCTACATGGACCGCATCTTCGAAGCCCGTCATCGCAACATGCAACAACTACTGGATGCCTCATGATCTCGATTGAAGTAGTGAACACAGCCAAGCGCCTGAAGCAGTTCATCGAGCTGCCTTTCCGCTTGTACGCCGACGATCCGAAATGGGTGGCGCCCCTGCGCAGTGACATGAAGCGCATCCTGTCGCCACGCCATAACCCGTTCTTTCGCGAAGCGCAGATCGAGCATTTCCTGGCGGTGGACGGACAGGGCCAGGCGCAAGGCCGGATAAGCGTGAGTATCCATGCCGAGTACAACCAGCGTTTCGGCGACGAGCACGTATTCTTCGGCTTTTTTGAGGTGACCCCTGACCCTGCCGTTGCGCAAGCCTTGTTCGAAGCGGTTGCCAATTGGGCCCGGGCTCGAGGCAAGTCCAGGTTACTGGGGCCTTACAGCTACACCTCGACCCAGGACGCCGCGCTGCTGCTGGAAGACCTGGACGGACGTCCCCCGACGCTGCTGCAAACCTATAACCCGCTCTGGTATGCCGAGATCCTTAAACAGGTAGGCTTCGACCTGGCGTTCACCTTCAGCACCTACGGTGTCGATGCCGAGCAGTATCGTGCACGACGCAAGGCCAGCCGCAGCGAAAAAGTGCTGCCCGGCAGCCAGTTCAGTGTGCGCACGGCGACGCGTGCCGATCTCAAGTCCAATCTGGAAGAGATCCGCTGCCTGTTCAACAGCGCCTTTGCCGAAAACTACGAAGTCGCGCCGATCTCCCAGCCCAGCTTCAAGTTTCATATCGACAGCGTGAAAGCCTTCATCGACCTGGAGGGGATCAAGCTGATCGAGCTCGACGGCCGAGCGGTGGCGTTCTTTGTGATTTTGCCGGATCTGAACCAGATACTGAGCCAGCTCAAGGGCCACTTCGGTTTGTTCGACCTCTTCAAGTTGGGGCGCTACAAACGCAGCGTCAATGGGGCGGTCATTGCCTTGATCGGTGCCGATCCGTCGGTACAGGGGCGCGGTCTCGGACGGTTGATCGGTGATGAAATCGTCCGTTATGCCGAACCGCGCTTCGAACGGGTGGACACCATGTGGATCGACGACCGCAACCCTTCCAGCTACGTGCTGGCGCGCAATGTCGGGATGCGCCGGACCAAGCGCTATGGCGTTTTCGGACTCGATCTGGCTGAAGCAGCGCTCTGAACTGGAGTTGTAGACGAAATGGATATCCCTTTGATTTCCTTGACTGGGCTGAAAAAATTCTACCCCAGCGGCGATGAGCGCAGTCTGGTGCTGAACAGCATCAACCTGGACATTTCCCGCGCCAGCATGACCGTGATCCGGGGTATATCCGGATCGGGTAAAACCACGCTTCTCAACATACTCGGTGGCCTGGATCGGGCCGATGAGGGCCAGGTGCGCGTGGGAGACGCGAGCCTGGACAGCATGGACTTCAAAGCCTTGACCCGATTCCGGGCCGAGCGCGTGGGGTTCATCTTCCAGTTTCACAACCTGATCCCGACGTTGACGGTCAAGGAAAACGTGCTGACCGGGCTTGAGCCGATCCGCTCGGTCACGCCACGGGACCACGCGCGTGCCGAGGAGTACCTGCGTAAAGTCGGGCTGCATGAGCACGCCGAAAAATTCCCCTCCAAGCTGTCGGGCGGCCAGCAGCAGCGGGTGGCGATCGCCAGGGCGCTGATCAAGGAACCGCAATTGATTCTTGCGGACGAGCCCACTGGCAGCCTGGATGAAGAGACCGGGATGCGGGTGTTCGAACTGTTGCGCCAGATGCAGGAAGAGAAACAGATCACCGTGGTGATCGTCACGCACAACCCCGGGCTGGGGCAGCATGCCGATCATGTCTACGAGATGCGCTCGGGCAATCTGCACAGGGCCGACTCATGAACATGCTGGTGCGGCATGTGCTTCGCTCGGTTCTGGTGATTCGCTATCGGTTGCTGACCATTGCGCTGATCTGTGCCTCGACCTTTGGTGTGCTGGTGGGCGCCTACTCGGCCATCGACAGTTTGTTCAGCACGGTCGAGGACATCCAGTCCAATGCCGCCATGGCGGAGTTGGAGGTGATCTTTGCCCCCGATGACCTGATCAACCTGCCGGCGTTCGATGACATCGACGGCGTGACCGCCATTCATCATCGGTTGTTGATGCCCGGGCTGGCGCCCCTTGGTGGTGAACAGCCGGTCGCCGGGTTGATGGTCAGTGCACCCGCGCAGGACTTCCTGGCGGTCAACCGCTTGAAGGTTTTGCAGGGGCGCCTGCCCGAGGCCATGGAGACCACGGGGATCGCTCTGGAGCGAAACTGCGCGCAGTTCCATGGCAAGGGCGTGGGGGATCGTTTCAACTTCACCGCGGGGCAGGCCGAGTACCCGGTGGAGGTGATCGGGATTGTCGAAAGTCCCGAGTACCTGGTCGCGCCCCTCAACCCCAGCGTCTATGTGCCCAGCAACGGTTCGCTGTGCGTGCTGTTCGCCGATCAGGCGCTGATGCATCAGCAGTTGGGCTTCTCGGCCATCAACAGCCTGTTGTTCAGCCTGTCGCCGGCCGCGTCGCTCACGCAGCTCAAGCAGCGCATCACCGAGCGGGCGCAGTCACGTCTGGCGGTGGATTATGTGTTGCCACGCCAGGAGCAGTTCAGCCAGAAGTTCCTCGAACTGGACCTCAACACCTTCAAGGTTTTCCTGCCTACAGTGGTGCTGATTTTTGCGCTGTCGTCGACCCTGGTGGTGTTCTTCCTCATGTATCAGTGGGCCAAGGAAGAGCGGCCGCTGATCGCCATGTTCCTGACATTGGGCTATAGCCGTCGACAGGTAGCCTGCGCCTACGGCTTGCCGGCGCTGATGTTGATCGCGTTGGCGTTGGTCCTGGGCTGTGGCTTTGCGCTGTTCGACATGTATGCGTTCGGCTTGAACTACGCGCGAGCCATCGGCATGCCCGAGCCACAACTGATGTTCAAGCCACCTTATCTGTGGCGAGCCGGCCTGCTGCTGTGCGGCACCGTTGCACTGGGCATGTACCTGCCCATGCGTTCCATCCTCAGTATCACCCCCATGGACGCCTTGCGTGATGTCGGCGCCGGTCAGGAACAAACCCTGGCGCTGCGCATGGTGGCTTGCCTGCGGCACATTGGTGGACCTTTCTGGTTCCGCTATTCGTTGCGCAATTTGCTGCGCAGTTGGCGCATCAGCCTGGTGACGGTCCTGGCCATGTCAGCGAGTATCGCGATCACCATCGCGTTCTACATTTCCCTGACATCGATGGAGCGCACCGCCATCAGCAACGTCGAGCGTGACAGCTGGAGCCGCGTGGTCGACCTGGACGTGGCCTGGTGGGACGAGGACATCGAGCGTCTCAATGGCCTGGCGCCAGGCAGTCGCTGGTCGACCTTCGTCAAGGGCGGTGCCCAGGTCAGTGGCCAGGGGCAGCTGGACAACGCCAGCCTGCTGGGTATCGAACCGGCGGACGGCGTGCGTCATGTGAACCTCATGGAAGGCCGGATGCTGTTGGACGGCGACCTGGAAGCCCTGGTGATCGAGCGTCGTATCGCCATTTCACAGGGTGTGGGGCCGGGCGACCGGCTGACCCTCAAGGTGCGCGGCAATCTCTATCCAGCCAAGGTCGTCGGGGTGTTTTCCGGAGCGCTGCCGGGTGAAATCATCACCACTCGACGTTTCGCCCAGCGCATGTTGGCCCTCGATGAGCAATTCACCGGCGCCTACCTGATCGACGCGGGAAGCAGCGGCCTGGACGACGCCGCGATCTATGCCTTGCCGGGCGTGGTACGGGTGACGTCCAAGCAGAATATTGTCGCGTCCATTCTCGAAATCAGCTCGCACATCTGGGTGATCATCCATATCTCGGCGCTGATGAGCATCGCCATCGCCCTGTTGTTTGCCATCACCAGCATGAACTTCAGCATTGTGGGGCGGCGCGGTGAGTACGGTGTACTGCGGATCCTCGGTTTCAGCGACCGCAGCGTGTCGCTGATCATGCTCTGTGAAACCCTGAGCATCGCCGTGGTCGCCGGCATTGTCGCCATCCCCTTGGGGTATGGCCTTGGCGCTGTCCTAAACCATCGCTTGACCGATGTCTGGTTCAAGATCAACACCGACCCTGCCTTCAGCGATTTCTGGCGAGTCATCCTGCCGGCACTGGTGATCATTCCCTTTGCGGCGATGCCTGCCATTCGCCACGTATTCCGCATCCCGGCGGTTGACACTCTCAAGCTCAGGAACTTCGGATGAACAACAAGCTGCCTGTTACTTTTTCCCTGTTGATGATGTGCATCGGGTCAGCCCATGCCGACGATGCGCTGTCGGTCATGCGCGATTCCGATCGCCGCATGAAAGCGGCGGATGAAAGGGTCGATTACCGCATGGAATTGTTGGAAGGCGAGCGCTTGACGTTCACCCGCCAGCTCAGCCGCCTGGACAAGCGAATGAGTGATCGCACGGGGACCTTGGTGCGCTTTACCGCTCCGGCAGCGGTCAAGAACGTTGCGCTACTGATCGAAGACAGTGGCAAGGCCATCAACGATATCTGGTCCTACACCCCATCGACCAAAAGCCTGCGACGCCTGGCGGGCTCGCAAAAGCAGAATTGGTTCATGGGCACGGACTTCACCTACGAGGATTTTGAAGACTACAAGCTGGACAGCTATCAGTTCACCAGCCTGGCGTCTCCCGAGCCTTGCCTGAGCTGGCCGGCCTGTCGGCGCATCGAGGCGAAGGCAAAAAGCGAAGAGGCGGACGTGTCCGGTTATTCGCGCAAGGTCTACTACCTCGAAGAGGCCAGTCGCTACCCGGTGCAGGTGGACTATTTCGATCGCCAGGGCGTGCTGGTCAAACAGCTCAAGACCGAGGGCCTGCAAGTCGTCGACGGCTTCAGCAGGCCGACGGTGCAGACCATGCACAACCTGGCTGCGAACAAGAGCACGCGCCTGATCGTCGAGAAGGTCAGCATCAATCTCGGCGTCGCTGACGCTGAGTTCACCCAACGTGCATTGCGCACTGAACACTGATCCCGGGTAGTCATTTATGTCGACGCAATCGCTGCAAGCACTGGTATTGGAGCTACTGGCCAGCACCCTGGAACTGGATATCACGGAGATGGACGTCCAACTGAGCGTGGAAGAGCTGGGGCTCGACTCGCTGGACGTGTTGAAGCTGACTTACGCGATTGAAAAGCGCTTTGGCGTCAATCTCTCCGCCTACAGCCATACCGACATCAGTTCAGTGCATCGCCTGGTGGAAATATTGGCCGAACAGTTGTCCACCCAGCGAGCTGTTTCATGAACGCCGTCGTCATCACCGGCGTCGGCTGTGTTTCACCTTTCGGTGTCGGCCGACAGGCTTTATGGGACGGTCTGGCCCAGGGGCTTGGCGCCATTGGCCCGGTGCCCAGTCTGAGCGAGGCGGTCGGTGCGGCCTGCAACGCCGGCGCGGTGCCCGAAGACGCCCTGGTCGACCGGTTCAGTGCCAACGAGTTGCTGCTGTTGGACCGTGCCAGCCAGTTCGCCTTGCTGGCCGCCGCCGAGGCCGTGGACATGGCCGCGATCGACCTGGCACAGGTTGATCCGACGCGCTGTGCGGTTTACATGGGCACGGCGGTGGGCGGCAGTGAGTCGCTGCACAGCGCTTACCTGGATCTTTATCAGGCCCGCAGTTCCACCCTGGCGCCCTGGACGGTGCCACGGGTCATGGCGAACGCCGCCGCCAGCCACTTGAGCCTCAAGTACGGCTTCAAAGGGCCCGCCCTGACGATCAGCACGGCATGCGCGTCTTCGACCCAGGCGATTGGCGAGGCTTATCGTCTCCTGCGTCACGGTGATGCCGACCTGGTCATGGCGGGGGGCACGGATGCCTGTCTCAACGCACTGGTGTGGAAAGCCTGGGAGGCCTTGCGCGCGATGGCCCCGGATACCTGCCGACCGTTTTCCTCCGGTCGTCGGGGCATGGTGCTGGGGGAGGGCGGCGGTGTCCTGATCATGGAAACCCTGGCCCACGCCCAGGCCCGGGGCGCACCGATCCTGGCCCAGATACTGGGCTACGGCGTCAACAGCGACGCCGGCGACCTGCTCAAGCCTTCTGTGGACGGCCCGGCCCAGGCGATGCGTCAGGCCATCGCGGACAGCCGGCTACCCGCCGAGACGTTCGGCTACGTCAACGCCCATGGAACCGGCACGTTGCTCAACGACCGTTGCGAGACCGCAGCGATCAAGCAGGTTTTTGGCAACCATGCATCGCAGCTGTGCGTCTCCTCGGTGAAGTCGGCCATCGGTCACCTGATGGGGGCAGCGGGTGTGGTGGAGTTGATTGGCGGCCTGATGGGCTCGATGCATGGGCAGATTCCCGGCACCCTCAACTACCTGGGCCGGGATGCGGAATGTGACCTGGATTATGTGACCGAGGGCACACGTCAGGCGAACGTCCAGGCCTGGCTGAAAAACTCCTTCGCGTTTGGGGGACTCAACGTTTCCTTGGCGCTGGCCACGGGGTTGTGTCGATGATTCTGGTCACGGGAGCCAGCGGATGCCTGGGCAGTCATATCGTGCGCAGGTTGCTGGAGCAGGGGGAGACCGTGGCGGTGCTGGTGCTGCCGGAGGACCCGGCTCCGGCGCTGTCGGGCTTGCGTGAGCGCCTGGACTGGCGTGAGGGCGATCTGCTGGATCCGGCCACTCTTGCCCCGGCACTCCGTGGCGTGACCAGGATCTACCACGCCGCCGGCCTGGCCTTGCCCTATGAAAGCGAGCGCCAACGGATGTTCGCGGTGAATGTGCAGGGGACGGTCAATTTATTGCAGGCCGCCCGCACTGCCGGTGTCGGCCGCATCCTGCATGTGTCTTCCATTGCCGCCGTGGGCTACCCGGCCCGGCAAGCGGATGAAACCATGGCTTATAACGGCGATGCGTTTCGCCTGGCCTATATGCACAGCAAGCGTGAGGCCGAGGAACAGGTACGCCGTTTCTGTGCCGAAGGCATGGACATCGTGATTGCCTGCCCGTCGGCGGTCATTGCCTCCCACTGCGATGTGCTGCACGGCTGGGGCAAGGTCATGCTCGATCTCCAGTACCGGCGCCTGCCGTTCATTCCACCCGGCGGCATCGCCGTTATCGGTGCGCGGGACCTGGTTCAGGGCCTGCAGGCCGTCATGGACGGCGGGCAGCGTGGCGAGCGCTACATCCTCAGCGCCCACAACATCAGTTACCGCGAGCTCTTCAGCTGCATGGCGGATGCGCTGAGCGTCAAGGCGCCACGCTGGCGACCCCGGTCACTGGCTTGGATCGTCGCCTTGCTGCGCCCGTTGGATCTGCTGATTGGCCGGGTTCCGCTGCGGCTATCGGCTGACGTGGTGGCTTTGTTGGGCCGACAGGTCCATTACCGAACCGACAAGGCCCGGCAGCAATTGGGGTTTGTTCCCAGCCAATCGTTGGAAGAACTGGTGCACGAGACGGCCCATTGGTTGACCCGTCTACAGGAGAGTAAGCGTTGAACGAAAGGATGGTGCCCGAGGTGGGTGTCCTGGCCGATACGCCGGCGGTGGTGCAGTTGAATGCCTGGCTGCGGAACTGGGCCAGGCGCCTGGATTTTCGCTTGGTGGACGAGCGCCGTTGCCTGCCGCCGCATTGGGTACTGGCGTTGGGCAACAAAGGCTTGCTGGGCATGCAGGTGGCCGAACGCGACGGTGGCCTGTTGGGGTTATCGAATTTCGAACTGCTGCGGGTTCAGCGTCAGTTGGGAGCGATTGACCTGACGCTGGCCTTTTTCGTGGGGCTAAACAACGGGCTGGGCATTCGACCCATCCAGCGTTTCGGCTCGCCGGCCATTAAAGAGCGCTATTTGCCGCAATTGGCCAGCGGACGAATACTCGCCGCGTTTGCGTTGACCGAACACGGCGCTGGCTCCAATCCTCTCGGTCTGTCGGCGACGGCCCGGCGGGAGAGGGAGGGCTTCAGGGTGAACGGGAGCAAGTCCTGGTCGGGGTCGGCCGCCTGGGCTGGGGTGATCTCGGTATTCACCCGGCATCTCGATGAACAGGGGCGCGACTGCGGTTTCGTCGGCTTGTGTCTGGATGCCGAGCAACCAGGCATGCGCCAGGGCAGCGAGGCGCTGACCCTGGGGCTCAAAGGCATGGTGCAGAATCAAGTGCATTTTGATGCCGCGCTGGTGGAGGCGGACCGGGTGCTGGGCAGTCCGTTCGCCGGCATGGCCGTGGCCAGCGACACCATGGCATACGGGCGCCTGGGCATCGCGGCCACTTGTGTCGGTGGACTATGGCGGTGTCTGCAACTGATGATGCGTTACAGCACCCAGCGCAGTTTGGGCAGTCATCGGCTTTGGGACCACCAGCACACGCAACGGGTCGTGGACGATGCGCTGTGTGCCGCGACCGCGATTGGCGGTTGGGTCGACGATCTTGCGCTTCGCCTGGATCAGGGCCTGCCCGAGGCGCCGCCGCAGGTACTGGCGGCGGTCAAATGGATGGCCAGCGAGATGCTCGGTGAAGTCAGTGACGCCGCCTTGCAGATGCTCGGTGCGCGGGGTTACTGCGACAACAATCCCATTGGCCAGCTATGGCGCGACGCGCGCATTACCCGCCTGTTCGAAGGACCGTCGGAAACACTGGCGACCTTTATCGGCCAACGGGTACAGGAGCAGCCCGTCACGACGCTTGATTACCTGGAGCAGACAACGCCCGGGAAGATCGCCGCCCAGCGACTTCGGCAATGGCTGGCCGACGCGGGCCCGATGGAACGCCTATCGGCTGGCACGCTCCGCCTGGGGGAATGCGTGGCTTGGCTGATGCTCTACGCCCAGCCGTTGGATGAGTCATCCAGGCGATGGGTCGAGTTCCGCCTGGAACAGGCATTGCACACTTGGGAGCGGGTCCGTTCACCGGTGCGGGCAATGCCTGGACTGGCTGAGTGGATCAATGCCAACGCAGGCCTGTGCGATGAGCCCCAACCTGGTGAAGACAGCACCATCGATCCTCTGCTCATGTCACGGGAAGGCCTATGAAGCGCACCGCATTGAAGGCCGGGTTGGCGATGAGTTTGCTCAGCAGCGCTTGCCAGGGCGCCTCGCTGGAGGCCTTGGATATCAGTGGTCGCCTGGAAACCCGGCAAGCACTGACGCGCGAGGGCGAATGGGGCCTCAACGAGTATTCAGCCCTGCTGGGTGGCAGTTGGCAGGATGATTCGGGCTGGCGGTACAAGGTGCAGGTCCGGGCGCTGCAGGAAAACCAACTCGACGGCGACTATCACGAAGTGGAGCCTCGTGAGTTGTTCGCCGAGTATCAGGGCGATCGTTGCACCAATACGTTGGGTGTACAACAAGTGGTCTGGGGCAGCGCCGATCGCCTGAGGGTTCTGGACGTGATTCATGCGTTCGACCGACGCGAAGGTTATTTTGGCGACTATGTCCAACAGCGTCGGCCACTGGCGATGCTCAACAGCGAGTGTTCGGTGTTCGAGGATCAATCGCTACAACTGCTGGTGATTCCGCAGACGCGCAAGGACCTGCTGCCCGATGCCGGTTCCCGTTTCGCCGAACCGACTGTCGAGAACGCCTTGGCGGGCATTCCCCGTACCGAGGCGGACGACCCGGACTGGCGTAAGCCCGCCGACTGGACACCGGCCCTGAAGTGGAGCGGCAACCTTCAGGGCATCGACTATTCATTGAATGCCTGGCATGGATGGCAAACGGAGGAGAGCTACACCGCCCGCTTGTCTCAGGCCGGTCTGAGTTATCGTGAGTCCCTGAAACGCCGCACCCTGTTCGGTGGCTCGTTCTCCACGCCGATAGGCCCCGTGGTCCTCAAGGGGGAGGCGGCGTTGGTTCCCGACGCGTACCGCTACTCGAGGGCATCGACGGGTGTGCTGGAACTTGAAAAAAACCGCCAGCAACAACTGCTGTTGGGGGTCGATTACCTGAGCGGCGATTGGTTCTTCGGCATGCAGTACTACAACCTCTGGAAGGACGAGGTGAAGGACGCCGTCGATCAGGATCGCTCTGAAATAGTCAGCCTGGCGATCCGGCGGGAGATGTGGCAGGGTCGGCTTTACCTGACGGGCTATCTGGCCCAGGACCTGCGGAACTCCGCGCAATACGCTGCCTTGGAAATGCGGTATGACCTCGATGCCCATTGGCAGTTGCGCACCGGATTGGACCTATTCGATGGCGACCGGCAGAGCTTCGGATATTTCGATGAGCAAAGCCGGTGGGTGAATGCTGTGCGTTATTCGTTTTAGGCTGTCACCCGCAGTCGTGGCGATGACCGCGGGAGGGATTCACTTCGATGCCTCTTCAAGTGGAACCACTCCCATGCGGAGCAAATAAGCTTCAAGCTCCGCTGTCCGGTCTGCGGCAAAGATCGCGCCGACATATCCGTCCGGACGGATCAGTACGCATTCGCCTGGCGTCACTTCGTAGCCATCGCGCAAGTGTCCGCAGGTATCGATGAGATCACCTTCCGGGCCGATGTGGTACACGTGCAATCCCGGTCGTGATCCCAGTGTCTCAAGCTTCGCCTCGTGGGCAAGCAGCGTCCAATGGGGCCCTTGAAACAACAGGAACAGCCGCGATGACTGACCCGCCGCGCCTTGGACCGTGGCATCCGGGGCGCGGTCCCCGGCGCGAACTCCACCTTGGCGTTCGGGCCGTTCCCAGGCGAGCGGCGAGTCCGGGTAACCGATATCGAGTTGGTGCACCTCGCGACCGCGGCGCATTCCGCCCCGTTCCCGGGCATTGAGCAAGCGTGTCGAAAGGCCAAGCACCGACTCGGCCACCGGACGACGCTCGACCTCGTAGGTATCGAGCAATTCTTCGCTTGCCCCCTTCAACACGGCCGCCAGCTTCCAGCCCAGGTTGTAGGCGTCCTGCACGCTGGTGTTCAGCCCTTGTCCGCCAGTGGGCGGGTGTATGTGAGCGGCATCGCCGACCAGCAGCACCCGGCCCACGCGGTAACGCTCGGCCAATCGGGCATTCATTTGGTAATCCGACGCCCAGGAAACCGAGTGGACGATCAGGTCTGTACGTCCCGTGCGTTCAGCGGCGAGAGCGGTCAGCCCCTCGGCCGAGAGGTCGGCCGGCGCACTTGGCGGGATCGGCGCCTGGATCTGGAAGAGGTCAGTACCGGCGAGCGGACAGATTGCAAACATGCGCGCCATGTCGCCGTCGTTGAACTGGTGCCAGGCGTCGCGCTCCAGCCCGGTCAGCACGACATCGGCAACAATGGCGCGCACGCCCAGGGTCTTGCCGGGAAAATCCACACCGAGAGCTTTCCTCACAAAGCTGCGCCCACCATCCGCACCGATCAGATAGCGGGCCCGAAGCAGTTCCTCGCCAGCCGGTCCGGCGATGCGCGCGGTAACGCCGTTGTCGTCCTGCTCAAAGCCCAGCAATTCCTGGTTGAATACCACTTGATGACCCAGCTCGTTCAACCGCTCGCGCATGATCTGTTCTGTCATGCATTGGGCAATCATCAATGGCCGTTGATAGGGTTCGGCCGGGGTTGGGTCGGCCTGCTCGGCCATGTCCGAATCGAGATAGCTGCCGTCGTCACGGTAGACGCGCTGGCGGGGGTAGGGCCCACCGGCCGCCGTCATCCGGTCGAGGATGCCCAGGTCCTCGAAGATTTCCTGTGTCCGTGGTTGGATGCCCTTGCCCCGCGAGCCCGGAAACGGTGTCGCCAGCTTCTCGATCAATTGGAACGAGACGCCGCGTCGCGCCAGCTCGATGGCGAGGGTAAGGCCGGCTGTGCCGGCACCGCAGATCAAGACATCGAGCATTGGTTGATTTGTCATGGCAGCTCCAATATGTGTAGGATGCACGTAATAGGAGCCATGCTATGTCATCGATAAAAAAGGTGCAAGATACACATATTTCCGAGCAGTTGAAGGTGCTGCATGGCGCGATGATCAGTCTCGTCAGTGCAATGAACCGACCACAGAACGACGAGAGAATGATCGAGGAGGCCGGCATCCGGCTCGACCGGGCGTTGTTCTTCGTGCTTGTGGGCATTGAGCGGCTGGGGCCAATCGGTGTGGTGGATCTGGCTGAGCGTTCAGGACGCGACTACACCACCATCAGTCGTCAGGTTGCCAAGCTCGAAAGCCTGGGTCTGGTGACGCGCCGTGCAAGTCCCGTCGATCGCCGCGTGCGCGAAGCAGTCATTGCGCCGGCGGGAAAGGCGATGACTGATCGCATCGACGCTGCGCGTGAGCGGATGGGGCGTGCGGTCTTCAAGGATTGGGACGTGGAGGAGTTCGAGACATTCGTCAGGCTGATGCGCAAGTTTGCCGATGGCCTGGAGAAGGAACTGTCCGTGGACGCTTGACCTGACCTCAATCAGCGTCCTGCACAGCGCCGCGGATAAGCGCCGCGAACGCTTGGGTCACCTCGTCCTTGCCATGCCGACCGCGCATCAAGGCTCCCGCAAGCGCTTCTCCCGCACCGACCAGGCCGGTACAACGCCGTTCCAGTTCGGTCGCGGGCAGCGCGGTGTGGGGTTTGAGCACACTGCTGAACATCTGCACGCAGTTATCCAGCAACTCCTGGAAAACCGCGGCTTTTTCGTTGCTTCCCGCCAGTGCCGCACCGACGGCAAAGAACTCGTCGGTGTTGTCTGCCGCGCATTGGATATAGGCGCTGGCGAGCACCTGCGCGGTTTCTTCCAGGGGCCGCTCGGTGCCTGCCATCGCGTCACGGAACGCGTTGACCCGCTCGGTATCGATCCATCTGTAGAGCTCGATCAGCAGCCCCGATCGGGTGCCGAAATGATCATAGACCACTGGTTTGGACACACCTGCGCGCACCGCCAGATGCCCCAGGGTCAAGCGGTCGGCGCCTTCCTCGCGCACGATCACTAATGCGGTATCCAGCAATTGCCGCCGCCGTTCGGCTTTTGCAAGCCGGCGGGTAGAGGACGGGTTCGGGGACTCGATGTCGGTTTGCACTTCGTCGCTCCAGGGTTAAAAAACCTACCAATGGTAGGTAGTCGGGTGTATGTTCGGGTTGACTCTTCCTACTAATAGTAGGTTTCGTTTCCAACGCAAGGAGAACATACCATGTCTGTTGATCCTATCCTGTTCATGGGCGGCTCTGGCGCCATTGGCCATCATACCGCCCGCGCACTGCGCGCCGCCCATCCCGGCGTACCGTTGCTGATCGGTGGCCGCGATCTGGCAAAGGCCCAACGGGCCGCAGGACAGCTCGGCAACGCCCAAGGCGTGCTGATCGATGCCGCCGCTGACGATTTGGGACTCGGCGATCGCGCTATCAGCGGCGTCGTGGTTTTCTACATGGACCACGCGCTTGCGGGACTGCGTTACGCGCAAAAGCGTCGTGTGCCGCACCTCAGCATATCCTCCGGCATTTTCGAGATCGCCCCGGAAATCGCGACGTACATGCACCGGCCCGATGCCGCCCCCATCGTCCTCGGATACGAATGGATGGCCGGCGCCACGACGGTGGCGACGCTGAGGGTGGCCGAGGCTTTCAGCCGTGTGCACGACATCAGGATCAGTGCATTGGTCGATGAGCAGGACACTGGAGGCCCGACGGTCGCGACCGACTTCGAACATCTGAACAGGATGCTCCCAGCCGCGATGACTCGGCGTGAGGGGGTGTATGTCTGGCGGGAAGGAGAGGAGGCCAAGGCCCGTTTCCGCGCGGTGGACGGCAGGGACATCGAAGCCGGCGGGTTTTCCTCCATCGAAGTCGTCGGGTTGGCGGCCGCCACGGACGCACCCAATGTCCAATTCGATATGGCCATCGGGTTGAGTTCGACCCGACGCCAGGGTGGACCCATGTCGACAGAGATCATCATCGAACTGGCCGGCGAGGATCAGAAGGGCAAGGCGCTGCATACACGTCACGGGCTGATCCACCCGGCGGGCACCGCACCGCTGACCGGCCTCAGCGTCGCGTTGCTCCTTGAGCGGCTGCTCGGCCTTGACGGACAACCGCCTACCGCGCCGGGTCTCTATTTTCCCTATCAATTGCTGAACGCGGCGACGTATCTACAACGGCTGGAACAGGAGGGAGGTGAGTTACGCGAGCTGGCGGTGGAATGATTCGGTCTCCCGGCGACGGATGAGCCGCCTTCGCGAGCAGGCTCGCTCCCACAGGGGATCGGTGAAATGTCCGGTATTTGTGTATCGATACCGGATCCCTGTGGGAGCCGGGCTTGCCCGCGATGACGGTTGCCCAGTCAACATGGATGCAGCCTGACCCGGCGCTATCGCGAGCAGGCTCGCTCCCACAGGAGGCTGCCCGGTGTTGCTTTATAGCCACCGGGGTGTGGTGAAGAACGAGGCCATTTCCGAGCGAGCCAGTGCCGAGCCGAAGTAGGGGCCCTGGACATGATCGCAGGCGACGTTGCGCAGTTGCCTGAATTGCCGGGCGTTTTCGATCCCTTCGGCGGTGACCATCAGTCCCACGCTGCGACTCAGCCGGATCATTGCCAGGACGCCTTCGTGATCATGCTCCAGGCCCAGCTGCGAGAGGATATTGCGATCGAAGCGGATGCCGTCGAACGGTTGGTTCAAGACTTCGCGAAGGGAGGCGATGTTGGTGCCGAACTTGTCGATGTTGATCCGTACCCCCAAGTCCTTGAGGGCATGCAGGGTGTCGGCGACGGTCTTGTGGTCGACCAGCAGAATGCCCTCGGCCACTTCCAGGGTCAGTCGATGGGGAGCCAGGTCGCTCATCTCGAGGGCTGTCTGCACTTGATTGAGCAAGAAGCTGCTGCCGAACCATTTCGGCGAAACCGCGATGGATACGTTCACGGGCGTTGGCCAGCTCGCGGCTTCCTCGCAGACGTTGATCAACATCCACGTTCCCAATTCTTCCAACTGGCCTGACGATTCGGCAACCGGAATGAAATCGGAACCACCCAATTCACCTTTTTCGGGATGGTGCCAGAACGTCTGGGCTTCAAAGCCGTACAACTGCTCGGCGTTGACGTCGAAACGCGGCAGATAACGCAGTTCCAGCTGGTCCCGGTGCATGGCGTCGCGCAGTTGCTGTTCATAGCGACGGCGGTCGCGGGCCACGTTACCCATGGCTTCCACGTAGACGCGCCAGGTGTTACGGCCGGCGGCCTTGGCCGCATACAGGGCGATGTCGGCCTGGCGCAACAGCTCGTCGGCGCGGCTGTCACCGGGTTGCGCCCAGGCCACGCCAATACTCACGCCCAGATACAGGGTGTTGCCGTCCAGATGCATGGGGCGCTGCATGCAGTCGATCAGGCGACCACAGAGTTGATCGAGGTCGTGGGCATTGCCTGGTTCAGGCATGACAATGACAAACTCGTCACCACCCAGACGGGCCACCAGGTCGGAGTCGCGCACGTTCTGCTGGAGGATATGGGCCACTTCCTTCAACACTTTGTCGCCCACGGCATGGCCCAGGGAGTCGTTGACCGGTTTGAAGCGGTCCATGTCCAGGTTCAACACCACCAAGGATACGCCGCTGGCTGGGTCCAGGTACTCGCTGAGGCAATCGAACAGCCGGTTGCGGTTGGCCAGCCCGGTCAGTGGGTCATGCAGGGAGAGATGCTTGATCTGGGCCAATGCCCGCAATTCATCGGTGATGTCGGTGGCGGTGCCACGAAACCCCAGGGTGCCGGCTTCAATGGCGCGGACCGAGAGTTTGCAGGTGCGTATGCGTTGATTGCGTGCGGTGTATTCGCACAACAGGGGGTTCGATGAGGCGTTGTTGGCGCCGCCGAGCAACCACTGGGCAATGGAAATCGACCCGCCGTGAGGGTGCAGCAGGCGATGCAGAGGCCTGCCCAGCCACTCGGAGGGGCTGAATCCGGTCACTTGCTCGAAGCGTTCCGACAGATAGGTCAAGGTCCCGGCCGAATCGACCTCCCACAGCCAGTCGGAAGACACTTCGGCAATGTCGCGAAAACGCTCTTCGCTACGCTCCAGCGCCTTGCGGTGGGCCAGGAGGCTGTTGTACTGGTGTTCCTGGGCGCGAAGCATCATCAAGGCATGACGCAACACGGCGAGGGCCAGGATTCCCAGGATCAGCAGCGCCAGCACCAGCAAGGGCAACAGGACCTTGCGCAGATCGTTGCCGGGGGTTGGCGGTCGCCAGGCCAGGGCCTCGTGGATGTTTTCGCCAAGTGATAACTCGGCCGTTCCGTCTGGCCCCGGCTTATGGCTGATGTAGGCGTCGGGCAGGGCGAAGTCCCGGGCCAGGTTCTGCAACGAGGCCGGATCGAGGACTTTCACGAACAGCAGCAAGCTGGGTGGCCCCGGAATCTCTCGTACGCTGTTGTCCGTACCGGTGGTGATGGCCGATGCGGCGACGAATGCGGGGGCGCCGTCGTGATGCAGCAATTTGACGATGACTTCATCCCGGTTTTCCGAAGCGCTGGCGGCCTTTCTCAGACCTTGCAGGTCGCCCGTCAGCCAGGTGCTGGCATCGGCATCGCTCATTTCGCCGTCGATCACCGAGTAAACCGTCTTCCCTTTGGGAGAAATGACGAACACGGCCTGGTAGCTGTAGAGCGAATAGACGCTGCTGCCGACATTTTCCTGGTCGTAGGCCCAGGCTTTATCCATCTTTACATGCAGATGCCGGTAGGCGTCGCTCCATTTGGAGTAGTCGCTCAGGTCGCGACCGATACCCGTGCGGATGCCGTCGATGGCCCGTTGGGCAAAAAACAGGCTCTGTTCCCGGGCACGCTTGTCCTGGGCCCCGGTGATGTTGAGCAGGACGGCGATCGCCAGCGCGGACATGACAAGCAGGAGGAACATGATGGCCGGGAAAGTGCGTCGGGTGAAACTCCGGGTTGGCTTGCCCGGAGAAAGGTCGGTGGAGTCATTGCCTGCATCTTCAGTCATAAACAAATCATCAGCTAAACGCGAAATATCCCGCACGCCCCTGTATCGGCTGTCAGGCCAATTAACTTAACTGGCCTGACACTCGGTAACTTGATGAGACGGTCAAGTATTGGCGTAGGTGCGCGATGACTGTCGTTGACGCGTTTATTCCTTATCCTTGCGATGGCCCGGGAGCAGGGCGCCCAGGACCTGTTTGGCGGTTTCCACCACGATGCCTCGTTCGTTCGGGTCCCCCTGGAGCAGGGTCGAAGCGAATTTTTTCGCCTGTTCCAGTTTGATATGGGGTGGCAGGGGCGGCACGTCGGGGTCGGTCCGGAATTCGATGAGGACCGGGCGTTCGGCCGCCAACGCTTCTTCCCAGGCTGCAGCGACCTGGTCTTCCTGTTCGACGAGGATGCCCTTCAGGCCAATGGACTCGGCAAAAAGGTGGTAAGGCACATCCGGGATATCCTGGGACGCCTCGAATTTCGGGTCGCCCTCCATGACGCGTTGTTCCCAGGTCACCTGATTCAAATCCCGGTTGTTGAACACCGCGCAGATCCAGGTGCCATTGGCCCAGGTGCGCCAGTATTTGGCGACGGTGATCAGCTCGGCCATGTTGTTCATCTGCATCGCGCCGTCGCCCACCAGGGCGATGACCGGCCGCTGCGGATGACAGAACTTCGCCGCGATGGCATAGGGCACCGCGGCACCCATGGACGCCAGGCCACCCGACAACGAACACATCATGCCGCGACGGATCTGGATATCCCGGGCATACCAGTTGGCGCAGGAGCCCGAGTCGCAGGTGATGATGGCCCGATCTGGCAACCGGGGTGACAGCTCGAACGTCACCCGTTGCGGATTGATCGGTTTGGCCGAGACCAAGGCGCGTTTCTCCAGGGTCTTGTCCCAGTCTGCGCGCCAGTGCTCGATTTTCTTGCGCCAGGCGCGGTCGGTCTTTTCCTCGATCAGCGGCAAGAGGGCGCGCAGGGTATCGGCGCAGTCGCCTTGCAGATTGACCTCCATGGGATAACGCAGGCTGAGCATGTCCGGCTGTATATCGATCTGTACTCCTCGGGCCTGGCCTTCGGGTGGGAGGAACTCGGCATAGGGGAAACCGGAGCCGATCATCAACAGCGTGTCGCAGCCGGCCATCAGGTTGTCGCTGGGTTCGGTGCCCAGGAGTCCGATGGACCCGGTGACCCAGGGCAGGTCATCCGGTACCGCAGCTTTGCCCAGCAGCGCCTTGGCCACGCCGGCCCCGAGTTTTTCGGCGATGGCGATCACTTCGTCTGTCGCCTGTAGCGCACCGGCGCCCACGAGGATGGCGACTTTCTTGCCGGCATTGAGGACCTCGGCGGCTTGGCGCAGATCTTCTTCGTAGGGCACGACCTTGGGTTTGCGGTAGCCGACGCCGGAGTGAACCGTGCCGTGCTTGCGGGGCGGCGGGGTGTATTCCATTTCTTGCAGGTCATTGGGCAGGATCAGCGCGGTGACGCGCCGCTCGCCGACGGCGGTGCGGACGGCGCGGTCAAGCAGGTGGCGCACCTGGGACGGTGTGCTGGCCTGCTGGACGAACGCCCCGGCCACATCCTTGAACAGGCTGACCAGGTCCAGCTCCTGTTGGTAATGCCCGCCGAGGGCGGCGCGGGCCTGCTGGCCGCTGATAGCGAGCACCGGCATGTGATCCATCCGGGCGTCGTAGAGGCCTGTCACCAGGTGTGACGCACCCGGTCCCGAGGTGGCGATGCACACCCCCAGCTCGCCGGTGAACTTGGCGTGGGCACAGGCCATGAACGCGGCCATTTCCTCATGACGGGCCTGGATGAAGCGAATCTTGCCATCGGCACGGTTCAAGGCGCCGAAAACGCCATTGATGCCATCGCCCGGATACCCGTAGATACAGCGAACGCCCCATTCATAAAGGCGTTCCACCAGAAAATCACCGACGGTCATGCTCATGTCTGTCCCTCATTGCTGGGCCGCAGCCGCCTTGGGGCGGCGTGCAGCGTTGGGTGGCTACACAGGACTGGACCGACACAAGTCTTCCAAGGTTTCGATTTTCGAAGGCGAGGGGCGATGGCCGGCTGGTGTTTCGGGCATATTGATGCAAGCTGATCCACCGCTATCGCGAGCAGGCTCGCTCCCACAGGGGATTGAGGGTGTACGCGATTCGGTGAACACCTCGGAAACCTGTGGGAGCGAGCCTGCTCGCGATGGCGGTGGGGCGGTCAGCCCGAGGTCAACGGCCGGCTCAGGCGCAGTTCGGCGCACAGTCCGCCGCCTTCGCGGTTGCTCAAGGTCAATGAGCCGCCCATGGCACTCGCCAGTTGCTGGGCGATGGCCAGTCCCAGCCCGGTCCCGCCGGTTTCACGGTTGCGCGAGCTTTCCACCCGGTAGAACGGCTTGAGCACTTCGGCCAGTTCCTGCTCGTTGATGCCGGGGCCGCGATCCAGGACCTGGATCGCCAGTTGGCCATTGCTGTCGGCCTGTACCTCGATCCACGCCGCGCCACCGAACTTCAGCGCGTTGTCCACCAGGTTCACCAGCACCCGGCGCAAGGCATGGGGGCGGGTGTCGATGACGGCGGCGTTCTTTCCGGACAACTGCACATCCTGCCCGGTGTCCTGGTAGTCGAACACCAGACTGTCGAGAAACGCATCCAGGCTGATTCGACAGCTGGCCTCGGTGGCGCCATGGATGCTGCGGGCATAGGCCACGCCTTCGCGCACCAAATGCTCCATCTCACCCAGATCGCTCCAGAGTTTGTCCTTCTCAATGCCCTCATCCATGAATTCCGCCCGCAGCTTCATGCGGGTGATGGGGGTCTGCAGGTCGTGGGATATCGCCGCCAGCAACTGCATGCGCTCCTTCAGATAGGCGGCGATACGGTCCTGCATGGCATTGAACGCTTTGGCCGCATGGACCACTTCGGTCGGGCCTTGCTCATCCAGGCGCACGCTGTGGGCATTCGGATCGAGAGTTTCCACGGCCTGGGCCAGCCGGGTCAGCGGGCCGACGGCGATGCGCACGGCCAGCCAGGTACAGCCGATCAGCAACGCCAACTGCCCCAGCAACACCACCGGCAACCAGGGGGACAGGGGCATCATGGCCGGCCGGACGTCGATGGTCAGCGGACTGCCGTCGCTCAGGCGCAGGTGCGCCTGGTAATGCTTCTGCGGTCCCGGAATGTCGATAAAGGTCAGGGGATAGGCCTGGCCGATGGCATCCTCGATCGAACTCACCGAGATCGGCGCGTCGTCACGGGCTATTGGCTGGCCGGGTTGTCCTTCATTCAGCAGGTAACCGTAGTTACGTCGGGTGAGCTTGGGCAGCCAGTCCGGGCGTTCGGCGGCGGGCAGGCGATCCAGAATGGCGACGGAGGTCGAGACATCGGTTTCCAGGTTGCCGAGCATGGCGGACTTGGCGGTCTGATAGCGCTCGTAGTACTGGGCGCCGAACGACAAGCCCTGGGCCAGGATCAGGCCGATCAGGAAAATCAGCGACAGCCGCGAGGCGAGGGTGCGCGGCCAACGTAGCGGCAGACTCATGTCGCAGCCTCGAGGATTTCCACCGGCAAGGTGAAGACATAGCCTTCGCTGCGCACAGTCTTGATGTAGGCTGGCTCGCGGGCGTCATCCAGCAGACGCTGGCGCAGGCGGCTGACCAGCAGGTCGATGGAGCGGTCGAACAGATCGGCGTCACGGCCCTGGGTCAGGTTCAGCAATTGGTCACGGTTGAGCACCCGCTGCGGGTGGTCGAGGAACACCCGTAAAAGCCGGTATTCCGCGCCACTCAGGGCGACCATGGTGCCGTCGCTGTCCAGCAGGTGACGCGCTGTGGTATCCAGGCGCCAGCGACCGAACGCCAGCAAGCGGCCGCTTTCGGTGACCACCAGGTTGGGCGGCAGCATGCGGGTGCGGCGCAACACCGCGTTGATCCGTGCCAGCAACTCACGGGCGGCGAAGGGTTTGACCAGATAATCGTCGGCGCCCATTTCCAGGCCGATGATGCGGTCGGTTTCGTCGTTGCGGGCGGTGAGCATCAGCACGGGCGTGTTCTTATGCTTGCCGGCGCGCAGTTCACGGCACAGGACCAGGCCGTCATCGCCCGGCATCATCAGGTCCAGCACGATCAGGTCCACCGGCGTGGTTTCCAGGAAGGCGCGCATCTGCCGGCCATCGGCCACGACGGTGGTGCGCAGGCCATTCTTCTTCAGGTAGTTGCCCACCAGTTCTCTGATCTCGCGATCGTCATCCACTATCAACACATGATCGACATGATCCATGGTGTCCAGCCCTCTTGGCGTTTCGTTGTGATCAGAATACAGGGGCCGGCGGGCCCGGCTCGCGACGGTTTGTATTGCAGTGTATCTGGCGCCCGGCGGATACACAGCGATGCAAAAAGCCCCCAGGCTCGATACAGGCGCGATACCTCAGCGGCATTCAATGGCATCCAACGAGGCAACACACCTGGCCTCGACAGCAAACACACCCATTGAATGAATCGAGGATACCGCCATGAACACCAAAGCCATCTACGCCGCCTGCCTTTTCGCCGCACTGAACATCTGCACCCTGTCGGCCCGGGCCGAAAGCAATGTCCAAGCGCAGACCTACGCCTATGGCAGCCACCTGGACATCCAGAAAGTGCTCACCCTCTCCGAAGACGCCGGGCCTGCCTGCGGCGTGGTCAATGCCCACATGACCTACCTGGATTCGGCGGGGCATCACCAAGCACTGGAATACCGCAAGTTGGCTGACCACTGCAATAACGATAATTGATTTTAAACATTAATAATGATTCATAACTAACTGTTTTTAAACGATAAATATTTAAAGAATGGCCCGAGACGGCCTGACTACCCATGAGGTGATGCCATGCTTCTGATCGCTTTCCTCGGCGGGATCCTGACGATCCTCAGCCCTTGTATTCTCCCCGTGGTGCCGTTTCTGTTCGCCCGGGCCAATCGTACGCCGGGTTCGATGTTGCTGACTCTTGGTGGCATGGTCCTGACGTTCGCCCTGGTATCGAGTCTGGCGGTGGTCAGTAGCGACTGGGTGCTGCGGGCCAGTAGCGTAGGTCGGCAAGTCGCCCTGGGGGTGATGGTGCTGTTCGCCTTGTCGCTGATCTTCAGTCGGGTTGGCACCTGGTTGGCACGGCCGTTGGTCAACCTGGGCAATCGCGTCGATGCCGGCGCCGGGCGACTGGGTGGGCCGGTGGCCTCGGTGTTGATCGGCGTCGCCACCGGGCTGCTCTGGGCGCCCTGTGCCGGACCGATACTCGGTGTGATCCTGACCGGAGCCATGCTGCAGGGGGCCAGTGCCGGAACCAGTCTGTTGCTGCTGGCCTACGGCCTGGGCAGTGCCTTGTCGCTGGGAACGCTGATCTTTGCGGGACGTGGCTTGGTTGCACGGCTGAAGCTTTCGTTGCCGATGACGACCTGGCTGCGCCGTGGCAGCGGTGTGGTGGTGTTGCTGGCCGCGGTGGCGATCGGTACTGGCGCCGATGATCGACTGTTGGCCAGTACCTCTTCCCAAGGGGCCGCGAGCCTGGAGCAGCGCGTGCTGGAAAAGGTGCCCCAGGCAATCGACTACGTGGTCAGCAAGGCCAGCGCCAACCCGATGCCGAACCTCGAGTCCCAGGGCGCCATGCCTTCGCTGGACGGTGCGGTGCAATGGCTGAACTCGCCGCCGCTGAGCAGTGAATCGCTGAAGGGCAAGGTGGTGCTGGTGGATTTCTGGACCTACGACTGCATCAACTGCCAGCACACGCTGCCCTATGTGAACGACTGGGCCAAGAAGTATGAGAAGGACGGGCTGGTGGTGATCGGCGTCCACACCCCGGAATACGGCTACGAGAAGATCATCGACAACGTGCGCCAGCAGGTTCGCAAGCTGGACATCAACTACCCGGTGGCCATCGACAACCAGTACGCGATCTGGCGTGCCTTCAATAACCAGTACTGGCCGGCGCACTATTTCATCGATGCCAAGGGGCAGATGCGCTACAGCCACTTCGGTGAAGGCCGCTACGGTGAGCAGGAGCAGGTGATCCAACAATTGCTGCAGGAGGCCAAGGCGAGCCAGTAAAGCTGTGGCGAAGGGCCAGTCGAGTACTGGCCCATCGTTCGTTTGAAGGTTGTCAAACTTCTTTTATTTCATAAAGTTGGACGACAAACCTATGCGATTTTCTATGTGGGGCGCGGCCATGTGGGTCGTAGCGACAACTCTCCTGGCCAGCGTCTCGCTCGACACCCAGGCCCGGGCGTTGACGCAAAACCAGCAGTCCATATGCCGCTGGGGTGCGGACATCGCGGCAGGCGCGCAAGCGTCCAAACTCTCCGGTGTCTCCCTGTACGGCGCCCGAAAAAAGCTGCAAGTACGCAAGTTTCCCCGGCCATGGATGCGCATGACCGCCCTGGGCATCACCGAACAGACCTACGACAGCGCCTCCCGCCTCAAACCCGCCGCCGTCAAGCAGACCTACTACGAGCAGTGCGTGCGTCACGAATTGGCGCGCCGTTAGTCAATCCCGTTCACCCCGGGCTTCGGCCAGGCATCTCGATGCCGTGTTGATGGACCCTTCGGTACAGGGTGGCCCGGGAAATGCCCAGCGCCCGGGCGGCAGCGGTGGGTTTCCAGCGATGGCGCACGAGGGCATCGAGCAGGGCCTGGCGTTCCGGGCTGGCGCTGGGCTCCGGCGCAAGGGCGGCGCCTTGAATGCCCTGCAACGACTCCGGCAGGTGGGCGATCTGGATCACGGAGCTCTCGCAGACCGCACAGGCGTAGCGCAGCACATGGCGCAACTGGCGGACATTGCCCGGCCAGTGATAGCCGAGCAGGCATTCCAGGGCCGCGCTGCTCAATTGCACGGCGCCGCCGCAGCGGGTCGACTCTTCTTCGAGGATGCGGTTGATCAGCGTCAGCCGGTCACTGCGCTCGCGCAGCGGCGGCAGTTGGAAGCGGGCGCCGCCCAAGCGGAAATACAGGTCCTCGCGAAACTCGCCGGCGCTGACCAGGCCTTCCAGATCGCGGTGGGTGGCGCAGATCACCTGGATGTCCACGGCTTTGCGGCGCGACGCACCCAGAGGCGCCACTTCGCCCTCTGCCAGCACCCGCAACAGGCGGGTCTGCAAGGCCAGCGGCATATCACCGATTTCGTCCAGGAACAGCGTGCCGCCGTCGGCCTGTTGCAACAGGCCCTGCATGCCCTTGGTCGAGGCGCCGGTGAACGCCCCGGCCACATAGCCGAACAACTCGCTTTCGATCAGGCTTTCAGGAATCGCGGCGCAGTTCAGCGCGACGAAAGGACGCTCACGGCGCTGGCTGGCCTGGTGCAACTGGCGGGCGAACACCTCTTTGCCTGAGCCGGTTTCGCCCTGGATCAACACCGGCAGGTTGCGATCCTTGACCCGCACCGCCAGGCGCAGGCTGTCGGCCAGGCGTGGATCGATGTCGACCGGCGCCATCGCTACCCGAGCACGGGGTTGCGCCCGATGCCGCGGTGCGCTCAAGCGGCCATGCAGGGAGGATTCGGTCCCCTGGCGGCTGAAGGGATAAAGACTCTCGTCCCGGGCACGGTGCAACCATTGTTGATCGAAGACCTGGCTGATGTGCTGCGGCAACTGGTCGTACTGCTGCAGCAGGTACTGGCGTGCGGCGGGGTTGAGGGCTTGCAGGCAGCCGTCGTCGTCCCAGGCGAACAGATAATCGGGCTGGCTGTCGACGTAGCCGGCGTTGCGATGGGCCCGAAGCACCCAGTAGCCCTGGGCACTGCTCATGAAGAATGCCTGTTCGATTTCCCGGGCGCTCTGCACCACCATCTGACGGATCAGGTGCTGCGAGCGGCGGTCATCCGGCGAGCGCACCGCCGACACGTCCAACACCCCGAGCAGTTCCCCTTGGGGATCGAAGACCGGCGCGGCGGAGCAGGTCAGGCCAATGAACGCGGCGCGGAAGTGATCGCGCTTGTGCACCGTCACCGGCGCCTTGGCCGTGAGCACCGCCGCCACGCCGCACGTGCCTTCCTCGCCCTCCGACCAGCAGGTGCCCAGGTACAGCCCGGCCTTGCGGCAGTCGTTGCGAATGGCGGTTTCGACACGGTAGTCGATGGTCTGGCCCTGGGCATCGGTCAGCAACACACAGTAGTCGGCGTCCCGTACCCGGCCATGGAGGCGCGCCACTTCTTCGCTGGCGATATTGAGGAACAGCTCGGAGCGCTCGCGGCATTGCTTGAGTACGTCCTCGGAGAGGATACGCGGGCCCTGTAGCGAGCCGGGGTCGAGGTGATGTTGCTCCATGGAGCGACGCCAGGAGTCGAGGATCAGGTCCGGGACGGGCAACTGCGGCAATTGGTCCGCGTTCTTCACGACGCGGCTGACGCAATCCACATGGGCCCGGGAGTGAGCGGAAAGCATGACTGGCCTCCGGTTCAGCTTCTTATCGTTGTGCGCCCATTAAGCGCCGTTCGCCGGGCCCAGACAAGCTTGGCGGGATTGGTCGTCGGCGTGAGACGCCACGTCTCACGGTCTCGCCAACGGCTCGTGCAGGCTGACATGTGGCGTCTCACAAGGCCTTGCCCCGGTTCGTGGTTTATCTCGCTGCGAAGGCTCTGGCCCGGGCGTCTTCTGGTTTTTTCACGCATCTGGCACCGCCCTTGCTCTATGCCCTGGGCCCGCATGACGGGTCTTCCAATAATAAGAACCGAGGTACGTTATGTCTTCCTGCCCAGGTCGTTTGCCCCTCACGTTCACGGTGGCACCATGAGCCGCCGCCCCCTGACCGTGGGCATCATCGCCAACCCTGCCTCGGGACGCGACGTGCGGCGCCTGACCGCCAACGCCGGGCTGTTTTCCAGCACCGACAAGGTCTCGGTGATCCAGCGCTTGCTGGCGGCTTTCGGCGCCACCGGCATCGAACAGGTGCTGATGCCCACCGACATGACCGGCATTGCCGCTGCCGTGCTGAAGAACAGCCACAGCCGCCAGGCGCGCGACAGTCATTGGCCGGCCCTGGAGTTTCTCGACCTGACCTTGCGCCAGACCGTCGAAGACACCCGCAGGGCTGCGCGCCTGATGGCCGAGCGCGAGGTGGCGCTGATCGCCGTGCTCGGCGGCGACGGCACCCACAAGGCCGTGGCCGCCGAAGTGGGGGATATCCCGTTGCTGACCCTGTCCACCGGCACCAACAACGCTTTCCCTGAGTTGCGCGAAGCCACCACGGCAGGGCTCGCCGGCGGGTTGTACGCCAGCGGCCGGATCCCCGAACAGATCGGCTTGCGGCGCAACAAGCGCTTGCTGGTGTGCGAGGCACAGCGCGGTCTGCGGGAAATCGCTCTGGTGGACGTCGCCGTGTCGCCGCTGCGCTTCGTCGGTGCCCGTGCCATCAGCCGGGCGGCAGATCTGGCCGAAGTCTTCGTGACCTTTGCCGAGCCGCAATCCATTGGCCTGTCGGCCTTGTGTGGCTTGTGGCTGCCGGTGACGCGGCAGGAGCCGGGCGGGGCCTGGATGCGCCTGGACCCGCAATCGCCCGAAGCGCTGCTGGTGCCGCTGGCCCCTGGCCTGTTGCAGGGCTGCGGCGTGCTCGCGGCCGGCCGCCTGGAACCAGGCGTGACCCACCCGTTGGCGCTGTCCAGCGGCACTCTGGCCCTGGATGGCGAACGGGAAATCGAATTCAACCCGCACGACCGTCCCACGGTCACCCTCGATGCCGGCGGCCCGCTGAGCATCGATGTCGACGCGGTGCTGGCCTACGCCGCGCAACAGCGCCTGTTGAGCATCGGCCGCGAACATCCGCAACACCCCCTGAACCTGCAAGTCAGTCTTCAAGACACCCCTGGAGAATAAAAATGTCGACACCGCTCACCCACGATCAACTGCTGCACGCCTACCAGGTGATGCGCACCATTCGCGCGTTCGAAGAGCGCCTGCACGTGGAATTCGCCACCGGCGAGATTCCCGGTTTCGTTCACTTGTATGCCGGCGAAGAGGCCTCGGCCGCCGGGGTCATGGCCCACCTGGGCGATGACGACTGCATTGCCTCCAACCACCGTGGTCACGGCCATTGCATCGCCAAAGGCGTGGATGTCTACGGCATGATGGCCGAGATCTACGGCAAGAAAACCGGGGTCTGCCAAGGCAAGGGCGGTTCCATGCACATTGCCGATTTCGAGAAGGGCATGCTCGGTGCCAACGGCATTGTCGGGGCAGGTGCGCCGCTGGTGGTCGGTGCGGCGCTGGCAGCCCGGCTCAAGGGCACCGACAGCGTCGCGGTGGTGTTCTTCGGCGACGGCGGTTCCAACGAAGGCGCGGTGTTCGAGGCGATGAACATGGCTTCGGTGTGGAACCTGCCGTGCCTGTTCATCGCCGAGAACAACGGCTACGCCGAGGCCACTGCATCCAATTGGTCGGTGGCTTGCGATCACATCGCCGACCGCGCCGCCGGTTTCGGCATGCCGGGGGTGACGGTGGACGGTTTTGACTTCTTCGCCGTCCACGAAGCCGCCGGGGCGGCCATCGAGCGCGCCCGGGCCGGGGAAGGGCCGTCGTTGATCGAGGTCAAGCTGACCCGCTATTACGGCCATTTCGAGGGCGATGCGCAAACGTATCGGGCACCGGATGAGGTCAAGCACTTCCGTGAACACCAGGACTGCCTGATGCAGTTCCGCGAGCGCACCACCCGGGCCGGGTTGCTCTCGGCCGAGCAACTGGACCAGGTCGACCGGGAAGTGGAGCTGCTGATCGACAACGCGGTGCGCAAGGCCAAGTCCGATCCCAAGCCTGCGGCGGCGGACCTGCTCACCGACGTCTACGTCTCCTACCCCTGAACGCCCCTTATAAAACAAGAACAGAGAATTCCATCATGGCGAGAAAAATCAGCTATCAGCAGGCAATCAACGAAGCCCTGGCTCAGGAAATGCGTCGCGATACCAGCGTGTTCATCATGGGCGAAGACGTGGCCGGTGGCGCCGGCGCACCCGGTGAAAACGACGCCTGGGGCGGTGTGCTCGGCGTCACCAAGGGCCTCTACGACCAGTTTCCCGGTCGTGTGCTCGACACCCCGTTGTCGGAAATTGGTTACGTCGGTGCGGCGGTGGGCGCGGCGACCTGCGGCGTGCGCCCGGTGTGCGAACTGATGTTCGTCGATTTCGCCGGCTGCTGCCTGGACCAGATCCTCAACCAGGCGGCGAAGTTTCGCTACATGTTCGGTGGCAAGGCTTCCACGCCCCTGGTGATTCGCACCATGGTCGGCGCCGGCCTGCGCGCCGCGGCCCAGCACTCGCAGATGCTCACGTCCTTGTGGACGCACATCCCCGGGCTGAAGGTGGTGTGCCCGTCGTCGCCCTACGATGCCAAGGGTTTGCTGATCCAGGCGATCCGCGACAACGATCCGGTGATCTTCTGCGAGCACAAATTGCTATACGGCATGCAGGGCGAGGTGCCCGAAGAGCTCTACACCATCCCGTTCGGCGAGGCCAACTTCCTGCGCGACGGCAAGGACGTGACCCTCGTGTCCTACGGCCGCATGGTCAACACCGCCATGGACGCGGCGCGCAGCCTGGCCGGGCGCGGTATCGATTGCGAGGTCATCGACCTGCGCACCACCAGCCCGATGGACGAGGACAGCATTCTCGAAAGCGTGGAGAAGACCGGGCGCCTGGTGGTCATCGATGAAGCCAACCCACGCTGCTCCATGGCCACCGATGTCTCGGCGCTGGTGGCGCAGAAAGCCTTCGGCGCGCTCAAGGCGCCGATCGAGATGGTCACCGCGCCGCACACGCCGGTGCCGTTCTCCGATTCCCTGGAAGACCTGTACATCCCTGACGCGGCGAAGATCGAACAAGCCGTGCTCAACGTGATCGAGTGGAGCAAGCGCTGATGAGCCAGATTCATACCCTGACCATGCCCAAGTGGGGTCTGTCGATGACTGAAGGCCGGGTCGATGCCTGGCTCAAGGAGGAGGGCCAGGCCATTACCAAGGGCGACGACGTGCTGGACGTGGAGACCGACAAGATCTCCAGCAGCGTCGAAGCGCCGTTCTCCGGCGTGTTGCGTCGGCAGATCGCGCGGCAGGACGAAACCCTGGCGGTCGGCGCGTTGCTGGGCATTGTCGTCGACGGCGAGGCCAGCGACGCCGAGATCGATGCGGTCATCGAGCAATTCCAGTCCAGTTTCGTGCCGGGCGACACCGGCGATGAAGACACCGGCGCGAAACCGCAGAAGGTCGATCTGGACGGGCGGGTTATCCGCTACTTTGAACGCGGCGAAGGCGGCATGCCCTTGGTGTTGGTCCACGGTTTTGGCGGGGACCTGAACAACTGGCTGTTCAACCACGAGGCCTTGGCGGCCGGCCGCCGGGTGATCGCCCTGGACCTGCCGGGCCATGGCGAGTCCGGCAAGGCCCTGCAACGGGGCGACCTGGACGAGCTGAGCGGCGCGGTGCTGGCCTTGCTCGATCACCTGGACATCAGCGTCGCGCATCTGGTGGGGCATTCCATGGGCGGCGCCGTGTCGCTGAACACCGCACGCCTGACGCCCCAGCGGGTGCGTTCCCTGACGCTGATCGGCAGCGCCGGCCTCGGCCCTGAGATCAACGGCGGCTACCTGCAAGGCTTTGTCGAGGCCTCCAATCGCAACGCCCTCAAGCCGCAATTGGTGCAGTTGTTCTCCAACGCCGAGCTGGTCAACCGCCAGATGCTCGACGACATGCTCAAGTACAAGCGCCTGGAGGGCGTGGAGACAGCGTTGAAGCAGCTGTCGGCGACCTTGTTCGCCGATGGTCGCCAACAGGTGGACTTGCGCGAAGTGGTGCAGGCCGGTCACGTGCCGACCCTGGTGATCTGGGGCAGTGACGACGCGATCATCCCGGCGGCCCATGGCGAGGGGCTGGAGGCTCAGGTGGAGGTGCTGAGCGGTCAAGGCCACATGGTGCAGATGGAAGCGGCCGAGCAGGTCAATCGATTGATCCTTGAGTTCATTGAACCGCACTGATCGAACGGGCGACGCGCGAGTCGTCGCCCCCAAGCATTCTGGAGAAACGCTATGAACGCTTCAATCAAGCCTACCCGCAGCATGCGCGCCGCCGTCTGGCATGGCCGTAACGATATCCGCGTCGAAGACGTACCGTTGCCCGTTTCGCCGCCCGCCGGCTGGGTGCAGATCCGCGTCCAGTGGTGCGGCATCTGCGGCTCCGACCTGCATGAATACGTGGCCGGACCGGTGTTCATTCCGGTGGACGCGCCACACCCACTGACCGGTATCAAGGGCCAGTGCATCCTCGGCCACGAGTTTTGCGGCGAAATCGTCGAATTGGGGGCCGGGGTAGAGGGCTTCAGCGTTGGCGAGCCGGTGGCGGCAGATGCCTGCCAGCACTGCGGGACCTGCTACTACTGCACCCACGGGCTCTATAACATCTGCGAGAACCTGGCGTTCACCGGCCTGATGAACAATGGCGCGTTCGCGGAGCTGGTCAATGTGCCGGCCAATCTGCTCTACAAGTTGCCCGCCGGTTTTCCTGCCGAGGCCGGCGCGCTGATCGAGCCGTTGGCGGTGGGCATGCACGCGGTGAAGAAGGCCGGAAGCCTGCTGGGCCAGAACGTCGTGGTGGTCGGCGCCGGGACCATTGGCCTGTGCACCATCATGTGTGCCAAGGCCGCCGGGGCGGCCCAGGTGATTGCCCTGGAAATGTCCAGCGCGCGCAAGGCCAAGGCCCTGGAGGTCGGTGCCAGTCATGTCATCGATCCCAACCAGTGCGATGCGCTGGCTGAAGTGCGCCGCCTGACCGGGGGGCTGGGGGCCGATGTCAGCTTCGAGTGCATCGGCAACAAGCACACCGCCAAGTTCGCCATCGACCTGATCCGCAAGGCCGGCAAATGCGTGCTGGTGGGGATTTTCGAGGAACCGAGCGAATTCAACTTCTTCGAACTGGTGTCCACCGAGAAGCAGGTGCTCGGCGCGCTGGCCTACAACGGCGAATTTGCCGATGTCATTGCGTTCATTGCCGATGGCCGCCTGGACATCTCGCCGCTGGTGACCGGGCGCATCCAGCTGGAGCAGATCGTCGGGCAGGGCTTCGAGGAGCTGGTCAACAACAAGGAGCACAACGTGAAGATCATCGTGTCACCGGCGCGGACCTGATTTTTCCCGATGTGGGCGATTGGCGATGGCCGGCGGCGGCCATCGCATTTTTTAAGCCTTGGGTTCAATCCGGCAGATACGCCCGCCAGACGTGGCCTTCGTCGAGTTGCAACTGCTGTTCTTCCGTTTGCCGGAACTTGCGGTCGCAATCGAGGAAGAACTCGTCGAGCTGCGGCGGTTCGAGGTCGGTGTCGCTGAGCATCGTGTGGACCTGTCCACGGTGGTGGATCTGGTGCTCGAACAGGTGCAACAGCAACCGGTCGATACGCTCGAGCACCACGGCACCGTCGGCGCGTACCAGTTCGACGGACCGGGCGAGGTCTTTTTCCCGCAGGGATTCGCAGAACGCCACCAATCGCCGGTCGGTGCGGGCCTGGTTTTGCACCAGGTCGGCAAAGGCCAGGGTTTCGGAGAAATCCTTGATCTGACCGTCACGATCGCCTTCCAGGGCGGTGAGGTAATAGCGATCCACCTCCAGGATATGGCAGAGCGTGGCTTGTATGGACGGAAAGAACCCCGTGCGTCGCGTCAGGTATTCGTCCTCGCTCAACTGCGCACAGGTGCCGAGCAGCCGGTGGTTGGCCCATTGATTGTTCAGGGCCTGGGCCAGGAAATAATTCATGGAAAGCCTTCCTTGTGGGAGCGAGCCTGCTCGCGATGACGGCGGTACATTCAGCATAGCCGTTCCAGACAGACCGCTATCGCGAGCAGGCTCGCTCCCACAGGGGAGTTCATTTGCCTCGGGTCAGAGCCCCACATCCGGCAGCACCGGGCGATTCGCCAGGGCCTTGGCCATGATCTGTTCCACATACACCCGGTCTTCTTCCGGCAGGGCCAGGCGTGGTGGGCGGGTGAGGGCGCTGCCGCGGCCGGCGATGGCTTCGCACAGCTTGATGCATTGCACCAGGTCGGCGCGGGCATCGAGGTGCAGGATCGGCATCAGCCATTCGTAGATCGGCATCGCTTCGGCGAAACGCCCGTCACGGGCCAGGCGGAAGATGGTTTCGCCTTCCTTCGGGAACACGTTGGACATGCCCGAGACCCACCCTTCGGCGCCCACGGCCAGGCTTTCCAGCACCACGTCGTCGAGGCCCGCGAACAGGACAAAGCGATCACCCACTTCGTTGCGCACGTCGATGAAGCGCCGGGTGTCGCCGGAGGAGTCCTTGAAGCACACCACGTTGTCGCAATCGGCCAGGGAAATCAGGATGTCCGGGGTCACGTCGTTCTTGTAGATCGGTGGGTTGTTGTAAACCATCAGCGGCACGTCGGCATGCCGGGCGACATAGCGAAAGTGCTCGGCGGTTTCGAACGGCTTGGAGCCGTAGACCAGTGCCGGCATCAGCATCACACCGTCGACCCCGACCTTGCGCACCGCATTGGCGACCTTGGCCGCTTGCACGCTGGTGAATTCGGCCACGCCGCAGATCACCGGCACGCGCCCCCGGGAAGCGTCCACCGCGACTTCGGTCACGGCGATTTTTTCTTCGGCGCTCAACGAGGTGTTTTCCCCCACGGAACCGCAGACCACCAGGCCCGAGACTCCGTCACGGATGACGTTGGAAATGACCTCATGGGTCTTGTCCAGGTTGATGGAAAAGTCATCGTTGAATTGGGTGGTGACGGCGGGGAATACGCCGCTCCAGTTGATGCGTTTGCTCATGGGTTGTCTCCAGTGGTTAATGGTTTGTGGCGAGGGGATTCATCCCCGCTGGGGCGCGAAGCGGCCCTGAATCTGGCGACTCGGTGTATCTGAGAGGGCCAAGGGGCCGCTTCGCAGCCCAGCGGGGCGGTGCGACGTTTCGCTGAATCCCCTCGCCACAAGGGATCGATGTGAGTTCGAAAATCATGCGCCAGGCCACGTATCTGAAAGCCGATAGCCCTGCGGCCACGGATCGGCCGGATCCAGCAGCAGTTGATGGGTCCCGGTGATCCACGCTCGCCCGGCAATGCACGGGTAGATCGCCGGGCGCCCGGCCACGTCGGTCAGCGAGTCGATGCGGCAGTGGAATTCGGAACCGATGATCGAGCGTCCGATGAACTGTTCACCCACCTGCATCAACCCCTTGGCCTGCAGCACCGCCATGCGCGCCGAGCAGCCGGTGCCGGTAGGGGAGCGGTCGATCTTGCCGGGTTGGATCACCACGGCGTTGGCGCCGGTCGCGACACCGGCTTCCATGAGGATGGGCGCGGCGATCTGGCAGAACGAGATGTGCGACCAGTCTGGGTTCAGCGGATGCTCGAAACCCAGTTGCTCATTGGCGGCCCGGGTGATTTTCAGCCCGACGGCTACAAGGTCGGCGGCCTCGTCAGGGCGGATGGCAAAGCCCAGGCGCTGGGCGTCGGCGATGACGAAACTGTCGCCGCCATAGGCGGTGTCCACCTGCAGCGAGCCCAGGCCCTCGACTTCGATCCAGGCGTCGAGACGGTCGGCGAAGGAGGGCACGTTCTTGATCTCCACCCGTTGCACCTTACCGTCGCGGCAATCGGCGACGGCTTCGATCAACCCGCCAGGGGCCTCCAGTACCAGTCGGGTCTGGGGTTCGGTCATGGGCAGGATGCCGCTGTCCAGTAGCACAGTCGCGACGCACAGGGAGTTGGAGCCGGACATCGGCGGCGTGTCGGCCGGCTCCATGATGATCCAGGCCATCTGTGCCCGCGGGTCCTTGGCCGGCACCAGCAGGTTGACGTGGCGGAACACGCCGCCACGGGGCTCGTTGAGGACGAAGTTGCGCAGGGTCTCGTCCCGGGCGATCCAGCGTGACTGTTCCCATACCGTGGCACCGGGCGGAGGGGCGACGCCGCCGACGATCACATCGCCGACTTCGCCTTCGGCGTGGCAGCTGACGATGTGGATGATTTTTGATGAGCGCATTGGGTTGTTCCTTGTGTTGTCCGTTCCGGCCTCATCGCGAGCAGGCTCGCTCCCACAGGGTACAAATCCCATGTGGGAGCGAGCCTGCTCGCGATAGGGCCATTGGCTATTTCACCGACTTGAGAAACGCTGCCGTCTCCCGCTGCATCGGATTGCCGATCACCTGGTCCGGCGGCCCGATCTCATGCACCCGGCCATTGCAGAAGAACGCCACGCGATCGGACACGTCCCGGGCGAAGCGGATCTCGTGGGTCACCAACACCATGGTCATGCCGTCCTCGGCGAGCATGCGCATGGTGTCCAGCACCTCGCCCACCAGTTGCGGGTCCAGGGCCGAGGTGGCTTCGTCGAACAGCATGTAGTCCGGCGACATCGCCAAGGCCCGGGCGATGGCCATGCGCTGTTGCTGGCCGCCGGACAGCTTGTTCGGGAAGGCCTTGAGCTTGTCCCCCAGGCCCACGTGCTCCAGTTGCTTCACCGCCAGGGCCTCGGCGTCCTGTTTGCTCTTGCCCAGCACCTTGCGCGGCGCCAGCATCACGTTCTCCAGCACGGTCAGGTGCGGGAAGGCATTCCATTGCTGGAAGACGATGCCGATCTTCTGCCGCAAGTGATTGAGATCGGTGGCGCGGTCATGGACCTCGACACCGTCCACGCGGATGCTGCCTTGCTGGATCGGCTCCAGGCCGTTGATGCACATCAGCAGGGTCGACTTGCCGGAACCCGAGCCACCGATGATCGACACCACTTCACCCTTGTCCACGGTCAGGCTCACACCCTTGACCACTTCCAGGTCGCCGAAGGATTTGTGCACGTTCTCGATCTCAATCATTTTCCTGCCACCTTCTTTCCAGACGTGCGCCGAGGCGGGCGACCACCAGGCTCATGACGTAGTAAATGAGGCCTGCGATGCACAGCACCAGCAGGGGTTCCTGAATGCGCGTGACGATGGTTTGCGAGGCACGCAGCAGCTCGACGATGCCGATCCACATCACCAGCGCGGTGTCCTTCATTACCCCGAGTACCAGGTTCAGCCAGCCGGGAAACGCTACGCGCGTGGCAATCGGCAGGACGATGAAGCGCAGGTCCTGCAGGTAGCTCAAGCCCAGGGAACGGCTGGCCCGTCGGGTGCTCAGCGGCACCGCCAGCACCCCGCCGCGGACGATTTCGGTGAAGTACGCGGCGGCGTAGACGCCGAGCACGATGCAGCCGACGGCGAAGGCGCTGAGGTTCAGGCCGACGATGCTCTTGAGTGAGTTGAACAGCACGAACTGGATCAGCAACGGCACGCTGCGAAACACGTCCAGTACCCAGGCCAGTGGCAGGCTGGCCCGGGGCAACAGGGCCCGGAGCAGGCCGAACAGCAACCCGGCCAGGGTGCCGAGCAGGATCGACCAGGCGGTCAACTGCAGCGTGACCCAGGCCCCGTCGAGCAAGAACAACAGGTCGTTAACGGTGAGGCTTGTTGCAAACATGACCGGCCCTCAGTAACGAAACAGGCGCCAGGACAACAGCCGGGCGAGCCCGACGATCAGCTTGGCGATCAGGTAATACAGCGCGGCCGCGAGGGCAAAGTATTCGAAGGTGCGGAACGTCTTGACGTTGTATTCCTGGGTCACCCCGGTGAGGTCGTTGTTCAGGCCGACCACCACGCCCAGGGAGGTCATCAGCACCGCCCAGACCATCTGGTTGGTCAGCGGGTAGAACACGATGCGCAGCAGTTGCGGGACGATGATCATCCGATAGGCCTGGAACGCGCTCATGCCCAGGGAGCGGGCGGCGCGCATCTGGGTACCGGGCACGGCCTTCAGGCCACCGCGAAAGTTCTCCGCCAGGTAACCGGCATTGTTGAAGGTGATCCCGGCCAGCAAGGCCAGCCAGGAACTGACGTGCAGCCCGAGGGAGCCGAGGCCGAAGTAGAGGATGTAGATCTGGAACAGCGACGGCGTGTTGCGGGCGATGGACACCCAGCCATTGCCGATGCCGCGCAGCAATGGATGGCGTGCCTGGCGCATCACCGTCAGCACCAGCGCGATCAGCACGCCGAAGATCATCGACAGCGCCGCGGTCTCGAACGTGACCCAGGCCCCGGCGAGCATGTCGGGCAATGCGCGCAGGGCCGGGCGCCATTGGAAGCTGTAGTCAAACATGGAAGGGATTCCCCCGGCGGGTGGCAGGTTGCAGCCAGAGCGGTGGCTGACCAGTGGCGGTGGCGGTGCACGCGGCGTCGACGCAGGCCGCGAGGCTGGCGAAGTGCACCCCGCGTCCCACCAGGCCGGGTGCGTAATGGGCGTATTTGCCGGAGTTGGTCATCAGGGTGGTGGCATCGACCGGGATGACCGGTTCGCCCAGCATGCACCAGCAGGTGTCGGTCACCAGCGTCGCACCGAAGGCCTCGATGGCGTCCAGGTGACCTGCCTGGCGGGCCTGTTCCAGTACCGCGCGGCCGCAGGTGATGGCGAGTACCACGTCCGGGTGCTTGCTCCAGCCGGTGCAAAGAGCCGCCAGGGCGGCAAATTCGCTGAGGGAAAAGTGCGGGTTGCCCAGGGAAACCACATCCACCCGGTTGTCCCGGGCACTGTTCAGCTCACGCCAACTGGCAAGCAGGCCCGCGGCATCGACGGTTTCCATCGGTAGCGGACAATCCGCCGCCACGACATCGGCCGGGTCGAGGGCTTCCGGTGTGACCCCGGCGATGTGGAACAGGGGCGCGGCACTGGTAGTGGCGAACGCGGCGCCGAAGGCCTTCAGGTCATCCAGGGTCGGTGCGGCGTGTTCCAGGCCGCGTATCAACGGAATGCGCCGGCCCGTCAGGCCGCCGATGTGATAGCCCAGCAGCGGATAGAAACTGTCGTCGACCGTGCCCAGTCCCGGCACATCGACGATCAGCCCGGCCTTGCGCTGCTCGTCCAGATGACAACCGGTCAAGGGCGCGCGGCCGCACAAGGCAATGCAGATATCCAGGAAGTCCGGGTACTTCTGCGTGCGAGCCCCAAGCACACTGTTGGCGTAGACCACCGCGTTGGACTCGGCCCAGACGATCTGCTCGCCGGCCTTGGGCGCGCTATCCAGCAGATACGGCGCGCAGGTGAAGCTCAGCTGCGCGCCCATCGCCATGTAGGCATCGCCCAAGGCACTCGCCGGTTCGCCCAAGGCCGGGTCTATGCCCAGTTCCCGCCAGCGGCGCTGGTCCACGGAAATGGAATTGAGGGTGGTGGGCACGCGCACCTTCGCGCCCCACTGCACCAATTGTTCGGCAAAGCGCAGGCTGGCCGGGCCGGTGTAGATGCAACCGTCGATGTGGGCCTGGGTCACGTCCAGCAATTGCGTGGCACCCTGGATCTCGGCCATGCGCAAGACGATTTGCATCGCCACCTGGGCGGCCTTGCCATGGCTGCCGTCGAGCAGTGCCCGGTCCTGTTCGGTGAGGTTGACCGTAGACGGCATGGGCGGCGGCAAGGGAACGTCTGCCCCATCCCAGTGATCGTTGGGGCGCCGGCCGGACAGAGTCAGGCAATCGCCTTCGATGCGCACGAAACCCTGGCCGCGCAAACCGTCGAAGGCTTCACGACCGATCTGCACCACTGGCAGGGAACGCTGGAAAATCAACTGCGCAACCAGCACGCCCAAGGTCAGGATCTCATCCGTTTCGGCCAGCACCAGGGCGGCGGGTGCATGGCCGTTACTGATCAGCTCCATCAAGACGCTGCTGCCGGTGCACGAGCCGCGCCCGCTGGGAATCGCCAGCACGCGCCCGGCCAGGCGCTCGCCGCTGAGCGGGTGGTGCCGGTCGATGACTTCACCGCTGGCCGGATCCACACCGCCCCAGAAACTCAAGCCCACATCGGCAAAGAGCAGGGCGCCCTGGGCGGCACCCTCCACCAGACTGCGGCCCACGACACGGATAGGCGTGCTTGGCATGCCCCGATCCTCAGTAATAGACCTGCGGGACGGTCAGGTTGGCCGGCGGAATGTCGGTGCCGACCCATTTGACGAACAGCTCTTTGTACCGGCCGGTGCGCACCTGTTGGTTGACGAACAGGTTGAGGTAGTTGATCAGGCCGAACTCGTTACGCTTGGCGCCGAGGGACACATAGTCGATGACATAAGGCGCGTCGCCGGCGATCTTCAGGTTCTTGTATTTGCCCGACTTGATGGTCGCGGCGGCCACGGTGTTGGTTACAACCGTCGCGTCGATGTGCCCCTGGGCGACGGCCAGCAGCGTGTCGTTCTGCGACTGGTAGGCGCGGAAGCTGCCGCTGCCCCAGTTCTTCTGGTCTTTCTCCAACGCGATGGCTTCGTAGGTGCCGCTGGTATTGCCCACGGCCTTGCCCTTGAGGTCGGCGAAGCTGTTGATGCCGGTGTTGTCGCGAGTCAGCACCACCATCTGGAAGGCGAAGTAGGGCACGGTCAGGCCAACGGTCTTGGCCCGTTCCAGGGTGTCGGAGGTGGAAGCGACGATGACATCGGCGCGGCCGGAAATGAGTGCCGGGATCCGGTCCGGGAACGGTGTTTCCACGACTTCGGCATCTACCCCCAGGACCTTCGCCAGATCGTGGCAGTAGTCCACGTCGAAGCCCGCCGGTTTGTTGCTTTCATCACGAAAACCCATGGGTGGGAAGTCCAGGGTTACCGCACAGCGCAGCTTGCCGGAGCCGATGATGTCATCGAGCTTGTCAGCATAGGCGGGGGTGATGAACAGAGGTGCCAGGACAACACTTAACGCTACGGCCAATGCAGGGTTCTTCATAAATGCCTCGCTGTCGAATAAATGCGGTGAGATATCGTATTGAGGATTTCGTATACGATATTAGATAAGCAATCGGCGTGCCTGTCTGTGGATTTTTTCGCGCTCATGGATAACTCGTTGATTACGAAGCAGTAATAAGAGGCGCTGGGGTCGAAGGGTGTCGAAGGCCGTTTCAGTCAGGTGTTACAGATGGGAGCAATGGGCGCTCCGGTGCCCTGTAAGGGAACAGATTCAATGTTGGCTTTCGCGGTACTGGCTTGGCGACAGGCTGGTCAAGGCGCGGAACTGGCGGCTGAACGCGCTGTGGTCGGTGTAGCCGCAACGCAAGGCGATCTCGGTGATAGGCAGGTCTCTGTCCAACAGCAGGCGCGAGGCTTCTTCCAGTCGGGCCTTGTGAATCATCTGCCGGGGCGTGAGCTGGAAAATGCGTTTGCAGTGCCGCTCCAATTGCGCCACCGACAATCCAGCGATGGCGGTCAGCTCGGCAAGGCTGATGGGGCGGGCAAAGTGGTTTTTGATATGGGCATCCACCGCCGCCAGTTTCTGGAAGGCCGGGTGGCTGGACTGTGGCAGTTGAAGGTCCCGGGAGATGCCGGCCAGGCCGACGATCTGGCCGTTGGGTTCGCGCAGGGCGATTTTATGGGTCAGGCACCATACCGGCTGATTGCCGTAGTACAGGTGCAGTTCGAGTTGATCGGCCAGCTCCCGACCGCTGGCCAGCACCCGTCGATCCTGTTCGGTATACAGCGGACCGAAGCGCTCGGGGAATACCTGCTCGGCGGTAAGGCCGAGCAGATCGGCGCTGTGCTTGAAGCTACAGCGCCGGGCCAGGGTCTGGTTGACGAAGGCGTAGCGGGCCTGGGTGTCCTTGATGAAGAACACCACGTCCGCGAGGGTGTCGAGCAGCGGTGCGATGGATTGCAGGCTGTGGAGCAGGGTGTCCAGGTCGCAGGGGGGGAAGGAGGTGAGCGAGGGATACATGGGGCGGCATCATTTCGGGTGGGGGCAAGGGTTGCGCAAGAGTAGCAGCAGAATGATCGGCCAACTCATGTGGGAGTTCGCGATAGCGGTGTGTCAGCAACCTATCGGTATCTGATAAAGCGTTATCGCGAGCAGGCTCGCTCCCACAAGGAGCCGCGCTTATGCAGCCTATGTAGGCGGGGTTTCTTCCAGCCCCAGCAAGGTTTCGATCCGCGCGGGGCTGAACGGTGGGCGTGGAGTGGGGGGCGTCCAGTCGAACAGATACTCCAGGGCAGCGCCGCAGACCCGGCCCTGGCAGGCGCCCATGCCACAACGGCTGGCGAGCTTGGCTTCGCGCCAGCTCACGTGGCCGATCAGATCGCCGTAGGGCACGTCTTCGCACCGGCAGACCAAGGTGTCGACCCGGGACAGGGACTTGAGCCGCGGATCGAGGGCGAAGGCCTGGTTCAGTGTCCGGGCGAAACCCTGCCAGCGTTCCCGACGCGGCCACAGGCGTTGGGCGGCCGCGGTATCGCCGACTGCCGCGTGACCGGCGATGGCGCCTTCCACCAGCGCCAGTTCGCTGCCGCCGAAACCGGTGCATTCACCGGCGGCGTAATGGTCCTGGCGGGTGGTCGCCTGCCAGGCATCCACCGCGAGGGCGTTCTCGGCAAGCTCGCAGCCCAGGGCCTGGCCGAGCTGGGTATTGGGGATGAGCCCGAAGCCACACGCCAACCGATCGCAGGCCAGCTCGACGATCCTGCCCTGTTGCAGCAAACGCACGCCTTCGAGCCGCTCTTGCCCCAAGGCCTCCAGCACATGGCTTGCGGTGCGGTAGTGCCGGTCGAACAGAGCGAACGTTTGCAGGAGCTTGCCCGGCCAGCGCGGCAATTGCGCGGCGAAACCGGCCACGGCGGCACGGCTGGCCTGCTCGGCCACCCGCAGCACGTGAGCACCCTGGTGCCTGGCCGTGGCGGCGCTGGCCAGCAGCAGTGGCCCACTCCCGGCGATCACCAAGCGTTCATCCCGTACCGGCAGGCCCGCCTTGATCAATGCCTGCAAGCCGCCGGCGCCAGTGACGCCGGGCAGGGTCCAGCCGGGGAAGGGCAGCAGCAACTCCCGGGCACCGGTGCACAGGATCAAACGCTCGTAGTTGATCTGCCAACCGCGCTCGGCATTCTCCACCAACAGGGTTTTATCGGAGACGCTGGCGATGACCCGGGTGCCCGTATGGCAGCGCACATTGGCACAGGCCTGCAACTGCTCGCGCAGGCGGCGTGCCGCGGCGGGCAGGCTGGCCTGGGGGCCGTCGCGCCAGATCTGCCCTCCAGGCAACGGGTTGTCGTCCAGCAGCACGATATGTGCGCCGCGGCTGGCCGCAGCCAGGGCGGCGGACATGCCGGCGGGGCCGGCGCCAATGATCAGCAGGTCGGTGGTTTCGTTCATGGTCGGGTCTGCACGTGCATGCCGTCACGGCACAGGGTCTGGCAGGCCAGGCGGCGCCGGCCATCGATCATGACCCGGCACTCCTGGCAAATACCCATGCCGCACAAAGGCGCACGTCGCTGACCGCTGACCGAGGTGCGACTGCAACCGTCCGAGCCCAAGGCCAGGGCGGCGGCGACACTGGTGCCGTGGGTGACCATGAGTGGGCGGCCGTCCAGGAATAGTTCAGGCATCTATCGGGCTCCGTATAAAACTGTGGCGAGGGGATTTATCCCCGTTGGGCAGCGGAGCAGCCCCAAGTTCAGCCGCTGCGGTGTGTCAGGTAGCTGATGGTTGCGGTTTTTGGGGGCTGCTCCGCAGCCCAGCGGGGATAAATCCCCTCGCCACAGGGATTTAGCTGACATGGGCGGGTTCTCCCAGAAAACGCTCCGGCAGGTACGCTTGAGGGGCCAGTGGCGAGGCTTCGTTGAACAGCTGCGCTACCAACAAGTCAGCCGTCGCGGGAGCCGTTGTGACCCCCAGTCCTTCATGCCCCACCGCCAACCACAGGCCCTTGCGTTGCGGGTGCTGTCCCACCAGCGGCAGGCCGTCGGGGCTGGCGGCGCGGAAGCCGGTCCAGGCGCGGATGCCGTTGAGTTGTGCCAGCCCGGGCATGTAGTCGACGGCGCGCTTGAGCATCTTCGCCAGCATCCAGCCTTCCACTTGCGGGTCGACAGTGCCGAATTGCCGCGAGGCGCCGATGAACAGTTGCCCGGTGGGACGGGGCTGGATATTGCAGGCCACCGACGGACCGCTGGCGTTGTGGGCACTGGTGACATAACCCAGTTCGACCAGGGTGTGAGTGACAGTGGCGGGGTAGCGATCAGTGATCAGCAGATGGCCCTTCTTCGGCTCGATCGGCAGCTCCGGGCACAGCTCGGTGGCCTGGATACCGTTGGCGAGGATCACCGCCTCGGCCCTCAACCAGCGCCCGTCATCCAGGCGTACCCGCGAGCCGTCCACTTCGGCGACCTGCGCCCGCTGCTGGCGGATGTGCGGGCTACCCAGCATCCAACGGGCCGCGGCGGGGGCGTAGAGGATGCCGTCGCCCTTGATCAGCAGGCCGCCTTCCAGACCTTCGCGCAACTCGGGTTCGCGCTGACGCAGGGCCCCGCGTCCGATCAGCTCGCAGTCTTCTCCGTGGGCCAGCAGATTCAGGTACTTGCTATTGGCGACCGCCATCTCCTCCACATTGGCCGCCAGCCACAGGGTGCCGTTGTTGCGCCAGGCACAGCCTTCGGGCAGGCGTTGGGCCAACTCGCGCCAGCGTCGCAGGGAATACTGACTGAGGGCCAGCTCCGCCGGATTGTCGTCCAGCACCAGCAGATGACCCATGCCGGCCGCCGTGGCGCCGTGCCAGCCGGCGTCGAGCACCAGCACTTTCAACCCGCGCTGGGACAATGCCCGGGCACAAGCCGCACCGATGATGCCGGCACCGATGACGATTACGTCGGCGATCAGGCCCTCGGTCACAGGCGAATGCCCCAGGCGAACGGGTCATCCGCGTCGATGATCAGCGTGGTTTCGGCGCTGATATAGGCCCGGCCGCGAATCGTCGGCACGATGCGCTCGCCGGCCTGTTCATAAGAACCTTCGAACTCGCTGCCGATCACACTGGCCTGACGCCAAGTCTGGCCGGGTTGCAACTTGCCGTCCGCGGCCAGGCACGCCAGCTTGGCGCTGGTGCCGGTGCCGCAAGGGGAGCGGTCGTAGGCCTTGCCGGGACAGAGTACGAAGTTGCGGCTGTCGGCGTGCGGGTCGTCGGCGAACAATTCGATATGATCGATCAGCCCGCCGTCCTCGCCACGAAAGCTTTGCTGCTCCAGCGCTTGCTGCACGGCGTAGGTGTAGGCGGTCAACGCGTCGAGGTTGTCGCTCGCCACCCGCTGGCCGTGGTCGGCGATCAGGAAGAACCAGTTGCCGCCCCAGGCCACGTCGCCTTCCACCGGGCCGATGCCGGGTACTTCCAGGTGCAGCGCCTTGCGGTAACGATAGGCGGGCACGTTGCGCACGCTGACCGAACGATCCTCATGCAAGGTGGCCTGGACAGTGCCCACCGGGGTTTCGATGCTGTGCACACCGGGGCCGATCCGGCCCAGGTGAGCCAGCGAGGCCACCAGGCCGATGGTGCCGTGTCCGCACATACCCAGGTAGCCGCTGTTGTTGAAGAAGATCACCCCGGCACAGGCATTTGGGTCGACCGGTTCACAGAGCAACGCGCCCACCAGAACGTCGCTGCCCCGGGGCTCCAGCACGCAGGCGGCGCGCCAGGCATCATGCTGCGAGGCCAGGCGCTGCCTGCGCTCGGCCATGCTGCCCTGGCCGAGGTCGGGGAAACCGTCGGTGACCAGTCGGGTCGGCTCACCGCCGGTGTGGGAATCGATCACAGTGATGCGCTTCATGGGACCACTTCCGTTCAGATAAGTGAGCGCAAGCGTGGCCCGCAACAGGGGGTGGCGGCTTGAGGGTTTTATCTGTCGTCCATGACGAAATCAGCACAGTGCCGGGGAGCGGTCATCAGTCCGACGCGTATCTCCACTGCCACTCGATGTGTTCGGTGTTGATGCCCAGGGCCTCGAACTTTTCCGCCACGTAGCGCAGGCAGGCCCCGCCGTCGGGGCGGTAATGCCCGGAGGCATCGTTGACCATGGCAATCACATGCTCCATGCGGTGCTCCCTGATCCTGAATTCTCCCGCGCACACGACGGGCCTGCCACTGCCGAGTTGGCTGTGGCGGATGTAGTTGGCCCGGTCAGCGTGTTCCCAGCGTTTATAGATGATGGAGTTCTCCGGGGTATACACCCAGGTGTAGCTATCGGACTGGTCGTTGGGCGCGAGTATTTCGCTGGTTTGCGATTTCAATTGATTGCCGATCAACTGACCATCCCACATCCCCACCAGTTGACCGACGCCGTCGATTTTCGACGGGTCATAGCAACGCCAGTGCAGGAGATCGCCGATGAAGGGCATCCATCGGATCGGGTAGGTCTGGGCGTTGAGATCGATCGATCGCTTGTCCGAATTCATCCAATCGGAAAAATGCACATGGCCCGACCATACGGCGAGCAAGTGCGAGGATGAGTTCCTGAGCCAACGGTGCACCTGCTTGAAGGACAGGTTGGTGTAGATGTCATTGGCCTTGATCAGTACGGAGTCCAGCTCCCAGTCATCGGTGGCGATCGGGTGGGCTTCGGGCCTCTGGTAGAAGGTCACGCCGTCGATTTCGGACAATGAGATCCGCGGACGGCCGAACAGTCTTGGCAGGTCGATTTCCACCGTGATGGTCTGCCCGACTCGCGGGGCTTCACAGAATAATTGCATCTGGCTGAGGGGGCCCATGGACACATAGAGGGTGTCGTCGGTGCCGGCCCAATGTTCATTGGTGATCGAGGCTGTCACCGTCAGGGTGTCTACAATGGTGTCGGTCATGATTGAAGGTGTGTTCTGTCTCTGATTAAGAAGTCACCGATTCTGGCGCCGCCTGGCAGGACCCTGGTGGTACATATGTATATGCGCAAAAAAAAAATGCCGGGTCGCTCAGCGTCCCGGCATTGTCTTTTAGCGATCAGCTTCAATGGCTGGAGGGCAAGAACTCGAACAGCGTCTTGCAGACGCCGGCGATGTGCTCGTCCAGCAGCTTCACTGCCCGTTCAACATCACCGGCACGGCAGGCATCGAGGATTTCCCGGTGCTCGTGATCGGCGCGTTCCTTGCCGGCCGACAGGCTCATCTGCATGCGCAGGTAGCGCTCCAGCTTGTCGTGGACCGAGCGGATCAGGCCGACCAGGAAGGGCCGTTGTGCCGGTTCGTAGAGGCAGGCGTGCAACTGCCAGTTGAGTTCGGCCCAACGCCCGACGTCATCCTCGCCGATGAACTCGCGGCAGATGGCCTCGGCGCGCGCGAAGGTGTCTTCGGTCATGTTGGGAATCGCCAGGCGCAGCACCTTGTCCTCCAGCAACATCCGCACTTCGAACATCTGCGCCAGCTCCACCTCGGAGATCCGCGTGACCATCGCGCCGCGATTACGCTGGAACATCACCAGCCCCTCGGCCTCCAGCCGCTTGAGGGCTTCGCGCACGGGGATCTTGCTGACGTTGAACTGACGGGCGATATCGTCCTGGCGAATCGGCTCGTCCTCGGCAAAATGCCCGGCCACGATGGCGTCGCGCAGGTGACGGGTAATGATTTCCGAAGTAGAAGGGGTGTTGCCCAGGTCAGGCAGTTTGAACTTGGATAAAGTCACGGCGGCGGGTCGGTTGCTGAGTTGGGGATATGGTATACGACTTGATGACGGTGGTGTCTCGGATCTTGACGCTACCCTCCAGACGGGTGAACCCTCGCCACAGGGTTCCGTGTTCAGCCGTGGGACAGGCGGGTGACATACGCCTCTGTCCGCACGATGACCCACCCCGTCACCAACGCCCCCAGCGACAACGCCACCCCGAACAGGACCAACGCCACATCGGCGCCAAACCGGTCAGCCAATAGGCCGGTGACCACCACCGGAATGCTGAACCCGATGTACGCAAACAGAAAGAACCCGGCACTGACCCGGGCCTTTTCCTGGCCGGCCAGCGCGGTGATCGCCGATAACCCGCCCAGGTACAGAAAACCGTAGCAGGCGCTGCTGGCCCCCAGCGCCCCGAGCAACACCGCGATCAGCGAACCGGTGCTCGCGCCCCAGGCCAGCAACCCGTAGCTCAGGGGCAGCACCAGCAAGCCAAGCCCGGTGGCCCTGGCCGGTTGCATGCGGCGGGCCCACGGCTGGAACAGCAACCCGCAACTGATCACGGTGAAGGTCGACAGGCCCGACCATTGCTGCAGGTCGTGACGTGCCAGCACCGAGGGCAGTATCGCGATGACCAGGCCCGAGGTCGCCCAGGCCAGCAGCATGGAGAAGCCGTAGGGCAGGCTGCCGGCGGGAAACAGTGGCAGGCGCAGCATCGGTGCCCGAGTCGTTCTGACGGCAGGGTCCGGCAGCCTGGACACCACGACGATCGCGATGCCGGCCAGGAGCAATTGCAGCCAGAAACTGCCGGGCACGACACTCTGATGGGCGAACAGGAACAGACTGGTCATCGCCGCTCCCAGGCCGAAGCCCAGGGAGGTGCTGGCGGTGATCCGATTGGCAGCGGAGCGGGTGTCGCCGCCGGCCATCAGCTCGGTCATATAGGCCGTCGAAGTTGCCGAGGCCAGGCCCGTGCCCACGCCCATCATCAGCCGCGCCAGGCCCAGCGCGATGAGGTTCGGCCAGATGGAGGTGATGACCGTCGCCAGCATCGACAAACCTAACGCCAGCAGTATCAGGGGGCGGCGTCCTACCCGGTCGGCCAACCCGCCGAAGGCCAGCAGCACCGGCAACACCCCCAGCACATAACACGAAAAGGCGACCGCCGTGGCGCCGGCCCCGTAGCCGGATGCCTGGGCATAGGTGGTGTACAGCGGCGCCTGCAGGTTGACCGCAAGGGTGATCAGGCAAAGGCCGAAAGCCAGTCCCCATGAATGTCGATGTTGTGCGTCCAAGCGTGTTCCCCGGGAGTCGTTGAGTAGGCGTCCGCTGGACTATCACTGCCGGGCTTCGCGGGAACAAGGAACAGGCCGAGGGGTTTTGTGATTAACTGTTCGCTAAAAATCGGCGAACACTTCGAGAGCACCCCGCATGGACCTGAACATCGACCGCAAGTCCGCCGAGCCCATGACCCGGCAACTGATGACTCGGCTCGTGGGCTGGATCAGCAGCCATCGCATTCGCCCCGGTGCGCGAATGCCTTCCATCCGGCAATTGGCCCAGGAAAATGACGTCAGCCTGTCGTGCGTGATCAAGGCCTACGACCAACTGGTTGCCAGCGGAGTGTTGGAGTCCCGGCATGGGTCGGGTTTCTTCGTCGCGCAGCAAGTGTCCCGGCCCGTGGGACCGGATGTTGAAACGGGTGAGGGGGCATGGACGTTATTCGACAACGAATCGACGCAGCTCAAGCTCGGCTGCGGCTGGCTGCCCGACACCTGGCGCGACGACGCCGATCTGGGCCAGGCGATCCGCCAGGTGGTACGCAGCGACAATCAAGCACTGTTCAACTACAGCACGCCCCTGGGCTCTGTTCCTCTGCGTCAGCACATCCAGAAGCGCCTGGGCCTGATCGACATACACGCCGATCTTGCGCAGATCCTCACCACTCAAGGCGCCAGTCATGGTCTCGACCTGTTGGTGCGCACGCTGCTCAAGCCCGGTGACCTGGTCCTGGTGGAAAGCCCCGGCTACTACAACCTGTTCAATCTGCTGAAGTTGCACGGAGTCAAGACCCTGGCGGTTCCCAGAGGCACTCAAGGCCCGGATATCGACAACATGGAACGCTTGCTCGAACAGCACAAGCCCACCTATTTCTTCATCAACAGCATGTACCAGAACCCCACCGGCACCAGCCTCGCGCCGAGTGTCGCGTATCGTCTGCTGCAACTGGCCACCCAACACGATTTCCGCCTCATCGAAGACGACATCTACGCCGACTTCCAGAACGGGCCGACGTCACGCCTCGCGACCCTGGATGGCCTGGACCGGGTGATCTACCTAGCGAGCTTTTCCAAGACACTGTCCAGTTCGCTGCGCATCGGTTATGTCGTCGCCCAACCCGAGATCATCGACCGGCTGGCCGAGGTCAAGATGGTGACCGGTATCGGCTGCTCGCTGTTGGCGGAAAATGTCGTGGCGACACTGCTCGCCAACGGGGCTTATCGCAAGTTGCTGCAACGCCTGCGCCAGCGTTTGAACAAGCAGATGGCGAGCACGCTGCGCCAACTTGACCAGGCGTATTGGGAGGTTTTCGCCGAGCCGACCGGGGGCCTGTTCGTGTGGGCCAGGCCTCGGCATGTGGGGAGCGAGCGAGTGCAGCAGATCGCCCGTGAAACGCAGGTCCAGCTTTCCCAAGGCGCCAGTTTCATGCCAGCCAGGGAGACGTGTGACTGGCTGCGGCTGAACGTGGCCTTCGTCCAGGACATTCGAGCGCAGACGTTTTTCCGGCGGATAGAAGAGGCGTCGCTGGCTGAACAGAGAAATGAAGCTGTGTGAGAGTTTGTGGGAGCGCATGAATCTGTGGGAGCAAAGCTTGCTCGCGATTGGGGATTTCAGTCGATGACGATGTTGGCGGGTCTGTCGCCATCGCGAGCAAGCTTTGCTCCCACAGGGGCCTTCGTTATAGGTCCCTGACTATGGCGCTCGGGTGGCGTGGGCTGACCCCAGGCAGCAGAGACAAGATGATAATGGGAATGTATGTCAAACAGGAATGAGTTGCTGTATCTTTCGCGACACATTTTTGTCAGCCGTCCGGAGACGGTCGGTGTCTTTCCATTAGGGTTGTGCGATGCGTCGGATTCTCGTTTCACTGTGTGTGCTCCAGGCTTATTCCGTTTCCACGTGGGCTGATGAGCCCATTGCCGCCGACCGGGCGCCGCTGGAGTTGCAGGCCACGGATATCGTGGGGCTTTCGGACAGTGAAACCGCACAGGGGCCCGTCAACGGCTATCACGCCACCCGTTCGGCCAGTGCCACGCGCACCGACACCGCCATCCATGAAACCCCGCAATCCATCAGCGTGGTGTCCCGCGACGTGGTGGAAGACCTCGGCGCCACACGCCTGCAGGATGCCCTTGATTATGCCGGCGGGGTGGGGCGGGCCAACAACTTCGGCGGCCAGGGCCTGACCACGTTCACGGTGCGCGGCTTCACCACCGGAGAGTTCTACCGCAACGGTTTCCCCATCAACCGTGGCTACCCGAACATGCCCGACGCCAATACCATCGAGCGGCTTGAAGTGCTGCGGGGGCCGGCGACCATGCTGTACGGCCGTGGCGATCCGGGCGGCACCTTCAACGTGGTGTCCAAGCAACCGCTGGCCGAGCGCACGGTGACCCTGGGCAGCCAGCTCAACGACCAGGGCATGCGTCGCGGCACGCTGGACGCATCCGGCCCGTTGGATGAAGAGGGCCGCCTGGCCTATCGCCTGAACGTGATCGGCGAGGGTGGCGACACCTTCCGCGACCACGTCGAGACCGAGCGTTATGGCGTCGCGCCGGTGGTCAGCTGGCAGGTCAACGACACCACGCGCCTGACGTTCGAAGGCGATTTCATGCGCAACAACCATCCGCTGGACCGTGGCCTGACCCATTACGCCGGCCAGCGTGGCACGGCCTCGCGGGATACCTTCTTCGGCGAAAAAGACGCCGGCAAATTGCACAACGACAACAACATGGCGCAGGTACGTTTCGAGCACATGCTCAACGACGACTGGACCCTGGCCGGCGGCACCCAGTGGCTCGACGGCACCTTGCAGGGCAACGCGGTGGAAGGCAACGGCATCGCGGCCGACGGCCGTACCCTGGGCCGTAACTTCAACTACCGCAAACTGGAATGGACCGACCGGGACACGCAGCTCAACCTCACCGGGCACTTTTCAACCGGCGGGTTCGAGCACACGCTGTTGACCGGGGTCGAGTACGAAGACTACGACTATCAGTCCATCATCCAGCGTTCCGCTGCCGGGACCGGTGCCTACCCGATCGATATCTTCAACCCGGTGTATGGCCAGCCTCGTCCGGCATTGACCCGTACCCCTACCAATGATCAGGAAAACCTCAAGACGTTCGGTGTGTTCGTCCAGGATCAGGTGGCCCTCACCGAGCGTTTGAAATTGCTGGCGGGTGCGCGTTTCGAGCGCTTTGAGCATGAGTACGAGACCTTCGTGCCCAATGGCAGGAACTGGGACAAGAACGACAGCGCGGTCACGCCGCGGGTCGGGGTGATTTACGACCTGACTGACACGGTGGCCGTCTACGCGAACACTGCTCGTTCTTTCAAGCCCAACACCGGTGCCAGCCGTCAGGGCGGCGGATTCAAGCCGGAAGAGGGTAAGTCCTATGAGATGGGCGTGAAATGGGAAGCGCTGGATCGCCAATTGAGCGTCGACGCGGCGGTGTACCAGATCGAGAAGCGTAACGTCCTCACCACGGACCCGGTGGATTCCACCTTCAGCGTCGCCGCCGGCGAAGTGCGCAGCCGCGGATTCGACCTGAACGTGGCGGGCAACCTGACGCCGGAGTGGCGCATGATCGGCGGCTACGCTTACGTCGATGCCGAGGTAACCAAGGACACCAGCATCCCCAGCGGCACCCGCCTGCTCAACGTCCCGAAGAACACCTTCAGCCTGTTGAACGTCTACGAATTCCAGGACGGTGGCCTCAAGGGGCTGGGCCTGGGAGCGGGGGTCAAATACGTGGATGAGCGGGCCGGCCAGACGGCGGCGAATGCATTCTCGATGGACAGCTACACTGTCGTCGACCTGCTCGGCTACTACAAGGTCAACGAACGGATCCGCCTCAACCTGGACCTGAAAAACCTGTTCGACGCCGATTACGAGGAAGGCGCCTTCGGCAACGTCTACGCCTACCCGGGCGCACCGCGAACGGTGCAGGCGGGCATTTCCTACACCCTCTAACGCAAGTGCAATCCCTGTGGGAGCGAGCGTGCTCGCGATAGCGGAATTTCCAGCTGACACACCGCCATCGCGAGCAGGCTCGCTCCCACAAAGGAAACTGCGGCGACTCCTACCACTTGCCCGTGCTCATCCCGCCATCCACCGGCAGCACCGCGCCAGTCGTAAAGTCGGCGCCCGCCAGGTACAGCACCGCCTCGGCAATTTCCCCGATGGTGCCCACGCGGCCGGCAGGTGCCAGGTTGTTGAGGAATTCGCGATGAGCGGGGTCATGCATCGGTGTATCGATGATGCCGGGCGCGACGGCGTTGACCTTGATGTTGTGCGGCGACAGCTCAAGGGCCAGGGCGCGGGTCATCTGGTTGACGCCACCCTTGATCAACACTGGCAGCGCGGCCGGCACCTGGATGTTCGGTTGCAGGGCCACGGCGGCGGAAATATTGATGATGAAGCCTTGCCGACGACTGATCATGTGCGCGGCGGCCGCCTGGCTGGCATAAACCAGTCCCTTGAGGTTGGTGTCCAGCAGTGACTCCAGGTCTTGGGGGCTGTATTCGATGAAGGGTTTGGGCAGGAAGAACCCGGCATTGTTCACCAGCCCATCAACGGCGCCGAACGCTTCGACGGCCTTGGCGATGAGCTGGGTCGAAGTCGCCGGGTCGGCGATATCGCCGGCCACACCGATGAAGCGGGCCGAATGATCGAATTGGCCGGCGGCATCATCCAGCCCCGTGCGGGAGCGGGCGTTGCCGACCACGTTGTAACCGTGATCCAGAAACGCCTTGACCAGACCCAGGCCGATGCCGCTGGACGCGCCGGTGATGATGACGGTTTTGTTGAGACTCATGATGTGACTCCTGATCGTTGAGTTGAACCGCTGCGCCAGTAGGGGCGGTGGTTGAGATCAGAGTATTGATGCGCTCGGGATTGATAAACGGGATTGGCGGTACTTGAGTTGATACCTGATGTAATCAATCTCCCATTCAACAGTAAGCCCCTGTGGGAGCGAGCTTGCTCGCTCCCACAGGGGGAAGTTGGCAGGCACAAAAAAGCCCGGTCAATCAGGCCGGGCTTGATAGAAGCAGGTGCTCACTCTTTGGGAAGACTTCGATACTGCGTGGTCGTCATGCCCGCATAACCCCAGTTATCCGTATCGACTTCCTCGATCACGATATGGGTCAGGTGCGGGTCCTTGCCCAGTACGCGCTGGAGGGTTTCGGTGATCTCCGAGATCACCTGGGCTTTCTGTTCGCGGGTGACGCCATCGCGGGTGATACGCACATTGACGAAAGGCATGTTGCACTCCTGCTGGTTGAGAGAAGGTGCGCAGGTTTCCCCGCGCGACCGAAGCCACTGTATTTATACGCCACGGGCTGATAAACAGGCAGCTGTGATCTTCAGTTGATACACGGTGTAATGAATCATGAAGCGACATTTCGACGACCTGCAATTGGGCAGCATAGAACTGTTCTGCCTGGCGGCCGAAGCGGGCAGCTTCACGGCGGCGGCCCAAGTGGCGGGTGTTACCCCGGCGGCGGTGAGCCGTTCGATCTTTCGCCTGGAGGAACGCCTGGGCTCACGCCTGTTCGTGCGCACCACCCGCAGCATCCGCCTGACCGAGGCCGGGAAGACCTATTTCGAGCAGTGCCGGCAGGCGCTGACCCAGTTGGTGGAGGCGCAACAGGAGATGATGGGGGCGCAATCGATGCCGTCCGGACAACTGCGCATCAGCCTGCCCACCACCTACGGTCATCACCGGATCCTGCCCTTGCTGCCGGCCTTCCGTGCGCTGTATCCGCAAGTCAGCGTGGACGTGCACCTGAGCAATCGGAACATCGACTTCGTCGCCGAGGGCTATGACCTGGCGATTCGGGTCCGGGCCCAGCCGGACTCTTCCCTGATCGCCCGTTTACTGGAGGATGCGAAGCTGGTGGTGGTCGCCGCGCCGGACTATCTGCACAGGGTCGGCACACCGCGCACCCTCGAAGACCTGGACGCTCACGAATGCATCCAGTTCGAGTTGCCCAGCAGCGGTCGGCGAATTTCCTGGTTGTTCAATGTCGATGGCAAGGAGCGGGAGGTGTTCGGCCAGGGCAACTATTGCTGCTCGGACGATGTGCTGGGCGGGGTGACGCTGGCCAGGCATGGCGCGGGACTGTTCCAGACCTACCGCTTCATCGTCGAACAGGAACTGGCGGACGGGAGCCTGGTGGAAGTGCTGCAGCCTTTCAGTGGCCGCTCACGTCCCTTCACCTTGCTCTACCCCCATGGCCGCTACATGCCCCAACGGGTCCGCGCCTTCGTCGATTTCCTGTTGCAGCACCGGGAGCAGTGGGCAGGCAGCTAAGGGCAATCCCTGTGGGAGCGAGCCTGCTCGCGATAACGGTAGTCACTGGACTGACGCCATCGCGAGCAGGCTCGCTCCCACATTGGGTTCAGGGTTGACCGCAAGACCACTGTCTATTGATAGACCCTGTGGAAGTGATTAGAACTTGAACGCCTGCCGCCCGATCAGCAGCCACTTGCCATTCTTCTGTTTCTGCCAGATCTGGAAGTTCTCGATTTCAGTCGGCACGATGTCGGTGCCCTTGATCGCCTGAGCCGAGAAATGGTTGCGCACCAGGGCCGTGTCACCGGACAGGGTGATTTTCTGGTTCTGCATTTCCAGGGTCTTGAACGCGCTCTTGCCGGTTTCGATGTCGGCGATGAAGGCTTTCTTGTCCTGGATGTTGCCGCTGGAGTGACCGTAGGTGAGGTTCTCGGCGGCCAGGGCCTGAAGCTGGGGGATGTCCTTGTGCAGCATGGCCTGGGTCAGGTGGTCGACGGCCTGGGCCACGTCTTGCTCGGCCGAAGCAGCGGCCGTGGCTGCGTAGCCGCCGAACAGGCACAGGAAGCTCATCACCAATGTCGCTTTTTTCATGGGGGTGTCCTTGTTGTTGTAGGTATGAGGAATGAGTGTCGAGAGCACTCATCTGTCATCGTACAACTACTTGGTGGTGACGGGAACACCTGAGTTGCTGATCGGTCGGGAACCGGACGAATGTGTACTCGACAAGCCTGCTTCGGCAGGCCACGGATCAAAATCCCTCGCGAACCGCCCCCCGAATCCCTTCCAGCAACATGGTGAACGCCGGGTTGTCATTGTCCTCGCGCCACACCAGGTGCAACTCGCTCTGTACCCCTTCGCCCAGATCGATCTCCCGGAACACCACCTGCTTGAACACCACGCTGGTGGCACAGCGCGGAACCAGTGCCAGGCCCATGCCGGCGTTGACCAGCGCCAGGATCGTCAGTGATGACCCCAGCCATTGCACGAATTGTGGCGCGACCCGGGCCGAGCGGAGCATGCCGGTGAGCAATTCGTTGAAGGGCGGGTAGGCGGAATGGGAATACATCAGGAACGGCTCGCCATCGAGGTCCTGGACACTGACGGATTCGGTGCGGGCCAGCGGATGACTGGCAGGCACCGCCAGGACAAAGGGTTCGCGCACCAGGCACTCGGTGGCGTAGCCGGTTTCCAGCAGCGGTGAGCGGACAATGCCCAGGTCGATGCGCCGCGCGCGCAGGGCCTCGTGCTGCTGGTAGGTATTCATTTCCGAGAGGACGATTTTGACCTGGGGCTGTTTCAGCCGTGCTTCGGCGATGACCTTGGGCAGGAACTCATAGACCGCGCTGCCGACGAAGCTGATGGTGACCGAGCCGATGTCGCCCTGGGCGAAGCGTCGGGCGGCCGTGGCGGCTTGTTGCGCCTGCTCCAGCAGGTTCTGCGCCTCGATGAAAAAAGCCCGGCCGGCGGCGGTGAGGGCAACGCTGCGGGTGCTGCGGGTGAACAGCTCGACGCCCAGGTGATGCTCCAGCAATTGGATCTGTCGGCTCAAGGGCGGTTGGGTCATGTTCAACCGTTCGGCGGCGCGGCGGAAATTGAGCTCCGTCGCGACGGTGGTAAAGCAGCGCAGTTGGGCCAGTTCAAACATTGATTCAATCCAGGTATCAATCAAGTGCCAAGTTAGATTAGACGGGAACAATACACCCCGTCCATCATCGAGCCGTTCCCCACAAAAACAACGATTGGGAGGCTCCCTTGAATAACGTAACGGACTCCACGCATGACAGTACCCTGGCGCGCGCCGCGGCCAAGGTCAAACGTCATGTACTGCCCCTGGTGGTGGTGATGTTCATCGTCAACTACATCGACCGGGTCAACATCGGCTTCGTGCGCAGCCACCTGGAAACCGACCTGGGCATCGGTGCCGCCGCCTACGGGCTTGGCGCCGGGCTGTTCTTCGTCGGCTACGCGCTGTTCGAAGTGCCGTCCAACATGCTCCTGCAACGCTACGGCGCCCGGGCCTGGCTGACGCGGATCATGTTCACCTGGGGCGCGGCGGCGATGGCCATGGCCTTTGTGCGTGGCGAGACCAGTTTCTATGTACTGCGCTTCATTCTCGGTGCGGCGGAGGCGGGGTTCTTTCCCGGCATCATCTACTACTTCACCCAATGGTTGCCGGCCAACGAGCGCGGCAAGGCGATGGCGATCTTCCTCAGCGGTTCGGCCATCGCTTCGGTGATTTCCGGGCCGGTGTCCGGTGCGCTGTTGAATGTCAGCGGCATGGGCCTGCATGGCTGGCAGTGGATGTTCCTGATCGAAGGCTTTGCCTCCATTGTGCTGTGCGGGTTTGTCTGGTTCTGGCTGCAATCGCACCCCAACCAGGCCAAATGGCTGACCGCTGAAGAGAAAGCAGTGTTGACCGCGACGATTGCCGAAGAACAGCGGGCCCGGGAAGCCGCCCAGGTGGTCAAGCCATCGATGTTCAAGCTGCTCGCCGACCGGCAGATCGCGCTGTTCTGTTTCATCTACTTCTCCATCGCCCTGACGATCTACGGCGCCACGTTCTGGCTGCCGAGCATGATCAGGAAAATGGGCAGCCTGGGGGATTTCCAGGTCGGTTTGCTCAACTCCATCCCGTGGATCATTTCCATCGTGGCGATGTACGCCTTCGCGGCCCTGGCCGGTAAATGGAAATTCCAGCAAGCGTGGGTGGCGGCGACCCTGGTGATCGCGGCGTTCGGCATGTTCATGTCCACCACCGGCGGGCCTATCTTCGCCTTCGTCGCCATCTGTTTCGCGGCCATTGGTTTCAAGGCCGCGTCGGCGCTGTTCTGGCCGATTCCCCAGGGCTACCTGGACGCCCGCATCGCGGCGGCGGTGATTGCCCTGATCAACTCCATCGGCAACCTCGGCGGCTTCGTCGCACCGACGGCGTTCGGTTTCCTGGAGCAGACCACCGGCTCCATCGAGGGCGGCCTGTATGGCCTGGCGATTACCTCGCTGGTCGCCGCCGTGGTGATCTTCTTCGCCCGTACCTCACCGGGGCGTGACACGCCCAACTCATTGTCCGGCAAGCGTGAAACCGTCGCGCAGGCCAATCCACCGGAAAACACCCAAGCCTTGAACCCTGGCCCATCGGGAGCCGCTGTATGAAGATCAAACGCGTCACCGTCACCCCCATTGCCTTTCGCGATCCGCCATTGCTCAACGCCAGCGGCATTCATGAGCCGTTTGCGCTGCGCTCGATCATCGAGATCGAGAGTGACAACGGCTACATCGGTCTGGGCGAGAGCTATGGCGATGCGCCGGCCCTGGCGATCCAGCAACAACTGCAGGACCAACTGATCGGCCTGGACCCGTTCAACCTCAACCAGTTGCGGGCCATCGTCCAGGCCACCGTCGCCGCGCAGCGGCCCGCCAGTGTCGCCGGTGCCGAACTGGCGCCGGGCTCCCATGCGAGCAAGGCCGTGAGCAATGCCTATTCGGCATTCGAAGTGGCCTGCCTGGACCTGCAGGCCCATTACCTGAACGTGCCGCTGGTGGATCTGCTGGGCGGCGCGATTCGCGATGAGATCCCGTTCAGCGCGTACCTGTTTTTCAAGTACGCCGAGCACATCGATTCGCCGTATCCGCCGGACAGCTGGGGCGAGGCGCTCAATGAACAGCAGATCGTCGCCCAGGCCCGGCGCATGATCACCGACTACGGTTTCAAGAGCATCAAGCTCAAGGCGGGTGCACTGGAACCGGAGCATGAAGTGGCGTGCATCAAGGCGCTGAAACAGGCCTTTCCCGGCTACCCGTTGCGCATCGACCCGAATGCCAACTGGTCGCTTGAAACCTCCATTCGCATGGCTGAACTGCTGGGCGATGACCTGCAGTATTACGAAGACCCGACGCCGGGTCTGGAGGGCATGTCCGAGCTGCACAAGCGCACCGGCCTGCCGTTGGCGACCAACATGGTGGTCACCGATTTCGACGAGTTCCGCCGCAGCGTAGCGCTGAACAGCGTGCAGATCGTGTTGGCCGACCACCATTACTGGGGTGGCCTGCGGGACACCCAGGCGCTGGCGAAAATGTGCGACACCTTTGGCCTCGGCGTGTCGATGCATTCGAACTCGCACCTGGGCATCAGCCTCATGGCCATGGCCCACGTAGCCGCCGCGGTGCCGAACCTGGACTATGCCTGCGACACCCATTACCCATGGCAGGAGCCGGATGAGGAGGTGATCAAGGGAGGCAAGCTGCCGATTGTCGATGGCTGCGTGAAAATCACCCGGGCGCCGGGACTCGGGCTGGAGCTGGACCGGGACCAACTGGGCATGCTGCATGAACAGTTCCTGCGTTGCGGCATTCGCCAGCGCGATGATGTGCGGCAGATGCAGCGCTACCGGCCGGACTGGAAGACCGTCAAGCCGAGGTTCTGAGTGGATGGTGCCACGGGTCTGCGGGAGCTTCGCTGCCACAGACCCGTGGGGAACTCTGTGGGAGCCGAGCTTGCTCGCGATGACGGCGCTACCTTCAACAGAAAATGCAAGCTGACACACCGCCATCGCGAGCAAGCTCGGCTCCCACAGGTTTCAGTGTTCGCCCACCGATCAATCGGCCCACACCCAAAGTACCGCGTCCGCCGGCAGTGCAGTCGTACACCCAAACTGCCGCGCCGGACCGGCGCTTCCAAAGCACCCGCCAATTGCCTCCAAGGCAGCGTATGGCGGGGCCCGTAGCCTTTCGATAATCGCCTCCGACATCCCGTCCCCTGTTGCGGAGCGCGCCATGCACAACAATAAAAATACCCGTCGCCGTCTTATGCCTGCGGTCATCGCCAGCCTCTCGACCCTCGGCCTGACGCCTTGGGCCCAGGCCGAAATCATGCTGTACGACAAGGACCAGACCACCTTTTCCACCGACGGCTACATCAACGCCTTCTACGTCAACAGCGACGTGGACCGGGCAGGGGAGCAGTACGATCGGCGCCAGGCGCGGGTCAAGATGGGGTTCCTGCCCAACTACCTGGGTTTCAACATGAGCAAGCAGGTCGATGACCTCAAGCTGGGCGCTCGCACGTCGTTCTGGGTGACCATCAACGACAGCGAAACCAACGGCACCGACACTGCCATCGACGTGCGCCAGTTCTACGGCACCGTCGCCAGCCCGGAGTGGGGCGAGGTGTTGATCGGCAAGGACTTCGGCCTGTTCGCCCGCTCCAACATCCTGCTCGACGAATTGCTCGCCGGCTACGGTCAGGTCAGCGACACCCTGGGGCTGGTGGACGGCGGTGGCGTATCGTTCGGCAACATCGGCAGCGGCTATCCCTATCCGTTCCCGACCTCGCAGATCACCTATCGCACCCCGGTCATGGACGGGCTGCGGGTGGCGGTGGGGATCATGGACCCGGTGGACACCAACGACAACAGCGCCACCGGCAAGGCCTACCAGGAAAACCCGCGCACCGAGAGCGAGATCACTTACCAGTTCGACCTCGGCGGCGCGAAGATCTACAGCTGGCTCAACGGCAGCTACCAGACCTCGGACAACACCGACTCCACCGTCGAATCGGTGACCTCCAAAGGCCTCGGTTATGGCGTGCAGGCGAAGATGGGCGGCCTGTCGCTCACCGGCTCCGGGTTCACCGCCAAGGGCATCAACCCGTTCTTCACCAACAATGCCGGCGAAGCGACGTTGCGCAACGTCGACAGCAAGGGTTATCTGCTGCAAGGCTCCTACAAGCTGGGCAAGAACCGCCTGGCGCTGTCCTACGGCAAGACCGATGACGACGGCAACGGCGTGGTGGGCAGCGGTGCCGATTATGAAACCCGCGGCATTGCGCTGTTCCATGACGTCAACGACAACCTCAAGCTCGTGGCCGAGTACAACCAGTTCGAAATCAACGGCCACGATACCAGCGCTCAGAACGAAGACACCGATACGTTTGCGGTGGGGGCTGTGTTGACCTGGTAGAAAGTGAATCCCCTCGCCACAAAGGGATTCGGTGTTCGAGAGTTTGTGGTGGCCCCAGCCGTGCGCATCGCGGCCCGGGCCGCCACCGTTCTCATCCCATGGAAGCGCACACCCGCTACCCAAGTAGCATTCGTGGGCCCGGCGCGGCTTCGTACACTCAAGGCTCCTGTCACGGAGGCGAAGATGCAGCAGGCCCAGAGCGAAGGCGTGGTAAGCGCGATGTCCCAGGCAACGGATGTCGAGCAAGTGGCCCAGGAACTGGCGCGGCAGTTGCTGCATCCGTATCTGGGCTTCGTGCTGTTTTTCTGTTCCGCTGAATACGACCTGCCGGCCCTCGGCCAGGCATTGTCCCGGAGCTTCGGCGGGATTCGCCTGGTGGGCTGCACCAGTGCCGGGGAAATCACCGCCCAGGGTTATGGTCGCAACTGCGTGACAGCCGTGGGGTTCGATCACCGGCATTTTTCCATTGCCGCCGAGTTGATCGGTGAAATGGGCCACTTCAGCCTGATCGACGCCCAGCAGATGGTCGAGCGCCTGGCGAGCGGCTGTCGCAGCAATGCCCTGGCACCGATCAAGGGGCACAGCTTTGCGCTGACCCTGCTCGACGGTCTGTCCAGCCGCGAAGAGATGGTGCTCGCGGCGCTGAGCGCTGCCCTGGGGGACATCCCGCATTTTGGCGGTTCGGCCGGCGACGACAATTACCTGACCCACACCCACGTGTACTTCGAAGGCCAGTTCCACAGCGGCGCGGCCGTGGTGGTGCTGATCAATACCTGGCTGGAATTCGAGGTCTTCACCACCCATCACATCCTGCCCCGGGAAGAGAAACTGGTGGTGACCGGCGCCGACAGCGCTTCGCGCCGGGTCTATGAACTCAACGCTGAACCCGCCGCCGAGGAATACGCCCGGCATATCGGCGTGCCGGTGAGCGCCCTCGACTACCGGGTGTTCGCCGCCCATCCGCTGGCGGTACGCATCAACGACCAGTATTACGTGCGGGCCGTCCAGCAGGTGCACCCGGACCTGAGCCTGAGTTTCTACTGCGCGGTGGAGAACGGCATCGTCCTCACGGCCATGACCCCGGGCCCCTTGTTGACCAACCTGGAAAACCTTTTTGACGGCTTGCAGGCGCGGCTCGGCGATCTGTTGCTGACCATCGGCTGCGACTGCTTCCTCAGGCGCCTGGAGCTGGAAGATCGCGGCGGCCTGGAGCAGATCGGCCAGTTCCTGTGCAAACAACGGGTGATGGGTTTCAACACCTACGGAGAACAGTTCAATGGCATGCACATCAACCAGACCTTCACCGGAGTTGCCATTGCCCGCCATCGCGTCCCCGGTCATCGCTGATCTGCAAGCGCAGATCGCCGGACTGCAACACGAAAACCACAAGTTGCAGCGCATCAACGCCGCGTTGATCGAACGGGTGGAGTCCGGCGTAACCCGGGGCAGCGACCCGTATGCGGCGTTCCAGCATTCGGTGGTGCTGGCCGAGCAGGTGCGCGAGCGCACCGATGCGCTGAACCAGGCCATGGCCGAGCTCAAGACCGGCAATCATCTGCTCGGTGAGGCGCGGTTGCGGGCGGAAACGGCCCATCGGCACCTGATCGATGCCATCGAAAGTATTTCCGATGCGTTCGTGCTGTTCGACGCACAACAACGCATCGTCCTGTTCAACAGCCGCTTCAAGGCGTTCTGGGCCCACAGTCGGGTGCGCATCATGGCCGGGATGCGCCTGGGCGAGGTCAAGCGCCTGATGACCGCCAACGGCTTGTTCAGCGAAGAAAACCGCGGCCAGGATGATGAGCATGTGCTGTATCGCCTGCAGAACGGCCGCTGGTTGCAGGTCAGCGAGCGGCCGACCCAGGAGGGTGGCCGGGTGATCCTGTTCACCGACATCACCGACGTGAAACTCAGTGAAACCGTGCGCCGCGAGCAGGCCATCGCGCAGAAGTCTCACCTGTTGCAGCGTGCGGTGGACAACCTCTCCCAGGGCGTGGCGATGGTCAACGCCCAGGGTGTGCTGGAGTTGTGGAACCGGCGCTTCCTGGAGCTCAGCGGTCTGGCCCCGATGGCGGCCCACCGGCCGTTCAGCGAAGTGATTGCCGACAGCGAGCTGCAACTGTTGACCCCGGCCAGCCGCGACAGCAACGGTCGATTGATTCATGAACGCGAGCAGCGCCTCTCCGATGGGCGGGTCCTGGAAATCCGCACCCATCCGCTGCCCACCGGTGGCTACGTCAACACCTTCACCGACATCACCGAGCGCTACCAGCATGCCGAGGCGTTGAGCGAAAGCGAGCGCTGGATCCGCCTGATCACCGACCATGTGCCGGCGCTGATCGCCTACGTCAATGCCGACCTGGTCTATGAATTCACCAACAAGGTCTACGAGCAATGGTATTGCTGGCCCCGTGGCGTGATGCTCGGCCAGAGCCTGCGCGAAGCCCACAGCGAGCAGCATTACCAGCGCCTGGAAGCCTACGTGGCCCGGGCGCTCGCCGGGGAGAGCGTGACGTTCGAGTTCGCCGAAACCAACATCAACAACCAGGAACGCTACATGTTGCGTTCCTACGTGCCGAACCGCCTGGCCAATGGCGAGGTGGTGGGGATCTTCGTGCTGATCCGTGATATCACCGAACGACGCCGCACCGCCGAGGCGCTGCACCAGGCCTATCAGAACCTGGAACAGCGGGTCCAGGAGCGCACGGCTGAACTGACGACGCTCAACGAACAGTTGTTGCGCGAGATCGACGAGCGCAGCCGCGTGGAACTGCGCCTGCGCGAAGCCAAGCGCGAGGCCGAGCAGGCCAACCTGTCGAAGACCAAGTTCCTGGCGGCGGTCAGCCACGATCTGCTGCAACCGCTCAACGCCGCGCGACTGTTTACCAGCGCCTTGCTCGAACGGCGTGAGCCGGTGGCGAATGCGCATCTGGTGCGCAACGTCAGCAACTCCTTGCAGGACGTGGAGAACCTGCTGGGTACCCTGGTGGACATCTCCAAGCTCGATGCCGGGGTGATCAAGGCGGACATCGCGCCGTTCGCCCTCAGCGAACTGCTCGACAACCTCGCCGCCGAGTACGCCCAGGTCGCTCGTAGCGAGGGGCTGGCGCTGCGCTTCGTGCCCTGTTCGGTGCTAGTGCGCAGTGACATGCAGCTACTCGCCCGGATCCTGCGCAACCTGCTGAGCAATGCCATCCGCTACACCCCTAGCGGTCGCGTGGTGCTGGGGTGCCGACGCCACGGTCAGCGGGTGTCGATCCAGGTCTGGGATTCCGGCATCGGCATTGCCGAAGAGCGCCTGGAGGAAATTTTCCAGGAGTTCAAGCGCGGCGATGTACAGCGTCCCAACCAGGATCGCGGGTTGGGCCTGGGCCTGGCGATTGTCGAGAAGATCGCCGGGATCCTCGGCCATCGGATTCATGTACGCTCGTGGCCGGGCAAGGGTTCGATGTTCGCCATCGACGTGCCGCTGAGCGCCACCGCGCCCAAGCCGGTGCCGTGCGTGGACATGAGCGAGCCGATGCTGGAGCGCTTGCGCGGGGCGCGGATCTGGGTGCTGGATAACGACGCGGCGATCTGCGCAGGCATGCGCACGTTGCTGGAAGGCTGGGGCTGTCGGGTCATCACCGCGCTGTCGGAACAGGACCTGGTGCGCCAGGTGGACAGCGACCACGCCGAGGTGGACCTGTTGATCGCCGACTATCACCTGGACAACGACCAGAACGGCGTCGACGCCGTGGCCCGGATCAACGCCCGCCGCAGGTCAGCGATCCCGGCCATGCTGATCACCGCCAACTACAGCAACGAACTCAAGCAACAGATCCGCGAGCGCGGGCACACCCTGATGCACAAACCGGTGCGGCCGATGAAGTTGAAGATTGCGATGAGTCATTTGTTAGGCAAGCCCCAGAGCCACTAAGCCGAATCCAATTGTGGCGAGGGGATTTATCCCCGCTGGGCTGCGAAGCAGCCCCTTTTCAAGCATTCCGACTTTGTGTCGACTGAACTATTTTTGGGGCCGCTTCGCGCCCCAGCGGGGATGAATCCCCTCGCCACAGAAGCAAGGTGTATGGCTTGAACCGTATCAACGCCGCAGATACGCCCCGAAATCGATATCCCCCGCACTGAGGATCGCCTGCACCCGGTTGTGCACGTTGAGTTTGCGCAGAATCGCCGAGACGTGGGCCTTGACCGTGGTTTCGGCGATGTCGAGGGTGTAGGCGATCTGTTTGTTCGATTCGCCCTTGGTCATGCGCTCGAGCACCAGCAGTTGCTTGCGGGTCAGGGCCTGGAGCAGTTCGGGCGGGAAGGCCGGGGTTTCGTTCAGGCGCCGGCCGACCGGGTTCTTCTGGGTGCGGATGATGTCCGGTGGCAGGTACACGTTGCCGTTGAGGATCTGCTCGATGGCGTCGGTCATCTGCGAGCGCGGCGAGGACTTGGTGATGAACCCCACCGCGCCGTAGGTGATGGCCTGCAAGACAATCTGCTTGTCCTGCTCGGCGGAGACGATCACCACGGGAATGGTCGGGGCCTCGTTGCGCAGGTTGATCAGGCCATTGAGGCCATGCATGCCGGGCATGTTCAGGTCCAGCAGAATCAGGTCCAGGTCGTCATGCTCGGCGGTCAGGGCCAGGGCGCTGTCCAGGTCGGCGGTTTCCATGACTTCGCTGCCCGGAAAACCGTCGCTGATGACGTTATGGATGGCTTCGCGAAACAGTGGGTGATCGTCGGCTATCAGGATTTTATACATGGCCATTCACCTCGTTATTGTGTTGGGGCTGGAGCAGTTGCACGCACGTTCAAGCTCAGGGAAACGGTTCAGGTCGCGCCGCTTGCAGGGGTAGGTGGGCAGCTTCCCATGCGTCGACGCCGTCGCGGTACCAATACAAATGCTTATAGCCCATGGCTGCGGCGCGTTTTACCGCGTTCCAGCTCAGCCAGCAATCGGAGCGGCAGTAAAAGACCAGCGGTTGATCCTGCCGCCCGGCGGTGGCCTGGCGCAGGTGGTAAGCGAAGTAATCCTGCCAGATCGAGTCGAGCTCGCCGTCGCCGGTATTGGCCAGCCAGAGGCTGCCGGGGAGGTTGGCGTGGGGCTCGTTGTCGATGAAGCGTCCCTGGACCCAGGGCCGACGGTAGACGTCGATCAACACCGGGGTGGGTGTCTGTTCGAGCAATTGCTGCAACGCCGGGGTATCGACCGTCCGGGCGCCTTCCACTGCGTCGGGAGTGGGGCTGCGATACCGGTCGATGCGATAGCCCTGGGGGGAAAACAACACCGTGTCGGCCCGCGCGACATTCAACCACAGGCCCAGCAAGACGACCGCCAGTAAACGGAGCATAGGATTGATCCTTATTGTTATGCGTCCATTACATGACAGGGTCGCGGTCTTGGGAATGCGACCATGGACAGGGAAAGCAGTACTAAAGTCGTAAATTCAGTCGTGCACGCCGCCGATCTCGTGGGAGCGAGCCTGCTCGCGATAGCGGTGGATCAGTCAGTAAGCATGTGACTGAAGCTCCGCTATCGCGAGCAGGCTCGCTCCCACAGTGGGTTCACTTTCGAGAGGCATGCCGAGACGGGATCAACCGGCCTTGCGCAGCGCCGCATGTTGCGGGTTGAAGGTCCACACCGCCGCTAGCGCGAACACCAGGGTCAACCCCGTGCACACCGTCATCGCCAGCAGGTTGAACTGCCCATACAAGGCATACCGCAGCAGTTCCACACCGTGGGTGAACGGGTTCACCGCACACAGCCAGTACAACCAGGGACTGGCCTCGAGCATCTTCCACAGTGGGTACAACGCCGAGGACAGGAAGAACATCGGGAAAATCACGAAGTTCATCACCCCGGCGAAGTTCTCCAGTTGCCGGATCGCGTTGGACAACAGCAAGCCCAGGGCGCTGAGCATCAGCGCCACCAACAACAGCGCCGGCAGCGCCAACAACAGCCCTATGGCCGGCGGCTGGACGCCATACAGCCAGGCGATGGCGAGGAAGGCGTAGACCTGCAGCAACGAGATCAACGACGTCGCCAACAGTTTGCTTGCGAGCAGGAAAGCCCGGGGCAGGGGGCTGGTCAGCAGCACTCGCATGCTGCCCATTTCCCGGTCGTAGACCATCGAGAGCGAACCCTGCATGCCGTTGAACAGCAGAATCATGCAGGCCAGCCCAGGCACGATGTACACCTCGTAGGGAATGTAGGTGTCGTAGGGCGCAATGATCGCGATGCCCAGTGCTGCCCGAAAGCCGGCGGCGAACACCAGCAGCCACAGCAGCGGGCGTACCAGGGCGCTCAGCAGTCGTGTGCGCTGCAGTACGAAGCGCAGCCATTCGCGCATGACGATGCCGCTGAAACATTGCCAATACGCGTTCATGCCTGGGCTCCCGAGGTGGTCAAGCGGGTGAAGGCCGAGCCCAGGGTGCCGCCATGTTCCTGGCTCACGGCCTCGGCGCGGCCGCTGGCGACCAGGTGGCCCTGGTGCACGATCAGCAGATCGTCACAGGGTTGTACTTCATCCAGCAGGTGGGTGGTCCAGAGCACGCTGATGCCGTGTTCGTCACACAGTTGGCGAATGTGCCGGCCCAGGGCCTGGCGGCTGGCCGGATCGAGACCGACGCTGGGTTCGTCCAGCAGCAACAGGCGAGGTTCGTGCAACAGCGCCCGGGCGATTTCCACCCGGCGACGATGCCCTCCGTTGAGCGCTCTGACCCGCTCGTGACGTCGCTCGGTCAACTGCTGGCGGGCCAGTTCGGCGTCGATCCGGGCCATCCCTTCGCGCCGCGACAAACCGTGCAAGGCGAGGTGATAGCGCAGGTTCTGTTCGACGCTCAAGTCCAGGTCCAGGGTGCTTTGCTGGAACACCACGCCCAGCTGTTGCAGGGCCGGCCGTGGCGAATGCTGCAAGGAATGGCCGCCGACACGGATCTCGCCACGCTGCACATCGTAAAGGCGCGTGAGCAGGGCGATCAGGGTCGATTTGCCGGCGCCGTTGGGCCCCAGCAGCGCGGCGAAGCGCCCGGCGGCGAGGCTGAATTTCATCTGCTTGAGGGCTTCGCGCGGCCCGTAGGCAAAGCTCAGGTCGCTGACCTCCAAGGCGTTCATGGCGTCACCACCACACCCCAGGGGTAGCGCCCGACTTTCACCGATTTGAGCACCTTGCGGCTCTGCACGTCGATCACCGAGACATCGCCGCTGACGCCATTGGTGGCCAGCAACTGACGCTGGTCCGGGGTGAATGCCAGCTGCCAGACCCGGCGGCCCACCAGCAGGTAATCCAGGATTTCAAAGGTCTTGGCGTCGATCACCGCCACATGGTTGGCCGGGCCCAGGGCGACAAAGGCCAACTGGCCGTCGGCGCTGAGCTTGATGCCCACCGGCTGGACCTTGTCCGGGTGAACGCCCTTGATCTGGAAGGTCAGGGTCTTGAGCACCTTGCGGGTGGCGACATCGAGAATCGTCACGGTGCCGCCGATCTCCGCCGAGGCCCAGAGCTGGGTGCCGTCGCGATTGAACTCGACGAAGCGCGGTCGCTGATCCACCAGGGTGCTGTCGGCCAGGGTCTGGGTGCTGGTGTCGATCCAGTGCAGCATGTTGGTGGTTTCACTGGTATTGACGGTCCACCTGCCGTCAGGGCTGACGGCCATGCCCTCGGGCTCGACACCGACGCCGATCTGGCCCAGCACCTCGGAGGTCTGGGTGTCGATGACGGTCACCAGGGCGTCATCTTCGTTGGAAACGTAGAGCCAGCGGTCGTTGGGGTGCAGGGCAAACTGCTCCGGGTCTTTGCCGGATGGCAGTTCCTTGATGATCTTGCGGGTGGCGACATCCATCACCTGGACCCGGTCCGAATCGCTGGCGCAGATGTACAGCAGGCGATTGTCGTGGGACAGCAGCAAGCCCCGCGGACGCTGGCCCACCGGCAGGGTTTCCACCACTTCCAGGCTCTGCATGTCGATCAGGCTCAGGCTGTTGTCTTTCTCGTTCGAGACCCAGGCGGTGCTGGCGGCGGCAGGGCCGGTGGCGAGCAGCACCGCGCCGAGGGCGAGCACCTGGCGCAGCAGGATCGGTTGGAACAGCGGGCGGCGCATGGCGGTTTTCCTTATTGTTGTGGTCGATCAGGGGTAGCGACAGCTCACTTCGGGCTGGTCGTAGCCCAGGCTGTCCATTTCATTGCTGGGGTGCAGGAAGCCGTCCTGGGGCGAGGTGCTGACCAGGGCCCGTGGCTGGACCAGAGGAATCGGTTGGCGCAATTGCCCGTTCCAGGGGCGATAGCTGAGCTTGCGGCCCTTGAAGCCGTCCAGGGGCAACTGATCGCTCAAGGCCAACTGGCGAATGGCGAACGGGTCGGCCTGGCGCAGCTTGCTCACTGCGCTGGCGACGCTGCGCACGGCGATCCAGGCGGCGAAGTCGCGGTCGTTCATCCAGCGTCCGGCCAAGGCTTCGAAGCGTTTTTGCAATTGCGCCGCGCCGTAGGTTTCCACGGTCTTGTGCCAGCCGGTGGGTGTCAGTCCTTGGGTGCCGGCCACCGGACGCGGGTACCAGGTCTGGTAGGGCAGGTACTCGCCGAAGTCGCCACGCTCATCGGCCACCAACACTACGTCGTATTCGGCGGTCTGGGTGAACAGCGGCATGTCGGCCTGGGCGCTGCGGCGCTGGTCGTTATCGAACTGCCAGGCCTTCTCGGCGACGGTCTTCACGCCGAAGCGTTTCATGGCCCGGCGCAGGGCGCTGGCATAGGCCTGGTCTTCGGGCGTCTGCCCGACGATCAGCAACGCCTTCTGCCATTTGCGCACGACACTGAATTGCACCAGGGCATCGGCGAGCATGGCCCGATCGGGCAGGCTGTGCAGCACGTTGCCCAGGCAATCGGTGGTACGCAGGCTGTCATCGGGGCTGCCGGCATTGAACAGCAGGCTGTCGGGCAGGGCGGCGCTGAGTTGGCGCAGGCTGGCGGCCGGGGCGTTGACCACGAACAACCGCAGGCCCTGCTCATGTTGCGCGCGGGCGGCCTGGAGCAAGGCTTCGGGACTGTCGGCGCTGGCGCTTTCCAGGCGGTAATCCTGCTTGAGAAAACGCCCGGTGCTGTTGCTGTCGATGATCGCCAGTTCAGCGCCGCGCAAGCCCGCGTCGGCAGGCTCGGTAATGACGTTGGACAGCAGCGGCCCCGGATCGGGACGGTAGCCCAGGTAACCGATGCGCACCTGCAACGGCATCGCGTCCTCGGCCTGGGCGGTGATGGCTGTCATCAGAGCGATCAAGGTGAAACTGACGAGCCGGCGCATAACACCTCCATTGCGGGTAACGCCAGCATAGGAAGCCCTTGGTCAGGGGGAAATATGCAGAAAGTACCGCCGGGGCAGTACTAAGGTAGTAGCTCGCCGTAGGCGTCGGGGTTTTAGGATGCAGACCATCGTCATTCATCAGGGAGCGGACAGACCGTGCAGACTTTCAAGGCCTTGCTGCTGCCGTTGTTGCTGATACTGAGCTTGATTGGGGTCGATCGATTGTCCGGCAATCACCGCCGCCCCCCTGTGGGAGCGAGCCTGCTCGCGATGGCGGCGGCACATCCAACCTCTCTGCCGACTGGAGCACTGCTATCGCGAGCAGGCTCGCTCCCACAGGGGATCTGTGTCGATGCCGTGATGGGGTGTTGAGCATGTCGGCCCTGTGGCGGATCAATCTGTGGGTGACGGCCTTCTTCGGCCTGGTCACGCTGGCCTGTGGGGGCTTGTTGCTGCATCAGGCCATGACCGACGTAAAGCGCGAGCTGCAATCGGCCGGTTCCGTGGTGCAATACCTGCGTGAAACCGCCGAGCGCGATCCGACCAGTCTCCAGGAGCGCCTGACCGGTAGCCTGCGCCATGTGCGGGTGCGCTGGTTGGCGCTGGGGGAGCACCTGCCGACGGCTGTCGACGGTGGGCTGAAGGCCTGGCTCGGCCATCAACTGCTCGTCGATGGCCCGACGCCTCAGGTGGTCGGCCTGCGGGATGGTCGTCAGGCCTGGATTGCCGTCGACCCGCGGGACGAAATCGAGGAAATCCTCGATTCGCTGGTGCAACTGCTGGGCGTCTGCGCCATGGCCTTGTTGGCCAGTCTGCTGGTGATCCGCTGGGCGGTGCGCCGGGGCATGGGGTTGTTGGAAGAACTGCTCGAAGCGTTGCGCCAGGTATCGGCCGGCGATCTGCGGGTGCGCCTGCCTGCCGAAGGCATTCCGGAAGCGCGGCAACTGGCCGGGCACTTCAACCGGATGACCGCCGCCCTGGCCCGGTCCCAGGCCGATAACACCCGACTCACGCAGGCGCTGTTGGCTGTCCAGGAACAGGAGCGCACGCACTTGGCCCAGGCCCTGCACGATGACCTGGGCCAATACGTCGCCGGCATCCGCGCTCGGGCCTGCCTGTTGCGCCTGGTCACCGACCAGCCATCGGTGCTGGAGCAGACGGTCAGCCAGCTCGAAGAGCACTGCGAGCACTTGCAGCAAGGGTTCCGGGCGCTGGTGCACGACTTGTACCCGGTGGTGCTGCAGCACTTGCCGCTGGACGAAGCCATCGGATTGTTGGCGCGGCAATGCCAGGACACCCATGGCATCGCCTGCGAATTGCGAGTCGACGCCGCTTTGCCGCCGTTGTCAGGGTCAGACAAGACCCATCTGTATCGCCTGGTCCAGGAGGCGTTGACCAACGTTGCCCGGCATGCCAGCGCCACCCGGGTTCGGATCCGCCTGCGCCAGCGCGGCGGACGCTTGCGCCTGTGGGTGCGCGATAACGGCCTGGGGGCGACGCAGCCGCCCCGACCGGGTGTCGGCCTGCATTCGATGTCCGAACGGGCGCGCAGCCTGGGCGGCGAACTGCGTGTCATCTGCCGCCCCGGAGTCGGCTGGGCGCTGGCGGTAAATATCCCCCTGGAGGCGCGATGAACATTTTGTTGGTGGATGACCATGCAGTGGTCCGGCAGGGCTTCGCCAGCCTGCTGCGGGCCTTGATGCCTGATCTGCAAGTCCGCGAGGCGGCCACGGGCGAAGAGGCGCTGAGCCAGGTGCAGGAGCAGGTGCCGCACCTGGTGATCATGGATTTCGGCCTGCCCGGCATCAGTGGTCTGGAAACCACCCGGCGCCTACGCCAACGCCTGCCGCAACTGCGGGTGCTGTTCTTCAGCATGCACGATGAGTTGCCGCTGGTGCGTCAGGCGCTGGACGCCGGCGCCGCGGGTTACCTGACCAAGAACTCGGCGCCCCAGGTACTGGTGGAGGCGGTGCGACGGGTATTGGCCGGCCATGCCTATATCGAACAATCCCTGGCGACCCAACTGGCCTGTACCAGCTCCCGGCACGACGCCGACCCGCGCCTGCACTGCATGACCCAGCGCGAGCTGGAAATTTTCGTCATGCTCGCCAAGGGCACTCCCGCACGCATGATCGCCGAACAGTTGTGCATCAGCGCCAAGACCGTGTCCAACCACTTGACGCTGCTCAAGAGCAAGCTGCAGGTCAGCTCCCATGCCGAGCTGGTGCATTTGGGAATCGACATGGGCGTGGTGCGGGTGGCGGGGTGAAGGGCTGGTCATCACTGTGGCGAGGGAGCTTGCTCCCGCTGGGCTGCGAAGCGGCCCCTCACCAGCCGACCCCGCCAACCTGACCCATTGAGTTGGCAGGTTTTGGGGCCGCTTCGCGCCCCAGCGGGAGCAAGCTCCCTCGCCACAGGGTGCTGTCGATTACTGGTCCCAGCTGGCCGGGCAACCCGTGCAGCTCTCCATGTTTGCACTCTGGAAATTCCCGTAGTGCTGACGTGATCCGCTCAGGTTGGCCTTTTCCAGGTTGCTTTCCCCCAGCTTGGTTTCCTGCAGGTTGGCGTCGCGCAGGTCGGCGCCCTTGAGGTCAGCCTTGCTCAGCCAGGCCATTTCCAGATCGGCGGCTTGCAGGTTGGCGTCGTGCAGGCGCGCACCGGACAGCCGGGAAAATTGCAGGTACGCGGCACTCAGGTCGGCGCCCTGGAATTGTGCGCCTTGGGCGAACAGCCCCCAGCCCTGGATCGCCTTGAGCGTGGCATCGGTGCAGTCCGCCAGGCGCAGGTTGCTTTGTTGCAGGCTGGCGCGGGTCAGGTTGGCCCCTTGCAAGCGAGCCCGTTCGAGGTTGGCCAGGTCCAGCCGGGCATGGCGCAGGTCTGCACCCCGCAGGTCCGCGCCGCTGAGGTTCATCTTGCGCAGGTCCTGATTGGCCAGTTGAGCACCACGTAAATCGGCACCGGGGCATTGGCTGGACTCGGCGATGACGCAGCCGTTGAGGATCAGGGGCGCACCGGTGTCGTCGGCGTGGGCGTTGAGGGCGAGCAGCAATGCAAGGGGTAAGTAATTCATGGCAGTAAACTCGGTCAGCTCTGTGGGAGCGAGCCTGCTCGCGAAGCGGTGTGTCAGTCGACATCCATGCAGGCTGATCTAGCGCTTCGCGAGCAGGCTCGCTCCCACAGGGGAATGGGTTGAGGTTTTGAAGGCGCGCGCTACTTCTGCGCCGTCGCCTTGTCCCAGTCTGGAATCTTGAACACCCAGAACGAGCCACCCTGTGCCACAGGCTTGGTCAGCTCCGCCATGTCACCGCCCCACAACGGCACGGCACCGCCATAACCGACGGTCACGCCGATGTACTGCTCGCCGTCCTGTTCCCAGGTGATGGGGGGGGAGACGATGCCGCTGCCGGTCTGGAATTTCCACAGTTCCTTGCCGGTCCTGGCATCGAACGCCTTGAAGAAGCCATCACCGGTGCCGGTGAACACCAGGTTGCCCTGGGTCGCCAGCACGCCGGCCCACAACGGCAACGGCTCCTTGTGCTCCCAGACCACCTTGCCCGTGGTGGGGTTCATCGCCCGCAGGCTGCCGACGTGATCGTCGTACATGCGCTTGATGCGAAACCCCATGCCGAGGTAGGCCGAGCCCTTCTTGTAGTTCACCTCCTCGGTCCAGTATTCCTCTTTCCACTGGTTGCCCGGGACGTAGAACAGCCCGGTGTCCTGGCTGTACGCCATGGGGTTCCAGTTCTTGCCCCCCAGGAACGGCGGCGAGACTTCCACCGGCTTGCCCCGGGTTTCGCCGGGCAATGGCTTGGCCGGACGCTGGCCGGGGTTCTCCACGGGGCGACCGGTCTTGAGATCGATGTGGCTGGCCCAGGTGATGTTGTCGACGAAGGGGAACGCGTTCTGCAGCTTGCCGTTATTGCGGTCCACGACGTAGAAGAAGCCGTTGCGGTCGGCATGGGCGGTGGCCTTGATGACCTTGCCGTCCTTGTCCTTGTAGTCGAACAGCACCAGCTCGTTGTTGCCGGAGAAATCCCAGGCATCGTTGGGCGTGTGCTGGTAGAACCATTTCACTTCGCCCGTGCTCGGGTCGACGCCCACCTGGCCGGAGGTGTAGAGGCTGTCATAGTCGTGGGGATTGCCATCCTTGGCGGTCCGGGCCCAGGTGTTCCAAGGGCCGGGGTTGCCCGCGCCGACGATGATGGTGTTGGTCTCTGGGTCGAAACTGGCGCTCTGCCAGGGCGCGCCGCCGCCGTGGCTCCACGCTTCGACCTTGCCCGTCTCGGTGGTCTTGTCGTCGGGCCAGGAGGGCGCCTTCACATTGCCGGTGGGGGTGCTGTCCTTGCCGTTGAGGCGGCCCATGTGGCCCTCGACGAAGGGGCGCATCCAGACTTCCTCGCCCGTGTCGGGATCGCGGGCGAACAACTGCCCGACCACGCCGAATTCATCGCCGGAGCTGCCATGGATCAACAACACCTTGCCGCTGGTCTTGTCCTTGATCAGCACCGGGGCGCCGGTCATGGTGTAGCCGCCGGCGTGATCGCCGAACTTCTTGTTCCATACGACTTTGCCGGTGTTTTTGTCCAGGGCGACCACGCGCGCATCCAGGGTGCCGAAGTAGATCTTGTCGCCATAGATGGCCGCGCCGCGATTGACCACGTCGCAGCACGGGCGAATGTTGTCCGGCAGCCGGTGGTTATAGGTCCACAAGCGCTTGCCGGTCTTGGCGTCGAGGGCGAACACCCGTGAGTAGGAACCGGTGACGTAGACCACGCCGTCGCTGACGATGGCCTGGGACTCCTGGCCGCGCTGCTTCTCGTCGCCGAATGAGTAGGACCAGGCCGGGGTCAGCTTGAACACGTTCTTGTCGTTGACCTGGGCCAGCGGGCTCCAGCGCTGGGCGTTGGTACCCATGCCGTATTGCAGCACGTCCTGGGTGGTCAGGTGGTCGTTGGCGATGTCTTCCCAACTGACTCCCGGCGCTGCGGCGCTGGCCAAGGGGCTCAGCGACAGACTGCCGGCCAGCAGCAAGGCAACGGTCAGGGAGGAGAGGGCGGGTAGCGTTTTTATTCTCATGGTGGCAGTTCCCAGTGAAAGGTTTAGGCCCGACTAGGTTGGGTCGCGCCGGGGCTCGCCGATACGGAAAAAGTCCCGCCTTTGCCGGGAAGACTTCCCGAACCGCCTGTCTTTGCGACCTGCGTCGGATGACCTGCTACCAAGGAACTAGGACCCGACCACCAAAGCAGCATTCGGCTGGGGCGGCTCGATTCCTAAGATGACGGCACGGCCTCTGTAGAGAGGTCAGCGTGCAATCCAGAGGGCATAACAATGACAACAAAACGCAACGCCATCATCGCTACCGCTTTGCTGATGGGGCTGGCCGGCGCAGGCTCCGTGTGGGCCCATGGCAACGTAGTGCCCCAGGCAGTGGAGACCAAGGGCCTGACCCCGATCAAGGACACCGGCGTCGCGTTGGATGGCGACGGCTGGGCTTCAGTGAACCCTTACCGCACGTCGCCCGAGCATGACCGGGCCGTGGAGATCGGCTCATCGGCCTATAACCAGAACTGTGCGGCCTGCCACGGCCTGGAAGCCAAGTCCGGTGGGATTGCGCCCGACCTGCGCATGCTGGACGCCGCCGAAGCCGGTGATGAATGGTTCGTCGAACGGGTGCGCCACGGCGCGGTGCGCGACGGCCGCGTCTACATGCCGAAAATGGCCGATTACCTGAGCCAGGAAGCGCTCTGGGCGGTGCGCACTTACCTTGACAGCGTGCACGTCGAGGAGTGATCGCCATGCGCCTGTTCGCGTGGATAATCTGCAGCGTGCTGCTGTGTAGCCAGGCCGTGCAGGCGCAAGTGCGCAGCTACGACCAGATGATCGCCGCCGGTGAGTTGAAGGTGGCGGTCTACAAGGACTTCGCGCCGTACAGCTTCGAAGCCGACGGCCAGCCCAGGGGCGTCGATGTGGAACTGGCCCAGGCCCTGGCGAAGGCGCTGGGTGTGCACCTGAAACTGATCTGGGCGCCGCCCGGTGAGAAGCTCGATGACGACCTGCGCGATTACATCTGGCGCAGCAGTCCGCTGCACGACCGTCAACTGGCCGACATGATGATGCGCGTGCCCTACGATCACGACTATGTGCAAAGACGCAACGATGTCGGTGAGCTGGAAAACGCCCAGGTGGTGATGTTCGGGCCTTACCAGCAGGAGTGTTGGCAAGTGGCCTATGACCGCCGTCGATTGGATTCGGTGGGCAGCGTCGCGGTGTTCCAGCAGCATCCCATCGGGGTCGAAGTCGACAGCGTGCCGTCGTTCTACCTGACGTCGGTGTTCAACGGCATGCTCAGCGCCAGGACCCATCACTACCCCAGCGTTGGCCAGGCGTTCAAGGCCATGCAGGCGGGTGAGGTCGACGCTGTCATGGCCATGCGCGGCGAGGTCGACTGGCAGATCTACGAGGCCGCCGATCCGCAACTGGCCTTGGCGGAAAACGCCTACCCGAACATGGGCAAGCAGCGCTGGGAAATCGGCATGGCGGTGCACGAAAGCAACCGGCAACTGGCCTATGCAGTGGAGGAGGCGCTGGAAGGCCTCATCCGCGACGGCAGCCTCAAGGCCGTCTATGCCCATTACGGCCTGCGTTACGACGTGCCGGAGATGTATCAATAGGAGCGCAGGGATGAAGTGGCTCGCGTGTTGCCTGCTGGGGTTCGGCCTGCCGATGATGACGCTGGCGGCGGTCGAGCCGGGGAAGGACCCGGTTCCGTCGGTGATGTGGGCGTTCTATCACAAGCAACTGCTGGGCGACGCACCGTTCGTGTTCGACGAGCGGGTCCGGCTGCTGGCGCCACCCTTTGCCGAAGATGCCCGCCAGGTGCCGCTGGAAATCGATGCTCGCGCCTTCAGCGGTGATGTGGTCCGGATGCTGGCCTGGGCCGAGCTCAATCCGTTGCCCAGGATCGTCGATTTCCAGCCGGGGGAGCGAGTCCTGCCCTGGTTGTCGATCCGCATCCGCATCGAGCAAGCCACCCCATTGCGCGCCGCCGTACAGACTCGCGACGGTCTGTGGCACGTTGGTTCGACCCTGATCGACGCGGCCGGCGGTGGCTGTACCGCGCCCAGCGTGGTGCGCACCCAGCCCGGGTGGGAGGAACACCTGGGCGAAGTGCTCGGCGCCCGTTATCCCCGGGGCGACTCCAGCCGCCTGCGCGTGCAGGTGGCCCATCCGATGGACAACGGCCTGGTGAGCGGCATTCCTGAATTCTTCCTCAACCAGGCTCAATTGCTCGACGCCGACAACCGGGTGCTGGCGCGCCTGGAGCTGTTCCCGGCGGTCAGCGAAAACCCCAACCTGGGCTTCGACGTACAAGGCCCCGGACAGACCCGCCTGATGTTGCGCGACAACAGTGGCAATCAATTCGAGGCGGCGATCCCCTGACCCCAAGGAGCGCGCCATGCGCTGGATACTCTTGATCTGCTTGTGCCTGCCGGTGTGGGCCGGCGCGGCGGACTATTCGCTCAAGCCCCGGCAGATCGCCGAGGACACGTGGCTGCTGGAAGGCAGCACCGATAATTTCGCCAAGGACAACGGCGGCAACATCGTCAACACCGGTTTCATCGTCACCGATGCCGGTGTGGTGGTGATCGACACCGGGCCGTCGAAGCACTACGGGGAAGCCCTGCGCCAGGCCATCGTGGCAACCACGGACAAACCGGTGGTCCAGGTATTGCTGACCCATCATCATCCGGATCATGTGCTGGGCAACCAGGCCTTCAGCGACGTACCTATCGGCGCGCTGCCGGGCACCACGGACCTGCTCCGCCAGCAGGGCGACGCCATGGCGGAAAACATGTACCGGTTGGTGGGCGACTGGATGCGTGGCACCGAGGTGGTGCTGCCGACCCGGGCGTTGGCTCCCGGTACGCTGAAGGTGGGCAATCATTCATTGCGGCTGTTGCAACTGGCCGGGCACACCGGGGCTGACCTGGCGATCCTGGACGAAACCACCGGCGTGCTGTTCGCCGGCGACCTGGTGTTCTACGAACGGGCCCTGACCACGCCAAACAGCCCGGGACTGGAGGTGTGGCTCAAGGACCTGGACACCTTGCAGGCCTTGCCCTGGACGCTGATCGTCCCCGGCCATGGGCCGGTGGCGAGCGATACCCGGCCCTTTGCGCAGATGCGCGACTACCTGGGCTGGCTCGACCAATTGATGCGCGACGGCGCCGCCCGGGGCGACGACATGGCCGAGATGATCCGCAGCCCCATTCCCGAGCGCTTTGCCGAGATCAGCCTGAGCCGTTATGAGCTGATTCGCAGTGTCAGTCATCTTTATCCGCGGTATGAGCGGGTGGGGATGAGGCGGGTCGATGCCAAATAGCAGGGCAGGTGAAATCTGTGGCGAGGGGATTTATCCCCGCTGGGCTGCGCAGCAGCCCCAAAAATAATTCAGTCGACATAAAACCGGGGTGACTGCAGAGGGGGCTGCTGCGCAACCCAGCGGGGATAAATCCCCTCGCCACAACGGTTTGTGTGTGTCTCTTACATGTACCAAGGAACTAGAAAACTCAACACAGCGTGCAATTGTTGGCAGCGGCCCCTAGCCCAAGAATCTGTGGCAGACCGGGAAAATTTCCCGGGTATAACAATAACCGCAGAGGTAGCCGTCATGACTCATCCCGCACGTCGCCAACCCTTCGCCGTGAGCCTGCTGCTCAGTGCCATGCTGCTGTCCGGCTCGGCCCTGGCCGCCGTGACCGATCAGGAAATTCTCCAGGACCCGAAAAACCCGCAACAGATCGTCACCAACGGCCTCGGTGTTCAAGGCCAGCGCTACAGCCCGCTCGATACCCTCAATGTCAACAACGTCAAGGACCTGCGGCCGGTCTGGGCGTTCTCTTTCGGCGGCGAAAAACAGCGCGGCCAGCAGGCCCAGCCGATGATCAAGGATGGGGTGATGTACCTCACCGGCTCCTATTCGCGGGTGTTCGCGGTGGACGCGCGTACCGGCAAGAAACTCTGGCAGTACGACGCGCGCCTGCCCGATGATATCCGGCCCTGCTGTGACGTGATCAACCGTGGCGTCGCCTTGTACGGCGACCTGGTGTTCTTCGGCACCCTCGATGCCAAGCTGGTCGCCTTGAACAAGGACACCGGCAAGGTGGTGTGGAGCAAGAAAGTCGCCGACCACAAGGAAGGCTACTCCATCAGTGCCGCCCCCATCGTCGTCAACGGCAAGCTGATCACCGGCGTGGCGGGCGGCGAGTTTGGCGTGGTGGGCCAGATCAGCGCCTTCGACCCGAAAAACGGTGAGCTGCTGTGGACCCGTCCGACCGTGGAAGGGCACATGGGCTATGTCTACAAGGACGGCAAGGCGGTCGAGAATGGCATTTCCGGTGGCGAGGCCGGCAAGACCTGGCCGGGGGATCTCTGGAAAACCGGCGGCGCTGCGCCCTGGCTGGGTGGCTACTACGATCCGGAAACCAACCTGCTGCTGTTCGGCACCGGCAACCCGGCCCCGTGGAACTCCCACCTGCGTCCTGGCGACAACCTCTATTCCTCGTCGCGCCTGGCCCTGAATCCGGACGACGGCAGCATCAAGTGGCACTTCCAGAGCACGCCCCACGACGGCTGGGACTATGACGGCGTCAACGAGCTGATCTCCTTCAACTACAAGGAAGGCGGCAAGGACATCAAGGCGGCGGCCACCGCCGACCGTAACGGTTTCTTCTACGTGCTCGATCGCACCAACGGCAAGTTCATCCGTGGCTTCCCGTTCGTCGACAAGATCACCTGGGCCAGCGGCTTGGACAAGGACGGTCGGCCGATCTACAACGAGGCCAGCCGTCCGGGCGCGCCGGGCACTGAAGCCAAAGGCAGTTCGGTGTTCGTCGCCCCGGCGTTCCTCGGCGCGAAAAACTGGATGCCCATGGCCTACAACCAGGACACCGGGCTGTTCTACGTGCCGTCCAACGAGTGGGGCATGGACATCTGGAACGAAGGCATCGCCTACAAGAAAGGCGCGGCGTTCCTCGGGGCCGGCTTCACCATCAAGCCGCTGAACGAGGACTACATCGGCGTGCTGCGGGCCATCGATCCGAAGACCGGCAAGGAAGTCTGGCGCCACAAGAACTTCGCGCCGCTGTGGGGCGGGGTGCTGACCACCAAGGGCAATCTGGTGTTCACCGGTACGCCTGAAGGTTTCCTCCAGGCCTTCAACGCCAAGACCGGGGAAAAGGTCTGGGAATTCCAGACGGGCTCCGGCGTGCTCGGATCGCCGATCACTTGGGAAATGGACGGCGAGCAGTACGTCTCCGTGGTTTCGGGCTGGGGCGGCGCGGTGCCGCTGTGGGGCGGCGAAGTGGCCAAGCGGGTGAAGGACTTCAACCAGGGCGGGATGCTCTGGACCTTCAAGCTGCCGAAGGAGCTGGTGGCGAAACGCTGAGCCGAAGCAGGGCTGAGCGCTGTCTTTGTAGTGAGACAGCAACCTGTGGGAGCAAGGCTTGCCCGCGATGAAGTTGACGCGGTTTATCTTGAAACCGAGGCGCTTCCATCGCGGGCAAGCCTTGCTCCCACAGAGCAAAAGCATCGATGCCAGTTTTCTGCATTCCGACCCACAAACCTACGACCAAATAACGAGAGCCCCTCCTGCCAACGACGCATTCGTCTGGCCGGCGGGGCTCTCTACCATCGGCCTATCGCCTGTCCCGTGACAGGCATCGACCAGGCAGAGGCCCATCATGATCTACGCACAACCCGGAACCCCAGGCGCCGTCGTTTCCTTCAAACCGCGCTATGGCAACTTCATCGGTGGCGAATTCGTCGCGCCGGTGCAGGGCGAGTACTTCACCAACACGTCACCGGTCAACGGCCAGGTGATCGCCGAATTCCCGCGCTCCAGCGCCGCCGACATCGACAAGGCCCTGGATGCGGCCCATGCCGCCGCCGATGCCTGGGGCAAGACGTCGGTGCAGGACCGCTCCCTGGTGCTGCTGAAAATCGCCGACCGTATCGAGCAGAACCTGGAAATCCTCGCCGTCAGCGAAACCTGGGACAACGGCAAAGCCGTGCGCGAAACCCTCAACGCCGACGTCCCGCTGGCGGCCGATCATTTCCGTTATTTCGCCGGTTGCATCCGCGCCCAGGAAGGTGGCGCGGCCGAGATCAACGAATTGACCACGGCCTACCATTTCCATGAGCCGCTGGGCGTGGTCGGGCAGATCATCCCGTGGAACTTCCCCTTGCTGATGGCCGCCTGGAAACTCGCTCCGGCCCTGGCCGCCGGCAACTGCATCGTGCTCAAGCCGGCGGAACAGACGCCGCTGTCGATCATGGTCTTTGCCGAGCTGATCGCCGACCTGCTGCCCGCCGGTGTGTTGAACATCGTCCATGGTTTCGGTCGCGAAGCCGGTGAAGCCCTGGCCACCAGCAAGCGCATCGCCAAGATCGCCTTCACCGGTTCGACCCCGGTGGGCTCGCACATCATGAAGTGCGCCGCCGAGAACATCATCCCGTCCACCGTGGAGCTGGGCGGCAAGTCGCCGAACATCTTCTTCGAAGACATCATGCAGGCCGAGCCGGCGTTCATCGAGAAGGCGGCCGAAGGCCTGGTGCTGGCGTTCTTCAACCAGGGCGAAGTCTGCACCTGCCCATCCCGCGCCCTGGTGCAGGAGTCGATCTACGCGCCATTCATGGCCGAAGTCATGAAGAAGATCACCCAGATCAAGCGCGGCAACCCATTGGACACCGAGACCATGGTCGGCGCCCAGGCGTCCGAGCAGCAATACGACAAGATCCTTTCGTACCTGGACATCGCCCGCGAGGAGGGTGCCGAACTGCTGACCGGCGGCGCGGCCGAGCGCCTTGAGGGGGACTTGTCGAGCGGCTATTACATCCAGCCGACCCTGCTCAAGGGCCACAACAAAATGCGCGTGTTCCAGGAAGAAATCTTCGGCCCGGTGGTGGGCGTGACCACCTTCAAGGACGAAGCCGAAGCCCTGGCGATCGCCAACGACAGCGAGTTCGGCCTCGGCGCCGGCCTGTGGACCCGCGACATCAACCGCGCCTACCGCATGGGCCGGGCGATCAAGGCCGGGCGCGTGTGGACCAACTGCTACCACCTGTACCCGGCCCACGCGGCGTTCGGCGGCTACAAGAAGTCCGGCGTGGGGCGTGAAACCCACAAGATGATGCTCGATCACTACCAGCAGACCAAGAACCTGCTGGTGAGCTATGACATCAATCCGTTGGGCTTCTTCTAACCCTGGAGTCGATCGTTCCCACGCTCCGCGTGGGAATGCAGCCCGGGACGCTCCGCGTCCCCTGAAAGCCGAACGCGGAGCGTCCGTAGAGGCATTCCCACGCGGAGCGTGGGAACGATGCTACCAACGCACACCCTCCACCGCTTCGAAAGTAGCATTCGAACCCACGGCACCCCGTGCATTAATGACCTTGCCGGAATCGCCCGGTACAAGAAGAGGAAAGACCCATGTGGACTAAACCCGCGTACACCGACCTGCGTATCGGCTTCGAAGTGACGATGTACTTCGCCAATCGATGAGTGTCGGCCCGGCCTGAGGTGTTCAGGCCGGGCTACCCATTGGTCTGATTGCATTACCGGCGGGATGCTTTAGGCTCAAGGCTTCAAGACAATAAAAACAGGCTTACCGATGAGCCACGCCCCTGAAAAGATGAGCCTCAGCCCGCTGCGCAAGTTTGTCTCGCCTGAAATCATGTTCGGCGCCGGGTGCCGGCACAATGTCGGCAATTACGCCAAGACCTTCGGTGCCCGCAAGGTGCTGGTGGTCACCGATCCCGGAGTGATCGCCGCCGGTTGGGTCGGTGATGTCGAGGCCAGCCTCCAGGCCCTGGGGATCGATTACTGCATCTACAGCGACGTTTCGCCCAACCCCCGGGTCGAGGAAGTGATGCTCGGTGCCGAGCTGTACCGGGAAAACCACTGTGACGTCATCGTCGCGGTCGGTGGCGGCAGCCCTATGGACTGCGGCAAGGCCATCGGGATCGTGGTCGCCCATGGCCGCAACATCCTCGAATTCGAAGGCGTCGACACCCTGCACGTGCCCAGCCCACCGCTGATCCTGATTCCCACCACCGCCGGCACCTCGGCCGATGTCTCGCAGTTCGTGATCATCTCCAACCAGCAGGAGCGCATGAAGTTCTCCATCGTCAGCAAGGCCGCCGTGCCGGATGTCTCGCTGATCGACCCGGAAACCACCTTGAGCATGGACCCGTTCCTGTCGGCCTGTACCGGTATCGACGCATTGGTGCACGCTATCGAGGCCTTTGTTTCCACCGGTCACGGCCCGCTCACCGACCCCCATGCGCTGGAGGCAATGCGGCTGATCAACGGCAACCTGGTGCAGATGATCGCCAACCCGGCGGACGTCGCCCTGCGGGAAAAGATCATGCTCGGCAGCATGCAGGCCGGGCTGGCGTTTTCCAATGCCATTCTCGGCGCCGTGCACGCGATGTCCCACAGCCTGGGAGGCTTCCTGGACCTGCCCCATGGTCTGTGCAACGCGGTATTGGTGGAACATGTGGTGGCGTTCAACTACAACTCGGCCCCGGACCGCTTCAAGGTGATCGCCGAGACGCTGGGGATCGATTGCCGTGGATTGAATCATCGGCAGATCCGCACCCGATTGGTGGAACATCTGATCGCGCTTAAGCACACCATCGGTTTCCACGAAACCCTGGGCCTGCATGGCGTGAGCACTTCGGATATTCCTTTCCTGTCGCAGCATGCGATGGATGATCCGTGCATCCTCACCAACCCTCGGGAGTCGAGCCAACGGGATGTCGAGGTCGTCTATGGCGAAGCCCTCTGACGAACAGCAAAAGGCCCTGGCCGGGCTGCTGGGGCTGGGCAATCATTCGACCCGCAAGAGCCATTACCCCGAACTGGCGGCGCGTCTCGAAGACCTGGAACTGGCCCGCCAGCGCCTGCAACAACTCAACGATCAGTTGGAACAGCGGGTGGCCGAGCGCACCGATGAACTGCTGGAAGCCAATCACAACCTCCAGCAGCAGATCGCCCAGCGCAAGCTCGTCGAGCAGCAGTTGCGCGACGCCCGCGACGCTGCCCAGGCCGCCAACCGCAGCAAGGACAAGTACCTGGCCGCTGCCAGTCATGACCTGCTCCAGCCGCTCAACGCCGCGCGCCTGCTGATCGCCACGCTGCGCGAGCGCCCGTTGCCGAGCGCTGAGCAGGTCCTGGTGGAGCGTACTCACCAGGCCTTGGAGGGCGCGGAAGACCTGCTCACCGACCTGCTGGACATTTCCCGGCTGGACCAGGCCGCGGTTCGCCCGGACGTTGCGTCCTATCGACTGGACGAGTTGCTGGCACCGTTGGTTTCGGAGTTTCAATCGGTGGCGGGCGCTGCGGGGCTGGAGCTGCGTGCGCGTTTCGGCGATGAAGTGGTCATGACCGATCTGCGTCTGCTGACGCGCATCTTGCGCAACCTGCTGAGCAACGCCTGCCGCTATACCGACCAGGGCGGCATTCTCCTGGCCGCCAGGCGCCGGGGAGGGCGCTTGAGCCTGGAAGTCTGGGACACGGGACGCGGCATCGCTGCCGACTGCCTGGAATCGATTTTTCTCGAATTCAACCAGCTGGACGTGGGCCGGGCGGCGGACCGCAAAGGCGTGGGGTTGGGGTTGGCGATCGTCGAGCGGATCGCCCATATCCTTGGTTACCGGGTCCAGGTGCGTTCCCGGCCGGGGCGCGGCTCGGTGTTCAGTATCGAAGTGCCGCTGTCGGATGAAAAACCCTTGCCCCTGTCCGAGACGCCCGTGCAGGCAATGACCGGCAACCCGTTGCCCGGCCGCCGGCTGCTGGTGATCGACAATGAACTCAGCATCCTGCAAAGCATGGCCGCGTTGCTGGGGCAGTGGGGCTGCGAAGTGCTGATCGCCACCGACGAAGCGGCCGCTATCGACGTGCTGCAGGGCCACGCCCCGGAGCTGATCCTGGCGGATTTCCATCTGGATCACGGGGTGGTCGGCTGCGAAGTGATCAAGCACCTGCGCGAGCATTTCCACCAGACCATCCCGGCGGTGATCATCACCGCCGACCGCAGCGACCAATGCCGCCGTGCTCTGCGCAAACTGAACGCGCCGCTGCTGAACAAACCGGTCAAGCCGGGCAAGTTGCGGGCGGTGTTGAGCCAGTTGCTGGGATAGCGTCCACCGCAAACCTCTGTGGGAGCGAGCCTGCTCCGGGCGGCGATCCGACGATAGCAGTGGGTCAGCTTGCATTGATGTCGGGCATGCCACCGTCATCGCGAGCAGGCTCGCTCCCACAGGTTTTTGCACGTAACCCCCGCAAATATTTTCGGGCCGAGGACCGGCTGCTGGGCGGCGAACAGCGCCATCAAAACGCCGCCATTTGGTCGGCGTTTTCGCCCTGAATGTAAAAAGAGGCTTCGGTCTGCTTATTTCATTATGTAAACTCCCCCCCGCTGCGACAATCGGGCACGGCCACGCCAGCCCGATCAACACCGTTTTGCAGTGTCCCTCACCCAGCTGAAGCCAAGACCTACAAGAAGTCAGTGCCGGAGAGACATAAACGAGGCCGCTGTATTGCGCGGCCCCTGTAGGTCCATCCTCCAGTCCATTCGAACCAGACACGCTGGCGTTGCCGGCCATGGGCGTGATCTATCCTTGAACAGACCGGAGGGCGGAATGGCGTTCATCCTAGGGATACACACATGTTGAAGAAAACACACACGGCGCTACTGGGCCTGGCGATGGCGATGGGTCTTGCGACCACGCACGCCGCCGAGGCAAAAAAAGTGGACGTCCTGCTCATTGGTGGGGGCATCATGAGCTCGACACTCGGCGTCTGGCTCAATGAGCTGGAGCCGGGCTGGACCATGGAAATGGTCGAGCGCCTGGACGGTGTTGCCGAAGAGAGTTCCAACGGCTGGAACAACGCCGGTACCGGTCACTCCGCGCTGGCCGAGCTGAACTACACGCCGGAAGACAAGGACGGCAAGGTCGAGATCGCCAAGGCTATCGAAATCAACGAAGCCTTCCAGATCTCCCGTCAGTTCTGGTCCTGGCAGGTCAAGAACGGCGTGCTGAAGAACCCGCGCTCGTTCATCAACTCCACGCCGCACATGAGCTTCCTGTGGGGCGACGACAACATCGCTTTCCTGAAGAAGCGCTACGAAGCCCTTCAAGCCAGCCCGTTGTTCGCCGGTATGCAGTACTCCGAAGACCCCGCGCAGATCAGCAAGTGGGTTCCGCTGATGATGCAAGGGCGTGATCCGAGCCAGAAAGTCGCGGCCACCTGGAGTCCACTGGGTACCGATGTGAACTTCGGCGAAATCACCCGCCAGTTTGCCGCTTATCTGCAAACCAAGCCGAACTTCTCGCTGAAACTGTCCAGCGAAGTGGAAGACATCACCCGCAATGAAGACGGCACCTGGCGCGTGTCCTACAAGAACCTGAAGGACGGTACCGAAACCGAGACCGACGCCAAGTTCGTGTTCATCGGTGCTGGCGGCGGTGCCTTGCACCTGCTGCAGAAGTCCGACATTCCGGAAGCCCGCGAATACGCCGGCTTCCCGGTGGGTGGCTCGTTCCTGGTGACCGAGAACCCGACTGTCGCCCAACTGCACCTGGCGAAGGCCTACGGCAAGGCTTCGGTTGGCGCGCCACCGATGTCGGTTCCGCACCTGGACACCCGCGTGCTCGATGGCAAGCGTGTGATCCTGTTTGGCCCGTTCGCGACGTTCTCCACCAAGTTCCTGAAGAACGGTTCGTACTTCGACCTGCTGACCAGCACCACGACCCACAACGTCTGGCCAATGACCAAGGTCGGTATCGAACAGTACCCACTGGTCGAATACCTGGCCGGCCAGCTGATGCTGTCCGATGAAGATCGTTTCAACGCGCTGAAGGAATACTTCCCGGAAGCCAAGCAGGAAGACTGGCGCCTGTGGCAGGCCGGTCAGCGCGTGCAGATCATCAAGCGTGACGAAGAGAAGGGCGGCGTCCTGAAGCTCGGCACTGAAGTGGTTGCCTCCCAGGACGGCAGCATCGCCGGCCTGCTGGGTGCCTCGCCAGGCGCTTCGACCGCCGCACCGATCATGCTGACTGTGCTGGAGAAGGTCTTCAAGGACAAGGTCGCCAGCCCGGCCTGGCAGGAAAAGCTGCACCAGATCGTGCCGAGCTACGGCACCAAGCTCAACGACAGCCCTGAGCGCGTGGCTCAGGAGTGGGCTTACACCAGCGAAGTCCTGCAACTGGACCCGCCACCGGCGATCGGCAAGCCAGGCGCCCCTGCGGCACCGGCTAAACCGGCTGCCAAGAACGACGGCAACCCAGCGGCCGACATGGCGCTGTAAACCGGACATCGTCTGGTGCTGTACAAAAACGCCGCTCATTGAGCGGCGTTTTTTATGGTGGCGTCAGTGGTGAGCCGCGGGCATGGGTGTGTCCCGGAAGCGCCGGTCGAAATCTTCCGCCAATTGCGCCAGGGTAATACTGCCCAAACGCTTGAGCAGCAACGCCTGGGCCTCATCGAAAGCGTCCGTCAACGCCCCGTTGACCGCCTGTTCCACCAGGCATTGCGGGTGATCGGTGGACAGGCCGATGGAGAAAATCGAGGTACTGCCCAAGGCCTGGTGGATGTCGAGCAGAGTCATGTCCGACAGGGGCTTGCTCAGGGTCCAACCGCCTCGATGACCTTTTTCCGAGGTGACATAGCCCTGTTCCTTGAGCAATGCCATGGTCCTGCGTACCACCACCGGGTTGGTGCCCAACATCTGGGCAATGGTGTCCGAGGTGGCGGATTGTTGGTGGCGGTCCATGTGGATCAGGACGTGGAGCATGCGGGACAGGCGGGTGTCGGTTCTCATGAGGGACGTTGCGTTCTGTGGCTTCGGCGAGTGCGAGTATCGCCTGTAATGGCAAAAGTTACGAGATCGTTGACAGGTGCTTTTCAAGGAACTTACGATGTGTCGAGACTTTCATCCGTCGACACATCCCTGGAGATCGATCATGCACTACGACGTCATCATTGCAGGCGGCAGTTACGCTGGTATGTCCGCAGGGCTTCAACTGGCCCGCGCCCGGCGCAAGGTGCTGGTGATCGACGCCGGCCAGCGTCGCAACCGGTTCGCCGCGACCTCCCACGGCTTTCTCGGCCAGGACGGCCGGGCGCCCGCTGACATCGCCGATGACGCCCGTGCCCAGCTCATGGCCTATTCCACCGTGGAGTGGCGCTCGGACACTGCCGTCAGCGCCGTTCCCGAGGCGGGTGGTTTCACCCTGGAGACCGCCCAGGGCCAACGCTATAGCGCTCGGCGCCTGCTATTGGCCACGGGGGTCATCGATGATCTGCCGGCGGTGGACGGGCTGACGGAGCGCTGGGGCAAAAGCGTCTTCCATTGTCCTTACTGCCACGGCTATGAACTGCAGCAAGGCCCTATTGGCGTGTTGGCTACTTCGGAAATGTCACTGCACCATGCGCTGATGCTCCCAGACTGGGGTCCCACCACGTTCTTTCTCAATGGCGCATTTGAGCCTGACCCGGAACAGCAGACCAGTCTTGAGCAGCGAGGCGTGGCCCTAGTGTCGGAGCGTATAGAACGCATTGAGGGGGAGCGGGCCAATGTCGTTCTGGCAGATGGCCGAGTAATTGCGATCGATGGACTGTTTGTCTTGCCGCGCACCCGCGTGGCTGGCTCGCTGGCCGCGTCCCTTGGCTGCGACCTGGAAGACGGTCCGCTGGGGGCCTTTATCCAGACCGATCTCACCCGCGAAACCAGCGTGCCAGGGGTGTTCGCCTGCGGCGATGCGGCGATGCCGTTCGGGTCGGTCGCGCTGTCCGTGGGCGATGGGGTGAGGGCCGGGTCGGGGGTGCATCGGTCGTTGATATTTGCGCAGGGGTGAGGCCGGGGCCGCTGCGCGACCCCACTGGCACTCTATTGAGTGCCGAACATGGCCGTCCAATAGATGCCTGCATCGCTCTTCGGGTCCACGGCATAACCGGCACCCAGCTCGCGGAACTGCGGGTTCATCAGGTTGGCGCAGTGCCCCGGGCTGGCCAGCCAACCGTCCACTACCTTCAGGGCGGTGTCCTGTCCGGCGGCGATGTTCTCGCCGATCAGTTGGCCCTGATAGCCGGCCAGTTCGGCGCGGTCGCCCGGCGTGCGGCCCTCGCGGTCCTTGTGGTCGAAGAAATTGTTGTTCGCCATGGCCCGGGTGTGAGTCACGGCGGCCAGGGCCAGGGTGGCGTTCCAGGAGAGCGGCGTGGTCGCCGCGAAGGCCTCGCTTCCGCACCGGCGTGGCTGGGCGCGGGCGCTATTGATCAGCTTCAGCAGCTTCTGGCCTTCGCCCTGCCAGTCCGCCAGGCGACCCGACAATAGGGGCCGCGCCAGCACAATGCGCCATTCGCGGTCCAGGCGGCTGACACCGATGTCGACGAACTGTGGGTCCAACACCACTTGGCAAAAGCTTTCCTGTACGGCTTTCATCGCCGCTTGTGCGTCGCGGGGGCCGGACAAGCTGATGGCTTGCACATTGACCATCGGATAGGCCGCGCGTGCCAGCGCTTGCTGCAGGTCGCCAATGCCGTTGGCCGACAGGATCAGCCGCGAGTCCATTGCCAGCGGCGGCAATTCCAGGGAGGCCTGGCCCGCGCAGCTTTGGGACTGGCTGCGATAAAGGTTGATGGACTCGACCAGTTGCGTCTCTTCGGTCGCCGCGGCGCCGACGGTAAACGCCAGCCCCAGCGACAGCACGGCCAGGCGCAGGATGGATGAAATGGCACGCATGTAAATCTCCCTTGAGCGGACGGCGCCTATGATGCGCAATTTTTGCCCCACTGGGGCAACGGTATTCACGCTCGTTTTGAATCCCGGGACAGTACCGTCTGGTACCGTTTGGGACAATCCTCATGTAGTGGGATCAGTTTTCTGCCGAATAAGTCCACGATTGTCGTTTCAAAGCCATAAAATCCCGAAGAATAGCCCTGCGCCAGGGGGCGTTGAAGGTAATGGGGCCCGTCATGTTGAAAGTGATCGAGCAGCAGTCCAGCGCATCGCTGCGCCAGCGGATGGAGGAGGCCGGGTGCGCCTTTGAATTCATCGTGCTTGCCCCCGAGGCTGGCGAAGTGATCACCCCGGCGCATCACCGCCAGGCCGTGGATCAGTTATTCCTCGCCATCAGGCACCTGTGGCTGGAGCGGCATCGCCAGATGATTCTCGATCCCCGCTATGCCGACATTGCGCCTCCCGAGATGCGCTGGGACCTGGACAAGGCCCGTGTCAAGTCGCTGAACCGGCAGGAGATCGGGCAACTCATGCGAACCGACCGGGAGGCGCACAATCCACCATCTTTCGCCTTGTACGAGGCCTTTTGCGAGCCGCCTTATGGCACCCGCTTCGGCGATGGCCATTCACAAGTGCTGTTCAGGGAGTGGCTCGACCTGCTCGGGCTTGAAGTCGGCGTCGAGGTGGAGGTACTGAACTGGGTCGACAATTTCAACCTCAACTGGCTGGCCAGCGATGAACCCGACCCCGCGCGGGATCCCTGGAGTGATTATTTCGACGATGGCCTGGAATGGTGGGGCGTATGGTGCCTCAGCATCTGGAACCACCGACGCCGGACACTCAGCGTGCTGGCGGCCAGCACCACGGATTAGGGCAATCAACGCGCTGCGTGCACGCCACCCAACGGCACTGCACGAACCATCACGCTGATCGCCGCCAATGCCGCGATCAACAGCCCCGGCGACGTCGCCAGCAACACCCCCGTGGTTCCCGCCCCGGCAGCCAGGATCTGTCCGGCAGCGAGGGGGCCGGCGACCGAACCCAGCCGGCCGATGGCAACCGCCGCGCCGACGCCGGTGGCGCGCACGGCCGTCGGATAAGAGGGCGGCGCCAAGGCGTACAGCACCAACTGCGCGGCCATGACAAACAGGCCGGCGCAGAATCCAGCGACGGCCGTCGGTACGATACCGACCGACAAGCCGACCCCGGCCAGGGCACTCAACAACCCGGCATAGACGAACAACACCACCTTGATCCCGTTGCAGCGGTCCAGCAACAGCCCACCGAGCAGCGAGCCGAGGGTGCCGCCGATGTTGAACAGCATCTGTACCAGCCCGGCCTGGGGCTTGCTGAAGCCCTGTTCCAGCAGCAACGACGGCAGCCAATTGAGCAGCATGTACATGACCGTCAAGGTGAAGAAATAACTCAGCCAGAGCGCGAAGGTGGTACGGCCTCGACCGTCACCGAACAACGCCTGGACAGTTGAGGCACGCGCCTCTGCGTCGACGTCCCGGGCCTGGCGAAAGGCGCTGGACTCCGGCAGCCACAGCAGCATCAGCGGCACCACCAGCAGCGGCGTCAGGCCGCCGATGAAGAACGTCATTTGCCAGTGTTCACCGAACAGCATCGCAACGACGGCCGCCAACGCGCCTCCCAGTGGCACACCCGCGTACATCACGCTGATGGCCGTGCCCCGTCGCTGTTCGCCCACGGCCTCGGCGCACAGGGCGATGAGATTGGGCAGGGCGGCGCCAAGCCCAAGGCCGGTCATGAAACGCACCAGCAGCAAGCTGGCGTACTGCTCGACATAAGCGGTGCTGAGGGAAAATACGCCGAACACCAGCACGGCGCCGACAAGGATCTTCTTGCGACCGATGCGGTCCGCGATCCAGCCTCCGAAGAAGGCCCCGGGCAGCAGCCCGATGATTCCCGCGCTGAACACCCAGCCCATCATTTTAGGGTCCAGCACAAAGGTCTGCCGCAGGCCGGCAGCCGCAGTACCCGCCGATTGCAGGTCGAAACCCTCGATCAGCGCAACGATGAAACACAAGGCGATGGTCAGCGTCGCACGACGCGTCGGATGATTCATGACAAGTCCTCTTATTGTTTTTGTCGGGGCCCGACTCTCAGCCAGCCGGAAAGCGGAATTCAGATTAACAAAGCTAACTAAAAAGTGAATCGTGTCGAGTTGGTGGGAGATTTTGTGGATATCACAAATAAAATCAGTAGGTTGAATATTGAATGTGAAGAATCTTAAAAAACGGTTAATGATATTAATGTTCGATTATCGGTCATTTCGGATTGACGAGGAGGGCGCTTGGTTTCCATCCTCCTGTCCCGTGTCCTCATCCAGTCGTGAGGGACCGCAGAAAAACAACAACAATAAAAAGGACTTTCGAACATGCCGAACCTTGTCCGGGGGGCTTGTGCAGCAGCCCCAGCTACACGTCTCGCCCATCTGCTGGCCCTGGGGCTGGGCCTGTCTTCGACCACAGCATTGGCCGCGGGCTTCATCGATGACAGCCACGGCACCCTGACCCTGCGCAACTACTACATGGATCGCGATTACAAGGACGACGGCGCCAAGACGGCGGCCAGGGAATGGGCCCAGGGGGCGATCATGAACATGGAATCGGGCTTCACCCCCGGCGCCCTCGGTTTCGGCGTCGACGCCCGGGGACTGCTGGGGATCAAGCTCGACTCTTCGCCCGATCGCAGCGGCACCGAACTGCTGCCGGTGTCCAGCAGCGACAAGCGCGCGGCGGACGAGTATTCGCGCCTGGTCCTGACCGGCAAGCTGCGTTTCGGCCAGACCCTCGTGAAGACGGGCGATGTGTCGATCTTCTTGCCGTTCGCGTTCGCCAGCCCGTCACGATTGCTGCCGCAGACCTTCCGCGGCACGACCCTCAGTTCCAAGGACATCGAGGGGTTGACGCTGAACACCGGCTACATCGACCGCATCAACCGACGCGACTCCACCGATTACCAGCCGATGAGCATCGCCTCACCCAATCGCCGCTTCAACGGCTCGGCCACAGCCTCCCACCTGGCGTATGCCGGCGGCGATTACCAGATCAACAAAGACCTCAGCCTGCGCGCCTATCACGCCGAAGTGGCGGACCTGTATCAGCAGGACACCCTGGCGTTGTTGCATAACCTGATCCTGGGCGGCGGCGTATTGACCACGGACCTGCGCAGTTTCTTCAGCCGTGATGAGGGTGCCGCCAAGGCCGGCAAGGTGGACAACCGCAATGCCTCGGCGCTGGTCGGCTATCGCTGGGGCGGTCATCGGGTCAGCCTGGGCTACATGCATGCCAGCGGCGATACCGCCACGCCCTACGTGTCTGGCACCGAGTTGATGGGCTTGAGCGAGATGACCATGAGTTCGGATTTCCTCAATGCCCGGGAGCGCACCTGGCAGGCGATCCATGACTACGACTTCGCCGCGGTCGGCGTGCCCGGGTTGAGGACGCGCTTGCGTTATGTGCGTGGCGACCATATTGACCTGGCCGCCCTCGGCGCCGATGACCGCAAGGAGCGTGAGTTCCAGATGGAGCTGGGGTATGTGATCCAGAGCGGTCCGCTGAAGGACGTCGGGTTGCTGGCGCGCAAGTCGATCTACCGCAATGATTTTCCGGGCAGCGCGGCGTTTCGTGATGAGAACCAGACGCGGTTCCTGGTGACGTACAGCGTGCCGATCTGGTAACAGTCAAACTTTCTTGTGGTGAGAATATCTGTGGGAGCAAAGCTTGCTCGCGAAGCAGGCGCCTCGATTTCTGACAGACCGCATCGCCCTTGTCGCGGGCAAGCCTTGCTCCCACACCTCCATCACTACAAAAAGCATCCTGCTACTGCTCCCACACCTCCATCACCACAAAAGCCTCCTGCTACTGATAGACCTTCTTCAACAACCGCAACAGTTCTTCCCGCTCCGCAGCCGAGAGGGCGGCCGTGGAGTCGAGGTCGCTTTGGGCGGCGATCTGCTTGAGTTCCTTGAGCAGGGTCTCGCCGGTCTTGCTCAGGAATATCCCATAGGAGCGTTTGTCCGGCTTGCAGCGCACCCGCACGGCCAGCGCCCGGCTTTCCAGCTTGTTCAGCAGCGGCACCACTTGCGGCGGTTCGATTGCCAGGGCCTTGGCCAGGTCGGCCTGCATCAGGCCGGGGTTCTGGTCGATGATCGCCAGCGCCGAGAACTGGGCCGGTCGCAGATCGTGAACGGCCAGTTGGCTGATGAGACTCTGGAACAGTTTCAGCTGGGCGCGACGCAGGGCGTAACCGATCAGGTCATCCAGCGCGGAGTCCAGCGGCGCCGGCACGTCGCCGCCGCCAGTCACGACCGCGGCGGGTTCGGCAAGCTTGGAAGACTTGGCCATCGAAAAAAGCATCCTCAAGGTGAATTATTAACAAGGCTATCCAGTTTGCCGAGGTTATGCCGCGATGGCTACGGTCGATTACACATTCATTGATCGAAGGCTTCATTCTTGTGACCGGAAAAACCTGGTTAAATCGATTAATAGTTAATTGACATAACTAGTTTTGCGGTTTAGCTTTTGTTCATCTTCAGCCAAGAACAAGAGAGCACGTGTCATGAGCAATTACGAAGGTCGCTGGACAACGGTCAAAGTCGACGTCGAGGAGGGCATTGCCTGGGTCACCCTCAATCGCCCGGAAAAACGCAATGCCATGAGCCCGACCCTCAACCGCGAGATGATCGACGTGCTGGAAACCCTGGAGCAGGATCCGGCGGCCGGCGTACTCGTGTTGACCGGAGCCGGTGATGCCTGGACCGCCGGCATGGACCTTAAGGAGTATTTCCGCGAGGTGGACGCCGGACCGGAAATCCTTCAGGAAAAGATCCGCCGCGAAGCCTCCCAGTGGCAGTGGAAACTGCTGCGCATGTACGCCAAGCCGACCATTGCCATGGTCAATGGCTGGTGCTTCGGTGGTGGCTTCAGCCCGCTGGTGGCATGCGACCTGGCAATCTGCGCCGACGAAGCCACGTTCGGCCTGTCGGAAATCAACTGGGGCATCCCGCCCGGCAACCTCGTCAGCAAGGCCATGGCCGACACCGTGGGGCATCGCCAGTCGCTGTACTACATCATGACCGGCAAGACGTTTGGTGGGCAGAAAGCCGCCGAAATGGGCCTGGTCAACGAAAGCGTACCCCTGGCGCAACTGCGTGAGGTCACGGTAGAGCTGGCGCGCAACCTGCTGGAGAAAAACCCGGTGGTGCTGCGGGCGGCCAAGCACGGCTTCAAGCGTTGCCGCGAACTGACCTGGGAGCAAAACGAAGATTACCTGTACGCCAAGCTCGATCAGTCGCGCCTGTTGGACAAAGAGGGCGGTCGCGAGCAAGGGATGAAGCAGTTCCTCGACGACAAGAGCATCAAGCCCGGGCTGCAGGCCTACAAGCGCTGAGACGAAGGCGTAGCGGGTCGCTCCAGAAGCGCCCGCAGGCTGTTCGTCAAAGGCCCTTGGCGCTACCGTGAACGTATTCCCGATAAAGACAATAAAGAGGAATCACCATGCTGGACGTGCCCCTGTTGATCGGCGGCCAGTCGTGCCCCGCCCGTGACGGTCGGACTTTCGAGCGTTGCAATCCGGTGACTGGAGAAGTGGTGTCCCGTGTGGCCGCGGCCACCGTGGAAGATGCCGACGCGGCCGTGGCTGCCGCGCAAGCCGCGTTTCCCGCCTGGGCCGCGCTGGCCCCCAACGAACGTCGTACCCGACTGCTGCGGGCAGCCGAGCAATTGCAGGCTCGCAGCGCTGAGTTCATTGCCGCCGCCGGCGAAACCGGCGCCATGGCCAACTGGTATGGCTTCAATGTGCACCTGGCGGCGAACATGCTACGCGAAGCTGCCGCCATGACCACTCAGATCAACGGCGAAATCATTCCTTCGGACGTGCCCGGCAGTTTCGCCATGGCCCTGCGCCAGCCCTGCGGCGTGGTGCTGGGGATTGCGCCATGGAACGCCCCGGTGATTCTCGCCACCCGCGCGATCGCCATGCCTCTGGCCTGCGGCAATACCGTGGTGCTCAAGGCTTCGGAGATCAGCCCGGCGGTGCACCGCTTGATCGGCCAGGTGCTGCAGGACGCCGGGTTGGGCGACGGCGTGGTCAATGTGATCTGCAATGCGCCTGCGGACGCTCCAGTGATCGTCGAGCGACTGATCGCCAACCCGGCGGTGCGCCGTGTCAACTTCACCGGCTCGACCCACGTCGGGCGCATCGTTGGCGAGTTGTCGGCACGTCACCTCAAGCCGGCGCTGTTGGAGCTGGGTGGCAAGGCACCGTTTCTCGTGCTGGACGACGCCGATCTGGACGCCGCGGTGGAAGCGGCTGCCTTCGGGGCGTACTTCAACCAGGGGCAGATCTGCATGTCCACCGAGCGTCTGATCGTGGACGCCAGCGTGGCCGATGCCTTCGTTTCCCGGTTGCAGGCGAAAATCGCCACGTTGCGTGCCGGTGATCCAGCCAGCGGAGATTCGGTGCTGGGCTCGCTGGTCGACGTCAGTGCCGGCCAGCGCATCAAGGCCATGATCGACGATGCCCTGGCCAAAGGCGCCACGCTGGTGGCAGGTGGTCAGTTGGAGGGCAGCATTCTGCAACCAACCCTGCTCGATGGGGTGACGCCGGACATGCGCCTGTACCGTGAGGAGTCCTTTGGTCCGGTGGCGGTGTTGTTGCGCGGGAGCGGTGACGAAGAATTACTGCGCCTGGCCAACGATTCCGAATTCGGCCTGTCGGCGGCCATTTTCAGCCGCGATACCAGCCGGGCTCTGACCTTGGCCCAGCGGATCGAATCGGGCATCTGTCATATCAACGGGCCCACCGTGCACGACGAGGCGCAGATGCCCTTCGGCGGAGTCAAGTCCAGTGGTTACGGCAGTTTCGGCGGCAAGGCATCCATCGAGCATTTCACCCAGTTGCGTTGGGTGACCTTGCAGAATGGTCCCCGGCATTACCCGATCTGATATCCATCGCATCGTGGGCGGCCGCGTTTCGAAACCGCCGCCCCGGTGCAGGCCAGACATAACAATAACAAGGTCGCAGCCAGACGCTGCCACGTTCCGCTCGCATCGCGAACCCGAACGTGCCTTGGTGGAGGAAATGTACGTGAGTTCCGAGTTCAGATCGTCCTCCCAACCCGGCCCTACGCCTTATCGCCAGGTGTCGATTGGTCACCCCGCGGTTGAGGTCAGTGAGGAGCAGGGCATCCTGCACATGCGCTCCCTGGAAGCCCTGGCCCCGTTGCCGGTACGCTTGCTCGATCGCCTGGTGCATTGGGCCCAGGTGCGCCCGCAACAGACCTTTATCGCTGCCCGGCAGAACGGGGGGGATTGGCGTCGGGTCAGCTACGCCGAAATGCTCGACAGCGTCCGCGCCATTGCCCAGAGCCTGCTGGCTTATGGATTGTCGGCCGATAAACCCCTGGCCTTGCTTTCGGGCAACGACATCGAACATCTGCAGATGGCCCTTGGTGCGATGTACGCCGGCATTCCGTATTGCCCGGTGTCGCCGGCCTATTCCTTGTTGTCCCAGGATTTTGCCAAGCTGCGGCATGTTTGCGATCTACTGCAGCCAGGGCTGGTATTCGTCAGCCAGGCTGCGCCGTTTGAGCGTGCGGTCAATGCGGTGTTGCCGGCGAATGTGCCGCTGATCACGGTGGGCGGTGAGATGGCGGGGCGCTCCAGGACAAGCTTTGCCAGCCTGTTGGCGCAACCCGGTGGTGCCGAGGCCGAACGTGCCTTCGCCGCGACCGGCCCTGACAGCATCGCCAAGTTTCTCTTCACCTCAGGCTCCACCAAACTGCCCAAGGCCGTGGTCACCACTCAGCGCATGCTCTGTGCCAACCAGCAGATGCTGTTGCAGACCTTTCCGGTGTTCGGCGAAGCGCCGCCGGTGCTGGTGGACTGGTTGCCGTGGAACCACACCTTTGGTGGCAGTCACAACGTCGGCATCGTGTTGTACAACGGCGGCACGTTTTACCTGGATGACGGCAAGCCCACCGCCCAGGGTTTCGCCGAAACCTTGCGCAACCTCAAGGAGATTTCACCGACCGCCTACCTGACCGTGCCCAAGGGTTGGGAGGAACTGGTCAGCGCCCTGGAGCGGGATGGCGAGTTGCGCGAGCGCTTCTTCAAGCGCGTCAGCCTGTTTTTCTTTGCCGCCGCCGGCCTGTCTCAGAGCACCTGGGACCGGCTCGACAAAGTGGCCGAGCAGCATTGCGGCGAACGGATCCGCATGATGGCCGGGCTGGGGATGACCGAAGCGTCTCCGTCGTGCACCTTTACCACCGGGCCGCTGTCCATGGCCGGCTATATCGGCCTGCCGGCGCCGGGTTGCGAAGTGCGACTGATGCCGGTGGACGGCAAGTTCGAAGGCCGCTTCCGCGGGCCGCACATCATGCCCGGCTACTGGCGCTCACCGCAGCAGACGGCCGAGGTGTTCGACGAGGACGGTTTCTATTGCTCGGGCGATGCGATCAAGTTGGCCGATCCGGCTAATCCGCAGTTGGGGCTGATGTTCGACGGGCGGATTGCCGAGGACTTCAAGCTGTCCTCCGGCGTGTTCGTCAGCGTCGGGCCGTTGCGCAACCGTGCGGTGCTGGAAGGTACGCCCTACGTCCAGGACCTGGTGGTGACTGCGCCGGATCGCGAATGCCTGGGCGCCCTGGTATTCCCGCGGCTTCCCGAGTGCCGACGCCTGTCGGGTCTGCCCGCGGACGCCAGTGATGCCCAAGTACTCGCCAGCGCCCCCGTCCGCCAATGGTTCGCCGACTGGCTGCAACGCCTCAACCACGGCGCCAGCGGCAACGCCAGCCGGGTCGAGTGGATCGCCTTGCTCGATGAACCGGCGTCCATCGACCGCGGCGAAATCACCGACAAGGGCTCCATCAACCAGCGGGCGGTGTTGCAATGGCGGGCGGCGAAAGTCGAAGCGCTGTACCGCGGTGAGGATGAGTCGATCCTGCGGGCGACACTCGCTTAAGCACACCAAGAACCTGTGGGAGCGAGCCTGCTCGCGATAGCGATCTATCAGTCGATTCTGCGGTAGCTGACCCACCGCCATCGCGAGCAGGCTCGCTCCCACACTGGTTCTGCAGTGGACACACATTCCGCGTCCGGCCCCAATCCCCTGTGGGAGCGGGCCCTGCTCGCGATAGAGATCTATCAGTCGATTCTGCAGTGGCTGACCCACCGCTATCGCGAGCAGGCTCGCTCCCACCGGGTTTTGCTTTTACTATGGCGGTCTCTTTTCCCTGGAAGTACCCCGGATGAGTAAGCCCGGCCAAACGGTGCTGGTTGCGTTGCGCAGAATGATTGCTTCTGGCGAGCTGGCGGCCGGTGAGCGGTTGATGGAGATTCCCACGGCGCAACGGTTCGGCGTGTCGCGGATGCCGGTTCGCATGGCGTTCAGGACGCTGGAGCAGGAGGGTTTGCTGGTGCGCTTCGGCGGGCGTGGGTTCCAGGTGCGTTCGGTCAGCGCCGAGGACATTGCCGGCGCGGTGGAAGTGCGCGGTGTGCTGGAAGGCCTGGCCGCACGTCAGACCGCCGAACGAGGCCTGGATGCGGAGGCTCGCGCCACCCTCGAACAATGCCTGGTACAGGGCGACGAACTGTTCGCCAAGGGCTACGTGACCGAGGAGGACCTGGAGATCTATCACGACCTCAACATGCGCTTTCACCAGGTGATCGTCGAAGGCAGCCACAACCCGGCCATTGCCGATGCGCTGGCCCGCAACGATCATCTGCCGTTCGCCTCAGTCACCGCACTGGCGGTGGATCGGCAGAACATGGCCGGCGAGTATCGGCGCTTCAACTATGCCCACATGCAACACCACTCGGTGTTCGACGCGCTGATCCATCGCCAGGGCGCGCGGGCCGAGGCGATCATGCGCGAACATGCCAACGCCACCTTGCGCTACGCCGAGGTGTTCGGCTCGACCTTGGCGGATGAGCACATGAAGGTGATCTTGCGTTCCGAGTGAGTATCCATTGTGGGAGCGAGCCTGCTCGCGATTGCGGTGGATCAGTTACAGATCTTTTGCTGACACACCGCTATCGCGAGCAGGCTCGCTCCCACAGGGATGGGGTAGGCTGGGGGCTAGAGGTCCAACACCAGCAACGGCGTCTTCGACCTGGAACAGCACGGCGTGAACTGGTCGTTGCAAGCCTGCTCGGCCTCGGTCAGGAACATGTCGCGATGGTCCGGCACACCTTCCAGCACGCGGGTCAGGCAGGTGCCGCAGACGCCTTGCTCGCAGGAGATCGGAATCTCGATGCCATGGCTTTCCAGCACCTGCACGACGCTGCGGTCCTTGGGGACTTCGAACACTTGGCCGCTGCTGGCCAGCTTCACGGTAAAGCTGCCATCGGCGCGGGTGTCGGTGGGGACGGCGGCGAAGTATTCGCGGTGCAGGCAGGCGTCCTGCCAGCCCTGGGCCCTGGCGGTGTCCAGTACATGTTGCATGAACCCGCCGGGGCCGCAGACATAGAGGTGCACGTCTTCACTGGGCGCCGCCAACACCCGAGCGGTATCCAGTGCGGTTTCGGGTGCTTCGTCGAAATGCAGGAACACCCGATCGGCATACGGAGCCTGACCCAGGCGCTCGACGAAGGCGGCCCGCTCCAGGGACCTGGCGCAGTAATGCAACTCGAATGTCGCGCCACTTTGCGCCAGGTGCTCGGCCATGGCCAGGATCGGCGTGATGCCGATGCCTCCGGCAAACAGCAGATGACGCCGGGCTTGGAGGGCGAGGGGGAACAGATTACGCGGTTCGCTGATGAACAACCGCGCACCGGGCAGGATCTGCTCGTGCAGGCTGCTTGAACCGCCCCGCGAGGCTGGATCCTTGAGCACGCCGATGAGATAGCGGTGCCGTTCCTCGGGGTGGTTGCACAGCGAATACTGCCGAATCACGCCACCCGGCAAATGCACATCGATATGGGCACCAGCCGTGAACGCCGGCAAAGGCTGGCCGTCGACACGGATCAGCTCGTAGCTGCAGATGTCCAGGGCTTCGTTGTGCCGCGCCGCGACCTGAACTTCGATCATGGCCGTTGCTCCGCAGGTTGTGGCTGATGGGTACTGGCAATCAATCCCGCCTGGGCTTCGCGCTCACGGGCGATCCAGCGTTCAAGCACTCGGCGCGACTGCACGCCACCGGCATCGATGTTGAGCTTGAGCAGGTTGCGTTGCGGATGGTCCAGCAGGTTGCGTTGCTGGCGCTCGAGCATTTCCAGGTCTTCGCTGAAAATCTTGCCCTGGCCTTCGCGAATGCTCGCGGTCAGGGCTTCGTCCTTGGGCTGGAAATGCCGGGCCATGCCCCAGAAGTACCAGATGGACGTTTCGGTTTCCGGCGTAATGAAATCCACCACGATGCTCGATGCCTTGAACTGCGGCGCGGCGTGATAGCCGCCGTTGCCGGCATGGGCCACGCCGACTTCGATCATGACATGGCTGGGCGGGGTGAAACGGCAGATCTGCCAGCGGTCTACCGGTACGTCGTCGGCCAGGTTGTTGCCACGCAGGGCCATGCGCCAGAACGGTGGGGCCATGATGTTTTCCATGTGCCGGGCGGTGATGACCTCGTCGCCTTCGACCGTGGTCACCGGGGGGGCCTCGTCGATCTCCTTCTGGCCGATGCTCGAGGCATGCACGTAGGTCTCGTGGGTCAGGTCCATCAGGTTGTCGATCATCAGGCGGTAGTCGCACTGGATATGGAACAGGCCGCCGCCATAGGCCCATTCTTCGTTTTCCGCCCATTCCAGAGGATGGATCAGTGCCGGGTCGGCCAAGGCCTGGTCGCCGGGCCAGACCCAGATGAACGCGTGGCGTTCCTGCACGGCGAAGGTCTTGTTGCAGGGAAACCCGCGCACCCGTTGCCCTGGCATCTCCACCGTCTTGCCGTCACAGCCCATCACCAGGCCATGGTAGCCACACACCAGGTTGCCGTTTTCGACGTAGCCCAAGGAGAGCGGGGCGCCACGGTGGGGGCAGAAGTCTTCGACGGCAGCCACCTTGCCTTCATGCCCACGGTAGAAAACCATTTTCTCGCCGCAGATCTGGCGACCCAGCGGCTTCTCGGCGATTTCATCGGGGGTGCAGGCAACGTACCAGGCGTTCTTGGGATACATGACGGGTCTCCAGGGGTTTTGTTTTTCTATGGATCCATTAAGTCTCTTAACTAGTTTTGTTGTCAATGTATTATCGATGAATTGAGCGGTCTTTCATTTTTAATGGATCCATTGATGCCGTCACCCGACGAGCAGGATTTCGAACGGGTTGGCTCGAACTGACGCCAAGGCCATACTGCGACACGGGTTCTTGCGTGGCACATCGGAGTGATTCATGAAAACCAAGGCAGTCCTCACCGAACAAGATGTTGCACAGTTGTTGGTAGCAGCCAAGGAGCTGGCGCATCAGCGTCAATGGGCCGTGTCGGTCTGTGTGGTGGACGATGGCGGCCATCCCCTCGGCCTGTTGCGGCTGGACGGTGCCTCGCCGTTGTCGGCCTACATCGCCACCGAAAAAGCCCGCACCGCTGCCATGAGCCGGCGTGACAGCAAGTTTTTCGAAGACATGATCAACGAAGGTCGCTATGCCTTTCTCAGTGCGCCGCATCTGCACGGCATGCTCGAAGGCGGTGTGAGCATTCGCCACGACGGACAATGCATCGGTGCCATCGGCGTGTCCGGGGTCAAGTCCGAGCAGGATGCCGAACTGGCGCGACTGGCGCTGGAGGCGGTGTTGCCGGCGCTTGTTCCTGATCCTTGATCGGGTTGGGGAACGCCAGTGTGTCCAGTGTGGGAGCGAGCCTGCTCGCGATAGCGGTGCATCAGTCGACCCTGCAGTGGCTGACACTCCGTTATCGCGAGCAGGCTCGCTCCCACAGGGATCTGCGCAGGGTCTTCAGTATTCGCTGCACAAATCTTCCAGACAGTCCTCACCCTGAGCGGTTAATCTGCTCAAGCGGATAAATCAGGCCGGAGAACCCATGACCTCGCGCAACTGGATCGATCTCAAGCAGGACGCCACGTCCGGTATCGAGACCGTGCGCGCGCATTTTGAAGGGCATGCCTATGATCCCCATTGGCATGATGCGTACCTGGTCGGCGTGACCGAAGAGGGCGTGCAGCAGTTTCATTGCCGCCGCCAGCAGCACAACAGCACGCCGGGCAAGGTTTTCCTGCTGGAACCCGGTGAACTCCATGACGGGCATGCGCCCCAGGCCGGCGGTTTTACCTATCGCACCCTGTACCTCGATCCCCTCTGGCTGGAGCGAGAGTTGCGCTCGTTGTTCGACGTCGCGCCAGACAACGCACAGTTGGGGTTCGCCGCGACCCTGGCCGACGATGCACGCCTGGCGAACGCGACGGCCCTGGCGTTCCAGAGCCTGCACGACCAGGAAATCCGCATCGTCCGCCAGACGGCGCTCGACACCCTGTTGGCCAACCTGACCCAGCATTTGCACTGGCGGGCCCGGATCAACCCCGACCCGCGCCTGCCGCTGGTTGCGCAGCAGGCCCGCGATTATCTGCACAGCCATCTGAACGAAGACATCGGCCTGGATGACCTGGCGCGGGTCACCTGCGTCGACCGGTTCCGCCTGACCCGTGCGTTCAAGGCGGCGTTCGGCCTGGCCCCCCACGCTTATCTGATCCAGTTGCGACTGGCCCGGGCGCGACGTCTGCTGGCCCGCGGTGAGAGCGCCGTGGCCGTGGCGGCACAGCTCGGGTTTGCCGATCAGAGTCACCTGGGCCGCTGGTTCCAGCGCGCCTATCGCTTGAGTCCGGCGGACTACCGCAAGCGCTGCTCAATTGTTCCAGACTGAGCACGTTCCACGGGGGGAGGATACGGCTAATCCTTCACCGAGAAATTGCTCCATGGACCAGCTACTGCCGTTTGCCTTGTTCGCGTTTGTTGCCTCCATCACTCCGGGGCCGACCAATATCCTGGTGTTGAGCCATAGCTCGCGCTTCGGCCTGCCGACCACGGTCCCGATCATCCTCGGCGCCTGTGCCGCGGCGGCGTTGCTGGTGTTGCTGGTGGGCACGGGGCTGGGGGATGTACTGGCCCGCCATGCGACGATTCAAACGGCACTGTCCTGGGCCGGCATCGCCTGGCTGAGCTGGATGGCCTGGCAGATTTTCAGCGCGCCGGCCCAGGCCATCGATCCGGATCAACCCGTTGAAGGCCCCAGGCTCGGCCTGGTCGGGGCGGCCGGCCTGCAACTGGTGAACCCGAAGACCTGGATGATGGCGCTGGCGGTGGTCAGCGTGTTTGCCGGCGCCGAAGCCGACCGCACCGTGCGGGTCCTGTGGCTGTCCCTGGCGTTTTTTGCGATCTCCATTCCCTGCATGACCGTCTGGGCTTACCTGGGCCTCGGTGCTGCCCGGTTCTGCCGCTCCGCCGTGGCGATGGGACGGTTCAATCGGACCATGGCGCTGTTGCTGCTGGCCTCGGCGTGGCTGACATTGCTGGTGTAAGAGAGAGGTGACCTTCGTGGCTGCCAAGACCCCGCAACCCCTTGCAACGGTTGCGCAGTTTTAAAAAACGGCCATTTCTTGGAGCATCGGGTTCGCGCCGGTTGGGCGCATCTAGATTCCCAATTGCCCCCAAGGATGGAGGTCCACCATGTCTACCCTCGATACCCATGTCGAGTTCATCCAGGCCCGGCTGCCCGCCTGGTTGAAACGGGCCACACGGCCCCAGCAGGAACGCTTCAAGGTGCTTACCCGGCAACTGCAGCGCGACAGCGACGTGCTGAATGCGTTGCTCACCGACTTGCCATCGCCCTATGCCTTTACCCTCGATCTGCTCAAGATGCAGCCGCAGGTCCAAGGTTGGAGCCGGGTGAATGGCGGCGGCAGCGTCGTCGATGCCATACGCCGGGCGCGGGTCAGGCGTGGGCCTTTCGTGACCGATCCCTCGCTATCGGTGATCGAAGCGGCCATGGGCAACTATCCTCCCGCCGATGCAGTTATCGGGGGGGATTTCGATAAGAAGGGCGAGCTGTTCATCCAGGGCAGGGCGGGAGAGTTCAACCAAGGGGACACCCCAACGAACCGTGCGCCACTGGACATGACCCCGGCCAGTTTCGCCAGCCTCTGCCGACAGGTGGACGCCGGTGGGGCGTACCGGCAGAAGCTCGAACAGCGGCTGCCCCGCATCGCCGGTGAAGTCCCGGTCGTGGCAAAAGCCTACATGGCGTACGCGCGCAGCCTGTTGGTTCATGATGCCTACGAGGCGAAGTTGGCCGGCCGCCTGAATAGCACCGGTGAGCGGCTGCTGGCCCATGCCGGTGTCCAGTTGGAAGCGCATCCTGTGACGCCCTTGGCCTGCGAGGTCAAGGCGCTGGAGTTGCTGTCCGCGCCGTTGTTCGGCGCTCGGGTGTACTGGGGGCTGGCGAGCGACGCCAGCGGTGTTCGTCCGATCGTCCTGCACATGCCCCACGATACCGTGGCTCCGCTCAAGCAGTTCGCAAATTTGCAGGCGCTATCGGCGGAGCTGACCGAGCGGGTCCGTAAACGCAGTTATCGCCAGGACCTGACGCAATATTTCCCGTTGCGCTTGCAAGCCAGCCTGGGGGCGGCCCTGCACGATCAGGTGGAGTGGACGATCACCGATAACCCCAATCTGTTCCAGGAAATCCATGCTCGCATCACCGGTTGGCGTGAGGGCGAGCAGGGTGAGAGCGACAATCCCCGACGCATTCGGATCCCCGTGCCCAGGGTCGCCTGGGGCCTGAATGACGTGCGCGAGGATCATTGGCACGCCGCTTACCATGAATGGCGGGGCCATGCGCTGGGCAACGCCTCGGCACTGATGGTGTCGACCCGGGATCAGGATCGGCGGGCGCTGCTGGCGCGGCTGGAATACTGGGAGAGTCTGGTCGAGCGCTCGCTGATGCTCGCGGCCACCTTTTTCCCGTTCTGCATGCCCATCGGCATGGGGGCCGCGGTGGTCGGTGGGGTGCGCCTGGTGTATGAGATTTTCGAAGGTATCCAGGCGTTCAACGAAGGCCACGCACAAGAGGGGATCGAGCATATTTTCAATGTGCTGTTCGGGGTCGCTCAAGGCGCCTACCTGGGGTTCATAGGCGCAGCCATTGAACCGATGCCCGTGGCGGACGGTAGCACCCGGTTGTGGAATGGCGACGTCCGTCCCTTCGAAGCACGGCGCCTGCCACCGGTGGAGGCCGAGCAGGACGCCTGGGGTGTCTGGCGCATGGCCGACGCGGCATGGGTGCGGATCGAGGATCGTTACTTTGAAGTACAAGGGACACAGGACAACCTGAGCCTGCGCCTGCCCTCGGAGCACAGGGGCGTCACGCCGCCGTTGGAATGGAGCCGCGCCCGTGGCTGGCAGTGGGCGCATCGCAACCCGTTGCAGCGCGGCAATCTGGAGCTGTTGCGCACGTTCGCCGAAACGCCTGCCGAACTGGATAACCCGACGATCCTGACCGTGCAACGTCAGGTCGGCATCAGCGAGGCGCATTTGCGCTACCTGCAAGTCGAAGCGCAGCCGATGCCGGCCATCTTGGCCGATGCCCTGGATGAGGCTCGAAACTGGCAGTGGGTGCGGCACACCATCGACCGTCTACGCCGTGGCGAAGCACCGCAGGGCATGCATTTTCGTATCGTCCAGACCCTCGCGGAGCTACCGGGCTGGCCGGAGGACATGACGTTGCGCTACCACGATGGGGTGCGAATTTACCCCGTGGGAGATGCGGCCGACACGCGCTCTATCCTGTTGATGCGAGCGGATCTCGCACGCGATAACTGGGCCGCTCGAATCCTGGATGGGCTGAGCGTGGATGAGCAGACCGCGCTGCTGGGCCAGAACAGCCTCGGCTTGCGCCCGCTGGAGCGCAGTCGTTTGTTGGCCGTGCGCTGGGCCGCGCGCCTGGAGCGCGATGCCAAGCGGGTGACCCTGGCCATGGCTAAGTCAATCGCGCTCGACCCGCTGGCCGTTCCCTTGATCCGGGCCTTTCCGGGTTTACCTGAGTCCATCGCCAACGAGCTGGTCCGCAACGTATCCGGTCAGGATCGACAGCGTTTACTGGAAGGACGGGTGACTGGAACACTCGGCAAGCAGGCGGCCGAAGCCTTGCGTGAACTGCGCCTGAGTCGGGCCCTGCGCGCCTTGGCGCGGGGGGAGAGCACGGTCGATCGAGACCGCATCGTCATCAACCTGCTGGCCAATACCCCTTCGCTGCGGGGGCGGCTGCACCTGCGCCTGTGGCTGCGCGAGCTGCCGGATCCGATTGAGGTGGGGCAGGATGGTCCGTTCAAAGTCATCCGCCAGGAAGGTGACCGGTATCGCCCCTTTGACGAAACCGGCGAGGAACTGGCGAGCGCCATGGACCTGGAAGATGCGCTGCTCAGGGCGATGCCGGACGATGCCCGCAGGGCATTGGGCTTGAATATCTGGGAGGCGGACAAGCTACGCAACCAGTTGCTGGTACAAGCCATGGATGACCGGCAAGCGTTGCGTCCCTACCTGGCGATGCGCCGCCTGGGCAGCCTCGGGTCGCGTCCGCTGTGGTTGAACGGGCACTTGGTTTATCCGCTCAGCGGCCGTGGCCGGCTGCCGCTGCAAGACTGGAACGGTAGCTTGAACCAGCGGCTTGAGCGACTGTATCCCGCTCACGCGGGGGATGCCCTGAGACGGCTACGGTTTGGCCTGGTCGAGCAGGCCCAACTCGAAGGCGTTCGCTTCGATGACTTGATCAACCGCCTGGAGAACGACTGGACCACCCTGGACCAAGGGTTGCGTCAATGGGAGGAGCAGGAAGGGTTTCACCATCCCGTCGAGCAGACGCTGGACCGTGAGGCACTGTTGGCGCAACGTCGGAGCGTTACGCGGATCATCCGCCGTGCCTGGCAGCGCGCACCTGATCCGGGCAGCGAGGGCAGTGAGCTGGTGGTGCGGATCGAAAACGTCAACATCGGTCGACTGCCTCCGGTGACCGTTCGTTTGGTACATATCGAGACGATGATCCTGACCAACCTGGGGTTGGTGGAGGATCCTTCGGATTTCCTGCGGATGTTCCCCGGCATCGATTCGCTGAACCTGCGGGGCAATCATCTCACCGCCGTTCCTGTCGCGGTGGCGCAGTTACGGGCACTGGTGGATCTGTCGTTGAGCCGCAACCCGCTGCACCTGGACGCGAATGTATTCACGCCTTTGCTGGGGACCGATCCCTACATCCCTTTATGGACGCTGGACCTGTCGGGGATCGGCAGCGCACAGGCGGGCACCAATGCCGAGGTGATTGCCGCCATCGGCAGCCTGGCCGGATTACCCTCCCTGCGTGAAGTCATATGGGCCGACAACCTGAGTTTCACGCCCGAACAGTTGCAGGCCCTGACCACTTCGCTGCCGGATTTGCGCTCGCTGAACCTGGCGCGCTGTGGCCTGCGCCTGGATGAGGAGGGCAGCGCGTTCCTGCGTTCCGCCACGGCTTTGCAGGAACTGCGCTTGAACGAAAATAACTGCCGGGACCTGCCTGATCTGCCAGAGCTGGTGAACCTGATGACGCTGGAATTGAGCCGGACCGGGCTTGACCGGGTGCCTCAACTGGCATTGTCAGTGCTGGCCAGGCACACCGAGGTGTTCATTTCCGATACGTTCGTCGTCGACCTCAGCGGCAATCGCATCACCAGCATCCAGGATGACCTGTTGCCTGTGCTCGCCCGCTTGAGCGACCTGGACTCCCTTGGGGTCTGGCTCGACGACAACCCGCTGCCCAGTGTCCAGGCCAACGCCCTTCGGGTGATTTTCCCCGAGTCTTTCCGATACACCATCGATGATTGGCTGTACATTTCGCCCTCGCTCCAGAGGGCCCTGGAGGTCGCTCGCGATGATCCGGGGATGCGCAGCTTCATCGACTGGTTCTCCACGCTCGTGCGCGATGCCGATAGCGGGACGACCGCCGGGTTGTCATTCAGCGTTCGCCAGCGGGCGGCTGCGGTCTTGCAGCATTACATGGGCTCTCCGGGCGCCTATGACCGCCTGCCGACGTTGATCGGCGACTTCGATCAGCAACTGCGGCAACTGCGCACGCGCCTGCAAGCCCGTATTCTGGACAGGGAGCAGCCGGACCTCCCCGAGCTGGAACTGCACTTCAGAATGTTCGAGTCGGTCATGCGCGCGCGCCTTTCCCGGCACGGCGCGCCTTTTGCCGGTTTCCTGACGGACCACCTGTCCAATTGGGAGTACGTGCTGATGGAGCGATTTCCTGACCCCTCGCAACTCGAAGCACAGATGACTCGGGACGCGTTCATCGACTGGCTCAGCGATGCCCAGGACACCTTCAACAGCAACGATCAGATCCCGAGCCCGGGCGAGATGCTGTGGCGGCCTTACCTGGGATTGATGTCGCCCCAATGGGCTGAAGGGTTGGCGATCTGGGAAACCTTGGATGACGACCTGGTGAATGCCTTCAGCGGGCCGGTGAATCCATCCCGCTGGCCCCAGGTGATGCTGGACAACCTGGCACACCCGGACCCCGAGTTGCCTAGCGCCCTGGAGCCGGTCACGGAAGGCGGGCGAACGGTCTGGCGCCGGATCGGGCTCGAAGCCGTCGCGGATGTGGATTGGGCCGCCGGCCGGCCGGTGACCCTCACCGAGGATCAACTGCGCCGCACCATGGCCATCTACCGTTCGGTCAAGAGCCGGGAAATCGAAGCCTTGGTGCGTCGGGTGACCATGGGCCTGGTCAATGCCTGGTGGCCGGTGCTGCCGCTTTGAAGACCAGGGCCTTCAAACCGCACTGACTGTCGATGTCGGGAAATTCCGGTGGGTTGGCCAGGCGTTCGCTGAAGGCCAACCCGGGGGCTTCGCGGGTGACACCGTCGATGAGAAAGTCCGGGCCGGTGGCCGGGTCATTGCTGCAGGCCAGGACGGTGCCGTCGGCGGCCAGCAGTTCCGGCAGCCGGCGCAGCACCCGTTGGTAATCCTTGGTCAGCAGGAAACTGCCTTTCTGGAAGGTCGGCGGATCGATGATCACCAGGTCATAGGGGCCGCCGTTGATCACCTTGCCCCAGGACTTGAACAGGTCATGGCCGAGGAAGCTCACCTGGCCCAGGTCATGGCCGTTCAAGCGATGGTTGTCACGACCACGGCTCAGGGCCGCGCGGGACATGTCTAGATTGACCACGTGCCGGGCACCACCGGCGATCGCCGCCACCGAGAAACCGCAGGTGTAGGCGAACAGGTTCAGCACGCGCTTGCCGGCGGCATTGGCGCGGACCCAGTCACGGCCGTAGCGCATGTCGAGGAACAGGCCGTTGTTCTGCTTCTTGCCCAGGTCGATCCGGTACTGCAAGCCGCCTTCGGTCAGGGTCCATTCATCGATGGGTTCGCCCACCAGCCATTGGGTGAGGCTTTGCGGTAGATAACGGTGTTGCACCGCCAGGGTATGAGCCTTGCTGTGTTGCCATGCCGGCGCGGCGGTGATAGCGAGCAGCGTCGACAGCAGCTCGTCCAACTGTTCAGGCGCAGGCTCCTTGAACAAGGAAACCAGCACCACGCCCTGGAGCCAGTCGACGGTGATCTGCTCCAGCCCCGGCCAGCAGCGCCCGCGGCCGTGGAACAGGCGACGGGTTTCTTCCGGCACGGACGCCAGGGCGGCCAGTAAATGAGTCTGCAGGGTTTGAAGGGCTTCAGGGTTCATCAGGCAATGCCGGCGATTCGAAAGGCCGGCATTTTAACCACCCGCTGATTAGGCGCAATCCCTGGGAGCGATGGGATCTGTGGGAGCACAGCTTGCTCGCGATAGCGACAGACCAGTCAACATTGTTGCTGACTGACTTACCGCTATCGCGAGCAAGCTGTGCTCCCACAGAATCCTCACAGCAGGCTTCTGTCCGGTGGGCCGTCAGCCACCACTGGTCGCCAGAATGCTCGCTACCTGCTGTGGCCGGCAGTTGAGATAGGCCGAACGCTTGAGCCAGCCCGGGTCCGGGTACCAGGAAAACATGAATTGCCCGCCCTTGAGCTTGTCGATCACCTGGCGCGCCACCTGGGGGCGCACCGCAGGGCAACCCTGGCTGCGGCCGATACGACCCTGGCGCAGGCTCCACAACGGGTTCACATAGTCGGCGGCATGGATCACGAGGGCACGATCACGGGCCTGGTCATTGAAGCCGGGCTCCAGGCCATCCATGCGCAGCGAATAACCATGGGTGCCCTGATAGCTTTCCTGCGTGCGGAACAGCCCGAGACTGGACTGGTAGCTGCCCAGGCGATTGGAAAACTGGGTGGCGAAATTCTCCCCGGATTTCTGTCCGTGGGCCACCAGGTCACGCAGTACCAGCTTCTTCTGGCGCAGGTCGAAGATCCACAGGCGCCGGGCCGTGGACGGTTGTGAATAGTCGATCACCGCCAGGTGACGGGCCTGGCGAGCCCCGTTGGCGACCGCGCATTGCATGGCGCTCAAGGCACTTTTGAGCGCCAGGGGATTGAGTTCCGGCGCGGCGTGGGCGAGGCTGTTGTAAAGCTGTTGAGAATTCGCCTGCTCGGCCAGCGCCGGAGCGCATAACGCGCCCAGTGCTGCCGTGGCCAGGCAGAGCCGGCGAATGAGCGTGAGCGTGGATGCAAAGAATCCACGTGAGGTTATAGGCTGATGTGTGTGTGCGGCATCCCGTCCGTAATTGTTCGTTTGCATCATGATGGCGGGTCGTACCTGTCGCAAAGTCAACCGTCAACGAGACGGCCATGGATTGGAGTAAAGCAGTTGTTCAAAAAGCCCGTATGTTACTTGAGCCTTTTATTGCTCGCTTCGCCATTGGTCGCGACAGCCGGTGACGTTCCGTTTGGTGATCAGGCACCTGTACAGGCCACGCTGGCCCAATTATCGGTGGCTTGTCCGGTGCTGGCCGCGGGTGTCGACTTTCCGACGATGCTGAGCTTGCAGGCGTTCTACGAGCAAAACGCCGGCCAGGCCGTCTGGTCGGACGACGAACGGCTGATGGCCTTGGGGGTCCAGTTGCAGCAACTGGCCGATGACGGACTGGATCCGGCCCGGTACAGCTTGCCGGCTGCCGATACGTCCCTGAGCCCGGCCTGTGTCGACATCGCCATCAGCCAGCGCTACCTGCAAGCCCTGCATGAACTGCGTTTCGGCTATTTGCCCCAGGACCGCCTGGAGCCGGTGTGGAGGGCCAGCCCGCAGCCCCAGGACCGCCAGGCCCTGATCCTGGCCATTGCCGAAACGGGTTTGAACAACCTGGCCGCCGCCTTTGAACAGGCCCGCCCGAGCCTGGACCTTTATCGCAACTTGCGGGGGCTTTATGCCCAGCAGCTGCAACAGCCTTTGTCCGAATGGCAACCGGTGCCCACAGGTGCCCTGTTGCAACCGGACAAGCAGGACGCGCGGGTGCCGGCCCTGGCGCGACGGCTGTTCAGCGAAGGCTACCTGAGTGCGCCGCCGGTCGCGGGCGACGAGCATTACAGCCCCAGCCTGGTGGACGCGATGAAGAGTTTCCAGCTCCGGCATTCGCTGCAAGCCGACGGCGTGGTGGGCCCGTGGACCGTCACCGAGCTGAATGTCAGCCCGGCCATGCGCCGCGAACAGTTGCGGATCAATCTGGAGCGCATGCGCTGGCTGGCCCAGGACCTGGAGCCTGACAGTGTGCTGGTCAACGTCGCGGCGGCCCAGTTGACGGTGTACCAGGGCGGCGCGCCGGTCTGGCAAACCCGCACCCAGGTGGGTCGTGCGGAGCGGGAAACACCGTTGCTCAAGTCCCGGGTGACAAGGCTGACCCTCAATCCCACCTGGACCATTCCGCCGACCATCCTGAAAGAAGACAAGCTACCGGAGATCCGCCGCGACCCTGAGTTCCTCAGTCGCCAGAACCTGAAGATCATCGATCGCGATGGCCTGCCATTGTTGGCCGAGAATATCGACTGGGATCATCCGGGCGACCTGATGCTGCGCCAGGATGCCGGCCCGAAGAATCCGCTGGGCAAACTGGTGATCCGCTTCCCCAACCCGTTTTCCGTGTACCTGCATGACACGCCCAGCCAGGCGCTGTTCAGCAAGGGGCCACGGGCGTTCAGTTCGGGATGCGTGCGGATCGAGCAAGTGATGCATCTGCGGGACCTGCTGGTGACCCCGGCCGAACGCCTGCGCACCGACACCCTGCTGGCCGACGGGCAGACCCATGAGTTCAGGCTCGCCAGGCCCATGCCGATCCTGCTGGGTTACTGGACGGTGCAAGCGGACAGCCAGGGCCAGGCGATGTATATCCCGGATGTCTACGGGCGGGATGTCAAGCTGTCCGCTGCCCGCGGTCGAGCGCTCTGAGCCAGGCTGACCACCGCTATCGCGAGCAGGCTCGCTCCCACAGGGTATTGAGTGAGCGCCGATTTCGCGGGCGCAGCAGGACCATGTTGGAGCGAGCCTGCTCGCGATGAGGCCCGCCCATTCACCGCTGTGTTGACAGATCTCTCCGCGAGAAGCACTGCACTTTTATGAAGCCAGCAGCATCGGATCGCACCATGGGAAGGCAGCTGTCCTGGTGCCGCAGACGTTGAATTTCCCAGGTGACTGGAGGGCCGTCTTCGCGGGCAAGCCCGCTCCCACAGGGGTAGAGCTGCTACTAGCCTCTGGGATTTAAGGGTTGGCACGCTCGCTGCAAGAGAGCATCCAGGCCCACCGCGAACACAATCGAGTGGGCAGCCCCGTCGGTCAACGAAGATCGAGTGCCAGCAGGCCGGGCGATAACGGTAGATCGGAGCGCAGTCGCCGGATCGATACCGCACAGAACAGGCAAAGACGCCTGAAACCGCAAGGTTTCAGGCGTCTTTTTTTTGCTTTCAAAACCGTGATGGGCTTTTGTCGGGTGCTTTCTATGAATTCCAACGTTGCTTCCCTGAACAAGCTGCAAACGCTGATCGTGATCGGCAATGGCATGGTCGGCCATCACTGCGTCGAGCAGTTGATCGAGCGCGGTGCCCTCAACCATTACCGTCTGCATGTGTTCAGCGAAGAGCCGATGCGTGCCTATGACCGCGTGCACCTGTCCGAGTATTTCTCTGGCCGCGACGCTGAATCCCTGGCTCTCGGCGAAGCTTCGCTGTACCGGACCCCGGGTGTCACGCTGCACTTGGGCGTACCGGTGCTGGAGATCGATCGTCAGGCCCGTCAGGTGGTCACCGCCCAGGAACGCATCGGCTACGACAAACTGGTGCTCGCCACCGGCTCCTACCCATTCGTGCCACCCATCGAAGGCGCCGACGGAGACTCCCGCCTGGTCTATCGCACCTTGGAAGACCTGGACGCGATCCGCGCCGCCGCGACCAATGCCCGTCGTGGCGTGGTGGTTGGCGGCGGCCTGCTGGGCCTGGAAGCGGCCAATGCCCTCAAATCCCTCGGCCTGGAAGCCCACGTGGTGGAATTCGCCCCACGGTTGATGCCGGTGCAACTGGACGAACAGGGCGGCCTGGCCCTCAAGGCGCGCATCGAGATGCTCGGCGTCGGCGTGCACCTGTCCAAGGGCACCCAATCCATCAGTGCCGGTGAGCACTACCGCTATCGGATGAACTTCGGTAACGACGACTTCCTGGAAACCGACCTGATCGTGTTTTCCGCCGGTATCCGTGCCCAGGATGTCTTGGCTCGCCAGAGCGACCTGCAGATCGGCCCGCGCGGTGGCGTGGTGATCGATGACCAATGCTTGAGCAGCGACCCGGACATCTATGCCATCGGCGAATGCGCAGCCTGGAACGGCAGCATCTTCGGCCTGGTCGCACCGGGCTACCAGATGGCCCGCAGCGTCGCGGCGCAACTGAGCGGCGAAAGCGGCGAACCGTTCACTGGCGCCGACATGTCCACCAAGCTCAAATTGCTCGGTGTCGACGTGGGGTCCATCGGCGATGCCCACGGCCACACGCCGGGCTCGCGCAGCTTCCAGTTCATCGACGAAACCAGCGCCAGCTACCGGCGACTGGTGGTGGACGCCGACGGCAAGCGTGTCATCGGCGCGGTGCTGGTGGGTGACAACAGCTACTACGACACCTTGCTGCAGTACATGCAGAACGGCATCGCCTTGCCCAAGGATGCCGCCAGCCTGATCCTGCCGACTTCCGAAGGCGCACCGACCCTGGGCCCGGCCGCGCTGCCCGCGGCGGCGACCATCTGTTCGTGCCACAACGTCACCAAGGGCTCGATCTGCTCGGCCATCGACGGCGGCTGCACGGATCTGGGACAACTCAAGTGCGACACCAAGGCCGGTACCGGTTGCGGGGGCTGCGCCGCGCTGGTCAAGCAGGTGTTCGAACATGAGCTGGTCGCCCGTGGCGTCAGCGTCGACAAAAGCCTGTGCGAACACTTCGCCTATACCCGCCAGGAGCTGTACGCCCTGGTGCGGGTGGAAGGGATCATCAGCTTCGACGAACTGCTGGCCAAGCATGGCCGCGGGCACACCGGTTGCGACCTGTGCAAACCAGCGGTGGGCTCGATCCTGGCCTCGTGCTGGAACCAGCCGATCATGGACCCGTCGCTGGTGCCGTTGCAGGACACCAACGACACCTTCATGGCGAACATGCAAAAAAACGGTACCTATTCGGTGGTGCCGCGCATTGCCGGCGGGGAAATCACCGCCGACAAACTGATCGCTATCGGCGTGGTGGCGAAGAAATACGACCTCTACACCAAGATCACCGGCGGCCAGCGCATCGACCTGTTCGGCGCCCAACTGCACCAGTTGCCGGACATCTGGGCCGAGCTGATCGAAGCCGGTTTCGAAACGGGCCATGCCTACGGCAAATCCACCCGCACGGTGAAATCCTGCGTGGGCAGCACCTGGTGCCGTTACGGCGTGCAGGACAGTGTGCAAATGGCCCTGACCCTCGAAGATCGCTACAAGGGCCTGCGCTCGCCCCACAAGCTCAAGTTCGCGGTGTCCGGTTGCACCCGCGAGTGCGCCGAGGCCCAGAGCAAGGACGTCGGCGTGATTGCCACGGAAAAAGGCTGGAACCTTTATGTCGCCGGCAACGGTGGCATGCGCCCCCGGCATGCGGAGCTGTTCGCCACCGACCTGGATGACGAAACCCTGATCCGCTACATCGACCGTTTCCTGATGTTCTACATCCGCACTGCCGACAAGTTGCAACGCACATCGGTCTGGCGTGAAAGCCTGGAGGGCGGCCTGGACTACCTCAAGGACGTGATCATCGACGACAGCCTGGGCCTGGGGGCCGAGCTCGAAGCCCAGATGCAACTGGTGGTCGACCGCTACGAATGCGAATGGGCCAACGCCCTCAAGGATCCGGAAAAACTCAAGCGTTTCCGCACGTTCGTCAACGACAAGCGCGGCGATCCGGATGTGCATTTCGTCCGCGAACGCGGCCAGCGCCGGCCGGTTCACGCCGGTGAACTTCACCTGATTCCCGTTACCGAGGAGGTGCTCTGATGAGCCAGTCAAACGTCGTCCGTATACCAACCGCCGAAGCCCAGGTGCAATGGCGCGCCCTGTGCAGCCGCGAAGACCTGGTCCCCAACTCCGGCGTAGTCGCCTGGCACGACGGCAGCCAGGTGGCGCTGCTGTACCTGCCCGAACAGCAGGACAAGCCGCTGTACGCCATCGACAACCGTGACCCCAAGTCGGGCGCGAATGTCATCGGCCGCGGCCTGTTGGGCAGCATCAAGGGTGAACTGGTGATTGCCTCGCCGATGTACAAGCAGCATTTCCGCCTGGAAGACGGCCACTGCCTGGAATACCCGGAACAGCGCCTGCGGGTGTGGCCGGTGCGGTTGAATGGTGATGTGGTGGAGATTGGTGAGGATTGATCGCGCCTTCGGGAACACTGCTTTTGTGGCGAGGGGATTTATCCCCGTTGGGCTGCGCAGCAGCCCCAAATATTTTTGCCGCTGCGGTGTATCAATCGGAATGCAGGGGGCCGCTTCGCAGCCCAACGGGGATAAATCCCCTCGCCACAGGGATTGTGTCTGAATCGAATTTTGCTGTTTGCCCTTTATGTGAAGTTGGGGATCGATAATGAAAACCGCCGCTCAACTGGTGAAACTCAAGAGTGTGCAGAACCAGCACGTCCACAGCATTGCGCCCGAGCAGACGGTGCTCGAAGCCCTGCGGATCATGGCCGAGAAGAACGTCGGCGCGTTGCCGGTGATCGAGGACGGCCAGGTGGTGGGTGTGTTCAGCGAGCGGGACTATGCGCGCAAGATGGTGCTGCACGGCCGCTCTTCAGTGGCAACTCCGGTGCGCACTATCATGAGCGCGCCGGTGGTCACCGCCGACAGCCAGCAGAGCATCGAACGCTGCATGGAGGTCATGACCGACAGCCACCTGCGGCACTTGCCGGTGCTGGATAACGGGCAGTTGATCGGCTTGCTGTCGATTGGCGACCTGGTCAAGCAGGCCATCGTCGAGCAAGCGGATCTGATCCGGCAGTTGGAGCATTACATTCGCGGTCATTGAGACCGCACACACAGGTTCCTATGGGTGCAAGGACTTGCCTTGATGCCAGGCGGCCGGCGCTAACCCTGTGGGAGCAAAGCTTGCTCGCGATAGGGGCAGACCAGTCGACATTGTTGCTGGCTGACCTACCGCAGTCGCGGGCAAGCCTTGCTCCCACAGCCCACAGCGCCTACTGGCTCGGCCCGGGCCGATGCTGGCGCAACAACTCGATCTGCTGGGCCGGAATCAACTCGCGCAAGGCTTTGTAGAGCGCTCGGGTCTCCAGCAGGTTCCAGATGCGCAGCATGGTTTCCAGCGCATCGAGGGGTTTGCTGATGAAGTCCCGGGCACCGAGGGCCAGGGCACGCAGACGGGTATCCCGGGTGGCGTCGGCGGTCAGTACCAGGATCGGCAGGTAATCGTTGGCCGGGATGCGCCGGTTGAGTTGTTCCAGCACGGCGAAACCGTCGAACGCCGGCATGTGCAGGTCGAGGATGACCAGGTCCGGCTCGAAGCTGTTGAACAGATCCAGAGTGCGCAGAGGCTCGGTACTGCTCAGCACGTTGTGCAACCCTTCGCGGGCCAGCAGTTGTTCCATCAGGTCCAGGTTGGGGCGCTGGTCGTCGATGATCAGGATGCGCAAATCGCGATTCATGCAGGCTCCGGTAAATAACGTTCAAGGTGGGCCAGGAAGGCCTGGATATGGATGGGTTTGGTCAGGATCGCCGTGGCGCCCGCAGCCTGAAGGGCTCGATGGGTCAGGTCGCTGGCATCGGCCGTGATCATCAACACCGGGGTGGACGCGGTGGCCGGGGACTTGCGCAAGCGACGCAAGACTTCCAGGCCCTCCAGGTCCGGCAGGGTCACATCCAGCAGGATCAGCTGTGGTGCATGCTGGCGCGCCAGGTCCAGGCCCATCTGGCCTTGCATGCTCGACAATAACTGGATGCCGGGACGGCGCTGCATCAGGGTTTCGATCAACGCCAGGCTCGACAGATTGTCCTCGATGCACAAGACCCTGCCGTGATACTCGACGGGGGGACGGGTAACCGCCAGGGCCGCGATAGGCGGCAAATGCGTGGTGACGACCTGGGCACCCGGCAACTGCAAGGTGAAACAACAACCCTGGTCCGGCACGCTGCGCACCTGGAGATTGCCCTGCATCATCTCCAGCAGGCTCTTGCTCAGGGACAGGCCGAGGCCGGTGCCTTCGACCTGGGGATCGGCGCCCAGGCGTTCGAACGGCTTGAACAACTGGTCCAATTGCTCCGGGGCAATGCCGCGTCCGGTATCGCTGACGGCAATGTCCACTCGTTTGTCCAGGACCGCCACCTCAATGCGCACTTCACCCTCGGGCCGGTTGTATTTGATGGCGTTGGACAACAGGTTGAGCAGCACCTGGACCAACCGCTGACGGTCGGCCAGCACGCCGCTGCCCTCGGGCAGCGACGGCAGTTCGACCAGACGAATGCCGGCGTCGGCGGCCATGGGTGAAACCAGCGTCAGGGCTTCGTGCAGAACCGTCGCCAGGGCGATGGGCTCGATGTTCAGCGGCAAGCGACCCGCCTCGATCCGGGCGATGTCCAGCACCTCGTTGATCAACGCCAGCAGGTGCTGGCCGGCGCGCAGGATGTGGCTGACGTGGGGACGCTGGCCGGCCGTGGAGTCCATGTCCAGCAGCTGCGCGAAGCCGAGGATGGCATTCAAGGGGGTGCGCAGTTCGTGGCTCATGCGCGAGAGAAACTCGCTCTTGGCCCGGCTGGCACTTTCCGCTTCTTCGCGGGCGGTGCTCAGGGCGATCTCGGCGGCGCGCCGGTCGGTGATGTCCCGGGTGATCTTGGAGAAACCGCGCAGGGCGCCGGTACTGGCGTATTGGGCGGTGATGACCACGCTGGCCCAGAAACGGCTGCCGTCCTTGCGACAACGCCAGCCTTCTTCCATGTAGTGGCCGTCGCGCATGGCTTCGCGCAAGGCCATCTCCGGATGCGCCGGGCATTCTTCGGCCAGATAGAAAAGCGAAAAATGCCGGCCGATGATCTCCTGCTCGGTGTAGCCCTTGATCCGTTCGGCGCCGGCGTTCCAGGTGGTCACATAACCCTTGGCGTCCAGCGCGAATATCCCGTAGTCCCTCACGCCGTCGATGATCAGCCGCAGGCGTTCCTCGTTGTCGCGCAGGGCCCGCTCGCGTTCGGCGAGCAATTGTCCGGCTTCCACCAGGCGGGTGCCCAACTGGCCGATTTCGTCCTGCTCCGGCGGTTGTGGCAGCAAGGGTTGGCCCAATGCCAGGCGCTGGGCATTGCCTTGCACCTGCTGCACCCGGGCGACGATGCCCTTGGAGAGGAACAGTACCGCGACAATCGCGCCGAACAGCCCGCACACCGCGGCCAGCAGAGTGGCAAGCAACAGCCGCATGCGCGTGGCCGATGCGGCGGCACTACGCTCGGCGAGCAGCGCATCTTCGCGGATGCGCATCGCGTTGATCTGTTCGCGTAGCACGTCCAGCACTTGCTTGTTCTTGATCAGCAGCGCGGTGATGGCTTCGGCGTCATCGCCCTTGCCATTGCGCAATTCCACCAGCCCGCCGAGTTTTTCGTCGATCAGCGGGGTGATGGTCTGGAGGTGTTCGCGCACCCTGGCATCGCGGATGTTGTGGTCCAGGCGTTGCAGCGCGGCCTCGATCAACAGGGTGGCCTGGTCATAGCCGGGCAGGAAGTCCTCGCGCCGGGTCAACAGGTAGCCACGCACACTGGCCGCCGCTTCTGCCAGCAGGGTATGCACCGTCTGGATATCGCCCTGGACGCGCAATACCCGACGAACATCTTCTTCGGCCCGGGCGGTCTGGCGCTCGGTGATGTAGATCAACACCAGTGACAGCAGCAGCACCACCAGCGGCAGGGAAATCACCACCAATGCCTTGCCTCGCAGCGGCAGGTCGGCCCAGCGGCGGGCAGCGAGGTATTTCATGGCCATTGTCCGGCGGGTTGTGCCACCAATCCCAGGGCAATACCGCGCACGGCGGCCTGGGTCCGGTCGGCGGCTCCCAGCTTGCCGATGACCCGTTCCACGTGGGCCTTGGCCGTACCGGGGGCGATGCCGAGCTTCTCACCGATCTCACGGTTGCTGAAGCCGCCCGCCACCAGTCCCAGCACCTGGCGTTCCCGCGCGGTCAGGGCCTGGAGTTGCGCGGCGCCGCTGGCGCCACGTTCGGTCATGCGCCGCAACAGGCGCGCACTGACCGAACTGTTCAATGCCTCCTCGCCCCGAGCGACCCGTTTGAGTGCGTCCAGCACCTCATCACGGCTGGCATCCTTGAGCAGATAACCGACGGCGCCGGCACCGATGGCCGCCTCCAGGTGGTCGGGGCTGTCGTCCATGGTGAAGATCACCACCTTAATGCCCGGTTGGCGCTGCTGCAGGATGCGCGCCGCCCCCAGGCCGTTGAGCACCGGCATGCGGATGTCGAGAATGGCGATGTCCGGTTGCAGCCGCTCGCACAGGTCGAGGGCTTCCTGGCCGTCGCGGGCCTGGCCGACGACCTCGAACCCGGCGTTGCCGGCCAACAGGGCGATGAATCCGGCGCGGGTGACTTCGTGATCATCGGCCAACAGCAGCCGTAAAGGAGAGGTCATGGATGTGCTCCGTGAATGGGCAGCGGCACGCTGGCCAGCAATCGGGTACCGTCGCCGGGCTCGCTGAGACACGTCAATTGGCCTCCCAGCAGGATGGCTCGCTCCTGCATGGCAGCCAGGCCCAGGTGGCGGGTGCCGTTGGTTTCGATGGGCTGCTCCAGGGCAAAGCCACGGCCATTGTCCTCCACCCGCAGGGCGGCCCGGTCGTCGCCGATCGAGAGCCCCAGGCTGACATGGCAGGCCCGAGCGTGCTTGAGAATGTTGTTGATGCCTTCCTGGGCGATGCGGAACAGGGCGATTTCGGTGTTGCCGGGCAGGCGCGCGCTGCTGTGTTCGACCCAGTCCACTGTCAGGCCGGCTTCGCGCAGGCGATCGGCTTCCTTGTCGACGGCTTTGTACAGGCCGAAATCATCCAGCACATGAGGACGCAGACCGCCGATCAGTTGCCGGCCTTCACCGACACAGCCCTGGGCCAACGCCAGGATGGTTTGCAATTCGTTCGCCAGGTCGGGCGGCAATACCGGGCAGCGTCCGGCGAACCCCTGCAAGCGCTGATGCAGGCCGGCGAGGTTCTGCGCCAGCCCGTCATGCAGGTCATACGCCACGCGCTTGCGTTCGTCTTCCTGGGCCGTGAACAACCGGTGGACCAGTTCGGACATGGTGCGCTCGCGGGCCTGGAGCGCTTCGAGCAGCCGATGGTTCTCCAGGTGCGCGGCCAGCAGGGTCGCCAGCAGTTGCAGGGATTCGATGTCTTCGTTGTCGGGCGCGCTGATGACCACGCTGTTGCCCAACAGCAACACGCCGAACACCGTGCCGTCGGCGGCTCGCAACGGGACCCGCAGGACCTGGGGCAGGGGGCTGTCGGGGTATTCGAGCCATTGCGGACCCGGTACCGGCGAATCAGCGACGCTCGCGAGCCAGTCGAGGCGCTCGCCGCTGCCATGGCAGGCGAGGGCGCTTGCCGGCTGATCAGGCGTCCATTCCAACAGCAGGCCATGGTCCATGGCGACGAACGCGCAGGCCCTTTGCACCACGCGCTGGCGCATCTGCGCCAAGGGCAAGCGGGTCAGCTCGTGGCCGGTGCCCAGCAACAGGCCCAGGCGCGCGGCGCGGCTTTGCGACTGACGATACTGGCTGCGGATGGCCAGAGCGCTGCCGGGATCAGGGGGTGGGCTTTGCATGGGGGCTCCAGCGTGAAAAAGACCGGTCCGGTCGTGACGTCGGTATTAGAGCGCGTCATCGACGCCGGGCCTATCTGCCGATCGGCATAGTCGATGGGCACCGGTTGGCCGATGGCGAGGGCTGCTGCGAACGGCAAAGTGGGGTCATTGAAACCGACGCTATTAATACCGAAAGGAACGCTACGATGAAAATGAAAACCCTGGCCCTCGCCACTTTTTTTGTACTGACCACGCCTTTTGTCCATGCCGCCGATGCAACGCCTTTCGTGTATCGCACCGTGGCCGAACAACCCAAGAACGTGAACGACCGGGAAATCGCTGCGCTGTTCGACCAATGGAACAAGACCCTGCAGACCGGCAGTGCCACCGCGATGACCAGCCTCTATGCGCCGGATGCGATTCTGCAACCGACCCTTTCCAACAAGGTGCGCACCACGCCGGCACAGATCCAGGATTATTTCGAACACTTCCTGGCGGGCAAGCCGGTCGGGCAGATCAACTACCGGGAAATCCGTCATCTGGGTCCCGATGCGGCGATGGACAGCGGGGTCTACACCTTCACCCTGACCAATGCCGATGGCAGCAAGAAGGATGTGCAGGCGCGCTACACCTACCTCTACGAGCGCTTGAACGGGCAGTGGAAGATCATCAACCACCACTCTTCGGCCATGCCGGAAGTGCCCCAAGTCCTGCACGCCAGCCACTGATATCCCTCGCTACAAAAGCGCCCTTGATCCCAAGGGCGCTTTTTTTCGTGTGCCAGAAAGATCCCTGTGGGAGCGAGCCTGCTCGCGATAGCGGTGGCCCAGCTTGCATCACAACCCTCGGTTTCCCCCTTATTTACACATCTCGCCGCACAAAGAACTTGGATTAGCTCGCGAACATTAATTAGAATCAGTCTCATTTAAGACATTCCATGCGCAGGGCTTCTTGACATGTTTGATGCAGCTACGCCGACGGAGCACTCCCTTCATGCCTTGTACCGTGATCATGGCGGCTGGCTGGAAGGCTGGTTGAGACGGCGCATGGGCAATGCCTGGGATGCGGCGGATCTGCGCCAGGATACCTTCCTGCGGGTACTGTCCAGTGCCCAACCGCTGGCGGACCTGCACGAACCACGCGCCTATCTGCTCACGGTGGGCAAGCGGTTGCTGAGCAACTTCTACACCCGCCGCAACCTGGAACAGGCTTACCTCGATGCCCTGGCGAGCCTGCCCGAAGCGTGCGTACCGTCGCCGGAGCAACGCTGGCTGCTGCTCGAAACCCTGCACGCCCTGGACGAGTTGCTCGATGGCCTGCCGCCCCAGGTGCGGCGGGCTTTTTTGTGGAGCCAGCTCGAAGGCCTGGGCTACCGGGAAATCGCCGAGCGCATGCAGGTGTCCGAACGCACCGTCAAGCGCTACATGGCCCAAGCCTATGAGCATTGCCTGCTGGTGGACTTTTGATGCGTCCGGCCCCGTCGTCCGAGGCTCGGGACGTCGCCCGGGCGGCTGCCCGCTGGCTGACCCTGATGGAGTTCGGCGGCAATGAGTTCGACTCCGCCGGCCTGCAACGCTGGCGCGACAGCAGCGCCCACCACGAAGCGGCCTGGCAGAAGGCCCAGCGACTGCGTCAGCGCTTCGCCGGGGTGCCGCCTTCGCTGGGCATGGCGACCCTGGATCGTCCGGCCTTGCCCCGGCGCGCCGTACTCAAGCGCGCACTTGGCGTCGCCGCGCTGGTCCCGACGGCCTGGATGCTCGGCCGGGCGTTGCCCCTGGACGCCTGGCGCGCCGACCTGCACACCGCCATCGGTGAACAGCGACGCTGGTCGCTGGTCGACGGCAGCCTCTTGCAATTGAACACCGACAGCGCCGTGAATCTGGACCTCAAGGCCCGGCGCCTGAGGCTGGTGCAAGGCGAAATGGCCCTCAAGGTCAGCGGCGTCACGCCCTTGGCTGTCCAGGCGCCCTATGGGCTGATTAGCGTCAGCCGGGGTGAAATCTGTGTGCGCCTGGGCGAGCTCGGCTGCCGGGTGTCGGTGGTCAGTGGTTCGGCACAGCTGCAACCGTTGCACGGACCTGAGCTGCGGCTGGAAGCGGGCCAGCAGGTCAGCCTCCACGCTGCAGGCGCAGGTCCGGTGACCGGGCTCGACGTCACGCAACCGGGTTGGCGTGACGGGGTGCTGGTGGCGCAGAACCAGCCGCTGGGGGACTTTCTCCGTGAGCTGGGCCGCTATCGCCCGGGTGTGCTGCGCTGGGACGACGCCCTGGAGTCGCTTCGGGTAACCGGCAGTTTCCGTCTGGAAAACACCGATAAAGTCCTCGCTTTACTCTCGGCCAGCTTGCCGCTGGATATCCAGATGCGCACCCGTTATTGGGTCACCCTGACGCTTCGAAAAAATATCGCCTGAAGCCTGTCCCCTTTTTTTGTCTCGCTTGTCATTCAAGGCAAGTGCACAAAAACGAGAGCTCCTCCCAATGTCCGCAGTAGTCCCTTTGCATGTTCGCCCGGCCCTTGCCGGCTGGCGTCCGCTGTTGAACCTGAGTCTCATGCTGAGCCTGAGCGCCAGCCCGTTCCTCATCTCATCCAGCCAGGCCGAAGAAGCGGCCCGGCGCAGCTACCAGGTGCCGGCGGGCAGCCTCAGCGCGGCACTGACCCGCTTCGCCGGGTTGGCGGGAGTCAACCTGTCGGTGGACCCGGCCCTGGTGAGTGGTCGCAACAGCACCGGTCTTTCGGGGGAGTATGGGGTGGAGGAGGGTTTTGCCCGATTGCTGCAAGGTTCCGGCCTGCAATTGCAATCGGTGGGCGAACAGGCCTACACCCTGGCCCCGGCGCCGGAGGGCGGCAGCCTGCAACTGGCGCCCACCTCGATCCTCGGCGCCGCCAGCTCGGAGGAAGGCGAGGCGTATGCCGGCGGCCAGGTCGCCCGTCGTGGTTCCCAAGGCTTGCTGGGCTCGCGCGACTTCATGGAAACGCCGTTCAGCATGACCACCTACACCAGCGAGACCGTCAAGAACCAGCAGGCCCGAACCCTGGGCGACCTGGTCAACAGCGATCCTTCGGTGCGTGCGACCAACCCGGCGGGTGGGCGGTATGAGCAGTTCACCATTCGCGGTTTCAGCCTGTTCAACAGCGATGTGGCCTATAACGGCCTCTATGGCATCCTGCCGACCTATACGATCGACATGGAAATGGCCGAGCGCGTCGACATCCTCAAGGGACCGAGCCAGCTCATCAACGGTATTTCGCCGCGGGGCAGCGTCGGGGGCGGGATCAACGTGGTGCCCAAGCGCGCCACCGACAAGCCCATCACCTCGTTCACCGGCAGCTACGCGTCCAACAACCAGCTCGGCGGTGCCGTGGACGTGGGCCGGCGCTTTGGCGAGGACAACAAGTTCGGCATCCGCTTCAACGGCGTGAAACAGTCCGGCGATACCGAGTGGGATCACCAGAGCGTGGACCGCGAAATGGCGGTGGTTGGCCTGGATTTTCGTGGTGAGCGGCTGCGTGTCTCCACGGACATCGGCCACACCGAGCGCGATACCGATGCGCCGCAGGAGCGTGTCCAGGTTGGCGCCAATGCACAGGTTCCCCATGCCAGCGATGTGCGCAACAACTATGCCCAGCCCTGGAGCAAGGCGCGAACCAATGACACCTTCGGCATGGTGAACGCCGAATACGATGTCAGCGACTCGACGATGCTGTATGGCGGTGTCGGTGCGCGTGAGAGTCATCACGATTTTCTTCGGCATAACGTTTCGGTCACCAATGACGCGGGTGATTTCACTGTTTCCCCCCGGGATTTCACCCGGGACGAAAGCGTCCGTACAGCCAATGTCGGGGTGCGCAACTGGTTCCACACGGGGCCGGTAAGTCATGAGGTCAACCTGGCCGCCAGCTATTTCTACATGGACTTCACCAACGGCGGTGCCCGCTATGCCAACGGCAGCAGCAACCTGTATGACCCGGTGGAAACCACGACGCCAGGCACCCCTACGCGCAAGGATGACAAGGTCTACACCGAGAATCACTTCAGCGGTGTGGCGTTGTCCGACACCCTGGGGTTCTTCGATGACCGCTTGCTGCTGACCCTCGGCGCCCGCTGGCAGCGGGTGGAAGTGGACGACTGGACCGCGGGCGTCAAAGGTGCAACTGCCTATGACGAGGAAAAAGTCTCGCCATCGGGCGGCATCCTGTTCAAGGCCACCGATAAGCTGTCGCTGTATGCCAACTACATGGAAGGCCTGAGCCAGGGCAAGATCGCGCCATCAACCTCGATCAACGAGGACGAGATTTTTCCGCCATTCATCAGTCGCCAGGTCGAGGTAGGGGCCAAATACGACGCCGGTCCGTTCGCCTTGACTGCCGCTCTGTTCCGGATCAAGCAGCCGGCCTACGCGACCGACGCCACGACACGTGTCTTCGGCCCGAACGGCAAGCGCGAAAACACCGGCGTGGAACTGAGCGTCTTCGGTGAACCCCTCAAAGGCACCCGACTGCTCGGTGGCGTGATGTACATCGACAGCGAGCTGACCAACACCACCGGCGGCACTTACGATGGCAACCGCGCGCCGGCCACGCCGAAATACAACGTCAACCTGGGTGCCGAGTGGGACGTGCCGACTGTGCAGGGCCTGACCCTGACCAGCCGCGGCATCTACTCCAGCTCGCAGTACCTGGACCAGTCCAACACCAAGGAAATCGATTCCTGGGTACGCTTCGATGTCGGTGCGCGCTATGGCTTCAAGGTCGATGAAAAGCACATCACTCTGCGTGCCAACATCGAGAACGTGGCGGACAAACGCTACTGGAGTTCGGCCGGGGCTTCGGACGACAGTGAGCCGGGTCTGACACTGTCGACCCCGCGCACCTACCTTCTGTCGGCTACCGTGGATTTCTAAGTTGTGTACAGCTCCAGGGACGGAGCTAATTTCCAATAGTTATAGATCGTTCTGATATTGATTGATATTAATCTGCAATTATTTGAGGCCTGTAATTCGATATAAAAGCTGATTAACACGGCTTTCGGCGCTGATATTAAAGTGCCTTTCTTCATATGTTTATTCCTGAGTAATCCAATTCACTTCGGTGAAGTTTTCCTGCGCGTTATTCAAACAGCAATCGAATCCGAAAACTTCCAATTTATTTGAAATTAAATATTGCACTCATCAGCGAATGAGAATAATTTGCATATCGGGACTTAATCAGGATTGATTCTCATGTTGAATGAAAGTGCTGTACGCATCGATTCTTTGCAGAAGGACAATGCCCATTATCTGCGCCGCCAAGGCCAGTTCGAATCCAATGTTCGCAGTTACCCACGCAAATTGCCCCTGGCCATCGCCAAGGCCCATGGCGTATGGGTGACGGACGTAGAGGGCAAGACCTACCTCGACTGTCTGGCGGGGGCCGGAACATTGGCCTTGGGCCATAACCACCCAGACGTCATGGCCAGCATCGATTACTTCATCTCCTCGGGCATGCCCATGCACACCCTGGACCTCACCACGCCGCAGAAGGACGCCTTCAGTGAAAAGCTGTTGAGCCTGCTGCCAGGGCAGGGACGCGACTATTGCCTGCAATTCTGCGGGCCGTCCGGGGCGGACGCGGTAGAGGCGGCGCTCAAGCTGGCCAAGACGTTCACCGGGCGCAGCAACATCATCAGCTTCAGCGGTGGCTACCACGGCATGACCCACGGTGCGTTGTCGGTGACGGGCAACACCGGGCCGAAGGATGCCGTGGCGTCCTTGATGCCGGGCGTGCAATTCATGCCGTACCCCCATGAATATCGCTGCCCGCTGGGCATCGGCGGTGAAGCCGGGATTGAAGCATTGGGCTATTACTTCACCCAGTTCATCGAGGACGTCGAAAGCGGAGTGTCGCTGCCCGCAGCGGTGATTCTCGAGGCGGTGCAGGGCGAGGGCGGTGTCAATTGCGCCCCACCACAATGGTTGCGCCGTATCCGCGAGGTCACTCAGCGGCACGGTATCCTGCTGATCATCGATGAAGTCCAGGCGGGCTTTGGCCGCACCGGCAGGATGTTCGCGTTCGAACACGCTGGCATCGAGCCGGACATCATTGTCATGTCCAAGGCGGTAGGAGGGGGATTGCCGCTGGCGGTGCTGGGCCTCAAGCGTGAGTTCGATGCGTGGCAGCCGGGCGCCCACACCGGGACATTCCGGGGTAACCAGATGGCCATGGCCACGGGGCTGGCGACGCTCAACGCCTTGCAGCAAAAGGACTTGCCGGCCCAGGCCGAACGTCGTGGCGCCTGGCTCAAGACTCGACTGATGGCACTGCAGCAACGTTATCCGGCCCTCGGCCAGGTGCGAGGTCGCGGGTTGATGCTCGGCATCGAGATCGTCGATGAGCGCCAGGCCCCTGATCGCCTGAACAGCTATCCGGGCGACCCCACCCTGGCCGTTGCCATCCAGAAACACTGTTTCGACCACGGGCTGCTGCTTGAGCGAGGGGGGCGCCAGGGCAACGTGATCCGGTTGTTGCCGCCGTTGATCATCGATGACGAACAATGTGCGCTGGTAATGGAACGATTTGAACAAGCGCTGCAGGCTGCACTTTCACAAGAACGTCATTAAACAATCATTCGATATATACGTGACTATACAAGTCATATCCGTCACTTGATAAACAGCTAAACAATTTTCCCGAAGTTGGGAAGGCGGGCACCTATTGTCCTGGCGCTGCACAAACGAACTTGCCCAGACATGAAGTCATCCGTAACCCGCAGGTTACGAGGAGTAACTATGCAATATCCCGATCGTGCTGCTTTATCCCACCGCGTCAGCGAATTGGCGAGTACTCGCGCCTTGCTCAATTGTTTGATCAAGGAATTCGCATTGCCGGAAAACTGCCTGGATTATCACTGGCCCCGGGATATGCGTGGCATTGCACCCGGAAGTTACCTGGAAGGGCTGCAGTCGAAGGGAATTCCCCTGACGATCAGCCTGCCCAACGGCCAGCAGTTCTTCGTGCTGGTGGATCGTCGCGACCGTCTCGGCAGCCATCGCTACCTGTCCGATGTGTATGCGCGGCAGGGCGATACGTCGTGGAGCAACCTGGCATTCCCCGAGTTCGTCGCGCAACTGCTCGGTGCGTGTGAGCACATGACCTGTGCCAGCAACGGCGAGTTACTCGAGCAGGTGCTGCAAAGCCAGTCCCTGACCGCCGCCATCGTCGCCCACAACATCGACGCTGAGGGTCCGGCGCCGCTGAGCAACTACCTGGCCAGCGAACAGGGGCTTTGGTTTGGTCATCCGAATCACCCGGCGCCCAAGGCGCGGCTCTGGCCGGCCCATCTGGCCCAGGAAACCTACGCGCCCGAATTCCAGGCGCGGACGGCACTGCACCTGTTCGAGGTCCCGCGCGAAGGGCTGCGGATCTCCGCCAACGGGTTGACTGAAGAGCAAGTACTGGCCGGGTTCGCCGACCAGAGCCGTGCCCGGCCGGGCCGGGCGATCATTTGCCTGCACCCGGTCCAGGCACAGCTGTTCGTGCAAGACCGGCGGGTGCAACAGCAACTGGCGCTGGGCGAGCTGCGCGACCTGGGCACCACCGGTGCGCTGGCCAGCCCGACGGCCTCCATGCGCACCTGGTACATCGAAGGGCATGACTATTTCATCAAGGGCTCGTTGAACGTGCGCATCACCAACTGCGTGCGCAAGAACGCCTGGTATGAGCTGGAAAGCACCCTGATCATCGACCAACTGTTCCAACGCTTGCAGCAGACCCAGCCGCAAACCCTCGGCGGCCTGTCCACCGTGGCCGAGCCGGGTTCGTTGAGCTGGGCACCCAGGCACGCGAGCGAAGCCGACAGCCACTGGTTCCGCGAGCAGACCGGCGCGATCCTGCGGGAGAACTTCTGCCGTCGCGGCGGCGCCGACGTCAGCATCATGGCCGGTACGCTGTTCGCCCGGGATATCCACTCTCAGCCGCTGGTCCACGAATTCCTGCAGGGTTTCAACGGTCAGGCGCTGGAGGACGGGCAACTGCTCGACTGGTTCGACCGCTACCAGGCGTTGTTGCTGCGTCCGGTGCTGGCGCTGTTTTTCAACCACGGCGTCGTGATGGAGCCGCACCTGCAGAACAGCGTGCTGATCCACGACGACGGTCAGCCACAGCAACTGCTGCTGCGGGATTTCGAAGGGGTCAAGCTGACCGAGGAGCTGGGCATGTCCGGCATTGACGTCGGCCTGCATCCCCGTGTGCGACAGTCGCTGGTCTATAGCCGCGAGCAGGGCTGGAGTCGCATCAGTTATTGCCTGCTGATCAACAACCTGTCCGAAGCGGTGCTGGCCCTGAGTTGGGAGCGTCCGCACCTGGCTCCGTTGATGTGGGAACGGGTGGCGCGTCAACTGCGCAGCATTCGTCAGGAACTGGTACGGCCGGCGCCGGAACTGGACGCGTTGATCGCTGGCGAATCGATCCCCTGCAAGACCAATCTGAAGGTGCGCCTGGCCGCCAAGGCCGATCGTCAGGCCGGTTACGTCAGCCTGCGTTCGCCTTGGGGCGAGGAGGTGCGTTATGCGTGACCTGCCCGAAACGGTGATGGCCGCCATCGATGCGGCCCGACGCAACAGCGAAGATCCGCTGGCGCTGTTTGTCTATGACCTTGAGGCGCTGACCCGGCATGTCAGCGAGGTCATGGCCGCGCTGCCCTCTGGTGTGGAGCTGTATTACGCGATCAAGGCCAACAGCGAAGCGCCGCTGCTCGCCGCCCTGGCCCCCCTGGTCAGCGGTTTCGAGATTTCCTCGGGCGGCGAGATCGAGCGGGTCGTGGCGTGCCCGACGCGCAAGCCCTACGTGTTCTCCGGGCCGGGCAAACTCGATTCGGACCTGCGTGCCGCCCTGGAGAACGGCGTCGAGGCGATCCATCTGGAAAGCCTCAATGAAATCGACCGCCTGCAACGTCTTGCGCAACAGGCCGGTCGTGTCCAGCCGGTGTTCATCCGCATCAACCCGCAGTTGCCGTCGACCCTGTCGAGCAAACTGGCGATGGCCGGCACCGCGACGCCTTTCGGTATCGATGAAGCGGAGTTGCCGGAAGCCGTGCGACGGGTGCAGGCGTTCAGTCACCTGAGTCTCAAGGGTTTTCATGTGCATGCGATGTCCCACCAGAACTCGGTGGAGCGGCACGAGCAGCTATTGGACTTCTACCTGCACCGCTGGGCCGAATGGAAAGCGCTGGCGACCGGGGACGAGCAACCGACCCACTTGAACGTCGGCGGCGGCATCGGCGTCGACTACCTGAGCGACCAGCGCTTCGACTGGCAGCGTCTGTGCCGGCACCTGGGCAAGTCCCTGGGGCGGCATGAGCAGGCGCCGGTGGTGCGTTTCGAGCCGGGCCGTTTCATCAGTGCATTCTGTGGTTATTACGTGATCGAAGTGCTGGACACCAAGACCAGCCATGGCGAGCACTTCCTGGTCTGTCGTGGCGGAACCCATCAGTTCCGCCTGCCGGCGGCCCAGAGTCACGATCATCCGGTCATTCACCTGCCACGCCGGCGCAAGCCGCAGCCGTACACCGCGCAGGCCTGGACCGTGGTCGGCCAGCTGTGCACGCCCAAGGATGTGTTGAGCCGCGGCCGCCAGTTGCAAGGCGCTGAGGTGGGTGACCTGTTGGTACTGCCCATGGCCGGTGCCTATGGCTACAACATCTCCCACGCGGATTTCCTGTGTCATCCGCGTCCGCTGCAACAGTTCGTCGGCGCCACTGCGCCTGGAGCGCGGTTGTGACGGTGCCGCGTCACTGGGTGGTGATCAACGTCATGTTGGGCACGCTCACGGTCAGCCTCAATAACAGCTCGCTGAACCCGGCGTTGCCGGCGTTCATGGCGGCGTTTGCCATCGGGCCGCTGATGGCGACCTGGATCGTCGCGGGTTTCATGACCGCCATGGGCATGACCATGCCGCTGACCAGCTTCCTGAGCCAGCGCCTCGGCCGCAAGCGCTTGTATCTGTGGGGCGTGGCGCTGTTCATCGGCAGTTCGCTGATGGGCGCGGTGGCTGACTCGATAGTAATGGTGATTGCGGCACGGGTGGTCCAGGGGATCGCCAGCGGGCTGATGATCCCGTTGTCCCTGGCGATCATTTTCTCGGTGTATGCCAAGGACGAACGGGGGCGGGTCACGGGGCTGTGGAGTGCCGTGGTCATGCTCGCGCCGGCGGTGGGGCCGTTGTGCGGCAGCCTGCTGCTGGAGTGGTTCAGCTGGCGCTCGCTGTTCCTGATGAACGTGCCCATCGGGCTGGTGGCGCTGATCCTGGGAGTGGGCGTGTTGCCGGTTTCCGAACCGCCGCAGCGCAAACCGTTCGATTTCGCCGGGTATCTGCTGATCGCCTCGGGCATCGGCTTGCTGATGGTCGCCACCAGTCGCCTGCACCACGCCGACGGCCTGCTGGACCCGCTCAACCTGGCGATGTTGACGGCGGGCGTGCTGTGCCTGATCGCCTTCGTGCGCGTCGAGCTGAGCCGTTCGGAGCCGCTGCTCAACCTGCGGATCTTCAACCTGCGCGGCTACCGCCTGAGCGTGATCATCGCCGTGGTGCAATCGGTGGGCATGTTCGAGTGCCTGGTGCTGGTGCCGCTGCTGGTGCAGATGGTGCTGGGCCACAGCGCGATCTGGACCGGGTTGGCCCTGCTGTGCACCGCCGGGTTCGCCAGCCTGTTCGGCCAGATGGGCGGCAAGCTGCTCGACCGGCACGGGCCACGGACGGTGGTGTCGGCGGGCATGTTGCTGACCGGTGTGTCGACCCTGGCCCTGGGCATGCTCACCCCCCAGGCCAGCATTGCCACGGTGTTCGTCTTGATGATGGTGCGCGGTGCCGGGCTGGGGCTTTCCTATATGCCGGTGACCACCGCAGGGCTCAACGCCTTGCCGGAGCCGATGGTCACCCAGGGCGCGGCGATGAACAACATCTCCCGGCGTCTCGTGTCGTCGCTGGCCATCGTGATCGCCTCGCTCTGGCTGGAAATGCGCCTGGGCGCCGAGGCAGGTTCTGCGCTGCGCACCTCGGGCGCCGTCAGCGAAGTATTCATCGCCACCGGCGTACTGATCCTGTTGGCCTTGCCCTGCGCCTGGCGCTTCCCCATGCCGGAACGGGCGGCCTCGGTGCCGTCCGCGGCCCTTGAACAACGTTAAACGATAAGGAATTCCCATGACGATTTTTGAACAAGCCCCGCAGTCCAGCGCCCCAGGCGCCTGGCTGGCGGGCACCGATGCCGATGTCCGGGTAAAAGTCCAACAGCGGGTGGTCGGTCAACTGCTGCAAACCCTGCTGTACGAAGACGTGCTGGCGTACCAGTGTCAGGCGCTGGCGAACGGCCGCTATCGTTTCACCGTGCAAGGCACCGATGCCGCGCTACAACCGGTGCAATACCACTGCAACGGCCTGCGCAGCAGCAGTTTCGAGCTGATCCGCCTGGATCACGCCAGCCTTGAGCGCGTCGATGCCGAGGGCCACTCCCAGGCACCTGACCTGCACCAGGCGCTGGCCGAACTGCTCAGCGAATTCGAGGGCAGCGCCCACCTGCCGCGCTTTATCCAGGAGCTGGAGCAGACCCAGCTCAAGGATCTGCAATCCCGCAGCCAAGGCTACCGTGCACCGCGTGCGCCCCATCGGCTGGATGTGGATGCGCTGGAACAGCACTTCATGGACGCCCACAGCTACCACCCGTGCTACAAATCGCGGATCGGTTTCTCCCTGCACGACAACACCCGCTACGGGCCGGAGTTCGCCAACCCCATCGCCATCGTCTGGCTGGCCGTGGCCAAGTCCTGCGGGGCGATGAACCATTCCAGCAAGATGGATTTCAACGCGTTCATCCGTCAGGAAGCAGGGGAGACGCGCCTGCAACAGCTGGCGACGATTCTCGAAGGCCGCGGTCAGTCGCCGGACGCTTACTGGGTGATTCCCGTGCATCCGTGGCAGTGGGAAAACACCATCGTCCCGACGTTCTACCCCGAACTGCTCAGCGGCGAACTGATCTACCTGGGTACCTCGCAGGATCAGTACAAGGCCCAGCAATCGATCCGCACCCTGGCCAACGCCAGCGCGCCCGAGCGCCCTTATGTCAAGCTGGCGATGAGCATGACCAACACCTCCAGTACGCGGATTCTGGCACGGCATACGGTGATGAACGGGCCGATCATCACCGACTGGCTGCAACAGTTGATCGCCACCGACAGCACCGCCCGCGCCCTGGATTTCGTCATCCTCGGTGAGGTGGCCGGGGTCAGTTTCAGCTACGACCACCTACCGGCCACCCGCGCCCCTCTAGCCTACGGCACCCTCGGCGCGATCTGGCGTGAAAGCCTCCATGCCTACCTCAAGCCCGATGAGCAAGCGGTGCCGTTCAATGGCCTGAGCCATGTGGAAAACCGCTACGGCCAGGGCGAGCAGCTGCCATTCATCGATGCCTGGATCGCCCAGTACGGTTTGCAGGCCTGGACCCAGCGGCTGCTGGACGTCACGGTGCCGCCGATCATTCACATACTCTATGCCGAAGGCATCGGCATGGAGTCCCATGGCCAGAACATAGTGCTGATCACCCGGGACGGTTGGCCGCAACGCATCGCCCTCAAGGACTTCCACGATGGGGTGCGTTACTCCCCGGCGCACCTGGCGCGGCCGCAGCTGTGCCCGACCCTGGTGCCATTGCCCGCCAGCCATGCAAAGCTGAACCGCAACTCGTTCATCCTCACCGATGACGTGAACGCGGTGCGGGACTTCTCCTGCGACTGTTTCTTCTTCATCTGCCTGGCGGAAATGGCGATTTTCCTGCGCCAGCATTATCAGTTGGATGAAACCCGCTTCTGGCAGATGACCGCCGACGTCATCACGGCTTACCAGGCTGCGCACCCGCAACACCGCGAGCGCTTCGGGCTGTTCGACGTGTTCGCGCCTTCCTATGAAGTGGAAGAGCTGACCAAGCGTCGTCTGTTGGGCGACGGCGAGCGGCGCTTCAAGTCGGTGCCCAATCCGCTGCACGCCTTCAGGCCGCAGCCATGCTGAGAACCAATCAACTGAAACTCAAGCTCGGTGCCGGCCAGGCTGCCTACGGCCTGATCAGCTCGATTCCGTCGGCGATGGCGATCGAGTTGATCGCCGAGGCGGGCTACGACTTCGTGATCATCGACATGGAGCATGTGCTGATCAACCCGGAAACCGTGGAGCACATGATCCGCATGGCCGAAGCCTACGCCATCACACCCTTGGTGCGGGTGGCGGACCTGAATCCGAAAACCCTGCTACGTCTGCTCGATGGCGGCGCCCAGGGCGTCGTGTTGCCGATGATTGAAAGCCCGGCGCAACTGGCCGAGGCGATTGCCGCGTGCAAGTACCACCCGTTGGGGCGGCGCAGCCTGAATGCCGGGCGCCCCGGTTCGTTTGGCAAACACAGCCTGGCCGAATACGTGGGGCTGGCCAACGAGCAAATCATGGTGGTGGCGATGATCGAAAGCGCCGAAGGCGCACGGCGTGCGGCGGACATTGCGGCGGTGCCCGGCCTGGACATGATCCTCGAAGGCGCGGCGGACCTGTCCCAGTCCCTCGGCACGCCCTGGCAGATCGACACGCCGGCGGTGCAACAAACCTTGCTGGACACTTGGCAGGCGGCCCGCGAAGCCGGGGTTCCCTATTGCGCCATTCCCCGCCAACCCGACGACCACGCCCGCTGGCGTGCCCGAGGGGTTAACACCTTTGTACTGGGCGACGAGCGCGGCATCGCGTTCCGCGCTCTCCAGGGCCGCTTGGCCACACTTTCTTCACAAGGACATGAATCAAGATGACTCGCCTGACCTCACAAGCCCTGGCCCACGCCGCCGATATCGTCATGCAGGATCTGGTGGATTGCCTGCTGGCCGAACATTTCTTCGGCAGCGAGCCGTTGCCCCTGGTACGCACCGGCGACTGGCAACAGGCCCACCCAAAAGCACCGGCGCTCGCCGGGCTGACCCCGCAACAGCGCATCTGGGATTGGTGCTACGACCCGACCGAACAGCGCTTCATCAGCATTGCCCTGCGCGCGGGCATCACCCAGCAGTGGGAAAAAGTGCCGGGCACACCGGTGCTGGCGCGCCAGGAGGAACAATGGACCGTGCTCTCGCCGGAAGACTTCATGAAGCGTGTGTTCGGTTCGATGGCCGAGCGCTTCAAGGACAACGATAAAGGGCTGGCGCTGTTTCTCGATGTGCTGCGCACCAGCGTGAAACAGACGGCGTTGTCCCTGTCCCATGCAGTGGATGACCGTGAGTTGATGACCCAGGATCCGGCGACGTTTTTCCGCACCATGGAACAGTGGGCCTCGCTGCGTGATCGTCCCTATCACCCATTGGCCAAGGCCAAGCAAGGGCTCGACGACGAGGAATACCTGCGTTACCAGGCCGAATTCGCCCGCCCGGTGGCCTTGAACTGGGTGGCGGTGGACCGCACGCTGCTGCAATGCGGTGGAGGCGTGGGGGATCTAGCGCAGTGCTATCCGGCACGTTATCTGTTGCCTGAACCTCTGCAGGCCCGACTCGCCGGGGAAATGCAGGCACGGGGCCTGGCCGACAGCCACATCGCGCTGCCGGTTCACCCCTGGCAGTGGGAACACGTGCTCGACAAACAGTTGGGTGAGGTATTCGCCAAGGGCGACTGCCGGCGCTTGAGCTTCAACGAGGGTGACTTCTTCGCCACCTCGTCGCTGCGCTCCATGACGCCGTGCTTCGATAGCGCCGACTACCTCAAGCTGCCGATGGCCATCCATTCCCTGGGCGCGTCGCGCTATTTGCCGGCGGTGAAGATGATCAACGGCGGACTGAGCGAAGCCTTGCTCCACGAGGTATTGGATAAGGATGCGTCCCTGCACCAGTCGCTGCACCTGTGCGACGAGGGCAAGTGGTGGGCGTTCATGCCACCCGAGGCCACGCTGTTCGACGAGGCACCACGGCACCTGTCGGCCATGGTTCGGGGTTACCCGAGCGCGTTGCTCAATGACGCCGACACCCGCCTGTTGCCCATGGCCGCCCTGGGTACGCCGCTGCCGGATAGCAACCGTCACTTCTTCGATGACTGGATGCAGTATCGCAACCTGCCGGCGGACGCCGAGTCGGTCATGACCCTGTTCCGCGAGCTGGCTCGCAGTTTCTTCGACATCAACCTGCGCATGTTCCGCCTCGGCATGTTGGGGGAGGTCCACGGTCAGAACGCGGTGCTGGTGTGGAAGGACGGCCATGCCGAAGGCCTGCTGCTGCGCGACCACGATTCGCTGCGGATCTTCGTGCCCTGGCTGGAGCGCAACGGGATGGCGGACCCGGTGTACCGCATCAAGAAAGGCCACGCCAACACGCTGTACCACGAGCGTCCCGAAGACCTGTTGTTCTGGCTGCAGACCCTGGGCATCCAGGTCAACATGCGGGCGATCATGGACACCCTGGCGCAGGTCTACTCGATGCCGGTGAATGGCTTGTGGCAGGCCCTGCGGGACGTGCTGGACGAACTGATCGAGACCATCGACTTCGATGCCGAGGCCCGGGCGATGCTCAAGGCGCAACTGTTCGACGCGCCGAACTGGCCGCAGAAACTGTTGCTCACGCCGATGATCGAGCGGGCCGGTGGGCCGGGCAGCATGCCGTTCGGCAAGGGCGAGGTGGTCAACCCGTTCCGCCGGCTGTCGCTGGAGGCTTGAGGGCATGGCGGCCACTCGCGTGCTCGGGATCGAACCGGCGTTCGCCGACGGTGCCTGCCGGTTTACGGCCGGCGAGTGGGCCGTGCTCAGCGGCCCCTTGCGGCTGAAACCGGCAGGGGAACGGGATTCGTCGCGTTCCCTGGCGGCCCATGAGCTGTTGAATGGCGGTGTGTGCCTGCGGCTGTTGGACGAGCTGACGCCCATCCTCGGCTCGCCGTCCCGGGCAATCACTGCCTCGCTGTTGAGCAAGCGACTGTCGTTCCTCGCCACCAACACCTGTCTGTATGCGTTATCGGCCTGTGACAAAGGGCTGCGGATGTCCTTGGACAACAGCGTCATCGAGTATGGTCACGACGAGGGACGCTGGACCTCGTCGATGCCATTGCTGGACCTGGAGCCGTGGACCTATTCCGTCGGCGAGCGGGAGGTATGGCGTGAAGCGGTGGTCGGCAGCCTTTTCGCCGGGCTGCTCAAGCCATTGTGGGATCGGTTCACCCAGGTCAGCGGCATCTCCCGACGCATCCTCTGGGAAAACACGGCGGTGCGGGTCTATTCGCTGTATGAAAAACGCATGGACAGCCTGCGAGACCCGTCCACGCGCCAGCGCGTCGACGCCGACTTCGACTGGCTGCTGAACCAGGCCGATCCTGAGCTATTCGGCCTGGATTACAACCCGTTGCAGCATTTTCGCCGAGCCCCCATGCCCCTGGCCGATGGCGGCTGTCGACGGTTGCGGCGCACGTGCTGTTTCTATTATCAGGCGAGCAACCCGGTCGAATACTGTTCGGCCTGCCCGTTGCTGCGAAGAAGGACAAGACATGAATGATTCAATCGCGCCAGCGCAGGTCACTGACTCGCTATTGGCACAGTACCGGAGTATCGCTTCGTCCACCTTGGGGCATTTCACCGACAGCGGTTACCTGCGGGGCATTCGCCCGCTGTTCGATAACCTGCGCATGCTTGGCAAGGTGGTCACGGTCAGGCTGTTCACGCCTGACGGCAGTGTCTTGCGCGAAGCCTTGTTGCTGAGCGAGCCGGGGGATGTGTTGGTGGTGGAATGCGTGGGAGATCCCGACTGTGCCTGCTGGGGAGAGCTGCGCACCCTGGCCGGGCTGATCAAAGGCCTGGCCGGTGTCGTGGTGTGCGGCGCAGTGACCGATGTGGCTGCCTTGCGGGCCCATCGCCTGCCGGTGTTCAGTCGTAGCGTCAGCGCTTTCACAACCCGCAGTCTAGGGCTCGGCGGCGAAATCAATCAGCCGATCCGGGTGTCGGGCGTCACCGTGCATCCGGGCGACCTTGCCATCGGCGATGACGACGGTGTGTTCATCCTCGGGGCGCAACAGGCTATCGATCTGCTGCCCAAGCTGCTGGCGAAAGAGCAGGCGGATCGGCAGAAAAGAGCCGAGTTCCTGCAACGGATCCGGCTCTGAGGCTGAGCGTCAGGCGTCGCGGAACAAGTCGTGGGCATCCAGCAGGCGCCAGGCGATTTCCGGGCGTTTTTCCAGCCCGCGGCGAATGGCGGCCGGGATCGATTGGCGGATCTTGCGGCAGAGGCCGGGTTGTTCCTGGAATTCGATGGCGATACCGCGCATGGTGCGGACTTCGTTGTAGCCCGGCTCGATGGTCAGGCGGATGCCCAGGTTTTCGTAAAGCCGCTGCTGCAACCGTTCGAGTTCGGCCAGGTCCTGGATGTTTTCCAGCCGTTCGAGCAGGCGCTTTTCTTCCTGGCGATTCAGGCAAAGGATGCGCAAGTCGCTGCCCGCCGTTTCCAGCAAGGCCTCGCGGCCGCAATCGCAGACGCCAGGCGGGCAGGGGGGACGGATCGGAATCGACGCGGTCATGGGCTCCACAAGTCTGCGCTACGACAAAGAAAGCCGCCCTCGGGTCCAACGGCGGCCCAGGCAATGTGATGCCTGGCGACAGTGCGGTCAACCCTGTCATAGGGCCGCCGGTCTGTCACCGGTATGGCCCGCTCGTCTGTTTATCCGCCGATCCGATCAAATTTTCCAGGGCGAGCACCCTCAAGACAGACAGGACGTTGCGGTCCGCTCCGTCATCGTATCGCGATGGTCCTCGTGGCAAGCATAAGGAGAGTCCGATCGATGCAAGCGAACCTGTCTACATTACCGTTGCTGGAAGAGTTGCTGATGGCCCGCGGACCGGGCGGGCAGGAAGACGAAGTCCGGCAAGTCTGCCTGCGGGAGCTGGAGCCCCATTGCGACAAGACCTGGGTCGACCCGGCCGGCAACGTCATCGGGCTGATCAAGGGCGCGGCCGGCGGAAGCGGCACCGAAACTCCGGTCAGGGTCATGGCTCACCTGGACGAAATCGCCATGCTGGTCAAACGCGTCGAGCCCGATGGCACGTTGCGGGTGGTGGCCTTGGGCGGCGCTAACCCGATCAATTTCGGCGTGTGCCCCGTGGACATCCTGGGCGATCGGGATTTCATCCCTGGTGTGCTGTCGTTCGGCTCCATGCACAGCACGGCCGAAACCCATCAGGGGGCGGATGTCCTGTCCGGGAATGTGCATTGGGAAGACGTCCATGTGATCACCCGTTCTTCCCGGGAACAACTGCACAGGCACGGTGTGCGTCCTGGCACGCGGGTGGTGTTGAGCCAGCATTGGCGTCGGCCGTTTCGGGTGGGCGATGCGATTGCCGCGCATTTTCTTGACGACCGCGCGCCGATGGTCGCGACCTTGCAGGCCGCCGCGCTGTTGGCCGAGCGCCGGGCGGAACTGGTCGGTGAGGTGTATTTCGTCTTCACCACCCAGGAAGAAGAATCCAATGCCGGAGCGCTGTACGCCGCCGCCCATCTGCCGGGCGAAGTGACCGTTGCGGTTGAGGTCGGGCCGGTGGTTCAGGAATACGGAACCCGGCTGAGCGTCAACCCGATCATCAACACGGGGGACGAAAAAGGCTGCTACAGCCGGAGGATTGTCGACCAGTTGTACCGTGCCGGCGAACGCTGCGGCCTGGCGCCGCAATTTGCATTGCTTGTGGATTTTGCCAGTGATGCCAGCGCCGTCATGGGCAGCGGCGTGTCGGCCATGGGAGGTTGTATCGCCATACCCACGGAAAACACCCATGGGTATGAGCTGATCCTGGAAGGCAGCATCGAAGCCTGCGCGGGGACGCTACTGGAGTTCCTGCTCAATCGGACCGAGGGTGGGCAGGACTGAAACACATGTGGGCCAAGGTGTGCCAGCAGGATTCGAGCCTCACCGCAGGATCCTTGTGGGAGCGAGCCTGCTCGCGATGACGGCGGCCCATTCAACACTTGAGCAAACAGACCCACCGCTATCGCGAGCAGGCTCGCTCCCACAGTGGGCCAGGGTTGGCAGGCGTTGTGTCTACAACCCCAGTTCGGACAACCCAGGATGATCGTCCGGCCGACGCCCCAGGGGCCAGTGGTATTTGCGTTCGCTTTCCTTGATCGGCAGGTCGTTGATGCAGGCGTAGCGGTTGCGCATCAGGCCTTGTTCATCGAACTCCCAGTTCTCATTCCCATAGGAACGGAACCAGTTGCCCGAATCGTCGTGCCATTCGTAGGCATAGCGCACGGCGATGCGGTTGTCGGTGAACGCCCAGAGTTCCTTGATCAGCCGGTAATCCAGTTCCTTGGCCCATTTTCGGGTCAGGAAGGCCTTGGCTTCTTCGCGGTTATGGACGAATTCGGCGCGGTTGCGCCATTGGGTGTCCAGGGTGTAGGCCAGGGACACGCGCTGTGGGTCACGAGAGTTCCAGCCGTCCTCGGCCAGGCGAACTTTCTCGATGGCCGATTCACGGGTGAAAGGCGGCAACGGCGGACGGACTTCTGCAGGGGACGACATGGCAATTCTCCAGCGAGTGATGAATCAATTTTCATGACCGTCGACGAGGCAGGTTGTTTACTTCTTTTCAACCAACAACACGTTCAACATGTCCTGGGCGTGATCGGCGGCACTGTGATCGCCCATAACCAATGCGACAGTAATGGCACCGTCAATCAGAATAAGTAACTGTCGGGCCAGGGCCTCGGGATTTTCGACGCCTTGTTCAGTACATAACCGGGTGACGTAATCGAGCAACTTCTGTTTATGCAACTTCGCCAATTGGCGAACCGGATCCTGCGGGTCTCCGGTTTCACCACTGGTATTGATGAACGCACAGCCTCTGAAGCCGTCGCTGTCAAACCAGCCCTTGAGCACGGTGAACAGGTTGTACAGCCGTGCAGCCGGGGTAGGGGCCTTGTCGACCTCGGTGCTGAACCAGTGCATCCAGCGCTCGTCCCGTCGCGCAAGGGCGGCCAGGATCAGCTCGTCCTTGTTGGCGAAATAGCGGTAGACACTTTTCCTGGAGACGCCGGCGGTTTTCACCAGAAGATCCATCCCAGTGGCGGCAATACCACTTTTATAGATCAGTTTTTCGGCGACATCGAGGATGATGTCTCGTGTGTCGTTGCTGATGATTTCGTTCATGTCGGCAACAGTAGAACGATCGTTCTTCTTGGTCAAATGTTTTTTCTGTCGCTGCACTTTCCGGCGTACGGCTTGCTGGCGAAGGCGCCCCCGGTATCGCAATCTCCAGCAAGCGGTACTCCCACAGAGTCCCAAACCCATCCGCCATGGTGTAAGCTCAGCGGCTCTTCGGAATCGACCTTTTGCGAGCCCTATGCCGTCGCTTTTCAAACGCTCCCTGCTGCCCAAGCTGCGCAGCTTTGCACTGACCGCCGATGCCGTGACCATCCTCGATGGCGCAGCCGAATTCCGCCGTTGCCTGCTGGAGAAGATCGCCCAGGCCACCCAGCGCATCTACATCGTCGCCCTGTATCTGCAACAGGACGAAGCCGGCCAGGAAATCCTCGATGCCTTGCATGCCGCCAAAGCGGCGCGTCCGGAACTGGACGTGGTCGTGGTGGTGGACTGGTTGCGGGCCCAACGCGGGCTGATCGGCGCGAAGAAGCAGCCGGGCAACTCGGCGTGGTACCAGGAGCAGACGCGCATCCATGCCAGCGAAGTGCCGATCTACGGCGTGCCGGTGCAGACCCGCGAACTGTTCGGCGTGCTGCACCTGAAAGGTTTCGTGATCGACGACTGCGTGCTCTACAGCGGTGCGAGCCTGAACAACGTCTACCTGCACAAGTTCGACAAGTACCGCTACGACCGCTATCACCTGCTGCAGAACACGGCGCTGGCCGATTCGATGCACCACCTGGTGCAGCACGGCCTGATCACCTCCAAGGCCGTGCATCGCCTGGACCTGCCGAACCTGCCCAGCACCCGCAGTTTGCGCAAGGACATCGGTGACCTGCGCAGTCGGCTCAAGTACGCCGCCTATGACACCACGGCCGGTAGCCTCGACAAGAGTGGCCTGTCGGTGAGCCCGTTGCTGGGCGTCGGCAAGAACAACCCGCTGAGCCGGGCGATAGGCGAACTGATCGCCAGCAGCCGCCAGCAACTGACCATTTGCACGCCGTACTTCAACCTGCCCCTGGCGGTGACCCGGGAGCTCAACCGCGCCCTGGCCCGTGGGGTCAAGATCGACATCATCGTCGGCGACAAGACCGCCAACGACTTCTTCATCCCGCCCAGCGAGCCGTTCAAGATCATCGCGGCGCTGCCTTACCTGTATGAAATCAGCCTGCGTCGCTTCGCCAAGCGGCATCAGCGCTACATCGACAGCGGTCAGTTGAACCTGCACCTGTGGCGTGACGGCGACAACAGCTATCACCTCAAGGGCATGTGGGTCGACGAGCGCTACACGCTGCTGACCGGCAACAACCTGAATCCGCGGGCCTTTCGCCTGGACCTGGAAAACGCCTTGTTGCTGGACGACCCCAAGGGCGAGTTGCTGGAACCGCGTCAGGCCGAGCTCGAGCAGATCTACCGGCACACCCGCAGAATCGAACGCTACCTGGACCTGGAAGCGCTGCCGGACTACCCGGCGGCGGTGGCCAAGTTCCTGAAACGGGTCAGCCGGGTGCGGATCGAGCGGCTGCTTTACCGGATCCTGTGAATACCGGCGCCATGGCCGAAAAAGACACCATCTCCATCCAGCTGGTGCGTGAGGCGTTGCTGCAAAGCTGCGCCCCAGGCCCGGCAACCGATGAAGTGCTGAGCAAGGTCGGCATCGACCCCGTATGGCTCGACAACTCTCAGGCGCGGGTGCCGGCCGCCGCCTATGCACGGCTCTGGCGCTTGCTCGCAAGGCGCCTTGACGATGAGTTCTTCGGCATGGACCCGCGCAAGCTCAAGTCCGGCAGCCTGGCGTTCCTGTGCCGGTGCGCCATGGCGCAGCCGACACTGGCGGCCGGCCTGACGGCGGGGCTGGGGTTCCTGTCGCTGATGCTTGAACAGTTGCCGGCCCAGTGGGTGCGTCAGCAGAGCCTGGCGGAAATCGTCCTGCTGGAAGACGATCAGGAGCCACGCCGGGCCTTTACCTACTTCACCTATTGGATGATCGTCCATGGCGTGGCCTGCTGGCTGGCAGGGCGACGCATTCCCATTCTGTCCGTCGAGCTGCGCTGCCCGGCGCCGGACTTCTGCGACGACTACCGGGTGATGTTTTCCCAGAACCTGCGCTTCGACCGCCCCCGTACCCGGATGATCTTCGCCGCCGAGTACCTGGACCTGCCCATCCGCCGCAGTGCCGAGGAACTCAAGCGTTTCCTGGCCAGGGCACCGGCCAACATCCTGGTCAAGTACCGCGACCCGCAGAGCCTTGCCAGCCGGATCCGGCACGACCTGCGCCAATTGCCGGCCGAGCAATGGCCGGAAACCGAAGCCCTGGCCCAGCAGTTGTGTGTGTCGGCGTCGACCCTGCGCCGGCGCCTGGCGGAAGAAGGGCAGACCTACCAGGGGCTCAAGGACAGCGTGCGCAAGGAGCTGGCGATCACCTGGCTCGCCGAACCCTCCATCAGTTTCGTCGACATCGCTTCGCGCCTGGGTTTCGCCGATGCCAGCTCGTTCTACAAGGCGTTCCGCAAGTGGTCCGGGTCCAATCCGGGGCATTATCGCAGCCTGATTCTCAACGATCCCCGCTGATTCAGTTTTCAGCGGGCGATGCGGGTCTCCCACTTTGTGTGATGCGAGATCGGCAACTTGCACGAGTCGCCACGGCCTATCGGAAAGTACTGGAACCCCCGTTGCGCCAGGCGCTCTGCGTCGTACAGGTTGCGGCCATCGAAGATCACCGGGGCCTTGAGCCGTTTTTGGATCAGGTCGAAATCCGGCGCCTTGAACTGTTGCCACTCGGTGCAGATGATCAGCGCATCGGCACCGCCGAGGGTCGCTTCCGGGGTGCCCATTAGGCTGAGATTGAGATGATCCTGGTACAACGATTGGGTCTGGCGCATGGCCTCCGGGTCAAATGCCCGCACATGAGCGCCCGCTTCCCATAGCGCTTCCATGAGTACCCGGCTGGGCGCGTCCCGCATGTCATCCGTGTTGGGCTTGAAAGCCAGGCCCCACACCGCGAACGTCCGGCCTTGCAGGTCGCCCTCGTAGAACGCATTGATTCGCTCGAACAGTTTTTGCTTCTGTCGCTGGTTGATCGCTTCCACAGCCTGCAACAGGTCATTGGAGCACTGGACCTGCTGGGCGCTGTGGATCAATGCGCGCATGTCCTTGGGAAAGCAGGAGCCGCCATAGCCGCAGCCGGGATAAATGAAGTCATAACCGATGCGCGAATCGGCACCGATGCCCAGGCGCACCGATTCGACGTCGGCGCCCAGATGCTCGGCCAGCTCGGCGATCTGGTTGATGAAGCTGATCTTGGTGGCAAGCATGCAGTTGGCCGCGTATTTGGTCAGTTCGGCGCTGCGCAGGTCCATGAACATGATGCGTTCATGGTTGCGATTGAACGGCCCATAGAGTTCGCGCATCACGTCGCGGACATCATCCCGCTCGCACCCGATGACGATCCGGTCGGGACGCCTACAATCGGCGACGGCCGAGCCTTCCTTGAGAAACTCCGGGTTGGAGACGATATCGAAATCCAGGATTCGGCTGTGGTGTCGCAGGGCCTCGTTCATGCGATCACGCAGGGCATCCCCCGTGCCCACGGGGACCGTGGACTTTTCAACGACGATGACGGGCTCGCTACGGTGCCGGGCGATGGCTTCACCCACCGCGAAGACACTGCTCAGGTCCGCCGAACCGTCGGGGTGCGAAGGCGTGCCTACGGCAATGAACAGGACCTTGCCATGCTCCACGGCGGGTTTTTCCTCGCAGGTAAAACGCAGCCTTCCGTTGTCCAGGTTGTCCTTTACCAACGCAGCCAGGCCAGGTTCGAAGATGTTGACGTGTCCCTGATTGAGGGCGGAGACCTTTTCGCAATCGATGTCCATGCAGACCACATCGTGACCAACCTCTGCCAGCACGGCTGCCTGGACCAGACCGACATAGCCGCTACCGAATACGCTGATTTTCATACTACATTCCTGGGTTCGGATACTTGAACAGGTCGGGAGTTGATGGTGAGGACGCCGAGGATGACCAAGGTCACTCCGAGGCTTTTCGAGAGGCTGAAACCTTCATTGAAGATCGGCAGCGCGGCGGCGAGCAGATACACCAGCGCATAGCTGATGCTCAGCAGCGAATAGGCACGGCCCAACGGCAGATCCCGCAGCGCAACCAGCCAACAGAACATCGACAAGGCATAGGCAAAAATGGCGCCCGGCACCACGGCCAGCGCCGTTGGATCGACGCCGCCAGTGAGCCACTGCCCGGGTAGCGGAAGACGACTCATGCTCCAGCGCAAAGCCAATTGCGCGCTGCTCACCAGCAACACGCTGCCCAGCGCAAAGACGACACCGCGACGAAGATTCATGCGTGCTGTCCCAGCAACATCACCCCGACGATCACCAGGGTGACGCCCAGCCAATGGCGACGGTCGACGGGTTCGTGGAATACAAACCGGGCGACAAGGGTGATCAGCACGAAATTCAGGCTCAGCATCGGATAGGCGATGCCCACTTCGAGGCGCTGCAACACCAGCAACCACACCAGCAGGCCGGCCCCCAGCGCCGCAAACGCCAGCCATAGCCAGGGTGAGCGCAGTTTCTCGCCCCAGCCCGATGAGCGGCCACGCCAACCCTCGACGGCGTACTTCTGGGCGATCTGCCCCAGGCACGTCAGCATGCAGGCAGCCAATAACAGCAACAGGCTCATGACGCGTCCCGGGGGAAAATCAGGATGACCAGATTGCCTCGTTCATAACGTTTTCCATCCTTGGGCAACCGTTCGATTTCCTGAAGTTCTTCTTCACCCTTGACCCGCATGACCACACCGACCGGGCCACTGCGACGGGCGTCGCGCATCCATTGTTCGACCTGTGGCGGGTCGACCCGTTGCCGTAGGCCGTCAGGGTAGGCAAGGCCATACTTCAATTCGCCGACGGTGTTGTACAACGCCACCTCCGGACGCTTCAGGCGCCAGGCGAGGGCGGATGCCGCGCCAAGATCGTTGGCCAGCAACTTGTCGGTATGACTTAGTTCGTCGAGGTGTTCGAGGATGAACTGGTCAGGCATCTTGTTGGTGACCACGGACGCGGGCATCGCGGTTGGGAGCACGCCGATCAACAACAGGCTGCCAAAGGCTGGGGTTGCCCAGCAGCGCAAAGGCCTGAGGGCTTGCAACAGGTTGCTCATGATCCAGCCGATCAGGCCGACGGAAACCAGCACCAGATTGTGCGGCTCATGGTCGTATAGCGGTTTTTTCACTTGCAGATAGACCAGGGCAAGCAGCACCAGCAGGCCCAGCGTCAGGTTGAGCCAGCCGTTGATGGCAAGGGCGCGGCCCTGCTTGTGCTCCAGGCGGTCCGCCAGGGCATGGCCCAGGAGCAGCGCCAGCGGCAGCAGGCACGGCAGGATATAGCTCGGCAACTTGCCTTTACTGAGACTGAAAAACAGCAGCGGCATCAACAGCCACAACAACAGGAACCCGATACCCGCCTGGCGTCGTGTCTGCCACGCTTGCCGCAGCGCAGGGGGCAACAGCGCTACCCATGGCAGACTGAACGCCACCAGCAGCGGCAGGTAGAACCACCAGGGCGCGTCATGCTGGGCATCGTCCCCGGCAAAGCGCCGGATATGTTCGTGCCAGAAGAAGAACCGCCAGTAATCCGGTTCCTCGGCATGCACCGCCAGGGCCCAGGGCAGGCTGACGACGATGGCCACGGCAATCGCCAGGGGGCCGAAGACCAGCAATTCACGCCAGCGTCGTTGCCAGGCCATCCAGGGCAGGGCGATCAGCACCGGCAACAACCAGGCGAGAAAACCCTTGGTCAAGAAACCCATGCCACATGCCAGCCCCAGCATCGCCCAGCCGATCAGCCGTTGGTTGCGGGCACCGCTGTCCAGGGCAAACCATAAGGCGGCCAGGCTCAGGTTGACCCAGAAGGTGAATTGCGGATCGAGGTTGGCGTAGCCCGCAGCGCCGGCGACTACGGTCAGGCTCATGTACAACAGCGCGCAGACGAAACTCTTGCGAGGATCGTTCCAGAGCCGCCGGGCAAGCAGGTAACACAGCATCACGCTGAGCCCGAGGCTGATGGCCGAGGCGATGCGCACACCGAACAGATTCTCACCGAACAGTGCCTGGCCGAGGGCGATCATCCAATAGCCGGCCGCCGGTTTTTCGAAGTAGCGCAGGCTCATGAAATGGGGTGACACCCAGTCGCCGCTCAGCAGCATGCCCTGGCTGATCTGGGCATAGCGGGTTTCGTCGGGAATCCACAATCCATGGCTGCCCAGCGGCAGCAGGTAAGCCAGCAGGAAGGTCGCCAGCAGCAGCGGTAGTGCCCAAGGCTTGCTCATGCGCCTTGCACCCCCAACCAGCCTTCACGACCTTCGAGCGTGCCGCGCTTCACACGTCCTGCTGGCAAGCCGTCAACGACTGTGGGCAACAGATCGCCCAAGGGCTGAAAGCGGATGCTTTGCTGGCGTGCGTCCGCCAGCAATTGACGGAAACTGTTGGCCATCAATATCCCTTCCACTTCGGCATGGATCGTGTAGACGTTGAGTTTTTCGGCGGCAAAGCGCTCAAGAATGAAGGCGTTGTAATCCTTGGCCATGACGCTTGGGCCAACCACTTCGTCGAAGGTCGGCAGGTCTACGGGGATCTGCGGCGTGCCCAGACCTCCATCGGCTAGCGTGGGCCGGAACAGGCTCTGCCCCCGGCAATCGCTGTTGTAGCGAAAGCCGAACGCCTGCTTGGCCTCGATCACACGCTCATCCGCGCGCCAACCGGCTGCTGCCGAACAGGTAACGGGCTCGCCGAGGATGTCGCTGAGGCTGTCGACACCTTGGCGAATCTGCTCGATCAGCCGCGCTTGTTCCCAACGCCCGGCATTGGCCTGCCAGCCATGATGATCCCAGGCGTGCAAACCGACCTCATGGCCCGCCGCCCGGGCCTGACGCATCAGGTGCCCGAGATCGCGGCCGATAGGCTTGCCGGGCCAGGCGGTGCCGGCCAGGAGGATGTCCCAGCCGTACAGCCCCACGGCGTTGGAGCGCAGCATTTTCCAAAGGAACTGCGGCCGTAGCAGGCGCCATAGATGACGTCCCATGTTGTCCGGCCCGACGCTGAAGAAAAACGTCGCCTTGACCTGGGCTTCCTGGAGAATGTCCAGTAACTGGGGCACGCCCTCGCGTGTGCCCCGGTAAGTGTCGACATCGATTCGAAGACCCGCCCGCATCAACGCTTGTCCGCGAGTTCGAGCATGGCTTCGCGCAGGAAGAAATCCAGCGTGTTGCCAATGGTTTCACTCATCTGCACGGTGGGCGTCCAGTCCAGCAGGCGCTTGGCATTGGCGATGCTCGGTTTGCGGTGTGAGACGTCCTGGTAACCGGTGCCATAGAAGGCCTTGCTTTCGACATCACGGAACCCGGCGAAGGGCGGAAAGTTGTCGCGCAACGGGTGCGCCTCGAACTGTCGCAGCAGCTCCTCGCCCAATTGGCGAATGCTGGCTTCGTTGTCCGGGTTGCCGATATTGATGATCTGCCCGTTGCAGGCGTCATTCTCGTTGTCGATGATCCGCGCCAGTGCTTCGACACCGTCGGCGATGTCGGTGAAGCAACGCTTCTGTTCACCGCCGTCGAACAGGCGGATCGGCGTACCTTCCACCAGATTGAGGATTAGTTGCGTGATCGCCCGGGAACTGCCGATGCGTGCCGAATCCAATCGATCCAGGCGCGGGCCCATCCAGTTGAAGGGGCGGAACAAGGTGAAGTTCAGGCCTTTCTGGCCGTAGGCCCAGATCACCCGGTCGAGCAGTTGCTTGGAAATCGAGTAGATCCAGCGCTGCTTATTGATCGGGCCGACAATGAGGTTGGAGGTGTCTTCGTCGAAGTTGTTGTCCTGGCACATGCCATAGACTTCGGACGTCGAGGGGAAGATCACGCGCTTGTTGTACTTGACGCAGTAGCGAACCAGTTTCAGGTTCTCTTCGAAATCCAGCTCGAACACCCGCAGCGGATTGCGGGTGTACTCGATGGGTGTGGCGATGGCTACCAGCGGCAGAATGACGTCGCATTTCTTGATGTGGTATTCGATCCATTCGGAATGGATGCTGATGTCGCCTTCGACAAAATGGAAATGCGGATGACTGCGCAGGCGTTCGATGGCATCGGAGCCGATGTCGAGGCCATAGACGTCGTATTTGTCGTCGCGCAGCAGTCGTTCCGACAGGTGATTGCCGATGAAGCCATTGACGCCCAGGATCAACACCCGGGTACGCCGTGGGCCTCGGCGAGACTCCGTGCCGCGCAGCACCGAGCCGTCAACCAGTCCCAATTCGTTGGCCAGTTGCGGCCCGCCCAGGTACAGGCCGTTTTCGTTGCGTTGGCCCGAGGTGATCACCAGGGAATCCACGCCACACGCAATACGCAGCGGGTCGACGCTGATGACGCGCCCCGGATCCTGGCCTTCATTGCCCTCGACGACCTCCGCGCTCCAGACGATCAGCTTGTGTTCGCCAACGGCGCAAAACGCCCCGGGATAGGGTTGGGTCACGGCCCGGACCAGATTGAACAGTTCCTCGGCCGGGCGCTGCCAGACCAGCTTGCCGTCAGCCGCCGTGCGCCGACCGAACACCGTGGCCCTGGATTCGTCCTGCTCTCTTTCGCGGACCTCACCGGCAAGCAGGCTGGGCAGCGTGTCGCGCAGCAGGTCGATGGCCGCCTGGCGTAATTTGCCATGCAAACTCAACGCGGTGTCGCTGCGCTCGATGGCGACCTTTTGCTGGGCCAGAATCGCACCGGCATCCGCGCGTTTGACCATGCGGTGCAGGGTCACGCCGGTCTCGGTTTCACCGTTGACCAGCACCCAGTTGGCCGGCGCTCGCCCGCGGTAGCGTGGCAGCAGGGACCCGTGCAGGTTGAACGCGCCTTTAGGAGCAATGGCGAGCAGCGGTTCGCTCAACAAGTGACGGTAGTAGAACGAGAACAGGTAATCAGGATCGAGCTTGCCGATGCGCTCGATCCACAGCGGATGATTGACGTCTTCGGGAGCATGAACCGGGATGCCCTTGCGCGCGCACAATTGCGCGACGGAGCCGTAAAAGGTGTTCTCCTTTGGGTCATCGGCGTGGGTAAACACCGCGACAATATCGAAGCCGGAATTGAGCAGGGTTTCGATGCCGACACAACCGATATCGTGATAGGCGAAAACTACGGCTTTTTTGCTCATGAGAGAACCTGGTCGGAAGAAGTGGAGGTGAGGCCGTCAACGGTGATAACGGGGGCCGGCGTGGCGGGTTGTCCACGCAGGACCTTTTCGACGAAGAACCGGGGACGCGCACGCACATCGCTGTACATCCGCCCCAGGTATTCGCCCAGCAAGCCCATGCCGATGAATTGCCCGCCGGTGAAGACGAACAGCACGGCGAACAGCACGAACGTCCCGCCACCGGCCCAGCCGGCGCCGAAGACCAGCCGCAGGACGATCAAGGCGATGGCGAACAGCACGCCCAGACCGGCCATGGCGAAGCCAATGATGCTCAGCAGCCGCAGAGGCGTGGTGGTCATGCAGGTGATCAGGTCGAACATCAGGTTGACCAGGCGCATGGCGCTGTACTTGGATTCCCCGTGCTCGCGCTCGGCGTGGCTCACCAGGATTTCCGTGGTGTGCCGGGCAAAACTGTTGGCGAGGATCGGGATGAAGGTGCTGCGTTCGCGACACGCGAGCATGGCGTCGACGATGGACCGTCGATAGGCGCGCAGCATGCAGCCGTAGTCGCTCATGGCAACGCCGGTGGAACGTTGCACCGCCAGGTTGATCAGCTTCGACGGCCAGCGCCGCAGGGCCGAGTCCTGGCGGTTGTTGCGTACCGTGGCGACCACGTCATAGCCCAGTTCGGCCTGGGCCACCAGGCGCGGAATCTCTTCGGGCGGGTTTTGCAGGTCCGCGTCGAGGGTGATGATGACGTCGCCCTTGCAGTGTTCGAAACCGGCCATGATCGCGGCGTGCTGACCATAATTGCGGTTCAGGATCACCGCGACGATCGGGCTGCCCCGTAGCGTCGCGGCTTCTTCCAGTATCTGTGCCGACTCGTCCCGGCTGCCGTCGTCGACCAGTACGATTTCGTACTTGTGGTGCAGTTGCCGGCACGCCGCTTCGGTACGTCGAAGCAACTCGGGCAGGCTCTCTTCCTCGTTGTAGACCGGGATGACAATCGACACGCAATTGATCGGGTAAGGTTTCACAGGTGTGCGTCCAGGACGTTTTCAATGGTGTCGACGACGCGATTCACGTCATCGCCGGTCATGTCGGGAAACAGCGGAATCGAGCACAGGCGCGCCGAATTCCACTCGGTATTGGGTAGCTGGACGTCGGGGAAGCGCTGGCGGTAGTAGGTGTGCAGGTGCGTTCCGATGAAGTGGATGCCTGTGCCGATGCCCTGTTCCTGCAGGGCTTTCATGAACGCTTCGCGGTCCAGGCCGCAGCGCTCGGCATCGATGCGCAGGACGAACAGGTGCCAGGCGTGCTGTTGCGCATAGGCCGGAATCGCCAATGGCTGCACTGTTGAACCCTCCAACCGTTGCAGGTACGTCTTGGCCAATTCGGTGCGCTTGGCGTTGATGTCGTCCAGGCGCTCCAATTGCACGAGGGCGATGGCGGCATTGATGTCGGCCAGGTTGTATTTGAAACCCGGCTCCATCACCTGCGCCTGGGGCTTGCGACCATGGGTGAGGCGGTCGTAGGCGTCGACGCCGAGGCCGTGGAACTTGAGCATGCGCACCCGGGCGGCAAGCGCTTCATCGTCTGTGACGAACATGGCGCCTTCGGCGCAGGTCATGTTCTTGATCGCATGGAACGAGAAAATGGCCGTGCCTTTGGCGCCGACGTGGCGCCCTTTGTAAAGGGTGCCAGCCGCGTGCGCGGCGTCTTCGATGATTGCGATGCCGTGCTTGTCCGCCAATGTATAGAGCGGGTCGAGATCGAACGCGGCGCCGGCGTAGTGCACCGGGATGATTGCCCGGGTGCGAGAAGTAATGGCTGCTTCGATACCCGACAGATCGCTCATGAGTGTGTCGCGGTCCACGTCGACGAATACCGGCGTGGCGCCCAACAGGCAGATCATGTTGGCGGTCGATACCCAGGTCTGGGACGGCGTAATGACTTCATCGCCCGGGCCGATCCCCAATGCAAGTAACGCGACGTGCATACCGCCGGTGGCCGAAGAAAGTGCAACAGCGTGCCGGCAGCCGACATACGCGGTGAACTGCTCTTCAAGTAGCTGGTTTTTCGGGCCCGTGGTGATCCAGCCGGAGCGCAGTACCTCATTTACAGCAGCAATCTCTTCATCGCCAATACTGGGGCGCGAGAAGGGAAGAAACGATTGACCCATGGGTACCTCAGGGAACTGAAGAGTAAATAAGCGTAAAAACGAAGGATTGGATCCAGAGACAGCGTAGACGCTAAAAGCAAGGCTGTATCAAAGAGTTACCTCATGACAGAAGCACCGCAGGAAGTGTTTCGGCGCAGGTTGGGCAAATGGATACTTATGCCGAGTTGGCCCGTATTCATTGAGGTTAGGCGGTTTTTTTTGAAAGAAGTGTGAAAAAAAGCTGGGTAAAAAAAACTTCACTTATCAGGCGTTTCTCACGTTGGAGCTTGTTTCTTACATGGCTAGTGGCTAAATGCTTACAGGTAGTTTTTTATCTGTCTTACAATTTTTTACGGGGCACATGTTTTTTATGACCTATCAATAGGCTCGTGCACCTGATTGCTTTTTTACGGTCGTCATGTGTGCGTTCAGCGAGTCATGTTTCGATCACAAAATCGTCATTTAAGTTTGATAAAAGCTCTGCAAGTGCCGAAAAGTCGGGCCATCCAGCAGAGTGAAGTATGCAAGTGACCGTTTTGAGTAGCCGGTATGTCAGTTTCAAGGCGTTCTCCCGTCTTCTGGTTGGACAGGAACCTGACGCATGAGAATTCTGGTCACCGGCGCCGCCGGCTTCATCGGCTTCCATACCGTCAAACGCTTATGCGCCGATGGCCACCAGGTTATTGGCATCGATAACCTCAATAGCTATTACAGCGTCGAGTTGAAACGGGCCCGGCTCGCGCAACTGGATGCCTGCTCAAACTTTCAGTTCCGCTGGCTCGATGTGGCCGACAAGCAGGGGTTGCAGGAGCTGTTTGCCGAACAGCGTTTCGAGCAGGTCATCCACCTGGCTGCCCAGGCCGGCGTGCGTTATTCCATCGACAATCCGGACGCTTACGCGCAAAGCAATCTGGTGGGCTTCCTCAACATCCTCGAAGCCTGCCGTGCCCATGGGCCGGCGCATCTGATCTATGCATCGAGCAGCTCGGTGTATGGGTTGAACGATCACCTGCCGTACGCCACGACCGACCCGGTCGATCGACCCATGTCGTTCTACGCCGCGACCAAGCGTGCCAATGAATTGATGGCGCATTCCTACTCCCATCTCTACGGCATTCCCACGACCGGCCTGCGCTTTTTTACCGTGTATGGGCCTTGGGGCCGACCCGACATGGCGCTGTTCAAGTTCACCGATGCCATCCTGAACGGCCGCGCCATCGATGTGTACAACGATGGCGCGATGTCTCGGGATTTCACCTACATCGACGACATCGTCGAAGGCCTCGTGCGGTTGCTGCCGCGCCCGCCTACCGACGAAGGCGGCGCACCGAACAAGGTCTACAACATCGGACGCGGTTCGCCGGTCAAGCTCCTGCATTTTGTCGAATGCATCGAAGAGGTGACGGGCATCCGCGCCACCAAGAATTTCTTGCCGTTGCAGTCAGGGGATGTGCTCAACACGTGGGCGGACACCCGTGACCTGGAAGATCGGGTGGATTTTCGCCCTCGGACCCCGGTGTCCTACGGCGTGCGGTCGTTTGTCGATTGGTACCGCGACTATTACCGCGTTTAACCGCGCATTTCGAATCTCTATAGGAAAGCCATGCACGAAACCCCTTATGTATCCGTCTTGATCCCCGCGAAGAACGAAGCAGGCAATCTCGTTCCGTTGTTGGAGGAGGTGCGTACAGCGCTGGTCAACGAGGCCTTTGAAGTCATTGTGGTGGACGATGGCAGCACCGATGCCACCGCGGCTGAACTGCGCATGCTGCAAGGCCAGGGCTACCCTCAGTTGCGGGTGCTCAGCCATGCTCGTTCCCTGGGGCAGAGCACCTCCATTCACCATGCTGCCGTGGTGGCTCGCGGGCACTGGTTGGCGACCCTGGATGGCGACGGCCAGAACGATCCGGCCGATCTGCCGAAAATGCTCGACCTGGTGCGCGGTTCGGAAGGCCAGCCCGCGGGCGTCAAGCTGGTGGCGGGGCATCGGGTGAACCGTCGCGACACGGCGAGCAAGCGCTGGGCCTCGCGGTTTGCCAACACGCTGCGTGCCAGCCTGCTGAAAGACCAGACCCCGGATACCGGTTGCGGCATCAAATTGATCGAGCGCGAGGCGTTTCTGCGCCTGCCGTACTTCGATCACATGCACCGGTTCATTCCTGCCCTGATCCGCCGTCATAACGGCCGGATGCTGGTTCAACCGGTCAACCACCGCGAACGCGGGGCAGGGGTGTCCAACTATGGAAACCTGGACCGGGCCCTGGTGGGCATCGTCGATCTGCTGGGGGTGTGGTGGTTGATCAAGCGCACCCGCCTGGACGTCAACGCGCAAGAAAGCGAGGCCTGACATGGGCAGGGAATCGATGTGGTTGGCCGTGGGATTCATGGGCCAGTTGGTCTTTACCGGGCGCTTTGCCCTGCAGTGGCTTTACAGTGAGTACAAGAAGCGCAGCATGATTCCGGTCGGATTCTGGTACCTGAGCATTGTCGGCAGTGCATTGCTGCTGGCATACGCCATTTATCGCGAAGACCCGGTCTTCATCCTCGGCCAGTCCTTCGGCTTCATCGTGTACCTGCGCAACTTGCAGTTGATCGCCAGGCAGCACGAGCACAAAGGCCTTGAGCTGGACAAAAGGGGCTGAAACGGTGCGGATACGATTATCTTCCCCACGCTTGGAATGCTTGGGGCTAGCGCTATTGGCGCTGGTCATGGTGGGTGCCGGGCTCGGCTGGCGGCAACCGCTGAATGTCGATGAAGAGCGTTTCCTCGGTGTAGCCCTGGAGATGCTGCAGAACGGTTCGTGGTTCATTCCCCATCGGGCCGGGGAAATCTACGCGGACAAGCCGCCCCTGTTCATGTGGGCGGTGGCGCTGTTCGTGCAACTGTCCCACCTGCCAAAAGTTGCCCTGTACTTGCCCGCGCTGTTGGCCGGCAGCGTGACCACGGCCTGCCTGTATGACCTGGGCCGTCGCCTATGGGGGCGGCGCATCGGCGTGATTGCGGCGTTGCTGTTCCTGGCGACCTACCAGACCTACAGTATTCTGCGCACCGGACAGATCGATGGTTTCCTCGCGCTCTGGACCATCCTGGGGCTCTATGGCCTGTGCCGGCATCTGTTGCTCGGGCCGGATTGGCGCTGGTATTACATCGCCTGTGTGGCGATGGGGTTTGGCATCATCAGCAAAGGGGTCGGCTTTCTGCCGGTGTTGATGCTGATTCCTTATGCCTATGCGGTGCGTAAAGGCTGGAAAGGCGTGACGCCGATGCCCGGAAAAGCCGCTGCCTGGTGGCTGGGACTGCTGGTGGTGCTGGCGGCCATTGCGGTATGGCTGGGCCCGCTGTTGTTGATCGTGGCCCAGGGCAGTGCCGACAGCCTGGCCTATGCCCAGGAAATCCTGTTCAAGCAAACGGCGGGTCGCTATGCCAACGCGTGGGAGCATCGCGAACCCTTCTGGTACTTCTTCGTCGAGGTGATTCCGAAGTACTGGTTGCCGATTTTCTTCATGCTGCCCTGGCTGGTGCCGGCCTGGCGCAGGCAATTGCTCAAGCACGATGGACGGGTGCTGGTGCTGCTCGGGTGGGTGCTGCTGGTGCTGCTGTTCTTCAGCCTGAGCAGCGGCAAGCGCAAGCTTTATATTTTTCCGGCATTGCCTGGGCTGATTCTGCTGGTGGCACCGCTGGTTCCGTGGATGTTGCGCCGCTGGTTCGGCCGGCGCCCGTGGGGCAGGAAGGTATTCGTTGTCCTGACCGTGGTGTGGCTGTGCGCCTGGTTTGTCCGCGGCTTCGTCGAGCCCCATAAGGAGGGCATCAACCCCCACGAAACCCTCATGGCTGACGTCGCGCGACTGAGCAACAACGCCGAACTGGTGCTGGTGGGCTGGCGTGAAGGGCACTGGTTGTTCGCCCGACAACCCATCGTGCATTTCGGTTTCTACAGCGATCAATCCCTGGAGCAATCCGCGCTGTGGCTTCGTAGCCACCCGCAGGCCTATGCGCTGGTACCTGCCCGGGACCTGGCGCGCTGCTACGACCCGCAAAAGGCCCGCAGCGTCGGCGAGACCTCCAGGGCCGAGTGGTTCCTGGTGGGGGCCGATGCGGACAACCAGCGGTGCCAGCCTCCAGCGCCGGGGAAGGTGTATTCATTTGCGTGGAAGCAGCCTTTGTAGCGACTGGGAGATTGCTATCGCGAGCAGGCTCGCTCCCACAGGGGATTTGTGTTCACCGTGAAACCCTTGTGGGAGCGAGCCTGCTCGCGATAGGGCCATGACCGGCAACCCACCCCCAAACCATGGCCAAACCAGTCAGCCAACTTGATAGCTTTGACCATTGCCGCCCAGGCCCTTCGGCGCGAGTATTCCCCTGTTCACGGTTCCCCCAACCAATAAAAAGTACAGAGGGATTCTAGTCATGCGCGATTACTCGTCCGCCACGTCGCAGTTCGATTACCTGCACACCGTCAACGCCGCGCTGCACGGTTCGCTCGAGGCGCTGAACGCCTGTGTCGAGTGTTGCGACCGGCACGCGTTGCCGGGACGTATCGCGTTGTTCTGGGAGGGCCGTGACGGCAGCGATGCGACCTGGACCTACCGTGACCTGCAGGACAACGCCGCACGCTTCGCCAATTTCCTGCTGGCCCAGGGCGTGGGCAAGGGCGACAAGGTCGCCGGCCTGTTGCCGCGCACCGCGGAGCTGCTGATTGTGGTGCTCGCCACCTGGCGCATCGGCGCCGTGTACCAGCCGTTGTTCACCGCATTCGGGCCCAAGGCCATCGAGCACCGCCTCGGCGGCTCTGGCGCACGCGTCGTCGTCACTGACGCGGTCAACCGGCCCAAGCTCGACGAAGTGACGGGTTGCCCCACCGTGGTCACCGTCGGCGGTGAAAAAGGCCGGGGGATCGTTCGGGGCGACTACAGCTTCTGGGCTGAAGTGGCGAACCACTCCAATCAATGCGAACCGGTCATGCTCACTGGCGAAGACCCGTTCCTGCTGATGTTCACCTCCGGCACCACCGGGCCGGCCAAGGCATTGTCCGTACCGCTCAAGGCCATCGTCGCCTTCCAGAGCTACACCCGTGACGCCGTGGACCTGAGGCCCGAAGATGCGTTCTGGAATCTTGCCGATCCGGGCTGGGCCTACGGCGTCTACTTCGGCGTGACCGGCCCGTTGGCGATGGGACATCCCATCACGTTTTACGATGGTCCCTTCACCCTGGAAAGCACCTGCCGGGTCATCAACAAGTACGGCATCACCAACCTCACGGGTTCGCCCACCGCTTATCGCCTGCTGATTGCCGGAGGCGAGCAGTTCGCCCGGTCGATCAAGGGCCGGCTGCGCATCGTCAGCAGCGCCGGCGAGCCGTTGAACCCGGAAGTGATCCGCTGGTTCGCCGATAACCTGGACGTGGTGATCCATGACCATTACGGCCAGACCGAACTGGGCATGGTGCTGTGCAATCACCACGGGCTTGAACATCCGGTGCACCTGGGGGCGGCCGGTTTCGCCTCGCCGGGCCATCGGATCGTGGTACTGGATGAAAACCACCAGGAACTGGGCGTCGGCCAGCCGGGCATTCTTGCCGTGGACCGCAGCCAGTCGCCGATGTGCTGGTTCGCCGGTTACCAGGGCGGGCCGACCAAATCCTTTGTCGGCAATTATTACCTGAGCGGCGATACCGTTGAACTGAACCCGGACGGCAGCATCAGTTTCGTCGGTCGCAGCGACGACGTGATCACCACCTCCGGCTACCGCGTCGGCCCGTTCGACGTGGAAAGTGCCCTGATCGAACACCCGGCGGTGGTCGAAGCAGCAGTGGTCGGCAAGCCCGACCCGGAGCGTACCGAGCTGGTGAAAGCGTTCGTCGTGCTCAGCGCGCAGTACCGTGCCGCGCCAGAGCTGGCCGAGGAGCTGCGTCAGCATGTGCGCAAGCGTCTGGCCGCCCATGCCTATCCCCGTGAAATCGAATTTGTCAGCGACTTGCCGAAGACCCCAAGCGGCAAAGTACAGCGCTTTATCTTGCGCAACCAGGAAATCGCCAAGGCCCAAGAAGCCGCGGCGGCTAACGTTTCAGCTTGAACCCAAGGAAACCATGATGCAGATCGACAACAAGATTTTCCTCGTCAGCGGCGGCGCGTCCGGCCTCGGAGCGGCCACTGGCGAACTGTTGGTCAAGGCCGGCGCCAAGGTGATGCTGGTGGACCTCAATGCCGAAGCCGTGGCCGCCCAGGCGCAGAAGCTCGGCTGCCGGAGCGTGGTGGCGGACATCAGCAACGAGGCGGCGGCCGAAGCGGCGGTCAAGGCCACCGTCGAGGCATTCGGCGGCCTGAATGGCCTGGTGAACTGCGCCGGCATCGTGCGTGGCGAAAAGATCCTCGGCAAGAACGGCCCCCACGCTCTGGCCAGCTTCAGCCAGGTGATCAACGTCAACCTGATCGGCAGCTTCAACCTGCTGCGCCTGGCTGCTGCGGCCATCGCCGAAACCGAGGCCGATGCCGACGGCGAGCGCGGTGTGATCATCAACACCGCGTCGGTGGCTGCCTTCGACGGCCAGATCGGCCAGGCGGCCTATGCGGCGTCCAAGGGCGCCATTGCCAGCCTGACCCTGCCGGCCGCCCGGGAACTGGCGCGTTTCGGCATCCGCGTGATGACCATCGCGCCCGGTATTTTCGAAACGCCGATGATGGCGGGCATGACCCCGGAAGTCCGCGAGTCCCTGGCCGCCGGCGTGCCGTTCCCGCCGCGCCTGGGCAAACCGGCCGAGTACGCGGCGCTGGTCAGGCATATCATTGAGAACAGCATGCTCAACGGCGAGGTGATCCGTCTCGACGGTGCCTTGCGCATGGCAGCGAAGTAAGGAGAATTTGTCATGACTCACGATCCGATTGTCATCGTCAGCGCCGTCCGTACCCCAATGGGCGGTTTCCAGGGTGAACTCAAGAGCCTCAGCGCCCCGCAACTGGGGGCTGCCGCCATCAAGGCTGCGGTCGAACGCGCCGGTATCGCACCGGGTGCGGTGGAGGAAGTGCTGTTCGGCTGCGTGCTCGCCGCCGGCCAGGGTCAGGCGCCGGCACGTCAGGCGGCATTGGGTGCCGGGCTCGACAAATCGACCCGTTGCACCACCCTGAACAAGATGTGCGGTTCGGGCATGGAGGCGACGATGCTCGCCCATGACATGCTCGTGGCCGGCAGCGCCGAGGTGGTGGTGGCCGGCGGCATGGAAAGCATGTCCAACGCCCCGTATCTGCTCGACCGCGCCCGCAGCGGCTTGCGCATGGGCCACGGCAAGGTTCTGGACCACATGTTCCTCGACGGCCTGGAAGATGCCTACGACAAGGGCCGCCTGATGGGCACCTTCGCCGAGGATTGCGCCGAAGCCAACGGTTTCAGCCGTGAAGCCCAGGACGCCTTCGCCATCACGTCCACCACCCGCGCCCAGCAAGCGATCAAGGATGGTAGTTTCGACGCCGAGATCGTGCCGCTGCAGGTGATGGTCGGCAAGGAGCAGGTCACGGTGAGCCACGACGAACAGCCGCCCAAGGCGCGGATCGACAAGATCGCGTCTCTCAAGCCGGCGTTCCGCGAGGGCGGCACGGTGACGGCGGCCAACGCCAGCTCGATCTCCGACGGTGCCGCTGCGCTGGTGCTGATGCGCCGGAGCCAGGCGACAGAGCGCGGCTTGAAGCCCCTGGCGGTGATTCACGGCCACGCGGCGTTTGCCGATACCCCGAGCCTGTTCCCCACCGCACCGATTGGCGCGGTGAAGAAGCTGATGCAAAAGACCGGCTGGTCGCTGGATGAAGTCGATCTGTTCGAAGTCAACGAAGCGTTTGCCGTGGTCGGGCTGGTGACCATGGGCAAGCTGGAGATTCCCCACGACAAGGTCAACATCCACGGCGGCGCCTGCGCGCTGGGCCACCCGATTGGTGCTTCCGGGGCGCGGATCCTGGTGACGCTGCTTTCGGCCCTGCGTCAGAAAGGCCTCAAGCGCGGCGTTGCGGCGATCTGCATCGGCGGCGGTGAAGCCACGGCCATGGCCGTTGAATGCCTGTACTAAGGAATCACCATGCTCCCGACTGAAGAACAGACACAAATCAGCGACGTGGCCCGACAGTTCGCCCAGGAGCGCCTGAAACCGTTCGCTGCCGAATGGGACCGCGAGCATCGCTTTCCCAGGGAAGCCATCGCCGAGATGGCCGAACTGGGTTTCTTCGGCATGCTCGTGCCGGAGCAGTGGGGCGGTTGCGACACTGGCTACCTGACCTACGCCATGGCGTTGGAAGAAATCGCCGCCGGCGACGGGGCGTGCTCGACTATCATGAGCGTGCACAACTCGGTGGGTTGCGTGCCGATCCTCAAGTTCGGCAGCGATGAGCAGAAGGCCCGGTTCCTCACGCCCCTGGCCAGCGGCGCGATGCTTGGCGCCTTTGCCCTGACCGAACCCCAGGCCGGCTCGGATGCCAGCAGCCTCAAGACCCGGGCGCGACTGGATGGCGACCATTACGTGCTCAACGGTAGCAAGCAGTTCATCACCTCCGGGCAGAACGCCGGGGTGGTGATCGTGTTCGCGGTGACCGATCCGAGTGCAGGCAAACGAGGCATCAGCGCGTTCATCGTGCCCACCGATTCACCGGGGTACAGCGTCGCGCGGGTCGAGGACAAACTCGGCCAACACGCCTCCGACACCTGCCAGATCCTGTTCGAGGATGTGAAAGTCCCGGTCGCCAATCGCCTGGGGGAGGAGGGTGAAGGCTACAGGATCGCCCTGGCGAACCTGGAGGGCGGACGGGTCGGCATCGCGGCGCAATCGGTCGGCATGGCACGGGCGGCTTTCGAGGCGGCCCGGGACTATGCCCGCGAACGCCAGAGTTTCGGCAAACCGATCATCGAGCACCAGGCCGTGGCTTTCCGCCTGGCGGACATGGCGACCCAGATCGCCGTGGCGCGGCAGATGGTGCATTACGCCGCCGCGCTGCGGGATAACGGTCAGCCTGCGCTGGTAGAGGCCTCCATGGCCAAGTTGTTCGCTTCGGAAATGGCCGAAAAAGTCTGCTCCATGGCGTTGCAAACCCTCGGCGGATACGGTTATCTCAACGACTTCCCGCTGGAACGCATCTACCGTGATGTGCGGGTCTGCCAGATCTACGAAGGCACCAGCGACATTCAGCGCATGGTCATTTCGCGCAATCTTTGAACAGGAGTCCTGCATGAGCTACGAAACGATTTTGTTGGAAATCAAGGACCGCGTCGGCCTGATCACCCTCAACCGCCCCCAGGCGCTGAACGCCTTGAACGCGCAGATCGTCAGCGAGTTGAACCACGCGCTGGACAGCCTGGAAGCGGACCCGAAGATCGGCTGCATCGTGTTGACCGGCTCGAAGAAAGCCTTCGCCGCCGGGGCCGACATTAAGGAAATGGCCGAGCTGACCTACCCGCAGATCTACCTCGACGACCTGTTCAGCGACAGCGACCGCGTGGCCAACCGCCGCAAGCCGATCATCGCGGCGGTGAACGGCTTCGCCTTGGGGGGCGGCTGTGAGCTGGCCTTGATGTGCGACTTCATCCTGGCCGGCGACAACGCCAAGTTCGGCCAGCCGGAAATCAACCTCGGCGTACTGCCGGGCATGGGCGGGACCCAGCGCCTGACCCGTGCGGTGGGCAAGGCCAAGGCCATGGAAATGTGCCTGACCGGGCGGTTTATCGACGCGGTGGAGGCGGAGCGTTGCGGCATCGTGGCGCGGATCGTACCGGCTGACGAACTGCTGGACGACGCCCTGAAAACCGCTGCACTGATCGCCTCCAAATCGGTGCCGATCAGCATGATGGTCAAGGAAAGCGTCAACCGTGCGTTTGAAGTGAGCCTGTCCGAAGGCGTGCGTTTCGAACGACGGGTGTTCCATGCGGCGTTCGCGACCCAGGATCAGAAAGAGGGCATGGCGGCCTTCGTGGCCAAGCGGCCGGCGGAGTTCCAGGACAAGTAAGCGGCGCCCTGACTGACGCCATCGCGAGCAGGCTCGCTCCCACAGTGGGTTCCGCGGTGTACGCAGCATTTGCATACGCCACCGAACCCTGTGCCAGACACGCCGCTTTCGCGAGCAAGCCCGCTCCCACACCGGATCTGCGCTGTACGCAGTACTTGCATACGCCACCGAACCCTGTGGGAGCGAGCCTGCTCGCGATGGCGGTCTATTGGCTTGCAGCTATTTGATTGGCAGGCACTTCAACAGGGCCGCTACGCAGCCTCGTGGAACTTCGCCTGGGATTTGCCGGCGCGCTTGGCCCGGTACAGTGCTTCATCAGCCTGGGCCAGAGCGTCGGCAAATGCGCCGCGGGTCCAGAGCGCTCCACCGATACTGCAACCGATGTTGATCGACTGTCCGGCCAATACCACTGGCTCGGCCAGCTTCGCCAGGATGCGTTGTGCAGCACCCTGGATGCTGGCCAGGGATTCTCCGCTGTTCAGGCGCAGCAGGAGCACGAATTCGTCCCCACCGTGGCGGACGGCGATGTCGCCCTCGCGCACAGTGGTCAGAAGCCGAATGCCGACTTCATGAAGCAACGCATCGCCAACGGCATGGCCGAAGTCATCGTTGACGGGTTTGAATCCGTCGAGATCCACGCACAGTACGCCGAAATCGCATTGTCCTTCGACTTCGCGACCCACCGCCTCGACATATTTGTTCAGGGCCGCCCGGTTAGGCAGGCCAGTGACCACATCGCGGTAGGCGATGCCTTCGACCACTGCCAGTTGCCCTCTTTTCCGGGTCAGGCTGTCAACGAGGTGGCGGATCGCGATGCTCAACGTCTCGACTTCCCGACTGCCCTTGAGCAGTGGGATGCCGACATCGGCGCCCTCGGACAGCCGAGCGGCCGCCTCGGCAATTTTATTGATAGGCCCGGTGATGATGCCCGCCACAAACCACCCGACTACGGCAAACAGAACGGACAGCAGACCACCCCATATGAGGATTTCGTCACGCAATCGATGCGCTTCAGCGAAAGCCGCTTCAGCCGGTTGTCGCGTGACCACGGTCCATCCCAGGCCGCGATAATCGCCGATACCTACACTCTGGGCCGAACCCGCCAGGTAGACGTTACCGTCCTGCCAACGCTTGACCGACCAGCTTTGCCCGACACCTTCGTTGACCGTGATGCCGATAGGTTTACCGATCATTCCGCTGGGGCCCAGGATGACGGTGCCGTCCTTGCTGATCACCAGGAACTCCAGCCCAGGCAAGCGCTTTTGCAAGGGCACGAACAATGAGCGGCCAACCTCTTCAGCCCACTTCCAGGACAGGTGCGCCGCGAGTACCCCCAAGAATTGGCCGGAGTCGTCCCGGACCGGCATGCTGATGTCGACGAACTTCATCGCTTCGCCGGAAGGGTTGGGCAGCAGCTTCGCCAGCATGACGGCGTCGTGAACGTCGCCGATAAAGGTCTGTTGCTGGCCATTGATGAACACAGGGCGTTGCGAAATATCGACACCTTCGAGCAGGCTGTCGGTGGAGGCGAGCACCTTGCCGTGGGCATCGGTAAGGCCGATCCATGAATAGCTCGGGAACTGGTCACTCAAATGATTGAGCAGCTTGCGCGCCTCAGCGGTGTTCGCAGTGTTGCGCAGCGTCTCCAGCTGGCTGAGGACCGTGAGCGCTTTCGACCGGTTGTCCATATCCCGGTCAAGGCGATCGACCATGGAATACGCGTATTCGCTCAGTTGAAGACCGGTTTTCTCTTTGAGCCTGGAGATGGATGACTCGCCGATCACCGTTCCGAACAGGCAACTGAGGACCAGCACGACCAATGCGACAGCGATGGCAAATCGTGCCCGTAAGCTTTGAAGTGGAAGGAGATGCATCGTAATTAGCCAGAGGATGAAATCGAATGGCCTGTGTCCTTGGCGTGCTTGTTTTCGCTATCGTCGCAGAATTCCCTCGCTTAGGGTACTGCTGTTGATCATGGTTATTACGCGGCGGCTGCCCGCCGGGCTCGTTACACGCGGGCGACGCATGTGCCGAACCCGGCAGCCGTTCGGTCAGAAGATGAATTTGAGTAGGGCGATCACCACGATCAGGCCGATCAAGAAAATGATGCCAACGGTACTGCCAAGAAATTTCAACATGGGTAGTGCTCTCATCGGATGGACTTAATGGTCTAGACCCCTGGCGCGAGAGCTCGTTTCGATTATTTTTCGGCGACGTCCGCTCATCCCGAATCATCGGTTTGACGATCCTCCACATACGCGGCATGCTTGCTCGATCATGAGCATTGATGCTCGTTTACGCAGGTTGTGAAGTCATGGGCTCATCGAACGACGTATTTCCCGGCGAACGCCAGCAACTGATCAGCGAACGCCTTGTTCGATATGGTCGTGTGATTGCGGCCGATCTGGCCAGTGAACTGAATGTCTCCGAGCACTCGATCCGACGCGACCTGGGCGCATTGGCGGCGGCCGGGCTATGTAAACGCGTCTACGGTGGGGCCATCCTCCTGCCTGCGGCCGAGCGACCGATAGATGTTCGCGTCAGGCAGGACGCCGGGCGCAAGAACAGTCTCGGCCAGACCGCCGCCGCGTTGCTGAGCACCGGGCAGCACGTCTTCATCGACGCCGGATCCACCAACCTGGCCATTGCCTGCGCCATTGATCCCCAGCTCCAGTTCACCGTCACCACCAACTCGCCACTGATTGCGGTGCAACTGATGAAGTTGCCTCGTGCCGAGGTCATCGTACTGGGCGGGCGTTTGAATCCGGTGGCAGGCGGCGCAATCGGGCTGGCCGCAGCGCAGCAGCTGCGGCAGTTCAGTTTCGACCTGTGCTTTCTCGGCGCTTGCGCCATCGATCCGGACAACGGCATTACCGCTTTCGGCCTGGACGACGCCGAATTCAAGCGCGCAGTGGTCGCGGCGAGCGGCCAGGTGGTCGTGGCGGTGACCAACGAAAAACTCTCCAGCGTTGCCCACTATCAGGTGGCCGCGTGTGGCGAAGTGTCTACCCTGGTGGTGGAACGCGATGCGCCGCGGGAACGCCTGGAGCCGTTTTTCAACCTGATCTCCAACGTCGTCACGGCCACTCGTTAAGTCGCTGCCGGGCTTGCCCCAATGCCGGTCAGTTGAGGAGCAAACGGCGCAAAACCTGTGGGAGCAAAGCTTGCTCGCGATAGCGACAGACCAGTCAACATTGTTGCTGACTGACTTACCGCAATCGTGAGCAAGCTTTACTCCTACAGGTTGTGGCTTAACTGACTGGCATCAGGCTTGCCGGGCCTCGACGCGAACGACCATCCAGATACCCGCCCCGGACACCAGCATTCCCACTGCCATCGACCACGACAGCGGTTCGTTGAACATGGCCCAGGCCCAAAGCATCGTGACCGGCGGACTGAGGTAAAGGATGCTGGCGACGCGGGTGGCGGTTGCGCGGCGCAGGCAGAGCCAGTAGAGCCCGTAGCCGCCCATCGTGGACAATGCCACCGTCCATAGCACGCTCAGGGCGAAGCCGGTGCTGGGTATCGGAGCCAGGCTACCCGATAGGCCTTCAAGAAAGGCGAATACCACCCCCGAAACACAGCACTGCAGCCAAAGGTTGGGCATCAGGCCCAGGGATTCGGACGCCGGCAGATACTTTTGCCACAGAGTCGCGACAGCCAGGGAGAGCATGCCCAGCAAGGGCAGGGCGTAGGCCCACCCTGGCGCATGCCCCCAGGTGAGCGCGCCATGGGTAGCCAGCGCGGCGCCGGCCAGGCCGATGCTCAGGCCTGCCCAGACCTGCCAGGCCAGTCGCTGTCCAAGTACGCAGGCAGCCAGCAGCGCCAGGCCCATCGGCAGCAGGTCGGCGAACAACGCGGCGAGGCCAGCCGGCACGCCCAGGGCGATACCTTGGGTGATACCGGCGAGATAGCCGCCCATGGCCAGCAGCCCGATGCCGGCGTTCTTCAGCAGCACCGCCGCCGGTGCCCGTCGTAGCTGCTGAGCAACGAAAGGAAACAGTAGCAGGGTGATCACGACGCAGCGCCAGAACACCACCAGCAACGCGGGCGCGTAATCGATGGAAAAGCGCGCCCCGACAAAACCGGAACTCCACGTCACGATCAACGCGGCTTCCAGCAAGGGCAACGGAATCATCCAGTACCAGGCGGAGGGGGTCGAGGCAGGGCATGGGATCGTTTTCATGACCCCACGCTACAAAAACGGGGTAATCTGATAAATCAAAATGTATTGCAGCAGTCCTTCACAAAAGGTGAATCATGGCGGCCGTACTCGATATCGAGCTGATTCGTACATTTCACGCCGTCGCGCGTATCGGCAAATTCAGCGCCGCGGCAGAGCACCTGCATAAAAGCCCGGCGGCGGTGAGCGTGCACGTGCAGCGGTTGGAGGCAGTCGCCGGGGGGCGCCTGCTCAACCGCGACAATCAATCGGTCTCGCTGACGGCACTGGGCAAGCGCCTGCTCCTGTCGACCACGGAACTGCTGAGCGCCCATGACCGGGTGCTGGCCGATCTGCAGGGCACCCATCTGGCCGGGCGCATCAGCCTGGGGGTGCCGGACGAGTACGCCAACCATGTCATCCGCGACATTCTGCCGACGTTCGTGGCGGCCTGGCCCAACGTGGTGCTGGAGCTCAAGACCGCCCCCAGTTATGCGCTACGGGACCTGGTGCAGCGTGGAAAACTCCAGGCCGCCGTCGTCACGCTGCCGAAGGGGCAGCAGGACGCGCAGGGGCAGGTGTTGGTACCGACCGCGCCCGTCTGGGTCGGGCCGATCAACATGACGCTGACTTCATCGCAACCGATCCCACTGGCCGTGCACGCGGCGCAGTGCCCTTATCGACAAGCCATGCTCGAATCGCTCCGGCACAGCGGCCACAAGGTGCGCATCGTACTGGAAAGTGCGTCCAACCAGGCCGTCAAGGCGTGCGTCGAGGCAGGGCTGGCGATCAGCCTGATCGATCGCGCCCGTGTGACGGAGAAGATGCAGATACTCACGGGCCTGCCGGTCATTCCCGAGCATGACGTGGTGTTCATGCGTTCGCCCGGTGGCGAGGCCGATGAGGTGGTGGCCCTGCTGGGCCAGGCCATGGGGCAGCTGTTCAGGCTTTAGTGGCCTGTAACCGTACAGGCCACTGGCGATTACCATTCAGGTGCGGAAGTGTCCCACCCGTTGCTGCTGATGGTTCGCCATTTCATAGAGCTGAAGGCTGGCTTGCGATGCGTCCTGCATCCGGCTGGTCAACGTTTCGCTGATCGTGCGGATGTCGCTGACGCGATGGCTGATGTCTTCGACCACTGAGCTTTGTTCCAGGGCCGCGCTGGCGATCTGCTGGTTCATTTGTTCGATCACTTCCACGGCATCACTGATATGTTGCAGCGCCACCTGGGTCTGTTCGACCTGAACCACGCTGCCCCTGGCCAGCTCACGGCTGAGTTGGGTGTTGTGCACGACCTCCTGGCTGAGCTGTTGCAGCGCCTCGATCACCCTGCGGATGTGCTCCACCGAATTCTGGGTATTACTGGCCAGGTGTCGGACTTCGTCCGCCACCACCGCGAAGCCGCGTCCCTGTTCGCCGGCCCTGGCCGCTTCGATCGCGGCATTCAGGGCCAGCAGGTTGGTTTGTTGGGCGATGGCGCAGATCACGTCCAGCACCTGGTTGATCTGCTGGCTGTTGTCGGCGAGGGTCTGCACCTGGCCGAGGGTGGTTTCGAGGCTTTGATCGAGGGTACCGATACTGCTGACGGCGTTGGCGAACAGGGCTCGTCCGGATCGGCTGGCACTTTCGGCGCGAGTGGCCGCATCCGCCGCCTGATGGGAATGTCGGGCGACCTCCTGGGCGCTGGCGCTCATCTCATGCAGGGCGGTAGCGGCCAGTTCGACATCCCGGTACTGCCTGGACATGCCCGTGCTCACTTCCTGGGCCACCTGGGAGGAGGTGTCGGCGGTGTTGCGAGTGTCCTGGGACGCTTGCTGGATATCGCGGATGATGGGCTGCAGTTTGGCGAGGAAGCGATTGAAGCCATTGGCCAGTTGGCCCAGCTCGTCGCTGCGGTCGTCGGGCAGGCGCCGGGTCAGGTCGCCGTCGCCTTCGACAATGGCATTGAGCATCTCGGCGACGCTGAGCAGCGGCCGGGTCACGCCGTAGGCGGTCAGCCAGATGAGCGACAGGCCCAGCCCGCCGGCCAGCAACCCCAGGCCGAGGTTGACCCAGTTGGCGTGTTGCTGGCGTTCATCCAACTGGGCCTGCATCTGCAGGGCCGGCGCCTGCACCAGCGCCTCGGGAACCCGAATCTGCAACTGCCATGGGGCGCTCTTCGCGACGGTCTGCACGCTTTGGCGCACGTCGACCGAGGTCTCCGACACGCTGCCGCTGTGGCCGGCAAGCTGGCCCGATGAGGACAGAATGCTGATCTCGCTATGGCCAGGATACAGGTCATCGGCCAGGCTGGCGGCGAGTTTCTGCAAGGTGTCGAGGCTGATGTCCATACCCACGACGCCGATGGCCTGTCCCTTGTCCATCAGCGGCACCGAGATACTGCTCATGAGGGTTTTCTTGCCCTCGACTTCGACCTCGTAGGGCTCCGTCACGCAGGTGCGCCGCTCGTTCTGTGGGCAAAAGTACCAGGCGTTCCCCGGCTCGCTGCCCGGCGGAGCACTGTTGGCAACGATCTGGGCTTCGCTGAGCACTTCCTGGACCAGTTGCCCAGGCTGGCTTTGCGACCAATACAAGGCGAAGCGGCCTTTTTCGTTTCCGGCCAGGTTCCGCTGGCCGGAGAAACCGGCGTCTTCCCCGGCCAGTGCGTCGGGCAACAACACGACGTACAGCCCGAGAATCTTCTCGCGCTTGAGCAAGGCCTGGCGGGCGGCGCCGATCAGCGCCTGGCGCAGTTGCGTGGCGGTCAATCGGCCTTCCAGGGTCTGGGCGCGTAGCTGCAGCACTTCCTGGCTGAATCCTTCCCCGTACAGCGCTGTTTCGTTGAAGAAGCGCTCAACCCGCTGGCCGTGGGCGAGGGCTTGGGCCTGCAGGCGTTCAAGAGCTGACTGGCCCAACAAAAGACTGCTCTGTTGCTTCAACAACTTTGCGCCCTGCTGGTTCTGGTACAGGGAAGCACCGGTCAATGCGCCGACCACGGCGAGGAGGGACAGCCCACTCAAAAGCGTGATCCGCCACTGAATACTGAGACGCGCGAAGAACATGCCGGGACTTCCTGCTGGAGGCTTCAGATCGCACGCAGACAAAGCCTGGGGTGGCGTTGGAAGGCGCGTCCCGCCTGATTGTTATTGTGGGGGACCCGGACTTGGTTCAAGAGCGGGCGAGGTCATCTTGCCGGACGCAATGTCCATGTCGTTAGCCCGAATCGGCAGCCATTGCCGAGTGCCGGACATCGCGATTGCCCCGCTTTGGGGCGGGGCTTCCGATGCTGCCGATTTGGGATAGCGAACGGTTTTGGCGAGGGCATAGGATCGGCCCAGCACCCAGACAGCAAGCGTGTGCGCAGTGCTGAGTCTGGCGTGTCCGATCCTGCAACAGCGGCCTCATACAATAAGGTTAAAAAAATGAGCGTATCTTTTCCGATCAGCAACTCGACAGAGTTGAAGCGAGGCGCCTTGGGCGTCGGCTTCATCATTTTCTTCGTGATATCGGCGGCAAGCCCACTGAGCGTTATCGCCGGAGGCTTCCCCATCGGCATCATGCTGGGAAACGGTGCCGGTACGCCGGCCTTGTTGATCCTGGCCCTGCTGGTATTGCTGGCGTTCTCGGCGGGATACACCGCGATGTCCCGACACATGACCAACGCGGGCGGCTTCTACGCCTTTACCTCCCGTGGCCTGGGCGGTCTGGCCGGAGGCGCGGCGGGGGTGTTGGCAATGTTTGCCTACAACATCCTGCAAGTGGGCCTGTACGGCATGTTCGGCGGGGTCGTCAGCGGCACGATGGCCAGTGTCTTCAACCTGGACTTGCCGTGGTGGTGTTATTCGCTCCTGGCCATGGCGAGTGTGGCGATTCTGGGGTATCGCAAGATCGACCTCTCTGCGCGGGTGCTCTCGGTGGTGGTCATCGCCGAGTACCTGGCCATCCTGATCCTGGATTTCGCCATCCTCAAGACCGCCGGTGACAGCGGCATCAATCTCGATTCGTTCGACCGCAGCCATGTGTTCAGCGGTACGCCGTCGATTGGCCTGCTGTTCTGCTTCGCCGCCTTCATCGGCTTCGAAGCCACCACCATCTACGGCGAAGAGGCCCGCGATCCGCACCGGACCATTCCCATCGCCACTTACAGCTCGGTGCTGTTGATCGGCGGCTTCTACGCCTTGTCGGTCTGGTCGATGGTGGTGGGTGTGGGGGCGGACAAGATCGTGCCGACGTTACAGGCATTGCAGGACCCGACCACGTTCATCTATGGCATGTCCGATCACTTTGTCGGCCCGCACCTGACCCAGGTCATCCGTATCCTGTTCATGGTCAGCATCTATGCCGGACTGCTGGCGTTCCACAATGCCGCGGCCCGTTATTTCTACGCCATCGGCCGTGACGGTCTGCTGCATCGCCAATTGGGCACGACCCACCGCGTCCACCAGAGCCCGCACATGGGCTCGGCGCTGCAAAGCCTGATCGCGGCCGTGGTGGTGCTGATTTTCGCCGCGCTGGATGCCGACCCGATCCTGCAGTTGTTCGCCTGGTTCTCCAACCTGGCGACCCTTTGCGTGATCCTGCTGATGGCGCTGACCTCGGCGGCGGTGGTGGTCTACTTCCGACGCCACCCGGAGCTGAAGCTCGGCCTCTGGCGCGGGCAGATCCTGCCGGTGTTTTCCTGCCTGGCATTGCTGGTGGTCCTGGCGCTCGCGGTGATTCATTTCGATGTGCTGACCGGGGCCAGCACGCTGCTGTCCTACACCCTCTGCGCCATCATCCCCGTCGCATTGATCGTCGGCGTATGCCTGGCGGCCCGACTGCGCAGGGTTTCTCCCGAGCGGTTCATGGCGCTCGGTAGCCACAAGCTTTAGAGCCTCACGCGGCACTGTTCAATTCTCACGAAAAATACCGGTCCGCGTGGCACGGGACGGCCCGTCCGCGCGCGAAAGGGAGGTACTGATGCACGATTATCAAATGCTCATCAACGGGGTTGCGGTCAGCGGCGAGCAAGGTGGCTTCGATGTCATCAACCCGGCCACCGGCAGCGCCTTTGCCCGCTGCCCCGCCGGCTCCCTGGCCCAGTTGGACCTGGCGGTCGACGCGGCGCAGGCGGCTTTCAGCGAGTGGCGACACAGCACTCACGAAGACCGGCGGGAACGCTTGCTGGGCATCGCCGCGGACATCGAAGCGCAAGCCGACGCGTTGGCCCGGCTGATTGTCCAGGAGCAGGGCAAGCCGCTGGCGCTCGCGCTGTTCGAAGTCATGGGGGCGGTGGCCTGGACGCGCTACACCGCCGAGCAGCAGATTCCGGTGGAGCGGGTGGAAGAAACCCCGACCCAGCGTATCGAGCTGCACCGCAAGCCGTTGGGGGTGGTGGCGTCGATCACGCCTTGGAACTGGCCGTTCATGATCGCCATCTGGCACATCATGCCCGCGCTGCGGGCCGGCAACTGCGTGATCAGCAAACCGTCCAGCCTCACGCCGTTGAGCACCCTGAGCCTGGTGCACATCATCGCCCGCCATGTGCCCAAGGGCGTGATCAACGTCGTGACCGGAGAACAGGGTTTCGGCAGCGCGATCACTTCCCATGCCGGCATCCACAAGATCGTCTTCACCGGCTCGACCGCCACCGGCCAGAGCGTGATGCGTGGCGCCGCGAGCAATCTCAAGCGCCTGACGCTGGAGCTGGGCGGCAATGACGCCGCCATCGTGCTCCCCGGTACCCCGGTGGAAGCCGTGGCCGAAGACATTTTCCAGGCGGCTTTCCTGAACATGGGCCAGACCTGTGCCGCCCTCAAGCGCCTGTACATCCACCAATCCCAGTACGAGGCCTTTGCCGACGCGCTGGTGCGGATCGCGGCGCGCCAGGTGGTGGGTGATGGCCTGGAACCCGAGGTCACCTTCGGGCCGGTGCAAAACCTCGAACAACTGGAACTGGTCGAGGCGCTGGTGGCCGACGCCCGCGCCCATGGCGGCCGGGTGTTGTGCGGCGGTGCCCGGCTGGACCGGCCGGGGTTTTTCTATCCGCCGACCCTGGTGGCCGATGTCACGGACGGGCACCGCCTGGTCGACGAAGAACAGTTCGGTCCGGTGCTGCCGTTGATTGCCTATCAGGATGTCGAGGACGTCTTGCGCCGCGCCAATGCCAGCGACATGGGCTTGGGAGGCTCGGTGTGGGGCAGCGATGTCGCGCAGGCACAGGCCTTGGCCAGTCGCCTGGAAAGCGGCGTGGCCTGGGTCAACTGCCACGCACAGATCCAACCGAATACGCCTTTTGGCGGCAGCAAGATGTCCGGGTTCGGCGTCGAGTTCGGCCTTGAAGGGTTGCTGGAGTTCACCGGCCAGCAACTGCTGTTTGTACGCACCCGTGAAACTGAGTGAGGACTGGAATCATGTACGAGAAATACAAGACAGCGCAGAAGAAGTTCTGGCACCCGATGAGTTCCGCGGCGCCGGCCCAGCGTTCGAAAACCCTGATCATTGCCAAGGGCGACGGCAACTACATCACCGACATCGACGGCCAGCGCATGCTCGACGGGGTCGGCGGCTTGTGGAACGTCAACGTGGGCCACAATCGAGCCTCGGTAAAGGCCGCCATCGCCGCGCAACTGGACGAACTGGCGTATTACCAGACCTTCGATGGCATCGCCCATCCGCGGGTGTTCGACCTGGCTGAGCGGCTGATCTCGATGTTTGCCCAGGAAGACATGGCCCGGGTGCTGTTCAGCGCCGGCGGTTCGGACGCGGTGGAGACCGCATTGAAAATGGCCCGCCAATACTGGATCGCCAGCGGCGAGCCGGGGCGTACCCGCTTTCTGTCATTGCGCAACGGCTACCACGGCGTGCACATGGGCGGCACTTCGGTGGGCGGTAACGGTGTCTATCACTACAACCATGGGCCACTGCTCGCGGGCTGCCATTTGCTCGACACGCCGTGGCTGTATCGCAACCCCTGGGATTGCCGCGATCCGGAAGAACTGACTGCCCACTGCATCCGTCAGTTGGAAGACCAGATCGCGCTGTTGGGCGGGCAAACCGTCGCTGCGCTGATCGCTGAACCGGTGCAGGGGGCGGGCGGCGTCATCGTGCCGCCGGCGAACTACTGGAAGAGGCTGCGAGAAGTCTGCGATCGCCACGGCATTCTGTTGATTGCCGATGAAGTGGTGACGGGGTTCGGTCGCACGGGCTGCATGCTCGGCAGTCGAGGCTGGGGTGTCGCGCCGGACGTGTTGTGCCTGGCCAAGGGCATCACCGCCGGTTACATCCCGATGGGCGCCACGGTGTTCAACCAGCGGATCGCCGATGCCATCGAGAACGGCCCGGGGTTCAGCAGTGTGATCATGCACGGCTACACCTACAGCGGCCACCCGACCGCGTGTGCCGCGGCCCTGGCGGTGCTGGACATTGTCGAGGCCGAGGATCTGCCGGGCAACGCCGGGAAAATCGGCGCTCAGTTGCTGGAGCAGCTGCAACCGCTGGCCGAACGCTACGCGGTGGTCGGTGAGGCGCGCGGCAAGGGCTTGATGATTGCCCTGGACCTGGTGACCGACAAGGCCACTCGCGAGCCCCTCGATCCGGCGACCGGCCTCGCCACGCGGATTGCCGATGAAGCCCGCCGTGGCGGTGTGCTGGTGCGTCCGATCGGCAACAAGATCGTGTTGTCGCCGCCGCTGACGCTGACATCAGAAGAAGCCGGTTTGATCGTTCAGGCCCTCGATCACGCCCTGGCCACCTGCCGCTGACCTGCAAAGCCGGTGCAGTCATCTGCACCGGCTTCACGAATCGCCAAGACAGCCTTTGAAAGGCGCACCACTAGGAGCTTCAGCCATGCGGTATCCATCGCGTATTGAATTTTTCAGCAGCGGTCTCGCCTGCACGTTGGTGTTCTGCGCCATGGGCCAGGTCCAGGCCTATGAGCTGTACGCCGACGAAGACAGCCACCTCAACGCCGACCTGCTGGCGGTGTTCGGTCATTTCAACAGCCGCAAGAACTACGACGGCACACCGGGCGGGTCTACCTGGCGGGAAGGTTTCATCAAGTATGGCGTGAGTGGCGACCAGGCCTTGGCCGGTCGGGGAACCGCCTACGGCGCATTCAGCCTGGTCAGTTCCGCGACCTGGGGCGATGGTGACGCGGCAGGGAACAGCCTGGGAACCGAGCGGACCACGAAAATCGAAGACGCTTATCTGGGCTGGCGTTCCGCCGATCTGTTCCCGCTGTTGGGCCAGGACGGCGTCGACATCTCCGGCGGACGCCAGGTGGTCAAGTTGGGCAGGGGATTCTTGATCAACGACGACGGGCCGAACATGGGCAAGGGGCCTGCCGATGGCCGCCTGAACCGCGGTGGCGCCTATTACCTGGCGGCTCGACACGCTTTCGACCAGACCGCGGTGGTGCGCCTGGGCGGGCAGGACGGTGTGCATGGCAGCGTGGCGTGGCTCAAGTCCGACAACCGTGCCCAGGCCGAAACCGAACTGGCCGCCGGTACCCTGGACTACACGGCCAAGGCCGGAACGTTGGGGCTGACCTGGGTCCATGGCATTGACGTGAGTGATCGCTGGGCCAGTGATTTTCAGAAGCAACGCAAAGGGATGGATGTCTACAGCATTCGTGGCGAGGGGGATGCGGGGATCGAGAACGCCAGCCTGGCGTTTGAATACGCCTGGCAAGACAAGGACGCCGGACCCGAGAAAGCCTGGTACGCCGAGGCCGGATACACCTTTGCCGACGTGACCTGGTCACCGAAACTGACGTACCGCTATTCCCGCTATTCGCAGAAATGGGACTCGCTGTTTACCGGCCAGAGTACCGGCTACGGGACCTGGTTCCAGGGCGAAGTGGCCGGCAACTACGCCGGGCCATTCAACAGCAACACCGCCATCCACCACGTCGGTCTGAAGGCCACCCCACTGGAAAACCTGACCCTCGGCGCGTTGTTCTTCGATTTCAACACGGTGCGCAAAAGCAATGCGCTGAACCTGGATGCACGAGAGCTGGACCTTTATGCCGAGTGGGCCGTCAATCAGCACCTGATCGTCACCCCGCTGATAGGGCTCTACAAACCGGACCGGGACGCGACCACCGGCGGCAATCAAGCCACCGGCAACGGTACCAACGTGTACAGCCAGGTGAGCGTGGCCGTCCCGTTCTGAAGCATGGGCTGCGGCGGCCTAGTGCTGAAGGGGAGCGGGTGGATTCTGCATTTTTTCGGCAATGCGCCGGGTGGTCTCCATCACCATTTCAACCACGGTTTCCTGGCGCAGCAGCTTGAAACTCTGGGTGCTGCCGACGGCGGAAAGGCTGCCCACCACCTCGTCGATTCCGGGATTGATGATCGGCGCGGCGATACCGGTCAGTCCCTGGTTGAGTTCGTCGTGGGTCAGGCAGTAACCGTCCTTGCGGATCTTTTTTGCCGCCTTGGAAAAGCTGGCCCAGTCGTAGGGATTGTCCGGGTCGTTGGCCAGGTGCTCGTCGTACAGGCGTTGCAGGCGCCGGCTCTTCTGGAAGGCGATCAGGACCTTGGACTGCGCACCGCGAAAAAACGGCAGCGGCTGACCGCGACCGAAGGCAAAACGGTACGTGTCAGTGGGCTCGGCGATGTAGGTGTTGATGATGTGTCCGTCGTAGAAAACGCTGGCGAACACCGCCAGGCCGGTTTCTTCGGACAGCTCGTGCATCAGCTCGCGACCGGCCACGAGGATCGGGTCGTACTGCCGCATCATCCAGTCCAGCTCGATGATCCGTGGCCCCAGGCCGTAGCTGCCGGCGTCCACCCGGCTCAGCAGACCGGCGTCGCACAGGTCCTTGACGTAGCGGTACACGGTCGCCCGCGAGAGGCCCATGTGCTCGGCAATGGTGTCGGGGTCGATCTTCAGCCGTTGCGGGCCGAACAGGTCCAGGACACTCAACATTTTACTCAGACTGCTCATTTGGCTCCTAAAGGGGAAGGGCGCGTGGCTGGCCGTTTGGTGAGCACTATAGGTAGACGCGCCGGGGATGGAAAGCCTGCTCACCGGCTGACGCAAGCGCTGCCACGTTACTCCAGGGCTTGAGAAATGCAAACAGATTTATTGGTCGTTATGCGCTTTAAATTCTCATAAATCTCAAAATACGAGCTTTATGAAAATAAAATGCTTGTTATGTTGGTTTTGATGTGTGATAAATCTCAGCCATTGCAAACGCTCGAACAAGAGGGCTGGAAATGAATGGCGCGCAATTGATAGTGAAGGCGGCGGTGGCGAGCGGTATCGAGTACTGCTTCGCCAACCCCGGAACGACCGAAATCCCCTTGGTGGCCGCCATGGCCAGCGCCCCGGCCCTCAAGCCGGTCCTGTCCTTGTTCGAAGGTGTGTGCACCGGCGCCGCGGACGGTTACGGTCGGATTGCCGGCAAGCCGGCGATGACCCTGACGCACCTGGGGCCTGGCTTTGCCAACGGCATTGCCAACCTGCACAACGCCCGCCGCGCCAACACGCCGATTGTCAATGTCATCGGCGATCACGCTTCATGGCACGTCAACTACGATCCGCCGCTGGCCAGCGATATCCAGGCATTGGCCGGGAGCGTCTCCGGCTGGGTGCGTACATCGCGCACGGCGTCGGGTATCGGCGAGGATCTCCAGGAGGCCGTGCGGTCCGCCTGGCAAGCCAAGGGCCAGATCGCCAGCCTGATCCTGCCGATGGACCTGCAAGCCAACGAAGTGGCGCGGGAAACGGCCTTCAGCACCTTGCACGCGCCGGTTCGGCGGTTTGCCGGTGACCGGATCGAAGCCATCGCCCAGGCGCTGCGCAATGGTCAGCGCCTGGTGTTTATTGTGGGTGACCAGGGCCTGTCGGTTGCCGGCCTTGAAGCGGCAGGGCGCCTGGCACAGCTGCCCGGTGTGCACTTGTTCGCCGAAACCTTTCCGCGCTTGAGCTATCGCGGCGGTGGCCTGCCGGACCTGGATCGCTTGCCCTATTTCCCCGAAGTGGCCATCGGCGTCCTGGACCAATACGACGCGGTGGTGTGTGCCGGCATTCCTGAACCGATCAGCTATTTCGGCTACGAAGGCATTCCTTCTCGCCTGGCGGAACGTGATCGCCTGCTTTACCTGGCTGACGTCGGTGATGACGTGGCCGGTGCACTCGCCGCACTGGCCGACGCACTGGAAGCACCGGCTTTCGTGCCGACGCCGATGGGTGTCGAGTTGCCGCCTGCTACCGCCGAGTTGACCCCGCAGTCGATAGGCCAGGTGTTGGCTGCTTCGCTGCCGGATGACTGCATTGTCTCGGTGGAGGGTGGCACTTGCGGCTACCCGTTCTTCACCGCGTCGGCCCGTGCCGCACGGCATCGGGTGCTGACCAATACCGGGGGGGCCATCGGCCAGGGCATTCCGGTGGGGTTCGGCGCAGCGCTGGCCGAGCGAGGCAATCGGGTGTTCTGCCTGCAATCGGACGGCAGCGCCCAGTACACCATCCAGACCCTGTGGAGCATCGCCCGGGAACAGCTGCCGGTGGTGATTCTGATCGCGGCCAACCATCGCTACGCGATCCTGCAGAACGAGTTGCGCCGGTTTGGCATGGCCGACCTCGGTCCTGAAGCCCTGAGCCTGACCGTGCTGGACCGTCCACGCATCGACTGGAAGGCCCTGGCCAAGGGGTATGGCCTGGCGGCGAGCACGGTGCACACCAATGCCGAATTGCAACGCGCCTTGGCCAACGCTGCCGCCGATGGCGGTCCTTGCCTGATTGAAATGGCGCTGTGAAGGAGGGGATATGAGCCAGATCCAATTGTTACCTGCCGTCGAGAAATTCCTAGCGCAACCCGGCCGCCTGTTCATCGGTGGCACCTGGCAGGACGCCGCCAGCGGTCGCCGGTTTGCCGTGGAAAACCCGGCCAGCGAAAGCAGCGTGGCTGAAGTGGCCGAAGGCGGCGAGCGGGATGTCGACGCGGCCGTCGCAGCGGCCCGCGCAGCTTTCACCGGGCCGTGGGCGCAGCATTCGCCGGCCCAGCGTGGCCTGTTGTTGTTCCGCCTGGCGGAATTGCTGGATCAGCACCGCGAAGAACTGGCCCAGTTGATCACGCTGGAGAACGGCAAGCCGATTGCCAATGCCCGCGGTGAAGCAGCCAGCGCCGCCAACATCATTCGTTACTTTGCCGGCTGGCCGACCAAGATCGAGGGCAGCACGCACCCGGTGTCACCCGCCAGTGGCGCACCGATGCTCAACTACACCGTGCGTGAGCCCGTGGGCGTCTGCGCGCTGATCGTGCCATGGAATTTCCCGCTGACCATGTGCGTGTGGAAGCTCGGCCCGGTGCTGGCGACCGGTTGCGTCGCGGTGCTCAAGCCGGCTGAACAGACGCCCCTGGTTGCGATTCGCCTGGTGCAGTTGATCGAGGCCGCCGGCTTCCCGGCCGGGGTGGTCAACCTGATCACCGGGCTTGGCGCCCATACCGGCGCGCCGCTGGCCGGGCACCCGGACGTGGACAAGATCGCCTTTACCGGTTCGACCCAGGTCGGGCGGCTGATCGCTCAAGCGGCCACCGGCAACATGAAAAAAGTCTCCCTGGAGCTGGGGGGCAAGTCGCCCAACATCATCTTGCCGGACGCCGATATCGTGCGCGCCGCCAAGGGCGCCGCCGATGGGATTTTCTACAACCAGGGGCAGGTCTGCACCGCCGGCTCGCGTCTGTATGTGCACGCCAGCGTCCTCGACCAGGTCCTGGAAGAACTCCAGCGCCATGCCGCCGCCCACGTGCTGGGCCCTGGACTGGATCCGGCCAGCAGCATGGGGCCGCTGGTGTCGGCCCGCCAATTGGGCTCGGTCCGTGGCTATCTGCAACGGGGCCAGGAGGAGGGTGCCGAACTGATCTGCGGCGGTGACCGGCCGGCCCACCTGGAGCGCGGCCATTTCATTCAGCCCAGCGTGTTCCTTGACCGCGCCGAGCGGGCCTGCGTCGCCCGCGAGGAAATCTTCGGCCCGGTGCTGACCGTCATGAGCTGGACCGAAGTCGATGAGCTGGTCCTGCGGGCCAACGACTCGCCCTACGGCCTGGCGGCCGGTCTCTGGACCCGGGACTTGCGCTCCGCGCACCGCGTGGCCGCGCAATTGAAGGCCGGTTCGGTGTGGATCAACTGCTGGAACGTCGTCGACCCGGCCTCGCCATTCGGTGGCTACAAACAGTCCGGGTGGGGACGGGAAATGAGCAAGAACGTGATCGATGCCTACACCGAAACCAAAAGTGTCTTCGTCGATCTCGCCTGAGCCGAACAATCACAAGAGGAACTGCTATGGATCTGGAATTACAAGGCCGCGTGGCCATCGTCACCGGCGGTGGCATGGGCATCGGCAAGGAAGTCGCACGCTTTCTGTCCCAGGAAGGTTGCAAGGTGGTGATCTGCGCGCGGCGCATGGAGTATCTCGAACAGGCCGCTGAAGAAATCACCGCCGAGACTGGCAACGAGGTGCTGCCGCTGTTCTGTGACACCAACCAGATGTCGGCCGTGTCCGACATGGTGCACGCCGCCCACAAGCACTTCGGCCGTATCGACATCCTGGTCAACGGTGCCGCGGCGCCGTCCGGCGTGGTGCGCAATGACATCGAGCACGCCGGCGACGACGAACTGCTCTCGGACCTCAACACCAAGGTCATCGGCTATTTCCGGTGTGCCAAGGCCGTGACCCCGCATATGAAGGCGGGCGGCTTCGGTCGCATCATCAACATCGGCGGCCTGACCGGCCGCGGCAGCAAGGTCCTCTCGGGGATGCGCAACCTGGCCATCGCCCACATGACCAAGACGCTCTCCGACCAGCTCGGCCCAGCCGGCATCACCGTCAATCTGATCCACCCCGGTGTGGTCGACACCCCGCACATCCAGGAGCTGTACGAACGCGAAGGGATCAAGCAGGGCAAGACGCCGGGGCAGGTCGAGCAGGGCTACATCGACGCGACGCCGATCCGACGCACCCTGGCGCCCATCGAAATGGGTTGGCTGATCGGTTTCCTGGCGTCGCCCAAGGCCGGCGCGGTGACGGGCGAGTCCATCGGCATCGATGGCGGCCTGACACGTGGCATCTTCATTTGAGGAGCAGCAGCAATGAGTAACGGAACCCTTTTGGTCGCCACCGTCGGGCAGGCAGTGATCCGCAGCGCCGACGACGGCCGCACCTGGCACCGCCTGGGCCTGGGGCAGGACCTCGAGTTCGATGCGATCACCCGGTCCCTGAGCGTCCATCCCGGTACGCCTGAGGTGATTTATGCCGGCACCGACGTCGGCCTGTGCGTCAGCCACGACACCGGCGGTCACTGGCAGCGGGTGGACTCGCCGTTCAACGGCCAGACCGTGTGGAAGGTGGTCGTGGACCCCGCGGATGCCCAGCGTATTTTCGTCGGTACGGGAGCACCTTCCCGCGCCGTGCTCTGGCGCACCCTCGACGGTGGCCAGAGCTGGGACCGCGCACCGGTGGAGATTCCGGAGTTCTGCGAGGGTGTCAGTCGACCACGCTTGCTGGCCTTCGCCTACGACCCCACGGATCGCAGCCAGCTCTGGTTCGGCCTGGAAGAGGGCGGTCTGTTCCATAGCCGCGACGGCGGCGACAGTTGGACCCGCGTCGACGACCGGCTGCTGTGGGACTTCAACTCGGATGTACACAACATCCTGGTACTGCCCAACCACGGCCAGAAGGTCATCGTGGTGGTGTGCGTCAACGCGGTCTACCGCAGCCTCGATGAAGGACTGACCTGGACCGGCATCGTTGCCCGCGAAACCTTCGGCTTGTACTACGTGCGCGCCATGAACGCACCGCTGGGCAGCGAGAACACGCTCTACCTGAGCATTTCCGACGGCACCCCTGGCACCACCAGCAAGGTGCTGGTCTCCCGCGATGCTGCGGTCAGTTGGGAAGTGTTGCCCCTGCCGCAACAACCCAATTCGTGCGTCTGGGCGATTGCCTGCAACCCGGCTGACCCGCGCCAGATCGTCGCCGGCACCAAGTACGGGCACCTGTTTACCTCCGAGAACGGCGGTGACGGCTGGCAGAAGCAGTGGCGTGAGTTCAGTGAGATCGCCGATGTGCTCTGGACACCGGCGGTGGCGCAGATCAAGTCCGGACACCAATCCATCATCAAGAACTGAGGTATCGCGCGATGAAAGTCGAGGTCGTTCGTACCCACCTGTCGCTGTTCGTTCGCGACCCGGAAACGTCGGCACGCTGGTACGCCGATGTCCTGGGCATGCACGAAAGCGCCCGGGGGGACAGCTGGATCATGATGGCGTTCGGTGCCAAGCACCACGACATCGCGTTGCTCCGGGCCGAACCGGGAGCCCATCAGGGCGGCCTGGGATTGCAGCACTACGGGCTGGAAATCGCCGGTGACATGACCACGCTGCGACAGCTGTACGGCATGTTGCTCGGCAAGGGGATCGAGGTGGTGAAAATCACCGATCACGAAATCGGCCATGGCGTGTACTTCAACGACCCCGACGGCAACCGCATGGAATTCTTCCTCGAGACCGAACATGACGACGCGCGCGGCAAGGCCCGCTTCCGGGCCGCCGGAGCGCCCAGCCGCAAGTTCGATCTCGACCCACTTTGAAAGAGCACCGATCCATGAAAACCGCGAATTTTGCTACTTACCACATCCGCAAATGGTACAGCTTCGTCGAAGAAACCCTGGCCAACGAAAGCGGCCAGTTGGCCGATGGCGAACCGTTGTTCAAATATGCCATTGGCGCCGTGATCGCCAACCCCTATGCCGGGCGCTACAGCGAAAGCCTGGCCGAGTTGATCGAGCCGTCGCCCTTGCTGGGCCAGGAGTTCGGTCGGCGCATCCAGGCACTGGCGGGCGAGCACGAGATCGTCAGCTATGGCAAGGCGTGCCTGGTCGGCAGCCAGGGCGAGTATGAGCATGGCAATGCCCTGCTGACCAATCCGGCGGCGGATCCAATTCGTGTCGCCTTGGGCGGCGGCAAGTCCTGGGTGCCGTCCACCGGCAAGCGTGGCGGCCCTGGCGTGACCATCGATGTGCCGCTGGCCCACAAGGATGCGCTGTACGTGCGTTCGCACTACGACAGCATTTCGCTTGCGTTCGGCGACGGCCCTTCGGCTGACGAACTGATCATCATCTGGGCCTTCGCCACCCGTGGGCGTTTGCATGCGCGTCTGGGCGGCCTGCAAGCCGCGGACGTCAAGGGCCTCGACGGCTTGTATTAAGGGGCATTGACCGTGGGAACCGAACGAATGTCCGCAAACAGCCATTTCTTCAGCAATCGAACGGGGATGCGCCTGCACTATCTGTCCTGGGGCAGCCCGTCAGGCATCCCGGTGGTGCTGCTCCATGGGCTGCGATCCTACGCCCAGACCTGGCAATCCCTGGCCGATGCCTTGGGTGCGCCCTATTGTTGCTATGCCCTGGACCAGCGTGGCCGAGGGCACAGCGACTGGGCACCCGCCGACACCTATCGGACCGAGGCCTATGTCAGCGATCTGGAAGATCTGGTGGCGCACCTGGGGTTGCGGCGGTTCGTTCTGGTGGGCCATTCCCTCGGTGGCACCAATGCGCTGGAGTATGCACGGCTCAACCCCGGGCGGCTCCAGGCGCTGGTGATCGAGGACATCGGCCCCGGTTCCTCCATCAGCGGCGACGGTGCCGCGCGCATTCGCCGGGAAATGAGCGAAACGCCCCTGTGTTTCCCCGACTGGGAAAGTGCCGCTCAATTCTGGCAGCGGGCGCGTCCGGGGTTGTCCCAGGAGGCGCTGGCGTCCAGGTTGACGTATTCCATGAAGGAAACCCTCGAAGGCATCGAGTGGCGCCACGACCAGCAAGGCATTGCCCAGGCACGCCTGACTATCACGCCGACCGACCTGTGGCCGGCGGTGCGGGCGCTGGATTGCCCGACGCTGTTCATCCGGGGCGGGCGTTCCGACTTTCTGCCGGCGGCGACCCTGGAGGCGATGAAGGCCGCCAACCCGCTGGTGCACACCACGGAGATCGCCGACGCCAGTCACTACGTCCATGATGACCAAGGCAAAACCTTCAACCGTGTCGTCAGGGACTACTTGCACGGCCAACACCTACAACCACAACAACGAAGCGGTGAAGCGTGATGAAGCAGGACAAAACCCAGGTGGTCATCGTGGGCGGTGGCCCGAACGGGATCACCGCCGCGCATTACATGGGCCTGTACGGTATCGATTGCGTCGTCCTCGAACTGGCGGACGGCATCCTGCCGTACCCCCGCGCGGTGGGCATGGATGATGAGGCGTTGCGGGTGTTGCAGGGCATCGACATCGCCGAGTTGGCCAGCCGGGACATGATCTGCAACGTCCCCCTGCGTTACTACAACGCCCGCGGCGTGTGCTTTGCCGAAGTCAAACCGAGCACCGCCCACTATGGCTGGCCGATGCGCAATATTTTCATGCAGCAGTTGCTGGAAGGGACGTTACGCGAACAACTGGGCCGGCATCCTGGTGTCGAGCTGCGCCAGGGGCATGAAATGCTCGATCTGGAGCAGGACGGGCAAGGGGTGACGTTGCAAGTGCGCGACGCCCAGGGCGAGCTGTACCAGTTGCAGGCGCAGTACGTGATCGGCGCGGATGGCGGCCGTTCCAGCGTGCGCAAGAAGCTCGGCATCGAATTGCTGGGCCTGACCCATCCGCGCAAATGGGTGGTGGTCGATACGGCCAACGATACTCTGGACGCGCCCTATACGGCCTTACACGCCGATCCTCAACGGCCCTTCGTCTGCATCTACCTGCCGTACCAGCAACGCCGCTGGGAGTTCATGCTGCTGGAGGGCGAAGATGAAAACACGATGTGCGAGGAGACGACTATCCGTGGCTTGATCCGCGGGCACATCGGCAATGCCGCCGATGACCTGGAGATCATTCGCATACGCGCCTACACCCATAACTCCCGGGTTGCGGCGCGGTTTGTCGAAGGGCGCGTGGCCCTGGTGGGCGATGCGGCGCACATTTCTCCGCCGTGGGCCGGGCAGGGGCTCAACTCGGGGCTGCGGGACGTGGTGAACATTGCCTGGAAAATCGCCGCCATCATCCAGGGGCGTGCGTCGGCCTCGATACTTGCCAGTTACGACCAGGAACGGCGTGGGCACGCCACCGACCTCATTGCCTTGGCCGACAACATGGGCGCTGTATTGGGGCTGACCAATCCGCTGATGGCGGGTGTGCGGGACTGGCTGTTCCAGGCCGTCAACAGCGTCGACAACCTGCGCTCGCACTTGCTGGAATTCAAGTTCAAACCCAAGGCGACCATTACCAAGGGCCTGGTGCATCACGAACGGGCGGAACTGCACGAAGATGACCTGGTGGGGCAGTTGTTCATCCAGCCGACCATCGAAGATGAGCAAGGCCAGCGACGGCGCTTGGACGACGTGCTCGGACATTCCTATGCCGTGCTGGGCTATCGGGTCAATCCGAACGAGCCGCTCAGCGAAGAAACCCGTGCCTACTGGGCGCGCTGGAACACCCGCTTCATCCAGATCAATCGTTCCCGCAGCGGTAAGGGGCGTAACCAGCCGTTGTCCGCGAGCCAGGCGATTTGCGTCGAAGACGTCGACAACCGCTTGGGAGAGTGGTTTGCCAAGGTGCGGGACTGCGTCGTGGTGGTGCGGCCAGACCGTTTCGTTGCGGCGATTACCACCCCCGAGAGGCTGGAAGGCGTACTGCGCAAACTGGCGGAGCAACTCTCATGAAGCCATGGGATGAACTGCCAAGCCAGCTCCACCAGGCAACGTTGACGGCGCGGGCGCTGCTGCCGCTAGACCCACAGGCGTTCGACTTGCCGACGGGCTACGCCCTGCAGCGCGAAGCGTTGCGCCAGCGTCAGGCCCGCAGCGAGCAGTTGAGCGGATGGAAGGTGGCCTTCGCCGGTGGCGCCGCGCAGAAGCGGATGGGTATCCAGGAACCGGTGCTGGGTGCGTTGACCGACGCCATGGCCGTCGAGCCCGGCAGCTCGGTGGCCTTGGCGAACCTGATCCAGCCCAAGCTGGAGATCGAACTGGCGTGCTTCCTGGGGCGAACCCTGGCGCCGGGCGAGCACAGTGACGAGGCGATCCTGGCTTGCGTGTCCACGGTCGCGCCGGCCTTTGAGATCGCCGATTGTCGATGGCAGGGCTGGAGCTTCGGCATCGGGGCGTTTCTGGCCGACAACGCGGCGGCGGGGCTGTATTGCGTGGGCCCGCGTGTTGAACTCGAGCCGGGCCAGTTGCCCCACGTGAGCTATTGCCTGGAACGGGATGGGGTGGCCTGCGGTAACGGTGACACCCAAGCACGGGAGGATACGCCACAGGTCAATCTCTGTTGGTTGATCCGGCGATTGCTGGCGGACGGGCAGCGTCTCGAGGCGGGGCAGGTCGTACTGTCGGGTGCGTTGCTGCCGCCCATGGACATCCAGCCCGCGCAATACCGTTTGCACATGCTTGGCACGGAACTGGCTCTGGTTTTCCAGGCGGACGCTGGCGCTCCGTAAACCCTGCCGCTGTCATGGACGATCGAGCACCTTACGCACGGTCGGTCAATCGAAGACCGACCCTCGAGGAACACTGATCATGCTCGCCGAAGTCCGTACCTTCAATGATCCTCAACAGCATGCCGGTTCGATCCTGGGCTGGCAGCAGGTTTATGACCAACTCGGGCGCGGATGCCTGTCCAGCGAGCTGCAGCAGATTTGCGCCGAGCGTTTCCAGATCTTCCAGGAAGTGCTGGATAAGCGTGTGGTGCAGCGAGGCTCCGCGCCAAAAGGACGCCTGTGCATTGCCATGTCGCTGGGCAGCGCACCGGTGGTCCAGGGGCATCAGGTCGATGCTCACAACGTCGTACTGTTGCGCGACGGAGAGGATTTTGTCCTGCACGCCCCGGAAGGGACGCGTTTCTTCGCGATCAACGTCGACATGGTGCGTTTCGCCAAGCTGGCGGCCTATGAGCTGCCGGACGATCAGCTCAGACGCTTGAAAAGCGTGTCCCAGGTCAGCGTGGATGAAACGGTCCTGCTGCGCGTACAGCAGAGGATCCATCCGTTGTTTCGCCGCCTGCTGGAGCAGCCGGACGCGATCACCCCGGCCTCGGAAAAAATGCTCGAGGACGTGCTGCTCAACGCCTTCCTCGATCTGTTCAGCCATGCCTCGGACGAAGTGCGCAGTCGTCGTGGCAACGTTGCCGTCAGTGCTTACCTGGTCAAGCGTTGCCAGGAACTGGTGGGGGACAGCGGCGATACCTCACTGAGCATCCTCGATCTGTGCGAGCAGCTAAGGGTCAGTCGCAGAACCCTGCAGAACAGCTTCCAGGCCGTGACCGGGATGCGTCCGGTCGAATACCTGCGCAACCTGAGGCTCAATGCCGTAAGGCGGCGCTTGATCACGACCGAGGCCACCGCGCAGAACGTCGGCGAGATCGCCGTGGCCATGGGATTCTTTCATCTGAGCCATTTCGCCACCCACTACCGAGAGTTGTTCGGCGAATCACCCTCGGAAACCCCCAGGGCCAGAAGCTGAGTGCCCGGCGATGTTACCGGGCTACTGCTTTGCACATTAGTGGGCGCCCTCTGAGCCAATAAGTAGCACATCCGCACGGCTCAGCCGTGATACCTGAGTAGCCGTCGGTCCTGTCTGGCGATCCCATTCCCTCCAAATCAATCACTTGCATGGCCCGCAACGGTATTGGCACGCATTCTGCTTTTTTGAATCCATGGATAATTGGATACAAAAATACAAGGGATGCGGCCATGCAATTTGCTCCGTCTTACACTGAACGTCCCCCGGTGACCGCCGAGGAAGAGGCTTACAACTTCTTGCTGGAGGCCATCTGCGGTGGCCGGTTCCATAAGGGGGATCGACTGATCGCCGAGGACATCGCCAGCGAGATCGGCATGAGCCGGATGCCGGTGCGCGAGGCGTTCCGGCGCCTGGATGCCCAGGGCCTGGTCACGCTGCGGCCCAATCGCGGAGCCGTTGTCAGCGGCCTGGACATCGACGAACTGCAAGAAGTCTTCGAGATGCGCAGCGCCCTCGAAGGCCTGGCGATCCGGGTCGCGGTGGGGCGCATTGGCGATCGCCAGTTGGCCGCCCTGGAGCGGTTGCTGGACGAGATGGACGACTACCGCGACGAAAGCGCCGAGTGGGTCAGCCGTCATCGGGCCTTTCACGAATACCTGTGCAGCCTCAGCGGTCGCCCCAGGCTGCTGAAGCAGATCAGCGCCCTTTATTCCCTGGTGGAGGCGCCCATGCGCCTGTGGTTGCAGCACGTGGAGAAACCCATGAGCGCACGCGAGGAACACGTGGTGATCCTCGAAGCGATCCGCGCCGGTGACGCCGACAGAGCCGAGGCGGTGGTGCGGGCGCACATCGAAGGCACCATCCCTGAATTGATCGAGTTCCTGCAAGCGAAAAAATAAACAGAGCAGGCCTGAGCCTGTCCGTGTTCTGACTTTGAGTACTGCCCGTTACCCACTGAACTGGAGTGTCTGGTCATGCATAAGCCTCGCGTGTTGATAGCCGCAATATCCTTGGGATTCTGTGCACAGTGGGCGACCGCCGCCCCCGTGGTGCCGGAGCGCTTGATCAAGGCCGACAAACTGGTCTATTGCTCGGGCATGGACTCGCCGCCGCTGGTGTCCTTCGATGAGGCACAGAAACCCAAGGGATTGACCGTCGACCTGGGCCTGGAAATCGCCAAACGCCTGGACAACAAAAAGGTGGAATGGCGGGTCGTGCCGTTTTCCGGGTTGCTCCCCGCGTTGCTGGCCAAGCAGTGCGACATGATCGTCGACCAGCTCTTCGACAAGCCCGAACGCCGCGAAGTGATCGACATCGTCAACTACATGTACTCCAGCCAGGCGGTGGTGGTGCCCAAGGGCAATCCGAAGGCCATCAAGACGCTCCCGGATCTTTCCGCGCGCAAGGTGGCGGTGCTCAACGGCTCCACCATCAAGACCCTGCTCGACGCCGAGAATGAAAAGCTGACCAAGGCCGGCAAACCGGCGATGAAGCTGGTGGTCTACAACACCGATACCGATGCGTTCCAGGCGCTGCGCATCAGCCAGGTCGATGCCTATGGCACCACTGTGGAAACCGCCGGCTATTACGCCGCCATGGCCCCCGACCTGTTCGAGGAAGGGGTGCCGGCCTTCAGCCGGATTCTCACCGGTATCGGCATTCGCAAGGACGATCCGCAATTGAGCGCGGCAGTGCAGCAGGTGATCGGCGACATGCGCGGCGACGGCAGCTACAGCCAGTTGCTCAACAAATGGCATGTCGCCGGCGACACTCTCGATTGAGGTAAGCGTTGATGAATTTCAATTGGGATGTGTTCTGGCAGTACCTGCTGCAGCCCAGTGGGGTCTACCTCACCGGGCTCTGGCTGACCTGCCTGATCAGCGTGCTGGCGATGTTGCTGGGCTGCGCCCTGGGCCTGGCGGCGGCGCTGTTGCGGCTGTCGAAGAATCCGTTGCTGCACCTGCCGGTGCGCTTCTATGTGTGGCTGATGCGCGGCACGCCATTGCTGGTGCAGATTGTCTTTCTCTACACCGCGCTGGCCGCCGGCGGGATCTTTCGCTTCGAAGACATTGATCTGTTCGGCCTGGTGATCCCCGGCAATATCCAGGCGGCGATCATCGCCCTGGGCCTCAACGAAGGCGCCTACATGGCGGAGATCATCCGCGCCGGCATCGGCGCGGTCGACAAGGGCCAGTATGAGGCCGGGCGCTCCCTGGGCATGACCTTCGCCAAGCTGATGCGCCGGATCATTCTGCCCCAGGCATTCCGGGTGATCGTGCCGCCGCTGGGCAACGAGTTTAACGTGATGCTCAAGAACACCACCCTGGTCAGCGTGATTGGCGTCCAGGAACTGCTGCTCAGCACCCAGATGGTGACATCGGCAACGTTCCGGGTGTTCGAGCTGTACCTGGTGGTGGCGATCTACTTCCTGCTGCTGACCACCCTCTGGGGCTTCTTCCAGCGCTGGCTGGAAGCCCGTTTCGGTCAATCGGACCGTCCGTCTTCGCCACCGCCAGCGGCCACGCGGATGTTCGGCCGCAGCACCCTGAAATTGCTGAGGGAACGTTAACTATGGCGCACAAAAGTGAAGAACTGATCATCGAAGCGCTGGACGTTCACAAGTCCTTCGGCGAGTTGCAGATCCTCAAGGGCATATCCCTGCAGGTTCGCCGCGGCGAGGTGGTGGTGCTGATCGGGGCCTCCGGGTCCGGCAAGACCACGTTCATCCGCTGCATCAACCTGCTGGAAGATATCCAGGGCGGGCGCATCCGTGTCAATGGCCAGGCCATGGGTTACCGGGAACGGGCCGATGGCAGCCTGGTGCGTGATTCGGAGCGCAACATCGCCCGCCAGCGCCGGGACATCGGCATGGTGTTCCAACGCTTCAACCTGTTTCCCCACATGACCGCCCTGGAGAACATCATCGAGGCGCCGATCCAGGTCCTCGGGATGCCGCGCGCCGCTGCGCTGGAACAGGCCCGCAGCCTGCTCGCCAGGGTCGGCCTGGCGGACAAGGCCAGCCATTATCCCTCCATGCTCTCCGGCGGACAGCAACAGCGCGTGGCGATAGCCCGGGCGTTGGCGATGAAGCCTCAGGCGATGCTGTTCGACGAGCCTACCAGCGCCCTCGACCCGGAAACCGTGGGCGAGGTGCTGGAAGTGATGAAGGAGCTGGCGGAAGAGGGCATGACCATGGTGGTGGTGACCCACGAAATGGGTTTTGCCCGGGAAGTGGCCGACCGTGTGGTGGTCCTGGACCAGGGCGAGCTGATCGAGCAAGGGCCGCCGGAGCAGATTTTCAGCCACCCCAGCCACCCGCGTACCCGGGCCTTTCTCAGTCGCGTGCTCTGACTCGTTTTGTCTGTGAAGAGAGTTTGTCATGTTGAAATTTTCTGCTCACGAGTACCCGTATCCGTCGCAACGCCAGAGCGTCTTTGCCCGGCGCGGCATGGTCGCGGCCTCTCAGCCCCTGGCCGCACAGGCGGGTATCGAAATCATGCAAAAGGGCGGTAACGCCATCGATGCCGCCATCGCTACGGCGGCGGCGCTGACCGTGGTGGAGCCCACCGGCTGTGGCATCGGCGGTGACGCCTTCGCCTTGGTCTGGTGCAAGGGGCAGTTGCACGGCCTCAATGGCAACGGCCATGCCCCGGTGTCCCTGAGCGTCGAAGCGGTGCAGGCCGCCGGCCATGAACGGATGCCGATCTACGGCTGGACGCCGGTGACGGTGCCCGGTTGTCCATCGGCCTGGGCCGAACTGTCACAACGCTTCGGCAAGCTGCCCTTTGCCGATCTGCTGCAACCGGCGATCAGCCTGGCGCGGGGTGGATTCGCGGTGTCGCCAGTGGTCGCTCATCAATGGCAGATCGCGGTGAAGGAGTTCACGCCCCATCGCGACCCGGTGCTGGATGCCTGGTTCGATACCTTCCTGATCGAAGGGCGCGCGCCACGGGCCGGGGAGATCTTCCGCAACCCCGCCCAGGCCCGCACCCTTGAAGAACTCGCCGCCACCCGTTGCGAAAGCCTCTATCGCGGAGCCCTGGCCGAGCGCCTGGATGCCCATTCCCGCGCCACCGGCGGCTACCTGCGCAGCACCGACCTCAAGGACTATCGCGCTCAGTGGGTGGAGCCGATCCACGTCAACTACCGAGGCATCGATGTCTGGGAAATCCCACCGAGCGGGCAGGGCCTGGTGGCCTTGATGGCGCTGAACATCCTTGAGGGTTTCAGTTTCGATCACCGCGACAGCCAGCAGACCTGGCATCGCCAACTGGAAGCGATGAAGCTGGCCTACAGCGACGGCCTGCACTACATCACCGATCCACGGCACATGCGCGTGGCGGTGGCCGATCTGCTGAGTGACGACTACAGTGCCCGACGCCGTGGGCAGATAGGCGAACAGGCCCAGCTACCCGCGCCCGGCGATCCCCATGCCAGCGGTACGGTGTACCTGGCGACCGCCGACGAAGAAGGCAACATGGTTTCGTTCATCCAGAGCAACTACCACGGTTTCGGCTCCGGGGTGGTGCTGCCCCACAGCGGTATCGCCCTGCAGAACCGCGGGCAGGAGTTCAGCCTCGACCCGACGCACGCCAACTGCCTCGCGCCGGGCAAGAAGACCTTTCACACCATCATCCCCGGTTTCCTCACCCAGAACGGCCAGGCCCTGGGGCCTTTCGGCGTCATGGGCGGCTACATGCAGCCCCAGGGGCACGTGCAAATGGTCATGAACCTGGTGGACTTCGGCCTGAACCCCCAGGCGGCCCTGGACGCGCCGCGCTGGCAGTGGCTGGGCGGGATGAAGGTCGGCATCGAGCACGGCGCGTCACCGGACCTGGTCAACGCCCTGGCGCGCCGCGGCCATGAAGTGCAGGTCAGCAGCGACCTGACCGACTACGGTCGCGGACAGATCATCCTCCGCGATCCGGTCAGTGGTGTGTTGTGCGGCGGGACCGAGCCTCGGGCGGATTCGCATATTGCGGTCTGGTAACCCGGGGGCGGGAAGTGATATCGGGTTGATCAGGTGGCAGTCGTCGTGGCGGCTTCTGCCGCCAGTTCTTTCGCACCGGTCGAGTGATGCCGGGTCTCCGGCATCGCCAGCAACAGCAGCAGGAACGCCACCCCGGCGACCGCCGCCAGGGTGACAAAAGCCGCATCGTAGCCGGCACTGTGGACCACCCATCCCGCCAGGCCAGGGCTGAGTGCCGCACCCAGGCCGAACACGGCGGACAAGGCCCCCAGGCTGACATTGAAACGCCCGGTGCCTTGGGTCAGGTCCTTGACCACCACGGGAAACAACGCGCCGAAGATACCGGCGCCGACGCCGTCGAGTAATTGCACCGCCACCAGCCAGTAGGGGTCGTTGGAGACCACGTACAGGAGCCCGCGCAGGGGCAGGATCAGGAAGCCGGCCAGTAGCAGCGGCTTGCGCCCCCATTGGTCGGCCTTGGCGCCGACCAGGATCGCCATCGGTACCATCACCAGCTGTGCGGCGACGATACAGGCAGAGGTCAGTGGCGTGGCCATCTGCAGGTTGACCAGCGCCAGCTTCTGGCTGACCAGCGGCAGCATGGCGGCGTTTGCCAGGTGAAACAGTGCGCAGCAGACCGCGAACAAGCGCAGGGGCCGGTTGCTCAACAACACGCTGAGCCCGGACGGATGCCCATGGCCGCCCGCCAACGCCGGGGTAAAACCGCGGGCCACGTCATGGTCGATGGCATTGGCCGAGACCAGGCTGGCGGCAATGATGCTGCCCACCGTCATGACCGCCATCAGATAAAACACCGCCACCGGCCCGAACAGATAGGCGAAACCGCCGGCCAGCAGCGCCGAGCAGGCATTGCCGGCATGGTTGAAGGTTTCGTTGCGCCCGGTGCGGCGGGTGAAGGCCTGTGGGCCGGTGATGCCCAGGGAAATGGCGGCGATGGCCGGGGCGAACACGGAGCCAGCAATGGCGCTGACGGTCTGGGTCAGGGCGACCAGGGTGAGGGCACTCATCCATGGCAGCAGCAGACAGCTGCCGGTCACCAGCAGTGCGGCGACAATGATCACTGTCCGTTTCGCGTGTGTGCGGTCGAGCAGCGCGCCCGCCGGGGCCTGGGCCAGCAGCGCAGCGACACCGGCGAGGGTCATCACCAGGCCGATACTGGCCGGGTTCCACTTGTGCACCGCCAGCAAATAGATCGCCAGATAAGGACCCAGGCCGTCACGCACGTCCGCGAGGAAAAAATTGAGGCTATCCAGCGACAGCTCGTTGCGACGGTTCTTGACGGAAGTATCCAAGTGCGCAGTCTCGATAGGGCAGGAAGACGTGGGGCATTGTGTCAGCTCCCAGCTCCTTCGCGATGAATTCCTGCCCGCTCTTTGCCCGGGATTACAGGGGCATCTTCAGCAACGCCTCATAATCGGGGCTGATTTCCGCCAGGATCATCAGGGCCGCGGCCCCGACCGCAACGGCATCGGGGCCGGCGGAGCCCAGTTGCACGCGAGGATACTGGCGATCCGCGCGACTGCTGATGGAGCGACTCAGGGGCTCGAGCCTGCGGATCAGTTCCTTCAGCAGCGCTTCGGGCAGGAAACCGCTGATCAGGATGGTCTGCGGGTCGAGCAAGGATTCCAGAATGTTGATGGCCTGGCGCAAGGCTGGGGCCGCTTCGTCAAGCCAGGCGTCGATGGCGGCGCTGACATGGGGATCGTCCATGTCCTCTGCCGACAGGTTCTGATCGGTGTCGCGGCCCAGGTGTTCCATCAGCGCCGCGATGGAAATGTAGCGTTCCAGGCAACCCTGGTTGCCGCAGGAGCAGGCCTTGCCATTGGCAATCACGGTCATGTGGCCGATTTCGCCGGCGTTGTGCCAATGGCCGGCATACAGGCGATTTCCCAGGTACATGCCGGCGCCCAGGCCGCTGCCGATGAACAGGTGGACGAAGTTCTGCACTTCGCTGGCGAGGCCGTGCAGGCGTTCACCCATGGCGGCGCAGGTCGCATCGTTCTCGATCAATACCGGCATGCCAGCCAATGGCTGAAAACGCTGGGCGATGTCCGGCCCATCCCAGCCCGACAGCGCTGTCGGGCCCACCGAGGTAATGCCTTCGACGTTGAATGGGCCGGGCAGGGCGATACCGGCGCCGATGAAACGGCCGCGGGGACGCTGTCGGCGGAAGTCTTCGATGACCTGCAGGATCAGTGGGAGAGCCTGATCGTAGGTCGGGTAACGGACCGGCAGGGTCACTTGGGCAAGGGTCTCGCCCAGCAGGTTGAGCAGCACGCCGATGATGCAGTGTTGCTCGACATGAAAACCGATGGAGAAGCCGCCTTCTGGGTTGATCGAGAGCGGCACCGCCGGCTGGCCCCGCGCACCTTTTTCCGGCGTATGGGCGAGCAGCATGCCTTCGCTTTGCAGCTCGCTGACGATGTTGGACACCGTCTGTGCCGTAAGCGAAGTCAGGCGTGTCAGGTCGGCACGGGTCAGGCGTCCGGCCAGGCGAACCGCTTCGAGGATCACCCGACGGTTGTGCTGACGGGAGTGTTCGGCGTTGGTGCCGGTGGTGGTCATGGGGCTGCTGGTGGTTTTCATCGGCGAATCATCGCGGCTGGGTATTAATTAAATCAAGTTGAATTAATATCTCCGCTGTGATTTTCTAGTGCTGCCCCGGCTCATGGCGGGGGCGATGCCCAATAACAATAAGGTCCATGCGACAGACGCCAGTTGCTGGCATGCATGACTTCAAAGCCTGCCCCAACCGCACTGTCCATCCACACGAGGTCGTCATCGATGAATGCGCCAATTCCCGCCGGGCAAAGTACGTCGGCTATCCGTCGCAAAATAGGTTTGTTTCCCGCTGTCACGCTCAACATGAGTCAGATGTGCGGCGTGGGTCCGTTCATCACCATTCCGGCGATGATCGTCGCCATGGGCGGGCCCCAGGCGTATCTCGGCTGGATTTTCGGCGCGCTGCTGGCGCTCTGCGATGGCCTGGTATGGGCCGAACTCGGTGCGTCTTTGCCGGGGGCGGGCGGTACCTATGTGTATCTGCGCGAAGCCTTTGGCAAGCGCACCGGCAAGCTGTTTCCGTTTCTGTTCGTATGGACGGCGATGCTGTTCATTCCGTTGATCATGTCCACCGGCATCATCGGTTTCGTCCAGTACCTGAGCTGGTTCTGGCCGCAGATGAGCCAGACGGCGGGCAACGTCATCGGCCTGGTGCTGATCTGGGCCATCGTCCTGTTGCTGTGGCGCAAGATCGAATCGATTGCCCGGCTCAGTATCGTCCTGTGGGTCATCATGCTGGTCAGCATCGGCGCCTTGATCGTGGCCTCGCTTTCGCACTTCCATGCCGACCTGGCGTTCAGCTTTCCCGAAGGCGCGTTCAACCTGGTCGACAGCGGCTTCTGGTTCGGCATGGCCGGCGGCCTGACCATCGGCATTTATGACTACCTGGGCTACAACACCTCGGCGTACCTGGCCGGGGAAGTCGAACAGCCCGGCCGCGTGATCCCGAAATCCATCGTCCTGTCGATCCTGGGCATTCTGTGCATCTACCTGTTGATGCAAGTGGGCGTACTGGGGGTCGTGGATTGGCACCGCATGCTCGATCCGGACTCGGCGGCGTACAAGTCGGTGGCCTCGGTGGTGCTCAGTGAGACCTGGGGCGAAACGGCTGCCGCGGTCGTCACCGTGCTGATCCTGATCACCGCGGTGGCGTCGGTGTTCGCCGGTTTGCTGGGTGGTTCCCGGGTGCCGTTCGAGGCGGCGAACGACAAGGTCTTCTTCGGCGTATTCAGCAAGACTCACCCCAAGCACCAGTTCCCCACCTACGGCATCCTGAGCATGGGCGTGCTGACCTCCGCCGGCTTCATGATCGGCCGCTTGACCGACCTCACCACGTTGATCCAGTTGCTCACCACTGTGATGATCCTGGTGCAGTCGCTCTCGCAGATCGTGGCCTTGTTCGTATTGCGCAAGACCAAGCCGCACCTGGCCCGGCCTTACAAAATGTGGCTTTACCCGGTGCCTGCGGTGATCGCCTTGCTGGGCTGGGTCTACATCTATTTCGCCTCCAATCACAACGCTCCCGGCGCTTACCCGATCCAGTGGTCGCTGGTGTGGGTGGTCGTGGGTGCCGTGGTGTTCCTGTTATGGGCGCGGATGCAAAAGCTCTGGCCGTTCGAGAAGTGAGACTTGTCCATGTACCAGCCGTTTGAATCATCCAGCCGCGACGTACCCCGGCAGGGGTTGCTGCTGGCTATCGACGTGGGGGGCACCAAGACCCACGTCGCCTGTTACGACATCGCCAGTGGGCAGTTGCGCAGTGACATCGTCGCGACCCATGCCGACGGCCTTCACGGCGTCGCCGCGCTGGAGCGTATCCTCGATACGGCGCGGGCCTGTGCCGAGGCTTTCCAAGGCGCTCCGCTGCTCAGCGTCGCCGCGGTGTTCCCCGGGGTCATCCGCGGCCACACCTTGCTCATGGCCCCGAACACGCCCGGGCTGGATGGGCTGGACCTGCACGAGCTGATCGTTCGTGGGCTCGGATGCCCCTCGGTGTTGCTGGACAATGACGTCAAGGCCGGTGCCCTGGCGGAAGCCCGCTGGGGGGCGTTGCAGGGCATCGACAATGCCATCTACCTGAACCTGGGCACCGGGCTGTCGGCGGCGGCCATCGTCAATGGACGGTTGCTGCGTGGACACAATGGCGCGGCGATGGAAATCGGCTACCTGTTGTCGCCGTTTCTCGACAGCGAAGACCCGGCCAGATGGCGCACCCACGCCGAGGGCGCCGCGCCGTTGGAAGAGCTGTTTTCCGGCACCGCGCTGGGCGAGCTTGCCCGGCAGTTGCTCGGTGAAGGTCATCAGGCGCTGGATCTTTTTTCCAGTGGCGATGCGGTGGTGCGCCGTGCACTGCGCGAACGTATTACGGCCTGCGCGGTGCAGGTGGCCAACGTCGCCGTTGCCCTGGATGTGGAGTGCATCGCCATTGGCGGTGGACTGTACCGCCAGGCCAGCCTCCTGGAACCGCTCATCAAGGATTTGATCGGCCGGATCGTACCGTTCGCGCCCCACGTGGTGGCGGCCCGGTTTGCCCAGGACGCACCGCTGTGGGGAGCCCTGAGCATGGCCATGGACGCCGCTCACCTTGAGCAGATCGATCAGCGAGTGATCGCTGCCACGCTTGAACCTGTGGTCATCCCTTGAATCGGTCTCTGGAGAAATTGATGTCGTTGATGCATATCGAAACCCTGTCCATACCGGACATTCTCCAGCGCATGCTGGAGGATGATCACGCCCTCCAGGCGCTTGCGCAGACATTGGCTGCGAACGTTCCCGACTTGATGATCACCGTGGCGCGGGGCAGTTCGGATCATGCCGCTGCCTACTTCGGACATGCGCTGATGAGCCAAGTGGGTGTGCCGTGCCTGTCCATCCCGTTGTCCCTGGTCAGCCTGCAACGAGCGCCATTGCGCCTGAAAAATGCCTGGGTGGCGGCGTTCTCTCAATCCGGCAAAAGCCCCGACCTGATCGACAGCGTTGAACGGCTCCAGCAACTGGGGGCGAGAACTGCAGCCTTCGTCAACACACCGGCATCTCCCTTGGCGGAAGTCTGCGACACGTCGATGCTGTTGCCCGCCGGCCTCGAACAGAGCGTGGCAGCGACGAAGAGCTTTGTCGCCATGCTGATGGCCGGCGTTCAGCTGACAGCGAACCTGGCGGCCTCATTGACGAACGACCGCGCATTGATGGATGCATTACCGTCGTTGCCGGGCCAGATGCGGGCTGCCGCCGGACATGATTGGTCCAGGGCGGTGGCCTTGCTCACCACGGCCGACAAGATGCTGGTCATCGGCCGCGGCAGTGCGTTGCCGATTGCCCAGGAAGCCGCCCTCAAGCTCAAGGAAACCTCCGGAATCCAGGCCGAAGCGTTTTCCAGCGCGGAGGTGCGTCATGGGCCGATGGAGATCATCGAGCCGGGCTATCCCGTGTTGGTGTTCGCCCCCAGTGGACCCGAGCAGGCCGGCACGCTGACGTTCGTCGATGACATGCGCAAACGTGGCGCAAACGTGCTGGTTGTCGCGCCGTCGGGCACGGCTGGGGTCGACCTTGCAAGCGAGCCCACCGGACACTCGATGCTGGAGCCGTTCACCATGATCCAGGGGTTCTACCTGATGGCTGCCCGACTGGCCGAGTCTCGGGGGCGGGATCCTGACCAGCCGCGGTTCTTGAAGAAAGTGACCGAGACGCGGTAAGGCGGGGCGTGGCGGTGCCTCTCGGGAGGATCAGAGGCGCCGGCTTGTCACGATAGAAACAATGATGGATTTCATCAGGCACACATCCTCCTGATCGCCGATACCACGTCTGCATGACATCGGTCTGTGAGCACTCCCGGGTACAGGTCGAACAGATGGGGTACGCCGGGATACACGTGGAGCTCCACCGGGACGCCAGAGCGCGAAAGCTTGAGCGCGAAATCCACGTCTTCCTCCAGGAACAGGTCCAGTGCACCGACGCTGATGAAGCTGGGTGGCAGGCCCTGCAGGTCGGGCGCAAGGGCCGGCGAGAACAGCGGCGCGCTTTCATCGTCGAGGACATATGAACCTTGCATGCATTGCCAGCAGAACTGATTGGCTTGCCTCCCCCAACCTGTTTTTCCTGTCGTGGGATTATCGGCAGGCGCGCTCGATGAGCCTGTTCGATGATCGAGCATCGGGTAGACGAGTACCAGGCCGGCAATGGAATGCTGCTGTCTGTCCCGCACGGCAATCGCCAGGGCAGCGGCAAGTCCGGCCCCGGCGCTGTGCCCCATGACCACCAATCTGTTGATGTCCAGGCCAAGGAGCTTGCTGTTGCGCGCCATCCATTCCAGGACGGTGTAGCAGTCCTCCAGAGGGGCAGGGAAGGGATGCTCCGGCGCGAGCCGATAATCCACCGCCACTATCACCATCTTCAGCCTGTTGGCGAGGTCGGCCAGGTAGTCGTCGGCCATTTCAGGGCATCCCAGGACAAAACCGCCGCCGTGGATGTACAGGAGGGGCGCCAGGACTTGATGTCCAGCGGTCGAGTCGGGGCGGTACAGGCACATGCGAACACCTGGAAGCCCTGGCGAGTCAGTTGTCCATTTGATTTCACAGCGTGCGGCGTGCGGTGATTTATAGCCGCGGCTGACCCGTTGTCTGATGTCAGCAAGCGTGTCGAGCGTCCAGGGGCTGGACGGTTCGTCAAGCAAGAATCGATATGAAGGGTCCAGCAGCTCGGCAGCATCCATTTGTCACTCCTTGGGAAGTGGGGGGCAGCCAACCCCCCCCGGTTTCAGCGGCTACAACCAGCTTTTGATTTGCGCGCAGACTGCCTCGGTCGAAATACCATAGCGATCGTGCAGCGTCGGCAGTGCGCCCGCATCCAGAAACGCATCGGGCAGTGCGATCTGCCGGAAAGTCGGCGTGACACTGTTGCGCAGCAATACCGTCGCTACCGCTTCGCCCAGACCGCCAATGATCGAGTGGTTTTCGGCGGTGACCACCAGGCGTCCGGATTTGCGGGCCTCGGCGAGAATAGCGTGCTCGTCCAGCGGTTTGATGGTCGGGACGTGGAGCACGGCGACATCGACGCCATCTGCCTGAAGCTGTTGTGCAGCCTCCAACGAGCGCATGGTCATCAGGCCGGTGGAGATGATCAGCACATCCTTGCCGGTGCGCAGGGTCTTGGCCTTGCCGATTTCGAATTGGTAGCCGTACTCGTCGAGTACCAACGGCACGTTGCCGCGCAACAGGCGCATGTACACCGGCCCGTTGTGTGCGGCGATGGCCGGCACGGCCTGTTCGATTTCCAGGGCGTCGCACGGGTCAATGATCATCAGGTTAGGCATGGCGCGGAAGATCGCCAGGTCGTCGGTGGCCTGGTGGCTTGGACCGTACCCGGTGGTCAGGCCGGGCAACCCGCAGACGATCTTGACGTTCAGGTTTTCTTCGGCAATGGCCATGCAGATGAAGTCATAGGCGCGGCGTGAAGCGAACACGGCGTAGGTGGTGGCAAAGGGTACGCAGCCTTCGCGGGCCATACCCGCGGCGGCGCTCATCAGCAGTTGTTCGGCCATGCCCATCTGGTAGAAGCGATCCGGGTGGGCCTTGGCGAAGATGTGCAGATCGGTGTATTTCGACAGGTCAGCCGACAACCCGACGATGTCCGAGCGTTGCTCGGCCAAGGCGGCCAGTGCGTGGCCGAACGGCGCGGAGCGGGTCGCCTGACCTTCGGAGGCAATCGAGGCGATCATGGCCGATGTCGTCAGTCGTTTCTTGCCGCTCGAAGGGGTATTCACACTGCTCATACGGTTCTCCCGACCTTCAGGTTGCTCAATGCCAGATCCCATTCGTTTTCGTCGACGCGGATGAAGTGGGTCTTTTCACGGGTTTCGAGGAAGTCCACGCCCTTGCCCATCTTGGTGTCGCAGATGATGACGCGAGGCTGAGCTCTCTGATGGCTGCGCGCGGCGTCGAATGCATCCACCAACGCGGTGATATCGTTGCCATCCACCCGTTGGGTGAACCAGCCAAACGCCTGCCAGCGGTCAACGATGGGTTCGAACGCCAGCACCTCGCTGGAGTGGCCGTCGGCCTGCTGGTTATTGACGTCGATGATTGCGATCAGGTTGTCGAGCTTCCAATGCGAGGCCGACATCGCGGCTTCCCAGGTCGAGCCTTCATTGAGCTCGCCATCGGACAGCAGGTTGTAGACGAATGAGTCCGATTGTTTGCGTTTGAGCCCCAGGCAGGCACCCACTGCGATGCCCAGGCCATGACCGAGGGAACCACCGGTGATTTCCATGCCGGGGGTGTACGCCGCCATGCCCGACATCGGCAGGCGGCTGTCGTCCGAGCCATAGGTTTCCAGCTCATCGAGGGGGATGATGCCGGCCTCGATCAGCGCGGCGTACAGCGCAATCGCGTAGTGCCCGATGGACAGGTAGAAGCGGTCGCGCTCCTCCCATTCGGGGTTCTGTGGCTGATAGCGCAGCGCGTGGAAATAGGACACGGCCAGAAGGTCGGCAGCGCCCAGGGCCTGGCCGACATAGCCCTGGCCCTGAACCTGGCCCATGCGCAGTGCATGGCGGCGGATGTTATGGGCGCGATCTGCCAGAGCCGATAGCGGCGTGGTGGGGACGGTAACAGTCATGGTGACGACTCCAGGAACTTAACGATTGACCGAGGCGGCCGGGATTCGCAGTACCAGACAGGCGCCGATGCACAGCACGCCGGTAATCAGGTACATGCCGATAGCGCTCGAGCCGGTTGTGGTGGTGATCCAGCCAATCAGGTACGGCGAACAGAACCCGGCCAGATTGGCAAAGCTGTTGATGCCGGCGATGCCCGCCGCTGCGGATACACCGCCGAGCAGCGTCGTGGGCAGCATCCAGAACAGGGATGACGCGGACAGCACGCCGGCCGCTGCCAGGCACAGGCTCAGCACCGAGAGCAGCAGATTGCCGCCCAGCAGGGCCGCCAGCGTCAGGCCGATGGCGCCGGCGATCATCGGTGCAACCAGATGCCAGCGACGCTCACGGTACTTGTCGCCGCTGCGGCCCATCAGCAGCATCGCGGCGATGGCGCAGATGTAGGGCAGGCTGGTGAGCAGGCCGATGTGCAAGGGATCGGACACCCCGGCGTTGCGAATCAGCGTCGGCAGCCAGAAGGTGATTGCGTACTGGCCCATGACCACGCAAAAGTAGATGCACGCCAGCAACCAGAGGCGCCGGTCACGGATGAATTCCCGTGGTGAAGCATGGGTGACCTTGCGGCTGTTGTCCTCGGCGAGCTCCTTGTTGACCAGTGCCTTTTCATCATCGTTCAACCAGGTGGCCTGATGCACGCCGTCCTTCAGGTAGGACAGCACCAACAAGCCGACGATCACGGTCGGAATGGCTTCGATGACGAACATCCACTGCCAGCCGCTCCAGCCATGGAAGCCGGCGAACTGATTCATGATCCAGCCCGACAGTGGGCCGCCGATCATGCCGGACAGCGGAATGGCGATGAACCACAGGACCGTCATTTTGGCCCGGCGATAGGATGGGAACCAATAGGTCAGGTAAAGCAGCAGGCCGGGGGCCAGGCCTGCTTCGGCGATGCCCAGCAGAAAGCGCAGGGTGTAGAACTGCCAGGCCGTCTCGACGAAGGCGAAGAGGGCGGAGATGATTCCCCAGGAGATCATGATCCGGGCAATCCAGCGGCGAGCGCCGACCTTGTGCAGGATCAAGTTGCTGGGTACTTCGCAGAGGAAGTAGCCGAGAAAGAACATCCCGGCTCCCAGTCCGTAGACGGTTTCACTGAGGGACAGGTCGCTCATCATCTGGAGTTTGGCGAACCCCACATTGACCCGATCCAGATAGGCGCACAGATAGCACAGCATCAAAAAGGGCATCAGGCGCCAGGCCGTCTTGCGGTAGGCATTGGAGCGCACGGTCGAAACCGCGTCGAGCGTCAGGGTGGTCATCATGATGGTCTGATCTCTTGTTTTTATAGACCGCCAGGCGTTACCGCCCGGCGCATCATCGATCCAGAACAGCGCAGGCCATTGCCGACCCGCGTGCGTGTCATCAGTGAATCAGCATGCCGCCGTTGACATCCAGCGTAACGCCTGTGAGGTAGGACGAGAGGTCGCTGGCCAGGAACAGCGCGGCGTTGGCCACGTCCTGGGCGGCACCCAGGCGACCCAGGGGAATGCCTTCGATGATCGCGTGGCGTCGTTCATCCTGCATCAGGCCACCCGTGATGTCGGTATGGATCAAGCCTGGTGCGATCGAGTTCACCCTGATCTGGTCCGGACCGAACTCACGGGCCATGGCCTTGCCCAGTCCCAGGACGCCCGCCTTGGCGGCGCTGTAATGCGGGCCACCAAAGATGCCGCCACCCCGTTGGGCCGAGACCGACGACATGCAGACAATGCTGCCCGACGATTGAGCGCGCATGATGGGGATCACGGCCTGGGACATCAGCAGCGTGCCACGCAGGCTGACGTCGAGCACTCTGTCGTAATCGCCAGGGCGGATGTCGAGGGTCTTGAGGGGTTGGGTGATACCGGCGTTGTTGACCAGCACGTCGATACGGCCGAAATGTTCGATGATTTGGGCGACGGCCTGTTTGACCTGGGCTTCGTCGGCGACGTTGGCCGCCAGGCCCAGGTGGCCTTCGCCCAGGGCCGCTGCCGCGTCGCGGGCAGCGGATTCATCCAGATCCAGGATCACGACACGTGCGCCGTGGTGGGCGAAGGTCACGGCGGTGGCCCGACCGATGCCGCGTTCCGATGCAGCGCCGGTGATGATTGCGATTTTGCCTTGAAGCAACATGAGCGGTTCCTCTGATTGTTCTTATGGTTCGATGGGTGATCGATGATTCAGAGTGTGCCGAGCAGGAGGGGTGAGCAATAACGCAAACTTCACTGGTCGATGAAAAAAATTCAGCTCTCGTCAAAGCCAGCCTCAGATGGTTGAATGCAGTGACGTCCAGAAACCCTAAGAAAACCGCGCGGAGCATTCATGCGCCATGACGACAATGCGCCAGCGAACCTGCCACCGCTGAGAGCTATTCAGGCCTTCGAGCAGACCGCTCGTTTTGGCAACCTGGCCAGGGCTGCCGAAGTCCTCGACCTGACGCCCTCGGCAATCAGTCATCAATTGGCGAAACTGGAAGCGATGATCGGTCGCCAACTGTTCGTTCGCGCTGCCCGTGGCGTAACCCTTACCCCCGTCGGCGAGCAGTACCTCAAGGACATTTCCGGGCTGTTGCACAGCCTGGAAGTGGCGACGGAGCGGGCCTCCAGCGACATCAGCCTCGACTGCCTGAGGCTTCACTCGGCGCCCAGCTTCGGCTTGCTATGGTTGATGCCGCGCCTGGAGGCGTTTCGCCTGAGCCATCCGGATATCCAGATCAATCTGTCGTGTTCGTATGAGTCGCTGCATTTCAGCCGGGACAAGATCGACGTCGACATCCGCCACGGCCAGCCGAACTGGCCGAGCTACGAGGTCCGAACCGTGCGCAACGAGACCTTCGCGGTCCTGGCGGCCCCGGTATTGCTCGCACGGCACCGGGTCATCAGCGCGGCGGATCTGTTGGAAAGGGATCTGATCCTCTCCGAGGCCACGCTGCTCAAATGGCCTGAGTGGTTTGCGCAACACGGTCTGGCACGACCGGAAAAACCCTACGCATTGAGTTTCGACCGTTCATACATGACGCTGGAAGCCGCGAGCCACGGCCTGGGATTTGCCCTGGAGAGCACGCTGCTGGCGCAGAAATACCTCGTCAGCGGTGCGCTGGTCGAAGTCGCGCCTCAGACGTTGAGTGCCCCGGTCGCGGCGCATCATCTGGTGTTTCCAAAAGCCCACTCCGGCTTTCCCAGGGTGCGGCGGTTCCTGGAGTGGATGGAGAGTGAGCTGGGGCACGGCTTTGTGTTTTGACGGGTGAGACCGCTCGCAGACGGTCAGTTCCTTTGAACGAAGTACCGTGGAAACCGGCCATATCCGCGCGTTCGGCCATCAGCGGGCAAGCAATCCTGCCAGCACCTCCTTCAGGCCGGTGTGCCCTTTGCGAGGGAGACCTTCGAATCGAATCCAGCCTTCATTGAAACCGTTGAGCATCTGAATCCTGGGTAGCGGGTTGTTCATGCCTTGGGAACGGAACAGCGACTCCCAGGTGTCGCCGGGCACGACTTCCATGCTCACCGGTTTGCCCAGCAGTTCCGAAAGCGCGGCGGCGATGTCGTTGTGCGTTACAGGATCTTCGTATTCCAGCTCGACAATGCGTTTGCCTTGCCAGTCCTCTTGCAACAACTGCGCGCTCACTCGACCTACGTCGGCCGTCGCGATCATGGGAACCGGCTTGTCCAGCGGGTGGAGAAAGCTTGGGATCACACCGCTGTGCCTGGCGGGTTCGATGTCCCAGAGGCTGTTTTCCATGAACCAGGCCGGTCGCAGGAACGTGACGGGCAGTTCCAGCGTGCTGAGGCTCTGCTCCAGCAGTTGCAACTGGTTCAGCAGGTTGGGCTGACGAGCCTGTGCGCCGATGGACGAAATGCACACGACCTTTGCAGGTCGAGCGGTGGCGAGTGCCGCGCGCAGGTTCTCAATGATTCGGCGGGTTTCTTCAAAGCCCTCGGAAGGGTCGAAATTGGGCGGCAGCAGGATGAACACGCCAGTGCTGGCACTGAACGCAGCGGTCAGCGCGTTGACGTCATTGGCGTCGGCCACCGCGACGTCGCAACCTTTTTCCGCCCAGGCCTGACCTTTTTCGAGATCACGCACCACCACCTTGACGCGCTGACGGGCAGCCAACAAGGCGCGTGCAACTTCAGCGCCGACCTGACCTGTCACACCCATGACCGTGTACATATGCCGTCCTCATTCAGAGCGACCCGATGTCGCTGTCGTTGAATTATTGCGGCGCGGCAAAGCTTCTTCGATATCATCAATGTCATCAGTTTGATGCTGGGGAATCATTAATGAGCTTCGATGGACGCTTGGTCAGCGGAATGGGGGTGTTGTCGGCCGTGGTGGAGACCGGGAGTTTCGTCAGGGCCGCCGATGCGCTGGACATGACCCAGTCCGGGGTCAGCCGCGCGGTTGCACGCCTGGAGGCGCGGCTCGGCATCCGGCTGTTCGACCGCACCACCCGTTCCGTGAAACTGACCGATGAGGGGCGGCGCCTGTATGAGGAGATTGCGCCGTTGCTGACAAGCCTGGAGGAGGCCGCGACGCTCGCTTCAGGCAGTGCCACGGCCGTACGTGGACGGTTGAGAGTCAACGTCGATCCGTATTTCTCCCGACTGATCCTGGCACCGGCCCTCGGCGGTTTCATGGCAACCTATCCCGCCATCGAGTTGGATCTGGTGACGCGCGAGCAGTTGGGCGATCTGATTGCAGACGGGATGGACCTGGCCGTGCGCTTCGGTGAGCCGCCGTCATCTTCATTGATCGGGAGGCAGTTGCTGCAAACCCGTGTCCTGACCGTTGCTTCTCCGGCCTACCTGAAAAAGCATGGTCGACCGCTTCATCCGACCGAACTGGAAAGCGCCGGGCATGTATGTGTCGATTTTCGCAACCCGCAAACCGGCAGGGCCTTCCCGTGGGAATTCCACCGTGGCGCCGAGCGGCTCAAGGTCAAGACCCATAGTCGGCTGATGGTCAACGACGTAGGCACGATGCATCGGATCTGCGAAGAAGGCCAAGCCGTTGCCCAGGTTTTGGCGTTGGGTATGGAGCCCGCTTTGCGGGCGGGCACACTGGTCGAGCTGTTCCCGGACTGGCCGGACGAGTACTTTCCACTGTACGCCTTGTACCCCTCGCGGCATCTCCCTCCGGCCAAGGTCCGTGCGTTCCTGGAGTTCGTGGTCGCGCTCAGTCGTTAGACGGATTGCGCTCCTGCGATTGGATGCTGCCGCCGGCGTTGTCATTTCATGTCCCTGGCCTGCACCCACAGCACGGCGTCCTGGGACAGGGGTTTGCCCTTGTGGGTTTTCGTTGCGCCGATGTTGAGTGCCGCGATGCCCCACCAGCCGGCCCGGGGCAGGCCGATGGTCACGACCCCTTCGGCATCGGCGTAGGTGCTCAGGACGTTGAAGGACGGCTGGGGAGCCGTGACATAGGCTTGCTGGCCAAAGGCATTGTTCTCGAAATCGATGGCGTGGTTGAGGTATTCGATTTCGACCCTGGCGTTCGGGACAGGCTTGCCGTCGGCCAGCACCCGCGCGCGGAATACGCCGCCGGTCCAGTTCGCGTAAGGCTTGCTCAAGGGCTGGATCTCCACCGGCAAGCCCTGGGGCTCTGCCCATTGGCCGGGCACGCCGCCGACGTTGACGATCAGCTTGGTGAACTGCTGGATGTACAGGTCTTCCTCGGTTTCCAGGTAAGGCTCGGGTTCGAGCACGAAGACATGGTCGCCCATCGAACGCATCAGCTCCCGTGGAATCGTCGCGCGATAGGCGGCCGCTCGGTTATCGCGGGTGTGCCATTCAACCGGTCGCAGGTACTTGAGCAGATCCTTCTTTTCCCCGCCCAGCGAGCTGGTGTGGCTGAAGACCCGGGGTTCACCCATGACCATGGTGGGGCCGCCAGCGAAGGGATGGGTGAACACGACCGCGAACTCCAGTTGGGTCCCACGCTGCAACGCGGTGTCCTCGACGTAGAGCATCTGGAAATGCGCCTGTGCGGCGCCGGTCAGGCAGATGGACGTTGCCGCAAGGGCCTGGAACAGTGTTTTCTTGTGGGACATGGGCAGTTTCACTTTAAAATGTCGGAGGACTGGATCGCGACGTCATGGCCGTCACCGCCGAGGAACAGCACCGAATAGTTTCCGTTTGGCGGTTGGAAGCGGTAGGTGTTGTCCTGGCCGACGGCACCTTCGAGCAGCACTTTGTCGCTCATGTCCCGGACATCGATTTTCCGGCCGGCGGCCGAGCTGCCGTCGGTGAAGCCCGCCTCGCAGGTCACCCAGTCATCGCTGTCGATGTAACAGTCGAAAACCGGTGCATGGGCAAAGGCGGCCTGGCAGAACAGCAGGGCACCGACCAGCGATAGCCGATGCACCGAACAGGGGGATTTCATAAGGACTCCACGGTCGGCTTGATTAGTGGGGAGGCGAATGCGGCCAGCAGTGCGTCCAGGTTCGAGCGCAGGAGCGCCTCGTACCCGTTGGCCGCGTCGGCGAATAGGCCCGGGTTGCCCGCGTCCAGGATCAGCAGCCGAGCGCCACCGTCTTCGATGGCCTTGGCGATCCTGGCGTCCGGTGCCCATTTGTGGACGACCACATGAATGTCGCGCTCGCGCAGGTATTGGGTCAGCGCGGCACGGTCGGCGTCGCTCCAGTCGACGTCCTGCCGGACAAACCAGCCATCGACAAAGATGTCGAACTCGCCGAACAGATAGATGAATTCGTTGGCCAGCGACAGCACCCGTGGATCCGGCAGTTCCATCAGCCGGGCGCCGTATTCGGCCTTGAGCTGACGCAATCGGCCCTCCAGCGCGGCGAGGTTGCGGGTGATCCGAGGCGCATCGGTGGGGGACAGGCGCACCAGGTCTGCAGTGATCAGCGCCGACATGCGCATGGCGTTGATGGGACCCAGCCAGGCGTAGGGCGAGGGGCCGACACCGATGTCACGCGGGCCGGCCCAGGGCACGTCGTTGGCTGGCGCACGGACCACCGCCACACCGGGCTTGATCGGGTCCCAGGAGCGCGAGGCATCGATTTCGATGATCCGCAGGTTGTGGCGACGGGCCGCCGCAAACAACGGATCCGCGCGCCAGAGGCTGCTCAGGGTGACCACCGCATCGGCCTGCTGGAACACCTTGGCGTCCAGGCGCGACAGCGCGTTGGCCTGGCTTTCCATGGGCACGGCAGCGTCTGGTGGGATACGGACCACTTCGATGCTCGTACCCTCGCTGAGCGCCGAGGTGAGCGCATGCACGCCGGGCAGCGCGACGAGCACCCGGGGACCGGCGATGGCATTGAGCTGGATGCCCAGCAGCAGTGCCAGTACCCCTAGCCAGGATCGACGTGACAATCTGAGCCGCTTCATACGCTGGCACCTCTGAATCGGGACGTGGAGGCGCGGATGACCGCGGTCACGACGAACACCAGGGCAGCGACGATCACGATGGCGCCGCCGGTGGGCACGGGGATCTGGTATTGCATCGGTGCGAGGATGCCGATCACGCAGGCGAACGTTGCGATCAGGACGGCGAGGGTGACCAACCCGGGGAGCGAACGGCTGACATTGCGTGCGGCCGCCGCCGGTATCAGCAAAAGAGCTTCCACCAGCACCGCGCCGATGATCTTCAGGCAGGCGACCGTCACCAGGGTAACCAGCACGACGAACAGGTATTCGACGACACGCACCGGCACGCCGCGGGCATGGGCCAGACTCGGGTTGAGACTGGCCAGCAGGATGCTGTTGTACAGCGGCAATCCGACCAGGGCACAGGTCGCCGTGACGACCAGCAGCACGCTCATGTCGGTGTGGTCTACCGCCAGAATGGAGCCGAACAGCACGCTTTCCATCACATGGGTGTTGATTTTCGCCGACACGAACAACAGCAACGAGGCCCCGACCGCCAGGGAGATCGACAGGAACACGCCGATCAACGTGTCATTGGACAGGGTGGTGCGGTGCTGGGTGTACTTCAGCGTCAGGGCGAACAGCACGCAGAAGCCGAACATCGACAGGTAGGGGGAGGTGTAGGATTCGCCGATCAACACGCCAATGGCCACGCCGGTCATCGCCGCGTTGCCCACCGCCTGGCTGAAGAAGGCCATGCGCTTGATCATCACCATGGAGCCCAACACCCCCAGCAGCGGTCCGATGAGCAGTGCGCAGAGCAGCGCATTGATCACGAACTCGTACTCAAACGGCTGCGGCAGCAAGTGGCTCGCGGCGAGCGCCTGGAGGTGGTCGCGGATGAACGTGTAGAAGGCGTTCATCGGCTGCTCTCCAGATGCTGGGCGACCTGATGGGGCGGGCCATCGAATATCACCCGCTGGTTGATGCCGGTGACCGATTGCGCAATGCGCCTGACCTGGCCCAGGTCATGGTTGATCCAGAGGATGGTGACGCCGCTCTTGTGCAGCTCGGCCACCAGTGTTTCCACCAGGAGAATGCCCGCTTCGTCGATGCCAGCGGTCGGTTCGTCGAGGATCAGCAGCCACGGCACCGGAGTGATCGCCTGGGCCAGCAGCACACGCTGGCGTTCGCCACCGGACAGGCTGCCGAAGGGTTTGCCGCCCAGTCCGGCAACGCCGGTACGCTCCAGGGCCCCGCCGGTGGCCGCCCGGGTAGCGCGGCCCGCCCCCAGGAACGCGGGTCGGCGTTGACCGAGCAGGGCCATGACATCGTTGACCGTCATCGGCACGTTGCGGTCGAAGTCCAGCAACTGCGGGACATACCCCAACGGTTTCGCAGGCCCGCCTTCAAAGCGGATAACCCCTGAATGCGGCATCTGCCCCAGCAATGCGCGCACCAGGGAGGTCTTGCCACCGCCGTTTGGGCCGACCAGGCAGTGGAGGGCGCCGGCCTCGACCCGGAAGCTCACGGCGTCGAGCACTTGCGTACCGCCCAGTTGCAGTGAAACGTTATCGAACACCACGGCGGGTCCGCGCATCGCTGGTTCCTCTCTCATTGTTGTTGTGTGAACTCGACGGCCTCGGCCAGGGTCTCGAGGTTCTCGCTCATCGCCACCTCGAACTCGTCGGCGCTGTAGGTGCTGCCGGTGATATGGGACAAGGCGAAGACCCTGACGCCGGTCGCGGCCTCGATGGGTTTGGCCAGATCGATGGAGAAGTACTTCTCGGCGAACAGCACACGCACGTTGGCTTTCTTGATCGCGTCGATGGTATTGGCCAGCTGCCGTGCGGTTGGCGCAACGCCGTGACGCGGCTCGATGACGGCGCTGACGAACAGGCCGAACTCCTGCATCAGGTAGTCGTAGCCGGCGTGGGTAGTGGCGCACCGGAACGAAGACAGGTCCAGGTTGGCAAACCGCGTCATGAAGCGTGCCCGCAGCGCGCGGATACGCCCGGCATAGGCCAGGGCGTTTTGTCGATAGACAGCCGCGTTGTCCGGGTCCAGTTCGCCCAAACGGCGGGCGATTTCGAACACCTGTTGTATCGCCGCGGTGGTGGAAACGAAGGTATGCGGGTTGACCACCTTGGCACCGCCCTGGTCGCCGCCGATAGGAATGAGGGCAACCGTGGCGTTGGCCTGGATGATCGGCAGGTTCTCGCCGCGGCCGGCGGCCTTGACGATCTGGAAGGCCCATTGATCGTGGCCGATGCCGTTGACGACCAGGGCGTCGAGGCTCATTGCGCGGGTGATGTCGGCGGGTTGCGGCTGGTAGTTGTGCGGATTCGCCTCCGCCGGAATGAGCGCTACGACCTCCGCTCGATCACCGACGATGTTTGTCACGAAGCTGTAGTAGGGATGCAGGGTGACGCCGACCTTGAGCTTCTTGCCTTGGGCGTGTGCCTGGCCGGCAAGCAGGAGGGCGGGTATCAGCATCAGCAGCGCGATCCAGCGGTGCAGCGATGCATGGTGTCTTGCAGGAGCGGTCATGGCTGGGTTCCTTTTACGCGTTCGACTTCGCGGCTGCCGTCATAGGGGATGACCTGGCGCCAACCTTTGCTGACCAGTGATTCGGGCTTGACGATGCCGGGGTAGGGGACGTTCGGGTCCCGGTGGACCCAGATCGTCGCCTGGTTGGCCCACATCACACCGGCATGGGCATGCCCGATCACCAACAGGTAGGCGCTCTGGCCCGGTACGTTGCCACCGGAGCCGTAGTAGACGGTGGCGCCCTGGCCCAGGGTGGCTTGCGAGACCTCGCTGACGCTCTTGTCTGCAGAGTGCGCGTCGTCAGCATGCTGGTCGCCGGAAAGGCTGTGGGGCTGGTGGGTGCCAGGCAGAATCAATTGCCAGTGCACCTGGCCGTTGGTCTTCCAGAATGCGTCGCGGTAGAACGGCGGCAGCACCAGTTCCTGGGCATGCTCCAGGGTGATCCAGCCGCCGGTATCGTTGTTGAACCAGATGATTTCTTCACCGGCAGGCAACAGCGCGCTATGGATGGCCTGATCGACCGTACCCAGGCCATCGAAGGAGCGGACCTGCCAGCTCAAGGCGGTCGGTGGGCCGACTGTCTGGGGGCGCAGCAGCACATAGCCGGCGACGCTGGCGATGACCGCGAGGGCCGCAAACAGCATTGCCAGGGATTCCCACCGACCCGAGGCCGGGCGCACCACGCCGGCTGCGCTGCCTTGGTTGTTGCCAGGCAGGCCTGCCGGGACGCGACGCCAACGTGGCAGTAGGCGAGCCATCAGAAAAACGCGATCCAGCGGCCAAGGCAGATCACGCCAGCCCACAGCACCATCGAACCGAAGCCGGCGACACGGGCACGGCTGGGGGGCGGCAGCGTCGTATCCCATTCGCCGATCCGGCGAAAGATCCCCAGATGGAAGATTCCCATGTTGAGGCCTGCCAACAGCAACAGTCCCATCTTTCCCCAGAAAACCGGGTTCTGGGCATAGGTGGAGGCGTTGGAGACGAACATGAGCAGGCCGGTGATTACACACGCGGTGAAGGCGACCCAGGTGTACGGCAGCAATTCCTGGATCAGCCTTAGCGCGCTACGGCGATGGGACGCGATGCCGAGCAGGCGCAGGTCCACCACGGCGATGGTCCCGAACACGAGGGCGATGCCGATCACGTGCACCGATTCCAGGGTTGGAAAAGCGAAGCCCGACTCCCTGATCAAAGCGGCGACAGGAGTGGCCTCCAGGGCTTGCAGGTTTGATTGAATATCCATGGCGAATACCTGAGCGGTTTGATTGAAAATCACTAGATCGTGTAGGCGATCCAGCGGCCACAGAAGATCACCACGCACCACAAGGCGATCGACAGCCAGGCCAGCGTCTTGACGAAACGGTCCGTGCCTTCGCCGCGTGCCGGATCGGCAGGGCGCAGCAACGGGCGTCGTACCCACCAGGCCAGGGTGAACGCACTGACCACCAAGGCCATCTTCAGCCAGAACGTCGAGCTGACGAGCACCCGGTCCGGCTCGCCGATGGTCATGACCAATCCCGTCAGGAGCAGGACGATGAGGGCATTGCGCATCCACGGGTAATAGCGGCGCACGACGCCACGCAAGGGCTCATCCGTGGCGAACACGCCGGCCAGCCGGAGGTCGGAGATGACGGCGGAACCGAAGATCACCGCGATGGCCACGATATGAATGGACTGGACCGTGGGCACGACCCAGAGCATGTCCCTGATGGCAGTGCTCACCGGTGTTGCGTAGAGCCAGTCAATGATCGGTGCTGATGACATGTGCTTTCTCCCACAGTGGGTTAGAAATCTTGAGGTTTGGCGATCGGATGCAAGCCCGGCGCATCTTCAGGGAGGAGGTAACCTTCCTTGATCGAAATAGCCTTGGCGTCTTCGAACTGCCGTTCGTAATTGCCGAAACTGCCATAGCGCTGCACGAGCCTGTCCCTGGCGTAGGGCACCTTGGTGTCGTAGATCAGGCCGCAGCCGGTTTCCTGGTCCGTGAGGTAGGTCGCACTGGGCACCTGGACCCATGGCGGACGCACGCCCCCTTGCAGGTTGCCGGTCGCGGGGTCGCGCACCACGGCCTTGCCCTCGCGTAGCACACGAGGGGCCTTGGGCATCGGTTTGCCCTCGCGCACCCATTGGTCCATGTCATCGAGGAGTGCCGAGATCACCCATTCTGCCGGTTCGTCGTACAGCGTCCGGCACTGCGGGTCGTCGCCCTTGCCGATGTCGGCAGCGACGTGCTCGGTATGTTCCGTCCCTAGGTCGGCCAGACGCAGGTGCGGCATGCCGGTCACTTCGTAATAACGCAGCTGCGGGCTGTCGGTGTCGGGCGGCAGGTCGATGCCTTCGAGTACGTCGTGCATCAGTTCGGACTGGCTGTAGACAGTCACGAACGGCACGCCGGCAGGCATCTGCCGCGGCACGCGGATAACGTCGCCGCCGACCTCGCCATAGGCCATGCGACCGGTCATATAACCGTCGATCAGCGGCGTCGCGTCGGGCATGCGCCATTGCTGGTGCCGGCCCTGGTCGAGGTAATCCATCCAGACTTGCGCGGTCACGGCCCAGCTGTTGACGTAGACCCGACGCACGTCGAGGTTCGCCAACGGGCCTTGCGCCGAATGGGTCTTCAGCAGCAACGCCAGCTGTGCCCCGATGCCCTGGGACTGTGGCACGAACGGATCGGGCCCGTTGCCGCGAATGAAGCGTTGCGGATCGTAATAACTGCCCAGCGGCGCATAGCGCGCATAGTCGAAGCGGCGCATGAACTCGAAATTGACGATGCGTCCGTACTGGGCGATCTGCTCGGCCTCGGCGGCCGGGGTCTCGGAGATGAACTTGGGGTCCACTGGCGGCTTGTTGAGGTTCAAGGTGTAGCCCACGTAGGCGTAGCCGCGACGCAACAGGTAATCGCGGGTCAGGATCCAGCCGGCGCCGCGTTCTCCGAACCAACTGAACGGCTCGATCACCACCGTGCCATTGAAGCGTGCCGGGTCCGCCGGTCTACGGACCAGGATGCGTGTGGTGTAGGGCGCCTCGAAGAGGTTTTTGCCCGCGGCGGTGATGGCCGGCGCCACCCCTTGCAGGTAAAACTCCTCCTCGACGTAGCCATACCGGTTGAGGTCGCTGTACTCGGTACCCTGGGCGTTGGCCGACGAGAGCGGTGGCTTGCCTGAAGGCGGCACCGGCACCACCGTGGGCATCCGCGGCACCTCCGCGAACGCGCTCGACAGCAGGAGCAGCGACACTAAGGCGCCTTGCAGTGTTGGCCGCAGGATGTCGAAGGGCATCAGTCGTTCCATCCGGTGACTCCAAAGGGTTGTCGAAGGGGTTGTGGCGTCAGTCACGGCGCAGGCTCGTCTTGCCCTCGCTGTCGATCACGATCTGGTTGTTCTCACAGACGTACTCTTGGATGCGGTAGTCGGACCGCTTGTATTCGAACGTGAAGCGGTAGGGCGTGTTGAGCACCTGCGGATCCTCGATCAACACCTGGTCCTCCAAGTGATTCGGCGCGGTCAATCGCAAACGTTCGGTGATTTTCATGTCCTTGCTGTGGGGAACGCCGTAGAACGCCACGTCGTCGGTGCGCACGCCCAAGGTTTCCACGACGAGGGTGTCGCCTTCCCAGTGGCCCCGCGAATGGCCTTGATAGGTCGGGTCCAGCTTCTCCTTCGGCGGCATCGCTTCGTTCAGGAAGATCCGCCGCACTTGCTGGAGGTATTCGCCCAGGACCACCACTTGTTTATCGTCGTAGATGATCTGGATCGGGAAGAGCGCCGCCATCAGCACCGGCATGCCCTCCGGCAGGCATCGGGCGCTGGTGGTGGCCAGGGGCGTGCCGGCTTCGTTCGCCGCGGCTTCCTTCTTCTTCAGCTCGGCGTACTGACTGGCGTAGGGCTCTTTCAGGTCCATCGGTCCGCCCGGATGCACCGGATCGTCCGGGTTCTCGCCGAACCAGTCGTCCGGGGTTCTTTCCCAGGTGCCGCTGATGTCGGGAGCCCTGGCTGCGCCTTGTTGGGGCGGTGTCGCCATGCTCAGCCCGGCGAATGTCATGAGGGCGACGCCCAGGAAAATCATTGCCGGATTCAAGGTTCGTGTCGGTTTCATTCAAGCGTCTCCACCCTGTTGGTTTGTGCCATCGAGTACCCGTGCAGCAGGGGTGCGAGTGGATTCATCCGCCGCCTGTGAGCACGACATCACCGATCTTGATTTCCACCAGCAACCCGCCCGGGTCACCGTTTTTCAACGGCTTATAGGTGACCTCGGCGCTCTCGCCGGCCTTGATCGAATCCGCCGTCCAGCCCGTGCGGCTCAATGCGTTGACGCTGCCGGTCTCGATCTTGATTTTCTGAGGGGGCGGGCCGGGGACATCGAGGTAGATCGCGATATGAGGGTTGGTCCAGGCAAAGCGCTCGACGACACCCTTGACCGTGATCGTCCTGGTCTGGTCGAAAATCGCGAACGAATGGTGGGCCGTGGCGATGGCGGGAAGCGCACCGCAGGCGACGATGGTCAGCAGGCGAAGCCCCTGACGGAATGACGGAAAGGGTGACGTGGGGGTCATGACGGGGGCCTCGTTCTTATGCGTTCTTATGGGGCCAGCATAAGGGCGGCACGGAGCGGGGCCTTAACCCAAAACGGCAACCTCTCGAACCTCGAAAGCTGTTTCTACCCCTCGCCACGGTTGGGGTTGACGTCGAGGACGAGCGGCCCACGGTACTTGCTGATTTGGGTTACCGCCTGCGCAACCCAAGCCGAAACACTCGCGGCTCGCCTCATAAATATAAAAACAGGAGAGACGTCATGCGCACCCCCATCTACGCCCCCATGCTTTCGCTGGTCGCACTCTGTACGTTCGAGCCGCAGGCTCACGGCTACGAGCTCTACAACGAAGGCGACGGCACCACCGTGCTGAACGCCGACCTGTGGGCAGGTTTTGGCTGGTTCGGCAGTCAGAAAAACTACATCGCAGACCCGGAAAAAGAGCCCGGCAGCATGCGCTGGCAGGAAGGCTTCGCCAAATATGGCCTGAGCGGCACGACAGACAAAATCGCTGCCGGCTCGGTGTATGGCGGCTTCAGCCTGATCAGCACGGGATCATGGGGCGATGGGGATCCGGGGGCGCTCACCGACGGAACTGAACGAAGAACCGCCGTGGAAGATGCCTTTCTGGGCTGGAAGTCAGGCGATCTGATCCCGGCGTTGGGCCAGGATGGCGTCGATTTCTCTTTCGGCCGGCAGCTCGTCACGGTGGACGGGTTCCTGATTACCGATGATGGTTTTGCCCCTGGAAAAGCCTTCAACCCCATCGAGGGCGTTGCGGATGGCCGCTTCAATCGCGGCGGTGCCTTTTACCTCGGCCCGCGGCTGGCGTTCAGCAATACGGCTGTCTTGAAGCTGGGCGGTGCCGAGGGACTGCACGGTAGCCTGCTGTGGCTGAAATCGGATAACCCCGGACAGTCCAAGACCGAAGTGGCCGCTGCCACCATCGACTACACCACGCCCATCGGCTCGATCGGCTCGACTTACGTGCACGGCCTGGACGTCGAAAAGCGCTATGTCTTCGCCGATCGGCTTGAGCGCAAGGGCATGGACATCTACAGCATCCGTGGCCAGGGCAACGCCGGCATCGAGAATGCCGATTTCGCCTTCGAGGTGGCCCGTCAGGAAAAACGTTCGGGGTCGCAGCGGGCAATGTTCTTCGACGCCGGTTACACCTTCGCCGACGTCAAGTGGCAACCGACGGTCAGCTACCGCTATGCGCGCTATTCAGAAGGCTGGGACTTCCTGTTCCAGGGCGGCTATCGCAAACGCTATCAAGGTGAGGTCGCGGTGAATTACGCCGGCTCGGTCACCTCGAACATGCAGACCCACGATGTGCTCCTGTCAGTCAAACCGACCGACAAATTGACCCTCAACGCAATGGTCTTCGACTTCCACCAGCTCTCCGATCGACAGGAGCGGGACTACAGCGCTCGCGAGGTCGATCTGTTCCTGGACTGGATGGTGACGGACAACCTCACGCTGTCGCCGCTGATTGGTTTCTACAAGCCGGACAAGTGGCTTGGAAACGGTGGCCTGCAGAGTGGCAGCGCATCGACCAACACCTACTTCCAGTTCATTGCCTGGGTCACTTTCTGAAACTTCGGGATACGCACATGACAACCATCGCTTTCTCACGCGCCGCCATCGCGCTGCTGGCCGCATTGGCTTGCCCACTGTTCGCAATCGCTGCCACACCAAAGGTGCCCGACCTCAGCGGGTTGTGGATGCCGGTGGGGAGTTCCGTGGACCCCCTCGTCAACAGCACCGGTGCCGATAACCCGGATACCAATATCGGCCCTCCGTTCGGCAGTCTGCCGGAACTGAAGGGGGTCTACCTCGAAAGCTTCAAGAAACGAAGTGAAGCCCTCGCCGCAGTCGGCAGCGAGTTCAAGACCTCGTGCAAGGTACTGGGCATGCCGACGAACATGGTCGGGCCCTACGCCGTCGAGATCATGCAGACCCCGACGCAGATCAACTGGGCCCAGGAGTTCCTGCGCGAGACCCGCCGCATCTACCTTGATGGACGCGCGCACCCGGACCCCGAGGCGGCGCCGCCGACATTCGAAGGCCACTCGACCGCACGCTGGGAAGGCAAGGTGTTGGTGGTGGAAACCACTCATATCCGCCAGGAGACCACCCTGGGCGAGTATGGACACGCCGATGATGCGCTCGGTCATGGCCCGCGCATGGTCATCCGGGAGCGGATCTTCATCAACGACGAGGGCCTGCTCCAGGTGGACGGCATGGTCGAAGACCCGGATGCCTTGGTCAAGCCGTGGCATTGGTCACCGCTGACTTTCCGCCGGGCGCCCAAGGGCGTGGAGTTCATGGAGTTCGTCTGCGAAGACAGCAATAACGAATCGATAGACCCCGTGACAGGGGCGGAAATCACCACCATTCCCGAGCGTCGCAACCCGAACCGGGCAGACAACCATCAAGGAGATGCAAAGTGAATCTCAACCCTATGCTGTTTTGCCTGGCATTCCTGGGGCTGCCGGCGCCTGCTGCTTTTGCCCATCACTCCTACTCGGCCTTCGACATGAGTAAGCTGGTGGAAATCGACGGTACGGTGAGCGAGGTGCAGTACAAGAACCCTCATGTCTGGTTGTTCGTCGATGTGCAGACCGGCGACAAGACCCAGACCTGGGCCATCGAGGCCGGTGGCCCGAACATCCTGATGCGTCAGGGCTGGATGGCCAACACTCTGCAGCCGGGCGACAAGGTCGATCTGCAGCTCGCACCGATGAAGGACGAAAGGAAGACGGGCGGGGCCCTCCAGGCGCTGCGGTTGCCTGGCGGTAAAACCATCGGTGCCTGGAAGTGACGCGCGTGGGTGAGTTACCGCTGACCTCACTGTCCCTGGCGGTTGTCCTGGCATTGACCACGGTCGGGGCCGTCGAGGCGCAAACGCCCGCAATGCCGCAAATCGCGCCGGTGCCTCCCAGCGGCCGGTTGCCTCTCGGGTCCGCGTCGAGGCACGGCACCGAATATGTCGACCTCGATAGGTTCGGCTACGTCGAGGAGGAGTACTACATGGTGGGGCTCGCGCCAGCGATTACCGCGGCTGGCGAGCAGTTGTTCGACGCTCCCTATGTGACGCGCTTGCTCATTCGAAAACCCAGGGACCCTGGACGGTTCAACGGTACGGTGGTGATGGAGCCGTTCAGCTGGATGGGCGAACGTGGCGCGGGCTGGATCCTCAGCCGCGACTATCTGATGCGCAGGGGGTATGCCTTTGTTGGCTACACCCTCAGCGTCAACAGGCCGGCGAACGATCCCAAGACCCTGGATTGGGATCCTGAGCCTCGCAACCTGAACCTGGACTTCATGCGGCGCTACGACTACAAACGCTACGCCCCACTTGGCAGCTACTACGACAGCGACCGGTTCCGGCGCGGCGACGGCCCCGATCAGTATCCGCCGCAGTCCCTGGGCATTGCCGCGCAACTCGCGTTGCTGCTCAAGTCCAACCTTGAACACGGGCCCGCACCTGGGCTCGACGTCAAGCGCATCTACGTCAATACCTGGGCAATCAACGGGCAGCTCTGGCTCGATTATCTCGATCAGGGCCGTCACCAGCAGTGGCGCATGCCCGACGGGCGTCCCTTGATAGACGCTTATATGACGGGGCACGTTGTCTATGGCGACCTGGGCGGTGAGGTGCTGAGGGTTCCGCGACAGATGCCCGAGGACGCGCCTTTCGTGACGGTCTACAGCCAGACCGAGGTGGTGCACGATGCCCGCCAGGCGATCGCGCTGCCGGCCGATACGGATCATCCGAAGCTGCGTTACTACGAAGTCACCGGCATGCCGCACTTGCGCCTGGCCGATCAGGGCACTGACGGAGCGGAACCGCATCCGGCTGATGGCGACAAGCGCAACGACCCGCAATGCCAGACCCTCTATGACGAACCGGTGGAGACGGTCGTGTCCGCCATTCTGGATGGGATGGATCGCTGGGTGCGTGAAGGTATTCCGATGCCCAAGGCTGCACGGGTGCGTCGCGAAGGGGGGGCGGTTGTCCGCGATCCGCAGACCGGTAATCTGCTGGGCGGTGTGCGTCCGCCGTGGATCAAGGTGCCCAGTGCCACGTACCTGACCGACCAGGAGACCGGCTGCGGTTCGGCTTTCGACACCAAGGTGCCGTACTCTGCGCGGCAGTTGAAGGCGCTCTATGGCAGCTATGCAAACTATGCGAGTCGTTTCGACGATGCGAAACAACAGGCGATCAAGGAGGGGTATCTGTTGCCGGAGGATGCGGTACGGGTCAAGGCCGTTGCTTTGCCGGAGAACTTTTGACGGCTGCTCCACGCCGAGCGATGAAGCGTGGGCGTTTTGCGCCCACGCCTCATTCAATCACAGCATGCGACGCAGCACGTCTTTTTGCGGATCCCGGTCGAGGAACCGATGCTTGAGGGCGCCGGCGATGTGCAACAGGATCAGGACGAGCAGGGTATAGGCGAGCACTTTGTGCAACCACTGGAACACGACGAACCAATCGTCATTTTTCGGCAGCAGCTCCGGGAGATTGACCCCGAAAAAGAACACCCCGTCGCTCATTGTGTACGTGCTCGACATGGAGTAACCCATCAACGGCACGATCACGAGAAGCCCATACATGACCCGTTGCACCAGGTTTGACATCACCTGCTCAGGCCCGGTCAGCGTGTGCAGCGGCTTCGGCAATCTGGGTGTCATGTAGCGCAGGGCGATCTGGACCAGCACCACCAGGAACGTCAGCACCCCGAAGGATTTGTGCCAGGGGTAATAGAGTTCGTACTTGCTTGCCACTTCATCGTTCATCCCGGTCATGTGCCAGCCTGCCCAGAGGAGGCCGGCTACGAGCACGGCGCGCACCCAGTGCAACAGCAGCAGGGACGTTGGATACCGATCAATTATCTCTTGATTTGTGGTGTTCATCGCAGTCGCCTCATCAATCATCAAAGACATCGGGAACGCACGTTGAACCACCACCCTCGGCACCTCGCAGGGTTTGGAGGGGGGGGCGTTCAATGCACTATCGTTTTTAGGCAGGTAGCAGTACGGTAATGACCTTCTCCTCGGTGTAGGCCAGTGCGCCGCTGAACCCTCCTTCGCGGCCAATTCCGCTGTCCTTGACGCCGCCCCAGGGCAGGTTGGCATCCAGCGGGCTCCAGCAGTTCACGCCCACGGCACCGGCCTTCACCGCAGCGGCGACGCGATGGGCTCGCACCAGGTTGCTCGTCCACACCGTGGCCGCTAGGCCGTAGCTGGAATCATTGGCCAGCGCGACAGCTTCTTCTTCAGTGTCGAAAGTGATCACCGTGCCGACCGGGCCGAAAATCTCGTCCCGGGCGATCGCCATGTCATTGCGGGCATTGGCGAAGATCGTCGGCCGCACGAACCAACCCTGCTCAGGGTGCGATACACCACCGGCCAGCAGCGTAGCGCCTTGTTCGATGCCCAGTTGGATGTAACGGTTGACCCGATCGAATTGCGCTTTCTTGGCCACCGGCCCCATCTGAACATCGGGCTGCCGAGGGTCGCCTACCTTGACGGCACATGCGGCATTGGCAAGCGCCGCGGCGAAGCGCTCTGCGAGGCTGCGCTGGACCAGGATGCGCGAACCGGCTGCACAGACCTGGCCCTGGTTGGCGAACAGGCCGAGGGTACAACCAAACAGCGCATCGTCGAAGGGGGCGTCCTCGAAGACAATCTGCGGGCTCTTGCCGCCCAACTCCAAGGCCACGCGCTTGAACAGCACGCCGGCGGTGCGCTGGATCTCGCGTCCGGCCTCGGGGCTGCCGGTGAAACTGATCTTGGCGACATCCGGGTGTTCGCACAAAGCACGGCCGACTTCCTCACCGTAACCGGTGACCACGTTGATCACACCATCGGGAAAGCCCGCTTCCTGGGCCAGGGCCGCTAGGTGCAAGGCAGACTGCGGGGTTTCTTCCGACGGCTTGATCACCGCGGTGCAACCTGCCGCCAGCAACGCGGCGAGTTTCCACACGGTGATCATCAGCGGTGAGTTCCAAGGCACGATGGCCCCGACCACGCCCACCGGCTCGCGTACCGTGTACGAAAGGGTCTTGGTGCCAAAGTAGCCACCGGAAGGGATGGTGCGACCTTCGAGTTGATTGGCCCAACCGGCGGCGGCGCGCAGGTTGGCGAGCACGTTGGGTATATCCAGGCGGCGCGGTTCGATCGGCGACCGCCCGATAGCGTCGGCGTCCATGTCGGCGAGCAGGTCGGTATCGCGCTCCACCAGGTCCGCCAGTTTTAGCAGCAGCCGGCCGCGCTGGGCGCCGTCGAGCTGGCTCCAGGCGCCGCCTTCAAGCTGCTTGCGGGCGGCCGCCACGGCGCGGTTCACGTCCTCGGCGGTACCGCGCGCGGCGCTGCCGTAGATCTGTTCCGTCACGGGGTTGATGAGGTTCGTTCGACGGCCGTCGGAGGCCTCGAAGGAGCCGCCTTCGATGAAGTGATTCAGATGCTGTGTCATGTTTGGATCCATGAATGTTGTGCAGTGGTCAGGTAGACCCGTTTCATGCCTTGAGCGAGGCCAGGGCGTCGCCGAAGATGTCCAGCGCCTTGAAGAACAGCGAGCGCGAAATCGTCAGTGAAGGCATGACACGCATCACGTTGCTGTAGCGACCGCAGGGGATCATCAGCACGCCGTGGTTCAGCAGGTAGCCCATGAGTTGGCCGATCTTGGCGCTTTCCAGCGGTGCCTTGGTGACCGGGTCTTCCACCAGTTCGATGCCGATCATCAGGCCACGACCGCGTACTTCACCCACGAACGGGCTGTTGAAGCCACGGATACGCTCCTGCGCTTCCAACCCCAGGGTGTGCGCGCGGTTGAGCAGATCGAGCTCCGGATCCTGCAGGATGCTGATGTTGGTCAGCGCCACGGCGGCGGACAACGAGTTGGCAGCGAAGGTGTTGGGCACCGAGCCGTCAGGAATCGCGGCGGCCAGGTCCGAGCGCATGATCAGGCCTGCCATGGGCAGGTCGCTGCCGATGCCTTTGCCGAAAGTGAGCATGTCCGGCTTGACGCCCGAGTGCTCGACCGCCCACATCTTGCCGGTACGCCCGGCGCCGGACTGTACTTCGTCGACGATCAGCAGCGCGCCGCTGCGGTCGCAGGCCTTGCGCAAAAGTTGCAGGAATTCAGGCGAGGGCGGCACGTAGCCGCCTTCGCCCTGCACCGGTTCGACGATCACGGCGGCGACGTCATCGGCGGCGGTGTAGGGGGTGTTCAGCAAGTAGTCGACGTAATCGCCGGCAATCTGCTCGGCGCTTTTGTGGGTGGTGTCGAACGGGAAGCGGTAGGCGTAAGGGTAGGGCGCGTGAATCACGCCTCCCATCATGGCGCCGTAGCCCTTGCGGTAGGCCGTACCTGTCGTCAGCGCGCCTGATGCGTTCCAGACGCCGTGGTAGCCTCCATGGAAAGCGATGATCTGATGCCGCCCGGTGATGCGCTTGGCGAACTTGACCGCGGCCTCCAATGCATCGCTGCCGCTTTGGGTAAAGAAGGTGGTGCAATCGCCGCGCAAGCCATCGGGCGCGATCTCGGATATCTTGGCTGCAAGCTCGGTGCGTCGGGTGCTGTTGACTTCCAGGGCGTGCATCAACACTTCGGACTGTTCACGGATGGCCTGCACCACTTTGGGGTGGCAGCGGCCTACGCTGCTGACGCCCACGCCGGCGGACAGGTCGATGTAGGTGTTGCCGTCCGGGTCCTTGAAGGTCGCGCCGAACGCCCGGTCCATGGCCACGGGCATGCGTCCGCCGCCGCGGGCCATGGACTCGGTACGCGCCGACAACGCCAGGGCCTCGCGGGTCATGGGACCTGGGAGGGTGCTGGAAATAATCCGCGGGGCATCCGCGAAGTGGAGGGATTCAAGTTTGGCTTCACTCATGACGGTCTCTCTGGATCTCGGTTGGAGTGCGCCGATCATCTCTAGCGCGCGTCCCCAGGCGGTAGCCCGAATCGGCACATGGGTGAATCGCGTTGAAGGAGGGGGGTGATATTCCGTTATGGAATTTTGCGGAATTCCTTTAATGTGCGAATATCGGTCTAGAAGGCAGGATAAGAACAATAATATTAGAGAGGCTTTCGCATATTATGAGAAATATCCACATAAATCACTTTCGTGACGTCCACCTCCATGCCGCTACCGTTCAGGAGTGGAGCCAGGACTACAGCCAGCTGACCGCCGGTTCGGCCGAAAGTACGCTCATGCAACTGACCACCGCCCATTGCCATATCTTTCGCGAGCAGATCAATCAGCGTGTTGTGCAGCACGGCGTGGCCCCGCGAGGCAAGATGTGCTTCGCGGTGCCGATCAACGTCCCGGGCGCGATTCGGATGCAGGGGCGTGAGGTGGATGACAGCAGCCTGTTCTTTCTTCACGGTGGCGAAGAGTTCATGTTCCATATGCCGATGGGCATGGAACTGCTGTCCATCACCTTCGAACGGGAATTGTTCGAGCAGGCCCTGGCACAAACGGCTTCGGCAAAGGAAATCAGCCAACTGCTGCGTCAACCGGTGATCAGGGTTTCCACCCCGCACTTCGCGCAGGCGCGTCGGCGGTTGCTGGCAATATTCTCCCAGGCCCTGGCGAACGAAGAGCTCGACAATGTGTGGGAGCAGGAACTGGAGCAGGCCATGCTCGGCGAAATGCTGCAGCTCATGACCGATCCGGCCTGCGACAAGTACCAACGCACCACGAGCTCCACCCGCAGCTTCATCGTCGAGAAATGCCACCGTCTGACCACCGCTGAAATGAACAACGTGCCCAGCGTGGACGAGTTGTGCCAGCGACTTCAGGTGAGTCGGCGTACCGTGCAGAACAGCTTCCGTGCGGTGGCCGAGACGACGCCGCTGAACTACCTGCGTTCCGTCAGGCTCAATGGCGTGCGCCGCACCTTGATGTCCACCCAGGCGTCGCGTCTGTCGATCGGCGATGCCGCTGCCCAGTGGGGCTTCTATCACTTGAGCCACTTCGCGGCGGAATACCAGGAGCTGTTCGCAGAGCTGCCATCCCATACCCAGCGCGCAACCATTCCCGATTGCGCCCTGGCCTGAGCAACACAACCCCTCGCCACAGTTTTCATGGAAAGGGCCGTCTGATGACCGATTTGGGTTAGTGCGACATGGATGGGCAGGCATAGGATCGAACCTGGCGTGCAACAAGAACAATAAGCCATTCGGTGCCGGTGTACGGATGACTGCATCGATCCCACAGCGACTGCCTCATACAATAAGGTCAAGCACATGAGTGTATCTCTCCCGGTCAACAGCTCCACGGAGCTCAAGCGTGGTGCCCTGGGTGTCGGCTTCATCATTTTCTTCGTGGTGTCGGCGGCGAGTCCGTTGAGTGTCATCGCCGGTGGCTTTCCCATTGGCATCATGCTGGGCAACGGCGCCGGTACACCGGCGTTGCTAATCCTGGCCTTGCTGGTGTTGCTGATGTTCTCGGTGGGCTACACCACCATGTCCCGCCACGTCACCAATGCCGGTGGCTTCTATGCCTTCACCTCCCGCGGCCTGGGTGGCCTGGCGGGTGGCGCGGCAGGGGTGTTGGCGATGTTTGCCTATAACATCCTCCAGGTGGGGCTGTACGGCATGTTCGGGGGCGTGGTCAGCGGCACCATGGCCAGCGTGTTTGGCCTGGAACTGCCCTGGTGGGCTTATTCGCTCATGGCCATGGCCAGTGTCGCGATCCTGGGGTATCGCAAGATTGATCTCTCGGCGCGGGTGTTGTCGGTCATTGTGATTGCCGAGTACCTGGCGATCCTGACCCTGGATTTCGCCATCCTCAGCACGGGCGGTGACAGTGGCGTCAATCTCGACGCGTTCGATCGCAGCCACGTGTTCAGCGGCACACCCTCGATCGGCTTGCTGTTCTGCTTCGCCGCATTCATCGGCTTCGAAGCCACGACCATCTACGGCGAAGAGGCCAGGAACCCGCAACGGACCATCCCAATTGCTACTTACTGCTCGGTCTTGCTGATCGGTGGGTTCTACGCGCTGTCGGTCTGGTCGATGGTGGTGGGGGTGGGCGCGGACAAGATCGTACCGATGCTGCAGGCCTTGCAGGACCCCACGACCTTTATCTATGGCATGTCCGATCACTTTGTCGGCCCGCACCTGACCCAGATTATCCGGGTGCTGTTCATGGTCAGTATCTATGCCGGGCTGCTGGCCTTTCACAACGCAGCCGCCCGTTACTTCTACGCCATCGGACGTGACGGCCTGTTGCCGCGCCAATTGGGCACGACTCATCGCGTCCACCAGAGCCCCCATATGGGCTCTGTCTTGCAGAGCTTGATTTCCGCGGTGGTGGTGCTGATTTTCGCCGCCATGGATGCCGATCCGATCCTGCAGCTGTTCGCCTGGCTGTCCAACCTGGCCACGCTGTGCGTGATCTTGCTGATGGCGCTCACGTCCGCCGCGGTATTTGCCTTTTCCCGCCGTCACCCCGAGCTGAGGCTGGGACTCTGGCGTGGGGGGATCTTTCCCGCGCTATCCTGCCTGGTCCTGTTGGCGGTCCTGATCATCGCGGTGCTGCATTTCGATGTGCTGACAGGCGCGAGTCAGACCTTGTCCTATGGCCTCTGCGCGATTATTCCTGCAGCGTTGCTGGCTGGAGTGTTGCTGGCGGCTCGACTGCGCAAGAGCGCCCCGGAGCGGTATCTGGCATTGGGGAGCCACAAGCTATAGGCTCTGCACGAAAAGCCTTGATACTCGTTCATGCTGCGTTGAAAACAGCCTCGGAATGCTCATGTACTCCAGTACACTGCGCTTCCTCGGCTGTTTTCGCCTTGCCTGACCTTCGTCTCAAGACTTGTCGTACAGAACCTAGGACGTCACAGGTGCTGCTTGAGGAAGCTTACGAACTCAAGGGCCAGTTGCGAGGGTTCTTCCTGGGTAGGCAGCAGCAAGGCAATCTCGTACTTGATGTCGGGCTTGAAGGGTTTCAGGACCAGGTCGCGGGCGAAGGGACGGCTGACCACCGGATCGACCATACCGACGCCCATTCCGGAGCGGACCAGTTCGCATGCCGTCGCAAAGAACTCTGTCTCGGCGACTACGTTCCAGGATGATCCGTATGCGGAAAACGCCATTGCCAATTGCTGGTAGAGAGGATCGCCCTTGAACAGTGAAACGAACGGCACGCCATCCAGGTCCGCCGGGGTAATTGCGTCCAACGCTGCCAGCGGGTGATCGACGGGCATCATGCACTGGCACTCATAGGCAATCACCTCCATGCGGGACGTCGGGTAGTCGAGGGGCAGTTCGGCAATGGCCAGGTCGAATTGCTGCGTTGTGACCAACTCGCGAACGGACTGGGAATTGCGGGTGATGATCTTCAGCTCCAGGCCCGGGCGCTCCCTGGCGAATTCAGCCATCAGGCGTGGCAGCAGACTGATCGAGATGCTGGCATAGGCAGCGATTGCCAGGTGCCCGCGTTTGCCCGTGCGGATCTCCTTGGCGATGCGCTGGGTCTTCTCCACGGCTTCCAGCGCCCGTTCCGCCTCGATGAAGAACAAGCGGGCCTCGGGAGTGGGTTGCAGGCGACCGCCCTTGCGCACGAACAGCTTGAGGCCGGTTTCATGCTCCAGGTTGGCGATGGTGCTGCTGATCGCCGGCTGGGAAATATTCAGGAGTTCCGCAGCGCGGGTCATCGTGCCGTGAATCATCAAGGTTCTGAAGCACTCGAGCTGGCGGATTCGCATGGGTTGACCTATAGATTCAACTTATACTGAAGCCACTTTATATTATTGGTTTGCGGTTTTCTCCTGTGTTTTCCTTGATTGCAGGCCCATCAGTGCAGAGGAAAACCGCGACATGAACACGATGACTTCGATGACCCCTGGTGAGCGGCTTCTCTTGCCAGCGCGGCAGGGTGTAGCGCTCCGATTGAACCAGGGGCAGACCCTCCAGGTGATCAACACCCATGGCAAACAGGTGGTGGACACCTGGGCCTTCAACCTGGGCGACCTGCGGGAGGCCATGTCGATGGAGCACAGTCGTCCCTTCTGGTTGAAACTCAACCCACGTGAAGGGGACAGCTTGCTGACCAACAAGCGCCGCAGGATCCTGACGCTGGTCGAGGACACGACGCCGGGCATCCATGACACCCTGGTCGCCGCCTGTGACCCGACCCGCTATGTCCAACTGGGTGTCGTCGGCCATCACGCCAGCTGCAACGAAAATCTCTTCCTGGCCCTGGAGGCCATCGGCCTGGTGGCGCCTGACACGCCGAGCCCCTTGAACCTGTTCATGAACGTTCCGGTGCACGAGGATGGACGCATCGAGTTTGCCGAGCCTGTCAGCAAGCCAGGACAATATGTCTGCCTCAAAGCGGAAATGGACGCTATTGTGGTCCTGTCCGCCTGCCCCCAGGACGTTACCGCAGTAAACGGCATGCGACCCCAGGACGTGCATTACTGCATCCTCTGACGCACCGCAAACCTGCCGGCATTTGTTGCTTGCCGGCAGGACATTGAATACGTCGCAAGCACCCCGTCGGGTGCCCGGAGAAAACCATGCGCAAAATCCCCCCTCTGAATTCCGTGCGCGCGTTCGAGGCGGTCGCACGGCACCAGAGTTTTTCTGCTGCGGCGAACGAGCTCTCGGTGACGGTCGCCGCGGTCAGCCATCAAGTGCGCCAACTGGAAGAAGGCTTGGGGCAAAAGCTCCTGGAAAGAGGCCGAATGGTGACCCTCACGCCTGCCGGGAAAGCGATCTATCCGTTGCTGCGCGAGGGCTTCGACCAGATTGCCCAGGCGTTCACCTTGTTGGGCGGGGCAAAGGAGGGCGATGCCATTCACGTGTCCACCACGCGGGCCTTCGCCGAACGCTGGCTCATGCCGCGGCTGGCGAAGTTCAACGAGATCTATCCGAACATCGTGGTGTCTATCCACGCCTCGGAAAAAGTCGTGGATCTGCGTGCTGAAACCGTCGACCTGGCGATTCGTTATGGGCCGGTCGATGCCGATGTGCGCGGGCCGGTGTTGTTCGAAGACCGGTTCATCGCGGTCGCGGACAAGCGCATTTGCCCGGTGGAGCGTCATGCAACGATCAACGATTTCCCGAATCGACCGCTGCTGGCGTTCAAATGGAAGAACCAGGCCCTTGAAGCCCCATCGTGGTCAGCCTGGCTCGCCGGGGTCAAGCGCGATGCCGCCGGGGATTTGCGCATTTCCTGGTACAGCGAGGAAACCCTGGCGTTGCATGCGCTGGAGCGAGGGCTGGGGCCTTTGTTGTGCAGCGATGTGCTGATTGACGATGAGCTGCGTTCCGGGCGGATCCGGCGGCTGGAAGGACCGACCTTGGCGGGCTTCACCTATCACCTGATTGAAAACAGCCATGGTCACCCACGGCGTAGCCTGGTGCTGTTCAGGGAATGGCTCCTGGACGAGGCCAAGTCATTCAGGGGCAATGCCCTCAATGACCTGGCAGGAGATTACCGCTTGCTCACGACCTGAAGCCATCCGCGAGCATGGCCGATTCTATGGCCAGGCACGCACTGAGCAATGAGTCATCGCGACCCCGGGTCGTCGAGAACAGCACTGAGGTGGCAAGCCCGAGGCTGTCCTGGCCGGATGGGAGGGCGACCCCCGGCATGTCCAGCAGGCTGCCGATCATGGTGAGCGACAAGGTCTCCAGATTGACGGCCGCGAACAGCGCGTCGTCCTGCTCCAGGGGCGCCATGGGCGGGGCGACATGCTTGACCGTCGGCATCACCAGGAAGGCGCCGTCGAGCTCATCCTCGATGGCCGCCATCAGTGCTTCACGTGACTGTCGGATCCTGGCCTCGGTGGCCGAGTCGATGTCCTTGGCCGCACGCAGGCGCGCGCGCACGCGTCTGTCCAGTCGGGCACCGTCCGGGCTTTCCACGATTGGGCCCAGCAAGCGCCAGGCTTCTATCGCGCCCAACCAGCCCGAGCGGGCAATCAGTTCACGGGTTCGGGCAACGGCGGCTACCGCTTGATACTCAACCTGGGTCCCGGCGGCGCGCAGCCGTTCCATCGTGGCGACAAGGTTCTGCCGTACCGCTGGTTGCAGCGTCGGGTCGGACAACACACCTTCGTCGACCACAAGGCGCAGGTCCGACAGCCTCGCAGCCTGGCAGCCCCCGTCGTTGATCCCGCGCATCGCCCTGTCCAGCGCGGCGCAGTCAGCCACGCTGTGGGCGAAGGCGCCCAGGCTGTCGAGCGTGACAGCGAGGGGGTGAACGCCTTGCTGGCTGTAACGACCCGTCGAGGCTTTGTAGCCGACCACGCCATTGAACGCCGCCGGGACGCGAATCGAACCGGCGGTGTCCGTACCAATGGCGCTGGTGACGACACCTCGTTGAACCGCGATGGCCGAGCCGGAAGAGGAGCCGCCGGGCATGCGGACTTCATCGACCTCGACATTTGAGGTAGGCGTCCCGAAATGCGGGTTCAGGCCCAGGCCGGAATACGCGAACTCCGCGAGGTTGGTTTTGCCCAGCGGGATCATGCCCTGCGCAGTGAGGGCGGCGATGACTGCGGCATCCTCGACGGCGATCTCAGCGTCGATCCGCGTGATGGAGCCAGCCGTCGTCCGGCTGCCGGCAACGTCCAGCAAGTCTTTGACCGCGTAGGGAATGCCGTCGAAGGCGCTCAGTGGAGTGCCTTGTTGCCAGCGCCGGGTCGATGCCCTGGCGGCGTCGAGGGCGCGTTGTTCCAGCAAGGCGATAAACACATGCTCCGTTTCTCTCGCCGCGGCCAATGCGCAGGCGACCAACTCATCGGGTGTCGTCAGGCCCTGCCTCAATCGTTCGGCAGTTTGCAGCATCGTGATCATGTTTTCTTCCTTGTCGGTTAGGCGACGGTGCTGGGCGCTCAAGCCACCGACACCTGGCGTTGTCTTTCCTCGATCATCTGCCGGACCAACACTGGAACGGCGTCGAAGGCATTGGCGATAGAGGCTTCATGGCGCGCGTCGGCAAACTCCTGGTAGTCGATGGAAATCACATGGGTTTCATTCACGCCCAGGTAGTGCGCGCAGGTCTGGATGTGCGTGTCCAGATGGTTCATGGTCTCGCGAACGCCGCCAGGACCGAAGCCGAATTCGCCTCGGGACGACAGGATGACCAGTTTCTTGCCGCTCATGATCGGTTCCAGTGGGTAGTCGCCACGCTCCAGGTCGAAGGTGAAGGTTTTGCCGATTCGGATCACCTTGTCAAACCAGGACTTGAGCGCGGCGGGCATGCCGTAGTTGTACATCGGGGTGCCGATGACGATGACGTCGGCGCGGTCGAGCTCATCGATCAGTTCGTCCGAAAGGCGGATTTCCTCGCGTTTTTGCGGCGTCATCTGCGCTTCGGGGGTAAAGACCGCGGCAATCCAGGCTTCGGTCACGAAGGGCGGTGGGTTGCGGCCGACGTCACGGGTGATGACCTGGGTGTTGGCATCGCGCTCACGCCAGGCCTCGACAAAGGCCTGAGACAGTTTACGGCTCAGTGAGCGGTCGGAGCGTGCGCTGGCATCAATGTGAAGAAGGGTGGTCATGTCATGTTTCCTGTTAAGCCTGAGGTGGAATTACCTCGGCGACGGAAGCAAGTTGGCCATGGGGTTCAGCTATTCGACTATTGATATTTATTTGAACGACAACAAATAAAACTCAACAAGTGATTGTTCTTTCTCGCGCCGCATTGAAAAGCCGCTATTTCCAAGCCGGAAATGGATGTTTCACATTGACAGCTTGAGGGAAACTCAACCCGACAGGTTTTCTAAAGGACGCTTTAGTTATCGTCAATTACTTAAACTTGCAGACCTCGCTTTAATGAATCCGGGCGATACAGGTGGTCGCCGCTCAGCGAGGAAAATAATAATGTCAACGCGTCGCGAATCTGAAAACAACTTAATCAACGAGGCTTACTATGATGCACTCGGTGTCGAGCCCGTGCCCGATAGCCATCGTACTTCCACGCCCCTGGACCAGTTCTGGATCTGGGCGGGGGCGAACGTGGCGCCGATCAACTGGGTATTGGGTGCCATCGGTATCCAGCTGGGCCTGAGCCTGATCGAAACCCTGCTGGTCATCGTGGTCGGCAATCTGTTGGGCGCCGCCCTGTTCGGCGGTATCTGCATCATGGGGCACCGCACGGGAGTGCCGCAGATGGTGCTGTCCCGGCTGGCCTTCGGCCGCCGTGGTGCCTACCTCCCGACCCTCATGCAAGTGCTGATGCCGATGGGCTGGGTGGCGACCAACACATGGATCGTGCTGGACCTGGCGGTGGCCGCCCTGGACAGAGTCGGCATCAGTGGCGGCATGGAACTCAAGTACGGCATCGCCCTGGTCGTCATGATCGCGCAGGTCGGGATCGCCGCCTGGGGTTTCAACGCCATCAAGTGCTTCGAGCGCTACACCATGCCGGTGATCCTGCTGATCATGGTGGTGATGACCGGCCTGGCCTTCACACACGTGGATATTCAGTGGCAGCGCTCGACCGTCGAGGGCATCGGCAAGCTCTCGGCCATGAGCAGTCTGATGACGGCGATCGGGATCGGCTGGGGCATTTCGTGGCTGGTATACGCCTCGGATTACACCCGCTTCACCCAGCGCAAACTGTCCGATGGACAGGTGTTCCGCTCGACGTTCCTCGGCATGTTCCTGCCCACCGTATGGCTGGCGTTCCTGGGCGCGGCGATTGCCTCCGCGGGGGCCGGCTCGGATCCGGCGCAATTGATCATTGCGGTCTTCGGCACCATGGCGTTGCCGGTCCTGCTGGTGCTGCTCCATGGGCCGGTGGCCACCAACATCGTGGTCATCTACTCGGCGGCGCTGGCCACCTTGTCCCTGGACCTGCGCGTCCCACGCTGGGTGGTGTCAACGGTTTCGGGCCTGGTGGCGCTGTTCATCCTCTATCTGTTCCTGCAATCCGGCGAGTTTGTCCACGCCTTTGAAAACCTGATGGTGTTTTTCGTGGTGTGGATCAGTCCATGGGCGGGTATCACCCTGGTCGATTTCTTCCTGATTCGCCGGGGGCAGGTCGATTTGAAGTCGCTCTACTGCCATCACTCGGAAAGCAACTGCACCGATGTGAACTGGAGAGGGGTATTTGCACTGGCGGTGGGGGTGTTGGCGGCCTGGTTATTCCAGGTAGGCACCATTCAATCGCTGCAAGGCCCTCTTGCGATGGTGTTGGGTGGAATTGATTTGTCCTGGTTGGCCGGGTTTGGCGTGGGCGGCGGTATTTATTACGTATTGCATCGCTCGCGCTCTAGCGAAGTTATTAACGAGTTATTAACGCGTCAGTGATGGCTAAGTAAAAGTTGTGCAACGATTTATCATTAAAGAGGTTATTGCAAATGTCTCATCTTGAACAAACCAATGTGCTGGCGGCATTGAACGGCGGCGCCGAGATCGATGCGTTCCTGGGCAACGTCGTGGAGATCGCGATCGTGACCCGGGATCATAAACGCACCATGGACGGCTTGCTCAAGCTGGGGATCGGCCCATGGCGGGTATACACCTTCAGCCCGGAGAACACCCGGAACCAGACGTATCACGGTGAGCCGGCCGACTTTGTGTTGAAAGTCTGCTTCGCCCAATCCGGCAACATGGTCTGGGAGCTGATGGAACCCGTGTCCGGGCCGACGATTTTCGCCGACTTCCTGGAAAAACACGGCGAAGGGATCCAGCACGTTGCCTATGACTGCAACAACATTCCGTTCGAGGAGCGCATCGCCGAATTGCAGCGGCGCGGTTTCAAATGCGTGCAGTCCGGTTCCTGGATGGGCGTGAATCATTTCGCGTTCTTCGGCACCGAGGCCGACACCACCACGGTCTTCGAAACCTATGCCTTTCCTGCCGACTGGGATTATCCGGAGCCGGAGTCCTGGTATCCGCGGCGGGCATAAGCCCGCACGGCATCACCGGGTTTCGCCTGGGCGCCACTAGGTACAGAGCCTGGCGTCCAGGCTTGGCCGCTTTGCAACGACACAGGAGTAAAACCATGAACCCTGTCCGGATGGATAACATCAGTTGGGTGGACTATGAGCGCCGGGTGCAATCAGGTGCCGTGGTATTGCTGCCCATCGGCGCCACGGAGCAGCACGGGCCTCATCTGCCCTTGGGGACTGACGCCTTGCTCGCCAGTGCAATCAGTGAAGACGTGGCCCGCAAGATCGACGGCATGGTCGCCCCGGCCTTGTCCTACGGCTATAAATCCCAGCCCAAGTGTGGAGGCGGGCAGCACTTCTGCGGCACCACCAGCGTGGATGGCGCGACGCTGATCGCCATGGTCCGCGATGCCGTGCGCGAGTTTCATCGCCATGGCGTGAAGCGCCTGGTCCTGGTGATCGGTCACTATGAAAACCAATGGTTCGTGACCGAAGGCATCGAGCTGGCGATGCGCGATATCGGTCCGGAAGCTGGGCTGGAGGTCATGCGCCTGGAGCACTGGGAGTTCGTCAAATCAAAGACCCTCGACAAGATCTTTCCGAACGGTTTTCCGGGCATCGCACTGGAGCACGCAGCGGTTATCGAGACGTCGATGATGCTGCATTACCACCCGGAACTGGTGAGCCTGGACCAAATCCCTGACCACGGACCGGCCGAATTCCCGGTCTACGACATGTACCCGACCCGAACCGAATGGGTGCCGGCCAGCGGCGTGCTGTCCTCCGCGCTGGGGTCGAGCGCAGAGAAGGGACGGTTGCTGGTGGCGGATGTCATCAGCGGCATTGTCCAGGCGGTGCGGTCGGAGTTCAGGCTCACCGGGGCCGAGTCGCAGGTTTCAAACGGCTGAACCGGGTTCTTGTGCAGGGTTGCCGGACGCGAACATCGGCAACCGCTGCAACATCCAGTTCAGCAGCTCCTGAGCAGGGGCCGCCAGCGGGCGTCCGGACTTCACCAGCAGTTTCGCCTCGACCTCCTGGAACAGTGGATGATCGACGGCCACCACCGCGAGGCTGCCTTGCGCAATCTCCCGATAGGCCGCCACTTCGCCCAACAGCGAGGCAAACTCGCCGCTCGCGACCAGGCGCTTGAGCGCGGCCAAGGAGTTGCTGACCAGCGCCGGACGGATTTCGATCTTCTCGGCGTACTCGAGCATCTTCAGCGCGTGACCGATACCGAAAGTCGGCGGCGTCAGCACCATTTGGCAGTCGAGCAAATCGGCGACGGTTGCCATCGTCCCTTTCAAGGCCAGCGGATGGTCCGGGCGAACCAGCAACATGACAGGCTGCCGGGACGTCGCTCGATAATCGATGTGAGCGTGGGGAGGCGGGTTGTAGGCCAGGCCGATGTGCGCGCGATTTTCCGCGATTTCGTTCAGGACATCGTCCACGGGCAATATGTCCAGCCTGACGTCGAGCTTGGGGTACTGTTTGCAGAACGGTGCGAGCACGTGGTCCACCAGGGTATCGACGTAGCCTTCGCTGATGACCACCCGCACGTGTCCCTGTTGCAGCCCCTTGATGGCCTGGAGCTGATCTTCGAGCTTCTCCTGATGTGATCGATAGCCGCGCCAGAACTCCAGCAGGTGCGCGGCTGCCTCGGTGGGCTGGACGCCACGGGCCTGGCGCTCAAACAGCCGGGCGCCCAATTCCTCTTCCAGCAACTTGATCTGGCGGGTGATCACCGAGGGGGAGGTGTTGATGCTGTCCGCCGCGCCACGGATCGATCCGTGGGTCAGCACCTCATGAAAATAGCGCAGGCGTTGCTGGTTGATCTCGCGCATGGCTGGTGTCCTCCCGATTCTGCGTTGCCCATAGAGCAACGTTACACGAACATAGTTGCTCTTGCTGCTATTCACGCTGTCGGCGCAACATCTTCGACACGTCAGAGCAACAAGAACATTGGAGACGCCCATGTCGACCATCGTGAATCCGGTACCCAGCGCAGCCCTTTCAACGTTGTACCGCAAGCTCAATTGGCGCCTGTTGCCACTCCTGTTCGTTTGCTACGTTTTCGCCTACCTGGACCGAATCAATGTCGGCTTTGCCAAATTGCAAATGCAAAATGACCTCGGGCTGTCCGATGCGGCTTATGGTGTCGGGGCAGGGGTGTTCTTCCTGGGCTATGTGTTGTTCGAACTGCCCAGCAACCTGATGTTGCCTCGGGTGGGGGCGAGAAGAACCTTCAGTCGCATCCTGGTGTTATGGGGCATTACCTCGGCGTGCATGTTGTTCGTGCGCAACGTGCCGATGTTCTATGCCATGCGCTTTCTACTGGGTGTTTTCGAAGCCGGATTCGCCCCGGGGATGATCTATTACCTGTCCTGCTGGTACGGCCCCAAGCGCATGGCCCGGGCCATCGCGATCGTGTTCATCGCCGGCCCCGCAGGCGGTATTGTCGGCGGGCCGCTTTCGGCCTGGTTGATCACCACGTTCGAAGGCGTGGGTGGGCTTGCCGGGTGGCAATGGATGTTCCTGATTGAAGGCTTGCCCTGCGTCTTGCTCGGTGTGTTTGCCTATTTCTACCTGTGCAACCATCCGGCCGAGGCTCGCTGGTTGAGCAGCGAGGAAAAACAGATGCTCCAGCGTGAGCTGGGTGCTGCCCCAGGCGGCGCGCATTCGTTCCGGGCCGTGTTGCGCGATCGCAGGATCTACATCCTGGCGAGCGCCTACTTCTGCATCATTTTTTCGATCTACGCCATGAGCTTCTGGCTGCCGGCAATCCTCAAGGCCCAAGGTGTCCACGACATGATGCAGTTAGGGTGGTGCGCGGCCATTCCCTACGTGGCGGCGGGCGCCGGCATGTATTGGATCGGACGCCGCTCCGACCGCTTTGGCGAGCGTCGCTACCACTGTGCGGTCCCGGCAGCCGTCGGGGCGGTACTGATACTTTTGTATCCTTCTGCCGATGGGAACCTGATGTTATCAATGGTTCTGCTGACGCTGGCGATCGCCATGATGTTCATGGCCTACACGGTCTTGTGGGCGATGCCCTCCGAGCTGATCAAAGGCGAAGCGGCAGCGGGAGGTATCGCCCTGATCAACACCATCGGCCTTTGCGGCGGTTTCTGGGGGCCAGCGGTGATCGGTTGGGCGAAGACATCAACGGCAAGCATGAACCCTGGCATCGTCGCCGTCGGTTGCGTGTTTCTCTGCGCAGCGTTGGTAATCATCGCGAGCAAACCACTGGCGCGTCGTGAACCGCTCCTGAAAGCCGCGCAGGCTGAACAGGTGCTTTGAACTTCATACCCATCGTGTTCCGCAAGGAACCTTTTTCAAAGAGAGAACGCAGATGCTTTTACATCTATCGACCTGGGCCGAAATCGAAACCTTCCTCCAGCGCAGCCGTACCGTGGTCATCCCGATCGGCTCCAACGAGCAGCACGGGCCTACCGGATTGCTGGGGACGGACTGGATGTGTCCCGAAATCATCGCCCACCAGGCGCAGCAGGCCGCGGACATTCTGATTGCCCCGACCTTCAATATCGGCATGGCGCAGCATCATCTGGGGTTCCCCGGAACGATCTCGCTCAGGCCTTCGACGTTCATCGCCGCCATCGGTGACTGGGTGCGCTCGCTGGCTGCCCATGGGTTTGAAAAGATACTGTTCCTCAACGGCCACGGCGGCAATATCGCCTCCATTGAAGCGGCGTTCTCGGAGCTTTATGCCGAGGCGAGTTTCGCCCGGCGCCCGGCGGGTTTCGCCTTGAAGCTCTGCAATTGGTGGGATCTGGAAGGGGTCAATGAACTGGCGCGGGAGCAGTTCCCTACCGGTCACGGCATTCATGCAACGCCTTCGGAAATCGCCGTGACCCAGTGGGCCTATCCCCACGCCATCAAATCCGCTGATTACTCGCCACAGATCGCCAACTGGGGCCCGATCCGGGAGGCCGCCGATTTCCGCGCCCGTCATCCGGATGGCCGCATGGGATCGGACCCGGCGCAAGCCTCTGCGGAAAAAGGCCGGCAACTGGTGATGCTGGCCGCACAGGGCCTGGTGCAGGAGGTGCAAGCCTTCAGCCGTGAGTCCATGCCGGGTTGAACCGCAGCGCTGCCATTGCGCACGCCTGGGCATCCCGGGCGTTGACGCTTCATCTCGTAAAAACCGCAATCAATCAGGTACGCCGCGATGTGGAAAATCGATCACAGTTACATGGATGGAGCCTTCGTTCCCGTCCATGGAAATGAAACGGTGGCATGCATCAACCCGGCGACCGAGGCGGTCATCGGAGCAGTCACCTTGGCTGATCGCGATGACGCCCGCCGCGCCATCGCTGCGGCGGCGCGTGCGCAAGTCGCGATGAATCGTACCTCCAAGGCTGAGCGTATCGACATGCTCGAACGCTTGCAGGCCGCCGTGCTGGCGAGCACGAACGAGATCCGCGATACCGCCATCGAGGAGTACGGCGCGCCGCTTGCCCGCGCCCAATGGGTCAGTCGTTATGCTTCGCAATCATTTGCCAACGCGGCGCAGGTGTTGAAGGACTACGAGCTGGTTCGCTCGATCGGCGACGCCACCGTGGTGATGGAACCGGTCGGCGTGTCGGCACTGATCGCCCCCTGGAACAGCACCGCCGGCACGATCTGCAGCAAACTGGCATCGGCCATCGCCGCCGGTTGTGCGTCGGTCATCAAGCCGAGCGAGTTGAGCCCCTTGCAGACCGACGTACTTGCCCACGCATTGCATGGCGCCGGTTTGCCGAAAGGCGTGTTCAACATTCTGTTGGGACGCGGCAGTGACGTCGGAGACGAAATCAGCACCAACCCACAGATCGCCAAAGTTTCATTTACCGGATCCACCGCCACCGGAAAGCTGATCGCTCGCGCCGGTATCGAGACCATGAAACGCGTGAGTCTGTCGCTCACCGGGAAGTCGGCATCTATCGTCCTCGATGACGCCGACCTCGACACGGCCATTCCCCTGGCACTGAACGCTGCGTTCATGAACAACGGCCAGGCCTGCGTCGCCGGCACGCGCCTGCTCGTACCGCGCTCGCAGGCCAAGGAAGTCATTGAACGGGTGAAAAGCCTGGTCGCGGTGATGGTCGTCGGCCATCCGCAGGACCCGTCTACCGTCATCGGACCGCTGGTCAACCAGGCCCAGTTCGACCGCGTGCAGGGCTACATCCGCCGCGGACAGGCGCAAGGTGCAACACTGGTCGTTGGCGGGGAGGGCAGGCCGGCTGGCTTCGAGCAAGGCTATTTCGTCAGGCCCACCGTCTTTGCCGACGTCAGCAATGACATGGACATTGCACAAGAGGAGATTTTCGGCCCGGTGTTATCGATCATCGCCTATGACTCGGAAGAGCAGGCGATCGACATCGCCAATGCCAGCCTCTACGGCCTGCAGGCCTACGTGTTTTCCCGCCAAGCGGATCGAGCTCAAAGCCTGGCAGCACGGCTGCAGGCCGGCTCGGTGTTGATCAACAGAATCACACCGGAACTGCTGGCGCCGTTTGGTGGGGTCAAGCAGTCCGGGGTTGGGCGGGAGTTCGGGGTGTTTGGGTTGGAAGGGTTTCTGGAGGCTAAGAGTATTGTGTTGGGGTAGTGCGTGGTGAGGTAGGAGCGTGGCTGGTTTGTAGGTAGCAGGTTATAGGATGACGCTTCTTCAAAATTAGACGCTCGAAGGCATCGAAGAAAATTCGGGCGACTCAGTTTCGTTGATTGGCGCGTTGTTGCAACGAAGCCGCGTGCAATAAGCCCTGACGCTCGCGCTCGCTAAGGCTTTTGCGTTTTCGTGTGTAGGTTCAGGACACTACCGTGGTGCTGGCACACTAGCCCCGTCCCGCACTTGCATAAGGGCAAATCCCAGCAGATTCAAACCTCTCCACAGATTCGGATTGTTTGCATCCGCGCTGTCCTGCGCTAGCCCTATACCCCAGATGTTATCAACTGGACTGGCTTCGACGATAACACTAGAGCCGGTTTGTAGAAGATATTCGTTCAATTGCGGATTCTGGGAGAACTTGGCCTGGTTAGCTCGAACGACGATATCGTATCGATGCTGCTGCCAAACCTTATCATTGAATCCGTGCACGTTACGGCCCAGGGCTTTGGCGGCATTAGGAGTAGGGGCTTGGAGCACCTGCGCACGAATTTCCTGATCGTCGAACAAGGCCGCTTTCTCGGCCATCATGAAGTGTTCGGCTGTCGGGTAATGCAGACCCTCGACAATGAACCCGGCCTCGAACCATTGACTGAAGCACGAGGCCGTGACAGCAGTCTTGTTGCGCTGGTGGCCCCAGAAAAAAGTGAAGGTCAGATGTTCTCCACCGTTGAAACGAGTGCATAGATCTTTCAGATGTTCAGAGTCGTTCAATGAGATATCCTCGCTAAAAGAAGATCGATGTTACCGTTACTGGAGATCGACCCAAAGCGCCCATCCCGTACAAACGATTTCCCCGCGCTTCATTTCAGCCCTTTCAACCGCCTATTCGCCCTTTGCACCGCAGCCATTTTTTCAGGCCGCTTCATGCGTTTCCACTTTCTGATGTCCTCCTTGCTCCGCCCACAACTCACACACAGATCACCCTTCAGTTGGCAGATCGAGATGCAGGGATTTTCGATTTCCTTGGCCATCCTCAACCACCTTTAGCCAGACGCTTTTGCCAATCACCGCTATGAGCGCGCTGGCATTCTTCCTCGGAGTCAAGGCGGACATTGCGATCTGACAAGCTCAGATCAATGCCGGCCTCTTTCAACGCGATGGCTGTCAGCTCAAAGATGCGAGCCTTCGTGTCAACCTGGGCCTGTTGTCTGTCAGCGAGGGTTTCGAACACCCAGGTCACCTTCAGGGTTTTCGTCAGCGCGTTCAGGTCAGCGGTGTGGGTGAGCCAGGTAAAGCCTTTGATTTCACCTTTTGCTGTTTCGCACGCTTCGGTCAGCGTGGAGATCAACCGGCGTTCGATCCGCGCCAGTTCACGTTGCCCTGGAGGCATTGCAAGTTCCTTTGGAGTTAATGGAAGGGAGGCCCTGATCAGGCCGGTCGAAACTCGACCGTCCACGCCCTGCGATCTTTATGAATGGTGCCATAAATTGGCACCACCGGGTTTTATGCTGCGCTCCTCAAGCAGAGATACCCATCCATTCTCGTCGCTGCTTGCTTTGTGAAGGAACTGCACCATGCCCGGATTTCAACGTATTCAGTACAACCGCTACGGGGGCCCGGAAGTGATGCGGGTCGAAGATTTCGAATTACCCGCGCCCGGCAACGGGGAAGTGGCGGTGAGGGTGAAGTTCGCAGCCATCAATCCAATCGACTGGAAGCTGCGCGACGGACAGATGAAGATTGTCACCGGCAGAGCGTTTCCCCGCGCGATGGGCATGGACTTCTCCGGCATCGTCACGGCTGTCGGTAACGGTGTCACGCGACTCAAGGTCGGTGACGCCGTATTCGGTCTAGCCCGCTTCAAGGACAGCGGTGCGCTCGGCCACGCGCTGGTGACAAAGGAGGCATTCCTGGCCAAAAAGCCCGACAGTGTTTCCTTCGAGGAGGCGGCCTGCCTGGGCACCCCTGGCGTTACTGCATGGAACGGGCTGATCGACAAGGCAAAGCTGCAGGCGAATCAGCATGTCTTCATCAACGGGTGTGCCGGGGCGGTGGGCGAAGCCGCTGTGCAGATCGCACGGCTTTTCGGTGCCGTTGTATCCGGTAGTTGTAGCGCTCGAGACATGGAGCGGGCCAGATCACTCGGCGTGCAGACCGTCCACGACTACCGCACCATGGACCTGTCGACGATCGCCACGCGCTTCGACGTGGTCTTCGATACCGCCGCTACAATGACAATGTCCGCGGGAACGGCCATGCTGCGCCGAGGCGGCGTATACCTGGACCTGAACCCATCCCCGGGCAAGTTCATTCGGGCGATTGTCGACCGACGACTGAAGCCTGTTATCGGTTCGCCACGCGCCGATATTCTCGAGAAGCTTGCGGCCGCCGCAGGGGAGCGCAAGTTCAGGATACCCATCGGCGAAATCGTGGCGTTGAACGCCGCTATCCAGCTGATCACAGAACTTGAAGAAGGCCATAAGCTCGGCGGTAAGGGCCTCGTGGCGATGGAGTAGGCATGACCAGAAGTCATCGATTGTTCGACCTGATGCAAGCGCTTCGCCGGCACCGCAGAACGGTTTCAGGCAAAGCGCTCGCGCATGAGTTGGGCGTGTCCCTGCGCACCATTCGCCGTGACGTCGCCACATTGCAGGATATGGGCGCCGACATCGAGGGAGAACCCGGTGTCGGCTACATTCTGCGACCAGGATTCCTTCTGCCCCCGCTGTCCTTCACCGCAGAGGAAATACAGGCGCTAGCCATCGGCGCCCAGTGGGTGAGTCGCCAAGCCGACGACACGCTCACCCTCGCTGTGGCGAATGCGCTGGCCAAGATCAATGCCGTTCTTCCAGCTGACATGCGATCGGCCCTGGACGACGACACGATCTATGTGGGCCATCCGATGAAGGGCCCGGTGTCTCTCGACCTGAGCGAAATACGCAGGGCGCTGCGAGAGCAGCGCAAGCTGCGTGTGACACTCTCGTTCGAACATACACAGCTGGACGACCAAGTGGTCTGGCCGATCATGCTGGGCTTCATCGAATCCAGGCGGTTCATCGCCGCATGGTGTGAACTGGACAGTCGATTCCGGGTGATCGCCATGGATGACATTGCGAGTGCCCTGGTACTTGCCGAACGCTACCCTCGCAATCGCCGCCAACTGGTCAAGGAATGGCGCGCCCAGAAGGTGCGGCCTTGCAACAGCGAGGGTGACGTTTGTTGACGAATGACTCCAGGTTTAAAGTCAGCTTTCAGGGCAACAGCGTTTAGGGGACGTTATGAGAATTGGTGAAAGTCAACGGGTTAGCGGCTTCACACTCTGGGTCGAAAGCATCCGTTCATCATCACTTGATTTCGTAGCGTGCCGTTTCGCGTGCTACGGCTTGCTACTATCCACCCCGCTCAAGCATCAATAACTTTGTTCCGCCTTAGCCTTTTCGTATGATGAGCGAACACGATATTTGGAATGCTTTCAGTGAAGTCGCCACCTAAAATTGGATCATCCAGCCCGGCTGCGCCAGGTGGCGTTCAACCAGATTTCAATGATGCAGTAGCCCAGCTTTCGTGGGACGACTTACGCATCATTAAAATGCTCAGCGAATGCGCCAATCGCGCTGACGCTGCCAAGAAGCTGGGGATCAACGTTTCTACTGTTTCGCGCCGAGTGACCCAGGTTGAGAAAACACTTGGAGTGGCACTGTTCGATCACCGCCGCTCTGGATACATGCTCACTGCTGAAGGTGCGGAATTGCGAGCGCTAGCCGAGCGGGTCGAGCTGGATATCGTCAGTGTTGCACGGCGTGTTTCACGGGCGGGTCAAGGGCCACTCGGAAAACTCCGGATCACCACCAGTGATTCGTTGCTGCTGTACTTCCTCACGCCCATCATCGCGCAGTTCAAGGCCCTGAATGAAGGGATAGCGATTGAGGTACTGGTAGGCAATCAGACATTGAGTCTTGCCCGAGATGAGTCGGATATCGCGGTGAGGGCGACCAACAAACCAGCAGAGAGTCTGGTGGGACGAAAACTCGCGACAATCGCTTGGGCGCCATACGGCAGTGATAAAAACGCGCCGACCTCAACACCATTCGCAGAAGGCCAGGCGTGGGTGTCCTACTCAGCAGCCTTATGCGGCCTCAAGGCAACGGGCTACGTCGATAGCAGGGTTGCCCCTGACTGTATTTCCTATCGTACCGATTCCGTCGCCGCAGCGAGCGCTGCCATTGTGGCGGGTCTTGGTTTTGGGTTCCTTCCCTGCATGCTGGGTGACATCACGCCCGGGTTGGTGCGCGTCGGCCCCGTTGTGCCTGAACTTCAGGACGGGCTTTGGCTGCTTACTCATCAGGACATTCGAAAGTCATGGCGAGTCAAAGCGTTCATGACGTTTTGCGCAGCGGCTGTCGCTGATTTAAAGCCCTTGGTCGAAGGGCAGCGAGCTCTCCCGGTTCCGTAGACGAAACCGGGAGCACGTCTTAATTGGCGCCCGAGCCAACGACCGCCTTGCAGACAATTTCGATCAACTGCGAGCGCTGCGCGAGTCTCGATACGCCGATGATGTTACTCGCGCACTCGGGCCGTTCAGTGCCAAAGGCAGCCTTTCGAACATTGCCTACCACAGCAAATGCCGCGTCCATGTCCAGCACATAAAGCGTTTCTTCGACGACGTCCTGAAGGGTCGCGCCATACAGGGCGAGCAACTTGGAGATGTTGTCGTAGGAGGCGCGCATTTGTTCCCCCATTGAAGAGAAATCACTGGGCTTGCCTTCGCTATTCAGCGGTGCGGGAGCGACCAGGTTGCCATCTTCATCGTGGTTGAATTGGCCGGATATATAGATTTCGTTGCCTATCTGTCTGGCCTGGGGATAGCCGTAGCTTTCCTCCCATGCCACACCCCAGTAAGCGGTTTTCTTTCCGAACGGTTGCGAAGCTGCCATTGCATTCTCCAGGCGTGGAACAGACTGCTCGCACGGCGGCAGTCCGAGTTGTGGGAAGGCGAAGACTAGCATTGCAGATGCTTTTTCAAGGGCGCATTAATGCGCCACTGTGGATGCATTAATGCGCCCATGAAGTCGTGAGAGATCAGCTACCTTGTACTCGATTCGGTGCGGCACCCATCTGCGAAAACGTTCCGCGAACGTCAGCAGATGCGCGATAGGCGCCCTTAAAAAGATTTGAGATGGGAACTCTCCATACCCAGAGCTTCAACGAAGCCGATGAGTGATTGTTCGTCGTCTACGGTTTTCGGTAGCTCATCAAGATGTATGGAGATGGCGACCTTGGAAGTGCGTGATAACGCGCTGTCAGCACAGTCGCTTCTGGTAATAGAACCGGGTATGCCCCGGCGGATAGTCCACCAGGCGTCCAAATTCGGTATAACCCAGTTTTTGATAAAACTCCGGCGCCTGGAAGCTGAAAGTCTCCAGCCAGATACCGATGCAGTGCTTTTCCTTTCCGACTTCTTCTGCCATGTGCATCAGTCGTTCTCCGATACCCTGACCACGCATCGACTCGGGAACACTGACGAGATCGATGAGCAGCCATCGATAAGAAATTTTTCCATACAGTCCACCCAATACTTCATTGCTGTCTGGGGCCCTTAGCAATAGCGCAAATGTCTCGTGGGCATCGTCCCCACCGTTGGCCAGGTTATGGGCCAGCAGCGGGTTCAGGATTCCTGACCGCTCTGCTTCAGTCACATTTTCCGAAAGCTGGATGTTCAAAGGCACGGTGCTCTCCCTGAGCGATAAACAAACTGGGTCAACAAGGTAGCTTATTTCTTCCATGCCCAGGCGAATTGTGATGGAGATGTAGATTCTCCCCGGCCGAGCCTGGTCTTACTGCGGCCACTGCTCAAGCAGGATCGAGACAAACTTCTCGGCGGCGGGGGACAGCGAGGCACCTCGTCGATAGACCAGGCCCAGTGATCGGTTGACCACCGGTTCGATCAGCGGCACGCTGACCAGCGTCGGATGGTCCCCGGCGGGCATTGCCAGGCTGGGCATTGCCGACACTCCGAGGCCTGCTTCCACCAGCCCCAGTGACGTGGACAGGTGTTGCACCTCATAGAACCACTGCGGACGCCAGCTCAGGCCCGAGAGGGCGTGATCGAGCAGCATGCGATTGCCGCTCAGACGACCCACCCCGATCAGGCGATAGTCGCTGAGTTCCGACCAGGTGACGGCGCTGCGCCCGGCCAGTTCGTGATCGCGGCGGCAAGCCAGGACAAAGGGCTCGTTGACCAGAGGCACGAATTCGATGTCCGGATGCTGGCCGCTCATCATGTTGATGCCAAAGTCGGCTTCGCCGCGCAGGACCGCTTCGAGTCCTTCGTTGGCACTGAGGTCGAGCAGGCGGATGCGGATTTTCGGATAGCGCTCGTTGTACAAGCGGATCACCGACGGCAGGAAATAGAACGCTGCGGTGGGAATGCACGCCAGGGTCACCCGGCCGATTTGCCGCTCGGCCAGCTCGCGAATGTTGAGGATCGAATCGTCGAAGTCGTCCAACAGGCGCCGCGCCTTGGGCAGGAAGTCGCGTCCAACGCTGGTCAAGCTGACCTTGCGCGTCGTGCGATCGAGCAAGGCGGTGCCCAGACCTTCCTCCAGCTTCTTCATGCGCCGGCTCAAGGCCGGCTGAGACAGGTGCAGTGCATCGGCAGCCTCATGGAAACTGCCTAGTTCGGCGATTTTAACGAAAGATCGTATGTCCTGAAGCTCGTATTCCATGCCAGATCCCGTAAGCAAAGCAATGCGTCGTGCCAATCATCCTACGGTTATTCATTCGTGAAACGCAATAAAGCCTCCGATCTTTGCATTGGAAACACTTTTCAAAGCCTGCCACTCTTGCCTCCAGAACATCAATTATCCAGATTGATCAACAAGAGTTAGTGTTCATGCAGCGAATTCCTTGTGTGCTCATGCGCGGCGGTACCTCCAAAGGCCCAGTGTTTCTCGCTTGGGATCTGCCGGCCGCCATCGTTGAACGTGACGAGCTGTTGCTCGACCTGATGGGCTCCGGCCATGAGCTGGAGATCGACGGCATCGGCGGCGGCAGCCCGCAAACCAGCAAGGTGGCGATCGTCAGCCCGTCGTTGCACCCTGAGGCGGATGTCGATTACCTGTTCGTCCAGGTCATGGTCTCCCAACGTCGGGTCGACACCGCACCCAACTGCGGCAATATGCTCTGCGCCGTCGGTCCGTTCGCCATCGAGCAGGGATTGGTCAAGGCGGGCGGTGAGCGTACCCAGGTGCGTATTCGCAACCTCAATACCGGTACCTTCGTCGTTTCCGAGGTGCAAACCCCGGGCGGCAAGGTCAGCTACGAGGGTGACACCGCCATCGACGGCGTACCGGGCACTGCCGCGCCGGTGCAATTGACCTTCCTCGATGCGGCGGGCAGCAAGACGGGCAAACTCTTTCCCACCGGGCAAGCGCAGGACGTCATCGACGGCATTGCGGTGACTTGCATCGACATGGCCATGCCCATGGTGATCGTCGAAGCGAGTCAGCTCGGCAAGCGCGGCGATGAAAGCCCCGCCGAACTGGATGCCGATAAAGCCTTCCTGCAACGCTTGGAGTCCCTGCGCTTGAAAGCCGGCCTGGCCATGGGCCTGGGCGACGTCAGCGACAAGGTGATTCCCAAGCCGGTGCTGGTGTCGCCGGCCAAGTCCGGTGGGACGCTCCAAGTGCGCTATTTCATGCCGCACAACTGCCATCGCGCGCTGGCGATCACCGGGTCCATTGGCCTTGCTACTGCGTGTGTGACTGAAGGCAGCGTGGCCGCCGGATTGATCGGCGGCGTCAGCGAGCCACGCTTGCAGCGGGTCCGCATCGAGCATCCGAGCGGCGGCATCGACGTTGTTTTGTCCTATGCCGGGGAAAAGGGTGAGACCATCCGCGCCTCAGTGGTGCGTACCGCGCGCCGACTGTTTTCAGGTTTCGTCTACGCCAAGGGTTCCCAACGACTGGCCGGTTAGCCAGGCTGTCGTTGTCGTCTGCATCAGAACAATTCTAAAAATGGGTGATGCCATGAAAGTTGTTAAATCGCTCTATTTCCAGATCATCTGCGCCGTGCTGCTGGGCGTGCTGGTCGGGCATTTCTGGTCGCAACAGGCGATTGCCTTGAAGCCGCTGGGCGACGCCTTCATCAAGCTGATCAAGATGATGATCGCGCCGGTGGTGTTCTGCACCATCGTTACCGGCATCGCCGGCATGAGCGACAAGCGCTCGCTGGGGCGCTTGTTGAGCAAGACGATGCTGCTGTTCCTGGGCCTGACCGTGGTCAGCCTGATCATCGGCCTGGTGGCGGTCTATGTGTTCAAGCCCGGAGCCGGGATGAACATCGACCCGACCCATTTGAACACCCAGGGCCTGGCGCAGTACACCGACTCGGCGGCGAAGCTGGGGGTGGTCGACTTCTTCATGCACATCATTCCCGACACCTTCATCGGCGCCTTCAATAAAGGCGAGGTGCTGCCGGTCCTGTTTATCGCGGTGCTCTGCGGCTTTGCCCTGTCTTCACTGGGTGAGCGGGGCAAACCCGTGCTGGATGTGCTGGAATCGGCTTCGCACATGGTGTTCAAGATCTTCTCTTACCTGATGCGTTTCGCCCCGATTGGTGCATTCGGTGCGTTGGCGTTCACGGTCGGGCAGTACGGCATCACGTCGCTGGGTAGCCTGGCCAAGCTGATCATGACCTTGTACATCGCCTGTGGGTTCTTCGTTTTTGCGGTTCTGGGCGGGATCTGCCGGGCCCATGGCTTCAGCTTATGGAAACTGCTGCGCTACCTGCGCGAAGAGTTCCTGGTGGTGCTGGGTACGTCTTCGACTGAACCGGTGATGCCGCGAATGCTGGAAAAACTCCAGGCCCTGGGTTGCAAGAAAGGGGTAGTGGGGCTGGTACTGCCAACCGGTTACTCGTTCAACCTGGATGGCACCGCGATCTACCTGTCGCTGGCGGCGATCTTCATTGCGCAGGCCTGCAACATCGAGCTGACGCTGACCCAGACCGTCACCATGCTGGCGATCATGCTGTTGTCGTCCAAGGGCGCGGCAGGGGTGACCGGCAGCGGGTTCGTGGCGCTGGCCTCGACCCTGACGGTCATCCACGACATTCCCCTGGCCGGCCTGGCCCTGCTAATCGGCATCGACCGTTTCATGTCGGAAGCCCGGGCACTGACGAGCCTGGCGAGCAACGCGGTGGCGACCGTGGTGATCGCCCTCTCGGAGAATGCCTGCGACCGCCAAGTGCTGTTGCAGACCCTGGATGGCAAGCCTTCCCCGTCAGTGGCCCAGGCGACGGATGACGCCTGGGACGACGCCAAGGCCGCGAAACAACTTTAGCCGGACACGGCACACTCGATACCACCGCGCAGCATCATTCCTGACCTCTGCCAGGCACACTGAACATGTCGCCTGGCAGGTTGGAAGGCGTGCGCCTGGGTGTTGGTAAAGCTACGAATAACAACAAGAGAACTGACCTATGCTCGCTTTACTTGGCTTGGCCATGGTGGTGGTCTTCACCTTCCTGATAATGACCAAACGCCTGTCGCCGATCGTTGCCCTGACGATCGTGCCCATTGTCTTTGCGGTGATCGGCGGGTTCGGCGGCATCACCGGCAAGATGATGCTGGACGGCTTGAAAATGGTCGCGCCTTCGGCCGCCTTGCTGCTGTTCGCGATCCTGTTTTTTGGCCTGATGATCGACGCCGGCCTGTTCGATCCGCTGATTCGCAAGATCCTCAAGCGGGTCAATGGCGACCCGATGAAAATCGCCGTCGGCACGGCCTTGCTGTCGCTGGTGGTGGCACTGGACGGCGATGGCACGACGACCTACATGATCACCTGCGCTGCCATGCTGCCGTTGTACAAGCGCATCGGCATGAACCCGATGATCCTGGCGACCGTGGCGATGCTCTCCCTGAGCATCATGAGCGGCATGACACCCTGGGGCGGCCCGGCGACCCGTGCGATTGCCGCACTGGGCCTGGATGCCGGCGATTACTTCGTGCCCTTGCTGCCGACCATGATCGGCGGTGCGCTGTGGGTGGTGTTCACCGCATTCCTGCTGGGCCGTGCCGAGCGCAAGCGCATTGGCAATGTCCAGCTGCAAAGCGGCGGCGGGAACTGCTACATCAAGGCGATTATCGAGGACACCCCGCACAAGCGCCCGAAACTGGCCTACGTCAATCTGCTCCTGGTGATCGCGGTCATGGCGGCTCTGGTGATGGGGCTCATGCACTCGGCGATCCTGTTCCTGATCGGCTTCGTCCTGGCGCTGATGATCAACTATCCGCAACTGGACATTCAGAAGGAGCGCATTCTTGCCCATTCGGGCAACGCCATGACCGTGGTCCTGCTGGTCTTCGCGGCTGGCATCTTCGCCGGAATTTTCTCCGGGACAAAAATGGTCGACGCCTTGGCGCAGACCCTGGTCGATTGGATTCCGCCCTCGTGGGGGCATCTGTTCCCGCTGGTGGTGGCGATCACCAGCATGCCGCTGACCTTCGTACTGTCCAACGATGCCTACTACTTTGGTGTCGTGCCCATCCTGGCCAACGCCGCTGCTGCGTATGGGATCGATCCGGTGGAAATCGCCCGGGCGTCGATTCTCGGTCAACCGGTGCACCTGATGAGCCCGCTGGTGGCGTCGACCTTGTTGCTGGTGGGCATGGTCGATCGTGACCTTGGCGACTTCCAGAAAGCGACCGTCAAGTGGGCCGTGCTCACGTCCTTGGTGATTACCGCGTTGGCCTTGCTGACTGGTGCACTGACCCTGTTCTCCTGATCAACCCGCACTTTTGCTTTTGCGCCTGACACGCCTCGCCGCCGAGGGGTGCGCTGGCCTGCACGCCAAATAACAACAACGAGAAACCGATATGCACACTTTTCTGACCCGTGGGGCTGTACTCCCGATGCTTGGCCTGTTGCCGCTGGCCACCGCCGGCGCCGAAGGTTTCATCGACGACAGCAAGCTCAAGCTGCAATTGCGCAACGTCTACTTCAATGAAAACTTCCGCGACGAACACGGGATGAGCGCACGGGCCGCGAGAACCGCGAAGAGCGAGCGCACCGAATGGGCCCAAGGCTTCCTGTTGGATTATCAGTCGGGTTTTACCCCCGGCACCATTGGCTTTGGCGTCGATGCCCTGGGACTGTTCGGGGTCAAGCTCGACTCCGGGCGCGGCCGCAGTGGCACTGGCCTGCTGCCCGTCCATGACGATGGTCGCGCTGCCGATGAGTTTGCCAGCGCGGGCATGACCGCCAAGGCCAGGGTGGCCAAGACCACCCTCAAGTACGGCACCTTGTTGCCCAAGACCCCGGTGCTGATCTACAACGATGCACGGCTGTTGCCCCAGACCTACCAGGGCATGCAGGTCAGCAGCACCGACATCGACAATCTCGCCCTGACGGGCGGTCATCTGGAGCGTTTCAAGCTGCGGGACTCCAGCGACAGCATGCCGATCGTGCCTGACGGCTACGGTGGCGATCAGTCAGGCGACTTCAACTACGCCGGTGCCGATTACAAGCTGGGGAAAAACATCCGCTTGAGCTACTTCTACGGCGAGCTTGAAAACTTCTACCGACAGAACTTTGCCGGCATCCAACACGACCTGCCGCTGGGCAGCGGGGTACTGACCAGCGACCTGCGTTACTTCAACAGTGTCGATACTGGTTCGGCCTACGGCGGCAAGATCGACAACGACATGCTCAGCGGCCTGCTGTCCTACGCCGTTATCGGCCATACGTTCAGTGCCGGCTACCAGACGCTCAGCGGCGAGGCCGGCTTGCCGTACATCAGCGGTGCCACGGTCTATTCCTTCAGCAATGTCGGGATTGGCAAGTTCATCGAGGAAGACGAGAAGACCTGGATGCTCGGCTATGGCTACGACTTTGCCCGCCTCGGCGTGCCAGGCCTCACGTTTTCCAGCCGCTACCTGAGCGGCAGCGATGGCAAGTCCAACAGCACCGTGAAGGAATGGGAGCGTGATGCCGAAGTCGCTTATGTCGTACAGCAAGGCACCTTCAAGGGGCTGGGGGTGAAGGTGCGTAACTACGTCTATCGTTCGGATTTTTCACGGGGGCGTGACAGCAACCGCATCTATTTCACCTACGATGTCGCGCTTTGGTAGACCGTTGGCCCAAACGGCTTGAACGTCTATCCGAACACGGCCTCTGAGTAATGCAGGGCGAGCCCACTTCGCCCGTTTACCCTCGGAGGCTGGATGCACATGAACATTCTGATGGTTCTTACCTCTCACGATCAGTTGGGCGACACCGGCAAGAAGACCGGTTTCTGGCTGGAAGAATTCGCCGCGCCTTACTACGTGTTCGTCGACGCCAATGCGACGGTCACGCTCGCCTCCCCGAAGGGCGGGCAACCACCCCTGGACCCCAAGAGCAACGAAGCGGACGCGCAAACCGACGCGACCCGTCGCTTTGGCTCGGATACCCAGGCCCAGATGGCATTGGCCGACACGGTGCCGCTGGGGGAGATCGACCCGTATGACTTCGATGCGGTGTTTTATCCAGGAGGCCACGGCCCTCTCTGGGATCTGGCTGAGGACACCGACTCCAAGGTCCTGATCGAAGCCTTCTACGAAGCGAATAAACCCATCGCCGCCGTCTGCCACGCCCCCGGTGTGTTCAAGAACGTCAATGCCCCGGACGGACAGCCGATTGTGAAAGGTAAGAAGGTGACTGGATTCACCAATTCCGAAGAGGAGGCGGTGGGGTTGACGCAGGTGGTGCCATTCCTGGTGGAAGACATGCTCAAGGCCAAGGGCGGCGAGTATTCCAAGGCTGCGGACTGGGCCAGTTATGTGGTGGAGGATGGGCACCTGATCACCGGCCAGAATCCAGCGTCTTCCGAAGCCGCCGCTCATGCGCTGCTCAAGCGTCTGAAGCAGGAACAGTCTGCCTGAGTCATGGGTTGTTCGCTGAAACGCACACTGCCGGCTGCGAATGAGGTGGCCGGCGGCGGAGGAAATGAATCATGAGCGACATCTACAACTTGTCCCGTTTTGTCGAAGCCCAGGCTCAGGTGTTCAGTCGTGTCATGGACGAGCTGCGGGCAGGTCGGAAAACCAGTCACTGGATGTGGTTCATCTTTCCGCAGCTGCAGGGACTCGGTCGATCCGGGATGGCGGCTCGGTTCGCCATCTCCGGTCTGGCCGAAGCCCGCGCGTATGTGCAGCACGAGGTGCTCGGCCCCCGGCTGGAGGCGTGTGTGACCGCTGTCCTGCAACACCGCGACCTGAGCGCCGGGCAGCTATTCGGCTCGCCCGACGATCTGAAGTTTCGCTCCTGCCTCACGCTGTTCATGAAGGCACAGCCTGAGTCCGCCCTGTACCCACAGGCGCTCGATCAGTTTTATTCGGGGGAGCCCGACCGCAAAACACTTCTGCTGCTGGGCGACTGACGATCAACGCTCGAACGCCGCCGTCATGCCGAGCAATCGCTTTTGCCGCCAGGTCGGCGCGCTGGTGGGAAAAAGCACCTCGTTCGGCCGATAACGGGCCAGACCGCAGGCGGCGGCGAGGCGCTGGCGTTGCTGGCCGCGAACCAGGGCCTGTGCAAACGTGTGTTCACTGTGGGGTAATCCCAGCAGGTAGCGGGTGCCGACTTGCCACTGCTCGCCGTTGGCTTGCCACCAGGTTTCGATGGACCGCGGGTCGGGCCAGGGCAGGTTTTCATCGGGGTCCATGGCGACGTTCGGATCCCCAGGGTCGTCGTTCGGGCCTGCATCGAAGTCCGGCAGTTCCTGCAACTCCAGGTCGAGTAGCGTCAGGTCGGCGCCGGTCATCAGGCTGAACGCTTCGCCGGCCACACGGGCGTAAGGCAAGTCGCTCATCTGCTGGATCAGCCAGGGCACGCACACCGGATCACCCAGCAATCCCAGGGCCTGGATGCCGCTGCGTCGTTGCCGGGGATCCTGTACCAATTGGCGTATCCAGGCGATGCTGGGCTCCCGTTCCTGCCAGGCCAGTGTCACGCAGAGGGCGCGGTATTGAAATTCGCCCGGTTGCTCGGCGAATTGACGCAGGGGCTCCAGGGTCTGCGGGTCACCCATCTGAGCAGCGGCCCAATTGGCCCAAAAACACGTGACTGGATTCGGGTGTCGGCAGTGGGCACGGAGGTTGGGTAGCAAGTCGCGCCGTCGCAGTTCGCCGGCAGTGCGGGCGGCACGAGCCAGCACGCTTGGGTCCGTGTCGGACAGTCCGTTAAGCAGGGCAGGGCCGGGGTTGTGCCGATGCATGCCGCTGGCCGCCAGGCCGAGGCGGCGAAACATTGGTTCAGGTGCAGCGAGCATGCGCTCGATCCAGGGCGCTAGCCGTTCCCAGTCGAGCCAGCCCAAGGCCATCAGATAACCACGTTCCGTTTCTGGGGCACTTCGCAGGTGTTCGCTCAGCCGTGACAACACTTTTCCATTGGCCGTCTCGAAGGCCAGCACCACGCAGGCGAACATCTCGCCAATGGCATGGGGGCCGAGTTGCGCCAGGAGCGTTTCCAGGCCGTCATGGGCTGCGATACGCAAGCCGTCGAGGTGAGCATCGAGGCGGTTATCGAGTGTAGCGAGGTGTTCGATGTCGTAGTGGGGGGCGTGCAGGGCGTAGTCGCGCAGGTTGGCGAGGAAGCTGGCTTCTTCGGCGTGTTGCTCGATTACCAGGGACAGCGAGTGGTTCATGGGGAGTTCATGTGTTGTGTGGGCATATCATCCGCTCCAAATGTGATAGCTCGCCTGCCTTCTAGTTGATCTGCACCGAACCGCCCTTGATGCGGTTGACCCCGCTGGAGCGGCTGGAGAGGTAGGCGCCGCGGATGATCACTTTGCCCGCGCGGGTCAGGGTGATGCTGGCCTTGCCGCAGCGCAGGACGATTTCCCGTTCGGCGGTGAACTCCAGTCGTTCACCGTCCAGGTGGGCGAGCGCTGGTGCTGCGGGCTCTTCCAGACGCTGGATGCGACCGATCACCAGCGGCCGCGCGGGGTCGCCTGCCTCGAACATCAACGCGACCTGGACGCCGATGTCTTCACGGCTCAGCGGGGTGGTGGTGCGTGCGGCGAGGCCTGTTTCACCGGGACAGCCGGGAAAAGCCACCACCGGGGCGTCCACCTTGGGCACGTCCAGCAATACGCCAATCACCACGCCGTCCACGCGCATCGGCGCGCGGGTGGGGGTTGAGGGGAGGTGGTATTCAACGGTCATAACGGCCACTCCATGGGCTAGTTCTGCAGGATTTTCTGGCCCTTGACGACGACGTTCCTGTTGGCCTTGATGTTGATGGCGCCGGAGCCGTCGAGGGTGATGTTCTTGCCGCTGATCACGATGGTGCCGTCTTTCTTCATGGTGATGCTGGCCGCCCCGGTGGTCAGCGTGATCGAATCGCCGGCGGTGAGGGAGAAATGCTTGCCCACATCCAGGCTGTCGTTCTGCTTGATGTCGGTGCTGCGGTTCTGGGCGACGTTACGGGATTCGTTCTGGCCGATCTGGGTACTGTGATTGCCATTGATATCGGTGCTCTGGTTGCCGCTGATCTCGATGCCTTCATTGCCTTTCACCGATTCATTGCGGTTGCCGGAAATGCCGATCGTCTCGTTGCCGCCCACGTCCTCGCTGCGGTTGCCGACGACAGTGATGGTTTCGTTGGCACCGACCTTCTCCGTGCGGTCCGCTCCGATGGTGATGGTCTCGTTACTGCCGACTTTCTCGGTGCGATTGACGCCGATGGTGATTTTTTCGTTGTTGCCCACATCCTCGGTACGGTCCACGCCGATGGTGATGGTTTCGTTGTTGTCCACCGTCTCCTTGCGGTCGTGTTTGACGTGCACGGTCTCGTCGTTGTCGATGGTCTTGCTGCGGTCATGACCGACCCAGTGGGTTTCGTCGTTCTCGACCTCGATGTCCTGGTTCTTCTCGGCGTGGATGAACAGTTGCTCCGAACCTTTCTTGTCCTCCATGCGGATTTCATTGAAATTGGCCGGTGATCCGCCCTTGCTGGAACGGCTTTTCACCCCGCTCTGGGTGGCATTGGCGGGCAGCCCGTAGGGCACGGTCTGTTCGGCGTTGTAGACACGGCCGGTGATGATCGGCCGGTCCGGGTCGCCTTCCAGGAAACTGACGATCACCTCCTGGCCGATCCGTGGAATCTGCACCGAACCCCAATTCTTGCCGGCCCAGGCCTGGGACACCCGAATCCAGCAGGAGCTGTTCTCGTTGGATTGGTCATGACGGTCCCAATGGAAATGCACTTTGACCCGGCCATATTGATCGGTCCAGATTTCCTCGCCACCGGGCCCTACCACCACGGCCGTCTGCGGCCCGCGGACAATCGGCATGGGCGTCAGCGGGAGAGGGCGGAAGGCCTGGTGGGCGTCCATGCAGTCCAGTTCGCTGACGAACTGTTCGGTGAGGTCCGACTGCCCGCTTTCATAGGGATCCTGGCGAATCTGATAGCGTGCGACCACCACCAGGTATTCGCGATTCTGGTCCGCCCGGTCGTAACCCGTCAGCGTGAACAAATGACCGGAACCCAGCCCGCGAGCGAGACCACGCAGCTGCACCCGCTCGAATTGACTGTGAATGGCTTCGATGCGGGTACGTGCGTAGTGTTCGCCGTCATTGCTCTGCAGGTATTCCCCGGGATAGTCATAGAGCGGGTAGTCGCCGTTGCTGTGGTCGCGCATGACACTGGAGCGTACTTCCAGGCTGGCGCGCGGGCGTTGGAAGTCATAGTCGTTCAGCGCCAGGGAACCGGGTTGGACTTCCCGTGCCAGTTGCCAATCGTAGAAATGATCCCGTTCGCGCATCTGTCGATCGGGCGGATAGAAGGGGACGGAGGCGTAGTCCGGCACCGTGGAGTGGGCGCCATAGGCATCGGCCAGCACCAGTACATGGCGGGCCTTTTCATGGCGAAAGTAATAGTAGATGCCTTCCTGTTCCATCAACCGACTGACGAAATCGAAGCTGGTTTCACGGTACTGCACGCAGTATTCCCACTCGCGATAGCTACCGCTCAGGCTGTCTTCGAAGTCGGAGAAACCGAGGTCACGGAACACCTGCTTGATGATGTCCGGCACTGTCTTGTTCTGGAAAATCCGGCAATCCGACGTGCGCGTGAGCAACCAGAACCAGGGCCGCAGCGTGACACGGTAACCGGCGAACTGGCCGTGGCCGGTCAGCTGACGACAACTGCAGACCACCCCGTGGAAGTAGCGTTTACCGCCCTCGTACAGCTCCAGGGTCAAGCCCATCGGCTTGCCCAACAACTGATCGAACGTGATCGCCCGGTCTTCGGAGGTCAGATCCAGTTCATAGTGAAAACACCGGCCTAATTCTTCACTGCCTTCCATGCTTTGCAGCAGCAGGACGTTACCACCAAGGGGGCTGTCGATCTGCACCAGGCGGGTGTTTTGCGTGATCTCCATATCGCCTCATCGTTCGCACTCGGTCAGCGCTGACGGACCGTGTTCGTTCGCGTTGAGTTGTGTTTCAAGATAGGTGAGGGGAGGTCAGGGCTTAGTTTCTTTAGTTATAGGGTTTATTGCTATTTTGATGGCCAGGTCGACAAGGCTTGATCGACCACCGCCTCCAGGGTTTCGCGACTGAAGCCGGCCTTGGCCTGGACGGCCATCCCGTGGAGCAAGGCGAGCACGAAGGCGGCAAGCGCAGCACAGTCGACCGTCGGCGGTAGATCCCCCTCTTCCTTGGCGCGCTCGAAACGCTCACGCAGCAATGTTTCTCCGCCGGCCCGCGCCTCGATCAGGGCGATCCGAATGGGCTCGGCATCATCCGAACCGGCAAGGGCTCCGTGGATACCGAGGCAGCCTTTGCGGTCCGGGTAACGGGTGGTGAGTTCAACCGATGCGCGGAAGAGGCGTTCGACGACTTCCCGTGAAGTCGGCAACTCCACGGCTTGCGGAAGGAAGTCCAGGTAATGTTCGTAATAACGCTCCAAGGCGCGACGGAACAAGGCCTCCTTGTTGCCGAACGCCGAGTAAAGCGCCGGACGCTCCACACCCGTGGCTTGCGTCAGGTCGGTGTACGAGGCGCCTTCATAGCCTTTGCGCCAGAACACGCACAGGGCTGCGTCCAGCGCTTGGTCCACATCGAACTCACGTTGCCTACCCATCGATCGTCCCGCCTTTATTTCGTAATGGTCGATATTAAACCATACCGACAATGTCTTCAGGTCCCATGCGTCAGCGGAAAAAAGGTCGCTTGACAGTCATCGTTGAGTTTCATAACGTCCGTTAACGTAATGCGCATTACGAATTGCTCCCGGCTTATGAAAGCCAGACGTTTCATTCATGCACATCGAGGATTTTCTGATGCAAAAGACATTAACGGGCAAGGTCGCGCTGGTCACCGGCGGCTCGCGAGGACTGGGCGCGGCCACCGCTGAGGCGCTTGCGGAACAAGGCGCGGACGTTGCCATCAGCTACGTCGCCTCGGCCGAAAAGGCAGACATCGTTGTCGAGAAACTTCGGGCAAAAGGCGTTCGCGCCCTGGCGATCAAAAGCGACCAGGCCGACACGTCCGCCGCCAAGCCATTGATCGAGAAGGTGATCGCGCATTTCGGCAAACTCGATATCCTGGTCAACAACGCCGCCATCGCTGTCCAGGGCCAGATGATCGATGACCCTGAACTGGACACGGTCAATCTCGATCGTCAGTGGCAGGTCAACGTCATGGGCGCAGTGGCAACCACCCGTGCCGCTTCGCAAGTGCTGTCGGACGGTGGTCGGATTATCTTCATCGGTTCCTTGCTGGGTGGTCGTGTGCCGTTTGCAGGAGCCGCGGATTATTCGGGAACCAAGGCCGCCATCGCCGGATACGCCAAGGGCGTCGCACGTGATCTGGGCGCTCGCAACATCACCGTCAACGTCATCCAGCCAGGCATCATGCCAACCGACATGAAGACCGGTGTGCTGGGCGAAGAAGTCCCCGACGCCATTCTGGACATGCACCCTATCCGCCGGATCGCGACGCTGGAGGAGGTGTCGGCGATGGTGTGTTTCCTCGCAGGACCGAACGGTGGCTACATGACGGGCGGGGCGATCGACATCGCTGGCGGCCTGAGCATCTGAGGATTTTCGACAAGATCTGAAGCCTGTCGACTCAAGCACTCCTCAACATTGCTTGGATCAAGCAAGCAGTGTTGCGGGAGTTCTGTGGCTTATCGATTTTTTGAAATCACACCGCTCCATCGGTCTACTCGGCGCTCAGTCCCATCCGTCTTCTACGGGACCGGGGTGCCGTGGGCTCGTTCAGCAAGCGTAGAGACAGGAATGGCGGGGTTGTTACTCGCCTTATGGTCAAAGCGTCGAGCCAAGCGCCAAGCCAGCAGCCTGCTATCGTTGCAGTACAACAACGCAGGTGTGCCAAGGAAGGGAGGGGTGGGCTCATAGCGCCACGGTATAGGGTGTTCATGCCCTTCAGGACTGTTGCCGGCTGTGTGCACGAGCCACCAGAGCACTATGCAGATCACCAGCAATACCACCCCGTTTCTCGCAGAACGCTTTGTTTCAACAGATAAAACCGGACAGAAGCACTGCGTTGTGGTTGTCCGGGCGACCTTTGACGTTAACGATCAGGGCCGCTGCGTGCCTGCATCGGAGCAGGTCCCCTTTGTCTACTGCGACCAGCATCACGGTGATCCCGGTACGACATCGGTCCGTTTCGAGACTGACTTCGCGCCGGTGAAGCCACGCGTCGATGTGCTGGTCCACGCCTCGGCCGTTTCTCCGAAGGGTGAACCCGTGACCCGGTTACAGGTCGGCTTCGCAGGTGCGGGTATCCACAAGCTTGCAGTGGTGAGTGGCGATCGCGTTTGGACGCTCGGTGTTACCGGCATCGTCGCGTCGCCGCCGTCGCCCTTCACCTCGATACCGCTTTCCTGGGATCGTGCTTTTGGTGGTAGCGATCAATCCCATGAGGACGAGACGAAACGTGGCAGCGACCTGCGTAATCTCGCCGGTGTTGGTTTCCATCTGAATGACCGGGACGACAGTATCCTCAATACGATGTTGCCAAACGTGGAGCGCCACGACGACCTGATGGGGGCATGGACGGATAAGCCGCAACCCGTTGGTTTTGCCCCCGTCGGCCGGGGCTGGCAGCCCCGTATCGTCTTCGCCGGGACATACGACCGCCACTGGTTCGAGACACGCCGGCCCTTTCTGCCGGAGAACTTCGACGTTCGTTATTTCCAGGCGGCGCCGCTCGATCAGCAGCTGGATCGTCTGGAAGCTGGCACCCGCTTCACCTGTGCCAATATGAGTCCGGGCGGGGCGTTCGTCGCTCAGACGCCGGCCTTCGACATCCCGATCACCTTCCTCTTCGACAATCGCCAGGTGCAGGCGGTTATCAACGCCGACACCGTCATTCTCGAGCCCGGTTGTGCCCGGCTTACGTTACTCGGCAGGACGTCGGTATCGCTGCCTCGCAAACTGGCGAAACTGCGAGAAATACAGGTCGGCAAGCGCCGTTATACGAACCTGCACGGCAAACCGCATTTCGCCAACCTGTCAGACCTGGTCACCTCATTCGGACATGGGGAGGCGAAGAGATGATGCAGCCCATCTACCTGTCTTGCCTGGGATTGCTCTGCGCTGTCGGCCTGTCACCCGCGGCCGCCGCTGCAGCAATGCGTGCGGGGATCAGCGGCTTCAATGAATTGCCGTGGGTCGAAGACGGCCTGGAACCGATCATGGGGGCAAGAGTGCCGACGGTGGCGGAGGATCTCCACGGGCGTGCACGGCTCGTCGAAATGCTGGTTCAGGTGTTGGGTCAAAGCCGTGCCACATTGGCGGACCCCGCGGATCTGGGCGAGCTGCCGCTGCTTCTCTGCACGTCCGAGCCGCAACGGCCTGGCTCGCGCATCGACGGCATCGTGACGGAAGTCGAGGCGCGATCAGGATGGCTGCTGCAGCGCAAAGGCGCTGCCCATGTAGCCCTTGGGCATGTTGCAAGCATCGAAGCGTTGAGTCTGGCAGAGCGCGCCATGGACCAGGCCGACCGTGACGCCTGCCTGATCGTGGCGGTCGATTCCCTCGCGGATCCCCGCTGTTTGCTCTGGTTGGAGCAGAGCGGCCGGCTCAAGACCACGCTACGCTCGGATGGCGTGATTCCCGGTGAAGGCGCTGCGGTGCTGCTCGTCAGTCGAAAGCCGATGAGTGCCGCGCCCTTGGTCGTGCGTGGCGTGGGGACTGGCAACGATACCGCCACAGTGCTCAATGACGAGCCGCAACTTGGCCTGGGGATGACCATGGCTGTCGCTGCAGCCATCGCACAAGCAGGCGTTGCCATGCACGACATCGCTTGGCGTTTGAGCGATGTGTCGGGCGAAGCCTACGGATTCGAGGACCTGGCCCTGGTCCAGTCGCGCCTGATGCGGCAAACCCGCTCGACCCAGGATCTATGGCATTCGGCGAGCTATGTTGGCGACTGTGGAGCGGCGTTGGGGGCGATACAAATCGCCTGGCTTGAACAAGCGTTTGCGCGTGGCTATGCCCCCGGTCCGATTGCGCTGGTACACAGCTCATCAGCGAACGGTGCACGCGCAGCAGCCGTTATCAGTGGCACAGTGAGGGAGCGCTGACATGTCGCACGAGGTTTATGCCAACAGCAATGAGATTGCCGGAAAAGCCGGCATGGGCAAAGTGATCGCCTCGTTTCCCGATGTGTGCCTTTCGCCGCCGGGGCCACCTGCCGGGCCGATTCCGATTCCTTATCCGGACACTTCCTTCTCGTCGGCGCTTAAACAGGGCTCCAGGACGGTCATGCTGCAACGCAAGCCGGCGGCGTTGTCACAACAGTCCTATTACCAGCCTTCCATGCTCGGCGACGAAGCGGCAACCCGGGCCTGGGGAATGTCGGTGATCACGCACCAGATCACTGGAAAAACCTATTTCCAGGCTTGGTCGATGGATGTTCAGATCGAGGGCAAGTATGTCTGCCGACACTGCGACATCACCACCAGCAATCACGCCAGCGCACCTGGTGTGGGGGCTCCCAATCCGAATCTTGAAGCAGTGGGTTGGGGCGAACTGGAAGACGAAAGACCTTATAAATGCGCGTGTTGCAACGGGCCTCGTCATTCCGCCGGCAAACCAATGACGATGGACGATTGGTACATGAAAGATTCCGCCGGCAATGTGGCCCCCCATGCGGCTACATACACCACCTTGATGAACGACGTGAACAATCGCAAGACGGCGACGCCGCCTTGCACCTGCAGCAGCCGGCTCGTTCCGTCCGCGCCTTGCAACGTCTTCAGGCGACCCGTGACACCGGCGGAGCGGCAGGCGAACAAAAGTGCCTGGAACAGCCTGCGTGATACGTACCAAGGGGTCTTCGATGTACCGAGCGAAGCACAGGTGATTGCCAATCTGACGCCGAAGCTGGGACGGACACCGGTGCAGGCCGAAATTCAAGACGAGCGGCAAGTCAATCACCTGGTGCCCAAGGCTGCGGCCGGCGGCTGCCCCGTCGGTGAGGGTAATCTTGAGAAAAACGGCGACTTGTGCCCTGTATGTCGGAGTCTGGACAAGCGCTTTGGTACGCTGCAGTCATTGGCTTCAAAAGCCTGAACCGGCACAAGCGACGACAGTGAGGAGTGACAATGGAGTGGAGTCGTTATGGCAACCCCGAAATGGTCGACTGGGAAGGGCGGGGGTATTTTGCCTACCCGGATGTAGTGACCCTACCTCCCAGAAGGGAAGTCGGACAGCTGCCGCAGGCGGGTGACTACTTTCAGTGGTTGGAAGCGCTGAGGCGGGCGAAGCATGGCGACTTCAGCCCACTGCCGGGGCTCGTCGAGTTGGGCAGCGGCGACACCCATCCGGTAAACCGACGCCTATGCGCGGAGCTGCTAGGCGATGCCGGACCGACTTCTACTGTCGACACTCTCGCAACACGACTGGCATCCGAAGACGTGGGCCTTGAGCTCACACTGGCCTGGAGCGCAGTGCTCACGCGGCGCGGAAAGCTGGCCGATATGCCCATTGTTCTCGCCGCATTCGAACGGGTCGCGACCATCAGCGACGCCGAGATCCTGCCAGTGCACCTCTCGGGTTGCCTGGAGACGGGATACGAACTCTGCGACCACCAGGACTATGATTCACTGGACAGCTATCGCGACGCGGTGCTGAACAGATGCGCCGAACTGGCAGGCAGATTCGGTACGGACCAGGTCTGTGTCGACGGCGGTGAACCGCTGAGTGTGATTGGCTTGGCCCAACGGATTTTACGGCGCTTGCGAGAACCTTGTTTCCCATTCGAACTGCGACGGCGCTTCGAATGTGCGACCGGCATCGACTGCTCTTCCTTTTATCATGATCGGGTGTTCAGACCGATGCAGGCCTCAGCGCTTCTGGAAGCCTTTCTTGAGGACCCCGATGCCAGTGGGTTTGAAAGTGGGGTCCGTTACTTCTTCGGGCATCGTATTCCGGATTAGGGAAACGATTCGCTTCGTTTGTGCAAATGCGCGCTTACCAAGTAAGACTCTGTCAAAGTTTTACAGGGGCGGGCTTGGGGACGGTTTTGATCACCGTGCCCGGTTGGAGTACCGAGTTACAGTATTCGATAATCGTAGTTCTCGCAGCGAGCATCGAGTCTACGACCGTAGCTTCGGTAGCGAAGCGGGTCATCGTGTTAAAGCACACGTAGGCCTCGTCCGTTTGCTCGAAGATTTTGAGCGCAATCTCTTTTACCGCATCGGTGCGCTGTCGTCTCCACTGAACGAATGATTGCGGTAAACGCTATTGAGATTTCCACATCCTTGGATCGCCAGGAGAGTACTAACCAGGGCCAAGCAGAAACCTCTATTCATGGAGCGGCTTCCTTGTCGAAGGGGTAATCCTGAGCAGCGTAGCTGAAGGATGGCGCTATGCCGTATTTTTAGCCTCATAAGGTGCGTTTCCCTATGCAAGGGGATTGGTCAACGACACCGGCAGAGTGCTTTCTAAAAATGGTTTCGCGAAGATGCTTCTCCACAGACTCCCAGGGGGTCTTTGTATCCACGGCGCTTAGCATCCAAGCTCCAACAGCTACAGGATCATTGGCATACACGTGATTCCCATCCCGGGCGTAGGTCAAAAGCCAGCCCGGATATTTGTCGTTGAAGCTATGCTCGTCACCACCATGCTTGTCCTTAGCCTGCACCCGATAGTTGTAGGCTTGAGTGAGGACGGCGTAATGACTACCGTCGACAACCTCCTCCTTGCGGCAGGTGTGAGCAGGGGAGAATGAGTCCTGGAAAATATGAAATATGCTGCCGAGCGCCACATCAGGTGTGCGCTTGTTTCGATCATCGATGGGAACGCCAGAGCGAGCAAAGAGCGTCCGAATTTTTACGTTTTTTTGCTTAACGCATTGATTTAGAGCTATCGAGGGGAGTCCCAAGCTGGCTTCGATTTGAGGTGTGAGAGGTGCGTCGAATGGCGTATCGCCTGTCGCCACGTCATAAGCGAACTTGATCCACACGAGAGCCAGCCTTGTGGTTTCTTCTAATCGCGCCTCTTCACTGGCATCCTTGGGCATTTGGCTAGACATGAAGTGGAGGTATTGGAGGTTTCCATAGTGGGAGTTCCAGCCAAGATGATTTTTCCCCTCAACCTCACAATCTTCGCGGCCCCCAGCGTATTTTTTAGATTCGGGTTTGAACTGGCCATTTAGATTCCACAGTCCATTTCTGAAGTCTTTGCTTTCACCCCACGTGTACATCAAAGGATCATCGTTCCACCAACTGCCATAGATGATTGCAAAGGTGTTGTGAGGAGTCCTGCTTGGTGACTTAGCCCACACTGGGTCATTCATGTATTCAAAAATGAGCCGTTTGGGCTTGGAACTGTCAGTCTGTCTCTTGCGGACCAGGAATCCTTCAAAGTCGGCGCCGCGGTACTCGTCAATGGCGAAATTGGTCATATGCTCATGGACGGTCCCTTTTGAATATTTGCCATTGGCATACCCCTCGATCAGGTCTGTTTTCTTGCAAAGATTCCAGTCCCTGGTCGGCGCTTGATCAAGGTAATAAGTGTTGTAAACCAGCACCCTCAGGCAGGGGTTAATTTCAAACCCCCAGGTTGCAGGCGAGGAAAGGGCGCACTCCCCGGCAACGAAAAGAGCGGCAATCAACTTGGCTTGTTTCATGGCGTCCCTGCTTTGATGGTATTTTAATATCATGCTAGGAGACGGTAGCTAAAATACAAGCCGTTTTGCCCGAAACTCATTGGAGAGGGGGGCTTGGCGAGATCATCGACTTTTTGAAATCACACCAATCATGTATTGATTCAAATCCCGCAGGTCCTGAACGCTCCAAGCGTGGGGCGGTAGCTTCACACCATTCTCCCGCAGGGTCTTTGGAATCAGGTTTCCATTGGGACGAAGGATGACCGATGAAACGATAACGCCGGGATAATCATTGAGTCGTTTCTTGAACGCGGCGGTGGTCAGGTCAGGGGTCGGAGGAGTGCTTTTGTTGGCCAATGGTCCTGTGCCTTTGATATCCGATCCGTGGCACATGGCGCATCTCTGCAGGTAGAGACTTTTTCCGTTGGTGTTGTCCGCCAAGGACAGGGGGGCTTGAGTGAATGATAAGCACCCTAGCAAAAGCGGCAAACCCAGGTGATTGCTTATTTTACGGGTTAGGGTCGATAGGCTGGTAATTGCCGATACCACGATCCGTTGCATGGAGGGACGTCCTGTCAAAGAAGGAGGAGGGGGGCTGATTTTCCTGGGACCGCAAAAAAGAGCCACTCAAATGAGTGGCTCTTTTTTGCCTGGGGTTTCCCAGTGCCGGGGGGAGGTGACGTACAAATCGAACGTTAGCGTTTGGCCTCGTCCGGAGGATAGCGTTACTCGCTCTTCGCCGCCATCAACGCATTCAATTCGCCGTATGTATGGGCCTGCAAGGCTTGGGTGTCGAGTTGGCCGTTATCCAGGAAGCTACGGGCCAGTGCTCCCATGGCACCGTGCAGAAACTCGGCGATGCTGGAACCCGCGCTGAGCCGTCTGACACCCAGGCGCTTCAATTCGTCGGGAGAGGGCAGTCCGTCCCGGGACAGCAGGTTGACGGGCAGTTTGGTCTCGCGGCAGACGGTGGCAATCTCGTTCGAATCGACCACGCCAGCGGCAAACAGGCCATCCGCCCCGGCGCTGGCGTAGCGTGCGCTGCGTTTCAGGAGTTCCTCCAGGCGTTGTTCGACGGGGAACAGATTTTTCAGGTAGACGTCGGTCCGCACGTTGATGAACAGCTTGACGCCCGCCTGGTCCGCCACTCTTCTCGCGACGTCGATCTTGCGGACAAGCAGCTCTGGAGAGCCCAGGCCGTCTTCGATGTTGATCCCGACCGCCCCTGCGGCGACAACGGCTTCTATCACTTGTCCGACCCGTTCCGGGTCATCCGAGTAGCCGCCTTCGATATCCACCGTGAGCGGTACGCTGAGGACCCGTACCATCGACTTGACGGTGGCATCCAGCAGGTCGAGAGGCAGCTTGTTGCCATCCTGATACCCATGTGACCACGCCATGGCGGCGCTGCTGGTTGCGACTGCCTTGCCCCCTAGACGTTCGACGATGCGCGCACCCCCTGCATCGGCAACATTGGCCAGAACAAGCAGGCCATTCTGATGCAGGCTGTGAAAAGCGTTATCCAATGTAGCCATGACCATTCAACTCCTTGAAAGTTATGTTTTAAAATTGATTCGTAGAATGCGAGGCCATCATCAATAATCTGTAGCTCCGAGGGCATCCAAAGTTCATTCCGATCGACAATATTAAGGCCAATAGCACAAATGTGCTAGGTCAGGTGTTCTATATCCTAAGTCGTGGGAGTCGGACATCATCGAATGGTATTTCTATTCGAATGGACGTCGTGTGTTTTGTGATATGAGTTGCCGAATTATCGTGGCAGATGAGCATCCGCTGTTTCGCGAGGGAATGACGGTATTGTTGGAGCGCTTAATGCCAGACACGTTGATCGAGCAAGCTGGGAGCCTTGAAGAAGTAAGAGCCCTGATAGTCGATGAACGCTCCCTCGATACATTAATTCTTGACATGCGGCTTCCTGGGTTAAGTTCGGTCAGGGACTTGGCACAGTTGCGTCAGGAGTTAAAGCACGTCAAAGTAATCGTCGTGTCGACAGTTGAGGACGGTGAAACTGTCGAGCAAATCATGAGTGCAGGTGTAAACGGGTTTGTAGGCAAAAGCCTTTCTTCAGAAGAAGTCGGCAAGGCCATTGCGAGTATTCGAAACGGCGAGGTGCTGGTCAAATACGAGCCTTCGGATCCCATGCCGCTGGATTTGGATGATGATATAAACAGGTTGACCCTCAGGCAGAGGGAGGTCTGGCAACTGATTGCCCAAGGCAAGACCAACAAACAGATCGCCGCGGCACTTGAAATTTCTCCCTTCACAGTGCGGATCCATGTTTCTTCCCTGATACGTGTGCTAAACGTGCCTAACAGAGCGGTGGCCGCCGCACGCTTTGCGGGTCGCCAGACGATTGGCCCGGTGCGTTAGCCAGGCGATCGAGTATTGATATCGCGCTGGCAACCGTAGCCATTGTAAGCCTGGAACCACTCACCGGCAGACGGATTGAGATGAATCGGATCGCCGCTCCCATGGTCCATGCGCTTGACCAGATTGGGGAAAACTGGAAAGGGATAGTTGCGGCGTGGCGTTTGTGAGCGGCACTCGAGATATATGGATTGCCGGTCAGGTTGACCATGGGCATCTGTTGCCTGGGCCAGGATTTGCATCGTCACATTTGTCGCGCGACGGTGCTCTCACGCCTTCGGGGTATCGCACCTATCATCAGGGTGCTGACAAATGCCAGCACCCGTAGTCCGCATCTTATTGGATACAAGCATCGAAACGTCCCTTTTCGGGAGGAAACTCAACGAGTGATATCCATTAATAAATCCGGTAATACTTCACAACGTCGTCCTCGAAATAAATTGTCAGGACGGTGCCTTGAGTCTGGCTTTGGCCTGTTCTCGTGCCGGTTACGCTGCTCACATCGTTAGCAACACCCTGTGCCTTCGAGGCTTGCGCGGAGGCGTCATACATTTTCAGGCTGGTCTCGGTCGAGACATATTTGTGAGCCAGTTTCATGTATTTGTCCAAGCCCTCTTCGCGCTTGTCGTAGGTCCAGTTCGACTCGTTGTTTGTACTCGTCGAGTTCAGCTCTTCACTGGCGGGGGCGCCGAACATTTGGCTGATTTGGCTTTTAGTTGTTTTGCCTGGAATGATCGTTTGTTTTAAGTAAACAGTGTCATATTTTTTGGCGCCCGGGTTCAAGGAGTTCATCAGATCACCCGTGTTGGTGCAACCGCTGATGGCGCCGGCCAGCAAGCACAGTGCTATTCCGTTTTTAAGGACTCTTCCGTAGTTGAGAGACATAATACTTACCTTAGTAATTGCCGGCCCTTCCATTTCAACTGGCCAGGTGGTTAAGTTGAGCTCGCGCTTACTCCGAGTTGATGTTTGTCAACGGGATTCGCTCGTCATATTTTTGCATCGTGCGCGGTTTTGCCAAACGACGCGCGGCGTGTTTGTTATATTGCATGAGGCTGTTGTAAAGACTCTTTATCGAGCCTTTACAGCTTAGGACGTGAGGGCGGACGGACGCTATAGTACAGGTGTGCTATGGCGAGGGATGCGTACAGGGGCGATAAACTCTTCACTATTATTACGGCGTCCCCGCTTTCAAACTTTAAGTTCTTGCCGACCAGCCACCACTGGTTGGAAAGTTGGAGAATTGTGCAGCTGCGGCCGCGCGGGTGGGAACATTCAAGGCTTTGAGCAAGCTGGAGACATGGATGCGCACGGTGAACGGCGAAATGCCCAGCTCCTTGGCTATTTCTTTATTGGTCTTGCCCGCAGCGATCAGGCCGAGCACTTGCCGCTGTCGCACCGTGAGCTGGGCTACCACATCGTCCACGACCGAGTTCTCCGATTGGTGCCTGACGACCACTTCACCTTCGCGAATCGCCATGATGGCTTCGGCAATGCTGGCCGGATCGACATTCTTGCCGATGAAACCGTCCGCACCCAACGCCATCACCTGGGAAATGACGTCCATGTCTTCTACCATCGAGACGACAATGATCGAGGTGCGCTTGAACTCGGCGCGTAATTGGCCGATGACCTGCAACGATTTGATACCCGGAAAGCGCAGGTCAAGAATCAGTGAGTCCACCTCCACGCCAGTTCGCGCCAGCGCCAGCACTTCATCCAGATTGCCGGCCTGTTCAATGTGCGCGGCAGGTAGAAGTCTTTCTATCGTCCTGAGCATACCTTCGCGAAACAACGGATGGTCATCCGCCACAATGACTCTGCACGTCATGGCCCAAGATCCTCCTGACCTTAAAGTTCGTGCATCGTAACCTAAACTGGAACATTGGATTTCATCTCTGAAACAACTCTTCATAATGGAATATTCCCGTGACAATGACGGAAAAGAACAGTGAGCTTGACCAAGCGACATTACGGTTGACGGTCAGTACCTGTGCCTCGCTCTATATCATCGTGGTGGCCTGCCTGCCCTCCAGTGATTTCGCCACGTATACCCCTATCATGTGGTACATGGCTTTTTTCATCAGTGTTGCGATCCCGCTGCGCATGGCGATCAAGCGCTGGCCGGGACACTTTTTCTGGCGTCGGCTGTTTGCAATGGCCCATGACTACTCGGGAATTGCGTTTGCCCTGAACGTGGGTGGGGAAGGGGCATTGCCGGTGTACGCTGCTTTGCTTTGGGTTACGTTGGGCAATGGCATGCGCTTCGGTTCGCGCTACCTGGCAGCGGCGACGCTGATAGCCCTTGGCATGCTGGTCTTGATTTTCCTGTTCACGCCGTTCTGGCGCGGACAGCCCTATATGTTTCTTATGCTGATCGTCACCACCATCGTGGTACCCGCCTACGCGCACATCCTGTTGACCCGCACTCGTATTGCTTCGGAAGAGGCTATTGCCGCGAATCATGAGAAGTCCCGGTTCCTCGCCCAAGCCAGCCATGACCTGCGCCAACCGATCCACTCCATTGGCCTGTTCACCGCTTGCCTGCGTGACGCCAAGCTGGGCCTGGAAGAGTTGCGCCTGGTTGATAACATCGATCGCTCGCTGCATACCGTGTCACAGCTGTTCCGTTCGATCCTGGATATCTACACGCTCGATAACGGACAGCTTGAGCCGAAATCCGAACCCATACATTTGGGTGCGTTGCTTCAGGACGTGGTCAAGCAAAACACTGAAGCCGCACGTTGGGCGGGTGTCGAATTGCGCTTGCGACCCTGTCAGCATTGGGTCAATGCCAATGCGGGCTTGTTGGCGACCATGGTGCAGAATCTGGTTTCCAACACGCTCAAATATGCGCCAGGCCAACCGGTATTGATTGGCGTGCGACCCAAAGACCAGGGGCTATCCATCGCCATCTACGACAAAGGACGGGGCATCGCCACCGAGCATCTGCCTGAGGTATTCAAAGAGTTCTATCGGGTACGTCACGTACGTGATAAGGACGTCGAAGGCCTGGGGCTGGGATTGTCGATCGTCAAGCGGATCAGTCACTTGCTCAACCTGGAAATTCAGCTGCATTCAAGGCTCGGTAAAGGGACTCGTGCCACGATCACGGGATTGGAAAGGGTCGCGCCAAGGGTAGAGCCGAGCCGCGCTGCATCTACGCATAGCCGTTTACAAGGTTTACGGGTGTGCCTGGTAGAGGATGATCCCAACGTGCTGATGGCAACGTCTGCGCTGTTGGAAAAATGGGGCTGTGCGGTCGAGACTCACAGTGATGGTGTGAACGTGACCAGCGACTGCGACATCATCATCGCGGACTTCGATTTGGGGACGAAGATCTCGGGCTCCGAGTGTATAGCGGCGATACGCGAGCAGCGTGGTTGGGAGGTGCCGGCAATGATCATGACGGGCCATGAAATTGAAAGAATCCGTCACGCGTTGCACAACATGAACATTTCGGTTTTGGCAAAACCCGTGCGTCCGCCGGAGTTACGTGGAACATTGCTTGAACTGACTAAGCATTTTGCCAGGGAGAGTCATTAACGGGCGCATCGCCAACAGGCTATGACAGGCTGAGTCTTTGCATATTGGAGGCGGTGAACGAAGTTTTCGGAGTCTTGCTCTCGCCGCGAAAGGCTTACGCGAAGTGGCTGGCACTGGACTGAATATCTCAGCGCGTACACAGCCACTCGCGTAGGCTCCCTACAAGTGGATGGTTTTCCAAAGCATAACCCTGAACGTCAGGATCAACCTTCGCCTCCACCACCACATGCAATAAGTTCTATAAGACCCATCTGATACCACTTATTCTGGCAACTCCATCCATGTTCAAACGTGAAGGCGCTTGCTGTCCCACTGAATATCAGACCTGCTGTAAGCACTGCTGCCATCCCAATGCTATGCGGGCGGAACTTCCTTATGCTTATTTTCATAAATCCTCCAGATTACTTGATCTGACCAGTCGATGGGACTGGTCAAGGCGGAAGCTTCAAGACGCTTAGATTTACCGGCTCCTCAGAATGCACGGTACAGCTGTATTTGATGATTGTTTTCTCAACCTATCAATAGTGCATGTGTCCTATATAGCCATGGTACTTTCTGGACGAATTTGGCAGAGCCGTTCGTGCTGGCTGTTTTAGACATTTATTTGGCAACGCTAGAAAGTATTCCTGGGCACCTGTAATAGCTTCTGGAGAGAGGGGTAGGCGTTCAGCAAACCGCTTGGTTCAACAAGCTCCCGCGTCTGGCGCAAACGGCGCAGGCGCCCCGGCCCATCCCGGCGCCAGCCGCCGAAGCGGCGTGATGAGCAGACCGAGACAGGCCAACAACACGTACAAAAAGCCGGCAATGGCAAACAACAAGCTCAAGCCGCCGATCTTGCCGCTGCCCAGCACCGGGGCGAGTGCCTCCTGCCAAGCGCCAGGGGCGCTCAATAGCGGGATCGCCCAATGGTCCGCCAGGGAGCCTGCGCCCAGTGCACCAATCGGCATCGCCAGCAGGCAAACCATCTGCCGCGTCGACAGGACGCGTCCCAGCACTTCGGCAGGCAGGCTGCGTTGCCAGAAGCTCTGGTCGCTGCTGGTGCTCAGCGAGAAGCAGCCAAATGCAACGAAAGCCGCAACGTACAGCAGCACCGGCGAGTCGCTGATGCCGATGCCCAGCACGCTGGCCCCCAGCAGCAGATCCGCGAGCAATACGGTGCGGATCAGCCGGGCTGGTGGCCTGGCCACCACCCACAACGAGCCGGCAAGCATGCCCAGGCCGCCACAGGTCATCACAGTGCCCAGCACCAGCACCGAATGGCGCTCCATTACCAGAGGCGACATCAGCGCCGAGGCCAGGCCGAGCATCAGGTGTTCCAACGCCAGGTAGGCCAACAATGCCCACAACGCCGGACGGGCGCGCAGCACTGCCAGTGCAGTCGGCACGCCGTCGCTGGACGCGACGCGGCCCGTGCCACTGATGCGCAGCGCCGAAGCGACTACCGCCAGCCATATCAGGATGCCTGCAGAAAACAGCACCGCGCCCACGTCCAGCCACAGCACCCCGGAAACGCCGACAGCACCCAGCAGCAGTGCCGCCAGGGTCGGCGCGAGCAGTTGTGGCAAGCCAACCATCAGTTGCATCAAGCCGTTGGCCCGTCCGATGGCGCGAGGGCTGTGCAGCAAGCGCGGGATCGCCGCCTGGCAGACCAGCATGCGCAGCACCTGCGCACTGGAGTTGACCGCGGCGAAGGCATACACCTGGCCGCGATCCAACGCGCCTTGGTCGAACAGCCACCACAGCACCAGCGCGGCGAGGCCACTGCAGCATTCGACACCGAGCAAAATCGCCCGCGCCTCGCAACGGTCCACCAGCCAGCCCGCCAGCGGTGCCAGGAGCAGGCCGGGCAACGCCGACAAGGCGATGACCCAGGCGTAATCGGTGACACTGGCGTGTTGCTGCAACAACCAGATGCCCAGGCTGAAAGCCGCCAGGGCCGATCCCAGGGTCGAAGCGACCTGGCCGAACCAGGCCCACAGCCAGGGCCGGATCTCCTGTGCCCCTTGTGGGAGCGAGCCTGCTCGCGATGGCGGTGGCTCAGCCGACATCAATGGCGACTGGGTACCCGCTTCGGGAACAAGCTCGCGCCCGGTTCGGGGAGCGGATGTGGCTGAGCCTGTGTCAATCTTCATGGGATAACGGCGCCTCCAGCGCGGGCCAATGGTGGCGTAGGTGAGCGGCCAGGGTAGGTGCCGCTCGTGCCTTGAGGATCGACAGGTGATCGCAGTCAGCGATCACGCATTGCTGGCAGTCCAGGGCAACGGCATTCCAGTGCTGTTCGACTGGCGTTGGGGGTTGGCGGCCATGCTCGGCCCGCAGCAGTACGACGGGGCCCGGGTAGGCCGATGTCGGCTGGTAGTCCGTCGCCAGATTGGCCTGGAACACCCGCAGCGGGCCGCGCAGTGACGTGGCCCTGGCCTGCGCCGGCATCAAACCGACAGCCTGCATGCGCCCCAGCAGCGTGGCGCATTGTTCTTCCGGCTCCTGATTCGCCAGGGTGTCCAGATCAAGCGCCAGGCTGCATCCGGCGTCGAGTTCCAGCAACGCCACGTAGCGCCCCAAGGCCTCGCGGGCATCGCGGGCCATGCGCTTGCCCGGTACACGGCTGTCGATCAGCAACACCGGTGCGACCTGCGCGCCGCACGCGTGCAGTTGGCGGGCAATTTCAAGGGCCAGCCAGCCGCCGAACGAATGCCCCAGCAGGTAGTAGGGGCCGTGCGGCACCTGGGCCCGGATTTCTCGCACGTAGGCGCTGGCAGCCGCCTGCACCGACCCATGGGGTTCGCTGCGGCCATCGAGGCCACGGGCTTGCAGCCCGATCACCGTCAACCGCGCGTCCAACTGGCGCACCAACGGCACGAAACTGCTCACGTTGGCGCCTGCGCCCGGCACCATGAACAGGCAAGGCGCGTTGGGCGAACCGGTTTGCAACGTCAGGCTGGCACGGCTGGCGGCAGGTTCAAGCGGATGCGCCTCGCTCTGCGCCAGTGCCCGCTCCAGCGCAGCCGCCAGGCCTTGCAGATGCGTCGGATCGCGCATGATCGACCAGTGATCGCCTGCGATCCGCTGTTCTACCAAGTCCGCGCCCAGCAGCGTTCGCCAGTCGGCGCCCAGGTCCCGGGCACCGGTCAACTCGGGACGCGTCGAAACCGCTCTGAATAGATGCACGGGCAAGCCCAGTGGCGCCGGCCGGTAGCGAACCATGGCGTTGCGCAAGGTCAGGTTCAAGCGCGCCCGGCGGATCAGTGCAGGGCGATCGAAGGCGGGCGGCAACCAACCTCGGCTGCGCGCCGTGGCGAGCACGGCGTCGAGGTCCAGGCCGCTGTGCCATGGCACCTGCCGGTCCTCATCGACCTGTTGGGTGGCCAGGTAGCCAAGCAATTGCTCGCGTAGCTCGCTTTCGTCGAGGCTGAAGGGCAACACCGGTGCCCGTAGCGCCCCTGGCTGGCTGCTGTCGATCAAGCCGAGGAACGTCACCTGCTCGTCCTCGCCCAGCAGTTGACGCGCCATTTCATAGGCCAGCACACCGCCGGCCGACCAGCCCGCCAGCCGATAAGGACCGTCGGGCTGAACAGCGCGCAACAGCGTGATGTAGCGCTTGGCGAGGGTCGGGTTGTCGACACCGTCTTCCAGCTCGGCCGCGGCCTGCACGGCGTAGAGACCGAGCTCCGGGTCCAGGTGGCTGGCCAGCCGTTCATATGGCAGCGCCTCACCGGTGCCTTCGTGGATGAAGAACAGTGGCGGCTGGCGGCCGCTGCCCGGACGAATGCACAACAGGCCCTGGGTATCAGCGGCGTCCCGCGTCACTACCTGACGGGCCAGTGCAGCCAGGTCCTCGGCGTTGAACAGCGCCCCAACGGTGACGTCCAGGCCTTGCGCACGCAGACCGTCGAGCAGTTGCACCAACAGCAACGAATGTCCGCCGAGGGCAAAGAAGTTGTCGTCACGGCCGACCTGATCGACCCCCAACAACTGCGACCACAGCTGCGCCAGGCAGGTTTCCGTGGCTCCGCGCGGCGGAGTGTAGGGGCGTTGCTGCAGGGCCTGGCGGTCCGGCGCCGGCAAGGCACGCCGATCCAGTTTGCCGTTGGCAGTCAGTGGCCATTCTTGCAACTGCACATAGGCGCCGGGCAGCATGTGCGCGGGCAGCTGTTCGGCCAGGGCAGCGCGCAGCGCCCCCGGTGCCAGGTCGCCACCCGGCTCGGCCAGCAGGTAAGCGACCAGGCGCGGATCCCCCGGTTCGTCCTGGCGCGCCAGCACCACGGCCGAGCGCACGCCCTCCAGCGCCACGAGACGCGCTTCGATTTCCCCCAGTTCGATACGAAAGCCGCGCACTTTGACCTGCTGGTCGTTACGGCCCAGGTACTGCAACCGGCCGTCGGCGGTCCAGCGGGCCAGGTCGCCGGTCTTGTAGAGCCGCTCACCGCGACTTCCGGCGAACCGCGCTGGCTGGAAGCGTTCGGCATCCAGGGTCGGTCGGTTCAGGTAACCCCGGGCAAGGCCGGGTCCGGCGACGTGGATCTCACCGACCACGCCCTGGGGCACCAACTCGCCGTGTTCATCGAGCAAGTAGATCCGCAGGTCCGGGATCGGCCGGCCGATGGGCACCAGTCCGGCGTCGGTGTTGCAGTCGGCGGCCTCGATCGGTTGATAGGTGACGTGCACCGTGGTCTCGGTGATGCCGTACATGTTCACCAGCTGTGTACGGTGGCTGTCCGGCCGCGCGAACCAGGGCCGCAGCGCGGCGCCGTCGAGGGCTTCACCACCGAACACGATGCAGCGCAGGTGATGGGGCTCGGCGCGGGTCTGCTTCATCCAGGCATAGAAGGCGCTGGGGGTCTGGTTGAGGACCGTGACGCCGGCCTCCACCAGCAGGTCGTAGAAGTCCTGCGGGCTGCGTGAGGTCAAATACGGCACCACCACCAGCCGGCCGCCATGCAGCAGCGCGCCCCAGATTTCCCAGACCGAGAAGTCGAACGCGAAGGAATGGAACAGCGTCCAGACGTCCCGTTCGTTGAACCCGAACCAGCCTTCGGTAGCGCTGAACAACCGTAGTACCGAGCGGTGTTCAACCATTACGCCCTTGGGCACGCCGGTGGAACCGGAGGTGTAAATGATGTACGCCAGGTCGGCATCGCTGGCCTGGGGATCGGCCGGCAGGTCTGTCCCGGGCTGTTCGCTCCAGTTCCCGTGGTGCGGGTCCAGGGACAGGACCGTGCAGGCGGCAGGCACCTGTAGCGCCGGCGGTAATGCCCCGAGGGTCAGCATCACCCGGGGGCTGCTGTCGTCAAGAATGAAGTTCAAGCGTTGTGCGGGATAGACCGGGTCCAGCGGCACATAGGCGCCGCCGGCCTTGAGGCTGGCCAGGATGCCCACGAGCATGTCCAAGCCACGCTCGGCGTGGATCGCCACGCGGCTGTCCGGGCCCACACCCAGCTCTCGTAGGCGATGAGCCAGGCGGTTGGCGCGCTGGTTGAGCGCCCGATAACTGAGGGTCTGCGTGCCGTATTGGAGTGCTATGGCGTCGCCTCGGCGCGCCGCCTGGGCCTCGAACCGCTGGTGCAGGCGTTCGCCCGTCGCCGGCGTCACGCGGACCACCGGGTTGAAACCGTCGAGCAACTGCTGGCGCTCGGCCCGGCTGAGCAAGTCGATGCTGGTCACGGTCTGTCGGTCGTCGGCGACCATGGCCCGCAGCACCGCCAACAGGGCATGCCAATGGCGCGCCACGGTGGCGGCATCGAATAGCGCAGTGGCGTAATTGAAACCGCCCTCGATCACTCCGTCAGTCTCATGGACGTCCAGCGCCAAGTCGAACTTGGCCGTGGTCACGGGCGCGCCAACGCTTTCGAGCTGCAAGCCGTTGCCCAGGTCAAGCTCCCCACGGGGCGCGTTCTGCCAGGCCAGCATCAACTGGAAAACCGCGTTATAGGCCTGCGACCGCGGAGGGTTGAGTGCTTCGATGACCTGCTCGAAGGGCAAGTCCTGATGGTCTTGGGCGGCGAGGGCGAGCGCCCTGACCTGGGCCAGCAGCGCGTCGACCCGCGGCCCTTCGTCCAGGTCGATGCACAGGGCCTGGAAGTTGACGAAGAAGCCGATCAGCGGTTCCAGCTCGACCCGGGCACGGTTGGCGACGGGGGAGCCGATGACCACCCGGGCTTGGCCCGAGAGGCGGCTGATCACCACGGACCAGGCGGCCAGCAAGGTCATGTACAAGGTAACGCCATGGCGCTGGCTCAAGGTCTTGAGACCCTGGGTCAGTTCCGCGTCGATGTGCACCGGCAAGCTGGCCCCCGCGTAATCCAGCCGCGGCGGACGTGGCCGGTCGGTGGGTAGGGTGACGCAGGTCGGTGCGGCGCCCAGGTGTGAAGTCCAATAGGCACGCTGGCGCTGCAGTTGAGCGCCTTGCAACCAGTGGCGTTGCCACAGGGTGTAGTCGCCGTACTGGCGCGCCAGCGCTGGCAATGGATCGTCGCGACCCTGGCTGAAGGCCTGGTAGAGACGGGAGAACTCGTCGGTGAGTACCCCCATGGACCAGCCGTCCGAGACCAGGTGGTGCACGGTCACCAGCAGGATGTGGTCGTCAGCGCCCAGACGCAGCAGGCGGGCACGGACCGGCCATTGGCAGGTGAGGTCGAAGGGCCGGCCGGCTTCTTCGGCGCAATGGGCTTGCCAATCCGTCGCGCCGGCTGCGCTCAGGTCCAGGCTGTCCAGCGGCAAGGCGGCGGGCGGGTCGATGACTTGCCGCGCTTGTCCGGCCAGGCTGACGAAACGCGTGCGCAGGCTCTCATGGCGCGCCACGATGCGGTCAAGGGCCCGGCGCAGGGCGCCTTCATCCAACTGGCCGCGCAAGCGCAAACCGGCCGGCATGTTGAAGGCCGCTGTCGAATCCGGATTGAGCTGCTGGATCAACCAGAGGTTTTGCTGGGCGAACGACAGCGGCAGCGGTTGACTGCGATCAGCCTCCGGCAACGGCTCCTGGCTGTTGTGGACGGAGCCGCCAAGCAGCCTGGCCAAGGCGTGCAGGCGCGGCTGGGCGAAGACCGCCGAAAGCGGCACTTCCAGGCCCAATCGATGGCGGACCTGAGCGAGCAAACGCAACGCCAGCAGCGAATGCCCGCCGAGGGCGAAAAAGTCATCCTCCCGGCCAATCGGCTCGACGCCAAGCAGTTCACTCCAGATCGCCGCCAGACTGACTTCCAGCTCGCCCTGCGGCGCGCTGTAGGGCGTCTGGGCAAATGACTCAGGCGTCGGGGCCGGCAGGCGCAGGCGATCGACTTTGCCATTGCCGGTCAGCGGCAGGCTCGCCAGTTGCACGAAGGCGCTTGGCAGCATGTACTCCGGCAGGCGTTCGCTCAACTGGCTACGCAGCGCCAGTGGCGACAGCGCTTGGGCGGCGCTGAAGTAGGCCACCAGGCGGGGCTCCCCATGTTCGCCCGGCTGCACGACGACCACCGATTCGCGAATGTCGGGCACTTGATCGAGGCGACTTTCCACCTCGGCCAGCTCGACCCGATAACCGCGGATCTTGACCTGCGAGTCGTTGCGTCCCAGGTATTGCAAGGTGCCTTCGGCGGTCCAGCGCGCCAGGTCGCCGGTTTTGTAAAGGCGTGCTCCGCCGCATTGGTCGAGGGGGTGATCGATGAAGCGTTCAGCGGTCAGGTCCGGTCGATTCAGGTAGCCCTGGGCCAGGGCCGGACCCGCTACATGCAACTCACCCACCGCGCCCTGGGGCACCCATTGACCATGGGCGTCCAGCAGGCACACCTGGGTATTGGCAATCGGACGGCCGATCACCGGTACGTCGGCCCATTGCTCGGGGTCATCGCCCAGAGTATGAGCACAGACCACATGGGTTTCGGTCGGACCGTAGTGGTTGTGCAGCCGTGCCTGGGGATGCTGGCGGAAAAACGCGCGCAGCGCCGCGGTGATGCGCAAGGCCTCGCCGGCGACGATCACATCGCGCAGCGCCGGCAACGCCAGCGGTGCTTCGCTCCAGCGCTCGGCCAGTGCCGCCAGGGCAATGTACGGCAGGAACAGGCGTTCGATGCGGCTATCGCAGAGCCATTGCGGCAGGGCGGCGAGATCCAGGCGCCGGGCCTCGTCCAGCAGCACCAAAGTACCGCCGCTGCCCAGGGTGGAGAACATTTCCTGGAAGGCCACGTCGAAGCCCAGCGCGGCGAATTGCAGGGTGCGCGCGGCACCGGGCAACGCCTGACCTGCCTGCCAGGTCAACAGGTTGCTCAGGGCCAGATGCCCCATGGCGACGCCCTTGGGCAGGCCGGTAGAGCCGGAGGTGTACATGACGTACGCCAGATCGTCCGGGCGCGGTTGCGCCAGCGGTGGTGCGGCGGGGGCGGGTGTCATGGTGGCTGAGAGGCGGACGGGCAACGTGCGGCAGCCTTCGCCAGTCTGCAAGGCCTCGACGCGCTCAGCGTCCCACAGCAGCAGGCAAGGCTGGCAATCGTCGATGATGCCTTGCCGACGGGCAATCGGCTGGCTGGGGTCGAGCGGCACGTAGGCCGCCCCGGTCTTGAGCGTGGCAACCAGGGCCAGCACCATTTCCAGGCTACGGGGCAGGTGGATGGCCACGCGTTGGCCGGGCCCTGCGCCCTGGTCGATCATTGCCCAGGCCAAGTGGTTGGCCTGGCGGTCAAGTTCCCCATAGCTCAAGCCGCGCCCATGCAGTTCGACGGCAATGGCGTCAGGCTGCAGCAGCGCTTGACGCTCGAAGGGGCGGTGCACCCAGCTCGCCTCAGGAAATGGCGTCGGCGCCGGGTTGAGCTGGTGCAGCAGGCGCTGGCGTTCGCCGGCGTCGACCAATGCCAGGTGCGTGACCGCCTGGCGATCGTCGGCGATGAACTGACGCAGCACCTGGACCAGGTAAGACCAATGCCGGCTGACGCTGGCGCAGTCATACAGGGCGGTGGCGTAGTTGAGCCCGCCGATGATCCGTTCCTCGGCTTCGTAGAGCTCCAGGGAAAGATCGAACGGCGCGGTGGTCTGCTCGCCGGCCAGGGGCGTGAGGCTCAAGCCGTCGAGGTCCAGGCTGCTGCGGGGCGCGTTCTGCCAGGCGAACATCAGCTGGAATACCGGTGTGTGGGCCAGTGAACGCGGCGGGTTGAGCGCCTCGACCACGTGCTCGAACGGAACGTCCTGATGGGCTTGGGCCTGCAAGGCATGCTCGCGGACCTGGGCCAGCAACTGGCCGACTTGCGGCGCGCCGCTCAGGTCCACGCAGAGTGCCTGGGTGTTGACGAAAAAGCCGATCAGCGGCTCCACTTCACTGCGGGTGCGATTGGCGACCGGGGTGCCGATCACCACCCGTGCCTGGCCGGACAGGCGCGCCACCACCACGGCCCAGGCGGCCAACAACGTCATGTACAGCGATGTGCCGTGGCGCCGCCCCAGCGCCTTGAGCGCCGAAGCAGTGGGCTCATCCAGGGCCACCTCCAGGCGCGCGCCGGCGAAATCCTGGCGCGGCGGCCGCGGGCGGTCGGTGGGCAGGTCGACCCGTTCCGGGGCCTCGCGCAGGTGGTCGAGCCAATAGGCCAATTGCCTGGCGCCACGCTCGCCGGCCAACCACTCACGTTGCCAGGCGGCGTAGTCGGCGTATTGAATGGCCAGAGGCGCGAGCGAGTCGGGTGCGTTGCCGTGGAAAGCTTTGTACAGCACCGAGAGCTCGTCGATCAGCACGCCGATGGACCAGCCGTCGGCGATGATGTGGTGCAAGGTCACGTGCAGCACGTGGCGATGAGCACCCAGGCGCGCCAACCATACCCGCAGCAGCGGACCCTCGCTCAGATCGAAGGGACGGGCGGCTTCGTGGGCCATGGCGGGTTGCAAGTCGGCGGCTTCGGCCAGTTCCACCCGTTCGAAATTCCAGCGCGGGGTGGAATCGATGACTTGCCGGACCTCGCCGTCCTGCTCGACGAACCGCGTGCGCAGCACCGCGTGACGCTCGACGATACGCTCCAGGGCATTGCGCAGGGCGTTTTTGTCCAGCTCGCCGTCCAATTGCAGGGCGCCGCTGATGTGATAGGCGGCGCTGGCCTGGGCGTCCAGGCGTGCGATGAACCAGAGACGCTGTTGGGCGAACGACAAGGGTCGCGCCGCTGCCTGCGGCAATACCGGAATGCCGGTCAGGGCGCTGCGTGTCGCGTTGGCCAGCAGCGGTGCCAGTCCGGCCACGCTCGGGTGTGCATACAGGGTGGCCAGGGGCAGTTCCAGACCCAGGCGCTGGCGCACCCGCGAAACCCATTGCACGGCCAGCAGCGAATGCCCGCCCAGCTCGAAGAAATCATCGTGTCGACCCACCCGGGCCACGCCCAAGAGGTCGCACCAGATTTCAGCCATGAGGCCTTCCTGTTCGCCACGCGGTGCCTCGTAGGCCTGGGTACTCCAAGCGTCTTCGCCTGGGCGCGGCAAGGCCGCGCGGTCGAGTTTGCCGTTGGGCGTCAACGGCAGGGTGTCCAGCGGCACGATCAGGGCCGGCACCATGTGCCCCGGCAAAACCTTGGTCAGGGCGTCGCGAAGGTCCGTTGCGACCAGCGGTCCATGATCGGCGGCTGCCACGGCGTAGGCCACCAGCGCCGGCTCGCGGCCCTCGCGCGCAAGCGCCAGCACCGCCGCCGCGCCGACCTGGGGCTGTGCCAGCAAGGCGGCTTCGATTTCCCCCAGTTCGATGCGGAAACCGCGGATCTTGACCTGGAAGTCGTTGCGTCCCAGGTAGTGAAGCTGCCCCTCAGCGTCCCAAAAGCCCAGGTCGCCCGTGCGGTACAGCCGCGCCGTCGGGTCGCTGCTGAACGGGTCGGCCAGGAAGCGTTCCCGGGTCAGCTCCGGGCGGCGATGGTAACCGCGCCCGACGCCGGCACCGCCGATGTACAGCTCGCCCGGCACGCCCACCGGCAATGGTTGCAGGGCCTCGTCGAGGACATGCACCTGGGTGTTGTCGATGGGCCGGCCGATGTGCGGCTGGAACCCACGGTCACGGTCCATCGACACCCAGGTCGAATAGACCGTGGTTTCGGTCGGGCCGTAGAGGTTGTTGACCTGGCGCACCGCGCTATCGGCGAACAACCGCTCCACCAATGTCCGGGACAACGCCTCGCCGGCCAGGTTGACGCACTCCAGCGAAGCCGACAGGGCATCGGCGCGCAGCAGCGCGTCGAGCGCCGACGGCACGGTGTTGAGCAGGCTCAGGTCCGGGCGCTGGTCGAGCAAGGCGAGGGCATCGTCCACCAATTCCAGGGTGCCGCCACAGGACAGTGGTGCGAAGCATTCGAACACCGACAGGTCGAAGTTGATCGAGGTGCTGAACAGGCTACGTTCGAGGGTTTGCGCACTGAAACTGCGCAGTGCCCAATCAAGGAAGTTGCGCGCGTTGCGGTGCTCGATCATCACGCCCTTGGGCTGCCCGGTGGAACCGGACGTGTAGATCATGTAGGCCAGGTGATGGGGCTCAAGCCCCGCGCCCAACGGCGCGTCGCCCTGCGGTGCGTCGTAGCCGTGCAGCACCTCGTCGACGTTCAGGCGCTGGCAATCGCTGGCGAGGGGCAGCGTCAGTGGCGCATCGCCCATCGCCAGGATTGCTACCGGGGCGCTGTCTTCGAGCATGTAGGCCAGGCGCTGGGCCGGGTACGCCGGGTCCAGCGGAACATAGGCGCCGCCGGCCTTGAGCACGGCGAACAGCGCAACGATCAGTTCCGGGCTGCGGCGCAAATGGATACCGACTCGCTGGTCGGGGCCGACGCCGAGTGCCTGCAGATGCCGAGCCAGTAGATTGGCTTGACGCTCCAGCTGGGCATAGGTCAGCTCACGACCCTTGCAACGTACCGCCACGGCCGCAGGCGTAAGACGCGCCTGGGCTTCGACGCGCGCGTGCAGCAGGGCGTGCTCGGGCTGAGCGCGCTGGGTAGCGTTGAACCGCGCCAGTTGCTGGCGTTCTTGCGCCGGCAGTATATCGAGGCAACGGGCAAGCCGCTGCGGGTCGGTGTCCAGGGCTTCGACAAGCCTGGCCAGGGCGCAGTGCATGAAGCTCCAGGCCCGTTGCGCGCCCACCGTGCCGGCAATCTGCGCCGTCAGGCTGAAACCCTGGCCCAGGTCGTCCACGGAAAAGGTGAAGGGATAGTTGGTGCGCTCGGCGGTGCTGAGCACGCGCATGCCCTCCACCTGCTGGTGCGGGGTGTCTTCCAGGCTGTAGCGGAAATTAAGCAAGGCGCAAAACAGCGGCGTACCGGACGGCACGCCACTGCAGCGCTGGGCCAGGGCCAATGGCGTGTGCTCGTGTTCGAGCAGCGCCGACAACGCCTGGTGGGTGTGTTGCAGGCTGTCGACCACCGAATGCTGTGCAAAACCGATGCGCAGCGGCAGGGTATTGATGAACACCCCCAATGCCTGGTCGGCACCTTGTACCCCTTGCAGTCGCCCCAGCAACACCGTGCCGAACACCACATCGGCGCGGCCGGTGGCCTTGCCCAACACCAGCGCCATGGCCAGGTGAAAGAGGCTGGCCACACCCACCCGATGCTGACGCGCCACCTGGCGCAGGGCGGTCGCCAGTGTCGGTTCGAGGGGGGCGCGCACTTCGTCGAGAGCGCCGGTGTTCTGCACATCGAGCAGGCCGAACGGGGCCGTGGGTTCGCTGACGTCGGCCAGCATCGATTGGAAAAACGCCTGCTGCCGGACGCTGTCCTGGCCACGCCGGGCGTGCGCGACGAAGCGGCGGAACGGCACCGGTTCCCCCAGTGCACTGGCCTGGCCCTGTTGAATCAGGACGATTTCTTCGACCATGCGCTCCAGGGTGGTGTGGTCCAGCACCAAGTGATGGTGCAAGACCTGCAACAGCCAGCGCTGCTGTGCGGCGTCGAATGCCTTGACCACTCGCAGCAGCGGCGCCTGGCGAATGTCCAGGCGTCGCTGGCGGGGATCGGTGTGGGCTTGCAACTGCGCCAGCGCATCGTCCTGGGTGATGCGCAGGACCTCGACCGGCAGCGGCGCGGAGCGCCAGACCACCTGCACCGGTTGGTCCAGGTCTTCCCAGGCCAGGGCGGTGCGCAGGATGTCGTGACGCTCGATGACCCGTTGCAAGGCTTCGCAGAACGCATCCAGGCCGGTCTCCTGGTCAAACGCCAGGGTGGTGTGCAACAGGTAGGTGTCGCCCTGATCCTGCAAGAGATAATGAAAAAACAGGCCTTCCTGCAACGGGGCCAAGGGGTAGATGTCCTGTACGTTGGCCGCGCCCCCTTCAACATTGGCAACGATCCGGTCGATCTGTGCCTGGGTCAGGTCCACCAGAGGCAGGAGGTCCGGGGTGATCCGGGTGCAGCCCGCCGGCAAGGGACCGCCGGGTACGTCAAGGGCATCGGCCGGTGCCTCGCCGTGTTCGGTCAGGATCGCCGCGAGTGCGCCGACCGTGGGGGCGCCGAACAGGGTGCGTACATCGATGGCCCAACCGTCCACCCGCAGCTGCTCGACCAACTGCACCGCCAGCAGCGAATGCCCGCCCAGGGCAAAGAAATTGTCCTGGCGTCCCACCCGCGGCACGCCGAGGGTTTGCGCCCAGAGCTCGGCGAGGCGACTTTCCACCGGCCGCTCGGGAGCTTCGTAGCGCTGCAGGGCGAAATGGTTTTCACTGGGCTCGGGCAGGGCGCGGCGGTCGAGCTTGCCGTTGGCGGTCAGGCTAAAAGCTTCCACGTGCACAAAGGCCGCCGGCAGCATGTAGTCGGGCAGTAGCGCGGCCAAGCGGGCCCGCAGTTCGTTGGGCTGTTGAGTCTCGGGCGCGCTGAAATAGGCGAGCAGGCGCTGTTGGGCATCGACCCGCACCACCGCTTCGGTGATTCCAGGCAGAGCTTTGAGTTGCGCCTCGATTTCCCCCAATTCGATGCGAAAGCCGCGGACCTTGACCTGCAGGTCATTGCGTCCGAGGAACATCAACACGCCGTCGGCGCGCCAGCGCACCAGGTCACCGGTGCGGTACAGCCGCGTACCGGGGGTGAAAGGATTGGCAACGAAGCGCTCTTCGCTCAATTGCGCCTGGTTCAGGTAACCGAGGGCCAGCCCGTCGCCACCGATGTACAGCTCGCCAGCGACGCCGATGGGCTGTGCCTGGCACTGCTCGTCAAGGACATAGACCTGGGTGTTGCCGATGGGCCGGCCGATGGGAATATCGCCCGCCAATGCATCCTCGAGGGTGATGCGGTGGGTGGTGGTGAAGGTGGTGTTTTCGGTGGGGCCGTAGCCGTTGAGCAACTGTCCCGGAGGTGAGCGCCGCAGCACCCGCTCGATGCAGCGCGGGTCGAGCACATCACCGCCGACCATGAGCAAACGCAGGGCGGCGAAGGCCGGCGCCAGGGCGTCGGCGAACTGGTGGAACAACCCGGCGGTGAGCCACAGCACGCTGACTTCGTGGCGCAGCAGGTGTTCATTCAATCGCTCGGCGTCGAGCACGGTCTGGCGCGGGCAGACCACCAGGCAGCCACCGTTGAGCAGCGCACCCCAGATTTCCAGGGTGCTGGCATCGAAGGCCGGATTGGCGGCCAGGGCGATGCGGTCCTGGGCGGTGAAGTCGGCAAAGCCGTTGTTGCGCACCAGTCGGGTGACGGCCCGGTGCGGCACTTGCACGCCTTTGGGCACGCCAGTGGAACCGGAGGTGTACATGATGTAGGCAGGGGCATTCGCCGGCGCCGCGTTGACCTGACGCTGGGGCGCATCATCATCCAGGGACAGGTCCGAGTCCCACGGGACCAGTACCCGGCATGCCATGGCAGCGTCCAGCGGCGCGTCTGGCCATTCGTCAACGAGCAACCAGGCGCTGGCGCAATCCTCGAGCAGGGCGCGCTGGCGCTGCGCCGGGGTGGCGGTGTCGATGGGCACGTAGGTCGCACCATTTTTCAGGATTGCCAGGATTGCCATGATCAGGCGCGGGCCACGCTCCAGGCACAGCGCCACCCGGGCGCCTTCGCCAATGCCCTGGGCGGCCAGCCAGTGAGCCAGTTGCTCGGCGCGCTGGTCGAGCTGGCGGTAACTCATGGCGCCGGCGTCGTCCTGGATCGCCGGGGCGTCGGGCCGGCGGCGAGCCTGGGCCTCGAAGAGGCTGTGCAACGGCTCGTCGGCGGGGTAGTCGTGGGCCGTGTCATTGAAGCCGTGCAACACCTGATAGCGTTCGTCTTCACCGAGGATCGACAGCCCATCGAGCGTCTGCCGGTCATCGTTGACCATGGCTTGCAAGGTGGTGCACAGCGCCTGCCAATGACGTTGCACGGTGGCAGCGTCGAACAGGGCGGTGGCATAGGTCAGGCGGCCGGCGATCATGCCGTCGCGCTCGTGCAGGTTCAGGGTCAGGTCGAACTTGGCGCTGTCTTCGGCGGTGGCCAGCGGCGTCAACTCCAGCGCGCCCAGTTCAAGGCTCGGCTGCGGCGCGTTCTGCCAGGCGAACATGACCTGGAAGATCGGGCTGTGGGCCAGCGAACGCGGCGGGTTCAGGGCCTCCACCACCTGCTCGAAGGCGACGTCCTGGTGCGCCTGGGCGTCCAGGGCGGTGCGTCGCACCTGGGCCAGCAGTTGGTCCACCCGCTCGACATCGGCAAATCGCACCCGCAGGGCCTGGGTGTTGACGAAGAAGCCGATCAGCGGCTCGATTTCAGCGCGGGTGCGGTTGGCCAGCACCGAGCCGATCACCAGGTCATCCTGCCCGGAAAGGCGCGCCAGGACCACCGACCAGGCGGCCAGCACGGTCATGAACAGGGTGTTGCCATGGCGCTCGCTCAGTTGCCTGAGGGCCTGCACCAATGCCGCCTCCATGCTCACTTCGAGACTGGCGCCGGTGAAATCCTGTTGCGCCGGGCGCGGCCGGTCCAGCGTCAACTGCAGCAACGCCGGAGCGTCGGCGAGTTGCGCGCGCCAGTAGTCCAGTTGTTCGGTGACCCGTTGGACCTGACGGGGAGAGCGCTGCCACAGCGCGTAGTCGGCGTATTGGTTGGCCAGTGGCGGCAGCGGATCGGTGCGATCCTGGATGAACGCTCGATAGAGTTCGCTCAGCTCACGGGTGAGCACGCCCAGTGACCAGGCGTCGCCGACGATATGATGCAAGGTCACCAGCAGCACATGTTCCTGGTCGGCCAGGCGCAACAGACAGCCGCGGATCAGCGGGCCACGTGCCAGGTCGAAAGGTGCTTCGGCGGCTTCGACGCAGTGAGCCTGGAACGCCATGGGGGGCTGGCCCCGCAGGTCGACACTGCGCAGGGCGAAATCTGCTGGCGGGTCGATGACTTGGCAGGGCTCGCCGCCTTCGGTCATGAACCGGGTGCGCAGGGCTTCATGTCGCTCGACGATGCGCGACAGCGCGGCGCGCAACGCCGGTTCATGCAATTCGCCGCGCAGGCGCAGACCGCCGGCCATGTGGTAGGCAGCACTGGCCTGGGCATCCAGGTGGGCGATGAACCAAAGGCGTTGTTGGGCGAACGACAACGGCAGCGGCGCCTGCCGGGCAACGGCCGGGATCGGCGCAGCGCCAAGGCGGCCGGACGCGGCCAAGGCTTCGATGGCTCGCGCCTGCTGTTGCAAGGTCGGGTGCTCGAAAACGCTGGCCAGGGGCAGCTCGATCCGCAGCTGTTGGCGCAATTGGGAAACCAGTTGCACGGCCAGCAGTGAATGCCCCCCGGACTGGAAAAAGTGTGCCTGGCGGCCGACCTGCGCCAAGCCCAGCAGGCGGCCCCAGATCGCCGCCAGTTGGGTTTCCAATGGGCCCTGGGGCACCTCGAAATGGCCGTCGACAACCTGATCCGGGGCCGGCAAGGCACTGCGATCGAGTTTGCCATTGGGGGTCAGGGGCAGCGCCGGCAAGGCCACATAGGCACTGGGCTGCATGTATTCGGGCAGCGCCGCGGCCAGGGCATCGCGCAATTGCGCCTCGCTCACCGGGGCCTCGGGCTGCATCACCCAGTACGCCACCAGGCGTGGGTCGCCTGGCACGTCCTGGCGGGCAGTGACCACTGCCTGCTGCACCCCCGGCACCCGGCTGAGGGTGCTTTCGATTTCGCCCAATTCGATGCGATAGCCACGCACCTTGACCTGGAAATCGTTGCGACCCAGGTACAACAACTGCCCGTCGGGCGTCCATCGACCGAGGTCGCCGGTGCGGTACATTCGCGCACCGGCTTCGTTGGCGAACGGGTCCTGGACGAAACGCTCTTCGGTCAGCGCCGGCCGATTCAGGTAGCCCCGCGCCACCCCGGCGCCACCGATGTAGATTTCCCCGCTAACCCCCAAGGGCACCAACTGGCGATGGGCGTCGAGCAGGTACACCCGGGTATTGTCCAGCGGCCGGCCGATGCCCGGCACGAAACCCTGGTCACGGTCCATGGACACCCACGTCGAATAGGTGGTGGTTTCCGAAGGGCCATACAGGTTGCACAGCCGCTGCACGGCGCTGTTGGCGAAAATTTGCTCCACCAGTCCCTGCTTGAGGGGTTCGCCCGCCAGGTTGACCACCTGTGTCGACGTGGGAATCGCCTGGGCGCCGACCAGCGCATCGAGCGCCGAAGGCACGCTGTTGATCAGTGTCACCGGCACGGGGCGGTCGAGCAGCGCCAGGGCATTGGTGGCCACGTGCAGGGTCGCGCCGGCGGCCAGCGGCACGAAGTATTCGAAGACCGCCAGGTCGAAGTTGATCGACGTGGCGAACAGGCTGTCGCGCAGGCTGGCGGCGTCGAAGGCGTGCAGTGCCCAGTTCAACAGGTTGCAGGCGTTGCGGTGCTCGATCATCACGCCCTTGGGGGTGCCGGTGGAGCCGGAGGTGTAGATCACGTAGGCCAGGTGATGCCCACCCAGGCCCAGTTGCACGGGTTTCGGATTGTCGGCAGGTTGTTCGGCGAGACGCGCCTCGGTCTGCGGATCGTCCAGGCACAGCAGCGTGCAGCCACCGCCGACGGCCACGTTCGATTGCAGCGCAGCGACCGTCAGCAACGCCCGCGGGGTGCTGTCGTCGAGCATGTGCGCCAGGCGCTCGCGGGGGTAGGCCGGGTCCAGCGGGACGTAGGCCGCCCCAGCCTTGAGAATGCCCAGCAGGGCCACCAGCAGGTGCGGCCCACGCTCAAGACAAATCGCTACGCGACTGTCGGGGCGAACCCCGGTTTGCAGCAACAGGTGGGCCAAGCGATTGGCCTGGCGGTTGAGTTGTCCGTAGGTCAACGGCGCGGCCCCGCCCGCGGCGTCGAAACGTGCGGCGATGGCCTCGGGCTGACGCTCGGCCTGTTGTTCCAGGGCTCGATGCAGCAAGTCCTCGGCGGGCCGTTCGCGGGCCGTGGCGTTGAAGGTCTGCAGCAGTCGGTTGCGTTCGGCCTCGGGCAATACCGAAAGGTGGCAGGCCAGCGTGTCGGGCTGCCGTTCGAGGGCGTCCAGCAGGTTTTCCAGTGCGCTGCTCAGCCAGCCGAGCACCGGCGCGGCGCCGACCTGGGGATCGATTTGCAGGCTCAACGAGAAACCCTCGCCGAGATCGTCCACCGAGAGGTTGAACGGGTAATTGGTGCGTTCCTCGCCGCCGAGCACGCGCATGCCAGCGAGCGCAGGCGCCTGGCCGTTGTCCGCGCTGTGGCGGTAATTGAGCAGCGCCGAGAACAGCGCGGTGCCGTTGGGCAGGGCGCTGCAACGTTGGGCCAGGGCCAGGGGCGCGTGTTCGTGGGCAATCAGTCGACTGAGCAGGGTGTGGGTTTGCTGCAGCGCCTGCTCCACGGGGACTGCCAGGCGTACCCGCAGCGGCAGGGTATTGATGAACAGGCCCATGGCCGTGGCGGCCTCGGCAGTGCCCGACAAGCGCCCGAACATCACCGTGCCGAACACCACGTCGTCGCGACCGCTGGTCTTGCCCAGCACCATCGCCCAGGCCAGGTGGAACAGGCTCGCGCTGCTGACGTGCAGGCGCCGCGACAGCTCGCGGATGCGCCGACTCAACGCCACCGGCAGCGGCGCCTCCAACGTCTGCACCTGGCTTCCGTCCCCGCGTACATCGAGCAGGCCGCACGGTGCGGTGGGCTCGTCGATATCGCCCAGCAATTCGCTGAAAAACGCCGTGTGTTGCGCCTCGCTCAAGCCCTGGCGGGCGCGCATGACGAAATCGCGAAATGGCTGTGGCGCCTGCAATTGGTCCACGCGACCTCGCTGGATCGCCGCGACTTCCCCCACCAGCCGCTCCAGGGAGGTGTGATCCATCACCGCGTGATGGTGCAGCAGTTGCAACAGCCACCGCCCGCCGGCCGCGTCCTCGGCGGCGACTGCGCGCATCAGTGGAGCCTGGCGCAGGTCCAGGCGTTGCCGACGCGGATCGGTATGGGCTCGCAGCGCGGCTTCGACATCGGCCTGGCCCGTAGTGAAGCGCTCCAAGGTCAGCGGAGCCTGGCGCCAGACCACCTGCACCGGTTCGTCGAGGCCTTCCCAGGCCAGCGCGGTGCGCAGGATGTCGTGACGGGCGATGGCCTGGTTCAAGGCTTCCATGAAGCGCCGCAGGCAGGCCTCATCGTCGAAGGCCAGCAACACGTGGAGCAAATAAGTATCGCCATGCGACTGCAGAAGATGGTGAAACAGAATGCCGGCCTGCAACGGCACCAGGGGATAGATATCCTGGATATTCGCCGCGCCACCGGGCACGCCGGCAACGATGCTTTCGATCTGCGCCTGATCGAGCTGACACAGGTCGAACATCTCCGGGGTGATGTGAGTGGTCCCCACGGGCAGTCCGCTGGTCCGGGCCACCGGGGTCGCGGGCTGGCGCAATGCTTCGATCAGCGCCGGTTTGTGGCTGCGCAGCAGTGCGATCAGTGCCTGGTCGGCCAGGACTTCGTCGTCGGCCACCACCGACAGTTGATCGCCGCGCAGGGACAGGGTGACGCCACGTTGTTTGAGCAAGGCCAGCAATTGATCCGCAGTCACAGGAGCAGTTCCTTCAATGGAGTGGTGACCGCCGCCAGACCGGCGAGGGTCGGCGCGGTGAACAGTTGGCTGATGTCGGCCCGCAGGTTGTGCTGGCGCAGGCGCTCGACCAGCCCCATGGCGATCAGCGAATGGCCGCCCAGGGCGAAGAAATTGTCGTGGCGGCTGACCCGCTCGACATTCAGCAGCTCGCACCAGAGGGCGGCCAGGACAACCTCGATTTCGCCCTGGGGCGCTTCATAGGGCGTCTGCACGAACGCTTGGGCGTCCGGCTCGGGCAGCGCGTTGCGGTCGAGCTTGCCGTTGGCGGTCAACGGCAGCCGGTCCAGGCGCACATAGGCGCTGGGCAGCATGTAGTCGGGCAAATGTTCGCTCAGGGCACTGCGGGCCTGGCCTGGAGTCGGCGGCGTATCGCCCTGCAAGTAAGCGATCAGCCGGTCCACACCGTGGCGATCGGCACGGCCCACCACCACGGCCTGACGCACCCCGGGCAGCGTCAGGAGGTGGCTTTCGATTTCACCCAGTTCGATGCGATGCCCGTGGATCTTCACCTGGAAGTCGGTGCGTCCCAGGTAACTGAGGCTGCCATCCGACTCCCAGCGGCCCAGGTCGCCGGTGCGATACAAGCGCGCATCGGGTTCGCGGGTAAACGGGTCGCTGAGGAAACGTTCGCCAGTGAGCGCCTCACGCCGCCAGTAGCCGCGCGCCACGCCCCGGCCACCGATATGAATCTCTCCAACCACCCCCAACGGGACGCGCCGACCGTGGGCGTCGAGCACCTGCACCTGGGTATTGGGCAGCGGCTGTCCAAGGCTCGGCAGCGCGTGTTGATCGAGCCAGGCGCTGGTGGTGTCGACAGTGCACTCGGTGGGCCCGTAGACGTTCAGGACCCGCACGCCGGCTTCGTTGGCAAGTTGTGTCCACAGCTCAGCGGGCACCGCCTCGCCACCCAGCAGGATGCGCGACGGCAATGGCTGTGGCTGGACTTGTGCTTGCCGGTGCTTGAGCAGGGCTTGCAACTGGCTCGGCGTGCAATCGAACAGGGTGACTTGCTGTTGGTGCAGATAATCCAGCAGCGCCCCGGCATCCAGCCGTATGCGTTTGGGGATCAGCACCAGGCAGTGACCACTGAGCCATTGGCAAAGCTGCTGTACCGAGGCATCGAAGGCCATCGACGCATTGAGTGAGCAGCGGCTGTTGGCGGGCAGGTTGTCCAGACGCTGGCGCAGGCCGGCCCACAGATTGAGCACCGAGCGGTGCTCGACCATGACACCTTTCGGCTGTCCGGTGGAACCGGAGGTGTAGATCATGTACGCCAGGTCAGCCGGCTGCGGGCCTGGAGCGGTTTCTGCCTCTGCTGGAGCGTGCAGCCAGCCACGTTCTCCAGGGGCGTCGAGGCTGATCAACGGTCCGCCCGTGAAGGCGGGCAGCCGGTTGCGCACCTGCTCCTGGGTGATCAGTGCCGCGGGGGCACTGTCGTCCAGCAGATAGGCCAGGCGGCTGGCCGGGTAGTCGGGGTCCATCGGCACATAGGCACAGCCGGCTTTCCACACCGCCAACAGGGCGACCGCCGCATGCGCCTGGCGCTCCAGGCAGACAGCGACGAACTGACCGTGCCGCAGCCCTTGGTCCAGCAGGTGATGGGCCAGGCGGCTGGCTTGCCGGTCGAGCTCACGGAATGTCAGGGACTGATGCTCGTCGATCACCGCCAAGGCGTCCGGCGTCGCCGCGACCTGTTCGGCAAATCGCTGCGCCAGCGTACCTTCGGGCGCAACCGTGGGCGACCGGTTGAAGCGGTCCAGGTGCGCCTCTTCCTGGGGTGGTAGCACGCGCAATTGCTGCACCGGTGTGTCGCCTGGCTGTGCCAGGGCCTCTACCAGCGAATCGAGGGCTTGCAGCATGAACCCCACGAGCCGCTCGGGCGCGTGTTCGGGATGGGTCTGGGCGGTGAGCTCGAAGCCTTCGCCCAGGTCGTCCATCGCCAGGTTGAAGGGGTAGTGGGTGCGTTCTTCGCTGTGCAGCAGGGTCATTCCCGGCATCGCCTGGGGGATGTTCGCTTGCCCAGCATGGCTGTAGCGGTAGTTGAACAGCGCACTGAACAGGGCCGTGCCCGCCGGCACCGCGCTGCATCGCTGGGCCAGCGCCAGTGGGGTCTGTTCGTGGCAGAGCAGACCGTTCAAGGCGTCCTGGACCTTTTGCAGCACGGCGTTGGTGCTGTCTTGCAGGCGCACGCGCAACGGCAACGTGTTGATGAACAGGCCCAGGGTCCGGTCCGCATGGGCACCGGCTTGCAGACGCCCGAACAGTACCGTGCCGAATACCACGTCATCGCGACCGCTGAGGCGCCCCAGCACCAGCGCCCATGCCAAGTGGCAGATGCCGGCCACGCTCACGCCGTGGGCATGGGCCTGTTGGCGCAGCCGGCGCGCCAGGTCCGGGGTCAACGCTTGCCGGTGTTCCAGAGCCTGCCAGCGCGGATCGGCATGCAAGTCGAGGTCGAAAGGCAGGGTCGGCTCGTCGAGGTCGCCCAGTTGCTCGCTGAAAAACTTGCCCGCGGCGTCCATCACCTCCGGGCGCCGTGCCTGGGCCACCAGGTCGCGGGGGCTGGTGGGCACGGGCAGCTCGGCCTGACGACCGCCTTCGATCAGGGCAATTTCCTTGACCATCAACTCCAGGGAGGTGTGATCCACCACCACATGGTGATGGAGCAACAACAGCAGCCAACGGTTATTGACCGCGTCAAAGGCCACGCGCGCTTCGATCAACGGCGCCTGGCGCAGGTCAAGACGGAAATGGCGCGGGTCGGCGCTGGCCTGCAAGCGGGCGACGATATCCTCGCCGTCGAGCACCAGGCGTCGGGGCGTGAACGCGACGTGCCGTAGGACCACCTGCAGTGGCTCGTCCAGATCCTCCCAGAGCACCAGGGTGCGCAGCGCGTCATGCCGAACAATGACCTGTTCCAGCGCCGCGCAGAACCGTTGCAGGCAGGCCTCGTCGGTAAACGCCAGCAAACTGCGTAGCACGTAGCGATCGCCGTCGCGCTGGGCCTGGTGGTGATAGAGCATGCCTGCCTGCAACGGGCCCAGCGGGTAGATGTCCTGGATGTTGGCGGCACCGCCGGGCACCTGTGCGGCGATCTGGTCGATACGCGCCTGGGACAACGCCACCAGGTCGAGCATCTCGGGGGTGATGCGCGAGCAGGAGGGCGCAATGGCGCTGACGCTGGCCTCGGGCGCGGCACTGCTGTCGAGTGCTTCCAGGCGCCGGGCCTGAGCGGCAAGGGTCGAGCGCTCGAAGACGCTGCGGATGTCCAGGTTCCAACCGTTGCGACGCAGTTGTTCGAGCAGTTGCACCGCGAGCAGCGAATGCCCGCCGAGGCTGAAGAAATCATCCTCGCGATCGATGTCCGGCTGGCCGAGCACCTGTGCCCAGATCGCCGCCAGACGTTGTTCAGTGTCACCGCGAGGTGGTTGCCTGATGCCGTCGACGAGGGTGGTGCCGGGCATCGGCAGGGCCTGGCGGTCGAGTTTACCGTTGGGCGTCAGTGGCAGGCGCTCCAGGACAATGCAGGCGCCGGGCAGCATGTAGTCCGGCAGGTGTTGTTCCAGATGGGCGCGTACAGCCGCCGTGTCGGGAACTGGCCCGTGGGCATCCTCGGCCACCAGGTAGGCGACCAGGCGCGGGGCGCCGGACGGCGCGGGTTGCGCTACCACCACCGCTTCGCGCACGCCCGGCAGGCCCAGCAACTGGGCCTCGATTTCCCCCAGTTCAATGCGGAAACCGCGCACCTTGACCTGGAAGTCGTTACGCCCCAGGTACTCCAGGTGACCGTCGGCCCGCCAGCGACCGAGGTCGCCGGTGCGGTACATGCGCGCCGCGGGATCGTCGACGAATGGATCGGGCAGGAAGCGTTCGGTGGTCAGTTCGCTGCGATTCAAATAGCCCCGCGCGACACCGGCGCCACCGATGTAGATCTCCCCGGCCACACCCAGCGGCACGGGCTGGCGATGCGGGTCCAACAGGTAAATCCGGGTGTTATCCAGGGGGCGACCAATGCCGGGCAGGTAGCCGTCTTCGCGGCGCATCGACAGCCAGGTGGAGTAGGTGGTGGTTTCGGTCGGGCCGTAGAGATTGCACACCCGACGCGCCGCGCTGCGGTTGAACAACTGTTCCACCAGCGCAGCCTTGAGCGGTTCGCCGGCCAGGTTGATGACGCGGACGGTGGCGGGGATGGCGTCGATCCTCGCCAGTTGCTCCACCGCCGAGGGCACGCTGTTGATCAGCGTCACGGCCCGTGGCTGCGCCACCAGGGAGAGGGCGTTGTCCACCAGTTGCAGAGTCGCGCCGGCGGCCAGTGGCACGAAGCATTCGAACACCGCCAGGTCGAAGTTGATCGAGGTAGCGAACAGGCTCAGTTGCATCTCTTCGACCTGGAAATTATCCAGTGCCCAATGCAGCAGATTGCAGGCGTTGCGATGTTCGATCATCACGCCTTTGGGCAGGCCCGTGGAGCCGGAGGTGTAGATCACGTAGGCCAGGTGCGCCGACGTCAGGTCCGGGATCTTTGGGTTGTCCAGGGACAGGGCGCCCAGGCGGTCCGCCAGCGGCGGCGAATCCAGCTGCCAATGGGCTGCGTCTGGGGACGTCGGCAGGCGCCCGTGCGCGGCCTGGCTGGTGAGCACCAGGCGCGGCGCACTGTCTTCGAGCATGTGCAGCAGGCGCGCCGCCGGGTAGGCCGGATCCAGCGGCACGTAGGCTGCGCCGGCCTTCAGGGTGGCGAGCATGGCCACCAGCAGCAGGGGGCCGCGTTCGAGGCAGATCGCAACCCGGTCATCCGGGCATACGCCGGCAGCCAGCAAGGCATGGGCCAGTTGGTTGGCGCGGCCATTGAGTTGCGCATAGGTGAGCGACGTCTCCTCGGCGCTATCGATCTGCGCCGCCAGCCGGTCGGGATGCAGCGCCGCCTGCTGCTCGAAGGGTTGATGCAGCAGGGTGTCGCGCGGGTGCGCCCGGTGGGTGGAGTTGAACCCGTTCAGGACCTGCTCGCGCTCGGCGGCGGGCAATGTGTCCAAGGTGCACGCCCGTATTGCCGGCGTCGATTCCAGGTTTCGTGCCAGCGTTTCGAGGGACTGGACCATATGGGCCAACACCACCTCGGCGTCCACCGAGTGATGGATCTGCCCGGTCAGGGCGAAACCGTCGCCGAGGTCGTCCACGGACAGGCTGAACGGGTAGTTGCTGCGCTCCTCGCTGCCCAGCCAGTGCGCCCCCGGCAGCGCGAACGCCGGTTGTGCGCTGCGTTGAGCCTGACTGTGACGAAAGTTCAGCAGCGCCGAAAAGAGCGGCGTCTGGGCGGGCAGGGCGCTGCACCGTTGCGCCAGCGCCAGAGGCGCGTGTTCGTGGGCCAGCAGTTCGACCAGCCGGCCGTGGGTCTGCCGCAGGGCCGTGTGCAACGGCGCGTCGAGGTCGATGCGCAGCGGCAAGGTATTGATGAACATGCCCAGCGCCCGCTCGGCTTGTTCGCCGGCGCTGAAACGGCCGAACAGCACGGTGCCGAACACCACCTCGTTACGGCCGCTGGACTTGCCGATCAACAGGGCCCAGGCCAGGTGGAACAGGCTGGCGACACCGACCTCCCAGGCTTTGGCCAACCGTCGCAAGCGCAGGGCCAGGGCAGGTTCCAGCGTACGCTGGGCCTCGCGGTTATCGCGGCCCGAACCTTGTACGTCATGCAGCCCGTAGGGCAGGGTCGGCTCGCTGACGTCGCCGAGCAGCTGCTGGAAATAAGCCTCGGCGCTGGCCTGGCGGTGAGGCTGGCGCGCCTGGGCGACGAACTGGCGAAACGGCACGCTCGAGGGCAGATGGCGATGCGGGTCGAGCATCAGCGCACGAACCTCGGCGAACAGCAATCCCAGGGTGGCGTGGTCGATCGCCAGGTGATGATGGACCAGTTGCAATTGCCAGTGCTGTGTCGCACTGTCGAAGCGCACGAAGGCCCGCGCCAGGGGCGCGCGTCGGATGTCCAGCGACTGGTCACTGAACCGTTCACCGTCGGCGAGCTGTTGCACCGGCAGACTCGCGCTACGCCAGACCACCTGCACCGGCTCGTCCAGACCTTCCCAGAGCACCGCGCTGCGCAGGACGTCGTGGCGGGCGATCACTTGGTCGAACGCCGCGACGAAGCCTTGCAGTCGCTCGTGGCTGTCGAAGGCAAGGGTGGCGCGCAACAGGTAGGCGTCGTCATCCGGTTGCAACAGGTGCTGGAATAGCAAGCCTTCTTGCAGAGGTGCCAGCGGGTAGATGTCCTGGACGTTGGCCGTGCCACCTTCGACAGCCGCGACGACCGAGTCGATCTGCGCTTGCGGCAGGCTGAGCAGGGGCAGCATGTCCGGGGTGATGCGCGGGCAGTCCGGGGCGATGCCCGAAACAATGATAGGCGCGTGGGGTTCGGCTGGGCTCACCGGGTGTTCGAGCAGCAGGGCCAGATGGTGAAGGTTCGCCGCAGTGAACAAGGTCCCGATGTCGAGGTGCCAACCTTCGGCCCGCAATTGCTCGACCAGTTGCACGGCCATCAGCGAATGCCCGCCCAGGGCAAAGAAATTGTCCTGGCGTCCCACCCGCGGCACGCCGAGGGTTTGCGCCCAGAGCTCGGCGAGGCGACTTTCCACCGGCCCCTCGGGAGCTTCGTAGCGCTGCAGGGCGAAATGGTTTTCACTGGGCTCGGGCAGGGCGCGGCGGTCGAGCTTGCCGTTGGCGGTCAGGCTAAAAGCTTCCACGTGCACAAAGGCCGCCGGCAGCATGTAGTCGGGTAATACCGTGGCCAAGCGGGCCCGCAGTTCATTGGGCTGTTGAGCCTGGGGCGCGCTGAAATAGGCCAGCAGACGCTGCTGGGCGTCGACCCGCACCACCGCTTCGGTGATTCTAGGCAGAGCCTTGAGCTGCGCTTCGATTTCCCCGAGCTCGATGCGAAAGCCGCGGACCTTGACCTGCAGATCGTTGCGTCCGAGGAACATCAACACGCCGTCGGCGCGCCAGCGCACCAGGTCACCGGTGCGGTACAGCCGCGTACCGGGGGTGAAAGGATTGGCAACGAAGCGCTCTTCGCTCAATTGCGCCTGGTTCAGGTAACCGAGGGCCAGCCCGTCGCCACCGATGTACAGCTCGCCAGCGACGCCGATGGGCTGTGCCTGGCACTGCTCGTCAAGGACATAGACCTGGGTGTTGCCGATGGGCCGGCCGATGGGAATATCGCCCGCCAATGCATCCTCGAGGGTGATGCGGTGGGTGGTGGTGAAGGTGGTGTTTTCGGTGGGGCCGTAGCCGTT
>NZ_NOIN01000026.1 GCF_014596565.1 Pseudomonas sp. PSB18 | reverse complement strand
CCCAAGCGCGGCCTGGCGTTCCTGTTGGCCAACGTCATGTTCTGGCAACCGATGTGGGCTCAGGCCGACGGCATCGTCGTCAGTGCGCCGGGCACCAGCCTCGGTCAGGCAGGCAACGGTGTGCCGATCGTCAACATCGCCAAGCCCAACGGCAGCGGTCTGTCCCACAACCAGTTCACGGATTACAACGTCGGCAGCAACGGCGTGATCCTCAACAACGCCACGTCCCGCACCCAGTCCACGCAACTGGGCGGGATCATCCTCGGCAACCCGAACCTCAACGGCGCCGCCGCCACCACCATCCTCAACGAAGTCAACGGCGGTAGCCCGAGCCAGTTACGTGGCTACACCGAGGTGGCGGGGCAGTCGGCTCACGTCATCGTGGCCAACCCCTACGGCATTACCTGCAACGGTTGCGGCTTCATCAACACCCCCCAGGCGACCCTGACCACCGGCAAACCGGTGGTGGAAAACGGCCAGGTGAGTCGCTATCAGGTCGACCAGGGCAGCGTTACCGTCGAAGGGGCGGGTCTCAACGCCACCAATGTCGACCGCTTCGAAATCATCACCCGCAGCGCCAAGATCAACGCCGAGATCCAGGCCAAGAACCTGACCATCGTCGCCGGCCGCAACGACGTCGACGCCGCCACCCTCAACGCCACCGCCCGTGCCGATGACGGCAGCGCCAAACCGCAGCTGGCCATCGACTCCTCGGCCCTGGGCGGCATGTACGCAGGCGCCATCAAGCTGGTGGGTACCGAGGCCGGTGTCGGCGTGAAGCTGGACGGCAAGCTGATCGCCAGTGGTGGTGATATCCAGCTCGACGCCAACGGCCATCTGAGCCTGGCCGACACCTCAGCCAGCGGTGCGGTCACCGCCAAGGCCGCCAGCGCCAACGTGCAAGGTGCCGTGTACGGTGCCAGCGTCAACATGCAAACCAGCGGCGCGCTGGACGTGCAGCAGAACATCGCCGCCCGTGACCGGATCAGCTTGAGCAGCGGTGGGCAGTTGACCAACAACGGCGTCATCGAAGCCGGGGTCAATGCGGATACCACCCGTAACGCCACGGGTGATGTGAGCCTCAGCGCACAAAGCCTCAACAACAGCGGCAAGAGCGTGATCGCCAGCCGCAACCTGACGGCCAACGTGGCGCAAACCCTGAACAACCAGGGCGGGACCCTGAGCGCCGGGCAGGCCTCGACTGTCAAAGCCGGGAC
>NZ_NOIN01000004.1 GCF_014596565.1 Pseudomonas sp. PSB18 | reverse complement strand
TTGAGCTCCCTGAAGGGCCGTCGAAGACTACGACGTTGATAGGCAGGGTGTGTAAGCGCTGTGAGGCGTTGAGCTAACCTGTACTAATTGCCCGTGAGGCTTGACCATATAACACCCAAGCAATTTGCTTGCTCCGAGCTGAAAGGCACAAGGGCACCAGATTGCGGTGTGTGAAGACGAAACGAACCGAAAGTTCGAATCGCTCAGCAGCAACACACAAACTATCGCATACCCATTCGCTGGAACGTGACCGCAAGGCACGCGCTGGCTACCGAATTTCTTGACGACCATAGAGCGTTGGAACCACCTGATCCCATCCCGAACTCAGAAGTGAAACGATGCATCGCCGATGGTAGTGTGGGGTTTCCCCATGTGAGAGTAGGTCATCGTCAAGATTAAATTCCGAAACCCCTATCTGCTGACGCAGGTAGGGGTTTTGTTTTAGTAGAAGTTATCGATTTTCGCCGGCACGTTGCTGTTGAACGGGCTGGTCACAGAATTTCTTGACGACCATAGAGCGTTGGAACCACCTGATCCCATCCCGAACTCAGCAGTGAAACGATGCATCGCCGATGGTAGTGTGGGGTTTCCCCATGTGAGAGTAGGTCATCGTCAAGATTGAATTCCCAGAACCCCTGTCTGCTGACGCAGACAGGGGTTTTGTCGTTTTGGGCCGGTAATCGGATCGTGCCCCCGATTACTGCCGACACCCCGGCAAACCCCGAGGCCGTTGCTATGCTGTGAGTGTCGGGGACTGGCAAAAAACGGAGTCCGCGACGTCAATGCGTCACTGGTCATGGGGATTCCAATAATGAAAAACCCTTATGCTCCCGGTTTCTGGTGCGCCATCGCCGCCTTGGTGCTGCTTTCGGCCACTTATTTCTATGGCGTCATGCTGACTCACCAGATCGAAAAAGCCCTGATATTCCTGGACAGTGCATCTGCGCTGATCGGCGTGATATCCATCGCCGTCGTCGCCTGGGCGTCACTGCAAGGGCAACGGATCAAGAAGAAACATCTGGGGCAAGGCAGGACCCTGGTGCTGATCTGGGATACCAAGGTTGCGTTAAGACGGGTTGAAACGGTATTCGACCGTTATTTCTGGGGCAGCTACTGGCAGCCTGGTCGCACCTTCCAAGAGGTTATGGGTGAGCTCACAGGCACTCCGTTGGAAAAAAGCCTGGAGGCCCTGAAAATCCAGTGTGCCGCTCTGGACAAACAAGTCGCCCAGGACGGCTGGCATTGGCTCAACAATGCCCGGGAGCTGTGCGATGTTGCCAATGCCATGGCCCGTGAACGTTATCAGCTGGACTTCTGCGACCCTCGTGCGGAGTCATCGGGCGCGGCGGTCATCAACCGCGATTTCGAAGTGCTGGTGTACACCTGGACGGCGCGGCTCAGGACTTTCGACCATCAACTGGACGAAATTGAACTCCAATATTCGTAGACCACCTCTCAAGAATTTGCTTATCCCCCTTTAAACATTGGGCCCCCAGGGGTGCCTGATGGTAATCTCCTCCCCCACTTTACGGCGTCAAGCCACACCCTTCGCGGGTCAGGGAAGACGACGGCTTTTTTCAACCATGGATATCGATCGGGTCACTTATGAATAAATCAGCAAGCGTACTCTTGGGAATCGTTGTAGCGATCGGAGCTGTCAGTGCGGGTGGCGCCTGGTACACCGGGACCAAGCTTGAGGGCGTGCTGCAAACAGCCATTGCCGAAAGTAACAAGCAAATGGTGACCGCCCTGGCCGGCTCCAACAGCTCGTCCTCCATCGAGCTGGTCTCGCTGGATCGTGGGACCTTCAGCAGTACCGCTCATTATCGCTTCAAAGGTGAAGGCGATATGTTCGGTGGCGAAGCGGTCGAGTTGCTGGTCGTGGATCACATCGAACATGGCCCGCTGCCTTTTTCCCGTCTGATGACGCTCAAGTGGTTGCCAGTCATGGCGACCAGTCACACCGAGATCGAGCGGACCCCGCTGACCGAAAAATGGTTCGCCGCCGCCAAGGATAAATCGCCGCTCCAAGGTGTGTTTAACCTGGGCTACGACCAATCGGTCAACGGCACGCTGGAGTTGTTGCCGCTGGACGCCAAGCTGGATGAGCAGTCCCAGGTCGTGTTCTCCGGCCTGAAAATCGACCTGGCCGCCAATGCCCAGGCGCAGAAAATCAAAGCCGACGGCTACATGGACAGCCTCAAGCTGACCAGCGTCGCGGAAGACCAGAGTCCGGTGCTGGTTGAACTGAATGGCCTGACCCTTGCCAGCAACCTGAGCAAGAGCACCTACGGCTATTACATGGGCGACAACGCCCTGATCCTGAGCAATATCAAGGCCAGCTTCGGTGAGCAGAAGTCGGTGGTGGGCTTGAAGAATATCGAAATGAAGAACAGCAGCACCGAAAGTGGCACCAGCGCTTCGGGGCGTGCCGATTACAAGATCGGTGAGTTGTCGTTCAACGATAAGACCATCGGCGCCGCGCAGATGGCAATCAGCGCGAAGAACCTCGACATCCCCGCCACCATGTCGCTGATGCAGGTTTATCAGGCCAAGCTGCAGCCTTACGAGAAAGCCGCCGCCGAAGCCGCTGAAGCTGGCGAGCCTGCTCCGGAGCTGAGCCTGACCGAGGCCGAAGAGGCGAAGGTCAAGGCCGACCTGGAAAAACTCCTGGCCGCTGGCCCGCAGATCGCGTTGGAAAATCTGTCGTTCAGTACCGCCAGCGGTGAAAGCCGTGCGAGCCTGGTCGTCGATCTGGCCAAGCCGCAATCCATGGACCTGCCGCCTGATGAGTTGGGCCGTCAGTTGCTCGCCCTGCTGGAATTCAACGTGAAAGTGTCCAAGCCGATGCTGGTGGACCTGGCGACTGTGCAAGCCCAGATGGAAGGCCAGACTGACGCCAAACTGATCGCGGATCAGGCCCTTGCCACCAGCGATATGTTCAGTGCCATGGCAGTGGGTACGCAGTTGGCGACCCTGGAAGGCAACGATGTGGTGACCAAGCTGCGCTATGCCAATAATCAGGTTGATTTCAACGGTAAGAAAATGACGGTCGAAGAATTCATCACGTTTGTGATGAACCAGGTGGGTGGCGGCGTAGCCGTTCAGTAACAGCGTTTAGCAACATCCCGAACCGGTCCGTGCCTTGCGCACGGGCCGGTTTTTTTTCGCCCTTCGATCAGAGTGAATCTGTATCGATTCTGAAGAATTGTGGCGTTCTCAAGAATGCCCCGCCCCGCAATGCAAGACTAGGCCCATTAGAGCTTGGCTGGATTCCTTTGATCCGGCTTCCTGTTTGATGGGCAAGGGGGCACTGCGACCCGGCTGGCCATGTAAGGATGCTGACGAATGCCGCGTACTGTGGGTCCTCTTATTCAATGCGGTTTGCGCCCGTTGTTTGGCGTCGTGTTGTGCAGCCAGTTGTGCTGGCCGGCCTTCGCATTCGCCGATACCGCCTATGACCAGATGGTGCTCGACGCTCGCGCCGGCCATTACACGCCTGCGTTGACCCTGTTGCGTCAGGCACCGGCCGGACAGGCCAGTGCTGCCCAGACCAGTGATTATCTGCAGATTGCCAGTTGGGCCGGCCTCGATACCGAAGTGGTGCAGGTCTATGAAACCCAGGGGCGCCACCGCAACCTGTCGGTCCAGGCGCTGAGCGCAACGGCTCGTGCCTACCGCAACCTCAAGCGTTGGGATTCGGCTGCCGAGCTGTATCGTCAGGCGCTGCTGATCGATCCCCGGAACCCCGACCTGCAACTCGGCCTGGCCTTGACCCAGGCGGATGCCGGCAAGCCCGATGAAGCCGTCAAACGTGCAAGGGCCATGGTTGCCGCGAAGCCTGAAGACCCGACGCGTCGGATGGCCTTGGGCTATGCGTTGACCCGTGCCGATAACCCTCACGAAGCACTGTTCGAATACGACCAGGCGTTTTCTCGCGCTGGTAGCAGGCCCGAAATCGCCGGGGAATACATCATTGCCCTGCAGCGTGCACGTCTGCCGGAGCCGGCGTTGCGTCTGGCTCGTCTGCAGCCGGGACTGATTGACCGTGGCGTGCAGCGGCGATTGGAAGGCGACGTGGCAGCCGAGCGGGTTCGCCTGGCGGACATGGCCAGCCGCAGCGAAAAGGATCGCTTCGTCATCGCTGATCGCGCCCTGGCCGATTACGATAAGTTGCTCGCCACCTGGACCCCGGTGGCCGAGGCCCATGATGACGTACTCCGCTGGCGAATCGACCGCATGGGCGCGCTCAATGCCCGGGCGCGTCGGGCGGAAGTGATTGCCGAGTACCAGAAGTTGATCGCCGAAGGCGTGAGCATTCCCACCTATGCCCTGCGTTGGGTAGCGTCCTCCTACTTGGAGCAGCGTGAGCCGGAGATCGCCGTCGACCTGTACCGACGGGTACTGAGCGCACCGGACGCCGATGTTGCGGACCGCTTCGAAGACAGTACCGCGCTCTATTACGCGCTGCTGGAAAGCGAAAGATCCGAAGAGGCCCGTGCCTGGGCCGAAGACCTGGCCAAGTCCCAGCTTCCACGGGTCGAGCTCAAGGGCTTGCCAATCGGCAACCCCAACGACGAGTGGATGGATGCCCAACTGCTCGCCGCCCAGTCCGGGACCTATGGTGCCGATCTGCCGTCTGCGGAAGCGCGCCTGGAAACCCTGGTCGACCAGGGGCCCGGCAATATCGGCCTGCGGCTGGCCCAGGCTGATCTGTATCAGGCCCGGGATTGGCCGCGCCGTTCGGAAAACCTGCTCAAGGAAGTCGAGGCGACCACCCCGCGCAACCGGGACCTGGAAATCGCCCAGGCCCGCGCCGCCATGGATTTGCAGGAGTGGCGACAGTTGGATGCCCTGACCGACGACGTCGTGGCCCGCTATCCGGAAAACGCCCACGTGAAACGCTTGCAACGCCAGCGCGACGTGCACGACATGGCTGAACTGCGTGTCGAGGCCTACACCGGCAAAAGTTACGGCGGCGGCAACGGCGATGCCGGTGCGGTCACCGGCAGTCGGGATTTCGGCATCGAGACATTGCTCTATAGCCCACCCATCGACGAGGACTGGCGACTGTTCGGCGGCGTCGGTTATGCCACGGGCGATTTCGAGGAAGGCACCGGCCGTCACCGCTGGCAGCGTCTGGGTGTCGAACGCCGCAGCCGCGACATGACCCTGGAAGCGGAAGTCTCCAACCATGCCTACGGTTCCGGTGACAAACAGGGTGCGCGCGTGGCGTTGGCCCGGGATATCGATGATCACTGGCAGTACGGCGGCAGCCTGGATTACCTCTCGGCCAACACACCGCTGCGTGCACTCAACAGCGGCATTCGCGCCAATGGCGGCAGTGGTTTTATCCGCTGGCGAGCCCATGAAAGTCGTGAGTGGCGATTGACGGTCAGCCCTTCTCATTTCAGCGATGGCAACAACCGCCTCGAGACCTTGCTGACCGGCCGTGAAGGTCTCTACAGCACCCCGCGCCTGCAGGTGGAACTGGGTCTGGAGGTAGCGGCCAGCCGCAACAGTGGCTCTAACGAAGTGCCCTATTTCAACCCCAAGTCGGACCTCGGCGTCATGCCGACCGTCACCGCCAACCATGTGTTGTATCGCCGTTACGAAACCACATGGAGCCAGCAATTTCAGGTCGGTGCCGGCAGCTACAGCCAGCGCGACTACGGCACCGGCGCCATGGGACTGCTCGGTTACGGCCAGCGTTTCCTCTGGAACGACGTGCTCGAGGCCGGCGCCACGCTGAGTTGGCTCAACCGTCCTTACGACGGCGATCGTGAAAGCGATCTGCGCCTGCTTGTCGACCTCACCTACCGCTTCTAGAAGAGTTTGAAGATGCCTGTCATTTCGCGATTCATCCTTCTGCTGGGGGTCTTGCTGATCAGCGCGTGTGCCCAGCAGGCCCCGGCGTTCACGCCGCCCTCGCAACGGCCCCTGGCGGCCAATGACGAGCCGTGGCCGAAGAACCATGTGCTCGGCATCGCCTATCACGATGTCGAGGACCTCGATCCGGACCAGGCGCTGGTGGCCGTGCGCACCGAACGACTGATCGAACAACTGGCATGGCTGCGGGAAAACAACTACCAGCCGGTCACCGTGGACCAGATCATCAACGCCCGTAAAGGCGGCCCGGAGCTGCCGCCGCGTGCGGTGCTGCTGAGTTTCGACGACGGCTATGCGAGTTTCTACACCCGCGTGATGCCGATCCTGCGCGCCTATAACTGGCCGGCGATCCTGGCGCCGGTGGGCAGTTGGATCGATACGCCGCTGAATCAACCGGTGGATTTCGCCGGGGTGCCGCGCAAGCGTTCCGAGTTCCTGACCTGGGAGCAGATTCGCGAAGTGTCGAAATCGGGCCTGGTGGAGATCGCCGCCCACACCGACGCCAATCACAAAGGCATCCTCGCCAACCCGCAAGGCAACCAACAACCGGCGGCCACCACCCGGCGCTACGATCCCGCTACCGGCCGCTATGAAGCCGAGGCCGATTTCCAGGATCGCCTGCGCAAGGACGTGGCCTCGATCTCCGAGAAAATCCGCAAGGTCACCGGCTACCGTCCGCGAATCTGGGTATGGCCTTACGGGGAAGCCGATGGCACCGCGCTGCAGGTGATCGACAGCGAGGGTTATAAAATGGCCCTGACCCTGGAGGACGGCCTCGACAGCCTCGATAACCTGATGAGCGGGCCGCGGTTTTTGGTGGCCTCCGATCCGGATGGCGCACATTTCGCCGAAAGCATCGTTTCCGTACAGACGAACGACCCGATGCGCGTGGTGCATGTCGACCTGGATTATGTCTACGACCCGGACCCCGTGCAGCAGGAAGCCAACGTCGGCAAGTTGATCCAGCGTATCTACGACCTGGGCGCCAACACGGTATTCCTGCAGGCGTTCGCCGATCCAAAAGGCGATGGTCTGGTGCGTTCGCTGTACTTTCCCAACCGTCACCTGCCGGTACGGGCCGATCTGTTCGACCGGGTCGCCTGGCAGTTGCGCACACGGGCCAATGCCAAGGTCTATGCCTGGATGCCGGTGCTCAGTTTTGCCCTGGATGCGAAGCTGCCGCGCGTGCAGCGCTGGGATCCGGCAACCGGCAAGACCGGCGTCGCCCCGGACCAGTACGTGCGCTTGTCGCCGTTCGATCCGAACGTACGCAAAGTCATCGGCGAGATCTACGAAGACCTGGCACGGATGAGCTCGGTGGATGGGGTTCTGTACCACGACGATGCAGTGCTCTCCGACTTCGAGGACGCCGGTCCCGCCGCCCTGAAAGTCTATGCGGCCAACGGCTTGCCGACGTCCATCGCCGCTCTGCGCGAAGATCCGGCAGCGATGCAACGCTGGACCCGCTTCAAGAGCCGCTACTTGATCGACTTCACCCGTGAGCTCACCGCCAAGGTCCGGGCAATTCGTGGCCCGCAGGTGCTGACCGCACGCAATATCTTTGCCGAACCGATGCTCAATCCTGAAAGCGAAGCCTGGTTCGCCCAGAACCTCGACGACTTCCTTGGTGCTTATGACTGGACGGCACCGATGGCCATGCCGTTGATGGAGAAACAGACCCGCGCGCAGTCCGGCCCGTGGCTGGAGCGCCTGGTCCAGACCGTCAAGGCCCGCCCCGGTGCCCTCAAGCGCACGGTGTTCGAGCTGCAGGCCCGTGACTGGGACAGCAAACCGGCCAGCGATATCGAGGGTGAACAGTTGGCCGACTGGATGGGACGCCTCAAGCGCCAGGGCGTGACCAGTTTCGGCTACTACCCGGACAACTTCATCGAAGACCAGCCCGCGGTGAAAACCGTGCGGCCGGCGCTCTCCAACAAGTGGAATCCTTGACATGCTCGACAGACTGCTCGCTCTGCTGGTGCTGGCGATCGTCCTTGGAGTGCCCCTGGGTCTGATCTTCCTGGTCACCGGGCAATTCCTGATGGACTTCGTGTTCTTCTACCCGCTGTTCATGTCCGGCCTGTGGATCGCCGGTGGCCTGTATTTCTGGTTGCACTGGGAGCGCCATTGGCCGTGGAAGGACGACACCTTGCCACCGGCCCTGGCCGGCGAGCCGCTGATCAGCATCCTGATCCCGTGTTTCAACGAAGGCGACAACGTTGCCGACACCATTCACGCGGCGCTGGGCCAGCACTACCCGAACATCGAAGTCATCGCCATCAATGACGGCTCCAAGGACAACACCGGCCAGGTCCTCGATCTGTTGGCGCTGGAAGATCCGCGCCTGCGGGTCCTGCACCTGGCGGAGAACCAGGGCAAGGCCGTGGCCCTGCGCATGGGCGCCATCGCGGCACGCAGCGAATACCTGGTGTGCATCGACGGCGATGCGCTGCTGGCGCCCAATACCTGCGCCTACCTGGTGGCGCCGATGCTGGAAAACGCCCGTCTTGGTGCAGTGACCGGCAACCCGCGTATCCGCACCCGCTCGACATTGGTGGGTAGGGTTCAGGTGGGCGAGTTTTCCTCGATCATCGGTCTGATCAAGCGCACTCAACGGGTCTTCGGGCGGATCTTTACCGTCTCCGGCGTGATCGTCGCCTTCCGTCGCACGGCCCTGCACCGGGTTGGTTACTGGAGCCCGGACATGATCACCGAAGACATCGACATCAGTTGGAAGCTGCAACTGGACCACTGGAGCATTTTCTACGAGCCCCGTGCGCTGTGCTGGATCCTTATGCCCGAAACCCTGCGCGGCCTGTGGCGGCAACGGCTGCGCTGGGCCCAGGGTGGTGCCGAGGTGCTGTTCAAGAATATCCGCGGCATCTGGCAATACCGTCATCGCTACCTGTGGCCGCTGCTGTTCGAATATTGCCTGTCCACGGGGTGGGCGTTCACGTTCCTGCTGTCGGTGGTGTTCTGGGGCGCGGGTAAATTCGTCGAGATGCCGGCGGCCATTGCGGTCGACCATCTCATGCCACCGGCTTTCACCGGACTGCTGCTGGCGGTGGTGTGCCTGGTCCAATTCGCAGTGAGCATCCTCATTGATCGCCGTTACGAAAAAGGCCTGTGGCACATCATGTTCTGGGTGGTCTGGTACCCGTTGGTGTTCTGGTTGATCAGCCTGTTTACCACCCTGGTGAGCTTTCCGAAGGTCTTGTTCGGGCAGCATCAGAAGCGTGCGCGCTGGGTCAGCCCGGATCGGGGTATCAAACCGTTTGGCGATGACGAAGAGGAAGTGATCCGATGAAAATTATCAGGACCCGGCAAAGGCCTTTTCTGGTGCTCATCGATGTGTTCTTCACGGTACTGGCGTGGGTTGGGCTGTTGTACCTGCTGGTCAACGGGCTCTGGCCGCTGTTCGACAGTCACGCCGGGCCGCGCTTCGGCGGAACGTGGCTGGACACCCTCGGAACGTTGCAGATCTATGGTTGGGTGGCGCTGGTCAACGCGGTCATCCTGATTGCCTGGGCGCGTTATCAGCAGCGCAAAAGCCGAAGTTTCGCCCAGCGTCGACTGCCGGCACCGGTCGTCGACGATCAGGGCTTGAGCGACAGTTTCAAACTGACCGACGAGCGCCTGGACACCCTGCGCCGGCCGGGCTCCAAAATCATCCACAACAACCAGGACGGTGACATCAGCCACGTGGTGCCGCACTTTCACGTGCTGAGCAAGGAACTGCAACCGCCACCCCTGGCGCCGTTGGAGCCGGCGCGGGTTATTCAGCTTCCGGCCGATCATTCGATGTAGACGCTGCCGACGCCTTCGCGAGCAGGCTCGCTCCCACATTAAGCTGCGTTGTCTACAAGCTTGATGTTCCTGTGGGAGCGAGCCTGCTCGCGAAGGCGATGGGTCAGGCGCTTGAAAAATCCCGGATCAACCGCCACGCCTCATCCACCGGCAGCGGTTGTTTCATGCGTTGGGCCAGCGCCGCCATGGCCCGGCCTTCGTCGCAGGCCACTGCCGCGGCAACGAGACCATCCTTGCCCAACAGGCCAATGAAGGGCGGATGCTCGGGAGTGCCCTTGAATTGCACCTCGTCCCATTGTTCGGCATGGCCCAGGTAGTCGTAGCGTTTGCCGAAGTGATAAGTCCAGAAAAACGGCACATCCAGATAATGCTCATCACCACCGAGCATATTCGCTGCCGCGATCCGGGCCTGTTGCTGGGCCAGGCGCCAGTGTTCGATTCGCCGAGGCTGGCCGCTGAGAGGAAACGTCGCGATGTCACCGACGGCCCATACGCCATCGGTCACGCGCATGCCGGCGTCGACGGTCAATGACTGGTCCTCTTCCCGTGGCAAATCGGCGAACGGATCGGTGGCCGGGTGCACGCCGATCCCGACAATCACAAGGTCTGCCGCAAAGCGCTGGCCATTGTCCAACACTACGGCCTCCACCTTGCCAGCACCTTCGATTCGCGCCGCTTCGCCATCGCTGTGATACACCACGCCGTTGGCTCGATGCCGGGCCAGGATGGCCTGGCCGACACTGTCGCCCAACTGCGCCGCGAACGGCACGGGATGCCGGGCCAGGACGGTGACGCTCAGCTTCCGTTTGCGCAGCGACGAGGCGACTTCCATGGCAATGAAACTGTCACCGATAATCACCGCCCGTTGCCCCGACCGGGCACTGTCGAGGATGTGTCTTGCGTGCTCCATCGAGCGCAGCACGAACACCTGTGGCAAATCGATGCCGGGCAGGTCCGGGGTCTTGGGCGTTCCGCCCGTGGCGATCAGCGCTGCGTCGTAACCCAGCGTCTGCCCGTCGGCCAGGCGAATCTGGCGGGAGGTGCTATCCAGCCCCATGACCTCGCCGTGAAGCCGCTCGATGCGTTGCTGGGTGAAGTAAGTTTCATCCCGCAGCGCAGGTGTCTCCTCGACGGTCATGTCACCGGCCAGGACGTATTTGCTCAGCACCGTGCGGTCATACCCGGCGTCGCTTTCGCGATCGATCATTTGGATCCGGCCGCCGAAGCCTTTATCGCGCAATGCCGTGGCGCATGCCGTGCCGGCGGCCCCGGCACCGATGATGACAAAGGTGCGTGGGTCATCGGCCGGCGGGATTTTCTCGGCGGGCAGCGGTTGGTCATCGACCCAGATGTCGCCGTCGCGGACCTCGACGTGATAGCGCTCCAGGCTGTCGAGGGCCGGTGGTTCGCACAGGGCGCCGTCTTCGGCCCGAAATGCCGCCTTGTGCCAGGGGCATATCAGCCTACCGTGACACACCGCACCCTTGGCCAGCGGCGCGCCGGCGTGCGGGCATTTGCCCTGGAAGGCGCGTACCTGATCGCCTGCGCGCAGTAACAGGAGGGTCGTTTCGTTGATCTTGACTTCGAGGCCGCGGTCTTCGCGTACATCCGCGAAGCGGGCGACTTGATGCAAGGACATGGTCGGTCTCCGGCAGGCGTTTCTCGTTGGAGTCGGCTGATTGGAGTGAGGTTCAGCATAATTGTCACTGCAACCCGGGCGAAGCTGGGGCTATAGTGCGCAGGCCGTCCATGGCCTGACCCGCATAAGGTGCCCGGTATGACCCGATTGACTTCCCTCACCCCCTGGCTGGCAGCCTTCGCCCTGGTGCTGTGCGCACAAGGGGCTGCCCAGGCCGAGGAGCGCTTCACCCTCAACATCCCCGGCGTGTCGGATGACCGTCTTTTCACCGCTGCGGCTGCCAGTGACGCCAACAATTGCGGGGGCAAGAACATTTCCCCTGCCTTGAGCTGGAATGCCGGCCCACCGGGCACCCTCAGCTACGCCATCGTCATGCTGGATCCGGATGGCCAAAGGGGCCAGGGCGTCGACCACTGGGTGCTTTACGGTATCAAGGCCAGCACGCGGCAAATACCGGCAGGGGCGGGCAGCAAGACCACGCTGGAAGGCATGAGCGGAATCAACAGCAAGAACACCCGCGGTTATATCGGTCCCTGCCCACCCCTCGGCGACAGTGCTCATCACTATCTGATCCAGCTTTTCGCCCTGGACCTGCCGCCGGATGCGTTGCCCGCGGGGCTGACCCGTGCCCAACTGATGGAAAAGATCAACGGCCACGTGTTGCGCAACAGCAGTGTCGTGCGGCGTTACCACCGCTGATCACCCGCCCTGTGAGCCTTTGTGGCGAGGGGTTTCGCATCGCCCCCGCCCTTTCTACAACCTGATATTCAAATCTGCCCATGACAGCCATCACCCATCCGCCAGGCGACCGGTTCAGCCGGTCCGACTACAAGACCCTGGGGCTTGCCGCCTTGGGCGGGGCGTTGGAGATCTACGATTTCATCATCTTCGTTTTCTTCGCCCTGACCCTCAGCCAGCTGTTCTTCCCACCGGAAATGCCCGACTGGCTGCGCTTGCTGCAAAGCTTCGGGATTTTCGCCACTGGCTATCTGGCGCGGCCACTGGGCGGCATCCTCATGGCGCACTTCGCGGATCGTCTGGGACGCAAGCGGGTATTCAGTCTGAGCATCCTGATGATGGCCTTGCCGTGCCTGCTCATCGGCGTGATGCCGACCTACGAGCAAATCGGCTATTTCGCACCGCTGCTGCTGTTGGCGCTGCGCATCCTGCAGGGCGCGGCGGTGGGCGGTGAGGTGCCGAGTGCCTGGGTGTTCGTGGCCGAACATGCCCCGCTTCACCATCGCGGCTACGCCCTGGGTTTTCTCCAGGCCGGCCTGACCTTCGGCTACTTGCTCGGCGCGCTGACCGCCACGGCGCTGGCCCGTATCTACACCCCGACAGAAATCCTCGATTACGCCTGGCGCATGCCCTTCCTGCTGGGCGGAGTCTTCGGGGTTATCGGCGTCTGGCTGCGCCGCTGGCTGAGCGAAACGCCGATCTTCATGGCCTTGCAAGCCAACCGCGAAGGCGCTGCAGAACTGCCGCTGCGCACGGTGTTGCGGGAACATCGACAGGCCTTGCTGCCCGCCGCCATCCTGACTTGCGTGCTGACCTCCGCGGTGGTGGTGTTCGTGGTCATTACCCCGACCGTGATGCAGAAAAGCTTCGGCATGACGCCCGGCCAGACCTTTGCCTTGAGCAGCCTGGGCATCGTCTTCCTGAACATCGGCTGTGTCCTGGCCGGCCTCATCGTCGATCGCATCGGCGCCTGGCGCACCGTCATGCTCTACAGCGTATTGCTGCCCCTGGGCATCTCCGTGCTCTACGCCAGCCTGATCAACGGCGGTGCCTGGCTGGGTCTGGCCTACGCCGTGGCCGGCCTGGGTTGCGGCGTGGTCGGCGCGGTGCCTTCGGTGATGGTCAACCTGTTCCCGCCAAAGATTCGCGTCTCCGGCATCTCGTTCACCTACAACATCGCCTATGCGCTGTGGGCCAGTGTCACGCCGCTGGTGCTGATCGCGCTGGTGCCGTGGAGCCCGTGGGTGTGCGTGGGGTATAGCGCGGTGATGGGGGCGGTGGGTGTCGCGGCGGCGCTGTTTTTTTCGCGACGCCCCATGAAGTCGGCGCAGCCTTCATTGGCGTGTGACGCCTAGTTCTGCTCAGGCGCCTCTGCTGATCCGGTAGCCCGGTCTTCAAAGGCGTTCGCGCAAGAAGTCTACAAAAGCCCGGGTGCGTGCCGAGCGGCGTCGGTCCTGGCTGAATACCGCGTGGATGGGCAATGCCGTCGGCTGGTAATCGGCAAGCACGCCGGTCACGGTACCCTGGCGAACGTCGGCGGCGAACAACCACTGTGGCGAAAGCGAAAGGCCTAACCCGCAAAGCACCATTTCCCGGATCGCTTCGCTGCTGTTGCTGGTGACATTGCCCTTGATCGTCACGTGATGTTGTTCGCCATGGCAGTCGAACTGCCAAACGTCATAGTGCTCCAGCAGGGTAAACCCCAGGCAGTTGTGACGGACAAGATCAGACGGTTCGAGTGGTGTGCCATGCCGTTGCAAGTAGGCGGGGGAGGCATACACCCGGCGCGTGCTCTCGCCGAGCTTCAGGGCTACCAACCCTTCGTTTTTGACCTTGCCGATACGAATGGCCACGTCAATATTTTCCTTCAGCACGTCCTCATGTTGATCGCTCAGCCTCAGGTCGATCCGAACCTGTGGATGACGCGCCAGGAAGTCACCCACGAGGGGTGCAATGCATAACCGTCCGAAACTCACCGGCGCCGCGACGCGCAGAGCGCCTGCGACCTGTTCCTGTCCGCTGGCGAAACTGAGTCGGGCAGTGTCCAGGCTGGCGAGGATTTCCTTGCTCTGGGCATAGAAGCGCTGACCTTGATCGGTCAACGCGAGATGGCGGGTGCTGCGGGCAAACAGTGCCCCACCCAGGTGTTTCTCCAGTCCGCGGATCTGCTTGCTCACCGCCGGTTGACCCAGGTTCAGTTCCCTGGCGACGGCCGAGAACGAGCCACGTTCCACCACCCGTACGAACACCTGCATTGCATCGAACAGATCCATTGGATTTGGCCTTTATGAGGAATAAATCTTATCCATTCTTGCTTACTTATCGGAATAGTCCGGCACTCGCAATATGAACCTACCCACTCATTGGAGGTTTACCATCATGAACAACACCATGTCCGCTGCCGTCGCCGAAGCTGCCCAGGCGCCACTGGTCGTCCGCCCTATTCCCCGGCCTGTTCCGGGCAAGGGACAAGTCTTGATCAAGGTTCACGCTGTGGGCATCAACCCGCTGGATACCAAGATCGCGGCAGGAGGCGGAGCCCATGCTCGTCAGCCACTGCCCGCTGTATTGGGGATTGACCTGGCCGGGACGGTCGTAGCGTTGGGGGAGGGTGTGAATGACTTTGTCCCCGGCGAGGAGGTATTCGGCATGGCGGGTGGTATCGGCGGCGCTCAAGGTGCCCTGGCCGAATACATTGCCGTCGATGCTCGCCTGATCGCCCCCAAGCCCGCCTCACTGAGCATGCGGGAAGCGGCGGCATTGCCGCTGGTCTTCATCACGGCCTGGGAAGGGTTGGTGGATCGCGCCAATGTCCGGGCCGGCCAGCAAGTGCTGATCCATGGTGGCGCGGGCGGTGTTGGTCAAATGGCTGTGCAGATTGCCAGGGCCCGGGACGCTGAGGTCTATGCCACCGGCTCGATCGGCAGCCTGGATTTCATCCGCGAACTGGGCGCGACGGCCATTGACTACCGATCCGAGGACACCGACAGCTATGTACGCCTGCACACCGATGGCGAGGGCTTCGACATCGTTTATGACACGGTCGGCGGCCAGACCCTGGACGCGTCGTTCAACGCCGTGAAGACCTACACTGGCCATGTCCTCAGTTGCCTGGGCTGGGGGCAACACAGCCTGGCGCCGTTGTCGTTTCGTGGCGCGAGTTATTCTGGCGTGTTTACCTTGATGCCCTTACTGACCGGCAAGGGACGCGAGCGCCATGGCCAGATCTTGCGGGAGGCGGCAGGGCTGGTTGAGGCGGGGAAATTGCGGATCAAGGTGGATCCGCGGCGGTTTGGCCTGGACGAGGTCAATGACGCGTTCGCGCAGGTGACCGATGGACGCGGGCAAGGGAAAACGGTGGTGGAAATCGGCGTCGAATGATCGGATCTCCCTGTTGCGAGTCAGGTGCCAACCCAAGCTCCGGTCCATAACGACCGGGGCTTTTGGCTTCTGGGGGAAGATCCTCATGGCAGCGCAGTCGCGTAAACAGCAAAACAGCTTGAGAAGCCTTCCAGACTCCGTAAAATCCGCCGCGCTTTACAATCAACTCTTCAGGGACGAATTCCGACATGCGCGCTCTTGCCACACTCCTGGCCCTCTGCCTCCTGGCGGGCTGTGCCTCCAAGCCCGACTACTACATTTCTCCCGCGCCGGTAGCGATCCCCAAGACCGCCACGTATTGGATCGACACCTTCAACGTTGAAGTCGTCGGCAAGAATGAGCGCTTCCTGCCTGACGAAACCGTGCGCGAGCAATTGAACGGCGACTTGGTCCTGCGCCTGCTCGATGCCAATCGCTATGCCTCCAGCCGGGAAACAGCGGACTATCTACTGGACGTGAACACCGTTTACGCGCGCCGCATCCAGGATACCCAGGGCGGCTTCATGAGCAAGATCGTCGCCGACGGTATGTACCTTGCCAGTGTCGACTTCAGCTATCAGGTCAAGGTGAAGAAGGCCGGCGCCGAGGTGTTGCACTTTGCCCAGGCACGTGAGGGGTTGATGCCTGGCGGCGCGGTAGGGCAAATGCAAAACATGAAGAGCATGCTGGGCGCGCTGACCAACAAGGGTAACTCCGATGTGGAGGGGTACTATACCGGTGTGTTGAGTCGCTTTATCGTCGATGACCTGCAAGCCATTCCGTCTCGCTAGCCGCGTCTTGCGCCTGGACATCCAGGATGACCAGGCGCTGCTGTCTCAGTGCCGCGAAAAAAATTTGCGGTCGTTAACCCGAATCGCAAATCCCCCTCGTCTGAGCTTGTGAACGGATCATCCACTCACGAGGTTCAGCCCCATGTCCCGTCCCCATTCATTTCTTCGTCCTGCAGCCCAGGGCTTCACCGTGACCTTATTGGTGGCGCTGGCGGGTTGTGGGTTGTCTTCGTCCCGAGAGACTGCCGTAACCGCCGAGCCCGCCGCTGCGGCCGCCAAGCCTGAACTGCAACGCGAGGTCGTCCCCGCGCCGTCTCAGGTCAAGCGCATGGCCGTGCCGGCACCGGTTGGTTCGCTACTGGTGGCAAACGATGCCGCCGTCGCGGATTACCGCAGCGAGCCGCGGGAGCAATATGAAAAACTGCCGGACAATCCCATCCACAGCGTTGCCGAAACTCCGGTGTCGACCTTCAGCGTGGATGTCGACACCGGCAGCTACGCCAATGTGCGACGTTTCCTCAATCAGGGCAGCCTGCCGCCTGAAGGGGCTGTGCGACTGGAGGAAATGGTTAACTACTTTCCCTACACCTACGCACTGCCTACCGATGGTTCACCCTTTGGCGTGACCACTGAACTGGCGCCATCGCCGTGGAACCCCCACACCCGTTTGCTGCGCATCGGCATTAAGGCTTCCGACCGTGCTGTGGCGGACCTGGCGCCGGCCAACCTGGTCTTCCTGGTAGACGTTTCCGGCTCCATGGACCGTCGCGAAGGCCTGCCGCTGGTCAAGAGCACACTGAAACTGCTGGTGGACCAGTTGCGCGATCAGGATCGGGTATCCCTGGTGGTCTATGCCGGTGAGTCGCGGGTGGTGCTCAAGCCCACTTCGGGTCGCGATAAAGCCCAGATCCGCAACGCCATCGATCAGCTTGACGCCGGAGGCTCCACCGCAGGCGCCTCGGGTATCGAACTGGCGTACCAGATGGCCCGGGAAAGCTTTATCGACAAAGGCATCAACCGCATCCTGCTGGCCACCGATGGCGACTTCAACGTCGGCGTCAGTGATTTCGACAGCCTCAAGCAGATGGCGGTGGACCAGCGTAAAAGTGGCGTGTCCCTGACGACCCTGGGTTTCGGTGTGGATAACTACAACGAACACCTGATGGAACAGCTGGCCGACGCCGGCGATGGCAACTACGCCTACATCGACAATCTGCTCGAAGCGCGCAAGGTGCTGGTGGACCAGCTCAGCTCGACCCTGGCGGTGGTGGCGCGGGATGTGAAGTTGCAGGTGGAGTTCAACCCCGCCCAGGTCAGCGAATATCGCCTGCTGGGTTATGAGAACCGCGCGTTGAAACGTGAGGACTTCAACAACGACAAGGTCGATGCTGGCGAAATCGGTGCCGGGCACACGGTGACGGCGCTGTATGAAATCGTGCCAAAAGGCGAGCAGGGCTGGCTGGAGCCGCTGCGCTATGCCAGCCCGCAGCCCAAGCAGGAAGGCAAGGCCGGTGAGCTGGCAATGTTGCGGGTACGCTACAAACCCGCTGAAGGCGGCAGTAGCCGACTGATCGAACATCCCATCGCCAGCGCGCAGGGCGAAGGCAAGGCCAGCGATGACCTGCGTTTCTCGGCGGCGGTGGCGGCCTTTGCGCAACAGCTCAAGGGCGAGGGGCGCTACACTGGGGCGATGAGTTTGAAGGACACCGCTCAGTTGGCCCGTTCTGCCCGGGGTGACGACCCGTTCGGGCTGCGTGCCGAGTTCGTGCAGATGGTCGAGCTGGCACAGAGCCTCAAGCCCGAGACCAAGCACGGCTCCTGAGTACCGCGAGGATCCCTGTGGGAGCGAGCCTGCTCGCGATGGCGGTGGACCAGTCGATGGAAAAGTTGGCTGACACATCGCCTTCGCGAGCAGGCTCGCTCCCACAGTGGATCGGTGCTGTTTGCAGAATCGCATTTCAACTGGAAGGAATCCGCCACCCAAATGCCCACCCCGATTGACTCCATCAGCGACGAAACGCTGCTGGCCCGCTACCGCGACGGTGATGGCGCCAGTTTTGAAAGCCTGTATGCGCGGCATCGGCAGGGGCTTTACCGTTTCCTCGTGTCCTTGAGTAACAGGGCCGAGCTGGCCGAGGAAATCTTTCAGGACACCTGGCTCAGCCTGATCCGCAGCAGCACCCAGCCACAAGGACGGGCGAGTTTTCGTACCTGGCTGTTCCAGATTGCCCGCAACCGTTTGATCGATCACTGGCGCCGGCACGGTGTTCACAATCCATTGCATGACAGCTATGACGAGCAGCTTCACGTCCAGACCGACGACGCCAATAGCCCGGAGCAACAGTTGAGCCTGAGCCGCGATCAGGGCCGTCTGGAGGCTGCGTTGCAAGCCTTGCCCGAAGATCAGCGAGAGGTCTTCCTGCTGCGCCTGCACGGCGACCTTGAGCTGCCGCAGATCGCCGCCCTGACCGGCGTCCCGCTGGAAACAGTAAAGAGCCGTTTGCGTTACGCCCAGCAGAAATTGCACCGCCTGCTGGCCGAGGAGGTACCCGCATGATTGATTCCCGACAGACCCCGGATCCCGCTGACGAAGCGCTGATCGAGCATTTCCGTCAACACGCCTGCGGCGAGCCACCCGCCTCCCTGGACGCCTTCATCCTGGCCACCGCCCGCCGCGAAGCGCCGGCGCCCAGGCCGAGCCTGTGGCAACGTTGGCTGAAGGCCTGCCAACGGCCGCGCTGGCAAATGGCGTTCGCCACCGTGGCGGGCCTGGCCCTGATGATTGGCCTGGTGCTGCGCTCGCCGGTCCCGAAGGACGAACTGGCTGCACCAGCATCCCTGGACTATTCCGCCGCCCGGCAGGAGCTTGCCGTTGCCCCCGAGCCGGCAGCCCCTGTTGCCCCTGCGCCGATGGCGCGTATGGCGGGGCCCCTGGGCGAACTGAGCCAGGCTCCGGAGCAGCCTGTGCAAATCCAGGCGGATGAGCCCATGGCGAAAAAGAGCAAACCCGTGCCCGCCGCCCCCTCTTCGCTGGAGCAAGGATTGCTGGAAATCCTGCGATTGCGCCAGGTGGGGGAGACCAAGGCGGCGGATGAGAAGCTGCTTGCGCTGCACAAGCGGTTTCCCAAGGAAGACTTGCCGGCGCGGCTGGAGGCGTTGCGCAAGCGTTGAGTGCGCCAACGCCCACAAAAAAGCCCCAAGTCTCGCGACTTGGGGCTTTTGATCATCTGTATGGTGCACCAGGCGGGATTCGAACCCACGACCCCTGCCTTCGGAGGGCAGTACTCTATCCAGCTGAGCTACTGGTGCAACGCGGCGCCATGATACTCATATGCATGCCGGGCGTCCATGCTGCTGATTTGCCGTTGTTTTCTCGGCTTTGGGCGGATGTTGGCTACGCTGATCAGAAAAAACGGGCAAATTTGTCTTTTTCGTTCTTTTTTTCGAACAGCCTATTGTCCTTCACCCCTATCGGCCCTAGGATTCGTTTGAGATTTCAAACGCTCTTGTCTGGGTGCTGAACCGCACGTCTATGCTTGTTGTGCGTTATTTCTGTGCTTCAGCCCAGTGAATGATTTCCCTGACGGCAGCCCATAAGGCGCCTTTCTACAACTCTAATTCGCTCCGCGTGCGCGCGGTGCTGTTAAGGAAAGCCGACATGCAGCTTAAAGACACCCAGTTGTTCCGCCAGCAAGCCTTCATCGATGGCGCTTGGGTCGATGCGGACAGTGGTCAGACGATCAAGGTCACCAACCCGGCCACGGGCGAAGTGTTGGGTACTGTGCCGAAAATGGGCGCTGCCGAAACCCGTCGTGCGATCGAAGCCGCCGACAAGGCGCTGCCGGCCTGGCGTGCGTTGACCGCCAAGGAGCGCGCCAACAAGCTGCGCCGCTGGTATGAATTGCTGATCGAGAACCAGGACGACCTCGGTCGCCTGATGACCCTGGAGCAGGGCAAGCCGCTGGCCGAAGCCAAGGGCGAGATCGTCTATGCCGCCTCGTTCATTGAGTGGTTCGCCGAAGAAGCCAAGCGCATCTACGGTGACGTGATTCCCGGCCACCAGCCCGACAAGCGCCTGATCGTGATCAAGCAGCCGATCGGCGTGACCGCCGCCATCACCCCGTGGAACTTCCCGGCCGCGATGATCACCCGCAAGGCCGGTCCAGCCCTGGCCGCCGGTTGCACCATGGTCATCAAGCCGGCCTCGCAAACCCCGTTCTCGGCCCTGGCCCTGGTGGAACTGGCGCATCGTGCCGGCATCCCGCAAGGCGTGCTGAGCGTGGTCACCGGCAGCGCCGGCGACATCGGCGGCGAGCTGACCAGCAACCCGATCGTGCGCAAGCTGTCCTTCACCGGTTCGACCGAGATCGGTCGCCAGTTGATGGCCGAATGCGCCAAGGACATCAAGAAAGTCTCCCTGGAACTGGGCGGCAACGCGCCGTTCATCGTGTTCGACGATGCGGACCTGGATAAGGCCGTCGAAGGCGCGATCATTTCCAAGTACCGCAACAACGGCCAGACCTGCGTCTGCGCCAACCGTCTGTACATCCAGGATTCGGTGTACGACGCGTTCGCGGAAAAACTCAAGGCTGCGGTCGCCAAGCTCAAGATCGGCAACGGTCTGGAAGACGGCACCACCACCGGTCCGCTGATCGACGAGAAAGCTGTCGCCAAGGTCCAGGAACACATTGCCGATGCCGTTGGCAAAGGCGCGACCGTACTGGCCGGTGGCAAACCGATGCAAGGCAACTTCTTCGAGCCGACCATCCTGACCAACGTGCCGAAAGATGCCGCCGTGGCCAAGGAAGAAACCTTCGGCCCGCTGGCGCCGCTGTTCCGCTTCAAAGACGAAGCCGAAGTGATTGCGATGTCCAACGACACCGAGTTCGGCCTGGCCTCGTACTTCTACGCCCGTGACCTGGGCCGTGTGTTCCGCGTGGCCGAAGCCCTGGAATACGGCATGGTCGGCGTCAACACCGGGTTGATCTCCAACGAAGTCGCGCCGTTCGGCGGTATCAAGGCTTCGGGCCTGGGCCGTGAAGGCTCCAAGTACGGCATCGAGGACTACCTGGAAATCAAATACCTCTGCCTGGGTATCTGATCCTGCTGCAAGCGCAAGGGGCACGAGAGCGCTGCCCCTTGCGCCGTTTCAAAACTGCACTTTTTTCTGCGGCCGGGAACGCCGTGGCAGTCGATCATCGCATGCTGCCGCCGTTGAATTCCCTCCGTGTAAATCCTTGAGCCACGCCGACCGATGAGCGGCGAATGAGGACTGTAATGAGCAAGACTAACGCTGATCTGATGGCCCGCCGTACCGCTGCCGTTCCACGTGGTGTCGGCCAGATTCACCCGATCTTCGCTGAATCGGCGAAGAACGCCACGGTAACCGACGTTGAAGGCCGTGAATTCATCGACTTCGCCGGCGGCATCGCCGTGCTGAACACCGGCCACGTGCACCCGAAAATCATCGCCGCCGTGACCGAGCAACTGAACAAGCTGACCCACACCTGCTTCCAGGTTCTGGCCTACGAGCCATACGTGGAACTGTGCGAAAAAATCAACGCCAAGGTGCCAGGCGACTTCGCCAAGAAAACCCTGCTGGTGACCACCGGTTCAGAAGCGGTGGAAAACGCCGTGAAAATCGCCCGTGCCGCCACCGGTCGTGCCGGAGTGATCGCCTTCACTGGCGCTTACCACGGTCGCACCATGATGACCCTGGGCCTGACCGGCAAGGTCGTGCCGTACTCGGCCGGCATGGGCCTGATGCCAGGCGGTATCTTCCGTGCGCTGTACCCGAACGAATTGCACGGCGTGAGCATCGACGATTCCATCGCCAGCATCGAGCGCATCTTCAAGAACGACGCCGAGCCGCGTGACATCGCTGCAATCATCATCGAGCCGGTGCAGGGCGAGGGTGGTTTCTATGTAGCGCCGAAAGAGTTCATGAAGCGCCTGCGCGCCCTGTGCGACCAGCACGGCATTCTGCTGATCGCCGACGAAGTGCAGACTGGTGCAGGTCGTACCGGTACTTTCTTCGCCATGGAGCAGATGGGCGTCGCTGCCGACCTGACCACCTTCGCCAAATCCATCGCTGGCGGCTTCCCGCTGGCCGGTGTCTGCGGCAAGGCCGAGTACATGGATGCCATCGCCCCGGGTGGCCTGGGTGGCACCTATGCGGGTAGCCCGATCGCTTGCGCGGCGGCGCTGGCGGTGATGGAAGTGTTCGAAGAAGAACACCTGCTGGATCGCTGCAAGGCCGTGGGCGAGCGCCTGGTCAGCGGCCTCAAGGCCATCCAGAGCAAGTACCCGGTGATCGGTGAAGTCCGTGCCCTGGGCGCGATGATTGCCGTTGAGCTGTTCGAGAACGGTGATTCCCATAAGCCGAACGCCGCCGCCGTGGCCCAGGTCGTGGCCAAGGCGCGGGACAAGGGTTTGATCCTGTTGTCCTGCGGCACTTATGGCAACGTCCTGCGCGTACTGGTGCCGTTGACCTCGCCAGACGAACAACTGGACAAGGGCCTGGCAATCATCGAAGAGTGCTTCTCCGAGCTCTGACGCTGCGAGCTGTGCGTTGATCCACAAAAAACCCGCTTTTAGCGGGTTTTTTCATGTTCGGGCACCTATCCTGAGGGTTCGAGCTGTCTGGAACGGCAGCCATTGGCTAAGGTGCAGGTATTGCAAGGGAGCGATGCCGCATGACTGCTGTGGATTTACCCGCTGTACCCCGCGTGTTGATCGCAGAGGCCGACCCGGCGTCCCGCGAGCTGCTGGAGCAGGTGTTATCGGACTTGCGCTGCGATGCGCGGGTGGACACGTGCAGCGAGGGCAGACAGGCGCTGGAAATGCTGGCGCATAATCCTTACGACCTGGTGATCGCCGATTGGGAACTGCCGGGTGTCGATGGCTTGAGTATCCTGCGTGGCCTTCGTCATCAGCACCGCACGCCGCCGTTGCCATTCATCCTGATGAGTCGGCGCAATGACGGTGCCAGCGTCCGTGAGGTGTTGCCGCTGGCCCCGGCCGCTTATCTGACCAAACCCTTGAACCGGGAAAGCCTGACCCAGCGTCTGCAAGGCTTGCTGTTGAGTGGCAGCGAAGACGTCATCAGCGATGCGCCGGCTCCTAGGCCCGCGTTGACCCTGGCCGCGTTTCTTGAGCGTCGGCGCGAGCTGTCCGAAGGCGCGCCGCTGATGACCGATGTGCAATTAGCGGTCAAACGCAGCCTCAACCCCAGCGGCCTGGACCTGAAGTTGCTGGAAGAAGAAATCCGCACCGACCCACAGATCACCGCCGTGCTAATCGCTGCGGCCAACAGCGCAGCCCAGCATCAGGGCGGCGGTCCGGTGCAGACCGTGGCCCAGGCGCTGCACCAGCTCGGTACCGGGCAGAGCATGAACCTGATCCTCGGGTTGACCCTCAAGCGCTGTGCCCGGCTCAATGATCCCTGCCTGGCAGACTATGCCGAGCGTTATTGGCTATTGTCGCTGCACACCGCCGAATACGCCCGGACGATGGCCCGTTTGCTGGATCTGGAGCAAGAGCGCTGTTATTGCGCCGGGCTGCTGCATCGCCTGGGTGAGCTGGCAGTGTTGCGCTGTCTGGAAGAATGGAAGCAGCTCGATGGCGAACTGGATGAGCTGGAGGAAGTGGGGAACGTCCTGGAGCAGTTCGGCGCGGGTTTCGGCTCGGCGTTGCGTACCCGCTGGCGCTTGCCGCTGGAACTGCGGGAGTTGATTGCGGCGGCCTACAGCCTCGGCGGCGGGGTCTACTCCCGCGAAGCCCTGGTGATGAACATGGCGGCCCAAATGGCCCACCTGTCCGAACATGAAGGTCTCGAAGAGCTGGCCCGGGGGCGCACGGCGCGTTTGCTGAAGATCGGTTTGCCGGAACTGATGCGTCTGCGCAGGAAGTAAGGCCGTCGATTCAACCCTGTGGGAGCGAGCAGGCTCGCTCCCACAGGGCCTTGTGCAGGACGTCGGTCAGCCGACGATGATCCGATTCTTGCCCTGGCGCTTGGCCTCATACATGGCGGCGTCAGCGCGGGAGAACAAGCTGTCGAGGGTCTGGTCCTCGTCGGTGATGCTGGTCAGGCCCTGGCTGACGGTGATACCGAAACCCTGCTCCCCACTGCGGAAGGTCAGGCGCTGGATTTCCCGTTGCAGGCGCTCGGCCACTTGCATGGCCATGTCCGGGGCACAGCCGGGGAATACGGCGGCGAACTCTTCGCCGCCGATCCGTCCGAACAGGTCGCCGCTCCGGAGCACGGTCCGCCCGCTCTCGGCGACTTTCTGCAGCACGCTGTCGCCTTCCTGATGACCGTAGGTGTCGTTGATCACCTTGAAATCATCGATGTCCAGCAGCAGGAACGCCATGGGCGTTCCTTGCAGTCGAGCCTGCTCGAATTCGCGGTGGGCGCATTCGAAGAAATGGCGGCGATTGCTGCTCTGGGTCAGCACGTCGGTGGTCGCCAGTCGCTGCAGTTCGCTTTCCAGCAGCTTCTTTTCGGTGATGTCTTCGGCGATGCCCACCACGATCACCGGCTGCCCCGATTCGGCCTGGCGGTTGATGAAGCATTTGTCGCTTAGCCAGCGGATCTGGCCATCGGCGGCGATGATGCGGTACTCGCGATCCTCCACGGCTCCTTTGACCAGCACTTCGGCCAGGCTGCGCTCGGCATAATCCAGGTCGTCGGGGTAGATCGCGTCACGCCATTCGTTGAAGTCAGCCAGTACCAGGCCGACGGGCCGGCCGAAGATCCGTTCGTAGGCGGGGCTCACATAGAGCAGTTGCCGGGTTTCCCAGTTGAATGCCCAGAGCACCGCATTGACGCTGACCAGCAATGAGCTGAAGAGTTGTTCCCGTTCGCTCAGGCGCGCCACTTCGCCCTGGGCGTGCATCAGCGCCATGAGCGTCTGGGCCGCCTCGGGCCAATGAGGTTGGGTTGAATCCTGCAGGTTCTTGTCGACCATTGGCACAAATCTCAAAGAGCGTGCACTGTTGAAGGTTCGCACGCGCTTGCTCCAAAGCCCGCCTGGATGGCGAAGTGCTCTTGAGATAGGGGATTCGGAGCGAAGTTCCTTTTCAGGCGACGAAGGGGCGGGGTTTCAGTTGCCAGATCTGTGGGGTCGTGCAGGAAAGAAAAACCCCGCCGGGTGGCGGGGTTTGGTTATCAAGCCGTAGCAGGCCGCAACGAGTAGGTCTTGAGCTGGTCGGCAAAGTCTCGCAAGGACTGGATGCCGCTGATCTCGGCGTCGTGGACCCATTCCTTGATGGCCGCCAGCATGTCGTGGCCGTTGCTGCTGGTCTTGGCCCAGATCTGCTGCAGGGCCAGGCGTTTTTCGTAGATCACCTTCAATGCCTGGCTGTGCTCCAGCATGTTCTGGATGCGCAGATGGTGACGGTCGTCCAACAGGCTGGTTTCCCGCGACAGCAGGCGTTTGGCCCGGTGGAACTGGTGGCGCACCGAATGATCGACCTTTTCCAGTTCCTGTTTGACCAGCGGAGCGATCACCAGCCTGCGGTACTGGGCCATGATCTGGAACCGGTTGTTGAGAATCGCGATGGCGGTGTCCATGTCCAGATGGCCCTTGCCTTCGATCCGATGGGCAATCGGCGCGACCCGCTGGACCTTGGCCAGGCGCAGGAAGCGGAACACCTGGATCCAGGCCCAGCCCAGGTCGAATTCCCACTTGCGTACCGACAGCTTGGCCGAGTTGGGGTAGGTGTGGTGATTGTTGTGCAGCTCTTCGCCACCGATCAGGATGCCCCAGGGCACCAGGTTGGTCGCCGCATCGCGGCATTCGAAGTTGCGATAGCCCACGGCATGGCCCAGGCCGTTGACCACGCCGGCCGCCCAGACCGGAATCCACATCATCTGGATGGCCCAGATGGTGATGCCGATGGTGCCGAACAGCAGCAGGTCGATTACGCCCATGATCGCCACGCCCAGGAGCGGGTAGCGGCTATAGAGATTGCGCTCGATCCAGTCTTCGGGGCAGTTCTTGCCGTAGATGCGCAGGGTTTCCGGGTTTTCCGCTTCGGCGCGGTACAGCTCGGCGCCTTTGCGCAGTACGGTGGACAGGCCTTTGACGACCGGGCTGTGGGGATCGTCGACGGTTTCGCACTTGGCGTGGTGCTTGCGGTGGATAGCGGTCCACTCGCGGGTGTTCTGCCCTGTGGTCAGCCACAGCCAGAAGCGGAAGAAATGTTTTAGGCCGGCGTTGAGCTCCAGGGAGCGGTGAGCCGAGTAACGGTGCAGATAGACCGTGACACTGATGATCGTGACATGGGTCATCAGCAGGGTGACCGCCACCAGTGACCAGGCTGACAAGCCAAGAAAACCTTCGTACCACATAGGCTGTAGGGCCCTCGATAAAGATAGAAACAGCCGTTGCATTATCACCAGCCCTACAGATAAAACCAGTCGGCCTTTCAGATAAGAGTGGCAGGATGTTTCTTCCTCTATAATCCCGGCCAATTTATAGGGACATGGACGACCGAATGACTGCTCACCGCCGCATGGCCATGCGTGAAGCGCTGTTTTACCTCGTGCTGTCAGTTGCCTGGCTACAGCTGGTTGGTTATTTATCAAGCAATTTCTTCGATCAATCCAGCGTCCGGCATACCTGGCAACTGATCAACGGTTATGCCTGGATTCTGATCAGTGCCGGGTTGATCTTCCTCGCGCGGGCGCGGCTGTCCCGGTCGGTCGGCGAAGGCGGGCACACGGCTGATCACGAACGTCTGCGCCAGGCCGCCGCTGTCTTCGATTGCACCCGCGAAGGCGTGCTGGTGACGGATCGCAACGGGCTGATCGTGCACGTGAACCGAGCCTTCATGGCGATCACCGGTTATGACCGGGACGAGGTGTTGGGTCGGCGTCCCAACCTGTTCAAGTCCGGTCGCCACGGGCCGGATTTCTACCGCGACATGTTTGCCTCCCTGGGCGGTCGGGGCGAATGGAGCGGTGAAATCTGGAATCGGCGCAAAAGCGGTGAAATCTTCCCGCAATGGCAGACGATTCGGGCGCTCGTCGACGATGAGGGTCAGGTAAGCCAGTACGTTGCAGTGTTCTCCGACATCAGTGCGATCAAGGATTCGCAACACGAACTGGCGCATCTGGCCCATCACGATCCGTTGACCGGCCTGCCCAACCGCATGCTGTTTTCCGATCGCGCGGAACAGGCCCTGGCCTCGGCGCAACTGCACAAGCGCGGTTGCGCCCTGCTGCTGGTGGACCTGGACCACTTCAAGAACATCAATGACAGCCTCGGACACGCGGTTGGCGACGAGTTGCTCAAAGGCGTGGCCGAGCGGTTCCAGGCTCTCTTCGTGCCGGGGGTGACCCTGGCTCGCCTGGGCGGCGATGAATTTGCCCTGCTGGTGGAAAACTGCTCGCAGCCGGGGCAGGCAGCGGTCCTGGCCCAACGTATTCTCGACACGTTGAAAGAGCCGTTGCGGCTCGATAGTCATGCCTTGTTCATCAACGCCAGCATCGGCATCAGCCTGTTTCCCGGCGATGCCCTCAGCGCCGGGCAATTGTTGCGCAACGCCGACTCGGCACTGTTCAAGGCCAAGAGCGCCGGGCGTGACGGCTATGCCTTGTACACCGAAGAGCTGACCGCCCATGCCCAACAACAGGTCGAGATTGCCTTCGAACTGCGTCGTGCCCTCGCCCGGCAGGAGTTGCGAGTCCACTACCAGCCGGTGCACGACCTGGCGTCCAGTCGCCTGATCGGGGTCGAAGCGCTGGTACGCTGGGAACATCCTGTGCGTGGTTTGATCTCGCCGGCCGAATTCATCCCCGTCGCCGAGCGCACCGGGCTGATCGCCCAGATCGATGGCTGGGTCATGGCCCAGGCCTGCCGACAGATGTGCGAGTGGCAGCAGGCCGGGCTTGGGTTGACGTTCGTCGCGGTGAACGTTTCCAGCCGCTTGTTCGCCCATCGCGAGTTGTACGAGCAGGTCGCCCGGGTGCTGCATGAAACCGGTCTGGATCCGGCGTTCCTGGAGTTGGAGGTGACCGAAAGCGCGGTGATGGAAGACCCGGAGGTGGCACTGGAGCAGATGCATCGTTTGCGGGAGTTGGGCGTGCGGTTGGCGATTGACGACTTCGGCACCGGCTATTCCTCGTTGCTGCGGCTCAAACGCTTGCCGGTGCAAAAGCTCAAGATCGACCAGGGTTTTGTCGCCGGGTTGCCGTGGGACGAGGACGACGCGGCGATCGTCCGGGTGATCATCGCCCTGGCTCGCAGCATGGGTATGCAGATACACGCTGAAGGCATCGAACAGCGCGAGCAGGCGGGGTTCCTGCTGGAGCAGGGCTGTGGGCTCGGACAGGGTTATTGGTTCGGACGGCCGATGCCGGCGCAGCAGTTGGATTGGGCGCGGGCCCCGGCGATTACCTGACAACAAAAAAACCTGTGGGAGCGAGCCTGCTCGCGATGCGGCCTGCCAGAGACAAAAATGTTGACTGTCCCACCGCTATCGCGAGCAGGCTCGCTCCCACAGGGTTTGTCGGTGGTGTTTTTAGTTATATAAAAATTCTTAAATAGTCTTTTTAAGAATATCCAGGCTTATCTAGTATTGCTCCACGCCCCAGGCAGTGCCGACCACTGCCGGGCACTCATTCAAGGAGCAGCAGCATGAGCGCATCCCTACGTAGCGTTGACGGCCAGGACGAAGCAAGCATCTTGCGCGAGATCCAGAGCGCATTGCGCGATCTGCGTTTTGGCGCGGTGGAAATCACTGTGCACAACGCCCAGGTGGTACAGATCGAACGTAAGGAAAAATTCCGTCTGCAGCAGCCGAGCCATAAGCCGGGCTGAAACATTGTGGCTGTGGGAGCAAAGCTTGCTCGCGAAGCAGGCGCCTCGATTTCTGATGGACCGCATCGCTTTCGTCGCGAGCAAGCTTTGCTCCCACAGCGTTTCGATTTTTTCAGGCCTCACGATTTTAAAGCCATAAGAAAAACCAGAATTCCAGGAGCTTTCACCATGTCGTCGATTCGCCGTTATGCCTTGGCCGCCCTGGCCAGCGCTGTTTTCGCAGGTTCCGCCGTCGCGAAGGATTATGAACTGCTCAACGTCTCCTATGACCCGACCCGCGAGCTGTACCAGGATTACAACGCTGAATTCGTCAGTTTCTGGAAACAGGCGCATCCGGACGACAGCGTGAAGATCCAACAATCCCACGGTGGTTCGGGCAAGCAAGGCCGGGCGGTGATCGATGGGCTGCGCGCCGACGTCGTGACCCTGGCCCTGGCCGGCGACATCGATGAAATCGCCAAACTGGGCAAAACCCTGCCGGTGGACTGGCAGCAACGCCTGCCGGACGCCAGCACACCTTATACCTCCACCATCGTGTTCCTGGTGCGCAAGGGCAACCCCAAGGGCATCAAGGACTGGGGCGACCTGATCAAAAATGACGTCTCGGTCATCACCCCGAACCCGAAGACCTCTGGCGGTGCGCGCTGGAACTTCCTCGCGGCCTGGGCCTACGGCCTCAAGGCCAATGGGGGGGACGAGGCCAAGGCCAAGGAGTATGTGCAAGCGCTGTTCAAGCACGTGCCGATCCTCGACACCGGCGCCCGTGGTTCGACCATTACTTTCGTCAACAACGGTCAGGGTGATGTATTGCTGGCCTGGGAAAACGAAGCCTTCCTGGCGCTGAAAGAGGAAGGTGGAGCCGACAAATTCGATATCGTCGTCCCGTCGTTGTCGATCCTCGCTGAACCGCCGGTGGCGGTGGTGGACAAGAACGCCGAGAAGAAAGGCAACCTGGAGATCGCCGAGGCTTATCTCAAACATCTGTACAGCCCGGCCGGACAGGAAATCGCCGCGAAGAACTTCTATCGTCCGCGGGACAAGGACGTGGCCGCCAAGTACGCCCGGCAGTTCCCGAAACTGGAGCTGGTGACCATCGAGAAGGACTTCGGCGGCTGGAAAACCGCCCAGCCGAAATTCTTCAACGATGGCGGTGTGTTCGACCAGATCTATCAGGCGCAGTAAGCTGGGCTGATCTGAAAAACCGAACATTGAATCTGTGGCAAGGGGATTTTGTGGGAGCACGGCTTGCCCGCGATGAAGGCGATGCGGTCCTTTAGAAACCGAGTCGCCTCCATCGCGGGCAAGCCTTGCTCCCACCCGGTTTTGCTCCCACAGCGTGTTTTCAACCAAGGACTTTTATGTCGCGTCGCATCTCCCCCGTCATACCCGGCTTCGGGCTGACGCTGGGCTACACCCTGGTGTACCTCAGTCTGATTGTGCTCATACCGCTGGCGGCGATGTTCGTGCATGCCGCCCAGCTCACCTGGGAGCAGTTCTGGACGATCATTTCGGCGCCGCGGGTGCTGGCTGCCTTGAAGCTCAGTTTCGGTACCGCGCTGTGCGCCGCGATCATCAACGGCGTGATCGGTACGCTGCTGGCCTGGGTGCTGGTGCGGTATACCTTCCCTGGTCGCAAGATCATCGACGCGATGATCGACCTGCCGTTCGCCCTGCCCACCGCCGTGGCCGGTATCGCCTTGACGGCGTTGTATGCACCAACCGGGCTGGTGGGCCAGTTCGCCACCGACCTGGGGTTCAAGATCGCCTATACCCCACTGGGTATCACCCTGGCGCTGACCTTCGTGACGCTGCCGTTCGTGGTGCGCACGGTGCAGCCGGTGCTGGCGGATATCCCCCGTGAGGTCGAAGAGGCCGCCGCCTGCCTCGGCGCCAAGCCGTGGCAGGTGTTCCGCCATATCCTGATGCCGGCGTTGTTGCCGGCCTGGCTGACCGGTTTCGCCCTGGCGTTTGCCCGAGGCGTGGGCGAGTACGGTTCGGTGATTTTCATCGCCGGCAACATGCCGATGAAAACCGAGATCCTGCCGCTATTGATCATGGTCAAGCTCGACCAATACGACTACACCGGCGCCACCTCCATCGGCGTGCTGATGCTGGTGGTTTCCTTCGTCCTATTGCTGCTGATCAACTTGCTGCAGCGGCGCATCGAAACCCCATAAGGAGGCGCGAACATGTCCCAATCGTCTATTTCCGCAGCCTCCACCAACGCCGCCCGTCGCGGCAGCGCGAGGTCGCGGCTGATCCTGATCGGCTTTGGCTGGTTGTTCTTTGCGCTGTTCCTGCTGTTGCCGCTGTTCATCGTGGTGTCCCAGGGCCTGAAGCTCGGCCTGGGGGCGTTCTTTACCGCGATCTTCGAACCCGACGCGCTGTCGGCCCTGAAGCTCACGGTGATCGCGGTGCTGATTTCGGTGCCGCTGAACCTGGTGTTCGGGGTCAGCGCCGCGTGGTGCGTAAGCAAGTATTCGTTCCGTGGCAAGAGCATGCTGGTGACCCTGATCGACCTGCCGTTCTCGGTCTCGCCGGTGATCGCGGGCCTGGTCTACGTGCTGATGTTCGGTGCCCAGGGCCTGTTCGGGCCGTGGCTGGCGGACCACGATATCCAGATCGTGTTTGCGCTGCCGGGCATCGTGCTGGCGACGATTTTCGTCACGGTGCCGTTCGTGGCCCGTGAGCTGATCCCGCTGATGCAGGAACAGGGAACCCAGGAAGAAGAAGCCGCGCGCCTGCTGGGGGCCAATGGCTGGCAGATGTTCTGGCACGTCACCGTGCCGAACATCAAGTGGGGGCTGATCTATGGCGTGGTGCTGTGTACCGCCCGGGCCATGGGCGAGTTCGGCGCGGTGTCGGTGGTGTCCGGCCACATTCGTGGGGTGACCAACACTCTGCCGCTGCACGTCGAGATCCTCTACAACGAATACAACCACGTGGCCGCGTTCGCCGTGGCGAGCCTGTTGCTGATCCTGGCGCTCTTCATCCTGCTGCTCAAGCAGTGGAGCGAAAACCGAATCAACCGCCTGCGCGCCAGCGCCGCGGAGGAATAAGTCATGTCGATCGAAGTCCGTAATGTCAGCAAGAATTTCAACGCCTTCAGAGCCCTGGACGACATCAGCCTGGACATCCAGAGCGGTGAGCTGGTGGCGCTGCTCGGTCCGTCGGGTTGCGGCAAGACCACCTTGCTGCGAATCATCGCCGGCCTGGAAACCCCGGATCGGGGCAGCATCGTGTTCCACGGCGAGGATGTGTCCGGCCACGACGTGCGCGATCGCAACGTCGGCTTCGTGTTCCAGCACTACGCCTTGTTCCGCCACATGACTGTGTTCGACAACGTCGCCTTCGGCCTGCGCATGAAACCCAAGGGCCAGCGCCCGAGCGAGAGCCAGATCGCGACCAAGGTTCACGAGTTGCTGAACATGGTGCAACTGGACTGGCTTGCCGACCGTTACCCCGAGCAACTCTCCGGCGGCCAGCGCCAGCGTATCGCCCTGGCCCGCGCCCTGGCGGTAGAACCCAAGGTGTTGCTGCTGGACGAACCGTTCGGCGCCCTCGACGCCAAGGTCCGCAAGGAATTGCGCCGCTGGCTGGCGCGGCTGCACGAGGACATCAACCTGACCTCGGTGTTCGTGACCCACGACCAGGAAGAAGCGATGGAAGTCGCCGACCGCATCGTGGTGATGAACAAGGGCGTGATCGAGCAGATCGGCTCGCCGGGCGATGTGTATGAAAACCCGGCCAGTGATTTCGTGTATCACTTCCTGGGCGACTCGAACCGCCTGCACCTGGGTGAAGATCGGCACGTGCTGTTCCGTCCCCATGAAGTCTCGCTGTCGCGTTCGGAGCTGGAGGACCACCATGCCGCCGAGGTGCGCGACATCCGTCCGCTGGGCGCCACGACCCGGGTGACCTTGAAGGTGGAAGGCCAGAGTGAACTGATCGAGGCCGAAGTGGTGAAGGACCACGACAGCCTTGTGGGACTGGCGAAGGGCGAGACGTTGTTCTTCAAGCCGAAGGTCTGGCAGAAGGTCGCCAGCCTCTAGGATCAAAAGCATCGCGAGCAGGCTCGCTCCCACAGGGATCGTGGTCTCCCTGAAGTCCTTGTGGGAGCGAGCCTGCTCGCGATGGCGTCCTCCATGACGGCGCTCTTTAATCCGAATAACGCCGTCCGGCTTTGCTTCGATTGGTTCTACGTCCGCCGCTCTTCTTGCATAAAACCCTACCTAGACTCTGACGTGCCAGGAGGCAGTGAGAGTCCATGACGGACCGGTGTGATCTTCTGGCGTCCTGATGCCAAGGAGATCAAGCATGAGAATGGAAGTCAGTCGGCGTGGCCCGCTGGGCTGTGCCTTGTTAAGCGTTCTGCTATGTCCGTACGCCAGCGCCGACCCCTCGCTGTCGCCGCAAATACCTTTCGATGTCACGGCCACCCAACCCATCTCCCTATCCAGCCTGCAAGGCAATTTCGATGAACTGTCTTGGCAGACCTTCATCGCCCTGAACTGGCCGGCCCTGGACAATGGCCATCCCAATACCGGCACCACCATTGGCAAGCAGGATGGGGCCACGGTCTGGGAAAGCTGGAAAGAGAGCTACCAGATTTTCCGCGCCAAGGGCCAGGCACCCTTGCCCTGGGATGCGTCGGCGACGCTTCCCGAAGTGTGCAAGCAGCTCAAGCCCGGACGGTTGCTGCAGCAGATGGGCAAGGTTCCCGACATGCTGGATGAGTTTATCCAGCCCTTCGATAGCGGCCCGCTGGTGGATCAGAACGGCGTTTATACGCGCAACGAAATCGTGGTCAACCAATCGATGTTCAACGGGATCGTCGACAACGGCCTGTACAGCATCGAAGGCCAGCAGAAATTCTTTGCCGCGAACAAGACCAACACCGTGGCGTTCAGCTGTGGCTCCAACGACACGAGCCAGGTCGGTTCGGTGATGGTGAAGGCATCCTGGAAGGTGCTGGGCGCCAACGACCGTCCGCAGGATTTCCACACGGTCGACGCGCTGGTCTATACGCCGGGCAACAGCGACCCGAGTCACGGGCCGATCGTCGAGGAGTCGTGCGCATCGCAATCGGTCGGGCTGGTGGGCTTGCATATCGTCCATAAGACCGCCAGTGCGCCGCAGTGGGTCTGGTCGACCTTCGAGCACGTGAACAACGTGCCGGAGCAATCCACACCGGTGGCGCAGCGCAAAGGCCCGTACCTGTTCTACAACGCCGCCAGCACCAATGCGGTCAACCAGCCTCCGCCACGACCATGGAACCCGGCCGTCAAGGCGACGCCCTCGCAGATCGTGCGCGAAGTGCCGCTGACCGGGCCCACCAACACCTTGAACGCCCATTACCAGGCCCTGTTGCGCACGGCCAACCCGCAGAGTGTCTGGGCCAACTATCAGTTGATCAGCACCCAGTGGCCGAGCGCCACGCCACCACCGAACTGCCAGATTTCGGCCGCCAACCCGCTGGGCAATCCCGCCCCACCGTTCCTGGCCAACGCCACGCTGGAAACCTATGTCCAGGGCACCACGCCCCAGGCGTCTTCCAGTTGCATGGCCTGTCATGGCAACGCAGCCACCCATGTCACCGAATCCCCGCGCACCAGCTTCGCGGACTTCACTTATTTGCTCGAACGCGCGCAGTCCACTTCCGGACAAGGAGCCAAACAATGAGCACTGACCTGGACAATTTCGTCGGCCTGTCATCGGCCCTGACCGGTATTCCCATCGCGCGCTTGGCGCCGCAGCTCGACCCGATAGGTCTGCCGCCGCTGTTTCTCGATTACGTCACCCCACGCATCACCACCGATGTGCTCAACCCGTTGCTGGCGCAGTACGCCACGTTGGCGGCCGACAACGTGCCCCCGGACAAGATCGCCCAGCAGGTGCTGGTCACCACGCAACCGACCCCCGACTCCGTGCTGGCGGCGCGTTCGATCATGAAGCTCTGGTTCCTGGGCGTCTGGTACCAACCGTATGACGCGGGGAATTACAAAAAGGGTGACTCGGCGGTGGTGTCCGACCAGGCGTATATCAACAGCTGGGCCTGGAAAGCTGCCCAGGCTCACCCAATGGGCTACAGCGAATCGTTCTTTGGCTACTGGAACGAACAGCCGCCGAGCCTCGAAGACTTGACCGGCGTACCCGCCACCGCATCCTCCAATGTCCAACAAGGAGACCGGTCATGACTATTGAACAAGCCGAAGTGGTGATCGTGGGCGCCGGACTGGCCGGTAGTATTGTCGCCTATCAACTGGCCATGGCCGGGGTGGAGGTTCTGGTGCTCGAGTCGGGACCGGAAATCCCGGTCAACCGGGCTCAATACCTGGAACGGTTCTACACGACCACGTTGAAAACCCCGGAATCGCCCTATCCACCGATCACCAGCCTGGACCCGCCCCGTGACCCGGCCAAGCAGAACGCCCCGCGGGCGACCATCGCCGACCTGATCCTGGGCTGGGAAAATCCAGATGTCAGTTACCTGGTGCAGAAAGGCCCGATGCCTTTCACCAGCACCTATGAGCGAGTGGGCGGCGGGACCACCTGGCACTGGGTCGGAACGAGCCTGCGCATGGTACCGAACGATTTTCGCCTGAAATCCTTGTACAACGTCGGAGTAGACTGGCCCATTGGCTATGACGATCTGCAAAGCGCCTACTGCCGGGCCGAGGCGGAAATCGGCGTCTCGGCCAACGTCGCCGACCAGGCGTACCTGGGCATCACCTTTCCCGAAGGCTACGCCTTTCCGATGCACAGCATTCCGTTGTCGCTGGTCGATGGCAGTTTTGTCACGGCGGTGACGGGGCAGACCTTCGATGGCTTGCCGTTGGTGGTCAGTCCGACACCCGCTGGGCGTAACTCCCAGCCCTATGCTGGGCGCCGGGTGTGTGCCGGCAATACCAATTGCACTCCGATCTGTCCGATCCAGGCCAAGTACGACGCCACCGTGACGATGACCAAGGCCCTGGCCACCGGCAAGGTCAAGGTGCTGTACCGAACCGTGGCGAGCAAAGTGACCGTGGGCGCGGACAACAATGTCAGCGGTGTGGAGTTCATGCAGTATCAGTTGGGTGACGGACCGGTCACCGGCACTGGCGTGGCCCTCGGCCAACGTTATGTGATCGCCGCCCATGCCATCGAAACCCCCAAGCTGTTGCTCAACTCCGCTACGCCCGCCTGGCCCAAGGGCGTGGCCAACAGCAGCGGTCAGGTGGGACGCAGCCTGGCCGATCACCCGATCTACCTGGCGTGGGGCCTGATGCCTGAAGGCAAGGCGATTTTTCCCTACCGCGGCCCCCTGTCCACCGCGGGTATCGAGAGCTTGCGCGACGGTGCCTTTCGCAGCCAACGAGCGGCATGGCGCATTGAAATCGGCAACGAGGGCTGGAACTGGCCGGCCAACGACCCCTACAACACGGTGGCCGACTTCATCGACGGTACGAACAACAACGGCGTCAACCCGGTGAACCCGAACCAAGATCCGAAAGCCCCTACCGAAGCGCTTTTCGGAACAGCGCTGGTGCAAAAACTCAACGACATTTTCATCCGGCAGTTCCGCATCGCATTCCTGGTGGAACAGGTGGAAGACGATCCCGATAACGCCAAGTGCTACATCGTGCCGTCGACCGAGTACAAGGACCTGCTCGGTATTCCCCGGCCGGAAATCCACTATGAATTGTCCAAGTACACCCAGAGGGGGTTCCTGGAGGCAAAACGGCTGGCCACTCACATTATCAAAGAGCTGCTTGGCGCCGTAGAGCTGACCGCACCGCTTCCGCCAGGGAACTTCATTTGCGGGAACGAACCTATGAGCTTCCAAGGTGCCGGGCACCTGATGGGCACCTATCGCATGGGCAGTGACCCGGCCAAATCGGTGGTCGACAAGGACCAGCGCAGCTGGGATCACAAGAATCTGTTCCTGGTGGGCGATGGTGTTTTTCCTAGCAGCGGGACCTCGAATCCGAGCCTGACCATCGCGGCGTTGTCGTTCCAGGCCGGGGACACCGTGGCCAACGACTTGAAGGCGGTGACGATGCAGGTCCAATCCAACGTCGCCTGGCAGGGCACCGGTGTGCAGGTCAACGGGTTGGTGCCGCGCCTGGTTCGCTACGTCAGCGGGCTATGGTGTGCCAGCCCGCAAGGCGGCAATGTCGATGGGAAGGGTGGTTCGAGGCACATCGACTACAGCAGCTATACCTTGCCCGGTGCTGCCGAAGGCGCCTTGATCGGTCGTGTGGGCAACAATGGCACGCCGTTCCTGGTGGGAGATCTGGCGCAGGTGCCGGGCAACCAGCAAGGGGAGCTGCAACTGTGCATCAATGATGACCTGACCAGGAAATACGGGGCTGGCTTGAGCGATAACACCGGTGCGTTGACCATCCGGGTCGAGTTCGGTGCGCTGTAATCCTCGAAGGAGTATGCAAAACCTTTGTGGGAGCGAGCCTGCTCGCGATGGCGTCCTGTCAATCAACTGTGTGTTGACTGACCCACCGCTATCGCGAGCAGGCTCGCTCCCACAAAATCCACCTTATTCGCAGGAGTCAGGCGGCCGAGCGCTGGTTGCGCAAGGCCACCGGGCCGACGCGTTCCTCAATGGCCTGCTTCAGTTCACCACGAAGTCCCAGTAGGAATCCCGCCTCGACCACCACGAACAACGGCCCGACGATCAACCCGGTCAGGTCATCGACGAATGCCGGTTTGCGGCCTTCGTAATGGTGACCGACGAACTGGATCGCCCAGCCCACCACAAACATCCCCAGGCCACTGCCCAGCCACACCGCTGTGCTTTGTGCGGCCAATGCCTGCCCCAGCCACACGGCCAGGCCCAACAGCAGCGTCATCAGCATACCCAGGCGCAACTCCAGGCGCAGGTAGAACCAGGCGCTGGCGGCCGCGACCAGTAACGCCGGCGACAGCAGTACCGCGCCCACTGGCCAGCCCGGTCGTGACAGCAGCACGGCGACAGCGACGAAAATCAACGGAATGCCAATGAAATGGCTGGCAATGTTGCGTGGGTCGCGGTGATAGGCGGCGTATTGACTGAGATGGTCGACGAGGCTTTTCATTGTTGTTCCTCCTGAGGTGATGCCTGCATGATGCCCAGGTCTCATAAGGTGTTCTGTCAGTTAGCCGACACTTCCCGGAGTTTCCATGAATTCGCAGCCCTGGCACTTGCAACTGATGGCCGGCCACTGGTACAGCCATTTGCCCGTTGAATTGCAGAATAGTCTGCTGGGCATGTCACGGCTGCGTCGACTGTCGCCAGGGCAGCGGCTGTTCCAGCGCGGCGATCCACCGTGCGGCCTCTACGCCGTGCTGGAAGGCGCGGTGCGGGTCGGTTCGGTGAACGAGCAAGGCAAGGAAGCGTTGCTGAGCGTGGTGGAGGCGCCTCACTGGTTTGGTGAAATCTGCCTGTTCGACGGCCAGCCGCGTACCCATGACGCGGTCATCGTGGGGCAATGCACGCTGCTGCACCTGCCCCAGGCGACGTTACTGGCCTTTCTGGAACAACACCCGGCCCACTGGCGGCATCTCGCGCTGCTGATGAGCCACAAACTACGCCTGGCCTTCATCAACCTCGAACAGTTAAGCCTGATGCAGGCCCCGGCCCGCGTTGCCCACCGCCTGCTGCTGATCGCCGAAGGCTACGGCGAAATCGAATCGGCGCGACAGGTCCTGCAACTGTCCCAGGAACAACTTGCGCTGATGCTCTCGTTGTCACGCCAGACCACCAACCAGATCCTCAAGGACTTGCAGGCCCAGGGCATCCTGCACCTCGGTTATGGCGAGATCGAGATCCTTGATATGGAGCGGTTGCGGGAGATGACCCAGGCCTGAGCGCGGTATCGACTGATCCAGCTCGCTCCCACATTGGGTCTGTGTTGGCCGTGTATCCCTGTGGGAGCGAGCCTGCTCGCGATGAGGCCAGCCCTGCTAGCGCAGCCCCTCCCGAAACTGCCCCGGCGTCATTCCGGTCCAGCGCTTGAATGCGCGGCTGAAGCTGCTGGCGTCGGCGAAGCCCAGCAGGTAGCCGACTTCGCTCAACGAGCATTGGGGATCACGCAGGTGCAGCAGCGCCAGGTTTTCCCGGCATTCGTTGAGTAGCGCGTCGAAGCGACAGCCTTCGTCGGCCAGGTGTCGTTGCAGGCTGCGCAGGCTCAGGTGCATGGCTTGGGCGATGCGTTCGGCGCTGGGTTCGCCTTCGGGTAATTGGGCCTCGATGGCTGCACGTACCTTGCGCTCCCAGGTCAGCGGCTGGAGGTGGGCGAGGGTGCGCTTGAGCACCGCTTCGTTATGTTCGGCCAGCTCCGGGTTGGCGTCGTCCAGGTGGCTATCGAAGTCGGCGAGGCTGAACTCCAGGCAATCCTGTTCGGCGCAGAAATGCACCGGTGAACGGAACGCTTTATGCCACGGCGCAGGGTCCGCCGGTTCGGGGCGTCGCAGGTACACCGCCAGCGGTGCGTAGTCGCGACCCAGGCGGTTACGGCAGGTGCGCACGTAAATCGAGGCGAATGCATCGATGGCTTCAAAAGCGGGCACAGGGTGGCCCTGGGGCACATCAAGGGTGAAGCGGTAACGATCTTCGCAACGGCTCAGTTGCAGCGTCAGCGCGTCGCTGACCACCGGGTGATAGCGCACGATACGCTCGAACACTTCCCGCAGGCTGCCGCTGGCCACCAGGGCGTAACCCAAGGCGTGAAACGTCGTGGGGCTGACGAAGCGCGATACCCGCAGGCCGATGGCCGGATCACCGCTGGCCTGCACCGCCAAGGCCCATAGACGGGTGGTGGCAGAAAGCGGGTAGCGGGCGTTCGGATCGTCCATCAGCTGTGGGTCAAGGCCGGCCTCAAGGCACAGGGCATGGCCGTCCAGGCCCAACGCATCGAGCTGTTTGCGCAGGGCGCGGGTCCAGCTGGCGAGGGTGGTGGGTTCAGTCATGGCGATTGGCGCTTGCGGTCAACAGGTTGGCGTCTACGGCTATCTCCCGACGGCGCAAGGCTCGTCAGGATGAGCACATCTTTAACAGAGGATTTAAGCCATGCATGGCCGTAGCGCAAGTCCCGAGCGATTGAATGCACACCAGCGATCCGCCCATATTCGCCAGGTGGTATTGGCCCATGGCGAAGCGTTGCGCCGACGCTACCCGATCCTGCTCCATCAGGATGCCTTGGGTGCGGGCATTCTGGCGTTCGCCCTGGCGGGGATGATCGGATCGGCGCTGCTTTACATCGACGGGCACCTGGCTGGTTGGGTGTGCCTGCTGTTCAACGCTTTTTTCGCCTCGTTGACCCACGAGTTGGAGCACGACCTGATCCACAGCATGTATTTCCGCAAGCAGCGCCTGCCCCACAACCTGATGATGGGGTTGGTGTGGCTGGCGCGGCCGAGCACCATCAACCCCTGGATCCGCCGTCACCTGCACCTCAATCACCACAAGATGTCCGGCACCGAGGCCGACCTGGAAGAACGGGCCATCACCAACGGCGAGCCCTGGGGACTGGCGCGCTTGCTGATGGTCGGTGACAACGTGATGTCGGCTCTCATCCGCCTGCTGCGGGCCGGGACCTGGGCGCACAAGCGCAGCATCCTCAAGCGCACGCTGAAGGTGTATTTCCCGCTGGCGTTGCTGCATTGGGGGGCCTGGTACGTGTTTCTCGGCTTCCATGGGGCCAATGGCGTCGCGAGCCTGTTTGGTGCATCGATTGACTGGTCGGCGGACACCCTGGCGATGATGCACGTGATCGATATCGCGGCGGTGGTGATCATCGGTCCAAACGTGCTGCGCACCTTTTGCCTGCATTTCATCAGCTCCAACATGCATTACTACGGCGACGTCGAGCCGGGCAATGTCATCCAGCAAACCCAGGTGCTCAACCCGTGGTGGCTGTGGCCGTTGCAGGCGTTCTGCTTCAACTTCGGCAGCAGCCACGGGATTCATCATTTTGTGGTGAAGGAGCCGTTCTACATCCGTCAGCTGACGGTGCCAGTGGCACACAAGGTGATGCGCGAGATGGGCGTGCGGTTCAATGATTTCGGCACCTTTGGCCGGGCGAACCGGTTTGTGGGCGAGGATAAACCGAGGCAGCAAGCGGTGATTACTGTTCGGGGTTGAGGGGGCTTTTTTCACACGTCGTCGATAGATCCATAATCAGTGGCGAGGGAGCAATTCCCTCGCCACGCCGATTCGTCGGAACAACTTCCCACCGCCCCCGAGGTCGCGCGCGTTAGCCATGCGGCAGCCGTAACAGGCGGGTGCATAACGACTAAGCTCATCCTCTCGTCGGCCCGTCCCAAAAAAACCTAATTTTTTCCGGAGGCTTGCCGACAGATTGATATGCGTGCACCAAAGTGGAGCAGACCACAAGTCCTGCTCGCGTGGTTACGTGAACGTTGCAACCGGAATGCACCCCCACTCCCTGCATAAGAAGCCTCCTCGATGAATTTGAAATTCAGCCATAAAATCCTTCTAGCCGCCTCTGGTGTGGTAGTTCTGGCTTTTGCCCTGTTCACCCTCTACAACGACTATCTGCAGCGCAACACCATTGGCCGCAGCCTTGAGTCTTCCATCGAGCAATCTGGTGATCTGACGGCCAGCAGCGTCCAGAACTGGATGAGCGGTCGCATCCTGGTGCTGGAAAACCTGGCGCAGAACATCGCGCACCAAGGGGCTACCGCTGATCTGGCGGGCCTGGTCGACCAGCCGGCGCTGACGTCGAATTTCCAGTTCACCTACGTGGGCCAGGCCAATGGTGTCTTCACCCAGCGCCCCGACGCAAAAATGCCCGACGGCTACGACCCGCGTCAGCGCCCCTGGTACAAACAGGCGGTGACCGCCGATAAAACCATGCTGACCCCGCCTTATTCGGCCGCCGTCGGCGGGCTGGTAGTGACCATTGCCCTGCCGGTGAAGAAAAGCGGCGAATTACTGGGTGTGGTGGGCGGTGACCTGAGCCTCGATACACTGGTGAAAATCATCAACTCGGTGGATTTCGGTGGCATCGGCCATGCCTTCCTGGTCAGCGGTGACGGTCAGGTGATCGTCAGCCCGGACAAGGACCAGGTGATGAAAAACCTCAAGGACATTTATCCCGGCACGCCTGTGCGCATTGGCAAAGGTATCCAGGACGTCGAGTTGAACGGGCAGGACCGTATTCTGTCGTTCACCCCGGTGACCGGCCTGCCGGGCGCCGAGTGGTACATCGGCCTGTCGATCGACAAGGCCAAGGCCTATGCGCCGCTGAGCCAGTTCCGTACCTCCGCGCTGATTGCGATGTTCGTTGCGGTCGCGGCCATCGCACTGCTGCTGAGCCTGCTGATTCAGGTGTTGATGCGTCCGCTGACTACCATGGGCCGTGCCATGCACGACATTGCCCAGGGCGAAGGCGACCTGACCCGGCGTCTGGCCGTGCAAGGCAAGGATGAGTTCGCGGTGTTGGGTGGCTCGTTCAACCAGTTCGTCGAGCGGATCCACGCCTCGATTTCCGAAGTGTCTTCCGCCACCCGCCAGGTGCATGACCTGTCGCAGCGGGTGATGAGTTCGTCCAACGCTTCGCTTGTCGGTTCGGATGAGCAGAGCGCCCGCACCAACAGCGTGGCGGCAGCCATCAACCAGTTGGGCGCCGCGACTCAGGAAATCGCCCGCAATGCCGCCGACGCATCGCAACAGGCCAGTGGTGCCAGCGAACAGGCCGATGACGGTCGTCAGGTGGTGGAAAAAACCATTCAGGCCATGACCGAGCTGTCGCAGAAAATCAGCCTTTCGTGCACCCAGATCGAAACCCTGAACGCCAGCACCGACAACATCGGGCACATCCTGGACGTGATCAAGGGCATTTCCCAGCAAACCAACCTGCTGGCCTTGAACGCTGCCATCGAAGCGGCCCGTGCCGGTGAAGCCGGACGTGGTTTTGCGGTGGTGGCCGATGAAGTGCGCAACCTGGCGCACCGCACCCAGGAGTCGGCGGAAGAAATCCACAAGATGATCACCTCGCTCCAGGTCGGCTCCCGTGAAGCGGTCACGACGATGAACGCCAGCCAGGTTTCCAGTGAAGAAAGCGTGGAAGTGGCCAACCAGGCCGGTCTGCGGCTGGTCAGCGTGACGCAGCGTATCGGGGAAATCGATGGCATGAACCAGTCGGTGGCCGCCGCGACCGAAGAACAGACTGCCGTGGTGGAGACCCTCAACATGGACGTCAGCCATATCAACCTGCTGAACCAGCAAAGCGTGGCCAACCTCAATGAAACCCTGAAGGACTGCGATGCCTTGTCCCAACAGGCCAATCGGCTGAAGCAGTTGGTGGACAGCTTCAAGATCTGATCCAGTACGGTGGACGCGGGGGTGAATTCGCATTTTGCGGCCACCCAGGAACCCCTGTGGGAGCAAGCCTGCTCCCACAGGGGCATTACCTAGGCGAACATCTTCTGCACATTCCCCATGGCCTCATCGGCAAAGCCTTGCAGGAAATCCCTGAACCCCGACGGTGAGTGGGCGTCGGTGTGGTCGGCGATGATGGTCCAGGTGGCGCGGCAGCGGTTGTTCGCCACTGGCTCGACACGCATGGCGGCCCACAGGTTATCGATGCCCAGGGTGTTGTAGATCAGTGTCCAGGTCATGTGCATGGCCTGGTCGTCACGGCTGTTGAGTTGTTCCACCACCAGGTTCTGCCCATCGACAAAGAACTTCTTGCGCAGGGATCTCACCCCCTCGCCGGTCATTTCGATGCGCTCAAGCGCGGGAATGAAACGGTTGAAACCGCCAAAATCGCCCACCAGTTCCCACACCTTTGCCGCGTCGGCCGCCACCTCCACTGAGGTTTCGACTTGGCAGGCGTGAGGGTTCCTGATCAGGGTGTCGGGTTGAAATGCATTCATGGTCTTGCTCCTTGCTTCGGGTTGGATGGCTTCAGATGAAGTCGATGGCTTTGAGGTAGTCGGCGCCGCGTCGCAGCAGAGCCGGGGATTTTTCCGGGTAGTGGGCGCCCATCTGCCGTACCCCGGTCCGGGCGTTGTCATGGCGGATCATCGAGATGTCGCCGATGTCTTCTTCGAAGCCGTTGAGGTAGAACCCCAGCACGCCGAACAGCGCGTTGTCGGCATCGACCCGGCTCAGTTGTCGCTGCCAGTCCGCGACGCTCACCAGGGAAAACTCCCGGCCGCTGTCGCGGAACGACGCCACGTAGGCGTCCCAGCTCAAAGGCTCGGGGTTGTGCAGGTTGAACACCGCTTGCGTCGGCTGGTAGCGGCTGGCGTGGAAGGCGATGAAGCGGGCCAGGAAGTCCACCGGCATCAGGTCGAAATTGAGCGACAGATCCGGTACCTGGCCCAGCTGGATCGAGCCCTTGAGCATGAGCATCAAGCGATTCTTGTGGGGCTGGCAGACCCCGGTCAGGCTGTTGAAGCTGATGTTGCCCGGGCGGAACAGGTTGACCCACACCCCGCGATCCCGCGCCCGCTGCAGGATCCGTTCGCCGACCCATTTGGACAGGTTGTAGCCGTTCTTGATGTAGATCGGTGGCGTCGGTGCGGCGGGCTGTTCCAATACCTGGCCGTCGGCGCCCAGGGCACTGGAGGCCGAAAGCGTGGAGACGAAATTGAAGATCTTCTTGCTGCGGCCTTCACACAGGCGCAGGCATTCGAAGATCGGCTCCACGTTGTCCCGCGCCAGGGACTCGTAGTCGAGCACGTGATTGACGTGGGCGGCGTTGTGCACCAGGGCGCCAAAGGTACGGTCGATACGAGCGTAGACATCGTCCGGCAAACCCAACTGCGGTTGGGTGATGTCGGCGGCATAGACACTGACCCGGCTCAGGTCCAGATGCGTCAGGCGGTTGTCCTGCAGGGCTTGGGAAAAGCGTTCTGCCGCGCTTTGTCCGGCGGACGCGCGCACCAGGCAGGCGACTTCGGTGGCGCCCCAGGCCAGCAGCGCCTCGACAATGTGCACCCCGAGAAAGCTGTTGGCGCCGGTCACCACTACCTTATGCACGTCACCGCATTGGCTGATGGGCAATGGATTGATGTTGAGTTCGGCCTCGGCATCGATGAAGGCCTGGGGACTGAGTACCGATGTATCGCTCTGTTCAGGGCTGCCGAGCAGTTTCGCCAAGGTCATCAGCGTCGGCGCCTCGATGAAGCGATTGATCGACAGGCTGCGACCGAAGGTCTGGCGAATGCTCAGCAACAGTTGCGACAGCAGGATCGAATGCCCGCCCAGGTTGAAGAAACTCTCATCGGTGGCAATGTCTTCGGCCGGCAGCTCCAGCAGCTCGGCCCACACTTGCTGCAACTGGGTTTCCAGCGGATTCTGCGGCTGGCGTCGTTGGCCACTGACCTGAACCTGCACCGACAGGGCGAGCAAGGCGCGGCGGTCGACCTTGCCGTTGCTGGTGTAGGGCAGGCTGGGCAGTTCGATGTAGGCGCCAGGGTGCATGTAGCTGGGCAACGTCTCCTGCACATGCTCGCGCAATGCCTGGAGGGCGGCACCGGGCCGATCCTCCCGAGGATGAACCAGGAACGCCAGGATCCGTCGACGCTCATCCACACCCACGGCCACCTGACGGTACAACTGGCTTTCCCGCAGGCAATGTTCGATTTCCTCGGGTTCGACCCGAAAGCCCCGGACCTTCACTTGGTTGTCGCGCCGACCACACAGTTCGATGCCGTTGTCGCTCCACTGGGCGATATCGCCGGTGCGATAGACTTTCAGACTCTGCCCGCCGGGCAAGGCCAGGTCGAGATACCGCGAGGCGGTCAGGGTCGGGTCGTGGAGATACCCCAGGCCGACGCCCGGCCCGGCGATGTAGAGCTCGCCGGGTACGCCTTGGGACACCGGTTGCAGCTGTTCATCGAGGATCAGCACCCGGCTGTTGGCGATGGGTATACCGAGGTTGCGGTTGTTATCACCCACGCCAAACTGCCGCGTGGTGGCAAGCACGGTGGTTTCAGTCGGGCCATAGATGTTGTGGAAGCGGCATTGGGGCGCGAGCTGCTCGATCACGAACGGCTCGCAGACATCCCCACCGGTGATCAGGTGCGCCAGGCCCAGGGGGGCCTCCAGCGGCATCACGCTCAGTAGCGCGGGCGGTAGAAAGGCGTGGGTGACACGCTGCGCGTGAATCAACGCCACCAGTTGCTGCGGGTCGCGGCGCTGGTCTTCGCTGGGCACTACCAGCAATGCCCCCTGGATGAAGGTTGGGAGGATATCCAGCAGCGACGCATCGAAGTTGATGGTGGAGAACTGCAACGCCCGGCTGTCGCGCTGCAACCCGACATAGTCGCTGTACCAAGCACAAAAATGGCTGAGGTTGCGATGGCTGAGCAGCACGCCTTTGGGTTGGCCGGTGGTGCCGGAGGTGTAGATCGCCACGGCCGGTTCGTCGATGTCCACCGGACGGCGGATCAGCGAGACGGGGATGCCCGGCTTGAGCGCTGGCAGCCGATGCACGTTCAGCGCGGGCACGGGCAGATCGCCCAGGTCGCTGTCGCCGTCGTGCAGCAGCAGGTCGGCCTTGGCGTTCTCCAGAATGAAGCGTCGACGTTGCACAGGGTGTTGCGGGTCCAGTGGCAGGTACACGGCGCCACAGCCCAGCACCGCCAGGATCGCTGCATATAACGGCGCGGATTTAGACAGACACACCGCAATCACCATTTGAGAGCTAGGCTTGTGGGTGCAAGGCCTGTGGGAGCAAGGCTTGCCCGCGATGAACGATGACTCGGTCTGGTTGGGTACCGCTGTGTCTGTATCGCGGGCAAGCCTTGTCTCCACAGGTTTTGCTTCCACAGACTCTGCTTGTCCCAGCCGTTCCAGCATCGCCTGCTGCAACCTCAGCGCCTGGCTGCGCAAGGTTTTGTAGTCGATGAGCCGGCCTTCGACCCACAGCGCCGGTTGTACCGCATCATCGAGCATGCGCTGTTCGATACCGAGCATCACCGGTACTTCGGCGGCGGCCAACAGCCAGGGCACCGACGGCCGGTTGAGGCCATGCTCGAAGGCCAGCGAGTCCAGCGCATCGAGCCCTTGTAAAGGGCATTCGACCGCGTCGGCCTGCACCGTCGGCCAGTGATCCAGGCCGGTGTCGTCCCGGGATAATTGGCTGACCAGCCGCGCACCGATCTCAACCACCACCGCCAGGGCCTGCCGCCGCAAGGACTGACCGTTGCCGTTTTCCGGAACTATCGCCTCCTGGCATAGCAACCGCTGCACACCGTCGCGAAACACAATGACCGGTTGCGGCAATGCTTCGCCGGGCACCGTCCGCAACGCTACGCGCACTTCGAGGCGTGAGCGGGCTTCAAGTGCGCACGGTGCCGTACCGTCGTCGATCAACAGATCGATCGCCTGGGATTGAGTCGTCACGACACCATGGCCGTGCAGTTCAAGTTCCTGGGCCAGTTCGGCCATGGCCTGGCTGGTGCCAGGCACTGCAATTTCGAGGCGTCTCATCGGCAGTTCCTTATGGGGTCAGGTAATCGGCCAGGGCATCGCGCACGCAGGGGGAAGCGAGCATCGAACTGCTGCGGAAAAAACGGGTGATGTTGCCCACCAATGGATGGAAGCGATTGATGGGATAGGCCAGCGCACTGGCTTCTTCGCGCAGCGACTGGCGCACCGATTCGTCGACGGGCAGATGAGCGATCAGCTCGAAATCGAAGGCCTGCTGCAGATCGCTCGCCAGGTATTGGACGATGAAGCCGGGCATCAACCGGGCAATCGCTTGGTGGTCTTCTTCGGGGGCTGCGCGCCAGTACATCTGCACCAGCCGCGTCCAGAAGCCCGAGTGCCGTCCCTCGTCCATCAGATGATCGGCCATCAGTCCCTTGATCGAGGCCTTGACGGAGTCGTCCCGGGCGAACGCGGCGACTTCGTTGGTGACGGTGTTTTCGGCGATCGCGATGCAGATCAGCTCCACGGCGCTTTGCAGGTGCTCCGGCGCCTGGGCCAGCGTCGCCGGTATCGCGCGGCTGAGTTCGATCTGGGGCGGCAACGGAATCGGCTCGATGCCGGTCATGTCGATGGTCTGCTGCATGAAATCCATCGCCACCAGCGCGTGGTAATCCTCGTCCACCACCACGGTCATCGCGTCGTAGCGGCAGGCGAATGGGAACTGGATGCCGAAGCGATTCTTGGCGATGCGCCGGGCGGTGTGATCCACCAGTTCGGTCTCGAAGATCACGACGTCGTTGATGAACTTGTAGAGGCTCTGCACCAGCGCGTAATCGCGCAGTTGCGGGCAATGGCTGAGAAAGGTCTGGCTATGCACCAGGGGCTGCCGGCTCATGGGAAAGATCAGCTTGTCGTCATTTTCGACCCGGCGCCGTGGCCGGGTACGGATCGTGGCGCGGCTTTCCCAGCTGTCGGCGAAGGACTGGTACTGGATGGCATTCATGGCGTCACCTGCGCGACCGGTTGGGTCATGCTCTGGCGCAGTCCATCCCACAGAGCCGCTCGACTGTGGACGGCGGCGAGCGCGGCGGACAGCACCTCGTTCTCGCGCTGCGGGTCGCCGTCGATCAAGCGGGCCAGCAGTTTTTCCGCAGCAGGGCCATGGTCTTCGGAGTCGACTTCGATGTGCCGTTGCAGGTAGTACCGGAACGTCGGCGCCTGATCCAGGCCGATGCCCCAGGCATCCAGCATGCGTTGGAACATCTGCGGGATGACGCTCTCGCGACCGTGCACGAACGCGGCGGCTACGCTATGGGCTGGGGCATGCAAGGCGGTGTGCAGGGTCTGGCGAACGAAGCGGGCCGCCGCGGGTTCAACCTCGACGCTATCCAGGGCGGTTTCGGGGCTAACGCCTTCCTGTTGCAGGGTGATGAATTGTTCAATCGCCCGGGTGTCCGCGCCGACCTCCCGCATGGCGTCCAGATACAATTCGAAATGGCTGCAATACCCGGCGCCGGGGCGATCGTCGGACTCTTCCCCCAGCACGATTTCATTGATCAGGCGTGCCGCATGCGGGTCGGACGGTGGCAGCCAGGGCAGATGAATGCAGGTCAGCTCCCGTTGCAGCCGCTTGGTCAGCGACATGAAGTCCCACACGGCAAAAACGTGGCTTTCCATAAAGCGGCGTAACAGGTCGATTGATGTTATTTCGGAAAAAACAGGGTGTTGGCCAAGTTCGCGTTTTTTCAAAAAAAGTTGTTCTTTTGTTGGCTTCATTTGAACGTCCTCATCAATGATGTTTGTCCGGTAAGGCGCTCGTTTTATTTAACGGGGCGAGCGGGTGCCTGAACCGGAATCCATGAATTACCCAAGTTATGCAAGTGTGTGCTGCTGTTTCGGTTTCCAGGCCTGAAAGCCTTGAATTGTAAGTGGTTGGTGAAAATTTAAGTCGTCGATAACAACTCGGCGTAGAAAAAACTAATGCATGAAACAAGTCATCGGCAAGTAATTTTTTTATTATTTTAAGTTGGGATTTTATTGGGCATGAAGAGGGATTATAAAACTTATTCAATAAGTTTTATTGAGGCGAAGTTGCTCCTTCCGATTTATAACGATCAGAATAAATAGTTCGAGTGAATGCCTCACCCGGAGCACTTCAGGGAACAGGGAATAAAGAAGTTCGTGTTTTATGGGCGGGACGTCGGTCGGACATTCGATTCTCCCGCCGGTGGGCGACGCTCCTTGCGTGGTGGCTTCGATTCGCCTGGCTTATAGCCAGGCGCTGACTTCTTCAGGTCTTTTTTTGAATCGACAGACGCAAGAGTGAGCCCAAATCGACGGCAGTGCCATTGAACTGATGTGGCGGCGGGTCGCAGACACGGTCAAGCCGCGTCAGGCGGGCGGGCAGGCGGGTGGGAACGATGTGTAAGAAAGTGATACACCGGCCAGGTGGCCGGCGAACGATCAGTCGGATGACTGTTCCAGATAGCGTCGAATAGTGACGCAGGCTTTTTCCAGATGACGCTCCAGCAGGGCCACTGCGGTATCGATGTCTCTGGCACTCACGGCCTCGAGCAGCGCGCGATGATCATCCTGGGTCAGTTTGCCCAGCCCCATGGACGACATATGAAAGCGCAGGAAGCGTTCCTCTTCATTGAGCTCGCGTTCGATCAGGTCCAACAGCTTGCTGTTGGGGGCCTTGTGATAAAGCGACATGTGGAACAGCCGATTGAGCTTGCCGATCTCGGCATGATCGGTTTGTGCTTCCAACTGTTCGATGTAGTGGGCGGCCAGCGCCAGGTCGTCGGCATCGAGCAAGGGTACAGACAGGCGCAAGGCGAACGATTCCAGCACCGCGCGTAGCGCGTAGGTTTCGATGGCGTTGTTGGTGATCAGCGGGGCGACCACGGCGCCTTTGTGTTGAACCACATTGAGCAGCGATTGCGCTTCGAGCTGGCGCAGCGCCTCGCGCACGGGCATGCGACTCACGCCGAACAGGTCGGCCAGCTCCTGCTGGCGCAAGGCCGTGCCGCAGGGCAGGCGTCCATCGAGGATGGCCTCGCGCAGGGCGCCCTCGATGATCGAACGGGCCTGGGCGGCGGGGATGGGTCCGTTGACCTGGATAGTGCTTAACGGCTTGGGCTTCTTTGTCACGACCACGCATCCTGAATGAAGAATTGGATCCATGCCAACATTAGTGACAGATTACCAGCCCGTCAAAGTCTCGTGGCCGGCCTTCCTGAACTAAAGTTTAGCGTGCCTGAAGTGATCGCACCCTGCCATTGTCTTTTGCCGGGCCAGCCTTCACCATCCCACGCATCCTCAACGGTCTTTTCTGGACGCATTCCCTTGGCTGCACCTTCTCCTGTCCTCAGGTCCCTGCGCTGGCTGTGTTCGGCATTGTTGCTGGCCGGCCTCATGCTGGGTGGCCTGCAGGCCGACTGGGATTTTGCGCAGATCAGCCGACGGGCGCAGGCCTTGTATGGGCCGCTGGGCGAAGGGCAGCAACGGATCGATGCCTGGCAGCACTTGCTGGCGACCGAGAAGCAGACGCCTGAGCTGGAGCAGCTCAAGGTGGTGAACCTGTTCTTCAACAAACAGGTGCGCTACGTGGAAGACATCGACCTGTGGCATGAGGTCGATTACTGGGAAACCCCGATCCAGGCTTTATGGAAGGGCGCGGGCGATTGTGAGGATTACGCCATCGCCAAGTACTTCAGCCTGCGGCATCTCGGGGTGTCCAGTGACAAGTTGCGCATCACTTACGTCAAGGCGTTGCGACAGAACCGTGCGCACATGGTGCTCACCTATTACGCCACGCCCGAGGCGATGCCGCTGGTACTCGACAGTCTGATTGACGCTATCCAGCCGGCCAGCCAGCGAACCGACCTGTTGCCGGTCTACTCTTTCAATGCCGAAGGGCTGTGGCTGCCGGGCACCAAGGGTAACAAGAAAGTCAGTGACACCAAGCGCCTGTCCCGGTGGCAGGACGTGTTGAAGAAAATGCAGGCCGAAGGTTTTCCGGTCGAAACGACTAACTAGGAGCACGCGCTCAGATGTCTTTGTTCAAACAACTGTTGATCGCTATCTGTCTGTTCCTGGTGGTTGCCTTCAGCGGCAGCTTCATGGTCAGCCTGGAGAGCTCGCGGGCCCAGTATGTCAATCAACTGCGATCCCATGCCCAGGACGCGGCCACGGCACTGGCGTTGTCCCTGACGCCGAACATCGACGACCCGGCGATGGTGGAGCTGCTGGTCAGCTCCATCTTCGACAGCGGCTACTACGCCAGTATCCGCGTGGTCGACGTGGCCACCGACAAGACCCTGGTCGAGCGCACCGGCACGCCGGACGCCGGCAGCGTGCCGCAGTGGTTCGTCAAGCTCATCGGCCTGGAGCCGGCCGGTGGCGATGCGATTGTCAGCCGTGGTTGGGAACAGGCGGCGCGGGTCGAAGTGGTCAGCCACCCGATGTTCGCGCTTGCCAAGCTGTGGCAGAGCGCACTGGGCAGCCTGGGCTGGTTGCTGCTGTGCGGCGCCGTGAGCGCGGTGCTGGGGGCCTTGCTGCTGCGTCGTCAGCTCAAGCCATTGGATTACATGGTGCACCAGTCCCACGCCATCGCCCGGCGCGAATTCCTGAGCTTGCCGGAGCTGCCGCGAACCCCTGAACTGCGCCGCGTGGTGCAGGCGATGAACCAGATGGTCGAGAAGCTCAAGGCGTTGTTCCAGGAGCAGGCCGAGCGCAGTGAAAAGCTGCGGGTCGAGTCCTACCAGGACAACCTCACGGGCCTGGCCAACCGGCGTTATTTCGAAATGCAGCTCAATGCCCGGGTGAGCAACCCGGAGCAAGCCAGTTCCGGCTATCTGTTGTTGCTGCGGGTCAGGGACCTGGCCGGTTTGAACCAGCGCTTGGGTGGGCAGCGTACCGACCAATTGCTCAAGGCCGTGGGTGAGCAGTTGTTGCGCGAGTGTGCCCGATACCCGGAAACCCAGAATCTGGTGACACGTATCCGCGGCGGGGAATTCGCGGTGCTGGCGCCGGGGCTGGTGCGCGAGGAAGCGCTGCAATTGGCGCAGAATCTCGAAACCGCACTGGCGAGCCTGCATACCACCGGTGCGACCGACGTGGCATCGGTGGCCGCTATCGGGTTGGCACCATTTGTCCATGGTGACTCGCCGCAAGCGGTGTTGCAGCTTGGCGACCAGGCCCTGGCCCAGGCCGAAAGCCAGGGTGAGCCGGGTTGGGCCTGTCTGGAGCACAGCGCGTCGGCCAGTGTCGGTGACGATCATCATGCCTGGCATACGCTGCTTGACCGGGCGTTGGACAATCAGCAGTTCGAGCTCTACTTCCAGCCGGTGGTGGCCGCCCAGGACACTCAACTGGTGCTGCATTACAAAGTCCTTTCCCGGTTACTCGACGACCAGGGCCAGACCATTCCCGCCGGGCGTTTCCTGCCTTGGCTGGAGCGCTTCGGCTGGACGGCGCGCCTGGACCGGCTGATGCTCGAGCAGGTGCTGCGGCAAATGGGCGGGCACGAAGAGGCCCTGGCGCTGAATCTATCCTCCGCCACCCTGGCCGACCCGCAGGCGCTGAACAAGGTCTTTGAGATCCTGCGTGCCCATTCCGACCTCGGGTCGCGCCTGACCCTGGAAATCGGCGAAGAGCAATTGCCTGAGCAAGCGGTGCTGGAGCAATTGACCCGGCGTCTGCGTGAGCTTGGTTTCGCCCTGAGCCTGCAGCGTTTTGGTGGGCGTTTCAGCATGATCGGCAATTTGTCGCGGTTGGGGTTGGCCTATTTGAAAATCGATGGCAGTTACATCCGGGCTATTGATCAGGAGAGTGATAAGCGTCTGTTTATCGAGGCTATTCAGCGTGCTGCCCACAGTATTGATTTGCCGTTGATTGCCGAGCGGGTGGAGACGGAGGGGGAGTTGGCGGTGATTCGGGAGATGGGGTTGTTTGGGGTGCAGGGGCAGTTGGTGGGGGGGCCGCGGCGTTGGGGGTGAGGTTTTGGGATTTGAGTGCATATCCGTTGCTGCGGTAGCGGCTGCTGGCGGTTCCGCCCTTACGGCGGGTTACTTTTGGCAAACGCCCCAAAAGTAACCAAAAGGTCTTTGCCCCACCACTCGGCACCTCGCCAAGGCGAGGTGTTCCCTCACTCCGGCATTGCTCCGTGGGCCCGCCGCGAAGGGCCATCCATGGCCCAGCGCGGCTAACCCGGCATCCATGCCGGGTTGCCCACTACGCAATGCCTGCGTTCGGCCAGCGTGGTTAACGGGGCCTTCAGATCAAAAGCAAAGCAAAGCAAAAGCAAGGCGAGGCGGCCTTACAGCCGACCTGTCTCTCCGGCCTTACCCCGATCCACTGTGGGAGCGAGCCTGCTCGCGATGGCGTCAGTCCAGGCGCCTAGATCAATCCCTTTTCATCATCATCGATCAACCGGCTCAGTCCGCCCAAGGCTTCCCGGGCCTGGTTGCGGTCCATCAGCTTGGCCTGGGCGGCCGGGGGCAGGTCGGTGACGCGGATGACGCCTTTGCTGGTCAGTACCTGGATCAGGTCGTCGAGTACCCGGATCATTTCCAGGTCGCTTTGCTTGAGTTGCTTGAGGCTGTTTTCCACGGCTTGGTTGGCGAACCAGTCCTGGATCTCGTGGTTGTCGGCCGGCAGGGTTTCGGTGGCTTCGGCATAGGCGATGGCTTCTACGCGCACCAGCAGGCCTTGTGCATCGCGTTGCACATAAAACATCGGGCATCCCTCATGGATTAAGCAGCGTCATGCCGAGCAGCATAGGCCAACTGTGCGCGAGTATGAACACTTATGTGGCGAGGGAGCTTGCTCCCGCTGGGGCGCGAAGCGGCCCTGTTTTTTGGGGGCCGCTTAGCAACCCGGCGGGAGCAAGCTCCCTCGCCACGGTTCGTGTGTCAGCTTCAGCTGTTGTTGTGATCGACCTTGATGGTCGGGTCACTGCCGGCGATCAACGTGTTCAGGTTGACGTTCGACCAGTTGTTGCCTTCCAGTTTGATCGTCACGTCCGGCGCGGCCGATGCACCGTTGGCCCCGTTGAACTGGCCGGTGGTGCTGACCTGCAACGACGACACGCCATCGACTGTGCTGATCTGCAGGAAGTGGTCGATGGTGCTGCCGGATTCGCCTTGCAACAGATCCCGCAGGTCGATCCGGTCGCCATCGGCAGCCTTGAAGTCCTTGATCACGTCGTTGCCGGTGTCACCGGCCTTCCAGACAAAGGTATCGCCGCCCAGGCCACCGATCAGCGTGTCATGACCCTGACCGCCGATCAGCGTGTCGTTGCCAGTACCGCCGAGCAGGATGTCATTGCCCTTGCCGCCGTTGAGCGAGTCGTTGCCGCCCTGGCCGAAGAGAATATCGTTGCCGCCGCCACCCAGCAGCGTGTCGTTGCCATCGTGGGCACCGGACACGTCGAACGCGGTGTAGTGCTCGGTGATGTACTGGTGCACGTTGCTGGTGGTGACTTTGCTGACATCCACGCCGCTCTGCTGGGCCACGAACGCCTGGATGGCCTGGTAGCCTTCGCCGGTGACGCCGTTGAAGCTCACCAGGTCGCCGAAGAGGATGTCGTTGCCTTCGCCACCGTTGACCGTGTCGGCACCCGGCAGGGTCGCTTCGGTGTGGCCGATGATCGAGTTGGCCAGGTTGCTTGGGTCGATGTTGGTCTGTGGTGTGCCATCCGAGTCGTACGGCTTGAGGTCGTTCAGGGTCACACCGTTGTTCAGCCCGATGGCTTCGACGTTGCTCAGGCCTTTGAGCAGGGTGAAGCTGGCGCTTGAGCCCGTCGCGGCCCAGGAGTCGGCGTAACCGGTGCCATCCACGTAGGAGAACTCGAAGGTGCCGTTGCCCTCGGCGTGCACCGTACCGACATAGTTGTCGTTCCAGTTCCTGCCGTTCTTGGTCGACAGGTACATGTCGCCGTTTTCGTAGATGGTGTATTTGTGCGTGCTATCGATCGTCTGGGTGTAGTACTTGCCAATGGAGTAGTTGGCCGCACTCAAGACGTCATCGAGCTTGACGTTGCCGTACAGTGTCGGGTTCGTCTGTTCGCCGGACTGGTAGAGCGTCGGCTGGCCGTCGGTGATGAAGTACGTCAGGTTCTTCGCGCCGGTATTGTTCAGGGCCTGGGTGCTGTTGAAGAAGTTCGCTGTGGTCTTGAACACGTCTTCGTAGTTGGTACCGCCGCCGGAGACCATCGAATCGATGACGCTCTTGAGCAGCGTCAGCGCGTTCGGGTCATTGAGGTTCACCGCAACGTTCTTGTTCACCTGGTTGTCGAAGTCCGCCAGGAAGATGTTCACGGTCCCGGAGTTGCTGCCCAGGCTCTGTTTGAGGGTATTGAATACCTGGGTCAACGAGTTCTTGGCTGCGGTAATGGACGACGAACTCATGCTGCCGGAGCTGTCGACCATGAATGCGATGTTGTAGTTGACGCCCGGCACGACGGTCAGCCCGCCAATGTCGGCAACCATGATGTCGTTGCCATCGGTGCCGGTGACGTTGTCACTGCCCGAGGTCGCGGTTATGGCGTTGTAGACCGCCGGGTACACGGTGACGGGGATGTGTGCGGTGGTCACCGCCGACCCGCCGAGGGCTTCCGTGGACGTGGAGGTTACGGTCAGGTCCAGGTGACCGTTGTAGTAGGCCGGCGGTGTCAGGGTCAGGCTGCCCAGGTTCCAGCCGCTGACCGTGGCTTCGCCGTTGTTGCCCACGGTCGCGGTGTGGCCCGCGCCGTCGGTCAGCACGCTGCCCTCCGGCATGCCGCCGATCTTCACGCTCAGCTTCTCGGAGCCGTCGGTGTCGGTCAACGCGGTGGTGATCTTCGACAGATGCACGCTGGTGCCTTCGGCGCCTTCGTTGAGCTTGTAGCCGTCGTAGTAGCCTTCGCCATTGGTGCCATGCAGGTCGGAGACGGTCACGCCGGCGTTGGTCAGATCGGTCACGCTGGTGTACAGCGGTACGCCCGCGCCGCTCAGGTCGACAGGCGTGCCGCCATTGACCGACAGGTTGACGTCATAGCTGCCCGGGCCGGTCTGGTTGTGGTGGTAGATGTCCAGGGTGTAGTAGCCGCTGGTGGTTGGCGTGAATGAGCCGTTCAACTTGCCGCCCGCGCCCCAGGTGATGGCTGCCACGTCCTTGCCGCCGACGGTGACCAGCAAACTGTCGTCGCCGGTGCCGCTGAAGGTGTAGGTCTTGCCCGCTTCGAGGTAGATCAGGCCCGATGTCTTCGACGCCGTGCCGGGGTTCACGTTGCTGTCGGACTGCACGTTGGTCACGGTGCTGCTGCTGTTCGGTGTGCCAGCGGCATCGATCACCGACTTGAGCGTGCCGGACGGCGCGCCGCTACCGTCGGTGCCCAGGCCCGACAGGCCGGTCCAGACTTCCTTGATCAGGCCGGTGGAGGTCACGTTGTTGCCGGCCACGCTCAGGCTCGGCGCATCCGCCACCGGGGTGATGTCGATCTTCACGGTGCCGGTGTTGCCCAGTGCCTGGCCGTCGGTTGGCTGGAACTGGATCTGTGCGTAATCGGACTTCTGATCACCCACGCCGGTCGGATTGCCGTTTGCGCCGGATTCGTTGGTGTCCGGTGTGAAGCGCAGCTTGCCGCCGTCGATGTCAGCCTTGGTGAAGGTCTGGTTGGTGGTCACGTCCTTCCAGGTCGTGCCGTCCAGGTACTGCAATTTGCCGTCGCCTGGCAGGCCGGTGATCTTCACGCCCTGGCTGGCGGCGGCACTGTCCACGTCGCTGACGCCAAAGGTCGACCAGCCGAGGACCAGCGAAGTGTCCTCGGTACCGGTCACCGCGCCACCGGTGGCAACCGGCGCATCGTTGACCCCGACCACGTTCACGGTGGTGGTGGCGGTGTTGGAGTAGTTGCTGCCATCCGTCACTGTCACGGTGATGATGCGCGGCACACTGCTCGGGTCGTCGCTGTTGTTGATGAAGGTGATGTTCTTGATCTGCTGCATGTAGTCGGCCAGTGTCGCGTTGCCCGACATCGTCAGCGTGACGGTACCGTTGGTGCTGTTGGCATTGATACTGATGCCGTTGACGCTGTTGCCCAGGTTCAGCGCATCGCCCGGCTGACGGTTGGTCAGCACGACGGTGGCGCCGGTCAGCATGGTGCTGTCCGGGTCGGTGATCTTCAGGTCGGTATCGCCAATCGACACGCCCGGGCCCGCGGTGCCTTCGGTGAAGGTGACCTGATAATCGGCTCCGGTCTTGCCGCTGGAATTGTTGGCGTCCAGGTCGAGCACCGGTGGCGCATCGTTGTCGATGATCGAGGTGCTGACGCTGCCATTGGTGTTGCTGATCGCCAGGTGCTCGAAGTTGCCACCGGTCGCGGAATCGATCTTGACCACGAAGTTTTCCGTGCCTTCGGTGATCTTGTCGTCCAGCGTCGCCACGTTGAAGGTCGCGCTGGTGGCGTTGGCCGGGATCTTGACGGTGTAGACGCCAGTGAAATCCGTGCCGTCGGCGGCGGTGCCGCTATAGACGAGCTTGAGGGTCACCTCGGTCTGCGCCGGGTTGGTCAGGCTGACGGTGTAGGTGGCGGCCTGGCCTTCGGTGACCGACGTGCTGCCACTGATGCTGACGGTGGTGTCATCGACCGTGTCGGTGACGGCGGTCACCGCTGGCGCGGTGCTCGGCACCAGGTGCTCGAAGTTGCCGCCGGTGGCGGACTGGATCGTCGCCTGGACATTGCCGGCATCCTGATAGACATCGTCCTTAGGTGCGTCGACGGTGACAGTACCGGTGGTCTTACCGGCATCGATATTAATGATCGCGCCGTTGCTCAAGGTCACGGTAACCGGTGTGCCGGCGGCATGGGTCAGGGTCGCGGTGTAGGTGATCTGACCACCCTCGGCAACCGTGCCGGTGGCGCTCAGGCTCAGGCCGGTGTCGTCCTGGACATCGGTGACCGCGGTATTGGCCGGCTTGCCGTCGATGTCGAGTTTTTCGTAGTTGCCGCCCTTGGCGTCGTCGATCTTGACGCTGAGGCTATTGCCGCCAGCGAGGGCATCATTCGGTGCGATGAAGTTCACCGAGCCGGAGCTCGCGCCGACCGGGATGGTGATGGTCTGGCCGTTCGACAGGGTGACAACCAGCGGAGCATCGGTCACCGGTGCGTTGACCGACGCGGTATAGACGACGGTGCCGCCTTCCGCGATGGTCGACGTGGCGCTCAGCGAAACGGTGCTGGTGTCGAGGGTGTCGGTCACGGTGGTGACGGCCGGGGCGGTGCTTGGCACCAAGTGTTCGAAATTGCCTCCGGTGGCGTGGTCGATGCTGACTTCGACTTTGCCGGCGTCTTTGTAGACGTCGTCTTTCGGCGCATCAACGGTGACGGTGCCGGTGGTCTTGCCGGCGTCGATGGTGATGACGGCGCCATTGCTCAAGGTCACGGTGACCGGCGTGCCGGCGGCATTGGTCAGGGTCGCGGTATAGGTGATCTGGCCACCCTCGGCAACGGTGTCGGTGGCGCTCAGGCTCAGGTCGGTGTCGTCCTGGACATCGGTGACCGCGGTGTTGGCCGGCTTGCCGTCGATGTCGAGTTTTTCGTAGTTGCCGCCCTTGGCGTCGTCGATCTTGACGCTGAGGTTGTTGCCGCCAGCGAGGGCGTCGTTTGGCGTGACGAAATTCACACTGGCGCTGCTCGCACCGACCGGGATGGTGATGGTCTGGCCGTTCGACAGGGTGACAACCAGCGGAGCATCTGTCACCGGCGCGTTGACGGACGCGGTGTAGACAACGGTGCCGCCTTCAGCGACGGTCGACGTAGCACTGAGCGAAACGGTGCTGGTGTCGATAGTGTCGGTGATTGTGGTGACCGCTGGCGTGGTGCTCGGCACCAGGTTTTCGAAATTGCCGCCGGTGGCACCGGTGATGGTGGTGCTGACCGTGCTGCCGTTGTTGTAAACGTCGTTGGCCGGGGTCTGGACGTTGATGGTCCCGGTGGTTTCGCCGGCGGCGATGGTAATCACCGAGCCGTTGCTCAGGGTCACGGTCACTGGCGTCTGAGCGGCGTTGGTCAAGGTCGCGGTGTAGGTGATCTGGCCACCTTCGGTGATGGTTTCGCTGGCGCTCAAGGTCAGGCCAGTGGTGTCCACCGAATCGGTGATCGTGGTGACTGCAGGCGTGGTGCTTGGCACCAGGTTCTCGAAGTTGCCGCCAGTGGCACCGGTGATGGTGGTGCTGACGGTGCTGCCGTTGTTGTAGACGTCGTTGGCCGGTGTATTCACCGCAACGGTGCCGGTGGTTTCGCCGGCAGCGATGGTGATCACCGAGCCATTGCTCAGGGTCACGGTCACTGGCGTCTGCGCCGCGTTGGTCAGCGTTGCGGTGTAGGTGATCTGTCCGCCTTCGGTAATGGTCTCGCTGGCGCTCAAGGTCAGGCCAGTGGTGTCCACCGAGTCGGTGATCGTGGTAACCGCAGGCGTGGTGCTTGGTACCAGATTTTCGAAGTTGCCGCCGGTGGCACCGGCGATGGTGGTGCTGACGGTGCTGCCGTTGTTGTAGACGTCGTTAGGCGATGTCTCGACGGCAATGGAACCGGTGGTTTCGCCAGCAGCGATATTAATCACCGAGCCGTTGCTCAAGGTGACGGTGACCGGAGTCTGCGCCGCGTTGCTCAGAGTGGCGGTATAAACAATCGAACCACCTTCGGTGATGGTCTCGCTGGCGCTCAAGGTCAGGCCAGTGGTGTCCACCGAATCGGTGATCGTGGTGACCGCTGGCGCGGTGCTCGGCACCAGGTTCTCGAAGTTGCCGCCGGTGGCACCGGTGATGGTAGTGCTGACGGTACTGCCGTTGTTGTAGACGTCGTTGGCCGGTGTATTCACCGCAACGGTGCCGGTGGTTTCGCCGGCAGCGATGGTAATCACCGAGCCGTTGCTCAGGGTCACGGTCACTGGCGTCTGCGCGGCATTGGTCAGGGTCGCGATGTAGGTGATCTGGCCGCCTTCGGTAATGGTTTCGCTAGCGCTCAGCGTCAGGCCAGTGGTGTCCACCGAGTCTGTGATCGTGGTGACCGCAGGCGTGGTGCTCGGCACCAGGTTCTCGAAGTTGCCACCGGTGGCGCCGGTAATGGTGGTGCTGACGGTGCTGCCGTTGTTGTAGACGTCGTTGGCCGGGGTCTGGACGTTGATGGTCCCGGTGGTTTCGCCGGCGGCGATGGTAATCACCGAGCCGTTGCTCAGGGTCACGGTCACTGGCGTCTGCGCGGCATTGGTCAGGGTCGCGGTGTAGGTGATCTGGCCACCTTCGGTAATGGTTTCGCTAGCGCTCAGCGTCAGGCCAGTGGTGTCCACCGAGTCTGTGATCGTGGTGACCGCAGGCGTGGTGCTTGGTACCAGATTTTCGAAGTTGCCGCCGGTGGCACCGGCGATGGTGGTGCTGACGGTGCTGCCGTTGTTGTAGACGTCGTTGGCCGGGGTCTGGACGTTGATGGTCCCGGTGGTTTCGCCGGCGGCGATAGTAATCACCGAACCGTTGCTCAGGGTCACGGTCACTGGCGTCTGCGCGGCATTGGTCAGGGTCGCGGTGTAGGTGATCTGGCCGCCTTCGGTGATCGTCTCGCTGGCGCTCAGCGTCAGGCCGGTGGTGTCCACCGAGTCTGTGATCGTGGTGACCGCAGGCGTGGTGCTCGGCATCAGGTTTTCGAAATTGCCGCCGGTGGCGCCGGTGATGGTGGTGCTGACGGTACTGCCGTTGTTGTAGACGTCGTTGGCCGGGGTCTGGACGTTGATGGTCCCGGTGGTTTCGCCGGCGGCGATGGTAATCACCGAGCCATTGCTCAGGGTCACGGTCACTGGCGTCTGCGCCGCGTTGGTCAGCGTCGCGGTATAGGTGATTTGGCCACCTTCGGTGATCGTCTCGCTGGCGCTCAGCGTCAGACCGGTAGTGTCCACCGAATCAGTGATCGTGGTAACCGCAGGCGTGGTGCTTGGTACCAGGTTTTCGAAGTTGCCGCCGGTGGCACCGGCGATGGTGGTGCTGACGGTGCTGCTGTTGTTGTAGACGTCGTTGGCCGGGGTCTGAACATTGACCGTGCCGGTGGTTTCGCCCGCAGCGATGGTGATGACGGAGCCATTGCTCAGGGTCACGGTCACTGGCGTTTGAGCAGCGTTGGTCAGCGTCGCGGTGTAAACAATCGAACCACCTTCGGTGATGCTCTCGCTGGCACTCAGCGTCAGGCCGGTCGTGTCCACCGAGTCGGTAATAGTGGTGACGGCAGGCGTGGTGCTTGGTACCAGGTTTTCGAAATTGCCGCCGGTTGCACTGGTGATGGTGGTGCTGACAGTGCTGCCGTTGTTGTAGACGTCGTTGGTCGGGGTGTCGACGGCAACGGTGCCGGTGGTTTCGCCAGCAGCAATCGTGATGACGGAGCCATTGCTCAGGGTGACGGTCACCGGAGTCTGAGCGGCGTTGGTCAAGGTCGCGGTGTAGGTGATCTGGCCGCCTTCGGTAATGGTTTCGCTGGCACTCAGGGTCAGGCCAGTCGTATCCACCGAATCGGTGATCGTGGTAACCGCAGGCGTGGTGCTCGGCACCAGGTTTTCGAAGTTGCCACCGGTGGCACCGGCAATGGTGGTGCTGACGGTACTGCCGTTGTTGTAGACGTCGTTGGCTGGTGTATTCACCGCGACGGTGCCAGTGGTTTCGCCGGCCGCGATGTTGATGACGGAGCCATTGCTCAGTGTCACGGTCACCGGCGTTTGAGCAGCGTTGGTCAGCGTCGCGGTGTAAACAATCGAACCACCTTCGGTGATGCTCTCGCTGGCACTCAAAGTCAGGCCGGTGGTGTCCACCGAGTCAGTGATCGTGGTGACGGCAGGCGTGGTGCTTGGTACCAGGTTTTCGAAATTGCCGCCGGTGGCGCCGGTGATGGTGGTGCTGACGGTGCTGCCGTTGTTATAGACGTCGTTGGCCGGTGTATTCACCGCAACGGTGCCAGTGGTTTCGCCGGCAGCGATGGTGATCACCGAGCCATTGCTCAGGGTGACGGTCACCGGCGTTTGCGCGGCGTTGGTCAGGGTCGCGGTGTAGGTGATCTGACCGCCTTCGGTGATGGTTTCGCTGGCGCTCAGCGTCAGGCCAGTCGTATCCACCGAATCGATGATCGTGGTAACCGCAGGCGTGGTGCTCGGCACCAGGTTCTCGAAGTTGCCACCGGTGGCGCCGGTAATGGTGGTGCTGACGGTGCTGCCGTTGTTATAGACGTCGTTGGCTGGCGTATTGACCGCGACGGTACCGGTGGTTTCGCCAGCCGCAATCGTGATGACCGAGCCATTGCTCAGGGTCACGGTCACTGGCGTCTGCGCGGCGTTGGTCAGGGTCGCGGTATAAACAATCGAACCGCCTTCGGTAATGGTCTCGCTGGCGCTCAGAGTCAAGCCAGTGTTGTCCACCGAATCGGTGATCGTGGTAACGGCTGGTGTGGTGCTTGGCACCAGGTTTTCAAAATTGCCGCCGGTGGCGCCGGTGATGGTGGTGCTGACCGTGCTGCCGTTGTTGTAGACATCGTTGGCCGGTGTATTCACCGCTACGGTGCCAGTGGTTTCGCCGGCAGCGATGGTAATCACCGAGCCATTGCTCAGGGTGACGGTCACTGGCGTCTGCGCGGCATTGGTCAGGGTCGCGGTGTAGGTGATCTGACCGCCTTCGGTGATGGTTTCGCTGGCGCTCAAGGTCAGGCCAGTGGTGTCTACCGAGTCGGTTATGGTGGTCACGGCCGGTGTGGTGTCTGGCACCAGATTCTCGAAGTTGCCACCGGTTGCACCGGTGATGGTGGTGCTGATGGTGCTGCCGTTGTTGTAGACGTCGTTGGGCGATGTTTCGACGGCAAGGGTACCGGTGGTTTCGCCCGCAGCGATGGTAATGACCGAGCCATTGCTCAGGGTCACGGTCACAGGCGTCTGAGCGGCGTTAGTCAGCGTCGCGGTATAAACAATCGAACCACCTTCAGTGATGGTTTCGCTGGCGCTCAGAGTCAAGCCAGTGTTGTCCACCGAATCGGTGATCGTGGTAACGGCTGGTGTGGTGCTTGGCACCAGGTTTTCAAAATTGCCGCCGGTGGCGCCGGTGATGGTGGTGCTGACGGTGCTGCCGTTGTTATAGACGTCATTGGCAGGCGTATTGACCGCGATGGTACCGGTGGTTTCGCCGGCAGCGATGGTAATCACCGAGCCATTGCTCAAAGTGACGGTCACCGGTGTTTGAGCGGCATTGGTCAAGGTAGCGGTGTAGGTGATCTGACCACCTTCAGTGATGGTTTCGCTGGCGCTCAGGGTCAGGCCAGTCGTATCCACCGAATCAGTGATCGTGGTGACGGCAGGCGTGGTGCTCGGCACCAGGTTTTCGAAGTTGCCGCCGGTGGCACCGGTGATGGTGGTGCTAACGGTGCTGCCGTTGTTGTAAACGTCATTCGCAGGTGTATTCACCGCAACGGTGCCAGTGGTCTCGCCGGCCGCGATGGTGATCACCGAGCCGTTGCTCAATGTGACGGTCACCGGTGTTTGAGCGGCATTGGTCAAGGTAGCGGTGTAGGTGATCTGTCCGCCTTCGGTAATGGTCTCGCTGGCGCTCAAGGTCAGGCCAGTGGTGTCTACCGAATCGGTAATGGTGGTGATGGCAGGCGTGGTGCTCGGCACCAGGTTTTCGAAATTGCCACCGGTGGCACCGGTGATGGTGGTACTGACGGTGCTGCCGTTGTTGTAGACGTCGTTGGTCGGTGTATTCACCGCAACGGTGCCGGTGGTTTCGCCGGCAGCGATGGTGATCACCGAGCCATTGCTCAGGGTCACGGTCACTGGCGTCTGCGCCGCGTTGGTTAGCGTTGCGGTGTAGGTGATCTGTCCGCCTTCGGTAATGGTCTCGCTGGCGCTCAAGGTCAGGCCAGTGGTGTCCACCGAATCAGTGATCGTGGTAACCGCAGGCGTGGTGCTTGGTACCAGATTTTCGAAGTTGCCACCGGTGGCACCGGCGATGGTGGCGCTGACGGTGCTGCCGTTGTTGTAGACGTCGTTGGGCGATGTCTCGACGGCAATAGAACCGGTGGTTTCGCCCGCAGCGATGGTGATGACGGAGCCGTTGCTCAGCGTCACGGTCACCGGGGTCTGCGCTGCGTTGGTCAGCGTGGCGGTGTAAACAATCGAACCACCTTCGGTGATGCTCTCGCTGGCACTCAGCGTCAGGCCAGTCGTATCCACCGAGTCGGTAATGGTGGTGACGGCAGGCGTGGTGCTTGGTACCAGGTTTTCGAAATTGCCGCCGGTGGCACCGGTGATGGTGGTGCTGACGGTGCTGCTGTTGTTGTAGACGTCGTTGGCCGGGGTCTGAACATTGACCGTGCCGGTGGTTTCGCCCGCAGCGATGGTGATGACGGAGCCGTTGCTCAGGGTGACGGTCACCGGAGTCTGCGCCGCGTTGGTCAAGGTCGCGGTGTAGGTGATCTGGCCGCCTTCAGTGATGGTCTCGCTGGCGCTCAAGGTCAGGTCAGTGCTATCCACCGAGTCAGTGATCGTGGTGACCGCTGGCGTGGTGCTTGGTACCAGGTTTTCGAAATTGCCACCGGTGGCACCGGTGATGGTGGTGCTGACCGTGCTGCTGTTGTTGTAGACGTCATTCGCAGGGGTATTCACCGCGACGGTGCCGGTGGTTTCGCCGGCCGCGATGGTGATGACGGAGCCGTTGCTCAGGGTCACGGTCACTGGCGTCTGCGCCGCGTTGGTCAGCGTTGCGGTGTAAACAATCGAACCACCTTCAGTGATGGTTTCGCTGGCACTCAGCGTCAGGCCGGTGGTGTCCACCGAATCAGTAATGGTGGTGACGGCAGGCGTGGTGCTCGGTACCAGGTTTTCAAAATTGCCGCCGGTGGCACCGGTGATGGTGGTGCTGACGGTGCTGCCGTTGTTATAGACGTCGTTGGCTGGCGTATTGATCGCGACGGTACCGGTGGTTTCGCCGGCCGCAATCGTGATGACGGAGCCATTGCTCAACGTCACGGTCACTGGAGTTTGCGCGGCGTTGGTCAGCGTGGCGGTGTAGGTGATCTGGCCGCCTTCAGTGACGCTTTCGCTAGCACTCAGGGTCAAGCCAGTGGTGTCTACCGAATCAGTGATCGTGGTGACCGCAGGCGTGGTGCTCGGCACCAGGTTTTCGAAATTGCCGCCGGTGGCACCGGTGATTGTGGTGCTGACGGTGCTGCCGTTGTTGTAGACGTCGTTGGCTGGCGTCTCGACATTGACGGTACCCGTAGTCTGACCGGCAGCGATGCTGATAACCGAGCCATTGCTCAAGGTTACAGTGACTGGGGTCTGGGCCGGATTGGTCAGCGTGGCGGTGTAGGTGATCTGGCCGCCTTCGGTGATGTTGTTGGTGGCGCTCAGGGTCAGGCCAGTAGTGTCTACCGAATCAGTGATCGTGGTGACCGCAGGTGTGGTGCTTGGTACCAGGTTTTCGAAATTGCCGCCGGTTGCACCGGTGATGGTGGTGCTGACGGTGCTGCCATTGTTGTAGACGTCGTTGGTCGGGGTGTCGACGGCAACGGTGCCGGTGGTCTGGCCCGCCGCGATGGTGATGACCGAGCCATTGCTCAAGGTCACGGTCACTGGGGTCTGTGCCGGGTTGGTCAATGTCGCGGTGTAGGTGATCTGCCCCCCTTCAGTCACCGTCTCGCCTGCGGTCAGGGTGACATTGGTGGTGTCGATGGTGTCGGTAATCTGGGTCACGGCTGGCGTGGTGGGCAGGGTCACGGCGATGCCGCTGCCACCGGTGGTGCCGGTCACGGTCACGCTGATCTGGCTTGGGTCGTTGTAGACGGTGTCGTTCGGCGCCAGCGGGACGTTGACGCTGCCGGTGGTTTGTCCGGCGGAAATCACGATCACCGAGCCATTGGACAGCGTTACCGTCAGGTCGGTCAGGGGCGCCTGAGTAACGGTCGCAGTATAGACCAGCACGCCACCGGCCTCGGTCAGGGTCGGGGTGGCGCTCAGCGTCAACGTTGAATTGATCAGGGTGTTGGCGGTGGCATTGGCGTTGGCATTGGTGGCCAGGCCGGTGATGTTGTTATTAGCGGCGTTGGTCGCGCCCAGGCCTTCAGTCGGGAAACCGACAGTCGGGTCGACGCTGCCGGCCGTGGCATCCAGCACGACAACGCTGTGGCCGCCACCGGCGGAACCACCGGTACTCGTCTCGCCAGCTCCGGCGGCGGTGGCTTCGAGGGCTGTGGTCGGGTCGACACCGGCTGCGATGGCCTGCTGCAGTTCTTCTACCGATGGCGCGGCCTGGGCAGTGGCCTGCGCGAGGTCAGTGGAAGAGTCCGGGGCGTTGGCGCTCCACTGGGTGTCTCGGCCCAGGTCGAGGGTGCGGCCATCGGCCAGGTCCAAGGTAACGGAGCCGGCAGGGCCGGTGTCCAACTGATCGCCCGTAAACAGGCGATCCCCTTCAATGAGTACGCGCCGGATACCCTCCGGGGATACGGCGAAAACCTGACCGACAATACTTTTGACGACGGCAATAACGCTGCTCATTGATGACTCTCCGGATGCCACGTTCAGTAAACTTCCATGGGCCCGCGAGCTGTGTACAGCAGCGGTCTGGACGTTTTGGCTTTACTTAGTAGGGTTATTTTTGACGCTGCAATGTGTCAATATATTGGCTGTTATTTCCATCATTTTTTGTTTTCGCCAAACTATTGACCTTATCTCGGGCATCCTAAACAATTGTGTCGGTCATGTCACATTGATATTTAAGCGGCGACCTGTTCTTTCGGTGCAAGTTTCAGTACCTGTTTCGAACTTTCCGACATACGGTAATTCCGGTTGCCATCATCCGATGCAGCGCCTCGCTTCGCTGTGATCCAAGACACGCGTTTCAGGAAGAAAAAACACCATGCGTTCGCAATTGTTCATGGCTTTACCCTTTGCTCTTGCCGCCAGCTTCGTACAAGCACAAACCTTGCCGCAGGCGATGCAACAGGCGCTGGACGTACACCCTGAAATCCAGGCCGGAGTGAACAGTCGCCTGGCGGCGGATTATCAACTCAAGGCGGCGAAGGGCGGTTATCTGCCTCGGGTAGATGTGGCAGCCGGCTATGGTCGCGAAGGCACCGACAGCGTCACCACCCGGTCGGGTAATAACAATCATTGGGAAACCCTGAATCGCGGCGAGTCGAGCCTGCGTGTGACCCAAATGGTTTTTGACGGTTTTGCGACGTCCAGCGAAGTGGGGCGTCAACAAGCCACCGTTAATGCCCGCGCTTATTCACTGCTCGATACTTCCGAGCGCACCGGCCTGACCGTGGCCCAGGTTTATCTGGATGTACTGACCCGGCGTGAGTTCGTGCGCCTGGCCGAAGAGAACCTCAAGAGCCACGAGCGTATCTTCGATCAGATCAAATTGCGCACCGAGCGCGGCGTGGGCAACCGTGCCGACCACGATCAGGCCGAAGCACGCGTGGCCCAGGCCCGCAACAACCTGATCACCGAGCAGACCAATCTGGCCGACGCCGAGACCAACTACCTCAGTGCCGTGGGCCAGTTGCCCGACCAACTGGAGCGCCCCGCCGATTTTATGGCGCTGCTGCCGGCCAACCTGACGGAAGCTCGTGCCCAGATGCTGGAAAACAGCCCGGTACTGCGTTCGGCCGAGGCGGACATCGTTGCCACCGAGAAACAGTACGAAGCTGCCAAGTCGAGTTTCTACCCACGCTTCGACGCCGAGCTGGGCCGCACCGCTGACAACGACCTGGACGGCCAGGACGGTCACAACAATGAATGGCAGGCCATGCTGCGCATGCGTTTCAACCTGTATGCCGGCGGCAGCAACAAGGCGGATCTGGAGTCCAAGTCCTACCTGTCCAACCAGGCCCTGGACATCCGTAACAATGCCTTGCGCCAATTGACTGAAGAACTGGGTTTGGCCTGGAACGCCCTCAACAACGCCAATGCCCAGGTACCGATTGCCCAGCAATACGTGGACCGCAGTGCCAGCGTGCGTAACGCCTACCAGAAGCAGTTCAGCCTCGGCGAGCGCACCCTGCTCGACTTGCTCGACAGCGAAAACGAGCTGTTCAGTGCCTCCCGGCGGTTGGCGGAAATCAAGAATGTGCAGCTGTTCACCCAATACCGGATCAAGGCAACCATGGGCGAATTGCTCAAAAGTCAGGGGGTCGTCGCGCCGTTGGCATCCGTTGTGCAGAATGACGTGAAACCCAAGGTCCAGTTACCTGGGATGAATTGATTCATCCATCCAGTTTGATCAGTAAAGAGTGCAGAGCGTGGAATCAGAAGTCAGTCGAGTCGAACTAGTCCATGATCCGCGCACGCTGCACGACGACCCGTTGCTGGACGGGTTGCTGGCGCTCTGCATGCTGCATCAGAAACCGGCCAGTGCGGCGATGCTCACCACCGGCCTGCCGCTGCCCAAGCAGCGGTTGAGCGTCGAATTATTGTCGCGCGCGGCGGCCCGGGCCGGTTTACAGGGCCGGGTGCTGCAACGCCGGCTCGAGCAGATCCCGACCATTGCCATGCCGGCCCTGTTGCTGCTCAAGGACGGTCGCAGTGCGGTGTTGCTGGGCTGGGTCGGCGACGACCAGGCGCGGCTGCTGCTCAGCGAAAGCGACGGCGGAGAAGTGACGGTCAGTCGTGAACTGCTGGCCGACGACTACAGCGGCAAGGTTTTCTTTGCCCAACCCCAGCACAAATTCGATGTGAACCACGGCACGCTCATTCCCCGGGCGCGCTCCTGGTTTCGCGACACCCTCAAGCGTTCTCGCTGGTTGTACGCCGATGCAATTGCCGCCAGCCTGCTGATCAACATCATCGCCATGGCCGCGCCGCTGTTCGTGATGAACGTCTACGACCGAGTCGTGCCGAACCAGGCCGAGTCGACCCTTTGGGTGTTGGCCATCGGCATCACCGGTGCCTACCTGTTCGATCTGATCCTGAAGATGTTGCGCAGCCTGTGCCTGGACCTGGCGGGCAAGAAAACCGACCTGATCATTTCCGCCACGCTGTTCGAGCGTATCGTTGGCATGGCGATGAAGTACCGTCCGGCGCGGGTCGGCAGCTTTGCCCAGAACATCCATGAGTTCCAGAGCCTGCGAGACTTCCTCGCCTCGCTGACCCTGACCAGTTTGATCGACTTGCCGTTCACCCTGCTGATCTTCATGGTCATCGCGATTATTGGCGGACACCTGGTGTGGATTCCGGTGCTGGCGTTCCCGATTGCGCTGTTGATCGGCTATGCATTGCAAAAGCCCCTGGTAGCGACCATGGAGCGAACCATGGCCCTGGGTGCCGAGCGCCAGTCGAGCCTGATCGAGACCCTGGCCGGCCTGGATGCGGTGAAGGTCAATAACGCCGAGAGCGAGCGTCAATATCAGTGGGAACAGACCATCGGCACCCTCAGCCGTCTCGAGCTGCGGGTAAAAATGCTGTCCGGGTTGGCGATGAACATTACCTTGCTGATCCAGCAGTTGGCTGGCGTGATCATGATCGTCTTCGGTGTCTACATGATCATCGCCGGTAATTTGAGTATGGGGGGGCTGGTTGCCTGCTACATGCTCAGTGGTCGTGCCCTCAGCCCGTTGGCGTCGCTGTCGGGCCTGCTGACCCGCTACCAGCAGGCGCGGGTGACCATGACGTCCGTCGACCAGATGATGGAGTTGCCCCAGGAGCGCAATTTCGAAGAGCGCCCGCTGAGCCGCAAGGTCCTGCAGGGCGCCATCGAATGCCGGCAGTTGAGCTTCACTTATCCGAACCAGCAGAACGCCGCGCTGAAGAACATCAACCTGGTGATCAAGCCCGGTGAGAAAATCGGCATCATCGGCCGCAGCGGTTCGGGCAAAAGCTCCCTGGCCAAGCTGCTGGTGGGCCTCTACCAGCCGGACGATGGTGCCTTGCTGGTGGACGGCGTGGACATTCGCCAGATCGATGTCAGCGAGTTGCGCTACAACATCGGCTACGTCCCCCAGGACATCCAACTGCTGGCCGGCACCCTGCGGGACAACCTGACCTCGGGCGCCCGCTATGTCGAAGACGAGCTGGTGCTCCAGGCCGCCGAATTGGCGGGCGTGCATGAGTTCGCGCGTCTGCATCCCCAGGGCTATGAGTTGCAGGTCGGCGAGCGCGGACAGAACCTGTCCGGCGGCCAGCGCCAGAACGTTGCCCTGGCCCGTGCGCTGCTGCTCAACCCTCCGATCCTGCTGCTGGACGAGCCCACCAGCGCCATGGACAACACCGGTGAGGAGCGCCTGAAGCAGCGCCTGGCTGCCGTGGTGGAAAACAAGACCGTGCTGTTGGTGACGCACCGGGCATCCTTGCTGTCGCTGGTGGATCGCCTGTTGGTGATCGACCGTGGACAGATCCTGGCCGACGGCCCGAAAGCTGCCGTGATGGAAGCGTTGAAGAAGGGGCAGATCAGTGTTGCTTAAGTCGGGTTTCAAGGATTCCGTGGGCCGCTATTTCAAAGGCTCCGCTTCGTTGCACGGCCAGCCGCTGCCGGAGGTCAACAAGGCCCTGATCGAAGACGCCCCGCGCGTGGTGCGCCTGACGATCTGGGGCATCATCGCGTTCTTCGTGTTCCTGGTGCTGTGGGCTAACTTCGCCGTGGTCGACGAAGTGACCAAGGGCGACGGCAAGGCGATTCCGTCCTCCAAGATCCAGAAGATCCAGAACCTGGAAGGCGGCATTGTCGCGGAGCTGTTCGTCAAGGAAGGGCAGATCGTCGAGGCTGGTGCGCCTTTGATTCGCCTGGACGACACACGGTTTGTCTCGAATGTGGGCGAAACCGAGGCGGATCGCCTGTCCATGCTGTTGCGGGTCGAACGATTGAGTGCCGAGGTCGACGACCGACCGCTGAACTTCCCGACCGATGTACTCAAGGCAGTGCCGGGTCAGGCCGCCAGTGAAGAGTCGCTGTACATCAGTCGTCGTCAGCAGTTGCATGATGAAATCGGCGGGTTGCAGGAGCAACTGGTGCAGCGCCAGCAGGAGTTGCGCGAGTTCATTTCGAAGCAGGCGCAATACCGTTCCGGCCTGGCGTTGCAACGCCAGGAAATCAACATGTCCGAACCATTGGTGGCTCAAGGCGCGGTGTCGCCGGTGGAAGTGCTGCGGCTCAAGCGCGCTGAAGTCGAGACCCGCGGACAACTGGATGCCACGACCCTGGCGATTCCTCGCGCCGAATCGGCGATCAAGGAAGTGCAACGCAAGATCGACGAGACCCGCGGCAAATTCCGCAGCGAAGCGCTGACCCAGCTCAACGAGGCGCGCACCGACCTGAACAAGGCCCAGGCGACCGGCAAGGCCCTGGAGGACCGCGTAAGCCGCACCCTGGTGACGTCGCCCGTGCGGGGTATCGTCAACAAAATGCTGGTGAACACCATCGGTGGCGTGATCCAGCCTGGCAGTGACCTGGTGGAGATCGTGCCGCTGGACGATACCATCCTGGTGGAAGCGAAAATCCGTCCCCAGGACATCGCCTTCCTGCACCCTGGTCAGGACGCCACGGTGAAGTTCACCGCGTATGACTACACCATCTACGGTGGGCTGAAGGCCAAGCTGGAACAGATCGGTGCCGACACCATCACCGACGAGGACAAGAAAACCACCTACTACATCATCAAGCTGCGCACCGAGCGCAGCCACCTGGGCACCGATGACAAACCGCTGCTGATCATCCCGGGCATGGTGGCCTCGGTGGACATCATCACCGGCAAGAAAACCGTGCTCAGCTACCTGCTCAAGCCCATCATCAAGGCCCGGGCCGAGGCGTTGCACGAGCGGTAGAGACGAGCAATTGAGGCCGTCCAGTCCCCTCGCCACAGGGGCGATGAAAACTCCAAGCCATATCGTTATTCATTAAAGGTATTTAAATTTAAATTCTTATACCGATAAAGTCATACCTCTGCGTACCTGCCGACCAATCGGCGCGCCGCACGACACGAACCCATACGGCCATGCCGTGAGTTTTTGATCGAGGCGCGCCCATGAAGCGCGCTGTGCGTGGGAGTGATGTATGCCAGCCGTTTCTTATTCCTCGGACATTCCAAGCGTCGAGAATGTCGCGCCGCAAAAGTTCGAAATCCGCCCGTTCAACGACGCCGTTGGCGCCGAGATCCTTGGCCTGGACCTGTCCCGACCACTCAATGACCAAGATTTCGCCCGTATCCATCGGGCGCACCTGGAGCATCACGTCGTGGTGTTCCGTGATCAGCGCATCACCCCCGAACAGCACATCGCTTTCAGCCGCCGTTTTGGCGTACTGCAGATTCACGTGCTCAAACAGTTCCTGTTGGCCGGGCATCCGGAAATTCTCATCGTTTCCAACATCATCGAGAACGGCCAGTCCATCGGCCTGGGCGATGCCGGGAAGTTCTGGCATTCCGACCTTTCCTATAAACAACTGCCCAGCCTGGGATCGATGCTCCACGCCCAGGAGTTGCCGAGCGAAGGTGGCGACACCCTGTTCGCCGACATGCACAAGGCCTGGGATGACTTGCCCGAGGCATTGCGTAAAGCGGTGGAGGGCCGTTCGGCGGCGCACTCCTATACCGCGCGCTACAGCGAAAACAAATTCGAAGGCAACTGGCGACCAACGCTGACACCGGAACAACTGGCCCAGGTCGCCGAGGTCGTTCACCCGATCGTGCGCACCCACCCGGAAACCGGGCGCAAGGCGCTGTTCGTCAGTGAAGGCTTCACCACCCGCATCGTCGGTTTGCCGGAGGACGAAAGCAAAGCGCTGCTGGCCGAGTTGTACGCACACAGCGTGTTGCCCCGGAACATCTATCGCCATCAATGGCAGCCCCACGACCTGGTGTTCTGGGACAACCGCTCGCTGATCCATCTGGCTGCCGGTTGCCCGAGTCATCTGCGTCGCAAACTGTATCGCACCACCATCCAGGGCGATGCCCCTTTCTGATTGGCTGCCCACGCGCATAGCGCCCGGAGAATCAACATGTCCAAACGCATTGCTTTTGCACCGCTGGCCGCTGCCATCGGCCTGGGATTCAGCCTGTTGGCCGGTAGCCTGGTGGCACCCTCCAGCGCCCGCGCCGAGGGTGAGATTCGTATCGCCGAGCAGTTCGGCATCGTGTATCTGCTGCTGAACGTGGTCCGTGACCAACAGTTGATCGAGAAACACGGCAAGCAGGAAGGCATCGACATCAAGGTCGACTGGACCCAGTTGTCCGGCGGCGCGGCGGTCAACGATGCGTTGCTGTCGGGCTCCATCGACATTGCCGGCGCCGGGGTCGGTCCATTGCTGACCATCTGGGACCGCACCCGCGGCAAGCAGAACGTCAAGGCGGTGGCTTCTCTGGGCAACTTTCCTTATTACCTGTTGAGCAACAACCCCAAGGTCAAGACCATTGCCGACTTCACCGAGCAGGACCGTATCGCGGTGCCGGCGGTGGGTGTTTCGGTGCAGTCACGTTTCCTGCAGTACGCCGCCGCGAAGCAGTGGGGCGACAAGGAATTCAATCGCCTGGACAAGTACACCCTGGCCGTTCCACACCCGGACGCGACGGCGGCTTTGATCGCCGGTGGCACGGAGTTGACCGGACATTTCTCCAACCCGCCGTTCCAGGACCAGGCGCTGCAAACCCCGGGCGTTCATGTGGTGCTCAATTCCTATGATGTATTGGGGCCGAACTCCCCCACAGTGTTGTTCGCCACCGAGAAATTTCGCGATGAGAACCCGAAAACCTACAAGGCCTTCGTCGAGGCGTTGACCGAAGCGGCCGAGTTTGCCCAGAACGACAAAGGCGCGGCGGCGGATACCTACCTGCGGGTGACCCAGGCCAGGATCGACCGGGCGACGCTGCTGAAAATCATCGAGAACCCGCAGATCGAATTCACCGTCACGCCGAAGAACACCTACCCGCTGGCCGAATTCCTGTACCGCGTCGGCGCGATCAAGAACAAGCCGGCCTCCTGGGAGGATTATTTCTTCCAGGACACCAGGCCATTGCAGGGGAGTTGATCGCCATGAACGCGCCATTGCCAGGCCACGCGGCCAGCAGCCCTGCTCGCACCGACACCCCGTTGTTGTCCGTGGATAACGTCAGCCTGGAGTACCACATCTCCCAGCGCGTGGTGCGGGCCACCCATCGAGTCAGTTTCGACGTCGATCCGGCGGACCGCTTCGTGCTGCTCGGCCCGTCGGGCTGCGGCAAGTCTACGTTGCTCAAGGCCGTCGGCGGTTTCATCGCACCGCAGGAGGGCGAGATCCGCCTGCAAGGAGAAGTCGTCAATGCACCAGGGCCCGACCGGGTCGTGGTGTTCCAGGAGTTCGATCAACTGCCGCCCTGGAAAACCGTCAAGCAGAATGTGATGTTCGCACTCCTGGCTTCCCGCACCCTCAAGCGCGCCGAGGCCGAAGAGCGGGCGCTGCATTACCTGGACAAGGTCGGTTTGGGGGCCTTTGCCGATGCCTACCCCCACACGTTGTCGGGTGGCATGAAGGCCCGTGTCGCCATCGCCCGGGCACTCGCGATGCAACCGAAAATCCTCTTGATGGACGAGCCCTTTGCCGCCCTCGATGCCTTGACCCGGCGCAAGATGCAGGAGGAGTTGTTGCTGCTCTGGGAAGAGGTGCGCTTCACGCTGCTGTTCGTCACCCACTCCATCGAAGAAGCGTTGGTGGTGGGTAATCGTATCCTGCTGCTCTCACCGCACCCGGGGCGGGTAAGGGCGGAGATCCACAGCCATCAATTCGACCTGCACAGCCTGGGTGGCGTGGCATTCCAGCAGACTGCCCGGCGGATTCATCGGCTGCTGTTCGAGCAAGGCCCAGGGCCTGAAACCGAACGGGAGCTGGATTTTGCCGACATCCGTATCGCGTATTGAGGGGCAACCCATGAGCCGTTTATCGCCTGTGCGCGAAGAATATGAAGTTGACCTGCAGCCCTTGACCCACGTACCGCTGGAACGGGAGTTGCCTCTGGGCCAGCGTCTCTGGCAGCAGGGTTGGTTGCGCAAGAGTCTGATCCTTGTGCTGCTGGCGCTGTTGTGGGAGGCGGTGGCCTGCTACCAGAACAATGACCTGTTGCTGCCAGGGTTCCTGCAAACCGCCAGCGCTTTGTACGAAGGGCTGCGCAGCGGCGAACTGTTGGGCAAGGTCTGGATTTCCCTGGCGGTGCTGCTCAAGGGATATCTGCTGGGTATCGCCCTGGCGTTTGGCCTGACGACCCTGGCGGTGTCGACGCGGTTGGGGCGCGACCTGCTCAGCACCCTTACATCGATGTTCAATCCGCTACCGGCCATCGCCCTGTTGCCGCTGGCATTGCTGTGGTTCGGCCTGGGGCAGAACAGCCTGATTTTCGTATTGGTGCATTCGGTGTTGTGGGCGTTGGCGCTGAACATGTATGCGGGCTTTCTCGGCGTGTCCGAAACCTTGCGCATGGCTGGGCGCAATTATGGGCTCAAGGGTCTGCGCTTCGTGCTGTTCATCCTGATTCCCGCAGCGCTGCCGTCGATCCTCGCCGGGCTGAAAATCGGTTGGGCCTTTGCCTGGCGTACGTTGATCGCCGCTGAACTGGTGTTCGGCGCCACCAGCGGCAAGGGCGGCCTGGGTTGGTACATCTTTCAGAACCGTAACGAGCTGTACACCGACAAAGTCTTTGCCGGGTTGGCGGTGGTGATCCTGATCGGCTTGCTGGTGGAGAACCTGGTGTTCGACAACCTGGAGCGGGTGACGGTGAAGCGTTGGGGGATGCAGCGTTGATGGGGGCGCCATGATGTTCAGGTAAGCGGTTGTCTGGGCGGGCGCCATCGCGAGCAGGCTCGCTCCCACATGGGCCGGTGATGACTGTGATATCTGCGGCCATACCCATCCCCTGTGGGAGCGAGCCTGCTCGCGATGGCGGACTTCAACCCACCCCAAATAGCCAGGTAAAGCCGCTTTCTTTTCCTTTAGACTTGCGGCTCCCAAGCAAGCCTTCAGGACACGGAATGCCAGCCCCTCCCAACCCCCTTCGCAAAGCCCTGGTCGCTTGGCTATACGCCGCTGCCCTCATGCATCTGCTCGTCAGCCTCGCGCTGACCTGGGCAGGGCATTCGGGATTGCTCGACGGCTATCTGCAAACGATCGAACAGGCTTTCTGGTCCGGCGCTGCGGTGCCTTCGGCTGCCCGGGCGCAGCAGGTCTGGTGGCTGGCGCTGTTCGGTGCCACGTTGCAAAGTTATTCGCTGTACATGCTGGCCCTTGTCCATATCGGCAATCGGTTGAGAAGCGCGCTGCCCTGGGGATGGTTGATCGCCGGCGTCGTGCTCTGGGCGCCCCAGGACATGCTGCTTTCCGCCCAGGCACAGGTCTGGTCGCACCTGTGGTTCGACAGCCTTGCGCTGTTTGCATTGCTGCCGCCGCTGTTCTGGCTCTACCGTCATGATCGCTGCAATCCCCTCGTCGACCACTCGCTGAGTAAGCCAAACCATGCCTGATTTCTCTCTCCTCGACTGGGCGATCACCTTGTTGATTGCCCAGGCTGTCCTGGGTGCGCTGGATACCCTCTATCACCATGAGCTGACCGTCGCGCTGCCCTATCGCCACAGCGCCCGATTGGAGCTGTCGATCCACGCCTTGCGGTCGTGCTTCTACGGGATCCTGTTCCTGGGCATCGCCCACCTGGCTTTCCAGGGAATATGGGCGATTGTCATCGGGTTGCTGTTCGCCCTGGAGATAGGCCTGACGCTCTGGGATTTCGTGGTCGAGGACCGCAGCCGCAAGCTGCCGGCCATCGAGCGCATCATGCACACCGTGCTGGCGGTCAACGGCGGGGCGTTCTTCGCGCTGTACGGGGTGCAACTGGCGCAATGGGCGAGTTTGCCTACCGGCCTGGGCGCGCTCGATCTCGGCTGGCGCGGCTGGTTGCTGACGCTGTTTGCTATCGGTGTCAGCGCCTCGGGTATCCGTGATGGGCTGGCGGCGCTGCGCATGCAGCGCCGGGGCAGATCGGGCAATCCGTTCGCGGGCGGCGCCCATAAGCGCGTATTGGTGACCGGTGGTACCGGGTTTATCGGGGAGACGCTGGTCAATCAATTGCTCGATGCCGGACACACCGTCAGTGTGTTGGCCCGCGACCCGCTGAAAGCGGCCTATCTGTTCGACGGCCGTGCCCGTTGCCTGCGTTCGCTGAGCAAACTGGGCCATGATGAAATCTTCGATGTGGTGATCAACCTGGCGGGCGCGCCGGTGGCCGGTCCGCGCTGGAGCCCCCGGCGTCAGGCGCAACTGATCGCCAGTCGGGTCAATACCACCGAAGCGTTGATCAGTTGGCTGAAGAACGTCCGGAACAAGCCGACGCTGTGGATCCAGGCCTCGGCCATCGGCTTTTATGGCGTGCGTGATGCCAGTGAGAGCCTGGATGAGCAAGCTGCCAAGGGCGATGGGTTCATGGCCGAGCTCTGTGCCCGCTGGGAAGCGTCGGCGCGGCCTGCCGTCGAATTGGGTTTGCGTCAGGTGGTGATGCGGCTGGGCGTGGTCTTTGGTCCGGGCGGTGCCCTGCTGCCTTTGCTGATTCCATTTCGCCTGGGGTTCGGTGGGCGGATGGGCGATGGCCGGCAGATCATGAGCTGGATACACCGCGATGATGTGATTCAGGTGATTGCCAGGGCCTTCGACGATGAGAGCCTGAGCGGCACTTACAACCTGGTGGCGCCGGAGACGGTCAGCCAGGGGACGTTTGCCGAGCGCGTCGGTAAAGCGCTCAAGCGCCCGGTATGGTTTCACATCCCTGCCGCACCGGTGCGAGCCCTGGCAGGGGAGATGGCCCAGTTGTTTTTCGACGGCCAACGTGTGGTGCCAAGCCGTCTCGCTGACGCCGGGTACCAGTTCCATTACCCGACCCTCGACGCTGCTTTGCGCGATCTGGCCTGAGGACCGTTCATGAGCAAGCCTTTGATGTACCTGCTGGCCGGTAACGGCAGCGCCGCCGATTGGTGGGATGATGCATTGCCGCACTTCGAGCGCTACGAAGTGGTGCCGCTGGAGTTGCCCGGCTTCGGCAATCATCCCCAGGCGCCTTGCGAAGACCTGGCTGCCTACGCCCAGGCTTTGCTGGAGATGACGGTCAAGGGCAGCGCGATCGCCGCGGTGGGAGTGAATGCGCTGCTGGTGTTGCATGCCTTGCAGCGTCAGCCAGGGCACTTCTGTCGCAGTGTATTGTTGGCGCCGGTCGGCGCGTTTTTATGGCAGCGCCGCCTGCCGGCATTGATGTCGCCGCTGCCGCTGCGCAAAACCATCCATTGGCTGCTGGCAAACCGACCGACGCTGTTTGCCCGCAAGTTTTCCAACCAGACCTGGACACCTGCGCAGTACCGGCGCATGGGCGCCGGGTACGCCCGCTGTCGCGCTTTTGTGCCGCACTGGGATCTGGTGCGCGCGGACACCGCGCTGCCGCTGCTGGAATGGATCACCGACCCGGTCGAACTGGTCTGGGGCGATCAGGACAAGGTGCTGGGCATCGAGCAGGCCGCGGCGTGGTCAGCCATCCTCGCCCGCGCCGATCTGACCATCAGCCTGAAACCCGGCTGGGGGCACTATCCGTGGATTGACGCGCCGGCCGAATTCGCCGCATGGCTGGAGTCGGGCGAGCGAGGGTTCGTCGCCCATACCAAGGGTGGACGCTTGCGCCTGGCGGCGCTGGCCGGGCAAGCAGTGCCTGCGGCGCTGTCGCTCAACGACTGCCACGATCCGCGCCTGCCGGCGTTCCTTGACGGCCAATCGGACGCCCTCTGGGCGGTGCGTTCCTCCAGTTATGGCGAAGATCAGGCCGATGCGGCGAACGCGGGCCTGAGCACCACCTTCTTGCGTGTATCGACGCAGGATGTGCCGGCGCGCGTTGCCGAGCTGAGTGCAACAGGTGTCGAGGAAGTGGTGGTGCAGCGATTCATCACGCCGCGGCTGTCCGGGATCGCCTTCGTCCGTCATCTGGCCGTCGAACTGGAGTGGGTCGAAGGTCATCTCGAGTCGTTGGCCGACGGTCAGGTGAGCCCCGAGCGCGCGATCATTTCCCGGCTGGGGGACGCGTGGAACAGCGACACGTTCAAGCCATCCCATGGCCTGACCGCCGATCAGTTGTGGCGCTTCCTGCAAAGCGTGCTGCGGGTTTTCCACTATGTGCCCGGCGATGTCGAATGGGCCTGGGACGGCAAACAACTCTGGCTGCTGCAGTACCGGCCGATCAGCGATTACGGCTGGCGTCGACACCTGACTGCCGCCAACATCGCCGAGATCCTGCCGCCGCAGCCCAGTGTCCTGGTGGAATATGCCCAGCGCCGTGCTGCGGCAAGCATTCCCGCGATCATGGCGCGCTGGGACTCGCGGATATTGCAGGACAACGAGCCCTTTACCGCGGTATTCGGCGGTGCTTCGTACATCAACAACGACCTGTTTCTCGCGCGCCTGGCGGACTGGGGCATCAGCGCCAGCAACTACGCGGGTGAGGTCGGCGGCGCCACACCGCATCTGCCTTGGCGACCGCTGCGCTTGATCCGTTCGCTGCCGTTGTTCCTGCGCATGCAGCGCATCGCTCGTGGGCATCTGCCGACGTTGGAAAGAGGGTTGCGGCGCTTCGATCGGGAGCTGCTCGAACTGACCGGACAGGGGGCCGATGGGCAGCAATTGGCCGACTGGTTCACCCGCTTCTACGTATTCGTCGTCCAGGGCAACCTGTGCATCGCCACCGCATTGGCCAGCAGCGGTGGCGACTGGCTGGGCCGGCCTCCGACCGCTTATGAAAACCTGGAGTCCGCCCCGCATCGGCTGCCCTGGGAAACCGACCCGGCTACGTCGCGTCCGGCTCCGACCGAATTGCCGCTGCAGGCGTTTCCCCAATGGTCCTTGGCGGTTCGCCTGGCCCATTCGGGCGGTCTACCGGGGCTGCGTGGTTACTACCTGCAAGTGCGCGAGTGGTATCGCGACAACCTGATGCGGATTTTCTTTCGCCTGCATCACGCCATGCCGGTGGCCGAACGGGCCCATTGGTTCGCACCGCATCCGGACATTCGCAGCCGCGAGGGCAGCTTCTGGCAGGATGGTCGCGAGGGCACCGAGCAAGCGAGTGGATTCCTTATTTATCCAGGACAGGTGCAAGGCATCCTGGGCGACGACATTCTGCTTGAAGAGACCCTGGACCCGGGTCGCCACGCACACTATCAGAACGCCCGGGCGGTGATTGCGCGCATGGGCGGACGCTTGTCCCATGGGTCGACCCTGCTACGCGAACTGCGCAAACCCTCGGCGGTGCTGCCGCAGGTGAATGCGGCCTGGCTGGGGCGCGAGGTGCTGTATCGGGATGGGAAGTTGACGTTGGTGGAGTAGGGTATGGCTGGGGTGGTCGCCAGCCACAAGGAATACGCCCGACTCGGGCGTTGTGAAGCAGTTACAGCGATTCAAATGCGGTGCGCACAAACTCAATCCCCAGAAACGAAAAAACCGGCCTAAGCCGATGTTTTCACCCCAACGGCCAGAGAACTTAATCTCTGCGTACGGGGTTGAGCAGTGGGCAAATCCTAGTCCTGGGATGATCCTGCATCAACCGTGAATGACTGGCCAACGTCAGCAAAAAACCAAGCATCTTTCGGCGCTTTTTCAACCTTTTTGAAACAAGAGATTTCCCAAGCCTGACGGGATCTCCCTTGACGCTCCCCACCGCTGTCGTAGACTCCGACCATCCGTCAGGGAGTAGCGGTCATGCAGCGTTTTCGCAGTTGGGTTATGGGGTTGGCCTTTGTAACGTGCGCCGTCCAAGCGCAGACGCCTGTCGCGGACGATCCGTTGCTCGAGAGCAATGCGACGGCCGGGGCGGCAGGTGGTAGCGAGGCGCGGGGAATACTTAGGGCGCGGGACCAGGCGGTGCTGGCCAGTGAGTTGGCCGGCCGTATCGTCGAATTGCCGTTCAGTGAGGGCGAGTCGTTCAAGAAGGGCGATACCCTCGCGCGTTTCGATTGCTCGGCTTATCAGGCCCAGCTCAATGCCGCCCAGGCGGCGAGTCGGGGTGCCAGTGAAGAGTTGGCGCATAACCGGCAACTGGAGGCATTGAAATCCGTCGGGCGTTTCGAGGTTTCTCGGGCCGAGGCCCGGGTCAGCGAGGCCCAGGCGCAATCCCAGGTGTATCAGGTTCAGGTCAAGCGCTGCAGTGTGATCGCGCCGTTCGATGGGCAGGTGGTGGCGCGCAAGGTTCAGCGTTACGAGAGCGTGGCGGCCGGTGCGCCGTTGCTGGATGTGGTCGACAACCGCACCCTGGAGATCCATCTACTGGTGCCGTCGCGCTGGATGGGCAGACTCAAACCCGGTCAGTCCTTTACGTTCATTCCCGACGAAACCGGCCGGCCGCTGCAAGCGACGGTCAAGCGCCTCGGCGCGCGTATCGATGAGGGCAGCCAGACCTTGCTGCTGGTAGCGAGCCTGCCTGACGCCAGTGGCTTGCTGTCCGGCATGAGCGGCACGGCGCGTTTCGCGGAGTCCAAGTGAACGCGCCGGTCATGGGCAGCGCCGAGCAGGTATTTGCCCGTTTCCTCGATCTGGAGCGTCAGACGCGGGCCGCGCGTAACCCGGCGCAACTGAGCTACAGCCTGGTCAACGATGGTCAGGCCCTGTTCGGGTTTCGCCACGCCGCGCTGTTGATCGCCGGCAAGGTGCAGGCGGTGACTGGCGTCAGTGCCGTGGAACCGAATGCGCCTTTCGTGGCGTTTGTCGAGCAGGCGGTGGCGCAGTTGTTCAAGCAAGGCGTGCTGAACCAGGCCCGGGTGATTGCCGTCGATGGGGTGAGCGAAGCTGTTCAGGCGGACTGGCGAAGCCTGTCCGCCGCGCAGGTATTCTGGCTGCCGTTGATCGATCACAAGGGCTTGGTCTTTGGTGGTCTGTGGCTGGCTCGTGACCAGCCCTGGACGCCGGCCGAGCAAGTGCTGCTGTCGCAACTGGGCGACACCTACAGCCATGCATGGCTGGCGTTGCAACCACGCAAACCGTGGCGCCTGCGCTGGACGCGCAAGCGCCAGGTCGCGCTGGTGGCGGTGCTGTTGCTGGGCTTGCTGGTGCCGGTGCGCCAGTCGGTGCTGGCCCCGGCCGAAGTGGTACCGCTGGGGGGGCAGGTGGTGGCGGCGCCGCTGGACGGCGTGATCGCCGAATTCATGGTCAAGCCCAACCAGGTCGTCAAGAACGGCGACCTGTTGCTGCGCTTCGAAAGCACCAGCCTCAAGGCCCAGGCCGATGTGGCCGAGCGCGCGTTGGATGTGGCCGAGGCGGAGCTCAAGGCCAACTCCCAACGCTCATTTGCCGACGCTGAATCGAGCTCCAAGATCGACCTCCTGGCCGCTCGGGTCGAGCAGAAACGTGCCGAGCGCAACTATGCCCTCGAGTTGCTCAAGCGCAGTGAAGTCCGCGCCGAACGGGATGGCATCGCGGTGTTTGCCGATGTCGAGCGCTGGCTCGGCAAGCCGGTGCAGACCGGCGAGCGATTGATGGAAATTGCCGATCCCAGCCAGGCTGAGCTGCGCATCGAACTGGCGGTCGGCGACGCGATAACCCTGGCCCCCGGTGCGCAAGTCGCATTGTTTCTCGACAGCGATCCATTGCAGCGGCATGTGGCCTGGCTCGAGCGTTCGGCCTACGAGGCGCAACCCACCGCCGCCGGTCAGCTCGCTTATCGATTGGATGCGCGCTTCGACGCCGCGGCACCGCGCATCGGCCTGCGCGGCACGGCAAAAATATTCGGTGACCGTGCGCCGCTGGCGCTGTACCTGTTGCGTCGGCCACTGGCTGGCCTGCGCCAGAGCGTAGGTCTGTAGCATGGCGCTGCCGAGCCTGCGGCCGGACCTGCAGCTGTCCCCAGCGGCACCGGACCCTGATGGTTCGCCTCAGTGGACCCTGGCCGATCCGGTGCGGGGGCGTTATTTCAAGCTTGGCGCGGCGGCGATGCGCATGCTGCGACATTGGTCCCTGGGCGACCCGGAACGGGTCCTGCAAGCCGCGAACCGTGAACCGGGCCTGCCCCTCAATGGCGAGTCCCTGGAACAGTTGCTGGACTTTCTGCGCGGCCACGATCTGATCAGCGCAATGGACCCGCAACAGCGTGACAGCTATCAATTCAAGACGGCCGCCCGGCGCCAGAGCCTGTGGCAGATCCTGTTGCATCAATACCTGTTTTTCCGGATTCCGCTGTGGCGTCCGGACGCCTTTCTCAACCGCGCCTGGCCCTGGCTGGCACGGTTCGGGCCCAAGATCCTGCGCTATGGATTGCCGCTGACCCTGGGTGTCGGGATTTTCCTGGTGTCACGGGATTGGCAGCGGTTCCTGGCGACTTTTCCACACCTGTTCAGCCTGGGCGGTGCGCTTGCGTTCGGGGTGGCGTTGTTTTTCGCCAAGCTGTGTCATGAGTTTGGCCATGCCTTCATGGCCAAGCGCGCCGGGTGCCGGGTGCAAAGCATGGGTGTGGCGTTCATGGTGCTGTTGCCGATGTTTTATACCGATGTCAGCGACGCCTGGCGGATCAATGATCGACGGGCCCGGTTGCTGATTGGCGCCGGCGGCGTGCTGGCGGAACTGCTACTGGCATGCATCGCCCTGCTGGCCTGGTCGCTGCTGCCCGACGGGCCGGCCCGCACTGCCGCGTTCATGCTGGCCAGCGCCACGTGGATCACCACGCTGATTATCAACCTGAATCCCTTCATGCGCTTCGACGGGTACTTCCTGCTCAGCGATTTCTGGGCGGTGGATAACCTTCAAGGTCGGGCGTTTGCCCTGTGTCGCTGGCGTTTGCGCGAAGCCTTGTTCGGTTATGGCGTGGCAGCGCCGGAACCCTGGTCGCCGAAAATGCGCCGCCGCTTGCTCGTATGGGGATATGGTTCGTGGTTGTGGCGGGCGGCGTTGTTTTTCGGCATCGCCCTGGCGGTCTATCACCTGTTCTTCAAGGTGCTGGGCATTTTCCTGATGATGGTGGAATTGGTCTGGTTCATTTTCATGCCTATCGTGAATGAGTGGCGACAATGGTGGCAGCGTCGCGAGCAAGCTCATGGGCCGCGGGCGTTGCTGACCGGACTGGTCTTGCTGGCGCTGGTCCTGGCCTTGCTCTTGCCCTGGCGCAGCGCCGTGGAGGTGCCGGCGATGCTGGAGGCCGGACGCGCCAGTGCCTTGTACGCGCCGGTGGCGGCGCGGGTCAAACAAGTGAATGTGCACGATGGGCAGGTGGTGGCCCAGGGCGATGTGTTGATCGAATTGGAGTCGCCGGACATGGCGTCTCGCCTGAGCATCGTGCGCCGGGAAATCGAGATCCAGCAATTGCAGATGCGCCGCCGGGCCGGCCGTAGCGAAACCGCCGCCGACGCGGGCATTGTCGAGCAGCAACTGGCCGAAGCCGTCGCGGAGTACCGCGGCCTGGTCGCCCAACGTGAGCGCCTGCTGCTGCGTGCCCCCCATGCCGGCCAGGTACGTGACCTGCTGCCGCAATTGGCGGTGGGCCGTTGGTTGTCCCCCACCCAACCGTTGGTGCGGGTGGTGCAGGGCGATTCCCGCTTGCGCGGCTATCTCACCGAGGCCGAGCTTTGGCGGGTCGGACCCGGTGCCACGGGGCGATTCATCGCCGATGATCCGATGCACCCTTCGATTGCCGTGCAACTGAATGAAGTCGACACCAATGGCGCCGTCTGGGTCGAACAACAGGCGTTGACGTCCGATCATCATGGGCCGATTGCCGTGCGCCGCGATTCGCAACAGCGGGCCGAGCCCGTGCAGGCGCAATATGGTGTGCGCCTGAGCGCCATCGATGACGAAGCTGCACCGCTGCAACCGCTACGTGGGGTCGTGGTGCTGCAGGGGCAGGGCGAATCGATACTGGGAGCGGCCTGGCGTCGGTTGGCGGCGTTGGGTGTGAGGGAAAGCGGATTCTAAGGAGCGCACATGGAGTCAGTAGCGGCAGAGGGGCTGGTGGTACGGCCGTCGCGGGTCAGCGACGGTCCGTTCTTGCAGAGTCTTTATCAGGCGGCGCGACCGGATCTGCAATGGATCGATGGCGAGCACGAGCAAGTGCAGCAGGTGATCGCCCAGCAGTTCCAGGTGCAAGAGCAGGGGCTGGGGGACAACTTCCCCAATGCCATGCATTACGTCGTGGAAAAACTCGGCACCGCCATCGGCGCCTTGAGCACCGATTTCGGTCCCAATGAAATTCGCGTGTTGTACCTGGCCTTCATTCCCCAGGCGCGTGGACAGGGTTATGGCCGGACGGTGTTGCAAGGCGTGCAGAAAGCCGCGCAACAGATCCGCTGCCCGGTGGCGACCGTGGTCTGGACCAGCAACCCTCACGCACGTCGGCATTACCTGGCGCTGGGTTTCGAAGTCCAGGAGCGCAACCCGGCGGCGGAGCGGTTGGTCTGGTATCCGAAAGGAAGCTGACCGCTCAATATCCTTGGCGTGGGGGAGGTTTCTGTGGGAGCAAAGCTTGCTGCCACAGGGCCGCTGCCCGGCGATTGGAAAATCAGTTACGGGATGGAAACAGACCGTTCAGGGCAATGCTGAAGTTGATGACCAGGAACGGGTTCATGATTGCCATCGGCAGCCCGTTGCCCGTGGGGGCCACCGTGCCACTGACCGTCGTGGTCACGCCTTTCAGCGGCACCGGAGAGGCGCCGATCTGGTCTGAATAGATATTCGCCGCTCCCGGGCCGGTGCCCGAGGTGCCGATGAAGGAGTTGGTGGCCGTTGGCGTGTTCAGTGGGTTGCTGGCCGGGTTCGCCAACTGCAGGGTGGTTGCGGCAGTGATGCCCGTAAGGGTGTGGGTGTGATTGGGCAGGTTGTTCAGTGTCGCCGTGACGTTTTCTGTACCGGAAGTCTCGCCGATGACGCGTGGGGTCAGGCCCAGGCCGTTGCCCTGGCCCAAGGGCTGTCGGCCTTGCAGGTTGGGGAGCATGAAGTTGGTCTGGCCATTGCCTCCGTAGTAGGTGCCGATCAGTGAAAACAGTGCCTGATATTGCGAAACGCCAAGCGTCTGCCCGCTACACAGCGCCCAGCCGCTGGGTGCGAAATTAAAGGCAAATGACTGGATAGTGCCCATGAATACTTCCATAGATTCCTCGTCCTTCAGGTTATCGTTCTGGTATCGCCAGGGCGAAAATTGCGTTCAGCCCGACTCCGTCCCTGGCCTGGTCACGCACGGCTGAGCGTAGACGCGGTTGTCGCGTTTTGCCGGGTGGGATTCGCGGATCGACCACCAGGTCTGTGTGCATCACAAATCCCTTGTGGGAGCGAGCCTGCTCGCGAAAGCGGTGGGTCAGTCCCATGCTTGTCGAATGTGCCGCCATCATCGCGAGCGGGCTCGCTCCCACAGGGTCACTCGGATGGCCCTCACTAGTTGAACGCGATATAGAAATACCCCACCGTCGGATCCCGTCCCATGGGCGGTATCCGCGACACGAACACCCCTTCAAGCTTGCCCAGTTCGGGCACTTCCAATGTGCACAAGCCGTCCACGAAATCAGTGGCCTGCAAACTATTGAATTCGACGCTGAAGGGCATGCGCTCCGCATTGGGCATTTTCGCCCGAGGCGCTTGTTCGAGGGTTTCGATCCGCACGGGCAAGCAACTGCCGTCGGGCAAGGTCAGGTTGCTGGTCTGGCCCAGCAGTGGTTGGAAGTGGTGACTATGAACCGCTTGCAACATGTCGATACTCCAACAGGCCGGAGGGCCGTGGTCCTCCGGTGGATCATCAGTTACGGGACGGGAAGTAGCCTTGCAGGGCAATGCTGAAGTTGATCGCCAGGAATGGGTTCATGATGGCCATCGGCAGTCCGTTACCCGTAGGGGCCACCGTGCCGCTGACCGTCGTGGTTACACCCTGCAGCGGTACCGGCGAAGCACCGAGCTGGTCGGAATAGATATTCGCCGCACCCGGCCCGGTGCCCGAGGTGCCGATGAAGGAGTTGGTGGCCGTTGGCGTATTCACCGGGTTGCTGGCCGGGTTCGCCAGTTGCAGGGTGGTCGCAGCGGTTATACCGGTAAGGGCGTGAGTGTGGTTGGGCAGGTTGTTCAGTGTCGGCGTGACGTTTTCGGTGCCGGAGACGGTGCCGATCACCCGAGGGGTCAGTCCCAGGCCATTGCCCTGGCCCATGGGCAGCCGGCCTTGCAGATTGGGGAGCAGAAAGGTGGTCTGGCCGTCGCCCCCGTAAGTCACGCCGATCAGGGCAAACAACGTCTGGTATTGGGCAAGACTCAGGGTCTGCCCGTTGCACAAGGCCCAGTCCCTGGGTGCAAAGTTGAACGCGAACGGCTGGATAGTCCCGATAAATACTTCCATAGAATCCTCATCCTTCAGGTTGTTGGTCTGCGGTACCTGGCGGATACAACGGGCAAAGATGGGATCACCTGGCCTGGTCACGCATGGCTGAGCGTAGACGGGGTTATTTCATTCTGCCCATGGGCTGAAAATGACGGCCGCCTTGCTTAATCGATTCAGGTCGAGGAGGGCCCTGTACCGTCCATCTTTTTTACAGGTTCAGATGCGTTTGATATCAAATTAGTACTAGTCGAGGTTTATTTCCTCGTCTACGCTTCGGACACCAAGGGACTACAAACGGTGATAGGGATTGTCAAAGTTTCACTTTATTTCCGGTCTGCCGCGCTCAGGTTCGACCCTGCTTTCTGCGATTCTTTTGCAGAACCCGCGCTTTCACGCCGGCATGACCAGTCCCGTCGGTACGCTGTTCAGCAGCGTGTTGCAGCAATGCAGTGCTGGCAGCGAATTCGGTTCGGTGATCGACACCGACCTGCGCCGTCGCCTGCTGCGCGGGTTGTTCGACTCGTACTATGCCGACAAGGCCGACAAGCCCGTCATTTTCGATACCAACCGCCAGTGGTGCGCTCGTTTACCGGCGCTGCAGGATCTGTTTCCCCAAGCCAAGACCATCGCCTGTGTGCGCAACGTCGCCTGGGTGCTCGACAGTCTGGAGCGGCTCTACCGCGCCAATCCGTTCGAGAACACCAAGTTGTTCAACGACGATGACGAGCGCAACACCGTCTACAGCCGTTGCGAAACCCTGGCCCAGCGCAACCGCCTGGTGGGGTATGCCTGGACGGCGCTCAAGGAAGCCTATTACGGCGAAAACGCCGAGTCATTGCTGATCGTCGACTACGACCTGTTGAGCCAGGCGCCCGAGCGGGTGATGCGGCTGGTCTACGAGTTCATCGACGAGCCCTGGTTCGAACACGATTTCAATCACTTGACCTACGACGCACCGGCCTTCGACCTGGCCCTGGGCGTTGCCGGCCTGCACAAGGTCAAGCCAAGGGTCGCGCCGCAAGCGCGACGGACCCTGCTGCCGCCGGATCTGTTCGAAAAGTATGCCGAGTTGTCGTTCTGGCGCGATGGGTCTGCCAGCGCCGCCAATGTCATTCGTATGAAAACCGACGCCGCGCTCAGCTGATCGCGGTTTATTTCATTTACGTGTTCAAGCAGTTCGAGTCCGGGTGAACGTCATGTGGTGGAGCAAAGGTAAATCGCGGGTAACCGAGGGCGCACAGGCCCTGGCATCGCCAATGATCATGTCCCTGGAACCGCGGATGCTGTTCGACGGCGCCGTTGCCGCGACCGTGGCCGATGCCGCGCAGCCGGACGCCCATCCCACCGCCGACGCGGCCAAGACGCCCACCGCCGATCAGGCCACCGATACCCACGCGGCCCAGGGCCAGACCGACGCCACCGAGGCCGCCGTTCCGGGCAAGTCGGTGGTATTCGTCGATTCCCGGGTCAAGGACGCCGCCAGCCTGCTCGAGGGTGTGGCGCCCGGTACCCAGGTCGTGCAACTGGATGCCACCAAGGACGGCTTGCAGCAGATCGCCGATTACCTGGACACCCACCAGGGTGTCAGCTCGGTGCAGATCATCGCCCACGGCAACGCTGGTGATCTGTGGCTGGGCAACGCCTATCTGTCGGCGGAAAACGTCCAGGCCCGCAGCGAAGTGCTGGCGCAGATCGGCCAGGACATGAACGCCGGCGGCGACATCCTGATCTACGGCTGTTACACCGCCCAAGGCGAGCGTGGCCTGGAGTTGGTCGATTCGCTGGCGCAACTGACCGGCCGCGATGTGGCCGCGTCCAACGACCGTACCGGCCTGGGGGGCGACTGGGACCTGGAAATCGCCACCGGCAACATCGAAAGCGCCAACGTGTTGTCTGCCCATGCAATGAGCGACTACCAATGGGGACTCGCCACCTGGACCGCCACCAATAACGCCAACACCGGCATTGGCTCATTGCGTGCGGCCCTGGCCTCTGCGCAGAACGGCGACATCGTGACCTTCAGCAGCGGCATGACCGTTGCGCTGACCCAGGTGCTGGTGGTCAACAAGAACGTCACGATCGATGGTGACCTCAATAACGACAACGTCGCCGATGTCACCCTCGATGGGCAATTCCGCACCCAGGTCCTCAACGTGACGTCCGGTACGACGGCGACCCTCGATGGCCTGGTGATTACCCGTGGCATGGTGGCGGGTGACGGTGGCAATGGTGGCGTTGACGCTGCTGTCGCCAAGGCCGGCGGTATCTACAATGCCGGGACCTTGACCCTGAAGAACGTCACGATCACCGCGAACGCCGCATCGGGTGGTGGTGGCGGTGGCGGCGTGACGCCGCAATATGCCGGTGGCGGCGGTGGTGGTGGCGGCGCGGTCGGCAGCGGGACGGGCGGCCGGGGCGGCGACACGATCAATGCCACGGGCTCCGTCGGCTCGACCGGACAAGGCGGTGCCGGCGGTGGTTTCTTCAACATGGGCGGGCGGGGTGGCAACTCCACCGGTGGCGCAGGCGGCGCCGCTTACCCGGGCTATAGCACCGGCTCGGCCGGCGGCACGGCGGCCAGCGCTGGCTTGTCCATCGGCGGTGGTGGTGGCGGTGACGGCTACAACGCGGTCGGCGGCGCCGGTGGTGGCGCGGTCGGCGGTATCTACAATGACACCGGCGCGACCCTGCGCATCATCGGCAATTCGGTGATTTCCAACAACATCGGCGCCGGTGGCGGTGGTGGCGGCGGTGGCGCTGGCGGTGGCTACACCCATACCGGCGGTGCGGGCGGCGTCGGCGTTGGTGCCATCTGGAACAAGGGTACGATCCTGATCACCGCCGCCAACTTCGCGGCCCTGTCAGGTAACGTCGGCGGCAGCGGTACCGGGGGCGGCAGTGCGGGCACCTCGGGCACGTCGCCGGCCTCTGTCGCCAACGTCTACGGTGACGGCGGGACCATCAACACCAACTATGTGCCGGACTTGACCCCGCCTACCGCGACTGTCGTGGTGGCCAATACCAGTCTGAACTCCGGCGGTACGTCCCTGGTGACCGTCACCTTCTCCGAAGCCGTGACGGGGTTTACCTCAGCCGACCTGACGGTGCAGAACGGCACCGTGGGCGCCTTCAGCAGCGCTGATGGCGGTATCACCTGGACCGGCACGCTGACAGCGGCCAGCAACATCGCCGACACCACCAACGTCATCACCCTGGACAACACCGGTGTTGTCGACCTGGCGGGTAACGCTGGCGTGGGCACCACCAACTCGAACAACTACGTGGTCAACGACACCGTGGCGCCGACGGCGACCATTGTGGTGGCCGATACCGCGCTCAAAAGCGGTGAAACCTCGGCCGTCACCATCACCTTCTCCGAGGCGGTGACGGGCTTCACCACCGCTGACCTGACGGTGGCCAACGGTATCGTCACCGGGCTGAGCAGCAGCGACGGCGGCATCACCTGGACCGCGACCCTGACCCCGGATGCCGATGTGACCGACACCACCAACCTGGTGGTCCTGGACAAGACTGGCGTCGCGGACCTGTCCGGCAACGCCGGCGTGGGCACCACCAACTCGAACAACTACGCCATCGATACCCTGCGCCCGACCGCTACCATCGTGGTGGCCGACACCGCACTGAGCGTTGGCGAAACTTCCCTGGTGACCATCACCTTCAACGAGGCGGTGACCGGCTTCACCACCGCCGACCTGACGGTGGCCAACGGTACCGTCACCGGGCTGAGCAGCAGCGATGGCGGCATCACCTGGACCGGGACACTCACCCCGACCGCGAGCATCAGTGACACCTCGAACCTGATCACACTGGCCAACAGCGGCGTTGCCGATCTGTCCGGCAACGCCGGCACGGGCACTACCGACTCGAACAACTATGCCATCGACACGCTGCGCCCCACCGCGACGATCGTGGTGGCCGACACCGCGCTGAGTGTGGGTGAAACTTCGCTGGTGACCATCACGTTCAGCGAGGCCGTAAGCGGGTTCACCCTGGCCGACCTGACGGTGGCCAACGGCTCCTTGAGCGGCTTGAGCAGTGCGGACGGCGGCATCACCTGGACCGCGACGCTGACGCCAAGCGCCAGCGTCACCGACGCCAGCAACCTGATCGTCTTGGCCAACACCGGCATACAGGATGCGGCCGGCAACGCCGGTACCGGTACCACCAACTCCAACAACTATGCCATCGACACACAGCGTCCGACCGCCAGCATCGTCGTTGCCGATACCACGTTGAGTGTCGGTGAAACCTCGTTGGTGACCATCACCTTCAGCGAAGCGGTCACGGGCTTCACCACCGCCGACCTGACGGTCGCCAACGGTACCGTCACCGGGCTGAGCAGCGGCGACGGCGGCATTACCTGGACCGGAACGTTCACTCCGAGTGCCAGTACCACCGACGCGACCAATCTCATTACCCTGGACAACACCGGGGTAAGCGATGCGGCGGGTAATGCCGGCAGTGGCACCACCGACTCCAACAACTACGCCATCGACAATGTACGTCCTACCGCCACCGTGGTGATTGCCGATACGGCACTTGCCGCTGGCGAAACCTCACTGGTGACCATCACCTTCAGTGAGGCGGTGACCGGTTTCACCCTGGCCGACCTGACCGCTGCCAACGGCAGCCTGAGCGGGCTGAGCACCAGCGACAACATCACCTACACCGCCACCTTCACCCCGAGCGTCGGCGTCAATGACACCAGTAACCTGATCACCCTCGATAACACCGGCGTGGTGGACGGTGTGGGCAATGCCGGCACCGGCACCACCGATTCCAACAACTACATTGTCGATACGCAGCGCCCGACCGCCACCATCGTCGTGGCCGATAACGCGCTGAGCGTCGGCGAAACCTCGCTGGTGACCATCACCTTCAGCGAGGCGGTCAGCGGCTTCGACAACTCGGACCTGAGCGTAGCCAACGGCACGCTGAGCGCGGTCAGCAGCAGCGATGGTGGCATCACCTGGACCGCCACCCTCACGCCGAACCTCGGGATCGTCGACACCACGAACGTCATCGTGCTGAGCAATACCGGCTTCAGTGATGCGGCGGGCAACACCGGCACCGGCACGACCAGTTCGAACAACTACCAGGTCGACACCAACGTGCCGACGGCCACTATCGTGGTCGCCGACTCGTCGTTGAGTATCGGCGAAACCTCGCTGGTGACCATCACCTTCAACGAAGCGGTGAACGGGTTCGACAACAGTGACCTGACGATCAGCAACGGCACCCTGACCAACGTCAGCAGCAGCGATGGCGGCGTGACCTGGACGGCCACCTTTACCCCGAGCGTCGGCGTTTCCGATACCAGCAACCTGATCACGCTGGACAACACCGGCGTGCGCAACGGTGCGAGCAACGCCGGGGTCGGCACCACCGACTCCAACAACTATGCCGTCGATACCGTGCGCCCCACCGCGACGGTCGTCGTGGCCGACACCGCCATTGGTGCTGGCGAGACTTCGCTGGTGACCATCACCTTCAGCGAGGCGGTGACTGCTTTCACCGCTGCCGACCTGACGGTCGCCAACGGTACGGTCACCGGCTTGAGCAGCAGTGACGGCGGTATCACCTGGACCGCGACGTTCACGCCGAGTGCCGGCATCAACGACACCAGCAACGTCATCACCCTCACCAACGGCGGTATCGCCGACCTGGCGGGCAACATCGGCACCGGCACCACCGATTCCAACAACTATGCCATCGACACCCAGCGTCCGACCGCCACCATTGTGCTGAACGATTCAACGCTGCGGCCGGGGGAAACCGCGCTGGTGACCATCACCTTCTCCGAGGCCGTGACCGGTTTCACCAACGCCGACCTGAGCGTTGCCAATGGCAGCCTGAGCGCGGTCAGCAGCAGCGACGGCGGCCTGACCTGGACCGCCACGTTCACGCCGACCGTGGGCGTGAGCGATGCCACCAACCTCATCGTCCTGGACAACACCGGCGTAAGCGATGCGGCCGGCAACGCCGGGACAGGGACCACCAACTCGGCCAACTACGCGGTCGAGACACAGGTGCCGACCGCCACCGTCGTGGTGGCGGACAATTCACTCACGGTGGGGGAAACCTCGCTGGTGACCATTACCTTCTCGGAAGCGGTCAGCGGCTTCGACAATGCCGACCTGAGCGTGAGCAACGGCACGTTGAGCAATGTGTCGTCTTCGGACGGTGGCGTGACCTGGACGGCGACGTTCACCCCCAGCACCGGCATTTCCGACACCAGCAACCTGATCAGCCTGGACACCAGCGGCGTGGTCAACGTTTCCGGCAACAGTGGTGCCGGCGTAGTGAACTCCAACAACTACGCGGTCGATACCGTGCGCCCGGGCGCCACCATCGTGGTGGGCGATACCAGCCTGGGCATCGGCCAGACGACCACCGTGACCATCAGCTTTACCGAGGCAGTCACCGGTTTCGACCTGTCGGACCTCAGTGTCGCCAATGGTGTGCTGTCCAACCTCGCCAGCAGTGACGGCGGCCTGACCTGGACGGCGACCCTGACGCCTACGGCGGGTGTCAACGACGCCACCAACCTGATCCTGCTCGACGCCAGTACCGTGCAGGACATTGCCGGCAACGCCGGCGCGGGTATCGCGATTTCCAGCAACTACGTACTCGATGCCACCCGGCCGAGCGCGACGATCGTGGTCGCCGATTCAAACCTGACTGTGGGTGAGACGACCCAGGTGACCATCACCTTCAGCGAAGCCGTGGCCGGTTTCGACCTGTCGGACCTGAGCGTCACCAACGGCGAACTGACCAATCTGACCAGCAGTGATGGTGGCAAGACCTGGACAGCGACCTTTACCCCCACGGCGAATCTCACCGACCCGAGCAACTTCATCGCCCTGGACACCAGTAACGTCAGCGATGGGGCCGGCAACGCTGGGGCCAGCGTGGCGGTGTCCAACAATTACGCAATCGACACGGTGGTGCCCAACGATGTGAAGCCACCGCCGGAGTTCTTGACGTCGGACCCCGTCACGGTCGTTCCGCCGTCCGATGTGCCATTGCAGCCGATCGTCTTCACGCCGCCGACGGGCGACCTGGGTTCGCCGTTGGGCTTCCCACCGCTGTTCGAGCAACGGGATGTGGGCGGCGGTCTGCGGCCAATAGGCGATATTTTCATCAACCGTGGCGAACTGGCACCCAGCTATATCGCCCAGGTATTCAGCACTGATGCCGCCGGCGATGGCTCGGGTCAAGGGTTCCTCGGCTTTGGGGGCGGCGACGGCGGGGTGTTCGGCAGTAGCACCATTTCGACCCTGTTCAACCATGATTCCGGCGCCGAAAGCGAGTCGATGGATGTCTTTGGCAACTCGTCGATGCAGGGGGGCGATGTTTCCCAGGGGATACGCGGGATGTTTGGCGCGCCGACCTTGGGCCAGCAACTGCAACACCTCAAGGACACTGAGCAGCGTCAAGTCGACAGCCTGGCGATGGCGCTACAACAGGTGGGCGTCAGCCAGGCACAGGCCTGAAGCATTCAATAAGAAAATTTGCGGCAACCAGGGGCATTCCAGGGAATGAATAGAAGTCAGAAGTTATTCGGTATGAGTCTGCTGGCAGTGGTGGTCAGCGGGTGTGCAGTCACCAGTGAACCGATCGATCGTAGCGTCAGCGAACAGCGCGCCCAAACCGATCTGCAGAACATGTACAAGGGTCAGGAGCCCCTCAGCGGCCCACTGACCCTGCACCAGGCCATGGCCCGGGCCGTGAAGTACAACCTGGAAGGGCGCCTGAAAATCATGGAAGAGGCCCTGGCCAAGCGGCAGCTGGACCTGGCCAGTTTCGACATGCTGCCACGGATGGCGCTGGACGCCGGTTACGTGGGCCGCAACAACGTCAACGCTTCCAGCAGCCAGAGCGTGGAGACCGGCACCCAGTCTCTGGAACCGTCTACCTCTCAGGACCGTGACCGTGAAGTGGCCGACCTCACCATGGTCTGGAACGTGCTCGACTTCGGCGTGAGCTACATCAGCGCCAAGCAGGCCGGTGATCAGCGGTTGATCGTCCAGGAACGCCGGCGCAAGGTGATCAACACCATCGTCCAGGATGTGCGTTCGGCCTACTGGCGAGCCATGGCCGCCGAACGCCTGCTCAAGCAGATCGATAGCCTGATGGCCCGGGTCGAGGCGGCGCGCAACAACAGCCAGAGCATGAGCGAGCAGCGCATCGGTGACCCGGTGCAGGCCCTGGGTTACCAGCGCTCGTTGATCCAGGCCACCCGCCAGCTCGAAGAGCAGCGGCGCGCGCTGTCCCTGGCCAAGACCGAACTGGCCACCTTGATCAACCTGCCCCTGGGCACGGAGTTGACCCTTGCGACCCCGGATGAGTACGAGATCCCGGAACTCAAGGTCGACATGGCCCGTCTCGAGCACGAAGCCCTGACCAGCCGCCCCGAACTGCGCGAGCAGGATTACCAGACACGCATCACGGCCGCCGAAACCCGCAAGGCCATGCTGCGGCTGTTGCCGGGCCTGGAGTTCTCCGCCGGCGGGCACTACGACAGCAACTCGTTCCTGGTGGAGCAGGGCTGGGCGGACTATGGCGTGAAAGTCACCTGGAACCTGTTCAACGTGATCTCCGCCCCGGCGGCCATCGACGTGGCCAAGGCCGGTGAAGAAGTGGCGGCGGCGCGGCGTCAGGCAATGTCGATTGCCGTACTGGCCCAGCTGTACGTCGCCAATGCCAACTACCGTGATGCGCTGCGCCAGTTCAAGACCAACCAGCAACTATCGGACATCGACGGGCAAATCGTCGGCCAGTTGCGTAGCCGTCATCAGGCCGCCGGCATCGGTGAGCTGGACCTGATCCAGGGTGAGCTCAATACCTTGCAGGCCGACCTGCGGCGAGATCTGTCCTATGCCGACCTGCGCAATGCCTACGGCCAGATCTTCGCCAGCGCCGGTCTCGACCCGATGCCCGACGAAGTGCAATCGACTCAGGTGCAGTCGATTGCCACGGCATTGGCCAATCGCGAAGCGGCCTGGGCCCAGGGCGATATCACGGTACCGAAGGCAGCGGTGAAGCCATAACCGGGCGCAAGCATGACGCGTCCGGCGTTTTCCCGGTTGCCGGTAACGGTGAATCTGCCCCTACTGTTGCAAGCGCTGGCAGCCATTGAGGAGGATCGCTGGCAGGGGCATTTCAACAGTGCCTATTACCACGGCGACTGGAGCGGTGTGGCGCTGATTTCGGCGGCCGACGCGCTGACCGAATTGTCGCCCGGACAGGGTCAGCCTTTGCATCGGGCGCCCTGGTCAAACGATGATCGCTGGCACCAGGGGTTGCGCGACTGGTCCCTGGAAATCGTTTCGGCCCGGCTGCTGCGGCTTGGTCCCGGTGGACAGATCCACGAACACCGTGACTACGACCTGGGCGGGCCGGACACCGATCTGCGCCTGCATGTCCCGTTGCTCAGCCCGCCCGAGGTGGATTTCTGGCTGGAGGGGCAGCGTATTCCGATGAAGGCCGGTGAGTGCTGGTTCCTCGACCTGTCACGGCCTCATCGTGTCGACAATCGGGACCGGTCGCCACGGGTCCATCTGGTGCTCGACTGTCGACCTGGCCCATGGCTGGAGCAACAGATTGTCGATGGACTGCCCACCACCCCAGCGGCCGGCGACGAAGGCGGCGACTTCCTGCGCTTTCAGCAGATGGTGGCAAACGATCCGCAACTCACCCGGACCCTGCAGGGCCTGACAGACCCGGACGCTTTCATCGAATGCGCCATGACGTTGGCTGCCCGGCAAGGGCTGCAGGTGCGCCGGGAGGAATTGCGGGCGGCCATGCGCAACGGTCGTCGGCAGTGGAGCGACCAATGGAAGGCCTGAACCTGCAAGGCTGGCTGCCGATCCGCGTGTGGCAAGAGGCGGGGCAGTGGCGGGTCGATTGGTGCTGGTTCGGCGAGAAGCCCTTGTCGCAACCTTTCTTCGGCGATGCCGTGGAAGACGCCTTGCGCCTGCCCTTCAACCAGGCGTTCCGGCGCCAGACTCCGTTGGACGCGCTCGCCCAGTGGCAGCACCAGAGCCCCGGGCTTGCGCCCAGTGCGTTCATCTTCCATGCCTCGCGCTGTGGCTCGACACTGATCAGCCAGATGCTGGCGCAACTGGACGACCACATCGTCGTCTCCGAACCGCCGCCGCTGGACCGGCTACTGCGCAGTGACCTGCCCACCGCCGAACGCTGCGCGGCGCTCAAGGGGTTGCTGTCGGCCTATGGGCAGCCTCGTCGAGGCGTGGAACGGCGATTGGTGATCAAGCTCGACGCCTGGAACATCGGTGAGCTGTCACGGCTGCGTGAATGTTTTCCCGATACGCCCTGGCTGTTCGTGTACCGCGATCCCCTGGAAATCGCCGTGTCTCATCTGCGCCGCCCCGGCATGCACATGGTGCCGGGGATGATCGGGGCGAGTGTCCTGGACGATGGGTTGCCTTTCGGCGGTCCGGAAGATTTCATTGCGCGTAGGGTCGGGCGATTGCTGCAGGCCGGGTTGGAGCAATGCCAGGCATCCGCCGCACAGACGGTTGACTATCGCGAGCTGCCCGACGCCATGGCAGGCAGGCTGGCGGTCTTTTTCCAGCTTGATGAGGTGCAGCGCAGGCAGGCGTTCGCCAGCGTGAAGCGGCACGCCAAGCAGCCGGCGCAGGGTTTTACCGGCGACAGCGAGGAGAAGCGCCGGGAGGCGTCGCCTTTGTTGCGCGAGCGGGTGCAGGCGTGGGCGCAAGGGCCGTATGAAGCCCTGAAGTCCCTGCCAAGGTAATCAGTTCTATGGCCTGTTTAGGCTCGGCGGCGCCATCAGGGCTTGTTCGGAGACAGCTCCGCCATCCCCTTGAGCAACTCGATCGGCAGGGGAAAAACGATGGTGGAGGTCTTGTCCCCGGCAATCGATCCCAACGTCTGCATGTAGCGCAGTTGCATGGCGCCTGGCTGACGCCCGAGCATCTCGGCGGCCTGCATGAGTTTTTCCGACGCCTGCAGCTCGCCTTCGGCGTGGATCACCTTGGCCCGCCGTTCCCGTTCGGCCTCGGCTTGCCGGGCGATGGCGCGAATCATCGATTCGTTGAGGTCCACGTGCTTGATCTCGACGTTCGCCACCTTGATGCCCCAGGCGTCGGTCTGGGCGTCCAGCACCTGCTGGATATCGCCATTCAATTGCTCGCGCTCGGCCAACAGTTGGTCCAAGTCATGTTTGCCGAGCACGGCGCGCAAGGTGGTCTGGGCCAATTGGCTGGTTGCCATGAGGAAATTCTCGACCTGGATGATTGCCTTCTGCGGGTCGAGTACGCGGAAATACAGCACCGCGTTGACCTTCACCGAGACGTTGTCCCGGGTGATCACGTCCTGTGGCGGTACATCGAGCACGATGGTGCGCAGGTCGACGCGGATCATTTGCTGCACCACCGGAATCAGCAGGATCAACCCGGGCCCCTTGACCTGCCAGAACCGGCCGAGCTGGAACACCACCGCACGTTCGTACTCGCGCAGGATCCGGAAGGTCGAAGCCGCCAGTGCGATCAACAGTAACAGCAGCATCACGAAACCGATTTGCATACCCATCTCATGCTCCTTGTGAGTCAGCGGGGGCCACTTCCAGCAGCAGGCCTTTGCGTGCGATGACGCGTACTGCTTGTCCAGGCCGTAGGGTCGTCGCGCATGCCACTTGCCAGCGTTCGCCTTCCAACTGCACCCAGCCATGGTGATGGTTGCCGACCTGCAGGGTGGTAATCACGGTGACGCTTCCCATTAATGCGGCATCGCCGCTGACGGGCTGGCGCGGCCGGGTTTTCAACGCGCGGATCAACAGGAAGATCAGCAGCAAGGCACTGATCAAGCCCAGGCCGACCATCAAGGGAACAGGCACATCGGCATTGGTCAGGATAATCGCGCCGATGACACACAAAATGATGCCACCCAGACCGGCCACGCCATAGTTGGGCAAGGCCGCCTCGGCGATCAGTAAGGCCACGCCCAAGGCAATCAGCCAGAAACCCAGGGAGTTGGCGACCATCAGCGCAGGGCCATCGGCTGCCAGGGCCGGCCCGCTCATCGCCAGCAGCGCAAGCATCAAGCAGCGAACATTCACCGGACCCTCCGCAACGTCCATGCGTGACGTTTATCCACAGTCGTTATCTACAGTCTAGTCGAACCGTGGGTTGATCGAATTTTGAACAGTCTGACGATCCTCCAGAGGCTAGACTGCGGGGAGAGCACCCCGTTCAGCCATGTCAGGAGTCCCCATGGAAACCCCAATCCACAGCCTTTCCGCCCTGTTCAAGCAACTGGGGTTACCCGACGATGCCGTCAGCATCGATCAGTTCATTGCCAGCCATTCACCCCTCAAGCCCGAACTGCATCTGGCTGACGCGTTTTTCTGGAGCGAAGGTCAGCGGCAATTGCTGCGCGACGAAATCCTCGAGGATGCCGATTGGGCGGTGCTGGTGGATCAGTTGGACGTGTTGTTGAGGAAAGGGCGCAGTAATTGATGCAGAGACAGAACCTGTGGGAGCGAGCCTGCTCGCGCGGGATCTTTAATTTGGTTATTAACAAATAGCTTCTTATTCCTTAAACAATATATCTCTCCTCCCTATACTCGTCCCTGAACAGACACGCAGGAGAGCACCCATGCGCAACGAATCGACTCGCTACCTGATTGTGCCGGGCTGGCAAGGATCGCCGGAAAATCATTGGCAAACCTATTGGCAGAACAGTCTGCCCAACAGCGCCCGGGTCGAGCAGGACGACTGGCTGACGCCCCGGCGTGAAGACTGGGTGGCTGCGCTGGCCGAAGCCATTGCCGCCGACAACACGCCGGTGATCCTCATTGCCCACAGCCTGGGCTGCATCACGGTTGCCCATTGGGCGGCCACCGCGCCGCTGCAACTGCTACGGCAGGTTCGTGGGGCATTGCTGGTTGCGCCGGCGGATGTCGAGCGGCCAGCGTGTGTGCCTGCGCTGCGCAATTTCGCACCGATTCCCACCGATCCGTTGCCCTTTCCCAGTCAAGTGGTCAGTTCCGACAACGACGCCGCGGTGAGTGCGCCGCGTGCGCTGGAGTTGGCGCGTAACTGGGGGGCCGAAGCCGGGATCCTGAGCGGGGCTGGGCACATCAACGTGCAGTCCGGCCATCAGCGCTGGGAGCAGGGTTTCGCCTATCTCTATCGTCTGCAAAACCGCATGGAGCATCACGCCCTGCGTCGCGCCTGAATTTTTTAACGCCCTTCCGTTACCCGGCGGTGTGGGGCGGGAGTCTGCCATGAGCTTGCATGAAATCTTCGGTCAGCCGTTGCTGACCTTTCCCGATGCGGAAAAAAGCCCCCTGAGTATCCGCGCCAAGGCGCTGGTGTTCGTTGACCCACGTTCCCGCCAGCTGCGTCAGGCACTGGAGCAACTGGCGCCACGCGCAATCCCGGTGTTGATTCGCGGCGAAACCGGCACGGGCAAGGAGTTACTTGCCCGGCACATCCACCGCGAAAGCGATCGTGGCGGGTTGTTCGTCTCGGTCAATTGCGGCGCCATCAGTCCGACTTACGCCGACGCGGAATTGTTTGGCTATGCGGCCGGCAGCTACAGCGGTTCGGCCAGCAGCCGGGCTGGCTGGTTCGGCTCGGCCAATGGCGGCACGCTTTACCTGGATGAAATCGGCGATCTGCCGTTGCCGATCCAGGTCAAGCTGCTGGCGGCCCTGGAAAACCACGAAGTCACTCGCGTTGGTGCTCACCAGCCCAGCCCCGTGGACGTGCGGCTGGTGGCGGCCACCAGTATCGATCTGGCGCAAGCAGTGGCCGCCGGCAAGTTTCATGAACGGCTTTACCACTACCTCAGCGAAGGCCGTCTCGAACTGCCGGCCCTGCGCGAGCGGGTGGGCGATATCCTGCCCCTGGCCGAGTACTTCCTGGGCATCTACACCCAGCGCCTCGGCCTGACCATGCCGCTGATCAGCGAGGCGGCCCAGCAAGCGCTTGAGCGGCATAGTTGGCCGGGCAATACCCGCGAACTGGAGAACGTCATTCATTTCGCATTGCTGGTGAGCACGGCAGAGGAAATCTTGCCGGAGCATTTGAACCTGCCATCCCTGCCCTCGGTACTCGACGCCATCGAGCAGGCAGCAAAGACCCTCGCAAGCGGAACGGCTGCCGAGCGCGTGGCGTTCAAGGCGCTGCTTACCCGTCTGGACCCGCTCTTCTAAAGCCTTGCCGAGAGCGTTTTGTTTATATGAGTAAAATGAATATGAACTTGAATAAAAGATATTGTTAAGGAATAAAAAATATCGGTATCGTCCGCTTCACGCGAGCGATAGCACTTCGCTGGCACTCCACCCTTGACCGTCGTCCATGACGACCATGATTTTTCGATAAGGACACTGCATGAAAAAGGTTCTGTTGTTCACCGCATTGGCGGCAGCGTTGGCTTCGGGTCTGGCCCAGGCCGCGGAGAAACTGGTGGTAGCGGCGACTCCGGTCCCCCACGCTGAAATCCTCGAGCTGATCAAGCCGGCCCTGGCCAAGGAAGGCGTGGACCTGCAAATCAAAGTGTTCACCGACTATGTTCAACCCAACGTACAGGTCGATCAGAAGCGTCTGGACGCCAACTACTTCCAGACCCTGCCGTACCTCAAGAGCTTCAACGAGGGTAAAGGCACGAACCTGGTCACTGTGATCGGTGTGCACGTCGAGCCGTTTGGCGGCTACTCGAAGAAAGTCAAAAGCCTGGCCGAGCTGAAAGACGGCGCCACCATCGCCATCCCCAACGAGGGCAGCAACAGCGGCCGCGCCCTGATCCTCCTGCAGAAGGCTGGCCTGATCGAGCTCAAGGACCCGAAAAACGCCCTGGCGACGCCGAAAGACATCGGCAAGAACCCGCATAATTTCAAGTTCAAGGAACTGGAATCGGCCATGCTGCCGCGGGTGCTGGATCAGGTCGACCTGGACATGATCAACACCAACTATGCCCTGGAGGCGGGTCTCAACCCGGCGAAGGATGCGCTGGTGATCGAGGGTTCGGATTCGCCTTACGTCAACTTCCTGGTGGCCCGTCCGGACAACAAGGACAGCGTCGCCATGCAGAAACTGGCAAAGGCCCTGACCAGCCCGGAAGTGAAGGCATTCATCGAGAAGAAATACAGCGGCGCGGTATTGCCGGCGTTCTGATCGAATCCGCCCGGAAAAAGTTGGAATGATCGCGGCGAGGGAGCTTACTCCCGCTGGCTTGCGAAGCGAGTCCCAAACCTTGCGACTGCTTCGCAGCCGAGCGGGAGCAAGCTCCCTCGCCACAATAAATCGAAGTACCGAGCCCCGGCTTGGGGCTTCTGCGGCTACACAGCTCCCATCTTCAGCGCGCGACGCAGGGCCACCAGCAGTTTGATAAGATCTCGCGGGTCGAGGGGTTGCGGGGCTTTCACGTCAGCCATGGCTATCTCCTTGTGATGAGGGCTGTGGTTCCGTGGAGAGATTCCTTTCACCAAAGCCCATCTGCAATTCCCGGAAAGATAGACGGCCCCCTTCCGCTACGCACGTCCATGCCTGCTCAATCACCGACCTGACCGGTCCTGTCCCGGCTTCTTGGGCCTGGCCCTGCCTGTGCATCCGTGGAACCCTGTTCTAAGCTCACAGTCGTATCGTCACTGGCACATTCGTGCAATGCAAGGAGTCTGCATGGCTGGTCCCCGAAACAAACTGCTTGTTTGCTTGGGCTTGTGTGCGTTGTTGGCGGGATGCGGTGACGAAAAAATCGGTGAAAAAGCCCTGCCGCGGGTTTTCGTGCAGCAAGCCGTGCCTAACGAGTATGCAGCCTCGGTAACCCTGACCGGGGATGTCCAGGCTCGGGTGCAGACCGACCTGTCATTTCGTGTCGGCGGCAAGATCATCGAGCGCAAGGTCGATGTCGGTGACCGGGTCTCGGCCCGGCAAGTACTGGCCAGACTCGACCCGCGGGACTTGCAGACCAACGTCGATTCCGCCGAGGCCCAGGTGGCTGCCGAACAGGCGCGGGTCAAGCAAAGCGCGGCGGCCTTCGTGCGCCAGCAGAAACTCTTGCCCAAGGGCTACACCAGCCAGAGCGAATACGACGCGGCCCAGGCGCAATTGCGCAGCAGCCAGAGCGCGCTGGCGGCCGCCCAGGCCCAGTTGGCCAATGCCCGGGAGCAACTGAGCTACACCGCGCTGATCGCCGAGGCGCCTGGGATCATCACCGCGCGCCAGGCCGAGGTCGGCCAGGTGGTACAGGCCACGGAGCCGATCTTCAGCCTGGCCCGGGACGGCGAGCGCGACGCGGTATTCAACATCTATGAATCGCTGTTGAGCGAACCCCCCTCGGATCCGGCCATTGTCATCAGCCTGCTGGATAACCCGGCCATCCAGACCACGGGCAAGGTGCGCGAGATCACCCCGGCGGTGTCTGCCGAGACCGGCACCGTGCAGGTCAAGGTGACCCTCGACGATTTGCCCGAGGGCATGCGCCTGGGTTCGGTGGTCAGCGCCACCGCCAAGTCCGCAGGCAAGACCGCTGTGGAGTTGCCCTGGTCGGCCCTGACCAAGGACCTCAGCGAACCCGCCGTGTGGCTGGTGGATGGCGAAGGCCGGGCGCAATTGCGTACCGTCACTGTCGGTCGGTACCTGACTGGAAAAGTCATCATCAGCGATGGGCTCAAGGGCGGCGAGACTGTCGTGACGGCCGGTGGGCAACTGCTGCATCCTGGGGTGCGCGTCGAGATCGCTGAAAACACTCATGACCAACCGCCGGCAGGAGCCCAGCCATGAAGCGTTTGGGGATGGTTCTGGTGAGCCTGGTCCTGGCTGCCTGTTCGAAGGAAGACGCGCCACCCGAGCCGGTACGTCCGGTGTTGTCCATCGAGGTCCGCGCGCTTGACCAGCAGGCCCTCGGACGCTTCGCCGGGAATATCCAGGCGCGTTACGAGAGCAATGTGGGTTTCCGGGTACCGGGACGAATTGCGCGCCGTAATGTCGATGTCGGCGCCGAAGTGAAAAAAGGCGACCTGCTGGCGACCCTCGACCCCACCGATCAACAGAACCGCTTGCGTGCCGCCGAGGGCGACCTTGCGCGGATCGAGGCGCAGTACATCAATGCCCAGGCCAATGCCCGTCGCCAGCAGCAGTTATTCGATCGGGGTGTCGGTGCCCAGGCGCAGTTGGACGTCGCCCAGACCGACCTGAAAACCACCGGTGCTTCCCTCGAACAGGCCCGGGCGGCGGTGGAGCAGGCCCGTGACCAGCTCAACTACAGCGAGCTGCGCACCGACCACGACGCCGTTGTCACGGCGTGGACTGCAGAAGCCGGGCAGGTGGTGACCGCCGGCCAACAAGTGGTGACCCTGGCCCGTCCCGACATCAAGGAAGCGGTGATCGACCTGCCGGCCGGGCTGGTCGAACGTCTGCCCGAGGGCGTGGTGTTCGAAGTCGCGGCGCAACTGGACCCGAGCATTCGCACCACCGCCATCGTGCGCGAGATCGAGCCCCAGGCCCAGAGCGCCACTCGCACCCGTCGCGCGCGCCTGACCTTGACCGACACCCCGCCCGGCCTGCGCCTGGGCACGGCTATCAGTGTGACGCTGAGCTCGGCCATCGAACCGCGTATCGAGTTGCCGCTCAGTGCGTTGCAGGAGGTCGATGGCAAGGCGCGGATCTGGCTCGTCGACCCGCAGACCCAGACCGTCTCCCCCCGTGAAGTGAAAATACTCGAGCGTTCGGCCGACTCGGTGCTGGTGGCCAACGGTATCAAGTCCGGCGACCGCGTGGTCAGCGCCGGCGTCAACAGCCTCCAGCCGGGGCAGAAAGTGAAACTCGACGAGGACGCACGATGAAAGGGCCCTTCAACCTGTCCGAATGGGCCCTGCGGCATCAGTCGTTTGTCTGGTACCTGATGTTCGTTGCGTTGCTGATGGGCGTGTTTTCCTACGTGAACCTGGGGCGCGAAGAAGACCCGTCGTTCACCATCAAGACCATGATCATCCAGACCCGGTGGCCGGGTGCGACCCAGGAGGAAACCCTCAAGCAGGTCACCGACCGCATCGAGAAAAAACTCGAAGAGCTTGATTCCCTCGACTACGTGAAAAGCTATACCCGGCCGGGCGAGTCGACGGTCTTCGTGTACCTGCGCGATACCACCAGCGCCAAGGACATCCCCGAGATCTGGTACCAGGTGCGCAAGAAGATCAACGACATTCGTGGCGACTTCCCCGAAGGCTTGCAGGGACCGGGATTCAACGACGAGTTTGGCGACGTGTACGGTTCGGTGTATGCCTTTACCGGCGACGGCCTGTCGATGCGCCAGTTGCGTGACTACGTGGAACAGGTACGGGCCGAGATCCGCGACGTGCCCGGCCTGGGCAAGGTGGAAATGCTCGGCGAGCAGAATGAAGTGCTGTACCTGAACTTCTCCACGCGCAAACTCGCTGCATTGGGCATCGACCAGCGCCAGGTGGTGCAGAGCCTGCAATCCCAGAACGCGGTGACGCCCGCGGGGGTGATCGACGCCGGGCCGGAGCGGATTTCCGTGCGCACCTCCGGGCAGTTCCAGTCGGAGAAGGACCTGGCCAACGTCAACCTGCGACTCAATGACCGGTTCTATCGACTGGCCGACATTGCCCAGATCAGTCGTGGCTACGTCGATCCGGCCACGCCGTTGTTCCGTTTCAACGGTACGCCGGCCATCGGCCTGGCCATCGCCATGAAGAAGGGCGGCAACATCCAGGAATTCGGCAAGGCGCTGCATGCCCGCATGACCGAACTGACCGCCGACCTGCCGGTGGGCATCGGCGTGCATACGGTGTCGGACCAGGCCGAGGTGGTACAGGAGGCGGTCGGCGGCTTTACCAGTGCCTTGTTCGAGGCGGTGGTGATCGTGCTGGTGGTCAGCTTCATCAGTCTCGGCATACGTGCCGGGCTGGTGGTGGCCTGCTCGATTCCCCTGGTGCTGGCGATGGTCTTTGTGTTCATGGAATACAGCGGCATCACCATGCAGCGGATCTCCCTCGGCGCCTTGATCATTGCCCTCGGCCTGCTGGTGGATGACGCGATGATCACCGTGGAAATGATGGTCACGCGCCTGGAAAAAGGCGAGACCAAGGAGCAGGCCGCGACCTTCGCCTACACCTCGACCGCGTTCCCGATGCTCACCGGTACCCTCGTCACCGTCGCCGGTTTCGTGCCCATCGGCCTGAACGCCAGTTCCGCCGGCGAGTACACCTTTACCCTGTTCGCGGTGATCGCCGTGGCAATGCTGGTGTCCTGGATCGTCGCCGTGCTGTTCGCCCCGGTGATCGGTGTGCACATCCTCAGCGCCAACGTGAAACCCCACGATGCCGAGCCGGGGCGCATCGGCCGGGCGTTCAATGGCGGCCTGCTGTGGGCGATGCGCAATCGCTGGTGGGCCATCGGCATCACCGTGCTGCTGTTCGTGCTGGCGGTGTTCTGCATGCGCTTCGTGCAGAACCAGTTCTTCCCGTCTTCGGACCGGCCGGAGATCCTGGTGGACCTCAACCTGCCGCAGAACGCCTCGATGGACGAGACGCGCAAGGCCGTCGATCGTCTGGAAGCGACCCTCAAGGGCGACCCGGACATCGAGCGTTGGAGCACCTACATCGGCGAAGGCGCGATTCGGTTCTACCTGCCGCTGGACCAGCAACTGCAGAACCCCTACTACGCGCAACTGGTGATCGTCAGCAAGGGCCTGGAGTCGCGCACGGCTCTCACCGAGCGCCTGCAAAAACGCCTGCGCGAGGACTTCGTCGGCATTGGCAGCTACGTGCAGGCCCTGGAAATGGGGCCGCCGGTAGGGCGGCCGATCCAGTACCGGGTCAGCGGCAAGGACATCGACCAGGTGCGCAAGCATGCCATCGAACTGGCCACCGAACTGGACAAGAACGAGCACATCGGCGAAATCATTTACGACTGGAACGAGCCGGGCAAGGTGCTGCGTATCGACATCGCCCAGGACAAGGCGCGCCAACTGGGGTTGTCCTCCGATGACGTGGCCAAGCTGATGAACAGCATCGTCAGCGGATCGCCGGTTACCCAGGTCGACGATGACATCTACCTGATCAACGTGGTCGGGCGTGCCGTAGACAGTGAACGGGGTTCGCCGGAAACCTTGCAGAACCTGCAGATCGTCACGCCGGGCGGCACGTCGATTCCGTTGCTGGCGTTCGCCACGGTGCGCTATGAGCTGGAACAGCCGTTGGTGTGGCGTCGCGACCGCAAGCCCACGATCACCATCAAGGCTGCGGTGCGCGATGAAATCCAGCCCACCGACCTGGTGAAACAGCTGCAGCCGGACATCGACAAGTTCGCCGCCGGCCTGCCCGTGGGCTACAAGGTCGCCACCGGGGGGACGGTGGAAGAGAGCGGCAAGGCCCAGGGGCCGATTGCCAGTGTCGTGCCGCTGATGCTGTTTCTGATGGCGACGTTCCTGATGATCCAACTGCACAGCGTGCAGAAATTGTTCCTGGTGGCCAGCGTCGCCCCCCTCGGGTTGATCGGCGTGGTTCTGGCGTTGGTCCCGACAGGCACGCCCATGGGCTTCGTGGCGATCCTGGGGATCCTGGCGCTGATCGGCATCATCATCCGCAACTCGGTGATCCTGGTTACCCAGATCGATGAGTACGAGCGTGACGGATATGAGCCCTGGGATGCGGTGGTGGAAGCTACCCAACACCGGCGGCGACCGATCTTGCTCACGGCAGCTGCGGCGAGCCTGGGGATGATCCCGATTGCCCGGGAAGTGTTCTGGGGGCCGATGGCCTACGCGATGATCGGCGGGATCATCATCGCCACACTGCTGACCTTGCTGTTCCTGCCGGCGCTGTATGTGGCCTGGTACAAGATTCGCGAGCCGCAACGCGATTGATGGATTCTGTGGCGAGGCGCAAAAACCTGTGGGAGCAAAGCTTGCTCGCGATAGCGGCAGACCAGCCAAGATTCATGTCGACTGGCTTACCGTAATCGCGAGCAAGCTTTGCTCCCACAGGTTATGGCTTTGCCACAATGGTTGTGTGTTGCGCGCAACTACACCTTCATTTGCGCAACAACCGCAACCCATTGAACACCACCAGCAAACTCACCCCCATGTCGGCAAACACCGCCATCCACATGGTGGCGAACCCGGCAAAGGTGACGCCGAGGAAGATGGCCTTGATCACCAGCGCCAGGGCGATGTTCTGTTTCAGGATGCTTGAGGTTTGCCGCGACAGGCGGATGAAGGCCGGAATCTTGCGCAGATCATCGTCCATCAAGGCGACATCGGCGGTCTCTATGGCCGTATCGGTGCCGGCCGCCGCCATGGCGAAGCCGATTTCCGCTCGGGCCAGGGCGGGGGCGTCGTTGATGCCGTCGCCCACCATGCCGACCCGGTGACCCTGGGCGTACAGGTTTTCGATGGCTTGCAGCTTGTCCCCCGGCAGCAGGTCGCCCCGCGCCTGATCCATGCCGACCTGGCTGGCAATTGCTTCGGCGGTGTGGGCATTGTCGCCGGTGAGCATCAGGGTCTTGATGCCCAGTTCATGCAACTGCCGGATGGCTTCGCGGCTGGAGTCCTTCACCGTGTCAGCCACCGCGAACAGCGCCAGGGGACCCGAGCCGTCGAGCAGCAGCACCACGGACTTGCCTTGTTTTTCCAGGGCGAAGAGTTTCTCTTCCAGTTCCGGGGAACACAGCCCAAGGTCTTCCACCAGGCGATGATTGCCCAAGTGGTAGGTCTGGCCATTGATATCACCGCGCACCCCGCGTCCCGGGAGCGCTTCGAAGTTATCCACAGGCTGCGGCGCCGGTTGTTTATCCACAGCGGCGATGGCCCTGGACACCGGGTGATCGGAACGGGCGGCGAGGCTGGCGGCCAGGGCCGGTGCAATGGCTTCCACGCTCGGGTCCAGCGCCACGTAGTCGGTCTGTACCGGTTTGCCGTGGGTGATCGTGCCGGTCTTGTCCAGGGCCAGGTAGTCGAGCTTGTAGCCACCCTCCAGGTACACGCCGCCCTTGACCAGGATGCCTTTGCGCGCTGCCGCGGCAAGGCCGCTGACGATGGTCACCGGGGTGGAGATCACCAGCGCACAGGGGCAGGCCACCACCAGCAGCACCAGTGCCCGATAGATCCAGTCGAACCACGCCGCGCCCATGAACAGGGGCGGGATGACGGCTACCGCCAGCGCCAGGGCAAACACCGCCGGGGTATAGATGGTCGAGAATCGGTCGACGAAGCGTTGGGTAGGTGCGCGGGAGCCCTGGGCCTGCTCCACGGCGTGGATGATCCGCGCCAGGGTGGATTGATCGGCTGCCGCGGTCACGCTGTATTCCAGCTCGCCGGCCTGGTTGATCGTGCCGGCGAACACCTTGTCGCCCACGGTTTTTTCCACCGGCAGGCTTTCGCCGGTGATCGGCGCCTGGTCAATGGTCGAACGACCGGCGACCACTTCACCGTCCAGCCCGACGCGCTCGCCGGGGCGAACCCGTACCCGTGCACCGAGGGCGATGGCCTTGACCTCCTGTACCTGCCACGAGCCATCGGCCTGTTGCACCGTGGCCTGTTCCGGAGCCATCTGCATCAGACCGCTGATGGCATTGCGCGCCCGGTCGAGGGATTTGGCTTCGATCAGCTCCGCCACGGTGAACAGGAACATCACCATGGCCGCTTCCGGCCACTGGCCGATCAGCACCGCGCCGGTCACAGCGATGCTCATCAACGCGTTGATGTTCAGGTTGAGGTTCTTCAGGGCGATCCAGCCCTTCTTGTAGGTGCCCAGGCCGCCGCTGAGGATCGACACCAGGGCCACCACGGCGACCACCCAGCCTGGCGCGGCATTGGTGAAGTGGATCAGCTCGGCGCCCACGGCCGTGACGCCGGACAGCGCCAGCGGCCACCAGGGTTTGGTCGGGGCAGGCAGATTGCTGGTCTGTTGCTCCTGGCCCGGCGTCAGCGGTTCGGCCTGCATGCCGAGGGACTGGATGGCACGGATGATCGGCCCATCGTCGGGCAGGTCATGGGTCACCCCCAATACGCGATTGATCAGGTTGAATTCCAACTGCTGTATGCCTTCGAGCTTGCCAAGCTTGTTCTGGATCAGCGTCTGCTCGGTAGGGCAGTCCATCGCTTCGATGCGAAAGCTGCTCAGCCGAGCACCGTCCGTCGGCGCTTTACCGAGATTGACCACGGACGGCGCTGCTTTCGAAGCGCAGCAGGAATGCCCGTGGTCATGGTCGTGGATGGGCTTATGGATGTGAAGGGAATCGCTCATTGGGTGACGTCCATGAAAAGTGCTTGTTGCACAGTAAAGACCCTGTAGCCACTATAGGGTCAAGCACCTGTTCAGGAGGCAATGCCATGAAGATTGGCGAACTGGCGAAAATCACCGACTGCCAAGTCGAAACCATCCGGTACTACGAACGCGAAGGCTTGTTGCCGGAACCGGCCCGCAGCGACGGCAATTACCGCGTCTACACCCAGGCCCACGCCGAGCGGCTGACGTTCATCCGCAACTGTCGCACCCTGGACATGACCCTGGAAGAAATCCGCAGCTTGCTGGCCCTGCGCGACAGTCCCCAGGATCAGTGCGAGAGCGTCAACGCGCTGGTCGACGAACACATCCTCCACGTCAAGGCCCGCATCGACGGCCTGCTGGCCTTGCAGGCACAACTGATCGACCTGCGCCGCCGTTGCGGCGAAGGGCCGGATCCGGATCAATGCGGGATCCTGCAGCGCTTGGAAGTGAGCGGGGCGGTGGCGCCAGAGGTGGAGCATTCACATGTGGGGCGCAGTCACGGGCATTGAGCCCTTGCCGCGAATCCGAATACACAGAGGCCTATGGGCTGGGCCTGTGGGAGCAAAGCTTGCTCGCGATGAAAACACCTCGATCCGTCAGTAGATCGCGTATCGTTCGTCGCGAGCAAGCTTTGCTCCCACAGGGGTAGTGGTGCGCTTTAGACCGCCATCGGCGCGGTCATCGGCGCGTGGTGCTGGTAGCCTTCGAGGGAGAAGTCCCCCGGTTCCACCAGCTCCAGCCACTCGGGCTGGTACACGCCCGTCTTGGCAAACTCCGGTACCCGCTCGGAAATCACCAGCCTTGGCATCGGGAACGGCTCGCGGGTGAGTTGTTCCTTGAGCATGTCCAGGTGGTTTTCGTAGACGTGGGCGTCACCGATGAAATAGGTGAACCAGCGCGGCGTGTAGCCGGTCAGGCGGCCGATCAGGCTCAGCAGGGCGGCGCCTTCGGTGAGGTTGAACGGCGTGCCCAGCCCCAGGTCGTTGGAGCGGATGTAGAGGGTCAGGGAAATTTCCTTCGTCTCGACATTCGGGTGGAACTGATAGAGCAGATGGCATGGCGGTAGGGCCATCTCATCGAGCTGGGCGCAGTTCCAGCCGTGGAACAGGATACGACGGCTGCCCGGGTCCTTGATGATGGTGTCGACACACTGGCGAACCTGGTCGATAGCCTTGTACAACACCACATAGGCCTGGCCGTTTTCCTCGCCTTCGGCGATCTGCCGGTAGCCCTGGGCGAGGGTCTGCTCGATGGCCGCCGGATTGCTTACGGGGATCTGCTTGTAGGCCGGCCACTTGCGCCACTGCACGCCGTAGATCTCGCCCAGGTCGTCTTCGCCCTGGCGGAACGGGTTGGCCAGCCACTGGCTGTTTTCGTTGGCGTTCTGGTCCCAGACCTTGCAGCCCAGGGCACGGAATTCGGCGGCGTTGTTGACGCCGCGGAGAAAACCGCACATCTCGCCGATGGCCGATTTGAACGCCATCTTGCGGGTGGTGATGGCCGGAAAACCGTCCTTCAGGTCATAGCGCAGCATCGCGCCAGGAAAGCTGATGGTGTTCACGCCCGTGCGGTTGGCCTGCTTGGTGCCGTTCTTGATGACGTGGGCCACCAGATCGAGATATTGCTTCATGGGTTACCTGTGTCCTTGAACCCGAGGCCGGCGCCTCGGGGTCCGAATTTTTAAGCTTTGGCCGCCGCTGCCGGCGCACGATGATAAGCCAGCCAGATCAGCACCAGGCCACCGACGATCATCGGCAGGCACAAGACCTGGCCCATGGTCAGCCAGTTCCATGCCAGGTAGCCGAGCTGGGCGTCCGGCACACGGACGAACTCGACGATGAAGCGGAAGATGCCGTAGAACAGCGCGAACATCCCGGACACTGCCATGGTCGGCCGTGGCTTGCGCGAGAACAGCCAGAGAATCAGGAACAGGGCCACGCCTTCAAGAGCGAACTGGTATAGCTGCGACGGATGGCGCGGCAACTGCGCCGGATCGCTGAACGGCGGGAAGATCATCGCCCACGGCACGTCGGTCGGCTTGCCCCACAATTCGGCGTTGATGAAGTTGCCGATGCGCCCGGCGCCCAGGCCGATCGGCACCATTGGCGCGACGAAGTCCATCAGTTCGAAGAACGACTTGTTGTTGCGCTTGCCGAACCACACCGCCGCCAGCATCACGCCGATGAAGCCACCGTGGAACGACATGCCGCCCTTCCAGACCTCGAAGATCAGCGTCGGGTTCGCCAGGTAGGCGCTCAGATCATAGAACAGCACATAGCCCAGGCGTCCGCCGACGATCACGCCCATGGACAGCCAGAACACCAGGTCGGAGAGCTTTTCCTTGTTCCAGGTCGGGTCGAAACGGTTGAGCCGTCGCGACGCCAGCAGCCAGGCACCGCCGATGCCGACCAGGTACATCAGGCCGTACCAGTGGATTTTCAGCGGGCCGATGGCCAGGGCCACCGGATCGATCTGCGGGTAAGGCAGCATTGATATTCCTCGTAAACGTCAAAAATACTGGGGTGACCCTGTCACCCCGGGATTAAGCCAGGATTGCGTCAGAGCAGGAAACTCAGGCCCACGCAGAACAGCAAAGCCGCGAACAGCCGCTTGAGCAAGCGCGGCGACAGGCGATGGGCCAGTCGCGCGCCGACGCGGGCGAAGACCATGCTCGTCAGGGCAATGCCCAGCAGCGCCGGCAAATACACAAAACCGAGACTATGGGCCGGCAACAGTGGATCGTGCCACCCCAGAATCATGAAACTTAGTGCACTGACCAGGGCGATCGGCAAGCCGCAGGCCGAGGAGGTGGCCACTGCCTGCTGCATGGGCACGCTGCGCCAGGTCAGGAACGGCACGGTCAGCGAGCCGCCGCCGATGCCGAAAATCGCCGAGGCCCAGCCGACGACCGTGCCGGCCAGGGTCAACCCGGCCTTGCCAGGTACCGTGCGGCTGGCCTTGGGCTTGAAATCCAGGGCCAGTTGCGCGGCGACGATCATGGCGAACACGCCAATGATCTTTTGCAGGTGCGGTCCGGAAATCGCTTCGGCGGTGACCGCACCGAACCCGGCACCGATCAGGATCCCGACGGTCATCCAGGCAAAGATCGGCCAGCGTACCGCGCCTTTGCGCTGGTGTTCGCGCACAGCATTGACCGAGGTGAAGATGATCGAGGCCAGGGACGTACCGACCGCCAGGTGCGTCAATACCTGCGGGTCAAAACCCTGCAGGGTGAAGCTGAACACCAGCACCGGGACAATGATCATCCCGCCACCCACGCCGAACAACCCGGCCAGCACCCCGGCGCAGGCGCCGAGCAGCAGATAGATCACGAATTCCACCAGCGTCCCCCACCCATCCCCGAAACAAGAGCGGCATGGTAACGGATCCATGCCCTTGGGCTCTACTGAAGGCGATGGATGCGCGGGCGATGTGTCGGTTAGAGTGGAAGTTGATCCGACACAAACCCTGTGGCGAGGGGATTGCGTTCGGCATTGTTGAGTGGGGGACTACCTGATGTGCCTGATCGTATTTGCCTGGCGACCCGGTCACGCCCAACCGCTGATCGTGGCGGCCAATCGTGACGAGTTCTACGCGCGTCCGACCCTGCCCCTGGCCCAGTGGCCCGACGCTCCCCATGTCTACGCCGGTCGCGACCTGGAAGCTGGCGGCACCTGGCTCGGTATCGGCGCCGACGGTCGCTTTGCGGCCCTGACGAATATCCGTGATCCAGGCCAACTGCCGGCGTTCAAGTCTCGGGGCGAACTGGTGGCGCGGTTTCTGAGCGGGAATCTGCCGATTGCCGACTACCTGAGCGAAATCGTGCCCCGTGCCGGCGAGTATGGCGGGTTCAACCTGCTGCTCGGTGACGGTAGCGAGCTGTGGCACTACAACGCCCGCGATGCTCGGCCACAGCGACTGGCCGAAGGCGTCTACGGGGTATCGAATGCCGGGCTGAACACGCCTTGGCCCAAACTGCTCAAGGCCCGGGCGGCACTGGTCGAGGTGCTCGCCGATCCGCAACCCCAGGGTCTGTTGGCGCTACTGAACGATCCGCAACCGGCACCCGTGGCGGAACTGCCGGACACCGGTGTGGGGTTGGCGACCGAGACGCTGCTGTCGAGTGTGTTCATTGCCAGCCCTGCCTACGGGACGCGGGCGAGTACGGCGTTGATTGTCCAGGCCGATGGGGCGCGGCACATGGTCGAGCGCAGCTTCGGGCCCCATGGGGGGCATTTGGGGGAGGTCGAGGTCAGGGTCTAGTGCTGTGGTGATTGCGCTGGCCCCATCGCGAGCAGGCTCGCTCCCACACTGAGTTCTGTGGGAGCGAGCCTGCTCGCGATGGGCGCGCCGCGAACTAAAGCGTCTTGTTCGAAGCCGGATTGATCATCCGCGCCAGCCCCAGGTTCTTCAGCGCCAGTTGCAACGAGCTGTGGATGACCTGCGGATTATCGATGGTCATCACCTCCGCCAGCAGTTCCTGGGCCTTGCTGAGGTTGATCTGGCGCAGCATCCATTTCACTTTCGGCAGGTTGGTGGCGTTCATCGACAAGCTGTCGAAGCCCATCGCCATCAACAACACCGCCGCCGCCGGATCGCCGGCCATTTCACCGCAGATACTCACCGGCTTGCCTTCGGCGTGGGCGTCGCGCACTACGTTCTGCAAGGCTTGCAGCACGGCTGGGTGCAGGTAGTCGTACAGGTCGGCCACCCGTGGGTTGTTGCGGTCCACGGCCAGCAGGTACTGGGTCAGGTCGTTGGAACCGACCGAGAGGAAGTCCACCTGCCGTGCCAGCTCCTTGGTCTGGTACACCGCTGCCGGGATCTCGATCATGACGCCAACCGGCGGCATCGGCACGTCAGTGCCTTCGTCGCGGACTTCGCCCCAGGCGCGGTGGATCAGGTGCAGGGCTTCTTCCAGCTCATGGGTGCCGGAGATCATCGGCAACAGGATGCGCAGGTTGTTCAGCCCTTCGCTGGCCTTGAGCATGGCGCGGGCCTGGACCAGGAAGATTTCCGGATGGTCGAGCGTCACGCGAATCCCGCGCCAGCCGAGGAAGGGGTTTTCTTCCTTGATCGGGAAGTAGGACAAGGCCTTGTCGCCGCCAATGTCCAGGCTGCGCATGGTCACCGGCTGCGGATGGAACGCGGCCAGTTGCTCACGGTAGATCGCCAGTTGTTCCTTTTCGCTGGGGAAGCGCTGGTTGATCATGAACGGCACTTCGGTGCGGTACAGGCCCACACCCTCGGCGCCGCGTTTCTGCGCCCGGGCCACGTCAGCCAGCAGGCCGGTGTTGACCCACAGCGGCATGCGATGGCCGTCGGGGGTCACGCAGGGCAGGTCCCTCAGCGCATCCAGGCCCAGGGACAGTTGTTTTTCTTCCTCCACCACATCGGCGAACTGCTTGCGCAGCACGTCGCTGGGGTTGGTGTAGACCTCGCCGTGGTAGCCGTCGACGATCATCTGGATGCCGTCGACCTTGGAGTACGGCAGGTCCACCAGGCCCATCACCGTGGGGATGCCCATGGCCCGGGCGAGGATCGCGACGTGGGAGTTGCCCGAACCCAATACCGAGACCAGCCCCGCCAGCTTGCCCTCGGGCACCTCGCCGAGCATGGCCGGGGTCAGTTCCTCGCTGACCAGGATGGTGTTGTCGGGGTAGACCAGGGTCTGCTGGCGCTCCTGCTGCAAGTAGGCCAGCAGGCGGCGACCGAGGTCCTTGACGTCCGAAGCGCGCTCGCGCAGGTAAGCGTCGTCCATCAGTTCGAAACGGTTGACATGGTCGGTCACCACCTGGCGCAACGCGCCCTGGGCCCATTGGCCAGTCTTGATGACCGTGGTCACTTCGCTGCCCAACGAGGCGTCGTCGAGCATCATCAGGTAGACGTCGAACAGCGCGCGTTCTTCGGGACGCAGCTGTGTCGCCAGTTTGGCCGACAGGGCGCGCATGTCGGCGCGCACGCCTTCGATGGCGGTCTTGAAGAGGCCCAGCTCGGCGTTGATGTCGGTGATGGTTTTGTCTGGAACCACGTCGAGGTCGGCCGGCGGCAGCATGACCACCGCCGTGCCCACGGCTGCGCCCGGTGACCCCGGTACGCCGACGAACTTGGCTTCCTGGATACCCTTGCCCTGGCGACCCAGGCCGCTGATCGAGCCGGTGGCCTCGGCGTGGGCGATCACCCCGGCCAATTGCGCGCTCATGGTCACGAGAAAGGCTTCTTCACCTTCATCGAACTGGCGGCGCTCCTTTTGCTGGATGACCAACACGCCGACGACGCGACGGTGGTGGATGATCGGTGCGCCGAGGAAAGAGGCATAGCGCTCCTCGCCGGTTTCGGCGAAGTAGCGGTAGCGCGGGTGATCCGCGGCGTTTTCGAGGTTCAGGGGCTCTTCGCGCGTGCCGACCAGGCCGACCAGACCTTCATTGGGTGCCATGCTGACCTTGCCGATCGAGCGCTTGTTCAAGCCCTCGGTGGCCATCAGCACGAAACGGTTGGTCTCGGGGTCCAGCAGGTAGACCGAGCAGACCTGGCTGCCCATGGCCTCTTTGACGCGCAACACAATAATCCCCAACGCCGCTTTGAGATCCTTGGCGGCGTTAACTTCCTGGACGATCTTGCGCAGCGTATTGAGCATGGCTCGGGGTCGAACTCCGTCGTCAGTCGCGCGTCAGCAGGCGCGGGGCAAGCTCTTTGAGAGCGCGTCGATACACCTCGCGCTTGAATGTCACCACCTGGCCCAGCGGATACCAATAGCTGACCCAGCGCCAGCCATCGAACTCCGGTTTACCGGTCAAATCCATCCGCACCCGCTGCTCGTTGGAGATCAGGCGCAGGAGAAACCATTTCTGCTTCTGGCCGATGCACAGCGGCTGGCTATGCGTCCTGACCAGGCGTTGCGGCAAACGATAGCGCAACCAGCCTCGGGTGCAGGCGAGTATTTCAACATCTTCGCGCTCCAGCCCCACTTCTTCGTTCAACTCGCGGTACAAAGCCTCTTCCGGCGTCTCCTGGGGGTTGATCCCGCCTTGAGGAAACTGCCAGGCGTCTTGATTGATACGGCGAGCCCATAGCACCTGACCGGCATCATTCGTAAGAATGATCCCCACATTGGGTCGGAAACCATCGGGATCGATCACGGCAACAACCTCGCAAGCGCATGTCGCCGCATTGTTCCACAAAGGTTGTGATAGCAGCAACGAGCCCGCCCAGGTTATGTGCACTCTTGTGAAAAGTCCGTATTCTGAGCGCCTTTCTTCAGAAATTTCAGCGAGTAACTGCAATGCGGCTGGCCTTATTCGACCTGGACAACACCCTGTTGGGCGGCGACAGCGATCACGCCTGGGGCGATTACCTGTGTGAGCGCGGCTTCCTCGACGCCGTCACGTACAAGGCGCGCAACGATGAGTTCTACCAGGATTACCTGGCCGGCAAGCTCGATAATGCCGAATACCTGAACTTCTGCCTGGAAATCCTCGGCCGTACCGAAATGGAAGTCCTGGCCCAATGGCACTCGGACTACATGCGCGACTGCATCGAGCCCATCGTGTTGCCCAAGGCCATCGAACTGCTGAAAAAACACCGTGACGCTGGCGACAAACTGGTGATCATTACCGCCACCAACCGCTTCGTCACCGCCCCGATTGCCGAGCGCCTGGGGGTCGAAACCCTGATCGCCACCGAGTGCGAGATGGTCGATGGGCGCTACAGTGGGCGCAGCACCGACATTCCCTGCTTCCGCGAAGGCAAGGTGACCCGGCTGAACCGCTGGCTGGAAGAAACCGGGTATTCCCTCGAAGGCAGCTATTTCTACAGCGATTCGATGAACGACCTGCCGTTGCTGGAGGTGGTTTCGCATCCGGTGGCCGTGGATCCGGACCCGAACCTGCGGGCTGAGGCGCAGAAGCGCGGTTGGCCGGTGATCAGTCTGCGCGACTGAGATCGTCATCGCGAGCAGGCTCGCTCCCACATTGGAATGCGTTTCCCCTGTGGGAGCGAGCCTGCTCGCGATGAAGCCGACTCGGTTCCAGATCCTAGACCGGCTTGGCCCCCATCAACCCGGCAATGGCAATCAGGCAGACAAAACTGAACAGCGCCAAGGCCAAGGTAAAGGTGCCGTTGCCCGCCGTCGGCAGCTTGCGCCGCTTGTTCAATCGCACCAACAGCCAGAACCCGGTCAACGCCGCCAGGGTATAGAGGATGCTGGAAGCCAGCAGCCAGGTCTGTCCCAACGGCCAGCCCACCTGATGAACCATCCACCAGCCCGTGAAGGGCAGGCTCGTCAGGGCAAGCCCCATCACCAGCCAGACAAACACCCGTGGACGTTGCAGTACGCGGGCCGGGGCCGTGGCGTCGCCGTTGCGGCGAGTCCGCCAGACCCAGAGAGCCAGCCCTATGGCGCCCACCAGCAGCAGGACTGTGGCCAGGACGTGGGCGATCTTCAGCGCAGTCAACGTTTCCATTGTTCAATTTCCTTGAGTCGTGCCCAACAGCCTAGCCTTTGTTAACCCAGGAACAACTGGTACGCCGGGTTATCGCTTTCATCCCAATACGGATAGCCGATCTCCTCAAGGGCCGCCGGCACCAGATGGCGCTCGTCGTGGGGCACTTGCAGCCCGGCGACCACACGGCCGTCCGCCGCGCCATGGTTGCGATAATGGAACATCGAGATGTTCCAGCGTCCGCCCAGCTTGTTGAGGAAGTTGAACAGCGCGCCCGGACGTTCAGGGAATTCGAAGCGCAGCACCACCTCGTCGATGACGTGGGCCGCGTGCCCGCCGACCATGTGGCGGATATGCAGCTTGGCCAGTTCGTTGTCGGTCAGGTCCAGTACCGGGAAACCTTGCTCGGTCAGGCTGGCGATCAGCGTACTGCGAGGGTCGTTCTCCGGATGCGTCTGCACGCCCACGAAGATGTGCGCCTCGCTGCCGGTGTTGTAGCGGTAATTGAATTCGGTGATCTGGCGCTTGCCGACGGCTTCGCAGAACGCCTTGAAGCTGCCGGGTTGCTCGGGAATGGTGACTGCGATGATTGCTTCACGACCCTCGCCCAGCTCGGCGCGCTCGGCCACGTGGCGCAGGCGGTCGAAGTTGACGTTGGCACCGGAATCGATGGCCACCAGGGTCTGGCCGCTGATGCCACGTGACTCGACGTACTTCTTGATACCGGCTACACCCAAGGCGCCGGCAGGTTCGGTGATCGAGCGGGTATCGTCATAGATATCCTTGATTGCGGCGCAGATCTCGTCGGTACTGACGGTGATGACTTCATCGACGTGATGCTTGCAGATATCGAAGGTGTGCTGGCCGATCTGCGCCACGGCAACGCCGTCGGCAAACAGGCCGACGCTCGGCAACACTACCCGCTCGCCGGCGGCCATGGCGGCCTGCAAGCAGTTGGAGTCATCGGGTTCGACACCGATGACCTTGATTTCAGGTCGCAGGTACTTCACATAGGCCGCGATTCCGGCAATCAGCCCGCCGCCGCCCACCGGAACGAAAATCGCGTCCAGGTGCCCCGGATGCTGACGCAGGATTTCCATCGCCACCGTGCCCTGCCCGGCAATGGTGTGGGGATCGTCGTAGGGATGGATATAGACGTAACCCTTTTCGTCGACCAGTTTCAGCGAATAGGCCAGGGCCTCGGGGAACGAGTCGCCATGCAACACCACTTTGCCGCCACGGGAGCGCACGCCTTCAACCTTGATTTCCGGGGTGGTCTTGGGCATCACGATGGTGGCTTTCACGCCCAGGACCTTGGCGGCCAGGGCCAGGCCCTGGGCGTGGTTGCCCGCCGACGCCGTGACCACACCGCGCGAACGCTCTTCATCGCTGAGCTGGGTCAGCTTGTTGTACGCCCCGCGAATCTTGAACGAGAACACCGGCTGCAAGTCTTCGCGCTTGAGCCAGATGCTGTTGCCCAGCCGCTCGGAAAGCTGACGAGCGGTCTGCAGCGGGGTTTCTACGGCGACGTCGTAGACGCGCGAGGTGAGGATCTTTTTGACGTACTGTTCAAGCATCGGAAAGCATCACTGGGCGGGTTGGGCAGGGCCAAGGAGTCTAACCCGGCTTTTGGCCGGGCGACCACACGAATCCCGAGGTTTTGTTGGGTTATACTCGCGCCCCTCTTTACTCCCTGCCCGTTTTCGGAGCCCGCATGACCCAGGATCAACTCAAACAGGCCGTGGCCCAGGCCGCCGTCGACCTCATCCTCCCGAAACTGGATGACAAGAGCATCGTCGGGGTCGGCACCGGCTCCACGGCCAATTGCTTCATCGATGCGCTGGCGCAGCACAAGGGCGCCTTCGATGGGGCGGTTGCCAGCTCCGAAGCCACCGCCGCGCGGCTGAAGGGCCACGGGATCCCGGTGTATGAGCTCAACACGGTGAGCGACCTGGAGTTCTACATCGACGGCGCCGACGAAAGCGACGCGCACCTGAACCTGATCAAGGGAGGCGGTGCGGCCCTGACCCGCGAGAAGATCGTCGCGGCGGTGGCCAAGACCTTCATCTGCATCGCCGACGCCAGCAAACTGGTGCCGGTGCTCGGTGCGTTCCCGCTGCCGGTCGAGGTCATTCCGATGGCTCGCAGCCACGTGGCCCGCCAGTTGGTAAAGCTGGGCGGCGATCCGGTGTATCGCGAGGGTGTGCTGACCGATAACGGCAACATCATCCTGGATGTGCATAACCTGCAGATCAGCAATCCGGTGGAGCTGGAAAGCCAGATCAATGCCATCGTCGGCGTGGTTACCAATGGTTTGTTCGCTGCCCGTCCGGCGGATGTGCTGTTGCTGGGTACGGCGGAAGGGGTGAAGACCCTGCGGGCCGAGTAAACACGGCAGGTGCCCGGTCTTCTGCTCGAAGCCGGGCCCCTGTGGGAGCGAGCCTGCTCGCGATAGCGATTCACCCGTCACATCAGCGTTGAATGTGGAACCGCTATCGCGAGCAGGGGATTCATGGCGGGTCTGGTTCAAGGCTGCGCTTTCTCGAACACATAGAACAGGTTCGGCTCGCTCACCAGGTACAGAGTACCGTCGTCGTCCATGGCGATGCCTTCGGCCTGGGGAACATTTTTTTGCAGTCCCTGACGGCCTTTGCTCAAGGACAGTGTGCTCAGGGGCTTCCCGTCGATATCCAGCTCGATGATCAGTCGCGACTCATCGGACAATGCCAGCAGATGGCCGCTGCGCTCATCGTATTGCAGGCTCGACAGATCCCGCACGAACAGTCCGGCGTCGCGCTTGGGGTTGTTGATGACGTGGACTGCGTAAGACTTTTCCGAGTTGTGATGGGGAAAGCCCTGCACTTCATAAATCAGCATCGGGTCGCGCTCTTTCGCTACGAACAGCCGCTTGCCCACTGAGTCGTAGGCCAGTCCTTCGAATCCTTTGTTCTTGCTCATGTGCACGCCGAGGGTCATTTGTTCGGCGTCGGCCGCGTCGAGAAACCGGGTGTCTTCGTCCAGGTGAATCTTGATCAGCCGCTGCTGGCGCTCGTCACTGATGACGTAGATGTCCTCGCTGATGAATTCCACGGCTTCCGGATCACCGAAACCGATCAATGCCACCCGGCGCAGGATCTTGCCGTCCAGTGACAGCTCGATCAGTTCGGCATTCTTGTTGGTGACCGTGAACAGGCTCTTGCGTACCGGATCGAACGTCAGTGCCGACACGTCGTCGAGACCTTCGATCACCTGGGCCTCTATCGTGACCCGGTACTGGTCCAGAGCGATGGCCTGCTCGTTGATGGGTTGCCAGCGTGTATTGAGGTTGAACCAGGCCCGTTCGTACAGGCGCAGGTACTGACCCGTCGCGATCAGGGCGGTCAGGACGATTGCCAGTAGCATCAGGAACAAGGGTTTGGGGCGGGCAAGTCGGCGCATGGGTGGGCTCGGGTAAGAACAGGTGGCTGGAAATACCACGACTGCCTGAACTGAAGCTTAATGGCCGTATGCCACACCCTACAGCGAAGGAGGAATTGCCTTACAGAGTTGCGCTGTCAGCGTTGTTTCTCGAAACGATAGAACAGGTTTGGCTCGCTGACCATGTACACGTTGCCGGCTTCATCCATGGTGACACCTTCGGCGCGGGGGATGGTGTCCTTCAGCCCGTTGAAGCCGCCCAGCAACGTCATGAAGCTGACCTGCTGGCCTTTTTCATCGAGCTCCAGCAAAAGATGTGAGTCGGCCGAAAGCACCAGCATGTGACCGGTTCGAGGATCGATCGCCAGGGCCGAGAGGTTGCGCAGGTCCAGTTCTTTGCTGGCATGGATCTGTTTGTCACCCTTGAGCAACAGGCTGCCATCGCTTTTCCAGGTGAACAATGCTGGCGGACGTTCCTCGCCCAGCACCAGTTGCTGGTTGCGTGGGTCCCAGACAACCCCCTCGAACCCCTTGTTCTGGTTCTTCGAGGGGCCAAGATCGTAGTGGGGGAAATCGTTGTTGTTCAGTTCGCGGGTGCCGGCATCGATATGAACGATCGACAGTGTGTGGGTTCGCTCATCGGTAATGGCCAGCAGCCCGTTCTCCATGAAGGTCACCCCTTCAGGGTTGCTCCAGCCCACCAACGGCATCTTGCGCAGCACATCGCCCTGCAAGGTCAGCTCCACCAGGAACGGATTCTTGCCCATGACGGCAAACAGGGTCTTGGTCTGTGGGTTGTAGGTCACATCGGACGCTTCATCCTTCTCCATACCAGGGAGCGGCTTGGCGTCGATCACAGCGGTGTAATCCGGCAGCCAGACGCTTTCCTGGCGTTGGGCAGGGCTCTCAAAGTGTTCCGAAACCCAAAGCAGGCCCCGATCATCCCAATGCATCGCAAACGCCAGCCCATAAGCGACAGCCACCGCCAGCAGCGACCAGGCATACCAGGGCAGGGCAAAGCGGGAGCGGCGGACAGGGGCGGCGTGGGGCGGTGCTGGGGTCTTGGCCATCGATGATTGCGTTCCAGGAATTCGGGCAGGGGGAATGGCTGGCTCAGATGCCACGTTCGCCGGAATTATCCGGATGGCATGTGAAAAAAACGGTAAATCGTGGGATGGATACCCTCAAACCCTTGTGGGAGCGAGCAGGCTCGCTCCCACAAGAAGGAGATGGCGCAGTTGTCAGCAAACGCTGCTTTCGAAACGGCTGGCCCCCGGCAGTTCCAGTACCAGCTCATCCCCCACATTCAGCGGCCCGACGCCCGCCGGGGTGCCGGTGAGGATCACATCGCCGGCCTGCAGCGAGAAGCAGCCGGCCATGTACTGGATCATCGGCACGATGGGGTTGAGCATCAGGCTGCTGTTGCCGTCCTGGCGCACTTCACCGTTGATGGTCAGGCGTACGGAAATATTGGCCAGATCGGCAAAGGTGGCATTCGATACGAAGGGTGCGATCACCGCCGCGCCATCGAACGACTTGGCAACTTCCCACGGCAGGCCCTTGGCCTTGAGTTCGGCCTGCTTGTCCCGAAGGGTCAGGTCCAGGGCCGGGGCGAAGCCGGAGATGGCATCGAGCACTTCTTCGACGCTTGGCCGGGTCGACAGCGGCTTGCCGATCAGTACGGCGATTTCCGCTTCGTAATGCACCGAACCCCGCTCGACGGGAATGCTGAAACCGCCTTCCAGCGGCACCACGCAACTGCCGGGCTTGATGAACAGCAAGGGCTCGGTGGGCACCGGGTTATCCAGTTCCTTTGCATGTTCGGCGTAGTTACGCCCAATGCACACCACTTTTCCAACCGGAAAGTGGATGCGGGTACCGTCGACATACTGGTGCTGATAGCTCATTACCGACTCCTGTTTTCTGAAACTCATCAAGTGTTTTACATCACACCGCGAAAATCTTGCCCGGATTCATGATGCCGTTCGGGTCGAATGCGGCCTTGATGGCCTTCATGTATTCGATTTCCACCGGGGAGCGACTATAGGTCAGGTAATCGCGCTTGGTCATGCCCACGCCGTGCTCTGCCGAAATCGAGCCGTTGTACTTCTCGACGATCTCGAAAACCCATTTGTTCACTGTCGCACATTTGGCGAAGAACTCATCCTTGCCCAGGCTCTCCGGCTTGAGGATATTCAGGTGCAGGTTGCCGTCGCCGATGTGGCCGTACCAGACGACTTCGAAGTCCGGGTAGTGTTTGCCGACGATCGCGTCTATTTCCTTGAGGAATTCCGGGACTTTCGAGACGGTCACCGAGATGTCGTTCTTGTACGGCGTCCAGTGGGAAATGGTTTCGGAGATGTACTCGCGCAGTTTCCACAGATTCTGTAGCTGGGTTTCGCTCTGGCTCATCACGCCGTCCAGCACCCAGCCTTGCTCCACGCAGTGCTCGAAGGTTTCCAGGGCCTGATTGGCGACTGCTTCGGTGGTGGCTTCGAACTCCAGCAGGGCGTAGAACGGGCAGTCGGTTTCGAACGGCGCGGGTACGTCGCCACGGCCCATGATCTTGGCCAGGGCCTTGTCGGAGAAAAATTCGAAGGCAGTCAGGTCGAGCTTGCCTTGGAAGGCGTGGAGCACCGGCATGATCGAATCGAAGTCCGGTGTGCCGAGCACCATCGCCGTGAGATTCTTCGGCGCCCGATCCAGGCGCATGGTGGCCTCGACCACGAAACCGAGGGTGCCTTCGGCGCCGATGAACAGCTGCCGCAGGTCATAGCCGGTGGCGTTCTTGATCAGGTCCTTGTTCAGCTCCAGCAGGTCGCCCTTACCGGTGACGACTTTCATCCCGGCTACCCAGTTGCGGGTCATGCCATAGCGAATTACCTTGATTCCGCCGGCATTGGTGCCGATATTGCCGCCAATCTGGCTGGAACCGGCCGAAGCGAAGTCCACCGGGTAGTACAGTCCATGCTCTTCAGCCTTGTTCTGTAATTGTTCGGTGATCACGCCCGGTTGGCAGACGGCGGTGCGGTCGGTGAGGTTCACCTCGAGAATCTGGTTCATGTAGTCGAATGACACGACCACTTCGCCGCTGGCCGCCACGGCTGCGGCGGAAAGCCCGGTACGCCCGCCCGATGGCACCAGGGCAACCCTGTGTTCATTGGCCCAGCGCACGATGGCCTGGACCTGTTCGATGGTCTTGGGGAAAACGATGGCGCTCGGCGCCGGGGCGAAGTGCCGGGTCCAATCCTTGCCATAGGTTTGCAGGGCGTCGGCATCGGTCAGGACCTTGCCAGGCTCGACCAGGGACTTGAGTTCTTCTATCAGGGCTGGATTGGTCATCGGCAAAACTCTCGAACAATTCATGGTCACCCTGAGAACGCTTCATGTCGCAGAATGAGTGTTTGCAGGTCGCATATGCTAGCATACCGCCCCCGCAGGACAGTGCCGAAGGTCGTTCTGCGGCGACGGCCATCACGCCGGTCGGGCCAGCATTGCGCGGTCCGATTCCCTGCCATTTTTTCCGGGACACAGGTTTACGCAGATGAGCAAGACTTCTCTCGATAAGAGCAAGATCAGGTTCCTTCTCCTCGAAGGCGTCCACCAATCGGCTGTCGACGTCCTCAAGTCGGCGGGCTATACCAGTATCGAGTACATCACCAGTTCTCTGCCGGAAGCCCAGCTCAAGGAAAAGATCGCCGATGCTCATTTCATCGGTATTCGCTCCCGCACTCAATTGACCGAAGAGATCTTTGACCACGCCAAGAAACTGGTGGCGGTCGGCTGCTTCTGCATCGGCACCAACCAGGTTGACCTCGACGCGGCTCGCGAGCGCGGTATCGCGGTGTTCAACGCGCCGTACTCCAACACCCGTTCCGTTGCCGAACTGGTGCTGGCCGAAGCGATTCTGCTGTTGCGCGGCATTCCCGAGAAAAACGCTTCCTGCCACCGTGGCGGCTGGATCAAGAGCGCGGCCAACTCCTTCGAAATCCGTGGCAAGAAGCTGGGTATCGTCGGTTATGGTTCGATCGGCACCCAACTGTCGGTCCTGGCCGAAGGCCTGGGCATGCAGGTGTTCTTCTACGACACCGTGACCAAGCTGCCACTGGGCAACGCCACCCAGGTCAACGATCTGCATGAGTTGTTGGGCATGTCCGACATCGTGACCCTGCACGTGCCGGAAACCGCAGCGACCCAGTGGATGATCGGCGAGAAGGAAATCCGCGCCATCAAGAAGGGCGGGATCCTGATCAACGCCGCCCGCGGCACTGTGGTCAAGCTCGACGCCCTGGCCGACGCGATCAAGGACAAGCACCTGATCGGCGCTGCCATCGACGTGTTCCCGGTGGAGCCGCGCTCCAACGACGATATCTTCGAAAGCCCGCTGCGTGGCCTGGACAACGTGATCCTGACCCCGCACATCGGCGGTTCCACCGCTGAAGCCCAGGCCAACATCGGCCTGGAAGTGGCGGAAAAGCTGGTCAAGTACAGCGACAACGGTACCTCGGTATCGTCCGTGAACTTCCCGGAAGTGGCCCTGCCGGCGCACCCTGGCAAGCACCGTCTGCTGCACATCCACGAAAACATTCCGGGTGTGATGAGCGAGATCAACAAGGTCTTCGCGGAAAACGGCATCAACATTTCCGGTCAGTTCCTGCAGACCAACGACAAGGTCGGCTACGTCGTGATCGACGTCGACGCCGAATACTCGGACCTGGCGCAAGAGAAGCTGCAGCACATCAAGGGCACCATCCGGTCCCGCGTGTTGTTCTAAAGAGCAGCGGCGAGCTGTTAGCTTCAAGTGGCATGTAATGAAAAAACGGGAGTCCTTAAGGACTCCCGTTTTTTATTGCCTGACATAAACCTGTGGGAGCGAGCCTGCTCGCTCCCACAGAGGTTATTTACTGTCAGCCAATCACGTTTATTTCACGTTTACGGTGATCTTTTCAGAGACAATCGGCGGATCGAACGGTACATGGCTGAAGTCGCCCAGCTCCAGCTGCAAGGTGTGCTTGCCGGGCGCCAGTTTGATGGTGGCCTCGGTTTGCGCCTTGCCGAAGTGCATGTGGTTGGCGTCGGCCGGAATCGCCGCGCCAGCGGCCGGCAGTTTGTCGACGTCGATCAGCAGGTGGTGATGTCCGGTGTTCTTTGTCGTATCACCCGCCGGCGCCAGCGCAATGCCCTCGACGCCAAACTTGACCTTGAATTCCTGGGAGACGGTGGCGCCATCCGCTGGGGACACGAAAAATACTTTTGCGTCTTTAGGCGCAGGCGTCGCTGCCGCCAGCATCGAAGTTCCCAGCATCAGCCCTGCTAAAACTGCACGTGACATAAAGCTTTTCATTTTTTTCTCCAGTTTTTCCGTGAAATCCTGCTGGTCGTGACAACTTCATGACCAATCGTTGTCGAAGCCTGCAACAACCATAGCAAAGCGAGCCTGAAACGAGCGTCGCTTGTACAAATACCAAGGAGTGACCATGCGTTTTCTGCCTGGCCTGATCTGCCTGCTACCCCTCTTGAGCCCTTTGGCCCATGCCGAATTGATCGACGACATCAACGATCGTGGCGAACTGCGCATCGCCCTCGAAGCCAATGCCGCTCCCTTCAACTTCAAGGAAGACGGCAAGCTCACCGGCTTTGAAGTGGAACTGGGCCAGATGCTGGCCAATGAACTCGATGTACGCGCCGACTTTGTGGTCACCGATGCCGCGGATCTGCTGAGCGGCGTGGAAAGTGGCAAGTACGACGTCGCCATCAACCACATAGCAATGACCCCGGAACTGGCGGAACGTTTCGATACCAGTGCCGCTTACAGCCGTCCGGATGCGCAACTGCTGGCGAGCAAGGACGACACATCACGTCCGCTCATGATGGCGCAGTCTTTTCAACCAGAAGAAAAGAGCGGCCCGGCACCGAGCCTGGTGATTCCGTTCCAGAAGGGCAACCCGGCGTTCAAGGCCAGCGTGGACAACGCCCTGGCGCGCATCAAGGATGATGGGAGGTTGGAGCAGTTGTCGCAGAAGTGGTTGGGTAAGCAGCAACCGGTTGGACAGTAGTGCCGTCATCGCGAGCAGGCTCGCTCCCACAGGCGATGAGGTTCCCATGTGGGAGCGAGCCTGCTCGCGATGACGTCTTCAAGGGTCAGACAGTCTTGCGCCAGACACTCGCCAGCCATGGCTGTTGCTCCCGGGGTAGCCCCGCCGGCCGGTAGTAGTGCTCCAGCTCGACGAAACCGGCGGCGGTGAGCAACGTGCGCCAGGCTTCAACGTCGTGGTAGGCGCCGTAGCGCTGGCCGCTCCAGCCTTCCTGGTTCTCGCCGCGGGGATTGGAGCTGAACAGCACGCCATCGGGTTTGAGGGTGGCATGCAACTGCTTGAGCACTCGCGGCAGTTCCTGGACCGGGATATGAAACAGCACGGCGTTGGCGAAAATCCCGTCGAAGCGTTCGGTTGGCAGGTCAAGTTGCAGGAAGTCCTGCTGCCACACTTCGCAACCACTGTCCTGGCGAGCCATTCGGGCGAATGCTTGCGAACCGTCGAGACCCACCGCAACGTGTCCCATGCGGGTGAAAGTCTGCAGATCCCGCCCCGGACCGCAGCCGAAATCGAGAATGTGGAGCGGTGCCGGGCCATGGATATGCCGTAGTAGCGCGTCGATGTTCTGGCTGACGTCGTGATCGCGAGTACCTTCGCGAAAGCTCTCGGCGACCGAGTTGTAATGGCCCAGGGTCGTGGCGGTGATGGCGTGGAGGTCGTCGGGAGAGTGTTTCATGGCGAGGCTTGAGTAGGGAGCGAAAGCCGACTATACCCCATCGTCACAGCATCGACTCAACGCCTGTTCAGCCCTCGCGCCAACCGATCACCGCCCAACTGAATCAGCGCCACCAGTGCCACCAGCAACACGATCACGGTGAGCATGATCTGGCTGTCGAAGCGCTGGTAACCATAACGATAGGCAATGTCCCCCAGGCCGCCGGCACCGATGGCCCCGGCCATGGCCGAGGAATTGATCATGGTCACCAGCGTGATGGTAAAGCCGCCAACGATGCCCGGCAGTGCTTCTGGCAACAGCACGTGCCAGACGATATGCCAGCGTCGGCAGCCCATGGCCTGGGCGGCTTCGATCAAGCCGTGGTCGACTTCCCGCAGGCTGACTTCGGCGATGCGGGCGAAGAACGGCGTGGCAGCGATGGTCAACGGCACCACGGCAGCCCACACGCCGTAGGTTGTGCCGACGATCAGCCGCGTAAACGGGATCAGCGCCACCATGAGGATCAGGAAGGGTATCGAACGGAACAGATTCACGAACGCGCCCAGGGCGCGGTTCAACGTGGGCGCTTCGTAGATCCCGCCCTTGCCGCTGGTGACCAGAATCACTGCCAGTGCGATGCCGGTTGGTAACGCGATCAGCGACGACACGCCCACCATCAGCAGCGTGTCGATGAAACCCTGCAGCAACCGATCAAACCACATAGCCCAGCACCTCCACCTGTTGCGCCCAATTGCCGGCGCGTTGCCGCAGTTCTTCGACGCCCCAGGACGAGCCGCTGACCGCCAGCAGCAATTGTCCCAGCCCATGACCCTGAATCCGTTCGATACCCCCATGCAGCAATCGCACCCGTCCGCCCAGGGCACTGAATAGCGCCGCGAGATCCGGTTCCTCCCGCCCCGTACCCGTGAATTGCAAGCGCAGCACCGCAGCTGCGTCTGCCGATGGCGGTTGTGCCTGCAAACGGCTTTGCAATTCCTCTGGCAAGGCCTGTTGCAACGGCGCCAACAATGTCCGGCTGACCTCATGCCGAGGGTTGCCGAATACCTCCCAGACCGGCCCTTGTTCAACGATCCGCCCTTGTTCGAGCACCACCACGCGGTCGCAGACCTCACGGATCACCGCCATTTCATGGGTGATCAACACGATGGTCAGGCCCAGCCGCTGATTGATCTGGCGCAGCAGGCCGAGAATCGATTGGGTGGTCTCCGGGTCCAGGGCCGAGGTGGCCTCGTCGCACAGCAAGATCTGTGGGTCGTGCACCAGCGCCCGGGCGATCCCGACGCGTTGCTTCTGGCCACCCGAGAGCTGCGCCGGGTAAGCCTTGTGCTTGTCTTGCAGGCCGACCAGTTCCAGCAGTTCGCGGACTTTGCGCTGGCGCTGTGCCTTGGGTACGCCGGCGACCTTCAGCGGCAACTCGACGTTTTGCCATACGGTCTTGGCTGACATCAGGTTGAAATGCTGGAAGATCATGCCGATACGTCGACGCAATTCCACCAGGCGATCTTCATCGAATCCGCCGATGTCGACCTGATCGATCAGCACCCGTCCGCTGCTGGGTTGTTCCAGGCGGTTGATGGTACGGATCAGTGATGACTTGCCGGCGCCGCTGCGGCCGATGATGCCGAACACTTCGCCATGCTGGATCGCCAGGTCGATGCCCTGCAGAGCCGCTACCCGGGCGCCGTTGTAGGTCTTGCCCACGCCGATGAAACGTACATGGGCGCGGTTGAGCTCTGGATGCAGCTCGGTGTGCGTGGCGCTGAGGGGCAAGGATGCTTCTGATCTGGGACGAGCATTGGCGACGCTCATGGTCAGCCCTCCCAACCGGCCTGATAGAGCTTGCCATGGGCCTTGTCCAGGGCTGCCCGCACCGCAGGAGAGTGTTGATAGATGTCGACGAACTTGATCAGCCGCGGGTCATTCTTGCTCTTGGGCTGGATCACGAACTGGATGACGTACTCCTTGTGGTCGAGGCCGTCGAACAGCAACGCGGAGGTAGCATCGAAGGTGTTCGCCAGGCGGATGTAGGCGGGGTATCCCTGCACCAGGTCGGCGTCTTCATAGGCGCGCACCAGTTGCACGGCTTCGACCTGCAGGATCCGCAGCTTCTTCGGGTTGGCGACGATGTCATCCTCGGTGGCCTTGTAGCCCACTCCCGGCTTGAGCGTGATCAACCCGGCCTTGGCCAGCAGTTGCAAGCCGCGGCCGCTGTTGATCGGATCGTTGGCGATGGCGACGCTCGCGCCCTCGGGCAGTTCGTTGAAGCTTTTGTATTTCTTCGAGTAGAGGCCGACGTTGTTGATGATTCCCGGTGCGAACGGCACCAGGTCGAATCCGGCGGCGGCTTTGGCATTTTCCAGGAACGGGATGTGCTGGAAATAGTTCACGTCGATATCGCCGGAGGCGAGGCTGACGTTCGGCGCGATCCAGTCGCTGAACTCCACCAACTCGACCTTCAGGCCTTGTTTGGACGCCTCGTCCACGGCGGCCTCCAGGGGGATGGCGAATGCGGCGGTGGTACCGATTTTCAGCGGTGCATCGGTGGCAAACAGTGCCGGGCTGAACAGGCTGAGGGTCAGGGCCAGTGCTTTGAACGGCCAGGAGAGCGTGTCATGAGTCATGAGAATTTCCAGTATTGAGTCCGTGTCGGTAGTGCGAGCCGGTGTGTCGTTCGGGCAAATGAGCTTCTGCATGGAACAGCTTTTCCCGCAGGGTGCCGCGGTCATATTCCGTTTTGTACGACCCGCGTCGCTGCAGTTCGGGGATCACCAGGTCGATGAAGTCCACATAGCTTTGTGGCGTGACAAGGCGGGTCAGGTTGAAACCGTCGAGACCGGTTTCGGCAATCCATGACTCCAGCTCGTCGGCCACCTGCTCGGCCGAGCCGACCAGCGTGATGTAGCGGCCGCCCAGGGCGTGTTGTTCCAGGAGCCTGCGCCGGGTCCAATCGTTGTTCTGCAGGATCCGGGTAGCGGACTGGATGGCATTGTTCTTCACGTACTGGATAGGTTCGTCCAGTGTGTACTCGGAAAAATCGATGCCCGTCGACGCGGAGAAATGTGCGACCCCGGCTTCTGCGCTGGCGTAGCTCAGGTATTCGGCGTGCTTGGCCCAGGCGGCTGCTTCGGTCTCGCCGACGATCACGTTCAGGCCCATGAACACCTTGATGTCCTCGGGCTTGCGTCCGTCCTGAACGGCGCTGGCGCGCACCTTGTCCACCTGGTGCCTGGTCGCCGCTTTGTTCTGCCCGCTGATGAACACGCACTCGGCGTGGCGCCCGGCGAACTGCAGTCCACGCTCCGAGCTGCCGGCCTGGAACAGCACCGGTGTACGCTGGGGTGAAGGTTCGCAGAGGTGGTAACCCTCGACCCGATAGAACTCGCCCTGGTGGCGGACCTTGTGGACTTTTTCCGGTCGGGCGTAGATCCGCTGTTCGCGGTCGTTGAGCACCGCGTCGTTTTCCCAGCTGCCTTCCCACAGTTTGTAGAGCACTTGCAGGTATTCATCGGCCTGGTCGTAGCGACGGTCATGCTCGACCTGCGCAGTCAGGCCCATGGCCTTGGCGGCGCTTTCCAGGTAGCCGGTGACGATGTTCCAGCCGACCCGGCCACGGCTCAGATGGTCGAGGGTGCTCATGCGACGGGCGAACAGGTAGGGCGGCTCGTAGGTCAGGTTGGCGGTGAGGCCGAAGCCCAGGTTTTTCGTGACGGCGGCCATCGCACTGACCAACAGCAACGGATCGTTGACCGGTAGCTGAATCGACTCCTTCAGCGTGACGTCCACCGATTGTTGATACACGTCGTAGACCCCGACGATATCGGCGATGAACAACCCGTCGAACAGCCCGCGTTCCAGCAGTTGCGCCAGTCCGGTCCAGTATTCGAGAGTGTTGTACTGGGTAGAGGTGTCCTGGGGATGCGTCCACAGTCCGTGATTGATGTGCCCGATGCAGTTCATGTTGAACGCGTTGAGCAGGATTTTTTTCTTGCCGGGTGCCATCAGATGGTCCCCCGCAGCGGCGGCTTCTCATCATTGAGATAGAAGTTGCCCACCGCGTGGTATTTCCAGCGCACCGGGTCATGCAGCGTGTGCACCCGGGCGTTGCGCCAATGGCGGTCCAGGCCATGCTCAGCCAGGGTCGCCTGGCTACCGGCCAGCTCGAACAGCGTGCTGCCGGTGGCTAGGGAAATTTCGGTACTGATGGCGCGGGCTTCGGCCACGGCAATCGACGCGGCGGCGACTGTTTCGGCGTTGGCGTCGGCCTGGGCCCGGTCGAGAAATTCCCCGGCCCTTTCCAGCAGCGCTTCGGCGGCATGCAGGCGGCTGCTCAGTTGGCCAAAACTCTTGAGCGTGTGTGGGTCTTCGGTGGCGACCTCACTGGTGGCGTCGATCCATGGCCGGGTTTTGCTCCGGACAAACTGCAGGGCATCTTCATAGGCGGCGCGGGCGATACCGGTGTCGATGGCGGCATGAAGAATCTGCGCCAGTGGCCCCACCGGCGTCGGCCGCTCGAAGGCACTCTGGAGGGGCAGGACGTCTTCGGCCGAGACATACACGTCTTCGAACAGCACCGAACCGCTGCCGGTGGTGCGCTGTCCGAAACCGCTCCAATCGTCGATCACCGTCAGACCCTTGCTGTTGCGCGGGACGAAGGCCAACTGCTGGACACCGTGCTCATCCACCACTGACGTGGGGATGCGCTGGGCATAGAGCGCACCGGTGGCGTAGAACTTGCGACCGTTGATGCGATAGCCGTCGCCGTCGCGGCGCAGCTGGGTGGTGCGGTGATGGGCGGTCTTGGTGCCCAGCTCCGCCAAGGCATTGCCAAACCGCTGGCCGGCCAGGACCTCGCTGTACAGGCGGTGTTTCTGTGCGTCGCTGCCATTGACCCGCAGCACTTCCAGGGCATGAAAATGGTTCTGCGGAATCTGCCCGAGAGAGCCGTCAGCCTCGGCGATCAATGCAATGACTTTGGCCAGCGTGACGTTGGAAACGCCCGCGCCACCGTAGGCCTTGGGCACGCTGATGCCCCACAGGCCGGAGCGGGAAAAGGCTTCGAGCTCGGGGTGCGGCAGGCGCCGTTCGAGGTCGCGCAGGGCGCTGTCGCGCTTGAAGTCGTCGGCCAGGTCGCTGGCTACGACCAGGGCTTGTTCGTCGCTGGTGATCACCGCGACGTGTTGGGAAAACGTCATGTGCTGCTCCAGAGGTCGGGTGGTCAGATCCAGGAATGCCGGGCCGGTAAAGTGCCGTTCAGGTGATAGGCGCCCACTGCGTGATACTTCCAGCGCACCGGGTCGTGCAGGGTATGGACGCGCGCATTGCGCCAATGACGGTCGAGGTTGAATTCGGCGAGGGTCGCGCGGCTGCCGGCCAGCTCGAACAGCTTTTCGCTGGCCTGCAGGGCAATTTCGGTGCTCAACACCTTGGCCTCGGCCACGGCTATCGAGGCCCGGGCGGCGGATTGCGCGGTGATGGGCGCGGCATTGACCTGGTCCAGCACCTGGCCGGCCTTGCGCAACAGCGCTTCGGTGGCGTGCAGGTCGATTTTCAGCCTGCCGATGTCGGCGATAACGTATGGGTCATCGCTGGCCCGCTCGACTTTGGCATCGATCCAGGGTCGGGAGCGTTCGCGGACGAATGCAATGGTGTCGTCGATAGCACCACGGGCGATGCCCGCGTCAATGGCAGCCTGGATCAATTGCGAGATCGCACCTTGCACGTTTGGCGTCTCGTTGATGCGCCAGTTGTCCAGCACCAGCTCGGCATCGACCCGCACGTTGTTCAGCAGCACGGTGCCACTGGCCGTAGTGCGCTGACCGAAACCCGACCAGTCGTCGACGATGCGCAGGCCCGGTGTACCGCGTCGTACGAAAGCCAGCACCTGCCGGCCCTCGTCGTTCAGCGCCTTGACCGCAACCCAATGGGCGAACAATGCGCCGGTGGAATAGAACTTCTGGCCGTTGATGACGAAGCCGTGGCTGTCGGCGCTGATCCGTGCCTTGAGCTCCAAGGTGTTGCGAGTACCGCGTTCCGGCCCCGCGTTGCCGATGCGCCAGCCTTCGAGCACGCTATTCAGAAGGATTTCTTTCTGCCGTTCGGTGCCTGTGCCAAGAATCAGTTGGAGCACGCCAAACTGGTTCTGCGGAATCTGTCCGAGGGCCGGGTCGGCGGCGGAAATGATCGAGAAGACTTCGGCAAGGGTGACGAACGAGACTTGCGGCCCACCGAATTCCCGAGGGATAGCGATACTGCCGAGCCCGCTGCGGGTGAATTGTTCGATCTCAGCCCAAGGCAGCTTGCGCTGTTGATCCCGTCGTGCGGCTTGTTGGCGAGCTACCTGTGCCAACTCGCGTGCGGCCTGGATCGCCTCGGCATCGTTGCGCAGCACCTGGGCAGGCAACAACGGGGGTGCGACGTCCAGATCGCTCTGGATCTTTGCTTGCGCCAGACCAGACATCACAGCCGCTCCGTGGCTGTCGGCAGCGCCTGGGCGTTCTGCGCCGGGGTGATTGTGTTCCGTACCATACCCACCTCACATCTCAAGAAAATCAGGAATGTCCGGTGGTCCGGTTCATATACCCTAAACGGATGTAAATTCTTTTTGAACTAACGTTTAGGAATATGCATAGAGGGCTTTCGCCGGGTGATGTTGTAGCGAGGGGATAAATCCCCTTCGCCACAGAAAATGTCCCCCGAGCCTGTTGTATCAAGGCTTTTTACGTCGCGGTTCTGCAGCCAGGAGCAGCTCTTTCGGTGGGGTTTTCAAATAAGCCCTGGCGCAGCCGATCGTCAGTGTCCGGGGCGGCGCCCAGTGGGAGTTGTTGCCCACTCGATCGAGGATGCAATAGGTCACCTCCAGGCGCAGGTCTTCTCCCGCCTCCAGGATGATCTCCGGTGGCACCCAGACGTTGACCGGCTGGCCCACTTCGCAGGATTTGATCCGGGGCAGGTCCATGCGCACATCGCCCCAGCGCAAGGTGATCGCATCGTCGACGGCCATGTTCAGGTAGGGCTCGATGGTCAGCGGGACGCCGCGTTTGATCTGGCTCGGGTTCACTCCCTGGCGCCGGATGGTCTCCGGAATACGCACCGGTGCCAGCCCCTGGTTTTCATCGCCACTCAGGGTCGATGGCTGGCCGCCGGGACAGTCGAGTTTGACCTGTACCCGATGCGCTGCCGACAGTGCCGGCCCGCGCCCGACCCGCATCACACGATAATGGATGCGCGAGGTCCCGTTGACGATGAAACTCTCCGGTACACGCAACGTGACACTGGCTTGCGTATCCGCCTCGGTCAGCAGGCGCGAGCCGACGTAGCAGTTGTCCCAGAACAGTTCGATCAGGTCGCCGGCGTCCATACCGGGGTAAGGGGGGATGAGCACTTCCAGGCGAGCGGCACCGGTGATGTTGATTCCGCTACGGCAGGCATTGGCCAGGGCGGGGGCGGCGAGTTCCGGGATAGTTGACGTACATGTCATGGTGTTCTCCTTGATGCTGAAAAACGAAGTCCGTTTCGGAAAGAGCAAAGGCGTTGATATACACGACTATTTTATTGTGCAGTCTTGAATGCTGTTTCTACGGTTATCCGCTGCGTACAACTAAAATAATGGGCATCGCCTATTGGTAAGCTAGATACGGGGTCGATAGTTTCAGTGTCAATAGAGGTGCGTGCTTATTGGCGGACTCTGTAGTTCTTCAGAAATGTCCTACATGATGATGTTAAAAATACACAGCGGGAGTCGCCTTTTACCTTGCTTTAAAGCCCGGCCGGAGGTTTGCAGGGCATGAGCTGGCAGGAAGCTTAGCGAGAAGGAAAGTGTTGCGAGAGGTATGTATATACCGCACTTCAAATAATTGAAGATATTCAGCGGATTTCACGTTGCTGGTTTGTTTTCAAGTCGACAGCCCCTTCCGTCCCTGGAAGTAAGCCTTTATCGATAAGTTACTGCGCACCGTGACCGGCGGAGAGAAACTTGCTGAGAAACTGCCGGGTGCGTTCTTCCTTGGGTGCTGCGAACATGGCCTTGGCTTCACCTTGTTCGACGATCACGCCCTTGTCGAAAAACACCACGCGGTTCGCCACGTCACGAGCAAAGCTCATTTCGTGGGTCACGATGACCATGGTGCGTTTTTCTTCGGCCAGGCCGCGAATGGTCGCCAGGACTTCTCCGACCAGTTCCGGGTCCAGAGCCGAGGTCGGTTCGTCGAACAGAATCACTTGCGGCTCCATCGCCAACGCCCGGGCAATCGCCACCCGTTGTTGCTGACCGCCGGAGAGGCGTCGTGGATAGGCGTCCTCCTTGCCGGCCAGGCCGACCTTGGCCAACAGTTTGCGGCCCAGAGTCTCGGCGTCGGCACGTGGGGTCTTCTTCACCACCAGCGGGCCCTCGATGACATTTTCCAGGGCCGTGCGATGGGGAAACAGATTGAAGTTCTGGAACACAAAACCCACCTGCTGGCGCAGACGACGCACCAGGCTCTGTTGCTGGTTCAGCGGGCGGCTGCCATCGATTTCGATGTCACCGACCTTGATCCGGCCGCTGCTGGGTTCTTCGAGGAAGTTCAGGCAGCGCAGGAAGGTGGTCTTGCCCGAGCCGCTGGGACCGATGATGGCAACGACTTCGCCTTCTTCGACCTGCAGGTCGATGCCGTTGAGCACCGTCTGACCCTTGAATTGTTTGGTCAGCTTTTCAACCACGATCATGCTTCACGACTCCTGCTCATGCCGGTTGACCCGCGCTTCCAGACGGTTTTGCACATGTGCCAGGGCGCTGACAAGAATCCAGTAGATCAGTGCCGCGGACAGGTACATGGCGAAAATTTCAAAGGTCCGCGCGGAAACCAACTGCGCCTGGCGGAGCAGTTCAGGCACCTGGATGGTGGCTGCCAGCGAGGTGTCCTTGACCAGCGACGTGAAGCTGTTTCCCAAGGGCGGCAGGGCCGTGCGCATGGCTTGCGGCAGGATGGCCCGACGCAACGTCTGCACGCGGGTCATACCGATGCTGGCAGCCGCTTCCCACTGGCCACGCTCGATGGAGCTGATGGCGGCCCGCAGGGTTTCACAGATGTAGGCGGCCATGTTCAACGAGAGACCGATCAGCGCTGCGGGTATCGGGTCCAGTTCGATGCCCACTTGTGGCAGGCCGTAATACATCATGAACAATTGGACCAGCAACGGCGTGCCGCGGAAGAACGAGACGTAGACCCGGGCGAACCAGCTCACCAGTTTGAAGCGCGACAGGCGCATCAAGGCCAGGCCAAACCCGAGCAGGAAGCCGAAGAACATTCCTCCCAGGCTCAGGATGACCGTGAAGTACACGCCCTGAAGCAAAAAGGGCGTGGAACTGAGGACGAGTTGGAGCTTTGCTTCCATTATTGAGTGACGTCAGCGTTGAAGTATTTCTCGGACAGCTTCTTCAAGGTGCCGTCGGCGCGCAGCTTATCGATGGCTTTGTTCACCGCCGCCAACAGCTCGGGTTCGCCTTTACGCAGGGTCACGCCGGCTTCCTGGCGGGAGAAGGCGTCGCCGGCAACCGCGGTGTCCGGGGCCTTTTTCGCCAGTTCGAAGGCGGCCAGGCGGTCTACCAGAATTGCGTCGATACGGCCGATACGCAGGTCCTGGTACTTGGTCGGATCATCCTCGTAGGTACGGATGTCCGCCTTGGGCACGTTGTCCTTGAGCCACTGTTCGTAGTTGGTGCCCAGGCCTACGCCGACTTTCTTGCCAGCCAGGTCGGCGGCGGCCTTGATGTTGAGTTTTTCTTCGTTTTTCTTCAGAACCAGCGCCTGGATGCCGGAGACGGTGTAGGGCTCGGAGAAGTCGTACTTTTTCTTGCGCTCTTCGGAAATGGTGACCTGGTTGATCACGGCGTCCAGACGCTTGGATTCCAGCGCAGCCAGGATGCCATCCCATTTAGTGGCTTGCAGATTCACCTTCACACCCAGTTCCTTGGCCAGGGCTTCGGAAAACTCGACTTCGAAACCGGCCAGTTTGCCGTCGGCATCGACGAAGCTGAACGGTGGATAAGTGCCTTCCAGGCCGACGTTGATCACGCCTGCATCCTTGATTTTCTGCAGTTGCTCACCGGCCACTGCTTGCCCCAACAGGCCGGCGCTCAATGCCAGGCCCAGCGAACCGATCAACAGGTTGCGACGTAATGCGGAAAAATTCATGACAAGCCCCTGTGTTTTCTTATGAAGACGTATTGGATTAGAAGGTGTAGCCGTGATCTGGAAGACTGCCACATCCTGCCTTAAAGCGGCGTGTGCGTCGCGTGGCAATTAGGCCAGCGGGCATGACTATAGGGTGGCTTTAATAGATTGGAAAATAATATTAAATCATCCACATATTCCGAAATGGAGTTGTTCTCTGTGGGAGCGAGCCTGCTCGCGATGGCGGTGGGTCAGTCAGCGGCTATTTGACTGAAACACCGCCATCGCGAGCAGGCTCGCTCCCACAGGAAGATGCTGCTCTCATTCCTTTCAGAACGCGGCGTTGTAGGCAAACAGCGCCGGTGCCCCGCCGGTGTGCAGGAAGATGATCGGACCCTCGTCGAAACGGTCGCGGCCGATGCCGTCGAGCAGGCCGGCCATGGCCTTGCCGGTATAGACCGGATCCAGCAGCAGGCCTTCGAGACTGGCCAGCAGCTTGACCGCTGCCAGCGTACCGGCGTTCGGTTCACCGTAGCGAGGGGCGAAATATTCGTCCCACAGGTTCACCTTGAAGGCCTCTGGAAGCGCGACATCAAGCAACTGGGCGACGCGTTCGGCAAGCCCCTGGACCTTAGGGAACTGGTCTTCTTCACTGCGCGATACCGTTACGCCAATTACTGGAAGTTGCGGCAGGGTTTCACTCAAGGCCAGGGCCAGGCCGCTGTGGGTGCCGGCGCTGCCCGAGGCCAGCACCACGGCGGCGAAATCCAGGCCGGTATCCTTGATTTGCTCGGCCAATTCCAGGCCGGCGCGCACGTACCCCAATGCGCCCAGGGCGTTTGAGCCACCAATCGGCACCAGGTACGGCTTCTTGCCGTTGTTGCGCAGCCGCGCGGCCAGGGCCTGCAGTTGCTCGTCGGCGTTATCCAGGTTTTCCACCAGTTCGACCTTGGCGTCGAACAATTCCAACAGCAATCGGTTGCCATTGCCCAGGTAATTGGCGTCCTCGGTGCCGATGGGGTTTTCCAGCAGTGCCACGCAACCCAGGCCCAGTCTGGCCGCCAGTGCGGCAGTCTGGCGCACATGGTTGGATTGGATTGCGCCGGCGGTAATCAGGGTGTCGGCTCCCTGGGCCAAGGCGTCGGCGGCGAGGTATTCGAGCTTGCGCAGCTTGTTGCCACCCAGGGCCAGGGGCGTCAGGTCGTCGCGCTTGATGTAAAGGTCGCGGCCGAGCCAGGCGGAGAGGCGTTCGAGTTTTTCCAGCGGTGTCGGATGGCCGAGCAGGTCGAGACGGTTAAAGCGGGACAGCTGTTGTTTGATCATGAGTCCGTACTGGTTGTAGGCAATGTCTGGACTATAGGCACGCCGATATTCACGGGCAACCCCGGGACCAGATCAGAGTGGGGGACGGAGCCCCTTGTGGGAGCGAGCCTGCTCGCGATAGCGGTGTACCTGCTACATACAATGTGCCTGACAGACCGCTTTCGCGAGCGGGCTCGCTCCCACAGGGTATTTGTTTATTTGGAACCTAGGGTGCCCCACTGAACGAATGTAGGCGAAGCGGCGTCATCTATGTGGGACACGTACCGCCGAGACCGGCGATTAGTCCTTAGCTGCCTATTCATGTTTAAATTGAACGTTCATTCAAGTTAAACCATTGGTTTGCTGCCCGCTCACAACAGGAGGCTTGCCTTTGCCGAGTCCGTTATCGACTGTCACGGTTTCCCACATCGGGGTACTTCGTTCATGAGTGCCTCGTCCCTTCCACCCAGCGGCCTGGTCCGCATGAACCCGCCGGTATTCTACTTCGCGGCGACGTTTATCCTGTTGTTCGGCCTGGTGGTGATTGCCATGCCCGAGCAAGCCGGCGCCTGGCTGCTGGCGGCGCAGAACTGGGCGGCCAATACGGTCGGCTGGTATTACCTGCTGGCGATGGCCCTGTATCTGGTCTTCGTGGTGGTCACCGCCTTGTCCGGCTACGGCAAGATCAAGCTCGGTGCCGACCACGACGAGCCCGAATTCAGTTACCTGTCCTGGGCCGGCATGTTGTTCGCCGCCGGGATCAGCATCACGCTGTTCTTCTTTTGCGTCTCCGAGCCGCTGACCCATCTGGCGCAGCCGCCCCAAGGCGAGGCCGGCACTGCCGATGCGGCGCGCCAGGCCATGCAGATACTGTTTCTGCATTGGGGCCTGCACGGCTGGGGCGTGTTTGCGTTCGTCGGCATGGCCCTGGCGTACTTTGCCTATCGGCATAACCTGCCGCTGGCGCTGCGTTCGGCGTTGTATCCGCTGATCGGCAAACGCATCAACGGTCCCATCGGCTATGCCGTCGATGGCTTCGGCATCATCGCAACCGTGTTCGGCCTCGGCGCCGACATGGGATTTGGGGTCCTGCACCTCAATTCCGGTCTCGATTACCTGCTGGGCATTCCGCATACCCAATGGATTCAGGTTGGCCTGATCGTGCTGATGATGGGGGCGGCGATCATCGTGGCGGTGGCCGGCGTCGATAAGGGCGTGCGGGTCATGTCCGACATCAACATGCTGCTGGCCTGCGCGCTGCTGCTGTTCGTGCTGTTTGCCGGGCCCACCCAGCATTTGCTCAACACCCTGATCCAGAATGTGGGCGATTACCTCGGCGCCTTGCCGATGAAGAGTTTCGATCTCTATGCCTACGACAAACCCAGCGACTGGCTGGGGGGCTGGACGGTGTTCTATTGGGCCTGGTGGATCGCCTGGTCGCCGTTCGTGGGGCTGTTCATCGCGCGGATTTCCCGTGGTCGCACCATCCGTGAATTCGTGTTTGGCGTGTTGCTGATCCCCTTGGGTTTCACCCTCGCGTGGATGTCGATCTTCGGCAACAGCGCCATCGACCAGGTACTCAACCACGGCATGAGCGCCCTGGGCATGTCGGCCCTGGACAATCCGTCGATGAGTCTTTACCTGCTGCTGGAAACCTACCCGTGGAGCAAGACGGTCATCGCGATCACGGTGTTCATCAGCTTCGTGTTCTTTGTCACCTCGGCCGATTCCGGCACCGTGGTGCTGTCAACGCTCTCGGCCAAGGGCGGCAATGCTGATGAAGACGGGCCGAAATGGCTGCGGGTGTTCTGGGGGGCGATGACCGCCCTGGTGACCAGTGCGCTGCTGTTCTCCGGCAGCATCGATGCGCTGAAATCAGCGGTGGTGCTGACGTCACTGCCGTTCTCGCTGATCCTGTTGTTGATGATGTGGGGCCTGCACAAAGCGTTTCACCTCGAGTCCCAGAAGCAGATCGCGCAATTGCATTCCCTGGCGCCGGTGTCGGGTTCGCGTCGCGGCAAGGGCGGCTGGCGCCAGCGCTTGAGCCAGGCGGTGCATTTCCCGTCCCGGGACGAGGTCTATCGCTTCCTCGACACCACGGTGCGTCCGGCCATCGAGGAGGTGAAAGCGGTGTTCGCCGAGAAGGGGCTGGCGGTGATGACCCAGCCCGACCCGGCCAACGACAGCGTCAGCCTGGAAATCGGTCATGGCGAGCAGCACCCGTTCATCTACCAGGTACAGATGCGCGGCTACTTCACGCCATCCTTCGCCCGGGGCGGCATGGGCTCCAAGCAGATCAACAACCGTCGTTACTACCGTGCCGAGGTACATTTGAGCGAGGGCAGCCAGGACTACGACTTGGTGGGCTATACCAAGGAGCAGGTCATCAACGACATCCTCGACCAGTACGAACGGCACATGCAGTTCCTGCATCTGGTGCGTTGATCGGGCGGCGTCTCAGACAAGCCCGCCGTTGGCCCGCAGGACCTGACCGTTCACCCAGCCGGCGGCAGGGCTCACCAGGAAGGAGAGGATGCTGGCGATGTCCTCCGGCTGGCCGAGGCGTTCCAGGGGCGGCATCTTGGCGTACTGCTGGATCTGTTCTTCGCTCTTGCCGTGCATGAACAGTTCGGTCGCCACCGGGCCGGGAGCGATGGCATTGACGGTGATCTGGCGGCCGCGCAGCTCCTTGGCGAATACCTGGGTCAGCGATTCCACCGCCGCCTTGCTGGCGATGTACACCGAATAGCCGGGCAGGTTCAGGCCAACGGTACTGCTGGAGAAGTTCACGATGCGGCCGCCGTCGTTGAGGCGGGTCGCGGCTTCGCGCAAGGTATTGAACGTACCCCGGGTGTTGATCGCGAAGGTCTGGTCGAACAGTTCGTCGCTGTGCTGCGCCAGGGGCATCACCTGGAGGATCCCGGCGTTGTTGATCAGCACATCGACCTTGCCCAGTTGCGCCTCCGTCTCATCGAACATCCGGCGAACGTCGGCGGCGGAAGACACATCGGCCTTGATCGCGATGGCCCGGTGACCGGCCTGGCGCAACTGCACCACCAGCTTCGACGCTTCGGTAGCACTGTTGGCGTAGTTGATGGCGACAGCGAAGCCATCGTGGGCCAATTGCTTGGCGATTTCAGCACCGATGCCGCGGGACGCTCCGGTGACAATGGCTACTTTGGCGGTTTGAGTCGACATGGCTGTTTCCTTCGTTGGGTGGAGTGGAACCAGACTCACATGTTTACTTACCCCGATAAATACACGAGAGTTGCCTTGACTGTTCAATAACCACCAACAATCAGGGCGCGGCAAGCCATGGATCAAGTCAAGGCGATGAAGGTGTTCGTGCGCATCTACGAGCGCAGCAGTTTTACTCTGGCCGCCGATGACCTGAACCTGCCCCGCGCCACGCTGACTCATACCCTCAATCAGTTCGAAGCCTGGTTGGGTGTACGCCTGTTGGAGCGCAGCACCCGGAAGGTGCGACCGACGCTGGATGGCGAAGCTTATTACCCTCGCTGCGTTCAACTGCTGGCGGAACTCGAAGAGGCCGAACTGGCGTTTCGCAGCGTGGCGCCCAAGGGGCGGTTGCGGGTGGACTTGCACGGTACCCTGGCCCGGCATTTCGTGATCCCGGCGCTGCCACAATTCATGGCCCGTTACCCGGACATCGAGTTGTCCATCAGCGAGGCCGATCGTTTCGTCGACCTGATCAGCGAAGGGATCGATTGCGTGCTGCGGGCCGGCACGCTGGGGGATTCGTCGTTGATTGGCCGGCGTGTCGCCAACCTGCGACAGATCACCTGTGCCAGCCCCGCCTATTTGCGTCAGTACGGCGAACCGAAAAGCCTCGACGACCTGGGCCGGCACCGGGCGGTGAACTACGTGTCGCGCACCACCGCCAAACAATATCCGTTCGAGTTCATGGTTGAAGGCGAACTCAAGGAAGTGGCTATCGAGGGTGCGCTCTCGGTGTTCGGTGCCGAAATCTACGCCGCCTCGGCCATCGCCGGCCTGGGCCTGATCCAATGCCCGCGCTATCGGATGGAAACGCAGATCCAGCAGGGCCTGGTCCAGGAAATCCTCACGGCCACCCCGCCGCCGCCCATGCCGATATCGGTGCTCTACCCGCACAACCGTCACCTTTCGCCGCGGGTGCGGGTGTTTGTGGATTGGGTGACGGAGGTGTTTGCCGAGGCGCGTTAGCGCTAATCGCCGCCTGTGGGAGCGAGCCTGCTCGCGATGAGGCCTTATCAGCCGACGTATCATCGCCTGTCCCACCGCCATCGCGAGCAGGCTCGCTCCCACATTGGATCTCGCTGCGATCCTGTCGCTTTCACGACGACTACGCGAACTTTCGAGCTGAACGATGCGTCTGTGAAATGTTAGCTTCTGCCATCCGCATTGTCCCCGAACAGAGAGCCTTCGATGACCTACATCGCTGCTGAAAATCGCTACGAGTCCATTCCCTATCGCCGCGTTGGTCGCAGCGGGTTGGTGTTGCCGGCGTTGTCGCTGGGGTTGTGGCACAACTTCGGCGACAGCACGCCGATCGACACTCAGCGTGCCTTGCTGCGCACGGCGTTTGACCTGGGCATCAACCACTTCGACCTGGCGAACAACTACGGCCCGCCCTACGGCAGCGCCGAGATCAATTTCGGTCGGTTGTTGCGTGAGGACTTCAAGCACTACCGCGACGAGTTGATCATCTCCAGCAAGGCCGGTTGGGACATGTGGCCCGGACCGTATGGCCAGGGTGGCGGGTCGCGAAAGTACGTGTTGGCCAGCCTCGATCAGAGCCTGCAACGCCTGGGACTCGACTATGTGGATATCTTTTATTCCCACCGCTTCGATCCGGATACCCCGCTGGAAGAAACCGCCAGCGCCCTTGCGACGGCAGTACAACAAGGCAAGGCGTTGTACGTCGGTATTTCTTCCTATTCCGGCGTAAAGACCCGGGAAATGGCTGCGTTGCTCAAGGAGTGGAAAATCCCGTTGCTGATCCACCAGCCAGCCTACAACCTGCTCAACCGCTGGGTGGAAAAAGACCTGCTGGACGCCACCGACGAATTGGGTACCGGCGTGATCGCCTTTACCCCACTGGCCCAGGGTCTGCTCACGGACAAGTACCTCAAGGGTATTCCGTCCGATGCACGGGTCAATCGTCCGGGTGGCGGTTCGTTGCAGGCTTCGCATCTGTCGGAGGAAAACATCGCCCACGTGCGCGCCCTCAACGAGATCGCTCAGCGACGCGGCCAAAGCCTGGCACAAATGGCCCTGGCCTGGACCCTGCGCGATCCTCGGGTCACGTCTGCCCTGATCGGCGCCAGCCGCCCGGAGCAGATCGTCGAGAACGTCGGGGCGCTGCAGAACCTGAGCTTCAATGCCGAAGAACTGGCGGAGATCGACCGGTTTGCCCAGGAAGGCGGTATCAATCTCTGGGAGAAGCCTTCGTCGGCGGAGTAATCCCCAAATCTGAACACAGACTCTGTGGCGAGGGAGCAAGCTCCCTCGCCACATAGGATTGGGGATTATTCGAAAAACGGCACATCCCCCAGCACCGTCGCCCGGTGCATCACGCGTCGGGCAGGGCGGTAGTCGTCCACGGCGAAATGCTGGGTCACGCGGTTGTCCCAGAACGCCACGTCATTGACCTGCCAGCGCCAGCGAAGGGTGAACTCCGGGCGGGTGGCATGGGCGAACAGCAGTTTCAGAATGGCTTCGCTTTCGGTTTCGGACAGCTCATTGATGCGTGTGGTAAAGCCTTCGTTGACGAACAGCGACCGGCGACCGCTCACCGGATGGGTGCGAACCACCGGATGGGACAGCGGTGGGTTTTTCCGTCGTGTTTCTTCCCAACGAGCCTGGTCCGCGGCGGTATGACCAAAGCGCTCCAGAGGAAAGGATCGAGTGAAATCGTGGGTGGCCGTCAGGCCTTGCAGCAGGCTTTTCAACGGTGCCGACAAGGCTTCGTAGGCGGCAATGCCGCTGGCCCATAAGGTATCGCCACCGAACGCCGGCAATAGTTTGGCGCTGAGCACCGCCCCCATGGCCGGGGTCGGCAGGAAGGTCACGTCGGTGTGCCAGACGGCGTTGTCGCGAACATCGGTGACAGCCGTGTCGAGCACCAGCACTTCGGGCTGCCCGGGCACATTGGGGTAGATGGGGTGAATATGCAGGTCGCCAAAACAGGCGGCGAAGCGTGCCTGCTGGACCGGGTCGATGGGCTGGTCCCGAAAGAACAATACCTGGTGTTCGAGCAATGCCTGCTCAATGAAATCCCGTTGTTCCATGCCCAGCGGCTGGCTGATATCGATCCCGCTGATCTGCGCACCGAGGGCGATACTCAACGGGGTGACGGTTGGGTGGCTCATCGTTGTTTTCCTGGATTGGGCGCCGAATGGTCGGCGTGGTCATTCGGTCTCAATGGGCCTGGCCATGCCACGGCACCAGTTTGCGTTGCACAGCTCGCAAGCTCATTTCCATGGCGAAGGCGATGAGTGCGATGACCAGGATCCCCAGCACCACCACATCGGTGACCAGGAACTGCGCTGCTGACTGCACCATGAACCCCAGGCCGCTGGTGGCGGCGATCAGTTCGGCGGCCACCAGTGTCGACCAGCCCACACCCAGGCCGATGCGAATGCCGGTGAGAATGTCAGGCAGGGCGCTGGGCAGGATCACGTGGCGAATCAACTGTGCCGTCGTCGCGCCCAGGGATTGCGCGGCCCGTACCTTGGCCGGGTCGACCGTGCGCACACCGGTGGCGGTGGCGATGGCAATCGGGGCAAAAATCGCCAGGTAGATCAGCAGCACCTTCGACAATTCGCCGATGCCGCACCAGATCACGATCAGCGGCAGGTAGGCCAGCGGCGGAATCGGCCGATAGAACTCGATCAACGGATCGAACACGCCCCGAGCGATACGGCTGGAGCCAATGGCAATGCCCACCGGCACCGCTGTCAGCACGGCCAACAACAAGCCCAGGCCGATCCGTCCGAGGCTCGCGCCCAGGTGCTGCCAGAGCGTGGCGTCCATATAGCCACTGGTCGCCAGCAGCCAGCCTTTTTGCAGCACGGCGGAAGGCGAGGGCAGGAACAACGGTTCGACCAGCCCGCTTGCCGTCATCGCCCACCACAGGACCAGCAGCGTGATCAGCGTCAGGCCGCTGATCCGGCGCGTGCTCAGGGGATGCCGGAAGCGGCGCGCTGGTTTTCCGGTTAGGGGTTCGCTGGCCACCGCCGGGATTTCATAGCTGCTCATACCGGCTCCTGGTGTCGGGTGACGCTGCGTTGGGCGAACACTTTGGCAAGCACGTGTTCACGGATGTCGATGAAGCGAGGGTCGGACTTGATCGATCGCGCCGACTCCCCGGCCCCGTAGCGCCGGCTGAAGTCCAGGCTCAGCCGTTCGACAATCCGCCCCGGGTTGGGCGCCAGCAGGATCAGTTCGGTGGCGAGGAACACGGCCTCTTCGATGTCATGGGTAATCAGGAACACCGGTTTGGCAGTGCGTTGCCAGACCTGCAGCAACAGCTCTTGCATCTGTTCACGGGTGAACGCGTCCAGCGCGCCGAAGGGTTCGTCCATCAGCAGCACGCGAGGGTCGGCCGCCAGTGCCCGGGCCAGGCCGACGCGCTGCTTCTGACCACCGGAGAGCTGCCAGACACGGCGTCCCTCGAAACCGGCCAGGCCCACCAAGGCGAGCATCTCCCGGGCGCGGGTTTCGCGCGGTTCCCTGGCGACCCCGGCCAGCTCCAGGCCGAACCCGACGTTTGCCAGCACATCCTGCCAAGGCAACAGCGCGTCGTCCTGGAACACCACGCCGCGTTCGGCGCCGGGCCCCAGGACTGGCACGCCGTCCAGGGTGATCTGCCCGGCGCTGGGCTGGACGAACCCGGCGATCAGGTTCAGCAGCGAGGTCTTGCCGCTGCCGGACGGACCCAGGGCAACCAGCAATTGTTGCGGCCCCAGGGTCAGTGAAATATCCGTCAACACGGCTTCCGATGCCCCGGGATACTGTGCGCCGATGCGCTCCAGCTGTAGCAAGGCCATTGCAGTGACTCCCTTTTTCCTGGCGATCAGTGAGTGATGTATTTGGCGCTGACGTAAGGGGCGTAGTCGGGCAGGACCGCTTCCACTTTGCCTTGCTCCTTGAGAAACGCAGCGGTGTTGGTGATGGCCTGGGTGGTCGGCGCGCCGAGGCTCACGACCTGGTCCGCCGCCAGTGGATACACGTTGCCTTGCAGCAACAGCGGAATGTCGCTGGCCTTGGCGCCGGAGAGTTTCACCAGCTTGTCGATGTTGGCCGTGTTTGCCAGCCAGGCTTGCGGATCCTTGCGGTATTGGGCGTAGGCGTCCAAGGTGACTTTGGCGAAGGCGGTGACGATTTCAGGGTGTTTCTGGGCGAAGTCCTTGCGCACGATCCAGGCATCGAAGGTTGGCGCGCCGAATTTGGCCAGCTCCGCCGAGGTAATCAGTACCTTGCCGTTCTCCTTGGCCACGCCCAGGGCCGGGTCCCAGACATAGGTGGCATCGATGTCGCCACGCTTCCAGGCGGCGATGATGGCCGGTGGCGCGAGGTTGAGTACGGTGACTTGCGACGGGGCGATACCCCAGTGCTTCAACGCGGCGAGCAGACTGTAGTGGCCAGTGGAAACGAATGGTACGGCGATCTTCTTGCCGATCAGGTCCTGCGGGGTGTTGATCCCGGAGCCGTCGCGGACTACCAGGGCCTCGGCGGCGCCGATCTGGGTAGCGATGAGGAAGGTTTCCACCGGAACCTTGCGCGTGATGGCGGCGGTCAGCGGGCTGGAACCGAGGTAACCGATCTGCACATCGCCCGAGGCGATGGCGGCAATGACGTCGGCGCCATTATCGAATTTGCGCCAGTCGATGCTGGCCTGGGTGGCTTTTTCATAGGTGCCGTCGGCCTGGGCAACCTTGGCCGGGTCGACGGTGGTCTGGTAGGCGACGGTCAGGTCGGCGGCTTGGGCAAACAGACTCGCGGCAGCCAGGGAGGCGGCTGCGAGAAGGCGAAGGGGGAAACTCAAAGTCATGGGGAAAGCTCCTCGACAGGCCGCCGGATGTTCGGCGTTGAAGGAGACTAAATGATCTAAGAATTCAAAAATAAATAACTTTTTCGCATAAGCTTATCAGCGAAAAAATTGATCGCCGGGAGCGGGCGAGGGAGCAAGCTCCCTCGCCACACTGACTTGCTCGACAAGTGCGATCTAGTTACTGATCGCCAGAATGCTCGCCTGATACGAACCCACGAACACGTCGAAATCCCCCACTTCGTTCTGTTCCAGCTCGGCTTGCTGGGCCAGGGATTCGCGAGCGGATGCTTCGAACGCGGCCTGTTCCTGGGCAGGCAATGGTTCGGCACGGAAGAACTCGGCGTGGGCCTTGCTCTGGCGCAGGGAGAACTGGGCGAAGCTTTCCTGATGTTCCGCCATGGCCGCCAGTACCTGCGCGGATGGGGTCAGGGACGGATCCCGGACCTTCGCCAGTTGTGCATCCAGGGCCTGGCGGTGAGCATCGCCACCCTGGCTCTGGTCGAGCAACGACGCCAGCGGCGCGATCTGCTCCAGCAGTTCGATGGCCCATGCCTGCATGTCCACCGATTGGCCCTGGCGTTGCAGTTGCAGGCCCGGCTTGCGGCCTTCCTTGACCACGGTCAGGAAGTTGTCGGTGGCATTGCCGCATTCGCTGCTTTCGAACAACGGACTCTCGTTGAGGCCGCAATACAACAGGAACGCATCGAGGAAACGGGACTCGATGACGTCGATGCCCAATGGCAGGAACGGGTTGATGTCCAGGCAGCGTACTTCAACGTACTGGATGCCCCGGGCCATCAAGGCCTGGATCGGACGTTCGCCGGTGTAGGTCACGCGTTTGGGGCGGATGTTGGAGTAGTACTCGTTTTCGATCTGGAGGATGTTGGTGTTGAGCTGCACCCACTCACCGTCCCGATGCGTGCCGACTTCGACATACGGTGCATAAGGCGTCGCCACCGCTTTGCGCAGGCTGTCGGTGTAGCTGGCCAGGTCGTTGTAGCACGGCGTCAGGCCAGCCTGGGCGTTGCTCTGGTAACCCAGGTCGCTCATGCGCAGGCTGGTGGCATAGGGCAGGTACAGGGTGTCCGGGTCCAGTTGTTCCAACTGATGCGGGCGACCGCGCAGGAAACCGGCGTCCAGGGCCGGCGAGGCACCGAACAGGTACATCAGCAGCCAGCTGTAGCGACGGAAATTACGGATCAGCGCGATGTAGGCCAGCGACTGGAAATCCCGGTCGCTGACGTCTGCCGCCTCGGCCTGGCGGAGCAGCGGCCAGAGTTTTTCCGGCAGGGAGAAGTTGTAATGGATCCCGGCGATGCATTGCATGGTCTTGCCGTAGCGCAGGGCCAGGCCCTGGCGATAGACGTACTTGAGCCGACCGATGTTCGAGGTGCCGTAGTACGCGATCGGGATCTCTTCTTCCGCCGGCAGCGGGCACGGCATCGACGGACTCCACAGGTACTCGTCACCGAGTTTGCTGTAGACGAACCGGTGGATCCTGTCGAGGCTGCTCAGGGTATCGGCCGGGTCCGCCAGGGCCGGGGTAATGAACTCCAGCAGCGACTCGGAATAGTCGGTGGTGATCTGCTCGTTGGTCAGCGCCGAGCCCAGGGCTTCGGGATGCGGAGTCAACGCCAGGCGCCCGCTGTCCGTGACACGCAGGCATTCACGTTCGATACCGTGCAGGCACTGCTCGAGCAGGGAGAGGTTGGCGCGCTCGCCGAGCAGGGCCAGGCGGCGGTTTAAGAGGTCGCTCAAGTTGAATTCCTTCACGCGTCAGTCGCCCCAATATGGGGGTGGGCAAGGCGCTCTACAAGGGTGAAGTTGAAACTGGCGTTATCGCCTGGTTTTGTACGGCCAAGAACGGATCATCGCAGTCTCCTGTGGGAGCGAGCGTGCTCGCGATTGCGGTGAATCAGCTGCGTTGATGCGACTGACACACCGTTATCGCGAGCGGGCTCGCTCCCACAGGGAGTTGCGACGCTGTTTCTGTTGCGCCGAAATTAACTCAAATCGATGACAGGGAGCTATAGGACAGCGAAGGTGCCTTGTGCTTTTGCGACCAGCTTGTCGCCCTGGGTCACTTCGGCCTCGACCACCAGCGTACGTCGCCCCGGGTGGATGACCCGGGCCGTGCACAGCACCTCGCCGTCGGACACGGCGCGAATGTAGTTGATCTTGCATTCGATGGTTGCGCTCTGTTGATCAAAGCCATGGACACTGGAGCAAGCCAGGCCCATGGCGATGTCCACCAGGCTGAACAGTGCGCCGCCGTGCAGCTTGCCGCCACGATTGCGCAACGGCGGCTCCAGGGCCAGGGCAACTTGCGCCACCCCGTCCCCCAGGCTGTGCAGGCGGCAGCCGAGCAGCTTGAAGAAGGCGCTTTCCACCAACTCGGCCGGCGTGTCCATCAGCGTTTCTTCAACTGCTTGGCGTTGGCGAACAGCGAGGCCATGGCATTGTTGGCCGGGGCCGCCGTGGCGGTTTCCTTGCGCGGCGCGGTGTTCTGTGACTGACGCGGCGCTGAGCCTGGGCGAGGGCCGCGGGCACCGTCGACTTTCTCGCCGGGCGTGTCGCTCATGCGCATCGACAAGCCGACGCGTTTGCGCGGAATGTCGACTTCCATGACCTTCACCTTCACCACATCACCGGCCTTCACGGCTTCGCGCGGATCCTTGATGAATTTCTCCGACAAGGCCGAAATGTGCACCAGACCGTCCTGATGCACGCCGATGTCGACGAACGCCCCGAAATTGGTGACGTTGGTCACCACACCCTCGAGAATCATGCCGGGTTGCAGATCCTTGAGGTCTTCGACGCCTTCCTGGAATTCGGCGGTCTTGAACTCGGGGCGCGGGTCACGGCCCGGTTTCTCCAGCTCCTGCAGAATGTCGGTGACGGTGGGCAGACCGAAGGTTTCGTCGGTGAATTTCTTCGGATCCAGGCGCTTGAGGAACGAAGCGTCACCGATCAGTGAGCGGATGTCGCGATCGGTCTGGGCGGCGATGCGTTGCACCAGCGGGTAGGCTTCAGGGTGGACCGCCGACGAATCCAATGGGTTGTCGCCGTTCATGACGCGCAGGAAGCCGGCGGCCTGTTCGAAGGTCTTTTCCCCCAGGCGCGGGACTTTCTTCAACGCGGCGCGGGTCTTGAAGGCGCCGTGCTCATCGCGGTGGGTGACGATGTTCTGCGCCAGCGTAGCGTTGAGGCCAGAGATGCGCGCCAGCAGCGCCACCGAAGCGGTGTTCACGTCCACACCCACGGCGTTTACGCAGTCTTCCACCACGGCGTCCAGGCCGCGGGCCAGTTTCAACTGGGACACATCGTGCTGGTACTGGCCGACACCAATGGATTTCGGGTCGATCTTCACCAGCTCCGCCAGCGGATCCTGCAGGCGACGGGCAATCGACACCGCGCCACGGATCGACACGTCCAGGTCCGGGAACTCCTTGGACGCCAGTTCCGAGGCCGAATAAACAGAAGCACCAGCCTCGGAAACCATGACCTTGGTCATCTTCATGGCCGGGTATTTCTTGATCAGCTCGGCGGCCAGTTTGTCCGTTTCACGGCTGGCGGTGCCGTTGCCGATGGCGATCAGGTCCACCGAATGCTTGGCGCACAGGGCCGCGAGCACTGCGAGGGTCTGGTCCCATTTGTTGTGCGGGACGTGGGGATAGACCGTCGCGTGGTCCAGCAGCTTGCCGGTGGAGTCCACCACCGCCACCTTGCAACCGGTACGCAGGCCCGGGTCCAGGCCCAATGTGGCGCGTGGGCCGGCCGGTGCCGCCAGCAGCAGGTCGTGCAGGTTATGGGCGAAGACGTTGATTGCCTCGGTCTCGGCGTTGTCCCGCAGTTCGCCCAGCAGGTCGGTTTCCAGGTGGGTGTAGAGCTTGACCTTCCAGGTCCAGCGCACCACCTCTGCCAACCATTTGTCGGCGGCGCGGTTCTGGTTCTGGATGCCGAACTGCTGGCCGATCATGCCTTCGCAGGGGTGCATGGTGCCGGGCAACTCATCGCCGACCTTCAGCGCGGAGCTGAGGATGCCCTCGTTGCGGCCACGGAAAATCGCCAGGGCGCGGTGGGACGGCACGCTCTTGAGCGGTTCGTCGTGTTCGAAGTAATCGCGGAATTTCGCCCCTTCCTCTTCCTTGCCTGCAATCACGCGGGCACTGAGGATGGCTTCCTGTTTAAGGAAGTTGCGCAGCTTTTCCAGCAGGTTGGCGTCTTCGGCGAAGCGTTCCATAAGGATGTACTTGGCGCCTTCCAGCGCCGCTTTCACGTCCGCCACGCCCTTTTCGGCATCGACGAAACGCGCGGCTTCGGCTTCTGGCGCCAGGGTCGGGTCGTTGAACAGCCCGTCGGCCAGCTCGCCAAGCCCGGCTTCCAGGGCGATCTGGCCCTTGGTGCGACGCTTCTGCTTGTAGGGCAGGTACAAGTCTTCGAGGCGGGTCTTGGTGTCCGCCAGCTTGATGTCGCGTTCGAGTGCCGGGGTCAGCTTGCCCTGTTCCTGGATGCTGGCCAGGATGCTGATACGCCGTTCGTCGAGTTCACGCAGGTAGCGCAGGCGCTCTTCCAGATGACGCAATTGGGTGTCATCGAGGCTGCCGGTCACTTCTTTCCGGTAACGGGCGATAAAAGGCACTGTGGAGCCTTCATCGAGTAGCGCGACGGCCGCTTCGACCTGTTGCGGGCGTACGCCGAGTTCCTCGGCGATGCGGCTGTTGATGCTGTCCATAAAACCACCTGACAAATTATGAAATCAGGCTCGCCGGCGCAGGAACAGGGCTCAGCGAGACTGGTTGAGCGGCCTGGCGTGGGCCGCTGCCTGGGTCAAAAGAGGCTGCCTGTTGACCCGCGAAATTCAAAAAGTGCTGCCTGGCCAAAGGGAAAAAGGCCCGTCGAGGGTAACGATTCGACATCCCAAGGCACAAAAGGCCGCGCATTATAACCAGCGTTCTGTCCTTCGGGGGGGTCATGGTCTGTAGGTCCGATACCCGTATTGGTGGAGATGGAGGAAAAATCTGCTAACAATGCACACGGTGCGTATAACGGCAGCTAGGCCATAATGCGCGCCGAGATCAAAGGAGCTTCCTATGAGCAGCACTGCACAAACTGCTGAAGGCGAAAAAATTCTTATCGTTGACGACGACCCGGGGCTGAGCAGCCTGCTGGAGCGCTTTTTCGTCAGCAAGGGCTACCGGGCCCGCACCGTACCCAATACCGAACAGATGGATCGGCTGCTGGCCCGTGAAGTCTTCAACCTGGTGGTCCTCGACCTGATGCTGCCTGGCGAGGATGGCTTGACGGCCTGCCGCCGCCTGCGCGGCGCGAACAACCAGATCCCGATCATCATGCTCACTGCCAAGGGCGACGAGCTGAGCCGTATCAAGGGACTGGAACTGGGCGCCGACGATTACCTGGCCAAGCCATTCAATCCCGACGAGCTCATGGCCCGGGTCAAGGCGGTCCTGCGTCGTCAGTCGGCCCCGGTGCCGGGTGCCCCGGGCAGCGAAGACGAAAGCGTGACCTTCGGCGACTACGAGCTGTCCCTGGCCACCCGTGAGCTCAAGCGTGGTGATGAAATTCACATGCTGACCACCGGCGAGTTCGCCGTGCTCAAGGCCCTGGTGATGAACGCCCGTCAGCCGCTGACCCGGGACAAACTGATGAACCTGGCCCGTGGTCGCGAGTGGGATGCGCTGGAGCGTTCCATCGACGTACAGATTTCCCGTCTGCGCCGGATGATCGAGCCGGATCCTTCCAAACCTCGCTATATCCAGACCGTCTGGGGCGTGGGCTATGTATTCGTGCCGGATGGTGCCGCCAGCAAGTGATCGGCGATTTGTAGGAGCGGGTGGCCTGGCAGGTTGAATTTCTTCTTCCAGGCGACTCGCGGTCCGTCAGTATGCGAGCATCGCTCGCTCCTGCAAGTGTGTAGCGGTTATCCATGAAAACCCCGGTTTGGTTCCCCCAGAGTTTCTTCTCCCGCACCCTCTGGCTGGTGCTGATCGTCGTGCTCTTTTCCAAGGCATTGACGTTGGTCTACCTGCTGATGAATGAAGACGTCCTGGTGGACCGCCAGTACAGTCACGGCGTTGCCTTGACCCTGCGGGCCTATTGGGCGGCCGATGAAACCAATCGGGCGAAGATCGCCGAGGCGGCGACGCTGATCCGGGTCGTCGGTGCCGGTGTACCGGAAGGCGAACAGCACTGGCCCTACAGCGAGATCTATCAACGGCAGATGCAGGCCGAACTGGGCGCCGATACCGAGGTGCGCCTGCGCATGCACTCGCCCCCGGCGTTGTGGGTGCGTGCCCCAAGCCTGGGGGACGGCTGGCTGAAGGTGCCGTTGTACCCGCATCCCCTGCGAGGCCAGAAAATCTGGAACGTACTGGGCTGGTTCCTCGCCATCGGCCTGCTGTCTACGGCGTCGGCCTGGATCTTCGTCAGCCAGCTCAACCAACCGTTGAAACGCCTGGTCTACGCGGCCCGTCAGTTGGGCCAGGGGCGCAGCGTGCGGCTGCCCATCAGCGATACGCCCAGTGAAATGACCGAAGTGTACCGAGCCTTCAACCAGATGGCCGAAGACGTCGAGCAGGCCGGACGCGAGCGTGAGCTGATGCTCGCCGGAGTCTCCCACGACCTGCGCACACCGCTGACCCGGTTGCGGCTTTCGCTTGAACTGATGGGCGAACGCACCGACCTGACCCATGAAATGGTCCGTGACATCGAGGACATGGATGCCATTCTCGACCAGTTCCTGGCGTTCATCCGCGACGGACGGGACGAGTCGGTGGAGGAAGTGGACCTTAGCGAGTTGGTGCGGGAAGTGGTCGCCCCCTATAACCAGGGCGACGAAAAAGTGCACCTGCAGCTGGAGCCGATCCAGCCGTTTCCGTTGCGTCGGGTGTCGATGAAGCGGTTGCTGAACAACCTGATCGGCAATGCCTTGAACCATGCCGGCGCCGGGGTCGAGGTAGCGGCCTACGTCTCTGGCGACACCAACGCGCCTTATGTGGTGCTGAGCGTCATGGACCGTGGCGCCGGCATCGATCCGTCGGAGCTGGAAGCCATTTTCAACCCCTTCACCCGTGGCGACCGTGCCCGGGGCGGAAAGGGCACGGGGTTGGGCCTGGCGATCGTCAAGCGCATTGCCTCGATGCACGGTGGCAACGTCGAGCTGCGCAACCGTGTCGGTGGCGGATTGGAAGCGCGGGTGCGGTTGCCGTTGGGGTTGATGTTGCCCAGGGATGCGGTATAGCAAACTTGTGCAAGCTCAGCTCCCACAAAGGCTCGCTCCCACAAGGGGGCTGTGTTAACCCTTGCCCTTGGTCCGGGTCATGTTCGGCCCGCCATTCTTTTCCAGATGCTCGATGATGATTCCTGCCACGTTCTTGCTCGTGGTGGTCTCGATGCCTTCCAAGCCGGGCGAGGAGTTGACCTCCATCACCAGAGGGCCGTGATTGGAGCGCAGAATGTCGACACCTGCCACGGCCAGGCCCATGACTTTTGCGGCGCGCAGGGCGGTCATGCGTTCTTCCGGCGTGATCTTGATCAGGCTGGCGCTGCCGCCGCGATGGAGGTTGGAGCGAAACTCCCCAGGCCGGGCCTGACGCTTCATCGATGCGATGACCTTGTCGCCGACCACGAAGCAACGGATGTCCGCGCCGCCAGCTTCCTTGATGTATTCCTGGACCATGATGTTCTGCTTGAGGCCCATGAATGCTTCGATCACCGATTCTGCCGCTGTCGCGGTTTCGCACAGGACCACGCCGATACCCTGAGTGCCTTCCAGCACCTTGATGACCAGCGGTGCGCCATTGACCATCGCGATCAGGTCGGGAATGTCGTCGGGTGAATGGGCAAAACCGGTGACCGGCAGGCCGATACCGCGCCGCGACAGCAGCTGCAGCGAACGCAGCTTGTCCCGGGAGCGGGCGATCGCCACGGATTCGTTGAGAGGGAATACCCCCATCATTTCGAACTGGCGCAACACGGCGCAGCCATAGAAGGTCACGGATGCACCGATGCGCGGGATCACCGCATCGAATCCTTCCAGTGGCTGGCCCCGATAGTGGATCTGCGGCTTGTGGCTGGCGATGTTCATATAGGCGCGCAGGGTGTCGATCACCACCATTTCATGGCCACGCTCAGTCCCGGCCTCAACCAGGCGACGAGTGGAATACAGACGCGGATTACGCGACAGCACAGCGATCTTCATGCAACACCTGTGGCAGAGGTAGTGGACACCGGGAATGCCGGCTTGTCCTGGACGTATTTGATGCCTGGATTGACCACCAACTGGCCGTCGATCAAGGCCTTGGAACCCAACAGCAGGCGATAGCGCATGGACTTGCGGCAAGCCAGGGTGAACTCGACCCGCCAGATCCGATCCCCGAGCGCGAGCGTGGTGCTGATCACGTAGCGGACCTGGGCATGACCGTTGGAGCTTTTGATCGTCTTGCGCGCCACCAGCGGGGCTTCGCAGCGGCGATGACGCAGTTGTACCACCGTGCCCAGGTGCGCAGTGAAGCGTACCCATTTTTCACCGTCACGCTCGAATGGCTCGATGTCGGTGGCGTGCAGGCTGGAGGTACTGGCGCCGGTATCTATTTTTGCCCGTAGACCCGCGACTCCCAGATCCGGGAGCGCCACCCACTCGCGCAGACCGACAACGGTCAAATGGTCAAAAGTCTTCAATAAAAACAACCTGTGATCGGTACTTCGGATCAGGGAGCCCGCGAGTCGCGGCATGGGTACAGAATAATCACAAAATGGCGACAGTTATCCAGTGGCCTGTGTGGCTGATTCGTGCGCTCGACTTCAGTGCAAGATTTGCCGATGAGGCTGGTTCGGTCGGCATTCTATCTGTCGGCGTGGATTCGTGCGCCCGACAAAAACGGTAGTACAGTTCTGGCTATTGGCAGAAAGAGGAATTGCAGTGGCACAAAAACAGGAAGAGGACGACAAGGTCCGTCTCGATAAATGGTTGTGGGCGGCGCGATTCTATAAAACACGTGCGCTCGCCAAGGCCGCCATCGAAAGCGGCAAGGTCCACCATCGGGGCGAACGTTGCAAGCCGGGCAAAGAGCCCCGCGTCGGGGACGAGTATGTCATTCGCGCCGGGTTCGATGAAAAGACCGTAGTGGTCGAGGCGTTGTCGATTGTGCGGCGTGGGGCGCCTGAAGCGCAGACCCTGTATCGTGAAACCGAAGCCAGCGTCGCCAGGCGCGAAGCCGCCGCTGCCCAGCGCAAGGCTGGTGCCCTGGGCGTCAGTACCGACGGCAAACCGAGCAAGAAACAGCGTCGGGATCTGTTCAAGTTTCGTGGCAGTAACAGCGAATAAAAGTGCTCCCGGCGTAATCGGCGATGGCTGGGAGATCTATCTGTGGCGAGGGGATTTATCCCCGCTGGGCTGCGTAGCGGCCCCAAAAAGACAGGGCCGCTGCGCGCCCCAGCGGGGATAAATCCCCTCGCCACAGGTAGGTGTTGGATGCCACGAACGGTGTGGCCGTCCAGCCCCAATCCCTCCCTTGCTTGGAACCTCCTCCGAATGCCCATAAAATGTTCGGCATCCTTTGCCATCACCTCAGATACCCACCCTTATGACTGATTTACCGGATAACGACTGCACCCAACGTTTCATCTTTGATGACATCGACGCTCGTGGCGAACTGGTGGCGTTGGAGCGTAGCTATGCCGAAGTCCTTGCCAAGCACCCCTATCCGGAGCCGGTCGCGCAACTGCTCGGTGAGTTGATGGCGGCTGCGTCGCTGTTGATCGGTACGTTGAAATTCGATGGCTTGCTGATCCTCCAGGCTCGCTCTGAAGGCCCGGTGCCGATGCTGATGATCGAATGCTCCAGCGAGCGCGAGATTCGAGGCCTGGCCCGCTATCACGCCGATCAGATTGCCCCTGAAGCGACGCTGACCGACCTGATGCCCGATGGTGTGCTGGCCCTGACGGTCGATCCGACCCATGGCAAGCGCTATCAGGGCATTGTCGATCTCGACGGCGCGTCCCTGGCCGAATGCTTCACCAATTACTTCGTCATGTCCCAGCAGACCAATACAAAATTCTGGCTCTATGCCGACGGGCGGCGCGCCCGCGGCCTGTTGCTGCAACAGTTGCCCGTCGACCGCATTCGAGATCCTGAAGAACGGGATGCCAGCTGGCAGCACATCACCGCTCTGGCCAGCACCTTGAGCGCCGATGAATTGCTGAGCCTGGACAACGAAACGGTCTTGCATCGTCTCTATCATGAAGAAGCCGTGCGGCTGTTCGACGAGTTGCCGCTGCGCTTCCAATGCAGTTGCTCTCGTGAACGATCCGGCAATGCGCTGGTCAGTCTGGGTCTGGAAGATGCGCAGCAACTGGTCATCGAACATGGCGGCGCCATCGAGATCGATTGTCAGTTTTGCAATGAGCGTTACCTGTTCGATGGGGCGGACGTTGCTCAATTGTTCGCCGGAGCGGGCGTCGATGCACCGTCAGATACTCGACACTGAATCGGTTCAGTGCAGGTAAATCTCCTGACAAACGCCGGATTTACGCCGTACTGACGGGAGGGCCCTACTCTTTTTGGGCTTTTCTGGCATAATCCGGCCCACTTTTTTCGGGTAGTAGTGCGCGACTTCCTACTACAAAACGTTTGGAGCACTCGGCCAAGGGCCGATGGGGAACCACATGACGCAAGCCAATAACGCCGTGTATACCGATCTGAGTGTCGATGATCTGGTCAAAGAAGCCCTGAATCGCGGTGAAGGCGAGCTTGCCGATACTGGCGCGCTGGTTGTTCGTACCGGTCATCGTACCGGTCGCTCGCCAGCCGACCGTTTCATCGTAGAAGAACCGAGCACCCAGAACGCCATCGCCTGGGGCCCGATCAACCGCAAGTTCCCGGCCGACAAGTTCGATGCCCTGTGGAACCGTGTTGAAGCCTACCTGGGCGAGCGTGAGCGTTTCGTGTCCCACGTGCATGTAGGTTCCGATCCTGCGCACTACCTCCCGGTCAAGATGACCACCGAGACTGCCTGGCACAACCTGTTCGGTCGTTGCCTGTTCATCAACCCCGAGCAGTACAACGCCGGCGGCAAGGATGAATGGCAGATCCTCAACGCGCCGAACTTCGTTTGCGAGCCTGCGCGTGACGGCACCAACTCCGACGGTACCGTGATCATCAACTTCGCGGCCAAGAAAGTCCTCATCGCCGGCATGCGCTACGCCGGTGAAATGAAGAAGGCCCTGTTCTCCGTCCAGAACTTCCTGCTGCCGGCCGTTGACGTACTGCCAATGCACTGCGCCGCGAACATGGGCGAAGAGGGCGATGTGACCCTGTTCTTCGGCCTGTCGGGCACCGGCAAGACCACCCTGTCCGCCGACGAAAGCCGCTACCTGATTGGCGACGACGAGCACGGCTGGGGCGTGGGTGTGGTCTTCAACATCGAAGGCGGTTGCTATGCCAAGTGCATCGACCTGTCCGAGAAGAACGAGCCGGTGATCTGGAAAGCCATCCAGCACGGCGCCGTACTGGAAAACGTCGTCCTGGACCCAGTCACCAAGAAAGCCGACTACGCCGACGACAGCCTGACCCAGAACAGCCGCGCCGCCTACCCGCGCGAACTGATCGAAAAACGCGCACCGAAGAACCTCGGTGGCGAGCCTAACGCTGTGATCTTCCTGACCTGCGACCTGACCGGCGTGCTGCCACCTGTGTCGATCCTCAGCGAAGAACAAGCTGCCTACCACTTCCTGTCGGGTTACACCGCATTGGTAGGCTCGACCGAAATGGGCTCGGGCAGCGGCATCAAGTCGACTTTCTCCACCTGCTTCGGCGCGCCGTTCTTCCCGCGTCCGGCCGGTGAATACGCGGAATTGCTGATCAAGCGTATCCGTGGCTTTGGCTCCAAGGTCTACCTGGTCAACACCGGCTGGACCGGCGGTGGCTATGGTGTCGGCAAACGCTTCAACATCCCGACCACCCGTGCGGTGATCGCGGCGATCCAGAGCGGCGCGCTGATTGGTGCCGAAACCGAACACCTGGACATCATCAATCTGGACGTGCCGTTGGCCGTTCCAGGCGTTGAGACCGGCCTGCTGAACCCACGCAACACCTGGGCCGACAAGGCCGCCTACGACGAAGCCGCCAAGGCCTTGGCTGGCCTGTTCATCGAAAACTTCAAGAAGTTCGAAGTGAGCGACGCGATCAAGGCGGCTGGTCCGCAGTTGTAAGATTTGGTCCGTGAATAGAAAAACCGCCCTTCGGGGCGGTTTTTTTGTGGGCGGCTATTCGTGTCCATCCCTCACGCACGTCTGCTTTGGCTGAGGACTGGAATTATTCCATCTGTCAGGAAGCGAGAAACAGCCAGGATATTGCTACTTGGCCCTCTGGCGATCCCGCAGGCCCTTGTGCCTAGCGCAATCGCTGCCGTACCACCTCCAGCAGTTCGCTGCCGTCCTGAACCAACAGATAAAGCGCATGGACAATGCTGGGAATGTCCTTTACATCGGCATGCTCGAAGCAAAGGCAATGCAGGGTCTCCAGCAGGTTGCTGGAGGCTTGGATTCGTTGGGCGGCGGCGTCGCAGAGGTGCTGGAGATCGGCCTCGGTGTCGATGACCAGCACAGGTGTGCTGTTGAGCCGCTGGTATTGCTCGACGGGCGGGTTGGGTATTTGCATTTGAGCCTCTTCGGTACGACTTTTGAATCGCGCCGTGGACTATAGAGAGCTCTATTCGAGGGCTGCAATATGGCCTGGAGGGACAGGTTGCGTAGGACGTTTACCGGCGTCTGACGCTTGGATGAGCACCTTATTCGTGATGCTTGCTGGCTGTCTCCATTTTCTGCGTCGTTCTCCATGAGGTCCTACAGGTGCGCTGTAGGTACTGCCCAAGAGGCGGTAGGCTGCTTCTGATAAGGCCGTCATAGATCACGGCCCTACCAGACACTCGGTGAACGAAATATGACGCTGCGCAGGGTCAGCCAAGCAATGAAGAAGCCGTAGGCGCTATGGTCGGGGCTGTACAGTGAGCAAGCAGTGGCGGTATCTCGGGAATTTTCATGCATCCGCCCAATAGCAGGGATGCGGTGATGACGAGGATGGTCAGTTTGTGTGACATGGTTTTTTCCCTTTGAAGTTTATCAATCAACCATTGATTCAGGAGCGCGTAGAGAAGCCGCCTCAAGGTCCATCAACCCTCGACCATAGGCCTCGCTGTTGGCGTAGATACCCGTGCGATTGCTCGTCGCCAGCAGGTGCTCACGTACCTGCTGCGGACTGAGTTGTGGATAAAGGCTTTGCAGCGCAGCCAATGCGCCGGTGACTAACGCGGCAGCCGGGGAGGTGCCGGCGGTATGTACGTAACGTCCATCCTTGGCAACGGTGAGCAGGCCTGCCTGGGCACCTGCGTCCCCACCGGGAACGGCGATGCACCACGCCGCCGCGACCCCGCAATAATTGGATTTGCCGTTGATGGCGCTGCCGTCGTTCTTCAGTGCGACGACCGCGATCCAGCCTTTTTCCAGCTCAGGCAATGCCGCCGGCAACCCTGGTTCGGCCAAGGGCTCGCGCTTGAGTTCGTTGCCAGTCGGAAAGACAAACACGGCGCCTTCCGATACCAGCTTTCGGGCAACGCCCAGTGAGTCAGGCATTACCTGGTTGTAACGTGATTCGTTGATTTCGGTTGCGGGAATGGCGTTGGCCCACGAGTTGTTGAACAGGCGGGCGCCCTTGTCGAAGCCACTTTGCCAGGATCGAGCAATCTCGCTGTCGAAGAAAAATGGCTCGTTGTTGTCGCCGAAGCGAAAGGGGATCAGCCGGGCGTTGAAGGCGATCCCGTGCATGCCCTGATCGTCCTTGTTGGCGGCGAGTATGCCCGCCATCTGGGTGCCGTGGCCGACGCGGTCGACCGTGCCGGGACGATCCTCGACATAGTCGTATCCCGGATCATCCAACCTGCCTTCGAACTCTTGCAGGTGGGTGTTGAGTCCCGAGTCGACCAGCGCCACGGTCACGTTCTGGCCGGTGCCGCCACGAGCATACAAAGCCGAAGCCTTCACGACGGACAGGCCTTGTTGCGCGAGATACTCGGGGGTTTCGAACACGGCCGGCTCCACGCCGGATTGTTCAGGAATGGTCAGGCAGCCGGCCAGCAGTGACGCTGACGTGATGGCCAGGACGCGTAGCGCGGAAAACAGATGTGGCATGGTTCGGTCCTTGAACAGAGCTCTTGATCATCGGGCCTCCTGGCCCGATGTAGCGCGTGAATTGACGGTGCACCTTAACCCGCGAACGGCGCCGGAACGAGGCATCAAAGTGCTCGGTTTTGTATCACCTCATGGCAAAGGAAAAGGCAGCCGTGGCTGTTTTCAAGGGCAACATCCACCAGTGCGCCTGTGATCTGCATCCATCCGCTGAATGCCGCTCATCACACGAATAAATTTCAAAAACTGCCTGCGGCTGACTAAGGTGAAGGCTGTCTTTGGATCGCCGACGAGAGAACAGACATGAGCCAGACGATTGAGCACGCCGCCGTGATCGGTGCAGGCACCATGGGGCGGGGCATCGTGATGTGCCTGGCCAATGCCGGAGTGACGGTGCGGTGGGTCGACAACAATCCGCAAATGCTCGAACAGGCGCTCGCAGCCGTGGCCGAGACCTATGCCCATGGCGTGCGCCAGGGCCGTATCGACCAGGGTGAAGCCGATGCCCGTATTGCCAGAGTGATCAGCGCAGGCGACTACGCGGCGATCCGTGACGTGGATCTGGTGATCGAAGCGGTGTATGAAAACCTTGAGCTCAAGCAGCAGATCTTCAGAGAGCTGGATGGCTTGCTCAAACCCGAGGCCATCCTGGCGAGCAACACGTCGGCCCTGGACATCGATGCCATTGCCGCCGCGACGCGCCGGCCAAGCCAGGTTCTGGGCCTGCATTTCTTCAGTCCGGCGCACATCATGAAGCTGCTGGAAATCGTTCGCGGCGCGCAGACCTCCAGGTCGGTGCTGGACGCAGCCCTGGCGCTGGGCAGTCGCATGGGCAAGGTCAGTGTGGTGTCGGGCAATTGCCATGGATTCATCGGCAACCGGATGCTTCACCCCTATGTGTTGGAAGCTCGCAAGATGTTGCTGGAGGGCGCGTTTCCTCATCAGATCGACGCGGCGTTGCAGGGCTTCGGCTTTGCCATGGGGCCCTTCCGGATGTACGACGTGGTCGGGATCGACCTGGAGTGGCGTGCACGGGAACTGGCGGGCAAAGGCCAGGATGCCCCTGAGGTGCAGGTAGACAACCGCTTGTGCGAGCTCGGACGGTTCGGTCAGAAAAGCGGCAACGGGTATTACCATTACGAGCCCGGCAGCCGACAGGCCGAGCACGACGTAGAGGTCGATGCGTTGGTGCAGCGAGTCAGTGAGGAACTGGGTTTTCAGCGCCGGGAGATCGACAGTGGGGAAATTCTCGAGCGCTGCCTGCTGGCATTGGTCAACGAGGGTGCGAAGATCCTGCAGGAAGGCATTGCCGGGTCGGCCCACGACATCGACCTGGTGTACCTCAATGGCTACGGCTTTCCGGCGGACAAAGGTGGTCCGATGGCCTGGGCTGACCAGCAAGGACTTGAGGATATCCACGCGCGACTGTTGGAGCTCGAAACCAAGCAGGGAGACCAGTGGAGGCCTGCGCGTCTGATCGGGGAGCTGGCGGCCCAAGGCAAGGGATTCGCGCAGCGGTAACCACCCCCCGCAACGACCACTGACAACCGAAAAGGACAACTGATGCCCCAACGTACCGAATACCCTCACCTGCAAGCCATCACTACGCGTTGGCATGACAACGACGTGTACGGTCACGTCAACAACGTCACCTACTACAGCTTCTTCGATACGGCGGTGAACACCTACCTGATCGAGGTCGGCGGCCTGGATATCCAGGGTGGGGAGGTCGTGGCGTTTGTGGTGAGTTCGGCCTGCGACTACTTTGCGTCCATCGCATTCCCCGAGCGAATTGACGTGGGCCTGCGGGTCGGGAAGTTGGGCAGCAGTTCGGTGCAGTATGAACTGGCGGTATTCAAGGCGGGAGAGGAAGAGGCCTGCGCAGCGGGGCGCTTTGTCCACGTGTTCGTGGACCGGGCGTCGAATCGGCCGGTGGCGATTCCGGATCGGTTGCGTGCAGCCCTGGAACAGTTGCTGGTTTGAAACGAAAAATCGCAGCCTCCGGCAAGCGGTAGGCTGCGATCTCCAGATTCGGCTGGTATCAGCCCGCTTGGTTAGTCGCGGTAGTAGCGGTGATGCTTGCGATGCCCGTAGGCATGGCCACGACCCGGATGGCCGTCACGGTAGTAGCGGCGGTCACCGCGGCGACCTTCATAGCGACGATCATCGTCATCGTCCTTGCCCATGTAGTTACCCAGTGCGCCGCCGGCGCCACCGCCTGCTGCCGCACCGATCAGGCTGCCGGTGCTGCCACCGACGCTACGGCCAACCACGTTACCGCCGGCCGCACCCAGCGCGCCGCCGATCGCCGCTTCGCCACGGCTGTGCTTGTCTGCGCCGACGGCACTACCGCCCGCGCCGCCCAGGGCCGCACCGATGGTCGAACCGGTATTGCCGCCCAGGGACTGGCCAACAACCGAACCCAAAACCCCGCCCAATGCGCCGCCCACACCTGCTTCGGCGGTGCCGCCGGCAGACGCGACGCCACTGATCAGGCCAAGGGACAACAAGAGAATGGAGGAGAACTTCATAGAGGAGCCTCAAAGGGATGACGGCGCGATCCTGAGGCTGGCTTCGCTTGGTGACAATCGAAATCCGACGAGTAACACGAGTTGTGCACAATTCTCTAAGTTATTGTTTTTCGGTCGGAACTTAATGTATTTGCACCGGTCTTTAGCTACTTCGGACAGGCCGTTTTCTATGGAAAACGGCCTTTTTTGTGGGCGGGTGAAAAGAAATGGTCAGGCCGACTTGGCCAGGATCAACCCATCCTCACTCGCCGCCTCCAGACGGATTGCCACGAACTTCGAGGTTGGGGTATCGCTTTCGTCGCCTGTGCTTTCCAGCGGTACCAATGGATTCACCTCAGGGTAGTAGGCGGCAGCCTGTCCGGCAGGGATGTCGAATGCCAGCAAGGTAAAACCCTTGACCCGCCGCTCACGACCGTCATCCCAGAGCGAGACGATATCGGCCTTCTGCCCTGGCTTGAAGCCCAGGCGAATGATGTCGGCTTCATTGACGAACAGCACGTCACGCTGACCTTTCACCCCACGATAACGGTCATTGAGGCCGTAGATGGTGGTGTTGTACTGGTCGTGGGAGCGCATGGATTGCAGGATCAGGTCCGGTAACTGACCGGTGGCGCGGGTGCGCTCATGCACCAGATCAGCTGGCAATCGGTTGGGCTTGAAGTTGGCGCGGCCCGACGGGGTACTCCAACGACGTGCGCTGGCACTGTTGCCCAAGTAGAAACCGCCGGGGTTGTGCAGTTTCTCGTTGAAATCCCTGAAGCCTGGGATGGTGTCGGCGATCAGGTCGCGGATGCGGCTGTAGTCGGCCACTAGCCAGCTCCAGTCCACCGGGCGGGCGCCCAGGGTGGCGGCGGCCATGCCGGCAATGATCCAGGGCTCGGAGCGCATCTGGTTCGACAGGGGTTCCAGTTGCCCATTGGACGCGTGGACCATGCTGAAAGAGTCTTCAACAGTGACCGCTTGCGAGCCGGCGGCTTGCCGGTCGATGTCGGTGCGCCCCAGGCACGGCAGAATCAATGCTTCCTTCCCGTGGGCCAGGTGGCTGCGGTTGAGCTTGGTGCTGATCTGTACGGTCAAGTCGCAGTTGCTCAGGGCCTGGAAAGTCCGGTGACTGTCCGGGGTGGCCTGGGCGAAGTTGCCACCCAGACCGATGAACACTTTCGCCTGACCCGCGGCCATGGCATGGATCGCCTCGACCACGTTGTGGCCGTTTTCCCGCGGTACCTTGAACTGAAAGCGCCGCTCCAGCGTGTCGAGAAACGCCGCGGGTGGGCGCTCATTAATGCCCATGGTCCGGTCGCCCTGCACGTTGCTGTGGCCACGAACCGGGCACAGGCCCGCGCCGGGCCGGCCGATATTGCCGCGCAGCATCATCAGGTTAGCGATTTCCTGGATGGTCGCCACCGAGTGGCGATGCTGGGTGATGCCCATCGCCCAGCACATGATCACGTTCTTGCTGTTGGCGTACATGCGCGCCGCCTGCTCGATTTCCACCAGGGTCAGGCCCGACTGCTCGACGATCTGCTCCCATGAGGTGTCGTCGACTACGGCCAGGTATTCCAGCACATTGGCACTGTGCTCGTTGAGAAACGCGTGGTCGAACACGGCGGGAGCGCCGGTGTTTTGCGCCTCACGTTCCCATTGAAGCAGGAATTTCGCCATGCCGCGCAAGATGGCCATGTCTCCGCCCAGGGCTGGCCGGAAAAACGCGGTGTTGGTGGGTTTGTTGCCGTTGGTGAGCATCTCGAACGGGTTCTGCGGATGCTGGAAGCGCTCCAGGCCACGCTCCTTGAGTGGATTGATGCAAACCACCTGGGCACCGCGTTTCACTGCTTCGCGCAGCGGCTCGAGCATCCTGGGGTGGTTGGTCCCGGGGTTCTGGCCCCAGACGAAAATCGCGTCGGAATGCTCGAAATCATCGAATGTCACCGTGCCCTTGCCCACGCCGACACTCTGCGACAGCGCTACGCCGCTGGCTTCGTGGCACATGTTCGAGCAGTCGGGGAAGTTGTTGGTGCCGAAAGCGCGCACGAACAATTGGTACAGGTACGCCGCTTCGTTGCTGGCCCGGCCGGAGGTGTAGAACTCGGCCTGGTTCGGGCTGGACAGCCCTTGCAAGTGCTTGGCGATGAGGGCAAACGCCGCTTCCCAGCTGATGGGCTTGTAGCGATCCGTTTCGGCGTCGTAGCTCATCGGCTCGGTCAGGCGGCCCTGGTATTCGAGCCAGTAGTCGCTTTGCTCCAGCAATGACGTGACGCTGTGCCGGGAGAAAAATGCAGCATCGACACGGCGCTTGGTCGCTTCCCAGTTCACCGCCTTGGCGCCGTTTTCGCAAAACTTGACCATGCCGCTTTCCGGCGAATCGCCCCAGGCACAGCCCGGGCAGTCGAAGCCGCCGTTCTGGTTGGTCTTGAGCATCATGCGGAGGTTTTTCAGCGCATTATCGCTGGTCAGCCAGGCCTGGGTAACACTGATCAGCGCTCCCCAACCACCGGCCGGGCCCCTGTAGGGCTTATAGCGCGGTACGGGTTTCTGGTCGGCTTGTTGATGCTTGCTCACGCGTGTTTCTCCATCGCAGGGCTGTAGACCCGCGGCGCACTTTTTTGCGGCAGGTGAATAAGATTGAGGTTGTGTCTACGGGCCCATTGCACGGCAAGGCCGGTGGGCGACGACAGGCTCACCAGCGTCTGGATGCCGGCCCGTAACACTTTCTGGATCAGTTCGAGGCTGCAGCGACTGGTGACGATCGCAACGCCATCGACCACCGGAATCTGTTGCCGGACCAAGGCGCCGATCAGTTTGTCGAGGGCGTTGTGGCGGCCGATGTCTTCGCGGCCCAGCAGCAACTCGCCCTGGCCATTCATGAACAGCGCGGCATGGACGGCGCCGCAGTGCTGGCCCAGGGGCTGGAATTGGCCGATGCGTTGGCGCAGGCCATCGAGCCATTGCGCGGGTGGCAGCGGTGCGCCGGGCAGTACTTTCAGGTCCGGCAACGCTTGCTCCACGGCTTCCACGCCGCAGAGGCCGCAGCCACTGGTACCGGCCAGTTGCCGGCGTTGTTGCTTGAGGTTCCAGAAGGCGCGGTTGGCGATGGTCACTTGGGCATATTGTGCGGAGCCGGTGCCGCTCAGTTGCAGGTCATAGATGTCCGACGGGTCTTCGATGATGCCGCTGCCCAGACTGAAACCGATGATGAAATCCTCAAGATCGGTGGGGGTGACCAGCATGACTGCCTGACTGATGCCGTTATAGGCGATCGCCAGCGCCACTTCCTCGGCCAGGGCTGTGCTGTCCGTTTGGGAATGATCCAGGTTGCTGTAGTGATAGCTCTGGCTGGCGCTGGGCGCGGGCGTTTGCGCGGCGGGCACCGGACAGACCGGAGGCTTGGCTTTCATGGCATCACCGACGATTCGAATAGTGATAAGACTAAATGCGGCAATCTGCCACGTCTAATCGCTATTACCGATCTATCGATAGATGGCGTCGATCAAGTTGTAACTGTTGATTTCTGATAGGGGGCGAAACAGGCCTCTGCCAACGCCGAGCGTGGGGCACCGCGGCGCATGATGAGCCCCAGCGGGACCAGGGTTTGCGCGTCAACGATGGGTTGCATGCGCAGGTCTTCGGTCAGCACATCCAGGCCACTGTTCAATGGCATCACCGCGCAACACAACCCGCCGTGGACGGCTTGCAGCAACTGGTGCACCGCGTCGGTTTGCAACACCGGACGGGGTGCGAGGCCGCGGCTGTGGAAGTTGTGGTCGATGGACTGGCGAAAATGCATGCCGCTGGTAAGCATGCCCAAGGGCAATTCGATCAGTGCTTGCCAGGTCAGTGGTTGTTCACCGAAAAAGAAAAAGCGCTGATCGTAGAGCAGGCCCATGCGGGTAGGACTGAACGGCAAGGATTCGAAGCGCTCGTTGTCCAGGCGCTCGAGGTAGGAAACGCCCAGATCGATGCGGTTGTTCGCCAGTTGTTCGAGGATCTGTTCGGAGCTCAGGGACGATAGTTCGAAACGCAGGTCCGGGTGCTCGGCGTGCAGGCGTTGCATCATCGACAACGGGTCGAAGTCGGACAGCGGCACCACACCCAGGCGCAAGGTGCCGACCAGATTGCCACGGCAGGCTGCCGCTTCGGCCTGCAGGCCGTCATAAGCCGCCAGCACCGTTCGCGCCCAAGCCAGCACTCGTTCCCCTGGCGCGGTGAAGCCCTCGAAGCGCTGGCCACGATTGACCAGCGGCAGGTCAAGTTCCTCTTCGAGGCTGCGCAGGCGCATCGACAAGGTCGGTTGGGTGATGTGACAGCGTGCGGCGGCTTGGCCGAAGTGGCGGGTTTCGTCCAGCGCGATGAGAAATTTCAGCTGCTTGATGTCCATCTTCGCTCCAGGGCGCGGGGAGATTTGAATTCTAGCGTTTGCGCGTGACGCGGTCATTGGTCGGCCGGGCACGAGGTTCGTTTCGTTCGGGTCTAGGCTGTTACGTCTGGACATTCAAACCCAGGGAGAGAATACGATGAGCCTTTTCAGTTTTTTGAAAGATGCCGGTGAGAAAATTCTTGATGCGTTGACACCCGACAAGGCCCAGGCCAATGGTGAAGCGCTGACCCGGCACGTGCGGGACGCGCTGACGGGCATTGATACTTCGAAGATCCAGGTGAAGGTCGAGGGCGAAAAAGTCGTAGCCACGGGTGAAGCCGCGAGTCAGGAAGAGAAGGAAAAGATCCTGTTGGCATTGGGTAATGTGGCCGGTATCAGCGGTGTCGATGACCAGATCACGGTGACCGGCCCGGTGGCGAAGGAGGCCAGATTCGTCACGGTCGAAAGAGGCGACACCTTGAGTGCGATTGCCAAGCGGGTCTATGGCGATGCGAACAAGTACATGAAAATCTTCGAGGCCAACAAACCGATGCTCAAGAACCCGGACAAGATCTATCCGGGACAGTCGTTGCGCATTCCTGAGTAGATCCAGGACCGTATAGCCCCTATCGCGAGCAGGCTCGCTCCCACAGGGATCGCTGGAAACCGAAGATCCCTTGTGGGAGCGAGCCTGCTCGCGATGGGAGCAACGCTGTTCAAAGTCCTGCAATCAGATCCCGATAGTCCCCCAGCGCCTCGAACTCCCCCGTATCCTTCGGTCCCTTGCGGCTGTCCGGTTCGCTGACGGCCAGCAGGTGTGCTACGCCGAAATCCCGGGCACTGCGCAATACCGGCAGGGTGTCGTCGATGAACAGGCTGCGAGCCGGGTCGAAGTCCAGGTCGGCTTTCAGCGCGTCCCAGAATTGCGGATTTTCCTTGGGGAAGCCGTAGTCGTGGGAGCTGATCAAGCGCTCGAAATAAGGGGCAAGCTCGATGCGTTCCAGCTTCAGGGACAGCGAGTCGCGATGGGCATTGGTGATCATCACCACGCGCTTGCCGGCTCGCTGGATCGCCGCCAGGAAGGTATCGGCATCCGGGCGCAAGGCGATCAGGTGCGCGGTTTCCAGTTTCAGTTCGCGCACCGGCAGCTTCAGCTCTGTGCTCCAGAAATCCAGGCAGTACCATTGCAACTGGCCGGCGTTGCGTTCGAACAGCGGTTGCAGTTCCATCTCGGCCATGGCCCGGCTCACGCCATGCAGTTCGGCGTAGCGCTGGGGCAGGTGTTCCATCCAGAAGTGGTTGTCGTAATGCAGGTCCAGCAGGGTGCCGTCCATGTCCAGCAGCACCGTGTCGATCTCGTGCCAGGGCAGCAAGGCCATAAAACTTCTCCAGCGGTAATCGGATATCCGCCACAAACAATCAGGATAGGCCGGGTATAGTAGCCTGCTATCGCCCAGGGAGCCGTTTATGCGCCAGAAACCCACCATACTCGATCGACGGATCGTCGCCACCAGCCGCTTGTTTTGTGTGGAGGAGCTGAAGCTGCGTTTTTCCAATGGCGTGGAGCGCACCTACGAGCGTTTGGCGGGCAAGGGGCCGGGTTACGGCGCTGTGATGATCGTGGCGATGCTCGATGCCGACCACGCGGTGTTGGTGGAAGAGTATTGCGGCGGTACCGACGCTTACGAGCTGTCGCTGCCCAAGGGCTTGATCGAGCCGGGTGAGGACGTGCTGGCGGCGGCCGAGCGGGAACTCAAGGAAGAGGCCGGTTTTGGCGCGCGCCAATTGGAGCATCTGACCGAGCTGTCGTTGTCTCCCGGCTACATGAGCCAGAAAATCCAAGTGGTGCTGGCGACGGACCTGTACGAAGAACGGCTGGAAGGTGATGAGCCTGAGCCGATGCGCGTGGACAAGGTCAACCTGCGCGAATTGTCGTCCCTGGCGCAAAATCCACAATTCACCGAGGGCCGCGCCTTGGCGGCGTTGTACCTGGCTCGTGACTTGCTGACCCTGCGCGGAGCGTTCCTGGCATGAATTACCCTCATCCCCTGATGGCCCCGGTGGTCGAACTGGCGCTCAAGGCCGGGGCGGCGATCCTGCCTTTCTGGCGTGCCAACGTGCAGGTTGTCCACAAGGCCGACGAGTCGCCGGTTACCGCCGCGGACATGGCCGCTCACGATGTCATCGTGGCCGGGCTGACGGCCCTGGCCCCGGAGATCCCGATCCTGTCCGAAGAGGACGCCAATATCGCCCAGGATGTGCGCGCCGGCTGGCAACGCTGGTGGTTGGTGGATCCGCTGGATGGGACCAAGGAGTTCATTTCCGGTAGCGAGGAGTTCACCGTCAACATTGCGCTGGTCGAGCAGGGGCACGTGGTGTTTGGCGTGGTATCGATGCCCACCAGCGACCGCTTCTACGTTGGCGGCGCGGGGCTGGGCGCCTGGCGTGGCGACAAGTGCGCCGAGCCTGTGCCGGTAGCGGTGCGCAACGTACCGGCGCCGGGCGAAGCGCTCACCGTGGTCGCCAGCCGCCGTCATAGCAGCCCGGAGCAGGAGCGTCTCTTGAGCGGTCTGAGCCAGAGCCTGGGGGAGTTGCAGCTCACCAGCATCGGCAGTTCATTGAAGTTTTGCCTGGTGGCCGAAGGCGCGGCGGATTGCTATCCACGATTGGCGCCGACGTCCCAGTGGGACACTGCCGCGGCCCAGGGGGTGTTGGAAGGCGCGGGCGGCGAGGTGTTGGACTTGAGCGGCGAGCGGTTCTGCTATCCGCCGCGGGAATCGCTGTTGAATGCGTCGTTCCTGGCGTTGCCGGCGAAAGCGGCGTGGCGTGAGCAACTGCTGGCGCTCGCTCGTTCCTGAGTCTGTGGGAGTAAAGCTTGCTCGCGAAACGAATGCCCCGATGTCCGAAAGACCGCATCGTTTCTATCGCGGGCAAGCCTTGCTCCCACGGAGATCCCCTCGCCACAAAGGTTTTTGACAGCCCGGTCAGCGGTGCAACACGTACTGCCCTTCAAACCGCACCGCCGCTTCTTCGCTGCCCTCATTCACCACTCGCGTTTGCAGGGTCAACCGCGCCCGTCCGTAACGCTGGTAGGTGGCGAGGAAGCGTTTCCAGACCTTCTCCTCAGGCGCGTCACAGAGAACCGCCGCGTCGCGGGTGACCGGCAACGGATAGCTGATCTGTCCTTCCTGAATCACGATATGCCCGTCCTCGATGCCTTCGTCGCGCAGGGCCAGGTGCAGCCAGCCCCAGCCGCCGAGCACGGCGCCGCAATACAGGCTGCCGCCGAACATGGTGCTCTTGTGGTTGACGTTGGCCTCCAGCGGCAGGAACAGGCGCAGTTGTCGGGCCTGCCAATCGAGCACCTTGAGGCCCATGTCGCGGGTCAACGGGATGTCGTGGTGCAGGATCGATTCCAGGTAACGGCTGTCGCGGTTCATTGCGGGGCCTCTTGCTTGAAGGGAGGACAACGATAATTCAATCGGACTCATCGGCCACGCCATGGCTGTTGTCACCGAAGGTCAGCCCATGCTTGCGCAGCTTGTCGTGCAAGGTCTTGCGCGGAATACCCAGGGCTTCGGCGAGGCTGCGTACCGAACTGTGGGGGCGGGCCAGCTCGGCGGCGATCAGGGTTCTCTCGAAATTCTCGACCTGTTCGCTCAAGCCGCCGCTGATCATTTCCACCGGTGCGCCGGGCGTTCCATCCGGCGCACTGTTGTCCAGAGCCAGTTCAAGGCCCAAGGCGAAGCGTTCGGCGGCGTTCTGCAATTCCCGGACGTTGCCCGGCCAGCTGTGGCGCAGCAGCAGCGCCCTTTGCGCCGGTTGCAGCTCATGGGGTGGCAGGCCATGGCGCGCACTGGCTTCATCGGCGAAGTGCTGGAACAGCATCAATGCATCTTCGCCCCGTTCGCGCAACGGCGGTATACGCAACGGTGCGACGTTGAGGCGGTAATACAGGTCGGCGCGAAAGCGTCCCTGGTCGGCGGCCTGGCGCAGGTCTTCCTTGGTCGCGGCGATGACGCGGATGTCCAGCGGGATCTGTTGATTGCCCCCCAAGCGTTCTACCACGCGTTCTTGCAGCAACCGTAGCAGCTTGACCTGGACGTCCAGGCTCATGCTTTCGATTTCATCGAGAAATAGTGTGCCGCCATTGGCGAACTCGAACTTGCCGATGCGACGTTTCTGCGCGCCGGTGAAGGCTCCTGGCTCGTGGCCGAACAGTTCGCTTTCCACCACCGATTCGGCCAGGGCCCCGGCGTTGATCGCCACGAACGGGCCGTTGCGTCGGCTCGAAAGGTCATGCAGCGCGCGGGCCACCACTTCCTTGCCGGCGCCGGTTTCACCGAGGATCAGTACGTCGGCGCGGGTCGCCGCCAATGCGCCGATCTGCTCGCGCAGACGCAGCATCGGTGTTGACTGGCCGACCAGGCGGGCACTCAGTTCATGACGGTCGCTGAGGGCCAGGCGTAGGCTGCGGTTGTCCAACACCAGGCGGCGCAAGGCCAGGGCCCGGCGCACGCTGTCGAGCAGATGGTCGCTGGGGAAGGGTTTTTCCAGGAAGTCATAGGCGCCGGCGCGCATGGCCTGGACCGCCAGCGGCACATCGCCGTGACCGGTGATCAGCAGCACCGGCAGTTCCGGGTCCTGGGCGTGGAGCTGATTCAGCAGTTCGAGGCCGTCGATGCCCGGCATGCGAATGTCGCTGACCACCACACCCGGCCAGTCTCGGGGCAGTTGCCCGGCAAGGCCCTTGGCCTCGGCCAGGGACAGGAGGCTCAGGCCGGCCAGGTCGAGGGTCTGGCTCAGGGCCTGACGCAGGTGGGGATCGTCGTCGATCAGCACCACCTCAATCCGGTTGTCGATGGTCATACGCTACGGTCCTCGGATGGTTGCAAGCTTACCCCAGGCGCGCCGGCACGCAATTTGAGGGTGATCAGGGCGCCGCCCTCCTTGTGGTTGGCGAACGACAGTTCGCCACCGAAGGCGCGCATCAGGGTGTCGCAGATCGCCAGCCCCAGCCCCAGGCCCTGGGTACGGGTCTTGGTGGTGTAGAAGGGTTCGCCGGCACGGCCCAGGGCTTCCATGCAAAAGCCCGGGCCGTTATCGCGGATGTACAGGTTGACGCCGGTTTCGGTGGCCTGGGCACTGAGCCAGAGTTTGCGTGGAGGGCCTTTTTCGGTCAGGGCGTCGAGGGCATTGGCCAGCAGGTTGCCGAGGACCTGACGCAAGCGGGTCTCTCCGGCCTCGACCCACAGCGTGGCAGCCGGCAGGTCGCGGATCAGCTCCACTTCCATGCTGCGCCGGCGCTTGGCGAGCAGCGCCAGGGCATCGTCCAGGGCCGGTTGCAGGGCAACGCTTTCCGGCGCATGGCGGTCGCGGCGGGCAAAGGCCCGCAGGTGGGCGATGATCGACGCCATGCGCCCGGTCAGTTCATTGATCAGCTTGAGGTTGCCCCTGGCGTCCTCGGTGCGCTGATGGTCGAGCAATATCTCGGCGTTTTCCGCGTAGCTGCGAATCGCTGCCAGCGGCTGGTTGAGTTCGTGGCTGATGCTGGCCGACATGGTGCCCAATGCCGACAGCTTGCCGGCCTGCACCAGGTCATCCTGGGCGCGGACAAGCTCCTGTTGCGCCTGCTCGCGTTCCAGGACTTCCTGCTTCAGCCGCCGGTTCAGTCCTTCCAGATCGCTGGTGCGCTCGGCCACCCGGCCTTCCAGCTCGTGGCGCGCCTTGCCTTCGAAGGCAATCCGGTCCAGGTAGTGCCGCCTGCGTTGCATCATCAAGCCGAGCAACAGCATCAAGACCAGCAGCGCTGCACCGCCGGTGGCGACGACGGTGCGCACAGGGCGGTCGATCAGGGTACGTGGAGCGAGGATGCTGACGCTCCATCCCGTTTCTTCGATGGTCTGGGTCTGGGTCAGCCAGGCCTGTGGATCCAGGTTCAGCGGCTTCGGATCGCGGGTCGGGTAGGGTTGCACGGCACTGATTGCGTTGTGTTCTTCGTCGCTTAATGGGCGGGTCGAGCGGAATCGCCATTCCTGTCGTGAAGTCAGGATGACCACCCCGTTGTGATCGGTCACCAGCAACTGTTCCGGGGTCTTGCCCCACAGGCTTTCGGTGTGGTCCAGGTCGACCTTGACCACCAGCACACCGATGACGCGGTCGCGCTCACGCACGGCAGCGGCGAAGAAATAACCACGCTTGGCCGACGTGGTGCCCAGGCCGAAGAAGCGCCCCAGGCGTCCGGCCATGGCTTCGATGTAGTACGGCCGGAAGGCGAAATTGCGCCCGACGAAACTGTCGTGCTTGTCCCAGTTCGAGGCCGCCAGCGTCTTGCCGGTGGCGTCCATCAGGTACATCACCTCGGCGCCGGTCTGGGTGCTGATGTTTTTCAGGAGCTGGTTGGCGTTGCTTTGGGCGAATTCATCGTTCGGGGCAGATAGCGTCGCACGCAGTGCCGGCAGGTCGCCGAGAATCTGCGGCAAGACTTCATAGCGGTGCAATGTGCCCAGCAGGTTGGCGACGTAAAGGTCCAGGGTCTGGCGATTCTGCCCGGCCAGTTCGCTACGGTAATAGCGCTCGGCCAGATGCTCCAGCGGCCAAAGCAACGGTGCCAGGCACAGTGCAAGCAAGGCCAGGCTGCGCCAGCGGGGTCTGCGGGGAAGCGTTGAATTCATGAGCGTGCGCCTGTAGGAACAAGCGCATTATGCCTAGTGTCCTGTCTCGGAAATACGTTCTTTTTTGGCGAGTGGCTTGGGTGTTCGGCCAGGGCGCCGCGACGAGTCATAGCAGGGCTATGGCGAGGAGTGGCAACGCCGGCCGGGCACCCAAGACGCCGCCAAAAATGAACAGCTTATTTCCGAGACCGGACACTAGTGTCGCTCGGCAAGACACTGCTGCAACGCGCTTCGCCAGTCTGGCTGGCTCACCCCCCATTCCTGGAGCAGACGTGTGCAATCCAGGCGCGAGTTCAGGGGGCGTGGGGCCGGCGTCGGGTATTCGTCGGACGGGATGGGCTCAATGACCGCACAAGACTTGTGCTGTTCGATCAATCGTTCACCGATGGCCTGGGCAAAGCCGAACCAGGACGTCTCGCCCTGGGCGGTCAGGTGATAGGTGCCCCAGGTGCCGCACCGACCGGCCTGCCAATGCTCGATGAGCTTGGCAGTACTGTCGGCGATGGTTCCAGCCCAGGTTGGCGCTCCGACCTGATCGGCTACCACCCGCAGGTGTGGTTTTTCCTGGAGCAGACGCTGCATGGTCAGGAGAAAGTTGCGGCCTTCGGTCGAGTACACCCAGCTGGTGCGCAATATCAGGTGCTGGCCGCCGGCTTGGCGGATGGCCTCCTCGCCGGCCAGTTTGCTGCGCCCATAGACGCTCAACGGGTTGGGTGTGTCTTCCTCTGTGTAGGGCGCCGGTTTGCGGCCATCGAAGACATAATCGGTGGAGTAGTGGATCAGCGGGGCGCCCAGCTCGTTTGCTGCGAGGGCCAGGATTCCCGGTGCGGTGGCGTTGATGGCAAAGGCCAGTTCCGGCTCGCTCTCGGCCTGGTCGACGGCTGTGTGGGCGGCGGCGTTAATGATCAGGTCGGGGCGCAGGGCACCGATGTGGGAGCGCAGTTGATCCGGGCGTGCCAGGTCAAGCTGATCGCTGCCGCGGACAATCATCTCGCCACTGTCTGCCAGGCGCGATTGGAGTGCCCGGGACACCTGGCCGTTCTTGCCAATGATCAGGATTCGCAAGGACTTACTCATGGGAACAGGTCGGCTTCATACAGGGACTTGCCGTTCTGGTCCTTGGGCGACAGGGTGGGTCGCCCCGCCAATTCCCAGTCGATAGCCAGGTCGGGATCGTCCCAACGGATGCAACGTTCGGCCGAAGGCGCGTAGTAGTCCGTGGTTTTATAGAGAAAATCCGCTGACTCGCTCAGTACCATAAAACCGTGGGCAAAGCCTGGCGGAACCCACAGCTGCCGCTGGTTCTGCGCCGACAGATGCACGCTCTCCCACTGGCCGAAAGTGGGCGAGCTGCGGCGAATGTCCACCGCCACGTCCAGTACCTCGCCGGCGATGACACGCACGAGCTTTCCCTGGGCCTGTTCGATCTGATAATGCAGGCCGCGCAGCACACCCTTGGTCGAGCGCGAATGGTTGTCCTGGACGAACTGCAGGTCACAGCCAGTGGCTTCTGCGAATGCCCGGGCATTGAAACTTTCGTAGAAAAAGCCGCGGTCGTCGCCGAAGACTTTCGGCTCGATGATCAGGACTTCCGGCAATCGGGTGGCGATGACGTTCAACGTGTTTCTCCGGCGATCTTGAACAAGTACTGGCCGTAGCCGGTCTTGCCGAAGTACTCGGCACGCTCAAGTATGTGCTCGCGGCTGACCCAGCCCTGTTGGTAGGCGATTTCTTCCAGGCACGCTACTTTCAGGCCTTGGCGATGTTCGATGGTCTGCACGTATTGCGAGGCTTCCAGCAGGCTGTCGTGAGTGCCGGTGTCCAACCAGGCGAAACCACGACCGAATCGCTCGACATGCAGGTCGCCGCGTTGCAGATAGACGTTGTTGACGTCGGTGATCTCCAGTTCGCCGCGTTTGGAGGGTTTGATCGACTTGGCGATCTGGATCACGTCGTTATCGTAGAAATACAAGCCGGTGACCGCATAGCTGGACTTGGGCTCGGCGGGTTTTTCTTCAATGGAAAGGGCATGACCTTCAGCGTCGAAGTCGATCACGCCAAAACGCTCCGGATCCTTGACCCAATAGCCGAATACGGTCGCACCCTGCTGCCGATTGACTGCGGTCTGCAGTTGTTCGCCGAAATGCTGTCCGTGGAAAATGTTATCGCCCAGGATCAGGCACACTGGATCGCTGCCAATGAATTGTTCGCCGATCAGAAACGCCTGGGCCAGGCCATCGGGTGACGGCTGTTCGGCGTAGCTGATCTGCACACCGAATTGGCTGCCATTGCCCAGCAGGTTGCGGTATTGCGGCAGATCCTGCGGGGTGGAGATCACCAGGATGTCCTTGATACCCGCAAGCATCAGTACCGAGATCGGGTAGTAGATCATCGGTTTGTCGTAAACCGGCAAGAGTTGCTTGGAAACCCCGAGGGTAATCGGGTGCAGGCGTGTGCCGGAACCACCTGCCAGAACAATGCCCTTCATCATGCGATGGATTCCTTTTCGTCGAGCGAGCCGAGGCGCTCGCCCTGATAGCTGCCGTCCTGGACACGACGGCACCATTGCAGGTTCTCAAGGTACCACTGCACGGTTTTGCGCAGGCCCGTGTCGAAGGTTTCCCTGGGCGTCCAGCCCAGTTCCCGTTCGATCTTGCCTGCATCGATGGCATAGCGCAGGTCGTGGCCGGGGCGGTCCCTGACGAAGGTGATCAGGTCGACATAGTGCTCGATCCCGTCGGGCTTGCTCGGCGCCAGCTCTTCGAGCAACGCGCAGATGCTGCGCACGACGTCGATGTTCTTTTGTTCGTTGTGGCCGCCAATATTGTAGGTCTCGCCGACCACGCCTTCGGTGACGACTTTCAGCAGTGCCCGGGCATGATCTTCGACATACAGCCAATCCCGCACCTGTTGCCCGTCGCCGTAGACCGGCAATGGCTTGCCGGCCAAGGCGTTGAGGATCACCAGCGGAATCAGCTTTTCAGGGAAGTGGAACGGCCCGTAGTTGTTGGAGCAGTTGGTCAGCAGCACGGGCAAGCCGTAGGTACGCTGCCAGGCACGGACCAGATGGTCGGACGCCGCCTTGCTGGCGGAATAAGGGGAGCTGGGTGCATACGGGGTGGTTTCGGTGAACAGGTCATCTACGCCGTGCAGGTCGCCGTACACTTCGTCGGTGGAGATATGGTGGAAACGAAACGCCTGTTTCTGCGGTTCAGGCAGGGTCTGCCAGTAGGCACGGGTAGCTTCCAGAAGGCTGTAGGTGCCCACGATATTGGTCTGGATGAAGTCCGCCGGGCCATCAATGGAACGGTCCACATGGGACTCCGCTGCCAGATGCATGACTGCATCGGGCTTGAACCGCGCCAGCACTGCACTGACTGTGGCTTGATCGACGATATCGGCCTGTACGAACTCATAACGACTGTTGTGATCGACGCTGCTCAGCGATTCGAGATTGCCAGCGTACGTCAGTTTATCGAGGTTCAGGATCTGGTGTTCGGTATCAAGGATCAAATGCCTTACGAGGGCCGAGCCGATGAAACCGGCACCGCCAGTGATGAGAATGCGCATCCGGTTAAGCCTTTTTTCCATGAAACGACAAAATATGGAGCATAGCTTGTCGACATGCGGATGACGGTGCAAGTGGGATATTTCGGGCGGTGTCCCCGAATCTGGAGGTCGCCCCTGTAATGGAACTTGCCAAAGGTAGGCAAGAAGACCTGCGGACGCCCGCTCTTCCAACAAAGAGGGGTTGCTTATTCTCCAACTCAATGGCGTGATAGGTGTTCAATAAAAACCACATCAGGGGTCGTTGTATGCCGCTCGCTACGTTGGTTCACCGTGCCAGTTTGCCAAGCCCACAGATCAGCGCCGAGCAGGCGTTGGTGCTGCTGCGCTTGAACTATGGACTCAGCGGTGACCTGCGACCCCTTGGCAGCCAGCAGGATCTCAATTACCGCGTCGACAGCGAGCGCGGGCGGTTTGTGTTGAAAATTTGCCATGGCGACTACGCTGTCCAGGAGCTCCAGGCCCAGCATGCGGCCCTCAGGCAACTGGCCAGCCACGGTGCGGTAAAAGTGCCACGGGTGATCGTGGCCAGTAACGGCCAGGATCTGTTGACGCTCGACGTCGACGGGCAGGCGGTTCACGTTCGGCTGCTGGAGTACATCGACGGCCAGCCCCTGACCCAACTCAAGCATCTGGGGCTGGAGCTGGTGAGCGGCCTGGGTCGCTTGTGTGCGGAAGTCGATCTGGCCTTGGCCACGTTCGATCATCCGGGCCTGGAGCGCACCCTGCAATGGGACGCCCGCCATGCCAATGCGCTGATCGGCCATCTGCTGCCGGTCATTCAGGACGATCAACGTCGCGGTCTGATCGCCGAGGTGGCGCAACAGGCCGAACGACGCCTGCATCCGCTCAAGGCCCACCTGCCGGTGCAAGCCATCCACATGGACCTGACCGATGACAATGTCGTCTGGCAGCGCGATGCCCAGCGCCAGTGGCAATTGCAAGGCGTAATCGATTTCGGCGACCTGATCCGCACCTGGCGCATCACCGAGCTGTCAGTGACGTGTGCTGCGTTGTTGCATCACGCCAATGGGGATCCGCTCTTCATCCTGCCGGCGGTCCAGGCTTATCACGGGACGAACCCGTTGCAGCGTGAAGAATTGCTGGCGCTCTGGCCACTCATTGTGGCGCGCGCCGCCGTGCTGGTGCTCAGTGGCGAACAACAGGTTTCCATCGACCCGGACAACGCCTACAGCCGCGCTAATCTGGAGCATGAATGGGAAATCTTCCGGGTTGCCCAATCGGTGCCGTTCGAACTGATGGAAGCGGCAATCCTGAGCGCCGTTGGCCAGAATCTGCCACCGATTGTCAGTGAAGGTTTTGTACCGCTGTTGCCGACCCTGGTGGGCCGCGAGTTCGCCCTGATCGACCTGGGGGTGCTGAGCCCGCATTTCGAGGCTGGTAACTGGGAGCAGCCGGGTATCGACCAGCGTCTGTTAAGCGAAGCCGCCACCGTTCACGGATTGGCCGCCAGCCGTTACGGCCAGTACCGGCTGTCGCGCACCCGGCCGGACAGTGCTGTGGAGCCCGATACCTGCCCGCTGCATGTGGAGCTGCATGTACCTCACGGCACGCCGCTCGAGTCTCCGTTTGCCGGGGTATTGCACAAGACCGCCGACGGCATGCTGCAACTGGACAGTGCACAGTTGAGCATTCGGTTATGGGGTGTGGCATCGCCGCTGCATGCCGGGGCCGCACTGGTGAAGGGACAGGTATTGGGCGAAGTGGCTGGCCCGTTGCGGGTGCAGTTATGCCGAGGCGCGCACCTGAACCCTCCGTTGTTCTGCACCCCGTCCGCAGCCCCCGCCTGGCAGGCGTTGTGCCCTTCACCGGCGGTATTGCTCGGGCTGGCTTGCGATGCCGAGGAGGAAGTCGACGCCAAGGTGTTGCTGGCCCGTCGCGATGCCAGCTTCGCCCGTACCCAGAAACATTACTACGTCGACCCGCCGCGCATCGAGCGTGGCTGGCGCAACCACCTGATCGACATGCAGGGGCGCTCCTACCTCGACATGCTCAATAACGTCGCGGTATTGGGGCACGGCCACCCACGCATGGCGGCCGTGGCTGCCCGGCAGTGGTCGCTGCTCAATACCAACTCCCGCTTTCACTACGCGGCGATTGCCGAGTTTTCCGAACGGTTATTGTCACTGGCGCCGTCGAACATGGATCGGGTGTTCCTGGTCAACAGCGGCACCGAGGCCAACGACCTGGCGATCCGCCTGGCCTGGGCCTACAGCGGCGGACGGGACATGCTCAGTGTGTTGGAGGCCTACCATGGCTGGTCGGTGGCGGCGGATGCGGTCTCGACGTCCATCGCCGACAACCCCAAAGCCCTGAGCAGCCGCCCGGACTGGGTGCACCCGGTGACCGCGCCCAATACTTATCGCGGTGAATTCCGTGGCCCCGACAGCGCGCCGGACTACGTGCGCAGTGTCGAGCACAACCTGGCGAAAATTGCCGAGCAGAAGCGCCAGCTGGCCGGTTTCATCTGCGAGCCGGTGTACGGCAATGCCGGCGGTATCGCGTTGCCACCTGGCTATTTGAAGCAGGTCTATGATCTGGTTCGCGAGCGAGGCGGCGTGTGCATCGCTGACGAAGTGCAGGTCGGCTACGGGCGTATGGGCGAGTTTTTCTGGGGCTTCGAAGAGCAGGGCGTGGTGCCGGATATCATTACCATGGCCAAGGGCATGGGTAATGGGCAGCCGCTGGGTGCGGTCATCACCCGCCGGGAAATCGCCGAGGCGTTGGAAGCCGAAGGTTATTTCTTCTCGTCGTCCGGTGGCAGTCCGGTCAGTTGCCAGATCGGCATTGCCGTGCTGGATGTCATGGAGGAAGAAGGGCTATGGGAGAACGCCCGGGTGGTGGGCGGTCACTTCAAGGCACGACTGCAAGCCCTGATCGATCGATACCCATTGGTCGGCGCGGTGCATGGTTCCGGGTTCTATCTGGGCCTGGAGCTGATCCGCAACCGTGAAACCCTGGAGCCAGCGACCGAAGAAACCGCGACGCTGTGCAACCGTCTTCGGGAGTTGGGCATCTTCATGCAACCCACCGGTGATTACCTGAACATTCTCAAGATCAAGCCACCGATGGTCACGACCCGTCAGAGTGTGGATTTCTTCGTCGATATGCTGGCGAAAGTGTTGGACGAAGGACTCTGACCCGAGGCTGATGCTTCCCGGCAGGCTTGCTTCTCCAGATTGATCGCGAATATTTTCCGATTTTTATCGGTGATATTCGCGATTTTTTTTGCCTTGAATAATTTTTCAACTTTAAAGTTCGATTTTTATCGGCTATAAAGTCTCCGTTGCCGGAGCTATGGTTGCTTCGTGCCCGCTGTAATCCTCTTTGTCGTCCGCTGCACATCGCCCGGAGATGATTCATGAGCCGTATCGTTACCGTCGCCGCCACCCAGATGGCCTGTTCCTGGGACCTTGAAGCCAACATCGAGACCGCTGAAAATCGGGTTCGCGAGGCCGCAGCCAAAGGCGCCCAGATCATCCTGATCCAGGAACTGTTCGAGACACCGTACTTCTGCCAGAAGACGAATCCGGACTACCTGCTGCTGGCCACCACGGTTGAAGAGAACGTAGCCATCAAGCATTTCCAGAAGCTGGCGAAAGAGCTGCAGGTTGTGCTACCGATCAGCTTCTTCGAGCTGGCCGGACGTGCGCGTTTCAACAGCGTTGCAATCATCGACGCCGATGGTCGGAACCTGGGTGTGTACCGCAAGAGCCACATTCCGGACGGTCCCGGCTACCATGAGAAGTATTACTTCAACCCTGGGGATACCGGTTTCAAGGTCTGGAATACCCGTTATGCGAAGATAGGCGTGGGCATCTGCTGGGACCAGTGGTTTCCCGAATGTGCCCGCAGCATGGCGCTGCAGGGCGCGGAAATATTGTTCTACCCGACTGCCATCGGCAGTGAGCCGCACGACAAGACCATTTCGTCCCGGGATCACTGGCAGCGTGTGCAACAAGGCCATGCGGGCGCCAACGTGATGCCGCTGGTGGCCAGTAACCGTATCGGCAATGAGGAACAGGACGGTTACGACATCACCTTCTACGGCTCTTCGTTCATCGCCAATCAGTTCGGTGAAAAAGTCCAGGAACTGGACGAGACCGAAGAAGGTGTATTGGTACACAGCTTCGATCTCGATGAGTTGGAGCGTATTCGTAGTGCCTGGGGCATTTTCCGGGATCGCCGTCCGAACCTGTACGGAGCGATCAAAACCCTCGATGGCTCACTGGAGTCCTGATTCATGACAACGTTGCACAGCACTCCCCGCGCGGATGGTTTTTACATGCCTGCCGAGTGGGCAACCCAGACCCAGGTCTGGATGATCTGGCCCGAGCGCCCGGACAACTGGCGCCTGGGCGGCAAGCCCGCGCAGGCTGCCCACGTCGCGGTCGCCAAGGCCATCGCCCGCTTTGAACCGGTGACCGTGGCGGTGTCTGCGGCTCAATATGAAAACGCCCGGGCGCGCCTCGACGTACCGAATATCCGCCTGGTGGAGATGTCCAGCGACGACGCCTGGGTCCGGGACACCGGCCCGACGTTCGTTATCAATGACAATGGCGACGTACGCGGTGTCGACTGGGATTTCAACGCCTGGGGCGGTTTTGACGGCGGGCTGTACTCACCGTGGAACCGGGACTCGCAAGTAGCCAGCAAGATCCTCGAGATCGAGCGCAGCCCGCGTTACCGCACTGAAGGTTTCGTGCTCGAGGGTGGTTCCATCCACGTCGATGGCGAAGGCACCGTGATCACTACCGAGGAATGCCTGCTCAATCGCAACCGTAACCCGCACTTGAGCCGCGAGGAAATCGAGGCGGTGCTCAGCGCCCAATTGGCGGTGGACAAGATCATCTGGCTGCCGGATGGCCTGTTCAATGACGAAACCGACGGCCATGTGGATAACTTCTGCTGCTACGTGCGTCCAGGGGAAGTGTTGCTCGCCTGGACCGACGATCCACAGGATCCGAATTACGCACGCTGTCACGCTGCGATGGATGTGTTGCAAAACAGCACCGACGCCAAAGGGCGCTCTTTCATGGTGCACAAAATGCCGATTCCGGGGCCGTTGTATGCCACCGAGGCAGAATGCGCCGGCGTGGATGCGGTGGAGGGTTCCCAGGAGCGCAATCCGAGCGTGCGACTGGCCGGCTCCTACGTCAACTTCCTGATCGTCAATGGCGGCATCATCGCGCCAAGCTTCGACGATCCGCTGGATGCCACGGCCAGGGAGATTCTGCAGGACCTGTTTCCACAGCACGAAGTGGTCATGGTTCCGGGTCGTGAACTGTTACTGGGGGGCGGAAATATCCATTGCCTTACTCAACAGCAACCGGCGCCGTACACAAAATGAGTGGCGATGTAACAGCTTGATGATATTGACTGCGCCGGCTCTGCGTCGGCGTTTTTGGATCCATTCAAGCGAGCCCGCAGCCCGATTGGGGTGCGGGCTTTTTTGCGCCTGTTTATTGGCGGTACCGGATACATTGGCATAGCTCTTGTATCTGCATCCCGGCAGTTCCGAAGAGCGGAGCTGCGTTGATTTGTAATAAACCTTGGATAAATTTGCCGCTCATCAACCAGGAGAGGGCGCTGGAATGAATATGATAAGCGAGCGCACATGCCATCCCTTGGCCGTTAATGGTGAGTCGCTTCAAGCCCTGGCGCAGTGGTTGAAGTCCAATGGAACGCGTCAGATCAGAGAACCTGATCCGCGTCGGCTGATCATGGAGCGCTACCCCGCTGGATTGTTCAGCGAGGCGGAGCTGGAAGCGTTGTGGGATGTCATGCAAGGATAAGAATTCGACGGATTGATAAAAAGCGCTGGCCGGGATGGCAGCGCTTTTTTTGTGTGCACGGACCAGAGACTGAAACAGACCCTGTGGGAGCGAGCCTGCTCGCGATAGCGACGGATCAGCTGCATCGATGCCAGCTGGTACACCGCTATCGCGAGCAGGCTCGCTCCCACAGGGGGGCACGGGATTCGACCGATTCACGAAACAGACTGAAAGCCATTCCGACGTTTTTCCGCGACCTCCCTGAGGCTACGCTGCCGTTACTCAGTCCTGACGGCTAGCGGAGTTTCCATGATCACCCTTCATTACATCTACGACCCGCTCTGCGGCTGGTGCTACGGTGCCAAGCCGCTGGTGCAAGCCGCCCGTGCGGTACTGCCGGTGATCGCCCATGGCGGCGGCATGATGACCGGTGCCAATCGCCAACCGGTCTCACCCCAATTGCGCAATTACGTCATGCCCCATGACCGGCGGATCGCCGAATACACCGGCCAGCCGTTTGGTGAGGCCTATTTCGAGGGATTGCTGCGGGACGAACGTGCGGTGTTCGACTCGGCGCCACCCATCGCAGCGATTCTCGCTGCCGAGCAACTGGGTGGACGGGGGTTGGACCTGCTGGAGCGCTTGCAAACCGCACATTACGTTGAAGGCCGCAGAATTGCCGATGAAGCGGTGCTGCTGGAACTGGCCCAGGCCATCGGACTTGAATCCGAGGCATTCCAGTCGGTTTTCACCGTGGTTGATGTGGAGGCTCATATCAAGGCCAGCCGTGCCTTGCTGGCCCAGGTCGGTGGCCAGGGCTTCCCGACCCTGGTCCTGCAACAGGATGGGCAGTTCACACGAGTGGACATTGGTCCTTGGCTTGGCAAACCCGAGGCATTCGCCGAGTGGTTGAATCTGTCCTTGCCGGTGCAGGCCTCTTCTCCGACCCCGGTCTGCAGCCTGGATGGATGTCCGGGGTCTTAGACGTTTTTCGCCTGATTACAGACGATTAACGAAATTGACACATTCTTGAAGGCGCGGCTAGGATTCGTCCCACGCCTGTGGCTAACAGCCATGACTCTTAAATAATAAAAAGGCCCGACACGATTTCTCGTGGGCGGGCCTTTTCATTATTTCAGGGGCAAGAGTTCGAAAAGAGCGCAAAAAGCGCCATTTCGGCTGCCGGTCGCAGTGCGTATCAACCCATTACAAGGAAAACAATTATGTTGAACACGCGCATCGGTTTGATCGCACTGGGGATTTTGAGCACGACCCAAGCCATGGCCAGCGACCAGTCTGAGTCCAATGGATTCGTTGAAGACAGCAGCCTGAAAGTGCTGTTGCGCAACGCGTATATCAATCGTGACTACAAAGATGGCAACCGGGACAAAGCCGAATGGGGACAGGCGGCCATCGGTACGTTCTCGTCCGGCTTTACCCAAGGCACCGTCGGTGTGGGGGTGGACGCCTTTGGCCTGTACGCATTGCGTCTGGATGGTGGCAAAGGCCGCAGCGGTGCGGGCGGCATCGACTTCTTCAAGCAAGGCGATAGCGGTAACGCGGCGGATGATCTGTCCAAGTTCGGTGCAGCGGTGAAGTTCCGCGTCTCCAACACGGTGTTGGCCTATGGTGACCAGATGCCGGCCTTGCCGGTGTTGAGTTACGACAACTCGCGGCTGTTGCCGGAAAGCTATACCGGCACGCTGGTCACGTCCAAAGAGATCAAGGGCCTGGAACTGAACGCCGGCCGTTTCACCGCTGAATCGCGCAAGAGCGCCGAAGGTCGCGACAGCGGCGGACTGAAGTCGATCAACGTATTGGGCGGCAGTTATCAGTTCACCGAGCAATTCAAGGCCGCGCTCTACGCCTCGGATGTCGAAGATGTGCTGAAGAAGCAATACGTCAACGCCAACTACGTGTTCCCACTGGCGAAGGATCAGTCCCTGACGCTGGACTTCAATGGCTACCGCACCAAGCTGGACAACGACTACGTTCGTGAGAACAACGTCACTGGCGATGACAACAAGATCTGGAGTCTGGCCGCCACCTTCGCTACCGGGCCGCACAGCTTCACGCTCGCTCACCAGCGCAGCACGGGCGACAGCAACCTGGGGTATGCCTACGGTGGCTATCAGCGTGAACAGAATCGGGTGGGGGACGGCGGTAACACGATCTACCTGGCCAACTCCTACTGGTCCGATTTCAACGCTGAAGATGAACGTAGCTGGCAACTGGGCTACGGCCTGGATTTCACCACGTTCGGCGTTCCCGGCCTGACCTATAACGTCGCTTACGTGCGTGGCGATAACATCACCACCTCCACCAGTGAAGGAGGCACCGAGCGCGAGATTTTCAACCAGCTCAAATACGTGGTCCAGAACGGTCCGGCCAAGGATCTCAGCGTGAGGTTGCGCAGTTCCGTCCTGCGTGTTTCGCAAAAATCCAGCGAGTACAACGTCAGCGGCAACGAGCTGCGAGTGTTCGTGGATTACCCGATCAATGTCTTCTGAGGCTTGATCGCATCAGCTGAGCCAGAAAAAACCCTCGAATCCAAATTCGGGGGTTTCTGGCTTTTGGCGCCAGAAATATTGCTGTAATCGACTGTTTTCCCGATAAAAAGTCGTACTAGTGGCTCTTCACCCTTCGTTTCAAGTGCGACTTGAAGTGACTCAAATTCTTTTTCATGGACGGAAATTCTGCACCTACTAGATTAGGCCGCTCAATGCAGTGGAGACCTAATAAAAATGATCGTTCTGAACAGGGAAGTGGGCGAAGCGCTACGACGTGACAAATACGTTAACGTCCGCGGTGGAGACTTCAATCTCTACGGTCATTTCGGCGACTTTGTCCGGCTGACCAAAAGCTGGGACAACATGGAACCGGACAGCTACTACGGCCAGGCCGAGTCAGGCATGCGTTTTCGCCGTTACAGCGACTTCGAATACAACCCCCAGACCCGCGAGCTCAAGCAGCTCGAACATCGGGCTTATATCCAGTCCAAGGCCAACAACAGCTACGTCGGCGGGCTGGAGCGGCACTTCCAGGATTTCTCCAACGAAGTGATCAATTCGCCAGTGATGCGCAGCCTGATCGACACGGACTTCGAGGTGTACAAGAACGTCCTGCCGCAAGAGCTGCATGATGAAATCTGGCAGTGCCAGATCCATCAGATCCGCATCGAGATCAAGCCGGGCAAACAGTTGGAAATCACTCCCGAAGGGATTCACTGCGACGGGTATCCGTTCAGTGGCGTACATTTCTGGGGCCGTCACAATGTGGCGGGCGCGGAGAGCCGGTTGTATACCGCCCAGGAAGAACAATTGGCGGCGATGACCTATGAGGACATCCTCGATACGACGTTTTTCCTCGATCGCGACATGCGTCACTACGTGACCCCGGCTCGCAATATCCACAGTCATGAAATGGCGTTCAGGCAGATCCTGGCGATTTCCTTCTCGCGGCCCGGGACCGCTTTTGACATTGTTCGCTGAACAGCTGGTACCCATGGACGATCCGGAGCCGCAGGTACTGTTGCGCCGGGCGATGGTCAGGGATGCCGAGCGAATGGAGCAGTTTTTTCGCGGTTTCGACGAAGTGTCGTTCTGCGAATGGCAGGATGCCCGGTTCCTGCGAGGGGTGTTGTTGCAGGAAACCACCACAGCGTACCTGGCCATCGATGCCGGTGGCAGCGTGGTGGGCGCGGTGATTGGCGGCATGCTCGGTACCCGTGGCACCATCAATCACCTGGCGGTCAGCCCAAGGCATCGCACCCGGGGCCTGGGCCAGCGCCTGGTGGAAGCGGCATCCGCCGACATGAAACGGGTGGGCGTGCTGCGCATGTTCCTGTTCGTCGACGATGCTAACCTGGCCGGCAAGCGTTTCTGGGCAGCCCAGGGGTTCTGCGAACCGCGGGGTGAAATCACTTTCGAGAGGGATCTATGAGCAAGACTTCCAGCCAGCCGCTGGTGGTCGAACCACAAGCCTCGCGTACCTTCGCCGAAGCCAGTCCGGTGGTAGCGGGTTATTTTACGGTTTCGTTTGTGTTCGGTCTGATGGCGGTCAATGCCGGGCTACCCTTGTGGTTGCCGGTGGCGATGTGCCTGTTCGTCTACGCGGGCGCTTCGCAGTTCGCGGCGCTGGCGTTGATTTCCAGCGGGGCGTCGCTGACCACCATCGTGCTCACTACATTCCTGATCAATGCGCGACACATGCTGATGTCGGTCTACATGGCCAAGGCATTGCGTGCGTTGGGGCTCAGTCGTTTCGAGCGTTGGTGCTATGCGTCCGGGCTTACGGACGAGTCGTTCGCGTTCCACAGCGTGAAGCTGGGTAGCGGAGCGCCGGTGAGTGTGCGCTATCTGATCGGCTTCAACCTATTTTGCCATACGTCATGGGTGCTTGGCGGCTTGTTGGGCGCCGTGTGCGCGCAATACGCGGCGCACCTGATCAAGTATCAGCTCGACTATGCCTTGACCGCGATGATGCTCTACGTGCTGGTTTCGCTGTGCAATACCCGTAACAAGCTGATCGCAGCCCTGGCGGCTGTTGTCTGCATGGGCGGGCTGAGCCTGCTGGGCAGTTCGCCGTTCAATGTCTTCATTGCCACGTTCGTTGGCTGCGGGGTGGGCGTATGCCTGACCAAACGTTCCTGATCCTGGTCGTGGGCCTGATGATGGTCGTGACTTTCCTGCCGCGGGCCTTGCCGTTGCAGGTCAACACCGAACACTGGCCGCCATTCATCGCCCGTGCCCTGGAATACCTGCCGGTGGCGATCGTCGCTGCCATCAGCCTCACCCCGTTGTTGATCAAGGATCAGCAGATACAACTCGACCGCCCGGAGTTCTACGCGGCGATTCCGACGCTGCTATGTGCGTATTTCAGCCGTAACCTGTTTCTCAGTGTGGCGGTGGGCACGGCGGCGTATATCGCGCTCGGTTCGTTCCTGTAGCGCCAGGTCCACCACATCGTGCAGCGCCTGGCCGGACAGTTCAGGATTGTTCACCGCCAGGCGAACCTCGAGATAGTCCTCGAAGTCCGGGAAGATCGTCAGGCCATTGCGCAGTGCCGCATCCCGGGATACCAGCCCCAGGCCATCGAGTTGGGTAATCAACGACAACGTCAGCGTTTCACTGCAGGAATACACCATCCGCTGACTTGAGCCGTATTCGCCCAGCCCCGCATCGAGAAAACGGAGGAAGCTGTGGGAGTACGGACACTCTTCGGCGGGACGTACCTGAAACCTGTCTCCAAGCAAACCGAGGGAATCGCCTTCATTGCCACAATGGGCACCCACCACCCGCACCTGCACATCAGGCATCGTGATGCTGGAAAAGCCGCTCTGCTGCGCCCCGATCAGGATGGCCAGGTCAAAATCTTCATTCTTGAGTTTGCTCAGGTTCTCCATCGATTCGGCGTAACTGAATTCCAGCTGATACTGGGGGAAGACGGCTATCAACCGATCGATCATCCGCCGGTTGAACTCCGCCGGCAGGGTGGTATTGAGCGCCATTTTCAACGTGCGCTGTCGCGGCTTCTTGAGCTCCGTGACTTTTTCTTCGAGCTGCCGTGTGGCCACCAGCACCTGATCCATGAAAGGGGTCAGTTCCGAGCCTTGGCTCGTCAACGTCAGGCCCTTGTTCGAACGCCTGAACAGCCGGAAACCGAATTGTTCCTCGACCTTGTTCAACTGCGCCGCCAATGCCTGCACCGTGAGGCACGAATGTTCCGCTGCCGCCGACAACGAGCCGGTCTGCACGATGCGCATGAGGTTGCGTAGGGTTCTGCTATCCATGAGGTAATGCCCTCTGCTTAAGTGGGCTCGCTATTGTTGTGCACCTGGCCCGGGTCAGGCAGTGCATGCGGCTATCATCGTGCAGCTTGCCACGGTTGTCGCGGTTTTATGGTGAAAAGCTCCGGGAGGTGCTGTCTGGAGCTTATGTGGGATTTTGGTTTTTTGCTGATTTGGCGTGTGTTGGCTTGTGTAATTCTTCTTGTCAGGGCTGAGGCCAGGCAATAAAGCGATAAAACCCGTCGGAGCCTTGATTTCAACTGACGGGTATCAGCAGAACCTGAAATTCAACTTTGAGTTGTTTGTTTGCGAATTAAATCTTAATTTATATCCATATGTGTACTATTCTCTAAGCATCACCCGTAAAAAGGAGCCCAAATCCCATGGCTACTTCCTCTATCACCCTCAACGCACAGCAACAACTGGATTCCCCGGATGCGGGGCGAATCGCGTTGAAGTTTTTCTTCAACCTCATGGAGTTGTGGGGCTGCAGCGTCGAGCAACAGCGCACGTTGCTGGGCAAGGTGGGGAACACGACCTTCTACAAGTACAAACAATTACCCGCCAACGTCAGGTTGCCCCGTGACACCTTGGAGCGTATTTCCTATCTCATGGGGATCCACAAGGCGCTGAGCATCATCTTCAGCAACAGCCGGGACCGGGCCTATCAATGGGTCAGCAGTCCCAACGCCGCTGCGCCGTTCAATGGCCAGTCGGCGCTGTCCTACATGTTGGCCGGGCGGGTGGTGGATATAGCCGATGTGCGGCGCTACCTCGACGGAGTGCGAGGCTGATGACACCACCTCTGACGGAGCCGCAATGGAAGGGTGCCTATCGGATCGTCAATAGCTGCTTCCCGCCGATCACGCTATTCGAAGACGTGCTCGACCCCGAGGATTTGCCCACGGCTTATGCCCTTGAAGCGCTGACCAACGATCGATTGATGGAGGAGGCCGGCGTGCTGTCACGGGTACGTCCCGAAGACCGGGTTTCCGGACCCGGTTCCTCGCCGGTGATGGCTGCATTCACCCACATCGGCAAAAGCAGTCGCTTCAGCGACGGCACCTTCGGTGTCTACTATGCCGCCAGCAGCCAGGAAGCCGCCATTGCCGAGACCTGCTATCACCAGGCGCGTTTTCTCGGGGCAACCAATGAGCCGGACCTGGAATTGACCATGCGCACCTACGTCAACCAGGTCATCAAGCCCTTGCACGACATCCGCCACGACTACCCCCACCTCCACGACCCGGACCCCACCGCTTACGGCCTGTCCCAGGTATTCGCCCGGCAACTGCGAGAAACATTATCCTGGGGCCTGCTCTACAACAGCGTCCGCCTGCCCGGTCACGAATGCGTCGCCGCATTTCGCCCGCCAGCGGTTTCGATTCCGGTGCAGGGCAAGCATATCCGGTATGTCTGGAGCGCCCAGAAGCGGGAGATATCGTTTGTGTTTGAGGTAAGTCAGGTATGAGCTGAGTGCTGGTGCTGGTAGCGCTGGGTCAACTCGCGTCAATCAACGTTTGTTCTTCCTGCCAAATCTCTTGAACAAACGGATCGGTAATCGCATAGATTCCATGTCCGCGGCGCATAATGATGTTCTCTGCCACCAGCGCAATCACCACGGGTTGAATCTCCTCGATACGGACGTCGCGACCTACGAATTTTGAGTATTCCGCTGCAGCGTCAGCGGAAAAAATGCCACGAGCATCGCCTTCTGTCGAAGCGATTTTTTTGAAAATGGCCTGAGCCAAACTGCCCAGCTGTTCAACCTTTTCCAGTTCTATATTTGCCGCCGCAGAGCGTAGTGTGCTGGCAATGACGGGCAGGAACAGATCTGGGTTTCCGTCTTGCTGCAGTACCTGGCGGAGTGCTTTGAGCATTTCTTCCGGACGATTGCCGAGCGTATTGAAGGCTTCAGCGGCAATCTCCAGCGACGGCAGTTTATGTCGGCTAACGGTGACCGCCAGGCGGTTCAGAAGGTATTCGACATAGTCGGCCTTCAGAACTGGGTAGGGTGTGGAAGTCGCTCCGGAAAATGCTTGATTACGTTTTGCGGTGAGCTCGCTGACTTGGGCTCGATGGGAGCCGGTGCCAATAAATAGAAAGTACCCTGGTGTGTTGGGGCGAGGGTTTATAGCATCACGTGCGGCTTTCAGTGCAAGCAACATCTGATTACCGTCTTCTGAGGCGATAGCGTGTTGCACTTCGTCAACAATCAGTACCAGATCTACCCGCGCCTGGTCGACCACCTCGGTCAAGGCCTGGGCGAGGGTCGTACCTTCGACGTCGCCGATACTCTCAAGTTTGAATCCGAACTTGAACCCTGCCGCGCCGACATCGACAGCACTGGCCCGCTTGAGCTGCTCAAGCAGGCTCGACGCGGGTGTTTGCAACTCCTGCAGCGTTTTACGGATAGCGTCATGCAGTAATGTGGCCGGGTTGGCGAGGGTATTGCTCCATAGATCCACGTAAATAACCAGCGCACCTTCTCTTTCGAGAGCCGGAATCAGATCGTTCCGTAAGAACGTGGTTTTACCGGTTCTACGCAGCCCGGATAGGAACAAGCCTGAGCGCAAACCTTCATCAAGGACCCCCGGATTGAGGAGCTGATTTGCCATGCTTTCAGCCAGTTCCGGGCGCTGAAAAATGCTGCTCATGCAATTACTCCGTTTATGGATCAGCCATAATTATTGCTCGCCCATAATTTAGCATAGGTTTTTCTATCGGATTGAGGACGACACTCGGAGTGGCTCAGTAGAAGGCAGAAGGGCTGCCATGCAGCCCTTGGGGGAGGCTACTAGATCTTGAACTGCTGCACCGAAGACTGCATCGACCCCGCCGCAGTGTTCAATTGGTTGGCGGTTTGCTGCAGGTGGTGAATAGAGAGCGTGTTTTCCCGTGACTGGGCGGCAATCGATTCCACCCGCTGAGCCATCTCATCACTGGCCTTCGATTGTTCGGCAATCGTCTGGGAAATTTCCTCGACCACTTCGGCGGCATGACGGGCGCCGGTGCGGATTTCGCTGATGGATACCCCGGCCTGCTGGGCCAGGTTCACCCCTTCATCCACGCGACTGACGCAAGCCTGCATGTTGGACACGGCATCCCGGGCACTGGTCTGGATGCGCTCGATCATCGCAGTGATTTCCTGGGTGGACTGGGTGGTGCGCGCCGCCAGGTTGCGCACTTCATCGGCAACCACGGCAAAACCACGGCCTGCCTCACCGGCGCGGGCGGCTTCGATGGCGGCGTTAAGCGCCAACAGGTTGGTTTGCTCGGCGATGCTTTTGATCACCTGGATGATGGAATGAATGTCTTCGGACGAAGCGTCCAGGGCCGTAATTTTGCTGGAGGACTGATTGACCACCTCGGCGATGCGGCTCATGCCTTCCACCACTCCGAGAATCACTTGTCCGCCGCTGCTTGCCAGTTGTTCCGACTGCGCCGAAATCGTCCGGGCGCTGTCGGCGTGCTGATGGATCTGGCTGATGTTTGCCATCATCTGCTCCATGCTCGCCGCCATGCTGGTCGCGCTCTGGGCTTGTTGATCGGCGCTGGAGACAATTTGCCTGGCGGTGTCGCCCAAGGTCCGGGACGTGCCGTGCAACTCGTCGCTCTGACTGCGGATCGTGGCGATCATCTGCCGCAGGTTGGCTTGCATCTGTTCAATGACGCTCTGCAATTGACCCAGCTCATCCCTGCCATGCGCCCCCATGGACCGTTGCAGATCGCCCTGGGAAATCGCCTGGGTATTGAGGATGATTTTGTTCAACGGTGTGAGCACAGCCTTGAGCAAGCTCCAGGACAACAGTATCAGTGCCACGCAGGTGGCCAGTAACGTCACCACCAGCCAGCGCCCCGAAGACTGGATGCTGTCATCCTGATGCTCGCGAGAAGCCTGGGCCTGATTCTCGATCAACTCGCTCACTGCTTCATTGCGCTCCTCCAACGCCGAAAACGCTGCGTTGAACTCCGTCCGCAGCGCTTGTACATCCTTGGCGCCACCGAGCACCTTACCGATCACCTGCCGGGCTTTCTCGATGTAGGTATCGGCCTGCGGTTTCAATTCGACAATGGCCTTGGCGACCACCTCCGGCAGCTTCGCCTCGGCATTCTCGGCAATTACCTTGCGCATCCGTTGCGAATGCTCGTCAAAAGCCTCCTGCACTTCCTTGGCTTCCTGAGCGTTCCCAGGCGTTGCCACCAGCGCAGCCAAGACATCGGCACGAATAGCATCGTGCATCATGTCCGCTTCCATGTGCTTGCGCATGGCTGAAATACTGGTCTCGTTCTCCACCAGGGACTCGGTCATGGAGTGATGCCCCCACAACCCGATACCGCCGAGTAGAAGAGCAAAGAAAAGACTGACCAACCCAGAAGCTATGATCTTGGTGCGGATCTTCATTGTCGATTGCTCCTGGAGCGGGATGTCTGGGCAAGTGTAGTCGAGCGGCAGCGGGGCCTTGGGACGGGTGATGCGTCTATTGAGAGTATCGGCCAGGAAAAAATTAAATGAATCCCGCCCGGCGATTTGCGGTGAGGGATTGGGCATTCATAGCCCTGAGTTCCGACGTGCGGATCGCTTGCATATTCAGGAGGCCTGGGAGCGCTAAAAGCGTGCCGGATAGTCCATGCTGAGCGTGTTCCAGTGTCCTTTCTGCCGTTTATCGGCACTGTCATTTCTGACAGTGGCAGTAGATTGATTAACTCCCCACGCTAGTCACTTGAAAACATTCCAATTTGTTAAGGCCTCGCCGCTAACGCTCGATCCGCTTGGTTAGTTTAAGGAGTCAAGGTGGGAGTCACGTTCCGGAGCGTCTGGCCTAAGTAAGGTGTCAGAATGAGCACGCTTATTCATCCAAGCGTTTTATTGGCTACATCAGCAACGTCCGCTCCGTCAGACCCAGCAGGTAACATCGTCGTTGACGGTGCGACATTCAGAAGTGAATACGCATATGTAAACGGTATCCGCATGCACTACCTGGTGAGTGGCAATGGCGAAAGGCCGGTTCTGCTGATTCACGGATTTCCGGGAAGCTGGCGAAATTGGGAGCCGTTAATGGCAAGGCTTCTGCGCGAGGGCTATACGCTTGTCGTTCCAGACTATCGTGGCGCCGGGGAAACGGATATTTCGAAGGATGGATACGATAAAAAGAATATGGCGCGCGACCTTCATGAGTTGGTCGCCGTCCTGAAGTTGGAGCGGGTGGATGTTATCGGTCACGACATGGGGCTGATCATCGCCTATGCCTATGGGGCGCAATATCCACAGGAGACCAAACGTCTCATCTTAATGGATGGATTCATCCCGGGCATTCCAGGGTGGGAAATCCCCTATAACGGCAATCCAGCGAATGGTATCGCCAGTAAATGGCATTTTCGCTTCTTCGGCGAAACCGCTTTAAAGATGATTCGAGGGCAGGAAAAAAACTATCTGGATATGTTCTTTGATGAGTTCGTATATCCAGGAAACCCTAAAGTTGATGAAGAGGTGCGCAACGCACTGGTAATGGATTACTCCCGGCCTGGACGAATGGAGGCGGCGTTCAAACTCTATTCAGCCTGGGTGGAAAGCGACGCAAATGACAACCAGGCGTTTGCTCAGAACAAACTGGCCATTCCAGTTCTCAGCATCGGCGGAGATCACTCAAGAGGCAAGACATTGGCCGAGCAGGTAAGCCATATCAGTTACCGACCGCATTCACTGATTTTACAGAGCACGGGTCATTGGGTACTGGAAGAAAAAGCGGAGGCTACTACTCAGGCAATTCTGGATTTTCTGCAAGATCGCCAATAGCGAGTGTCGATGACGCCACTGTGCAGCGGCATGGACTGGTGGGCGAAAGGGAACTCGGAAAGTATGACGTTTGTTACGTTGGGATAAAAACAAAGCCCCCGCATTTCTGCGAGGGCTTCGTCTTGTATGGTGCCGGCACCAGGAATCGAACCCGGGACCTACTGATTACAAGTCAGTTGCTCTACCATCTGAGCTATACCGGCGTGTGGGCGACGATTATAGCGATTGAGTGATTTCTGTAAACCCCTGAATTCTGACTATTTTTGCCGGGACCGCAGGTCGGGTGCGAACCGGAAGCTTTCGGGGTTGGTATAGGGCTTGGCAGGTGCGGTTGTTCGAGATGTCCTGTAGCGGGCTTCGACCTGTTTGGTGCCGGTAGAGATGTAATTGCAGGCGCATTTCCTGCACTGATTTCGACCGTTATGCCGATTAGCTTGGGCGCTTATGCACAACAGAGACGACTGGACGGATGGCGTCTTGCGATTTTGTGACAGCCTTCTCGTTTGCATGCAAATGACTGTTTTAATGGTTTTTTATTCTGATGAACAAAAAATGACCAGTTGTGATTTGCTCAAGAAAACGCGGATTTATTGGACCCTGGCATATTCCATCAACAGAGTTATCCACAGGCTGTTTTACCTTGGCAACGCTCTGCCAGCAACATCAGGTTTCGCGGTGTAACGGGCGTTTCGCAGAAAGTGCCAAGGCGAACCTTGTAGCCTTTTTCAGTAAGGAAAAGTGCTCGATCCAGCGCTAGCCATAGCTCCAGTGGCCGTCGGAAAAGTCCGCGCACCAGTTCCAGGTTACGTACCTCGACCAAACGCTGATGACCCGCTGCTTCCAAAGCGGCCCAATCCGGCGAGCCGACGAGGGGCAGGTCTTTCAGGGCTGTCAGATCGATGCAGTACTGAGTGAAGGATTTATCCAGCCACGCGGTGGGTAGCGAGGGGGTGGGGAGGTACTCGTTGCGGCCTCTGATCTGCCGTTGCAGCAGGTCGAAACCCAGGCGCCGGGCCATGGACAGATCGCGTTGTCTGCGCACACGGGCCCCGGCGGTAACGGTTTCGGTCAGTGGCAAGCCGAGATCGTCGACGGACAACTGCAGGGCGGAGCCCCGGGCGGCGTCGGACAGCGGCTGATACCGGTCAGCGTTGATGCGGTTATAGCAGCAAGGGGCAATAGCCAACTGGGTACAACCGGCGGTGCTGGCCAGTTGCATCAACCTGACATGCAGGTCACCGCAGGCGTGTAGCGCTACTGGCGTGTGCTCGGCCTGGATCGCCTGGGCCGCCTCCGGTGCCAGTACGTCTTGTTGCAGGTGCGTGGCGGCCAGGTGGTGACGCTGGCTCAGTTGCTGGCCATTGACGACTAATGCGGGATCGTATTCCAGGCAGGTCAGCTGTTGGTCGCCGTGCAGCAAGCGCCTGCCGAGGTGGCCCTTGCCGGCGCACCAATCGAGCCAATGGGTCGGTTCGGTGGTGAATTGCAGGCGGCTGGCGAAGGCTTCGATCTGCTGCCACTTGCGGCCGGGTACGTCGACGTTGAGGCGCTGGACTGGCGCCTCGAGCCGTCTGCCGGGTAATTCTGCGACGGCGCTCAATGCGTGGGAACGCGTCGCCAACTGCGGAAACGGCGCTGGCGCCTGTTCAATCAGCCAGGGCTGGTGATGGTCGTTCTCCGCGTCTTCCAGCGAACGCAGGCGTAGCCACTGGGCGAGCTCCGGGTAGGACGCTTCCCAAGGCAGTTGCAAGTGGGTAAACGGGCGGGGTTTCCACAGCGCCTGGTGTGTCGTGAGAAATCCATCCAGCTCGATGAAACGGGCGAGCAACGCTGCGCCCGTCAGCACGTTGGCTTCAGCGCCCCTGGCAGGCATCGACGCGTAGCCAACGTTCCAGCTGCTTGAAGCCTTGCACCAGCAGGAACGCTATCACCAGGTAGAACAAGCCGGCCGCGAAAAAAATCTCCACGGGCAGGTAGGTCCGGGCAATGATGGTGCGGGCCATGCCGGTGAGTTCCAGCAGGGTCACGGTGCTCGCCAGGGCGCTGGCCTTGAGCATCAGGATCACTTCGTTGCTGTAGGCCGGCAGCCCGATGCGCGCGGCGCGCGGCAGCATGATGTAGAACAATGCCTTGGGCCGCGACATGCCCAGGGCTCGCGCGGCTTCGATCTCGCCTTTTGGAATGGCCTGGATGGCGCCGCGCAGGATCTCGGCGATGTAGGCGGCGGTGTGCAAGGTCATGGTGGCGGTGGCACACCAGAACGGATCACGCAGGTACGGCCACAATGCGCTGCTGCGTACGGCGTCGAATTGCGCCAGGCCGTAATAGACCAGAAACAGTTGGACCAGTAGCGGCGTGCCTCGGAAGAAGAAAATGTAGGCGTAGGGCAGTGCCCGCACGTACCACAGGCGCGAGGAGCGGGCGATGCCCAGCGGAATCGCCAGCAGAAGGCCGGCGATCACGGCTATGGCAACCAGTTCCAGGGTCAGGGTCGCGCCCTGGGCCAGTTTCGGCAGCCACTTGATGATGACTTCCCAGTTCATTGGGTGCTCCTGGCAAAGCCACGGGCGGCGCGTCGCTCCAGCAGATGCATGCCGATCATGGCGAGAACGGTCAGGCCCAGGTACATGAAAGCGGCCACCATGTAGAAGGTGAACGGTTGCTTGGATACGCTCACGCCGATCTGTGCGTGGCGCATGATTTCTTCCAGGCCGATCACCGAGACCAGTGCGGTGTCCTTCATCAGGATCATGAAAAGATTGCCCAGGCCGGGCAGAGCAATGCGCCACATCTGCGGCATGATCAACTTGGTAAAGATCCGCCATTTCGACAGACCCAAGGCCACGCCGGCTTCGCGGTGACCTTTGGGAATCGCCAGGATCGCGCCACGAAACACTTCCGTGGCGTAGGCGCCAAAGCACAAGCCCAAGGCGATGACACCGGCGGAGAAGGGATTGAGGGCCAGGTCCGGGTTGCCGAAGTACTTGCCCAAGGCCCCCATCAGATTGATGGTGCCGAAGTAGATCAGCAGCACCCAGAGCAATTCCGGGACGCCGCGGACCAGGGTCGAATAGGTGCCGCCAAGCCATTGCAGCGGCTTGTGGTTAGAGGTCTTGGCCAGGGCGCCGAGCAAGCCGAGCACCAGTCCCAGGCACAGGGCCGAGAGCGCCAGTTTGACGGTCATCAGTGCGCCGGCGGCAAGCGCCGGGCCGAATCCGTAGAGGTCGATCATCATGGGTATGTGTTCATATCGCGGCAGGCTTTGCTAAGGGGCGGCGCTGCGGTGCAGCAGCGCCGACCAGGCATGTCCGCATCAGTAGATGCTGAACGGGAAGTACTTGTCGTTGATCTTTTTATAGGTGCCGTCGGCAAGGATTTCTTTCAGCGCGGCGTTCAGCTTGTTGCGCAGGTCGTCGTCACCCTTGCGCACGGCGATGCCGATCTTGTCGCTTTCCACCACTGGATCACCCTTGAATTCGTAAGCACGGCCGGCGTCGGTTTTCAGCCAATCGTAGTTCACGTATTTGTCCGCCAGGATCGCGTCGACGCGGCCGGAGGTCAGGTCCAGGTAGGCGTTTTCCTGGGTGTCGTAGAGCTTGGCTGTGATGTCGCTGCCCAGCTCGTCTTCAAGCCAGGTACCGGCGAGGGTCGCGCGTTGGGCACCGATGACCTTGCCTTTGAGCGAAGCCTTATCGGTCTTGAACTCGACATTCTTCGGCGCGATGAATTGCAGTTTGTTGGAATAGTACGGGTCGGTGAAGTCCACGGCCTGCTTGCGCTCTTCGGTGATCGACAGAGAGGAAATCAGGAAGTCGAACTTCTTGGCGTTCAGGGCCGGGATGATGCCGTCCCAATCGGAAGTCTCCACTCCGCATTCGACCTTCATCTTGGCGCACAGGGCATCGCCGATGTCTTTGTCGAAGCCCACGACCTGGCCGCTGGCGTCCTTGTTGTTGAACGGCGGGTACGCCGCTTCGATGCCCATCTTCAGTTTTTCGGCCGCCATGACGTTGGCCGAGAACACCAGGCTGGCGGCTGCGGCCAAAAGGAATTTCTTGTAAGTCTGCATATGCACTGCTCCGTTAGCGGTTGCTGGACATGAATTGTTTGCAGCGCGCCGAAAGCGGGTTTTCGAAGACCTGCTGTGGCGATCCTTGTTCTTCGACCAGGCCCTGATGGAGGAACACCACTTCGCTGGAAACCTGACGGGCGAACCCCATTTCGTGGGTCACCAGCAGCATGGTGCGACCTTCTTCGGCCAAGGCGCGGATCACATTAAGTACTTCCTGGACCATTTCCGGGTCAAGGGCAGAGGTGGGCTCGTCGAACAGGATCACCTTGGGCTGCATTGCCAGGGTGCGGGCGATGGCGGCGCGTTGCTGCTGGCCGCCAGACAGCTCGGCGGGATAGGCATGGCGCTTGTCGGCGATGCCGACCTTGGCCAGCAAGGCTTCGGCTACTTCAACCGCTTCGGCCTTGCTCTGGCCGAGCACCCGGCGTGGGGCTTCGGTGATGTTGTCGAGCACGCTCATGTGTGGCCAGAGATTAAAGTTTTGAAACACAAAACCAATCTCACTGCGCAGGCGATTGATCTGTTTGCCGTCGGCGGCCACCAGTTCACCGTTCTTCGCGGCCTTGAGCTTGAGCGCTTCACCGGCCACCAGGATTTCCCCCTGATTGGGGTTCTCCAGCAGGTTGATGCAGCGCAGGAACGTGGACTTGCCGGAACCGGAGGAGCCCAGGATCGAGATCACATCGCCGTCGCGGGCGGTCAGCGAGACGCCTTTGAGCACCTCCAGCTGTCCGTAGCGTTTGTGCAGGTTGCGGATTTCAAGCGCGGGCGTGGCCTGGGCCATGTGCGGTCCTCATGATATGTGCTCCCTTGCTGTTGGCAGCCTTCCTGGCGAGGCGGCCAAGCTAGCATGCGTCCGAACGGCAGCCAACAGTGCTACGGGCGGTAAACCGGTGATGTGCGGCAGCTTGTCGCATCGGCACAGCAGACTGTCGCGCCATCAACAACCGAACGGCTGTTTGAACCGTGTTTGCCGGTAAAAAATCCCGGGGAGTCGCGTAAAAAAAGGCGCGATGGTGCCAGCTTTGGGCGGGGGTTGGAAGGGTTAACCGGATGAACGTTTCATTCCGAACCGCATTTGAGCCAACTTCCAATTGATCTAAACCCGAACGTTTTTTAAGCAATCAAATGAGATGGCTTTCCAGAGTCAGGAGTTGCCATCATGAAAACCCTCCATTGTCTTATCGCAATTGGTGCACTGCTGTTCCCCATCCTACTTAACGCCACCAACCTCACCCCAATAGACAGCGCCGGGGTGCAGGTTCAGCCGCTGCAGCAAAACGGCATCACCTATCTCTCCGGTGGTATCGGCGAGGACGAAGCCCGGGCCATCGGGCAGGCGCAGGGCTACAACCTGCACATGACCTTCGCGGTCGGACCGGAAAACAAATACATCCCTGATGTGCATGTCACGATCCATAACGCGTCAGGGCAAACGCTGCTGACGCTGGATGAAGCGGGGCCGCTGGTTTATGTGCAACTGCCGCCGGGCAAGTACACCGTGATGGCGACACGCAATGGCGAGGAACGCCGCGACACCGCCAGCATAGGCAGCGGGGCCGCACGCAATCTGGTGTTCCATTGGAACGGTGACGAATAACCAATCGGCTTACTCGCCGGCGGGCTCTTCCATCGATTGGCGATAACGGTCCAGCGCGTCACCGAAGTCCTTGATGAATTCGGGGGTGCTGAGCCAGCGCTGTGCCGCTTCGCGGTCCATGTCGTCGGCCCACATGCGGTAATCCACCAGCATGTCGGCGGCCAGGTTGGTTGCCGCCATGCTTTCGTTCTCGGCGTTCTTCAGGTCCAGCAGACCCGGACGTTCGCTGATCATCACGCTCAGGGAAGAAAGCAGTGTGTCGAGCAATTCGCTTCGGCTGATGGCTTCGGCTTCACGCAGTTTGGCGAACAGCTCCAGTACGTACACGGGCGGCTGAGCGGTGGCGTGGGCTGGGTCTCCATACATTGGAATGGATTTGCGCCCGGTCATGCGGATCTGCTTTGCTTTGTCTTTGGCACGCTTGGCGCGTTTCTGCTGCTTATTCAATGAGGCCATTGGGCTTCGATTTCCAATTCGTCAGGTGGCAGTACCCGGCTCAAGCCATTTGGGCGGGGCGGTAGTCTGTTCGACGGGTAGTTTACCGCTTCGTACTCGGATAATGCCTTGGAACACACCTCCGGATCAGCGTAAGGGTCAGATGCCTTCGGCCGCTGTGCCCGGTTGTCGTTCCTCAAGTCGCGCCCGCTCACGATCCAGTTCATTGCGTAGTTCTTCTTCTGTCGGGAGTACAAGTTGGTACTGGCTGGCGAAAAGTTGTTCGTTGCCTTGCAACACGGAGTAGCGCACTACCGACTCGTCCTTCTGTGCACAGAGAATAATACCGACGGTGGGTTTGTCGTCCGGGCCGCGCCTCTGGTCATCGTAGAGGCGGACGTACATGTCCATCTGGCCGATGTCCTGGTGGCTGAGTTCGCCGCGCTTGAGGTCGACAATCACAAAGCACTTGAGTAGGTAGTTGTAGAAGACGAGGTCGATGTAGAAATCCTTGCTCTCGGTGCTGATGCGCTGCTGACGAGCAACGAAGGCGAAGCCCTTGCCCAGTTCGAGAAGGAAGCCCTGTAGCTGGTCGATCAGGGCCTGTTCCAGGTCGGTTTCCAGCAGGAGGCCGGCATTGGGTATCCCAAGGAACTCCAGGACGACCGGATCCCTGACGATATCCCTGGGGCCGAGATCGAATGCCTTCAGGTTGGCTGAGGCCTCCTGCTTCACCTTGGGCCGGTCGCGGCTTGCCAGCAGGCGCTCGTAGTAGAAGGTTCCGATCTGGCGTTCCAGGGCGCGGGTGGACCAGTTTTGCGTGGCGGTTTCGTTCATGTACCAGTGCCGGGCGTTATCGTTTTCCACCCGTAGAAGCGTGCGGTAGTGGGTCCAGCTCAATTCGGGACGCACTGCGTTCCAATTTGAGAATGTCTGATAAAAATCCCGCATGTGCCGCAGATTGCGCTCATCAAACCCTTTGCCGAATCTGGTTGTAAGTTCTTTGGCCAGCGTCTGCAGCAGCTTTTTCCCGTAGGTCGCCCGCTCTGCTCCTTGCTGCTCGAATTCAACGATATGCCGGCCAATCTGCCAGCAGGTTTGTACTTGCAGGGTGTCAACGGCGCGCAGCACTTTACGGCGTGCCTGCTGGATCAGCTCACCGAGTTCGTTGATCAGCGGCGCAAGCTTTGGATCGTCTTGGGGTAGAAGTGGACTCATCGAATATCAGCCGAAGTGGTGGGCGGTCCAGAAAAGGATGCTCCAATCGGTATTTTGATGATGCCGGACGAGGCTGATTGGCCTGGATGAAAAGCGACGGATTCATGCAGGATCGGTTTGAGGCGGGGTTATGTCAGTTGCGTCAGAACCTGTAGGCGCTGTCCGAAGAAAGTATCAGTGTGTGGAGAATTCTGACGCAGGCTGCCCAGTCGATCAGGCAGCCGCGGTAATCAGCGAAATTAATCAGGCGCCTTGCGTCAACTGCCGGGATGCAGCGACGTAATCGGCCTGGAACTGGGGGCTTTCGACCCAGTCCAGCGCGGTTTGCTCGTCAACACCCGTGGTCAGGCGACGATATTCGATCAAGGCGGTGAAGATGAAATCCGTGGCTTCTTCTTCACCTTCCTGCTCCAGTACCAGCGCCAGCAGTGGATGGCCGAGGAAGGCCACGCACATAGCCTGCTGGCTGACTTTTTCAGCAGTGCGCATCTGGTTGAACAGATCGGACAGATCCACCGTTTCCAGATCGATGCACTCATCGTTCGGGTCAAGGAAGTCGTTCGGCGCAGCGGCACGTTGAACGCGGTTCTGCTTGGCTTTCGCCTTGGCGCGCTGGTTACGTTTCTGCTGTTTGTTCGCCGATGCCATGGGCCGGATTCCTGACGTGAGATAAGGCTGTATATCCTACAGCCTCAAGGCCAATGCTTCGAACCTCAATCCACCACGAACAGGGTGGCGCCCTGGGATGTCGAAGACCGGTGGGGCTCGGCCTGGTCAGCCACCTGGTAGCTCATGCCAGGCTTGAGCACGAAGTGCCGTCCATCCTCCAGTTCGGTGTTCAGCTCACCTTTCAGACAAAGCAGGATGTGCCCCTTGGTGCACCAGTGGTCAGCCAGATACCCCGCCGTGTATTCAACCATCCGCACCCGGATATTCCCGAACTGCTGTGTCCGCCAATACGCCGTTCCGGTGACACCTTTGTGTTCGGTGGGTTCGATGGTTGACCAGTCGGTGGTGCCAAAGGGAAGGTCAGTAATGTCCATGTCGGCTCGTTTGTTGGGAAAGGGCAAGTGGGAGCCGAATGTAGCCGAGTCACAGAGGCGGCGAAAGAGCCGAGTGCGCCGTCGAGGCCTCGCGCCAGTTGCGCGATGCGTCGCGGGAGCTGGTCGGGCTCTATGAGCGCATGGCGAACGCGGTGCGGATGAGGGTGAGGTAAGATGCCGGCATCGCCATGGAGGGGATCTGGGTTCAGGTTGCCAGCCGAAGAAACTCGCGAGTCATAAGGGCATAATTTGAACAAAGAGCAGTTGGAACAGCATCAGATTTCGATCTACTTCGGTGCTGTCATCGTTGCGGCCGTCGCCGGCCTTGTCGCGCCTGCTGCTTCCCAGGTCTTGAGTGCGCTGGTGACTCCTGTCATCGCGGTGCTCATGTACGCCATGTTTCTCCAGATCCCGTTTCTCGATCTTCGCGAAGGGCTTGGCAACAGGCGCTTCATGCTGGCCCTTCTGATGGCAAACTTCATCGTCATTCCGTTGCTGGTCTGGGCGCTGACCAGGGGACTCACCCATCACCCGGCGATCCTTGTCGGCGCCCTACTGGTTCTGCTCACGCCGTGCATCGATTACGTCGTCGTGTTCACTCATATCGGGAAGGGTGATTCCAAGCTGACTCTGGCAGCCACACCGGTACTGCTGCTTCTGCAACTTATGCTGTTACCCCTGTACCTGGCATTCATGCTCAGTGGCGACTCAGCTGTTGTGATCTCTATTGGTCCGTTCGTGGAGGCCTTTGTAGTGCTGATCGTTTTGCCGATGGTGCTGGCGATAGCCACCGCTGCCGGGATGAAGAAGTCCCCCTTCATAGAAAGATGGAACAACGCCTGGGCCTGGATGCCCGTGCCTGCCATGGCCGCTGTATTGGTCGTGGTAATCGCTTCGCAGATTGCGTTTGTTGTAAGGGATGTGGACAGGTTATTGCCGGTCATCCCCGTTTACGTCGGCTTCATGTTCCTGGCGCCGCTGCTGGGGGCCTGGGTAGCCCGGCTCTTCAAGTTGCCCGCGACAACGGCAAGATCGGTGGCGTTTAGCAGTGCCACACGTAATTCACTGGTGGTGCTACCCCTGGCGCTGGCCCTCCCCGAAGACATCAGAGGGCTCGCAGCGGCTGCGGTCATCACTCAGACCCTGGTGGAACTGGTCAGTGAGTTGATCTACATCCGCGCGATTCCTGCCTTGGTTTGGCCTGGGAGGCAGGTTCCTTCTGGACGTTGATCTGCTACCCCTGTCGCCAAGGGTAGATTGAACAGCCTCTGAAGAGACGAGCGCGCAACAACGCTCTGAGCGGCGAAACATGAAACCCCTTGCGTCGCTCACACGGCCAAGGTCCTGTCATCAGAATGATCCGCCGAGAAAAACACCAGGCAATAAAAAACCCCGATCAATTTCTTGATCGGGGTTTTCGGTATTTGGTGCCCAGAGACGGAATCGAACCGCCGACACGGGGATTTTCAATCCCCTGCTCTACCGACTGAGCTATCTGGGCAACGGGGCGCATTAAACGGGTTTTTCAGGGGGGCGTCAAGCAAGTTTTCAAAAAATATTTAATTATTACCGTCGCTTACGATTCGCCCCCGGTCCGGACAGCTTATTCGGACGGCGGCACGTAGCCTTCGGCCTTGGCGTATTCTTCGCCGGAAAAGAACTTCGCCATTTCGCCCTGGAGGTACTTGCGGTCGTCGGCGTTCATCATGTTCAGGCGTTTTTCGTTGATCAGCAGGGTCTGGTGTTTCTGCCAGTCGCCCCAGGCCTTGGCCGAGACGTTGTCGTAGATGTCCTGGCCGATAGAACCCGGGAAGGGGGCTCGTTCCAGGGCGGGCAGTTCTTCTTTGTATTTACGGCACATGATGGTGCGGGTCATGACAGCTCTCCTGCGTTCAATACGGCGGCCGCGCGCTCGAGCAAGGTTTTGACCGGGGCGGCAAGGCCCAGGCGCGGCGGGGTGGCGAGGTTATACCAGAGCCAGTCGGCCTCGGCCACGTGATGGCCGTTTTCCCGGACCTGGACCAGCCAGGGTTCGATTGCCAACTGGAAGTGGCTGAAGGTGTGAACCAGGCCGGGCATTTCCTGGTGCTTGCCCAGCTCCAGGGAGTGTTGCAGGGCCAGATGTTGCAGGTCGTCAAGGTCGTCGAGTTCCGGCAGGCTCCACAATCCGCCCCACAGGCCGCTGGAAGGGCGACGGTAAAGCAGGATGGCGCCTTCACGGTTGGCGAGCATTGGCATCAGCGTGCGTTTCTTGGGGACTTCCTTGCGTGGCTTGGGGATCGGGTAGCGGGTTTCCAGGCCCAGCATGTGGGCTTCGCAACCTGACTTCAGGGGACAGAGCAGGCAACTGGGCTTGCTGCGGGTGCAGAGCGTGGCTCCCAGGTCCATCATTGCCTGGGTGTAGGCGTTGACCCGGTCCTGGGGGGTGAAGCGCTCGGCGGTGGCCCACAGCTGTTTGGCGACCTTGGGTTCGCCCGGGTAGCCTTCCTGGGCCGTGAAGCGCGCCAGCACCCGCTTGACGTTGCCATCGAGGATTGGCGCCCGCAGGCCCATGCTGATGCTGGCGATGGCGCCGGCGGTAGACAGGCCTATCCCCGGCAGTTCGGTGAGTTTTTCCACGTCCCGGGGGAATTCGCCGCCGTACTGGTCGACGACGATCTTCGCGGTTTTCTGCAGGTTGCGCGCACGGGTGTAATAGCCCAGGCCGGTCCACAAGTGCAGCACTTCGTCTTCCGGCGCAGCGGCCAGGGCTTCGACGGTGGGCAGCGAGGCCATGAACCGGTCGAAGTAATTGAGCACGGTGCTGACCTGGGTCTGCTGCAACATGATCTCGGAGACCCACACCCGGTACGGAGTGATGCCTTGTTGCCACGGCAAGTCGTGACGCCCATGGCGGTCGAACCAGTCCAGGACGGCGGTGGAAAACTGCTCGGCTTTCATCGCTTGAATAGCCCCTTGAGCGCGTCTTTCAACTCGGGGCTGACCTTGTCGCCCAGCTTCTCGTCGATCTTGTCGCCAAGACGGTCGCCGGCCAGTTTTGCCGCGACCTTGCCCAGCCCGTCGTTGTCCAGGCGGCACGCCTTGGCGCCAAGCTCCAGCGGGCCACGGCAGCGCAGCGGCCATTCGACATCGACGTAGCGTTCGTTGACCTGGCAGGCCGGGTCGGGCATGTCGCTCTTGTCGCCTTCGACGATGACACCGACGCGGTAATCCATGCCAAGTACGCGCAGGTCGATGTCACCGTTGCCCTTGACGGTCATGCCGGGGATGCGGACTTTCAGGTCCGGGTTGCTGGCCACGCCATTGTGGAAGGTCAGGTTGCCATCGAGTTGCTGGAACGGTGTGTCCTTGCCCCGGGGTTCGCCGCTGAGGCTCTTGCGGTTCAGCAGGGCGATGCCCTTGCACAGTTGCTGTTCGAGGTTGGCGTTGAGCAGCACGCCGTCGTTGAGGACGAATCCGGCGTTGCCGTTGAGGCTCTCGATCATGGCCTTCTGGCTGTTGCCGCTGGCGGTCACGGCGCTGTTGAGTGTCACCAGCCCTTTGACCGGCGGATTCTTGCCTTGGCTCTCGATGATTTTCTCGGCCGGTACCCGGTTGATCCGGGTTTGCAGGCTCAACTGTGGCGTGGGCTGGCGTACATCCAGCGTGCCCTTGGCCTCGAAGTTGCCGTTGAACAGGTCGCCCCGCAGGTTTTCCAGGGTCAACAGGCCGCCTTGGCCGGTGGCCTTGAGGGCTGCATTCTGGATCGGCAGTTTGTCGAGGGTCAGTTGGCCGAACGTCAGGTCGGCATCAAGGTCCAGTTTGCTCAGGCGTTCCACCGGAAAGAGCCGGTCGTTGCTCCAGGCGCCCTGAGTCGGAGCGTTCGGCAACGGCGTGGTGCCGGCGCCGGCCATGGCACTGGCCTCGGTGTTGCTGACCTCCTCCTCGCGGGCGGCCTTGGCGCTGTTGGTCTCGGCGGACTTTGGCGGCAGGTAGCGGTCGACGTTGAACGTGTCGGCCTTGAGTTGTGCGCGCAGGGACTGCTTGGCGAAGTCTTCCACGGCGATACGACCGCTGAAGCTGCTGTCGTCGACCTTCAGATTGATGTTGTTGAATTCGACGCTGGTGGGGGTACCGGCGATGCGGCTGACCAGTTCGACCTTGGTCAGGCTGCCTTCGCCCATGGCCGGCAGTTTCTGGCCGATGCTGTCGACAAAATTCGCCAGGTCGAACTGGGCGATCGATACGCCGCCGTTCAACTGCGGGGTTTTATCGAGGTCGTTGACCTTCAGTTCGCCCAAGGCGCGCAACTGGTTCAGGGACAGCTTGATGCCGGTCCATTCGGCAACGTTCGCGGCCTTGTCCAGGAATAGCTGACCCTGGGCGTTGAAATTCAGGATCTTGCCCTGTAGCGGATCTCCGGTGACTTCGCCAGACAGTTTCAGGTCTTCGAACTTGTAGCGTTGCAGGGCACGTTCGAAGCGCAGTTCGCCGGTGACCTCGGTCCGCACGCGCACCGCTGGCTGGCTGCTGGACAGGAAGGCGGTCAGCTTGACCGGAATATTGGTGGAGTCGTGGACCGGGCCGGTGCTCAGTTGGATGCTTTCGGCGCCGAACTGCTTGCCGGTCTGCTCGTCGGTGTATTCGACCCGGGCGTTGTTCACGGTCAGGCTGTCGATGTCCAGGCGGGTCGGCTGGGCTGGTTTTTCCGCTGGGGAACTGGCGGGTGGAGCCGGTTGATCGGCCGGTGCCGGGGTGCCCGCTGTCGTTGTGGGAGCGGGCGCCTTGCCGATGTCTTCCCAGTTGCCGTGGCCGTTCTTGTCACGGTTGAGACGCAGGTTCAGGCCTTCGACCCGCACGTCGCTCATCTGCACTTCCCGGCGGAGCAGCGGCATGACTCGCACCGAAAGACCGAGCATCTGCAGGTCGGCGAAAGGTTGTGTCGGGTTGGCCAGGGTTGCGACGCTGGCCTCGTGCAATTCCAGACCCAACCATGGGAACAGGCTCCAGCCGATGTCGCCATTGAGGGTCAGCTCAATGTGGGCCTTGTCGCGGGCTATCTGGCGGATCTCTTCCTTGTAGTCGTTGGGATCGAAGAGGTGGGTCAGGGCAAAGCCCAAGGCCACAATGATCAGCAACAGCCCGAGAAGTACCAGACCCAGGATTTTGCCGAACGCTTTCATGGGCGAGTCCTTGTAGGTTGAGTTCAGAATTTAGCCTGCGAGTATAACGCTGTGGATTGCTGGTGCGTTGGGGTGATCGTTTTCCCTGGCGCTCAACCTTCGTCCAGCGCCAGCTTCAATTTGGCTGCCAGGGCCTGGGCCATCAAGTGCCCGGCCGGGGCCAGCAAGCGCAGTTCGGCACCCTCTTGCCGGGCCATCCGCTGCGCTTCGATGACCAGTCGCTCAGCTACGCCACGGCGACGGGTTACATTTCGTACGCATATCTGGGACAAGTGCCAGGCGTTCTGGTGCCGTTGCAGGCGTGCAGCACCCAGCAGTCGATCGTTGAAGCGAGCGGCGATCAATGAGCCATCTTGCAGGTAGTCCTCGATCAATTGCGTGGCATCGCTGAATGGCTCGAGCAGCCGTGGCGGGGCGTCCAGGTAGATTTTCGTCAGGTCCTGCCGATCCTGGCCGGTGGCTTCAATCAGGTGCTCGACAATTATGGGCATGGAAATTCCTGAAAAATAAATGACTTTCGCCCTACAGAAAGCAAACGAGGACGCGATAAGACAAATGACATGAAAAAGGTGATGTCACTTTGGTTTTTCTGTCACGAGCAAATGGTAACCTTTACCCGTTCGCCCGTCTTTCTGCGACTTGATGTCACACCAACAGGGAGCTTCACCGCAAAATACAGTCGTGCCTGCGTGCAAATAAGGCTGAGGGTGATGTGTGGCTGGCAAACCATTCTAACAATTGGGGGAAACACAATGAGCACGAGCATCACGGCGGGCGGCGTTGCCGACCAGCCTGCGTTCCTCTCCAAGGAACGTATCATCGCCAAGTCCGGCTTCAACCGGTGGCTGGTTCCACCGGCCGCGCTGGCCATTCACCTCTGCATCGGCATGGCCTACGGCTTCTCGGTGTTCTGGTTGCCACTGTCCAAGGCCTTGGGCATCACCAAGCCGGTAGCCTGCGCACCGGACATGAGCTTCATCTCGCAAGTCTTTTCGTCCCAATGCGACTGGCCGATCTCGATGCTCGGCTGGATCTACACCCTGTTCTTCATCTTCCTGGGTTGCTCGGCAGCCATCTGGGGTGGCTGGCTGGAACACGCCGGCCCACGCAAGGCCGGTGTCGTGTCGGCCTTGTGCTGGTGCGGTGGCCTGCTGATTTCCGCGCTGGGTATCTATACCCACCAGATCTGGCTGATGTGGGTCGGTTCCGGCGTGATCGGCGGTATCGGTCTGGGCCTGGGCTACATCTCCCCGGTGTCCACCCTGATCAAATGGTTCCCGGACAAGCGCGGCATGGCGACTGGCATGGCGATCATGGGCTTTGGTGGCGGTGCGATGGTCGGTGCTCCGCTGGCTGCAGCGCTGATGAACCATTTCGCCTCGCCAACCAGCGTGGGCGTATGGCAGAGCTTCCTGGTCATGGCCGCGATCTATTTCGTGTTCATGATCGGTGGTGCCTTGTCGTACCGCGTACCGCCGACCGGCTGGAAGCCAGAGGGCTGGACTCCGGCTCCGAAGAAAGCCGCGAACGCGATGATCACCCATCGCCACGTTCACGTGAACGTCGCCTGGAAAACCCCGCAGTTCCGCCTGGTATGGCTGGTGCTGTGCCTGAACGTATCCGCCGGTATCGGCATCCTGGGCATGGCTTCGCCACTGCTGCAGGAAGTGTTCGGCGGTAAATTGCTCGGCAACGACCTGCCATTCGGTCAACTGGACGCCACGCAACTGGCCCAGATCGCCGCCATCGCCGCCGGCTTCACCGGTCTGCTGAGCCTGTTCAACATCGGTGGGCGGTTCTTCTGGGCATCCTTCTCGGATTACCTGGGCCGTAAAAACACCTACTTCGTGTTCTTCGCCCTGGGTGTTGCCCTGTACTCGCTGATCCCGAGCCTCGGCCACCTGGGCAGCGTCGCGCTGTTCGTGGCGGCGTTCTGCATCATCCTGTCGATGTACGGCGGCGGTTTCGCCACAGTGCCGGCCTACCTGGCGGACCTGTTCGGTACGCAAATGGTCGGTGCGATCCACGGTCGCCTGTTGACCGCCTGGGCGGCAGCCGGCGTGCTGGGCCCGGTACTGGTGAACTACCTGCGTGAGTATCAGTTGAGCATCGGCGTAGAACGCGCCGCCGCTTATGACATCACCCTGTACATCCTCTCCGGCCTGCTGGTGCTGGGCTTCCTGTGCAACCTGATGGTTCGCCCGGTCGCCGACAAGTACTTCATGACCGACGCCGAACTGGCCGCCGAACAGGCGCTGGGCCATGACAAAGGCGCCGACAGCAGCACTTCGCTGGAATGGAAAGCCGCACCGGGCACCAAGCTCCTGGCAGTCGCCGCTTGGCTGGTGGTGGGTATTCCGTTGGCGTGGGGCGTGTGGGTGACCCTGCAGAAGACGGCGGTGTTGTTTCACTAAGCAACATCGAGGTGATCCCGGAGCCATCGGTTCCGGGTGACCCCTGTGGGAGCGAGCCTGTTCGCGATGAGGCGTGTCAGTCGAATCATTGTTGACTGATCCGCCGCTATCGCGAGCAGGCTCGCTCCCACATTTGTTTCTGGCTGATGGCAAAAAACTGCATCGCTCACTTGTATGGACATGTCTATCGCCGACGGCGCGGGGTTCAGCCCGTCAGTGATATCGTCTCCCGTGTTTCTGTTTGTCGCTCGCGCCCCTATAATGGCTGCCTTTTTCGCCCAATGATTTTGCGGAGCTGGTGATGGCCGAACGTAAGGCGTCTGTCGAGCGCGACACTCTGGAAACCCAGATCAAAGCCTCGATCAACCTGGATGGCACCGGTAAGGCCCGGTTTGATATCGGCGTGCCTTTCCTTGAGCACATGCTGGACCAGATCGCCCGTCACGGGCTGATCGACCTGGACATCGTCAGCAAGGGCGACCTGCATATCGACGACCACCATACGGTGGAGGATGTCGGTATCACCCTGGGGCAGGCCTTTACCCAGGCCATCGGCGACAAGAAGGGCATTCGTCGCTACGGCCACGCCTATGTGCCGCTCGATGAAGCGCTGTCGCGGGTGGTCATCGACTTCTCCGGCCGTCCGGGCCTGCAGATGCATGTGCCGTACACCCGCGCTACCGTCGGCGGTTTCGACGTCGACCTGTTCCAGGAGTTCTTCCAGGGCTTCGTCAACCACGCCAACGTGACCCTGCACATCGACAACCTGCGCGGGCACAACACCCACCACCAGATCGAAACCGTGTTCAAGGCTTTCGGCCGCGCCCTGCGCATGGCCGTGGAACTCGATGACCGCATGGCCGGGCAGATGCCCTCCACCAAGGGCGTGCTGTAATGCAGACCGTTGCGGTTATCGACTACGGTATGGGCAACCTGCACTCGGTGGCCAAGGCCCTCGAGCATGTGGGCGCCGGCAAGGTCCTGATCACCAGCGATGCCGAGGTGATTCGCGAAGCCGACCGGGTGGTATTCCCCGGTGTCGGTGCGATTCGCGATTGCATGGCCGAGATCCGTCGCCTGGGCTTCGACTCGCTGGTCCACGAAGTCAGCCAGGATCGTCCGTTCCTGGGCATCTGCGTGGGCATGCAGGCTTTGCTCGAGCGCAGCGAAGAGAACACCGGTGTCGATTGCATCGGCATGTTCCCGGGCCAGGTCAAGTTCTTCGGCAAGGACCTGCATGAAGACGCTGAACACCTGAAAGTCCCGCACATGGGCTGGAATGAAGTGAAGCAGGCGGTGGACCACCCGCTGTGGCACAACATTCCGGATCTGGCGCGCTTCTACTTCGTGCACAGCTACTACATCGCTGCCGGCAATGCGCGGCAGGTGGTGGGCAGCGGTCATTATGGCGTCGATTTCGCCGCAGCCCTGGCCGATGGGTCGCGATTCGCCGTGCAGTTCCACCCGGAGAAGAGCCATACCCATGGCCTGCAATTGCTGCAGAATTTCGCCGCGTGGGACGGCCGCTGGTAATGGCGCGCAAGAAACCGCCCATCCTCACCCTCACGCCCGAGCAGGAGAGTGAGGCGAACCGCAAGATCCAGCGGTTCATGGAGGATCGTTTCGAACTGGACCTGGGTTCGTTCGAGGCGGCGGAAATTCTTGACCTGTTTACCCGCGAAATTGCTCCGCACTATTACAACAGGGCGATTTTCGACGTGCAGGCGCACCTTAAGGAAAGGTTCGAAAGCATCGAAAGCGACCTGTGGGCGCTCGAGAAAAACTGATTCCCGAGCCAAGCTGAACATTCGTATTTGAAGGTTTGCCAGATGCTGATTATCCCCGCTATCGATCTCAAGGACGGCGCTTGCGTACGTCTGCGTCAGGGCCGGATGGAAGACTCCACGGTATTTTCCGATGATCCGGTGAGCATGGCCGCCAAGTGGGTGGAAGGTGGCTGCCGTCGCCTGCATCTGGTCGACCTGAACGGCGCCTTCGAAGGGCAGCCGGTGAACGGTGAAGTGGTCACCGCCATTGCCAGGCGCTACCCGAACCTGCCGATCCAGATCGGCGGGGGTATTCGTTCGCTGGAAACCATCGAGCACTACGTCAAGGCCGGCGTCAGCTATGTGATCATCGGCACCAAGGCGGTCAAGGAACCTGAGTTCGTCGCCGAAGCCTGCCGCGCCTTCCCGGGCAAGGTCATCGTTGGCCTGGACGCCAAGGACGGGTTCGTCGCCACTGACGGCTGGGCCGAAGTCAGCACCGTGCAGGTGATCGACCTGGCCAGGCGCTTCGAGGCTGACGGCGTGTCTGCCATCGTCTACACCGACATCGCCAAAGACGGCATGATGCAGGGCTGCAATGTCCCGTTCACCGCTGCCCTGGCCGCCGCGACGAAGATTCCGGTCATCGCCTCCGGCGGTATCCACAACCTGGGCGACATCAAGACGCTGCTCGACGCCAAGGCTCCCGGCATCATCGGTGCGATCACCGGTCGCGCGATTTATGAAGGCACCCTGGACGTCGCCGAGGCCCAGGCCTTCTGCGATTCCTACACAGGCTGAGGACTCATCATGGCGCTGGCCAAACGCATCATCCCTTGCCTGGACGTGGATAACGGCCGGGTGGTCAAGGGCGTCAAGTTCGAGAACATCCGTGACGCCGGCGACCCGGTGGAAATCGCCCGTCGCTACGACGAACAGGGCGCGGACGAGATTACCTTCCTGGACATCACGGCCAGCGTCGATGGCCGCGATACCACGTTGCATACCGTCGAGCGCATGGCCAGCCAGGTATTCATTCCTCTGACCGTCGGCGGTGGCGTGCGCACCGTGCAGGACATCCGCAACCTGCTCAACGCCGGTGCGGACAAGGTGTCCATCAACACCGCGGCCGTCTTCAATCCTGAATTCGTCGGCGAGGCTGCCGAGCGTTTCGGCTCGCAGTGCATTGTCGTGGCGATCGATGCGAAAAAGGTTTCCGGTCCGGGCGAGCCTCCGCGCTGGGAAATCTTCACCCATGGCGGCCGCAAGCCAACCGGCCTCGACGCCGTTGAGTGGGCGAAGAAGATGGAAGGCCTGGGCGCCGGTGAGATCCTGCTGACCAGCATGGACCAGGACGGCATGAAGAATGGTTTCGACCTGGGCGTCACCCGCGCCATCAGCGATGCCCTGGGAATCCCGGTGATTGCCTCCGGCGGTGTCGGCAACCTGCAACACCTGGCCGACGGCATTCTCGAAGGCCACGCCAGCGCGGTGCTGGCGGCGAGCATCTTCCACTTTGGCGAATACACCGTGCCGGAGGCCAAGGCCTACATGGCGCAGCGCGGTATCTGCATTCGCTGATTGCTGGACACCATGGCGGGCCCAAGGCACTCTTGGGCACACCATGGATTGCGGTAGCCCGACATGCTCAAACGCCTCGTTCTTGCCTTTGCCAGCGCCACCTTGCTGCTCGCAGGGACCGTTCGCGCGGCCGATACGTCGCTGGTGCTGCTGACGGAAAACTTCCCACCGTACAACATGGCCAAGAACGGCAAGAACTTCGCCCAGGACGAGAACATTCATGGCATTGCCGTGGACATCGTCCGCGAGATCTTCAAGCGCGCCGATATCACCTACAGCCTGACGCTGCGTTTTCCCTGGGAACGCATCTACAAACTCGCCTTGGAAAATCCCGGCTACGGTGTGTTTGTCATGGCGCGGTTGCCGGAGCGTGAAGCGCTTTTCAAATGGGTCGGCCCCATCGGTCCGGACGACTGGATCATGCTTGCCAGGGCGGACAGCAAGATAGCCCTCGACTCGTTGGAGCAGGCGCGCCCATACAGGATCGGCGCCTACAAGGGCGATGCGATTGCCGAAACACTGGGCAAGCAAGGGTTGAAGCCAGTGGTCGTGCTGCGCGACCAGGACAACGCCAGGAAACTGGTCAACGGTCAAATCGACCTGTGGGCCACTGGCGACCCGGCCGGCCGCTACCTGGCCCGTCAGGAAGGCGTGAGCGATCTCAAGACCGTGCTGCGATTCAACAGTGCCGAGTTGTACCTGGCGCTGAACAAGGACGTGTCCGACGACGTGGTCGCACGGCTGCAAAAAGCCCTGGATGAGCTGCGCAAGGAAGGTGCCGTGGACGCGATCATGGCGCGCTATCTCTGAGCCGTGCGCTAGCCGGTCTGGCCCCATCGTCGGATTGCCGCGCCGCGCTTATCGATAAACCCCATCCCTCCCATGCCCCACCATCGCCCGATTGCTGCGCAGGCTGATCATCGACTTGATGTCGATCCACTCGACGCCCTTTGCCTTGAGCCGGGGCAGTTCGCGTTCGAGCACCGCCAGGGTTTGCGGGTAGGGATGGCCGATCATCACGGCCGAGCCCTGACGGCGAGCCAGGTCGATGGCGGTCTGGAGCTGATGGGCGATGGCGGCTTCGGTGCGCTCGTCGTCGAGGAATACATCCCGCGACACACTGGCGAGGCCAATTTTCTGGGCTTCGGCGGCCGCGACGGTCTGAGCGCTGGTTCGGCTGTCGACGAAGAACTTGTGGCGCTGCTGCAAGTCCGCCATCAGCCAGGCCATGGCCTGGGGTTGGGCGGTCATGCGGCTGCCCATGTGGTTGTTGATCCCGCTGGTATAGGGCACGGCGGCGAACGCGGCGTCGAGGCGTTTTCCCAGCTCTTCAATCGACAGCTCGGGATGCCAGGCGAATGGCCCGGTCGCCGGATCCATGGGCATGTGCAGCATGACGATCTTGCCGGCGCGGTGAGCCTCGCGGGCAAATTCGGCGGCGTGGGGCGTGTCGGGCATGATCGCGGTGGCGACCGGTCCGGGGAGGGCCAATACCCGACGATCCCGGGGCAGGTTTTGCCCCAGGTCGTCGATGATCAGGCTCAAGTAGGCCTTGTGCGGTGAAGCCACGGGCGTGTCGGGCGCCGCAATGGCGGCGCCTGCCAGGCAGCACAACAGCCCGAGGATGAAACGCAGGCCCATCTCAGCGGCCGGAGGTGATGTTCAGTCCTTTGAGCAGACTCAGGGCCTGGGCCAGTTGGTAATCGTCATCCTGCGGCATCGGCTTGGCCTTGCCGCCGGAACCGCTCGGTTTGTCGGCGCCGCCGTTGCCGTTGCCCAGGTGACCTTGCAGGTCGGCTTCCTTGAAGTACTCGCTGTCCTGCTCGTTGGTGATCTTGGCTTTGCGCACCTCGATATCCGGAACGATGCCCTGGGCCTGGATGGAACGGCCGTTGGGCGTGAAGTACAGCGCAGTGGTGATCTTGAGAGCACGGTCGTTGTTCAGTGGCAGGACGGTCTGCACCGAGCCTTTGCCGAAACTGGTGGTGCCCATGACCACGCCGCGTTTCTGGTCCTGCAGGGCGCCGGCGACGATTTCCGAGGCCGAGGCGCTGCCACCGTTGATCAACACCACCAGCGGCACGGCGTCGCTCAGGTCGTTGCCGGTGGCCGAGAAGCGCAGCTCGGAGTTGGCGATACGGCCCTTGGTGTAGACGATCAGGCCTTTGGTGATGAAGTGATCCACCACTTCCACCGCCGATTGCAGCACGCCGCCAGGGTTGTTGCGCAGGTCCAGGACCAGGCCGTTGAGTTTCTTGCCATTGTCCTTACGCAGCTTGGCCAGGGCCTTGGCGACTTCTTCGCCGGTCTTGACCTGGAACTGGGTGATGCGGATGTAGCCGTAGCCCGACTCCAGCAGTTGGCTCTTCACGCTCTTGACCTGGATCACCGCCCGGGTGAGGGTCACGTCGAATGGCGTACCGCCATCGCGCACCAGGGTCAGCGTGATCTTCTGGCCGATCTTGCCGCGCATCTTGTCTACGGCTTCGGTCATGCTCTGGCCGCGGGTCGGCTGGCCGTTGATCTTGACGATGAAGTCACCGGCCTGGATCCCGGCCTTGGAGGCCGGGGTGTCGTCGATCGGCGAGACCACCTTGATAAAGCCGTCTTCGCTGCCGACTTCGATGCCCAGGCCGCCGAACTCGCCGCTGGTGCTTTCCTGCAATTCGGCAAAGTCTTCCGGCCCCAGGTAGGCGGAGTGCGGGTCGAGGTTGCTGAGCATGCCCTTGATGGCGTTCTCCAGCAGCATCTTGTCATCCACCGGCTCGACGTAGGCGGCCTTGATCCGGTCCATGACTTCGGCAAAGGTGCGCAGTTCGTCCAGTGGCAACGGGGCCTTGGTGGTGGCGGCCGTGGCGGCAGGCGCCGATGGTGCCGGTCCGGCGGCAAAAGCCAGGGGTGCACCGATCACGAGGGCGATCGTCAGGGCCAGCGAGGTGAGGCGGGACAAATGCAGCATGTCGAACGAACTCCTTAATTGGATGGGCGCGCTTATCCTTGCGCACGACACCATTGGGCCGGGTCACTGGGGCGACCCTGCTGACGAATTGCGAAATACAGTGCAGGCGTATCCTGCCCGCCACTGTTGCCGACCGTGGAGATGGACTCTCCGGCCTTGACCACATCCCCCGCCGACTTGAGCAGCGTCTGGTTGTGGCCATACAGACTCAGGTAACCGTTGCCGTGATCGAGGATCACCAGCAGGCCGGCGCCGCGCAGCCAGTCGGCGAACACTACCCGCCCGCCATGAACGGCATGCACCTGGCTGCCGGCGGATGCGCTGATCATCACACCGTCCCACTTGGTACGGGTGTCGTCGCCGCGGGTTTCACCAAAGCGCGCAAGCAATCGACCATTGACCGGCCATGGAAGTTTGCCCCGGGCGGAAGCAAAGGCGCCGCCGAAGGTTTCGCCATCGCTGGAAACCAATGCGCCAGGGCTGGACTTCGCGGGTTTGCGTGGTGCATCGTCCGAGTCCGCATCGGCCTGGGCTTCACGCAGGCGCTTTTTTTCGGCTTCCTGCTGGGCGATCAGCGCTTTCTGTCGCGCTTCCTCTGCCTCTCGCGCCTGGCGGGCCAGGGTTTCCTCGATGGTCTTCAGCACGTTTGCCAGTTCGGCCTGGTCCTGCTCGCGAGCCTTGAGCTTGCTGTCCCGTGCCTTCATATCGTCATTGAGCTTGGCCAGGGCCACCGCGCGTTCCTTGCGAACTTTCTCGAGTTCTTCGCGCTGGGTGTCGAGGCTGCTTTTCTGCACCAGCAACTGGGCCTGCTGCAGTTCGATGTCTTTTTCGACGTTGGCCAGTTGGCGCAGGGTTTCGTTGAATTTCTTGAGTTGTTCCAGGCGTGCCTGGCTCAGATAGTCGTAATAGGTGAGGGTGCGGGCGAATTTCTCGGGGTTCTGCTGGTTGAGCAACAGCTTGAGGTACTCCTGACGGCCGCTCTGATAGGCCGCGCGGGCTTGGATGGCGATCAGGTGTTGCTGTTCAGTGCGCGCGCTCTGGAGTTTTTTTTTCTCTCCATCGAGCCGCTGCAGCTCGGATTCGCTTTTCTTCAGCTCTTTTTGCAGGGCATCCACCTGTTTCTCCAGGTTGCCCATCTCGGTCTCGGTGCCACGCAGGTCTTTCTGTACGCCGGCTTTTTCTTCCTGCAGCTTGCCCAGCAGCTTCTTCAGCTCGGCAATGTCCTGGCGCGTGGCTTCCAACTGCTGTTGGGTTTGCGCGCGCTCGTCAGCGAAGGCCGGTTGGAGCAGGCAGGTCAGAGCGAGGGCTATCAGGACGCGAAGCATAGAGGCGGGCGATACCAGGGAAAGGGACGGCCTAGTATGCCCGCCCCACGCCGCAAAAAAAACGCCCATTTGGGGCTGTGTGATAACTGGGCTGGTGTCAGGCACCAAATCACCGCCAAACCTCTGTGGGAGCAAAGCTTGCTCGCGATGACGCCAGTACATTCAACAAAAATGCTGGCCGTCCGATCGCCATCGCGAGCAAGCTTTGCTCCCACAGGGTGGGTTGGGGTTGGCCGAGATGTCAGACCAGAATCGAAGTTCCGGTCATTTCCGCCGGCTTTTCCATGCCCAGCAGCATCAGCATGGTCGGCGCCACGTCGGCCAGCACGCCGCCCTCGCGGACCTTGAAGTCGCGCTTGCCGACATAGATGAACGGCACCGGCTCGGTGGTATGGGCAGTGTGGGCCTGGCCGGTGGATTCGTCGGACATCTGCTCGACGTTGCCGTGGTCGGCCGTGATCAGCGCTTCGCCGCCGACCTTTTCCAGCGCTTCGACGATGCGTCCAACGCAGGTGTCCAGGCACTCCACGGCCTTGACCGCCGCCTCGAACACACCGCTGTGACCGACCATGTCGCCGTTGGCGTAGTTGACCACGATGACGTCGTAACGCTGGTTTTCAATGGCGTCGACGATCCGATCGGTGACTTCCGGGGCACTCATCTCCGGTTGCAGGTCGTAGGTGGCGACTTTCGGCGATGGGATCAGGATGCGCTCTTCGCCCGGAAACGGTTCTTCGCGGCCGCCCGAGAAAAAGAACGTCACGTGGGCGTATTTTTCGGTTTCGGCGATGCGCAACTGGGTCTTGCCATTCTTGGCCAGGTAATCGCCCAGGACATTTTCCAGGCTGCCGGCGGCGAAGGCCGACGGTGCGGGGATGCTGGCGGCGTACTGAGTCAGCATCACGAAACCGGCCAGTTCTGGCTGGCGAGCGCGTTCGAACTCCTTGAAGTCGTCTTCGACGAAGACCCGGGTCAGCTCGCGGGCGCGGTCGGCACGGAAGTTCATGAACACCACGGCGTCGCCATCTTCGACCTTGACCGGTGTACCGATGGTAGTGGCCTTGACGAATTCGTCGCTTTCACCGCGCTCGTAGGCGGCTTCCAGGCCTTCCTGAGCGGTGGCGGCGCTGAACTCGGCGTTGCCATCGACGATCAGGTTGTAGGCCTGGGCGACACGGTCCCAGCGGTTGTCGCGGTCCATGGCGTAGTAACGGCCGACAATGCTGGCGATGCGGCCTTTGCCGAGCGTCTGGAAGGTCGTGTCCAGCAACTCGATCGAAGAGGCGGCGCTTTTCGGCGGGGTGTCACGGCCATCGAGGAAGGCGTGCAGGTAGATCTTCTCTGCGCCGCGCTTGACGGCCAGTTCGGCCATGGCGATCAGGTGGTCCTGGTGGCTGTGCACGCCGCCGTCGGACAGCAGGCCCATGAAATGCACGGCCTTGCCGGCCGCTACGGCTTTGTCCACGGCGGCGCAGATGGTCGGGTTCTCGAAAAACTCGCCGTCGCGGATCGCTTTGGTGACGCGAGTGAAGTCCTGGTAAACCACGCGGCCGGCGCCGAGGTTCATGTGGCCGACTTCGGAGTTGCCCATCTGCCCGTCCGGCAGGCCGACGTCCATGCCGCTGCCGGAGATCAGGCCGTTCGGCACGGTGGCCCACAGGCGGTCCAGTACAGGCTTGTTGGCCGAATACACAGCGTTGGATTCGTGGCTGTCACTGTGACCGAAGCCGTCGAGAATCATCAGGACCAAAGGTTTAGGCGTGGTAGTCATGGAATCCACTCGTGGCTGGTTAAAAGAAGACGATGGAAAAGGGACGGGCAGTTTAAAGGTAAGTTCCGGTGCCGTCACCGCCGGGCGGGGTTTGGCCGACCCTGAGTGCTGTGTATACTGGCCGACATTTTAACGCCCTGGAACCTCCTTCGATGGTTGCTCACCTGATTGAATTTGCCACTAACCACTACATTCTCGTCGGTATCTTCGTCGTACTGCTGGCATTGCTGGTCGCCCATACGATGCAGGGCGGCGGCCGCAGCCTGAGCACCGCCGAACTGACCGCGCTGGTCAACAAGGATGCCGGCGTGGTGGTGGACATTCGCCCGGGCAAGGAATTCGCCGCCGGTCACATTGTCGGCGCGCTGAACATTCCCCAGGACAAACTGGCCGCACGTATCGGCGAGCTGGAAAAGCACAAGGCCAAGACCATCATTCTGGTCGACGCCATGGGCCAGACGGCCGGTACCCATGCCCGCGAACTGATGAAGTCCGGTTTCACTGCCGCCAAGCTGTCCGGTGGCGTGGCGACCTGGAAAGCCGACAACCTGCCCCTGGTGAAGTGAGATGCCCCACGTCGTTGTCTATTCCAGCGATTACTGCCCCTATTGTTCCCGAGCCAAGTTCCTGCTCCAGAACAAGGGCGTGGCTTTCGAAGAGATCAAGGTCGACGGCAAGCCGCAACTGCGCGCCGAGATGACCCAGAAGGCCGGACGCACGTCCGTGCCGCAGATCTGGATCGGCAGCACCCACGTGGGCGGTTGCGACGACCTGTTTGCCCTGGAGCGCGCCGGCAAGCTCGACGCGATGCTCAAGGCCTGAATCCCCTAAAGAACCTGAAAGTGAGAAGGATCTGCGATGACTGACCAACAGAACACAGCTGCCAGCGAAGAAGAAGCCGCACCGCAATTCTCCTTGCAGCGCATTTATGTGCGTGACCTGTCCTTCGAAGCCCCGAAAAGCCCGGCGATCTTTCGCCAGCAGTGGGAGCCGAGCGTAGGCCTGGACCTGAACACCCGCCAGAAGGCCTTGGAAGAAGACTTCCACGAAGTGGTGCTGACCCTGTCGGTTACTGTGAAGAACGGTGACGAAGTGGCGTTCATCGCTGAAGTCCAACAAGCCGGGATCTTCCTGATCAAGAATCTGGATGCCGCTTCGATGAGCCACACCCTGGGCGCGTTCTGCCCGAACATCCTGTTCCCGTATGCCCGTGAAGCGCTGGACAGCCTGGTGACCCGTGGCTCGTTCCCGGCCCTGATGCTGGCTCCGGTGAACTTCGATGCCCTGTACGCCCAAGAGCTGCAGCGCATGCAGGAAGAAGGCGGCGCGACGGTTCAATAAGCGTCCGACAGCTGGCTACAAAACCTGTGGGAGCGAGCCCTGTGGGAGCCGAGCTTGCTCGCGATGAACGATGACGCGGTTTAAAGTTGAACCGTGTCGACTCCATCGCGAGCAAGCTCGGCTCCCACAAGCTCGGCTCCCACAGGAGTTTCTGGCGTTATGGGTTCAGGCGAACCCGTTCTGCCGCCAAGCCTCGTAAACAGCCACGGCCACCGTGTTGGACAGGTTCAGGCTGCGACAGCCTTCTCGCATCGGCAGGCGCAAGCGCTGCTCTGCGGGTAGTGCGTCCAGCACGTCGGCCGGCAGGCCTCGGCTTTCAGGCCCGAACAGGAACGCATCGCCAGCGACGAAACTGGCGTCATGAAAGGGCCGCGAACCCTTGGTGGTGAAGGCGAACAGGCGCGGATGACCGAGGCTTTCCAGACAACTGGCGAGGTCTGCATGGCGCTGCAAGGTGGCATACTCGTGGTAGTCGAGGCCGGCACGGCGCAGGCGCTTGTCGTCCATTTCGAAGCCCAGCGGTTCGATCAAATGCAGGTGGCAGCCGCTGTTGGCGCAGAGCCTGATGACATTGCCGGTGTTCGGTGGAATTTCCGGTTGAAAAAGGATGACGTGAAACATGCACGGCTCCGATAACAAAGATGACGCGCATTCTACGCTGCAAACCGATGAGCGTTCGAAGCTATTCCCGCGTGTCATGGGCTCGCTGGCAATCTTTGGCCTGATGATTGGCTTGATGATCGGTCGCCTGACCAACCCCGAACCGAGTGTGTTGGAGCGGATCGAGGTGGGCGATGGGGTGCTGGTGGCCTGGTTCAATGACGAACCCAAGCTGCACGGGGAAATCGTCGATGGCTCCGTGGCGCTGTTATTCGAAGCTGAAGGTCCGGCGCAGAAGGGGCAATTGAAGCTCAACGGCAAGGACGTGAACTGGCGGGTGCGCTTGAGTGACAAGGGGTTGCTGCTGACGTTGGTGGCGGCGCGTCCATTGCGAGGTGAGTGGACCGGCAGCGAGGTGGACGCCCGCTGGCGGCTGGAGGTCCGTCTCCAGGAGCAATAAAAGAGGGGAATCCCCGGCCTGCCTGTACCAAGGTCCCCAAAACGGGAGGGCGATCGAGAGGATCCAGCCCTGGGTGTAAAGAAGGGAAACCTTGACCTGCCTGTATCAAGGCCCCCAAAACGGTGGGCTCGGATGAGCCCGGATAAAATGGGGAATCCCCGGCCTGCCTGTACCAAGGTCCCCGAAACTGGGTAGTGATTGGTTTATTGCAGGGGGCGTGCCAGTTTTAAATGGCTTGTCACATAAAACCTTCTGATGTCGCGCAAGGCCCCGTATTCCGGGGCTTTGGCTTTTTTGCGGCAGGGTTTTTCGAGGTGAATCGATCGGCCTGGCCCCGTATGAGGCGCTCGGTTGCGGTTCGTGGTGCATCGGTGTGGTGCATGGCGCTTTCAAAAGCATCGCGAGCAGGGCTCGCTCCCACATAACTGCGCGGACACCGATGTCCAATGTGGGAGCGAGCCTGCTCGCGATTGGCCTTCAGATTTCAGCGAAAAGCCAAAGGCTGCTCAGCCCTCATCGCTCTCATCATCATCCCCGCCATCGACCTTCATCCCCAATTCCTTGATCTTGCGGGTCAAGGTATTGCGACCCCAGCCCAGCAGCACGGCGGCGTCGCGGCGGCGGCCGGCGGTGTGCTTGAGGGCGGTTTCGATCATGATGCGTTCGAAGCTCGGCACGGCGCTGTCCAGCAGGCTCGACTGGCCACGGGCCAAGGCCTGGTCGGCCCACTGGCGCAGGGCCTGTTCCCAGTTGGTCACCGGAGCCGAATCCTGCGGCAGGCTCAACAGTTCCGGCGGCAGGTCACCGATGTGCACCTCACGTCCCGAGGCCATGACCGTGATCCAGCGGCAGGTATTCTCCAGCTGGCGCACGTTGCCGGGCCACGGCAGGTTCTTGAGGTATTCCTCGGTCTCGCTCTTGAGCAGCTTGGGTTCCACCGCCAACTCCTGGGCGGCGCGGCTGAGGAAATGCCTGGCCAGGGTCGGGATGTCTTCGCGACGATCCGCCAGGCGCGGGATATGGATGCGGATCACGTTCAGGCGATGGAACAGGTCTTCACGGAATTTGCCGGCGTGAACCAGGGTTTCCAGGTTCTGGTGGGTCGCGGCGATGATGCGGACATCGACCTTGACCGGCGTATGACCGCCCACCCGATAGAACTCGCCGTCCGCCAACACGCGCAACAGACGGGTCTGGGTGTCGGCCGGCATGTCGCCGATCTCGTCGAGGAACAAGGTGCCGCCGTCGGCCTGTTCGAAGCGTCCGCGTCGCAGGTTGGCCGCGCCGGTGAATGCACCTTTCTCGTGACCGAACAGTTCGGACTCCATCAGGTCCTTGGGGATCGCGGCCATGTTCAGCGCGATGAAGGGCGATGCCGCCCGTGGACTGTGGCGGTGCAGGGCATGGGCCACCAGTTCTTTACCGGTACCGGACTCGCCGTTGATCAGCACGGTGATGTTGGAGTGGCTCAGGCGCCCGATGGCGCGAAACACTTCCTGCATCGCCGGTGCTTCGCCGATGATTTCCGGTGTGCGGGCCAGGGCCGGCACTTCTTCCAGGCCCTGTTGTTCCTGGGCGTGCTGGTTGGCGCGCTTGACCAGCGACACCGCTTCATCGACGTCGAACGGCTTGGGCAGGTATTCGAAGGCACCGCCCTGGTAGGACGCCACGGCGCTGTCCAGGTCGGAGTGGGCGGTCATGATGATCACCGGCAGCCGGGGATGCTCCTCGCGAATCCGCGCCAGCAGGTCCAGGCCGCTGGCCCCGGGCATGCGGATGTCGGAGATGATGACGTCCGGTTGCTGACGAGCCAGGCGGCTCATCACGCCATCGGCGCTGTCGAAGCTCTGGGTGGTCATGCCTTCCTGTTGCAAGGCTTTTTCCAGGACCCAGCGGATAGAACGGTCGTCATCGACGATCCACACGGTTTCACTACGGCTCATGTCGATGTGGCTCCTTGTTCCAGTGGCAGGAAGATCGAAAAGGTGGTGTGGCCGGGGTGGCTCTCACACTCGATCAGGCCCTGATGCTGACTGATGATGTTCTGGGTAATGGCCAGGCCCAGCCCGGTACCGTCCGGACGGCCGCTGACCATGGGAAAGAAGATGGTTTCCTGCAATTCCGTGGGGATGCCCGGGCCGTTGTCGATGATTTCGATCTTGGTCACCAGGCGATGGCGCACATGACCGATGGTGAACTGGCGCAAGGCGCGGGTGCGCAAGCTGATGCGGCCCAGGCGCAGCTCGTTCTGGCTGCCGATGGCCTGCATCGCGTTGCGCACGATGTTCAACACGGCCTGGATCATCTGTTCACGATCGATCAAGACATCGGGAATGCTCGGGTCATAGTCGCGCACCAAGGTGATGCAGCCCTGGCTCTCGGCTTCCACGAGGCTGCCGACTCGCTCCAGTACTTCATGGACATTGCACAGGGCCAGGGAGGGCAGCTTGTTGGAGCCGAGCATGCGGTCCACGAGATTTCGCAGGCGGTCGGCTTCCTCGATGATGACGTTGGTGTAGTCCTTGAGGCTTTCTTCAGGGAGCTCCCGGGCCAGCAATTGCGCAGCGCCACGGATACCACCGAGGGGGTTCTTGATCTCGTGGGCCAGGCCACGCACCAGCATCTTGCTGGTCTCCTGCTTGGACAACTGCGCCTCTTCCTTGGTGATGCGCAGCAAGCGATCACGAGGGTGGACTTCCAGCAGCAACAGGGTGGCGCCGTTACTCAGGATCGGGGTCACCGCGTAGTCGACCGTCAGCGTCTGGCCGGTCAGGGCGGTGAGCATCGCTTCGCGCTTGGTGAACGGGTGAGCCTGCTCCACGGCCTGGCGCAAGGAGTTGAGTGCCTCGGCGGATTCGGTGAACAACTCGCTGATGAACTGTCCATGGCTGCGCTGGCCGCTGACGGCCAGGAGCATCTCCGCCGCCGGGTTCATGTACTCGAGGCGCAGTTCGGCGTCGAGCAGAATGGTCGCGGTGGTGAGGTTATCGAGTAGCAAGCGGTGTAGTGCGTCGCTAATGGTCATCGGGACCTCTTTTGATGCGTGGCAATTCGGGGCCGGTCCCAAATTGCGCGCGCAATGAATGCGCTGATAGAAGGAAAATGCAAAAACCAAACCAAGGCTCCGAAAAGAAGCGTTTAGAGCCTGAAAAGAGGTTTTTTCGCCCGATTGCGTGGCGTTCTGCCAGTTTTACCGGGTACTTTCGAACCAAAATGGGTTGGCAGCTGAGTAGTGGCGCAACGTTATGCACCAATATAGTGCATCGTCATGACGGCGTTAGAAGAATGGCAGGATGCTGCTTTCTTCTTCGGGTTTGTCGGCGAGGGGGCATTCGGGGCGCTGGCCATAGTCGGCGGTAGCGCAGGGTTTGATACGGCGCTTCTGCGCCAGCGACGTGCGCTGCATGTGGAAGGGCTGGTTGGCGGTGCGCTCGACGATGCGGTCTTGCTCATCGAGGATTTCCACCGCCAGGTGATGAGTGCCTCGATCGATGTTGTTCAAGGCAAACACCGGGCTTGGTCCTGGTTCGCCGGTGGGCCGGCCGTCGAGCAGCAGACGGTAGCGATGGCCCTTTTTCAGCCTCGGCTCACTGGTAGCGGTGACGATCAAGTCCCCCGCTGTGCTGCGTATCGTGGCATCCGGTTCCGGGATCAGCAGCCGCAGCATTTCGTAATGAAACAGGGGCGTGGGCTGCTCTGCGGAGGCCGGTGCCGAGGTGGTGGCGGCGGGCGCCGTGGTCATCCGGTTGCCCGGTGGCAGTTGGACCTTCTTCGCATTGCCGGGGCGCGGTTGATCGGTGAAGACACGATTGCCCTGGGCGTCGACGTAGGTATAGACCTGCGCTACCCCCGGGAAGGCGACCAGCGACAGGCACAGCACAAGCATCCAACGGATCATGGCCGGTGCACCCGCTGCACGGTAAAGGTGACGGTGTCGCTCTGTTGCACAAGGTGATCCCCGTCGATGACCTGGACCGCCAGACGATGCTCGCCCCGGTCGATGTTCACCAGTTGCAGGCGCGGCACGTTGGAGGGCTGGCCGTAGGGCTGGTCGTCCAGCAGCAGCCGGAACTGATGAGGGCTTTGCAGGCGCGGCTGCGCCCGGACGCCAACGGTGAAGGTGCCATTGTTGGCGCGCAGGGCTTCTTCGGTGGGGATGTCCGTCAGTTCGAGTATGTCGTAGGCCTTGCGCGGCGCCTCACTGTTGGCGGGGGTCGCCGGCGTGTCCGGGTTGCTTGGGGGTTGATGTTCGATGCTGTTGAGCGGCGGCAACTCCACCGTCTGTGCCGGTACGCCTTGGGGTGGCTGGTTGCTGTAGGCGGTATTGCCGTCGGCGTCGGTGTATTTGTAGATCTGGGCTGCTGCGGGCAGTGCCAGTAGCAACAAAACGCCAGGAAAGACACGACCCATAAAAATCGACCGGAAACTGAAAGTGTTGGATGCAGCATAGGACAAGGCGGCGATTGGCCCAACCCAGGGAGTTCAAACACTGAAGTCCCCTTGTGGGAGCGAGCCCTGCTCGCGATGGCGATCGCTCAGCAACATTGCTATTGCCTGACACACCGCTATCGCGAGCAGGCTCGCTCCCACAAGGGGGATGTGTATTGCCTCAGTTTTTGGCTATGCACAGTTCCGCAGTCGCCCGGATCAGGGCAAGCCGGTGCACCGGGTGCTGTTTGTCGTTGTGGGTGGCCCGGGCCAGCCATTGCGGGCACTGCGGGTCGGTACGGTAGGGAGCGAAATCGGCCAGTTGTTGCAAGAGGCGTTTTTGCAGTCGATCAAGCTGTGGGCGGATTTGCCCCACCAGGTCCGGGCGTGGGAGGTCCGGGGCCTTGCCTTCCAGGGTCCAGTCGGACAGGTCGATGTACTGCACCAGTTTGTTGGCTTCTATCTGGGCGCTGAAAAACGCTTCCACGGTTTCACCGGACAGCTTGTAGACCGGTGCCTGGGCGACGGCGGCGGCAATGACTTCTCGCTCGCGCTGACGGTCTTCTACCGGTTTATGGCTATCCCATTTGCTCAGTGCCACTTGGTCGGCGATGGCGATGCGTTCGCCAATGGCGTTAAGCAATGGCGTAAGGGCGTCCGGGGCGGGCGTGGCTTCGGCGGTGGTTGTCAGTAGCGCGGCAGAGAGGGCAAGGCCAAGTGTGAGGCGCAAGTTCATGAGCAGTCTCTTTTTGTCTGGGAGGCGGCGATCATCATGCACGTAACCTGCACCCACAAAAAAGGCCTCCCGAAGGAGGCCTCTCTTGTTTCACGCCGCGTGTGCGAGCGCTACTGGATCAGCAGCTGTAGTACAGCTCATATTCCAGTGGGTGTACGAAGGTGCGAACCTTGATTTCTTCTTCGCTTTTCAGTGCGATGTAAGCGTCGATGAAGTCATCGCTGAATACGCCGCCCTTGGTCAGGAACGCACGGCCCTTGTCTAGCTCTTCCAGGGCTTCTTTCAGGCTACCGCAAACCTGTGGGATTTCCTTGGCCTCTTCAGGCGGCAGGTCATACAGGTTTTTGTCGGCGGCATCGCCGGGGTGGATCTTGTTCTGGATACCGTCCAGACCGGCCATCATCAGTGCGGCGAAGGCCAGGTACGGGTTGGCAGCCGGATCCGGGAAGCGGGCTTCGATACGGCGGGCTTTAGGGCTGTTCACGTAAGGAATACGGATCGAGGCGGAACGGTTGCGAGCCGAGTAGGCCAGCATCACCGGAGCTTCGAAGCCTGGGACCAGACGCTTGTAGGAGTTGGTCGACGGGTTGGTGAAGCCGTTCAGGGCCTTACCGTGCTTGATGATACCGCCGATGAAGTACAGGGCGGTGTCCGACAGACCGGCATAGCCTTCGCCTGCGAAGGTGTTCTTGCCGTCCTTGGAGATCGACATGTGAACGTGCATGCCCGAACCGTTGTCGCCGTACAGTGGCTTCGGCATGAAGGTCGCGGTGCGGCCATAGGCATCGGCAACGTTGTGCACGACATACTTCAGGGTCTGGACTTCGTCAGCCTTGGCGACCAGCGTGTTGAACTTCACGCCGATTTCGTTCTGGCCGGCAGTCGCCACTTCGTGGTGGTGAACTTCGACGGTCTGGCCCATTTCTTCCAGTGCGTTGCACATGGAGGTACGGATTTCGTGGTCGAAGTCGAACGGTGGTACTGGGAAGTAGCCGCCTTTCACGCCCGGACGGTGGCCCTTGTTACCGCCTTCGATGTCCTGGTCGGACATCCACGAGCCTTGTTCGGAGAAGATCTTGAACATGGAGCCGGAGATGTCGGACTTGAACTTGACCGAATCGAAGATGAAGAACTCAGGCTCAGGACCGAAGAAAGCGGTGTCGCCGATACCGGTGGACTTCAGGTATTCCTCGGCACGGTGGGCAATGGCGCGTGGGTCGCGGTCATAGCCTTGCATGGTCGAAGGTTCGATGATGTCGCAGACCAGGATCAGGGTCGGCTCTTCGGTGAATGGGTCCAGGACGGCAGTTTCGTCGTCCGGCATCAGGATCATGTCGGACGCTTCGATGCCTTTCCAGCCAGAGATGGAGGAACCGTCGAACATCTTGCCGATTTCGAAGAAATCGTCATCCAGGGCATCACGGGCCGGCATGGTTACGTGATGTTGAGTGCCTTTGGTGTCAGTGAAGCGCAGATCAATCCACTTGACGTCATGATCTTTGATGAGTTGAACCGACTTCGACATATGTCCTCCGGGTGGCTTCGGGCGGGTAATGGTATGCCCGTAGATGTGAGTGATGCCGGCGCGAATACTCTGCCATGGCAACCTGCCTCACAAGGGAGCAAATTGCATGCCAGTGCCCCAGCTTGGGTTTTTTGCACCAAATCCACGCCTTTAGAGGGCCTGAACTACGGATTGTCAGACAATTACGCACTGTAATGTAGCGCAAAGGATGGTCGGCGACCCGTTTTGGTGCGCTCAAAACCATCTACACATTAATTGGTCAAACCTTGAGCAATTTCCGCTATAATCCGCGCCCCCCTTTTTCGGCTGGCCGTTCGCGCGCTGTTTTCATGAAACTAATCGTAAAAGTCTTCCCCGAAATCACCATCAAGAGCCGCCCGGTCCGGACGCGTTTCATCCGGCAGTTGGCCAAGAACATCCGTGCCGTGCTCCGTGATCTGGATCCGGTCGTGGTGGTGAATGGCGTGTGGGACAATCTCGAACTGGAAACCCGCGTCAGCGAACCCAGGATCCTGAAGGAAATGACGGAGCGGCTGACCTGCATGCCAGGCATCGCGCATTTCCTGCAGGTGGATGAATATCCGCTGGGGGATTTCGACGACATCGTCGCCAAATGCAAGCTGCATTATGGCGATGCGTTGGCGGGCAAGATTTTCTCGGTACGTTGCAAGCGCGCGGGCAAGCACCCGTTCAGCTCGATGGACGTGGACCGGTACGTCGGCAGCCAATTGCGCCAGCAGTGTGGCGCCGCCGGTATTTCGTTGAAAAACCCGCAAGTTGAAGTACGCATTGAAATACGCGACCAGCGGTTGTTCGTCATCCACAGCCAGCACAACGGCATCGGCGGGTATCCGCTGGGTGCCCTGGAGCAGACGCTGGTGCTGATGTCCGGCGGTTTCGACTCCACGGTCGCGGCCTACCAGATCATGCGGCGTGGCCTGATGAGCCATTTCTGCTTCTTCAACCTCGGCGGGCGTGCCCATGAGCTGGGTGTGATGGAAGTGGCGCACTTCATCTGGAAGAAGTACGGCAGCTCCCAGCGCGTGTTATTTGTGAGTGTGCCGTTCGAAGAAGTTCTGGGAGAAATCCTCGGCAAAGTCGATGACAGTCATATGGGCGTCATTTTGAAGCGTATGATGTTGCGTGCCGCGTCCAGCATCGCCGACCGCCTGCACATCGATGCGCTGGTTACCGGCGAGGCGATTTCCCAGGTATCGAGCCAGACGCTGCCGAACCTGTCGGTCATCGACTGCGTGACCGAAAAGCTCGTGTTGCGCCCGCTGATCGCCAGCCACAAGCAGGACATCATCGACACCGCCAACGCGATCGGCACTGCCGAATTTGCCCGGCACATGCCGGAGTACTGCGGGGTCATCTCGGTCAATCCGAAGACGGCCGCCAAGCGCGGGCGCGTGGAGCATGAAGAGAAAGAATTCGACATGGCGGTGCTCGAGCGTGCGCTCGAAAACGCCAGGCTGGTGCCGATCGATCGAGTGATCGACGAACTGGGCCAGGACATCAAGATTGAAGAAGTCGGCGAAGCGCTGGCCGGTCAGATCATCATCGACATCCGTCACCCGGATGACGCTGAAGACGACCCGTTGAGCGTCGCCGGTATCGAGGTACAAACGATGCCGTTCTATGCAGTGAACGCGCGTTTCAAGGAACTGGACCCTACTCGCCAGTACCTGCTGTATTGCGACAAAGGCGTGATGAGTCGCCTGCATGCCCACCATCTGCTCAGTGAGGGGCATGCCAATGTGCGCGTTTATCGACCGAGCTAAGTGCCCGGGGCTGTTTGCCTGTGGCCTGCGTCACCGGCCCCCCGACGCCGCCGACAAGCTGTAGCGGCTTTGTCGGACTCAACGTAAATCGCTGCCACGACCTGTCAGCACACCGAATCCTCTGATCGAGATACACAAGTGATCGAAAATCTACGCAACATCGCCATCATTGCCCACGTTGACCATGGTAAGACCACCCTGGTAGACAAACTCTTGCGTCAATCCGGCACCCTGGAGCGCAACGAGCTCAACGACGAGCGCGTGATGGACTCCAACGACCAGGAAAAAGAGCGTGGCATCACCATCCTGGCGAAAAACACCGCCATCAACTGGAACGGCTACCACATCAACATCGTGGACACCCCGGGCCACGCCGACTTCGGTGGTGAAGTAGAGCGCGTGATGTCGATGGTCGACTCCGTGCTGCTGCTGGTCGACGCCCAGGACGGCCCTATGCCGCAAACCCGCTTCGTGACCAAGAAAGCGTTCGAAGCCGGTCTCAAGCCGATCGTCGTGATCAACAAGGTCGACCGTCCGGGCGCGCGTCCTGACTGGGTTCTGGACCAGATCTTCGACCTGTTCGACAACCTGGGTGCCACCGACGAACAGTTGGACTTCAAAGTCGTCTACGCCTCGGCCCTGAACGGTATTGCCGGTCTGGACCACACCGACATGGCTGAAGACATGACCCCGCTGTACCAGTCGATCGTCGACAACGTACCGGCGCCGGATGTTGACCGTGACGGTCCGTTCCAGATGCAGATCTCGGCCCTGGACTACAACAGCTTCCTGGGTGTTATCGGCGTTGGCCGTATCGCTCGTGGTACCGTCAAACCGAACACTCCGGTCGTGGCCATTGGTGCCGACGGCAAGAAGCGTAACGGTCGTATCCTGAAGCTGATGGGCCACCACGGTCTGCACCGTGTGGATGTTGAAGAAGCAGCTGCTGGCGACATCGTTTGCATCAGCGGTATGGAAGCGCTGTTCATCTCCGACACCCTGTGCCACCCGGACACGGTCGAAGCGATGAAGCCGCTGACTGTTGATGAGCCAACCGTTTCCATGACTTTCCAGGTCAACGATTCGCCGTTCTGCGGTAAAGAAGGCAAGTTCGTGACTTCCCGCAACATCAAGGAACGTCTGGACAAAGAGCTGCTGTACAACGTTGCACTGCGCGTTGAAGAAGGTGACTCGGCCGACAAGTTCAAGGTTTCCGGTCGTGGTGAGCTGCACCTCTCGGTACTGATCGAAACCATGCGTCGCGAAGGCTTCGAAATGGCTGTAGGCCGTCCTGAAGTGATCATCCGTCTGGTTGACGGCGTGAAGCATGAACCGTTCGAAAACGTCACCATCGACCTGCCGGAAGAATCCCAGGGCAAGGTGATGGAAGAGATGGGCCTGCGTAAGGGCGACCTGACCAACATGGTGCCGGATGGCAAAGGCCGTGTTCGTCTGGAATACAACATCCCTGCTCGTGGTCTGATCGGTTTCCGTAACCAGTTCCTGACCCTGACCAACGGTGCTGGCATCCTGACCTCGATCTTCGATCGTTACGACGTGATGAAGTCCGGCGACATGTCCGGCCGTCAGAACGGCGTTCTGGTTTCGGTAGAAACCGGCAAGGCGCTGACCTACTCCCTGGAAACCCTCCAGGCGCGTGGCAAGCTGTTCGTCGAGCACGGCCAGGAAGTCTACGGTGGCCAGATCGTTGGTCTGAACAGCCGCGACAACGACCTGGGTGTCAACCCTACCAAGGGCAAGAAGCTCGACAACATGCGTGCTTCGGGTAAAGACGAAACCATCGCCCTGGTTCCACCTGTTCGCTTCACCCTGGAACAGGCCCTGGAATTCATCCAGGATGACGAGTTGTGCGAAGTGACGCCGAAGTCCATCCGTCTTCGCAAGAAGATCCTGGACGAAAGCGAGCGTACCCGCGCTGCCAAGAAAGCCAAGGCTTGATCGTCTAGCCCCGGCTGAATGAAAAACGCCCCCGGTTGCGAGACCGGGGGCGTTTTTTTATGCCTGGGATTTTGTGCTGGCTATTCGGGCCTCATCGCGAGCAGGCTCGCTCCCACAGGTTCAGCACCGTCCATGTGGGAGCGAGCCTGCTCGCGATAGCGTCAGCCGATCAAAACCGATCCAACGTCCGCGGATTACGCTCGCGCTCCACTTCCTTTGGCTTGTACGCGCAATACCCCGGCCGTGGGCCGACCCGCGGATGATTGCGGCAGGTGTCCGGGCGTTTCTCGTAAATGGTGCACAGGCGGCTCTTGCGGTCCAGATAAAGGCAATCGTTGTTGCTCATGCGCTGGAGGGTGAAGATCTCCGACTTCTGGTTGTAACGCTCGACGATCCCTTCCTTTTGCAGGCGCTTGGCGATGTTTTTCGGTGGGTCGCCCAGTTCGAATTCGTCGACGATGCCGATCCGGATCAGGTCCTTGATCTTGACCTCGACCGGGAGCGTGCAGCAGCTCGACACGCAGGAACCGCACATCGGGGCGGAATACTTGGCCCAGGTATCGAGTCGGTCGATCTCCGCGGCGGCGATCAGGTTGGGCTTCATCATCTAGGTGTACCAGCATGCATCAGGGCGCGCGATCATACCGGGACTGGTGAAATTTTGAACGACCATCCGCCGGTTTTTTTTCGTCCTGGCAAAACCCCGCCTTCGGCGGCACGGCCCCTGCATTCATTCGTCCATCGGCAATTCCCTGGCGGCAATTCTCCGTCACTGGGAGAAAAACCACCGAACCAAGAGCCTTTGCCTTCTGTCAGACCGTCTAGGCTCAGACAATTCCATGCTCGTTCGAGGTCTTATTCATGACTCAAGAACCACTTGTTCGCGAGGCCGAAGTGGCCGCATTTCGCGATGCCGTGTTGACCAAACTCACTTATGCCGTCGGCAAGGACCCGGATCATGCGTTTGATCACGATTGGTTCGAAGCCATTGCCCTTGCTGCCCGCGACCACATGGTCGAGCACTGGATGGACCACACGCGGCAGATCTATCGCAAAGGCCAGAAGCGGGTCTATTACCTCTCCCTGGAATTTCTCATCGGGCGTTTGCTCTACGACAGCCTGAGCAACCTCGGCCTGCTGGACACCGCCCGCGAAGCCTTGACCGAACTGGGTGTGGACCTGGAGCGCATCCGCCTGCTGGAGCCCGATGCGGCGCTGGGCAACGGCGGCCTCGGCCGGTTGGCGGCGTGCTTCATGGAAAGCATGTCGACCCTCGGTATCGCCGGCCATGGTTACGGCATTCGTTACGAGCACGGCCTGTTCCGCCAGGCGATCGTCGATGGCTGGCAACAGGAGCAGACCGAGCACTGGCTGGATTTCGGCAACCCCTGGGAGTTCGAACGGCCGGAAGTGGTCTACCCGATCGGATTCGGCGGTAGCGTCGAGACCGTCACCGACGAGACCGGCAAGACCCGGCAGGTCTGGTCTCCGGGTGAAACCGTGCGGGCCATTGCCTATGACACCCCGGTGGTGGGCTGGCGAGGGGCGAGCGTGAACACCCTGCGCCTATGGCGCGCCCGGGCCGTGGAAGACCTGCACCTGGAGCGCTTCAATGCCGGCGACCACCTCGGTGCCGTGGCCGAGGTCGCCCGGGCCGAAAGTATTTCCCGCGTGCTCTATCCGGCCGACAGCACCGAGGCTGGCCAGGAACTGCGCCTGCGCCAGGAGTATTTCTTCGTTGCCGCCTCGTTGCAGGACTTGCTGCGCCGTCATCGCAACATGCATACCTCGGTACTGACCCTGGGCGATCACGCAGCGATCCAGCTCAACGACACCCACCCGTCCATCGCCGTGGCCGAGCTGATGCGCCAATTGGTGGACGTCTACGACGTGGCCTGGGACGCCGCCTGGCAGATCACCCAGGACACGCTGTCGTACACCAACCACACGTTGCTGCCCGAAGCCCTGGAAACCTGGCCGGTGGGGTTGATGGAGCGCATGCTGCCCCGGCATATGCAGATCATCTACCTGATCAACGCCCAGCACATCGATTCGCTGCGGGCCAAGGGGGTGCACGATTTCGACGTGCTGCGCTCGGTGTCGCTGATCGAAGAAGACAACGGCCGTCGGGTGCGCATGGGCAACCTGGCGTTCCTCGGTTCCCACAGCGTCAACGGGGTGTCCGGGTTGCACACGCAACTGATGCGCAGCACGGTGTTTTCCGAGCTGCACAAGCTCTACCCGGAACGGATCAACAACAAGACCAACGGCGTCACCTTCCGCCGCTGGCTGTTCCAGGCCAACGCCGAACTGACCTCGATGATGGTCGATGCCCTGGGCCCGAGCGTGCTCGACAACCCCGAGGAGCGCCTGATCGAGCTGGAGCCGTTCGCCGATAAGCAGGCCTTCCGCAAGCAGTTCGCCGAACAGCGGCTGCACAGCAAGAAAGCCCTGGCCTACCTGATCCACGAGCGATTGGGCATTGCCGTGAACCCGGCGGCGATGTTCGACGTGCAGGTCAAGCGGATCCACGAGTACAAACGCCAACTGCTCAACCTGATGCACACCGTGGCGCTGTACCAGGCAATTCGCGCCGAGCCGGAAGTGGACTGGGTGCCGCGGGTGAAAATCTTCGCCGGCAAGGCCGCCGCCAGCTACCACCAGGCCAAGCTGATCATCAAGTTGACCAACGACATCGCCCGGGTGGTGAATAACGACCCGACCGTGCGTGGCCTGCTCAAGGTGGTGTTCCTGCCCAACTACAACGTCAGCCTGGCCGAAAGCATCATCCCGGCGGCGGACCTGTCGGAGCAGATCTCCACGGCCGGTTTCGAGGCGTCGGGCACCAGTAACATGAAGTTCGGCCTCAACGGCGCGCTGACCATCGGCACCATGGATGGCGCCAACGTGGAAATGCATGAGCGGGTAGGGGGTGAGCATATGTTCATCTTCGGCCTGACAGCCGAGCAGGTGGAAGCGCGCAAGCGCAACGGTGAATTCAGCGCCGCGCCGGACATTGCTGCATCCCATCGCCTCAGCGATGTGTTGCAGGCGATTCGCGGCGGGGTGTTCTCGCCGGACGATCCGATGCGCTACACCGGCCTGGTGGATTCGCTGGTGGACTATGACCGCTTCCTGGTCTGCGCCGATTTCGATGCCTACTGGGCCGCCCAGGCCAGGGTCGAGGAGCGCTGGCACGATTCCAAGCAGTGGTGGCGTTCGGCGGTGCTCAACACCGCGCGCATGGGCTGGTTCTCCTCCGACCGGACCATCCGCGAGTACGCCACCGACATCTGGAAAGCCCTCGACTAGCATTTGCTGTAAGAAATGTGAGCGAAGCCCAACGGCAAGTGGGCTTCGTCGATATACTGAGCGCCAGTTTTGCCGGGCTGTGTGCCGGACTCAGGACTGGAAGCCCTCATGACCCATGTGGGAGCGAGCCCTGTGGGAGCCAAGCTTGCTCGCGATGGAGTCGACACGGTTCAACTGCAAACCGCGTCATCGTTCATCGCGAGCAAGCTCCGCTCCCACAGAGCCCGCTCCCACAAAGGGTTGTGTGGTTTCCACTAGACTGAGCCAGGCACCGCATCACCCGGTCACGCCCGCAATGGGCCGCTCAGGGATATCAACCATGCAATGGATTTTGACGCTGTTGGGCCTGGCAATCGGCTGGGTGGTGGATGAGTCGTTCGCCGATGCGCTGATAGGTGCGTTGTCGGGGCTTGGCATCGCCCTGGTCTTGCGGTTGCGTCGCCTTGGGGCCCAGGCCGACAAACAACAGAGTCTGCTGGAAGCGGCCCAGCAAGACCTGCTGACCCTGGAAGCACGTCTCGCCGTGCTTGAGCGCGGTACGGTATTGGCGCCGAGCGCACCGGCGTCCGCACCCATACCCGCACCCGAAATCGTGGTGGCCCAGGCTCCGAAACCCGAAGCCCGAAGCGAGGCAGAGCCCGAGCCGGAGTTGGTCTGGGAACTACCGCCCGACCTGGCACCGGCCCCTGCGATGGTCACCCAGGCCAGTCAGCCGCTTCCCGACGATATCTGGACCCCCACGCCAGTCACCTCACGGCGCGAGGCCCGCGCAGCGGAGCCCCTGGAACCGATTGTTACGCCGCCTACGCCTCGTGGCCCCGGTTTCATCGAGCGTGCCGTGGCCGGTGCGCGTAACTGGCTGTTCGGTGGCAATACCGTATTGCGGGTTGGCGTGCTGCTGTTGTTCCTCGGCCTGGCGTTTCTGCTGCGTTATGCCACTGAAGGCATGGTGGTGCCGATCGAGCTGCGTTACGCCGGTGTCGCGGCCAGTGCGTTGGGCTTGCTGGGCCTGGGCTGGTGGTTGCGCCAGCGCAACAACAGTTATGCGCTGATGCTCCAGGGCACCGGCATCGCAGTGTTGTACCTGACGGTATTCGCGGCCATGCGCCTGCACCCGCTGCTCGATTCCAAGGCTGCGTTGGGGTTGCTGGTGGCGGTCACGGTGTTCTCGGCGATCCTGGCGGTGACCCAGAACGCCCTCGGGCTGGCCGCTGCCGCCGCGCTGGGGGGCTTTGCCGCGCCGATCCTGACCTCCACCGGCAGCGGTAACCATGTCGCGCTGTTCAGCTATTTCATCCTGCTCAATACCGGCATTCTCGCGATTGCCTGGTTCAAGGCCTGGCGCCTGCTCAACCTGATCGGTTTTGTCGGTACCTTCGGCATCGGTATCGCCTGGGGCCTGCGTTCATACACGCCGGCACTGTTCTTCAGCACCGAGCCGTTCCTGATCGTCTTCTTCCTCATGTACCTGGCGATTGGCTTGCTGTTCACCCGGCGCAAACTGCTGGAGATGAGCGACGCTCCCGAGGATGACAGCCGTGAAGCGCTGCTGCGCTGGTCGGCGCGCAAGGGCGATTATGTGGACGGCACGATGCTGTTCGGCCCGCCGCTGGTGGGCTTCGGCTTGCAACTCACGCTGGTGATGTTCCTGGATCTGGCCGCAGCGTTCAGTGCCTTGTTCCTGGGCATGATTTACATGGGCCTGGCCCGTGTATTGATGAGGGGACGCGCCCTGTTGTTGGCCGAAACCTGCCTGGCGCTGGGGGTGATTTTTACCAGCCTGGCGATCCCTCTGGGCCTCGACGCCCGTTGGACCACGGCGGCATGGGCGGTGGAAGGCGCGGGGATTTTCTGGCTGGGGCTGCGTCAGCAGCGACCATTGGCGCGTGCGTTTGCCTTGTTGCTGCAGCTGGGCGCGGCGCGGGCTTTCTTCGGCGAGTTGCAGATCGGCCAGAGCAGCCTGCTCCAGGGCGCCCCATTGGGGGCGTTGATGCTGGGCGCCGCGTTGCTGTTCAGCTTCTATCAATTGCGCAAGGCGGCGCCCGGGCACATCGCGAATTGGGAACGTCAGGTGCAGCCGGTGCTGGCGGTGTTGGGCCTGGGCTCGCTCTATCTGCTGGCGCCGATGTTCTTCTTCACCCACGGTACCGCCATCGCCTGGGCGCTGGCCGGTCTGGTGACGCTGTTTGTCGGCCTGCGCCTGCAATCGCGCAGCTTCCTGTTTACGGCATTCGGTGTGCAACTGTTGGGGGGCGCGCTGTTCCTGATGCGTTTGCGCGGTGCTGACGGAGATTCGGCGGCGGTGTTCGCCGCCGGCTGGAGCGGCTTGCTCAGTGCCTCGTTGATCGGCCTGGCCTTGATTGGCGGCATGTTGCTGGCCGCCCGCGACGAAATGGTGCGCAACGACGTTCGGTTGCTGCGTGGCCTGTCGGTGGTGTTGCTGGCGGGGCTGGCCTTGATCAACCTCGCCGTGCTGTTCGTCCTGCCCTGGCAAACCGCGAGCGGCGTGTGGGCCGCCAGTGGCCTGTTGATCATCTGGTTGAGCCTGTATCTGAAACAACGCATGAGTTTTATATTCGGCCTGCTCCTGCAATTGCTGGGCGGGGCGGCCTTCCTGATGGCGGGGCCGGCCTTGCTGGGACCGCTCGACAGTGAAGGTCTGCGGCCTTTGGCCCACAGTGGCTTCTGGACGCCGATGGTGCTGGGGTTGGCGGCGCTGGTGGGGGCGTGGCGTCTGCAGCGGGGTCATCCGGCCGCGGTATTCGATGTCTTGAGTTTGCAGCGGTTGTCCGAGCTGTTGTTGGTCTGGGGCGCGGGTTGGTGGGCACTGACGTGGGTCAGCGAAGTGCTGCGCTTTGCCCCGGCCCATTTGCAGGGCGGCTTGCTGCTGATTGTCGCGGCCCTCAGTGTCGCGGTGTGGGCGATTCTGGCGCTGCGCTTGCAGTGGCCGGCGCTGGGGTTGTTGTGCACCTTGCTGATTCCCGCGGCGGGCTGTGTGCTGGTCGCGACCTGGCACAGCCGTTATCACCCGGCGGCGGATTTCGGCTGGCTGGCCTGGCTGATCCTGTTCGCTGTGCATTTCCTGTCGCTCAAGCGCCTGGCCTCGATGCTCCCGGAGCCGGTTCGCAGCACCGCCCATGTGCTCGGTTGCTGGTTGCTGATCGGTGTGTTGGCGCTGGAGCTGCGTTATGGCCTGTTGCTGTTGTCCGAGCAATACAACGCCTGGCGCTGGCTGGGTTGGGCGATCCTGCCGAGCCTGTACCTGGTGCTGATGGCCGCGCCGCGGGCCTGGCCATGGCCAGTATCGGCCCAACCGCGGGAGTACCGCGTCTACGCGGCGGCGCCCCTGGCTCTGTTGATGCTGGGGTGGTTCTGGCTGGCCAACACTTTCAGCAATGGCATCGCCGAGCCGTTGCCGTATGTGCCGCTGCTCAACCCATTGGAGCTGGGCCTGTTGTTTGCCTTGTTCGGTGTCTACGTATGGGCCCGTAGCGCGCTGGCGCAATTGGCGATCCGTTGGGCCCATGCCGAGCACGTCGCCCAGTTGATCGCCGGGGTCTCGCTGTTCGCGTTCTTCACCGCCCTGGTGATGCGCAGCGCCCACCATTGGCTGGACGTGCCGTTCGAACTCGATGCGCTGCTCGAATCCATGTTCGTGCAGGCCGGGTTGTCCCTGGTCTGGACCCTGATCGCCCTGGGCCTGATGATCGGCGGGCACCTGCGGCATCGCCGCGAGGTGTGGCTGGTCGGTGCGGCGCTGATTGCCGTGGTGGTGGCCAAGCTGTTCTTTGTCGAATTGAGTAACCGTGGTGGTCTGGCGCGGATCGTGTCGTTTATCGGCGTGGGTGTATTGCTGCTGGTGGTGGGTTACTTCGCACCGCTGCCGCCCAAACGGCCGGAAACGGTTCCAGAGGCCGAGCCGCCGATGCCTGTCAGTGAGGGAGTGTCATCTTGAGTCGCAAGTTGAGTCGGATCGGCCTGGGTGTGGTCGGATTGTGGGTGGCATTGTCGGCTACGGCCCAGGAAAAACCGGCGGACTTCACCCATCAGGTGCCGTTGACCTTGATTGGTGAAGGGCCGTGGTATCGCCTGCCGTTGCCGCTGGAGGTCCAGTTGCAAGCGCGGCAAACCGACCTGAGCGACCTGCGGGTCTTCAACGCGGCCGGGCAGCCCCAGGCGTATGCGCTGGTCCGCGAGACGGCGCAGAGCCGGGAACAGCGCACCGTCACCGACGTGAAATGGTTCCCGTTGTACAACGCGGCCGATGACAACGAGCGCGCGCCCAGCGTGCGGGTGCAGTCGAACGCCAACGGTACGCTGGTGGAAGTCCAGCCGGCCAGTCGTCTCGAGGCGGGGGAAGAGGCGTTGCGCGGCTGGCTGCTGGACGCCAGTGCGATCAAGGCACCCTTGCAGCAGTTGATCCTCGACTGGACCAGCGAACGCGACGGCTTCCAGCGGTTTACCATCGAAGCCAGCGACGACCTGCAGAACTGGCAGGCGTGGGGCGAAGGGCAGGTGGCGCGCCTGACCTTTGCCGATGAGCGGGTCGAGCAGCATGAAGTGAACCTGCCAGGACAGTCGGCGCGTTACCTGCGGCTGTTGTGGGATTCGCCGTCTTCCGCGCCGGTACTGACTTCAGCGCAGTTGCAGAGCGCCAGTCGCGAAAGCCTGCCGTTGCCACTGGCCTGGTCGCAGCCGTTGGCCGGCAGCACCACGAAGGCCGGTGAATACACCTGGCAGTTGCCCATGGGGCTGAATATCGAAGAGGTGCAGGTCGAGCTGAACCAGGCCAACAGCCTGGCACCGGTGAGCCTGGCCGGGCGCCGTGAGAGCAGTCATCCGTGGCAGCCGATGGGCAATGGTTTGCTGTATCGGCTGACTCAGAATGGCCAGGACGTGGTGCAGAACCAACTGCAGTTGTCCGGCCAGACCGTCCAGCAATTGAAGCTGACGGTGGACGAGCGCGGCGGCGGTCTTGGTACCGAAGCGCCGGCCCTGCGCTTTGCCGTGCGCCCGACCCAGGTGGTGTTCCTCGCGCGTGGCGAAGGGCCCTACAGCTTGGCGCTGGGCAGCGCGACGGTGAAGGCGGCCAGCTTGCCACTGACGACGCTGGTGCCCGATTACCGTCCTTCGCGCCTGGCGACCCTGGGTGCGGCGACGGTGAATGGAGCCACAACCTCGACGCCGGCGGCCGAGACGGCACCGGCCGTGGTCGGGACCAACTGGAAGAAAATCGGCCTGTGGGCGGTGCTGGTGCTCAGCGTGCTGTTCCTCGGCTCGATGGCCTTCAGCCTGCTGCGCAAGCCGCCGGTTAAATCCTGAGCCGATGGCATCTCGTAGGAGCTGGCGAAGCCTGCGATCTTTTTGAGGCTCAAGTGGCAGAGAAAAGATCGCAGCCTCGCTTCGCTCGGCAGCTCCTACACCGCTCCCGATCACACCGGGTGGGGCGGGATGTGAACTCAATCCTCCATTCCCCGTCTCATAGGAGGAATTAAGTCCCGACTCGCGCTAAACTGCGCAGGTTTTTCCGCCCCCTATTCTTCGGAGCCGTCCATGTCTCGCGTTACCTTGAGTCGCTATTTGATTGAGCAGACCCGCAGCAACAATACCCCTGCCGATCTGCGCTTTTTGATCGAAGTGGTGGCGCGTGCCTGCAAGGAAATCAGCCACGCCGTATCCAAAGGCGCGCTGGGTGGTGTCCTGGGCAGCATGGGCACCGAAAACGTGCAAGGCGAAGTGCAGAAGAAACTCGACGTGATTTCCAACGAGATCCTGCTCGAAGCCAATGAATGGGGCGGTCACCTGGCCGGCATGGCGTCCGAGGAAATGGACAATGCCTACCAGATCCCGGGCAAATACCCCAAGGGTGCCTACCTGCTGGTATTCGACCCACTGGACGGTTCGTCGAACATCGACATCAACGCCCCGGTCGGCACCATCTTCTCGGTATTGCGTTGCCCGAACGAGTACCTGAGCCAGAACGAAGCCTTGAACGAAAAGGCTTTCCTGCAGCCAGGCACCCAGCAAGTGGCCGCCGGCTATGCCATCTACGGCCCGCAAACCATGCTGGTACTGACCCTGGGCGACGGCGTGAAGGGCTTCACCCTGGACCGTGAAATGGGCAGCTTCGTGCTGACCCACGAGAACATCACCATTCCTGAAACCACCCAGGAATTCGCCATCAACATGTCCAACCAGCGCCACTGGGAAGCCCCGGTACAGCGCTACGTCGGCGAGTTGCTGGCCGGTGAAGAAGGTCCGTTGAAAAAGAACTACAACATGCGCTGGGTGGCCGCGATGGTTGCCGATGTCCACCGCATCCTGAACCGCGGCGGCCTGTTCATGTACCCACGGGACAGTCGTGAGCCGACCAAACCGGGCAAACTGCGCCTGATGTACGAAGCCAATCCGATGTCGTTCCTGGTGGAGCAGGCCGGCGGCGCATCCACCGACGGCCATCAGCGCATCCTCGATATCCAGCCTGAAGGCCTGCACCAGCGCGTGGCGGTGTTCCTCGGCTCGAAGGAAGAAGTGGCCCGCGCCACGGCCTACCACAAGGAATAAATCATGGCCGAGCCTTGGCAGCCGTTACTCGATTGGTGGTTTGGTTCAGCCGAGACACCGGACGAAATAGCGGCTGAAAAGAACAAGCTGTGGTTCGGCAAACACCATGATCGCCAGGCGCGCGAGCGTTTTGGCGATCAGGTCGATCAGGCCCTGGCCGGCGGATTGACCGACTGGGCGCAACGCCCGGAAGGTTGGCTGGCCCTGGTGGTGCTGCTCGATCAGTTCCCGCGGATGATTTTTCGCGACACACCCAAGGCCTTCTCCGGCGATCTTCGCGCCCAAGCGTTGGTGGCCCAGGGGCTGGCGGCGGGTTTCGACCGGCAGCTCAAGCCCATCCAGCGCGTATTCATCTACCTGGTGCTCGAGCACTGCGAAAACCTCGCCGTGCAGAATGAGGCCGTGTCCCGGTTTATCGACCTGGTTCGAGAGCAGCCGGAAGCGGATCGGGCGGTGTTCGAAAGCAATCTGGACTATGCCGAGCGGCATCAGAAAATCATTGCCCGGTTTGGACGGTTCCCCCATCGCAACGGGGTGTTGGGGCGGGAGTCTACGGCTGAGGAAGTGGAGTTTTTGAAGGGGCCCAGGTCCAGATTCTGATTTTTCGATATAGCTAATGCCGTCATCACGAGCCTGCTCGCCCCCACGTTGGAATGCATATCCCTTGTGGGAGCGAGCCTGCTCGCGATAGGGCCCGCAAGAGCACTAGATTCTGAAGCTGCCCACCAACTGCTTCAACCGCGCCGCCTGCTGCTCAAGGTCGGCACAAGCCCGTAACGTGGCTTGCAGGTTTTCCACGCCTTCCTGGTTCAGCGTATTGATCTCGGTGATGTCGACGTTGATCGACTCCACCACGGCGGTCTGCTCTTCGGTGGCGGTGGCCACGGACTGGTTCATGCCGTCGATCTCACCGATGCGCTGGGTCACGCTGCCCAGGCGCTCGCCGGCCTGGTTGGCGATACCGACGCTGCTCTCGCTCTGGCGTTGGCTGTCGGTCATGGTCAGCACTGCTTCCCGTGCGCCAACTTGCAACTCTTCGATCATTTTCTGCACTTGCTGCGCCGAGTCCTGGGTGCGGTGGGCCAGGTTGCGCACCTCATCGGCCACCACGGCGAAGCCACGCCCGGCTTCACCCGCGCGGGCCGCTTCGATGGCGGCGTTCAGGGCGAGCAGGTTGGTCTGCTGGGAAATGCTGGTGATGACCTCGAGGATCTGGCCGATGTTCACCGTATTGCTGTTCAGGGTTTCGATGTTGCCACAGGAATCGCTGATCTTGGCCGACAGTTGTTGCATGGCGGTGATGGTTTTATCCACCACCTGTTGACCGTCTTCGGCCAGGTTACGGGCTTCGCTGGAGTGTTGCGAGGCGAGGGCGGCGTTCTGGGCGATCTCCTGGGCGGCGGCGCCGAGCTGGTTGATGGCCGCGGCCACGCTGCTGGTGCGTGAGGCTTGCTGGTCGGAATTGAACATCGACGAGTTGGAGGCGCTGACTACACGCAGTGCCACTTCATTGACCTGGCCGGTGGCCGAGGCCACTTCACGGATCGAGGTGTGGATGCGCTCGACAAAACGGTTGAAGGAGGTACCCAGGGCGCCGAACTCATCCTGGCCATGAATGGTCAGGCGTCGGGTCAGGTCGCCTTCACCTTCGGCAATGTCATGCATCGCACGACCCATGGTCAGCAGCGGTTGCATCAGCACGCGGATCAACATGCCCAGCAGGGTGATGATGAACACTACGGCAATGACCATGGCGATCAGCGCCGAGGTACGGAACTCGCTGAGCATGGCCAGCGCCGTGTCCTTGTCGAGCACCAGTGCCACGTACCAATCGGCTCCTGGCACGCCGTTGACCCGGGTGAAGGAAATGAACTGGGTCTTGCCGTCGAGTTCGACTTCCTTCATGCCCGGGCTGACCTGCGGTGCCCCGTTGGGGTAGGCCTCGGCCAGGGTCTTGAGGATGCGTTTGCTGTCGGGATGGATCAGGATCTTGCCGTCGGCGCTGACGATGAATGCATGGCCGTGGCCGCCGAAGTTCAGCGAGTTGATGATGGCGCTGACGCTCGACAAGTCGATGTCCGCACCCGCCACGCCGATCATCTGGTTCTGACGCTGTACCGGGGTCGCGACGGTGATCACCAGTTTGCCCGAGGAGGCGGCAATATACGGTTCGGTGACGATGGTTTGCTGTGCGCTGTTGGCGGCCTTGTACCAGCCACGGGCGCGAGGATCGTAGTCGGCGGCGCGATTCCCGGCCGGCACCGAGAACATCACGCCGTCGACGCCCCCGAAGTAGCTGAGCTGGAAGTTGCCGGTATAGGCGGGCAGGTCGATGGCACGCTTGAGGCTGGCGGCGCTGTTACCGTCGACGGCGATCTGCTGGGCCAGCGATTGCAGTAATTGGATACGACCTTCGACCCACGTCTGGATATTACGGCTGGTCAGGTTGCCGAGTTCCTGCATCGAAGTTTCGGTGCTGTTGTGCAGGCTTTGACGCTGACGGTAGTCGTTAAACAGGATGAAACAGGCGAACGCAACGGCTACCACAAGGGCTGCGGCCAGCAGGATTTTGTGGCTGAATTTCATGTTTCTGGTCATTAAGAACGCTACCGCACAGGAGCTGGTCAGGAAGGGGCGTCAATTTGCCATAAGGCAGGGGTTCGCGCTGTTCTTTTTATCGGCCCGCAAGCGCCAGGGTTCAGGGGCCAAGGGCGCAAACCCGACGAAATGCACGATGCAGTCACAAACTGGTTGATTTACCGACGAAATACCCGCTTTTGACCCAATAAATACCGGGGTTGCCGGGGAACCAGATAGGGGTTTTCTCTTCTAAGCTTCAGGTTGGCACCCTGCCACCTCCCTTCCGCTCCAGGAGTTTCACGATGTCCCTGCGATCTATCGCGTTGTTGTCTTTGTGCGTCTTGTTGACCGCATGCAGCAAGGTCAACCAGGAAAACTATTCCAAGCTGTCGGCCGGCATGTCCAAGGCCGAAGTCGAAACGTTACTGGGAAAACCGACCGACTGTTCGGGGGCGCTCGGCATGTCCAGTTGCACCTGGGGCGACCAGAAAAGCTTTATCAGCGTGCAGTATGCCGGTGAGAAAGTATTGATGTTTTCCGGCCAAGGCCTGAAGTAAACCGGGGCTACGTGCCCACGGGAGAAAAATAATGATGCGGTTATTGTTAGTGCTTTTAGCTGGCCTGGTATTGGCCGGCTGTGCCACTTCTGGCGAAGACCCGTTGGCGCCCAAGACCGTCGACAGTGTCAATCTCAAGCGTTACCAAGGGACCTGGTACGAGCTGGCCCGCCTGCCAATGTACTTCCAGCGCAACTGCGCGCAATCCGAAGCTCATTACACCCTCAAGCCGGACGGCAATCTGGGTGTGTTCAATCGCTGCCTGACCTCTGACTGGAAGTGGGAAGAAATCAAGGGCACCGCTACGCCCCAGCTACCGGGCAAGACCGACAAGCTCTGGGTCGAGTTCGACACCTGGATCTCGCGGATCCTGCCGGGCGTGTCGAAGGGACAATATTGGGTGTTGTACGTCAGCGATGACTACAAGACCGCCATCGTTGGCGACCCTAGCCGACGCTACATGTGGCTGTTGTCCCGTACGCCGACGGTCAACAGTGTGGTGCGCGAAGAACTGCTGAGCAAGGCACGCCAGCAGGGTTATGACACGACACGACTGATCTGGCGCGCATCGGATCGGCAGATGGCCAGGACGTCGAATTGACTGCCAGGAAATAACCCCTGTGGGAGCGAGCATGCTCGCGATGACGGACCTTCAGTCAACATCTCTGTTGAATGTAGAGGCCTCATCGCGAGCAGGCTCGCTCCCACAGGGGGATTTGCGATCAGCCTAGAAGTTCGCGCAATACCTGGGTAAATGCCCGGGCGCTGTCTTCTTCCGCGGCGTGATGCCCGTTACGCACCACCCACTTGCCGCCCACCATGACATCCCGTACCTGGCGATCACCGCCGGCAAACAGCCAGCGATTGAGGATGCCGTCGCCTTGGGCCGTGGCCAGGTAGGGGTCGTTGCCGTCGAGTACCAGCCAGTCGGCACGTTTGCCGACTTCGAGGGCGCCGATGGGTTGCCCCAGTGCCTGGGCTCCACCTTCCAGCGCCGCATCGAACAGCGTGCGCCCGATCATCGGCTGATCAGCCCGATACAGACGGTTACGCCGCTGATCCCGCAAGCGCTGACCGTACTCCAGCCAACGCAGTTCTTCCACCACGCTCAATGACACATGGCTGTCCGAGCCGATACCCAGGCGCCCGCCCTGGGCGAGGTAGTCCACCGCCGGAAAAATACCGTCCCCCAGGTTGGCTTCGGTGGTCAGGCACAGGCCGACAACCGCTCGGCTCCTGGCCATAAGGCTGACTTCCTGGGCGTTGGCGTGGGTGGCGTGAACCAGGCACCAGCGCTGATCGACTTCGGTGTTTTCATACAACCATTGCAGTGGACGGGCACCGCTCCAGCTCAGGCAGTCGTCGACTTCTTTCTGCTGCTCGGCGATGTGGATATGCACCGGGCAGTGGGCGTCGCTGGCGGCCAGTACCTCCTGGATCTGTCCGGGAGTGACGGCGCGCAGGGAGTGGAAACACAACCCCAGCGCCTGCAGCGGTTGCCCGGCCAGGATCGGTTGCAAGCGAGACTGAAGCTTCAGGTAGTTTTCGGTGCTGTTGATGAACCGCCGCTGCCCGTCATTGGGCGCCTGCCCACCAAAACCTGAATGGCTGTAGAGCACCGGCAGCAGCGTCAGTCCGATGCCGGCAGTGTTGGCAGCGTGACTGATGCGCAAGGCCAGCTCCGCCGGGTCGGCGTAAGGCGTGCCGTCGGTGTCGTGGTGTACGTAATGGAATTCGGCGACCGAGGTGTAACCGGCCTTGAGCATTTCGATGTACAGCTGTCGGGTAATGATGCCGAGTTGGTCGGGGCTGATTTTTCCGACCAGGCGGTACATCAGGTCGCGCCAGGTCCAGAAGCTGTCATTGGGATTGCCCGCCACCTCCGCCAGCCCGGCCATGGCCCGTTGGAACGCATGGGAATGCAGGTTCGGCATGCCCGGCAACAGCGGACCGTCCAGCCGTTCGGCGCCGTCTGCGTGGGAGTCGGCCTGGATATGGGTCAGGACGCCTTGGGCGTCGACTTCAAGACGTACATCATTGGCCCATCCACTAGGCAACAGCGCGCGTTCGGCAAAGAAGGCGGACATGGTTCAACCTCATCGTGCGTAATTTGTATATACATATACAGACGTTTGCCTGCCCGGTAAACTCCGGCAAGCTAGCAATCTTTATAAGCAGAACAGGGAACCGCCGTGCCGACTCCGCCTGCCAAACCGCCGCTGGCCGCAAACCTGGGTGACAGTCCGGCACCCTTGTACGCCCGCGTCAAACAGATGATCACTCAGCAGATCGACAGTGGAAACTGGCCGCCGCATTACCGCGTGCCGTCGGAAAGCGAGCTGGTCAATCAGTTGGGCTTCAGCCGCATGACCATCAACCGTGCCCTGCGGGAAATGACCGCCGATGGCCTGTTGGTGCGCATGCAGGGCGTCGGCACGTTCGTGGCCGAGCCCAAGAGCCAGTCCGCGCTGTTCGAAGTGCACAACATCGCTGACGAGATCGCCTCTCGCGGCCATCGCCACACCTGCAAGGTCATCACCCTGGAGGAAGAGGCCGCCGGCTCCGAGCGCGCCCTGGCGTTGGACATGCGTGAAGGCCAGAAGGTGTTCCACTCGCTGATCGTGCATTTCGAAAACGACATTCCGGTGCAGATCGAGGACCGCTTCGTCAACGCGTTGGTGGCGCCCGACTACCTCAAGCAGGACTTCACTCTGCAGACACCTTATGCCTATCTGAACCAGGTCGCGCCGCTGACCGAAGGCGAGCATGTGGTGGAAGCGATCCTCGCCGAGCCGAATGAATGCAAGTTACTGCAGATCGAAAAAGGCGAGCCGTGCCTGCTGATCCGCCGTCGTACCTGGTCCGGGCGTCAGCCGGTCACCGCCGCGCGGCTGATTCATCCCGGTTCCCGTCATAGTCTGGAAGGGCGGTTTCACAAGTGAATGACTTGAAGGTTCTACGTGCGGTGGATTACCCGCGCATGCCGTGGAAAAACGGCGGTGGCAGCACCGAGGAAATTACCCGCGACGCCGGCACCGGCCTGGAGGGTTTCGGCTGGCGGCTATCGATTGCCGACATCGGTGAGTCGGGCGGTTTTTCCACCTTCGCCGGTTACGAGCGCGTTATCAGCGTCTTGCAGGGCGATGGCATGACCCTGACCGTCGATGGTCAGGCCACACGGCCGTTGCATCCCTTGGCCCCTTTCGCGTTCAGCGGCGAGAGCCACGTTCATTGCACGTTGCTGGGCGGGCCGATTCGTGACTTCAACCTGATCTACTCGCCCCAGCGTTACCGGGCACGGTTACAGTGGCTGGCGGGCGAGCAGCGGTTCTTCAGTGAGGCGGGGACGGTGCTGGTGTTCAGCGCCGACCCGGCGCTGCACGTCAAGACCGGCGAGTCCGCTGCGGAACTGGCCCTATACGATTGTTTGCAATTGAGCGGTAACACCGGACTGCTGGAGATTTCCACGGACGGCCCGTGCTGCGTGATCGAACTGACTGCCCGCTAGTCTCAGCGGTACATCCTTGTGACGAGGGGATAAATCCCCTCGCCACAAAAGCACGCCTTACTGTTTCTTCAGCCGCACCAATTTGTTACCGAATGCCCCAGTGTGGCGCAACGTCACGCTTTTGTTCTCCTCATACCTGCGTCTGCAAATCCCCCTCCGAAAATTTAATCCCCTTCGCCAGCCCTTCAATTCCGTGCTTTCCAGCTGTTTCCAAAAAGATTTCTGAACGGGCCTCCAACGAGTTGGCCGCTTGATTGCATATGCTTGTACATACAAGTAAAGACGTATGCGTATGAGTCACCGATATTCAACGCAACGTTCGTAGAAATCGCTGCCCACTGCCCGGGCTGGTCTGGATTGATCGCTGAGGAGTTTTTGCTGTGACCGACGCTACCCGCAAACCCGAAAAATACCGTGACGTTGAAATTCGCGCCCCTCGCGGTAACACGCTGACCGCCAAGAGCTGGCTGACTGAAGCGCCGCTGCGCATGCTGATGAACAACCTCGATCCACAAGTGGCCGAGAATCCCAAGGAGCTGGTGGTCTACGGTGGCATCGGTCGCGCGGCGCGCAACTGGGAGTGCTACGACAAGATCGTCGAAAGCCTGACCAACCTGAATGACGACGAAACCCTGCTGGTGCAATCCGGCAAGCCAGTGGGCGTGTTCAAGACCCACAGCAACGCCCCTCGCGTACTGATCGCCAACTCCAACCTGGTACCGCACTGGGCCAGCTGGGAGCACTTCAACGAGCTCGACGCCAAGGGTCTGGCCATGTACGGCCAGATGACCGCCGGCAGCTGGATCTACATCGGCAGCCAGGGCATCGTGCAGGGTACCTATGAAACCTTCGTTGAAGCCGGTCGCCAGCATTACGACTCCAACCTCAAGGGCCGCTGGGTCCTGACCGCCGGCCTGGGCGGCATGGGTGGCGCACAACCGCTGGCCGCCACACTGGCTGGCGCCTGCTCGCTGAACATCGAATGCCAGCAAGTCAGTATCGATTTCCGCCTCAAGACCCGTTACGTCGACGAGCAGGCCACCGACCTGGATGACGCCCTGGCCCGTATCGAGAAATACACCGCCGAAGGCAAGGCAATCTCCATCGCACTGTGTGGGAACGCTGCTGAAATCCTGCCGGAAATGGTTCGTCGCGGTGTGCGTCCGGACATGGTCACCGACCAGACCAGCGCCCACGACCCACTCAACGGTTACCTGCCGGCCGGCTGGACCTGGGACGAATACCGTGCCCGCGCCAAGACCGAACCCGCCGCCGTGGTGAAAGCCGCCAAGCAATCGATGGCGGTGCACGTGAAAGCCATGCTGGCCTTCCAGAAAATGGGCGTGCCGACCTTCGATTACGGCAACAACATCCGTCAGATGGCCCAGGAAGAAGGCGTCGAGAATGCTTTCGACTTCCCAGGCTTCGTACCGGCGTATATCCGTCCGCTGTTCTGCCGCGGCATCGGTCCGTTCCGCTGGGCCGCGCTGTCGGGTGACCCGCAGGACATCTACAAGACCGACGCCAAGGTCAAGGAACTGATCCCCGACGACGCCCACCTGCACAACTGGTTGGACATGGCTCGCGAGCGCATCAGCTTCCAGGGTCTGCCGGCGCGTATCTGCTGGGTCGGCCTGGGCCAACGCGCCAAGCTGGGCCTGGCGTTCAACGAAATGGTGCGCAGCGGTGAGCTGTCGGCGCCGATCGTCATCGGTCGCGACCACCTGGACTCCGGTTCCGTGGCCAGCCCCAACCGTGAAACCGAATCCATGCAGGACGGTTCCGACGCGGTCTCCGACTGGCCGTTGCTCAACGCCTTGCTCAACACCGCCAGCGGCGCGACCTGGGTGTCGCTGCACCACGGTGGCGGCGTCGGCATGGGCTTCTCCCAGCACTCGGGCATGGTGATTGTCTGCGACGGTACCGATGAGGCGGCCGAGCGTATCGCTCGCGTACTGCACAACGACCCGGGTACCGGGGTGATGCGTCATGCCGATGCCGGTTACCAGATCGCGATCGACTGCGCCAAGGAACAGGGCCTGAACCTGCCGATGATTACCGGCAAGTAATGCAGGCCCCTTGTGGGAGCGAGCCTGCTCGCGATGGCGTCGGCACATTCGACACATGCATCGACTGGCAGACCACTATCGTCGGATCGCCGCCCGGAGCAGGCTCGCTCCCACAGAAAAGCATCACCAGAGTCACCACCAGAACAATCCACAGAGGTTGAACCATGGCCACCAGCAGCACACGTGCAAGCAGTAAGCCGTTGATCGAGAAGCGCTCGATCGACTACATCCCGGAAGCGGAGAGACACGGCCGATTGTTGAGCCAATTCACCCTCTGGATGGGGGCCAACCTGCAAATCACTGCCATTGTCACCGGCGCATTGGCAGTGGTGCTGGGCGGTGATGTGTTCTGGTCGTTGATCGGTTTGCTGATCGGCCAATTGCTCGGCGGTGGCGTCATGGCGTTGCATGCCGCGCAAGGACCCAAACTTGGCCTGCCGCAGATGATTTCCAGCCGGGTGCAGTTCGGTGTTTACGGCGCGGCCATTCCGATCGTGCTGGTGTGCCTGATGTACCTGGGTTTCACCGCCACGGGAACCGTACTTTCCGGCCAGGCGCTGGGCCAGTTATTTGGCGTCAGTGACAGTGTCGGCATCCTCGTTTTCGCCAGCGTCATCGTGCTGGTCACGGTGCTCGGTTATCGGGTGATCCACTTCATTGGCCGTGTCGCCAGCATTATTGGTGTGATCGCCTTTGTTTACCTGTTCGCTCGCCTGATCAGCCAGACGGACGTTGGCGCACTCCTGCAAATCCGCCATTTCAGCTGGAGCAGCTTCCTGCTCGCAGTGTCGCTGGCGGCATCCTGGCAGATCGCCTTCGGCCCCTACGTGGCTGACTATTCGCGCTACCTGCCGAGCAAGACGTCCTCGGTGAAAACCTTCTTTGCCGCGGGCGCCGGTTCGGTCATCGGCGCCCAGGTGGCGATGATCCTCGGCGTATTCGCCGCCGCCTCGGCCAACGGACAGTTCGCGGGTCACGAAGTGGCCTACATCGTCGGCCTGGGAGGGACCGGCGCCACCGCTGCGCTGCTGTACTTCAGCATTGCGTTTGGCAAGGTCACCATTTCCACGTTGAACTCCTACGGCAGCTTCATGTGCATTGCGACCATCATCAGCGGTTTCCGTGGCCAGCTGAACGTGACGCGCTTGCAGCGTCTGCTCTTCGTGCTGGTGATCGTCGGTGCCGCGACCCTGATCGCGCTGCTTGGCCAGCACTCGTTCCTCGGTGCTTTCAAGTCCTTCATCCTGTTCTTGCTGGCGTTCTTTACGCCCTGGAGCGCGATCAACCTGGTGGACTACTACTGCATCACTCGCGAGCGCTACGACGTGCCGGCACTGGTTGACCCGAACGGTCGCTACGGCCGTTGGAACGCCCTGGGCATCAGCGTTTACACGCTGGGTGTACTGGTCCAATTGCCGTTCATCTCCACCAAGTTCTATACCGGGCCACTGGTGGCAGCGATGGGCGATGTGGATATCTCGTGGATTATCGGCCTGGTGGTCCCGGCGGCGTTGTATTACGTCGCTGCAAAGAAGTGGCACAGCGCTGTACCCGATCAATTGATCCTGCCGCTCGAGCAGGACGCGGTTGACGCACAACCGAGCAGGGCGGGCCGCATCCAAGCGGTCTGATGGGACGTTGACAGGGCTGGATGCCTCTTGACTGCCGTAAGCCAATTCACTGATTAGGAGCGTCACACAATGAAATCGAACAAGACCCTGCTGACCACGTTGCTTTCCATGGGCCTGCTGGCCAGCGCCGGCGCCACCCAGGCGGCGGGTTGGTGCGAGTCGGGCAAACCGGTGAAATTCGCCGGCCTGAACTGGGAAAGCGCCATGCTGCTGACCGACGTCCTGCAAGTGGTGTTGGAAAAAGGCTACGACTGCAAGACCGACAGCCTGCCGGGCAACTCCATCACCATGGAAAACGCCCTGAGCAGCAACGACATCCAAGTGTTTGCCGAAGAATGGGTCGGCCGCAGCGAAGTCTGGAACAAGGCCGAGAAGGCCGGCAAAGTGGTCGGCGTCGGTGCGCCGGTGGTGGGTGCCATCGAAGGCTGGTACGTGCCGCGCTACGTGGTTGAAGGCGACGCCAAGCGCAAGCTGGAAGCCAAGGCCCCGGGCCTGAAGAACATCGCCGACCTGGGTCAGTACGCCGCCGTGTTCAAGGACCCGGAAGAACCGTCCAAGGGCCGTTTCTACAACTGCCCGGCCGGTTGGACCTGTGAGCTGGACAACAGCGAAATGCTGAAAAGCTATGGCCTGGAAAATACCTACACCAACTTCCGTCCAGGTACCGGCCCGGCGTTGGATGCGGCCGTGTTGTCGAGCTACAAGCGTGGCGAGCCGATCCTGTTCTACTACTGGTCGCCAACCCCGTTGATGGGCCAGGTGGACCTGGTAAAACTGGAAGAAAAACCGGGTGTGGATAAAAGCGTGAGCATCAAGGTCGGCCTGTCCAAGACCTTCCACGATGAGGCCCCGGAACTGGTGGCGGTGCTGGAGAACGTCAACCTGCCCATCGATATCCTGAACCAGAACCTCGGACGCATGGCCAAAGAGCGGATCGAGTCGCCGAAACTGGCGAAGATCTTCCTGAAGGAACATCCTGAAGTCTGGCACGCCTGGGTGAGCGCAGACGCTGCCAAGAAAATCGACGCGGCTCTGTAGGTCGAATACCTCCCGGCCACCCCTCGGGCTGGCCGGGACATTCACCGCATCCCCCTGATCGAGAGTCTCTTATGTTTCCCGAAAGCTTTACCTTTTCCATCGCCGACTGGGTCAACGGTTGGGTCGACGCCCTGGTGACGAATTATGGCGATGTGTTCCGGCACATCTCCGACACCCTGCTGTGGGCCATCGTCAATCTCGAAGGCCTGCTGCGCATGGCGCCCTGGTGGTTGATGCTGGCCATCGTCGGTGGCATTGCCTGGCACGCCACCCGCAAGGTCGTGGCCACGGCGGTGATCGTCGGCCTGCTGTTTCTGGTGGGCGCGGTGGGCCTGTGGGACAAACTGATGCAGACCCTCGCGCTGATGCTGGTGGCGACGTTGATTTCGGTATTGATCGGCATCCCGCTGGGCATTCTTTCGGCACGCAGCAATCGCCTGCGTTCGGTGCTGATGCCGTTGCTGGACATCATGCAGACCATGCCGAGCTTCGTGTACCTGATTCCGGTGTTGATGCTGTTCGGCCTGGGCAAGGTCCCGGCGATCTTCGCCACCGTGATCTATGCAGCGCCGCCCCTGATTCGTCTCACCGACCTGGGCATCCGCCAGGTAGACGGCGAAGTGATGGAGGCCATCAACGCTTTCGGCGCCAACCGCTGGCAACAGCTGTTCGGCGTACAACTGCCCCTGGCCCTGCCGAGCATCATGGCCGGGATCAACCAGACCACCATGATGGCTCTGTCGATGGTGGTCATCGCCTCGATGATCGGCGCCCGCGGCTTGGGTGAGGACGTGCTGGTGGGCATCCAGACCCTCAACGTCGGACGCGGCCTGGAGGCCGGGTTGGCGATCGTGATTCTCGCCGTGGTCATCGACCGCATTACCCAGGCCTATGGTCGCCCTCGACATGAGGTGAGCAAATGAACAACGCAGCCATCAGCAAAATCGAAGTCAAGAACGTCTTCAAGATTTTCGGCAATCGGTCCAAGGACGCCCTGGACCTGATCCGCCAGAACAAGACCAAGGACCAGGTGCTGGCCGAAACCGGCTGCGTGGTCGGTGTGAACGATCTGTCGCTGAGCATCGGTACCGGCGAGATCTTCGTGATCATGGGCCTGTCCGGCTCCGGCAAATCCACCCTGGTGCGGCACTTCAACCGCCTGATCGATCCCACCAGCGGCGCGATCCTGGTGGACGGCGAAGACATCCTGCAACTGGACATGGACGCCCTGCGCGAATTTCGCCGGCACAAGATCAGCATGGTGTTCCAGAGCTTCGGCCTGCTGCCCCACAAGAGTGTGCTGGACAACGTCGCCTATGGTTTGAAAGTGCGTGGCGAGAGCAAGCAGGTGTGTGCCGAGCGGGCGCTGCACTGGATCAACACCGTGGGCCTGAAAGGCTACGAGAACAAATACCCGCACCAGCTCTCCGGCGGCATGCGCCAGCGCGTGGGCCTGGCACGGGCCTTGGCGGCGGATACCGACATCATTCTGATGGACGAAGCCTTCAGTGCCCTCGACCCGCTGATCCGCGCCGAAATGCAGGATCAGTTGCTGGAACTGCAAAAGACCCTGCACAAGACCATCGTCTTCATCACCCACGACCTCGACGAGGCCGTGCGCATCGGCAACCGCATCGCGATTCTCAAGGACGGCAAGCTGATCCAGGTCGGCACGCCCCGGGAGATCCTGCATTCGCCGGCCGATGAGTATGTCGATCGGTTCGTGCAGCGTCGGGCGGCGGTGGTGTAGGGCGCGCCGGTCACAAAATCTGTGGGAGCAAAGCTTGCTCGCGATACAGGCACCTCGGTTCCAGAGAGCGCATTGGATTCATCGCGGGCAAGCCTTGCTCCCACGGATAATCCCGCTGCGACTCAAGGGTATTGGCAACTTAATATGTGTATGAGGCTTTAGATGCCCCAGGCTGAAAAAATCATCATCGCCGACGCCCCCCTGCGTTGGCAGGACGTGGTCGCCGTCGCCCGCTTCGGTGCCGAGCTCGAGCTGTCGGCCCAGGCCTGGGCGGGGATCGACAATGCCCAGGCCATCGTGCAGCGCATCGTCGAAAGCGGCGAGCGCGCCTATGGCGTCAACACCGGCCTGGGAGCCTTGTGCAATGTGTCGCTCAAGGATGAACAGCTCAGCCAGCTGTCGCGCAACACTCTGCTCAGCCATGCCTGTGGCGTGGGCGCGCCGCTGGCGGACGAGCAGACCCGGGCGATTCTCTGCGCCGCCATCCTCAACTACAGCCAGGGCAAGTCCGGCATTCATCGTCGGGTGGTCGAAGCCTTGCTGGCGCTGCTCAATCGCGGCATCACCCCACAAGTGCCGTCCCAAGGATCGGTGGGTTACCTGACCCACATGGCTCACATCAGCATTGCGCTGCTGGGCGTCGGCCAGGTCAGCTATCGCGGCCAGATCGTTGCGGCGCAACAGGCCCTGGCCGCAGAAGGCCTGCAACCGGTTCAACTGGGGGCAAAGGACGGCCTGTGCCTGGTCAACGGTACGCCGTGCATGACCGGCCTCAGTTGCCTGGCCCTGGCCGATGCGACGCGGCTGGTGCAATGGGCCGATGTGATCGGCGCGATGAGTTTCGAGGCCCAGCGTGGACAGATCGCCGCGTTCGACGCCGAGATCATCGCCCTCAAGCCGCACCCCGGCATGCAACAGGTCGGGGCCAATCTGCGGGCCTTGCTCGATGGCAGCGAGGTCATTGCCGCAAGCCTGGGCATTCGCACCCAGGATGCCTTGAGCATCCGCTCGATTCCCCAGGTGCACGGCGCTGCTCGCGACCAACTGGCCCATGCGCGGCAGCAGATCGAAACCGAACTCAACGCCGCCACCGATAACCCACTGTTGCTGGGCACGCCGGATAACTTCCGGGTCATGTCCCAGGCCAATCCCCACGGCCAGTCGGTGGCGCTGGCGGCGGATCTGCTGGCGATTGCCATGGCGGAAATCGGCTCCATCGCCGAGCGCCGTCTCGACCGGTTGATCAACCCGCATGTCAGCGGACTGCCGGCCTTTCTGGTGGCCAACCCCGGCGTGAATTCGGGGATGATGATCGTGCAGTACGTCGCCGCCTCCTTGTGCGCGGAGAATCGCCAATTGGCGCAACCGGCGGTGCTGGATAATTACGTGACCTCGGGCTTGCAGGAAGATCACTTGAGCATGGGCACCAACGCGGCCCTGAAGCTGCACAGGGCGTTGGAAAACTGCACGCAGATTCTCGCCATCGAATACCTGCTGGCGGCCCAGGCCTTTGAATTCCTCAAGGCGCAGCGCTTCGGCGCCGGCACCGGTATCGCCTGGCAATTGCTGCGCGAGCGCGTGGCTGCCTATGACCAGGACCGCTGGCTGGCGCCGGACATCGCCAGCGCCGCCGGGCTGCTTAAAGAACCGAACCTGTTGCACAGCGTATTACCGAATTTGAATTGATCAAAAAAGCGCCAGCGTGCCAAGGCACCTCTTGCCCATAAAGCATCGCTCAAAAAGCGGGGGTGACGGATAACGGAACATTCCGGAGCGACTGGCGGGTTGAAAAACAAAACTCTCAAAAGGAGCAATAAATGACTGCCTTAAACCTGATTCCCGGTCAATTGAGCCTGGCTCAATTGCGCGACATCTATCAGCAACCGGTGACCCTGAGCCTCGACGCCAGCGCTGCGGCACAAATCGAAGCCAGCGTGGCGTGCGTGGAGCAGATCCTCGCCGAGAACCGCACTGCCTATGGCATCAACACCGGTTTCGGCTTGCTGGCCTCGACCCGCATCGCCAGCGAAGACCTGGAAAACCTGCAGCGCTCCCTGGTGCTGTCCCATGCCGCCGGCGTGGGCGAGCCGATCAGCGATGCGCTGGTGCGCTTGATCATGGTGCTCAAGGTCAACAGCCTGAGCCGGGGCTTTTCCGGCATTCGCCGGCAAGTGATCGATGCGCTGATCGCGCTGGTGAATGCCGAGGTCTATCCGCACATCCCGCTCAAGGGTTCAGTCGGGGCTTCCGGCGACCTGGCACCGTTGGCCCACATGTCCCTGGTGCTGTTGGGCGAAGGCAAGGCGCGCTACAAAGGTGAATGGCTGCCGGCCGTCGATGCGTTGAAAGTCGCTGGTCTCGCGCCGCTGACCCTGGCCGCCAAAGAGGGCCTGGCGTTGCTCAACGGCACCCAGGTATCCACCGCATTCGCCCTGCGCGGCCTGTTCGAGGGGGAAGACCTGTTTGCCGGTGCCCTGGCCCTGGGCAGCCTCACGGTGGAAGCCGTGCTTGGCTCCCGCTCGCCATTCGACGCGCGTATCCACGCCGCCCGTGGCCAGAAGGGCCAGATCGATGCCGCCACCGCGTACCGCGACCTGCTGGGCGAGCGCAGCGAAGTGTCCGCCTCGCACCAGAACTGCGACAAGGTCCAGGATCCGTATTCCCTGCGTTGCCAACCGCAAGTGATGGGCGCCTGCCTGACCCAGTTCCGCCAGGCGGCCGAGGTGCTGGTGATCGAGGCCAACGCCGTCTCGGATAACCCGTTGGTGTTCGCCGCCGAGGGCGACGTGATTTCCGGTGGCAACTTCCACGCCGAACCCGTGGCGATGGCTGCTGACAACATGGCCCTGGCGATTGCCGAAATCGGCTCCCTGAGCGAGCGTCGCATTTCCCTGATGATGGACAAGCACATGTCGCAGTTGCCACCGTTCCTGGTGGGTAACGGCGGGGTCAACTCGGGTTTCATGATCGCCCAGGTCACCGCGGCTGCCTTGGCGAGTGAGAACAAGGCTTTGTCCCATCCTCATTCGGTAGACAGCCTGCCGACCTCCGCCAACCAGGAAGACCACGTGTCCATGGCCCCGGCCGCCGGCAAGCGCCTCTGGGAAATGGCCGAGAACACCCGTGGCATCCTGGCGGTGGAATGGCTGGCGGCTTGCCAGGGCCTGGATCTGCGTAACGGCTTGAAGACTTCGCCGAAGCTGGAACAGGCTCGTGCCCTCCTGCGTGCCGAAGTGCCGTTCTACGAGAAGGACCGGTTCTTTGCGCCGGACATCAACGCCGCCAGTGAGCTGTTGGCGAGCCGTTGCCTGAACGAGCTGGTCGTGGCGAACCTGTTGCCGAGTTTCCAGGGCTGACCCGATCGTTCCCACGCTCCGCGTGGGAATGCTTCATGGGACGCTCTGCGTCCCGCTCGACAAGGGACGCGGAGCGTCCCGGACTGCATTCCCACGCAGAGCGTGGGAACGATCTGACGGAGGACGTCAATGAAAACCCTCTGGCAAAACTGCCACGCCGCCACCATGGCCCAGGGCGTCTACTCGATCATCGAAGACGCCGCCATCGTCACCCACGGCGAACACATCCACTGGATCGGCCCGCGCGCGGAACTGCCGGCCGGTGACTATCCGGCGGTCAACGACCTCAAGGGGGCCTGGGTTACCCCGGGCCTGATCGACTGCCACACCCACACGGTGTTCGGTGGTAACCGCAGCGGTGAATTCGAACAGCGTCTGCAAGGCGTCAGCTACGCCGAGATCGCCGCGGCCGGTGGCGGCATCGCCAGTACGGTACGCGCCACCCGGGCCGCCAGTGAGGACGAACTGTTCGCCAGTGCCGCCAAGCGTCTGAAAAGCCTGATGCGCGACGGCGTGACCACGGTGGAAATCAAGTCCGGCTACGGCCTGGACCTGGCCAACGAGCGCAAGATGCTGCGGGTCGTTCGCCGTCTCGCTGCCGAACTGCCGGTCAGCGTGCGCAGCACCTGCCTGGCCGCCCACGCCTTGCCGGCGGAATACGCCGACCGCGCCGACGACTACATCGAGCACATCTGCGCCGAAATGCTTCCGGCCCTGGCGGCCGAAGGGCTGGTGGACGCGGTGGATGCCTTCTGCGAATACCTGGCGTTTTCCCCGGCGCAGGTCGAGCGGGTGTTCGTCACTGCACAGCAGTTGGGCCTGCCGGTGAAACTGCACGCCGAGCAACTGTCATCGTTGCACGGTTCGAGCCTGGCGGCCCGTTATCAGGCGCTGTCGGCGGATCACCTGGAGTTCATGACCGAGGAAGATGCTATCGCCATGGCTGAGTCCGGCACCGTGGCCGTGCTGCTGCCGGGGGCGTTTTACTTCCTTCGGGAAACCCGACTGCCGCCGATGGACGCCCTGCGCAAGCATGGCGTGAAAATCGCTGTGGCCAGCGACCTCAACCCCGGCACCTCACCAGCGCTGTCGGTGCGCCTGATGTTGAACATGGCCTGTACCTGCTTCCGGATGACCCCGGAAGAAGCCTTGGCCGGCGCAACGATTCATGCCGCCCAGGCCCTGGGCATGGCCCGCACCCATGGTTCGCTGGAGGTCGGCAAGGTGGCGGATTTTGTCGCCTGGCACATCGACCGTCCGGCCGACCTTTCGTACTGGCTGGGTGGTGAACTGGAAAAACGCGTCGTGCGCCACGGCGTTGAAATCGCTTGAGGAGAATACTTGTGGAGAAGGTCCTGAATTTCACCCAGGGACGCGTGCCGTTGTTGATCAGCATGCCCCACGCCGGCCTGCGCCTGACCCCGGCGGTGAAGACCGGGTTGATCGATGAAGCCCAGAGCCTGCCGGACACCGACTGGCACATTCCCAGGCTCTACGATTTTGCCGCTGAGCTGGGCGCCAGTACCCTGTCCGCCGAGTACTCGCGGTTCGTCGTCGACCTGAACCGACCCTCCGACGATACGCCGATGTACGTCGGCGCCACCACCGGCCTGTACCCGGCAACGCTGTTCGATGGCGTGCCGCTGTTTCGCGAAGGGCTGGCACCCTCGGCCGAGGAGCGGGCCACGTACCTGCAGCAGATCTGGATGCCTTATCACCAGGCGCTGCAACAAGAACTGGCGCGGCTCAAGGCCGAGTTCGGCTACGCTTTGCTGTTCGACGCCCATTCGATCCGTTCGGTGATCCCGCACCTGTTCGACGGCAAGCTGCCGGACTTCAACCTAGGCACCTTCAATGGCGCCAGCTGCGACCCGGTGCTGGCGAGCCAGCTCGAAGCCATCTGTGCCCGTCACGGCGCATTCACCCATGTGCTCAACGGGCGTTTCAAGGGCGGACACATCACCCGGCATTACGGCAACCCGGCCGAACACATCCACGCAGTGCAACTGGAACTGTGCCAGAGCACCTACATGGAAGAGTTCGAACCCTTCAATTATCGGGAAGACCGGGCGACCCCGACCCGGGTTGTCCTCCGAGAGTTGCTCGAGGGCCTGCTGGCCTGGGGGCAGACAACGTACGGCAAGTAAAAGTCATTGCAAAACCCTTGTGGCGAGGGGATTCATCCCCGCTGGACTGCGCAGCAGTCCCAGATGGTCGGCGCGGCTCGCTCGCTGTTGGGGCCGCTGCGCGACCCAGCGGGGATGAATCCCCTCGCCACAGGGTTAACCATATCCCCTGACCAAACAGGGGCTGCATTGTTTGGGCGGGGGCATGCTCATTGAGGCGATTCGGGTTTATGATGCCGGACGGCAGATTAAATAGAGTCCCTACAGGGATGACTCGACCCCTTACGGAGCGCCCAATGCAGACTTTGTACCCGCAGATCAAACCCCATGCCCGGCACGATCTGGCTGTCGATGACACCCACACGCTCTATGTCGATGAAAGCGGCTCTCCGGAAGGCCTGCCGGTGGTGTTCATTCATGGTGGGCCGGGGGCGGGTTGCGATGCGCAGAGCCGTCGCTACTTCGATCCGAACCTATACCGCATTGTCACTTTCGATCAGCGCGGCTGTGGCCGTTCCACGCCCCATGCCAGCCTGGAAAACAACACCACCTGGGATCTGGTCGAAGACCTGGAGCGCATCCGCAAGCACTTGGGCATCGAGAAATGGGTGTTGTTCGGTGGTTCCTGGGGCTCTACCCTGGCCCTGGCCTATGCCCAGACCCATCCGGAGCGGGTCCACGGCTTGATCCTGCGCGGCATCTTTCTCTGCCGCCCCCAGGAGATCGAGTGGTTCTATCAGGCTGGCGCCAGTCGCCTGTTCCCCGATTACTGGCAGGATTACATTGCACCCATTCCCCAGGATGAGCGCGACGACCTGCTCAGCGCCTTCCACAAGCGCTTGACCGGCAATGACCAGATCGCCCAGATGCATGCGGCCAAGGCCTGGTCGATCTGGGAGGGTCGTACAGCGACCCTGCGGCCGAACCCACTGGTGGTCGACCGCTTCTCCGAACCGCAGCGTGCGCTGTCGATTGCCCGGATCGAATGCCATTACTTCACCAACAACGCCTTCCTCGAACCCAACCAACTGATTCGCGACATGGGCAAGATCGCCCATTTGCCGGGCGTCATCGTGCATGGTCGCTATGACGTGATCTGCCCGCTGGACAACGCCTGGGAACTGCATCAGAACTGGCCCAACAGTGAGCTGCAGGTGATCCGCGATGCGGGGCACGCGGCTTCGGAGCCGGGTATTACCGATGCACTGGTGCGCGCCGCCGGGCAAATGGCCCGGCGCTTACTTGACCTGCCACCCGAAGAAGCATGAAGGGGCTGTTGCAGCGGGTTCGTGGCGCCCGGGTCGAGGTCGCAGGCGATATCGTGGGGGCCGTGGACCAGGGGCTGCTGGTCCTAGTGGCGGTCGAACCCGAGGATACCCGGGCCAGTGCCGACAAACTCTTGCACAAGCTGCTTAACTACAGGGTGTTCAGTGACGCCGACGGCAAGATGAACCTGTCCCTGGCGGACGTCGGGGGTGGTCTGTTGCTGGTATCACAGTTCACCCTGGCGGCGGACACCAAAAGCGGGTTGCGCCCGAGTTTTTCGACGGCCGCGCCTCCGGCGTTGGGAGAGGAGCTGTTCACCTACCTGGTCAGCCAGGCGAAAGAGGTGCATGGCACTGTGGCATCAGGTAGATTCGGCGCGGACATGCAAGTGCATCTGGTCAATGATGGCCCGGTCACCTTCCTGTTACAGGTCTGAAAGCGTTTGAAACACCTTTTCGGTCCTGTTTCGAGGTTAAACAGGGAGTTTTCTCGATAAATACTTCGTTGCCCCTGATGCGTTGTCACGCGGCCTGCTAGATAATCGCGCGCTACGGGGGATCGGCGTTCGCTGGTCCATTTGACTTAGGTAGAGACTTGTCCTGAGCCGTTTGGGGAATCATTTTGCCCCATCGGAGTCGGAACAATGCTCGCCAACTTGGCAAGGGTGCTCCGCAAGGTCGGTTTTTCAATGCCGTGACCAAGCGGATACTTTATCTGGCCGTTGGTTTTTTGATCTGTTTTCGGCGAGGGTTGCTCGTGATTGTTAGTCCCTGTAATGCACCAAAAATGTCTGCCAAACGGTTTAAAAGCGCTCTGGTAGCGGGCTCGGCGCTGTTGTGCCTGCTCGGTGCGGGCCAGCTGTGGGCATTCAGCCTGGATGATGTATCGGCGAAGGCTAAAGAACTGGCCGGGCAAAAATTCGAAGCCCCGCGCAGCAATCTGCCGAACGAATTTCGCGAGATGAAATTCGGCGACTATCAAAAAATACGTTTCCGCACCGAAAAAGCCGAATGGGCCGACCAGAAGACGCCGTTCAGGCTGTCGTTCTATCACCAGGGCATGCACTTCGATACGCCGGTGAAAATCAACGAAGTCACCGCGACCAACGTCGAAGAAATCAAATACGACCCGACGCGCTTCGATTTCGGCGACGTCCAGTTCGATCCAAAGTCCACCGAGCAATTGGGCTACGCGGGTTTCCGCGTGTTGTACCCGATCAACAAGGCCGACAAGCAGGACGAAATCATGACCATGCTGGGCGCGAGCTATTTCCGCGTCATCGGCAAGGGCCAGACCTACGGCTTGTCCGCCCGCGGCATGGCGATCGATACCGCGTTGCCGTCCGGTGAAGAATTCCCACGGTTTCGCGAGTTCTGGATCCAGCGTCCGAAACCCACCGACAAGCACCTGGTGATCTTCGCCCTGCTGGATTCGCCTCGGGCCACCGGCGCCTACCGCCTGACCCTGCGTCCGGGTACCGACACCGTCGTCGACGTCAAGGCCCGCATGTTCCTGCGCGATCGCGTCAACAAGCTGGGGGTCGCCCCGCTGACCAGCATGTACCTGTTCGGTGCCAACCAGCCGTCCAAAGTGCTGAACTACCGCCGCGAGCTGCACGATTCCAGCGGCCTGTCGATTCACGCCGGCAACGGCGAGTGGATCTGGCGTCCGCTGAACAACCCGAAACACTTGGCCGTGAGCAACTTCTCGGTGGAAAACCCGCGTGGTTTCGGCCTGCTGCAGCGTGGTCGTGACTTCAGTCATTACGAAGACCTGGACGACCGCTACGACAAGCGTCCGAGCGCCTGGATCGAACCGAAAGGCGACTGGGGCAAGGGTTCTGTCGATCTGGTGGAAATCCCGACCGCCGATGAAACCAACGACAACATCGTTGCCTTCTGGAGCCCGGAAAAACTGCCTGAGCCAGGCCAGCCACTGGACTTCGCCTATCGCCTGCACTGGACGCTGGACGAAGCCAGCCTGCACTCGCCGGACAGCGCCTGGGTCAAGCAGACCCTGCGCTCCACAGGTGACGTGAAGCAGTCCAATCTGATTCGCCAGCCGGACGGCAGCGTCGCCTATCTGGTGGATTTCGAAGGCCCATCCCTGCAGGCTCTGCCGGAAGACGCCGAAGTGCGTAGCCAGGTGAGCGTCGGCGATAACGCCGAGATCGTAGAGAACAGTGTGCGCTACAACCCTGAAACCAAGGGCTGGCGCCTGACCTTGCGCTTGAAGATCAAGGATGCGAAGCAGGCTACCGAAATGCGCGCGGCACTGGTCCGTCCGTTGACGCCTGTCGAAGCGCCAGCCGCGTCGCACTCCGTGACCGCCACCCTGGCCAAGGCCGACAAGATCGCCAAGCAACAAGGCGAGAAAGAAGCAGACAAAACCAAAGAACAAGCCAAAGAAGAAGCCAAGGCCGTCAAGGCGTCCGACGCCGCTGAGGCGACCCCAACCCCGCAGGAACCGGAACCGACTGAACAAGTCCTGACCGAGACCTGGAGCTATCAGTTGCCAGCCGATGAGTAATACGCCAGTACCGCCAGAGACGCTCAGCGAATATCTGGCCCATTTGCCAATGACCGACCAGCAGCGCGCCGAGTTGGCGGGCTGCAAGTCCTTCAGCGAATTGCATGAACGTCTTTCGTCTTCGACCTTTGACGTTGACGATTCCACCGAGGCGGCGCAAGCCTCGGTGGGGCGTCGCCTGGTCCTGAGCACTGCCGAAGAGCTCGAGGATGCAGAGATGCTGGGGCTCGACTCCAGCGGTCGCGTGCGCCTGAAAGCCACGCCGCCGATTCGTCGGACCAAAGTCGTGCCGGAGCCATGGCGCACCAACATCCTGGTGCGTGGCTGGCGACGGATGACCGGTCGCACCAACCCGCCGAAGCCGCCCAAGGACGAGCGGGTGCTGCCCCATGCCCGTTGGCGGACCGTGGGCTCGATCCGCCGTTATATCCTGCTGATTCTCATGCTGGGCCAGACCATCGTTGCCGGCTGGTACATGAAAGGCATCATGCCGTATCAAGGCTGGTCGTTCGTGGACCTGGACGAAGTCCTGCACCAACCATTGCTGCAGACGGCCACGCAAGTGCTGCCATATGCCCTGCAAACCAGCATCCTGATCATGTTCGGGATTCTGTTCTGCTGGGTATCGGCCGGGTTCTGGACCGCGCTGATGGGCTTCCTGGAATTGCTCACCGGTCACGACAAGTACCGCATTTCCGGCGCCAGTGCCGGCAACGAGCCGATCCCCAAGGACGCCCGCACCGCCCTGGTGATGCCGATCTGCAACGAAGACGTACCCCGTGTGTTCGCCGGCTTGCGCGCGACTTTCGAGTCGGTGAAGGCCACCGGTGACCTGGACCGTTTCGACTTCTTCGTGCTCAGCGACAGTAACGAGACCGATATCTGCGTCGCCGAACAGCAGGCCTGGCTGGACGTCTGCCGCGAAGCCGGCGGCCTGGGCAAGATCTTCTATCGTCGTCGCCGTCGTCGCGTGAAGCGCAAGAGCGGTAACCTCGACGACTTCTGCCGTCGTTGGGGCAGCGACTACAAGTACATGGTCGTGCTCGACGCCGACAGCGTCATGAGCGGCGAGTGCCTGACCAGCCTGGTGCGCCTGATGGAAGCCACGCCGGACGCGGGCATCATCCAGACCGCGCCAAAGGCCTCGGGCATGGACACGCTGTATGCGCGCATGCAGCAGTTCGCCACCCGGGTGTACGGTCCGCTGTTCACCGCCGGCCTGCACTTCTGGCAGTTGGGGGAATCCCACTACTGGGGCCACAACGCGATCATCCGCATGAAGCCGTTCATCGAGCACTGCGCCCTGGCGCCGCTGCCCGGTAAAGGCGCGTTCGCCGGTGCGATCCTGTCCCACGACTTCGTCGAAGCTGCGCTGATGCGCCGTGCCGGCTGGGGCGTGTGGATTGCCTATGACCTGCCGGGCAGCTACGAAGAATTGCCACCGAACCTGCTGGACGAACTCAAGCGTGACCGTCGCTGGTGCCACGGCAACCTGATGAACTTCCGGCTGTTCCTGGTCAAGGGCATGCACCCGGTGCACCGTGCGGTGTTCCTGACCGGGGTGATGTCCTACCTGTCGGCGCCCTTGTGGTTCTTCTTCCTGGTGCTGTCCACTGCGCTGTTGGCGGTGAACACACTGATGGAGCCGCAATACTTCCTCGAGCCACGCCAGCTGTATCCGCTCTGGCCGCAATGGCATCCGGAGAAGGCCATCGCCCTGTTCTCCACCACGATCGTGCTGCTGTTCCTGCCCAAGCTGTTGAGCGTCATCCTGATCTGGGCCAAAGGTGCGAAGGAGTTCGGTGGCAAGTTCAAGGTGACGGTGTCGATGCTGCTGGAGATGTTGTTCTCCATGTTGCTGGCGCCGGTACGGATGATTTTCCACACCCGTTTCGTGCTCGCCGCGTTCCTCGGTTGGGCCGCCACCTGGAACTCGCCGCAACGTGACGACGACTCGACGCCTTGGAGCGAAGCGGTCAAGCGCCACGGTCCGCAGACCTTGCTGGGTTTCTTCTGGGCACTGCTGGTGATCTGGTTGAACCCGAGCTTCCTGTGGTGGCTGGTGCCGATCGTCGGTTCTCTGATGCTGTCGATCCCGGTGTCGGTGATCTCCAGCCGTGTAGGCCTGGGCTTGAAGTCCCGTGATGAAAGCCTGTTCCTGATCCCTGAGGAATACGCACCACCACAGGAGCTGCTGTCGACAGACCAGTACACCCACGAGAACCGTTGGCATGCATTGAACGACGGTTTCATTCGCGCGGTGGTCGACCCACAGCAGAACGCCCTGGCGTATGCGTTGGCGACGTCCCGGCATGGCCAGGCCGAGCCGATCGAATGGCTGCGGGTCGAGCGTGTTCGTCATGCCTTGAAGGTCGGCCCGGCCGGGCTCAACAACGGCGAGCGACTGGCGCTGCTGAGCGATCCGGTGGCCCTGTCCCGACTGCATGAGCAGATCTGGAGCGAAAGCCATCCCGAATGGCTGGCGGCATGGCGTGCATCGGTCAAGGCCGATCCCCATGCACCGCTGCTACCGCTTCAGCCGGTGAGTGCACAGACTCAAGTGGCCTGATGCGCAAAAAGCCCCGCTTCCCAAAAGGAGGCGGGGCTTTTTGTTGGGTGTCTTGTGAACATCACCCCCTGTGGCGAGGGGATTTATCCCCGCTGGGGTGCGTAGCAGCCCCAAAACGATAAACCTCAATCTATCTGATACACCGAGGCGCCAACTTTCAGGGCTGCTTCGCACCCCAGCGGGGATAAATCCCCTCGCCACAACATCACTCGGCTTCAGCTCGTGGGTCGACCCGATCCAGCGCCCGATTCGCCAGCAAACCACTCAACTCGATCAACTGCTGAAGGCCCAAGGCAAAATGCCGTCGCGAGCCATCCAGCTCGAACGCCAGGTCGCTGGCCATGACGTTGGCAGAAGCCAGGGTCTCGCTGAGGTTGGCCAACAGACATTCGGCGTCGATATCGTCCACAACGGTGAAGAGCTGGCCAGGGGGCGGTGCCTTCTCGGGTTCCGCGTGTTTCGGTTTCAGGTAGAAATCCAATGCCCGCTCGGTGGCTTCCTGGAGTTTTTCGGGGTCGAAGCCGGTGTAGGAAGAGGTGGGGTCCGTTTCCGGAGGATTGGGTGTGATCTTGAACATGGTGATGCTCCTAGGGTAATGGAGCCGCCAGAATTCGCTGCTAAACAAAAAAGGTGGCGACTGTACGCGGGTTAGCAGACCGGCCCCTAGAACCCGGCAGACCCTGAGGTCTCCCACGCACAACCGCCATGACATAGACGTGTAGACACTGAAGTCTGAACACGAATGTGGAGAACTGTACGTCTAGGATTGTCCGAGCTGCTAAACCCGATCGCTGAACCGACAGCGACCCGCAAACGATAGAACCCAGACCCCAAGCGCACAAGCCGGCGGATTCTGGCGCAGTTGTAGGCAATGGCGCAAGACGATGTAGCCCTGCTCAACTCCCGACAACAGCATCCAATCCTGTGGGAGCGAGCCTGCTCGCGATGAACGATGACGCGGTCTGACGGAAGAACCGCGGCGCTTTCATCGCGAGCAGGCTCGCTCCCACAGGGGACGGTGTTGTCTGTTGGATTGTGGTTGCCTGATGACTATCTGTGGGAGCAAGGCTTGCCCGCGATGAACGATAACGCGATCTTGCAGAAGGACCGCGTCGACTTCATCGCGAGCAAGCTCTGCTCCCACCGGCGAGGGGGTATTGTCTAGACCTTGAACCGCCCCACCAACGTCTGCAAATGAACGCCGAGGCGTGCCAGTTCGGCACTGGAGGCGGCGGTCTCTTCGCTGGCGGCGGAGGTTTGTTCGGAGACGTCGCGCACGTTCAGCACGCTGCGGTTGATCTCTTCGGCCGTGGCGCTCTGTTGTTCGGCCGCGGCGGCGATTTGCTGGTTCATTGACTGGATGGCCGAGACCGTGCGGGTGATGTTTTCCAGGGAACTGCCGGCCCGGCGGGTGAGTTCGACGCTGCTGTCGGTCAGGCCACGGCTGTTGTCCATGATGCTCGCAACCTTTTCGGTTCCGCTTTGCAGCCCGAGGATGAGTTCTTCAATCTCTTCGGTGGATTTCTGGGTGCGTTGGGCCAGGCTGCGGACTTCGTCGGCGACCACGGCGAACCCACGCCCGGCCTCACCGGCGCGGGCGGCTTCGATGGCGGCGTTGAGCGCCAGCAGGTTGGTTTGCTGGGCGACAGACTTGATCACGTCCAGCACGCTGCCGATCTTGTCGCTCTCGCGCTTCAAGTCACCCATGGCGGCGGTGGAGTTGCCGACTTCGTTGGCCAGGCGCTCGATCTGAGCGATGGCTTCACCCACCACCCGCTCACCCTCGCGGGCTTGCTGGTCGGCGGCGACGGCGGCCTCGGAGGCTTCCTCGGCGTTGCGCGCCACATCCTGCACCGTGGCGGTCATTTCATGCATGGCGGTGGCGACCTGATCGGTCTCGACCTTCTGGCTGTTGACCCCGGCGCTGGTCTGCTCGGTCACGGCGGAAAGCTGTTCGGCGGCGCTGGCGATCTGGGTCACACCGTCTCTGATTCCGCCGATCAACTCCCGCAGGTTGACGACCATCCGCTGTAAGCTGCCTTGGAGCTGGCCCATCTCGTCGCGACGGCTGACCTCAAGGTTATGGCTCAGGTCACCCGAGGCGACCCGTTCGACTGCAACCAGCGTCTGTTGCAGCGGAACCACGATTTGTCGGGTGATGAGCCATGCGGCAAGCACGCCGAACGCCAGTGCCAGGAGGGCGACGATGATCAGGGTATTCTTCGCCTGTGTCGTCTCCTGCTCGCGTTTTTCAACTTGCGAAACAGTCAGTTCATTATTCAGTTCGTTCAGACGGGTTTCTTGATCCACCATTTTCTTGAGCGCGGCGGTGCTGGCAACTTGTGAGTCGCGGAAAAGGCTGACGGCGGCGCGATAACCCTTGAGCGACTCGGTGGCTTGTTGCAGGTTGGCAATATGCTGTTCCGGCAGTTTGCTCGGCAGGCTTTCGAGGTTTTTCAGGGCGTCGTCGATGGCATCCAATGCCGGTTGTTCGGCTTCGGCCTTGCCACTGTAGGTGTAGCCGCGAACCTGGAAGCGTGCCTGCTGGATCAGTTTGCTCAGTTCGATCACGCTGTTGAACTGCGCGACGCTGTCGCCTTGCAGCAGGGACTTCTCGACGTCCGCCACCTTGGCCACAGCGTTGTCGGCGGTGGCACCGAGTTTGGACCGGGCCGATTCGCGGCTCTCTGTCGCTTGGGTCAGGTCATTGAAGGCGCGTTTGTACTCATCGAGGATTGCCATCTGCTGATTGAACATCTGCTGGTCAACGGCCCGTACAAACTGCTTGAGAGCGGCTTGTACGCCCTCCTGGAGCTTGCCCAGAAGGTCGTTGACGGTGGCGGCGCCCTGTTCGCCGCGACGCATTTCGTATTCGAGGCGAGCGATTCGAAGGTCCTTGGCCGCCTCATTGAGATGGGCGATGGCGGCCTGCTTGTCCGCACGACTGATCACGCTGCTCAGGCTGTTCCAGCCGGCATAAGTGCTCAGGACCGTCATGAGCAAGACCAGGCCGAAACCGACACCCAGCTTGCGATTGACACTTACGTTTCCCAGCCTTTCGGTTAGCCAACTGAACATGCTGATACTCCCACGGACCTTTTTGTAGGTCTTATGAGGAGAGTATCGACCATGCAATGCAGATCTGTAGGAAATAGGTGAGGGATTGGATGGGAGGGGGCGTGCTCTTGTTCGGTTAAGAATCAGTCGCAAATCCGTCCGCCGTGGGGGCAGCTTGCTCAGGCTCAACTCCCGACAACAGTCCCCAATCCTGTGGGAGCGAGCCTGCTCGCGATGAACGATAACGCGATCTTGCAGAAGGACCGCGTCGCCTTCATCGCGAGCAAGCTCAGCTCCCACAGGGGAAGGATTGTGTATCTCTAGACCTTGAACCGTCCCACCAGCGTCTGCAAATGAATGCCGAGTCGCGCCAGCTCGGCACTGGAGCTGGCAGTCTCTTCGCTGGCGGCGGAGGTTTGTTCGGAGACGTCGCGCACGTTCAACACGCTGCGGTTGATTTCCTCGGCCGTGGCGCTCTGCTGTTCGGCCGCGGCGGCGATCTGCTGGTTCATCGACTGGATGGCCGAGACCGTGCGGGTGATGTTTTCCAGGGAGCCGCCGGCTCGGCGGGTGAGTTCGACGCTGCTGTCGGTCAGGCTGCGGCTGTTGTCCATGATGGTCGCGACCTGTTCGGTGCCGTTTTGCAGGCCAACGATCAGTTCCTCGATTTCCTCGGTGGACTTCTGGGTGCGTTGGGCCAGGCTGCGGACTTCGTCGGCGACCACGGCGAACCCACGTCCGGCTTCACCGGCGCGGGCGGCCTCGATGGCGGCGTTGAGGGCCAGCAGGTTGGTCTGCTGGGCGACAGACTTGATCACATCCAGGACGCTGCCGATCTTGTCGCTCTCGCGCTTCAAGTCACCCATGGCGGCGGTGGAGTTGCCCACCTCCCGTGCCAGGCGCTCGATCTGAGCGATGGCCTCACCGACTACTTTGTCACCTTCGCGGGCCTGTTGATCCGCGGCGACGGCGGCTTCGGAGGCTTCTTCGGCGTTGCGGGCCACTTCCTGGACCGTGGCGGTCATTTCATGCATGGCGGTGGCAACCTGATCGGTCTCGACCTTCTGGCTGTTGACCCCGGCACTGGTCTGCTCGGTTACGGCGGAAAGTTGTTCGGCGGCGCTGGCGATCTGGGTGACACCTTCGCCGATGCCACCGATCAATTGCCGCAGGTTCACCGTCATGCTTTGCATGGCGCGTTGCAGTTGGCCCATTTCGTCGCGACGCCCAGAGTTCAGGTCGTGGCTCAGGTCGCCTGCGGCCACCCATTCGGCGACCTGCAGGGTCTGGCCGAGCGGGAGGACGATCTGCCGGGTGATGAGCAGGGCGGCAATGACACCGAACAACAGGGCCAGTGCGGTGGCAGCGATCAGGACGGTTTTGGCCTGGGCGACGTCGTGGTCACGCACGGCTGTCTGGGATACGGTCAGCTTCTGGCTGGAATCGATCAGCACCTGGCCTTGCTCGCTCATGCGCTGGAGAGCGGCACCGTTCTCGATCTGCGAGTCACGGAACTGCGCGACCGCCGCACGGTACAGATTGAACGAATCGCTCGCCTGTTGCAGGTTGGCGGCATGCTCCTGGGGCAGTTGGTCCGGCAGGCGTGCCAGCAGCTTGAGCACGGCATCGATAGCCTCGAGGGCCGGCTGCTGGGCTTCGCTCTTGCCGCTGTAGGTGTAGCCGCGGACCTGGTATCGCGCTTGCTGGACCGCTTTGCTCAGGGTCACCACGCTGTTGAATGGGGTGACGTCACCGCTTTGCAACAGTGATTTCTCCACCTCGGCCACTCGGGCCACGGCATTGTCGGCGCTGGCGCCGAGCTTGCTGCGGGCATCTTCACGGCTGACGGTGGCGCGGGTCATTTCGGCAAAGGCACTTTTGTACTCGGCCACGGCGGCCAGTTGATTATCGATCATGGCCACATCGGCCGGCTGTTCGATCAACTGGCGAGCGGTCTTCAGCCCGGCCTCAAGCCTGCCCAGCAGGTCGTTGACCTGTTGCGGCCCTTTCTCGCCCCGGGTGGCGTTGTAATCGCCGCTGGCCAGGCTCAGGTCCTTGCTCAAGTCGTTCAGGCTGGCAATGAATCCCAGCTTGTCACCGCGGCTGATGACGTTGCTCAGGCCGGACCAACCGGTGAAGGCGATCATCAAGGTGAGAAACAGCACCAGGCCGAAGCCGAAGCCGAGTTTGCGATTGACGCTTACGTTTCCCAGACTCTGGGCAAGCCACCGGAACATGCTGATACTCCCTTGAGGGACCAAATTGGTTTTATGGGGAGCTATATCGGCAGCTTGGGCGGAATCTGTAGGACTTTAGCGGCGAGGGGATCAGAACAGTCTTGCGAGCAATGCCGTAACGGCGGTCTCGACCCGCAGGATCCGTTCGCCCAGTTGCACCGGTTGCAGGCCGGCCTTGCCCAGCAGGTCGATCTCGTAGGGAATCCAACCGCCTTCGGGGCCAATCGCCAGCGTGACCGGTTCCGTCAGCGCCCGGGGGCAAGGCGGATGATCGCCAGGGTGGCCGATCAGGCCCAGAGTGCCACTGACGATGGCCGGCAGGCGATCTTCAACGAAGGGCTTGAAGCGTTTTTCGATGATGATCTCCGGCAGCACACTGTCCCGAGCCTGTTCCAGGCCGAGGATCAATTGTTCGCGGATGGCCTCGGGCTCGAGGAAGGGCGTCTGCCAGAAGCTCTTCTCGACGCGATAGCTGTTGACCAGCACCACGCGCGGTACGCCCATGGTGGCAATGGTCTGGAACACCCGCCGAAGCATCTTCGGCCGCGGCAAGGCCAGTATCAGTGTCAGCGGCAGCTTGGCCGGCGGCGGTTGGTCGAGGGTCACTTGCAGTTCGGCTTCGCGCGCTTCCAGGCGCAGTACCTGGGCCGTGCCCATCAACCCGCCGATGCGCCCGACCCGCAGGCTGTCACCGACGGCGCTGCGATGGACTTCCTGCATGTGGGTCAGGCGGCGATCGCTCAGGACGACCCGGTCCGGGCCGATGAAATCGGCCTCTTCGAGCAGCAGCAGGTTCACGGTTGGGTCGCAGGCGGCTGGTCGTTGTGATCATCGGCCGTTTCAGTTTCCGACTCTTCGCTACGTTTACGCACCAGGCCGCCGAACAGCACGCCGATCTCGAACAGCAACCACATCGGTACCGCCAGCAGGGTCTGGGAGAAGATGTCTGGCGGGGTGAGGATCATGCCGACCACGAAGCAGCCGATGATCACGTACGGACGGATCTTCTTCAGGTATGTAACGTCGACCACGCCGATCCACACCAGCAACACCACCGCCACGGGGATTTCGAATGCCACGCCGAAGGCGAAGAACAGCGTCATGACGAAATCCAGGTAACTGGTGATGTCGGTCATCATCTCTACGCCGGCCGGGGTGGCGGCGGCGAAGAACTTGAAGATCAGCGGGAACACCAGGAAATAGGCGAAGGCCATGCCGGTGTAGAACAGCAGGATGCTGGAAACCAGCAACGGCACGGCGACGCGTTTTTCATGCTTGTACAGGCCCGGGGCGATGAAGCCCCAGATCTGGTGCAGGATCACCGGGATCGCCAGGAACAGCGAGACCATCATCGTCAGCTTCAACGGTGTCAGGAACGGCGACGACACATCGGTGGCGATCATGGTCGCGCCTGCCGGCAGATACTGGCGCAGAGGCGTGGAGACGAAGGTGTAGATCTGCTGGGTGAAGGCGAACAGCCCGGCGAAGATGATGAAAATCGCCGCCACGCAACGCAGCAGGCGGGTGCGCAACTCGGTGAGGTGCGATACCAGCGGCATCGGCTGATCGTTCTCTGGGATATTGCTCATGATGCTCGCGGCGGCTGTGTGGGGTCGTTGGGGGCCGGTGTCGGCGCCGTTGGGGCTGTCTCTACTGGCGCGACTGGCTCAGCCGGCACCGCAGCGGGCTCCGCCACCGGCACCTGGGGCGCCGTTGCCTGTTCGGCCGTGGGCTGGACCGGTGTCGGCTCCTGCTGGGTCGGCGCGAGGATCTTGCGCGCCTCCTGTTCCAGGGACAGGATGTGTTCGTTGTGAAGTTGCCGACGGATTTCGTCGGCACCGATTTCACGCTCAACTTCCTGTTTGATCGCATTGAAGCTGCGCTTCAGACGCCCGATCCATAGACCGGCGGTGCGCGCAGCACCTGGCAGGCGCTCGGGGCCCAGCACCAGCAGGGCGACGAGGCCGACGAGCAGCAGTTCAGTGAAGCTGATCCCAAACATTAGTCAGTGCTCACGAGTCTTTGCGGGTCGGCTCTTCGACTTTCTGTGCCTGCACATCGATGGTGTGCGGCGCATTCACAGGTTGTGCTGCTTGAGGCTGTACGGGCTGGGCGGGCGGCACAGGCTGGGCAGGGGCTGCCGTCGGGTCGGCCGGCTTCTCGTCGTCGTTCATGGCTTTGCGAAAGCCCTTGATCGATTCGCCGACATCGGTACCCAGGTTCTTCAGTTTCTTGGTCCCGAACACCAGCACCACGACAACCAGGATGACGATCCAGTGTTTCCAGTCAAAAATACCCATGTGGCTATTCCTCTCGATAGTTGATCAGGCGGACGGGCGCGAGGCCTTTTCGACGTGCCCGGACAGACCGAAGCGACGGTCCAGTTCATCCAGTACAGCCTGTGGGTGCTGCCCCAGTTGAGCCAGCATGACCAGGCTGTGGAACCACAGATCGGCGGTCTCGTAGATCACGTCGCTGCAGTCACCGCTGATAGCGGCGTCCTTGGCGGCGATGATGGTCTCGACCGATTCCTCGCCGACTTTCTCCAGAATCTTGTTCAGGCCCTTGTGGTACAGACTCGCGACATAGGAACTGTCGGCCGCTGCGCCTTTGCGCTCTTCCAGCACCTGGGCCAGGCGGGTCAGGGTATCACTCATGGGTATGTCCTGAATAAATGGCATGCGGGTCTTTGAGCACCGGATCGACGGTTTTCCAGTCGCCGTTCTCGAAGACACGATAGAAGCAGCTTTGACGGCCGGTGTGACAGGCGATTTCACCGACCTGTTCGACCATCAGGATGATGACGTCGCCGTCGCAGTCCAGGCGCATTTCATGCAGATGCTGCACGTGGCCGGACTCTTCGCCCTTGCGCCACAGCTTGCCACGGGAACGTGACCAATAGATGGCGCGGTTCTCGCTGGCGGTCAGGGCCAGGGCTTCGCGGTTCATCCAGGCCATCATCAGGACGCGCCCGGTCTTGTGATCCTGGGCGATGGCCGGCACCAGGCCGTCAGCGTCCCATTTGATTTCGTCCTGCCAGTTTTTCATCTTCGACTCCGACCATGGGCCTTGCACCTCAACTCGGTGGGCCCAGCGTTGAAACAGTGTGCCAGTGCGAACCGGTGCTGGCTATCGACGAACGACCAGATACAAACCAACGATCACCATCACGGCGGCAGGCCAATGCCCCAGTTCGCTCAACGGTCCGCCGGCTGCCAGTACAGCGCCGCCACCCAGGTGCGCGGCGCCGAGCAGACGCAGCAACCAGTCGTCCTTGCGACGTTTCCACGGGGGGGCGGGGTCCTGGGCGTGGGGCTGGGACATGCGTTCGAGCAGGTCCCGGGTCATGTTGGCCAGGTGCGGAATCTGTTCGAGCTGGCTCTGCACGTTGCCCAGCAGGGCCTTGGGGCTGACGCGTTCGCGCATCCAGCGTTCGAGGAAGGGCTGGGCGGTGTTCCACAGGTCCAGGTCCGGGTACAACTGGCGACCGAGGCCCTCAATGTTCAGCAGGGTCTTCTGCAACAGCACCAGCTGTGGCTGAACCTCCATGTTGAAGCGACGCGCGGTCTGGAACAGGCGCATCAGCACCTGGCCGAAGGAAATATCTTTTAACGGTTTTTCGAAGATCGGCTCGCACACGGTGCGGATCGCCGCTTCGAATTCGTTGAGCTTGGTCTCGGCCGGTACCCAGCCTGAGTCGATGTGCAGTTGTGCGACGCGGCGGTAGTCGCGTTTAAAGAATGCGAACAGGTTGCGGGCCAGGTAATCCTGGTCTTCGGGCGTCAGGCTGCCGACGATGCCGCAGTCGATGGCAATGTATTGCGGGCTCCACGGCTGCACGGTGCTGACGAAGATGTTGCCGGGGTGCATGTCGGCGTGGAAGAAACTGTCGCGGAACACCTGGGTGAAGAAAATCTCCACGCCGCGCTCGGCGAGCATTTTCATGTCGGTGCGCTGGTCGGCCAGGGTCGCCAGGTCGGTGACCTGGATGCCGTAGATGCGTTCCATCACCAGGACCTTGGGGCGGCACCAGTCCCAATAGACCTGCGGCACGTACAGCAGCGGCGAGCCTTCGAAGTTGCGGCGCAACTGGCTGGCGTTGGCGGCCTCGCGCAGAAGGTCGAGTTCGTCGTAGATGGTCTTCTCGTAATCCAGCACCACGTCGACCGGGTGCAGCAGGCGTGCATCGGCGGACACTCGTTCGGCGGCGCGGGCGAGGATGAACAGCCACGCCAGGTCCTGGGCGATGACCGGCTTGAGGCCCGGGCGGATGACCTTGACCACCACTTCTTCGCCGCTCTTGAGCTGCGCGGCGTGAACCTGGGCCACGGAGGCCGAAGCCAGGGGCTCGACATCGAAACGGCTGAAGACTTCATGGATCTTCTTGCCCAGTTGCTCCTCGATCAGGGCCACCGACAGTTTGGAATCGAACGGTGGCACGCGGTCTTGCAGCAGCATCAGCTCATCGGCGATGTCTTCGGGCAACAGGTCGCGGCGGGTCGAGAGGATCTGCCCGAACTTGATGAAGATCGGTCCCAGGTCCTGCAAGGCCAGGCGCAGGCGGGCGCCACGGCTCAGGTCCAGCGTTCGCCGGGGGAACCAGCGCCACGGCAGCGCGAAGCGCAGTGCCAGGAGAAACCAGGGCAGGGGCAGGGCGAACAGCAGGTCATCGAGGCGGTAACGGATCACGACGCGCTGGATGCGCAACAAACGGCGGACGGCAAGCAGCTTCATGCGTTATCGCTTGGTTTCAAGGGATCGGGAAAGGCGCTCGAAACGCGCCTCGAGACGTTCCAGATCAAGTTTGATCTGGTCCAGTTCATTAAAACGAGCTTCGGCTTCGCGTTTTCCTACGAGCGTACGCGATTCTTCGGCCAGGTATTCACTCAGATTCTGCCCCAGGCTGGCGAAGCCCTGCCGATACCAGCGCGTGCGGCTGCGCAAATGGCCGCTGATCAACTGGGTGGCCACCGGGCCGAGCCAGCGGGACAGCTCATACTCCCAGTCCAGCTCCAGGTCCTGCAGGATGGCCGCCAGGTCCAGCAGCACGCCGCTGTCGCCTTCGAGCTCGACGTCGGGGCTATGCAACACCGCCGTCTTGTCTTTGCTCAGGGCCAGGTTCAGCAGGCTCGACGCCGGGGTGCGCAAGGTGCAATCGGCCTCGGCTTCCCAATGGGAAGCGAGCATCAGGCCTTCGTCGCTGGGCAGGATGAACAACTGCAACGCCGGGCTTCGGCAGTCGACGGCAATCACCTTGCCGCCCAGATGCGCCAGGCGCGCCAGCGCCGTGCTGTCCAGGCGCAATACCCGGTTGATGCCGAGTTCGACGCTGGCGAGCAGGCCGGCGAGCAGCATCAGGGTTTGATACCGCGGTGCAGGGCCACGATGCCCGAGGTCATGTTGTGGTAGGTCACGCGGTCGAAACCGGCATCGACCATCATCGACTTCAGGGTTTCCTGGTCCGGGTGCATGCGGATCGATTCGGCCAGGTAGCGATAGCTTTCCGCATCGTTGGTGATCAGCTTGCCCATCAATGGCATGAAGGCAAACGAGTAGGCGTCGTAAGCCTTGGACATCAGCGCGTTGGTGGGTTTGGAAAATTCCAGCACCAGCAAGCGGCCACCGGGCTTGAGTACCCGCAGCATCGAGCGCAGGGCGTCTTCCTTGTGGGTGACGTTGCGCAGGCCGAAGGCGATGGTCACGCAATCGAAGTGGTTGTCCGGGAACGGCAGTTTCTCGGCGTCGGCCTGGACGAACTCGACATTGCCGGCCACACCCAGGTCCAGCAGGCGGTCGCGACCGACCTTGAGCATGGACTCGTTGATGTCGGCGAGCACCACATGGCCGGTCGGCCCGACGATGTGGGAGAATTTTTTCGTCAGGTCGCCCGTACCGCCAGCGATGTCCAGCACGCGGTTGCCGCTGCGCACGCCCGACAACTCGATCGCGAAGCGCTTCCACAGGCGGTGCATGCCGCCCGAGAGCAGATCGTTCATCAAGTCATATTTGGCGGCTACCGAGTGGAAAACCTCAGCGACTTTTTCCGCCTTCTGGCTTTCCGGCACGTTCTTGAAGCCGAAGTGAGTGGTGGGTTCGGCATCGCTGCCTTTGCGCTGATCAGTCATATCGCTGTCACCAAAAAAGAATGCGGGACATTCTAATCCCGGTGGAGGGCTTTGTCTTGGCAAGGCTGAAGGTAAGATGAACCACCGCCGGGACGTTTTGACGCAGTCCGGGCAATTGCCGATATAACAGGAGTCAGCAAATGGCCAAAATCAGTGTTGAGCGTACCCATGACCTGGGCAAGGAAGCGGCCCGCGCGAAGGCCGACCAGTTGGCGCAGAAATTATCCGACAGCTATGGCCTGAAGCCGCAATGGGTCGGCGACACGCTGGAGTTCAAGGGGTCTGGAGTGGAGGGCACAGTGGACGTCGGCGAGGACCTGATTCGCGTCGACGTGAAGCTGGGCCTGTTGATGTCGGCCATGAGCGGGATGATCAAGACGGAGATTGAAAAGGCGCTGGACAAGGCGTTGGCCTGACACCGGAAATCATGTCTGGCACTCCCCCTGTGGGAGCGAGCCTGCTCGCGATGGCGGTGTCAAAGTCACAACATCATCATTGAATGACCCACCGCCTTCGCGAGCAGGCTCGCTCCCACAGAGAAAGTCAGCGCGTTCAGTATTTGGATGGGTTGTTAGGGTGCCCTTTCTAATTATTCTCCCTACTTTGTGCCTGAGCCCGTCCGCATGCGGGCAGTTCCTCCAACCCGTTTTCGAGTGAGGTGCACCATGGCCAAAGTTATTCTGAAGAAAAAAACCGACGTCGAACCTTCCACGCTCAGCGGCGTGAAAACGTACGCGCGCAAGATCTGGCTGGCTGGCCTGGGCGCCTACACCAAGGTCGGCCAGGAAGGCAGCGAGTACTTCCAGGAGTTGGTAAAGGCTGGCGAAGTTATTGAAACAAAAGGCAAAAAGAATATTGCCGGGAAACTTGAAGCGGCCAACAGCGAATTGATTGAAGCCAGGGCCGACGTCAATACGTTCAAGGCCCGGGTCGAAGTACAACTCGATAAAGTCGAGAAGGTATTCGACGCCCGTGTTGCAAGTGCCTTGAATCGTATCGGCATTCCGTCTAAACATGACGTTGAGGCACTCTCTGCCAAGCTCGATGAGCTGACGGCACTGCTCGAACGTGTGACGCGTAAACATTAAGGAGAACGGGATGGCTGGCAAAAAAACAACCGAGAAAGAAAGCAGCTCGTGGGCCGGGAAGATTGAAAAATATTCCCGCAAAATCTGGCTTGCTGGTTTAGGCGTGTACTCGAAGATCGACACTGACGGCAGCAAACTCTTCGAGTCCCTGGTTAAGGACGGCGAGAAGGCCGAAAAACTCACCAAGACGGCGGTCGGCAAACAAGTCGATGCGGCCAAGGACTCTGCCGAGTCCGCCAAGTCGCGCATGAGCGGCGTGAAGGATCGTGCACTGGGCAAGTGGGACGAACTGGAAGGGGCTTTCGACAAGCGCCTGAACAGCGCGATCTCCCGCCTGGGCGTGCCAAGCCGCAATGAAGTCAAGGCACTGCACAGCAAGGTCGACACCCTGACCAAGCAGATCGAAAAACTCACCGGGGCCAAGGTCGCACCAGTGGCGGCCAAGACTGCAGCGGCCAAGCCGGCCACCAAAGCGGCGGCCAAGCCATTGGTGAAAGCGGCGGCAAAAACCGTGGCCAAACCTGCGGTGAAAGCCGCGGCCAAGCCAGCGGCAAAAACCGCTGCGGCCAAGCCCGCAGTCAAGGCAGCGGCCAAACCGGTAGCGGCCAAAGCGGCAGCCAAGCCTGCCGCCAAAGCCGCGGCGAAACCTGCGACAAAAACCGCGGCGGCAAAACCTGCTGCGGCCAAAGCGGCAGCGAAACCGGCGGCCAAGCCTGCAGTAAAAGCCGCAGCCAAACCTGCCGCCGCGAAAAAGCCTGCCGTGAAGAAAGCGGCCGCGCCAAAAGCAGCGGCACCGAAGGCACCGGCAGCCGTCGCAAAACCGGCGACCCCGACGAGCATGGCAAACTCCGTCTCGGCGCCGACTCCGGTTGCCACCCCGACTCCAGCGCCGGCTCCATCGACGCCTACCAGTCAGTCCTGATTTTTCAGGGCACACAAGAAAACGCCCGGCCTGCGAAGGTCGGGCGTTTTTGTTCATGGGTGTCACAGGGCCCTTGTGGGAGCGAGCCTGCTCGCGATAACGGTGTATCAGTGACCTCCATGCTGCTGACCCACCGCCTTCGCGAGCAGGCTCGCTCCCACAGAAAGGGCTATTCGTGGTCTTCCAGATACCGCAACGCCAACCGTTCGGTCGCCACCTTGGCCGCCGGCAACAGATGCGGGGCCACCAGCATCATGATCTGGTAGACCACCAGCCGACCCTCCCCTTCGCGATCAAGGATCCGCTGGTAGTCCAGCGAGAACAGCAATGTCAGGGTGATCTGCTCCACCAGTTGCCCCAGGGCCTGGGTGCCGCTGACCAGAAGTCCCTGGGCCTTGAGTTGCGCCAGCAGGGATGCCAGGGTCCGCTTCAGGGCATTGAGCAACTGGCGGATACCCTTGGCCAGTTTCGGCAGGCGCCCGGCCAGGTTCGACAAGTCCTGGAACAGGAACCGGTACTGGGCCAGGCGTTCGACGATCAGGTGCAGGAACAGCCAGTAATCCTCCGGTGCCAGTTGCGCGTCGGCGGGGGGATCCAACAGCGGTGACAGTTCTGCCTGGAAGTGCTCGAACAGCCCCAGGACAAGGGGTTCCTTGCCATGGAAGTGGTAATAGAGATTGCCGGGGCTGATGCCCATTTCGTTGGCGATCTCCAGAGTGGAAACGTTCGGTTCGCCCTTTTCATTGAACAGATGCAGGGCGCATTCAAGAATGCGGTCGCGGGTTTTCATCCGGTTTTCTTAATGATGGAGTCGTGCCACGGCCGACAGCTCGACCGTGGGGTGAGCCATTCAGCGCACCCGTACATAGGTTCCGGGCGCCGCCTCCAGCGGTGGATATTTTGCGTTGCCCAGGGCCATCTGGGTTTCACGCCGGGCACCGGAGCGCGCCTGAATCCATTCCAGCCACTGAGGCCACCAGCTGCCGTCGACGTGTTTGCCGTCGTAGTACCAGGCCCGCGGGTCGCCGCTCAGTTGCGGGTTCTCGACGTAATTGGCCTTGGGGTTGCCCGGTGGATTGATGATGCTCTGGATATGCCCGCTGTTGGAGAGCACGAAACGTCGCTCGCCTCCCAACAGCAGCGTCGAACGATACACCGCGTCCCATGGGGTGATGTGGTCGTTTATACCGGCCACGCTGAAACTGTCCACCGTCACTTTTTGCAGGTCGACCGGCGTGCCGCACACTTCCAGCGCCCCGGGGCGGGTCAGTGGATTGTGCTTGAAGAGGTCCAGCAGTTCGCCGTGATAGGCCGCCGGCAGCCGGGTGGAGTCGTTGTTCCAGTAGAGGATGTCGAAGGCCGGTGGTTCTTTACCCAGCAGGTAATTATTGATGAAGTAATTCCATACCAGGTCGTTGGGCCGCATCCAGGCGAATACCCGGGCCATGTCACGACCATCGAGGATGCCTTTCTGGTAGGACCGGCGCTTGGCGGCTTCGAGGGCCTGCTCGTCGAGGAACAGGGTGGCCGCGCTGTCGATCTCGCAGTCCAGCAGGCTCACCAGGTACGTGGCGCTGGCGACCCGGCGCAGTTGGCGCTTGGCCTGCAGGTGGCCCTGCAAGGCGGCGATGGTCGTGCCGCCGGCGCAGGCCCCCATCAGGTTGACCTCTCGGGCACCGGTGATCGCCCGGCAGACGTTCATGGCTTCTTCGGTCGCTTCCACATAACTGGACAGGCCCCATTCGCGGTGACGCACATCCGGGTTGCGCCAACTGATGATGAACACCTGCAAGCCATTCTTCAGGGCGTATTGGACGACGCTGTTGGAAGGAGTCAGGTCGAAAATGTAGAACTTGTTGATCTGCGGCGGCACGATCAGCAACGGCTTGGCATACTGCTTTTCGCTCATGGGTCGGTATTGGATCAGCTCCAGCATCTCATTGCGGAACACTACCGCACCGGGTGTGATTGCCAGGGTCTTGCCAACCTCGAAGGCATGGGGCGTGACCTGCCGTGGCATGCCATCGTTGTGCAGCAAGTCGTCGACCAGGTGACTGAGGCCGCGGATCAGGCTGGTGCCGCCGGAGTTGAAGAACTCCTTGACCGCCAGCGGGTTGAGCAAGGTGTTCGAGGGTGCTACGGCGTCGTTGAGCAAGGAGAAGGCGAAGTGCGCCCGTGCATGATCATCTGGCGTCATGTCGCAATCGTCGATCCAGCTCCTGACCTGCTTTTGCCAGCTCAGGTAGGCCTGCAGGCTGCGCCGGTAAAAGGGATTGAGTTCCCAGGTCGGGTCGGCGAAGCGCTTGTCCTTGGGATTGATGGGATGCAGGGTTTCCCCCAGCAGCACGCGACCCAACTGGCCGCCCAGCTTCAACGCGTGCCGGGCACTGTGCACCGGGTTGCGCAAGCCGTAGGCGGCAACATCGCGCAAGGTGGACAGCAGGTCCCTGCCGCGCAGGCCGGTGACCGCACTTTGCGCATTCATGAAGCTGGCAGGGGCGGGCGTGGAACCCTTCGCCGGTTTGTCGCGCATGAGTCAACTCCTTCATCATCAGGCTAAAAACAAACACACCGAACCAGACAACATAGTCGCTGTTTCGGAAGTTGCGCGTTCCGGCGTCCTGCCAGACGCGATGGGGCTATCAGCCGCTACCCTGCGGCGTGGGACGCGGATGCATGACCGCACGCTGACGTTCTTCCTCGAGGAATTTCATGATGATGGGCGCCACGGCCTCGGCCCGGGTGATCAGGAAGAGGTGGCCGTCATCGATGATGTGCAACTGGGAGTTGGGGATGCGCCAGGCCAGCATGCGCATGTTGATCAATGGGATCAGCGGATCGTCGTCCCCGGCCAGGATCAGGGTTGGCTGATGGATCTTGTGCAGCCAGTGGATACTGGTCCAGCCCAGGCCGGCAAACAGTTGCCAGTAATAACCGAGCTTGCCCGCCGAGCGAACCCTGGCCGCGTGGCTCGTCGCCAGGTTCGGATCGCGGCGGAACGAGCCGCCATAGATCAGCGGTGCGATGCGCAGCACATGGGAGGGCTGAACGTAGCGCCTGGGACTGGCCATCATCCACAGCACCTTCGGCTTGCCCGGCACCATCACCGCTCCGGCGGCTGTGGCCGCCAATATCAGCTTCTTGCAGCGCTCCGGGTAGTCGTAGGCGAATTGCTGGGCCAGGGCGCCGCCCCATGACACCCCCACCACGCTGACCTGCCCATAGTCGAGGTAATCGAGCATGCGCGCGGCAAGCTTTGCCAGGCCGGGAAAGCGATAGGGCCGGCTGGGTGTCGATGAACCGCCGACACCGGGCACGTCGAAGGCGATGACTTCCAGGTCCGGGTCCAGGGCCTCGATGAACGGGAAGACCAGCTCCAGGTTGGCGCCGATGCCGTTGAAAATCAGCAGCGGCGTCAAGTGAGGCTTGCCGGGGCGTACCGCAGTGCGCAAGGTCTGGCCATCCAGGTCGACGGTACGGAAGATGTACGGTTGCGGCATGCTTCAAGCCCTGTGGGTTATGTCGCGATCTTTCATTTTTTCCCGAGTCCTTGTGGGAGCGAGCCTGCTCGCGATGACGTCGGGTCAGTCGGTATGGATTTGACTGGCCTGGCGCTATCGCGAGCAGGCTCGCTCCCACAGGGGATTTGCTGCGGGTATGGGGTTGGGTTCGCAGCGGGCGAGCCCTGCCTCACATCAGGGTATCGGCAGGCCAGTCGCATCCGTTACCGCTCATGCACATACGTGCCAGGCGCCGCTTCACCCGCCACATAGGTCTTGTTGCCCAGGACGGTGGGGGCCTTTTTCAGTTTGCCCGAGCGCTCGGCCTGCCAGGCTTGCCAGTGCAGCCACCAGGAGTCGGTGTGCTTGGTGGAGTTTTCCTGCCAGTCCTCGGCCTTGGCGGGCATTTCCTCACTGGTCATGTAGCGCGACTTGGGATTGCCCGGCGGGTTGAGGATGCTCTGGATATGACCACTGCTCGACAGCACGAAATCCACTTTGCCACCGAACAGCTGCGCTGACTTGTAGCAGGATTTCCACGGCGTGATGTGGTCGTTGGTGCCCGCGAGGGCAAAGATGTCGGCGGTGACCTGCTTGAGGTCGATCGGCGTGCCGCACACTTCCAGTGCATTGGGCCGGGTCAACGGGTTGGTCTTGAACATTTCGATGAGGTCGCCATGGAACGCCGCCGGAAGCCGTGTGGTGTCGTTGTTCCAGAAGAGGATGTCGAATACCGGCGGCTCGTTGCCCAGCAGGTAGTTGTTGACCCAATAGTTCCAGATCAGGTCATTGGGGCGCATCCAGGCGAAGACCTTCGCCATGTCGCGGCCTTCAAGCACACCCGCCTGGTAGGAATGACGCTTGGCGGCTTCGAGGGTCTGCTCGTCGACGAACAGCGCCACGTCAGTGTCCAGGGTGGTGTCGAGCACGCTCACCAACAGGGTCAGGGCATTGACTTTCTTCTCGCCGAGGGCGGCGTAATGGCCCAGCAGCGCGGTGCAGGTGATGCCACCCGAACAGGCGCCCAGCATGTTCACGTCCTTGCTGCCGGTGATGGCCGTGACCACATCCACCGCTTCCTTGAGCGCGTCGATGTAGGTCGACAGACCCCACTCGCGCTGTTCCTTGGTGGGATTGCGCCAACTGACGATGAAGGTCTGTACGTTGCTGCGCAGGCAGAAGCGCGCCAGGCTCTTGTCCGGACTCAAGTCGAATACATAGAACTTGTTGATCTGCGGCGGGACCACCAGAAGAGGTCGTTCATGGACCTGTTCGGTGATGGGGCGGTACTGGATCAGCTCCAGCACGTCGTTGCGAAACACCACGGCGCCTTCGGTCACGCCCAGGCTCTTGCCGACTTCGAATGCGCCCATGTCCACCTGGCTCGGCATCCCACCGTTGTGCACCAGGTCCTTGGCCAAGTGGGACAGGCCGTCCAGCAGGCTCTTGCCACCGGTTTCGAAGAAGCGCTTGACCGCCGCCGGGTTGGCCGCCGAATTGGTCGGCGACATGGCCTCGGTCATCAGGTTGATCACGAAATGCCCACGGCTGATGTCCTGGGGAGACAGGTTGCTGTCATCGATCCAGGCGTGCAGTTCCTTGCGCCAGGCCAGGTAGGTCTGCATGTAGCGTTTGTAGAGCGGGTTCTGGCTCCACGCCGGGTCGTTGAAGCGGCGGTCATCGGCGGCAGGTTGCAATGCGGACCTGCCGAACAGGACGTTCTTGAGCTCCGCGCCGAAATGGGCGACATGCCTGGCACTGTGCAGCGGTTGCTTGAGGGTCTGGGTCAGCACCATGCGAGCAGAGGCCAGCAGGTCTTTTCTGCGCAAGCCGACGACGGGGTTCAAGCCCAGGGTATTTTCCGAGGCCTGGTACTTCAGGTCATCGTTGTTCTTGTTGCTCATCTACGACGCTCCATTGTCAGACGAGTACCGGGAACCGTGCCATAAAGCCACACAGCCAATACCAGGTACGCTGCTCGGGTGACCGTTAATTCCGCATCGTGGCCAATGAGGAAACATGTGCAAGGGAACTCGCAGGTTCCTTTGCAGGGAACTTGCCAGCTCCATTGGTTACCCGAGTTTAATTTTTTTCGCAAGCAGGCCAGTCATTGACCTTGCCGGGTGGACATTCAAGCAGATGAATCTAGAAAATTCGCCCTAAAGCGCCAGCCCTTGAGCTAGAGCATCAGCTTGACGACGGTTTCGTTCGGGTCGCGGGTTTTTCCGGCGGCCTTGAGCTCGGCAAGATAATCGTTCCACAGCTCGTCCTGGCGCACGGCCAACTGGTACAAGTACTCCCAGGTGAACAATCCGCTGTCATGACCGTCGTCGAAGGTCAATTTCAGTGCGTACTGGCCGGCGGGTTCGATCTTGGACAAACCGACGTTGAGCTTGCCGTATTGCAGGATGGGCTTGCCGTGGCCCTGGACCTCGGCGGAAGGCGAATGCACCCGCAGGAATTCGGCGGGCAGGTGGTACTCCTCGTCCGGCGCGTATTTCAGCGTCAGGGTCTTCGAAGCTTTGTGCAGGTTGATGGCGGTGGGGAGTCTGGTCATGAAAGCAGCTTAAAGCTACAAGCTACAAGCTACAAGCTACAAGCGGATCACCCCCCGCTTGCAGCTTGCAGCTCGAAGCTTGCCGCTTTTAGAGGATATACCGCGACAGGTCTTCGTTCTGAGCCAATTCACCCAGGTGGCTGTTGACGTACTCGGCGTCGATGAGGATCGGCGCTTCGTCGTGTTTGCTCGCCAGGTCGCCGGCGCTGAACGACACTTCCTCGAGCAGACGCTCAAGCAGCGTGTGCAGGCGGCGAGCACCGATGTTCTCGGTCTTCTCGTTGACCTGCCAGGCGATCTGCGCCAGGCGCTTGATGCCTTCCGGCGTGAACTCGATATTCAGGCCTTCGGTCTTGAGCAGCGCGCAGTATTGTTCGGTCAGGGATGCATGGGGCTCGCTCAGGATGCGTTCGAAGTCTTCCGGCGACAGCGCCTTGAGCTCCACACGAATCGGCAGGCGGCCTTGCAGTTCCGGCACCAGGTCACTTGGCTTGCTCAGGTGGAACGCACCGGAGGCGATGAACAGGATGTGGTCGGTCTTGACCATGCCCAGCTTGGTGTTGACCGTGCAACCTTCGATCAGTGGCAGCAGGTCCCGTTGCACGCCCTCGCGGGAGACGTCGGCACCGCCGACATTGCCACGCTTGGCGACCTTGTCGATCTCGTCGATGAACACGATGCCGTGCTGTTCGACGGCTTCCAGGGCCTTGGCCTTCAGTTCTTCCTCGTTGACCAGACGGCTGGCTTCTTCATCGCGCACCAGTTTCAGCGCTTCCTTGACCTTGAGCTTGCGGCTTTTCTTCTTGCCCTTGCCCATGTTGGCGAACAGGCTCTGCAACTGGTTGGTCATCTCTTCCATGCCCGGTGGCGCGGAAATGTCGACGCCGGCCATTTCGGCCACTTCGATCTCGATTTCCTTGTCATCCAACTGGCCTTCGCGCAGGCGCTTGCGGAACAGCTGGCGGGTGTTGGAGTCCTGGGTCGCGGCGGAGTCGGCGTTGAAACCCATGCGCGCCGGCGGCAGCAGGGCATCGAGGATGCGTTCTTCAGCCGCGTCTTCGGCGCGATGGCGGACCTTGGTGATTTCCTGTTCGCGCAGCAGCTTGATGGCGGCGTCGGCCAGGTCACGGATGATCGACTCGACGTCACGACCGACATAGCCGACTTCGGTGAACTTGGTGGCCTCGACCTTGATGAAGGGCGCGTTGGCGAGTTTCGCCAGGCGACGGGCGATCTCGGTTTTACCGACACCGGTCGGGCCGATCATCAGGATGTTCTTGGGGGTCACTTCGACGCGCAGCTCTTCGGGCAGCTGCATTCGGCGCCAGCGATTACGCAGGGCGATGGCGACGGCGCGCTTGGCATCGTCCTGGCCGATGATGTGGCGGTTGAGTTCGTGGACGATTTCGCGGGGAGTCATGGACATAGTAGTTGGCGGTCCTCAAGCAAGAATGAGCCGGGGTACGGGCTTCATTCCGCGAGATCCTGCTCCTCAATGGTTTGGGTATGGTTGGTGAAGACACAGATGTCGGCGGCGATGCCCAGGGCGGTCTCGACGATTTCGCGGGCCGACAGGTCGGTCTTTTTCAGCAGTGCACTGGCGGCGGCCTGGGCGTAGGCGCCTCCGGAACCCATGGCGATCAGGCCATCTTCGGGCTCAACCACGTCGCCGTTGCCGGTGATGATCAGCGAGGCGTCCTTGTTGGCGACCGCGAGCATGGCTTCGAGGCGGCTGAGGGAGCGATCGGTGCGCCACTCCTTGGCCAGTTCCACGGCGGCACGGATCAGGTGGCCCTGGTGTTTTTCCAACTGGCCTTCGAAACGTTCGAACAGGGTAAATGCGTCGGCAGTGGCCCCGGCGAAGCCGGCGATGACCTGGCCGTGATACAGGCGACGGACTTTCTTCGCATTGCCTTTCATCACGGTGTTGCCCAGTGAAACCTGGCCGTCGCCGCCCATGACGACTTTGCCATGACGGCGGACTGAAACGATGGTGGTCAAGGGAAGAGTCTCCACGCAGCGGGGCGAAAATGCCCGGATGAAAACTCATATGGGGGTGGCGTGGGGTTTTTCAACTGCGGGGTGAGGGAGGGGACGAGCGGCATCTGGCCGTTGATCGTTCCCACGCTCCGCGTGGGTATGCAGCCCGTGACGCTCCGCGTCACTGGACGCGAAGCGTCCCCTGAGGCGTTCCCACGCGGAGCGTGGGAACGATCATGACCCTAGCGGCTCTGGCGTTGTTGTAACAACAGGTTGCTGAAGCCGCTGCTGGCCAGTTGTTTCTGCGCCTTGGTCAGTTCTTCGCGGTTGCTGAACGGGCCGACCATGACCCGGTACCAGGTTTCATCTTTCACGGTCCCGGACTCCACCGACACGGATTGGCCCTGCAGGATGATCTGCGCCCGGACCTTGTCGGCGTCGGCCTCCTTGCGGAACGAGCCGGCCTGGAGGAAGAACTTCGTCACCGGCGCGGCTTTCTGCACCGGTGGCGCCGGTGGCGGCGTGATGCCGGCCAGGGCGGCCTGGGCACGGGCGGTGTCGATCTTCGCGGCTTCGGCCGGTGTGACCGGCGTGGCGGGCACTTGTGGCGTCGGCAGGGTCTTTTCCGGTACCGCATCGGGCGGCACGATGACTTCCGATTCCGGCAGCAGGGTGTAGAAGTCGTATTTCGGCTTCACCGGTTGTGTCGGGCTCGGTGGGGTCTTGTTGGCCTCGGCGATGCGCGTGGCTTTCTGCTGCTCCTGGCGAACGCGCTTGACGTCATCGCCCTGGCCCGGCTCCAGTTTCATCAGGAACACGATGAAGGCGCCGACGCTCAGGCCGATCGCCATCCACAACCAGCCCGGAATCGGCTTCTTGGCCGGGGCCTGGTAACGACTGGCGCCGCGTTTGGGTGCAGGTTTTTTCTTGGCAGCCAACTTACATGCGCTCCAGCGTTTCCAGGCCCAGCAGTTCCAGGCCTTGCTTGAGGGTGCGTCCGGTCAGCGCGGCGAGGCGCAGGCGGCTCTGCATTTGCTCCGGGGTGTCGGCGCTGAGGATCGGGCAGTTCTCGTAGAAGCTGGAGAACAGACCGGCCACGTCATACAGGTACGCGCACAGGGTGTGGGGCGTGCCCTTGTCGGCGACGTTGTTCAGCACTTCGCCGAACTGCGCCAGCCTCGCGGCCAGCTCCTGTTCGTGAGCGGCCTCCAGCACAATCCGGCCATCCACCTCATCGAAGCTTTTGCCGAGCTTGCGGAACACACCGGCCACGCGGGTGTACGCGTACAGCAGGTACGGCGCGGTGTTGCCTTCGAAATTGAGCATCAGGTCGAAGTTGAAGCTGTAGTCGCTGGTACGGTGCTTGGACAGGTCGGCGTACTTCACCGCGTCGATGCCCACGACCTTGGCGATCTGGCGCAGTTCGTCTTCGGCCAGGTCGGGGTTCTTGCCCTTGACCAGGGTGTAAGCGCGCTCCTGGGCTTCGGTCAGCAGGTCGATCAGTTTCACCGTGCCGCCGTCGCGGGTCTTGAACGGACGGCCATCGGCGCCGTTCATGGTGCCGAAGCCCATGTGCTCCATTTCCATCGGGCGAGGCACGAAGCCGGCCAGGCGGGCCACTTCGAACACTTGCTGGAAGTGCAGGGCCTGGCGTTGGTCGACGAAGTACAGGACCCGATCGGCCTTCAGCACGCCGTTGCGATAGCGCACGGCCGCCAGGTCGGTGGTGGCGTAGAGATAGCCGCCGTCGGCCTTGACGATGATCACCGGCAGCGGCTCGCCGTCGGCGGTCTTGAACTGGTCGAGGAACACGCACTGGGCGCCGTTGCTCTCTACCAGCATGCCCTTGGCCCGAAGGTCGTTGACCACATTGATCAGGTCGTCGTTGTAGGCGCTTTCGCCCATCACGTCGGCCATGGTCAATTTGACGTTCAGCAGCTCGTAGATTTTCTGGCAGTGGGACAGGGAGATGTCCTTGAACCGGGTCCACAGCGCCAGGCACTCGGCATCGCCGGCCTGCAGCTTGACCACCAGGCCACGGGCACGGTCGGCGAACTCCGGCGACTCGTCGAAGCGTTGCTTGGCGGCGCGGTAAAAGTTCTCCAGGTCCGACAGTTCGTCGCTGGTGATCGGGTTTTCCTGCAGATAGGCCATCAGCATGCCGAACTGGGTGCCCCAGTCGCCGACGTGGTTCTGCCGGATCACGGTGTCGCCCAGGAACTCCAGGACCCGGGCCACGCCATCGCCAATGATGGTCGAGCGCAGGTGGCCGACGTGCATTTCCTTGGCGAGGTTCGGGGCGGACAGGTCGACCACGGTGCGCTGCAACGGGCCGGCCTTGCGCACGCCCAGGCGTTCGTCGGCCAGGGCGGCGTCCAGGCGCGAGGCCAGGGCCTGGGTGTTCTGGAAAAAGTTGATGAACCCGGGACCGGCGATGTCTGCCTTGCTGACGTTTTCGTCAGCCGGCAGCGCGGCGATGATTTTCTCGGCCAGATCCCGTGGTTTCATGCCGGCCGGTTTCGCCAGCATCATCGCGATGTTGCTGGCGAAGTCGCCATGAGTCTTGTCGCGGGTGTTTTCGACCTGAATCGCCGGCGACAGGCCTTCTGGCAACACACCTTCAGCGACGAGTTGGGTGATGGCTTGCTGGATGAGCTGGCGAATGGTGTCTTTCATGGTCTTCTCTTTCAACCGCAGGCGCGGCGGCGCTTCGATGCGCTGGTGGAAAAACTGGGCATTATCCGTGGGGAAGACGGGCTTGCCAACTGTAGCGGGTCGGTTGGGGGCCGGTGGTGACTATTCGGACGCCATCGCGAGCAGGCTCGCTCCCACATTGGAATGCGATTTCCTGTGGGAGCGAGCCTGCTCCGGGCGGCGATCCGACGATGGCGATATTCCATTCAGTACAAATCCACCGGATCCACATCCAGCGACCAGCGTACCGCTCGTCCGCTGGGCATCTGTTCCAGTACCAGCAGCCAGGCGCTCAGCAGGCGATGCAGTGGCGCCCGGGCATTGGCTTGTAACAAAAGTTGCGCCCGATACCGCCCTGCACGTCGTTCCATCGGCGCCGGTACCGGGCCCAGCAACTCGATTCCGCTCAGGTTCTGCTCGGCCAGCAAGCGCTCGGCCTCGCTGCAGGCATCGTCAAGAAAACCTTCGGCCTGCCCCGGCTTGTGGGCCTCGGCCCGCAACAGCGCCAGATGGGCAAACGGCGGCAGGCCGGCGCTGCGGCGTTCGCTCAAGGCCTGCTCGGCAAAGGCGAAGTAGCCTTGCTCGGTCAGTTGTATCAGCAGCGGATGGTCCGCCAGGTGGGTCTGGATAATCACCTTGCCCGGCTCCTCGGCCCGCCCGGCCCGCCCGGCAACCTGGACGATCAGTTGCGCCATGCGTTCGCTGGCGCGGAAATCCCCGGAGAACAGCCCGCCATCGGCGTCCAGGATCGACACCAGCGTGACCCGGGGGAAGTGATGTCCCTTGGCGAGCATCTGCGTGCCCACCAAGATGCAGGGCTGGCCCTTCTGGATCGTGGCGAACAGCTGGTTCATCGCGTCCTTGCGCGACGTGCTGTCGCGATCCACCCGCAGCACCGGGTAATCGGGAAATAGGATGCCCAGCCGTTCTTCGGCGCGTTCAGTGCCGGCACCCACCGGGCGCAAGTCCACCTTGCCGCACTGCGGGCAATGCCTCGGTACCCGTTCGGTGTGGCCGCAGTGGTGGCAACGCAGCTCGCCGTAGCGTTGGTGCACGGTCATCCGCGCATCGCAGCGTTCGCAGCCGGACATCCAGCCGCAGTCATGGCACAGCAGAGTCGGGGCGAACCCGCGGCGGTTGAGAAACACCAGGACCTGCTGGCCGGCAGCCAAGGTCTGGCCGATGGCTTGCTGCATCGGCCCGGAAATGCCGCTGTCCAGTGGGCGGCTCTTTACGTCCAGGCGCAGGAACCGCGGCTGTTTGGCGCCACCGGCCCGTTCGTTCAGGCGCAGGAGCCCGTAGCGACCGGTGTAGGCGTTGTGCAAGCTCTCCAGGGACGGCGTCGCCGAGCCGAGGACAATGGGGATGTCCTCCTGGCGAGCCCGCACCAGGGCCAGATCGCGGGCGTGGTAGCGCAAGCCTTCCTGCTGTTTATACGAGCCGTCGTGTTCTTCGTCGATGATGATCAGCCCGGGGTTCTTCATCGGCGTGAACAGGGCCGAGCGGGTGCCGATGATGATATCGGCCTCGCCGTCCCGGGCGGCCAGCCAGGCTTCCAGGCGTTCGCGGTCATTGACCGCCGAATGCACGAGGGCGATCCGGGCGTTGAAACGCTGTTCGAAACGCGCGAGGGTCTGGGGGCCGAGGTTGATTTCCGGAATCAGCACCAGGGCCTGCTTGCCTGCTTCCAGGGTCTGGCGGATGAGCTGGAGATAGACTTCGGTCTTGCCGCTGCCGGTGACGCCCGCCAGCAGAAAGGCGTGATAACTGTCGAAGCCGGCGCGGATCGCTTCGCAAGCCGCTCGCTGTTCGGCATTGAGCGGCAGCTCCGGCTGGGCCAGCCAATGTTCATGACGGGCGCCCGGGGCATGCCGGCGGACTTCCACCTGGACCAGGTCCTTGGCCAGCAGCAGGTCGAGGCTGTCCTTGCTGAGCATCAGCTTGCTCAACAGTTGATGTGCCACACCGTGGGGGTGCTGGGCCAGCGTCGCCAGGGCTTCGCGCTGACGGGGCGCGCGGGCGATGCGCGGGTCATCCAGCGAAGCCCCTGGCGCCACCGACCAGAACCGCTCCTGGCGTGCTTCGGCCGGTTCGCCCTGGCGCAGCAACACCGGCAACGCCCAGCTCAGGGTATCGCCGAGGCTGTGCTGGTAATACTGGGCCGTCCACAGGCACAGCTTGAACAACGAGGCCGGCAGCGGCGGCGTGGCATCGAGCAGCGCCAGGGCGGGCTTGAGCTTGTCGGCGGGGACTTCGCTGTGGTCGGTGACTTCCACCAGAATGCCGATCATTTCCCGCCGACCGAACGGCACCCGCAAGCGCATGCCCGGTTGCAGCCGGGCACGTGGGACTCCGGCCGGGGCGCGATAGTCGAACAGGCGGCGCAGGGGCGAAGGCAGGGCGAGGCGCAGGATGGCGTCGGGCACGCGGGGATATCTCGACACAAGCGGTTAAAGGACCATGCACATGTGGGAGCGAGCCTGCTCGCGATGGCGGCGTGCCAGTCAACATTCATGCTGCTGATCCACCGCCATCGCGAGCAGGCTCGCTCCCACAAGGATTGTGCTTGAGGCCGGGAGCCTAGCAGACGGTTGGTACAAGGCATAGCTTGCGTGATTGTCGATGTCTGGTAGAATTCGCGCCCTAATTACGTGCGGTATTCAACAATAGTGTTGGGTGGCGGCACGCTAGCCTGAGGAAAACACCATGAAAGCCGATATCCATCCGGAATACCCAGCCATTGCTGTAACCTGCAGCTGCGGCAACAAGTTCGAAACCCGTTCGACCTACGGCAAAGCCCTGGCGATCGACGTTTGCAACGAATGCCACCCGTTCTACACCGGTAAGCAAAAGACTCTGGATACCGGTGGTCGCGTTCAGAAGTTCGCCGACCGTTTCGGTGCTTTCGGCGCCAAAAAGGCCTGAGACTGATCATTTTGTCTGGTCGTTTCGACGGCTGCGAAGTGATGAAAAAGGCGTCCCTTGTGGGCGCCTTTTTTGTGTCCGCGATTTGGCTGGGCAGCGCCCAGGCCTTCTGCCCGGCACCGATGGACGCGACCGAGGTGACGGTCCGGCGGGTGGTGGATGGCGATACCCTGCGCCTGGCAGATGGTCGCAGCGTACGCTTGATCGGCCTCAACACACCTGAGCTGGGTCGGCGGGGGCGTTCCGACGAGCCCTTTGCCGTTGCGGCCCGCCGTCGCCTGGAAGCGTTGGTGGCCGCCAGTGACGGGCGCGTAGGGCTGGTTCCAGGCAGGGAGAGCAAGGATCGCTACGGTCGGACGCTGGCCCATGCCTATGGTGCCGATGGACGCAATATCGAGGCGCAGATGCTCGCCGAGGGCCTGGGCTTCCAGGTGGCGGTGGCACCGAATGTCGGGTTGGCGGATTGTCAGCGGGCCGCCGAGCGCCAGGCGCGTGACGCGCGTCTCGGGCTGTGGAAGCGTTCACCCGTGCTCAAGACCGGGCAGGTCAAGGCGTCCGGTTTCGCGGTGCTGAGCGGGCGCGTCAGCGCGGTCAGGCGCAATCGTGGCGGTGTTTGGCTGCAATTGGAGAATTCGGTTGTATTGCGCATTGCGCCCAATCTGCTGGAACGCTTCGATATCGCTTCACTCAAGCGCCTTGCCGGCAGGCAGGTCGAAGCTCGTGGCTGGGTGGTCGAGCGGTCTCGCCATGGCAACGCTGGGCAGAGGCAGGGGCAGGATCGCTGGCTGCTGCCGTTGACCGACCCGACGATGCTGAGTCCGGTGCCGGGATAAAAAATTGTAGACATTTTTTCTGTCGATTGTATGCATTGAGCCCTTGTGTTTCGCGGCCCTTGGCCCAAAGTCGTAGGGCAGGGCGCTTGACAGCGGTGACCGGTCAGTCTTGTAGGGACTTTGCGAGGCGCGTATCCTCGGCGGTCCGTCTGTCCAACACAGTAAAAAGCGGAATGCCCACATGTCTGATCTGAAAACTGCCGCTCTCGAATATCACGCTCATCCTCGTCCAGGAAAGCTGAGTGTCGAGCTCACCAAGGCCACCGCTACTGCCCGCGATCTGTCGCTGGCCTACAGCCCCGGCGTAGCCGAGCCAGTCCGCGAAATCGCTCGCGATCCTGAACTGGCCTACCGATACACCGGTAAGGGCAACCTGGTTGCAGTCATTTCCGATGGCACCGCGATTCTCGGCCTGGGTGACCTGGGTCCATTGGCCTCCAAGCCGGTCATGGAAGGCAAGGGTGTGCTGTTCAAGCGTTTCGCCGGTATCGACGTGTTCGACATCGAAGTCGACTCCGAAAGCCCGCAAGCCTTCATCGACACCGTCAAGCGTATCTCCATCACCTTCGGCGGCATCAACCTGGAAGACATCAAAGCGCCTGAGTGCTTTGAAATCGAACGCGCTCTGATCGAACAGTGCGACATTCCGGTGTTCCACGATGACCAGCACGGTACCGCAATCGTGACCGCGGCCGGCATGATCAACGCCCTGGAAATCGCTGGCAAAACCTTGCCGGAAGCCAAGATCGTCTGCCTGGGCGCCGGTGCTGCGGCCATCTCCTGCATGAAATTGCTGGTGAGCATGGGCGCGAAGATCGAAAACATCTTCATGATCGACCGTACCGGTGTGATCCATTCCGGTCGTAGCGACCTGAACCAGTACAAGGCTGTCTTCGCCCACGCGACCGACAAGCGCACCCTGGCGGACGCACTGGACGGTGCCGACGTATTCGTCGGCCTGTCGGGTCCGAACCTGCTGAGCCCGGAAAACCTGCTGCGCATGGCGCCGAACCCGATCGTGTTCGCCTGCTCGAACCCGGATCCGGAAATCTCCCCGGAACTGGCTCACGCCACCCGCAACGACGTGATCATGGCGACTGGCCGTTCGGACTACCCGAACCAGGTCAACAACGTGCTGGGCTTCCCATTCATCTTCCGCGGTGCCCTGGACGTTCGCGCCAAGCGCATCAACGAAGAGATGAAAGTCGCGGCCGCCAACGCCCTGCGCGAACTGGCCAAGCTGCCGGTGCCTCAGGAAGTCTGCGACGCCTACGGTGGCATCAAGCTGGAATTCGGTCGTGAGTACATCATTCCGAAGCCAATGGACGCCCGCCTGATCACCCTCATCTCCGACGCCGTGGCCAAGGCTGCGATCGAGACTGGCGTGGCAACCCTGCCGTACCCGAAAAACTACCCGCTCAAGAGCGTGGATGACGTGTTCAACGGCTAAGCCGTTGTAACGCCTCAACGAAAAACCCCGGCTCCTGTGAGCCGGGGTTTTTTATTGATCGTTCCCACGCTCTGCGTGGGAATGTAGCCTGGGACGCTTCGCGTTCCATCAAGAGCCGAACGCGGAGCGTCCGTAGAGGCATTCCCACGCAGGAGCGTGGGAACGATCACACCTTGAGGGCGCCATCGTCAGAACAGATCGATCGGCGCCGCTTCGTCCGCCGGCAGCGGGCTGCCTGGCGCAACGCCGTTTATTGATCGTTCCCACGCTCTGCGTGGGAATGTAGCCTGGGACGCTCCGCGTTCCATCAAGAGCCGAACGCGGAGCGTCCGTAGAGGCATTCCTACGCAGGAGCGTGGGAACGATCACACCTTGAGGGCGCCACCGTCAGAACAGATCGATCGGTGCCGCTTCATCCGCCGGCAGCGGGCTGCCTGGCGCAACGCCGTTGCCCAGCTCGTTGGCCGACGGTGGGGTGTCTTCGCTCTTGAACAGTTCGAAATACGCACCCGGAGTGCCTGGAGTGGCCGCACGACCGCTGACCGGGTCGACCCGCAGGCTGAGGATGCCTTCCGGTTCCGGCTGGGTGTGAGGCGGTTTGTCCTTGAGGGCGGCGCCCATGTAGCTCATCCAGATAGGCAGCGCCACGGTGCCGCCAAACTCGCGGCGACCCAGGCTCTCGGGCTGGTCGAAACCGGTCCAGACAGTGGTTACGTAGTCGCCGTTGTAGCCGGAGAACCAGGCGTCCTTGGATTCGTTGGTGGTACCGGTCTTGCCCGCCAGGTCGGTACGGCCCAGGGCCAGTGCACGACGACCGGTGCCGAGCTTGATCACGTCTTCCAGCATGCTGTTGAGAATGTAGGTGGTGCGCCCGTCAACGATGCGCTCGGCGACCGCAGGTGCCTGGGTCGCTGGAGTGGCGGCGGAGGCTTCGCCCGGAGTCGGGTTCACCGTGAACGTCTCGGCGGACGGTGCGGCGATGCCGTCGCTGGCCTGATCGCCGGTGGGCACCCGCGGCGGGTTGGCCACGAACAGTGTTTCGCCGTTGCGACTTTCGATCTTGTCGATGATGTACGGGGTGATCTTGTACCCGCCGTTGGCGAATGTGCTCCAGCCCGTGGCGATTTCCATCGGGGTCAGGGTTGCAGTGCCCAGGGCCAGGGACAGGTTGCGTGGCAGGTCCTGCTTGTTGAAGCCGAACCGGGCGATGTAGTCGATGGTGCGATCCACACCCAGCGCCTGCAACAGGCGGATCGACACCAGGTTGCGCGACTTGTACAGCGCCTCGCGCAGACGGATCGGGCCGAGGAAGGTGTTGGTGTCGTTCTTCGGTCGCCAGACCTTGTCCAGGTACTCGTCGACAAACACGATCGGCGCGTCGTTCACCAGGCTGGCGGCGGTATAGCCATTATCCAGGGCGGCGCTGTAGACGAACGGCTTGAAGCTCGAGCCCGGCTGGCGCTTGGCCTGCAACGCGCGGTTGTAGTTGCTCTGCTCGAAGGCGAAGCCACCCACCAGGGAGCGGATCGCGCCGTCCTGCGGATCGAGGGACACCAGGGCGCCCTGGGCGGCCGGGATCTGGCTGAACTTGAGGGTGTTGTCCGGCTGGCGCTGCACCCGGATCAGATCGCCGACCTGGGCCACGTCCGACGGCTGTCGGGGGGCGGCACCCATGCTGTTGGTATTGAGGAACGGACGGGCCCATTTCATGGTGTCCCATTTCACCTGTTCCTCAAGCTCGCCGTTGCGCGTCAGGACCTTGATACCGTCCTTCTCCACCTGGGTGACGATCGCCGGTTCCAGGCTGCTGATGGTGCGCTGCTTGGTCAGCTCAAGGGCCCAGGCCTCCTTGGTCTTGCCCGGCAGGCGCGATTCGGGGCCACGGTAGCCGTGGCGCTGATCGTAGGTCATCAGGCCTTCGTGCAGCGCGGTGTTGGCCATTTCCTGCAGGTTGCTCGGCACCGTGGTGGTGACGCGGAACCCTTCGGTGTAGGCATCGCTGCCATAGCGTCCGACCATCTCGGCCCGAGCCATTTCGGCGATGTACGGTGCGTTCACTTCCGGCGTCGGCACGTGATAGCTGGCGTTCAATGGCTCGTTGATCGCAGCGGTGTAGTCGGCTTCGCTGATCTTGCCGAGTTTGTACATGCGCCCCAGGATCCAGTCGCGCCGCTCTTTGCTGCGCGCCGGGTTGGCCAGCGGGTTGAAGCGCGACGGTGCCTTGGGCAGGCCGGCGATCATTGCCATCTGCGCCAGGCTCACATCACGGATCGACTTGCCGTAATACACCTGGGCCGCCGCCTCGATGCCATAGGCGCGGTTGCCCAGGTAGATCTTGTTCACGTACAGCTCGAGGATTTCATCCTTGGTCAGCTGCCGTTCGATCTGCAGGGCCAGGAGAATTTCGGTGGTCTTGCGCGAGAAGCTGCGCTCGCTGGTCAGGAAGAAGTTCTTGGCCACCTGCATGGTGATGGTGCTGCCGCCGGACTGGATGTGCCCGCTCTTGACCAACTGGCTGGCGGCACGCATCAGGCTGCCCGGATCGACGCCATAGTGGTTGGCGAAGTTGTCGTCTTCGGCGCTGAGTAACGCATTGATGAAATTGGGAGGAATGTCGGCGAAACGGATCGGCGTGCGGCGCATTTCGCCAAATTCGGCGATCAGCTTGTTGTCGCTGCTGTACACCCGCAAAGGAATCTGCAACTGAATACTTCTCAGCGCCTCCACGGATGGCAATCCCGGACTAAGGTAAAGAAACGCACCGCTCAGACCCAAGAGCAGTCCGCAGAAAACGGCGATGACGGACCATCCGAAAAATTTCAGCAGACGAATCAAGGCTTTTGGATATCCAGGCAAAGAATGAAAAAGGCGCCAGGTGCAGGGAAGGACCCATGCTTGCAGCAAAGCGAAAAAAACGCTGCGCATTATAAGCATTTTTTTCCGTCGGAAACGCCATCCGGACGTCCGTCGGGCTGGGGTGATTGAACGCAATGCATATTAGAGAGTCCGTAACTCACGGATAGTCATAGGGAATTGGTAGTGCTACGACTCTTCAATAAAAAGGCCCATACGCTTCTGGGCATCGACATCAGCTCCACATCGGTGAAGCTGCTCGAGTTGAGCCGCCAGGGTGACCGTTACCGTGTCGAATCCTATGCGGTCGAACCGTTGCCGGCCAATGCCGTGATCGAGAAGAACATCGCCGAGCTCGAGGGGGTCGGGCAGGCGTTGTCCCGGGTTCTGGTCAAGGCCAGGACGCCCTCGCGAAGCGTGGCGGTGGCAGTGGCGGGTTCGGCAGTGATCACCAAGACCATCGAGATGGATGCCGGGCTTTCCGACGACGAGATGGAGAACCAGCTCAAGATCGAGGCGGATCAGTACATTCCTTATCCACTGGATGAAGTGGCCATCGATTTCGAGGTCGTGGGTGTATCGCCGCGCAACAGCGAGCGGGTCGAGGTGCTGCTGGCGGCCTGTCGCAAGGAAAACGTCGAGGTTCGCGAGGCTGCGCTGGCACTGGCGGGGCTGACGGCCCGGGTAGTCGATGTGGAGGCCTACGCGTTGGAGCGCGCTTTTGGCCTGCTCGCCACGCAACTGGCCGCGTCCCAGGAGCGCTTGACCGTTGCGGTGATCGATATCGGCGCCACCATGACCACCCTGAGCGTGCTGCACAACGGTCGCATCATCTATACCCGTGAGCAACTGTTCGGCGGTCGCCAGCTCACCGAGGAAATCCAGCGGCGCTATGGCTTGACCCTCGAGCAGGCCGGCCTGGCAAAGAAGCAGGGCGGTTTGCCGGACGATTACCTCAGCGAGGTGCTGCAGCCCTTTCGCGAGGCGCTGGTGCAGCAGGTATCGCGGTCCCTGCAGTTTTTCTTCGCTTCGGGCCAGTACAGCGCGGTGGACCACATCCTGTTGGCCGGTGGCACGGCGTCAGTCGCCGGGCTGGACCGCCTGATCGAACAGCGCCTGGGCACGCCGACCCAGGTGGCCAACCCGTTTTCCAACATGGCCCTGGGCAGCAAGGTCAATGCCGGTGCCCTGGCCAGTGATGCGCCGGCGCTGATGATCGCTTGCGGTCTGGCCCTCAGGAGTTTTGACTGATGGCCCGGATCAACCTTCTTCCCTGGCGCGAAGAGCTGCGTGAAGAGCGCCGCAAACGCTTCCTGCTGGCATTGGTGGGGGCGCTGGTCGGTGCGGTGGGGGTGACCTTGATCGGGGTTCAGTACCTGCACAGTGCCATTAATCACCAGCTGGCGCGTAACGGGCACATTTCCGAGCAGATAGCTGTGCTGGACGAGCGCATCAAGCAAATCAGCGAGCTGAAAGCCCGTCGCCAACAACTGGTGGAGCGCATGCGCATCATCCAGGACCTACAAGGAAATCGGCCGGTCAGCGGACGCATCTTTGACCAATTGGTACGGACGTTGCCGGACGGGGTGTATTTCACCGAAGTGAAAATGGAAGACAAGACGCTCTCCATCAAGGGCGCCGCGGAATCCAACCACCGGGTCTCGGACCTGATGCGCAACCTGGACGCGTCGGATCTGTTCGACGCGCCCAGCCTGACGGAGGTCAAGGCCACGACGGCAGGACAGGTCGACCAGGCCAATGTGTTCCAACTGACGGTCCGCCAGACCCAGCCGGCCGACGCGGAGGACGCCCAATGAGGCCGGGAGAGTGGTTCGACGCGCTGCGCAAGGTCGACTTCCGTGATCTGGACACCAACAACGTCGGCTCCTGGCCGATGCCTGTCAAATGGTTGGCCGGCGTCCTGCTGGTGGTTGTGGTCCTGGGGTTGGGCTATAACTTTGCCGTGAGCGACCTGGAGGATGAGTTGCAGCAGGTGCGCGAGGAAGAAAATACCCTCAAGGCGCAGTTCGCGGGCAAGGCCCACATGGCCGCGAACCTGGAACGCTACACCGAGCAGATGAAGCAGATGGAAACCTCCTTTGGCGTGCTGTTGCGGCAATTGCCCAGCGACACCGAGGTGCCTGGGCTGCTGGAAGACATCACCCGCACCGGCCTGGGCAGCGGCCTGGAGTTCGAGGAGATCAAGCTGCTGCCCGAAGTGACCCAGCCGTTCTATATCGAGTTGCCGATCCAGATCACCGTGACCGGTGGCTACCATGACCTGGCGACATTCGTCAGCGGGGTTGCCGGGCTGCCCCGCATTGTCACGCTGCACGATTTTGACATTGCCCCCGCGGACCCTGAGTCGGGCTCGAAGCTGCGCATGAGCATCCAGGCCAAGACCTACCGGTACAACGAGCAGGGGGCGCAGCCATGAAGCCGCTCCGCTGCATGGGCCTGCTGGCCGGGCTGGTTGTGCTGGCCGGTTGTAACAACGACAGTGGCTTCGAGGACCTGGACGCCTACATGAATGAGGTGCGGTTGCGCCCGCCCGGCAAGATCGAACCGACGCCAACCTTCAAGCCAAACGAAACCTTCACCTACAGCGCGTCCGACCTGCGCAGCCCGTTCTCACGGCAGGTCCGGGTGGATCAGGCCGAACGGCAAAAAGGTTCGCGCAATGTCCGGCCCGATCCGAACCGGGTCAAACAGTACCTCGAAGGCTTCAATATCGAACAGTTTGAAATGGTCGGCACGATCGCCAATGCCAGTGGCTCCTATGCGCTGCTGCGCGGTGCGGGCGGGGTGCATCGGCTCAGGGTCGGTGACTACCTGGGGCGCAACGACGGGCGAATTGTCGCCGTCACTGCCACCGAGGTCGATGTGGTCGAAATCGTTCCCGATGGCGAAGGTGCCTGGCTGGAGCGACCACGGACCATTCCTTTGAAAGAGCACTCAGTGGAACTCGAACAATGAACAGGATTTTTACCGCCCTCGGTGTTTCGCTATGGATGGCGCTGATGTCACCGATGGTCCTCGGGGCGAACCTGAAGACCCTGGATGTCGCGGCTTTGCCGGGGGATCGGGTCGAGTTGAAGCTCTCTTTCGACGGGCCGCCCCCCACGCCCCGTGGCTATACCACCGAACAACCGGCCCGGATTGCCCTGGACCTGCCAGGGGTGACGAACCAGCTGGCGCGCAAGACCCAGGACCTGGGCAGCGGCAATGCACGCAGCGCCACCGTGGTCGAGGCGGGGGACCGCACCCGGCTGATCATCGGCCTCACCCAATTGGTGCCGTATAACGCTCGGGTCGAGGGTAATAATCTGTTCGTGGTGGTCGGTAAGGGCGCGGAGCCGAAATCTACCGTCCAGGCCCCACGTCCGGCGGCTGCCAGTGCGGTGCCAGCCAGGAGCAATGCGCCGGTGGGCCGGGCCATTCGTGGCGTGGACTTCCAGCGCGGGACCCAGGGTGAAGGTAACGTGGTGATCGACCTGTCGGACCCGTCCATTGCGCCGGATATCCAGGAACGGGAAGGCAAGATCATCCTCAACTTCGCCAGGACCCAGTTGCCGGAACCATTGCGGGTGCGCCTGGACGTCAAGGACTTCGCCACCCCGGTGCAGTTCGTCAATGCCAGCGCCGGTTCCGACCGGGCCACCATCAGCATCGAGCCCGGCGGCACCTTCGATTACTCGACCTACCAGACCGACAACAAACTGACCGTCAGCGTCCGGCCCATGACGGTCGAAGACTTGCGCAAGCGCGACACCGACCGGGCTGCCTACAGCGGTGAAAAGCTGTCCCTGAATTTCCAGGACATCGAAGTGCGCTCGGTCCTGCAACTGATTGCCGATTTCACCAACCTGAACCTGGTGGCGAGCGACACGGTGCAAGGGGGAATCACCTTGCGGTTGCAGAATGTTCCCTGGGACCAGGCGTTGGATCTGGTGCTGAAGACCAAGGGGCTGGACAAGCGCAAGGTCGGTAACGTGTTGCTGGTTGCCCCCGCCGATGAGATCGCGGCTCGCGAGCGCCAGGAGCTGGAGTCCCAGAAGCAGATTGCCGACCTGGCGCCGCTGCGGCGAGAGCTGTTGCAGGTCAACTATGCGAAGGCGGCGGACATCGCCAAGCTGTTCCAATCGGTGACCAGCGCCGAAGCGAAAGCCGATGAACGTGGCACGATCACGGTGGATGAGCGAACCAATAACATCATTGCCTACCAGACCCAGGACCGGCTCGATGAATTGCGTCGGATCGTGGCCCAGCTGGATATTCCGGTGCGCCAGGTGATGATCGAGGCCCGGATCGTCGAGGCCAACGTCGATTACGACAAAAGCCTGGGGGTGCGTTGGGGCGGCTCGGTGCAGAACCAGGGCAACTGGAACTCTTCGGGCGTGACCAACGGCAGCTCCACCACCATCGGCACACCGGGCAGTACCAGTACCAATCAGCCGTTCGTCGACATGGGCGCGGCGGGCAATACCTCGGGTATCGGCATTGCGTTCATCACCGACAACGTACTGCTGGATCTGGAGCTGACAGCCATGGAGAAAACCGGCAACGGGGAAATCGTCTCCCAGCCCAAGGTGGTGACGTCGGACAAGGAGACTGCCAAGATCCTCAAGGGCACGGAAATCCCCTACCAGGAAGCCAGTTCCAGTGGGGCCACCTCGGTGTCGTTCAAGGAAGCCTCGCTGTCGCTGGAGGTGACCCCGCAGATCACCCCGGACAACCGCATCATCATGGAGGTCAAGGTCACCAAGGATGAGCCGGACTACCTGAACAAGGTGCAGGAAGTACCGCCGATCAAGAAGAACGAAGTCAACGCGAAGGTGCTGGTCAATGACGGCGAGACCATTGTGATTGGCGGGGTTTTCTCAAATACTCAGAGCAAGGTTGTAGATAAGGTGCCATTTCTTGGCGATGTGCCGTATCTTGGCCGCCTTTTCCGGCGTGATCTGGTTTCGGAGAAAAAATCCGAGCTGCTGGTATTCCTCACTCCGCGTATCATGAACAACCAGGCGATTGCTGTGAGTCGTTGATTCTGTGCGAAATTTGATTCTTGTTGGGCCGATGGGCGCTGGAAAAAGCACCATCGGCCGTTTGCTGGCCAAAGAGCTGCGCCTGCCGTTCAAAGATTCCGACAAGGAAATTGAATTGCGCACGGGCGCGAATATCCCGTGGATCTTCGACAAGGAAGGCGAACCAGGCTTTCGTGATCGCGAGCAGGCGATGATCGCCGAGCTGTGTGCATTCGAAGGTGTGGTGCTGGCCACCGGTGGCGGCGCCGTGATGCGCGAAGCCAACCGTCGGGAACTGCATGCCGGTGGACGGGTGGTCTACCTGCACGCCTCCGTCGAGCAGCAGGTCGGGCGTACCGCCCGGGACCGCAACCGTCCGCTGTTGCGTACCGCCGATCCGGCCAAGACCCTGCGGGACCTGCTGGAGCTGCGTGATCCGCTGTACCGGGAGATCGCCGACCTGGTGGTGGAAACCGACGAGCGGCCACCGAGAATGGTGGTGCTGGAGATTCTCGAACGTCTGCAGCAACTGCCTCCCCGTTAATGCGCCACGGGAAATGCGCTATCCTCGGCGTCTCGCCGTCATCCGCCGGGCCGTGGCAGATGGCCTTCGAGTGGCGTCATAGCAGACACCGTGGACTTTTCGTTAATTGCAGGCAGGACGCCTGATTCCATCTTCACCGTGGGGACACATGCAGACACTAAAGGTCGACCTGGGCGAGCGCAGCTACCCGATTCACATTGGCGAAGGCTTGTTGGACCAGCCGCAACTGCTGGCGCCACATATCGCCGGGCGGCAAGTGGCGATCATCTCCAACGAAACCGTCGCCCCTTTGTATCTGGAGCGCCTGACCCGCAGTCTGTCAGCCTTTTCGGTCATTTCCGTGGTGTTGCCCGATGGCGAGGCGTTCAAGAACTGGGAAACCCTGCAGTTGATCTTCGACGGCCTGCTGACCGCGCGGCATGACCGGCGCACCACGGTGGTGGCCCTGGGCGGTGGCGTGATCGGCGACATGGCCGGGTTTGCCGCGGCCTGCTACCAGCGTGGCGTCGACTTCATCCAGATCCCTACCACGTTGCTGTCCCAGGTCGATTCGTCGGTGGGCGGCAAGACCGGGATCAACCATCCGCTGGGCAAGAACATGGTCGGCGCTTTCTATCAGCCCAACGTGGTGCTGATCGATACCGCTACCCTCAATACCTTGCCGGCCCGTGAGCTGTCCGCAGGGCTGGCGGAAGTCATCAAGTACGGGCTGATCTGCGACGAGCCGTTCCTGGGTTGGCTCGAGGAGAACGTCGACCGTCTGCGGGAACTGGACCAGGCTGCCCTGACCTACGCGATCGAGCGCTCCTGCGCAGCCAAGGCCGCGGTGGTCGGTGCCGATGAGCGTGAGTCGGGTGTACGGGCCACGCTCAACCTGGGCCACACCTTTGGACACGCCATCGAGACCCACATGGGGTATGGTGTCTGGCTACATGGCGAGGCGGTGGCGGCCGGTACAGTCATGGCCCTGGAAATGTCCGCGCGCCTGGGCTGGATCAGCGAGCAGGAGCGTGATCGCGGCATTCGGCTGTTCCAGCGCGCCGGGCTTCCGGTGGTGCCTCCCGAGGAAATGACCGAGGCCGATTTTCTCGAACACATGGCAATCGACAAGAAAGTGATCGATGGTCGTCTGCGTCTGGTGCTGCTGCGCCGCATGGGCGAAGCGGTGGTGACCGACGATTATCCGAAAGAGGTTCTACAGGCCACGCTGGGCGCGGATTACCACGCCCTGGCTCAGCTTAAAGGTTAATAAGATTCCGATGACTAGTTTGCATGCCGACGAGGCCTTCCTCGGCCATTTCCAATTGAGTCACGACCCCTTCGCTCCACGGGTCCCCGGCTTCAAATTCTTCCCGGCCCAGCGCAAGCCGGTGCTGGGTCAGTTGCATCACCTGGCGCGCTACAGCCAGTTGCTACTGGTCGTTACCGGTCCTCAGGGCAGCGGCAAGACCTTGCTGCGCCAGGCCCTGGTGGCCAGCACCAACAAACAGTCGGTGCAAAGCGTGGTGGTCTCGGCCCGTGGCGCCGGTGATGCCGCCGGTGTGTTGCGCCAGGTGGCCCAGGCGTTGAACCTGGCCCAGGCCGAAGTAGGTGCGATTCTCGACCAGATCGTCCAGCTGGCGCTGACCGGGCAGGAAGTCTACCTGCTGGTGGATGACGCCGAGCAGCTCGACGAGTCGGCCCTGGAAGCCCTGCTGGCGCTGGCGGCCGGGGCGCCGGAAGGGCGTCCCCATGTCTTCCTGTTTGGCGAGTCGTCGTTGATCGCCGAGCTGGAACAGCTGGAGCTCGAGGAAGAGCGCTTCCATATCATCGAACTGGCGCCGTACACCGAAGAAGAAACCCGTGAATACCTGGATCAACGCCTTGAAGGCGCGGGCCGGGGTATCGAACTTTTTACCGCCGATCAGATCTCTGAGATTCACGAAGGCTCCGGCGGCTGGCCTGGCAACATCAACCAGGTCGCTCGGGATGCCTTGATCGAAGTCATGATTGCCAGCCGCTCAGCGGTGAAGCGTCCAACTATGGGGTTCAACATGCCGAAGAAACACGTATTGGCGATTTCCGCCGTCGTCGTGGTCGCGGTCGTCGCCGCCTGGCTGATGCCGGGTCGCAACAAGGCGCCGACCACAGGCGCGCCTGCCAACGAACAGGCACAACTGCCCCTCGGTCAGGGGGCGCCGAAACCCAACGGCGGCGCGCCGGCGGTGGAATTCGCCGGCAGCACCCAGCCGATGCCGTTACCGTTGGTCGGCCAGTCGCAACCGGTCATGCGCGGGCCCCTGGCCGAAGCTGCCGGTGGGATCACCGAGGGTGACGATGGCGCGGCACCACCGATCGACGATGGCGACACGCCGCCGACCGTGACCACCACGGCCCCGCCTGCGGGCGTGCCTGCCGGCCCGGCTCCGACACCAGCACCTGCTCCGGCCGCCAAGCCGACCCCGGCTCCGGCCCAGGTGGCGACGGCCAAGCCTGCCCCTGCGCCGGTTGCCAAGCCGACGCCTGCCCCGGCGGCCAAGCCTGCTGCACCGGCCAAGGCCGCGGGTGGCAGCTGGTACGCCGGCCAGGCACCGGGCAACTACGTCGTACAGATTCTCGGCACCAGCTCCGAAGCCACCGCGCAGAACTTCGTCAAGGAGCAGGGCGGCGAGTATCGTTATTTCAAGAAAGTCCTCAACGGCAAGCCGCTGTATGTCATCACTTACGGCAGCTTTGCCAACCGTGATGCAGCTGTTTCCGCCATCAAGGCCTTGCCAGCGAAGGTTCAGGCTGGTAAACCTTGGCCTCGCACTGTCGCCAGCGTCCAACAGGAACTGGCTGCAACTCGCTGAAGATTCGGCGGCCTTACCCAGGCCGCCTCTCCCGGCAACCTCAACATTTCCGCAAGAGCGAGCGACCTTTCAGGCCGCGCGCCTTGTGGTGTCTGCGTCACAGTAGCGTTTGAGTCGTAGCGGTCGAACCCAAAAAAGTTTTGACTAGCACAGCATATAGCTTTAAACCTTTCACAAATGCGACATGAATTTTCGACGTTTCGTCGTCAAATTTGTGAGCGTCTGTGTCGGCATGTACAATGACCTCCCTTTTGCCCCCGCAAAGCCGGCGTACGTTCGGCGTGGAGTGCAAGTGGTTGAATTGAAAAGAAATTTGCCTCGATAAGGGGCAGCCTGGTGAGAAAGTGTCTATGAAAGCAGGTCTGTACCAACCAGATGAATTCAAGGATAACTGTGGTTTTGGCCTGATAGCCCATATGCAGGGCGAGCCCAGCCATACCCTTTTGCAAACGGCCATTGAGGCCCTGACCTGCATGACCCACCGTGGTGGGATCAACGCCGACGGCAAGACCGGCGATGGCTGTGGCTTGCTGATTCAAAAGCCTGATGAGTTCCTGCGTGCCATTGCCCAGGAAACGTTTGGTGTCACGCTGCCCAAGCAGTACGCCGTGGGCATGGTGTTTTTCAACCAGGACCCGGTGAAGGCCCAGGCAGCTCGCGAGAACATGGACCGCGAGATCCTGGCCGCCGGCCTGCAGTTGGTCGGCTGGCGCAAAGTGCCGATCGATACCAGTGTCCTCGGTAGCCTGGCCCTGGCGCGCCTGCCGCAAATCGAACAGGTGTTCATCGCCGGCGAAGGCCTGAGCGACCAGGAGATGGCGATCAAGCTGTTCAGCTCCCGTCGTCGCTCGTCCGTGGCCAACGCCGCCGACACCGACCACTACATCTGCAGCTTTTCCAACAAGACCATCATCTATAAAGGCCTGATGATGCCGGCGGACCTCACCGCCTTCTATCCAGACCTGAGCGACGAGCGCCTGAAAACCGCGATCTGCGTGTTCCACCAGCGCTTCTCCACCAATACCCTGCCGAAATGGCCGCTGGCCCAGCCATTCCGCTTCCTCGCCCACAACGGCGAGATCAACACCATCACCGGCAACCGTAACTGGGCCCTGGCCCGTCGCACCAAGTTCGCCAACGACCTTATGCCGGACCTCGAAGAGCTCGGCCCGCTGGTCAACCGTGTGGGTTCGGACTCCTCGAGCATGGACAACATGCTCGAACTGATGGTGACCGGTGGCATCGACCTGTTCCGTGGCGTGCGCATGCTGGTTCCGCCGGCGTGGCAGAACGTCGAGACCATGGACCCGGACCTGCGGGCGTTCTACGAATACAACTCCATGCACATGGAACCGTGGGACGGCCCGGCCGGTATCGTCATGACCGACGGCCGCTATGCCGTGTGCCTGCTGGACCGTAACGGTCTGCGCCCGGCGCGCTGGGTCACCACCACCAACGGTTTCATCACCCTGGCGTCGGAAATCGGCGTCTGGAACTACCAGCCTGAAGACGTCATCGCCAAGGGCCGCGTAGGCCCGGGCCAGATCTTTGCCGTGGACACCGAGACCGGCCAGATCCTCGACACCGACGCCATCGACAACCGCCTCAAGTCCCGTCATCCGTACAAGCAATGGTTGCGCAAGAACGCCCTGCGCATCCAGGCGACCATGGAAGACAACGACCACGGTTCGGCTTTCTACGACGTCGATCAGCTCAAGCAGTACATGAAGATGTACCAAGTGACGTTCGAAGAGCGTGACCAGGTGCTGCGTCCGCTGGGCGAGCAGGGCTACGAAGCGGTCGGCTCCATGGGCGACGACACACCGATGGCTGTGCTGTCGCAGCGCGTGCGCACGCCATACGATTATTTCCGCCAGCAATTCGCCCAAGTGACCAACCCGCCGATCGACCCGCTGCGCGAAGCGATCGTGATGTCGTTGGAAATCTGCCTGGGCGCCGAGCGCAACATTTTCCAGGAGTCGCCGGAGCACGCCTCGCGGGTGATCCTCAGCTCGCCGGTCATTTCCCCGGCCAAATGGCGCTCGCTGACCAACCTCGACCGTCCGGGGTTCGCGCGTCAGGTCATCGACCTGAACTACGACGAAAGCGTCGGCCTCGAAGCGGCCATCCGCAATGTGGCCGATCAGGCTGAAGAAGCCGCGCGCTCCGGGCGTACCCAGATCGTGCTCAGCGACCGTCACATCGCGCCGGGCAAGTTGCCGATCCATGCGTCCCTGGCCACGGGTGCGGTGCACCATCGCCTGACCGAGAAAGGTCTGCGTTGCGATTCCAACATCCTTGTCGAAACCGCCACCGCCCGTGATCCGCATCACTTCGCGGTGCTGATCGGTTTCGGTGCCTCGGCGGTATATCCGTTCCTGGCCTACGAAGTGCTCGGCGACCTGATCCGTACCGGTGAAGTGCTGGGCGATCTCTACGAGGTGTTCAAGAACTACCGCAGGGGCATCACCAAGGGCCTGCTCAAGATCCTCTCGAAGATGGGCATCTCGACCATCGCCTCGTACCGCGGTGCGCAACTGTTCGAGGCCATCGGCCTGTCCGAAGAAGTCTGCGAGCTGAGCTTCCGTGGCGTGCCGAGCCGCATCAAGGGTGCGCGTTTCGTCGACATCGAAGCCGAACAGAAAGCCCTGGCTGCCGAAGCCTGGAGTCCGCGCAAGCCGATCCAGCAAGGCGGCCTGCTGAAGTTCGTCCACGGCGGCGAATACCACGCCTACAACCCGGATGTGGTGAACACCCTGCAAGCCGCTGTGCAGCAGGGCGACTACGGCAAGTTCAAGGAATACACGGCGCTGGTGGACAACCGCCCGGTGTCGATGATCCGCGACCTGCTCAAGGTCAAGACCCTGGACACGCCGCTGGACATCAGCGAAGTGGAACCCCTGGAATCGGTGCTCAAGCGCTTCGACTCCGCCGGTATTTCCCTGGGCGCCTTGTCGCCGGAAGCCCACGAAGCCCTGGCCGAAGCCATGAACCGCCTCGGTGCGCGTTCCAACTCCGGCGAAGGCGGCGAGGATCCGGCGCGCTACGGCACTATCAAGAGCTCGAAGATCAAGCAGGTCGCGACCGGCCGTTTCGGTGTAACGCCAGAGTACCTGGTCAACGCCGAGGTGCTGCAGATCAAGGTTGCCCAGGGCGCCAAGCCCGGTGAAGGCGGCCAGTTGCCTGGCGGCAAGGTCAACGGCCTGATCGCCAAGCTGCGCTACGCGGTCCCCGGCGTGACCCTGATTTCGCCGCCGCCCCATCACGACATCTACTCGATCGAAGACTTGTCGCAACTGATCTTCGACCTCAAGCAGGTGAACCCGAAGGCACTGGTTTCGGTGAAGCTGGTGGCGGAAGCAGGCGTCGGTACCATCGCCGCCGGTGTGGCCAAGGCTTATGCCGACCTGATCACCATCTCCGGCTACGACGGCGGTACCGGTGCATCGCCGCTGACCTCGATCAAATACGCCGGTGCGCCCTGGGAACTGGGGCTGGCTGAAACCCACCAGACCCTGCGCGGTAACGACTTGCGCGGCAAGGTCCGGGTGCAGACCGACGGTGGCCTGAAAACCGGCCTCGACGTGATCAAGGCGGCCATTCTCGGCGCCGAGAGCTTCGGCTTCGGTACCGCACCGATGATCGCCCTGGGCTGCAAATACCTGCGCATCTGCCACCTGAACAACTGCGCCACCGGCGTGGCGACCCAGAACGAGAAGCTGCGCAAAGACCACTACATCGGCACCGTCGACATGGTGGTGAACTTCTTCACCTACGTGGCCGAAGAAACCCGTGAATGGCTGGCGAAACTGGGCGTGCGCTCGCTCGAAGAGCTGATCGGCCGCACCGATCTGCTGGACGTGATCGAAGGCCAGACCGCCAAGCAGCATCACCTGGACCTGACCCCGTTGCTAGGCAGCGATCTGATCCCGGCAGACAAGCCACAGTTCTGCCAGGTCGACCGCAACCCGCCGTTCGACAAGGGTGAGCTGGCCGAGAAGATGGTCGACATGGCCGCTTCGGCCATCAACGACCTGAGCGGTGCCGAGTTCAGCCTGGACATCTGCAACTGCGACCGTTCCATCGGTGCGCGGATCTCCGGCGAAATCGCCCGTTTACACGGCAACCAGGGCATGGCCCAGGCGCCGATCACGTTCCGCTTCAAGGGTACTGCCGGCCAGAGCTTCGGCGTCTGGAACGCCGGCGGCCTGAACATGTACCTGGAAGGCGATGCCAACGACTACGTGGGCAAAGGCATGACCGGCGGCAAGCTGGTCATTGTCCCGCCCAAAGGCAGCGTCTACAGGACCCAGGACAGTGCCATCATCGGCAACACCTGCCTCTACGGCGCCACGGGCGGCAAGCTGTTCGCCGCCGGCACCGCAGGCGAGCGTTTTGCCGTGCGTAACTCCGGGGCCCACACCGTTGTGGAAGGCACCGGGGATCACTGCTGCGAATACATGACCGGTGGTTTCGTCTGTGTATTGGGCAAGACCGGCTACAACTTCGGCTCTGGCATGACCGGTGGTTTCGCCTACGTGCTCGACCAGGACAACAGCTTCGTTGACCGGGTCAACCACGAGCTGGTGGAAATCCAGCGGATCAGCGGCGAGGCGATGGAAGCCTACCGCAGCCACCTGCAACGCGTGCTGAATGAGTACGTCGAGGAAACCGACAGCGAGTGGGGTCGTGAACTCGCGGAAAACCTTGATGACTACGTGCGTCGTTTCTGGCTGGTCAAGCCGAAGGCTGCCAACCTGAAGTCGTTGCTTTCCAGCACTCGTGCCAACCCGCAGTGATATGCGCCTGAAGAGTTTGATGAGGTTTTAACAATGGCTGAACGTCTGAATAACGACTTCCAGTTCATCGATGTCGGGCGCAAGGATCCGAAGAAGAAACTGTTGCGTCAACGCAAGAAAGAGTTCGTCGAGATCTACGAACCGTTCAAACCCCAGCAGTCGGCCGACCAGGCCCACCGCTGCCTGGGTTGCGGTAACCCGTACTGCGAATGGAAGTGCCCGGTGCACAACTTCATTCCCAACTGGCTGAAGCTGGTGGCCGAGGGCAACATCCTCCAGGCCGCCGAGCTGTCCCACCAGACCAATACCCTGCCGGAAGTCTGCGGCCGGGTGTGTCCGCAGGATCGCCTGTGCGAAGGCGCCTGCACCCTGAACGACGGCTTCGGCGCGGTGACCATCGGCTCGGTGGAGAAGTACATCACCGATACCGCGTTCGCCATGGGCTGGCGCCCGGACATGTCCAAGGTCAAACCGACCGGCAAGCGGGTCGCCATCATCGGTGCCGGCCCGGCGGGCCTGGGCTGTGCCGACGTGCTGGTGCGCGGTGGCGTGACCCCGGTGGTGTTCGACAAGAACCCGGAAATCGGCGGTCTGCTGACCTTCGGCATCCCCGAGTTCAAGTTGGAAAAGACCGTGCTGAGCAATCGTCGCGAAGTCTTCACCGGCATGGGCATCGAGTTCCGCCTGAACACCGAGGTGGGCAGGGACGTGACCATGGAGCAACTGCTCGAAGAATACGATGCCGTATTCATGGGCATGGGCACCTACACCTACATGAAGGGCGGCTTTGCCGGTGAGGATCTGCCGGGTGTTTACGACGCCCTGGATTTCCTGATCGCCAACGTCAATCGCAACCTGGGCTTTGAAAAGTCGCCGGAAGATTTCGTCGACATGAAGGGCAAGAAGGTGGTGGTGCTCGGCGGTGGTGACACGGCGATGGACTGCAACCGCACCTCGATCCGCCAGGGCGCCAAGTCGGTGACCTGTGCCTACCGTCGTGACGAAGCCAACATGCCCGGTTCGCGTAAAGAGGTGAAGAACGCCAAGGAAGAAGGCGTGAAGTTCCTCTACAACCGCCAGCCGATTGCCATCGTGGGTGAAGACAAGGTCGAAGGCGTGAAAGTGGTCGAGACCCGTCTCGGCGAGCCGGACGCCCGTGGCCGTCGCAGCCCCGAGCCGATCCCCGGCTCCGAAGAGATCATCCCGGCCGACGCCGTGGTCATCGCCTTCGGCTTCCGTCCAAGCCCGGCGCCCTGGTTCGAGCAGTTCAGCATCCAGACCGACAGCCAGGGCCGTGTCGTGGCCCCGGAACAAGGCCAGTACAAGCACCAGACCAGCAACCCGAAGATCTTCGCCGGTGGCGACATGGTCCGCGGTTCCGACCTGGTGGTGACGGCGATCTTCGAAGGCCGCAATGCGGCTGAAGGGATCCTGGATTACCTGCAAGTCTGACTGCCGTTGATCGTTCCCACGCTCCGCGTGGGAATGCAGCCCGCGACGCTCTGCGTCCCCTTTGGAACGCGGAGCGTCCCTTGAGGCATTCCCACGCAGAGCGTAGGAACGATCACTCAAGTGTTGAGTAGGCCGGGTTCTACCGCGACAAATTGCCCCGATAGATAAAAGGCACGGCTCTTGCCGTGCCTTTTGCGTCGCGCTCTGAGAAAATGCCCGCACTTTTTTTCCGGATGCCGACATGACTGCCCTGAAGAACGACCGTTTCCTTCGCGCCCTGCTCAAGCAACCCGTAGACGTTACCCCGGTATGGATGATGCGCCAGGCCGGCCGCTACCTGCCGGAGTACCGCGCCAGTCGCGCCAAGGCCGGCGACTTCATGAGCCTGTGCATGAACCCTCAGTTCGCCTGCGAAGTGACGATGCAGCCGCTGGATCGCTACCCGCAGTTGGACGCGGCCATCCTGTTCTCCGACATCCTCACCATTCCCGACGCCATGGGCCAGGGCTTGTATTTCGAGACCGGCGAAGGCCCGCGCTTCAAGAAAGTCGTCAGCACCCTGGCCGATATCGAAGCGCTGCCGATTCCCGATCCGCAGAAAGACCTGGGCTACGTTATGGACGCGGTCAGCACTATCCGCCGCGAACTCAATGGCCGCGTGCCGCTGATCGGCTTTTCCGGCAGCCCGTGGACCCTGGCCACCTATATGGTCGAAGGCGGCTCGTCGAAGGACTTCCGCAAGACCAAGGCCATGCTCTACGACAACCCGCACGCCATGCACCTGTTGCTGGACAAGCTGGCGCAGTCGGTGACGGCCTACCTCAACGGCCAGATCCTGGCCGGTGCGCAAGCGGTGCAGATCTTCGATACCTGGGGCGGCAACCTGTCGGCGGCGGCGTACCAGGAATTCTCCCTGGCCTACATGCGCAAGATTGTCAGCGGCCTGATCCGCGAACATGAGGGGCGCCAGGTCCCGGTGATCCTGTTCACCAAGAATGGCGGCCTGTGGCTGGAAAGCATCGCCGATGCCGGTGCCGACGCCCTCGGCCTGGACTGGACCTGCGACATCGGCAACGCCCGCGAGCGGGTCGGTCACAAGGTCGCGCTGCAAGGCAACATGGACCCCACCGTGCTTTACGCCAAGCCCGAAGCCATCCGCGCTGAAGTCGGGCGTATCCTCGCCAGCTATGGCAAGGGCAGCGGCCATGTGTTCAACCTCGGCCATGGCATTACTCCGGAAGTCGATCCGGAACATGCCGGTGCATTCCTGCGGGCGGTGCATGAGCTGTCGGCGCAATATCACGACTAGCGGCCTGCGCGGACCCCACTAAAGTAGCCTGTCCGGCTCCGAGTCGGACAGGCTTTTTTATGCGTGCTGTTATCTATTCAAGGTCAACTAACTGGTTGTTTGGCTTGGCGTGTTTGTTGTTTATTTCGGTTAATGTCTTATGTGTAAGAGATTTCTTTCGTCATGTAAGAAAAATGGATTCAGAGATCCTTCCTTCTACCTAGAGAGATTTACCCTACATAGCAAACTTTAAGTTTTCGATAAGGTTCGGCGCTTGAAAGGTGCGGCGCTGAGCACTCCTGCGTGCCTTTCAAGATGACGGTGATACGTCTTTCCCAATCTCGAATGACTAGTCTGGAACTTATATGAAAAACAACTTCACCAAGAGCAGGGTATTGACGGGATGTGCTTCATCCTTAGTCCTCTTGTCGACCTTGATGGTATCCCAGGGGGCGCTTGCCCATGGCTTCCTTGAAGTACCGCCTTCGCGTGCTCTGTTGTGCCAGAAAGGTGAAAACAAGAACTGCGGTGGCGCGCAATTCGAGCCCCAGAGCACGGGTGAAACCTTCAAGGGGTTCCCCAACGGAGCGGGCGGTGCGCCCCTGCAAGGGCCCTTTGACGGAAAAATTGCCAGCGGTGGCCACCCGCTGTTTTCCGCCCTTGACGCACAGTCGGCCACCCGTTGGCACCTGACCGAGATCCGCGACCGCAACATCGCCTTCCAGTGGCAATATACCGCCGTGCACCCGGCGACCCGGCATGAGTATTTCATTACCCGCGATGGCTGGAACCCGAATGAAGCGCTCAAGCGTGCTTCGTTCGACAGTACGCCGTTCTGTACCGTGGAGGGCGGCAACCAGACTCCGAAGCCGGGTGCCAGGCACAACTGCGTCATACCCGACAGCAAGACGGGACATCATGTGATCCTGGCGGTCTGGACGGTGGGTGACACCGACAATGCATTCTACGACCCGGCGGATGTGAACATCCTTGCCGAAGCCGCGTTGCCGGGTGGTTGGTCGCCGGTGGGCAGCATTGCATCGTCGACGCCGCTGCTGGTGGGCGACAAGGTCAAGGCGCGGGCGTTCTCCGCCGGTGGCGAGAACCCCCAGTACAGCGTGACGATCGGCATTGACTCCGTCGAGGAAGGCAGGCCTGAGAACTGGTCGTTCAAACTGGCTGAAGCGATCAACGAAGCCCACCCCCTGATTCGTGCAGGTATTCGTGACGACGAGGGCAATATCACCCCGGTCCGAGGTACCAACAACCTGTACGCCCAGAAGGAAAGCGGCGTGAGCCGGTATGAAGTGCAACTGGACATGCAGGAAGACGCTGGCGCCAGCATGACGATTGCTTCCCTGCAGCCGGACTATGTACTCGACAAGGGCCGCGTCAACCTGACGTTCGCTGCGCAGACGAACCGCCGGATGAACCTGGAAGCCACGTTGCTCGATGAGAAGAACAAGCCGGTCGGTGTCGTGAGCCAATCCGCAGGCGAAGGCAATACCGGGCTGAGCATGGACGTGCGCAGTGCCCCGGGCGCCCACACCCTGACGCTGGTGGGCACCACCGAGGACGGGCGGACCACCCGCCAGGACACGCGCAGTGTCACCCTGACCGGTGAGGGCGCAGACGTCGAATACGATTTCGTGTTCCCTGAAAACCTCGGTGAATACACCGCCGGCACGAAGGTGTTGCAGCCCAAGACCAACGAGGTCTTCGAGTGCAAGCCGTTCCCCGCGTCCGGCTACTGCAAGCAATACAGCCCGACGGCGAATGGCTTCGAGCCCGGTGTCGGTGCTTCCTGGCAAAGCGCCTGGGACAAGTTGTAAGTCCTGACAGGACGGCGCCAGGCAATCCGTAGCGGTGGACTGGCGCCTTCAAGCGAGAGCGCGGTGATGCATTCAAGTTATTCCTTCGCACGACACGTGATGTGGCTCGTGCCGTTGTTGTATGGCGTATTCCTCGCCGGGCAGGAGTGGCGTTTTCGCCAGGCATTGGGCCGTGAAGTGCCGGTGGTTGCCGATTCGCCGGTCGTTCCGGTTGGCAGTCCGCCCAACGTCCAGGCCGTGGCGACCGTATTCGGCCTCACGCCTGCAGGCGCCCACGCGCCCAGCGCCGAGCCGATGACCTTGCAAGCCAGTTTTGTCGTCGCCCAGGGTTTGTCGCGGGCGCTGCTGGCAGATGCCGCAGGCGCGCGCATCTACCGGGTGGGCGAGCGTTTGCCCAGTGGCAGCGTGCTGCGCCGGGTGGAGACCGATCATGTGATGTTGTGGCGTAACGGGCGTGAAGAACGCCTGGCCCTGCAACAAGCGGCAAAGCCTTGGCTGCGCCGGGTGGGTCTCGACGATGAGCGCCCTGCAACAGCCCATTCCTCGCAATACATACGCCCGGTGGCCGGGCATTCAGAGTGATCGAATTCATGAACAGCGTTATCCGCAGCCGTGTATCCCACGCCTTGCTCTGTCTTGCCGTGTCCTGCCCACTGATGTTTGCCGACGTGGCACGGGCCGAGGAGGCGCGTTGGCAACTGGCGATGAACAATGCCGAGTTGCGCGACGTGGTCGAAGAAATTTCCGCGATCCTGGGCAAGACCGTGGTGCTCGATCCCAGGGTGTCGGGGCGCATTTCCGTCATGTCCCGCGAGGCGTTGGACCGTGAGGGCGTGCGTCGGCTGTTCTATTCGGTACTCGATGCCCACAACTTCACCGTGATCGATCAAGGCGAGCGGATCCTTATCACTCCGGTTGCCGATGGCAGGACCCGGGCCGGCGGCGACACGAAAGACCCGGCGCCATCGCAGTTCGTCACCCGGGTCATCGACCTGCAGTCGAGCGTTGCGGCCGACGTAGCCGGTCTGATCCGCCCCCTGGTATCGGGTGCTGGCTACATCGGACCGTCGGTTTCCTCCAACGCGCTGGTGGTGACCGACACGGCCGCCAATGTGCAGCGCATCACCCGGGTCGCTCAGCAGCTGGACTCGGGACATAACCGCAATCATGTGGTGGTGCAGTTACGTCATGCCAGGGCCGGGGATATCGCGTCGATCCTGGAAGCCTCCGGCAGTAAGCGCGAGGGCGACACCGCGGGTTCGGTGATCGCCGACGCGCGTGGCAATCGCCTGGTGATCATCGGCGCACCGCGGGTGCGTCAACGCCTGGCCGAACTGGCTCGGACCCTGGATGTTCCAGCCTCCGCGGCCGAGGACACTGCACGGGTCATCCGCCTGCGCCACAGCGATGCCAAGCAATTGGCCGAGGTACTGGAGGGCGTCGGGCAAGACAAGAAGGCCGCACCAGCCCAGGCCGGCCTGCGGGAAAGCGCGGCCGCCAGTCCGTTCGTGATCAAGGCCGACGAAAGCCAGAATGCCCTGGTGTTGATCGCCGAGCCGGCCCAGGTTCGCACCATCGAAAATATTATCCGGGAGCTGGACCAACCCCGGGCCCAGGTGCTCATCCACGCCGCCATTGTTGAAATTTCCGGAGACATCGCCGAAGCGCTGGGGGTGCAGTGGGGGATCAAGAGTGGCAGCGCGGAGGGGGTCATCAGTTTTTCGGGAACCAAGACTCCGATCATCGGCGAGCTGAACCCCAAGGATGTCGATGGCGTGCTCCTGCGGTTGGGCGGCGATCGCTTCAGCGCACTGATATCGGCCCTGGCGAGCAATACCCGCAGCAACCTGCTCTCCACTCCCAGCCTGCTGACCCTGGATAACCAGGAAGCGGAGATCATTGTCGGCAAGAACGTGCCGTTCAAGACCGGTTCCTACGCCACCAACGGCAGCGGCGCGGACAATCCCTTTACCACGGTGGAGCGCAAGGACGTCGGCATCAGTCTCAAGATCAAGCCCTACATCAATCAGGGCTCCTCCCTGCGCCTTGAGGTCCAGCAGGAAGTCTCGGACATTGCCCCGTCTGTTGCCGGCGTGGATTCCTCGGACCTGATCACCAACAAACGTGCCCTGAAGAGCACGATCCTGGCGGACGACGGCGAGATCATCGTGATTGGCGGCCTGATCCGCGACGATGTCCGCTCCCAGGAAAGCGGCGTGCCGCTGTTGCGCAACATTCCATACCTGGGTGCACTGTTTCGCTGGACCCGCGACACCCAGACCAAAAGCAACCTGATGGTGTTCCTGCGGCCCACCATCGTGCGCGGCAAGGAAGATCTGGCAGATGTCAGTCGCCAGCGCTACGACGCGCTCCGGGAGCTGAGCAAGCCGGGCTCGCGGCAGAATAATTCGCTGTTGCTGCCCCGAGACGCTCGCCAGTTGTTCGAGCCCTCCATGGAGGCTTCATCGGCAGATCCGTTGCCGCAGAATCGGGGTGAGCTGTGAGCGAGTCCCTGGCCCCGCTGCCCTTCGGTTTCGCCCGGCGCCACGGCGTGCTGCTGGACGGCGAAGGGGCTGCCGTGAGCCTGGTGATGCGTTGCGATGCGCCGCTGACCGCGCTGGCTGAGGTTCGCCGGCTCTGTGGCCGGGAACTGCCGATCCAGGTGCTGGAGCCGGCGCAATTCGCGACGCGTCTGGCCTGTGTCTATCGCCAGGGCCAGAGCGCTGCCGAGCAGGTGGCTCAGGGTCTGGACGAGGAGCTGGACTTGCTCAGCCTGGCCGATCAACTGCCACAGACCGCCGACTTGCTGGAGCAGCAGGGCGACGCGCCGATTATCCGCTTGATCAACGCGCTGCTCAGCGAAGCGGTCCGCGAACAGGCGTCGGACGTGCACCTGGAAACGTACGAGCAATACCTGTCGGTCCGCATGCGGGTCGACGGCCAACTGCGGGAGATGCTGCGTCCGCGCCGCGAGCTGGCCAGCCTGCTGGTATCGCGGATCAAGGTCATGGCGCACCTGGATATCGCTGAAAAACGAGTCCCCCAGGACGGTCGGATGGCGCTGCGGCTGGCCGGGCATGAAGTCGATGTACGGGTCTCGACCCTGCCGTCGGCCCATGGCGAGCGGGTGGTGTTGCGCCTGCTCGACAAGCAGGCCGGGCGCCTGGATCTGCCGCGCCTGGGGCTGCCGGACGATACTCTGGCGAGCCTGCGTCGGTTGCTCGCCAAACCCCACGGTATCGTGCTGGTGACGGGGCCCACGGGCTCTGGGAAAACCACCAGCCTGTACGCAGCGCTCAGCAGCCTCAACGACCAGAGCCGCAACATCCTCACCGTCGAAGACCCGATCGAATATCACCTGCCGGGCATTGGCCAGATGCCGGTCAACCCGAAGGTCGACATGACCTTCGCCCGTGGCTTGCGAGCCATTTTGCGCCAGGACCCGGACGTGGTGATGGTGGGCGAGATCCGTGACCGCGAGACGGCGGAAATCGCCGTCCAGGCCTCCCTGACCGGTCACCTGGTGCTGTCGACCTTGCATACCAACAGCGCCGTCGGCGCGATCACGCGGCTGGTGGACATGGGCGTGGATGCCTATCTGCTGGCCTCGTCCCTGGCCGGCATCGTCGCGCAAAGGTTGTTGCGGGCCCTGTGCCCGTCTTGCAAGACCCCCTATGTAGCCGACGCCGCCACCTGTCGGCGCCTCGGGCTCGAGGCTGATGTCGGGCCTCGGCTGTTCAGGGCCCGGGGCTGCGATGGATGCCAGGCAGGTTACCGAGGGCGTTTCGGCATTTATGAGCTGGTCAGTATCAGCAGCCCGTTGTCGCAACTGATTCATCAGGGGGCTACCGAACAGGCGCTGGCGTTCGAGGCGCGCAAGACCTCCCGCAGTCTGTTCCAGGACGGGCGTCAGCGAGTCCTGGAAGGCCTGACCAGTGTCGATGAACTGCTGCGCATTACCCAGGAGGATTAGCACGATGCCGACTTTCGACTATCGGGCCGAGGATGCCCGGGGCCGGCGCTGCAAGGGGCGGATGGAAGCCGATAGCGCCCGTCATGCCCGTCAGTTATTGCGCGAGCGCGGGTTGCTGCCCTGGGAACTGCGCGAGGGCGAGGGGCAAGCCACCCTGGGCGCCCGCTTCGCCGGGGGGCGTCTGAGCCCGGCTGACCTGGCGTTGTTGACGTTGCAGCTCTCCACGCTGATCCAGGCCGGGTTACCCCTCGAAGAAGCCCTGCGGGCCGTGGCGCAACAGAGCCAGAAGCGTCGGGTCGTCCACCTGTTGTCGGCGGTGCGCACTCGGGTAATGGAAGGCCACGCATTGGCCACGGCACTGAAAGCGTTTCCCCAGGCATTCCCCGAGCTGTTCTGCGCCACCGTCGCGGCGGGCGAACAGTCCGGTCACTTGGGCCAGGTACTGGAGCAACTGGCGACTTATACCCAGGCGCGCCAGGCGTCTCGCCAGCGCATTCAATTGGCGCTGGTGTACCCGCTGATTCTGCTGCTGGCCTGCGTTGCGATTGTCGCTTTCCTGCTGGGCTACGTGGTGCCGGATGTGGTGAAGATTTTCATCGACAGTGGCCAGCCGTTGCCCTGGCTCACCCAGGCGCTGATCGCGGTGAGCGATGGGGTGCGCCGCTATGGGGTGCTGATGCTCGTGGCCCTGGCCGGGGGGCTCGGGCTATGGCGCTGGAGCCTGCGCCAACCGGTATGGCGCCTGCGCTGGCACCGTCTGCTGCTCAGGTTGCCGCTGTTGGGCGACGTTTTGCGGGCGATGGAAGCCGCCCGATTCGCCAGCACCCTGGCGATTCTGAGCCAAAGCGCCGTGCCCCTGGTCGAGGCCCTGCACATCGCCGCACAGGTCATCGGCAACCTGACCATCCGCGCCCGCATGGCCGATGTTGCCCGTTCCGTGCGCGAGGGCGGAACCCTGACCCGAGGCCTGGAACTCGGCGGCGATATTCCGCCGCTGATGCTGCACATGATCGCCAGCGGCGAACGGGCCGGCGAACTGGATCGCATGCTGGCCCGTGCCGCCGAACAACAGGAGGCCAGCCTCGCAGCGCGGATTGCGCTGGTGGTGAGCCTTTTCGAACCGGCCATGTTGGTGGTGATGGGCGGCGTTGTGCTGCTGATCGTCATGGCCATTCTCCTGCCAATCTTGAGCCTCAACCAATTGGTGAATTGATCGATGAAACTTCAAAACAACCGGCCTGCATGCCTGCAACGCGGCTTTACGCTGATCGAAATCATGGTGGTGGTGGTCATCATCGGCGTGCTGGGCGCCATGGTGGTGCCGCAGTTCATGAGCCGACCCGATCAAGCCAAGATCACGGCCGCCCGCACCGATATACAGGCGATTTCCACGGCACTGGAAATGTACCGGCTGGACAATTTCCATTACCCGTCGACCCGACAGGGCCTCGATGCACTGAGTAAACGTCCGTCCGGCACGCCTGCGGCGAGAAACTGGAATCCCCAGGGCTATCTGAAAAGCCTGCCGATCGATCCCTGGGGCACGCCCTATCAGTATCTCAACCCTGGTCTCAAGGCCGCCGATGGCAGCTATGACCTGTACTCGCTGGGTGCCGACGGCGCGCCGGGCGGTGAGGGGACAGCGGCCGACATCGGCAACTGGGGCGAATGAGCATGGGCCGTCGCTGCAGGGGGTTCACTTTGCTTGAACTGATGGTCGTCCTTGTCCTGATCGGGGTATTGGCGGGTACGGTCAGCCTCGCCATCGGGCCGAGTCCGGCGCGTGAGGCCCGGCAGCAGGCCCTGGACTTCATCCGTGTGGTGCAGCAGTTGCGCGAGCGGGCGGTGCTGGATGGGCTGGAATACGGTGTGTGGGTACAGCCTCGCGGCTATCAGGCATTGCGACTCGACGCCCGAGGTTGGACAGCGGTGGCGGCAATGCACCGGTTACCGGAAGGCATGACGCTGGGGCTGGAGCAGGACGGTCATGCCTGGGTCCTCGACGAGATGCCAGGCGCACCGCAATTGCTGATGCTCAGCAGCGATGAGATCAGTCCGTTCAGGTTGCGGGTGAACGTCGCCGGCCAGCGTATTGCGCAGGTGTCGAGCGATGGTCTGGCGGAGCCGTCGATCGATGAGTGAGTTTCGCAGACCGGCCGCTTGCCAGGGATTTACCTTGCTGGAGGTCATGATCGCCCTGACGATTTTTGCCACGGTGGCAGCGGCGGCGCTGTCGGCCAGCCAGTTCGTGCTCAGGCAAAGTGTCGCGCTCGAGGACCGTCTGTTCGGTGCCTGGCTGGCCGACAACCAGTTGAGCGAGCTGCGCCTGCAAGCCGCCACCGCGCCGGGCCGACAGCACCTGACCCGGTCTATGGATCGTCGCGACTGGACCCTGCAACAGCGTATCGCCCCGGCCCGCGACCCACGTCTGCTTCAAGTCGAGATCCAGGTCAGCCGCGCCACCGGCTCGTCCGCCATACACCAAGTGACCGGGTGGATCCGCAACCATCATGAATAGACAGTCGGGGTTCACCTTGTTGGAACTGGTCATCGCCATCGCCCTCTTCGCGCTGCTCGGCCTCGCCGGTTGGCGCCTGTTCGACGCTGTCGTGCGTACTCAGCAAGGGGCCGGTCAGCATGAGCGGGAAATCAGGGCCTTGCAGCGTGCCGTGGGCGTGATCGAGCGCGACGCGTGGCAGGCCGTGGCCGGCTCTGTCGTGCTCGGGCCGGGTCACCTGCAATTGCAACGCAGTCATTGGCGCAATCCACTGGACCAGCCTCGCAGCGAGCGGCAGACGGTGAGCTATCGACTCGAAGGCGCAGCGTTGTGGCGCGACAGCTTTGGCGAAGGAACGACCACTCTGCAGCGGCAGAAACTGCTCGATGATGTCCGCAGCCTGAGTTGGCGCCTGTTTGACTCGCAACGGGGTTGGCATGGCGAAACCGCGGGCGATGGCTGGCCGCTGGCATTGGAACTGAATGTGTCGACGGGGCGCTTCGAGCAGATCCGTCGGGTCCTGCTGTTGCCGGGAGCGTTGCCATGACGCATCAACGCGGGGTGGCATTGATCAGTGTGCTGCTGGTGTTGAGCCTGGCGTTGCTGCTGGTCGGTGGGATGTTGCGCAGCCATCGCCTGTTTTTGCACAGCAGCGCGCAGCAGCTGCAACAGGTCCACTTGCGTCAACTAGGGCTGGCCGCTGAAGCCTGGGCGCGCGCCGTGCTGGAAGACAGCGTGGACGCCCAGGCCGGGCCCGTCGGCCTGAGCCAGGACTGGGCCCGGCTGGCGCCTGCCCTGGCGCTGGACGACACCGGGATCGACGTTGATATCGAAGACCTGTCCGGGCGTCTGAACCTCAATCCATTATTGGCTCGCGGGCAGATCGATCAAGTGACCTTGGGACGCTGGGCCCGGTTGCTCACCCTGCTGGATTTACCGGAGTTGTCGTTGCCCCAGGTCGGAGCCGTCCAGGAGTTGAGTCAGCTGCGACTGTTGCCCGGTATCGACGGTCAGACCCTGCAACGCCTGGAACCTTGGGTGGCAGTGCTGCCCATGGACGCGCAGCTGAATATCAACACCGCACCGCAGCATGTCCTGATGGCCCTGGACGGCATGGACGCCGGCGCTGCAAACGCCGTGATCGCGCGGCGTGCCGACACTCCCTACGCCAGTGTCCAGGCGTTCACCGGCGACCCGTTGTTGTCCGGCCTGGGCCTGAGCAGCCATGGCTTGGGCGTGAGCAGCCGCTGGTTCCGGATCACCGTGAACGTGACTCAAGCGGACCGCCACCTGCGCCTGGCCTCGGACATCGAACGTGATCCTGTGACCGGGCACTGGACTGTTCGCCAGCGCCGCTTTTTACCCATCAGCCCCAGTGAGCTTCCTTGATGAAAACCTGGCTTTACCTGACCGCCGAAGGCATGGGTGCCCCCTGTGCCAATTGGCGTTGCTGCGTGTGGTCGCCCTCGGGTGAACGCCGTTGCCTGCCTTTGCACGAAGCCGCTCGCGAGTTGAACGGGCGGGTTGTCGATGTGTTGTTGCCGATGGAAATGTGCAGTTGGATGCGTAGCGATCCCTGGCCCTCCCGCCGCCAGCCCCGACCCCAGGCCTTGGCATTCGCCGTCGAAGAGCAACTGAGCGAGAACCTGGAGGCGCTGCACATCGGCATCGGTTTACGGGATCGTCAGCAACGCTATCCGCTGCTGGTGATTCAGCGGGCCCGGTTCCAGGCGCTGTTGGCGTTGCTCGACGCCCATGGCATCGATGCCCGGGCGATCCATGTCGATGCCGAGCTGATCGCCGAGGACAAGGCTTTCGGGGTGCGCTGGTTCGGTCGCTGGCTGCTGGGGGGAGCGCTGCCGGCGCGGATGGCTCTGTCGGCCCAAGCCTTGGCAACGCTCAAGCCGAGTCTGTCCGAGGACATCCACTGGCTGGACGAGGCGACTGATCGCCCTGGCATCGACGAGTGGCTGCTGGGCACTGAGGGACATCCCATCAACCTGTTGCAGGGCGAGTTCCGGCGGCGGCGTCAGCGTCTGCCCTGGCGCGGTGCGGCGATGGCCGTGCTGGGCATGTTTGTGCTGACCTGGGCGCTCGACGAAGCCCGCATCGGTTTTCTGCACAATGAAACCCGTCGTCTGTACGCGCAAGGTGAGCAGCAATTCAGGTCGCTGTATCCCTGGCAGGACCCTGTCGTTGACCTGGCGGCGCAGTTCCAGGCGTTGCAGCAGCGTCGCGGTCAAAACCAGGTCACCCAGGTCGCTCGGTTGGTCCGCCTGACTGAGCAGGTGGTTGGCGCCAGCCCTGTCGAGGTGCAGGAGATCGAGTTCCGAGAGCACGAAGGCTGGAAAATCCAGCTGACCGCCAACAGCTTCATCGAGCTTGAGCAATTGCGTGAACGCGGGCAGCAGAACGGCCTGCCCCTCACCTTGGGCAGTGCCAGCAAGCAGAACAACCGGGTACAGGCGACCCTCACCCTGGAGGACAGTTGATGAGCCTCGGTGGATGGGCACGCCTGAAGCAGGCCTGGGGAAGCATGTCTGGCCGCGAGCAACGGTTGTTGCTGGGCCTCGCCGTGGTTGTCCTGGTGGTTTTGGGTTATGCCTCGATCTGGCAACCCACTCGCCTACGCTTGGAGAGTGCTGAGCGACAGTATCGCCAACAGGCGCAACTGAATGCACGAATCCAGCGCGCCGAACCCGACCGGGACACCAGCGCCGCGCTGCGTCCATTGTCGGTACGGGTCAACGACAGTGCGACGGCGGCGGGCCTGGAAATAGCCGAAATGGAGATCGAGGGCGATTCGTTACGGCTCACCGTCACTGGCGATGCCAACCCGCTGCTCCATTGGCTGGATCGTCACGAACGGGACGGCGCGACCGTGCGATCGCTGGCCTTGGAAGCGCGCGATGGCGTGCTGGAAGCGCGGGTGGTATTGCGGCAGTGATTGGCTGGACATGTGCCTGATGCCAGTCAGTTAAAAATCAAACGGCGCAAACCCTGTGGGAGCGAAGCTTGCTCGCGATGGGGCAGACCAGCCGACATTGTGGCTGGTTGACTCACCGTAATCGCGAGCAAGCTTTGCTCCCACAGGAGGTGTTCAGACCGGCATGTTTCCTGGCAACACTGGCAATTTCGCCAGTTTTACCGCCACCGACAACGCCACCAGCAGCAACGCGCCAATGAACAGGCCGACACCGTTCCACCCACCCAGGTGCCAGGCCACGCCGCCGGCGGTGCCAGCCACGCTCGAGCCGGCGTAATAGCTGAACAGATAAAGCGACGATGCCTGGCCCTTGGCGGTGAGAGCACGGCGGCCGATCCAGCTGCTGGCGACCGAGTGGGCGCCGAAGAAACCGAACGTGAAGACCAGCATGCCTGGGATCACCAGCGCCAGGGGCGTCGCCATGGTCAGGGCGAGACCGGCCAGCATCAAGGCAATGGTGGCCCAGAGCATCTTGCGTCGGCCAAGCTTGTCCGCCAGCGCGCCGACTTTGGCCGAGCTGTAGATGCCCGACAAGTACACCACCGACAGCAGTCCCACGAGGGCCTGGTCCAGATGATAAGGCTCGGCCAGCAGGCGGTAGCCGATGTAGTTGAACAGTGTCACGAACGCGCCCATCAGTACGAAGGCTTCGAGAAACAGCAACGGCAGGCCAGCATCACGAAAGTGCCGGGTGAAGCCGTCCAGCAAGCTGCGTGGATGCAGCGAGCGCGGGCGGAAGTTGCGCGACTCGGGCAGGATCCTCCAGAACACCGCCGCGGCGATCAGGGCCAGGCCGCCAATCACCAGCATCGCGGTGTGCCAGCTGACAAAGTCGATCAGCACGCCGGTGATCAGGCGCCCGCACATGCCACCGATGGCGTTGCCGGCGATGTACAGCCCCATCGCCAGGCCGATGTGCTTGGGATGGATCTCTTCACTCAGGTAGGTCATCGCGACGGCGGCCAATCCGCTCAACGACAACCCCACCAAGGCCCGGAGCAGCAATACGCCATGCCAGGTCGGCATCATGGCGCTGGCCACGGTGCACAGTGCGGCGGCGAACAGCGCGGTGACCATCACCGACTTGCGACCGATGCGGTCGGAAATCGGTCCGGTGATCAACAGGCCGACGGCGAGCAGGCCGGTCGCCACCGACAGGATCAGGCTGCTTTGCGCCGCGTTGACGGAGAACTCCCTGGACAACAACGGCATCATCGGCTGTACGCAATACAACAGGGCAAAGGTTGCAAAGCCGCCACAGAACAGCGCCAGTACCGTGCGCATGAACATCGGCGTGCCTTTTTCTATGTAGATGTCCTTCAATTCGGTAACGACGTCGTCCTGCACGCGGGAGGGGATTTCATGGGCCAGTGGCGCGACAGCAGTTTTCACGATGGACCTCGCAAGAGCACGATCAGGCAGGCAATGAAAAAAGCATATAGCCGGCTAACGTTTCTATCCAATATATTGTTCGACCTGTTTGAGACGTTTCACGACCTATTGGATCGCCCATGGAACTGCGTCACCTGCGTTACTTCATCGCCGTGGCCGAAGAGCTGCATTTTGGCCGCGCCGCGTTGGCTTTAGGTATTTCCCAGCCGCCCCTGAGCCAGCAGATCCAGGCCCTGGAGCAGGAGATCGGCGCGCGGCTGTTCGAGCGCACCAATCGTCGGGTGGAGTTGAGCGAAGCCGGGCGGCTGTTTCTCGAAGAGGCACGGCGGGTGCTGGCCCAGGTCGACAGGGCCGCCGACGTGGCGCGTCGCGCCCAACAGGGGGAGCTGGGTGAGCTGAAGATCGGTTTCACCTCTTCGGCGCCGTTCAACTCCACCATTCCCCAGGCGATCTTTGCGTTTCGCCAGCGCTTCCCGGCCGTGCATCTGAACCTGCGGGAAATGAGCAGTACCCAGGTGGCCGATGCGTTGCTGGACGAAACGATCGAGATCGGCATCATGCGGCCCCTGCCGCTGCCCGACGCCTTGAGCGAAATCGAACTCAGCCGCGAACCGCTGGTGGCGGTGCTCAGTGCCAAGCACCCGCTGGCCCAGAGCAGCGACGAGGGATTGTTTCTCTCGGCACTGGCTCAGGAACCCTTTGTGTTTTTCCCCCGCAGCTACGGCAGCGGCCTTTATGCACAACTGCTGAGCCTGGCCCGTGACGCCGGTTTCAGCCCCCACTTCGCCCAGGAAGCCGGCGAAGCCATGACCATCATCGGCCTGGTGGCGGCAGGGCTGGGGGTTTCGGTATTGCCGGCGTCTTACCAGCGGATACGGGTCGATGGCGTGGTCTACCGGCCATTGCTCGACCCCGCGGCGGTGTCGGCGGTGTGGTTGGTACAGCGTAAGGACCAGCGTTCGCCGATGGCGAAGGCGTTTGTGGCGTTATTGGCTGAAAATACGGGTATTTCCGGTTCTGAAAGGACGGCTTGATGCTGGCTTGAATTCTTCTGTGTGGCGGTGATAAAAGCAGTCAGACTCGTGATATCAAACAAGCCAGGCTCATAGCGAAATCCTGGCAGGAGCAAAACCCATGACCGAACAGTTCACTCGTTGGGACTCTGCCGAGTACCTCAAGACCGAAGAGGACATGGCCAATTATCTGGATGCATGCATGGAGGAGGCCGGAGACGATCCCGCATTCATCGCAAAAGCCCTGGGGACCATTGCACGAGCTCGCGGAATGACCCAAGTGGCTCGTGATGCAGGGTTATCACGTGAGAATCTTTATCGTGCCTTGTCGGGGGAAGGAAATCCTGAATTTGGAACCATTTTGAAAGTTGTCAGAGCGTTGGGGTTGAAGCTGCATGCCAGCACTTGATAGATGGCCAACCTGCAAGAAAGAGGGCGCCTTTCGGCGCCCTCTTTCTTAGCCTTCCCAAACCGTCGCAGGGCCGTTGGCGTGGTAATCGTAGAACCCTCGGAGTGTCCAGTTATCGCCCTCGCGTTCAAACGCGGCGCGCCATGCGCCTTTGCCACCGCCCGGGGTCAGCTGGGCCATGGTGTACCAGTAATATCGGTTGCTCTTCTTGGTGGTTACCCTTCCCGCGCGAATATCTTCGGTGATGACTCGGACTCTGGTTTTAGCCGCCTCCGAGAAGCTGGCGTAGGACATCTGGGTTTCGGCCAATGGGCTGGTGGTGACGGTGAAGGTGTCCGGTGCCGGCGATGGAGGAGGTGAAACCGGGGGCGTGACCGCCGACGGTGTACCCTCCACTTTGTGGGTTCGAGCCTGGGTCACGATCTCGATATCGAACGGTTCGTAGTTGGCCAGTGTACGGCTGAAGTTCGTGATGTCTTCGCCGGTGAGCAACATGACGTTGCGTTGGGTCCGGCCTTTGTTGGCGATGATGTAGGGCACTCGATTGTTTCTGATCTCCGTCAGCAAGCCGGGCTTGTGCCTGCGCTGCTTCTCTTCCCGCAGGGCAGCGATCAACTCGTCATAGGACTCCTCCGAGGCGGTATATTTTTCCCGGGCCGCCTTCGTTTCTGGATCATTTCCCGGGAATCGCGCCTGTATCCTGGCATCCATCGTGGTTTCCACGGCATTCAACATGTCCCGCGTATCCTTGGCTATTTTCTCCATGGCTGCCTTCTTCCGCCCGCCTTTGGAGGTGAAGGTCATGAATATGGCGCCGGTAATGTTATCGGTGATGACCGTTGTATTGACCTTGATCCGGTCTTCGGTGAAGAACATGTCTCTGTGCGCCAGTATCGTGTCGTATATTTTTATTTTCTGGGTATCGCTCAGGTCGATGTTGGACACGTTTTCTTCGATGCTTTTGCTGCTCAGGACAACGATGCTCCATGTATTCATCTTGTCCAGTAGTTGCATCTGGATCGCTTTGCGTCTGGACAGATCGCCCCGCCCCCAGGTCATGTCATCGATTCGTGTGCGGTAAGCGTTGATGTCGGCCGCACCGACATCTGCCATGCTCTCGCGAAGGATGCGTTCGGACAGTGCTTCAGGCATGGAGTCGAAGATGGCTTCTGCGGTACTGATCGCTTCAGAGGAGGGGTAGCGGTTCATCACCAGCACGCCCTCCACCAAGGCATTGCAGGTCCGTTGTCGTGGCGTTTCAGGGCGTCGCCCGAGCAGGCTGTGGAACGGGCCACCTCCACGTAACCCATGGCGCTTCTCAATGTGCCAGCGGTCATTTTCCCACGTGACCGTTCGCTGATTCGAGCGGTTGTCCGGCGCGTAGATGATCCGTTCGCCGGCCTGGATCGCCGTTTTGTAATAACCGTTTCCAAGCTTCAGGTAGCCCTGCCCGTCGGCACCCCTGTACCGATGGCGTCCCTCGGCGATCAACCCATGCCCGTTGAAGCCCTTGAGCCGATAGGGCTCCAGCTCGGGGTCCGGCATGCGGGGGAGAGGCGACAGGCCCGGGCGTGCCTGTTTTCGACGACGTCCCGCGCGGGCCATGATCAGGTCCTGCCCGGCTTCGGCGATGACTTCTCCCAATCCACCGATGAAATCGGTGGCCCATTGACGGACGCTGCCGCCCTCATCATCAATCGCAGACAGCGCGGCACCGCCCGCCATGGTCGGCAGGATCGCGCGGCCCAATATGCCGCCCAGCCGGCCCACCGGGAACATCGACATGGCGCCCGTCAACAGCATGACGGCGTTTCGGCGCCCTTCCTGTGCGGACGCGCTGTCGCGCTCGGCATTGGACACCGTGAGCATTTCCGCGGTTTTAATCCCGTGGGAGATCTGCGTTTCGTGCAGCACCTTGAACAGGTTCGCTTCCACCACCGGCGCGGCGATTTTCTTCGCGAAGTCATTCTGTGCCCGCTCCTTCGTCCAGGTGAAGACCGAGCGCGTGACTTTCCTGATCTTCTCCTCGAACGTCAGGTTCTCCGACATCGGCACCAGGCTGGCAAGCTGCTCGGCCTGTTCCAGCAGCGGCAGGTGCGAAATGAGCCAGCGGGTCATCTGCGGTGTGGCGGTAAGGGTCTGCACCAGCGTGCTTTCCAGTGCTCGGCTGCTGGCCGCATCCACGTCCCGGAACGTCTTGCCGTCCGGCGCCCCTGGCGTATACAGCGTCAGCGAGGGGCGGCTCGCCGAGGCCTTGACCCCAAACGCCAGTATTTCTTTCAGTACGCTATCACCCCAGTGCAGTTGACGGACCACCACCTCGTGCCCGCCAACCTTGACACGCCCTGTCGACACGGGGCTGTCCAGCGCCGCCAGTACCAGTTTCAACCCGGTATTGTCGCGGTCGAGTCTCAGGTCGCCGGAGATATGGGCGGCCCAAACCTGGGCTCGCATCTGTTTGGCTTTCAAGGCCATCCATTGCGCCTGCGTTTGCCGGGCTACAACTTGCAGCTCGGTCGGCAGCCGGGCGCCGACATTGGCCCGATCGATGACCTCTACAATCTGCGCGAAGCTCAGCGGTCCTTCTATGGCGGGCCGAGGGGCATTGCGTTCATCCAGGGTCAGGTTGGACATCGCCCACTCTGTCAGGGAGCGGCGGTCGTCGATGACCCCTCTGACGCTGCCTTGGGATATCCCGGACCCGAACGGTGACCCGCCCGTGGGGGCATGCGGATCGATCAATTGTTTCCTGATGCTCAGTGACACGTCTTCAGGATCGACCGGCGGGTATTTCTCGCGGATGACACCGGCCAACAAGGTGCGGGTCCGGGCGTGCAGGGCATCCGAGGTGGCCAGTGTCACGGGGTCTGGCGCAGGGACCGTTTCCACCAGGGTTGTCTGCACTGCCTGGGTCGCCTCCCACCACGCCAGACGGTCACTGCCGGTGACGTGGGGATTGGCGTGCAACCAGTCATCGAGCTTTTTCAGGCTCAGTCGCAGCTCACGCTCATCCATGGCGGCAGCCAGATCCAGTCGATTGCCCAATTCCGCCATTGCATCCAGCCTGCTCATCCAGGCGTCGATCTCCTCCGCTTCCGCAGGGCCATTGAGAAAAACGCTGCCTACGGCGTTCCTTTGCGCTGTCCGCAATTCGGTGATCAAGCGGACGAGAAAGTGCTCGGCAATCGGTGCCGTTACGATCTCGTCTCCGGGGTCGCTGTCTTCTTGCAGACCGGCCTTGAGCGCCGCAAGGTCCTCGTAAATGTGCAGCGGTTCGCCCAGGCGATACAACACTGCGCCACCCGACTCGTTGGCATTGTCGTGTTGGGTCAGCACCACGGCCATGGGGACCGGGACGCTGACAGCCCACCCTGGCGGGATCACGCTCAGGCTATGGACGCCGGGCCGCTGGTATTCCGGGAGTTGCCCACGAGACGCCGCGTCCGGCGCCGACAAGGCGCGCTCCACCAAGGCCTTGTGCATCGACGGGCTCAGCGTTCCGTCCAGCTTGTGAAGGTCCGCCTGGGCCTTGAGCTGTACGGCCCATTCATCGGCCAGCCAGGTGCTGACGCTACGACCCTGACTGAAATCGGCAGGTCCGGCCCAGAAGTCGTCCAATGCCTGGGTCAACAGTTGTTTGCACGAACCCGGCGTGATGCTGATCAGGCCCTTGATTGTTTCCTTTGCGTTACTGTCGTTCAGGGGGGCGGGCATATCCGTGGCGTAGTTTTTATGGGTGACGAGGTCAATGTCGTTTGAATCGTCGAAGAACTCCTGCGCATTCAACTTACCCGCGATTGCGCGCCAAAAAAGCCTGTCGAGACGGATCGTGGTCCTGGTTCCTTCCTTGCGTCGACACACGAAGACCTCTTTGGCGCTGATGCCGTCAGGCAGGGTGGGAAACGCCCTGCCGAATCCATCATCCAGGTGCTTCGCCAGCACCGCCGAGGCACGTGGCACGGCGTCGTTCAGGCGGATCATCTGTTGCTGCGAGGTTTCCAGCAGGCTGATCAGCGGGGTACTCGGATTTGCGGGGCTTTCAGTCCGTGAGGGGGTGTTTTCCAACATGTGTTCTTCCTGGGAAAGTGTGCGGAAGAACAACCTATTGAAGAAAGGGGATGACGAGGTGGTAGATAGATACCGCACGGGGCGGTGTCTGACTGGGTAGGAGGGCTCGCTCCCACAGTGGATTCTCAGTGAGCCAAACGCCTGTGCCTGGCACAGAACCCTTGTGGGAGCGAGCCTGCTCGCGATGGCGGCAGACCAGGCTACATCAATGCCCGAGGGCTTATTGCACCTTCGACAGGTCCCCCTTCAATGCAACGCCGGCCATGATCGCGCCGGCATGGCATTCATAGGTCGCAGGGTCTTTGCGTTCGTTGCTCTTGTAGAAGCGACGATGTTGGTGACGGCGTTGGCCCCGGCGTTCTTGGCCGCCTGGTGCAGGCTGATCAGCGCCGATTGCAGCACCCATTCACAGGCCACTTCGTCGGACTTGTTGAAGGCGTTGGTCTTCTTGTTGGTCACCGCTCCCGGACTGACGACGGTGACGTTGCCGGCGGGCTTGTTGCCCGCCAGATAGAACTTCACGCTGCCGTCGATCTTGCCGGTGCGGATGGCTTCGGCGACGACTTTGTCGAAAGGCAGGAACAGTGCCGTATCACGGGCCTGGCTGAGGGTCGGCAGGGTGCTGAGCAACAGGGCGGCGGTAACGGCGATTTTCTTCAGCGACATCAGGGTCTCCTTGACCAGAGGGAACGGGCGTCAGTGCCAGCGACAGAAGATCAACGAAGTGTTGACCCCGCCAAAGGCGAAGTTGTTGTTCATCACGTATTCGTTGCTCATCGACCGGAATTCGTTGCGCAGGTAATCGAGCTGGCCGCATTGAGGGTCGACTTCGTCGAGATTGCAGGTATGCACATAACGGTCGCGGTTCATCATCTCGATGCTGAACCAGGACTCCAGTGCCCCGCAGGCGCCCAAGGTGTGGCCCAGGAAACTTTTCTGCGAACTGATGGGCATGCGCTCACCGAACAGGCTGCTGGTGGCCAGGGTTTCGGCAATGTCGCCCTGTTCGGTGGCGGTGCCGTGGCCGTTGACGTAGCCGATGGCGGAGGGTTCGAGGCCCGCATCTTCCAAGGCCAGCTCCATGGCCCGGCGCATGGTGACCAGCTCGGGACGGGTGGCATGCTGGCCGTCGGCGTTGCTGCCGAAGCCGACGATTTCGGCGTGGATTCGCGCACCGCGGGCCAGGGCATGTTCCAGTTCCTCAAGGACCAGCATGCCGGCACCTTCACCGATCACCAGGCCATCGCGGCCCTTGTCGTAAGGGCGTGGGCTGGTCTGCGGTGCATCGTTCTTCAGGCTGGTGGCGTAGAGCGCGTCGAAGACCATCGCTTCGGTCGGGCACAGTTCTTCGGCGCCGCCGGCAATCATCAACGGCAGGCGCCCGAACTTGATCGCCTCATAGGCATAGCCGATGCCGTGGCTGCCACTGGTGCAAGCGCTGGAGGTGGGAATCATCCGTCCGGTCAGCCCGAAGAAAATGCTGATATTGGCCGCCGTGGTATGGGGCATCATCCGCACATAGGAGTTGGCGTTCAGGCCTTCGGCCACGCTGTTGAGCAGCATGTTGCCGAACGCCTTGACCTCGTCGGTACTGCCGGTCGACGAGCCGCAGGATACGCCCATACGTCCGTCCTTGATCGACTCGTCGCCCAACAGGCCGGCGTCGGCCAGGGCCTGTTCCGCCGCGGCTACCGCCAACCGCGAGACTCGGCCCATGCTGCGCAGTTGCTTGCGGGTCCAGTGGGCCGGGACCTGGAAATCATCGATGGGGCCGGCCAGGCGGGTGTTCAGCTCAGTGAAACGGTCCCACTCGTCCATGCGCCGAATGCCGCTGCGGTTGGCGGCGAAGTTGGCGGCGATGGTCTCCCAATCGCTGCCCACGGAGGTGATGCCGGCCATGCCGGTGACGACAACGCGCTTCATCAGCACAAGCCTCCGTTGACGGCCAGGACCTGCCGGGTGATGTAGCCGGCTTCGGCGGACATCAGGAAGTTCACCGCGCCGGCCACTTCTTCCGGCGTGCCCATGCGCTGGGCGGGAATCATTTTCATCAGTTCTTCCACGGGGACGTTTTCATCGAGCATGGCGGTGTCGATCAGCCCTGGCGCGACGCAATTGACGGTGATCTTGCGCTTGCCGAGTTCGATTGCCAACGCCTTGGCCGCGCCGATCAGTCCGGCCTTCGACGCACTGTAGTTGACCTGGCCGCGGTTGCCGATCAACCCCGACACCGAGGTGATGCAGACGATCCGTCCGGCGGCGCGACGACGGATCATCGGCATCATCACCGGATGCAGCACGTTGTAGAAACCGTCGAGGTTGGTGCGCATCACCGTGTCCCAGTCGTCTTCACTCAGGGCTGGAAACGCACCGTCGCGGGTCAGGCCTGCATTGAGCACCACGCCATAGTAGGCGCCGTGGGTTTCGACGTCGGCTTCGAGAATGGCTTTGCAGGCGGCACGGTCGGACACGTCGAACTGCAGGACCCGGGCCTGTCGACCGAGGACCTGGATCTCGGCCTGGACGGTTTCGGCCTCGGCACGACCGCTGCGACAGTGCAGCACGATGTCATGCCCGGCCTGGGCCAGGCGCAGGGCGATGGCGCGGCCGATGCCACGGCTGGAGCCGGTGACCAATACGGATTCAGTCATGGCTGGTTTCCTGTTGCGGACGGTTCATGGAGGTAGTGGGCGGACTGGGGTGGGCGGAACACGTTCAATCGGGCGGTAGCATGGATGCCGGGCGCTTCGATATGGCACTCGAACACACCCATGCCGTTGTCGTCTTCCAGCGAGCGCATACCGCGGATATCCAGCTCGGTACCGACTGGAAAACTGTCGACGTTGCACTCGAACTTGCGGGTGCCGAGCAAAAAGCCCAGTTCAACGGCGTCGCCACGTTGGCGCGCATGGCAACCGGCAAACGCGGCGACGCTCTGGGCCATCAACTCGATGCCGACCCAGGCCGGCAGGCCACCGTCGGCGCGGTTGAACAAGCCACCGGGTTTGACGATGGCGCGGGTATGGATCTGCTCGTCATCGAATGCCACGACGCGGTCGATGAGAATCATGTCGCCTGCGTGGGGCAGCAGTTCGGCGAGTGGCCAGTCAATCATGGGGCATCTCCGATAATCAGGCTGACGTTGTTGCCGCCGAAGGCAAACGAATTGCTCATCAGGCGACGGGGGGCGGTCGGGTTCAGGCGGCTGTCGGCGCGGGTCCAGGCCAGGGCCGGCAGTTCAGGATCGGCCTGACCGTCCCAGACATGAGGCGGCAGGGCCCCGGTGGTGTTTTCGACGCTCAGGCTCAACCAGCAGAAGGCCGCTTCCAACGCTCCGGCCGCGCCCAGGGTGTGGCCGGTCATGGGTTTGGTGGAGGAACAGAGTACCCCGTGGGGAAACAGGCCGGCCACCGCATGGCTTTCCATGGCGTCGTTGTGTTGCGTGGCGGTACCGTGCAGGTTCAGGTAGTCGATCTGGCTGGCCTCGAGACCCGCGCAGAACAAGGCTTTTTCCATGGCCTGACGAGCACCGCGACCACTGGGCTCCGGAGCGGAAATATGATGGGCATCGGAGCTGGCGCCGTCGCCGAGCAGGGCAATCGGCGTTGCATTGCCTGGCGTCTTGCTCATGAGAAACAGCACGGCCGCCTCGCCGATGTTGATGCCGCTGCGGTTCACCGAAAACGGATTGCAGCGTTCGTTCGATACCGCTTCCAACGCCGAAAAACCGTTGAGGGTCAGCTTGCACAGGCTGTCCACACCGCCACAGAGCACCGCATCGCACAGGCCCAGGTCGAGCAGGCGTCGGGCGCTCATCAAGGCGCGGGCGCTGGAGGTGCAGGCGGTGGAAATCACATAGGACGGACCGCTCAGGCCGAGCCAGTCGGAGAGGAAATTGGCCGGCGCGCTGAGTTCCTGCTGCTGGTAGTCGTAGCCGTCCGGGAAGCGCTGTTCGCGCAGATAATGGGCGATGCCCTGGCTGGCCTCGTCGATCCCCGAGGTGCTGGTGCCCAGGACAATGCCGATGCGCGTACGACCATAGGCCTGGATGGCCCGGTCGATCTCGGGACGGATCTGCAACCCGGCCTCCAGCAGCAACTGATTGTTGCGGCTGCCATGGGCGGCCAGGGTCTCGGGGATGCGGGCCAGTTCACCCGTTACCGAGGCAACCGGCAAGGCACGCTCGGCCACCCACCCGGCTTCGACACGCAGGCCCGAGCAGTCGCCGGCGAACAGGTTGCGCGCCACTTCATGTTTATCGCGGCCCAGGGCACAGATCACGCCGAGGGCATTCAAATAGGCGGTCATGGAGTGCTCTCGGTCAGCGGTGTGATGCGGTAGTGGGGCCCTTGGGGCAGGCTCAGTTGAAAGTCCAGCGGCTGCTTGTAGCGCACCTGCCAGCGGGAATCCAGGGTTCGTTGCGCAGCCTGTTGCCGGGCGCTCGGGTAATTGCCGGGCAGCTCGGTTTCAGGGGTCAGGGCGAACAGCAGCGCGGCGAACAGCTCCCGGGCTTCAGCGTTGGGGGGCAGCAGGCCGTCGGCTTGCCACTGGCCGTCGATCAGGCGCTGACGAGCCAGGGGAATACCCAGCGGGTCCATCATCGACCAGCGAATGCCGGCGTCTTCGCGTTGGATCACCAGCAACCAGTCCTGGCGCTGCCCGGCCAATTGGCGCTCGATGTGCAATTGCAGCGGCAGCGCCAGGGTGGGCGTGCGCTCGGGCAATGGCGCCTGACCGGCGCAGGCACCGAGCAGCAACAGGCAGCCGATCAGCAGGCCATTGAAGCAGGCGCGGATCATTCGCCAACCCCTTCTACGGGCTTGCGGGCCACGACGTTGACCAGGGTTTCTTCCCGCTCGCCGAACGGCCTGGGGCGGCGCAGGCCAAAACGTTCCAACAGGCCGAAGTCCCTGGCGCGGCTCCACCACAGGTAGGGATAGGACACGTTGTCGGCGTCGAAGCGGAACCCTTGCTGGCGGATCATCTCCAGGTATTGCGCGGCACTTTTCTGTACATGCATGGGATGACGGAACAGCCAGCGGATGACCCAGGTATCGATATAGGCCTCGGTGGATTCGGCGAACATCAGGTAGCCGCCGGGCTTGAGCACGCGATAGAACTCGGCCAAGGCCTTTTCCTGTTCCACCAGGTGATGGAAGGTCTGGTGGCAGAACAACAGGTCGACGCTGGCATCCGGTACCGCCAAGGTTGCGCAATCGCTGCCGATCAATTCTACGGCCATGCCCTGGCGGGCCGCTTCCTCGGCGCTCAACGCCAGACTGTGGGGATCGGCATCGACCCCGATCAGCCGCTGTGGCGCAAACACCTGGCGCAGGTACTGGAACGATTTGCCCTGGCCACAACCGGCGTCCAGCAGCACCGGCTCGGCCGGCAACGGCGTGCTGAACAGACCGCGCAAGTCATTTATCGCCACGCGCAGCACATGGTGCTGCCAGGTGTGGCTGCGCAGGAACCAGAAGCCGAAGCGGGTTTCTTCGACGTAGCTGTCGCTCAGGTAGTTCATCTCACTCATGGGCCGGGCTCGCACAGATTTCCGAGAGCATGCGCAGGCGTCGCTTGGGTTCGCTGACGAACGGATTGCGTTGATCCCAGGCATAACCGGCCAGGATCGAACTGATCATGCGGCGGATGTCGGAAGAACCTTCGGTATAGAAGATCACGTCCTGGAAGGTGCCGGCGTACCAGCCCTCGACGTAGCAGCGGAAGGTGTCGACGCCACGCTTGAGCGGTTCGGCGAACTCGCTTTGCCAGTCCACGCTTTCACCTTGCAGCTGACGATGCAGCACGCCGGCCGCCATGCTTGCCGAGCGCATGGCGATGGTCACGCCGGAGGAGAACACCGGGTCGAGGAATTCCGCAGCGTTGCCGAGCAGGGCGAAGCCTTGGCCATGCAAGGTTTTGACATTGGCCGAGTAGCCGCCGATGGTCCGTGCCGGGGTATCCCACACGGCGTTATCCAGCACCCGGGCGAGGCTCGGGGTCTCGTCGATGAAGCCCCGCAGGCAGGCGTCGAGGTCGTCGGTGCGGCCGGCAAAATGCTCCGCCGCCGCGACCACGCCAACCGAGCAGCGTCCTCCACTGAACGGAATGGTCCAGAACCAGATATCGCGTTGGGTCGGGTGGGTGGTGATGAGGATTTTCTCCCGGTCGAAAGTCGGCGCATCGATGCGGTCTTCGACATGGGTGAATACGGCCTGGCGCACCGGGAAGTTCGACGGTGCCTCCAGGTCCAGCAAGCGCGGCAGGACTCGACCATAGCCGCTGGCGTCGAGGACGAACTCGGCCTCGATCCGGTACGCGCTGCCGTCCTCGCGTTGCACGCCCAGTTGTGGTTTGGCGAGGTTGAAATCGACGCTGGCAATGGCTTCGCCATAACGGATCTCCACCCCCTGCAAGGCGGCTTGATCGGCCAGCAGCTTGTCGAAGTCGGCGCGCTGTACCTGGAAGGTGGTGGGTTTGCCTTCGCTGAAGGTGTCGCCGAAATCGAAGGCGCTGTAGCGCTCGCCCCAGGCGAAAGCCGCACCGTTCTTGCGCTGGAAGCCTGCGGCCTGCACCGCGTCGAGCATGCCCGCCTCTTCGACGAAGTCCAGGCAATGGGACAGCAGGCTCTCGCCGATGGAGAACCGGGGGAAATGCTGGCGTTCGATGACCAGCACATCGTGGCCCTTGCGCTTGAGCAGCGCGGCCGCGATGGCGCCGGATGGCCCTGCGCCGATGATGACGACCTGGCGGCGTTCCATTTCAGTTGCAGACATTTGGACTCCTTGCCCAGGCAGCGATGTTCGAGTGAGAGTGTGGGTAATCGTCATTGGGCGGGTTCCAGCGCGGGCGTTGCATGCGTCTGGCGCCCGGCCCATGGCGCCAGCATGAAGCTGAACGCCAGCCCCAGGCTCACCGCCAGGCCGAAATTACTCACTGCCGGCGTACTGGAAAGCGCCAGCAGGCCGAACGACAGCCAGGTGGTGACCGCCGCGAGCAGGGTCCCCAGCAGGCTCACGGCGGCACCGCCGATCTGCTCGCGCATCAGGATCGCGTAATCGACGCCGATGGCCGTCACCAGCAACAGCCCGAACAGGCTGAACAGGGTCAACGGCTGCCCCAGCCAGCCCAGGCTCGCCAGGCTGCACAGCGCAGCGAGCAGCGGCAGGGCGACGATGCGCAGAGCTGCCCTGACGCCGAACGGCCAGACCAACACCAGCACGATCAGCACGCAGGAAGCGAGCTTCAGCTCGGCGGCGCTGATCTGCGTGGCGGCGAACACCTGGTTCAGATCGCCCAGGCGATCCACCAATTGCACGCCGGGCAAATCCACCGCCTGCAATCGCAGCAATGCGGCATTGTTCAAGCCTTGCAAACTGATCGTCGCGGCCACGCCTTGCGCGGTCGGGCCGAGCCAGAGGGTGCGGTACGGTTCGGCCAACGGACCGGACAGCGCGGCATCGATGTCTTCCACCGGCAAGGTTTGCAATCGGGCCAGCTCTGCCTGCAAGGCGGCGACCGGCACGCCCAGGTCCAGCAGCGGTTGCCAGAACGCCGGGAGTCGGGCCAGGGCCTCACGGACTTTCTGCTGCTCGGCCGGCGGGCTGACCAGTTGGTTCAGCGACAGGTAGCCCTGGAGTTTTTCCAGGCCGACCAACTGGTCCAGCCGCTCGTTGAGGGCGGTCTGGCGTTCAAGCAGTTGGGATTGATTGTCGGCGCGAATCAGGAAGAACTGGCTGGTGGGCTGGAAACCGGTGATACGGGCGATGTCGCGGGCCTCGTCGGTCAGGTGCTGGGGCGTGCCGATCCACTGGCGGATGTCGTTCTTCGTGCTCAGGTGCCAAAGCCCTCCGGCGCAGAAGATCAGCAGCAATGCCAGCAGGATCGGCGTGGGAACCCGCGCCAGCAGTGCTTCGCGGGCTTTGAGCAACTGCTCGCAGAAGCGCAGCGGCCATTGGGCAGGGCGCAGGTCCGTGCCCTTGAGCAGCGCCGGCAGCAGGCAGACTGCCGTCAGGTAGGCGCCGACCAGCCCGGCGGCGGAAAATACCGCGATCTGGGTCAGGGCCGGGAAGGGCGTCCAGGCCAGGGCCAGATAGCCGATGCAGGTGGTCGCCAGGCTCAGGCTCAGCCCCGGCAGGGTCAGGCGCAGGGCCGGCCAGCTGTGCCACGGCTTGAGGCTCCAGCTCTTTGACAGGTAGTGCAGCGGATAGTCCACCGCCACGCCGATCAGGCTCGAACCCAGCACCAGGGTCATGACATGCATGCGCCCGAACAGCGCCACGCAGGCCACCGCGCCGAACAGCATGCCGACCAGCACCGGCATGAACGCCAGCCATACCCGCAGGCGTCGGAAGGCCAGCAACAGCAGCAACAGAATACCCACTGTCGCGCCACCGCCGACCCAGGTGATTTCCTTTGATGCCTGTTGCTGGCCGCTGGCGGCGTACAGCAAGCCGCTGGCCGCCAACAGTTGCCCCTGGGCCAGGCCTGCCTGGTCGCGGCTGTGTTGCAGCAGATCGGCCACTTGCAGCGGCAGGTTCATGTCGAAGGCGTTGCCTTGGGTGCGGGCCCGTAGCATCACCCAGCTTTTGCCATCGGCGTCGGCGATCAAGGCACCGCTGCCCACATCCAGCTGTATGGCGCCGCGTTGGGGCTGGCTGTTCTGGATGCGCCCGGTCAGGCCCAGCCAGTCGTCCTGGCTCGGTACCAGGCTGAAGCCGCTGAACGGGTCGAACAGCGCCTGCACCCGCTGCTGGATGAATGCCTGGGGCTGCTCGATCAATTGCTGACGGTCCGCGGCCGAGAGCATCGCCAGTCGTCCGTTCAGCAGTTGCGTGCGCAGCGCCGGCAAATCGGCTTGCAGCGTCCACTGGACCTTGTCGAACAGACCACTGGCCTGCCATTGCTCGCCAAGGGTTTGCGCCAGGGCGATGGCTTGCTGACGGTCGGCATGACCGACCAGTACCAACACCTCGCGATTCAGCGGCTCCTGCATGCGTTGTTCAGCGATAAGCTCCAGGGCATCGGGGGACGTGCCCGGCACCAGTTCCATGAGATTGACCGACAGAGGCGCACCATTGCGCCATTGCCAACCGGCGAGCGCCAGCACTGCCAGCAGCAGTATCAGGAACAGCCGTGGCAACCTCCGTTCACTCGGCAAAGTCATGTTGCTCCGTTTCGCTCAAGGGTTGCGTGGCGACACTGTCCTGCATGCGCAGCACCGTGCTGTCGCCCTGGGTTTCCAGCAGCTCGATGCGCTGTACCAGTTCGCCGCCGTCAATGTTGATCTGGTTGAACACCTGTTTGAGCAACACCGAGCGCGGGGTCAGGGTCAACTTCCACTGCTGCGGTTCGCCCGACAGGCTCAGCTCGAAATCCCGCAGCAGGCCACTGCTGTCACCCTGCAAGACGGCCAGGAACAGCCGGTTCTGCTCGGCGCCGGCGCTCTTGTTCGGCAGCATTTGCCAGGCGTTGCCGTCCCTTCGAGCGATGCCCTGGGCGGTAATCCGGTAATCCTGTTGCAGCGGCGTCTGCAGCAGCCACAGCAGGCCTTGTTTTTTCGCCAGAACGAAATGGCCTTTGCTGACGAGCGGTTGGGGCAGGGCGCGCAGGTGTTTTTCCTGGATGAACTGGCCGTGGATGACATCCGGGCGGGCCAGCTGTTCGCTCAGTTGTTGCAAGTCGAAGGCCTGGGCCAGGGGCGACAGGCAGCACAGTAAGCACCAGAGGGACAGGCGTTTCATGACAGTTTCCTTTCGACGGCGTCGATAAACACCCGGGGCGAGGCCAGCAGCATCTCGCGAGTCGTGATGTCCACGGCCACCTGCACCGAACTGGCGCGGGTCAGGCGTTCGCCAGTGAGGGTGTCGCTGATCAGGTAGTTGATCTTCAACCGGTTCTCCCACTCCACCAGGCTGGCACGCACGGTCAGGGCCTGGCCGAACACCGCGCTGCGCACGTAGCGCAGTTGCAGGTCGATCACGGGCCATGCGTACCCGGCGGCGAGCATGTCGTTGTAGTTGTGGCCGATCTGGTCGAGCAAGGCGCAGCGGGCCATTTCCAGGTATTTGACGTAGTGGCCGTGCCAGACCACATGCATCGAATCGACATCGAAAAACGGCACGACAATCTGCGTCTCGACATGCAGCACGCCCTGGCTACGCATGCAGCCTCCAGTGTTGCTCGGCGATGCGTTGCAGGCACAGGCGCAGTTCGGCTTCCAGGGCGCGGTCTTCGATGACCGGCGGGAAATCCCCCGCCAGTTGTTCGTGCATGGCGGCCAGGGCCGGTGGCAGCGGTCGCGCGTCCTCGGCACGGCTGCGCAGCCACACGCCCTGGTTGGCCGCCAGCAGCGTCGCGGCGGCGACCTGTTCGGTCAGCTCCAGCACGCGGATCGCATCCCGGGCGGCGATGGTACCCATGCTGACCTTGTCCTGGTTGTGGCACTCGGTGGAGCGCGAGAACACGCTGGCCGGCATTGTGTTTTTCAGGGCTTCTGCGGTCCACGCGCTGGCGCCGATCTGCACGGCCTTGAAACCATGGTTGAGCATCGCACGCTCGGCGCTGGCGCCGGACAGGTTGCTCGGCAGGCCATGGTTGTAGCGCTCGTCCACCAGTAGGGCGAGTTGCCGGTCGAGCAGGTCGGCGACGTTGGCCACCAGGTTCTTCAGGCTGTCCATGGCGAAGGCGATGTGCCCACCGTAGAAATGCCCGCCGTGCAGCACCCGCTCGGCTTCGGCGTCGATGATCGGGTTGTCGTTGGCGCTGTTGAGTTCGGTCTCGATGAACGCGCGCAGCCAGCTCAGGCTGTCGGCCAGCACGCCGAGCACATGGGGCGCGCAGCGCAGGGAATAGCGATCCTGCAGGCGATGCAGCGGTGCGGTCGGCGCGTCGATCGCCAGGTCCTTGCGCAACCACGCGGCGACCTGCATCTGCCCCGGGTGTGGCTTGGCGGCGAACAGGCGCTCGTCGAAGTGCTCGGGGTTGCCTTGCAAGGCGACGACGTTCAGCGCGGTGATGCGGGTCGCCAGTTGCAGCAGGTAGTCGGCCCGGGCGAAGGCCAGGCAGGCGAGGCCGGTCATCACGGCGGTGCCGTTCATCAGGGCCAGTGCTTCCTTGGGCCGCAGCACCAGCGGTGTCCAGCCCAGTTCGCGGTGTACATCGGCGGCCAGCCGGCGTTCGCCACGGTACATGACTTCACGTTCACCGGAGAGTGTCGCGGCCACATAGGACAGCGGCGTCAGGTCGCCGCTGGCGCCCACCGAACCTTCTTCCGGAATCAGCGGCAGGATGTCGTGTTCGAGAAAGGCCTGGAGGCGCTCCAGCAATTCAACCCGGACCCCGGAGACGCCGTGGCACAGCGACTGCAAGCGCGCGGCCAGCACCGAGCGGGTGGCCTGGGCATCCAGCAGTTTGCCCAGACCGCAGCCATGGAAGGTATACAGGTGGCGCGGCAGGGCTTCGACGTGCTGCAACGGCACGGCAACCACGCAGGAATCGCCGTAACCGGTGGTCACGCCGTAGATCACCCCTTCCTTGTCCAACAGGGAGTCGAGAAATTGCGCACCCTTGGCGATGCGCTGGCGAAACGCCGGATCATCCTGCAACTGTGTCGGCGCCTGACGGTTGGCCAGGGCCAGCACGTCTTCGATGCGCAGGGGGCGTTCGCCGAAGGTTACCGGCTCAAGAGTGGGCATCGTCATCGGTCTTCCAGAAAGGGTAAAAGTTGAACCACTGTTGGGGGGCCTGGAGGCAGTACTGCGCCAGGCGCTCTGCGTAACGACCGGCCCAGTGGGCGATCACGTGCTCGCGTTCGGTGCGTTTCCACACCACGGCATCGGCGAAGGGCTCGAGGGTGACGCGATAGCGCCCCTCGTGCTTGAGGCACATCAGCAGGTTGACCGGGCATTTCAGCAGGCCGGCCAGCAACCACGGCCCTTGGGGGAAAGCGGCCGGGTGGCCCATGAAGTCCACGGTTACGCTGCGCCCGCCGTGCAGCGGGACGCGGTCGCCGGCAATCGCCAGCCACTCGCCGCGCTCCAGGCGCTCGCTCAGTTGCAGCATCACCGCCGGATCCAGCTCGCTGACCTGGATCAGCCGCAGGTGCGTGGCACCGGCTTCGCCCAGCAGGCGATTGAATTGTTCGGCGTGCTTGGTGTGCACCAGCACGTTCATGGTGACCTTTTCGCCCAGTTCGGCCAGGGCTCGGCACATTTCCAGATTGCCCAGGTGCGCCCCTACCAGCATCTGCCCGCGAGCGCCACGCAGGTGATTGCGCAGCAGTGCGGTATCGACGATTTCGATCTGGTCGATGCTCAGCTTGCCGTTCCACACGTCGAGCTTGTCCAGCAACGAGTCGGCAAACGCCATGAACTGCCCGAAGACTTTGCCATGGGTGGGGCGCAACTCGATGCGACCGCTCCAGTCGGCCAGTCGCCGTTGATATTGCCAGGCTGCCTGGCGAGCGCTGCGACCGAAAATGAAGAAGTACAGGACGATGCCGTACAGCACCGGGCTCAGCAGGCGACGGCCCAATACTTTGGCAGCGAACGCCGTGAGTTTCATCAGCCAGAAACTGCCGCGCTCCTGACGATCGGCCCAATGGGTCTTATCTGCCTGGAGACTCATGTCCGCCACCGTCGCCAGAGAATCAGGGGGGCACGTACCAGCATGCCGAAGAACAAGCGGGTGTGCATGCTGGAAATCAGCACGTTATCGTGGAACAGACGGAAGTGCGAAACCCCGTCCTGGGGGTAGTGGACCCGGGTGCGCAGCCAGCACATCGGCTGGTTACGCCAGGCCAGACGCACCAGGATGTCCGAATCGAAATCCATGCGCTTGCCAATGTTCGCCGAGTTGATCAGCGCCAGGGTCGCTGGCAGGGGGTAAACCCGAAAGCCGCACATGGAATCGCGGATCTGCAGGGACAGGCTGTTGATCCAGACCATGACGTGGGTCAGGTAGCGAGCGTACAGGCGACCTTTCGGCACGCTGGCGTCGTACTGTGGGTAGCCGCAGATCACCGCGTCCGGGTGCAGTCGGGACTGGTCGACGAAGGTATTCACGTCGCCGAGGTCGTGCTGTCCATCGGCGTCCACCTGCAAGGCATGGCTGAAGCCCAGGCGCGCGGCTTCCCGCAGGCCGGTCATGACGGCGCCACCCTTGCCCTGGTTGACCGCCAGCCTGACCAGGTGAACCCGCTCATCCACCGCCAGCCGCTCCAGCACCGCCGCGCAGGCTGGGCTGCTGGCGTCATCGACCAACACGCAGGGCAGGCCATTGGCGAGCAATGTCTGGACCACCGCCGAGATGGCGGTTTCGTGGTTGTAGACGGGGATGACGGCGCAGGGGTTATGCATGTCTTTTGCCTTCCACCGAGCCCTTGTGGCGCGGGGATTCAGCGAAGCGTCGCACCGCCCCGCTGGGTTGCGCAGCGACCCCAAGTCCTGTGCAGCACCACAATTCGTTGGCGAGTGCTTCGCACTCGAGCGGGGATAAATCCCCTCGCCACAGGACGGTGTGAGCATTAGTCATGGGCGGCCCCCAGTACAATCCGCCCGCTGGAGCACGCCGCCGTATCATTGCGGTAGGCGAAGTACAGCTTGCCGCGCTCGCGGTCGAAGCGCAGGTGTAGCTGGACTTCATCACCGGGACGTACCAGCTGCTGGAACTTCAACACTTCCATCCCGACGAAGCGCGGCGGCAGGTCCAGCAGTTGTCGGCCCAGGCTCAGGGCCCAGTCGACCTGCACCACGCCGGGCAACACCGGGGCCGTGGGAAAGTGGCCGCTGAAGTACGCCAGGTCCGGCGGCACGACCAGTTGCAGGCTCCATTCGCCGTCGGTCTCGACCTGTTCCAGCACGTCGGGAGCCTTTGGACGCGGTGCCGCCAGCAGGGCTTCGACCTCGGCCTGGGGCAGCTTGCCCTGGGCATTGAGCGGCAACTGGCGCAGCCAGCGCCAGCGCCGTGGCAAGGCCAGTGTTTCGCAATGCCCGCTCAGGTGGCGACGCAAGGCTTCGGTCACGGCGCGACGACCCTGGTTACGCAAGGCATGGAGGCCGCTTTCGCTCAGTACCAGCAGGGCGCCGAGGGAAGCACGATTCTCTCGCACCACCCCCAGCCGCGCTTCGCTCACCCAGTCGTGGGCCATCAGTGCCTGCTCCAGCATCGGCAGGGAGATGCGCTTCTCTTCCAGCTTGACGATGCGGTCCAGGCGTCCGAGCAGTTCGAAGCGGCCATCGGCGTCAATCCGTGCGGCGTCGGCGGTATGTTCCACATGGGCGGGAGGCAGATAAGGCGAAGCGACCAGCAAGGCACCGTCGCTGTCCTGGCTCAGCTCGACGCCGGCAAAGGGCTGCCACCGTTCAGCACCCCGGCGCCAGGCGATACCGCCGGTTTCCGAGCTGCCGAATATTTCCGTCGGCCATTGACCCAGGCGCTGCTGCAGGCTTTGGGCGGCCTCGGCCGGCAAGGCACCGCCGGAGGAAAACACCCGACGCACGCTGCTCAGGGCCGTCCAGTCGAGGTTGTCGCCCATGCGTTTGAGCAGCGCCGGGCTGGCGACCCAGGCGAAGACCGGGTGCTCGCGGCTGGCGCGTTGCAGGTCTTCCGGAAACGCCAATTGCCGGCGCACGAACGGTCGTCCGGCGCACAGCGGCCACAGGACCCGGAACAGCAGGCCGTAGATATGCTGGGCGGCGACGCTGCCAATGATGCAGGCCGGGCCCAGCTCGGCGCCCCACAACTGCTCCAGGGCCTGGACCTCATTGCTCAACTGGCGCAGGTTTTTCTCGATGCGCTTGGGCTCGCCGCTGGAGCCGGAGGTACACAGGCTCAGCCAGCATTGGTCGAGGTCCAGTTCGACAGGCGCCAAGGGGGCCTGTCGCAAGTCGCCAGGATGGGTGTCGCCAGGCTGGTCGGTCAGCCACAGGTCGACCTCGGCCGACCAGCGCTGGCGGGTCTGGGCCTGCAGGTCGGCCGGAAGCAGGACGCGCACGCCGGCACGCCAGGCACCGAGCAGGGCGATGGCCAGGTCGGCGGCGTCTTCCAGGTGCACGGCCATGCGCTCTACACCGCGGGCGTGCAGGCCTGCGGCCAGGCACAGCGCCTCGTCCCGCAGTTGCGAATGACTGATTACCGGATCGACTGCAACTGCGCGCTCCGGCTGAGCCTTGAGCAACATCTGCTCAAGTTTTATCCAATTCATGGGCGGCCTCTTACCCTTTGTCGTATGAGCCATTCAATGGCAAACAGCAGCCCCATCAATCCGTAGGAAATCAGGCCTGTGTACAACATCCACCAACTCAGCGGCGCCCAGAGGGTCAGGGCGGCGGCGAGCAAACCGTTACACAGGAAAAACACACTCCAGACCACCGTGACCTGGCGGGTATACACCACCGCTTTTGCCGGCAGTTGCGGTTCACGCAGGCGGGCTACGCGTTCGATCATTGGCGGGCCGTATTTCAGGCTCAGGACGAACATCCCGAGCATGAAGGCACTGATCAGCACCGGATACCAACGCAGCAGGAGCGGGTTATCGAACAGCGCGAGCAACCCGCAGAACATGATCGCCGTGATCGCCATCCAGAGGTTGCCTGGCCCGCCTTTGCCGAGCCCTCGGTTAGCGAACAATGCCCGGGCCAGCCACAGGCTACCCAGCAGCAGGCCGAACTGCCAGGGGGCGAAGTGCTCCATGCCGAAATACACCGCAAAGGGATACAGCAGGCCCGCCAATAGCAGGCCAAGGCCAATCAGCCGGCTCATGCGGCCGGTTGGACCAGTCGATAGACCGCCTCGACCACGTCGTTGACGGTGCGTACCGTCTTGAATTCTTCGGCCGCGATTTTCTTGCCGGTCTGGCGCTTGATGTGGTCGATCAGATCGACCGCGTCGATGCTGTCGATTTCCAGGTCCTGATACAGGTTCGATTCCAGCGTCACGCGCTCAGGGTCCAGTTCGAAAAGCTCCACCAGGGCATCGCGCAGGGTGTTGAAAATGTCGTCACGAGTTTGCATGGTCCGGTCTCAAGCGCGTTTTGCAGTGACGAAGGCCGCAAGGCTTGCCACATTGCTGAAATGGTTGCGGGTGTCCTTGGCGTCGGCATCGATCTTGATGCCGTACTGTTTCTGGATCGCCAGGCCAAGCTCCAGGGCATCCACAGAGTCCAGGCCCAGGCCTTCGCCGAACAGAGTCTGGTGGTCACCGATGTCGTCGACCTCGATGTCCTCCAGGCCGAGGGCGTCGATGATCAGCTGTTTGATGTCACGGTGCAGATCGCTCATCTTCGGCGAGCTCCTTGATGAAATAGTGATGCAAAAAGTCGTTGAGCCTGCGCGAAGCAAGGGGCGGGGGGCCGAGCGTGGCGAACGCCTTTGGATCTATATCGGCCCCCACATGGAAACTGAAGTGCACGCGGCGTTGGGGAATGCGATACCAGGGTTCGGCCTTGGTCAGGGTGGTCGGGCTGACCTTGATGGTCACGGGCGTGAGCATTTTCGCACCCCGCAGGGCAATGGCCGCGGCGCCCCGATGAAAGGCCGGCGCCTGGCCGGGCTGGGTGCGCGTGCCCTCGGGGAACACGATCAGGGTCTGGCCCTCTTTCAGGGCGTCGCTGGCGGCGTCGAGCATGTCCATGCTGCCGTCGTTGCTGATGTATTGGGTCGAGCGCAACGGGCCGCGGGTGAAGGGGTTGTCCCAGAGGCTTTGCTTGACCACGCAATTGGCGTCGCGCACCAACCCGATCAGAAACACCACGTCGATCAGCGATGGATGATTGGCAATGATCATCTGCCCGGGCCGGCCAAGCTTTTCTGCGCCGTCGATCTGATAGGTGAGCACGCCGGTGCGGGTCATGAACCGGATGAAGAACCAGAACAGCCGTCCAACCGTGCGCCGGGCCCGTTGTCGATGGACCTGGGCATCGCCGGGCCACCAGGCCAGCAGCGGAAATACCAGCAACCGCAGGCACAGCCCGCCCAGCCCGAACAGGGCGAAGCTTGCAGCGGTCGCGAGCAGGCGCCAGTAATAGGCGTCGCGGTGCTTGCCCGTCACCGGTTGCGTTGCCAGGTCCATACACGATTCTTCCAGGCATGTTGGCAGGTGGTTTCGTTGTTCAGCAGCGTACGCAGCAGATCCAGGGCATGGGGCCAGTCACTGCCGGACGGTTGAACCGGCGGGGTGGACAAGGCCAGTTGCCAGTCGTCGCCCCGGGTCAGCAGCAACCCCATTGCATAGGGAAACGGCACATCGTCAACCCAAGGCGCATAGACCTGGGGTGGTTGTTCTTCGGTGATGACCAGCAGCACCGCCGGCGCACCTTCATTCAACAGCGCGGCGGCTTCCAGTACGCCATGTTCCAGCCCGTCGCCCGTGGCGGCCAGGGCCGTCATCTCGCTGGTTTCGTTGCGCATGATCGACCACAGGCCGATCACTGCGTTGTGTACCGACAGGCTGAACTGAGTGGGTGACAACGGTTGGTCGGCTGCCAGGTCCTTGAGAATCTCGAATGTGCGCGGGGTTTCACCGTGACGGGAAATAAAGACCAACGGCAGGTTCGGCCGGCCTTCGGCCAGGGGCCAGCCGACACTGAAGGCCATCCGCGCCAGGCGGCTGAGACGGCGGCGCTGCATGGCCGGCAGGAACGAGACATCAGGGGCGGCATCGTTGGTGGGCAATATCACCGGCTGTCGGCTCCACGCCTGCCAGTCGTCCACGCTTTCGAGCCCAGGGGCCCATGCGCGCCATTGGGCGATATTGAAATTGATCAAAAAATTCATCCCACCCCTGCGGGCTTTTTATTGTCACGGTTCAGTGGTTTGAGCCGCGTCCAACCCAGCATGGTCTTGCGACCCAAATGGCGCGCATTATCCCGGTGCCGTTGGCTTGTAGCAAACAATGGTTACACATAAGCGGGAAAACCTGACGGTGGGTTCGTCCCGGCTCGGACATCTCATTATTGCGATTGTGACGAGCCTGTCTGTCGGCCGCTTCCGTAATCCTCCGCGCGCATTGACGCTTCTTTACCGGAAAAAGCCACTAACGCTGTAGTCCATCCATGCTGAAGGTAGCGAAGCGGTGTCATCGCCTACTACACTCGGGAATCTTTGATACACGGAGGTTTTGACATGCGGCGCGTGGTATTCAATCAGAAAGGTGGCGTGGGCAAGTCCAGCATCGCCTGCAACCTGGCGGCGGTCAGCGCCAGCGAAGGGTATCGCACGTTGTTGGTGGACCTGGACGCACAGGCCAACTCCACTCAATACCTGACCGGTCTCACCGGCGACGACATCCCCATGGGTATTGCCGACTTCTTCAAGCAAACCCTGTCGTCCGGACCCTTTTCGAAGAAGAACAAGGTCGATATCTATGAAACGCCGTTCGATAACCTGCATGTCATCACCGCCACGGCTGAACTGACCGATCTTCAGCCCAAGCTTGAGGCGAAGCACAAGATCAACAAACTGCGCAAATTGCTCGAAGAGTTGGACGAGGATTACGATCGGATTTACCTGGATACGCCGCCGGCCCTGAACTTTTATGCGGTTTCAGCGTTGATTGCCGCTGATCGGGTGTTGATTCCTTTCGATTGCGACAGTTTTTCCCGCCAGGCGTTGTATGGCCTGCTGGCGGAAATCGAAGAGCTCAAGGAGGACCATAATGAGGGCCTGGAGATTGAAGGCATCGTGGTCAACCAGTTCCAGTCCCGGGCCAGTCTGCCGCAACAGATGCTCGACGAACTGATCGCCGAGGGCTTGCCGGTACTGCCGGTGTACCTGAGCAGCTCGGTGCGCATGCGTGAATCCCACCAGGCCAGCCTGCCGCTGATCCATCTGGACGCGCGCCACAAACTGACCCTGCAGTTCGTGGAGTTGCATGAGTTGCTGGAAAACGCCTGATCAACAGGCTTCTGCCGCCCATGTGGGAGCGAGCCTGCTCGCGATAGCGGACTGACAGGTACATTGACGTTGAATGTGCCTGCGCATCGCGAGCAGGCTCACTCCCACAATGAAGTCGCTTCAGATCCCCTGACTGCGCAACCAGCTCAGCAATTGCGGCAAGGGAAACGCTCCGCTCTGGCGCGCGACCTCCTTGCCATTCCTGAACAGGATCAGGCTGGGAATCGAGCGAATCCCCAATTGCGCCGACAGCTGTGGATTGGCTTCGCTGTCGAGTTTGGCCAGCCGGCATTTGCCGCTCAGTTGCGCGGCGGCCTGTTCGAACACGGGCGCAAAGGATTTGCAGGGCCCGCACCAGTCCGCCCACACATCCACCAGCAGCGGCAGGTCGCCCTTGATCTGGCTGGCGTAGTCGCCCTGTTTCAGTTCGAACGGCTTGTCCAATAGCACGAGGCCCTTGCAGCGCCCGCACTTGGGCTGGTCGCCCAGACGTTCGGCAGCCAGGCGATTGAGCCCGTTGCAATGGGGGCAGGGAATCAGCATCGGGTCAGGCATGGTGGGCTCCAAAAGACAGTCATGACGCTGATCTGGTGTCGCCGAGGCGGTTTATCAAGGTTGCCATTCATCAGATGCGCCGCACTGACGCCCTTCGATGGCCTCAAAAAGACCACAACGCATCTGTTCGCAACCCAAGGAGGTCCCATGAGCCATCCTCGAGAACCTGTCACGCGCGCACCGCAGGACAACCCCAACGACGACGGCTGGGTACTTGGCACCGCCGGTCGCGACGAAGACCCGAACGCCGCTCCCGCCTATGCCATTGATCGCCGTCACGAACGAGACGAACTGACCCCCGAAGACGCCCGCGGTCTGCCCGGCTATCCCGAGAAAAAAACGCCGGCCAAACCCACTGACAAGGATGCCACCGAGGCAGAGCCGGGAATCGAGACGCCCGAACAGGGGAACGATAAAGTCGGGTGAGACAGCTTTTGTGGCGAGGGGATTTATCCCCGTTGGGCTGCGAAGCACTCCTTAAAACCGATCAAGTCTTGTCAGGCTGCGTGCAATTGCAGCTTTTTGGGGCCGCTTCGCAGCCCAGCGGGGATAAATCCCCTCGCCACAAGGGAGCGTTTGGCTCAAGGCCGATTCCAGCTATTGAGCTGGGTCACGACGAGCAACTGATCTCCAGATGCTTGCCCCACTCCGGCGGCCGTTGCGCATAGCTGTCCATGCCCGGTTGCTCCTCGAACGGACGGCTAAGTACCTGGTACAGACGGCGGACTTCTTCGTAGTCGCCTGACTCGGCGGCATCGATGGCGTTCTGTGCCAGATAGTTGCGCAGTACATATAAGGGGTTCACCGCGTGCATGCGGATCTGGCGCTGTTCCTGGTCGACGCTGCCTTCACGGCCGACGCGGGCGATATAAAGTGCGGCCCAGGCGTCGAAGCCCATGAGGTCGACGAAGTCGTCCCGCAGCCTGGCGACGGCTTGTTCAGGCGATTGATCGCCCAACCGGCGGAAGAACAGGCTGTAGTCGACGCCGCTGTTCTGCATCAGTTGCAGCAGGCGCTCCACCAGTTTCTGGTCATCTTCCTCCGCGGTGGTCAGGCCGAGGCGACGGCGCATCAGGTCCAGGTAATGGGCCTGGTAAAGCGGCAGGTACAGGCCCAGGGTCTCGCGCAGGGCTTCGACGCTGATGAACGGCGTCAGGGCCTGGGCCAGGGCGCTGAGGTTCCACTGGCCGATGGGCACCTGGTTGCTGAAGGAATAACGCCCCTGGTCATCGGAATGGTTGCAGATGAAGTTCGCGTCGAAGTCATCGAGGAAGGCAAACGGCCCGAAGTCGAAGGTGATGCCCAGGATCGACATGTTGTCGGTGTTCATCACGCCATGGCAGAAACCATAGGCCTGCCATTTCGCAATGAGTTCGGCGTTGCGTTCGACGATTTCGCGGAACATCGCCAGGTACGGTTCCGGCTGTTCACGGCATTCGGCGAAGTGCAGGTTCAGCACGTGCTCGGCGAGCGTGGCATGCAACTCGGGTTTCTTGGTGTAGTAGAAATACTCGAAATGGCCGAAACGCACATGGCTCGGTGCCAGGCGCAGCACCATGGCGGCGCGCTCCTGTTTTTCGCGCCACACCGGGGTGTCCGAGCCGATCACGCACAAGGCGCGGGTGGTGGGGATGCCCAAGGCATGAAGGGCTTCGGATGCCAGGAATTCACGGATCGAGGAGCGCAACACCGCTCGTCCGTCGCCCATCCGTGAGAACGGCGTCTGGCCCGCGCCCTTGAGGTGAAGGTCCCAGTGTTCGCCGGCCTCGTTGTACACCTCTCCCAGCAGCAATCCCCGGCCATCACCCAGTTGCGGGTTGTAGTGGCCGAACTGATGTCCGGAATACACCATCGCCCGAGGCTCGGTTTCGGCCCATAACTTATGCCCGCCGAACAGTTCGGCGAACAGCGGCGCCTGGGCTTCGGCCGGGTCCAGGTCCAGCAGCGCCATGGCGGCCGGGCTGGCGACCACCAGTCGTGGGTTGTCGATGGGTTCGGGCAACACATGGGCCGAAAAACCGTCGCCCAGGCGGGCGAAGCGGTTATCGAAGGACAAGGTTTCCAGCGTTTTCATGGCCGTCTCCGGCGCGATGCCTGCTGGCACCCCGCGATCAGTCGAGTGTGTCCTGGGGCGGCTCCGCTACCGGCTTGATGCTGGTCACCGAAGAAGGCGCGGGCGTGATGGTTTTGTTCTCGGGCTCGGCGGGCACCAGCTTGTATTCCTGGCCGCTAAGGTTCTTCAGGTAGATTTCCATCTGGCGGAAGGAGATGTTGATGTGCTCCTTCTTGAACTCACGGTTGATGAAGCGGTTGATCTCGTCCAGCACCGGGTTACGGTCGCCGAGATCGCGCACGTGCATGCGCAACTCATGGTCCAGGGTGCTCTCGCCGAAGTTCAGGAAGTACACGATCGGTTCCGGCTCCTTCAGCACCCGTGGGTTGTCCCGTGCAGCTTTGAGCAGCAGTTCCCGGACCCGATCCAGGTCCGAGCCGTAGTCCACGCCCAGTTTCAGGGTTACCCGGGTAACGGTGTCGGTCAACGACCAGTTGATCAGCTGCCCGGTGATGAAGGTCTTGTTCGGGACGATGATGTCCTTGCGGTCGAAGTCGGTGATGGTGGTCGCGCGGATGCGGATCTTGCTGACCGTGCCCGACAGGTTGCCGATGGTAATGGTGTCGCCGATCCGTACCGGACGCTCGAACAGGATCATGATCCCGGAAATGAAGTTGGCGAAGATCTCTTGCATGCCGAAGCCCAGGCCCACCGATAGCGCGGCCACCAACCATTGCAACTTGTCCCAGCTCACGCCCAGGGTGGACAAGGTGGTGACGAAGCCGACGCCGGCGATCACATAGGACAGCAGCGTGGTGGTGGCATAGGCGCTGCCCTGGGCCAGGTTCAGTTTCGACAGCACGAACACTTCCAGAAGGCCAGGCAGGTTGCGCGCCAGGGCGAAGGTAATGCCGATGATGATCAGCGCACCGAGCAAGTCGCCGATGCTGATGGGCACCATGCTCATGTTGACGCCGGTGCCACTGGTGTATTCGTAGAGGGTCACGTTGTCCAGGTACGAGAACACGCTGATCAGGTCCGACCAGACCCAGTACAACGCGGCGATGAAGCCGCCCAGCAGGGCCAGGCGGATCAGCCGCAGGGACTGTTCGTTGACCTTCTCGATGTCCAGGGTCGGTTCCTCGACCACCGCTTCGCCATCGCCGGCTTCCTTGGCCGCCTGGCGCTTGGCCAGGGCGCGCTGGTAGGCCAGGCGCCGAGCCGCTACCGACAGGCCACGGACGAACGTGGCCTCGATCACCAGCCAGAACATCAGCAGGTACAGCGTATTGATCAGCCGGTCACTGAGCTTCAAGGCGGTGTAGTAGTAGCCGAAGCACACCGCCACGAACAGCGCGATGGGCAGGGCGGTGAAAATCACCCCGACAGCCTTGCGGAACAGGGAGGCATTGCGGTGTGTCGGGCTGCTGAGCAACAGGCGACTGAGCAGCCAGGCCATCAAGGCATAACAGGTCAGTACCACGGGCATGCCCAGCACATCGTCGGCGAGGGTCGAAGGCTGCAACTCGGCCACCGCCACCACAGCCACCAGCGCCAGTACTACCAGCCCGAGCCGGCGGATCCAGCCCTGGAGGAATTCGACCTGCGGTTTCTCCCAGCGGAAGTGCAGTTCGGCCACGCCGCCGGGTGCCAGGATGCGATAGGCGGTATAGAACACCAGCCAGGCCTGGCCGATCTGCAGCAGCGCCGCGCCGAGGTTGGCGTTCTGGCCGCGGGCATCGATCTGCAAGGCAAAACCGCACAGGGCCAGCGCCAGGGCGACCGGCATCGCCAGCAGGATGTTGATCAGGATCGCCTGCGGTGTGTGCCACTGGCTGTCACGCTTGAAGTGGCCCACGTCCTGGTGAACCTTGTTCAACCGGGCATAGAGATGCTTGCGCCGCCACAGCAGTGCGCCGATCAGCAAGGCCAGGGGCAGGAACAGCAGTGGTCGCTGTGTCAGGCCGTCGGCCAATTCACTGAGGCTCGAAGTCCAGGGCAACGAGTCGACCTGTTTTTCCAGGCGAGCCGGCACGCCACGCATCCACTCGAAATCCAGCGGTTTGTTGCTGGGAATCCAGAACATCTGCTCTTCGAGTGTTGCCCGCAGGTTTTGCGCGGTGCTGAGCAATTGTTTCTGGTTGAGCTGCAGGGTGATGGATTCGTTGAGCACCGCGCTCAATTCGCGGCTCAAGCGTTCCAGCAGGTCGACGCGGGTCAGGGCCAGGTCCAGCAGGGTCTTGCGCAGCTGCGGCGTGACTTGCTCCGACGGCTGGGACGCCAACAGGCTGTCCACATAGGCGCTCGGATTGTTCAGCAGCTCCCGTTGCTGGCTGACTTCGAACTGATACAGGCGGATGTCGGCGATCTGGTCGGCGAGGTTCTGGTCCAGCTTCAGGCGCGGCAGGGTCTGGCGCTGCTTGTAGAGGATCTTGGAGAGCAACAGGCTGCCTTTGAGCACGCTGATCTGCTCATCCAGGGCCGCGTCAGTCTGGGTGACGCTGTCGAGCAGCTGCTTGGTCTGCAGGTTCTGCTGGGTCACCTCGTTGAGTCGGTCGGTACTCTTGAGCAGGTAATCGGAGAGCTTCAGGTTGGTCGCACTTTCGGTTGCCAGCAGACTGCTGCCGCCGGCCTTCTGGGCTTCGATGGACTGCTGCGTCACCGTCTCCTGGGATTGGGCCAGGCGCTTCTGGTTGATCAGGTTTTGCAGGTCCTGGATTTCCTTCTCCATGCGGGAGATTTTTTCCATCAACAGGTCATGCTGGCCGTTACCCAGGTCCTGCAGCTGGCTGTTACCGGCCAGTTCCTGGCGACGTAACGGAATCAGCGCGTTGAGGGCCGCCAGTTCGGCGTTGAGCTGGTCGCGTTGTTCGGCGCTCAGGGTCTTGCCGGCGTCCCTGCCGGCCTTGAGGATGCTATTGATCTGCTGGATGCGGGTCTGGCTGCTGGCGATTTCGGCCTGGGCACGCTCGGGGCGGGTCTGGGCGGTGATGATCAGGCTGTTGGCATCGGCGAAGGCTTTTTGCAGGTCGCCCTGCTGAGTCGAACGTTCCGTCAGCATTTGTTCGAGCTGGGGAATCGGCAGGTTGGCATAGCGTTGCGCCACGGGCACCACGGCGGTGTTCTTGAGCCGCGCCAGCTCGCGTTGGTTTTCGATGTTTTGTTTCGGTGCGCTGGCCAACTGTTGCTTGAGGGCGAGCAGCTTCTGCTCGTAGTCGGCCTTACTGGCGAGCTGCGCCAGGGTGTCTTGCAGTACGGCCTGCAAGGCTTTCTGATCGGCTTCCGGCAGCTTGCGGTCGGCGATCTTGTCCAGGCTGGCCTGTACCGAGTCGCTCGTGGGCGGTTCAGCAGCTTGCAGCGTGCAGACGGAAAGACTCAGGCCCAGCAGGGCGATGGCTAAGAAGGAGCGCAGGGTAGGCATAGAGACCGGACGAGCAAATTAAAGAATGGGAGCAGTTTAGAGGAACAAGCCGGGACCCGGGCGACTTCCTTCGGGGAATCTGACGCCCACTTTGCCGATCTTGTTCCCGTCCATGGCCGCGACGGTCCACAAGGTGTTGTTCCAGTCCACCTGGTCGCCGACCACCGGCGCGCCACCGACTTTCTGGGCAATGAAGCGGCCCAGGGACATGTCGGGATCGATGCCATCCAGTTGCAGGCCGTACAGCGCGGCAACCGCGGCCAGCTGGGCATCTCCTTCGAGTACGAAGTCGCCGAAGAAGCGCAGATCCAGGCCCCGTTGCGGCGCCTGGCTGAAGAGTTTTCCAAGGGCTGGCAGATCATGTTCATGACCGATCACGCAGAGCAGATCGTCGGTTTCCAGCACCGTACTACCCGACGGATGGAGCAGTTGCTGGCCACGAAACAGCGCCGCGATACGTGTGCCTTCGGGCATTTTCAGATCTCGAAGGGGCGAACCGATGCACCACTTTTCCGCCCCTAGGCGATAAATGAACAGCTCCCACTCGCTGGTGACATGAACCTCCAGCGCTGCCCGGGAAATCGGCAAGGGCTCCGGCGGGACTGTGACGTGCAGCAACTTGGCAACCCATGGCAGGCTCGTGCCCTGGACCAGCAACGACACCAGTACGATAAAGAACGCCAGGTTGAAATAGAGCTGGGCATGGGGCAGGCCGGCCATCAGCGGGAACACCGCCAGGATGATCGGCACCGCGCCGCGCAGGCCGACCCAGGAGATGAAGGCTTTCTCGCGACCATGGAAGGCCTTGAAGGGCAGCAGGCCGACAATGACCGACAGGGGGCGTGCGAACAGGATCATCCACAACGCCAGGCCCAGGGCGGGCAGGGCGATCGGCAACAGGTCATGGGGCGTCACCAGCAGCCCCAGCACCAGGAACATGCCGATTTGCGCCAGCCAGGCCATGCCGTCGAGCATGTGCAGGATGCCGTGGCGGCTGCGCACCGGGCGATTGCCGATGACCAGGCCGCACAGGTACACCGCCAGGAAGCCACTGCCGTGAAGGGCGTTGGTCAGGGCGAACACGGCCAGGCCGCCGCTGATGACAAGAATCGGGTAGAGGCCGTTGGCCAGATTGATGCGGTTGACCAACTGCAGCATCAGCCAGCCGCCGCCCAGGCCAAGCACCGCACCGATGCCGAACTCACGCACCAGGTGCCCTACGAGGTTCCATTCCAGATCGGTCTGGCCGCTGGCGAGCATGCCGATCAGGGTCACGGTCAGGAACACCGCCATGGGGTCGTTGCTGCCGGACTCGATCTCGAGGCTGGCGCTGACCCGCTCGTTCAGGCCTTTGCCGCCCAGCAGCGAGAACACTGCCGCGGCATCGGTCGAGCCGACAATGGCACCGATCAGCAGGCCTTGGATGAGGTTCAGATTGAACAGCCACGCCGCCGCCAGGCCGGTCAATCCGGTGGTGATCAACACCCCGATCGTCGCCAGCGACAGCGCCGGCCACAGGGCCACCCGAAAACTCGAGACCCGCGTACGCAAGCCGCCGTCCAACAGAATGACGGCCAGCGCGAGGTTGCCGACCAGATAGGCCGTGGCGTAGTTGTCGAAAAGAATACCGGCCCCATCGACACCGGCGACCATGCCCACGGCCAGGATGATCACCAGGATCGGGATACCCAGGCGGGACGAAAGAGAACTGACCAGGATGCTCGCACCCACCAGCAACGCGCCGATCAAGAACAGGCTGTTGATGGTCGTCGCGGTCAAAGGCAGTACTCCGGGAAAACTGAAAGACGGGCACAAACTGACCATGCAGTCTGCGTGCCAGCGATTCTAACCTGTTGAAATGTGATGCTGTCAAAAAAGCTTTGGCTTGCCTTCAGGGGGCGGAGATTTTTCGCTGCTGTGGGAGCAAGGCTTGCCCGCGATGAGGCCGAAGCAGGGCCCAGGAAACGTGGTGCCTTCATCGCGGGCAAGCCTTGCTCCCACAGAAGAGAGCAAAGCCCGCAACGCGAACAGGTCAGAGACTGAAGCGTCCCACCATGCTGTTCAGGTCCACCGCCAGGCGCGACAGTTCGGCACTGGCGGCGCTGGTCTGGTTGGCGCCGGTGGCCGATTGCACCGACAGGTCGCGGATGTTCACCAGGTTGCGGTCCACTTCACGGGCCACTTGGGCCTGTTCTTCGGCGGCGCTGGCGATTACCAGGTTGCGTTCGTTGATTTCGACGACGGCGGTGTTGATGGTGTCCAGGGACATGCCGGCGCCGCGGGCGATGTTCAGCGTCGACTCGGCGCGTTCGGTGCTGTTGCGCATCGAGTCCACGGCCTGTTCGGTGCCGCTCTGGATGCTGCCGATCATGCGTTCGATCTCGCTGGTCGACTGCTGGGTGCGATGGGCCAGGGCGCGTACTTCATCCGCTACCACGGCAAAGCCGCGACCGGCCTCACCGGCGCGGGCGGCTTCGATGGCGGCGTTCAGGGCCAGCAGGTTGGTCTGGTCCGCCAAGCCGCGGATCACATCCAGCACCTTGCCGATGTCGCGGGATTCATCGGCCAGATTGCCGATCAGGGTGGCGGTACCTTGTACATCGGCGCTCATGCGCTCGATGGCACTGACGGTTTCCTGCACCAGGTCCCGACCATCGCCCACGGAGGTGGTGGCGTGTTTCGACGCTTCGGACGTGCTGACCGCATTGCGCGCCACTTCTTCCACGGCGCTGGTCATTTCGTTGACCGCAGTGGCGGCCTGTTCGATTTCGTTGTTCTGCTGGGTCAGGCCACGAGCACTTTCGTCGGTGACGCTGTTGAGCTCTTCGGCAGCGGAAGCCAGTTGGGTGGCCGAACCGGAGATCCGCTGCAGGGTATCGCGCAGCTTTTCCTGCATGCTCGACATCGCCCGCAGCAGGCGACCGGCTTCGTCATTGCCATCCACGGTGATCGGTCGGGTCAGGTTGCCCTTGGCGATTTCCTCGGCGGCACTCAGGGCGCTGCCAATCGGGTGGGTGATGCTGTTGGTGAGCAGCCAGGCGAACAGCAGGGTCAGGCCGGTGGCGAGGACCAGCAGGGTGACGACCCAGTTGAATGCCGTTGAGTACTGCTGTGCCGCACCTTGGTTGAGCGCCTCGGCTTGTTGATTGTTGATCTCCGTCAGCCGGTTGATGATGGCATTGATGGCGTCGGAGTTGCTCAACAGCTCGGTGTTGAGCAGTGTGCGCAACTCGTCGATCTGATTGTTACGTGACAGTGTCTTCATCCGCTCTTCGAGCTGACGGTACTGACCCAGCAATTGCACGTATTGCTCATAAGCGGCCCGCTCTTCAGGGGTGCTGATGAGTTTTTCATAGGCGGTCTGGGCTGCGCGGATCTGCTGGTTGCGTTGTTCGAACAGCTCAAAGGTTTTCTGTTGGATATCCGGCTCGCGGTTAACCAGCAAGCGATAGGACAAGACGCGCAGGCGCAGCGTGAGCTGGGTGAATTCGTCCAGGGCCTGGATGCTGGGAACGCTGTTCTCGACGATGTTCTCGCCGGAACTGCGGATCTTGCTCATCTGGGTCAGGGCGAACACCCCAAGCGCCAGCATCAGGGCGCCGATCAGGGCAAAGCCCAGGAACGCTCGCGGCGCGATATTCATATTACGTAGGGACATGGAAGATACCGGGAAGAGGCGCGTCCGTGCGGTCTATGACTGATGATCACTGATTTATCGGTCAGGGGAGTGAAGTCTTGAGAGCGCTGCGTTCTTTTGTCGCAGCGCTACATTGCTGTGCGACGAAGGGCAGGAACCAGATTCCCCATTCGCAGTCTTTACAGCTCGCCAGCGAAGCATCGTCGCTCTGCAAGCATGGTATCGGCGGTGACTTTTCTTTATCGTACGCGCCCCTGAAAAAGCCTGGAAATCAATATGTTGGAAACATCCCTCAGCCAGCTGGAGCAACTGGTCAATGACCTGGTGCAACAGAATCGCCACCTCACCGGCCTGAACGAAACCCTGAGCGCGGAACTTGCCAGGGCCAAGGATGAAAATGAAAGCCTGCAATTGAGCCTGATGGAACAGGAAGAACTCCACGGCACGACCGCCGCCCGTATCCAGGCGTTGATCGAGCGGGCCAGCACCGGTCCTGTCAGCGCATGAAGCACCATGCCGATGGGGTGACGGTTATCTCGATCCTGGGAGAAGACTATTCGATCAAGGCGCCGGCCGGGCAGGAACAGACCCTGTTGGACGCCGCTGCAATGCTCAAGGCTGCCCTGGCCGATACCAAGAGAAAATACCCGACGCTGATCGGTGATCGTCTGTTGGTGTTGGCGGCCATGAACCTGTGCTCGCAGCAGATGGAAATGCAGAAGCAGCACCAGGCAGAACTCGACCGTTGCCAGGAGCAGGTCAATGCCACGGTCGATGTCATTTCCAAGACGATTCAGCAGGCGTGATTGTTATGTCTGCCCGCCCCGCGATCTTATTGCGGGGCGACCATTGTGGGATCGGGTACAGCCGCTAGAGGAAGATCGACCCACCTCAGAACCACTCGTCCCGCATCGCCAGGCACGTGTCATCCCGTGCCTCGAGCAGCGCCAGTTCGTGGTGGCAGCCCGGTACTTCCCAGGTCAGGAAGTACCGGGCCGCTTGCAGCTTGCCCTGATAGAAGTCGTGATCGGTAACGTTGCCCTTGATCAGGCCTTCCTCGGCACGGATGGCCTGCTCCAGCCAGCGCCAGCCGATGACCATATGACCAAACACCTTGAGGTACAGCGCCGAATTGGCGAGGCTGCTGTTGATCTTGCCTTGGGCCAGGTCCGTCAGCAGGCCGAGGGTGACTGATTGCAGGCGCGCCACCAGGGCTTCCAGTGGCTGACGCAGGGGCGTCAATGATTCATGCGCCTGGGCGCGTTCGGTGGTGTCGGCCACCAGGCGGATCAGTTGCTTGAGCCCGGCGCCGCCGTTCTGCGCCAGCTTGCGGCCCAGCAGGTCCAGGGACTGGATGCCGTGGGTGCCTTCGTGGATCGGGTTCAGGCGGTTGTCGCGATAATACTGCTCGACCGGGTACTCGCGGGTGTAACCATGACCGCCGAGGATCTGGATCGCCAGTTCGTTGGCCTTCAGGCAAAACTCCGAGGGCCAGGATTTGACGATCGGGGTCAGCAGGTCCAGCAGCTCATGGGCCCGTCGACGTTCGGCCTCGCTTTCTAGGGTGGTGGTGTCGTCGAACAGCCGCGCCGCGTACAGGCCCAGGTCAAACGAGCCTTCAACGTAGGCCTTCTGGGTCAGTAGCATGCGGCGCACGTCGGCATGCTGGATGATCGCCACGGGGGCGGTGGTCGGATCCTTACTGTCGGGGACCCGGCCCTGTGGGCGTTCGCGGGCGTATTCGAGGGAGTACAGATAGCCGGCGTAACCGAGCATCACCGCGCCCATCCCGACACCGATCCGAGCCTCGTTCATCATCTGGAACATGTAGCTCAACCCGTGGTGCGGTTTTCCCACGAGGTAACCGACACACTCACCGTTGTCGCCGAAGTTCAATGCCGTGGACGTGGTCCCGCGCCAGCCCATCTTGTGGAACAAACCGGCCAGGAGCACGTCGTTGCGCTGGCCGAGGCTGCCGTCGTCGTTGACCAGGAACTTGGGCACGATAAACAGTGAGATGCCCTTAACGCCGGGCGGTGCGTCCGGCAGTTTTGCCAGGACCATGTGCACGATGTTTTCCGACAGCGGATGATCGCCACCGGAAATGAAGATCTTGTTGCCCTTGAGTCGATAGGTGCCGTCGGACGCAGGCTCTGCACGTGTACGAATATCCGATAGCGAAGAGCCCGCATGGGGCTCGGTCAGGGCCATGGTGCCGAAGAAGCGACCCTCGATCATCGGCTGCAGAAAGCGGCGTTTCTGTTCCTCGTCACCGAAGCTTTCGATCAGGTTCGCCGCGCCCATGGTCAGGAACGGGTAGGAGGTCGACGCGGCGTTGGCGGACTGAAAATGGGCGAAGCAGGCCTGGGACAGCAACGTGGGCAGCTGCATGCCTCCCGCCTCGAAACTGCGTGCGGCGTTGAGGAAGCCAGCTTCCAGGAAGGCGTCCACGGCCGGTTTCACTTCTGGAATCAGGATGGCCTGACCGTCTTCGTAGCGCGGTTCATTTTCATCGTTCTTGCGGTTGTGGGGGGCGAAATACTTCTCGGCGATGCTGCGAGCCGTACCAATGGCTGCATCGAAGGTTTCGCGATTGTGCTCGGCGAACCGCTCGCGCTGGGTCAGGCCCTCGGCATCGAGGACTTCATACAGCTCGAAAGCCAGATTACGGGAACTGAGCAGCGTCTCGGACATGGCGGCCTACCTTTCTTTGGAATGGGGCCGAGTCTAGAACCGGGAATAGAGGCTGAACAGGATGATTGATGGGGGTGATAGAGCAGCACAAGCTTCAAGCGGCAAGCTTCAAGTAAGAGCAGGACTGCTTTGGCTCTTACTTGCCGCTTGCCGCTTGAAACTCGCCGCTGCGTTTAGCCGATGGTCATCAGGCTGGCATTACCGCCCGCCGCAGCGGTGTTGACGCTCAACGCCCGCTCGATCACCAGGCGTTCCAGCGCGATGCCGGTTTCGCCCTGGGACAGGCCATGGACCCCGACGATGGCGCCGGCGCGCTTGGCCACTTGCTGGCAAACACTGCGCAGTTGATCCGAGTCGCCGTGATGCAGGACGGCGTCGTACACCACATCGTCCTTGGTCCAATCGGAAACCCGCTGGATGCGTGCTTGAATATCCTTCGGCAAGCGTGCGAACAAGGCCTTGCTCGTGTCGGTTTCCGGCCATACGGCCGAGCCACCCACGGCCAGTACGGCAGCCAGTTGCGTCAGCAGATCGCCTTCGACGTCGGCCAGGCACAGCACGTGCTCGCGTGGCAGGATGGCGTAGCTGTTGCGTTCGCCGGTCGGGCCGGTCAGCTGGCGGGTGATACCGCTTTGCGACTGGGCCGCGAATTGCACGCACAGGGCGCTCAGCTCGGCAAGCTTCTGGCTGTCGGCCCAGGCTTGCAGGGCGGTCAGCGGTTTGCTCATGGCTTCACGCAAGCGCACGTCCGGTGCGCTGACGGCATCGCCACGGACGAAGGACTGCTGGATCGCATCGGTAGGACGTGTCGACAGCAAACGGTACAGGTACAACGGACCACCGGCTTTCGGACCGGTGCCCGACAAACCTTCGCCACCGAACGGCTGGACACCAACCACGGCACCGACAATGTTGCGGTTCACGTAGACGTTGCCGGCATGGACGTTGTCGATCACCTTGGCGATGGTTTCGTCGATACGGGTGTGCACGCCCAGGGTCAGGCCATAGCCGGAGGCATTGATCTGGTTGATCAACTGGTCCAGTTCCTTGCGCTTGTAGCGCACCACGTGCAGCACCGGACCAAAGATCTCGCGTTGCAGTTCATCGAAGCTTTCCAGCTCGATAAGGGTTGGCATCACGAAGGTGCCGCGCTTGCACTCGTCGCTGTCGGCGATAGCCATCTGGTACACGGTACGACCTTTGTCGCGCATGGCCTGGATGTGCTTCTCGATGCCGGCCTTGGCTTCGGCGTCGATCACCGGACCGATGTCGACGGACAGGCGCTCGGGATTGCCGAGGCGCGATTCAGCCATGGCGCCCTTGAGCATTTCGATGACACGGTCTGCGGAATCTTCCTGCAAGCACAGGACTCGCAGGGCCGAGCAGCGTTGACCGGCGCTGTCGAAGGCCGACGACACGACGTCGATCACTACCTGTTCGGTCAGCGCCGAGGAGTCGACGATCATGGCGTTCTGGCCGCCGGTTTCGGCGATCAGCGGGATCGGGCGACCCTGGTTATCCAGGCGGCCGGCGATATTGCGTTGCAGCAGGCGGGCGACTTCGGTGGAGCCGGTGAACATCACACCCTTGACCCGCTCGTCGCCCACCAATCGGGCGCCGACGGTTTCGCCACGGCCCGGCAGCAGTTGCAGCACACCTTCCGGGATGCCGGCTTCGAGCATCAGACGCACGGCTTGGGCGGCAACCAACGGCGTTTGTTCGGCCGGCTTGGCCAGTACCGGGTTGCCGGCGGCCAACGCGGCGGCGACCTGGCCGCTGAAGATTGCCAGGGGGAAGTTCCACGGGCTGATGCAGACCACAGGGCCCAGCGGGCGGTGGGCATCGTTGGTGAAATCGTTGCGTGCCTGCACTGCGTAGTAGCGCAGGAAGTCCACCGCTTCACGGACCTCGGCGATGGCGTTGGCGAAGGTCTTGCCGGCTTCACGGGCCAGCAGGCCCATCAGTGGCTGGATCTCGCCTTCCATCAGGTCGGCGGCACGCTCGAGGATCGCAGCGCGCTCTGCCGGCGGCGTGGCTTGCCAGATCGGTGCGGCGTTGAGGGCGCACTGGATGGCGTTGTCGACGTCTGCCACCGTGGCTTCCTGCACCTGGCCGACCACGTCGCGGTGGTCGGATGGGTTCAGTACCGGGGTCGGGGTTTCTTCACTGGCGGCGCAACCGAGGATCGGCGCGGCTTTCCATTCGTTATGAGCGGTCGCCAGCAGGGCGCAGGACAGCGAGGCCAGGCGATGTTCGTTGGCCATGTCGATGCCGCTGGAGTTGGCGCGTTCGCTGCCGTACAGGTCGCGCGGCAGTGGAATACGTGGGTGCGGCAGGCCGAAACCGCCTTCCAGGGTCGCCATCTGCTCGATGCTGGCGACCGGGTCGGCCACCAGTTCCTGGATGGAAATCGACTGGTCGGCGATGCGGTTGACGAACGAGGTGTTGGCGCCGTTTTCCAGCAAGCGACGAACCAGGTAGGCCAACAGCGTTTCGTGGGTACCGACCGGTGCGTACACGCGGCACGGACGGTTCAGCTTGCCTTCGGATACCTTGCCTACAACCTGTTCGTACAGTGGTTCGCCCATGCCGTGCAGGCACTGGAATTCGTACTGGCCCGGGTAATAGTTCTGACCGGCGATGTGATAGATGGCCGACAGCGTATGGGCGTTGTGTGTCGCGAACTGCGGGTAGATGACTTCCGGTACCGACAGCAGTTTGCGCGCGCAAGCGATGTAGGAAACGTCGGTGTACACCTTGCGGGTGTACACCGGATAGCCTTCCAGGCCTTCGACCTGGGCACGTTTGATCTCGCTGTCCCAGTAGGCGCCTTTTACCAGGCGAATCATCAAGCGGTGGCGGCTGCGGCGGGCCAGGTCGATGACGTAGTCGATCACATACGGGCAGCGCTTCTGGTACGCCTGGATGACGAAGCCGATGCCGTTCCAGCCGGTCAGCTTCGGCTCGAAGCACAGGCGCTCCAGCAGATCCAGGGACAGTTCGAGGCGGTCGGCTTCCTCGGCGTCGATGTTCAGGCCGATGTCGTATTGCTTGGCCAGCAGGGTCAGCGACAGCAGGCGCGGGTACAGCTCGTCCATGACGCGTTCGTACTGAGCGCGGCTGTAACGCGGATGCAGGGCCGACAGCTTGATGGAGATGCCAGGGCCTTCATAGATCCCGCGGCCGTGGGAGGCCTTGCCGATCGAATGGATGGCTTGTTCGTACGAGGCCAGGTATTTCTGGGCGTCATGTTCGGTGAGGGCGGCTTCACCCAGCATGTCGTAGGAATAGCGGAAACCCTTGGACTCGAATTTGCTGGCGTTGGCCAGGGCTTCGGCGATGGTTTCACCAGTGACGAACTGCTCGCCCATCAGGCGCATGGCCATGTCGACGCCCTTGCGGATCATCGGCTCGCCGCTTTTGCCGATGATACGGCTCAGGGACGATGTCAGGCCGGCTTCGTTGTGGGTGGCGACCAGTTTGCCTGTCAACAGCAGGCCCCAGGTCGCGGCATTGACGAACAGCGACGGGCTGTTGCCCAGGTGCGGCTGCCAGTTGCCGGTGCTGATCTTGTCGCGGATCAACGCATCGCGTGTGCCTTTGTCCGGGATACGCAGCAGTGCCTCGGCCAGGCACATCAGCGCCACGCCTTCCTGGGATGACAGGGAGAACTCCTGCAACAGACCCTGGACAATACCGGCGCGACCGCCGGCACTCTTCTGGTTGCGCAGCTTTTCCGCAATCGACGCCGCCAGCTTGTTGGTGGCTTCGGCCATTTCGGCCGGCAGGCGAGCCTGTTCGATCAGCATCGGCACCACTTCCGGCTCAGGGCGGCGGTAAGCGGCGGTGATGGAGGCGCGCAGCACCGATTGCGGCAGGATGCTCTCGGCAAATTCCAGGAAACACTGGTGGGCGTGGTCGACCTGGACATCGCCAGCGTCGTCGCCCTCTGCGCGGACCGAGCCGTTCAGCTCCGTCAGGGTTGCACCACCCTCGAGTTTCTCCAGGTAATTGAAAATTGCCTGCTTGATCAGCCAGTGAGGCGTGCGATCAATCGAGGTTGCGGCCGCCTTGAGGCGTTCGCGGGTCGGGTCATCGAGTTTGACCCCAAGGGTGGTGGTAGCCATATTTTTATCCTCATGTTTACCACGTACGGCGTGGTATCAGCTGGCGCAAGATTAGCTGTGAGCTGATTGAGGTGCAACCGGGTGCAACCCTTTTTTTGACGAAATATCAGGCAGTCCGTCAGGAATAAAACCGCGGCACGTCTATCTCGCCCTGCCTTAGTGCTTTGGCTTCTATCCGGACCTGGTGGTCTGCACTAAAAGGGAGCAAAAAAACCGGTTTTTTCGAGAAAACCGATCAGGTGCAACTGATTTGAACGAAACTGGTTGCACCTTATTTCGTTTGTTGAATAGCATTCACGGCCAAGGTGCAACCGGATCCAAGCCGAGGGGCATCGGCTGATGGCTTTCCTGGGGAAACATCAGTCATAAATTCGCGGGCCTGCAAATCGTCGCCACACATCTGTTGTCGACGCTTTCTACTGCCACCGCTACATAAAAACAAAGCCAGGGCGTAACTCATGAGTGTTAGTAATCCCACCCTGATCACCTTCGTGATCTACATCGCAGCCATGGTCCTGATCGGCCTGATGGCTTATCGCTCCACCAACAACCTTTCCGATTACATCCTGGGCGGCCGCAGCCTGGGCAGCGTCGTGACCGCATTGTCCGCCGGTGCCTCGGACATGAGTGGCTGGTTGTTGATGGGCTTGCCCGGTGCCATCTATATGTCCGGCCTGTCGGAAAGCTGGATCGCCATCGGCCTGGTCATCGGTGCCTACCTGAACTGGCTGTTCGTCGCCGGGCGCCTGCGGGTGCAGACCGAGCATAACGGCGATGCGCTGACGCTGCCGGATTACTTCGCCAGCCGTTTCGAAGACAAGAGCGGCCTGCTGCGGATCATCTCCGCGGTGGTGATCCTGGTGTTCTTCACCATCTACTGTGCCTCCGGCATCGTGGCCGGTGCCCGCCTGTTCGAAAGTACTTTCGGCATGTCCTACGAGACCGCATTGTGGGCCGGTGCCGCAGCGACCATCGCCTACACCTTCGTGGGTGGTTTCCTGGCCGTGAGCTGGACCGATACGGTACAGGCCACCCTGATGATCTTCGCGCTGATCCTGACTCCGATCATCGTACTGCTGGCCACCGGCGGCGTGGACACCACGTTCCTGGCCATCGAGGCGAAAGACCCGACGTCGTTCGACATGCTGAAGAACACCACCTTCATCGGCATCATTTCGCTGATGGGCTGGGGCCTGGGCTACTTCGGCCAGCCGCACATCCTGGCGCGCTTCATGGCCGCTGATTCGGTCAAGTCCATCGCCAAGGCCCGTCGTATCTCCATGACCTGGATGATCCTGTGCCTGGGCGGCACCGTGGCCGTCGGCTTCTTCGGCATCGCGTACTTCTCTGCACATCCGGATGTGGCCGGCCCTGTGACCGAGAACCCGGAGCGCGTGTTCATCGAGTTGGCGAAGATCCTCTTCAACCCATGGATTGCCGGTGTGCTGCTGTCGGCCATCCTGGCAGCCGTGATGAGTACCTTGAGCTGCCAGTTGTTGGTGTGCTCCAGCGCCCTGACCGAAGACTTCTACAAGACCTTCCTGCGCAAGAGCGCTTCCCAGGTGGAACTGGTCTGGGTCGGTCGTGCCATGGTGCTGCTGGTGGCGTTGGTCGCCATTGCCCTGGCTGCCAACCCGAACAACCGTGTACTGGGTCTGGTGAGCTACGCCTGGGCCGGTTTCGGTGCCGCGTTCGGTCCTGTTGTCCTGATCTCCGTGATCTGGAAAAACATGACCCGTAACGGCGCATTGGCCGGGATCCTGGTGGGGGCAGTTACCGTGATCGTCTGGAAGCACTTCGAGCTGCTGGGCCTGTACGAAATCATCCCGGGCTTCATCTTCGCCAGCCTGGCCATCTACTTCGTCAGCAAGATGGGCACGCCTACCGCCGGTATGCTGCAGCGCTTCGAAGCGGCCGAAAAAGATTTTCGCCTGAACCAGTAAGTCTGTTCGGCGGGGCCCTGATGGCTCGCTGAAGGTTGTATCAAGAAACGGCCCGTCGCCAATGGAGACGGGCCGTTTTTTATTGCCCGATTTCCCGAGAACACTGCTAATTCGTGTGGGAGCGAGCTTGCTCGCGATAGCGGCAGCTCAGCTCCGATCCGCATCGGGTTGATTGAGAAAGATCAGCACCCCTAGCAGTGCCATGTAGAACCTGAACGCCGCATCCTGGCCATTCCAGATTTCTGATTGCCACATCAGAAACCATTCGCCACCGATGACCATGAAACCAAAGAACCAGACGAAGAATCCCACTGTCAGGCCGGTGATAGCCCAGCGTTTGGCCTGCGCGAAAACCCTGCCGTCAGCCCGGCGTGCTACCCACAGCTTCAGGGCGCCGTAGCCCAGCAGCCCGGCCGTGAGCGCTTCGCCGAGAATGATCAGCCAGTAGGCTCCATGCCACAGCCATGGTTGGGCGATGGCGCGATAACGAGCGGCGTTGTCCGGGAAGGTGGTGTCCATGCTCAACACATGCTGGACGAAGTTGAAATTGGAGCGATAGTCCGTGACGTTGTTGAACACCGTCAGGAAGGCGAATGCGGCGAGTGCCAGGGTCATTGCGATTTTTGCGTAACGAGCCGTCATGGGTGCGTCCTTTGCTTTTTGCGACAAAGGCACGTTATCACGCCGACATGAAGTACCGAGGGCCGGCATGATGTAAGAAAGCGCTGATTCATCTGTGCGACGGCTGGTGGTGAAACAGAAAGTGTCTATCGGAAAATACAGCGCGCTTTTGCGGCTTTTATCGCCCTGCTTGTAAGGCAAATCTGTTTTTCATGGCCCCCCATCAACTCTCCGCATGGCTCATGCAGAATCCCCCGCCTTTCATTCTGCTGAGATACATCGGATGTTCTCGCCTGCCAACCAACCGCGTTTCACCCTGACGCTCGACAGCGGGCCGAATGAACTCAAGGTGCTTGAGTTCACGGGCCAGGAAACCATCAGCCAACCTTATCGCTTCGACCTGGAACTGGTGAGTGAACGAGCGGACCTGGCATTGGAAACCCTGCTGCATCGCCAGGCCTACCTGACCTTCGATCAACAGGGGCGTGGCATCCATGGCCAGGTCTACAGCGTAGCCCAGGGTGATTCGGGCAAGCGCCTGACCCGCTACCAGATCAGCCTGGTGCCGCGTCTGGCGTATCTGCGTCACCGCATCAACCGGCGGATTTTCCAGCACTTGAGTGTGCCGTCGATCATTACGCGGGTCTTGAAGGACCATGGCATCCATGGCGATGCGTTTCAGTTCAGTCTCGGCGGGCAATATCCCGAGCGGGAATACTGTGTGCAATACGGTGAAAGTGATCTGGCATTCATCGAGCGGATCTGTGCCGAGGTCGGTATTCATTACCACTTCCGCCACCGCCCTGACGGCCACCTGTTGGTCTTCGGTGACGACCAGACGGTGTTCCCCCGTTTGCCCGAGTCGACGCGGTATCTGCCAGGCAGTGGCATGGCCGCCGGGGAGCCGGCGATCGAGCGGCTGGCTGTTCGACTCCAGACCCGGACCAGCGTCGTGACACTGAGCGACTACGATTTCCGTAACCCCGGCCTGTCCTTGCAAACCAGCCTCGATAGCCAGCAGCAACCCGTGCTGGAAGACTATCGCTATCCCGGTCTTTTTTCCGACCGTGAGCAGGGTCGGTACCTGACCCGGCGCGCCCTGGAGCGGCATGGCGCTGATTTCCGCCTGGCCGAAGGGCGTAGCGACCAATGCGCCCTCGTCAGTGGGCATTTCATGCAAATCGATGGGCACCCGCGGGCACAGTGGAACGACCTGTGGCTCCTGACCCAGATCACCCACCGCGGTCGCCAGCCGCAAGTGCTGGAGGACATGGTCACGGATGGCGAGGATGAGTTCCAGGGCTACAGCAATACCTTTCTGGCGATGCCGTGGGACGTTTTCTTTCGTCCGCCGCTGCTTCAAGAGAAACCTCCCGCCCACGGCTATCAGCCTGCGGTGGTGAGCGGGCCTGTCGACAGTGAAATTCATTGCGACGAGTTCGGCCGGATCAAGGTGCACATGATCTGGGACCGCGACGGCAAGCGTGACGAACATTCGAGTTGCTGGCTGCGGGTGGCCACCGGCTGGGTCCATGATCGATATGGCGGTGTGATGATTCCCAGGGTCGGCATGGAGGTGCTGGTGGGTTTCATGGATGGCGATGTGGACAAGCCACTGGTGGTGGGTTGCTTGCCCAACGGTGCCAACCCTTTACCGCTGGACTTGCCGGCGGATAAGACCCGCAGCATATTGCGCAGCCAGAGCAGCCCCGGCGGGGGCGGTTATAACGAGTTGCGCATCGAGGATCGCAAGGGGGCCGAGGAAATCTACCTGCGGGCCCAGCGAAACTGGACCCAGCATGTGCTCCATGACCAGCGTGTGCAGGTCGATCACGAGCGCAGCGTCGTCGTTTCCGGCACGGCGCGGCATGAGCTCAAGGCCGAAGAATTGCGTATCACCCATGGGCGGCGCCAGGTCGAAGTCAGGCAGGACGATCATTTGGTGGTGACTGGCGAACGACACATTCGCGTGACCAGCCAGGCCTTCAGTGCGAGCCAGCATTTCCATGTCAGCGCTGGCCAGCAGATTGTGTTGGATGGCGGCGCCAGCGCCACCATCCAGGCCGGAGGGCACTGGATCAGCATCGGTGCGGGGGGGATTTTCAGCAGCGTGCCCATCGAGGTCGGGGGTGGGCCGATGGCGGCCACAAGCGCCGCGCCGGGTTCGCCGGGTCGCCCCGAAAAGCTTGTCGCCGCCGTGGCCGCTCCACTGTCGCTGGCGCAGATCCTCAGCCTGCAAGGCCAGGCACCGTTCTGCGAGGAATGTGAGCGGTGCAAGGATGGCGTCTGCACACCGTTGCCCGGGTTTTCCAGGCTGGCTGATATTCAGGAGCGTCCATGAGTACGGGTCAATCGCCCCACGCCTGGCTTCGGCAGCGCCCGTTGCAAGCGTCCGAACAGCTCTTCGCCATCTTCAGCAATGCCAGCAGCGCCATGCCGTTGGCGACCTGGAGACGCTCGACGACGTCGGGGCCCAGTCCGATCTGGGCGCAGACGCCTTATGCTGATTGGGATCCCGTCATGCCTTATGTTGGCGCGGTCGCTGTGGACAGTGTGTTTCTTCAATGGATCGCGACGACCGATTCGCTCGATTGGGGGTGGCTGGCGGTGTCTTCGGTGGCTCAGGAGGTTCTCGCCGAACATTTGCGTGGGCTCACCCAGGTATTGTTGCCTGGTGGCCAATCGGCTTTTTTTCGCTTCTGGGATGGACGTTTCGTGCTGCCCCTCCTGCAATCCGACGACGTCGATGCCGGACAGTTGCTGCCGGTCATCAGCCGTTGTCTGATCAACGGTCGGGCCTTGGAAATCGTGGGAAATGTTCAACGGCCACCACGAACTTTTCCCTGGTGGGAGGTGCCGGCCGCGCTGTTGAAAACGTTGGCGGGCGACACGACGGACGGCCTGCTGGACAACCTGCTCAGGTGGTTGGGCGAAGAGCATCCATACCTGTCCGAGCGGGTCCATGAGCGCATCCTGCGGCGCAAGGTTGCACATTTTCTTGAGGCGCATGGACCGGTTCATGGGGTAAAAGCGCAATTGCATGGGTACCTGATGCAAGAGCTCGGCTGAGCGGATGCCTGCGCCCGCTCGGCTGCGAAACCCTGACGTTCGACGCGCTTCGAGGTAAACTCGTCGCCCTTCGCAGGAGCCGCCATGAACTATCGCCACGCCTTCCACGCCGGCAATCACGCCGATGTGTTCAAACACCTGACCTTGACCCGCCTTATCGCGCTGATGGCGCGCAAGGAGCAGCCCTTTGCCTACCTCGATACCCATGCGGGCATCGGGTTGTATGACTTGCAGGGCGACCAGGCCAATCGTACCGGTGAATACCTGGAAGGCATCGCGCGCTTGTGGGGGCAGGACGATCTGCCGCCGCTGACCGCCGACTACATGAACGTGCTGCGCGAGATGAATCCGGACGGACAGTTGCGCTATTACCCGGGCTCACCGGAGCTGGCGCGGCGTCTGACGCGCCCGCAGGATCGGGTCTTGCTCAATGAAAAGCACCCTGAGGACGGTGTGCTGCTCAAGGACAACATGAAGGGTGATCGCCGTGTGGCGGTGCATCTGGGTGAAGGTTGGCATGTGCCCCGTGCCTTGCTGCCGGTGGCGGAAAAGCGCGGCTTGATGCTGATCGATCCGCCCTTCGAGAAGCTCGACGAAATGCAACGCTGCGCCGCCTCCCTCAAGGAGGCCATTGGCCGGATGCGTCAGACGGTGGCAGCGATCTGGTACCCGGTGAAGGATCAGCGGATGCTGCGTCGCTTTTACCAGGACCTGGCTGGCACGGGCGCGCCAAAGTTGTTGCGAGTGGAACTGCTGGTGCATCCGCTCGCCACGCCCGACAGCCTGAACGGCTCCGGCCTGGCGATTGCCAACCCGCCGTGGGGGCTGGAGGAGGAATTGCGTGAGTTGCTGCCGTGGCTGTCGAAAAAGCTCGGCCAGACCCAAGGTGGCTGGCAGATGGATTGGTTGATTGCCGAGAGTTGATCCGGCGAGTTCGATGCGGTCCGGCAGGACGCCATCGCGAGCAGGCTCGCTCCCACAGGGGATTGGTGGTGAACATGGATAGGGTGTTCACCCCGGAGCCGGGTGGGAGCGGGCTTGCTCGCGAAGCTTTCTGAGGTTGGAAAGTCAGATCGGGCAGGTCACGCCTGTCCCGCCAATCCCGCAGTACCCCTCAGGGTTCTTCGCCAGGTATTGTTGGTGGTAAGCCTCGGCATAGTAGAACGTCGGCGCTTCATCGATTTCGGTGGTGATTTCCCCGAGGCCGGCCTTGGTCAGTTCGGCCTGGAACACCGCTTTGCTCTTCTTCGCCGCTTCCAGTTGTTCGGGTTTGGTGCAATAGATCACCGAGCGATATTGAGTGCCGATGTCGTTGCCCTGGCGCATGCCCTGGGTCGGATTGTGCAGTTCCCAGAACATTGCCAGCAGTTCTTCGTAGCTGACCTTTTCCGGTTCGTAGACCACCAGCACCACTTCGCTGTGGCCGGTCAGGCCCGAACAGACCTCTTCGTAGGTCGGGTTGGGGGTGAAGCCGCCGGCGTAGCCTACTGAGGTGCTGTAGACCCCGTCACGCTGCCAGAAGCGACGTTCCGCGCCCCAGAAACAGCCCAGGCCGAAAATCGCGAACTCCACGTTGCCCGGAAACGGGCCGAGCAGCGGATTGCCGTTGACGAAGTGTTGATCCGGAACCTTGATCGGGGTTTCACGGCCAGGCAGAGCTTGTTCTTGAGTAGGGAGCACGTTTTTGTTCACCAGAATTTCCGAGCGCAGGGCCATCATCAGTCCTCTCAGTCAGATTGAGTTGAGCGAGCTCAAGCAATAAGACTGTCAGTGTGCCTGAGTGTTACAGCGCTGTCAGTCAATTGGACCGCGCGGGTAGCGCTTGAGCTTCTCGATCAGCTCAGCGCCTGGGATTGGCCGGTCGAACAGGTAGCCCTGGCCGACATCGCAGCGATGGCGGCGCAGGAAGGTCAGTTGCTGGGCGGTCTCGACCCCTTCGGCCACGACCTTGAGCTTCAGGTTGTGGGCCATGGCGATCACCGCGGAGGTGATTTCCATGTCGTCCTGGTTGTCCGGGATCTCATGGATGAAGCTGCGATCGATCTTGATGATGTCGATCGGGAATTTCTTCAGGTAGCTCAGGGACGAGTAACCGGTACCGAAGTCGTCCATGGCCAGGGTCAGGCCCAGGCGCTTGAGCTGGTCGAGTTGCAAGTGGGTGTCTTCGGTGGCTTCCAGCAGCAGGCCTTCGGTCAGCTCCAGCTCCAGTAGCCGTGCGGGCAGTTGTTCTTCCTTGAGGATGCTGGCGATCGAGGCGACCAGGTCCGGGTCGGAGAACTGCTTGGGCGACAGGTTGATCGCCACCTGCAGGTTGCCCAGGCCGGCGGCGGTCAATTGCTTGCTCATGCGGCAGGCCTGGCGGGCGATCCATTTGCCGATGGGGATGATCAGGCCGGTTTCTTCGGCCACGCTGATGAACTGGTCCGGTCGGATCATGCCTTTTTCCGGATGGTTCCAGCGCAGCAGCGCTTCCATGCCCAGCAGGCGGCCGCTGCGCAGGCACAGCTTGGGCTGGTAGAACACGTCGAGCTCGTTCTGGGTCAGCGCGCGGCGCAGGTTGTTTTCCACGAACAGTTTGTAGCTCGCCTCGGCGTTCAGCGCTTCGGTGAAGACCTGGACCTGATGCTTACCGTTGGCCTTGGCCTTGTGCAGGGCGAGCCCGGCGTTGCGCATCAGGGTCTGCGGGTCGCGGCCATGCAGCGGGGCGCAAGCCAGGCCCACGGAGCCGGTCACGCTGATCAGTTGGTTATCGACGAACATCGGTTTGTCGAGCGTCATCAGCAACTGGCTGGCGACCTGCTGCCCGGCCTCCAGGTCGGTGTCGTCCAGCAGCACGGCGAATTCATTACTGGCGAAGCGTGCCAGGCTGCCGCTGGGGCTCAGGCTGTTGCGCAGACGCCGGGCCAGGCTGATCAGCAGTTTGTCACCGGTCTGGTGACCGAGGCTGTCATTGATTCGCTTGAAGTTGTCGATGTCCACCAGCAGCAGGCTGATGGGCGAGTTGCTGTCCCGGGCGAAGCGTTCATCGAGGTTGCGAATGAACGCCGGGCGGTTGCCCAGGTTGGTCAGGTTGTCGGTGTAGGCCAGGCGTTCAATGCGCTGCTGGGCCAGTTTGGTCTGGGTGACGTCTTCGTAGATACCGATGTAGTGGGTCAGCTCGCGATTGTCGCCGTAGACCTTGGAAATCGATAGCTGGCCCCAGTAGGGTTCCAGGTTCTTGCGTCGGCTCTTGAACTCGCCTTGCCAGCTATTGCTCTGGGCCAGGGCCGAGGGCGCGTCGAACAGCAGCTCGCTGAGGTTTTCCAGGGCTGGCAGTTCGGACAGGCGTTGGCCGTGGACTTCCTCGGTGGTGTATTGGGTGATGGCGGTGAAGCTCGGGTTGACGTACTCCACCACGCCGTCACAGTTGACCAGCAGGAAGGCGTTGGCACTTTGCTCCACGGCACGCTGGAACAAGTGCAGGGCGCTGGTGGCAATGCGGCGGTTGTGGTTGTTGATGACCTGGGCGAACTGGTCCGCCAGTTCACCGGCAAAGGCTATCTCGTCCGACTGCCAGGCACGGGTGGCGCCCACTTGCTCCAGGCACAGCACGCCCACCACCTGACCGTCGATCCGCACGCTGGCATCGAGCATGGCGTTGACGTTGCGCGCACGCAGGCTTTCAGCCATTTCCCGGGTGCGTGGATCGCGTGTCGCGTTATGGGCATCGATGGCGCGGCAGGTCTGCAGCGCTTCCATGTAGTCGGGATACTCGTTGGCGTCAATCACGCCCGGCCGAAAGTATTCCTGGGAAGCGCGGTTATAGGCGGAAATCGGCACCAGTTTGCCGTCCTCCAGGTTCCAGATGCTGGCGCAATCGATCTGGTAGATGTCGCAGGCGCTGCGAGTGATGAGTTCAGCGGCTTCCAGCAAGGAATTATTGGCGCTGTAGCGCTGGCGCGTCAGCAGCAGGATGAGGTCCTGCTGGGCGCGCACGCGGTCCAGATGCTGAAGCTGTTCCTGCTGGGCGCGCTGGTTCAGCTCCAGGGCTATCTGCAGGCGCGAGTTCTGGGTTTCCAGATCCAGGGCCGGCATCGATGGCTCGCTTTGCAGCAAGCTGTCCACCGCCAGCAGATAGCCACGCAGCAGGTGGCGATTGTGCTGTTTGTACGCTTCACCCATTTCCAGCAGGTTCATGGGCCCCTTGGCGGTATGAAGCGTATAGCGGATCAGGTAATGCGGGGCCTGGGCCAGTTGCTCCTGAATGGCATCATGCAGTTGATAGCGTGCTTCAGGCTCCATCAGGCTGGCGTAGGGCGAGCTGACCAGCGAGCAAAGCTCAACCGCCGGCAGGCCGAAGTAACGTTCGCAATTGGGGTCGAGGAACAGCAGTGCCCAGCTCGCTTCATTCAGCCGCTCGAAACGCAGCATACCGAGCCGCGAGGGCACCGGTAACTGCGTCACTACCTCGGCCGCCATACGGCTGGCGGCATCGGGTTGGCTTTTCATGGGGAAACTCGCTTCGAGAATGCTGATCGCGCCGGGCTGACGCCCCTCGTTATCAAGGATTGCCGCAAGGTTGCATCATTGCGACACTGGCTGACAAGAGAGATGAAGGCTAAGTGCTATAAACCTTATCGGCAGAAAAGCGAATTTCTCCAGTCACCAGCCGATCAGAGGTCCTGGAGAGCAATACCGTTCGTCAGCGCAACGGGATATCGACCACCTGTAAAGGGTAACCGTCACGGTCGTGAAACGTCACGTGAATGCTCTGGGCCGCGACATGCAGGTGTGCGAAGTTGTCCTGGCTGATCACTGGGCCGGTCAGCTCATAGTGGTAGTCACCGTTTTCGGTCCGGGCCATGGGGGGCTTGAAAATAAAATTCGAGGCGACGGCATAAGGCAGCAGTTCGCTGTTGCAGAACGGCGAGGCGACGATGGTATGCACCTCGAAGTCGGAATCCTGGCTGTGACACAGTCGGCTGGTCATGGAGCCATGGACGTCACCGGATACGAAGATCACGTTTTTTATCCCGTGGCGACGAATGCACTCCAACAGTCGCAGGCGCTGTTGCGGGAAGGCCTGCCAGGCGTCGCCATCGTTGAGTGTGCGGTCGGGGTAGAACATGACGCTGGTCACGATGAATTTGACCCGGGCGGTGCTGTTCACCAGCCATTCGAGCAACGATTGCTCCTGCTCGACATCCAGGATGCGTCGGTCGGCTGCCGACAAGTTGCGTCGTGTCCGGCTGTCGGTGACGAACCATTCGATATCGCCGTGAGCGAACTGATACCAGTAGTGCGGCAACGATCTGCTCAATATGCCGTCGTTTGATAGTGCATGGGCCGGGCTATGGCTGGCTTGATAGAGGCCGTAGGCGCTCATGGCATTGGCGTAGAGAATGTCGTCGTCGACTTGTCGGTTGGCGGGCCAGTTGTCTTCGATTTCATGGTCATCGAGGATCATGTAGGTCGGTACGCTGGACATCAATTTACTGATGTGGGGCTGGGAAAAGACCGTGCGGTATTTGAACAGGATGTCGTTGTAGTTCCGGTCCGGGGCCACGATGTTCAGATCGTCGAGATAAACCTGGTCCCCCGCCATCAATACGCCGCTGATCGGTGGATTGGCCTGGTCCACGATGCGCTGGATGCCGGCGAACGTGCGGTCCCCGAGCTCTGGAAGCGAGGGAACGCCGGCGGTGATTCGCAGATACCGGCAAGAACCCACGATATAAGCGTGAGGAGTGCCAGCTTTCGCAGTCGGTGTGCGCAGCCGATAGATCTCCACGGGCCATTGTCGAGACACGTGCGGAGCGTGTTTGTGAGGCGCGGTGAACCATCCAGCCTGGTATTCGTAGGCGGTGCCGGCTTGCAGGTCCCTCATAACGATCACATCGGTCATGTCGCGATAGGCATGCAATTGAATGAAGTGTTCATTCGTCCACCCCGTATCGCCCTGGCGCCTGTAACGAAGCCCTGCGAATACCGGAAGCTTGGGGTCGTTGTTGCCGCGCAGGAATATTCGGGCGTGATCGCTCGTGGTGTGGCCGACAATTGGGCCGACGGTAGGTTTGAACATGTTCGAGTCCATTCGAAATGCAGCATTTTAAAAGTACTTGTGCGAGCAAAAAGTTGTCGCTGCGTGCCGATGCTAAAGCTCGACGCTGAATAAATACTGATAGGGAAGGGGACACAAGTTGTGGGTAATGACTGATAGATGACGTAGGAAAGGTCGCCTGCAAACGGCCTGATGCTTGTCAGTCAAGGCAGATAACCCTGTGGGAGCAAAGCTTGCTCGCGATCTGGGCGAGTTCAGTCGATAACGATATTGGCTGATCCACCGATATCGCGAGCAAGCTTTGCTCCCACAGGTTCTGGTGCGTTTATAGCGGGCAAAAAAAGCCCCGCCATCGGCGGGGTTGAGGTACGAGCGTGGCTCGGAAAACAGCGATCCGGAAGGCCCTCCGTGAGGAGGGCCGTCTGGCTTACAGCAGGATGGTGCGAATGTCGCCCAGCAGGTCGCTCAGACGCTTGGTGAAGCGTGCAGCGGCGGCGCCGTTGATCACCCGGTGATCGTAGGACAACGACAGCGGCAGCATCAGCTTGGGCTGGAAGGCTTTACCGTCCCAGACAGGCTGGATGGTGGCCTTGGACACACCCAGGATCGCCACTTCCGGCGCGTTGACGATCGGCGTGAAGCCGGTGCCGCCAATGTGGCCGAGGCTGGAGATCGTGAAGCAGGCGCCCTGCATGTCGTCTGCGGTGAGCTTCTTGCTCCGGGCTTTTTCGGCCAGGGCAGCGGCTTCGGCAGCCAGTTGCAGCAGGCTCTTCTGATCGACGTTGCGGATGACCGGTACCAGCAGGCCTTCCGGGGTGTCGACGGCGAAGCCGATGTGCACGTATTTCTTGCGGATCACAGCCTTGCCGCTTGGCGCCAGGGAGCTGTTGAAGTCCGGCAGTTCCTTGAGCAGGTGCGCACAGGCCTTGAGCAGCAACGGCAACACGGTCAGCTTCACGCCGGCCTTTTCAGCCACGGCTTTCTGTGCAACGCGGAAGGCTTCCAGCTCGGTGATGTCGGCCTGGTCGAACTGCGTCACGTGAGGGATGTTCAACCAGCTGCGGTGCAGGCTCGACGCGCCGATTTGCATCAGGCGGGTCATTGCCACTTCTTCGGTTTCGCCGAAGCGGCTGAAGTCCACTGCCGGGATCGGCGGGATGCCCGCGCCGCCGGTGGCGCCTTCGGCCGGTGCATTCTTGGCTTTCTGCATCATGGCCTTGACGTAGGCCTGCACGTCTTCCTTCAGCACGCGACCGTGTGGGCCGCTCGGGCCGACGGCGGACAGCTCGACACCGAACTCGCGGGCCAACTGACGTACCGCAGGGCCGGCGTGCACCTTGGCACCGCTTGGTGCAGGTGCTGCGGCAGGGGCTGGCGCGGCCTCGGCCTTGGCGGCAGGCGCGGCAGCCGGAGCCGGCGCGGCTTCAGCCTTGGCCGGTGCAGCAGCAGGTGCCGGCGCTGGAGCGGCAGGCGCGGCGGCGCCAGCCACTTTCAGCTTCAGGATCAGATCACCGGTGCCGACTTCGTCTTCCAGCTTGATTTCGACGCTTTCCACCACACCGGCAGCCGGCGATGGGATTTCCATGCTGGCCTTGTCGGATTCCAGGGTGATCAGCGACTGGTCGGCTTCGACGGTGTCGCCGACCTTGACCAGTACTTCGATGATCTTGGCCTTGCCCGACGAGCCGATGTCCGGAACATGGATGTCCTGGACCGTGGCAGCGGCCGGCGCAGCGGCTGGAGCCGGAGCGGCTGCGGCAGCCGGGGCGGCAGCAGGTTTTTCAGCCGGGGCCGGGGCAGCAGCAGGCGCCGCTGCTTCAGGCGCCGCAGCGGCGCCTTCGACTTCCAGCTCAAGCAGTTCATCGCCTTCTTTCAGGCGATCGCCCAGCTTCACTTTCAGACTCTTGATGACCCCGGCCTTCGGCGCAGGCACTTCCATGCTGGCCTTGTCCGATTCAAGCGTCAGGATGCTCTGGTCGGCTTCGATACGGTCGCCGACCTTCACAAACAGTTCAATTACTTCACCTTCACCGCTGCCGATGTCAGGTACGCGAATGAGTTCGCTCACGGAAATTCTCCTCAGCAGTCCAGTGGGTTGCGTTTTTCCGGATCGATGCCGAACTTGGCGATGGCTTCGGCCACCACTTTTGGTTCGATATCGCCACGGTCAGCCAGGGCTTCCAGGGCTGCCAACACAACGAACTTACGGTCGACTTCGAAGAAGTGACGCAGCTTCTTGCGGCTGTCGCTACGGCCGAAACCGTCGGTGCCCAGCACCTTGAATTCCTTGGAAGGAACCCACTGGCGGATCTGCTCGGCGAACAGCTTCATGTAGTCGGTGGACGCGATGACCGGACCTTTACGGCCGTTCAGGCATTCTTCGACGTAGCTCAGTTTCGGCTTCTGGCCAGGGTGCAGGCGGTTGCTGCGCTCTACGGCCAGGCCGTCGCGACGCAGTTCGTTGAAGCTGGTAACGCTCCAGACGTCGGCACCGATGTTGAACTCTTCACGCAGGATCTTCGCCGCTTCACGTACTTCGCGCAGGATGGTGCCGGAGCCCATCAGTTGGACGTGGTGCGCCGCTTCGCGGGTGTCTTCCTCGAGCAGGTACATGCCCTTGACGATGCCCGCCTCCACGCCGGCCGGCATGGCTGGCTGCTGGTAGGACTCGTTCATCACGGTGATGTAGTAGAAGACGTCCTGTTGCTCTTCGGTCATCTTCTTCATGCCGTCCTGGATGATCACCGCCAGCTCGTAGCCGTAGGTTGGATCGTAGGTGCGGCAGTTCGGGATGGTGCCGGCCAGCATGTGGCTGTGGCCGTCTTCGTGCTGCAGGCCTTCGCCGTTCAGCGTGGTCCGGCCAGCGGTGCCGCCGATCAGGAAGCCACGGGTACGGCTGTCGCCGGCCGCCCAGGCCAGGTCGCCGATCCGCTGGAAGCCGAACATCGAATAGAAGATGTAGAACGGCAGCATCGGCTGGTTGTGGCTGGAGTACGAAGTACCGGCGGCAATGAAGGAACTCATGGCGCCCGCTTCGTTGATGCCTTCCTCGAGGATCTGGCCTTTCTTGTCTTCGCGGTAGAACATCACCTGGTCTTTATCGACTGGCTCGTAGAGCTGGCCGACGGACGAGTAGATGCCCAACTGGCGGAACATGCCTTCCATACCGAAGGTACGGGCTTCGTCCGGGATGATCGGAACGATACGCGAACCGATTTCCTTGTCCTTGACCAGTTGCGCGAGGATCCGCACGAACGCCATGGTGGTGGAGATTTCACGGTCGCCCGAGCCGTCCAGGATCGCCTTGAGGGTTTCCAGTGGCGGAGTCGGAACGCTGAAGCTCTTGGCGCGACGCTGCGGTACGAAACCGCCCAGTGCGGCACGGCGCTCGGCCAGGTAACGGGCCTCGGCACTGCCTTCTTCCGGCTTGAAGAACGGCAGGTTTTCCAGCTCGCTGTCCTTCACTGGAATGTCGAAGCGATCGCGGAACAGCTTCAGGCTGTCGACATCGACTTTCTTGGTGTTGTGCGCGGTGTTCTTCGCTTCGCCGGCGCCGGTGCCATAACCCTTGATGGTCTTGGCCAGGATGACGGTTGGCTGCTCTTTGTGGTTGACCGCCTGGTGGTACGCCGCGTAGACCTTGTACGGGTCGTGACCACCACGGTTGAGTTTCCAGATCTCGTCGTCGGACAGATCGGCAACCATGGCCTTGAGTTCAGGCGAGTTGAAGAAGTGCTCGCGGACGAACGCGCCGTCCTTGGCCTTGTAGTTCTGGTACTCGCCGTCGATGACTTCGTCCATGCGACGTTGCAGGATACCGTCGACGTCCTTGGCCAGCAGTGGGTCCCAGAAACGGCCCCAGATGACCTTGTTGACGTTCCACTGGGCGCCACGGAACACGCCTTCGAGTTCCTGGATGATCTTGGCGTTGCCGCGAACCGGGCCGTCGAGGCGCTGCAGGTTGCAGTTGATGACGAAAATCAGGTTGTCCAGCTTCTCGCGGCCGGCCAGGGAGATTGCCCCCAGGGATTCCGGCTCGTCGCACTCGCCGTCACCCATGAAGCACCAGACTTTCTGCTTGCCCGGCTGGATGAAGCCACGGGCTTCCAGGTACTTCATGAAGCGCGCCTGGTAGATCGCCTGGATCGGGCCCAGACCCATCGAAACGGTCGGGAACTGCCAGAAATCAGGCATCAGCCAAGGGTGCGGGTACGAAGACAGGCCGTTGCCGTCCACTTCCTGGCGGAAGTTGTTCATCTGGTCTTCGGAGATACGACCTTCCATGAACGCACGGGCGTAGACGCCTGGCGATGCGTGACCCTGGAAGTAGATCAGGTCGCCGCCATGTTCGTCGGTCGGGGCCTGGAAGAAGTAGTTGAAACCGATGTCATACAGCGTCGCGCTGGAGGCGAAGCTGGAGATGTGACCGCCCAGGTCAGAATCTTTCAGGTTGGTGCGCATGACCATGGCCAACGCGTTCCAGCGCACCAGCGAGCGAATGCGGCGTTCCATGAACAGGTCGCCAGGCATGCGTGCTTCGTGGGTAACGGGGATCGTGTTGCGGTACGGCGTGGTGATGGCGTAGGGCAGTTGCGAACCGCTGCGGGTCGCGAGTTCACCCATACGGGTCATCAGATAATGAGCACGGTCTTCGCCTTCTTTGTCGAGAACCGATTCCAGGGCGTCCAGCCATTCCTGGGTTTCGACGGGATCGAGGTCTTGCATGGCTTGCTCCAGGGCGGAAAGGCTACCAGAATCGGTTGCCTGAGTTTGCGACTGGCCTTGTGGGCAGACGATATAAATTCTTGGATTGCCGAAGGTTGTTTCGGCGGCGTGTAGTTTTACTACAAATCGTCGGCTGTTTCAGCCTCTCGGATGTATAGACGAGTAGTAAAACTACACATGAAAGGCTTTTGGCCCCTCGTTTCGTTGTGAGAATAATCGTTACTGTTGGTCTTTTGCTAACTCGAACAGGTAAAAACTTGATGTCGGCTGCCAATAAAATCAGATTTTCAGCTATTTATCATCTTTGTTCGACAGTCAATCAGGTAGTGGCTTTTGAAAAAACACTACATCCAGCCTTTCCCGCGCCGATCAAGGATAGACCATGAGCCTGCCCCTGCTTGCCGAAATACCGGCAATTCTCCAGTCATTGGTCAGTCGTGCCGAGCAGTCGTTCCGTGCGGCGGTTGCGTTGCTGGACGACGACCTCGGACTGTCCAACTGGACGCCTGAGCGCTGGAAAGAGTTTCATCGCGTCGCGGCCGCCAGTGATTTTGTCATCGAGCAGAGCCTCCGCGAGCCGTCGATGCTACTGGAACTGGTGCGCAGTGGCGAACTGGACCGCAGTCTGGCCGCCGGCGAAATGTGCACGCAGATCGGCGCGGCGGTGCAGGCCGCCGAGAGCGAGGATGAACTGGGGCGTGTCCTGCGCCGCCAGCGTACCCGCCAACAAGTGCGAATCATCTGGCGCGATCTGAACCGCAAGGCCGATCTCGTCCAGACTTGTCGCGATCTCTCGGACATGGCCGATACCTGCATCGACCAGGCCTACCAATGGCTGTACCTGCGCCTTAGCCAGCAATTCGGCACGCCCACCGGCCGGCGCAGCGGCGCCGCGCAGCACATGGTCATCCTGGGCATGGGCAAGCTGGGCGCGGTGGAGTTGAACTTGTCGTCGGACATCGACCTGATCTTCGCCTACCCCGAGGGCGGCGAAACCGTTGGCGTTAAACGGCCGCTGGATAACCAGGAGTTCTTCATCCGCGTTGGCCAGCGTCTGATCAAGGCCTTGGACCCGATGACCGTCGATGGTTTCGTGTTCCGCGTCGACATGCGCCTGCGCCCCTACGGCTCGGCCGGTGCGCTGGTGCTGAGCTTCAACGCCTTGGAGCAGTATTACCAGGACCAGGGGCGCGACTGGGAACGCTACGCGATGATCAAGGCGCGTGTGGTGGCGGGCGACCAGGTGGCGGGCGCGCAGTTGCTCGACATGCTGCGTCCGTTCGTTTATCGCCGTTACCTGGATTTTTCCGCGATCGAAGCGCTGCGCACCATGAAGCAACTGATCCAGCAGGAAGTGCGGCGCAAAGGCATGGCTGACAACATCAAGCTGGGGTCGGGCGGTATCCGTGAAGTGGAGTTCATCGCCCAGGCGTTCCAACTGATTCACGGCGGGCGTGACCTGAGTCTGCAACAGCGGCCACTGCTGAAAGTGCTGGGCACCCTGGAAGGCCAAGGCTATCTGCCAGCCAAGGTGATCGACGAGCTGCGCCAGGGCTATGAATTCCTGCGGTATACCGAGCATGCGATTCAGGCCATCGCCGACCGCCAGACCCAGATGTTGCCGGACAGCCCCCAGGATCAGGCGCGCATTGCATTCATGCTGGGCTTTGCCGACTGGCCGGCGTTCCACGAGCAATTGATGTATTGGCGTGGACGCGTGGCCTGGCATTTTGGCCAGGTCATTGCTGATCCGGATGAAGAAGAGGGCAGCGAAAGCGAAGTGGTGGTGGGCGGTGAATGGTTGCCGCTGTGGGAAGACAGCCAGGATGAAGAGGCCGCGTGTCGCCAGTTGGAGGAAGGTGGTTTCGTCGACGCGCCCAAGGCGCTGAAGGCGTTGGCTGTCCTGCGCACCAGTCCGCAATTGCGTGCCATGCAGCGTCTGGGGCGTGAACGCCTGGATGCCTTCATTCCGCGCCTGCTGGCCCAGGCGGTGGAACATGCCGATCCAGACCTGGTGCTTGAGCGGGTTTTGCCCTTGGTGGAGGCGGTGGCCCGTCGTTCGGCTTATCTGGTGTTGCTGACGGAAAACCCCGGTGCTCTGCGGCGCTTGCTGACGCTGTGTGCGGCGAGCCCATGGATCGCCGAGCAGATCACCCGTTTCCCCTTGCTGCTGGATGAGTTGCTCAATGAAGGCCGTCTGTTCAAGCCGCCCTTGGCGCCGGAGCTGGCGGCGGAGTTGCGCGAGCGCCTGACGCGGATTCCCGAGGATGACCTGGAGCAACAGATGGAGGCCCTGCGGCATTTCAAATTGGCGCACCGGCTGCGGGTGGCCGCGTCGGAAATCGCCGGCAGCCTGCCGCTGATGAAGGTCAGCGACTACCTGACCTGGCTGGCCGAGGCGATTCTCGAGCAAGTCCTGGCCCTGGCCTGGCGCCAGACGGCGGCCAAGCATGGCGTACCGTCGCGCACGGACGGTAGCTTGTGCGATCCGGGCTTCATTATTGTCGGTTATGGAAAGGTCGGCGGCCTGGAGTTGGGGCATGGTTCCGATCTGGACCTGGTGTTCATTCACGATGGCGACCCTCAGGCGGAAACCGATGGGCCTAAACCCATCGACGGTGCACAGTTCTTCACCCGGCTCGGCCAACGAATCATCCATTTGCTGACGGCCCAGACCAACTCCGGGCAGCTATATGAAGTGGACATGCGCCTGCGGCCGTCCGGGGCGTCGGGGTTGCTGGTCAGTTCCCTTGGGGCGTTTGCCCGTTATCAGGAGAATGAAGCCTGGACCTGGGAGCACCAGGCGCTGGTGCGGGCCCGGGTGTTGGTGGGCAGCCAGGATGTGGGCCAGGCCTTCGAGAAGGTCCGGGCCCAGGTGCTGGGGCGCAAACGCGACCTGCCGACGTTGCGCCAGGAGGTCAGCGAGATGCGGGCCAAGATGCGCGATAACCTGGGTAGCAAAGCCACGGCCGCCGGGACTGCACCAAACGCTTTCGAGGCCACGGCACCCTTCGATCTCAAGCAGGACGCCGGAGGTATCGTCGATATTGAATTTATGGTGCAATACGCGGCCCTGGCGTGGTCCGAGGAACACCCATCGCTGGCGCGCTACACCGATAACATCCGCATCCTGGAGGGGTTGCAAGAGGTTGGCCTGATGCCACCCGAAGATGCCACCCTGCTGCGCGAGGCCTATAAAGCCTACCGCTCCGCCGCCCACCGCCAGGCCTTGCAGAAAGAGGCTGGGGTGATCACTGGCGACCAGTTTGTGGATGAGCGCCGACAGGTGCTGCGGATCTGGCGTGAGTTGGGGCTGAGCTGAGTATTGAATGTGCTGGCCTCATCGCGAGCAGGCTCGCTCCCACAATGGATTTGTGGAGTTTGATGCACTGGGGGTAGATGAAGGCCCCTGTGGGAGCGGGCTTGCTCGCGAAGACGGCGTGTCAGGCGACAGTGATGTTGGCTGTGCCGGCCTTATCGCGAGCAGGCTCGCTCCCACAATGGATTCGTGATGTGTTGTAGATTGAAGGCAGAAGGCAACGACCTGGGCCACAGTGATTCTCGAGGCGGGGAGGCGTAGGCCTCCCCGTATCGTTTTTGGAAAACACATGAATATTCTGATCGTTGGGCCCAGTTGGGTCGGTGACATGGTGATGGCGCAGACACTGTTCCAGTGTCTGAAACAGCTCCACCCGCAATGCGAGATCGACGTCCTGGCCCCCGAGTGGAGTCGGCCGATCCTGGAACGCATGCCGCAAGTACGCAAGGCCTTGAGCTTTCCGCTCGGTCACGGTGTGCTGGAGCTGGCGACCCGTCGGCGCATCGGCAAGTCCCTGGCCGGTCAATATGACCAGGCGATCCTGCTGCCCAACTCGTTGAAATCCGCATTGGTGCCGTTCTTTGCCGGCATCCCCAGGCGTACCGGCTGGCGCGGCGAATTCCGCTATGGCCTGCTCAATGATGTGCGCACGCTGGACAAAGATCGCTATCCGCTGATGATCGAGCGTTTCATGGCCCTGGCCTATGCGCCGGGTGCCGAATTGCCCAAGCCCTACCCACGCCCTGATCTGCAGATCGACCCGGTGACCCGCGAAGCCGCGCTGGCCAAGTTCGGCCTGAGCCTGGACCGTCCGGTGTTGGCGCTGTGTCCCGGTGCCGAGTTCGGTGAGTCCAAGCGCTGGCCGGCGGATCATTATGCTCAGGTGGCTGAAGCAAAAATCCGCGAAGGTTGGCAAGTCTGGCTGTTCGGCTCGAAAAACGATCACTCGGTGGGCGAAGACATCCGCTCGCGGCTGATTCCGGGTCTGCGGGAAGAGTCGGTAAACCTCAGTGGTGACACGTCCCTGGCGGAGGCCATCGACCTGTTGTCCTGCGCCGATTCGGTGGTGTCCAACGATTCCGGGCTGATGCACGTGGCCGCTGCCCTGAACCGCCCGTTGGTGGCTGTCTACGGCTCCACCTCGCCGGGCTTTACGCCACCGCTGGCCGATAAGGTCGAAGTCGTGCGCCTGGGCATCGAGTGCAGCCCGTGCTTCGACCGTACCTGTCGCTTCGGTCATTACAATTGCCTGCGTCAGCTCATGCCGCTGTCGGTGAACGATGCCCTGGCACGTTTGCAGGGCACCCCCGTGGAGGTCCGGTAAGTTGCGGGTATTGCTGATCAAGACCTCTTCGCTGGGCGATGTGGTCCACACGCTGCCGGCGTTGACCGACGCGGCGCGAGCGATTCCCGGCATCCGCTTCGATTGGGTGGTGGAAGAAGGTTTCGCCGAGATTCCGACCTGGCACCCGGCCGTGGGTAAAGTCATCCCGGTGGCAATCCGTCGCTGGCGCAAGAACCTCTGGCAAACCATCAAGAGTGGCGAGTGGCGCCGCTTCAAGCAAAGCATGCGCGCCGAAAAGTATGATCTGGTCATCGACGCCCAAGGTCTGCTGAAAAGCGCCTGGCTGACCCGCTACGTCAAGGCCCCGGTGGCCGGCCTGGACAAGAACTCGGCCCGCGAGCCCTTGGCTGCGCGCTTCTATTCCCGTCGCCTGGCGGTGGCGCGCGGTCAGCATGCGGTGGAGCGCGTGCGACAATTGTTCGCCGTGGCGCTGGGCTATGACTTGCCCCAGAGCCTGGGCAACTACGGCCTGAACGTCGATCGTCTGGTGGAACTGCCGCGGGCGTATCCTTACGTGGTGTTCCTGCATGGCACGACCTGGGAATCCAAGCACTGGCCGGAGCTGTATTGGCGCCAGCTCACCGAGCGTATGGGCCAGTTTGGCGTGGTGGTGAAGTTGCCGTGGGGCAATCCGCTGGAAAAGGCTCGGGCCGAACGTATCGCCAAGGGGCTGCGCAACGCCCTGGTGCTGCCGAAGCTGAATCTGGGCGGGATGGGTAAGGTACTGGCCGGCGCCCAGGCTTGTGTGGCGGTAGACACTGGCCTCGGTCACCTGGCCGCCGCCTTGGACGTGCCGACTATTTCGTTGCTCGGCCCTACCAACCCGGTGCTGACCGGCGCCTATGGCAAGGGCCAGATCCATCTCGCCAGCGATTTCCCCTGTGCGCCCTGCATGCAGAAACAATGCACTTATCCGCCGACCGCCGAAGATGCCCGTCGGTTTGACCTGAAACGCGAGCGGCCCTTGTGCTTTACGCGACTGAACCCCGAGCGTGTTGCCAGCCACCTGAGCACGTTATTGGCTGAGGAGCCGCGCTGATGCAATTGGCTTTTGTCCTTTATAAATACTTTCCCTTCGGCGGCCTGCAACGTGATTTCATGCGCATCGCCCTGGAGTGCCAGCGGCGTGGTCATCAGATCCGTGTCTACACGCTGATCTGGGAAGGTGACGTCCCACCGGGTTTCGAAGTGCTGGTGGCGCCGGTCAAGGCGTTGTTCAACCACCGTCGCAACGAGAAACTCAGCGCGTGGATGGAAGCCGACCTGGCCAAGCGCCCGGTGGACCGTCTGATCGGCTTTAACAAGATGCCCGGCCTGGATGTGTATTACGCCGCCGATGGCTGTTTCGAAGACAAGGCGCAGACCCTGCGCAATTCCCTGTATCGGCGCTGGGGACGCTACCGGCATTTCGCCGAGTACGAGCGCGCGGTGTTTGCCAGGGACGCCAAGACCGACGTGCTGATGATTTCCGAAGTCCAGCAGCCGCTGTTCATCAAGCATTACGGCACGCCGCTGGAGCGCTTCCATCTGTTGCCGCCGGGCATTGCCCAGGACCGCCGCCGACCCGCCGATGCCGACGCGATTCGTGCCGCGTTCCGTGCCGAGTTCGAGCTGGCCGATGACGACCTGCTGCTGGTGCAGATCGGGTCCGGGTTCAAGACCAAGGGCGTGGATCGCAGCCTCAAGGCGCTCGCCGCGCTGCCTGCCGAACTGAAAAAACGTACCCGGCTGTTTGTAATCGGCCAGGACGACCCCAAAGTATTCCAATTGCAGAGCGCCGCGTTGGGGCTCGGTGACAATGTGCGGTTCCTCAAGGGGCGCAGCGATATCCCGCGTTTCCTCCTGGGCGCCGACCTGTTGATCCATCCGGCGTACAACGAGAATACCGGCACCGTGCTGCTTGAAGCACTGGTGGCCGGGTTGCCGGTGCTGGTCAGCGCGGTGTGCGGGTACGCCCATTACATCGCCGAGGCCGACAGTGGGCTGGTGCTGGACGAACCGTTCGAGCAGGCACAGCTCACCGAATACCTGGAGCGGATGCTGAGTGATGCCGATGCGCGGGCAGCCTGGAGCCGCAATGGTCTGGCCTTCGCTGAAACGGCCGACCTCTACAGCATGCCGCAGCACGCGGCCGATGTGATATTGGCGGAGCACCCGTAATGAAATTGATGCTGGCCGAACCGTTCAAGAGCCTTTGGGCCGGGCGCGATGCGTTCGCCGAAGTCGAGGCGCTCAAGGGCGAGGTCTATCGTGAACTGGAAGCCCGGCGCACCTTGCGCACGGAGGTGGACGGGCGCGGCTTTTTCGTGAAGATCCACCGTGGCATCGGCTGGGGCGAGATCGTCAAGAACCTGGTCACCGCCAAGCTGCCGGTCCTCGGTGCGGGGCAGGAGTGGAAGGCCATCCAGCGCCTGCAGGAAGTCGGTGTGCCGACCATGACCGCTGTTGCGTATGGCGAGAAGGGCCAGAATCCGGCGGACCAGCACTCCTTCATTGTCACCGAGGAGCTGGCGCCGACCGTCAGCCTCGAAGACTTCAGCATCGACTGGATCAAGCATCCGCCGCAACCGGCGCTCAAGCGGGCCCTGATCGCCGAAGTGGCGCGCATGACCGGCATGATGCACCGTGCCGGGGTCAACCATCGCGACTGCTACATCTGCCATTTTCTGCTGCACACCGACAAGCCGGTGACCCCTCAGGATTTCAAGCTGTCGGTGATCGACCTGCACCGCGCCCAGACCCGTCCGGCCATCACCACCCGCTGGCGCAACAAGGACCTGGCTGCGCTGTATTTCTCGGCGCTGGACATTGGCCTGACCCGTCGCGACAAGCTGCGCTTTTTGAAAGGTTACTTTCAGCAGCCGCTGCGCCAGATACTTGCGCAAGAGGCCGCACTGTTGAACTGGCTCGACGCCAAGGCCAACAAGCTCTATGCCCGCAAACAGCGGTACGGGGATGCGCTCTGATGTCGGGTTGGAAACTGGAGCCGGCCTACGTCGAGCTGGCGCAGGATTTCGGCAGCCTCGACGCGGTGTTTGCCTTGCAGGGGGAGCGCTTGACCCGTGACCCGTTGTCGGAGGTGATCCGCATACAGCGCAATGGTGTGAACTATTACGTAAAACGCTACGTCGGGGCCGGCAAGGGCTTGCGCCGTTACCTGGGCAAGCCGCGGGTCAAGTCCGAATGGCAGAACCTCAAGCGCTTCGCCAAGTGGGGCATTCCTACGGCCGAGATCGTGGCATGGGGCCTGGAGCGTCACGGCGCGGCCTATGCCCGGGGGGCAATGATCACCCGTGAACTGCCCCACACCGAAGACCTTTCGGCCCTGGCGGATCGTCACGACCCGCGGCTGGCCGATCGCGCCTGGGTCGATGGGGTGAGCCGGCAACTGGCTGGCTACACGCGGACCATGCACGAGCATCGTTTCACCCATAACGATCTGAAGTGGCGCAATCTGCTGATCGACGACCAGTCGCAGCTGTTCCTGATCGACTGCCCGAACGGTGATTTCTGGCGTGGCTTCTGGCTCAAGTACCGCATCACCAAGGACCTGGCGTGCCTGGACAAAGTCGCCAAGTATCACTTGTCGGCCACCCAGCGCCTGCGTTTCTACCTGCAATATCGCCAACGCGACCGACTCGATACGTGCGACAAGAAACGTATCCGTCACGTGGTGAGATTTTTCGAGGGGCGTGAATGAATGATTTTCTGGCCGCTGAAGACCGGCCATTGCTGGAGCGCCACGGTCTGGACAGTTTCGAGGCCCTGTGGGCGCGGCAACTGGACGCGGTGGACGAACCCAACACCTCGGGAGACGGCTGGAGCAGCGTGTTCCGTCTGGAACTTGAAGGGCGGGGCTATTACCTCAAGCGCCAGAGCAATTACCTGACGCGGACGTTGTCCCACCCCTTCGGTGAGCCGAGTTTTTCTCGGGAGTTTCGCAACATCAGCCGTTATCGCCAGTTGGGCATTCCGGCCCTGCAAGCGGTGTTCTACGGCCAGCGCAAGATCGATGGTGAAGTGCGGGCGATCCTGCTGACGCGGGCCCTGGAAGGCTGGGATGACCTGGATTCGCTGTTGCAGGACTGGCCGACGCTGACAGCGACACAACGTTCGACCATCCTGAAGGCTTGTGGTCAATTGGCGCGACGCCTGCACGGCATGCATCAGGTCCACGGTTGCTTTTATCCCAAACACATCTTTCTGCAAGCGACGGCCGACGGCTATCAGGCGCAACTGATCGACCTGGAGAAGACCCGTCCGCTGCTGTTCGGTCAGCGCGACAGGGTCAAGGATCTTGAGCCTTTGCTGCGTCGCGCGTCGGTCTGGAATGAAGGCGAAGTCCGCCAGTTGCTGGCTACCTACCTGGACCAGCCGCCGGACGCCGCTCTGGTCGACCGCTGGTTGACCCGCCTGACCGCTCGGCGCAGCCACAAGGAAGCCCGTTGATGCATTTGTCCGAGTTGAAAAGGGTCGGTCGTAGTCCCGACCTGCCCCTGAGCCTGGAACTGGCCGACGCCGCCGGCCCGGGGCAATTGCAGTTGCTGTCGCTGTTGCGGGTGTTGCCGGGCCAGCGTTATGTCGGCGCCGGCGTCTGGCGCGGCCGGCCGGTGCTGGCCAAACTGCTGGTCGGCAGCAAGGCGGCCCGGCATTTCCAACGCGAACTGCAAGGCGTGCGCCTGCTGGCGGAACAGGGTCTGACGACGCCGTTGTTATTGGCCGACGGCCTGAAAGAAGGCGAGGGCGGTTGGTTGCTGTTCGAGTTCCTCGAAGGCGCCGAAAGCCTGGGGGAAGCCTGGAAACTGGTCGAGCATCAGCCTCTGCTGGCCGACGAGCAGGCGGCGGTGCTGGCCGAGGCCTTGGGGGCCATCGCACAACTGCATGGCAAAGGCTTGTGGCAGGAAGACCTGCACTTGGACAACCTGCTGCGCCACGACGGTAAACTTTACCTGATCGACGGTGCCGGCATCCGTGCCGAGACGCCGGGACAACCCTTGTCGCGACAGAAAGTGCTGGAAAATCTTGGGGTGTTTTTCGCCCAGTTACCCAAGTCCATCGAGCCGTTCACCGAAGAGTTGCTGGTGCATTATCTGCTGAGCAACGCCGAACACGCGCTGCCCATGGAAGCGCTGCAAAAGCAGATCGACAAGGTGCAGGCCTGGCGGCTGAACGACTTCATGGAAAAGGTCGGGCGCGAATGCAGTCTGTTCAGCGTGCAGCGTGGGGCGTTCGGTCTGCGCGCGATCCGGCGCGACGAAGAGGCGGCCATGGTGCCAGTGCTGGAGCGGGCGGATGCCTTGCTGGATCAGGGCCACTTGTACAAGACCGGGGGGGCGGCGAGTGTCGGCAAAGTCGAGGTCGACGGTCGTACCCTGGTCATCAAGCGTTACAACATCAAAAACTTCGCCCATTGGCTCAAGCGCTTCTGGCGTCCGAGCCGCGCCTGGCACTCGTGGCGCGAGGGCCATCGCCTGGCATTTCTCGGCATCGCCACTCCCAAACCCCTGGCGTTGCTGGAAAAGCGCTTCCTGTGGCTGCGTCGTGGTGCCTACCTGGTGACCGAGCATCTGTCGGGGCCGGACATCATCGAGCGTTTTGCTCCCTACGTGGAAAGCGGTGATGCGCCGGAATCCGAGTTGCTGGCGCTGGACCGATTGTTCGCCGACTTGATCCGCGAACGCATCAGCCATGGCGACTTCAAGGGACACAACCTGTTCTGGCAGCATGATCGCTGGGCACTGATCGACCTGGATTCCATGTGCCAGCACCGCACCCTCGCGAGCTTCGCCCCTGCCTATGCCCGGGATCGGGCGCGATTCATGCGCAACTGGCCTGAGGGCAGTGCGTTGTATCGGGTGATAAATGGGCGACTACCAAAGATACGAGAATGAGTGAAGTTGGGCTGGGAAGATATGTCTTTGCCTGGGCTGACATCAACTTGGAGTGGTTTCTTGAATTTCAGGGCGCTGCTTGATTTTGCTTCAAAGTGTTACCTATGGGGCATATGCGATTCATAATCGAAGAATGGTTGCTGCGAAACGCTCGCAGCAGCCAAGGGTGAAATAAGCGGCAAAGATACCAGGCATTGATCGAATGCCGCTTTTGAACGCATTGACGAGGGAGTGGCTGGAATACATGGGGCTACTTCTGGTCCTGTTAAAGATCTATCGTAAAGCAACTGATCCATCAATTTCAGGTCCCACTCTAAGTGGCGGCTCCCGTGGTCAGGCTCATAGGCATGAGATTCGGTAGCCGTGCCGCCAATAAGTGATCGCATCGGTGGTCATGAATGGGGCCTGGTATTGGTAAGGTTGTCTTGTTGCTTTGGGTTTTTCCGATTTTCAAACTTGCTACTGTCAATGTCGACAGTGGCGACGGACGGCTTTTCAAGTCTCGGAATGGATATAAGAGTTAAAAATATTTTCAACTATTGGAGCGCTGGTTGGGGTATATGAAGGGGGCGCCTTGAACGAAATGAATCAGTGGGCGATCTTATTTGTTGTACATCCAGATAACCTGAGTGGTCAGGTCATTTTTAATGAGTGTGAATGGACGGGCCCTTGCCGAACATGCCCGCATCCTGTTTTTGCGGGCTAACGGACTGGCACCTGAAATCGTCAGCAACCCGTTGCAGGGCACACGGCTGGTGGTATTCAAATACTTACCGGTCTGTCTTCGCCGCTAGCGGCTTACCGACGCTTTTACGCTATAATCCCGCCCTTTAGCTGCCTAGCGCCCCGGCGAGTGGCACATCAATTTTTCGCGGCGCTTTTCGCCCGTATGCAGACATAAGAGGCTAGACCCTGTGGCATTGACGATTCTTGGCCTGTCCGGCGCCCTCAGCCATGATCCTTCCGCAGCGCTGTACATAGACGGAAAGCTGATCGCGGCGGCCGAGGAAGAGCGCTTCGTACGCGATAAGCATGCAAAGAACCGCATGCCCTATGAGTCGGCGAAGTTCTGCCTGGAGCAAGCTGGCATCAAGCCATCTGACGTCGATGTGGTAGCGATCCCGTTCGCGCCGATCAGCCTGTTCGGCGAAGCGCGCTGGCACTATGCCAAGCGCTACTGGTATGCCCCGGACCGTGCTCTCGACGCGATCCTGATGGGCAATCGTCGCTACAAGCGCTATCGCCGCAAGATCGTCTGGTGCCTGGAGCAACTGGGCTTCGATCCGAAGAAGATCAAGATCGAGCCGGTCGAGCACCACCTGGCCCACGCTTCCAGCGCATATCACTGCTCGGGCTTCCAGGAAAAAACCGCGATTCTGGGCATCGACGGCAAGGGCGAGTACGCCACGACCTTCTTCGGCTACGGCGAAAACGGCAAGATCCACAAGATCAAGGAATTTTTCGACCCGGACTCACTGGGCGGCCTGTACGGTGCGATCACTGAATTCCTCGGCTTTGAAATGCTCGACGGCGAATTCAAGGTCATGGGCATGGCGCCCTACGGCGATGCCAGCAAGTACGATTTCTCGCGCCTGGCCTCGTTCGAGAACGGCCAGTTGGTGATCAACACCGACTACGCCAACGTGATCGGCCTGCGCCGCTATAAAGAGAAGGGCAAGGGCTTCTACTTCTCGCCGAAGCTGATCGAATGGCTCGGTCCCAAGCGCGAAGGCGATATCGCCGACGAGCCATACATCCATTACGCGGCCAGCATGCAGGCGCTGTTCGAGAAACTCGCGCTGCAGATGATCGATCACTACCTGGGCGACGTGCTCAAGGAAACCGGCAAGCTGGCTTTCGCCGGTGGTTGCGCGTTGAACGTCAAGCTGAACCAGAAGATCATCGCCCGTGACGACGTCAAGGAGCTGTTCGTGCAACCGGCTTCCGGCGACGCCGGTACCGCGGTGGGCGCGGCCGCCTATGTGTCCCATGCCCGTGGCGTGCCCGTGGAGAAGATGGAACACGTCTACCTCGGCCCGGCCTACAGCAACGAAGATGTGATCGCCGCCTGCGCCCGTCATCCGAGCAAACCGGCGTGGCGCAAGATCGACAATACCCCCGAGCGCATTGCCAAAATCATGGTCGACGGCAACCCGGTGGCCTGGTTCCAGGGGCGCATGGAATTTGGTCCGCGAGCCCTGGGCGGTCGTTCGATCATCGGTTGCCCGAGCGCCAGCGGCGTGGCGGATCGCATCAACGAACAGATCAAGTTCCGCGAGCGCTGGAGGCCTTTCTGCCCTTCGATGCTCGACACCGTGGCGCCCCAGATGATCAAGGTCGATCATCCCGCCCCCTTCATGACTTTCACATTCGAAGTGGCCGAAGAGTGGAAAACCCGTGTGCCGGAAGTCGTCCACGAAGACGGTACTTCCAGGGCCCAGGTGCTCAAGCGCGAATACAATCCGCGCTACTACGACATGATGAAAGCTTTGGAAGTCCTGACAGGCAACGGTGTGTCCCTGAACACCTCGCTCAACCGCCGCGGCGAACCGATGATCTGTTCGCCGACCGATGCGCTGAACATGTTCTATGGCTCGGATCTGCAATACCTGATCATGGAAGACATTCTGGTGGTCAAAGACGGCGTAGACGCTTATGACACGCTCGGCTGAGCGACATGTGCTGCAGTTCTGCCACGGTTATGACGGGCCGTTCCTCGACTGTGCCCGTCAATACGCCAGCCTGTTCGCGGGTACCGGCTATCGCGTGACCACGGTGTTTCTCACCGGGGTCGCCGATGCCGAGGTTGCTGCTGGTTGCGCCTCGGACGAGGTGCTGTTCATGGAATACAGCTCCAGTGCCGTGAGAGGCCTGAAGCTGGGCGCCATTGGCGATCTGCGCAAGATCGCCGCTTCGCGCAATTTCAGTTTCTGTATTGCCCACCGCTTCAAGCCTATCTACATCGCCCTGCTCGGCACTGGGCTGCGGGTGATTGGCGTGCACCATGCCTTCGGCGATTACCGGCGGCGTACTCGCCGGCTGTTCGCTCATGTTTTCCGCAAGCGCCTGAGCTTGCTCGGGGTCTCCGATGCGGTGCGTGACGACATGCGCCACTGTCTGCCGAATTGGCCGGCGGGCCGGATCCAGACTCTCTACAACCGCATCGACCTGGAGGCCGCTGAGGCTGGCCTGGTGTCCCGGGACGAGGCGCGGCATACCTTGGGGCTGGAGGCGAACGCCTGGATCGTCGGCAACGTCGGCCGCCTGCATCCGGACAAGGGACAGGCCACGTTGTTGCGGGGGTTTGCCGCGGCACTGGCGTATTTGCCCGACCACAGTCAACTGGCCATCCTCGGCAAAGGGCGTCTGGAGCAGGACCTGCGGGAGCTGGCGCTGGAACTGGGGATCGCCGACCGCGTGCTGTTTCTCGGCCTGGTGCCTGAGGCGCGCCGTTACTTTCGGGCTTTCGACGTGTTCGCACTGAGTTCCGATCACGAACCGTTCGGCATGGTGTTGCTCGAAGCAATGGCCGCCGGTGTGCCGTTGCTGGCCACGGCCTGTGGCGGGGCGAAGGAAGTGGTCGAAGGCGTGGGTATTCTGTTTCCGCTGGGCGACGCCGAGCACCTGGCCCAGGGGCTGCAGCACCTGGCGGTCATGGATGATCTGCAGCGGCGTCAATGTGCCGAGCTGATGCTTGACCGCCTGCGTGAACGCTTCTCCGACCGTGCGGTGCGCGAGGCATTCTGGCGTTTGCCCCAAGTCACCGAACTGGCGCCGAGGGCTTGATGCTCAATCGATTCCAAGGTTGGCGTGAGCGCGGCTGGATGACAATAGACGCTTCGGCTTATGCCCAGGCCTGGCAGCGCTTTGGTGGCAGTGTGGCGACCCATCCCCTGGTGGTTGAGCGCCTGGCGGACCTGGCCGATATTCCCGTGCGTTACCTGGCATACGAACATCAGGGGGAGTTGAAGGCGGCCATTGCGACCTGGGGCCAGGATCTGGCGCTGTCCAAGGACGTGCTCAAGCGCAGCGGCAAGAAAGGCTTGTTCGACCTGGGCAACGCCGAGCTGATCCTGCCGGCGGCGCCCGATGCACAGGCGCCGTTGCGTCATCGCGGACGTTATCTGTCGGCCCTCAACGAAGGGCGTTTCAGCGGCCTGAAAGTTCAGCAGGAACAGCTGGCCATGGCGCGTACGCCGGAAGAGCTGTCCAAGAAGTTTCGCTACAACCAGCGTCGCGAGCTGCGTTTGCTGGAAGAGGCCGGTGGAGTGGTGCGCTCGGTCGATGAGTTTTCCAGCGCGGAACTGGCGTCGATCTACTGCGACCTGTTCCTGCGCCGCTGGGGTTTTGCGGCGACCGGTGCCGAGCGCATGGGCGAGGTAATCGAGCTGCTACGGGAACTGCTGATCGGTTCGGTGATCTTTCTCAACGATGCCCCGATCGCTATTCAACTGGTGTATCGGGTCGAAGCGCCGGAGTGGATCAGCGTCGAGTACATCAACGGTGGCGTGGACCCGCAAACCCGCGAATTCAGTCCAGGCAGCGTGCTGAGTTTCCTCAATACCCAAAGCGCCTGGGAGCATGCCCGTGCCGCCGGCAAGCCGTTGCGTTTTTCGTTCGGCCGGGCGGACCGGGAGTACAAGGACCGTTGGTGCAACCCTGTGCCGGTGTTTACCGTATGAATCCACCCGTTAGTCGCAAACAGCAATTGCTCAAGCGCCATCGTCGCAACAAGCGCGTGGGGTTGTTATTGGCGCTTGTGACGCTGGTCTTGCTGGGCGTACTGGTCGCCTGGTGGTTGCCGTTGGTGCTGGCGGTATTGGGTTGGGTCGCTCATGAAGCGTGGTTTGCCGATCACCTGTTCTATTCGCCCAAGGACGATTACCAATACAGCTTCCCGCCATTTACCCAGCAACCGAAAGTGCATCTGAATGCCGGGCGGCTGCGGCTGGATGAGGGCGTGATGCTGGACGACGGCGCCACGCTGATCCTGGCGCTGCGGGTCAGAAGCACCTGGCTGGGGCGCTTTATCGATCCGGTTGTCGAATTGTCGGGTGGTGATGCCCCGGATCGACAAACATTCGAGCGCGGTGTCAATGGCCTGCGCTATCTCAACCTCAGCGAGCAGGGACCTGCTCTGTCCAGAGGCGAGTTGCGCCTGCGTGGGCGCTTTTGTCGAGTACGGGGGGAGCCGACGCTCTGGTCCTTCGCCTCGCCGCAACTGCAGGGTCAACGGGTGATGGTCATTGCGCCCCATGCCGACGATGCCGAGTTGGCCGCCTATGGGCTGTACAGTCAGGCAGACGAAACCTGGATCGTGACCCTGACCGCCGGTGAAATCGAAGCCGAGCATTATCAGCAGATGGGCCTGGATAGTGTCGAAGCGGCACGACTCAAAGGCCGCTTGCGAGCCTGGGACAGCATTGCCGTACCCCGTTGGGCCGGGGTGCCTGAAACGCAATGTGTACAGCTGGGCTATTTCTGCCTCCAGCTAGCGGCCATGCAATCGGCGCCCGGTCAACCCCAGGGCTCTCGCGAAGCTGATCTGAGTGACACCCGGCTGTTCCGCCGGATGAATCCGTTTGTGCTGCCGGGCGATACTGACGGTGCGCCCACCTGGAATAACCTGATAGCGGACCTGCGTGAATTGCTGCTCAAGGCGCGTCCCGAAGTGATTGTGCTGCCGCACCCGACACTCGACCCGCATGCTGATCACGTCTGCGCCCATGACGCAGTGATGGAGGCGCTGGTAGGCCTGGAATGGCAGCCAACCACGTTGCTGGGGTATGCCAATCACCTGCATGACAATGACCGCTGGCCCATGGGTGATACAGGGGAAGGCGTGGCGTTGCCGCCGGTCTTTGATCCTGATCGGACAATGCAACCCTTGAGTCTGTCACTGTCGCTGACACTTCAGCGGGACAAGGCCATGGCGCTGGGCATGATGCATGATCTGCAACCTCCTCTGCCTTTGAAGCGGCGGTTGAGACGTTTGATACAAGGCTTTTTGACCAACAGGGTCAGTTCTGCCTATGGCGAGAACGATTTTTTTCGTAAGGCCGTCAGGCGTCACGAGCTTTTCTGGTTAATGACGTCTTCTACTGCGCAGATCAAACAAAAATGACACAGAACGGGCTCGACGCCCTTGTCCTGGTTAACGTGAGCCTTTAGTGACCAACCCTTGCCCCCGTATCCTATTCATCATTCCATATTTTGGCCGTTGGCCTTTCTGGATGCCGTTATTTCTCGAAAGCTGTCGACATAACCCCGATATAGATTGGCTGTTGTTCAGCGATTGCGGTGTTCCGGAAAATCTGCCCTCTAACGTGGCAGTCGAAACCACGACGTTCGACGCATATTGCCAGCTGGTTTCCCAGCGATTGGATATCGAATTCAGACCCGCGCAGGCCTACAAACTGTGCGACATCAAGCCGGCCCTCGGATACATTCATGTCGATCGCCTGGAAGGCTACGATTTCTGGGGCTTTGGCGATATTGATGTGGTGTACGGTGATCTTCGGCAATATTTCACAGTCGAGCGCCTGGCCAGTCGTGATCTGTTTTCAACTCATGAACGTCGCGTTGCCGGGCACTTGTGCCTCATACGCAACACGGCCCCAGGGCGTGAAGTGTTCAAGTTGATCAAGAACTGGCAAGAGCGCTTTACCGATGATCGGCACCATGCCTTGGATGAAGGCGCGTTCAGCCGGATTTTCCTGTGGCGCAAGAACTTTCCAGAACCGCTGTTTTCGCTGGTGGGTAAGTTTAATCCGTGGCGTCGACGCAGTGAGTTCATCGAAGCCTTCAGCACGCCGGGTGGATGCATAAAGTGGCACGACGGTTCTGAGAACTTCCCTCTTCGCTGGCGCTGGTGCGATGGTTGTCTGACCAATGATCGGGATGGAGAGCGTACTTTCCCGTATTTTCATTTCGTATGCTGGAAGCGCAACGAATGGTCGGCATTGCCCGAGCCGGATCCTGCTTGGATCCAGCGACTGGCGACAACGCCTGTCTGGACGATTGATGCGACGGGTTTTCACCAAGGGGAACTATGAGTCAGCGGTTGAAAGTGCTGCAGTTGCAGCCGGACTATAACGTCAAGCAACATGACTTTGCGGATCTGGCGGAGCAGATCGTCAAAGCACTGCCCAGCGAGCGCTACGAGGTGACGGCAGCTTTCCTGCGTGGGCGCCCGGGTCCTGGCGACGCGGTGAGTCGAGCCGATCATTCGATTTATTTCGAATTTACCGACAAGGCTCTGAAGGGGCTGCGTATTCGCGCGATGTGGCAGCTGTATCAATTCTGCCGCAAGGAAAAATTCGACGTGGTCGTGTGCAACCGGTTCAAACCCGTCAACATGATGCTGCAGCTCAATCGGTGGCTGAAGATCCCGTTGTGCATCGGTATTGCCCATGGGTTCGGGGAATATGACCGGTTTTATCGCCGCCGCCAGACCGAGCGACAGGTAGATCGTCATTGGCGATTTGTCGGTGTCTCGCCGGCGGTCAAACAATATCTGCTGGACTGTCGTTGTGGTTTCACCGATTCCAATACCTATGCCATTACCAACGCCATCGACGTCAAGCAGGCTGAAGCCTTGCAGCATTCACGCGAACGTGCCCGTGAATTGCTAGGTATCGATCCTTCGGTAAGACTGATTGGTGCTCTGGGTCGGCTGGTGCCGGTCAAGGGGCACACTTACCTGCTTCAGGCTTTCGCTACACTCAAGGATAAGTATCCTGCCGCCCAACTGGCGATTATTGGTGCCGGACGGGAAGAGTCCCGGTTGGCCGCGCTGATCCAACAGTTGGGTCTGAGCGATCGGGTGCATCTGTTAGGCTTCAAGGAAAATGCTCTGCAATATGTGCGCGCATTCGATATCTGGACCATGCCATCGCTGGCCGAAGGCTTGGGCCTGGCGTTGCTGGAGGGCATGAGCGGGCATCTACCGGTGATTGCTTCGGATGTGCCGGCCATGTTGCCCTTGATCCAAGGGGCGGGTGGCCTGTCGGTAAAACCTGCCGATGTGCCGAGCCTGATAGTGGCGCTCGACACCTACTTGGGGCTTTCGGACGCCGAGCTCAAAGCCTGCGGCGAGCGAGCCTACCGTTACCTTGTCGCGCAGCACGACATTGAGGTGTTTCGTCGGCAATACCTTGAATTGATAGAGAGCGGCCTGGATGAAGCCCGCAAGGAGCAGCCATGAGTGCCGCACAGCCCGTCGTCACTGTGATCATCGCATCCTATAACCACGGTCGCTATATCGAAGAGTGCATCCTCAGTGTGATTGGGCAGACCTACCCGAACATTGAGCTGCTGGTGATCGACGACGGTTCTACCGATGACAGTGTCGAACGTATACAGCGATTACAGGCGACGCATGGCTTCGACTTTCGCGTCCAGCAGAACCAGGGCCTGACCAATACGCTAAATGATGCCATTGCCCGCTCCAGCGGCAGCCTTATCGTCCCGTTTGGTTCCGACGACATTATGCTGCCCGAGCGGATCGCCGTTCAGGTGGCGTACATGGACGGCAAACCTGAAGTCGGTATATGTGCGGGTAATATCGAGCTGATCGATGCTGATGGCAATCTTTATCCCGAGAGTCGCCAGCGTCGAGACGTGCCTTTCCGGCGGCTTGATTTCGAAGACATGTTCATGGAGCGAAAACCCTACCCGCCTGCGCCGACGTTGATGATTCGTCGCGAGGCGTTGGAGAAAGTCGGAGGGTTCGATCCACTGATTCGCCTGGAGGATCTGCTGATCGAACTGAAGGTGACCCGTGCCGGTTATTTTATCGACGGTCTGAGTGTGTTGATGGCGCGCTATCGCAAGCACGCGACCAACTCCTACAAGAATCATCGGTTCATGACCGATAGCATTCTGCGTACCTACGCCTTGTTCAGCGATCATCCGCTTTATGACGAGGTGCGCTACAAGTTCCTTAATTCCATGTTCCTGAAAATGTCGAACCGCGACCACGTGTTCGCTCGTGAGCTACTGAGGCAGGTTCCTTTCAGGGCTTGGAACAAAAAAACCTGGCGCGGCCTGGGGCGCATGTTTTTTTGTCCGCTGGAAAAGCACTGAACCGCGCTCAAAGGATTCGAGATGGCTGATATCGTCGTTCAACGTCGAACGACGGGATCGTCACGCCCGGGCCGGTCTGTCCCTCGATAGAATGCGCTTTTGCAGGTCATCGACCGCCGGTTTCGAGGCGATCATGGCGTAACCATCAAGCAGCGCATCAAGGTGTTGCTCAAAAAGCCAGCCGTAATCCTCCTTATAGCGCTGCATATGGCGCAAGTTGCGCTGGCGAAGCGCGAGCCTGAGCGAAGACGGATATACGTACATGTCGGCAATATCGATCAGGCCGAATTCACCGTTTTCCAGGACCAGTACATTGCCCATATGCAGGGATCGGAAGTAGACGCCTCGTTCATGCAATTGCGCGAGGAATCTTCCAAAGCCCTGGACCAGGGAGTGGCGTTGCGCAGGCGTCGCAGCGTCTTTCATCGCTTGGCGAACGGTCATTCCTGGCAAGGGGACGTAGTGCACCGCACTGCTGCTGTCGTTCAAATGGTACAGCGCGAGTATCGTCGGGCTCTGGATGCCCAGGTTTCGCAGCAACTGACTGTTGACGATAAAGCGTTCGGAATAAGGATTGAAGCCGCCGGAGGTGTACCAACGACGTGCTCGGAACAGTTTGAGGAAATCTCCCCCGGACAAACGCAGGACCTTTGGGCCAAGCCCGTCAGATTCAATCACCTGGGCCCCCGCCGAGAGCGTTTCCAAGGCTTGCGGAGTCAACCTTTCCACAGGCGTATCCAGCAGGCGTCTGGCGCGGTAATTGATACTCAGGGCAGCGATCAGGGCCAGTGGAATCCACAGCAGGAACCAATGCTCCTTCGGCCTGGACAGGATGCCTCCGCCCTCTGTGAGCGCTGCGCTCATGCCGTATACCAGCCAAGTGGAGGCCACGATAAACAAGGGATGATTCCGGTAACGCCAACTGCTCAATAATCCCCAGGCCTGGAAGAAAATCCATGGTACCAGCCCGACGATTCCGACGTAGTACAGCACGCCAAGGGCAAAGTTATGGGGCTCGGAGAGCATGTAGCCCAAGCCTGGATCAATCTCAAGGTCCGCCCCGTAACCGTGCCCAATCCAGGGATGCTGGGCGATCATTTGCAGGACTATCTGCCAGATTTCCAGGCGAAATGAGTCTCCACGGGCAAAAATCATACTGTTGAACCATACGCTCATGATGATTGCGCCCAGAACCAGAAGCCCGAACAACGCAATCGAGCGACGATTCCAACACAGGATACCTATCCAGATAATGGCAGCGGCCAATGCGACCAAGGGCGTTCTTGAGCCGGTAGCGGCGACGGCTGCCAGCATGACCAGGGTGGCAGGCACAGAAAGCCAGAGTATCTGGCGATTTTTCCAGAGCATGCCCAGACTGATCCAGTAAACGCAAAAGAACCCGTACAGGTGAGAGCTGAGCAGCGGATTATCGAGGGCGCCGGAGCCGATCAAGCGCATTCCCGGCTCATATACCCTGGCAAACATGTACAAATTATAGAGCGAGGCGACCAGGGCTACCGTCGCTGCGCAGAACAACAGAGGGTGAAGCAGGTCTCCACGATAGCGCACCAGTAGATGACACCCGGCAAACAGTAGCAGGGTATGCAGTACTGTTTTGATCGGGCGCCCGATATTGTCGATCTCGGGCCCCCACGACAAGCTGATCAGCGCCCAGCTCACGAAAACGACCAGGGCGACGAAAATCGGCTCACGGGCCAGTTCTTTCAGCATGCCTGGCCTGAGGCATAAGGCTATCAGGGCAGGTATGCTGAACAGCCCATAGAATAATTTATGGTGCTGGCTGCGCCCAGGCACAAAGAACAAGGCGCACAAAAGCAGCAGGAAGCCGAGCGGAAGAATCCACAGGCAGATGAAATCGAAAACCCTATGGGCGGGGGCGTAGTGCTTGGATAGCATGCTCAGGAATTCATTTCTGTAATCAAGTGGACCATTCTCGGTGATGGCTATGGAGTATTTCGTAGCGGCGTAACAATAACAGCCTTACCGGTTTGCCAGAACACCGAAGAAGCTGTGTTAAAGTCAGCGACCTTTTTATCGACATTCGCGTGATATGGCCGATTCCAGTTCCCCAGCAAGCCCCTCAAGCTTGAAAGTCTATTTCCGCCTGCTCGGCTACGTGAAGCCTTACATCGGCTTGTTCGGGTTGAGCATCGTCGGTTTCCTGATTTTCGCTTCTACCCAGCCGATGCTCGGCTACATCCTCAAGTACTTTGTCGACGGCCTCTCCAATCCGAACGCGGTGCTGTTTCCCACAGTGCCTTACCTGCGGGACCTGCAGTTATTACAGGCGGTGCCGTTGCTGATCATTTTGATTGCTGCCTGGCAGGGGTTGGGTTCGTATCTGGGCAACTATTTCCTGGCCAAGGTTTCGCTGGGACTGGTGCATGATCTGCGGGTGCAGCTATTCAACAACCTGCTCACGTTGCCCAATCGCTATTTCGACAAACATAACTCGGGTCATCTGATTTCCCGCATCACTTTCAACGTGACGATGGTAACCGGGGCGGCAACAGATGCGATCAAGGTCGTTATCCGTGAAGGCATGACGGTAGTTTTCCTGTTCGCCTCGCTGTTGTTCATGAACTGGCGCCTGACCCTGGTGATGGTGGCGATCTTGCCGCTGATTGCGGTCATGGTCCGCACCGCGAGCAAGAAATTTCGCAAGCAGAGCAAAAAAATCCAGGCGGCGATGGGGGATGTGACACATGTCGCCTCCGAGACCATCCAGAGCTATCGCGTGGTGCGCAGTTTCGGAGGTGAGGTCTATGAGCAGAAGCGCTTCCTCGAGGCCAGCCAGGGCAACACCGACAAACAGTTGCGAATGACGCGTACCGGAGCTATTTACACGCCATTGCTGCAACTGGTGATCTACAGTGCGATGGCCGCGCTGATGTTCTTGGTCCTGTTTCTGCGCGGCGATGCTTCGGCGGGCGACATGGTGGCCTACATTACCTTGGCGGGTCTGCTACCCAAGCCCATCCGCCAGTTGTCGGAAGTCAGCTCCACGATCCAGAAAGGCGTCGCCGGTGCGGAAAGTATTTTCGAACAACTGGATGTCACGCCGGAAACCGACACCGGTACCGTAGAGCGTGATGCCGTTAGCGGGCGGCTCGATGTGCGCCATCTGAGCTTCACCTACCCTGACACCGACAGGCAGGTACTCGATGACATCAGCTTTTCGGTGGAGCCAGGACAAATGGTTGCGCTTGTGGGGCGCTCGGGCAGCGGCAAGTCCACCCTGGCTAACCTGATCCCTCGTTTCTATCACCACAATGACGGTGAGATCCTGCTTGATGGCGTTGAAATCGAGCAGTACAAATTGTTGAACCTGCGCCGTCATATTGCCCAGGTGACTCAGCACGTAACGCTGTTCAGCGACACGGTTGCCAACAATATTGCCTACGGCGACCTGGCCGGTGCGCCGCGCGTCGATATCGAGAAGGCGGCGCAGGACGCTTATGCCATGGACTTCATCAGGCAATTGCCTCAAGGCCTGGATACCCAGGTCGGTGAAAACGGTGTGCTGCTTTCCGGTGGTCAGCGTCAACGTCTGGCTATCGCCAGGGCTCTCTTGAAAAATGCTCCGCTGTTGATTCTCGACGAGGCTACTTCGGCCCTGGATACCGAGTCCGAGCGGCATATCCAGTCCGCGCTGGATCAGGTCATGAAGGGCCGGACGACCTTGGTGATTGCCCATCGGTTGTCGACCATCGAAAAAGCCGACCTGATCCTGGTGATGGATCAGGGGCGCATCGTCGAACGTGGGACTCACGGCGAACTGCTGGCGCAGAACGGCTATTACGCGCGCTTGAATGCTATGGGGCTGGATGCCCCGGGTCAGGATATTGCCTGAGCTACAGGTTCGCTTCGACAGCGGGGTGTCGTTTGAACCGTGCCTGCTGGCCGTACGCAGCCTTGCTGGTACGGGAAGCTATGCTGAGTGCGGGCCGTCAACTGGCCCGGCGGGTCCGCTCACGTGACCACGAGATGCACGGCTATGGATGAGGCGTCAAAGGTATGAAGCAACAGTCACGGATACGCTCCCTTGCGTCAGTTGTCACGCCCCAGGATCGGGCCTTCATCAAAGCCCAGCGACCACGTTGCATCTGGCTGACCGGGCTCTCGGGAGCGGGCAAGTCGACCCTGGCCAACGCCCTGGAAGTGCAGCTCAACCAGCGAGGCTTGCATACGTCGCTGCTGGACGGCGATAACTTGCGCCAGGGGCTGTGCCGAGGGTTGGGCATGGATGCCGAGTCCCGTAAGGAAAATATCCGGCGCATCGCTGAGGTGGCGCGCCTGATGGTCGATGCGGGGTTGATCGTCATCGTTGCGGCAATTTCTCCTTTTCGCGCAGACCGGGAAGCGGCCCGACAATTATTCTCCCAGGGCACCTTTGTCGAGGTTTATGTGAGCACGCCTTTCGGGGTTTGTGCCGAGCGCGATCCCAAGGGGCTGTACCGCGAAGCCCGTGCTGGGCGGATCAAGAATTTTACCGGGATCGACAGTCCTTACGAAGTGCCGCTTGAGCCTGACTGTGAAATCAATACCGATGAGGTCGAGCTGGCTCAGGCTTGTCAGCGCCTATTGGCATTGCTGCTGGGCTGATCGAGCACGCACACCGTGATCCTGTTGCAGTCGCGGATAAGTCTTCGTTCAACCCTGTGCTAATATCGCGTCCCTGTTCATTTTGTATGTGGGATGCTCCATGAAGTTGTCCATGCCGCGATTCGATCAAGCCCCTGTATTGGTGGTCGGCGATGTCATGCTCGACCGTTATTGGCATGGCGGTACCTCACGGATTTCCCCTGAGGCACCGGTGCCGGTGGTCAAGGTCGAGCACATTGAGGATCGTCCCGGCGGAGCCGCCAACGTCGCTCTGAACATCGCCGCCCTGGGCGCCCCGGCCTCCCTCGTGGGCGTGACCGGGGACGACGAGGCTGCCGACAGCCTGAGTAACAGTCTCAAGGGCGCGGGCGTGAGGGCGAAATTCCAACGCATCGCGCACCAACCGACCATTGTCAAGCTGCGGGTCATGAGCAGGCACCAGCAACTTCTGCGGATCGATTTCGAAGAGCCTTTTGCCACCGACCCCCTGGCGCTGGTCGCTGATGTTGAAAGCCTGCTTGAAGGCGTCAAGGTGCTGGTGTTGTCGGACTACGGCAAAGGCGCCTTGAAAAACCACCGAGCGCTGATCGAGGCCGCCCGTGCCCGAAACATTCCGGTCCTGGCCGATCCCAAGGGAAAGGACTTTTCCATCTATCGTGGCGCCAGTTTGATCACCCCGAACCTCAGCGAGTTTGAAACCATCGTCGGCGGTTGCGCCGATGAGCACGAGCTGGTGAGCAAGGGCGCGCAGCTTATGCAAGAACTCGACTTGGGCGCGTTACTGGTGACCCGGGGCGAGCATGGCATGACCCTGCTGCGCCCTGGTAATCCTGCGTTGCACCTGCCAGCCCGCGCTCGAGAAGTATTCGACGTAACGGGCGCTGGTGACACCGTGATCTCGACCCTGGCTGCTGCCATCGCTGCCGGTGAGGAACTGCCCCACGCGGTGGCCCTGGCGAATCTGGCGGCGGGCATCGTTGTTGGCAAGCTTGGCACGGCCGCCATCAGCGCCCCCGAGCTACGTCGCGCCATTCAACGCGAGGAAGGTTCCGAGCGCGGTGTGCTGGGCTTGGAGCAACTGTTGCTGGCGGTTGACGACGCCCGTGCCCACAACGAAAAAATCGTTTTCACCAACGGCTGCTTTGACATCCTGCACGCCGGCCACGTGACCTACCTCGAACAGGCCAGGGCCCAGGGCGATCGCCTGATCGTAGCGGTCAATGACGATGCGTCGGTGAGCCGTCTAAAAGGGCCGGGCCGCCCGATCAACAGTGTGGACCGGCGAATGGCGGTTCTGGCCGGCCTTGGTGCGGTGGACTGGGTCATCAGCTTCAGCGAGGGTACACCGGAAAACCTGCTGCGCCAGGTCAAGCCCGATGTGCTGGTAAAGGGCGGTGACTACGGGATCGATCAAGTCGTGGGGGCTGATATCGTCGCGGCTTATGGCGGCACCGTGAAGGTCTTGGGGTTGGTAGAAAACAGTTCGACTACGGCCATCGTCGAGAAGATTCGCGGTCGTTGAATTAAACCTGGATTCACCCCCGGCAGGCGCGAGCGGAGCGTCTGTCCACTCTGGACGATAGCCCCGTCCATCCCCCTACCTTATTTCGTTTGTGGTCGATTAGTATGAAAGTCATGCTCTTGGTGATGGATGAACAGCGTGTGATCCTTGATCGCCTCTATGAGGTGGCACGGGAGAATTGCGACGACTGCGTCATCTATCGCTTGAGTAAACAGCAGCAGATGAATCTCGGCCCATTCCTGGCGTCGGTTAATTATCAGGACTTCGATCGGGTAGTGATTTTCTCGCGGGTCAAGCGCCTGGTCCGGCAGTTGAGCGTATTGAAGTGCATTCCGGGTCTGATCTTCCTCGAGCATGACGCTTATCAGAACTATATGCGCGAAAGTAAATACAGAAGCGTCTACTCACGTTTGTATCGTCGGTTGCCCAGTTGTCGTGCGTTGGTATCGGGTGCCGTAGTTGCCCGCCGGATGCAGGCCGAGGACATCGATGCGGTGTTCGTATCCAAGGGTTATGACGAACAGATGCTGCACAACACGGGCAGCGTTCGCGATATTCCCGTCGGGTTCCTCGGAAGCCTCAAGAGCACCGAATATGCCCAGCGTAAAACCTTGCTCGAGTCTCTGGCCAGGCGTACTGGCATGCTCGTGACGCGTACCGCGTCGGGTCGCGAGTACCTGGAAACCCTCAATCGCATCAGGATCTTCGTCAGCGCCGACCTGGGCATGGGGGAGTTCATGATCAAGAACTTCGAGGCCATGGCCTGCGGGTGTGTGCTATTGGCCTGGAGCCAGGGTGAAGAGGATAAGTTGCTCGGTTTCGAGGACATGGAGAACGTGGTGTTCTACCATTCCGAGGGCGAAGCTGTGCAGAAGCTGGAGTTGCTGCAGCGTGAGCCGGAACTGGCGGCGCGGATCGCCAGCAAGGGCCAGGCCTTCGCCGAAAGCCGCTATTCATTCGCTCGCGTCGGGCAGGATCTGGCTGCAGAAATCCAGCGAGAGATGCGTCCTTGGCAGCCGCCCTCGGCGCTCATCCGCTGGTGGGTCAAGCTTCGCTATGGTATGCGGGTGCCGGGGTAGACGACATGGACAAGCGCGCGGCTCAATCCGGCGAGATGGCCCTTGACCGGCTGCCTGGTGGCGATCAGTCGGTATTCGACGCGATCCCCCAGGCATTGAAGGATTGCCTGGGCAAAGCATCCCGAGTGCTGCTGGTGGCGAACAATCCGGCGATCACGGCGGCGGACTTCCAGGCGCTCGGTATCGGTAGTGACGATGTAGTCGTGACGTTCAACACCTGCCTGAACTCGGCGCTGCTCAACCGACAGAGCGTTAATGTGTTGGTGCATGGTTTCAACGCCCCCGATGCGTATTTCTTTGGTCTGCCGTACAAGCCCGAAGTGCAGCAATTGTTCGAGCTGGCCGCGGCGCGCTGCTTCACGATGCTGGTGGGGTGCACGGCGCCCATGTCGCCGCTGCCGGGTGTCACCTTATATCGCGAGCGCATTCCGCTGCCTCCGTTGTGGAACTACCCGGTCGACAGACCTGGCGGCAAGCGCTATGTCGGTCCCTCGACGGGCTTCAATGCGCTAGTGGTCTTTGATTGGTTGCGTGGGCACGCAGGCTATACCTATCAGTTGATGACCCTGGGTTTCTCCAACGAAGCAGGAAAACTCTGGGGCGGACACGCCTGGGATTATGAGCGGCAATGGCTGCTGGAAGCTGACGTGACGGTCGTGCCGTTGCAACGTAGCCGTTGGTGGCATCGGTGGTTCCGTCGTCGCTGAGTCCGGTGGGTCACGTCGAACCAGCTGATGCGCCGCTGCGGGGATTTTCTTCTTTATGGTCGGGACAGAACGCGTGTTGAAAGTTGCGGTGGCATTTTTTGGTATCCCGAGAAACTCGGCAATTTGCTTTCCCTCCATCCGGGAGAACGTCCTGGGGCAGATCCCTGCGGGAAGCGAAGTGCAGTGTTTCTACCACCTGTACAAAATCGATGAAGTGCACAACCCGCGTTCTGGCGAGCGGGGTGAGCTGAGTACCGACAATTACGCGCCGTTCAGCACCATGACCGGCCAGCTCCATTCCACCGAGGGGGTTCTGGAACGTTGGGACTTCGAGCGGGTCAAGTCCCTGGGCGATACCTGGGCAGATGGATACGCTTCGCTCAGGAACCTGATTTATCAGCTCAACTCCCTGCACACCGTGACGGAAATGATGGAGCCGTTCGATCCGGATTTTGTCGTGTTCGTACGTCCCGACAATTTCTACCACACGGCGCTTCCGGCTTACGTGTTCGATCATTCCGTTGCCCGCAGGGCGAACGCCTATATCCCCGATTGGCAATGGTGGGGCGGTCTGAATGATCGTTTTTCGATCTGTGGGCGTGATGCCTACCGTGCCTACGGCAAGCGTATCGAGCGCATTTTCGATTTTTGCCAGGCGACAGGCAGGAAGCTGCATTCCGAACGACTGCTCAAATATGCCCTTCAGCAGTCAGGGGTCAAGGTTTGCACCCTGCCAACCACCGCGTCACGGGTGCGAATCGACGGCGCCTTCGCCGAGGAATCGTTCTCGCCCAAACGGGGTATGGGTAAGCGCGAAAATCGCTATTTCCATTTGCTCGCCCGCTGGCGTACCTATATCGATAAACGGCGTTCGGCGTGACGCTATTTTTGCAGCGTCCCGCGAACCATGCGCATGAGGCCCAGGGCCTTCTTGCGTAGTTTGGTCAGACCCTGGCGATGGGGAGGAGGGGGCGTCAGACCCTGCTGCGCGGTCCAGTCCTTCCAGCGGATGCGCTCTTCGCGAACCACCCAGCCTTCCTGGCTGGCGAAGCTTTCGGCCAGATGCAGGCCGCGTGTGCCGGCAGGGACCAGTTGATCGCGTTTGAGTGTGTAGAGCTCACCCGTTGGCTTGCCGTCCTCAAGCGGCATCAGGTACAGGTCCGGCCGTTTGCGATCCAGGCGCGCCACCAGTTGATCGCCCTCAAGTCGTTCATCCACATGAAACAGACTCAGGGACTTGGCTTCTTTTGGGACTTCCAGGCGCAAATCGTAAATCAGCTGCAGTGACGCTGTCGGCAGATGCACGTAGGCCCGCGGTCGTTCGATCAATTGCAGATTGGCGCTACGCACCGGACGGGCCGAGCCCGACAGCGGCGTCAGGCGAAACGGCAATGCTTCGCGATAATGCAAGGCCGTGGCGTAGGGTGCTGGCAGCCAGGTGTCGTTGAATCGTCCGCCGAGCCAGCCTTCAGGGGTTTCCAGCAGGCATTCCTCGGCTATTTCACTGATGGCAGTGAGTAACGGCAGATTCAATTCGTGGGCCGGGACATAACCGGAAATCAGCTTGAGCACCACGTCGCCGCGATCCTGCCGACGCTGGCGCACCAACACCCAATAGTCGCGGTTTTGCCACTGCAGGGTCAGGCGCACCGAGACCCCCAGGTTCGCCAGCTCCACGGAAAAACGTTCGGCATCGGCCACCGTCACGGGGCGGCGGCGCTGCAAGGTCTGGGCGAAGTTCAGCGGCATCCCGACGCTCTGGTAGGTCAGGCCTTCGGGCGTCGCTTCGACGAACAGCGGCAGGGTCTTGAAGTTGCTCGGGTTCTTCCTGATGAGCGTGCGCGGCATATCGGCTCCTGCTAAAAACCGCGTGAAGCGGCGTCAGTTTTTACGTAGGACCTTGGCTACGGTCGCGACGTTATGGGCGAGGTGCAGCGGATTGATGGTGCCGACAATAGCACTGGCGATCCCTGGGTGCTCAAACAACAGTTCGAAGCTGGCCTGGACTGGATCCACGCCCGGGCTCAGGCAGGCGTGACCGCTGGCGAGGGCTTTCTTCACCAGGATGGCTTTGCCGTGCTCGGTAGCGTAGTCAATGACCGCGCTTTCGCTTCGTTCGTTCAGATTGTAGGTAACCATGGCGCAGTCACCCTGTTCGAGGGCCTTCAGGCCACCCTCGACCGTCTTGCCGGAGAAGCCGAAGCCACCGATCTTGCCCTCGCGCTTGAGCGCCGCCAGGGTCGGGTAGACCTCGCTGTCGTTTAGGATCGCCAGGTCATTACCGTCGGAGTGCACCAGTACCAGGTCGATATGGTCGGTCTCCAGGCGCTTGAGGCTGCGCTCCACCGAGAGGCGGGTGTGGGCGGCACTGAAGTCGTGACGCGACTGCCCGTCGCTGAACTCTTCGCCGACCTTGCTGACAATCACCCAGTCCTGGCGTTGACCGCGCAACAGCGGGCCGAGGCGTTCTTCGCTGCGGCCATAGGCCGGTGCGGTGTCGATGAGGTTGATGCCCAGGTCACGCGCCAGCTTGAGCAGCATGCGTGCTTCGTCGTCATCGGGAATGCGAAAACCGTTGGGGTACTTGACCCCCTGGTCGCGCCCGAGCTTGACGGTGCCCAGGCCCAGTGGAGAGACCAGCGGTCCGTGGTTGCCCAGGGGGCGATAGAAATCGTGCAGGGTCGCCTGGCTCATGGCAGCAGCTGCTCCCAGGCTGGCACGCCCATGGGCGGTTTCGGCAGGTCCGGCAGCGGGGCCGGGTGGCTGGGGGTGATACCGCCCTGCTGCAATGCGGCAATCACCCGGTCGGAAAAGTCCGGGGCCAGGGCCAGTTTGGTCGGCCAGCCCACCAACAGGCGATCCTGCTCGGCGAGGAAGGCGTTGTCCGGGCGGGTCAGGCCCGATTGCAGCGGTTCTGCGCGATCGACCCGCAGGGTGGCCCATTGCGCGGTGGTGAGGTCGACCCAGGGCAGCAATTGTCCGAGTTCCTTTTGCGCGGTGGCGATCTGTGCGGCGGGTTCGCGGGCCACGCCATCGGCTTCGGCGATATCGCCACCCAGGTACCAGACCCATTGGCCATCGGCGGCCGGGTGAGTGGTGACGGTGATACGCGGCTTCGGCCCACCCCCCAGGCAATGGGCATAAAGCGGCTTGAGGCTCGGTCCCTTGACCAGCACCATGTGCAAGGGCCGGCGCTGCATGGCCGGCTGGTCCAGGCCCAGGGCCGTGAGCAGGTCGGTGGTACCGGCCCCGGCACTGAGGACAATGCGCTGGGCACGGATCTCACGACCGTCCACCTTCAGGCCCACCAGTTCGCCGGCTTCGCGCAGCGGCTCGATGTGCTGGCCGGCGAGCAGGCTGTCGCCGGCCAGTTCCGCCAGGCGTGCAATCAGGCTGGGGACATCCACCACCAGTTCGGCCAGGCGATAGACCTTGCCTTTGAAACGTTTGTCCTGCAGGGCCGGTGGCAGTTGGTCGCCCTTGACCTGATCGACCCGTCCGCGCACGGCCTTACTAGCGAAAAAACTGGTGAGATTGCCGGCCAGGGTGCCGGGAGACCACAGGTAATGGGCCTCGGACAGCAGGCGCACGCCGGACAGGTCCAGCTCGCCGTCGCCAGCGAGCGCTTCGCGCCAGCGGCGCGGCATGTCGGCGATGGCTTCCGAGGCGCCGGTCAGAGCACCATGCAGCGCATATTTGGCGCCGCCATGGATGATGCCCTGGGATTTGACGCTCTGCCCACCGCCGAGGCTGGCACTTTCCACCAGCACGGTCGAATAACCCTGTCGACGCAGGCGCGCATTCAGCCAGAGGCCGGCGACTCCGGCGCCGACAATCAGCACGTCGGTGGAAATAACGGATGGCATGCAGCGACCTCAGTGTTCAAGACGAAGGCGCAGTATACAGACTCGATGAGCTGAGTTTGGCCACCCATTCAGGGGCAATCGTCAAAACTGTGGCGAGGGAGATCCCCTCGCCACAATCGTATTTCATGCAGAGGTGTTTCGTGTTTCTTAGTGACCAGCAGTCTTGGAGAACAGCTGGATCACCACGACCCCCAGAACGATCAGCGCCATCCCCAGCATCGCCGGCACGTCCAGCTTCTGCCCGTAGATGAACAGTGCCGCAACGCTGACCATGACGATGCCCATGCCGGCCCAGACCGCATACGCCACGCCCACCGGGACGCTGCGCACCACCAGGGTCAACATCCAGAAAGCGATGCCGTAGCCCGCGATCACCAGCACCAGGGGCAGGGGCGTGCTCAGGCCTTTCACTGCTTTCATCGAAACAGTGGCGATGACTTCGGCGCAGATGGCGATAGCGAGGTAGTAGTAGGCATTCATGGCGAAACCTCTTTGACTGTTGCGTCTTTCGATGTCGCCATTCTAGTGCTTGGCTAGATGCGGTAAAGTCATTACCTATCTGTTAAAGAGATAGGTTGGGTCATGAACGTTGAGTGGAATCTTGAGCAATTGCGACTGTTCGTAGGGGTTGCCGAACAGCGTTCGTTTTCCGCCGTGGCTCGGGATCAGCGCAAGGCCCAATCGGCCGTCAGCAGTGCGATTGCCTTGCTGGAAGCTGACTTGGGCGTGAGCCTGTTCGAGCGCAGCAGCGGCCGCCAGCCGAAGCTCACCGATGCCGGCGAGGCATTGCTGGAGGAAGCGCGGGAGGTGTTGCGTCAGTGCGAACGCCTCAATGGCCGGGCCCTGGCCCTGATGCGCGGACAGGAAGCGTCGCTGCGCCTGGCCCAGGACGAGGCCATGCCCTATCAACCGGTCATCGACAGCCTGGCGGCGTTGGCCGAGCGATTCCCCACCCTCGAGGTGCAACTGGCCAGTGCCGCCCAGGGCGATGTGGCGCGCAAACTGGTGGAGCGTCGCGCTGACCTGGGCTTGTTGTTTTACCACGACCAGATCCCCGAAGCGCTGGAGCGCCGGGTGTTGGGCAGCGTCGAGATGGTCACCGTGTGTAGCAAGGGGCACCCGCTGGCCAGCCACGACTACGTGTCCTGCCGGGAAATGGCCCGGCACCGGCAGTTATTGATGGCGACCCAGTCCAGCGTCTACCCCGGCAGCGAGCAGGCCAGCCCGCAGGTCTGGCGCGCCGACAGTTTCTACGTCCTGGCCGAGTGGCTGAGAAGTGGCCTGGGCTGGGCCTGGCTGCCGCGGCACGTGGTGCAGTATCCGGCGTACCTGGGCGACATGGTCGAACTCAACAGTGAGTGGACCCCGCCGGCCCTGGTGGTGGAACTGGTCTGGCGTCGCGACGAGCCCTTGGGCCCGGCCGCACGCTGGCTGGCGGAACGTTTTGCCGTGCAGTTGCAGGCGATCGGCTGAAAAACCGATAAACTCCGCCGCCATGAACAGAACACTCTATAGCGCATTGTTTTACCTGGGGCTGCCATTGGTAGCGATTCGGCTGTGGTTGCGGGCGCGCAAGGCGCCGGCGTATGCCCGGCGCATCGGCGAGCGGTTTTCCTGGGGGCTGCCGGTCATGGCCCAGGGCGGCATCTGGGTCCATTCGGTCTCGGTGGGCGAAAGCATCGCCGCCGCGCCGATGATTCGCGCCCTATTGCAACGTTATCCACAGTTGCCCATCACAGTGACCTGCATGACGCCCACGGGCTCGGAGCGGATCCAGGCGTTATTCGCCAATGAACCGCGCATTCAGCATTGTTATTTGCCTTACGACTTGCCCTGCGCTGCCAGGCGTTTTCTCGATCGGGTGAGGCCGACGCTGGCCGTGATCATGGAAACCGAGCTGTGGCCCAACCACATCCATCAATGCGCCAGGCGCGGTATTCCCGTGGCCTTGGCGAATGCGCGTTTGTCGGAGCGTTCGGCCCGGGGCTATGCGCGCTTCCCCAGACTCACTCGGCCGATGCTGGCCGAGATGAGCCTGTTTGCCGTCCAGACCGAAGCCGAGGCCGAACGTTTCCGCCAGTTGGGCGCCCGGGCCAAGACCGTCGAGGTCACCGGCTCGATCAAGTTCGACCTGACCATCGACCCGCAACTGCTCGAACGCGCCAGTGCCTTGCGCAGCCAATGGCAGGCGACAGATCGCCCGGTCTGGATCGCCGCGAGCACCCATGAGGGCGAAGACGAGGTGGTACTGGCCGCGCACCGTCGGCTACTCGACAGTTATCCCGACGCGTTGCTGATCCTGGTGCCGCGTCATCCCGAGCGTTTCGACACCGTGCACCGGTTGTGTGAAAGCGAAGGCTTTGCCACGGTCCGCCGTTCCAGCGCACAGCCCGTTACCGCGCAAGTCTCGGTGTTGCTGGGCGACACCATGGGCGAACTGCTGTTTCTCTATGCGTTGGCCGATAGCGCGTTCGTGGGCGGCAGCCTGGTGCCCAATGGCGGCCACAATCTGCTGGAGCCGGCGGCGCTGTCGAAACCGGTCCTCAGCGGGCCGCATCTGTTCAACTTCCTCGAAATCGCCGCGCAACTGCGCAGCGCCGGGGCATTGCAGGAAGTCGAAGATGCCGAGAGCCTGGCCTGGGCCATACAACGGCTGTTCGAACTGCCCCGGGATGCACAGCGCATGGCCGAGGCGGGACTGAAGGTGATGCGCACCAATCAGGGCGCGTTGCAGCGGCTGCTGGAGGGGTTGGGGCGGTTGATCTCCGAACGGTGATCGTTGCTCTTGTGGCGAGGGGATTTATCTGTGGCGAGGGGATTTAGCGAAACGTCGCACCGCCCCGCTGGGGTGCGAAGCGCCCCCCCCTTCAAACTACCTGACACACTGCACTATCAGGTTTTGGGGCTGCTGCGCAGCCCAGCGGGGATAAATCCCCTCGCCACAAAGGTTACTGCTGCTTACTGCGCGGGCCGCGAACGCAACTGCTGCGACGCCGCCTGCGCCAGGTCCGGCGGCAGGAAGTCCCGGTCCGGGTTGTAGTCGGGCTTGAGGTAGCGTGACAGGTCCTGCAGGTCGGCCGGGCTGAGGGTGCCGGCGGCCTGCTTGAGGCGCAGGTTGTCGAGGATGTAGTCGTAGCGGGCGTTGTTGTAGTTGCGCACCGAAGTGTACAGCTGGCGCTGGGCATCCAGCACATCGACGATGTTGCGAGTCCCCACCTGATAACCGATCTCCGTGGCTTCTACCGCACTCTGGTTGGAGATGATCGACTGGCGTCGGGCCTGGACCTGTTCCACGTCGGTATTCACTGCGCGGTGCAGGTTGCGGGTGTTCTCCACCACCTGCCGGCGCAGGCCTTCGCGCTGCTGCTCGGTCTGGGTGAGTTGCGAATAGGACTCGCGCACCTGGGAGCTGGTCAATCCGCCGCTGTAGATCGGGATACTCAACTGCAGGCCGATGGTGCGCTGCTCGGCATCGCCACCGTAACGCTGGCCGGTCGGGCTCGGGTTGGTAAAACCGAGGCCGTCGTTATCGCCTTTTTTGTACTGGGCTATCGCGTCGAGCGTGGGCGCATGACCGGCCTTGCGCTGGCGCAGGGTGTCTTCGGCGGCGTCGACGGCATAGTTGCTGGCCAGCAGGTTGAGGTTCTGCTTGGCCGCGGTGTCGACCCAGGCCTTGGCATCATTCGGCACCGGCGGCAGGATCGGCAACGTGTGAACGATGCCCTGGATCGAGTTGTACTGGCGGTTGGTCAGGGTGATCAGGGCTTCGAACGCATCCTCGACCTGGCGCTGGGCGAGGATCCGGTTGGCGCGGGCAGTGTCGTAGCTGGCCTGGGATTGCAGCACGTCGGTCTTGTCCGACAGGCCCACGTCGAAGCGTTCGTTGGACTGGTCGAGTTGACGCTTGAAAGCCGCTTCCTCGGCCTTGGTCGAGGCCAGGTTGTCCTGGCTGCGCAGTACGTTGAAATAGCTCTCGGCGCTCTGCAGGATCATGTTCTGCTCGGTGGCCGACAGTTGCAGCGACGCTTGTTCGTTGACGGATTTTGCCGCCTGCAACTGGAACCAGCGGTCGGCCCGGAAAATGGGCTGGGACAACGTGGCCTGGTAAACCGTGGCGCTGCGGGTGGCGGTCAGCGCCGGTTGGTCGAGTTCGGTACGGGTGTTGTTCAGGTCGGCACCGGCCGACAGGTTGGGCAACAACCCGGCGCGGGCCTGGGGCACCACTTCTTTCTGGGCGCCATACTGGGCGCGGGCGGCGGCCAGGTCGGCGTTGTTGTCCACCGCTTCCTGGTACACGCTCACCAGATCGGTCCGGGTGGATAAGGGCGCTTCGGCAGCCCAGGCCATTCCATTGGACGCACAAGACACGGCAAGGGCCAGTGAGAGTTTGCGCAGCATGAGGCGATCCCTACTTCTCAAATGATTGCGCACAAGAGGCGCGGCGTAGCGAGTGTAGTTGCGCACGGGCACGGCAACAATCCTGTATATGCGCCATTCATCACGCCTTTTGCTGCGGTGATGGCGTTCTGCGGTGGTTGTGTCTAGACTGGCCGGGTTCTTGTCGGGGTGCCTTGCTATGAGGCTGAGATCGAATAATTTCGGATCCCGTTGAACCTGATCAGGTTAGCGCCTGCGTAGGGAACAAGATTTCTCGTCACCCGGCGAGTCCTCTTGTGCTTCGTCCGGGATGTTGTTCGACCCTCGAACACACTCGTGCATCAAGCACAGCATCCGCACTGTCGTGCAGGATTGCGTCCATTCGCTACAGGTTCGCTCCGACAAAAATCCACTGCCTGGATGTGTGTCTGGAGAGCCCGTGATGACGACAAAATCAAAAAACGCGATCAACCTCAGTGATTCGGCCCAGGTCGATCAGCAATCGGTTCAGCCTTTTACCCGCTCGCAAAAAATCTATGTCCAGGGCAGCCGCCCGGATATCCGCGTGCCGATGCGCGAAATCAGCCTCGACGTGACGCCGACCGACTTCGGCGGCGAGATCAACGCGCCGGTGACGGTGTATGACACCTCGGGCCCGTACACCGATCCGAACGTGATCATCGACGTGCGCAAAGGCCTGGCCGACGTGCGTTCGCCGTGGATCGAGGCCCGTGGCGACACCGAGCGCCTGGCCGGCCTGAGCTCCAACTTCGGTCAGGAGCGCCTGGCCGACCCGGAGCTGACCAAGTTGCGCTTCGCCCACGTGCACAATCCACGCCGCGCCAAGCCCGGTGCCAACGTCAGCCAGATGCACTACGCGCGCAAGGGCATCATCACCGCCGAGATGGAATACGTCGCCATCCGCGAAAACATGAAGCTGGAAGTGGCCCGCGCCGCTGGCTTGCTGGACCAGCAACACGCCGGCCACAGCTTTGGCGCCAGTGTGCCGAAGATCATCACGCCGGAATTCGTCCGTGACGAAATCGCCCGGGGTCGCGCAATCATCCCGGCCAACATCAACCACACTGAACTGGAACCGATGATCATCGGCCGTAACTTCCTGGTGAAGATCAACGGCAACATCGGCAACAGCGCGCTGGGTTCGTCCATCGAAGAAGAAGTGGCGAAGCTGACCTGGGGTATTCGCTGGGGTTCGGACACGGTGATGGACCTGTCCACCGGCAAGCACATCCACGAAACCCGCGAGTGGATCATCCGCAACTCGCCAGTGCCCATCGGCACCGTGCCGATCTACCAGGCCCTGGAAAAAGTCGGCGGCGTGGCCGAAGACCTCACCTGGGAGTTGTTCCGCGACACGCTGATCGAACAGGCCGAGCAGGGCGTCGACTACTTCACCATCCACGCCGGCGTGCTGTTGCGCTACGTGCCGATGACCGCCAAGCGCGTCACCGGTATCGTCAGCCGTGGCGGTTCGATCATGGCCAAGTGGTGCCTGGCGCACCACAAGGAAAACTTCCTCTACACCCACTTCGAAGACATCTGCGAAATCATGAAGGCCTACGACGTCAGCTTCTCGCTGGGCGATGGCCTGCGTCCGGGCTCGATTGCCGACGCCAACGACGAAGCGCAGTTCGGTGAGCTGGAAACCCTCGGCGAACTGACCAAGATCGCCTGGAAGCACGACGTGCAATGCATGATCGAAGGTCCGGGCCATGTGCCGATGCAGCTGATCAAGGAGAACATGGACAAGCAGCTGGAGTGCTGCGACGAGGCGCCGTTCTACACCCTCGGTCCGCTGACCACCGACATCGCGCCGGGCTACGACCACATCACCTCCGGTATCGGCGCGGCGATGATCGGCTGGTTCGGTTGCGCCATGCTCTGCTACGTGACCCCGAAAGAACACCTGGGGTTACCGAACAAGGATGACGTGAAGACCGGGATCATCACCTACAAGATCGCCGCCCACGCGGCTGACCTTGCCAAAGGCCACCCGGGCGCGCAGATCCGCGACAACGCCCTGAGCAAGGCGCGCTTCGAGTTCCGCTGGGAAGACCAGTTCAACCTCGGCCTGGACCCGGACACTGCTCGCTCGTACCACGACGAAACCCTGCCGAAGGATTCGGCCAAGGTCGCGCATTTCTGCTCGATGTGCGGGCCGAAGTTCTGCTCGATGAAGATTACCCAGGAAGTCCGCGAGTACGCGGCCAACCAACGCATCGAGGCGGTGGATGTGGACGTCGCCCAAGGGATGGCGGAGCAGGCTGAGCGGTTCAAGCAGGAAGGCAGTCAGCTTTACAAGAAAGTGTGATCCGAGCTGATGGCGGCGGTGCTTTCGCCGCCGCCATCGCGAGCAGGCTCGCTCCTACAGTGGATCGCGGTGTGCACAATCCTGTGCCTGCCGCCGGCCCCTTGTGGGAGCGAGCCTGCTCGCGATAGCGGTCGCTAAAACAACAAATATCTCTCTGAGACAACCCCCTTGAACATCCAACCCAGCACCTACTCCCCCGACATCGCCGTCCCCACGGACAAACGCGTCTTTGGCGCCCGCGATCTATTCTCCCTGTGGTTCTCCCTCGGCATCGGCCTGATGGTCTTGCAGGTCGGTGCCTTGCTGGCGCCGGGCCTGGGCCTGAGCGGTTCGTTGCTGGCGATCTTCCTAGGCACACTGATGGGCGTCCTGCTGCTGGCGGCCGTCGGGGTGATCGGCAGCGACACCGGCCTGTCGGCCATGGCCGCCCTCAAGCTCAGCCTGGGCCGCAAGGGCGCGAGCGTGCCGGCGGTGTTGAATCTGCTGCAACTGATCGGCTGGGGCTCGTTCGAGATCATCGTCATGCGCGACGCCGCCAGCCTGCTGGGCGCCCGGGCCTTCAGCGAAGGCAGCCTCGGGGCGAACCCGCTGCTGTGGACCTTGTTCTTCGGTGCCCTGGCCACCTTGCTCGCGGTGAGCGGGCCGCTGACCTTCGTGCGTAAAGTGCTGCGCAAGTGGGGCATCTGGTTGCTGCTGGCGGCGTGCACCTGGCTGACCTGGAACCTGTTCGCCAAGGCTGACCTGGCGGCGCTGTGGGCCCAGGCCGGCGACGGCTCGATGCCCTTGGCCGTGGGTTTCGATATCGCGATTGCCATGCCGTTGTCCTGGCTGCCGCTGATCGCCGACTACTCACGCTTCGGCAAACGCGCCAGGAATGTCTTCGGCGGCACGGCGCTGGGGTTCTTCATCGGTAACTTCTGGCTGATGAGCCTGGGCGTGGCCTATACCCTGGCGTTCGCACCGAGCGGTGAAGTCAATGCGCTGTTGCTGGCCCTGGCAGGCGCCGGATTGGGCGTTCCACTGCTGCTGATTCTGTTGGACGAGTCGGAAAACGCGTTCGCCGACATCCATTCGGCGGCGGTGTCCAGCGGCATGTTATCGGGCTTGAAGGTCGAGCACCTGGCGTTGGCGATTGGTGTCATCTGCACCCTGATCGCCTGCTTCGCGCCGTTGGCGCAGTACCAGAACTTCCTGCTACTGATTGGCTCGGTGTTCGCGCCGCTGTTCGGCGTGGTGCTGGTGGACCACTTCATCCTGCGCAAACGCCGCAGTCAGGTGGTATCCACTTCGTTGCGCTGGCCGGCGCTGTTGGCCTGGCTGGGTGGGGTGAGCACTTATCACCTGCTGGCCAATTTCTACCCGGATATCGGCGCAACCCTGCCGTCACTGGTTCTGGCAGGGCTGCTGCAACTGGTGCTGGGCCGGGCTTTCAGCTACGGCCGGGAAACAGCTCGGGCTTGAGAATGCCGTTGAGGCGCGGGTAAGCGATCTTCAGTTCGATGTGGCCCAGGGCGTAAGGCGCAATGGTGCTGGTTTCGTACTTGAGGATCACCCCGCCGTAGGTCAGCGCCACGTTCTGGGTTTTCTGGAATTGCCACTGCTTCAGGAACTCCGGTTCCTGATCCAGCTTGGTGCTGATCAGCCAGCTGTTATGGGCTACTTGGGCCGCTTTCCAGAAGGCTTCTTCCTGCCCCGGCAGCAGCATGTCCGACAGTGTCAGCACCTTGTGCTGCTGGCGCGAGTAATTGATGAAGCCGCGCCCCGGTGTGCCATGGGCGCCGCCGGTGTCCAGGTAGCTGGACAGCTCGACAATCACCAGGCCGTCATGTTGCTCACGTACTTTGGCCTGCAAGTAGCTGCTGGTACGCGGCGGGGCGCTGCGCAGGAACTGCTCGCGATACGCCGCCAGCGTGGGCGCCACCGGGGCGTCAGGCGTGGTGCGGGTCATCTGGAGCAAGCGCTTTTCGACGATCCCGTCCAGGGCGGGCTCGGCCGGAAAGTGCACGGTGTCGATGTTCACCAATGGGCAGTCGGCGCTGGCGCAGCCTGGTTGCAATTGCTCCGAGGCATCGCGGGTGGTTTCCAGTGGCGCACGGTAGTTGGGTTGGAACAGGCTTTGGCAAGCACCCAGTGTCAGGGCAATGGCGGCCAGCGAAGCAATTCTGAAAAGCGACATGGGCGTCCTTCATGAAACAGGGAAAGGCAAAAAGTTACCCGCTTCGACTGTCAGCAGGGCAATCAGTTCGCCACTAAACTCATTAGAATTCTTTCACCTGCCGCCGTCCATCCCGATGAGAGGAAAGGGGCTGCATCAAGGGTACGGGCGCGTTAGGATGGCGCGAAGCCGAGGTAGGAACCTCGAATCGATTGCTCCAGACGAGGACTGCCATGACTGATTTCGCCAACGCCACACCGACCATCGTGGACATTGTCAAACGCGACAGCTGCTACCAGGGTTTCTACAAGCTCGATCGCGTCCGGCTGCGCCATGAGTTGTTCGCCGGCGGCATGAGCCGTGAAATCAGCCGTGAGTTGTTCGTGCGCCATGACGCGGTGTGCGTCTTGCCCTACGACCCGCAACGCGATGAGGTGGTGTTGATCGAACAGTTTCGTGTCGGCGCCATGGGCAAGACCCCCAACCCTTGGCTGGTAGAGCTGGTGGCGGGCCTGATCGACAAGGACGAGCAACCGGAAGAAGTTGCTCATCGTGAAGCGCAGGAGGAAGCTGGGCTGGACTTCGCTGCGCTTTGGCCGATGACCAAATATTTTCCATCGCCGGGTGGCAGCGATGAATTCGTGCATCTTTATCTGGGGCGTTGCGACAGCACGGGGGCCGGTGGCCTGCATGGACTCTTGGAGGAAGCCGAAGACATTCGCGTGAAGGCCTGGGCTTTCGAGGATGCCCTGCAGGCGGTGCGCGACGGGCGTATCTGCAACGCGGCCAGCATCATTGCCTTGCAATGGCTGGCCTTGAATCGCGATGAAGTGAGGGGGCTATGGTCTTAAGCAAGCTGCGCGATCGCTATCGTGTCGATCTGGTCGGGCTGCAAGCCGCCTGCGAGGCCAACTACGCCCGCCTGATGCGCTTGTTGCCGGACATGCGCAACGACCCTGCGCCGCGTCGCATCGCCGTGACCCATGGCGACCAGATGCTCGGTGTGCTGGCGCTCGAAGTGCTGCAGACCTGTCCGTACACCACCACCTTGCAAGTGCGCCAGGAACACAGCCTGCCCTGGCTGCCGGTGCCGCAGCTGGAGGTTCAGGTCTATCACGATGCGCGCATGGCCGAAGTGGTGAGCGCCGAGCATGCAAGACGCTTTCGTGGCATCTATCCTTACCCCAATGCCTCGATGCATCAGCCGGACGAAAAGGCCCAGTTGAATCTGTTCCTGGGTGAGTGGCTGAGTCATTGCCTGGCGCTGGGTCACGAATTCGAAGTGGTTCGCTAGCTGTCTGTGAACCGGTTCCGGTTCGCGGGTTTCCCCTTTCGATCATCCCCAGCATAATTGCGACTTCATCCAATGGCGTGATCGCGCCTGGGAGCGAGCGATTTGCCGAGCGTATCCACCCTGACCACCGCCGATCCGGTGTTGCTGGTCCAGCTGTCCGACAGCCACCTGTTCGCCGAGGCCGACACCTCGCTGCTGGGCATGAACACCCGCGACAGCCTGCGTGCGGTCATTGACCTGGTCCTGAAGCAGCAGCCGAACATCGACCTGATGCTTGCCACCGGGGATCTGTCCCAGGACGGGACGCTGCAATCCTATGAGGCGTTCCGGCAGATGACTGCCCGGATCGACGCGCCGGCGCGCTGGATTCCGGGTAACCATGATGAGCCGCAGGTGATGCTCCAGGCCGCGGTCCAGAGCATGCTGCTCGATCCGGTGGTGGATATCGGGAATTGGCGCATCACGCTGCTGGACTCTGCGGTGCCGGGTTCGGTGCCGGGGTTCCTGGCGGAGGAGCAGTTGATCCTGTTGGCCAATGCCTTGAGCGAGGCGCCGGAGCGGCATCATCTGGTGTGTCTGCATCACCATCCGGTGTCGATCGGGTGTGAGTGGATGGCGCCCATTGGGTTGCGCAATCCGGATGCGTTGTTTGCGGTGCTGGATCGGTTTCCGCAGGTGCGGGCGGTGCTTTGGGGGCATGTGCATCAGGAGGTCGATCAGGTGCGTGAGGGGGTGCGTCTGTTGGCTTCGCCTTCGACTTGTATTCAGTTTGAGCCTGGGTCTGTGGATTTTGCGGTGGGTGAGCAGGCGCCGGGGTATCGGTGGTTGCGGCTTCTGCCGGATGGGCGGTTGGAGACGGGGGTTGAGCGGGTGGTGGGGTTTGAGTTTGTGGTTGATTATGGGGCCAATGGTTATTGAGGTTGTTGTCCGGGGACATATCCGTTGCTGCGGTAACGGCTACTTAGGGTTCCGCCCTTACGGCGGGTTACTTTTGGCAAACGCCCCAAAAGTAACCAAAAAGGCTTGGCCCCACCACTCGGCACCTCGCCAAGGCGAGGTGTTCCCTCACTCCGGCATTGCTCCGTGGGCCCGCCGCGAAGGGCCATCCATGGCCCAGCGCGGCTAACCCGGCATCCATGCCGGGTTGCCCGCTACGCAATACCTGCGTTCGGCCGTTGTGGTTAACGGGGCCCGAAGATCAAAAGCAAAGCAAAGCAAAGCAAAGCAAAGCAAAGCAAAAGCAACGGCGAGGCGGCCTTGTGGCCGGCCTGTTCTTGCGGCTGACCTTGGGCCCCTGTGGGAGCGGGCTTGCCCGCGAAGGCGTCCTGAAGGCCGACCTGTCTCTTGGGCCATACCTCGTCCCACTGTGGGAGCGAGCCTGCTCGCGATGGCGGCTTTACTGCCGACCTAAATCTGTGGGAATGGTCGGACATTCAGGCGGAATTTTCCGACGAGTTCTGGCGGTTGCCGGGTGGGAAGGGTTCTCGCTAACCTTTTTTGGTCGCTGCAATCAGCGGCCGGGCCTGGAAAACCCGAAGAGTAAAAGGCGTAACAGCGCACCACGTGAGATACTGCCGTGCTTTAGCTGTGCAGTTCTGCGTTATGGCGGCTGTGCGTGGGAGACTTTCGAGTCTGCCGGGTTTTCCTTTTACCTCGGTTTTTCCAGCCCTCGCATAGCTGCCACCTCTCGACTGGAAAACGAGACGTGGCGGCTCCACTTGGTAAAAGGAACCTCACCATGTTCAAAGTTACCCCCAATCCCCCAAAAACCGATCCCACCGCACCCCACACCGGTCTCGACGCTAAAAAACTCGACGAAGCCGCCGAACGCGCCCTCAACTTCTACCTCGCCCCAGAACCCCAGGCCAAAAAGAAACCATCCCCCGGTCAGCTATTCACCCTCGTCGAAGACCTGGACAGCGAAACCCTCCTGGCCAACCTCAGCGAGACCCTGGCTTCCGCCAATGCGATGCTCAGCGACCTCGCCTTCAACCTGGAAGGCTCCAACCGGCATATAGCCTTCGGCGTCCAGCAGATGGTCGAACTCAGTGAGCTGCTGGCAAACCGAGCGCTGGACGTCGTCGACCCTCGATAGGTCAGACAACCTTTTGCTTTTGCTTTTGCTTTTGCTTTTGATCTTGAACGCCCCATTAACCACGCTGGCCGAACGCAGGCATTGCGTAGTGGGTAACCCGGCATGGATGCCGGGTTAGCCGCGCTGGGCCATGGATGGCCCTTCGCGGCGGGCCCACGGAGCAATGCCGGAGTGAGGGCACACCGAGCGTAGGCGAGGTGCCGAGTGGTGGGGCACAGACCTTTGGTTACTTTGGGGCGTTTGCCAAAGTAACCCGCCGTAAGGGCGGAACCGTAAGCCGCCGCTACCGCAGCAACGGATATGTACTCGACCAAAAAACCTCACCAACCGCAAGGCCGCCATCGCGAGCAGGCTCGCTCCCACAAAAAGCTGGGATAAATCCCTAGTAACGGAAAGCATGTCCCCCAAACACCCCCAATCTCCCGTAAACTCCGGCCTTTGCCCCCAAACCCAGGGAGTTGGCATGTCAGCTTCGATCCTCTACATCCACGGCTTCAACAGCGCCCCAGCCTCAACCAAGGCCCGTCAACTCATCGACGTGATGACCCGCCTGGGCCTGGGCGATCAGCTGCAAGTGCCAGCCCTGCACCACCACCCCCGCGAAGCCATGGCCCAATTGGAACAGGCAATTGCGCAACTGGGACGGCCGCTGCTGGTCGGCAGCTCGCTCGGCGGCTACTATGCGACTCACTTGGCCGAGCGCCACGGCCTCAAGGCACTGTTGATCAACCCTGCGGTCAGCCCCCATCGGATGTTTGACGGCTACCTGGGCACGCAAAAGAATTTATACACCGATGAAACCTGGGAGTTGACCCACGACCACGTCACGGCCCTGGCCGCGTTGGAAGTGCCGGCGCCCCGGGATCCGCAGCGGTATCAGGTATGGTTGCAAACCGGTGACGAAACGCTGGATTATCGCCACGCCCAGCAGTACTACCGTGCCTGTGCCTTGCGCATCCAGGCCGGCGGCGACCACAGTTTCCAGGGGTTTGCCCAACAGTTGCCGGCGCTGTTGAGTTTTGCCGGCATTGGCGCCGATTTGTACCAGGCGATCGACTTCACCTCGCTGTGAACCATCGCCCCTTTTTCATTCGAACACTGACGACGAGACCCCATGGCCACTCCCAGCGCTAGCTCTTATAACGCAGACGCCATCGAAGTCCTCTCGGGCCTCGACCCGGTGCGCAAGCGTCCCGGCATGTACACCGACACCAGTCGGCCGAACCACCTCGCCCAGGAAGTCATCGACAACAGCGTCGACGAAGCCTTGGCCGGGCACGCCAAATCGGTGCAGGTCATCCTGCACGCCGACCATTCGCTGGAGGTCAGCGATGATGGCCGTGGCATGCCGGTGGACATTCACCCCGAAGAGGGGGTGTCGGGTGTCGAGCTGATCCTCACCAAGCTCCACGCGGGCGGCAAGTTTTCCAACAAGAACTACCAGTTCTCCGGCGGTCTGCACGGGGTGGGTATTTCCGTGGTCAACGCCTTGTCGACCCAGGTCCGGGTGCGGGTCAAGCGTGACGGCAACGAATACCAGATGACGTTCGCCGACGGCTACAAGGCCACCGAGCTGGAAGTGGTCGGCAGCGTCGGCAAGCGCAACACCGGCACCAGCGTGTATTTCGCGCCGGACCCGAAGTATTTCGATTCGCCGAAGTTTTCCGTCAGCCGCCTCAAGCATGTGCTCAAGGCCAAGGCCGTGTTGTGCCCGGGGCTGTTGGTCAGTTTCGAGGACAAGGCCACCGGTGAGAAAGTCGAGTGGCATTACGAAGATGGCCTGCGCTCTTACCTGGTGGACGCGGTCAGTGGTTTTGAACGCCTGCCCGACGAACCGTTCTGCGGCAGCCTGGCGGGCAACAAAGAGGCGGTCGACTGGGCGCTGTTGTGGCTGCCCGAGGGTGGCGAGAGCGTCCAGGAAAGCTACGTCAACCTGATTCCCACGGCCCAGGGCGGTACTCACGTCAACGGGTTGCGCCAGGGCCTGCTCGATGCGATGCGTGAGTTCTGCGAATTCCGCAACCTGCTGCCCCGTGGGGTGAAGCTGGCGCCGGAGGACGTGTGGGAGCGCATTGCCTTCGTATTGTCGATGAAGATGCAGGAGCCGCAGTTCTCCGGGCAGACCAAGGAACGCCTGTCGTCGCGAGAAGCGGCGGCGTTTGTCTCCGGTGTGGTCAAGGATGCGTTCAGCCTGTGGCTCAACGCCAACCCGGAAACCGGCCTGGCCCTGGCGGAGCTGGCGATCAACAACGCCGGTCGTCGTCTCAAGGCCAGCAAGAAGGTCGAGCGCAAGCGCATTACCCAGGGACCGGCGTTGCCCGGCAAGCTCGCCGATTGCGCCGGGCAGGACCCGATGCGTTCCGAGTTGTTCCTGGTGGAAGGTGATTCCGCCGGTGGCTCGGCCAAGCAGGCGCGGGACAAGGAATTCCAGGCGATCCTGCCGTTGCGAGGCAAGATCCTCAATACCTGGGAAGTGGACGGCAGCGAAGTGCTGGCCAGCCAGGAAGTGCACAACATCGCCGTGGCCATCGGGGTCGATCCGGGCGCCGAGGACATGAGCCAACTGCGCTACGGCAAGATCTGCATCCTCGCCGACGCCGACTCCGACGGCCTGCACATCGCAACCTTGCTGTGCGCCTTGTTCGTCCAGCATTTCCGTCCGCTGGTGGACGCCGGTCATGTCTACGTCGCCATGCCGCCGCTGTACCGCATCGACCTGGGCAAGGAAATCTACTACGCGTTGGACGAAGCCGAGCGAGACGGCATTCTTGATCGACTGGTGGCCGAGAAGAAACGCGGCAAGCCGCAGGTCACCCGATTCAAGGGGCTGGGCGAGATGAATCCGCCGCAGCTGCGCGAAACCACCATGGACCCGAACACCCGTCGCCTGGTACAGCTGACCCTGGACGATTTCGCCGCGACGTCGGAGATGATGGACATGCTGCTGGCGAAGAAACGCGCCGGTGATCGCAAGTCCTGGCTCGAGTCCAAGGGCGACCTGGCCGAGGTGTTGGCCTGATGCGCAAGGGTTTCGCCCTGGCACTGTTGCTGTGGGCGGGGGCCGTCTTCGCTGGGCCTGCGCCGGAATTGAAGTTGCTGGCCGAGCACGCTGTCGACGGCATGCGCGGCGGCAATCTGTCCGGGCTGGCCCTCTGCGGCGATGAGATGTGGACGGTGTCGGATCGCGACGATGACCGCATTTATCGCCTCGACACCTCCGGTGATGGGGCCTGGCCTGCCCAGGCGTTGATCATCGACGTGCCGCAGGCGCCGGACAGCGGCTTGCCCTGGGGGCTGAGATCGCGCACCTGGGCGGCGTCATTCCTGCGCGGTGGCGAGCTGGATTTCGAGGGCATCAGCTGCGACAGCGCCGGTAATCGTTATGTGGTCAGTGAATCCCATGCCGCGGTGTTGCAGGTGCCGCCGGTGGGCGACGTCTCCTGGTTGAGAATTGCGCCGACAATGATCCGCGAGGCTCGTGCCAGCGGGATGTTGCTGCATTTCAATGCATTGTTCGAAGGCCTGGCGGTGAACCCGGTCGGCGATCGGCTATGGCTGGCGGCGGAGCGAGAGCGGCGTGGCTTGCTGTTGATCAAGCGTCAGCAAACGGTGTGGGACTGTGACGGTCATTGTGTGCTGTTGAGCGAAGCAGGGCAGGAAATGCAGCCGGCGCAGTTTTCCAATGCCAAGGCGGTATCCCGGGATTTTGCCGACCTGTCCCTGTTCGACGGCAAGCTGTTCACCCTGGAGCGCAACGCCTTTCAGATCTGCCGCCGCGACCCCCAGACCGCCGAAGTCGAGCGCTGCTGGTCGTTCGCCGCCGAGGCCTTGCAGGACAATCGTCGCTATTCCCAGGCCTATGGGCTGGCCGAAGCCCTGGTGGTGGACGCCAAGGGCGCCTGGGTTGGCCTGGACAACAATGACGGGCCGCGGGCCGACGGCGAAGAGCGGCCGATCATCTGGCGCTTCGCCGCACCCGATGGCGGCTGGAGCGCTTCGCCATGAGCCGGCTGCCCCTGAACCTATTTGAATCTACCCAGCGCGATGGCAGCATGCCGTTGCGCCAGACAACGAACTGATGAGGCCCGCATGAGCGACATTCTTGCAGACAGCTTGGACGGCGTAGAGCGCCGATCGCTGGCTGACTTCACCGAAAATGCCTACCTCAATTACTCCATGTACGTGATCATGGACCGCGCCTTGCCGCATATCGGCGACGGCTTGAAGCCGGTCCAGCGGCGGATCGTCTATGCCATGAGTGAGCTGGGGCTGGACGCCGATTCCAAGCACAAGAAGTCGGCGCGGACCGTCGGTGACGTGCTCGGCAAGTTCCACCCCCACGGCGATTCGGCCTGCTACGAAGCCATGGTGTTGATGGCCCAGCCGTTCAGCTACCGCTACACCTTGGTGGATGGCCAGGGTAACTGGGGGGCGCCGGACGATCCAAAGTCGTTCGCGGCCATGCGTTACACCGAGGCGCGGCTGTCGCGTTATTCCGAAGTGCTGCTCAGCGAGCTGGGCCAGGGCACGGCGGACTGGGGCCCGAACTTCGACGGTACCCTCGATGAACCTCTGGTTTTGCCGGCACGTTTGCCGAATATCCTGCTCAATGGCACCACCGGCATCGCCGTGGGCATGGCCACTGACGTACCGCCCCACAACCTGCGGGAAGTGGCCACGGCGTGCGTGCGTCTGCTGGACGAACCGAAAGCCACGGTGGAGCAGCTCTGCGAGCACATCCAGGGCCCTGACTATCCGACCGAAGCGGAAATCATCACCCCGCGCGCCGATTTGCTGAAAATCTACGAAAGCGGCCGCGGTTCGGTGCGCATGCGCGCCGTGTATCACATCGAGGACGGCGACATCATCGTCACCGCGCTGCCGCACCAGGTCTCCGGGGCCAAGGTGCTGGAGCAGATTGCCGCGATGATGCAGGCAAAACCGTCGAAAGCACCGCAAGTCGCCGACTTGCGTGACGAGTCGGACCACGAGAACCCGTGCCGTATCGTGATCATTCCGGTCAACAGCCGGGTCGACCACGACGCTCTGATGCAACACCTGTTCGCCAGCACCGATCTGGAGTCCAGCTACCGGGTCAACATCAACATCATTGGCCTGGACGGCAAGCCGCAGTTGAAGAACCTGCGGGCGCTGTTGGTGGAGTGGCTGGAGTTCCGTGTCAAAACGGTGCGCAGACGTCTGCAGTTCCGCCTGGACAAGGTGGAGCGGCGCCTGCACCTGTTGGACGGTTTGCTGATTGCCTACCTCAACCTGGACGAAGTGATCCACATCATCCGTACCGAGGAGCACCCGAAGGCGAGCCTGATCGAGCGCTTTGCCTTGAGTGAAATCCAGGCCGACTACATCCTCGACACCCGCCTGCGGCAACTGGCGCGGCTGGAAGAGATGAAGTTGCGCGCCGAACAGGATGAATTGCTCAAGGAGCAGGCCAAGCTGCTCGCCCTGCTGGGTAGCGAGGCCAAGCTCAAGAAGCTGGTGCGCACCGAACTGCTCAAGGACGCCGAAACCTATGGCGACGACCGTCGTTCGCCGATCGTCGAGCGTGCCGAAGCCAAGGCCCTGAGCGAGCACGATCTGCTGCCGAACGAGAAAGTGACCGTCGTGCTGTCGGAAAAAGGCTGGGTGCGCTCTGCAAAGGGTCACGACATCGACGCGGCGGGGCTTTCCTACAAGGCCGGGGACGGTTTCAAGGCCCTGGCGCCTGGGCGCTCGAACCAGTTTGCGGTGTTTATCGACTCCACCGGGCGCAGTTATTCGGTGGCGGCCCATACCCTGCCATCGGCTCGCGGCCAGGGCGAACCGCTGACCGGTCGTCTGACGCCACCACCGGGTGCAACTTTTGAGTGCGTGCTGATGCCTGATGATGACGGGCTATACGTTATTGCATCGGACGCCGGCTACGGGTTCGTCGTCAAGGGTGAAGACCTGCAAGCCAAGAACAAGGCGGGCAAGGCACTGTTGAGCCTGCCAAACAACGCCAAGGTCATTGCGCCGCGCCCGGTTTTCGATCGCGATAACAACTGGCTGGCTTCGGTGACGACCGAAGGGCGCTTACTGGTGTTCAAAATCAGTGATCTGCCACAATTGGGTAAAGGTAAAGGTAATAAGATCATCGGGATTTCCGGCGAACGGGTCGCCAGCCGTGAGGAATATGTCACGGATATTGCAGTGTTGCCGGAGGGTGCCACGCTTGTGCTACAGGCTGGAAAGCGTACGCTCTCACTCAAAGCAGACGATCTTGAGCATTACAAAGGTGAACGTGGTCGGCGGGGCAACAAGCTTCCAAGGGGTTTTCAGCGGGTCGATGCGCTGCTCGTCGAAAACCTCAATTAAGCGTGCTAGACGGCTCGGTCTGCGATTAAAAGCCGCAGATCGATGCTTTCGCGCTGGAGTCGGAACGCATATTCACGGATGATAGGCCCTTTCAAGCGCCGGCGTGGCCGAGCGTTCTTCATAATGACCGAGTACTTTTTCACTGTGGTAAGCCTTGTGGCCGCCACCTGGATGGAACGATGACTGCTCTGCGCCTTCCTATTCTATGGCTCGCCGGCCTGCTTGGCCTGGCGGGTTGCAGCGTCCATCAGCCAGTGTCGCTGTATCAGCTGGACAGTGGCAACCCGGCCCAGCCTGCGCAAAGCACGGGCATGGCTGTATTGCTGGGGCCGGTGTCGATCGCCGACTACCTGCAACGTGAAACCCTGCTGCAACGCCAACCTGACGGTAGCTTGCAGGCCGCCACTGACGGTCGCTGGGCCGGCAGTCTCTCCTCGGACATCGACCAGTTGCTGCTGCGCCAAGTGGCCGGGCACCTGGACAGCCAGCGCGTGGTATTGGCGCCGGCCACCCAAGGGTTTACCCCGGATGTCCAGGTGCTGCTGTCGATCACCCGCCTGGATTCGGGCGAAGCGCAACCGGCGGTGCTCGATGCCCAATGGCGGTTGATCGACCGTCGCGGCAAAGTTCGTGAGAACCGTATCGTTCATCTGCAAGAGCAACATGCCGGTAGCACCGCTGCGCAGGTTCAGGCCCAGGGAGTTCTGCTGCAACGTCTGGCCGAGCAGTTGTCCGTGGCGCTCAAGCCGTTGGCCAACCAGCCTCCGCTGGTCGAGGCTGCACCGCGCAAGGCGGCGCCTACCCAGGCCAAGCCTGCCGAGCCGGAAAAGTCGCCAAAGATCCCGATGGCCTTGCCGATTCGTACCGACATGGAAGTGTTCAGGTTCTGATCACCGGACTGGATGCAAGACAAAGCCCGCGTTGATGCGGGCTTTGTTTTTTCTGCAGGATAGATCTTCGGCGGTTGTGCTGGCCTCATCGCGAGCAGGCTCGCTCCCACAGGTCCAAAACCACAGGTAATCCTTCACAGGTTCAGCGCTGTCCCTGTGGGAGCGAGCCTGCTCGCGATGAGGCCGGTGAAGGCCACAAAAAAGCCCGCAGACAATCCCTCATCTGCGGGCTTCGTCATTCCAGCGACCGGAACTCAGGCCTGGCGCTCATGCATCCGCGCCAGTTGCCGTTCCAGCATCGATGGGTACGGTTCCATCAAGCGCTCCACACAGCACGCGCCTTCGGGGCTGGCGATGGGGCGGATGCGGGTGCGCTGGCGGATCAGGGCGTCGTCGTTGATCTTGCGCTCTACCAGCAGCAGGTTACGGCTGTGCTGCGACAACGCCAGGGCGTCCTGGGCGGTTTCGGTCAGCAACAGGTCGATCTGGCTCAGGCCGAACAGGCCGTCGCCCAGGGTCAGGCCCAATTGCAGTTGCAGGGTGATGCCGCTGTCGGCGACTTCGATCTGTAATTGATGACCCAGGGCCCGCAGCAGTTCACCGCAGCAAATGGCGTTGGTCAGGTAATCGTCACCGCTGTCCTCGGTATGGAACAGCATCAGGGTGCTGCCGTCGTTCAGGGTGTGCAGTTCACCCTGGTAGAGCGAGGCGGCCTGGTCGAGGCAATCGCGGTAGCGTTCGAGCAGTTCCTTCAGGCGGGCCTGGGGCAGGCGACGCAGTTGGTCCTGGGCGCCCAATTGCACGGCCAGCACGGCGCTGTGTTGTGGCTGGTTCGAGGCGGCAGGCCTGGCGAGCGGTTGCGGTTGCCCGGCAATCGACTCGTCTCGCAGGTCGGCGAAGGCGTCGTCGTCCTCTTCGTCTTCAACCGCCCGTACCACGTGGCGAGGCGCGGGCCTGGACGTCGGCATCGGCTGGCTTTCGTCGAAGCCGGGATCGCGCAGGTTGCGCACTTCGAACTCCGGTTCGGCTTCATCGTCAACGTAGTCGATGTCCTCGGGCTCCGGCACGGGCGCAGGTTCCGGCGCGAAGCTGGCGTGCAGTTGCCGCGCCAGATCGCCGATTTCGTCCTGGCGCTGGGTGGCCGGGGTGTGTTCGTCGATGTCCCGGAGCCAGACGCGCAGTTGCAGGAGTGGCGTGGAGAGGTGTCGCCCCAGACGCAGGCTCAAGGCCAGCGCCAATGCCAGCAGTATCGCGCTGAGGATGCCCATGCTTTGCAGGCTGATGGTCATCGGTTGCTGGAACTGGTCCATGTCCAGGCTGATGCGCAGTTGTCCGGCGGTCACGTCCTGGAAGGTGATCTTGCTCTGGTACATGCCGCCGGATTCGCCCAGCAGGCCTGGCTTGGGACGCTGGCCGGCCTCGGCGAGGATGCGGTTGTCCACGCTGTAGATGGCGGCATGGGCCACCAGCTTGTTTTTGGTCAGGTTGTTGAGCAGCACATTGAGGCTGAGGATGTCGTTGGACACCAGCAGCTCGGTGGCGGACGTGGCGGTCTGGGTGGTCAGGCTCTCCCCCAGGGCATCGGCCTGCTCGTGCATCGCCTGCTTGAACTGCAGCCCCATCACGCAGGCATAGATGACCAGGGCCAGGGCGACCAGGATCACGTTATGGCTGGCAATGCGCAATGCAATCGGCACGCGACGATGGCGCAGTGCACGGAAGATCAGCAGGAAGAAGTTGTCGGTTTTGACTGGCGTGGGCCGGTTCACTGAGCTCGGCTCTTTGTCCGTGAAATTGACGCGCAGTATAGCGACAGCCCCATGACCGGCAAAGCACTGGCGGTGCCCGATGGTCACTGAAAGTGGGTAGAATGCGGTTTTTTTCCACCTGCGGGGGTGCGCCTTGCGCGAAATCGTCCTGATAAACATCACTGGCAGCGACCGTCCGGGTCTGACTGCGGCCATTACCGGCGTTCTGGCCCAGGGTGGTGTGAACATTCTCGACATCGGTCAGGCGGTGATCCACGACACGCTGTCGTTTGGCATCCTGGTTGAAATTCCGGATGCCGAACAGAGCAAGTCGGTGCTCAAGGACATCCTGTTCACCGCTTACAAGCTCGATCAACAGGTCCGTTTCACGCCGGTGTCCGAAGCGGATTACCAGCACTGGGTAGCCGGCCAGGGCAAGAAGCGTCACATCGTTACCCTGTTGACCCGCAAGGTCACCGCCGAACAGTTGCAGCGCGTCAGTTCGATCACCGCCCAATACGGCTTGAACATCGATCACATCGACCGCTTGTCCGGGCGCATGCCGCTGGACACCCCGGCCGACAAGGGCAAGGGGTGCATCGAGTTTTCCGTGCGCGGCGAGCCGGCCGATCCCCAGGCGTTGCGTGCCGAGTTCCTGAGTGTGGCCCAGGAACTGAACGTCGACATCGCGTTCCAGGAAGACTCGCTGTTCCGTCGTAACCGTCGCCTGGCGGTGTTCGACATGGATTCGACATTGATCGAAGCCGAAGTCATCGACGAACTGGCCAAGGCTGCGGGCGTAGGCGACAAGGTGTCGGCCATCACCGAGCGAGCCATGGCCGGCGAGCTGGACTTCCGCGCCAGCTTCAAGGAACGCCTGGCGTTACTGCAAGGGCTGGACGTCAGCGTGCTGGACGCCATCGGTGCCTCCCTGCGACTGACGGAAGGTGCCGAGACGTTGTTCGCTGAACTCAAACGCCTGGGCTACAAGACGGCGATCCTGTCTGGTGGCTTCACCTACTTCGCCAAGCAGTTGCAGGCCAAGCTCGGCATCGACTACGTGTTCGCCAACGAGCTGGAAGTGGTGGACGGCAAGGTGACCGGCGTTGCTGTCGAGCCCATCGTCGATGCCCAGCGCAAGGCGGACCTGCTGCGCGAACTGGCTGAAAAAGAAGGCCTGCGCCTGGAACAGACCATCGCCGTGGGTGACGGCGCCAACGACCTGCCGATGCTGGCGATCGCCGGTCTGGGCGTGGCGTTCCGGGCCAAGCCGCTGGTCAAGCAATCGGCCAGGCAAGCGATATCGACCCTTGGGCTGGATGGGGTGTTGTACCTGCTGGGCTTCAGAGATCGTGACGGGCAGCTCTGAATCCAGGAAATCCCCTCGCCACAGGGTTGCTTGGTTGTCTGTTAAAGCGACTTCCACAACGAATCGAAATCCCCATCCCGGTCATCGCCACCCTCGGCGGGGCCGGCATCCTCCTGGTGATAGGCAAACTGGTTGAAGCTGTGGGTACTGGTCACCCGCCGGTCCAGGCCAGCCCGGAGTTCCTGGCCGTTGGTGTTGATCAGAACCTGCTGCCCCTCCTGGAACGGCAGGCGGGGGGCGATCATGGTCGCGGGAAGTTCGATGGCGCTGATCTCCGGCAACAACAACCCCCGCAGGTAATGACTAGGTTCGTTTTTCTCCCGGACCAATTGCACGCCGCAAGGCTGGGCATAGGGAGCGACCAGTTCGATGCCCATCTGCATGGCGCCGCCGCGAACCTGGCGGATCCAGCGCACCACCGCGACGCTCCAGGCTTGGTCATTGGTGTCCCGAATGCCGATCATTTCCCCGGCCTGCAGTTGTTCCGGTACTTCTTTCGGCCAGCCCAGGCAGTAACCCCCGGGGCTGTGATTGACGATCGGCAGTTCGTAGGTGGGAAAGTGATGCTGGTTATCCGACCCGCTGCCCTCTTCATCGGCTGGGTTGACCGGGTACTCGATTTCTTCGTAGGGCAACATGTCGCTGTCCCCGGTGGGGGCGGCGTCGAAAGCTTGCTTCCAGGTATCGCTGGTCTTGCTGGGCGAGGCTTCGAAGCGGGCCTTGCGGGTGACGGGGGTCTTCAGGATTTCGCTAAAGGAACGTTCGCCGCCGAGGTAGTAGTGCAATGCGCTCATGCCCACGCAAATGGTCAGCGTGCCATTGCCCTCGGTGCGCTGGAAGCTGCGTTCGACGGCTTCACCCCAGGCGGCTTGCAGATGCTGCAAGGTATCGCTGCTCATGCCGCCAGGTACCGGCAGGGTGTGCTCGGCAGGCCGCTCCAGATGAGTGGCGATGGCGCGCACCAGCGGTTCGAGGTCAACACCCAGCAGGCCCGGTTGTTGCTCGGCCCTGAACTTGGAACGGTAGCGTGGCCCGACATCCAGCTCCGGCGCGACGGCGAAAAGGCTGGTGGCGGTGCTGGTCGGATCCAGCTTGATCCGCTGGCTCCAGGCTTCCAGCACTTCGGCCAGTCGTGCGATCTGGCCCTGGCGCAGTTGGTTGCTGCGTGATGCGCCCAGCAGCAGGGCCACGACGTAGGTTTGCTCGGCGCTCAGTTGCTGGACCTGGCTGACCAGGTCGTCGTTGACACTCTGGTGTTGCAACCGGTACTGGCAGGCGATCCGGTACAACTGGTGCAGATCAAGCCATAGACCTTCCGGCACCGGACTGTACAACTCGGTGGCGCGCAGCAGCGGACCGTTGAGGGCATGTATCGCCCTTTGCAATGCGGTACTCAGCAGGCGGGCCCGGTCCTTGGTGAACTTCGGTGCGATGCGCGCCACGATTTGTTTGTAGCCCATCGCCAGATGACTTTGCAGGGCCTGGCACAGGTTGACGATCTTGCGCGAGCGGTCATCGAGCACGATGGCCTGTTGCAGGAAATGCCGCTCCAGGTGCTTGCAGACGTAATACACCTCGGGCCGCAGCAACTCGAGCAATTGCAGGCGGTTCTCGCTGGGGGTGAGCAGCAGGTTGAGTTCGCCGATGGCCTGGTACAGCAGGCGAGCCGTTTCGCCGATGTTGGCCTTGGGCAGGTTGGCAATCCAGCGCTTGAGATCCCGTGGCGTAGCCTCGCAGAACGACAGGCGTGATTGCGTCGGAGTGGAAACGCGCAACAGTGGGAGAGGGCTGGTCTCATTCATGCCGTGGACGGCTCCGGCTGGAAATGAAAAGGATGTCTCCAACTCTAGCAGGTGTGGCGGAAAGAAGTGCCCGATCTGTTTGGGCGACTGTGGGAGCGAGCCTGCTCGCGATGGCGGCGGATCAGTCGGTATGGAGGTGACTGGCCTGACGCTATCGCGAGCAGGGCTCGCTCCCACAAGGGCGGTGGTGGCTCAAGCCTTGGGCAGCGCCAAGCCCTGGCCCATCCGCACCGGCGAGCCGGCCACCAGGTCCTCGGCCCATTTCACCTGGTCTGGCCCGAACAGCACGATGGCGGTCGAGCCCAGTTTGAAGCGGCCCAGTTCGGCGCCTTTTTCCAGGTGGATCGGTGCGCGGGCGGCTTCGTCGTAGCGGAAGGTCTTGAGTTCGCGCTTGGGTGGCGTGACCAGCCCGGCCCAGACGGTTTCGATGGAGGCCACGATCATCGCGCCCACCAGCACAACGGCCATCGGCCCGCGCTCGGTGTCGAAGATGCAGGCCACGCGTTCGTTGCGGGCGAACAGCTCTGGAACGTTTTCGGCGGTGGTCTGGTTGACCGAGAAAATACGGCCCGGAATGTAGACCATCTCGCGCAGGGTGCCGGCCAGCGGCATGTGCACGCGGTGATAATCCTTGGGGGACAGGTAGATGGTCGCGAAATCGCCGCCCATGAACGGCGCGGCGTTGGCCGAGTCGCCACCCAGCAGTTCCAGCACGCTGAAACTGTGGCCCTTGGCCTGGAAGACCCGGCCGTGCTCGATAGGGCCGAGCTGGCTGACGGCGCCGTCGGCGGGGCTGAGGACCGCGCCCGGTGTTTCGTCCAGCGGCCGTGCGCCTTCTTTCAAGGCGCGGGTGAAGAACGCGTTGAAGTGCTCGTAGGCGGTCAGGTCTTCCACCAGGGCTTGGGACATGTCCACTTGATAACGCTTGGCGAACCACTGGGTGAACGCATTCTTGAACCAGCGTACGCGGCATTCGGCGATGCAGCCGGCCAGGCGTGACAGCAGGTGGTGGGGCAGCAGGTATTGAGTGATGATGAACAAACGGTTTTTCATTAAATGTCCTTAGGAACCTTCAAATCTCGATCGGGGTGTCGGGGTGGTTGCCCCATTCGCCCCAGGAGCCGGCGTAGCCCTTGACCCGTGGGTAACCCAGCGCCTTGGCCACCAGATAGGTGAAACCGGAGCGGTGGTGAGTCTGGCAGTGGGTGATGATCTCTTTGTCGGGCGTGATGCCCAGTTGTTCGAGTATCTGCGGCATGTCCTGGCGGATACGCAGGCTGCGCGCCTTGTCCATGCCCGCGGTCCATTCGAAATTGACCGCGCCGGGAATATGACCGCCCCTGGCCGCCACGACTTTCTCGCCGGAATACTCCAACGGGCCACGTGCGTCCCAGATCGCCAGGTCGGCGGCACCGAGGCGGCTTTGCAGGTATTCGCGGGTGGCGGTGGGCTCGTCCCGCAGGGTCAGTTGCACCGGGTCGCCGACGGAGGTCGGTACCTCAGTGTTGACCGGCAGGCTTTCGTCCAGCCACGACAGCAGGCCGCCGTCGAGGTAGTGGTATTTCGAATGGCCGATCACGTCCAGCAGCCAGATAAAACGTCCCGCCCAGCCGCCACCTTCGTCGTCATAGACCACGTAGACCGCATCCGGGTTGTGCCCGAGCTCGCCGAACAGCGCCTCGAGATCGGCTTTGGCCGGCAACAGTCCCGGTGCTGGCGGCTGCCCCAGTTGTGTGCGCTTGGGGTCGACAAAGCGTGCGCCAGGAATGTGGCCGGTGTTGTAGCGGGCGGCGCTGGTCAGGTCCACCAGAATCAATTCGCGGGCGTCGAGGCGCGGGAGCAGGTCGCTGGGCTCGATCACCAGCGGCAAGCCAGAGAAGTCAGGCATGTGAGGTCTCCAGGGGCGCAAAAAGAAGGGATTGTACCAAGTTCAGCGGCCACGGTTGGTAAAGGTGTGCAGGGCCCGTTCGATGCACTGCACGGTTCTGCCGAAGGCTTGCACCGTCATATCCGCGAAGGGCCCGCCGCCCTGGTCCACAGCCACCAGCATGATCACCCGGCCATTGCAGGTCAGGGAGCGCAGCAGCATGTGCTCGCCCTTGAACAGGGCGCGCAGGCCCGGCGGCAGCAGTGCCGAGAACTGGGCATTGTTCTGCGGGTTCAGGCGAACCTGTGCCTGCTGCGCCAGCAAGCGTTGCAATACCTTGCTCTGGCTGATGGAGAAACTCATGGCTGCTGCCTCAGGGGGCAGGCCGGCGATCTGGTGCACGCGCACGCTGGTCTGGCTGCGGTCGGCCATCAGGATCATCACCCGGCGCATGCCGCACGCCACCAGTGCATCCCGTGCCGAGGTGGTCAGGTGCATGGCGTTGCTGAACGGGCTTGGTTCCACCAGCAATGCAGCGCATCGTTTGCGCCACAGGGCCAGGTCTTCGACGCTGGGTTGGGCGACGGAAGCCCCGGTAGCCTGGACGCGACGGCTACCGGGAGGCCAGAGCAGGGCCACGGCGGGGTGCCAGAGGTCCGGCATGGCGTGGAGGCGGGCGCTGTTGGCGGCCTGTTGGTGCAATTGTTGCTGAAGCTCATCCATGGGCATCTGCAGATACAGGCTGGTGAGGTATTGCCAGCGGACGTTGTGGGGGCAATCCCAGGCCTGGTGTGCCGAAAGTGCCAGGCCATTCGCCAGCAGCACGGTGTTGGCCGGTTGGTTGAGCCAGCGGCGCAGGGTCGGGTCGTCGTCCAGGCTGTTCTGCTGACGTAGCGGGTGTTCGCTGTCTCGGGCGATGCGCAGCACCTTCACCAACTCGCGGCGTTCGTTGAGCAGCAGGCGATAGCCTTGCGCCACCCATATCGGCAAGCGCCAGGCTTCTACCACGGCGAGACAGATTTTCAGCAGGCTGACGCCGAACAGTTCGCGTTCCACCTTGCTGGCCGACTGGCCTTGGTGGATCACCCGCATCTCCCATTCTCCCAGCAACCGCGGGTGAGTCAGGGCCAGGGGCCAGAGCGGTGACAAGAACAACAGGCTGCCCCAATGGATGTCCTGCCATAGCCGTGCCAGGCGGCTGGCAAAAAAGCCATTGGCCTGTTGCGTGGCGTGCTGGCTGATCAATTGCAACTGGCGCAGGGCAACGGGTATCTCTTGCTCCGGCAGTGAGGGCAGGCGGGCGAGCAGCTCCTCGGTGCGCTTGAGGCCGAGGCGATTGATCGCCACTTCGAGGTTTTCCGCCGGTTCGGTGAGGCTGCCGTGGGTGTGATGGTTGGCTTCGCGGATGACGCTCAGGGCCAGGGCAGGACTGTCCTGCATGAACTCGGCGATGTCGCGCAATGAGCGGCGGCTGTCGGCAATGGCTCTGCAGACCTGGTCATGACTGGCCTGGGGCACCGGCAAATGCACGCCCTCGAGCAGCTTTACCCAGCCTTCGAGCGTGGTTGGGCGTGGGGTTGGAACCTTCGTTTCGTTAGCCATGGCTGGACGTGATCATCACATGCTGCAACGGGGCAAACTGGCTTTTCGCCAGAACTGGCTATAGTCTGGCGCAGTTTTGCCGATAAGGAGAAGAAGAGATTTTCCAGCTTCCGAATATGACCTTGAACCCGACTTAAATAAGTACCTTCAATCTATGGCTAAAATTATCGGCATCATTGTCGTGTTCGCGAGCGTGCTTGGCGGATACGTGCTCTCCCATGGCAAGATTGCCGCCCTGATCCAACCCTTCGAGGTGATGATCATCGGTGGCGCGGCCCTTGGCGCATTCCTGCAGGCCAACCCCGGCTACATGACGATGCACGTGCTCAAGAAATCCTTGGGCATGTTCAGTTCGCGCTTCAACCACACCTTCTATCTCGAGGTGCTGGGGCTGATCTACGAGATCCTCAACAAGAGCCGCCGCGAAGGCATGATGGCGATCGAGGGCGATATCGAAGACGCCGCCGCCAGCCCGATCTTCGCCAAGTACCCGGCAGTGCTCAAGGACGCCCGCATGACGGCGTTCATCTGTGATTACCTGCGCATCATGTCGTCCGGCAACATGGCTCCCCATGAGCTCGAAGGCCTGTTCGACATGGAACTGTACAGCCTCAAGGAAGACCTGGAGCATCCGTCCCACGCTGTGACCGGCATCGCCGACGCCATGCCCGGCTTCGGTATCGTCGCCGCGGTACTGGGTATTGTGGTGACCATGGCTTCCCTGGGCGACGGCGACCAGAAGTCCATCGGCCTGCACGTGGGTGCGGCACTGGTCGGTACCTTCTTCGGTATCCTGGCTGCGTATGGTTTCTTCGGCCCGCTGGCCCATTCCCTGGCCCATGATGCCAAGGAAGAACTCAACACCTACGAGGCCATCAAGGCCTCGCTCGTGGCCTCAGCCTCGGGCATGCCGCCCTCGCTGGCGGTGGAGTTCGGCCGCAAGGTCCTGTACCCGGCGCACCGTCCAAGCTTCGCCGAGCTGGAACAAGCGGTTCGCGGTCGTTAAGTTATGGAAAATAACCAGCCGATCATCATCAAGCGTGTCAAGCGCATAGCCGCTGGACACCACGGGGGCGCCTGGAAAATCGCCTTCGCCGACTTCGCGACGGCGATGATGGCGTTCTTCCTGGTGCTGTGGCTGCTGTCCACCGCGACCCCGGAACAGAAGATCGCCATCGCCGGTTACTTCAAGGACCCGGTCGGCTTCACCGAAAGTGGCACGCCCTACATCATCGACCTGGGTGGCTCGCCGACCCTGGCGCCGGAGACCACCCTCAACCCCGAGGTCAAGTCCCAGCCGCAGCCCGACAAGGTGACGGTGGATTCCGAGCAGGTCGAAGGCATGGCCGAGCAGGTCGAGCGCGAGCGTCTGGAGCTGCTGTTGCAGGAGTTGCAGAACAAGGTCGACGAGAACCCGCAGCTGCAGAAATTCAAGGACCAGATCCTGTTCGAAATCACACCGAATGGCTTGCGCATCCAGATCACGGATGCCGAGAACCGGCCGATGTTCGATTCCGGCAGCGCACGTCTGAAGCCTTATTTCGAGGACATCCTGCTGGCCATGGCCGACACCATCAAGGCGGTGCCGAACAAGATCAGCATCAGTGGCCATACCGATGCCAAGCCATATGTCGGCAAGGGCGACTTCGGTAACTGGGAACTCTCGGCCAACCGCGCCAACGCGGCACGTCGAGCCCTGGTGGCCGGTAGCTATCCGGACGAGCAGGTGGCGCGGGTGGTCGGTTATGCCTCCTCGGCGTTGTTCGACCGCAAGGACCCATTCAACCCGGTCAACCGGCGTATCGATATCGTGGTGTTGACCAAGAAGGCTCAGAAGGCCATCGAAGGTTCGCAGACCGACGATCCGGCACCCGATCCGGCCCAGGGCCAGGGCGCCCCGGGCGAAGCACCGGCGGCGGCGCCGGGTGCTGCGGTTGATCCGAACGCCTTGCCGGCCGATCAGCAGCCGGTACCGGCCCATGAGTTGCGCGAACGCCTGAACCTGTTCGACGACGCCGCGCCGAAACCGCCGGGAACGCCTGCGCAGTGATTGGGCTCGTGGGAGCAAAGCTTGCTCGCGATAGCGACAGACCAGTCAACATTGTTGCTGACTGACTTACCGCCATCGCGAGCAAGCTGTGCTCCCACCGTTTGTGGCTTAACTGACTGGCATTAGGGCAAGCCTTGCTCCCACAGGCGGGAGCAAGCTCCCTCGCCACAATTGCGCCCGGCTCACCTTCAGATCAATAACTGCTTTCTGGCAAGCTGGCGATGATCGAGCGATAGCTGTTCATCCGTTGCTGCTGCACGCGGCCGTCTTCCAGTGCCTTGAGCAAGGCGCAGCCGGGTTCGCGGTCGTGCTTGCAGTCGCGGAAGCGGCAGGTGCCGATCAGGTCGTTGAACTCGATGAACCCGGCTTCCACATCGGCTCGGCTGACATGGCCCAGGCCGAATTCACGGATGCCGGGCGAGTCGATCAGCTCACCGCCGCCGGGGAAGTGGAACAACCGCGCGGTGGTCGTGGTGTGGGTGCCCTGGCCGGACAGCTCGGACAGCGGCCCGACGCGGGTTTCGACCTCCGGCAGCAGGCTGTTGACCAACGAAGACTTGCCGACACCGGACTGGCCGACGAACACGCTGATGCGCCCGTCCAGTTGCCGTTGCAATTGCTCCATGCCATTGCCGTGGTGGGCCGAGACTTCCAGCACCGGGTAACCCAGTTGCCGATAGACCGCCAGCAGGGCGTTCAGCGCCGGGGCATTCTGCTCATCGATCAGGTCGAACTTGTTGAGCAGCAATAACGGGCGGATACCGGCATGTTCGGCCGCCACCAGGTAGCGGTCGATCAGGTTGGCGTGGGGCTCGGGCAGCGGGGCGAACACGATGACGATCATGTCGACGTTGGCCGCCACCGGCTTGAGCTGGCCGCGGCTGTCCGGGCGACACAGCTCGGTGTGCCGTGGCAACTGTGCCACGATCACGCCAATACCCTGGTTGCCGGCCCGCCAGACCACCTGGTCGCCGGTGACCAGCGCGGGCAGGTTCGCGCGCAGGTGGCAACGGAATACCTGGCCGGCCAGTTCGCCTTCACGGGCCTCGACCTCGACCTGTACACCGAAGTGCGCGATCACCAGGCCGGTTTGTTCGGGGCCCAGGTCGCCGCCTTCCAGGGCTTGCACCGCACTGGACTCGCGTTTGGCGGCGCGGGCTGCGCGCTCGCCCTGGATTTTTTCGATGCGCCAGTTCTGACGACGATTGAGTTGGCGTTTGGCCATGGGTGTTCCGTATGAAAATGCAGCGATTAGGTAAAACGGCGGCGAGTTTAGCACGCCCGCAGGCCCGGCTAGGCTAAACTGCGCAGCTACTCCGAGGAGCCCTTTCTATGCAAAATCCGCAGAACCTGATCTGGATCGACCTGGAAATGACCGGTCTGAACCCCGACACCGACGTCATTATCGAAATGGCCACCATCGTCACCGACAGTGACCTCAACACCCTGGCCGAAGGCCCGGTGATCGCGATCCATCATAGCGACGAGATCCTGGCTGGCATGGACGAATGGAACACCCGCCAGCACGGCGGCTCGGGCCTGACCCAGCGGGTACGCGAGAGCAAGATCAGCATGGCCGAGGCCGAGGCCCAGACCATCGCCTTCCTCGAGCAGTGGGTACCGAAGGGCAAGTCACCGATCTGCGGCAACAGCATCTGCCAGGACCGGCGCTTCCTCTATATCCACATGAAATCCCTGGAAAGCTACTTCCACTACCGCAACCTGGACGTCTCTACCCTCAAGGAACTGGCCGCTCGCTGGGCGCCCCAGGTGCGTGACAGCTTCCAGAAAGGCGGCAGTCACCTGGCCCTGGACGACATCCGCGAGTCCATTGCCGAGTTGCAGCATTACCGCAAGCATTTCATCAAGTTCTGATTGTGTGGGATCCGTGGGAGCAAGGCTTGCCCGCGATGAACGATGACACGGTCCTGCAGTGAAGGGTGTTGTCTGCATCGCGAGCAAGCGTTGCTCCCACAGATCCCCTCGCCACAGGTCGGTGTTTGGCACAGCCAGCGGTTGCCCTCTTTTGGTGCCGGTCCGAAATGGCTAGACTGCGCGCCTTTCTGCCAGGACCGCCATCATGTTGTTGATGCTTTATCTGATCGCCATTACCGCCGAAGCCATGACCGGCGCCCTGTCTGCGGGGCGTCGAGGCATGGACTGGTTCGGCGTGGTGCTGATCGCCTGCGTCACGGCGCTGGGTGGCGGTTCGGTGCGCGACGTGTTGCTCGGGCATTACCCGCTGACTTGGGTCAAGCACCCGGAATACCTAGTGCTGACCACGGCGGCGGCGATGCTGACGGTGTTCCTGGCGCGCTGGATGCGTCATCTGCGCTCGATGTTCCTGGTTCTCGACGCCGTGGGCCTAGTGGCATTCACGCTCATCGGCTGCATGACGGCCCTGGAAATGGGGCATGGTATGTTGGTGGCGTCGGTCAGTGGGGTGATTACCGGCGTGTTCGGCGGGATCCTGCGGGACATCTTCTGTAACGATATTCCGCTGATCTTCCGTCGCGAGCTGTATGCCAGCGTCTCGTTTGCCGCCGCATGGTGTTATCTGCTGTGCGTCTACCTGGCATTACCAAGCGAACAGGCCGTGCTCATCACCTTGTTTGGCGGTTTCCTGCTGCGGCTCCTGGCGATCCGCTTCCACTGGGAAATGCCGAAGTTCGTCTATAACGACGAGGTCTGACGTTGCGCGTGCTGGCGCAGCGCCCACTTCACATGCTCACGGACCAGTTCCGAGGGGTGGTCGCGTCGTGTCTCCAGTGCCTGAATCACTGGAATCGTTGACGGTGCGTTGCCCAGGCCTACCGCCAGGTTGCGCAGCCAGCGCTCATAGCCGGCGCGGCGCAACGGCGAGCCTTCGGTGCTCTTGAGGAAGGTTTCTTCGTCCCACAGGAACAGCGCTGCCAGCCCGGCATTGTCCAGGTTATGCCGTGGCTTGAAATCATTCTCTGCGGACGGCCGGGCGAAACGGTTCCACGGGCAAACGATCTGACAGTCATCACAGCCGAACACCCGATTGCCGATCAAGGGGCGCAGTTCTTCAGGAATGGCGCTTTTCAGCTCGATGGTCAGGTAGGAAATGCAGCGCCGGGCATCCAGTACATAGGGGCCGATGAACGCATTGGTCGGACAGATGTCCAGGCATGCCGTGCATTTTCCACAGTGTTCGCTGGTGTGGGGCGGATCCACCGGCAGTGGCAGGTCGACAAACAGTTCGCTCAGGAAGAAATAACTGCCGGCCTTGCGGTTCAGCACCAGGGTGTTCTTGCCGATCCAGCCGAGCCCGGCCTGTTCGGCGATGGCTTTTTCCAGGACCGGTGCGCTGTCGACGAAGGCGCGGTAGCCAAAGGGGCCGATGACCGCCTGGATTTTTTCTGCCAGTTGTTGCACGCGTTTACGGATCAATTTGTGGTAATCGCGGCCCAACGCATAACGCGAGATGTAGGCTTTTTCCGGTTGGCCGAGCATCTGCGCCATGTGCGTGTCGCCCGGCAGGTAATCCATGCGCAGGGAGACCACCCGCAGTGTGCCCGGCACCAGTTCCTCGGGGTGCGAGCGCTTGCTGCCGTGGGCGCCCATGTAGTCCATTTCGCCGTGGTAGCCCGCTTCGAGCCAGCGCTGCAGGTGCTGCTCATGCTCGCCAAGGTCCAGTCCGCTGATGCCGACTTGCTGGAAACCCAGCTCACGGCCCCAGTCCTTGATGGATTGGGCGAGGGCGGGGAGATCGGTAGGAATGGCAGGCATGAGGCGAGAGAAACCGGAGCTGAGATGCGTATAATTCTGCCAGACATCGGAGCCCGTAGACGCATGCCGCACACTAAAGATGATTTTCCCGACGCACTGTACAGTGCCGCGCAGGTCCGGGCCCTTGACGCACAGCTGATTGCGGCGGGCACCACCGGCTTCGAATTGATGCAACGAGCGGCCCGCGCAACCTGGCGGGCCATCGTCCGGCGTTGGCCCGACGCCAGCGAACTGACCGTACTCGCCGGCCACGGTAACAACGCTGGCGACGGCTATCTGGTGGCGACCCTGGCCCGGCGTGGAGGCTGGTCGGTGCGGGTGCTGACGGTGGGGGAACCCCGACGCCTGCAGGGCGATGCCGCCAACGCCCATGCCGAGGCCGTCGCGGTCGGTGTGCCGGTGGAGCCGTGGTCGGACGAATCCGAATTGCGTGGTGTGCTGCTGGATGCTTTGCTCGGTACAGGCTTGAGCGGCGAGGTGCGCGAGCCCTATGTCCGGGCCATCGACACGATCAACGTCAGTGGCCTTCCGGTCGCCGCGGTGGATATCCCCTCGGGGCTGTGTGCCGATACCGGTCGAGTGCTGGGCACAGCGGTGAGCGCCGATCTGACCGTGACCTTCATCGGCCTGAAGCTGGGCCTGTTCACCGGCGATGCCGCGGACCGGGTCGGTGAACTGGTCTTCACCGACCTCCACGCCGATCCTGACATCGTTGAAGCGATGCCGGTCACTGCCCGATTGCTCTCCCCCCATAATCTGCCGCGTCTGGCGCCTCGCGCGCCTGCTGCCCACAAAGGCTCGTTCGGGCATGTCCTGTTGATCGGCGGCGACCGTGGATTTGGCGGCGCTATCCAGATGAGCGCCGAAAGCGCCCTGCGTTGCGGCGCGGGCATGGTGTCCATGGCCACCCGCAGTGAGCATGTCGGCGCCGCGTTGAGCCGGTTGCCGGAAGTCATGGTGCTGGGCACTCATTCGGCTAACCAATTGATGGCGTTGCTTGAGCAGGCCGGTGTGTTGGTGGTCGGCCCCGGGCTGGGCCAGGCTGCGTGGGGCCGCAGTCTGTTGTCGGCGGCGGCTAATGCGTCGTTGCCCCAGGTGTGGGACGCCGATGCATTGAATCTGCTGAGTGTCGGTGCGGTCAGTCTGCCCGAAGGCTGCGTGATCACGCCGCATCCGGGCGAGGCTGCACGGCTTTTGGATATCTCCACCGCCCAGGTGCAGGCCGATCGCCCGGCGGCTGTCCACGCGTTGAGCAAAAAATATACAGCCACGGTGATTCTCAAGGGTGCCGGCAGCCTGATTGCCAGCCCGGACGGTCGCCTGGCCGTTTGCAGCCAGGGTCATCCAGCCATGGCTACCGCTGGCCTGGGGGATGTGCTGGCCGGGGTGGTCGGTGCGTTGCTCGCCCAGGGGCTGGCGGGCTTCGAGGTGGCTTGCCTGGCGGTGTGGCTGCACGCCAACGCCGGTGCTCAAGCCGGTCGGTCGGGCCGGGGGCTGGCGGCGACCGATCTGATTCCGGCCATTCGTCAGTTGTTGGAGGAGCAATCACCTTGTCTGAAGTAACCCTGTACATGGCTGACGAACAAGCCATGACGGCATTCGGTGCCCGTATCGCGAATATCACGGCGGGACACGGTCTGGTTTTCCTCGTCGGCGACCTCGGCGCAGGGAAGACCACCTTGTCCCGGGGTATCATTCGCGGCCTCGGACACGTTGGCGCGGTGAAAAGCCCTACGTTCACATTGGTCGAGCCTTACGAGATCGGCGATATCCGGGCCTTCCATTTTGACCTGTATCGATTGGTAGACCCCGAAGAACTGGAATTCCTCGGCATTCGCGATTATTTCGAAGATGACGCCTTGTGCCTGATCGAATGGCCCGACAAGGGTGCAGGCTTTTTGCCAAAGCCTGACCTGACCATTACCATTGGCGCGCAGAACGGCGGGCGTTCGCTGAAACTGACGCCGCAAGGCTCGCGAGGCGAGTCGTGGTGTGCCGCGTTGGCACTGGAAAACTAATTGATGATGGGGTTTGGTATGCGCTTTCGCGCGGTGGTTGCTGTCGTAGGACTGTTGCTTACGGCACTGGCCGTCGATGCTGTGGCTGAGACAAAGGTCAACAGCGTTCGCCTCTGGCGAGCGCCGGACAATACTCGGCTGGTGTTCGACCTGACAGGGCCGGTGCAGCACAGCGTATTCACCCTGACGGCCCCGGATCGCCTGGTGATCGACATCAATGGCGCATCCCTTGGCGCGCCGCTGAACGTGGCCACCGCCAACACGCCGATTACCGCGATGCGTTCGGCCCAGCGTACGCCGACTGACCTGAGGGTGGTCATCGACCTGAAAAAAGCCGTGACCCCGAAAAGTTTCACCCTGGCCCCGAATGCCCAGTACGGCAACCGGCTGGTGGTGGACCTGTTCGACAACCCGGCCGACGCCGCGCCGCCTCCACCGGCGCCGACCAATGTCGCCACGGTGCCGGCGGTGCCGGTCACGCCGACCGAGCCTGCGATCAAGCTGCCACCGGCACCGGCCGGCAAGCGCGACATCATTGTGGTGATCGACGCCGGTCACGGCGGCGAAGACCCGGGTGCCTCCGGCTCGCGGGGCCAGCATGAAAAAGACGTGGTGCTGTCCATCGCCCGCGAGCTGCAGCGCCAGGTCAACGGCATGAAAGGCTTCCGCGCCGAACTGACCCGTACCGGCGACTACTTCATTCCGTTGCGTGGCCGTACCGAAATCGCCCGCAAGAAAGGCGCCGACCTGTTCGTTTCCATCCACGCCGACGCGGCCCCTTCGGCGGCGGCCTTCGGTGCTTCGGTGTTCGCCCTGTCCGACCGTGGCGCGACTTCCGAGACTGCCCGTTGGCTGGCCGACAGCGAAAACCGTTCCGACCTGATCGGCGGTGCCGGCAATGTCAGCCTCGATGACAAGGACCGGATGCTGGCCGGTGTGTTGCTCGATTTGTCGATGACCGCCTCGCTGACGTCGAGCCTGAACGTCGGCCAGAAGGTCTTGAGCAACATTGGCCGTGTCACGCCCCTGCACAAGCAGCGTGTCGAACAGGCCGGGTTCATGGTGCTCAAGTCCCCGGACATCCCGTCGATCCTGGTGGAGACCGGCTTCATCTCGAACTCCAACGAGGCCTCCAAGCTGTCGTCGTCCAGCCATCAGCAGGCGCTCGCACGTTCCATCAGCAGCGGCGTGCGCCAGTTCTTCCAGCAGAATCCACCGCCGGGCACCTACATTGCCTGGCTGCGCGACTCCGGCAAGATCGCCCAGGGGCCGCGGGACCATCGGGTCAGCGCCGGCGAAACCCTGGCGATGATCGCCGTGCGCTACCAGGTCTCGCCCGCGACCCTGCGCAGCGTCAACAACCTCAAGAGCGATGAGCTGAAGATCGGCCAGACCCTGACCATTCCCGGCAACGAAGTGGCGTCCAAGCAATGAGCGATGAAGTGATCGGCAGCAACGCGCGCATCGAACTGCTCAGCCCCCGGCTGGCGAACCAGATCGCCGCCGGTGAGGTGGTGGAGCGCCCGGCGTCGGTCATCAAGGAATTGCTGGAGAACAGCCTCGATTCCGGGGCCAAGCGCATCGATGTGGATGTCGAGCAGGGTGGCGTCAAGTTGCTGCGGGTGCGCGACGACGGTGGCGGTATTTCTTCCGACGACCTGCCGCTGGCCCTGGCGCGTCACGCCACCAGCAAGATCCGCGACCTGGAAGACCTCGAGCGGGTCATGAGCCTGGGGTTTCGTGGCGAAGCGCTGGCCTCCATCAGTTCGGTGTCGCGCCTGACGCTCACTTCCCGTACCCGGGATGCCGAGCAGGCCTGGCAGGTCGAGACCGAAGGCCGGGACATGGCGTCCCGCGTCCAGCCCGCGGCCCATCCAGTCGGCACTTCGGTGGAAGTGCGCGACCTGTTCTTCAATACCCCGGCCCGACGCAAGTTCCTCAAGGCCGAAAAAACCGAATTCGATCATCTGCAGGAAGTCATCAAGCGCCTGGCCCTGGCGCGTTTTGACGTAGCGTTCCACCTGCGCCATAACGGCAAGACCATCCTCAGCCTGCACGAGGCCCGTGATGACGCGGCCCGTGCCCGCCGGGTAGGCGCGGTGTGCGGCGCAGGCTTCCTGGAGCAGGCATTGCCCATCGAGGTGGAGCGCAACGGCCTGCACCTGTGGGGTTGGGTCGGGTTGCCAACCTTTTCCCGCAGCCAGGCGGACTTGCAATATTTCTATGTGAATGGCCGGGCGGTGCGCGACAAACTGGTGGCCCATGCGGTGCGCCAGGCCTACCGCGACGTGCTGTTCAACGGCCGGCATCCGACCTTCGTGCTGTTCTTCGAGGTCGATCCGTCGGTGGTGGACGTCAACGTGCACCCGACCAAGCACGAAGTGCGCTTCCGCGATGGGCGTATGGTGCACGATTTCCTCTATGGCACCTTGCACCGCGCCTTGGGCGACGTGCGTCCCGAAGACCAACTCGCGGCGCCCGCTGCGGTGGCGGGGATGGTGCGTCCAACGGGGCTGGATGCCGGCGAGTTCGGGCCCCAGGGCGAAATGAGCCTGGCGGCCAATGCCTTGCTCGAACAGCCTCAGGCCCAGCCGACCTATAGCAGCGCCGGCACCGGTGCCGGCAGCGGCTATCAGTATCAGTACACGCCACGCCCGCAATCGAACGTGCCGGCGGCCGAGGCCCAGGCGGCCTATCGCGAGTTCTTCAAGCCTTTGCCGGAGGCCGGGGCGGCGGCATTGCCCGACGGCCAGGGCGATATCCCGCCGCTGGGTTATGCCCTGGCGCAGCTCAAGGGCATCTATATCCTTTCGGAAAACGCCCAGGGCCTGGTCCTGGTGGACATGCACGCTGCCCACGAGCGGATCATGTACGAGCGCCTGAAGATTGCCATGGCCAGCGAAGGCCTGAGCGGCCAGCCGTTGTTGGTGCCTGAGTCCCTGGCGGTCAGCCAGCGCGAAGCCGATTGTGCCGAAGAGCACGTGAGCTGGTTCCAGCGCCTGGGCTTCGAACTGCAACGCCTGGGCCCGGAAACTCTGGCGATCCGGCAGATCCCGGCGTTGCTGAAGCAGGCCGAGGCCAATCGACTGGTCAGTGACGTGCTGGCGGACCTGATGGAGTACGGCACCAGCGACCGCATCCAGGCGCACCTGAACGAGTTGCTCGGCACCATGGCCTGCCACGGCGCGATCCGAGCCAACCGGCGACTGGCCCTGCCGGAAATGAACGGCTTGCTGCGGGACATGGAAAACACCGAGCGCAGTGGCCAATGCAACCATGGCCGGCCGACCTGGACCCAACTGGGCCTGGACGACCTGGACAAACTGTTCCTGCGTGGTCGTTGATGAGCCAACTGCCCCCCGCGATTTTCCTGATGGGCCCGACTGCCGCCGGCAAGACCGACCTGGCCATCGAGCTGACCAAGGTCCTGCCCTGCGAGCTGATCAGCGTCGATTCGGCGCTGGTCTACCGGGGCATGGACATCGGCACGGCCAAACCGTCCAAGGCATTGCTGGCGGAATTTCCCCATCGGCTGATCGATATCCTGGACCCTGCCGACGCCTATTCGGCGGCGGACTTCCGACGTGATGCCCTCCAGGCCATGGCCGACATCACCGCACGGGGCAAGATTCCGCTGCTGGTGGGCGGGACGATGCTGTATTACAAGGCCCTGATCGATGGGCTGGCCGACATGCCGGCGGCCGATCCCGACGTGCGCGCGCAAATCGAAGAAGAAGCCGCACGCCTTGGTTGGCAGGCCCTGCACGAGCAATTGGCGCTCATCGACCCGGAGTCGGCGGCGCGTATTCACCCCAACGACCCGCAGCGCCTGAGTCGGGCCCTGGAGGTTTACCGGGTCAGTGGCCAGAGCATGACGGCCCTGCGCCAGCGACAATCTGCGCAAAGTACTGAAGCAGCCGCTTCGGGACTGCAACAATTACCCTATACTGTCGCGAATCTGGCCATCGCCCCGGCGAACCGGCAAGTGTTGCACCGGCGAATTGAACAAAGATTCACATTAATGTTGGAACAGGGGTTCATAGACGAGGTCGTAGCCCTGCGTGAGCGAAGTGACCTGCATCCCGGGTTGCCGTCTATACGTGCGGTGGGTTATCGACAAGTCTGGGACTACCTGGACGGCAAGCTGACGTCAGCCGAGATGCAGGAACGTGGGATCATTGCCACGCGCCAGTTGGCGAAGCGCCAGTTCACCTGGTTGCGCAGCTGGACTGACCTGCATTGGCTGGACAGTCTCGATTGCGACAATCTGCCACGCGCCTTGAAATACCTGGGGACCGTCTCCATATTGAGCTGAGTCCTTGCAATTGCCGTCTATCCTTGGGGGTGTGACGGCCAAAGCCATCTGATTCCGATTTTTATTATTGATCCTTAAAGGAGTGCGGCACATGTCAAAAGGGCATTCGCTACAAGACCCTTACTTGAACACTTTACGTAAAGAGAAAGTTGGGGTGTCCATCTATCTGGTCAACGGGATCAAACTGCAAGGCACGATCGAGTCTTTCGACCAGTTCGTCATCCTTCTGAAAAACACCGTCAGCCAGATGGTCTACAAACACGCTATCTCGACAGTCGTGCCGGTTCGTCCAATTCGTCTGCCAAGCGCAACCGAATCCGAAGGCGGTGACGCTGAACCGGGTAACGCCTGATAGGAGTCTCCTTTGTTCTTTGAGCGCCACGGTGGTGGTGAGCGGGCCATTCTCGTTCACCTGGATGGACAGGACCCTGAGGCGCGCGAAGACCCGCAGGAGTTTCAGGAGTTGGCACTTTCGGCCGGCGCCGAGACCGTCGCGTTTTTCAACGTGCCGCGTCATCGGCCAACCGCCAAATTCCTGATCGGCAGCGGCAAGGTCGAGGAGCTCCGCGACCTGGTCAAGTCCGAAGAAGCCGATCTGGTGATCTTCAATCACATCCTTACGCCCAGTCAGGAACGTAACCTCGAACGCGTATTCGAGTGTCGCGTGATCGACCGTACGGGCCTGATTCTCGATATCTTCGCCCAGCGCGCCCGTACCCATGAAGGCAAGCTCCAGGTCGAACTGGCCCAGCTCGAGCACATGAGCACGCGGCTGGTTCGCGGCTGGACGCACCTTGAGCGACAGAAAGGCGGTATCGGTCTGCGCGGTCCGGGTGAAACCCAGCTGGAAACCGACCGGCGCCTGTTGCGGATTCGCCTGCGCCAGATCAAGGGGCGTCTGGAAAAGGTCCGCAGCCAGCGCGAGCAGTCGCGGCGCGGCCGCAAGCGCGCGGACATCCCGACGGTTTCCCTGGTGGGCTATACCAACGCCGGCAAATCGACGCTGTTCAACAATGTGACGCAGTCTGATGTCTACGCCGCCGACCAGTTGTTCGCCACGCTCGACCCGACCTTGCGCCGGCTCGACCTGGACGACCTCGGGCCGATCGTCCTGGCCGATACCGTGGGCTTCATTCGCCACTTGCCGCATAAACTGGTCGAGGCTTTCCGGGCTACGCTCGAAGAGTCGAGCAACTCCGACCTGTTGCTGCATGTGATCGATGCCGCCGAGCCGGACCGGATGCTGCAGATCGAGCAGGTCATGGTGGTGCTCGGCGAGATCGGAGCCCAGGACTTGCCGATCCTGGAGGTATACAACAAACTCGATTTGCTCGAAGGCGTGGAGCCGCAGATCCAGCGCGATGCCGATGGCAAGCCGCAGCGGGTCTGGTTGTCGGCCCGGGACGGTACCGGCCTCGAACTGCTCGAGCAGGCCGTGGCGGAGCTGTTGGGCAGCGACCTGTTCGTTGGCACCCTGAAGTTGCCGCAACGGTTTGCCCGCCTGCGTGCCCAGTTCTTCGAGCTGGGCGCGGTGCAAAAAGAAGAACATGACGAAGAAGGCACTTGCCTGCTGGCGGTTCGCCTGCCGCGGTCGGAGCTGAATCGGCTGGTCAGTCGTGAAGGACTGAAACCGATGGAGTTCATCGAGCAACACACTTTGCAATAAAAGCCTGAGAAAGCTGTGTCAGGCATTCTGTAGCATTGGCCGGCGCGCCGTGGGTGCGTCTTTGCTTTATCAGATGGAGAGCGCTATGGCTTGGAATGAGCCGGGTGGCAACTCGAATAACCAGGATCCCTGGGGCGGCAAGCGTCGTAACAACGGCGACCGCAAGGGGCCGCCGGATCTCGACGAGGCCTTCCGCAAGCTGCAGGAAAGCCTGAACGGTTTGTTCGGTGGTGGTAAAAAACGCGGTGACGACGGCAGTGGTCGTCCAGGCAAGGGCGGCGGTATCGGTCTGCTCGGCATCGGCCTGGTCGTGCTCGCGGCTATCTGGCTGTACAGCGCGGTCTATGTCGTGGACGAGCAGGAGCAAGCCGTGGTGCTGCGCTTCGGCAAGTACTACGAAACCGTCGGCCCGGGCCTGAACATCTATTTCCCGCCGATCGATCAGAAGTACATGGAAAACGTCACGCGTGAGCGTGCCTACACCAAGCAGGGCCAGATGCTCACTGAAGACGAGAACATCGTCGAGGTGCCGTTGACCGTGCAGTACAAGATCACCAACCTGCAGGACTTCGTACTGAACGTCGACCAGCCGGAAGTCAGCTTGCAGCATGCCACCGAGAGTGCATTGCGCCATGTGGTGGGCTCCACCGCCATGGACCAGGTGCTGACCGAGGGTCGTGAGCTGATGGCCAGCGAAATCAAGGAGCGCCTGCAACGGTTCCTCGACACCTATCGCACCGGTATCACTGTCACCCAGGTCAACGTGCAGAGCGCCGCGGCGCCGCGTGAAGTCCAGGAAGCCTTCGACGACGTGATCCGCGCCCGTGAAGACGAGCAGCGTTCGCGCAACCAGGCCGAAACCTATGCCAACGGCGTCGTGCCGGAAGCCCGTGGCCAGGCCCAGCGCATCATCGAGGATGCCAACGGTTACCGCGACGAAGTGGTCTCCCGCGCCAAGGGTGAAGCCGATCGCTTCACCAAGCTGGTGGCCGAGTATCGCAAGGCCCCTGAAGTGACTCGCGAGCGTCTGTACCTGGACACCATGCAGGAAGTCTTCAGCAATACCAGCAAGGTCCTCGTGACCGGCAACAAGAACGGCCAGAGCAACCTGCTGTACCTGCCGCTGGACAAGATGGTCGAGAGCGGTCGCAACACCAGCACGCCGCCGGCCAGCACGGCATCCTCCAGCAATGAAGCGAATGCTCGCGCTGCGGTGGAACAGCAACAGCAAGCACGTACCAGGGAGAGTCGCTGATGAGCAATAAATCGCTGATCGCCCTTATTGTTGGCGTCGTCGTGGCGATCGCTGCCTGGAACTGCTTCTACATCGTGTCCCAGACCGAGCGCGCAGTGTTGCTGCAATTCGGTCGCGTGGTCGAGACGGATGTCCAGCCAGGGCTGCATGTGAAAGTGCCGTACGTCAACAAGGTGCGCAAGTTCGACGCTCGCCTGATGACGTTGGATGCACCGACGCAACGTTTCCTGACGCTGGAAAAGAAAGCGGTCATGGTCGATGCCTATGCCAAGTGGCGCGTGAAGGATGCCGAGCGCTTCTACACGGCTACCTCGGGTCTCAAGCAGATCGCCGACGAACGTCTGTCCCGTCGCCTGGAATCGGGTTTGCGTGACCAGTTCGGCAAGCGCACCCTGCATGAGGTGGTGTCCGGTGAGCGTGATGCGCTCATGGCCGACATTACCCGTTCGCTGAACACCATGGCGGAAAAGGAATTGGGTATCGAAGTGGTCGATGTCCGGGTCAAAGCCATCGATCTGCCGAAGGAAGTGAACCGCAGCGTCTTCGAGCGGATGAGCACCGAGCGCGAGCGTGAGGCCCGCGAGCATCGCGCAAAGGGTAACGAACTGGCCGAAGGCATCCGTGCCGACGCCGATCGTCAACGTCGCGTATTGCTGGCAGAAGCCTATCGTGAATCGGAAGAAGTTCGCGGTGATGGCGATGCCCAGGCCGCGGCGATCTATGCCAAGGCCTACGGCCAGGACCAGGAGTTCTACGCGTTCTACCGTAGCCTGCATGCCTACCGTGAAAGCTTCGCGCACAAATCCGACGTGTTGGTCCTGGACCCGAGCAGCGACTTTTTCCGCTACCTGGAAAAGGCCAAGCCTTGATGCAACGTTGACCTGAGACACTCCGCCCGGCGGCTAAAACGTCTGGCGGGGTGATCCTTTGGGAAAACGGGTGTATGATGCGGCAGCCGGGAAATTCCCGGCTTTTTTGCGTCTGCACGTTCGATTGCGGTTTTGGTTGCAGGCGTCGGGTTGAACGACTCGACAGGTTTTTCGAGGAAAGTGCTGGACGAGGCCGTTTCCGGGCCATTCGTCACGTCGCCCTTGCGCGCTTTTTGCGTAGGGCATGGGCGCTTTCTGCTTCACTCAAGGCTTGCCCGAAGGCTGGCCGCCCGGACCATAGGGGAATGGCGTAATGGCAACGGTAGACCGCTGGCTGCTGCCAGATGGCATCGAAGAAGTACTGCCACCGGAAGCTGCGCGCATCGAAGTAGCGCGTCGGCAGGTGTTGGATCTGTTCCAGAGCTGGGGTTACGAGTTCGTCGTCACCCCGCATATCGAGTACCTGGAATCCCTGCTGACCGGCGCGGGCCAGGACCTGGATCTGCGCACCTTTAAGGTCGTCGACCCGCAGTCGGGCCGGCAGATGGGTTTCCGTGCCGACATCACCCCCCAGGTAGCGCGTATCGACGCCCATACCCTGCGCCGTGAAGGGCCAAGTCGCCTGTGCTATGCCGGCAGTGTGCTGCACGCCCAGCCGCGTGCCTTGTCGTCTTCGCGCAGTCCGATCCAGCTGGGTGCCGAGTTGTATGGCGATGCCAGCCCGAGCAGCGATGTGGAAGTCATCAGCCTGATGCTGGCCATGCTGCAACTGGCCGATGTACCGGATGTCCACATGGATCTGGGCCACGTTGGCATCTATCGCGGCCTAGCCCGTGCGGCCGGTCTGTCCGGTGAAGTGGAGCAACAATTGTTCGATGCCTTGCAGCGCAAGGCCATCGATGAGGTCGTCAGCCTGACCGAAGGCTTGCCGGCCGATCTGTCCGACATGCTGCGGGCGCTGGTGGATCTGTGCGGCGGCCGTGAGGTGCTGACGGCGGCGCGTGATCGCCTGGCCCATGCGCCGGCGCCTGTATTGGCGGCGCTGGACGATCTGCTGGCAATCGCCGAGCGTCTGTCGGTGCGTTTTCCTGAGTTGCCGTTGTATTTCGACCTGGGCGAGTTGCGCGGGTACCACTACCACACCGGCGTGGTGTTCGCCGTGTTCGTGCCGGGCGTGGGCCAGTCCATTGCCCAGGGCGGTCGTTACGACGATATCGGCGCCGACTTCGGTCGCGCCCGTCCGGCGACCGGTTTCTCTACCGATTTGAAAACCCTGGTGACCCTGGGGCGTGCTGAAATCGAGCTACCGTCCGGCGGTATCTGGATGCCTGACAGTACGGATGCGGCACTCTGGCAGGCTGTCTGCCAGTTGCGCAGTGAAGGTCAGCGTGTCGTCCAGGCTTTGCCTGGGCAGCCTTTGGCCGCCGCCCGTGAAGCGGACTGCGACCGGCAATTGATTCAGCAGAACGGGCTTTGGCAAGTATTGCCGCTGGCTTCTTGAGTTTTCCCGCCGGCTGCGGCCGGCACCAAGTTTGCGCGAATGAGGACAAGTGTTATGGGTAAGAATGTCGTAGTCCTGGGCACCCAATGGGGTGATGAGGGCAAAGGCAAGATCGTTGATCTGCTGACCGAACATGCTGCCGCCGTAGTGCGCTACCAGGGTGGCCACAACGCCGGTCACACGTTGGTGATCGACGGTGAAAAAACCGTTCTGCACCTGATTCCGTCGGGCGTGCTGCGCGAAGGCGTGCAGTGTCTGATCGGTAACGGTGTCGTGGTTGCCCCCGATGCCCTGCTGCGGGAAATCGTCAAGCTGGAAGAGAAGGGAGTACCGGTGCGCGAGCGCCTGCGTATCAGCCCGTCCTGCCCGCTGATCCTGTCCTATCACGTTGCGTTGGACCAGGCCCGTGAAAAGGCCCGTGGCGAGATGAAGATCGGCACCACCGGTCGCGGCATCGGCCCGGCCTACGAAGACAAGGTGGCCCGTCGTGGCCTGCGCATCGGTGATCTGTTCCACCGCGAGCGTTTCGCCGCCAAGCTGGGCGAGTTGCTGGACTACCACAACTTCGTCCTGGTCAATTACTACAAAGAGCCGGCCATCGACTTCCAGAAGACCCTGGACGAGTGCATGGAATACGCCGAGCTGCTCAAGCCGATGATGCTCGACGTCACCGCCGAGCTGCACGAACTGCGTCGCGCGGGCAAGGACATCATGTTCGAAGGCGCCCAGGGTTCGCTGCTGGACATCGACCACGGCACCTACCCGTACGTCACCAGCTCCAACACCACTGCCGGCGGCATCGCCACGGGTTCGGGTTTCGGTCCGATGTACGTGGACTACATCCTGGGCATCACCAAGGCCTACACCACCCGTGTGGGTTCGGGTCCGTTCCCGACCGAGCTGTTCGACGACGTCGGTGCCTTCCTGGCCAAGCGTGGTCACGAGTTCGGTGCCACCACCGGTCGTGCCCGTCGTTGCGGCTGGTTCGATGCCGTCATCCTGCGTCGCGCCATCGACGTCAACAGCATCTCGGGCCTTTGCCTGACCAAGCTGGACGTGCTGGACGGCCTGGAAACCATCAACATCTGCGTGGGCTACAAGAACCAGGACGGCGCGGTCATCGACGCACCGACCGACGCTGACAGCTACATCGGCCTGGAGCCGGTGTACGAGCAGATGCCGGGCTGGACCGAGTCGACCGTGGGCGTCAAGGCCCTGGAAGAACTGCCGGTGGCTGCCCGCAACTACATCAAGCGCCTCGAAGAGTTGGTCGGTGCACCGATCGACATTATTTCGACGGGGCCGGACCGCAACGAAACCATCGTTCTGCGTCACCCGTTCGCCTGATAACTCGCTGATGTAAAAGACAAAGGACCCTGATTTGGGTCCTTTGTCGTTTCTGCCTGCCGACGGCACAACACTTGCTATGCAACTCCATTACTGGCACATCTTGACGAGTGCCATCAATTTAATGGCGTTCGTAGAGGGATTTTCCGTGTCGGCCGTTCTCTCACTGTTACAAAGCCGTTTGCTACGGCCTGTGTTCGTTACCCTTGGTATCGCCCTTTTGGTGCAGGTGTTGGTGGCGGTTGCGCTGACTCGCAGCACGGTCACGGCGCTTGAAACCGACCTGGGCGCACGCCTGGGGGCTGACAGCCAGAAACTCTCCGGTGAGCTGGAGCAGGCTGGGCGGGAGGTCACGTCGAGCCTGGACAGTCTGTCCGCCAATACCCGTCAGCGATTGAACGCGGGTTTGTCCACGCGCCTGAAAGATGAGCAGTCGCAGCTGCGGACGACGCTGGAAAAAGCGCTCAAGGACTCCGCCAATGATATGGCGCAGCTCCTGGCTTCCGTCGCTCCCCGCGCCATGTGGGACAGTGACATACCGACACTCTCCGAATTCGCCCGCCGGGCCCAGCGCAACCCCAACGTGTTGTTCGTCATCTATGACGATGCCAACGGTGAGCACCTGACCCGTTACCTGAACCGGGATAACGCGATCAACAAGGCCTTGCTGGAGAAGGGCAAGGGTGAGCGGGCGCTGGACAAGGTGCTGGACGCGGCGAAGACTGATCCGTCGGTCTACTACCTCGAGGCGTCGATCAATCCCAATGGGGTGGAAATCGGCAAAGTGTTGATGGGGGTTTCCACAGCTTCGGTGGAATCCGATCTGAAGGCGTTGGATCAGCGCTTCTCGGCATTGATCGCCAGCAGCGATCAACTGGTCGGTGACAGCCTCAAGGGGGCCGCCGCCGACAGTGCCGCCGCCATGCGCGGCCGTCTGCAGTCGGCACAGACCACCGCCACGCAAATGCAGACCAACACTTCCAGCACGGTGCAGGAAGCGGCAAGTACCTTGCGCTGGCGCATCGGCCTCGGTCTGGCGCTGGTGGGCTTCGGCGTTCTGTTGCTGCTGGCCGTGGTGCTGGGGCGTCGGGTGGTCAATCGCTTGAAGCTGCTGATTGTGGCTATGAACGATCTGGCGGCGGGCGAGGGTGACCTGACCAAACGTGTGCAGATCAATAGCAAGGATGAAATTGGCGACATGGCCTCGGCGGTCAATCGCTTTGTGGATAAGTTGCAACCCATCGTGCGGGAGGCAGGCGATGTCGCCCAGCGCACCGGTGTGGAAATCGGTGCCATGACCTTACGCAACTCCGGCGCCGATGCGGCGGCCGGGATGCAGCGTGATGAGGTGGCGGAGAGCTTGCGAGCGCTGTCGCAAATGGCTGACGAAGCACAGTCGGAAAGCCAGGCGATGCAGGCGGCCTTGCAGCAGGTGGTGGAGATCCGTCAGGCCACGGATGAAAACACCCGTACTTCGGCCAAGGTCAGCGGTTTGATCGAAGCGCTGGCCGGGCAGGTGGACACCGGGGCGAAGGTGATCGAACGACTGGCCCAGCAGAGCGAACAGATCGAAGTGGTGCTGACGGTCATTCACGGCATCGCCGAGCAGACCAACCTGCTGGCGTTGAACGCGGCCATCGAAGCGGCGCGGGCCGGGGAAACCGGGCGTGGTTTTGCGGTGGTGGCGGACGAGGTACGGGCGCTGGCGAGCAAGACCCAGAGTTCGACCGGTGACATCCAGGCCCATATCGTGGCGTTGCAACAGGGGGCTCGCGAGGCGGTGGCTGCGATCGGCCAGGCGGGGCGGCAGGCCAGTGAGGGGCTGCTGGTGTTGCGTGACAGTGCTCGTTTGCAGCAGTCGGTGCAGGCCTCTGTGGAGCAGGTGCATGCGGCCATTGGCCTGGCGACTCAGGCGGCGGCTCATCAGGCCCAAGGGGCGCAGGCGGTGCGCGGGCGGGTCGAGACCATTCACGTCCAAGCCGAGAAAGCGGCTCAAGCTGTGGTCGAGACGACGGCGAGTGGCAAGGTGCTGGACAGCTTGGCGGCGCAGTTGAAGGCGAGTCTGGGACAGTTCAGGGCCTGACAGCCGACCAGCCTTTTGAGTGTACGCGTTTCCCTGTGGGAGCGAGCCTGCTCGCGATGGCGGCCTGACAGCCGCCTCATCCCCTGGGTCTGCTGCTTCAGCAATTCTCAGCCAGAAACGCAAAAACCCGCTTTCGCGGGTTTCTGTGAGGTTCAAGACTTTGTCTTGAAGCTTGAATTGGTGCCCAGAAGAAGACTCGAACTTCCACGACCTTGCGGTCACCAGCACCTGAAGCTGGCGTGTCTACCAATTTCACCATCTGGGCAGCATCTTCAGCGTTGCCGCTGTTGATGTGGCGCACTATACGGAGCGCGTTTTGATCTGTAAACCCCTGTTTTTGTTTTAGTAATTGTGAAAGTAGATTTCAGGAGGGTAGAAATGCAAAAACCCGCTTTCGCGGGTTTTTGGGGAGCTTGCAGATCGTTGATCTGTCGCTCGAAATTGGTGCCCAGAAGAAGACTCGAACTTCCACGACCTTGCGGTCACCAGCACCTGAAGCTGGCGTGTCTACCAATTTCACCATCTGGGCAGTATCGGCAACGTGTGTGCGTCGTCGATGGCGCGCACTATACGGAGCGTGTTTTTAACTGTAAACCCCTCTTGATAAAAAAACCGGTAAATTTCACGAGCGGTGCCTTCCCCAGCTTGAAGAACGGGGTAAAAGACCTTTAGAAAGGGCTTCGGATGCCTGAAATTTCCCGTTTCATTACGCCTATGCCAAACTAACCCGCATATAGACAAGGTGAAAACTCTCTAATGGCCGATTGGCAGTCCCTCGATCCCGAGGCCGCTCGTGAAGCGGAAAAATATGAAAACCCTATTCCCAGCCGCGAACTGATCCTGGCGCATCTCGCCGACCGGGGTTCGCCTGCCAGCCGTGAAGAGCTGGTCGAAGAGTTCGGGCTGACGACCGAAGATCAACTCGAAGCCCTGCGCCGCCGTCTGCGTGCCATGGAGCGCGACGCCCAGTTGATCTACACCCGGCGCGGAACCTACGCGCCGGTGGACAAGCTCGACCTGATCCTGGGGCGTATCGCCGGTCACCGCGATGGCTTCGGCTTCCTGATTCCCGATGACGGCAGCGACGACCTGTTCATGAGCCCGGCGCAGATGCGCCTGGTGTTCGACGGTGATCGGGCTCTGGCCCGCGTGTCTGGCCTGGACCGCCGCGGTCGCCGTGAAGGCGTGATCGTCGAAGTGGTGTCCCGTGCCCACGAGAGCATCGTCGGCCGTTACTTTGAAGAGGGCGGCATCGGCTTTGTTGTCGCGGACAACCCGAAGATCCAGCAGGAAGTGCTGGTCACCCCGGGCCGCAACGCCAACGCCAAGGTCGGTCAGTTCGTCGAGGTGAAGATCACCCACTGGCCAACCCCGCGCTTCCAGCCGCAAGGCGATGTGGTGGAAGTGGTCGGCAACTACATGGCGCCGGGCATGGAGATCGACGTTGCCCTGCGTACCTATGACATTCCCCACGTCTGGCCTGAAGCGGTCCTGAAAGAAGCCGCCAAGCTCAAGCCGGAAGTCGAAGAAAAGGACAAAGAGAAGCGCATCGACCTGCGTCACCTGCCGTTCGTTACCATCGATGGTGAGGATGCGCGGGACTTCGACGACGCGGTCTACTGTGAAGCCCGGCCGGGCAAGTTGCGGCTGTTCTCTGGCGGCTGGAAGTTGTACGTCGCGATTGCCGACGTTTCCAGCTACGTGAAGCTCGGTTCGGCACTGGATGCCGAAGCCCAGGTGCGCGGTAACTCGGTGTATTTCCCCGAGCGCGTCGTGCCGATGTTGCCCGAGCAACTGTCCAATGGCTTGTGCTCGCTCAATCCCCATGTCGACCGCCTGGCCATGGTCTGCGAGATGACCATCTCCAAGTCCGGCGAGATGACCGACTACTGCTTCTACGAGGCGGTGATCCATTCCCATGCCCGCCTGACCTACAACAAGGTCAGCGCGATGCTGGAAACGCCGAAGCTCGCTGAGTCGCGCAAGCTGCGCGGGGAGTACAACGAGGTGCTGCCGGATCTCAAGCAGCTCTATGCGTTGTACAAGGTGTTGCTGGGCGCGCGTCATGTGCGCGGTGCAATCGATTTTGAAACCCAGGAAACCCGGATCATCTTCGGTTCCGAGCGCAAGATCGCCGAAATCCGGCCGACCGTGCGCAACGATGCGCATAAACTGATCGAGGAATGCATGCTGGCGGCCAACGTGGCCACCGCTGAATTCCTGAAGAAGCACGAAATCCCTGCGCTGTACCGGGTCCACGACGGTCCGCCGCCGGAGCGCCTGGAAAAACTGCGCGCCTTCCTCGGTGAACTCGGCCTGTCCCTGCACAAGGGTAAGGAAGGTCCATCGCCCAAGGATTACCAGGCGTTGCTGGCCAGTATCAAGGATCGTCCGGATTTCCATCTGATCCAGACCGTCATGCTGCGCTCCCTGAGCCAGGCGGTGTACAGCGCCGATAACCAGGGCCACTTCGGCCTGAATTACGAGGCCTATACCCACTTCACCTCGCCGATCCGTCGCTACCCCGACCTGCTCACGCACCGGGCCATCCGCAGCGTGATCCATTCGAAGATGAACACCCCGCACGTCAAGCGTGCCGGTGCGATGACCATCCCCAAGGCGCGCATTTATCCGTACGACGAAGCGGCCCTGGAGCAGTTGGGCGAGCAGTGCTCGATGAGCGAGCGTCGCGCCGACGAAGCGACCCGCGATGTGGTGAACTGGCTCAAGTGCGAGTACATGAAGGATCGCGTGGGCGAGTCGTTCCCAGGCGTGATCACTGCCGTGACCGGTTTCGGCCTGTTCGTCGAGCTGACCGATATCTACGTCGAAGGCCTGGTGCATGTCACCGCGCTGCCGGGTGATTACTACCACTTCGACCCTGTGCATCACCGTCTGGCGGGCGAGCGTACCGGGCGCAGTTTCCGTCTGGGCGATACCGTCGAAGTGCGGGTGATGCGCGTCGATCTCGACGAGCGCAAGATCGACTTCGAGATGGCGGAAAAGACCATCGACGCGCCTATCGGACGCAAGAAGCGCGGTGCCGAAACGTCTGCCCCTGCGGCCAAGACCGCTGCCGAGCCGGCCTCGACCAAGTCCGGTCGTCGTGGCCCGGCCAAGGAAAAAGCCAGTGAGGCCTATCGTCCGAGCGATGCCGCGGCGAAAAATGCCGAAGTGCGCAAGAGTCGTGAAATGAAGCAGGCATTGCTGGCCGAAGCCAAGAAAGGCGGTAAGGCCGCGTCGGGAGGAAAGACCGGGCGGTCGGCCCCCGAAAGCGCAAGCAGCAAACCGAGCAAACACCGTAAAGGCCCGTCAAAAGCGGGCTCGGCCCCGGCTAAAAGTGGCGGCGCCCGTAAACCCAAGGCCAAGTCATGAGTCAGTTGGAAAAAATCTACGGCGTGCATGCCGTGGAAGCCCTGTTGCGTCATCACCCCAAGCGGGTCAAGCAGATCTGGCTGGCGGAAAGCCGCAGTGAGCCCCGGGTCCAGACCCTGGTCGAACTGGCCAACGAAAATCGCGTGGCGGTCGGCCAGGCCGAGAGGCGCGAAATGGATGCCTGGGTCGAAGGCGTGCACCAGGGCGTCGTGGCCGAGGTGAGCCCGAGCCAGGTCTGGGGCGAAGCGATGCTCGAAGAATTGCTCGATCGCACCGAAGGCGCGCCTTTGCTGCTGGTGCTGGACGGCGTGACCGATCCTCACAACCTCGGCGCTTGCCTGCGTTCGGCGGATGCGGCCGGGGCATTGGCGGTGATCGTGCCCAAGGACAAGTCGGCTACCTTGACGCCGGCTGTACGAAAAGTCGCCTGCGGCGCCGCGGAGGTGATTCCGCTGGTGGCCGTTACCAATCTGGCGCGCACCCTGGAAAAACTCCAACAGCGCGGCTTGTGGGTGGTCGGCACGGCGGGCGAGGCCGAACAGGACCTGTATCAACAGGACCTCACCGGCCCGACGATCCTGATCATGGGAGCGGAAGGCAAAGGCATGCGTCGCCTGACCCGCGAACATTGCGACTACCTGGTCAAGCTGCCGATGGCCGGCAGCGTCAGCAGCCTCAACGTCTCGGTCGCGACCGGCGTGTGCCTGTTCGAGGCGCTGCGCCAGCGTAGCGTCAAGGCTGCCGCCAAAAAGTAAGGCAGCTGCAAGTCTCTGTGGGAGCGAGCCTGCTCGCGATAGCGGTGTATCAGTCGGCATTTGCGCTGGATGACCCACCGCCATCGCGAGCAGGCTCGCTCCCACAGTGTCATGTGTTGTAGTGGTTGTTCAAATAATCACCAATTGCCTTGCACCTGCCTCGACCCTTCTCTACAATTGCGCCCCTTGCTGTGATGGCAGGCACTTATGTGTCTAGCGTCCACAAGTCCATAAGTGTCATTCACTCCTTGTCTGACCGTTTTTAAGCGGCAGGCTACAACCCGTAAGGAGCATTCATGCGTCATTACGAAATCATCTTTTTGGTCCACCCGGATCAAAGCGAGCAAGTCGGCGGCATGGTTGAGCGTTACACCAAGCTGATCGAAGAAGACGGCGGCAAAATCCACCGCCTGGAAGACTGGGGCCGTCGTCAACTGGCCTACGCAATCAACAATGTTCACAAGGCTCACTACGTGATGCTGAACGTTGAGTGCACCGGCAAGGCCCTGGCCGAGCTGGAAGACAACTTCCGCTACAACGATGCAGTGATCCGTAACCTGGTCATCCGTCGCGAAGAAGCCGTCACCGGCCAATCCGAGATGCTCAAGGCTGAAGAAAACCGCAGTGAGCGCCGTGAGCGTCGCGACCGTCCTGAGCACTCTGACAGCGCCGATGGCGATGACAGCGATAGCGACAGCGACAACAGCGATAACGCTGACGAGTAATCCACGGACCTTTTAAGGAGCCAATCACATGGCACGTTTCTTCCGTCGTCGTAAATTCTGCCGCTTCACCGCTGAAGACGTGAAAGAGATCGATTACAAAGATCTCAACACTCTGAAAGCCTACGTATCCGAGACCGGCAAAATCGTTCCAAGCCGCATCACCGGTACCAAAGCTCGTTATCAGCGTCAGCTGGCCACCGCTATCAAGCGCGCCCGCTTCCTGGCCCTGCTGGCCTACACCGACAGCCACGGCCGCTGAGACCGGGCAGTCGACAAGTAGCAAAGGATTGAATGCATGCGCGCCATAGCTGAGTTCATCATGCGCGGCCGTATGCAGGCCACTCTGGTAGTGGCCGGATGTGCGGCATTGCCGTTGTTGTATTGGTTGGGTGCTGCCGCCGGGAGCCTTGTGCTCCTGCGGCGCGGATTGAGGGACGCCTCGGGCGTTCTTGCTCTGGGACTGCTACCGGCTTTGCTCTGGTGGTTGTATGCCGCGGACCCGCGGGCACTGATGGTGCTTATGGGGTCTTCGGCGCTGGCGTTGGTGTTGCGCGCCAGCGAATCCTGGAACCGCGTGCTGCTGGTCAGCATAGCGATAGGGGTGGTGTTTTCAGTGGTGCTCGGGGTGGCTTTCGCGCCCCAGATCGAGATGCTGTCGCAGGCTTTGGTAAAAATCCTGCCCGAGGCCCTCGGTGATCTCTACCGGCAGATGTCGGCAGAGGAGCAGGCGCGTTTCGTGTCCCTGATCGCACCGGTCCTGACCGGCCTGATTGCGGCGTTGTTGCAGATCGTCAGTGTGCTGAGCCTGATTGTCGGGCGCTACTGGCAGGCGTTGTTGTACAACCCGGGTGGTTTTGGTCGCGAATTTCGTGCCATCCGTTTCCCGCTTGGGCTGGCGATGTTGCTGCTGGCGGGCATGCTTCTGGGACCGAACTTCGGTCCGCAGATGGCCATGCTCACGCCGTTGTGCAGCGTACCGCTGGTCTTCGCCGCCCTGGCCCTGATTCACGGGCTGGTGGCGCAAAAGCGACTGGCCAGGTTCTGGCTGGTGGGGTTGTACGTCACGTTGTTGCTGTTCATGCAGCTGATCTATCCGTTGCTGGTGGTCCTGGCCATCGTCGACAGCCTGATTGATTTTCGCGGTCGTATGGCGCCGAAAGACGCCGACAGCGCGAACGGTGAAGGTTAAAAGTTAGAGGATTTTCACATGCAACTGATCCTTCTGGAAAAAATCGCCAACCTGGGCAACCTGGGCGACAAAGTAAACGTTAAGGCCGGTTACGGCCGTAACTACCTGCTGCCTTTCGGCAAGGCTACCGCTGCGACCGCTGCCAACCTGGCTGCGTTCGAAGAGCGTCGCGCCGAGCTGGAAAAAGCCGCCGCAGACCGTAAGGCATCGGCTGAAAGCCGTGCTGCCCAACTGGCCGAGCTGGAAGTGACCATCACTGCCACCGCTGGCGACGAAGGCAAGCTGTTCGGTTCGATCGGTACTCACGACATCGCTGACGCACTGACCGCCTCCGGCGTTGAAGTTGCGAAGAGCGAAGTTCGTCTGCCGAACGGCACCATCCGCAACGTAGGCGAATTCGACGTAGCCGTGCACCTGCACGCCGAAGTTGAAGCCACCGTACGCGTTGTCGTGGTAGCAGCCTAAGCAATAGCTGTCGGCTGGCACCCTCGGGGGCTAGCCGGTAACATCGGGCACGATCCTGTTTACAGGTCGTGCCCTTTGTCTTTCTGCAATTCCTGATTTTCATAACCCCCTGGGTTTCCCAAAGAATCAAGTGGCCATGAACGAAATCACCGCTCCCGAGCAATACGATCTGCAAACCGCCGCCCTGAAGGTGCCGCCGCATTCCATCGAGGCCGAACAGGCCGTGCTTGGTGGTCTGATGCTGGACAACAACGCCTGGGAACGCGTGCTCGATCAAGTCTCCGACGGCGATTTCTACCGACATGACCACCGCCTGATCTTCCGTGCGATCGCCAAGCTGGCCGATCAGAACATGCCGATCGACGTGGTCACCCTGTCCGAGCAATTGGACAAGGAAGGCCAGACCTCCCAGGTCGGCGGCCTTGGTTACTTGGGCGAGCTGGCGAAAAACACGCCGTCCGTCGCCAACATCAAGGCCTATGCGCAAATTGTCCGCCAGCGGGCGACGTTGCGTCAGTTGATCGGTATCAGCAACGAAATCGCCGACAGTGCCTTCAATCCGGAAGGCCGCACCGCCGAAGAGATCCTCGACGAAGCCGAACGGCAGATCTTCCAGATCGCCGAAGCCCGGCCGAAGACCGGCGGTCCGGTGGGGGTCAACGAGTTGCTGACCAAGGCCATCGACCGTATCGACACCCTGTTCAACACCGACAATGCCATCACCGGTTTGTCGACCGGCTACACCGACCTCGACGAAAAGACCAGCGGCCTGCAACCGGCCGACCTGATCATCGTTGCCGGCCGTCCTTCCATGGGCAAGACCACCTTTGCGATGAACCTGGTGGAAAACGCCGTGCTGCGCAGCGACAAGGCGGTCCTGGTGTATTCCCTCGAGATGCCAGGCGAATCGCTGATCATGCGTATGCTGTCGTCCCTGGGGCGTATCGACCAGACCAAGGTCCGTTCCGGCCAACTGGAAGACGACGACTGGCCGCGCCTGACCTCGGCGGTCAACCTGCTCAACGACCGCAAACTGTTCATCGATGACACCGCCGGCATCAGCCCCTCGGAAATGCGCGCCCGGACCCGCCGCCTGGTGCGGGAGCACGGTGATGTCGCGCTGATCATGATCGACTACCTGCAGCTGATGCAGATCCCGGGTTCCAGTGGTGACAACCGGACCAACGAGATTTCCGAGATCTCCCGTTCCCTCAAGGCCCTGGCCAAGGAATTCAACTGCCCGGTCGTGGCCTTGTCCCAGCTGAACCGGTCCCTGGAACAACGTCCCAACAAGCGTCCGGTGAACTCCGACTTGCGGGAATCCGGAGCGATCGAACAGGACGCCGACGTCATCATGTTCGTGTACCGCGACGAGGTGTATCACCCCGAGACGGAGCACAAGGGCATTGCCGAAATCATCATCGGCAAGCAGCGGAACGGCCCCATCGGCTTTATCCGCCTGGCGTTCATTGGTAAGTACACGCGGTTCGAGAACCTGGCGCCGGGCAGCTATAACTTCGATGATGACGAATGATTTGTAGCGTTTGACAGGCCCCCATCGCGAGCAGGCTCGCTCCCACGCTGGAATGCATTCCCCCTGTGGGAGCGAGTCTGCTCCGGGCGGCGATCCGACGATGCGCCGCCGCCGATTTCCGACCATAGCCGTCGGAATTGGCTATTTTTTGTGCTATATTCCGCCCCCGCGATTTTTCATCTTTTATACCGGTCATCGACATGCAAGCAGCCAAGCCGTTATTTGACTATCCCAAGTACTGGGCCGAATGTTTCGGCCCGGCGCCGTTCCTGCCCATGAGCAGGGAGGAGATGGATCAGCTCGGCTGGGATTCGTGCGACATCATCATCGTGACCGGTGATGCCTATGTCGATCACCCATCGTTCGGCATGGCCATTATCGGCCGGCTGCTGGAGGCCCAGGGCTTTCGCGTCGGGATCATTGCCCAGCCGAACTGGCAGTCCAAAGACGACTTCATGAAGCTCGGCGAGCCGAACCTGTTCTTCGGCGTCGCGGCCGGCAACATGGACTCGATGATCAACCGCTACACCGCCGACAAGAAAATCCGTTCCGATGACGCTTACACGCCGGGCGGCCTGGCGGGCAAGCGGCCGGACCGTGCGAGCCTGGTCTACAGCCAACGCTGCAAGGAAGCTTACAAGCACGTGCCCATCGTGCTCGGCGGCATCGAGGCGTCCCTGCGTCGCATCGCCCATTACGATTACTGGCAGGACCGGGTGCGCAACTCGATCCTGATCGATGCCAGCGCCGACATCCTGCTCTATGGCAACGCCGAGCGGGCAATTGTCGAAGTCGCCCAGCGCCTGTCCTACGGCCACAAGATCGAAGACATCACGGATGTACGCGGCACCGCGTTCATCCGTCGCGACACGCCGCAAGGCTGGTACGAGGTGGACTCCACCCGCATCGACCGTCCGGGCAAGATCGACAAGATCATCAACCCGTATGTAAACACCCAGGACACTCAAGCCTGCGCCATCGAGCAGGAAAAAGGGGCGACTGTTTCAAGTGCAGTTGAAGACCCGAGCGAAGCCAAGGTCGTGCAGATCCTGGCGAGCCCGAAAATGACCCGCGACAAGACCGTGATCCGCCTGCCCTCGGTGGAAAAGGTCCGTAACGACGCGGTGCTCTATGCCCACGCCAACCGCGTGCTTCACCTGGAAACCAACCCAGGCAACGCCCGGGCCCTGGTGCAGAAGCACGGTGAGGTCGATGTCTGGTTCAACCCGCCGCCCATTCCGATGACTACTGAGGAAATGGACTACGTGTTTGGCATGCCTTACGCACGCGTTCCGCACCCGGCGTATGGCAAGGAAAAGATTCCGGCTTACGAGATGATCCGTTTCTCGGTGAACATCATGCGCGGCTGCTTCGGCGGCTGTACGTTCTGCTCGATCACCGAGCACGAAGGCCGGATCATCCAGAACCGTTCAGAAGAGTCGATCATTCGCGAGATCGAAGAGATCCGCGACAAGGTCCCGGGCTTCACCGGGGTGATTTCCGACCTTGGCGGCCCGACCGCGAACATGTACCGCATCGCCTGCAAGAGCCCGGAGATCGAATCCGCGTGCCGCAAGCCGTCCTGCGTGTTCCCCGGTATCTGTCCGAACCTGAACACCGACCATTCCTCGCTGATCCAGCTGTACCGCAGCGCCCGAGCGTTGCCTGGGGTGAAGAAGATCCTGATCGCCTCCGGCCTGCGTTACGACCTGGCCGTCGAGTCGCCGGAGTACGTCAAGGAGCTGGTGACCCACCACGTCGGCGGTTATCTGAAGATTGCCCCGGAGCACACCGAGGAAGGTCCGCTCAACCAGATGATGAAGCCGGGTATCGGCTCCTATGACCGGTTCAAGCGGATGTTCGAGAAGTACACCAAGGAGGCCGGGAAAGAGCAGTACCTGATTCCATACTTCATCGCCGCACACCCGGGCACCACCGACGAAGACATGATGAACCTGGCGCTGTGGCTCAAGGGCAACGGTTTCCGGGCTGATCAGGTGCAGGCGTTCTATCCGTCGCCGATGGCCACCGCCACGGCCATGTACCATTCGGGCAAGAACCCGCTGCGCAAGGTCACCTACAAGAGCGATGGGGTGACCATCGTCAAGAGCGAAGAGCAGCGCCGCCTGCACAAGGCTTTCCTGCGCTATCACGACCCCAAGGGCTGGCCGATGCTGCGTGAAGCGTTGACCCGCATGGGCCGTGCCGACCTGATCGGGCCGGGCAAGCACCAGTTGATTCCGCTGCACCAGCCGGCTACCGACAGCTACCAGAGTGCCCGTCGCAAGAACTCGACGCCGGCCGGCAGCCACAAGGTGGGCAAGGACACCACCCGGATTCTGACCCAGCACACCGGTCTGCCGCCACGTGCCAGCGACGGCGGCAACTCGTGGGACAAGCGCGAACAGGCCAAGGCCGCCGCGTTCGCCCGCAACCAGCAGGCGGCCAAGGAGCGCAAGGACGCCGCCAAGGGCAAAGGGCCGAAGCCGGCGCGCAAACCGGTCGTGCCACGCTGATCGCCCAAGCCCTGTCGCAAACGCCAGCCTAAGTGCTGGCGTTTTGCTTTCTAGCGGCAGTGCTACTCCTTTGCTATCGTGGCGCCCGCCACAGTTCAGTGCTGCCAACCCTTGTCTTATAGACCCCAAGGACGACCCCATGAGCACCCCGTTACCCGGCATCGGCATGGACAACAGCCTTTCCCAGTTCATGGCCCGCCAACGCATCGAAAGCCAGATCAACCTGCCAAGGCTGTTCGCCGCCATTGACGCCGACCCTGGCATCGTTGGCGCTGGCGTGGTGTATATCGATGCGGAGTTCAACGTGGTGACCCTGCGGGAATTCAAGCCGATCTGCAGCATCAAGCCCAAGCGGATCATCCTGCGCGAGGCGCAGAAGTACATAACACCGGAGCAATTCGCCCAGCAGGTGCAGAGCAACCCCCGCGAATCGCGCCTGGTTATGGAAGCGGTGAACACTACTCTGTCTTGTGCGGGTGCGTTGATCAGTTGGTCGGTGATCGCCAGCGGGACCCTGTTGATACCCTTCAGTGCCGGTGCCAGCGGTGTCATGGTCGCCATTGCCTGGACGGCGGCGGGGGCCAGCAGTCTGCAATGCGTCAACGGCCTTGCTCGTACCACGCTTGAAGTCGCCAAACCCGAAGTGAACGACTGGCTGGACAGCGAAGGTTGGTACCAGAACGTCTCGATAGGTCTGGATGCGGCGTCGCTGGTGGGCGTGGGTGCTTCGGCATTGACGACGATCAAGTTGGTGAGGGTCGCCAAGGCTTCGACGGGCAAGACCATGCGGGAAGTCCTGAGGGGATTGAACAGGCAGGAACGAGCCAAGTTGACCAAGGAGCTATTGAGCATCAACGACCCGCGCCTGACGTCAAAGATGCTCAAGCTGAAGCAACTTGCTGGGTCCTTGCCCAAGCGCTATACGACCGCGGAGCTCAGGCACGGCACCATCACCCAGATCAAGGACTCCCTCGGAGCTGCCATCGGACTGACCGGAAGTGCGTTGTCAGGCAATGTCAAAACCATCGCCATTGGTCTGTACGAAGAGTTCGATGAATGAACAAGGAACTGACGCTCCGGGTGTTCTTCCAGCGGCACTTCCTTGGCTTCATCGCGGCCATCTTCACCGCTTACCTTTCCGTTGCCTTGGCTCTTGCGCTGGCGTTCGTCACCTATTTCCGATCATGGCCTCTGAAGGACAGCGGCATCTACATCATGCTGGCTGGTGCTGTGGTCACCCTGCTGGTGGCCCACGGTAACCTGATGGTCCTGTGGGGACGACCGCGCTGGGTGTGGCTGCTGGTGGGGGTGTTTGTTGCCTGCCTGGCGTTTGTGCTGCCGATGATTTACTTCGCCCCTCATCAAGTGCTTTATGGGCTGGCTGTGTTGTTTCCGCTATTAGGCTTGCTGTTGCTCAACAGCAAACGGCACCGCGAAATGCGCAGCAAACTGGTCGAAATTCGCCATCAGCGTGAACGCCTCTCCCAAGCGATAAAGACCTCACGCTCGCGCCGCTGAGTCGATTCGCTACGATCCCCCGCCACATTTATGTGCACTTCTGTGCACGGGAAGTCGGGCATCGTTCGGTTTTAGTGCTCTACTGCCTTGAGTAGACGAAGAAAGTGTCCGGCCAGCCTGCATGGCATAAGTCTTGCGCCGCTTTCTATTCCGCCCAGGTTTGCAGGAGGCACGCCGTGTCGATCCATGTCGCATTGCATCACGTCACGCATTACCGTTACGACCGGGCCGTTGAACTCGGCCCGCAGATCGTGCGCCTGCGCCCCGCGCCCCACAGCCGTACGCGGATTCTTTCCTATGCGTTGAAGGTTTCGCCTGAGCAGCACTTCATCAACTGGCAGCAGGATCCCCAAGGCAATTACCTGGCGCGCCTGGTATTCCCCGAGAAAACCAAAGAATTGCGGATCGAGGTCGATCTGCTGGCGGAAATGGCGGTGTTCAATCCGTTCGATTTTTTCCTCGAACCCTACGCCGAAAAGATTCCATTCACCTACGGGGCCGATGAGAGACACGAGCTGATGCCGTACCTGGAGACGTTGCCGCTGACGCCGAAATTCAAGGCGTACCTGGATGGCATCGACCGCACGCCGCTGCCGGCGGTGGATTTCCTGGTGGCGCTCAACCAGCGCCTGCACGATGACATCAGCTATTTGATCCGCATGGAGCCCGGTGTCCAGACCCCGGAGCATACCCTGGCGCAAGCGTCCGGTTCCTGCCGCGACTCGGCCTGGTTGCTGGTGCAACTGTTGCGACACCTGGGCCTGGCCGCACGGTTCGTCTCCGGTTACCTGATTCAATTGACCGCCGATGTGAAAAGCCTCGACGGTCCGTCCGGTACCGAAGTGGACTTCACCGACCTGCATGCCTGGTGCGAGGTCTACCTGCCCGGCGCCGGCTGGATCGGCCTGGATGCGACGTCCGGCCTGTTTGCTGGCGAAGGGCATATCCCGCTGGCTTGCAGCCCCGATCCTTCATCGGCGGCGCCGATCACGGGCCTGGTGGAGCCTTGCGAGTGCGAATTCAGCCATGAAATGTCCGTGGAGCGGGTCTGGGAAGCGCCGCGGGTGACCAAGCCCTACACCGAGGAGCAATGGCGGGCGATCCAGGCATTGGGCCGACAGATCGACGCTTACCTGCTGGAAGGCGATGTGCGGCTGACCATGGGCGGCGAGCCGACCTTCGTGTCCATCGATGATCCGGACGGCGCCGAGTGGAACACCGCGGCGCTCGGCCCGGACAAGCGCCGGCTCTCCGCCGAGTTGTTCCAACGCATGCGCAAGCACTACGCGCCCCAGGGGCTGGTGCATTTCGGCCAGGGCAAGTGGTACCCCGGCGAACAGTTACCACGCTGGTCCCTCAACTGCTACTGGCGGCGTGACGGCGTGCCGATCTGGCAGAACAGCAGCTTGATCGCGGACGAGCAGCGGGACTACGGCGCCGATGGCGAGATGGCCGGACGTTTTCTGACCAGCGTGGCTGAGCGTTTGAACATACCCGCGCGCTTCGTGTTTCCGGCCTACGAAGACAACTTCTATTACCTCTGGCGCGAAGGCGCGTTGCCTTCGAATGTCAGCGCCCAGGATCCGCACCTGGACGATGCGCTGGAGCGGGCACGGTTGCGCAAGGTCTTCAGCCAGGGCCTGGATAAAGTGATTGGCCAGGTCCTGCCACTGGCCCGCACCGCCAAGGGCGATCAATGGCAGAGCGGTCGCTGGTACCTGCGGGACAACCACTGCCGATTGGTGCCGGGGGATTCGCCCCTGGGCTATCGCTTGCCGCTGGCGTCCCAGCCTTGGGTAACGGCAGCCGAGTATCCGTTCATCCACCCGACCGACCCTAATCAGGATTTGCCTGAGCTGCCCGGTGCCGAAAAGCTGGCCCGTCACGGCGAGGCGCTGATTGAAGAGGATCGGGTGCCGGAAATCGACGTGTCCGCCGACTGGCTGACCCGCACCGCATTCTGTGCCGAGGCCCGCGAAGGTCGGTTGTATCTGTTCATGCCGCCACTGGAGCGGGTCGAGGATTATCTTGAACTGGTCAGCGCCATCGAAGCCACCGCCGAGGAACTGCAGTGCCCGGTGCTGTTGGAAGGCTACGAGCCACCGTTCGATCAACGCCTGGGCAACTTCCGTATCACGCCCGATCCGGGGGTGATTGAAGTGAACGTGCAACCTTCGGCGTCCTGGGATGAATTGGTCGAGCGTACCGAATTCCTCTACGAACAGGCACGACAAACCCGGCTGACCACCGAAAAGTTCATGATCGATGGTCGGCACACCGGTACGGGCGGCGGTAACCATTTCGTCCTCGGCGGTGCAACACCGGCCGACTCACCATTCCTTCGACGCCCCGATCTGCTGCGCAGCCTGATCAGCTACTGGCATAACCATCCGTCCTTGTCCTACCTGTTTTCCGGATTGTTCATCGGCCCGACGTCCCAGGCGCCCCGGGTGGACGAAGCCCGTAACGACGCGCTGTACGAATTGGAAATCGCTTTTGCGCAGATGCCGGAGCCCGGCGAGGAATGTCCGCCCTGGCTGGTCGACCGGTTATTGCGCAACCTGCTGATCGACGTGACCGGCAACACCCACCGTGCCGAATTCTGTATCGACAAGCTGTATTCACCGGACGGCGCCACCGGGCGTCTCGGCCTGCTGGAGTTGCGCGCCTTTGAGATGCCGCCGCACGCCCGCATGAGCCTGGTCCAGCAATTACTGTTGCGGGCGCTGGTGGCGCGGTTTTGGCGCGAACCTTATGCACCGGCCAAACTGGCGCGCTGGGGCACCGAGCTGCATGACCGGTTCCTGTTGCCCCACTTCATCGAACAGGACTTCGCCGATGTCATCGACGAACTGAATACCGCCGGTTACCCGCTGCGGGCCGAGTGGTTCGCCGCGCACCTGGAGTTCCGCTTCCCGAAAGTGGGTGACTACGCGGCGGGCGGTATCGAGTTGCAATTGCGTCAGGCCCTGGAACCCTGGCATGTACTGGGGGAAGAGGGCGCAGTCGGAGGCACCGTGCGCTATGTGGATTCATCCCTGGAGCGCTTGCAGGTCAAGCTCAGCGGCCTGGCCCCGCAACGGTATCTGCTGACGTGCAACGGTGTACCTGTACCGCTGCAATCCACCGGCCGGGTCGGAGAGTTCGTTGCCGGGGTGCGTTTCCGTGCCTGGCAGCCGGCCAGTTGCCTGCAGCCAACCATCCCGGTCCACGCGCCGCTGGTCTTCGATCTGCTCGACACCTGGATGCAACGTTCGGTAGGCGGTTGCCAGTACCACGTAGCCCACCCGGGCGGGCGCAATTACGATAGCCTGCCGGTGAATGCCAACGAGGCCGAGAGCCGGCGGATGGCGCGTTTCTTCCGTCTGGGGCACACACCTGGGAAACTGCCGATACCCAATCTGGAGGTGGATGACGAGTTCCCGCTGACGCTTGATCTGCGACGTTTTCAAGGAGCCCTGAACACACAAGGAAACTGAAGAGGTATACCTTTGGCGAAGGGATTTTCTGTGGCGAGGGGATTTATTGTGGCGAGGGGATTTATCCCCGTTGGGGCGAAGCCCCCCCATAATTAATGCCTGCCACACCGCGGTACCTGGATTGGGGCTGCTGCGCAGCCGAGCGGGGATAAATCCCCTCGCCACAGAAAACCTCCTCCCACAGAGGTATTGCGCCGGTCCAGCGGTTCACATGCCAAGCCATGGCATCTATCCGGGCATCACGCCCTTGCGCTAGTCTCACCTTTCACTGCCGTCTGCCGAGCTTTCCATGCCTGACCTGCTTGACCGTTACCCGCTGACAACGGGCACTTATCACGAACTGCTGGACGACAGCGGCGCGGTGCGTCCCCACTGGCGGCGGCTGTTCGACCAGTTGCAGCGCAGCACGCCGGCCCAGTTGATGCAGCGCCAGGCCTTGCTGGCGCGACAGATCCAGGAAAATGGCGTCACCTATAACGTCTATGCCGATCCGAAGGGCGCCGACCGGCCATGGGAGCTGGACCTGCTGCCCCACATCGTCGATGCGCAGGAATGGAAGCAACTGTCGGCCGGTATTGCCCAACGCGCACGGTTGCTCAACGCAGTGCTGGCCGACCTCTACGGGCCGCAGCGGCTGATCAGCGAGGGCCTGTTGCCGGCGGAGCTGGTATTCGGGCACAACAACTTCCTCTGGCCCTGCCAGGGCATCAGCCCGCCGGACGGGATTTTCCTGCATTTGTATGCCGTGGACCTGGCGCGCACACCCGACGGGCGTTGGTGGGTCACGGCGGATCGGACCCAGGCACCTTCCGGGGCCGGTTATGCGCTGGAGAACCGCATGATCGTCTCTCGCGCCTTCCCCGACCTCTATCGCGATCTGAAGGTCCAGCACCTGTCCGGTTTCTTTCGCACCTTGCAGGAAACCCTTGCCCGGCAGGCCCCCAGTGAGGGCGAGCCGCCCCTGGTAGTGCTGTTGACGCCGGGGCGCTTCAACGAAAGCTATTTCGAACACCTTTACCTGGCGCGCCAGCTTGGCTATCCGCTGGTGGAAGGGAGCGACCTGACCGTTCGCGACGCCACGGTCTACCTCAAGACCCTCAGCGGGCTGCGTCGGGTCCACGCGATCATGCGCCGGCTCGACGATGATTTTTGCGATCCGCTGGAGCTGCGTACCGATTCGGCCCTGGGTGTGCCGGGGCTGCTGGAGGCGGTGCGCCAAGGTCGGGTGCTGGTGGCCAACGCCTTGGGCAGCGGCGTGCTGGAGTCGCCGGGCCTGTTGGGGTTCCTGCCGAAGATCTGCCAGTTCCTGTTCGGTGAAGACCTGCTGCTGCCCTCCATCGCCACCTGGTGGTGCGGCGAGCCGCCGGTGTTGGCCCAGGCCCTGGAAAAGCTGCCTCAACTGTTGATCAAGCCGGCGTTCCCTTCCCAGAGCTTCAAGCCGGTGTTCGGTCGTGACCTGAGTGAGGAGCAGCGCGACCGCCTGGCGGCGCGGATCCAGGCGCGGCCCTACGCCTATGTGGCCCAGGAACTGGCGCAATTGTCCCAGGCCCCGATCTGGCAGGCCGAGGATGGCCAGTTGCAGCCGCGGGCCATTGGCATGCGCGTGTATGCGGTGTCCGGTGAGGACGATTATCGGGTGCTGCCGGGCGGCTTGACCCGCGTGGCGGCCGAGGCCGATGCCGAAGTGGTGTCGATGCAGCGTGGCGGCGCCAGTAAGGACACCTGGGTGCTGGGAGAGCAGGCACCTGGCAGTGAACAATGGAAGGCCCAGCGTACCGTGGGCGTTCACGACCTGGTCCGGCGGGATCCGTACCTGCCATCCCGGGTGGTGGAAAACCTGTTCTGGTTCGGCCGTTATTGCGAACGCTGCGATGACAGCGCGCGCCTGCTGCGGATCATGCTGGCGCGTTATGTCGATGGCGATGATCCGCAGGCCCTGCAATCGGCGGTCTCCCTGGGGGAAAGCCTGATGCTGCTGCCCGAAGAGGGCGAGCTGCCCGAGCGCCTGCTGGCGGCGTTGCTGGGCGACGATTGGTCGTTCAGCCTGCGCTCCAACCTGCAGCGCCTGCAGTGGGCGGCCTCGCAGGTGCGTGGCAAGTTGTCCCGGGAGAACTGGCAGGCGTTGGTGGAGTTGCAGCGCGAGGCTCTGGAGCTGGAAACCGACGAAGCGGATTTCGGCGAACTGCTGGATTTCCTCAATCGGCTGGTGATGTCCCTGGCGGCGCTTTCCGGCTTCGCTCTGGACGACATGACCCGTGACGAGGGCTGGCGCTTCCTGATGATCGGCCGGCGCCTGGAGCGCCTGCAATTTCTCAGCAGCAGTCTGGCCGCATTCCTGCGGGGCGAGGCGGTGTTCGATCAGGCCGGGTTGGAGTGGCTGCTGGAACTGGGCAACAGCAGCATCACCTACCGCTTGCGTTACCTGGCGGTCGCCCAGCTGATCCCGGTGCTCGACCTGTTGCTGCTGGACGAGCAGAACCCCCATGCGGTGCTCTTCCAGTTGAAACTGGTGACCCGTACCCTCAAGCGCCTGAACGATGACTTTGGCGCACCCAGGGAAACCGCGTTGCCGGAGTTGGTGACGCGCCTGTCGCGCTTTGACCTGCGGTGCCTGGAGAATCCGCTGTTCGGCGAAGCCAGCCTGCGCGCAGCGCTCGATGGCCTGGCCGACCTGTTGCAGGAAGTGGCGGACATCAGCGGCCAGGTGTCGGATCGCCTGGCCTTGCGTCATTTTGCCCACGTCGATGACGTCAGCCAACGCACGGTGTCCGTATGATGAGCGCCCGCTACCAGATTCTTCACGACACCCATTACCACTACGACAGCCCGGTGTCCCTGGCCCAGCAGCTTGCCCACCTGTGGCCACGACCCTGTGATTGGCAGCGGTGCACCGATCGGCAGTTATTGATCAGCCCTGAGCCGACGACCCGTCGGGATGAACTGGATGTCTTCGGTAATCCACTGACCCGCCTGGCTTTCGAACGGCCCCATGACGAGTTGCTGGTCAACGCCCGCTTGAGTATCGAGGTGCTGGCCCGTCCCGAGCTGGACTTCAACCTGTCGCCGGCCTGGGAGTCGACCTGCCAGGCGCTGACCTACAGCAGCCGGCCGTTGTCCGAGGCGTTGCTGGACGCGTGTCGCTACCGTTTCGAGTCACCTTACGTGCACCTCAAGCGCAGCTTCGTCGAGTTTTCCGAAAACTGTTTTCCGCCCGGCCGCCCGTTGATGCTTTGCATCCGGGCCTTGATGGAGAAGATTTTCGACGAGTTCACGTTCGATGCCGAAGCAACCCAGGTGGCGACGCCGCTGGTGGAGGTGCTGGAGCGACGGCGCGGCGTATGCCAGGACTTTGCCCACCTGATGCTGGCCTGCGTGCGCTCCCGGGGGCTGGCGGCGCGTTACGTCAGCGGCTACCTGCTGACTCAGCCACCGCCCGGCCAGCCCCGGCTGATTGGCGCCGATGCGTCCCACGCCTGGATCTCGGTGTTTTGCCCGACGCTGGGCTGGGTAGATTTCGATCCGACCAACAACGTACAGCCCGCCCTGGAACATATCACCCTGGCCTGGGGCCGGGATTTCTCCGACGTGTCGCCGTTGCGCGGGGTGATCCTGGGGGGCGGTAACCACGATCCCGAAGTGCGAGTGACGGTGATGCCGCTGGAGTGATGCAGGGCTTGGTCTGAGAGAAGGCTGCAGGAGCATGGCTTGTCCTGTGGGAGCATGGCTTGCTCTGTGGGAGCATGGCTTGCCCGCGATCGGGATGTAGCGGCTGAACTGAAAACCGCGAGGCCCATCGCGAGCAAGCTTTGCTCCCACAGGAACTGCGTGCTTCCATGGGGGCCGCATGGTTCATAGGCGCTGTGATTTATTGGAGGGCGATATGTTTCCGGTTTCCATCAAAGGCGTGCTGCAATCCCCCGATGGCCTGGTCGTGCTCATGCTCAACGAGCGGGATGAGTGGGAGTTGCCCGGCGGGCGAATCGAATTGGGTGAAACGGCGCCGCAATGCCTGGCCCGGGAAATCATCGAGGAACTCGCGGTGGAGGTGAGCGTAGGGGAGTCGCTGGATTCCTATCTGTTCGAAGTCATCCCCGGCAGGCACGTGTTCATCTCCACTTACCGCTGCCAATTGGTGGGCGGCTTCGTGCCGACGGTCAGCCATGAGCACAAGGAGATCGGGCTCTTCAAGCCGGACCAGTTACCGGCCAACCTGCCTGAAGGTTACCGCGCCTCGATTGCCAAAGCCTTGCAAGGGTGAGGGCCAAAGAGCCCTCGCGCCGGTTCTCAGAGGGCTTTCTGCTCGGCCCATTTCGGCTGTACCGAGGGTTGCCATTCATCCAGCGCATCGAGCAGGTCATGTGCTGACTCGCTCACTTGCAGCATGTCGCGATGGGCTGCGCGGACGAAACCTTCGTCGACGATATGGTCGAGGAACCCGGTGAGTTTGTTGTAGAAACCATTCACTTCCAACAGGCCCAACGGTTTGCCGTGGTAGCCGAGCTGGCCCCAGGTCCAGACTTCGAACAGTTCCTCCAGGGTGCCGAGGCCACCGGGCAGGGCGATGAAGGCGTCGCTGAGTTCGGCCATGCGCGCTTTGCGGGCGTGCATACCGTCCACCACTTCCAGGCGGGTCAGGCCACCGTGGCCGATTTCCTTGTCCTTCAGGCTTTGCGGAATGATGCCGATGACCTCGCCCCCGGCCGCCAGGGCCGCGTCGGCAACGATGCCCATCAGGCCGACGGCGCCGCCGCCATAGACCAGGGTGAGCTTGCGTTCGGCCAATGCTCGCCCCAGGGCTTGCGCCGCTTCACGGTAGGCGGGATTGGAGCCGGTGCTGGCGCCGCAGAATACACAAACAGACGCGATGGACATGCTTTACTCCTGAGTCGGTAATCGCAGCAGAGTAAAGCCTGGCCGCTGTCCTGTGCAAAGTACGCAAGGGCATCAAGCCTCGCGCGCAGGTTTTTCGTAGGTGCCACTGGCGCCGCAGGCATAGGCGGCGAGCAGGCTGCATAACAGGCTGTTGAAGTTCATGACAGGCCTCCATTGGGTTGATGGGGCTGATCATAGGCGGACGTCGTGCGTCTGGCCGGTTGATTGTATCCATCAGGCTGATAGCCTTAAGTTGTATACAATTTTTGATTCAGGTCATAGGAACTTGTCTGAAATTGAGGCAGTCTTCCCCTTTGAAGGAATTTTCTAACCATGCCTTGGAGATTTATGATGTTTGCCAAACTTGTAGCAGTATCCCTGTTGACACTGGCCAGCAGCCAACTGATGGCAGCGGAGTGCAAGATCACCATCGACTCGACTGATCAGATGTCCTTCAGTACCAAGGCCATCGAGATCGACAAGAGCTGCAAGACCTTCACCGTTGAGCTGACCCATTCGGGCAACTTGGCAAAAAATGTCATGGGCCATAACTGGGTCTTGAGCAAAGAAGCCGACATGCAGCCGATCGCGACCGATGGCCTGGGCGCCGGTATCGACGATAACTACCTGAAGAAAGGGGACACTCGTGTCATCGCCCACACCAAGATCATCGGTGCCAATGAGAAAGATTCGGTGACCTTTGACGTGTCGAAGCTAGATGCCGCTGAGAAGTATGGCTTCTTCTGCTCGTTCCCGGGCCACATCTCGATGATGAAAGGCACCGTGACCCTGAAGTAATTCTTCAGGCATAAAAAAGCGCCCCATGCAGGGTAATGCCAGTCAGTTAAGGATCAAACGGTACAACCCTGTGGGAGCAAAGCTTGCTCGCGATAGCGACAGATCAGTCAACATTGTTGCCGACTGACTTACCGCAATCGCGAGCAAGCTTTGCTCCCACAGGCTTTTCGGATCGGCTATGGAGCGTACGGCAACACCCGCTTGTGCTCGGTCTTGCGATAAGTCTCGCAGATGATCCGGGCCGCTTCTTCGCGAATGGTCTGGCCGTGCAAAAAGGCATCGATTTCCCCATAGGTCACGCCGTGGGCGGCCTCGTCGGGTTTCCCCGGGGACAGGTCCTCGAGATCGGCGGTGGGGACTTTTTCCACCAGCGATTCCGGCGCTCCGAAGTCACGGGCGATGGCCCGGACCTGATTCTTCACCAGGCCGCTCAGGGGCGCCAGGTCACAGGCGCCGTCACCGAACTTGGTGAAGAAACCCATCACGGCTTCAGCCGCATGATCGGTGCCGACCACCAGGCCTTGCTCGGCACCGGCGATGGCGTACTGCGCCACCATGCGCATCCGCGCCTTGGAGTTACCCAGCACGAAATCCCGCGCGCCCGGCGTCTTGCCTTCGAATGCCAGGACTTCCTTGGCCAGGGCCTTGACCGCCGGGCCGATGTTGACGGTGTGGCGTTCATCCGGCTCGATGAAGTCCACGCAGGCTTGTGCTTCGTGCTCATCGAACTGGGTTTCGTACGGTAGGCGCACGGCGATGAACTTGTAAGCCGGGTTACCGGTTTTTTCCCGCAACTCGCGCATGGCGCGCTGGGCCAGCAGGCCGGCTGTCAACGAATCGACCCCGCCGCTGATCCCCAACACCAGGCTCTTGAGCCCGGAGTTGACGAGGCAGTCCTGGATAAAGCTGACCCGGCGCGCGATTTCGGCCTTGAGGGCGGCGTCATCGGCGAACGGTGGCTGGACCTTGAGCTGTTCAGCAATCTCACGCTGTACGGCTTGCATGAATTCACTCCTTGCTTGATATGCCAGAAAGGGTGGCAGGTACTTGGAAAACGTGTCGCATGTAGGCGACGAAATTCGGATCCTTGCAGTGGGTCTTGCCGGGCTCGTCTGAAATCTTGGCCACGGGTTGCCCGTCACAGCTGATCATTTTAAGCACGATACTCATGGGCTCGACGCCCGGGATGTCGCAGGTCAGGTTGGTGCCAATACCGAAGCTGACATTGATGCGACCACGCAATGCACGGAAAATCTCCAGGCATTTGGGCAGGGTCAGACTGTCGGAGAACACCAGGGTCTTGCTCATCGGGTCGATCCCCAGCTTGTGGTAGTGGGCGATGGCTTTCTCCGCCCAGGCCACCGGGTCACCCGAATCATGGCGAAGGCCGTCGAACAGCTTGGCGAAGAACAGATCGAAGTCCGTCAGGAAGGCGTCCATGGTGATGCAGTCGGTCAGCGCGATCCCCAGCAGGCCCCGGTACTCGCGCACCCAGCAATCGAGGGCGGCGATCTGGCTGTCGATCAGCCGCGGGCCCAGTTGCTGGTGGGCCATGATCCACTCATGGGCCATGGTGCCCAGAGGTTTCATGTCCAGCTCCCGGGACAGGTGCACGTTGCTGGTGCCGACGAAGCGCCCGGGGAAATCGTGCTTGAGCACGTTCACCACTTCTTCCTGGGTGCGGTAGGAAAACCGGCGACGGGTACCGAAGTCCGCCACTTGCAGCTCTGACAATTCCTCGGTGCTGGCGTTGGCGCTCAGCCAGTCGAACTTGCGATACAACTGCTCCCGTGCTTGCTCCAGGATGACCTCGCGGTAGCGATAGCGATTGCGCACTTCGCTGACGATGGCCAGCAGCGGCACTTCGAAGAGGATCACATGCAACCACGGCCCGCGCAGGCGGATGAACAACTCGCCATTTTCGATGCCGGTGTACACGTAGCGCAGATTGAAACGAAACAGGCCCAGGAAACGCAGGAAATCCGGCTTCAGGAAGCTGATGCGCTCCAGGAAACCCAGCTGATCGGCGCTCAGGTTGAGCTCGGCCAGGCGTTCGATCTGGAAGCGGATCTCCGCCAGATAGGGACGCAGGTCCTCGCTGTTGCGGCAACGAAACTCCCATTCGACTTCGACGTTGGGGTAGTTGTGCAGGACCGCCTGCATCATCGTCAACTTGTAGAAGTCGGTGTCGAGCAGGTTCTGCACGATGCGATCGGCAAATACACTCTCGCTCATGACGGGTATCTCCAGACAGTTCGCTGCAGCGGGCAGCGTCGGACAGCGGTTTGTGGTGCTAGTGGCGCATAACCCTTGGGGTGATTGCCAGTGTTTTTTGGTTGCAGCGTTCCTGATGGCAGGAGATTTATCTGTGGTAAGAGGACTCTTCTGTGGCCAGGGTGTGTGGGTGGTTATTTTTTCGCATCAGCCATCTGCTCCAACATCCACTCCACAAAGTACCTGACCTTGGGCACCTCTGCCGAATGCTCGGGATAAGCCATGTAATAGGCGTTGGTGCTGGGCATGGCGTGCTGCCACGGGATGACCAGTTTGCCGTCTGCCAGTTCTTCCTCCACCAGAAAGCGCGGCAGCAGGGCGACGCCGCAACCGACCTGGGCGGCGCGGATGCACATGTAGAACGTTTCGAAGCGCGGCCCGTGATAGCTGTGTTCGGTGTGATGCCCCTGGTCGGCGAACCAGTCATGCCAGGCCTGGGGGCGTGACGCGTTCTGCAACAGCACCAGGTCGGCCAGTTGCGTCGGGTTGGTGAAGGGGGTATCCGGCAGGCAGCCCGGCGCGCAGACCGGCACCAGTTCTTCGCCGAACAGCTCCAGGGATTCGGTGCCAGGTCGTGAGCCCTGGCCGAAATAGAAAGCCATGTCGCTGCGCCCCTGCAGCAAGTCGTCGGGCTCCTGCTCGCTGCACAGGTCCAGGTGGATCTTCGGATGCCGCAGGCGCCAGCCTTTGAGGCGCGGCACCAGCCAGCGTGCACCGAAGGTCGGGGGCGTGGAGACTCGCAGGACTTCGGTGTCGCCACCGTAGGAGCGCAGGTAGTGGGTAGACATTTCGACCTGGGTGAGAATTTTCCGCACTTCGCCCAGGTACAAGTCGCCGGCCGGTGTCAGTTGCAAGCGCCGGCGCACGCGGCGGAACAGCAGGTGCTGCAAGAGCTCCTCGAGCTGCGCGACCTGCTTGCTGACGGCACTCTGGGTCAGGTGCAATTCTTCGGCGGCACGGGTGAAGCTCAGGTGACGGGTCACCGCTTCGAAACATTGCAGCGCCGTAATCGACGGTAAGTAGCGTTTATTGAGCATCGGTGAGGCCTATTTGCGGTGGCTCGATGTATCCGTTCATGGGGCAGCATGAATAAACGGAATGATATCTCGCTTAAAGGTCGTTTGTTGGCAAGACTCGGGCCAGCTACAACTACAGTCCTGATCAGCCGTGATCGTCCGGCTGCCGTTTTTTTGTCTTTCGCTTGAGGAATTAACCATGGTTGCTGCATTGCTTGATCGCCTGGGGGTCGCCCCGGCCCTGTACCAGAACGGCACACAGCCGGTGCATTCGCCCATCGACGGCAGTCGCATCGGCGCGGTGAACTGGGAAGGCGCGGCCGAAGTCGAGCAGCAGGTCAGCCGCGCTCAACATGCCTTCGATCTGTGGCGCCAGGTGCCAGCCCCACGTCGCGGCGAGCTGGTGCGCCAGTTTGGCGACCTGCTGCGTGAATACAAGGCCGATCTCGGCGAGCTGGTGTCGTGGGAAGCCGGCAAGATTACCCAGGAAGGCCTGGGTGAAGTGCAGGAAATGATCGACATCTGCGATTTCGCCGTCGGCCTGTCCCGTCAATTGTATGGCCTGACCATCGCCTCCGAGCGTCCGGGCCACCACATGCGTGAATCCTGGCATCCGCTGGGCGTGGTCGGGGTGATCAGCGCGTTCAACTTCCCTGTCGCGGTCTGGGCCTGGAACACCACACTGGCCCTGGTGTGCGGCGATTCGGTGATCTGGAAGCCTTCGGAAAAGACCCCGCTCACCGCCCTGGCGTGCCAGGCGCTGTTCGAGCGGGCACTGAAGAGCTTCGGCGATGCGCCCGAGTATCTGTGCCAAGTGATCATCGGCGGTCGCGATGCCGGTGCAGCATTGGTGGATGACCCGCGCGTGGCGTTGATCAGCGCCACCGGCAGCACCCGCATGGGCCGGGAAGTGGCGCCGAAAGTCGCCGCGCGTTTTGCCCGCAGCATCCTTGAACTGGGTGGCAACAATGCGATGATCCTGGCGCCGAGTGCCGACCTGGACATGGCCGTGCGCGCCATTCTGTTCAGCGCCGTCGGTACCGCCGGTCAGCGTTGCACCACCCTGCGCCGCCTGATCGCCCATGAGTCGGTGAAAGAAGAAATCGTCACCCGTCTCAAGGCCGCCTATTCGAAAGTGCGCATCGGTCATCCGCTGGAAGGCAACTTGGTCGGGCCGCTGATTGACAAGCACAGCTTCGACAACATGCAGGACGCCCTGGAGCAGGCCTTGAGCGAAGGGGGCCGCGTATTCGGCGGCAAGCGCCAGCTCGAAGACCAGTTCCCGAATGCCTATTACGTGTCGCCGGCCATCGTCGAGATGCCGGAGCAAAGCGACGTGGTCCGCCACGAAACCTTCGCACCGATCCTGTATGTGATCGGCTACAAGGACTTCGCCGAGGCCCTGCACCTGAACAACGCCGTGCCCCAGGGCCTGTCGTCCTGCATCTTCACCACTGACGTGCGTGAAGCCGAGCAGTTCATGTCCGCCGTGGGCAGCGATTGCGGCATCGCCAACGTCAACATCGGCCCGAGCGGCGCTGAAATCGGCGGTGCTTTCGGCGGTGAGAAAGAAACCGGCGGTGGTCGCGAATCCGGCTCCGACTCGTGGCGCGCGTACATGCGTCGCCAGACCAACACCGTCAACTACTCGCTGGAGTTGCCGTTGGCCCAGGGGATTACGTTCGACTGAGGTTGAGTGAAGGGGATCTTCCTTCCATGAAGATCCCTGTGGGAGCGAGCCTGCTCGCGATGGCGGTCGATCAATCGACATCAGTGTTGAATGAGCGTCGCCATCGCGAGCAGACTCGCTCCCACCCTTGAAAGGTGTGATGGTTGGGTTTCATTTCCGGAGTCTGGCAATGCCGTTACGCGAAGAATGTCTATGGGAAAAACTGACGCCGCAAAGGCCTGAAAACACTGCGCTCACGGGGGCGGTCACGGTAGACGTCTGCGTGATTGGCGCAGGCTTCACCGGGTTGTCGGCGGCGGTGCATTTGCTGGAACAAGGCAAGCGTGTCGCGGTGCTGGAGGCTCAACGGACCGGACACGGCGGTTCGGGGCGCAATGTCGGGCTGGTGAACGCGGGCCTGTGGATTCCGCCGGACGAGATCGAGGCCGGCTTCGGCGAAGCTGTCGGCAGCCAGCTCAACCGCATGCTGGGTGCAGCTCCGGCGTTGGTGTTCAGCCTTGTCGACAAGTACAACATCGATTGCCAGTTGCGCCGCGAAGGCACGCTGCACATGGCCCATAACGCCCGGGGCGAGGCGGACCTGCGCAGTCGTGAAGAACAATGGAAGCGCCGTGGCGCGCCGGTGGAACTGCTCACCGGCCAGGCCTGTGTCGACGCCACAGGCACGTCGAAAATCGCCGCGGCCTTGCTGGATCGACGCGCCGGTACGCTCAATCCGATGGCCTACGTCAGCGGATTGGCCAAGGCGGCGACGGACCTGGGCGGCCAATTGTTTGACCACTCTCCCGTGACCCGCCTGGAACGCCAGGGCCAGCGCTGGTCGGTACAGACGGCCCAGGGTTCGGTACTGGCCGAGCAAGTGGTAATCGCCTCCAATGCCTACACCGAAGGCGAATGGACTGAACTGCGGCGCAACTTCTTCCCCGGCTATTACTACCAGGTGGCTTCCGTCCCGTTGACCGACGAGGCGGCACAACGCATCTTGCCGGGCGGCCAGGGGTCGTGGGACACCCGTCAGGTATTGAGCAGCATTCGCCGCGACAAGGACGGTCGTCTGTTGCTGGGCAGCCTGGGCAATGGCAACCGCAAGCCCACCTGGTTCCTCAAGGCCTGGGCGGACCGGGTGCAGCAGCACTACTTCCCCTACCTCAAGTCGGTGGAGTGGGAGTCCACCTGGACCGGCTGCATCGCCTTCACCCCCGACCATCTGATGCGCCTGTTCGAGCCGGCGCCCGGTTTGGTGGCGGTCACAGGCTACAACGGGCGGGGCGTGACCACCGGTACGGTGGTGGGCAAGGCCTTTGCCGATTACCTGTGCCATGGCGACGCGAAAGCGTTACCGATTCCCTTTGCGCCGATGCAACCGGTGACCGGGGCGGGGGTGCGCAGTTGCCTGTATGAGGCGGGTTTTTCGCTGTATCACGCGGGCCAGTGCTTGCGGATCGTCATTTGAGTGTTGAAAAGTGTTGCCGAAACCGACGTTTTCTGGCGTAACGTCTAGCCTGTAATGGTGCGGGTTGTAGCAGTTGTGCACCGACAGTGTGCAGTTCGGTGACGCAGGTTGTTACAGACTGGTTGCACGTACTTTCGGGCGATGGTTGCAATGATGGCTCAAGGAGGGTTGTACTCGGCTAGGCAAAAGGTTGCACCTCGTGCGATTTAGACGGTTGCACGCCCTGTGAAAAAGGGCCCGAAACAGTCGAAATAACAATAAAGCAGCGACTTTTTTCAGAATAAAAAACCGATGGCACGGCCCTTGCTCTGAGCTTTTCAGTGAAGTCGCAGTGCCAACTAAAAAAAACCTTGGAGCACCACCTCATGTCCCAGACGTTTTACAAGAAAGGCTTTCTGGCCCTCGCCGTTACCGCAGCGATGGGTGTTTCCGCGTTTGCCCATGCTGACTTCAAGATCGGTGTAGCGGGTCCCATGACCGGCGCCAACGCAGCGTTTGGCGAGCAGTACATGAAAGGGGCGCAGGCGGCAGCGGACGAAATCAACGCCAAGGGCGGCGTGAACGGCGAGAAGATCGTGCTGGTGAAAGGTGACGACGCCTGCGAGCCGAAGCAGGCCGTGGCCGTGGCCAACCGTTTTGTCGACCAGGACAAGGTAAATGCCGTGGTCGGTCACTTCTGCTCCTCGTCGACCATCCCGGCCTCCGAGGTCTATGGTGACGCCGATATCATGGCCATCACCCCAGGTTCCACCAACCCGGCTGTCACCGAGCGTGGCCTGAACGCAATGTTCCGCATGTGCGGTCGTGACGACCAGCAGGGCATTGTCGCCGGCGACTACATTGTCGACGTGCTCAAGGGCAAGAAAGTCGTGGTGCTGCATGACAAGGACACCTATGGCCAGGGCCTGGCGGATGCCACCAAGGCGCAACTGACCAAGCGTGGCGTGACCCCGGTGCTGTACGAAGGCCTGACCCGTGGCGAGAAAGACTTCAGCGCCGTGGTCACCAAGATCCGTGCCGCTGGTGCCGACGTGGTCTACTTCGGTGGCCTGCACCCGGAAGCCGGCCCGCTGGTTCGCCAACTGCGTGAGCAAGGCCTCAAGGACGTGAAATTCATGTCCGACGACGGCATCGTGACCGACGAACTGGTGACCACCGCCGGCGGCGCGCAATACGTCGATGGCGTGTACATGACCTTCGGTGCCGACCCACGCCTGCTGCCGGACAGCAAGTCCGTGGTAGACGCATTCCGTGCCAAGGGTACCGAGCCGGAAGGCTACACCCTGTATGCCTACGCTTCCGTCCAGACCCTGGCGGCCGCTTTCAACGGTGCCAAGTCGAGCAAGACCGACGCCGCGGCCGAGTGGCTCAAGAGCAACCCGGTCCAGACCGTGATGGGCAAGAAGGAATGGGACAAGAAGGGCGACCTGAAGATCTCCGACTACGTGGTCTACCAGTGGGACAAGGACGGCAAATACCATCAGTTGGAAAAACAGAAGTGACATGAGCGGTTGATCTGCCTGGCGCCCCTGGGTGCCGGGCAGTTCCTCGCGTCCATGCAGTACCTGCCTTTTTCTCCCGAAAGCTGTGCGCCCTCCGTGTAGCCTCGGCGGCTGAACCCCGGTCCGTCGCTGCGGTGTGCGTGCAGTCTTTCAAATGCGTGAGATTGCGTTATGGATGGTATTTTCCTGCAGCAACTGATCAACGGCCTGACCCTCGGGTCGGTCTATGGTCTGATCGCCATCGGCTACACAATGGTCTACGGCATCATCGGCATGATCAACTTCGCCCACGGCGAGGTTTACATGATTTCCGCGTACCTCGCGGCAATCAGTCTGGCTCTGCTGGCTTACTTCGGTATTGAATCCTTTCCGCTTATGATCCTCGGCACCCTCGTGTTCACGGTCGTGGTCACCGGGGTATACGGCTGGGTCATCGAACGCGTCGCCTATAAACCGCTGCGCAACTCCACCCGCCTGGCACCGCTGATCAGTGCCATCGGCATTTCGCTGATCCTGCAGAACTATGCGCAGATCAGCCAGGGCGCCCGCCAACAGGGTGTGCCGACACTGCTTGAAGGCGCCATGCGCGTCGATATCGGCACCGGCTTCGTCCAGCTCACCTACACCAAGATCTTCATCCTGATCGCCGCATTCGCCGGGATGGCCTTGCTGACCTACATCATCAAGTACACCAAGCTGGGACGCATGTGTCGTGCCACCCAGCAAGACCGCAAGATGGCCTCGATCCTGGGGATCAACACCGACCGGGTGATTTCCTACGTGTTCATCATCGGGGCGGCCATGGCGGCCCTGGCCGGTGTGCTGATCACCATGAACTACGGCACGTTCGACTTCTATGCCGGCTTCATCATCGGCATCAAGGCGTTCACCGCGGCGGTCCTCGGTGGCATCGGTTCCCTGCCTGGGGCGATGCTCGGCGGGATCATCCTCGGAATCTCCGAGTCGCTGTTCTCCGGTCTGATCAACTCCGACTACAAAGACGTATTCAGTTTCTCCCTGTTGGTGATGATCCTGATTTTCCGTCCCCAAGGCCTGTTGGGTCGCCCACTCGTGGCGAAGGTATAAGTAATGTCTGCTGCCAATAAACCGATTGATATCAAACAGAGCGTCATCGACGCGATCCTGGCGGGCCTGATCTCGCTGATCGTGTTCGGGCCGATTGTCGGCGTGGTGCTCGACGGCTACAGCTTCAACCTGCAACCGGCCCGCGTCGGCTGGCTGGTGGCGATCGTGATGGTCGGGCGTTTTGCCTTGAGCCTGTTCCTGCAAACGTCCAAGGGCCTGAAGGTGCTCCAGGGCTTCGAAAGCCCCGGTTCCGGCGTGCACGTCCTGCCACCGGACTACAAGTCGCGCCTGCGCTGGATCATCCCGGCGCTGATCGTGATCGCCATCGTCTTTCCGTTTTTCGCCAACAAATACGTGCTCACGGTGGTCATCCTCGGGCTGATCTACGTGCTGCTCGGCCTGGGCCTGAACATCGTGGTCGGCCTGGCGGGCCTGCTCGACCTGGGTTACGTGGCGTTCTACGCCATCGGCGCCTATGGCCTGGCGCTGGGTTATCAGTACCTGGGGCTGGGTTTCTGGACCGTGCTGCCACTGGCGGCGCTCGCGGCAGCGCTGGCGGGATGCATATTGGGCTTCCCCGTGTTGCGAATGCACGGTGACTACCTGGCGATCGTGACCCTGGGCTTCGGTGAAATCATCCGGTTGGTACTCAATAACTGGCTGTCGTTCACCGGCGGGCCGAACGGCATGCCCGTGCCATCGCCGACCTTCCTCGGTCTGGAGTTCGGTCGCAAGGCCAAGGATGGAGGCGTGCCGTTCCACGAGTTCTTCGGCATCGACTACAACCCGAACCTGAAATTCCTGTTCATCTACATCGTGTTGTTCATCGTTGTGCTGCTGGTGCTCTACATCAAGCACAGGTTGACCCGCATGCCGGTCGGACGCGCCTGGGAAGCCCTGCGCGAAGACGAGATCGCCTGCCGTTCCATGGGCCTTAACCACGTACTGGTCAAGCTGTCGGCATTCACCCTCGGTGCATCCACCGCCGGCCTGGCCGGGGTGTTCTTCGCCAGCTATCAAGGGTTCGTCAACCCATCGTCGTTCACGTTCTTCGAGTCGGCGCTGATCCTGGCGATCGTGGTCCTGGGCGGCATGGGCTCGACGGTGGGCGTGGTGATCGCGGCGTTCGTGCTCACCATTACGCCAGAGCTGCTGCGCAGCTTTTCCGAATACCGCGTGCTGCTGTTCGGCGTACTGATGGTGTTGATGATGATCTGGCGACCTCGCGGCCTGATCCGCATCAGCCGTACGGGTGTGAAGCCGCGTAAAGGTGCCTTAGCGCATGACGGAGGGCAGCGCCATGAGTGAAGTCGTACTCCAGGTCGAAAACCTGATGATGCAATTCGGTGGCATCAAGGCCCTCAGCGACGTCAGCCTGCAGGTCAAGCGCAACTCGATCTTCGCCCTGATCGGCCCCAATGGCGCAGGCAAGACCACGGTGTTCAACTGCCTGACCGGCTTCTACAAGGCCTCGGGCGGCAAGATCGAGCTCAACGTGCGCGGCGAGCGGACCAATGTCATCAAGCTGTTGGGCGAAGCGTTTCGTCCCACCGACTTCGTCTCGCCGAAATCCTTTGCCAGTCGGCTGTACTACAAGATGTTCGGCGGTACCCACCTGGTGAACCGTGCCGGCCTGGCGCGCACCTTCCAGAACATTCGTCTGTTCCGGGAAATGTCGGTGCTGGAAAACCTCCTGGTGGCCCAGCACATGTGGGTCAACCGCAGCCTGGTGGCCGGCATCCTCAACACCAAGGGGTATCGCAAGGCCGAAAGCGACGCGCTGGATCATGCTTTCTACTGGCTGGAGGTCGTGGACCTGGTCGACTGTGCCAACCGCTTGGCGGGTGAGCTTTCCTATGGCCAGCAGCGCCGCCTGGAAATTGCCCGGGCCATGTGCACCCGTCCGCAGGTCATCTGCCTCGACGAACCGGCCGCGGGCCTCAACCCTCAGGAAACCGAAGCGCTGAGCGCGATGATCCGGCTGCTGCGTGACGAGCACGATCTGACCGTGGTGCTGATCGAACACGACATGGGCATGGTAATGAGCATTTCCGACCACATCGTGGTGCTGGACCACGGCAACGTGATCGCCGAGGGCGGTCCGGAGGCGATTCGCAACGATCCGAAGGTGATCGCGGCCTACCTGGGTGCCGATGAAGAGGAACTGGTATGAGTGGACCGATCCTCGAACTCAAGGAACTGGACGTGTTCTACGGGCCGATCCAGGCCCTGAAGAAAGTCTCGATGCAGATTGGCGAAGGCGAGACGGTGAGCCTGATCGGCTCCAATGGCGCCGGCAAGTCCACGCTGCTGATGTCGATCTTCGGCCAGCCGCGCGCAGCCAGTGGGCAGATCATCTACCAGGGTGTGGACATCACCCACAAATCCTCCCACTACATCGCCTCCAACGGCATCGCCCAGTCGCCGGAAGGCCGGCGGGTGTTCCCCGACATGACCGTCGAGGAGAACCTGTTGATGGGGACCATCCCTATCGGCGACAAATACGCCAGCGAAGACATGCAGCGCATGTTCGAGCTGTTCCCGCGGCTCAAGGAGCGGCGCAACCAGCGGGCCATGACCATGTCCGGTGGCGAGCAGCAAATGCTCGCCATTGCCCGGGCGTTGATGAGCCGGCCGAAGTTGTTGCTGCTCGATGAGCCGAGCCTGGGGCTGGCGCCGATCGTGGTGAAACAGATCTTCGCCACCCTGCGGGAACTGGCGTCCACCGGGATGACCATCTTCCTGGTGGAACAGAACGCCAACCACGCCCTCAGGTTGTCGGACCGGGCCTATGTGATGGTCAACGGCGAAATCCGCCTGACCGGTACCGGCAAGGAACTGCTCGCCAACGAAGAGGTGCGCAACGCGTATCTGGGCGGGCACTGACGCCGATAGGGCAACAAAGAAACCGGCGAGTGATCGCCGGTTTTTTATTGCCTTGAGAACCCCACCAACCCCTGTGGGAGCGAGCCTGCTCGCGATAGCGATGAAACAGTCGGCATCTCTGTGCCTGATCCACCGCTATCGCGAGCAGGCTCGCTCCCACAGGGAAATTGATGTGGCGCAAGAATTGTGGACAACAATCCACAACCCTTGCCAAACCGCGACATAAAGTCGCCGCAAATAGTTGTTTTGTCACGGTTTTGACTTGTCCCCGTTTGCTGTGGAGCCGGCTGTGGGTAACGTGGGAGTAGCTGGCTGCACGCCTTTAAATACGTGGCTTGCAGAGCGGTGATCGTTTTTTGAACAGGCGTTTTCAGGCAAGCATGAGTGGAGGTTGTCAACCCTTTTATGAGCGCTGGAACAGGCTTGGAAATCTGTGGGCAAGCCTGTGGATAAGTCTGTGATTAAACTCTGGAAAGACCGCTCTGAGGGCCGTGGTTGCTGGCTTCGAGCCATCGCCCCATGGACCGTGGCTTATAGCAGAGAATCCGATCTGCACAAGCTCACATGCAGGGTCAAGGGAAAAAATTTTCCAGATGCCTCGCAAAGCCTTACGCACAGCGGCCTGGGGTGTTTTCACTTGCCCCCGATTACTGTGGACGTGCCTGTGGATAAGGTGCGGGCAACAGGCTGTAGCCCTTACCCTGCAAGGGTTGGCGCCGTTTGATCGTTTTATGATCAATCCCGCCCGGATCAACATCCACGGTGGGCAGTTGCCGCTCGCTGTCGGGCCGGGCATGCTGTGGCCGATCCCATTCAATGGCTGTCTCAAGCCCAATCAAGGAGAACATGATGTCCAATACCCTGTTTATCACCGGGGCGACGTCCGGATTTGGTGAAGCCTGTGCCCGTCGTTTTGCCGAGGCCGGTTGGAAACTGGTGCTGACCGGACGCCGTGAAGAGCGCCTCAATGCGCTGTGTGCCGAGCTGTCGAAACAGACTGAAGTCCATGGTCTGGTATTGGATGTGCGTGACCGCAAGGCCATGGAGGAGGCCATCGCCAACCTGCCGCCGTCCTTCGCTACATTGCGTGGCTTGATCAACAACGCTGGACTGGCCCTGGGGGTCGATCCGGCGCCCAAGTGCGATCTCGATGACTGGGACACCATGGTCGACACCAACGTCAAGGGGCTGCTCTACAGCACGCGCCTGCTGCTGCCGCGCCTGATTGCCCACGGCCGTGGCGCAGGGATCATCAACCTGGGTTCCATCGCCGGCAACTACCCGTATCCGGGTAGCCACGTGTATGGCGCGACCAAGGCGTTCGTCAAACAGTTCTCGCTGAACCTGCGTTGCGACCTGCAAGGTACCGGTGTGCGGGTCAGCAACATCGAGCCTGGCCTGTGTGAGAGCGAGTTCTCACTGGTGCGCTTCGGCGGTGATCAGGAGCGCTACAACGCGACCTATGCCGGGGCCGAGCCGATCCAGCCGCAGGACATTGCCGAAACGATTTATTGGGTGCTCAACACGCCAGCGCATATCAACATCAACAGCCTGGAACTGATGCCGGTAAGCCAGACCTGGGCCGGATTTGCCATTGAGAGAAATAACAAGGGATAGGACCGCGTTATCGTTCATCGCGGGCAAGCCTTGCTCCCACGGAAAGCTCAGTACCGTGGGAACATACTTTGCTCCGGGAATGACTCGAACCTGTGGGAGCAAGGCTTGCCCGCGATAGCAATCGACCGGTCAGCCCAGGTAATCGGCCAATCCGCGATAGCTCGTCATCAGGTGATAGGGGGTTGTGGAGGGCATGTCCCGACGACTGACGAGGCCATCGGCATCAAGGCATTCGTTCCACCCCTTGGCATGCAGGAAATGCTGTTGCAGAGCCTGTAGCTGACGCAGCAACACGTCCTGGCTTCCCGGGCGCAGGGTGAGGGCGCGCAGATACTCGGCCTGGGCCCAGATGCGCTGGGTGGCGTCGCGCGCGACAGCGTCCGGCGCCGGGCCCAGCATGGCGCACACCGCGCCGGACTGCGGGTTCACACCTTGTTGCTCGGTATAGCCGAAACTTTGTTCCAGGGCAGCATGCAATTTGCTGCCCTGCAGCAGGGGCGACGAGGCCAGCAGGAAATACCACTCGAACTGGTGTCCCGGCTCAAACCAGTTATCCACAGCCTTGAGCGGTTTCTCCATCATCACGCCCAGTTTCGGCTCAGTGAAACGCTTGAACATCCCATCACACAGGCTCAGCAATGCCTGGCGAACGCTGGCGTCTTCGCGAACCGAGAGGGTGGCGAGGAAAGCTTCGGCCAGGTGCATCAGGGGGTTCTGCAACGGGCCGGATCCGAGCGTTGACCAATCGCGCCTGAGGCTGGCCTCGTAGAGGCCGTCGCCCATGGCAAAGCGCCGGGCAATGACTTCCAGGGCGGCGTTGAGCACCGACTCCACCAACGGCTCGCGAACCTTGCCCCAGTAATGAGCGCAGGCGAACAGGATGAAGGCGTGGGTGTAGAGATCCTTGCCAGTGTCCAGCGGGGTGCCTTGCGGGTCGATGCTGTAGAACCAGCCGCCGTGTTCGGCATCGTGGAAGTGCCGCTGCAGCGAGCGGAACAGCGCCGCGGCCCGTTCTTCGGCCCCTGGCACTTCGCCGATCAGACTGGCGAACACATACAGCTGTCTGGCGCAGGCCATCGCGCGGTAGCGCTGGGGCGGCAGCGGCGTGTGTGTGGCATCCAGGGATTCATAGGGCAGTGCCAGCTCGGCATTCCAGCCCGGGCCCTGCCACATGGGCACGATCACCTGGTGAAAATGCTGGCGCACCGTTGCGAACAGGGCGATCAATTCAGGCGAAGGAGCGGGGCGGGAAGCATCGGGCATGGGCGGACGTCGTCACGGCAGGGGCGATGCGCGACATGGTAGCAGAGTGACCGACTTCAGATAGGTAACGCTTGCAAGTCTGCCATCGCGAACAGGCTCGCTCCCACATGGACGGCGTACGTCCATCAACTGTGGGAGCGAGCCTGCTCGCGATGAGGCCCGTACAGGCACTAATACATCAACCTGCCAACAACCAGACACCAACCCCCGCCGAAACCGCCCCCGCCAGCCGCACCAAAGGCGCTGCGGCTCGCGGCAGCGCACGAACCAGGGCGAAACCTGCGCCATGCAGCGCCGCCGTCGCAGCGACGAACCCGGCCGCATAAGCCCATGGGCTCGACATGTCCGGCAACTCCAGCCCGTGGGCCACGCCATGGAACAGCGCAAACAATGCCGTCGAGGCAACCGCCAGGCTCAATGGCGGACGCACGGCCAGCGCCACCGCCAGGCCCAGGGCCAGCACCGAGGCGGCAATCCCGCTTTCCAGTGCCGGCAGTTGCAGGCCTTCGAAGCCGAACAAGCCGCCGATCAGCATCGTGCCGATGAACGTGCAGGGCAGCGCCCAGCGTGCGGTGCCTTGTTGTTGTGCCGCCCACAAGCCGACCGCGAGCATGGCGAGCAGGTGATCCAGGCCGCCGATAGGGTGCCCGAGGCCGGCGATCAGGCCATTGTCGCCATGGCCGGGGTGGGCGAAGACCAGGGTCGGGGCCAGCAGCAGAGCGAGGGTGCCGAGAATACGTTTGAGTGTCATGAAAAGGCTTCCTTGTTGAACGTTCGAAAAATCAGGCAGCTGTCAGCAGGCCCTGGCGCTCGATGAACGCGATGATCTCGTCCAGGCCCTGACCGGTTTTCTGGTTGCTGAACACGAATGGCTTGCCGTTGCGCATCCGCCGGGTGTCGCTGTCCATCATCTCCAGGGAGGCGCCTACCAGCGGTGCCAGGTCGATTTTATTGATCACCAGCAAGTCGGACTTGCAGATGCCCGGCCCACCCTTGCGTGGCAATTTGTCCCCGGCCGATACATCGATCACGTAAAGGGTCAGGTCCGACAGTTCCGGGCTGAAGGTTGCCGAGAGGTTGTCGCCGCCGGACTCCACCAGGATCAGATCCAGCCCCGGGAAGCGCCGGTTCAACTGGTCGACCGCTTCGAGGTTGATCGAGGCGTCTTCGCGAATGGCCGTGTGTGGGCAGCCGCCGGTTTCGACACCGATGATCCGCTCCGGCGCCAGGGCTTCGTTGCGGACCAGGAAGTCGGCGTCTTCGCGGGTGTAGATATCGTTGGTGACCACCGCCAGGTTGTAGCGCTCGCGCAGGGCCAGGCACAGGGCCAGGGTCAGGGCGGTCTTGCCGGAGCCCACCGGGCCGCCGATGCCGACGCGCAGGGGTTGTGTGTTCATGTTGGTCTCCTAGGAACGGAACAGACGGCTGTACTGGCGCTCATGGGCCATACACGCCAGGGACAGGCCAAACGCGGCGCTGCCGTGATGCTCGGGGTTGATGTTCGAGGCGTTGTGCTGGGCCTGTTGCAGCAGCGGCAGCAGTTCGCTGGTCAGGCGCTGGGCGGCTTGCTGGCCGAGGGGAAGGGTTTTCATCAGCACCGCCAGTTGGTTTTCCAGCCAGCTCCACAGCCAGGCGGCGAGCGCGTCCTGGGGCGTGATGTCCCAGGCGCGGGCGGCCAGGGCCCAGCCCAGGGCCAGGTGGGGTTCGCTGCGTTGTTCGAGAAATTGTCGGGCGGCACCGTCGAGTTCCGGCAGGCCGCCGAGCAGTTGCTGCAACGAATAGCCCATCTGCCGGCTCTCCTGATACAGCTCGCGAGTCTCCCGACTGGCGCGGTGTGCTTCGCAGTGTTGCCCAAGGGCGTCCCAATCGTCCGCTGCGGCGGCGCTGCAATGAGCGAGCAGCAGGGGCGCTTCGAAACGTGCCAGGTTCAGGAGCAATTGATCGCCGATCCATCGGCGCGCGTCGTCGGCGGTTTTGATCTGGCCGTTATCCACCGCCATCTCCAGTCCTTGGGAATAGCTGTAGCCGCCGATGGGCAACTGCGGGCTGGCCAGACGCAACAGCGCCCAGGCCGGATTCATGTGCGCACGCCGAACTGATGCAGCCGCGGTGCATAGTTGAAGTCTTCGTCGCCGTGCCGCGAATGATGATGGCCGCCGCCATAGGCGCCGTGTTCCGGTTGGAAAGGGGCTTCGATGGCGGTGACGCTGGCGCCCAGTTGTTCGAGCATCGCCTTGAGCACGTAATCGTCCAGCAGGCGCAACCAGCCATCACCCACTTGCAGGGCCACATGGCGATTGCCCAGGTGATAGGCCGCCCGCGTCAGCTCGAAGCCATTGGCGCAGGTGACATGCAGCAGCTGTTCGGGGCGGGCGCAGACGCGCACGATACGTCCGTCTTCGGCCTGGAGGTATTCGCCGTCGTAAAGCGGCGGCTGGCCCCGCTCCAAAAACAATCCCACGTCTTCACCCTCGGCACTGAAACAGCGCAGGCGACTTTTGCTGCGGGCATCGAACGTCAAATGAAGCTCGGCATCCCAGCGGGGTTGAGTGTCGATTCTGCGATGAATCACCAGCATCGGAGTGCTTCCAGCAATGAACGGTGCTGTGTTTAGAGCAAGGGGCTTGCCAATCGAAGATGGTGTAGGAAATGGGCGTGGGATGATTGGGGCGGGCTTTCAGGACGCTCCGAACCAGTGCGCGCGGCGAGAGATGTGCACTGTTTTGCGGCGCTCGGCGAACCTGTGGGAGCGAGCCTGCTCGCGATGGCGGCGGATCAGCCGCATGGAAGTCGACTGATCCACCGCCATCGCGAGCAGGCTCGTTCCCGCAGGGGGATTACTCTGTGCTGCCCAGGCCTTGCCAATGCTTGAGGCCGATAAAGATAAACCGCAGTTGCTGAGTGATCTTCGCCTGGGGCGTGAGGTGGTCGGGGGGCGCTTCGGCGGGAGGGTCGATGATGTCGGGCAGGGTGGCGAACACGCTCTTGACGATGAGGTCGGCCATTACACTCAGCCCGGCAAGGTCCAGATGCTGCAGTTTCGGCATCAATGCCAGGTCGGCGGCCAGGTCCGAGCTGATGGCTTCGCGCAGTTGTGCGATGGCCTGGCGTACCGGCAGGGAGCCGCCGTACTGTTCGCGGGCCAGGAACAGGAACTGCGATCGATTGGCCTGCACCACGTCGAGGAAAATTCGCACCGACGCATCGATGATGCCGCCCATGACGAATTCATTGTGACGCACCAGCCGGATGGTTTCGCGGAAGGTCTGGCCCACTTCGCTGACCAGCGCCAGGCCCAGTTGGTCCATGTCGTCGAAATGCCGGTAGAAACCGGTGGGTACAATGCCCGCTGTCTTGGCCACTTCGCGCAGGCTCAGGCTGCCGAACCCCCGGCCGGATTCCATCAAATGACGGGCCGCATCCATCAGGGCAATTCGGGTCTGTTGTTTCTGTTCGGCGCGGGGCAGCATCGCAGGACTGGTTTCTGAGCCATGGGAGCGACGCACTTTAGCAAATCGGCTTTATCAACGTCGAACGGTAGAGGGGATTACACGGGGAAGCGGGGGGCTTGAAAAGTCAAAAGCCCGATTGCAGGAATCGGGCTTTTTTCCGGGCCACCATGGGCTCAGCTCACTTTGCTGTTGCGTTCGAGGGTCCGCTCACTGCCGTCTTCAACCAGACCTTTTTCTTCCAGGCGCTGGCGACCACCTTCGGCAAGTTGGCCTTGAGGGGTGTTGTTGTAGCCATCTTCGGCGAGTTGGCCTTGGGGGGTGTTGTTGTAGCCATCTTCAGCGAGTTGGCCTTGGGGGGTGCTGTTGTAGCCATCTTCGGCGAGTTGGCCTTGAGGGGTGTTGTTGTAGCCATCTTCAGCGAGTTGGCCTTGAGGGGTGTTGTTGTAGCCATCTTCGGCGAGTTGGCCTTGACGAGTTTGGTTGAAGCCGTCTTCGGCAACAGTCTGGCTGTAGACCGAGTGGCTGTCCTTGACCTGTGGTGTAGCCTGTTCGGAAGCTGGCAGGGCGAAAGCGGTGGAGGCCAGCAGTGAAAGGGAAAGACTCATCAGTAATTGGCGTTTCATGATCGTTGCTCCTCGGGAGGGCTAAAAAGTGGGTACGAGGGCAATGCTACTCTCGATAAGTCGATATAAAAGTTCCTAAACGCAATGGTAATAATCAACGGAATTGATTGTTCTGTGGGAAGGCTCTAGAACGGGCGTTTCCGAGGGGCGGTTTTGCACCATGGTGGGTATTTCGTACCCATCGGCGCCACGCAAATGTGCGGGGGCGGTAACAACTTGCTGGCGGATCGGTCAGGTTTTTCGCCCTGTAGGGTAAACCTGTTGCTCGTTTCACCAGTCTCACTCATATAACGAACCGACGACAGGTTCGGTTTTTCAGGTGTTGCGGTACGGACGCCGATTTGTCATCAGGAGCCTTGTGCATGACACGCACTTCAAAAATCCTTGCCTGGAGCTTGGCCAGCCTTGCTGTCCTGCTGGCCGTGTTGGTGCTGGTCATCGTGTTCTTCGATTGGAACCGGATCAAACCGACGCTCAACGCCAAGGTGTCCGAGGAACTGCATCGCCCGTTCGCCATCAACGGCAACCTGGCGGTGGTCTGGCAACGTGAGCCCGAAGAGGGGGGCTGGCGGGCCTGGGTGCCGTGGCCTCATGTGGTGGCCGAGGATTTGAGCCTGGGCAACCCCGAGTGGTCGAAAAAACCGCAGATGGCCACGCTCAAGCGTGTCGAGTTGCGCATCTCCCCCCTGGCCCTGTTGGCCCGGCGAGTGACGATTCCCCGAGTCGACCTGACCGAACCCGACGCCAACCTGCAACGCCTGGCTGATGGACGCGCCAACTGGACCTTCCAGTTCGATCCGAAGGACCCGGACGCCAAACCGTCAAGCTGGGTGGTGGACATCGGGGCCATCGGCTTCGACAAGGGGCACGTCACGCTTGACGACCAGACCTTGAAGACCCGACTCGACCTGCTGATCGACCCGCTGGGGAAGTCCATTCCGTTCAAGGATATCGTCGGCGAAAAGGCCGCGAAAAAGGTTCAGGATCAAGGCGCGACGGCTCAGGACTATGGGTTCGCCTTCAAGGTCGACGGGCAGTATCACGGACAGAACCTCAGTGGTTCCGGCAAGGTCGGCGGCCTGCTGGCGTTGCAGAATGCATCGCAACCCTTTCCCTTGCAGGCTCAGGTAAAGACCGCCGATACCCGCGTCGAGCTGGCCGGTACGCTCACCGACCCGATGAATCTCGGTGCCCTGGATCTGCGCCTGAAACTGGCCGGCACCAGCCTTGCTCATCTGTATCCACTGACCGGCGTGACCTTGCCGGATTCGCCGCCCTATGAGACCGACGGTCATCTGATTGCCAAACTCCATGAACCGGATGGGGCGCTGTTTCGCTATGAGGCCTTTAACGGAAAGATCGGCGACAGCGATATCCACGGTGACCTGGCCTACGTTGCCAGCCAGCCACGGCCAAAACTCAGTGGCACGCTGGTATCCAACCAACTGTTGTTCAGCGATCTGGCGCCGCTGATCGGCGCTGATTCCAACACCGAACAGAAGGCCCGTGGCAGCGCCAGCAAACAGCCGTCGGACAAGGTGTTGCCCGTGGAGGAGTTCCGCACCGAGCGTTGGAGCGCAATGGACGCCGACGTGGAGTTCACCGGCAAGCGCATCGTCCACAGCGCGCAGCTGCCATTCACCGACCTCTACACGCACCTGGTGCTCAACGACGGCCAACTGAGCCTCGAACCCCTGCGTTTCGGCGTCGCCGGTGGCCGGCTCGATGCGCAGATCCGCCTCAACGGTCAAGCCCATCCCCTTGAGGGGCAGGCGAAGCTGACGGCACGAGGATTCAAGCTCAAGCAGTTGTTCCCCGGTTTCGAACCGATGAAAACCAGTTTCGGTGAGCTCAACGGAGACGCCGATATCAGCGGGCGCGGCAATTCGGTCGCGGCGTTGCTGGGGACTTCCAACGGCACGCTGAAAATGCTCATCAACGACGGCGCCATCAGTCGCGAGCTGATGGAGCTGGCGGGGTTGAACGTGGGTAACTACGTGATAGGGAAAATTTTTGGCGACAAGGAAGTGAAGATCAACTGCGCCGCGGCGGACTTCGATATCAAGACCGGCCTGGCAACCACTCGCTTGTTCGTGTTCGACACGGAAAACGCGATCATCTACATCGACGGCACGGCTAACATGGCCACGGAACAACTGGACCTGACCATTTCTCCGGAGTCCAAGGGCTGGCGGCTGATTTCCCTGCGCTCGCCCTTGTATGTGCGGGGCAAGTTCGCCAAACCCTCCGCCGGGGTCAAGGCCGTGCCGCTGATGTTGCGCGGTGCCGGGATGGTGGCGCTGGGTGTGATCGCCGCACCGGCGGCAGGCTTGCTGGCCCTGGTGGCCCCCAGCGGTGGCGAGCCGAACCAGTGTGCGCCGCTGCTCGAGCAGATGAAGGCGGGCAAGGCACCGGTGACGGTCAAGCCGACACGGTAGTTCAGGGAGTTGCGGTGAGGCGGCTGGCCTCATCGCGAGCAGGCTCGCTTCCACATTGAGGGTGTACACCTATCGAATGTGGGAGCGAGCCTGCTCGCGATGGGGGGTTACAAATCGGCCAGGATATCGGCCATGTCATCGGCGTGTTCTTCTTCCTGGGCCAGGATGTCCTCGAAGATACGCCGGGTGGTCGGGTCTTTATCGCCCATGTACTGGATGATTTCCCGGTAGCTGTCGATGGCGATCCGCTCGGCCACCAGATCTTCGTAGACCATTTCCTTGAGGGTGTTGCCTGCCACGTACTGGGCGTGGGAGTTGCGGGTCAACAGGTCGGGGTTGAACTCCGGCTCGCCGCCCAGTTGCACGATGCGCTCGGCCAGCCTGTCGGCGTGTTCGGCTTCCTGGTTGGCGTGTTCGAGGAATTCGCTGGCCGCCACGCTGGCCTTGAGGCCGGTGGCCATGAAGTAATGGCGCTTGTAACGCAGCACGCACACCAGCTCAGTGGCCAGTGCTTCGTTGAGCAGGCGCACGACTTCCTGTCGATCGGCGTTGTAGCCCTCGGTCACTGCGCCGTTCTGCACGTTCTGCCGCGCACGTTCGCGCAGGGTCGTCACATCGGATAAGTGCATGTCGCTCATCTCGTTCTCCTGGAGGCTGATCCGGTTGGGGGCGTCACGCTCTCGGGGCGCGATCGCTTACAACGTTGGGAGTGATGAGCGCGGCAAAAGTTTTATGCAATGTTGCCAGTTCCTACAATGATGATCAGGCGTCATGAAGAGCGCCTAGACTGGTCTTCTACCCATCATCGATCACAAGGACGTCCATCCATGTCGCAACGCTGCGCCACTCGCTACCCGCTGGTGCTGGTCCCAGGCATGCTCGGGTTCATTCGCCTGGTGTTGTATCCGTACTGGTATGGGATCGTTTCGGCGTTGCGCCGGGGTGGCGCGGTGGTGGTGGCGGTGAAGGTCTCGCCGCTGCATTCGTCGGAGGTGCGCGGCGAGCAATTGCTGGCGCGGATCGAGGAGGTGCTGCGGCAGACCGGCGCGCCCAAGGTCAACCTGATCGGCCACAGCCAGGGTGCTCTCAGTGCCCGCTATGCGGCGGCCAAGCGCCCGGACCTGGTGGCGTCCGTCACGTCGGTGGCCGGTCCCAATCACGGCTCCGAACTGGCCGACTACCTGCTGGCCCACTACCCGCCGAACAGTGCCAGGGGGCGCCTGCTCAGCGCGGTGCTGCGGTTGATCAACGCGCTGATGAGCCTGCTCGAAACCGGCTATCGCGGGCCGAAGCTGCCGGTGGACCTTCATGCCTCCCATGAGTCCCTCACCACCGCCGGGGTGGCGCGCTTCAACGAGCGTTATCCACAGGGACTGCCTGAAACCTGGGGTGGACAGGGGGCGGCAGAGGTCGATGGCGTGCGTTACTACTCCTGGTCCGGGATCCTGCAGCCCGGCAAGACCGACAAGGGGCGCAACCTCTTCGACGGCACGAATCGCAGCTGTCGCCTGTTCGCCCGGACGTTCGTGCGTGAGGCGGGGCAGTGCGATGGCATGGTCGGGCGCTTCAGTTCGCACCTGGGTACGGTCATCGGCGATGACTACCCACTCGACCACTTCGACATCGTCAATCAGTCCCTGGGACTGGTGGGCAAGGGGGCCGAGCCGATCTGGTTGTTTGTCGAGCATGCAGAGCGCTTGAAAGCGGCCGGTGTATAGAGCAGCGTTGTCTACACTGGATTCATCGCCGTCACGATCGTGCGGCATTCAGGAGAAAACGTCATGAAGATGTTGCGTGTCCCTTTGTTGATGATCGGTTTGCTGCTGTGTTCCCAAGGCTTCGCTGCGACGGCCCAACAGACCAAGATGACCACCTGCAACGCCGATGCCACCGCCAAGGCGCTCAAGGGCGATGAGCGCAAGGCCTTCATGAGCACCTGCCTGAAGACCAAGCCGCCTGAAGTACGGGGGGGAACGCCGCAGGAACGCATGAAGACCTGCAACGCCGACGCTACCACCAAGGCGCTCAAGGGCGACGAGCGTAAAGCGTTCATGAGTAATTGCCTGAAGAACAAATAAAGGAGGTACCTGTCGCGAGCTTCTGTGGGAGCATGGCTTGCCCGCGATGCAGGCGCCTTGGTTTACGTTGAGACCGAGGTGACCCTGTCGCGGGCAAGCCATGCTCCCACAGGGCCTTCACGGGCACTGCAAAATCCCCTGAACCCCGACCAAAGTCGGCCGATACAATCCCTAGTGCTGTCGGCGGAAGGCTGGCAGACTGCCGATCCTTTCACGCCGTTTTGGTTCTGAGGCTGTATGCCAACGTTTTCTCAGCGTCATGTGTTGTTGGTGATCAGTTGGGTGATCATTTTTGGTGGGCTGTTGCTGGTATTGCCGCTGCGCCTCTTGCCAAGCCTGCTGGCCGGGCTGCTGGTGTTCGAGCTGGTCAACATGCTCACCCCGCAACTGCAGCGATTGATCGAAGGCCGACGTGCCCGCTGGCTCGCGGTGGCGTTGCTGGGCACCCTGGTGGTGAGTGTCCTCACGTTGATCTTCGCCGGGGCAATCAGTTTCCTGCTGCATGAGGCGGAAAACCCCGGTGCGTCCCTGGACAAATTCATGACGGTGGTCGACCGCGCCCGCGGGCAGTTGCCCCCCTTCATCGACGCCTACCTGCCGGCCAGCGCCGCCGAGTTCCGGGTGGCAATCGGCGACTGGATGAGCAAGCACCTGAGCGACCTGCAACTGGTGGGCAAGGACGCGGCCCACATGTTCGTGACATTGCTGATCGGCATGGTGCTGGGGGCGATCATCGCCTTGCAACGCGTCCCCGACCTGACCAAGCGCAAGCCCCTGGCCGCTGCACTGTTCGATCGCCTGAACCTGTTGGTCAAGGCGTTCCGCAACATTGTCTTCGCCCAGATCAAGATTTCCCTGCTCAATACCTTTTTCACCGGGATTTTCCTGGCAGTGGTGCTGCCGCTATTCGGCATCAAGCTGCCGCTGACCAAGACCCTGATCGTGATGACCTTCCTGCTGGGGTTGCTGCCGGTCATCGGCAACCTGATGTCCAACACCCTGATCACCATCGTCGGCCTGTCGCTGTCGATCTGGGTCGCCGTGGCGGCACTGGGCTACCTGATCGTGATCCACAAGCTCGAATACTTCCTCAACGCCCGCATCGTGGGTGGGCAGATCAGCGCCAGGTCCTGGGAATTGCTCATGGCGATGCTGGTGTTCGAAGCGGCGTTCGGCCTGCCGGGGGTGGTGGCGGGGCCGATTTACTATGCGTACCTCAAGAGCGAGTTGAAGCAGCTGGGAATGGTGTAGGCGGCAGACCATTTATCTGCACTGTAATTTCTGACAGTAGACCGGCCCTCATGGTTATTGATTAGCTTCCTGGGCGAAGCATTCATTCGTACTCTTGAGGGAGCTGGGCCATGACTTTGATATCGGTGGATCAAAGCAATTTCGAGGAGCGGGTACTGAGCGCCAACATGCCCGTTGTTGTGTTGTTCTGCACGAAAGGCAAGAAAAGTTCGGACAGTATGATCGCCAGTCTCGAAAAAGCTGCTCAAGCCCAGGCCGGGAAAATCCTGTTCCTGGAGAAGGCCTTCGATCCCGAAGGCGAGGTAGAGCGCAACTACGATGTCCAGTCCGCACCCACCACTCTCATGCTGGACAAGAGCGGTGATCTGGTGCGCACGGTCGTCGGTTTCTACAATTATGCGGATCTCTTCAAGACGTGGGTCGATGGGTTGGCCGCGCCAGACGCGTAGAGATCGACTCGCGCCGGATACGAGGTGATTGTCGCGCTCAACCGTAGCGCTTCATCGCCTCGATCGCCAACCCGCTGCCAATGCTCCCGAAGATGTTCCCTTCCACATGCCGCGCCTGGGGCAGCATGGCCGAGACGCTGTTGCGCAGTGCCGGGATGCCGCTGGAACCGCCGGTGAAGAACACCGTGTCGACCTGATCGACGCCAATGTTGGCGTCACCGAGCAGTTGCGTGACGCTGGCGCGAACCCGCTCCAGCAGACCGTCGATAGCCGATTCGAACAGTGCGCGGCTCAGGTCCACGCTCAAGCCCGGCTCGATCCGGTCCAGGGCCAGGTGGCGTTGATCGGCGTGGGTCAGCTGGATCTTGGTTTCTTCCACTTCCATCGCCAGCCAATGCCCGGCGCGCTGTTCGATCAACTTGAACAGCCGGTCGATGCCGCCGGTGTCTTCGATGTCGTAGCGCATGCTGTTCAGGGCCAGGGTGGATTTCTGCGCGTATACCGCGTTGATGGTGTGCCAGGTCGCCAGGTTCATGTGGTGGCTGGTGGGCATGTAGGCGCCGCTTTTCATCCGGCTGCCATAGCCGAACAGCGGCATCAGGCCGGCCAGCGAAAGCTGCTTGTCGAAGTCGGTGCCGCCGATGTGCACGCCGCCGGTGGCGAGGATGTCGGCGTGGCGGTTGTCGTGGCTGCGACGTTCGGGAGACAGGCGTACCAGGGAGAAATCCGAAGTACCGCCGCCGATGTCGACGATCAGCACCAGCTCTTCTTTTTCGATGGTCGATTCATAATCGAATGCCGCCGCGATGGGTTCGTACTGGAACGAGACTTCCTTGAAGCCGATGGCGCGGGCCACATCTACCAAGGTGTTTTCGGCCTCCTGGTCCGCCAGCTCATCGTCATCGACGAAAAACACCGGGCGACCCAGCACCACTTCCTCGAACTCCCGACCGGCGGTGGCCTCGGCGCGCTTCTTCAATTGGCCGATGAACAGGCCGAGCAAGTCCTTGAACGGCATCGCCGTGCCCAGCACGCTGGTGTCGTGCTTGATCAGCTTGGAGCCCAGCAGGCTCTTGAGCGAGCGCATCAGTCGGCCTTCGTAGCCTTCCAGGTATTCGTGCAGAGCCAGGCGGCCGTAGACCGGGCGACGCTCCTCCAGATTGAAAAACACCACCGAGGGCAGGGTGATCTTGTCGTCCTCCAGCGCGATCAGCGTTTCCATGCCGGGGCGCAGCCAGCCGACGGTGGAGTTGGACGTGCCGAAGTCGATGCCGCAGGCACGGGCCGGGGATACGTTTTTCATGTCTTTCAGGTTCCGGTCGAAAAAACGGCCGCGCAGTGTATGCCAGTGCAGCGCGGATTCGAAGGCCGGTTATCCGCTAATTCGTGCCGGCGGCCTTGAAAGACACCGTTGGACCCCCAAACTTGTCGGCATGAGACTGGCAGCCACAGGGCGGACACAAGAACCGCCGCCGGTTGCCGATAAACTTCTGAAGCGCCACCCGGTCCCAATCATGAGATGGATCAACCCGGTGCCCGGTGATCCGGGCATGCTGTGGACGGCGGTGCGACATCGATAACGGATGGTGATGCTTAGATGGACTTCAAAGACTATTACAAGATCCTGGGTGTGGAGCCGACGGCTGACGACAGCACGATCAAGGCCGCCTATCGCAAACTGGCGCGCAAATACCACCCGGATGTCAGCAAGGAAAAGGACGCCGAGACCAAGTTCAAGGATGTCTCCGAAGCCTATGAAGCGCTGAAAAGCGCCGACAAGCGCGCCGAGTACGACGATCTGCGGCGATATGGCCAGCACGGCCAACCGTTCCAGGGGCCGCCGGGCTGGCAGAGCCGCGGCGGTTTCGGTGGCCAGGACACCGGGGATTTCTCAGACTTCTTCAGTTCGATCTTCGGCAATCGCGGATCAGGATTCGGGGGCGGACAGTCAGGTCGCAGTGCCGGCCGTCGGGGGCAGGACGTGGAAATGGAATTACCGATCTTCCTGGAAGAAACCCTGTCGAGTGAGTCGAAAAAGGTCAGCTTCCAGGTGCCGCAGTACAACGGGGCGGGCCAGCACGTCAGCAACACCAGCAAAAGCCTGAACGTGAAGATCCCGCTGGGCGTGACCGACGGCGAGCGGATCCGCCTGAAGGGCCAGGGCGCCCCGGGTATCGGTGGCGGGGCCAATGGCGACCTGTACCTGACCATTCGCTTCGCTCCGCACCCCAAGTTCGACGTCGAAGGCCAGGACCTGATCATCACCCTGCCGTTGGCGCCCTGGGAGTTGGCGCTGGGCACCGAGGTGGCCGTCCCGACCCTCACCGGCAAGATCAATCTCAAGGTCCCGGCCGGCAGCCAGAACGGCCAGCGCATGCGCGCCAAGGGCCATGGCCTGCGCAACAAGGCCGGTGAGCGTGGCTACCTGTTCGTCCAGCTCAAGGCCGTGATGCCCAAGTCCAGCGACGAGGCGGTCAAGGCGTTGTGGGCAGAGCTGGCGAAGAAAGCCGCGTTCGATCCACGGGAGAATTTCTGACCGTTGTGGGAGCAAGGCTTGCCCGCGATGAAGACACCTCGGTTTTTCAGGCTTTGAGGCGCCCTGTCGCGAGCAAGCTTTGCTCCCACAGGTCTAGACTCGACAGCTGACAGTTAAAGCATTGGGAGAAGCAGACCATGAACAACCCGATCATTGAACTGAACCTGATGGAGTTCTGCGAGGCTGCCGCATTGCAGGATGTCCATGTGATCGAAATCGTCGCCCATGGCATCCTCGAACCCCACGGCGCGGCCCCGACGGACTGGCGTTTCACCGACTACGAACTGGTCCTGGCCCGGCGTGCCGCCAAGCTGCGCCGCGAGCTGGAGCTGGAATGGGAAGGCGTCGCCCTGGCGCTGGATCTGTTGGAGGAAGTGCAGCAACTGCGCACCGAGAACCGCATGCTCAAGCAGCGGTTGGGGCGATTGGTGGAGTGATGCAATTCATTGGGCGAAGGGAGCAGGCTTTCTGTGGGAGCAAGGCTTGCCCGCGATGAATGCAACTCGGTTTCCCTGGTGTCGAGGTGCTTGTATCGCGAGCAAGCTATGCTCCCACGGAGTCTCTTCGCCACCCAGTCAAAACAGAAAATACCGCTGCGCCATCGGCAGCGACTCGGCCGGCTCGCACCACAGCAACACACCGTCGGCCTTGACCTGGTAGGTTTGCGGATCGACGTCGATGTCCGGCAGGTAGTCGTTGTGGATCAGGTCGGTTTTCTGCACATCCCGGCAACCTTTGACCACGGCGATTCTTTTCTTCAGGCCCAACTGTTCCGGCAGGCCCGCATCGGCGGCCGCCTGGCTGATGAAGGTCAGGCTGGTGGCATGTCGCGAGCCGCCGAAGCTTGCGAACATGGGCCGGTAGTGCACCGGTTGCGGTGTCGGGATCGAGGCATTGGCGTCGCCCATCAGGCTCGCGGCAATCGCTCCGCCCTTGAGGATCAGCGTCGGCTTGACGCCGAAGAATGCCGGGCGCCACAGCACCAGGTCGGCCCACTTGCCCACTTCGACGGAGCCCACTTCATGGCTGATGCCATGGGTGATCGCCGGGTTGATGGTGTATTTGGCGATGTAGCGCTTGATGCGGAAGTTGTCGTTGCCTTCGCCGTCGCCGGGTAGGGCGCCGCGTTGTTTCTTCATCTTGTCCGCGGTCTGCCAGGTGCGCAGGATGACCTCACCGACGCGGCCCATGGCCTGGCTGTCGGAGCTGATCATCGAGAACGCGCCGAGGTCATGGAGGATGTCTTCGGCGGCGATGGTTTCGCGGCGGATACGGCTTTCGGCGAACGCCACGTCTTCGGCAATGCTCGGGTCCAAGTGGTGACAGACCATCAGCATGTCCAGGTGTTCGTCGATGGTGTTGCGGGTGAACGGCCGGGTCGGATTGGTGGAGCTGGGCAACACGTTAGGGAACCCACAGGCCTTGATGATGTCCGGCGCATGACCGCCGCCCGCACCTTCGGTGTGGTAGGTGTGGATGGTGCGGCCCTTGAAGGCGCCCAGGGTGGTTTCAACGAAGCCGGATTCGTTGAGGGTGTCGGTGTGGATCGCCACCTGCACGTCGTACTGGTCGGCCACGTTCAGGCAGTTGTCGATGGCTGCCGGGGTGGTGCCCCAGTCTTCGTGCAGCTTCAGGCCGATGGCGCCGGCCTTGACCTGTTCGATCAGCGGCTCCGGCAGGCTGGCGTTGCCCTTGCCGGTGAGGCCGATGTTCATCGGGAAGGCGTCGGCGGCCTGGAGCATGCGCGCCAGGTGCCACGGGCCGGAGGTGCACGTGGTGGCGTTGGTCCCGGTGGCCGGGCCTGTACCGCCACCGATCATGGTGGTGACGCCGCTCATCAAGGCCTCTTCGATCTGCTGTGGGCAGATGAAGTGGATGTGGGTGTCGACGCCGCCAGCCGTGAGGATCATGCCTTCGCCGGCAATCACTTCGGTGCTGGCGCCGATGGCGATGGTCACATCGGGTTGGATGTCCGGGTTGCCAGCCTTGCCGATGGCCGCGATGCGCCCGTCCTTGAGGCCGACATCGGCCTTGACGATGCCCCAGTGGTCGATGATCAGCGCGTTGGTGATCAACGTGTCCACCACCTCCGCGGCCAGCAGCTGGCCCTGGCCCATGCCGTCGCGAATCACCTTGCCGCCGCCGAATTTCACTTCTTCACCGTAGGTGGTGAAGTCCTTTTCCACTTCGATCCACAGCTCGGTATCGGCCAGGCGGACCTTGTCACCGACGGTGGGGCCGAACATGTCGGCGTAGGCTTGTCTCGAGATCTTCATGTGCTTTCCTGATCGTTCCCATGCTCTGCGTGGGAATGCCGCCATGGACGCTCTGCGTCCGCTTGTGGGACGCGGAGCGTCCCGAGATGCATTCCCACGCAGAGCGTGGGAACGAGCTGCGACCTAGAGGTCGCCCATGACCCGCCCGGCAAACCCGAACACCCGGCGATGCCCGGCCAGGTCCACCAGTTCCACCTCGCGGCTCTGCCCCGGCTCGAAGCGCACCGCGGTGCCGGCCGGGATGTTCAGGCGCATGCCGCGGCTGGCGGTGCGGTCGAAGGTCAGGGCGTCGTTGGTTTCGAAGAAGTGATAGTGCGAACCGACCTGGATCGGCCGGTCGCCGCTGTTGGCGACGGTCAGCGTCAGGGTGCGGCGGCCGACATTGAGTTCGATGTCGCCGGGCTGGACCTGGTATTGGCCTGGAATCATTGCGGTTGTCCTAAAAGCTTGTAGTAGATGGCGGTCGGGGTGTAGGTCCCGTCCGGGCTCTGGCAGTAATCGGGCAGTTCACCGACACGGGTGTAGCCCATGGCGCGGTAGAACGCCTCGGCCTCGGAGCCGGCCTCGGTGTCGAGGTACAACAGGCCACGCTTGTACTGGCGAGCACCGAGCTCCAGGGCACTCATCAACTGCTGCCCCAGGCCCCGCCGGCGGGCCTCGCCCCGGACCAGCAGCTTCTGCACCTCAGCGCGGTTCAGGCCGTTGGGTTTCTGGCACAGGGCAAGCTGGACGCTGGCCTGCACCTGTTCGTCCTTGACCACGACCCACAACAACAGGCTGCCCTGGTTGAGGCTGGCCTGGACTTCGTCGAAATAGGCGCGGGCCTGGACCGCATCGAGATCGGCCATGAAGCCGACACTGGCGCCGTACCCCACGGCGTCGAGCAACAGATCGATCAGGCCCTGGCGGTAATGCGCAAAGCTTTCGGCGTGGACTCGACGCAACTGGGCGGCGTTCATCTGATGTCACTCCTTGTTGGAAACAGGCGCGGGCGCCCCGGGATTGAGGATCAACTGCATGAAAGTCAGGTCCAGCCAGCGACCGAACTTGGTCCCCACCTGGGGCATCTGTCCGGTTATGAGGAAACCGGCCCGCTCGTGCAGGCGAATCGACGCCGCGTTGCCGCTTTCGATGGCGGCGACCATGGCGTGTTTGCCACACGCCTTTGCGCGCTCGATCAACGCCGTCATCAACCGTGGACCGAGGCCATTGCCGCGCTGGTCGCTGCGCACGTATACCGAATGCTCCACGGTGTGCCGGAAGCCGTCGAAGGGGCGCCAGTCGCCGAAGGCAGCATAGCCGAGTACCTGTTCTTCGCCGTCGACGATTACCAGCACCGGGTAGCCCTGGGACTGCCGCGCATCGAACCACGCCTGGCGGTTGCCCAGGTCCACGGCCTGTTCGTTCCAGATCGCCGTGGTGTTGAGCACCGCATCGTTGTAGATGTCGCGGATGGCGGGCAGGTCCGTCGGACGTGCGTCTCGAATCCGATAAGTCATGGCGCGGTCCTCAGGCGATGGGCTGGTGGACGGTGACCAGCTTGGTGCCGTCGGGAAAGGTCGCCTCGACCTGGATCTCCGGGATCATTTCCGGGATGCCTTCCATCACCTGTTCGCGACTCAGCAGGGTGGTGCCGTAATGCATCAACTCGGCCACGGTCTGGCCGTCGCGGGCGCCTTCGAGCAGGGCCGCGGAAATGTAGGCCATGGCTTCCGGGTAATTGAGTTTCAAGCCACGGGCCAGCCGCCGTTCGGCGACGAGGCCGGCGGTGAAGATCAACAGCTTGTCTTTTTCGCGTGGGGTCAGGTCCATGTGCAGTCCATAAAAGGCAGATAAATAATTTGCGCTGAGCTCAACCCTTGGATGGGAACCCGTGGGAGCAAAGCTTGCTCGCGATAAACGATAACGCAGTCTTCTTCTGTATCGAGGCGCCTGCATCGCGAGCAAGCTTTGCTCCCACAGAACTCATTACTTCCACAGAAAAGCAATTCAGGTGCTCCAGATCCGAGGTGGCACGGCTTCTCGACCCAGCAGCGCCGGCCGCAGCAGTCGCCACAACTCAACCAGCCACCCCCGCGCCAGCAACGCCTCGCTCGCCAGGCACCGCGCCACGACCAGCCCCGGCAACTGCGTCAGGTCCCCACGCACGGCGTGGCTCAGGGAGCGACACTGTTCCAGCAATTCGCCATCGATTTCTCCGGTCACCAGCAGCGTCGCAAACACCGGGTCGCCGCCCAGTCCAATGGGTGAGTCCAGCAAGCCGTCACCACCGACGATGCGCTGGCGCTCATGCCACAGCAACTGCCCGTCGCGGCGAATGTCCAGCCGTGATTGAAAGTGTCCCAGGTCGAAGCGCTCGCCGCTGGCGGGTCGGCCGAGGGCAACCATGTCCCAGTAAAACAGGCGTCCGTCACCCTGCAGATCAATGGACGTGTCGAGTTCGGCCTGGGCGGCGCTGAAGACAATGGTCTCCTGGGGCAACCACTCCAGTGTCGCCCCGGCTGCCACGCTCAGGCTCAGTTGCTGACGGGCAGGCGCCGTGGCGCGGTACCACTTGGCCGCGCCGGGGCTGGTCAACTGTGCCCAGGCGCCGGGGCCGACGTGAGCCGAGATCTCCAGTCGATCACCGCCGGCAATTCCCCCCGGCGGATGGACGATGATGTGCTGGCATACCTCGGGCCCTTCGGCGTACAAATGCTTTTGCACCCGCAGCGGGCCTTTATGGCGGCGTTGTACCGGGCGCGTGCTGTCGCCAAAGCGGGCATAAGCCAGTTCCAGCTCGGCGTGCCAGCAGGGCGTGAACAGGGCAGGTGCAGATAAAGGTAGGTTCATGATTTCTGATTATTGTCCGGACGCTACAGACTAGATCGTAACCAGCCCGCGCACACCCTCGGCTTCCATGTTTTCTCCGCGCCCCTGCTGCACGATCTCGCCCCGAGACATCACCAGGTATTGATCGGCCAGCTCGGCGGCGAAGTCGTAGAACTGCTCCACCAGCAAAATTGCCATGTCGCCCCGGGCCGCCAGTTTCTTGATGACCGCGCCGATCTCCTTGATGACCGACGGCTGGATGCCTTCGGTGGGCTCGTCGAGAATCAGCAGTCGTGGACGACTGGCCAACGCCCGGCCAATGGCGAGTTGCTGTTGCTGGCCGCCGGACAGGTCACCGCCACGGCGCTGTTTCATTTGCAGCAACACCGGGAACAATTCGTAGATGAACGCCGGCACCTCCCGCGCCTCGGAGGCGGGAAAACGCGACAGGCCCATCAGCAGGTTTTCTTCCACCGTCAACCGTCCGAAGATCTCCCGGCCCTGTGGCACATAGGCGATACCGGCGTGGACCCGCTGGTGCGGCTTGAAGGTGGTGATCGGCTGGCCTTCCCAGTTCACCGCACCCTCCCGGGCCGGCAGCAGCCCCATCAGGCATTTGAGCAGGGTGGTCTTGCCCACGCCATTGCGACCCAGCAGGCAGGTGACTTCGCCGACCTTCACGTCAAACGACAGGCCCCGCAGGATGTGGCTACCGCCGTAGTATTGGTGGAGCTTGTCGACTTGCAGCATGGTTTGAATTCCCCTCAAATTCTCTGTGGAGCAATGGCTTTCTGTGGAGCAAAGCTTGTTCGCGATAGCAGCACCTCGGTCCAGCAGAAGACCGCGTTATCGTTCGTCGCGAGCAAGCTTTGCTCCCACAGGCCCTCTTCCATAGAGGAAATGTGTTCACAGCGCTAGCGACCGAGATACACCTCGATCACCCGCTCATTATCCTGGACCTGCTCCAACGACCCTTCAGCCAGCACGCTGCCCTGGTGCAGGACGGTGACGTGGTCGGCGATGGTGCCGACGAAACCCATGTCATGCTCCACCACCATCAGCGAATGCTTGCCCGCCAGGGATTTGAACAGCTCGGCGGTGAAGTCGGTTTCGGCGTCGGTCATGCCCGCCACGGGTTCGTCGAGCAGCAGCAATTGCGGGTCCTGGACCAGCAGCATGCCGATCTCCAGGAATTGCTTCTGTCCGTGGGACAACAGCCCGGCCGCGCGATTGACCGATGGCGTGAGGCGGATGGTTTCCAGCACTTCACCGATGCGATCGTGCTGCTCGCCGGTCAGCTTTGCCCGCAGGCTGGCCCATACCGACTTGTCGGTTTTCAACGCCAGTTCCAGGTTCTCGAACACGCTCAGGGCTTCGAACACCGTGGGCTTCTGGAACTTGCGGCCGATACCGGCCTGGGCGATCTGTACTTCGCTCATGCCGGTCAGGTCCAGGGTCTCGCCGAACCAGGCCTTGCCGTGGCTGGGGCGGGTCTTGCCGGTGATCACGTCCATCAGCGTGGTCTTGCCTGCGCCATTGGGGCCGATGATGCAACGCAGTTCGCCCACGCCGATGTACAGGTTCAGATCGTTCAGGGCCTTGAAACCGTCGAAGCTGACGCTGATGTCTTCCAGGGTCAGGATCGTGCCGTGACGGGTATTCAGGCCATCGCCCGCGGCCTGGCCGAGGCCGATGGCGTCGCGGCTGCTGCCGGCGTCCTTGTTGGGGTCGGTTGGAAAAAAAGCCGGCTCGAGCATGAATTCGGCACTCGCTGTGATTCTCATTGTTCGCCTCGTTTCTTCAGCAGACCCACCACGCCCTTGGGCAAGTACAAGGTCACCACGATGAACAGCGCACCCAGGAAAAACAGCCAGTACTCCGGGAAGGCCACGGTGAACCAGCTCTTCATGCCGTTGACCACGCCGGCGCCCAGCAGCGGCCCGATCAGCGTGCCGCGCCCGCCGAGCGCCACCCATACGGCGGCCTCGATGGAGTTGGTCGGCGACATTTCGCTGGGGTTGATGATGCCCACCTGCGGCACATACAACGCCCCGGCCAGGCCGCACAGGACCGCGCTCAAGACCCAGACGAACAACTTGAAGCCCCGGGGATCGTAGCCGCAGAACATCAGGCGGTTCTCCGCGTCCCGCAGCGCGGTCAGCACCCGGCCGAACTTGCTGCGCGCCAGCCGCCAGCCGATGAACAAACTCGCCACCAGCAACAGCACGGTGAGCAGGAACAGCACGGCTCGGGTACCGGGCTCGGTGATGCCGAAACCCAGGATCGAGCGGAAATTGGTGAAGCCGTTGTTGCCGCCAAAACCGGTTTCGTTGCGGAAGAACAGCAGCATGCCGGCGAAGGTCAGGGCTTGGGTCATGATCGAGAAATACACACCCTTGATCCGCGAGCGAAAGGCGAAGAAACCGAACATCAACGCCAGCAGCCCCGGCGCCAGGACCACCAGGCACAAGGCCCAGAGGAAGCTGTCGGTGCCGGTCCAGTACCAGGGCAATTCGGTCCACGACAGGAACGTCATGAACGCCGGCAAGCCATCACCGGCCGCCTGGCGCATCAGGTACATGCCCATGGCGTAGCCGCCCAGGGCGAAGAACAGGCCATGGCCCAGGGACAGCAACCCGGCGTACCCCCAGACCAGGTCCAGCGCCAGGGCAACGATGGCGTAGCAGAGAATCTTGCCCACCAGCGTCAGGGTGTAGGCCGAGACATGCAGTGGATGGTCCACCGCGAGCAACGACAGCAGTGGCAGGCTCAACAGGACGGCCAGGATCAGTGCACCGACGGCGAGGGTGACTTTAGGCCCGGCCTTTTGCGTAGCCGTGATCATCAGGGGCTGGTTCATCAGTCGATTACCCGTCCTTTGAGCGCGAAGAGGCCTTGCGGACGTTTCTGGATGAACAGAATGATCAGCGCGAGGATGAGGATCTTGCCGAGCACGGCGCCGATCTGCGGTTCGAGAATCTTGTTGGCGATGCCCAGCCCGAACGCGGCGGATACGCTCCCGGCCAACTGGCCGACGCCGCCGAGCACCACCACCAGGAACGAATCGATGATGTAGCTCTGGCCCAGGTCCGGGCCGACGTTGCCGATCTGGCTCAGGGCCACGCCGCCCAGCCCGGCGATGCCCGAGCCGAGGCCGAAGGCGAGCATGTCCACGCGCCCGGTGGGCACGCCGCAGCAGGCCGCCATGTTGCGGTTCTGGGTGACGGCCCGCACGTTCAGGCCCAGGCGGGTCTTGTTCAGCAACAACCAGGTCAGCAGCACCACGAACAGTGCAAAGGCGATGATGACGATGCGGTTGTACGGCAGCACCAGGTTCGGCAGCACCTGGATCCCCCCCGACAGCCAGGCCGGGTTGGCCACTTCGACGTTCTGCGCGCCGAATACCAGGCGCACCAGTTGGATCAGCATCAGGCTGATGCCCCAGGTGGCGAGCAGGGTTTCCAGTGGTCGTCCGTAGAGATGGCGGATCACCGTGCGTTCCAGGGCCATGCCGATGGCGGCGGTGATGAAAAATGCCACCGGCAGGGCGATCAGCGGGTAGAGCTCGATGGCGTTCGGCGCGAAGCGCTGGAACAGCATCTGCACGACGTAGGTGGAATAGGCACCGAGCATCAGCATCTCGCCGTGGGCCATGTTGATCACCCCCAGCAGGCCGAAGGTGATGGCCAGGCCGAGGGCTGCGAGCAACAGGATCGAGCCCAGGGACATGCCGCTGAACGCCTGGCCCAGCAACTCGCCCACCAGCAGTTTGCGCTTGACCTGGGCGAGACTGGTCTCGGCGGCGGTACGCACGCCGGCATCGGTTTCGGCGCCAGGTTCGAGGACGCCTTCGAGACGGGTGCGGGCCAGCGGGTCGCCGGTTTCCCCCAGCAACCGGACGGCCGCCAGGCGCACGCTCGGATTGGCGTCCACCAATTGCAGGTTTGCCAAGGCCAGGCTCAGGGCGGCGTGGACATCTTCGTCTTGCTCGCCGGCCAGCTGCCGGTCGAGAAAAGCCAGTTGCGCCGGGCGCGCACTTTTTTGCAGTTGCTGCGCTGCGCCCAGGCGTACGCCGGGATCACTGGCAAGCAGCTGATGACTGGCGAGGGCGGTTTCGATCAGCCCGCGCAAGCGGTTGTTCAGGCGCAGGGTCTTGGGCTGGCCGTCGACGGTCAACTGGCCTTGTTGCAAGGCGTTGAGCAGTTCGACACGCCCGGGCTCGGGCTGCGCGGCCCAGGTTTCCAGCAGTTTGGCCTGCTGGGTCGGGTTGGCGGCGACGAAGTCTTCGGCTTCGCCCGCGTGGGTGGCCAGTGGCAGTAATAACGCCAGGGCGAGAATCAGACGGTAAAGGGCAGTGGGCATATGCTCGGCCTTGCGCAGTGCTTTTTGTGGGAGCGAGCCTGCTCGCGATAGCGCCTTACCCGTCACGTTTGTGCTGACTGATCCAGCGCTATCGCGAGCAGGCTCGCTCCCACAGGGAGTCGTGTGTCGGTCCCGGGATCCGGGGCCGACACCCATGGGCTCAGTTACCCTTCACCGCATAGTCGGGCTTCTTGTCGTTGCCGGCGATGAACGGGCTCCACGGCTGGGCGCGAACCGGCCCTTCGGTCTGCCAGACCACGTTGAACTGCCCGTCGGCCTGAATCTCGCCGATCATCACCGGCTTGTGCAGGTGGTGGTTGGTCTTGTCCATGGTCAGGGTGTAGCCCGATGGCGCGGCGAAGGTCTGGCCGGCCAGGGCTTCGCGAACCTTGTCGACGTCGGTGGACTTGGCCTTTTCCGCCGCTTGGGCCCACATGTGGATACCGACGTAGGTGGCTTCCATCGGGTCGTTGGTCACGGCCTTGTCGGCGCCCGGCAGGTTCTTGGCCTTGGCGTAGGCTTTCCAGGCCGCGACGAATTTCTTGTTCGCCGGGTTATCCACGGATTCGAAGTAGTTCCATGCCGCCAGGTTGCCCACCAGCGGTTTGGTGTCGATGCCGCGCAGCTCTTCTTCGCCCACCGAGAACGCCACCACCGGTACGTCGGTGGCTTTCAGGCCCTGGTTGGCCAGTTCCTTGTAGAACGGCACGTTGGAGTCGCCGTTGACCGTGGAGATGACCGCGGTCTTGCCGCCGGCCGAGAACTTCTTGATGCTCGCCACGATGGTCTGGTAATCGCTGTGGCCGAACGGGGTATAGACCTCTTCGATGTCCTTGTCCGCTACGCCCTTGGAATGCAGGAACGCCCGCAGGATCTTGTTGGTGGTGCGCGGGTAGACGTAGTCGGTGCCCAGCAGGAAATAGCGCTTGGCGCTGCCACCTTCTTCGCTCATCAGGTATTCCACCGCCGGAATCGCCTGCTGGTTCGGCGCGGCGCCGGTGTAGAACACGTTCGGCGACATCTCTTCGCCTTCGTACTGCACCGGGTAGAACAGCAGGCCATTGAGTTCTTCGAACACCGGCAACACCGATTTACGCGATACCGACGTCCAGCAGCCGAACACCACGGCGACCTTGTCCTGGGTCAGCAACTGCCGGCCTTTTTCCGCAAACAGTGGCCAGTTCGAGGCCGGGTCCACGACCACCGCTTCGAGCTGCTTGCCGTTCACACCACCCTTGGCATTGATTTCGTCGATGGTCATCAGCGCCATGTCCTTGAGGGACGTCTCGGAAATCGCCATGGTCCCGGACAGCGAATGCAGGATGCCGACCTTGATGGTCTCGGCAGCCTGGACGGTCCAGGCCATGCCCATCGCGGCAATGCTGGCCGAAAGGGTAAAAGCCTTGATCAAGCTACGACGTTTCATGGTGCGATCTCCGTGAATTGGTGTTTTTTTCGAGGGCAGATGCAGACGCTGAACAGGGCTTTTGCAAGGGGTGTGCCCGGTCGTGGCAAGGCCGGTAAATGTGGGGGAGATGCGCTGGGGAGCGCAGGACGACGCACCACGAGCGACCGTCGCTTGTGCGCTGGTGCGATCAGATGCGCCACATCGGTGCGCAGAAATCGCAGGCCCCTGATGCCCTAATGTAGGAGCGAGCCTGCTCGCGATAGCGCTGGGTCAGCCAGAGAAAGTGCGACTGATCTAGCGCTATCGCGAGCAGGCTCGCTCCCACAGGGGAATTGCTGTGGATAGAAGATTCGGAAGCTCAGCGCCGCCGCATCAGGCCGATGAAAAACAGCCCGCCAATGGCTGCCGTCGCCACGCCAATCGGCAGGTCTTCCGGGGCGATGAGGGTCCGGGCGGCCACGTCCACCCACACCAGAAACAGGCTGCCCAGCAGTACACAGGCCGGCAGCAAGCGACGATGCTCGGCACCCACCAGGCGCCGGGCGATGTGCGGCACCATCAGCCCGACGAAACCGATCGAGCCGCTGATGGACACCAGCACGCCGGTCATCAGCGACGCGATCAGGAAGATCCACAACCGCACCTTCGCCGCGTTCAGGCCCAGGGTCACGGCGGTCTGTTCGCCCGCCATCAGGGCGTTCAACGGCCGAGCCATGCCCAGCAGCAGGACCAGTCCCAGCAGGACACTGGCGGCGGGCACCGCCAGCAGTTCCCAGCGCGCCAGGCCCAGGCCGCCGAGCATCCAGAACATCACCGCGGAGCTGGCGCGATGGTCACCCAGGAACAACAGCAGGTTGGCCGCCGCCATCATCACGAATGACACCGCCACGCCGCACAGCAACAGGCGATCGCTTTCGAGGCGGCCCTGGCGGCTGGCAATCGCCAGCACCAGCAGCATGCTCAGCAATGCGCCGATGAACGCGGCGAGGGGCAGGGTCAGCAGGCCGACGATTTCCCCGACATGCAGGACCACGATGACCGCCCCGAGGGTCGCGCCGGAGGTGACCCCGAGCAGGTGTGGATCGGCCAGCGGGTTGCGGGTGACCGCTTGCAGCACTGCGCCGATCAATGCCAGCCCCGCGCCCACCAGCGCGCCGAGCAGCAGGCGCGGCACGCGGATCAGCCAGACGATGTGCTCCTGGCCGGCCGTCCAATAGACTTCCCCCATGCCGAAGGCCTTGTTCAGCAGGATGTCCCAGACCACGGCCACCGGCACCCGCGCCGGCCCGAAGCCCAGGGACACCACGCACGACACAAGCATCAGCGCGCCGAGGAAGATCAACAGTCCGGCATAGCGACGAGGGTTCATCGGCGGTGGAAACCCTGCGCCAGGGTCTGTACCGCCACCACGTTGTCGATGCCTGGTGTGGCCTGGACGTAGGGAATCACGATGAAGCGTCGGTGCCTGATCGCATCCACCGATTGCAAGGCCGGGCTGCCCAGCAGGAATTGCTGTTTCTGCTCGGCGCTGACTTCGCCGTAATCGACGATCACGATGACCTCGGGGTTGCGCTCGACCACGTTCTCCCAGTTCACCCGGGTCCAGCTGGTTTCCACGTCGTCCAGGATATTGCGCCCGCCCGCGGCGTCGATCAGGGCCTGGGGCATGCCCAGACGGCCGGAAGTCATGGCCCGGTCTTCACCGCTGTCGTAGAGGAACACCCGGGGCCGGTTGGCTGGCAGGTCTTTGCGGACTTCGGCGACCTGGGCCTGCATCGTGGCGATCAGCGCATCGGCGCGGTCCTGGACGTCGAAAATCTTCCCAAGATTACGCAGGTCGTTGTAGGTATCTTCCAGCGAAGCCGCCGGACGTTTCATCACGAACGCGCAGGATTCGGTCAGTTCGTACACCGGGATACCCAGCGGTTGCAGGGTCTGCGGCGTCAGGTCGCCGCCCACGCGCATGCCGTAGTCCCAACCGGCAAAGAAGAAATCCACGTTGGCGTTGAGCAGGGTTTCCACCGAGGGATATTTGGCCGCCAGTTCCGGCAGGCCATCGAGGATCTTCGCCATCTCGGGCGTCACCGATTTCCAGCCGCTGATGCCGCTGTAGCCGACCATGCGCGATTTGAGCCCGAGGGCGAGCATCATCTGGGTCATGTTGATGTCGTGGCTGACGGCGTGCCGGGGAGCTTCGTTGAACACCACCTGACGGTTGCAGCTCTGGATCGTCAGCGGATAGCGGGTGGCTTCGGCCAGGGCGTGGGCGCTGCACAGCAGCAGCGACAGAAGCAGCAGGGAACGCAGGGTCATGGTTGAGTTATCCAGGTGATTCGTGGGTAGCCGGCAAGGGGATGTTCATCCACCAGGGCTTCGACACCGAAGACGTCACGCAGCAGCGTGGTGGTCAGTACATCCTTGGGGGCACCGCTGGCGACGATGCGGCCGTGTTCGATGACGTAGAGCCGATCGCAGAAGGCGGCAGCCAGGTTCAGGTCGTGGATGCTGGCGAGGGTGCCGATCCCCAGGCGCTTGATCAGTTGCAGCAATTCGAGTTGATAGCGCGGGTCGAGGTGATTGGTCGGTTCGTCGAGGATCAGCAGTTGCGGTTGCTGGGCCAGGGCCCGGGCCAGGATCACCCGCTGTTTTTCACCGCCCGAGAGCGTGGCGAAGGCATGTTCGCCGAAGCCTTGCAGCCCTGCCGCTTCCAGGGCCTGGATGACCAGGCGCCGGTCCTCGTGGTTATCGCCATCGAACAGGCCTTTATGAGGCGTGCGGCCCATGGCGACCACTTCCTCGACCGTCAGGCCAAAGGCGTCGGGAAATTCCTGCAGGACCACGGCGATACGTTGCGCGCACCAGCGTGACGACTGGCGCCAGACGTTGTGGTGGTCGAGTTTCACCTCGCCGCTCTCCGGCGGGCTGAACCGATAGGCGCACCGCAACAGACTGGTCTTGCCGCTGCCATTGGGCCCGATCAGCCCGACGAACTCCCCGGCCGCCACCTGCAACGTGGCGTCACGCAGTTGGAACTGGTGATGGCAGTGACCGTGGCCCAGGGGTGTCCAGGCGAGGTGAGAGAGGGTCAGCGAGGTCATGCGTGTACTCAAAATGATCGGGTTACGACCCAATCCCTGTGGGAGCGAGCCTGCTCGCGATAGCGGTGGATCAGTCGCCTCTTCTCTGGCTGACCCAGCGCTATCGCGAGCAGGCTCGCTCCCACATTCGCGGATTGTGTCTAGTTCGGCAGCGGGCGCGATTGTAGAGGTTTCGCGCCGTCTCCCGTTAACGCACTGTCTTCAGCCTGAAGATGAAACCTCCTCAGGCTGTGTGTCCAGCCTCTCCCCTGGCAAGCCGACACGGACCTGTCAGACCTGACAGTAGCCCCAAGGGTTGAGGCAGGTTAGCCTGCTTATTCCCCAAAAAGGGAAGAAACGCCATGACCACGACCAGGCTTGTGACTGTTATTGGCGCACTGGTCTTCGGGTGTATCGCTATTCGCTTGGCCGTAGCCTCCGGGCATCCGTGTGAGCAGGCATGGGCGAAGAACCCGATCAGCTTCAGCTGCAAGGCCACGGTGAGTGCGATGGACACCGGTCGCCCGCCTCGCCCGATGATCGAGCCGCAGGGCAACGGGCGGTGCCGGATCACCGTGACGTGCAGGAATGACTACGGCGGCGGCACGCCCAACGAGATCGACGACATCAAGGTTGTCGACGTGGAAAAACTCCACGTCTGCAATGGTGTCCTCCAGCCGGAATCCTGTGGCGACCTGTTCCGGCCTTGACCGTGGCTCAAGAGATTGCATCGCCGCGAATGCCCTGGGTCCTGCGCGCAATCAACAGGCGGTCGATCACCCAGATCACCACCAGCGATGCCCCCACCAACGGAAACACCACCGCCAGGGTCAGCATGATGAACACCCCGGTCTTCCACGTCGGTAGATCGTGACGCATGGGCGGTACGCCGAAACGGCCCTGTGGCCGGCGCTTCCACCACATCACCATGCCGCTCACCGCGCTGAGCAGGATCATCAGGCAGATCAGCAGCACGACGATCTGGTTCACCGGGCCGAACATCTTACCTTCGTGCAACATGACGCCGGTTTCGGTGGCGCGGGCGACGACGCTGTAATCGGCCCAGCGCACATCGGCCAGGACCTTGCCGGTGTACTGGTCCACGTGGAGGGTCGCGTCATTGCGCGGATCGTCGGCGAACACGGCAATGGTGAACACCCCGGTTTCTGTGGTCGGCAGGGTGATGCTGTAGCCTGGCGTGACCTTGTGTTCGGCGGCGATGTCCTGCACCGCTTGCAGGCGGATGGTCGGCGCGGCAGGGCCCTCGTGCATGCCACCGTGGGCCATGTGTTCGGCATGGTCGCCGGACATCGGCATCGGGGTGTTCTCCATGGCCCAGGGCACGGTCTGGCGGTGGGCGTTGTTGAGGCTGCCGGCTTCGACGTCGGACTTGGGCACGTCGTTCCACATCGCGGCCGGGAAGCGGTTCCAGAGTTCGGCGTATTGCTTGCCCCAGAAGCCGGTCCAGGTCATGCCGCTGAGCAGCATCACCAGCAGCAACGCCGCGCCCCAGAAGCCGACGACCACGTGCAGGTCGCGCCAGAACAGCCGACCGCGAGCGCTCCAGCGCGGCCACAGGACCCCGGCCGAGGATTGCCCGCGGGGCCACCACAGGTACAGCCCCGACACCACCAGCACTACGCCCCAACCGGCAGCCATTTCCACCAGCCGGTCACCGACGGTGCCGATCAGCAGTTCGCCGTGGATGGCCCTGGCCATGGCTTGCAGGTTGTTCTTGGCATCCTGTTCGCCGAGGACGTCGCCGTGGTATGGGTCGATAAAGACATTCAGCTCCCGTCCCTTGTCGATCACCACGAACTGCGCGCTGCGCTCGGCGTCGGCCGGTGGCAGATACTGTTTGATCCGGGCTTCGGGGTAGGCCTGGCGGACCTGTTGGAGCAGGTCGTCCGCGGCCATCGTGTGATGACCGGCCGGTACGTTCAGCAGGCTGCCGTACATCAGTGGATCGAGTTGCGGTTTGAACAGGTAGATGATGCCGGTCAGGGCCAGCATCACCATGAACGGCGCGACGAACAGCCCGGCATAAAAATGCCAGCGCCAGGCCAGGTTGTAGAAATTCGGTTTCGGTTGGCTCATCGAAAAGCGCTCCGCTTGGCAAATGTATTTGTACGGTCAAATCCCTGTGGGAGCGAGCCAGCTTGCGAAAGCGGCAGTCCATTCAGCACCGGAATGACTGATGGACCGCATCGCGAACAGGCGCGCCCCACAGGGTTTGTGCGCTCGATTTTTTTTGACTCATGTCACGGCAAAGAACTGGACATGATGACTCCATCGAGCAGACGTAAACGACACGGTCGGGCAGCCTGGGGCTGTCTTGTGCGACCGGGGTGGTAAATGTCGGGGTCTATGCGTCGAGGGGAGGTGCGCGGGTACGGGCACCCGGGAAGAATGACGGCCGGGCATGGCCCAGGCGTGGGGAAGGGCTGGTGTAGGTGTTGGCCGTCGGGGTGTTGAAAACAGCGAGGGACTGCGCTCCGGGCAAGGCCGGGCAATTGAACAGCAGGCTGCAATAGCCGCATTTTTCCCACAGCGCGTGATGCTCGTTCCGAGGCGCGTCGTGTTCGGCTGCCGGTGCTTCATGTCCGGCGTGAGCACCTGCGGACATGTCCATATCCATGCTCATCGTCATGGACGAAGACATGCGCTGATCCATCGGCATCGACTGGGAAACCAGTGGACCGATAAAGATCATCAGCATGGCGAACAGGCTGATCCAGCTGCCGCGTGCCAGGCTCATCGGCTGGCGGCGGGGCATGGCAGACCTCGCGCGGGGAAGACCCATGGGCAGCTATCAGTGCATGTGGGCTTCGGTCTTGGTGCCGTCGGGAGCTTTTTTCTGCACCGCAACGTCGACCGTGACATCCCCGGCTTTTTCGAAATGCAGGGTCATGGTGAAGCGCTTGCCGTCACTCAGCAGGCTGCGGTCTTTCAGGTCCAGCAGCATGACGTGGTAAGCCATGGGGGCGAAAGTGACGGTGGCGCCGGGGGCAATCGCAACCGTGGGCACGGGCTGCATCTTCATCAGATCGTCCTGCTTCACATGCTCGTGGAGCTCGGCCTTGCCGGCAATCGGCGTGTCGACGCTGAGCAGTTTGTCTGCCATTGCCCCGGTGTTGTGGATCACGAAGTACGCGGCCACGGTCGGCGCGTTGGGCGGCAGTTCCTGGGACCAGGGATGGGCAATCTCAAGGTCGCCGACCTTGTACTGATGAGCTTGGGCGAAGCCGACGGGAAGCAGCAGGGCAGCCAGCAGGATGAGTCTGTTCAACATGGGTGATTCTCCGGAACGATTCAGGACGCAGTTGTTTTATGCGGTGGGAATCAGACCAGAGGCGAGGCGCGGGGATTGAGACTCGGCCATTGCTGGCGCGGCGTGGGGCTGTCGAACGTTGAGTGGACAAGGCCGTGGTGGGCAGGCTGTGGGGCCAGGTACAGCCGCGGAGCCTGTCCAGTGAGCGCTATTAACGACGCGGAGCCTGCGCAGCACCAGCAATGCTGCATGGTCGAATGGTCGTCGTTGCGGGGCGTGCCCTGTTCGAGCTTGCCCAGGGAAATCGCCACCATCTTCGTGCCGCTGGAAGAACAGAAACTACCCCACAACAACTGCTCGGCCGGCGCATTGCCCTGTGCGGCCGCGCTGCCGGAAAGCGGCATGGCAAGCATGTTGAACAGCACTGCGAAGCAGGCGATCCAGGCAAATGCAAGCCGTTGTCGGGACATGGGAGAATCCGCTCGGTTGGGCGATCAGGTGGCGGTATTTAGCCTGATCGCAGGCTGGAAGTAAAAAAGCCATGTGCGGTGTAGGGTCGCAGGGCTCGTGTTAACAGTAGCAATAGATCGCCAAGTGAGCGCTGTTGTGGCGAGGGAGCTTGCTCCCGCTGGGGCGCGAAGCGACCCTGAAACCCGATGCTGCGGTGTGTCAGGAGAGCCTCGTTCATATTTTTTGGGGCTGCTGCGCAGCCCAGCGGGAGCAAGCTCCCTCGCCACAGGTTTAAGCTCGATCTGACACTCGCTAAAAATTATCAGGGGGCTCAGGGTGCAAACATCGACAGCGCCGACAACATCTCATCCAGCGTCCAGAATTCCCGATCCACCCCCGCCAACACCGGCCGCCTCAACACCAACACCGGCACCCCGCGTTCCCGCGCCACTTCCAGCTTCGGCTCGGTTGCAGTGCTGCCGCTGTTCTTGCTGACCAGTACATCGATCTGCCGCCGCTCGAACAGCTCCCGCTCGCCGTCGATATGGAACGGCCCTCGCGCGCCGATGACTTCGCAGCGTTCGTTACCGGGGTAAACGTCCAGGGCGCGCAGGGTCCAGAATTGCTCCGGGGGAATTTCATGCAGGTGTTGCAGCGGTTCGCGGCCGAGGGTGAAGAGGGGACGGTGGAAGGGTTTCAGGGCCTGGATCAGTTCGGCCCAGTCGGCCACTTCGCGCCAGTCATCGCCCTGGCGGGGCTGCCAGGCCGGGCGGCGCAGGGCCCAGCAGGGGATGCCACAGGCGCGGGCGGCGTGGGCGGCGTTGTGGCTGATCCGGGCGGCGTAGGGGTGGGTGGCGTCCAACAGCAGGCTGATGCCCTGGTCGCGAATGAACTGCGCCAGGCCCTCAGCACCGCCGTAGCCGCCGACGCGCACCTGGCAGGTCAGGTCAGTGGGGACACGGCCCACGCCCGCCAGGCTGTAGATGTGTTGGGGGCCGAGGGTGCGAGCGATGGCCAAGGCTTCGGTGACGCCGCCCAGCAGCAGGATGCGTTTCATGTAAAGGCTCCGGCGTGACCGACGATTCCGCCCTGGCGGTCGATGGCGAAGACTTCGACTTGAACCTGGGGCGGCACGACGCTGCGGGCGAAGGCCAGGGCGTGCCCACACACCGCGTCGCCGAGGGCGATGCCCGCGGCACTGGCCATCGCCAAGGCCTGCTGGCTGGTGTTGGCCCCACGGATACCTTGCTGCAAAGCCTCGTCGGCGCCGATTGCGGCGGCCCAGTCGGCCAGCTGTGGCAGGTCGATGCTCGAATGACGGCTGTGCAGGTCCATGTGACCGGCGGCGAGTTTGCTGATTTTGCCAAAGCCGCCGCAGAGGCTGAGCTTGTCCACCGGGACCTTGCGCACGTGCTTGAGCACGGCCCCGACGAAGTCGCCCATTTCGATCAAGGCGATTTCCGGCAGGTTGTAGACCCGGCGCATGGTGTCTTCGCTGGCATTGCCGGTACAGGCCGCGATGTGCAGGTAACCGTTGGTTTTCGCCACGTCGATACCCTGATGGATCGAGGCAATGTAGGCCGCGCAGGAGAAAGGCCGGACGATGCCGCTGGTGCCGAGGATCGACAGGCCGCCGAGGATGCCCAGGCGCGGGTTCATGGTTTTCAACGCCAGGGCTTCACCGCCCTCGACGTTGACCGTGACTTCGAAACCGCCGGTATAGCCGGTTTCTTCGGCCAGCCGGTCCAGGTGATCGCCGATCATTTTGCGCGGCACCGGGTTGATCGCCGGTTCACCGACCGCCAGCACCAGGCCCGGTCGCGTCACGGTGCCGACGCCGCGCCCGGCAATGAAGCGCACGCCCGGTTCGGTGGTCAGGCGCACCTGGGAAAACAACAGCGCACCGTGGGTCACGTCGGGGTCGTCGCCGGCGTCCTTGATCGTCCCGGCCTCGGCGCCCTGGCCGGTGAGGCGACAGAACTCCAGGCGCATCTGCACCTGTTTGCCCTTGGGCAACACAATCTCCACGGCATCGGCGCAATGGCCTTGCAGCAACAGGCGCGCCGCCGCCAGGCTGGTGGCCGTGGCGCAACTGCCGGTGGTCAGGCCGCTGCGCAGGGGCGCGGGTTGTTCGGCGGTTTCGTCACGCATCGAGGGGCTTTACCAGGTCCAGCAGGGTAATCGGCAACGCCTGGCGCCAGGTGTCGAACTCGCCCAGTGGTTGGGCCTGGGCGATGTGGACGCGGGTCAGTTCGCCGCCATGGAGTTCGCGCCAGTTCATGAGCGTCATCTCGCTTTGCAGGGTCACGGCATTGGCGACCAACCGGCCGCCTGGCTTGAGTCGGGCCCAGCAGGCTTCCAGCACGCCTTCACGGGTGACGCCGCCGCCAATGAATACGGCGTCCGGTCGCTCCAGTCCCTCAAGGGCCTGGGGCGCTCGTCCGCGAATCAGTTGCAGGCCGGGCACGCCTAGGGTGTCGCGGTTACGTTCGATCAAGCCTTGGCGGCCTTCGTCGGCCTCGATGGCCAGGGCTCGACAGGCCGGGTGCGCGCGCATCCATTCGATGCCGATGGAGCCGCTGCCGGCGCCCACGTCCCAGAGCAATTCGCCAGGCATCGGGGCGAGGCGGGCCAGGGTGATGGCGCGCACGTCGCGCTTGGTCAATTGGCCGTCATGTTCGAACGCGGTGTCCGGCAAACCGGCCAGGCGTGACAGGCGCAACGCCGAGGGTTCGGCCCGGCATTCGACGGCGATCAGGTTCAGGTCGGTGACGTCCGGCTCGGACCAGTGTGCCGCGCAGCTTTCGATCCGCCGCTCTGCCGGGCCGCCCAGGTGTTCCAGCACGGTCATGGGGCTGGGGCCGAACCCGCGTTCGCGCAGCAATGACGCCACTGCGCCTGGCGTGTGGCGGTCGTTGCTCAGCAACAACAGCCGGACGCCTGTGGATAAATGAGCATTGAGTGCCGCCAAGGGGCGCGCCACCAGCGACACAGTCACCACCTCCTGCAGCGGCCAACCCATGCGCGCCGCCGCCAACGAACATGACGACGGGGCCGGGATGACCAGCATCTGCTCGCTTGGCAGATGTTTGGCGAGGCTGGCGCCGACGCCATAGAACATCGGATCGCCGCTGGCCAGCACACACACTGGCTCGTCCCGTCGCGCCAGCAGTGGTTCCAGGGAAAACGGGCTTGGCCACAGTTCCCGTTCACCGCGAATGCACACCGGCAATAACGCCAGTTGACGAGCGCTGCCGATAATGCGCGTCGCCCGCAACAGGGCATGGCGGGCCGTTCGGCCCAGGCCCTTGAAGCCGTCTTCGCCGATGCCCACTACGGTCAGCCAGGGGGTCATCTCTGTTCCTCGAATGGGTAGGTTTGCTTAACGGGCACATCAGTCCCGCGAACCGGGCCGCCATCATACCGCGCCGCTGGGAGCAAGGCTTGCCCGCGATGGCGGTGCCCATTCAACATCACCGTCACAGACAGACCGCTATCGCGAGCAGGCTCGCTCCCACATTGGACGGGGATTGTTCTTCTATTTCGTACCAGCCGCAGATCCCCTGTGGGAGCGAGCCTGCTCGCGATGGCGTCGGCCCATTCAACCCACCTTGCCCGCCAGAACGCTATCGCCAGCAAGCTCCCGCCTCACATTCCCGACGGCACTGCACATAATCCGACGGGCAAGCTTTTCATGCTCCCCGGCAAAGCAGGCATAATGGCGGTCCTTCGCCGATGTGGCGTGCCCCATTGACCGGTTTGCCCTTGAACGAACGTCCATCCTCCAACGCCATACGTCCCTCGGGTTGCCCGGGGTTGCTGCGTGTCGTCCAGGCGCTGGACGGGGGCATCTGCCGGATCAAGCTCGATGGCGGCGCCATCCAGGCCGATCAGGCCGACGCGGTGGCGCTGGCGGCCGAGCGGTTCGCCAGTGGCGCGATCGAGGCGACCAACCGGGCCAACCTGCAGATCCGCGGGATCGGCCCTGAGCACGCCGCACTGATCGAGTCATTGCTGGCCGCCGGCCTCGGCCCGCACACATCGGCCGGCGACGATGTACGCAACCTGATGCTCAGCCCCACGGCCGGCATCGACCGGCAGATGCTGCTGGACACCCGCCTGTTGGCCGCGCAGATCCTGCTCAGCCTGCAGACCCACGACCGATTCCATGAGTTGTCGGCCAAGTTCGCCGTGCAACTGGACGGCGGCGAGGCGTTGGCGATGCTCGATCATCACCATGACCTGTGGTTGTCGGCGTTCATCGGTCACGGCGAGCCCTGGCTGGCGTTCGGGTTGGCGGGCTCGCCCCTGGATGAACCGGCAGGCGCGGTTCCCCTGGTCGATGGACATGGGTTGGTGCTGGCGGTGCTGGAGCTGTTTCTCGATCTGGCTCGCCCAGACCAGACGCGCATGCGCCACCTGCTGGCAGAGCTTCCCGACACGGAATTCATCCGGCAACTGGCCGGCCGGGTCTCGCTGCAACGGTGTTCCGGCTGGCAGCGCGACGGTGCCATCGATGGATTGCACTTCGGTATCCAGCCACAACATGACGAACGAGTCTACGTGGGGGGCGCCGCGCCCCTTGGCCGACTCGACGCGGTCATGCTGCGAGGCCTGGCGCAACTGGCTCGGGAGAAGGGTGACAGCAGCCTTCGTTTCACCCCGTGGCAAAGCCTGTTGTTGCCCAACGTACGCCGCGAGGACGCGGACGACGTGCTGGCGCGGCTCGAAGGGTTGGGCCTGCTGTGTTCGGCGCAACAACCGTTGGCGCACCTCATCGCCTGCACCGGCTCCAGTGGCTGCGGCAAGGCCCTGGCCGACACCAAGGCCGATGCCCGGCGACTGGCCGACGTACTGCAACGCCATAGCCACGGGACCAAGGTCCATTTGTCCGGTTGCCCGCGTTCCTGCGCGGCGGCCCATATTGCGCCTGTCACCTTGCTGGCGGTCGCTCCCGGTCGTTACGACCTCTATTTTCGCGATGCCACGCTGCCGGGTTTCGGCGCGTTGCAGGCACACAATCTGACTATTGAAGCGGTCGGCCAATGGCTCGACGCTCGCCCCCGGAGCCCCCTTTGATGCTTGATTACATCCGCGACGGTCAGGAGATCTATCGCAACTCCTTCGCGATCATTCGCGCCGAGGCCAACCTGGCGCGCATTCCGGCCGATCTGGAAAAACTCGCGGTACGGGTGATCCATGCCTGCGGCATGGTCGAGGCGGTCGATGGGCTGCAGTTTTCCGAAGGCGCGGGTATGGCCGGGCGTCAGGCCCTGGCTGCCGGTGCGCCGATCCTGTGCGATGCGCGGATGGTCAGCGAAGGCGTGACCCGCGCTCGCCTGCCTGCCAACAACCCGGTGATCTGCACCCTGCGCGACGAGAGCGTGCCGCAGCTGGCCCGCGATTTGGGCAACACCCGTTCGGCGGCGGCCCTGGAGCTGTGGCGTCCACATCTGGAAGGCAGCGTCGTGGTGATCGGCAATGCGCCCACCGCGCTGTTCTACCTGCTGGAAATGCTCGACGCCGGCGCACCGAAACCGGCGTTGATCCTGGGCTTTCCCGTGGGGTTCGTCGGCGCCGCCGAGTCCAAGGCGATGTTGGCGGCCAACAGCCGTGGCGTGCCGTTCGTGATCATGCAAGGCCGGCTCGGTGGCAGCGCCATGGCTGCGGCTGCCGTCAATGCCCTCGCTACGGAGATTGAATGATGCAGCAGCGTGGACGTCTGATCGGCCTCGGCGTGGGCCCCGGTGACCCGGAACTGATCACCCTCAAGGCCCTGCGCTTGTTGCGCGAATCCCCCGTGGTGGCGTACTTCGTCGCCAAAGGCAAGAAGGGCAACGCCTTCGGGATCATCGAAATGCACCTGCAAGAGACGCAGACGCTGATGCCGCTGGTGTACCCGGTCACCACCGAAGTGTTGCCGGCGCCGCTGTCCTATGAGCAGGTGATCGCCGACTTCTACGACACCGCCGCCGAACAGGTGGCCGTGCATCTGGATGCCGGTCGCGACGTGGCCGTGATCTGCGAGGGCGATCCGTTCTTCTACGGTTCGTACATGTACCTGCACGATCGTCTGGCCGAGCGCTACGACGCCGAAGTCATTCCCGGCGTCTGCTCGATGCTGGGCGGTGCCTCGGTGCTCGGCGCGCCGCTGGTGTACCGCAACCAGAGCCTGTCGGTGCTCTCTGGCGTGCTGCCCCATGACGAGCTCAAGCGCCGGTTGGCCGATGCCGACGCGGCGGTGATCATGAAGCTGGGGCGCAACTTCCCCAAGGTCCGCCAGGTGCTCGGGGAACTGGGCCTGGATGGCCGGGCCCTGTACGTCGAACGGGCGACCATGGCCAATCAGAAAATCGTGCCGCTGGATGAAGTCGAGCCGATGTCCTCGCCGTATTTTTCGTTGATCATCGTGCCGGGCGAACGGTGGCAGGGATGACGTCCAAGGCACCGGCAATCGTCATCCTCGGCCCGGGCAGCCTCGCAACGGCCCGGCGGGTCCAGCAGTGCTATCCCGACGCCTTGATCCACGGCCTGTCCGGGCGGGTCGAGGGCGTGGACCGTCACTACCTGGAGTTCGGCGCGACGTTGCGCGAGCTCTATCAGCAAGACACGCCGATCATCGCCCTGTGCGCGGCGGGCATCGTCATCCGCACCCTGGCGCCGCTGCTGCTGGAAAAAGGCGTCGAGCCCGCCGTGCTGGCGGTGGCTGAAGACGGCAGCGCCGTGGTGCCACTGCTCGGCGGCCTGGGCGGGGTCAATGTCATGGCGCGGGACATCGCTGCCGCGCTGCAAGTCGCCCCGGCGATCACCACCAGCGGCGAATTGCGTTTCGGCACTTGCCTGCTCAATCCACCGAGCGGCTACCGTCTCGACGATCTGGAGCAGGGCAAGCGCTTCGTCTCCGATCTGCTGGCCGGTGAGCCGGTGCGCATTGAAGGGGCCGCGCCGTGGCTGGATCAGGCGCACTTGCCCCAGGACCAACAGGCGCGCCTGGCCATCCGTATCGACAGCGCTGCCGGTGTGCCCGCAGTCGATGAATTGCGTATCTATCCACGCAACGTAGCCGTGGCGCTGGACGTCGGGGTGATGGACGTAGCGGCCACCATTGGCGATGCCCTGGGTCAGGCCGGCCTCGCGGTGCAGTCGCTGGCCTGCCTGTTGGCGGCGGACAGCGACATGACACGCCCAGAGTTACACGAAGCCGCTGCAAGCCTGGGCGTGCCGCTGCGCTTTGCCAGCGCCGACGGCGACATCGCGGGATGGTTGAGCGAGGCCCTCGGCCAGCCGGCGTCGATTCGGGTCATGGGCAGCCTGGCCATCGCGGTGGCCGAACGGCCCCTGGACCCGCAACGGATCGGCCGTCCACGTGGGCGCCTGGCGGTGATCGGCCTGGGCCCGGGCGCGGCCGAGTTGATGGTGCCGGCGGTGCGCGCCGAACTCGACCGCGCCAACGATGTGCTGGGCTACGAAACCTACGTGCGTATGGCCGGGCCGTTCCGGGCCGATCAGGTGCAACACTGCACCGACAACCGCGAAGAGCTGCAACGCGCCCGCCACGCCTTCGAGCTGGCGGCCCAGGGACGTTCCGTGGTGGTGGTGTCGTCCGGCGATCCGGGGGTGTTCGCCATGGCCGCGGCGGTGCTGGAGGCGCTGCATGAGTCGACGAATGCCCAATGGCACGCTGTCGACCTGCAGATCCTGCCGGGTGTCTCCGCTTCCCTGGCCACGGCCGCCCAGGCCGGCGCGCCGCTGGGGCATGACTTCTGCGTGCTGTCGCTGTCGGACAACCTCAAGCCTTGGTCGATCATCGAGAAACGCCTGGACCTGGCGGCACAAGCGGATCTCGCGCTGGCGTTCTACAACCCCATCTCCCGTTCCCGCCCATGGCAACTGGGGCGGGCGCTGGAGATCGTCGCCCAGCATCGAACCGCGCAGACGCCGGTGGTGCTGGGGCGTGACATCGGCCGTCCGGGCCAGACCCTGCGCGTCACGACGCTGGGGCAGTTGACCCCGGATCAGGTCGACATGCGCACCATGGTCCTGGTCGGGTCTTCGACCACCTGCGTGTTTCCCCGTGCCGACGGTGGCGAGTGGGTGTACACGCCGCGCTGGTATGGCAGCAAGCCGCTCTGACGCAACCCGGCAGCCCGCTCGGGCTGCCGTCGTTTCTCGAATCGATTGGTTACTGATCTCTTTAGTTATATATAACCGCTCTATGACATCAAGTTACGGGCATACTGTGCCTGTAACATGAAGTTGGTTTCTTATTTGGAAATTTATTGGTTTTCTTATTGGTTGAGTCGTGGCTGGGCGCTAGGTTACTTTTATTCGCGCTTATCGAGAGTGTCATTCTTTAAAGTTTAATGCCCAGGTGCCTGAGTGCATGTGTGGGCTGCCGTTGCCTGGAAGTGGCTTCGGCTATTCATATACGATAAATGGAAGTGTTGTTATGAGTGAGAGCAGGTTTTCATCGACGGCTGGTTATGTCGATTTCAAGGGTGTACTAAAGCTGAAGGATCTTGAACAGGCGTTAGTGCCCTACAAGGGTGATGATCAATATGATGCGGTGCTCCGATATTACTCCGGCTGCATTGCCGTGCAGGATGCGTCATACCTGTTGGAACCGCTGGGGCTGCTCAAACAGGCGTTGACGGCATTGCGGGGCAGTCGTCGGCGCCGCGCCGCTGAGCTGACGCCAACTGGCGGCTCCGCTGCTGTGGATCTGGCGCACATTCAAAACCAGGTAGAGGATTTTGAAACGCGCCTGCAAAACAGTCTCGATCAATTGAAAGTAGCGGCCACGGAAGTGCCGAAAAAACTGCACTTTGCCTGGCTCGGCGGAGGTATTGGCGTCATTCAACGCGACTACATCAATATCTGGAAGCGCGTGATGGGCGCCGAGGGGCATCAACTTTATCTCTGGTATGACAGTGATGCACTGCTGGCCTATGAAACCAACCGGATTATTGTCGAAGCCGCCAAGGCGGATGCCATGTCCAGCGGAGGGAAGGACAGTACCGATGCATTCGAATTGGGTGACCTTTATGAAGAACGTGCCATCGTCCTCAAACAGCAGATGTATGCCCATATCAAGAAGGCCGTGGAAAACGGCGGCAGTGCCGATGATGCGCGAGTGGACCTGCTGGTTCGGGCCTATGGCCAGGACAAGGCGCGGCTGAATACCCTGAAGGCCGATAACCAGCGCAGCCTGCAGGCATTGGCCGAAGGGAACTTGGCGCTGCGTGATCTGGCTCGGGGTGAAGGGCTTCAACTGAAAGACATCTACGAACGCGAGATCAGCCTGCGTGGCAATTTTGCCTCAGCCTCCGATGTCGTGCGCGCCGAGGCGCTGCTCAGGGAGGGCGGCCGATATGCCGACGTCGACTGTCTGCCACCCTTGCTGGAAAAACTGGGGTCAGTCGACATTCGCGGGTTCAAGACCGATGCGCTCCTGGGCACGCTGCAGTTGCTGCTTGATCGCAATCCCGACTGGATGCCGGGTCGTCAGACCTTGCGCAACAAGTACATGGATTATCTGGAGCAGATTCCATTGGAAAGTCGTGAGGCACTCAAGGGCTTCGCGGACAGCAAACCCGAGTTGAACCGCGTTTTCCGCATGCCGGTGGAGCGCTTGGCTCGTCCATACGAGCTGCGCGCCGTTGTGGTACGGAACTCGTTGAGCAACGCATTTCTGATGGCCCACCCGGGTTCGGCGATGGTCAAGGCCGTGCTCGATCGTTTCAGGCTCAACTATGAAATCGTCGATGCCACCGCTCGCCTGGCCGATGAGCAGAACGTCGCCTTTACCGATGTCGACGCCATGGCCCGTGTTGCAAATCAGGCGGCGACCCAGGTGTTTGGTGCTTTGCATGAGTTGCCACCGGAAGTGGAAATGACCACGTCTTTGTTGGTGCAGGCCGCCGCTACCTACTACAGCGATGGAATCCGCCCCCAGAGCGAAGTGACGATCTACCTGACCGGACCTGGCGCCATGCTCGAGGGCATGGCGGCTCACCTGAGAGCGCATTTCACGCCTCGAACGGCTGAACGGTGGCGAGCGGAAGCCGCCATCCCGGCGGTCACCAGCGTTAACCTGGCCACCGAGGAAGAGCAGGACCACTCCTGGAAGGAGAACGAAAGCGATACCGCGCAATGGCTCGCCAACGAGCAAAAGCGCTGGAAGGAAGGCCGTTTCGCGGCCCGTTACGCCGGTGACATGGCTGAGCTGCTCAAGTACCGCTCGCTCCAGTTCGATGAAGGCTGGCCGCTGCTGGAGGGCCGTCATGTGCTATCCACCGAGTTGCTGCAACATCTGGCCGATGAGCTGGGTGATACCTTCATGGATGCGATGAAGCGCGGTCATACCGGCATGGTGACTTTCGATAAGGCCATCGTGTTGAGTTTTGCCGAGCGCCAGTCGATCCGCGACCAGAGCGCGAGGTTGCTGCCCCCCGCCTCCTTGAGCGATACGCAGACCCAGCGCTTGTCGATCGTTGAACTGTTGGGTCGTCTGGCCAAGGGCAGTTTCGAAGTGGCTCAACTGAGCCCGTTGCAACGCCTGCTGGTGGGGGCGTTGATCGGCGCGCAGGCGCTGGATAACCGCAGCTTCGAGGCGGCTCGCCCACAGCTGGATAACCTGGCCAACAACCTCGACGAGCGCGGCATCGCGGGCAACTACGCGACGATCGAGTGTGTCCTGTTCAAGCTTCAGGCGCCGGCTTTCCAGGCCGGGTTGGCCGACCCGAGTGGTGAGCCGCCCGGGCATTCCGAAACCGCCCTGGGCTTGAAGAAGAAGGCGCTGGAGCAGCCCCTGACACTGCGCCAGTGGGGTCGGCACGTTGCCCGGATCCAGCAGGTGGCGAAGCTTGAGTACCGCGACCGGATCACCGAGCGCCTGGCAACTGTCCTCGATGGCTTCGAGGCTGACACGATCAAGCTTGTCCCCCAGGACTTGTTGCTTCAAGGCGAAGGTGACAGGGTCGGCGGGCGTTGCTATCCGCTGACCCTGGTCATGGCGGCGGCCATGGCAACGGATAAGGCGGCAGTCAACACCCTGCGCGAGCGCTTCTATCTGGGGGCCATAGAGCCAGAGGCAAGCGATTGCGTGACGTTTCTGCAAGGTGTGGAAGCGTTGCGCGAAGTGCAGCTCAGTGACGTCGGCAGTGCCTTGGGGCGCTCGGATCTGAAGCGGGTCGTGGAGACGCTGCAAGCCAGGACGACCACCGGCACGTTGATGCTCAATTCCGACAACCACGCCATGCTGGTGGCCAGGACCTTCGACGGCGAGCGCAGCACCTATCACTTTTACGATCCGAATTTCGGCGTCTTCGAGTTCGAGCATGCCACTCGATTCAGGCAGGCGCTGGAGCGGTTCTTTATCCAGCAGGAAATGGCTGTTCACTATGCGGCGTATGGGGATGCTGCCCGTCCGACGTTCGAACTGATCGAGTTGGACGGTGAGCGGGTGTCGAAAACCTCATTGCCCGGTTCGATCCGGGTCTTGGAGCTGCTGCAACCCGGCGCCTTGCCTGGCCATTCGCAACCCCCAGTCAGGCAGCGCTTGGCCGGTGCCCGCGGGCAATCGCTCATGAACAATCCTCGGCTCGGCAGCAGCCTGTTGGCGCTGGATGGTCACTGGTGGGGACAGCGCATTGCCGAGGTCACGGCCCAGCTCCGGCAGCAGAACCGATTGGCGCCGCAACTTGTGCCGTTGTTCGAAACCCTGGAAATCACCTCGGACGGGTCGTATCGGATCAACCTGATCGATCCGAAAGACCCCGAGCAACTGGTATGGGTCATCTCCGACGATCATCGACTCCTGCGGATCAAGAACTATCTCTCGGAGCGTTTTCTGGCCCTGGCCAACAAACCCTTGGTCCCGAGCGGGCCTGCCGAAGTGGGCAGCGTCCACACCCTCAATGCCGGTTTCAGCATACAGGCGCTGATGTCCGCGTTGACTGAGCGGGAAGGGCCGGACCGCCCTCTGTCCCTGGCAGTGCGGCTGCATGTCTACGTCAATTACGCACAACTGGTGCATGGCAACGTGACCGATGTGGCAGGCTTGGTAGGCCTGGTCCGGCAGGCGCTGGCGGAAGAGAAATTGATTGCCCGCACGGTTGCGCCAGTGGTCAAGGCGGCGGTGGGGTCCAGCGTCAGCGAGGCGACCGGAGGCTTGCTGCAACTGGCGAATGTCGGGTTCGATATCTATCAGTTGTCGACCGCGTCCAGCGGGATCGAGCGCACCCGGTTCGGCACTCAACTGGCTTTCGATTCGGCCGGGCTGGTGCTGTCGGCGGGAGCGCTCACGGTCGGCGCTACCACTGCGGGAGCGTTTCTTGGCGGGGCTGCCGTGATCCTGGGGGGCTTGGCGGTAGGCGTGACGGCAGTGGCCCAGGGCTTCGCCGCCATCGCCGAAGAGGCCAGGCAGGTCGGGCTGTTCTTCGACGAACTGACCAAGGCCCATCTCCAGGCCTATCGGTTTGACGCTCGCAGCGACGCCTGGTTGCCACATTCGTCGCTGATCGTTGGTACGTTGGACCTGGTCCGCGGCGAACTGGCGCTGGATAGCCCGAGGTTGTATCCGTTGCGGGATCATTTCGGCGTGCCGACGTTCGATGACGATTATGACCAGGCGATCGATATCCGCCGGGAGCTGCGCCTGACCGAGCGAGTCAGGTTCACCCCGTCCACCGATCAGGCCGTCGTACTGCCTTGCGTGCCGAGAACCTGTTACCGCTATGAGTACAAGGCGCTGCCATTCGCGGGATTGCGCCATGACACCGGGTTCGACACGGCCCGGCGGCTGGAGAAAAAGAAGGCGGATGGCGGATGGCTGTTCCTGTTTTCGTTCTATTCGTTTCCGAGCGACTACATCCTGTACCGCATGCTCCCGGATTACCGGCCAACCGTGATCGACGTGTTGCTCGACGAGACCGAGCGTTCGCTGGTGGTGCCGGTGCTCCCGACGGTGTGGCACGGAAAGATCAGCTATCGGATCCGAGGCGCGGGCAAGCGCTGCGCAGTGGGCCTCAATCCCGGCGTGAGCCTCACACTCGAGTCGTTGAACCGACAGCGCTCGGGTTGGGTGCTGGATGCGCCCTGGGCCTCTGAGGGCGACATCCGGATCGAACGTTACGCGAAACTGTTCGTGGGCGCCGTCCAGGTGAGCTTCACGGGAACGGGCCTTCATGATGTGCTGCTGCGGATCGCTGGCAATCAGGTGTTCCATGTCGAGCTGGGCGAACGCAAACTCACGCTCATCGAGCAGGATGTGCCTGCGGGCATGGATCGACAGGCATTGCAGCCACACCTCAAGCGCCTGGCGCAAGGTCATCGCCTGGTGATGCCCTATACGCCGGTCCATCGCTACCTGATTCCCTTCGAGAAGTCCGACGAGCCCCGTTACGTCACGGCCTGGTATGACGCGAAGGAGGACCGTTTCCTGTACATCCGTAGCGATATCCCGGGGACTGATGATGCGCTGCTGGGGGCGGTGGCAGGCGACAGTGCCTACTTTTATGAACCGAAGGGCCTGATCATCTGGCAAGTCGATGCGACCACCGGGCTATTGAGTCATCGTTATTGGCTACGGAGCGCAAAGAATGCGGCGACCACCATCCGCAGCGTCGAGGCGGATGATCAAGGGGTGATTCATGTCGAACAGCAAATCACCCGTGCGGACCAGACCCGCGATGTGCTGGTCTATGTCATCCATGATGGGCAATTGCTGTTGAGTTCGATGACTCGGGAGGAAGGGCCGGCGCTGGAATCGGTGTTCAGTGCCAGCGAAACACTGGCCGACTGGACCCAGGTTCTGGGCAGTGGTTACCCCTTCACACCGTATGTCGATAATGAGGCGACTTACGTCACCGTCGATTGGCAGCCGGCGCCCTTTGTTTCGGTCTGCTGGAAAATCGATGCGCAGTGGCGGGACATCGCCTGGGTTCGCCGCAGTGACCAACTGATCATCCGCCCCGCGCCGAAACATAACCATCTGCGCGGCTGGCCGGACTCGATCAAGAACATGACGGATCTGACGTTGCTCACGCCGAGGGACGGCAGCGATGTGTTCATCGTATACGACAGGCCCGGAAAGGAACTGTGCCGCCGGCGGCGCACCCTGGTGGGGGGCAAGTGGCAATGGTCGAGCAAGTGGAAGCAGTACGAGAAGCTGGACAATATCATCGCCCTTGACGATGGCTATCTGGTGCTGACTTCCGACGGACTGTTCTACACCCTTACGGACCAGGGCGAGCTGAGCCTGGGAGGCATGAACGAGCCATGGTTCAAGAATCGGGCCCATTGGTGGTCTGCACTGGAGCCGCTGGCCCGACGACGCGCCACCGAGTGTCTGGCCCTTGTCGGCCTGACCAACTTCAGCGGTGACGCGAAGTTATGTGCGTGGTACATCGGCAACAGGCTGCTACTGGCTGAACCGGGGCATGGCAGGGAAATGCGCTTGCTGAGCGTCACTCCGGATGGCGAGGCGGCCTGGTTATTCGATGTGTCCAAGGGTGAAGTCCATCGCCAGGCGTTCATCGACCCGCAGAAACTTGAGTCGATCTTTGGACGGGGCGCGCAAGTGTTGCAGGCCGACGCGTTGCCGAGGGCGCGGCGTGAATGGGCGCCTTGGCAATTTGTCGAGGTGACGGTCGAAGGTGCGGGGCTGCGTGGTGTGACGCCCGAAGGTGTCGTGGTGTCGCTGCGCAATCGAGCGCCAGCGTTGATCACCGGCGTGACTCGTGAATGGGTCATGGCCCAGGATGGCCGGAAGCAGGAGAGGCTCGAACAATTGGCGGACCGGCCGTTTCGTAGCGCGTTGCTGACCGTGGAGGATCCCAAGGAGCTGCAATGGTTCGTCACTGAGCGCAAACGCTTGATTCGGGTACCCAGGGCCGAGATCCCTGGGGCCTTCGATTTATTGGGGCCCCAGCGGCCGGGCAACGTGCTGCTTCATGAACACAGCCATGGCAAGCTGTTGAGCTACCCGGCCATGGAAGAGGCGGGGCCCCTCGACTACGTCCGGCGTGACGGCGAGGTACTGGTCGTCAGCGGGGAAAAGATCAAGATCGACGATCTGCTGCCGGACGATGTGACCACCTTGGTCCTGCGCATGGGGCAGGGAAGTGTCAGCTACCGGCTGACCAAGGCGGCCTGGCTCAGGCTCGAAGCGGTCGTTCTCAACTGTCGGCCTTCCCTGGACGACGCACCTGCCGAACCTGGCAAGTTGATCTGGGAGCTGGATGACCCGGACAGACTGTTGCTGAGCATTGTCGATGAGCACTTGGTGATCATTGATCCTGATAGTGGACACAGTGTGATTGTTCGTGAGGTGTATGCCAGCGATATCAACTTGCGGGGTGAGGTCTTGCTCAGTTTCGAGGGGCATCGACGTTATGCCGTTTCAAAGTTGATACGGCGTCTGGACGCCCAACCGAATCCCCGCAACAGCATCATGCTGAAGGATCTGCTGAGCGTTTCGAAAGCGGTGGAAAGTAATGCGGTGGGTTAATCAGGTCGCTCAATAAAGCGGAGCTGATTATTGAATGCTCATGGGGCGATTCCTTTTCAAGTTGAATCGCCGCATGAGGTGTTCGCCCAGCTTCTTCTTTATAAGGGTTCTTTTGTTGTTCAAATGAATCCTGTCCAGTTTGAAGAATGCCTGTTGCTGGGTAATTTTTGCCGAGCGCTTTTCCCAGTCCCAAAAGAGAAAGTTGTGTTTCTTTATATCCACGCTCAGTTCGAGCTTGTAGACGGCGATATGGACGTCGTTCCGTGAGTCGTAGCGGGCCGGGATGATCTGAAACGTTTCGCCTTGGCGGGTTTCCCTGTCGAAGGACAGCGTTGCCGGCTGATCGGCTTTCAGGGCATCGAGGGTATCGATCATTGCGTTCGCCTGCCGTGAGTCCTTCATGGCCTGGGCGCCCTGAACCAGGAAGTCTGCCACCGAGCCCGAAACGAGGTGCCGGGTGCGGGTGAAGATGGTGTCGTCATACAGCGACCAGCCGAGGAAATTCAATGTGCGGACATACTCTTCGAACCAGCCTTTGGAGTCGGTATAGCGGTTATGACCAAGGTCGGCTGATCGGGTGGCAATGCTATTGCAGTCCGCGATGTCGTTGTGATCCTGCGGCGAAAGCGTCTCGATATAGGAAAGCAGGTTAGGGCCGGTGACCAGACCGGTCAGTGATTCGTTACTCATGGATGGTCTCCGTAAAAGTTGTCCTTTATAAATACAATGGTGGTCGCTGAATTCAAGTGAGTGAGTGCGCTTATTTAAATCTGGATATTTGTTGGGAGTGGGCGGGAGGTAAGGGAGCTACATATGCTGTAATGGGCTTGAAGTTGCAGTTTGTCTGGAGGGTGAACTAGATTGCAGCTTGTCCGCAGGAGCGGTCATTACATAACCAAGGAAGTTATATGGAACAGTTTGAAAGTGAAGTAAGTATCGAACAGAGTATTGAACTGATCGGTGCGCGCATCAACAGGCGCAAGGCGCTGGTTTCTCCCGGCCGCCGTGTGCGTCGATCCGCAGCGTTGCTGGACAGCCCGACCAAGGACCTGGACGCGCTGATGTTGGGAAACGCGCTGGTAGGCTACGGCGCCAACATGTCGCTCACCAACATGGCGATCATGGAGAACCTGATGACCATGGCGATCATGGAGGCCAACTTTGAGGTGCCGGGCGGCAAGAACACCTTGGCGTGGTATGACGCGTTTATCCGCTGCCTGCATGACCTCGGATGTTTCGTGGCCGATGACGGCTATACCCGCTACTCCGAGAGCTCCCAGCGCGTGGACATGGACTTCGTGATCAGCGATATCGTCAAAGGGATCATCGATGGCGTGAAGGCCAGTGTCCCGGCAGCGTCGGTGCTCGGTGCTGTGGTGAACACCACGATCGACGGGCTGAAGCAGGATAAGCAAACCCTCAATCTGTTCAACAGCCAGGTCAAGACGCCCGAGGGCGCCCGCCTCTCCGTCATTCCCTGCGAGCAGTTGGCCAACGGTATCCTGATCGCCTCGTCCGCCTCCATAAGGCAGACCGGCACTTCGAGTAACGGCGGTGTTCTGTTCGTGAACTGGCAATCGTCGGCGCGGGAAATCTTTCGCGGTAAATCCTTCGTGACGTTCAACCCGGCCCGTTACGAAGAGTTCAGGTCGGACATCGAGGAATACCTGGGCGAACATCGCAGGGAAGTACTGCGCAAGCGCTTCAACCGCCGCAAGCAAGGCTGACGACAGGTCGGTGGGGCTATGGCGCCAGGTAGCCTTTTACGCCGGTAAAGATGATCTGTGCCGCCAACGCACAGACGAATAGCCCCATCAGGCGGCTGACGATCTGCAAGCCCTGGTCACCCAGGATCCGTTCGATGCGGCTGGACAGGTAGAGCACGACACCGACGGTGAAGCTGGCCAGGGCGATGCTGATGATGGCCATGAGTTTGTCGTCCCAGTGCGGCTGGCTCACGCCCATCACCAGCAGCGCACCGATGGTGCCGGGACCGACGGTCAACGGAATGGTCAGCGGGACAATGGTCACGTCCTGCTGGACACTGTCGGTCTGTACAGCCGACTTGCCTTGGGCCATGCCCAGCGCCGAAATGAACAGCACACTGCCGGCGCCGATACGGAACGCATCCACGGTGATTCCGAACACACTGAAAATCACCCGCCCGAACAAATACAGCAGGACGCTGGAGACCAGCGTCGCGATCGCGACCTTCCAGGCCAGGCGTCGCTGCTCCTTGCGCGAATAGCCACGGGTCAGGCCGATAAAGCATGACAACACGAAGAAGGGGCTGTAGAGCACCAGCATCTTCAGGTAAACGCTGAACAGCACATGGAGCATGATCGGGGCTCAGGGCGGGGAAGAGGACGGAAGTCTATCAGGCAGTGTGGCGTCTGTCGGCTCAGGACGTTTGCGCCGTGCGGTTCTGTTGCTCGCGCTGGGCGACCCAGTGCTCGATCAGCTCGCGCAGTTGCGACAGCTCCACCGGTTTGGCCATGTGGCCGTCCATCCCGGCTTGGCGGGCCCGCTCCTTGTGCTCGGCCAGGATGTGGGCGGTGAGCGCTACGATGGGCGTGCGGGTTCGCTGGTTGCCCATTTCCCAGGCTCGCAGCTGCTGGGTGGCGGAAAATCCATCGAGGATCGGCATTTCACAATCCATCAGGACCAGGTCGTAGCGCCGTTCCTTCATGGCCTTGAGGGCTTCCTCGCCGTTGCTGGCGGTGTCGGGTTGCAGGTTGAGCTTGCCGAGCATGCCGCGGATGACCTTGGTGGAAATGCTGTTGTCTTCAGCCACCAGGATGCGGAAGTCACTGGGGACTTTCACCGGTGCAGCGGGACCGGCACTCGATGGGACATTGGGTGCGTGGCCTTTGTTGCGCTGGTTCAGTTCGTCCGCAAGGGTGGTCTTGAGGGTATAGCCGGCCACCGGTTTGGCGAGGATGCGCTTGACCCCGCTGTTGCGTGCCACGATCTTGCTCGGAGCATTGCTGATGCCGGTAAGCATGATCAACAGGATGTCGTGGTTCAGGCTTGGGTCTTCCTTGATCTTGGCCGCCAGTTGCATGCCGGTCATGCCGGGCATGTTCTGGTCCAGCAGCACCACGTCGAAATAGTCCCGCAGGTGAGCCTTGGTGCGCAGCAGCGCCAGGGCTTCCTTGCCCGATGGCACCGCGCTGACATTCAAGCCCCAGGCGCTGCATTGCTGCACCAGCACCTTGCGGCAGGTCTCGTTGTCATCGACGACCAGTACCCGCGCACCTTGCAGCGGGCTGTCGAGATCGGAGGTCGGGTGCTCCAGGCGATCCGGATCCAGCGGCAGGGTCAGCCACAGGGTGCTGCCCTGGTTGCCTCCGCTCTTGATGCCGAATTCCCCGTGCATCAGCATGATCAACTGGCGGGCGATGACCAGGCCCAGGTTGCCGCCCAGGCGCGTGGCCGACAGGAAGTTCTTGCTGTGCAGCTCGGCATGCATGAGCGTGTCGCGTTCCTCGGCGTCCATGGGCAGTCCGCTGTCCTGCACGGCGATGCGCAGGCGCGGTTCGCTGCTGCGCTCGTCGAGGGCCACGACGATCAGCACCTCGCCCTCGTCGGTCTTCTTCAAGGCGTTTTCCAACAGGCTCAGCAGTGCCTGGCGCAGGCGCGTCGGGTCACCGCTGATCACCCGGGGTACCTGGGGCTGGATGAAGCTGATCAGTTCGACATTCTGCTGCTCGGCCTTGGCGCGGAAGATGCTCAGGCAATCCTCGATCAACGCATTGAGATCGAATTGCACATCATCCAGTTCGATCTGACCGGATTCGAGCCGGGAAATGTCGAGGATCTCATTGATCAGCGTCAGCAGCTCGTTGCCGGCGCTGTGGATGGTCTGCACGTAGTCGCGTTGTTTGACCGACAGTGGCGTGCCCAGCAGCAGTTCGGTCATGCCCAGCACACCGTTCATCGGGGTACGGATCTCGTGGCTGATCTTGGCCAGGAATTCCGCCTTGGCGTTGATCTCGGCATTGCTCGCGGCCAGGTCGCGGCTGATGCTGAAGCGGCTCTCGTTGATGGAGCGCTGGCGTTCACCCAAGGCGGCGCTCATCAGCAGGCCGCTGATGCAGATGAACACCAGCAGCGTGACGATCAGGCCCTGGGGCGCGACCTCCGTGAGGCCTTGCAGGGCGGGCAGGATGATCAGCGTACCCAGGTTGAAAACCACCATGGCCGCGACAAACAGCCGTGCCGGGCGGTAGCCCTTCTGCCAGTGCCAGGCGCTGACGAACAGCATGCTCAGGCCGGCCAGGGCCACCAGCGCATAGGTCATGATATTGAGCGGCAGGGTGTTGACGAACAACAGCAACAGACTGCACAGCGTGATGAATACGATGTCCCCCAGCAGCAGCCGGTTCAGCGGATGCGGTCCCAGGGGGGCAAAGAAGCGGTAGGCGAACATCAGGCCGCAAGGCGCGGTCAACAACAGGGCCAGGTAGGCGCCCGGCGTCTGCACCGCCGGCCAATCGGGCAGCCAGCCCCCCGCCAGGTTCAGCAACAGGGCCAGACTCAGCATCAGCAGCCCCTCACAGGCCGCCAGCCACAGGCAACTGCGAGAACGGGTATAGGCGTAGCGGGTGAGGTTGTGCAGGATCAGCATGGCAATGCAGCCGAACAGCAAGCCATAGATCAGGGTCTGGTTCTGATCCGCCGCCGCCATGATGGCTGGCTGCAGGGTGATGTACGGACGCAGTTGGTGCCGGGATGCCAGTCGCAGGTAAACGTCCAGTGGCTTGTCGCTGCGGGGCAGGGCCAGCATGAAGTCGCTGCTGGGCACCGGGTGCTCGTTGCGGGCCAGGGCATTGCCGGTGATCTGCTGGTCGACCAGGGCATCGCCGTCCAGCACATAGAGATTCAGGCGCGACAGGTCGGGGGCAAAGATGCGCAGGATCTGCTCATGCTTGTCGGGTGCCAGCCGGAAGCGCAGCCACAGGGCGCCATCGGGCTCGGCGGCCTGGAGACGGTCGAGATCGATGGGGCTGAATTGGTTGGTGTAGCGGGCGGAGCGGATGTCGCTCAGCTTCAGGTCGCCCTGTTCGTCGAGCAATACCGCCCAGCCACTGCCTGGCGCGGCCTGGGCCGGAAGCAGGCAGAGCAGCGTCAGCAGGGTGACGGTAAAGCCTATGGCGATCCTGAGCCAGCGCACGGCGAAATCCCTTCGTAGGTTGATGCCAGATTATAACTATGCGCGGCGCCCGGACAGACAGGCAAGGGCCACGGAGCCCTGCCTGGCTGAAAGGCCGGGTTATTGCAGATTTTCGCCACGCTCGCGGGCAATGGCACGATAACCAATGTCCTTACGGTAGAAGCAACCTTCCCAATCGATTTCGGCGGCAAGCCTGTAGGCCTGCTGCTGAGCGGCGTCGACACTGGCGCCCATGGCGGTGGCGCACAGCACACGACCGCCGGCGGTGACGACCTGGCCGTCCTTCAGCGCGGTCCCGGCATGGAAAACCTTGCCTTCCAGCTGCGCCGCGGCCTCCAGGCCACGGATCGCGCTGCCTTTGGCGTAGTCGCCCGGGTAACCGCCGGCTGCCAATACGACACCAACGCTTGGGCGCGGATCCCACTGGGCTTCGACCTTGTCCAACGCCTGGGCCAACGCGGCTTCGACCAGCAGTACCAGGCTCGATTGCAGGCGCAACATCACCGGCTGGGTCTCAGGATCGCCGAAACGGCAGTTGAATTCGATGACTTTTGGGTTACCAGCCTTGTCGATCATCAGGCCAGCATAGAGGAAACCCGTGTAGACGTTGCCTTCCTCGGCCATGCCGCGCACGGTTGGCCAGATCACCTGGTCCATGACGCGCTGGTGCACCTGGGCGGTGACGACCGGTGCCGGGGAATAGGCACCCATGCCGCCGGTGTTCGGGCCGCTGTCGCCATCGCCGACACGCTTGTGATCCTGGCTGGTGGCCATCGGCAGGACGTTCTTGCCGTCCACCATGACGATAAAGCTGGCTTCTTCGCCATCGAGGAACTCTTCGATCACGACCCGGGAGCCGGCGTCACCGAAGGCATTGCCGGCCAGCATGTCGCGCACGGCGTCTTCGGCTTCGGCCAGGGTCATGGCCACGATCACACCTTTACCGGCGGCCAGGCCATCGGCCTTGATGACGATTGGAGCGCCTTTATCCCGCAGGTAGGCCAAGGCCGGTTCGATCTCGGTGAAATTCTGGTAGTCAGCAGTCGGAATCTTGTGCCGGGCCAGGAAATCCTTGGTGAAGGCTTTCGAGCCTTCCAACTGCGCGGCGCCGGCGGTCGGACCAAAGCAGTCCAGGCCACGGGAGCGGAACAGGTCGACGACACCGGCGACCAACGGCACTTCCGGACCGACGATGGTCAGCGAGACGTTCTTCTCGGCGAAGTCAGCCAGTTGCTCCAGGGCCAGCACGTCGATCGCGACGTTCTCGCACTTGGCCTCGATGGCGGTCCCGGCATTGCCCGGTGCCACGAAAACCTTCTGCACGCGCGGGTCCTGGGCCACTTTCCAGGCCAGGGCGTGTTCACGGCCACCGCTGCCAATGATCAAAACATTCATTTCAAAAACCTCGGATGACGCTGATTGGGGCTGATCGTTCCCACGCTCTGCGTGGGAATGCCTCTACGGACGCTCTGCGTCCAGGGACGCGGAGCGTCCCGGGCTGCGTGCCCACGCAGAGCGTGGGTACGATCAATGGGTGTATCAGTGGCGGAAATGACGCATGCCGGTGAAGACCATCGCGATACCCGCTTCATCGGCGGCAGCGATGACTTCTGCATCACGCATCGAACCACCCGGCTGGATCACCGCAGTGATACCGACCTTGGCCGCGTTGTCGATACCGTCGCGGAACGGGAAGAACGCATCGGATGCCATGACCGCGCCCTGGACCTGCAGACCGGCGTGCTCGGCCTTGATCGCGGCGATGCGGGCCGAGTTCACGCGGCTCATCTGGCCGGCGCCGACGCCGATGGTCTGGCGGTTCTTGGCGTAGACGATGGCGTTGGACTTAACGTACTTGGCGACTTTCCAGGCGAAGATCAGGTCGTTGATTTCCTGCTCGCTCGGGGCGCGCTGGGTCACGACTTTCAAGTCGGCGCTGCCGATCATGCCGATGTCACGGCTCTGTACCAGCAGGCCACCGTTGACGCGCTTGTAGTCCCAGGCCGGCGCACGGTCTGCCGACCATTGGCCGCAGGCCAGCAGGCGCACGTTGGCCTTGGCGGCCACGATGGCGCGCGCTTCTTCGCTGACCGAAGGCGCGATGATCACTTCGACGAACTGACGCTCGACGATGGCTTTGGCGGTCTCGGCGTCCAGTTCACGGTTGAAGGCGATGATGCCGCCGAAGGCCGATTCGGTGTCGGTAGCATAGGCCAGTTCGTAGGCCTGGCGGATACCGCCCTCGGCGTCCGGGCTCACGGCCACGCCGCACGGGTTGGCGTGCTTGACGATCACGCAGGCTGGCTTGACGAAGCTCTTCACGCATTCCAGCGCGGCGTCGGTGTCGGCCACGTTGTTGAACGACAGTTCCTTGCCTTGCAGCTGGGTGGCGGTGGCGATGCCGACTTCGGCAGGCTTGGCTTCCACGTAGAACGCCGCGCTCTGGTGCGGGTTCTCGCCATAGCGCATTTCCTGGGCCTTGACGAACTGGGTGTTGAAGGTGCGCGGGAATTCGCTGCGGCCTTCGGTCGACAGGGTTTCAGCGGCCTGGTTCACAGTGCCCATGTAGTTGGCGATCATGCCGTCGTAGGCTGCGGTGTGTTCGAAGGCCTTGAGCATCAGGTCGAAGCGCTGGGCGTAGCTCAGGCCACCGGCCTTGAGGTTTTCCAGCACATTGGCGTAGTCGCTGGCGTTGACCACGATGGCTACGTCTTTGTGGTTCTTGGCCGCCGAGCGGACCATGGTCGGGCCGCCGATGTCGATGTTCTCGATGGCGGTCGGCAGGTCGCAGCCCGGCTTGCTGATGGTGGCTTCGAACGGGTAGAGGTTGACCGCCACCAGGTCGATCGGCTTGATGCCGTGTTCGTTCATGATGGCGTCGTCGATACCGCGACGGCCCAGGATCCCACCATGGATTTTCGGGTGCAGGGTCTTGACCCGACCGTCCATCATTTCCGCAAACCCGGTGTAGTCCGCGACTTCCACTGCGGCGACGCCATTGTCCTGCAGCAGCTTGAAGGTCCCGCCGGTGGAGAGGATCTCGACGCCCAGCTGTTGCAGTTCGCGGGCGAATTCGAGGATCCCGGTCTTGTCGGAGACGCTGATCAAGGCGCGGCGGATCGGCAGGCGGGTGGTCTGGTCGGTCATTTCAATTTCCATCAAAAGCAAGGGAAGTCAGCAAAAAAGGCGACCGTTTTTTACGCGGGCGCCTTTCTGGTTTGATTGAATGCTTATAGCAGATCGTACTGCTTGAGTTTCTTGCGCAGGGTACCGCGGTTCAGGCCCAGCATCTCGCTGGCCTTGGTCTGGTTGCCCTTGACGTAGTTCATCACGCTTTCGAGCAGTGGCGCCTCGACTTCGGAAAGCACCAGGTTGTACACATCCGTGACGGCAGCGCCCTCAAGGTGGGCGAAATAATTGTGCAGCGCCTTCTCGACACTCCCGCGAAGGGTCTGACCCTCTTCGCTAGGCGTATTGAGGTGCTGTTTCAAATTCACGTTGTCGCTCACGGGTGTTATTCCACTCACTAAAGTCTCGGTCATCATCGTCATGCGGCCACCCCTTCGTCCCCTGTCAGGCTCTTGTAACGTTCAGCGAAGAAGGCCTGAACGTCGGCGCATTGTGCTTGCGTACCATCCAAACGATTGAAGCGGGCGCGAAACTCCCTGGCGCCCGGCAGGGTTGCGAGATACCAGCCGACATGCTTGCGCGCGATGCGCACGCCCATGACTTCTCCGTAGAAGGCATGCAGCGCGGCCAGATGCTCCAGCAGAATTCGTTCCACCTCGGACATTTGCGGCGCAGCGAGCTTTTCGCCAGTGCGCAGGAAGTGTTCGATCTCACGGAAAATCCAGGGCCGCCCCTGAGCGGCCCGGCCGATCAACAGGCCATCGGCACCGGTCGCGTCCAGCACGTACCGGGCCTTCTCTGGCGAGTCGACATCGCCGTTGGCAAACACCGGTATCGACACCGCCTGCTTGATCGCGGCGATGGTGTCGTACTCGGCCTCGCCGGTATACAGGTCGGCACGGGTGCGGCCATGGACCGCCAACGCCGTGATTCCCGCCTGTTCGGCGATCTTCGCCACCGTCAGGCCATTCCTGTTCTCCCGGTCCCACCCGGTGCGGATCTTCAAGGTCACCGGCACATCGACTGCGGCGACGACCGCCTGCAGGATCTCGGTAACCAGGGCCTCATCCTTCAACAGCGCCGAGCCGGCAGCCTTGTTGCAGACCTTCTTGGCCGGGCAGCCCATGTTGATGTCGATGATCTGTGCCCCCAGCGCCACGTTGGCCCGGGCCGCCTCTGCCAGCATCTGTGCATCGCCACCGGCGATCTGCACCGAGCGGGGCTCGGGATCGCCTTCGTGGATCATGCGCAGACGTGACTTGCGGGTGTTCCACAGGCTCATGTCGCTGGTGACCATTTCCGAAACCACAAGACCGGCGCCCAGCCGTTTGCACAACTGACGAAAGGGCTGATCGGTGACGCCCGCCATGGGGGCGAGAACCAGACCGTTCTGCAGTGTGTATGGGCCGATGCGTACCGCCGACATAGGACTTCCCTGAAGTGGGGCCGGATCATGAGACTTCGAAAAAGGGTTGGCATGATACCCGCTCTCGATGACTGGATAAAGATCGAATTGGATAAAATCTGAACAGCTATTTTGTTATCGCCAGCGGTTTGGTCCGGCTGGGGTGGGTCAGAAAGCTGCCGTCAATCGACTGGCCCCGGCGGCTTCACTCGGGCGAGTGGAAGCTCAGACTGTAGTTCACTGCCTTGGGGCCCGGGTCAAGGATGTCCAGGGCGATATGAATGGGGGTCTGGGGCGGCATTTCCCCCAGGCCCTCCAGATCGCCGCCCAGGTACTCTCCGGGCTTGAAGCGACGGCTGGCGATCAAGTGCCCGTTAAGGTCGGCGAAGCGCAGTTCCAGCAGCGGAAAAGGCTGGGAGAAGGGCGCACGATTGTAGATGATCGCGTCCACCACCAGGGCGCCGCTGAAGTCCGGATGACTGCGTACCACCAGGTTGCTGCTCTTGATCTTGGCGATATCGACTTTGGATGGCACGTCACAGCCAATGGTCGGGCAAATCTGCAGGAACCACGGGCGGTACTGGTCCTGGCGGGCCAGTTCCTCGAAATGGTAGGCGATGTACTGGCCCGCCAAGGCCCCGGCGGCCAGCAGGATCAACAGTCCCCACAACAGGCGGCGACCCCAGGGCGAGCGACGCTTGCGCCAGTCCAGTTGCAACGGATCGTCGTCAAGGTCCTGAAGGACTTCGGCGCGTATGCCGGGCTCCTGGCGTTCGCGTTTCTTGCGCGACGGGGCCGGCTCTTCATCGATGTCGTCGATATCGTCGGTGGCGGACAGGCGCTCGAGGTGTTCGTCGGGCTCATCATCCGGCGCCAGGTGCAGCGGCGCGCCAGGTTCATCGTCCGGCTCGAGTGGTTCAAGCGTCAGGGGCAGGGACAGGGATGGCTCGGTGCGTGGTGGCCGGACGGGCTCATGGGGGGCGAACGGTTCGATGGGGGGCTGGGCCACGGCTTCCGCGCGCTCGGCGGGAGACTCGCTGTACAGGCTGTCGGACCAGGGTTCCTGCTCGCCGGAGAGGTGGTCCCGCTGTGCGCTCAGGTTATCTTCGCGGCGTCGGCCGAAGGAGTCCGGTGCCCGTTTGTCACGCCGTTCCAGGCGAGCCAGTTCCTTGTCCAGGTCATCCAGGTCCAGCTCGGCGGCGGTCCACTGCTTCTGGCTGATCGCCCGGGGGGCTGCTTCGACGGCGGCAGGTCGGATGGGCGCGGCGATGGTGGGAGCGGGCTCCCTGGCTGTCCGTTGTTCCAGCAATTGCCGTGCGGCGTTGAAGACTTGCAGGCACGAGCCGCAGCGAACCACCCCGCGGGCCACGCTCAATTGAGCATGGCTGACGCGAAAACTGGTGTGGCAATGCGGGCACTGGGTGACGAAACTGTCAGTCATGCGGCAATCCGGTGGATACAGGCGGCCATTCTAGCGCCGACGTCCGGTGATGCGCACCCAGCCATCGCGATTGGCAATAGGGTCCAGGTCAAAGTCGGCGGCATAAGCGGCGGCGACTTCCTCGCCCTGTTCAGCCAGGATGCCCGACAGCGCCAGTCGCCCGCCCGGCTTGACCAGGCTCGACAGTTGCGGCGCCAGGGAGACCAACGGTCCGGCGAGGATATTGGCCACCAGGACGTCGGCCTGGACCTGGGGCAGGTCCTGCGGCAGATAGAGTGGGAACGATGCTTCGGCAATGTTGTTGCGCCCGGCGTTGTCGCGGGACGCTTCCAGGGCCTGGACGTCGATGTCGGTGCCGACTGCTTCCCTGGCTCCCAGCAGCAACGCGGCAATGGCCAGGATGCCCGACCCGCAACCGAAGTCGAGCACATCGCAGCCCTTGAGGTCCTGGCCGTCGAGCCATTCCAGGCACAGCGCGGTGGTCGGGTGGGTGCCGGTACCGAACGCCAGGCCCGGGTCCAACAGCAGATTGACGGCGTCCGGCTCCGGCGCCGCGTGCCAGCTCGGCACGATCCACAGTCGCTGGCCAAAGCGCATCGGCTGGAAATTGTCCATCCAGCTGCGTTCCCAGTCCTGGTCTTCGATCACTTCGCTGTGATGTTCGGGCAGCGGGCTGCCGGTCAGCAGTTCCAGATGGGCCAACACGCTGGTCGCTTCGGTGCCACCTTCGAACAGGGCCAGCAGGTGGGTGTGGGACCACAGCGGTGTGGTGTTGAGTTCCGGCTCGAAGATCGGTTGGTCTTCGGCGTCCATGAAGGTGACCGATACGGCGCCTACTTCAAGAAACGCATCTTCGTAGGTTTCGGCTTGTTCCGGGCTGATGGCCAGACGTACTTGCAGCCAAGGCATGGCGGGCACCTTTGGAAATAAATCTACAGGAAGCAGCCCTGGCGGTCTGTGTGGCCACCAGGCTGCGAAAGCTGCGCAGTGTACGCCAGGTCGCCGTCAAAGTGGATAAGCCCGGCGGCCCGTGCGGCTGATTCGAGCTCAGGTCGCGGCTGCTGTCGGGCGTGGTGTTTCGATATATATATGTATGACATGGAGGTGTTATGCGGCGGATAAGGTGAGGGTCCACACAACAGGGAGGAACGTGATGGACAACACTGCCGAAGGGCAAAGCAAGGTGAATGGCGCGGGACCGGTTGCTGTTCCGCAGGCGGAAACCGCACACGTCGTTCTGGAACGACTGGCGCGCTGGAAGGCCGTTATCGACCCGCGACTGCAGGCCCAGATGACCTTGCTGGAGGTGCTGGAGGAGTATCTGTTGGTCGAACTGCGTACCCGCTATCAGGAAGGCAATATAGACCCGCATTTCATCGGCACGCTGATGGACACGGTGCTGCAACGGATGATCGACGACAAACCGCTCGAGCCTGACCAGGAATACGACGTGGCGTTTCGTTGGCCTGGCGGGCCCGACAGGGGGTTTGCGGCGGAGCGTCAGGAGGTCATTGTCCAGGTGGTGGAATCTGTCGCCTGGGGGGGCATTCAGCACTACAAGGACTACCTGCGTCGTTATTGGCGAATGACAACCGGCGACGTCTCGCTCGAGGGCTTGGTCCAGCAGAAGCTCAATGAGCACATGGCGGCCATCGACAGGATTTTTCAGTCCGATCAGTTGGTGGGCCTGGACGTCGATGAGCTGCGCGAGCGCATCGAAAAGCTCCAGGACGGTTGGGGTCGCATGAGTGAAGCGACGGCACTGGCCACTGCGCAGGAGCGCCGGGATCTTGATGCATTGGCACGTTTGCAATTGCTTCATTGGCTGCGGGTGTTGGATGAGCCCGGGCGAGCGTCGCTACAGCTGCTTCAGGAGCGGACGTTACAGGCGCAGGCGCTGGTCGACGAACTGCTCGATGGCTTGGGCTCGCTGCGGGCCTTCGCCCGACAACAGGCCAAAGCGTATGTCAGGCATGAACTGGACATGGCCGTCGAGCCGGACAGCGTTCGAGTGACGTTGCAATGGAAAACGGTCGTTGACCAGCCGATACAACGTCACAGTCTGAGCGACCTGCTGGTGGCCGGCCCGGTAAGGTCGGATGCCGTGTCGGTGCTCCTGGTGGAAAATGGCGCGATGCTGCGCAATCAGCCCCTTTCATCGGCGTTCATCAGCCGGTTATTGGCGGACGTGGATGCGCCTGCGGGGTACTTGCAGGCGCTGGCCGATCGATATGATCGGACGGATCTTAAACGCGCCATGTTCGACTGGCTCGCGGCCCGACTGCAGCAAAGCGCATTCATTGCGCGTTGCGCGGGGCATTTGAAGGCGGCCAATCATGATGCGGTCAAAGCCCTGTGGGGAGAGGGCGAACCTTCGGTACGGCGCGCCCGCCTGCTGCATGTCACCGGCCTGGTGCTGCCAAACGGCTTGCGCTGTGCCGATCTGCTGCTGTTTTTCCGCGAGGACATGCAGGGCGATCTGTTGCTGTATGCGCCCGCCAAGCCAGATGGCCAGGAATGGATCGAGTTGCCGTCGCTGTGGGCGGTGAGTGTGGAAATAGGCACATGGACCCGAAACGAGGCTGGGCGCGAATACCTGGCGCAGCAGCTGTCCCCGGATGATCGCGAGACGGCCCGAGAATACTTTGCCCACGTGGTGGACAAGCCGGTTTCCTGGGACTCGGGCAAGGATCTCAGGGCCGGGGGGACCGGGTTCAGGGCATGTCTGGAAAACATCGTGGCCATGGGGCTGGCCCATAACCTGGCGCAGGTGCAGTTGGACGAGTCGCCTCGCTGGTACTCCGCGCTGCCGCTTGATTCCCGTCGAAACATCAGCAGTTTGAGCCAGGAGCTCCTGGTGCATCAGCGGGCATTCAACGAGCAGCTTGCGGACTTCGAAGTCTTCGTGGACTTCGCCAAGCGCACGGTCGCCAAGGCGATCACGCCTTATCTGCGCAGGAGGGGGGTACTTGAACCGGTCGATCCCGCGACGATCCTCATCGACTACAGCCCGGGGCTCGCGGGTCGTGACACGAAGACCGCGAGCCTGCTGGATCTGGTGATCCATGGGTATGACGACAACTCGGGTATCGATGACCCCCGCAAAGGTGTGCGTTCCTCTGTCGGGCAGGACCTGAGGCAGGTCCGCAGTGCCGAGCTGGCACTCTATATCCGGCGGGCTTATGTGGGCGAGCGCTATGGGAAGGAAACCCGCGCCAAGTTCCTCGACGTCGATTCGCCTGCCTACATCAAGCGTCGCAATACCTACCGCCACATGCTGCTGATCCGAATGGACCGTGACCTGCGCGTCGCGAAGGGCAAGGGCCTGTTGAACGATTCGGAGTTCTGGTGGCTCACCCGGCAAGTCACCCTGCTCGGGGAGTCGGTGCCGGTGTTCGGCCCTGAATATCCGGGAACTGTGGTGAGGCGCGAGGGCGTGGTCAGGTTTACCGTCGATGGGCATGTCGTATTGGGCGTTTACGTTTTCACCTACTTCGATCCGAAACGTTCATCCTGGCTGTACACGCCAGACGCGCCGGACGGCGTCACCTTTCGCCGGTACCGGGATTTTTCCGGAGGGGTTGCAGCGCGACTGCATGATTATGTCGTGGGGCGGGTGGCGCTCACCGCCAGGGAAAAGGTAAGGCGCTCGCTGGTGGCCCTGGCGACGGCGAGCGCTCGCGTCGATGCGTTGCGCGAACTCAATCGGGTGATCGACATCCGGGCCGAGTTCGATGCCTATATCGAGCGCAGCGTCACTGATGTGGAGGATGTCACCACCAGCCGTACCGAAGTGATCGAGGGCCAGGTCATCAAGGGTCTGCTCTTTGCGTCAGCGCCGGTATGCATGGTGTATCCCCCTTTTGTCCTGCTGCTGGATATCGCCCTCATTACCGTCAGTTCCGGGCAGGCCATCGAGGCGCATGTCCAGGGCGACACGGAAAGCGCGCTGTGGCATTGGATGTTCGCGGCCTGGGGAGCGTTGTTCGCCCTGTTTGGGCCGCAGATTATGGGCGCTGTCAGGCATCTGTGGCACGTCGTGAAGCCTGTATCGTTGTCCGTCCAGCGCTTGAGGTATGCAGCCCTCGTCGCCACCAAAGAGAGTGATCTGACGCTACGACCCATACGCTTCAAGGCGCATCAGGCCGTCAAGAGAGTGCCTGAAAACCTGGTGGAGGTGACTGAAGAGGGCATTTTCAAGGGCACCTGGCGTAGCCCGTCCAGTGCTTCACAACCACGGGACATCCACTTTATCAAGCATAAAGGCAGGTACTACCAGGTGAAGACGCATCCCTCTTTTAATGGTCTGCGCCTGGTGGATGCCAGGAGTCCCGGGGCGCTTTATCAGGAGCCCCTGCGCAGGATGTCGAATGGCAAGTGGATCTACGATAAGCCGGGCTTGCTGGGTGGAAACGGCGAGGTGTCCTACCTTGGGCGAGTGGATGACTTGCGGGCGGCGTTTCCTGGTCATGTCTTTCCGGATGTCTCAAGGGGGGCGTTGCAGGGCGAGGCGGTAGTGGCGAGGTTCAGCGAGGCGGTCGCGGACAATTATCTGTTCTCCCTGAACGCGCAGACCTGCGTGATCGCTTCGCTGCACAACCCGACCACTGGAATGGGGGCTGTCATTCACTTTGATCACAATATCCGCGCGCTGATCGAGCGCTGTCTGCGAGACATAACGCAGCGTCTGGGCGGAGTGGCGCAGGATATTCGTGCCACCCTGGTGGGTGGGGATTGGCTGACTGGCACTGACATCGGCGGGCGGGTCAGGTCGGCGATGCGGCGCCAGGGCCTGCAACCCACGTGGGATTACTGGTCGTACTCTTCCTGTTTCGGCAGTACCTACGGTGTCGCGCTGGACCTGCGCAGTGGCGTGACGTCGGTGTTCAAGACATCGCGCGGCCAGGTCGAACGCTACTACATACCGGTGCTGGCGCGAGCGAAAAAGAGTGCCGATCCGGTGTCGGTGCGGGCACGGGGGTTCATGAGGCGCGTGCGCAACGAGCCCCTGGTCGCCAATCCCAGTGGTGCCATCAGCACTGGGCAGGGGAGGCCGGTGACTTCGGCGCAGATCGAAGCGCAAGCTTTCTCGACGGTGCTGCTGAGCTGATCGCTCGGCAGGCAAAAAAAAGACCCCGGCCAACGGACCGGGGTCTTTTTTTACATCACTTGGGACATCAAGCCTCGTGGGCCAGCTTGTGCTCCAGGTAATGGATGTTGACGCCGCCTTCGCAGAAGCCTTTGTCACGTACCAGATCGCGGTGCAGCGGGATGTTGGTCTTGATCCCGTCAACCACGATTTCTTCCAGCGCATTGCGCATGCGCGCCATGGCTTCGTCGCGGGTCGCCCCGTAGGTGATCAGCTTGCCGATCAACGAATCGTAGTTCGGCGGAACGGCATAACCGCTGTACAGGTGCGAGTCGACGCGAACGCCATTGCCGCCCGGTGCATGGAAGTGCTTGACCGTGCCTGGGCTTGGCATGAAGGTTTTCGGGTCTTCGGCGTTGATCCGGCATTCCAGCGCGTGACCGCGGATGACCACGTCATCCTGGGTGAACGACAGCTTGTTGCCGGCGGCGATGCTGAGCATCTCCTTGACGATGTCGATACCGGTGACCATTTCCGAAACCGGGTGCTCCACCTGAACACGGGTGTTCATTTCGATGAAGTAGAAGCGACCGTTCTCGTACAGGAACTCGAAGGTACCGGCACCGCGGTAGCCGATGTCGATGCAGGCCTTGACGCAACGAGCCAGGACTTCCTGGCGGGCCTTCTCGTCGATGCCCGGTGCCGGCGCTTCTTCGAGGACCTTCTGGTGACGACGTTGCAGCGAGCAATCGCGGTCGCCCAGATGGATGGCCTGGCCTTGACCGTCGGACAGCACCTGAACTTCGACGTGGCGTGGGTTGGTCAGGAATTTTTCCAGATAGACCATCGGGTTGCCGAACGCCGCGCCTGCTTCGGAGCGGGTCAGTTTCGCCGAGGAAATCAGGTCTTCTTCCTTGTGTACCACACGCATGCCGCGACCACCGCCGCCGCCGGCGGCCTTGATGATCACCGGGTAACCGACTTCGCGACCGATGCGCAGAGCGGTTTCTTCGTCTTCAGGCAGCGGGCCGTCGGAGCCCGGAACGGTCGGTACGCCGGCTGCGATCATGGCGTGCTTGGCCGACACCTTGTCGCCCATCAGGCGGATGGTCTCGGCTTTCGGGCCGATGAAGGCAAAACCGGAATTCTCGACCTGTTCGGCGAAGTCGGCGTTTTCCGCCAGGAACCCGTAGCCTGGGTGAATGGCGGTGGCGCCGGTCACTTCGGCAGCGGCAATGATCGCCGGGATGTGCAGGTAGGAGTGCGCGGCAGAAGCCGGGCCGATGCAGACGGATTCGTCCGCCAGGCCCAGGTGCATCAGCTCTTTGTCGGCCTTGGAGTAAACGGCGACGGTCTTGATGCCCATCTCTTTGCAGGCACGCAGGATCCGCAGAGCGATCTCACCGCGGTTCGCGATCAGGACTTTTTCCAGCTTCGCAGTCATCAAAGGCTCTCCGCGGTTCAAACGATGGTGAACAGCGGTTGGTCGTACTCAACCGGCTGGCCGTCTTCAACGAGGATGGACTCGATCACACCGCTGGTTTCAGCTTCGATGTGGTTCATCATCTTCATGGCTTCGACGATGCACAGGGTGTCGCCTTTCTTCACGGTCTGGCCCACTTCAACGAAGGACGGCGAGGTTGGCGAAGACTTGCGATAGAAGGTACCTACCATTGGCGAACGGGCCACAGTGCCGTTGAGTGCTGGCGCGGCGGCAGCGGCTGGAGCAGCAGCGGCGGCGGCAGGTGCGGCTGGCGCTGGTGCGGCGGCCGGAGCCTGCATCGGTGCCGGGGCGTAGAACTGCTGGGCTGGCGTCTTGCTGTGGCGGCTGATGCGTACGGACTCTTCGCCTTCCTTGATCTCGAGCTCGTCGATGCCGGACTCTTCCAGCAATTCGATCAGTTTCTTAACTTTACGGATATCCATGAATCATCAACTCCCAAGGGTCGGTCAGGGGCGTTTAACGCTTGTTGTTCAAGCTGTTGCCTGTTTTTCAAGCTGCTCTAGGGCGGCCTCCAGGGCCAGTCGGTAACCGCTGGCGCCAAGGCCGCAGATCACTCCCACCGCTACATCGGAGAAGTAGGAGTGATGGCGGAAAGGTTCGCGTTTGTGCACGTTGGACAAATGCACTTCGATGAATGGGATGCTCACCGCCAGCAGCGCGTCACGTAATGCGACACTTGTATGTGTAAAAGCTGCTGGATTGATCAAAATGAAGTCCACGCCTTCACCACGGGCGGCATGGATGCGGTCGATCAATTCATATTCGGCATTGCTTTGCAGGTAGAGCAAATGATGGCCGGTGGCGCGGGCTCGCTGCTCCAGGTCCTGGTTGATCTGGGCCAGTGTCACGGCCCCATAGACGCCCGGTTCACGGGTGCCCAGCAGGTTCAGGTTGGGTCCGTGCAGGACCAAAAGGGTCGCCATCGGCTGTTCCTTGTTATCTGTGAGCAGGTATCAGAACCCGGCGACTATGCCGCAAAGCCTTAATGACTGTCCAGTTCTCGGCAATAGCCAGCACGATGAGCGATGTTTGCGAAAAATTTGTGACCATGCCTAGAGATCCGGTCACCTATGTCGGCGCAGACCATCCTGAACCTGTGGGAGCGCCCCGGACGAGCCCGCTCGCGAAGACGTCGGCACATTCGACACTGATGCAAGCTGACCCACCGCCATCGCGAGCAGGCTCGCTCCCACACGGGGATTGTCGGTGGCAGTCAAACACGAAACGCCTGTACCGCCGTATGCAGGCGCCCACCCAGAACCAGCAGGTTTTCGCCCTGTTCCCGTCCCTGGCCGATACGCAGCAGGTTTTCCCCGCCCAATTGGTGAATCCGCTCGCTGTGATCGCGGATTTCGCTGACGGCGCCGCTCTGTTGGGCGGTGACTTCGGCGATGCGCATGGCGGTGTCGGCGATGGTCTGGATGGCATCGACGATTTTATCCAGCGCGCCGTCGGCCGCTTGGGCCTGGTTGGCAGTGGCTTCTGCGTGTTCGACTTGGGCGCGCATGCCATCGACTGATTGACGCGCGGCCAGTTGCAGACGAGCGATCAAGGCCTGGATTTCGGCCGTGGCCCCCGCCGTGCGTTGGGCCAGGGAGCGGACTTCCTCGGCCACCACCGCAAAACCTCGGCCCATCTCCCCGGCGCGGGCGGCTTCGATGGCCGCATTGAGAGCCAGCAGGTTGGTCTGGTCGGCAATCGAGCGAATCACCGTCAGCACGCCGCCGATGGTGGCCGACTCTTCGGCCAGTTGTTCGATCATCTGCGCGTTGCCTTGTACTTCGCCCACCAGCGCGTGCAGCCCGGTAAGACTCAGGCCGATGACTTTCTGCCCTTGTTCCACGGCATGCCCGGCGCTGCGGCTGGCGTCGGCGGCCTGGCTGGCGTCGCCGGCCACCTGCTGAATGGTCGCTTCAAGCTCGCCCAGGGAGTCGCGGATCAGCGCCGTGTCGTCGGCCTGATACTCCGCGCCACTGTGCATCTCCGCGCTGAGTTCGGCCAGGGCCCGGCTGCTGCCGGCGACCTGTTCGGCGTTCAGGTGAATGGTTCCCACCAGGTCCGCCAGATAGGCCCGCAGTCGATTGAGTGACGCTTCGATGTCTTGCAGTTCGCGGTTGCTGGCGCCTACATGGATATCACGGCTGAAGTCGCCTTCGGCCCAGGTCGACAGGGCCGGCGCCAGGTGTGTCAGGGTCCGGGCCAGGCGTCGTTGCCAGGTGTCGATAAGCAGTGCGATCAACAGGATCAAGCCGATCATCACACCCTGGATCAGACGGACCTCGCCCTGGATCTGTCCGTGTTGGGCACGCACCACAGGCTCCAGGGCATCGATCGCCTGTTGCACATCGGCGGTTTTCACATGGGTGGCGTTGCTCAGTTCGGTGCGTTTCTGGATCAGCTCGCGGGTGCGCGCCAGCTCCGCGGGGTAGCGTCCGAGCAGACTGTTGAGTTCGCGCTTGAGGGCGATACCGGCGTCTTCGGTGACGGCTTTTTCCTGATTTTCCAGGCCCATCAGCGCGGCGAAATCATCGCCAGCGGAATCGCTGCTGGTTGTTACGCCCAGCAGCGGCAGGCTGTCCAGTTGCCCGGCCTGCGCACGAATGCTTGCCACTTCCCGCTCGACATCGGCGGCCAATTCGCTGCGCCCGCTGCTGACCAGTTTGTCCCGCGCAAGAGACAGCCGGCCCAGATGTTGTGATGCACTGAACAACAAAGGCAGGTAACTCGGGGCGCCGTTGGCGTACCGGGCGAGCTGGTCCAGGTTGGCGCCCAGTTCACGTTCGGCTTGCAACAGCAAGGCCTGGGGATCGCCGGCCAGCTTGCCGGCGGCCAGCAGATCGGTCTTGCCGAAGTCATCCAGGCTCGACAGGCTCGGCCTGAGCGTGCGGGCCAGTTCCGGAGGAAATTGATCCAGTTCCTTTTGCAGGGTGTCGAGGGCTTGGCTGGCGGCGCTGAGGCGCAAGGCGTCGCCACTGGCCAGGTAGTCCTCGATGTTGCGCGCCACCTCGCCCTGGAATTGCCGTGACAGCCCCAGATAGCGCTCCATCAACAGGTAAGGACGTTCCAGGGCGGCCTGGGACCACCAGAGCGTGGCGCCCAGGCCCAGGCACACGGCCAATAACAGCAGGGTATTGAGGTTGGTCAACAGTTTCAGGCGCATCAAAGGTCTACCGGGGGCAGAATCGTAAGTGCCTGAATTTATTGCGCTGGAGTTACAGGTTTATGACCGAGTCAGTGGATTCCGATGAAAAAGTGGCACTTTGCCTCGCGCTCTGTACCCGGTTGCGACCGGCATGCTTGGCACGATACAGCGCTTCATCCGCCTCACTGGCCATCATCAGGCTGTCGGCGTCCTCGCTCATCTCCACCACGCCGGCACTGAACGTGCACCACAGATCATGGGGCTGGGCCGGGTAGTGGATTTCGGCAAAGCGTTGGCGGATTTCATCCAATACCGCGCAGGCGTCTTTGATATCGGTGTCGGGCATGACAATGGCGAACTCTTCGCCGCCGTAACGGCCGATGAAATCGGTCTTGCGCAGGCGCTGCTTGAGAAACAGCGCCAGGCTCTTGATCACCCGGTCGCCCATGGGGTGGCCGTGGCTGTCGTTGACCCGTTTGAAATGGTCGATGTCCAGCATGGCAAAGCTCAGGGGCTTGCCTTCGCGGCGGGCGCGGAAGCAGCAGTCCTCGAGCAGTTGCAGGATATGAGTGTGGTTGTACAGGCCGGTGAGGCTGTCGCGGACCATCCGCGCCTTGAGGTTGCGGGCCCGGGCCGCACGGTTGCGCACGGTGGTGATCAGGTGGCGGGGCTTGATCGGTTTGGTCAGGAAGTCATCGCCGCCCTCGCTCATGGCATCGAGCTGCTTGTCCAGGTCATCTTCGGCGGACAAGTAGATGATCGGTACGCTGACGTAGCGGTCATTGTGGCGGATTACCTTCGCCAGTTCCGTACCGGTGCAGGCGGGCATGTACATGTCGAGAATGATCAGGTCAGGCTGGAAATCGGCCAGCTCGGCCATGGCCTGGATCGGATCGATCAGTGTGCGGGTCACGATGCCGGCACTGTTGAGCAGGCGCTCGGTGTGCAGGGCCTGGGCGCGGGAGTCATCGATGATCAGCACTTTATAGGGTTCGTACTGGGCGACGCAGGTCAGCACCTCGATCTTTTCCAGCAGGCTCGAGGCCTCGAGGGTGCCGGTAAGGAACTCCTGCCCGCCGGCGCGCACGGCGGCCAGGCGTGTCGGGGTATCGGTTTCCAGCAGGCTGAAAAACAGCAGTGGCAAGGGCTGTTCCAGGCCTTGCTGGGCTTCGTCCGCCAGTTTCAGGCCGATGCCGGGGCCGCTGAAATCCACGTCCATGACAATCGCCGCCGGCAGGCGCTCGACCATCGAGGCGCGAAATGCCGCGACACTCTCCAACGCCTGGGCGCTGAGGCCGAAGAACTCCAGCTGCTTGGCAAGGCGCTCGGCGCGGTCATGGTCTTGCAGCAACACGTAGATGGGTTTGCGCAACGGCGGCAGGAAAGTCTGTTCGAGCTGGTCCCCATGGCGCAGGCCGGTACGGGACAGGCGCTGCATCAGGCGATTGATTTCGGTGATCAGATGGCTGCTCAGCCGTCCGCGATTGGCGTCCACGGCTTGCAGTGACTGGCTGATGCCCTGGGCCAGCTGGGAATGCTCCGGCTGTTCGAAGCGCTCGGCGAAGCGCAGCAGGCGCAGATTGGCTTCACTGAGCTCCGACAGATCGGTGCTGGACCATTCACTGCGTTGCAAGCGCTGCCATATCTCCAGGATCTGACGAGCCTGATGAATTACCCGCTGGGCAAAGTGGTGCTTGAGGCGCTCACGGCTGGGGTCTTCTGGCTCGGTCATTATCCTGACTACTTAGTTAGATACATGCTGAGGTCGACTGGTGGCTCTATGCTAGCATCTCTTTTCATACGCATGAGTGTCATACGTCAATAAACTACCCAGCAGCGACATTCAGTTTGTGACCGGTCGGTTTCGTAGGCCGATGGCCGCGCTTCCTTTATAGTTGCCATCCGACTGTCTTGCCTGGGCCAGCATGATTTGCGCAGGATTTATCGCGTTTCAAATCAGGCACGATGGCGTAGGGTTGTGGTCGAACCGTGAACTCAAGTGATTGAAGGGACATCACCATGCTGGACTGGAAAAACCGCGCGGGCAGCGCACCTGAACGTGCCGCCGAGCCGAAATCGGCCACTCGCAGCTACCTGGGTGGGCTGTTTTTCAGCCGCGCGCTGGCCACGCTGATCGGCTTGTATCTGCTGGTGACCATCGCCATCGGCTGGTACTGGAGCCAGGAGCCCGCCCTGTTTCCCGTGCAGCAGAATGCCCAGGCGGCGGCCGAGAGAGACGGCCGGCAAATGGTGGTCGGCTACACCACCGTCGAGACCCTCAAGACCGTGGCCGGGACCTTGCTGACCAAGCCGGGCGGCTACATTTCCAACGACCGTTTTCCGCCAGGCCTGTGGATGGACAACATGCCGAGCTGGGAGTACGGCGTGCTGGTGCAGGTCCGCGACCTGAGTCGTGCCTTGCGCAAGGACTTCGCCCGCTCCCAATCCCAGTCCGCCGAGGACGCCGACCTGGCCAAGGCCGAGCCGCGGTTCAACTTCGATAACCGCAGCTGGGTGCTGCCCTCCAGCGAGTCGGAGTACCAGGAAGGCATCAATTCCCTGAGCCGCTATCAGGCGCGCCTGTCCGATCCTGCCCAGAAAAGCGCGTTGTTCTACGCCCGCGCCGACAACCTGAACAACTGGCTGGGCGACGTCGGTACTCGCCTGGGTTCGCTGTCCCAGCGTCTGTCGGCCAGTGTCGGCCGGGTCAAGCTCAACACCTCGCTGAAAACCGAAGTCCCGGCTCCGGGCCAGGTACCGCAGGTGGATGAAGAGGTGGTCGAGACCCCGTGGTTGCAGATCGACAACGTGTTCTACGAAGCGCGTGGCCAGGCCTGGGCCCTGTCCCACTTGTTGCGCGCCATTGAGGTGGACTTCGCCGATGTGCTGGCGAAGAAGAACGCCACGGTCAGCGTGCGGCAGATCATTCGTGAGCTGGAGGCCTCCCAGGAACCGGTCTGGAGCCCGATGATCCTCAATGGCAGCGGCTTCGGTGTATTGGCGAACCATTCCCTGGTCATGGCCAACTACATCTCCCGGGCCAACGCGGCGGTGATCGACTTGCGGCAATTGCTGAACCAGGGCTGATTCATGAGCGAAAGTCCCCGGGAGGCCGCTCACCGTGTGGCCTCGGATGCCGAGCTGATCGCTTGGGTCGATGAACACGACAACCTGCTCGGCAGCCTGGTGCGTTCGGACCTGCGCGAGCGTGGCCTGATCGGGCGTGGCACCTACATCATGCTGTTCAACTCGGCGGGTGAGTTGTGTGTCCACCGGCGAACCCTGAGCAAGGCGATCTACCCGGGCTTCTGGGACGTGGCGGCGGGCGGGATGGTGCTGGCCGACGAGACCTACGCCGAGTCGGCGGCCCGGGAACTGGAAGAGGAACTGGGCGTGAGCGGGGTGCCCCTCATCGCCCATGACCACTTTTACTTCGAAGACCCCGGCAGTCGCCTGTGGTGTTCGGCGTTTTCGGCGGTGTGGGACGGGCCACTGGTGCTGCAGCCCGAAGAGGTGCTCGAAGCGCGCTTCATGCCGATCAAACAGGTACTGGATGAAATCCGGCACAAGCCTTATTGCCCGGACTCGTTGGCGGCGCTCGAGCGTTATCTGCGTGGTGTCGCAAAGAAGCTGTAAATTGGCGCGGATTGGCCCTTAGCAAGTCGGCTTTTTGCCGTTACACTGCGCGACTTTTCAAGCTGAACCGACGTCTGCGGTCCAGTAGCGCTGCCCCTGCCTGAGTGGGGCTTCGCGGTCGAGGCACTCTCCCCGACCAGTCTTTGTCCTCCCGAGAGGATTGCCGGTGGCCAAAAAAGCCGCATCCTTCGCCGCCCTGGGCGGCCTGGTATTTTCTACCGACGCCGGTCGTCATTGCCCTGATTGCCGTCAGCCGGTGGATGCCTGCATCTGCAAACAGACCGTCATCCCTGCCGGCGACGGTGTTGCCCGTGTGCGCCGTGAAAGCAAGGGGCGCGGCGGCAAGACGGTGACCACGATCACCGGCGTGCCGTTGGCCGAAGACGCGCTCAAGGAACTGGCCACCACGTTGAAGAAACGCTGTGGCACCGGTGGCGCGTTGAAGGACGGCGTCATCGAGATCCAGGGTGATCACGTCGAGCTGTTGCTGGCGGAACTGGTCAAGCACGGTTTCAAGGCAAAAAAATCCGGCGGCTAGCAGCCTCTGTGAAAACCACTCCGGCTTGATCCGAACCCGATGTTCGAGGTCGCCCATAGGGTTTTCACAGAGCCTGTTCTGAACGGGTTTCTAAACTCAGCGCTGCAGCCAGGGTCTACCCTGCTTGCAGGCAAATCGTCATTTCCATTCTCTAGACTGCGCCAGCCTCCGACCGGATGGTGCATTTTGACTTCTTTAATAGGGGACTTCGATGTCCGTACGACGCACACGCAAAGACGATGGCAGCCAATGGACAGTTGCGGACAGCCGCAGTGTTTACGGGATTCGCCATTGGGGGGCCGGGTATTTCGCGATCAATGACGCCGGTCGCGTCGAAGTTCGTCCGAACGGTCCCGACAGTTCGCCCATCGATCTGTTCGAACAGGTCGATCAGTTGCGCCAGAGCGGTCTGTCGTTGCCCTTGCTGGTGCGCTTCCCCGACATCCTGCAAGACCGTGTGCGCCAGCTCACCGGCGCATTCGACAGCAACATCGCGCGCCTGGAGTACCAGAGCCAATACACCGCGCTCTACCCGATCAAGGTCAACCAGCAGGAAGCGGTGATCGAGAACATCATCGCCACCCAGAACGTCTCCATCGGCCTGGAAGCCGGCTCCAAGCCCGAGCTGCTGGCGGTGCTGGCCCTGGCGCCGAAGGGCGGCACCATTGTCTGCAACGGTTACAAGGACCGTGAGTTCATTCGTCTGGCGCTGATGGGCCAGAAGCTGGGCCACAACGTGTTCATCGTGATCGAGAAGGAATCCGAAGTCGGCCTGGTGATCGAAGAGGCTGCTTCGCTCAAGGTCAAGCCACAGGTTGGCCTGCGGGTGCGCCTGTCGTCCCTGGCGTCGAGCAAATGGGCCGACACCGGTGGCGAGAAGTCCAAGTTCGGCTTGTCCGCCGCGCAGTTGCTGTCGGTGGTCGAGCGCTTCCGCGCTGCCGGCCTGGACCAGGGCATTCGCCTGCTGCACTTCCACATGGGCTCGCAGATCGCCAACCTGGCGGACTACCAGCACGGCTTCAAGGAAGCGATCCGTTACTACGGCGAACTGCGCAACCTCGGCCTGCCGGTGGATCACATCGACGTCGGCGGTGGCCTGGGCGTGGACTACGACGGTACACATTCGCGCAACGCCAGTTCGATCAACTACGACATGGACGATTACGCCGGTGTCGTGGTCGGTATGCTCAAGGAGTTCTGCGATGCCCAGAGCCTGCCGCATCCGCACATCTTTTCGGAAAGCGGTCGCTCCCTGACCGCGCACCACGCGATGCTGGTGGTGCAGGTGACCGACGTGGAGCGGCACGTCGACGACATGCCAGTGATCGACAACAAGCAGGAACTGCCGGAAACCGTGCAGTGGCTGGTTGACCTGCTGGGTCCGACCGATATCGAGATGGTCACCGAAACCTACTGGCGCGCCACCCACTACATGAGCGACGTGGCCACCCAGTATGCCGACGGCAAGCTGACCCTGGCGGAAAAAGCCCTGGCCGAGCAGTGCTACTTCGCCGTGTGCCGTCGCCTGCACAACTCGTTGAAGGCCCGCCAGCGTTCCCATCGCCAGGTGCTGGATGAACTCAACGACAAGCTCGCCGACAAGTACATCTGCAACTTCTCGGTGTTCCAGAGCCTGCCGGACACCTGGGCCATCGGCCAGGTGCTGCCGATCCTGCCGCTGCATCGTCTCGACGAGGAGCCGATGCGCCGCGCCGTGCTGCAAGACCTGACCTGCGACTCCGACGGCAAGATCAAGCAGTACGTCGACGAGCAGAGCATCGAGACCAGCCTGCCGGTCCATGCGCTCAATCCCGGCGAGGACTACCTGCTGGGGATCTTCCTGGTCGGTGCCTACCAGGAAATCCTTGGCGACATGCACAACCTGTTCGGTGACACCGATTCGGTGAACATCTACCAGAATGCCGACGGTAGCGTGTACCACGCCGGTATCGAGACCCACGACACCATTGAAGACATGCTGCGCTACGTGCACCTGTCGCCGGAGGAGTTGATGACCCATTACCGCGACAAATGTGCCAGCGCCCGTATCAGCGCCGCCGAGCGCACCCAGTTCCTCGACGCCCTGCGCCTGGGGTTGACGCGTTCGTCGTACTTGTCGTCCTGAGGCACGGATGAGGGCCGGTTGAACACGGGGCTCTGTAGCTAATGCCAGTCAGTTAAGGATCAAGCGGTACAAACCCTGTGGGAGCAAAGCTTGCTCGCGATAGCGACAGATCAGCCAACATTGTCGCTGACAGACTTACTGCAATCGCGAGCAAGCTTTGCTCCCACAGGTGTGTGGCTTGACTGAACGGCATCAGGGCTCTGTGGCAGCTCTTTGATCGATCGGCATTGTCCTCCGGGTCTGTCAGAAAATTCACCGTACATCGCGGGTTTTTTCGGATAGTTCTGGAGGGCATTTTTATTTGCGCCGCTGTTAATTCCGAGCGCTGGGTCATTTCCTCAATACTGTCCTCATTTCATGTAGTCCCTTTCCTAACTTGTACTTGGGCTCTCTACTCCGCCATGGCTCTCAGCGAGAATCCCCGGCCGCCCCTCCTGTAGAGATACGCCGATGTCCGATCCAGTCAACGAGTCATCATTTCGTCTGGAGATAGCCGGTCTGCCCGAACCCTTTGTCGTGTCGGCCTTCCTGGGTAGCGAAGCCATCAGCGAACCTTTTGCCTATGAGCTGGAGTTGTCGCCCGGCACTACGCCGCCGGACCTGGCGGGCCTGTTATACCGCAACGTCTGGTTGAGTTTCGGGGCGTCGGGCGGGGGCATCCACGGGCAGCTCCACGCGCTTGTGCAGCACCGTCCCGACACCGGCTGTCGCCTGCGTATCGGGCCGAAGCTGGCCTGCCTCGCGCAACGCTTCAGCCAGCGGGTGCTGAGTGATTGCACGGTGCCGCAGATTATCCGCCAGGTACTCAAGGGCCATGGCATCGGCGGCCGCCAGCTGTGCCTGGATTTGAAGGGGGAGTATCCCCCGCAGGATTTCTGTACCCAGTACCGCGAGTCGGATCTGCAATTTCTCCAGCGGGTGTGTGCCCAGGCCGGCATCCACTTCTATTTCGAACAGGCTCGGAACGGGCACTGCCTGGTGTTCGCCGACAATGCGGGCGGCTTTTCTCCGGTCGACGAGGCTGTCTACGGGACGGCTCCGGGTGTTCAGGCTTTCAGTGTGCAAACCACGGCCTCGGGGGAACAGGTCGCCCAAGGCAGCAGTGACCTGATGGGGCTGTACAGTGGGCAGGTACTGTCGCTGACGGCCCATCCTTTTAGCGATTGGAACCAGCGTTGGCTGCTGACGAAGGTGGAACATCGCGCTGATGCCTGGGGGTATGGCAACCATTTCCAGGCCGTTCCCTGGGGGTTGCCGTTCGTGGCGACCGGGCTCCCCGCCAAGCCGCGCATGGCGGGTCGGCAGCGTGGTTGGGTGGTGGAAGTGGGCGAGCCGGCGTTGCAGATGACCGGGCGGGTGGCGGTGCAGCTCGATTGGGTTTATCAGGGCGAGGGGGCCACCCCCAGTCATTGTTGGCTGCCGTTGGCGCCCGAGCTGGCCGCCTGCGCGATGGGCACTTTCCGGGCGGGCACCGAGGTGTTGGTGAGTTTTTGCGAGGGCGACCCGGATCGTCCCATGATCAGCGCGCTCCTTGATATGCCGGCGGCTGTCGAACTGGCCGATGCGGCGCCCTTGGACTCGACAATCCACGAAACCCCCAGGCCGTCCGAAGCCGATCCGGCGTTGTTATCCGCGATTCAGGCGGCCGAGCCGCTGGTGTTGCTCTGCCTGCTGCCCGGAGGTGGCAGCTTCAATGCCTGTGACCAACCAATATGCACCTGCCGGCTGGTTACGCGACGCAACGCGGGTGCCGCGCCATGAGCGCTGCAACCTTGTCCGGATCAACGCCGCAATGGCTGCTGCTCGACCTACCCGGTGTCCCCGAGGCGGCGCTGCGCCTACAAGAGCAGTTTGCCGAAGCGCAGTGCTTTGCCTTGTTCGAAGACACCGAATGGCATGGGATCAGGGAGCACGGTCCGCTGCTGGTGGATTTGCAGCAATCGCCAGCGCTGGCCAGCTTGTGTCATGTCGACGCGGGTGCCTGGCCGGGACTGCTGTTGGTGAGCGAATCGCCGGCTGCGCAGTTGCTGGCGCATTTGCGACGCATGCTGACGGTGACCCTGGGCCCTCACTACAAGGCGCTGTTGAGTTATTACAACCCCCACACCGCCAGCTATTTCTTCGACGGCTGCGATCCCGGGGAACTCAGTTGCTGGCTGGGGCCCATTCGCCTGCTGCGCTGGTTCGGCGGCACCTGGGCCGACCGGGCCATCGGCAGCCAGGGCTGGCAGCAACTGTCCAACCCGGGGCTGCCCGTGGCGCCGCTGGAGAACGAGCACAGCCTCAGCGACCGACAACAGCACAAGTTGCAGCAATGCCTGCTGGAGCGCCATGCCTGGCATTGGGCCCGTGCCACCGGGCGTGATTATCGCGCGCTCTGGGACTGCCTGGACCAAGGCTTGACGCTGGGTTTTACCGAACGGGAAGTCCTCGACGGCTGGTTGTGGCTGCGCCTGCAATATCCCGACGCCCGACCAACGCCAGCGTTGACCGGCGGTTCCCAGCGCGAGCGGCTCGAGCACCTGCGGCGGTTGTGGCAAGGCGATGAAGAATAAAGCATCACTCAGCGCGGACTGCGAGCCAGCGGTCCTGCCGATCCAGGTGCCAGGCGAAACCACCAAGGGTCAGGCTGCGCAACGCCATGAACAACAGGAAGGTGATCCACAGCCCATGGTTGCCCAGCCCTTGTAGCGCCCAGGCAAAAGGCAGCACCAGCAACAGGGTCAGTAACATGCCGTTGCGCATCTCCCGGGCGCGGGTGGCCCCGATGAACAAGCCATCGAGCACATAGCTCCAGACTGCGATCAGCGGCAGGGCGGCGAGATAAGGCAGGTAGCGGTACGCGGTGTCGCGCACGTCGGGGATGTCGGTCTGCATATCGATGAACAGGTGCCCGGCGAGCAGGAACAACAGCGCAAACCCGATGCTTGCAATCAGCGACCAACCGCAGGCCACCACCAATGAGCGGCGCAGCGCCAGGCGGTCGTGGGCGCCAATGGCGTGGCCGCACAACGCTTCGACGGCATGGGCGAGGCCGTCAAGGGCATGGGCCGTCAGCAACAGACCGTTGAGCAGCAGTGCGTTGGCTGCAACGGTTGCGTCCCCCAGGCGCGCGCCTTGCACGGTGATCAGGAAAAACACCGATTGCAGTGCCAGGCTGCGAATGAAAATGTCCCGGTTCACCGCCAACAGCGGCCGCCAGCTCTGCCATAGACCCAGGGTCGCCCAGACAATCCGTCCGGGCCAGGCCCGTAGGGTTTTGTGGGCCAGGGCCAGGCCCACCAGCGCCCCGGTCCACTCGGCGATCACCGAGGCCCGGGCCGAGCCGGCCACGCCCCAGTCCAGGCCAAGTACGAACCACAGGTTCAGGGCGATGTTCACCAGATTGGTGGTGAGCAAAATCGCCAACGGTGCCCGGGCATTCTGGGCCCCGAGAAACCAGCCCACCAGCGCATAACTGGCCAGCGCCGCCGGAAGACCGAAGAGCCGTGTGTAGAAGAAGTCCCGGGTCAACTGGTTGAGCTCGGCGGACGGCTGCATGAAATGCAACGCTACGTTACTCAATGGCACCCCGACGATTCCGAGCGCCACAGCCAACCCTATCGCCAGCAACAGGCCTTGCAGCAACACTTGCCGCAACGCCGCGCCATCACCGCGCCCGGCCGCCTGGGCCGCGAACCCGGTGGTGCCCATGCGCAGGAACCCCACGGCCCAGGCCAGCACCGTATACAAACTCGCCCCGACCGCCACCGCGCCCAACTGATGGGCATGGGGCAAATGGCCGATGACGGTGCTGTCCACCAACGCCACCAGCGGCACGGAAATGTTCGAAAGAATCATCGGCGCAGCCAACGCCCAGACCCGACGATGGGTGAGACGGTCGCGCCAGTCGGCGAGCAGGTTGGACATGGGGGCTCCTTGGTGGAGCGCAATTGTAGCGGGTTCTCTGAGTGATCGTTTCCAGTACGTGCCGAACACGCGGGATGTTCCGAATTCATTGTGGCGAGGGGATTTATCCCCGCTCGGCTGCGCAGCAGTCGTAAACTCGGCTGACGCGGTTTACCTGATGCGCCGCAGAGCCTGGTTTTGGGGCTGCTGTGCAGCCCAGCGGGGATAAATCCCCTCGCCACAAAGGTGATGTGTTGTTTCGGTTAGCGTGGGTCGACGTTGTCCAGCGCCCGGTTGGCCAGTAAGCCGCTCAGTTCGATCAACTGCTGGATGCCCAGGGACGCGAGCCGTCGAGGTCGAAGGCCAGATCAGCGGCCATGGCGTTGGCCGAGGCCAGGGTTTCGCTGAGGTTGGCGAGTAGGCATTCGGTGTCGATGCCGTTTGCAACGGTGAACAGTGGGTCTGACTTGGTTTCAGGCGGTTCGGGCTTGAGGTAGAAGTCGAGGGCGCGTTTGGCGGCGTTGTCGAAGGATGTTGAGTCGGTGGGATCGGTGGTCGGTGGGTTGGGGGTTACCTTGAACATGGTGAAACTCCTTGATGAGTGGAGCCGTCATCCGTCGCTGCTAAACGAGGTGGGTGGCAGCTATACGCGGGTTAGCAGACCAGGCATCAAGGAACCCGGCGCACCGAAGTGCCCCACGCATAGCCGCCATAGTGCTGACAATCCGATGCGGATTGACTGTTCCGATGGCGACACTGGCGTGCCTTGATGTTATCCGAGCTGCTAAACCCGATCGCTGATTTGTCAGCGACGGGGAAACAATAAAACCCGGCCCCAAGGCGCACAAGCCGGCGGATTCTGGCGTAGTTGTAGGCAGCGGCGCAAGGCGGTGTAGCCGGGACCTACACCTGAAGGAATGGAATAAACAGAGGGCTTTTGTGGCGAGGGGATTTATCCCCGCGGGGCTCTGTAGGAGCTGTCGAGCGAAGCGAGGCTGCGATCTTTCCTCTGCCACTTGAGTTTCGAGTGAAAGATCAAAAGATCGCAGCCTCGTTTCACTCGACAGCTCCTACGCGAGCGGGGATAAATCCCCTCGCCACAATGTCCGGCGTGGTACTTGTGGTGAGAGCAATTTCAGTCTTAGTTAATGATCCAACTCAACAACCACAGCCCCAACACCAGCCAGATAATCCCCAGCACAATCGACGCGCGCATGAAGGCGCGGATTGCCGAGTACAGCAGCATCAGCCCGAGGATCAGCGCGATGATGCTGATGATCGAGGTGTCCATGCCCAGCGCCCGGGACAGGCCGTCGACAAAGTTGCCGCCGGCGTTGGCCAGGGTGTTGAACAGGCCGCTCAGCAGGTCGACGATGAAACGGATTATCGAGCCGAGTGCCTGGCCGAGCCATTCGAAAAAGCTTTCTACCTGCATGTTTGCATCCTGATGGAAGAGAATCGAGTCGAGCCTTGGGTTCCTGATTGTAGGAGCTGTTGGCGCCGCGATCGTTCGATTATGAGGCAAATTGCCGCTTCGTATCGAGACGCTTGCCTTCCCCTGTCATCCCCCGGAAGCTATGGGCATCCAGGAGAGCCCGATGAACCTTGTTGAACTGACTGAACGCCTGCACGCCATTCGTGATCGCAACGATTGGCGGCCATTCCACAGCCCGAAGAACCTCGCCATGGCCGCCAGTGTAGAGATGGCCGAGCTGGTGGAGATTTTCCAGTGGTTGACCGAGGACCAGTCGCGCCAGCTGCCGGCCGACAAACTCGCCCACGCCGGGCAGGAGGTCGGTGACATCGTCTTGTACCTGTTGCTGCTGTGCAGCGAATTGGGGTTGGACATGGATGCGGTGGTACGCAGCAAACTGGCGGACAGCGAGCGGCGGTTCGGCCAATGAGCGACCGTCATTTCGATCAGCTGGCCACGCGCTTTGCCGAAAAAATCTATGGTGGGGCCAAGGGCGCGATCCGCCTGGCGGTGCTCCAGGCCGATCTGCTCGAAGTATTGCCGGAGCGCCCGTTGCGTGTGCTCGACATCGGCGCCGGCCTGGGCCATATGTCGTTGTGGCTGGCCGAGCGCGGCCACCACGTCACCCTGGCGGAACCGGCCGCGCCCATGCTCGAAGGTGCCCGCCAACGGTTTGTCGATGCCGGCCAGGAGGCCACCTTCATCCAGGCGCCATGGCAGGAGTTACTAGGCCAGCTCACCGAACCTTACGACCTGGTGCTGTGTCACGCGGTGCTGGAATGGCTGGCCGAGCCTCACACGATCCTGCCGGTGCTGCATCAACTTACGGCGCCCGGCGGCTGGCTGTCGCTGGCGTTCTACAACCGTGACGCGCTGGTTTATCGCAACTTGCTCAAGGGGCATTTCCGCAAGCTGCGCAACAACGACATGGCCGGTGAAAAACAGAGCCTGACGCCGCAACAACCCCTTGATCCGCGCGAGTTGGCGGCGCAACTTGAGGGGGTGTGGCAGGTCGAAAGCCAGAGTGGCGTGCGGGTTTTTCACGACTACATGCCGGTAGAGTTCCAGAGCCGGGTAGAGCTGGCGCAGTTGCTGGACATGGAACTGGCCCACCGTCGCCATCCCGCGTTTGCCGGGCTGGGACGTTATCTGCACTGGATCTGCCGTCCCCTCTGATCGGAGAGCGAAATGCAAGGCCGTACAGGGTTACTGATGTTATGTCTGGGGCTGGCGGCCTGCCAGGGTCCCAACCCCTATGTCGCTACCTCCAGGCCGCTGCCGCCGGCCCCGCCCGAGGCCGCCACGGTGTTCGACCGCAGTGCCTACCCGGCAGCCCCTCGTGACTATGGGCGCTATCGCAGTTGGGCCTGGCTCAACGGACGCCTGCCGGCGGGTACCGCGTGGGCGGACTCGGCTCAGGTGGCCGAGGCGGTGAGCAACGCCCTGGACCAGCGCGGCCTGCGTCCGCTGCATGACAACCGACCGGCCGACCTGTTCGTCAGCGCCGACCTGCGACTGGAGACCCGCCTGCGCCAGGTTCGGGAAGATTATGATTCGGGCTACTACGGCGGCTACAACCGCTACGGTCCTGGCTACGGCATGTACAACACCGTGCCGGTCGTGCGCACGTATCAGGAGCAGGTCGTGGTGGTTCGCGTCGACCTGTTCGACGCCCGCAATGGCCAACCGGTATGGAGTGCCAGCGCCGAGACCTCTCAGCGCGGCAGGCCGGGCGATAACACCGACGCCATTCGTGAGGCGGTGGAGAAAGCCATGTCGGCCTATCCGCCCAGTTGATTACGCAACAGGAGAAGCGTGATGTTCCGTCGTCTTGCTCTACTGGGCTTTGCCCTGCTGCTCAGCGCCTGTGCGACCAACCAGGTCAATCATGATTTCGATACCAGCCGCGACTTTGCGGCCTATCGAAGCTGGAGCTGGAAAGAACCGGCGTTGCAGTACCGTCCCGATGATCCGCGGATCAGGAGTGACCTGACCGAACAGCGGATCCGTCAGGCCGTGGCCGATCAACTCGACCAGCGCGGCCTGCGCCCTGCCGCCGGTGGGCGCGGCGATGTCCTGGTCCAGGCCTACCTGATCGTCGAGGATCGCCAGCAACAAGTGACCACCAACTATGGCGGCGGCTGGGGCGGGCCCTGGAATGGTTACTGGGGCGGGCCGATGTACAACGAAACCCGCAACGTCAGCTACAAGGTCGCCACGGTGCAGATCGACTTGCTCGATGGCAAGGACGGCAAGCTGGTCTGGCGCGGCAGCGATGAGCAACTGCTCAGCAGCTCGCCCAACCCTGCTGATCGCGACAACGCGGTGCGCGAGACGGTCGGGCGTATCCTGTCCAACTATCCGCCGCGGTGACCACCGCTATCGCGAGCCTGCTCGCGATGACGGCGGCCCATTCGACATAAGTGCAGGCTGACCCACCGACTGGCTCAGGCAATCGGCCGCCAGCTCCCTATCATGTGTTCCAGATCTCCGGACCCCACCAACCGCAAATCCCCACTGGACCCCGCCGCGCTCGCCAGCAAGGTCACTTCGCTGGGCAGGCGTACCGGCTTCTTGAAGGTCACCGCGATTTCGAGGTTGGCTTCGGGCAAGTGATCGTCCAGTGCCGCCAGGGTCCGGGCTTTGTTCCACAGGCCATGGGCGATGGCAGTGGGGAAGCCGAACATTCGCGCACTGATGGCACTCAGGTGGATCGGGTTGTAGTCGCCGGACACCTTGGCGTATTGCCGGCCGATGTCCGCAGGGGCTGTCCAGCGCGTGACTTCGGTCAACGCCGGAGTCATCTGCGGTGGTGGCTCTACCAGCGCCCCGTCAAGCTGCACGCCTTTGCAGAGCATCTCGCTCTCGGCTTCCCACAACGGCCCCAGTTGATCCTCGATACGGGTCACGAGGTTGAACACCGCGCCCTTGGGGTGAGGCTGCAACTGCTCGACATTGACACTGGCCCGTACCTGGCTGACGCCGCCCATGGGGCGGAGCACGCGGATGCGGTTGCTCAAGTGGATCAACCCCAGCAGCGGAAACGGGAAGTCCCGGGCAGTGAGCAATTGCATCTGCAGGGCGAACGCCAGCACATGGGGATAGGTCGGTGGCAGCAGACCGTTGTCGACAAAACCACAGACCTTGCGATAAGCCGCCAGGCGCTGCTGATCCACCTGGAGCATCTGGCGCAACCCAGTCTCCGGCAAGGTCTTGCCGGTGATCTTGCGACGTGTCGCGGCCTTCGCGTAGAGCCCCGACATACTCGGCGTACTGCTGACCTCATGCCATTGGATCGTCATGGTCAGGCTCCCAAAAGGCTTTGTCCGCAGACCCGCAGCGCCTGCCCGGTGACCGCCCCGGTGCCCGGCTGCGCGAGCCAGGCCACGGCTTCGGCGACGTCCTGGGGCAGGCCACCCTGGCCCAGTGAGCTCATGCGCCGTCCGGCTTCGCGCAGGGCGAAAGGGATCTCGGCGGTCATGCGGGTCTCGATGAAGCCGGGGGCCACGGCGTTGATGCTGATGCCTCGCTCCTGCAACAGCGGCGCCCAGGCCTGGGCCAGGCCGATCAACCCGGCCTTGCTCGCGGCATAGTTGGTCTGGCCGCGATTGCCGGCGATGCCGCTGATCGAAGCCAATAGAACAACCCGGCCATTGTCCCGCAGGGTGCCGCTGTCGAGCAGGGCCTTGGTCAGCACCTGGGGGGCGTTGAGGTTGACCGCCAGCACCGCGTCCCAGAATTCCGGCGTCATGTTGGCGAGGGTCTTGTCCCGGGTGATGCCGGCGTTATGCACCACTATGTCGACGCCGTCCGGCAGGTGTTCGATCAACTGGCTTGCAGCGTCTTCGGCGCAGATGTCCAGGGTCACGGCGCGCCCGCCCAGGCGTGCGGCGAGGGCGTCGAGATCGGCCTTGGCCTGGGGGACGTCCAGCAGGATCACGTCGGCGCCGTCACGGGCCAGGGTTTCGGCGATGGAGGCGCCAATCCCGCGGGCCGCGCCGGTGACCAGTGCCTTGAGCCCGGTGAGCGGTCGTGTCCAGTCCTGGACCTGGGTCTGGCAGGCATTGAGGCGAATGACCTGCCCGGAAACGAAGGCACTCTTGGGCGACAGGAAGAACCGCAGGGCTCCCTCCAGCTGGGTTTCGGCGCCGTCACCGACGTACAACAGTTGCAACGTGCCGCCATGGCGCAGCTCCTTGGCCAGGGAGCGACTGAAACCCTCCAGCGCTCGCTGGGCACTGGCGGCGAAGGGATCCGTGAGACTTTCCGGGGCGCGACCGAGGATGACCACATGGGCGCTGCGGTCGAGATTTTTCATCAGTGGTTGGAAAAATTCCCGCAGTTGCTTGAGCTGGTCGGCCTGGGCCAGATGGCTGGCGTCGTACACCACAGCCTTGATTTTCGGGCCGTGGCCGGGGATCCACTCGGTGGCCAGGGTCGGTTCGGCGCCGTAGACGAAGATCGCGTCGGTCAGGCGCTTGGCGAACGTGCCGATCGGTTCGATCAGCGGCCCGCCGCCCAGCAGCAGCGCGCCCTCGATTGGTCGTAGCCGCCCGGCCTGCCAGCGTTCCAGACGAACCGGCGATGGTAGGCCAAGGGCTCCGACCAGGCGCAGGCCAATGGGCGAATTGGCGAAGTCGATATAACGGTCAGACATGGAACGTACTCCGGCGGATGAGCTCCCAAGTGTGGACCACGATCGGCAATCAGTCGTTCGATTGGCGAGATAAAGCCTAAGCTTGTGCGCAGACAATATTGGTTTTCGGGACCATCAGCGCATTGGAACCTACTCGGGGAGTTCTTCATGACACAGCTACGCCGCGTCGCGATCATCGGTGGTAACCGCATTCCTTTCGCCCGTTCCAACGGGGCTTATGCCACTGCCAGCAACCAGGCACTGCTGACGGCTGCCCTCGAGGGCCTGATCGAGCGCTACAACCTGCATGGCCTGCACATCGGCGAAGTGGCCGCCGGCGCGGTGCTCAAGCATTCCCGGGAGATGAACCTGAGCCGTGAATGCGTGCTCGGCTCGCGGCTGTCACCCACCACCCCGGCCTATGACGTGCAACAGGCCTGCGGCACGGGGCTGGAGACCGTGCTGCTGGTGGCCAACAAGATTGCCCTGGGCCAGATCGACAGCGCGATAGCCGGCGGCGTGGACACCACCTCGGACGCGCCCATCGCCGTCAACGAAGGACTGCGCCGGATCCTGCTGCAAGCCAATCGTGCCAAGACCACCGCCGAAAAACTCAAGGTATTCCTGCAACTGCGCCCCCAACACCTGGTCCCCGAACTGCCGCGCATCAATGAGCCGCGCACCGGCCTGAACATGGGGCAGCACTGCGAGTTGATGGCCCAGACCTGGCAGATTCCCCGGGAGGAACAGGACCAACTGGCCCTGGAAAGTCATCAGAAAATGGCGGCGTCCTACGCCGAAGGCTGGCAGAACGATCTGATGACACCGTTCCTCGGCCTGACCCGGGACAACAACCTGCGCCCGGACCTGACCCTGGAGAAGCTCGCTTCGCTCAAACCGGCCTTCGAAAAAAGCGCCAAGGGCACAATGACCGCAGGCAACTCCACGCCACTGACCGACGGCGCTTCGTTGGTGTTGCTGGGCAGTGAGGAATGGGCCAAGGCGCGAGGGTTGCCGATCCTGGCGTACCTGCGGGACGGCCAGACCGCTGCGGTGGATTTCGTCAATGGTGCCGAAGGACTGCTGATGGCGCCGGTCTATGCCGTGCCCCGGTTGTTGGCGCGCAACGGGCTGACGCTGCAGGACTTCGATTACTACGAGATCCACGAGGCCTTCGCCGCCCAGGTGCTATGCACGCTCAAAGCCTGGGAGGATGCGGACTACTGCAAGACCCGCCTGGGCCTCGACGCGCCATTGGGCGCCATCGATCGCAGCCGGTTGAACGTGAAAGGCAGCTCCCTGGCCGCCGGTCACCCGTTTGCCGCCACGGGTGGGCGTATCGTTGCCAATCTCGCCAAGTTGCTCGACGCCGCAGGGCGGGGCCGGGGGCTGATTTCCATCTGCGCGGCCGCCGGCCAAGGTGTGACGGCGATTATCGAGCGTTGAGCAGCGTTTCGTCCTGCCGGGTGACCGACGCTCGCCGGCGGCTGGCGTAACGTTCGGCCAGGATCGAGCAGACGATCAACTGCATCGGGTGGTAGATCATGATCGGCAGCAGAATCAGCCCCAGGCCAGGGTTGTTGCCGAAGATCAGCGCCGCCATCGGCACCCCGGCGGCGAGGGATTTCTTGCTGGCACAGAACACCGCGGCGATTTCATCGGCATTGTTGAAGTGCAGGGTTCGAGCGGTGCGGGTGGTCATCCAGAGGATGATTGCCAGCAGCACGGCACTGCCGAGTACGGCACTGAGCAGCACGCCGTTGCCTTGCTGTTGCCAGATGCCGGACACCATGGAGTTGCAGAACGCTGCGTAGACCAGCAGCAGGATCACCAGCTTGTCGATGATGCTGGTGTAGCGTTTGTAGCGGCCGAAAAAACCGGCCAGCCAGCGCCGCAGAAACTGCCCGAGTACCAGCGGCAGCAGCAACATCAGGCACAGATCGAGCAAGGTCGAACCCAGGTCGATACCGCCATCGCCGCGACCGACCACCAGACTGACCAGCAGCGGCGTCAGGAACACCCCCAACACGCTGGACAGGCTCGCGTTGAGAATCGCCGCCGGCACGTTACCCCCTGCACTGCCGGTGAGGGCCACCGAGGAGGAAATGGTCGAGGGCAGGGCGCACAGGTAAAAGAACCCCAGCATCAGCAGTGACGGCACATGACTGCCCAGCAGCTTGTTGCTGGCGAGCCAGATCAAGGGGAACACGCCGAAGGTAAACACCTGCACCATCAAGTGCAGCCGGGTGTTCTTCAGGCCGTGCCGGATCTGCTCGCCGGACAGGTTGACCCCGTGCAGGAAAAACACCACGAAGATGCCGATATTGACGACCCACTCGGCATGCATGGCGCCGCCGGTGGCACCAAAGCCCGGGAAGAAATACGCCAGCAATGTGGCGAGCAACATGCCGCACAGGAACCAGTCGGTCACCATGCGCTTGAGGTGTCTGAAAATAGCCATAGGGCACCGCAGGTTGTCAGAAGAGGTGACTTAGCCTAACGTCGGCCCTGACAGTCGTCTTGCGACATAAGGCCAATCAATGCCGACTAACGGACACCTGCAGCTCGAACGTCGTATTCCCGACCTGGCGCAACTGCCCAGGCCGTTGTATGCCCGTGTCGAAAGCTTGAGCGCCGGTTCGTGGACCCAAGCCCATCGGCATGACTGGGTGCAGTTTTCCTACGCGATCAGTGGCGTTCTCGGCGTGCACACCGCCGCCGGCAGTTTTTTCGCGCCGCCACAGTGGGGGATCTGGATCCCGGCCGACCTGGAGCATCAGGTCGTGACATCGATGCGGGCGGAAATGCGCAGCTTGTATATCCACCGCGACAGTTGCCCATGGGCCGATGATCGCTGCCGGGTGCTGGAGGTCACGCCGCTGGCCCGGGAATTGATCAAGGCGTTTTGTCAGTGGCCGGCCGATTATCCCCAGGGTGATACGCGAGAGGCACGGCTGGTGCAGGTATTGCTGGATCAGTTGGCGCTGTTGCCGGAAGTGGGCTTCTCCCTGCCGTTGCCACGGCATGACCGGCTGCTGGGGTTGTGTAACGAATTGATCGAACAACCTGAGCGCAACGTTACCCTGCAAATGTGGGCCGAGCGAATGGGTACATCGGAAAAAACCCTGATGCGCCTGTTCCAACGTGAAACCGGCTTGAGCTTTCGTGCCTGGCGTCAGCGCATGCGGCTGCTGTCCTCCCTGAGATTGCTGGAGGAGGGCGATAGCGTGACCGGCGCGGCGTTGTCGTGTGGGTACGATTCCACGTCGGCGTTTATCGCGGCGTTCAAGGGGATGTTCGGGTGTACGCCGGGGGAGTTGTTCAAGCCCTGAATCCGCTCACCGGATTTCAGTTCGTCGTAAATTTTGTCGCAAATACAGGCGCATCCAAATGCCAACGGCGTCGCGGCTGTCAGCTATGATTCGGCTTGGTCGATTATCGGCACAGTGTGTGCATCGAAGGTTCATAGGTCGGCAACCCCTCCCCGTGGAGGAAGGATTGCCGTATAACGGCTGTCATTCGCGTGTTTGGTCATAAAGGACCCAGAATAAAAGCTGATGAAGACTCCAAAACGCATTGAACCCCTGATCGAAGACGGTCTGGTCGACGAAGTGCTGCGCCCTCTCATGAGTGGTAAAGAAGCAGCTGTTTATGTGGTGCGCAGCGGCAATGAGCTGCGTTGCGCCAAGGTCTACAAGGAGGCGAACAAGCGAAGTTTTCGTCAGGCGGCCGAGTATCAGGAAGGCCGCAAGGTCCGCAACAGTCGCCAGGCTCGCGCCATGGCGAAGGGCTCGAAGTTCGGGCGCAAGGAAACCGAGGATGCCTGGCAGAACGCCGAAGTGGCGGCGCTGTTCCGCCTGGCCAACGCGGGTGTGCGTGTGCCCAAGCCGTACGACTTCCTCGAGGGCGTGCTGCTGATGGAGCTGGTGGCCGACGAGTATGGCGATGCGGCGCCGCGCCTGAACGATGTGGTGCTGGAGCCGGATCAGGCCCGTGAATACCACGCGTTCCTGATCTCCCAGATCGTGCTGATGCTGTGTACCGGTCTGGTGCACGGAGACCTGTCGGAGTTCAACGTGCTGCTCACGCCGACAGGGCCGGTGATCATCGATCTGCCACAGGCCGTGGATGCCGCCGGTAACAACCATGCCTTCAGCATGCTGGAGCGGGACGTGGGCAACATGGCGTCCTACTTCGGCCGGTTTGCACCGGAGCTCAAGCGCACCCGGTATGCGAAGGAGATGTGGGCTCTGTATGAGGCTGGCACCTTGCACCCGGCCAGCGCGCTGACCGGTGAGTTCGACGAGCCGGAGGAGCTGGCGGATGTCGGCGGGATCATGCGCGAAATCGAGGCCGCTCGCCTCGACGAGGAACGTCGCCAGGCCGTACGCGCGGCGGACGACGCTCCCCCCGGCAAAACCGAAGAACCGCCTCCGCCCTGGATGCAATGACCCGAAACCCGGCCTTGGCCGGGTTTTTTGTGAGCAGATCTCGGGCGAGCACGCCATCGATGCTCACCACCAACCCCCTGTGGGAGCGAGCCTGCTCGCGATAGCGGTGGGTCAGCTTGCATGGGTGTTGAATGTGCCGCCGTCTTCGCGAGCAGGCTCGCTCCCACCCTGGTCTGGGGGGACAGAACATCCGTGTTCACCGCTAATCCCCTGTGGAGCTGGGTATCAGGCGCTAGACGTTTCCTTGCAACACCCCGACGCCAGTTCCTTGAGGATCGGGCAGTCCGGGCGGTGGTCGCCGTGGCAGTGTTCCACCAGGTCCTGAAGGGTGTCGCGCAGTTCGGCCAGTTCGCGGATTTTCTGGTTCAGTTCATCAATGTGCTGTCGGGCCAGGGCCTTGACGTCGGCGCTGGCCCGTTGGCGGTCCTGCCAGAGGGTCAGCAGCTTGCCGACCTCTTCCAGGGAAAAGCCCAGGTCCCGGGAGCGCTTGATGAAGGCCAGGGTATGCAGGTCATCGGTGCCATAGATCCGATAGCCACTGTCGGTGCGATGGGCCGGCCTGAGCAGGCCAATGGACTCGTAGTACCTGATCATCTTCGCGCTCAGGCCGCTCTGGCGGGCCGCTTGGCCGATGTTCATCGCTTGTCCTCCAAATGCTCGGGGGTCCAGAATTTCAACAGTAACGCATTGCTCACCACGCTGACGCTCGACAGCGCCATGGCCGCGCCGGCCAGCACCGGGTTGAGCAGGCCGAAGGCCGCCAACGGGATGCCGATCAGGTTATAGACGAACGCCCAGAACAGATTCTGACGGATCTTGGCGTAGGTCTTGCGGCTGATGTCCAGTGCGGCCGGCACCAGTCGCGGGTCGCCGCGCATGAGGGTGATGCCGGCGGCGTGCATCGCCACGTCAGTGCCGCCGCCCATGGCGATGCCGATGTCCGCGGCGGCCAGGGCCGGGGCGTCGTTGATACCGTCACCGACCATCGCCACTACGGCGTTTTTCTTCAGTTCCAGGACAATGGCGGACTTATCCCCCGGTAGCACTTCGGCGTGCACGTTGACGATCCCCAGTGCCTGGGACACCACTTGGGCGCTGCCGCGGTTGTCGCCTGTGAGCAAATGGCTGGCGATGCGCCGCTCATCCAAAGCTTGCACAGTCGCGAGCGCGCCAGGCTTGAGGGTGTCGCCGAAGGCGAACAGGCCGAGCACCCGCGGTGTCGCGCCTTGTTCGATCAGCCAGGACAAAGTCCGGCCTTCAGTTTCCCAGGCCTGCGCTGATTCGGCCAGCGAGCCGGCGTCCAGGCCCGACTCGTCCAGCAGGCGCCGATTGCCCAAGGCCAGGCGGCGTCCATCAAGGTTGCCGGCAATGCCACGTCCGGGCAGGGCCTGGCTGTCGCTGACATCCGGCACGTTCAGGCCACGCTCGGCGCAGGCGTCCAGCACGGCTTTGGCGAGGGGGTGTTCGCTGCCGCGTTGCAGGGCGCCCGCCATTTGCAACAGCCTGGCTTCGTCACCGTCCAGGGCTTTTGAATGAGCAATGCGCGGCGTACCGGAGGTCAGGGTCCCGGTCTTGTCGAACACCACCGTATCCACTTCATGGGCGCGTTCCAGTGCTTCGGCGTCCTTGATCAGGATCCCGTGGCGCGCCGCCACGCCCGTGCCGGCCATGATCGCCGTGGGTGTCGCCAGGCCCAGGGCGCAGGGGCAGGCGATCACCAGCACGGCGACGGCGTTGATCAGCGCGGTTTCCAGCGGCGCACCGGACAACCACCAGCCGATCAGCGTCGCCAAGGCCAACACCAGGACCACCGGCACGAAGACCTGGCTGACCTTATCCACCAGTTTCTGGATCGGAGCCTTGGCCGCCTGGGCGTCTTCCACCAGGCGGATAATACGCGCCAGGACCGTTTCGGCGCCGAGGGCCTGGGTGCGCACCAGCAGGCGACCTTCGCCGTTGATGGCGCCGCCGGTGACCTTGTCGCCGGGCTGTTTGGGCACCGGCAGGCTCTCGCCGCTGATCAGCGCTTCGTCGGCGTGGCTCTGGCCCTCCAGCACTTCGCCGTCCACCGGAAAGCGTTCGCCGGGCTTGACCAGCACCAGGTCGTTCACACGCAGGGCGCTGATGGCGACATCCCGTTCCTCGCCGTCGATCACCTGGACCGCCCGCTCCGGCCGCAAGGCTTCGAGGGCGCGAATGGCGCTGGCGGTCTGGCGCTTGGCGCGGCTTTCCAGGTATTTGCCCAGCAGGACCAGGGCAATCACCACCGCCGACGCTTCGAAATACAGGTGCGGCATGCTGCCGGGGCGGGCAATGACCCATTCATACAGGCTCAAGCCGTAGCCGGCGCTGGTGCCCAGTGCCACCAGCAGGTCCATGTTGCCGGCCCCCGCCCGCACGGCTTTGAAGGCCGCGATATAAAAGCGTGCACCGAAGATGAATTGCACGGGTGTCGCGAGGGCGAACTGCGCCCAGGCCGGGAGCATCCAGTGCACCCCGAGCGGCTGCAGCAGCATCGGCAGCACCAGGGGCACGGACAGCAGAATCGCCAACACCAGGATCAGGCGCTCGCGATTCAGGTGACGGGGCTGAGTGTCATGGGGCTGCTCGGCCTGCCAGACGATGGCTTCGTAACCCGCGCGCTTCACCGCATCGATCAGGATTTGCGGATCGACCTGTCCGAGCAGTTCGACGTGGGCTCGCTCATTGGCGAGGTTGACGCTGACGCTGTGAACGCCGGGAATTTTGCCCAAGGCGCGTTCGACTCGACCCACGCACGAGGCGCAGGTCATCCCCCCGATGCTCAGTTCCAGGGCTTGGACAGGAACATGGTAGCCCGCTTGTTCAACGGCCTCTATCAAGGCTGGCAGGCTCTGTTCGGAGGCCTGGACCCGTGCCAGCTCGGTCGCCAGGTTCACACTGACAGCACGGGTTCCGGCGACTTTGCTCAAGGCCCGCTCGACCCGCCCGGCGCAGCTGGCGCAGGTCATGCCGGCAATCGGCAGGTCGAAAGTGGTGGATTCGGACATTGCTCGGGCTCCCTGTAGTGAATGACTACAGGATCAACCTTGCCATGCTGGCAAGGTCAAGCGCCAATCCAAAAGACCTTCGCCGATCCTTGTGGGAGCGAGCCCTGCTCGCGATGGCGGTTTGTCAGTCAGCATTTTTTTAACTGATACACCGCTATCGCGAGCAGGGCTCGCTCCCACAAAGGATTCGGGTGAGGTCAGTAACCGAGCCCGGCCTGCTTGAGGTACATCCCTTGTTCATTCATGGCGATACGGTATTTCAGGATGTCACCGGCCCTGATCGTAATCTCCTGGGAACCCGGTGCGAGCATGCCCGGATTGCAACCCGGTGCCTGGCCAGGCAACAGCTTCAGGCGCAAGGAGAACTGGCCCGGAGGCAGGTTGAAGGAGGTGCTGTCTTCCTGGAAGAGCCGGGCGGTGAGCTGATCCTGGATGTAGATGCCGATCTCGCAGGACGTCGACACTTCCAGTCGTTCCCGGGAAATGATCAGCACACCGTAATCTTCGCCGGCGGCCGATGCCTGAGGGGCCATCGCTGAAAAACCTAACATGCAAAACAGGCTGAACGCTGACCAGCGCATGGCCGAACCTCCGGTGTGGAATCCTTGATAGTGGCAGCTTGGCCGAGCGCGACAGCAATTGCCAGCCCGGCAGTTTTTATCAGAACTTGACCTTGCCACGATGGCAAGCTTGAAACTGCTGGCAACTTCCATTCTCAAGGAGTCACCTGATGCAAACGTTCAATGTCCAGGGTATGTCCTGCGGTCACTGCGTCAAGGCTATCACCCAGGCTGTACAGGCCAGGGATCCGGCGGCCGATGTGCAAATCGACCTGGGCGCCAAGACCGTCCGGGTCCAGAGTTCGTTGCCGGCCAACGCGCTGATCGAAGTTATCCAGGACGAAGGCTACGAGGTCAGCCCCGCCTGAATATTTTTTAATCGTTAGCGACCTATCGGAATGTTCAAGAGCGCCCGGCAGGGCTAGACTGTCGGGCTGCTGACTGATGCCCGACGGACGCCCGATGAACCTTCGTACCATTCTGATTCTTGGCGCCTTGAGCGCTTTCGGTCCCTTGGCGATCGACTTCTACCTGCCTGCCTTCCCGGCCATGGCAACTGCCTTCGGCACGGACGAAAAACACATCCAATTGACCCTGGCCGCTTATTTCCTCGGGCTGTCCATCGGGCAGTTGGCCTACGGGCCGGTGGCGGATCGCTTCGGGCGACGGATTCCACTGCTGGTGGGGGTTGGCTTGTTCACCCTGGCCTCCCTGGCTTGCGCCTACGCACCGAGCCTCGAATGGCTGATCGGCGCGCGCTTCGTCCAGGCCCTGGGTGGATGTGCCGGGATGGTGATTTCCCGGGCCGTGGTCAGCGACAAATGCGATGCGGTGGGGTCGGCCAAGGTGTTCTCGCAATTGATGCTGGTGATGGGCCTGGCGCCGATTCTCGCGCCGATGCTTGGCGGGTTGCTGGTGAACCTGCATGGCTGGCAGTCGATTTTCATCGGCCTGACCCTGTTCAGCGCCGTGGCGGCGACGGCTGTGGCCCTGGGGCTGCCCGAGAGCCTGCCGGCCCATGTGCCTCGGCAACCGTTGTCAGGGGCGTTGCGTCAATACGGCAGGCTGCTGACCGACTCGGTCTTCCTGGGGCATGCCATGACCGGTGGTATTGCCATTGCCGGTATGTTCGCTTACATCGCCGGTTCGCCTTTCGTGTTCATCAAGCTCTATGGCGTACCGGCCGAACACTTCGGCTGGCTGTTCGGTACCAACGCGGCCGGCTTCATCCTGGTGGCGCAGGTCAATGCCCGGTTGTTGTCCAAGCGTGGCCCGGCCTTCCTGCTGAGCCGTGCTGTGTGGGTCTACTTCACGGCGGGGTTGAGCTTGCTGGCCGTCAGCGCCCTGCACCCTGAGCATCTATGGCCATTGCTGATTCCATTGTTCATCTGTATCGCCAGCCTGGGGTGCATCCTTCCCAACGCTTCCGCCTGCGCCATGAACGGGCAGGGTGCCCGGGCCGGCAGTGCCTCGGCGATGCTGGGAAGCCTGCAGTTTTCCGTGGCCGCCGGGGCCGCCGCGCTGGTGGCGGCACTGCACGACGGCACCGCGGTGCCCATGGCGATGGTCATCAGCCTGTGCGGACTGTTGGTGGTGAGCGCAGCCATGCTGACCCGCCGCCTACAAAATGCCCGGGCGCTGGCACAAGCCAGCCGCCAGGGCTGATTCAGCAGGCCGCGCGTTGTTGCTGTTCGGGGAAGTGGTGCGGCGCATGGATGCGCGCTTGCAGCGTGGTGGCGAAGGCTTTGGCTTCGGCCTCGGTGCGGAAGGTGACGGCGTGCTGGTCAAGACGCACTTGCCATTGGGATTTTGCCACTTCTTTTATCAGGATCTTCATTGCTGACCTCCTCACGTAAAAGATTGCGTTGCAAAGGCCTCGAGTGTAGACCGGAATGCGATCGCAATTGTGACAATGGTCAATTCTCGGACTGACGGTTCAATCTTTTTAAGTAACCACTGTGGCGAGGGGATAAATCCCCTCGCCACAGGTAGTCTGCCTTGAGCCTGAGTGCAGGCTGGACGGTCAGAACCCTTCGAGCACAATCTTGCCCTTGGCTTTCCCGCTTTCCAGCAGCGCGTGGGCCCGGCGCAGGTTTTCGGCATTGATGCTGCCGAAATGTTCGCCGACGGTGGTCTTCAAGGTGCCGGCGTCGATCAGTTCGGCAACACGGTTGAGCAGCTTGTGCTGTTCGATCATGTCGGCCGTTTCGAACAGCGAACGGGTGTACATGAACTCCCAGTGCAAGGACAGGCTCTTGCGCTTGAGCTTGCTCACGTCCAGGGACTTGGGATCATCGATCAGTGCCAGTTTGCCTTGGGGCGCCAGGGCTTCGACCAGCTGATCCAGGTGCTGGTCAGTCTGGGTCAGGCTGGCGACGTGAGTGACCTGGGGCTGGCCTGCTTCCTTCATGACCATGCTCAAGGGTTGGCTGTGGTCGATCACCAGATCGGCGCCCAGGCTCCGCACCCAATCCTGCGTCTGCGGACGGGAAGCGGTACCGATGACCTTCAGCGCGGTGAGCTGGCTGGCCAATTGGGTCAGGATCGAGCCCACGCCGCCTGCGGCGCCGACGATCAACAGGCTCTGGTCCGAAGCGTCCTGGCCTTCCTGAATCTGCAGCCGCTCGAACAACAACTCCCAAGCGGTGATGGCGGTCAGTGGCAGCGCGGCCGCTTCGGCGAAACCGAGGGTCTTGGGCATGTGGCCGACAATCCGTTCATCCACGACATGCCGTTCGCTGTTGCCGCCCGCGCGGGCAATGGAGCCGGCATAGAACACCTTGTCACCGGCCTTGAACAGGGAGACTTCGCTGCCCACGGCCTTGACCACGCCGGCCACATCCCAACCCAGCACCTTGGCTGCGCCGCCTTCGGGCTGGACGTTCTGGCGGACCTTGGTGTCCACCGGATTGACCGAAATGGCTTTGACTTCTACTAACAGGTCGCGCGGACCGGCGACGGGCTCCGGCAATTCGACATCCTGCAGCGATTGCGGGTCGGTGATCGGCAAGGAATGGTAGTACGCGATGGCTTTCATGAAACGGGCTCCGTGAGGTGGGTTCAATGGCAGTCATGTTTAGCTATTTATCACCGCGATAAAACCCGCTAAAAGAACAGGCTCTTTCAATATTTTTTTGATAATGGAGTCGCCATGCTTCGATTCGATGACCTGCAGCTGTTTGTCCGGGCGGCGGATCTGGGCAGTCTTTCTGCCGCTGCCAGGGTCATGGATCTGTCGGCGGCGGTGGCCAGTGCCGCGTTGAAACGGATCGAGCAGCACCTCGGCGCCCGACTGCTGGCGCGCTCCACCCGCAGCCTGCGCCTGACCGCCGAAGGGGAAGGCTTTCTCGAATATGCCCGGGCGGCGTTGGGCAGCCTGGATGAGGGGCGACGGCTGTTGACCCGCGGCCAGGACCAGGTCAGCGGTGTCTTGCAGTTGTCCGCACCGTCGGACCTGGGACGCAACCTGCTGCTGCCCTGGCTGGATGACTTCCAACGCGAGCACCCCAGGCTAACGGTGCGGCTGTTGTTGGGCGACCGTATTGCCGACCTGTTCAAGCAGCCGGTGGATATCGCGCTGCGTTACGGCGAACCGGAGGATTCAAGCCTGGTGGCCTTGCCTGTCGCGGCGGACAACCGGCGGGTGCTGTGTGCCTCGCCGGACTATCTGGCCCGCCATGGCGAACCCCATCAGCTTGAGCAACTGGCTCAACACAATTGCCTGTTGTACATGCTCGGCACACGGGTTCATGACCGCTGGTGCTTTCATGACGGCAAGCGGGAAGTGAGCCTCACCGTCAGCGGTGACCGCTTCAGTGACGATGCCGATGTGGTGCGGCGCTGGGCGGTGGCTGGTGCAGGCATTGCCTACAAGTCGTGGATGGACGTGTCGACCGATGTGCTGGCCGGACGTTTGAAGATCCTTTTGCCGCACCTGCACTGCGAGCGCGCGCCGCTCAACCTGCTGTGTGCTCATCGGGCGCAGTTGAGCAAGCCCGTCAAGCTGTTGCGGGAGATGCTCCAGGCCCGTTGTGGTGAATTGACGGCGCAATTTCCGCTCTCGACGGCAGTCGGCCAATAGTCGCGGGTAAATAGAGAATTTTCCCTCATGAACAATCGCCTCCAAAGGTTTCCGGAGGACAGGAAAGCTTGATCTGCACGCTTATACTAGCGGCCGCCTGAATCGGCGCGGCATCGCGCATCAAGAGCAGTAGACGAATGATTCAACAGGGAGTGAATACATGGAACATGCACCTTGCATCAGCCAGATCGCCACGCTGCTGGCCGACCCCAAGCGCAGCGCAATGATGTGGGCCTTGATGGACGGCACGGCCCGGCAGGCTGAAGAACTGGCCTTGTTGGCCGGGTTGTCGCCGTCCTCGGCAAGTGCCCATCTGGGGCGCCTGTCCGCCGGTGGCCTGTTGACAGTGGAAGCCAGGGGGCGCAAACGGTTTTTCCGCCTGGCCGCGCCGGAGATCGGCGCGGCTGTCGAGGCGCTGGCCAGCGCGACCCTGGCCAGTGCGCCACGGCAGATTCCGGATGTCTTCAAGCGCGGCGTCATATCGAACAAGGCGCCATCGGCCCCCGCCTCATTGTTGCGAGCGCGGCTCTGCGATGATCATCTTGGCGGCACCCTGGCGGCCGATCTGTACCAGCGCCTGCTGGACGCGGGGTGGATCGAGCAATGCGAGCAGCGGGTGATCGTCACCCACAAAGGCGCGAGCCAGTTGGCCGGGCATGGCCTGTTCATCCAGGCCCTGGCCCATCGCAATGCCCGCATCGCCTGCGCCTGTCCGGACTGGAGTGAACGCCGGCCGCACCTGGGGGGAGCGCTGGGCGCTGCGTTGCTGCAACTGTTCATGCAGTCCGGCTGGCTGAGCCTGCCCAATGACTCGCGAGCCTTGCAGGTGACCGTGCTCGGCCAGCAGGAAATCCATCGGTTCGCCCGGCAGGATACGTTGGAAATGGCGCTCTAGGCCTGTCGACAGGTCGCATTCAGCAATAGCCACCCGCAAGGTTCGCGCACACTCGCCCGGGAATCTATCGGACTGGGGGATGCAGCATGGACAATCACGGGTACAGCGCGGCAGAACGGTTGGAGCGACTGCCCATCAGTGGCTATCACCGAATCATCTTCATCATCATTGCCTTGGCGTTCTTCTTCGATTCCATGGACCTGGCGATGATGACGTTCCTGCTCGGCTCGATCAAAACCGAGTTTGGCTTGAGCACGGCCCAGGCAGGCCTGCTGGCCAGCTCCAGTTTCTTCGGCATGGTGCTGGGCGCTTCGCTGTCGGGCATGCTGGCGGATCGGTTCGGACGTAAACCGGTGTTCCAATGGAGCATCGTGCTCTGGGGAGTCGCCAGTTATCTGTGTTCCACGGCCCAGGATGTCGAGACGCTGACGCTGTTTCGCATCTTGCTGGGTATTGGCATGGGCATGGAGTTTCCGATTGCCCAGTCGATGCTCTCGGAACTGATCCCGGCCAAGCGTCGGGGCCGTTACATCGCCTTGATGGACGGGTTCTGGCCGCTGGGCTTCGTCGCGGCGGGCGTGCTCTCGTATTTCCTGCTGCCGGTGGTTGGCTGGCGCGACATCTTCCTGGTCCTGGCGGTGCCGGCGGTGTTTGTCCTGGCGATTCGTTTCTTCATCCCCGAGTCACCGCGTTGGCTGGAGCAGGCCGGACGGGATGATGAGGCGGACGCCGTGCTGCGCCGGATCGAAGACAAGGTCCGGGCTTCGCTGGGGAGTCAGGAACTGCCGGAGCCGATTCGCCTGCCGAGGCTGGCGACTACGCCGGGTACTTTCTTTTCGGCGCTGGCGCAGATCTGGTCGCCGCTGTATCGCCAGCGCACGATGATGATCTGGAGCGTCTGGTTCTTTGCCTTGCTCGGCTTCTATGGGCTGACGTCCTGGCTCAGCGCGTTGTTGCAGCAGTCGGGGTTTGCCGTGACCCAGTCGGTGTATTACACCGTGCTGATTTCCCTGGGTGGAATTCCCGGTTTCCTGATGGCTGCCTGGCTGGTGGAGCGCTGGGGACGTAAACCGGTGTGTGTCATCACCCTGTTGGGCGGCGGGGCGATGGCCTTTCTTTACGGGCAGAGTGCGGTGTTCGGCGGCAACGTCGGGCTGCTGATCGGTAGCGGATTGCTGATGCAGTTTTTCCTGTTCGGCATGTGGGCGGTGCTCTACACCTACACACCGGAGCTGTATCCCACCTCGGCGCGGGCAACGGGCTCGGGTTTCGCCTCGGCGATTGGTCGCATCGGCTCGTTGCTGGGGCCACTGGTGACCGGGCTGGTCTTTCCCATCACCGGCCAAGGCGGCGTATTCGGCCTCGGCGCACTGTGCTTCGCCGTGGCGGCGGGTGTGGTCTGGTTGTTCGGGATGGAGACGCGGGGCAAGACGCTGGAGGAGTTGAGCGAGAGCGTGGGCGGTTAAACACCATTTCCTTGTGGGAGCGAGCAGGCTCGCTCCCACAAGGGACGGTTGATGAAAGCTAAGGCTTCACTAACCGCGCATCCAGGCTGTTCTGGGCCAGGCGTTTGGCCTGGTCCTGGGTCATGCCCAGGTGGGTGTGCAGGGCGTGGAAGTTTTCGGTGACGTAGCCGCCGAAGTACGCCGGGTCATCGGAGTTCACCGTCACCTTCACGCCGCGTTCGAGCATGTCGAGGATGTTGTGCTGCGACATGTCGTCGAACACGCACAGCTTGGTGTTGGACAACGGGCATACCGTCAACGGAATCTGCTCGTCGATGATCCGCTGCATCAGCCGCTCGTCTTCGATGGCCCGGACACCGTGGTCGATGCGCTGGATTTTCAGCAGGTCCAGGGCTTCCCAGATGTATTCGGGTGGGCCTTCTTCGCCCGCGTGGGCGACAGTCAGGAAGCCTTCGTTGCGGGCCCGGTCGAACACCCGTTGGAACTTGCTGGGCGGATGGCCCATTTCCGAACTGTCCAGGCCGACGGCGACAAAGGCATCGCGGAACGGCAGCGCCTGGTCGAGGGTTTTCTCGGCCTGTTCTTCGCTCAGGTGACGCAGGAAGCTCAGGATCAGGCCGCTGGTGATGCCCAGTTGCTGTTCACCGTCCTTGAGGGCGGCGGCGATGCCGTTGAGGACCACCTCGAACGGAATGCCTCGGTCGGTGTGGGTCTGAGGGTCGAAGAACGGTTCGGTGTGGATCACGTTCTGCGCCTTGCAACGCAACAGGTAGGCCCAGGTCAGGTCGTAGAAATCCTGGGAGGTGCGCAACACGTCGGCGCCCTGGTAATACAGGTCGAGGAATTCCTGCAGATTGTTGAAGGCGTAGGCCTTGCGCAAGGTGTCGACATCGCTCCACGGCAAGGCGATCTTGTTGCGCTCGGCCAGGGCGAACAGCAGCTCGGGCTCCAGCGAACCCTCCAGGTGCAGGTGCAGTTCTGCCTTGGGCAAGGCGTTCAGCCAGTCGTACATATGCTTTTCTCATCAGTGAATCGATGGTGGGCATTCTACAGGGGCTGGCCGCAATGTCTGGAAAAACCTGACCGGCCGATCCACTGTGGGAGCAGGAGGGGCCCGCGAAGAACCTTGCGCCGATCCATTAAGGAGACGTCACACCGGACGAAACGTTCACGGCCCCCTACAGTCTAGTAGGTCATACCCCGTGCACGGTGATAGGCCTGTGATGTTCACGTTGATCAAGCAAGAAAAGCTGCTGGTGCTGGCCCTGCTCGCCGCCGTGGTCGCCTACCCGCTGGAACACTGGCTGTTGGGCAGTGGGCAGGTCGTGGCGTTGATCGGTGGGCTGATACTGATCGGCTTCATCGTCGCGGCCTCGATGCGTGTGGCCCACCACGCCGAGTTGCTGGCGGAAAAGGTCGGCGATCCTTACGGCACGATGATCCTGACCCTGTCGGCCGTGTTGGTCGAGGTGGTGATCCTGGCGATCATGATGAGCAACGAAGCGTCGCCGACCCTGGTGCGCGATACGATCTATTCGGCGGTAATGCTCGACATCAACGGCATTCTCGGGCTTGCGGCGCTGATGGGTGGGCTCAAGCATGGCGAGCAGGTCTACAACGATGATTCGGCACGCAGTTACAGTGTGATGATCCTCACCGCCATGGGCGTGTCGATGGTGGTGCCGGAGTTCATTCCCCAGGAAAACTGGAAGCAATATTCGGCGTTCACCATTGGCGCGATGCTCGTGCTGTATACGCTGTTCCTGCGTATGCAGGTGGGCCCCCACAGTTACTTTTTCAGCTACAGCTATCCGGAAAAACGTCGCCGCAAAGAGCCGGTGGAAACCGAGCCGAAGCCCATCAGCCTGGCGTTTTCCATCGGTGCGCTGGTGTTTGGCGTGGTAGTGATCGGTGCGCTGGCCGAAGTCATGTCCAAGGCCATCGACCTGGGGCTGGAGGGCTCGGGAGCGCCGCCGGTGGTCACGGCCATCCTGGTGGCGGCCATCTCCGCGGCACCGGAAATTCTCACCGCCCTGCGCGCCGCCCTCGCCAATCGCATGCAGTCGGTGGTGAACATCGCGCTGGGGGCGTCGCTGTCGACGGTGATCCTGACGGTGCCGGTGATGGAGGCCATGGCGCTTTACACCGGCCAGCCTTTCCAGATGGCCATGACGCCGGTGCAGACGGTGATGATCTTCATCACCCTGATCGTCAGCGCGATCAATCTCAACGACGGCGAGACCAATGCCATTGAAGGCATGACCCACTTCGTGCTGTTTGCGACGTTCATCATGTTGTCGCTGCTCGGCCTTTAGAAAAGCATCGCGGGCAAGCCTTGCTCCCACAGATGTGTCCTGATACCTGTGGGAGCAAGGCTTGCCCGCGATAGCATTCGATCAGACGCCCGCGATCAACTCCCGCGCCGCCTGGCTGTGATCAGCGATCAAGCCTTTCAAATCCAAGCCTTCGACCTGACCATCGATGACCCGCCATTGCCCGCCGACCATCACCCGGTCCGCTCGATCCGCGCCGCACAACAACAGCGCTGAAACCGGATCGTGGCTGCCGGAGAAGCGCAGTTCGTCGAGCTTGAACAACGCCAGATCGGCCTGCTTGCCGACTGCCAACTCGCCGATGTCACTACGCCCAAGCAATTTTGCCGAGCCCTGGGTTGCCCAGCCCAGCACCCGCTCCGGTGTGATCGCTTGCGCGCCATAGCGCAGGCGTTGGATGTACAGCGCCTGGCGGGTTTCGAGAATCATGTTCGAGGCGTCGTTGGAGGCCGAGCCGTCCACGCCGAGGCCCAGCGGGGCGCCGGCGGCGGTCAGTTCGAGGGTGGGGCAGATGCCCGAGGCCAGGCGCATGTTGGAGCTTGGGCAATGGCAGATACCGGTGCCGGCGGCGCCGAGCCGGGCGATCTCCTCGGGATTGAAGTGAATGCCGTGGGCCAGCCAGGTACGTGGGCCGAGCCAGCCGACGCTGTCCAGGTAATCCACGGTGCGCAAGCCGAAGCGTTGCAGGCAGAAATCTTCTTCGTCGAGGGTTTCGGCCAGGTGGGTGTGCAGGCGGACATCCAACTGCTCCGCCAGGGCGGCGCTGGCCTGCATGATTTCAGGGGTGACCGAAAACGGCGAGCAGGGCGCCAGGGCGATCTGGATCTGCGCACCGTCGCCGCGTTCATGGTAGCGGTCGATCAACCGTTGGCTGTCGTCGAGAATCACCTGGCCTTGTTGCACGGTCTGCTGCGGCGGCAGGCCACCGTCAGCTTCGCCCAGGCTCATGGAGCCGCGGGTCAGCATCGCTCGCATGCCCAGTTCGCGCACACTTTGCACCTGCACATCGATGGCGTTTTCCAAGCCTTCGGGAAACAGGTAATGGTGATCGGCCGCCGTGGTGCAGCCCGACAGGAGCAGTTCGGCCAAGGCCACTTTGGTCGCCAGGGCGAGTTTTTCCGGTGTCAGTTGTGCCCATACCGGATAGAGGGTTTTCAACCATGGGAACAGCGGCTGGTTCACCACCGGTGCCCAGGCGCGGGTCAAGGTCTGATAGAAGTGGTGATGGGTGTTGATCAGCCCGGGAAGAATTACATGCTCACGGGCGTCGAAGACATGGTCGCAAGGTTGGGCGGGGCGCTGGCCGATGCTCAGCAGCTCGACAATGACGCCATCCTGCAGGACCAGGCCGCCACGGGCGTCGAGGCCGTTGGCAGTGAAAATGGCGAGAGGGTTTTTTAACCAGGTACGGGTCGCAGGCATGGTGGCCGGCTCCTCTGAAAGTGGGTTCAGGTTAGCCAGCTCAGTGATGCCCTGTCTGCTGATCCAGGGTCGCCGCGGGGGACGAGGTGCGGAGTTTACTCAGGTTGTGGTGCACATATCCAGTTCTCCAACCGAGTTCAAATGTGGGAGCGAGCCTGCTCGCGAAGGCGGTGCATCAGCCAACAGCGGTGTTGAATGACACTCCGCTTTCGCGAGCAGGCTCGCTCCCACAGGTTGTGCGTGAAATTACCAGGGAATCGTCTCACCCTTGTAGTTGACGAAGTGATGCCCACCCCGGCCGGCAAAGGCATTGACCTGGTCGATCAAGCCGCGAGTACTGGTGTCGACGTCAATGTCCGCCCCTTCACCGCCCATGTCCGTTTTCACCCAGCCCGGATGCAGCGACAGGACGGTCAATGTCTGGTCGCCCAATTGGGTGACGAAACTGTTGGTCATGGAATTGAGGGCCGCCTTGCTTGCCTTGTACAGCGCCAATTCAGGGGCGTCGGGCATGGTCACGCTGCCCAGCACCGAACTCATGAACGCCAGCACGCCGCTGCCGTCGCGGATCTGCCCGACGAATCGCTGGGCCAGGTTGATCGGCGCCACCGCGTTGGTGAAAAACAACTGGCCGACCTCGGCCAGGGTCGCGCCGTCGGGGGCTTGGTTATCCGGGCCTTTGACGCCGGCATTGACGAACAACAGGTCGAAGGTTTCGCCCTTGAGCTGTTGGCTCAAGGCAATGACGGCTTGCTGGTCATCCATGTCGAGTTTCTCGATCCGCACCGGGCCCAACGCCTTCAATGCCTCTGCGTTCTGCAGGTTGCGCACGGTGGCGATCACGTTCCAGCCATCGCTCAGCAAGGTCTTCACCAGGCCAAGGCCCAAGCCCCGGGAGGCGCCGATGATCAATGCGTTTTTTGCCGAATTCATGAAGGGCATCCTTGAAAGAAAAGGTCACGGATTTAATGGACAACGTTGTCCGAGCCGTTGTTTCAGCTCATGACGCAACGCGTCGAGTTCGGTCATGCGGGTTTCGATCAGGTTCAATTTGTTCTGCAGCAGCTCAGCCACGGCGCGGTCCGGGTCGGGTGCCTGCTGCACGGAGGCGACGCTGTTGCCGATCTCGCCGAGGGTAAAGCCCAGGCGTTGGGCTGTCTTGATATAGAGCACCAGTTGCACCATGTCTTCGGGGTAGTCGCGATACCCATTGGCGCTGCGTCCCGCCGCAATCAGCCCGCGCTGCTCGTAGAAGCGCAGCGTGTCGCGGCTGACGGCACAGGCCTGGGCCAGTTCACCGATTCGCATGGCAATCTCCAGAAAGCTTGACCTTGGAGCATACCCCAGGCTTTAGTCTTTTCGCTCCTTGATTATCTGGAGCAATGCCTATGTGGACTTCACCGCAATATCGTCGCGTGGTGCTCGGTAGCGCCTGGTACGACCTGATCGTAACCGCAGCATTTGCCACGCCATGGAGTTTCGCCGCCCTGCACGGCTGGTTGCTGGGTGTGACCCAGATGCTCGACCTGCCTGGCGAGCTGCCAACGTTTGCGCCTATGCACCTGTTGATGGCCAATCTGCTGGGCTCGATCGTTTGTGTATGGGCGGTGCTGCGAATTCGGGATCCGCGCCCCCTGTACGGACGGTATGACGCGGCAGGGCGATTCCTGTTTGCGACCTGGATGTGTTACGCGCTGCTGCACGGCGCCAGTGCGCTGGTGTGGATATTCCTGGTCCTCGAACTGGTGTGGGGTGTTGTCCAACTGTTACCCATGCGTGGCGAGAACACGGATTCAAGCTGGAAGCGTGATCACTCGTTAACGAATGGTTAAAAAATGAACAAGCGCCTGGGAGCCATGCTCTTCTTGGGGTCGCGTGAGCCATGAACGGGTTATCCACAGCTTGCTCCACAGTTATTGTGCGCAAGCCGCGAACTCGGGCATAAGCACCGGGCGGCTTTCTTCCAAAGGTGATAACTCGCTGCAAGCGTTTGTTTTGCTGGCTCATTTAGCGGACAGGCGAGTATCTGGACGAAAAATGAGCAACCCTCGCAAAGCCGCATGACAGAAGGGTTACAGGCGGATGTGCTCAGGTTATCCACAGTCGGGTGCACAGCAGGTGTGGGCAAATAAAACTTAACGCTCCAGCAGGATCCGGCCGCGACTCAAATCGGCCAGTTGCTTTTGCAGCGTATCGATCTGGCCTTCACCCACCGCCAACTGCAATTCCACGCCGTTGGCGGTAAACCCTTCTGTGTTGACCAGGCCACCGCATTCGGCAACCCGCAGTTTCACCAGGGCCAGTTCCGCGAACCCGCAGGTGCAATGCAGGGGCACGCGACTGATCAGTTCCAGCTTCTCGGCATTCTGCAGGCACTTGTTCGCGCCACCGCCATAAGCCCGGGCCAGTCCGCCGGTACCCAGCTGGATACCGCCATACCAGCGGATCACCAGCACCACGACCTGATCACAGGCCTGGGCTTCGATCGCCGCCAGAATCGGGCGGCCGGCGGTGCCCCCCGGTTCGCCATCGTCGTTGCTGCGGTATTGATCGCCCAGCTTCCAGGCCCAGCAGTTGTGCGTGGCGTTCAGGTCGCTGTGTTGTTCGATAAAGGCCTGGGCATCGGCGGGGCTGGTGATGGGGGCGGCGAAGGTGATGAAGCGGCTTTTACGAATTTCTTCGCGGTATTCGCAAAAGCCAACGAGAGTAAAAGGCATGAGCGTCTTAGAGGGTGGGTGTCAGGCCGCAGCCTTTGAGAATGATGCGGATCAGGTTGTCGCCGGCATCGATCATGTCTTGCTTGCTCAATTTGCTGCGACCGGTCACGCGGCAGATCTGGGTGGCGAAGTCGGCGTAATGCTGGGTGCTGCCCCATAGCAGGAAGATCAGGTGCACCGGGTCGATCGGGTCCATCTTGCCGGCGTCGATCCAGGCCTGGAACACCGCCGCGCGGCCCTTGAACCAGGCGCGGTAGTCCTGGTTGAAGTATTCGCTCAGGCACTCGCCGCCGCTGATCACTTCCATGGCGAAGATCCTCGACGCCTGGGGGTGGCGACGGGAAAACTCCATCTTGGCGCGAATGTAGCGGGTCAATGCCTCGGCCGGGTCATCCTCGGCGGTGAGGGTATTGAAGGTGCTGTCCCACAACTCGATGATGTTGCTCAGCACTGCCCCATAGAGCCCGAGTTTGTTGGTGAAGTAATAGTGCAGGTTCGCCTTGGGCAGTCCGGCGTTCAGCGCGATGGTATTCATGCTGGTGCCTTTGAATCCGTGACGAGCGAATTCATCTTCAGCAGCCTTGAGGATGGTCTCTTCGTTCTTCTGACGAATGCGGCCGGTGGGCTTGCCACCGTGGGCTGGGACTTCAAAGGTCATGGACGTTTCCGGGCTGGGTCTGTGGGCAAGCAAATGCGTTGATAGCGCACCGGCACCGATCCGACAAGTGTTGCCACCACAAAAGCCACTAGCGGGTTGCCGCCAGGCTGTCGAGAAAACTCTCCAGCACCAGATGTGGGCGGCGACCCTTGCGCGTTACCGAAGCCAGGCTCAGGTCATAGAACCGCGTCGTGGGTTTCAGGGCTCGTAACCGGCCTTGCTGGACCCAGAGGTTGGCGTAGTGATCCGGCAGGTAGCCGATGTAGCGACCGGTGAGGATCAGGAACGCCATGCCTTCGCGGTCCGATGCACTGGCGGTGCAATTGAGCGCCTGGTAATGGGCCTGGATGTCGATCGGCAGGCGAAAGGTGGGGGCGATGGCATCCTGGCTGTTGAGGCGGGTTTCATCGAGCTGCAGGTCGTCCACATAAAACAGGGGATGCCCGACCGCGCAATACAACAGCGAACGCTCGCTGTAGAGCGGCTGGTACTCCAGCCCGGAAAGGGCGCTGGCCTGAGGGACCACGCCGACGTGCAGGCGGCCGTCGAGAACACCTTGTTCGACTTCATTGGGAGCGATCATGCGAATCTGGATTTGCACGTCGGGCCCGCGCTCCTTCAATTGAGCCAGGGCATGGGTGATGCGCATGTGGGGGAGGGTGACGAGATTGTCGGTCAGGCCGATGTTCAGTTCGCCGCGCAAGTGTTGATGCAGGCCATTGACCTCGGTGCGAAAGCTTTCCAGCGCACTGAGCAGTTGCAGGGCCGACTGATAGACCTCGCGTCCTTCTTCCGTCAGTGAGAATCCCGCGCGCCCACGCTGACACAGACGCAAGCCCAGGCGCTGTTCAAGATCGCTCATTTGTTGGCTGATGGCCGAGCGACCGATACCCAGGACCGTTTCCGCCGCGGAAAATCCCCCACATTCCACTACGCTACGGAAGATGCGCAGCAGGCGAATATCAAAGTCGCTGACTTGGGCCAGCGGATCGGGGCGGCGAACGCTCATAGTTTAGTAATCCACTGACTGAAGGTTAGAAAAGTTGGATTTCACCGACTTTATCGTCGTGGCAACTTAGCCGCAACCAGGCGTTTGCCCCGATACCGTTCATATCTTGCGAGGTTTTGTCGATGAACATGCCCGAACACGCGGCCAGTTCTCTGGCCAGTCAGCTCAAACTCGATGCCCACTGGATGCCCTACACCGCCAACCGCAACTTTCAGCGCGACCCGCGCCTGATCGTCGGTGCCGAGGGCAGTTGGCTGATCGATGAACACGGGCGCAAGGTGTATGACTCTCTGTCGGGGTTGTGGACCTGCGGGGCCGGGCACACTCGCAAGGAAATCCAGGACGCGGTCGCCAAACAGCTGGGCACCCTCGATTATTCACCGGGGTTCCAGTATGGCCATCCGCTGTCGTTCCAACTGGCGGAAAAAATCACCAGCCTGACGCCGGGCAACCTCAATCATGTGTTTTTCACCGATTCCGGTTCCGAGTGCGCCGATACGGCGGTGAAGATGGTGCGCGCCTACTGGCGTCTCAAGGGCCAGGCCACCAAGACCAAAATGATCGGCCGTGCCCGCGGCTACCACGGCGTGAACATCGCCGGTACCAGCCTGGGCGGCGTGAGTGGCAACCGCAAACTGTTCGGTCAGGCGATGGCCGATGTCGATCACCTGCCGCATACCTTGCTGGCGAGCAATGCCTATTCCCGCGGCATGCCGAAAGAAGGTGGCATTGCCCTGGCCGACGAGCTGCTGAAGCTGATCGAGTTGCATGACGCCTCCAACATCGCGGCCGTCTTCGTCGAGCCGTTGGCCGGGTCCGCCGGGGTGCTGGTTCCGCCTGAGGGCTATCTCAAGCGCCTGCGGCAGATCTGCGACCAGCACAATATCCTGCTGGTGTTCGACGAAGTGATCACCGGTTTCGGCCGCACGGGTTCGATGTTCGGTGCAGACAGTTTCGGCGTGACCCCTGACTTGATGTGCATCGCCAAGCAAGTCACCAACGGTGCGATTCCCATGGGGGCGGTCATTGCCAGCAGCGAGATCTACCAGACCTTCATGAACCAGCCGACGCCTGAGTACGCGGTGGAGTTTCCTCACGGCTACACCTATTCGGCGCACCCGGTGGCCTGCGCGGCGGGCCTGGCGGCACTGGATCTGCTGCAAAAGGAAAACCTGGTGCAGAGCGTGGCCGAAGTTGCGCCACATTTCGAAAAGGTTCTGCATGGGATCAAAGGCGCGAAGAACGTGATCGACATCCGCAACTTTGGCCTGGCCGGCGCGATCCAGATCGCTCCGCGGGACGGCGATGCGATCGTCCGTCCGTTCGAGGCCGGCATGGCGTTGTGGAAGGCAGGCTTCTATGTCCGCTTCGGTGGCGACACCCTGCAGTTCGGGCCAACGTTCAACAGCAAGCCACAGGATCTGGATCGTCTGTTCGACGCGGTTGGTGAAGTGTTGAACAAGCTCGACTGACTGCCTCCCTATCACCTTCAACGACAGGCGCCTGGTCGCGGGAGCCTGTGGATAAAAAACTGGAGTCCCCATGAGTCTCATCCCGCATCTGATCAATGGCGAACTGATAAACGACAACACGCGTACAGCGGACGTTTTCAATCCATCCACTGGCCAGGCTATCCACAAGGTGTCGCTGGCCGATCGCGCGACCGTCCAAAAGGCCATCGATGCCGCCACCGCAGCATTCCCGGCCTGGCGCAAGACGCCGGCTGCCAAGCGTGCCCAGGTGATGTTTCGTTTCAAGCAGTTGCTGGAACAGAACGAATCGCGTATCGCGCAGATGATCAGCGAGGAGCATGGCAAGACTCTGGAAGATGCAGCCGGTGAGCTCAAGCGGGGTATCGAGAACGTCGAGTTCGCCTGCGCAGCTCCGGAAGTTCTGAAGGGTGAATACAGCCGCAACGTAGGGCCGAACATCGATGCCTGGTCGGATTTTCAGCCGTTGGGCGTCGTGGCGGGTATCACCCCGTTCAACTTCCCGGCGATGGTTCCACTGTGGATGTATCCGCTGGCGATCGTTTGCGGCAACTGCTTCATTCTCAAGCCATCCGAGCGTGACCCAAGCTCGACACTGCTGATTGCACAATTGCTGCTGGAAGCTGGATTGCCTGAGGGCGTATTGAGTGTCGTACATGGCGACAAGGTTGCCGTGGATGCACTGATCGAGGCGCCGGAGGTGAAGGCGCTGAGTTTTGTCGGCTCGACACCGATTGCCGAGTACATCTACGCCGAGGGGACCCGTTGCGGTAAACGCGTTCAGGCACTGGGCGGGGCGAAGAACCATGCCGTGCTGATGCCGGATGCCGACCTGGATAACGCCGTCAATGCGTTGATGGGGGCGGCCTATGGTTCGTGCGGCGAACGTTGCATGGCGATTTCGGTGGCTGTCTGCGTGGGCGACCAGGTGGCGGATGCGCTGGTAGCCAAGCTGGTGCCGCAGATCCAGGCGCTGAAAATCGGTGCCGGTACTTCTTGCGGTCTGGACATGGGGCCGTTGGTGACCAGTCAGCATCGCGACAAGGTCAGCGGCTATATAGAGGACGGTGTTTCGGCAGGTGCTTCGCTGGTAGTCGACGGCCGTGGCCTGAGCGTGACGGGCCACGAAGATGGCTTCTTCCTGGGTGGTTGCCTGTTTGATCGTGTGACGCCAGAGATGCGCATCTATAAAGAAGAGATTTTTGGCCCGGTGCTGTGCATTGTCCGGGTCAACAGCCTGGAGGAGGCCATGCAACTGATCAACGATCACGAGTATGGCAACGGCACCTGCATCTTCACCCGCGATGGCGAAGCGGCGCGGTTGTTCTGCGATGAGATTGAAGTGGGCATGGTTGGCGTCAACGTACCGCTGCCTGTACCTGTGGCCTATCACAGCTTTGGCGGTTGGAAGCGTTCGTTGTTTGGCGACCTGCACGCCTACGGTCCGGATGGCGTGCGTTTCTATACCCGCCGCAAGGCCATCACCCAGCGCTGGCCTCAACGCGCCAGCCATGAAGCTTCGCAGTTCGCGTTTCCCAGTTTGTAATGGATAGACAAAGAGGCCGGCGCGTAAGCGTCGGCCTCTTTGTTTATGGGGGTTTTTGACCGTTATGACAGAAACATGAAAATAGGTGTTGACGGCAGATTCTGAGTCTCTATAATTCGCCCCACTTCCGGCGCAGTCGAAGCGGAAAACTCCTTGAGTTTCAATGAGTTAGACGTTTAAAGGCGGCGCAGGGCTTCAGTTCATCGAAGTCCGGAAGGAGTCGGCAGGGTGCGTTATTGGGCCCGGTTGACGGTTCGATCTTCTCGGTCGAAAGCGGTGAAAAAGAGGTGTTGACAGCAGCGACTAACGCTGTAGAATTCGCCTCCCGCTAACGAGAGATCGAAAGCGCAAGTGGTT
>NZ_NOIN01000029.1 GCF_014596565.1 Pseudomonas sp. PSB18 | reverse complement strand
TTCATCCTCGACGCCAAGTCCGGTTTCACCCAGGGCCCGGTGGGGTTCGGCATGGACGTGCTGGGCCTGTACTCGATCAAGCTCGACGGCGGCAAAGGCACCGCCGGCACCCAGTTGCTGCCGGTCCACGATGACGGTCGTCCGGCCGATGACTTCGGTCGCCTGGGCGTCGCCCTCAAGGCCAAGGTGTCGAAGACCGAGCTGAAGGTCGGCGAATGGATGCCGGTGTTGCCGATCCTGCGTTCCGACGACGGTCGCTCCCTGCCGCAAACCTTCCGCGGCGGCCAGGTCACTTCCACCGAGATCAGCGGCCTGAGCCTCTACGGCGGCCAGTTCCGCGGCAACAGCCCGCGCAACGATGCGAGCATGGAAGACATGTTCATGAACGGCCGCCCGGCCTTCACCTCCGACCGCTTCAACTTCGGCGGCGGCGAGTATGCCTTCAACGACAAACGCACCCAGGTCGGCGTCTGGTACTCGGAACTGAGCGACATCTACCAGCAGCAGTATTTCAACCTGACCCACAGCCAGCCCATCGGCGACTGGACCCTGGGCGCCAACCTCGGCTACTTCATCGGCAAGGAAAACGGCAG
>NZ_NOIN01000003.1 GCF_014596565.1 Pseudomonas sp. PSB18 | reverse complement strand
TTGAGCTCCCTGAAGGGCCGTCGAAGACTACGACGTTGATAGGCAGGGTGTGTAAGCGCTGTGAGGCGTTGAGCTAACCTGTACTAATTGCCCGTGAGGCTTGACCATATAACACCCAAGCAATTTGTTGGCTCCGAGCTGAAAAGCGCAAGGGCACCAGATTGCGGTGTGTGAAGACGAAACGAACCGAAAGTTCGAACCGCTCAGCAGCAACACACAAACTATCGCATACCCATTCGCTGGAACGTGACCGTAAGGCACGCGCTGGCTACCGAATTTCTTGACGACCATAGAGCGTTGGAACCACCTGATCCCATCCCGAACTCAGAAGTGAAACGATGCATCGCCGATGGTAGTGTGGGGTTTCCCCATGTGAGAGTAGGTCATCGTCAAGATTAAATTCCGAAACCCCTATCTGCTGACGCAGGTAGGGGTTTTGTTTTGCCCGCAGGAAAGTTCTGACGACAAGCGCGGACCGTTCCCGGCTGCCACAACCCCCCGACAGTGCTAAGGTTCGGCCCTAGCTTTTGCATTTTCAAGGATGCCTTTATGCCGGACGCAACGTCCCTCAGCCCAGCCTTCATGGTGATTCATGGCAATCGCCTCGATGAGCTGCGCAGCCTGGTAATCAGCTTGATGCGACGTTATCCGCTGGCCCCGCTGGAGAATGAAATTGCACTCGTACAGAGCAACGGTATTGCCCAATGGCTCAAGCTGGCACTGGCCGAGGATCCGGAAGACGACGATACCGGCGGCTGCGGCATTGCGGCTGCCATTGATGTACAACTGCCCGGCAGCTTCATGTGGCAACTCTATCGAACGGTTCTGGGGCGCGACGAGATTCCGGCCAAGTCGCTGCTGGATAAAGCCCCCCTCACCTGGCGACTGATGCGTCTTTTGCCGCAGTTGATCGAGCAGCCTCATTTCGAGCCCCTGCGTCGGTTCCTCACCCACGACACGGATCTGCGCAAGCGCTATCAGTTGTCTGAGCGCCTTGCCGATCTGTTCGACCAGTATCAGGTGTACCGGGCCGACTGGCTGGAGGACTGGGCAGAGGGCCGGCACCAGACGAGAAATGTCCGAGGCGAAATCAAGGCGCTTGCGCCCGCTAATTGCTGGCAAGCCGAGCTGTGGCGAGCCTTGTTGGTGGATGTGGGAGAAGAAGGCATGGCCCAAAGCCGTGCGGGCGTCCATCAACGGTACATCGAACGCATCAACAGCCTGGAAGCCGCTCCGAAAGGACTTCCTGCACGGGTGATCGTGTTTGGTATTTCCTCACTACCGGCCCAGGCCCTCGAGGCGCTGGCCGGTCTGTCACGGTTCAGCCAGGTTCTCCTGTGCGTCCATAACCCTTGTCGTCATCACTGGGCGGACATCGTGGCCGACAAGGACCTGTTGCGTCACGAGTACAAGCGCCAGGCACGCAAGGCTGGCATGCCCGTTATCCTCGATCCGCAATCCCTGCATCAACATGCTCATCCATTACTCGCGGCGTGGGGCAAGCAAGGGCGCGACTATATCAATCTGCTCGACAGCTATGACGACCCCAATCGCTACCGCTCGGTGTTTCGCGACGGCCGAATCGACCTGTTCAGTGACAGCAATCCCACGACCCTGCTCAGCCAGTTGCAGGATGACATCCTTGAGCTGCGCCCCCTGGCTGAAACCCGGGAGCGCTGGCCTGCCGTCGATACGGCGCGAGACGGATCGATCCGCTTCCATGTCGCCCACAGCGCCCAGCGCGAAGTCGAAATTCTGCATGACCAGTTATTGGCCCATTTCAGCGCAGACCCGACGCTACGTCCTCGGGACATCATCGTCATGGTCCCGGACATCGACAGTTATGCTCCGCATATCCGTGCCGTGTTCGGTCAGCTCGACAGGACGGATCCGCGCTTCATTCCCTTCACCCTGACCGACCAGGGGCAGCGTGGACGTGATCCATTGCTGATTGCCGTCGAGCATTTGCTGAAGCTGCCCGATAGCCGCTTTCCCGTCAGCGAGATCCTCGACTTGTTGGATGTCCCGGCCCTGCGCAAGCGATTCGACCTCGATGAGGCCGACTTGCCGACACTGCATCGTTGGATCGAGGGCGCCGGTATTCGTTGGGGAATGAACGCCGAACATCGCGCCGGGCTCGGGCTGCCCGCTGAGCTTGAGCAGAACAGCTGGCGGTTTGGTCTGCGACGCATGCTGTTGGGATATGCCGTCGGCAGTTCGGACGCCTATGACGGCATCGAACCCTATGACGAAATCGGTGGCCTCGACGCGGCGTTGATCGGCCCCCTGGCCGCTTTACTGGATGCGCTGGAAGTCGCCCATCAGTCGCTCACCGAGCCCGCATCCCCACAGGTGTGGGGATCGCGTCTGCGGGACTTGATGCAATTGTTTTTCCAGGCGAGCAGTGAGCATGACGACTATCTGCTGGCTCAGCTTGAAGACCTGCGCGAGACCTGGCTGGAAACCTGCGAGTCGGTGGGGCTGCAGGATGAATTGCCGCTGACGGTGGTACGCGAGGCTTGGCTGGCAGGGCTGGACCAAGGTCGACTGTCCCAGCGCTTTCTCGCCGGAGCGGTCAACTTCTGCACCTTGATGCCGATGCGTGCAATCCCCTTCAATCTGGTGTGCCTGCTGGGGATGAACGACGGCGATTATCCGAGAGCCCAGCCGCCGTTGGACTTCGATCTCATGGGCAGTGACTATCGGCCCGGTGATCGCTCCCGGCGTGAGGACGATCGTTATCTGCTATTGGAGGCGCTGCTGTCGGCCCGGGAAAAACTCTATATAAGCTGGGTAGGGCGCAGTATCCGCGATAACAGCGACCGACCCGCATCGGTGTTGATCGGTCAGTTGCGGGATCATCTGGCCAGCGGCTGGCGGCTGGTGGACGACAGCAAGGACCTTCTCGGGGCACTGACCCAGGAGCATCCCCTGCAACCGTTCAGCGCTCGTTATTTCCTCCAGGGTAATGACCTGTTCAGCTATGCCAGTGAATGGCGGATGCTTCACGACAATCAGGACCATACGGGCAATGCCCAGGTGCTGGAGCCCTATGTTCAGGAAGAGCCCTTGAGCCTCGGACAGTTGCAGGACTTCCTGCGCAACCCCGTTCGCCACTTTTTCAGCCAGCGACTCAAGGTGTTCTTCGAAGCCATCGAAGCACCGCTGGCCGATGACGAGCCCTTCGTGCTCGATGCCCTGCAACGCTATAGCCTGAGCGACAGCTTGCTGGAAGCCGCCCTGGTGCGCCTGGACCAGCCGGATCTGGCCCTGGAGGCCCATGCCAAGCGCCTGCAGAACAGCGGCCTGTTACCCATGGCGGGTTTCGGTGAGTGCATGCAACGCGAACTGATCGAGCCCCTGCCGGATCTGCTCCAGCGTTATCAGCAACTTCTGGCGTTATGGCCCACCCCGTTGACCAGCGCAGTGCCTGTCAGTCTCCAATTGCATGACGTCAGTGTCGAAGGATGGCTCAGCGGCCTGCACCAGCGTTCCGACGGCGCGGTCCTTGCCATCACTGCCATACCCAACAGCATCGGTTCCGTCAGGACCCGGAAGTGGCACCGCCTGATACGTCCCTGGGTCAATCATCTCGTGGCGTGCGCCAGCGGGCTGTCGATGACCACCGCATTGGTGGCGAGTGATGACAGCTTGCTGCTGGCACCGTTTGAAGAAGCTGTGGCGCGAAGACTGCTCAGTGACCTGTTGCAGGCTTGGCAGTCAGGCATGCGCCAGCCGTTGCCGATTGCAGTGAAAACCGCCTTCGCCTGGCTTGGCCAGACAGATCCGGATAAAGCCGAGGCGGCGGCCCGAAAAACCTACGAAGGCGATGGGCTGACTTCTGAAGGCGAGCGGCGGGAGAGTCCGGCCCTGGCCCGGCAGTTTGCCGACTTCGATGCCCTGACGGCAGACGAGACATTTCCTGACTGGTGCGATGCGCTTTATCGGCCGCTGTTCGAGGCTCCATGGCGTTCCGCAATCGGCGAGGAGGCGTAATCATGAGTCGGCAGACACCTCTGGCCCTGGCGTTTCCCCTGCGCGGGAGCCAATTGATCGAAGCCAGTGCGGGTACTGGCAAGACCTTTACCATTTCCGCGTTGTACCTGCGGCTGGTGTTGGGCCATGGCGGCTCGGCGACCGGATTCGGTCGCGAACTGCTTCCTCCGCAAATCCTGGTCGTGACTTTTACGGACGCCGCTACCAAGGAGCTGCGCGAACGTATCCGCACGCGCCTGGCCGAAGCCGCGCGTTTCTTTCGGGATGAGATTCCGGCCCCCGATTCACTGATCGCCCAGTTGCGTGACGAGTTCGACGAAGCGCAATGGCCCGGTTGCGCCAATCGGCTGGACATCGCTGCGCAATGGATGGATGAAGCCGCGGTTTCGACCATTCATAGCTGGTGCCAGCGGATGTTGCGTGAACACGCCTTCGACAGCGGCAGCCTGTTTACCCAAACCCTGGAAACCGATCACAGCGAATTGCTTGGCGAAGTACTGCGCGATTATTGGCGGCTGTTCTGCTACTCGATGCAGGGTGAAGCGCTGAACTGGGTGCGCACCCATTGGGGAGGGCCTGCTGCGCTGTTGCCGCGGGTCAGGGGGTTGTTTTCCAGCGAGCGTGACAACGGTGACGGGCTTGAGCCTGCCGAGCTCATCCTGGCGTCGCTTCAGGAACGCAGTACCGCGTTGCTCGACCTCAAGGCGCCCTGGCGGCAATGGGCAGTGGAGCTGCTGGAGATCTGCCAGCAAGGCGTTGCCAACAAGAGCGTCGACGGGCGCAAGATGCAGGCGCGCTACTTCGAGCCGTGGTTTCAGAAAATCTTCGCCTGGGTGGATGACGAGAGCCTCGAACTCCTGGATATCGGTACCGGGTTTACGCGGCTGACCCCCGAAGGCATGGCGGAGGCCTGGAAAGGCGAAGTGCCCAGCCATCCAGGGCTGGAGGCCATGGCCAGTCTCAAGGCCAGCCTGGAGGCGTTGCCCACCCCGGATGCAGCGGTGTTGCAGCATGCGGCCCAATGGGTGGGCGCGCGCTTCGAGGCAGAGAAACGCCGACGCGCGGAGATGGGCTTCGACGACATGCTGCTGAGGCTGGACGCGGCGCTGCTGGCCGAGGGTGGCGAACGTCTGGCGAGCCTGATACGCGAGCAGTTTCCGGTCGCGTTGATCGACGAGTTCCAGGACACCGATCCGGTTCAATACCGGATCTTCGAAAGCATCTACCGAATTGAAGACAACAACCCCGAGACGGGGCTGTTCCTGATCGGTGATCCGAAACAGGCCATCTATGCCTTTCGTGGCGCCGATATCCATACCTACCTGCGTGCCCGTGAGGCGACCGCCGGCAGGCTGCATACCCTGGGAACCAACTTCCGTTCCAGCCACGCCATGGTGGGCGCGGTAAACCATATTTTCCAGAACGCCGAATCCCGTCCGAGCGGGCGCGGGGCATTCCTGTTTCGTGAAGCACCGGACAAGAACCCGGTGCCGTTCCTGCCCGTTGATGCCCAGGGCCGCAAGGAGTCCTTGCAGATCGCGGGCGAGCCCCTTGCAGCCTTGAATATCTGGCATTTGCCGTCGGACAAGCCGCTCTCCGGTGCGGTCTATCGGCAGCAAATGGCGGCTGCCTGTGCCAGTGAGATCACGGCGCTGCTCAACGGCGGCCAGTCGGGGCGCGACGGTTTCATCGAGGATGGAAAAGCGCTGCGTGGGCTGTTGCCCGCAGATATCGCGATCCTGGTGCGGGACGGTAAAGAGGCGCAGGCGGTGCGGGACGAGTTGTCCGCGCGAGGGGTACGCAGTGTCTATCTGTCCGATAAGGATTCGGTCTTTGCCTCGCAGGAAGCGCGTGACGTGCTGATCTGGCTCAGGGCCTGTGCCGAGCCGGATGTCGAGCGGCCATTGCGGGCTGCGCTGGCGAGCATCACGTTGAACCTGCCGCTCACGGAGCTGGAGCGACTCAACCAGGATGAGTTGGCCTGGGAGGCACGGGTCATGCAGTTCCGTGGCTACCGTACGGTCTGGCGCACCCAGGGGGTGCTGCCCATGCTGCGGCGACTGCTGCATGACTTCGAGCTGCCCCAGGCCTTGATGGCGCGCAATGAGGGTGAGCGGGTGCTGACCAATCTGCTGCACCTCAGCGAACTCCTGCAACAGGCGGCCGGTGAGTTGGATGGTGAGCAGGCCCTGATCCGCCATCTGTCGGAGCACCTGGCCTTGTCTGGTCAGGCCGGAGAAGAACAGATCCTGCGCCTGGAAAGCGATGAGCAACTGGTCAAGGTGGTGACGATCCACAAGTCCAAGGGGTTGGAGTATCCATTGGTATTCCTGCCGTTCATCTGTTCGACGAAGCCGGTGGATGGCAGCCGATTGCCGTTGCATTACCACGATGAAACCGGCAAGGCACAGATCAGCCTGAAGCCTTCCGCCGAACTGATCGCCAAGGCTGATGACGAACGTCTGGCCGAGGACCTGCGCCTGCTCTACGTGGCACTTACCCGCGCGCAACATGCCTGTTGGCTGGGGGTTGCCGATCTCAAGCGGGGTAATAACAGCAGCTCGATCCTGCATCTGTCTGCCCTGGGGTATCTGTTGGGCGGCGGTATGCCGCTGCCCGATTCGGTGCAGTTGCGGCGTTGGCTGGAAGACCTGCAACAAGGCAGTGCTGCGGTGAGTTGCCAGGAGATGCCCCTGGCCACCGACGAACGCTACCGTCCCCCGCGCAACGAAGCCGTGCTGCTCGACCCCTTGAGGCCGGTACGCAAAGCCAGTGAAAACTGGTGGATCGCCTCGTATAGCGCCTTGCGCATCGGCGAGATCCTGAGTGCAGGCAGCGACACGGCGCCGGAAGATCCCCAGGCCCAGAAACTGTTCGACGATGAGCGGCTTGATCCTGATGCGCCCAGGGAAGTCGTCGCCATCGGGGGGGACATTCACCGCTTCCCTCGCGGACCCAATCCCGGCACTTTCCTCCACGGCCTCCTGGAGTGGGTCGCCGGCGAAGGGTTTGCCGTCGCGCCAACGGCCATCGAAGACGCCATTGCCCGACGTTGCAATCGTCGGGGCTGGAAAGGCTGGATCACGACGCTCAGCGATTGGTTGCAGCACCTGATAGCAACGCCCATGCGCATCGGCAACGATCAGCCGGTGGTGCTTGAGCGCTTGATCCGGTTCCAGGTCGAGATGGAGTTCTGGTTCGCCAGCCATAAGGTCGATGTGCTCAAACTTGATGAGCTGGTTTGCCGATTCACCCATGGCGGTGTGGCCCGCGTCGCCGCGGAACCGGTCATGCTCAACGGCATGTTCAAGGGATTCATCGACCTGACGTTCGAGCATGAAGGGCGATACTACGTGGCGGACTACAAATCCAACTGGCTGGGGAGCGATGACACGGCCTACACCCCTCAAGCCATGGAGCAATCGATCCTCGACAATCGCTACGATCTGCAATATGTGCTGTACCTGTTGGCGCTGCATCGTCAGCTCAAGGCGCGCTTGCCCGACTATGACTACGACCGACATGTCGGCGGTGCGCTGTACCTGTTTCTTCGTGGTACCCGTGCGGCCAGTCAAGGGGTCTATTTCACCAAGCCTGCGCGAGCACTGATCGAACAACTGGATCGCCTTTTCCAAGGGGCGCCCGAGCCCAAGGCTGAGCCAGCATGGGTACAGGGAGAATTGCTATGAGTCGGACGTTTGTCGATCTGCTGCCCACATCATCGGATGACGAAAGCCTGATCGAACTGGCGCCTTTGGACCGTGCGGATGATCTGCTGCTGTTGCTGACGCGCTGGGTCGAGCGCGGCTGGCTGCGTGCCCTGGACAAAGCCTTCGTTGCGTTCCTTCATGAGCTGGCGCCCGACGACGATCCATTGGTGCTGCTTGCTGCGGCGCTTGCCAGTCACCAGCTGGGCCACGGACATGTCTGCCTGGACCTGTTCGAAACGCTCAAGGAACCGGATTTTGCCTTGTCGCTTCCCCCCGAGGGGGATTCGCAAACCGGTGTGATGCTGTTGCCATCGCAAATATTGCGGACCCTGGAAGGGGCTCATTGGTGCAAGACCCTGGCCTCCAGCCGTCTGGTGGCCTTGGCTGCCGATGAGCGCGAGGAGGCGCGGCAACGCCCGTTGGTACTGTCCGGTAAACGTCTTTATCTGCGGCGCTATTGGACCTACGAGCGGCGGATCGATGAGGCGTTGCGTCAACGGCTGGCCGAACAGGAGACCGCCCCCGTCGATCTGGGCGAACGCCTGGACGGACTGTTCGGTCCGGCCGCGCCTGCAGGTCCGATCGACTGGCAGAAACTGGCCTGTGCCCTGGCGACCCGGAGGGCTTTCAGTATCGTGACCGGCGGTCCGGGCACCGGCAAGACCACCACCGTCGTGCGTTTGTTGGCGCTGCTTCAAGCGCCTGCCGTCGAGGCCGGGAAGCCGCTGCGGATTCGCTTGGCGGCGCCTACCGGCAAGGCGGCGGCGCGCCTGACCGAATCCATCAGCCAGCAGGTCCGGACCCTGGATGTACCCGATGCCGTGCGCGAGCGGATTCCTTGCGACGTGACCACAGTCCATCGTTTGTTGGGCAGTCGGCCTGGAACCCGGCATTTTCGACACCATGGGGGGAATCGGTTGCCATTGGATGTGCTGGTGATCGACGAGGCGTCCATGATCGATCTGGAGATGATGGCCAATCTACTGGATGCGCTGCCGCCCCATGCGCGGTTGGTGCTGCTCGGGGACAAGGATCAATTGGCCTCGGTGGAGGCCGGTGCGGTGCTGGCGGATTTGTGTCGGGATGCCGAGGAGGGTTGGTACAACGCCCGAACCCGAGCCTGGCTTGAGTCGGTCAGCGGCGAAGACCTGTCGGCCGCTGATTTGCAGCAAGACCTCGATGGCACTCATCCGTTGGCACAGCAAGTGGTCATGCTCCGGCACTCCCGTCGCTTCGGCGAGGGCAGTGGTATCGGCCAACTGGCTCGATGGGTCAACCAACAGCAGCCCGAAAAGGCACGCCAGTTGCTGGTGGGCAAGCGACATGCCGACTTGTTCTCCCTGGCATTGAAGGGTGAGCACGATGGAGCGCTGGAGCGCTTGCTGCTTGAAGGCCAGGCAGAAGGCCCCCAGGGTTATCGACATTACCTGAGCCTGCTGCAGCAACGACGGCCGGTGGCGTCCCGTCCACTGGAGGATGCCTGCTGGGTCGATTGGGCTCGGGAAGTCCTCTCTGCATTCGATGCTTTTCAACTGCTCTGCGCCGTGCGTAAAGGCCCCTGGGGTGTCGAAGGGCTGAACCAGAGAGTGACCGCAGCGTTGCTCAAGGCCCGTCTTATCGGCAGCGATCACCAGTGGTACGAAGGCCGTCCGGTCTTGATGACCCGCAACGACTATGGTCTGGGGTTGATGAACGGTGACATCGGGATTGCCCTCAAATTGCCCGAACGTGATGGGCCGGATGCGGGCCGGCAGGTCCTGCGCGTGGCATTCCCTCGCAACGACGGACAGGGTGGTGTGCGCTTCGTCCTGCCCAGCCGCTTGAATGATGTGGAAACCGTGTATGCCATGACCGTGCATAAATCCCAGGGCTCGGAATTCACCCATACGGCCCTGATACTCCCGGATGCGCTGAACCCCGTATTGACCAAAGAGCTGGTGTACACAGCCATTACCCGGGCCAAGCAGTGGTTCAGCCTGATCGAACCAAGGCCGGGGATATTCGAGGAAGCGGTTCGACGCAAGGTCAAGCGCCTGAGCGGGCTGATGCTGGATCTGGAATCGCGGAGCTGAATGAACAGGCGTGCACGGCATTAAAATTAATGACGTTGATTTTTTGACGGAAACTACCGTAAGGCGTTGTCTCGCTGGCTTTTTGGCACTGTGCTATCGTTCCGACGTTTATTGGACCGATCAAGAGATTTTCCATGGGTGGGGCTGTTTGGAAAGCACCGCGAGCCAAGGACTGGAGGCATTATCTGCTTGCCAGTCTTTTGTGTTTGCTGTCGCCTGTCCTGGTCGCCGAAACCCAGGAGCCCACGAGTCACGCGCAGATGCGGGCCGAGGCGGTGACCCAGGTCGTATTGGGCATTCTCAGCTACGCCCGCTGGCCCATAGAACCTACCCAACTGCAGCTTTGCATTGTCGGGCCGACCCAATACACCGACGATCTGGTCAAAGGCACCACCCAAGCCACAGGCCGAACAGTGAGCGTGCGGCGCTTGCTGGCGGATCACCCTGGCATCGCCGATGAATGCAACGCGGTCTATGTCGGCAGACTGACCGCCGATGAGCACACCCAACTGTTCGCTTCCTTGATCGGCAAACCGGTGTTGAGCATCAGCGAAGGCGGTGACCAGTGCACGGTGGGCAGCCTGTTCTGTTTGCGGGTGGGTGATGAACAGGTGGCGTTCGAGGTCAATCTCGATTCGGTCGCGCGCAGCGGTGTACGCATCCATCCGAGTGTCCTGCAGCTTTCACGTCGCAGGTCGGCGGCGCCATGAACCTGCCAGCCCCGCGTCTGCGTCCCACCCTGGGTTCGGTCATCGGTCGTGGTCATCTGATCGTTGCGCTGGTGGCGGTGACCATGGCCAGTGTCTCCCTGACGTTGCTGGGGGTGCTTGCGTTGCGGGTTTACGCCGACCACAACCTGCACCTGATTGCACGGTCGATCAACTACACCGTGGAGGCGGCCGTTGTATTCGATGACTCGGTGGCAGCCACCGAGGCGCTGGCATTGATTGCCACCACCGAGGAGGTCGCCGATGCCCGGGTATTCAATGAGCATGGCCGTCTGTTGGCGCATTGGCAGCGACCGGAAACCGGTCTGTTGTCGGAGCTGGAGATGCACATCGCCAAGGCATTCCTGGAGAAACCCATCAGCGTGCCGATCCTTCATCAAGGACAAGCCGTTGGCAGTGTCCACTTGGCCGGGCATGGCGGCAGCCTGTTGCGCTTTTTGCTCAGCGGCCTGGCGGGAATCATTGTGTGCACGGCGGTGAGTGCCTGGGTGGCGCTGTACCTGGCCCGGCGCCAGTTACAGGCGATCACCGGCCCCTTGCGCAGCCTGGCGGACGTGGCTCACGCGGCACGTAGCGAGCGCGCCCTGGATCGGCGGGTGCCGCCGGCTGCCATTGCCGAGCTGGACAACCTGGGTAACGACTTCAACGCGCTGCTCGCCGAACTCGAGTCCTGGCAGACCCATCTGCAGAGCGAGAACGAAACCCTGGCCCATCAGGCCAGCCACGACAGCCTGACCGGACTGCCGAACCGGGCATTTTTCGAAGGCCGGCTGATTCGTGCCTTGCGCAATGCAAGCAAATTCGACGAGCAGGTGGCGGTGTTGTATCTGGACAGTGATCGGTTCAAGGGTATCAATGACAATTTCGGTCACGCTGCCGGTGATGCCGTGCTGATGGCTGTGGCGACCCGGGTCCGTGCCCAGCTTCGTGAGGATGACCTGGTGGCGCGCCTTGGGGGGGATGAGTTCGCGGTGCTGCTTGCACCGTTGCACAAAGTCGAGGACGCCGAACGGATCGCTGAGAAGATCATCGCCAGTATGGATATACCGATTCAGTTGCCTGGTAATGCTTCGGTACTGACCTCACTCAGTGTCGGCATTGCGGTTTACCCCGATCATGGCGCCACTCCGGGCGCTTTGCTGCATGCCGCCGACGCAGCGATGTACCAGGCCAAGCGTCTCGCCCGAGGCGGCCAACATTCGACGGGGGCGGAGCACCCCGTTGCTTAACTTCAAAACCAGGAGCTGACGCGTGCGTTCATACCCTCAATCTGTCCTGCAGATATTCATTTCATTTCTGTTCATGGCTGTCCTGGCCTTGAGTGGTTGCCAGACTGCCCCGCCAAAAGGTCTCACGCCTGCGCAGATTGCCGTGCTCAAGGAGCAAGGGTTCAAACTGACCGACGAAGGTTGGGCATTCGGTCTGTCGGGCAAGGTATTGTTTGGCAGCGACGTGGAAAGCCTCAATCAGCCCAGCACCGAGATCGTCGAGCGAATCGGCAAGGCGCTGCTGGGTGCCGGAATCGAACGGGTACGCGTCGATGGCCATACCGACGCGTCGGGCTCCCAGGCCTATAACGATCAACTGTCGATACGTCGGGCCAACAGTGTGAGCAAGGTGTTGATCGGCGTTGGCATGCGCGAAGAAAATGTTCAGTCCCGCGGCCTGGGCAGCAGCAAGCCAGTCGCATCCAACGACACGGTCGAAGGTCGGACGGAGAATCGTCGTGTGGCCATCGTGGTCATTGCCGACTAATCGGCAAACTCCATCTCCCGGCTTTCGCCCATCAGCAACGCCTGATTCCGTTCAGTCACTTCCCTGATGTAATCCCACAACAGGGTAATCCGCTTGAGCTTGCGCAGATCCTCCCGGCAGTACATCCAGAACTGCCGGGTGATGGTGATGTCCTCCGGTAGTACTGGCAGCAACCGCGGATCCTGGGCGGCGAGGAAACACGGTAGGATCGCCAGGGAACGTCCCTGCTGCGCCGCTACGAACTGCGCGATCACGCTGGTGCTGCGCAAGTGTGCGCTGGCGTCGGGCAGTACGTTTGCCAGGTAGAGCAACTCCGAACTGAACGCCAGGTCATCCACGTAGCTGATGAACGAATGCTTGCCCAGGTCGGACGGACGCTGGATGGGCGGATGGCTGTCCAGGTAGGGCTGGGTGGCGTAGAGCTGCAGCCGGTAGTCACACAATTTGCAGCACACGTAGGGGCCATGTTCGGGGCGCTCCAGGGCGATGACAATGTCGGCCTCGCGCTTGGAGAGACTGATGAAGTGTGGCAGCGGCAGGATGTCCACCGAGATGGCGGGATAGGCATCGACGAAGTGGCTCAGTTGCGGCGTGATGAAGTAGCTGCCAAAGCCTTCCGTGCAGCCCATGCGCACATGGCCTGACAGCGCGACGCCCGATCCGGACACCTGTTCGCAGGCCATGTGCAGGGTGCTTTCGATCGATTCGGCGTAGCTCAGCAGGCGTTGACCTTCGGCGGTCAACACAAAGCCGTTGGTCCGGGACTTTTCGAACAGCAGCGTTCCCAATGAAGCTTCCAGCGAGCCGATGCGTCGCGACACGGTGGTGTAGTCGACGCCAAGGCGCTTGGCCGCCGTGCTGGCCTTGCGGGTGCGGGCCACCTCGAGGAAAAACTTGAGGTCGTCCCAGTTCAGCGAGCCGAGGGATGTGATGTTTTTTTGCATGATGGACCGGTTTTTATGTGCGTTCTTATTAGAAGTTTGCACATCTATACTCCAAAAACCGTCTCATCACCAAGGTGTCTTTAGCACCCTGGTTTCTGCTGAATCAACGCTCTCTATAAGAACAATCCCGGAGGCCAGCATGAACGTTTCCCTCACGCCCAGTGACACCACCCTGCAGACCGTCAAGCTGTTGATCGACGGCGAGTGGGTTGAGTCCCGTTCCAGCGAATGGCACGACATCGTCAACCCGGCCACCCAGCAGGTGCTGGCGAAAGTCCCATTTGCCACCGCCTCGGAAGTCGATGCCGCCATTGCCGCTGCCCAACGTGCCTTCCAGACCTGGAAGTTGACGCCCATTGGTGCGCGCATGCGCATCATGCTCAAGCTCCAGGCATTGATCCGCGAACATTCCAAACGCATTGCCGCCGTGCTCAGCGCCGAGCAGGGTAAGACCCTCGCGGACGCCGAGGGCGATATTTTCCGTGGCCTGGAAGTGGTCGAGCATGCCTGTTCCATCGGCACGCTGCAGATGGGTGAGTTTGCCGAGAACGTCGCCGGAGGTGTTGACACCTACACGCTGCGCCAACCGATCGGTGTCTGTGCGGGCATCACACCGTTCAACTTCCCGGCGATGATTCCGCTGTGGATGTTCCCGATGGCCATCGCCTGCGGCAACACCTTTGTCCTCAAGCCATCGGAACAGGATCCGCTGTCGACCATGTTGCTGGTTGAACTGGCAGTCGAAGCCGGTGTGCCGGCGGGCGTGCTCAACGTGGTGCATGGCGGCAAGGACGTGGTGGATGCGCTCTGCACTCATAAAGACATCAAAGCCGTTTCGTTTGTCGGCTCGACGGCGGTCGGCACCCATGTGTATGACCTGGCGGGGCGTCATGGCAAGCGCGTGCAGTCGATGATGGGCGCGAAGAACCACGCGGTGGTGCTGCCCGACGCCAATCGCGAACAAACCCTCAATGCCCTGGTGGGTGCCGGCTTCGGCGCAGCAGGCCAGCGTTGCATGGCGACCTCCGTGGTGGTGATGGTGGGCGCGGCCAGGCAATGGCTGCCGGAACTGAAGACGCTGGCGCAGAAACTCAAGGTCAACGCCGGAAGTGAGCCGGGCACCGACATCGGCCCGGTGATCTCCAAGCGGGCCAAGGCGCGGATCCTCGAATTGATCGAGAGCGGCGTGCAGCAGGGCGCGAAACTGGAGCTCGATGGCCGGGGCGTCAGCGTGCCGGGCTTCGAACAGGGCAACTTTGTCGGACCAACGCTGTTTTCCGGCGTGACCACTGACATGCGTATCTACACCGAAGAAATTTTCGGGCCAGTGCTGGTGGTGCTGGAAGTCGACACCCTCGATGAGGCGATTGCCCTTGTCAATGCCAACCCGTTTGGCAATGGCACAGGCCTGTTCACCCAGAGCGGCGCGGCGGCGCGCAAGTTCCAGAGTGAAATCGACGTCGGCCAGGTGGGGATCAACATCCCGATTCCAGTGCCGGTGCCGTTTTTCAGCTTCACCGGCTCCCGCGGTTCGAAACTCGGTGACCTCGGTCCGTACGGCAAACAGGTGGTGCAGTTCTACACTCAGACCAAGACCGTTACCGCGCGCTGGTTCGATGATGACAGCGTCAATGACGGCGTGAACACCACCATCAACCTGCGCTAAGGAGTCGGACATGAACATCGCATTTATCGGCCTGGGCAACATGGGCGCGCCCATGGCGCGCAACCTGCTCAAGGCCGGCCATTCGCTGAACCTGTTCGACCTGAACCAGACCGTGCTGGCCGAACTCGCGGCATTGGGCGGCACGGTCAGCGCCTCACCTCGCGATGCGGCCCAAGGCGCGGCACTGGTGATCACCATGCTGCCGGCCGCCGCTCATGTACGCAGCGTCTGGCTGGGTGAAGACGGCGTGCTGGCCGGCATTGCCGCCGGTACGCCAGCGGTTGATTGCAGCACGATCGATCCGCAGACCGCTCGCGACGTCGCCGCCGCTGCCGCCAGGCAAGGCGTGGCGATGGCCGATGCGCCGGTCTCGGGTGGCACCGGTGGTGCGGCGGCTGGCACGTTGACCTTCATGGTCGGTGCCACCGCCGAGTTGTTCGCTACCTTGCAACCGGTGTTGGCGCAGATGGGTCGCAACATCGTCCATTGCGGCGAAGTGGGCACGGGCCAGATCGCCAAGATTTGTAACAACCTGCTACTTGGAATCTCCATGGTGGGCGTCAGCGAGGCCATGGCCCTGGGCGATGCCTTGGGGATCGACACCCAGGTGCTGGCCGGCATCATCAACAGTTCCACGGGGCGGTGCTGGAGTTCGGATACCTACAACCCGTGGCCAGGCGTGATCGAAACGGCACCGGCCTCCCGTGGCTACACCGGTGGCTTCGGTGCCGACCTGATGCTCAAGGATCTGGGCCTGGCCACCGAAGCCGCAAGGCAGGTTCATCAGCCGGTGGTGCTGGGTGCAGTGGCGCAGCAGTTGTATCAGGCGATGAGCCAGAGGGGCGAAGGCGGCAAGGACTTTTCGGCCATCGTTAACAGCTATCGCAAGCCTCAATAAGCGCGCGAGGCGGATCATTGTGGCGAGGGGGAAGAACCTTCGCCACACATGTTGTGCTGCTTTATTGAAGCTGTAATAAAGCCTGTTTAATGTACAAGCGCCCTGCTTATTCCCAAGTTTCATATCCATGAAACTCTAGCGAATTAAGCCGGGTTTGTTGTGTTTATTGAGTGTTGACAGAAATAAATCATTGCACAATACTCGGCGCTCAGGACGAGCGACACATATCAAGGAGCGATACCCATGCCCTCGCAGGAAACATGCGTACTTACCTCTGCCGGCCTTAAAAAGTTGGCGTTGAATCAAGAGTGCCGAGACGCTTTCAACAAAGACTCGCTGTTCTTCAGGTTATTCGAACGAGCCGCTCAGCGTTATATAGTCTCGTCGAGACTGGAAGGCCTGCCCGCCAAGCTGCAACTGCTCTGCGACAAGGGTTACCGGCTCGGTGTCGAATATGTCGGTGAAGAAAACCATGACCCGCGCGTCGTACAGGTTTTTGTCGATGAATACCTGACGTCCATCCAGACTTTCGCTAAAGCCGGATTAACTCCCCAGTTAGGTTTCGATTTAAGTGCGGTGGGGATGCTGATATCCCAGGAAACTGCTTATCGCAACGCCACTGCAATTCTGTCCGCCGCAGCGGAACATAATATTCCCGTGATGATCAGTATGGAGCACTCTTCGGCGGTCGATAAGATCCTGGAAGTGTATTCCCAGTTGGCGCCCGATCATTCCAATATCGGTCTCACCGTGCAGGCACACTTGCATAGAACGGTGAATGATCTACCCGCCCTCATTGGTTATGGCCGTAAGATCAGGCTGGTCAAGGGCGTTTATAACGAAGCGCCCGAAGTCGCTCTTCCCCGGGGCGCTGAACTTGATGAACGCTATTTGAAACTGCTGGCCAGCATCCTCGACGCCGGGGTTCCGGTCAGTTGCGCAACGCAGGATCCCAACCTGATCAAGCGCCTCTTCGAAGAGGGCTTCCACTCCCGCATCGAAGAGCTGGAAATGCTCCATGGCGTGCAACCGGAAACGTTGCGCAAAGCCAAGGATGCGGGGCTGGCCTGTCGTATCGCGGCGGTCTACGGCGATAGCTGGTACCTGCATTTCCTGCATCGGCTGGCGGAGTCGCCTGTCAACGTCCTCGAGAGCCTGGCCGACTTCTACGACCCTTCTCGCATTGTCTTTGGCGCAGGTTATTAACGGAGCATTTTCATGTTTATCGATCTCAGAAGCGATACGGTAACCAAGCCAACGGAAGGCATGCGCAAGGCGATCTATCAGGCTGAAGTGGGCGATGACTGTTTCGGTGAAGACCCGACGGTGCGTGCACTGGAAGAATACTGTGCCCAATACTTCCAGAAGGAAGCGGCGCTGTTCACCTCTGGCGGCACGTTGAGCAACCAGTTGGCTATCAAGGCCATGACGAACCCGGGCGACGAAATATTCCTGGACGCCTCCTACCACATCAATTTCTATGAATCCGCCTCGACATCGGCCTTTTCCGGGGTCAATTTTTCGCTTTCAACCCACGACAGCGGGTTGTTCACGGTCAGTGACCTGGAAAAACTCCACGCTTCCAAATGCCGTTGGAGCCAGAACTACGCCCTGCCACGGGTGGTGGTGATCGAAAACACGCTGGGGTGCAAAGGCGGCGCGATCTTTCCTTTGCAGCAGATGAACGATGTCTTCGCCTATGCCCAGGATATCGGCGCCTATCGTTACCTGGATGGCGCTCGCATCCTCCATGCGTCTATCGCATCCGGCATTGATGTAACGTCGTATACCGACAATGCCGATCTCTTGTCCATGTGCCTGTCCAAGGGCTTGGGCGCGCCGATCGGTTCGATCATGGTGGGTTCCCAGGACCTGATACAGCGAGCCAGGAAATACCGTAAATGGTTCGGTGGCGACTTGCATCAGGCCGGCATGATGGCGGCTGCCGGGCTTTATGCGATGCACAATCATGTCGAGCGCCTGGCTGAAGACCATGAGCACGCGGCGCTGCTGCATCAACTGCTCAACGACATCGACGAGGCGCCCGCTCGCTATAAGGGTACCAATATGGTGACCCTGGATATTGCCTCGCTGGAGATTACCCCGATGCAGTTCGCGGGCTACTTGCGCAAGCAAGGCGTGGGTGGGTTGCCTTATAACGCCAGGGAAATGCGCTTCATGCCGCATATCAACATTACCCGCGACGATATCCACAAAGCCGCCGGTGTTATCAAGGACGCTGTCCGCGCGCTCAGTCAGGCCGGGGAGACGATCAAGTGATCTACAAGAAAAATGTCGTCCTGATCGTCGATGCCTATTCGATCGGCAGCCTGATCGCGCCCGCCTTCATCTCCCGTGGATTCGACTGCGTGCATCTGCGTTCGACTGCCAACGTCAACGAGTTCTACAAGCCCTGGTTTCGTCCCGCCGATTTTATCGACGACATTCTCTACAGCTCGGACGCCGAGTTGCGCCAGGCCTTGTCCGACTACTCGGTCCAGTTTGTGCTGGCCGGCTGCGAGTTCGGTGTGGAACTGGCGGCTCACCTGGCCGAATTGTTCGACGTTACGCGACGTAATGATCCGCGCCATGCCATTCGCTGGCGCGACAAGTTTGAAATGCATGAGGCGCTGCAGCAGGCCGGCGTGCGGTCGATCAGGCATTTCAAATCGGGATCGTTGGCGGCCATTCAGGAATGGGTCAAAGAACACAGAATCCTGCCCGTGGTGTTGAAGCCGATCAAAAGCGCAGGCTCCGACAATATCCACATCTGCACTTGCGAGAGTGAGGTCGAGCGGGCATTCGAGGCAATCAAGTCGAGCCGGAATCTTTTTCTCGAAAGCAACGAAGAAGTCTTGGTCCAGCAGTACCTGGATAACTCGGATTTCAAGTCGGAACTGTCGGCGAGCAAGTCCAGCGACGTGGATATCGAGTATTGCGTCAACACCGTAAGTGTCGACGGCCAGCACTATGTCAGTGAAATCATCCGCGTCTATCGCACGCGGATTGGCGATTCGCCGGTGCACGACTACAACCAGTTGATGTGCCCGGTGGACAATGCCGATGTCTACGCTCGCCTGTCGGATTACATTTTTTCCGTGCTCGATGCACTCGGTATCCGGCAAGGGGTCGGCCACAGCGAACTGATGATTGTCGACGATGAGCCCGTACTGCTTGAAACCGCGGCACGCATGCCGGGCGGTATCGATCTGTCGGCTTATACCCGGGCCCTGGGGCATAACCAGTTGAGTCTGTGGATCGACTCGCTGGTCAACCCCCAGGCCTTTCTCGACTACCGCCTGCGGCCGAGAACCCGGCTCTACTTCCATTCGAGCTGTGTCTTTCTGATCGCTCGGCAGGCCGGCCAGATCAAGCGGGCACCTGAACTGGCGCGGTGGAAAGCGATTCCGGGAGTGCACAGCATCAAGATCCAGGATGAGGGCATGCTCAAGGAAACCGTGTCCCTGGAAAACTGCCCGGGCCACGTTTTCATCCTCGGTCATGATCGAGCGGCCATCCAGAAAAGCATCGAGTTGCTGCGTGAGGATGAGCCCGGCGTCTACAGGGCCATGCTGGCATGAACGACGTTTCAGGAGAGCTGGTGATGCAGGACGGCGCCAAAGTCTATACGAGGCCCGTGATTCTGCTGCTGTCGGCGACATTTATCCTGACCGTTGCCCGGGCGCTGGCGCTGCCCTATCTGGTCGTCTATTTCTCCCAGGTGTTCGGCCTGGGGGTGACGGATATCGGTCTGGTGGTGGGCGGTGCGCTGATCGTCAGCTCCCTGCTGGGGGTCTACGGTGGTTTTCTGGTGGACAGGTTTTCCAACTATCGGATCCTGCTCGGTGCGGCCACCCTGTTTGCCTTGGCATTTGCCGTGGCCTACCAGGTTGCCAGCCTGGTGCCGTTCATCATCGCGATCGTGATGGTGAACCTGTCCTATGCGGTGATCGATATCGCCGTGAAGTCAGGCATAGGTTTCCTGGTGATTCCCGATAAAAGGGGAAGCGTATTTTCCATGAAGTACACGCTGACCAATGTCGGTTACGCCATCGGTCCGTTCTTGGGCGTGGTGTTCGCCAAGATAAGTCCCGGCTTGCCCTTTGCGGTTTCGGCGATGATCGGCGTGGTGTTCGTGGGACTGTACAGCCTGTTGGGCGAGCGTCTTCCCCGGGGAGCGAGCGCGGAGCGTCCGAACAACGACTTTACCCGTGTGCTGGTTCATCTGGCGCGTAATTACCGGCTGGTCTGTTTTACGATCGGCGGCGTTCTCAGTGCGATCGTATTCGGACAGTTCACCGCCTATCTCTCGCAATATCTGATCGTGACCAGCGACCCGGAAAACACCTACCGGATCATCAATTACCTGGTCACCACCAACGCGTGCGTGGTCATCGGTCTGCAATACCTGATCGGCTCCAGGATCCATCAGAACAACCTGTTTCGCATGTTGCTGCTGGGCATGTTGTTTTTCATCACCGGGCTTCTGGGGTTCGCTTATGCACAGGGCTGGATGGTCTGGGTGGCTGCCATGATCATTTTCACCGTGGGGGAAATCATCATTATCCCGGCGGAATACCTGTTCATTGACTACATCGCACCTGAGGACATGCGGGGCGTGTACTACGGCGCGCAGAACCTGTCCAACCTGGGGGCGGCGCTGGGGCCGGTATTGTGTGGCGCGGTGTTGGCGTTGTATGCGCCCAAGACCATGTTCTACGTCCTGTCGCTGTGTGTGGTCGCGGCCAGCGTTTTCTATTTCCTGGGCTCCAGGCGCGGAGGGGGTCGATGATTCATTTCAACACAGCCGGTTCGGGGCTCATGTCCAGCGAGACGCTGGTTAAGATGCAGCGTTATTTGCAGGAAGAGTTCGAGTTGGGCGCCTATGAAACCGAACTGAATCATTCGCCCGTACTGGACACCGAGGTCTATGAAAACATTGCCCGGTTGCTGGGCGCCGATGCGCGCAACATTGCACTGTTCGATGGGGCGACAAAGGCCTGGGTAACCGCGCTGGAATCACTGACCTGGACCGAGGGGGCGCGGGTCCTGGTCACGCCTTACGAATATGCGGGCAACCTGATTGCATTGTCCACGTTGCAGCGCCTGCACGGGGTGGTGGTCGAAGTGATGCCGTTGCTGGCCGATGGCAACCTGGACCTGCAATGGTTGGTCCGGAACATGAGCGCCGAGGTCAAGCTCGTCTCGCTGGTCCATGTGCCTTCCTGCTGCGGCATCGTCAATGACATCGTGGCGGTGGGTAACATTCTGCGCGATTACCCCAGCCTGTACTTTGTCGATGCCTGTCAGTCGGCGGGCATGCTTGCACTGGATGTGCGGGCCATTGGCTGTGATGTGTTGACGGCGGCCGGCAGGAAATTCCTCTGTGGCCCGAGAGGCACGGGGTTCGCCTACCTTTCCGAGCGCTTCCTGGCCTCCGCGCAACCGCGTTTCACCGATCTGGGCCGGGCCAGTGTCGATCTATCCGGCAAGGTCCATCGGCGTATCGACGATGCCCGTGGTTTTGAGTTTGCCGAACGCAACAACGCGGCCGTGGTGGGCTTGAACCAGGCCATCAAGGAGCGCTTGTCGAGTGCCTACGGTGAGGAGTCCGAACTCTACCGGAGTCTTTTCCAGCGTTTAGCCCGGATGCCCGACGTTCACTTGATCGCGCCGGGTACGCATCATCAAGGAATCATTGCTTTTACTCATGCCCGCTGTGCGGCGACGGAAGTCGTCGGCTACCTGCGCGCCCGAGGAGTCAACGGTTGGCCGGGGTATGCCTCCCATACCCCGTACTTCATGTTGAAGCAGGGGCATGAGCGCTTCGTGCGAATCTCCATCAATGCCCGGAACAGCGTTCGCGAGGCTGATGAATTCATCTCTTTGCTGGAGCAGATATAACCCGGCGCAGGGCACGAAACTTCTCGCAAGAACCGTGGGCGTCTGTAGTGATCACGTTGAATCTAGAAAGGGAATTCTGATGAACGATATGACCAGGTTTAATCCTTCAGCTGAACTGAGGCAGCGCTTACGGCCCCTGTACCACAAGGATAACTGGCACTGGCTGGTTGCCCTTGGCGCGGACCTGATGGTCATTGCCTCGGCCATCTACCTGAGCCATCTGTATAACTTTCTGTATCCGCTGGCGTTGCTCTTCATTGGCTCTCGACAGCGCGCCCTCGCATCGCTTTTGCACGAAGCGGCGCACATGACCCTGGCCCGGAGCAAGATGCTCAACAAATGGGTCGGCGAATACGTGCTGGCCTATCCCATCTTCCAGAACTACGAAGCGTACCGTCGCTCCCATGTGCAGATGCATCACCATCATCTGGGTGATCAGGACAAGGATCCCGACCATCGCTTCTATATCGAATCCGGCCTGTATGAAGCCCAGGATCGCCTGGATTTCCTGTCCCGGCACCTGTTCAGGAGTGTCACGCTGGTCAACACCTACAAGTATTTCCTCTACCTGGTGAAGAATCGTGCCGGTGACATCCTCGCCAACCCGCTACAGGGCGTGAAGCTTCTGGCGGTGCATGGGGTCATCCTGCTGCTGTTGAGCTATTTCGCCGGTCCATGGGGCTATGTCCTGTTCTGGCTGATTCCTTACTTCACGGCCTTCCAGGTGATTGGCTGGTTCTCCGAAATTTCCGAGCACTTCGGCATGTTCGGCGTGTACAAGGAGGAGGTAAAACTGACGCGCAATCGCTTCCCGACCCTGCCCGAAAGACTGTTCATTGGCATGCATGGCGATAACTATCATCTGACCCACCATCTGTTTGCCGGTGTGCCGTTCTGGAACCTGAAGCAGGCGCACCAGATCTTGATGGACGATGAGAGCTATGCCGCCGCGAACCGCGGCTGTGGAGGGATTTTCACGGCGAGGGGAGAAGCGCGGTCCAGCATCCATCAGATACTGGAGGCGTATCGAAGCGGCAAGATCAGCGCCATCAACGTTACGGTGTAGCGGCGGGTTGTGGCACTGCGCTGTGTTCGCATCAGGCGAGCACAGCGCATCGGTCGCAGGTGTATCGAACCGCGTCAGGCGAAGACGAAGTATTTGCGCACGGTTTCAACCACTTCCCAGGTACCTTTCATCCCTGGCTCGATGACAAAGATGTCACCGGCCCGCAAATGAATGGGTTCCATGCCTTCCGGGGTGATGATGCAGTAGCCTTCCTGGAAATGGCAGTATTCCCACTTCACGTATTCCACGTACCACTTGCCCGGCGTGCAGATCCAGGTGCCCATGATCTTGCTGCCATCTTCGCTGGTGTAGGCGTTGAGGTTGACGGTATGCGGGTCGCCTTCGAGCTTTTCCCATTTGCAGGCATCGAGTACGGGCAGCGGATGGGTATCGCGCAGAACGGTGATAGGTGCGGTCATGTGGACTCCGGGCATTGGACGTAATCTGAAGAGGCACCCTATAGACGTCTGCGATCCGCCAGTTGTCTGTGCTCGACATCGGGCTACCCAGAAACGCAAATCAATGTTCGGACAGATGCAGGGCGAGAGCCTTGGCGTAGGCCGGCAACGCCTCGAAATTGCGTGCCGCCAACAGCAGGGCCCGTTGTGCCCAGGTCTCGTGCAGCGGCACGCACCGGTACGACCGCCCGGCGGGGCGACGTTCGATGGCGGCCCTTGGCACGATAGCGATACCTGCGCCGTGGGCCACCATCCGAATCATCCCATCGAAACCGTCGGCGCGAATGCGGATCCGCATGCGCAGTCCGGTGTGCAGGGCTTGCTCTTCGAGGTACACCGCCAGGGCGTTGGAGGCGTTCAGGCCGACATAATCATGGGCGAGGGTTTCGCTGAAACTTACGGCGCGGCCATCGGCCAATGGATGTTCGGACGGTAGGATCAATACCAACGGATCATTACGAAAGGGCCGGGTCTGAAGGTCATCGGTGTCGACTGCGTCGGATACTACGCCGAGGTCTGCCGCACCCTGGCGCAAGGCATGGGTGATGCGCGAGCTGGGCAGTTCCTGCAGGTCGATGTCGAGATTGGGGTGGTCCTTGAGGAAGGTGGCCAGCAACTCGGGCAGGTATTCGCTCATGGCGCTGGTGTTGCACAGTAGCCGCACCCGGCCTTTGACCCCCTTGGCGTACTCCGCCAAATCCTGCTGCAAGTGCTCCGCGTGTTGCAGCAATACCCGGGCATGCTGTGCCAGGGCCTTGCCGGCCGCTGTGGGCGTTACGCCACGCCGCCCGCGTTCGAGCAACCCGGTTCCCAGGGACGCTTCCATGGCACGAACCCGCGCACTCGCCGCCGCCAGGGACAGATGACTGCGGGCTGCACCGGCGGTGATGTTGCCGGTGTCGAGGATGTTCAGGTAGAGGCGCAGGTCGGTGAGGTCGAAGTGCATGGGGGATCCTGTGCCGGGTTTTGTGGTGTCTGATGGATTGCCATCGCGAGCAGGCTCGCTCCCACAGTGATCGGTTTGAGCACAAGACTTGTGTTCACCCTGTGGGAGCGAGCCTGCTCGCGAAGGGGCCAGGAACACCACCAAAGTCTTCAGCCTCTTGCTGAGCAAGAGGCTGCCTCAGTATATGACAGATTTCCAAACAACCCGCCTGGGCCCAGGATAGCCCCATGAACACATTCATCGCTTTCTACCAGAACCTGGGCCCAGCGCTATCCCTGCTGGTCATCGCCACGTTCCTGCTGGCCGGCACGATCAAGGGGGTGATCGGCCTCGGCCTGCCGACCATCTCCATGGGGTTGCTCGGTCTGGCTATGGCACCGGTTCAGGCTGCCGCATTGCTTATCATCCCGGCCACTTTGACCAACCTCTGGCAACTGGCCTTCGGCGGTCACTTGCGTACCTTGATCCGGCGCCTGTGGCCGCTGTTGCTGGCGATTTTCATCGGCACCGGCGTTGGTACGTTGTGGGTCGGCATGGCTGGCGGGCCTTGGGTGGTGCGGGCCTTGGGGGGCGCGTTATTGGTGTATGCCCTGAGTGGGCTGGCGCTGCCGACGCTTCGGATCAGTAGCCACCTTGAACCTTGGCTCGCCCCGCTCTGCGGGCTGCTGACCGGCGTCATCACATCCGCCACGGGCGTGTTTGTCATTCCTGCGGTGCCTTATCTGCAAGCACTGGGCTTGAGCAAGGACGAGTTGGTGCAGGCCCTGGGTCTGTCTTTCACGGTGTCGACAGTGGCCCTGGCGGCCGGCCTGTTGTGGCGCGGCGCCCTGGGCGGGGGGGAACTGAGCGCATCGCTGCTGGCCTTGGTGCCGGCACTGCTGGGGATGTGGCTGGGACAGTGGTTGCGCCAACGGATCAGCGCCGTGCTGTTTCGGCGGGTGTTCTTCATTGGCCTTGGCGGCCTCGGCGCTCACTTGCTGATCAGCGGCTAGACGGCGCACTCAGCATCTCGACGCGGCGAATCTCGAAGTCGCGTTCCAGGTAATCCATACGGTGTTCAAAGAACTGCTTCATGTGCGGCAGATTCGAATGCACGTCCAGGTGGGCCTGGGATTGCCAGATTTCATAGAAGATAAACAGCGTCGGGTCCTGTTGGTCCCGCAGCATGTGATATTCGATGCAGCCCGGTTCGGCGCGACTCTGTTCGACGTAGGCGCGAAACAGTGCTTCGAAGGCTTCGGCTTTTTCCGGGCGGGTCTTGGCGTGGAGAATAAAACCATGCACTTCGCTCATTGCGTGTCTCCTGAATGACGATGCATTGAATCCTACGGCAACAATCGGCAGGTGATTCGTGCATATAAGTCAAATCAGTTTTGCCTTCGCAGCGCTTACTCCGCGCGAGGCTCATCGGTAGTCTGCCCCCCAATCATTTCCAACCTTTCCATTCGGCAGCCCTGCGACGGTGCTCGCCGTGGAACCCGATGAGGCTTCCCATGAAAAAAGTCCTGCTGCTCAACGGTGGTAAACAGTTCGCTCATTCCGACGGCCGCTATAACGCGACCCTCCACGACACGGCTCTCAGTGTGCTGGACCGTGGTGGCCTGGACGTCAAAAGCACGTTCATTGACGGTGACTACGACATCAAGGAAGAGGTCGCCAAGTTCCTCTGGGCCGATGTCGTCATCTATCAGATGCCGGGCTGGTGGATGGGAGCGCCATGGACCGTGAAGAAGTACGTCGACGAAGTGTTCACCGAAGGTCATGGCAGCCTCTACGCCAGCGATGGCCGCACCCGCTCCGACGCCTCGCAGAAGTACGGCAGTGGTGGCCTGGTGCATGGCAAGCAATACATGTTGTCGCTGACCTGGAACGCTCCGCAGCAGGCCTTCGATGATCCGACCGACTTCTTCGAAGGCAAGGGTGTGGACGCGGTGTACTTCCCGTTCCACAAGGCCAACCAGTTCCTGGGCATGACCGGCTTGCCGACCTTCCTGTGCGTCGACGTGATGAAGCGCCCGAACATCGAAGCCGATGTGGCGCGGTATGAACAGCATTTGATCGAGGTGTTCGGCCTTTCGCGGTAATCCGGCTACTCTCGCCGCATTGACTGTGCATCCCATGAGAGGACATTTGTGAAAGCCAGATCCGACGAGTTGCAGATCTTCGTCTGCGTGATCGAGTGCGGGTCGATCTCCGCCGCCGCCGAGCAGGTCGGGCAGACGCCATCGGCGGTCAGCCGCACGTTATCCCGGCTGGAGGCCAAGCTCGACACCACGCTGATCAACCGTACCACCCGACGCATGGACCTGACGGAGGAGGGCCGGTATTTCTTCGAACAGGCCAAAGGCATTCTCGACCAGTTGGAAGCGTTGGAGGAGCGCTTGTCCTCTCGCCAGCAAAAACCTTCAGGGCGGTTGCGGATCAACGCTGCGTCGCCGTTCATGCTGCATGCCATCGTGCCGCACATCGATGAGTTCCGCAGGCTCTACCCGGACATCCAGCTCGAGCTCAACACCAATGACCTGATCATTGATTTGCTGGAGCAGAGCACCGACGTTGCCATCCGCATCGGCGTCCTCACCGATTCGACGTTGCATGCCCGTCCCCTGGGTTGCAGTCCGTTGCATATCCTGGCCAGCCCGACCTATCTGGAGCAGCGCGGTACGCCTTCAACCGTCGCCGAACTGGCAGAGCATGCATTGCTGGGGTTTGCCCAGAATGACGGGCTCAACCAATGGCCCCTGCGCCATCTTCACGGCGACCGCTGGCCCATCCAGGCGGCCATCAGCGCGTCCAGTGGCGAAACGGTGCGCCACCTGGCGCTGCAAGGGCAGGGCATCGCCTGCCTGTCGGACTTCATGACCCGCGACGATATCCGTGCCGGCCGATTGAAGGTGCTGCTGGCCGAAGCCAATAGCGGATACCGCCAGCCGATCAACGCGGTCTACTACCGCAACTCTCAACTGGCATTGCGCATCCAGTGTTTCCTGGATTTCATCCAGGACAAGCTCGCTGAATACGCCTCGCGGGATTCGTGACTTCAAGGCAAGAGTGATTTGGGCAATGTGGACTGTTTCGCCAAGGATCGGTCCTCGATACTCGTTCCATCACTGATCCTGCCAAGGAGTTTTTCCATGAACGTATTCGTCACTGGCGCTGCCGGTTTTATCGGCGGCTCCATTGCCACTGGTCTGGTTCGGGCCGGGCATCAAGTCATCGGTCTGGTGCGCAACGCCGAGCAGGCGAGAGAGCTCACTGCCCTGGGTATCCAGCCGGTGATCGGCACTCTGGAAGACAGCGCGCTGCTGACTGGACAGGCCAGCGCTGCCGATGCGGTGATCAATGCCGCCAGCAGCGATCATCGTGGCGCGGTCGAAGCGCTGCTCAAGGGCCTCAGGGGCTCGAACAAGGTCCTGCTGCACACCAGCGGTTCGAGCATCGTCGGCGATGCTTCTGGGGGGCTTGCCAGCGCTGATATCTATCAGGAGAACAACCTGCCGGAGCCCACCGTCGACAAGGCTGACCGTGTCGCGATCGACAACCTCGTCCTTGACGCGGCGAAGGACGGCGTGAACTCGGCGGTGATCTGCAACACCTTGATCTACGGTCACAGCCTGGGCGTCAACCGTGACAGCGTGCAACTGCCGCGCCTGCTCAAGCAGGCGCGTAAAAGCGGAGTGGTGCGGCATGTCGGGCCGGGACGGAATATCTGGTCCAACGTGCACATCGAAGATGTGGTCGAGCTGTACCTGCTCGCCCTGACCCGCAACCGGCCTGGCATGTTCTACTTCGTTGAAAGCGGCGAGGCCTCGTTCCTCGACATGACCACGGCCATGGCCCGGGCGCTGAACCTTGGCGAACCCCAGGACTGGCCGCTGGCCGATGCCGAGGCCGAGTGGGGCTATGAAATGGCCAACTACGGCCTGGGCTCCAACAGCCGCGTGCGAGGCCAGCATGCCCGCGAACTGCTGGGCTGGGCGCCGAAGCGGACGTCGGTGGTGGAGTGGATTCTCAATGAGATGGTGTAAGACGTAGCACTTAGCCCTGTGGGAGCGAGCTTGCTCGCGAAGGCGTCAGGCCGGTCAATCCTGGATTGGCTGATGCACCGCTATCGCGAGCAGGCTCGCTCCCACAGTTGTTTAGCGACGACCACAAAATCCCGATCCTGCCCGGTCCCCTGTGGAGCGAGCCTGCTCCCACGGTTGTATCAGTCGTGATGCACGCCGGCGCGCTTGAGCATCTGCTTGCAGCGTTCCGAGAGGTGGAACACTCGGAGGTGTTTGCCAGCCTTGCTGTAACGGTCACGCAGGGTCTTCAACGCGGCGATGGCCGAGTAGTCGACGAAGCTCAGATGACGGCAATCCAGGGTCACCTGAATTGGATCATTGGCCGGGTCGAATTGGTTGAGAAACGGCGTGGTCGAGGCGAAGAACAGTGTGCCGTGCAGGCGATAGAGTTTGCTGCCGTCGGCCTCCAGATGGGTGTCGGCGTAGAGTTCCCGGGCCTGTTGCCAGGCGAAGTTGAGCGCCGCGACGATGATGCCGCACAGCACTGCCACGGCCAGGTCGGTGAACACGGTGATGACGGTCACGGCAATGATGACCAGCACATCATTCGCCGGCACCTTGTTGATCACCCGCAGCGAGGCCCAGGCAAAGGTCTGCTGCGCCACGACGAACATCACGCCCACCAGGGCAGCAAGCGGGATGCGCTCGATCAGTGGCGATAGGAACAAGACGAACAGCAGCACCATCACCCCGGCCACCGCACCGGACAACCGACCGCGTCCACCGGAACTGAGGTTGATCACCGTCTGGCCGATCATGGCGCAACCGCCCATGCCGCCGAACAGGCCGGAGGCGATATTCGCCGCGCCGAGCGCCACGCACTCGCGGTCCGGATAACCGCGGCTTTCGGTGATTTCATCGGTCAGGTTCAGGGTCAGCAGGGTTTCCAGCAAACCGACCAGCGCCATGATCACCGCATAGGGCAACACGATCTGCAGGGTTTCCAGGTTCCAGGGAATGTCCGGCAAGGCAAAGTCGGGTAAGCCGCCGGCAATGTGCGCCATGTCGCCCAGCGTGCGGGTCGGCAGGCCGAACAGGTAGACCGTCAGGCCGACGCCGAGAATCGCCACCAGGGCCGGTGGCACGCTGCGGGTCAGGCGTGGCAACAGGTAGACAATGGCCATGGTCAGCGCCACCAGGCCCACCATCCAGTACAGCGGTGCGCCACTGAGCCAGGTTTCGCCGCGCTTGAAATGCTCCAGTTGGGCCACCGCAATGACAATCGCCAGGCCATTGACGAAGCCGAGCATCACCGGGTGCGGCACCATGCGCACCAGCTTGCCCAGCCGCAACAACCCGAATGCCATCATGAGCAACCCACCCAGCAATACCGTGGCCAGCAGGTACTGCACGCCGTGCTGCACCACCAGCGCGACGATCACCACCGCCATCGATCCAGCCGCACCTGACACCATGCCCGGCCGTCCGCCAAACAGTGCGGTCAGGGTGCAGATGACGAAAGCGCCGTACAGCCCCATCAACGGGTTGAGGTGGGCCACCAGGGCGAAGGCGATGCATTCGGGGAGCAAGGCGAAAGACGTGGTAAGGCCGGCGAGGACGTCGGCGCGAAGGCGTGCTGGTTTCATGGTTTACCTGACTGGGCGCCGGTTGGGAGTCGGCTGCCGGGGGGACGTGGTGCAAAAAGCAGAAGGATGGTACGCAATTGCCGGGCGTAGGAACAGTGGACCTGTGGGGGCAAAGCTTGCTCGCGATCCAGACAAGTCGGTCAGCAACGGCATTGGCGGGTCTGCCGCTGTCGTGAGCAAGCTTTGCTCCCACAGGCATGAAAATCTTGCGGTGGATTTTCATGGCGGCTGCTTCGCAATGTCCGTCAGCGACACGTCTTACCCAGGCGCGAAAGTTATTTTCAAAGCATTTGAAGATTGTTCCTTGAAATGATTTATGAGTTTCACAACTCATAGACGTGACCCTGTTCAAGGAGTACCGCATGGCACCTGCTTTCGGTTATTGGCTCTTGGTCTACGCGGCCATCGCCATCATTGCGCTGATCGTCCTGATCGCCCGCTACCGGCTCAATCCGTTCATCGTGATCACCCTGGTCTCCATCGGCCTCGCGCTATTGGTGGGGATGCCGCCGTCGGGCGTGGTGGGCGCGTATGAGGCCGGTGTGGGCAAGACGCTGGGGCACATTGCGCTGGTGGTGGCCCTGGGTACGATGCTCGGCAAGATGATGGCCGAGTCCGGCGGTGCGGAGCGGATGGCGCAGACCCTGATCGAACGCTTCGGCGAGCGAAACGCCCATTGGGCGATGGTGTGTATCGCCTTCCTGGTCGGGCTGCCGCTGTTCTTCGAAGTCGGTTTTGTGCTGCTGGTACCCATCGCGTTCACCGTCGCCCGGCGCGTGGGCGTGTCGATCCTGATGGTGGGACTGCCGATGGTCGCCGGGCTCTCGGTGGTCCATGCCCTGGTGCCGCCGCATCCGGCAGCAATGCTGGCGGTGCAGGCGTTCCAGGCCTCGGTGGGGCAGACCTTGCTGTACGCGATCCTGATCGGCATCCCCACCGCGATCATCGCGGGTCCGCTGTATGCAAAATTCATCGTGCCGCGCATCCAGTTGCCGGCAGAGAACCCGTTGGAACGACAGTTTCTCGACCGCGAGCCTCGCGCCAGGCTGCCGGGTTTCGGCATCACCCTGGGGACCATCCTGCTGCCCGTGATCCTGATGCTGATCGGTGGCTGGGCCAACCTGATCTCTACGCCGGGCAGCGGTTTCAACCAGTTCCTGCTGTTCATCGGCAACTCGGTGATTGCGTTGTTGCTGGCGACCGTCCTCAGCTTCTGGTCCCTCGGCCTGGCTCAGGGCTTCAACCGCGAGTCGATCCTCAAGTTCACCAACGAATGCCTGGCACCCACGGCCAGCATCACCTTGCTGGTAGGGGCCGGTGGCGGCTTGAACCGGATTCTGGTGGACGCCGGGGTCACGCAACAAATCGTCGGGCTGGCCCAGGAATTCCAATTGTCGCCACTGGTCATGGGCTGGCTGTTCGCCGCGTTGATGCGCGTCGCCACCGGTTCGGCCACGGTGGCGATGACGACCGCCTCGGGCATCGTCGCGCCCGTGGCGATCGGCCTGGGCTATCCCCATCCCGAGTTGCTGGTACTGGCAACCGGGGCCGGGTCGGTTATCTTTTCCCACGTCAACGACGGCGGTTTCTGGCTGATCAAGGAATATTTCAACATGACCGTTGCCCAAACCTTCAAGACCTGGACCGTGCTGGAAACGCTGATCTCCCTGGTCGCCTTCGGCTTGACCCTTGGGCTCGCGCGTTTGCTCTGAGCGCAACGCAACCACACAGGAGCCGTCATGGACATCCTCTACCAGATCCGCGCTCGTCAGGATTCCTTTAGTGCCGGCGAAGGACGAATCGCCAGGCTGATGCTCGACGACGTAGGATTTGCCGCCTCCGCCAGCCTGGACGACCTGGCCCGGCGCGCCGAAGTCAGCAGCGCCACGCTGTCGCGCTTCGCCCGTACCGTCGGTTGTCGTGACCTGCGGGACCTGCGCCTGCAACTGGCCCAGGCCAGCGGGGTCGGCAGTCGTTTTCTCGACCCCGCAGGCGCGCCCGAGCAATCGGCGTTTTATGGGCAGATTGTCGGCGATATCGAAGCCACGTTGCGTCAGCATCTGTCGGCGTTCGAAGAGACGCGGTTCGCCGATGCCGTGCGGATGCTCGGCAAGGCACGGATGATTCATGCGTTCGGGCTCGGTGGCTGGTCGGCGTTGTGCAGTGAGGAGTTGCAGGTGCGTCTGGTACGTTTCGGTTATCCGATTGCCGTGTGCCGCGACCCGGTGATGATGCGCATCACCGCCACCTCGTTGAGCGAGGCGAATGTGCTCATCGCCTGCTCGCTCACTGGCATCACCCCGGAACTGCTCGGTGCAGTTGAATTGGCGCGGAGTTACGGCGCCGCGATCCTGGCGATCACCCGGGCCGACTCCCCGCTGGCCCGATTGGCCGATGTCGTGTTGCCTTTGCAAGGCGCCGAAACCTCCTTCATCTACAAACCTACGGCGGCGCGCTACGGCATGCTGCTGGCTATCGATGTGCTCGCCACCGAACTTGCGTTGGCAAATCCCGAAGACAATCAAGAGCGCCTGCGCCGAGTCAAACTCGCCCTGGACGACTACCGTGGCGGCGACGACGACTTGCCGCTGGGAGACTGACATGCTGTACGACACCCTTATCCGTAATGCGCTGGTCATCGATGGCCGCGACGTGCCTGGCTACACCGCTGATGTGGCGATTCGTGCCGGGCGCATCGAGCGCATCGGCGACCTCGGCGCAGCCCAGGGGATTAACGAGCTCGACGCCGCTGGTCGCGTGCTGGCACCGGGGTTCATCGACGTGCACACCCACGACGACACGATGGTCATCCGCCAACCGCAGATGCTGCCCAAGCTCAGCCAGGGGGTGACTACGGTGATCGTCGGCAACTGCGGGATCAGTGCTTCCCCGGTGCGTCTACGGGGCGATCCGCCGGACCCGATGAACCTGCTCGGCACCGCCCAGGCGTTCGTTTATCCACGTTTCAGCGATTATCGTGACGCGGTAGAAGGCGCTGCTCCGGCGATCAACGTCGCCGCGCTGGTGGGCCACACGGCATTGCGCAGTAACCACATGGATGATTTGTTGCGCACGGCCAGCGTGGGAGAAATCGCCGCCATGCGTCAGCAACTGCGCGAAAGCCTGGAGGGCGGTGCGTTGGGCTTGTCCACCGGCCTGGCCTACGCCAACGCGTTTTCAGCGTCTACTGATGAAGTCATGCAACTGACCGAAGAGCTGAGTGCATACGACGCGGTCTATACCACTCACCTGCGCAGCGAATTCGAACCGGTGCTCGAAGCCATGGACGAGGCTTTCCAGATCGGCCGTCATGCACAGAGCCCGGTGATTATTTCCCACCTCAAATGTGCCGGCGTCGGTAATTGGGGGCGTAGTCCGCAAGTGCTCGCCGCGCTGGAAAACGCTGCAAGGAAACATCCGGTCGGCTGTGACTGCTACCCCTATGCGGCAAGCTCTTCGACGCTGGATCTCAAGCAAGTGACCGATGCCCATCCCATCACCATCACCTGGTCGACGCCTCATCCAGCGATGGGCGGTCGTGACCTTGTCGACATTGCCGGCGAGTGGGGTGTGCCGTTGTTGGAAGCGGCGCGCCGCTTGCAGCCGGCTGGCGCGGTGTACTACGGCATGGATGAAGCCGATGTCAGGCGAATCCTCGCGCACCCGCTGTCCATGATCGGCTCCGACGGTTTGCCCGAAGACCCATTCCCCCATCCACGCTTGTGGGGCGCTTTCCCCCGGGTGCTGGGACATTTCAGTCGTGACGTCGGGCTTTTTCCGCTGCATACCGCCGTGCACAAAATGACCGGTCTTTCCGCGGCACGCTTCGGCTTGAAGGCGCGCGGTGAAATTCGTGAAGGGCATTGGGCGGACCTGGTGCTGTTCAATCCGCACACCATTCGCGATGTCGCAGACTTCATCGAGCCGCAACGGGCTGCCGAAGGCATTGATGGGGTGTGGGTCAACGGCGTTCTGAGCTACAGCGATGGGCAGGCGAACGGACGCAGGGAGGGGCGGTTCCTGGCGAGAGCAGGGCAGGCAGGTGCATGAATCAGGCGCAATGGCCCGTCAAGCCATACACCTTCGCTCGCCCACGAACCCACGCCATGCCCTGGGGCAGCCAGGACATGGTGGTGGGCGATCCGTTTGGGAAACGGTGGGTGCTCATCGATGCGATCAGTGCCTGAAGCGCTGCCGCGCAGCGGATGTTGCTGGGTCGATTGACCCGGGGTTTGTCTCCGGCACGCTAGACGATCGCATATCGGCCCCGTGATTGGTTGTATTGGTTGAGCCTGAACAGCAGTTCCCGTCCGTGTTGTATGTTTGCCCGAGTGACGCGGATCTGTTGCTGTATTTCGGTACGGCGCACTGTTCGAGCGCTTGCGGTGCCCGTCGCATTGCTCATTCGGTCCAGGGTTCGATCCAGCAGTCCCTTCGCGCCATGGGTATAAAACTCCTCCACCCCAAGCGTATCGAATGCGGTATCAATGGCCTTGGCGTCATGTTCCAGATGCTTATCGAGCTCAAGCAGCGCATTGTCCAAACGCTGGATCTTTTGTCCCGGGATACCGTTGGAAGTCTTGGTTGCCTGGGTGGATGCTTCGAAGTTGGCGATCCATGCGCCGGGAATCCGAAGTACCTTGGTCAGGATGAAACTGGTCATCATCAATGACAGTTTTTTTTGTCCGGTCGTATTACGCGGGTCCAGGTCCTTTATGGCTTTGCGGGACTTTGCGTTCAGGTCGTAGAAGGCCGTCCTGCCCTCATGCTCGATCTCTTCGGGGTCCAGTCGACTGACTTGTGGATAAACCGAAGCAGGCAGGTGTCGCGTTGCATCTACTTTGCCGGCCAGGGTATCGATTCCCACCGCGGTGCCGCTCATGGCTGTCCATGAACCGACCAACCCGGCCGGTGCAGCCAGGGCGCCGGCGCCCAGCGAGGCCAGGTTCTTGAAGGCGTTGTAGGCGTAGGCCTGGAAAACGCGCTTGGTGATGTCTTTCGTTCTCATGCTGTTGTACAGCTGATAGTTCAACGTGCTGACCCGGTTGTTTATCGCAGACAGGATATTGGGGTAAACCGCTATCTCCTGCTTGAGGTTGACGTCTTCTTTGTCGTGGCCATTCGGATCGGTGTAGCGCAATGGGTTGTTGCCCACCATGCAATACAGATTCAACCCGTCGATCGCTCCCGCCGGGTCGGGACTTATCCAGCGTTGCAGCCAGGGTGCGTAGTAACGGTGTCCGTAGTAGTACAGTCCGCTCGCGTCGCGCTCTTTGCCGGAGTAGCGAATGGTCCGGTAATCGGCTTCCACGGCTGAGCGGGAAGCCGCCCACGCGGTTCCACCGTATGGCAAGTAGTTTTCCTGGCTGATCAGCCGGCCCTCATTATCGAGTTCCATTGTGCTGGACCCCAGGTGGTCGTCGAGGCTGTAGCGAAACGGGTTGGTCGCAATACCGGCCGGGCGTCCTTCGGTCCAGTGTAGATAGCGCACACTGCAACGGCCGGCTTGCACGGTGATGACCTCCAAGCGCTCGTTGTGACGGCTATGCACTTCCAGGCCGGGCAGGTAGCGGACGTCCCGAGTGTGCGTCACCGCCGCGGCCCGGGTGGTTTGTATCTTGCGTACCCGTAGCCCATTGCTGTCGTAGCAGTAACGTTCGTTATCGTCGGGTCCGCCTTCGCGGCGGACCAACGTTACCTTGGCGAGTTGATTGCGGGAATTCCACTCTAACTCCTGGCCCGGACCAAGCCCTTGCTGGTTGCCGTTGTCATCGAAAGCAACGGCCACGGCGGGCGTTGAGTCGCCAGTGTTCCAGGACAGGAGACGATTGCTCGTGGCGGACAGGTTGTAGCGCCGTGTGTAGTGGTTGCGGTCGCGGACATGGCGCAGTTCGATCAGGTTGCCGCCGGCGTCGTACTCGTAGTGCTCGGTAAACTTGAACAGTTGCCGGGCATCGAATGGCACTCGGCCGAGCGCAGGAAGGCTGGGGTTGCCGGTCTGCCCCGCTGCTTCACGGCCGGTCGCGGTGATCAATTGGTAGAGGCTGTCGTAGTTGAACGTACTGGTGGCGTCGACCCGCTGGTTGCTGCCGAATTGTACGGGTTGGGCCTTGTCTTCCATTTGCGTCACGTTACCCACGGCGTCGTAGCGGTAGCGCAGATCCTGCAGGGTGCTGCCGGACACTGAAGCATTGAGCGAGATCAGTCGGCCATTGGCCGGGTCGTACACCGCACGGCTGATGACGCCATTGCCGGCCGTCTGGGATTCGACCTGGCCGGAGGCGTTGTAGACCAGATCACTCACGACGGTCTTCTCAGGTCCAGTGCCTTTTATCTGCAGGCTCACGGACTTCAGTTGACCGGCGATATCAAATGCGTAGCGCTGTTGGTGCCCGGCCGCATCCGACTGCTGGATGAGGGTAGCCAGTGCGTCGTAGCGCCAGTTCGTCGCGTAGCCGTTACCCGGCTCCAGCAGTCCATCGCGATCCTTCTCATCGGCTGGCCAATGGGGTGAGGCGTCATCGACCAGGAAACGCCTGACCTGGCCTAGCGGTTTGCCGCATAAACCATAGCCGCTGATGAACAGGCTGCCCGCGCTGTCGTCGTGGCGGGTCAGGGCACCACAGAGATTGTGTGCCGCAGCGGCTGGAGAACTGTCGCCGTAGCGCAGGCACTCGAGCCTGCGCTGTCCTTCCAGCGCCCCTTGTTCATGAACCTCTGTCGGCCTGAGCTGATTGTCGTAGAGGGTGCGCCAGCGGTGCCCACGCTGGTCCCAGCAGCGCAGGGTCTGGCCGGCATCGCCCGGCAGGTTCAGGCGCCAGCCAGCATCGGCGCTGTCTACCCGCAAGGGCCTGCCGGAAAGGCTGTAGACGGTGGCCAGGTTGGCTTGCGGTGCGTCGGTGGAGAAGCGCGGATCCCATTGGGCAACCAGGCGTCCGGCGACGTCGAAGGTTTGGCGGGTGATGCGCGCCTGGGCGAGTTCGTCTGTGTGACGCCGGCAGTAGGCGACCTGTCGCACGGACAATCCTCGGTTGTCGACGGCATTGATTGTCGGTGTTTTTCGGTGCAGGCGCGGGTTCATGCCACATCTCCGGTGGTCGGGTTCTGTTCGGCCATGATCTCTTCCTGGGTGTCGTTCTCGTCTTCGTCGAGGGTGTACCAGGGGTGGCGAGTATGTCGGCGCAAGAGGGAGACTCCTCCACGACTGGCAAGCCGCGTGTGGGAGGGGCGGCCCAGCGGATCGTAGAACTGTTGGTCGCAATGACCGAACTGACGCAAGGACACGTCGTTGATATAGCGATGCCCGTCGGCGAAGTAGGGTCGGTAGAGGCGGATCGGCAAACCCAGGTTGTTGTATTCCACCCGCTCGCTGACGCGCCAGCGCCTCGCGGCGGTCTGCTCCAGTGGTCTTTCGCCATTGAGTGTCAATGCACCTTGGGCGTCGACGACATAGGCCATGCCTGCCTCGACCTGTTGCTTGCTTTGCAGGGTGCGCTCGAAGCCATCGAAGCAAGTCAGGCTGACGCGGATCTGTTGCTGCGGGTCGCCGGGATAACGGTCGGCCACCAGGACGACGACGTGCACGGGTTCACGCGCCGAGGCTGCTATTTCGTTTTTCAGCTTCAGGTCGTCGGCAAAAGGAGCAGGTAGTTGCGCCATTCGCACCCGGGCCGATGCACAGATGTGCCCGCTGGGTAGCAGGTCGCCGTTCAAGACGCAGCGCGCCAGCCAGTCTGTGTCAGCCAGCGCAGCGCTGGATACGTGCCCCATCCAACTGAAGGGCGCGTAGTAGAGTGCGGTGGCAGCGCCCTGCAAGGCTTCTCTGCTGTGTTCGATCACCCGCGTAGGGTCGCTGAAGCGCGGTCGTTGAAACTGCGCGATCGGTTTGAAACCCGCGGCGCTGTTGTTCTCGCTGCCATGGAAAGTGCTGGCCAACACTTGGCCAAAGGCATTGGCGAGACTTTCCTGGGTGTTGCCGTTGGGATCGGTGATGCGCCACGGCAGAAGTGAGCGGTAGTCGTATTGCGCCCGGGTGACACAGCCGTCAGGCAGCTTGAGTGCCGTGATGAAGCAGTGATAGCGGTCGTAGCTGTACTCGGTCACGCCGTGGCTTTTGCTCGCCTGGAAGGTCTGGATCCTGTGGAAGCCCTCCAGTGGCGCGTAGGTCGCAAAGTTGCTTTTGATTGACCAGATATTTTTGTCTGGCGGGGTTTCGGGTAGAAACAGCTCCATGCGGTGGTAGCCGCTTCTTTCCAGCAGCTTTCCTTTGGGGCGCTGGGCCTGCGGTAACAGATGGAAGGCTCGCAAAGCGATCTCATCCAGCTCGGCGGTTTCCAGGTGATCGCTCAGCGCCTCGAAATGAGCGGTGCCGTCTGGCAGGGTTTCTGCGCTGGCGGCGTGTCGGTAGCGTTGGATAGATAGGCCGGTCAGGACACTCCCGGACATCCAGTTCGGTTCCCGTATGAGTTCGCTGAGCTTTTCATAGGTCATGTCCCGTGTGCTCATTCCATCGGTTGCGGGAACCTTTGCCTTCCTCAAGGCATGGCTGCGCCGACGATAAGGCAGACCAAGGCGCCAGGCCTGGGGAGCCGTCAGGTGAATGTATTCGGCGCGGGTTTCGGTCAGGTAATGAAACTGTTGCGCCGGGTCATGCGCATCGCGCCACCATCGTTGCTGATCGGGGTCGCTGAACGGCGGAGGATCGCCGTCGGTTTTACGTCGGGCGTAATGGACGTCCAGACTGTGGGTCAACCCGCCATAAGCGTCGTACTGCAGGTTGACGGTGTGCTGGCATTGCGGGTCGTCGGTCAGACCTTCGTACTGGTAACCGATGCTCTCCAGCAGCAGCGGCAGCATTCGGGCGTGGCGCCGTTTGCCCTCGGGCGCATGGAGCAACCGTACCCCGTAGCGGTTTTCCTGGACCGAATACAACGTCGTGCGGTTCAGGTGCGTATCGACGCCGAAGACCTCGCTTCGCACCAGTCGGCCACCCAGGGCCCGGGACATTTCCACAAGGGTTGCAGCGGTGGGCGAGGTCAAGGGCGTGTCGCTGCCGGTGTCCGGCTGATGTTCGCAGAGCACTGTGCGGCCCAGCGCGACGGCGAGCGGGTCTGCCTGACTATACGAGGTCCTGGGTAGGTCCGGGGTCTGCCCGGTGTGGAACCAACTCTTTTTCAGGCAGGGCGCAGTGAAGCCTTGCGAGTCGGCGTCGTCGCGAGGGGTTTCATGGTCGGTTTGCAGCAACAGGCCGAAGCCACGGAACTCCCGTTCCTGGCTGTCGTAGTAGCCCTGGCGATAAACGTATTGGCGGGACAGTCGATTGCCGGTTATTTCGTCCACCTGGGTGTGATTCGAGACCAAGTGCAAGACCTGGGGCACATGACAAGTGAGAGGCAGGCCGGCTTCGATTCTTTCGGCTTTTTCATCCAGCCATTCCTGCGCCGAGCTGCGATAGCGGATGTGGTTGGCTGCACCAGTGTTGTTGTTCGTGCCCGTGAGCAGATAGGGTTTTGCGCTGACGAAATCGCAACGCCAGTGTTGAGTCCCCCTGTGTGGAGCGCTCAGGATCAAGCTGGCGCAGCCGAGCCCTTGCAGGTCGGCGATGCTGACCTGGCATAAGTGGTCGTAGCGCATGTCTCCGGGCCAGGGCAGGGCAATGGGCGGGCAAAAGCCATTTCCGCCACGGTTCATGAAGATCAGTGCCTGGTGTGCTTGCAGATAGATCAGGTCGGTGGCGCCGGAGCCGTCGAGGTCCGCCAGACGGATCCGCGAGGCATCGAAGCGGTCGTACGCCAGGTCAGGCGAACCCAGCACGATGCCTTGGCCGAAACGCCCACGGCCCAGATTTGGCCAGCATTTCACTTCGTTATGGCGGATGCGCACCAAGTGCTGCTGACCGCTGCCCAGGACATCGCTGAACGCCACCAACTCCCTGGGGGAGGCGCTGATGAGCGGGAGAGTGTCGTCCTCGACGTCGCGGGCTACTTCACGGGCGGTGGCAAAACCGTTCTCCCGCTGGTTGGCGTACAGTCGAACGCTGCGAGGGCCGATCAACGCCAAGTCGCAGAGGCTTGCCCCCATCAAGTCGGCCAGTTGCCCTTGCGGGTTGAAAAATTCGGGGGGGAACGCCTTCAACGTGGCGAAATCCGTCCAGTTTCGATCGGGTCCCAGGGAGAAGAAACCGCTCACCCCGGGTTGGGCGATGACCCAGTCCAGTCGACCATCGCCCGTGAAGTCCATCAGTGATTGCTGCACGGGTTTGGCCGGGTCTGTCACGGGCAGTCGCGGCAATGCTCGCCATTGGCCGTAGGTAATGTCATCGCTGTCAGCCTTGGCTCGCATGGGCTCGCGGTAGTACCAGCAGGCCTCGTCCCGATAGAGCAGGCCAGGGGTGCCTTCACCGTACAGATCCACCCATTGATAAGCCGGGGCTTCGTCGAGCCCCGGCATGTTTTGCCACTGCTGCCAGGCAGAGGGATCCTGCGGGAGGGTGAACGTGCTGTAGCTGAATTCAACCGGCGGATGGTTATCAGTGGTTTGCGACTCGCCGAATCCCTGGTCATGCGCCCTGATCAACTGGTGATAACCCAGGGGCGTCTGGCGGTAATCGAGCAGCAAGCGGCGCACCAGAACCGGATCCGGGCCCCATTCATCCGTAAAACGGTGAAACATCAGCACCTGACGGCATAGGCGTTCGGTGCGGAGTGCGAAGCCGTAGGCAAAGCTGGAAAATCCGTCGCCACGGGCCAGCCATTGCCCGCCTTCATAGCGCGGCGTGTGTTCGTACTCGGTGCTTCGCTCGCCATAGTCGAACACCAGTTCGAAATGCCATTGCACAGCCTCCAGCCGGCTGGGATGCCATAGGTAAAGGTCTGCATCGGCCTGGAAGTTGCCGTAGCTCACTCGACTCAGGTAACGCTGGGCGTTGGTATCGGTTTTGTAGTGGTAAAGGATGTGCTCGCCGTGGGCGTTCAGGCTTTCTTCCAGCAGCCATTCGCCGACACGGTTCGTATCCCGTGGATCGACTCGACGCGCCGAGAGGGTTTTTCCGAAGACATGCAGGCTGCCATCGGCGCTGTGTACGAGCCAGAAGCCGGCTTTGTCATCCACTGATGACCAATGCTCGATCCGGTCGAAGCGGCTTTCGATTCTCGGAAAGTGGCGGGTTACCGCGTAACGCTTGCCCAGCTCCAGATGCTTGTAGCGGTGGATGTGCGTAGCGCGGACGACCCCCTCGGCATCTCTTTCGGGCAACCATTCCACAGCCTCGGGGCCGATGATCTCGTCGTCCTCGGTATAGGCCGGGACGCCATGGCGGGTGCTTCGCGCGACACTGGGCAATGACAGCGCCCAGCCGATGCCGAACACGCCGTTGCCGGCCGAACTGGCGTAGCTCAGGGACAATGGCGGGGCAAAGCCTCGGCCCGGCGAAATCGGCAGGGCAATCTCGTAGGTCGCCGAGCCATGCGCGCCGATGGCGCCCACACCCTTGCCGATGCTCTGAATGGCGCCGCCGCCCTTGGGCAATGATGGTGTGGATACCGGCAGAGCGTTCTGTTCACTCATGGGCGCCTCCCCCTACCCGTGCCGTGTAGCTCACATGCACGATGACGTCGGTCAGCGACTCAAGCAGATTCCTTTGTTTCTCGGGGTTTGGAAACGTCAACTGCCATTTGGAAACCGCGCCGGTGTATTCAAAGGGCAGGTAGCGTTCATCGTTGAAATTCAAGGTGAACAGACCGTTGTCATCGACACCCGTCGAAAGGGCGATCTGTTGATTGGCGCGTCGGCTCTCCATGACGCCTGCATGCTTGCCGGGGGACATGGACACGCTGCTTGCGGTCTGAGTCAGCGTGGCTCGAATGTTTTCATAAGGGCCGACAACCGCCGGCAGGGAGACGCTGATGGTCTTGATGCGTCGCAGGTAATGTTGCTGGTCTTTGTAGTCGTCTTCGAACAATTCCCGGGTCAATTCGAATTCGCACTGGCCTTTCTTCAACGCTGCATGAACTTGCGCCCAATCCTGGTTGATAGGACTGTTCGGAGTCTGGTTTTTCAGTTGCCGCAACGACACCGTTTTGCGGATTTCCAGCGCTCGCTCGTGACGTCGTAGGTAGTGCGCCTGCATGTTCAACAGGCTCAGCTTCAACTGCTCGCCCGCGCCGAGCCCCCGATAGGAGGTATTCCAGGCCCCGGGTTGGACGAAACGCGTGTTGAAATCCGCTAGCTCATATTGCCAGCACGCTTCAGCCGCCAGGCACAGCGCCGATGTTGCGTCGTAGGCCTGACGGTAGAGTGTGGCGAACTGGCTGTTCAGCCATTGGTAGAGCTGCGTCTTGCTGAAGCGTTTGCTGAGGAAATCGTAGTTGGCTTTGGCTTGGCTCAGACTCGATTCAGACAGGCGCAGTTGCAGGCGCGTGGCGGTTTCCTGTTCGGCGGAAGCTGCCAGTTGGGCGTCAATCTGGGCCAGTTCGAGCCGCGCTTGGTCACTGGCCAGGGTCCAGTCTTCCCGACGACGGGTAAACTGTGCCATGCGGTCGAGGTTCTGGGCGGCGGTGCGATTCTTGATAGCGTTGCCTTGGGCCATGGCAGTGGCCGCGTGCAGCGCACCCTCCCAACGACTACCGCCCGCGCTGAAACCAAAAATGTTCGGCGCCAGCATCAGTCCGCCCGCCATGACCTGTGATTTCGATCCATCGAATTCCGAGGCGCCGCTGCTCAAGTACAACTTGCTGGCCTCGGTCTCGATTTCACTGAGGCCGTTCTCCAGCAGTTGTTGATAGTGGCGGAGTCGGCCTTGGACGATCGCCCGACTGGCCAGCAGCGCCTGACGGTTATGCCGGTCGATATGCTGCGCCTGGCGTTGCAGATCGACGGACAGTTTCGCCAGGTCCCAGGCTTGCTGTTGTTGGCGTTCCTGCAGCTGGGCCTGCTCTTTGCGTTCGATCAGCGATAGCAGGACGGCGCCGAATTGGCTGAGACTTTCCGCCGCTGCTTGGGCCTGGTTGTGCATGACGGTGAAGCGATAGTGCGGGATGCTCGCGCTCGGCAGGCCTGGGGCTGTGTTCTCCGCAATGTTCAGGCTACTGGCGCCAACCAACGCGGGCGAGTCCGGAGGGGCGGCAAGGACCGGTAAATGCAGCGGCTTGCCGGTGATATCGAGGTTGTGCCGCAAGTTGTACAGGCGGCTTTCGGCCAGGTCCCAGCACTTGAGCAGTTGCGGATTGAACGGTAAATGTAAATGCGGACTGTCGATAGCCGGGAAGGTTGATCGCGAACTGCCTTCGCGAATGAGCAATGCACGATTATCGGTCCGGCGGGTCGCTGAGTGTTCAAAGGCGCGCAGGCCGTCATCGGGAGTGTCGATCAGGGTCAGCAGGCTGACGGTCGTCCAGGGGGCGGCCCGCCGAACGACCGGACGCGGGCCCAGCAGGTCGAGCACCCGCACGTACCAGAGCTTCGCCTCGCTGAGACCGTCAGGCGTCATTGCGCGGTACGCGGCATCGCCTCGGTTGATCAGGATGTCCAGGTACAGGAAGTACAGCGCCTTGCAGAAGTGCACGGGATGACTCAGAGCAATCTGGTGCGGATCATGGGGTGCCTGACTGGCGTACGATGGCATGCTGCTATCGGTCAGCGGCACGCTCTTCCAGCATTCATCCGCGTTGCGACCCGGCTCGAAGGTATAGCGGAGCCAGCGTTCTGCTTCCTCGTACCGATATTCGATATTCAATCGATGGGCTACCAGCCATGGCACATAGAGGAACAGCTCGGTGAAATAACGGCCATAGGCACCATGGAAATCCATGACGTTAGCCGAGTCGCCGGGTATCGGGGGCTCCGGCAGGTGTTGTGTGGTCCAGTCGAACAGTTCATCCAGGCTGTTTTCGCTGCGACGGATCAGTTCGGCGGCGAATACGGTGTTCAAGCGGATCGGCGGGCGCGGTTGATTTTTGGCGTCGCTGTTCCTGATCTCGGAGTTGACGAAATCGATGTATTGGCTGGTTCCGAGACCGGGTGTCGATACGGATGTAATATCTGGCGGTTGGCGGAGTGTAGGAGCCAGGTTAAGTTTTATGGATTTAAGGGCGAAAGAAACCAGCTTATTCGGCTCGCGCGGATTGGCCAGCGCAACGCCGTAAAATAAAGTCTCTCCGTCATCACCGAGGTCTTCGATTTGCAATGGAAAATGGTGAAGGGCCGGTAGCTTCTCTGCCAAGGGTGATTCTGCTACAGGGCTCAGTCTTTCATAGGTTACCGAGTCGGTGTCTGATGGGGTTGGGGGGCGGAGAAGAATATATTTTCTATGCAGGAACTCTTTTTCATAGAAGAATTGGAACGGGAATTTTTTAGACTGGCCTGATGTATATAACGTTATTTCAGCTTTTGCGCTTTGTCTGTGTGAATTATGCATCGCCATCAAATAACGTACCGCCTCGACGGAAATGAGTTTTCCTCTGAGGTTATAGTCATGTGGGATCGTAAAGCTGGTAACGCCCTCGCTGTCGATAATTACGTTGTTCAGATGGTCGATCGATATTTCATATTCAACATCGATATTTTCATAGTACATGTACCTGATTTCCGAGTCGTCACCCAGTGCTATATAGGATGATGACGGCAATTCCTTGTCAGGGGGCGTCAGGCTGAATTTGAGTGAGCCAGAGTAGAACCTGATCTTGCTTAGCGCTGGCGGAAGAAGAGCATCGTCCCCGTTAAGGGATAAATAGTAGGTCGAGTCAATGGGCTTGATAACTATCCCGCTCAAGTGCCTGTCGAAGTTCGAAAGGGTGTTGGCTATGTTCTTGGGTGGCTTGGTTTCAGCCCCCATGATGTCCAGAAACAGTGTTTTTGTCTGGATGCGCTGATCGCTGGGCTCGAGAAGTTCAGAGCTGTCAGGGTTATGAGTCAGGTGCCTGTCGATTGAAACCGTTTTAATTAAACTGTACGTCTTGGCCGGTGCAAGCTCCGAGTCGGCTCTGGCGTTGTGTACACATAAGGCAAGATAGAGTGAGTCTCGCGAAAGTTTGCTGTGCTGTACCGCAACGGTCCCGATCAATGCCTTGATCGCATCCGGGCCCTTGCTGCCAAGCGTCTTGTCCTCGCAATAACCTTGCAACCCCACCCGCGGCGTGCTCCAACTGCCGTCCTGTTTCCTGAAGCAGTAACTCAAACGCAAGAGCGGGTGACTCCGGCTCGCTGGAGGGGTGCTGGCATCCAAAGGAGCGCTACTTGAGGCCGAGGGATCCTGATGGATACATTCTGCCCAGGTCACGAACAGGCGATTGTTGAACCAGACCGGCCGCACCGAGTGTTCGGCCGCATGTTCAGGAATGGGCACATCGGCCTTTTCCCAGTCCGACCAGGCGTACGGATCCGGCTGGTCTCGTTTGGGCGCGGTGGCCGGCGGCTGTGGCGGCACACCATCGAGCGGGCGCTGCGCCATGTTCAGCGAGCGCCAGAAGTAGCTGTTTTCGGTGCGGGACTTGGCAATGAAATAGTAGGTGCTGTTGGCGAAATCCTCGCCATCGATGTAGCCATTGAGGATATTCAGATTGGCGACTTCTTCGAATCGCGCGAGGTAAGCCATGATCGCCGATTGAACGGTACCGGGTTGAATCTGGTTCTGACTGAGGGCATTTTCCAATTGCTCGAAGTTGGCGCTTTTATTGGCTCTCAGGGCGGGGTCGAGATAAGTCGCAGGGAAGTAAAGCAGCTTCTGATGGGAGGCCCAGATAGGGTACTGATGCATCTCATCGCGCCATGTTTGTCTGAGCTCGGCGCTGATGCTGGTCGGTTGGTAGCCGGGCTCCAGGTTCATCAGGATGCGGTTGATGTATTGCTGCAGGCTGGCAATGGCACATGCCACGGGGGTGGTGGGCACGTCCTGGCTGACCAGCACATCGAGCAGCCAGTATTCGTAGAAGTCCTCGGCGGTCCTGAGCTTCAGGTTTTGGGTCATGGAGTCGTTGGGCGCGACCTTGTTCAGGTACAGCGCCAGCAGCGCATCGCGCAGGCTTTCGTCCAGCTGCTTTTTAATCGCAACGGTCATATTCAATCCTTGAATGTTGAGAAGGAGCGGGTCAGTGACAGGCCGCGATCAGCGCCTCGCCGACGGTGCGCCAGTCCACGGCTTCGCTGTCGGCGTTCAGTGCCGCGGCCTTGAGCAGGAGGCTTGCCGACAGCCCGGTCTGCTGGCAGCAGGCCTGACAGCGCATGACCCAGTCCACGGTTTCCATTGACTTGGCGCGGCGTTCTGGCAGTTGTGCGGTCAGGCAGCTCACTTCTGTACTGTCCCAACTCAGCAGGTTGGCCAACAGGCGATTGGCGCCCGCTTCCGAGTCCTGCTGGTTGGCTAGCTGCAGGTAATGCAGAAGCGGTGTTTCCGACTGCGATAGATGGCGGGCGCAATGACTGAAGCGTTCGAGCAGGTACAGCGTGTGAGGCGTCAGCGTTCCCTGGTTGTCTGAAGCCAGCCACGTAGGGGTGCTGATCAATCGTTGGAGTGTGCCGCTGCTCAAGTGCGATCCCTGGCATGCTTGGGCTGCGCGCAACAGCGAGGCCAGGGACGGGGGCATTTTCCCCGGCGACGCCTTGATGGCGTCGACAATCGACGCAGCGTTGGTGCCGGCCATTTGCATCGCGCAAGGGACGTATTCTGCGGACAAGTCGACGAGGTCGTGCAGCAGGATTTCCACCAGACGCTGCTCATCACCAGGTTTGGCAGCCTCCGCCAGCAGCACCGCCAGGCGCTTTTCCAGGTGTTGATTCAGCGGCAGGTCATCTTCGGCTGTATCGAACAGGCGACACCACTGCATCACGTCACGGTTGTTCTGCTTGAGCCAGTCGACAGCCCAGTCCAAATCCATCAGAACGTCGAGAATGTCGGGGGACGTCAACGGCGTGGCGTTCAGTTCCCCGGTCACCAAGGTTTCGCAGAAGCGCTTTGTGCCCATTACCCGGGCCAGCATCGTGCACTCAAGCGGAGACAACCCGAACATCCGCGCGATGCGGGCCTGGCGATAGAGTGAAGAGACAGTGGGCAGATTGTATCCTAACGAATAACCGTGCTTCTTGATCTGCCTTGCCAGCAACAGCAGCGAATCCTCGGTAATGGCCAGCCCAAGGCCTGCACCGAGGTAACTGAACGTCTTGGGGTCCGTTAAGTCCAGTTGTTTTGTCTGAGGTTGGTCGAGCAATCGGGTGCGATTGAACACCTGGTCGAACAACGGAACGTGCTGACCGCAAGCGGAAACCGGCAGTTCGTACAGCAGCGAAGCGAACTCCTCCGGCGCGATGCCATGGCGTCGGTTCAGATGCCGATAGACGCCCAGCGTGCGTAGGGTATTGGCATTGAGTGTCATCGTGTCGTTGTCTTCCGAACGCAAGGCGCTGACCAGCAGCGTGTCCAGTTCTGCCACTGGAATACCAGTCCAACGGTGCAGCCGGATCATTCGCTGCATGCGGGCGAAACGTTCACGTGACGTACCGCCAAGGGTATTTGCAGGCTGGACAATCGCCAGGGCCGGCGTCGTCTCGGGGCCGTTGATATAACCAGCCCCATAATTGGAATGAGTGGAAGGTGGGCTGTTGTTCGAGGTACGTGGGCGGTGACTGCCTTGCGCCAGCAACTGCTCGACCTGCTCGGTGGTCAATCCGGTGCGTTCCTTGAAGAACGTGAGCTCATGCAGGCGAGCGATCTCTTCAGTACCGTAGTTTTTTTTCAGGACGCTGAGTTCTCCATCCGAACTGGCTGGAGCGAGCAGCAGTTTCTGTTGCTCGGGACTGAGCCCGGACAGCAGTTTTTGTGCCTCGACACGGGATTGCGAAACGCGTCCATAAGCCGAGTCGCCGGGTGAAAACGGCACTCTCAGACTTATCCGGTAATTCAATTCACCCAGCGCCGGTTTGCCTGCGCCCAGCCCTAACAGGCATTGGTGATGATGCAGGTCGTAGGGCAGGCAGAAAGGATAGTGTTCGCTCGACAAGACCTGATGGACGGACTTGCCGGAGCTGGCAAAATGCGTCTCGATGGCGCTGCGCAGGGTGTCATTGACGATGCTAAGCATCGGCTGCGCGACGAAGGCACTCTGGTGATCGAGCATCAGCGTCTTGAGGTCCGGGCGCCGTTGCGCCAGAGGGATCTTGTGGGGTGATGACGATGCGTTTTCCAGTTGCCCGGCAAACAGATACAGCGCCCGCAGATAAGCCACGGGTGAATCGATGGCCGCGATGTCGCCGTCCTTACAGAACTGATCCCAATTCTCCTTGAACAGCGACTGATAGCTGACGGAATGCGACGTCGCTTCCGTCCCAAGGCCGCGCCGAACGCGACGCGGGGCAGCGCTGGCCGATATCTGCTGCTCCTGATACAGGCGGCCGATCTGTTGGGCATAACTCGCAGCGCGGTCGTAGGCCTGTCCGGCATCCACGTCGCAGTGCTTGGCTAACTCAACGGCGAACGGCGCCTTGCCCATGCGCACGATGTCGAAGACCGACTTCAACCCCATGCGCTCCATGGCTGTTCTGAAGCTGGCTTTTACGGTGTTCTCGTCATCGGGGAAGGCGACGAGCCTGTGCAACAGCGAGTCGTTGCTTGCGTCCATGTGTGGTTCATCTCCTGTTCGCACTGAAGGTGCTTATCCAAGGGAAAACCGTACAGGAGCGGTAAAAAAAAATCGGTAGGACGAGGGCGGAGGGTTTGTACGAAAGGGCAATGCGTGACGGGGGTAGGAGCTTGATACGGTGGATAGGGATTATTGTGTAACGATGGCTGGACAGAGTGAGGCGGACCGACCTAGTTTGAAATCAGTAACTGCGTTGATTGAGGACGCTATGACCAGCATTACGATTTCAAATCTGGATGATCAAATAGAGGAACAACTGCGTATCGCAGCGGCTCACAACGGCCATTCCATGGAAAAGGAAGCACTGTTGATTTTGGGGCGTTCATTGTCCAGAACTAATCCGGCTAATCCGGTGCGAAGATTAGGAAGTCGAATTCGAAACAGGTTCAGGGTGTTGGGCGGCGTTGAGTTGGATCTGCCCGCGCGTAATTAAAAGTCCAGGGGAATCTCAACCCGGAACCATTGAATCATCCCCCTCACACAGAGCGCCCGTTTCCCACCGGAAACGGGCGTTTTTCATGATCAAACCCGGAAGTGGCTGACCATCATCTGCAATTGATTGCCCAGTCGCGCCAGTTCAACGCTGGAGGCAGCGGTTTCTTCGCTGGCGGCGGCGGTCTGTTCGGACACGTCGCGCACGTTGATGATGCTGCGGCTGATTTCCTCGGCCACGGCGCTTTGCTGTTCGGCCGCGGCGGCGATCTGCTGGTTCATCGACTGGATGTTCGACACCGTGCGGGTGATGTTCTCCAGCGATGCCCCGGCCTTGCGGGTCAAAGCCACGCTGCTGTCGGTGAGGCTGCGGCTGTTGTTCATCACGGCCGCCACTTGCTGGGTGCCGTTCTGCAGGCCGGCCACCAGGCCTTCGATTTCCTCGGTGGATTTCTGCGTGCGTTGGGCCAGGCCACGGACTTCGTCGGCCACGACCGCAAAACCGCGACCGGCTTCACCCGCGCGCGCTGCTTCGATCGCTGCGTTGAGGGCCAGCAGGTTGGTCTGTTCGGCCACGGCCTTGATCACGTCCATGACGCTGCCGATCTTGTCGCTTTCCTGTTGCAACACGGTCATGGCGTCGGTGGAACGTACCACTTCGCTGGCGAGGCGTTCGATCTGGGCGATGGCTTCGCTGACCACCTGATCGCCGGCGCGGGCTTCGCCGTCCGCCGCGGACGCCGCATGGGAGGCTTCTTCGGCGTTGCGGGCCACTTCCTGCACGGTGGCAGTCATTTCGTGCATGGCGGTCGCGACCTGATCGGTTTCGACTTTCTGGCTATTGACCCCGGCGCTGGTCTGCTCGGTGACGGCGGACAGTTCTTCGGCAGCGCTGGCGATCTGGGTCACGCCATCGCGGATGCCGCTGATGAGATCGCGCAACGTCACGCCCATGCGGGCGATGCCCTGCTGCAGCACGCCCAGTTCATCGCGGCGGGTGACGATAATGTTATGGGACAGATCGCCGTTGGCAATGCGTTCGACCACGACCAGGGTTTCGCTCAGCGGCCGGGTAATCTGTCGCGTGATGATCACGGCGGCAATGATGCCCACCAGCAAGGCGAGCAACGTACTGATCAGTTGCAGCGTGCGGGCCTGGGCGCTTTCGGCGTCGCGGCGGTCGAGCTGGATCTGATACAGCTGGTCGCTCAGGTTGACGATGGTCGCGCCCTGCTCGGTCATTTCCTTGCGCGCCTGCACGGCGTCGGCAGTGGCTGACTTGAAGGCCTGCAAGGCACTGCGGTATTGACTCAGGGCGTTTTCCAGCTGGCGCAGTTCATCTTGACGAGTGCTAGCAAAATGCAGGTTCAGCGGTTTGAGCGAAGCGATGGCGGCGTCCAACTGGCCGACGGCTTTCTGCTCCGTATCGGCGTTGCTGTTGGCGGTATAGCCACGAACTTCATAGCGAGCCAGCATGAACGCCTGCTTCGCCTGGGTGATCGCCTGGAACTGTTCGAAACGTTCGTCGCCCGAGGCCATTTGCGCCACATCGGTACCGATCGCTTCGATCAGTTTGTAGGCAGTTTCGGCGTTGGCGCCCATGGCGTCCCGGGCGGTGTTGCCGGTGCGGTAGGCGCTGCGCATTTTGTTCAGGGAGGTCTGATAGGCGCCGATGGTCGCGCTCTGCTCCTTGAGCAGCTTGACGTTCTCCGGGCTCTTGAAGCTGCTCAGCAGCGCGTTCTGTTGCGCCACGAAATCATCGAGAGTGGTCTGCACATTCTGTGCGACCGTCTCGTCGCCGTTGGTCAGCATGTACTGCAAGCGAGTGACCCGAAGTTTGGTCAGCCCGGCGTTGAGCTGGGTGATGTCGCTCATCCAGTTGCTGCGGTCGATCAGCCCACCCAGGCTGTTCCAACCGGTCACGGCCAGGATGCCGGTCAGGAGCAGCACCAGGCCGAAGCCCAGGCCCAGTTTCATGTTGACGCTAATGTTGCCAAACCAGCTATTCATCAAATTCCTCCAGGAACGTTGTGCTGCTTGATCGTCGGTTGGCTGGAAGTTTGTTGTTGTTAAGCCAGCAAAATAGGGAGCAGGCCTGTATCGGCCATCGGCTTGATATCTGAAAGATTTTTTCCCGGTACTCAGCTATTCACCGAATTTTCAGGCGCGTATATCAAGCTTTTTTTCACATCCATTTCACTGCCTTCCTACGCAGCCATCTCTACTGTCACGCCATTAAATGACTGACGGGTGCCGTCGGGGCGGCTTGATGTGGAACTGAGACTGAGTTTTTTCGGCTTGACGCGCTCGATCGAGACAAGCCGGTTTGCCCGCTACCGAAACGCCGCAGTCGTCCTGGCCGCTGCGCTGCTGGTCATTCCATTGACCCTCTGGTTGCTGAGCCCGGCGGCGGTGCCGGACCTGGCCCATGGCAATGTCGCCGGCGCCCGGACGTTGGCCGAAGGCTGGGCCAAGGGGGAAGTGATCGTGCTGGTACGCCATGTCGAGCGGTGCGATCACTCCAAGGCTGCGTGCCTGAATGATCCTGCTGGCATCACCGACCGGGCCCGTGCCGTCGCGGTAGGTCTTGGTGCCCGGTTCGAGCACCTGGGTCTGGACAACACCGACATCTACAACAGTCCGGCCACCCGCACGGCCCAGACGGCGAGTTACATGTTCAACAAGGTGAGCGCTGGCGACGATTGGTTGATCAATTGTCGGCGAGACCTGTTGCGCAATGCCTTGGCCCACAAGGTGGCCGGGCACAACCTGATCCTGGTGACCCATAGCGAATGCATGCAGGCAATGGAAACCTCGCTCAAGCAATCGACCTCGACGTTTGGCTATGGTGCATCGTTGTTTGTTTCCACGGCCGAGCCGCAAGCGCCTCGGTTGCTCGGCTTTATCGAAGCGTCTGACTGGCGCTCGGTGACATTCAAGTAACTTTCCCACGGTTAGGACAGCCCATGCTGACGTCTGCTCGCTCCCGTTTCTACGGGCTCAATCTCGGAATTCCCCTTCTCTGTGCCGCAGTGGTGTTCCTGCTGTTCGACATGACCCGCATCGACATCGCCATCAGCGATTTCTTCTACGATCCCGTGCACCAGGTGTTTCCTTTGGAGCATGTGCACTTGTTCGAGAAAATCACCCATAAGTGGGCCAGGGTCATTCCGAATTGGACCGGCGAAGTGGCCATTATCGGCGCGCTGTTGTCGTTTTTCTGGCCTATATTCAAGCCGGAAAAACGCCCTGGGTTACTTCGCCTGTTGGATAAGCTCAGGCTGAGCAAGCCGCTGCGTTTTGCCCACAAGCACCGTCGTGATTTCCTCTATGTCGTCTTCGCATTTTCCCTCAGTACCGGGGTCATTCATTACCTCAAGGGTCATACCAGCGTGTATTGCCCGGTGGAAACCACCCAGTACGCCGGCAAAATCGAACACAAGGAGTGGTATCAGAACTTCAATCTGTTGAAAGTCGCCGGGGACGGTCGCTGCTGGCCCGGCGGTCATGCTTCGGGTGGCTTCACGATGCTGGCGCTGTATTTCGTTGCACGTCGTTACCGCTGGCGATACTCGAAAGCGCTGATGTATGGCGCGCTGACTTTGGGGTTTGTCTATGGCACAACGCGAGTCCTACAGGGATGGCACTACATGTCCCACACATTTTGGGCGGGAATCTTCGTCTGGTTGAGTTGCTGGCTGATGGCGTTGGCGTTCTATGGGCGCGCGGCCTTGGAACAACCGGTAGCGACCAAGGCTTCATTGCAGGGTACGAAAGACATGCCCGAGCTGGGTGACGCACAGTCCTGCGCCTGAATCGCAGGCAAAAAAAAGCCCGCGGGAGAGCGGGCTAAAACCTTAGTTTCTTGAATGAGCAAGGGGACTTTACCGAATCACGCGAATGCGTAGGGTGAAGAAAAGTTCATGCGATCTCTCGCCATGACCTTTCCTTGGTACAGGCCTGTCGAAATCCCCTGTGGGAGCGAGCCTGCTCGCGAAGGGGGACTGACATTCAGCACTGATGTTGACTGACACCCCGTCATCGCGAGCAGGCTCGCTCCCACAGGGAACTGTTGTGAACGAAAATCCGTGTGTCGCCCTGGATCCCTTGTGGGAGCCGAGCTTGCTCGCGATGACGGAGTGTCAGTCAACATCTTTATTGAATGTACACACGTCATCGCGAGCAAGCTTAGCTCCCACAGGTTCGGTGGTGTTTGATCTCTCGACAACTCCGTGGCGAGGGAGCTTGCTCCCGCTGGGCTGCGCAGCAGCCCTTCTTTGTGGGCTCCTCTAAAGTCGAGGTTTACGACGCGTCTTGTGAGACGCGTCTCTTTTTTTAACAGAAAATTCCCTCCCCCTTGAACCGAAATCGATATGCAGGGTCTGGTGTGCGCGTGGTTTTGCGCATCAGCAGCGCGAGTGATTTTCGAAGCAGCCAGGAAGGTCTGGCCCCTTCGAAAACAGCACTGGAGACCTGTCTTCGGTCAGCTCGCGAGCGTGCTGTGACTTCCGTATCGAGGGATCGAACATGTTCTCACCCGCCCATTGGGCGAGGTTGTGCCTGGCTTTGCTGTGCCTGTCTCCGCTTACCCTGGCTCACGCCGCTCCCACCCCCGGTGAAACCGACCTGATCCGCGAACGCCAGAACCGTTTGCTCGAAGAGCAGCGCCGCCGTCTGGAAGAACTCAAGGATTTGCCCGGCCAGGAGGCGAAACCGACCCAGCCGACCGCGCCAGCCGATACCCGTTGCTTCCCCATCCAGACCATCGAACTCAAGGGCGCCGACAGCCTTTCGGCCCGTGAGCGCGAGCGGCTGCTCAAGCCCTACATCGGCCAATGCCTGGGCGTGCCCCAGCTCAACGAGCTGCTCAAGGTCATCACCGACCACTACATCGAGAAGGGCCTGGTCACCAGCCGTGCCTACTTGCCGCAGCAGGACCTGTCCAGCGGTCACCTGCAGGTGCTGGTGGTCGAGGGTCGGCTCGAAGGTTTGAAAGGCGCCGAAAACAGCCAACTGTCGAAGCGTGAATTGGCCATGGCGTTTCCTGGCAAGACCGGCGAGCTGGTCAACCTGCGGGAAATCGAGCAGATGGTGGACCAACTCAACCGCCTGCCATCGAACCAGGCGCAGATGGAGCTGACCCCCGGCCAGAACGTCGGCGGCAGTGAAGTGCTGGTCAAGAATACCCCGCAAAAGCCCTGGCGCGCCGGGCTGTCCCGGAGCAACGACGGCCAGCGCAGCACCGGTGAGCAGCAGTGGGGCACCAGTTTCGAGTGGGACAGCCCGCTGGGTTTGGCCGATCAGTTGATGCTGCGCGGCGGTCATGACGCGATGAGCGATCACCAGCACACCTCGCGCAACGCCATGCTCTATTACAATCTGCCGTTTGGCTGGTGGAACGTCAGCTACACCTACAGCCAGAGCGAGTATCGCTCGCAGATCGCGGCCAACGGTTTCAACTTCAAGCAGAGCGGCGACAGCCAGAACCATCAGTTGCGGGTCGAGCGCGTCATCCATCGCGACGCCCTGAGCAAGACCTCCCTCAACACCGGCCTGGCGTACCTGCGCAGCAACAACTTCATTGAAGACAGCAAACTCAGCGACAGCAGCAATCGCATCAGCGAGGCGCAGTTCGGCATCAACCACGGCCGTCGGGTCGGCAGTGCCTTCGTCAACCTGGACCTGGGTATGCAACAGGGCATCGGCGCCTTCGATGCCCAGGGCGACCATGGCCCGGGCCGCGGAGTGCCGAATGCGCGCTACCGCAAATACACCGCCACCGTCAGCTACCTGCAACCCTTCCAGCTATGGGGCGAGTCCTTCAGCTTCAGCAGCCTGATGACCGGCCAGCGCAGCGAGGATGCGCTGTTCGCGCCGCAACGCATAAGCCTGGGCGGGGAGTCTTCGATACGGGGTTACAAGGACCAATCCTTGGCCGGCGACAGCGGTGGCTATTGGCGCAACGACCTGCGCTGGAGCCGCCCGGTGACCCTGGAATGGCTGCGTCCGGTATTTGCCGAGTACGGCACCAGCCTGGGGTATGACCAGGGCGTGATCAGCGGGACCCACTACAACGGCGATCAGCACGGGCGCATGTCGAGCAACTCGGTGGAGCTGTTCGCCCGCGGCGAGCACCTGAGCGCCAGCGTGACCTTTGCCCACTCCCTGGAACGTCCGGTTGCCCTGACCGAGCGCGAAGCGCCGATCTATTTCCGCGTGGAAGCTCTTTTTTAAATTCTGCCCTTTTAAATGCTGTAGCAACGAGACCTGATCATGGACGACCGCCAATACGCCTTGCTGGCCCGCCAACCTTCTGCGGCCCTGAAAACCCGTGACCTGTTCTGGGGCATGCCCAAGCGCGGCCTGGCGTTTTTGCTGGCTAACGTCATGTTCTGGCAGCCGATGTGGGCTCAGGCCGACGGCATCGTCGTCAGTGCCCCGGGCACCAGCCTCGGTCAGGCAGGCAACGGCGTGCCCATCGTCAACATCGCCACGCCCAACGGCAGCGGTCTGTCCCACAACCAGTTCAAGGACTACAACGTCGGCAGCAACGGCGTCATCCTCAATAACGCCACCAACCCGGCTCAATCCACGCAACTGGGCGGGATCATCCTCGGCAACCCTAATCTGAAGGGGACGGCGGCCCGGGTCATTCTCAACGAAGTCAACGGTGGCAGCCCCAGCCAGTTGCGCGGCTACACCGAAGTGGCGGGGCAGTCGGCCCACGTCATCGTGGCCAACCCCTACGGCATTACCTGCAACGGCTGCGGTTTCATCAACACCCCGAAGGCGACCCTGACCACCGGCAAACCAGTCATTGAAAACGGCCAACTCCGGAGCTACCAGGTTGACCAGGGCAGCGTCACCGTCGAAGGTGCGGGTCTCAACGCCACCAACGTCGACCGCTTCGAAATCATCACCCGCAGCGCCAAGATCAACGCCGAGATCCAGGCGAAAAACCTGACTATCGTCGCCGGCCGCAACGACGTCGACGCCGCCACCCTCAACGCCACCGCCCGTGCCGACGACGGCAGCGCCAAACCGCAGCTGGCCATCGATTCCTCGGCGCTGGGCGGCATGTATGCCGGGGCGATCAAACTGGTGGGCACCGAGGCCGGTGTCGGGGTGAAGCTGGACGGTAAATTGATCGCCAGCGGTGGCGATATCCAGCTCGACGCCAACGGTCATCTGAGCCTGGCCCAGACCGCTGCGGCCGGCGCCGTCAACGTCAACGCCGCCAGCCTCGACGCCCAGGGACCGGTCTACGCCGGCACTGCATTGACCGTGAAAACCCAGGGCGACCTGACGAGCCAGAACAACCTGGTGGCCCGCGACAGCATTCGTCTGGACAGCGGCGGCACCCTGCACAACAACGGGATCATCGAAGCCGGGGTCAACGCGGACAACACGCGCAATACCAGCGGCGACGTCACCCTCACGGCCAAACAACTGAACAACGGCGGCAAAACGGTCGCAGCCAGTCGCGATCTGACGGTGACCACGACCGATACGTTGAACAACCAGGGCGGTACGCTCAGCGGCCAGCGCAAGACCACGGTCACGGCCAAGGTCGTGGATAACCGCGCCAAAGGTCGCATCCTGGGCAATACCGAGGTGAACGTTAAGGCCGATCAAGTGCTCAACGGCAGCGGCGGCCTGATCAATAGCCAGGACGTTTTGCAAGTGACGGCGGGCCATCTGGATAACAACGCCGGTGAACTGTCGAGCCTGAACACCGCGACGCTGGTACTCGGTAGCCTGGACAACCTCACCGGCCTGGTGATGACCGGCAAGCAGCTGGATATCACCGCGACCGGCGCGGTCAACAACCGGGGTGGCGAACTGTCGACCCAAGGTCTGATGACCCTCACGGCGGGGAGCCTGAGCAATCGCGACAAGGGCACCATCGCCGCCAACGGCAACCTGCTCGTGACCGCCACGAAAGGGGCAATCGACAACGGCAACAATGGCCTGATTGCCAGCCGCAACGCCGGGTTGACGGTGACCGCCACCAGCCTCGACAACGCCAAAGGCACCCTGCAGGGCAAAGGATTGGTGACGGTCGACATTGCGGGCGACATCGATAACCAGGCCGGCTCGATCATCGCCCAGGACGCGAACCTGAATGTCTTCGCCACCAACCTGGACAACCGCGGCGGTGTGCTGTCCAGCGTCAAGGCTGCGCTGGAGGCGCAGGTCAGCGGCGTGCTGAAAAACGGCCATGACCTGAATGGCCAGGGCGGCACGATCCAGGCGAAAGGCCTGACCCTCGAAGCCCTCGCCGGGCTGTTCAACGACGGGGGACGCATCGCGGCGCAGGCTGGGGATGCCGTGCTCGATACCAGCAGCGCCCGTTTCGACAACAGCAACGGCGGCCTCTATGCCAGCGGCAAGGTGAAGGTCGACGCACTGAACCTGGACAACAGCCACGGCCAGATCAGTGCCGGGCAGATCGATCTCAACCTCAACGGTATTCTGGACAATACCCAAGGCATCATCGAAGGCGACAACAGCCTGGATGTCCTCGCCGCCAGCCTCGTCAATCACAACGGCCAACTGCGCACTTTGGGCCGCAACAGCACCACCGTGTTCTCCATCGGCGGCCTGTTCGACAACAGCAACGGCACCCTGGAAACCGTCAGCAACGACGTCGGCTTCACCCTCGGCAGCCTGAACAACCAGAGCGGCAAGCTGCGCCACATCGGTGCCGGCGCATTCGGCCTGAACCTCACGCAATTGGGCGCAGTCGGCGGCAGCCTGGTGACCTACGGCACCTTGGTTCTCGATGCCGACAGCTGGACCAACAGCACCTCGATCCAGGCCGAACACCTGACCGTCAACGTCAATCACCTGACCCAGACCGCCACCGGCCAGTTGCTCAGCGCCAACAGTTTCAATGGCTCCGGGATCGACTGGCGCAACGACGGCCTGATCGGCAGCGATGGCCTGATCGATGTCCAGCTCACCGGTCAATACGCGGGTAACGGCCGCTTGAGCAGCCTGGGCACCTTGGGCCTCAAGGCCGCACTGATCGATCTTGAGGAAAACGCCAGTGTCGCCGGCGGTGGGAATACCACGGTGCATGCCGACGGCGTATTCAACAACCGTGGCCGCGTGACCTCGGCGGCGGGCATGAATGTCACGGCGCAGGGCATCAATAACCAGGGCACCCTGGGCAGCGCCGGATTGCTAAGCGTTGGCACCGGTGCATTGCGCAACGAGAACGGCCTGATCTTCAGCGGTGCCGACATGGCCCTGAAGGTCGACAGCCTGACCAACACCCGCGCCGACATCTACAGCCTGGGCAATCTGAGCATCGACCGTGACGGCCTGGGCACATTGGCTTCCAGCATCGTCAACAGCTCAGGTTCGCTGCAAAGCGACGGCAACATGAGCCTGGCCGCTAGCACGATCCAGAACGTGCGAACCCTATTGACCACCCACGACGCCGGTATCTACACCGCGTCGATCACGGAAGTCGCCTGCATCGAAGGCGTCAACGCCGGGGATTGCAGCGGCGGCAAGGAAAACCACGTCTGGCAGATCATCCAGCGTGACAAGTTCGAGGTCACCGCCGCCAGCGCGGCCTCCAGCATCACCTCCGGCGGCAACCTGAATATCCGGGCCGGTGACCTGACCAATAGCAGCAGTACCATCGGCGCGGGCGGCGCCCTCACCGCCAACCTCGTCAGCCTGAACAACATCGGCATCGAAACCCACGACACCGAAACCTCGCGCACCTTCGTGTCCGAGCGCACGCGCAGCCCCGGTGACTGGCGTACCCTCGCCGATACGTTCACCAACAAATATTGGTTCCAGAGCCCTGGCTACAACACTGCCAATCTCGGCGGTCTGGAAGCTGATATGAGCCGCTTCATCGGCATTACCGAACGCGAGCTGCCGGAGCTAGGCAGCAGCCGGTCCCTCTCCCACGATACCCAGACCTACGCCGCGATCATCCAGTCCGGCGGTGCAATCGATATCCGCACCCAGAGCAACGCCAACAACAGCGTCATCCGGGGTGGCTACAACTACGTCGGCGCCGGCCCGCGCACCGACACCGGCGCCGACGGGAAATTTTCAACCCGCATCACCGTCAACCAACAGCTCTCGCCCGACCTCGCCCAACAGCAAGTCAACCCGGTGACCCTGCCCGGTTTCGACCTGCCCACCGGTCAGAACGGCCTGTTCCGCCTGAACGAAGGCACCGGCACCCCGACCCAGGGCAGCGGCCTGACCCAAGTGCGCGGCCTGCCGGACCGCTCGTTCCAGGCCAACCCGCAAAAATACCTGATCGAAACCAACCCGGCGCTGACCGACATGCGCCGGTTCATGAGCTCGGATTACCTGCTGTCCAACCTGGGCTACGACCCGGACGACGCCGCCAAGCGCCTGGGCGACGGCTTCTACGAACAACGCCTGATCCAGCAAGCCGTCATCGCCCGCACCGGCCAGCGTTTCCTCGATGGCCAGACCTCCGATGAAGGCATGTTCAAGTACCTGATGAACAACGCCATCGCCAGCAAGGACGCCCTCAACCTGTCCTTGGGCGTAAGCCTGACCGGCGAACAGGTCGCGGCGCTGACCCACGACATCGTCTGGATGGAAAACCAGACGGTGAACGGCCAGCAAGTGCTGGTGCCGGTGCTTTACCTGGCGAACGCCACCCATCGGCTGGCGCCGAATGGAGCGCTGATCCAGGGCAGCGACGTCACGTTGATTGCCGGTAAGAACCTGAACAACGCCGGGACGTTGCGGGCGTCCAATAATCTGGTTGCCAGGGCTAACGACAGCCTGGTGAACAGTGGGTTGCTGGAGGCGGGGAATCGGCTGGATGCGTTGGCGAGTAATGATCTGACTAACCGGGCGGGTGGGGTTATTTCTGGCCGGGATGTCAGCGTTGTTGCGCTTGCGGGGGATGTGACCAACGAGCGGACTGTCACCCGTCATGCCAGCAGCACGGGCTACAAGACTGAGCAGCGGGATTTCGTCGACAGCGCGGCGCGGATCGAGGCGAGTCATGACCTGAGCGTGGGTACCGGGCGCGATCTCAACAACGCGGGCGGCGCGCTGAAGAGCGGTAACGACACCACCTTGCGCGCTGCCAGGGATCTGAAGATTACGGCTGCCGAGCAGGCCGATAGCAACCGGTTGGGTAACCGATATCGGGATCAAACCATCACCCAGAACGGTTCCAGCGTCACGGCTGGCGGTGATCTGAACGTAACGGCCGGACAGGACCTGAGGGTTGTAGCAAGCAACCTCATCGCCCAGACCGCTTTGGCGCTGAGCGCCGGGCGAGATATCGCTATCGAGTCCGCCGCCAACGAAAGCCACCGTTCTTCGCAAAGCAAAAAAATCAAAAGCAGCAACGACCTGGTTCGCCAGCAGTCCTCGGTTGTCCAGTCGGGCGGGAATCTAAGCGTCCAAGCGGGGCAGGACCTGAGCCTGGTCGCCAGCCGCCTGAAAGGCGCCGGGAATGTTGCCCTCGATGCCAGTCGAGACATCAATCTCTTGTCGGCAAAGGACGAAACGGCCGAGTTCTATTCGAAGAAAAGCAAAGGCTCCTTTGGCCGCAGCAAAAGCGAACAGCGGGAAAGTTACGACAGCACCAATGTCGCGTCGGTGGTCGAGGCCGGACAAGACCTGACCGTCAACACCCGCAAAAACGCCAATGGTGGCATGAGCATCAATGGTGGGCGCGATGTAACGGTCGTTGGCAGCCAGCTCAAGGCTCAGGGTGACCTGATGCTGGGGGGCACGGGTGATATCGCCGTGCTATCGGGGGTTGAAGAGCACGGTTCCTACAGCAAGAAGACCAAATCGGGTTTCCTCGGCCTGTCCAAAAGCGGCAAGAGCGAACTGAAGACCACCGCGTCTCAGGTCGCCAGTGAACTGGACGCAGGCAACGATGTGGTGGTGGCCGCCGGCAACGATCTACGTGCGCGGGCCAGCCAAACCACCGCTGGCAATGATGTCGAGCTACGTGCGGGGTTGGTCAATAAAGAGGGCGATATCAATCTCGTCTCTGCCAACGACACTGCTTATAGCCGTACTGAGGAATACAAGAAGAAAACCGGGCTTTCGGTTTCGGGTGGGTTCTTGTCGTTTGCTTCGGCCAAGGAGGCGGGGCGAATAGCGCAGAGCAGTACCAGTGTGGGCAGTCAGGTGACGGCGGATCGTGACGCGATGCTGCAAGCAGAGCGCGATATCAATCTGATTGGCAGCGGTATCGATGCCGGGCGTAACGTCAGCCTTAATGCCGGACGTGACGTCAATGTGGCCGCGGCGAGAAACGAAAACTCCGAGCAGCAATGGTCCAAGGAGAAGCAGTCGGGTATAGGCGTTTCCAGCGATGCCAATGGAATCAACTTCTTCGCCGGTACCGATAGCGTCAAGGAAAAGGATCGCCTCGAACAGCAGACAGCTGCCGTCAGTCGGATCAGTGCGGGCCAGGACGTTGCCATCAACGCCCTGCGCGACATAAACCAGACCGGTTCCGACCTTCGCGCCACGCGTGATATCGACCTCACGGCTGGTCGCAATATCAACATCGATGCCGCGCGCGAAACCCAACTGACCGAACAGGAACGCGAAGCCAGTCGTAACGGGCTTGGCGTGTCTTTCAGTCACAACTATGGCCGCACCAGGGATGCGGTCAGCGGCGCGGGGAAGGGTGAGAACGGAGTCAGCAAGGCTTCCAGCACCCTCAAGGGCATTGATGCCGTCACCCAGTTCGTCAACGGCCCGACGGCGGACGTCAAATTCGGCAACAGCACCCAAACCAGTAGCCAGCAGGTTATCGAACAGACCAATCGAGCGTCGACGCTGGATGCGGGCAATGACGTTACCCTGGACGCTGGCAACGATGTCATCGTCAAGGGCGCTCAGCTACAGGCCGGACGTGACATCAACATCAAAGGTCGCGACGTCACGCTGGACGTGGCAAAGGGCAGTGTCACCCAGGAAAGCAGCGAGCGCCAAAGCTGGAGCGGTATTCATGGTGGCACCAGTGGCGGCCTCAAGCTGGGCGTGGGTGGCAGCTACGGCTTAGCCACCGGGGATGGCGTCTACGGCAGTTCGACGCCGACCCAGGTCGCTGCCGGTAGAGACTTCAATGTCGATGCCAGCCATGACATCAATCTGGTTGGAACCCAGGCCAAGGCCGGGCGGGATATCGCGCTTGATGCCGGCAATGACCTGAACATCCGGTCGGCGCAGAACGACAGCAACAGCGAAAACAACCGCCACAATGGCGGTGGTGAAGCGGGCCTGACGTTCGGCTCACAAGGCTTCGGCGTCTACGTCAGTGTGAACATTGGCAAGGGCGACCTGGAACGTGAAGGCAAGCGCCAGCAAGAAGCCTACCTGTACGCCGGAAACCGACTGGGCTTCGACAGTGACAAAGACACCAACATCACGGGCGCCACGTTGCGTGGCGATGAAGTCGTTGGCCGCGTTGGCGGCGACCTGAATGTCTCCTCGGCACCCGACACCGGCAAAGTCAAGGGTAAGGAATTCGACCTCAGTGTCACAGCCACCTTTGGGCCGGGTGCTGGCGTCAGTGGATCGGTGGGGTATGGAAAGACAACCGGTGAGACTAATTGGGTCGAGCAGCAAGCCAGCATCACCGGCAAAAACAAGGTCGACATTCGCACCGAAGATCATACCCAACTGGACGGTGCTTTGATTGCTGCCGACAACGGCAACCTCAAACTGGACACCGGGACCCTGGATTTCAGTGACATTGCCGGTAAGGACAAGGAGCACGGCTATTACCTGAACGTCGGCGGCAGTTACTCCGCTGGCAGCAGCGGCGAAACCACCCAGGACCCCAGTCAGGTCGGCAAGGGCAAGGAAGGAGAGAACGGCTGGAGCGTCAGCGGCTGGGAGTATGAGAAAGACCGTGAGCAGATCGTCAGGGCCACGGTGGGGGCTGGCGAGATTGTGGTGCGTGATGACGCCCGGACCGGAGCTGATTCGACCACGGGGCTAAATCGGGATGTGAGCAAGGCCTACGAGATCACCAAGGATGATGAGTCGCGCACTGATTTGTATGTGACCAAGTCTTCGCTGGAGGCGGTGGGCGATGCTTCGGGCACCCTGCATGCCTGGAAAACCAGCATTGAAAAATATCCGGAGAACAGTCAGAAGGCCTACAAAGAAGCCCTTGAGCTGATTCAGGGACCGGTTCGATCCGCTGAACAAGCCTGGAACAGCATCCAGGCGCAGAGGGTTTCGATTGAGGAGGTGCCTGCTTCGGCCCGAGCTGCGTTGGGGGATGAGGCTGCGCTGAATATCGCGAAGAATCTCGTTCGAAATGGTCGGGATCCTGGCGAGATTAAGGATCTGAAGTCCGAGGACGTCGCTGTTATCCAGAGTTTCGCGAAGCGATTCTCGGACTTCGCCAAACTGCAAGAGGCCTGCGACGTCACAGGAGGCTGTGCACCGGGCGATCCTAGCGACAAGCAGCGTACTGCTGCCATCTACAAAGACGTGGATGGCACCTTGAAGTTCAGATACGTCACCGACGTTCAGGTAAACACCCCTGGCAGGAAGTTGCTGCAAGAAACAGCGAAGCTGCAAACCTATCTGGATGGCCTTCCAGTTGAGCAAGCGCAGCTCTTGGGCTTGGGAATTCAGGCCGTTATGGGCCCCGGCAAGATGGCGGTCGGTCTGGCTGGCAACGTGGTAGTCAACAAACTGTTTGGCGACAAGATCGCTACGGCCAAGGATTCGATATCGAAATCGATTGCCAGCGAGCTCAGCGGCAAGAACAAGAATGACCTGGAGGTTAGCGACAATCTCTTTAAGGTTCGCTACGAACAGGGCCGGGATGAGCAGAAGGGAGATGTGTATGTTCGTGGCGCAACGACGCTACTGAATATCGCCTTGGGGACGGTTACGAATGCGGCGGGTGCGGCGACAGGTAAGGTTGTTGGTGTTGTAGGGAAAGGGCGTTCGGATGGTATAACGGACGGTGCCGATGGGCTGGGAAGAGGGCCGATAGATCCTGATTGGGATAAGAAGTTTGGGGACACGCCGTCGAAGGGGTGGGTGGAGCCGGGTGGTCCAAAAGGTGGCGATTCTAGTGGTTTCAGTGGCGGTAAACCAACTATTGTTGATGATCCATATAGCCCGAATGCTGTTACTGAAAGGTCTAGCGTAAATAGAGATTATTATGGTCGGGAAAATGCCGCCGATGAGTTTTCTGCTGGTCTTCCAGACTATGCAACGCATTCAACAGCAAAGAGCTATCAGTCAACGGCGCCAAGAGATCTGAACGAGCAGACTTTGTGGAACAGAGTGACAGAAAATCCCTCTGCCGGTCGTGATACAAAACTAGCGGGCGATAAAGACTTCCCGCGGAGTGAGGGATGGAGAAAAATGGAAGTAAGTCACCGTCTACCTAGCGGAGAAAATATAACCATCCACTACCAGTACAACTCCGTAACCGATAAAGCATACGATATGAAAATTACTACGCCGCAACAGCTGCCCCCTGTGCTGCAGCCAGGTAGGACTATTGAGTGATGTGGATATGATTATTCGAGAAATTGGGCGAGAAGAGCCTGTACAGGTGTTTGGGATTTACTGGATAGAGAACGAGCGTTTTTACTGGGTCATCCCTTATGATGGCTACGGTGGCCTGATGGCACTCAGCGATAGAGACGTCGATGTTCTTGACTCTTCTTTGTCAAGTGATCTCATCCTTTGTAAGGATGGGGGGGGAGGGGACATGATTCTGCATTGGGCAGCGGAAGATTTGATTGAAGAACTTGTGGAGCGTGATCCACTAGCAATGGATGAGTTCTTAGAGCGCATAAAAGGCTGATGGTGTAAAAGGAACTGCTAATACCGCATTGAAGCTTGGCAGAAAAAGGGGACGGATTTATTTAATTTTGTGGTGAAAAATAAATCCGTCCCCTTTTTTGCGGGAGTTGTGTATGAACAGTGGCGTCAGTACGGCCAGGAACAGACAGGCCAACATTCGAGCGAAATTGCCAACCTGTCGAGCTATGAATCAGACGTAGAGGCCGCTGCTCAACGGTTATCGGTTCTGGCAGGGAAAGGGATCGTGACTGTTTCGCCGGAGCTGGATGCGGCGATGCTGGTGATGCCGGGCGCAAAGGCTGCGAAGACGGTTCTTGAGACAGTCCTTGAGAGGATGGCTGCCAAGAAGGCGACAGCAGGAATTGAATCAAGCGGAGCGGCGAAATCTGGTGAATATGTCTCCGGCAAAGATTGGGCCGGTATAGCTGACAATGAAGCAGGTATCCCCGGCAGGTCGCTAACAATTGTCCCAGGTAGATTCTCTACTGAAATTGATCTGGCCTTGCGATCAGACGTTACGGGGGAGATTTTGGAGGGCCAGGTGGGTAGGGCTTTAAGCGACAGGGGAGTACTCTTGGATTACCAGAGTAAATTTAGATCTGGTTTTATCAACGGCAATCCCATCGGTATCGGAGAGATTGATGCTGAAACTCCCCGCTTTATCATTGAGGTGGCCAGCAGCCCGAGACCAGGAAAAATTGAGCAGTTACAGAAATTGCAGAATAATACTATCCTCAACCCTGATCGTAAGGAAGTTATTCTGTTTGCACCAAATGTGGTTAAACAGCAGCAGATAAAAGCCTATGAAAAAATCGGCATCAAAGTGGTGAATAGCATTGATCAGTTACTCGACTATGGAGCGAGTAAAGGGGGGCTGTAGTATGAGTGGTTCAGCTGCAATTCTATCTAATGCTCAAATTGGGGAAGACGAATTTGCTACTTTTCTGAAAGGGATAGGTGGTGTTGTCAATGCAGGAAAACGTACTCGTGGGACGATTAGTCATGGCGAGGCGACCTTGTATTTGGCGCTCCTTAAGTATGAGCAGTTCGTGGATTTTTATGGCGAGCAAAGTATCCTTGATTGGGAGCGCATGCTCGGTGGGCGTCCTGAAACCATGATCGAAGTTCAGCTTGGTCACTCTAGGTCCTCAATGAAAATGTGCTTATGGTTGGTGGTTAGATTTGGAGAGGTGTGGAATTGTATTTTGGATGATGTCGATTCTAATGGGGTCTCTTATCTAGAAGTTTGTGAGCGATACTTGAGCTCTGTAGATGGTACATGAAATGTAACAGGGGTTTAGGGCAAAAAGAGCAGAAACGGGGCAGGCCAGGTTTAAAATTCGATCTGCAATGCAGAGCGAAGAGGGCGGATATATTTAGAGCAAGAGTAGAAAAGGGGGCGGATTTATTTAATTTTGTGGTGAAAAATAAATCTGTCCCCTATTTTACTCCACAGTCCCTTTTCCACGCCGGAGTTCTTGTAATGGTTAGTCAGGATTTTGATTTGCTAAAGCAAATATTTGAGTTGATTGATTCAGGTATTGTCGGCGGGTATCACTCGTTTATTTATGAGGTTGAAGTTGGAGGTGGCTGTATGGAGGCAGAATTGACGGTAGAAAATGGCGTGGAGTCAACTGGTGCTGAGGTGGATTTTGATAGCTTTCTAATTTTTGACCTGGTTGAGCAGCTAAAAGAAAATGCTGTTCGTCGGGGTGAAGTTTGGAATTCATTTGTTATGAGTTATCGCCAGGACGAAAGTGTAAAGACGAAATTCAAGCACTAGGCGCGAGGAGTAGAGTACGGAGAAAGAGGGCGGATCTATTTAATTTTGAGGTGAAAAATCCGTCCCTGTTTTCTCTATGTTTTTTGAAATGACTCACTCTGAAATCAAGCTTGCTGGCACATGGTCCGTTAACCAAACCCCATTTTCGGCCTGGAAGAACTTGAAACCCAGTTGGTGCATTCGAAGGGCGTCAACTTTCAGTACCACAGGCTTTCCGTAACGCTGCCCAACAGCAATAGCCGTTTGCATGTCCTGCGACAGATGCACATGGTGACGGGAGCCTGGAATCAGTCCTTTTTCCCCGATCGACTCCAGAAAGCGCGTGGCGGTGCCATGGTAAAGAAGCTCCGGAGGTTCTTTCTCTACATATTGAAGACTGACGGTACCGGTTGAATGCCCCTGTACGGCGCGAATGCGCAGACCGTCGTCGGAGAGGCTGAAGCGCTTTTTATCACTGCTGCTAACGACGGCTTGGATAAGATCCCTATCCAACGGGCGCCCATCTTCAGCCGCACCGGCTATCAAAGATTCGATATCGGCCCAGCCTTCGCTGTCCAGTTGCAAGCCAATCGCTTGTGGTTCATGCCTGAGGACATAACTAAGAAACTTGCTGGTCTCGTTGAGTCGCTTGGTATCCATACTGCTTGAAGCCTCAATGTCATTCTTTGAGCGGGTGGCAACTGCCCATCCTGGATTTTTCAGAAATGGTCACAAGGGTGAGCGTGTCCGTGGTAAAGCGCCTCGCCATGCCGACGTAGCCTATCTCGTTTGTGTCGCGTTGTCCGAGATAGCCATATGAATTGGCAAAGTCGAAGAGAACGAAACACTTTGTATAAAGACCTTTCCCATTGACTTGCAGGACATTTCCTAGAAAATCCCAACCCCTTGCGCCTGCCGTTTTCGGTGCCTAGTCTTCGTCCACCGCTGCCAATTCAGCGGTCGGGTTTAGTCGCTCGGTATTCCGTTAGGCGCAAGGTCTCCTTGAAGTCAGGCTACAGTGTTGTCGCTGATTTTATGGTGGCTGTGCGCAGGGCACCCTCGGGTGCGCCGGTTTCCTAACGTCCCGGTCGACTAACCTGCGTACAGCCGCCACCCCACCTCGTTTAGTCGCGAGCAGTGGCGGCTCCAACTGACGTTAGGAGCACTCCATGGACAAACTCATCCCAGACCCACCCGTCCCACCGCTGCACCTGGACATCGCCGCCGATGCCAACGCCGAGCGCGTCATCGATTCCTACCTGAACCCCAAACCCAATCCACCCGACAAGCAACCGGCCCCAGACCAACTGTTCACCATCGTCCAAGGCGTGGATGCAGAGAGCCTGTTGGCCAACCTCAGCGAAACCCTGGCCTCCGCCAACGTTATGGCCGGGGATCTGGCGTTCGAGCTGGACGGTTCCCGGCGGCATTTTGCGTTGGGCCTGCAACAGTTGATTGAACTGGGCCAGCTCCTGGCGAACCGGGCGCTGGACGTGGTCGATCCCAGGTAAAACGAAGGTGTTCGGGTTTGATCGATGGGTGTCGATCAAACCCGTTTTTTGCGGCAGCATACGCCGCATGTTCCCTTCGGATTCCTGGACCGTGCCGACTTCCAACCGCAACGCCCTGATCGCCCGACTCGCGGCCGCACCGGATGACATCGCTACGCGAGTTTCGCTTTACCGCGACCTGCTCGACGCCGGCGAGGCTTCGCTGGGCGGCGTGCAGGTCGCCGCCGGCCTGTACGATCCGGCCGCCATGGCCGTGGTTGCCGAGTTGGACGTCGCGGTGCACAGGCATCGTCCGGGGCCGCTGTTGCCACAACTTCGCGGATTACCGGTCGATCATCTGGAACTGGAGAACGCCGAGCCGCAGTGGCTCGACGCCTTGGCCGGGTTGCCGCTGCGTACCTTGGTGCTTGGCAGCCCGAGGTTCAGCTGCGACCAGGCGCTATGGCGGCGTCTGCCGGATGCAGCCCTCGAGACCTTGGAGATCAGCAATTTTTCCCGCGACGATGACCTCACCAGTCTTCCTTCCCTGGAGCGCCTGCGTCGACTGAAACTGGACACCTACGGCGAAGATTTCGACGACCGTTTCCTCAGGCAACTGGGCAGCAACAGCAGGCTGCAAGCGTTGTCGTTGAACCGTTGCGATGAAGTGACCGACGACGGTCTGCTGGGGCTTTCGCCACTCCAGTTGCGCTCACTCTCGTTGGAGCGTGTCGGGCAACTGACCGCCCGTGGGGCGGCGCATCTGTGCAGCCATCCCCTCGAACAGCTGTCGCTGGGCTGGAACAGCAAGATCCTGGAGGATCCTGCCTGGCTCTGCGGTCTAACCGGGTTGCGCTCCCTGAGCCTCGATGATTGTTATGCATCCGATGCCACGCTCAACGCCATTCGGGATCTTCCGATCGAGCGGCTATCGCTGCAGTCTTCGTATCTGTGCGAGGACGACCTTGAGCTGCTAGAAGGCATGCCCTTGACGGACCTCGATCTCAAGGCCTCTCGACAAATCATCGAGCGGCTCGACGTGCTGCACGCGTTCCCCTTGAAGCGGTTGGGGCTCAGCGATGTGCAAGGCATCGACGCGCAGACATTGCGTGATCTGGAGGGGCTCGGCCTGGAATCGCTGGACCTGTCGTTGAACGAGGTGAGCTGGAAGATGCTGAAGCAACTGGCCGGCCTGCCGCTGAAGCGGCTGAATCTCAGTTTCTGTCAGGGCATGGATGGTAAGACATTGCGCAAACTGACCGAGCTGGGCCTACCGTTGGAGCAACTTGAAATCAGTGGCCTGGACCTGCGCGATGCCGACCTGGCCTGCCTGCGCAACTTGCCGCTGAAGCGCCTCGGCTTGTACGAAAGCCCTTGGCTGACCGACGCCGGCGTCGCCCATCTTGCGGGGCTGCCGTTGCGGGACCTGACCCTTGCGGCGGGGCCGGGGGAATCGCAGCTCACGGCCGCCATGGTGCCGGTGCTGGAGCGGTTGCCGCTGGAGAGATTGTTATTGAGTAATTGCTCGGGGATCAGCGCAGAGGGTTGGGATCGCTTGGCACGGTTGTCGGCCCACGTGAGCGGGCCTGGTATTTGACGCCCGTACTTTAAATCCGGGCCTCGATAGAAATAGGCAAGGCTCCCAGGCAAACCGGCATAGGTGCTCCACTTTTCGATAGCTACCATAACCCCGTACCTATCGATTGGAGCTCGCCATGCACAGCAGTAAAACCCTATTCATCACCGGCGTGAGCAGTGGCTTCGGCAACGCCCTGGCCCGGGAGGCACTTGCAGCGGGTCACCGGGTCATCGGAACCGTGCGCAGTGACGCGGCCTTGCAGGCCTTTGAGGAGCTTTCAGCGGATCGTGCCCACGGCGTCATCCTGGATGTCACGGACTTCGACCGGATCGACAGCGTTGTCGCGGCGACGGAGGCCGCTCATGGTCCGGTCGATGTGTTGGTCAACAATGCCGGCTACGGGCATGAAGGCATCCTCGAAGAGTCGCCGCTGGAGGAGATGCGGCGTCAGTTCGACGTCAATGTGTTCGGCGCAGTGGCGGTGATCAAGGCGTTCCTGCCTTACTTCCGCACGCGCCGCGCTGGCCACATTCTCAATATCACCTCCATGGGGGGCACCATCACGATGCCGGGAATCGCTTACTACTGCGGGAGCAAGTTCGCCCTAGAGGGCATCTCCGATACGCTGAGCCAGGAACTGCGCCCGTTCAACATCTTCGTCACAGCCGTCGCGCCCGGCTCGTTTCGAACGGATTGGGCAGGTCGGTCGATGCGCCGCACCGCGCGTAGCATTGCCGACTACGACGCCAGTTTCGATCCGGTACGCAGGGCACGCGAGGAGAAAAGCGGTAAGCAGCTCGGCGATCCACAGAAGGCCGCGCAAGCGATGCTGCAAGTGATTGCTAGCCCGACGCCACCGGCGCATGTGTTGCTGGGCAGCGATGCGCTGAGCCTGGTGCGGGGCAAGTTGAGCCGTGCGGCCAACGAGATTGATCAATGGGAAGCGCTGACCCGTTCGACCGACGGTTGACCGGCAAGCAGGAGGATATCGATGACTGAGGCCGACTCACGCACTTCGCGGATGGTGCAGTTGATGGAGAAACTGGCGCCGGTCGAGGGCTACAATCTCAGCGCGCTGGAGGACATCCGCTTCCTGCGTTCGAACCGGCCGCTGGCGCGTACGCCGGTGTTGTATGACCCCGGTATCGTGATCCTGTGCCAGGGGCGCAAGCGCGGTTATCTGGGCGATGACGTCTACGTCTACGACGCCCAGCACTATCTGGTGGTGTCGGTCCCCGTGCCGTTTACCATGGAAACCGACGCCAGCGAAGCCGAGCCGATGCTGGCGGTCTACATGCGCCTCGACTTGCAGTTGGCCAGCGAATTGATGCTGCAGGTCGACGAAGCACTTGGCCCAAGCGATGCCCCGCCCAAGGGCATGTACGCCTCGCCCATGGACGATCAGTTGTGCGCCTCGACACTGCGCTTTCTTGAAGCCATGAGCCATCCGGGCGAAGCGCAGATACTCGGGCCGTCGCTGATACGGGAGATCTACTACCGCATCCTCACCGGCGAGCAAGGAGGCTCGATGCGCGCCGCGTTGAGTCGCCAAGGGCACTTCGGCCAGATCACCCGCGCGATCCGGAAAATCCACAGTTGCTACGCGGAACGTCTCAGCGTCGAGGCGCTTGCCCGGGAAGCCAACATGAGCGTGCCCACCTTTTACCTGCACTTTCGCAACGTGACGGACGCCTCACCCATGCAGTACTTGAAGTCAACGCGTCTGCATCAAGCGAGGCTGCTGATGCTGCGCAACGCGATGAGCGCTTCGACGGCGGCGTTCAACGTCGGCTACGAAAGCGCCTCGCAGTTCAGTCGTGAATTCAAGCGTCTGTTCGGTCGGGCGCCCCAGGCTGAGATCGAATGGATGAAGGCGACTTATGCCTTGCCGGCGCCGTCCGGGTCGTCGAGTTATGTTTCGTCGCATTAGCGTGGGTTCGGAACGGCAAACATGGCATTGAAAATACGCTGCCCATAAAGGCCGACGGCCAGGCCGAGCACGATCAGCACCACCGCCAGCACCTTGTTCAACGACACACTTTCGTGGAAGACGAAGACCGAACCGAGCATCCCGAAAATCGGCACCAGCAACGACAATGGTGCCACCGTGGACACCGGGTAGGTCTTGAGTAACGAGTTCCATATCCAATAGGCGAACAGGGTATTGGGGTAGACCTGGAACAGAATCGACAGCACGGCGGTCGTGTCTACCTGCTGGATGAATGAGCTATAGCCGGCGCTGCCGTTGATCGCATAGTCGAGGGCGAACAACGGGATCGGTGCGAAGGCGCTGGACCAGACCAGGAAGCCGAAGACATCCCGAGTACTGGCCTTCTTGTTGATGATGTTGGCGACGCTCCATGCGGCCGCGCCAGCCAGCACCAGAAGCACCCCCGACAGGCTGACCGAGCCGTCGCTGATCATGATGATGCACAAGAGCCCGCCGAGGGCGATCAGCATGCCCAACACCTGGAAACGGGTGAGTGCTTCCTTGAACACCCACCCGCCCAGCAGCAGGGTGAAGAACGCGCTGAATTGCAGGATCAGGGAAGCGATGCCTGCCGAGAGTCCAGCCTTGATGCCCAGGTTGACCACCCCCCACAAGCCGATGCCGAACACCAGTCCGTATCCGATGAGGTAGCGCCAGGGCACATCGGGCTTGCGGATGAAGAAGATCGCCGGCAGCGCACAAAGGCTGAAGCGGATGCCCGCCAGAATGAACGGATCCACGGTGGCCAACCCCAGTTTGATCACCGAGAAATTGATTCCCCAGATTGCCGTGATCAGTACAGCCAACGCTAAGTGCCATGGTTTCATTGATGAGTCGCCTTGATGAAGGTGAGCGGTGTCACGCTGAAGTCAGCTGCAGGTACAACCAATACAACAGGGCCATGCCACTGATGGCTGCGCCCAACAGGCAAACGCTCACCCAACCGAAGTGCGCGTAAGTGTAAGTGGCAGCAATCGCGCCCAAGCCGCTGCCGACTGAGTAAAAACACATGTAGGCGCCCACCAGGCGACTTTGCGCATCGGGCCGCGCCGCGAAGATCAGGCTCTGGTTGGTCACGTGAACGGTTTGCACGGCGAAGTCCAGCAGGACGACCCCGACCACCATGCCCAGCAACGAGCTTTCAACCAACGCGGTGGGCAACCAGGACAAGGTCAATAGCCCTAGGGCAATGCCTGTGGTGCGATTGCCGAGCCCTTGGTCGGCCAATCGCCCGGCGCGCGTAGCGGCCAAGGCTCCCGCTACTCCGGCCAGACCGAACAGGCCGATCTGGGTATGTGAAAGCGACAGTGGCGGCGCGCTCAGCGGCAGCACCATGGCGGTCCACAGCACGCTGAATGCCGCGAATATGAGCAAGGCAAAGGTGCCTCTGACGCGCAGCGTCCGCTCTGTCAGATACAGCTGCAACACCGAGCGCAGCAACTGCCAGTAGTTGCCCCTGGTCGGCGGCGTTGTCGATGCCGGCATGGTTCGGTACAGCAACCACGCCATGCCCACCATCAAGATTGCCGACCCGAAGTAGACGCCTCGCCATCCGGCCAGGTCGGCGACTGCGCCAGAGACGAAGCGGGCGAGGAGGATGCCCAGCACCACGCCACTGGTCACGGTACCGATGGCCTCCCCGCGCTGCTCCGGGCTCGCCAGTGTGGCGGCATAGGCGACCAACGCCTGCACCACGACCGCCATCAGGCCGACCAGTACCATCGCACCGAGCAGCATGCCCCAACTTTGCGCCAGCCCTACCGCGCACAAGGCCACGGCCGATAGCAGCAGCTGCGTCAGAATGAGTCTCTTGCGATTCAGCAGATCGCCCAAGGGGACGATGAACAGCAGGCCCACCGCATAGCCCACCTGAGTCGCCGTGACTACCACACCGACAGTGCCGGGTTGAACCGACAGGTTGGTGGCCATCGACTCCAGCAGCGGTTGCGCGAAATAGACATTGGCCACAGCCATCGCGCAGGTGATGGCGAAGAGAAATGTCTGATGACGGCTGAGGGTGGCTGCACCTGCCCGAGGTGTGGGTGTGCTGGCTCCTACTGTTCCTTCGGCTTCGACGTCCATGTTCCAAGGCCTCTCAACTTAAACGTCTTCTTTAGACTGGTTTCAAAACAAAACCGATTCATTGTTTTCTAACAAACCAGGTTTTAATATGCAACCAGTTTTTCCGGCGCTAGAGCGTCCTCATCAACACGTTGTCCAGGAAGGTGGGAGAGATCATGGCCAGACAGGCATTGCTGGCGCAGAGCGAATGCCCCGTGGCGCGGACCCTTGAAGCCATCGGAGATCGTTGGGCGCTGATGATCATCCGCGACGCTTTCGATGATGTTCGGCGTTTCAGCGAGTTCCAGAAACGCCTTGGCCTCGCCAAGAACATCCTGGCGGTAAAGCTCAAGATGTTGGTCGAGTTGGGGATATTCGAAATCCAACCGGCGTCCGACGGCAGCGCCTACAAGGAATATGTACTCACCGAGATGGGGCGCTCCGTGTTTCCCATCGTGGTGAGCATGCGCCAGTGGGGAGAGCGCTTCCTCTTCAACAAGGGCGAGCATTATTCGGTGCTGCTGGACAACGACTTGTCGGAGCCAGTCGAGACCATCACGGTCCGTTCAAAGGCGGGCAGGGTATTGGCTGCGCAAGATTGTCACCGTCGGGTCGTCAAGCGGGATACCTGACCGGCCAAGCCCCTGAGGCAGTCGCGTCCCTCAGAGGGCTACGCAAACCTGGCCCCTACCCGACAGCGGCATCGCCAGTTTGCTGCACCAACGCCATTGCGAACTTGCCCAGGCCCACCGACCAGTCCGAATAGTCGTTCTCATGCATGAAGATGAAAATATCCTGCGGACGAACCTGCGCTTGAGCGCCGAGATGGTCAGCGATTTTTTTGTACAGGTCCCGTTTCATCGCGTCACTGCGACCCCTGCGCAGCGTGATTTCAATCACGACGAGCTTGTCTGAACGAGCGACGCCGTTGAAGGTGCGGCTGTAGAAGAACTGCTCCGGATCATAGTCGGTGACCAGGTTGAACAGTTCATCCTCAGGCATGCCAATGCTCTCGACCAGCGCTTGATGGATGCCATTGACGATGTGTTGGCGTTGCTGCGGGCTGGTGCCCTTGATGACGGCTGTTCGAACGAATGGCATTGTGAGTCTCTCTCAATTGCTTTGGGTGGTTCCTGCCGTTCCGGCATCCAGGACAGGCAGCCGAATGTGCTAGGACAGGGGGGATTCTGCAAAAACGGGGCAGGCCAGGAAAACGATTAATGGGCTCGGAGTAATTGAGTTAAAGTCACTTAATGAAACGTCGCCTACCCCCATTGAATGCTCTGCGCTCCTTCGAGGCCGCCGCCCGGCTGGGAAGAATGACGTCTGCCGCCGATGAACTTTCGGTCACGCCCGGAGCGGTGAGTCGCCAGGTACGCCAGTTGGAGTTGAGTCTTGGGGTAGAGCTGTTCGAGGGCACCAAGAACAAACCGCAACTCACCGCCGCCGGCAAAGAACTCCTGCCGGACCTCACGGCTGCGCTGGATCAGATCGAAGCCGCAGTGAGCCGAATCAGGGATACCGCGACGGGTACCCTGGACGTCTCCTGCTTCAGCACCTTCACGGTCAAATGGTTGATCCCCCGCCTGTTCGATTTCAATGTGAAGTACCCGGACATCAAGGTTCGCTTGAGCTCCTCAGGCGACACGACCGATCCGGGGCGTGATCGGTATGACGTGATGATCACGGCTGAGCAAGCGCCGCTGAGTGCTCAGGAAAACACCCTTCTGCTGTTCCCTGAGCGATTGGGCATCGTCCTGTCACCCGCGTTATCCGCGCGTATCCAGTTGACTGAACTCAGTTCGATTTTCCGGCACCCACTCCTGCACACCAAAACGCGCCCGAATGCCTGGGCAAACTGGGGAGATGCGATTGGCTATCAGGCCAGTGCACCGGCCGGCCTGGAGTACGAGCATTACTATTTCACGTTGGAGGCCGCGATTGCCGGGCTGGGGATCTGCGTCGCCCCCTGGCACCTGGTGGCTGACGATGTTCGTCTTGGCCGGTTGTTGGCACCGTTTGGGTTTCATCAGAGCAGCTATTGGTATGTGGCGAAGCGGGGTTTGGAGCGTAGTAAGAAGGTGGAGTTGTTTTGTGGGTGGTTGGTGGGGGAGGCGGAGCGGGATGGGGTGCCGGGGTCTGGCTATGGGCGGGCGCGGGAGTAGCTCAGACCGTAGGTAGCGGATTTTTAACGTGTCGGAATGCCGTGGGGGGCTGGAAGGTAGCTGGGCATGGAGTTATGGGCATGAAACCAAGACGGTTTTTCAGCACCATGAAGTACCAGAAAACGGCGAAGCCCGCACTGGGCGGGCTTCGCTGGGCCGGGGTAAGTTGAATTGGCTAAGTAGGCTGTTGATTTGTTGAGTGAATTTCAGCTTGATTTTTTTGGTTGGAATACCAATTGGAATACCGTTTAAATCGCGACGAGCTTTCTTGATGCCTCGCAAGCCCGCTGGACTGACCCCGATTCAGGGCACTCACTGCCTTGCGAGGTTGTACGCGTTCTTTTGGTCGTTACAACTCAGACGAAAGGTGTGGTGACCCGTTATCATGCGGGCAATCTTCGCCTGAACCTCTATGATCGGGTTTTTCAATTTTTACCACGCAATTCATCTGCGTCGAATGTAGGAAGTAGTCCATGACGGATCAAAAGGGTGTCGAACAGACCGCCAGCAGTCTTGCTGAAGAAGCGCTCAATCAGGCACGCGTTCGTTTTTCGTCCAGCGAAAGTCCTGTCACCCCAGAGCCTGAGTCGGTAAAGAAAAAGCCTGGGCGCAAGGCCGCAGCCCCTCAGACCAGTAATACCCTGCAGGATCTGCAAAAAACGCTATGGGCTACTGCAGATAAGATGCGCGCCAACATGGATGCTGCTGAATACAAGCACATCGTCCTCGGCCTGATCTTCCTCAAATACATCTCTGATAGCTTTGCTGGTCGCCGTGCGGAGCTGGTGCGACGTTTTGCTGATGCCAACGACGACTATTATCTGGACAGTGAAGACGCTGAACTACTGGTTCAAGAGCTGGAAGAGCGCGATTACTACAAAGAGGTGAATGTGTTCTGGGTGCCTGAAGTGGCGCGTTGGGAGTCAATACGTGCTGCTGCGAAGCAGGTGGATATCGGCAAACGTATCGATGATGCCTTGTCTGCCATTGAGGCGGAAAATGCCAGCCTGAAAAACATTCTGGACAAGCGCTACGCTCGGGCACAGCTGCCTGATGGCAAGCTCGGTGAATTGGTTGATTTGATCTCGACTATCGGATTCGGTGGTGACGCTAACCAAGCTCGCGACTTGCTTGGTCAAGTCTATGAGTACTTTCTTGGCCAGTTTGCTAGTGCCGAAGGTAAGAAAGGAGGCCAATTCTATACTCCTGCGAGTATCGTTAAGACTCTGGTTGCGGTGCTCAATCCCCATCACGGTAAGGTCTACGACCCCTGCTGCGGTTCCGGCGGTATGTTTGTGCAGTCTGAAAGATTCATCGAAGCCCATGGCGGCAAACTTGGCGACGTTTCGATCTATGGTCAGGAGTCCAATCCGACCACCTGGCGTCTAGCGGCGATGAACCTAGCCCTTCGCGGCATCGACTTCAATCTCGGTCGTGAACCGGCCGATACCTTCGTTCGTAACCAGCATAGTGATCTGCGTGCTGATTTCATCTTGGCTAACCCCCCTTTCAATGTCAGTGATTGGTGGCACGGTAGCCTAGAGGGTGATCCGCGCTGGGCTTACGGCACTCCGCCGCAAGGCAACGCCAACTACGCTTGGCTACAACACATGCTATTTCACCTCAAGCCCAGCGGCCGCGCAGGTATTGTTTTAGCCAACGGCTCGATGAGCTCCAACCAGAACGGTGAAAATGATATTCGTCGCGCTATGGTGGAGTCCGATGTGGTGGAGGTAATGGTGGCGCTGCCTGGACAGTTATTCTTCAACACCCCGATTCCTGCCTGTTTGTGGTTTTTGGCCAAGCAGAAAGTTACTCGGCCCGGCGAAGTGCTATTTATCGATGCCCGAAAAGTTGGTACCAATGTAAGTCGGGTGCAGATTGAGCTATTGGAGAGCGACATTGAGCGCATAGCTCGAACAGTGGCCAATTGGCGTGGGGTTCCGCTGGATGTCGATGGGGAAATTGGCGAGTACGTTGACGAGGCTGGTTTCTGCCGTAGCGTCCCTCTCACAGAAATAGCTGATCATGGCCATGTGTTGTCTCCAGGTCGCTATGTTGGCGCCGTGGCAGTTGAGGATGACAACGAAGTGTTTGCTAACAAGATGCAGGAACTCACTGCCTTGCTTGGAGAGCAATTGGCTAAGGGCTCAGAAATCGATCAGTTGATCCGCCACAAGCTCGCGGGGTTAGGTTATGAATTCTGAGTGTGGTCAGGAGATTTCTTTAAAGGATGCTGTTCAGTTCATTGTCGATAACAGGGGTAGAACTGCACCGACGGTAGATATTGGTATTGTGCTAATCGCTACAAATTGTGTGAGTAATCAAGATCTTTATCCAAAGAAGTTGAATGTGCGATTTGTATCGCAGGCTACCTATAACAACTGGTTCAGATCACATCCTTTGAGTGGCGACATCTTGTTGACAAACAAGGGCAGTCAAAATGGTGCTGTTTGTTTGGTTCCTGATCCTGTGGATTTCTGTATCGCTCAAGATATGGTCGCATTGCGTGCGGACCCGAAAAAAATTGAGCCTTTGTATTTGTTCGCAGCATTGCGGTCTGATTTAGTTCAGCAGAGAATAAAAGCTCTTAATGTGGATGCGGTAATCCCGCACTTAAAGAAAACGGATTTCGATAAGCTTTTTATTCCCCTGCCACTACGTAAAGTCCAACTCTGGATCGGGGAGTGCTATTTTGATTTATCTAGAAAAATTGAACTACTTCGCGAAACCAATATCACGTTGGAATCCATTGCAAAAGCGCTGTTCAAATCTTGGTTCGTTGATTTCGACCCCGTGCATGCGAAGGTGGAAGGGGTTAAACCAGAAGGCATGGATGCGGCGACCGCTGAGTACTTTCCGGATAGTCTTGATGAGACTGAGTGCGGTTTGGTACCCAGAGGGTGGAATATGGGAATTCTGGCTGATTTAGCTAACTTGAATCCAGAGGCTTGGACTACTAAAAACCGTCCTGCAACTGTGTCATATATCGATTTAGCGAACGCCAAAGAGAACGTGATCGCAGAGATTATGGAATACTCGTTTGAAGAGGCTCCGAGCCGGGCCAGGCGAGTTTTGCGTGATGGAGATACGATTATTGGTACTGTCCGCCCCGGAAATCGCTCGTTCGCTTTTATCGCGAATGCTGATAAAAATCTTACTGGTAGTACTGGATTTGCTGTTCTTAGGCCTATCCATAAAGAGAGTGCCGAGTTTATTTATCTTGCGGCTACATCTGATACCAATATTGAATACTTAACGCATATTGCGGACGGAGGTGCGTACCCTGCTGTGCGGCCGGAGGTGATTATCAGTCTTCAAAGCATCTTGCCAGGTTATGATGTGCTGCGCGCTTTTCATAATATTGCAGGACCAATATTCAAGAAAATCGCATGCAATCATCAGCAAGCTAAAACTTTTATCCAGCTGCGAGATACCCTCTTAACTCGCCTTATGTCTGACGGGTTTTGTTTGTCGGAATCGGAAATTTCCATCGAAAACACCTTGTTAGAGGTAATTTGATATGGCTCTGAACCTCCGTCAACGCATCGTCAATCGTCTGGAAAGCCTTCCTGATACCCAGCAGACCGCCCGCGAACTTGCTCAATGGATCTTCGAGCAGTTCCCCGCCGAATGCGCGGTCAAAAAAGCAGGTAGTGCCAGCTACATCCAGACTGACAGTGACTTGGTACAGCAACTGGTAGCGGAGATTTCTGGTTCACGCCCACGTTGGCAGCAGATGCATCCTCAGTTGAAAACAACCGAAGGCCGCCCCCGTCATTATTACTGGTCGGAAATGGACGCCAACGCTGAGGTGGCCGCGGCTGAAGGAGTAGCCCTCGCCACGTCAGGCCTCCCTGAGCCCTCGCTGTTGCGTGAGCACGCACTTTACCCATTGCTGGCCGAATACCTGCTGACGGACGATCAGCGGGTATACGCCATGCGGATTAGCGAAAAACGTTCCTCCAATCGTGCTGGCAGCGGTGGTAATGAATGGTTGCATCCCGATTTGGTGGGGCTGGAAGACCTGACCGCTGGTTGGACTCGCGAGTTACGCGAATGCGTCGGCGTGCAGGGCGAGCGCCGTGCCCGCATGTGGTCCTTCGAGGTCAAGCTGCTGCTCAATCGTTCGAATGCCCGCAAGAGCTTTTTCCAAGCCGTGTCCAACTCCTCCTGGGCACATTTCGGCTATTTGGTGGCAGGCACCGTTGAGGGAGACGGCACCCTCAAAGAGTTACGGATGCTCGCTTCGGCCCATGGCATTGGTGTGATACAGCTCGACGTAGAGAATCCTGCAGAAAGCCAAATCCTGATCCCCGCTCGCGAACGTAGCGAAATCGACTGGGATATGTGCAATCGACTGACTGAAGAGAACACCGACTTCGCCGAGTTCATCGGCCGTATACGCCGTTTTCACCAGACCGGTGAGGTGTCGGCCAAGGAGTGGGAGGCCAGTGAGTGACTAAAGAAACGATTTCCGCACTGCCCGAAGGCTACGCCGACTGGCTGACTCAACTTAAAGTCGATATTGCTCAATCTCGGCAACGTGCTGCACTGGCTATCAACGCAGAGTTGGTGCAGCTGTATCATCGAATCGGAGCGGAAATCAGGCAACGTCAGCAGGTTAACGCTTGGGGCGCGAAAGTCATTGAGCGATTGGCGCGCGACCTTTCCGATGCCTTTCCCGATATCCGTGGTTTTTCCAGTCGTAACCTCAAGTACATGGCGTTTTTTGCCCAGCATTGCCCTAATGCTCTATTTGGGCAGCAGCCTGCTGCCCAATTGCCCTGGTTCCATGTGGTGACCCTGCTGACCAAGCTGGCCAGCCCAGCCGAACGTGAGTGGTACGCACAGCAAACCGTCTTGCTCGGTTGGTCACGCAGCACGCTGGAGCAGAATATCAAGAACCGCTTGCAGCAGCGCCAGGGCGCGGCAGTCACTAACTTTGTTACACGTTTACCGGCTGCTGAGTCGGCGTTGGCTCACGAAACCCTGAAAGATCCCTACCTGTTCGACTTTCTCGGCTTGGGCGACGATGCTCACGAGCGTGATATTGAAGATGGACTGATCCGTCATATCACTCGTTTCTTGCTGGAGCTAGGCGCAGGCTTTGCTTTCGTCGGCCGCCAGTTTCGCCTGGATGTGGGCGGCGATGAGTTCTTCATTGATTTGCTGTTCTACCACACCCGCCTCAAGTGTTATGTGGTGGTAGAGCTCAAAGCAACGGCTTTCAAACCCGAGCACGCCGGCCAGTTGAATTTCTATCTCGCGGCCGTGGATGCGCAGATTAAAGCCGAGGATGACAAACCCACCATCGGCCTGCTGCTGTGCAAACAGCAAAACCGCTTGGTGGCCGAGTACGCTTTGTCGGGCATCGAAAAACCCATCGGCGTTGCCGAATACCAATTGCTGCGCGACTTGCCCGAAACCCTGGGCCGAAATCTGCCGAGCATTGCCGAGATTGAGGCCGAATTGGCCGGTGATCTGAACACAGGAAGTGAGTTGGAATGACCGAAGACCAATTGGAGCAGGAGACCCTCGGCTGGCTGGCAGAGGTGGGGTACGCCCATTTGTATGGGCCGAATATCGCTCATGATGGTGAGCAACCCGAGCGTGAAAGCTATCGCCAGGTGGTGCTGGCTGAGCGCCTGCGCAATGTCATGGCGAGGCTTAATCCAAAGGTTCCAGTAGCTGCGCGTGAAGATGCGTTAAAGCAGGTGCTAGAGTTGGGGCTGCCGGTGCAGTTGTCGGCTAACCGCTTGTTCCATCGCCTGCTGGTTGGCGGCGTACCCGTGCAGTATCAAAAAGACGGTGAAACAAGAGGCGACTTCGTTCGCCTGATCGATTGGGCTGATGTGAACGCCAATGACTGGGTGGCGGTCAATCAGTTCAGTATCCAGGGGCCGAAACACACTCGGCGTCCGGACATCATCTTGTTTGTTAACGGGCTGCCGTTGGTATTGCTCGAACTGAAAAATCCTGCAGATGTGAAGGCTGATCTGGGTAAAGCCTTTGATCAAATCCAGACCTATAAAGAGCAGATTCCGGACCTGTTCCAATACAACGAAGTCTTGGTGATTTCCGATGGTAGTGAGGCCCGTATGGGGTCGTTGTCGGCAGATCTTGAGCGCTTTATGAATTGGCGCACCATCGACGGCCAGGATCTCGACCCATTGGGGCAATTCAACGAGCTGGAGACATTGGTACGCGGTGCTCTGGTACCAGAGATGTTGCTCGACTACTTGCGTTACTTCGTTTTGTTCGAAGACGACGGCCGTCTGGTAAAGAAAATTGCCGGTTATCACCAATTCCACGCCGTTCGCGCTGCCCTTCAGCAGGTAGTGACGGCATCGCGTCCCGGCGGTAGTCATAAGGGCGGGGTGGTCTGGCATACGCAAGGTTCGGGCAAAAGCATCACCATGACGTGTTTTGCGGCTCGGGTGATGCAGGAAGCGGCGATGGAAAACCCAACCATTGTGGTGATCACTGACCGCAACGATTTGGATGGTCAGTTATTCGGGGTGTTCTCGTTATCCCAGGATTTGCTGCGTGAGCAACCCGTCCAGGTGGAGTCACGTGGGGACTTGCGTGCGAAACTGGCCAACCGTCCTAGTGGCGGTATCGTGTTCGCGACCATCCAGAAGTTTATGCCTGGAGTCGATGAAGACAGCTTCCCGGTATTGTCCTTGCGGCCAAACATTGTTGTTATCGCCGATGAAGCTCATCGCACTCAATATGGTTTTAACGCTGAGCTGAAAGTACCTGCGGGGCTTCAGGTTGCTGAGAGCAGAGCGCGTTATCAGGTTGGTTTTGCTCATCACCTGCGCAACGCGCTGCCGAACGCCACTTTTGTCGCTTTCACTGGTACTCCAGTATCCGGTGAGGACCGCGACACGCGCTCGGTTTTTGGTGAGTACATTCACGTCTATGACATGCAGCAGGCCACTGAAGATGGGGCGACCGTCGCCATCTATTATGAGTCGCGCTTGGCCAAACTGTCGCTGAAAGAGAGCGAGCTACCTACGATCGACGATCAGGTCGACGAGTTGGCAGAAGATGAAGAAGACGATCAGCAGTCGCGACTGAAAAGCCGTTGGGCCGCGTTGGAAAAGGTCGTCGGGGCAGAACCACGGATTCGGAGCATTGCGTCGGATCTGATCACACACTTTGAGGCCCGTAATCTGGGTCTGGCCAGTATGGAGCAGATGCCCGGCAAAGCCATGGTGGTCGCCATGAGTCGCGAGATCTGTGTGCACCTGTACAACGAGATCATCGCTCGGCGTCCGGAGTGGCACGACGAGGATCCGGAGAAAGGTGCAATCAAGATCGTGATGACGGGCAGCGCATCGGATAAGGCCTTGCTGCGACCGCATATCTATTCTGGGCAGGTCAAAAAGCGCTTGGAGAAGCGTTTCAAAGATCCACTGGATCCCCTCAAACTCGTGATTGTCCGCGATATGTGGCTGACCGGGTTTGACGCACCGTGCGTCCATACCTTGTACGTGGACAAACCTATGAAGGGCCACAACCTGATGCAAGCCATTGCCCGGGTTAACCGTGTCTTTAAGGACAAGCAGGGCGGCCTGGTGGTGGACTACATCGGCATTGCCAACGAACTGAAAGCCGCGCTGAAGGAGTACACCGGCAGCAAAGGTAAAGGCCGGCCGACGGTGGATGCTTACGAGGCCTACTCGGTATTAGAGGAGAAACTCGACGTTCTGCGCAGCCTGCTACATGGCTTCGATTACGGTGAATTCCTCACGGGGGGACACAAACTACTGGCCGGCGCAGCTAACCATATCCTGGGAATGGAGGATGGCAAAAAGCGGTTTGCCGATAACGCGTTGGCCATGGGTAAAGCATTTACTTTGTGCTGCACGCTGGATGAGGCCAAAGTTATTCGCGAAGAGGTGGCGTTCTTTCAGGCTATTAAAGTCATTCTGATCAAACGCGAAGTCAGTCAACAGAAAAAAACCGACGAAGAGCGCGAGTTAGCTATCCGACAGATCATCGGCAATGCAGTGGTCTCTGGTGATGTTGTGGATATTTTCGAGGCAGTGGGCCTGGAGAAACCCAATATCGGCTTGCTCGATGACGCGTTTCTCGCAGAGGTGCGCAACCTTCCAGAAAGAAACCTGGCAGTGGAGCTTCTGGAGCGATTGCTCGAAGGAGAAATCAAAAGCCGTTACAGCTCTAACCTGACTCAGGAGAAGAAATTCTCTGAGTTGTTGGGAAACGTCATCAAGCGCTACCAGAACCGTTCCATTGAAACGGCGCAGGTCATTGAAGAACTGATTGAGATGGCCAAAAAGTTCGCCCAGGCCAGCAAGCGCGGTGATGTGCTTGGGCTGAACGATGATGAGTTGGCGTTTTACGATGCCTTGGCGACTAACGAAGCTTCTGTGCGGGAGTTGGGCGATGAAATCCTGGCGAAAATTGCCCATGAGCTCACTGCTAGTCTGCGGGCCAATGTCAGTGTCGACTGGAGTAGTCGTGAAAGCGTTAGGGCTAAGCTGCGGATCTTGGTGCGGCGGATTTTGCGTAAATACAAGTATCCACCGGATAAGGCTGAGGATGCAGCGCAAATGATACTGGACCAGGCATCGAAGCTGTGTGAGGGGTGGTTATAGGGACAAGCATTTAACGTAGCTCTCGTTTCGGCCCAAAAAATATCGCCTTCGGTGACGATGGCACTTCGAGTGCTGGACCGAAAATGAAGATAAAAATCTGTATGTACAACTTGCCTGGCTTTTGCAAAGCGCACTCTGCACGCTATATAGTGCTTGCACCAGATAAGAATGGATTATAACAGCCTATGCTATGTATCTTTTGCGAATGCGACTCTACAAAATCTCGTAGTGTTGAGCACATCATGCCGGAGTCAATAGGCAGCAAAAGGCGTGTGCTTCCACGCGGTGTAGTCTGTGATAAGTGTAATAACTACTTTGCTCGGAAAGTCGAGCAGCCAGTGTTGACCCATTCATGGATGAGAAATATTCGAGCATGGCAGCAGGTTCCTAATAAAAAGGGGACATTCCCATCTTTGCTCGGCCATATTGCTGGGACGGATATCGCTGTTAATATGCGCCGTTTACCAAGTGGCGACCTTCAGTTTGACTCGGAAAACGAGCGCAACCGTCGTGATCTTCATAACGTAATGGCTGGCGGCTTTGAGCAGCCACTGATATTTACAATTGAGGACAATTCTCCGCAGAGAGAGATGTCGAGGTTTCTTTGCAAAATGGCTTACGAAACCTTTGCAGAGTTATTTTGTAAAAGCCCGCGGGGAACCTCCCATCTGAGCCGTGAGCCATTTCTTGAAAACGTGCGAAAATATGCTCGATATGGTGACAACTTTAAGGCATGGCCCTACTCACAGCGACGTGTTTTTCCACATGGCACTCTAATGAGACATCCAACAACCGATGAGTGGGTTCACGCTGGATTTGGCTGTGGACTTTTTATGAATAAGCGTAAGGAGACGCTTTTTGCGTTTCTTTTCTATGGCATCGAGTTTGTAATTAACGTTGGAGGACCATCGATTGCGGGCTATAACGAGTGGCTAGATGACCACTCAGGCATCAGTCCAATGGTCGAGCGTCTTGGATGCCATCTTGAGCTTGGGGGTGATGGGAAACATTACCTTCATGGTAGCTTTGAAGTCGCCCAAGGTTTGAAATTTGACAAAGAGCATGGGTACTTTTCTTACGATGCGACGACGGATTAAAAAATATTTGAGCGTTAGACTATAAAGGTTCCACGCTCTAGTCGTTTCCAGATCAAAAGCGCAGTTAGCCGATAATAATATCGAGTTGCGTCTGCGTGATCTTTGACGTGCTGGGTAAGAAACCAGTTCATATGTTTGATCTGCCAGGTCCATGGGTTGTCGCGTTGCCATCGAAGCTGGATGGCCGCTTATATAAATTTAGCTTACCGCAGATGTCTTCGCCTTGTGATCGTTCGAACCGGTCAGTGCGCCGCTCAGAAACAGCTTCATATCGAAGGGGTTTTTCAAGTTACGCCTCCAATGTAGGTCGAAACCACATCAATTCGGTTATGCCCGAGCTCAATGCTGATCTCTTGCAGCGCCTCCTTGAAGTTTGCTCGCTGCTAAGAAGCGTTGCCTTACGTTTAGAGGTATTCATCACTGAAATCCGCAGTCCCGAACCAATCCTTTGATCCTACATATAGCGTCACACTCAACGTTTAAAGTGACGCTTGGCCACCATAGGCGCCAAAGAGATCTACACCCAATTACCGAAAATAGCCCAGCAACCATGATTATGGTCAACCAGCCCGATCCCCCAATATGATCAGACTGCTTGGTGCGCCCCTTCCTTTAGGGACTCAATAATCGCAGCCGGCGTTGCCACTACTTCAGTGCCATAAGCCTCGGCTAGCGGCTGCAGTACGCTGCACATGTAGCGATCGGCACGGAAGTACGAAACGTAGGGGATGTACAGGGCATGAATTAGGTCAACAAAGTCACTGGCCTTCGGCTCTCGACCATTCTCCCCAAGCGACTTGTGAAGCGAGGTGTAAAAAGCGTTGACGCAGACGAAAAGGCCTGGACAGTAGCGCTCAATCAGCGAGGCGTCTTCGCACTTGAAGGCTTCAGGCAGCAGGCTTTCAAGCAGGTGATTCACGATGTCGAGCATTCCTCGCTTTTTCAGTTTCGTCCAGCGCTCGCCCCTGACACTGTGCATCGCCTCAGCACGTTCGGATTTCGACAGTTGAGCCAGCCGATCATTAAGGTCGTCAAGCGTCTGCTGGCAGCTTGCGAGGAGTTGCTGCGCCGGTTTCCTAACCCATTCAACAACTGCTCCCAGCTGGTGGTGGTTGTGGATGAACCACTGGGACATGAAGGTAGGGTCACGCAGGCTCTCCAGGAAGGCTTGGTCGGCTTGCGCGCGCGTGGCAGTGCCCAGCACATACCGCTTGAGAACTGCCGCATCGCGTTTACGCATGGGCACCTTCTTCAACAGCTCGGTGAAATCAAGCGTCTCGCCTGTGGTCTTCTCAAAGTTGCTGCTGAAACCACCCTGCTTGGACATGTTCTTCTGAAGGATCCGGCGCGCCTTGCGGTTCATCTGGTGCTTGTCCATCTCCTCCTGCATCATGCCAGGGATGTCTAACTCATCCAGCGGGCTCATCAGCGACCCCATGTCCGGGAACCAGCCACCGTTGGCATCCAGCACATCTACAGGAGCTGGAACGCGCTCCACCAGCCGCAACAGCTCAGCCTTCATCAGGCGATCGTAGGAAATCATCGTGGTGCGTCCACACAGCTCAACCATCAGCGCAGTGCGCACCACGCCTGCACTGGCATATTGCGCCTCCAAGGGCGACATTTCTGCGATGTGCGCCCCTGAATACACAAACATCACGTCCTTGCGCTTCTTGAGTGCTCTCAAGGCTGCTAGCTGCTGGCTCTGTGCGGGCTCCAGATGAGGGCGGGTGAGGTGTGAATAATCAGAGCTATCGAGGTAAATGACGGTTGGCTTGCTGGATTGCATTTCCCTGTCCTTGTCAGTGGAGCGCGCAGATGACAGCCGCGGGGGAGCAATCCCGGCCCTGCCGATCATCCGAGAAAAACTTCCGCTCCGCCAGCTTTCGAACTCGACACTTCAGTCTCCGCCCGGAGGCCAATCCAGAACCGTCGCGCCAAGCAATCAGAGTTGACGCATCAGCTCGCGCACCAGTCGTTCGAACTCCTCCACTGAGGAGGCCTTGGTGTTCAGAGGCCGGATGCGTATGAGCTTGGTATTGGCTGCGCGGAAGATGGCGTCCTTCATCTGGTCGTTGGCTTGCGCCTGGGGATCATCATGGAAGCTGCTATCCAGCTCGATGAAGTACTTCGGCTCGTAGCCACTGCCCACATCGAATACGACGCTGTCGACGATACCCCGGAAAAAGTACGACCTAGTCTTTTCTGACAAATGATCTTTGATCGCCGGATAATCCAGTACGCAGCTCAGTGCCACATTGGGGTATGGGTGGTAGGTTGGGAAAACCCGCCGCACCGCCTCGTAAAAGTTCTCTTCCTGCTTCGATTTGAATAGCCGGATGGTCTTTGGCTTTCCGGGCGTCACTTCCGTGGCCCGGATAGTCATATTTTCTCGCATGCTCGCCGCAACGGCCTCTGGCCTGGCCTGCAGGAAGGACTGGATGATCTCCTTGGCCAGCGGACGGTGCTGATGCGACTGGGCATAGTTCAGCAGCCCTGAGTGCTTGGTCTCTTGCATCAGCTTCAGCCGCTCATCAACAAATCGATCCACAAAGTCCTGGCTGAAGCCATGCTGGTTCAGCTCAATGAGCAGGTTGGTGGACTCGAATTGCCTAGAGCGCTCAACAGGCTGAAGCGGTTCGGCGAAGGAGAAGAACTCGGTCTCAAAGAAGCCCGTCATTTGAGCCAGATAGGGATCTTGCACCTTGGCCTTCTTTTTCTGGTAGAGAAGCTTGCCAATCGCCTCCCAGTCCTTTTGGGCCAATAACGTAAACCAGTGTTCTCTGTCTTCCATGACCGCGCTCCGCGCCTGATGCCGAACATCGAGCTAATATATGGCCGGGACCGAAGCACATGCAACGGATGGATGCGATTAGCGAGCGTCTCAGTGGAACCCAGTTGGAGCGTGCGCAGACAGATGGTGAATCAAAGCTTCACGACTCGGATTTCAGCGTTTCTTTACGTGGACACCATTGTCCTTATGATTGGGATCGGCGCTAAGTCCCCACGCTGTGGAGGTACACACTTTCACGACTCATAGACGTCGAGCGCCCTGAACTATCGCCCAAGATATGTCGCGGTGATTTGTGTTCTCTCATGCCCGAGTTCACGGCTGATAATTTGTCGAGCAATACGATCTTGGGAACGCTGCACTGAGGTCAATTCCCTGGAAGAGATTCCTCCTGCTGCCGGTGCCTTCCACCCTGTCATAGCTACGTAACGGCTTTGCGCATAATGATGACGTAACCCATGCATATGGCTCAGCCCTGCTGCCTTGCATTGACCGTCGTAGGTATTTCTCTGCTGGATATACGTTTTCTGAGCCGGGATTAATGAGCCGGCCCCTGCCAACCGATGTGCCGCTTTCAGCACCTCGCGCTGTAGTGGAGTGGTGATAGGTACAGAGCGATCACGCCCACCCTTTGTCCACGAGCCCTTGAGCAGAATGTGATCTCCCTGATCTGCATACCTGGGCTGAAACTTGATCGCCTCCTCACGACGTAGCCCAAACGCAGATTGAAGCTGAAGGCTCATGCGTACGTGCGTATCCGTAACCAGGTCTAGTCTCGATCCCAGCTCCTGGGCTTTGCTCACATTGGTGACATAGCGTCGATCCGCCACGCCGAGTTGCGTATTGTCCGTCGGGAGGGTGCCGGCCTTGCCGATTTTCTCCGCCCACCAGCGCAGGTGTGAGAGTCGATTCTTGATCGTACCTGACGAAAGGCCTTCGCCTTGCCAGCGGTCCAGCAATGCCTGGACGTGTTTACCCTTCAGAGAGGAGGCCTTCATCTGCCGGAAACCGGCCTCACGCAGCTGCCTTGCTGCTAGGGAAAGTGACCGCATTCGGTCGGCCTGTGTGTTGTGGCTGCCATCGCGGTTGCGCCGGCAAAGTTGCTGCAGGGTGTAGGTCAAATCGTCCATCTTTCCACCCTCATGGAATTGGTCGGTGTTGTTGCGTAGTCCTGAGAATCATTGGTTAGTGTTGATGCCAACTCGCTAGGCGAGATCCCGTGAGGGCAGGGGCATGGTGGTCAGGAACACCAGTGTCTCGAATGAGACGTCCGTCTTGCATCCTGTTGGAAGGCCGGACGGAGTTCGTGCGGGATGAATGGGCATTTCGCGTAGATGAGTTCTCCAGCAGTAGGTGCGGTTAGGAAAGTGAAGGTAGTGCTGTGCATTGCTCGCGGGGTCACCGTGAAAGACGGCGCGCAGTGGCGCGTGAAGAATAAATCCGTGGGATAAAGAGGCTCCACCCCATGGGTAGGGGTCAGTATGCGAACGGAGCTGGCATACTTGGAATGGGCCCAATCCATCCATTCTGATGGACAAACCGCTCGCGGGGCCTGGGGCTTTTGGGATGACGACGCATGATGCCAGTCGTCTTTTGGCGTTACTTGGTCAGTGTAAAGCGGGCTTCATCACGTACGCCGCACTCAATAGGATTGTGCGTTGCTCGCATTGTTGGCGGCGTGTGGAGGGCCGTCACTGCGGCTTGCAGTGACGGCCCAGTTATGGCCCGGGCGTCGTGGGGCGGGATTTGGCCCTGCGGCTGGAGCATATTACCCATTGCTTGGGGGCTGACGCGGCCTTCGGCCTTGTCGGCTCCGTGTGCAGGAGCGGCATGGTTCCCACGCCACGCCTGCACACGGAGCTTTAGGGTTTATACGACCCCCCGTATCTGAGGTTTGCCAAAGGAAGAAAACGGCCAATAGCAGGCCTTCCATGTGTTTGGGAAACCCGGAACGATTCATTGCGGATGATTTCGATGAAGCATGTGAGCCAGGCTAAATTAGCAGCTTTGACCAAAATCGCATCATCGCCAACAACCTAGACTCTCCAGCTGCTGGGGGCACAAGGCCACTAGCCGCAGCCACAGATCATCGCTATCCTAATTTCCATAATTTTCGCCCCACTCTAGCAGGGATGCCTAATGGAACTCAGGCTAGTATTCGCCGCAGCAATCTTCCTGGGCTCCTACCTTCCGCTCAGCATCATCCTGTTGGTTCAGGACTTGAAGGTCGACCTCTTCAGCAGGCCTTTTTGCGACGCAACGCTTTGGCAGATGTCATCGGAGTGCGAGCTCCCGTTCAACAACTCTAGCCTTTCGATTGGGTTTGCACTCTGCTGCCTAGCTTGCTTTCTAACCACCGTCTTGGTGATTTGGTGTAAGCAAGAGCCACAGAGAATTACTATTATTGAGTCAAAACAAATTCCAACCGACCTGATCAACTACGTCGTGCCCTACATCGTCTCGTTCATGAGTCTTGAGTACTCACAACTGACCAAAGTATTGGGCTTTACGCTATTCATGGTGTGGATCTTTTGGCTGTCTTACAAAACTGGTCAAGTCGTGCTCAATCCTATTCTAATTATCTTGGGTTGGAAGCTCTACGAGATCAAATATCGGTACCAGAACAGTCCTACTGAGCGCGTAGATAAAGCCTTGGCAAAAACTGAGTTCAAGCCTGTCGCCAACGCCACCATCGACGTCGAGTTCATTCAAGAAGTCATAGTAAAAAGGGATTAAACCATGACAATGCTGCAGGATTTACACGATTTTGATCTCGAACAAGCAACGGTCAATTTTTGGGTATTTAAGCGATACACAAAAGGCATGCCACCAGAGCCCAAATACACGGGTAAATGGGTTAGCTTGGATAATGAGCTCAAACTGGCATTGAAGTCGACGGCAGCAGCCTTCAAAGCGGCGCTCACTGAGACGCTTGAATACGGGTTGCTCGCTGAAAACAATCAATCGAGCGCGCTCACAATTCCGCAGGACGAGACCCACGCAGCCAAGCTTGTCGCAGAGTCGCATGACCAGACTCCAGCCAAGCGAGTCTCCGAAATGAAAGAGCTGGCCAACGCCGAATTCTACTTGGTGAAATTCTCAAGTACTCGGGGCAATCTGTACTGCGTACGCAAAACGGATTCCACATGGAAGACAAAAAAGCGAGCTGGTGCCATTCACACCTTTTTCAAATCCAAAACGCTGAAACTTGATGAAGCGCCCAGCTTTCACATCGCGAAGGACTTCGACATGGCGGTGCTGGAAGACACTATATTCATCAAACACAAACCCAGCTTTGAATCGATATTGAGTCACAAGGCAGCCCACCAGGAAGACTTTTCTGAGCTCCTAGCTCAGGCTGATTTCCAAGCGCTTTTCACCACTACCGACGTGGTGAGCGACTACGTTGGGACAAATGCCATGCAGCTTCGCAGGGCGTCGGCCATCAAAATGAAGGGGCATTATCTCGACGCAAGATTCATGGGTAATCTGCGACGCGAGTACGCTAATTTTGGCCTCAACATCCCCTTTCAAGCTGACGGAAAAATCGCGCCTACGCCAGAAAGCTGCCCTGATATTTTCAAAGCACTACTGGATCATCGGCTGAAATCTCACTTCTCTGAAAAGATCTATGACGTTCAAAACACCGCTGATACAGGGATTTGAGTCTTGATAAGGGAGGCCATATGTCGAGTGGCTGCTTTTGGCCAATAGCTGTCCTTAACAGAGTTGCTGGGCGTGGCAGCCTAGTAGACACTGCCACGCGATCCAGAGACTGGTACCTAAGAAAATTAGAAAGCCACCTGTCCTAGAACGGGTGGCTCCTGATGCTGTTGGAAGAGAGAGTTTGTCAGTGGATAAATGCGATCCAGACGAAGAGAACCGCCACCGCGGAGAAAATCATTACACCAATATTATTAATGAGACTAACCTCAAACCGGGCTAACTCTGCCCGAAATTGTGCAATGTCGAAATCAGACTTAGAAGCAGGGGAAGGGAGGACAGCTGGTTCCATAACTTGGATTACCGCTTCGATTTTTGGCTCCGGCATGTTGATCGCTTTCAGTGCTTTATACATTGCCAGTGGCATCTTCATTAAGGCCTCCAATATCAAAAAAGGCCTACTCCAAGACAGGAATGGCCCATCGTGCGTTGGGTCGGAGTATCCATGCTTCCATCGTTATTCAAATTCCCTGTCCACGCTGCGGGAAGCAACGCGTCATTGGGGGGATCGTGCGGGAAACCGCAGGGCCGTCTCGAGGATCTTGGCGGCTACTGCGCGCTAGCAAAATTGCATTTACTGACATTTGCTGTCAATCCGCAGACCGGCTATCGAGTGTTTCCGAATGTTGGCCGAGGGGCATTTGCGGTTGCCGTTTTCATCTCAGATTCAGGTTTAGCGAGCAAGTCTTCCATCAGTCCGCAGTGGTAAATCATGGGGCGGCAGGCGTGCACCGGTTCTGTCACCAGACCTCAACGGTCAATATCTCGCGCATGTTGTCGATCTGAGATGGCGAGTCTGATGCCGAGCTCACAATAGAGATGTTAGGGCTGGCGACCAAATCTTTGAATGTTGATGGACAGCAGCTGGAAATAGCCAACATCATGGCTCTCACGCTGACCCATCGACACAATCATCATTCATTTTCAGTCGTTTGGAGGAAGAACAGCATATCCTTCCAGCAGCAGCTGATTTGCCCCAGCTGATGCCAGTGCCTCGGTCGTATGTGCAGAGTATTTTCATGGTGGTGCAACACAACCCCATCGTTGCGCAGTTGCTGGATTAGCAGCTTGATGTCGACAGGGGCTGCACGGGGTGTGGCGACAGCGGCGACACTGGCGACAACCTGCGGGATGCCCTGGTTGGCATCTGGCGACAGCGTGGCGACGGAGGTGGCGACACATCGCAGGACAGGTGCTGTCTGATTTTTCGACTGGAAGCGGCGTACTGCGTCATTCAGACGGAACACGACACACCTCGAAAGTCTTGGCATCTTGACTCTTCACGCAGCTCGCTGTGAGTAGCTCAACGAGGAGCGTGGCGGTGTGATTACAGCTCTTACGCGCAAAGCGAGGGCCGTTGCGGTTGATGTCTCGGATGGTAAAGCGGTTCCAGCCTTTCTGCTTCAGCCAGCGTAACAAGCGATCCGCTTCTTCACGCAGGGTGTTAACCGGCTCTTGCTCAGTCAAGCGTTGGATCTCGGCCAGGTAATAATCCATTAGCGTTGAAGCGCGCTGAATATGCTCTTTGTTCAAGGCATGGGCTTCTTCGATTGCCGCCAGAACCCCAGCGATGCGCAGTACATTGGCAGCGGCTTTACTGGCGACGGATTGAACGCCGGCCAGCTCCCCGAACTCGCCAGACTGGCACTCTATAGAGTCGTGGATATCAATCCAGGCAATGCGGGCGCTGTGCGTCAACTCCAATGTCATGAGCTTGAGTGATCCGTCCTTGTTGGTCGCCAACGGCTTCTTCAGCAGATCAGTGATATGCGTTTGGTAGCGTTGCACTTTGGCGTCATGCGTCAGATCTACCGCCTTGTACAGGCGCTGACCGATCAAACGCTCAGGCCAACTGATCAGGAATCTGCCGAGCACACCTTGACCATTGACCGTTGGGTCTTTGAGGAATTGGTTGGCCAGGTACGGCTGCAGCATCAGATGCATGCTGAGACGACGATCATAGGCCCGTAGGCTTTCCCCAGGCATGGACCGTGTCCGATCAATCGGACTGCCGTCCCATATTCTTGAAAGCGTGGTGATCGCTTTGAGCTGGTTCTCTTTGCTCATGGTGCTGCCACCGAGGAATTGACCGCCTTCGTCATTGAACAGGCCCATGCTTGGCAGTCCATAACACAGGTTTTTTACGAGAGCTTCGATGGTGGGCTCGGTGGAGATCAACCTGGGCTGGACGGGTTCGGACAGTTCACATATTTCATGCTTTTCCTGTCGATGGGCTTTGGCCGTAAGACGGATGGCTGATTGGTAGGCGTTGAGCTTCTCCGTGTACACGGACCACTGCTCTCGCTCCCAGTTACGCGCTGCGGAGAGAGCTTGATGATCCACCGCACTTTTACGGTCACCTGATGATGCGACCGTTAGCAGATACAGAGACAACGGATAGGTGCGGCCATCGAGTTGTACGTTGGCATGGCCTTGAGTTACCAGAGCTGCGGTGGCCAGCACCGATTGTGCGGCCATGGCATTCGGTGCGCCGATTACCTCTGCCATTCGTTCTACCGCGCCCCCGAGGAGTTCACCCAGCGCTTCGACCGGGTAGGCCAATGGTTGGGGCCGATAGTCCAGCAGAGGGCGCGGTGGATCGCATTTTTCGCACAGTTGCATCGACAACAATCTCCTTATTGGGGCAGTTTCCCTCGCTTCTTGGCTCTTACTTACCTAGGATCGCCGCTAACCGCGCCTCGTGAGGCATTGGTGTACCTCGTGTTCGACTAGCGATCAACCAGGCCATTGGGGAATGCAACTGACGTAGAAGACCTTGGATCTCGGTGGCTCTAGATGGATTTTTTACTGTTTGTAAGCTCGCCAAGCGAGCCGCTGAAAACGTTGCTGCGAAGCCTTCCCGACTGCAGCGGCTTTGGCTGAAGAAGCATGATCGGAACGCGTGGTGGCGACGGCTGCCTGTTTGTCGCCTTGTCCGTGGTCAGAGACGACGAGGGTTGTCGCCGCTGTCGCCGACGTCGCCATCAGGTCGACTTTGATTAACGAATCGAGACGACTTTCCGACCTCTGTTTTCATGGACTGCGGCTACTGAAAAGTCACCCGTGGCTGCCTTTTGGATGTGTTCGCTCCACCAGGTCATCATGGGACGTCGACGTTCAATGTAATCTGCGCGGTTGTAAGCGCTTCGAACCTCATCCTTGTCGACATGAGCCAGGGCAACCTCAATCAATTCGGCATCCCATGCATGCTCGTTCAAGATGGTGCTCGCCATGGAGCGCATTCCGTGGCTTACGAGTCGCCCTTCGAAGCCCATCCGTTTCAACGCCATGTTCGCGGTCTGGCTGTTGCAATGGGTACGAGGATTGCGGTCGGAGGGAAATACGTACTCCCTGTGTCCGCTGTAGGGCTTGATGGCCTCCAGGAGGGCCAAGGCGTGTTCCGTGAGCGGGATGATGTGTGTGCGACGTTTCTTCATTCGCTCCGCAGGGATCGTCCAGATCTTCTTCTCGAAGTTGATGTCAGCCCATCGGGTGGTCGCAGCTTCTGCTGGCCGAGTCATCGTGTGGAGCTGCCATTCGATGAGGCAACGGGTGGTTCTTTTGATGCTGGCATTGGCAATCGCCACCATGAGCTCGTTGAGCTCATCGGGAGGCAATGCCGGCATGTTTTTCTTCTTTGGTTTTTTGAAGACCGATCGAATTCCGCTCAGGGGGTTGGCATGAATGAGTCCGTAGTTCACCCCGTAGGTCATGATTTCGTTGAGGCGTTGGGTCAGGCGCTTGACCGTTTCCAAGCTGCCTTTGGTCTCAAGTGGCTTAAGCAACTTGATGACCTGGGGAGCGCTGATTTCGGAAATTGGGGTCGCGTATAAATCCGGGAAGATGTGCAGCGTGAGCGAGCGCCAAATGTCTTCAGCGTAGGCGGTTGTTACGGAATCTTTCTTCAGCTCAAACCAGGCCGTCGCCACGTTTTGAAAGGTGTGCTCTGTCGCGGCTTTTTTCGCTTGGCGATCGGCATCGCGCTGCTCTTTTGGGTCCAGTCCCTGGGCAACCAGTTCTCTGGCCTCAACGGTGCGTTTTCGCGCTTGGGCCAGGCTGAGCTCAGGGAACGTACCCAGCCCCATGTTGATCCGTTTTTTCGTCACGGGATGGACGTAGTTGAAATTCCATAGCCTCGAACCATTGGTGCGGACTCGCAGTTGGAGGCCGTTGCCGTCGGTCAGTATGTAGTCCTTGGCTTTGGGTTTGGTGGCTCTGATTTTCAGGTCTGAAAGGCGTGTGGCTTGGGCGCCCATGGGTACTCCAACGCTGTTCGTGTATTCCAAAATTTACCAGCCGCGGGCTTGGAATACGCCTTGGAATACATTTCAAAATGGATCAGCGTGAAGGGCTATGGAGCTCGATGGCGCTGAAAGCCCCGTATTTACTGGGTTTCAGGCACAAAAAAAGACGTCCGTGGACGTCTTTAGATGATGAAATGGTGGAGCCGGGGGGATTTAAATTATGTACATAACCTATTGTTTTAAATAAATTTATTTATAGGTTTATTCTCAAGTGCCCCCATAAGTGCCCCCGTGCACGTATTTCCGATGAGCGGCTATTTGAGGAGTTGAACTGGCGTCCTTAATTATCGTTTTACGACCTGGCGAGGCCAGTCAACCACCGGGGAGCATTAAATAAAGTCGGTCGTGTACAACGTAGGAGGGTTTGAGCCCAGCTCAGACCGGGTGCTGGGTAGATGTCAGGTCACGCAGTTGGGTTTTTTCCGCGGTAGCGCACCATGGGCTCATCTAGGACTATTTGAGCTGAGGTTCGGTATGAGACACTCGATGGTTACCTGCCACAACTGTGGCAAAGCGATGGTTCCGAGAGCGTCATATAGCCGTGGTTTCTGGGGCTATTCGCCTTCGTCCAATCATTGCCCCTTTTGCCTGAGTGAGAACTGGCACGGCGGAAATCCAGGGGTAGGGGCTCGGCTGTTCGCTTTGGTTGGCCTGGCTCTTGGTGTTCTGGCCTGTGTTTTGATGGGTGCTTTTCTTTTCAAAGTGCAGCGGTGGCTCGGCATTGAAGGGCAATGGTCTCTTTTGAGCCTCGGAACCTGTGCTGTGTCGGTGGTTGCGGGATATCGTTTTTACAATTGGTTTGTGGATTGCTGACAACCGGTGTTTCTGCTGGGGAAAGGTAGCAATCGGCCTATTCTGTTGAAGAAGTCGGTTTCTATAGATTGTGCTGATCAGCGCCTCTAGTAGCGTGACCGCATGTGCGTACACCAGCTTGTACATCGTATCGGTCTGGCTACGGTTCATGCCGATCGTTAAAAGGCCTGCAGTCGTTTTCAGGTCGGCAAAAAACTTGTAAAAAACTGGTTGTGCGAGGCAGGTGGGCCGCTTTTGAGCGGCTTCTTCGCAGAGTGTGCAGTTAAGGGAAGAGCATGAAGGTGCTATCGGGATGGCGTTGGGATTCATCCAGCTCCGATGTGTCCAGTCCATAGGTTCGAAGCATCCAGCGGGACTCTCCGCCGTGCCCCTCGCCGATCTTGGTTCGGCCATGAAGCGCGATGCGGTTGTTAACGATGGCGATATCACCGGGAACCAACGCGACGGGGATGACGCAATTCAGGCACGCCTGGGCCAAAGCATGCATGGCCTGCTTGGCAGGTGTCTCGCCCGCATCCGCGGGCTGTGTGGAACTGTGGCTGTAGCGAACCCAGAACCCACTCTGCATCCGAAACAACAGTTGAGCATCATCGACCAGCAGTTCCTGACCGAGGATCTCTTCCATACCGTCGCGGAAGGTGAGCTGCGACTGCAGGATGTACTGGGGCTTTTGCAGCTCTTGGATATGCAGGGGATCCAGCTGGTTCAGAATCGCATCGAGTGGCATCACTGTCGTCGGCACCGCGTTGGGGTTGCGCAAGGCCGACAGGCACACAAAGTCTGGCGATGGTGCGATACGCGAGTCTTCAGGGTCAAGGTGGCCGCGCACTGGGAACGAGACTCCATCAGTATGACCGCTCATTTTTCCCTGGGACTTTTCTGAAACCCTGCCTTCCCCTGGAATCACAACAAGGTTCACGAAGAGTTCTCCGCCGTTTTCCGATCCATACGACACGGTATCTGCGCCCAGAGCGGCCAGACAGGTGATCGCTGTGGCACGGGCCACCAACGTGCCTTCGCACTCGGGGACAGGACGAAAATCGATCGGCGTTTCAGGGAGCTGCTGCGGGTCAAAAACACTGCGCAGGTGGAGGCATGGCGATTTCCATGCGAAACCATGAACATCACCGCGCGTGCAGCCCAGTTTCGTTAATTCTTCGTCGAGCGCCGGCAGCAGCGATTGACCAAACGCAACTGGATCGCTTAGCTGCTGAGTCATCGCATCAACGGTTAGCTGTGCTTTCCAGTTCGTGACAACGATTCGCAAAGCAGTACAAAAATGAGCGTCGATCAATTGTGTGCCTATGCGTGCGGTTGATATAAATATGATATACGCTAGCGTGACTCATCACGCGTCTTCTTGCTAGCGATCGTTCGGATCCATGAAAAAGCCCAGCCTCAAGCTTGCCGATTATCTCAACGGGTGCGCTAGTTTTCTAGCCAGCCTGAAACCTTATATTAGCCTGACCAGAACATCTCAGGGCGTCAGATGCCGTCTTACCCTGCCTGATGGCAACTGTGTGAACGTGCATGGCCAGGACGAGCCGCATGTGGTGCTCAACCTGATGCATGCGCTTGTGAATCTGATGCCTCAGACACCGAGTGAAGATCAGAGAGAAAAGCTCTCTGTCTCAACCAAGCAGCCTGTGGTGAATTCCCAGGTAATGGAGACGATCATGCATTCAGAGGTGAAGGCTAAAGAGATGGATGAAGCTACTCGTAAGGCCCGCGAACAGATCGGCGTCACGACGAAGGTGTCACTGCTCGAAAAGATCGACTCGGTCGCGAAAAGCAGAGGCGTTTCGCGTGCAGTCGCCGCACGTGATCTACTTCAAGACGGGCTTACCCGATTCGACCGTGAGTCCCGAACCAAGAGCACATCGAAACTGCTGGCTGAGTACGAGCGCAAGGCGAGTGATTTTGTCGGTGCCGATACGCAGAACTGGAGCATCCGGGCGGAAAGACGCCTGGTGATGAAAGCCCAGTTGACGGCAGGGGAGTATGAGCGCTCTACCTCCTCGTTCGTAAACGGGGTGCTCGCCGAGGCTCTGTCCCATTGTCCGGTAGCTGCCGCATTGGCGGAAAAAGCTCCGGCGATTACTGATGCTTCCGTCGCTCTGGCGTTGGAAGCCATCGAGCGAGTGAAGGGGCCGAAGGCCAAACAGATCGCTGCTGAGGCTGACTTGGGAGACAATCGTGTTCTGGCCACCCTAATTCTGAGCGGATCCGTTTTTGCGCCTGCAAGGGTCGTCCGGAAGATGGCGGACTATCTGCAGGTGCCATTCGACGCGTTTTCTGTTGCGTTGGAGCGGCGTTTCACGAGTCAGCCTGTCCCTGCCTTCAAGGCAACTTCAGGTAAGCCAGAAGTCGATCTGCAGCGTAAGTCTTGGACTGTCGCGGTGAAGGAGCTGGAATTGTCGCCAGATGAGGAAGCTCGCCTACTGCAACTGGAGGGTTGAGCATGAACCCCTTCGACAGGGCTCGACGGAAAGCCATGGATGTCCGAGAGTCACTGGTGGGGTTAGCCGGCTCTCAGGCGCCAGTTTCTTCCAAGACGCTTCTCGCCAATGCCGAAGAAATTCTCGGCGTGGGGATCGAATTTGTGCCACCTACCCATTCGATCCTTGGTGGCACCGATGGTGTGCTAAAGCGCAACGATGAGACCATATACCTCCGAAAGGATGTTAGTGATGCTGAAAAAGCCTATCTCGTCGCACATGAGCTTGGTCATTGGTTTTTAGACGCTGACCTGCCGGAGACTACCTACGCTGATCTCGCAGCCATGACAGCGTCGGAAGGCAGCGAAGCGACGGTTAAGATCGACGCGTACGGGTTAAACGAACGCACTGAGCTCCAGGCGAACGTGTTCGCACGCGAACTGCTGTTGCCGCGCGTCGTCGCGAAGCAGCAGTTTCTCGCACACTTTGGTGCCAGTCAGATTTCCCACAACCTGACAGTGCCGCTAGAGATCGTTCGTCAGCAACTGTTCGATGGTCTCCTTTTGCCCATTCTGCCCACCGTGCTGCCGTCCCCCTTGCCGGAGATGACTGACGCGCAGCGCGCAGCGGCACATGCTAAAGAGACGTTCGTGAATGTGGTTGCCGGACCCGGTACCGGGAAAACTACTACCCTGGTGCACCGTATCAAGTACCTACTTGAGCAGGGCGTACCGGCCAACAAAATCCTGGTGCTAACATTCACCAATAAGGCGGCTACCGAGCTGATCGAGCGCCTGGCTGCATCGGGTATCAAAAACGCGACTAATATCTGGGCAGGTACCTTCCATGCGTTCGGTCTGGAGTTCCTGCGCAAGCATCACCACCTGTTCAACCTCACCGCCAACGTGAGCGTAGCCGACAAGCTCATGCAGGTCAGGCTCATGGTTTCTCGCCTGGCCAAGGTCAGGCTGAAGTACTACCTCCGGTTGCGGAATCCCTACGACTGGATCCCTGATGTGATCGAGCACATCAAGCGCTTGAAGGAAGAGTGCCTGACAGTCGAAGACTACCGCGCTCGCCTAGGTGCTTTGCCCGACTGCGATCAGGACATCCAAGATGAGCGCGAGGACATCGCCACGCTTTTCGAGGCGTATGAAGAGGCGATGCGCGAAAAACGTTGGGTTGATTACGTAGATCTGGTCGCTTATCCCTCTATCCAGGCGCGGCGCGCACGTGCCACGGTAGCCCAATACCTCGACCAGTTCGAGCATGTGCTGATTGACGAATACCAAGACGTGACCGAGGTCATGGTAGACCTGATCAGGCAGTTGGCCTTGAATGCAGCGTCAGTGTGGGTGGTGGGCGATGTTCGGCAGGCCATCCATCACTGGCGGGGTTCGTCCATCAAGAGCCTGATCGACTTCGACGGTACCTTTGAAAGTCAAAGACATCCCTTTCCGACCTACAAGCGTTACGCGCTGGATTTGAACAGGCGAAGCACGCCGGAGATCCTCGGCCTGTTCAGTAGCGCCGGCACCTATCATGCGTTGCGCGACCTCATGCCGCTGGAGGACGTGAAAGCCTATAGGCCTTCGATCGAGGAGGTCCCGAGGCTGTATCAATGCGACTCCAATGTCGCCCAGGCTGCTACGCTTGAGGCTTGCATCCAGGCGCTGGCTGCCCAGGGCATACCTTACCGAGACCAACTAGTGATAAGCCGCAGCGCCACAAACGTCGAGCACGCGGTGGCGGAACTTGCGAAGCGTGGCGTACCTGTCCTTCATATCGGAGATGTTTGCCAACGGCCAGAGATCAAGAGCCTATTTTGCTTAATGGAGCTGCTCTGCATGCGGCAACCCAGGTCACTGGTCGGCCTGATGCAAGATCCCAGATTCCCAATGTCGCATGTAGACATTGAGCTCCTCATGCGCCTAACGGTGAAAGGAAGTGGTACTGAACTTCAGCGCGGGCGCTGGATCTGGAAGGATGTCCCAGGCTTATCCCCGCATGGCCAGATCGCCAAAGTAAACCTTGGCATGCTGCTTCAAGGCTTCACGCGCAACACGAAACCTTGGGTGTTCGTGTCCACCGTCATGTTGGATCGTTGTTACGGGCTTCCCAATCACACCGATGTTTCCATCGAGGCGCATACCGCTAGGCTTGCACTGTGGTTATTCGCCTACGCAGTACGCAACGGTGACGGTGATGGAAGTCAGTCACGGCTAACCAAGTTTTTGCTGCAGGAGGAGCTACGCAGGCGTATCGGCGAGAAACTGGCGGATAGAGGTATGCCGCCTGAGGCCAGAGCGCTGGATGCCGTCAATGTTATGACCGTGCATTCCAGCAAAGGGCTTGAGTACCGCGCGGTGCATGTCACCAACATCGATGACACGGCCTATGGGCGCAACCGACCGTTCTTCTATGACATGCGCCCGTTGGAGCTGATTCCTCCTGAGGTGCTTAACAGCACGGATGAGGATTTCGCCTTCGAAGAAAGAGTAGAGCGAAACAACCTGCTCTACGTGGCGCTGTCACGCGCGCGTGATCATCTGTACCTCTATCAACTGGCCGACACCACTAGGCCGGGGCCGCTCAACGCAGCCGGTAAAAAGCTCAGGGTGTTGCACGGGATCCGCGAGCGGACCATACCTCCGGCCCCCTTGTCAGCCGCTCCTGGCCTCGCATTGGGTGCTATCAGCTACGAGGCTTTTCAGACCTACATCAACTGCCCGCTGCAATACCACTACCGGTACGAGCTAACGCTGACTGCTGAACAGGAGATCGATGTTTCGATACGAGCGCGATGGGCCGTCACTGATATGCTGTTCGAGTTCGTAAAGCACGGGGCCGTCCCGCAGCCGGCATTTCAAGCGGCGTGGAAAGCCCGGCTGCTACCGTCGAAAACCGACGACCCACAGCTCTACGACGATGCTGTCACTGCAGCAAAACGCGGTCTTGCGGTGGTTCGCGGAATTGAGGGGAACTTGATCGAGGGCCTTGTTGCCGAGGTGGGCGGGTTGCAAATCGAGCTGCCCTGGATGCTGTCGGTGGGCAACGAGCTGCATTGGATCAGAGCGCACGAAGGTCAATCAGGCACGATGAAGCAACTCAGGCCTATGATGGTGCACCTGAATGATCCTGGGATCAGGCGTGCCACCATCTACTCGTTGATCACCGATAAAAGCATCAGTGATGGAGCCTCTCGCGGCATTGAGCGGACGACGGTATACAAAATGGCCAAGCGCTTTGTTGCCGGTGATCGCACCCACAGCAGAGGTAAGAGCTGCAGTCGCTGTGCATACCTGAGTGTTTGCGATAAAAAGCCGTAAATCCTGTGTGATGCTCCTGGGGAAGGGGCGTTCTGCAGAGCAACGTAGTTCGGGAAACAGGGGCGATTACCTTGGTACCCGTGCGCCGCCTACGACTTTGCGTTTGCCGGCTGGGCAAGGTGGGTCATAACCGTATTTGTCCTGCGCAACTGCCATTCTGCTTGTGGTTGGGAATGTTTGCGTACAGCAGCGCAATATTCGACGCGCGAGCGGCAAAGTTCCGACTAGGGGCAGAAGCCGTCGATCAGTAGGATCAGCTTTTCGCAATTGCCTACCGATCATCACTTTGGCATTCGTTGATTCCGGTCAATTGCGAGCCAGGGCGACTACCGTCGTCTGTTGTGCATCCTTTGCACTTAATTTTCTTCTACGCCTGCAATGTCGTCATCTGCCGCCCATCTAATGTGCGGCAGAGCGGCAGCGTTACATTACCAACTCCGCCTCCATAAATTTCTGACGGGAAAACTGCCTGAAAGCGAATTTTTGATACTGGGTGAGATGCCACTATTTGGGCTCTATAAGCAGTCGGAGCCTTGGTCATGAGCAAAGAAGCACAAACGATAGTCACCCTGCTGGATCAGCAGTACGAGCAGTTGCTTGAGGGGGCGAGATGCCTGGCCGCAAGCTATATGGATGAGTCCATGAAGATATACAAAAAGACGGGGGTCAAATCTGTTGTGGCTGCTGTGTCAATCAAGCAGGTGAGCCCGAATGCGTACTCGATCTACTGGTGCAAACTGGTTCCACTGCAAGGGCAAAAAAACAAGTTCGCGCCCCTGACTATTCCCAAAGGTAACGGCAAACACAAATACCCGGGGTCCTCGTTTGAGTTTGTTAAATCCCCTTACCGTGGCCTCGTTTTACAGGTTGAGGAGCGTCTTGCTGGGATTCGCAGCATCGCCAGTGAGAACCGACAGCTGCGTCGGACGTTGGTCGCCTATGAGAAAAAGCTGTTTAGATATCAAGCACTCCATCATGGCGACCTCTGCTCGGAGGCGTAGAGGCTGAGTGCACTATAAGCAGTTCCGAAACGGATCTGAAACTACTTCAATGCCCGAAAGCCCCGTGCAGCATGGTCTGGCGGGGCTTTCGCGTATCAGCAGTGAACTCCGGTGAGACATGCTGTTGCGCTTCGTCAGGGAAGGCGACGGGTACGGGCTATAAGCAGTGTTGGGCGTTAAATCTACTCGCTGTCAGCCTGCAGGCCCGTGCAGGCGGGGGGCAGAGGCCGTATTTGCTATTAGCAGTGACGCTTACGACCAAGTCAGCCGGCTAGCTGTGATCTGTATTAGTAGTGAAGGGCTTCACTTTCATAAAATAATCTTTGGTAGGTGTCGACCTAGCCTGCACCCGTGTCGCGTAGCGGGTGGTGACGGTAACGCGCTACCCCTCACTGCCTTGCTGCTGTTCGAATGCAATACGGTTCATTACGCATATGGGAATGGGGTAGCCCTGGATGTGTGTCGTGAGTGCCTCGTTGCCTGCGATCACCATGATGCAATATAGGCCTCTGCGGAAGCGCATTCCTCGTCCTAAGTAGTTGCACGGGATGATCTCCCAGGATTCGTCGTCGTAGTAACAGCCAACGATTTCTGACCAGTGCAATTGGATGCCCGCGCCCATGATGCCTACAGGGGTCAGGCAGAAAATTTCTACCTGGGTTTCCTGCCCAAAAGGTACAGCGTAAACCCGACCGTTTGGTGCAATGGGTGGGAAGTACTGCCCGTTACCGAGGTGACGAAATTCCATGGTGGTGCTCCGGGTAGATGAGGTCGCTAGACACTCTCCGGTAGCTTTCGGAAAACCCAAGATGAGATGTTGCCTGCGAGTCGGCGCACGAGTTTTAGTGTACTGGGCAAGTTAGCTCGCCACATGGAGGGCGTGCATGTCGCTGATCTAAACGCTTCGGCGCTCCGGTCACTTTCGCTATGGTGCGGAAATCAACGGCCCTTCCAAACTCACCACATGACCTTATAGGCTTGGGAAAAAGCTACGTATCGCATCGGTCGGGTGCCTTGCGGATGGATCTTGGTTAGCGCCCGCTGCCAAGGGGCAGCGGACAGTTTGTTGCAGGTATCGGGTCGTTCCGCTGAAGGCTCAATCGTTGCCGTGCTTCTTGTCCAGATACGCTGCGACCATGTAGCCAATTACACCTGCGATACTCAGCGCAATGATGACGGCAAGCACGGCATAAACAAGCAATTCAAAACGATCCATACCCTGACTCCTTTGATTCGAGCTCTGCCAAGGTTAAGGGCGTCAGATCTAATCCCAAATCTGCTGTGTGATGGCTTAGCGACTGATTGCGGCGGCTTCCTTCCGCAGGTTGGCTCGGGCACCGACGTACGCATCAGTTTCCCAGATACGCAAATTCCCGAGTTCGTAGGCGACGTGATCCCGCGCTTCTAGATCCTCGACATTGGGAGCGCGGCCTCCAAGAATCGGGGCTTCATGACCGGACCACTGCTTGTAAAGCTCACATGCAAACGCTGCTCGGCAATCACAGAAGCTAAGCCCATGAAAAAGTAAAATCTCTTTGGCAGCAGGTAAGCTGTTCTGCTTCCAGAGCCGCCATGTTTGCTTTGATTGTGGATAGCAATGAACATCTTGGACGGCGGATACCGTCTCCAAAACGGCGATCTGCTTTGGCATCGAGATGTTAATTATCCTCTGTGTATACGGCCCTTCTTTGCCGCTTTCCAGGGAAATACATCCATCCCCCTTGGCTGCCTCTAGGGCCGCTTGGGCGTCGAAGAAAACTGTTTCACGTAGTGAGATGCCGAGGTACCGCACTAACATCAACGCCACCGCCAGATGCTCTGATAGGCGAGCCTGAACGTCTTCCACTGCGGCTTCGAACTTCGCTTGATCAAGGCTGTGTGGGGCCGTAATCCGTGCATGGCCAGGAAAGCCAATATCAGGCGTCACGACTTTCCAGTCACCATTGGTCGCGAGGGCCATAACCGAGCTCACGGTCTCAAGAAGGCTCACCGCGCCATGCTGCGAGATATTCCCGTGGTACACCTGGATACAGAGTTCTTCGCTGTATTGCCGTATCAGTTTTTTATTGACGAACTCCAGGATATCCACCTCATGCGACTCCTTGGCGTAAATACTAAATTGGGCCCACTGCTGGTCGTGGATCATGGCCTCGTGTTGACTGAGGAGGCCGCGCCGGACTGCCTCCCGAAGGATCGCCGAGCCGGCCTTGCTCAAGTCCCGATCAAAATGTAGATGGAAGCTCTGCTTCATGGTCACTCCTCCAATCAGCTCAGGTGCTGAGCTGCTGTAGGGAATGTTGAGCGAGAAAAAATATCCTGGGGTTCGTTTTCGGACGCTTTCAGCGCCTAAAATTGAGGAGGTTGTCCGTTCGCAAGGAGGGCGAAAATTTGCTGATGGCTGTCAAGTGACATTCAAAGTTATGCTTTGCTTGTCCGCATAATTCACTCTTATGCAAAGTCCAACTCTAGGGGATGAATCAGGGAATGAGTAGATATAGAGAGCAACGAGATCGCCTGAATGACCGAGTGGCAATGGCCTCCAAGCTGGGAGATCATATACATCAATCAAAACCAGGCTCCTTGGAACATCTGTTATTGGTTGAAGTCCTTGACGTTTTTCTGGCGGCAAATGGACGTATGCATAATGAGCTTGAAAAATTAAGGAGTGCCGGTGTGGATAAAACTGTTTTTCCTGAAAATGAAATCTAAAAAAGAGCGTGCACTTTCGCTCTGCAATATTTCAAATGTTATTCATTTTTTGAAGTAGAGTCTTGAGTCTTGCGCTTTTCTCATTTGCCAGATTGATTTTTTGGAGCCGCAAATATGGAGTCATCAGTAGCAACATGGAGGTCGTTCGAAGGTCTCGTTTGCGATATCTTAGAAGCAAATAACTTTAAAGTTAAAACTAATAGTGTCAGAGGAGATCCTGGGTTTGATCTGCTGGCGGATTTTGGAGGGGAACGTTGGGCTATAGAGGTAAAGTACTATCGAACTATGCGTGCTCAGCCGACTCTCATAGATGCTGCAGCTGCTCGTTTAGCACATAATGGATTAACAGCACAGGCTCAAAAGGGAATGTTGATAGTTTCATGCTTTCTTCCGGTGGAACTTAGGGGAGCGCTTGAACAGAAGTTTAGTATTACCTTTGTAGACCAAGTTGATCTGAGAAATTGGTGTGTGACGAGCCCCGGTTTGGCAGAGAAGCTGGATGCGCTATTAGAGTCTAATCCGAGCGAGCCTCAGTCAATACACCCCGCGCGTTATAATCCTATACGAGATAGCAAACCTCTCAGAGGCTTAGCTCCCCAAGTTCGAGACACCCATGGTACTGAATTGTGCGAGGAGCTCAAGAAGATCAAGAAGGGTAAAACTTCGTGGGCAAAGTATGAGAAGGTATGTGAAAAAATTCTTAAGTATCTATTTCCAAACGATCTTCATGGTTGGCATGCCCAAATGCGAACTGATGACGGGCTAAATCGTTACGACTATGTATGTCGTGTAAGGCCGACTACAGAGTTCTGGAAGTTTGTTATTGATCATCTTGATAGCCGTTATGTGCTTTTTGAGTTTAAGAATTATACGGGGGAAATAAAACAGGGGCAGATTCTCACGACTGAGAAGTACCTTTTAGAGCGCGGCCTACGACGTATGGCAATTATTATGACCAGAGTTGGTGCTGACTCACATGCGGTTGCAATGACGCAGGGGGCGATGCGCGAACAAGGCAAGCTGATGCTTATCGTGAACGATGAGAAGGTATGTCAGATGCTCCACATGAAGGAGCGTGGTGAAGATCCTACAGATTGTCTTTTTGAAATTGCCGACAACTTTTTGCTGACACTACCCAGATGAGTTCTAAAAATCACCCCAGCAGACCGTATCCAGCGCAGGCTGGGGCTCAGCGTTCGCGGCTTAGTAGGGAGGAGGCTCCGTTCAAAAACGGTCGTTTATGGCACACCTATTCCAGATGATCTTTTGGACTTGGGATTTACCGCTTTCCTGCCACTTTTCCTGTACCGAAATCAGTGTGAGAAAAACGTATGGGAAAGCAGATTGGATATGCCCGAGTGTCGACTGATGATCAGAATCTCGACCTGCAGCGAGATGCACTTGCTCTGGCTGGGTGCTCAACAGTCTATGAGGAGACCATGAGCGGCAAGTCGGCGGACAGGCCGGAGCTGGGGCATTGCCTCAAAGCTCTGCGTAGTGGTGACACTCTGGTTGTCTGGCGACTGGACCGCCTCGGTCGTTCTTTGCCTGACTTGGTTGGGATTGTCAGTAGCTTGGAGCGGGAAGGGGTGGCGTTCGAGTCCATAACCGAACGAATCGAAACCACCAGCGCTGCCGGCAAGCTGATCTTTCATGTGTTTGCAGCCTTGGCCGAGTTCGAGCGCAATCTGATTCGAGAGCGGACCCGCGCAGGACTGGCTGCGGCTCGGGCTCGCGGTCGGAAGGGAGGACGCAAGCCTGCGCTGGATGATCCTCAGGTACGTGAGATACGAGCTCTTCTCAGAGATCCTGAGATACTGGTAACCGATGTTGCCCGACGGTATGGCGTTTCTCGAACAACGCTTTACCGCTACGTCGGTTCGCCGAAATCATCTGCGGTCGTTTAAGTGGTGGTGGTATTTTCCGCTGAAGTTGCCCAGATAATTTTAGGCGCTATGACCTGGCAGGCAAGTGAAGGATGTCTCCGGCGTACTACGTGTGCCGGACTACCACTGAATAAAAATAGGGAGTTTTCATGTCGGTGCTTTTTTCTGTGAAGGGATGCGTTGGTACCTTGCTGTTGGTTGCGTTAGTTGGTTGCTCCAGTACCCCGAGGGTCACGTTGCCAGAACCTAAAAATGTTCCTCGCGAGAAATGGTCCGATGCCATGCTGGTTCTGGAAGCCATGCACATCGATGGTCAGCGCGATATTCCAAGGGAAATGGTCGGGAACGAAGTAGATAACTTAAGCGCGCCACGGTCTTCGGGAGGCTCTGGAGGGCTAGCGACGGCAGGTTTGGGATATGTGTCACCTCCAACTGGTTTTAGCAGCGCAGGAGCAGCCTCTCTTGGCGTCGGGTTGTTCTTGCTGGGTGGTGGCAGCGCTGGCCCTGTCTATCACTACCAGGTTGCTGCGTGGGTGCCTGAGGAACTCGCGTCTAACCCAAAGGAGGCATCTGCGTTGGTCAGGTCGGCCTGGCTTGATGCGAGAGAAAAATACTTCGGTGGAAAAATCTCGAAGTTGCGCCATGAGCCGGCTAAGTACGCTGATGGATCAGGCAAGAAATACGATAGGCTTGCAGATTTGGCTGCTGGGAACCCTACACCGTTCGACGCTCCTGCGAGCGCTGCGCCAGCATTCATTTTGGTCGAGAAAGCCTACGGCCCGATTTTCCTGACCGATCCCTCAGGCGAGCTATTTGCTGACGCTAGCAGAGCTGATAAGGACGGCATGGATGCGCTGGCGGGTATTGCTCGTCACCTGCCCGAGTGGATGTATGCATACTATCCTGGGCGGAATTGGCCTAAGGACTTCCGGCCTGCCGCGATTTACAACAAGAACGGCAATCTCTATTTCATTGGGAAGTAGTTTTTAGCTGAACTGCATGGCTGGCGGTGAGCCTGTAAATCACGACAGGCTCTATCTACGCGATCATTGACTGAATCTACCTAGGAAGGCCGGGGAAAATGCTCGAAGTAACAGGTGCCGATATCACCAATCTGGGCGATGCCGATTTGCGCACCCTCGTCGCCCGTCTTGCGCTGGCGGAGCTGCGAAAACAGGGCTGTCCCCTGTCGGCGGTCACCGCAGGCGGCAATCAGGACGCTGCGGATGGTGGGCTCGATGTGCGCGTGCAGTGTTCCATGCCGATTGCAAGCCCCGACTTTGTGCCGCGTTCATGCACCGGTTTTCAGGTGAAGAAGCCGGACATGCCAGCCGGCGCCATCGAAAGTGAGATGCGGCCGAAGCCCAAGGGCGGCGGCAACGGGAATTTGCGGCAGGTCATCCGCGAGCTCGCCGCAGAAGCCGGTGCATACATCATCGTCAGTTCGCAGGGGTCGGTCGCGGACAAACCGCTTGCCAATCGGCGTGCGGCGATGCGCGCCGTGCTGCACGATCTCCCCGAAGCCAGTAATCTCCAAACCGATTTCTACGACCGCGATCGCATCGCGACTTGGGTCAACGAATATCCGGGCATCGCCACTTGGGTCCGCAATCGCGTCGGCCTAGGTCTTTCAGGCTGGAGCAGCGTAGGGGGATGGACTGGAACGCGTGTCGCCGAGGAGACGTCCTATTTGTTCAACGACAAGGCATGTCTGACCGATGAGCGCTCTCGTGAACGCAAGCAACTAACAATCGCCGAGGGTATCAAGGGCCTCCGCGCCGCGCTTCGCACACCTAAACAATGCATCCGGTTGATCGGTATGTCTGGCTTGGGCAAGACGCGCTTGGTCCAGGCGCTATTCGAAAGCGAGGTTTGTGAGGAGCCGCTCGATCCGAGCCTCGCAATCTATACCGACTATTCGGTCGAAACCGACCCCACCGCGCGCGATATGGCACGACAGCTCGTTCTGCGCGGGCAACGGGCCATTCTTATAGTCGATAATTGCAATCCGGCCACTCACACCGAGCTCACTCGCATCTGTTCGGAAAGCACCAGCAACGTTAGCCTTATTACCGTCGAATATGATGTTCGCGACGACGAGCCCGAGCGGACCCAGGTCTTCCGGCTGCAGTCCGCCTCTCCCGATCTGGTTGCAGGATGGCTCGAGCAATCCTTTCCGGACTTGTCCGAGATCGACCGGCGAACCATCGCCGACTTCAGCGATGGCAACTTCCGCGTGGCACGCGCGCTGGCCGAAACGCTTGGTAAGGGTGAGACGCTGGGCAAGCTCAAGAGCCGCGAGCTGTTCGAGCGAATCTTCCAGCAGCGCAATCAGCCCGATCAGAATTTATTGAATGCGGCGGAAGAGCTGTCGTTGCTCTATTCGGTCGATGGCGACGACACCTCATCCGATGGCGAACTCGCGCGCATCGGCGGCCTGCGGTCGGTGAGCGCGGCGACGCATTACGCCGCACTTGCGGAGCTTCGCCGACGTGGCATTGCTCAAGTGCGTGGCCGCTGGAAGGCGATCCTTCCGCACGCGATTGCGAACCCGCTTGCCACATTCGCGCTCCAACGGATACCGTCGTCGGACTTCGAACGGTTCAGCGCCTCGCTGACGCCGCGCATGCAGAAGTCGCTCTCCCGCCGTCTGGGCTATCTTCATGATAGCCCAGAGGCTCAGGCTGCGGTCGCGCGCTGGCTGCGAAGCGACGGGCCGCTCGGGGACCTCGTGACGCGTGGCGAAGAAGGTTTCGAGATCCTGACCAACATCGCCCCAGTTGCGCCAGAGGCCGTGTTGGTGAAAATCGAATGCGAACTGGATGGTCCCAACGGGCCTGCATTGCTGTCGCCGATCGAGCCGACCCGGTGGCAATGGATTCGCCTCATCAAGACGCTCGGCTATGAGCAGCATATGTTCGAGACCGCGGCGACGCTGCTCGCCCGCTTCCTCGCCGCCGAGCCTGCCGACCATAATCAGAACTCCGCCCGGGACGCGTTTGCTGAGCTCTTCCGCCTTTATCTATCCGGTACCCAGACTCCACCCGAGCAACGACGCGCGTTCGTGCGGCTGCTGGCGAACTCCGGTGATGCAGACAAGCGCCGCTGTGCATCCGTCGCGCTTGGCGCACTTCTGACCGCGCACAATTTCACCTCGTCGAGCAGCTTCGATTTCGGAGCACGGTCGCGCGACTGGGGGTGGGCTCCGAGGCTGAATAAGGACGTGTGGGATTGGTACGACGGCGCTATCGATCTCGCCGTCGAGCTGTCGTCAGTCCTGACTGACGCGCGAAGCACACTTGCCGGCAGTGTGCGCGACCTGTGGCATTTCGGCGCCTGCCATGACGCCCTGGACCGCGCAGCGGGCGCATTCGTCAAGGTGAAGCCATGGATCGAGGGCTGGATGGCGTTCCGCAATTCCCTCCGCTTCAAAGGCAACGCGATGCCCGAGCCAGTGCGAAAGCGGCTCGAGGCGATCATCCAACGGCTCAAGCCGTCCGACCTCCTGCACCTGGCGCGCGCGGTCGTGCTCAATCGTACAAGTGGCGGCTGGGACGTTGCAGACGGCGAGCCAGACGATGGGGATGTGATGAAGCCGTGGCGCAGGGCCGCCCAAATGGCTCAGGATGTCGGCCGGCAATTGGCGCACGATCCCGAGACTTGCGCCGAATTCCTGACCGAGCTGATGGTCGAGCCCCATGCTCAGCGCGCGTTTGAGTGCGGGCGCGGCCTCGCCGAAGGCGCGAGCGACCTTGCCGAGATCTGGCGCGATCTGGTCGGTCATTTCGAGGCGGCGGAGTCTAAGAGCCGTAATGCGACTGTGCTCGGCGGGTTCATCTACGAAGCGCATCAGCGTGATACTGGCTTTGCCGAATCCAGCTTGGAAGCCGCGATTGAGAACATGGCGCTGGCCCGTTCCCTTCCTTATCTTCAGGCGCGAATTGGAATCGACGAGGCAGGAATTGCGCGGCTGAGACGCGCGATCGAGAAAGGGGCGCTTCAGTCTTTTGACTTCATGAGCATCGCCAACGGCACCGTCGGCGATTCGCCGCCGGAGGCATTAGCTCTCCTGCTACGCGATATTGCGGATCTGCCGGACGGGGTCGAGATCGCGCTCGATATCCTGCACATGCACTTCTATCGCGACCGCGAAGCTGGCCGGCAGTGCAATCCGACGTTGATCGGGCTCGGCCGCAACCTGCTGCTCCGCACCGATTTTAGCAAGAAGGGCACTTTGCGCGACTATGGCCTGAATACGATCATTCGAGTTTGCTGTACGGGGAGCGACGGTGAAGCGACGGCTCGCGATGTTTGTGCACATATCCGCGACGCGGTGGAGGTCTGCTATCTTTCCCGTCATGATCTGAGCCATGTGCTGAAGGCGCTGTTTGAGACCCACCCCGCTGCGGGGCTCGATATGTTCCTTCTACCTGAGATGACGTCGCGAAACCGCCGGCTATTCGACGCTGACTTCAGCTTCGGCACACCGGTCGAGGACATGGATCCAGCGGTCTTGCGCCAATGGGCGGACCAGGATGCGGCGACGCGCTATACGTTGCTCGGCCGTACCATCTCGATGTTCAGGCGAAAGGTCGACGACGAGGAGGATAACGGGATCTCGCCGCTGTTTCTCGATATGCTCAATTGTGCGCCGGACAAGCGTGCCTTTCTCGGCGATTTCTGGACTCGTCTCCATCCTCGGAGCTGGAGCGGCTCGCTTGCCGACATCCTTGCCAGTCGCAAGGCTCAAGTGTTGACGTTCAGCAAAAGCCCGCATGTCGATGTCCGGCAATGGGTGGATGCCATCCTACCCGAGCTAGACCGACGTATCGATCATGAGCGCAGCCGCGACCGCGAGGGCGAGGAAAGTTTTGAGTGACGTCGTTCAGAACTGGAACAAGCCGTACAGGCTGCCGTCACGCGCGTTATCGAATATCCTGCGCCTTGAGCGTCGTTGCCTCTGCGTGAATGGCGTCGAGCGTCAACAGGGCATGGCCGCCGCCAGCGATCGCTATCTTGAGTTCTGACTTCGTTTGCCGCATGCGCAATGACGACGACTGCTTTCGTCCATTCGGTAAAGCGGCGTTCATCCCCGCTAGCCGCGTCGCCCGTTGTTACGACTGCGCACTCTCGGGCTACGTCCAGAATTTCCCAGGTCGTGAGGCAAAGGCGCTCAATAAAATCGAAGATGCTCGACATTGGTATCGAGCATCTTCGGGGGGGAAGTGAGCACCTTCAGGGGGCGGTGGGCAGCTCCCATACCCATCCGCCTTGCATGCCTACCTTGCATGAGCGGATACCTAGCTTTTTCTGCGCCCTACGAATTGATGCCCAAGAAATGCATGACGCCTCAGCTAAAGACTGCAGCGCAGTGATCGGGACAGGGCCTGCTTGCAATGTGGCTTCAAGAAAGCTGCAAGCTTCCTGAGTCGCTGATGCTGGTCTCGCTTCACCTGTTCGCTCGATATCCGCCAAAATAGTTTCAGCGCTTCCTTCGATGGCCTCTCCCCATCGGATGCAGGTTGTCTCCAACTGCTCGTCTATAACGATGGGCTCAACGAAATACTCGATCCCCCCGCTATCAATCGAAACGTTAGACTTGGCTCGGACAAGCACCCTGGCTTCTGAATTCTGATCCTTCTCTGCCACCAGTACAGTGCGAGCGAGCGCGGAGAATGCCTGGCTGCCGATTACACGATTAGCTGCGGAGGACTGGGCCGTACCTTTGCTCAGGTGAGATATGCCGAGGACAGCGCAACAATGCCGCTCTGCAAAATCCACTACCATTTGTAGCCCCTGTCGAACTTCGTTTGCTCGGTGCATGTCCCCCCGAATGAGGTTGATCAGTGGGTCGAAAATCAGCAATGAAACGCCGTCAATCCGTGCGGCTGCCTCGTTCAAAAGGGCAAAGTTGGCTGCAGGATCAAATTGTCGCCTATTCCCACTCTGATCCCTGAGCCCTTCGATAATGTGCACGCGGTTTAGGTCTGCATCTGCAGCCGTAAGGCGAGGAATTATCGTGTCAGCTATACCATCCTCGCCACTCCAGATTACGACGTTGCCTGCGGCCTCACATTTGCTACCATCTGGCCAGGCATCTCCTTTACTAAGCCTGGCTGCCAGCGAGATTGCCAACGTGGTTTTGCCGCATCCACCTGCGCCGGCAAGAATGGATAACTTTGCCCTTGGCAGCCAGCCTGGCCAAATCCACTGGATTTTTTCCGCTGGAATATCGACCGCTGCTGTGAGTTCTACCATCCAGCCCGGTTGTTGAGGTGTTTGGCGCTGCATTACAGCGCCTCCCTTTGTCGAATCCAAGCCTGGATTTCACTGTTACGCCAGCCGACGCTGGAGCCGCACAAAAGGCGTTGGCGCGGGAAAAGGCCCTCCGATATTTTGCGATAGATCGTTGAGCGTTTTAGGCCGACGATTGCCTCGACATCGCGCAAACGAAGAATTTTGTCATCGTCGCCGACGTCGTCAGAGTTGCTAACGTGCATTTCCATAGGTTTGAGTCCTAGGTTCTGAAGCGTGGGGCAGCGTCCTCCGGCACTACTGCTAAAAAGGGTAAAAGACGGATATCGGCTGGCTATATAGCGAGCACGGGCATTTGCCGCACGCATAGGCATATGCGCGTTTCCGAGATTAATGTTCGGTAGCGTAGGAGGTCGTTGTGGGCTACAGAAGTTCTAGGGCCGTAAGGCTTCTAGGGGCAGAACGGACTGAGAGTGTTCTGACCAGATACGCAAATCAACCAATGGCAGTTGACGCGGCCCGCTCAGCGGATGCGAACGAGGCGAAAGTTTTTAACGTCGTTACCAGGGCGACGTGGCGGACCGTTGCGGATCAATAGGGATCGCTTGGGACGGACACTTTTTAACATGAGAGTTCCGGGCTGGCAATCAGCGGGTGCACTGCCTTGGTTGGGAAAGGATGGCCCAACCAGGGCAGTGGCTATCTGAGTGCTCAGCGTTTATCGGGCTCAACTAGTTATCTGTAGCGATATCGAGCTTGGGCAGCGCCTTGACGATTTTCTGGGTTTCCAGGCTAACAGTGACCACGCGCTGGAACAGCTCTAGTGGGTACTTAGGGTTACCCATGGTTTCCACGGCCCAGTCGTTGGCGTCGTTGACGATCCCGCTGGCTTTGTCGGTGCGCACGGCTTGGCGCTCCATCACCCAGTCCAGTGCGGCCTTGCCGTTGACCACGTAATCCCAGGCCGCTTCAGGAATGCCCTTTAGGGTGATGCGGGTGTTGTAGATGACCGTGTTCTTTTCGCCTTTCTTGGCGAACTTCATCTTCTCTACCCGGTAATCGGCATTGGTGAGCTGGCCCTTGGTTTCGATGGTCAGAGGGTACAGCTCGACTGTTTCGTAGTTAAGGTGAAAGTCAGCCAAGGCGCGGCCGGCTTTGCTGAAGGCCCAGAAATCGGCGGCTTTCTTTACTGCCGGGATGCGTGGCAGTTCTTTGCTAAGGTTGTCGGAAAAGCGTTCGCGGTAATCCGGCGAATGCAGGATGCCGTAGACGTAATAGAACAGGTCTTCTTTGCTGATCTGCTCGGCGGGGTAGGCACTCCGGAAGTGTGCCAGCCCTGCCTCGGTAATGGCGTCGCGGCGTTTTAGGCCAGACTCAACCCTACCTCGAGCGAACAAGTCACCAGTACCCCCTTCATTATCAGTAGCTTGGGCTTGCTCGTCGTAGAGGTAGAGCGGGAACCATTGGACAACATCCTCGCCAACAAACTTACTTGGCAGAGTATTGGCAATGAGCACAGAAAAAAAACCGCCTACCGATGTTGTATTTATTACCAAGTTTTCCGCTTCTGCATGCGGAAATATCCTCGGCATCTGAAGCACCATCTCATTGAAAGTGCGGTTAAAATATAACCATTGTTTAGTAAATGGACGATAAAGCGAAGGCGTCAGGGAGGTAGCTTCGCATCCAAAAGAGCGGTTTTTCGCCAGTTCTTGCTTCAAACCACGCGTCCAGCTAATACGCTCGGGGTTGGTATCAATGAAGTCGTCCAAGACCGCTTCACGCTTCTTTTTGTCCAGCTCTGGGTACATCGAATTGAAACGCGTCACCTCAGCATTATAGAAATCAATCATGCTTGTCATGTTGGCCTCCAGCTTGCCCCGACTAGCGTTGTAGGCCCAGGCATCCCGGTTGGTTACTACGCCCAACGAGAAGTTATCGAACAGTTTTATGCCATCGCCCTTCTTATCACCTAACACAATATGGTCGGCAAAACTTTCATCGCGCTGTTTTAACCAGTCCCCGTGCTCATCTGGGCTAATCAGCCGCCACTGCTCGATACCACCCACGCTGGCATAGCCAGCGAGTTTCTCCAGCTTCTGCTCACGACTCAGGTAGTCACCAATATCGTGGAAGTGAATTCGACCGTGGCTCTGTGCGTCGGGGTTCTTGATCAGCAGCGAGATGGCGATGGGGGCACGGCTGCCGCTGCCAAAGATCTTGCCACCTTCTTTGCGTGAGGTTTCGCCACTGGTACGCTGGTTGCCACGCAGGTGGAACACATAAAGGCTAGAGAATTCATCGGCCAGGCACTTGCGCAATCCGCCGGCGGTGTTGGCTTCTAGAAACCCTGCATTGGTGACAAAGCCGATGATGCCGGCATCACCAATACGGTCGCTGGCCCAGCGAATGGCGCGGATATAGCTGTCATACAGCCCTTTAGCGAGAGTGGCGCTGGAGCGTGCAGCATAGGTCTCCTCAATGCGCTGATCCAATGCTGGGTAGCTGATATTCTGGTTGTTATCGTTCTGGCTACCCTGCCCAATGGAGTACGGTGGGTTGCCCACAATCACCCGAATATCCAGCGCCTTCTGCCGCTTGCGTCGGGCACTGTTGTCCTCCAGCAGCGCGTCTACCAAGTCGTCCTTCTCATACATTTGGAAGGTGTCGGTCAGACAGATACCTTCAAACGGCGTGTACTCGTCGATTACTTCGCCGTGGTAGGCCGCTTCGATATTGATGGCGGCAATATAGTAGGCCAGCAACACCAGTTCGTTGGCATGGATCTCGTGCCTGTATTTGTGCGGCAACTCTTCCGGCTTGATCAGGCCAGACTGGATCAGGCGGGTGATGAAAGTTCCTGTGCCGGTGAAGGGGTCGATGATGTGAACGCCCTTGCTACCCAGCGTCTGGCCGAACTCCTGTTGTAGCAGGTGATTAACGCTGTGGAGGATGAAGTCCACCACTTCGACTGGCGTATAAACAATTCCCAATCGCTCTGTCATTTTGGGAAAGGCGTTGCGGAAGAATTTGTCGTACAGCTCGACGATGATCTTCTGCTTGCCCTGGGCGTTGTCAATACCGGCAGCACGCTGACGCACGCTGGCGTAGAACTTCTCTAGAGTGTCGGCTTCCTTGGCCAGGTGGTGCTCATGTAGCGCATTCAGTACGCCTTGCATGGCCTTGGACATGGGGTTGTGGCTTGCAAAGCTGTATTCCTCGAACAGTGCATCGAACACTGGCTTGGTTACCAGATGCTGGGCAAGCATTTCGATGATCTCGCCATCGCTGATACTGTCGTTGAGATCATCGCGCAGCTCAGCAGCGAAGGCCTCGAAAGTCGCTCTCTCCTTGGTGTATTCAGGGTTCTCCAAAATGCCTTGGATACGGTCGATATGCGTACGGGCAATCTTGGCGATGTCGTTGGCCCAGTCTTCCCAGTGATGGCGGTTGCCGCACTTGTCGACGATTTTGGCGTAGATGGCCTTCTCGATTTCCCCCACCTCATAGGCCAGCTCCGCCTGCTGGGTCATCTGGCCTTCGACATCGTACTTAGCGCGTTTCTCACCAATGCCGTACTGGCCTTTGCCTGCCTGGCCGTTGCTGGTGCCGCTAGTTTTCCTGGCCTTTTTATCGGCCTTGTCGGTGATGGCGATGACTTCCATCTTGCGCGGGTCAGAGCCGATCAGGTCGAGCTTGTTGACCATGGCGTCGAAGCTGTCGTCGTGCGAACGCAGTGCCTGAAGCACCTGCCAGACCACTTTGTAGGTCTGGTTGTCATTAAGCGCTTCGTGGGGCTCCATGCCGGCCGGAATGACCACGGGCAGCACCACGTAGCCGCGTTTTTTACCCGGTGCGTTGCGCATCACCCGGCCCACCGATTGCACAACGTCGACCTGGGAATTGCGCGGGGTGAGGAAGAGCACGGCGTCCAGCGCCGGTACGTCCACACCTTCAGACAGGCAGCGCACGTTACTGAGGATGCGGCAGGTGTTGGCTGGCGGTTCTTCCTTAAGCCAGTTGAGCTTGGCTTCCTTGGCGCTGGCGTTCATGCCGCCATCGACATGTGCGGCTTCGCATATGATGCGTGAGGCCTCATCGATGTTTTCTGACTCCTGATAAGCCTCCACCACCGACTGGAACATGCTGGCGATGTTGATCGAGCTGACCTTGTGCTTGGTGCCCTTGTAGTTGGGCGAGATGACCTGGCAGAAAGCTACAGCGCGCCTCATGGGCTGATCATCACCCACCAGGTTTTCGGCCAATCCCTGCTTGGCCAGCGCCTTCCAGCAACCGACTATCTTGGCGGCGTCGTCTACCTTGAGCTGGTTGTTCTCGTCCTTCAGCATCTCCTGAAGGCGCCGGCTGATGGTGCTCTCCTCGACGGTGAGTACCAGCACCTTGTAATCGGTGAGCAGGCCCCGCTGAACGGCCTCGGAGAAGTTGATGACGAACAGCTCTTTGCCGTAGAGCGCGTCGTCATCCATCGAGCACAGGGTGACTTCACCGGACTCGGCCTTGAGCTTGGCGTTGTCACCGTAGATGCGCGGCGTGGCGGTCATGTACAGACGTTTGGTGGCGCGGATGTAGTCGGCATCGTGAACGCGCACAAAGTTGCTTTCGTCATCGTCGCCAAAGGTGGCGCCCGTGGTGCGGTGCGCTTCGTCGCAGATCACCAGATCGAAAGCGGCCAGGCCATGATCGGCCTGGGCACGGCTGATCACGTCGATGGAGTGATAGGTGGAGAACACCACGCTCATGTGCTCGGCATCATGGCGCTTGAGCATTTCCGCTGCGAGGCGATCTGCCTTAGTGGTGGCCGGGTAGCGTAGCTCGTGGGTGAACACCTGAACCGCGTCATCCTCTGCTTTGCGCTTCTTGCCAACGTCGCTGTCGGAGCAGACGGCAAAGCTGTGGAGCGGGGTTGCGCTTTCCTGCGTCCATTCGGTGAGAGTCTGCGACAGTAGCGACAGGCTGGGTACCAGGAACAGTACGCGCTTGCCCTTGCCGGCCTGCTGCTCGGCAATTTTCAGGCTGGTGAAGGTCTTGCCGGTGCCGCAGGCCATGATCAGCTTGCCGCGTTCGGCGTCCTTTAGGCCAGCGGCAACGGCATTCAGCGCGGTTTGCTGGTGCTCGCGTAGCTGCTTCTTGGCCTTGAGCGCGACGGCTTGATGGGGCTGGTATTTGGCCCAGTCTATCTGGCTGTCTTCCAGGGCTTGCAGGTCGATTTTACTGACCGGAGGCTGCTGGCCCTGCAACGCGTCCTCAGCGTGCTCGCTCCAGTTGTTGGTGGTGGCTACGATTACGCGGTGCGAGAACGGCGCCTTGCCCGAGGCGGTGAAGAAACTGTCTATGTCCTTCTTCTGGACTTTGTAGTCCTCGGCGTACAGCTTGCACTGGATGGCATGGTACTCGCCGGTGCCCTGGGTGCGAGCCACTAAATCAATGCCCGCATCCTTGCCACTGAGGCTTTGTTCCTTCGCCCACTCCGCATACGTCCATACTTTGTCGTAAAGGTCGCGGTAGGTGGCTTCGTTGCGGAGGTAAGTGCAAATCAGCTCTTCGAAATAAGTACCTTTTTCGCGTTCGGTGACAGAAGCGCTGCGGTAGGTATTCAGCAAAGCTGATAAGGCTGACATCGGTAGGAATTCCTTTTGGACTGCGCCTGGCGCATTACAGGCGCCAAATCGGCGCAGTTTAGCAATTCAGTCAGTACTGGAGCGATAAGATAGTGCTTGTATTAGCTTGAAGGCTTGCTGGCTGATGGGGGCGCTTGCATTCAGCGTTTTATCGAGTCCAAAAAGTCGGCCCAGATCTGCATTATTTCACGCCGCTCCGGCAAGAAGGTGGTTCGATCGTACGCACGTCCCAGCGGATTTTTTACCGTGTGAGCAAGCTGATGCTCCAGAAGATCGGGGCGAAACCCCAGCACCTCAGCGCCTATGGTTCTCGCTGTCGCACGAAAGCCGTGCCCAGTCATTTCGTCGCCGCTGATGTCCATGCGGCGTAACGCGCTGAGTACGGCATTGTTGGACATCGGCCGGTCGCCTCCTCGTGCCGAGGGGAAGGCGTACCGATGTCTGCCGGTGAGTGGTTTCAGCTCGCGCAGAACCGCGACTGCTTGTTGGCTGAGAGGAACCAAATGATCCGGCCGATCCTGTTTGGTGGCAGTGAGCCCTTTCATCTTGTGGCCGGGAATCAACCACTCGCCCGCATCCAGATTGACCTCCGACCACTCCATGTGGCGCAGGTCACCGGGCCGGCAGAACAGCAACGGGGCCAGTTTGAGTGCACAACAAACAGGCAGTGTTCCCGTGTAGCTATCCAGTGCTTTGAGCAGTGCGCCGAGTTTTTCAGGATCGGTCACGGCGGCAAAGTGCTTCACCCGCTTGGCTGGGAGCGTACGTGAGAGATTGCCAATCTGGTTGGGTGGGGTGATACCGGCAGCTTCGGCGAACTCGAAAATCTGTTTGTAGATTTGGGCTACACGACGTGCCGTCTCGCGAGCACCGCGCTTGATGATGCGCTGCAGGTTTTCGACCAGCATGGGTGTGCTGATGCTGCTGATCGGGAGTTTTCCCAACCAGGGGTAGGCATTGAGCTCAAGGCGCTGCCGCACCGTGCGGGTGTACTCCGGATCCCAAGATGATTCGCGAATAGTGAGCCATTGCTTAGCGACCGATTCAAAGGTGTGTTGGTGATCGAGCTGGCTGACCACCTTGGCCATACGCCGTTGCAGCGAAGGGTCTTGGCCGCCGGCGAGCTGAACACGAGCGTCATCACGCTTGCGTCGGGCCTCTTGCAGGCCGACCTCGGGGTAAACGCCAAGGGCCAGGCGTTTTTCTTTTCCCAGAAAGCGGTACTTCAAGCGCCAGTAACGGCCTCCGTTGGGCTGCACTTCAAGGTACAAACCTTGTTCGTCGTACAGGCGGTATGGCTTGTCCTGGGGCTTGGCGTTGCGGCAGTTGGTGTCTTTCAGGGGCATTGGGGGCACATCCTCTCCGAGCGAGCTGATGAGCGTTTTATGCCCCCATATATGCCCCCGTCAACAGTGGGATGCCCTGGGATTAGGTGGGAAAACGCGGGCAAGAAAAAAGCCGTAAAGCTTTGATTTCTCTAGGCTTTACGGCTTTTCTGGGTCTTCCTGGGAAGACTAAATGGTGGAGCCGGGGGGATTTGAACCCCCGTCCGCCAGTACTCCGCTGTCGGTACTACATGCGTAGCCGTGTCTATTAAGTTAACCCTCAGCGACCCGACGGGCAGGGTGCTTTGGGCGAGTTGTGTAAGTTTTAGCCGCTTCGTCCACAACGTACTGCACGGCGATTCTGTTCTATATGACAATCACTTTGGGTTTACAGACATCCCCTGATGATTGCTGGACCCGAAGGTACCAGAAGGGAAGGGCTAAGGCTGCTTACGCAGCGAGAGCGTATTCCCCGTAGGTTTCGTCATTGGCAACTATAGGAAGTTGCAACAGTGGATTTACGAGTTCTGTTACCAACTCGGCATGCACCTAAAGTTTCGCAACCGGCGTCGAATCCTAAACGGCCCCGAACCTGTCACTCGGTGAAGCTGTTGGAGCGACAGGCATGTGCAGTGTACGCCAATACTTGGCTGAGGCCAACCCGGAGGTTGGCCTGGCTGTGATTACTGCTTCGGTTCGTTACGAAGTTTATCCACGTCAGACAGCGCTTGGGTGGCTTCGGTGACGCATTTCTTTTCATCGCCGGCAGCCTGGGCCGCTTTGGCGTCCGCTAGCTGCTGCTTGATGTCAACGGTGGTGCTTTCAGAGGTTGCCGGCAACGTGGTGACTTTATCCTGCAGCTCCTGAAGCTTGGCGGTGCACAGGTTGTTATCCGCTGCAAACACCGGGGAGGCCAACAGTGCAGCGGAAATGAACAAGCCAGCAAATGCGGTGTGCTTCATGTGTATCTCCTTGAACATGTGGTCTCGGTGCTGCCGGTCAGGGTCAGGCCGAGTCGTTGTCGTGGGGCCCGACAGAGCCGGGCCTATTCAAGTGACTACAGCGAAGCGCAGGAATTCGATTTTTCGTCGAACCCTGCAGAAACACCTTCACCGCTGGCGGGTTTGGCCCGGGTGACGCGGTCTACCAGGTACACCAGGCCGTGGTAATCGATTTCACCGTGTTGCGTCAGACCGATCTCACAGGTACGGCTGGTGGAGATGCCCTCGGTGCAGTATTGAACCGCGTCCTTGAGGGTACGCAGTGAGTGGGCATTGAGTTCAGGCGTGGTAAAGCCCTTGTCTCCGGCGAAACCGCAGCAGTGGATGCCCTCCGGGATGACCACGTGCTTGCTGCATTTGCGCGCCAGATCGATCAGCGCCTGGCTCTCGCCAAGGTGCTGGGTACTGCACGTGACATGCACGGCAATGGGTTCATCCTGAGGGCTGAATGCCAGGCGCTCCATCAGGTGCGTGCGAATGAAACCCACGGGGTCGTACAGGTCCAGGCGCGCTTCGCCGAGGTCCTGGACCAGCCGCAATGTGCACGGGCTGGTGTCGCAGTAGATGGGGTCGAGGCCGCCGCGACTGGCGTGCAATAGGGCACCGATCAGTTCCTGGCGTTTGTGTTCAGCTTGCTCGGCGTAACCTTTTGAGGCGAAAGGTTGGCCGCAGCAAAGGCTGTCCACGTTGTCGGGAAAGACGACCTGGTAACCGGCTTTTTCCAGTAGCTGTCGGGTTTTTTCGTACAGCGAAACCTGCTCTTTATCTCCTGCCGCAGGGCCCATGACACGCGACACGCAGGCCGCCAGGTACACCACTCTCGGGCGTTCGTCCGAGACGGCCGGGCTGAAGCGGATGGGGTTTTCCGGCTGTGGCATGGCGGGGGTCCATTGCGGCACCTGGCCCTTGGACAAACGGTGCAGCCCGGTTGACCAGCGTGCCAGCCGCGGTGCCCCCAGCAGCATGCGCGCGCCGTTGGCAACGTGCAGCGTAAAGCGCGCTCCTTGCAGGGCCATGGCGAAGTTGCTCGCGAGCCAGTCGGCGGTTTTCGTACGCGTTGCGGTACGGCCGCGGAGCTTTTTCACCAACTCGCCGGTATTGATGCCTACGGGGCAGCGTTGTGCGCACAGCCCGGTGGCGGCGCAGGTGTCGATGCCTTGATATTGATAGGCCGTTTTCAGCTCGGACGTGTCGATGCCCGCGCGCTTTTTCGCCTGGATGTCCCGCCAGATCACAATGCGCTGGCGCGGGCTCAAGGTCAGGTCCTTGGATGGGCACACCGGTTCGCAGAAACCGCATTCGATGCACTTGTCGACGATCTCGTCGGCGGCCGGCAGTGGCTTGAGGTGCTTGAGGTGGATTTGCGGGTCTTCGCTGAGCACCACATCTGGATTGAGGATGCCGTTGGGATCGAGTAGGCGCTTGAGCTGCCACATCAACTGATAGGCGTCACTGCCCCATTCCAGCTCGACGAAGGGCGCCATGTTGCGTCCAGTGCCATGCTCGGCCTTCAACGAGCCGCCGAATTCCACCGCGACCAACTGTGCCACGTCGTCCATGAACGCCTGGTAGCGTGCGACTTCTTCAGGGTTGTTGAAGCCTTGGGTGAAGACAAAGTGCAGATTGCCTTCCAGTGCGTGTCCGAAAAGGATCGCCTCGTCGTAGTGATGTTTGTCGAACAGCTCGATCAGGCGATTCACGCCCACCGCCAGCTGTTCCACCGGAAAGGTCACGTCTTCGATGATGACCGTGGTCCCGGTTTTGCGCACTGCGCCCACCGCCGGAAAGGTGTCCTTGCGGATGGCCCAGAGTCGGGCGTTTTCCTTCGGGTCTTCGGTAAAGTCGACCTGCTTTTCCACCGGAAAGCCGGCCAGGGAGGCCATGATCTGCGCCAGTTGCTCTTGCAGCAAAGACGAAGAGGCGGCGCGGGATTCGATCAGCAGGGCGCAGGCATTTATCGACAGGTGTTGGACGAAATCCGGCATGCCTGGCTTGTCCTGGACGGAGCGCAGACTGCGCCGGTCCAGCAGCTCTACGGCCGATACCGGTTGGCTTTTTAGCACGGTGACGGCGTTGCAGCAGGTTTCCACGTCCGGGAACACGATCAGCGCCGAGGCCTTGTTCGGATGGTCGATTACTGTGTTGTAGGTCACCGCGCTGATGAAGCCGAGGGTGCCTTCGGACCCCACCAGCAAGTGGCTCAAGATATCCACAGGCTCGTCGAAATCCACCAGGGCGTTGAGTGACAGGCCGGTGGTATTTTTCAGACGGTATTTGTGGCGAATTCGGGCGGCCAGTTCGGTATTGGCGCGGGTCTCGCGTCCGAGGGTCGCCAGTCGCTCCAGCAGGTCGCCGTGACTGGCTAGGAACGCGGCCACGCTGGCGTCGTCTTCGGTGTCGAGGCGGGTGCCATCGGCCAGTACCAGACGGATGCCGGCCAGGGTGTGATAGGTATTCTGCGCCGTGCCGCAGCACATGCCGCTGGCGTTGTTGGCGACGATACCGCCGATCTTGCAGGCGTTGATCGACGCTGGATCCGGGCCGATCTTGCGTCCGAACGGTGCCAGCCAGGCATTGGCCTGAGCACCGATCACGCCTGGCTGCAAACGGATCTGCGTGCCCTGTTGACGAATCTCGCGGCCGTTCCAGTTGTCCCCCAACACAATCAGAACCGAGTCGCTGATGGCTTGCCCCGACAGACTGGTGCCGGCCGCACGGAAGGTGACGGGAACATGGTCGCGCTGGGCCAGTTTCAGCAGGGCGACCACCTCGTCTTCGCTTTCGACCCGTACCACCAGTTTCGGAATCAGCCGATAGAAACTGGCGTCGGTGCCGAAGGCCAGGGTCGACAGCGGATCGTCGAAACGGCGCTTTTGTGGGATCAGTTGTTGCACGTCTTGTAGGAAAGGGGCCGGAAGGGTCATTGGTCCTCCAGAATCAATACCACCAGATCCTTGGGGCCGTGGGCGCCATAGGCCAGGACTTGTTCGATGTCGGCGGTTTTCGAGGGACCTGACACCAGCAGGGCATTGGTAGGCATGCCTTGAGCCCATTCGAATTCCTGCTGCACTTCATAGAAGTTATCGCGGATCTCACTGGCCTTGAGCAGGGCGAAATGCACCGGTGGCACCAGGCTCATCAGCCGTGGTTCTTCCCGCGTCGGCCAGAGGATCAGGCTGCCAGTCGCGGCGATGGCGCCCAGGGTTCCGGTCAGGCTGGCGGGGGTGTCGTTGAACAGCTCGGCTTTCCATTCCTCGACCGGCCGGTCGTAGGCCTTGAGAGGCGGCAGGTCCGGATTGTTCGCCCAGAACTGTGTGATTTTTTTCCCGTGAGCGGTGGTTGGGGCGATCAGCAGGCTTGGCAACTGCCGGTCGCGCAGCAACTGCGCCAGCAGCGTCGTCCAGCCTTCGCCCGACGTCAGGTGGATTTCGGTGTGCACCGCTTCCATCAGCTTGCGCAATTGCGGGATGCGTTCTTCGGGCGCGTAGCGGTAGGTTTGCGTGACCAGGTCGACGTCGAAGTGGTCGGCAACCGGGGTGGTGCCGGTCAGGCTTTTACGCAGCTTGGCGAGGATATTGTCCCGAGCGCTCATCGGCGGTCTCCCTGGGCTTTCAGGTGGTCGCGGGCCAGGTCATGCAACGAGCGGGCGGCGGGTTTGGGGGCGCTGTGGTTCTGGGTCCAGGGGCCGACGTTGCTCGGCGTCAGGGCACGCAGGCGCGTGGCCAGAAAGGCGAACAGCCGATACAGCCTTGGCGAGCTGTTGAGCCGGGCCCAGGCATTCCAGATGAAGCGTTCCTTGGGCGAATACTTACTGCCCTGGCCGCGCATCACTTGATTCGGGTTGTCCGGTGCCTTGACGTTTTCTTCCCGCAGGCGCCGCAGCAGGGCTGGAATCGGGATTTTCACCGGACACACTTCGCCGCAGGCGCCACACAGTGAGGACGCGCTCGGGTGGTCTGGCACTTTGGCCAGGCCGACCATGTGCGGCGTGATGATTTTTCCGATAGGTCCCGGGTAAACCTCGCCGTAGGCGTGACCGCCGATTCGGGTGTAGACCGGGCAATGATTCATACAGGCGCCGCAGCGGATGCAGTTCAGGGTCTGGCGCAATTCGCTATCGGCAAACGCCTGGCTGCGACCGTTGTCCAGCAGTACCAGGTGCACTTCCTGGGGGCCGTCCAGTTCGTCGGGCTTGCGCGGGCCGGAGATCATGTTGACGTAGGTGGTGATCGGCTGGCCCAGGGCCGAGCGGGTCAGCAGCGAGAGCAGCGGCACCACATCACGCAGGTTCTCCACCACTTTTTCGATGCCGGTCACGGCGATGTGCACCGGTGGCACGGTGGTGGACATCCGCCCGTTGCCTTCGTTTTCCACCAGCAGCAGGGTGCCGGTTTCGGCGACGGCGAAATTGACCCCCGACACGCCGATGTCGGCCTCGAAGAATTTCTGCCGCAAGACCTTGCGACCGATCTGAATGAGTTGGTCGACGTCCTTGGTGTACTCCACGCCGAGTTTGTCGTGGAACAAGGACGCGACCTGACCGGCATTCTTGTGGATCGCCGGCATAATGATGTGTGAAGGCTTCTCGTGGTCGAGCTGGACGATGTATTCCCCCATGTCGGATTCGAGACATTCAATGTCCCGAGCCTCGAGGAAATGGTTCATCTCCATCTCTTCGCTGACCATCGATTTGCCCTTGATCACTTGCCGCGCCTCGTGAGCGCGGATGATCGAGAGGACGATGCCATTGGCTTCGTCCACCGTTTCCGCCCAGTGCACAGTCACACCGTTGCGGGTCAGGTTGCTTTCAAGCCGCTCGAGCAGGTCGGGCAGCTTCGATAACGCACGGGCGCGGACGGCATTGCCCAGCACCCGCAGGTGTTCTCTTTCGTGGGCATCGCTGAAGGACGTTGCCCGCTTGGTCATCAGTGAATCCATCGCAGTGCGAAAGTTGTTTCGCAATTGCGTGTCGTCCAGGGCCTTGTGGGCCCGGGCACGAAAATCGTCCTGCAGTTCAACGGCAGGAATCAGCGTCGGCGTGCTCATACGACACCTCCGGTACGCTGCCAGAGAAAGCTCGCCAGGTGCTGGCCGCGCAGCGCCTCCTGCTGTTTTTCCAGTGCGCCGTTGATGTTCATCAGGCAGCCACAGTCGGCACTGATGACCTGGTGCGCGCCGGATTCCTTCAACGCCCGGGTCTTGTCGGCCACCATCGCGCCGGAAATATCCGGCATGCGAACGCTGAATGTCCCACCAAAGCCGCAGCATTCGCTTTCGTGGCTGTGTTCGACCCGCTCCACATTGCGTAGCTGTGCCAACAACGCGCGGCCATGCAGGTGGGTATTCATTTCACGCCGTGCCGAGCAGGACGTGTGCAGCGCAATCTTCACCGGTGTGCCGCTGTCCTGGAGCTGCACCTTGCAGACGAACAGCAGGAACTCGGCCAGTTCGTAGGTCCGGGCAGCCAGGGCCTGGATCTGCTTGAGTGTCTCGGGCTCGTCCTTGAACAGGTCGGCGTAATGCTCGCGCACCATGCCGGCGCAGGAACCCGAGGGCACCACCACCGGATAATCTCCGGCGAACAACGCCAGTTGCGCCCGCGCCACCGTCCGGGCCTGCTCGGTATAACCCGAGGTGTAGGCCGGTTGCCCGCAACAGGTTTGCCCTTGCGGATACTCCACCCGGATCCCTTCGCGCTCCAGAAGATGAATCGCGTCCATTCCGGCTTCGGGGTAGAACAGGTCCACCACGCAGGTGCCGAACAGGTAGACCCGTTGCGGTTTTTCGCTGGGGTACTGCCGAGGCTCGGGCAATGGCGGGGCGACACGGGTCGCGTTCGGCACGGCGTTGTAAAAAAGCTCGCTCATCAGGCGTGTCTCCGGGTGGTCCCGGTTATCCGTCCGCTGAGGCTGCTGAATATAGAGATCAAATCTTTCAGCAACCTTGCAGACCCGGTTGTCGATAGCGGACGCCGGAGGGTGTTCCGGCGTCGGTTTTTTCCATACAGCTTGTAGGACTCAGTGCACCAGCATGCCGGTGAACCAGTAGGCCTGGGCCAACGTGATCAAGCCGACGATCGTTGCAAAGAATAGGCTGTGTTTCAGGGTAAAACGGAACAGGTCCGACTCTTTGCCCACCAGCCCGGTGGCCGCGCAGGCCACCGCGATGGATTGCGGCGAAATCATCTTGCCGGTCACGCCGCCGCTGGTATTGGCCGCCACGAGCAGGGTGTCGTTGACGCCGATCTGGTGTGCGGTGGTGGCTTGTAGCGAACTGAACAGGGCGTTGGACGAGGTATCGGAACCGGTCAGGAACACTCCCAGCCAACCCAGGAAAGGCGAGAAGAACGGAAACGCCGCGCCCGTGCCGGCCAGCACCAGGGCCATGGTCGACGACATGCCCGAGTAATTGGTGACGAAGGCGAAAGCCAGCACCATGCCGATCGACAGGATGGGCCAGCGCAGTTCGAAAAGGGTTTCCTTGAAAGTGGTAAGACCAGTTTTTGGGTTGATCTTCAGCACCAGCATCGAGATCAGCGCGGAGAAGAAAATCGCCGTGCCGGTGGCGGAAATCGGATCAAGCTTGAACACGGCCGGAATGGCGGTGGGGTTGACCACGATAGGAGCGACCTTGATCACCATCTGATCCAGGTGCGGGATGGCGAAGTTGAATACCCAGGCGTACATCGAGCCGCCGGCGGCGAACATCGCCTTGAACGGTTTCAAGGTCCAGATCGTGACCAGTACGGTGAGGATCAGGAACGGCGACCAGGCCTTGATGATTTCCCCCAGGCTGTAGGGCGAAGCCACGGTGCTGCGCGGTTGGCCGAAACCGCCGACGCTGGCGGTCACCGTTGCGCCGGAAGTCGCGCCGGCAATCTGCGCGCCTGCGCTGCGTTTGGGCTGCCAGACTTTCAGGAACAGCGTCAGCGAGATCAAGCTGGCGAGGGCCGAGGTGATGTCAGGCAGTTCCGGGCCGATGAAGTTGGAGGTGAAGTACTGGGTGATGGCGAAGCTCAGGCCTGCCACCAACGCCGCCGGCCAGGTCTCCCGCACGCCGCGCAGGCCATCCATCATGAACACCAGCCAGAACGGCACGAACAGCGACAGCAAGGGCAGCTGGCGTCCGGTCATGGCGCCGATCTTGACGGCGTCGATCCCGGTCACCTGGCCGGCCACGATAATCGGAATGCCCAGGGCACCGAACGCCACGGGCGCGGTGTTGGCGATCAGGCACAGGCCGGCGGCATACAGCGGGTTGAAGCCCAGGCCCACGAGCAGCGCGGCAGTAATCGCCACCGGTGCACCGAAGCCGGCGGCGCCTTCCAGAAAGGCGCCGAAGCAAAAGCCAATCAGCAATACTTGCAGGCGCTGGTCATCGGTGATCGACAGCACCGAGCTGCGGATGACCTCGAACTGGCCGCTCTTGACCGTCAATTTGTAGAGGAAGACGGCGGCGACGATGATCCAGGCGATGGGCCACAGGCCGTAGGCAAAACCGTAGCCGGCGGCGGCGAAGGCCATGTCGGCCGGCATGTTGAAGGCAAAGATCGCCACGGCAATCGCCAGGGCCAGGGTGATGCTTCCCGCCACGTGCCCCTTGAGGCGAAACACCGCCAGGGCCAGGAAGAAAAATACGATGGGAATAACGGCCGCAAGTGCGGAGACGCCGAGACTGCCGAGCGGGCTGTAAAGCTGTTGCCAGGTTTGCATGGTGGGTGAGCCCCTAATTGTTGTTGGTCAGGCACTGGTCAGCGGTTTTGGTTAATTGGTAAGACCAATTTACAAGCGCTGTCGGCTAGGGTAAAAGCCTTGGTTGTCATGTGTCAATTTGCCGCCCTGAAACTTTCGTCGAATAAGTGCGGCAGATCGCATCTGATCTGTTTGCCTAAATGGCTTCTGGTGGATGTAGGCAGGCCCCGGATGGGCCAGAATAGAGAGCCCGGCGAGCGGTCGGGATCGTGGAGAGTCGAGTTATGGGGTTTGATCAGATTCGTCAGCGCCGTTTGTCTGACGATATTGTCGAGCGGCTTGAAGGAATGATCCTTGAGGGCACGCTGAAGTCTGGTGAGCGGCTGCCGGCCGAGCGGACCCTGGCCGAACAGTTCGGCGTCTCACGTCCCTCGTTGCGCGAGGCGATCCAGAAACTGACGGCCAAAGGCTTGCTGGTCAGTCGTCAGGGCGGTGGCAATTATGTGGTGGAATCGCTGGGCTCGACATTCAGCGATCCGCTGTTGCAGCTATTGGAAAGCAATCCCGAAGCGCAGCGTGACTTGTTGGAGTTCCGTCATACGCTGGAAGCCTCCTGCGCCTATTATGCGGCGCTACGGGCCACGGAAGTGGATCGCGAGCGGCTGACGGCGGCGTTCGATGAGTTGCAGGATTGCTATGCCCGTCACGACGAAGTGAGTCGGGCGGAAGAGGGTGCGGCGGATGCCCGGTTCCACCTGGCGATTGCCGAGGCCAGTCATAACGCGGTCCTGCTGCATACCATCCGTGGGCTGTTCGACCTGCTCAAGCGCAATGTGGTGACCAACATCGGTGGCATGTACAAGCAGCGCAGCGAAACCCGCGACATGCTGATCAGTCAGCATCGGGAATTGTACCAGGCGATCGTGGACGGGCACGCTGAGCAGGCGCGGGAAGTGTCCAGCCAACATATCTTGTATGTGCAGGAAGTGTTGGAGGAAGTGCGTCAGGAAGTGCAGCGGGTGGCGCGGGCGGAGCGGCGCAAGGGGATGTAGCCAGTCGGGTTTCGCTAACCCTGTGGGAGCGAGCCTGCTCGCGATGGCGTGCTGTCAGTCGATATGGATGTTGACTGACCCACCGCCATCGCGAGCAGGCTCGCTCCTACATTAGATTGGGCGCGGGCTTAGTCTTCCTTGCCCTTGTTGCGCACAGCACGCTGCAGTTCGCGACCGGCATCGCGCTCACGCTCGGTATCGCGCTTGTCGTATTCCTTCTTGCCCTTGCCCAGCGCAATCTCGCACTTGATCAGGTGCTTGCTCCAGTACAGCGAGGTGCAGACGCAGGCGTAGCCCTTCTGCTGCACGGCAGCGAAGAGTTTTTCCAATTCGCGCTTGTTGAGCAGCAGCTTGCGCGAGCGCACCGGGTCGGCAATCACGTGGGTGCTGGCGGTGGTCAGTGGCGTGATGTGGCTGCCCAGCAGCCAGGCTTCGCCATCCTTGAGCAGCACGTAGCTGTCGACCAGTTGCGCCTTGCCTGCACGCAGGCTCTTTACTTCCCAGCCGGCCAGGACCATGCCAGCCTCGAAACGCTGTTCGATGAAGTAATCGTGTCGCGCCTTTTTATTTTGCGCGATGGTCCCTGTGGGGTGTTTCTTCTGTTTAGCCATAGGGGCGGCATTATAGGCAGTTGCGTGCGTGTCGGCTACGGTGAAGCAGCATGCTTGAGCACGTTGAGTGAATCCCGGACAATGCGGCCTCTTTTTTGAACGCTTGGGCGTGATCACGATGTCGACAGACAAGGTTTCTGTCCACGGCAGTTGGGCTAGCCGCTGGGTCTTCATACTCGCTGCGACCGGCTCGGCCGTGGGACTGGGTAGTATATGGAAATTCCCCTACATGGTCGGCGTCTACGGTGGCGGTGCCTTCGTATTGATGTTCCTGGCGTGCATCGCACTCATCGGCGCGCCGGTGATGCTGGCCGAGACCCTGATCGGCCGTCGCGCCCGGCAAAGCCCGGCCAATGCCTTGAAGGTGCTGGCTCAGGAGGCGGGGCACTCGCCCAAGTGGTCGTGGGGAGCCTTCGCCGGGATGGTCACGGCGCTGCTGATCCTGTCGTTCTACAGCGTGGTCGGCGGTTGGTCGCTGGATTACATCATCGACATGGGGCGCGGCGACTTTCAGGGCGTGGCACCCGACCAGGTGGGCGCCTACTTTGGCGGTGTCATCTCGGACCCCTTGAGATTGACGCTCTGGCACACGGTCTTCATGTTGCTTTCCGCCGTGGTGATCGCCAAGGGTGTGGTCGCGGGGCTTGAGCGCAGCCTGCGGATCATGATGCCGCTGCTGTTCGTGATGATCCTGGTGCTGCTGGGCTACAGCATGACCACCGGGCATTTCATGGAAGGCCTGCACTTCATGTTCGACTTCAAGCCGGAGAAGGTCATGGACGGTCTGCTGTCGGCCATGGGGCATGCCTTTTTCTCCCTGAGTGTGGGGGTTGGCTCGATCATGATCTATGGCGCCTACATGCCGAAGAACGCCTCGCTCACCAGGACCGTCGTCGGTGTCGCGCTGCTGGATACCTTCGTATCGCTGATGGCAGGTATGGCGTTGTTTCCAATTGTGTTCGCCGCCGGCCTGAACCCCAGTGAGGGTCCAGGCTTGATGTTTGTCAGCTTGCCCTTTGCCTTTGGCAACATGGCGTTCGGCCAGGTGATGGGCGTGATATTTTTCGTCCTGGTCGCCATTGCGGCCTGGAGCTCGGCGATTTCCCTGTTGGAGCCCATGGTGGCCTACCTGGTTGAACGGACCCGGATCAGTCGCGCCTGGGTGACGTTCTGGCTGGCCTTCACCTGTTGGTTTGTGGGGCTGGGGACGGTGTTTTCCTTCAATATATGGAAGCAGGCGAAGTTTTTCGTGAACGAAGACGGCCTGTTCCGCCTCTACCAATGGGGAGCAACCGGAGGACTGGATTTCTTCGGCGTGATTGATTTCTTTACATCACGGATCATGCTGCCATTGGGTGGTTTGTGTTTCGTGGTATTTGCAGGGTGGATCATGGGGCGTGAAGCCGTACGCGATGAGTTGTCGCTGCGCAGCCCTGTATTGTTTGCCTTGAGCCTGTTCCTGATGCGCTACGTGGCCCCGATCGGCATCCTCGTGGTGTTTGCCGCCCAGCTGTGGAAGTGACGCTTACATGACGACACATATTCAACGCTCGGCCTTGCTGCCCTATCCGGCGCAGGCGCTGTACGACCTGGTCAATGATGTGGCGAGTTATCCGCAGTTCCTGCCCTGGTGCTCGTCCGCCGAGGTGCTCGAGAGTTCCGAGACCCATATGCGTGCCAGCCTGAACGTCGCCAAGGGCGGGTTGAGCCAGCATTTCGTGACGCGCAATACCCTGGTACCCGGTCAATCCATCGAAATGAACCTGGAAGAAGGCCCTTTCAACCAGCTTCACGGTATCTGGGTGTTCAAACCGTTGGGTGAGAAGGCCTGCAAGATCAGCCTGGATCTGTCGTTCGATTACGCAGGTCCGTTGGTCCGGGCCACGCTGGGGCCGTTGTTCAATCAGGCGGCCAATACCCTGGTCGACGCGTTCTGCCAGCGCGCCAAGCAAAATGCCGAGCTCAAGCGTTGATCGAGATAGAAGTGGTCTATGCCGCCGTCCAGCGTCAGGTCTTGCGAACATTTACGGTGCCGCAAGGCACGACAGTTCGCGCTGCGCTGGTTGCATCGGGCATTGCCGATGAGTTCCCGGAGCTTGACCTGGCCACGTGCCCGGTGGGGATTTTCAGCAAGGTGATTGCCGATCCCGAGTGCCAGGCGGTCCAGGCGGGTGATCGTCTTGAGATTTACCGGCCGTTGCTGGCGGACCCGAAGGAGATCCGTCGCCTGCGTGCGGCCAAGGCTGCCGAGGCCCGTAAGCAGAATCAATAATCGGACCTGGATTGCAGGCAATAAAAAACCCGGCATGCCGGGTTTTTTCATGTCGCAATTTATTGCGGCGTAGTGTCCAGTGGTTCTGGCGTCGGGACGGGGACGGTTTCGACGCTGTCCACATCCTTCTGGATCTGGTCCAGCAACGAACCTGGCTTGACCGGTTTTTCCGGTTTCGCCTTCTCGCCGTTCTCGGCCGGCGTGACCGTCGTGCCGCTGTCCTTGCCCATGATGGCCTCGTCGCGACTCACGCCAGGCATGAAATCGCCTGACAGGCTGACGAGTTGGTCGTTGGCGTTGAAGATAACGCTGATGCGTTCCTGCTGGCGCTCACCGCCTCCAGGCTGCAAGCTGTAGAGATAATCCCAGCGATCGGCATGGAACGTGTCGGTCAGCAGGGGGTTACCCATGATAAACCGTACTTGCCGACGGGTCATTCCCGGGCGTAACTGGTCTATCATGTCCTGCGTCACGACATTGCCCTGCTGGATGTCGATTTTGTAAACCCCGGGGAATGAACAACCGGCGAGTGCGAGCAGTCCCACGAAGGTGAAACTGGTTAGCAAGAGCTTGGTGTTTTGCATCGGTGGGCGACTTCCACTATCTTGGCTGGGACAACGTAAACGCCGATCATACCCGCATTAAGAGAAGCTGCGAAGCAGCATCGCGAGAAAGCTGACCATGGTTGAAAATAGCGAACTACGCAAAGCCGGCCTCAAGGTGACACTGCCACGGGTCAAGATTCTCCAAATGCTCGACTCCGCCGAGCAGCGGCACATGAGTGCCGAAGACGTCTACAAGGCCCTCATGGAAGCAGGCGAGGACGTCGGTCTGGCCACGGTTTACCGTGTTCTGACCCAATTCGAGGCTGCCGGCCTCGTGGCTCGCCATAATTTCGATGGCGGTCATGCGGTCTTTGAATTGGCAGATGGGGAGCACCACGACCACATGGTGAATGTGGAAACCCGTGAGGTTATCGAGTTCATCAGTCCTGAAATTGAAAAGCTGCAAAAAGCAATTGCTGAAGAGCATGGCTTCGAGCTGATCGATCACCATCTCGTCTTGCATGTACGCGAGAAGAAGTAAGCATGGAAAATGAAAGAAGGCGACCTCAGGGTCGCCTTCTTTCATTTGGGTGATCGTCCCGGCTTCTTCAGGATTTCGCCGCGACGACCATTTTTTTCGCGTGGGCCAGGGACTCCTTGGTGAGATCGATCCCGCCTAGCATCCTTGCCACTTCCTCAACGCGCTCGCTCTTGCTGAGCTTGGACACTGCGGTACGGGTGGCGTCCTCACCACGCACTTTATGGACAAATAGATGTTGATGCCCTTGTGCGGCGACCTGAGGCAGGTGAGTGACCGTCAGCACCTGGCCGCGCTCCCCCAGCCTGCGCAGCAGCTGGCCGACAATTTCCGCGGTCGGTCCGCCAATACCCACATCCACTTCGTCGAATACCAGCGTCGGCACCCGTGAGGTTTGCGCGGTGATGACCTGGATGGCCAGGCTGATGCGCGACAACTCGCCGCCGGAGGCGACTTTCGCCAACGCCTTGAGGGGTTGCCCAGGGTTGGCACTGACCAGCAGCTCCACCTGCTCCAGCCCGTTGGGCTGAAGTTCGTCCCCTGCGTTGGGGCGCAGTTCGATGGTGAAGCGCCCTCCCGGCATGCCCAGGCGCTGGATTTCCTGCTCCACCGCGCTGGCCAGTCCGGTGGCGGCTATGCGGCGCAGCTCGCTGAGTTCCTTGGCCTTCTCCTGGTAATGACGGGCATAGGAGGCCAGTTCGTCCCCCAGGCGCTCGATGGATTCATCGTTGGCGTTCAGGGTTTCCAACTCTTCCAGCAGGCGTTGCTGCAGCTCGATGACATCGGTGGGCTGGACGCGGTGTTTGCGCGCGAGCGTATAGATAGTGTCCAGGCGCTCTTCCAGGTATTGCAGGCGCGCCGGGTCGGCATCGAAATGGTCGAGGAACCGGTTGAGTTCCCCCACGGCCTCCTCGACCTGGATCTGTGCGCTGGTCAGCAGGTTGGTTGCTTCGCTCAGGGCGCCGACGGAGTTGTTCACGCTGGAGAGTCGGTTCAGGCTGGCTGTCAGTGCATTGAGTACGTTGCCCGAATCACTTTCGCTGCATTGCTCGACGACTTGCCGGCAGATACCCAGCAGGGTTTCGGCATTGGTCAGGTTCTTGTGTTCCTGCTCCAGCTCCTCCAGCTCATTTTCTCCCAGTGCCAGGTTCTCCAGTTCTTCGAGCTGGTAGCTCAATAGTTGGTGGCGGGCACGCTGTTCGTCGCCGGAGTTGGAGAGGCGGTCCAGTTCCTGCCGGGTCTGGCGCCAGCGTTGGGCGGCCAGTTGGACCTGGCGGGCCAGGTCGGTGGCTCCGGCATATTCATCGAGCAGGCGGCGATGGGTGTCGGTCTTGAGCAGGGATTGGTGTTCGTGCTGGCTGTGGATGTCGATCAGCAGTTCCCCGAGGGCCTTGAGGTCACCCAGGGGGCAGGGAGTGCCGTTGATGTAGCCTCGGGAGCGGCCTTCGGCGGTGATGATCCGGCGCAGGATGCACAGGCCGTCGGTATCCAGGTCGCGTTCGGCCAGCCAGGCGCTGGCTTCGGGGATGTCGACCAGGTCGAAGGTCGCCAGGATGTCGGCTTTGTCTGCGCCGGGGCGTACGACGCCGCTGTCGGCGCGATCACCCAGTGTCAAGCCCAGGGCATCGAGCATGATCGACTTGCCGGCGCCGGTCTCACCGGTAATCACGCTCATGCCTCGGTCAAGTTCGAGGTCGAGGTGTTCGACGATGGCGTAGTTGTGTACGGACAGGTGCACCAGCATAAAGCCGCTCCCAGGCGTTAGGTCTGGTTATTTATACAGTGTTTTGTTTCGGACTGACAATGCCCTCGCTTAGCTCGATTTGCTTGATGAAGCGAATTTCTTAGCGCGGCAGGTAATAGGTATGCAATTGCTTTTTGTAAGGTTAATTCGTCGGGCGCCCCTTGAAGCCGGAAAACCCGGCCCCATATACGGGGGCAGAAGCGCGAGTCGAGCTCGCGGACGAAGTTGAGAGGAGAAAACTATGGCTGACGAACAGACGCAGGATACGCAAAACCAAGAGGCCAATCAGACCTCCCAGGATTCGGGTGGCGATCTGGCAGCCCGTGTACAAGTGCTCGAGGAGCAACTGGCCGGTGCGCAGGATCAGGCGTTGCGTGTAGCAGCCGATCTGCAGAACGTCCGCCGTCGCGCCGAGCAGGATGTGGAAAAGGCTCACAAATTCGCTCTGGAGCGCTTCGCCGGCGACCTGCTGCCGATCATCGACAGCCTGGAGCGCGGCCTGGAGCTGTCCAATCCGGACGATGAGAACATTCGCCCGATGCGTGAAGGCATCGAGCTGACCCTGAAAATGTTCCAGGACACCCTCAAGCGCTATCAGCTCGAAGCCATCGACCCCCACGGCGAACCCTTCAACGCCGAGCACCACCAGGCCATGGCGATGCAGGAAAGTGCCGACGTCGAGCCAAACAGTGTTCTGAAGGTTTTCCAGAAAGGTTACCTGCTCAATGGCCGTCTGTTGCGCCCGGCCATGGTCGTGGTCAGCAAGACGCCCGCACCGGTTTCACCTTCTATTGACGAGCAGGCTTGAAATCGGGCGCAGCGGCCCCATTAAGAAGTCAAGCGTTTAAGTGCTACCGCGGTTAGCCACCACTGCCGCGGCAACAAAATCCAAGTTCCGGGAGAGTTAACATGGGCAAGATTATCGGTATCGACCTGGGGACCACCAACTCGTGCGTCTCCGTGCTGGAAAACGGCAAGGCCAAAGTGATTGAAAACGCCGAAGGCGCGCGTACCACGCCGTCGATCATCGCGTACGCCAACGATGGCGAAATTCTGGTTGGCCAGTCGGCCAAGCGTCAGGCAGTGACCAATCCGCATAACACCCTGTATGCGGTGAAGCGTCTGATCGGTCGCAAGTTCGACGAAGAAGTCGTTCAGAAAGACATCAAGATGGTGCCTTACAAAATCGCCAAGGCTGATAACGGCGACGCCTGGGTTGAAGTGAACGGCCAGAAAATGGCGCCGCCACAGATCTCGGCTGAAATCCTGAAGAAAATGAAGAAAACCGCCGAAGATTACCTCGGCGAAGCGGTGACTGAAGCCGTTATTACCGTTCCTGCCTATTTCAACGATAGCCAGCGCCAGGCGACCAAAGACGCCGGCCGCATCGCGGGCCTGGACGTAAAACGCATCATCAACGAACCGACCGCGGCTGCTCTGGCCTATGGCATGGACAAGGCCAAGGGCGATCACACCGTGATCGTTTACGACCTGGGTGGCGGTACTTTCGACGTTTCCGTGATCGAAATCGCTGAAGTCGATGGCGAGCACCAGTTCGAAGTATTGGCAACCAACGGTGACACGTTCCTCGGTGGTGAAGACTTCGACATCCGCCTGATCGACTACCTCGTCGACGAGTTCAAGAAAGAAAGCGGCATGAACCTCAAGGGTGACCCGCTGGCCATGCAGCGCCTGAAAGAAGCCGCTGAAAAAGCCAAGATCGAACTGTCCTCGAGCCAGTCGACCGACGTGAACCTGCCGTACATCACTGCAGACGCCACCGGTCCTAAGCACTTGAACGTGAAAATCTCCCGCGCCAAGCTCGAAGCGCTGGTTGAAGACCTGGTTCAGCGCACCATCGAACCTTGCCGCATCGCGATGAAAGATGCCGGTATCGACGTTGGCTCGATCAACGACGTGATCCTGGTGGGCGGTCAGACCCGTATGCCGCTGGTGCAGAAGCTGGTGACCGATTTCTTCGGCAAAGAAGCACGTAAAGACGTGAACCCGGACGAAGCCGTTGCCATGGGTGCTGCCATCCAGGGCGCCGTTCTGGCCGGTGATGTAAAAGACGTTCTGCTGCTCGACGTCAGTCCGCTGACCCTGGGTATCGAAACCATGGGTGGCGTGATGACCGCGCTGATCGAGAAGAACACCACGATTCCTACCAAGAAATCCCAGGTGTTCTCGACCGCCGACGACAACCAGAGCGCCGTGACCATCCACGTCCTGCAAGGTGAGCGCAAGCAGGCTGCCCAGAACAAATCCCTGGGCAAGTTCGATCTGGCCGAGATTCCGCCAGCGCCACGTGGCGTTCCGCAAATCGAAGTGACCTTCGACATCGACGCCAACGGCATCCTGCACGTCGGCGCGAAAGACAAGGCCACCGGCAAGACCCAGTCGATCGTGATCAAGGCCAACTCCGGCCTGTCCGAGGAAGAAATTCAGCAGATGGTTCGCGATGCTGAAGTCAACGCCGAGGAAGACCGCAAGTTCGAAGAGCTGGCCAGTGCCCGCAACCAGGGCGATGCCCTGGTGCACTCGACTCGCAAGATGATCGCCGATGCTGGCGAAAAAGTGACCGCTGAAGAGAAGACTGCCATCGAAGCGGCCGTGGTTGCCCTGGAAGCCGCCGTCAAAGGCGACGACAAGGCTGCCATCGAAGCGAAGATCGAAGAGCTGTCCAAGGTCTCCGCGCCAGTGGCCCAGAAGATGTATGCCGAACAGGCTCAGCCAGCTGAAGGCGCCGCGCAACAAGGCGAATCGGCTGAAAAAGCCGACGACGTCGTCGACGCCGAGTTCGAAGAAGTGAAAGACCACAAGTAATCGCTTGTTGGTCGGCCGGTTGACTGCGTTTGTGCGGTGGCTGGTAGGATGTCGCCGCGCGGGAGCTTGCTCCCGCGTTGGCGTGTCTGGAACCCATGAATTTTTACAGCATGCGACAACGTTCGGGTGCTGGTGGCGTGTCGGGAAAGCTCCTGCTTTTCGTGTAGGGCCTGGGACCGGGATCGCTGAATCGACGTGGTTGGGTCCGGGCCTGTAGGGGCTCAACGAGTTGGGCGAGGCTCAGGAGAGCTTTGCCGGACGTCCTATAAGAGTGCAAAGACTAATGGCAAAGCGTGATTTCTACGAAGTATTGGGTGTCGAGCGGGGGGCCAGCGAGGCGGATCTGAAAAAGGCCTATCGTCGTCTGGCGATGAAGCACCACCCGGACCGTAATCCCGGCGATAAAGCGTCGGAGGAAATGTTCAAGGAAGCCAACGAGGCTTACGAAGTACTGTCCGATTCCAGCAAGCGCGCGGCTTACGACCAGTATGGGCATGCCGGTGTCGACCCGAGCATGGGTGGCGGCGGTGCCGGTTTTGGCGGCCAGAACTTCTCCGATATCTTCGGCGACGTGTTCAGCGACTTCTTTGGTGGCGGTCGCGGCGGCGCCCGTGGTGGCGCTCAGCGTGGCAGCGATTTGCGCTACACGCTGGAGTTGAATCTGGAAGAGGCGGTGCGTGGCACGACCGTCAATATCCGCGTTCCGACGCTGGTCAATTGCAAGCCGTGCGATGGTTCGGGCGCCAAGAAGGGCTCCTCGCCTGTCACTTGCCCGACCTGTGGTGGCATCGGCCAGGTTCGCATGCAGCAGGGCTTCTTCTCGGTGCAGCAGACCTGCCCGCGTTGCCATGGCCAGGGCAAGATCATTTCCGACCCTTGCGATTCCTGCCATGGCGAAGGGCGCGTCGAGGAGTACAAGACCCTGTCGGTGAAAGTGCCGGCCGGCGTCGATACCGGTGACCGCATTCGCCTCTCCGGCGAAGGCGAGGCGGGTGCCCAGGGCGGCCCGACCGGTGACCTGTATGTCGTCATCAATGTGCGTGAACACTCGATTTTCCAGCGCGACGGCAAGCACCTGTTCTGCGAAGTGCCGATCGGTTTCGTCGATGCCGCGTTGGGTGGTGAGCTCGAGATTCCAACGCTCGACGGCCGCGTGAAGCTGAAAATCCCTGAGGGCACGCAGACCGGCAAGCAGTTCCGGATCCGTGGCAAAGGCGTTGCGCCTGTACGCGGTGGCGGTGCGGGTGATCTGATGTGCCGCGTTGCGGTCGAAACGCCGGTCAACCTGAGCCGGCGTCAGCGTGAATTGCTGGAAGAGTTCCGCAGTTCGCTGGCGGACGACAACAGCCACTCTCCGAAAACCACCGGTTGGTTCGAAGGCGTGAAGCGCTTCTTCGGCGATCTGTAAGGAGGTCGCATGCGACGTATAGCTGTGATGGGCGCCGCTGGGCGCATGGGCAAGGCGTTGGTGGAGGCGGTGCAGCAGCGCTCGCCGCTCTCCGGCCTGACGGCTGCCATCGTTCGACCTGACAGCACGTTGGTCGGTGCCGATGCGGGTGAGTTGGCGTCGCTGGGGCGCATCGGTGTGCCGATGTCCGGTGGCCTGGAAAAAGTGCTCGACGAGTTTGATGTCCTGATCGATTTCACCTTGCCGGAAGTGATGCTGAAAAACCTCACCATCTGCCGCAAGCACGGCAAGGCCATGGTGATCGGTACCACTGGGTTGGACGCTGCTCAGAAGCAGCTACTGGCCGATGCGGGCAAGGACATTCCGATCGTGTTCGCGGCGAACTTCAGCGTCGGTGTGAACCTGTCGCTGAAGCTGCTCGACCTGACCGCCCGGGTCCTGGGGGATGACGCCGATATCGAGATCATCGAGGCGCATCACCGGCACAAGATCGACGCGCCTTCGGGAACCGCCTTGCGTATGGGCGAAGTGATTGCCGATGCGCTGGGGCGCGACCTGCGGGCCGTGGCTGTCTATGGGCGCGAGGGGCATACCGGCGCCCGTGAGCGAGAGACCATTGGTTTCGCCACGGTACGCGGTGGTGATGTGGTGGGGGATCACACGGTGCTGTTCGCCACCGAGGGCGAGCGCCTGGAGATCACCCACAAGGCTTCCAGCCGGATGACCTTCGCCAAGGGTGCCGTCCGGGCCGCGCTGTGGCTGGATGGTCGCGAACCTGGTTTGTACGATATGCAGGACGTACTCGACCTGCGTTGATGTCAATGAGAACGGGGTTCAGGGTATACTGCACCCCGTTTTACACCGCTTCGCGACGCCCTGTCGCATTCTCCTGCCTTTAAGGCTCATTAGCGGTGGACCAAAAAAGCCTTTTTCTGTAAGCTACAGCTTTAGTGTGTCCACTAAAAGCGCGCAGAATAATTCAGTGAAAAAGCGGGGTGACGTGTCCATACGTCACTCCGCTTTTTTACAACCTGCGATCGCCCTTTCAGGCTTTATTTACGGGAGGTCTTCTTGACTAAGCCAGCCATACTCGCCCTTGCTGATGGCAGCATTTTTCGCGGCGAAGCCATTGGAGCCGACGGTCAGACCGTTGGTGAGGTGGTGTTTAACACCGCAATGACCGGCTATCAGGAAATTCTTACCGATCCTTCCTACGCCCAGCAAATCGTCACCCTGACTTACCCGCACATCGGCAACACCGGCACTACACCGGAAGATGCCGAGTCCGACCGCGTCTGGTCTGCCGGCCTGGTCATCCGTGACCTGCCACTGGTAGCGAGCAACTGGCGTAACACGATGTCCCTGTCGGATTACTTGAAAGCCAACAACGTCGTGGCGATCGCTGGTATCGACACCCGTCGCCTGACCCGCATCCTGCGGGAGAAGGGCGCGCAGAACGGCTGCATCATGGCCGGTGACAACATTTCTGAAGAGGCCGCCATCGCCGCCGCCCAGGGTTTCCCTGGCCTCAAGGGCATGGACCTGGCGAAAGTCGTCAGCACCAAGAAGCAGTACGAGTGGCGTTCCTCGGTCTGGAACCTGAAGACCGACAGCCACCCGACGATCGAAGCGTCCGAGCTGCCGTACCACGTGGTGGCCTACGACTACGGCGTCAAGGTGAACATCCTGCGCATGCTGGTCGAGCGCGGTTGCCGCGTGACCGTGGTGCCGGCGCAAACCCCGGCGGCTGACGTACTGGCCCTCAACCCCGATGGCGTGTTCCTGTCCAACGGCCCGGGTGACCCTGAGCCTTGCGACTACGCGATCCAGGCGATCAAGGATGTGCTGGAAACCGAGATCCCGGTGTTCGGCATCTGCCTCGGTCACCAACTGCTGGCCCTGGCGTCGGGCGCCAAGACTCTGAAGATGGGTCATGGTCACCACGGTGCCAACCACCCGGTCCAGGACCTGGACACCGGTGTCGTCATGATCACCAGCCAGAACCACGGCTTCGCGGTGGACGAGGCGACCCTGCCAGCCAACGTGCGGGCGATCCATAAATCGCTGTTCGACGGTACGCTGCAAGGCATCGAGCGCACCGACAAGAGCGCGTTCAGCTTCCAGGGCCACCCTGAAGCGAGCCCGGGCCCGAACGATGTGGCGCCGCTGTTCGATCGCTTCATCAATGAGATGGCCAAGCGACGCTGACCGCGTGAAGCCCGAGGGCGGCCCCGCGTGCGGCGGCCCCCGCGGGCGCTTCAAAGATTGTTCGACGGCCTAGCCGACTGACCTGCGGATTTGAGTGACAAACCCATGCCAAAACGTACAGACATAAAAAGCATCCTGATTCTCGGCGCTGGCCCGATCGTGATCGGCCAGGCCTGCGAATTCGACTACTCCGGCGCCCAGGCCTGCAAGGCCCTGCGCGAAGAGGGTTACCGCGTCATCCTGGTGAACTCCAACCCTGCCACCATCATGACCGACCCGGCCATGGCCGACGCCACCTACATCGAACCGATCAAGTGGCAGACCGTTGCCAAGATCATCGAGAAAGAACGTCCTGATGCACTGTTGCCGACCATGGGCGGCCAGACGGCGCTGAACTGTGCCCTGGATCTGGAGCGCGAAGGCGTCCTGGAAAAATTCGGTGTGGAAATGATCGGCGCCAACGCCGACACCATCGACAAGGCCGAAGATCGTTCGCGCTTTGACAAGGCGATGAAGGCCATCGGCCTGGAATGCCCGCGCTCGGGCATCGCCCACAGCATGGAAGAGGCCAATGCGGTCCTCGAGAAGCTTGGCTTCCCGTGCATTATCCGTCCGTCCTTCACCATGGGCGGCACGGGTGGTGGCATCGCCTACAACCGCGAAGAGTTCGAAGAAATCTGCGCCCGTGGTCTGGACCTGTCGCCGACCAAGGAACTGCTGATCGACGAATCCCTGATCGGTTGGAAAGAATATGAAATGGAAGTTGTCCGCGACAAAAAGGACAACTGCATCATCGTCTGCTCCATCGAAAACTTCGATCCGATGGGTGTGCACACCGGCGACTCGATCACCGTCGCACCGGCCCAGACCCTGACCGACAAGGAATACCAGATCCTGCGTAACGCCTCCCTGGCGGTCTTGCGTGAGATCGGCGTAGAAACCGGCGGCTCCAACGTCCAGTTCGGCATCTGCCCGGATACTGGCCGCATGGTGGTCATCGAGATGAACCCGCGGGTTTCCCGTTCGTCGGCCCTGGCTTCGAAAGCCACTGGTTTCCCGATTGCCAAGGTCGCTGCCAAACTGGCCGTGGGTTATACCCTGGACGAACTGTCGAACGACATCACCGGCGGCAAGACCCCGGCCTCCTTCGAGCCGTCCATCGACTACGTCGTCACCAAGCTGCCACGCTTTGCCTTCGAAAAATTCGCCAAGGCCGACGCCCGCCTGACCACCCAGATGAAGTCGGTCGGTGAAGTCATGGCCATCGGCCGGACCTTCCAGGAATCCCTGCAGAAAGCCCTTCGCGGCCTGGAAGTGGGTGTCTGCGGCCTCGATCCGAAGCTGGACCTGAGCAACCCGGAAAGCATGAGCGAGCTCAAGCGCGAGCTGACCGTGCCGGGCGCCGAGCGTATCTGGTACGTGGCCGACGCCTTCCGTGCCGGCATGACCGTGGAGCAGATCTTCGGCATGAACATGATCGATCCTTGGTTCCTGGTGCAGATCGAAGATCTGATCAAGGAAGAGGAGAAGGTCAAGACCCTGGGCATGTCCAGCATCGACCGCGACATGATGTTCCGCCTCAAGCGCAAGGGCTTCTCGGACCAGCGCCTGGCCAAATTGCTGGGTGTGACCGAGAAGAGCCTGCGCGCTCATCGTCACAAGCTGGAAGTGTTCCCGGTCTACAAGCGCGTCGACACCTGCGCGGCCGAGTTCGCCACCGACACCGCCTACCTGTACTCCACGTACGAGGAAGAGTGCGAAGCCGCGCCATCGACGCGCGACAAGATCATGATCCTGGGCGGCGGTCCCAACCGTATCGGCCAGGGCATCGAGTTCGACTATTGCTGCGTACACGCCGCACTGGCCCTGCGCGACGACGGGTACGAGACCATCATGGTCAACTGCAACCCGGAAACCGTGTCCACCGACTACGACACCTCCGACCGTCTGTACTTCGAGCCGGTGACCCTGGAAGACGTGCTGGAAATCGTCCGTGTCGAGAAGCCGAAAGGCGTGATCGTCCAGTACGGCGGCCAGACTCCATTGAAGCTGGCTCGCGCCCTGGAAGCCGCTGGCGTACCGATCATCGGTACCAGCCCGGATGCCATCGACCGCGCCGAAGACCGTGAGCGCTTCCAGCAGATGGTCGAGCGCCTGAACCTGCGTCAGCCGCCAAACGCCACTGTGCGCAGCGAAGACGAAGCGATTCGTGCCGCCGCCAAGATCGGTTATCCGCTGGTGGTGCGTCCATCCTATGTACTGGGCGGCCGTGCGATGGAAATCGTTTACCAGGAAGAAGAGCTCAAGCGCTACCTGCGTGAAGCGGTCCAGGTGTCCAACGACAGCCCGGTGCTGCTGGATCACTTCCTCAACTGCGCCATCGAGATGGACGTGGACGCGGTCTGCGACGGCAAGGACGTGGTGATCGGCGCGATCATGCAGCACATCGAACAGGCCGGTGTTCACTCCGGTGACTCCGCATGCTCGCTGCCGCCTTACTCGCTGCCGGCGCACATCCAGGACGAGATGCGCGAGCAGGTCAAGAAAATGGCCCTGGAACTGGGTGTGGTCGGTCTGATGAACGTGCAACTGGCGCTTCAGGGCGAAGACATCTACGTCATCGAAGTGAACCCACGCGCTTCCCGGACCGTGCCGTTCGTCTCCAAGTGCATCGGTGTCTCCCTGGCAATGATCGCTGCCCGCGTCATGGCCGGTAAGACCCTGGCGGAGCTGAACTTCACCAAGGAGATCATTCCGAACTTCTACAGCGTGAAAGAGGCGGTGTTCCCGTTCGCCAAGTTCCCAGGCGTCGACCCGATCCTCGGCCCGGAGATGAAATCCACCGGTGAAGTGATGGGCGTTGGCGACACCTTTGGCGAAGCGTTCGCCAAGGCCCAGATGGGCGCCAGCGAAGTCCTGCCGACAGGCGGCACGGCGTTCATCAGCGTGCGTGATGACGACAAGCCACTGGTTGCAGGTGTGGCCCGTGATCTGATCAACTTGGGCTTCGAAGTGGTCGCCACTGCCGGTACCGCCAGGCTGATCGAGGCGGCGGGCCTGAAAGTGCGCCGCGTGAACAAGGTGACTGAAGGACGTCCGCATGTGGTCGACATGATCAAGAATGACGAAGTCACGCTGATCATCAACACCACTGAAGGCCGTCAGTCGATCGCCGACTCCTACTCCATTCGTCGCAATGCGCTGCAGCACAAGATTTATTGCACCACCACCATTGCTGCGGGCGAAGCGATCTGCGAAGCGCTCAAGTTCGGTCCCGAGAAGACCGTCCGTCGCTTGCAGGATCTACATGCAGGATTGAAGGCATGAGCATAACCAAGTACCCGATGACTGTTCAGGGCGCGAAGGCCCTGGAAGAAGAGCACGCTTTCCTGACCAAGGTCGAGCGCCCGCGCTTGAGCCAGGCCATTGGTGAAGCGCGTGAACTGGGCGATCTCAAGGAAAACGCCGAATACCATGCCGCTCGTGAAGAGCAGGGCATGGTCGAGGCGCGGGTGCGTGACATTGAAGGTCGCATGCAGAACGCAGTGATCATTGACGTCACCACCATCCCCCACACCGGCAAGGTGATCTTCGGCACTACCGTGGAAATCGCCAACGTCGAGACGGATGAAAGCGTCACTTACCAGATCGTGGGTGAGGATGAAGCTGACATCAAGCTGGGCAAGATTTCCGTCGGTTCACCGATTGCTCGTGCCTTGATTGCCAAGGAAGAGGGCGATGTGGTGGCAGTGAAGACGCCCGGTGGCGTCATTGAGTATGAGATTGTCGAAGTCCGCCACATCTGAACGAAGGCGCCCGCTGCGTGCGGGTGCCATGCTTTGGCAACTGGCCCAGATGTTGTGGGTTGGTGGCCTTTGGCTGTTGCACATCGGCCTGCTGCCGGTGCTGGGGCGAATCGGCCTGGCACCGCTGCTGATCGACGAAATTGTGGACATGCTGACGGCACTGATGGTGGCGTTTTCAGCGGTCTGTGTGATATTCCAGGCTTTGGTGCTGGTTCAGGCCGAGGGCCGTGCGAGCCTATGGCGCGACATTCGTGGGCAATTGCTGCTCATGTCGTTGTATGCCTGTGGAATGTTTCTGGCGGTGAGCCTCGGCTGGCCGGATGCGAGCCAATGGCGGGTGTTCAGCTACGTGGTGCTGGGGCTTTCCGGATTGGTGCTGGTGTTGCAACCGGTGCCTGGATGGAGTGGCAGGGTGCGCGAAGCGCACCCTTGACCCTTTGGCATTACTTGAAGCGGTGTACGTTCGACAATTGCTTGTTGACGCTGAAATTCTTGCGATACAGCAATGCCATCTTACCGATGACCTGTACCAGGTCCGCCTTGCCGGTCTTGCACAGTTCTGCAACGGCGGCCAGGCGGGCTTCACGGTCGAGGATGTTGAGCTTGATCTTGATCAGCTCGTGATCGCTCAATGCGCGCTCCAGCTCGGCCAGTACACCTTCAGTCAAGCCGTTGTCCGCCACAATCAGAACCGGTTTCAGGTGGTGGCCAATGGATTTGTATTGTTTCTTCTGCTCTTGAGTGAGCGGCATAATCTGACCCCTGCGTCTGATCTTGTAAAAAAGCGGCGGCCAGTTTACCCGAGCGAGTCCGGGACCGCCCACTTAATCACGACCCGTTTTATGTAGAGGTGGCCTGTGGCCCGTTCCAAGACTAGCCTGAACTGGCTCAAAGAGCATTTCAACGATCCATACGTCAAGATGGCGCAGAAGGACGGCTATCGTTCTCGTGCCAGCTATAAATTGCTGGAGATCCAGGAAAAGGATCGATTGATCCGCCCGGGCATGACCGTAATCGATCTCGGCGCCGCGCCGGGCGGGTGGTCCCAGGTGACCAGTCGTCTGATCGGTGGTCAAGGACGATTGATCGCTTCCGACATCCTGGAGATGGACAGCATCCCCGATGTGACCTTCATCCAGGGCGATTTCACGGAAGACGCCGTCCTGGCAAAAATTCTGGAGGCCGTCGGAAATACGCAGGTTGACCTTGTGATTTCCGATATGGCCCCCAATATGAGTGGATTAGCGGCTGTCGACATGCCTCGTGCAATGTTTCTCAGCGAGCTGGCCCTGGATCTTGCCGGGCGGGTTCTGCGTCCGGGCGGTGATTTTCTGATCAAGGTCTTCCAGGGAGAAGGCTTCGACGAATACCACAAGGGCATCCGCAAACTGTTCGACAAGGTGCAGATGCGCAAGCCATTGTCGTCCCGTGACCGCTCCCGCGAACAATATCTGTTGGCGCGCGGCTTTCGCGGAGGAGAAGGTTCGGGCAGTGATGAGCGTCTTTGAAGGACCTCGATAGTTTTTTTTGTTTCGCCTTGCAAGCGCCGCGTACTGAAAATGATGCGGCAGGTTTCACAAAGGGTTACAGACGGCGCCTGCCAGAGTCGTAGGTAATGTAGTAAGTTAGGCCGGTGAATATCATGCGAAGCTCGCGCCGATAGCGGAGCCAGCTTCAGAGGGTAGTTAATTGAACGATATGGCAAAGAATCTGATCCTGTGGTTGATCATCGCCGCTGTCCTTGTGACCGTGATGAACAACTTCTCCAGCCCTAACGAGCCACAGACCCTCAACTATTCCGACTTCATTCAGCAGGTCAAGGATGGCAAGGTCGAGCGCGTTGCCGTCGATGGCTATGTCATCACCGGCAAGCGTACCGATGGCGACAACTTCAAGACCATTCGTCCGGCTATCCAGGACAACGGCCTGATCGGCGACCTGGTGGACAACCATGTCGTGGTCGAAGGCAAGCAGCCTGAGCAACAAAGTATCTGGACCCAGCTCCTCGTGGCCAGCTTCCCGATCCTGGTGATCATCGCGGTGTTCATGTTCTTCATGCGCCAGATGCAGGGCGGTGCCGGCGGCAAGGGCGGGCCGATGAGTTTCGGCAAGAGCAAGGCCAGGCTGCTTTCCGAAGATCAGGTGAAAACCACCCTGGCCGACGTCGCGGGTTGTGACGAAGCCAAGGAGGAAGTGGGCGAACTGGTCGAATTCCTGCGCGATCCGGGTAAGTTCCAACGCCTGGGCGGTCGTATCCCCCGTGGCGTGCTGATGGTCGGCCCTCCGGGTACCGGTAAAACCTTGCTGGCCAAGGCCATTGCCGGCGAAGCCAAGGTGCCGTTCTTCACTATTTCCGGTTCCGACTTCGTTGAAATGTTCGTTGGCGTGGGTGCCAGCCGTGTTCGTGACATGTTCGAGCAGGCCAAGAAGCACGCACCCTGCATCATCTTCATCGACGAAATCGACGCTGTCGGCCGTCACCGTGGCGCCGGCATGGGCGGCGGTCATGACGAACGTGAGCAGACCCTCAACCAGTTGCTGGTGGAGATGGACGGTTTCGAAATGAATGACGGCATCATCGTCATCGCCGCCACCAACCGTCCAGACGTGCTCGACCCTGCGCTGTTGCGTCCGGGCCGCTTCGACCGCCAGGTCGTGGTGGGGCTGCCGGATATCCGCGGTCGTGAACAAATCCTCAAGGTCCACATGCGTAAAGTGCCAATGGGTGACGATGTTGCGCCAGCGGTCATCGCTCGTGGCACACCGGGCTTCTCCGGTGCCGACCTGGCGAACCTGGTCAACGAAGCGTCGCTGTTTGCCGCTCGCGGCGGTAAGCGCGTCGTGGAGATGAAAGAGTTCGAGCTGGCTAAAGACAAGATCATGATGGGTGCCGAGCGCAAATCCATGGTCATGTCGGAGAAAGAAAAGCAGAACACGGCTTACCACGAGGCGGGTCACGCCATCGTCGGTCGCGTCGTGCCGGAGCATGATCCGGTCTACAAGGTGTCGATCATCCCGCGCGGTCGTGCGCTGGGTGTGACCATGTTCCTGCCGGAAGAAGATCGCTACAGCCTGTCCAAGCGAGCGCTGATCAGCCAGATCTGTTCGCTCTACGGTGGCCGTATCGCCGAAGAAATGACGTTGGGCTTCGACGGTGTAACCACCGGCGCGTCGAACGACATCATGCGTGCCAGCCAGATTGCACGAAACATGGTGACCAAGTGGGGTCTTTCCGAGAAGCTCGGTCCGTTGATGTATGCCGAGGAAGAGGGCGAAGTGTTCCTCGGCCGTGGCGGCAGCGGCCAGCATGCAAGCTTCTCCGGTGAGACGGCCAAGCTGATCGACTCCGAAGTGCGCAGCATCATCGACCAGTGCTACGGCACCGCGAAGCAGATCCTCACGGACAACCGCGACAAGCTCGACGCCATGGCTGACGCCTTGATGAAGTATGAAACCATCGATGCCGAGCAGATCGATGACATCATGGCGGGACGTCCTCCTCGTGAGCCACGTGATTGGACCGGTGGCACGGGGACGCCTGGTACGCCTCCGGCGGTGCAGGGCGAGCGCCCGGAAACACCGATCGGCGGTCCCGCTGCTGATGTCTAAGGCTTGAAATGACTTCTGTTCAGTCCTCGACCCGGTTGCCTTGCGGCAACCGGGTTCTTGATTTGGCCCATGTACATGTCATGGGTATTCTCAATGTCACTCCCGATTCCTTTTCCGATGGCGGCCGATTTGGTCAGCTCGATGCTGCATTGCGACATGCCGAGGCCATGGTGGCCGCTGGTGCGACGCTGATCGATGTCGGTGGCGAGTCGACCCGGCCGGGCGCGCGGGCCGTTTCGCCTGTCGAAGAGCTGGAAAGAGTGGCGCCGGTTGTCGAGCGCATACACCGCGAATTGGATGTCATAATCTCGGTCGATACGTCCACGCCGGCGGTCATGCGCGAGACGGCTCGGTTGGGAGCGGGGTTGATCAACGATGTCCGCTCCCTGCAGCGAGATGGTGCCCTGGATGCCGCAGCGGCTACCGGGTTGCCGGTGTGTCTGATGCATATGCTCGGTGAGCCGGGAACCATGCAGAACGACCCTCACTATGGCGATGTGACCCGGGAGGTTGGCGAATTCCTGGTCGAGCGCATGAATCAATGCGCACAGGCGGGCATTCCTGCCGAACGGGTGCTGCTGGATCCCGGTTTCGGTTTTGCCAAGACGCTGGACCATAATTTGAGCCTGTTCAAGCATATGGAAGCCTTGCATGCCCTGGGTCGACCGCTGTTGGTCGGGGTTTCGCGAAAAAGCATGATAGGCAATGCCCTGGGGCGGCCGGTGGGCGAGCGGTTGTATGGCGGTCTCGCTCTCGCGGCACTGGCCATTACCAAAGGTGCACGCATATTGCGCGTGCACGATGTGGCCGAAACGATGGATGTCGTGCGGATGATCGCAGCAGTGGATTCAGCCGAATAAGAATGATGGAGCACTTATGAGCAAGAAATATTTTGGCACCGACGGTATCCGTGGTCGGGTCGGCGAATACCCTATTACCCCTGATTTCATGCTCAAGCTCGGTTGGGCTGCCGGCATGGCGTTCCGCAAGATGGGCGCCTGCAAGGTGTTGGTCGGCAAGGACACGCGAATTTCCGGCTATATGTTCGAGTCGGCTCTTGAAGCGGGCCTGACCTCGGCGGGTGCCGATGTGATGCTGCTGGGGCCGATGCCGACACCCGCCATTGCCTACCTGACGCGCACGTTCCATGCCCAGGCGGGTATCGTGATCAGCGCTTCCCATAACCCTCATGATGACAACGGCATCAAGTTCTTTTCTGGCAAGGGCACCAAATTGCCGGATGAAGTCGAGTTGATGATCGAAGAGCTGCTGGATGCACCGATGACGGTAGTCGAGTCGAGCAAGATCGGCAAAGTGTCGCGGATCAATGATGCCTCGGGTCGTTATATCGAGTTCTGCAAGGGCAGCGTGCCGACCGGCACCAGCTTCGAGGGGCTGAAAGTCGTCGTCGATTGCGCCCACGGTGCGACCTATAAAGTCGCGCCGAGTGTATTTCGCGAGTTGGGCGCCGAGGTGGTGGTGCTGTCTGCCCAGCCTAACGGGCTGAACATCAACCACAACTGTGGTTCCACCCATACCGACGCGTTGCAGGCAGCGGTCCTGGCCGAGCAGGCCGATCTCGGCATCGCCTTCGATGGCGATGGTGATCGGGTCCTGATGGTGGATCACACCGGGACTGTCGTCGACGGAGATGAGCTGCTGTTCATCATCGCGCGTGATCTGCATGAGCGCGGCAAGCTGCAGGGCGGTGTGGTCGGCACCCTGATGAGCAACCTCGGGCTGGAGCTGGCGCTTGCGGACCTGGATATCCCGTTCGTGCGGGCCAACGTGGGTGACCGCTATGTCATCTCCGAGCTGCTGGAGCGTAACTGGGTCATCGGGGGCGAGAACTCCGGTCACATCGTATGCTTCGATCACACCACCACCGGTGATGCGATCATTGCCGCTTTGCAGGTACTGATGGCGCTCAGGGCGCGCAACGAGAGTCTCGCGTTGTCACGCCAGGCATTGCGCAAATGTCCACAGGTGTTGATCAACGTGCGTTTCGGTGGCGGTGTGAATCCCATCGAGCATGCCAAGGTCCAGCAGGCCAGCGAGCGTGTGACGCAGGCGATGGCAGGGCGTGGGCGGGTGCTGTTGCGCAAGTCCGGTACGGAGCCCTTGGTGCGTGTCATGGTCGAAGGCGAGGACGAAGCGCAGGTCCGCGGTTATGCCGAAGAACTGGCGAAGCTCGTTACTGAAGTTTCTGCCTGAATTCGGCTTGCCAGTCATGAAACGGTTGGGTAACATCTGCGCCCACTTTGACCGACGAGGTACAGCATGCGTCGCCCTATGGTAGCTGGTAACTGGAAGATGCACGGTACCCGCGCCAGCGTCGCTGAGCTGATCAATGGCCTTCGTCATCTGGCCTTGCCAAGCGGTGTTGATGTCGCGGTATTCCCGCCTTGCTTGTATATCAATCAAGTGATTGATGGCTTGAAGGGTAAGTCGATTTCGGTCGGCGCGCAGAATTCTGCGGTGGAATCCATGCAAGGTGCGCTGACTGGTGAGATTGCACCGAGTCAGCTGGTGGATGCAGGTTGTTCTCTGGTTCTTGTCGGGCACTCCGAGCGTCGCCAGATCATGGGTGAGCAGGACAAGGCCCTGATTCGCAAATTTGCAGCGGCTCAGGCCTGCGGTCTGACTCCGGTGTTGTGTGTAGGGGAAACCCTCGAACAGCGTGAAGCCGGGAAGACTCTTGAGGTTGTCGGGCGTCAGCTGGGCAGCATCATCGAGGACCTGGGTGTCGGTGCTTTTGCAAAGGCAGTCATTGCTTACGAGCCGGTCTGGGCCATTGGCACCGGGCTGACTGCTTCGCCGCAACAAGCGCAGGATGTGCACGCCGCCATCCGCGCCCAGTTGGCGGCAGAGAATTCTGAAGTGGCACGAGGTGTGCGGCTTCTATACGGCGGCAGCGTGAAGGCGGCCAATGCGGTCGAACTGTTCGGCATGCCGGATATCGATGGGGGGCTCATTGGTGGAGCGTCCCTGAATGCAGATGAGTTCGGTGCGATCTGTCGCGCCGCGGGAAACTGAAAAAATGCTGGAAACAGTCGTAGTCGTTTTTCATCTGCTGGGTGCATTGGGCGTAGTTGCTCTGGTATTGCTGCAGCAGGGTAAAGGTGCGGATGCTGGTGCGTCTTTCGGTGCAGGTGCTTCAAATACTGTGTTCGGAAGCCAAGGTTCCTCTACCTTTCTTAGTAAGTTTACTGCTATACTTGCCGCCGGTTTCTTCATGACCAGCTTAGGGTTAGGTTACTTTGCTAAAGAGAAAGCTCATGAGCTGACTCAAGTAGGTTTGCCAAGCCCGGCGGTGTTGGAAGCGCCAAAGCAAAAACCGGCTTCTGATGATGTCCCGGTGCTTCAAGAGCAAAAGTCGGCCAACCCGGCGACTGACGTACCTCCAGCTCAAGAGCAGAAGTAAGAAGGTTTCAAACGCTGTATTTGCCGAGGTGGTGGAATTGGTAGACACGCAACCTTGAGGTGGTTGTGCCCATAGGGTGTAGGGGTTCGAGTCCCCTTCTCGGTACCAATTGAATCAGGAAAGCCCGCAATAGCGGGCTTTCTTGTAGGTGGAAGGGTTACATTGACCCTGTAAAGGATCGGTCGTATACTTCCGCCCCAGCTTTGTCGCGGGATGGAGCAGCCTGGTAGCTCGTCGGGCTCATAACCCGAAGGTCGTCGGTTCAAATCCGGCTCCCGCAACCAGTTTTAGGGCCCCTTCCAAGGGGCTTTTTGTTAGCTGGACACTTTATAACGCCGCTGTTCAACGGCGTTTCAGGGATGGGCGATTCGCCCATTTTTTTTTATTTGCACAGCATGCACAAACATGCACGAGGGGGTTCAGGTGTCGAGCAAGCTAGAACAGTTGCAGGCCTTGTTGGCCCCGGTGGTCGTGGCCCTTGGCTATGAATGCTGGGGTATTGAGTTTTCGGCTCAAGGTCGCCACTCACTGTTGCGCGTTTATATCGATAAGGAAGGCGGTGTGTTGGTGGATGATTGCGCCATCGTCAGCCGTCAGATCAGCGGTGTGCTGGATGTTGAAGATCCAATCAGCACCGAATACACCCTTGAGGTTTCCTCGCCCGGCATGGAACGCCCACTGTTCAGCCTTGAACAGTTTGCTTCGTTTGCCGGTGAACAAGTGAAGATCAAGCTGCGCTCGCCCTTCGAGGGTCGACGCAACTTTCAAGGCCTTCTGCGCGGTGTAGAAGAGCAGGACGTCGTGGTGCAGGTAGATGACCATGAGTTCCTGTTGCCGATCGATATGATCGACAAGGCCAACATTATTCCCAGTTTTGACTGATACGTGCCAGATACTGCGGATCCCGCGGATCCAATGGCTTGCGAAAGGCGAGGCGTACGATGAGCAAAGAAGTACTGCTGGTTGTTGAGTCGGTATCCAATGAAAAGGGCGTACCGGCTAACGTTATTTTTGAAGCGCTGGAGCTGGCTCTGGCCACTGCTACCAAGAAGCGGTTTGAAGACGAAGTTGATTTGCGTGTGGAGATCAATCGCCACACCGGTTCCTATGAAACTTTCCGTCGCTGGACGGTGGTCGAGGAAGCCGACCTGGATGATCCGGCTATCGAAACCTGGCCGAGCAAGGTTGCGGAAACGCATCCTGGTGCCAAGGTAGGTGATGTAGTCGAAGAAAAGATCGAATCCATCGAGTTTGGTCGCATCGCTGCCCAGACGGCCAAACAGGTCATCGTGCAGAAGGTTCGTGAGGCCGAGCGCGCGCAGGTCGTTGACGCTTATCGCGAGAAGCTGGGTGAAATCATCTCCGGCACCGTGAAAAAGGTCACCCGCGACAACGTGATCGTCGACCTGGGCAACAACGCCGAGGCGCTGTTGGCTCGTGAAGACATCATTTCTCGCGAAACTTTCCGGGTAGGCGTGCGGTTGCGTGCGCTGCTCAAGGAAATCCGCACCGAGAACCGCGGCCCGCAGCTGATCCTGTCGCGTACCGCGCCGGAAATGCTGATCGAGTTGTTCCGCATCGAAGTGCCGGAAATCGCCGAAGGCCTGATCGAAGTCATGGCTGCCTCCCGTGATCCGGGATCGCGTGCCAAGATCGCGGTCCGCTCCAAGGACAAACGCATCGACCCGCAAGGTGCCTGCATCGGCATGCGCGGTTCGCGTGTCCAGGCCGTATCCGGCGAGCTGGGCGGTGAGCGTGTGGACATCGTTCTCTGGGACGATAACCCGGCTCAGTTCGTGATCAACGCCATGTCGCCAGCAGAAGTGGCGGCAATTATCGTTGACGAAGATGCCCATGCCATGGACATCGCCGTTGGCGCAGACAATCTGGCTCAGGCCATCGGTCGTGGTGGTCAGAACGTGCGTCTGGCCAGCCAGCTGACTGGCTGGACCCTGAACGTGATGACCGAATCGGACATCCAGGCCAAGCAGCAAGCTGAAACCGGTGACATCCTGCGCAACTTCATCGAAGAGCTCGAAGTCGATGAAGAGCTGGCGCAGGTGCTGGTGGATGAAGGCTTTACCAGCCTGGAAGAGATTGCCTACGTGCCGGTGGAGGAAATGCTCAACATCGACGGCTTTGACGAAGACATCGTCAACGAGCTTCGCGCTCGGGCCAAGGATCGTTTGTTGACCAAAGCCATCGCTACTGAGGAAAAGCTGGCAGACGCCCATCCGGCCGAAGACCTGCTCTCGCTTGAGGGTATGGACAAGGATTTGGCGATGGAACTGGCGGTGCGCGGCGTAATTACCCGCGAAGACCTGGCCGAGCAGTCTATTGACGACCTGCTCGACATCGACGGCATTGACGATGATCGTGCCGGCAAGTTGATCATGGCCGCCCGAGCCCACTGGTTCGAGTAATTAGGCGCGGCCTGAGGAGAGAAGTGCATGACGCAAGTCACGGTGAAACAACTGGCCGATGAGGTCAAAACACCGGTAGAGCGCCTGTTGCAGCAGATGCGTGAGGCAGGTCTGCCGCACACCGCCGCCGAGGAACATGTGACCGACAGTGAGAAGCAGTCCCTGCTGACCCACTTGAAGAGCAGTCACAAGGCGAAAGTGGAAGAACCGCGCAAGATCACTCTGCAGCGTAAAACCACCAGCACCCTGCGTGTTGCCGGTAGCAAAAGCATCAGCGTAGAAGTACGCAAGAAGAAAGTTTTCGTCCAGCGCAGCCCGGAAGAAATCGAAGCCGAGCGCAAACGCGAACTGGATGAACGTCGCGCAGTAGAAAATGCCGCGCGCCAGAAGGCTGAAGAAGAAGCCAAGCGCCGCGCCGAAGAAGAAGCGCGTCGTCAGCCTGCACCGGCTGCTGCGCAATCTGCTCCGGCGGAAGCTGTCGCGGCGCCTGCCCAGGTGACTGAGCCTGTGCGTGAAAGCGTGCCGGTCCTGGAGGCAGCTCCTGCCCCTGCGGCTGACACTCGCAAACGCGACGAACCGCGTCGTCCGGACAAACCACGCGCCGACGAAAGCCGTCGTGGCGGTGGCGATGGCGAGCGCAAGAACGCTCCGCATCGTGCTTCGGTCAAGGAGAAGGCGCCGGCTCCACGGGTTGCTCCACGTACCACCGACGAAGAAAGCGATGGCTTCCGTCGTGGCGGTCGCGGCAAAGCCAAGCTGAAGAAACGCAACGCCCACGGTTTCCAGAGCCCGACCGGCCCTGTCGTGCGTGAAGTGAAGATCGGCGAGACCATCACTGTGGGCGATCTGGCCCAGCAGATGTCGGTCAAGGCTGCCGAGATCATCAAGTTCATGTTCAAGCTGGGTACGCCGGCCACCATCAACCAGGTACTGGATCAGGAAACTGCCCAGCTGGTTGCCGAAGAACTGGGCCACAAAGTGACCCTGATCAGCGACACCGCCCTGGAAGATTCCCTGGCCGAGTCCCTGAAGTTCGAAGGTGAAGCGGTTCCTCGTGCGCCGGTCGTGACCGTCATGGGCCACGTCGACCACGGTAAGACCTCGCTGCTCGACTACATCCGTCGTGCCAAGGTTGCTGCTGGCGAAGCCGGCGGTATCACCCAGCACATCGGTGCGTACCACGTTGAAACCGATCGTGGCATGGTTACCTTCCTCGATACCCCGGGTCACGCCGCGTTTACCGCCATGCGTGCCCGTGGTGCCAAGGCGACCGACATCGTGATCCTGGTGGTCGCGGCGGACGACGGCGTGATGCCGCAGACCATCGAAGCTGTTCAGCATGCCCAGGCAGCTGGCGTGCCGCTGGTGGTTGCGGTGAACAAGATCGACAAGCCGGGCGCCGATCTCGATCGCATCCGCAGTGAGCTGTCGGTTCATGGCGTGACCTCGGAAGATTGGGGTGGCGACACTCCATTCGTTCCGGTTTCCGCGAAGATGGGTACCGGCGTCGACGAATTGCTCGAAGCGGTATTGCTGCAAGCCGAAGTGCTCGAACTGACCGCCACCCCATCGGCCCCTGGCCGTGGTGTCGTGGTTGAATCGCGCCTGGACAAGGGCCGCGGTCCGGTGGCCACGGTCCTGGTTCAGGACGGTACGCTGCGTCAGGGCGACATGGTGCTGGTCGGTTCGAACTATGGCCGCGTTCGCGCCATGCTCGACGAGAACGGCAAGCCGATCAAGGAAGCCGGTCCGGCTATCCCGGTCGAGATCCTCGGCCTGGACGGTACGCCAGACGCTGGCGACGAGATGAGCGTTGTGGCTGACGAGAAGAAAGCCCGTGAAGTGGCTCTGTTCCGTCAAGGCAAGTTCCGCGAAGTCAAACTGGCTCGCGCGCATGCCGGCAAGCTGGAAAACATCTTCGAGAACATGGGCCAGGAAGAGAAGAAGACGCTCAACATCGTCCTCAAATCCGACGTCCGTGGTTCGCTGGAAGCCTTGCAAGGCGCTCTGAACGGCCTGGGCAACGACGAAGTGCAAGTGCGTGTGGTCGGTGGCGGCGTCGGTGGTATCACCGAAAGCGACGCCAACCTGGCACTGGCTTCCAATGCAGTACTATTCGGCTTCAACGTGCGTGCCGATGCCGGTGCTCGCAAGATCGTCGAGCAGGAAGGTCTGGATATGCGTTACTACAACGTGATCTACGACATCATCGAAGACGTCAAGAAAGCCCTGACCGGTATGTTGGGCAGCGACGTGCGGGAGAACATCCTGGGTGTGGCCGAAGTTCGCGACGTGTTCCGTTCGCCGAAATTCGGTGCAATCGCCGGTTGCATGGTGATCGAAGGTGTCGTTCACCGTAACCGTCCGATCCGTGTACTGCGTGAAGACATCGTGATCTTCGAAGGCGAGCTGGAATCCCTGCGTCGCTTCAAGGATGACGCTTCCGAAGTACGTGCCGGCATGGAATGCGGTATTGGCGTCAAGAGCTACAACGACGTCAAGGTCGGTGACAAGATCGAAGTCTTCGAGAAGGTCCAGGTTGCTCGCAGCCTCTGACTCGCGCACTTCAAGAGCCACATCGGGTAGCCGCATGAACATGCGCTGCTTCGCTGGCGGACTCTAAACGCAACGCCCGGTCTGGCTTTTGTCAGGCCGGGCGTTTGCCGCTTTCAGACCTCACGGGTTTCGCCGTGGGGCAGTAACAGGTAGCAAGACATGGCAAAAGAATATAGCCGTACCCAACGAATCGGCGATCAGATGCAGCGCGAGCTGGCCCAGCTGATCCGCCGCGAAGTCAAGGACCCGCGTGTCGGCCTGGTCACCATTACCGCTGTGGAAGTCAGCCGTGACGTCGGTCATGCAAAGATTTTCATCACGGTGATGGGGCAGGACGGCGCCGATGATGTCGCCCAGAGCATCAAGGTGCTGAACTCGGCCGCCGGTTTCCTGCGCATGCAGTTGGCCCGTGAAATGAAGCTGCGCAGTGTTCCACAGTTGCATTTCCACTACGACGAAAGCGTTGCCCGGGGCGCGCATCTGTCGGCGTTGATCGAGCGCGCCGTGGCTGAAGACAGTCAGCACGCGGCTGAACCCGAAGACACCAAGGAGTAACCGGTGGCTCAGGTCAAACGTATCCGTCGTAACGTCAGCGGTATCATCCTGCTCGACAAGCCGTTGGGGTTCACCTCCAACGCCGCCTTGCAGAAGGTGCGCTGGCTGCTCAATGCCGAGAAGGCCGGGCACACCGGCAGCCTCGATCCGCTGGCCACCGGCGTGCTGCCGCTGTGTTTCGGCGAGGCAACCAAGTTCTCCCAATATCTGCTCGACTCCGACAAGGGTTATGAAACCCTGGCGCAGTTGGGTAAGACCACCACCACGGCGGATGCCGAAGGCGAGGTTTTGCGCGAGCGCCCGGTGACCGTTGGTCAGGCTGATATCGAAGCGGTGTTGCCCGGATTTCGCGGGCAAATCAGTCAGATACCGCCGATGTACTCCGCCCTGAAGCGTGATGGGCAACCTTTGTACAAATTGGCCCGTGCAGGCGAAGTAGTGGAGCGTGAACCGCGTTCTGTTACTATTGCGCGCTTGGAATTGCTGGCCTTTGACGGTAATACTGCACGGCTAGCCGTGGATTGCAGCAAAGGTACTTATATCCGGACCCTGGTGGAGGATATTGGTGAGCAGCTCGGCTGTGGTGCGTACGTGGCGGAGTTGCGCCGGACCCAGGCCGGACCCTTCACGCTGGCCCAGACGGTTACGCTGGAAGAGCTCGAAGCGGTACATGCCGAAGGCGGCAACGAAGCGGTCGACCGCTTCCTGATGCCATCGGACAGTGGACTGCTGGACTGGCCGCTGTTGCAGTTCTCGGAACACAGCGCATTCTACTGGCTCAATGGCCAGCCGGTGCGTGCCCCGGATGCGCCGAAATTCGGCATGGTCCGGGTACAGGATCACAACGGTCGCTTCATCGGTATCGGTGAAGTGAGCGAAGACGGGCGCATTGCGCCGCGTCGACTGATTCGGTCGGAATGACCGGAACCCGCTTGTGTAACAGCAGGCGGGCGAGTGTGGCTGTTAACAGGCACGGTCACTACTCATTTATAGATACAGGGATCTGTCCCTGGCCTGTTGGTACGGTTTCCCCGGAAACGGTACCTCACAAGAGGAAAGCCACATGGCACTCAGCGTTGAAGAAAAAGCTCAGATCGTGACCGACTACCAGCAAGCTGTTGGTGATACTGGTTCGCCAGAAGTGCAAGTTGCACTGCTGACCGCCAACATCAACAAACTGCAAGGTCACTTCAAGGCCAACGGTAAAGACCACCACTCCCGTCGTGGTCTGATCCGCATGGTAAACCAGCGTCGCAAGCTGCTGGATTACCTGAAGGGTAAGGACGTAAGTCGTTACAGCGCCTTGATCGGCCGCCTGGGTCTGCGTCGCTAATAAGCGATTGCGCTATGAGGTTGGTGGTCTGTCAGTTGCCTGCGCTTTGCGTCGGCAACCGGCAGGCTCCCAGCCTCAAGTTTTATCTGGACAGTCGTTGGGCCGATTCCCCGCACTGCCCAAGAATTTCGCAAGAAGACAAGTTCCCCCAAGAGCCACAAAGAAGGTAGGACACCGTGAACCCGGTAATCAAAAAATTCCAGTTCGGTCAGTCGACCGTTACCCTCGAGACTGGCCGTATCGCCCGTCAGGCCTCCGGCGCAGTGCTGGTCACCGTTGACGACGACGTCAGCGTATTGGTGACCGTTGTCGGTGCCAAGCAAGCCGATCCAGGCAAGGGCTTCTTCCCTCTGTCTGTTCACTACCAGGAAAAGACTTACGCTGCCGGTAAGATCCCTGGCGGTTTCTTCAAGCGCGAAGGCCGTCCTTCCGAGAAAGAAACCCTGACTTCCCGACTGATCGACCGTCCGATCCGTCCGCTGTTCCCAGAAGGCTTCATGAACGAAGTGCAGGTTGTCTGCACCGTTGTCTCCACCAGCAAGAAAACCGATCCGGACATCGCTGCGATGATCGGTACCTCGGCCGCGCTGGCCATCTCCGGCATTCCTTTCGATGGCCCGATCGGCGCTGCCCGCGTTGCGTTCCACGAAAGCACCGGCTACCTGCTGAACCCGACCTACGAGCAACTGAAGGCCTCGAGCCTGGACATGGTCGTTGCCGGTACTTCCGAAGCCGTGCTGATGGTTGAGTCCGAAGCCAAAGAGCTGACCGAAGACCAGATGCTGGGCGCCGTACTGTTCGCCCATGACGAGTTCCAGGTGGTGATCAACGCCGTCAAGGAACTGGCCGCCGAAGCCGCCAAGCCAACCTGGACCTGGGCTCCGCAAGCCGAAGCCACCGAGCTGCTGGGCGCGATCCGTGCCGAGTTCGGCGAAGCGATCTCCCAGGCCTACACCATCACCGTCAAGGCCGACCGCTACGCGCGTCTGGGCGAGTTGAAGGACCAGGTCGTTGCCAAGCTGTCCGGCGAAGAAGGCCAGCCATCGGCTGCCGACGTCAAGGCCGCTTTCGGTGAAATCGAATACCGTACCGTTCGCGAGAATATCGTCAACGGCAAGCCACGTATCGACGGTCGCGACACCCGCACTGTACGTCCGCTGAACATCGAAGTCGGCGTTCTGCCGAAGACCCACGGTTCGGCCCTGTTCACCCGTGGCGAAACCCAGGCCCTGGTCGTTGCAACACTGGGCACCGCCCGTGACGCGCAACTGCTGGACACCCTGGAAGGCGAAAAGAAAGACCCGTTCATGCTGCACTACAACTTCCCTCCGTTCTCGGTGGGTGAGTGCGGTCGCATGGGTGGCGCCGGTCGCCGCGAAATCGGTCACGGCCGTCTGGCCCGTCGTTCGGTCCAGGCCATGCTGCCGGACGCCGACGTGTTTCCGTACACCATCCGCGTGGTATCGGAAATCACCGAATCCAACGGTTCGAGCTCCATGGCTTCGGTCTGCGGCGCTTCCCTGGCCTTGATGGACGCCGGTGTGCCGATGAAGGCACCGGTTGCCGGTATCGCCATGGGCCTGGTGAAGGAAGGCGAGAAGTTCGCTGTCCTGACCGACATCCTGGGTGACGAAGACCACCTGGGCGACATGGACTTCAAAGTGGCTGGTACCGCCAAAGGCGTGACCGCACTGCAGATGGACATCAAGATCAAGGGCATCACCGAAGAGATCATGGAAATCGCCCTGGGCCAAGCCCTGGAAGCGCGCCTGAACATCCTCAGCCAGATGAACCAGGTGATCGGTCAGTCCCGTACCGAGCTGTCGGAAAACGCTCCGACCATGATCGCGATGAAGATCGACACCGACAAGATCCGTGATGTCATCGGTAAAGGCGGCGCGACCATCCGTGCGATCTGCGAAGAAACCAAGGCTTCGATCGACATCGAAGACGACGGTTCGATCAAGATCTTCGGCGAAACCAAGGAAGCGGCAGAGGCAGCACGTCAGCGCGTCCTGGGCATCACCGCCGAAGCCGAGATCGGCAAGATCTACGTCGGCAAGGTCGAGCGCATCGTCGACTTCGGCGCCTTCGTCAACATCCTGCCAGGCAAGGACGGTCTGGTTCACATCTCCATGCTGAGCGATGCTCGCGTCGAGAAAGTGACCGACATCCTGAAAGAAGGCCAGGAAGTGGAAGTGCTGGTACTGGACGTGGACAACCGCGGCCGTATCAAGCTGTCCATCAAGGACGTGGCGGCGGCCAAGGCTTCGGGCGTTTAATCACCCCTTCGCCTGACTGCTGAACAGCAAAACGCCCCGACTGGTTCGGGGCGTTTTGCTGTGTGGGGAAAATCCTTGTGGCACAGGTTGCCTGGTCACGGGCTGGATGCTAGGTTAGCTCACCGCCCGTGTAGCTCAGTCGGTAGAGCAGCGCACTCGTAACGCGAAGGTCGCAGGTTCGATTCCTGTCTCGGGCAAGATCTCCTCTCTCCTTATTTCACCTTCCTGCTCAATTCCTCGACGGTACGCTTGAGCTGATCCATCTCGCGGTCCTGATCGTTGATCTTTCCTTTCAGTGTCGATATTTCGCTGTTGTTCGAACTCGAGCTGGAGCCGCTATTACGCTTGAGCTCTTCCACTTGCTTGCCAAGGTCGTTCAGGTCGCGCTCCTGTTCCTTGACCGTGCGTTTGAGCTCTTCAATTTCCCGGCCGCTGGAGTTGGAACTGGAACCGCTGTTGCGTTTGAGCTCTTCGATCTGGCGGGCCTGCTCGGCGAGGGTGCGCTTCTGGGTTTCCAGTTCGATGGCGTTGGCCTTGGCGGCTTGCTGCATGTCCTTCAAGTTATCGATGCTGATACCGGTTTTGTAGAAGACGTCGTTGCCAAATGAGCTGCGAAGGGCCGAGATCTCATCGGATGGCTCTGGAAAATTGGACGAGATCTCAACTGCCGCTTGCGCGGCGCCGGTCAATGCCAGGCTGCCGAGTAGCAGGGTTGCGGTAACCAGTCGAATAGACGTTAACGTTGGAAAGCTGCGCATCACAGAATCCTTATGAAGTGCCGATATGGCACATCGCTATGACTTGGGATTCCGACAGATGTTCCTTGGCCTCTTCCGTACCAGGGCATGAGGTTTTTGTGCGGCAGATGTAAAGAGCCATGTAAATCATCGGCAAAACGTCCTATATTCGTTGCCTGCATGAGCATTGCCCAGCAGTTTTCAAATGATCCACGAATGGTTCCAAGGACCAGGAAAACCGCGCTGCCAGCGGTTCTGTGTCAGAGAGATCCTTGATGATCCAGTCCCATCTTCCATTCCTTCGATCAGCGAGAACGACATGACGGCTAAAGAACTGACCCAAGAAGCCAGACACGAAGAAGCGCTGCGCAAATACGCCCTGGACACGCCTCAGTTACTGGAAGAAATCAGGAACCTGAGCACCGACGAGCAGAAGGACCAGATCCAGTGGGCTTTCGAAGACGAGGCCGAAGCCCAGGGCTTGCAGCCTTGGGAGCTGACGCTCAAGTACACCAGCACGCCTGAGGAGTTCGAGGCGCAGCGTCTTGCCTTGCACAAGGAGGCTGCCGAGGTGCTGGGAGTGGATTGGGATGAGTACTGCGAGATGAATAATCTGGTGGTCTGAAAAAAACGCCAGCCTCAGGGCTGGCGTTTTTTTATGCTCAGAGACTCAAGCGCATCGACAGATCCACTGCCTTCACATCCTTGGTCATCGCCCCGATCGAGATGTAGTCCACCCCGGTCTCGGCAATCGGCCGCAAGGTGCTTTCGTTGATCCCGCCGCTGGCCTCCAGCTTCGCCTTGCCGCCGTTCAGGCGCACGGCTTCACGCATATCGTCCAGGCTCAGTTCGTCGAGCATGATGATATCGGCATTGGCCGCCAGGGCTTCTTTCAATTCCGTCAGGCTTTCCACTTCGACTTCCACCGGTTTGCCCGGTGCGATCTTGTGGGCAGCCGCGATTGCCTGGGCGATCCCACCGCAGGCAGCGATGTGGTTTTCCTTGATCAGGAAGGCATCGTACAGACCGATGCGGTGGTTATGGCAGCCACCGCAGGTGACGGCGTACTTCTGCGCCAGGCGCAAGCCGGGCAGGGTCTTGCGGGTGTCCAGCAGCTTGACCTGGGTGTCGGCGACGAAGTCGGCCAGGTAGCGGGCCCGGGTGGCGACACCCGAGAGCATCTGCAGGAAGTTCAGCGCGCTGCGCTCGCCGGTCAGCAGTGAGCGGGCCGGCCCTTCGAGGTGGAACAGCGCCTGGTCGGGGTTCGCCCGGTCGCCGTCGCGCACTTGCCAGTGCACCGCGACACGCGGGTCCAGTTGCCGGAACACGGCGTCAACCCAGGCCGTGCCGCTGATGATCGCGGCTTCGCGGGTAATGATGGTGGCCTTGGCCAGGCGTTCGGCGGGGATCAGCTGTGCGGTGATGTCGCCGCTGCCGATGTCTTCGAGCAAGGCGCGGCGCACGTTGGCTTCGATTTCGGCGGTCAGGTCGGCGAGACGTAGGTTCGGCATAACGGGCTCCACAGGCAAAGTGGGCCGATTATAGGGCCAGTGTCCTGTTGCACAAACATTGTTCACCAGGACCTGCATTTGGTCGGCTCCTCGCAACGTTTCGCCGATTTCCCGGTCACTTATTGCGATGTATTTCAGGCTGGGTCACAGAGTCCTCTGGTGCGACGGGGTTCTTTTACCAGATAATCCGCCTTTCGATTGACGTCATGGCTTTGACGTTACCGCCGAAGAACACCGTTTCAGGAGTCCAGGATGCATAACGACGGGAATGTAGTGCCTTTGCATAAGGTGCCTACCGATCAGGCGAATCGCTCGCCACTCGCCCGTTTGCCTGTGATTCTGCTCCAGGTTCGCGACAAGGCGGCGCAACAGCTGCGCCTCGGTTTGCAGAGGCTGTTCGATAACGCCGACGATACCTTGTTCGAGATGGCGGACCGGGCGCGCAATGATGTCGAACAGAATCTGTTCTTCGAAGCCATGCGGGACCTGCGCCTGAAACGCAAAAGTATCGAACGCGAATTCATCGAGCAGTTCTTCGAGGCGTTCGTCAGCCTCGCCCAGTACGACCTGACTCACGCCTCCTTGAACACCGCCATCGCTCCTGCTGCCCCGGTCCATTCGACCCATGACGATCTGGAGCGCCATCTGGCAGTAGAAGCCATGGTCACCCGGGTGATCAGTCGTGATGGGGTTTCCCTCGATCAATTGACGGCTCGGCTCAGCGTGCTGCTGGCCCGACCGATGACGAATTCACAGAACCCCCTGAGCCCGGCGCTGTTGTGCGAAACCTTTCTGCAGGCCGGGCGCAACCTGGGGGTGGAGATCAAGGTCAAGCTGATCCTGCTCAAGCTGTTCGAGCGGTATGTGCTCAGCGAGTGCGACCAGTTCTATGCCGAGGCCAACCAGTTGCTGGCGGCCACGGGTATCTTGTCGGATCTCAAGATTTCGCCGTCCCGGCGTGCGACGGATCGTGTCGACGATGCTCCGCGCTCCACGCCAGAGCGTGCCGTCAGGCCCCGGGCCGCCGAGGTCGATGACAGCGTGCAGGAAGTGTTCTGCGCCTTGCAGAAACTGGTGATGCAGGTACGAGGCAGCGTGGCGCCGACCCTGGAGCCCAGCGCACCGGCGCAGCCGATCTCGACCCGTGACCTGTTGCGCCTGCTCTCGCATTTGCAGCAATACGTGCCGGCACCCACGCTTCAGGACGAGTTCGATCTGCGCAGCCAGCTCGAACAACTGCTCACCCGGGTCAGCGTCAAGAGCGGCAAGTCGCGGGTGGTCGAAGGCGCCGACGAGGACGTGATCAATCTGATCGCAATGATGTTCGAGTTCATCCTCGACGACCACAACCTGCCGGACACCCTCAAGGCATTGATCGGCCGCCTGCAAATCCCGATGCTCAAGGTCGCGGTGCAGGACAAGAGTTTCTTCAGTCGCGGCAATCATCCCGCCCGCCGGCTGCTTAACGAAATTGCCGCCGCAGCCATGGGCTGGGGCGATTGCGACGATCATCAGCGCGATAGCCTTTACCAGCGCATCGAACAGGTGGTGCAACGCCTGTTGAACGACTTCGTTGATGACCCGGCGATTTTCTCTGAAGTACTGGCCGAGTTTCTCGCCTTTACCAGCGATGAGCGGCGCCGCAGCGAACTGCTCGAACAGCGTATCCGAGATGCCGAGGAAGGGCGGGCCAAGGCTGAATTGGCACGTCAGCGAGTCGAAGGCGCGCTGAATCAGGTCATGCTCGGCAAGGTGTTGCCCCAGGCCGTGGTGGAGTTCGTGCAGCAGGCCTGGAGCCAGGTGCTGCTGCTGACCGGCTTCAAGCATGGCGAGCACTCCGCCGAATGGCAGGCCGATGTCCTGACCCTGGAGCAACTGATCTGGAGCGTCCAGTATCACGATGAGTCGGATGCCGGCCTGCGCTTGCTGGCCATGGTGCCGGAGCTGCTCAAGGCCTTGCGTGAAGGGTTGAGCCGTTCGGCATTCGATCCGTTCGCCACCAGCGAATTCTTCAGTGAGCTGGAAGTCCTGCATGTGCAGGCTTTGCAGCGTATGGGCCAGGCCACGGATCAGGTCCAGTCGGCGGATGCGCCGGTGATGATCGAGGTGCGGGAGAAGATTGTCCTGCGTCCGGCGTACAAAGTGCCGGCAGACAATGCGACGGTGCGCTTGCCGGCCGATGACGTGGGCCTGCTTCAGGTCGATCAATTGAAGTTGGGCAGTTGGGTCGAGTTCCAGGAGGATGAGGACAACAGCCTGCGTTGCAAGCTGGCGGCGATCATCCAGAGCACCGGTAAGTATATTTTCGTCAACCGTACCGGCCTCAAGGTACAAGAGCACAGCCGCACCAGCCTGGCCCTGGAGTTTCGTCGGGGGGCCGCGCGCCTGTTGGACGACACCCTGCTGTTCGACCGGGCGCTGGAGTCCGTGCTCGGCAATCTGCGTCAACTCAATCGCGGCAAGTGATCGCACAGTCCGGGTCGATCACGGCATACTGGCGGCATCCCCGTCGTCTTCGAAGGAACCTGTATGCAGCTGGACCCCGCGAGCGGTTGGTGCGATGGCGTGCGTCATTGCCCATCACCCAACTTCAATGCGCGCCCCGAGGGCGAAATTTCCCTGCTGGTGATCCACAACATCAGCCTGCCGCCCGCTCAGTTCGCCACCGGTAAGGTGCAGGAATTCTTCCAGAATCGTCTGGATGTCACGGAACACCCCTACTTTGCCGGTATCGCCGACTTGCGTGTCTCCGCGCATTTTCTGATCGAGCGTGACGGCGTCGTTACTCAGTTTGTCTCTTGTCTGGAGCGTGCGTGGCATGCGGGCGTTTCGTGTTTCGAGGGGCGGGAAACCTGCAACGATTTTTCCATTGGCATCGAGCTCGAGGGCACCGATGACTTGCCGTTCACCGACGCGCAATATGTCGCCTTGGTGGCGCTGACGCGGCAGTTGCAAGCGGCCTTCAAGGCGATCACCGTGCAGCGCATCTGCGGGCACAGCGACATCGCGCCGGGACGCAAGACCGATCCGGGACCGGCGTTCGATTGGGCACGCTATCGAGCGGCCCTGACAGAAGGGGAAGGACAATGAGTTTTCTGGTGTTGCTGCTGGCGGTCTGGATCGAGAAGTTCTCGGCCCTGCGCCAGCGAGTCCAGCGTGACGGCGCATGGCTGGGCGAGCTGAACCGGATCGAGGCGAGCCCGCGTTGGATCAATCGGCCCTGGCTGGTGCTGCTGGCGATGGTCCTGTTGCCCGTGGCGCTGCTGGCGCTGTTGTTGTGGATGCTGGAACCGCTGGCCTATGGGTTGCTGGTGTTGCCGGTGCACTTGCTGGTGGTGATCTACAGCCTGGGGCGTGGGGATCTGCTGGCCGAGCTGGGGCCATTTCGCGATGCGTGGCGTCGTGAAGACCTGCAAGCGGCCACCCATGTGGCCAAGCGCGACCTGGGTATCGAAGCCGACAATGGCGAGCAGTTGCTGGGGCGGGTCCAGGGCCATCTGTTGTGGCAGGCCTACCAGAGCTTTTTCGCCGTGATTTTCTGGTACTTCCTGCTGGGGCCGGTAGCGGCCCTGAGTTATCGCCTGCTGGCGCTGGCCGCCGAGCATAGCCAGAACCCCGGCGTGGCCGAGCGGGCAGCACAACTGCGCCATGCCTTCGACTGGGTGCCGGTGCGGCTGCTGGCGGCGAGTTTCGCCCTGGTAGGCAACTTCGTGGCGGTCAGCCGGGTGATGCTGCATGAACTGTTGAACTGGAACATCAGTGCCGCTCAACTGGTCGACAAGGTCGGCCTGGTGGCCGGCGAAATTCCTGAGCCCGTGGCCGGGCCGGACGGCATCAACAGCCTCGATCGGTTGTGGGAGTTGCTGCTGCGTTCGGCGGTGCTCTGGTATGCCGGGTTTGCATTGTGGACGGTGTTGGCTTAATCGGCGAATGCATCCCTTATTGTGTGGAACACACTGTGGGAGCAAAGCTTGCTCGCGATAGGGACAGACCAGTCAACATTGTTGTTGATTGACCTATCGCAATCGCGAGCAAGCTTTGCTCCCACAGACAAATACCCTCCAGGAGAGGAACGGATCCCACGCCGGCGCCGTTAACCTTAAGTTACAAATCTCCCCTCCGATTTAGGCTATACAGGGACGGCGCCCGATAGTGGCTTTCTGCTGTCTCTGTGCGCATGCCCCATAACAATAAAAACACTACCGGGAGACTTCCTTGTGAAGAGTTTGCTCTGGCCCGCCGTCGCCCTGATGAACCGCCTGAGCTTCGGCATGAAGTTCAGCCTGATCAGCGTGTTGTTCCTGCTGCCGATGCTGGTAACCAACTTCTTTCTGGTGCGCGACTCCTACCGTGAGTTCCAGGGCACCCACGTGGAGCTGCAGAGCCTAGACTTGCTGGGCAGCAGCCTGACCCTGCGCCGCGACCTGGAAACCCTGAACAACCTGGTGCAGGTCAACGCCAGCCTGGGCCAGTCCGGCAAGGCCGGCGATGTGGACGCGAAGATTGGCACCCTCGAGCAACAGATCCTTGCGCGTCTGCAGGGCCTGACCCCTATGGTCGTGGAGCCTGAGCAGGCGAGCCTCTTCGACGCCAAGCGCGACGAAATAATCGCCGGGTTCAAGGCCCAGCAGGCCGAAAGCTCCCTGCAAAGCAAAAGTGCGCTGATCGGCAAGCTGCTCAATAGTTCGCAGATATTCAGCCAGATCATCGCCAGCCAGGCGGGGCTCAGTCGTGACAACCAGAGCGATATTCGTCAAATCAGTGAACTGATGACCGGCGTGACCCCCAGTGTCACCCAGATCCTGGGTGAGGGCCGCGCGCTGGGTGCTTCGGCCTTGGGCCTGGGGTTTCTCAATTCTGCCTCCAGCACCCGGTTCGATGAGCTGCTGGCGCAGATCGAAAAAATCCAGGGTGAATATGGATTGAAGCTGCAAGATGCGCTGGCCTCCAGTCAGGCGGCGGGACAAGCCCTTGCCGGCCCGGCTGATGCTAGCAAGGGCACTTTGAAGAAGGCCGCTGAACTGATCGAAGAACAGGTGGTGATGGCCGACGCCCTCGATGCGCCCTGGCCGGCATTTTTCGATCAGGTCAGCAGCCTGATGGAGCAGACCTACCGGCTGAACGACGCAGCGCTGGGTTTCCTTGGTGTCCAGTTGCAGCATCGCCTGGAGCAGAACCGCAGCCACATGGTGCTGCAAGCCGTGGCGTTGGTGGCTGTGTTCCTGCTGATTTTCTATTTGTATGCCGGTTTCTATGCCTCGACCCGCACCACCCTTCACTACCTGGGGCGGATGATGGACAAAGTGGCGGCAGGGGACATGACGGTCAACTTCGTGGCCCGCAGCAAGGACGAACTGGGGGAACTGGGGGAGGTGTTCAACGGTACGGTGGCGAAGATCCATGACCTGATCGAACGGGTGGGCCAGACTGTCGTCGAGGTGGAGCGTCAGGCCGGGCAGGTGGAATCGGTATCGGCCCAGAGTAATCAGGCAGTGGCCGGCCAGCGCAGCCAGATCGAGCTGGTCGCCACAGCGATGAACCAGATGTCGGCCACGGCGCAGGAGGTGGCCCGCAGTGCCGCTGCGGCGGTCAGCAGCGCTCACAGTGTGAACGATGAAACCCTCAGTGGGCGTGGGCTGGTGGAGTCCCAGCAGGGCAGCATCGCCCGCCTGGCCAGCGAAATCGATCAATCGGTGCAGGTGATCAATCAGTTGGCGACTGATAGCCAGGCCATCAGCCGCGTGCTGGATGTGATCAAGAGCATCGCCGAGCAGACCAACCTGTTGGCCCTCAACGCCGCGATTGAGGCGGCTCGGGCCGGTGAACAGGGCCGCGGTTTCGCGGTGGTGGCGGATGAAGTGCGGACCCTGGCCAAGCGGACCCAGCAATCGACTGAGGAGATTGAAGCGATGATCGACCGTCTGCACGGCGGTGTGGGGGCGGCGGTCAAGGCCATGGGTACCAGTCATGAAATGGCCAATGGCACGGTCGGTCAGTCGGAGAAGGTCCAGCAGGCTTTGGAGAACATCCTCGGTGCGGTTGGCATGATTGTCGACCAGAACCAGCAGATCGCGGCCGCTGTCGAGCAGCAGACGGCGGTGGCCCATGATATCGACCGGAACATTGTCGAGATCAACCGTGCGGGTGAGCGCACGGCCGAGGGGGCGCACCAGACTGAGGATGCCAGCCGTGAATTGTCTGCGCAGGTCGGGCAGCTCAAGGTGTTGATCAATGCGTTTCGGGTGTGATGATCGCTGCAGAACTCCTGTGGGGGTGAGCCTGCTCGCGATGGCGGCCTTACTGGGTACATATCCGTTGCTGCGGTAACGGCTACTTATGGTTCCGCTCTTACAGCGGGTTACTTTTGGCAAACGCCCCAAAAGTAACCAAAAGGTCTTGGCCCCACCACTCGGTGCCTCGCCTGGGCTCGGCATGCCCTCACTCCGGCATTGCTCCGTGGGCCCGCCGCGAAGGGCCATCCATGGCCCAGCGCGGCTAACCCGGCATCCATGCCGGGTTGCCCACTACGCAATGCCTGCGTTCGGCCGTCGTGGTTAATGGGGCCCGAAGATCAAGATCAAGATCAAAAGCAAAAAAGCGAGGTGACGTTACAGCCGACCTGGCTCTTCAGCCGTACCCCGATCGAATTGTGGGAGCGAGCCTGCTCGCGATGGCGTCGGTACATCCAACCTCTCTTGCCCAGGCTGACCGCTTTTGCGAGCAACTCCGCACAGGAGGGTGCAGTCACCAGTTGAACAATTGTCGGGCGTTCGCTGTGCTGGCCTCGGCCAGTTGCTCCGGGCTGATCGCCATGATTGTGGCCAGGGCCTCGCAAATCGCCGGTAAATGTGCCGGGCTGTTGCGCTGGCCGGGGTACATCGCCGGGGCCATGTCTGGGGAGTCGGTTTCCAGCACAACTGCTTCCAGTGGCAGTTTCGCCAGTACCCGGTGCATGCGCAGGGCTTGGGGCCAGGTGGCGGCTCCGCCGAGGCCGAGTTTGTAGCCGAGTTTGATGTACTCGCGGGCTTCTTCGAAACTGCCGGCGAAGGCGTGGATGATCCCCGCGCGTTTCAGGGGAAGGCGCTTGAGGGTTGCGATCGCCGCTGCGTGGCTGCGGCGTACGTGGATGAGTGCCGGCAGTTCGAACTCCGTCGCCAGTTGCAGTTGCGCTTCGAACAGCGTCTGCTGGCGCTCACGGTTCAGGCCCTCGATGTAGTAATCCAGGCCGATTTCGCCCACCGCGCATAACTGCCGATGCCCTGCCAGGCGGGCCAGCCAGTCGCGCAGGTGCGCCACATCATCGGGGCGATGCTGATCGAGATAGACCGGGTGCAGGCCAAACGCGGCGTGCAGGTCCGGGTCGCTTTGTACCAAGTCCCAGACCCGTTGCCAGTTGTCCCGATACACCCCCAGCACCACCATCTGCCGGACACCCAGGGCGCGGCTTGCGGCCAGCAGCGCCGGACGATCCGCGTCGAAATCGGGAAAGTCCAGGTGGGTGTGGGTGTCGATCAGCTCCACGATTCAGTCCCGGTGGATACGCTGCTTGAAGGTCCGTGCGATGGCCTGCACGCCAGGCTGGTAGTCATCATTCTCGATGGCCGCCAGGGCCAGTTCCAGCGCTTTGTCGGCGATCAGTTGATGTTGCTGGGACATGGCATTGACCGGCAGTGGCAGGAAGTCCAGCAACTGCGTGTCACCAAAGGTGCCCAGGCGCAGCGGTCGCGATTTGAGCGGGAAATCGTGCAGGGCATCGAACACCCCTTGCAGCAGCACGTAGGAAGTGGTGATCAGCGCGTCGGGCAGATGCCCCAGGCGCTCAAGCAAGTCTTCCATCAATTGGCGGCCGCATTCTCGGCTGAACGATTCGCCGTGCTCGACCAGTACCTGACCGTCGAATCCTGTCAGCGCTTCGCGAAAGCCCGCGGCCCGCTCCTGGCTGATACTCAGCTCGGGGCGTGCGCCGACCAGCACGATCTGCCGGGGTTGCGTCTCCAGCAGGCTGCGGGTCAGGTGCAGGCTGGCCTGGCGGTCGTCACTGATCACCGAGCAGAAGTGCTCAGGCTCCATCACCCGGTCGATGGCGATGATCGGAATGCCCTTGGCCTGTAACTGGCGGTAGCTGTCATCCCCGGCCGGCAGGCAACTGGCGACGATCAGCGCGTCGCAGCGCCGGGCGCGGAACAGTTGCAACAGCTGCCGCTCACTTTCTGGCGCATCATCGGAACTGGCGATCAGCAACTGGTAGCCCTGCGCCCGGGCGCCCTGTTCCAGCAGCTTGGCGATGCGGGCGTAACTGGGGTTTTCCAGGTCCGGCAGAATGAAGCCCAGGGTGCGGGTATGCCGACTGCGCAACCCCGCGGCCTGTGGGTTGGGCGTGAAGCCATGTTCTTCGACCACCGCACGCACCCGTTCGACGGTCGCATTGCTAATGCGTTGCTGTTCGGCCTTGCCGTTGATGACATAGCTGGCGGTGGTGACGGACACACCGGCCAGTTGGGCGATATCACTGAGTTTCAACCCGTTTTTCCTTGTTTTTTCGAGTTTGTCCGACACTGAGCGCCCATCCTAACCCGATTCAGCACGACGGTCGTGGTCCAAACACTGGCGACAAGTTGCACTTCAAGGATGAGAGATTATCGAGTAACGTGCCAATCTTTCTAGATTAAACGTTTCAGCAAGCGTATTTTCAAGGTTAGCAGGATTTTTTGGCCGCACTGCCGCGATACCGCCAAAAGCCATCCTGTAACGCTAAGCTGTCATTCAAAACAATACCTGGCGCCAACCCGACGCCAAAAAGGAGAAAGCATGCTCGAGCTCAATCCAGAGCAGATATCCATGGCCCAGACCGCCGTGGATAAAGCCGCCGCGCTGCAATTGCTCGCTGACAAACTGGTGGCCGATGGCCTGGTGGCCGAAGGTTATCTCGCCGGCTTGCAGGCCCGCGAAGCCCAGGGTTCGACCTTTCTTGGCCAAGGTATCGCCATCCCCCACGGTACGCCGCAAACCCGCGACCTGGTGCATTCGACCGGTGTTCGTTTGCTGCAATTCCCCGAAGGCGTGGATTGGGGCGACGGGCAAATTGTCTACCTGGCGATCGGTATCGCGGCCAAGTCCGATGAGCACCTGCGCCTGCTGCAACTGCTGACCCGTGCCCTCGGCGAGACCGACCTGGGTCAGGCGCTGCGTCGCGCCGGTTCCGCCGAAGCCTTGCTGAAGTTGCTGCAAGGTGCGCCGCAGGAGCTGGCCCTGGATGCGCAAATGATCGGGCTTGGCGTGTCGGCCGATGATTTCGAGGAGCTGGTGTGGCGTGGCGCCCGTTTGCTGCGCCAGGCCGATTGCGTGAGTAACGGCTTTGCCGGGGTGTTGCAGCAGGTCGATGCGCTGCCCCTGGGCGATGGCCTGTGGTGGCTGCACAGCGAGCAGACCGTCAAGCGCCCGGGCCTGGCCTTCGTGACACCGGACAAACCCATCCGTTATCTGGGACAGCCCTTGAGTGGCCTGTTTTGCCTCGCCAGTCTCGGCGAAGCTCACCAGGCGCTGCTCGAACGACTCTGCGCCTTGCTGATCGAAGGTCGCGGCCACGAGCTGGGCCGTGCCACCAGCAGCCGCAAGGTGCTGGAAGTGCTCGGTGGCGAACTGCCCGCCGACTGGCCCAGCGCTCGAATCGGCCTGGCCAACGCCCATGGCTTGCATGCGCGTCCGGCGAAGATTCTTGCGCAATTGGCGAAAAGCTTCGAAGGCGAGATCCGCGTGCGCATCGTCGACGGCCAGGACAGCGCCGTGTCGGCCAAGAGCCTGAGCAAACTGCTGAGCCTGGGCGCCCGTCGCGGTCAGGTCTTGGAATTCATCGCTGAACCGAACATTGCCGCCGATGCGCTGCCGGCATTGCTGGCGGCCATCGAAGAGGGCCTGGGCGAAGAAGTCGAGCCGCTGCCGCCTCCGAGTGCGCCGCAGGAAAGCCCGATGGCCGAAGTCGCCACCGTGATGCTGGCCCCCGAATCCGGCAGCCTGATCCAGGCGGTGCCTGCTGCGCCAGGTATCGCCATTGGCCCGGCCCATATCCAGGTTCTGCAAACCATCGACTATCCGCTGCGCGGCGAATCGGCCGCCATCGAGCGCGAGCGTCTGCAAAACGCCTTGAACCAGGTGCGCCGCGACATCGAAGGCCTGATCGAGCGCGCCAAGGCCAAGGCCATCCGCGAAATCTTCATTACCCACCAGGAAATGCTCGACGACCCGGAGCTGACTGACGAAGTCGACACCCGCCTGAAGCTCGGTGAAAGTGCGCAAGCGGCGTGGATGGGGGTGATTGAAGCCGCTGCGAAAGAACAGGAAGCCTTGCAGGACGCACTGCTCGCCGAGCGTGCCGCCGATCTGCGCGACGTCGGCCGTCGTGTGCTGGCGCAGTTATGTGGCGTCGAAACCCCGAACGAACCCGAGCAACCGTACATCCTGGTGATGGATGAAGTCGGTCCGTCCGACGTGGCGCGCCTGGATCCGAGCCGGGTGGCGGGGATTCTCACCGCACGCGGTGGCGCCACCGCCCACAGCGCGATTGTCGCCCGGGCCCTGGGCATCCCGGCGCTGGTGGGGGCGGGAGCCTCGGTGTTGCTGTTGGCGCCGGGCACTTCATTGTTGCTGGACGGCCAGCGCGGTCGCCTGCATGTGGAGCCTGATGCCGCTACCCTGCAACGCGCCGTCGAGGAACGCGACACCCGCGAACAGCGCCTCAAGGCCGCCGCCGAACAGCGTCATCAACCCGCCCTGACCCGTGACGGCCACCCGGTGGAAGTGTTCGCCAACATCGGCGAAAGCGCAGGTGTCGCCGGCGCGGTGGAGCAGGGGGCCGAAGGGATTGGCTTGTTGCGTACCGAACTGATTTTCATGGCCCATACTCAGGCACCGGACGAAGCGACCCAGGAAGCCGAATACCGCAAGGTGCTCGATGGCCTGGCTGGCCGGCCCCTGGTGGTGCGTACGCTGGATGTCGGCGGCGACAAGCCGCTGCCGTACTGGCCGATCGCGAAAGAGGAAAACCCGTTCCTCGGCGTGCGTGGCATCCGTCTGACCTTGCAGCGCCCACAGATCATGGAGGCGCAACTGCGTGCCTTGCTGCGTTCGGCGGACAACCGTCCGTTGCGGATCATGTTCCCGATGGTGGGCAGCGTCGAAGAATGGCGCCAGGCCCGGGACATGACCGAGCGCCTGCGCCTGGAAATCCCGGTGGCGGACCTGCAACTGGGGATCATGATCGAAGTGCCATCCGCCGCGTTGCTCGCGCCGGTGCTCGCCAAGGAAGTCGACTTCTTCAGCGTGGGCACCAACGACCTGACCCAGTACACCCTGGCCATCGACCGCGGCCATCCAAGTCTTTCGGCCCAGGCCGACGGCTTGCACCCGGCGGTGCTGCAACTGATCGACATCACCGTGCGCGCTGCCCATGCCCATGGTAAATGGGTGGGCGTGTGCGGCGAACTGGCGGCCGACCCGCTGGCAGTGCCGGTGCTGGTGGGCCTGGGGGTGGATGAACTGAGTGTGTCGGCCCGCAGCGTTGCCGAGGTCAAGGCACGAGTACGTGAGCTGAGCCTGGAACAGGCACAAACCCTGGCCCGCGAAGCATTGGCCGTGGGCAGCGCCAATGATGTGCGCGCATTAGTGGAGGCGCTGTAATGGCGAAGATTCTTACCCTGACCCTCAACCCGGCGCTCGACCTCACGGTGGAACTGGCGCGCCTGGAACCGGGCCAGGTCAACCGCAGCGATGCCATGCACAGCCACGCCGCCGGCAAAGGTGTGAACGTGGCCCAGGTGCTGGCCGACCTGGGGCATACGCTGACCGTCAGCGGCTTTTTGGGTGAAGACAACGCCCAGGCGTTCGAGACGTTGTTCGCTCAACGCGGTTTTGTCGACGCCTTTATCCGTGTGCCCGGGGACACCCGCAGCAACATCAAGCTGGCCGAGCAGGATGGACGCATCACCGACCTCAACGGCCCCGGCCCGAGGGTCGATGACGCGGCGCAGCAAGCGTTGCTGGCGCGCCTGGAGCAGATCGCCCCTGGGCACGATGTCGTGGTGGTGGCGGGCAGTTTACCCCGGGGTGTCAGTCCACTGTGGTTGCAGGCGTTGATCTCGCGCCTGAAATCCCTCGGCCTGAAGGTGGCCCTCGACACCAGTGGCGAAGCCTTGCGCGTCGCGTTGGCCGCCGGGCCGTGGCTGATCAAGCCGAACACCGAGGAACTGGCTGACGCACTGGGCTGCGATGTGGTGACCGAACAGGCCCAGGCCCAAGCTTCGCAACGCCTGCACGCTCAGGGTGTCGAGCATGTGGTGATATCCCACGGCGCCGACGGCGTGAACTGGTTCAGTGTCGGTTCAGCGTTGCACGCCTCTCCCCCCAAGGTCACCGTCGCCAGTACCGTGGGTGCAGGGGATTCACTGCTGGCAGGCATGCTGCACGGCCTGCTCGGTGCGCATACCCCGGAACAGACCCTGCGCACCGCCACGGCCATCGCCGCGATGGCGGTCACCCAGATCGGTTTCGGCATCCATGACACCGCGCTGCTGGCGTCGCTTGAACAGGGCGTGCGCGTGCGCCCCCTGACAGAACAATAAGAGGGTTCGCGAGAATGAAATTAGCCATTGTGACGGCCTGCCCGAACGGCATGGTCACCAGTGTGTTGTGCGCCCGCCTGCTGGACGCGGCGGCCCAGCGCCAGGGATGGAGCACCAGCGTCGAAGTCCATGACGCGGCCCATCCGGAGCGCCAGTTGTCGGCGGCCACCCTTGAAGCCGCCGAGTGGGTGTTGCTGGTTGCCAGCGGCCCGGTGGATCTGACGCGGTTCGTCGGCAAGCGGGTCTTCCGCAGCACCCCGGCCCAGGCCCTGCAGGATGTCGATTCGGTGCTGCGCCGTGGTGCCGAAGAGGCAGCGGTCCTGGTGGCGTCGGATGTTCAGCAGGAGGCGGCCGTTGCTGCGCAATCGTCCGCAGCGGTGAGCGAACATGCGCCGCGCCTGGTTGCCATCACCGCGTGCCCGACGGGCGTGGCCCATACCTTCATGGCGGCCGAGGCATTGCAGCAGGCGGCGACGCGATTGGGCTACGACCTGCAGGTGGAAACCCAGGGTTCGGTGGGCGCGCGCAATCCGTTGAGTCCCCAAGCCATTGCTGATGCGGACGTGGTGCTGCTGGCGACCGATATCGAAGTCGCCACCGAGCGTTTTGCTGGCAAAAAGATCTATCGCTGCGGCACGGGCATCGCCTTGAAGCAAGCGGAGGCCACGCTGAAAAAAGCCTTGGCCGAGGGACAACAGGAAACGGCGTCCAGTGGCAGTGCGGGGCCGGCCAAGGCGGAGAAGACCGGCGTCTACAAGCATTTGTTGACTGGCGTGTCGTTCATGCTGCCGATGGTGGTAGCCGGTGGTTTGCTGATCGCGTTGTCGTTCGTGTTTGGCATCACCGCGTTCAAGGAGCCTGGCACGTTGGCGGCCGCGCTGATGCAGATCGGCGGCGAAAGCGCGTTCAAATTGATGGTGCCGTTGCTGGCCGGTTACATCGCCTATTCCATTGCCGACCGTCCGGGCCTCGCGCCGGGGATGATCGGCGGGATGCTGGCGAGCACCCTGGGCGCCGGGTTCATCGGCGGGATCATCGCCGGCTTCCTGGCCGGTTACGCGGCCAAGGCGATCAACCGTTACGCACGTCTGCCACAGAGTCTGGAAGCGCTGAAGCCGATCCTGATCATCCCGTTGCTGGCGAGCCTGTTCACCGGGCTGGTGATGATCTATGTGGTGGGCAAGCCGGTGGCGGGCATGCTCGAAGGATTGACCCATTTCCTCGACAGCATGGGCACCACCAATGCGATTCTGTTGGGTGTGCTGCTGGGGGCGATGATGTGTGTCGACCTCGGAGGCCCGATCAACAAGGCCGCTTATGCGTTTTCGGTGGGGCTGCTGGCGTCGCAGAGTTACGCGCCGATGGCCGCGACCATGGCCGCCGGCATGGTGCCGCCGATTGGCCTGGGTATCGCCACCTTCATCGCCCGGCGCAAGTTTGCCCAGACCGAGCGCGAGGCCGGTAAGGCGGCCTTGGTGCTGGGGCTGTGCTTCATTTCCGAAGGCGCGATTCCGTTCGCGGCGAAGGACCCGCTGCGGGTGATCCCGGCCAGCATCGCCGGTGGTGCGCTGACCGGTGCGCTGTCGATGTACTTCGGCTGCAAACTCATGGCGCCCCACGGCGGACTGTTCGTGATGCTGATCCCCAACGCCATCAACCATGCATTGCTGTACTTGCTGGCGATCGTGGCGGGCAGCCTGTTGACGGCGGTGGCGTATGCGCTGCTCAAGCGGCCGGAGGAAGTCGAGATGGCGTTGGAGCCTGCCAAGGCCTGAGCCGTTTCCTGAAACAATGAAGTCCCCTGTGGGAGCGAGCCTGCTCGCGATAGCGGTGTATCAGCCAACAACTTTGTTATCTGACACTCCGCAATCGCGAGCAGGCTCGCTCCCACAATGTTTTTTGCAACGTTCACAAACGATTAACACGAGCATGTTCTAGTTTTCCCATTTGGGAGGAACACCATGAGTGAATTCGACCTGGGCCGTCGCCGTGTGATGCAGGCCGTGGGGGCGGGGTTGTTGTTGCCGGGGTTGGCGCCAGCGGTGATTGCCTCGGTCAAGGATCGGCCGGTACTGACCGATGGTGTGCAGTCAGGTGACTTGCAGGGCGACCGGGTGATGATCTGGAGTCGCAGCGACCGCCCGGCGCGAATGGTGGTGGAGTGGGACACCCGCAGCCGCTTCCTCAACCCCCGGCGCGTTGTCTCGCCGCTGGCCGACAGCCGCAGCGACTTCACCGCCCGGGTCGAACTCGCCGGCTTGCCGCGCGACCAGGCAATTTTCTACCGCGTCCATTTTGAAGACGCCCGGAGTGGCGTTGCCAGCGAGCCCTGGTTGGGCCATCTGCGCAGCGCACCGCAGTTCAAGCGCAACATCCGTTTTGTCTGGAGCGGCGACACCGTCGGCCAGGGCTTCGGGATCAACCCGGACCTCGGCGGCATGCGCATCTACGAAGCCATGCGCCTGCGCCTGCCGGACTTCTTCCTCCACAGCGGCGACACGATCTACGCTGACGGCCCGGTGCCGGCTCAGATCACCACGGAAGGCGGGCGCATCTGGCGCAACCTCACCACCGAAGCCAAGAGCAAGGTCGCCGAGACGCTGGACGAGTATCGTGGCAACTATCGCTACAACCTGATGGACGAGAACGTGCGGCGTTTCAACGCCGAGGTGCCGCAGATCTGGCAGTGGGACGACCACGAGGTGGTCAATAACTGGTCGCCGGGCAAGCAGTTGGACGAGCGCTACCAGACCAAGGATATCGGCACCCTGGTTGGCCGTGCGCGACAAGCCTGGCTGGAATATGCGCCGATGCGCTTGCAGAAGGCCGATGGCGGCGGGCGGATCTATCGCAAGCTCGCCTATGGACCGATGCTGGATGTGTTCGTGCTCGACATGCGCAGCTATCGCGAAGCCAATGACGCCAACCTCGGCGCGGCCAAGCCCTTCCTCGGTCGCGAGCAGTTGAATTGGCTCAAGCGCGAGTTGAAGCAATCCCGGGCCCAATGGAAAGTCATCGCTGCCGACATGCCCATCGGCCTGGGTGTGCCCGACGGCGAGGTCAGCCCCGGTGTGCCACGCTGGGAAGCCGTCGCCAACGGTGACCCGGGCCAGGCCCAGGGCCGCGAAGTGGAAATTGCCGAACTGCTCGGCTACCTGCGCAAGCATCAGGTACGCAACTACGTCTGGCTCACCGCCGATGTCCACTATTGCGCCGCCCACCACTACCACCCGGAACAGGCCGCGTTCCAGGAGTTCGAGCCGTTCTGGGAGTTTGTCGCCGGGCCGCTGAACGCCGGCAGTTTCGGGCCCAACGTGCTGGACAAGACCTTCGGCCCCGAAGTGGTGTTCCAGAAAGCCCCACCGACCCAGAACACCTCGCCGTTTGCCGGCTATCAATTTTTCGGCGAGGTGAACATCGACGGGCAGAGCGGGGAGATGAATGTGGTGTTGCGGGATCTGGAGGGGGTGGCGGTGTTCGAGAAGAAGCTGCAGCCGGTGTGAATTCCTGCCGCAAACATTTCCCCTGTGGGAGCGAGCCTGCTCGCGATGCGGTGTGTCAGCGACAAAGATGCTGTCTGATGCACCGCTATCGCGAGCAGGCTCGCTCCCACAAAGGAGAACAGGATTGTCAGTAAACGTCTCGCCGATAGCGCCCCTGCTCGATCAATCGCTCCACTTCCTCGGCCCCCAGCACGTCGTTGAGCACCTGATCTACCCCCGACGCCATGCCCTGCAAGCTACCGCAGACATAAATCACTGCGCCGTCAGCCAGCCATTGCTTGAGCAGTGCAGCGGATTCGCGCAGGCGGTCCTGGACGTAGATTTTCTGTTGCTGATCCCGAGAGAACGCCAGGTCCAGGCGTTCCAGGTCGCCGGAGGTGACCCATTCCTGAAGCTCATCGCGGCAATGGAAATCATGCTCGCGCTGGCGCTCGCCAAACAGCAGCCAGTTGCGTTGCGGGCCTTCGGCGACACGGGCCTTGAGCAAGCTGCGCAGCCCTGCCAGTCCGGTGCCGTTGCCTAGCAGGATCATCGGCACGCCCTGGGGTGGCAGGTGGAAGCCGCTGTTGCGCCGTACCCGCAGGCTGATGGCACTGCCCAGCGGGGCATATTCGGTGAGCCAGCCGGAGCCGATGCCCAGGCTGCCATCGGCATGGCGTTCCTGGCGCACGATCAGCTCCAGCATGCCATCGGCCGGGATCGAGGCGATGGAATATTCACGCGGCGCCAGCGGGGCCAGCGCGTCCAGCAGCGCCTGGGCATGCAGGCCCACCAGATGGGCGCGGTTTTCCGGCAACTGGCGGATCGTCAAGGCCTGCTCCAGGCTTTGCGGCAAGCCGTCGACCTGGACGCGAGCGTTGCCGGCGATACCCAGGCCCTCGAGAAAGTGCTCGATGGCCAGCAGGTCGTTGCGTGGCAGTATTTCCACCAGGTCGCCGGCCAGCCAGCTGCTTGGCCCAGGGGCGCTGAGGCCGAGCAGGTACACGCCCGAACCACTGCTGTCGGGGTTGAGCAAGGTGCGCTGGTTGAGCGTCCAATGTTCGAAATCGGGGGCTTTCCAGGTGTCCGCCGGCGCCTGCCCGGTCAGTTCGGCCAGTTGCTGTTGCCAATGACGCAAGGCGTAAGGGTCGCCGCTGTCGACTTCCACCGGGGCGAACAGGGTCTTGCCGCCATGCTCCGCCAGCCAGCTGTGCAGGCGTCGGGCGAAACCGCAGAAGTTGTCGTACTGCCGGTCGCCCAGGCCCAGCACCGCATATTGCAGGCGCTCCAGGCCCAGGGGGCGGCCCAGTACCTTGCGCTCGAAACCCCGGGCGCTGTCCGGCCCTTCGCCGTCGCCAAAGGTACTGACCACAAACAAGGCATGGGTGGAGTTGCTCAGGTCCTGCTCGCTGACGCCGGCCAGTGGCTGGACATTCACCGGCAGACCGGCGGCCTGGAGCTGGCCGGCGGTCTGCCACGCCAACTGTTCGGCAAAGCCGCTCTGGCTGGCGAAGCCGATCAGCCACGCGGGCGCGTCGCCGTGGCTGGCCGCCAACCCCTGGCGCGCTTGCCGGACTTGACGTTTCTTGCGGCGACGATCCAGGTACAACAACCAACCGGTGATGAAGAACAGTGGCATGGTCAGCGCCGCCACCGTCACCAGGATCCGCCCGATCAGGCCGAAGTAACTTCCTACATGCAAGGCATAAACGCTGGTCAGCAGTTGCGCCTTGAGGCTCTTGTCGCTGTAGCGACTGTGTTGGCTGACAACGCCGGTGGCCGGGTCGAGGACGATCTGGTTCAGTGCCCGGTCATGGGGCGAATGCTTCAACAGGTAGAACACCGTCGCCGGTTGCCCGGCCACCGGCGGCAGGCGCACATTATAGGACGCCAGGTCCGGGCCGGCGGCGCTGTAGATGCTGCTCCACATGGCCCGGTAATCGACCACCGGCGGCGGGCCGTCAGGCGCGGGGCCGCGGTTGCGCACACGTTCTTGCTTCGGTGAGTCGGAGAGCAGGCGGGTCACGCCTTTGTTGTACCAATCGTAGGACCAAGTCAGCCCGGTCAGGGCCGCCAACAGGTAGAACGCCAGGCACCAGGTGCCGGCCACCGAATGCAAATCCCAGTTGAAACTGCGGCCTTTCTTCTGCCAGTCGAGGGTCAGCCAGGCACGCCAGCTCTTCCACTGGCGCGGCCAACGCAGGTACAACCCGGACAGGCAGAAAAACACCAGGATCAACGTGCAGGCCCCGGTGATCTGCCGGCCCACGTCCTCCAGGGCCAGGATGCGGTGCAGCTTGAGCAGCAGGCCGAAGAAGTCCTGGCCCACCACATCGCCCATGAATTGAGCGTTGTACGGGTTGAAGTAGCGCATGGCCCCGCGCTTCTCCCCGGGCGGCGCGGCGAAGATCGCCCGTGCGGCATTGCCGCTGTCGGTCTCGACCCAGAGCATGGCGACGGTTTTACCGGCGGTGGCCTCGATCTGTTCCACCAGTTCGGCGGGTGGCAGGACACCGGCCGGTTGTTTCTCCACCGTCAGCACCTGTGGGTTCAGCGCCCGCAGGATCTCGTCCTGGAACGACACCGCCGCACCGGTAATGCCCATAAACGCCAGGACCAGCCCGGCACTGATGCCGAAAAACCAGTGCAACTGGAACAGGGTTTTCTTCAACACGTCGCCCGCCTTTCATTCATTACGGTTCATCACGGCGTGCATTATGCCGTGTGTTATCGAGAAGCATTCATAAACACACATAAAAGCCCCGCTCATAAAAGATGAGCGGGGCTTTTGCGTACGGTCAGTGATGTCGAAATCAACCCTGTGGGAGCGAGCCTGCTCGCGAAGGCGGTGTGTCAGACAGTATTAGTGTCGACTGATCCAACGCTTTCGCGAGCAGGCTCGCTCCCACAGGTGACCGCATCACGGCCCCAGCCATTTCCGATCAGAAATGGAAGTTGGTGCTCAACAGCGCCGTACGCCCCGCCGCCTGGTTGGCGAAATGGGTCGAGAACGCTTTGTCGTAGTAGGTTTCGTTCGTCAGGTTCTGCACGTTGAGTTGCAGGTCGAGGTGCTTGCTGACCTTGTAGTTGGCCATGGCGTCGTAGCGCACGTAGGAGTCGACCATGGTGGTATTGGCCACGCTGCCGAACACGTCGTCGACATAGAAGGCGCCGCCGCCGATGGTCAGCTTCGAGGTGAGCGCGTAAGTGGTCCAGACGCTGGCGCTGTTCTTCGGCGTGTTCGGCAGCTCATTGCCGTCGGTGGTGCTCAACGGGCCGCCATCGACCTGTTCGCTGTCCAGGTAGCTGTAGCCGGCGAACACTTGCCATTTTTCGGTGATCTTGCCGCTGGCCGAGAGTTCGAGGCCGTCGACACGGGTCTTGCCGGCGTTCTCATAGGTCGTGGTATCGACTTGGACCCGGGCGTTCTCCTTCTCGGTGCGGAAGACTGCGGCGGTCAGCGAGAGGCGACTGCCCAGCAGGTCCCATTTGGTGCCGATCTCGTAGTTCTTGGTGGTTTCCGGCTCCATGTCGCTTGCCAACAAGTTGCCGTTGCGGTCCGGCGTGCCGCCCAACGGGTTGCCTTCGGTGCCTTCGCCGACCATGTTGCCCGGCGGTGTGGCCGAGGTGGCGTAGGAGGCGTAGATACTGCCGTTGTCAGCGGGCTTCCAGACCAGGCCCAACTGACCGGTGACGAACTCGCTGACATCATCGCCCTTGGACGTGGTGGTGCCGGCGGCGTTGTAGGTCTTGTACTTCGTGTCGAAATGATCGTAGCGCAGGCCCATGTTCACCAGCCATTGCGGCGTCAGCTCCAGGGTGTCGAACACATAGAGCGCGCGGGTGACGCTGGTGGTGTCGGTGCCGGCGTAGTTGCGTGCGATGGCGCCGTTCCACGGATCATTCGGGTTCGGGTTGGACAACGAGGTACAGTTGAAGCCACTCGATGCACCGATCATCGATGGGGTGCAGTTGGTGTTCGCTGCAGCGGTGCCCGGTACGGTGTCGGTGTTGACGGTGTAGGCGGATTTTTCGCCTGTCTCGCGGCTCAATTCGATACCGGTGGAGAAGCTGTTCTTGAACCCGGCCACATAGAAATCACCGAACAGGTCGGTCTGGTTGGTGGTGGTATCGACGTTGCTGACCCGGCTGTTGGCCCGGCGCCAGACCGTTCCGTTGTTGACGTTGCCCTTGCTGTCGTCGGGCTGGGTCAGGATGTAGTCCTGCAGGCTGGAGCCATGGCGCAGGGTGTTCTTGACCGTCAGTGCATCGCTCAGGTCATGCTCGATGGCGAAGGTCGCGGTGTCGACGCGGGTCTTGCGGAAGTCGCGGTCGGTGAGGCCATAGAAATTGCTGCTGTCGCCGCCGTCGTTGGGTTTGTCCGGGTTGGACTGGGTGCGGTCGGCCGTCCGCCCTGAGGCTGGCATGCTGTAGGGGATGCCCGAGTCTGGCAGGTCGTTGCTTTCGAGATGGTAGTAGTCGAGGTTGACCCGGGTGTCCGTGCCGAGGCCGAACGCCAGCGATGGCGCGATGCCCCAGCGGTCGTAGTTGACCTTGTCGCGGCCGGCGACGTTGCTTTCATGGCTCATCAGGTTGAGACGACCGGCGGCGCTGTCGCTGAACTGATAGTTGCCATCCAGGGTGTAGCGTTGGGTCTGGTCCGAGCCCCAGGTGAAGCCCCCGTCGAAGGTGTCGCCCAGGTGAGCCTTCTTGCTCACCAGGTTGATGGTGCCGCCCGCTGCGCCACGGCCACCGATGGCCGAGTTCGGCCCCTTGCTGACTTCGATGGACTCCACGGCGAAGATTTCGCGGCTTTGCGAGCCCGTGTCGCGCACGCCATCCAGATAGGTATCACCCTGGGCATCGAAACCGCGGATGAATGGGCGGTCCCCCTGGGGGTTGCCGCCTTCACCGGCGCCGAAGGTGATGCCCGGCACGGTGCGCAAAGCATCCTGCATATTTAGCGCGCCAGTATCCTTGAGCACTTGCTGAGGGATGACGGTCACTGAGCGCGGGGTGTCGACCAGCGACGCGGTGTATTTTGGGGAAGAGGCTTTTTCGACCTGATAGGACGTCGTGTCCTGGGCCTCGCCGGTGATGCTGGTGGCATCCAGGGCAATGGGCTCGCGCGGGGCCTTTTCATCGGCGTTCTCCGCCGCCTGAGCCAGTTGGGCCGCGGCCGTCGCACTCAGGGCGACGCCAATGGCGGACGCCAGCAGACGAGGTGACTGGACCGGTAATGGTGATGATTGACGCGACATGAATATTGCCTTCCCCAAGGTTTCGAGGCCGCGGAATATAGGGTAAACGAGTCTCTATATCAATTGCGAAATATTTCTATTTGAGAGGAATTTCCGTTTTTATAATTCGTCTTTCCGGTTTTGGTCACGGGATGCATCGTGGGGGTTGTGCACAGCTAATAAGAATCACTACCATTGGCGCCCATTTTATCCACAGGCTCGATCCATGTTGCTGCACATCCCCGGTGTGTTTTCTCCCGAAGAAGTGCAGCGCATCCGCGAGGCGCTGGAACAGACCGAGTGGATGGACGGGAAGATCACCGCCGGTTACCAGTCGGCCAAGGCCAAGCACAACCTGCAATTGCCCGAGGGCCATCCCCTGGGCAAGGAAATTGGCGCCGCGATGCTCGAACGGTTGTGGAGCAACCCGCTGTTCATGTCTGCCGCGATACCGCACAAGGTGTTCCCGCCGCTGTTGAACTGTTACACCGCCGGCGGCAGTTTCGACTTCCACATCGATAACGCCGTGCGCCAACCTAAGGGCAGCGCTGAACGGGTACGCACCGATCTGTCGGCCACCCTGTTCTTCAGCGATCCCCGGGACTACGACGGCGGCGAACTGGAGATCCAGGACACCTACGGCACCCAGCGGGTCAAGTTGCCGGCCGGAGACATGGTGTTGTATCCGGGCACCAGTCTGCACAAGGTCAACCCGGTGACCCGTGGTGCCCGCTATGCGTCGTTCTTCTGGGTTCAGAGCCTGGTGCGCGAAGACAGCCAGCGCGCGTTGCTGTTCGAGATGGACGGGGCGATCCAGGCATTGACCCGCGACGTGCCGGACCATCCTTCGTTGATTCGCCTGACCGGCACCTACCACAACCTGCTGCGCCGCTGGGTCGAGGTGTAGATGGCGGACTTTCGTCTGCGCCGCGAGGAAGTGCTCGACGGCGAATCTCTCAAGGCGATGCTTGAAGAAAGCCCGGCGCGGGCGGCCCAGGCGATCCTGCTCGCGGCGGGCGAGGGTGTGCTCGATGCCCAGGCGTTGCTGGGTCAGATCCTGCTGGACGGTCAGGGCATCGCCCGGGATCCGGTCCTGGCGGTACGTTGGTTCGGTATTGCGGCGCGGCGCGGGCACCCGATGGCGCGCAACATGCTGGGGCGTTGTCATGAGCACGGTTGGGGGTGTGTCGCCGACTCCAGCGTCGCCGCCCGGCATTATCGCCTGGCCGCCGAGGCGGGGTTGGACTGGGGGATGTATAACTACGCCAATCTGCTGGCGACCGGGCGCGGTGTGGCCGAAGACCAGGCGCAGGCCTTGAATCTCTACCGTCGCGCCGCCGAGGCGGGCCACGCAAAGTCGATGAATCTGTTGGGGCGCTATCTGGAGGACGGACGCTGCTGTCCGGCGGATCCGTTGGCGGCGGTGCAATGGTATCGACGGTCGGCCGAAGGTGGCGACTTTCGAGGGCAATTCAGTCATGCGGCGGTGCTGGCGGGTGATGGGCGCATTGACGAAGCCCTGGGCTGGTTGCGCAAGGCGCTGGCTGCCGGGAACGTGAATTTTCTGCGGGTGAGCAGTGAGTCGTTGTCGGGGGCCTCTCACCCTGAGATTCGCGCCATGGCGCCTATTTACCGACAACGTTTATTGCAACTGACCCCGTTGCAATAGTTGCGTCGGTTCCGCTCATCATTCTGGCTCCAGATAAAGCGTCGTTAACGCTTGGTAATGACTGAATATTTGCCATTGGCTCAGCGCTTGTCCGGGCTCTCGGGCCATTGTCTTGTTTTCTAATAGTTGAAGAGTAGTGGGCGTGCGCGCAACTGCTTTAGAGTCATTTTGCGCGATCGGTAATCATGTTTGTGATGTTTCATTCAGATTGTCATCGACGCAACTTCAATGAACTTTAGAAGACAGGAAGTCTACGATGGAATTTAACGCTGACGATAAGATCGTCGATGCCGCAGCGCAAGCGCCCAAAGTTTTTATAGAGGCGTCTTTGGGCAGTGGGAACGAATATAACCGGGAACCCGGCATACAACTTACCAAAGAGCAGATCATCAGTCTGCGCCGGTATGAGGTGCTCGGCTTGTCGCTACCTTACCGTTATAACGACGTGGTGGCCTATTTAAATTACGGCGCTGGCGATGACGGTGGTCTCGGGCTGACGGCCAGGGATTTTCTACGCACATTCACGATGACCTATGACCATGCCAAGCGTTGGGCGCCGTTGCGTCGGGAGATCATGCTGACCGGCACTCATCTGAAATTGTTTGCCGAAAAGATCCTTGAGAATGGCGCAGGGATCGTTGAGGTTTATGACGACAGTGAAATAGCGAAACACCTCAGGGAACATGGAATCAGCACCGTAGAGGGCTATCTGCAGCTCAAGCTCAAACACCCCCGGCTCCCCGACGTGACGCTGCCTTCGGGGGATATTCCAGAGATCAAGTACTACCTCAATGCCATGCTTTCTGATGTGAAGGATTGCCAGGTTAAGGCGGAAAATGTCAGGTCGGAGCTGGACCGCTTCGGCACGGACCTGCGAGAAAAGGTGCTGCCGGAAGTCAAGCTGCGGTTGAAAGCGGTGAGCGAGAATTCCTATAGGCAGGACATTCAAGTGCTTCAGGATGATATCGATCAGCGTGCCGCGGAGCTTGATGAGCTTAATAAGAAATACGATCAGATGGTGAAGGAAGCGATTGTCGCCGCCGCCACCCTCAATGTCGGCGGGTTGGTTCTTGGTATCTACCAAGGGGTCCAGGCCGAGAGAATACGCAATCAACGCAAACAGTTGAAAGAAGTACAGGACATTGCCATCCAGAACATGGCCAGCAAGAGCCAGACACTGAGTTCGTTGAATCGCGTGCGAGGCGATCTGCAGAACCTGAGTGCCGTTACGATTGAAGCTGAAGTGGCCACCCAGAACCTCATGCTGGTATGGGAAGCGCTCGGCTTATATATCGATTCCTCGGTAAAGGAGATGGATAAGATAAATAACGCCGTGAGCTTGAGGGGATTTATCCGGAACGTGAAGAAAGTGCTCACGCCCTGGCGGGATATTCGCACCGGTTCCGATGCATTGCTTGCAGTGTTTGCAGAAGCTCAACGGGAGTACGAAATGGGTAATTTGATATCAAGGAGGATGGGGCGAATGATGTTGAGGGTCGCCGATTATCCGGCTTTTGAGGTGATGGCGTTACGCAGTCATAACTCGAGCGTTCAGAACTCCAGCGTTCGGGCACAGATGTTGTTTCAACGGCATGCTTATCTGCCGGGTGTGGTAGAGAGAATGACCGGCCTGGCGCTTGTGATCGACAGTACGACGTTTGGTTTGCGCAGCCGCGCGCAGACAACGATGTATGTATTGGACCGGGCGCTCGGCAACCTCAAGCAGATTCAAGAGGATTTCGACAACGCCCACGACAGGAATGAGCAACTTGAAATTTCCAGGGAAATGGAAGATGAGCTTCAAGAGGTGTTCGTTGCCGTCGCCCAGCAGACCCGCGAATTGAAAGCGCTCCAAATCGACCTCGGTGCCCGCTACGACAAGAGCGCCTCGGCGCAATGGATCGCTACCTTGGAGCAGGACCGGGCGTTTGCAGAGGCGCAAAAAAACAAGGCCGAGGCCAAGCGAGTCGAATTGGATGCGCAGATGAAATCGGTTGCCGATGCGATTGAGTTGATTGGAAGAGCCGGCGTGGAAAAAATCGGTCAGCAGGCTCAGTTGACCGTGGATAATCTGATGGCGATGGGCATGGCGCCCCCTCAGGTGCAAATTGCCATGTTGGCCATGGACACGCTGAAGAAAACGCTCTCCGGCATCGCCGAAACCATTTCCTATCTCAACATGGTTGCCGGGTACAACCGGCTTGAGGAACGGGCCAGACAACTGCGCCTGGAGGCAGAGGCGTATACCAGGGACATCGCCCTGATCCAGGGCAAAGTTGAACTGGTCCAGACGCTTGACGCATTGGACAGTGGACGTGGGAATTTCCTTAAGGAGTTCCTGAATATCATGGCTGCGTTTGAACAGTTCGCGGGGGTTTTCGAGCCGCAGAAGTCGCAACCTGTCGAGGCGCGCGTGCGCAGTGCATGTGATCTTATCCCTGGCATGATCAATCATTTGCGTCCCCTCCGTGGATAACACACGCCTCGGAGCGGAGTCTTCCTGACCGCAATGGACATTTCCATCAATGAAGCGATGGCGGACCTGTGTCTGCCATCGCCAAGAGCAGCCTATGGATCAATTTGGCTATACATGGACGGGGGCACAGCGAAAGACCCTGGATCGTTACGCTCATTTCCTGGGTTCCCTGCGCTCGATCCTGAATAACATCTCGGGCGCTTTTGAACGGCGTCGAAGTGCGGGTCATCAGCCATCCGTGCTGATGATGGATTCGCGGTGGAACAATGCATTCTTCAACGGACAGTATCTATCGGCGCTCTGGCGCTACGTCAATGAGTTCAAAATGTCATTGAAAAAGGATGTGGATGTACTGGCGCTGTTCAGCCGGGATGCACTCGACATCACCGCGCGGTTCTCCAGAAGGGAAGCGATTGAACACGTGGATTTCAGACTGTTCAGTTTGTCTCGCTCAGTGCGGTGGTTGTTGGCTCCCCCGACAAAGGTAGAGGACCTCACCCATGAGCTTCACCTGCGCTTTATCAACCATAGAAGCACGATCAGACAGTGGGTGTTTCGCTTCGATGAGCTGCATCGAGAGTCGCTCGGGTTGAAGCCGGTGTTCACCAGCGCCATGGATCAGAGCGTTTGTCGTTGCCACACCCAACCGAACGTGGCGCAGATGTTATTCCAGGAGGCGATCACCACACCCGTTTGGGACCTGGTTTATTCCTCTCGGGACGCTGCGATCAGGGCGATGGAATACACAGCCGACATTGCCCTGTTGTTCAAGGCATTCAATCACCTGAACGGGCAGATGGGCTTGTGGGCGCAGGATCTATATCAGCGTATGGAGGACGTGGTCCTGACGCTCAGGCGCGCAAGCTACGCGGTGCGGCTGGGAGAACTGAATTCGAAATTGAGCGCCGCCATGAAAGCGCTAGGTCAATGCATGACGCTGCTGGAGGATTTCGAGAACTGGCTGCGCAAATAAAAAGGTCCATGCACACTGCATGGACCTTCTTATCAACAAGTTGCGTTATACGTAGAACGACTTCAGCGGCGGGAAGCCATTGAATTCCACGGCGCTGTAGCTGGTGGTGTAGGCACCGGTCGAGAGCCAGTACAGGCGATCGCCGATGGCCAGGTTCAGTGGCAGGCCGTACTTGTAGTTCTCGTACATGATGTCGGCGCTGTCGCAGGTCGGCCCGGCGATGACCACTTCTTCCATTTCGCCTTTCTTCTCGGTCCAGATCGGGAACTTGATGGCTTCGTCCATGGTTTCGATCAGGCCGGAGAACTTGCCCACGTCCGTGTAGACCCAACGCTCGACGGCGGTACGGGATTTACGGGCGACCAGCACCACTTCGCTGACCAGGATGCCGGCGTTGGCGATCAACGAACGGCCCGGTTCGAGGATGATTTCCGGCAGATCGTCGCCGAAGTCTTCCTTGAGGAAGCGGATGATTTCCTCGGCGTAGGTTTCCAGGCTGTTGGTGCGGGTGATGTAGTTGGCCGGAAAGCCGCCGCCCATGTTGATCAGCTTCAGGACGATGCCGTCTTCTTCCTTGAGACGCTCGAAGATCACCTTGACCTTGGCGATGGCAGCGTCCCAGACGCTGATGTCGCGCTGTTGCGAGCCGACGTGGAACGAAATGCCGTATGGCACCAGGCCCAGGTCACGGGCCAGGATCAGCAGGTCCATGGCCATGTCGGTCTGGCAGCCGAACTTGCGCGACAGGGGCCAGTCGGCGGTGGTCGAGCCCTCGGTCAGGATGCGTACGTAGACTTTCGAGCCCGGCGCAGCCTTGGCGATGTTGCGCAGGTCGGCTTCGGAGTCGGTGGCGTACAGGCGCACGCCCTTCTCGTAGAAGTAGCGGATGTCCCGGGACTTCTTGATGGTGTTGCCGTAGCTGATCTGGTCTGGCGTTACGCCACGGCTCATGACCTTGTCCAGCTCATAGATCGAGGCGATGTCGAAGTTCGAGCCTTTTTCCTTGAGCAGGTCGATGATTTCCACCGCCGGGTTGGCCTTGACGGCGTAGTAGACCTTGGCGAATTCGAAACCTGCGCGCAGGTCGTCGTAGGCCTGGGAGATCATCGCGGTGTCGATCACCACGAACGGGGTTTCCTGCTTGTCGGCGAACGCCTTCATTTTCTGAAAGGTTTCGCGCGCGAAATAATCTTCGACCTGGATCGACATACGTTGGGACTCCTACTGGCAAACATCAGGATCAATGGGTTTGAGGGCAGGCTGCCCCCGTGAACGTCCTCCGTATCCCCACTTTGGTTCGCCTACTTCCCAAGGCATGTCGCCGAAAGCAAAAAGGCCATGGGCTGCGTGGTGCCCTTGGCCTTGCTGTCTCGTCGTCAGTACTTGAGCCGGATGGATCGTTTCCAGCATGGACGTTCGGCGCGAACTTTAGGGCGTGAGGGGCCTGAGATCAACTAAAAATGTCGCGTTTTTGCACACATCCGTCGTGCGGCCCGCGACAGCTCCTGATGTAACCGACCTGTATGACGGATTGATGTTCCCGTTGGATGAGTTAACGAGGCGTTCTGGGGACAGACGATTGCGATGATAAACCCGCAACCCTGTGGGAGCCGAGCTTGCTCGCGATGGCGGTGGGTCAGTTGGCGGCAGTGCTGGCTGTGCCGCCGCTATCGCGAGCAAGCTTGGCTCCCACAGGGGTTTGTGGGCGATTAAGCCTGCGCGGTTTCGGCCGGCGAGACGATGCTGGTCTTGCCGCCACGGGACTTGCCGGAGCTCAAGTACTCGGCGATGGATTCCTGGGTCACCTCGCCGAGGAAGACCCGTTCGGCGTCCATCACCGGCAGCCACGAGCGGTTGAACTCGTACATGCGCGACAGCAGGATCCGCAAATGCTCGTCGTAGGCCGCCGTGGCATTGAACTCCCGCAGGAATTGCCCGCAGGTGCCGGTCTGGCGGTGCAGGTCGCGCCGGCGCACATAGCCCAGGGCCTTGTTCTCGGCACAGGTGACCACCACGTAGCGACGGTCATGCTCGTCCATCAATTCCAGCGCCTCGGCCACCGGAGTTTCCGGGCTGACCGAAGGCGCGTTGTCGGCTGCGTCCTCGGCCTTGACCAGCAGCAGACGCTTGAGCGTGCTGTCCTGGCCGACGAAATTGCTGACGAACTCGTCGGCCGGGTGTGCCAGTAGCGTGTCCGGGTGGTCGCACTGGACCAGCTTGCCGGCACGGAAAATCGCGATCTTGTCCCCCAGCTTGATGGCTTCGTCGATGTCGTGGCTGACCATGATCACGGTCTTGTTCAGCGCCCGCTGCATCTCGAAGAACTCGTTCTGGATCATCTCGCGGTTGATCGGGTCCACCGCGCCGAAGGGTTCGTCCATCAGCAGCAGCGGCGCGTCGGCCGCCAGGGCGCGGATCACGCCGATCCGTTGCTGCTGGCCGCCGGACAGTTCACGGGGATAGCGATGCAGGTACTGCTTGGGTTCGAGCTTGATCATGCTCATCAACTCGCGGGCGCGGTCGTGGCATTTCTGCTTGTCCCAGCCAAGCAACTTCGGCACCACCACGATGTTCTCCTCGATGGTCATGTTCGGGAACAGGCCGATCTGCTGGATCACGTAGCCGATGTTGCGGCGCAGGGTCACCTCGTCCAGGTCGGTGGTGTCTTCACCGTTGATCAGCACCTTGCCCGAGGTGGGCGGGATCAGGCGGTTGATCATCTTCAACGTGGTGCTCTTGCCACAGCCCGACGGCCCGAGGAACACGCAGATCTCGCCTTCGTTGACGGTCAGGTTCACCGAGTCCACGGCTTTCACATCCTTGCCGTTGCTCTGGAAGATTTTGCTGAGGTTCTGAAGTTCGATCATTTCGTTAATCCTGTGTAGGGGGTGTTCGCCGCAAATGACGGGCGCGTTGGAGCTGAGATCGCGCCGGGCAAGGCGTGGGACGCAGGGAATGGTGTTCCCTTTCCAAGTCCCACAACGCAGCCCGGCGCGATCTCAGCTCCAACCCGTAGGGCCGAGCCCCACAAAGCGCAATCCGTCGTTGCTCGTCGTTCATTTGGATAAACCAAACTTCTCTCCTCGCGCCTAGTCTTGCGCTTTGTGGGGCATCGGCGCGCCCGTCATTTGCGGCGAACACCCCCTACTAGTCAGCGAGCGTTGCAGCCATTGCAGGAGCAGGTCGGCGAAGATGGCCAGGAGGCTGACCAGCACGGCGCCGACGATCAGCATCGACATGTCGCTGCGGCTGATGGAAGCGAGGATGAGCACGCCCAGGCCACCGGCGCCGATGGTGGCGGCGATGGTCATGACGCCGATGTTCATGACCACGGCGGTGCGCACGCCGGCGAGGATCACCGGTACGGCGATGGGCAGCTCCACCATGCGCAGGCGCTGGCCGAAGGTCATGCCGATGCCGCGGGCGGCTTCACGGATACCCGGTTCCACACCGGTGAGGGCCAGGTAGGTGTTGCGCATGATCGGCAGCAGGGAGTACAGGAACACGGCGGTAATCGCCGGCATCGGCCCCAGGCCCTGGCCAAACTTCGAGTAGAACGGCAATAACAGGCCGAACAGGGCAATCGACGGGATCGTCAGCAGCACTGTGGCGCTGGCCTGTAACGGCCCGGCGAGTGCCGGGAAGCGGGTCATGAAAATGCCCAGGGGCACGCCGATGAGAATCGCCAGGGTCACGGCGATACCCACGAGGGTGATGTGCTGCCAGGTCAGGTGCATCACCTGCTGCCAGTCGAGGTGGGAAAAGGCGTTCAACAGTTCCATGGCTTTTTCCTCAGTCGATGGGGTGTTGGCGCAGGAAGTCGGCGGCCACCACGGAAGGGCTTTCATGGTCAACGTCCACGCGGGCATTGAGTTGGCGCATGGTTTCATCGTCGAACAGCTCGGCCAGCGGCTTGAGCTGCGCGGCCAACTGCGGATGGGCGTCGAGGAACGCCTGGCGCACTACCGGCGCGGCGGTGTAGTCGGGGAAGTAGTGCTTGTCGTCCTCGAGCAATTTCAGCTTGAAGGCATTCAACCGGCCGTCGGTGGTGTACACCAGCCCGGCGAACACCTGGCCGTTGCGCAGGGCGGTATAGACCAGGCCGGCGTCCATCTGCCGGATATTCTTGCGGGTCAGGTTCATGCCGTATTGCTCGACCAGGCCCGCCAGACCGTCGGAGCGGTTGGCGAACTCGGTGTCCAGGGCCACCAGGTGGTTCTTGTCCGCCTCGGCCTGCAGCACGCTGTTCAACTGGCTGATGTTGCTGATCTGCGGGTACTGGCGGGCGATTTTCTCCGGCAGGGCCAGGGCGTAGGTGTTGCTGAACTTCGACGGCGCCAGCCAGGCCAGGCCCTTTTTCGCGTCGAGTGCTTTCACCCGGGCGTAGGACTGGGCGCTGTCGAGTTTCTCGGTGACATGGTTGTAGGCCACCAGGGACACGCCGGTGTATTCCCAGAGCAGGTCCAGTTGCCCGGTTTCATGGGCGCTACGGGCCAGGTTGCTGCCCAGCCCGCCGGTGATCTGCGCGTCGTAGCCTTTGCTGCGCAGGTATTGCGCGGTGATTTCCGCCAGCAGTGTCTGCTCGGTGAAGACCCGGGCGCCGAGGCGGATCAGCGGTTTTTCAGCGGCCTGGGCGAATCCTGCGAACAGCAGGACACAGCCCAGTATCAAGCTCAACTTCTTCATAAACGATTTCCTTTATCCAGCCGGCTTTATGACGGTCGCAGACCGCGTTCCAGCCAGAGGCGGCTGGCCAGTGTCACCAAGCCGTCGAGCAACAACGCCAGCAGGGCGGTGCAGGCGGCGCCGAGTAACAGTTGCGGCTGGTTGTTCAAGGCGATGCCGGGGAAGATCAGGCTGCCAAGGCTGTTGGCGCCGATCAGGAAGGCCAGTGGCGCGGTGCCGACGTTGATTGCCAGCGCGACCCGCACGCCACCGACGATGATCGGCACGGCGTTGGGCAGTTCGACTTTCCACAGCACCTGGCGCGGGGTCATGCCGATGCCGACAGCGGCTTCCTTGAGAGAACCCTGGACGTTTTTCAGGCCTTCATAGGTGTTGCGCACGATGGGCAGCAGCGAGGCGAGGAACAGGGCGAAGATGGCCGGCCCGCTGCCGATCCCCAGCACGCCGAGGGCGATGGCCAGTACGGCCAGGGGCGGCACGGTGTTGCCGATGTTGAAGACTTGCATGAAGCGCTCGGCGCGCCCGACCATGCAGGGGCGGCTCAAGGCGATACCGGCGGGGATGCCCACGATCAGGGCTGCCAGCATGGAAACCAGTACCAGCATCAGGTGGGCTTGCAGATAGAACAACAGGTCGTCGCGATAATGTCGGATCGTATCGATGCCGATCCAGTGGACCAACAGGGCCAGGAGCGCGACGACGACCACGCCTCCTGTCAGCCCTTTGCCATAGCGGATAGCCACAGGCGGACTCCTTTCTTTCAGTCGGCGCACGCTTTCCCGGGCGGCAGACCGTGGGGTTGCCGGGAAAACGTTCGCGAGAAGCAGCTCTTTTCGATGCCGGTAAAACGGCATGTTATTGAGCCATGAGCGCAGCCTCGTCAGGCTAACTTGCTGATTTTTCAGCCCCCGACGAATAAATGCAGCAGGGAGGTGGACGTCTCCACGGCGCAAAAGGTTCCCCTGTCGGGAAGCATCGGGCCACCTTCGATGTGCTCAACGGTTCGGTTCCTGGCACAAGTTGAGCTATAATCGCCGCCCTTTTTTGAATCACCTGCCAGGCGATTTCCCATGACCAAACAGGCCGCCGAAGTCGCGAAACGCCGCACTTTCGCCATTATTTCCCACCCCGATGCCGGTAAGACCACCATCACCGAGAAGCTCCTGCTGATGGGCAAGGCGATTGCGATTGCCGGTACGGTGAAGTCCCGCAAATCCGACCGCCATGCCACTTCCGACTGGATGGAGATGGAAAAGCAGCGGGGGATTTCCATTACCACGTCGGTCATGCAGTTCCCGTATCGCGAGCACATGATCAACCTGCTCGACACCCCGGGCCACGAAGACTTCTCCGAAGACACCTACCGCACCCTGACCGCGGTGGACTCGGCGCTGATGGTCCTCGACGGCGGTAAAGGCGTCGAGCCGCGGACCATTGCGCTGATGGAAGTCTGCCGCCTGCGGGACACGCCGATCGTCAGCTTCATCAACAAACTCGACCGGGACATCCGCGACCCGATCGAACTGCTCGACGAGATCGAAGCGGTCCTGAAGATCAAGGCTGCGCCGATCACCTGGCCGATCGGCTGCTATCGCGACTTCAAGGGCGTGTACCACCTGGCCGATGACTACATCATCGTCTACACCGCCGGTCATGGTCATGAGCGCACCGAAACCAAGATCATCGAACGGCTGGACTCCGACGAAGCGCGCGCACACCTGGGCGACGAGTACGAGCGTTTCGTCGAGCAACTGGAGCTGGTGCAGGGTGCCTGCCATGAGTTCGACCAGCAGGCGTTCATCGATGGCCAGATGACCCCGGTGTTCTTCGGGACCGCGCTGGGCAACTTCGGCGTGGACCATGTGCTCGACGCCGTGGTCGACTGGGCGCCGCGGCCGCTGCCCCGGGTCGCCAACGAGCGCACTGTGGAGCCGGTGGAAGAGAAGTTCTCGGGCTTCATTTTCAAGATCCAGGCGAACATGGACCCCAAGCACCGCGACCGTATCGCGTTCATGCGCATCTGCTCCGGCAAATACGAAAAAGGCATGAAGATGCGCCACGTGCGCACCGGCAAGGACGTGCGCATCGGCGACGCCCTGACCTTCTTCTCCTCCGAGCGTGAGCAACTGGAAGAAGCCTTCGCCGGTGACATCATCGGCCTGCACAACCATGGCACGATCCAGATCGGCGACACCTTCACCGAAGGCGAAGTCCTGGGCTTCACCGGCATCCCGCACTTCGCCCCGGAACTGTTCCGCCGCGTACGCCTGAAGGATCCGCTCAAGTCCAAGCAACTGCGCCAGGGCTTGCAGCAACTGGCCGAAGAAGGCGCCACCCAGGTGTTCTTCCCGGAGCGCAGCAACGACATCATCCTCGGCGCGGTCGGTGTGCTGCAGTTCGATGTGGTCGCCAGCCGCTTGAAAGAGGAATACAAGGTCGAATGCTCCTATGAGCCGATCACCGTGTACTCGGCCCGCTGGATCGAATGTAGCGACAAGAAGAAACTCGAAGAGTTTTCCAATAAAGCCGTGGAAAACCTGGCGCTGGACGGTGGTGGTCACCTCACCTACCTGGCCCCGACCCGGGTCAACCTGGCGCTGATGGAAGAGCGCTGGCCGGACGTGAAATTCCGCGCGACCCGCGAGCATCACTAAGCGCTGAGCCGCAAGATCAAAGCCCCGTTGCGAAAGCCGCGGGGCTTTTTTATACCTCCTCGTTACGGCGCTGCCCCTGTGGGAGCCGAGCTTGCTCGCGATGGCGGCGCCCCGTTCGGCATTGATCTTGGCTGACAGGTCGCTATCGCGAGCAGGCTCGCTCCCACAGGTCATAGCCGTTCGGAATAGACGCTATTCGAAAGTGGTCTGTCCCCAAGCGGCATTCTGTCCTCGGTTCTGCGTCCTAGTCTTACGAGCCAGCCTGTTCGGGACTAGATTTCCTGAACGCCGTGGGGTCCCGGCTTTATTCAGGAGAGAGGAATCGGCTATGAATAGGTTTCTACGCGTGATGTTGTTGCTGAAGGTGTTGGTGATGTTGTCCCTGGGGGCCAGTGCTGTATGGGCCGAGTGCGTCGACCACGAGCAACATGCCTCGAGCGGGCAAGGGGGGCACGGGGCAATGATGTTTGCTGCGGCCGAAACACAACCGGGGGATCAGGACGATGACGACTCGACGATAGACCAGCCCGACACCGACGATGGGGATGAGGGCGACGAAGGCGACAGCCAGACGTAGCCTCCAGAACGACAAGTAGAAGACTGTGGCGAGGGGGCAAGCTCCCTCGCCACAGGTTCGGCTGGTGTTACGCCGCGCCGTCGAGGAATTGCTCGGCGTAGTGACACGCTACCAAGCGATTATCCAGAGGACGCAGGGCCGGTTCTTCGGTCTTGCAACGCTCGGTGGCATACGGACAACGCTTGTGGAAGGCGCAGCCGGACGGTGGGTTGAGCGGGTTGGGCAGCTCGCCGACGATCTTGATCTTCGGCTTGTTCGGGTCCGGGTGGATGGTCGGGGTGGCCGACAGCAGCGCCTGGGTGTACGGATGCAACGGGCGGCTGTAGATCGACTCGTTGGGCCCCATCTCTACCGGGCGGCCGAGGTACATCACCATCACATCGTCGGCGACGTGTTGCACCACCGCCAGGTTGTGGGAAATGAACACGTAGGCGGTGTTGAACTCCTGCTGCAGATCCATGAACAGGTTCAGCACCTGGGCCTGGATCGACACGTCCAGCGCCGACGTCGGTTCGTCCGCCACCAGCACCTTGGGTTGCAGCATCATGGCACGGGCCAGGGCGATGCGCTGGCGCTGGCCGCCGGAGAACATGTGCGGATAGCGCTGATAATGCTCGGGGCGCAAGCCCACCTGCTTCATCATCGCCTGAACCTTCTCCCGCCGCTCGGTGGCCGACAGGTTGGTGTTGATCAGCAGCGGTTCGGCCAATTGATCGCCGATCTTCTGCCGCGGGTTGAGGGAGGCGTAAGGGCTCTGGAACACCATCTGCACGTCTTTGCGCAACTGCTTGCGTTCGGCCTTGTTGGCGCCGGCCACTTCCTGCCCGGCAATCTTCAAGGAGCCGGAGGACGGCTCTTCGATCAAGGTCAGGGCCCGGGCGAGGGTGGATTTGCCGCAACCGGATTCACCCACCACGGCCAGGGTCTTGCCGGCCTCGAGTTCGAACGACACGCCATTGAGGGCGCGCACGGTGGCATGGCCCTTGAACATGCCACGGGACACTTCGTAATGACGGGTCAGGTCACGGGCGGTAAGTACGACGGCCATCACGCCACCTCCTGATTCAGCGGGTAGAAGCAACGGGCGAGGCTGTTGGTTTTCGGATCGAGGGCAGGGCGCTGTTGACGGCAGTTGTCCTGCACGTAGGGGCAGCGTGGCGACAGCAGGCAGCCTTGCGGGCGGTCATAGCGACCGGGAACGATGCCCGGCAACGTCGCCAGGCGCTCGGCGCCCATGCTGTGCTCTGGAATCGCCGCCAGCAACGCTTCGCTGTACGGGTGGGCCGGAATGTCGAACAGTTCCGGCACCTTGCCCACTTCCACGGCTTGACCGGCGTACATCACGCAGACGCGCTGGGCGGTTTCGGCCACCACGGCGAGGTCGTGGGTGATCAACACCAGGCCCATTTCCTGCTCTTTTTGCAGGGCCAGAAGCAGGTCCATGATCTGCGCCTGGATGGTCACGTCCAGGGCGGTGGTCGGTTCGTCGGCGATCAGCAGCTTCGGCTCGCCGGCAATGGCCATGGCAATCGCCACGCGCTGGCTCATGCCGCCGGACAGTTGATGGGGGTAGGCGTCCATGCGGCTCGCGGCGCCCGGGATCTCGACTTTTTCCAGCAGTTCGATGGCGCGCTTGCGGGCGGCCTTGCCGGACATCTTCAAATGCAGGCGCAGCACTTCTTCGATCTGGAAACCCACGGTGTAGCTGGGGTTGAGCGCGGTCATCGGGTCCTGGAACACCATTGCCAGGTCCTTGCCGACGATCTGCCGGCGTTGGCGGGCGCTCAGCTTGAGCATGTTCTTGCCGTCGAAGTTCAGGGCATCGGCGGTGACGATGCCGGGGTGCTCGATCAGGCCCATCAGCGCCATCATGGTCACGGATTTACCCGAGCCCGATTCGCCAACGATGGCCAGTACTTCGCCTTTTTCCACGCTCAGGTCCAGGCCATCGACCACCGGAACGGCGTTGGCGTCGCCGAAGCGGACGTTGAGATTCTTGATTTCTAGCAGTGACATGGGAATCTCCTCAGGCGGCATTCTTGAGTTTCGGGTCCAGCGCATCGCGCAGGCCGTCGCCCATCAGGTTGATTGCCAGCACGCTGAGCAAAATGGTCAAACCGGGCAGGCTCACGACCCACCAGGCGCGTTCGATGTAGTCCCGGGCCGAGGCCAGCATGGTGCCCCACTCCGGCGTCGGCGGTTGCACGCCCAGGCCGAGGAAGCCCAGGGCGGCGGCGTCGAGGATGGCCGAGGAAAAGCTCAGGGTCGCCTGCACGATCAGCGGTGCCATGCAATTGGGCAGCACGGTGATGAACATCAGGCGCGGCAGGCCGGCACCGGCCAGACGGGCGGCGGTCACGTAGTCGCGGTTCAGTTCGCCCATGACGGCGGCGCGGGTCAGGCGCACGTAGGACGGCAGCGATACGATGGCGATGGCGATCACGGTGTTGATCAGGCCTGGGCCGAGGATGGCGACGATCGCCACGGCCAGCAGCAGCGAAGGCAGGGCCAGCATGATGTCCATCAGGCGCATGATGGTCGGGCCAAGGATGCGCGGGAAGAACCCGGCGAACAGGCCCAGCAGGATGCCCGGGATCAGCGACATCACCACCGACGACAAGCCGATCAGCAGCGACAGGCGCGAACCCTGGATCAGCCGGGACAGCAAATCGCGGCCCAGTTCGTCGGTGCCCAGCAGGAACTGGATCTGCCCGCCTTCAAGCCAGGCCGGCGGCGTCAGCAGGAAGTCGCGGTACTGCTCGCTCGGATCATGGGGGGCGACCCAGGGGGCGAAGATCGCGCAGAACACCACCAGGATCATGAACATCAGCCCAGCCACGGCGCCCTTGTTACGGGAAAACGCCTGCCAGAATTCTTTGTACGGGGACGGGTACAGCAGGCTTTGATCGACTGCTACCGAAGGAGTTGGAGTACTCATGGATTTGATCTCAGCGCTGGTGACGGATGCGTGGGTTGGCAAAGCCGTAGAGGATGTCCACGACGAAGTTGACCAGAATCACCAGGCAGGCGATTAACAGGATGCCGTTCTGCACCACGGGGTAGTCCCGGGCGCCAATGGCCTCGATCAGCCACTTGCCGATGCCCGGCCAGGAGAAGATCGTTTCGGTCAGGACCGCACCGGCCAGCAGTGTGCCGACCTGCAGGCCGACCACGGTCAGTACCGGGATCAGCGCGTTGCGCAGGCCGTGGACGAACACCACGCGCGCCGGCGACAGGCCTTTGGCCCGGGCAGTGCGGATGTAGTCTTCGCGCAGCACTTCGAGCATCGAGGAGCGGGTCATGCGGGCGATCACCGCCAGCGGAATGGTGCCCAGCACAATGGCCGGCAGGATCAGGTGGTGCAGCGCGTCGAGGAACGCACCCGGTTCATCGGCGAGCAAGGTGTCGATCAGCATGAAGCCGGTTTTCGGCTCGATGTCGTAGAGCAGGTCGATGCGTCCCGATACCGGGGTCCAGCCCAGGGACACCGAGAAGAACATGATCAGGATCAGGCCCCACCAGAAGATCGGCATCGAGTACCCCGCCAGGGAGATACCCATTACCCCATGGTCGAACAGGGACCCTCGCTTGAGTGCCGCGATCACCCCGGCCAGCAGGCCCAGGATTCCGGCGAACAACAGGGCGGCCATGGACAATTCCAGGGTCGCGGGAAACAGGGAGCTGAACTCGGTCCAGACGCTTTCGCGGGTGCGTAGCGATTCGCCGAGATCACCGTGGGCCAGTTTGCCGATGTAGTCCAGGTACTGGGCGTACAGCGGTTTATTGAGGCCAAGGCGTTCCATTGCCTGAGCATGCATTTCGGGATCGACCCGACGTTCGCCCATCATCACTTCCACGGGGTCGCCGGGGATCATGCGAATCAACGCGAAGGTCAGCAAGGTGATGCCGAAGAACGTGGGGATCAATAATCCCAGTCGGCGGGCAATAAAACTAAACATCTTCAGGTGTACCTCATCAGCCGGTTAGGCATGTCCGGCACCCCTTTGATCAGGGGATACCGGACGCTTTCTTATCTACTTCACCTGGGTGGTGGCGAAGTTGTTGGTGGTGAGCGGGCTAATGGAGTAGCCCTCTACGTTCTTGCGCATTGCCGTGAACATCCGGGTGTGGGCCATGCTGATCCACGGTTGGTCCTGGTTGAAAATCACCTGGGCCTGTTCATAGAGCTTGGTGCGCTCCTCGGGGTTCACTGTGGCGCGGGCCTGATCGATCAGCGCCTGGAATTTCTCGTTGCACCAGCGGGCGTAGTTTTCGCCGTTCTTGGCCGCCTCGCAACTGAGCATAGGCGTCAGGAAGTTATCCGGGTCGCCGTTATCGCCCGCCCATCCGGCGGAGACCATGTCGTGCTCGCCGTTTTTCGCACGCTTGAGCATTTCGCCCCATTCCATGACGCGGATGTCGACCTTGATCCCGACCTTCGCCAGGTCGGCCTGCATCATCTGTGCGCCGAGCATCGGATTGGGGTTGGTCGGGCCGCCACCGTTGCGGGTGAACAGGGTGAACACGGTGCCTTCCGGCACGCCGGCTTCCTTGAGCAGTTGGCGGGCCTTGTCCAGGTCCCGGGGCGGATTCTTCAGCTCGTGATTGAAGCCCAGCAGGGTTGGAGGGTAGGGGTTGACCGCCACGGTGGCGTTGCCCTTGCCGAACAGCGCGTTGACGTAGGCTTCCTTGTCGAAGGCGATGTCGATGGCTTTGCGCACCCGCACATCGCTCATGTATTTGTGCTGGGTGTTCATGGCGACGTAGGACACGGTCATGGCATCCAGTTCATCGACTTTCAGGTTGGCGTCTTTCTTGATGCTCGGGATGTCGTCGGGCTTGGGGTACAGCGCGACCTGGCACTCGTTGGCCTTGAGCTTCTGCAGGCGCACGTTGTTGTCGGTGGCGATGGCCAGTACCAAGGCATCGGCCGGCGGCTTGCCGCGGAAGTAGTCCGGGTTGGCCTTGAAACGAACCTGGGCGTCCTTGTTGTAGCGCTGGAAGATGAACGGCCCGGTGCCGACCGGCTTGCTGTTGAGGTCGCCGGCCTTGTTGGCCTTGAGCAACTGGTCGGCGTATTCGGCCGGGTAGATCGAGGAGAAGGCCATGGCGATGTCGGCCAGGAACGGCGCTTCACGGCGGGTCAGGGTGAACTTGACCGTGTGCTCGTCGACTTTCTCGACGCTTTTCAGCAGTTCTTTGAAGCCCATGCTTTCAAAGTAGGGGAAGCCCACACTCGACAGTTTGTGCCATGGATGATTCGGGTCCAGCTGACGCTGGAAGCTCCAGACCACATCGTCGGCGTTCATGTCGCGGGTCGGCTTGAAGTATTCGGTGGTGTGGAACTTGACGCCTTTGCGCAGGTGGAACGTGTACGTCAGGCCATCGTCGCTGATGTCCCAGGATTCGGCCAGGGCCGGAATCACTTCGGTGGTGCCGGGCTTGAAATCGGCCAGGCGATTGAAAATGGTTTCCGCCACGGCGTCGGCAGTGACTGCAGTCGTGTACTGGACCATGTCGAAGCCTTCCGGGCTGGCTTCTGTACAAACCACGAGGGGCTTGGCCGTGGCGCCAACGGCGACACTCAGCAACGCAGCGGCGATGGCTGCGCGTAGGGGGATCATGTTCATCGTCATATCCTCTGCAATCGGTTGAACGGCAAAAGCCGGACGGCCGACCTCGTGAGTCGACCGTCCGGGCAGGGTTTATAGAATGTTGAACGGAATGGTGGTGACGAGGCGGAACTCGTTGAGGCTGCCGTCTGCCTGGTTTTCACTGGCGCGGTGCGCGGTGTAGGTCGCGCGGATCGCGGTGGCTTTCAGCGGGCCGCTCTGGACGGCATAGGATGCACCGATGCCGTATTCGTAGTGGTGCTCACCGTCCATGGCTTTCACATCGCTATAGCCGGTGCTGTTGTAGTGAGTACCGTCGATGCCCCAGCCGCGGGCCTGGTAGATGTTGAACTTCAGGCCCGGCACGCCGTATTCGGCCATGTTCAAGCCATAGGCGATCTGGAAGGATTTCTCGTTCGGGCCGTTGAAGTCCGACAGCAGGGAGTTGGCCAGGTAGATGCCGTTGGTTTCATGCAAATAGTCGAAGTACTCGTTACCGTTCACTTCCTGATAAGAGAACGTCAGGCTGTGGGCCTGGTGGGTCAAGCCGAACGACAGGGAGTAGGTGTCGTTGTCGATCTGGCCCAGCTTGCTTTTGCCCGAATCCACGGTCTTGTAGTAGTTCAGGCCGGTGGTCAGGCCCAGCACCGAACTGTCGCCCAGTTCGTGAGTGGCGCCAAAATAGTATTGATTCCACAGGTCTTCGGCCTGGGTCGCCCAGAGGCTGGTTTTCAGGCTAGCCAGCGGCTGGTAGGTGATCCCTGCGGTGTTGACGTGATCGGTTTCAACGCTGGTGTCGCCGTATTCGGAGCGGAACTTGCGCTGGCTCTCTTCGGTACGTGGCGAGTTGCGGTCGAAGGTCGCGATGTCGAAGCCCAGGTTCTCGAACTCTTCGCTATGCAGGCTCACACCCTGGAAGCTGGAGGGCAAGGCACGGTTACCGATGACGTCGACCATCGGGCTGCTGAAATTCTGGCGACCGGCGGTCAGGGTGGTGTTCGAGATGCGGGCCTTGACGTTGGCCAGGCCCAGCTTGCTCCACTGGCCAACGGCGTCGCCGCCTTCATGGGTCAGGGTACGGTTGTTACCGGCGCCAGGACGAGTGGTCGGCGCACCGCCGTTGTTGGACGCCAGGTCCTTGCGGTCACGATCCAGGGCGATGGCGTTGTAGGCGGCCACTTCGGTACTGAAGCCTACGGTGCCTTCAGTGAAGCCCGAGTTGTACTTGATGATGGTGCCTTGCAGCCAGTTGATGCGGCGGTCGGTTTCACGAGGCTGACCGTCTTTGCGGTAGGTCAGCTTGGTGCCGCGCTTGAATTGCTCGTTGGCGTACCAGTTACGGGTCGAACCGGTCACCGATTGGCCTTCCACAAAACCCTTGGCTTCGCTTTGTGCGCTGGTGGTCTTGAGGGTCACCGGGGTAACCGCTTGGCTTTGCGACTCAGCGTAGGCTGTCGCGGTGACGCTGCTGATGGCCAGGGCCAGTAACGCGGTGCTGCTCAATTTCATGGGTAACGCTCCTTTTTCTTTCTTTTAATGCCGGTCTTTTTTGGTGATACGGCTATCGGTTTTTTGCTACTGGCTACAGGTCGCAAACGTTTGCAGGATGCCTGATCGGCGAATGACGGCAAGACGTTTGCGTGAAGGCCCCAAAGGGGCCCTCGCTGTAGGACTAATCGGTTATGGGGTCAGGCTGACGCCCGAGAACACGTTGCGACCGAAGGGGCTGACCTTGAATCCTTCGACTTTGGCACTCAGCGGCTGGTTGACCGTCGAGTGGGCAACAGGGGTGATCGGCACTTGCTGCTTGAGCAATTGCTGGGCCTGTTTGTAGAGCACGGTGCGTTGGTCGCGGTCGGTGACGACCTTGGCCTGTTTGATCAGCTTGTCGTAATCCTGGTCGCACCACATGGAGTAGTTGTTGCCGCCGATGGCGTCGCAGCTGTACAGCGTGCCCAGCCAGTTGTCCGGGTCACCGTTGTCGCCGGTCCAGCCGATCAGGCTGATATCGTGCTCACCGTTCTTGGTGCGCTTGATGTACTCGCCCCATTCGTAGCTGACGATTTTCACCTTCAGGCCGATCTTCGCCCAGTCGGCCTGGAGCATCTCGGCCATCAGCTTGGCGTTGGGGTTGTACGGGCGTTGCACGGGCATGGCCCAGAGGGTGATTTCGGTGCCTTCCTTGACCCCGGCGGCCTTGAGCAGCTCCTTGGCTTTTTCCGGGTTGTAGGCGGCGTCCTTGATCGTGTCGTCGTAGGACCACTGGGTCGGCGGCATGGCGTTGACCGCCAGTTGCCCTGCGCCCTGGTACACCGCGTTGAGGATGCCCTGCTTGTTCACCGCCATGTCCAGTGCACGGCGCACTTCAACCTGGTCGAACGGTTTGTGGCGGGTGTTATAGGCGATGTAGCCAAGGTTGAAACCAGGCTTTTCGATCAACTGCAGCTTGGGATCGTTCTTCAATGCGGGTACATCGGCCGGACGCGGATGCAGGGTGACCTGGCATTCGTTGGCCTTGAGCTTCTGAACCCGTACCGAGGCGTCGGTGTTGATCGAGAAGATCAGGTTCTTCAGCTTGACCCGTTCCGGCGCCCAGTACTGGGGGTTGGCGACGTAGCGGATGTTGGAGTCTTTCTGGTAGCTCTTGAACTCGAACGGGCCGGTGCCGATGGGTTTCTGGTTGATGTCGCTCGGCTTGCCGCTCTTGAGCAACTGGTCGGCGTACTCGGCCGACAGGATCGCAGCGAAGCTCATGGCGATGTTCTGGATGAACGCGGCATCGACGCTGTTGAGGGTCATGACCACGGTCAGTGGGCCGGTCTTCTCCACCTTGGCGATGTTCTTGTTCAGGCTCATGCCGTTGAAGTACGGGAATTCGGTGGGGTAGGCCTTGCGGAAGGGATGCTGCGGGTCAAGCATGCGGTTGAAGGTGAACAGTACGTCATCGGCGTTGAAATCACGGGTCGGCGTGAAGTAGTCGGTGCTATGGAATTTCACCCCTTCACGCAGGTGGAAGGTGTATTTCAAACCGTCTTCGGAAATATCCCAACTCGTCGCAAGGCCCGGTACGACATTGGTCGCGCCCTTTTCAAACTCGGCCAGACGGTTATACAACGGCTCGGCGGCATCGTTGTCGGTTGCGGTGGTGTACTGCGCCGTGTCGAAGCCGGCGGGGCTGCCTTCGGAGCAGAACACCAGGCTACCGCCAGCGGCGGCTTGAGCCACGGATGTCGCGGCCAGCAGGCCGGTACTCAGCAATGTAGAAAAAACCAGGGTATGGCGCATGACGCTCCCTCTTTCGTTCGGGGTGTTAAACAGTGAACCGGCGTCCATCCGGGGACAGGTCCGAGGCACTGAGTTCATTCCATTGCGTACAGCGATGCCACAGGGTCGGCAGGTCTGCCAGATTCCAACGGTACGGCCGTGGGTCTGGCAGTCAATGCATAACGCCTGAAAGACTTGTGAGAAAGGGCTGTACGTCCTCAACCAACTGCCGTGCTGCGCAGATGTTTTTGGAGGTAGGCGATTTCCTGGGTCTTGGCAGATAAAACAACGGCGCCGTCAGAAGACGTCGCCGTTGAATACCTTAGTTGCTGACGCTGACACCGTAGAAGGAGTTCAAGCCGAATGGGCTGATCTTGAAATCCTGCACATTGGTGCGCATGGGTTGGAACACCGTCGAGTGAGCGATAGGTGTCATCGGCACAGCATCCTTGAGGATGTGTTGCGCCTGCTTGTACAGCTCGGTGCGCTTGGACTGGTCCGAAGTGCGCTTGGCCTGCTTGACGATGTCGTCGAACTTCTTGTCGCACCACTTGGAGAAGTTGTTGCCCTGCAGCGAGTCGCAACCGAACAGCACGTTGAGCCAGTTGTCCGGGTCACCGTTGTCGCCGCTCCAGCCGATCAGCATCGCGCCGTTCTCACCGCCCTTGGAGCGCTTGATGTACTCGCCCCACTCGTAGGTGACGATCTTGGCCTTGATGCCGATCTTGGCCCAGTCGGACTGCAGCATTTCAGCCATCAGCTTGGCGTTGGGGTTGTACGGGCGCTGGACCGGCATCGCCCACAGGTTGATCTCGGTACCTTCCTTGATGCCCGCTTCCTTGAGCAGTTGCTTAGCTTTCTCAGGGTTGTACCCAGCATCCTTGATGGTGGTGTCGTAGGACCACTGGGTCGGCGGCATGGCGTTGACTGCCAGTTGGCCGGCGCCCTGGTACACCGAGTCGATGATCTGCTGCTTGTTGACGGCCATGTCCAGCGCCTGGCGCACTTTCAACTGGGCCATCGGGTTGGGCTGGTCGCTGCCCTTGATCTTGTCCATCACGTTGTAGGCGATGTAGCCCAGGTTGAAGCCCGGCTGGTCCGGCATCTTCAGGTTCTTGTCTTCACGGATGGCCTGCAGATCGGCAGGGCGCGGGAAGAGGGTGACCTGGCATTCGTTCTTCTTCAGCTTCTGGATACGCACCGACGGGTCGGTGGTGATGGCGAAGATCAGGTTATCGATCTTCACGTCTTCCGGAAGCCAGTATTCCTTGTTGCCGGTGAAGCGGATGTTGGAGTCTTTCTGGTAGCTCTTGAACACGAACGGGCCGGTGCCGATCGGCTTCTGGTTGATGTCGGAAGGCTTGCCTTCCTTGAGCAACTGGGCGGCGTATTCGGCGGACTGGATGGACGCGAAGTGCATCGCCATGTTCTGGATGAACGCGGCATCCACGGCATTGAGGGTGAACTTGACGGTCTTGTCGTCGAGCTTCTCGACCTTGGCGATGTTGGTGTCCATGCCCATGTCGGTGAAGTACGGGAATTCGGTCGGGTACGCCTTACGGAACGGATCGTCCTTGTTGATCATGCGGTTGAACGTGAACAGCACGTCGTCGGCGTTGAAGGTACGGGTCGGCTTGAAGTACGGGGTCGTATGGAACTTGACGCCTTCGCGCAGATGGAAGGTGTAGGTCAAGCCATCTTCGGAAATGTCCCACTTGGTCGCCAGGCCCGGGATCACGGCGGTACCGCCACGTTCGAACTGGGTCAGACGGTTGAAGATGGTCTCGGCTGAGGCGTCGAAGTCGGTTCCGGTGGTGTATTGACCCGGGTCGAAACCGGCCGGGCTGCCCTCGGAGCAGAACACCAGGTTAGCCGCCGCTTGGGCGAAGGGAGCGCTGGCTAATAGGCTTGCGCCGACTAAAAACGGAATGACCGCGTGTTTAAGCATGTTGGCCTCATGATTTGTTGTCATTTTTGGATTTGAGGGCGACCTCGTGAGTCGTCCTGCGGATACTTATGCAGGGCCCATACCCAATGCAAGATCCAGAGCGGTTCCAAATCTGAAACAGTGGCACGAACGTACCTTAATGTCGCATCTGTGTAACTTCTGACGCAGTTGATCGTTTGCGCCGGTTTTTTTGGTGCAAATCGTGCCTTCAATCAGTGCGCCACGGGCTTGTGGCGCACCGGGTTGGGGCGGGTTTTACTGTTGCAAACCCACGCCGTAGAAGGGTGTAAGGCCAAACGGGCTGAGTTTGAAATCCACGACTTTTTTGTTTATCGGCTGGAACACCGTGGAGTTGGCAATCGGCGTGATGGGCACCTGTTGCTTGAGAATTTTTTGCGCCTGCCGGTACAGATCGATCCGTTGTTGGCGGTCGGTCGAGACCTTGGCTTGCTGGACCAGCTTGTCGTAGGCCGGGTCGCACCACTTGGCGTAATTGCTGCCCTTGACCGCCGCGCAGCTGTAGAGCACGCCAAGCCAGTTGTCCGGATCGCCGTTGTCGCCGGTCCAGCCGTAGATCATTGCGTCGTGTTCACCATTCTTGGCGCGCTTGATGTACTCGCCCCACTCGTAGCTGACGATGTTGGCCTTGATGCCGATTTTCGCCCAATCCTGCTGGATCATCTGCGCCGACATCCGCGCGTTGGGGTTGGAGGCACGTTGCACCGTCATTGCCCATAAATTGAGGGTGGTACCTGGCGCCACCCCGGCTTCCTTGAGTAGCGCCTTGGCCTTGGTCACGTCGTGGGGCGCATCCTTGATGGCCGGGTCGAATGACCACTGGGCCGGTGGCAAGGCGTTCTGGGCCAGTTGCCCGGCGCTCTGGTACACCGCTTTGATGATCGCCGGTTTATCGATGGCCATGTCCAGCGCCTGGCGGACCTTGAGCTGGTCCAGGGGCGGGTGCGTGACGTTGTAGGCGAGGAAACCCAGGTTGAATCCCGGTTGCTTGAGCACTCGCAGGTTCGGGTCCTGTTCCATCACTTCGATGTCCGCCGGACGCGGATAGCCGCTGACCTGGCATTCGTTGCGCTTGAGTTTTTGCAGGCGCACAGCGGCGTCGGGGGTGATGGAGAAGATCAGGTTATCGACCCTCACGTCCTCGGGTTTCCAGTAGGCCGTGTTGGCGGCGTAACGGATCTGCGAGTCCTTCTGATAGCGCTTGAACACGAACGGGCCGGTGCCGACGGGTTTCTGGTTGAGGTCGCCGGCCTTGCCTTCCTTCAACAACTGCGCGGCGTATTCGGCGGACTGCACGGAGGCGAAACTCATCGCCAGGTTCTGCACGAACGCGGCGTCGACGTTGTTCAGGTTGAAGCGCACGGTGTGCTCGTCGACTTTCTCGACGCTCTTGATCGTGGTGTTCAGGCCCATGTCGGTGAAGTAGGGCGACTCGGTCGGGTAGGCCTGGCGGAATGGATGCTGCGGATCGAGCAGGCGCTGGAAGGTGAACACCACGTCGTCGGCGTTGAAGTCGCGGGTGGGGGTGAAATAGTCGGTGGTGTGGAATTTCACGCCGTCGCGCAGGTGGAAGGTGTAGACCAGGCCATCGGCGGAGACATCCCAGCTCGTTGCCAGCCCCGGCTCGACTTCGGTGCCACCGCGCTTGAACTGGGTGAGACGGTTGAAGACGGTTTCGGCCGAGGCGTCGAAGTCGGTGCCGCTGGTGTACTGGCTGGGATCGAACCCGGCGGGGCTGGCTTCGGAGCAATAGACCAGGGTAGTGGCGGCCTGGGCCAGCGGGGCGCAGCCGATCAGGGCGAGGGTGAGCAGCAATGGTTGGAAAGTGGTTCTGTCCATGAAATCCCTTGGGGCGTGGTGACGGTTTTCATGGAGAGTAGCGTTGTGGGCGGGAGAGGGGGAAATATCCAAAAGTGAGGAGGACCCCTGGCTTTGGGCATAGCCGCAGGTTGGATGCTGTCCTGTGGCGAGGGGATTCATCCCCGCTGGGCTGCGTAGCAGCCCCAAAGGCAGCGACCTCAATCAAACTGACACATCGAGGTGTCAGGGTTGGGTCTGCTATGCAGCCCAGCGGGGATAAATCCCCTCGCCACAAAGTGTGTCACTGGGCTGGATATCTCGGTCAGCCCTTTTACTGCATCAACACCTCAATCGCCCCATCCGCCGTCATGCTCACCTTGCTGGTGCCCGCTTCCACTTCTGGCGTGACGGACTCGGCATCCATGGACCCAGATTTCATCATCATCGGTGCGCGCATGTAGGGCTGTGGATAACCGTTGGTGTTGAGGTTCAGGTTGACGATTTTGTAGCCCTTGCCGCCCAGGGCTTCGGTGGCCAGTTGGGCGCGGGCCTTGAAGGCGTTGACGGCGTCCTTGAGCAGGGCGTCTTCGCTGCTCTGGCGGGTGGCGGTGGAGATGGCGAAGTCCATGCCGCCCATTTTCATGTCGGTCAGCAATTCGCCGGTGAGCTTGGACAGGGCGGCGAAGTCGGCACTTTCCAGGCGCAGTTCGGCGCGTTCGCGCCAGCCGGTGATTTTCTGGCCCTTGCCGTCGTAGATTGGATAGCTGTTGCGGCTGCCCTGGCGCAGGGTGATGTCCTTGACTTGCTTGGCCTGGTCGATGGCTTTGTTCAGGGTGGTGCTGACGGCGGCGGCGAGTTTGGCCGGGTCGGTGTTTTGCTCTTCGGTGTAGAGCGTGACGATCATCAGGTCACGGGCCACTTCCTGGCTGGCTTCGGCGCGCAGGGAGATCTGGTTGTAGTGCAGTTCATCGGCGGCCAGGGCCGGCAGGCTGGCGACGGTGCCGAGGCTGAGGGCGAGGAGGGCGGCGGGGCGACTGAACGTGTGCATGAAAGCTCCTTGGGATGATGTGCAGGGGTAAGGTCCGGGCCTGCGTGAACGATAAGACTCTAGCGTTTGCGGTGTGGTTCGCACAGTTACAACTTCTATACAGATGCATGTCAGTGACGCACCCTTGTGGCGAGGGGATAAATCCCCTCGCCACAAGGTGATAGGTAGCGTTCAGGGGCTGTGGCGCTTTGCCGCATAGCTGCCGCTGCCACCCGCGCCTTGGTTATACTCCGTGCGATTCGCCTGGAGCGCTCATCAGGAGAGCTCATGCTCGCCCCTTTGCAAATGACTTCCGCCTCGCGCCAGAACCTCTGGCGGCTGACGTTCATCCGGATCCTGGTCCTTGCGGCCCAGGCCGGGTCCGTGGGGCTCGCCTATTGGTTCCAGCTGTTGCCGCTGCCTTGGCTGCAACTGGCGATTACCCTGGCGTGTGCCTCGGTGTTGTGTGCGCTGACGGCCATCCGCCTGCGCGCCTCGTGGCCGGTGACGGAGCTGGAGTACGCGGTGCAACTGGCCTGCGACCTGTTTATCCACAGTGCGTTGCTGTATTTCTCCGGCGGCTCGACCAACCCTTTCGTGTCCTATTACCTGGTGCCGCTGACCATCGCCGCGGTGACGTTGCCGTGGCGTTATTCGCTGATTCTTTCCGGCATCGCCCTGGCGCTGTATACCTTGTTGCTGGCGCGGTTCTATCCCCTGGAAACCTTCCCCATCGCCCGGGAAAACCTGCAGATCTACGGCATGTGGCTGAGTTTCGCCCTGGCCGCGGCGGTCATCACTTTTTTTGCCGCGCGCATGGCCGAGGAGTTGCGTCGCCAGGAAGAGCTTCGGGCCATCCGTCGTGAAGAGGGCCTGCGGGACGAACAACTGCTGGCCGTGGCGACCCAGGCCGCCGGCGCCGCCCATGAGCTGGGCACGCCATTGGCGACCATGAGCGTGCTGCTCAAGGAGATGCAACAGGACCATCCCGACCCGCTGCTGCAGGACGATCTCAGCGTGTTGCAGGATCAGGTCAAGCTCTGCAAGGAAACCCTGCAATACCTGGTGCGCGCCGCCGAGGCCAACCGCCGGCTGGCGATCGACATGCAGGACGTCACCGACTGGCTCGACGAGGCCCTCAATCGTTGGCACCTGATGCGCCCGGAAGCCAGTTATCGTTTTCGGTGCCTGGGCTACGGCCCGGTGCCGCGCATGGCACCGCCACCGGACTTGACCCAGGCGTTGCTGAACCTGTTGAACAACGCTGCCGATGCCTGCCCTGAAGGCCTGGAGGTGGCGCTGGACTGGAATGCCTACGAATTGATCATCAGTATTCGCGACCACGGTGCCGGTGTGCCGCTGGCCATCGCCGAGCAGATCGGCAAGCCGTTCTATACCACCAAGGGCAAAGGCCTCGGCCTGGGCCTGTTTTTGAGCAAGGCGAGCGTGACACGCGCTGGCGGCTCGGTGAAACTCTACCCCCATGAGAGCGGCGGTACGCTCACCGAGCTGCGCCTGCCCCATGCCGACCGAGGAGACGAACATGAGTGACGAGATCCAAGTCGACGGCGAAGAACTGCCGCACCTGTTGCTGGTGGACGATGACGCCACGTTTACCCGCGTCATGGCCCGGGCGATGTCCCGCCGCGGCTTTCGCGTGAGCACCGCCGGTTCCGCCGAGGAGGGCCTGATCATCGCCCAGGCCGACCTGCCGGACTATGCCGCCCTGGACTTGAAGATGGACGGCGATTCGGGTCTGGTGCTGCTGCCCAAGCTGCTGGAACTGGACCCGGAGATGCGCGTGGTGATCCTCACCGGTTATTCGAGCATCGCCACGGCGGTCGAAGCCATCAAGCGCGGCGCCTGCAATTACCTGTGCAAACCGGCGGACGCCGATGATGTGCTGGCCGCGCTGCTGTCCGAGCACGCCAACCTCGACACCCTGGTGCCTGAAAACCCGATGTCGGTGGATCGCCTGCAATGGGAGCACATCCAGCGGGTGCTGACCGAGCATGAGGGCAACATTTCCGCCACTGCCCGCGCCCTGGGTATGCACCGGCGCACCTTGCAGCGCAAATTGCAGAAGCGGCCCGTGCGTCGCTGAACCTGTGCTGAACGGATGCTGTCCACCCCCTCGCGACACAGCGGGCCGTTGCTCTATGATCGGCCCGACTCTTTCTCTTTATTGAGCTTTAAACATGAATCAGAACGCTGAATATTCCGCGGTCAACGATGCAGTGCGCGGGCAGTTTTTCCGCCGTGTCTGGCACATGACTACGCCGTACTGGCGCAGTGAGGAGAAAGGCAAGGCCTGGACGCTGTTGATCGCCGTCATCGCGTTGTCGCTGTTTAGCGTGGCGATTTCGGTGTGGCTCAACAGTTGGTACAAGGACTTCTACAACGCCCTGCAAGAGAAGAACAGCGTCGCGTTCTGGCAGTTGATCCTGTATTTCTGCGGTATCGCGGCGGTGGCGATCCTGGGCGCGGTGTACCGTTTGTACCTCACCCAGATGCTCACCATCCGCTGGCGGGCCTGGTTGACCGAGCAGCATTTTGCCCGCTGGCTCGACAACAAGAATTACTACCAGCTGGAGCAGGGCGGCTACACCGATAACCCGGACCAGCGGATTTCCGAAGACCTCAACAGCTTCACCAGCAATACCTTGGGCCTGGGGCTGGGCTTGCTGCGCAACGTGGTCAGCCTGGTGTCGTTCTCGATCATCCTGTGGGGTGTGTCGGGCAGTATCGAAGTGTTCGGCTATACGATTCCCGGCTACATGTTCTGGTGCGCGCTGGTGTACGCGGCGGTGGGCAGTTGGCTGACGCACCTGATCGGCCGTCGCCTGATCGGCCTGAACAACAACCAGCAACGCTTCGAAGCCGACCTGCGTTTTTCCATGGTGCGGGTGCGGGAGAATGCCGAAAGCATTGCGCTGTACAACGGCGAGCCCAACGAAAACCGTCGCCTGAGCGGGCGTTTCGGGCTGGTCTGGCAGAACTTCTGGGACATCATGCGGGTGTCCAAGCGCTTGACGTTCTTCACCTCCGGCTACGGCCAGATCGCGATCATCTTCCCGTTCATGGTGGCGGCGCCGCGCTATTTCGCCGGCAAGATCCAGCTGGGCGAACTCATGCAGATCAATTCGGCGTTCGGTAACGTGCAGGAGAGTTTCAGCTGGTTCATCAGCGCCTATACCGACCTCGCCGCATGGCGCGCCACCTGCGATCGTCTGCTGAGTTTCCGCCAGGCCATGAGCGACAACGAAGAGCGCGTACCGGCCATCGACGTGCAGAACCAGGGTAACCAACTGAAGGTGCACAATCTGGGATTGGACCTGACTGACGGGCGTCATCTGCTCAGCGATGCCGACATGACCGTCGAGGCCGGGGAGCGGGTGATGCTCAGCGGCCGTTCCGGTAGCGGCAAGTCCACCTTGCTACGGGCGATGGGACATCTGTGGCCCACCGGCCATGGTCGTATTGTGCTGCCGGCGGCACGTTACCTGTTCCTGCCGCAAAAGCCTTATCTGCCCATCGGCAGCCTGCGTGAAGTGCTGAGTTATCCACAGCCCGGCGACGTCTACCCCAACGAACGTTATGCACAGGTGCTCGAAACCTGCCGCTTGCCCCACTTGATCGCGCGCCTGGATGAAAGCAACCACTGGCAGCGCATGCTGTCGCCCGGCGAGCAACAACGCCTGGCCTTCGCCCGCGCACTGCTCTACGCGCCGCTGTGGTTGTACATGGACGAGGCCACCTCGGCGATGGACGAAGAGGATGAGGGGACGCTGTACCAGGCGTTGATCGATCAGTTGCCGGGGTTGAGCATCGTCAGCGTCGGCCACCGAAGCAGCTTGAAACGATTCCATCCACGACATGTACGTATCGAAAATGGCCAACTGCTGGAGCGGGCTGTAGTCACCTGATGGTCAGTGTCTGACACTGTTGTGACCAGGAATCCTTGAGAAGGCCGCCAGGGAACACGGTGATCATACAACCGCGTTACGCTATGATGATGTGCATTCAATCGCTTGCCGAGAAAGAGCCCCATGGAAAACCCGATCGACGTACCGCGCTTTCCCCGTAAGCGCCGCAGCCTGGCGCAGGAGTTGGTGACGGTGCTGACCGAGCAGATCCGTGACGGCCTGCTCAAGCGTGGCGACAAATTGCCCACCGAGTCGGCGATCATGGAAGCCCATGGCGTCAGCCGCACCGTGGTGCGCGAAGCGATTTCCCGCTTGCAGGCGGCCGGCCAGGTGGAAACCCGCCACGGCATCGGCACCTTCGTGCTGGACACCCCCAGCCCGAGCGGTTTTCGAATCGACCCGGCCACGGTGGTCACCTTGCGTGATGTGCTGGCGATCCTGGAATTGCGCATCAGCCTGGAAGTGGAGTCCGCCGGGCTCGCAGCCCAGCGCCGCAGCGACGAGCAACTGGCGACGATGCGCGCCGCCCTCGACGCACTGAATGAAAGTGCGGCCCACGCCACCGATGCAGTGGCTTCGGACTTCGCTTTCCATCTGGAAATCGCCCTGTCCACGGGCAACCGTTATTTCACCGACATCATGACCCACCTGGGCACCAGCATCATCCCGCGTACACGGGTGAACTCGGCACGCCTGGCCCATGACGACCAGCAGCACTACATGGACCGCCTGAGCCGCGAACACGAGGAAATCTACGAAGCCATCGCCCGCCAGGACTCCGACGCCGCCCGTGCCGCCATGCGCCTGCACCTGACCAACAGCCGCGAGCGGCTGCGCCAGGCTCATGAAGAAGCGCAAGCGCAGGGCTGATTCGCGAGAACCCCTGTGGCTAGGGGATTTATCGAAACGTCGCACCGCCCCGTTGGGCTGCGCAGCAGCCCCATCAACTACAACGTGGTGTGGCAGGTAAGCTGAGTGGGCGGCAATGGGGCTGCTGCGCAGCCCAGCGGGGATAAATCCCCTCGCCACAGAGTGTGTCTACCTCCATGCCTATGTGCCTGCACGGGGCATGATCCGACTAGCCTTACTTGACCTTCAAGCGAACCGGTGCCGAAACCATGTCGTCGCCATAGTCATCGGACTCGCTGAAATACCGGTAACGCACTTCAACCACCTGGCCGCGATACTTTTCCAGCCTGGCCTTGGGCACGGTCAGTTCCAGTTCGGTGAGCTTCTGCGCGTTGCCCTCGTCGTCATAGCTGGCCAGGGCCTTTCGATCAGCCCATTCAACGGGTTCCGAACCGAGTACCGGAGCGACTTCCCACTCGTATTCGATCTTATCCAGGTCCGGAACTGTGAATTTCAACCCACTCCCCAGACTCGCCAGATCGATGGTGACTTCATCGGCGTCCGGGAACTGGACGAGAACAGGCTTTTTATAGGTGCTCATAGTGTCACTCCTTGAGGGATCGACCGTGGCGGTGGGGCTTGAAAGCGCTCGGGTGGCGGATCTGACGGCACGCCATCAACCTAGCCTGTTTGGTAATCGACATAGTCGACACTACCGTCGCCGTTCAGGTGGAATTCCTTGTAAATGACTTCGTACGCCTGGTCGCTGCCTGGAAATACCACCCGATCGCCTACGTTGACGTGCAGGTCGAACTCGGAGAAATCCAGCGTCTGTTGTTTGGCTTCGTGGGTGTAGTGAAATCGATGTTGAGTCTTCATGGTTTGCCCTCCGCGGCCGTTCAGGCTGTTTTAGGGCATCGTCTGCCGAGGTGAAACTGTCAGAGTCGACAGTGCGGATAAACGGTACGTCGGACTTTTTCCTTCCTCGATGACGAAATGCAGTTGACGTTCGTATTTTAAGTTGTACGATGACCTACAACTTCTGGCCGAAGCTTATCTCTCTCATACACATTTTGCGTCCCAGGGTGTTCGAATAATGAATCCACAAGAACTGAAGTCCATCCTCTCGTCTGGCCTGCTGTCGTTCCCGGTCACCGATTTCACTGCCCAAGGCGATTTCAATCGCGACAGCTACATCAAGCGCCTGGAGTGGCTGGCCCCGTACGGCGCCTCGGCCCTGTTCGCCGCCGGTGGCACCGGTGAATTCTTCTCCCTGGCCGCCAGCGAGTATTCCCAAGTCATCAAGACGGCTGTCGACACCTGCGCCACCAGCGTGCCGATCCTCGCCGGTGTCGGCGGTGCGACTCGCCAGGCCATCGAGTACGCCCAAGAGGCCGAGCGCCTGGGTGCCAAAGGCCTGTTGCTGCTGCCGCACTACCTGACCGAAGCCAGCCAGGACGGCGTTGCCGCCCACGTTGAAGCGGTGTGCAAATCGGTGAAGATCGGCGTAGTGGTGTACAACCGCAACGTTTGCCGCCTGAACGCCGTGCAGCTCGAGCAACTGGCCGAGCGCTGCCCGAACCTGATCGGCTACAAGGACGGCCTGGGCGATATCGAGCTGATGGTGTCGATCCGTCGTCGCCTCGGCGATCGCTTCAGCTACCTGGGCGGCCTGCCGACCGCTGAAGTCTACGCCGCGGCCTACAAGGCCCTGGGCGTGCCGGTCTATTCCTCGGCGGTGTTCAACTTCATCCCGAAAACCGCGATGGACTTCTACAACGCCATCGCCCGTGACGATCACGCCACTGTCGGCAAGATCATCGATGACTTCTTCCTGCCGTACCTGGACATCCGCAACCGCAAGGCCGGTTATGCCGTGAGCATCGTCAAGGCGGGCGCGAAGATCGTCGGCTATGACGCCGGTCCCGTGCGCACGCCGCTGACCGATCTGCTGCCGGACGAATACGAAGCCCTGGCCGCGCTGATCGACAAGCAAGGCAAGCAGTAACAGACCCGACGAGCCGCTGAGCAATCAGCGGCTCGTTCCCATGCTGCGTGTGGGAATGCGGCCAGGGACGCTCTGCGTTCCCAGAAGCCGAACGCAGAGTGTCCGTTGAGGCATTCCCACGCTGAGCGTGGGAGCGATCGGAACCAAACAGGCTATTTGTAAGGAGAAGCATCCGTGGCAGATGCAAAGCGTTTCGATAACTACATCAATGGTCAGTGGGTGGCCGGTGCCGACTATTGCACCAACATCAACCCGTCTGACCTGTCCGATGTCATCGGCGAATATGCCAAGGCTGACGCAGCTCAAGTCAATGCCGCCATCGAAGCCGCCCGCGCCGCGTTCCCGGGCTGGTCGACTTCGGGCATCCAGGCTCGTCACGATGCGCTCGACAAAGTGGGCAGCGAGATTCTCGCCCGCCGCGAAGAGCTCGGCCAACTGCTGGCCCGGGAAGAGGGCAAGACCCTGCCCGAGGCCATCGGCGAAGTGACCCGCGCCGGTAACATTTTCAAGTTCTTCGCCGGTGAGTGCCTGCGCCTGTCCGGCGACTATGTGCCGTCGGTGCGTCCGGGCGTCAACGTCGAAGTGACCCGTGAAGCCCTGGGTGTGGTCGGTTTGATCACGCCGTGGAACTTCCCGATCGCTATCCCCGCGTGGAAAATCGCCCCGGCCCTGGCCTATGGCAACTGTGTGGTGATCAAGCCTGCCGAGCTGGTACCGGGTTGTGCCTGGGCCCTGGCGGAAATCATTTCCCGCGCCGGTTTCCCGGCCGGTGCGTTCAACCTGGTGATGGGCAGCGGCCGTGTGGTCGGTGACATCCTGGTCAACAGCCCGAAAGTCGACGGCATCAGCTTCACCGGTTCCGTGGGCGTGGGCCGGCAGATCGCTGTCAGTTGCGTGTCGCGCCAGGCCAAGGTGCAGTTGGAGATGGGCGGCAAGAACCCGCAGATCATTCTCGACGACGCCGACCTCAAGCAGGCTGTCGAACTGGCGGTGCAGAGTGCGTTCTACTCCACCGGCCAACGCTGCACGGCCTCGAGCCGCCTGATCGTCACCGCCGGTATCCACGACAAGTTCGTCGCGGCCATGGCCGAACGCATGCAATCGATCAAGGTCGGTCATGCCCTGAAGGCGGGTACGGACATCGGCCCGGTGGTTTCCGAAGCTCAACTCAACCAGGACCTGAAGTACATCGACATCGGCCAGAGCGAAGGTGCGCGGCTGGTCAGCGGTGGTGGCCTGGTGACCTGCGACACCGAAGGCTATTTCCTGGCGCCGACCCTGTTCGCCGACAGCGAAGCGGCCATGCGCATCAGCCGCGAAGAAATTTTCGGCCCGGTGGCCAACGTCGTGCGCGTGGCCGACTACGAGGCGGCGCTGGCGATGGCCAACGACACTGAGTTCGGTCTGTCCGCCGGTATCGCCACCACGTCGCTGAAGTATGCCAACCACTTCAAGCGCCATTCCCAGGCGGGCATGGTGATGGTCAACCTGCCGACCGCCGGCGTGGATTACCACGTGCCGTTCGGCGGGCGTAAAGGTTCGTCCTATGGTTCGCGCGAGCAAGGTCGCTACGCGCAGGAGTTCTACACCGTAGTGAAGACCTCCTACATCGGCTCGTAACCGCAACACCGACCGGGCTGGCTATCCAGCCCGGTCGTACAATCTGCTGACCCGCATAAAAATAAATAGTGGGAGTACTGTTACATGCAAGCGACCAAGCCGACTCACGTCCGCTATTTGATCCTGCTCATGCTGTTCGTGGTGACAACGATCAACTACGCCGACCGTGCCACCATCGCCATCGCAGGCTCGAGCCTGCAAAAAGACCTCGGCATCGATGCCGTCACCCTCGGTTATATCTTCTCCGCATTCGGTTGGGCCTACGTGACCGGGCAGATCCCCGGCGGCTGGCTGCTGGACCGTTTCGGGTCGAAAAAAATCTATGCACTGAGCATCTTTACCTGGTCGCTGTTCACCGTGCTGCAAGGCTACGTCGGTGAATTCGGCCTCTCCACCGCCGTGGTTGCGCTGTTCATGCTGCGCTTCCTGGTCGGGCTGGCCGAAGCGCCCTCCTTCCCAGGCAACGCCCGCATCGTCGCGGCCTGGTTCCCCACCGCAGAACGCGGCACCGCCTCGGCGATTTTCAACTCGGCGCAATATTTCGCCACCGTGTTGTTCGCACCGCTGATGGGCTGGATCGTCTACCGTTTCGGCTGGCAGCACGTGTTCATCGTGATGGGCGTGATCGGCATCGTGTTCTCGCTGATCTGGCTCAAAGTGATCCACAGCCCGCGCCAACACCCGATGATCAACGAAGCCGAGTTCAATCACATCGCCGCCAACGGTGCGATGGTCGACATGGACCAGGACAAGGGTAAGGGCAAAGAGAAGAAGGCTGACGGTCCGAAATGGGATTACATCCGCCAACTGCTCACCAACCGCATGATGCTTGGCGTATACCTGGGTCAATACTGCATCAACGGCATCACCTACTTCTTCCTGACCTGGTTTCCGGTGTACCTGGTCCAGGAGCGCGGCATGACCATCCTCAAGGCCGGTTTCATCGCGTCCTTGCCGGCGATCTGCGGTTTCATCGGCGGCGTCCTGGGTGGGGTGATTTCCGATTACCTGCTGCGCAAGGGCCACTCGCTGACCTTCGCCCGCAAGGCGCCGATCATCGCCGGCCTGCTGGTGTCCAGCAGCATCGTGGCCTGCAACTACGTCGAAATCGAATGGATGGTGGTGGGCTTCATGGCCCTGGCCTTCTTCGGTAAAGGCGTGGGCGCGTTGGGTTGGGCCGTGGTGTCCGATACATCGCCAAAACAGATCGCCGGTTTGAGCGGTGGCCTGTTCAACACCTTCGGCAACCTGGCGTCGATCACCACGCCAATCGTCATCGGCTACATCATCAGCGCCACCGGCTCGTTCAAGTGGGCACTGGTGTTCGTCGGTTGCAACGCCTTGGTGGCGGTGTTCAGCTATCTGGTGATCGTCGGGCCGATCAAGCGTGTCGTACTCAAGGAACCTACGTCCAAGGATGCCGACCTCGCCAGCCTGTCTGAAGCCAAATCCTGAAGGAGCGGCACCGATGCAACTGATTGAACATGCCGATTCGCCCCGTTACATCCGCCTGCACGAGCGGGACAATGTGGTGATCGTCGTCAATGACCAGGGCGTGCCGGCCGGGACCGAATTCCCGGACGGCCTGGTCACCGTGGACTTCGTGCCTCAGAGCCACAAGGTCACGCTGCAGGACATTCCCGAAGGCGGCGAGGTGATTCGCTACGGCCAGGTGATTGGCTACGCGTTGCAACCGATCCCCCGTGGCAGTTGGGTCAAGGAAGACCAGTTGCGCATGCCCACCGCGCCGCCGCTGGACAGCCTGCCGCTGTCCACCGACGTGCCGGCGGCCGATGCGCCGCTGGAGGGGCATACCTTCGAAGGCTACCGCAACGCCGACGGTACCGTCGGCACGCGCAACATTCTGGGCATCACCACCACGGTGCAGTGCGTGACCGGGGTGCTGGATCATGCGGTCAAGCGCATCAAGGATGAATTGCTGCCCAAGTACCCGAATGTCGACGACGTGGTGGCGCTGACCCACAGCTACGGCTGCGGCGTGGCGATCACTGCCACCGATGCGTACATTCCGATCCGTACCGTGCGCAACCTGGCGCGCAACCCGAACCTGGGTGGCGAAGCGCTGGTGATCAGCCTGGGTTGCGAGAAATTGCAGGCCGGCCAGGTGATGCACGAGAACGACAGCTCGGTGGACCTCAGCGAGCCATGGCTGTATCGCCTGCAGGACTCCAGTCACGGTTTCACCGAGATGATCGAGCAGATCATGGAACTGGCTGAAATCCGCCTGAAGAAACTCGACCAGCGTCGTCGCGAAACCGTGCCGGCTTCGGAGTTGATTCTGGGCATGCAGTGCGGTGGCAGCGATGCGTTTTCCGGCATCACCGCCAACCCGGCCCTGGGCTATGCCTCGGACCTGTTGCTGCGCGCCGGGGCGACGGTGATGTTTTCCGAAGTCACCGAAGTGCGCGATGCCATCTACTTGCTGACCTCCCGGGCGCAAACCCGGGAAGTCGCCCAGGAGCTGGTGCGCGAGATGGACTGGTACGACCGTTACCTGGCCAAGGGCGAAGCGGATCGCAGCGCCAACACCACGCCAGGCAACAAGAAGGGTGGGTTGTCGAACATCGTCGAAAAGTCCCTGGGCTCGATCGTCAAGTCCGGCAGCAGCGCGATCAGCGGCGTGCTCGGTCCGGGTGAGCGCTTCAAGCAAAAGGGCCTGATCTTCTGCGCCACGCCGGCCAGCGATTTTGTCTGCGGTACGCTGCAACTGGCGGCGGGGATGAACCTGCATGTGTTCACCACCGGCCGCGGCACGCCGTACGGTCTGGCCATGGCGCCGGTGGTGAAGGTCTCGACCCGCACCGAACTGGCCCAGCGCTGGCCGGACCTGATCGACATCGACGCCGGCCGGATTGCCACGGGCCGTGCCTCGATCGAGGAGCTGGGCTGGGAGCTGTTCCACTACTACCTGGACGTGGCCAGTGGCAAGAAGCAGACCTGGGCGGAACGGCACAAGCTGCACAACGACATCACCTTGTTCAACCCGGCGCCGATTACCTGATCTGACGTTGTCGTTGATCGTTCCCACGCTCTGCGTGGGAATGCAACCAGGGACGCTCCGCGTCCCGAGAGCCGAACGCGGAGCGTCCGTTGAGGCATTTCCACGCAGAGCGTGGGAACGATCAGTGGGAAAGTGGCTTATCATTAGCCACCTAACGACACTCCTCTCAAGGTCCCCGGCATGCTGGCAATTTTCCTCGAAACCCTGAACATCACCGCGCCGGTGTTTGCCATGCTGTTTCTGGGGGTGTTGCTCAAGCGCATCGATTGGATCAACGACAACTTCATCCACATCGCCTCGTCCCTGGTGTTCAACGTCACCATGCCAGCGCTGTTGTTTCTCGGCATTCTCCATGCCGATCTGCATGCGGCGTTGCAGCCGGACCTGCTGATCTATTTCTCCATCGCCACCCTGGTGAGCTTCGCCATGGCCTGGGGCTGGGCGATCTGGCGTTGTCCGCGGGAAGATCGCGGCATCTACACTCAAGGTGCGTTTCGTGGCAACAACGGGGTCATCGGCCTGGCGCTGGCGGCGAGCATGTATGGCGACTACGGGATTTCCCTGGGGGCGATTCTCGCGGCGCTGGTAATCCTGTTCTACAACACCTTGTCGACCATCGTGCTGGCGGTCTACAGCCCGGTGATCAAGTCCGACCCTTGGAGCATCTGCAAAAGCGTGTTCAGCAACCCGCTGATCATCAGCGTGATCATCGCCGCGCCGTTCGCCTACTGGCAGATCGGCCTGCCGAACTGGTTCGAGACATCAGGCAAGTACCTGGCGCAGATGACCTTGCCGCTGGCGTTGATCTGCATCGGTGGCACCTTGTCGCTGGCCGCCCTGCGCAAGAGCGGCCGGATGGCCATGAGTTCGAGCCTGGTAAAGATGGTCGGTCTGCCGGTGCTGACCACCCTGGGCGCCTGGCTCTGGGGCTTTCGCGGGGCGGAATTGGGGATCCTGTTCCTGTACTTCGGCAGCCCCACCGCCGCCGCCAGCTTCGTCATGGCCCGTGCCGCCGATGGCAACCATGAACTGGCCGCGGCGATCATCGTCATCACCACGTTGATGGCGGCGATCACCACCAACCTGGGGATCTTTGTGTTGCAGTGGGGTGGGTGGATCTAGGTTTTTGAGGCGCGCTTGAGGTCCAATCGCGAGCAGGCTCGCTCCCACATTCGACCGTATTCCTTCTGAACAAACCCGATCCACTGTGGGAGCGAGCCTGCTCGCGATGGCGCCAGTCCATACAGCCCCAGTCCCGTGCTTTACTCCGGCTTCTGATACGCCTCGATCACTTCCTGCGCTGCCCGAAACGCATCGATTGCCGCCGGCACCCCGGCATACACTGCGCAATGCAGCAACGCTTCGCGAATCTCCTCCACCGTGCAGCCGTTGTTCAGCGCGCCACGCACATGGCCTTTGAGTTCCTGCGGGCATTTGAGGGCGGTGAGGGCGGCAAGGGTGATCAGGCTACGGGTTTTCAATGGCAAACCTTCGCGGCTCCAGACGCTGCCCCAGGCATGTTCATTGACGAAGTCCTGCAGGGGCTGGGTGAATTCGGTGGCGTTGCCCAGGGCGCGGTCGACGAACGCGTCGCCCATCACCTGGCGACGCATGTCCAGTCCGGTCTTTGGAGTGTCGGTCATGGCAAATCCCTCTTGTGGTGTTGGCGGCGCCAGGCGCGCACGGAGGTGAACAACAAGAATGCAAGCAGGACCGGCAGCACGTAGAACAGCATCAGCCGTTCCAGTTGGCCAGCCAGGGGCATGCCGGTGGTGAACGACATCACGTGGAGCCCATAGGCCAGGTACAGGCCCAGGAGCAATAAGCCTTCGGCGCGGGTGACCCGATAGCCGGAATAGAACACCGGCAGGCACAGCACCGCCACGCCGAGCATCACCGGCAGGTCGAAGTCCAGCGCGTTCGGCGAAACCGAAAGCGGCGTCGGCGCGATGAGGGCGGTTACCCCGAGGACCCCCAACAAGTTGAACAGGTTGCTGCCGATCACGTTACCCACCGCGATGTCGCGCTGACCCCGCAAAGCGGCGATCAGTGAGGTGGCAAGCTCCGGCAATGAGGTGCTGACCGCGACGATGGTCAGGCCGATGATGCGTTCCGAAAGGCCCAGGTCGGTGGCGACTTCCACTGCCGCGCCCAGCAGCAGATGCCCGGCGAAAATCAGCATCGCCAGGCCCGCTGCAATCATCGACAGGCTCTTGAGCCAGGACGCCGGTGTCACTTTGACCGCTACGGCGTGGGGGCGCCCGGAGTGCCGTGACTGACGCAGCAACAAGCCCAGGTACACCGCCAGGGCGATCAGCAGCAGCACGCCGTCCAACCGTGTCAGCTCTTCGTTCCAGGCCAGCACGAACACCAACAGGCTGGCGCCGATCATCAAGGGGATGTCCAGGCGCACCAGTTGGCGCGAGACCCGCAATGGAATGATCAGCGCCGACAGGCCGAGGGTCACGAGGATGTTGAAGATGCCGCTGCCGATCACGCTGCCCACGGCGATGTCGGCGTTCTGCGTCAGGGTCGCTTGCAGGCTGACGGCCATCTGTGGCGCGCTGCTGCCGAAGGCGACGACGCTCAGGCCGATGATCAGGGGGCGTACTTGCAAGCGCGCCGCCAGGCCGACAGCGGCCCGCACCAGCAGCTCGGCGCCGGCGATCAGCAACAGCAGGCCACCGAACAGTTCGATCAGGCTGAACAGCGGTAAATCGGCGAGTAGGGAAATGGCCGGGCTCCGTCTATCAATCGTCGAGGGCTTGTACGCGGACCCGCGCGGTGCCGGTGCGCAACATGCCCAATTGCTCGGCGGCTTCACGGGACACGTCGATCAGACGGCCTCGGGTATACGGGCCGCGGTCGTTGATACGGACCACGACACTGTCATTGTTGCCCAGATTGGTGATTTTCACCCGCGTGCCGAACGGCAACTGGCGATGGGCGGCAGTCAGGCTGTGCTGGTCGAAGCGCTCGCCGCTGGCGGTGCGCTTGCCGTGGTGCCGGGCGCCGTAATAGGAGGCCATGCCTGTCTGGTCGTAGCCGTGTGGATCGACCGTCCCGCTCTGGCTGGCGCAACCGGCCAACAGGGACAGCAGGGCGCAGGCGCCGAGGAGACGCTTCATAGAAGGATTGTCCGAGACAAATGTGGGCGCGAGCCAGTGGGAGCAAAGCTTGCTCGCGATGAAAGATAACGCAATCTTCTGACGGATCGAGGTGCTTTCATCGCGAGCAAGCTTTGCTCCCACAGATTCGCTCCCCCAGGGGAGAATGGAGCCAGATTGAAAGACTGGCCCCATGGCCGTCAGCCCTCGAGCTTGCTTTTCAGCAGTTCGTTGACCTGTTGCGGGTTGGCCTTGCCCTTGGAGGCTTTCATGGCCTGGCCGACGAAGAAGCCGAACATCTTGCCGCGCTTGGCTTCGTCCGCCGCACGGTACTGTTCGACCTGCTCGGCGTTGGCCGCGAGCATTTCATCGAGTACGGCGGAAATGGCGCCGGTGTCGGTGACTTGCTTCAAGCCGCGCTTCTCGATGATCTCGTCGGCGCTGCCTTCGCCATTGGCCATGGCTTCGAAGACCATCTTGGCGATCTTGCCGGAGATGGTGTTGTCCTTGATCCGCAGCAGCATGCCGCCCAGTTGCTCGGCCGACACCGGCGACTCGTCGATTTCCAGCCCCTGCTTGTTCAGCAGGCTGCCCAGTTCGACCATCACCCAGTTGGCCGCCAGCTTGGCGTCGCCGCCGATGCCGACGACTTTTTCAAAGTAATCGGCTTGTTCGCGGCTGGTGGCCAGGACGTTGGCGTCATAGCTCGACAGCCCGAACTGCGCCTGGAAGCGCTCGCGTTTCTGCGGTGGCAGCTCCGGCAGGGTGGCGCGCACGTCATCGAGGAACGAATCTTCGATGACCACCGGCAGCAGGTCCGGGTCGGGGAAGTAACGGTAGTCGTTGGCTTCTTCCTTGCTGCGCATCGGACGGGTCTCGTCCTTGTTCGGGTCGTAGAGGCGGGTCTGCTGGATGACCTTGCCGCCGTCCTCGATCAGTTCGATCTGGCGCTGGATCTCGCTGTTGATCGCCTTCTCGATAAAGCGGAACGAGTTGACGTTCTTGATCTCGCAGCGCGTGCCGAATTCCGCCTGGCCCTTGGGCCGGATGGATACGTTGCAGTCGCAGCGCAATGAGCCTTCGGCCATGTTGCCGTCGCAGATGCCCAGGTAGCGCACTAGTGCGTGGATCGCCTTGACGTAGGCCACGGCTTCCTTGGCGCTGCGCATGTCCGGTTCGGAGACGATTTCCAGCAGCGGCGTGCCGGCACGGTTCAGGTCGATGCCGGTGGCGCCGTTGAACTCTTCGTGCAGGCTCTTGCCGGCGTCTTCTTCTAGGTGCGCCCGGGTGATGCCGACACGCTTGACCGTACCGTCTTCCAGGGCGATGTCCAGGTGGCCCTTGCCGACGATTGGCAGCTCCATCTGGCTGATCTGGTAGCCCTTGGGCAGGTCCGGGTAGAAGTAGTTCTTGCGGGCGAACACGTTGTGCTGGCCGATCTCGGCGTCAATCGCCAGGCCGAACATCACCGCCATCCGCACCGCCTCGGCATTGAGCACCGGCAGCACGCCGGGCATGCCCAGGTCGACCAGGCTGGCCTGGGTGTTGGGCTCGGAGCCGAACGTGGTGGAACTGCCGGAAAAGATTTTCGACCGGGTGGTGAGCTGGGTATGAATCTCCAGCCCGATCACGACTTCCCATTGCATGTGTTTCTCCTCAGAAGCCGGTTGGGGTGCGGGTGTGCCAGTCAGTGTTCAACTGATACTGGTGAGCCACATTGAGCAGGCGGCCTTCCTGGAAATATGGTGCGAGCAACTGCACGCCCACCGGCAGGCCATCGACGAAACCGGCCGGCATGGACAGGCCCGGCAAACCGGCGAGGTTGGCGGTGATGGTGTAGACGTCTTCCAGGTAGGCAGCGACCGGGTCGCTGTTCTTGGCGCCGAGTTTCCAGGCCGGGTTCGGCGTGGTCGGGCCGAGGATGATGTCGACCTCGTTGAAGGCGGCCATGAAGTCGTTCTTCACCAGGCGACGGATTTTCTGCGCCTTGAGGTAGTAGGCGTCGTAGTAGCCCGCGGACAACGCGTAGGTCCCGACCATGATCCGCCGTTGCACTTCGGCGCCGAAGCCTTCGCCACGGGAGCGCTTGTACAGGTCGATCAGGTTTTCCGGGTTTTCGCAGCGATAGCCGAAGCGCACGCCATCGAAGCGCGACAGGTTCGAGGAGGCTTCCGCCGGGGCGATCACGTAGTACGCGGGGATGGCGTGCTGCATGTTTGGCAGGCTGATTTCCTTGACCACGGCGCCGAGCTTTTCCAGTTCCTTGACGCTGTTGTGGATCAGGTCGGCGATGCGTGGGTCGAGGCCGGCACCGAAGTACTCCTTCGGCACGCCGATGCGCAGGCCTTGCAGCGAGCCGTTGAGGCTGGCGCTGTAGTCCGGCACCGGTTCATCGATGCTGGTGGAGTCGTTCGGGTCGAAGCCGGCCATGCCTTGCAGCAGCAGCGCGCAGTCTTCGGCGGTGCGCGCCAAGGGGCCGCCCTGGTCGAGGCTGGAGGCGTAGGCAATCATGCCCCAGCGCGACACACGACCGTAGGTGGGCTTGAGGCCGGTGAGGTTGGTGAACGCCGCGGGCTGGCGAATCGAGCCGCCGGTGTCGGTGGCGGTAGCGGCCGGCAACAGGCGCGCGGCCACGGCAGCGGCGGAGCCGCCGGACGAACCGCCCGGCACGTGTTCCAGGTTCCAGGGGTTTTTCACGGCGCCGTAGTGGCTCGACTCGTTGGCCGAACCCATGGCGAATTCGTCCATGTTGGTCTTGCCCAGGGTCACGGCGCCGGCGGCGGCCAGCTTGGCGACCACGGTGGCGTCGTAAGGCGCCTTGAAGTTGTCGAGCATCTTCGAGCCGCAGCTGGTGCGCACGCCCTGGGTGCAGAACAGGTCCTTGTGGGCAATCGGCGCGCCGAGCAGGGCGCCGGCTTCACCGTTGGCACGGCGGGCGTCGGCCGCCTTGGCCTGGCTAAGGGCCAGGTCTTCGGTCACGCTGATAAAACTGTTGAGCTGCGGGTCGAACTGGGCGATGCGCGTCAGCAGGGCCTTGGTCAGCTCTTCGGAGGAAAACTTTTTGTCGGCGAGTCCGCGGGCGATCTCGGCCAGTGTCATGTGATGCATGAGAGGCTCTTTCCCTTTAGTCGATGACTTTCGGAACCAGGTACAGGCCGTTTTCGACCGCTGGCGCGATGGACTGGTAGGCCTCGCGGTTATCGGCTTCGGTCACGACGTCGGCGCGCAGGCGCTGGCTGGCTTCCAGTGGGTGGGCCAGTGGTTCGATACCGTCGGTATTGACCGCCTGCATCTCGTCGACCAGCCCCAGAATGCTGTTCAGGGCAGAAGTGATGTGTGGAAGATCGGCTTCATTGAGGCCCAGGCAGGCCAGATGAGCGATTTTTTCCACGTCGGAGCGTTCAAGCGCCATGGGATTCTCCAGTGGAAAACAGAACGGACGCAGTCTGTCCGTGTGTTAGATTGTCGGAACACTACCGCATTTCTAAGGTCCAGTGCCCTGTGTCACAACAGGGCATTGGCCGCGATTGTAGGGTTTGGTGCACAGAAAAGCGGCCAATTTAACATATTGGCGCCTTGCCCAAAATCCCTGTCGTTGTTAGAGTTTGCCGCACTTTTTTACCCACGCGTTGCCTAGGGTCCCTTTCCCATGTTCAAGAAACTGCGTGGCATGTTTTCCAGCGATCTTTCCATTGACCTGGGCACTGCCAACACCCTTATTTACGTGCGCGAGCGCGGTATCGTCCTGAATGAACCCTCGGTCGTGGCCATCCGCACCCACGGTAACCAGAAAAGTGTCGTGGCTGTTGGTACCGAAGCCAAGCGCATGCTGGGCCGTACACCGGGCAACATCGCGGCCATTCGTCCGATGAAGGACGGCGTGATCGCCGACTTCAGCGTCTGCGAGAAGATGCTGCAGTACTTCATCAACAAGGTTCACGAAAACAGTTTCCTGCAGCCCAGCCCTCGCGTGCTGATCTGCGTTCCATGCAAGTCCACCCAGGTGGAGCGTCGTGCCATCCGTGAATCGGCCCTTGGTGCCGGTGCCCGCGAGGTGTTCCTGATCGAAGAGCCGATGGCCGCAGCCATCGGTGCCGGCCTGCCGGTGGAAGAAGCCCGTGGCTCGATGGTCGTCGACATCGGTGGCGGCACCACCGAGATCGCGCTGATCTCCCTCAACGGTGTGGTCTATGCCGAATCCGTACGTGTGGGCGGCGACCGTTTCGACGAAGCGATCATCACCTACGTGCGCCGCAACTACGGCAGCCTGATCGGCGAATCCACTGCCGAGCGCATCAAGCAGGAAATCGGCACGGCCTACCCGGGCGGTGAAGTCCGTGAAGTCGACGTTCGTGGCCGTAACCTGGCCGAAGGCGTTCCTCGCGCATTCACCCTGAACTCCAACGAAGTGCTGGAAGCGCTGCAAGAGTCCCTGGCGACCATCGTCCAGGCGGTGAAGAGCGCCCTGGAGCAGTCGCCGCCGGAACTGGCATCGGACATCGCCGAGCGCGGCCTGGTGCTGACCGGTGGTGGCGCGTTGCTGCGTGACCTCGACAAGTTGCTGGCCCAGGAAACCGGTCTGCCGGTGATCGTTGCCGAAGATCCGTTGACCTGCGTTGCCCGTGGCGGTGGTCGTGCCCTGGAAATGATGGACAAACACACCATGGACCTGCTCTCCAGCGAATAAGTCTCGCCGGGTCCCTGTTGTTCGCTTCCGGGCAGCACTTTGCAGTGCTGCCCGTTGGCGTTTATCTTCTGTCATTCGTATCCAGGCCGGTTTGATGCCGTATGAATAAAGAGAACATTTGCCTGGGAGGAGCGGCTTATTAAACCGCTTTTTGCCAAGGGCCCCTCGTTGGGCGTGCGCCTGCTGGTGCTGGCCGTGCTATCGGTCGCGCTGATGGTGGTCGATGCCCGCTTCACACTGCTCAAGCCAGTGCGCAGCCAGATGTCGCTGGTCCTGATGGAATCCTATTGGATCACCGACCTGCCGCAACGGCTGTGGCAAGGTGTGGCCAGCCAGTTTGGCAGCCGGACCGAGCTGGTCGCCGAAAACGAAAAACTCAAGACCGAGAACCTGCTGTTGCAGGGGCGCCTGCAGAAGCTGGCGGCCCTCACCGAGCAGAACGTGCGGTTGCGCGAGTTGCTCAATTCCTCTGCGCTGGTCAACGAAAAGGTCGAAGTGGCCGAGTTGATCGGCATGGACCCCAACCCGTTTACCCACCGGATCGTCATCAACAAGGGTGAGCGCGACGGTGTGGTCCTCGGCCAACCGGTGCTCGACGCCCGCGGCCTGATGGGCCAGGTGGTGGAGTTGATGCCCTACACGTCTCGCGTGCTGCTGTTGACCGATACCACCCACAGCATCCCCGTGCAGGTGAACCGCAACGGCTTGCGGGCGATTGCCAGCGGCACCGGCAACCCGGAACGCCTGGAACTGCGGCATGTGGCCGACACTGCCGATATCAAGGAAGGCGACCTCCTGGTCAGCTCCGGCCTCGGCCAGCGCTTCCCGGCCGGCTATCCGGTGGCGACGGTCAAGGAAGTGATCCATGACTCCGGCCAGCCATTCGCCATTGTCCGTGCGGTGCCGACCGCCGCATTGAACCGCAGCCGTTACCTGCTGCTGGTGTTCAGCGACAACCGCACGCCTGAAGAGCGCGCCAACGACGCCGCCGTGGCCCAGGAAGCCCAGGACCGGCAGGGAGGCGAGGCAACCGCCCCCGGCACTGGCGCATCCGTACCCGCTGCAACGCCGACCCCATCCGTGTCCACGCCGGCTACGCCTGCCCCGGCAACCACGCCGGCTGCTGCGCCCACCGCTACGCCTGCCAGGTCGGCTGCGCCTGCAACGCCCGTCGCGACACCGGCCAAGCCCGCCGCTCGTGCACCGACCACTCATGCACCAGCGGCCCAACCGGCCCAACCGGCGCGACCCGCCGTCAGAGCGCCCGTCGCCACGCCCGCCACCAGGGGAGCACGAGAAGAATGAGCAGTACCCACTCCGGTAACGGCTGGATAGTCTGGTTGACCTTCGCCCTCGGCCTGTTGCTCAGCGTTTCGCCGCTGCCGCAATTCATGGAAATCCTTCGCCCGTTGTGGCTGGCCTTGTTGCTGGCCTTCTGGGCGCTGGCGCTGCCACACAAGGTCGGCATGGTCACCGCCTGGTGCCTGGGGCTGGCCGAAGACGTGCTCTATGGGACGCTGCTGGGGCAGAACGCGCTGATCCTGACCTTGATTACCTTCCTGGTGCTGTCGCTGCAGCAGCGCTTGCGGATGTTCCCGATGTGGCAACAGTGCCTGGTGATCCTGGTGATCTTCGGCCTGGCGCAATTGGTACAGCTGTGGCTCAGCGCGCTGACCGGCAATCGCCAGCCGACCCTGGCACTGGTGCTGCCGGCCTTGGTCAGTGCCTTGCTCTGGCCTTGGGTCAGCTTCGGTTTGCGCGGCCTGCGCCTGCGTTTCAAGATCAACTGATTCGCTCGGGCTGATATCAGGCTGTAGTCACTGTGGGGAGGGAGCTTGCTCCCGCTCGACTGCGCAGCAGTCGCAAGATTCAGGGCCACTTCGTGCCCCAGCGGGAGCAAGCTCCCTCGCCACAAAAACTCCCTGACCACGGTTGTCTTGCCTGCGTTTTAAAAGAGGGAAATGTTGATGAAACCGCTTTACCTCGCCTCAGGCTCGCCGCGTCGGCGTGAACTGCTCACGCAGATCGGCGTGTCCTTTACCTCCATCAGTGCGGACATTGACGAAACGCCTCTGGATCACGAAACCCCGTCGGCCTATGTCGAGCGCCTGGCGCGCGGCAAGGCCGAGGCCGGGCGGCGGGCCTTGCCGATCGACGACGGTGGTTGCGTGTTGGGCGCCGACACGGCGGTGGTGCTCGACGGGCAGATTCTCGGCAAGCCGCTGGACCAGGACGAGGCGCGCTCGATGCTGCTGGGCCTGTCCGGTCGCGACCATGAGGTGCTGACCGCCATTGCCGTACTGGACGGCCAGCGCTGCGAATCCCGGGTGGTTCGCAGTCGGGTGCGTTTCCGCCCTATTACCGAGGAGGAAGCGGCGGACTACTGGGCCAGCGGTGAACCCCGGGACAAGGCCGGTGGCTATGGCATCCAGGGGTTGGGGGCGGTCTTCGTCGCCGGGCTCGAGGGCAGCTATTCTGCGGTGGTTGGCTTGCCGCTGTGCGAAACCGCGCAACTGTTGGGCCATTTCGGCATACCCTGTTGGCAAACCTTGAACGTGCGTTGAGCGCCGTCTGACCAGATGCAGCCATTATCGTGAAAATGCCTGAACGAGACCCTGCCATGAGTGAAGAGATCCTGATCAACATCACGCCGATGGAATCGCGCGTGGCGGTGGTTGAAAACGGTGTGCTGCAAGAGGTACATGTCGAGCGCACGCAAAAGCGTGGCATTGTCGGCAACATCTACAAAGGCAAGGTGGTGCGGGTGTTGCCCGGCATGCAGGCGGCGTTCGTCGATATCGGCCTGGACCGCGCGGCATTCATCCATGCGTCGGAGATTTCCATGCGCGAGGGGCCTGCCGTGGAGAGCATCGGCGCGCTGGTCCATGAAGGCCAGAGCCTGGTGGTGCAGGTCACCAAGGACCCCATCGGTTCCAAGGGCGCGCGCCTGACCACGCAACTGTCCATTCCGTCGCGCTACCTGGTGTACATGCCACGCACCGCCCACGTCGGCATTTCCCTGAAGATCGAGGACGAAGCCGAGCGCGAGCGGCTCAAGCAGGTGGTCAGCGATTGCGTGGAGAAAGAAGGGATCAAGGAGGCCGGGGGCTTCATCCTGCGCACCGCGGCCGAAGGTGCCGGGGCCGATGAGATTCTCATGGACATCCGTTACCTGCGCAGGCTCTGGGACCAGATCGCCGCGCAGATCAAGACCATTGCCACACCGAGCGTGATTTACGAAGACCTGGGCCTGGCGCTGCGCACGCTACGGGACCTGGTCAGCCCCAAGATCGAGAAAATCCGCATCGACTCCCGGGAAACCTTCCAGAAGACCACCCAGTTCGTGGCCGAGTTGATGCCGGAAATCGCTGACCGGCTCGAGCATTATCCCGGCGAACGACCGATTTTCGACCTGTACGGTGTCGAGGACGAAATCCAGAAAGCTCTGGAGCGCAAGGTGCCGCTCAAGTCCGGTGGCTACCTGGTGGTCGACCCAGCCGAGGCGATGAGCACCATCGACGTCAACACCGGGGCGTTCGTCGGCCATCGCAACCTTGAAGAAACCATCTTCAAGACCAATCTGGAAGCCGCCACGGCCATCGCTCGCCAACTGCGCCTGCGCAACCTGGGCGGGATCATCATCATCGACTTCATCGACATGGAGGACGAAGAGCACCAGCGCCAGGTACTGAGGACCCTGGAAAAACAACTCGAGCGCGACCACGCCAAGACCAACATCATCGGCATCACCGAGTTGGGCCTGGTGCAGATGACCCGCAAACGCACCCGCGAGAGCCTCGAGCAGGTGTTGTGTGAGCCATGCAGCGCCTGCCAGGGCCGGGGCAAGCTCAAGACCCCGGAAACCGTGTGTTACGAAATCTTCAGGGAAATTCTCCGGGAAGCGCGCGCCTACCAGGCCACTGGCTATAGAGTGTTGGCGAACCAGAAAGTGGTGGACCGCCTGCTCGATGAGGAGTCGGGTAATGTCGCGGAGCTGGAGGCCTTTATCGGGCGCACGATTCGCTTCCAGGTGGAAACCATGTACTCCCAGGAACAATACGACGTTGTGCTGCTCTGAAGTGGCTCCTGAAGCGGTGGTCTCGCCGATTTGAATACCTTTGCCTGGGGAGTCCACTGACATGGAGCGTTTGACCCGCATTCTGGCCGCACTGACCCGCTGGGGCTTGGGCCTGTGCGCGCTGCTGCTGGTGCTGCTGGCGCTGTATGTCAGCCTGGGGCGGGAACTGGCACCGCTGGTAGCCGAATACCGCGTCGAGATCGAGAACCGGGCCACCGAAGCGCTGGGCATGCCGTTGCACGTTGACAGCCTGGAGGGCACGTGGAGTGGCCTGGCGCCGATACTGCTGGCTCGCGACGTGATGATCGGTGAAGGGGCCAATGCCATGCACCTGGATGAAGTGCGTGCCGTGCCCGACCTATGGGCCAGCTTGCTGGCCCGCCAGGTCCGCATCGCCCATCTGGAGCTCGGTGGCCTGAAAATCAGCCTCAAGGAGGGAGCCGACGGCAAGTGGGCCCTGGAAGGCCTGCCGGTCAAGGACGATCAGCCGTTCGACCCGCAGCAACTGTTTGATCGCATGCAGATGGTATCGAAACTCTCGATCCTGGACAGCCAGGTAACCTTGCAGCCGCTGGATCAAGCACCGCTGACCCTGACCTATGTCGGCCTGAGTCTCAGGACCGGCGTCAGCCGCCAGCGCCTGGATGCGCGCCTGACCCTGCCCGACGGGCAACCGGTGGCAATCAACCTGCGTACCCGCATCCGCGCCGCCGACTGGAAGAACGGCCAGGCCGATGCCTACCTCAGCCTGCCACAGAGCGACTGGTCGAAATGGCTGCCGAAGCGCCTGACCCGGGAATGGAATTTCTCCCAGGCCAAGGCCGGCGGCGAGTTCTGGCTGAGCTGGGGGAGCGGCACGCTGCAAAGCGCCGCCATGCGCCTGAATGCGCCGGACATCAGCGGCGCCTACGCCGACCGCAAGCCGATACAGATTCGCAACCTTGGCCTCAACGGTTATTTCCAGCGCGGCAGCGACGGGTTCACCGCGACGTTCGATTCCCTGGCGATGAGCCTGGGCGAAGTCCGTTGGGAGTCGCGCCTGCAATTGCAGCAGAGCGTTGCCACCGAGAAGACTGAAGAGCTCTGGCACGTGCAGGCCGATCGCCTCGACCTGACCCCGCTGACGCCGCTGATCAATGCCTTGGCGCCTTTGCCCGCGGGCGTAGCGACGGCAATCGACCGCCTCAGGTTCACCGGTGCCCTGCGCAATGTGTTGGTGGACTATAGGCCGCAGAATGCCGGCGATCGGAAGGTCAGCTTCGCCACGAACCTGGACACGGTGGGCTTCGACGCCTATCACGGCGCCCCGGCGGCGCGTAACGTCTCGGGCAGCCTCAGCGGCGACCTCGGTGGCGGCGAGCTACGCATGGACAGCAAGGACTTTTCCCTGCACCTGGACCCGATCTTCGCCAAACCCTGGCAATACCTGCAGGCCAATGCGCGGCTGACCTGGAAGCTCGATCAGCAAGGGTTCACCCTGATTGCGCCATATCTCAAGGTGCTGGGGGAGGAGGGCCGGATTGCCGGCGATTTCCTGATCCGCCTGCATTTCGACCACAGCCAGGAAGACTACATGGACCTGCGGGTCGGCCTGGTGGATGGCGATGGACGCTACACCGCCAAGTATTTGCCGGCGGTGTTGAGCCCCGCCCTGGATGAGTGGTTGCGCACGGCTATCGTCAAGGGTGCCGTGGATGAGGGTTTTTTCCAGTACCAGGGTTCGCTGAACCACGGTGCCGAGGACGCGGCCCGCAGCATCAGCCTGTTCTTCAAGGTGCATGATGCCGAGCTGGCCTTCCAGCCGGGCTGGCCCTCGGTCAGCAAGGTCAGTGGCGACGTCTTCGTCGAAGACAGCGGCGTGCGCATCTTCGCCAGCCAGGGGCAATTGCTGGACACCCAGGTCAAAGACGTGATGGTGAACATTCCCCATGTCCCGAGCGGGCAACATTCCCACCTGCTGCTGGAGGGCGGTTTCGCCGGGGGCTTGGGGGACGGGCTGAAAATCCTGCAGACGGCACCGATCGGTACGGCCGAGACGTTCGCCGGCTGGGAAGGCGAAGGTGGCCTGCAAGGCACTGTGAAGCTCGATATCCCGTTGGCCAAGGGTGACCCACCGCAGGTGCTGGTGGACTTCAGCACCGCCGACGCCCGACTCAAACTCAGCAATCCGGTGCTGGAACTGACCCAGCTCAAGGGCGATTTCCGCTTCGACAGCAGCAAGGGGCTGAGCGGCAAGAACATTGCGGCCCGGGCATTCGACCGACCTTTGACCGCGCAGATTTTTGCCGATGGCCGTGCCGGTGCGCTCAATACCCGGGTGGTTGCCTCCGGGCGGCTGGAGGTCAAGAAGCTCACTGACTGGTTGAACGTTACCCAGCCATTGCCCGTTTCCGGGGTCGTTCCGTACCAGTTGCAGGTGATTCTCGACGGGGCCGACAGCCAGTTGTCAGTCAGTTCCAACCTCAAGGGCGTGGTGGTCGACCTGCCGGCGCCTTTCGGCATGACGGCCGATACCGGGCGCGACACCGTGTTCCGCATGACATTGCAGGGGCCGGAGCGACGTTACTGGGTCAATTATGGCGACCTCGCCAACCTCACATACGCAGCGCCGGGCGGGAAGCTGGCCGACGGTCGCGGTGAGCTGTTGCTGGGCGGCGGCGATGCGGTCTTGCCTGGGGCCAAAGGGTTGCGACTGCGTGGGACGCTGTCGGAACTGGATGTCGGGCCGTGGCAAGACCTGATGAACAAGTACGCCGGACAGGACCCGAGCGGCAGCGCCAAACAATTGCTCAGCGGTGTCGACCTGAAGGTGGGCAAGCTCACGGCCATGGGGACGATACTGGACCAGGCGTCGGTGCAGCTGGACCGCAAGCCGGATGCCTGGGCCTTGCGGCTCGACAGCCAGCAGGCCAAGGGCAACGCCAGCCTGCCGGATGCGAAGAGCGCTCCGATCGGGATCAAGCTTGACTATGTTCGCCTGCCGGCCGCGGACCCGACGGTGCAAGCCGATGAAAACGCGCCGGACCCATTGGCGTCGGTGGACCCGACACGGATCCCGGCCATGGATATCGCGATCGACCAGTTGTTCCAGGGACCGGATCTGATCGGAGCCTGGTCGTTGAAGGTGCGTCCGACCAGCAAAGGCATCGCGTTGAACAATCTGGACATGGGCCTCAAGGGCATGCTGCTGCAGGGCAGTGGCGGCTGGGAAGGCGTGCCCGGTTCCACCCGCAGCTGGTACAAGGGGCGCATCGGCGGCAAGAACCTGGCGGATGTGCTCAAGGGCTGGGGATTTGCCCCAAGTGTGACCAGCCAGGACTTCCATATGGACGTCGATGGCAACTGGCCCGGCTCACCGGCGTGGGTCGCGACCAAGCGCTTTTCCGGCAGTCTCGACGCGTCGCTGAGCAAGGGCCAGTTCGTCGAGGTCGAGGGCAGCGCCCAGGCGTTGCGGGTGTTCGGCCTGCTGAACTTCAACTCCATCGGCCGGCGGCTGCGCCTGGACTTCTCCGACCTGTTCGGCAAAGGCTTGAGCTATGACCGGGTCAAGGGGCTGCTGGTGGCGAGCAATGGTGTCTACGTGACCCGTGAACCCATTACCCTGACGGGGCCTTCGAGCAACCTGGAACTCAACGGGACATTGGACATGGTGGCCGATCGGGTCGATGCCAAGTTGCAGGTGACATTGCCGGTGACCAACAACCTGCCGATTGCCGCGCTGATTGTCGGCGCGCCGGCGGTGGGCGGCGCGCTGTTTCTGATCGACAAGTTGATCGGCGACCGCGTGGCGCGTTTTGCCAGCGTAAGATATGACGTCAAGGGACCGTGGAAAGAGCCGAAGATCACCTTCGACAAGCCGTTCTGATGGACAACGCCAATCCCCCTGTGGGAGCGAGCCTGTGGGAGCAAAGCTTGCTCGCGATGAACGATGACGCGGGTTTACGGTTGGACCGAGTCGTTCGTATCGCGAGCAAGCTTTGCTCCCACAACCCTCGTGGCGAGGATAAGGACAGGAGGGAAACACCATGCCAGTCGCGGTGATTCAAATGGTCAGCCAGAGCGATGTGCTCGCCAACTTGGCGCGGGCCCGTGTATTACTGGAACAGGCCGCAGCTGGCGGTGCGCGGTTGGCGGTGTTGCCGGAAAACTTCGCGGCGATGGGGCGGCGGGACGTGGCCGACCTCGGGCGTGCCGAAGCCTTTGGTCAGGGACCGATCCTCCCCTGGTTGAAACAGGTCGCCCGCGACCTCAGGTTATGGATTGTAGCCGGCACGTTGCCCTTGCCGCCGGCGGACCGGCCCGAGGCCAAGGCCCATGCCTGTTCGTTGCTGGTGGACGATCAGGGCCTGATCGTGGCTCGGTACGACAAGCTGCACCTGTTCGACGTGGATGTGGCGGACAATCGTGGGCGCTACCGTGAGTCTGATGACTATGCTTATGGCGGCAACGTCGTGGTCGCCGATACACCGGTGGGAAGGGTGGGCCTGACGGTCTGCTATGACTTGCGCTTTCCGGAGCTTTACAGCGAACTGCGGGCTGCCGGCGCCGAATTGATCACGGCACCCTCGGCGTTCACCGCCGTCACCGGTGCAGCTCATTGGGAGGTGTTGATTCGCGCCCGAGCCATCGAAACCCAGTGTTATGTGCTGGCGGCCGCCCAAGGGGGCGTGCATCCGGGGCCTCGGGAGACCTTTGGTCATGCGGCTATTGTCGATCCCTGGGGGCGAGTGCTGGCGCAACAGGATCAAGGCGAAGCCGTGTTGCTAGCCGAGCGCGACAGCAGCGAACAGGCGTCCATCCGGGCGCGCATGCCGGTGGCCAGCCATCGGCGCTTTTTCTCGCAGGGCGCTCGACAGCGACCTGTCCAAGACGACGAATTCAAGGCGTAAAACATATGAGCGGGTTGTTGTCCTCAGTCAGTGAACACCTTCTAGCCCCCGGCGGCGTGACCCTTGAGAGCCTGCAAGGCGTCCTGGGCGACCTGGCCGGTCCGGGTATCGATGCGGCCGACCTGTATTTCCAGGGCCAGATCTCCGAGTCCTGGTCGTTGGAAGACGGCATCGTCAAGGAAGGCAGTTTCAACCTTGACCAGGGCGTGGGCGTACGTGCCCAGTCCGGTGAGAAAACCGGATTTGCCTACAGCAATGCCATTACCCTCGAAGCCCTGGGGGCTGCGGCCCGTGCGGCGCGTTCGATTTCCCGTGCCGGCCAGAACGGTACGGTCCAGGCCTTCAGCAGCCAGGACGTCGCGCAGTTGTATGCACCGGATAATCCGCTGGAGGTCATGAGCCGCGCCGAGAAGGTTGAACTGCTCAAGCGCATCGACGTCGCGACCCGGGCCCTCGACCCGCGCATCCAGCAGGTGTCGGTGAGCATGGCCGGTGTCTGGGAACGCATCCTGGTGGCGTCGACCGACGGCGGCCTGGCGGCGGATGTGCGACCGCTGGTGCGTTTCAATGTCAGTGTGATCGTCGAGCAGAACGGTCGCCGCGAGCGCGGTGGGCATGGTGGTGGCGGGCGTACCGATTACCGCTATTTCCTCAGCGAAGACCGCGCCATGGGCTACGCCAGGGAGGCCTTGCGCCAGGCGTTGGTCAACCTGGAAGCCATTCCGGCGCCGGCTGGCACGTTGCCGGTGGTGCTGGGGTCCGGTTGGTCCGGTGTGCTGCTGCACGAAGCGGTGGGGCATGGCCTGGAGGGGGATTTCAACCGCAAGGGCAGTTCAGCCTACAGCGGGCGCATGGGCGAAATGGTTGCTTCGAAACTCTGCACCATTGTCGACGATGGCACTTTGGCGGGGCGGCGCGGCTCGTTGAGCGTCGACGACGAGGGTACCCCGACCGAGTGCACCACGCTGATCGAGAATGGCGTACTCAAGGGCTACATGCAGGACAAGCTCAACGCGCGGTTGATGGGCGTGGCTCGCACCGGCAATGGTCGCCGTGAGTCTTATGCGCACCTGCCGATGCCGCGCATGACCAACACCTACATGCTTGGCGGTCAGAGTGATCCGGCGGAAATCATCGCTTCGGTGAAAAAAGGCATCTACTGCGCCAACCTTGGCGGCGGCCAGGTGGACATCACCAGCGGCAAATTCGTGTTCTCCACCAGCGAGGCCTACCTGATCGAGGACGGCAAGATCACCGCGCCGGTCAAAGGCGCGACGCTGATCGGTAACGGACCGGAGGCCATGAGCAAGGTGTCGATGGTCGGTAACGACCTGGCGCTGGATAGCGGCGTAGGGACGTGCGGCAAGGACGGGCAGTCGGTGCCGGTGGGTGTCGGTCAGCCGACCCTGAAGATCGATGCGATTACCGTGGGTGGCACGGGCGCATGAAATACTCCGTAGGGCTTGTGAATCATTGTGGCGAGGGTGCGAGCTCCCTCGCCACAATGACGCGACCCCTCAAAGGGAGTGGGTGAGAACGGGAGCGATCAGCGCAGGCCGCGTTGAGTCTCGTCCAGCTCACGGATGTACTTGAAGATTTTACGGCTCGAAGCCGGTGGCTTGTTCTGCGCCACTTCGTGCTGAGCCTGACGGATCAGGGAGCGCAGTTGCTGGCGATCGGCCTCCGGGTAGTCGACGACGAATTTTTCCAGGGTGCCGTCGTCGCCTGCGATCAAGCGATCGCGCCAGCGTTCCAGGTTATGGAAGCGTTCGTTGTACTGCCGGGTGGAGGCGTCGAGTTGATCGAGCAGCACCAGGATGGCGTCAGTGTCCTGATCGCGCATCAGTTTGCCGATGAATTGCAGGTGCCGTTTACGCGCGATATTCGCGGTGTGCTTGGGCGCATCGGCCAGGGCCCGGCGCAAGGCGTCGGTCAAGGGCAGTTTGGCCAGCAAGTCCGGCTTGAGTGTTGTCAGGCGCTCGCCGAGGTCAACCAGAGCATGCAGCTCGCGTTTGACCTGGGATTTGCTTTTTTCACCCTCGTAGAGGGAGTCGTCGTAAGAATCAACCATGGGGGCAGTCCGCAAAGAAACGCCGCCATGATAACCAGTCGGGGGCCGCTTGTCCGGCCCGGTCGCTCGAAGGCCTTACCGAAAGCAGAATTTGAGTGGAGAAAGCCATGAGTGCAGTTCAGAGCGTCGGCCCGCAAGCATTGCCGGCACTGCAGGAGCAGGTCGAGCAGATCCTCGCCGAAGCCAAGCGACAGGGCGCCAGCGCCTGTGAGGTGGCGGTGTCCCTGGAGCAGGGCCTGTCGACGTCGGTACGCCAGCGTGAGGTGGAAACCGTCGAGTTCAACCGCGACCAGGGTTTCGGCATTACCTTGTACGCGGGGCAGCGCAAGGGTTCGGCCAGCACCTCGGCCAGCGGCCCGGACGCCATTCGCGAAACTGTCGCCGCGGCATTGGCGATTGCCCAGCACACCTCCGAAGACGAAGCCTCGGGCCTGGCCGACGCCGCCCTGATGTGCAAGGAAGCGCGAGATTTCGATCTGTTCCACGCCTGGGACATCACCCCCGAGCAGGCCATTGAACAGGCGTTGCGCTGTGAAGCGGCAGCGTTCGATGCCGATCCGCGGATCAAGAATGCCGACGGTACGACGCTCAATACCCATCAGGGCTGCCGGGTATACGGTAACAGCCACGGTTTCATCGGTGGCTATGCGTCGACCCGTCACAGCCTCAGTTGCGTGATGATTGCCGAAGCCAATGGCCAGATGCAGCGCGATTACTGGTACGACGTGAACCGCCAGGGCACTCTGCTGATGGACCCGCTGGTGATCGGCCAGAAAGCCGCGCAACGGGCGGCCAGTCGCCTGGGCGCGCGACCGGTGCCGACCTGTGAAGTGCCGGTGCTGTTTGCCGCCGAGCTGGCCGGTGGCTTGTTCGGCAGCTTCCTGTCGGCGGTGTCTGGCGGCAACCTGTATCGCAAGTCTTCGTTTCTCGAAGGCGCCCTGGGTCAGAAACTGTTCCCGGAATGGATGACCATCGACGAGCGCCCGCACCTGATGCAGGCCATGGGCAGCTCGGCGTTCGACGGTGATGGCCTGGCCACGTATGCCAAGCCGTTCGTGGAGAGGGGGGAGTTGGTGTCCTACATCCTCGGCACGTATTCGGGCCGTAAACTCGGCATGCCGAGCACCGCCAATGCCGGTGGTGTGCACAACCTGTTCGTGACCCATGGCGAAGAGGACCAGGCGGCCTTGCTGCGGCGGATGGGAAGAGGGTTGCTGGTGACCGAGCTGATGGGCCATGGCCTGAACATGGTGACCGGCGATTACTCCCGGGGTGCGGCCGGCTTCTGGGTCGAAAATGGCGAGATTCAATTCCCGGTCCAGGAAGTGACCATTGCCGGCAACATGCGCGATATGTTCAAGCAGATCGTGGCGGTGGGCAATGATCTGGAACTGCGCAGCAACATCCGCACCGGTTCGGTGTTGATCGAGCGGATGACGGTGGCGGGTAGCTGACCGCTATCGCAATAAAAAAGCATCCTGTGGCGAGGGGATAAATCTCCTCGCCACAACAGCCCTGCGGTGTCAGCCACCTTCATCGAAGTAGTTGTTGATCAGTTCCACCAGGGCGTCCATCGCCTCCTGCGCTTGTTCACCTTGGGTTTCCAGGTAGATCTTGGTGCCCTTGCCCGCAGCAAGCATCATCATGGCCATGATGCTTTTACCGTCAACCATGGATTCAGGCGTCTTGCCGACGCGGATGGTCGTTTCCTTGAACTGACCTGCCACGCCGACAAACTTGGCTGAGGCCCGGGCGTGCAAGCCCAGCTTGTTGATGATTGTAATTTCCTGAGCAGGCATCGCGATGTGAATCCTTTAGCTGAGGTCGCGGTGGCGAACCTGGACATTCTTCAGGGATTGTTGCAGGAGCTGACCCAGGCGTTCAGTCAGGTAGACGGAGCGATGATGACCGCCGGTACAGCCGATGGCGATCGTGACGTAGGCGCGGTTGCTCGCGGCAAAGCGGGGCAGCCATTTAAGCAGGTAGCTGGAGATATCCTGGTACATTTCCTCGACATCCGGTTGGGCCGCCAGGTAGTCGATCACCGGTTGGTCGAGCCCGGATTGCTCGCGCAGCTCCGGTTTCCAATAAGGGTTGGGCAGGCAACGCACATCGAACACCAGATCGGCGTCTACCGGCATGCCACGCTTGAACCCGAAGGACTCCACCAGGAACGCCGTGCCTGGCTCCGGCTGGTTCAGCAGGCGTAGCTTGATGGTGTCGCGCAACTGATACAGGTTCAGGTTCGTGGTGTTGACCTTCAGGTCCGCCAGGTCGGCGATGGGGCCCAGCAACTGGCTTTCGTCTTCAATGGCTTCGGCCAGCGAGCGGTTGGCATTGCTCAGCGGGTGGCGCCGCCGGGTCTCGGAAAAGCGCTTGAGCAGCGTTTCGTCATCGGCATCCAGGTACAGCACATCGCACTGGATATGCCGATTGCGCACTTCCTCGAGCAGTTCGGGAAAGCGCGACAGGTGGCTCGGCAGGTTGCGCGCGTCGATGGAAACCGCCACCAGCGGTTGCGCCAGCTCGGTGTGGATCAGCGCCCGCTCGGCCAACTCCGGCAGCAGGCCGGCCGGCAGGTTGTCGATGCAATAGTAGCCGCTGTCCTCAAGCACATCGAGAGCCGTGCTTTTACCGGAGCCGGAGCGGCCACTGACGATGATCAGGCGCATGATTAATGACCGTTCTGCTCGTCCAGGACTACCTGATACAAGGCTTGGTTACTCGATGCGCTGCGCAGTTTTTCGCGCACTTCCTTGCGGTCCAGCATGCTGGCGATCTGGCGCAGCAGCTCAAGATGCGCATCGGTCGCCGCTTCCGGAACCAGCAATACGAACAGCAGGTCGACCGGTGCGCCGTCGATGGCGTCGAAATCTATGGCGGCTTCAAGGTGCAGCAGCGCGCTGATGGGCGTGGTGCATCCCTTGAGGCGACAGTGGGGAATGGCGATGCCGTTGCCAAAACCGGTGGAACCGAGTTTTTCACGGGCAACCAGGGCCTCGAAGACATCCTGCATTTCCAGATCCGGTACTTCGCGGTGGATCAGGTTGGCAATTTGTTCGAGGGCTTTCTTTTTACTGCCGCCCGGCGCGTTCACCATGGAACGGCCGGGGGTCAGGATGGTTTCTAGTCGGATCATGGATTGGGGGGGTTAACGACCGGTAGCACCCTGGAGGAGGCTCTGGGTCTTTTCCTTATGCTTTTTGAGTTGGCGATCCAGCTTGTCGGTCAGCAGGTCAATCGCGGCATACATGTCTGTGTGCTCCGCATTGGCAACCACCTCTCCGCCGGGAATATGCAACGTGGCTTCGATTTTCTGCAGCAGCTTCTCGACGTTCATCGTGACCTGCACATTGGTGATCTTGTCGAAATGCCTTTCCAATCGGTCGAGTTTTTCGCCGATGTAGGTACGCAGGGGTTCGGTCACTTCCAGTTGGTGTCCACTGATGTTGACTTGCATACAGCTTCTCCTTCGTTGCCAGTGCATAAAGCGGCAGGCAGAAATGCCTGCCACTGGAACGCTGTGGCGTGGCCTGTTACATCAACCGCTTGCGTTCACTCGAAGGCGCGATCCCGAGGGATTCGCGGTACTTGGCGACGGTACGGCGGGCCACCTGAATGCCTTGTGCCTCCAGTAAACCAGCGATCTTGCTGTCACTCAACGGCTTTTTCTGATTTTCCGCAGCCACCAGTTTCTTGATGATCGCGCGGATGGCCGTGGAAGAGCATTCGCCGCCTTCGGAGGTGCTGACGTGGCTGGAGAAAAAATATTTCAATTCGTAGATACCCCGTGGGGTATGCATGAATTTCTGTGTGGTCACCCGGGAAATTGTCGATTCGTGCATGCCCACTGCCTCGGCAATGTCGTGCAGGACCAACGGCTTCATCGCTTCGTCGCCATAGTCCAGGAAGCCGCGTTGATGCTCGACGATCTGGGTGGCGACCTTCATCAGGGTTTCGTTGCGGCTCTGCAGGCTCTTGATGAACCAGCGCGCTTCTTGCAACTGATTGCGCATGAAGGTGTTGTCGGCACTGGTATCGGCGCGTCTTACAAAGCCGGCGTACTGGGCGTTGACCCGTAGCTTGGGTACCGATTCCTGGTTCAGCTCCACCAGCCAGCGATCATTGTGCTTGCGCACGATCACATCGGGAACCACGTATTCGGGCTCGGTGGCCTCGATCTGTGAGCCTGGGCGCGGGTTGAGGCTCTGGACCAGTTCGATCACCTGGCGCAGTTCATCTTCCTTGAGCTTCATGCGCCGCATCAACTGGCTGTAGTCGCGGCCGCCCAGCAGGTCGATATAGTCGGTGACCAGTCGCTTGGCCTCGGCCAGCCATGGCGTCTTGGCGGGCAACTGGCGCAGTTGCAGCAGCAGGCACTCACCCAGGTTGCGGGCGCCGATACCGGCCGGTTCGAACTGCTGGATACGGTGCAGGACGGCTTCGATCTCGTCCAGTTCGATGTCCAGCTCCGGATCGAAGGCTTCGAGGATTTCCTCGAGGGTCTCGTCCAGGTAGCCCTGGTTGTTGATGCAGTCGATCAGGGTCACGGCGATCAGGCGATCGGTGTCGGACATCGGCGCCAGGTTCAGTTGCCACAGCAAATGGCTTTGCAGGCTTTCGCCGGCAGAGGTGCGGGTGGTGAAATCCCACTCGTCATCGTCGCTGCTCGGCAGACTGCTGGCGCTGGTCTGGTAGACGTCTTCCCAAGCCGTGTCCACAGGCAGGTCGTTGGGGATGCGTTCGTTCCATTCGCCATCCTCGAGGTTATCCACCGTCGGGGCGGATTCCTCCTGATAGGACGGTTCCTGGATCTCGGTATTGGGTTTCTGCTCGACGTTGTCGGCCAGTGGGTCGGTGTTGTCGAAGTCGTCGCCTTCTTCCTGGCGTTCGAGCATCGGGTTGGATTCCAGGGCCTCCTGGATTTCCTGTTGCAGGTCCAGGGTCGACAATTGGAGCAAGCGGATGGCCTGTTGCAGCTGCGGCGTCATCGTCAGCTGCTGGCCCATTCTCAAGACTAGCGATGGTTTCATGGCAGGGGCTTAACACCTTATTCGCCGGCGCACATGCGCCATCCACTACAAGGGCGCCGAAGCGCCAAACCTTAAGCAAATTATATGCCTGAAACTGAAGTGTTTGCCTAGGGGTAGCTCTCAATTAGTTTCCCGATAATAGGGGATTCACTGAGAGCGCCCCAAGGCGGTGCCTGGGTTAAACCGGCGCCGCCGGGACAACTTGCCAGACACTTCGCGCTTACAGGCGGAACTCATGGCCCAGATACACTTCCTTGACCAGTTCGTTGGCCAGGATGGTGGCGGAGTCACCTTCGGCGATCAATTGACCGTCATTGACGATGTAGGCTGTTTCACAGATGTCCAGCGTCTCGCGTACGTTGTGGTCGGTGATCAGTACGCCGATCCCCTTGGCCTTGAGATGGTGGATGATCTGCTTGATGTCACCCACCGAAATCGGGTCCACGCCGGCGAACGGTTCGTCGAGCAGGATGAACTTCGGTGCGGTGGCCAGGGCACGGGCAATTTCCACCCGACGCCGTTCGCCACCGGACAGGCTCATGCCCAGGTTGTCGCGGATGTGGCTGATGTGGAATTCCTGCAGCAGGCTTTCCAGCTCCTGGCGACGACCGGCCTTGTCGAGTTCCTTGCGGGTTTCGAGGATCGCCATGATGTTGTCGGCGACCGACAGTTTGCGGAAGATCGACGCTTCTTGTGGCAGATAGCCGATGCCGGCCTTTGCCCGGCCATGCATCGGCTGGTGGCTGACGTCCAGGTCGTCGATCAGGACGCGGCCCTGATCGGCCTGGACCAGGCCGACGATCATGTAGAAGCAGGTGGTCTTGCCCGCGCCGTTGGGGCCGAGCAGGCCGACGATCTGCCCGCTGTCGATGGACAGACTGACATCGCGCACGACCTGACGGCCCTTGTAGCTCTTGGCCAGGTGCTGAGCTTTCAGAGTTGCCATTACTGGGGCCTTTGCTCGGTTTTCTTTTTCGGCTGGATGACCATGTCGATCCGTGGGCGTTGCTCGGTCACCTTGTTGCCGGTGGCGCGACCGGCGCTGGCGAGTTTCTTGTTCGTGTCGTAGACGATTTTTTCGCCCTGGGTGACGTTGTTGTCCTTGTCGATGACCTTGGCGCGATCGATCAGCACGACGCGGTCCTGGGAGGCGTGATACTGGATGGTCACGCCGTAACCCTGCACCGGCTTGGTGTCACCAGCCGTTTGCAACTGCTCGAAATAAGCCAGGTTGCCCACCGAGGTCACCACGTCGATATCGCCGGATTGGGTGCGGGTAATGGTCACGGTGTTGCCGGTGACCTTCATCGAGCCCTGGGTGATGATCACGTCGCCCTTGTAAGTGGCGATGCCGTTCTTGTCGTCCAATTGGGCGTCGTCGGCCTGGATGCGGATAGGCTGGTCACGGTCATTGGGAAGGGACCAGGCGCTCGCGCTTCCCAGTGCTGCGCCCAGACTGAGCAAAATAGGGAGGGTTTTAGCGAGCTTCATACTGTCCTCTTACGTTCGATAGCAGGTGTATCCTGCTTTCCTTCAGATACGCCTTCATTCCCGTGCCGGTCGATACACCACCGGCGCCGTCGATTCTAACGGGTTGCTCGGTCTGCGCATATTGTTGCTGCGGGAACACGGTCATGCGAGTGCTGGTGATGATGGTTGTGCGATTTTTCTCATCGGTCCGCGCGACGCGTACCGAGTCGATCAGTTCCACTTCGGTGCCGCCGGAATTGACTTCGGCGCGTTTGCTCTGCACGTGCCACGGGAATTCAGTGCCGCGGAACATGTTCAGGTCCGGATTGGCGACCAAGGTGATGTCGGTGGCCTTGACGTGATCGACCTTGTCGGACGTCATCTCGTACTGCACCTTGCCGTCGGGCAGGTATTGCAGTGTATGCGTGTTGGTCGCATACCAGTCGATATCGTTTGCCTCGACCTGGACGGCGGGACGGTCGAGAAAGCGTTCGGGGCTGATGTTCCAGTAGCCCACTGCCGCGAAAATCGCCGCGATGCACGCGAACAGCAGGATGGTGCGAATCTTCTTGCTCAGCATAAATGGCTCACAGGTACGCGGCGTTCGCCGCTTCGAGGCGGCCCTGGGCGCGCAGGATCAGTTCGCAGAATTCACGGGCCGCGCCTTCGCCGCCTCGCGCGGTGGTGACGCCATGGGCGTGCTCGCGTACGAAGCCGGCCGCATTGGCCACTGCCATACCCAGGCCAACCCGGCGGATCACCGGCAGGTCCGGCAGGTCGTCACCCAGGTAGGCGACCTGTTCATAGCTTAGGTTGAGTTGGCCCAGGAGTTCGTCCAGGACCACCAGTTTATCCTCGCGCCCCTGATAAAGGTGGGGAATACCGAGATTCTTCGCGCGCCGCTCGACCACCGGGGTCTTGCGGCCGCTGATGATAGCGGTCTGCACACCAGCGGCCATCAGCATCTTGATGCCCTGGCCGTCGAGGGTATTGAAGGTCTTGAACTCGCTGCCGTCCTCGAGGAAATACAGGCGTCCATCGGTCAGCACGCCGTCCACGTCGAACACGGCCAGCTTGATGGTTTTACCGCGTTGTAGCAGATCTGCGTTCATTTACATGACTCCCGCACGCAGCAAGTCGTGCATGTTCAGGGCGCCCACGGGGCGGTCTTCGGCGTCGACCACCACCAGGGCGCTGATCTTGTGGTCTTCCATGATTTTCAGGGCTTCGGCGGCGAGCATTTCTGCGCGGGCCGTCTTGCCGTGGGGCGTCATGACCTGCTCGATGGTGGTGCTGTGCACATCGATGGTGCGGTCCAGGGTGCGACGCAGGTCGCCGTCGGTGAAGATCCCGGCGAGCTTGCCGTCGGCCTCGAGAACCACCGTCATGCCCAGGCCCTTGCGGGTCATCTCCATGAGCGCGTCCTTGAGCAGCGTGCCGCGTTGCACCTGTGGCAACTCTTCACCGGCGTGCATCACGTTTTCCACCTTCAGCAGCAGGCGGCGGCCCAGAGCGCCACCGGGGTGGGAGAAGGCGAAATCTTCCGCGGTGAAGCCCCTGGCCTCCAGCAGGGCCACGGCCAGGGCGTCGCCCATGACCAGGGCAGCAGTGGTGGACGAAGTCGGGGCCAGGTTCAGCGGACAGGCTTCGTGCTCGACGTGAACATTGAGGTTGACTTCAGCGGCCTTGGCCAGCGGCGAGTCCGGGTTGCCGGTGAGGCTGATCAGCCGGATGCCCAGGCGCTTGATCAGCGGCAGCAGTGTAATGATTTCATTGGTGGAACCGGAGTTGGACAGCGCCAGGATGATGTCGTCCCGGGTGATCATGCCCATGTCACCGTGGCTGGCTTCGGCCGGGTGGACGAAGAATGCCGTGGTGCCCGTGCTGGCCAGGGTTGCGGCGATCTTGTTGCCGACGTGCCCGGACTTGCCCATGCCGACCACGACGACGCGGCCTTTGCTGGTCAGAATCATCTCGCAGGCGCGTACGAAATCAGCGTCGATGCGGGGCAGCAAACCTTGCACGGCTTCGAGCTCGAGGCGGATGGTACGTTGTGCCGATTGAATCAGATCGCTGGATTGGCTCATGTCAGAAATCGTATAGCCCGATGAAAAGGCGGCGATTATAGCGGCAATGAACAATTCCCTCACGCTAGTTCGTCATGCTTCGTGCAAACACCCGCCTGCTTTGAAATAAAATGCCCTCATTTACCTTAAGCGAGGCTTAACCGGTCAGGGGTGGGCCTTGGGCGCGTGGCCGTTGCAGTGATATAGTTCGCCGCCGGTCCGGATGCCCGGCGGTACCGACGTTTATCGGTTGGCCCGGGCATTCGGATATGAGGCTGCATCGCAAGGAGTTTAGATGAGTGCCGACAACGCCTACGCGGTCGAGCTGAAGGGGCTGTCCTTCAAGCGAGGGACGCGCAGCATTTTCAATGACATCGATATTCGCATTCCACGCGGCAAGGTGACCGGCATCATGGGGCCTTCCGGGTGCGGCAAGACCACGCTGCTGCGCCTGATGGGCGCACAGTTGCGTCCCAGTGCCGGTGAAGTCTGGGTCAATGGCCAGAACCTCCCCAAGCTGTCGCGCAGCGACCTGTTCGATGCGCGCAAGCACATGGGCGTGCTGTTCCAGAGCGGCGCACTGTTCACCGATCTCGATGTGTTCGAGAACGTGGCGTTCCCGCTGCGGGTCCATACCGACCTGCCGGAGGAGATGATCCGCGACATCGTCCTGCTCAAATTGCAGGCGGTCGGGCTGCGTGGCGCCCTCGATCTGATGCCGGACGAGCTGTCCGGCGGCATGAAGCGCCGGGTCGCACTGGCGCGGGCGATTGCCCTCGATCCGAAAATCCTCATGTACGACGAGCCCTTCGTCGGACAGGACCCGATCGCCATGGGTGTGTTGGTGCGCCTGATCCGCCTGCTCAACGATGCACTGGGCATCACCAGCATCGTGGTGTCCCACGACCTGGCCGAAACCGCCAGCATCGCGGACTACATCTATGTGGTTGGCGATGGCCAGGTATTGGGACAGGGTACGCCCCAGGAGTTGAAGGCTTCGGACAACCCGCGCATTCGCCAATTCATGAAGGGTGATCCGGACGGTCCGGTGGCGTTCCATTTTCCGGCCACGGATTACCGTACCGATCTGCTGGGGAAGCGCTGATGCGCAAGAAATCATTGATAGAAAGAATTCGCCTGTTCGGCCGTTCCGGCATCGACGTGCTGGCGGTGCTGGGCCGCTCCACGCTGTTCCTGGCCCATGCCTTGCTTGGTCGCAACTCCACGGGCGGCGGTTTTGGCCTGCTGGTCAAGCAGCTGCATTCGGTGGGGGTGATGTCCCTGGTGATCATCGTGGTGTCCGGGATCTTCATCGGCATGGTGCTAGCGCTGCAGGGTTTCAATATCCTGTCCAGCTACGGTTCGGAGCAGGCGGTCGGGCAGATGGTCTCGCTGACGCTGTTGCGTGAACTCGGTCCGGTGGTGACCGCATTGCTGTTCGCCGGGCGTGCCGGTTCGGCGCTGACGGCCGAAATCGGTAACATGAAGTCCACCGAGCAACTGTCCAGCCTGGAAATGATCGGTGTGGACCCGCTCAAGTACATTATTGCCCCGCGCCTGTGGGCCGGCTTCATTTCCCTGCCGGTGCTGGCGATCATCTTCAGCGTCGTCGGGATCTGGGGTGGTTCATGGGTGGCCGTCGACTGGCTGGGTGTCTATGACGGTTCCTACTGGTCCAACATGCAGAACAGTGTCGACTTCCTCGATGATGTGCTCAACGGCGTCATCAAGAGTGCCGTGTTCGCGTTCGTGGTGACCTGGATCGCCGTGTTTCAAGGCTATGACTGCGAGCCCACGTCTGAGGGGATCAGCCGTGCCACAACCAAGACCGTGGTATACGCCTCGCTGGCGGTCCTGGGCCTTGACTTTATTCTGACCGCCTTGATGTTTGGAGATTTCTGATGCAAAACCGCACCCTGGAAATCGGTGTCGGCCTTTTCCTGCTGGCCGGCATCCTGGCTTTGCTGCTGCTGGCCCTGCGCGTCAGCGGCCTGGCGCCGACCGCGAATACCGATACTTATAAACTTTATGCTTATTTTGACAATATCGCCGGTTTGACGGTCAGAGCCAAGGTGACCATGGCCGGTGTCACCATCGGCAAGGTCACGGCAATCGATCTGGACCGCGACAGTTTCACCGGACGGGTGACGCTGCAGTTGGAAAAGCGCGTGGACAACCTGCCGACTGATTCCACTGCATCTATCCTTACGGCGGGTCTGCTGGGCGAGAAATACATCGGTATCAGCGTGGGCGGGGAAGAAACCCTGCTCAAGGACGGTGGAACCATCCATGACACCCAGTCGTCGCTGGTGCTCGAGGACCTGATCGGGAAATTCCTGCTCAATACCGTGAGCAAAGACGCCAAATGAGGAGCTTTTCGATGATCTCTATCTTGCGACGCAGCCTGTTGGTCCTGCTGGCAGCCCTGCCGCTGATGACCAATGCCCTGGCGGCGCCTTCCGCGCACGACATCATCCAGGACACCACGACCCGCTTGCTGGCTGACCTTGCCGCCAACAAGGAGAAATACAAGCAGGATCCGGGCGCATTCTATGACGCGTTGAACGGCATTGTCGGTCCGGTGGTGGATGCCGATGGCATCTCCCGCAGCATCATGACGGTCAAGTACTCGCGCAAGGCCACCCCTGCGCAGATGACTCGCTTCCAGGAAAACTTCAAGCGCAGCCTGATGCAGTTCTACGGCAACGCCTTGCTCGAATACAACAACCAGGGCATCACCGTTGGGCCGGCCAAGGATGAAAGCGGTACCCGTACCAGCGTCGACATGCAGGTCAAGGGTAACAATGGTGCGATCTATCCGGTTTCCTACACGCTTGAACAGTTGAACGGCGAGTGGAAGGTGCGCAACGTGATCATCAACGGCATCAACATCGGCAAGTTGTTCCGCGACCAGTTCGCCGATGCGATGCAGCGCAATGGCAATGACCTGGACAAGACCATCGATGGCTGGGCTGGCGAAGTCGCCAAGGCCAAGGAAGTGACCGAGCAAGCCAAAGAGAAGCAGGAACAATGATCGAGTCGGTGAGTGAGTCGGCCATTCGTCTGGGCGAGGCCGGCGAGTTGTTGCTCAGCGGTGTGCTGGACTACCGCACCGGTCCTGACCTGCGCAAGCAGGGTCAGGCGCTGATCAAGTCCGTCAGTGCGGCCGAGCTGGTCATTGACTGCTCGGCGGTGCAGAAATCCAGCAGCGTCGGCTTGTCGCTGCTGCTGTGCTTCATGCGGGACGCCAAGGCGGCCGGCAAAACGTGGAGCATCCGTGGGATGCCCGAAGACATGCGCGAAATAGCCCAGGTCAGTGAACTGACCGAGCTGTTGGTGCAATCCTGACCCACATCGCCGGAAAAGTCCCCCCGTCAGAGTCCTGCTACGCGGGGTTCGCAGGCGCGGGGCTTTTTTGTATGATGTGCGACCCGCGCGCACAGGGCGCCGATTGAGGTTGAGCATGCAGGCTGTAGAAGTGAAGAGCTTCCTTGAAGGAAAGCTGCCTGGTACGAAGGTGGAAGTTGAAGGCGAAGGCTGCAACTTCCAGCTGAACGTGATCAGCGATGAACTGGTGGCGTTGAGCCCAGTGAAGCGTCAGCAGAGCATCTATGCCCATTTGAACCCATGGATTGCCGATGGCAGCATCCACGCGGTCACGATGAAATTTTTCAGCAGCGCGGCCTGGGCCGAGCGCACCTGAGCCCTAGGGCGTCGAGATTCTTATGGATAAACTGATTATTACCGGCGGCGTTCGTCTTGATGGCGAAATCCGTATTTCCGGGGCAAAGAACTCCGCCCTGCCGATCCTGGCCGCGACCCTGCTGTGCGATGGCCCGGTAACCGTGGCCAACCTGCCGCACCTGCATGACATCACCACGATGATCGAGCTGTTCGGCCGCATGGGCATCGAGCCTGTCATCGACGAGAAGCTCAGCGTCGAAATCGATCCACGCACCATCAAGACCCTGGTCGCTCCGTATGAGCTGGTGAAAACCATGCGTGCGTCGATCCTGGTGCTGGGTCCGATGGTTGCCCGTTTCGGTGAAGCCGAAGTCGCATTGCCTGGCGGTTGCGCCATTGGCTCGCGTCCGGTGGACCTGCACATCCGTGGCCTGGAAGCCATGGGCGCGGTCATCGACGTCGAAGGCGGCTACATCAAGGCCAAGGCACCCGAAGGCGGCCTGCGTGGCGCGCATTTCTTCTTCGACACCGTCAGCGTGACCGGTACCGAGAACATCATGATGGCCGCTGCACTGGCCAAGGGCCGTAGCGTGCTGCAGAACGCTGCTCGCGAACCTGAAGTGGTGGACCTGGCGAACTTCCTGATCGCCATGGGCGCCAAGATCAGTGGTGCCGGTACCGACACCATCACCATCGATGGCGTCGAGCGCCTGCATTCGGCTACTTACAAAGTAATGCCGGACCGGATCGAAACCGGTACCTACCTGGTCGCTGCCGCCGTCACCGGCGGTCGCGTCAAGGTCAAGGACACCGATCCGACCATCCTTGAAGCCGTCCTGGAGAAACTCAAGGAAGCCGGTGCCGAAGTCACCTGCGGCGAAGACTGGATCGAGGTGAACATGCACGGCAAGCGGCCCAAGGCCGTCAATGTGCGGACCGCGCCATATCCGGCGTTCCCGACGGACATGCAGGCTCAGTTCATCTCCCTCAACGCCATTGCCGAAGGCACCGGCGCGGTGATCGAGACGATCTTCGAAAACCGTTTCATGCACGTCTACGAACTGCACCGCATGGGCGCCAAGATCCAAGTTGAAGGCAACACCGCCATCGTCACCGGCACCGAGAAGCTCAAGGGCGCTCCAGTGATGGCCACCGACCTGCGGGCCTCGGCCAGCCTGGTGATTTCGGCCCTGATTGCCGAAGGCGATACTCTGATCGACCGCATCTACCACATCGACCGTGGCTATGAGTGCATCGAAGAAAAACTGCAGATGCTCGGCGCCAAGATCCGCCGCGTACCGGGCTAGTTCCGGCTGCATGGCACAAGGATGTGCCTGGATTTCGTTTCAAATCGAGGGTGGTCCACCCTCGATGTGTGTCCGGCGCCGCTTGCGTCCGGGCATAGTACCTTGATAAGGACTGACGTTTCCCATGTTGACCATCGCACTGTCCAAGGGCCGCATCCTTGACGATACCCTGCCGCTTCTGGCTGAAGCGGGCATCGTGCCGACCGAGAATCCGGACAAGAGCCGCAAGCTGATCATCCCCACGACCCAGGCCGATGTGCGCCTGCTGATCGTGCGTGCCACCGATGTGCCAACTTACGTTGAACATGGCGCCGCCGACCTCGGCGTTGCCGGTAAGGATGTGCTGATGGAATACGGCGGCCAGGGCTTGTATGAGCCCCTGGACCTGCGGATTGCCCGATGCAAACTGATGACCGCCGGCAAGGTCGGCGCGCCGGAGCCCAAGGGGCGCCTGCGGGTGGCGACCAAGTTCGTCAACATTGCCAAGCGTTACTATGCCGAGCAGGGTCGCCAGGTCGATATCATCAAGTTGTACGGTTCGATGGAGCTGGCGCCGCTGATCGGCCTGGCGGACAAGATCATCGACGTTGTCGACACCGGTAATACCCTCCGGGCCAACGGCCTGGAACCCCAGGATTTCATCGCGGACATCACCTCCCGGCTGATCGTCAACAAGGCATCGATGAAAATGCAGCACGCCCGCATCCAGGCTTTAATCGACACCCTGCGCAAGGCAGTGGAATCTCGACACCACGGCTGATACACCCGCGCGACCTTTGGTTGCGCCCGTCTATCCGCGTCATAGCCAATTTTCTCAGGTGCCCACGCGAATGGACTGGTAGCTTAGGGCGCCTGAGCATTTGCCATTAATGAGGCCCTCGCTATGACCGCTCCCACCTCGATTCGCCGACTCAATGCTGCCGATCCGGATTTCGCACATCATCTGGATCATCTGCTGAGCTGGGAAAGTGTGTCTGACGACTCGGTCAATCAGCGGGTGCTGGACATTATCAAGGCCGTGCGCGAGCGTGGCGATGCGGCCCTGGTGGAATTCACCCAGAAATTCGACGGCCTGCAAGCGGCGTCCATGGCCGACCTGATTCTGCCGCGCGAGCGCCTGGAGCTGGCCCTGACCCGGATCACCGTGCCCCAGCGCGAAGCCCTGGAAAAAGCCGCCTCCCGGGTGCGCAGCTATCACGAAAAACAGAAACAGGACTCCTGGAGCTACACCGAAGCCGACGGCACGGTGCTGGGCCAGAAGGTGACGCCGCTGGACCGCGCCGGCCTGTACGTGCCGGGCGGCAAGGCGTCCTATCCCTCCTCGGTGCTGATGAATGCCATCCCGGCCAAGGTTGCCGGCGTAACTGAAGTGGTCATGGTCGTGCCAACCCCCCGGGGTGAAATCAACGAACTAGTGCTGGCCGCTGCCTGCATCGCTGGCGTGGACCGGGTGTTCACCATCGGCGGTGCCCAGGCCGTGGCGGCATTGGCCTATGGCACCGAAAGCGTGCCGAGGGTCGACAAGGTGGTCGGGCCGGGCAACATCTATGTCGCCACCGCCAAGCGCCACGTGTTCGGCCAGGTCGGTATCGACATGATCGCCGGCCCTTCGGAGATCCTCGTGGTATGCGACGGCCAGACCGACCCGGACTGGATTGCCATGGACCTGTTCTCCCAGGCTGAGCACGACGAAGACGCCCAGGCGATCCTGGTCAGCCCGGATGCTGACTTCCTCGACAAGGTCGCGGCCAGTATCGATAAGCTGTTGCCAACCATGGAACGTGCCGAAATCATCAACACCTCGATCAATGGCCGTGGGGCGCTGATCCAGGTCGATGACATGGAGCAGGCAATCGAGGTCGCCAACCGCATCGCGCCGGAGCACCTGGAGTTGTCGGTTGCCGATCCGCAGGCCTGGTTGCCGCAGATCCGTCATGCCGGTGCGATCTTTATGGGCCGCCACACCAGCGAGGCCCTGGGGGACTACTGTGCAGGGCCCAACCACGTGTTGCCGACTTCCGGCACCGCACGTTTCTCGTCGCCGCTGGGGGTGTATGACTTCCAGAAACGTTCGTCGATCATCTTCTGCTCCGAGCAGGGCGCATCCGAACTGGGCAAGACCGCTTCGGTACTGGCCCGTGGCGAATCGCTGAGCGCTCACGCCCGCAGCGCCGAGTATCGAATTCTTGATGAGTCTTCCATTGACGGGCAGGGAAATTGAAATGAGTAAATTCTGGAGCCCGTTCGTCAAGAACCTGGTGCCCTATGTGCCGGGCGAACAACCGAAACTGACCCGCCTGGTCAAGCTCAACACCAACGAGAACCCCTACGGCCCATCGCCCAAGGCCCTCGCGGCGATGCAGACCGAACTTAACGACAACCTGCGTTTGTACCCGGACCCCAACAGCGATTTGCTGAAGAGCGCCGTGGCCCGCTACTACGGCGTGCAGGCCAACCAGGTGTTCCTCGGTAACGGTTCGGATGAAGTGCTGGCGCACATTTTTCACGGCCTGCTGCAACACGACCAGCCGATCCTGTTCCCGGACATCAGCTACAGCTTCTATCCGGTGTATTGCGGGCTGTATGGCATCCCGTTCGATGCGGTGCCTTTGGACGCGCAGTTCAGGATCGACCCGGCGGACTATGCCAAGCCGAACGGCGGGATCATTTTCCCCAACCCGAACGCCCCGACCGGCTGCCTGCTGGCGCTGGACGCGGTGGAGCAGATGCTCAAGGCCAGCCCGGATTCGGTGGTGGTGGTCGATGAAGCCTATATCGACTTCGGTGGCGAGACGGCCATCAGCCTGGTGGACCGCTATCCGAACCTGCTGGTCACCCAGACCTTGTCCAAGTCCCGCTCGCTGGCGGGGTTGCGGGTGGGCTTGGCGGTGGGCCATCCGGACCTGATCGAAGCGCTGGAGCGGATCAAGAACAGCTTCAACTCCTACCCGCTGGATCGCCTGGCAAACGTGGGCGGCGCGGCGGCGTTCGACGACCGCGAGTACTTCCAGGAGACCTGCCGGCTGGTCATCGAGCACCGCGAGTGGGTGGTGGCGCAGCTGGAGGCCAAGGGTTTTGAGGTGTTGCCTTCGGCGGCCAACTTCATCTTCGCCCGTCACCCCCGGCATGATGCGGCGGGATTGGCGGCGAAGCTGAGAGAACAGGGCGTGATCGTGCGGCACTTCAAACAGGAGCGGATTGCCCAGTTCCTGCGGATCAGCATTGGCACACCGGAGCAGAACCAGGCGCTGATCGACGCCCTGGGCGAGCTCTAAAGCTCTGCGCTGAACTGTAGGAGTCCTCTGTGGGAGCAAGGCTTGCCCGCGATGGCGATGGGTCAGTGACTCAAATGTCGACTGATTCGGCGCTATCGCGGGCAAGCCTTGCTCCCACGGTGGTTTCCGGCGTTCACGGAATTGGCGTTTCATCGCGGGGCCCCTGTGGGAGCGGGCTTGCCCGCGAATGCGGTCTGACATTCAAAATGACTATCGACTGACACTACGCTATCGCGAGCAGGCTCGCTCCCACAGGAGTGTTCTGCGTGTTCAGGGCCTCATTCGTGATGCGGCTCGCCAAGGAATGTCAGCGAAGTAAATACGCCACGGGTCGCCACGTCCTTGTCATCCTTGAGCGGGATTTCCATCTGCGCGGCGATGACGTTCAAGCCTTCATTGCGCACCAGCACCTGGGCCCGACCATCGGCATCGGTTTCCGTGGAGACGGTGTCCGGCGCGCTGCGGTAATCGCCCACCAGTTTTACCCCGGCCGCAGGCTTGCCATCCAGCAGGACCCGTACCGGCAGTGGCTGGCCGGGACCTACGGTCAGCGGGTCGACGTCCGGCAGGATCACGAACTTGATCGAGTCCAGCTTCGGCAGCTTCGCTCCGGGCTCATAGATGGCCAGGCTGTACTTGAAGGTATGGGTCGATTCGATCGCGCCGGGCACTTTGCTGCGACCTTCGTTGATCCACTTCTTGTCGACGGTCTGGGACCACATGCCATTGTCCAGCGCCACCGCGAGCACCGCCGGAGGCTTGAGCGGTTGCAGGCGCGCATGGTCGGGCAGGCGTTGCACCGTGACCGGGATCATCTTGCCGCCCCTATCATAGGCCCAGGCCCCGCTGATTTTCTGCGCCTTGAATGCATTGTCCTCGGCGCCGTGACCGTAGATCACTTCAATGTTGCCGCGCCGTTGTTCGGTCCACAAACCATGGGCCGAAGCTTGTGTCGCCAGGAACAGGCCGAGCAGGGCGAGAGTCTTGGGGTGTTTCATACCGGTTTTCCTTTTTATAGATCGAGGGTGAGACTGACGGTGAAGTTGCGCGGCTCGCCGGGATTGACCCAGTAGTTGCTGTAGGAGCGCTCGTAGTATTTTTCGTCGAAGACGTTGTTCAGGTTCAGGCCCACGGTGACCTGATCGCTGGCCTTGTAATGAGCCAGCAGATCCACGGTGTGGTAAGCCGGCAGCTCGAAATCCTTGCCCGCTTCGCCCGAGCGATCCCCCACGTAAGTGAACGCCGCGCCGACATCCGAGCCGCGCAGGCGTCCGTCCTGGAATTCATACACGCCCAGCAGACTGCCGCTGCGCTTGGCCACGCCGAGGATCCGGCTGCCGGTGGGGATGCTCTTGTCTCCCTGGGTCACTTCGGCATCGATGTAGGCAAAGGCTCCGATCACGCGGACGGCGTCGGTCAGTTGCCCGCTGACCTGCAGATCGAACCCCTGGCTACGAGCCTTGCCCATGGCGCGGCTGGTATTGCTGCCGGGATCCAGCGCCAGGACGTTTTCCTTCTCGATATGGAAGGCCGCCAGGGTGGTGCTCAGGCGATGGTCGAACAGCTCGCTCTTGATCCCGGCTTCATAGCCGACGCCTTCCTCCGGGTCGAAGGTCTTGCCGTCGGCATCTAGGCCGTTGTTGGGTTTGAACGAGGTGGAGGCGTTGGCGAACAGTCCGACTTCAGGCGTCAGTTGGTACAGCAGGCCGGCCCGTTGCGTCAGGGCATCGTGACGCTGGCGGCTGGTGAGCTGGGTGGTGTGATCATCGATGCTTTGCTCGAAATGCTCGTAGCGCACGCCGAGCATGCCTCGCAGTTTGTCGGTGAAGATGATCTGGTCCTGAAGATTCAACGCACGGCTTTGGACATGCTCGAAGAAATCCGTGCCGGTGCGCAGCCCGTTGGGTTTGGGCTGGCCATAAATGGGCTGATAGATGTCGATGGGGTAGGTGCCGCCGTTGATGGTGGTGACGCGCTCGTTCTTGCGGTAATCCTCGTATTCGCTGCCGATCAGCAGTTCGTGCTGCCACGGCCCCAAATCGAACAGGCCACGCAGTTCCAACTGGGTGATGCTGTCGTGCCAGTCGTTGTCGCGTTCGCGGTAACGGCGGTTGACGGTGCGGCCATCGGCATTCAACGGACGTGCTTCAGAGGCGAAGCCCCAGAGTTCGCCTTGTTTGTAATGACTGGCCAGGCGCAGTTGCCAGGTGTCGTTGAGCTGGTGCTCGAGGGCGGCCTGGAGCATGTTGTTGTGGTTGTCGATGTCACCGTCGTTGGGTTCGCCCAGGAAGGTCGAGCGGGACATGCCGCTCCAGCGATTACCTGGTGCGACGATGCCCCGGTCGAACGTCGAGCTGTGGCGCACGATTTCACTCTCCACCAACAGGCGTGTGTCGGGACTCAGTTGCCAACTGATCGAGGGCGCCACGAATACCCGCTGGCTGTCGACGTGATCGCGAAAGCTGTGATTGTCCTCCACCGCCAGGTTCACCCTCGACAACAAGGTGCCTTCGGCGTCCAGTGGCGTGTTGACGTCCAGCGCGGTGCGATAGCGGTCCCAACTGCCGGCGCTGGTCTGCAGGGTGGTGAAGGCTTCGGGCTGGGGTTTCTTGGTGACGATGTTGACCGTGCCTCCTGGATCGCCTCGCCCATAGAGGCTGGCCGCCGGCCCCTTCAATACCTCGATGCGTTCGATGTTGGCGGCGTCCGGCGTGCTCGGGTAGCCGCGGTTGGCGCTGAAGCCGTCTTTGTAGAACTCCGACGTCGTGAAGCCGCGTACGCTGTACTCGTAGAGCGTCAGGCCGCCGAAGTTGTTCTGTTTCGATACACCGCCGGCAAACTCCAGTGCGCGTTCGACGCTGGGGCTGCCCAGGTCCTTGAGAACGTCAGCCGGGATTACGCTGATGGATTGAGGAATGTCCCGCAGGGCCGTGTCGGTTTTGGTCGCGCTGGCGGAGCGGGTGGCGCGATAACCTTTCACCGGCCCGGTGGGGGATTCGTAGTCGGTCGTGACGCTGATGGCGTCCAGTTCCAGGGGCTGGGTTTCCTCGGCAAAGGCCGGGTCGCCCAGCAGACCCAAGGCCAGGCTGGCGAGGGAAATCCGTTTTAGGGATGACATGTTATGTTGTTCCAATTGTTTAATTGAAACAATATAACACTACTAATGAGAATTTATGCTATCTGTGCTTCTCATTAAATTTTCAGACAGTCAGGCTTTTTTGGCGAGGGAATCTGAGCCGGTTACTGCTCTTCCTTGACCGCTATCGGCGCGGGCGGTGGGCGCAGGCCGATTTCGGCGGTGAGCTTGAGCTCCTTGCCATTGCGCATCACCTGAATGGTGACTTTGTCGGTGGGTTTGATTCGCGCGACCTGGTTCATCGAGCGACGGCCATCGCCGGCCGGTTCGCCGTCGATGCTCAAGATCACATCACCCAGTTGCAGACCGGCCTTCTGGGCCGGGCCATCGCGGAAAATCCCCGCCACCACGATGCCAGGCCGGCCGGACAAACCGAAGGACTCTGCCAGCTCCTGGGTCAGCGGTTGCACTTCGATGCCCAGCCAACCACGAATCACCTGGCCATGCTCGATGATGGATTTCATCACTTCCATCGCCAGTTTCACCGGGATGGCGAAACCGATGCCCTGGCTGCCGCCGGACTTGGAGAAGATCGCCGTGTTGATCCCGGTGAGGTTGCCGTTGGCATCCACCAGCGCGCCGCCAGAGTTGCCGGGGTTGATCGCGGCATCGGTCTGGATGAAGTCTTCGTAGTTGTTCAACCCCAACTGGTTACGCCCGGTGGCACTGATGATGCCCATGGTCACGGTCTGGCCGACACCGAAGGGGTTACCAATGGCGAGGGCGACGTCACCGATGCGGATGCTGTCGGAGCGACCGATAGTGATGGCCGGCAGATTCTTGAGGTCGATCTTCAGTACCGCGAGGTCGGTTTCCGGGTCGCTGCCGATCACCCGGGCCAGGGTCTCGCGGCCATCCTTGAGGGCTACCACGATCTGGTCGGCACCGCTGGTGACGTGGTTGTTGGTCAGCAGGTAGCCTTCGGGGCTCATGATCACGCCCGACCCCAGGCTCGATTCCATGCGTTTCTGCTTGGGCGAGTTGTCGCCGAAGAAGCGTCGGAATTGCGGATCCTCGAACAGCGGATGGCTGGGCTTGTTGATGACTTTGGTGGTGTACAGATTGACCACGGCCGGCGCGGCGATGGTCACGGCGTCGGCATAGGACACCGGCCCCTGCAACAATGCCTTGCTCTGTGGCGCCTGCTGCAGATTGACATCGAGGCTCGGCAGGCCGACCCATTCGGGGTAACGCTGGATAATCAGTAGTGCGACAAGCACGCCGGCCAACAGCGGCCAGCCGGAAAAACGCAGCGCCTTGAGCATCTATCACGTCCTACAAAAGTTGCAGGCGGAATGAGACCGCCCATAATGTCGCGCATTATACGAGGCCGCGCGCGCCTCGGAACGGGATATTTAGGAGTCTTTTCATGGCCGTAGCCCTGAGCACCCTGGTTGAAGAAGCGGACCGTTACCTGGCAAGCAGCCGGATTGCCGATTACTGCCCCAACGGCCTGCAGGTCGAAGGCGCGCCCCAGGTGATGCGCATCGTCAGCGGGGTGACCGCCAGCCAGGCATTGCTCGACGCGGCGGTGGAAGCCGAGGCCGACCTGGTGCTGGTGCATCACGGTTACTTCTGGAAGGGCGAGAACCCTTGCATCACAGGCATGAAGCAGCGTCGCCTGAAAACCCTGCTCAAGCACGATATCAGCCTGCTGGCCTACCATTTGCCGCTGGACCTGCACCCCGAGGTCGGCAATAACGCGCAACTGGCCCGCCAACTGGACATCACCGTCGAAGGGCCGCTGGACCCGGAAAATCCCAAGATCGTCGGCTTGGTCGGCTCCTTGTCCGAGCCGATGACGCCTCGGGATTTCGCCCGCAAGGTCCAGGAAGTCATGGGCCGCGAGCCGTTGTTGATCGAAGGGGAGCAGATGATCCGCCGGGTCGGCTGGTGCACCGGCGGCGGCCAGGGCTATATCGATCAGGCGGTGACGGCCGGGGTCGACCTGTACCTCAGTGGCGAGGCATCGGAACAGACCTTCCACAGCGCCCGGGAAAACGGCATCAGCTTCATTGCCGCCGGCCATCATGCGACCGAACGCTATGGTGTACAGGCGCTGGGCGATTACCTGGCGCGACGCTTTGCCCTGGAACACATCTTCATCGATTGCCCGAATCCGATTTGAGGCAATTGGGAGCCCTTGTGGGAGCGAGCCTGCTCGCGATAGCGGTGGCCCAGTCTGCATCTTCGCTAGCTGATCCATCGCAATCGCGAGCAGGCTCGCTCCCACAAAGGGTATTGCGATGGCCGAACCACCGGGCATATCCATATGCTGTTTCGATCTAGTTGGCGCCCTGATTAGAAGAGGTCGCTGTGCTAGGATTCTTCGCTCGAACACGGCCCGCTGGCCGTTCATAAGAAAGTTTTCGTGAGTAGCCATGGTCGACAAACTGACGCATCTGAAACAGCTGGAGGCGGAAAGCATCCACATCATCCGCGAGGTGGCCGCCGAGTTCGACAACCCGGTGATGCTGTACTCCATCGGTAAAGACTCCGCCGTGATGCTGCACCTGGCACGCAAGGCATTCTTCCCCGGCAAGCTGCCGTTTCCGGTGATGCACGTCGACACCCGCTGGAAATTCCAGGAAATGTACAAGTTCCGCGATCGCATGGTCGAGGAAATGGGCCTGGACCTGATCACTCACGTGAACCCGGACGGCGTGGCGCAGGGCATCAACCCCTTCACCCACGGCAGTGCCAAGCACACCGACATCATGAAGACCGAAGGCCTGAAGCAGGCCCTGGACAAGTATGGTTTCGACGCAGCGTTCGGCGGTGCCCGTCGTGATGAAGAGAAGTCCCGTGCCAAGGAGCGCGTCTACTCCTTCCGCGACAGCAAGCACCGCTGGGACCCGAAGAACCAGCGCCCGGAGCTGTGGAACGTCTACAACGGCAAGGTCAACAAGGGCGAGTCGATCCGCGTCTTCCCGTTGTCGAACTGGACCGAGTTGGACATCTGGCAGTACATCTACCTCGAAGGCATTCCAATCGTGCCGCTGTACTTCGCCGCCGAGCGCGAAGTGATCGAGAAGAACGGCACGCTGATCATGATCGACGACGAGCGCATCCTCGAGCACCTGTCGGAGGAAGAGAAGGCCCGTATCGTCAAGAAAAAAGTGCGTTTCCGTACCCTTGGCTGCTACCCGTTGACGGGCGCGGTGGAGTCCGAGGCCGAAAGCCTGACGGACATCATTCAGGAAATGCTCCTGACGCGAACTTCCGAGCGCCAGGGCCGGGTCATCGACCACGATGGCGCAGGCTCGATGGAAGATAAGAAACGTCAGGGTTACTTTTAAGCTTCGAGTTACAAGCGGCAAGCTGCAAGTTAAGGGCGGAATGCGTAACTTCCCAGCTTGGTGCTTGCAGACGGTGCTGCGAGCCGGATTGGATGGCTCGCAATGGATTTCGAGAAACTGATTGTTTGGCAGCGAAGTAAGGATTTGGCGGTAGGGATCTATAGAGAGTTTGCGCGATGTGGGGATTTTGGATTCAAGGATCAAATCACCCGCTCGGCACTTTCGGTGCCTTCCAATATTGCTGAAGGTATGGAGCGCCGTAATGCCAAAGAGAAAATTTATTTCCTTTGGGTTGCGAAAGGTTCCTGCGGGGAGCTGCGTACCCAAATCCTTATTGCTCGGGATATTGCTTACGTCGCAGATTCGCTGGCTGAAAACTGGGTTATGGAAACCCGCGAGCTTTCTCGAATGCTGGGCGGGTTGATCAACAAAATTTCTGACTAGCTGTACGCCGACAAGCTTGCCGCTTGAAGCTTACAGCTCGGAGCTTGAATGCAATGAGCCACCAATCTGATTTGATCAGCGAGGACATCCTCGCCTACCTGGGCCAGCACGAGCGCAAGGAGCTGTTGCGCTTCCTGACCTGCGGTAACGTCGACGACGGCAAGAGCACCCTGATCGGGCGCCTGCTGCACGACTCCAAGATGATCTACGAAGATCACCTGGAAGCCATTACCCGCGACTCGAAGAAAGTCGGCACCACCGGTGACGACATCGACCTGGCGTTGCTGGTCGACGGTCTGCAGGCCGAGCGCGAACAGGGCATCACTATCGATGTCGCGTACCGCTATTTCTCCACCGCCAAACGCAAGTTCATCATCGCCGACACCCCCGGCCATGAGCAGTACACCCGCAACATGGCCACCGGTGCCTCCACCTGTGACCTGGCGATCATTCTGGTGGACGCCCGCTACGGCGTGCAGACCCAGACCCGTCGCCACAGCTTCATTGCCTCGTTGCTGGGCATCAAGCACATCGTCGTGGCCATCAACAAGATGGACCTCAAGGACTTCGACCAGGGTGTGTTCGAGTCGATCAAGGCCGACTACCTGAAGTTCGCCGAAGGCCTGAAGATGAAACCTTCGAGCATGCACTTCGTGCCGATGTCCGCCCTCAAGGGCGACAACGTGGTGAACAGGTCCGAGCGCTCGCCGTGGTACACCGGCCAGTCGCTGATGGAAATCCTCGAGACCGTGGAAGTGGCGGGCGACCGCAACTTCACCGACCTGCGCTTCCCGGTGCAGTACGTCAATCGTCCGAACCTGAACTTCCGCGGTTTCGCCGGCACCCTGGCCAGCGGCATCGTGCACAAGGGCGACGAAGTGGTGGTGTTGCCATCGGGCAAGAGCAGCCGGGTCAAATCCATCGTCACCTTCGAAGGTGAGCTGGAGCAGGCGGGCCCGGGCCAGGCCGTGACCCTGACCATGGAAGACGAGATCGACATCTCCCGGGGCGACCTGTTGGTGCATGCCGACAACGTCCCGCCGGTCACCGACAGCTTCGAAGCGATGCTGGTGTGGATGGCCGAGGAGCCGATGCTGCCGGGCAAGAAATACGACATCAAGCGTGCGACCAGCTACGTGCCGGGTTCCATTGCCAGCATCGTCAACCGGGTCGACGTGAACACCCTCGAAGAGGGCCCGGCCAGTGCGCTGCAGCTCAACGAAATCGGCAAGGTGAAGATTGCCCTGGATGCGCCGATTGCCCTGGACGGTTACGAGAGCAACCGCACCACCGGCGCGTTCATCGTCATCGACCGCCTGACCAATGGCACTGTCGGCGCCGGCATGATCGTAGCCCAGCCGCTGTCCCATGGCAGCAGCACGCACCACGGCAAGCTCGCCCATGTGTCGGTTGAAGAACGCACCCAACGCTTCGGTCAGCAGCCGGCAACGGTGCTGTTCAGCGGTCTTTCAGGCGCCGGCAAGAGCACATTGGCTTACGCCGTGGAACGCAAGCTGTTCGACATGGGCCGTGCGGTCTTTGTCCTCGACGGCCAGAACCTGCGCCATGACCTGAACAAGGGCTTGCCGCAAGACCGTGCCGGACGCACCGAGAATTGGCGCCGTGCGGCTCACGTGGCCCGTCAGTTCAACGAAGCCGGTCTGCTGACCCTGGCGGCATTCGTTGCACCGAGTGCCGAAGGGCGTGAGCAGGCCAAGGACCTGATCGGCAGGGAGCGTCTGCTGACGGTCTACGTCCAGGCCTCGCCTGCGGTGTGTGCCCAGCGTGATCCGCAAGGGCTGTACGCCGCTGCTGGCGACAACATCCCGGGCGAGTCCTTCCCGTATGACGTGCCGCTGGACGCCGATCTGGTGATCGACACCCAGTCGCTGACACTGGAAGAGAGCGTCAAGCAGGTGCTGGATCTGCTGCGCGGTCGCGGCGCGATCTAAGCGCTTCTGGCAATGAAAAAGCCCGCCGATGAGTGATCATCGGCGGGCTTTTTTGTTGTCTGGAGGGACGCTATCGCGAGCAAGCTCGGCTCCCACAGGGATTGATGCGAACTGTTCACCAACAATCCCTGTGGGAGCCGAGCTTGCTCGCGATGAGGCCATTACAGACACCTCAAGATTTACCGGGGTACTCGCGATGCATCTGCTCCAGCAGCGCATCCTTGTCCTGCCACAGCTGGTTGATCCAGCCCTGGAACTCCAGGCGATAGGCGCCGTCCTGGTCGTAGTTCTTCCCGATGAATTGCGGCGGGATCGGCAGTTCCTGAAAATGCACCACCACTTCTCCAACGTTACCGCAGAGCAGATCCCAATACCCCGGACGGCCGCCGGGGTAGTGGATGGTCACGTTGATAATCGACTCCAACTGTTCACCCATGGCATCGAGCACAAACGCGATGCCGCCGGCCTTGGGCTTGAGCAGGTAGCGAAACGGTGACTGCTGCTGGGCATGCTTGCCCTCGGTGAAGCGCGTGCCTTCGGCGAAATTGAAAATGCCCACTGGATTGTTGCGAAACTTCGCGCAGGTCTTGCGGGTGGTTTCCAGGTCCTTGCCTTTCTTTTCCGGATGCTTTTCCAGATAGGCCTTGGAGTAGCGCTTCATGAACGGGAACCCCAGTGCCCACCAGGCCAGGCCGATCACCGGCACCCAGATCAGCTCCTGCTTGAGAAAGAACTTCAGCGGGCGGACGCGGCGATTGAGCACGTACTGCAGCACCATGATGTCGACCCAGCTCTGATGATTGCTGGTGATCAGGTACGAGTGCTGGTAATCCAGGCCCTCCAGGCCGCTGAGGTGCCAGCGGGTGCGGCGCAGCAGGTTCATCCAGGCCTTGTTGTTGCTGATCCAGGCTTCATGGATGTGGCTCATCAGCCAGTCGGTGAAGCGTTGGGCGGCGGGAAAGGGCAGCAGAAGCTTGAAGATCGCCACGATGAACAGCGGTGTGCAGCAGGCAATGGTATTGAGCGCCAACAGCAGCGAGGCGATGACGCCTCGCACTGGGGCAGGCAGGAAATCCAGCATTTAAATGTCCATGGGTCGGTTGGCGGCTTGGATCGCGGTGAGGGCGATGGTGTACACGATGTCATCGACCTGGGCGCCACGGGGCAAGTCGTTCACCGGTTTGCGCAGGCCCTGGAGCATCGGGCCGAGGCTGACGCAATCGGCACTGCGTTGAACGGCCTTGTGGGTGGTGTTACCGGTGTTCAGGTCCGGGAAGATGAATACCGTCGCTCGCCCGGCCACCTGGCTGTTGGGCGCCAGTTGCCGCGCCACGGTTTCGTTGGCGGCGGCGTCGTATTGCAGCGGGCCGTCGATCAACAAACCCTGCTGCGCCTCGTGGGCCAGCAGGGTGGCTTCGCGGACTTTCTCCACTTCCTCGCCGCTGGCCGATTCGCCGCTGGAATAGCTGAGCATCGCCACCCGTGGCGTGATGCCGAACGCGGCGGCCGAGTCGGCGCTTTGCAGGGCAATCTCCGCCAGTTCCGCCGCGCTGGGATGCGGGTTCATCACGCAGTCGCCATAGACCAGCACTTCCTCGGGAAACAGCATGAAGAACACCGACGACACCAGGGAGCAGCCCGGCGCGGTCTTGATCAACTGCAGGGCCGGACGGATGGTGTTGGCGGTGGAGTGGACAACGCCGGACACCAGCCCGTCGACTTCGTCCAGCGCCAGCATCATCGTGCCGATCACTACGGTGTCTTCCAGTTGCTGCTCGGCCATCGGGGCATTCAGGCTTTTGCTCTTGCGCAGCCGCACCATCGGTTCGACGTAACGCTCGCGAATCGAATCCGGGTCGAGAATCTCCAGTCCCGGCGGCAATTCGATGCCCTGGGCGCGGGCCACTGCCTCGACGTCGGCCGGTTTGGCCAGCAGCACGCAGCGGGCGATGCCACGGGCCTGGCAAATGGCGGCGGCCTGGACCGTCAACGGTTCGCTGCCTTCCGGCAGGACAATGCGCTTGTTGGCGGCCTGGGCGCGCTGGATCAATTGATAGCGGAACACCGCCGGCGACAGGCGCATTTCCCGCGGCGTACCGCAGCGCTGGTGCAGCCACTGGGCGTCCAGGTGGCTGGCAACGAAATCGGTGATGATCTCCGCACGTTCGCGGTCGTCGATCGGGATTTCCTTGTTCAAGCCATTGAGGAGGTTGGCGGTGTCATAGGAGCCCGTGCTCACCGACAGCACCGGCAGGCCGGCCTGCAGGGCGCCGCGGCACAGCTCCATGATGCGTGGGTCGGGCAGGGTATCGCTGGTCAACAACAGGCCGGCCAGCGGCACGCCGTTGATGGCGGCCAGGCTCACGGCCAGGATGATGTCGTCGCGATCGCCGGGCGTCACCACCAGCACGCCGGGCTTGAGCAGTTCCACGGTATTGCGCATGGTGCGGGCGCAAATGATGATGTTGCTCATGCGCCGGCTTTCGTAATCGCCGGCATTGAGCACCTGGGCGCCCATCAGGTCGGCCACGTCGCGGGTGCGCGGGGCGTTGAGTTCGGGGCGGAAGGGAATGCAGCCCAGCAGGCGGAAGTCGCCGCTGCGCAGCAAGGGCGAATGCTCCTTGAGCCGGGCGGAAAACGCTTCCATGCTTTCGTCGGTGCGGACCTTGTTGAGGATCACACCGAGGACTTTCGGGTCTTTCGGCCCGCCGAACAATTGCGCCTGCAACTCAACCCGTCCGGAAAGCTCGGTCAACACTTCGTTTTCCGGCGCCGATACCAGGATCACTTCGGCGTCCAGGCTCTTGGCCAGGTGCAGGTTGACCCGGGCGGCGTAACTGGCGTTGCGTGTCGGGACCATGCCTTCGACCACCAGTACGTCCTTGCCGATGGCCGCCTGCTGGTAAAGCGTAATGATTTCTTCCAGCAGTTCATCGAGCTGGCCGTCGCCGAGCATGCGCTCGACGTGAGACAGGCCCAGCGGCTGTGGCGGTTTGAGGCCGTGGGTGCGGGCCACCAATTCGGTCGAGCGTTCCGGGCCGGTGTCGCCGGGGTGAGGCTGGGCGATTGGCTTGAAGAAACCGACCTTCAGCCCGGCCCGTTCAAGGGTACGCACCAGCCCGAGGCTGATGGAGGTCAGGCCCACACCAAAATCGGTGGGCGCGATAAAAAAAGTTTGCATGCGAATTCTCTAAGGGAGCATGGCAAAGGCGAGGCCTGTGTATAGCCGTCTACCATTCATTCAGTCATCAAGATTACCGCTAACCGGCGCCTGAGCACACCAGCCGCAATCAAAGGGCTGGCCTATTTTTTCAATACGTTGCGTGGGATCCAGCACCCATGCCCGGGATTGCCAGGGGGGTTGGTGGCGCAGGTGCTGGGTATGCCCACAGGACAGCTCGGCCACCCAGTGGCCCTCCTCATCCTGGTGGAAACCGGTGACCGTCGGTCTGTGTGCACTAGCCCGTTTGTCAGGGTTCCGTTCGCTTTCGGGCAAATCCTTGTTTAGACTTGTCCGTTCTTCATTCTTATGCAAAAGGTCTCGCCCCATGCTGATCGCCGCCAATAAGGCTGTCTCCATCGACTATACCCTGACCAACGACGCTGGTGAGGTCATCGACAGCTCTGCCGGCGGCGCTCCGCTGGTCTACCTGCATGGCGCAGGCAACATCATCCAGGGCCTGGAAAAAGCCCTGGAAGGTAAAACCACCGGTGACGAGCTGAACGTGACCGTCGAACCGGAAGACGCCTACGGCGAGTACTCTGCCGAACTGGTCAGCACCCTGAGCCGCAGCATGTTCGAAGGCGTGGATGAGCTGGAAGTGGGCATGCAGTTCCACGCGTCGGCGCCGGATGGCCAGATGCAGATCGTCACCATCCGCGACCTGGACGGCGACGACGTCACTGTAGACGGCAATCACCCGCTGGCCGGCCAACGCCTGAACTTCAAGGTCAAGGTTGTCGACATCCGTGATGCCAGCCAGGAAGAAGTTGCCCATGGTCACGTCCATGGCGAAGGTGGTCATCACCACTGATTTCTGCGCTACGCTGAAGTGAACCGGAAAGGCGCCATGGGCGCCTTTTTTAGTCGGTTACCTGCCACGGTTGTTTCGAAGATCTGCAAATTTGGAGTTCGTCATGAGTGCTTTTCACGACCTTAAACTGAAAGCCTTGGATGGTCAGGAGCTCCCTCTGGCGCCTTTCAAGGGGCAAGTCGTGCTGGTGGTCAACGTTGCCTCCAAATGTGGCCTGACGCCTCAGTACGCTGCGCTGGAAAATCTCTATCAGCAGTACAAATCCAGGGGCTTCAGCATCCTGGGCCTGCCTTGCAATCAGTTCGCCGGGCAAGAGCCCGGTACCGAGCAGGAAATCCAGGCGTTCTGCAGCAACAATTATGGCGTGACGTTTCCGCTGTCCAGCAAGCTGGAGGTGAACGGTCACGACCGGCATCAACTCTACCGCCTGCTGGCGGGCGAGGGCGCCGAGTTCCCCGGGGACATTACCTGGAACTTCGAGAAGTTCCTGCTCGGCAAGGACGGCCGGGTGTTGGCCCGCTTCTCGCCGCGCACGGCACCGGATGACCCGGCGGTGATCCAGGCGATCGAAAAAGCGCTGGGCTGAATCTTCCCATTGTGGCGAGGGGGCTTGCTCTCGTGCTGTGGGAGCAAGGCTTGCCCGCGATAAAGATGATGGGGCCTTTCAGAAATCGGGTGCCTGCTTCGCGAGCAAGCTTTGCTCCCACCTTCAGGCGCCTTTGCGCATCCTTTTAAGCCTTTATCACTCCAATCAATAGTGCTACCCAGCCCCGTCCACGGCACATATTATCCTCGTCATATCGACCTGCGATCCTGCCCGTGGAGTGCCCCATGCCTGTAAAAGCCCTGTTCAAACCTTTCCAACTCGGTGCGTTCGAGCTGCCGACCCGGGTGGTGATGGCGCCGATGACCCGCTCCTTTTCGCCGGGTGGCGTGCCGAACGCCAAGGTCATCGAGTATTACCGTCGCCGCGCAGCGGCCGGGGTTGGCTTGATCATCACCGAAGGCACGACGGTCGGGCACAAGGCTTCCAATGGGTATCCGAACGTTCCGCACTTCTACGGCGATGCAGCGCTCGCCGGCTGGAAGCAAGTGGTCGATGCAGTGCATGCCGAAGGCGGCAAGATCGTTCCACAGTTGTGGCATGTGGGCAGTGTGCGCCGCACCGGAACCGAGCCGGATGCCAGCGTGCCGGGTTATGGCCCGACCGAGAAGCTCAAGGACGGCCAGGTGGTGGTCCACGGTATGACCCAGGCAGACATCGACGAAGTCATTGCCGCCTTCGCCCAAGCAGCGAAAGACGCCCAGCGCATTGGCATGGATGGCGTGGAGATCCACGGCGCCCATGGTTATCTGGTGGACCAGTTCTTCTGGGAAGGCAGCAACCAACGCACGGATGGCTACGGCGGCAGCCTGGCCAACCGTTCGCGCTTCGCCATCGAATTGATCCGCGCCGTGCGAGCCGCCGTAGGCGAAGGATTCCCGATCATCTTCCGGTTCTCCCAATGGAAACAACAGGATTACACGGCGCGCCTGGTGCAGACCCCCGAAGCCCTGGGCGAATTTCTCAAGCCGTTGTCCGATGCAGGCGTGGATATCTTCCACTGCTCGACGCGTCGCTTCTGGGAGGCGGAGTTCGACGGCTCTGAACTGAACCTGGCCGGCTGGACCCGCAAGCTCACCGGCAAACCGACCATCACCGTCGGCAGCGTCGGCCTGGATGGCGAGTTCCTGCAGTTCATGGTCAACACCGACAAGGTCGCGCAACCGGCCAGCCTGGAGAAACTCCTGGAGCGCCTGAACAATGATGAATTCGACCTGGTGGCGGTAGGCCGTGCGCTGCTGGTGGATCCGGACTGGGCGCAGAAAGTGCGTGAAGGCCGGGAACAGGAGATCTTGCCGTTCAGCCGTGAGGCGTTGATGACGCTGGTTTGAGTCGCCCGCACCGACGCCATCGCGGGCAAGCCTTGCTCCCACATTGGATCTTCAGCGCAAAGGTCATTTTGTGAACTGCTGATAACCCTGTGGGGGGCATGGCTTGCCCGCGATGCTTTCAGCGATGCGGCACTGCCTGCGGCAGTGTCGATATGGCCTGGCAAGCCCCCCGCAACTGCGCCTCGAACTGCTCGATCACCGACGCCCAGCCCTGGCGACTGGCATGCTGGCGGGCATTGAGCCTCACGCAACGTAACGCTTCGGGCTCCTCCAGCAGCCAGCGGGCCGCATCGCAGAACGCCTCCTCATCCCCCGGCATCGCCAGCACGCCGTTGTAGCCATGGCGGATGTGCTGTGCCGCAGCGGCCTGGTCATAGGCCACCACGCCCAGCCCGGACGCCAGGGCCTCCAGCACGACATTGCCGAAGGTTTCGGTCAGGCTCGGAAAGATAAACACATCCCCGCTGGCGTAATGGCTGGCCAGCGTCTCGCCACGTTGGGTGCCGCAGAAGATCGCGTCGGGCAATGCCTGCTCCAGGGCGGACCGTTGCGGGCCGTCGCCGATCACCACCAGCTTCATCCGCCGCTCCGGGAACGCACTGCACAGCCTGTCGAAACAAGGCTTGAGCAAGCCGAGGTTCTTCTCCGGCGCCAGGCGCCCAACGTGGAGCACGGCGATGTCGTCATCGCCCAGGCCCCAGCTTTCCCGCAGGGTGATCGAGCGCTTGACCGGATGGAACAACTGGCTGTCCACGCCGCGGGACAACAGCGTAACGCGCTCGAAATGCCGCCGTTCCAGTTCCAGTTGCTGGCTGAGACTGGGCACCAGGGTCAGGCTGGAGCGGTTGTGGAACCAGCGCAGGTAATGGGTGAGCACGCGACTCAGCAGCCCGAGGCCGTACTGCCGGGTGTATTGCTGGAAATTGGTGTGGAAGCCGCTGACCACCGAGATGCCCAGGCGCCGCGCCGCCCGCAACGCCGATAAACCCAACGGTCCTTCGGTGGCGATGTACAGCACATCGGGCCGCTGACGCTTCCAGCGCCGCAGCAGCTTGTGCATGGACACCTGGCCCCACTGCAACCCCGGATATCCCGGCAGCGGCCAGCCCCGGCACAACAGCAACTCGTCACTGGCCTGGCGCTGATCGGTGGCCTGCCGCGGACGCACCAGCTCCACCCGGTGCCCTCGGGCGCGCAGACCCTCGTGCAAGCGGCCCAAGGTATTGGCCACGCCATTGATTTCCGGCGGGAAGGTTTCAGTGATGAGGGTGATATGCAGGTGTGTGCTCATGACCCCAGTGTCGACCGGGGCCATTTCGCCAGTGTGACGCCTTGATGATGGATTTGTGACCGGTTCAGCCTTGGCGGGCCAACGCCGTCTCGGCACCTTGCTCGCGCACCCAGAACAAGGTCGCCCCGGCCACGGCCGCCGGCATCATCAGGATGTTGACCACGGGGATCAGCAGCGCCAGGTACACGCTGCCGCCAAAGCCCAGGCTCTGCCAGCGCTTCTGCCGCAACCAGGCGAGCATTTCGTTCCAGCCCAGCTTGTGGTTATCCGCCGGGTAGTCGATGTACTGGATCGCCATCATCCACACACCGAACAGCAGCCACAGCGGCGCGGCCACCAGGTTGACCACGGGAATGAACGACAGCACGAACAACCCCAGGGCACGGGGCAGGAAATAGCCGAGCTTGCGTGCCTCCCGGGCCAGGGTGCGTGGGATCATGGCGACCAATTCACCCCAACTGAAGGCCGGGAAGTCATCGGTGCCACGGACCACCACCTCGACCTTCTCCGCAAGAAAGCCGTTGAACGGCGCGGCGATGATGTTGGCGAGCATCGTGAAGGTAAAAAACACCATCAGCACCACCAGCACCACGAACAGGGGCCAGAGGATATAGCTGAGGAAACTCAGCCAGTCCGGCAGCGACGGCATCAAGGTGTCGACCCACAGGCTGAACTGATGGCCGGCCAGGTAGATCAGGCCGATGAACAACACGAGGTTGATCGCCAGCGGCAACAATACGAACAAACGCAGGCCCGGACTCAGGACCAGCTTGAGGCCTTCTTGCAGATATTGCGGGCCGGATAGGACGGGGGCGGGCATGGGAACTCCGAGAGAAGGTGAACGCGCCGACCTTACCGGCTTTGCCCGGCGCGGGAAAGCGTCTACACGGCGTGTAACAGGTTTATCGAACAGACGGCTCTATTGAACGCTCCACCCGATATAGAACTCACCTATGAGCTGGATTGTTAAACCGTATTTCCTTAATCTTCGCTCCCTCGATACGCTGCACCCATTCTTTTCAGGGCCGTCGAACCAAAGCCTTCCCCAAGTGCATCAACGGTCTTTTTTTATTCCCGCCGCTCACCCGGCGCTCCGGCCCCAAGGGCTGGTCAACTGGAGCAGGTCATGTCTGAAGTTCGTCATTCGCGGGTCATTATTCTCGGTTCCGGCCCTGCCGGTTACAGCGCCGCGGTCTATGCGGCCCGTGCCAACCTCAAGCCTCTGCTGATCACCGGCATGCAGGCCGGCGGTCAACTGACCACCACCACCGAAGTCGACAACTGGCCGGGCGATGTCCATGGCCTGACCGGTCCGGCGTTGATGGAGCGCATGAAAGAGCACGCTGAGCGCTTCGAGACAGAGATCGTCTTCGACCACATCAATGCCGTGGATTTCGCCGCCAAGCCGTACACCCTGACCGGCGACAGCGCGACCTACACCTGCGACGCCCTGATCATCGCCACCGGTGCCAGCGCCCGTTACCTGGGCCTGCCGTCGGAAGAGGCTTTCATGGGCAAGGGCGTTTCCGCCTGCGCCACCTGCGACGGTTTCTTCTACCGCAACAAGCCGGTGGCAGTGGTCGGTGGCGGCAATACCGCTGTCGAGGAAGCGCTGTACCTGGCCAACATCGCCAGCACGGTCACCCTGATCCACCGTCGCGAAACCTTCCGCGCCGAGAAGATCCTGATCGACAAGCTCAATGCCCGCGTGGCCGAAGGCAAGATCATCCTCAAGCTCAATGCCACCCTGGACGAAGTGCTGGGTGACAACATGGGTGTGACCGGTGCCCGCCTGAAAAACAACGACGGCAGCTTTGACGAAATCAAGGTCGACGGCGTCTTCATCGCCATTGGCCACACGCCGAACACCTCGTTGTTCGAAGGTCAGTTGGAACTCAAGGACGGTTACCTGGTGGTCAAGGGCGGCCGCGACGGCAATGCCACCGCCACCAGCGTCGAAGGCATTTTCGCTGCCGGTGACGTGGCCGACCACGTTTACCGCCAGGCCATCACCTCGGCTGGCGCCGGCTGCATGGCGGCCCTGGACACTGAGCGTTACCTGGACGGCTTGCAGAACGCTTCGTTCTGATTTCAGCCCGAGGGCAAGCGAAGCACCTGTGGGAGCGAGCCTGCTCGCGATAGCGGTGGGTCAGTCAGCATAATGTTGACTGATCCACCGCCTTCGCGAGCGGGCTCGCTCCCACAGTGTTTTGTGTGGTCTGTTCAGCTCAGCTTCGCCAGGCACGCTTCGAGAATATCCAGGCCTTCCTCCAGCACCGCCGATTCGGTCGTCAACGGAGCCAGCAAGCGGATGATGTGGCGCGACTTGCCACTGGGCATCAGCAGCAGACCTGCGTCCCGTGCCAGGGCCAGCAACTGGGTCAACTGCGCCGCTGCCGGGGTACCGTCGGCATGGGCCAGTTCGATGCCGCGCATTGCGCCGACACCCGTCAGGCGGCCCAGGAACGGCGTCAGCCCCTGGCGGCGCCATGATTCGTAGCGGCTGACAATCGCCTCTTCCTGTTGCTTGCCCCAGGCGTGCAGGTGAGCGTCAGTCATTTCCTCCAGGGTCGCCAATGCGGCGGCACAGGCGATGGGGTTGCCGGAATAGGTGCCGCCCAAGCCACCCTTGGGCAGGTTGTCCAGCAGAGCCTTGCGTCCCACCACCGCCCCCAGCGGGACACCGCCGGCAATACTCTTGCCCAGCAGGATCAGGTCGGGCTCGATACCCAGTCGCGAGAACGCAAAACGCTGGCCGGTGCGCCCGAAACCGGACTGGATTTCATCGATGATCAGCACGATGCCTTTGTCGTCGCAGAACTGCCGCAAAGCCTGGGCGAAAGGGATGTCCAGTGCCAGGAAGCCCGCCTCGCCCTGTACCGGTTCGACGATGAAGCAGGCCACATCGTTGACGTCGATCTCCACACTGAACAGCCGCTCCATGGCCTGCAAGGCTTCTGCGCAGGTCACGCCGTTGTCCTGGCTCGGGTAGGGCAGGTGATAGACCGGCCCGGGCAGCACGCCGATTTTCTGTTTGTAGGGCGCGACTTTGCCGTTGAGGTTGAGAGTGGCCAGGGTGCGCCCGTGGAAGCCGCCGTCGAAGGCGATGACGGCGGTGCGGCCTGTGGCCCCGCGCACGATCTTCAAGGCGTTTTCCGCAGCCTCAGCGCCGCTGTTGGTGAGCATGCCGCTGATGGGATAGTCCACCGGGACAAACGCTGTCAGCCGCTTCATCAATTCGATATAAGGCGCATGGGGGGCGGCGTTGAAGGCGTAGTGGGTCAACCGGGTGGCCTGCTCGCGAATAGCCTCGACGACGCGCGGATGGCAATGGCCGAGGTTCAACACGCCGATGCCACCTACGAAGTCGATGTAGCGCTTGCCGTCGGTGTCCCAGACCTCGGCGTTTCTGCCGTGACTGAGGCTGACGGGGTGCACGATGGAAATCGATTGGCTGATGGTTTCGCTGCTCATGAAGGACGGCTCGCAAGGGAAGAAGGCGTGCGCTATTCAAGCTGCGAGCGAAGGGGGCCGGCAAACGAAATAAAGTTGCCGGGTCAATCTTAAAAGTCGGGATGTGTGCCAATGCCAAGGGAAACGAAGTACCTGTGGCGGGGGGATTTATCCCCGCTGGGCTGCGAAGCAGCCCCAGGCGCCAATCGCGATCAACCTGACACGCCTGGGTTGGCAGTTAGGGCCTGCTTCGCAGTCCAGCGGGGATGAATCCCCTCGCCACAGGCGGGGATCAGCGGCGTTGCAGGGGCTGGGCCGCGAACTTCACGCCCGCCAGCCCGTGGACCATCAGCGCGCGGATATTGCCGTGGTCGCTGCCGTCGGGAGTGTTCAGCACCGAGCGGTAATGTTCTCCGAACGCCAGCAGCGCTTCTTCGTCGCTCAAGCCTTCGAGCAAGGCCAGGCCGAGGGTCTTGCAGGAGCCCTCGTTCTGCCCGGCGGCGTTCTCCACGTTGCCGTTGGTGAAAGCCTGAGGCTGATAGTCATAGCCATCGTTGATGAAGGCCAGGGTATCGGCGAAAGCGTGTTCGCCGCTCTGGAGACGGGTACGCAGGGTTTTCAGATCAGGCATCGGGTTTTCCTTTGGCGAACGCCGCTTGCTGTTCGGCGCTGGCTTCTTGCTGGTATTGGGCTTTCCATTCGGCGTACGGCATGCCATAGACCCGTTCACGGGCGTCATCGAGGCTGACCTCGATATGGCGTTCGTCGGCCGCGGCCTTGTACCACTTGGACAGACAGTTGCGGCAGAAGCCGGCGAGGTTCATCAGGTCGATGTTCTGCACATCCTTGCGGCTGTCCAGGTGGGCAACCAGCCGACGGAAAGCGGCGGCTTCGAGTTCGAGGCGTTGTTGGTCGTTCATGGCGGTCTCTGCAAGACAGCTTCAAGGGACAAGCTTCAAGCTGCAAATGGATTGCGGTCAGGCTTGAAGCTTACAGCTTGAAGCCTGTAGCGGCTACGCAGTCGCTCGGCTGGCCGCCAAAGTGATCGACACCGACTCGGCAAAACGCAAGGCGTGGGGTTTGTCGACTTCGACTTCGGCGTATTGCACCGACTCGTTGGTCATGACCAGATCCAGCAGCTCCTGGGTCAGGCGTTCCAGCAGAGCGAAGCGATTGCCTTCCACGTGGGCGATGATCGCCTTGGTGATGGTGCGGTAGTTCAGCGCGTGATCGATGTCGTTGTCGCGTACCGCTTCCTGTGCCGGGTAGAGGATGGTCAGGTTGATCAGGACATCCTGCTTGTTGAGGATTTCATCCTCGTTGATCCCGATGAAAGTGCGCAGGCGCAGGTCCTTGACCCGGATGCGCGCCATGGCTGGCTGAAGTTGTGGCATTTACTTGCTCCGTCGAATCAATTGCAGGAATTCCTGGCGAGTGGTGCTGGATTCGCGAAAAGCCCCGAGCATCACTGAAGTGTTCATGGTCGAGTTCTGTTTTTCGACACCGCGCATCATCATGCACATGTGCTGGGCCTCGATGACCACCGCGACACCGGCGGCCTGGGTCACCTGTTGCACCGCGGCGGCGATTTGCCGGGTGAGGTTTTCCTGGATCTGCAGGCGGCGGGCGAACATGTCCACCAGCCGGGCGATCTTCGACAGCCCCAGGACCTTGCCTGTAGGAATATAAGCCACATGCGCCTTGCCGATGAAGGGCAGCAAATGATGTTCGCACAGGGAATAGAGTTCGATGTCGGCGACGATCACCATCTCGTCGCTGTCCGAATCGAACAAGGCGCCGTTGACGATTTGTTCGACGCTTTGCTCATACCCATGACAAAGGTACTGCATGGCCTTGGCGGCGCGAACCGGCGTGTCCAGCAGGCCTTCGCGCTCCGGATCTTCACCCAGGCCGATGAGGATCTCGCGGTAATTCTGAGGCAGGGATAGCGCCATGATGGATCCTCGCAGCAAGGCTATTTGACGTGCCGCCCGCCGTTGACGGTCAGGGTCGTGCCGGTGACATAGGGGTTGTCCAGCAGGTACCGCAGGCTCTGGTAGATGACTTCGCTACCGGGTTCGATGCCCAGCGCCGACTTGGCCAGGGTCCTGGCGCGATAGGCCGCGTCGTCTTCGACCTTGAACAGTAGCAGGGCCGGCGCAATACCATTGACCTTGATCGCCGGTGCGAACTTCGCCGCGAACGACAGGGTCAGGCTGTCGAGTCCGGCCTTGGTGGCGCAATAAGCGATGTGTTTGCTGCTGCCCTTGCGGGTTACGTCGTCGCTGATATGCACGATATCTGCGGGAGCCGAGCGCTGCAGCAGCTCGGCACAATGCAAGTTGATCAGGTACGGCGCAAGCATGTGCACGCCGAACATGGCATTGAAAGCCGCCGCTTCATCACCTGGCGTTTCGACCAGCCATGCCGAGGCGTTGTGCACAATGGCCCGCAGCCGGTCTGTGTGTTGCTTGAGTTGTTCGATAAAGGCCAGGATCCCGCCTTCGCTGGAAAAGTCGGCAAACATCGCGGTCGCCCCCAGATCCCGGAGCGTCTGCACACCTGGACGTTCGGTGCGATAAGTGACGATCACCGGATGACCGTCTTCCAGCAATCGCTGGGCACAGTGCAAGCCGACACGCTGGGCTGCGCCGGTGAGCAGGATCGGGGCGTCGGTACTGGGCATGGACTGGCTCGGTTCACGGCAGAGGCGAAACTATATCAGCGACTACACAGATGTACCTATTTGTAGTGCTGAACCGATAGGTTGGACTGCCTTTCAGGAATTTGTCATGGCAGGCATATCTGTGAGTGTTTTTTTGTTACAAAAAACAACATATCTGAATATCTGAATGATTTGCTCTTGTCATCATACGACCATGAGGGAGTAAACTGGGATCCAATTTGCCAACCGGGCCTGTTGGGTAAAAAATGAGCGTAATCACCGACGATCAGTTCGTTATCCAAGCGGCAGCGGGCCTGGAGCGCGAAGACCTGTTTCCCATCCGTGAAGTCTCGCGACTGACCGGAGTGAACCCTGTGACCCTGCGCGCATGGGAGCGTCGCTACGGTCTGATCCAGCCGACACGTACCGAAAGCGGTCATCGCCTGTATTCCCTGGGCGATATCGAGAAGGTCCGCAGCATCCTTGCCTGGATCGAACGTGGGGTCGCCGTCAGTAAAATCAGCAAGATCCTGAGCAAGACTGCATCGTTGCAACCGGTTTCTACGTTGATTTCAACGGATCTGGTGAGGGTCGACTATGCACAATGGCAGCGCCAGGTCGCGGTCGCGGTCGCCAACTTTGACGATGTAGAGCTGGATCGCATCTATGGGCAGATTTTTTCCAGCTACGCGGTGCCGATTGTATTTCAGCGCATCCTGATGCCACTCTGGCGGCAACTGCTGCAACGTCAGCAGGAGTTCGGGCAGACCAGCGAATGGCTGTTTTTCGATGGATTCCTGCGCTCGCGTGTTGCGCAACGGCTCTTGCTCAAGCGCGAGGATCAGTCGCGACGCGTACTGGTGAGTGCCATTGCCGGCCAGTGCCGTGAGCTGGAGTTGCTGGTGACGGCACTGTATGTGTCGAAGGCGGAAGTGGGGATCAGGTTGATGACCGTCGGCCAGCCGTTCGACGAACTGACCCTGGTATGCCAGAAGACTCAACCTTTGGCGCTGGTACTGGTATCCAACCATGCGCCGGTCGCCGAATTGCCCAAGCGTCTGAACAGATTGGCGATGAGCCTGGATTGCCCATTGATGCTGGCCGGTGACGCGTCCGATCTGATGCAGGAAAGCCTGGCAGGGTCGTCGATCGGTTGCCTGGGCAATGACGGAGCAGTGATTCGCCAGCGCTTGCGCCAGCTGCTGGCAGGTAACCTGGACACCTAGGTGACCTGTGTGGCCAATTCCAGTAACTAGAGATTAGAGATGCATGGCCGGGTGAGACAGGCGATGCTGCTGGAGGATGTACTGACGCAGGCGTTCGGTTTCATCCTGGTCGTTCTGATTCAAATGGTAGGCATACAAGCCTTGCTCGGTTTCCCGTTCGAAGGTGCCGCGCAACGAAATCCTTTCGTAGCCTGACGGGCTGAACCACAGGACGAACTGCTTCGGTGGCTTGGTACGGTTGCGGTTTTCCAGCAGTACACCCTTGCAAGACACTTCGTGGACCCACAAAGACCCTGGCTGGCCCTTGGCGTTTTCCAGTGCCACCGGCTCTTCGAGGGTCAGGCGCCATGGGCGCACTTTGGGTCCGTCCTCGTAGATACTCGGTACACCCAGGCGCAGGTGCATCGCGTGGAATTCATCCTCCACAAGCTGCAACGGGAAGGTCATTTGCTGGTTTTCGAAGTTGGCTTGCAGCGTCACCTGCTCATTGGCCGCCAGACGCGTCAGCAAGTCGCGGATCTGCGACCCGCTATTGACCAACAGGCTGGACGTCACGTCCCGTTCATTCAATTGCGGGATGTGTTGCATGGTCCGGATAAAGTCCAACTCATCCTGAGTCAGAAGGGCGTCACGTTGCATGGTCTGCTCGAAATGATTTTGCGTTTTCACTGGTGATTGTAGTGAATGACCGTTAATTCGTCGTTTGGTTTGCGCCGTTCGTCGCATCGAGCCGAGCAATCGTGGCATGGGCTTCGGCCAATGCCTTTTCCAACTGGACGACACGTTGTTGTGCCTTGACCTGGGCCGTCACATCTTTTTGCACGCCCACGAAATAGGTATGGCCGTCCGCCTCGTTCTTTACCGTGGACAGCGACAACTCATTCCAGAACGGCGTGCCGTCCTTGCGATAGTTGCGAAGGATTTCCCGACAAGCACCGCCTTGATCCAGGGTTTCGCGAATTCGCTTCAGGGAGGGTTGATCGCGATCGCCCGATTGCAGGAAACGGCAATCCTGATAAAGGATTTCGTCGCGGCTATAACCGGTCAGCCGTTCGAAGGCCGGATTCACGTAGATCAGAATATTATCTTCGCCTTCCTTTTCGGCGATGACGATTCCGTCATTGGAAGCATTTATCACCAGTTGCATCAGTTGCGCATTGATCATGGAGCGAGTCCTTTTATAGCCCATGTAAGTACCGCATTATTCGAAGAACCTGATTCGATGTCTACTGGCCATTAGTGCTTGTCGAGCGTCAATCGTAGCCCTGCGGCTCGGCCTGTTACTATCACGCTTCTCTTTTATTCAGGCTCAGGACCAGATTGATGAAAGTCGCCATCCTTTCCGGCTCGGTGTACGGCACCGCTGAAGAAGTCGCTCGACACGCTGCCAAGCTGCTCGATGATGCAGGCTTTGAAACCCTGCACAATCCGCGGGCAACCCTGGCTGATATCCAGGCATTCGGCCCGCAGGCCGTGTTGGCGGTGACATCCACCACCGGCATGGGCGAGTTGCCGGATAATTTGATGCCGCTGTATTCGACAATCCGTGATCAACTGCCGGCGTTCTTTCGTAGCCTGCCCGGTGCGGTGATCGGCCTGGGAGATGCCAATTATGGCGACACCTTCTGCGGCGGTGGCGAGCAGATGCGCGAATTGTTCGCCGAACTGGGGGTGCGCGAGGTATTGCCGATGTTGCGCCTGGATGCCAGTGAAAGCGTCACCCCGGAAGCCGATGCCGAACCCTGGTTGGGTGAGTTGATCGACGCGTTGCGTGGTTGATGGCGGCGGCGGGTTCCCCGGGGATGACCCGCTCGGCCATTAAGCTGGCTGCCAAGGCAACTACCGTCCCGGCAAGGGCTGACTAGACTTATTCTCTTGTGCCAAACCTATAACGATAAGCCCGAGGTCAGAGCCGTGAGCATAGCGCCCATCCAACCGACACTCAGCATCAAGGACCAGGTCAGTGCCGCTGAATGGCAAACCCGTATCGATCTTGCCGCCTGTTACCGGCTGGTCGCGCTGCATGGCTGGGATGACCTCATTTTCACCCATATTTCTGCGAAGGTTCCCGGCACCGAGGACTTTCTGATCAACCCATTCGGGATGATGTTTCACGAAATCACTGCGTCGAGCCTGGTCAAGGTCGATCAGGCCGGCCATAAGCTGATGGACAGCCCCTACGAAATCAACCCGGCCGGCTACACCATCCACAGTGCGGTGCACGAGGTACGGGGCGATGTCGCCTGCGTGCTGCACACCCATACCGCTGCCGGTGTGGCGGTATCGGCACAGAAACAAGGTGTGTTGCCGATCAGCCAACAGTCGTTGTTCGTGCTGTCGAGTCTCGCCTACCACGCTTATGAAGGCGTGGCCCTGAATCATGAAGAGAAGGCCCGCTTGCAGGCGGACCTGGGGGACAGCAACTTCCTGATGCTGCACAACCATGGGCTGCTGACATGCGGTGGCACCATCGCCGATACCTTCCTGATGATGTTCACTTTCCAGCGGGCCTGTGACATTCAGGTGCTGGCGCAGAACGGCGGGACTGAGCTGATAACCATCGAGCCGAACATATTGGCCGGTGCCCGGGCGATGATTGCCGGGGTTACCAAAAGCGCCCAGGGCATGGGGGGGGCGCTGGCCTGGCCGGCGTTGCTGCGCAAGCTCGACCAACAAAACCCGGGTTACAGACACTGATGCCCATGGTCCAGATTCCGCTGCGTATCTGGCGCCAGCGCGGCCAGACCTTCCTGTTTCGGGGCCACACCATCCGGTATTGGGTGGCGGGGCATGGCGAGCCGTTGCTGTTGATCCACGGTTTCCCCACGGCCAGTTGGGACTGGCATTACCTGTGGCAGCCGCTGGCACAGCGTTATCGTGTGATCGCTTGCGACATGCTCGGTTTTGGCGACTCTGCCAAGCCGACGGATCACGTCTATAGCCTGCTGGAGCAGGCGGATCTGCAGCAGGCATTGCTGGCGCATCTGGATGAGCGGCAAGCGGTTCACATTCTGGCCCACGATTATGGTGACAGCGTGGCCCAGGAGCTGATCGCCCGGCATTGTGAGGCACGCATCGAAATCGCCAGTTGTGTGTTTCTCAATGGGGGTCTGTTTCCGGAAACCCATCGTCCGGTGCTGGCGCAGAAGTTGTTGCTCAGTCCGTTGGGCTGGCTGGTAGGTCGCGCGTTTTCACGCGAAGGCCTGGCCAGGAATTTTCGGCAGATCTTTGGCCCCTGGCGTGGCCCCAGCGAAAGTGAACTGGATGATTACTGGAGTCTGGTGAAAAACCACGACGGACCACGGATCATGCACAAACTCATCCGCTACATTCCCGAACGTCGCGTACAGCGTGATCGCTGGGTACAGGCGATGCAGCGCGGCGAGGTACCGATGCGGGTGATCGACGGGGCGTTCGATCCGATTTCCGGCGCGCACATGGTGGCGAGGTACGAGGCCCTGATCCCGAATGCGGATACGGTACTGCTGCCCGATATCGGTCATTACCCACAGACCGAAGCCCCAGTGCAGGTGCTCAAGCATTACCTGGCGTTCCGTGAAAACCTAGCGGAGCCGGCGCAACTGCGGGCCTCGGTGAAATGTCTGTGACTGGCGGCTTCCTATCGCGAGCAGGCTCGCTCCCACCCTGTCCGGGGTGAATCCGATACCAGCGTCCACCGCCCATCCCCTGTGGGAGCGAGCCTGCTCGCGATAGCAGTGGGTCAGCTTGCATGGAAGTTGGATGTGCCGCCGAACCCGGTTCGGGTTGAATCTCGTACCCGCATCATCCCCTCACCTTATCGCCTACCATTCACTCTCAACCGTGTTGATTGTGACCGTCAGCCTCGTGCCTGACACTCTGGCTTTAAATCCTCGGCCTGCTGGAGTTCTGCCCATGAGTGAATCTGTGCGCTTCGAAGATAAAGTGGTGATCGTCACGGGAGCCGGCGGTGGGCTGGGGCGGGCCCATGCGCTGCTGTTCGCCAGGCAAGGCGCCAAGGTGCTGGTCAATGACCTCGGCGGCTCCGCTCAGGGGGAGGGGGCCAATGCCTCGGCGGCGGATCGGGTGGTCGCTGAAATCCGCGAAGCCGGGGGCATCGCCGAGGCGAACCACGATTCCGTCACCGATGGCGACAAACTTGTGCAAAACGCCCTCGACGCGTTTGGCCGGATCGATGTAGTGGTGAACAACGCCGGCATCCTGCGGGACAAGACCTTTCACAAAATGGACGACGCCGATTGGGACCTGGTCTACCGCGTCCACGTCGAAGGCGCGTACAAAGTCACCCGTGCCGCCTGGCCGCACCTGCGCGAGCAGAACTATGGCCGGGTAATCTTCACGGCCTCCACGTCCGGCATCTACGGCAACTTCGGCCAATCCAACTACGGCATGGCCAAGCTTGGCCTTTATGGCCTGACGCGTACCCTCGCTATCGAGGGCCGCAAAAACAACATCCTGGTCAACGCCATTGCCCCCACCGGCGGCACGCGCATGACCGAAGGCCTGATGCCGCCGCAGGTGTTCGAACAGCTCAAGCCCGAATTCGTCAGCCCGCTGGTGGTGTACCTGGCCAGCGAAGCCTGCCAGGAAACCTCCGGGTTGTTCGAAGTGGGCGGCGGCTGGATGGGCAAGGTTCGCTGGGAGCGCAGCCTCGGCGTCGGATTCGACCCAAGCAAGGGCTTCTCGCCCGAAGACGTTGCTGCCCATTGGCAACAGATCTGCGATTTCGACAACGCGGTGCATCCCAATGACAACTTGGAAGCGTTGAAGGAAATGATGGCGAACATGCAGCGTTACGCCGTGTAACCGTCATTGCCTGGGCCGGTTGTCGTTGCCGACGATAACCGTGCTCAGGGGAAGTACTTCTTTACCAGGGCCGCCAGGTTCGCCGCGGTCTCGATGTCCATCACCCCGTCATGTTTCGCCGGACGAAAGTGCAACTGGAAGGCGCGCACCAGACGCTGGAAACCCGTGCCCGTGGTGGCCGCTGTCGTGTCATACCCATACTTCCTGAACAGCCCCAGCAGATGTTCCCGCGTTGGTACGCCTGTGCATCGGTAGGCCTGCAGGAAAGACTGTTGCGTGCTGTCATCGAACCACGCGCCGATGCCTTTCCGATACAACGCGTGCCAGGGAAACATCGGCCCCGGGTCACTCTTGCGCCCGGCGGCGATGTCCGAATGCGCCACCACATTGACCGGGCTGATATCGGGATAACGCCGGAGTATGTCGAGAGCCAACTGTTCTACTGCTTCGATCTGCTGTGGCGGGTAGGGCGGGAAGGTGAATGTTCCCTGGTGATCGGCGGCCAGGTTGACGATCTCGATACCAATGGACGTGTCGTTCAAGTTGTTGCGATTACCCCATCTGCTCACCCCTGCGTGCCAGGCACGCTTGTTCTCGTCCACCAGATTGAAAATCTGCGGCTCGTTGAAACCTGCTTGCGCATAACTCGGGTCAGTGAAGTCCGGAACCAGGTAATGGGCGCTGACGGAGGCGCCGGTCAGTGCGCTGATGGAAGATGAGAAATTGGCGGCCGTGTAATGGAAGACCAGAAAGCGAATGCGGTTGTTGTGGCCTTTGTTTGAACGGTAACGGGTGGAATTTATCGGGTACATAAATGTGCTCATTGATAATTGAAGGGGTCGAAGCTGCGCGCTTCGATTAACTTCAGACTAACAATGATGTTTAAATTGGCTTGTAGTGAGGATCTTGGTTTTTTGTAGGAATTGGCGTTTGGTTTATGGGGTTTCATAACCTGAAAAAAGAGGCCGCTGTACAGGCAGCGGCTAATGGTTAGGTGTATCTTTTTTCAAGGAAGAATTTTGGTGCTTTCCAGTTAGGCCCTTTAATGCAGAGCCCTTTTTGGCCGCTTGCCAGGATCTCGGCTTTGAAAAGCTTAGTGTAGGTTTTTTCAAGCTCACCGTGCTGTATAAGCTCAATTTTATGGCGTCTGATCATCATGTCCAAATGTGGGGGCGCTTTAAATAGTGCAAATACCGTGACGATTTCTTCTAATGGCTCATTCTTGATTATTTGCTCAATGGTATTCATTAAAGCTTTCCTTTCAGGAGTCTGATCCATCCCTAGTCGATGAATAAAGACTATAAATTCGATCCTGAAAGCTGGGCAGGTGAGAGATTCCGAAGGTGTTGTAGGAAACAAGAAATCTCACGCCGGAGAAAACCGCGCCGCAGAACTCAAGTCAGCTTGGGTACCCGTCTGGAAACTATCGACATAAAAAAAGCCGCTGCAAAAAGCAGCGGCCTGAAAATGACGTTGCAAAGGAGCCACAAACCAACGTCGGTAAGCACGGGATGATGGACCGATACGCGATCCATCCGAATGACGGTGCGCCAGGCGTGAGGGATGCCATGGCGGGTGCTTGCAGGCCCGTTACCCTGAAAGCCCGGCCAGCATAGGGATCGGGCGCATCGGGAAACAGACCGGATCCGGACATGCACTGTTACGGCGCGCGCAACAGTCGAAACGAAGCGCCGAACATGCATTGCACTGATGGACCACTATCCAGCCCATCCATGGCGTGTGCAAAGCCCCGTCTTGTGCGGGTACTCATCCTTTCGAGCGACAACGTGAATACCTCCTTGGTGCGCTTATCGCCCATGACGGGCGGCAGTAGGGTGAAGTCTCTGTCACTCACCGGGGAAGACGCATGACAACAATAACAATGCGCGCCATCTTCAAGCCGCAGGCGCTGGCCGTCGCGGTGGCCTTGGGCTGCTGCGCCCAGGCCCAGGCCGTTTCATTCAACATTGGCGAGATCGAAGGCCAGTTCGACTCCTCGCTGTCCGTGGGCGCGAGCTGGGGTATGAGCGATGCCAACAAGGACTTTATCGGCACGGTCAACGGCGGTCGGGGCCAGGCTTCCACCGGTGATGATGGGCGGCTGAATTTCAAGAAGGGCGAGACCTTCTCGAAGATCTTCAAAGGGCTGCACGACCTCGAACTCAAGTACGGTGATACCGGCGTGTTCGTGCGTGGCAAGTACTGGTATGACTTCGAGCTGAAGGACGAAAGCCGTCCGTTCAAGGACATCAGCGACAGCAATCGCAAGGAAGGCGCCAAGTCCTCGGGGGCGGAGATTCTCGATGCCTTCGTCTATCACAACTATTCCATCGCCGATCTGCCGGGCACCGTGCGTGCCGGTAAGCAGGTGGTCAGTTGGGGGGAGAGTACCTTCATCGGCAACTCCATCAACAGCATCAACCCGGTGGACGTGTCCGCATTCCGCCGCCCGGGTGCCGAGATCAAGGAAGGCCTGATTCCGGTGAACATGCTGTTCGCCTCCCAGGGCCTGACCGACAAGCTCACCGTCGAGGGTTTCTACCAGCTTGAGTGGGACCAGACGGTGGTCGATAACTGCGGCACGTTCTTCGGCAATGACGTGGTGGCGGACGGTTGCACCAGTGGCTACACCGTGGGCAGCCCGGCCATTGCGCCGTTCGTGCCGCTGACCCGGGCGTTTGGCCAGGGGATCGAGGTGTCCAGCGAAGGCGTGGTCATTCCTCGTGGCGGCGACCGTGATGCCCGTGACTCCGGCCAGTGGGGCACGGCGTTGCGTTGGCTCGGCGACGACACCGAGTACGGCCTGTACTTCATGAATTACCACAGCCGCACGCCTACTGTCGGCACCACGACGGCGGGCGCCTCAACCCTGGCGGCGTTGCCGAGAATGATCGCGACTGCCAATGGCCTGGCCCCGGGCAGCGGTGCCGGCCTGGCGCAAAGCGTAATGTTGGGCCGCGGTCAGTACTACCTCGAATACCCCGAGGACATCCGCCTGTACGGCGCCAGCTTCTCCACCACGCTGCCCACCGGCACCGCATGGACCGGTGAAATCAGCTATCGCCCCAACGCTCCGGTACAGCTCAATACCAACGACCTGACCCTGGCCTTGCTCAACCCGATTGCCGGTGGAGCGGCGTCACCTATTGCAACTCGGGCGGGTGCCGACAACACCGGCTACCGTCGCAAGGAAATCACCCAGATCCAGAGCACCATGACGCACTTCTTCGATCAGGTATTGGGCGCGGACCGCCTGACCCTGGTGGGCGAGGCGGCGGTGGTGCATGTCGGTGGGCTGGAGTCCAAGGACAAGCTGCGTTACGGCCGCGATTCGGTCTACGGCCAATACGGGTTCAACGGTGACACCGATGGCTTCGTCACTTCGACCTCATGGGGCTATCGCGCCCGGGCGATCCTCGACTATTCCAACGTCGTCGCCGGCATCAACTTCAAGCCCAATATGTCCTGGTCCCATGACGTGGCCGGCTACGGTCCCAACGGCCTGTTCAACGAAGGTGCCAAGGCCGTCAGCCTCGGCGTCGATGCCGACTACCGCAACACCTACACCGCCAGCCTGAGCTACACCGACTTTTTCGGCGGCGACTACAACGTTCTCAAGGATCGCGACTTCCTCGCGTTGAGCTTCGGCGTGAACTTCTGATCTGGCTGACAAGGAAAAACCTATGCGCAAGATGATCCTGCAATGCGGCGCCCTGGCCTTGAGCCTGTTGGCTGCCAACGTGATGGCGGCGGTCTCGCCGGACGAGGCGAACAAACTGGGCACCAGCCTGACGCCGCTGGGAGCGGAGAAAGCGGGTAACGCCGATGGCTCGATTCCGGCCTGGACCGGTGGTATCCCGAAAAACGCCGGTGCCGTGGACAGCAAGGGCTTCCTGGCGGATCCGTTCGCCAACGAGAAGCCACTGTTCATCATCACCGCCGCGACCGTGGACAAGTACAAGGACAAGCTTTCCGAAGGCCAGGTCGCGATGTTCAAGCGCTACCCGGAGACCTACAGGATTCCGGTCTATCCGACCCATCGCAGCGTAGGGCTGCCGCCGGAAATCTACGAGTCGGCCAAGCGCAGTGCGCTCAATGTCACCGCGATCAACGACGGTAACGGCCTGGCCAATTTCACTGGCAACCGCTACTACGCGTTTCCGATTCCCAAAAACGGTGTGGAAGTCATCTGGAACCACATCACCCGTTATCACGGTGGCAACCTGCGGCGCATCATCACCCAGGCTACACCGCAGACCAACGGCAGCTTTACACCGATCCGTTTCGAAGAAGAAGCCGCTGTGCCGGCTCTGATCAAGGACGCCGATCCGGAAAAAGCCAGCAACGTGCTGACCTATTTCAAGCAGGAAGTCACCGCCCCCGCACGTCTGGCCGGCAACGTGTTACTGGTGCATGAAACCCTCGACCAGGTGAAGGAACCGCGCCTGGCCTGGATCTACAACGCCGGCCAGCGCCGCGTGCGCCGTGCCCCGCAGGTGGCCTACGACGGCCCGGGCACCGCCGCCGACGGGTTGCGTACTTCCGACAACTTCGACCTGTTCTCCGGTGCACCGGACCGCTACGACTGGCAGTTGGTCGGCAAGAAGGAAATGTACATTCCGTACAACAGCTACAAGCTCGACTCACCGAGCCTCAAGTACGACGACGTGATCAAGGCCGGTCACATCAACCAGGACCTGACCCGCTATGAGTTGCACCGGGTCTGGGAAGTGATCGGGACGGTCAAGCCCAATGAGCGGCACATCTATGCCAAGCGCCACATGTACTTCGACGAAGACAGCTGGCAGGCGGCGCTGGTGGATCACTACGACGGCCGTGGTCAATTGTGGCGCGTGGCCGAAGGGCATGCGCAGTTCTATTACGACCACCAGAACCCCGCCTACACCCTCGAGACGCTCTACGACATCATCGCCGGCCGCTACATTGCGCTGGGCATGAAGAACGAAGAGAAGCACAGCTATGAGTATGGTTTCGAGGCCAGGGCAGCCGACTACACGCCGGCGGCGCTGCGTTCGAGTGGGGTTCGTTGATACTTCGTCTGCCGAGGTAACTTGTGGCGAGGGAGGTCTTGTGGCGAGGGAGCTTGCTCCCGCTGGAGTGCGAAGCGCTCCCAAGATTTCTGGGGCTACTTCGTAGCCCAGCGGGAGCAAGCTCCCTCGCCACAGAAGCGTGGCTCATTCGAGGTAATTTGAACGACCGGCAGGGTATCCCTCCGGTTGTTTTCTTATGGGGCGCGATCAGCGCGCTGAATACTTCTCCAAAGGTCGGCGACACAGGGCTAGGGTGGTGAGACAACAATAAAAAGGACCCTCGCACATGACCGCCATGACCCCGTGTCCGGACCGTCCTGGATTGCTGCCCCGCCTGTCCTCGACGCATGTGCCACGTCGGTCCCTGAGTGAGCCCCTGCTCACTTCCGAAGCACGGATAAAACTGCTCTGCGCTCCGGCAGGCAGTGGCAAGAGTGCGTTGTTCGCCGAGTGTTTCCTCCAGGCGCCCGCTGGGTGTCGGTTGCACTGGCTGCCGCTTGGGGGGGCGGCGTTGGACGCGAAGCAGATGTGCGAGCAACTGGCGCAGACCCTCGGCCTGCCGGTGATGGAGGAGGCGGCGCTGTTGTCCCATCTGGCGCGCTTGCAGACGCCGACCTGGCTATTCCTGGATGATTACTGCCGGGTACCTAATCCCGAGCTGGACCAGTTGCTCGACCGTCTGCTGAACGCCAGCAGCCCGGCGCTGCACCTGTGGCTCAATGGTCGCCGCCGCCCACACTGCAACTGGTTGCGCTTGTTGTTCGATGACGAGCTGCACGAGTTCGACGCGAAGGCGCTGGTGTTCGGCCCTGACGATATTCAGCCATTGCTTGGTCATCTGCCCGGCCCTCTGGCGACCCGTACGGCCCGCGAGGTGATACAGCGCAGCGGTGGCTGGTGCGCCGGTGTGCGCATCGCTTTGCTTGAGCGTTGCGAGTGGTCGCGCCGCCATGCATCGCCGGGGCGCCCCGGTACCTTGCTTGATTATCTGGAGCACGAGTTGTTCAGCGCGTTGACCCCGGACCTGGCACAGGCCTGGCGCGTGCTGGCCCATCTGCCGCGCTTCAATGCGCGGCTGTGCGAGCATCTGTTCGGTGACACCGTGGGTGCGGAATGCCTTCCCTTGTTGCAGGATCTGGGGTGCTTTATCGAGCCGTGGGAACAGTCCTCGGACTGGTTGCAGATATTCCCGGCCCTGGCCCGGCTGTTGCGTGAGGAGCCCTGGCCCCAAGGGCGCTCTTGGCATCGACGGGCCTGCCAGTGGTTCGCGGCCGAGCAGGATTGGCCCATGGCCTTCGAGCAGGCGATGTTGGCCGAAGAGTTCGAGGCCGCCGTGAGTTTCTTGCAGCACTTGAGCTTCGAGCATGTCTTGCAAGGTCGCAATGTGGCGCTGTTACTGGACTTGCATGATCGACAGGGCGAAGCGCTGACATTGGGTACCCCGCAATCGGTGGGTTTGGTCACGGCCGCGCTGCTGTTCGCCGGTCGTTTCGATCAGGCATCGGCGTGTATCGAGCAACTGGCCAGGTTTGCACCCCAACCCAAGGCCTGCCAGCAGCGCCAATTGATTGCGCGGTGGCAGGTCCTCAGTGGCTGGTTGTGGCACCTGTCAGGAGAGGGTGACCAGGCGAGCGAACATTTTCTCCAGGCCCAGGACAGCCTGGATCCGGAGGCCTGGGCTTCACGGCTGCTGTGCCAGTCGGGGCTGACACAACAGGCGTTGCTCAGGGGCGAGTTGGCGTCGGCGCAATGGATCAACCGCCAGGCGCTGTGCCTGGCGCGAGCACAAGGCTCGCTGGTGTTCGAGGGGGTGCTGGAACTGGATCACGCCCAAGTGCTGGAACAACGTGGCGCACCTCACCGGGCCGACCATCTGTTGAGTGCGGTACAGGGGCTGCTCGAAAAGCCAGGCCAGGACTTTTCTCCGTTGCTGGGGCGCATTGCCCTGCGCCGCGGGCGCCTGGCATTGCGGATGGGGTTTGCGGAGCAGGCCGCGGAGCAATTTCAAACGGGCCTGGAGACGAGTCTTCACTGCCAGGACAAACAAGTGCTTTATGGCTTTCTCGGCAAGGCCAGCCTGGCCGCCAACCAGGACGACTACGGCGAGGCCTTCGTGCAACTGCGTGAAGCCGAGCGGGTCATGCAGCAGCGACACATTCCCGATACCGTGTACCGCGGTGTATTGCTGCAGACCAGTTGCCAGTTCTGGTTGCAGCAAGGCCGCCCGGAGCTGGCCCATGAAGCCTTGACCCGGGTCTTGCGGCATTTTCGCGGCCCACAGGCCAAACACGCACCGCCGGCGACCCTGGAACTGATTCCGCGGCTTGAATACCTGCTGGTACTGGCCGAGGTCTACCTGCAGCGGGCGCAGGATCCGCAGGCCCGGCTAGAGCTCATGATTGCCCAGGCGCAGCGCTGTGGCATGCAGGGACTGGAAACCGAGTTGCATCTGGCGCTGGCCGAGGTCGTCTGGCTGTGTGGCGATCATTCCCGGGCCCGTGTCCTGATGCAGGAAGGCCTGGAGCGAGTTGCCTGTTCGCGTGCGCAGCAAGCCTTGTGCGAGCTGCGCTTGCGCCAGCCGGAACTGTTGCGTTGGGCACAATCGGCCGAGCCCCTCGGACAGCCGACTGTCGTGGCCGAAGGCGCCTTGCTCAGCCAGCGAGAGTTGGAAGTCCTGGAGCTGATTGCCCAAGGTCATTCCAATCAGCAAATTGCCGAGCGCTTGTTCATTTCGCTGCACACGGTAAAAACCCATGCACGGCGGATACATAGCAAGTTAGGAGTGCAGCGACGAACCCAGGCGGTGGCGAAGGCCAAGGTCATGGGGGTCATGGATTAGTTTCGGTATTAAAAGTCCGGTTCTCAGGACAATGTTCTGAGATAACTGTTTGCAACTCTTCACGCACGCTTACATTTGCCTTTTCGCGATAAGCGGGGGTTCTGATGTATAACAACCTTGTTGAAGTCAAACGGGTTGTTTTACCAGGTCGCTTTAACAGTTGAGCCCTGCTTGGGTGAACATCAATAACGGATCGAACAGGAAGTTCGAACACATGACAAGACAAGGATGCTTATGAATACGCCGTTGTTTTCCTCTCACGCTGAAAGGCTTTTTACGCTCAAGAAAACCCGTGTGGATTTTGCCGTACGGGTACTGTTGGGCCAGTCGCTGGAGGCGCGTGGGATCAATCCCCATACCAACTATCTGACGACACTGATCAATGTTTCGAGCGCTGAGGTTCAATCTTCCAAGACCTTGTTCGATGTCGCGCTGGGTTGCGTCGAAGAACAAGTACTGCCTCATTACACGCAAGGACTCAGTAATGTGTTCAACAAGCGTTATTCCTTCGCCGACGAGGACCGGGTAAAGACTCTGGATCTGATCGAGTTTGAACGCATCGTCACGGACATTGTGACAAGCCTTGCCGAAAAACCTTCAATGGATCTGTCTTGGCGCGCGATCAAGCCTCTGACGGTCGAGGATATTCACGGGGCGTTGAACATTCATCTGCCCGGTTTGAATCTTGATGAGGTCCATGTCACCAGTTTCGTCACGCATGACTTCGGCAAGCGAGTGGTGTCCTCCTCTCAACCGCTGGCCGAATACCTGCTGAGTCATTTCGAGCAGGATGAAATTCCTTACCACTCGCAAGGCAGTCACCAGGCCATTCATGCCGCTGCCTTCAGTGAAAGCGACGAGCACCCGCATCCATGGCTGACCACCGCGCATATCAATGACTTACTGATCAGAATGGTTCCGGACTTACTGAGCTGATCCTGAGCCGGACTCATACCCCATCCGCCAACTCACGGCCCGGGTCGCGGCCAACAGCCGTTGGGCCGCCGGGCCGTTTTCGTCGGCATGGAACAGCGAGGTCGGGCCGACGATGGTCATGACGGCCGTTACCTGGCCAACGGCATTGAAGACCGGCGCGGACAAGGCATCCACGCCCGGCATCAGCAAGCCATGCACATGGTGCAGTCCTCGCTCGCGAATCTGCTCGCACAGGGTGGCGTAGGCACGGTCGTCGGCCAGTGCATGATTGCTGATGCCCGCCACTTCCTGTTCTCGCAACCCGATGGTCTCGCGCTCCGGCAGATAGGCACTGAACACCAGTCCAGTGGACGAACTGAGCAGCGGCAATACCGAACCCAACTGCGTCACCACGGTCACGGCGCGCACGGCGGGTTCGATCCGTACCACGGTCGCGCCGTGATTGCCCCATACCGCCAGGAAACAGGTTTCGTTCAAGTCGTCCCGCAGTTCCGCCAAGGGCAGGGCGGCCACTTGCAGCACGTCCATGCCGTTCAGTGCCGCCAGGCCCACCCGCAAGGCTTCGCGCCCCAGGCCGTAATGGTTGGTGGCGGTGTTCTGTTCGGCGAAACCGCTGGCAATCAAGGCCTGCAGGTACCGATGAACCTTGCTCGCCGGCATCTGCACGTGCTCGGCCAGGCGCGACAGCGACGTGGAGGGGGAGAGTTCGGCCAGGGCCTTGAGAATGTCGGTACCGACTTCGGCCGAGCGGACTTTCTGTTTGCCGTTATTGAGCGGGGTTTCCATGGAGGCGCTGGATCCGGAAGCGAATGGGCGTCTTTATAGCTTGACGGTCGCTGTCGAGCAAATTACGTTATGCGTAATCGAATTACGATAAAAATAACGGGTGTTCAGGAGGCTCCATGAACCGCGATTCCACAGCGTCCGAGCTGGCGTACCAATCAGGTTTCGGCAACGAATTTGCCAGCGAAGCGTTGCCCGGCGCGCTGCCTGCCGGCCAGAACTCCCCGCAGAAGGCCCCGTATGGTCTCTACGCCGAGTTGTTTTCCGGCACGGCGTTCACCATGGCGCGTAGCGAGGCGCGGCGTACCTGGCTGTATCGCATCCGGCCATCGGCCAACCATCCGGCGTTCGTCAAGTTGGAACGCCAATTGGCCGGCGGGACACTGGGCGAGGTCACCCCCAATCGCCTGCGCTGGAACCCGTTGGACATCCCCGCCGAACCCACTGACTTCATCGACGGACTGGTGCGCATGGCGGCGAATGCCGGCCAGGACAAGCCCGCCGGAATCAGCATCTTCCACTACCGTGCCAACCGTTCCATGGAGCGGGTGTTCTTCAATGCCGACGGCGAGTGGTTGATGGTGCCGCAGTCGGGGCGGCTGCGGATCGTCACCGAGCTGGGGATGCTGGATCTGGCGCCGCTGGAAATCGCCGTGTTGCCTCGCGGTCTGAAGTTTCGCGTCGAGCTGCTCGATCCGCAGGCCCGTGGCTACCTCGCCGAGAACCATGGCGCGCCGCTGCGCCTGCCTGATCTCGGCCCCATCGGCAGCAACGGCCTGGCCAACCCGCGGGACTTCCTGGCACCGGTCGCGCATTACGAAAATCTCGCGCAGCCGACCACCCTGGTGCAGAAATTCCTCGGTGAGTTGTGGGCTTGCGAACTGGATCATTCGCCGTTCGACGTCGTGGCCTGGCACGGCAACAACGTGCCGTACAAATACGACCTGCGCCGGTTCAACACCATCGGCACGGTCAGCTTCGATCATCCGGACCCTTCGATCTTCACGGTATTGACCTCGCCTACCAGCGTCCATGGCTTGGCCAACCTCGATTTCGTGATCTTCCCGCCGCGCTGGATGGTGGCGGAAAAAACCTTCCGTCCACCGTGGTTCCACCGCAATCTGATGAACGAGTTCATGGGCCTGATCCAGGGTGCCTACGATGCCAAAGCCGAGGGTTTCCTGCCGGGCGGCGCCTCCTTGCACAGTTGCATGAGTGCCCATGGTCCGGACGGCGAAACCTGCACCAAGGCGATCAACGCCGAGCTGACGCCGGTGAAAATCGATAACACCATGGCCTTCATGTTCGAAACCAGCCAGGTACTGCGCCCGAGCCGTTTCGCCCTGGACTGCCCGCAACTGCAAACCGACTACGATACCTGTTGGGCTTCGCTGCCCGTCACGTTCGACCCGACCCGGAGATAATCCATGACCCAAGTTTCCCCTGCCCGTAGCTGGGTTGCCTCCGCCAACGGCCATGCCGATTTCCCGTTGCAGAATTTGCCGCTCGGGGTCTTCAGCGTGGACGGTGGTGCCCCCCGCAGCGGTGTTGCCATTGGCGATCATGTGTTCGATTTGCAGGCCGCACTACAGGCAGGCCTGTTCGATGGCACGGCGCGCGAAGCTGTCGAAGCCATGAGCGGCGGCCAGTTGAACGCATTCTTCGAACTGGGCCGCCCCGCCCGGGTGGCCTTGCGTGAACGGCTGCTGGCCTTGTTGGGCGAAGACAGCGCGCAACGCGAGCTGATCCTGACCCAAGGGGCGAAGATGCTTCCCCTGGCGACGGATTGCCAGATGCACCTGCCGGCGAAAATCAACGACTACACCGACTTCTACGTCGGCATCGAACATGCGCAGAATGTCGGCAAGCTGTTTCGTCCCGACAACCCGCTGTTGCCCAATTACAAATACGTTCCCATCGGTTACCACGGTCGCGCCTCGACCATCCGCCCGTCCGGCACCGAGGTGCGCCGCCCCAAGGGCCAGACCCTGCCCGCCGGCCAGAGTGAACCGACCTTCGGCCCCTGCGCGCGGCTGGACTACGAGCTGGAACTGGGGATCTGGATCGGCAAGGGCAATGCACTGGGCGAGCCCATCGCCATCGGTGATGCCGCCGAACACATCGGCGGGTTCTGCCTGCTCAATGATTGGTCGGCGCGGGATATTCAGGCCTGGGAATACCAACCGCTGGGGCCTTTCCTGTCGAAGAGCTTCCTGACCAGTATTTCGCCGTGGGTCGTGACGGCTGAAGCCCTGGAACCGTTCCGTCGCCCTCAACCGGCGCGGCCGGAAGGGGATCCGCAACCGCTGCCGTATCTGCTGGACAAGCGCGATCAGGACGGCGGCGCCTTTGATATCGAGCTGGAAGTCCTGCTGCTGACCGAAACCATGCGCGAGCAAAACCTGCCGGCCCATCGCCTGACCTTGAGCAACACCCGCTACATGTATTGGACCGTGGCGCAGATGGTCGCGCACCACAGCGTCAATGGCTGCCAGTTGCAGGCGGGTGACCTGTTCGGCTCGGGCACTTTGTCGGGGCCGGAAAGCGGTCAGTTCGGCAGCTTGCTGGAGATCACCGAGGGCGGCAAGAAACCGATCGAACTGGCGTCCGGTGAAGTGCGCAAGTTCCTCGAGGATGGCGACGAAATCATCCTGCGGGCCCGTTGCAGTCGTGAAGGTGTCGCCTCCATCGGCTTCGGCGAATGCCGGGGCAAGATCCTGCCGGCGCGTTGAGGGACGGGGCATGGAACTCTATACCTACTATCGCTCCACCTCGTCTTATCGGGTACGCATCGCCCTGGCACTCAAGGGCCTGGATTACCGTGCCGTGCCGGTCAACCTGATCGCCCCGTCGGGGGGCGAACATCGCCAGCCGGCCTACCTCGCGATCAACCCGCAAGGACGGGTGCCGGCGCTGCGCACCGATGAGGGGGCGCTGCTGGTGCAATCGCCGGCCATCATCGAATACCTGGAGGAGCGTTATCCACAGGTGCCACTGCTCAACCCTGACCTGGCGGTGCGTGCCCATGAACGTGGTGTCGCCGCCCTGATCGGTTGCGACATCCATCCGTTGCACAACGTCAGCGTGCTCAACAAGCTGCGGCAGTGGAGGCATGATGAAACGCAGGTGACGGAGTGGATAGAACACTGGATCAGTCAGGGGCTGGCGGCGGTGGAGCAGTTGATCGGCGACGAAGGCTACTGTTTCGGCCCCGTGCCGGGCTTGGCGGATGTCTACCTGATTCCGCAGTTGTACGCGGCTGAGCGTTTCAACGTTTCCCTGCAGGGGTATCCACGGATCCGTCGTGTTGCGGCGCTGGCGGCTGCACACGCCGCTTTTCAGCAGGCGCATCCGGCTCATCAGGTGGATACGCCCGCCGGCTAAGATCCAGGCTGGCTGATCTGGCGCCATCGCGAGCAGGCTCGCTCCCACATGGTTCGCGTTACACAGTCCCGTGTGGGAGCGAGCCTGCTCGCGATGGCGGCCTGACAGTCAGCAAGAATGCCAGCCAGTCCTACAGATCAATGCACAATCGAATTCGGCGGCAGATGCCCCAGCCGTTCTGTCAGCCGGATCCGCTGGATCGGGTCCTCACTGAGCATCAGCGCATGTTCCAGGTCGAAGCGTTCGGCGTTGGGGCAATCGAGCCGTTGGTAAAGGCTGGCGCGGGCCAGGTAATCGGCGGCACTGGCGTTGCCGAGTTCCAGTACCCGTTCAGCATCGATCAGCGCGTCGATGTACTCGTCGTTCGTCAGATGCAACTGCCGGAGATTGCGTGACAGGCGCTGGAGCATCTGCAGTGGTTCGGCGCTGGCCAGGTGTTCGGCCTTGAGCGGCATGTTCGAGCCATATTGGCGTTGCAGCAGTTCCCGGCAGTCGTTGGGATACAGCCGGCGACCGCCGCAGGGGTCGAGCAGGTGATCGGCCCCCGGCACCCGGAGCAGGAAGTGGCCGGGGAAATTGACCCCGACCATCGGTATCTCCAGGCCTCGGGCCAATTCCAGGGCAATCAGGGCGAGGGCCAGCGGTTGACCGCGCTTCCTGGCCAATACCTTGTCGAGCAGCGCTACGCGCGGGCGCAGGGGCGTGAAATCGTCCTGGGCAAACCCCAGGTCATTCAGGCAGCGCAACAAGGGCTGGCCCAGCTCAGCGACGGGCAGCAACGGCAGGTCATGGCTGACCCGCTGTTGCAGATCCCTGAAGTCCCTTAGCAGGGCCGGTACGTCGACGTCGCGATCATGCTCGGCAGCGATCCAAAGCGCCGCTTCGAAGAGCGCCGCAGGCGACCGGTGCAGACATTCAAAAAAGGCTTGGCGCGGTTTCATCACACTCTCCGGACATTGCCTCGTTTTAGCTCTGCCACGGGCTTTCGTCCAGTTTCGGAGAGAGGCGGCAACGGTTATGTCAGAAAAGACTGACAGCTGAGGCGACTTATTCCGGCGTGCTCCAGCAAATTTCAGCTACGCGCCTATACTGGCGAAACAAACAGAAGTGATTCGGGAGCCTGTCGATGTTTGCGCTCATGCAAAGCTCCCGCCTTGAATCGCTGCACTTGAGCGTGGACCCGACAACAGGGTTGAAGGCGGTCATTGCCATTCATAGCAGCCGCCCAGGGCCAGCCTTGGGGGGATGTCGTTATCTGTCCTACCCCGACGATGAAAGTGCCGTGGTCGATGCCGTGCGCCTGGCCCAAGGCATGAGCTACAAGGCCGCCCTGGCGGGGCTACCCGTGGGCGGCGGAGTGGCGGTGATCATGCGTCCGGCCCATGTCGAAAGCCGGGCCGCATTGTTCGAAGCCTTCGGTCGCTGCATCGAGCAACTGGACGGCCGGTACATCACCGCTATCGACAGTGGTACCTCGGTGGCCGACATGGATTGCATCGCCCAACAGACCCGTCACGTCACCAGCACCACCGCCTCGGGAGACCCGGCACCTCATGCGGCGATGGGCGTGTTCGCCGGCATTCGTGCCACGGCCATGGCCCGGCTGGGCAGCGATAATCTCGAAAGCCTGCGCGTGGCGATCCAGGGCCTGGGCAATGTCGGGTATGCCCTGGCCGAACAGTTGCACGCGGCCGGCGCCGAACTGCTGGTCAGCGACATCGACCCTGGCAAGGTGCAACTGGCGATGGAGCAACTGGGCGCCCATCCGATTGCCAACGATGCGTTGCTCAGCACCCCTTGCGACATTCTCGCTCCCTGCGGCCTGGGCGGTGTGCTCAACAGCCACAGCGTGGCGCAACTGCGCTGCTCGGCCGTGGCCGGCTCGGCCCATAACCAGTTGAGCAACCTGCAAGTGGCCGATCAACTGGAAAGGCGTGGGATTCTCTACGCGCCGGACTATGTGATCAACTCCGGCGGCCTGATCTACGTCGCCCTCAAGCATCGCGGCGAAGAGCTGCCGACCATCACCGCTCACCTGTCGAAAATCGCTGCCCGGCTTACGGAAGTCTTTGCCCATGCCCAGGCGGAGAAACGCTCACCGGCCCGGGTGGCGGATGAATTGGCAGAACGTTTGCTGTATCGATAACAACGGCTCGCAGCACAACCGCGAGCCGTCATGATCAGTGGCCGGTAGCGACGGCGGCGCCTTTGCCTTGCCGGGTATAGGTCAGCACGAAATGCGCCACGAGGCCGAAGATCAGGCCCCAGAATGCGGCGGCCAGCCCCAGGAAACTCATGCCCGATGCGGTCACCAGGAAGGTGATCAGCGCGGCTTCCCGCTGCTTCTCATCGGCCATGGCCCCGGTCAGCCCGGCGCTGATTGCACCGAACAAGGCGAGTCCGGCGAGGGAGGCGATCAGTTCTTTCGGCAGGGCGGAAAACACCGAGGCCAGCGTCGCGCCGAAGGTGCCCATCAGGATGTAGAACACCCCGCAGGCGATGCCGGCGATGTAGCGTTTGTCGCGGTCCTCATGGGCCTCGCGGCCGGTGCAGATCGCTGCGGTAATGGCCGCCAGGTTCAAACCGTGGGAGCCGAAGGGCGCCATCAGGGCCGCGCCAATTGCAGTGACCGAAATGATAGAGCGCGCTGGCGTGTTGTAGCCCGCGGTCCGTAGCACGGCCATGCCCGGTACGTACTGGCCGGTGAGGGTCACCAGCGCCAAGGGCAGGCCGATGTTGATGATCGCGTGCCAACTCCATTCCGGGGCGATAAAGACCGGATGGGCCACTTCGATGGTAATCGAGCCACTGTTGAGCTCTCCGAACACGGCGGCCATCGCGCAGCCGACCACCAGCACCGACAGAATCGCGTAGCGCGGCGAAAAGCGCTTGCAGAGCAGGTAAGCCGCAATCATCGACAGCACCAACGCCGGCTGCAGCTTGATCGACGTGAACAGCTCTGCGCCGAAGCGGAACAGGATGCCGGCGAGCATGGCGGCGGCGATGGCTTTGGGCAGGCGGCTCATCAATTTGTCGAATGCGCCGGACAAACCCACCACGGCTATGATCAACGACGCCACCACATAGGCGCCGATGGCCTGGGGCAAGGTGACGGTCGGCAGCATCGACACCAGCAATGCCGCCCCCGGTGTCGACCATGCGGTGATCACCGGAACACGCAGGCGCCAGCTCAGGAACAGGCCGGTGATCCCGCTACCGATGGAAATGGCCCAGATCCATGAGGACACCACGTCGTTGGACAGGTGTGCCTCCTTGGCTGCCTGGAACACGATGATGAGGGGGCCGGCGTAGGAGATGATCACGGCGATAAAGCCCGCAATGATCGCTGACAGGGATAGATCCTTTTTGAGTGTGGCCATGATGTCTCGACTTGGCGCGGCAGGAGCGCGCTGTGATCAGGGAGGGATTGAGTCGATTGATTCGATTCTTAATGAGTGTATTTGAAAAAATTGAGTTGATTCAATGGTTCGAGAGAAGGCTTCGAGATGCTTTTTCTATGTTGTTTATTAACTATTTGATTTATTTGAATATATATTTTTTAAGAATTGCCGTTTGAACAGGGCTTGGCGATTGAATATCGAATCAATCGACTCAATGCGACGATTGTGCCCGTTGTAAGTGGCCTAACCTCGATGTGATATGCTCGCAAATTCATCATTTCCACGATGGGCAGCGATCATTCATGTGGGTTCCCCAGCTAAGTGAGTTCAACCAGCCGATGTACCTGTCGATTGCCGATGCGTTGGCGCGGGACATTGGCAATGGCGTGCTGAACGAGGGCGACCGCTTGCCGACCCTGCGGGAATTGGCCAATGCCTTGAATGTCACGCCGGGTACCATCAGCCGGGCCTATGGAGAAGCCCATCGACGCCGGCTGGTGCAGGGAGAGGTGGGGCGTGGCACGTATGTGCTCAGCCAGCAGCCATTGGATCTGCCGACAACCCATGGCACCGCGCCGTTGAACCTGGGGCAACCCGAGTTGCTCGATCTCTCGATCATCAAGCCTTCCAGCGAAACCCTGGAGTACTGGTTGCGTGGCGCGCTGGTGGGTATGGCGAAAAGCACTGATTTTGCCGGCGCCCTGGATTACGCCCCGGACGGCGGCCACCCGGCCCATCGTGAGGCAGGCGCACAGTGGTTGCGCCATTCATTGCCCGATGCGCAATGGCAGCAAGTGGTGATCACCGCCGGGGCCCAGCATGGCTTGATGGTCGCGATGAGCGCCCTGACCAACGCCGGTGACCTGGTCCTCTGCGAAGCGCTTTGCTACCCGGGCATCATATCGCTGGCCCATGGCCTCGAACGTCGCCTGCGCGGTGTGCCGATGGACGACGAAGGCATCATCCCCGAGGCGTTGCGTGAACTGTGTTTGCGAGAGAAACCGGCGATGCTGGTATGCGTGGCGACGTGCCAGAATCCGACGACGGCGATCATGTCGCAAAAGCGACGGGCCCAGATTGCCGCATTGGCCGAAGAGTTCGATTTCATCATCCTGGACGATGATATCTATGGTTTCCTCGCCACCGATCCGTCGACCAAACCGCTGTCGGCTTTTGCGCCGGATCGGTCGGTGTACCTGACCAGCCTGTCGAAGTCGGTCATGCCGGCGCTTCGGGTCGGTTATCTCTACAGTCCGCCGAAACTGCTGTCGCGGCTGACCTCGATGGTGCGCAGCAGCGTCTGGATGCCGTCACCGTTGACCGCACAACTGGCGAGCAATGTGATCACCGAAGGCCTGGACAAGAAACTGGTTCGCATCCAGCGCAACGAAGCTGCCGGACGACAAGCGATTGCCCGGGAAATCTTTGCCGGCTTCGAACTCAAGTCCGAGCCCTATGCGTACCATGTCTGGTTGACGCTGCCCGAACCCTGGACCGGCGACGAGTTCACCATGCTGGCCCGGGCCAACGGTGTACTGGTGCTCAGTGGCTCGCAGTTCCAGGCTGAACGCGCCGGGACCAGCCGAAGCGTAAGGGTGGTGCTGATGTCCCCTACCAGCCAGGACGAGCTGCGTTTCGCCCTGACCAAGCTGGCCAGCCTGATCGATTCAGACCCGCGCCGTTACTATTGAGTCGCCACGCCGTCGAGCCGATATAGCAGGCTCACTCGCTTCCTTCGGAACCCAGAAGTTCCCCGAGGGCGGCCGCGTTGCTTTTGAAGGCTGCTGCAAACGCCGCTCTGTTTTTTGCCATGAAGATGCTCGCATCCTCAGCCTGTTTTTCATCCAGGCCTTGCACATTCTTCATCAGAACAGTGGTCAGCACCTCCGCCAGTTCAAGCATCTGGTCATGGGCATCAGCGAGCTTACGGTCCAAAAACGTAGTCTCCAAATCACGTGTACTGCGGTACAGAATCTCAACAGCCATGGCTGGCCTCTCGTTTGTTTGCGTGTCTGCCGCAAGCCTGGGAAGCCAGGCCGCGGAATCTATAAAAATCCAAGCATCACGGCTTCGGAGCACGACGGATGGTTCCGTCTTGCGCATCTTTAAACCGATTTGTTACGAATACTGTATTTATATACAGGTTGGAGAATAAGCGAATCCTTTCGCTTTGGGTAGTGGCTTTTTAATGTAGACCGGTTTCGGTATTTGTCGTGGGCGTGCGGTTGGCTCGCATTGGACGTGTCGGTTGCCGGCCTTTCGCCATCTCAGTTACCGCCGCTGGCCTTTTTTCTGCATGCAGAACAACCGTCACGTCCAACCCGCATCATTCGGTCGAGTCGACCTAAGGAAACCGCATCGTGAAAATCAACTGGGCCGAGAACCTGCGCCAGAATGTCCATCAGTTGGCCGAGTCCCTGGGCAACCTGTTCGTCGAGACGTTCCACTACCTGGCGCTGTTCGCCATCGGGGCGGTGACCGCATGGGCGGCGGTCATGGAGTTTTTGCAGATGATCGAGGCAGGGCATATCAAGATCGACGATATCCTGCTGCTGTTCATCTATCTGGAATTGGGCGCGATGGTCGGGATCTACTTCAAGACCAACCACATGCCGGTACGGTTTCTGATCTACGTAGCCATCACGGCATTGACCCGCCTGCTGATCTCCAACGTTTCCCACCACAGCCCGCCGGACCTGGGGATCATCTACCTGTGCGGTGGGATCCTGCTGCTGGCGTTCTCGATTCTGGTGGTGCGCTACGCGTCGTCGCAGTTCCCATCGGTGAAGATCGAGCACCCGCACCGTAAGGTCGGCGCGGGTTCCAGCGAGCATGCGGAAATAGAAAAGGGAGAAATCTAAAGACTGGCCGAGGCCGGGCCTTGCGGGCGCGGTGGTGGCAGCTTGACGTTGTCACCGCCGGTCATGGCTTCGAGGATCGCCACGGCGCTGTGACCCTGCTCGATGGCAATGCCGAACTGAATGCTTTGCACCAGGCGCTTGAGCCGTTCCGGGTCGTTGCGCTGCTGGGCGCTGATCATGCGCTTGGCGACGATCCGTCCGGCCCTGGACAGGGTCAGCATGATGCTGCCGTCGAGGCCCTGGATGCTCAGGTTGATTTGATATTGCGGCGCAAAAGCGTCGGTAATGATCTGAAAAGGGTTGTCCATGATGCGTCACCGCCTGATTGAACGTGCAGTTGTTGACCGGCCGTGATCGGGATTAGTTCGCAATACCGGACCACCGGCCATTCCATGATCGTGTTCCATCGCTGGGTGCAAGCAACCATCAGCTGAGGGCCGCCTGCGACCGCTGCAACAAGACGATAGCAAGGGGCATGCCGGAAAAAACGTCGGTCAATGTTCGCGGCGAGATAGCTCGCGACGCTCTGGAACGGGACCCCGGGGCTGCCCGTTTCGGGGCGGGATGTTCGTTGACGGTGCGGGGCGGGGCGCAAAATTGCGAAGGATGGCGGGGGCGAGGAAACTCCCGACATTAACAGCGCTTTTGCCCGTTGTCCGGCTTTATTTGCAAATGAATATTTATCTTTTTGAAGGGCTTGAATTGTTCCTCGGGCAGCCCGACTCTGTACTCAAGGGGCCGTTACGCCAACGTCGACAGGCCCCTGGCGAGCTAGCCGAAATAAGGGATGAACTATGCAAATCCAAGTCAACAGCGATAACCATATTCAAAGCAGCATCCGACTGGAGGAGTGGGTACGTACTACCATCGAAAGCACGCTCGAACGTTATGAGGAAGACCTGACACGGGTCGAGGTCCATCTGGGGGATGAGAACGGCGCCAAGCCTGGTCCCCATGATCTGCGCTGCCAGATCGAAGCCCGGCCAAAGGGCCATCAACCGATTTCCGTGACACACAAGGCCGGTTCGCTGGAGGCAGCGATCGAGGGCGCGGCAACGAAGTTGGAGAATGCCCTGGAACACCTGTTCGGCAAGCTGCGTGGCAAACGCGCCACAGTGGTCCAGACCGAATCCGTGGCCCTGGCCGATGCGATGCTGGAAGAAGAATTCCTGGAGAACGAGCGGGCCACCCGTCACGGCTGAAACCTCGTTCATCTTTAATCCCAACTGAAAACGGGCCTGCAATAGCAGGCCCGTTTCGTTTACCCGCTATCAGCGCAAGAAGGCCTGCCGATACTCCCCAGGCGTTGCCCCCAATGCCTGGCGGAAACGGTGGGTGAAGTGACTGGCGCTGGCGAACCCGCAAGCCAGTGCCACGTCGCCCAGCGGTTGTGAGGTGTTGCGCAGCAGGTGCCGCGCCTGTGCCAGGCGTCTCGCCAACACGTATTGGTGGGGGGGCAGTCCAAAGCTTTCGCGGAACATCCGGGCAAAGTGGTATTCGGACAGCGCACACAGCGCCGCCAGTTGCCCGAGGCTGATGGCCTCGGCCAGATGGCTGTCGATGTAGTCCACCAGCAATCGGCGCTGATGCGCAGCCAGCCCGCCTTTGAGGCGCAGGTCCTGGCGCTGGCCGACCTGGCTGAGCAGCAGGTGATTGAGCAGTTCGTGGGCCAGGCTGGTGGTCAGCAGGCGCTCGCCGGGTTCGTCCCAGTTCAGGGCGATCAACTGGCGAAAGCGTTGCGCCTGTTGCTCGTCGTCGAGGAACGTCGCCTCGCGCAGTTGCACTTGCCGGGGCTCGCGATCCAGTAGCGTGACGCAACCGAGGGCGAATTGTTCGGCGCTGAAATACAGGTGGGCGAGACGAATGTCGCCGTTGATGACCCAGGCCGACTCGTGGCCCGCCGGCAGGACGCAGAGTTTGTCGGGGGCCCCGAGCGTGTCGGGCCGTTCGCGACGAAAGGTACCGGTGCCGCCGGCGATGTAGCAGGACAGCGTGTGGTGGGTCGGGGCCTCGTAGTGCCGAGCATCATGATGATTGCTCCACAAAGCGGCCGCCATGCCATCACCGAGCTCGGCACTGTGCTCCAGACGGGCGTTGGGCGAGCTGTTGAGGGCTTGGAAGACTTGCAGGGTTTGCAGTGTGGGCATGATCGGTTATCTCCAACGCCTTGCATCCTACTCCGTTGGACGATCCGTGCCAGCCTGCACGCCGACAAAACCGCAAGTTTACGCAAGTGCCCGGTGGGTGGCGGCGTGACACTGAACGCCATTGTCAGGAGCCGTCACCATGAACCTCTCGCTATACCTGCTTACCGTACTCATCTGGGGCACCACCTGGATTGCATTGAAACTGCAATTGGGGGTCGTCGCCATCCCGGTATCGATTGTCTATCGCTTCGGTCTCGCGGCCCTGATCCTGTTCGCAATGCTCCTGCTCAGTCGGCGCCTGCAGGTGATGAACCGGCGTGGCCATTTGATCTGCCTGGCCCAGGGGCTGTGCCTGTTCTGCATCAATTTCATGTGTTTCCTCACGGCCAGCCAGTGGATCCCCAGCGGCCTGGTGGCGGTGGTGTTCTCCACAGCCACGTTGTGGAATGCCCTCAATGCCCGCGTGTTCTTCGGTCAGCGGATCGCCCGTAACGTGCTGTTGGGCGGTGCGTTGGGGTTGTCGGGGCTGGGGCTGTTGTTCTGGCCGGAATTGGCCGGTCATCATGCGAGCCCGCAGACGCTGCTCGGATTGGCGTTGGCATTGCTGGGCACGTTGTGTTTTTCGGCGGGCAATATGCTCTCGAGCCTGCAACAAAAGGCCGGGCTCAAGCCGCTGACCACCAATGCCTGGGGCATGGCCTACGGCGCGACGATGCTGGCGGGGTGGTGCCTGTTCAACGGGATTGCTTTCGATATGGAATGGAACCTGCGCTACATCGGTTCGCTGCTGTACCTGGTAATCCCAGGCTCGGTAATCGGCTTTACCGCTTACCTGACGCTGGTGGGGCGCATGGGGCCGGAGCGGGCGGCGTATTGCACGGTCCTGTTCCCGGTGGTGGCGTTGAATGTCTCGGCGTTTGTCGAAGGCTACCACTGGACGGCGCCGGCGCTGGCCGGGCTGGTATTGGTGATGCTGGGGAACGTGCTGGTGTTTCGTAAGCCTCGCCCAGCGGCGCCCGGTGTCGCACTTTGTGGGAGCAAGGCTTGCCCGCGATGAAAGCGACGCGCTCTGTCAGAAGCCGAGGCGTTCGTTTCGCGGGCAAGCCGTGCTCCCACAAAGCGGGGCGATGGGATGCGGCGCCGGCTTCTACTTCCAGACTTGCGGGTTGACCAGGTTCTGCGGCCGTTCACCCAACAGCGCACTGCGCAAATTATCCACCGCGAGATTGGCCATGGCTTCACGGGTTTCGTGGGTGGCCGAGCCGATGTGCGGCAGGGTGACGGCGTTCTTCAGCTGGAACAGCGGCGATTCGGCCAACGGCTCCTTCTCGTAGACGTCCAGGCCGGCGCCGCGGATGCGGTTGTTCTGCAAGGCCTCGATCAACGCCGGCTCATCCACCACCGGGCCGCGGGAGATGTTGACCAGGATTGCGCTTGGCTTCATCAACGCCAGTTCCCGCTGTCCGATCAGGTGGCGGGTCTTTTCACTCAGGGGCACGACGAGGCAGACGAAGTCCGCTTCGGCCAACAACTGGTCCAACTCTCGAAACTGCGCGCCCAGCTGGTGTTCCAGTTCGGTCTTGCGGCTGTTGCCGCTGTACAGGATCGGCATGTTGAACCCCAACCGGCCACGCCGGGCAATGGCCGCGCCGATGTTGCCCATGCCGACGATGCCCAGGGTCTTGCCGTGCACGTCGCTGCCAAACAGTTGCGGTCCCACCGTCGCCTGCCATTGCCCGGCCTTGGTCCAGGCATCCAGTTCCGCTACGCGACGGGCACTGCTCATCAGCAGGGCGAAGGCCAGGTCGGCGGTGCTTTCGGTGAGCACGTCGGGGGTGTTGGTGAGCATGATCCCGCGTTCATTGAAGTAGGCCAGGTCGTAGTTGTCGTAACCCACCGACACACTGGCGACCACCTGCAGGTTCGCGGCGCCTTGCAGTTGCTCGCGACCGAGTTTGCGGCCGACACCGATCAGGCCGTGGGCATGGGGCAAAGCTTCGTTGAACTGTGCGTTGATGTCGCCCTTCGATGGGTTCGGCACGATCACGTCGAAGTCCTGTTGTAGGCGCTCGACCATCTGGGGCGTGATACGGCTGAAGGCAAGTACGGTTTTTTTCATCGTGCAAGGCTCGTCTTGGAGGCAATACCAAGCACGCTAACATTCTCTGCGAGGGTTAGGCGAGAGGGGAGTGCAGGTTATGAAGTGGAATGACCTGTGGGAGCGAGCCTGCTCGCGATGGCGGCGGTTCAGCCAGCGTTGATGTTGACTGACATACCGCTATCGCGAGCAGGCTCGCTCCCACAAAGGGACTTGTGTTGCCCCTAGGCCACCCGCAGCGAAATGAACGCGCAATCGGGGGCTGCTCCAGTCACCACTCGTGCGCCACCGGCCGTGACCTCGCGGGCGACGTCATCCCCGGACAGATGGAACTGCCATTCACCGGTTTCCGACTCAGTTGGCCGCAAGCGCACCTGATCGATGGCCGCCGCGAACGCTGTCATGTCTGGCAGATAGGCGGCAAACCCGTCGCCTTTCAGCGCAGTGGTGCGGATGCCCAGGGCCGCACAGATGCGCTCCTTGATCGCGATCTCCTCACGATCAGCCTGGCGCGAGCGTTCGATCAGCTCGGCCAGTTCTTTATCAACCAGTTTCCCGCCGACGATCAATTGCGGACCGGTTTCCCAGGATTCCGGGGGGCAGTCCTTGGCCGCGATATTGAGCGGGATATGCGGGTTGATTTCCATCGGATAGATCCGACACACCAGCGGCCTGCGTTCGTAGATGCGGCACAGGTTTTCTTCGTCGAGATTGTGGCAACGGCCGGGGTTATAAGCGGCGAAGGTGATCGCCACGAAGGCATCGGTGCACCCGCTCCGGACCTTCACGGAGCGGCGTTCGGCATGCTCGCGTTGCGCCGCCGGCAGGCCGAGGCCATTGGGCAGGAAGGCTTCCACCAGGACGATGACCTGACCGCCGTCGCTTGCCCACATCCGGGCTTCGTCGAGGGTCAGGGGAACGTGGTGGCCAGAGCAGCATTTGCCGCAGCCTACGCAGGAAAACGTTATATTCATTGAGCGACCGGTCGAGAGCTGAAAGGCGGCGACAGAAAAACGCCGTGACGAGCCTCGCGAAGCAAGTTATGCGCCACTCATTGCTCGGTCGCGGCGGGGCGGATCGAGTCCCACTCGGTCACATGGGCCGTCTTGGTTTTCTTGCGGTAGAGACACAGTTCGGTACCGGTCGCTCCTTTCATGTGTTTCTGCGGGTATTGGCCTTGCAGCAACAGCGCGGTGTAGCCGACCCGGTCGTCGAATTGCGCGGCGGTGCCCACCGGCTCGGCGTTCTTCAAGCCACTGGCCTTGATGCAGCTGGCCAGCACGGCTTTGTCGTAGGCGGCCCAGGCCTCCGGGCTGGAGGCTTGGGCCTGGGAGGCCAGGGCAGTGAAGCCAAGGAGAATCAATGTGCGGATGTTCATCGGGATGTCTCGTTCCGGAAAGTCAGGGCAAAAGTATGCCTGAGGTTGCCGGACCCTCCCACGTCGGAACGCAGGAGCAAGTCATCGGTACAACTCAGTGGCCTTGCTCGGCCACTGCCTTGGCCGCCGTGATCAGGCATTTGGTCAGCTCTGGCGAGGAAAACTTGGTCAGTACCCCATTGGCGCCGGCCAGCCGCGCCTTTTCACTGTTCATGGCGCTGTCCAGCGAGGTGTGCAGCAACACGTAGAGGTGGGCGAAGTCCGGTGTTTCCCGCAGGGTGCGGGTGAGGGCGTAACCGTCCATCTCCGACATTTCGATGTCGGAGACGATGAGGTTGATCTGGTTGTCCGTGCCTTGCAGGTCCAACAGGCATTCGATGGCTTCCTTGGCGCTGCGGGCGGTGTGGCATTGCAGGCCCAGGTTGCGCAGGGTGTATACCGATTGTTGCAGCGCCACCTGGCTGTCATCGACCACCAGGATCCGTGCGTTGCCTAGCACTTCGGCATCTTCCATGCTCAGTTCGGTGGGCGCGGTTTCGATCTGCGCCGGGGCGATGCCATGGATGACCTTCTCGATGTCCAGCACCTGCACCAGCGTGCCGTCCACCGACGTCACGCCGGTGATGAATGCGCGGTTACCGCCGGAGCCGTAAGGCGGCGGCTTGATGTCGGTGGTCAGGCAATGGACGATCTTGCTCACCGCCTGCACATGCAGGCCCTGCTTGGAGCGGCTGACATCGGTGACGATCAGGCAGCCGCCATCCGGATCTTCCAGCGGCCGCTCACCGATGGCACGGCTCAGGTCAATCACCGACAGCGATGTGCCACGCAGGGTCGCGATGCCTTTCACATGTGGATGCGACTCCGGCAGTTTGGTCAGTGGCGGGCAGGGGATGATCTCGCTGACCTTGAGCAGGTTGATTGCCATCAGCTTGCCGCTGCGCAAGGTAAACAGCAGAAGCGAAAGTGAATCTGCGCGGGCTTTGTTGGAAGACATAAAAACCTTCTGTGTAGAAAGGTGGGGCGAACGTGGAGATCGCCAAAACAGCTTTTGATATCGGGTTATCGACTTGTTGGGGGCAGGCTTTAGGGTGAAAGCCCGGATCGTTGTAACAAGGCGCTTGTGGCGAGGGAGCTTGCTCCCGCTTGGGTGCGCAGCGCCCATTAAAGATAGGGTTGCTGCGCAACGCAGCGGGAGCAAGCTCCCTCGCCACGAAAGCTCTCGTTCCACAAAAGCGTCTGGAAGATTATTTGAGCCCCAACCGCCGCGCCATCCGTCCCAGGTTCGCCCGATCCAGCCCCAGTTCCCGGGCGGCGCTGGCCCAGTTGTGCTGATGGCGTTCCAGGCTGGCGCTGATCAGCCGGCGCTGGAAATCATCCATGGCTTCGCGCAGGTCTCCCGTCACGGGGGTGATCGCCAGCGAAGGGTGTGTCGCTGAAGGCTCGGACGTTGGCTCGGAGGCCTGGGGCAAGTCCAGGTCCTGGGCACCCAGGCTGAGGATCTTCGGGCGCACCGGGCATCTGCCCAGCGCTTTCAGGGCGCTACGGCCAATCAGGTGTTCCAGTTCGCGCACGTTACCCGGCCAGTCGTAGGCCAGCAGTGCGGCTTGGGCGTCGCTGCTCAGGCGCAGGCTGTTAAGGCCCATGCGCGAGCGGTTCTGCTCCAGGAAAAAACCGCTGAGCAGCAGTACATCGCGGCCGCGATCCCGCAGCGCCGGTACCTGCAAGGGATACACGCTCAAGCGGTGATAGAAGTCGGCCCGATAGCGGCCATTGCGCACCTCTTCGGCCAGGTCGCGATTGGTGGCGGCGATCAGGCGCACGTCGACCCGGTGTTCCTTGTCCGAGCCCAGGCGCTGCAACTGGCCGCTCTGCAGCACGCGCAGCAGTTTGGCCTGGACGGTCAGGGACAACTCACCGACTTCGTCGAGGAACAACGTGCCACCATCGGCCAGCTCGAACTTGCCGCGTCGGTCGCTCGTCGCCCCGGTGAACGCGCCGCGTACGTGGCCGAAGAGTTCGCTTTCCACCAGTGTGTCCGGCAGGGCGGCGCAATTGAGGCTGATCAGCGGCTGCTCGGCGCGCTTGGAGGCCGCATGAATGGCTTGCGCGACCAGCTCCTTGCCGACGCCGGTTTCACCGGTGATCAACACGGTCAGGTCGCTGCCGCCCACCAGATTGATCTCTTCCACCAGGCGTTTATGGACCTTGCTCTGGCCGACCATGTCGCGGGGTTGCTGGCCGCTGGCCTGGCGATAGACCTCGGCACGGCGGTGTTCGTCTTCGGCTTTCAACGCCAGGCGTTCGATGCGTTCGGCGGCGCTGACCGTGGCGGCGGCGAGGCTGGCGAAGGCCTGCAGCGCACCAAGGTCGATGGGTTCGAAGCGCTCCGGATCCAGGGAATCAAGGGTCAGCAGGCCCCATGGGCGTTCGTCGACGAACAGCGGACAGCCCATGCAATCGTGAACTTCCAGATGCTCGTCGAGGCCTTCGACCAACCCGTCGTAGGGATCGGGCAGGTCGCTGTCGGTGGCGAAACGGGTGGGGTGCGGGTTGGCCAGCAGCGCTTCGAAGCGCGGGTGTTCACTGACCCGGAAACGCCGACCCAAGGTGTCGGTGCTCAAGCCGTCCACCGCCAGCGGCACCAGGCAGTCCCCGTCCAGCCGCAACAACGCCGCCGCGTCGCAGGGCAGCAAGGCGCGCAGGGCACCGAGCAAGCGGCGATAGCGCTCGCCTTCAGGCAGTTCGCGGGACAAGTCCGCTACCAGTGGGAGCAGGGAAGTCAGCAGGGAGGTTGCGGTCATAATGACTCCGTGTAGTCGAAAAGACTATATTCTTGCTCGTGTCTTAATGACTACTTTATTTTTAACTTGCTGAAAATAAAGAGAAATATTTGTGGCACGAAAACTGATAAGCATGAGTATCCGTTTCCGTAACACGCGAGGAGTCACCTTATGCTCACCCGGGAAGAACGCGCCATTATTCGCTCCACCGTTCCATTGCTTGAAAGCGGTGGTGAAGCGCTCATCACGCACTTCTACCGCATGATGCTCTCCGAATACCCCCAGGTTCGACCGCTGTTCAACCAGGCCCACCAAGCCAGCGGCGATCAGCCTCGGGCCCTGGCCAACGGCGTGTTGATGTATGCACGGCACATCGACCAGCTCGACCAACTGGGTGACCTGGTGGCGAAAATCGTCAACAAGCACGTCGCCTTGCAGATCGAGCCACAGCATTATCCGATTGTCGGTTCCTGTTTGTTGCGGGCGATTGCCGAAGTGCTGGGCAACGAGATCGCCACGCCTGAAGTGATCTCCGCCTGGGGCGCTGCCTATAACCAGCTGGCCGATATCCTGATCGGCGCCGAAGCAGGCATGTATGACCAGAAAGCCGCCGCCCCGGGTGGCTGGCGAGGCGAGCGGGAGTTCATCCTGGTGGCCAAGGTCCAGGAAAGCTCGGAGATCACTTCGTTCTACTTCGAACCAGCGGACAAGGGGCCGATTCTGCTGGCCGAGCCGGGTCAATACATCGGCATGAAACTGTTCCTGGAGGGTGAGGAAGTGCGTCGCAACTACTCGCTGTCGGCACTGGCGGACAACGGCCAGTACCGGATCAGCGTCAAGCGCGAGCCGGGTGGACGGGTATCGAACTACCTGCATCATGATTTGCAGATTGGCAGCAGCCTCCAGTTGTTCCCGCCGTCCGGGGATTTCTACCTGACTGCCAGCGACAAGCCACTGGTGCTGATCAGCGGTGGCGTCGGCATCACCCCGACCCTGGCAATGCTGCAGGCGGCGTTGCAAACCGAACGGCCGATACATTTCATTCACTGCGCCCGTAATGGTCGCGCCCACGCCTTCCGTGAGTGGATCGACGACCTGGCCAAGCGGCATCCGCAACTCAAGCGTTTCTATTGCTATGACGAAGACGACGGCTTGAGCGAGGCGGCCGACCGGATCGGCTTGTTGAACCAGGAACAACTGGCCCAGTGGCTGCCGGAACAGCGTGACCTGGATGCCTACTTCCTGGGGCCGAAGGGCTTCATGGCGGCCGTGAAGCGTCATCTCAAGGCCCTGGGCGTGCCGGATGGGCAGAGCCGCTACGAGTTCTTCGGGCCGGCTGCGGCGCTGGAGTAAATATTCAGCATTGATGCAAGCTGACCCACCGCTATCGCGAGCAGGCTCGCTCCCACATTGGATTCGGGGTGTACGCAGCATTTGCATGCACCATCGGGCCCTGTGGGAGCGAGCCTGCTCGCGAAGGGGCCGGCATGCCTCACACAACCTCCAACTGAAGCCTTCGCTCGCGCGAAGTTAATCGGCGCTTAACTTTTCTTCTGTCTATTCCCCCTCAAAGTTGGCGCAAGCCGCTCGTTCACTGTCATGGCCAACGTGTAGACTTCGGCCATCCGACAGCGCGCCGAGTGTCGCAAGGCTGTGCGTCGATCCATGCATTCAAAGGAAAAGGCAATGAGTGAGGAAATGATGCGGTTGGGCCGCGAGCGTCGCTATCTGGTGCTGCTGGGGCTGATCTGCCTGGCGCTGATCGGTGGTGCGCTGTACATGCAGGTGGCCTTGGGGGAAGCACCGTGCCCGCTGTGCATCCTGCAGCGTTATGCGCTGTTGCTGATCGCGATCTTCGCGTTCATCGGCGCGGCCATGCGCACCCGTCGCAGCCTGACGATTCTCGAGGGGATTGTGGTGCTCTGCGCCCTGGCCGGTGCGGGAGTGGCGGGGCATCACGTGTATACCCAGTTCTTCCCGGCTGTCAGTTGCGGTATCGATGTGCTGCAACCGATTGTCGACGATCTGCCGCTGGCGAAGATCTTCCCGCTGGGGTTCCAAGTCGATGGGTTCTGCTCCACCCCATACCCGCCGATCCTGGGCCTGTCCCTGGCACAATGGGCGCTGTTGGCCTTCGTACTGATCGTGGTGCTGGTGCCCTTGCTGGTGTCGCGTAACCGCAAGACCCTTCGCTGAAACACTTGCTGAAACGCCCCGGTTTTCCTGTTGGAGAACCGGGGTGTTTTGCATTTCAGTGATGGGAGGGATCGGCCTTGATCCGGGACAAGAATGACCTGCGACACTGTGCGACACGTTGTCACATATCCCCAGGTTACAGGGGCGTTCGCAGTAGGGATATGCGCCTCGTCCTGTAACAAAAAACCGGTCGGACCTGCGATGCCCTCCACCTTTGTGAAGTCGGCAGCAGGCATTTCTAACAGCGCAACGCCACTCGGCGAGCCCCCCGAAAAACGGGCGCTTGCCAGGCAAAATACCTCAACCCGTTCCGTTCATGCTGTCTGAATCGGGCGTAGTAGACCTACCTTTTTTGGGGTTCTTGTTGAGAATCAATTTCGATAACATGCCGGACCGTTGCGGTATCGGGAAGAGATTGTTGCCGGTTTGGATAAAAATTATTTCGGGATGAGACATGGTCTCCGGCGCTTCAGCTCACTACAATCGCCCGCACCGAATATCCGACCCGGCTCAGGCTTGAGCACGAGAGGTGGTCGAAGGGCGCCAGCGCCCCATGCGACCCCAGGTGTCGGTGCCTTCCTACTACCTGCACCAAATGGAATTGGGCTGTAACAAGGCCTTTTACCGACGAATTCGAATAAGAACTCACTGCTGGCCCAGGATATGTCGAACAGCGTCTGACGCTCGACGGGCAGCCCTTATTCAGATCCAAGAAAATGCCAACCCTTGGCAGGGTGAAGTGTTGGCGATCAAAACCCAACTGCATTGCGCAAGCTGCTTTAGAGGTCGTGAGATGAGTAAAAACAGGTACCCCCGATTACTAGGCTTGTTGCCGCTGCTCGGCACGTTGCTGCTGGGAGGCTGCAACATGACCTTGCTCGATCCCAAGGGCCAGGTCGGCCTGGACGAACGAAACCTGATCATCACCGCCACGCTGCTGATGTTGCTGGTCGTTGTGCCGGTTATCGTCATGACGTTCCTGTTCGCCTGGAAATACCGCGCATCCAACACCAAGGCCGTGTACACGCCGAAGTGGTCGCACTCCACCAAGATCGAAGCGGCCGTGTGGACGATCCCGGTGCTGATCATCATTGCCCTGGGTTATGTCACCTACAAGTCGACCCACGCCCTGGACCCGTACCGTCCGCTGGAATCCGACGTCAAGCCGATCACCATTGAAGTGGTCTCGATGGACTGGAAGTGGCTGTTCATCTACCCGGAACAGGGCATCGCCACCGTCAACAAGATCGTGTTCCCTGCTCACACCCCGATCAACTTCAAGGTTACCTCCGACACCGTGATGAACTCGTTCTTCATCCCGGGCCTGGGCGGCCAGATCTACGCGATGGCGGGCATGCAGACCAAGTTGCACCTGATCGCCAACCAGAACGCCGAACTCGAAGGTATCTCCGCCAACTACAGCGGCGCGGGTTTCACCGGCATGAAGTTCAAAGCAATCGCCACCACTCAGGAAGACTTCGACGCCTGGGTCAACGATGTGAAGAAGGCACCTAAACAGCTTGAAAAAGCTGAATACGAAGCCCTTTCCAAACCGAGCCAGAACAACCCAGTCGAACTCTACTCCGCGGTCACGCCGAACCTGTTCCAGACCATCATCGACAAGTATGAAGGGATGAATCCGGGCAAGCCGATGCACCACGAGAAGAAAGAGCAGGAAGTGGCGCACAACATGGAAGGGATGGACATGAGTTCGCATTCAGCTGCCGGGGCAGAGGAGTAAACGATGTTTGGTAAATTAAGTTGGGAAGCGATCCCGTTCCACGAGCCGATTGTCATGGTGACCCTCGCCATCATCGCGCTCGGTGGTCTGGCGCTGTTCGCCGGGATCACCTACTTCAAGAAGTGGACCTACCTGTGGACCGAGTGGCTGACGTCGGTCGACCACAAGAAAATCGGCGTGATGTACATCATTGTCGCCATGGTCATGTTGCTGCGCGGTTTTGCCGACGCCATCATGATGCGTACCCAGTTGGCCATGGCCACCGAAGGTTCGCCTGGCTACCTGCCGCCTGAACACTATGACCAGATCTTCACCGCCCACGGTGTGATCATGATCATCTTCATGGCGATGCCATTCTTCACCGGCCTGATGAACCTGGCAGTACCGCTGCAGATCGGCGCCCGTGACGTTGCCTTCCCGTTCCTGAACTCCCTGAGCTTCTGGCTGCTGGTGTCCGGCGTCGTGCTGATCAACCTGTCCCTGGGTGTTGGTGAATTCGCCAAGACCGGTTGGGTTGCCTATCCGCCGTTGTCGGGGTTGCAATACAGTCCGGGCGTGGGTGTGGATTATTACATCTGGGCGCTACAGCTATCCGGGTTGGGTACGACGCTGACGGGGGTCAACTTCCTGGCCACCGTGCTGAAAATGCGTACCCCGGGCATGAAGCTGATGGACATGCCGATCTTCACCTGGACCTGCACCTGGGCCAACGTCCTGATCGTCGCTTCGTTCCCGATCCTGACTGCTACCCTGGCACTGCTGACGCTTGACCGTTACATGGATTTCCACATTTTCACCAATGAACTGGGTGGAAATCCGATGATGTACGTCAACCTGTTCTGGGCCTGGGGTCACCCCGAGGTGTACATCCTGATCCTGCCTGCGTTCGGGATCTTCTCCGAAGTCATCTCGACCTTCTCCGGCAAGAAACTGTTCGGCCACCACTCGATGATCTACGCTTCCGGCGCGATCTCGGTGCTGGGCTTCATGGTCTGGCTGCACCACTTCTTCACCATGGGTTCGGGGGCCAGCGTCAACGCCTTCTTCGGCCTGGCGACGATGCTGATTTCGATCCCGACCGGGGTGAAGCTGTTCAACTGGCTGTTCACCATCTACCAGGGCCGCCTGCGTTTCACCAGCCATGTGCTGTGGACCCTGGGCTTCATGGTGACCTTCGCCATCGGCGGCATGACCGGCGTACTGCTGGCCATCCCGGGTGCCGACTTTGTCCTGCACAACAGCCTGTTCGTGATCGCGCACTTCCATAACGTGATCATCGGCGGCGCGGTGTTCGGCTACATCGCCGGCTTTGCCTTCTACTTCCCGAAAGCGTTCGGCTTCAAGCTGCACGAAGGCTGGGGCAAGGGCGCGTTCTGGTTCTGGATCACCGGCTTCTTCGTCGCGTTCATGCCGCTCTATGTACTGGGCTTCATGGGCATGACCCGTCGCCTGAACACCACCACCAACCCTGAGTGGGTGCCGTACCTGTACGTCGCCATGTTCGGTGCGGTGCTGATCGCCGTCGGTATCGCCTGCCAGCTGATCCAGCTGTACGTCAGCGTGCGTGACCGCAACAAGCCAGAGAACATGTGCGAACACGGCGACCCGTGGGATGCCCACACCCTGGAGTGGTCGACCTCTTCGCCACCGCCGTTCTACAACTTCGCCGTGCTGCCGAAAGCGGACACCATCGACCCGTTCACCGAAGCCAAGGAAAACGGTACTGCGTACCAGACTCCGTCCAAGTACGCGCCGATCCACATGCCGAACAACACCGCTACCGGTGTGGTCATGGGCGGCCTGTTGACCGTATTCGGTTTCGCGATGATCTGGCACATCTGGTGGCTCGCCGCCGCCAGCCTGGTCGGCACCGTGGTGTATTTCGCCATCCATGCCGCCCGCGACGATCAGGGCTACATGGTGCCGGTGGATGTCATCGAGCGCATCGAAGCCGAGCAGCACAAACGTCTGGTCGCGGCCGGGAAAGTCCGGGCCACCGCCACCCGTGTTGAAACCTCGTTGGAACAGGCTTAAACCATGTCGAACTTAGTGACCAATGTTGGACACGCCCATGGTCATGACCATGGGCACGATGACCATCACCACGATTCGGGCGAGATGACCGTATTCGGTTTCTGGCTCTACCTGATGACCGACTGCATTCTGTTCGCGTCGATCTTCGCGGCTTACGCGGTGCTGGTAAACAACGTCGCCGGTGGCCCGTCGGGCCACGACATCTTCGAGCTGCCGTACGTACTGGGCGAAACCGCTCTGCTGCTGTTCAGCTCGATCACCTACGGCTTCGCCATGCTGGCGCTGTACAAGGGCAAGAAAACCCAGGTCCTGGGCTGGCTGGCCATGACCTTCCTGTTCGGTGCCGGCTTCATCGGCATGGAGATCAACGAGTTCCACATGTTGATCTCCGAGGGCTTCGGTCCTAACCGCAGCGGCTTCCTGTCCGGGTTCTTCACCCTGGTCGGCACCCACGGTCTGCACGTGACCAGCGGCCTGATCTGGATGGCGATCATGATGTACCAGGTCCAGAAAAATGGCCTGACCGCCACCAACAAGACCCGCTTGAGCTGCCTGAGTCTGTTCTGGCACTTCCTGGACGTGGTGTGGATCTGCGTATTCACCGTTGTTTATCTGATGGGGACCCTGTAAATGGCTAACGCACATTCCCATGATGGTCATGACGCCAGCCACGGCAGCGTCAAGTCCTATGCCATCGGCTTCATCCTGTCGGTGATCCTGACCGTCATCCCGTTCGGTCTGGTGATGTACCCATCGCTGCCCAAGAGCCTGACCCTGTGGATCGTCCTGATCTTCGCCGTGGTCCAGGTCCTGGTGCACCTGGTGTACTTCCTGCACCTTGACCGCTCCGCCGCCCAGCGTAACAACGTGATCGCGTTTGTCTTCGCGGCGTTGGTGATCGTCCTGCTGGTCGGCCTGTCGTTGTGGATCATGTTCAGCATCCACACCAACATGATGGCGCACTGAGGAAAGTCCGGATGTCCTTAAAGCACTTTATCCAAATCACCAAGCCGGGGATCATTTTCGGTAACGTGCTTTCTGTGGCAGGCGGGTTCTTCCTGGCCTCGAAAGGGCATGTCGATCTGGCCATCTTCCTGGCGGCGATGATCGGCACGTCCCTGGTGGTCGCGTCCGGTTGCGTGTTCAACAACTGCATCGACCGCGACATCGACATCAAGATGGAGCGCACCAAAAACCGTGCGCTGGTCCAGGGGCTGATCCCGGTACAACTGGCCCTGGCGTTCGCCACGGTGCTGGGCGTGGCCGGTGTGGCGCTGTTGTACCGGGTGGCCAACCCGTTGGCGGCGCTGTTCGCGGTGATCGGTTTTGTCATCTACGTCGGCCTCTACAGCCTGTACCTCAAGCGCAAGTCGGTTCACGGCACGCTGGTGGGCAGTCTGTCGGGGGCGATGCCACCGGTGATCGGCTATGTGGCGGTCAGCAACAGCTTCGACATGGCTGCGCTGACGCTGCTGGTGATGTTCAGCCTGTGGCAGATGCCGCATTCCTATGCCATCGCGATCTTCCGCTTCAACGACTACCTGGCCGCCTCGATTCCGGTGTTGCCGGTCAAGCGCGGTATCCGCGTGGCCAAGAAGCACATCCTGCTCTACATCCTGGCCTTCCTGGTGGCGACCTTGATGCTGACCTTCAGCGGCTACGCCGGCATGAGCTACCTCGCCGTCGCCGCCGCCATGGGCATGTACTGGCTGTATATGGCCTGGACCGGCTACAAGGCCGTGGATGACACGGTCTGGGCACGCAAGCTGTTCGTGTTCTCGATCTTCACCATCACCGCTCTGAGCGTCATGATGTCCCTGGACTTCAAAGTGCCAAGTGAGCTGCTGCTGACCTACGCACCTTAAGCGCCAGACGCCCCACAAAAAGCCCCGCCTTCGAGAGAAGCGCGGGGCTTTTTCATGGGCACTGACCTGAACGGTAAGGTCTGTCATTTAGAGCAATACAATGTTGGATGTTGAACTATAGGCAGATTGCCTATAGTTTTGCCCATGCGAACCTTATTTTTTGAAACCTCTTCATTTACCGCCACGGTAGGCCGTTATCTGACGGACGATGAATATCGCTTGCTTCAATCTCATATGTTGCAGCATCCAGAAGCGGGCGACCTCATGCCCCGCACAGGTGGCTTTCGTAAATTGCGTTGGTCGGATGGACGTCGTGGCAAAGGGAAGCGAGGAGGGTTGCGAGTTATCCACTATTGGCTTATGAATGATGGTCAATTCTGGATGTTTGCGATTTATGACAAAGATGAATTGGAGAACCTGACCTCCGAGCAGGAGAAGACGCTCAAGCGCGCCATAGAAGTGGAGTTGAAAATACGAGGTACCTTATGAAAAAGCGCGACCTATTTGCCGAGTTGATGCAAGGCGTTGAGGAGATGGCTTCTCATCGAGAAGGCAAGATCACCCTCCGCCAGATATCGGCCGAAGACAAGCCCGCTCCAGAGGTGTCGGCGCAAGAAATCGTGGCTCTGCGGGACAAGCTCCATATGTCTCAGGCCGTTTTTGCAAGGAGCATCAGGACCAGCCCCGGTACGCTTAGAAACTGGGAGCAGGAGAAATCCAAACCCAACGCCCAGGCCGCTTTGTTGATCAAACTGGTCGAAAAGTTTCCAGATATGGTCGAGCGGCTCGGCGCTGTCTGATCAATCAGTGTCATGAAAAAGCCCCGTCTTCGAGAGAAGCGCGGGGCTTTTTCTTGGGCGTCTTCCCGCACTGTTGTTTCTATTGTGGGAGCGAGCCTGCTCGCGATGGCGGCGGCACATCCAACATCCATGCAAGCTGAACCACCGCTATCGCGAGCAGGCTCGCTCCCACAGGCTTATTGTTGGGCGATGCTGTAGCCGTCAAAGGCCTTCTGCTGTTGCAGAGCAGTGATGATGCTTTTGCGGGTGGCCTGTTGTTCGGTGCCGTCGTTGTCTAGGAACAGGTCGTTCTCCAGCTCCGCCTCGTCCCCTTCACCGACGAAATTGAAGCCCAGGAATTCGAAGGCCTCACGGTCGACGTTCGGCTTGGAACTCGGGGTGCGCAGGGGCAGGGTGACGCTGATGCCGTCCTTGCTGATGACAAACACTTGCGCTTCCTTCTTGGCCCGCGAGGCCTTGCCCTTGCTGCCGCTCGGGTTGCTGATGGCCTGGTGGGTCTGGTTCAGCACCTTCAAGGCCAGGCCATAGACCAATTCCTGGAAGGCCGGGTCGTCCTTGTAGCTGGAAAGAATCCGGCTGATGGGGAAGCGGCTGCTCAGGTCTTCCAGCGCGGCGAAATCGGCGGCTTCGGCGTCCTTGAGCTGCTTGAGCTGGCCCATCAGTTCGTAGGCCTTGTCATCGTCGAACGCATCGTGGGCCTGGCGAATGGCGCTGCGCAGCTCGCGGATCTGGTCGCTCTCGCGGTTCGACTGGAAGGCATCCAACACCATCTCACTGATGGTCTTGGCTTGAGGCAGATGCTGTGAAAGATTGATGGAGTTTTCGTATTCCGCTTTGGACGACAGGGTGATTACGGATTCAGCGGTGTTGGAATCGGACATTGAAATTTCACTACTTCTGTTAGCTGGATAAGACGAGAAAGGCATTGAGCTTTTTTTCGGTCGCCTAATCTATTGGACGCGGGCGGTGTTGTCACGGCTGATCCGGTGGCTAGTCGGCATTTGTTGCCGGCATCGGCGTTCAGGCGCCCATCAGCGCCGCCAATCGCAACGCGTCGGGGATAGCGGCGCCGCTGGCGGTGTTGTCGAAGATGCACCAGGTCGGCGTATCGGGCTCGCGTTTCAACTGCCGGACGAGTTGCTCCAGCCAAATGTCCTCGTAGCGGGAGTAATAGATCCGCGGCGAGCCGTGCAACCGGTAGTAGCGCACCCCAGGCCAGCCTCCGGGCTGATCGCAGCCGGGCAAGGGCGATGGATCGGCGGCCACGCGGCCGATGTGTTCAGCGTGCAGCAATGCCGTGACGTGCTCGGCCAGCCAGCTTGGATGTCGGGGCTCAAGTACCGCGTGGCCCTGATAACGGTCCCGCAAGGCCTTGAAAAACGATTCGGCCACCCCGGCATCGAAAGCCAGTGACGGTGGCAACTGGATCAACAGGCAGCCGAGCTTTTCCCCCAATTGCGAACACTGCCCGAGAAACTCATCCACAAGCCCGTCGCAATCGCGCAACCGCCGTTCATGGGTGATCTGCTTGGGCACCTTGACCGAGAAGCGGAAGTCCGGCGCGACGCTGTCCGCCCACTTCGCATAGGTGGCGGGACGGTGCGGACGGTAGAACGAACTGTTGATCTCCACGGCCGGGAAGCGGGCGCTGTAGCGTTGCAGGTGGGTGCCCTCCTCGGGAAAGACCGGCCATTGCTCCCGGGGCAGCGACCAGCCGGCGCAGCCCAAATGGAAGTGAGGTGAGGAGCGAGATTGAATCGACAAGGGCAATGACCTGTACCGTCTCTGGTTTCGCTGGGGTGTTCTGTAGCCCTGAGAGGCTACATTTCCAAAAGTAGCCTCTCGGGGCTACTCCTACGTTTAGTCAGCGGATCTCGCCCATTTCTCCAACGCGAATTCCACAAAACTGCGCAGCTTCGGCAAACGGTAGCGGTCCTGGGCGTAGATCAGGTTCATCGGCCGATGGGGCAGTTGATAATCCTGCAGCAACGCCACCAGGTGCCCATCCTTCAGATCCTGCTCAACCAGCGCATCGGGCAGCATCACCACGCCCATGCCGGCCAGGGCCGCGCGGTGCAGGCCCGCCGAGCTGTTGATCAGCATCGGTCCGTTCACGGGTACTTTGATTTCGCCGTCCGGGCCGTTGATAGGCCAGTGGTCCTGGGCGAAGCGCCACTCGTCGCCGGCGGAATAGGCGAACGACAGGCAGTCGTGTCCTTGCAGGTCGGCAGGCTGTTGCGGGATGCCCCGGCGGTCCAGGTAGGCCTTGGAGGCGCAGATCGTCAGGGTGTAGTCCATCAACGGCCGGGCGATCAATTTCGGATCGGACAGGCCGAGGCGGATGGCGGCATCGAAGCCGTGGTCGAGCAGGTCCAGGCGCTGGTTGGTCAATACCACGTCGAGTTTGACTTGCGGGTAACGCTGGCTGAACTCGGCCAGGGCCGGCGCAAGGCGTTCGGTGCCGAAGGTCAGCGGCGCGGTGATGCGCAGGGTACCGGCGGGTTCGCCTTGGGTCTGTTCGGCCAGGCGCTCGGAGTCGGCCACCAGCCCCAGGACTTCCAGGCAACGCTGATAATAGGTCGAGCCAAATTCCGTCAGACGCTGCCGACGGGTCGTGCGGTTGATCAGCCGTACCCCCAGGCGCTGCTCCAGTGCCCGAAGGTGATTGCCCACCATGGTGGTGGACATTTCGCACGCCTGGGCCGCCGCGGTCAGGCTCCCGGTTTCTACCACTTTGACGTAAACCGTCATTGCCTGGAACAGATCCATTATCAAACCTGGCTTCTAAATGATTGAGGTAAAGCAGCGTTTATCCAGCAGAGGTGGCTAACCATACTGGAAAAAACCACCCGATGGAGCTTGATGTCATGACCGCCGCCTGCCTGATGACCACCTACCAACCCCTGGCGCTGAGTTTCACTCACGGGCTGGGGACGCGCCTGTGGGACCAGGACGGTCGCGAATACCTCGATGCGGTGGCCGGTGTGGCGGTGACCAATGTTGGTCACTCCCATCCCCGGCTGGTCGCCGCCATCAGCGAGCAGGCCGGTCTGTTGCTCCACACATCGAATCTGTACAGCATCGACTGGCAGCAACGGCTGGCGCAAAAGCTCACGCAGCTGTCGGGGTTGGAGCGGGTGTTTTTCAATAACTCGGGTGCCGAGGCCAACGAGACCGCGTTGAAGTTGGCGCGTCTCTACGGCTGGCACAAAGGTATTGAGCAGCCCCTGGTGGTGGTCATGGAAAACGCCTTTCACGGACGCACCCTGGGCACCCTGTCCGCCAGCGACGGCCCGGCTGTACGGCTGGGTTTCAACCGCTTGCCGGGGGATTTCATCAAGGTGCCGTTCGGCGATCTCGCCGCGCTGGAACACATCCAGCAGGCCCATGGTGAACGCATTGTCGCGATACTGGTGGAACCGATCCAGGGTGAAAGCGGCGTGCAAATGGCACCGCCGGGCTATCTCAAGGCTTTGCGGCAGCTGTGCTCCCGGCGTGCCTGGTTGTTGATGGTCGACGAGATCCAGACCGGCATCGGCCGCACCGGCCAATGGTTCGCGTTCCAGCATGAGGGCATCGTGCCGGATGTCATGACCCTGGCCAAAGGGTTGGGCAATGGCGTGCCTATCGGCGCGTGCCTGGCGCGGGGCAAGGCGGCCGAGCTGTTCACCCCCGGCAGTCATGGCAGCACTTTCGGTGGTAATCCGCTGGCGTGTCGGGTCGGTTGCACGGTGTTGGACATCATTGAGGAGCAGGATCTGGTGGGCAACGCCAGGCGTCAGGGTGAGCAACTGCTCGTCCGGCTGCGGGCGGAACTGGTGGACAATCCGAACGTGCTGGCGATTCGTGGCCAGGGATTGATGGTCGGCATCGAACTCAAGCAACCGGTCCGCGACCTGGCGCTTTGTGCCGCTCGGGACCACGGCTTGTTGATCAATATCACCCGGGGCAAGACCATCCGGTTGTTACCACCGTTGACGATCGATGGCCGGGAAATCGAGATGATTGTCCGGGGGGTAAGCCGCAGCCTTGTCCAATGATAAAATCGGCCCGGGCGAAGCGCAGCGTGACGGAATTTTTAACGTTTGCTGCGTTCCAACGCCAGCCAGAGTCGATTGCCGATGTCCTGGCACATCAGACTGAAAAACCAGGAGCTTGTCCCATGTTCACCTCGCGTCGCTTGATCGTTGTCGCTACCGCTGTGGCCTTGTTGTCCGGCTGCGCGTCGCCTAACCCGTATGACAATCAGGGACAGGCTTCCACGGATTCTTCAGGGATGGGCAAAACTGCCAAGTACGGCGGCCTAGGAGCCTTGGCCGGTGCCCTGGCCGGTGCGGCCATCGACCACAACAATCGTGGCAAAGGCGCGCTGATCGGCGCCGCGGTCGTGGGCGCTTCTGCGGCAGGTTACGGCTACTACGCCGACCAGCAGGAAAAGAAACTGCGGGCCAGCATGGCCAACACCGGTGTTGAAGTGCAGCGTCAGGGCGACCAGATCAAACTGATCATGCCTGGCAACATCACCTTCGCCACCGACTCGGCGAACATCGCATCGAGCTTCTACCAGCCGTTGAACAACCTGGCCAACTCCCTCAAGGAGTTCAACCAGAACCAGATCGAAATCGTCGGCTACACCGACAGCACCGGCAGCCGCCAGCACAACATGGACCTGTCCCAGCGCCGTGCCCAGAGCGTGGCGACCTACCTGACGTCCCAGGGCGTCAGCGGTGCCAACCTGAGCGCCCGCGGGGCGGGTCCGGATAATCCGGTGGCCAGCAACGCCGACGTCAATGGTCGGGCACAGAACCGTCGTGTCGAAGTCAACCTCAAGGCCATTCCGGGCCAGCAATACCAGGCACCGGCGCAGCAAGGGCAGACTTACCAGCAGTACCCATGATTGCCTGACGGCAAATAAGAACGGGGGGCCATGGAAACATGGCCCCCCGTTTTTCATTTCCAGCCTGACGCCAGCCCGTGGCGAGGGCACTCGTTTCCACAGCATCTGGCACACCACACATCCACTGTGGGAGCGAGCCTGCTCGCGATTGCGGTCTACCAGAGTCGGTGGAGTCCCGCCCTCAACGCGGCCCCAGCATCCGCGTCGGCGGCTTGCCGTTGGCGTTGTGCTGGTAGATCTGTTCCGGCTGCCCCTGCTCATTGAAAAACACCTGCCCGATCCCGGCCGAGTTCCACAAGCGCTCACCCGCCTCGGCATGTTCCGGAGTGTGAGGGATGATGCGCATGCGTCGGCGCTGGGTGAACCAGTTCAGGGGCGAGCGTGGGGCGTAGAGCCAGCGGTTCAGGCGGTCGAACCATTCCAGCAGCACCGGCGGGAATTCATTCTTGATGCCACTGCTGGTGATCTGCCAGATGCGTGGGCCGCCCTTGCGATGAGGAATCAACACCTCGTAGACGAAGGAATAATGCACATCCCCTGACAGCACCACGTAGTTCCCCGGTGTCCGCGAGTGTCGGAAAATATTCAGGATTACCTGGGCCGCGCCGCGGTGGGCCATCCAGTTCTCTGCGTCCACCAGCAACGGATAGCCACACCAACTGAACACCCGCTGCACGGTTTCGATCAGCTTCACCCCGAAGATCGGCGCTGGCGAAACGATGATCGCCGAAGGGTGGTCCAGCAGTTCCTGTTGCAATTCGCTCAGGGCTTCCCAGTCCAGCAAACCGGAGGGATGCCTGAGGTTGCGTTCGCTGCGCCAGCGGCGGGTGCGGGTGTCGAGCACCACCAGGGCCGGGGTGCTTGGCAACACGTAGTGCCACTGCTGGAAGCCCAGCAAGGTATCGATCAATTTGTCCTGGGGGCCACTGTCCAGGTAGCGGTCCCGTGCCGTGTCGCTCAGGGCCACGGTCTGCCGAACCAGATCCTCGAACGCATCCGGGTTGTTGCCCCAGCCCTGGCAGAGCATGTAGGCGATCAACGCGTTGCCGATGATGCGCTTGGAGAACGGGTGGCCGTAGGCCGTTTCTTCCCACTGCGCGGACAGATTCCAGTCATCGGTGATGTCGTGATCGTCGAAGATCATCAGGCTCGACAGATGCGCGAACACCCGCGCCACGCCATCCAGGCCAGCCTTGAAGCCATCGATGCGTTGCTGCTCCAATACGTAGCGCTGGCGTCGTTCGGTGGTCAGTTCGGGTGGCTGCGGGTCGATCAACGTCCAAGGTACCGGCGACCAGGCCAGCAGATACATCGCCATGACTTCGGCGAAGGTCACCAGATGATTGTCGGCGCTGCTGCTGGTGAAAATCGGCTTGCGCGCGCCGCCGAAAAATCGCTCGCGCAGGGTTTCATTGCTTTCCAGGGCAGGCAACAGATCGGCGCGATGGTAGTAGCTGGCTGGGTGTCGATAGAGCCGGGCGCTGTCTTCCACTATCGCACCGTCCAGGCATTCCTCGAACAACCCCAGCCGCTCGATCAATGCATGAATGGCTCGCAGCATCGGCCCGGCCACGTCATCGGCATAGACTTGATCGCCGCTCATCATCAACAGTGCCGGCCGTTGCTCAGGCGCCTGGGCGAGCAGCCGGTCGACACAGAGCAAACCGTCGTTGGCCGGATGATGAGGCTTGCGGCACGAGCCGTGGACCAGTTGCCCGATACGCGAGTGCAGCACGAAGTTCGGCCGTTTCGCCTCGCCATACAGCAGGCGCGGCGCCCACTCGGCGATGGGCGTGCCGTCCACCAGCAGGTCGTATTCAAGCGCGACGTCCTGGGGCAGGGGATGTTCGAGCCGGACATCGATCAGGTGCACAAACGCTTGCTGGCCCACCGGTACCACTGTGCAGCGGTCGGTATCCAGCGCCAGATCGCCCACACCCTCCACCCGCAACGTCAATGCCAGCGACCGCGTCCCCACCAGCCACATCACCAACCGCGTGGGTTCCAGCCGCCGCAACAGCGGACCGACCAGGACGGGGGGCAGGGTGATGGAGATATCAGCAGTGGACGGCATGCGCGGGTAAAGCTCTGGTTCAGAACGAGGAGGGGATCATAACGCAATGTGCTTTGGCACTGAGGAGGGGTGAACAAGAGCAGCAAAGCGACACGGCTCTTGTGGCGAGGGGATAAATGCCCTCGCCACAGGAGAGCGATATTCAGTCGATCGGCAGTCCGGTCACTGAACCTGATTGGCCGCTTGCGCTGCCTTGAGCAGATCCGTTCCGATTTCCTTCTCGAACTTCGCCCACACCGGCTTCATGCTGTCCCGCCAGGCGTTGCGCTGTTCCGGTGTGAGGGTAATGATCTCGGTGGTCTTGGCGTCCAGGACATGTTGCTTATCCTGCTGGTTCAACCGCTCCGCCTCACCGTTGGTATAGATGGTCACCTCCGCCACGATCTTGTCCAGTTCGGTGCGGATGTCCGGCGGCAGGCCATTCCAGAAATCGGACGTGGTGATCCACATGTAGTCGAGTGCGCCGTGGTTGGTCTCGGTGACGTACTTCTGTACCTCATGCAGCTTCTGATTGTAGAAGTTCGAGTAAGGGTTTTCCGCGCCATTGACGACGCCGGCGCGCAAGGCCTGATACGCCACGGAGAAAATCATCGGCTGCGCCTTGGCGCCGACTGCCTTGAACTGTTCCTCCAATACTGCGGAAGTCTGTATCCGGAACACCAGGCCACGAGCATCCTCGGGCGTGCGCAAGGGTTTGTTGGCCGACAGCTGCTTCATGCCGTTGTGCCAATAAGCCAAGCCGGTGATGTTCTTGCTTTCCATGGACTTGAGCAGCTTCTGCCCCTCGGGGCTCTGTTGAAAGCGCTCCACCGCGGCCATGTTGTCGAACAGGAACGGCAGGTCGAACAGCTGCACCGTCTTGGTGTACTGCTCGAACTTGGCCAACGAGCGCGCAATCATCTGCACGTCTCCCAGCAGCAGGGCCTCCATCTCCTTGTCATCGTTGTACAAGGTGGAGTTGGGATACACCTCGACCTTCACCTTACCCGCCAGTCGCTCCTCCACCAGCTTCTTGAACATCAACGCGCCCTGGCCCTTGGGCGTCTGTTCGGCCACGACGTGGGAAAACTTGATCACGATGGGTTCTGCCGCCATGGCCGTGCCCAATGCACTGAACGCGAGGGTACAGACGAGCGCTTTCCAAAGAGGTTTGAACATTGCGAAGTTCCTTTTTATTTGTCTTTATCGTACGGGCTCATTCAAAACCCGGCGTACAGTGGACAAACGACAAGTCTAGGGGAAAAACCGCCGGTTGCAGGATGCCTGTCCGAGAGAGGGGGCTGGTATCTGCTAGGCTACGCCGTCAGAGTCGAGGAACCTAAGGAAGGGGCAGCATGTTTACATTCGATAAGTTATGGAACAGCCATCCGCAGATATTCGGCGATGCCGCGCCCTGCAGAACCAAGGGCGCCAAGAACTTCAGCGACCAATGTGCGATCAGCCTCGGCGTAGCCCTGCGTCGCGCCGGTGCCGACATGAGCCAGCTCAAAAGCGTGCGCCATTGTTGGCAACACCCCAAAAGCGAAGGGCACATACTGGCCGCCGAAGAGCTCGCCAATGCCTTGAATCGCGCCAGGGTTCCCGGTTTGCAGCCTATGAAGACAGTCAAGAGTGAAGACTTCGAAGACACCCTGAAAGGGCAGCAAGGTGTTATTTTTTTCAAGGACTTCTGGCGTCGCGCAAATGAAACCACCGCCGGTCGCAGTGGTGACCACATCGACTTGTGGAATGGCCGGCGCCTGACGGATTGGATGAGCTACGTGCGTATACAGATGGGCTTTTCGATCGAAGGTACGTTTTCGGATTTCCACGACTCCAAGGACATATGGTTCTGGAGGGTCATATGAATTTCATCAAGGGAGCGTTGTTTGTCCTCTTGATCATTGCCCTGGCGGTTGGCGGGTTCAATCTGGTTTTCATCGCGGTCGGAAACTATTTTGGGCCGTTCTACGAAAGTGAGGCGGATCAGAGCCGTAACTTTGCAATCTGGTTGTTCGGTAATGTCGGGGTGGTGATCATCGCGACGGCGGTCGGGGTCTTGTGGAATCGCCGGCGCAGCCGCCGATTCTGAACCCGCCACAGCATCGCAAGAATGCTGTGGCGGGTTCGGAATGTGGTTGAGTCAGCGGCTAGTTGCGTTTCCAGCACTCCGCAAACCGCGCACAGACCTCGTACCGCTCATCCATCCGCGCCATCCTTTCCAAGTGACGATCTACTGCTTCGACCGTCACTCCATTCCCGATCCGGAAGTACTCCACCATCATCGCGACGTCCAGATCGATCTCGGCTTTCTCCGGTTTGGCATTGGCGGTCTTGGGCAATGCCCACTGTTCCAACTGCTCGTCCTTCAACTGCCGCAGGCGCACCTGATATTCGTCCTTGAAGCGTTCCAACGAGTGCGCCTTGTTCTGCGCCATGTCATCGCCAAAGGTCTTCAGGTTTTCCCGGTACAGCGTCCAATAGTCAGCCGGCAGATCGAAGCCGAGCTTGGCCTTGCGTTCGCTGATCAATGTGTCCAGTTTCTCTGGCGAATAATTTTCGACTTTTTCCTTGGCCGGATCGGTTTTCACGGTGACGACCAGGCTTTTATCGATAACCCGATTCATCAGCTCCAGGCGATGGGGCGTGTCCGGGTAGGTTTTGGGAAACAGCGGGTTGCGACCGGCGCAGGCGGGGAAGTCGTTTTTCACGAGGGGAATCGGCGTGCGTACGTCCTTGCCATCGATCCGTTGCAGGCGCTGTAGCTGGGTCATGCAGTATTTGCTATCGGCCTTGAACCTGACCTCGTATTCCGCATTGGCCTCGGGGGTTAAGTTGAAACCCTTGCCGCACACCGCATAACCGGTATTCATGTTGGTCCGCAGGTGGATCTGCTCACCCGGCTTGAGCTTGACTTCCAGGTACCCCTTGGCGTCCTTGGGCGCTGGAACGCTCATGCCTACGCGCCGTGCGGTGTCGCCGAGCAGCAGGTTATTGAGGATGCCGGTGGTTTGCCCATCGCAATGGGCTGCATCGAAATAATCCAGCGTGGCGTTGCTGGTATCTGCAACGAATCGCAGCTTGGCAGCGTCCGGTTCGGTGGCGTCGGGATAAGAGCCGTTGACGCTGCAGCCGCCCAGCAATACGAACAGCGCGGATAATGCAAACAGCGATGGCGGGCAGCGGAGGGCGAACATGGGTCATCCTTGAAGGGGCAAAAAGTCGCTGAATGCTACTGAAGTGCCACTATCTCGTCCACCCACACCTGGCCGGTCCTGTCCGCGGCCTTGTGATCGTCGCGCCAACTGCTTCAGAATCCCATCCGCCCCAGGAAGCCTGGAACGCTTTTCAACTCGACAAGGATTTACGGATGATCGACTTCAACAATAAAGGCTTCTTCAAACTCAAGCAGAACGACGAATATGCCGAGCGTGTCACGGCTCTGCTACTGGACGGCGAGCAGGTCATCGATGCTTACAAATCCATGCGCGATGGCGTGGTCTTCACCAACAAGCGCATTATCGCGGTGAACGTGCAGGGCATCACCGGCAGCAAGAAGGACTTCACCTCGCTGCCATACAAGAACATCGTGGCTTACTCGGTCGAAACGTCCGGCACTTTCGATCTGGATTCCGAGCTGGAGATCTACTTTTCATCCCTGGGCAAGGTGAAATTCGAGTTCACCGGCAAGACAGGGATCGTCGAGATCTCGAAGGTGATCTCCCGGCATCTCCTGGCTTGACCTCTGTACCCGCTGGAGAAAGGGGCGCCAGGAATCGGCGCCTTCCTCAATTGAAGTTCGTCCCGTCGGACTTCAGCACCAATAGACGATAAACGCCGTTCTCCACTTCGATCCCGTGAGTGTCATGGGTGAAGCCCGGGAAGGATCTATCGAAGCTCTCCAGTGCTCTCAGATAAGCCAGCAAAGGCCCATCCGCAGGGCCGGCGTTTTCCCCCGGCATCAGCAAGGGGATGCCCGGTGGGTACGGCACGATGCCGGTGGCGGCGATGCGTCCGGCTGCGTCCTCCAGAGTCACTTGCTCGACATCGTTGCGGACCAGTTTTTCGTAGGCTTGCACCGGACTGAACACCGCTGTGGGCAATGTGCCGAAAGCCTGGGCCATGGTCGAGGTGGTCTTGTTCTTTTTCATCGCGGCGAAGATTTCATCGGCCAGGTCCTTGAGGCCCATGCCGGCGTAACGCTGCTGGTTGGCGGTCAGCAGGTCCGGCAGGCACAGCTCAAGCTCGGCGTTTTCGTCATAGTCGCGCTTGAAGTCGAGCAGGGCGTTGACCAGGGTGCCCCATTTTCCTTTGGTGATGCCGATGGAGAAGAGAAACAGGATCGTGAAGTCGGTGGTCTTCTCGACCACGATGCCCTGATGTTCCAAGTAGGCCGTCAGGACGCAGGCCGGGATGCCGAAGTCGAGCAGGTCTCCATCGTCACCCATGCCGGGGCTCAACACCGAGACCTTGATGGGGTCGAGCATGCAATAGCCGTCTTCGATGTCGCCGAAGCCGTGCCATACCTCGTTCGGGTGCAACACCCAGCAGCTCGGGTCCGTCTTGAGCAACACCGGATCGACCGCATGGAACGGCATCTGGCTGGCGCCAACGCGCACCGATGGCGGCTGCCAGCAGGTGAAGAACCATTCGTGCTTGCTCGACATCTCGTTGTGCATGCGCGACAGGACCTGGCGAAACGCGACGGCTTCCTCGATGGATTCACTGGTCAGGATCTGCCCGCTCGGTGCTTCCATCATGGCCGAACTCACGTCGCAGGAAGCCATGATCGCGTAGTTGGGCGACGTCGAGGCATGCATCATGAACGATTCGTTGAACCGCCCGTGTTCGATCGGGTTGCGGCCATTGCGCACGTGAATCATCGAGGCCTGGGACAAGGCTGCAAGCAGTTTGTGTGTCGACTGGGTGGCGAACACGGTCGGCTTCGAATCATCGTGATCGTCGGGGTCGCCGTGCATGGCGAAGCGGTTGCGGTACAGCGGGTTGAAACGCGCGTAGCCATACCAGGCTTCATCGAAATGCAGGCGGTCGACGCTTTGTCCGAGCAATTCTTCTACGCGGGTGACGTTGTAGGTCAAGCCGTCGTAGGTGGAATTGGTGATGATCGCGTGCACCGGTGTCGGGTCGATACCTTTCTTGACCAGCGGATTATTCGCGATGGCCGCTTTAACCCCCTCGGCGCTCAGGGTCTGCGGCAAGATCGGGCCGATGATGCCGTAGCGGTTGCGGGTGGGGACCAGGTAGGTGGGCAGCGCGCCCGACAGGGTCATCGCATGCTCGGCCGACTTGTGGCAATTGCGGTCGCAGAGGGCGATCTGGTTGCGCGTGACGCTGGCCATGAGGATCACGCGGTTGGACATCGAAGAACCGTTGGTGACGTAGTACGTGCGATGGGCGCCGAACACCTTGGCCGCATAGCGCTCACCCTGGCCGATGGGGCCGCTGTGATCCAGCAGGGAGCCCAGCTCTCCGACCGAAATGGACAGGTCGGAACGCAGCAGGTTTTCCCCGAAGAACTCATAGAACGCCCGGCCAGCGGTACTCTTGAGGAACGCCGTGCCACCCGCATGGCCGGGGGTGTGCCAGGAGTACTCATAGGAACTGGCAAACCTGACCAGCGCACCGAACATGGGGGGCAGGGCGGCTTTGCGATACCGTTCGATGGCCGCCAGGATGCGACCGCTGAGGAAGCGGCTGGTGTCCTCCGGCAGCCAGATGAAATCGTCGGCGTGCTGCATGACCACCAGGGGAATACTGGAGGCAGTACTGCGATCGCTGATCAGGAAGACCGGTACCCGGGTGTTGCGTTCACGCAGGTTGGTCAGCAGCTTGATGCATTGCTCGTGGCCTTCGCTGTCGTCCATTTCCCAACTGAGCAGGACACATTGAATGGCCGGGTCTGAATTCAGGATCGACGTGGCATCGCTCAGGGATTCCGACACCAGCATGCTGATGGCCCGTTGTTCCACGTCGCTGATCAGTTGAAGCAGAGCTCGACCGAAGACCGTACGTTTATCCGGCGGACTGCTGACCAGCAGGGTGAGCATCCCGAGCGTGTGCTTGTTTTCCGTCATGGCAGGCCCCCGAAGTGGCTTTATTCAAGTGGTTTACCGGTACTGGCTCGCCTTTGAGATGTTGTGCGCTGACGGTTTGCGTCGGCACACTGTTATTGAGTGCTTCAAGGCGAATGAGGCGGTTGTTGACGAAGCCGAACAGCGTGTAGCCGAAAAGGGTCGCCACGCCCCCGAGCATCAACGCCTGCTCGCCCGAGCTGTAGAGCGCGAGATAGCTGTAGGCCGCCGCTACCCAGGCAATGATGTTGGTCACCAGGGCCTTGCCGGGGGGAACGTTGGAGACTTTTTGCAGGGTCATCAACGCGGCCATGGAGAGGATGTAGGGCACCAGGTTGGTGACCACCGCGAGGTTGACGAGAATGTCGAACTGCTTGCTCAGGTCAGGGCTGATGGTGAGCAAGCCCAGTGCCGTTTGTGCGGCAAGCAATACCAGCATGCCGACAATCGGCGTACCGGCTTTGTTGGTCTTGGCGAAGATCGGCAGGAAATACCCGGTGTCCGCCGAGCTTTTGTAGACCTGGGCAATGGTGAACTGCCATCCCAGCAACGAACCGATGCAGGCCAGCACCATCAATCCCATCACGATATCGCCCACGAACGGCGTGAACATCTTGGCGAAAACCAGCCCGAACGGTGCAGTGGATGCGGCCAGTTCAGGGTTGTCGACGATTCCGGCAATCACGTTGGTGGAGACGATGTAGAGCACCGCCGCTCCCAGCGTGCCGCCCAGCACCGCAATGGGCACGTTCTTCTCGGGGTTCTCCACGGCGTCGGTATTGGCACACGCCGACTCCAGGCCAAGAAATGCCCACAACGTGATCGCCACGGAGGCCCCCGCCGCTTCATACCAGCTCTTGTCGTGCGGGTTCCAACCCGCGGCGTAGATGCTGCTGTCGAACCAGAACCAGCCAATGGTCGAGACGAGTACCACCGGTGCGATGACACCCCACACGGTGACTGAACCTATCCGGCCGGTGATCCGCGCGCCGCCGAAATTGGCGAACGTGGTGATCCACAACAACGCGATGGTCGCCAACCCCACTTGCAAGGAGTCCAGCCGGACCTGCAGAAGCTCCTGGATGTAGCCCACGGCGGTGATGCTGATCGCCACGTTGGCGATCAGCAGCGACAGGCCATAGGTGTAGTTGGTGATGTAGTTGCCGCCCTTGCCGAAGGTATATTCGGCGTAGCCCCCCATGCCACCGGTCTTGCGACTGAGCATCCCGCAGCGGGCGAACGAATAGGCCAGCGCCAATGAACCGGTGGCCGTGACCAGCCAGGAGAGGATAGATATGCCCCCGACCTCGGCGAGTTTGGTGGGCAACAACACAATGCCTGAGCCGAGCATGTTCACGGCGGTCAGCATGGTCAATTGCACCACCGTCATCTTCCTGGTGACTGACATCCCTGCCTCGCTCAACGCACGGTAAAGACTTAGCTATAGCTGAAGATAGAGATGTCGCAAGGCTTGCCGTGGCGAGTTCGGGTGGTCGGTCATGCGGAAAAGCCTTTGGCGTCGGCTCGGGTTCAGTGGCCGGGAAACTCAGGCAGATAACACGCAGGCGAACTCATCTGCGCCCGTTTTTCCACCTCATCCTCCAGCCATTCGGCCAGCACCACGGCATTGTTTTCGAGGGGCGATCTGGCTGCGTAAACCAGGGTGAGGGTGCCATTGCAGGCGATGTCGACCAGCTTCCACCAGTGCTGCGGTTGCGCGCCCAGTTCCTGACGATAGGCCGTTTTGAACTGATCAAAGGACATCTCACCGCTCTTTAATGCCTTGCGCAGTTCAGAAGACGGCGCGACGTCCTGGAGCCATGCATCGATGTTCAATTCGTCCTTGCGGCAATTGCGCGGCCACAGGCGGTCGACCAGCACGCGCCGGCCATCGTCGGGGGCGGGCGCTTCGTAGGCGCGTTTGCATTGGATCATGACGGCCGGCCTGTCGAGGAGATGGGATCAGCATAGGCGTTGGCGGTTGGGTTATCACGGGAATGAAGGTGTCGAATGTCCGGACGCCATCGCGAGCAGGCTCGCTCCCACATTGGTTCTGTGCAGGTGAGAGATTTGTGTTCACCACGTACGCCTGTGGGAGCGAGCCTGCTCGCGATGGCGTGGCTCCAACCAACGGAAGGTCCGCGACGTCACTGAGCATCCAGCAACTGCAGCAATCGCGGCATCGTCGCCGCAAAGCCCATCTGCTGCGCTTCGCGTTGAATGCCTTTCAACGACTCCCCCTTCGTTTGATCGCCCTGCAACCATTGGCCCGCCACGTCGATCAACCGCACATGATGACTGACCCACGCGCATGACGCGGATTCGGGCAGCACGGCCATCTGCTGCCCATGCCGGATTGCCTGTTCGATGTTCCCCGCCAGCAGACAGGTTTCAGCGGCGGCCACGCGAAAGCGCAGGATGTTGTGGGCGAGGCAGGCTTGGGTGAGTTGAGTCTCGCCCTTCAATAGCGCCTGTTCGCTGAGTTGCGGATCGTCGACCATCATCGCCAGGCTGCCGTAGATCCAAGGTCCGATATAGCGGTGCAGGTCGAAGCGTTCAACCAGGCTTGCCGCATCCGTGATCAACGTCTGCGCCAGCTCGCGTTCACCCTGGTGCAAGGCCACCCGTGCCAGTCCTTCCAGCAGGATCGCTTCGAAACGGCTGGCGCCCAGGTTGCGCGCCAGCTCCAGGGCGCAGGTCAATTGCTGCTCTGCCGACGCTTGCTGAGAACTTGCCACCAGCACCCAGGAGGCGGTCAGGCGCGAGAACACTTCCGCCCGATGGTTGCCGATCCTGCGACTGCTTTCGATGGCCTCCGTGGCGTCGCGCAACGCCAGGTGCGGCTGGCCCAGGTAGAACTGAGCCGAGCCGCGGGCGCTGCGATTGCCCGCTTCCACGTCCACCAACCCATTCCGCTCGCACAAGCGCACGCATTGGTCGAAGACTTCGTAGGCGGTCTGCATGTGCCCTTGGGCGTAGTATGAGTCGCCGATCCCGCTCAGGGCCTTGGCCTCGGTTTCCAGGTGCCGGCCGATCCTCGCAAAGGAGAGCGCCTCTTCGTGCAAGCGACGACACTCGACATAGTCGCCACGGGGAAAATAGATGTTGCCGTGCAACTGATACAGCCTGGCCTGTGCCGTGTGGGCTCGCAGGGCCTGGGCGACGGGCAGCATGTCTTCGATCAGGCGTTCTTCTTCGTCCAGGCATTCGAGGGTATTGAGGACTGCCGCCAGGCCCAGCGCCGACTCGATCCGGTCCTGCGGCTGTTCCGCCAAAGCCAGCGCCCGCTGGAAGTGTTCCCGTGCTTGCGCCGTCTGGCCCAGACCAGAACAAGCCTGACCGCACAACAACGCGAAGGAGAAACTGCTGTGGGTGCGCTCGACGAACACCGCACATTGATGTGCCAGCGCGAGCACACTGTCGTACTGACAGGCGAGGTGTTTTTCGCTCATGGCCGCCAACAGAGCATCGAACGCCGCCGGGTCTTTGCCCCGCAGCAGATGCTGGGCATGGAGCACGCGGTCGCGCTCGCGGTAGAGTTTCGCTACCGTCCGATGCAACTGTTCACGCAGCACGTCGGGGATCGCGTCGTACAGGCAATGCATGACCAGGTCATGGACGAACAGGAAGCTTCCCGGCTCGATTTCGCGCAGCAGCCCTTGGCGCATGTCGGCCGTTGGCAGATAGTCAGGCTGTCCAAGTGCCTCGCGCCAGAGCGCCAGTTCGAAGCGATTGCCCAGCACCGCGGCGTAATGCAGGGCGTGACGCTGGTGCGAGGACAGCTTGTCAACGCGGGTCTGGATCAGGTGCCGCAGGCTGTCGGGAAAAGTACCTTCCTGGCTCGCCAGCAACTGCGTCAGGTACAACGGGTTGCCTTGGGCACGGATGACACAATCGGCCCGGTAATGCGGGTCGACATCAATGAATTGGGCGGCCAGGGCGGTGGCCTCCCGTGCGCGGATCGGCGCGATGTCGAGCACACTCATGGGGGTGTTCGCGTGCGCGCGGATTGCGGTTTCCAGCGGGTCGCCGTCCGGGCGGGACGTCAGCAGCCAGACGATGGGCGCGTCGTCCGTGGCATCGAGCAGCTTGCCCAGCAGCGTAAACAAGGGGGCGTCGCCCCAATGCAGGTCCTCCAGGCCGATCAGCAAGGGCTGTTGCACCGCCATTCGCCGCAACACCTCGAGCAAGGCGAGCAGCAGCCCCTGGGTGCGAGCCGGGCTGCTCATCGCTGCATACAAAGCGGGCGGCTCGGCGGGTGAAACAGCCGTCAGGACCTGAAGGAACATCCAATGTTCGGGCGCCACTTTCAGGCGGGACAACCCGGCCTCCAGCTGCGAAGCGTTGATCGACGTAGCGCCAGCGACACCCAGCAAGCTGCTCACCAACTGCCCAAACGGCCAGAGGCTGTTGTCCATGCCGAAGTCCAGCACATCGGCACGATGACAAGCGAAACCGCTTTGCCGGGCGATGTCGACAAACTCGCTGACCAGCCGTGTCTTGCCGATGCCCGCCATGCCGCGCACATAGACCACATGGCCGTCCTGGCACTCGTGGGTGGCTTCGATCACGCCCTTGAACTGCAGCAACTCAATGGCCCGCCCCACCAACGGCCGGGGGGCGTTTTCGTCGAGGCTGCGCAAGCGCCGGCACTTTCGATAGGCGGGAAAGGCCTCGTTGGTGGAGGAAAACTCGAAGCGCGAAGCGAGTTGTTCCAGCAAGTTCTGCGCGACATACACCGGTGCGTGACCGTGACGGTCCGACAACGGCTGTCGTGCCAGCAGGATTGCATCGCCCTCCGGCATCGTCGTTTCGCTGCCCAGGCGCACCAGCCGCAGCAACAAAGCGTGCCCCGGCTTCGCGAAGTGCTCCCGGCTCAGCGTCAGTGCGCACAACAGGCCACGCTCGCTGTCGCTGCGATACGCTTGGGGTGAGCCGAATTGGGTGATGACGACATCCTGGACGATGACGGGTGCTGCGCCGCCAAATTGCCGGACCAGGCGTTCAATGTCGTCCGCCAATACCTCGGGCAACCCCTCGATGGCAAAAGACAGTTCCAGCACGTAGCGGATGACCGCGTCATCGGCTTGTTTCAGCACCTGTTGTGCCAGGGCCTTCTCATGCAACTCGGTGACCGATTGCTCGATCTCCACCAGCATCGTCGAAACGGCAGCGCCCAACAACGCACTCACGTCGACATCGAAGGCCGTCGCCAGGTGACGGGCCGTGCGGTAGAGCACCGGTTTGCCGGTTTCGGCGCGTTTGATGGAGGCGATGGACACGCACAGGTGCCGGTTCAGGCAGGCTTCGGCCAGAGTCTCCTGGCTCAGGCCATGTTGTTTGCGCAGCCCTTTCAACAACCCGGCGTCCAGCAGTACGCGACCATCGGACACCGAAGCGTCGCGCTTGGGTGGGGCAGGGAGCACGCGGTGTCTGGGGTCCATGTTGATCGCCAGGGGAAGTCAACGGCAGACGCCCGAGTCTACTCCTCTCCATCCGCCACGTTAACGAAAAGATGGCATTTTGCCTGATACCAAACTGATACCGGACTGACACCGCTCTGGACTGTCGGCTCGGCAGCGGCCTCCTGATACTGAATCCCGTCAATTGGCATCAGTTGATACAACGTGAGCGATGGGAGAAAGGCGATGAACGAAGGACTCCAAGGCAGTGCAAATGATCCGCGTGATATCGGCGGTTCGCAGTTACTGGGACGCGGCCTGAATCGGCTCGACTGGGCCGGCGACAGGAAGGAATGTCAAAAGGTCGGTGATACCGAGTCGGGTAAACGGACCGTGCCCTACAAAGACACGTCCTACAACGTGGGCAAGCACGTCACCATGAGCACAGCGGTCTCCCAGGACAACTCCACGGTCGAGACGTTTTCTTCCCGCGACGATTATGAAAGCCATACCCAATCGAGCGTCGAGGCGGCTGGTAAATACGGTGCCTTTTCCGCGGGTTTCAAAGTCACGTTCGGCAGCGAGATCAAAACCTTCGAGGAGCGTGAGGCCGCGCTCTACAGCCACACGGCACGGCTGTGGAAACTGACGCTTGCGGTCGACCCCGCCAACGCCACCGAAGCCTTCAAGGAACGAGTCAAGGCACTGCCCGAGGCTTTCGACGAGGACAAGCCGCAGCCGTTCTTTGACTTCTTCCTCGCTTTCGGTGTCGATATCGTCAGTGAGGTCACCGTCGGCGGCTCGCTGAACTACGCGATGACCGCGCTCAAGAGTTATCTCAGCCAGACCAACACCCTCGATGCGATGGTCAAGGCCGAGTACGGCGCTTTCGTCAGCGGCAGCGCCTCGACCTCGATTTCGGAAACGGTCAAGAAACACCTGGCCCATCGCAAGGCCAACCTGACCACCCGGGGGGGCACCCATTCGATCAACTTCAACTCGATGGAGCCCAATAACTGCAACGCGGATTTCAGCAAATGGCGCGAGTCGCTGGCCAACGATCCCGCGATTGTGGAATTGAGCCTCTCGCCGGTCTATTACTTCATCAACACTGGCGCAACCCGCACGGCAGTGGAACAGGCCTACCGGTGGTACACCAGCTACAAGGCGGAAATCAAAGCGGATTGGCAGGAGTCGACGATTGTTCTCGGCCGCTCCAATCGGCTCAAGGCATCTGTCGCGGCGACAACCGGCCCAGCCCTGCGGCTAGTGTTCGTCGACAGCAAGAGCAAGGAAACCCACGAAACCTTTCACACCCCGCCGGCAGCGGATGCCTCCAGCGAAGACTTTGAACAGTTCTGGGATGCGCTGGCCTCGCTGGTGAAACAAAAAAGCGGGCATAAGCTATTGATGGCCACTGAGCGCTGGCCTCGCGACAAGCGTTACTACCCGGGTCGTCGCATGCGTGAGGCGCTGCAGCTGAACGGCGCCAGTGACAAGGCGCTCCAGCGTTGGGACGCCCTGACCAAGTACATGGCGCCAAACCCGTTGGCCGGCCTCACGTATGTGCTGGCGGGCAACGACCTGGAAACGCCGGGCGTCGACGGGATCATCGCCGGCTTCGGCCAGGCGGGCAGAGACCTCAACCCGACGGTGAAAGTCTCGGCACGCCTGTGTCATGACTCGTTCGGCCGGGTCAAAGTGGTGCAGACGGAAAAGACTCAGGAAGACCCGTTTACGTTGCTGTACATCGTGCGCAACAACACCGACTCCAAACCGGCCCTGGCCACCGACCCGCAGAACAAGACCCGGATCGCCATGCAAACCCCGGACAGGCACAACCTCGGGCAATACTGGTACATGCCGGAGCTGGAAAAACCCTATCCGGAAATCAACCACCCGGTGCTGCTGATCAACTACGAGACGGGGACCTGCCTGCAAGGCATGCATGACCAGAACGACTGCCGGCTCAAACCCATCGAACCGGGTCGCCAGCAAGACGATGTGATCTGGGATCGGCGTGGCGACGAGGTATTCCATCTGTTGCTGGTGCACTACTGGATGAACGCCATGTGCCTGACCCAGGTTGAAAAGCGCGCCGCCGTCCGGCCATGGCGCCTGCCCCATGGCATGGACTGGTTCCGCGAGGCGCATCGTCCGTATAGTTGATAACCAACAGACAGCCCCGGCCTATCCGGCCGGGTCTCCCGTGCTTTACTTGCGTGAGTGGTCCCTGACGATGCAAGTCTTCAACAGTGTTCCCTTTATCGACGAGGGCGCGGAAGCAGCGCTCGATCCGCGAACCTTCCCTTATCTGTTCAATGACCATGGCCTGGCCCAGCCCAGCGCCTATGTGCGCGGCAAGCTGATCTCCCTGACACCTGAGAACCCCGACCTGCTGCTGGGCGCCCGCTATTCCGGCATCACCTGGTGGGACCGTGAAGTGCCGACGAGCACCGGCTCCTATCGGATCAAACAATTCGACTTCCGCGCCAAGGAAGTACGCTACGAGCCCATCTGGGCCACAAAGGAAACGGCACAGGCCTTCGGCATGACCTTGCTCGCCAATGGCGAATGCCTGCGCTTCGAGTACGAGCAGTTGATCCTGGGCCAATACACCTACGGCAAATGGGCGGGCCATCAATCCCCGTATCTGGGGCCGGAGCGCATGCGTGAACTGCTGACCTACAACCCCACCGACCTCGAGTACCACAACTTTCCCCACGCCTTTTTCTCTCGCTACGGGCGCCTGCCCCTGGTCATCAGCGTCGCCCGCTGGCGGCCTGCGGCACGGGAGATCTACCTGGCCGACCTGTGGCTGCGCCCCGGCGACGCGTTGGTCCTGCCGCCCAAACACTATCCCGATATTCCTCCCAGCGACGCCGGTGGCCTGGAGAACTGGCCGGTGGTGGTAGACATGCATGGCAACAGGAACTCGGCCCTGGCTTGCTGGTTTGGGGGGGAGGACTGTCTGCTGACCGAGACGGTACTGGCGAACTCGACCTTGATGAGGTCGCCGGCGGGGAGGCCGCATTATCACGAGGAGAAGACCGCGACACGGCATGAGATGCCGGTGGGTTATCGGCTGTAAAAAGGCCTGGACACGGATGTTGAATGTGCCGACGCCATCGCGAGCAGGCTCGCTCCCACAGGGGCTGGCGTCGTGCATCAATACCGCCTACACCGCAGCCCCCCCATGTGGGAGCGAGCCTGCTCGCGATGACGGCCTGTCAGTCACCCCTATACCGACCGTTGCCGCACAGCCAGTCCCCCTCGCTGGACGTCCCGAATTCCCCTGTCTAGAGTGAAATATCCGCGCCGGATACATCGGGAGGGACTCCAGTGAATCGGCTTGATGACTACACCAGCCTGACTGATCCATTGAATGTAAAAATCATGGAACTGGCTCCCAAGGAAAAGCGCGATGGTAAGAAAACCAATTTGTTCTTCACCCCCGCAACCTCGCCAGCACCTCGACCACGGGCGTGTTCGCCAAGACCACCATGGTCAGGAAAATCCTTGACGCCTTGATCAACCCGGGTCCCCCGTGGTGAAAGGCCTGGTCATCCAGCCCATGACCAAATCCGTCACGGCGCCCAATAACATCGAAATGGTCGATTTGGGGGCCTATGACCTGGTCGAGCAATATACCAGTGCGGTGGCTGGGCACTCGAAGTTCCATAACGCCTAAGTGTTCACCGGCACTTTGTTCCAGGACGCCAATGCCATGAAAAAACCAGAACAGAAAAGCCTCCTGCAGACCCTGAAATCCCGCTTTGAACAAAACCCTCATCGCCACCCGGATCTTCAATGGCCTGACGTCCAGGCCCGGCTCGAAAGCAACCCCGCCGCGCTGAAAACCCTTCAGGCCATGGAGACCACCGGAGGCGAGCCGGACGTGATCGGCCACGACAAGCACACCGGACGCGTGACCTTCTGTGATTGCGCCAAGGAAACCCCGACCGGCCGCAGAAGCCTTTGCTACGACCGCGCCGCCCTCGATGCTCGCAAGGAAAACAAACCTCGGGGCAGTGCGCTTGAGCTGGCCGAAGAGATGGGCGTCGCCCTGTTGACGGAGGATCAGTACCGCGAGTTGCAGGCGTTGGAGGCGTTTGATTTGAAGACGTCCAGCTGGCTGGCAACACCCGCCGACGTTCGTTCGCTGGAGGGGGCGATATTCGGTGACCGGCGTTATGGCCGGGTGTTCGTGTACCACAATGGCGTGCAGTCGTATTACGCGGCGAGAGGGTTTCGTGGGGTGCTGGGTGTGTGAACTGAACCTGCTTGCGCAAGCCTGAATGCGTCACTTCATTCATACGCTTTCTGGACAGAGTGTTTGTCCGACCGACCGATGTTTCCCGTGAGAAGCAGTCTTTAGCATCGTCTCCAACCCATGAGCAAACGGCCCATGGGTGAACCTTTCAACGAGACGGTGAATAGCATGAAACTTTCAAAATGGGCGTTTCTTCTGGTTCTGGGCAGCATCGGTGTACAGGCTTATGCCGACGATTCCTCGGCAATGGCCGAAGCCGACGACGGGGCGGTCGAAATCTATAACTACTCGACCAGCCTGGACATCAAACGGGTGATTTCCATCAGCGACACAGGCGATACCTGTGGGCCGGTGCCGCAACAGATGACCTATGAAGATTCTCATGGCCAGCGGCATGTCTTGCAGTATCAAGTGATAGGCAGTGGTTGTTCCAACGGTTGAGTACCGTGCGAAAGATGGAGGGTCGACACTCCATTCGGCTGCACCCGTCAGTCAACGGCCCGGCGATTTTCTTGTGCCTGCAATGGCCTCATCCGATGCCAGCAGTTCGGGGATGGTCGTTTTCAGAAACGCCACCCAGGTCCTGATTTTCGCATCGACGAACTTTCGCGACGGGTAGATCGCAAACAGGTTGAGCTCCTCCAGATGGTAGTCCGGTAGCACCCGCGTCAAGGTGCCTGCCTTCAGGCCCTTCACCGCCGACGCAATCGGCTGGATGCCAATCCCCATGCCATTTTCTATGGCGACAGTCATCCCGTCGGCCGTGTTGATGTGCAGGGGAGACACGGGCACCGTGACCGTCTCCATGCCTTCGGGTCCCTCGAATGTCCAATTCTCCACCGGCATGACCGTATTGACGATTCTCAGGCAGTCGTGCTCGCAAAGGGCGCCTGGCGTTGCCGGGAGTCCACGCTTTGCCACGTAGGCCGGTGAGGCGCAGAGCACGCTGTAGATGACGCCGAGCCGTTGGGCGACGAAACCGGAATCGGGCAGGTCGCGAGCCAGCACGATGGACATGTCGTAGCCTTCTTCGAGCAGGTCGGGCACCCGATTGGTCAGGGTCAGGTCGAACATCACCGAGGGATGCATTTCCCGATAGCGCGCAATGGCGTTGATCACGTAATGATTGCCGATGGCCGACATGGTATGGATCTTCAGTCTGCCGGCCGGCAGGGTCTGCGCCGTGCCGGCTTCTTCATCGGCTTCCCGTACCTCATCCAGAATCTTTTCGCAGCGCTGCAGGTAGCGCACGCCGGCTTCGGTCAGAGCCAGGCGCCGGGTGGTGCGGTTGATCAGGCGCGTGTGCAATCGGGCTTCGAGGCTGGAAACCGCCTTGGACACGTTGGTCGTGGTGGTGTCGAGCAACTCGGCGGCGGCTGTAAAGCTGCCGCCCTGGGCGACTGCAATGAAGCACCGCATGGTCTGGAAGACATCCATCGCTCTCACCTCGAATAATGAGTCGCAAATTATAGGGCTGGCCCCGTGGTTACCGGGCGGACAAAACGAAGACCACGCAACGAGTCGCCGCTTTATCGAATCTCACTGCTTGCGCGGAATGAAGCCGGGAACACCGGTTTCCACTACCGAATTGAAGCGGATGCGGGTGGTGATTTCTTCCTTGATCTCCTGCATGGCCCGCTGCGGCAAGGTCGCGATGTTGAAGTTTTCCTGGATGTGGCTCGGCGTCGACGAAGTGGTCAAAAACGCCGATCCGCGCTGCACCGCCCAGGCCAGCGCCACTTGTGCTGGTGTCCTGCCTACCCGCTTGGCGATGCCGGTGATTACCGCGTCTTCCAGCACGTTCGGCGTCATGCCGTGACCGAGAGGGGCGAAGGCGAGCACGATGATGCCGTGCTGTTTGCAGAACTCCAACAGTTCCCATTCCGGCAGGTAGGGGTGGGCTTCGATCTGCACCACGGCGGGCTTGATACGCGCCGCCGCGACAATCCCCTGGAGGGCGGGCAGAGTGATGTCCGAGAGTCCGATGGACTTGCAGCGGCCTTCATCCACCAGCGCCTCCAGTGCCCGCCAGGTTTCAATCAGGCTGACGCCACCATCATAGATGACATGCGCAAATGCATCCCGCGGTTCCTGATCCTCACCCGGGGCGAAGGCGAACGGGGTGTGGATGAGGTAGCAATCGATGTAGTCGACTTGCAACCGCCGGCGACTCGCTTCGAAAGCCGGTTTGACCCGCTCGGGACGGTGGTTGGTGTTCCACAGTTTAGTGGTGATAAACACGTCTTCGCGGCGGATCCTGCCGGCGGCGAACACTTCCTGAAACGCCATGCCGACCTTGTCCTCGTTGCGGTAGCGTTCGGCGCAATCGAAATGACGGAAGCCGACCTCCAATGCGCACTTCACCGCCTCGGTAGTGCTGTTCAGGTTCCGGAACAGCGTGCCAAAGCCCACCGCCGGCAGGCTGCCCACGCCATTGTTCAACGCGATTCGTGTCGCGCCCAAGTCATCGTGAAACGCTTCGTAAGTCATGGCTGTTCTCCAAAAGTCTTTGATCTGGGCCGTTATCGGCAAGAGATTTCGCGTGATGCGAAGTTTTGTTCCAGGACACCGACGCTGTTGCCGCCGAGGGCCACGAACAGCTGCACTGTGTCCAGATAGCGCGCGGTCTTTACCTGGATCTGGCCGAGCAAGGCCTGTTGATAGGCACGCTCTGCTTCCAGTACTTGCAGGATGCTGTTTTCGCCTTGGGCGTAGGCTTGCCGGTTCAACCGCAAACTGGTTTCACCGGCGCGCAGTGCGTCATCCTGGGCTCGCTGTTGTTCGCCGCCATGGTTGATCGCTTGCAGCGTGTCCGCGACCTGGCCGAAAGATTGGATGACCGTCTGTTGGTAACGAGCGAGGGATGCGTTGTAGCCATCGATAGCCGCCTGCCGCTCCGCCTTGAGCGTCCCGCCGTTGAAAATCGGAGCGGTCAGGCCGGCGGCGAAGCCCCAAAGCGCAGCACCGCCATTGCCCGAGGCCGCTTGTGTCAGCGAGGCCGACAATTCGATATGCGGGTAGAGATTGGCGGTGGCGACCCCCACTGCGGCGCTGGCGATGTGCAGCTCGGCTTCGGCCTGCAGCACATCCGGCCGGGCGTGAGCCAGCTCCGACGGCAAGCTGACGGGAATGTCGGTCGGCAAGGCGAGTTCATCCAGCGTGAAGTCCGGGGCGATCCAGTCCGCCGGACCCCTTCCCGCCAGTATCGACAGGGCGTGGCGCGCGGCATCGCGCTGTTGGGCGAGGGGCGGCAGCAGCGTCCGGTCCTGGGCGAGGCGGGTTTCGGCCAGGGTCACGTCGACTTGGGTCGTCAGGCCATTGAGGTGGGCAGCGCGCACCAGGTCGAGGTTTTTTCCATCGTTGGCCAGCAGCGTCTCCACCGCCTGCATCTGTGCGTTGGCCGAGGCCAGCAACAAGGCCTGGCTGGCGACTTCACCGGTCAAGGTCAGGTACGCTGCTTCGTAGCGATGCCGCTGCAGATCCCTCGCCGCTTGCTGCTGTTCGGCCCGCCGGCTGTTGCCACCGAACGCATCGAGGTCGAACGCCACCCGTGGTCCAACCCCATAGAAACTCGCCACGGCAGCCCGGGGCGCGTTGTGGGTCCGCTGGCGGCCGGCGGATGCGGCGAAATCGACTTGCGGATACAACGCACCTTCCGAGGCCGCGACGAAGGCCGACGCCTGACGCAGCGTGGCATCGGCGGCGACCAGCTCAAGGTTGCCGTCGATGGCGCGACGCATCACCTGGTCGAGCTTCGGCGAACGGAGGCTCGACCACCAGTTGCCGTGGAGCGTGTGGCCCAGGTCGATACGTTGGGCCGGAGACGGTTCGCCGAGTTGCCGTTCGGCCTGGGCGTCGTAGTGCTGCGACAGGCTCGCAGCAGGTCGTTGGAAATCAGGGCCCACTGTGCAGGCGGATAACAGGATCAGCGCTGCCAGCAACGTGAGTTGGGTGGGCAACGGCTGCCGATGGGAAATACACGTAGACGTTTTCATTGCACGGACTCCACGAAATCAGTTGGCTGCAACGGGCTTGCGAAGGAACAGCACCAGCGGGCTCACCACGAGCATCACCACCAGCAAAATCTTGAATTGCCCCATGACCGCAACGAACGCCGCCTGATGGGTTACCAGATGGTTGAGCCCTTCGAACGCCGACAGCGAGGTCACGCTCGGCAAGCGGTTTGGCGTCAGTTGGCTGACCAGCGCGGCATGCATCGCCTGGGTGTTGTTGAAGAAAAAGATCTGCACCACGGCCACGCCCAAGGTGCTGCCGTAGACCCGCATCAAATTGAAGAAAGCAGTGGCTTGCGGGCGCAGCGTCGCATCGAGGGTACTGAACGCAACTTTGCCCAGGGCCGGCATCAACATGCCGAGGCCGACGCCTTGGATGGCGCCACTGACTGCCACTGGCGTCCAGTCCATCAACGGCGAATAGCCGAGCATCAGCCAGTTGGCATACGCCGTCAGCGCAACACCGGCCGCGATAAAGAACCGCGGGTCGAAGCGCCCGAGCAGTCGCCCGGTCAACAGGAACGCGCCCACCAGCCCCACGCCGCGAGGCAGGGTCAGCAGGCCGGTGGTGTCCGGTGGGTAGCCGAGAATCTCGTCCAGCATCGGCGAGGTCAGGGCCATGGTCGACAGCAAGACGAAACCGAAGGCAAAGAAGATGATCGTCGAGAGCACGTAATTGCGGTCGCTGAACAGGCCTTTGCTGAGGAAGTGCGTGGTCGCCGTCATCCGGTGCACCACGAACAGATAGAGCCCGAGCGAGCAGGCCAGTGCGTGCATCCAGATTTCCACCGAGTCGAACCACTCCAGGCGTTCGCCACGGTCGAGGAGCATTTGCAGCCCGATCATGCCGAGGGTGAAGGTGCCGACGCCGAAGAAATCGAACGGTGGACGTTTGTCGGCCTTTTTCTCTTCGAGCAACAGCGTGATCACCAGCAGGATATAGGCCGTCAGCGGCAGGCTGAGGTAGAACATCGGCCGCCAGCCGAAGTGCTCGCAGATCCAGCCGCCGATACTTGGAGCGCTGACAATGCCGAACAGCACCAACGCCGTCCATTGGACGCCGAAGGTGGCGCGTCGTGCCGGTGGCAAGGTGTCCAGGGCGATCGCCATCGACAGGGGCGCCAATACACCGCTGGCTGCCCCCTGCAGGATGCGTGCGCCGACGAACTGCATGGGCGTGGTCGCCAATGTGCCGAGCCACAGGCCGAGGCCGAAGAGCACCAACGCGGCCTGGTACACCCGCTTCTGGCCGAACCGGGCTGCGAGCCATTGAGCGACGGGCGTGGTGATCGCGGTCGCCGCCAGGTAGGCCGTGAAAATCCATCCAGCCTGATCGTCGCTCATCGACAGGCTGCCCTGGATCAACCGCAGCGCCGCGTTCGGCAGCGGCAGATTGGCGGACTGCAAGTAAGTTGCCAGCAGCGCGACAAAGCGCAGTGAACGGGCATCGGCAGTCGCTGGAGCATCCGCAGGAAAGGCGTTCATCAGAAAACTCCTGCGGTCCACAGCGTCTTGAGCGGATGCCACCATGGCGTGCGATAGCCCGTGTCGACCTTGACCGTGGCGCTAGTGCCGGAAAACAGCGTCAGGTCCGGATCGATCTCATCCAGTTCGAGTCGTACCGGCACCCGTTGCACCACCTTGACCCAGTTGCCGGTGGCGTTTTCCGGCGGCAGCAGCGCGAAGTCCGAGCCGGCGCCGGGGCTCAGGCTGATGACGTGGGCCTTGAAGGTCCGGCCTGGATACGTGTCGATCGAAATATCCGCGGTCTGGCCCGGGCGCATGTGGGCGACCTGGGTTTCGCGGAAGTTGGCTTCGATCCAGCGCTCATGACCGGCAATCAGGGCGAACGCGGGCGCACCGTTGTTCACGTAGTTGCCCACCTGCAGGTCGTCGACCTTGGCAACGACACCATCGTCCGGCGCCGTGACCGTGGCGTAGGAGAGGTACAGTTGTGCCTCGTCGAGGTGGGCCCTGGCCTCACGCACGGTTGGATGATCGTCGACGGCGATGTCGGAATTGCCGTTCAGCGCAGCGATCGTCCTGGCGATCTGCTGCTCGACCGAGACGCTGCGCTGATGGGCGACTTTGAAATCGGTTTCCGCGCGCTCATACGCCGCTTGGGAGACGAACTGGGTGGCAACCAGGGCTTTCTTGCGGGCAAATTCCCTTCGGTCAAAATCCTCCGATGCCCTGGCCGACTGCAACTCTGCCTGCTGCTGGCGATAGCTGGCTTTCAATTCATCGATGCGCAGGCGTGCGCTGCTCAGTTGTGCATCGGCGCGGTCGACGGCGATCTGCAGGGGCTTGGGGTCGATGCGAAACAGCACCTGGCCCTTGCGGACGGGTTGGTTGTCCTCGACTGCGATCTCGACCACTTGCCCGGAAATGCGTGTATTGATCGAGGCCTTGGCCACCCGGGCGTAGGCATTGTCGGTGGACACGAATGGTTCGTTCACCAGGTAGTGGGCACAGCCGATGGCGACGAACAGGGCAGGCACTCCCGTCATCAGCCAGGGGCGCAAGATGGCCTTGAGCGGTTTTTTCGGGACGTCATCCAGGTCAGGCCCCGGGTGCGGCGAGGCTTGTGTCGCTGAGAGGTCGAGTTGCTGAGTCATGATCGGATACACCTTTAGCCGGGGTATCGGGCCGACTGATGCACAATCGCTGCGGCGCCGACATGGGTATTACGGTGAAAACCATTCCAGTGCGCAGTCGGGAGGATCACTCCACTGCCGCTTGCTTCGTCGTCGCCACACCCAGTTCGAGCTCTGCCACAACAAACCTGTCCATCAAGGAATTTCTGGTTCCTTAATTTTGTGCGATGGTGTAAGAATATCCCTCGATCCAATCCCCTTACAAGGATTTTGTACGACATGGCACAAAAAAAGATTGCGGAGGCGAAAGGCCGCGGCCGGCCACGCGCCTACGACCCGCAGACCGCCTTGGCCCAAGCCCTCGGCGTGTTCTGGAACACCGGCTACTCCGGCGCCTCACTGGACAGCATCGCCACCGCCGCCGGCATGAATCGCCCCAGCCTGTATGCGGCGTTCGGTGACAAACATGCCCTCTACATCAAGGCCCTCGAGCAATATTGGGAGACGGCATCGGCGGCCATGGAGCAAGCGTTGATGGACGACAGCCTTAAGCTGGAGCAGGCGCTGACGCGGTTCTATGAGGGGCAACTGGCGATCTATTTTTCCGGTGACGGCCAACCCCGGGGCTGTTTCGCGATTGGCACCGCGACCACCGAGGCGGTGGAGGATCAGCAGATTCGCGACGTGCTGTCGGACCGGCTGAGCCGGCTCGACGTCAATCTTGAGGCGCGCCTGCGCCGGGCGGTCGAGGTTGGCGATCTGAAAGCCGATGCCGATCCGGCCGCGTTGGCCGTGCTGGCTGCCTCCTTGCTGCACAGCGTTTCGATACGGGCAAGGGCGGGCAAATCCCGGGATGAACTGACCGAGCTGGTGCGCCCTGCGGTCAAGGTGATTTGCGGTTCATGAGCGGCAACGGACTTGAAGACATCCTGAGCCCGGGCCTTGCGGTCGTGTTCTGCGGGATCAATCCAGGGCTGACCGCCGCCGCCCAAGGGCATCATTTTGCCGGGCGCGGGAACCGCTTCTGGCGAACCTTGCACCTGGCCGGCTTCACCCATGAAGAACTTTCGCCGCAACGGGATCGGTCGATTCTGGAATATGGCTATGGGCTGACGGCTGTGGTTCAACGGCCGACCGCCCGTGCCGACCAGCTGTCGGCGCATGAATTCACCGCCGCCGCCGTGGAGTTCGAACAGAAAATCCTCCGGTATGCGCCACGCTGTGTCGCTTTTCTCGGGAAGGCGGCGTATGCCGCGTTGACCGGGCAGAAGCACGTGACATGGGGGCCTCAGCCGAGTCCCTTCGGGCATGCGCGGGTCTGGGTGTTGCCAAATCCGAGTGGAAGGAACCGTGCGTTCACGTTGGAGCAACTGGTGGAGGCGTATGGTCGACTGCGTTTGGCGGTGAACTGCGAAGCATCCGCCTGCTGGGGATGATGCCGGTTTACTCATCCGCACCGCGATATCGATTCGGTTGGATACATTGAAGCAGAGACAGCTGTAAGCTGGCGATCAACAGTCCCAACCCGAGCCACGACGCGGTGGCAATTGATGGATTTCCACATGCCCCACGCAACCCTGAACCTGATCCTGAATACCTTGAACGAAACCGGACTGGGCCCTCTTGCCTCACGCCCATATGACTGCGCGTTCAACGTACTGGCCGCGCCGCCAGAGCAGAAAAGGCTGATCGTGATGGGGTTCAACGGCTCTGAGGCCGACAAGGACTTCACCAACCTTTCCGCCATCGAAGGGGATTTCCAACAGCCCGGGGTCTGTAATGTGGAACTTGGCGTAAAGGGCAAATGGGGCAGCACTCGCCTGGCGAACCAGCTCAGCACACTGCCGGAAAAACTGGGCTTCACCAAGGCCGAAACCCTCTACACCAACGCCTTGCTGCTGTGCTTCAAGGACGCCGCCTCGATTGGCAGAGCGGCCAGGGCATCGGCGCTGGGCAGCCACCAGGTGCTTGCCGAGCGATCCATGCGGTTTTTCGCCGAGGCGACCATGAAGCTGAGTCGTCCGGAGCTGATTGTGGCCTACAGCAACTCCCTCCTGGCGCCTTCTGCTGCCAGCATTCTGTATGGGGCATTTGGTCAGGGCGAGGTCATCAACCACCTCTGTACCGGCTCGCATACCGCCACGTTCGGCTTCACCGCGACCATTGCTGGCGTTCGTGTGCCGGTGGTTGGCATACGCCACATGTCGCGTTTCACCGCCAGGCCTGAGCTTATTCATGAAGCTTGGAAGCGGCAGTTGGCCAGGATCTAGGCTCATCAAAGGCGCGTACATGGCGCACAGGTCGTCTGTCGTCTACTTTTGACTGGAGCCGCCATCACTCCGCCTGGAGACATCCCATGTTCACCTTTCCCCGAGCGCACCAGAGTAGAAGATGGGAAGGGCAGGGTGATCTGCTTGGCGGTGGAATTCCCTGGTTTGGCGTGGACAGCCTGGGTGTGTGCTTCGGTTTCAGTACATTGTGGATCAAGCTCGGCACACCTTATAACTGTTTTGATGCATTGCGGGCCGAGAATCGGGCGGTTATCGAAACCCAGAGAAAGCTGACCCAGGCTATGGACGGATTCGAAGTGCTGATGGCGCTTGGCACTACCGCCGAGGACATCATCGGAAGCAATACAGTCAGCGAAACCGCCTACGCCGACGGCGTTGCCAGCCACATCGTCCTCGATATCCTCCAGAGAGCTGGCGCTCGCCACTTCGTCGTCTCGTTCTACTTCTCCGGGGGCCCGGAAGGCGCCGGTGGTCATGCGATTGGGGTGTCTTTCGACGCGGGCCAGACGGGGAGGCTCTTCGATCCCAATTACGGTATCGGCGCCTATCAGTCGAGAACCGACCTGTGCAACGACCTGCATGGGTTGCTGGCGAGCTACGTTGTGCCCAATGGGCATGTCAGCGCGAGCTACCTCCTGGAGTTTGCGGTCGTCGACGATGACGATGGGTTTGGTGATTTCATGAGTGCAGCTGATTTTCACTGATTGAAAGTTGACTGCGTGCCGAGCGCAGGCGCGGGATGGCTTTCCAGGTCCTCAGTCCCCGGACACACCGTCCAGCAACACCTGCTCCAACATCCCGAAAAAACACTTGATATGCGCCTGCTTCAGCGCCTGGGGCCGGCTCACCAGATAGACTTCCAGGTCTGGAATAGGCAGCTCTGGAAACACCTCGATCAGATCCTGCGCCAATACCCGAGGCAGTACCGCCACCCCCATGCCTCGCCGCACCGCCTCGAGCTGTGCGGTGAACGAGTTCACGCTGATCGGCGCGCGCTCCAGGCCGCCGGCCTTTGCTGCGCGCAGTTGCGGCAACATGTCCAACGGGGGAAGCAAGGCGATATGGGCCGCCGTGGCTGGGGTGAGCAGTGGAGAACGCTTCAAATAGTCCACATCGGCGAAGACGCCATAAGCGACCCGGTCTATGTGTTTATAGATCAGTGACGGCTCACCCAGATGGGCGGTGCGCACCGCAATGTCTGCCACGCCGCGGACGACCTTGTGGAACTCGGCGGTGACCAGCAATTCCACCGAACAATTAGGGTGCAGGGCGGTGAAGCGGCTCGCGGCCTCCAGCACCGAGGAGGAGAAACCTTCCCCGGCACTGACCAGCACGCTGCCACTGAGTTCGGCCTGGCGCCCGGGCGGGTTCGCAACGGTTTGCCGGCGCAGACCGGTTTCCGCGGCCAGGGCGACTTCCACCAGCGACTGGCCCCGCGAGGTCAGCCAACAGCCTTCGACGCCCCGTTCGACAAGGGGCTCGCCCAAGGCGCTTTCCAATTGTGTCAGTCGACGGGACACGGTAGACGCCGCGATTCCCAACAATTGCCCCGCCTGAAGAAAACTGCTCCGCCGCGAGACGGCCAGCAGCAGTCGAAGATCGTCCCAATTCGCTTGCAATGCCATGCGTCCTGTCTTCCCTGATCTGCATATATGCAAAGCCATTATGCAGCAGTCGCTGTTTTTCAAAAGTGGCGCCAACGGTATATCTACGGCCCTTCGAAACCCATGGAGTGGACTGCATGACCACCGGCCCCAACGACTACGCGGAACGCGCCTCAAGAGCCTTCAATTGCCGTGATGTGGAGGCGATGCTTGCATTGGTGAGCGAAGACTTCATCTACCTCGATGGCTCGGGCATTCAGATTGGTCGCGAGGCCATGCGCAAACGGGAAACCGCGCTGTTCGAAGCGCTGCCCGATGCCGAAGTGACCTTCAGCCCCTTCGTGGTCACTGAGGATCGACTGGCGTTGGTCGCCGTACTGTCCGGCACCTTCACCGCCCCCCTGGTGCTGCCGGAGCGGGTGATACCGCCCCATGGCCGGCACATCACCGTGCACTTTGCGGCGCACTTCATCTTCAAGGATGGGCTGGCCACCCATGAAGAAGTGTTCTTCGACAGCGCGGTGCTGCTGCCGTCCGCCGAACAGGCAGAGGGTTGAACCATGCGTAACGTGTTTGTAACCGGCGCAACCGGCTTGCTGGGCAACAACCTGGTACGTGAGCTGGTTGCGCGTGGCTACGCCGTCAAAGCCCTGGTCCGCTCCAGAAGCAAAGGCGAACAGCAATTCAGTGACCTGCCCGATGTGGACCTGATTGTCGGCGACATGGCCAATGTCGACACCTTCGCCGCCTCTCTGAAAGGCTGCGATACGGTGTTCCACACGGCGGCGTTCTTTCGCGATAACTACAAGGGCGGCAGCCACTGGGCGGCGCTCGAAGCGATCAATGTCACCGGCACTCGAGAGCTGCTTCATCAGGCGTACCGCGCGGGCATTCGCCGATTTATCCACACCTCCTCCATCGCCGTGCTCGATGGCGAGCCCGGCGCGTCCATCGATGAAACCTGCCTGCGGGCCGAGGCCGATGCGGACGACTACTACCGCAGCAAGATCCTCGCCGACCGTATCGTGTTGTCCTTCCTGGACGCCCATCCCGACATGCATGCCTGCATGGTCCTGCCCGGCTGGATGTGGGGCCCCGGTGACATGGGCCCGACGTCCTCGGGCCAACTGGTCAAGGACGTCGTGAACGGCAAATTGCCCGGGCTGATCCCCGGCAGCTTTGCCGTGGTCGATGCCCGCGACGTGGCCTGGGCACTGATTGCCGCCGCCAAGCTGGGACAGCGAGGCGAGCGCTACCTCGCGGCGGGCCGGCACATGACCATGGGGCAGTTGGTGCCTGTGCTGGGCCGTATCGCGGGCGTGAAAACCCCTTCGCGGCAACTGCCGCTGCCCTTGCTATACGCCCTCGCGACGGCGCAGGAGATTTATGCGCGGCTGACCGGCAAGCCGATCCTGTTGAGCTTGGCGACGTTGCGGCTGGTGATACGCGAGGAGCATCGCAGCTGTTTCGACCCTCGCAAGAGCGAGCAGGCGCTGGGGCTGCGCTTCCGGGATCTGGAAGTGACCGTTGCGGATACGGTGGCGTGGTATCGGAAGCATGGTGGGTTTGCAAAGCACAATGCTGTAAACACTGCATAACTGGGCTGCACCGCAGTCCCCCTCAGCCTAATGCCAATCAGTTAAGCCACAACCCTGTGGGAGCAAAGCTTGCTCGCGATAACCACAGACCAGTCAACATTGCTGACTGACTTACCGCAATCGCGAGCAAGCTTTGCTCCCACAGGTTTTGCGTCGTTTGATCCTTAGCCTCGCCGCAAGACCGCTTCAGCACCGGCATCTAACGGGAAGAAAGCCACGAACGACCCACCCTCTTCAAGTCTTCGCCGCACCTGCCGCTATCGGTATAACGATTTTTACCGAATCCCTCGATTGTCTTTGCGATACCTTTGCCTTTCGGCAATGACGTTGGCAAAAGCACGATAAGAGAACGTAGCGAATGGACGACGGACGAGACGAAAGGAGGACGGCTGTGTCTGGGGGCGCGACGGTGCCTTGCGACGCGCTGCCGCATATTCTGCTGATCGACGATGTTCCGGAAGACCTCCGTGCAACGCTTATCCTGCTGAAGGCGCAGCCTTGGCGCATTTCCCTGGCCAGCGATGCTCACCAAGGCTATCAGCGAGCCCTGGCATTGCGTCCCGATCTAATCGTGCTGGATGTGCACATGCCGCACATGGACGGTTTCAGCCTGTGCCGGCTGCTGCGCGAGGCACCGTCGACCCGGCAGACGCCCATCCTCTTCTTGTCTTCGGCCAACAGCACCTTGGAACGCCTGGAAGGGTTGACCGTGGGCGCGGTCGATTACATCCCCAAATCCTGCGCCCCCGAAGAAGTGCTGGCACGCATCAAGATCCACCTGCAATTGACCTGGCGCGCGCCGCCGCCCCAGCAAGCCAGCCCGGCGGACCCGGAACCCGAGGGCGACGAGATCGTGTTGCGCGCCGCGATGCGCTGGATTGAACAGCACCTTGATGACGTGCCCTCCCTGGTGCAACTGGCGCAAAAAGTCGGCACCCATGAAAAACGCCTTTCCCGGATATTCCGCGAGCATCTGGGCCTGACCGTGTTCGCTTACATTCGCGACGCGCGGCTGCGTCGCGGCCAGGCCTTGCTGAGCGAAAGTGCCATGAGCGTGCAAGACGTCGCCGAATTGATCGGCTTTCGCAATGCCTGCAACTTCACCACGGCCTTCCGCCAACGCATCGGCATGACCCCCAGCCAGTTTCGCCAGCAAACCCTGGGCATCGCCGATACCGAGTCGGCCGGGCGCGCCTGATGGGATTTCTACAGATTCTGTTGCTGACGATGACGTTGTTGTCCGCCGGCCTGTTGCATGCGGCGCCCGTGGACGTCTGTCAGGCAGAACAGCTGGACGTGATGCCTGCGATGCAGATTTTCGAGGACCCCCAGGCGAGGTTGAGCCTGGAGGACGTCGCGCAACTGCCCGACGCGCGATTCAGCGTCGCGACCCCGCAGTGGCCGACGCAAGGCTACAGCCGCTCGGCATTCTGGTTGAAACTGCAACTCTCCAATGCAAGCGCCAGGGCGTGTTCGCGCCTGCTGGTGATCGGGGCGCCGCGGCTGGAAGACATCCGCGTCTATCAATCTGTCGGCGGACACTGGCGCGAGACCAAGGCCGGCAGCGCCCATCCCCTGGCCGAATGGCCCCAACCGGCGGCGCGTCAACCAGCGTTCCCGATCACTCTGGAGACAGGGCAAAGCACCACGCTGTTCGTCCGGGTAACCGGCAATTTCCAGATGTTGCTGGCGCCGCAGCTGTGGTCCGAACCGGCGCTGTTGCGCAGCCAGCAACAGACTTACCTGAGCGACGGGCTGACCCTGGGCATTGTCCTGCTGGTCGTCCCATTCGGGCTGATCGTCGGCTGGATCCTGCGATCCCGATTGCTGAGCGTGAATGCGGGCGCGGTACTGAGCTATATCCTGCTGACCTGCATCGTGAACGGCTACCTTATCTACTGGTCCGCGGCGCTCGGCTGGACCCGCGAGCTGCTGGCGTGCGTCAGCGTGATCTCGTTCGTCCTGTTCCTCGCCTACATGCGTGTGTTGTTACAGGTGGCCCGGCTGCCCCGGATCATTGGCTGGAGCTATTGGGTGCCGCTGCTGGGCTGTGCGCTTGGTCGGGTCTGGTGGTTGAAGGTCGATCCGGTCCAAGGCGCGCAGATAGTCCAGGTGTCGCTCCTGAGTTTTTACGGCGCGCTCCTGGCCACATTAATCATGGCCTGGCGCAGGCGGCTCACTTACAACTGGATGGCGTGGCTGGTACCGGGGTTGCTGGTTTCGCAGGTGCTGATGCGCTATTTCGTCCCACAGGAACAGTTGCCCTGGCAGTCGCCGCAAAGCAAGCACAGCCTGTCGTCGACCCTGCCCGGTGTAGCGTTGCTGGTGTGCACGTTGATCATGGAAGTCAGCCGCAGCCGATATCGGGAAAAACACGCCCTGTCCTCCCTCGAACAACAGCGTCAGGCCGAGCACGAGCGCCTGGAAAGCACCGTGGCGCTGCGCACGGCGCAGTTGCGCGAGTCACTGGCGGCACGCAGCGCATTGATGGCCCGTATCAGTCATGACTTGCGCTCGCCACTGGTGCGCATCATCGATTATTCGCGCCTGTTGCACGCGGGGCCGAACCCGAACCGGGAGTACCCGGCCAGTATCGAGCGCAATGCCCGCCAGCAACTGGAACTGATCGACGAGATGCTCGAGTTCTCCCGAGGGGAATTGGAACAGATGCAACTGACCCTCGCGCCCGGCTATTTGTACGGCTTCTTGAAGGAGATCGCAGAGGAGGCGGGCTTCCTCGCCGCGCGGCAGGGGAACACTTTCGAAGCCGTTCTGGCGCAGGACCTGCCGGCGCTGGTGGAGGCCGATTTCAAACGGCTGCGGCAGGTCCTCATGAACCTCCTGGCCAACGCGGCGAAGTTCACCCGTAACGGCCAGGTCCGTTTCGAAGTGAGCGCTTCGCCAGGGGCGACCGCTGACACCGTGGCGCTGCTTTTCAGCGTGATCGACAGTGGCATCGGTATCGATCCGCAAGAGTTCGAGCAACTGCTGCAACCGTTCCATCGTGGCCGCAATGCGCAACGCTACGAAGGCAGCGGGCTGGGCTTGTCCATCGTCACGCAATTGCTGGAGCGCATGGGCAGCCGGCTGGAACTCCAGGCCGGTGAGCAAGGCGGCAGCCGCTTCAGTTTTCGCCTGCAATTGAATTGCGCCGAGGAACACCAGCTGGAAAGCGGCATCGTCGATAACCATGCCGAGCCGTTCGATGGCCAGGGCCTGCATGTCCTGCTGGTGGACGATGTCGAGCAGAATGGCGAATGGCTGTATGACCTGTTGGCGGGCTACGGATTTGACGTGAGCCATGCGATGAGCGGTGAGGATGCCCTGGCCTGCCTCGCGCAGCAGCCGGTCGACCTGCTGATCAGCGACCAGATGATGCCCGGCATGGACGGCTGGGCGCTGCTGCGACAGGTGCGTGAGCATGGGCACGATTGCCCGGTGTTGCTTTATTCGGCGATTCCGCCCCGCAGGCCGGAGGACTATCCCCAGGACCTGACCTTCGATGCGGTTCTGCTCAAGCCCGCCGACAGCCGTGAATTGTTGGCATGGGTCAAGGCGCTGACGGACTCGAACAGGGTGCATCGGCCGATGGCTCGGGAGCAATAGCGTGCTCGGTCGGCGTTACCGGCTGCTCCTGCTCGGCAGCTTGACGGCATTGCCATGCACGGGGGCCTATGCCGAACAAGCGCCATCGCCGACCACGCCTGCCATGTCACCCGCTCCCCTGGTCCTTGAGGAAACCACGGTCACCGCTCGCCGCCGCGAGGAAGACCCGCAACAGGTGCCGATCCCGATCAACGTCCTCTACGGCGAGCAACTGGACGAAGCCGGCCTGCACACGCTGCAAGACATCCAGCAGCGCGTGCCCGGGCTGGTGGTGTCCGGGCATGACGCCCGCTATGCCGGCTTCGGCCTGCGCGGTTTCGGCGCGACCGCCTACAACGATGGCCTGGAAGGCAGCGTCGGCACCTACGTCGATGGCGTCTACCAGGCGCGCCAGGGCATGGCCTTCACCGAGTTGATGGACATCGAGCGCATCGAAGTACTGCGCGGGCCCCAGGGCACCCTGTTCGGCAAGAACACCACCGCGGGCGCGCTGAACATCATCACCCGTCAACCGACGTTCCAGCCCGAGGCCAACCTGGAGGCCAGCTACGGCGAGCACGGTCTGCGTGAATATCGCGGGACGGTTTCCGGGGCGTTGCACGACGATGTACTGGCCGGGCGACTGAACGTCTTCGAACGCTCGGTCGATGGACAAGTGGAAAACCTGGAAGACGGCGCCCGCCTCGGTGACGCCGACAGCCAAGGCTTGCGTGGGCAATTGCTGTGGACGCCGAACGCGGATTTCAGCGCGCGCCTGATCGCGGACCATGCCCGACAAAACGAGGCCGGCAACGTACTGCTGGTCAACCACTACAGCCAGCAGACGCGCCAGCGGGCCCGGTTCGTTGGCTATCCGCTGCCTGCGCCCGACCCTTACCAACGTGACGTGCGTATCGACGCACCGGGGCACCCGCAGACCCTGCAGGACGGTGTCTCCCTGGAATTGAACTGGGACCTGGACGAGGCGATGCGCCTGACCAGCATCACCGCCTACCGTGACTGGGACTACCGCGCCACCCGCGACGGCGATAGCACCGCGCTGTCGGTGGCTCAGTCCGAGACCGAGCTGGGGCACCGGCAATTCAGTCAGGAATGGCGCCTGTCCGGCACCGTCGGCTCCTCCATCGACTATGTCGCCGGGCTCTACTACCTGCGCCAGCAGCTCGATCGTGACATCGACGTCGAATTCGGCAAGGACGCCGCGCCCTGGTTCGTCGGCGACCAGTTGGCGCAATTGCAGAAGCTCTATGGCATCACCTTCACCGATCCACGGCAGGTGCCGACCCAACTGCTGGACGGCGCCCGGCAACGTTACGACGGCGAGCAGAAGGGCGACAGCCGGGCCGTGTTCGGTCAGGTGTCCTGGCGCCCCGTCGACCTTCTCGAACTGACCGGTGGCCTGCGTTACAGCCAGGAGCGCAAGGACGGCTGGATCTCCCGCGACGTCAGCAACCTCGCCTCGCTGGCCGGCCTGCCACCGACGTTCCAGGCGGGCGGCCAATTGCTGCGGGACATCGCCCTCGGGGGGGATTATTACCGCCAGGACTCGATCGAGGAAGACAACGTCTCCGGCCTGCTCAGCGCCAGCTACCGCTTCAGCGATGCCGTGATGGGCTACGTCAGTTGGTCCCGCGGCTACAAGGCGGGCGGCATCAACTTCGACGTGGTCGGGCCGTTCGCCGCGCCCACCTTCGAGCCGGAGCGCGCCACCTCGCTGGAGCTGGGCATGAAGACGCGCTTCTGGAATGAGCGCGCGCTGCTTGATGTTGCCGTCTACCAGACCGATGTCGACAACTATCAAGCGCTCACCTACAGCCCCTCGACATCGGTGTTCGCGCCACCGCTACGGGACAACCTGATCAACGTCGGCAAGGTACGCCTGCGCGGCGTTGAACTGGATTCGGCCTGGCAATTGGCCCCCCGGCTCACCGGGCGCCTGGGCCTGGCCTGGAGCGACGCACGTTATCGCAGTTTCTCCAACGCACCGTGCCCACCGGCCTCGGGCCAGTGGACCTGCGATCTCAGCGGCGAGCGGCTTTACAACGCGCCGGAGTGGAGCCTCAGCAGCGGCCTGGACCATACCCATCCGCTGCCGTATGGGCTGGAAGCCTACAGCGGCATCGACTACAGCTTCCGGAGCGGCTACTACGGCACCCTCGAAGGCGGCGAGGGCAGCTATCAGCCCAGCTACGGCCTTACCAACCTGCGCCTGGGGCTGCGCAGTCAGGACCATGGGTGGGAAGTGGAAGGTTGGGTGCGCAACCTGTTCGACCGCCACTACATCACCGCCGTCTATTCACTGCTCGGCGCCGGTGACTACGGGGTGATGACCGGCAGCGAAAGAACCGTCGGCACCACCGTCAGGCTCCGTTATTGAGGGAAATGAAGCGGGTCGGACAAAACGCCAGACGGTTGCCGCCGGCCTTTTTCGACAGGTACATCGCCTGGTCTGCCTTGCTGATCAGCGCGTCGATCTCCTGACCGTGCTCGGGGAAAAACGCCACGCCGATACTGGCGGAGATCTCCACCGTCTGGGCGCCGATCAGGATGGGTGCGCTGGCCGCTTGCAGCATGCGCTTGAGCAATGGCTCGCTGTCTTCCACTTCCTGTAGCCCCACCAGCCCGGCAATGAACTCATCCCCGCCGAGCCGTGCCAGGGTGTCGCTCTCACGCAGTGTCGCGTTGATTCGTGCGGCGACAATCTGCAACACCCGATCGCCCCAGTCATGCCCATAGCTGTCGTTCAAGGCCTTGAACCCATCAAGGTCGATAAACGCAATCGCCACCTTCTGCTGAAGGAGACGCGCCTTGCCCAGGGCCTGGCGCATCCGCTCGGCCAACAGCAACCGATTGGGCAGTTGCGTGAGCGCGTCATACCGGGCGTCGCGCTCCAGCAACTGCAGGCGCTGCTTTATCTGCGTCATGTCGCTGAGCAGCGCCACGTAATGTCGAACATTGCCGTGCCGGTCATGCACGGCACTGATGCTGATGCGCGACGTCATCTCCCGGCCGTCCTTGTGGCTGCTCTGGATTTCCCCGGACCAGTGCCCGTGGAAATCCAGTGCGTTCTTCATCGGCGCATAAAACGCCGCGAGCCGCCGCACCATGCGATGGGAATTCAAGTCCCGGCCCCTGACCTCGTCTTCCCCGTAACCGGTCAGGCGCGTGAACGCTTCGTTCACACCGATGACCCGCCCGAAGGGGTCGACCAGCATCGCCCCTTCCCGCGCATGGCTGAACACGGTAGCGGCCAGCTCCGGGCAGATGGCATTGGCCTGCCTGTCCACGGCAGCCTCATCGACGGGCACCGGCCACCGCTCGGAATCGAACCCCAACTGCGCCAGATGACTGGCCATGAAAGAGAACGCCCGGTGCAGTTGGATCAGCGCATTGGTGGCGAGCCTGGACTTGAGGCAATAGCTACGGATGAAGGTACTCAGGTTCATGGGTTTACACGGGGCTGGCGGGTAAGGGGACTGCAAGCGAAGCGGGCATTATCGAGGGGGAGAGGGCGCGGCGACTTTGCTGGAGCGGATGGGAGCTTTGCGGGAGGGGATAAAGCGAAAGATTTTTGCCGGGCGGCTAGAAGAAACAGCAGGATCAAACGCTGCAAAACCTGTGGGAGCAAAGCTTGCTCGCGATCGCGGCAGGCCGTTATTGCCGATTGACTACCGCCATCGCGAGCAAGCTTTGCTCCCACGGTTATTGCGTTTTTTGCAGATCTCTCATAACCAGCTCATTAAAAGGATCTTACCAGCTGTTACTTCTGACAGTACTCGATGGGTATTTCTTTTGAGGGGGCTATCTTTCGCTGATACGGAAGGCCAAATTTTTAGGGGGTCGTTTGATGTGAGGTATGTGGAGTAATGGTCTAAACACAGCCGCATCAGGAGGCAGCACTTGGCAGCCTGGTACAACCCGCTACCCAGACCCCCTCAATCTGTGGCGAGGGGATTTATCCCCGCTGGGCTGCGCAGCGGCCCCAAACCAACGTTGCATCTGGTGGCGCTTAATAAGCTTGATAAAACCAGCCTTTGCCTACAACTACGCCAGAATCCGCTGGCTTGTGCGTCTTGGACCTCGCCGGTAGTTTGTCACGGCTTATCAGTAAGCGGGTATCGATGGACTAAAGGTGCTCGGTAAAGGGGCCAACCCCCAAGCCTTGAAAGCCGCCTTGGCGTGGGCGGCAACTCACACCGTTGACTTGCAACGGGTGTGGGATGAACAAAGCTGGAGGAGATGACCGATGATCAGCAAGGGCAAAATAAAAAGCGTGAAACCTGCCCCTGGCAAACATGCCTTGCAGGTGGAGTTCGTCAACGGTAAGCGCTACGACGTGGACCTGCGCGAACACGTTCGCCAATTTCCGGCGCTCAAACCCTTGGAAGACCTGTCGCTGTTCGCCACCGCCCAATTGGGCGAATGGGGTTTCGATGTGAGCTGGGGTGATGAGCTTGAACTCGCCGCTGTTACCTTGCACCGGTTGGCGTTGGAACAGGCCGGTGAGGTGATGCCTAGCTAAGCGTCCAAAGGCTGGTCACCTAGTGCCAGCACAACCCGTCCAAACCTGGCGTGCTCATCCAGCGGCGTAATCGCCAATAAGTGATCCAGACGTATCTCCCGACGACCCTCCGCGGTTTCAACCTCAAGAAACTCTTCCCGCGTGTGAGCGGTACGCGTGGTGATCGCACGGGCTGTCAGGCGTTGGCCGTCAGTCAGTTCTATGTCCAGCGTGTAGCCGTAGAGGCAGGCGATCTCCAGGTAGTCATGCAGGTCGCAGTTCAAGGGGCGATAGGTGTTCATCTCATTGCCTCGATGGTCATGGCGGTGCTCACCCATTAGGACAACAGCGACCGAACAGGATGGCCCACCTGTCGGTCGCAAGGGCCCAGCGTGATTCAGCGCAATTGATTCAACATCGTCTGCAGTTGGTTAATGCGCGCCTCGTCGAGCGGGAACACCGGCAAGCGCGGATCACCGACTTCCAGGCCAAGACTGCACAGACCGGCCTTGATGGTGGCCGGCAAGCCGCCCTTGAGGATGAAGTCCAGCAGCGGCAGTTGACGATAGAACAGCGCCCGGGCCCGCTCCAGGTCGTTGGCCAGCACGGCGTCATACAGGTCGAGGTTGAGCTGCGGGATCAGGTTCGGCGCTGCGGTGCACCAGCCTTTGGCGCCGGCCGCGAAGGCTTCCAGGGCCAGTGGGTTGCAACCGTTGTAGAACGGCACCTGTCCCTCGCCCAACAGCTGCAGCTTGTGCATGCGCTGGATGTCGCCGGTGCTCTCCTTGACCATGGTGACGTTCGCCACCGCGTTGAAAATCCGCAAAATCAGCTCCACGGACATGTCGATGCCGCTGGTGGCCGGGTTGTTGTAGAGCATGATGGGCAGGTCGATGCTGGCGCCGATGGCCTGGTAGTGCGCCAGGATTTCCGCCTCGCTCAGTTTCCAGTAAGAGGCCGGCAACACCATCACTGCATCGGCACCTTTCGCTTGGGCAAAACGTGCGCGGCGTACCGCCTTGGCGGTGGTCAGGTCCGACACGCTGACCACCGTCGGCACCCGGCCGGCGACGCGGGCAATGCTGAACTCGCTGACCTGATCCCACTCCGCATCGCTCAGGTAAGCGCCCTCGCCGGTGCTGCCCAAAGGCGCGATGGCGTGGACGCCGCTGTCGATCAGGCGGTCGATGGACCGGCCCAGTGCGTTCAGGTCCAAGCCTTGGCCGTCGGCGGAGAAGGGAGTGATGGTGTAACCGATGATGCCGTGGATATTGGGGGTAGACATGGCGTGGCTCCTAATGGGTTCAGTTCAGGCAATCGGCGTGTTGGCGCAGGTTCTGCCGGGCGTAATAGTCGAAGGCGGCGGCGTGACGCTTGGGGCGGGCGATCCAGTCATGGGCTTCGCGGCCCAGGTGCGGCAGGATCGGCTTCACCTCGCCGGCGGCCATGGCCAGCAGTTGCAGCTTCGCGGCGCGTTCGATCAGTTGGGCGATGTTGCAGGCTTCCTCCACCGTGGCGCCGGTGGACAACTGGCCGTGGTGGGAAAGCAGGATGGCGCGCTTGTCGCCCAGGGCGCCGGCGATCAATTCGCCTTCCTCATTGCCCACCGGCACACCCGGCCAGCCCTCCAAAAACGCGCAGTCTTCGTAGAGCGGGCAGAGGTCCATGTGGGAAATCTGCAAAGGCACCTCCAGCATCGACAGCGCAGCGATGTGGGTCGGGTGGGTGTGGATGATGCAGTTCACATCCGGCCGGGCGCGGTAGACCCAGGTGTGAAAGCGGTTGGCCGGGTTGGGAATGCCGTGACCCTCCAGCACCTCCAGGTCTTCATTGATCAGCAGCAGATTGCCGGCGGTGATTTCGTCGAAGCCCAGGCCCAATTGCTGGGTGTAGTAGGTGCCCGGCTGCGGCCCGCGCGCAGTAATCTGCCCGGCCAGGCCCGAGTCGTGACCGTTTTCGAACAGGATGCGGCAGGTGAGTGCCAGCTTTTGTCGTACAGTCCACGTATTATCCGGCAGTGTTTTTTGCATCTGGTTGACAGCGTGCTGGACCAACTGGTCCTTGGGCGTCGCCAGTGTCTTGCTCATATCCGTTCTCCTGATTCGTTCTTTGACCGTTCTTGATCCGCGTCATGGAAGCTGTGAAAGGAAGGTGCTAATGACACAAAAAATACTATATGACACAAAGTGTCATTTGCAACCATTGATTGTCCGTTTCCCAGGAAATGTTGGTTACCTATGTCCATTCGCTTGAAATTGCTCAGGAAAAAACTCGGCATGACACTGGACGTCCTGGCCGAAAAAACCGGGATGACCAAGAGCTATCTGTCCAAGGTGGAACGCGGGCTGAGCACGCCCTCCATCGCCACCGCGCTCAAGCTCGCCAAGGCGCTGAACGTGAACGTCGAAGCATTGTTCTCCGAAGAAAACGTCTCCCTCGACAGCTACAGCCTGGTGCGCAGCGAAGACCGGCGCTCGCTGGCGTCGAGCAGCGGCAGCTCCGAATACGCGGTCTTGGCCCATCAGGTCTCGGAGCGCAGCCTGCTGCCCTTCATCCTCTACCCCGCGACCGAATTCACCGCGCACCACGCGTTCAAGGAACACACGGGGGAGGAGTTTCTATTCGTGCATGAGGGGCAGGTGGAAGTGGATTTCATGAACGAGCGCGTGCTGCTGAACCGCGGCGATGCCCTGCATTTCAATGCGCAGAAGCCCCATCGGCTGCGTTCGGTGGGGGATGTTCAGGCGCAGTTGTTGGTGGTGGTGCACAGCGATGAAGCGGCCGAAAAAGATGAGAACGCGTAGAGGCAACTGATCGTCATGCAGCTCAGGTAAGGACAGCCGTCAACCCGTGGCGAGGGGGCTTGCTCCCGCTGGGCTGCGCAGCAGCCCCATCTCCCTGAGCGCTCCGCACCCAAGCCGGGAGCAAGCTTTCCCTGCCGTTGATTTTCCTCAAGTGAACAGGCATTGGGCAAATGCTCGTATCAGCCGAAGGGGAGTCGTGTCAGTAAAGCCCGACAGACGCTGACAACGAAGGCTCGCCAGGCTTCCACCCAAACTTGACATGATCGGTTATGACATAAAGCGCATTACCGCACCTAGACAACACGAGCAATGCTTTCATTGCCGATAAGCCCACGAGCCGCCAGCTCTCGTAGTCGCTCTATAATCACCGTCCGCTCGATTTTGGGTGTCACCGGATCAACCATTTGATATTGATCGTCACACCACATGGCTAACTGCCGAAGCCAAAAAGCCTGGATCGTCGGTTCGGCGTCCAACCGATCCAACAGGTACGCAGCTTGCTGCCATAGAGGCCGTAATTGGAGCAGCGCGCTTCGGCGTATGACGGAAAGGTCATGCCAATCCCGATCCATCTTGGTGTCTAACCCAGGCTTGACCAAAGCCCAAGGCTGGTCGCTGAGGCGGGCGATGGCTGCGTTAAAAACTCTGTTCGAGGGATCATCAAGCGCTTTGAGCAGTTCAGGCAGTTGAGCATCGGACACCGCGCCAATGGCAGCGCGCCTCACTGTGGGGTAACCAGAACGCAGCGCTTCTTTCTGCCACTGAGGATCCAGCTCAACATTGAGCTCTGCCGAAAGGCCCAGCACACCCAGCCAATCTCGCTTCTTGCTGGGCATACTTTGCTTCATCCGGTCAGCGAGGACCGCATGTGGATCGATCTCACTGTTTGGTGCCGCCCAGCGCGCCAGGCTACGGATTGAGGCTGATGCATCGAGCAACGCCTCACACAAAATTGGACGAGGATCGCCCAGCAAAGGAAGAAGGGCGCGCAGCACCCAAACGCGAAATTTTGCACCTGGTTGAGACAAGGCTTCGAGTAGCAAGCACCGAGCTTGGGTGGTGGGCAATTTCAGGCAGGCGGGTACGGCCAGCAACCGTACGGTCACCTCACGGTGGAAGAGCGCGCTGCGTAGCAGCGCTTCAGGATTGGAGTCGCTTTCCAGCAAAAGCTCGAACAAATAGCGGGCAGCCTTACCGTGCCGCGTCAGAAAATTCGCCTGGACCTCATCTCGGATAACCGGCGACTGCAAAACAGCACGAGCGGCCTTGAGGGTTTTTCCATGGTCGGCCCGTTGACGTGCAGCTAACGCGATAAGCGGCTCTACCGCGTACAACAAGGCATGGACATGGGCAGGCGAAAGATAATGCTCCAGGCCGACCGCAGCTAAATCACGAATTTGAGGCACCCAGTCGTTCGACCGATCTATCAACGCGACCAGTGCTTCAGGGGATGGCTGAGCGCACAGCTCTCTAACCGCGATCTCCCGAACGAAACCGTTGTAGTGATGACTGAGTTCAATCCAACTACTGTGCGTCCCTGCGCCCGCGAGCGCCTCCAGTGCTTCGTTCCGACGATGATCAGCCCAAGTGGACGCGGGCGTCTGCTTGTTCCTCAACCGGTCCAGCCAGAATTGCAATGTGCTCACGTTTCAGTCCCTTGTAGGCCTTGGTGCATGGCTGTCCTTATACCTCAGCTACGAGGTTTCGTATTGCCTCTGAGGTTTGTTCTGAATGACTACTGGTGAGCTTCAGAGAGAACCTGACCTGGATGGAAATTCAAGTTGTTGGATCGAACGCCGATAGGATGCGCAAGAATTTATCCCCGAGGGACCGGAGCATGTTTTACCCACGTGAAGCTGAAAAAGATCATCTCTATAACCGCATCGTCCTGCTGACCATTGCTTGCATCTTGCTGTTGTTTCTAGCCTCACTGGCAAAACACTCAGGGACCATTTATGGCGCCATTCGGTGGACCCCTGTCGAAGCGAAAGGCACGGTGACGCATCTGGAAGGCATCCCGATGAATCCCAACGGCGTCATCATTCATTACCGATATGTCGACAGTGATCAACAGGTTCATGAAGATGAATACTTTGACCAGCGCTACAGCGAACATTACCAGTACAAAGTAGGTGAAGAAATTCCACTGCTTTACTCACGCTGGTTACCCCAAATCAGCAGCATCGCCACCGAGCTGCACACCAACCGCGCCAGCTTTATCGTCATGGCGGGTGGGGTATTGCTGACGCTGTTGTTCCTGTGGATCTCCTTCAGGACGTTCGGGCGCATTTATGGCATGAAGCAGGAAGACCGCGTCTACTAGAACGGTTGTCGGTCATGGCTACCTTTTTATCCTGAGAGAAACCGGAGCGGTCAGAGAGACGTTTTGGAACTCAAAGGTCTCTTCGTTCAGGCGACACGCCATTCATGCCATCGGTATTCCTATCAATGAAAAAAATCTTTCTCGCGTTGCTCTCGGTCAGCCTGCTTTCCGGATGTGTCACCAAATCTTTGAGTGTTGAAGACCGCCACCAGATCAAGACCATCAAGATCCTTCCTGTGTACTTTGCGGTGGAAAACTTCAAGTACACGAGCATGACCCAGGCTTGGGGGGCAGGCCTGGGTGCCGGGGCAGGCGCAGCGACTGGCACGGCGGCTGGTGCATCGAGTACTGGCACGAGCGCATTGACGGGGGCCGGTTCGGTCATGGGCACCAAGGCGGCCGATGGCGCGACAGCAGATATCTCTCAAGCGATTTTGAACAACATGCAGGCCCACGGTATCGATCTGGGAAAACTGGTACGTGAAAGCTTCGAGAAGCGCATTAAGCAAGAGGGTATGTTCACCCTCGTGGCGGAAGGCGAGAAAGCGGATGCCGACGTTGAAATCATGGTTTCGCAGTGGGGACTGAGTCTGAAAAACTACAGCTCCGTGCTTTACCCAGTCATTGGCGTCAACGGCTCCATGAAACGTAGCGGCACATCGGTTTGGCGCAACTTCAATACCATCTCGCCCTTCAACGAAAGCAACACCCTCGCCTACACCCCTGAGCAGTACGCCACCGATCCCGAGGCACTGCGTGCAGCGTTTTCCCGCGTATCCGATCTGGCCGTCGGCAAGCTGATAGAAGACCTGAAGCAGTAACTGCACAGACGAACCGGAGTGCTGTACGCCTCCTCATGGATTAGGAGCTAGTAATGATCACCGTCTCGACACTTAAGCAGTACTCGGTAAAAAGCTGGGCCGCTCTTGTCGCCGTTGTTGGCTTGATGGCGGGGTTCCCTGCCATCTCAACCTGGTTGGCCGACATGAGGGCTGACTACTACAAAAGCCATTTCATTGGACGTTGGACCGAGGAGTTCAGCTATCTCGATGGCGGTGTTCAGTTCGAGTTCAAGGGCATGACCGAGTACTTCGCCAACAACCATTACAATCTGAACGGCGTGATCGCGTTGGTTGGGACAGAGCCTTCGAAACCCTATCGATTCGAATACAGCGTTAACGGCGCGGGTAGCTGGAATGCGGATAGCGAGTACCTTTCGTTCACATTGGAGCAAATGAAGACGTTGCCCAAGACGTATAGGGTCGACGGCCAAGAGATCTCGCCTTTGACGGTGGCGCAGTTTGTCGGCTCTAGCATGCCTAACCTCAGTGATATCTACCCGGCAGGAGCATCGGGCCAGGCGCGCATCAAGGAGGTGGAGAAGGACAGGATTGTCTTGGAACAAAGAGCCCTGGACGGCAGGCCATTCATCGTGACCACCCACCGTCAGGTCTCGCCCTAGAGCTCACGTCGCCTTGCGCCTTTGCCTACAACTACGCCAGAATCCGCCGGCTTGTGCGCCTGGGGTGGCGTCGGTAGTTTGGACCTGTCACTGCTCATCAGTGATCGGGTTTAGTCGCCCGTCGTAGCTAAGTCGCTCAAGCGTCCGTCAGTCAGGTATCCTCATCCCTGCACTCGATGGTGGCTGTGCGCAGGGCGCCCTCGGGCGCGCCGATTTCTTAGCTCGTCGGTCGACTAACCTGCGTACAGCTGCCTCCCAATTCGTTTAGTCGCGAGCGGGTCGTAGCCTCAACCAAGAGAGCTAAGGTCATGGTCAAAATTACACCGAACCCCCCGGTTACCGACGAACACGTCTCCCGCGCCCAGTCAGCGCGCAACAAGAAAATCGACGACGCTGCTACGCGAGCCTTGGATTTCTATCTGAACCCCAAGCCTGAGAAAGAAACGTCCGACAATCCCAACACCATCTTCCGCATCGCTTCCGATGTTGATTCTGAATGCCTGCTTGCCAGCCTCAGCGAGAACCTGGCTTCGGCCAATGCCATGATCAGTGATCTGGCGTTTGACCTGGATGGGTCACGGCGGCATGTGGCGTTGGGGATTCAGCAGGTGATTGAGTTGAGTGAGCTTTTGGCGAATCGGGCATTGGATATTGTTGAGGTGAGGTAGGCTGGAGGAGGTGCTACCCACCTTCATTAAAAGGGGCGTTGCTAGCGCAAGGCCCTTTTTTACTATTGATTACCTATGAAAATGCTCAGCCCCATTCGACCTATTAAGAAAATAAGTAGCATTAGAAAGAAAACTCTTATAAAGCCACTCCCATAACGCAGTGCCAAAAAAACACCGGCGAGAGAACCCGCCATATTACAAAGTGCAACCACGCCTCCAACGGCCCATAACACATTGCCGGACGGAGCGAAGAACATAAGTGCTGCGCTAAATGTACCCAAATTAACCAGCTTTGCCGATGCTGATGCGTTTAGAAAATCGAAGCCAAAGAATTTGACGAAAATAAAAAGCAAAAGGCTACCGCTGCCTGGGCCAAAGACACCGTCATAAAACCCAATCAAACCGCCAAAAAAAATCCCTGATGCGATCTCCTTTGTTCCGCAAGGTTTGTTGGAACTCACCAAGCCTAATTTCTTCTCCTTGAAAGTATAAAAAGCCATGACTATCAGGATGAAAAAAACAACAAACTCCATTAGCTTCTTAGGCGCAGCAGATACTACAGCGGCCCCAAAGAAAGCAAAGACAAATGCCGAGCACATAGTGGGAAGCATCAGCCTCCACACGACGGTTATTCGCTTTAAATAGCTGAGTATTGAACTCGCATTGCCTGCCAGAACAGCCAGTTTATTGGTTCCGAAAACAGTGGCCAGGCTTTGTTGGGGCAGGGCATGTAAAAGTGCTGGCACTTGTACAAGCCCGCCGCCGCCTACCGCCGCATCTATCAAGCCGCCGCAAAAGGCAAAAAAACCTAGCGCGATCATGGCTTGGTCAATATCCATAGGAGATCCTTTCACAACTTGATTTCCACACCATGGCATTCCCTTACGAAACTTCCTGCGATGTTTCGCACCTGCCCCTATGAGATTAGGGTGCGGTGCATAGCCGCAAAAGCATTTCCTACTCGTTCATTGTAATTGAGCATAATTCCTTTTAATCGACTTGGCTTGAAGGTGAAATCCACCGTTCGGCCATAGGCTTGTGCTGCGGCTAACGCATGCAAACCATGCCTGTTCTCCACTTCACCAGAATGGCCCATTACATAATTTTTAGCGTTGCGCAAACTCACAGTGTTCGTTCTCAGGTCGGGATTTATCTCAAGTATCTTGTTCTCTATATGTTGAGCAATAAAGTTGTACTCCCGGCCATTCCACAGCTCTGAAGCAATCGAAACCATCATGGCATCCATGATCGAGCGCTTATGGGCGGCTGAGTTAAGGGCCGATTTATGTTCTGCAATTCCAGTGTGGTATAGAAACTCTGAAAATTCGTTGCACTCGTTTACTTTATATTGGTCTTCAGCCCAAGCTGTCGCGCCAAAGGCTGCAGTCATATATCCGTACATGCCATCATGGTTTTGATGTCCAAGCCCAAAGTCGTCTTTCGCGACTTCATGCATATGCGCCATGACGTTGTGATAGCCAGCTCGTTTTTCAGCAGGTAAAGATATTGCATCTGCGGATAATCGCATGATGATTTTAGCCGAAACTAAGCTAGTGGTTTTGTGGGTTTCATTCCATCCGTTGAAAAACCTCAGAACAGTCGGGTCTGCCGTTTTCTTTCTAAGAAAGGCTCTGAATGCACTTTCAGTATGGAAATGGGCATCTTGCGTAATCGGATGGCGAAGCACCTCAAGCATGACATCTTGAAGGTCAGATGTTTGCACTATGTGAGCTGGTAGAGCCTCTCTGTGGTGATTTTCGAAGATGGTTCGTCCGGGGATTTTCAGGTTTCGTATGTGCTTGGGTAACGCCTCAATAAAAACTTCCCCCAGTTCTTGCATGGATTTACTTTCAAATGTATCAAGGTGGCGTTGCTTCGATGCTGAATTCATTTATGGCTTTTCCTTGAAGACTGATCGAATTATTTAATATTTTCGAGTTGTTTCTGATTCATGCATCCTTGATAAACCAGATTCCCAAACATTAAGCGCCTTGAGGGTGCGCAACAAGTGACTTATACTCAGTAAATCATTCACTTTTAGTGAGTAATGGTATGGAGTTTTCCCAGCTAGCTATGTTTAAGGCTGTGGCCGATCAGGGCAGTATTGTTCGCGCGGCTGAATTGTTACACTGCGTTCCGTCAAATATCACAAGCCGAATCAAGCTTTTAGAAAGAGAGCTGGGTGTCTCATTATTTATCAGGAAGGGGAGGGGGCTTGTCATCAGTCCTTCGGGTAGATTGTTTCTTGATTACACGAATAGAATATTGTCTCTGTGTCAGGAAGCCCAAAGGTCTCTTGATCCTGCAGCAGCACCCTCGGGAAATTTGAAGATTGGCGCTATTGAGTCGTCCGCAATAGGTAGGTTGCCACGGTTGTTGTCAAGTTATCATCAATTCTATCCTTCGGTGCAAATACAGTTCAGTACCGGCGATTGGTCGCGGTTATTAAACGATGTAGTTAGCCATGAACTGGATGGGGCAATCATCGCTGTCAGACCTGAACATCCAGATATTGCAAGCGTTGAGATTTACAAGGAAGAACTTCTATTGATCGCTTCCGCAACAGCGGGGCGGATAAGTGAACCGCAGGATTTAAGCGGCATGGATATATTCATGTGGCCAGAAGGATGCCCTTACAGGGGAACACTGGAAAATTGGCTGAGGATGCATGAGGTGTCGAGTCGCATAACCGACATAGCCAGTTATGGCACCATTCTTGGCTGCGTCAGCTCCGGTGCAGGCGCTTCGTTAGTTCCGAGGGGGATATTTGAGCAGTCCAAAAGCGTTGGAAGTATCAGTGGATATGTATTTGATGATCTGTTCCCTGTACAAAATTATTTTATGTGGAATAAAAAGGTTGAGGTTTATAGTGCGAGGGATAAGTTTGTCGAGTTATTGATGGAGGAATTTAAAGAGACGTGATGAGCAAAGAGGAGGGAGGCAGGTTTTATTTATTTGGTCTTGGCCGGAAGTAAATTCATTTTTGATGGGGCGCAAGCACCAACATCGTCTACGGGTAGTATGCTCGGCTGTTTGAGTGCAAGCGTCGCATGTTCTGGACGCTGAGCTGGTGGACATACTTGAGCGAGACGTAACGGCGTACCTGGGTATTTGAGCGAGCGCAGAGTTGATAACGCTTATTCGACCTCCTTGGGAAAGCAACAGCACTATCAAAGTTGATCTCCATGACCAGTCCCGCTTTTTTCAGTGGCTAGGCGAAACGATCAGGCTCACAGGTAACTCACCCGCAATTTCCGATAACTCCGCTCGCAATGCCACAGCGTTTTTAACCAAGCCGCGAGGGTCATAGACGAAGAAAATGATTGCATGGCATTCGGGATGGGCCCGATAGCGTGCGATATCCAGGATCAGCTCGTCGGCTAGCGATCTTGCGATCATACCGTCGCGCGTCATCTTGAGTTCAATAAAGAGCCCATGTTCAGGCAGGAAGAAGTCTGCGCGGGTGCCGCCTGCTGCCATGCTCGGGGACGGCTCTTCAGGCTTTACGTTATCGAACTGCAATCTCAGCAACGCGTTGACCAGAAACTGGATGTCGTATTCATCGTCGAGCTGAACTCCCTTTCGGCCGCGCGGGCGGTGTTTCAGGTCTTTCGCAAAACGGTGAAAACGCAGCAGCATGCGCTCGATGATCTGGTCGGCTCGCTCTTGGGGTGCGGGGAGCACGGGCATATCAAAGGAGAAATGCTCTTGTAGTATCTGTTCCTCAAACCTGCGTTGCGCTTTTGGTGGTCCTTGGAAAATGACGCAGATTGCTATCCCGACCAGAAGCAATTCGATGGTCAGAAACATAATCAGATAGCCTGTGACGACTGTCACTTTGTACTGGCCATCAAGCTTGTATTTGTTGCCTCCTCCTTGCCTGGGCTCGTCTCGTGGTACTAGTTGCAGGTTGAAAGTGACCGTCACCCCGCCAATTCGGTGAACGCCCTGTATACCATGCAGCGAATCCAGGCCAATCTCCCCCCGGTTATAGAGGTCGAGCAGAGCGACGGCCTCCCGGGTTGCCTGTCGATATTCTTCGCTATTGATCACCTCAAGCACTGCGGGATTGGTAAGTCCCGAGTCCTCAAACCGTGGGGCTATCCAGGAGCAGTAGGTGAGGATGGGCATCAACGTCAGTATCGTGAATCCGACCTTGGCGAACATGCGCCAGCGCCGATTTTCCATCACTAACTCACCCAGTGTGTCGTTCTCTTTGCTTCTATCAAAAAATGCAGAAATCCATTTCAGCAAAACGTCTTCTCCAAGATGTTCGGTTGTGCCAGCCACGCAGGTTCACTGGATATCTTTCAGGTAGTCCCTAAGAGTGAGAAGCGGACCTCGAAGCTCCTCCACCGTTCGGGTAGCGCCGAATTCAGTCGCCAAACGATTCAGCTCCCGCCCCAGGACAGTATCAACGCCACCAACCGCTTCCAATGCCAGCCCCAGGCAATGCTTCACCTTGCCCCGAATCCCCTCGATATCCCCCTTGCGCACCATCAACCCGAACACTTCCCGCTCATAATCCGCCATCAGCGGATCATCCCGCAGAATCGGACTATGGTCCTCAGCCTCGTAAACCAGTTTGAGGCAATAGAGGGCGACGGTTTCCAGCAGCAATTCCATGGGGTGAAATCCTTTGTAACCGGGGAGGGGTGGGTCAATAGTCCAGGACTTGGGAGCCGCGACGAGAGTCCATCTTCAGGCACTGCAATGACCTTTTTGTGAGCGCTTTGCGCTCAAGCGGGAGCAAGCTCCCTCGCCACAGATTGTTCCTCACCACAGATGGGTAGTTGGGGCCGCTTTGCAGCCCAGCGGGGATGAATCCCCTCGCCACAATGGATCGGATGACTTTCCTGCAGACGAAAAAAAAGACCTTGAATTTCAAGGTCTTTCTTTAAGATGGTGCCCGAGGGAGACTCGAATAATAGCATAACTGTATAATTAACATAGTTTTTTGCATGTGTACACTTCCACGTTGTACCGTGAAGTGTACATCCTACCTGCCTCCAGTAAGGACTGGTGTGGATGGAAGCTTGATAGGATTTCTCCATCCAATTTCCGACGAGCTGTGAATGATATCTACAAAAAACTGGTTACGGATAGACTCCCTGGTCTACCAAAAAATGCCGAACCGACACATGGCGAACTTTCGCGATTAGTCGGGCGTCATGAGTACAGCAAGCGTTATCTTGATGAACTCCTCGTTTCGATCGATCGTGTCCAGGGCGCCCCGAACATTGTCGGCGACGTCCGCCGATCCGCGCATCTCTACCCAGTTCGAAAGCTCCATGATGGCGGCCTCCAGGGCGAGCTGGTTTTCGTTGATCTTAAATAGCAGGGAAGGGAGTAAGTCTGAGTTTGGCATTGTGCAATCCTCCGTGAAATTTTCAGCGTAGCAGGGGGATTACTGACCTCGGTAGGGAGTTGCGCATGGTCGGAAGGACGCCGGGAGGATGGTGCATCCACAGTCGATTGCTGCCAGTCACGAAGGGCCGCAGTCGACCCAAAGCCGCCTTTGGTGGAAGGCAGCTATCGGCCCAAAGAAGGCGCTCGCCGAAGCCGATTCCATTTGAAATGCCGCTATCAAGCATCCGATTGAATTGCACCGAAATACAACCCAACCGGATTTTGCACATTATTAAAGTGCTTTAACCAGCCAAGCTCTAGGGCCGTCATAACTAAAGCCAAGGATACAAGTTACTCTTGCGTTCTCGGACCTCCCTCGGTCTAGACCGGCAAGGGCTGGCACAAAAAAAGCTTTTATCCCACCGGGCAATTCAATCTCGCCCGCTTGAGGCCCTGCTATGGAGGATACGGAACCTTCGATGCGCATTAGCTTGTCGGTATCAGTCCAGAATCCGGCGGTTTTACTCCACTCCCCAAGTTGCTCTGCTCGAGTTATTTTCTGTAAGCCATCACCATTAGATAGCCATTCAAAACTCAACTTTCGAGTTCTACGCAGCCGGCTTAAATTTCTGCATTCTTCCAACTCTCGTAGGTGGCGATCCGACGCAAGAGTAGATCCTTCTAATGCCTGAAGAGCGTACAGGACGGAAAGGTAGTAGGCCGCATCAACTCCCCCTTTTATGCTTTTCCAATATGCTACTCTCTCAATCGCATCGTCTAGCGATGGCGGATTTGATAAGAAACGCGACGCTTGAATCCATAGTCTAATATTCTCGCCGAACCCGGGCTCTTCAGTTGCATTTTCTTCGAGCAGCTCTACGCACCTCACAAGCTCTTTGACCGAAAGATTTTGCCACTTTCTGTCGCGTCGAGCTAAATAAGTCCATACTAGCTGCCTTCTAATCGGGGGGGCGTACACACCTTGCGCATCGTGACGATCAAGCAGGTTTTGCCAGCGTTGCAATGCAGCCTCGTGCGATCCGTAAAGAGTATCGAGCTCTGCCCGACACCTCTCTTCGTACGGATTAGAGTGAGAGTTCGCATTCATTCTCCGAACTACATCTAAAAATGCCTCAGCTCTTTCGAAAGACTCACGAAGCCAGCTATTTTTACTATTGCTCGCCGCGAGTACCGGCGTTGTTTTTGCCGCCCTCCCGGCGTAATCAAGAACCTTTATTATAAGCTGAACTTCGCTTATATATTTGTGAGCGTCGTCGCCATTTATATCTCTAGCGCGCTCAAAAAATATTGACGCTGCAGAAGCTGACTCAAGAACACTTTCAAGAGGTTCTTTTACTTCCATTTTATGATAGGCCTCTGATCTCTCTACCATTCCTTGCATATGGTGCAGTAGAGAATCTCCAGATTCCAAGGCAACCGCTTTTTCTAATGCTTCCCGGGCATCTCCATATCTCTGCATCTGCAAGGAATAGAGCCTTCCCAGATGCGCCCAATAATGCGGTTCTTCTGGAAAGAGCGATACAATATGCTTAAAGACCCTCAACCTACCTTCCGGTGTAGGAATTTGCATAACTATTTCAGAAAAATAACGTTCTCCTGCCGACACTGTTCCGAGAAGCTCCGCGTCATTTCGATAAAAAAAAGTTCTATCTACGGTCGACTTTAATTGCTCAGGAGCTAAGGAGTTATTTGTTCTACAAAAATCTGCAACGTCACATGCTACGTCTGCCAATCGAGCTTTCCATGCCCTAGGATCAGGTAGATTCTCACTTAATAATTGAACGAGTACTTCTTTGCCAATTAAATAGTGGGCAGGCCGCCAGACCCCCGTTCTTTCTTCGATGATTAAATTTAGTGCTTGAGGCAATAAGGCCCTTCTAAAATCAACTATTTTCGATTGCGGTAGCGCTAGTAGTCCAGCAAAGTTTTGGGCGCTCAATGCTTGTTGTCCATACACGTAAACAACGCTAAGGAAAACAAGAATTTTTTTCTGAAGTGGGGGGAGCCCTGCCAAGTGGTTTGAGACATAAGATGATAAGCCTTCATACTTATCGTTAAAAGCTGTCAGGCCAAATAGGAACGCGGTTCGGGACTGGGAAGATTCAAACGCGAGAGCATCTATCGCAGCACGCTTCGCCGGCATCGCCCCCGAATAAACCGCCGCAAAACGACCCGCATCAGCATCATTCAACTGAGATGAAACAGAGAATGTTCGGTCTGAGATTTTAGGCAAGTCGGAACGTCTAAAAACCTGTAGAAATACAGATGGTATCTGTCTTGACGCCAATAAATCACTAAGTTCATCGCTGTCTTTATCAGCGATATTGCCACCTTCACGTAGAATGAATATTGGGCTTTCGGTCGTATGGAATATTCTAGAGATACGTTCAATTGTCTCTTTAGGTCGACAATGCGATAAAACGACTGTAGGGAATTGAGTGTGCAATTCCCACAATATCCTTTTTGCGATCGTAGACCCTCCAGCACCGGGCCCGTGATATAAATTTATACGTGATGACTTTCTAGACCTAAGGTCATTGCGCGCGGTTTTTAATATCGATGCAGTGAGGTCTCGATCGACGTCCGCGTGAATATTTAAATCAAACCAAGAAATAGGTGCGCCGCGAAGAAACTCAGTTCTCAGTTCTCTTTGAGGTTCGGCATTAAGACCAGAATTAAGATGAACAACTTCTAAATCTTCCGATATCCAAGATAAATCTTCTAAGGAAATTTCTTTTTGAGTGCCATTTTTCCCAGGAAGCAAAATAAGCTCTTTGCCTTTGCTTTCTTTTGCACTCCGAAGAGTTGCGATACCATCTAAAAAATGGCCCGCGGACAACTCAACTAATACTGCCTCACTATTTTCAGCGACGGAAGACAGCTCCGAAACATGATCTGTAACTATAATTTTTACGACTAAATCCCCTAATAACTCAGTCGCATCATCCAAGCAACGAGTCAAATGCGGCAAAAGAGCTAGATCATTCCATAGCGCCACGATTACTACTGGATCAGAGCTGCACTTTGCAATTTCTGATAGTTTTTGTTTAAAGTCCGAAGCATAATACTTTAACCAATCACTCCACTTTCTCCCAATCTTTGTGGCCTCTCTTCCAGCAATACCTCTGGCGTAGTACCAAGTCGTGGATACTAGCAAATTTCCAGACAGAGCATCCCCTCTAGTTACTTGATGAACACTTCTTACTTGCGATAACGTATTTATACACGCAGTAGTGCTTTCTGAGCCTGAGCTGTCGCCATCAAAGTCAACTACAAAATTCCAATCCACTCCAGCTAAATTCTTTAAGTTTACCTCCTCCCTACCTCCATCAAGCGCTACCAATAAAATATATCGCTGCCCGCTAATTGAAATATCGGCAGTATTTATTAAATTTTGCCATGATGGAGTGTCCTCGCCATAAGCTATCGAGCCTTTAGATTTATTTAAGAACCACTCATAAATCCCTCTGGTCTCCTCATACGAGGCTGGAGAGTTTTTAGAGTTTCTTCTCCAGTAAAGGGTTTTATCAACTAAAATATCCCCCACCGCCATTTTTGGTTTTAGCGTTACAAGGTAAGGCCCCTGAATCGGGGTATCCACGGGAATTTCAATCACGCCGAACTGCTGCCCCTGGTAAGACACTTCAATGTATCTAAACTTCGGGTGCGGATAGACCAAAGACTCCAACTTTTGCTGAAGGGTATTGTCATCCTCATGTTCAGAAATTCCGCGTAAGATCCTGTCACCGTTCTTTTTTGCCTCGACCCCTATCACAATGAAAGCAGTATGGTCGCGGGGAGTATTTGCCATGGATATTATATCCTTGGCAAATTTAGCTCGGTTGACATTGGACTCATACGAGTCTTGGTCTGAAAATGAGTAACCCTGTGATTTAAAATCTAGAGTGTCAGACTCCGACCGCTTCAGCAGCTGTTCGAAATTCGCTTCATCCATGGTGACGTTCCGGGACCGTGAGAAATTTTTAGTAGAGCTAACCCTACCTTATTTTTATCAGGCTGGCTCATTCGAGGAAGCCGATCAACAGTTTTCGTGCTTGGCCTGAAGCCCTTCCGAGTCACCCTCTAAGTTTGTAGATGCTGAGTCACCGTTTCTGGCCGTTTTCTGACCTTCGCTTAGGGGGTGAACTGCCAGGATTTTCCTAGACGATGAGTGAGTAATTGCATGGTCAGCAAATAGTAATAGCGCGTCGACTCAGTGCGCTGGTTTAGATGGTTATTCAAAAACCATGCAAGGTGTTTTCTCTGCCAAGTCCATGGATTGTCGCATTGCCAGCGCTCAGCGATCGCTGTTTGGATAGTCTTCGCCTGACGCAGGTGGCGTTGGCGTGTGGTGTGTGACCCGGTCAAGACGCCCGCCAGGAACAACTCCATATCGAATGGCTCACTCATGCTCGACCACCAATGTAAGCCGATACCACATCGATACGACCGTGCCCGAGTTCATCGCTGATTTGCACTCGTGCATCCTTATCTAGCCGTCGGTCGAGCTGATAGCAACGGCCACCGTTGACGGGCGCGGGATGATGGGTGATTTGCTCATAGCGCTCGCAAGCATAGGCCGCCCGCAATTCGTGGAAGCCTTTGAGGTTGTGCTTATGGAGGATGTCCCGTGCGGGTCGCACGATTCGCTGTTGGAAATCGAGGTAGCTTTCGTTCGGTGCAAGCAGGTTGCGACTACCGTCGGGCGAGATCTGTTCGGCAAACCTCAGTGCGTCACGAATATGATCATCTGCCGTAATCCTGCGAGGTGCCGAGGCACCTGAACGGCCACCTTTGGTGCCATCCTGGATGTTGATCTTGCCGTACTGTTCGGCCTCACGTTTTAGGCGTGGTAGGTCGGCCAAAATGGCCTCGCGTAAGCGCATGCCTGTGGCTCGGGCCAGCTGCACGATGGCAGCCGCGCGCGGCAGTTGGTATTCGCAGAGCGCCTCGACGATCCGCTTCACCTGTTCACGATCCTGGCCTTGCGGGGTTGCTGTGCGGACGGTTGTGCGCTGCAGTCCTAAAGCCTTGCTCGGACTCGACACCTTCACATACTGATCACCTCTCAGCGTGGCCATGGTCCGATTCACACTGGATAATCGGTTTTGCGCAGTCGCGATAGCGAGCTCACCTTGTTCAACTTGCTGGCGCAGATACCCGGCGTAGTCCAGCAAGGTCTGCCGATCAATTTGTCGCGCATCGTTAAACCCTGGTCCATCCTCCGACCGACACCAGCGTACAAACGCCTGCCAGCGATCACTGTGCGCCTTGACCGTGCCGTAATGCCCACCGCCGAACATGTCTTTCAACGCCTGCGGCCCGGCGTAGCTCAATTGCCGGCCATAGCCAAAATTGCGCCCATCCCGTTTACCGACCAGCGCCATGATCAAACTCCTCTCGAAGTCAAAACGTTGAAGCTTTTCCCCACGGCATCCCGCCAAGAATGTTGAGTGTTATCAGGGATCAAGGCCCCTGCGACCTGTGAGGGTTGTCCACTAACGCGGGACTGTCGGCTCTTTACGACCGGGAGCTTGGGCATCTCATGATCTGGCCTCCTGAACACCGTTACCGGTGGGCGGGTGGAGGCTGCACTGGCTGACGAGACCAGTGCCGCAGATCCTGAGTCAGGTGAAGGCAGTGAAGCGATGACCGGGGCATGCCTGACTGTCAGTCAGGTGCAGTCCATTCCGTAGGCTGCGGCACCATCATCTGCATCGCCGTTGCTGGTGACTTCGGTGTTTGTCACGCCGATTGTCACGAGGGGAAATGCCGCAAAGCCTTGTACGAGATGGGCTGCAGCAGCGGTAGGAGCGCCCGTCTCTTTCCGGAAGAAAGAGACGGGCGCAGGTTGGCGCAATGAAATGGCCAAGCGGATAGGTTGCTGCAGGGCAGCTACGAAGGGGTGTGAGTTGCCGCAGTGGGCACTCTGGTAGAAGTAGGCATCCATCACATCGCTGTGACTGTGCGAGCCGCCGGACGCTCATCGCACTTTGGGAGAACCACCACGGTGTGGCGTAGCCTTAAAGGTTCTGGCTACCTGAGTTGCTGTCAACGACAGCGCTTTGCCCGATCTTTTTTACGCCTGTGGATAATTCGGGTCAAGGCTCGAATTATCCGGAGTTCTGCGGCGGTGGGTGAAATTATCCACCGGTGGAAATCAGTAGTTTTCCACAGACAGCTTTATGGGCTTTAGATTTTTTAAGTGAGGTCCATCCAAGCAGGGCGGCTTTGCAGCCCTGTTTGGATGGACCCGCGTGGAAGGCTGGGCTGTGGAGATCTCACCGACTTACCAGTGTTGGAATGCGCCACGGTAGTTTTGCAAGGCGATGATGTTGTCGTCGACCGGGTCGAATTGGTGAGGCGTCACGTGATCACTGAGTCGCCGTTGAGTCTGTCTCGATAGGCAACTTTTGGAGGTGATCATCTTTGTGTGCATGGGATGCTGTTAGAGGCGGTGCAGAAGGGCGTGCGAGGAACTGATTAACGCGAGTATCAAATTGATCGCGAAGGTTGGCTGTAATGCCTTCTTTGAGGGCGTCGAGATAGTCTGCATACCACTGCATCATGATCCGACGTTGCGGCAGGTATAGGGCTTGATTGTACTCGCCAGAGATGCCGCCCTCGACGTGAGCCAGCTGGCTTTCGACATGGTCCTTCAGCCAGCCGTGTTCGCGCAGCAGCGTGCTTGCGGTATGACGAGTGCCATGGCTGACGAGTCGTCCTTTATAGCCGATCTTGGCGAACACCAGGTTGATCGTGTTTTCACTGATGACTGGCTGCTTTTCACCATTGCCTGGGAATAGATACCGACTGCGGCCAGTGCTTTGGTTCAGTTTGGTAAGCATGGCGATCAACTGATGAGGTAGAGGGCTGACGTAGTCTCTGCGCATCTTCATGCGGGCGGCCGGGATGGTCCATATCCCTTCCTCAAAATCGATTTCCTCCCATTTTGCGTAGCGAACCATGCCGGGGCGGCTCGCTGTCAGAATTGTCATCCATGATGCAATCCTCGCTGGTAGCCGGCTGGTGGTCTTGCTTAAGGCCCGGAGAAACTCAGGTAGTTCGTGTTCGTGCAGATGTGGGTAGTGTTGAGTGGGCGGTGGGGCTATCGCAATGGCATGGAGTTCGGAGGCTGGATTGTGTTCGCACAGGCCGCGTGCAATGGCTTGACTGAAAATCTGTTTCAGCCAGGTCCGGGTCTTGTCCGCAACATTGAAGGCGCCTCGTTTTTCGATGCAGGCCTGCAGTTTTGCGCAGTCGCTTCGCGTGATGAGCTCCAGTTGCTTCTCGCCGAGAGCGGGCAGTAGATCCTTATCGAGATAGTCGCGGATCTTCTTCAGCGTCGCGCTGCTGCGGCCGGAGTCCGATTTGAATTGATACCAGTACTCCGCGGCTCGCCTGAAGGTGTTGAGCCCGGCCTCCTGCTGTCGCAGTTTGTCATCGCGGCGTTTGGCGCCGGGGTTGGTGCCTTGCTTGAGTAGGTTGCGGCATTCTGCAGCTCGTTCACGGGCTTCCTGCAAGGAGATATGCGGATACACACCCAGTGACATGCGCGCCGCCCGCCCCTGATAGGTGTACCGGAAGTGCCAATACTTGCTGCCGTTGGGTTTCACCAGCAAGGCAAGACCCGAACTATCACTCAACGTGAACGGTCTGTCGGCAGGCTTGGACGCTTTGATTTGCAAGGCGGTCAATGGCATCGCTGTACACCTCCGGTTCTCGAACTGGAATATGTACAGAAAATGTACCAAAAAGAGGCTGGCTTGCAAGAGATGGTGGTGGAACCCCAGAGACCAAAAGCCCGCAGTTAGCGGGCTCTAGGGGTGTTACGTAGACGCTGGTAGTCGTCTATGTACTGCAAATGGTGCCCCGAGGGAGACTCGAACTCCCACTCCTTTCGAAAACGGATTTTGAATCCGCCGCGTCTACCAATTCCGCCATCAGGGCTCAATGGCGGCGAAGTATAGAGAGGTGCCTACCGTTGGTCAATCACGTTTCATGGTGAATTTTTGATATTTCCGCTAGACTTTCCGGCCCTGCTAGACGAACCCCATCATGCGTGTTGCTGACTTTACCTTCGAACTCCCGGATTCGCTGATCGCTCGCCACCCTCTGGCGGAGCGTCGCGCCAGTCGACTGTTGACCCTGGATGGGGTCAGCGGTGCCATGGCTCACCGTCAATTCACTGATTTGCTTGAGCATTTGCGCCCGGGCGACTTGATGGTGTTCAACAATACTCGCGTCATTCCCGCGCGGTTGTTTGGCCAGAAGGCCTCCGGCGGCAAGCTGGAGATTCTGGTGGAGCGGGTGCTGGACAGTCATCGTGTGCTGGCCCATGTGCGCTCCAGCAAGTCGCCCAAGCCGGGCTCGTCGATCTTGATCGACGGTGGCGGCGAGGCGGTGATGGTGGCGCGGCATGATGCGTTGTTCGAGCTCAAATTTGCCGAAGAGGTGTTGCCGCTGCTCGACCGTGTCGGGCATATGCCGTTGCCTCCTTATATAGACCGCCCGGACGAAGGTTCGGACCGCGAGCGCTATCAGACCGTGTACGCCGAGCGCCTGGGGGCGGTGGCGGCGCCGACGGCGGGGCTGCATTTCGATCAGCCGTTGCTGGAGGCGATTGCCGCCAAGGGCGTCGAGACCACGTTCGTGACGCTGCACGTCGGCGCCGGCACGTTCCAGCCGGTGCGGGTCGAGCGTATCGAGGATCACCACATGCACAGCGAATGGCTGGAAGTGAGCCAGGACGTGGTCGATGCCGTGGCGGCCTGTCGCGCCCGCGGCGGTCGGGTGGTGGCGGTGGGGACCACCAGCGTGCGGTCGCTGGAAAGCGCTGCCCGCGATGGCGTGCTCAAGCCGTTCAGTGGCGACACCGATATCTTCATCTACCCGGGCCGGCCGTTCCATGTGGTCGATGCCCTGGTCACCAATTTCCATTTGCCGGAATCCACGCTGTTGATGCTGGTTTCGGCGTTCGCCGGTTATCCCGAAGCCATGGCCGCCTACAAGGCCGCCGTCGAGCATGGTTACCGCTTTTTCAGCTACGGTGATGCGATGTTCATCACCCGTAACCCCGCGCCACGCGGGCCCGAGGAAACAGTATGAGTCGCACCTGTCGCATGTCCTTCGAGTTGCTGGCCACCGATGGCAAGGCGCGTCGCGGTCGCCTGACCTTCCCCCGCGGTACGGTGGAAACCCCGGCGTTCATGCCGGTGGGCACCTACGGCACGGTCAAGGGCATGCTGCCACGGGACATCGAGGCCATCGGCGCGGAGATCATCCTGGGCAACACCTTCCACCTGTGGCTGCGCCCGGGCATGGAAGTGATCAAGGCCCACGGCGACTTGCACGATTTCATGCAGTGGAAAGGCCCGATTCTGACCGACTCCGGCGGTTTCCAGGTGTTCAGCCTGGGCGCCATGCGCAAGATCAAGGAGGAGGGCGTGACCTTCGCCTCGCCGGTGGACGGTTCCAAGGTGTTCATGGGCCCGGAAGAGTCGATGCAGGTCCAGCGCGACCTGGGCTCGGACATCGTGATGATCTTCGACGAATGCACCCCGTACCCGGCCGATGAAGACGTCGCGCGGGTGTCCATGGAGCTGTCGTTGCGCTGGGCCCAGCGCTCCAAGAACGCCCATGGCGACAACACGGCGGCGCTGTTCGGTATCGTCCAGGGCGGCATGCACCAGGACCTGCGCATGCGCTCCCTCGAAGGCCTGGACAAGATCGGTTTCGACGGCCTGGCCATTGGCGGCCTGTCGGTGGGCGAACCCAAGCACGAAATGATCAAAGTGCTGGATTACCTGCCAGGCCAGATGCCCGCTGACAAACCTCGTTACCTTATGGGCGTTGGCAAACCGGAAGATCTGGTTGAGGGTGTGCGCCGCGGGGTGGACATGTTCGATTGCGTGATGCCAACCCGTAATGCCCGCAATGGGCATCTGTTCATCGACACGGGCGTGCTGAAGATCCGTAACGCGTTCCATCGCCATGATGATTCGCCGCTGGATCCGACCTGCGACTGCTACACGTGCAAGAACTTCTCCCGCGCTTATCTGCACCATTTGGACAAGTGCGGCGAAATGCTCGGTAGCATGCTGAATACGATCCACAATTTGCGCCATTACCAGGTGCTTATGGCTGGTTTGCGCGAGGCTATTCAACAGGGTACATTGGCCGCCTTCGTCGAGGCCTTCTATGCCAAGCGCGGGTTGCCTGTGCCGCCCTTGGACTGAGTTTTCCGATCCTAAGATTCAATACTTGCAACTGGAGTGCTAAATGAGCTTTTTTATCTCTAACGCCATGGCTGATGCCGCTGCTCCCGCAGCCGCGCCTATGGGTGGCGGTTTCGAGTGGATTTTCCTGGTCGGCTTCCTGGTCATCTTCTACCTGATGATCTGGCGTCCACAGGCCAAGCGCGCCAAAGAGCAGAAGAACCTGCTCGGCAGCCTGCAGAAGGGCGACGAAGTGGTGACCACTGGCGGTATCGCCGGCAAGATCACCAAAGTGGCCGACGATTTCGTGGTGCTGGAAGTGTCCGACACCGTTGAAATGAAGTTCCAGAAGGGCGCTATCGCGGCCACGCTGCCAAAAGGCACGCTGAAAGCGATCTAAGGTTTCAAACATCTCTTCAATCGACGGGGCGCGCAAGGCGCCCCGCGTCATAAGCGGGCGGCGTGATGCTGAACAAATACCCTCTGTGGAAATATGTACTGATCCTGGCGGTGCTGGCGGTCGGTCTGATTTATTCCGCTCCCAACCTCTACCCGGATGACCCGGCCATTCAGGTCAGTGGCGCAAGCACTGCCTTGCAGGTCACCCAGGCGGATCTGGACCGTGCGAGCGCGGCCCTCAAGACCTCCGGTATCGAAGTCAAGGCTGCGTCTGTTGCCGAAAATGGCAAGGGCGGCCTGTTGCGCCTGGTCAAGGCTGAAGACCAGCTGCCGGCCAAGGACGTGGTGCGCAAGGCGTTGGGCGACGAATACGTCGTGGCCCTGAACCTGGCCCAGACCACCCCGCAATGGCTGCGCAAATTCGGCGCGCATCCGATGAAGCTGGGCCTGGACTTGTCCGGCGGTGTGCACTTCCTGCTGGAAGTGGACATGGACAAAGCCCTCGACGCGCGGATGAAAGTCTACGAAGGCGACGTCAAGAGCCTGTTGCGTAAGGAGCGTGTGCGCTATCGCAGCCTGCCGGCCTTCAACGGTGCCATTCAGCTGGGCTTCAGTGATGAAGATACCCGCGAGCAGGCCCGTGCACTGGTCCGCAAGACCTTCAACGATTTCGACATTGTGCCGGCCGACCTCAATGGTCAACCGGTGCTGCGTCTGGCGATGACCCCGGCCAAGCTGGCGGAAATCCGCGAATACTCCATCAAGCAGAACTTGACCACCGTGCGTAACCGGGTCAACGAGCTGGGTGTGGCCGAACCGATCGTGCAGCGCCAGGGCGCCAACCGCATCGTGGTCGAGCTGCCGGGTGTGCAGGACACCGCCGAAGCCAAGCGTATCCTCGGCAAGACCGCCAACCTGGAGTTCCGCCTCGCGGCCGAGCCGGGTGCGTCCAAGGCCACTTCCGAAAGCTTCGAGTTCCGTGAGGGCAACCGCCCTGCGGCGCAGATCGAGCGCGGTCTGATCATCACCGGTGACCAGGTCACCGACGCCAAGGCGAGCTTCGACGAGCACGGTCGTCCACAGGTGAACATCCACCTCGACGGCCACGGCGGCGAACTGATGAGCCGCGCTACGCGCAGCAACGTCGGTCGCAGCATGGCGGTGATCTTCATCGAGCAGAAGCCGGTCACCACCTACACCAAGCAGGTGGTCGACGGCGTCGAGAAAGACGTTGCGGTGCAGGCGTTCAAGGAAGAGAAGAAGATCATCAGCCTGGCGACCATCCAGTCGCCACTGGGCAGTCAGTTCCGCATCACCGGCCTGAACGGCCAGGGTGAATCCTCCGAGCTGGCCCTGCTGCTGCGCGCCGGTGGCCTGGCTGCACCGATGTACTTCGCTGAAGAGCGCACCATCGGCCCGAGCCTGGGTGCGGACAACATCACCAAGGGTATCGATGCGTCGCTGTGGGGCATGCTGTTCGTGTCGCTGTTCATCATCGCCATCTACCGCTTCTTCGGCATCATCGCCACCGTCGCGCTGGCGGTGAACATGGTGATGCTGCTGGCCCTGATGTCGCTGCTGGGCGCCACGCTGACCCTGCCGGGTATCGCCGGTATCGTGTTGACCATGGGTATGGCGGTGGACGCCAACGTGCTGATCTTCTCGCGGATACGTGAAGAGATCGCCGCGGGCATGTCGATCCAGCGGGCAATCAACGAAGGCTTCGGCCGGGCATTCACCGCGATTCTCGACGCCAACCTGACCACGTTGCTGGTCGGCGGGATTCTCTTCGCCATGGGCACCGGCCCGGTCAAGGGCTTCGCAGTGACCATGTCCCTCGGGATCTTTACCTCGATGTTCACAGCCATCATGGTGACCCGCGCAATGGTCAACCTGATCTTTGGCGGTCGTGACTTCAAGAAGTTGTGGATTTAAGGGGCTGCCATGTTACGTACAATCAACTTCATGGGCGTTCGCAACTTCGCGTTCGGCGTCACATTGTTCCTCACTGCACTGGCGTTGTTCAGCTGGGCCACCAAGGGTCTGAACTACGGCCTGGACTTCACCGGCGGTACGCTCATCGAGCTGACCTACGAGCGTCCGGCCGACGTGACCAAGGTGCGTGAGCAACTGGCAACGTCCGGTTACCACGAAGCCATCGTGCAGAGCTTCGGCGCAACCACCGACCTGCTGGTGCGCATGCCGGGTGAAGACCCGCAACTGGGTCACCAGGTTGCCGATGCCTTGCAGAAGGCCGGTGGCGACAACCCGGCGAAGGTCAAGCGTGTCGAGTTCGTGGGCCCGCAAGTGGGTGAAGAGCTGCGCGACCAGGGCGGCCTCGGCATGCTGATGGCGCTGGGCGGCATCCTGATCTACCTGGCCTTCCGCTTTCAGTGGAAGTTCGCGGTGGGCGCCATTGTCTCGTTGATCCACGACGTGGCCGTGACCGTGGGTATCCTGTCGTTCTTCCAGATCACCTTCGACCTGACGGTGCTGGCGGCGGTGCTGGCGATCATCGGTTACTCGCTCAACGACACCATCGTGGTGTTCGACCGGGTGCGTGAGAACTTCCGCGTGCTGCGCAAGGCCTCGTTGATCGAGAACATCAACATCTCGACCACCCAGACCCTGCTGCGGACCATGGCGACGTCGATCTCCACCTTGCTGGCGATTGCCGCGCTGCTGTTCTTTGGTGGTGACAACCTGTTCGGTTTCTCCATTGCGCTGTTTGTCGGTGTATTGGCGGGTACCTACTCGTCGATCTACATCGCCAACGTGGTGCTGATCTGGCTGAACCTGAACTCCGAGGACCTGATTCCTCCGGCGGCCACCGAAACGGAAGTGGACGACCGCCCCTAAGGCTCGTCGCTCCGTCCGTCACCGCTGAAAAGGCGCGAGTTGAACTCGCGCCTTTTTTTATGCTCCAAGGCTGGGAGAAGCGCGGATTATTCCGCTGGTGATGGCCAGGAGGTTCAAGTGAACAAATCGATGCTGGTTGGTGCGGTATTGGGTGCTGTCGGTGTAACTGCCGGTGGTGCGGTCGCGACCTACAGCTTGGTGAAAAGTGGTCCTGAGTATGCACAGGTACTGGCAGTAGAGCCGGTCAAGACTCAGATCAAAACCCCGCGTGAAGTCTGCAAGGACGTCACCGTGACCCGGCAGAAGCCGGTCCAGGATCAACATCAGATCGCCGGTACTGTGTTGGGCGCCGTGGCGGGTGGCCTGTTGGGTAATCAGATCGGCGGCGGCACCGGCAAGAAAATCGCCACCGTGGCGGGTGCGGCCGGTGGCGGTTATGCCGGTAACAAGATTCAGGAAGGCATGCAGGAACGTGACACGTACACCACCACGCAAACGCGCTGCAACACTGTCAATGACATCAGCGACAAAGTGGTCGGCTACGACGTGCGCTACATGCTCGACGGCAAGGAAGGCAAGGTCCGCATGGACCGCGACCCGGGCAACCAGATCCCGGTGAACAAGGAAGGCCAACTGATCCTGGGCCAGAACCAACCAGCCCAGTGATCCAACCGCTATGAAAAAAGCACCCTTCGGGGTGCTTTTTTTACGCCTGAATTCTGGGCTGTAGATCGTTCCCACGCTCTGTGTGGGAATGCATCCCGTGACGCTCTGCGTCACCTTCGAAAAGCGGAACGCGGAGCGTCCCTGGCGGCGTTCCCACGCGGAGCGTGGGAACGATCAATTACCGAAATTCAGGCATAAAAAAAGCACCCCGAAGGGTGCTTTTCTGTAACCGAGGCGCTTAACGCTTCAGCGAGTGCGGCAGGTGTGGCTGGATGGCTGTCAGAACAGCCTTGAAGCACTTGGTGTTGCCGGCAACGATATGGCCTTTTTCAAGGAAATCGTGGCCGCCGGTAAAGTCGCTCACCAAGCCACCTGCTTCCTGGATCAGCAGGGCGCCCGCTGCCATGTCCCATTCGGACAGGCCCGACTCCCAGAATGCATCGAAACGACCCGCCGCCACGTAAGCCAGGTCCAGGCTCGCGGCACCGGCGCGGCGGATACCGGCGGTCTGACCGACCAGGGCGCGGAACATGCCCAGGTAGTTGTCCAGGTTGTCCATCTGGTCATCGCGGAACGGGAAGCCGGTACCCAGCAGGGCGCCATCCAGGCTGGTGCGGCCGCTGACGCGCAGACGGCGACCGTTCAGTTGGGCGCCACGGCCACGGCTGGCGGTGAATTCTTCCTGGCGAACCGGATCCAGCACGACGGCGTGTTCCAGGCGGCCACGGTATTTGCAGGCGATGCTGACGGCGAAGTGAGGAATGCCGCGCAGGAAGTTGGTGGTGCCGTCCAGCGGATCGATGATCCACAGGTACTCTTCACCTTCAATGCCGGTGCCGGCGTGCATACCGGTCTCTTCACCCATGATCGAGTGGTTCGGGTAAGCCTTGCGCAGGGCATCGACGATTTTCTGTTCGGCGGCACGATCAACCTCGGACACATAGTCCTTGGCGTCTTTTTCATCGACCTTGATGGTATCCAGGCGCTCGATGGAGCGGAAGATCAGTTCACTGGCGCTGCGGGCGGCGCGCAGCGCGATATTCAGCATGGGCTGCATGGATGTGTCACCTAAGGTTGTTAAAGAAAGCCGCGCATTCTATCAGAAAGTTTTCTCAGGAGAAGGTTGGCGTTCGCTTTCATAGCTTAACGGTAGGTGCTTATGTAAGATTTGCTCCCTTTATCGTGTTCGAGAGCGCCTCCCTTGTTGCAGAACATTCGTGTCGTCCTGGTCAATACCAGCCATCCGGGCAATATCGGCGGAGCTGCGCGGGCCATGAAGAACATGGGCCTGTCGCGGCTGGTGCTGGTCGAGCCTCGCTTGTTTCCCCATCACGAAGCCGACGCCCGGGCCTCCGGCGCCGGTGACATCCTGGCCGGTGCGCAGGTCGTCGCCACCCTGGAAGACGCCCTGGTGGGCTGCAACCTGGTGCTCGGCACCAGCGCCCGCGATCGCCGCATTCCCTGGCCCATGCTTGACCCCCGCGAGTGCGGGACGAAAGTGGTCGAGGAAGCCGCGCAGGGTATCGAAATCGCACTGGTGTTCGGCCGTGAAGACTCCGGCCTGACCAACGACGAGCTGCATCGATGTCACTTTCACGTGCATATCCCTTCCGACCCCGGATTCAGTTCCCTGAACCTCGGGGCGGCGGTGCAGGTATTGAGCTATGAAGTGCGCATGGCCTGGCTGGCAGCCGAAGGCAAGCCGAGCAAGGTCGAAAAATATGAGGCGACGTCGCCGCGCAGTGAGACACTGGCGACCATGGACGAACTGGAGCGATTCTATGAACACCTGGAACAGACCCTGGTGGACATCGAGTTCCTCGACCCGGACAAGCCTCGGCACTTGATGGCGCGCCTGCGTCGGTTGTACGGACGAAGCTCGGTCAGCCGGGCGGAGATGAATATATTGCGCGGCATCCTCACGGAAACCCAGAAAGCGGCCCGTGGCGAGCTGATTAAGCGGAAGGATTAAAATGTTCGATCGTTTGCGTGAAGATATCCAAAGCGTTTTCCATCGTGACCCGGCGGCGCGCAACGCTTTTGAAGTACTGACCTGCTACCCGGGGATGCATGCCATCTGGATCCATCGCTTGTCCGGTGCGTTGTGGGGCATGGGCTGGAAGTGGTTGGCGCGGCTGGTGTCCAACTTCGGGCGCTGGCTGACCGGGATCGAGATCCATCCGGGGGCCAAGGTCGGTCGCCGGTTCTTCATCGACCACGGCATGGGCATCGTCATTGGCGAAACCGCCGAGATCGGCGATGACGTGACCCTGTACCAGGGCGTGACCCTGGGCGGCACCAGCTGGAACAAGGGCAAGCGTCACCCGACCCTGGGTGATGGCGTGGTGGTTGGCGCGGGCGCCAAGGTGCTCGGTCCGTTTACCGTGGGGGCGGGGGCGAAGGTCGGCTCCAACGCCGTGGTTACCAAAGCCGTGCCGCCTGGCGCGACCGTGGTGGGTATTCCGGGGCGGATCATTATCAAGTCCGATGACGAGCAGGACGCCCGGCGCAAGGCCATGGCCGAGAAAATCGGCTTCGATGCCTACGGTGTCGGCGAAGACATGCCCGACCCGGTCGCCCGCGCCATCAACCAGCTGCTCGATCATCTGCAGGCCGTCGACGGACGCCTGGAGGGGATGTGCGGCGCCCTGAAGGACCTGGGCAGTAATTATTGTGCCAAGGACCTGCCTGAACTGCGCGAGGAAGATTTCGCGTGCGTGAAGGACAAGGATCAGAGCCAGGTCGGCTGACCGAGGCGTCTGCATCGCGGGCAAGCCTTGCTCCCACAGAGGTCTCCACTGGGTCTGTGGGAGCAAGGCTTGCCCGCGATAAACGATAACGCGGTATCGCTGGTCCCCGGCGATCCCCCTTTGCTATCATGCGCGCGCTCTTTCGCGGGTAAACCCGAGTATCCCACTAGGTCTTATAGTTGACTTAATTACTCGGGAATTGCATACTCGCCCCATTCCGAACTCCGTGGTAATTGTCCATGCGACTGACTACAAAAGGCCGATACGCCGTGACCGCAATGCTGGATCTGGCATTGCATGCGCAGCACGGGCCGGTGTCCCTGGCCGATATCTCCGAACGCCAGGGCATTTCCCTGTCTTACCTTGAACAACTGTTCGCCAAGCTGCGTCGCAGCAATCTGGTGTCCAGCGTGCGTGGTCCCGGTGGCGGCTATCAGCTGTCGCGCGACATGCAAGGCATCCAGGTCGCCCAGGTGATCGATGCGGTGAACGAATCGGTCGATGCGACCAAATGCCAGGGGTTGGGCGACTGCCATGGCGGCGATACGTGCCTGACCCACCATCTGTGGTGCGACTTGAGCCTGCAGATCCACGAGTTTCTGAGCGGTATCAGCTTGGCTGACCTTGTCACCCGCCGTGAGGTGCAGGAAGTAGCCCAGCGTCAGGACCAGCGCCGTTGCAATGGCAAGGCGCCGCACCTGGACAAGATTGAAGCGTCCGCCGTCGAATGACTGCCGCAGAGCAAGCGGAACGCCAGCCAGCCTGATTTAGGAGAGAGTCCATGAAATTGCCGATTTACCTTGATTACTCTGCGACCACCCCGGTTGACCCGCGTGTCGCGCAGAAAATGAGTGAATGCCTGCTGGTCGACGGAAACTTCGGTAACCCGGCGTCCCGCTCCCACGTGTTCGGCTGGAAGGCCGAGGAGTCGGTCGAGAACGCCCGTCGCCAGGTCGCCGACCTGGTCAACGCCGACCCGCGTGAAATCGTCTGGACCTCCGGTGCCACCGAGTCTGACAACCTGGCAATCAAGGGTGTCGCGCACTTCTATCACACCAAGGGCAAGCACCTGATCACCTCCAAGATCGAGCACAAGGCGGTCCTGGACACCACGCGCCAACTGGAGCGTGAAGGTTTCGAAGTCACCTACATCGAGCCTGGCGAAGACGGCCTGATCACCCCGGCCATGGTCGAAGCCGCTCTGCGCGATGACACCATCCTGGTGTCGATCATGCACGTGAACAACGAAATCGGCACCGTCAACGACATCGAAGCCATCGGCGAACTGACCCGTTCCCGCGGCGTCCTGTTCCACGTCGACGCGGCCCAGTCCACCGGTAAGGTCGACATCGACCTGTCGAAGCTCAAAGTCGACCTGATGTCGTTCTCTGCCCACAAGACCTACGGCCCTAAAGGTATCGGCGCGCTGTACGTGAGCCGCAAGCCGCGTGTTCGCCTCGAAGCGACCATGCACGGCGGCGGTCACGAGCGTGGCATGCGTTCCGGCACCCTGGCGACCCACCAGATCGTCGGCATGGGCGAAGCCTTCCGCGTGGCCAAGGAAGACATGGCCGCCGAGAACGTGCGCATCAAAGCCCTGAGCGACCGTTTCTTCAAGCAGGTCGAGCACCTGGAAGAGCTCTACGTCAACGGCAGCATGACCGCTCGCGTACCGCACAACCTGAACTTGAGCTTCAACTACGTTGAGGGCGAGTCGCTGATCATGGCGCTCAAGGATCTGGCCGTGTCGTCCGGTTCGGCGTGCACCTCGGCGTCCCTCGAGCCTTCGTATGTACTGCGCGCCCTGGGTCGCAACGACGAACTGGCTCACAGCTCGATCCGCTTCACCTTCGGCCGCTTCACCACCGAAGAAGAAATCGATTACGCCGCGCAGAAAGTCTGCGAGGCCGTCACCAAGCTGCGCGCACTGTCGCCGCTGTGGGACATGTACAAAGACGGCGTCGACATTTCGAAAATCGAATGGGCGGCGCACTGAGAAGTCGCCACCAGAGCGACTCCACTGATGAGGATTGAAGCAAATGGCATATAGCGAAAAGGTCATCGACCACTACGAGAACCCGCGCAACGTCGGCAAGATGGACGCGCAGGATCCTGATGTCGGCACCGGTATGGTCGGCGCGCCGGCGTGCGGCGACGTGATGCGTCTGCAGATCAAGGTCAACGAGCAAGGCATCATCGAAGATGCCAAGTTCAAGACCTACGGCTGCGGTTCGGCCATTGCGTCCAGCTCCCTGGCCACCGAGTGGATGAAGGGCAAGACCCTCGATGAAGCCGAAACCATCAAGAACACCCAGCTGGCCGAAGAACTGGCCCTGCCGCCAGTGAAAATCCACTGCTCGGTACTCGCTGAAGACGCCATCAAGGCCGCTGTTCGCGACTACAAGCAGAAGAAAGGCTTGATCTGAACCGCGACAGGTAAGGAGTTTTCATGGCTATCCAGATGACAGAAGCAGCCGCCAGGCACATACAGCGCTCCCTCGCGGGACGCGGCAAGGGCGAGGGCATCCGCCTGGGTGTTCGCACAACGGGTTGTTCCGGCCTCGCCTATGTACTGGAGTTCGTCGATGAAGTCGGCGAAGACGATCAGGTGTTCGAAAGTCATGGTCAGAAAGTGATCATCGATCCGAAGAGCCTGACGTACCTGGACGGCACTGAGCTGGATTTCGTCAAGGAAGGGTTGAACGAAGGCTTCAAGTTCAACAACCCCAACGTGCGCGGTGAATGTGGCTGCGGCGAAAGCTTCAACATCTGAGGCGGCTCGTGGGTACTCCTTGTCATTTTGCTTTGTTTCAGGTGCAGCCGGGTTTCAGCCTGGATCTCGATGAGCTGTCTGCGCGTTATCTCGAGCTGGCCCGAGGCGTTCATCCGGACCGCTTCGCGGACGCCTCCGAGGCCGAGCAGCGGCGGGCGCTCGAGCAGTCCGCGAACCTCAACGAGGCCTACCAGACGCTCAAGAACCCGGCCAAGCGCGCGCGATACCTGCTGGCCATCAGCGGTCATGAGCTGCCCCTGGAAGTCACGGTGCACGATCCCGAGTTTCTTCTGCAGCAGATGCAGTGGCGCGAAGAGCTCGAAGACCTGCAGGACAGTGCCGACCTGGCGGGTGTCGCCGCGTTCAAGCGCCGCTTGAAGGACGCCCAGCAAACCCTGAACGAAAGCTTCGCAGCCTGCTGGAACGATGCCGCGCAACGCGAACAGGCCGAACGCCTGATGCGGCGCATGCAGTTCCTCGACAAGCTCACCTACGAAGTGCGCCAGCTAGAAGAGCGCCTCGACGATTAACCCAGTGCCGCTCCGGTCGCACGCCTGATTACAGATAAGTCCTGATTACGATGGCCCTACTGCAGATCGCCGAACCCGGCCAAAGTCCTCAACCGCACCAGCGTCGCCTGGCTGTGGGAATCGACTTGGGTACCACCAATTCCCTGGTCGCTGCGTTGCGCAGCGGTCTTTCCGAGCCGCTGGCCGATGAGCAGGGGCGGGTGATCCTGCCGTCCGCCGTCCGCTACCACGCCGACCGTATCGAAGTGGGCGAGTCGGCCAAGCTCGCCGCGGCGACCGATCCGCTGAACACCATCGTCTCGGTCAAGCGCCTGATGGGGCGTGGCCTGTCCGACGTCAAGCAATTGGGCGATCAACTGCCGTACCGCTTCGTCGGCGGCGAGTCTCACATGCCGTTCATCGAAACCGTGCAGGGCCCGAAAAGCCCGGTGGAAGTGTCGGCCGACATCCTCAAGGTCCTGCGTCAACGCGCCGAAGCGGCGTTGGGTGGTGAACTGGTGGGTGCGGTCATCACCGTCCCGGCCTATTTCGATGACGCCCAGCGCCAAGCCACCAAGGACGCGGCCAAACTGGCCGGCCTGAACGTGCTGCGCCTGCTCAACGAGCCGACCGCCGCTGCGGTGGCGTATGGTCTGGACCAGCACGCCGAAGGTCTGGTTGCCATCTATGACCTGGGCGGCGGTACCTTTGATATCTCGATTCTGCGCCTGACCGGCGGTGTTTTCGAAGTCCTGGCCACCGGCGGCGACAGCGCCCTGGGCGGCGATGACTTCGACCACGCCATCGCCGGCTGGATCATCGAGCAGGCGGGCCTGTCCGCCGACCTTGATCCGGGAGCGCAACGTCACCTGCTGCAAACCGCCTGTGCCGCCAAGGAAGCCCTGACCGACGCCGCGACTGTCGAGGTCGTCTACGGTGACTGGAAGGCCTCCCTAAGCCGCGAAGCTTTCAATGCGCTGATCGAACCTATGGTCGCCCGCAGCCTCAAGGCTTGCCGCCGCGCCGTGCGCGATTCTGGCGTCGAGCTCGAAGACGTCAAGGCCGTTGTCATGGTCGGCGGCTCGACCCGTGTGCCGCGGGTTCGCGAAGCCGTAGCCGAGGCCTTTGGTCGTCAGCCGCTGACTGAAATCGACCCGGACCAAGTGGTCGCCATCGGCGCCGCGATCCAGGCCGATACCCTGGCCGGCAACAAGCGCGACGGCGGCGAACTGCTGTTGCTCGACGTGATTCCGCTGTCCCTGGGTCTGGAAACCATGGGTGGCCTGATGGAGAAGGTGATTCCGCGCAACACCACCATCCCCGTCGCCCGCGCCCAGGATTTCACCACCTATAAAGACGGCCAGTCGGCCATGATGATCCACGTGCTGCAAGGCGAGCGGGAACTCATCAGCGACTGCCGCTCCCTGGCGCGCTTCGAATTGCGCGGCATCCCGGCCATGGTCGCCGGGGCGGCGAAAATCCGTGTGACCTTCCAGGTCGATGCCGACGGCCTGCTCAATGTCTCTGCCCGCGAACTGGGTTCGGGCGTCGAGGCCAGCATTCAGGTCAAGCCTTCCTATGGCCTGACCGACGGCGAAATCGCCCGGATGCTCAAGGATTCGTTCCAGTATGCCGGTGACGACAAGGTGGCCCGCGTGCTGCGCGAGCAACAGGTCGACGCCCAGCGCCTGATCGAAGCCGTGCAAGGCGCCCTCGAGGCCGACGGCGAGCGCCTGCTGGACGCGGAAGAACGCATGGTCATCGAAATGCAGATGCAGGAATTGTCCGAATTGATCAAGGGCACCGATGGCCATGCCATCGAGCAGCAGACCAAGCGTCTGTCGCAAGTCACCGATGCCTTTGCCGCCCGCCGCCTGGATTCGACGGTCAAAGCCGCCCTGGCGGGGCGTAACCTGAATGAGATCGAGGAGTAATAGATGCCGCAGGTGATTTTTTTACCCCACGAGAAGTTCTGCCCCGAGGGCATGGTGGTGGAGGCCGAACCTGGGATTTCCATCCTCGAGCTCGCCCATGAACACCATATCGAGATGGAAAGTGCCTGCGGCGGCGTCTGTGCCTGCACCACTTGTCATTGCATCATCCGTGAAGGGTTCGATTCGCTGGAAGAAGCGGACGAACTGGAAGAAGATTTCCTCGACCGGGCCTGGGGCCTGGAAGCGCAATCGCGCCTGGGTTGTCAGGCCATCGTCGGTACGGAAGACCTGACCGTCGAGATCCCGAAATATTCGCTTAACCATGCGGCTGAAGCGCCGCACTGATGGTGAGACTGTCATGAGCTATGGTTGGAATGATGTACAACGCATCGCTGAAGAGTTGGCTGAGGCCCACCAGGGGCTCGATCCATACACTGTAGGTTTCGTCCGTCTGCAGCAGATGATCCTGGATCTGCCTGACTTTGATCCCACCTCTGGCCGAGTCGGCGAGAAGGTGTTGGAAGCGGTTCAGGAGCTCTGGGCCAAAGAATTGGACTGATTGTCTCGCAGGTTAGGCAATACCCATGAACCCGCGTATAATTCGCGGGTTTAATTTTTCGCACATTACCGTTTCTGGAGTTACACCCATGGCTGTTCAACGTACTTTCTCCATCATCAAGCCTGACGCCGTTGCTAAAAACGTGATCGGCAAGATCGTGACCCGCTTCGAAGACGCTGGCCTGCGCGTCGTCGCTTCGAAAATGAAGCAACTGTCCAAGGCCGAAGCCGAAGGCTTCTACGCTGAGCACAGCGAGCGCGGTTTCTTCGGTGAGCTGGTTGCGTTCATGACTTCCGGTCCGGTTGTCGTTCAGGTGCTGGAAGGCGAAAACGCCATCGCTCGCAACCGTGAGCTGATGGGCGCTACCAACCCTAAAGAAGCCGCTGCCGGTACCATCCGCGCTGACTTCGCCGAGTCCATCGACGCCAACGCCGTCCACGGTTCGGACTCCGAAGCCGCTGCTGCTCGCGAAATCGCCTACTTTTTCGCCGCTACTGAAGTAACCGCTCGCTAAGTAAAGCTTGTGAGTGAGGGTGAGACCATGACTGCATCGATCGGCAAGATTAACCTGTTGGGCTTGACCCAGCCGGAAATGGAGAAATTCTTCGACTCAATCGGGGAGAAGCGTTTCCGTGCCGGTCAGGTAATGAAATGGATTCACCACTTTGGCGTCGACGATTTCGACGCCATGACGAATGTCGGCAAGGCCTTGCGTGAAAAACTCAAGGCCGTTGCCGAGATTCGCGGCCCCGAAGTGGTCAGCGAGGACATTTCCAGCGACGGCACCCGCAAATGGGTGGTGCGCGTGGCGTCCGGCAGTTGCGTCGAGACCGTCTACATTCCCCAGGGCAAGCGCGGCACCTTGTGCGTTTCGTCCCAGGCAGGCTGTGCCCTGGATTGCAGTTTCTGCTCCACCGGCAAGCAAGGCTTCAACAGCAACCTCACCGCCGCCGAAGTGATCGGCCAGGTGTGGATTGCCAACAAATCCTTTGGCAGCGTCCCGGCGACCGTCGACCGTGCCATCACCAACGTGGTGATGATGGGCATGGGTGAGCCGCTGCTGAACTTCGACAACGTCGTGTCCGCCATGCACCTGATGATGGACGACCTGGGCTACGGCATTTCCAAGCGCCGCGTGACCCTGTCCACGTCCGGCGTGGTGCCGATGATCGATGAGCTGGCCAAGCACATCGACGTCTCCCTGGCGTTGTCGCTGCACGCACCCAATGACGCATTGCGTAACCAATTGGTGCCGATCAACAAGAAGTATCCGCTTAAGATGCTGCTGGAGTCGTGCCAGCGCTACATGTCAGCCTTGGGCGAAAAGCGCGTGCTGACCATCGAGTACACCCTGCTCAAGGATGTGAACGACAAGGTCGAGCATGCGGTCGAGATGATCGAACTGCTCAAGAACATCCCGTGCAAGATCAACCTGATCCCGTTCAACCCGTTCCCGCACTCCGGTTACGAGCGTCCGAGCAACAACGCGATCCGTCGCTTCCAGGATCAGCTTCATCACGCGGGCTTCAACGTGACCGTGCGCACCACCCGCGGCGAAGACATCGATGCCGCCTGTGGTCAATTGGTCGGGCAGGTGCTGGACCGCACCCGTCGCAGCGAACGCTACATTGCCGTGCGCGAGTTGAACGCGACCGACGATGTGCAGAACGCTGCGAACGGTCACTAAGAGAGGAACTCTATGTCCCTGCGCTTCGCGCTGCTATTGCTGTTCACCGGTCTGTGCGCCGGTTGTGTTCTGTCGGGCGACTACAACCCGATGAAAACCAGCAAGGGGCGTGACGAAGCGCGTGTGGCCTATGTGCAACTGGGCATCGGCTACCTGCAGCAGGGCATGACCGAACGGGCCAAGGTGCCGCTCAAGAAAGCCCTGGAGCTGGACAGCTCGGACGCCGATGCCAACGCGGCCCTGGCCCTGGTGTTCCAGGCCGAGCTGGAGCCGGAACTGGCCGACGAGCATTTTCGCAAGGCGCTGTCCAGCCGGCCGCAGGATGCACGGATCCTGAACAACTACGGCAGCTTCCTCTACGAGCAACAACGTTACAAGGAGGCCTACGAGCGCTTCGAGCAGGCCGCCGCCGATACCCTTTACCCTGAGCGTTCGCGGGTTTTCGAGAACCTCGGCATGACCGCCGCGAAACTCGGCCAGCGTGACCTGGCCCGCCAGCAACTGGAAAAGGCGTTGCGGCTCAACCGCCAGCAGCCGCGAGCCTTGTTGGAAATGGCTGAGTTGTCTTACGAAGACAGGCAATATGTGCCGGCGCGGGACTATTACGAACGTTTTAGTCTGCTGAGCGAGCAAAATGCACGTAGTCTATTGCTCGGCGTTCGGCTGGCGCATGTATTCGAAGACCGTGACAAGGCCGCAAGTTATGGCCTGCAACTAAAAAGACTCTATCCCGGTACGCCGGAATATCAGCAATACCTGTCGGAGCAATGATGAAAGCGGCGCATCCTGAAGTGGTAGCAGCGACTCGCGTTAACCCTGGTGAGACCCTGCGTCAAGCCCGCGAAAGCAATGGTTGGTCGCTGGCCCAAGTGGCCCTCAAGCTCAATCTCACCGTGGCTTCCCTGAGCAACCTGGAAGCGGGCGCGTTCGACAAATTGCCGGGGCATACCTTCGCTCGGGGCTACATTCGCGCCTACGCCAAATTACTCGACATGGACCAGACCGTGCTGGTCCAGCAATTCGATCAGTACACCGGTTCCGATGCCCAGGGCAGCAATGTGCACAGCCTGGGTCGTATCGAGGAGCCGGTGCGTGTTTCCCACACCATTTTGCGAATCGTCAGCCTGTTGTTGCTGATCGCGGTGATTGGGGGCGGTTTCGTCTGGTGGCAGGATCAAACCTCGCTGCGCAGCAAGGAATCGGTCGCCATGGCGCCGGAGCATGTAGAAGTGGAAGGCGCCGACGGCACCACGCGGATCCATCCGCTGGACGAGCCGGAAGACCAGGCGGTGCTCGAAGGCCAGGCAGAAGGCGAAACCAACCTGGCATTGCCACAAGGCCAGGAGAGTGCCGACGCCGAAGCCGGCGCTGAGCCGAGTACGCCTGCCGCCCCAACTGTGGCCCCGGCCGTGCCAGGCACGCATACGCCCACCGCCGGCGCACCGGTTGCCCCGAGCACACCGGCGCCGACCGCGGCAGCTCCAGCGGCCCCAGCGCCGGCAGCAGCACCGGTTACCCCTGTGGCGCCGGCCGCAGGTGAAGGCCAGGTGCAGATTCAGTTCACTGCGGACTGCTGGACCCAGGTTACCGACGGCAATGGCAAGGTGCTGTTCAGCGGCCTCAAGCGCAAGGGCGATACCACCTCCATCAACGGCAAGCCGCCGTTTGCCGTACGCCTGGGCTACGCCCGTGGCGCGCAGGTCAGCTACAACGGCCAGCCGGTCGATGTGGCTCCGTTCACCAGTGGCGAGACTGCTCGCCTGAAGTTGGGTCAATAAGTCATGCACGGCGAATCTCCAATCAAACGTCGCGAATCCCGCAAGATCTGGGTCGGTAACGTGCCCGTGGGCGGCGATGCGCCTATCGCTGTGCAGAGCATGACCAACAGCGACACCAACGACGTGGCCGCCACCGTTGCGCAGATCAACCGTCTGGAAGCCGCCGGTGTCGACATCGTGCGGGTGTCCGTGCCGGACATGGACGCCGCCGAGGCGTTCGGCAAGATCAAGCAATTGGTCAAAGTGCCGCTGGTGGCGGATATTCACTTCGACTACCGCATTGCCCTGCGCGTGGCCGAGCTGGGGGTCGACTGCCTGCGCATCAACCCAGGCAATATCGGTCGCGAAGACCGCGTGCGTGCCGTGGTGGATGCCGCCCGGGACCGTGGCATTCCGATCCGCATCGGTGTGAACGCCGGATCCCTGGAAAAAGACCTGCAAAAGAAATACGGCGAACCTACGCCTGCTGCTCTGGTGGAGTCGGCGCTGCGCCATGTCGAGCACCTCGAACGCCTGAACTTCCAGGACTTCAAGGTCAGTGTGAAGGCCTCCGACGTGTTCATGGCCGTCGAAGCCTACCGCCTGCTGGCCAAGGAAATCGTCCAGCCGCTGCACCTGGGTATCACCGAAGCCGGTGGGTTGCGTTCGGGTACGGTGAAATCCGCCGTCGGCCTCGGTATGCTGCTCGCCGAAGGGATTGGCGATACCATCCGCATCTCGTTGGCGGCCGACCCGGTCGAGGAAGTGAAAGTCGGCTACGACATTCTCAAGTCCCTGCACCTGCGTTCCCGTGGCATCAACTTCATCGCCTGCCCGAGCTGCTCGCGGCAGAACTTCGATGTGGTCAAGACCATGAACGAGCTGGAAGGGCGTCTCGAAGACCTGCTGGTGCCGCTGGATGTCGCGGTGATCGGTTGCGTGGTCAACGGGCCGGGCGAAGCCAAGGAGGCCCATATCGGTCTCACCGGCGGTACGCCGAACCTGATTTACATCGACGGCAAACCGTCGCAGAAGTTGACGAATGACAATCTGGTGGATGAGCTGGAACGGCTGATCCGCGAGAAAGCGGCCGAAAAGGTCGAAGCCGACGCAGCGGTCATCGCACGCGGCTGAGCAAACGAATTTTTAAGGATTTATTGTGAGCAAGTCTCTGCAAGCCATCCGTGGCATGAACGACATCCTGCCCGAACAGACGCCCCTGTGGCGCTATTTCGAGGGCACCGTCGCACGTTTGCTGGATAACTACGGTTATCGGCAGATCCGCATGCCCATCGTCGAGTTCACCGAGCTGTTCAAGCGCTCCATCGGCGAAGTGACCGACATCGTCGAAAAAGAGATGTACACCTTCGAGGATCGCAACGGCGACTCCCTGACCCTGCGCCCCGAAGGCACGGCGGCCTGTGTGCGTGCGGTGCTCGAACACGGCATTACCGGCGGCGGCCAGGTGCAGAAACTCTGGTACATCGGCCCGATGTTCCGTCACGAGCGTCCGCAGAAAGGCCGCTATCGCCAGTTTCACCAGATCGGTTGCGAGGTGTTCAACCTCGATGGCCCGGATATCGACGCCGAGCTGATCGTGCTGACCTGGCGCCTGTGGGGCGAGCTGGGCATCCGTGACGCGGTCAAGCTCGAACTCAATAGCCTCGGCACCGCCGAAGCCCGTGCCCGTTATCGCGATGCGCTGGTGGAGTTCCTCTCGGCCCGTCTCGAGCACCTGGACGAAGACAGCCAGCGCCGGCTGAAAACCAACCCGCTGCGGGTCCTGGACACCAAGAACCCGGACACCCAGGCCGTACTGGTGGACGCGCCGAAACTGGCCGACTACCTGGACGAGGAGTCCCGTGTGCACTTCGAGGGCCTGAAGGCTCGCCTCGACGCCGCTGGTATTCCCTACGTGATTAACCCGAAACTGGTCCGTGGCCTGGATTACTACAGCAAGACCGTTTTCGAATGGGTCACCGACAAGCTTGGCGCCCAGGGCACCGTGTGTGCCGGTGGCCGTTACGACGGCCTGGTGGAACAGATGGGTGGCAAGCCGACGCCAGGCGTGGGCTTCGCCATGGGCATCGAGCGTCTGGTGCTGATGCTCGAGGCATTGGACAAGGTGCCGGAAGCGCTTTCCCGGCAGGTCGACGTCTACCTGTGTGCCTTCGGTGAAGCAGCCGAACTGGCGGCCTTGTCCCTGAGCGAGCGGGTTCGCGACCAGTTGCCTGGCCTGCGCCTGCAGATCAATGCCGGCGCCGGCAGCTTCAAGAGCCAGTTCAAGAAGGCCGACAAGAGCGGTGCGCTGTATGCACTGATCCTGGGTGACGACGAAATGGCCCAACAAGTGGTAGGTTTCAAACCCCTGCGTGGCCAGGGCGAACAACAAAGTATTGCCTGGGATGCGCTTGCCGCACACCTGGCCACCTGCGTCGTGCAGGGTTGAAGCTGTCAAACAGCCGATTTAGCGATTAAGGAGTATTGGGGTGTCGAGTACCGAAGATGAACAACTGGCGGATTTGAAGGACTGGTGGAGTCGTAACGGCAAGCCGCTGGTTACTGGCGGCCTGTTGGCGCTGGTCATCGTATTCGGCTGGCAGGCGTTCCAGAAATACCAGAGCAACCAGTCGCAAGGCGCCTCGATGCTCTATCAGCAATTGCTGGAAACCACCCTGACCCCGGACGGCAAGCCTGACGCTGCCCGTGTGGCGGATCTGGCCGGCAAGCTGAACAGCGAATATGGCGGCACCGCCTACGCGCAGTACGGTCGCCTGTTCGTGGCCAAGGTCGCGGTAGACAGCGGCAAGCTGGACGACGCGGCCATCGAGCTGAAAGGCATCATCGACAAGCCCGCCAACCCAACCCTGGGCGAAGTGGCGCGTCAGCGCCTGGCGCAGGTGCTTGCGGCGCAGAACAAGACCGAAGATGCATTGAAGCTGCTCGACGGCGACGCCGACAAGGCGTTCCTGGCGACCCGCGAAGAACTCAAGGGCGACCTGCTGGTACAGCTGGGTCGTGCTGATGAGGCCTATGCGGCCTACCAAAAAGCCAAGGCTGCGCTGTCGGACGAAGCCGCAGTCGGTGGCCTGCAAATCAAGCTGGACGACCTGGCCAAAGGGGATGCGTGACGTGATCCGTTGGAAACATGCAGCATTGCTGGCTCTGGCCATTCTGGCCGCGGGTTGCAGCAGCAACAGCAAGAAAGAACTGCCGCCGGCCGAACTGACCGACTTCAAAGAAGAAGTCGTGCTGCAGAAGCAATGGAGCCGCTCCATTGGCGACGGCCAGGGCGAAACCTACAACATGCTGGTGCCGGCCATCGACGGCGACACCATCTATGCCGGTGACGTCACGGGTGTGGTGATGGCGATGGATCGCCTGAACGGCGACGTCAAATGGAAAAAAGATCTCGAACTGCCGGTGTCCGGCGCCGTCGGCGTGGGTTACGGGCTGGTCATGATCGGCACGCTCAAGGGCGAGATCGTTGCCCTGGACGCCAGCAGCGGTGAAGAGAAATGGCGCGCCCGCGTGAGCAGCGAAGTCCTCGCACCGCCTGCCTCCAACGGTGACGTGGTCGTGGTCCAGACCCAGGATGACCGTCTGATCGGCCTGGATGCTGCCACCGGCAACCAGCGCTGGTTGTACGACAGTACCCCGGCGGTCCTGACCCTGCGTGGCACCAGCGCGCCGATCGTCACCAACCGCCTCGCGGTGGCCGGGTTGTCGACCGGTAAAGTGGTTGCCCTGGATATCTCCAACGGCGTTCCGGCGTGGGAGCAACGTGTTGCCGTCCCACAAGGTCGTTCGGAACTGGAGCGCGTGGTCGACATCGACGGCGGCCTGCTGCTGTCCGGCGGTACGATCTACGTCGCCAGCTACCAGGGTCGCGTTGCGGCACTGGACCTGGAAAGCGGTCGCCCGCTGTGGCAGCGGGATGCATCCAGCTACGCCGGTGTCGCCCAGGGTTTCGGCAGCGTCTATGTCAGCCTGTCCTCGGGTACGGTTGAAGGCGTCGACGAGCGTTCCACTACCGCACTGTGGAGCAACGACTCCCTGGCCCGTCGTCAATTGTCGGCCCCGGAAGTGTTCTCCAGCTACGTTGCAGTTGGTGACCTGGAAGGTTACCTGCACCTGCTGAGCCAGGTGGACGGTCGTTTCGTCGGCCGCGAGCGTATCGACAGCGACGGCCTGCGTGCCCGTCCGCTGGTGGCAGGCAACATGATTTATGTGTATGGCAACAGCGGCAAACTGGAAGCCCTGACCATCAAGTAAGACTATGCTTGGGGTTTAATCCCAAGCGGCTTCACCTGAGCACCAGCCGCTGCCTCGCAGCGGCTTTTGTATTTTCTGAAATAACGAAGTGGAGAGCCGCATGGTTCCCGTAATCGCCCTGGTGGGCCGACCGAACGTCGGCAAGTCCACCTTGTTCAATCGCCTGACCAGGACTCGCGACGCCATCGTCGGCGACTTGTCCGGTCTGACCCGTGATCGCCAATACGGTGAGGCCAAGTGGCAAGGGCGTACCTACATTCTGATCGACACCGGCGGCATCTCTGGTGACGAACACGGCATGGACGAAAAAATGGCCGAGCAATCGCTGCTCGCCATCGAAGAAGCGGATGTGGTGCTATTCCTGGTAGACGCCAAGGCCGGTTTTACCGCCGCCGACCAGATGATCGCCGAGCATTTGCGCAAGCGTAACAAGCGCTCCCATGTGGTCGCCAACAAGGTCGATAACATCGACCCGGACATGGCTCGCGCCGAGTTCGCGCCGTTGGGCATGGGGCAGGCGATTCCGATTGCCGGTGCCCACGGTCGCGGCATCAGCCAGTTGCTGGAAGTCGCCCTGGCCGACTTCCCGAAAGATGACGATGAGCCCGAAGAAGGCGAAGAAGAAATCGTCGCCGAAGGCGAGGAAGCCAAGCGCATTCCGGGCCCGAGCGAAAAAGACGGGATCAAGATCGCGATCATCGGCCGCCCGAACGTGGGCAAGTCGACGCTGGTCAACCGGATGCTCGGCGAAGACCGGGTCATCGTGTACGACCAGCCCGGCACCACCCGCGACAGTATCTACATCCCCTTCGAGCGCAACGAAGAGAAGTACACGCTGATCGACACCGCCGGTGTGCGCAAGCGCGGCAAGATCCACGAAGAAGTCGAGAAGTTCTCGGTGGTCAAGACGTTGCAGGCCATCAAGGATGCCAACGTGGTGATCTTCGTGATGGATGCACGCGAAGGCGTGGTCGATCACGACCTGAACCTGTTGGGCTTCGCCCTGGAAGCCGGTCGTGCGCTGGTCATCGCGATCAACAAGTGGGACGGCATGACGCCGAGCGAGCGGGATTTCGTGAAGGTCGAATTGCAGCGTCGGCTGTTCTTCGTCGACTTCGCAGACATCCACTTCATCTCGGCCCTGCACGGTACGGGCGTGGGTAACCTCTACGCATCGGTGCAGAATTCGTTCAAGTCGGCGGTGACCCGCTGGCCGACCAACCGTCTGACCCAGATCCTGGAAGACGCAGTTGGCGAACACGCGCCACCGATGGTCAACAACCGCCGGATCAAGCTGCGTTACGCTCACCTGGGCGGCGCCAACCCGCCGATCATCGTGATCCACGGCAATCAGATCGAGAAGGTGCCCAAGTCGTACGTCCGTTACCTGGAAAACACCTATCGCCGTGTCCTGAAGCTGGTCGGCACGCCGATCCGCATCGAGTTCAAGGGCGGCGAGAACCCGTACGAAGGCAACAAGAACACGCTCACCGACCGCCAGGTCAACAAGAAGCGCCGCTTGATGTCACATCACAAGAAGGCCGACAAGAAGCGTCGCGACAAACGCTGAACGAAAGTCAGCGCCGATCACCTGTGGGAGCGAGCCTGCTCGCGAAGCGTCGGGACAGCAACCTTGATGCAAGCTGATCCACCGCTATCGCGAGCAGGCTCGCTCCCACAGGGGGAAGTCGTCAGCATGAAAAAGGGTGCCCACCGCGGCACCCTTTTTCATGCCCGGCGATTGGGCTATCCTCGACCTCTCCCGCGCCGTGCCAGAGCCGGGTGCAGACGCCGAGAACCCTGATGATCACCAGCAAGCTGCCGAATGTCGGCATCACCATTTTCACCCAGATGTCCCAGCTCGCCGCGCAGACCGGTGCGCTCAACCTGTCCCAGGGGTTTCCCGATTTCGATGGTCCGCAGGCCCTGCGCGACGCGGTTGGCCGGCATATCGCCCAAGGTCATAACCAGTATTCGCCCATGACCGGGCTACCGGCCTTGCGTGAGCAGATCGCGGCGAAGATCGCCCGCAGTTACGGCGCCAGCGTCGATGCCGACCAGGAAGTCACCGTGACCCCCGGTGCGACCCAGGCGATTTTCTGCGCCATCGCGGCGGTGGTCCAAAGCGGCGACGAAGTGATCGTATTCGACCCCTGCTATGACAGCTACGAACCCTCGGTCCAACTGGCCGGAGGGCGTTGCGTGCACGTCCAGTTGGGCCTGGATGACTTTGCCATCGATTTCCAGAAGCTCGGCGAAGCCCTGAGCCCGCGTACGCGGATGATCATTCTCAACACCCCTCATAACCCCAGCGGCGCCCTGATCAGTCGCGCCGAACTGGATCAATTGGCGGCGTTGATCCGGGATCGCGATATCTACCTGATCAGCGATGAAGTCTATGAACACCTGGTATTCGACGGTGTGTCCCATGCCAGCGTCCTCGCCCACGAGGAACTGTACCGCCGTGCCTTCGTAGTCAGTTCGTTCGGCAAGACCTACCACGTGACCGGCTGGAAAACCGGCTACGTCGTGGCGCCACCGGCCCTGACGGCGGAGCTGCGCAAGGTGCATCAGTACGTCAGCTTCTGTGGCGTGACACCGCTGCAATACGCTCTGGCCGACTACATGGCCGCACATCCCGAGCATGTGGAAGAACTGCCGGATTTCTACCAGGCCAAGCGCGACCTGTTCTGCGATCTGCTGACTCCATCACGGTTCAGCTTTACACGCGTGACCGGTACCTATTTCCAGCTGGTGGACTATTCGCACATCCGCCCGGACCTGAACGATGTCGACATGGCGGTCTGGATGACCCGTGAGCACGGCGTGGCGACGATTCCGGTGTCGGTGTTCTACCAGGACCCACCCGAAGGCCAGCGCCTGGTGCGCCTGTGCTTTGCCAAACGCGAGGAGACGCTGCGCGAAGCAGCGGAAAAACTATGCGTGATCTGAGTGCATTGCCGAACCTCAATATCGCCCTGGTCCAGACCACCCTGACGTGGCATGACCGCCAGGCCAACCTGGAACATTTCGAAAGCCTGTTGGAGCAGGCGCGGGGGGCAGACCTGATCATCCTGCCGGAAATGTTCACCACCGGGTTTTCCATGGAGTCGCAAACCCTGGCAGAGCCGGAGCACGGCCCCACCAGCGTATGGATGCGGACCCTGGCGGCAAGGCTGGATGCGGTGATCACTGGCAGTCTGATTGTCCAAGCCGCTGACGGCAGCCATCGCAACCGCCTGCTCTGGGTGCGACCGGACGGCGAGGTGCTGCATTACGATAAGCGCCATCTGTTCCGCATGGCCGGCGAACACGATCACTACACGCCGGGCGAGCGCCAGGTGCTGTTCGAGCTCAAGGGGTGGCGGGTCCGTCCGCTGATTTGCTACGACCTGCGTTTCCCGGCCTGGAGCCGCGACGCCGAGGACACCGACCTGTTGCTGTACACCGCCAACTGGCCGGGTGCCCGGCGCCAGCACTGGAACCGCCTGCTGCCGGCCCGAGCCATCGAGAATCTGTGCTACGTGGCAGCGGTGAACCGCATCGGCACCGACGGCAAGGGCTTCGCCTATACCGGCGACAGTCAGGTGCTGGACTTCCAGGGCGAAACCTTGCTCAGCGCAGGGGAGGCCGATGGTGTGTTCATGGTCAGTTTGAATGCGGCGGACCTGGCGGCGTATCGCACGCGGTTTCCGGCGAACCTGGATGCCGACCGTTTCGAATTCATCTGATTGAAACGATTCAGCCCTTAAGAAGCGCTGTTGCGTGCCGATAACGGGTCAGCCAAGGAGGAGTCCCCATGACCACGATCAGCGCAACTACTGTAAATCCTTACCCACTCTCGGCCCCAAAGGTCCGGATCGGTGGGACGGCCGAAGAAACGACGGCCACTTCGCCGGCATCGACTGATGCCGGCGACGAGAAGGAAAAGTCACTGAAAATCGATACCAGCGGCGCCAATATCGCCGGTGCGCCTGCCACCAGCGGTGTCGATGTCGTCGAGCAGTTGAAAAAGCAGATCGAGCAGGCCGAAAAGCTGTTGGCCCAGCAGCAGGCCGAACTGGCCCGCGTGGAGAAGAGCCAGGCCAACGAAGAGCAGAAGACCCAGCAGGCCATGGCCATCCAGACCCAGATCATGGGCACCCAGGCCGCCTTGCAGACCTTGCGGGCGGCGTTGTTGCAGGCCATGGCTGGTTCCGTCGATACCCATGCCTGAGTTTTGGGTTGTTTGATCGTTCCCACGCTCCGCGTGGGAATGCAGCCGGGGACGCTCCGCGTCCCAAGAGCCGAACGCAGAGCGTCCGTTGATGCGTGCCCACGCGGAGCGTGGGAACGAGGCCCCAGGGTTCACACCCCGGGGCCTTTTTGCATTTCAGCCGCGAATCAGGCTGCCTTGGCCTCAGGCTGGCTCAGCGAGCGGTTCAGTGCGCTGAACAGGGCCTTGAAGCTGGCGGTGGTGATGTTTTCATCGATGCCCACGCCGTGCACCGCACGTTCACCGTTGACCCGCAGTTCGATGTACGCCGCCGCCTTGGCGTTGGTGCCGGCGCCGATGGCGTGTTCGTTGTAGTCCATGATCTCCACCGGAATTGGCAGGCCGGCCACCAGGGCCTCCAGCGCGCCGTTGCCCTTGCCGCGCCAGTGCAGGTTGGTTTCACCCTGGCCCTTGCTGGCGACTTCCACTTCCACGGCACTGTTGCCGTTCTCTTCCTGCAGGCGATGGCTGACCAGCGCATACGGGGTGTTGGCTTGCAGGTATTCGCGTTGCAGCAGGCTGTGGATCTGCTGCGCGGTCATTTCGAGGCCGAGGCGGTCGGTCTCGCGCTGAACCACCTGGCTGAACTCGATCTGCATGCGGCGCGGCAGGCTGATGCCGTATTCCTGTTCCAACAGGTAGGCGATACCGCCCTTGCCCGACTGGCTGTTGACGCGGATCACCGCCTCGTAGCTGCGGCCGATGTCGGCTGGGTCGATCGGCAGGTACGGCACTTCCCACAGTGTGTCGGATTTCTGCTGGGCGAAGCCCTTGCGGATGGCGTCCTGGTGCGAGCCGGAGAACGCGGTGTGAACCAGGTCGCCGACGTAGGGATGACGTGGGTGCACCGCAATCTGGTTGCACTCTTCGACCACTTTGCGCACGCCATCGATGTCGGAGAAGTCCAGCTCGGGGTTGATGCCCTGGGTATAGAGGTTCAGCGCTACGGTCACCAGGTCGACGTTGCCGGTGCGCTCGCCGTTACCGAACAGGCAGCCTTCGACACGGTCGGCGCCGGCCATCAGGCCCAGCTCGGTGGCGGCCACGCCGGTGCCACGGTCGTTGTGGGTGTGCAGGCTGATGAGCACGCTGTCACGACGGGTGATGTTGCGGTGGAACCACTCGATCTGGTCGGCGTAGATGTTCGGGGTGGCGACTTCCACGGTGGCGGGCAGGTTGAGGATCACCTTGCGCTCGGGGGTCGGGTTCCAGACTTCGATCACTGCGTCGCAGACTTCCTTGGCGAACTCCAGCTCAGTGGCGCTGAACGTCTCTGGCGAATATTCGAACTGCCATTGGGTTTCCGGCTGCTGGGCGGCGTACTTGACGAACAGCTTGGCCGCGTTCACCGCGATTTCCTTCACGCCTTCCTTGTCCTGATTGAACACGATGCGACGGAACGACGGGCAGGTGGCGTTGTACAGGTGGACGATGGCTTTCTTCGCGCCGCGCAGGGATTCGAAGGTCCGGGCGATCAGGTCTTCACGGGCCTGGGTCAGCACCTGGATGGTGGTGTCGTCCGGGATGTGGCCTTCTTCGATGAGGGTGCGCACGAAGTCGAAGTCAGTTTGCGAGGCGGCCGGGAACGACGCTTCGATTTCCTTGACGCCCACGGCGACCAGGGTTTTCCAGAAGCGCAGTTTCTTGACCGCGTCCATCGGCTCGATCAGCGACTGGTTGCCGTCGCGCAGGTCGGAACTGCACCAGATCGGCGCGGCGGTGATAGTCTTCGACGGCCAGGTGCGGTCCGGCAGGTTGATGGTCGGGAAGGCGCGGTATTTGGAAGACGGGTCTTTGAGCATGCTCATGGGCGGAATCCTTATTGTCGTGGCCGGAAAAAGGCGGCCTGCCGGTGGTTCGAACGGGGTGGCTCTACAGCCTGGACGGGGTGCCGCGATTCAGCCCGGCAGTCGCGCGCTGACGAGGCACAGGCTGCGGTGCTGGCGAAGCTGGATGAGGGTGTGAGAGGTTTTCATGCCTTCAACCCTAACCGGGTGGGGGGAGGATCGCAAGCAGTCGGAAAAAATTGAGAGAAGTTCTGTTTTTTGGTGGGTTTGCGAGATTTAATCGCGCATTACCGAATAGTTTGTAGTTTTATTGCGTCGATGTTTGGAGCTCGGCAATCTCTAGGGCCACGGTGCATGTGCCGGCCTCATCGCGAGCAAGCTCGGCTCCCACAGGGTATTCGGCACTTTCAAATATTACGCAGTACCTGTGGGAGCCGAGCTTGCTCGCGATGAGGCCAGTGGGCTCACCACAAAAAACTCAGGGCTCGAACGCCCCGATAAAAATCGCCGGGTCGACCCGTGCATCGTTCAGGCTGATGTTCCAATGCATGTGCGGTCCGGTCGCTCGACCAGTAGAGCCAACCTTGCCCACCACCGCGCCCCGGGCCAATTGCTGGCCAACCTTCACGTCGATCTTCGACATATGGCAGAACATGCTGATGAAGCCCTGGCCATGGTCGACGAACACGGTGTTGCCATTGAAGAAGTAGTTGCCGGTAAGGATCACCTTGCCGGCCGCCGGCGTCTTGATCGGCGTGCCGGCGGGCACGGCGAAGTCCAGGCCGGCGTGGGGGTTGCGCTCTTCGCCGTTGAAGAAGCGGCGCACGCCAAACCGGCTCGACAGCGGGCCGTTGACCGGCTTGTCCAACAGCAGGTTGCTGGGGATGTTCGGGCTGAAGCTGCGGTAGGCCTTCAACTGCACGGCCATCTCGGCGTCGATGCGCTTGAGGTCCGCCGGGTTCGGGTTGACCTGGCGCTTGTTCTTCAGGGTGATGTGCTGCTCGGGGTACTTTTTATAGCCGACCACGAACGGCTGGGTGCCGCCGCCGCTGTTGACCTGCTGGGTGCCCGGCTGGACGGTCAGCGGGATGCCGACAATCGCCAGCCAGTTGTTCTGTTCCTTGACCACCAGCACCGGCTTGCCCTGAAAGCTGGCTTTCGGCGCCTGGGCCGAGCTGCCCAGATCAACCACGGCCACGCCGCCGGGCACCGGTTTGTTCAGCAGGCGGGTGATGTAACTGTCGGCGTAGGCGTTGAAGGTCAGGCACAGCAAAAACAGGGGCGTTAGAAATCGCGGCATGGATCAATCCAGTAGAGAAAGGGTGACCGGCGTCAGGTGATTGTCTTCGACCCGCACCAGCAGTTCGCCTTCGCCGAGGCGGGCCGTCAGGCGCTGGCCGGTCTGGGTCTGTCCGGCACTGCGGATCGCATGGCCGCGTTCGTCCAGCAAGATGCTGTAGCCCCGGCCGAGGGTCGCCAGGGGGCTGACGATGTGCAGCGTCTGCATCTGGTTGTGCAATTGCACGCGTCGCGCTTTCAAACCTTCGCGCATGGCCCGGGGCAGGCGTTCGGCCAGGCTGTCCAGGCGTTGGCGCAGCAGTGCCAGGTGGCGGCCCGGATGCTGGCCGGCCAGGCGGGTTTCCAGGCGGATCAGGCGTTCGCGGCGGGTATTGAGGCTGCGTTCGAAGGCCCGGCGCAGGCGCATGTCCAGGTCGTCGAGGCGCTGGGCTTGCTGGCGCAGGCGTTCACCGGGGTGGCGCAGGCGTCGGGTCAGGCCTTCGAGGCGCAGTTGATCGCGCATCAAACGGTCACGCATGCGCATCACCAGCCGCCGATGCAGGCTTTCGACCCGGCGTACCAGATCGCCGGCGTCCGGCGCCAGCAGTTCGGCGGCGGCGGACGGCGTTGGAGCGCGTACGTCGGCGACGAAATCGCTGATGGACACGTCGGTTTCATGGCCGACGGCGCTGACGATCGGCGTCACGCAGGCATCCACGGCCCGGGCCACGGCTTCTTCGTTGAAGCACCACAGGTCTTCCAGTGAACCGCCGCCACGGGCCAGGATCAGCGCATCGAAGCCCCGGGCGTCCGCCAGTTTCAGGGCGCGGACGATCTGTGCGGTGGCTTCGCGACCCTGCACGGCGGTGGGGATCAGCGTCAGGGCGATCTGCGGCGCACGACGACGGAACACGCTGATGATGTCGCGGATGACCGCGCCGGTGGGCGAACTGATGATGCCGATGCGTTGCGGATGAGCGGGCAGGGGCACCTTGCGCTCGGCGCTGAACAGGCCTTCGGCGCTGAGCTTTTCCTTCAGGGCATCGAAGGCCAGGCGCAGGGCACCATCACCGGCCGGCTCCACGGTGTCGAGAATCAGTTGGTAATCACCACGGCCTTCGAACAGCGAAACCTTGCCGCGCACCTTGACCGCCAACCCATCCTTCAAGGCCTGGCGCACCCGCGCGGCGTTTTGCCGGAACAGCGCGCAGCGTACCTGGGCGCCGCTGTCCTTGAGGGTGAAGTACACATGGCCGGAGGCGGGGCGGGCGAGGTTGGAGATTTCGCCCTCGACCCAGATGTTGCTGAACACGTCTTCGAGCAACACCCGCGCACGGCCGTTGAGCTGGCTGACAGTCAGGACCTCGCGGTCCAGGCCCAGGCGGGCAAAGGGATCTTTAATCATGGGCGGCATGATAAGGGCATTTGCCGCTTAATCTCCATGCGTGGAAACAATTAGATCGGGTTGCCTTCATCGCGAGCAGGCTCGCTCCCACAAAGGTTCTGCGTCGTACACAGCATATGAATCCAATGGAAATCCTGTGGGACCGAGCCTGCTCGCGATAGCAGTGCTGGATAAGCCTACGACCTCTGGCTAAAGTCGCCACTTCGTCAGCAAGGAAGTGCCGGATGAACCTTTTCTCGTGGTTGGGCCAGTGGGCTTTTGCGCCCATGGAATGGCTGGTGATCGGCTTTGCCATCGCCCTGGCCTATATCGTGTTCGGCATCGCCGGATTCGGAACGGCGTTGGTGGCCGCGCCGATCCTGCTGCTGTTCATGCCCCTGTCGAAAATCGTGCCGCTGCTGGTGTTGCTGGATTTTGTCGCGGCGTTCGGCAATCTGTTGCCGTCGCGTAAGGATGTTGCCCGGCCGGAGTTGCTGCGGTTGTTGCCGTGTATGGCGGTCGGTTGCACCCTGGGCGTGATTTTCCTGCTCAACCTCAAGTCTGACCTGCTGTTGCTGTTGATGGGGCTGTTCATCAGCGCCTACGCGATCTACAGCCTGTGGATAAAGACCCGGCCTACGCAGTTGTCGGCGCTGTGGGCGATCCCGATGGGCACGGTGGGCGGGATGTTCGGGGCCTTGTTCGGCAGTGGCGGCTTTTTATATGCGATTTATTTGAACAGCCGCTTGCCCAAGGAACCGGCCCGGGCCACCCAAAGCGCGCTGATCAGTTGCAGCACCGTGGTGCGCTTGAGTCTGTTCGCTGTCGCGGGCGTGTATGGCGAACTACCCTTGTTGGTGCTGGCGCTGTGTTTGTTGCCGGCCATGGCGCTGGGGCTGTGGATAGGTCGTCGCCTGACGATGAAGATGTCGCGCGAGACCTTCGTGCGCCTGGTGACCTGGTTGGTGCTTGCCAGTGGCCTCGCGCTGATCGGGCGCTACCTGAGCGCTTGACCTGGTTTGGCCAGGGATTAAGCTGCCGGCCTTTGATCACACTCGTAGGAGCAAAGCTTGCTCGCGATGGTATCGCCCCCATCATCTGATGGACTGAAGTGTCCGCATCGCGAGCAAGCTTTGCGCCTACAAAGACCCCCAGGCCTTGCCATGAACTCCCAAAGCATCATCGTCCCGAAAATCTCCACCTTGCCGGTCCATGAGCCCAGGGCCCGGGCGATCGTGCGCTGGCTGGTGCGCAAGAACATTGTCGAAGAGCAACTGACCACCTGCGGGCGTACCGGCAATCGCATGGCCCACGCCATCGCCCCCGGCGCCCGCGCAGTGGTCCTGCGCCCCGATGCCCTGCCGTTCGACGAGCCGATCAACGGCCTGGAGATCATCACCAAGCGCTGCATCTACACCCCGGCCAAGGGCTTTCTCGAGGAAGCGGGCTGCGCCGAGTGCCGGCGGGAAATCGGCGAGGCGCTGTTCGAAAGCCTGGAGGACTGGATGCCCGACCGCACCGACAATTTCACCTGCCCCGAGTGCGGGCATGAAGATGACATCAACGGCTTCCTGTTCCTGCAGCCCTGCGGCTTCTCCAACCTGGGGTTCATCTTCAACAACTGGTTGGAGGCGGGGTTCAAGCAGGACTTCCTCGACGAATTCGCCGATTGGCTGGATCAGCCGGTGAGTTGGGTGCAGGTGGAGTTGTAGGTAGGCACACTGGAGACTGCTTTTGTGGCGAGGGGATTTATCCCCGCTGGGGCGCGAAGCGGCCCTAAACCAGGCTGTGCGGTACATCAGGCATATGAGTCGACTACCTTGGGACTGCTGCGCAGTCCAGCGGGGATAAATCCCCTCGCCACAGGGGGGCGATCAGCCCCGTCAATCACCCCGGCAATAATAGACAGAGTTTTACATTGAGCCAGACGGTGTGCATGAGTATAATGGCGCGCTTCCATTTTCCCGCTCGGGAGCCCCCGCGATGCTGCGTATCAGCCAAGAAGCTCTGACCTTCGACGACATTCTCCTAGTGCCTGGTTATTCCGAGGTGCTGCCTAACGAAGTCAGCCTCAAAACCCGTCTTACCCGTGGCATCGAACTGAATATCCCGCTGGTTTCCGCTGCCATGGACACCGTGACCGAAGCCCGTCTGGCCATTGCCATGGCCCAGGAAGGCGGTATCGGTATCATCCACAAGAACATGACCATCGAACAGCAGGCCGCCGAAGTGCGCAAGGTCAAGCGGTTCGAGGCTGGCGTGGTCAAGGACCCGATCACCATCGAGGCCGATGCCACGGTGCGCGATCTGTTCGAACTGACCCGCATGCACAACATCTCCGGCGTTCCGGTGCTGCACGATGGCGACCTGGTCGGCATCGTCACCTCCCGCGACGTGCGTTTCGAGAACCGCCTGGATGCCACCGTCCGCCAAGTGATGACGCCTAAAGAGCGCCTGGTCACGGTCAAGGAAGGCACCAGCAAGGACGAAGTCCGCGAATTGCTGCACAAGCACCGCATCGAGCGCGTGCTGATCGTCGATGACAAATTCGCCCTCAAGGGCATGATGACCGTCAACGACATCGAAAAAGCCAAGGCTTACCCGCTGGCCAGCAAGGACGACCAGGGTCGTCTGCGCGTCGGTGCCGCGGTCGGTACCGGCAAGGACACCGGTGACCGTGTCGCCGCCCTCGTCAATGCCGGCGTCGACGTGGTGGTGGTCGACACCGCCCACGGCCATTCCAAGGGCGTGATCGACCGCGTTCGCTGGGTCAAGCAGAACTTCCCTGAAGTGCAGGTGATTGGCGGCAACATCGCCACCGGCGCTGCCGCCAAGGCCCTGGCCGAAGCTGGCGCCGACGCGGTCAAGGTCGGTATCGGCCCTGGCTCGATCTGCACCACCCGGATCGTCGCCGGTGTCGGCGTACCGCAGATCAGCGCCATCGCCAACGTCGCCGCCGCCCTTGAAGGCACCGGTGTCCCGTTGATCGCCGACGGCGGCATCCGTTTCTCCGGTGACCTGTCCAAGGCCATCGTTGCCGGTGCCTACAGCGTGATGATGGGTTCGATGTTCGCCGGTACCGAAGAAGCCCCGGGCGAGATCGAACTGTTCCAGGGCCGTAGCTACAAGGCTTACCGCGGCATGGGTTCGCTGGGTGCCATGTCCCAGGCCCAGGGCTCTTCCGACCGCTACTTCCAGGACTCCTCCGCGGGTGCCGAGAAGCTGGTACCCGAAGGCATCGAAGGTCGCGTACCGTACAAAGGCACCCTGACCGCGATCATCCATCAACTGATGGGTGGCCTGCGTTCTTCGATGGGCTACACCGGTAGCGCCAACATCGAAGAGATGCGCACCAAGCCGGAGTTCGTGCGCATTACTGGCGCCGGCATGGCCGAGTCCCATGTCCACGATGTACAGATCACCAAGGAAGCGCCGAACTACCGCGTAGGTTAAGGCTTCCAGCAAAACGTTAATCACCGGGGCTGTTCATTCAGCCCCGAGTTGTTTCTGATTCACTACATGAGAATGAGTCATGGCCCTCGACATTCACGCTCACCGCATCCTGATCCTCGACTTCGGTTCCCAGTACACCCAACTGATTGCCCGCCGCGTGCGTGAAATCGGCGTGTACTGCGAACTGCACCCGTTCGACATGGATGACGAAGCGATTCGCGAGTTCGCTCCCAAAGGCGTCATCCTCGCCGGCGGTCCCGAGTCCGTGCACGAAGCCAACAGCCCGCGCTGCCCGCAAGCGGTGTTCGACCTGGGCGTACCGGTCTTCGGCATTTGCTACGGCATGCAGACCATGGCCGAGCAGCTCGGCGGCAAGGTAGAAGGCTCCGACCTGCGTGAATTCGGTTATGCCCGCGTTGACGTGGTCGGCAAGAGCCGCCTGTTGGACGGCATCGAAGACCATGTCGACGCCGACGGCCTGTTCGGTCTGGACGTGTGGATGAGCCACGGTGACAAGGTCACCAAGATGCCGGAAGACTTCCACATCCTCGCCAGCACGCCGAGCTGCCCGATTGCCGGCATGTTCAGCGACGAGCGTCGTTACTACGGCGTGCAGTTCCACCCGGAAGTGACCCACACCAAGCAGGGCGGCCGCATCCTGTCGCGCTTCATCCTCGACATCTGCGAGTGCGAAGCCCTGTGGACACCGTCGAAAATCGCTGAAGACGCCATCGCCCAGGTGCGCGCCCAGGTCGGTACCGACAACGTGCTGCTGGGCTTGTCTGGCGGCGTTGACTCCTCGGTGGTCGCCGCGCTGTTGCACAAGGCCATCGGTGATCAACTGACCTGCGTCTTCGTCGACAACGGCCTGCTGCGCCTGCACGAAGGCGAGCAAGTGATGGCCATGTTCGCCGAGAACATGGGCGTCAAGGTGATCCGCGCCAACGCCGAAGAGCAGTTCCTGACCAACCTGGCCGGCGAGTCCGACCCGGAGAAGAAGCGCAAGATCATCGGCCGCACCTTCATCGACGTGTTCGATGCCGAATCCTGCAAGCTGGACAACATCAAGTACCTGGCCCAGGGCACCATCTACCCCGACGTGATCGAGTCGGCCGGCGCCAAGAGCGGCAAGGCCCACGTGATCAAGTCCCACCACAACGTCGGTGGCCTGCCGGAAGAAATGAACCTCAAGCTGGTCGAGCCGCTGCGCGAGCTGTTCAAGGACGAAGTCCGTCGCCTCGGCCTGGAGCTGGGCCTGCCTTACGACATGGTCTACCGCCACCCATTCCCGGGCCCGGGCCTGGGCGTGCGGATCCTTGGTGAAGTGAAGAAGGAATACGCCGACCTGCTGCGTCGCGCCGACCACATCTTCATCGAAGAACTGCGCAAGGCCGACTGGTACCACAAGGTCAGCCAGGCGTTCGTGGTGTTCCAGCCGGTGAAATCGGTTGGCGTGGTCGGCGATGGCCGTCGTTACGCCTGGGTCGTGGCCCTGCGTGCGGTGGAAACCATCGACTTCATGACCGCTCGCTGGGCGCACCTGCCGTACGAGCTGCTGGAAACCGTTTCCGGTCGCATCATCAATGAAATCGACGGCATCTCCCGCGTGACGTATGACGTGTCGAGCAAGCCGCCGGCGACGATTGAGTGGGAGTGATTGGACGTCCGGTATTGTCCGGCGCAATCTAGCAAGAAATACCCTGAAGCCCGCGTAATTGCGGGCTTTTGGCTTTTTGGGTCTGGCAGAATCTGGCAGCTTTGTGCGACTTGCGTAACGTCCTCCAATGGCTCAATGCGACGAAGCCGGAACCTTCAACCCGTGCGCGGCGATGAACATGGCGACGGCTGACCGGCAATAGGACTCGATTTCGTTGTCGTCCTCTGCTCTCGCCTCATCGAAGCGCGCGATGATCAGGAGGTCGGATCCTTTGAAAAGCGCGGCAAACAAGCGGGCGGACCGGAGAGGGTCGGGCACGTTCAGAAGCGCCTTCGCGTGCAACTGACGCAACAGGGCCTCGATTTGGGCGATGACATGGGCGGGGCCGGCTTCGTAATGGAGCTTGCTTAACGACTTTTGATTCGTCCTGTCGGCCATGACCATGGCTTCGACGCGGTGAAGCTGGCGTTCGAGGGCGGCCCGCTGTCGCGTGCGCTCGCTGATCAGCCCGACGACATCCGTGCCCGCGCCTCGGTCGCGGTTCGTGCCGCTTTCGCGGGTCTTCCCGGCGAGCGGTCGGTGATGATCGATGGCGCGGTATGGATCGTCATGGCACGCAATCCATGTAACTAATTGGCCTTATTGAGTTTTGATTGGCTATTCATAATCACGTGTGAGTGATCCTGGCCAGGTCTCGATGGCTTGGGTGTGAAAAAAGAACCGTGTGAACCTGCGTTCACACGGTTTTCTGTTTTTGCGACGCGCTATAGCCGAGGTGCCTTCTATACTCAACGACGTCCAGTTTCGGCGACCGTCCCGCCGCAATAAGGAGCCCGTCATGAACGACACCCAAAGACTCACCGCCCTGCGCATGGTTTTGATCGTGGTGGGCCTGATCTCCGTGTTTGCCATCTGGCCGCTGATGATCCTGTGGCCGTCCGGTTGGACATGGCACAGCGGTCATTCCGACTATCCGCTGATGATCGTCGGCCTCTACGCGACCCTCGGCGTGTTCCTGCTGAGGGCTTCACGGGATCCGCTGAAGCACCTGAGCGTGATCTGGTTCACGGTCTGGTCGAGCGTCGTGCATGGCGCAATCATGGCCGTGCAGTCCTTTGGTGTCGGAATGGATGGCATGAGCCATTACGGCCACTTGCTCGGCGATGTGCCCGCGCTGTTCGTGGTCGCAGCGGCGCTGGCCTTCCTTACACCCCGTGGCGAAAAGGCGCGTTTACTGGCGGGTTGATCCTTGTGTTGCGGTGTACCTGAAAAGCCCTGTGGATAACCTCTCCAGGGCTTTTTAGTGGCCGTACTGTTTTCCTCAGCGCTCTTCTGCACCGACAGCGAAGCCGTCCGGTACCGTCACCTTTCGCTACGATTCGGCCCTCATCGGTGCGCCGAGAATGCCTATCATCCAAGTGAAGGATTGGGTTGTCATTTGACAACCAGGAAAGTCATGCGAATACTGGAGAGCACTGATGATTCGTCCCTCGCATCCGAGAAAAGGAGTCGAAGAAGCGCTGAGGCATGCCGAAGCGTTGGGGTGGCGCGTAGAGGTCGGCGGCAGTCACGCCTGGGGCGGGCTTATTGTCCGTATAACGACGAGGAGTGTCGTTGCGGTGAGTTCTGTATCACATCGATATGGAGCACGCCGAGAAACCCTGGCAATCATGCGCGAGCATTACGACGCGTCGTGGACAATTGCACTACCCATCGCAATCGTTGCGAGGCTGATGACGATGCTGAGGAGTAAGACAATGGAATATACCTTTACCCTGAAATATCAGCTTGCTGACGATGACCGTACCTCGGATGAACTGGTGGAGCGGCTGGGTGCAGCGGGCTGCGACGATGCCCTGGTAGGCATAGGACAGCCGGGACGGTTGGCTCTCGAGTTCACGCGCAATGCTCCTGATGCGATTAAGGCCGTGCTCAGCGCTTTGAGCGACGTGCGCCGTGCGGTGCCATCGGCCAGGCTGATTGAGGTTGCCCCTGATCTGGTTGGGCTGACCGACGTAGCCGAGATCGTTGGCGTGTCTCGGCAGAACATGCGCAAGTTGATGTTGGCCCACCCGAGCAGCTTCCCGACGCCCGTACACGAGGGCAGTGCGTCTATCTGGCACTTGGCGGACGTTCTGACCTGGCTGCAGAGCAAGGGCGGTTATTCGCTTACCAGGAACGTGTTGGACGTGGCCCAAGTAGCCTTGCAGGTCAACGTTGCGAAAGAAGGCCGACGGTTACCAGGACTGGTTTTCAAGGACTTGGACGCTTTGGTTGGCTGACAACCTGAAATGAGGGACGCCCTCATCGCATCCAGCAGGGACTACACGACAATCCTTCACTTAATCTTTCTCAATTGCAGGTGTATCGTATTCGCCTTTTGCGGGCCCACCGGTTCGCCGCGGATTCAATAGGTGGTTGCATTCATGTCGTTTACCCGTCGCCAAATACTCGGTGGCCTGGCCGGTCTTGTTGTCGTGGGCGTTGGCGCGGGAGGCGCATCGCGGTATTGGTTGGGCAAGCGGGCGGATGCCGAGGCTGGCCATGACTATGAATTGATTGCGGCGCCTTTGGACGTCGAGCTGGTGGCCGGGCACAAGACCCAGGCCTGGGCCTTTGGGCCGTCGGCGCCGGGTACCGAGTTGCGGGTGCGCCAGGGCGAATGGTTGCGGGTGCGTTTCATCAATCACCTGCCGGTCGCCACCACCATTCACTGGCACGGGATCCGCCTGCCGCTGGAGATGGACGGTGTGCCGTATGTCTCGCAACTGCCGGTGCTGCCGGGTGAATACTTCGATTACAAATTCCGCGTGCCGGACGCCGGCAGCTATTGGTACCACCCCCACGTCAACAGCAGCGAAGAGCTGGGGCGTGGATTGGTGGGGCCGCTGATCATTGAAGAGCGCGAGCCCACCGGTTTCAAATACGAAAAGACCCTGAGCCTGAAGAGCTGGCACGTGGATGAGCAGGGTGAGTTCGTAGAGTTCAGCATCCCTCGCGAGGCGGCTCGTGGTGGGACGGCCGGGCGACTGGCGACCATCAACGGCGTGCCGGAGGCGGTGATCGACCTGCCGGCCGGGCAGATCACCCGGGTGCGCCTGCTCAACCTCGACAACACCCTGACTTACCGGATCAACATTCCCGGTGTCGAAGCGCAGATCTATGCCCTGGACGGCAATCCCATCGAACCACGCCCGCTGGGCAAGGAATACTGGTTGGGCCCGGGCATGCGCATCTGCCTGGCCATCAAGGCCCCGCCGGCCGGGGAAGAGTTGTCGTTGCGCAACGGGCCGGTACGCCTGGGCACCCTGCGCTCGGTGCCCAACGACGACGCGCCGACCCAATGGCCACCCGCGTTGCCGGCCAATCCGGTGTCCGAGCCGGACCTGGCCAATGCCGAGAAACTCAACTTCAATTTCGAGTGGGTCGGTTCGGTGTCGGTCAATGTCGACAACGGCAAGCCGCCGAGTCTGTGGCAGATCAACGGCAAGGCCTGGGACATCACCGACAAGACATGCGCCGACCGGCCGATTGCCATACTGAAAAAGGGCAAGAGCTACATTTTCGAATTGAAGAACATGACCCAATACCAGCATCCGGTCCACTTGCACGGGATGAGCTTCAAGGTGATCGCGTCCAACCGGCACAAGGTCATACCGTATTTCACCGACACCTACCTGCTGGGCAAGAACGAGCGGGCACAGGTGGCGCTGGTGGCGGATAACCCGGGCGTGTGGATGTTCCACTGCCATGTGATCGACCACATGGAAACCGGCCTGATGGCCGCCATCGAGGTGGCGTGATGCGCCAGATTCGTCCCGCCCGGATCATTGACCGCAGCCGCGACCAGGACTTCATGCGCGAAGCCCTGGCGCTGGCCGCGCGAGGGGCGGCCCTGGGCGAGGTGCCGGTGGGCGCGGTGCTGGTGCAGGACGGTGAGATCATCGGACGCGGCTTCAATTGTCCGATCAGCGGCCACGACCCTAGCGCGCACGCGGAAATGGTCGCCATCCGCGCCGCCGCCCAGGCCGTGAGCAATTATCGCCTGCCCGGCAGCACCCTCTATGTGACGCTCGAACCGTGCAGCATGTGCGCCGGCCTGATCGTCCACTCCCGCATCGCCCGGGTTGTCTACGGCGCCCTGGAGCCAAAGGCCGGCATCGTGCAGAGCCAGGGGCAGTTTTTCAGCCAGGCATTCCTGAACCATCGGGTGATGTTCGAGGGCGGGGTATTGGCAGAGGAGTGCAGCACTGTGTTGAGCGAGTTCTTCAAGGCGCGCAGGGCCAAGCTCCAGGATTGAACACCGACCCGCCTTTGTGGGAGCGAGCCTGCTCGCGATAGCGGAGTGTCAGTAAACACTCTTTTGATTGATTCACCGCTATCGCGAGCAGGCCCGCTCCCACAGGGATGGGGGTGTTTGATCTATTTATTTACGCGCCACGATCACCGCCCGCATCGGCGCCGGCAAGCCTTCGATGGTCTTGCTGTGGTCGTCGGGATCGAGAAAATCGCTCAGCGACTGATACTTCATCCACTCCGTGCTGCGTTGTTCTTCCACGGTGGTCAGGCTCACGTCCACGCAACGCACATCGCTGAAACCGGCACGGCGCAGCCAGCGTTCCAGGGCCGGCACCGAAGGCAGGAACCAGACGTTGCGCATCTGCGCATAGCGGTCCTCGGGCACCAGCACCTGATGCTCGTCGCCCTCGATCACCAACGTTTCCAGCACCAGCTCACCGCCCTTGACCAGGCAGTCCTTGAGGGCTAGCAGGTGTTCGATGGGGGAGCGGCGGTGATAGAACACGCCCATGGAGAACACCGTGTCGAAGCCTTCCAGGTCCGGCGGTAAATCTTCGAACGGGAACGGCAGGTGCCAGGCATTGGGCTGGGAAAGGTAGCGCTGTACCGCCTGGAACTGGCAGAAGAACAGCCAGTTGGGGTCGACGCCGATCACCGTGTCAGCCCCGGCGCCGAGCATCCGCCACATGTAGTAACCGTTGCCGCAGCCCACATCGAGGATGCGCTTGCCCTTGAGATCCAGGTGCGGCGCCACACGCGACCACTTCCAGTCCGAGCGCCATTCGGTGTCCACATGCACGCCAAACAGGTCGAACGGCCCCTTGCGCCATGGCGACAGGCCCATCAGCGCGGTGCGCATCTGCGCGCGGGTTTCGTCGCTGCAATCGGTGTCGAGGGTCAGCCCGTTTAACAGGTCGATTTCGCTCGGCTGCAACACCGGCAAGGCGTCGAGGGCGCTCTGCCAGCGTTCCAGGTCGCCATGGCCCTTTTCCATTTTGGTGTCGAGTTGCGTCTGCAGCGTCGCGGCCCAATCGGCCAGGGGCGTGCCGGCCAGGCGGCGGGCGAGGGGGGACAGATCAATCATGGCAAGGCTATCAACGAGGCGAAGTTAAGACATTGGAACCACGGCACGACTTTCGAGAACCCGGCCGCTAACAGGCGTTCGCGGTGTTCTTCGAGGCTGTCGGGCTTCATGACGTTTTCGATGGCGCTGCGTTTCTGGGCAATCTCCAGCTCGCTGTAGCCGTTGGCGCGCTTGAACGCGACGTGCAGGTCGGTGAGCAGCGCGTGCTCCTGCTCATCGTTGAAGCGCAGTTTTTCCGACAGGATCAGGGCACCGCCGGGCAGCAGCGACTGGCGGATGCGGCTCAACAAGGCCGTACGCTGATCCGGTGCGATGAACTGCAGGGTGAAGTTCAGCGCCACCACCGAGGCCGGCTGGAATTCCAGGGCCAGGATATCGCCCTCGATCACCTCCACCGGCAGCAGCTCCTGGAACATCGAGTCCTGGCCGTTGAGGTATTCGCGGCAGCGCTCGACCATGGCCGCCGAGTTATCCACAGCGATCACCCGGCAACCGTCGGTGCGCACATGGCGGCGCAGCGCCTGGGTCACCGCGCCCAGGGAGGAACCCAGGTCATAGAGCACACTGCCCGGCTGGGCAAATTGCGCGGCAAGCACGCCGAGGTTTTCGACAATGGTCGGGTAACCCGGCACCGAGCGCTTGATCATGTCCGGGAACACCCGCACCACGTCCTCGTTGAAGGCGAAGTCAGGCACTTGGGCCAGGGGTTGGGCGAATAGGCGATCAGGGTCGTTGCTCACGGCGGTTCCAGCGGCAGGGTGAAAAGGCGGGCATTTTAGCCAAATTAATGCGCCAAAGCGTGATCTTTGATCTATGCCCGGGCCCCGCCCTCATGCTCATCGGCTCGACGGGGGCTGCGGCAGGTCCGCTGGAGGTGAACAGTAATGCAACTTCCCGGCACATTTTGTTTAGCGGTGTTTTCGGTTCGTTTCTTGCTGAATAAAGTTGCGTTGATATAAAAAGCGCAACTTCAAAAGCGACTGCCGATGTGCCTGCAATTGCAAGAGGCGGCTGAACTAAGTTTATTCATCAGGGAAGTTATAAATGTTTGTACAAGGGAAGAAAGCAGCCGGGCGAATTCATTTTGTTATATTTGCAACAGCCGCGACGGTTGCGCTTCCAGTCGCTGCTGATGGCACGAGGCACTTGTACGTAAATGAGAAAATTACGCTTGGCATCAATGCAGGTGTTCTGAGTGGTCAGACCCAAGAGCGGGTCTACGAACCCGAGGAAGGTGGGCGGAAGGTCAGCCAGCTCGACTGGAAGTACAAAAATGCTGCGGTCATCAAAGGTTCACTCGATTGGAACGTGCGCCCCTGGGTTTCACTGGGGGCATCAGGCTGGACGACGATCACCGACAAGAGCGGATACATGAATGACGATGACTGGGTCGATGCCTCCCAGAGCCAATGGACAGACCGCGCCGTCCACCCCAACACAACCCTGAGATATGCCAACGAATTCGATATCAATCTCAAGGGCTGGTTATTGAATGAACCTGCTTATCGCCTGGGCCTGATGGCTGGATACCAGGAGCGCCGCTTCAGCTTCATCGCCAAGGGCGGATCCTTTAGCTACAACAACGGTGCATACACTGGCGAGTTTCCGGCGGACGTAACGGTAACGGGCTACAAACAGCACTTTAAAACCCCGTATGTTGGATTGGTCGGTAGCTATCGATACAAGCGTTTCGATATGGAGGGGGTGTTCAAGTACAGTCGCTGGGCTTCTGCCACTGACATTGATGAGCACTACCTGGCCGATAAGACGTTTGTCGGCAAAACAAAGCATCAACAGTATTATTCGCTGGGAGGAAAGTTGGGCTATGACATGACCGCCAACACGAATATTTTCGTGGAGAGCACGTGGAGTCGCACACGGAATAAAAAAGGCAGCCTCACCGTTAAGAATCGTTCCGATAACTACCGCGATAGCTATACCGATTCCGCGGGCATCGAAAGCTCCAGCGTCATGACGACCATCGGGTTGAAACACGCTTTTTGAAGATGCGGCGTCGCAACGTACAGCCAGCCGCCTCCATCAGCGTGAGGGCGGCCGACCGATTATCAATTCACCGCAATGGCACAGTCGAAGGTTTCCACGGGCGGTACTTCGGGGGCCCAGGGCTGTTGATAAGTCAGGCGCAACCGGCCGGTACCGGCGGCGAATGCCTGGAAGCGCCAGGTCGACACGCCGGCGGCGCCGACGATGCCGGCGTCTTCCGGATTGCGGTAGACCTCGGGGCCCAGCGCTTTCAACACGCCGCCCGCCGAATCCTGGATCGCCCAGCGATACCCGGTGGTGGGGTTGCTGGGCAAGCTGAGGATCATGTTCTGCCCGTTGTTGAGCCGCACCGGGCACTCGCTGAGTTTCTCCACGGTCACGTTGTTTTTCGGTTGCGTGGCGCAAGCGCTCAGCAGGGCAAGGCTGACGGGGACGAGCAGGCGGGTGAGGGACATGGGGGCTCCGGCATTTGCGACGAACGGGGAGCATAACCGAAGATGCTACTGGGTGTGTCAGGTGGGCCCAGGTTGTTGCTGATGACATTATCGCGGGCAAGCCTTGCTCCCACAGAACAGGGTGTGGATCACAGTTTCTGTGAACAACACCCATCCCCTGTGGGAGCAAGGCTTGCCCGCGATGGGGCCATGACAGGCGCTACATGAATCTCAGAACAACACCTTCGCCACATCCGCAAAGCGCTTGGCAAAGTGCACCGTGACGCCTTCCTTCAGATAGTCCGGCAGTTCTTCGAAGTTGCCCCGGTTGGCCTCGGGCAGGATCAACTCGAGGATTTTCTGCCGGCGCGCCGCGATGACCTTTTCACGCACCCCGCCAATCGGCAGTACATGGCCGGTGAGGGTCAGCTCGCCGGTCATGGCGACACCTTTCTTCGGTGGCTGGTTGCGGGCCAGGGACAGCAGGGCGCTGGCCATGGTCACCCCGGCGCTCGGGCCGTCCTTGGGCGTAGCGCCTTCCGGCACGTGCAGGTGGACGAAGGCTTCGTCGAAGAACTTCGGATCGCCGCCGAATTGCTGCAGGTGCGAACTGACATAGCTGTGGGCGATTTCCGCCGACTCCTTCATCACGTCGCCCAGTTGCCCGGTGAGCTTGAAGCCGCGATTGTGGGTGTGGATGCGTGTCGCTTCGATCGGCAGGGTGGCGCCGCCCATGCTGGTCCAGGCCAGGCCGGTGATCACGCCGATGCCGGACAGCACCTGTTCGTTGCGGAATACCGGTTTGCCCAGGGATGCCTCAAGGTCTTTCGGCCCGAGCTTGATCACCGCCTTCGGATCGTCTATCAGCTTCATCACCGCCTTGCGCACCAGTTTGCCCAGTTGCTTCTCCAGTTGCCGTACCCCGGCTTCGCGGGCGTAGCCGTCGATCAGCGCCTTCAAGGCGCTGTCGCTGATGCTCAGGCTGCCCTTGGACACCCCTGCCTTGGCCAGTTGCTTGGGCCAGAGGTGGCGCTTGGCGATGGCGACCTTTTCTTCGGTGATGTAGCCCGACAGGCGAATCACCTCCATCCGGTCCAGCAGCGGGCCCGGGATCGAGTCCAGGGTATTGGCGGTGCACACGAAGAGCACTTTGGACAGGTCCAGGCGCATGTCCAGGTAGTGATCGAGAAACTCGACGTTCTGCTCCGGGTCGAGGGTTTCCAGCAAGGCCGAGGCCGGGTCGCCCTGGTAGCTCTGGCCCATCTTGTCGATCTCGTCGAGCATGATCACCGGGTTCATCACTTCGACGTCTTTGAGCGCCTGCACCAGTTTGCCCGGCTGGGCGCCGATGTAGGTGCGCCGATGCCCCTTGATCTCGGCTTCGTCGCGCATGCCACCCACGCTGAAACGGTAGAACGGCCGACCAAGGGATTCGGCAATGGACTTGCCCACGCTGGTCTTGCCCACGCCCGGCGGGCCCACCAGCAGCACGATAGAGCCGCTGATCTCGCCTTTGTAGGCACCCACAGCGAGGAATTCGAGGATACGGTCCTTGATGTCGTCCAGGCCGGCGTGGTGCTGGTCGAGCACCTTGCGCGCGTGCTTGAGGTCGAGCTTGTCCTGGCCGTATACGCCCCACGGCACCGAGGTCGCCCAATCGAGGTAATTGCGGGTGACGGCGTATTCCGGCGAGCCGGTTTCCAGGATCGAGAGCTTGTTCATTTCCTCTTCGATACGCTTCTGGGCCTGGGCCGGTAGCACCTTGCCCTCCAGTCGCTGCTCGAACTGTTCGAGGTCGGCGCTGCGATCGTCCTTGGTCAGCCCCAGTTCCTGCTGGATGACCTTGAGCTGTTCCTTGAGGAAGAACTGGCGCTGATGTTCGCCGATCTTGCTGTTGACCTCCGCCGAGATCTCTTTTTGCAGCCGCGCGACTTCCACTTCCTTGCGCAGCATCGGCAGCACTTTCTCCATGCGCTTGAGCATGGGCACGCAATCGAGCACTTCCTGCAGTTCATTGCCGGTGGCGGAGGTGAGTGCGGCAGCGAAATCCGTCAGCGGCGACGGATCGTTGGGGCTGAAGCGGTTGAGGTAGTTCTTCAATTCTTCGCTGTACAGCGGGTTGAGCGGCAGCAGTTCCTTGATCGCATTGATCAGCGCCATGCCATAGGCCTTGACCTCGTCAGTCGGCTCGCTCGGCTGGTGCGGGTATTCGACTTCCACCAGGTACGGCGGACGATGGTGCTTGAGCCAGGTGCGGATGCGCACGCGGGTCAGGCCCTGGGCGACGAACTGCAACTTGCCCGCCTCGCGACTGGCGTGGTGCACCTTGACCAGCGTGCCGTACAGCGGCAGCGCCGACGTATCGAAATGGCGTGGGTCTTCCTGGGGCGTATCCATGAAGAACAGCGCCAGGGAGTGATGTTCGGACTTGGCCACCAGTTCCAGGGTTTCGGCCCAGGGTTCTTCATTGACGATGACCGGCAGCACCTGGGCCGGGAAGAATGGGCGATTGTGGATGGGGATGATATAGACCTTGTCCGGCAGGTTCTGGCCGGGCAGGGCCAGGCCGGTGCCGGAGACGGTGTGTTCGATGTGTTCGGGGTCAGCGTATTCGTTCGTGGCTTCTGTAGAGTGCTGGTCGCTCATGGGGCACCTGCGCAATGGAGTATGGTGCTTAGATGGGGCAGGTGGGGGGTGGTTTCAATGGTGGGATTGTTAGCGGCTATTTCATGGTGCGTTGTTCAGCGTTGTGACAGGTGCTGTGGCGAGGGAGCAAGCTTCCCCGCCACAGTGGATCGTATGCTCGTAGGCTTCAGGCAACCCGATTCAAATCGTTATGGCGGGTTTCCTTCAAGCACAGCACCGCGATCACGCTGAGTACGGCGGCAGCCGATACGTAGCCGCCGACATAGCTCAAGCCGCCCATGGCCACCAGCTTCTGGGCAAAGAACGGGGCGGCCGAGGCGCCGACGATGCCGCCCAGGTTATAGGCCGCCGATGCGCCGGTGTAACGCACGTGGGTCGGAAACAGCTCCGGCAGCAAGGCGCCCATGGGGGCGAAGGTCACGCCCATCAGGAACAGCTCGATGCACAGGAACAGCGCCACGCCGCCGGTCGAACCCTGGGTCAGCAGTGGTTCCATGAGAAAGCCCGAGGCAATCGCCAACACGCCCCCGGTGACCAGCACCGGCTTGCGCCCGAAGCGGTCGCTGGCCCAGGCGGACAACGGCGTGGCGGCAGCCATGAACAGTACGGCAAAACACAGCAGGGCAAGGAAGGTCTCGCGGCTGTAGCCAAGGGTGGCGACGCCGTAGCTCAGGGAGAACACCGTGGAGATGTAGAACAGCGCATAACACACCACCATCGCCGCCGCGCCCAGCAATGTCGGCGCCCAATACTGGCTGAACAGCTCGACCAGCGGCACTTTCACCCGTTCCTGACGGGCCACGGCGTTGGCGAAGACCGGGGTTTCATGGAGCTTGAGCCGCACATAGAGACCGACGATCACCAGCACGGCGCTGAGCAGGAACGGAATCCGCCAGCCCCAGGAACGGAACTGCTCGTCGTCCAGGCTCATCGCCAGGCTCAGGAACAGTCCGTTGGCCGCCAGGAAGCCAATGGAAGGGCCCAGTTGGGGAAACATGCCGAACCAGGCGCGCTTGCCCTTGGGGGCGTTCTCGGTGGCGAGCAGTGCGGCGCCGCCCCATTCACCGCCCAGCCCCAACCCCTGGCCGAAGCGCAGCAGGCACAACAGGAACGGTGCCCAGGCGCCAATGCTGGCATAGCCCGGCAGCACGCCGATGAGGGTGGTGCACACGCCCATCAGCAGCAGCGACGCCACCAGCGTGGACTTGCGGCCGATCCGGTCCCCAAAGTGGCCGAACAGCGCCGAACCCAGCGGTCGGGCGAGGAAGGCGATGCCGAACGTCAGGAAGGACGACAGCATCTGTGCCGTACCTGACGTCTGTGGGAAGAACACCGGTCCGATCACCAGGGCCGCAGCCGTGGCGTAGACGTAGAAGTCATAGAACTCGATGGCGGTGCCGATGAAGCTCGCGGTCGCCACGCGGGTGGTGGAGTTCGTCGGCTGGGCAGGCACGGCGTCGTTGCAGGTCGTGGTGGTCATGCAGTTATCCCTGACAGTCATGTGCTCCGTTGGAGCGAATTATTATGGTTGAACGCGACTATTTTGCTGCTCTGTGCTGTGCAAGGGCACTATGGGATCAAACTGTGGGAGCAAGGCTTGCCCGCGATAAACGATAACGCGGTGCCAACTGTTGCACCGCGGCGAGGCCTTCGCGGGCAAGCCTTGCTCCCACAGGGGGTTGCGTACGCTAGGAGGCCGCCGGCACCGAACTGTTATGCCACACCAGCACCTGGTTGACGCGGTTGTCCACGGTTTCGATGATTTCCAGACGATAACGACCGATTTTCAGGCAGACCGGGCTTTCGGGAATGGTTTCCAGCGCTTCGGTCACCAGCCCGTTGAGGGTCTTGGGGCCGTCGCAGGGCAGGTGCCAGCCCAGGGTCTTGTTCAGTTCGCGAATCGACGCCGCACCATCGATCATCAGGCGCCCGTCCGGCTGCGGATGAACGTGCGGGTTGTCGAGGCTGTGCTCGCTTTCGAACTCGCCGACGATTTCTTCGAGAATATCTTCCAGGGTGACGATACCCAGCACTTCGCCGTATTCGTCCACCACCATGCCCAGGCGCCGCTGCTGCTTGTGGAAATTCAGCAGCTGCAGTTGCAGCGGCGTGCTTTCGGGCACGAAGTAAGGTTCGTGGCAGGCGGCCAGCAACGCCTCCTGGGTCAGGCTCGCGTCCGCCAGCAGATGGCGGATCTGGCGGGTATTGAGCACCGCTTCGACCTGGTTGATGTCGCTGTGGAACACCGGCAGCCGGGTCCGGCGATTCAGGAGCAACTGTTCGATGATCTCCCCGATGGGGTCGTCGAGGTTGATGCCGTCGACTTCGCTGCGGGGGACCAGGATGTCGTTGACGGTGATGTTGTCGAGGGCGTGGATGCCGGAAACCGGATGCGGACGCCCGGTGTTCTGCTCATGTTCATGCTCGGCCCGCGCCGGTGCGGGCATTTCGTCGTCGCTTTGCTGGACCGCACTGGTTTTGCGGGCAAAGGGTCGCAGCAGCAACTCACTCAGGTTGTTCAACAGCCAGGCCAGGGGATAAAGCAGCTTCAACGGCACGCCAAGCAGCGTGTTGCCCAGCGCCAGGATCGCGTCCGGGTAGCGGGTGGCCAGGGTGCGTGGCAGGTAGTCGGCGAACACCAGCAGCGCCGCGCTGATGGCGAGCCAGGCGATCCAGGGACCGTTTTCCAGCCAGGTGAAGATCGCCAGCAAGGTGCCGATCACCAGCGCCAGGGCACGACACAGGGTGTTGCACAGAATCAGGCTGGTCAGGGGGAAGTCCAGCTTCGCCAGCGGCTTGTCGCCGGCGCGCGAAGCCTTGCGCTGGGCCAGCAGGTGGTGCCGGGCGGCTTCGATGGCGGTAAACAGGGCCGCCCAGAGGATCAGCACGACCAGTACAGCGAAGAGCGGCCCCGCGGGCAACCTATCCATCAGCGCCGTCCGTCAGATATGCAGGATGTATTCACGGACCAGTTTGCTGCCGAAGTACGCCAGCATCAGCAGGCAGAAACCGGCCAGGGTCCAGCGAATGGCTTTATGGCCGCGCCAGCCGAGACGGTTGCGGCCCCACAGCAGCACGCTGAACACCACCCAGGCCAGGCAGGCCAGCAGGGTCTTGTGCACCAGGTGCTGGGCGAACAGGTTCTCGACGAACAGCCAGCCGGAGATTAGCGACATCGACAGCAGGGCCCAGCCGGCCCAGAGGAAACCGAACAGCAGGCTCTCCATGGTCTGCAGCGGCGGGAAGTTGCGGATCAGTCCGGATGGATGCTTGTTCTTGAGCTGGTGGTCCTGCACCAGCAGCAGCAAGGCCTGGAATACCGCGATGGTGAAGAGGCCGTAGGCGAGGACCGACAACAGGATATGGGCGAGGATGCCCGGCTCTTCGTCGATGACCTGCACCGTGCCCGACGGCGCGAACTGTGCCAGGAGCACCGTCGCCAGCCCCAGCGGGAAGAGCAGCACCAGCAGGTTTTCCACCGGGATGCGCGAGCAGGCCAGCAGCGTCAGGGCGATCACCGCGACGGCGATCAGGCTGGCGGCGTTGAAGAAGTCCAGGCCCAGGCCGATCGGCGTCATCAGGTGGGTAAAAAGGCTGGCCGCGTGGCCAAGCACCGCCAGCACGCCGAGCGTGACCAGCAGGCGTTTGTTCGCCTTGGCGCCGCTGGCCAGGCGGGTGCCTTGATAGAGGGTCGCAGCGGCATAAAGACAAGCGGCGGCGAGGGAGGCAAGCAAGCTGGGTGACAAGGGGAGCATAAATCCTGTTAGGCAAGCCCGAAAGGCGCTGAGTTTGGCATAGAACCCATCCTGCACGAAAGACCGCCGCGAGGTGTACGCGGCACGCTTCTTCGCTATAATCCGCGACCTGCCCACGCCGCAGGCTCGCCGAGCACATTTTTCACGGTCTGGGCCGCCATTATCCCGGCCTCATACGGGCCTGAAAGGATCGCGCATGTTTGAAAACCTAACCGACCGTCTCTCGCAGACGCTGCGCCATGTCACCGGCAAGGCGAAGCTGACCGAGGACAACATCAAAGACACCCTGCGTGAAGTGCGCATGGCGTTGCTCGAAGCCGACGTCGCCCTGCCGGTGGTCAAGGACTTCGTCAATTCGGTCAAGGAACGCGCCGTCGGCACCGAAGTGTCGCGCAGCCTGACGCCGGGCCAGGCGTTCGTGAAGATCGTCCAGGCCGAACTCGAAAGCCTGATGGGCGCCGCCAACGAAGACCTGAACCTGAGCGCCGTGCCACCGGCCGTGGTGCTGATGGCCGGCCTGCAGGGCGCGGGCAAGACCACCACCGCCGGCAAGCTGGCGCGCCTGCTCAAGGAACGCAAGAAGAAGTCGGTGATGGTGGTGTCCGCGGACGTCTACCGTCCGGCGGCGATCAAGCAACTGGAAACCCTGGCCAACGACATCGGCGTGACGTTCTTCCCGTCCGACCTGAGCCAGAAACCGGTGGACATCGCCCAGGCGGCCATCAAGGAAGCGAAGCTCAAGTTCATCGACGTGGTCATCGTCGACACCGCCGGTCGCCTGCACATCGATGAAGAGATGATGGGCGAGATCAAGGCGCTGCATGCCGCGGTCAACCCGGTGGAAACCCTGTTCGTGGTCGATGCCATGACCGGCCAGGACGCGGCCAACACCGCCAAGGCCTTCGGCGATGCGCTGCCGCTGACCGGCGTGATCCTGACCAAGGTCGACGGCGATGCCCGTGGCGGTGCCGCGCTGTCGGTACGGGCCATCACCGGCAAGCCGATCAAGTTCATCGGTATGGGCGAGAAGAGCGAAGCGCTCGAACCGTTCCACCCTGAGCGCATCGCGTCGCGCATCCTGGGCATGGGCGACGTGCTCAGCCTGATCGAGCAGGCCGAGCAGACCCTTGACAAGGAAAAAGCCGACAAGCTTGCGAAGAAACTAAAGAAGGGCAAAGGCTTCGACCTCGAAGACTTCCGCGACCAACTGCAACAGATGAAGAACATGGGCGGCCTCGGCGGGCTCATGGACAAGCTGCCGAACATTGGCGGCGTGAACCTGGCGCAGATGGGCAACGCCCAGGGCGCGGCTGAAAAGCAGTTCAAGCAGATGGAGGCCATCATCAACTCCATGACCCCGGCCGAGCGCCGCGACCCTGACCTGATCAGTGGTTCGCGCAAACGCCGTATCGCCATGGGTTCCGGCACCCAGGTGCAGGACATCGGTCGCTTGATCAAGCAGCACAAGCAGATGCAGAAGATGATGAAGAAGTTCTCCACCAAGGGTGGGATGGCCAAGATGATGCGTGGCATGGGCGGTATGTTGCCCGGCGGCGGCATGCCCAAGATGTAAGAATCCAGGCACCGGCAATCATGCCGGTGCAACCCACGGGGACGTGGGATCTCCAGCCAACCCGTCATTCGCGGGCGCTGATCGTCGCAGATCTGAATGGCAGCCCGGCAGTCGCCGGAAAAAGTCATTTGCAAAAGTCTGGATATTCCTTAGAATATGCGGCCTTTCGGGCACCCATGCCCGCTGTGCATTTAGATTTGCAGCACCGACTACAGGAACGATGTTCACATGCTAACAATCCGTCTTGCCCTTGGCGGCTCCAAAAAGCGCCCGTTTTACCACCTGACCGTAACCGACAGCCGCAACCCGCGTGACGGTTCCCACAAAGAGCAGGTTGGTTTCTTCAACCCTATCGCCCGTGGTCAGGAAGTTCGTCTGTCCGTGAACCAAGAGCGCGTTGCCTACTGGCTGAGCGTTGGTGCACAACCTTCTGAGCGCGTTGCTCAGTTGTTGAAGGAATCGGCTAAGGCTGCGGCCTGAGCAATATGAACGCGACGCCAAAAGATGCTGATGATCTGATCGTTGTCGGCAAAATCTATTCTGTACATGGCGTTCGCGGCGAAGTGAAGGTGTATTCCTTTACTGATCCGATCAAGAACCTGTTGGACTACAAAGCCTGGACGCTCAAGCGCGAAGGCAGCGTGAAACAGGTTGAGCTGGTCAGCGGACGCGGGAACGACAAGTTCCTGGTCGCAAAGCTCAAGGGTCTCGATGATCGTGAAGAAGCGCGTCTTCTGGCCGGTTATGAGATCTGCGTGCCGCGCAACCTGTTCCCTGAACTGACCGACGGCGAGTACTACTGGTACCAGCTGGTGGATCTGAAGGTCATCGACCACCTCGGGCAATTGCTCGGGAAAATCGATCACCTGCTCGAGACCGGTTCGAACGATGTCATGGTGGTCAAGCCTTGCGTCGGCAGCCTGGATGATCGCGAACGCCTGTTGCCCTATACCGGGCAGTGCGTGTTGGCCGTTGACCTGGAGGCAGGCGAGATGAAGGTGGAATGGGATGCGGATTTCTGAACGTGGCCAATTTGCGCGTTGAAGTCATCACATTGTTTCCCGAGATGTTTTCCGCCATCAGCGAGTACGGCATAACCAGCCGCGCGGTGAAACAGGAGCTGTTGCAGCTGACCTGTTGGAATCCGCGGGACTACACCACGGATCGGCATCACACTGTGGACGATCGCCCGTTTGGCGGTGGTCCGGGCATGGTGATGAAGATCAAGCCCCTGGAAGATGCACTGGTTCAGGCCAGGGCGGCAGCCGGGGAGGGTGCGAAGGTGATCTACCTGTCGCCCCAAGGCCGCCAGCTGACTCAGTCGGCGGTACGCGAACTGGCGAATTCGGATGCATTGATCCTGATTGCCGGTCGTTATGAAGGCATTGACGAGCGTTTCATTGAAGCTCATGTCGATGAAGAGTGGTCGGTTGGCGACTATGTACTGTCTGGCGGTGAGCTGCCGGCGATGGTCCTGATCGACGCGGTTACACGACTGCTGCCTGGAGCTTTAGGGCATGCAGATTCCGCTGAGGAAGATTCCTTTACGGATGGTCTGCTGGATTGCCCGCACTACACCCGACCGGAGGTGTATGCGGATCAGCGTGTTCCCGACGTGTTGCTAAGTGGCAACCACGCGCACATCCGGCGTTGGCGTTTACAGCAGTCCCTTGGTCGGACCTGGGAACGACGCGCCGATCTTCTGGAAAGCCGCTCGCTTTCTGGAGAAGAGAAGAAGCTGCTCGAGGAATACATCCGCGAGCGGGACGATAGTTAACAACGTATCGATGGTAAGTCCGAGACTTGCCTTAGGAGCACAGCATGACTAACAAAATCATCCTTGCACTCGAAGCAGAGCAGATGACCAAAGAAATCCCTACCTTTGCCCCGGGCGACACCATTGTCGTTCAGGTGAAAGTGAAGGAAGGTGACCGTTCCCGTCTGCAAGCGTTCGAAGGCGTCGTTATCGCCAAGCGTAACCGTGGCGTGAACAGTGCTTTCACCGTTCGTAAAATCTCCAACGGTGTTGGCGTAGAGCGTACTTTCCAGACCTACAGCCCGCAAATCGACAGCATGGCTGTGAAACGTCGCGGTGACGTGCGTAAAGCCAAGCTGTACTACCTGCGTGACCTGTCCGGTAAAGCAGCTCGCATCAAGGAAAAACTGGCCTGAGTCCAGCTTCCGATGCAAAAAAAGCAGCCTGAGGGCTGCTTTTTTGTTGCCTGCGATTTGCTCTTTGAGCACCCTGCGTACTTTCTTTATCGTATGGATGCAGCGTGCGTGCGCATCCGCCAAGAGTGTTTATGCCAGCCATCGATCATCCGCTGATAGACCAGTTTCTCGACGCCCTGTGGCTGGAGAAAGGGCTTTCCGACAATACCCGTGGCGCTTACCGCAGCGATCTGGCGCTGTTCAACGGTTGGTTGCAGGAGAAAAACCTGGAGCTGATCAATGCCGGACGGGAGCTGATCCTCGATCACCTGGCGTGGCGCCTGGAGCAGAACTACAAACCGCGCTCAACCGCACGATTTCTCTCCGGCGTTCGTGGCTTCTATCGTTATTTACTGCGGGAAAAACTGATCGCGGTGGATCCGACCTTGCGGGTGGAGATGCCCCAGTTGGGGCGGCCGCTGCCCAAATCCCTGTCCGAAGCCGATGTGGAGGCGCTGTTGGCGGCGCCGGACCTCAGCGAAGCCATCGGTCAGCGCGACCGGGCCATGCTGGAGGTCTTGTACGCCTGCGGCCTGCGCGTCACGGAGTTGATCAGCCTGACGCTTGAGCAGGTCAACCTGCGCCAGGGTGTCTTGCGGGTGATGGGCAAGGGCAGCAAGGAACGCCTGGTACCGATGGGCGAGGAGGCGATCGTCTGGGTCGAGCGCTACCTGCGGGACGCTCGCCATGAACTGCTGGGTGGGCGCCCCAGCGATGTATTGTTCCCGAGCCGTAACGGCGATCAGATGACCCGCCAGACGTTCTGGCATCGAATCAAGCACCAGGCCAAGGTCGCCGGGATCGGCAAATCCCTCTCGCCCCACACCTTGCGCCATGCCTTTGCGACGCACCTGCTCAACCACGGCGCCGACCTGCGGGTAGTGCAGATGCTGTTGGGCCATAGCGACCTGTCCACCACCCAGATCTACACCCACGTCGCCCGGGCGCGGTTGCAGGAACTGCATGCCAGGCATCATCCGCGCGGCTGAGGGAAAGATGCACCGCCCCACAGCGTTATGGGGGGGGGTACCGCCTCGATGGTCCGCCGAGATCTGCTGTGGGAGCAAGGCTTGCCCGCGATGGCCACACCGCAGTGCATCGGATGAACAGCGTTATCGTTCATCGCGGGCAAGCCTTGCTCCCACAAGCTCGCTCCCACAAAAAATGCACCGCCAATGCCTTGCATCAACGGCATTCGGCCCTGCCGGCCTTATGTGGTAGGCTTGGCCGGTTTGCACAGTGGGCGGCCGGAACCGGATCTGCGGGTTGGCGTTCTCCGTCCCATTTGTTCGCCTCAGGAGTTCCCATGCGTTTGATCCAGATGTTCACCGCCGCTGCCATTGCGTTGGCCAGCACCTTTGCCATCGCCGACGACGCGGCGGACAAGGCTATTCGCAAGAGCCTGGAAAATCTTCAGCTCGAAGTACCGATCGAAGCCATTTCCGCCAGCCCGATGGCCGGCCTGTATGAAGTCAAACTCAAAGGCAGTCGCGTGCTCTACGCCAGCGCCGACGGTCAGTACATCGTCCAGGGCAACCTGTTCGAGCTCAAGGACGGCAAGCCGGTCAACCTCACCGAGCTGACCGAGCGCCAGGGCGTTTCTAAGCTGATCAACGGTATTCCGGTTGCCGAAACCGTGGTCTACCCGGCGGTGGGCGAGACCAAGTCCCACATCACCGTGTTCACCGACACCACGTGCCCGTACTGCCACAAGCTGCACGCCGAAGTGCCGGAGCTGAACAAGCGCGGCATCGAAGTGCGCTACGTCGCGTTCCCGCGCCAGGGCCTGGGCTCGCCGGGCGATGAGCAATTGCAAGCCGTGTGGTGCTCCAAGGACAAGAAAGCGGCCATGGACAAGATGGTCGATGGCAAGGAAATCAAGGCCGCCAAGTGCGAGAACCCGGTTTCCAAGCAGTTTGCCCTGGGCCAGTCAATAGGTGTGAACGGTACGCCGGCAATTGTTTTGGCGGATGGTCAGGTAATTCCGGGCTACCAGCCGGCGCCGCAAGTCGCCAAACTGGCCCTCGGCGCGAAATAATCATGGGCAATATGCTGATGAAGAGCATGGCTCGGCGAAAACCTTCGCCGGGCCGTTAAACGCAGAGCCGCGTTGCTGCGCGGCTGTATTTCACGGCCGACCTTGTGTCGGCCGTTTCATGGGGAGTCAAGAGTGAATCCGGTCAAAGTAGGCATCTGTGGGTTAGGTACCGTCGGTGGCGGCACCTTCAACGTACTTCAGCGTAACGCCGAGGAGATTGCCCGCCGTGCCGGGCGTGGAATCGAAGTGGCACAAATTGCCATGCGTACGCCAAAGCCTCAGTTCCAGACGACCGGTATTTCGATTACCAACGATGTATTCGCCGTGGCGGCCAACCCTGAAGTCGATATCGTCATCGAGTTGATGGGCGGCTACACCGTGGCCCGCGAGCTGGTGCTCAAGGCCATCGAGAACGGCAAGCACGTGGTCACCGCCAACAAGGCGCTGATCGCCGTGCACGGTAACGAAATTTTCGCCAAGGCCCGTGAAAAAGGCGTGATCGTGGCGTTCGAAGCCGCCGTGGCCGGTGGCATCCCGGTGATCAAGGCCATTCGCGAAGGCCTGTCGGCCAACCGCATCAATTGGGTCGCTGGTATCATCAACGGCACCGGTAACTTCATCCTCACCGAAATGCGCGAGAAGGGCCGGACTTTCGAGGACGTGCTCACCGAAGCCCAGGCCCTGGGTTACGCCGAGGCCGATCCGACGTTCGACGTGGAAGGCATCGACGCGGCGCACAAGCTGACGATCCTGGCGTCCATCGCCTTTGGTATCCCACTGCAATTCGACAAGGCCTACACCGAAGGCATCACCCAGTTGACCACCGCTGACGTGAACTACGCCGAAGCCTTGGGCTACCGCATCAAGCACCTGGGGGTTGCCCGCAGCACCGCCAGCGGCATCGAGCTGCGTGTGCATCCGACCCTGATCCCGGCCGACCGCCTGATTGCCAACGTCAACGGCGTGATGAACGCCGTGATGGTCAACGGCGACGCCTCTGGCTCGACTCTGTTCTACGGCGCCGGTGCAGGCATGGAACCGACCGCCTCGTCGGTCGTGGCCGACCTGGTGGACGTGGTGCGTGCCATGACCTCCGACCCGGAAAACCGTGTGCCGCACTTGGCGTTCCAGCCGGACTCGCTGTCGGCTCATCCGATTCTTCCGATCGAAGCTTGCGAAAGTGCCTACTACTTGCGCATCCAGGCCAAGGACCATCCGGGCGTACTGGCCCAGGTGGCAAGCATCCTGTCGGAGCGCGGCATCAACATCGAGTCGATCATGCAGAAGGAAGTCGAGGAACACGACGGCCTGGTGCCGATGATCCTGCTGACCCACCGCGTGGTCGAGCAGCGTATCAACGACGCGATTGCAGCGCTGGAAGCGCTCCAGGACGTGGTAGGCCCTGTGGTCCGTATCCGCGTCGAACATCTGAATTAATTCAGCTGCAAGCGGCAAGCCACAAGCTACGAGTTGAAAGCGGATCGGCTTTTACGTGTAGCTTGTAGCTTGAAGCTCGAAGCTCAAACCGAAGGTTTGCCCTTATGCGCTATATCAGCACCCGCGGCCAGGCACCGGCCCTGAATTTCGAAGATGTCCTGCTGGCCGGCCTGGCCACGGACGGCGGCCTCTATGTGCCGGAAAACCTGCCGCGCTTCACCCAGGAAGAAATTGCCTCCTGGGCCGGCCTGCCGTATCACGAGCTGGCCTTCCGGGTCATGCGTCCGTTCGTCACCGGCAGCATCCCGGACGCCGACTTCAAAAAGATCCTGGAAGAGACCTATGGCGTCTTTTCCCACAACGCCATTGCCCCGCTGCGTCAGCTCAACGGTAACGAATGGGTGATGGAGCTGTTCCACGGTCCGACCCTGGCATTCAAGGACTTCGCCCTGCAATTGCTCGGGCGTCTGCTGGACTACGTGCTGCAAAAGCGTGGCGAGCGCGTGGTCATTGTCGGTGCAACCTCCGGCGACACCGGTTCAGCCGCTATCGAAGGCTGCAAGCACTGCGAGAACGTCGACATTTTCATCCTGCACCCGCACAACCGTGTCTCGGAAGTGCAGCGTCGGCAGATGACGACGATCTTCGGCGATAACATCCACAACATCGCCATCGAAGGCAACTTCGATGACTGCCAGGAAATGGTCAAGGCCAGTTTCGCCGACCAGGGCTTCCTCAAGGGCACGCGGCTGGTGGCAGTGAACTCGATCAACTGGGCGCGGATCATGGCCCAGATCGTCTATTACTTCCATGCAGCCCTGCAACTGGGCGGTCCGGCCCGTTCGGTGTCGTTCTCGGTGCCTACCGGCAACTTCGGCGACATCTTCGCCGGCTACTTGGCGCGCAACATGGGCCTGCCGATCAATCAACTGATCGTCGCCACCAACCGCAACGACATCCTGCACCGCTTCATGAGCGGCAACCAGTACGTCAAGGAAACCCTGCACGCCACGCTGTCGCCTTCCATGGACATCATGGTGTCGTCGAACTTCGAGCGTTTGTTGTTCGACCTGCATGGTCGCAACGGTGCGGCGATTGCCGGCCTGATGGACAGTTTCCGCCAGGGTGGTGGTTTCAGCGTCGAGGCCGAGCGTTGGACCGAAGCCCGCAAGCTGTTCGACTCCCTGGCGGTGGACGATGCTCAAACCTGCGAAACCATTGCCGAGGTGTTCGGGCAGAGCGGGGAGCTGCTTGACCCGCACACGGCCATCGGCGTGAGGGCTGCCCGTGAGTGCCGCCGCAGCCTGGACATCCCCATGGTGATTCTGGGGACCGCTCACCCGGTCAAGTTCCCGGAAGCGGTGGAGAAAGCTGGTGTAGGAAAAGCGCTTGAACTACCTGCACATCTTTCGGATTTGTTTGAGCGAGAAGAGCGCTGCACAGTGCTGCCTAATGACCTGAAAGCCGTACAGGCCTTTGTCAGTCAGCATGGCAACCGTGGCAAACCTCTCTGATCGCTGAAACCTGTCACATTTTGAAGCCCGTCTCCTGACGGGCTTTCTTGTTTCTGCATGCCAAACTGATCGGGTTTTCGCCCCTTGGAGGGACGGGCGAGTCATCTCGAAGGAAATGCAGATGTTGTTTTTTATCAAATGCAAACCAGCGTTGAGCTGGATGACAGGGCTGGCCCTGATGTGCTGGATGCAGTGGGGCGGCGCGGCACAATTGGCAGCCTTTGAAGCGCCGCCGTTCCAGTCCGGCGAGCGGCTGGTGCTGGACGCGCAGGAATTGCAGTGGATCGAGGAGCACCCCAGGGTCGTCGTTGCCTCGATGCAGTTTCCGTTGTACCTGTTCAAGAATGAACGTGGGCAGTGGAACGGGCTGAACAACGACATTCTCCTGCGCATTGCACGCATGACAGGCCTCGAGTTCGTGCATCGGGAGTCGTTCTCCCCCGACCAATTGCTGGCGATGCTGGAGCGGGGCGAGGCCGACATGACGACCACCATGGCGATGAACGACGAACGTCGGGATTTCCTCAACTTCAGTCACGCATTTGGCGGTTCCGGCTGGGTATTCGTCGGTCGCGACGGAGAGCCGGCGCTCCATTCGCTGGAACAACTGAAAGGGAAGGTCCTGGCACTGCCGGCACGGCATGCATTGGAGACGGAGATCCGTCGTGAGCACCCTACCGTCGGGCTGCGCACGGTCAAGACCTACGCAGAGGCGAGGGCGCTGGTGGAAAGTGGGGAAGCTCATGCCACCATCGAAAACGAAACCGGAGTGCACCTCTATCCGGCGGGACAGTTGAAGGTAGGAAAGAACCTTGATGGTAAGTGGGAACCGGACTATCTGGCTGTCCGTCAGGATCTACTGCCGCTGCTGAGTATCCTGAACAAGGCACTGGAGGCGTTTCCGGCCGAGGAAATGCGTGCCCTGCGTTCCAAGTGGATGGCGGGTGTCGTCCCCAGCAAGGCGCCGTCGCTTTGGCTACGGGTGTCCCGATGGGGCTACTGGTGCGTCGTCGTGCTCGGGGTGTCCGGCCTTCTGTCGCTGCTGTGGAGTCGACGCCTGCAGATACAGATCGATCAGCGTCACAAGGCCGAGGCGGTCCTCAACGACCAGTTGATGCTCCAGAAGGCCTTGATGGACGCCATTCCCGATCCGATTTTCATCCGTGATCTCGAAGGGCGCCTGCTCATGTGCAACAAGAGCTATGAGGAACAATTCGCGACCCGCTTCGAAAGGCTGCGAGGGACGCGCCTGACCGACTCTCCCGCGTTTCCGGCGGCCACGGCCGAGTTGCTGCATGGGGAGATGATGGAGCAGTTGCGAACAGGACAATCCCGCTTCAGCGACCGCCAGGTGATGTTCAACAGTGGATTACGGGATATCCATCATTGGTCGGTGCCGTTCTACGGTGCCGATGGGCAGTTGCGAGGTCTGTTGGGGGGCTGGAGCGATGTCGGGCGGCGATGGCGGCGTTCGCAAAGGGTCCTGGCCTGATGCAGGTACACGACGAAAACGGCTGCCCGTGAAGGCTGTTGTTTCTCTGTCATATTGAACGCGCATGCTCGGTTGAACAGATTCGGGGGCGCCGGTTCGGTGCGCTGACGAACTTTCTGCTGCGGCCCACGGTCACTTACTGTGCACATGCAGTTGTTTTCGGACTATTGAAGGGTGATCGAATGGAAAGTATCAGCCTATTGCTGGGTGAGGCTTTGAGCCCGTATCAGGTCACGCTGACCCCCTCCGGCGCCGCTGGCGAATGCCTGGTGACGCTGAAGAATGCTTCTGGAGCCATCATGGTTGAACGAGTGTTCAATCAGGCGCAGTTGACCGACAAGCGTCAACTGACGGACGTGGTCGATGGTCTGCATCGGGATGTACTGATCGCCGAGGGGCGCCTGGAGCCCTGTGTGATCGCGGCACTGCGTAATCTGGCTCGCGACAAGGTCCTGAACGCAGCGAATTGAATGGCAGGTTGTGGGAACCTTCCTACCACCTGGTGAGTCAGACCTTTTACCAACAAGAGCGAGCATTGTGCTCCGGTGCTTGTCGCTTGTTGCACGGACCTCGAATGGTCACGTTTAACCCCGAGTCGTCTCCCCACTTCTCGGGGTTTCTTTTTGCCTGTCGTTTTCCTGCCTTGCGTGGGAAGGTTTCAACGGAGACTCCGCGTTCGACGCCTTCAGATCGCCCCCTCCGCGCGTAGGCGAGCGATTTGCTGCGCATCGTAGCCAAGCTCGCCAAGCACCTGGGCATTGTGTTCCCCGAGCGTTGGCCCGACCCATTCGGCGCTGCCCGGCGTGTCGGACAGTTTCGGCACGATGCCCGGCATCTTGAACGGCTTGCCGTCCGGCAGCTTGGCTTGCAGAAACATTTCACGGGCCAGGAATTGTGGGTCGCTGAACATGTCTTCGGCACTGAAGATCCGGCTGGCCGGCACTTCGGCCCGGTTCAATTGTTCGATGACGGTATCGAGCGGCAGTGAATTGACCCAGCGATCGATGACGCCGTACAACTCGTCGCGGCGACTGTCACGGCCATCATTGCTGGCCAGTTGCGGGTCATTGGCCAGGTCGTCACGGCCGATGATCTGCATGAAACGCTTGAAGATCGCGTCGCCGTTGGCGCCGATCTGCACATGCTTGCCGTCGGCGCTGGTGTGAATCGACGAGGGGGTGATGCCGGGCATGATATTGCCGGTGCGCTCGCGGATGAAACCGAACACGTCGAACTCCGGCACCATGCTTTCCATCATGGCGAATATCGCCTCGTACAACGCCACGTCCACTACTTGTCCGGTGCCGCCGTTGACTTCGCGGTGACGCAAGGCCATCAGCGCGCCAATCACGCCCCAGAGAGCGGCGATGGAGTCACCGATGGAAATCCCGGTGCGCACCGGCGGACGGTCTTCGAACCCGGTGATGTAGCGCAGGCCGCCCATGGATTCGCCCACTGCGCCAAATCCGGGCTGATCCTTCATCGGCCCGGTCTGGCCGAAACCGGAGAGACGCACCATCACCAGTTTCGGGTTCAACGCGTGCAGCACTTCCCAGCCCAGGCCGAGTTTTTCCAGTACACCGGGACGAAAGTTCTCGATCAGGATGTCGGCTTCGCCAATCAGCTGTTTCAAAATCGCCAGACCGTCGGGGTGTTTCAGATTCAGAGTCACGGATTTTTTGTTGCGCGCCTGGACGAACCACCACAGGGAAGTGCCTTCATACAACTTGCGCCACTTGCGCAGGGGGTCACCGCCGTCGGGCGATTCGACCTTGACCACTTCGGCACCGAATTCTGCACAGATCCGCGAGGCAAAAGGCCCGGCGATCAGCGTGCCGAGTTCGATGACTTTGACCCCGGCAAGGGGTTTGGCTGTGAGCGACATGAAAGATCCTGTAGGACAAAACGGAACGAATGGAGCGTTTTATCATAGGCCAGCGTCAGTCGCCGCAGGTTGATGGTCGGCAATTCGTGGATTTGCCGTTTCATCGGTTAGACTTGCCGCCTTTCCACGTATCAAGAAGCCCGTTCATGGCCCAGCCGTCCACGACCTATAAGTTTGAACTGAACCTCACCGACCTCGACCGCAACGTCTACGAGAATGTGAAGCAGACCATCGCCCGTCATCCTTCGGAAACCGAGGAGCGCATGACCGTGCGGCTGCTGGCCTACGCGCTCTGGTACAACGAGCTGCTGTCGTTTGGTCGCGGTCTGTCAGATGTCGATGAACCAGCACTGTGGGAAAAAAGCCTGGATGACCGCGTGCTGCACTGGATCGAAGTCGGTCAACCCGACGTCGACCGCCTGACCTGGTGCTCGCGTCGTACCGAGCGCACCAGCCTGCTGGCCTATGGCAGCCTGCGGGTTTGGGAGGGCAAGGTGATCCCGGCGGTGAAAGGCCTGAAGAACGTCAACATCGCCGCTGTGCCTCAGGACGTGCTGGAAACCCTGGCCCAGGACATGCCTCGCGTGATCAAGTGGGATGTCATGATCAGCGAGGGGACGATGTTCGTGACCGACGACCGTGGCCAGCATGAAGTTCAGCTGCAGTGGTTGCTGGGCGAGCGCGGTTGACTCCTGTGGGAGCGAGCCTGCTCGCGATAGCGGCGGATCATCTCGCAACTCAGAGACTGGCACACCGCTATCGCGAGCAGGCTCGCTCCCACATGCAGCTCTTTTTGCCGATAGTTTCAATGACCCATAGAAGAATGTTCGTCACCCCATGCGCATAGAACCCCGCCAGCTCCCCGACACCCTGCCGTTCCTCGGGGACCTGCCCCCTCTGTTGACCCGCCTGTACGCGGCGCGTGGCGTGCAGTCCGAGGCCGAACTGGACAAGAGTCTGGCGCGCCTGATCCCCTATCAGCAGCTCAAGGGCATCGATGCGGCGGTGGACCTGCTGGTGGTGGCCCTGGAACAGCGCCAGCGGATCCTGATCGTCGGCGACTTCGATGCCGACGGCGCGACGGCCAGTACCGTGGGCCTATTGGGACTGCGCTTGCTGGGGGCGGCCCATGTCGACTATCTGGTGCCCAATCGCTTCGAATACGGTTACGGGCTGACTCCGGAAATCGTCGAAGTCGCCCTGACCCGTGAGCCGCAACTGCTGATCACGGTGGACAACGGCATTTCCAGCGTGGAAGGCGTGGCGGCGGCGAAAGCGGCAGGGCTCAAGGTGCTGGTGACCGACCACCACTTACCGGGCACCGAGTTGCCGGCGGCCGATGCCATCGTCAATCCGAACCAGCCGGGGTGTGAATTCCCGAGCAAGGCGCTGGCGGGTGTCGGGGTGATTTTCTACGTGTTGATGGCCCTGCGCGCGCGGCTGCGCAGCCTGGGTTGGTACGCCAGCAAACCGCAGCCGAACATCGGTGAACTGCTGGACCTGGTGGCCCTGGGCAGCGTGGCCGACGTGGTGCCCCTGGACGCCAACAACCGGATCCTTGTGCATCAGGGCCTGGAGCGCATTCGCGCCGGGCGCGCCCGTCCCGGCATCAAGGCCATTCTGGAAGTGGCCAAGCGTGATCACTCGCGCATTACCTCCACCGATCTCGGGTTCATCCTGGGGCCGCGCCTGAATGCGGCGGGGCGCCTGGACGACATGAGCCTGGGCATCGAATGCCTGCTCACCGACGACGAGGCGCTAGCCCGGGAGATGGCCGCGCAGCTGGACGGCATGAACCAGGACCGCAAATCCATCGAGCAGGGCATGCAGCGTGAGGCGCTGGCCCAGCTCAAGGAGCTGCCGGTGGAATCGATGCCGTTCGGTCTGTGCCTGTTCGATCCGCAGTGGCACCAAGGCGTCATCGGCATCCTCGCCTCCCGCATGAAAGAGCGTTACTTCCGTCCGACCATTGCCTTTGCCGACGCCGGAGACGGCATGCTCAAGGGGTCTGGCCGCTCGGTGCAGGGCTTTCATATTCGCGATGCCCTGAGTGTCGTGGCGGCGCAGCATCCGACCCTGATCACCAAGTACGGCGGTCATGCCATGGCGGCAGGGTTGTCATTGCCCGAGGCGAATTTCCCGTTGTTCGCCGAGGCGTTCGACGCGGAAGTGCGCAGGCAATTGCGTGAAGAAGACTTGACCGGACGCCTGTTGTCGGATGGCACCCTGGCGGTGGAAGAGTTTCACTTGGAACTGGCCCGGGCCCTGCGCCATGCCGGACCCTGGGGCCAGCATTTTCCGGAGCCGATGTTCCACGGCGTGTTCCAGTTGGTGGAGCAGCGGGTTGTGGGTGAGCGGCACCTGAAGGTGGTCCTCAAGAGCGAGTGCGGTTCGGTGAAGCTCGATGGCATCGCCTTTGGCATCGACCGCGATGTCTGGCCGAACCCGACCGTGCGCTGGGTCGAACTGGCCTACAAACTCGACCTCAACGAGTTTCGTGGCCAGGAAACGGTGCAGTTGATGATTGCCCATATCGAGCCGCGGTAGGCACACATATTTGCCAAGGCGATGATCTCCTCGCCACAGGAGCTTGTTTTAAACGCGGAACCCTGCCTTATCCCCGGTTGTCGACTAGGCTCTAAACACTGGTTGATAGCCGTTGTGACGTCTTGTCTATTTTCTTTGCCCGCGGGGGCGGGTGCTGCACCTTTTGTCACTCGTCGACTTTTCAAACAGAACCTGGAGCCTGCCCACTGATTCGAAGAGGTGCCCCATGAGTCTGCTGCTTGAACCCTATACCGTACGCCAATTGACCCTGCCCAATCGCATCGCGGTATCACCGATGTGCCAGTATTCGAGCGTCGATGGCCTGGCCAATGACTGGCATCTGGTGCACCTCGGCAGCCGTGCCGTGGGCGGCGCCGGCCTGGTATTCACCGAAGCCACCGCGGTCACCGCCGACGGCCGTATCACTGCCCAGGACTTGGGGCTGTGGAACGATGAACAGATCGAACCCCTGCAACGCATCACCCGTTTCATCACCGCCCAGGGTTCCGTACCCGGCATTCAACTGGCCCATGCCGGGCGCAAGGCCAGTACCTGGCGGCCCTGGCTGGGCAAGCATGGCAGCGTGAAACCCGCGGACGGCGGCTGGGTGCCGGTGGGTCCCTCGCCGATTGCGTTCGACCCGCAGCACACCCAGCCGGCCCAACTGGACGAAGGACAGATCAATGGCGTCATCCAGGCGTTCGTGGACGCGGCCAGACGCGCCTTGACGGCGGGGTTCAAGGTGGTCGAGGTCCACGCGGCCCACGGCTATCTGCTGCATCAGTTCCTGTCTCCGTTGAGCAATCAGCGGCGCGATCAATATGGCGGTTCGTTCGAGAACCGTATCCGCCTGGTGCTGCAGGTTACCGAGGCGGTCAGGGCCGTATGGCCCCAGGAGTTGCCGGTGTTCGTGCGCGTCTCGGCCACCGATTGGGTCGAGGACGGCTGGAATCCCGATGAAACCGTCGAGCTGGCGCGGCGATTCAGGGCATTGGGCGTGGACCTGATCGATGTGTCATCGGGCGGTACCGCGGCGAATGCGGAAATCCCCACCGGTCCGGGTTACCAGACGCGCTTCGCTGAACGGGTGCGCAAGGAGTCGGAGATCGCCACGGGCACCGTCGGCATGATCACCGAACCGGCCCAGGCCGAGCACATCCTGCGAACCTGTCAGGCCGACATCATTTTCCTGGCCCGCGAGTTGTTGCGCGATCCGTACTGGGCGCTGCATGCCGATGATGACCTGGGCGGGCGCAAGGCGGTCTGGCCGGCGCAGTATCAGCGGGCGACCCATCGGGACCAGCCGATCCATGAGTCCGATCTGCGGGACTGACTGTTCCTGTCAAAAACAAAGCCCCGGTCGTTCAGGCCGGGGCTTTTCTTTAGTTGAAATTTTCTCTGCTTGCACCGGCCTCATCGCGAGCAGGCTCGCGATGGGGCCAGCCCGAACGATCAACAACTATCAGGGATACTTGCGCTTATCCGGCGCAGGTGGGAAGTACTGGTACAGCCAGGTCTCGCTCAGGGTCCGGTCCTTGGTGCGAATGAACAGGCGCATTTCCACCGGGTCCACACGGTCGTCGGTCGGGTACCAGTCGAAGGTGATGCGATAGCCCTTGATCGCATCCACCACCAGCACGTTGAAGTCCTTCACCTCGCCATGGGAGCAGGTCACCACCGGTTCGATGCCAGTCCCAGGAGGTAGCTGGTCGAGTCCGCCGCCACTGAAGTCCACGGCAAAGCGTCGGGCCCAGACGGTCGGGTAATGCTCGCCCGGTGCCCAACCTTCGATGAAACCACCCATCCCGGACCGGCTCGCGTGGACCTGGGCCAGCTCGGTGCTCACTGGTGGCAGGGCGCTCCAGTAGAGTTTGTAGCCGTAGTTCAGCGAGTCGCCGGCCGCGACCGGTTTCTTCGGCGACCAGAACGCGACGATGTTATCCAGGGTTTCGCCGGTCGTAGGAATTTCCAGCAGATCCACAGAGCCTTCGCCCCAGGCCGTAGTCGGCTCGACCCACAGGCTTGGACGCTTGCTGTACCAGTCCACAGTGTCCTGGTAGCTCTCGAAGCTATGGTCGGTCTGCACCAGGCCGAAGCCTTTCGGGTTCTTGTCGGCAAAGGCGTTGAATTGCAGGGTGGCGGGGTTGTTCAGCGGGCGGCAGACCCATTCGCCATTGCCGCGCCACATGGCCAGTCGGTCGGAGTCATGGATCTGCGGGTGAATGGTGTCGCACATGCGTCGCTCGACGGTGCCGCAGCTGAACATGCTGGTCATCGGCGCAATGCCCAACTGCTCGATGGCGGTCCGAGCGTTGATGTGGGCGTCGACTTCCATCACGACCCGGGTGGGTTGGCAATCGATGTCAAAACGATAAGCCCCGGTGGCGCTGGGGGAGTCGAGCAGGGCGTAGACCACGAAGCGAGTACTGTTCTTGTCCGGGGTTTCGAACCAGAACTGGGTGAAGTCCGGAAATTCCTCGCGGTGCTTGGCATACGTATCGATTGCCAATCCACGAGCCGAAAGCCCGTACTGGCCACTGGCGTCCACGGCGCGGAAATAACTGGCGCCCAGAAACGAAACGATGTCGTGCCGGTCCAGCTCCGGTGCCTTGAAGGCCCGGAACCCGGAGAACCCCAGGTCACCCTTCAGTTGCGCGGTGTTGACCGTGGTTTTCTCGTAGTTGAACAACTCCGGGCGGAAGTGCACTTCACGGGCCAGGCGGGTTTTCGGATCGACGCTGTGCATGCGCACCGGCTGCTTGAAACCCATGCCGACGTGGAAAAACTGTACGTCCAGTTGGCCATCCAGCTCATTCCACAGCGAATGGTTGGCGTCATACCGGATCGCGTTGAACTGCAGTGGCGACATCATCGCCAATGTTTCTGGCAAGACTTGCTTGGTGTCGACGTAACGTTGCCCGGCCAGCCGCTTGGCCTGGTCCTTCAGGTTCTTGAAGTCGAAGGGGCGGGCCTCACCGTCTGCCGTCTGATCGGCGGCCCAGGCCCGTGCCGCCATGAGACCCGAGGCCGAAAGCCCGGTATAGGCGGCGAAAGCCATGGAGGCCTTGAGCAGGTTCCTGCGATGCATAAGTACAACCTTTCTCGAAACAATCCCCAGCCGTTCCTGGCAACAAGGACTGATACAGCTGATAAAGGAGTTCGGACATGCCTTTGGCCAAACGAACGTTAGAACAGATGCCTGAAAACCGGATCGGTTCACCGAGGGGCGAAATCATAGGGGATGCGTCGACGGCTGAGAAAAGGAAAGCGTGGCTTGGTTAAATTTTCTTACAGATATTTCTTTTTTCTCAGAGACATCTGCATTTTTTTGACTAATTACTCTAAAACTGCCTCTTCGCGGTGTGAATCACCCCTATTCTTCAGCGTGGCACAGGGAATTCGTCTGCGGGCCCGTCAGGTTCCGGGCATCAATTCGACGTACACAAGGACACTGTTCATGACGAAACTACAGGGCATTGCCGAAATGCTGGGGCTCTTTCCATGCCTGCACAACGCGCGCCGGACGCGGCGCCTTAGCCTGGAGGAACTGCGACTGGTGGAACGCTACCGCGAGCTGTCGGAAAACGACCGGATCGCCATGCGTTACCTGGTGGATGCGATGAGGAGTGTTTCGCGGTTTTGAAATGCCGCATTTTCCCAAGAGGCAAAGAGCGTTTGCCAACGATCAGCGGCGGTTGCAGGTTCGTACTTGAAGTATTACTTTTCTTGTTGAGGTAATACATCGAAGGAGAAGACAGTGTCGACGACAATGACCAGTAAGGGGCAGGTCACCATTCCCAAGCCTATTCGCGATGCGTTGCACCTGATGCCAGGTTGTGCGGTTGAGTTCAGTGTTAACGCACAGGGAGAAGTGGTGCTGCAGGCCGGTAAGCCTCGAACCGCAGAAAAAGCGGTTCGCGATCGCTTCGAAGCTGCCCGTGGCAAGGCGGATATCAAGTGGCGCACCGATGAGCTGATGGCGCTGTTACGAGGTGACGATTGATGGTGTTGGTCGACACCAACGTGTTGATTGATGTTCTGGAAGACGACCCTGTTTGGGCTGACTGGTCCATCCAGCAGTTACGTGCCCAATCCCAGATCCATGACCTCGCCATCAACCCGATTGTCTACGCCGAACTCTCCCAGACTTTTTCCACTTTTGAAGCATTGGATGAGGCTGTTACTGAACTGGGTCTGCTGATGCTGGAGATACCTCGACCGGCGTTGTTTTTGGCCGGCAAGGCTTTTGTGCGCTATCGCAAGGTAGGTGGCGGAAAGAATAATGTACTGGCCGACTTTTTCATTGGCGCCCATGCCGCTGTGAAGGGCCTGACTTTGTTGACCCGGGATGCCAAGCGTTACCGCAGCTATTTCCCTTCGGTCGAATTGGTAGTGCCTTCCTGACCCTCGTCTGACCACGACCGGGTTTGCTGCCCGGTCGTGGCGGGATTGGCTCTGCGGATCAATGTTTGAACATCACATGCCGCACCACCGTGTAGTCCTCCAGCCCGTACATGGACATGTCCTTGCCATACCCGGAATGTTTCTGACCGCCATGGGGCATTTCGCTGACGAGCATGAAATGGGTATTCACCCAGGTGCAGCCGTATTGCAGGCGTGCCGACAGGCGATGGGCCCGGCCGACGTCGCGGGTCCATACCGATGAGGCCAGGCCGTAGTCCGAATCGTTGGCCCAGTCCAGCACCTGCGCTTCATCGAGGAACGGGGTAACGGACACCACCGGGCCGAAGACCTCCCGGCGCACGATCTCATCGTCCTGCTGGGCATCGGCCAGTACCGTCGGTTCGAAGAAGAACCCGTTGCCGTCCACGGCCTTGCCACCGGTGATCAAACGGATATGCGGCTGGGCGATGGCGCGCTCGACGAGCCCGGCCACGCGGTCGCGATGCTGGGCGGTGATCAGCGGGCCCATCTCGGTGTCCGGTGCGGTTTGCAGGCCGTACTTGATGCTGCTCACCGCGGCGCCGAGTTTTTCGACGAACTGGTCGTAGATGCCTTTCTGGGCATAGATGCGACAGGCCGCGGTGCAATCCTGGCCCGCATTGTAGAAACCGAAGGTGCGGATGCCCTCCACGGCGGCGTTGATGTCGGCGTCGTCGAAGATGATCACCGGGGCCTTGCCGCCCAGTTCCATGTGCGTGCGTTTGACGCTGTCGGCGGTGCTGGAAATGATGTGCGAACCGGTGGCGATGGAGCCGGTCAGCGAGACCATGCGCACTTTCGGGTGGGTGATCAGCGGCTGGCCGACGGTCTGCCCACGACCGAACACCACGTTGAGTACACCCGCCGGGAAAATCTCCGAGGCCAGTTCCGCCAGACGCAACGCTGTCAGGGGCGTCTGTTCCGACGGCTTGAGCACAACGGTATTACCGGCGGCCAGGGCCGGGGCGATTTTCCAGGCAACCATCATCAGCGGATAGTTCCAGGGCGCGATGGAGGCAATGACGCCTACCGGGTCGCGCCGGATCATCGAGGTATGCCCCGGCAAGTATTCGCCCCCCGCCGAGCCGTTCATGCAGCGGCTGGCGCCGGCGAAGAAACGGAACACATCGGCGATGGCCGGGATCTCGTCGTTCAGGGCGGCGGCCAGGGGTTTACCGCAGTTGTCCGATTCCAGCTTCGCCAGTTCTTCGCCATGGGCTTCAATGGCGTCGGCCAGTTTGAGCAACAGCAGGGAACGGTCCTTGGGGGGGACCTGCGACCAACTGTCGAAGGCGTCATCGGCGGCGCGCACGGCAGCGTCGACCTGGGCTTCGCTGGCTTCGTTGATTTCCACCAGCACCCGACCCAGCGCCGGATTGAACACGGCCTGTCCGGGACCTTCGCCATTCACCAGGCGACCGTTGATCAGCAGTTTGGTTTGCATGTCCATGTCCTCTCAAGTTGTTGTTTTTTTGTGGGAGCGAGCCTGCTCGCGAAGGCGTTCCATCAGGCAACCCTTGCACTGACTGGAGCACCGCTTTCGCGAGCAGGCTCGCTCCCACATGGGGTCATCGCTATTTCCCCCCGCTACCCGCCACGCTCTCACCCCCTCGGGTCAGGTAATAGGCGCCCAGTATCGGCAGCATGGTCACCAGCATCACGAGCATGGCAACGACGTTGGTCACCGGCACGTCGCGGGGGCGGCTGAGCTGGTTGAGCAGCCAGAGCGGCAGGGTGCGTTCATGGCCGGCGGTGAAGGTGGTGACAATGATTTCGTCGAATGACAATGCGAACGCCAGCATGCCGCCGGCCAGCAATGCCGAGCCGAGATTGGGCAGGATGATGTAGCGGAAGGTCTGCCAACCATCGGCCCCCAGGTCCATCGAGGCCTCGATCAGGCTGTGGGAGGTGCGGCGCAGCCGGGCGATGACGTTGTTGTAGACGATCACCACACAGAAGGTCGCGTGACCGACGACGATGGTGAACATGCCCGGTTCGATTCCCAGGGTCTTGAACGTGGCCAGTAACGCAATGCCGGTGATGATCCCTGGCAGGGCAATGGGCAGGATCAGCATCAGCGATATCCCCTGCTTGCCGAAGAAGTCGCGGCGGTACAGCGCTGCCGAGGCCAACGTGCCGAGCACCATGGCGATCAGGGTGGCGATGGTCGCGATCTGCAACGACAACTTGATCGCCTCCAGCACATCCGCACGGGCGAAGGCCACGCTGAACCATTTCAGGGTCAGGCCCTGGGGCGGGAAGCTGAACGCGGCATCTTCGGTGTTGAAGGCATAGAGGAAGATGATCAGGATCGGGAAGTGCAGGAACACCAGCCCGCCCCAAGCCGCGATGCGCAAACCCCATGAAGCCCGGGATGAAGAGTCAGAGTGCATCGAAAGCCCCCAGGCGCTTGACGATAGACAGGTAAATGGCGATCAGCACGATGGGCACCAGCGTGAAGGCGGCGGCCATGGGCATATTGCCGATGGCGCCTTGCTGGGCGTAAACCATGCTGCCGACGAAGTACCCCGGCGGGCCCACCAGCTGGGGCACGATGAAATCCCCCAGGGTCAGCGAGAACGTGAAGATCGAACCGGCGGCGATGCCGGGGACCGACAGCGGCAGGACCACTTGCATGAACGTCTGCCGGGGCCTGGCGCCCAGGTCCGCCGAGGCTTGCAGCAGCGAGGGCGGCAGGCGTTCCAGGGACGCCTGGATCGGCAGGATCATGAACGGCAGCCAGATATAGACGAACACCAGGAAGCGTCCCAGGTGCGAAGTGGACAGCGTGCTGCCGCCGACGCCGGGGATTTCCTGCACGAACTGCAACACCGGCCCCAGGCCCAGGTGCTGGATGAACCACTGCGCCACGCCGCCCTTGGCCAGCAACAATGTCCAGGCATAGGCCTTGACGATGTAGCTGGCCCACATGGGCAACATCACCGCGATGTAGAAAAACGCCTTGGTCTTGCCGCTGGTGTAGCGCGCCATGTAATAGGCGATGGGAAACGCGACGACGGCGCTGGCGATGGACACCGCGATGGCCATGCTCACAGTGCGCAGGATGATGTCGAAGTTCGAGGGTTGGAACAGCGCCGCGAAATTCGCCAGGGTCAGGTCGGGCGTGACCGCCATGGTGAAGTCGTCGAAGGTGTAGAAGCCTTGCCACAGCAAGGTCAGCAGCGAGCCCAGGTAGATCGCGCCGAACCAGATCAGCGGCGGCACCAGCAGCATCGACAGGTACAGGTTGGGCCGCCGGTACAGCAGGTTGGAAAACCGTCGCAGCGAGCCCGGCGCGGGTCTCCGGGGGAGGGCCAGTGTATTCATCTCAGGCCTCGCCGCCGACAGTGTCGTGCAGGGCGATCATCGCTTCGCGGGCCCAGCGGACCCTGAGCTGCTGGCCGGTCTGGTGCAGGGTGCCGCTGTCGGCCCACTGGGTGTTGGCCTGGCTGAGGTTCAGGGTCTGGCCGTTTTCCAGTTTCAACTCGTAGCGGGTGGCGCTGCCCTGGTATTGAATGTCGTGAAGCAGCCCTTGGACTTCGATTTCATGGCCGCCCAACGGGCCCTCGGCGAAACGCACGTGTTCCGGGCGGATCGAAAACGGTTGTGGATAACCGCTCAGCTGTCGCGCCAGATCGCCGCGAATCACGTTGGAGGTGCCGACAAATTCCGCGACGAAGGTGGTCGCCGGTTTCATGTACAGGTTGCGCGGTGTATCCACCTGTTCGATGCGGCCCTTGTTGAACACCGCCACCCGGTCGGACATCGACAAGGCCTCGGTCTGGTCATGGGTGACGAAAATGAACGTGATGCCCAACTGGCGCTGCAGTTTCTTCAATTCGCCTTGCATCTGTTCGCGCAGCTTCAGGTCGAGGGCGCCGAGGGGTTCATCCAGCAGCAACACCCGCGGGCGGTTGACCAACGCACGGGCCAGGGCGACGCGCTGACGCTGGCCGCCAGAGAGCTGCACCGGTTTTCGGTCGCCATAGCTACCCAGGGCCACCATTTCCAGCGCTTCGTCGGCGCGCCTGGTTCGCTCGGCCTTGGCGACGCCTTTGACTTTCAGGCCGTAGGCCACGTTGTCGCGTACGTTCATGTGGGGGAAGAGGGCGTAGTCCTGGAATACCGTGTTGACGTCCCGTTGATAGGGTGGCAGCCCGGCGGCCTCCTCGCCGTGGATGCGGATGGAACCGGCGCTCGGCTGTTCGAAACCGGCAATCAGCCGCAGGCAAGTGGTCTTGCCCGACCCGGAGGGGCCCAGCATGGAAAAGAACTCGCCGTCCTGGATATCGATGCTGACCCGGTCAACGGCCTTCACCTCGCCGAACTGACGGGACACGTGGGTGAACTGGACTGCGAGTGTCATGGTGCGGTGCTCCATAAAGCGGTGCGGCATGAAATTTCAATGATGGGAACACTGTCCTGTGGCGAGGAGCCGTTGTGGCGAGGGAGCTTGCTCCCGCTGGATTGCGAAGCGATCCTGGAGGCGGCTGCTTCGCACCCGAGCGGGAGCAAGCTCCCTCGCCACGGCCCTGAAGCCCTATCGCCCGCCCATGATCGCGATGTAATCCTGGGTCCAGCGGCTGTACGGCACGAACTTGCCGCCCTCGGCCTGTGGGGTTTTCCAGAAGGCGATCTTGTCGAACTGGTCGAAGCCGTTGGTCTTGCACCCCTCAGCCCCCAGCAGCTCGCTGCCCTGGCACGCCGCGGGCACTGCCGGCAAGGAGCCGAACCACGCTGCCACGTCCCCCTGGACCTTTGGTTGCAGCGACCAGTCCATCCATTTGTAGGCGCAGTTGGGGTGCTTGGCCTCGGCGTGGAGCATGGTGGTGTCGGCCCAGCCGGTGGCGCCTTCCTTCGGAATGGTCGAGGCGATCGGTTGTTTTTCGTTGATCAGGCCGTTGACCTGATACGGCCATGCACCGGAGGCCACCACGCCTTCGTTCTTGAAGTCACTCATCTGCACGGTGGTGTCATGCCAGTAGCGGTGGATCAATGGTTGCTGGGCCCGCAGCAGCTCCAGTACGGCCTTGTACTGGGCTTCGTCGAGTTGATACGGATCCTTGATGCCCAGTTCGGGCTTGGCAGTCTTGAGATACAGCGCCGCATCGGCGATGTAGATCGGCCCGTCGTAGGCTTGCACGCGGCCCTTGTTCGGCTTGCCATCGGGCAGGGCCTGGGCGCTGAACAATACGCTCCAACTGGTGGGGGCCTGCTTGAATACGTTGGTGTTGTACATCAGTACGTTCGGTCCCCACTGATACGGCGTGCCGTAGGTCTGCTGGTTGACCACGTACCACGGCGCGTCCTTGAGGCGCGGATCGAGGTTCTTCCAGTTGGGGATCAATGCGGTGTTGATCGGTTGCACCCGCTTGCCGGCGATCAACCGCAACGAAGCGTCGCCCGAGGCCGTGACCAGGTCGTAGCCACCCTTGCTCATCAGGCTGACCATTTCGTCGGAGGTCGCGGCGGTTTTCACATTGACCTTGCAGCCGGTTTCCTTCTCGAAACCGGTCACCCAATCGTAGGCCTTGTCGCTTTCGCCTCGTTCGATGTAACCCGGCCAGGCCACGATATCCAGTTGGCCTTCTCCCGCGCCGACGGTCTTGAGCGGTTCGGCGGCCTGGGTGCTGATGCTGGTCAGCAGCGCCAGGGTGATTGCACTGAGCAATACGGTGTTATGCGCGTACATGGGAATCCCTCTTGCTTTAATTATGGTCGGGGCAGTGTTTTCAACGGGTGAAGCGCCATGGATGGCCTGTTATCAGCGTAGTGCTGTTTATAAATGCTGGCCGTGGCGGGCCATGATGTGGCGCACCACGCTGTAGTCCTGGAGCGAGTCGCTGGACAGGTCTTTGCCATAGCCCGAGCGCTTCAGGCCGCCGTGGGGCATTTCGCTGACCAGCATGAAGTGGCTGTTGATCCAGGTGCAGCCGTATTGCAGGCGCGCCGCCACCTGCATCGCCTTGTCCAGGTTCTGGGTCCATACCGAGGATGCCAGGCCGTATTCGGAGTCGTTGGCCCAGTCCACCGCCTGGCTGAGTTCGTCGAAGCGGGTCACGGTAACCACCGGGCCGAACACTTCGCGCTGGACGATTTCATCGCTTTGCTTGCAACCGGCCAGCAAGGTCGGCTGGTAATAGAAGCCGGCGCCGGAATGCACCGCCGCGCCGGTGATGCGCTCGATGTGCGGCTGGCCGAGGGCGCGTTCGACGAAACTGGCGACGCGGTCGCGCTGACGGGTGCTGATCAACGGGCCGATTTCGTTGTCGGCGTCGCGTTTGCCGGCAAAGCGCAGGCTGCTGACCGCCGTGCCCAGTTCGGCCACCAGTCGGTCATGAATGGCGCCTTGGGCGTAGATCCGACAGGCCGCGGTGCAGTCCTGGCCGGCGTTGTAATACCCGTAGGTACGCACGCCATCGACCACCGCCTGGATGTCGGCATCGTCGCAGACGATCACCGGTGCCTTGCCACCCAGCTCCAGGTGCGTGCGCTTGAGGGTTTTCGCCGCGGCCTGGAGGATTTTCTGGCCGGTGACGATATCGCCGGTCAGCGAGACCATACGCACCTTGGGATGGCTGACCAGATGGCTGCCGACGCCTTCGCCGCCTCCGCAGATGACATTGATGACACCTCGGGGCAGGATCTCGGCCAGCAACGGCGCCAGGGCGAGGATGGACAGCGGCGTGTGTTCCGATGGCTTGAACACCAGTGTGTTGCCGGCGGCCAGGGCCGGAGCAATTTTCCACGCAGCCATCATGATCGGGTAATTCCACGGTGCGATGGACGCGACCACGCCGATCGGGTCGCGGCGCACCATGCTGGTGTAGCCGGGCAGGTATTCGCCGCTGAGCTGGCCGGTCTGGCAGCGCACGGCGCCGGCGAAGAAACGGAACACATCCACTGTGGCACTGAGGTCATCCTGTCGCGCCAGGTGCAGTGGCTTGCCGCAGTTCAGCGACTCGAGACGGGCCAGGTGATCGGCATTCCTTTCGATGGCCCCGGCAATCTCCAATAGCAGGTTCGAGCGCTGTTGCGGGGTGGTGCGCGACCATCCGTCGAAGGCATGGTGAGCGGCCAGGATCGCTGCCTCGACCTGTTCGACGCTGGCCTCGGCGATAGAGACCAGTACCTCGCCGGTGGCCGGGTTGAGGATCGGTTCGACAAATCCCTCGCCAGCGACAAGCTCCCCATCGATCAGCAACGCGGTGCACAGTGGAGTTTGCGTGCCAGCCATGTCCGATTTCTCTTTTTATCGGTTGAAACACAGAACCTGTGGGAGCGAGCCTGCTCGCGATGGCGGTCTATCTGTCGACAGCGGCTTTAATGACACTCCGCCATCGAGCAGGCTCGCTCCCACAGGGATCGTGGTGATGCCGCAAGACTAGTGTGCGGCCTCCGTGCCGACAAATTCTAAATACTAATGTCTGCTTTCGATTAAATAGATGGCTTGCGTCCGCCATGGGGTTGTTCCCGGGCGACGGTGAGGAATGGATCGACCAGGGCCGGTCGTGACGTGCCGCGGCGCCACGCCAGCCCGACGTCGAGGGTCTGGTTGAGGTCAGCGATCGGGCGCGCTTCGATGATGTCGCCTTCCAGGGACCAGGGGCGGTACGTCATGTCTGGTTGGATCGACACGCCGAGTCCCGCCGCCACCAGGCTGCGCACCGCTTCGGTCGAGGCGGTGCGCAGCGTGATCTTCGGTTGCAGGCCGGCACCGCGCCACAGGCGCTGGGCGTTGCGCTCCATCTCATCGACGTTCAGCTGGATCAACGGCTCGCAGGCGACGTCCGTCAAGTTGATGCTGTCGTGCTCCAGCAGCGGGTGCTGCGCGGGCAGCCACAAGCGGTGCGGAGAGTGGGTCAGTACTTCGGTCTGCAAGGCATGGCGGTCTTCGAGGTTGGACAGGATGAGCACGCCGACGTCGATTTCACCGCTGACCAGCAGATGTTCGATATAGGGGCGTTCGTCTTCCATCACGCGGATCACCACATTCGGGTAGGCGCGCTGGAAGCGGGTCAGTAGATCGGCCAGATAGTAGCCGGCGACCAGGCTGGTGACCCCGACGGTCAGGTGGCCGGCCACCTGGTCGGTGCTTTGCTGCAGGCTGCGCTTGGCGTTGTCGACGGTGGCGAGGATCAGGTGGGCCTGACGCAGGAACTGATGGCCCTGATGGGTCAGGGTCATGCCCTTGGCATGGCGGCTGAACAGGCTGACACCGATCTCCTGCTCCAGTTGCTGGATGGCCAGGGTCAGGGTGGATTGGGAAATGAACGCGGTTTGCGCGGCGGCTGAAATCGAGCCGGTCTCGGCCACGGCGATGAAATGGCGGATCTGACGCAGGGTCATCATGGGTGAATACCCGGTGGGCTGTTTTTATCGATGTTCTGCAGTGTATATCGTTTTTCCTGAAGGGCAGCGGCAGCGGTCGAAGAGACGGGCAACATCTCGAAGCAATCTCGTCGACGACTTCGGGCACTTTCGATTTAGGCTGGTGGCCTTGCGAATCCGGTTACCCGAACACGTGGAGGCAGCGAAATGAACACCCGTGGACTACTCGATCAGTTACTCAAGTCCGGCCAGGACCTGTTGCAGAACAAAGCGGGCGGCGCTCAGAACAAGCCGGCCGGTGGGCTTGGCGACCTGCTGGGGGGCAAGGCCGGGTCGGGCGGGCTTGGCGGCCTCCTTTCCGGTGCCGGCGGTGGTGCATTGGCGGCAGGTGCCATGGGGTTGCTGCTGGGTAACAAGCGGGTCCGCAAGACCGGCGGCAAGGTTGCGCTCTACGGCGGTCTCGCCGCGCTGGGCGTGATCGCCTACAAGGCCTACGGCAACTGGCAGGCCCAGCAGGGCCGCGCGCCGCAAACGGAACCCCAGACCCTGGACCGCATCCCTCCGGCACAGGTCGAGCAGCACTGCCAGGCCATCCTCAAGGCTTTGGTTGCGGCGGCCAAGGCCGACGGTCGTGTGGATGAGCGTGAGCGGCAGTTGATCGAAGGCGAATTCACCAGGCTCGACAGCGACCAGGAACTGCGGCAATGGCTGCACGCCGAGCTCAACAAGCCCTTGGACCCCACCGACGTCGCCCGCGCCGCCGGCACGCCGGAAATGGCCGCGGAAATGTACATCGCCAGCGTGATGCTGGTGGACGAAGAAAATTTCATGGAAAAGTCCTACCTCGATGAACTGGCGCGGCAGCTCAAGCTGGAGCCGGGGTTGAAGGTCGAACTGGAGAATCAGGTGCGACAGGCTTCGGCGTGAGCGTTGTAGCGGAACATCGGCCCTTGTAGGCGCTGGCGAAGGTTCGGGCCGCGTTCGGACGATCTTCTGATCTTTCACTTGAGGTTCAAGTGTCAGTGGAAAGATCGCAGCCTCGCTTCGCTCGACAGCTCCTACGCAGCCTGGCAGTGCGACGGGGCGTCAAAACCCCTCGCAACAAGGTTGGGTGTTGAGCGCGGTTTTTGATCCCAATGTGAACCTCATTGCCCCCAGAGCCGCCAGGCGGGCTGCCGTCGGCGCTTGATTACGTTATACTCGCCGGCTTTCAAAAGTTCGCCAACGAGTGCTGCCCGCCATGGAAATCAACCCGATCCTTAACACCATCAAGGACCTGTCCGAGCGCTCCGAAACTATTCGGGGGTATCTTTGACTACGATCAAAAGCATGAGCGTCTGACCGAGGTCAACCGCGAGCTTGAAGATCCGAGTGTCTGGAACAACCCTTCGTACGCCCAGGAACTGGGCCGCGAGCGTTCTGCGCTGGCGCAGATCGTCGAGACCCTGGATGAATTGTCCAGCGGCCTGGCCGATTGCCGCGACCTGCTGGACATGGCTGTCGAAGAAAACGACGAAGGCGCGGTCGGCGATGTCGTCGCCGAGCTGACGCGCCTCGACGAGGCCCTGGCCAAGCTGGAATTCCGTCGCATGTTCAGCGGCGAGATGGACATGAATAACGCCTACCTGGACATCCAGGCCGGTTCCGGCGGTACCGAAGCCCAGGACTGGGCCAACATCCTGCTGCGCATGTACCTGCGCTGGGCCGACAAACGCGGTTTCGACGCGACCATCATGGAACTGTCGGCCGGTGAAGTCGCCGGGATCAAGGGCGCTACCGTGCACATCAAGGGTGAATACGCCTTTGGCTGGCTGCGTACCGAAATCGGCGTGCACCGCCTGGTGCGCAAGAGCCCGTTCGACTCCGGCAACCGTCGGCACACCTCGTTCTCGGCAGTGTTCGTATCGCCGGAAATCGATGACAACATCGAAATCGAGATCAACCCGGCGGACCTGCGCATCGACACCTACCGTTCTTCGGGTGCCGGTGGCCAGCACGTCAACACCACCGACTCGGCCGTACGGATCACCCACGTACCGACCAACACCGTGGTCAGTTGCCAGAACGAGCGTTCCCAGCACGCCAACAAAGACACCGCGATGAAGATGCTCCGCGCGCGCCTGTACGAGCAGGAAGTGCAGAAGCGCAACGCGGCGTCCCAGGCGCTGGAGGACACCAAGTCGGACATCGGCTGGGGTCACCAGATCCGCTCGTACGTGCTCGACGCTTCCCGCATCAAGGACCTGCGTACCAATATCGAACGCAGCGACTGCGACAAGGTGCTGGACGGCGACATCGACGAATACCTGGAAGCGAGCCTCAAACAAGGGCTGTAACGCGACACCCATGCGGCGGGCGGGCACGCTTTTGCGAAAGCGCGGCCCGCCGGCAAACTCCGGCCCCGGGGCCGGGGGCAACGAACCTGTGATGGAATCCTTAAAGACATGAGCGACCTAGAACTCGACCCGCAAGCCCTGCAACAGGAAGAAAACTCCCTGATCGCCCTGCGCAAGGAAAAGCTTGCTGCCGAGCGCAACAAGGGCCAGGCCTTCCCCAACGACTTCCGCCGCGACGCCTACTGCGACGCCTTGCAGAAGAAGTACGCGGACAAGACCAAGGAAGAGCTGGCCGAGGCGGCGATTCCAGTCAAAGTGGCCGGTCGTATCATGCTCGACCGTGGTTCGTTCCTGGTGATCCAGGACATGACCGGTCGTATCCAGGTCTACGTCAACCGCAAGACCCTGCCGGAAGAAACCCTGGCCGCCGTCAAGACCTGGGACCTGGGCGACATCATTGCCGCCGAAGGCACCCTGGCCCGTTCCGGCAAAGGTGACCTGTACGTCGAAATGACCAGCGTACGCCTGCTGACCAAGTCCCTGCGCCCGCTGCCGGACAAGCATCACGGCCTCACTGACACCGAGCAGCGCTACCGCCAGCGCTACGTCGACCTGATCGTCAACGAAGACGTGCGCCAGACGTTCCGCGTGCGTTCCCAGGTGATCGCCCACATCCGCAGCTTCCTGATGAAGCGCGACTTCCTGGAAGTCGAGACGCCGATGCTGCAGACCATCCCTGGCGGCGCGGCGGCCAAGCCGTTCGAAACCCACCACAACGCCCTGGACATGGAAATGTTCCTGCGCATCGCGCCTGAGCTGTACCTCAAGCGGCTGGTGGTCGGCGGGTTTGAAAAAGTCTTCGAGATCAACCGCAACTTCCGTAACGAAGGTGTTTCGACCCGGCACAACCCCGAGTTCACCATGCTCGAGTTCTACCAGGCCTACGCCGACTACGAAGACAACATGGACCTGACCGAGGAACTGTTCCGCGAGTTGGCGCAGCTTGTTCTCGGGACTACCGACGTGCCGTATGGCGACAAGGTGTTCCACTTCGGTGAGCCGTTCGTGCGCCTGTCGGTGTTCGACTCGATCCTCAAGTACAACCCTGAACTGACCGCCGATGACCTCAACGACATCGACAAGGCCCGCGCCATCGCCAAGAAGGCCGGTGCCAAAGTGCTCGGCTTCGAAGGCCTGGGCAAGTTGCAGGTGATGATTTTCGAAGAGCTGGTGGAGCACAAGCTGGAACAGCCGCACTTCATTACCCAATACCCGTTCGAAGTGTCGCCGCTGGCTCGCCGCAACGACGAAAACCCGAACGTGACCGACCGCTTCGAGTTGTTCATCGGCGGCCGCGAAATCGCCAACGCCTACTCCGAGCTCAATGACGCCGAGGACCAGGCCGAGCGCTTCATGGCCCAGGTGGCCGACAAGGACGCCGGCGATGACGAAGCCATGCACTACGATGCCGATTTCGTGCGCGCCCTCGAATACGGCATGCCACCCACGGCCGGCGAAGGCATCGGCATCGATCGCCTGGTGATGTTGTTGACCAACTCACCGTCGATCCGGGATGTGATCCTCTTCCCGCACATGCGGCCTCAAGCGTAAGTGTTTCAATTAAAAAACCGCCTGGAAGGGCGGTTTTTTATTGCCTGTCTGGTACAAACGTATCAATTGGTTACTTTTGAAATAGCGAGGAAAGACCTGTCGTGAATCGTGCAATGTCTCCAGAAGGTGCGGCGGGCGTCGCCACCGCAGTCGCTGAAAGTGTTCAGTACCAGGGCCGCAAGGCGAGCCGACAGGGCAGTGAGCAGCGTCGCCAGGAGATTCTCGATGCGGCCATGCGCATTGTGGTGCGCGATGGCGTGCGGGCCGTGCGACACCGTGCGGTGGCCGCCGAAGCGGGCGTGCCATTGTCGGCCACCACCTATTACTTCAAGGACATCGATGACCTGCTCACCGATACCTTCGCCCAATACGTGGAACGCAGCGCGGCGTTCATGGCCAAGCTGTGGGCCAACAACGAAGGCTTGTTGCGGGAAATGGTCGCTTATGGGGACGGCAGCGCCGGATCCCGTTCGCAGTTGGCGGACGACATCGCCCGGATGACCGCCGACTATGTGCAGCATCAATTGGACAGTCGTCGTGACTACCTGATGGCCGAGCAGGCCTTCCGCCAGGAAGCGCTGCTCAACCCGCGTCTGGCGGAGCTGGTGCGGTCACATCAGCAGATCCTGTTGCACGGCACCTGTCAGTTTTTCCAGGTATTGGGCTCTCGTGAGCCACAACAGGATGCCAAAGTGTTGACGGCGATTATCGGACGGATGGAATATCAGGGCTTGCTCAATGGCGCCGAGCCGGTCGCCGGTGAAGACATGCTCGGTATTTTGACCCGTTACATGCACCTGGTATTGGCGTCTGTCTAAACACACAGCCCTTGTGCCATAGGGAGCTCCAATGAAAGCCTGGCGTGCCGTTGTAATGGCCATGTCGTTGCTGCTGCTCAGCGGCTGCCTGGTGTCCTTCAAGGCGCCGCTGCCCGACGCCGAGGCCGCGCCCAAGGGCCTGCTCGGTTATTGGACCAGCACCAATGCCTGGGGCGAACCGCTGAACCTGGAGCTGACGAAAGTCGGCAAGCACCGCTACCAGGCCATCAGCTACTTCAGGGCCAGGCCCCAGGAGCGGGAAGCCATTCCCCTGACCGTTTCCCGTCACGGCAGCCGCTGGTACCTGTCGGCCAAAGTGCCGGCCCGGTATGGCGGGCATTTCGTGATTGCCGGTTTCGAGCTGACCGACAAGCAGGAACTGGTGGTCTACAACCTGGACATGGAACAGATCAACCAGGCCATCGGCCAGAAGTTCCTCAGCGGCCAGCCGAACCGGAGCGAGGAGGGCGATGGGGTCCTGGTGGACAGCGACATGAGCAGGGTCTTCAGTTATCTCGACGACCCGGCCAATTCCGATGTGTTCTCGGAAGCCGTGCGTTACCAGCGGCTCAAAGCCCAATAGACTCGAAACATCAACAACAGCAGCAAGCGGACGTTATTCACAGGAGTTCCGGGTGGACGATTACCAGCAGACGATACGCACCTTGTCCGATCGCATAGTGCTGGCGCAAACGCCGATTCGCATTCTCGACGCGGTGAAATGGGACGAGAACATCCGCAAGGGGTTTCTCAAGGCCAAGGGCAAGGAACCGCCTGCCGTAGACCGTGACTATTACCTCAACCGGCCGCTGTCCTTCGATTCCAGCAAGGTCAAGCTGGAGTTCCAGAACATCGAGCGCGACATTACCCGTCAGCTCGGACAGTTCAACCCGGTCGGTCAGATCATGCGCCGCATGTGCAAGGAGTACCGCATGGTGGTGCGCATGCTCGAAGCGCGCGGCACCGAGGACTTCGGGTTGATTTCCCAGGAACTCTACGGCGCCGCCTCCGACGCTTTCCATGCCGGCGACCCGACCCTGTCCGACCTGGGCCTGATGCTGTCCGACTACCTGAACAACATTGATGGCCGTGGCGATTTGAAGGACGAGCCCAAGGTCCTCAACGCCAAGGAAGCGGTCGGCCTGCTGCAGCACCGTCTCAACCGGGTCTTTGGCGAAGCCGAGGAAACCATTCGGGTGTTCGAGTCCGACGGGATCGTCGCGGACGCAGCGGCGGGTGCCGACTACATCAAGATCCGCGCCGATGCGATGTTCAACGAGCGGGACGTGCGGGCCCTGGAGGTCCATGAAGGCCTCGTGCATGTCGGCACGACCCTCAACGGCTTGAACCAGCCGATCTGCACGTTCCTGTCCAAGGGCCCGCCCTCATCCACCGTGACCCAGGAAGGCCTGGCGATCCTGATGGAGATCATCACGTTTGCCTCCTACCCGAGTCGCCTGCGCAAACTGACCAACCGCACCCGCGCCATCCATATGGTGGAGGAAGGGGCCGACTTCCTGCAGGTCTTCGAGTTCTTCCGCGAGCAGGGCTTTGAAATGGCCGAAAGCTACGGCAACGCCAGCCGGGTTTTCCGTGGCTCGGTGCCGAACGGCCTGCCATTCACCAAAGACTTGTCCTACCTCAAAGGCTTCATCATGGTTTACAACTACATTCAGTTGGCCGTGCGTAAAGGCAAGCTGGAGCAGGTGCCGCTGCTGTTCTGCGGCAAGACCACCCTCGAGGACATGCGTACCCTGCGGCAGTTGGTGGACGAAGGCCTGGTGGTGCCGCCCAAGTACCTGCCCGACCAGTTCCGCGACATGAACGCATTGTCGGCCTGGATGTGTTTCTCAAACTTCCTGAACCATCTGAGCCTGGACCGGATCGAAGCGGATTATTCCAATATCCTGTAAACATCTCACTGTCCAATTGTGGGAGCGAGCCTGCTCGCTCCCACAAGGACTGTGTTTCAACTTCAAACTTATGCGAGGTTCACCGGATGCGAACCCTCGGCATCTTTTGTCTGCTGCTGGCCCTGAGTGGCTGCAGTTCGCTGTTGTTCTACCCCGAGCGCGGTCAGCCCTTCACCCCGGAGCGGGCGCGGCTCGAATACCGTGACGTCAGCCTGCTCACCGCCGATGGCTTGAAGCTCCATGGCTGGTGGCTGCCGGTCAAGCAGGGTGTCGAGGTCAAGGGGACGGTGCTGCACCTGCACGGTAACGGCGGTAACCTCGCCTGGCACCTGGGCGGTAGCTGGTGGCTACCGGAGCAGGGCTATCAGGTGTTGATGGTAGATTATCGCGGTTATGGCTTGTCCGAAGGCGAGGCGAGCCTGCCGGCGATCTACCAGGACATCGACGCGGCATTCAAGTTGCTCGACCAGGCGCCGGAGGTCCAGGGCAAGCCGTTGGTGCTGCTCGGCCAGAGCCTGGGTGGCGCGCTGGCGGTGCATTACCTGGTCGATCACCCGCAGCGCCAGCAGCAACTCAAGGCCCTGGTACTCGACGGCGTACCGGCCAGCTATCGCGACGTTGGACGTTTTGCCCTGAGCACGTCGTGGCTGACCTGGGCCTTCCAGGTGCCGTTGTCCTGGCTGGTGCCCGACGGCGACAGCGCCATCGGCTCCATCGCGCAATTGAATGGCGTGCCGAAGCTGATCTATCACAGCCTCGACGATCCTATCGTGCCTCTTTCCAACGGTATCCGCCTGTATCAAGCTGCGCCGCCGCCGCGGGTTCTGCAACTGACCCGTGGCGGGCACGTGCAGACGTTCGCCGACCCGGTCTGGCGAACGGTGATGCTGCGCTACCTCGACGACCCGCAACACTTCGACGGGCTTCGCCGCCTGGGCGAAGTCCCGAATTACCCGAAATCTCCCGTTGAATCTCCAGAGAGCCCGCAATGAGCGAAGAACGCAACGCCATCCCCCTGATCATCACCGGTATCTGCAGCATCCTCGGCACCGTCGCGGTGCTGTGGTACTACGGCTACCTGCACTTCGCCAAGCCTGAGGATGCGCTGTTGCTCAATGAGTTCACCATGCTCAAGACCGTGCCGGGCGAAGACTACAAGGTGTCCCTGGAGCCGGCGCCCCAGGTAGCCCAGTGCATCGATGGCGTGCTGGTGCTGTTCGACACCGAACAGAAAGGCCTGACGGGCGTGTTGGTCAATGAAAAGAAACGCGCGGTGCGCTGCATGGGGCAGGAGACGCCGCAGAAGCTCCAGCCGTAATGCCATGAGGGCCGGTGATCCCCTGTGGGAGCGAGCAGGCTCGCTCCCACAGGGGAAATATTCGACAGATAAAAAGCCCCGCCTGAGTTGTTCAGGCGGGGCTTTTTCATTTCACTCAACCGATCAGTTGGCGCTCATGCTCGAACGTGGCGCCACTGGCTGGTTATCGTTGGAGATGGTGACTTCAACCCGACGGTTCATGGCGCGGCCCGAAACGCTGTTGTTGTCGGCCACCGGGAATTCCTTGCCATAACCCTGGGTCACGATGCGGGCCGGGTCGACGCCCATTTTCACCAGCGCGGTGCGCACGGAGCTGGCGCGGCGTTCGGACAGCGACTGATTGTAGGAATCCGAACCGGTGCTGTCGGTGTAGCCCTCGATGATCACCTTGCGGTCAGGGTTTTCCTGGAGGAACTGGGCCAGTTTATTCACGTTGACCAGGCCGCTGGAACGCAGGTCGGACTTGTTGGTGGCAAACAGCACGTCACCGAAGGTCACCAGGGTACCGCGTTCGGTCTGCTTGGCGTTGAGGCTGTCCTGAAGTTGCTTGATCTGCGCGTTGCGGGCGTCGAGCAAGGCACGGGCGCGTTCGTCGCCGGCGTTTTTCAGCTCCATCTCGGCGTTACGCAGGGCAATGGTCTGCTTGGCCACTTCGACGCGCTGATTGGTCAGGTAGGCCAACTGGTCGACCTTGGCTTCGTCTTCCCGATCCAGATAAGCCTTGTCGGCCTTGGCCAGGAAATCGGCGGCGTCCTTGGTTTCCAGCGCGGCCACCTTGGTCGCTGCCGGGTCGGCCTGCAGGCCGTTGTAGTTGGTGCGGGCCTGTTCCAGGTTCACGTTCGGGTCGTGGGAGCAAGCGGCCAGGGCTACGCAGGCAGCGAGCAGGGCGGGCATCATCAAATGTTTATGCATCATAGTCTGTCGTCCTTTTATCGATGAGAAGTACGTCGTGGCGTGAACGGCTTACTGAACCTTGTTCATGCCTTCCTGACGCAGTTCCTGAACCCCTTTCTGGGAGTCCTTGAGTGCCTGTTCGGCTTTGGCGGCCTGGGCCTTGCGTTCAGCGACACGGGCGTCCCACTCGGCCTGTTCGGCCAGACGCCTGGCTTCGTCGTATTTCTTGTCATGCATGGCCAGCTCGGCTTGCTTGAGCTTGTCCTGGGCCGACTTCATTTCCACCGCGGCGAATTCGGTACCACCGGCGCTGACCGCGCTGTTGACGGCCGATTGCGTCACCGCGTACTGCTCCGAAGGTGGATTGCCGGCGCATCCTGCGAGGATGAAGCTGCTTCCGATGGCCAGGGCAGCCAACTTCAGACCACGCAGGCCATTGAATGAGGGTTTGGCAGTGCAGGTATTCATAGGCTTCAACTCCATTGGAAAACTCCTGGGAAACTACAAATCCATGCCGGAACCGAAGCCTTGACGTCCGTTTTGATGCTGGTGCCAGGCGCGTTTATTTAAACAACCGTTCCAGTATGGTTACTCGGTGTGACCCGAGGCTTTTTTCAAAAGTTCAGCGAAGATGGCCAATCGCCAAAAAGCTTTGCTGACTGATCGGTCAAGCGCGAAAAAGCTGAACTTTCCTGACGCGCAGCGGTATTCCAGCGCCGCTTACGGCGCTGGAAGCGAGATGGAAACGGGGGATGTGTCAGTGTTTCGACTTGTCGTCCTGTGAACAGAGTTCATGCAGATGACGACGGGACAGGGCGAGAAAACGCGGCGTCGGGCCGACATCTTCGTACAGCGGGTCGCCTTCTTCATCGGTGGCGACCACTTGGGAGCCCCTGATGTACGGGAAGCTCGCTTCCAGTTCCTCCAGGGCGGCGCCGATCAGTTCACCGAGCAGTTCCTCGGGCTGGCGCTTGGGGTACATGTCGCAGATCGCGGCAAGGCGCGCGGCGGCTTCCATGTCCAGGTGAATGGTGTAGCCGGTCTGGGTCAGGTGGCCCTTGGCGTTCTCTTCCCAATGCTGGGCAAGCTCACGGATTTTCATGATGACCTCATTAAACCTGCTCGTGGCAGGCACGGTGAGTGACAAGCCGTCGTGTGGCTTACTGATGAGACTAGCTTTGTCCGACAAGGTTTAAAGACCCTTCGTCGCTTGTCATACGTGGCTGGCATCGGCACTCTCTTGTGAACGTCTCACCCAAGAGCTGTCCGGACCTTTTTGCTGGAGAACTGCTGATGACCGATATCGATGCCCGCTTGCGCGAGGATGTCCACCTGCTCGGCGAGCTGCTGGGCAATACCATCCGCGAACAGTACGGGGACAGGTTTCTCGACAAGATCGAGCAGATCCGCAAGGGCGCCAAGGCCGATCGACGGGGCTCCGTGGATGCCGAACTCAGTGCCAGTCTCAACCAATTGAGCGAAGACGAACTGTTGCCGGTGGCGCGGGCGTTCAACCAGTTCCTCAACCTGGCGAACATTGCCGAGCAGTACCAGCTGATCCACCGCCGCGAAGAGTCGCAGCCAGCGCCGTTCGAGGCGCGGGTACTGCCTGAGTTGCTCGCCCGGTTGCGCGCCGAAGGCCATGCCGCCGAGTCCCTGGCGCGGCAACTGGCGCGCCTGGAGATCGAGCTGGTGCTCACGGCCCACCCCACCGAAGTCGCCCGTCGCACCCTTATCCAGAAATACGATGCCATCGCCGCGCAGCTGGCGGCCCAGGATCACCGCGACCTGACCAGTGCCGAACGTGCGCAGATCCATGAGCGCCTGCAACGGCTGATCGCCGAAGCCTGGCACACCGAGGAAATCCGTCGCACCCGGCCGACCCCCGTGGACGAAGCCAAGTGGGGCTTCGCGGTGATCGAGCATTCGCTGTGGCAGGCCATCCCCAACTACCTGCGCAAAGCCGACCAGGCCCTGCATGCCGCCACCGGGCTGCGCCTGCCGCTGGAGGCGGCGCCGGTACGCTTTGCTTCGTGGATGGGCGGTGACCGCGACGGCAACCCGAATGTCACCGCCGCGGTGACCCGTGAAGTGCTGTTGCTGGCGCGGTGGATGGCGGCGGACTTGTATTTGCGTGACGTCGATCAACTGGCCGCGGACCTGTCCATGCAGAAGGCCAGCGAGGCCTTGCGTGCCCAGGCCGGCGACAGCGCCGAACCCTACCGTGCCGTGCTCAAGCAACTGCGCGAACGCCTGCGCGCCACGCGCAACTGGGCCCAGGCGTCCCTGAAAGCGACCACGCCGGCCGGCGCTGACGTCTTGCAGAACAACCGCGAACTGCTGGATCCCCTGGAGTTGTGCTACCAGTCGCTGCACGACTGCGGCATGGGCGTGATCGCCGACGGTCCGCTGCTCGATTGCCTGCGCCGGGCGGTGACCTTCGGGTTATTCCTGGTGCGGCTCGATGTGCGCCAGGATTCGACCCGTCACACGGCGGCCATGACGGAAATCACCGACTACCTGGGCCTGGGGCGTTATGAGGAATGGAGCGAGGAGCAGCGTATCGGCTTCTTGCTGGACGAACTGAATAATCGCCGACCGTTGCTGCCGACCAATTTCAAGCCGTCGGCCGATACGGCGGAAGTCCTGGCCACATGTCGGGAGGTCGCGGCGGCGCCGGCGGCGTCCCTGGGTTCCTATGTGATTTCCATGGCCGGTGCGGCTTCCGACGTGCTGGCGGTACAACTGCTGCTGAAAGAGGCCGGGGTGTTGCGGCCGATGCGGGTGGTGCCCCTGTTCGAAACCCTGGCGGACCTGGACAACGCCGGGCCGGTGATCGAGCGGCTGTTGCTGTTGCCGGGCTATCGCGCGCGTCTTCATGGGCCCCAGGAAGTGATGATCGGCTATTCCGATTCGGCCAAGGACGCGGGGACCACCGCGGCGGCCTGGGCGCAGTATCGGGCCCAGGAACGGCTGGTGGAGATCTGTCGCGAGCAGCAGGTCGAATTGCTGCTGTTTCACGGTCGTGGCGGCACGGTCGGCCGTGGCGGCGGTCCGGCCCACGCGGCGATCCTGTCCCAGCCCCCGGGATCGGTGGCGGGACGTTTCCGCACCACCGAGCAGGGCGAAATGATTCGTTTCAAATTCGGCCTGCCGGACATCGCCGAACAGAACCTCAACCTGTACCTCGCGGCCGTGCTGGAAGCGACCCTGCTTCCGCCGCCGCCGCCCACGCCCGAATGGCGACACCTGATGGACGAACTGGCGGCCGACGGCGTCAATGCCTACCGCGCCGTGGTGCGGGAAAATCCCCAGTTCGTCGAGTACTTCCGGCAGTCCACCCCGGAGCAGGAATTGGGGCGCCTGCCCTTGGGCAGCCGGCCGGCCAAGCGCCGCGCCGGTGGCATCGAAAGCCTGCGGGCGATTCCGTGGATTTTCGGCTGGACCCAGACCCGCTTGATGCTCCCGGCCTGGCTCGGCTGGGAAACCGCCCTGGGCAAGGCCCTGGAGCGGGGCGAGGGCGAGTTGCTGGGGCAGATGCGCGAGCAGTGGCCGTTCTTCCGGACCCGCATCGACATGCTGGAAATGGTGCTGGCCAAGGCCGATGCCGATATTGCGCGTTCCTACGACGAGCGTCTGGTGGAGCCGGCACTGCGACCTTTGGGTGCGCATTTACGCGACCTATTGTCGCAGGCCTGTTCCGTGGTGCTGGGGTTGACCGGTCAGTCGCAACTACTGGCACATAGCCCAGAGACGCTCGAATTCATTCGCCTGCGCAACACTTACCTCGATCCCTTGCACTTGTTGCAGGCCGAACTGCTGGCCCGCTCGCGGCAACAGGACGTCGCCCAGGGCAGCCCCGTGGAGCAAGCATTGCTGGTGTCTGTGGCGGGTATCGCCGCCGGATTGCGCAACACCGGCTAAGCTCAAGCGGCGCTTCGAAACGGCTCGCCCGGTGTCGCCGGGCGTTGCCTTTCAGGAATGGCGACAGGTCGGCCAGGCGATAGTTTGTTGCCCGGTTGCGACACTCGCCACCCCCTCCAAAGGTCGCGTCGGGCGCCGGTTCCTCCGACTTTCGGCGGCTTGTGTGGGTCGGGCCCGCTGTGTATCTTGATCAGCCTTTGGCCGTTTGGGCGGTCACGATTCCAGTTTTCCGAGATTGGCCCGACGAGGCGAATCCGAGCGTTTTACATAAAAAAATTGAGGAGCACATCGATGCGCGTCATTCTGCTGGGAGCTCCCGGGGCCGGTAAAGGTACTCAGGCAAAGTTCATCACCGAAAAATTCGGTATCCCGCAAATCTCCACCGGCGACATGTTGCGTGCAGCGGTCAAGGCTGGCACCGAGCTGGGCATCAAGGCCAAGAGCATCATGGATGCCGGCGGCCTGGTGTCGGATGACCTGATCATTGCCCTGGTCAAGGATCGCATCGCTCAATCCGACTGCGCCAAGGGCTTCCTCTTCGACGGTTTCCCACGCACCATTCCACAGGCCGAAGCCCTGGTGGAAGCCGGTGTGGAACTGGATCACGTCGTCGAAATCGCCGTCGACGACGAAGAGATCGTCCAGCGTATCGCCGGGCGTCGTGTCCACGAGCCGTCCGGCCGCGTCTACCACACCGTCTACAACCCGCCGAAAGTGGCTGGCAAGGACGACCTCACCGGTGAAGAACTGGTGCAGCGCAAGGACGACACTGAAGAAACCGTGCGTCATCGCCTGTCGGTCTACCACTCCCAGACCAAGCCGCTGGTGGACTTCTACCAGAAGCTGTCCGCCAAGACTGGTGGCAAGCCCAAGTACAGCCACATCCCGGGCGTCGGCACGGTCGATGCGATCACCGGCAAGGTGCTTGAAGCGCTGAGCTGAAAAGTCTGCTCGGTTGCACCAACTACGGCCCGCTTGCGGGCCGTAGTTGTTTATACTGGCGCCCCTTTTTTCCCCTGATTGACGGACACATCGATGAGCACCTTGCTGGCCCTGGACACCGCGACTGAAGCTTGCTCCGTTGCCCTGCTGCACGACGGCAAGGTCACGAGCCATTACGAGGTGATTCCACGCCTGCACGCCCAGAAACTGTTGCCAATGATCCAGCAATTGCTCAGCGATGCCGGCACCACCTTGCAGGCTGTGGATGCGATTGCCTTTGGTCGTGGCCCGGGGGCCTTCACCGGTGTGCGCATCGCTATCGGTGTCGTGCAGGGGCTGGCGTTCGCACTGGAGCGCCCGGTGTTGCCGGTGTCAAACCTGGCCGTGTTGGCCCAGCGTGCCTTGCGTGAACACGGCGCCCATCAGGTGGCCGCGGCCATCGATGCCCGCATGGACGAGGTGTATTGGGGCTGCTACCGCGAAATCGCTGGCGAGATGCGTCTGGTGGGAGCCGAAGCGGTGCTGCCGCCCGAGGTTGCGGCGTTGCCGGCCGATGCGCAGGGTGAGTGGTTTGGCGCCGGCACCGGTTGGGGTTATGGCGAGCGTATTGCTGTCAACCTCTGCGGCCAGGACGCCAGCCTGCTACCCCACGCCGAAGACCTGTTGGCCCTGGCCCGCTTCGCCTGGGAACGCGGCGAAGCCATCCCCGCCGACGATGCCCAGCCGGTGTATCTGCGGGACAAGGTCGCCACGCCGAAGTCGGAACGATAATCCTGCCTCGAAATTCCAAAGCGGGCAGCGTTGTAGCGAGGGGATTTATCTGTGGCGAGGGGATTTATCCCCGCTGGGCGCGAAGCGCCCCCGCCATTATCGTATCGGTCAATTATCCAGCGAGCGCTACGCACTTGAGCGGGGATAAATCCCCTCGCCACAAAGTCACCAGCTACAAGACCCATAGCAACATGTAGTCCCCTCGCCACAAGTCATTCCGAAGCCCGGAAGTCACATCCAATATTGCCAGTCGTCACTTTTTCGGCCGGTTTTTAAACCTTTTCGGCTTTATGTGTTCTAGTTATCACTTGCGCATTTGCGCGGCTGGGAAAGTGCCGCTAAATTGCCATCATTGATACTGAGCATTCTGTTATGCGTATAGACGGATATTCACCGCAGTCTTACCCCATCAAGCGCCGGCCCAGGACAGGCAAGGTTGCTGATCAGGAATCCTTCGATGACGTCGATGGCGAATTGGAGTTTCCGTCTGAACAGCAACTGGCCGCCCGCGCCGCCAAAGCGTCCGCGCAGCGCCTGAGCAATCTTCCCGCCCGCCAGCAAGACATGCTTTATCACCGTTCCATGAGCCGCAGTGTCGCCACGGCCCTGGCCAGCTACCTGAGCACCGCCGGTTTCGTCGACTGGGATATGGAAGTGCTGGGGCTCGACCTGTACATCTGATGGCGTTGCCTTACTACCTCGGCTGCCCCTCCTGGAGCGAAAACGCCTGGCGCGATTATCTCTATCCCCAGGACGCCAGAAGCGCCGAATTCCTGAGTCTCTATTCCCAAGTATTCAACGCCGTGGAAGGCAATACGACTTTCTACGCGAGCCCGTCCGCGGCCATCGTGCAGCGCTGGGCCGAGACCATGCCCGGGCACTTTCGCTTCACCGCCAAATTCCCCGGCGACATTAGCCACAACGGCGATCTGCGCGAACACCAGACGGCTGTCGACACCTTCGTGCAACTGCTCAGCCCTTTGGGCGAACGGGTTTCGCCGTTCTGGCTGCAATTGTCCAAGGCGTTTACGCCGAATCGGTTGCCGGAACTGGCGGGCTTCATCGACGCCCTGCAGCGCCCATTGGCAGTGGAGGTTCGTCACGATGAGTTCTTCGCCAAGGGGGACGCCGAGCGGCGGCTCAATCGCCTGCTGCTAGATCGTGGCGTCGAGCGCATCTGCCTCGATCCCCGGGCCCTGTTCAGTTGCACCTCCACCGATCCCGCCGTGCTCCATGCACAATCGAAAAAGCCGCGCGTACCCCCCCGGCCGGCGGCCTTCACCCAATGCCCGCAAGTACGCTTCATCGGTCATCCGGTGCTGGAAGCCAACGAGCCGTTCCTGACGCCCTGGGTGGAGAAGATCGCCGGTTGGATCGAAGAAGGGCGCACGCCCTATATCTTCCTGCACACCGCCGACAACCTGCTGGCGGCGAAGCTGGCGCTGCGTTTTCATGATCGGTTGATGCAGCGACTGCCTGGATTGCCGGCCTTGCCTGAGTTATACAGAGAGCCCGCCGCCGAGCAACTGGGTTTGCTCTGAGGCTGAATCCCTCTCTGCTCAGGAGTGACCTACATGGATGCGCAAACCCGTCGGGCCCAGGCGTTCAAAGCCTTGCACGAACGCCAAGGGGCTTTTGTCATTCCCAACCCGTGGGACGCCGGTTCCGCGAAGATGTTGGCAAGCCTGGGGTTCGAGGCGTTGGCCACCACCAGCGCCGGCCACGCTTTTTCCCTGGGGCGCCCGGATGGCGCACTGGGGCTGGAAGACACCCTGGCCAATGTGCGGGCGATCGTGGCCGCCACTGACCTGCCGGTGGCGGTCGATTTCGAAAATGGTTTCGCCGACGCGCCCGAAGATTGCGCCCGCAACTTGCTGCGCGCGGCAGAAGCCGGCGCGGTCGGCGGGTCCATCGAAGATGCCACGGGGCGCGAAGACAGCCCGATCTATTGCTTCGAACATGCCGTGGCACGGGTCAAGGCCGCGGCCGAAGCGGTACACCGCTTGCCTTACCCCTTCCTGTTGACCGCTCGGGCGGAGAACTTCCTGCACGGCAATCCCGACCTGGATGACACGATCCGTCGCCTGCAAGCGTTCGCCGACGCCGGTGCGGATGTGCTCTATGCTCCTGGGTTGAGTACCGCCGAGCAAGTGCTCGCAGTGGTACGGGCCGTGGCGCCGAAACCGGTGAACGTGCTGATGTCCGGAGCACTGGACCTGACACTTGCGCAGTTGAGCGAGCTGGGTGCCAAGCGCATCAGCGTCGGTTCGGCCCTGGCTCTGGCGGCGTACGGCGAGTTCATGCGCGCCGCTGGGGAAATCCGTGAGCAGGGCACGTTCACCTTTACCCGTCGCTCGATGACGTTCAAGCAGGCCAACCAGCTGTTCAAGGGTTGATGCTCGAGGCGTTGTCGTGAGGATTGCGAAAGGCTTGACGTTGTTGGCGGTGCTCGTGGGCGTCGCGGGGCTGGGGGTGTGGCGGGGCTGGTTGCCGGTGCCGCCGGAATGGAACCCCTGGGCGCCCCTGGACGTCCGTGTGCCACCGAACCTGTTGACCCGCTATAAACTCATGGCCCTGCGCAATGATCCGCAATTGTGTGAGCAGGCCCTGGCCACCTCAGGGCTGCGGGTCGCCCACCAGGCCGACAGCAATCCCGCCGCCAGTTGCCCGTTGACCGATGTGCTACGGGTGCAGGGCGGCGAGGTGGCGTTGAGCAGCAGTTTCCTCGCCAGTTGCTCCCTGGCTGTGGCATTCGCCCTGTTCGAGCGTCATGCGCTGCAACCGGCTGCACAAGCGGCCTATGGGCAGAAGGTGTCCCGGGTCGATCACCTCGGCAGCTTCGCCTGTCGCAACATGTACGGTCGTGAAAACGGGGCGCGCAGCCAGCATGCGACGGCCAGCGCGTTGGACATCGCCGGGTTTCGCCTGGCCGATGGCCGCACGGTCAGCGTCCTCCGGGACTGGCCGAAGGACAGCGCCGACGCGCGTTTCCTGCGGCAGGTGCGCGACGGTGCCTGTGACATGTTCAGTGTGGTCTTGAGTCCGGACTACAACGCAGCCCACCGAAACCATTTCCACCTGGATGTGGGGCCTTGGTGGATCTGTAGGTGATCAGGCGGCGATACGCAGGTTCTGCAATACGATCGGGCGTGCCCAGCGGGTGTCGAAGTCCAGGGCTTTCTGCTGAGCGACGATTTCTTCTTCCGGGAACGGCGGGAAGGGCTTGTCCAACAGGTCGAGTTCGAGCTCGGCAATCGGCAGGTGCAACGGGCGTGGCTGCGGCGCCGGGCCGGGTTCCGGCAATGGTTGGCCAGCAGCCAGGACAATGGGGCGAACCCAGTTGCTCTCGAAGTTCTGCTGTTTTTGCTGGGCGCTGATTTCTTCTGGCGGGAAGGGAGGGAACGGCTTGTCCAGCAGGTCCAGTTCGAATTCGGCGATAGGCAGGAACAGCGGTTCAGGCGGTTTGACCTGGGTTTCTTTCACATCGCAGGTGCGCTGGCTGACGATGTGGTCCAGCAGTTCGGCGCCGAGGGTCGGTTCAACGGCCTCATCGAGGGCGACTGGCTGGTAGCTGCCAGGCGCTGGCGCGTTTTCACCCAACTGATCGGCCAGGGCCCGGGCAAAAAAATCTTGCCACAGGTGACTGACGCCGCTCAGGGCCTGGGTGTTGCGCAGGCTGTAATCACCGTAACGGGAGATAACGCCTATCGATGTGGAATGAATGTCTGACATTTTTCTCGGTCGACGCTCAGCTCTGGCAAAATGCCGTTCACCGTTGTTATCGGCCGTTTTTGCCGATCCTTAATTTTTTGAGCGTGTTTTCCATGAGTGAGCAACCCGCGGCCTGCCGCATCCACGTCGAGGCCCTGGCCCCGGCCTTCCAGCCTCAGGCCGAGCACTGGGCCCAGCGCCTTGGCCTGCCCTTGCAGGTGGACGATGGCGAGTTTGCCCTGCAGGTCGGCGAACACGGGCTGCAACTGCAACAACTGGGGCCGGACGCGCCGGGGCCGGTGCGGGTGGATTTTGTCGAGGGCGGCGCGGCCCATCGCCGGTTATACGGCGGCGGCAGCGGCCAGATGATCGCCAAGGCGGTGGGGATCGCCCAAGGCGTGCGTCCCCGTGTGCTGGATGCCACGGCCGGGTTGGGCAAGGACGCCTTCGTGCTGGCCAGCCTGGGCTGCGAGATGAGTCTGATCGAGCGCCAGCCGCTGATCGGCGCATTACTGGAGGATGGCCTGGCCCGTGGCGCGGAGGATTTCGATGTGGCGCCCATCGTGGCCCGCATGCGCTTGCTCAAGGGCAATTCCATCGAGGTGATGCAAAACTGGGAAGGCGAGCCGCCCCAGGTGATCTACCTGGACCCGATGTTTCCACACCGTGAGAAAACCGCCCTGGTGAAGAAGGAAATGCGCCTGTTCCGGCCCTTGGTCGGCGACGACCCCGACGCCCCGGCGCTGCTGGCCGCAGCCCTGGCCCTGGCGACGCACCGGGTGGTGGTCAAGCGCCCGCGCAAGGCACCGTGCATCGAAGGGCCGAAGCCGAGCCACGGGCTCGATGGCAAATCCAGTCGGTACGACATCTATCCCAAGAAGGCGCTCAAGGCTTGAGCTGTAGGAGCAAAGCTTGCTCGCGATGAGGGCGCCTCGGTTCCAGGACAAAATGCAGAAACTTCATCGCGGGCAAGCCTTGCTCCCACAGGTTTTGTGAACGACACAAATCCTTTGTGGGAGCGAGCCTGCTCGCGATGGGGCCAGCCCAGGCACCGAAAATCTAAGGCCGATAAGCCCGCATGAACAACCCCACCACCTCCTGCACATGCTCCTCGGCCGCGTCAGCCTCCAACGGTGCGCCGCAGCCATACAGCAAGCGGAAATTCGCCGCACCCTTGATCAGGCAGAAGAAGTGCTCCGCCGCATGACGGGGGGTGTCGATGCACAGGGCGCCGCTCTGGTTGACCTTGGCCAGCAACCGTTCCATGCCTGAGAGCATCCGTTCGGGGCCGGCCTGGTAGAAAATCGCCGAAAGCTTGGGGTCCTGGCTGCCCAGCGCCATGATCAACCGATGCAGGTTCACCGACTCTTCGCTGCTGACCAACTGGTGAAAACCGCGGGCGATGTTCAATAGTACGTGTTCGATCGGTACGCCCTCGGGCCACTCGAAGAAAAGCGGTGGCACTTGCTCTTCGCACTTGGCAATCACGGCCGCGGAGAACAGCGTTTCCTTGTCGTTGAAGTGGCTGTAGACCGTCAGCTTCGAAACGCCCGCCTCGGTGGCGACGGTGTCCATGCTGGTATTGGCGTAACCCAATTCTATGAACAGCCGTTTTGCGGCGTCGAGAATGGCCTGGCGCTTGGCCAGATCCTTCGGACGGCCAGGGCCGCTGGAGGGTAAAAGATTGTTCGACATTCTTCGCTTTAATACTGGACTGGTGAGTTTGCTATTAATACCATACCCGTCAGTATAATTATTCCAAGCACCATTAGCGAAAGGTCTGCCGCCATGTTCCGCTATGCATTGCCCCTCGCCCTGCCAGTCAGCCTGGCTTTTTTATTGTCTGCGTGTGGTCATGACGAACCGGTACCGGTCGCCGTGCGCCCCGCCATGGTCGTGAAGCCAGAGCCTTCGGCCCAGGCGACCGACAGTTACCCTGGAGAAGTGCGGGCCCGTTTCGAGCCGGACCTGGCTTTTCGCATTGGCGGTAAAGTGAGCCGACGACTGGTCGAAGAGGGGCAGCGGGTCAAGGCGAACCAACCTCTGGCCGAACTCGATCCCCAGGATGTGCGCCTGCAACTGGAAGCGACCCGGGCCCAGGTGGCCGCGGCCGAGGCCAACCTGAATCTGGTGCGAGCCGAGCGTGATCGCTACAAGACCTTGCTGGACCGGCAGATGGTCAGCCGTTCCCAGTACGACAATGCCGAGAATCTCTACCGTTCTGGCGCCGCGCGTCTCAAGCAGATCCAGGCGGAGTTCGACGTCTCCAGCAATCAGGCCAGCTATTCGATACTGCGGGCGCCCCAGGATGGCGTGGTCGCCCGGCGTTCGGTGGAAGTCGGGCAGGTGGTGCAGGCCGGGCAAACCGTCTTTACCCTCGCCACCGATGGCGAGCGTGAAGTGTTGATCAGCCTGCCGGAACAGAGTTTTGGTCGATTCAAGATCGGCCAACCGGTCTCGGTGGAACTGTGGAGCCAGCCGGGTCAGCGTTTCAGTGGGCATATTCGCGAACTCTCGCCGGCCGCCGATCCCAAGTCTCGAACCTTCGCCGCCCGCGTCGCATTCACCGGGGGCAGCGTTCCGGCCGAATTGGGCCAGAGCGCCCGGGTCTTTATCCAGGCCGTCGACAAGGTGCCGTTGTCGGTACCGCTGTCGGCCCTGACGGCTGAAAACGGCGCGACCTATGTCTGGGTGGTCAACGCCAACAACACCTTGAAGAAAGTCCCGGTACGGGTCGGCGCCTTCGGTGAGAAGAGCGTTCCGGTGCTTGAGGGCCTCAGTGCCAACGACTGGGTGGTGGCGGCCGGCGTGCATGTGCTCCTCGAAGGCCAGCAGGTGCGGCCGGTGGATCGCTCCAACCGCGTGGTCAACCTGGCGGCCAAGGAGTAATCCCCGATGGGCTTCAATCTTTCCGAATGGGCGTTGCGTAACCGCCAGATCGTACTGTTCCTGATGCTGTTGCTGGCCATCGTCGGCGCACTTTCCTACACCAAGTTGGGTCAGAGCGAAGACCCGCCGTTCACCTTCAAAGCCATGGTCATCAGTACCAACTGGCCGGGGGCCACGGCCGAAGAAGTGTCGCGCCAGGTCACCGAACGCATCGAAAAGAAACTGATGGAGACCGGCGATTACGAGAAAATCGTCTCGTTTTCCCGTCCGGGCGAGTCCCAGGTGACCTTCGCGGCCCGGGACTCCATGCATTCGGCGCAGATCCCCGAGCTGTGGTACCAGATCCGCAAGAAGATCAATGACATCCGCCACACCTTGCCACAGGGTGTCCAGGGGCCGTTCTTCAACGATGAGTTCGGCACCACCTTCGGCAACATCTACGCCCTGACCGGCGACGGTTTCGACTACGGAGTGCTCAAGGACTACGCCGACCGTGTGCAGATCCAGCTGCAACGGGTCAAGGATGTGGGCAAGGTCGAATTGCTCGGTCTGCAGGACGAGAAAATCTGGATCGAGCTGTCGAACGTCAAGCTGGCGACTCTCGGCCTGCCTTTGTCGGCGGTTCAGCAGGCCCTGGAAAAGCAGAACGCCGTTTCGACTGCGGGCTTCTTCGAAACCGGTAGCGAGCGTTTGCAGCTACGGGTGTCGGGGAATTTCCAGACGGTGGAAGAGATCCGCAATTTCCCGATCCGGGTCGCCGATCGCACATTCCGTATCGACGATGTGGCGGACGTGCGTCGCGGTTTCAACGAACCGCCGGCGCCACGCATGCGTTTCATGGGCGAAGATGCCATTGGCCTGGCCGTGGCGATGAAGGAGGGGGGCGACATCCTGATCCTGGGCAAGGCGCTGGAAACCGAGTTTGCCCGGATCCAGAACAACCTGCCGGCCGGCATGCAGTTGCGCAAGGTGTCGGACCAGCCGGCGGCGGTGAAGACTGGCGTTGGTGAGTTCGTCCAGGTGTTGGTGGAAGCGCTGACGATCGTCTTGCTGGTGAGCTTCTTTTCCCTGGGGCTGCGTACCGGGATGGTGGTCGCCCTGGCGATTCCACTGGTGCTGGCAATGACCTTCGCGGCGATGTATTACCTGGGAATCGGCCTGCACAAGATTTCCCTGGGCGCGCTGGTGCTGGCGCTCGGGTTGCTGGTGGATGACGCGATCATTGCGGTGGAGATGATGGCAATCAAGATGGAGCAGGGCTTCGACCGGATCAAGGCGGCCAGCTACGCCTGGACGAGCACGGCGTTCCCGATGCTCACCGGTACGCTGATCACGGCGGCGGGATTCCTGCCCATCGCCACGGCGCAATCGGGCACCGGCGAATACACCCGCTCGATTTTCCAGGTGGTGACCCTCGCATTGCTGGCCTCCTGGGTGGCTGCCGTGGTGTTCGTGCCCTACCTGGGAGAGAAGCTCCTGCCGGACCTGGCGAAAATCCATGCAGCCAAGCACGGGATCGGTAACGGCCAGCCCGACCCTTACGGGACACCGTTCTACCAGCGGGTCCGGCGGTTGGTGGAGTGGTGCGTGCGTCGGCGCAAAACCGTCATCGCCTTGACCGTGCTGTTGTTTATCGGCTCGGTGATGCTGTTTCGCTTTGTCCCGCAGCAGTTCTTCCCGGCATCGGGGCGGCTGGAGCTGATGGTCGATCTGAAGCTGGAAGAAGGCGCCTCCCTGAGCAACACCGCCGAACAGGTCAAGCGCTTGGAGGCGTTGCTCAAGGATCATCCGGGTATCGACAATTATGTGGCTTATGTCGGCACCGGTTCACCGCGTTTCTACCTGCCGCTGGATCAACAACTGCCGGCGCCGAGCTTTGCCCAGTTCGTGGTGCTGGCCAAGACCATCGAAGAACGCGAGCCCCTGCGCAGTTGGCTGATCAGTACCCTGAACGAACAATTCCCGACTATGCGCTCGCGGGTCACACGTCTGGAAAACGGCCCACCCGTGGGTTACCCGGTACAGTTCCGGGTGACCGGCGAGCATATTGAAAAGGTTCGAGCCCTGGCGCGGAAAGTGGCCACGAAGGTTCGCGAAAACCCCTACGTGACGAACGTGCACCTGGATTGGGAAGAGCCGAGCAAAGTCGTGTACCTGAACGTTGACCAGGAGCGCGCCCGGGCCCTGGGCGTGAGCACCGCCGACCTGTCGAAGTTCCTGCAGAGCTCCCTGATCGGTTCCAGTGTCAGCCAATACCGGGAGGACAACGAACTGATCGAGATCCTGTTGCGTGGCACGGTGCACGAACGCACCGAACTGACGCTGCTGCCGAGCCTGGCGGTGCCTACCGAGAATGGCCAGAGTGTGGCCTTGTCGCAGATCGCGACGCTGGAGTACGGCTTCGAAGAGGGCGTGATCTGGCATCGCAATCGGCTGCCCAGCGTGACCGTGCGGGCCGATATCTATGGCAAGGAACAGCCGGCGTCCCTGGTGCAGCAGATCTTCCCGACCCTGGACCCGATTCGCGCAGAGTTGCCGGATGGTTATCTGTTGGAGGTCGGCGGCACGGTCGAGGATTCGACCCGAGGGCAGAAGTCGGTGAATGCCGGGGTACCATTATTCATCGTGGTGGTGCTGACCTTGCTGATGTTGCAACTGCGCAGCTTCTCACGCACCGCCATGGTGTTTTTGACGGCGCCCCTGGGGCTGATCGGTGTCACGCTGTTCCTGCTGGTGTTTCGCCAACCCTTCGGTTTCGTCGCCATGCTGGGCACCATCGCCCTCTCGGGGATGATCATGCGCAACTCGGTGATCCTGGTGGATCAGATCGAACAGGACATCGAGGCAGGGCTGACGCCGTGGCAGGCGATCATCGAAGCCACGGTACGACGCTTCCGTCCGATCGTGCTCACTGCCCTGGCGGCGGTGCTGGCCATGATTCCACTGTCGCGCAGCCTGTTCTTCGGGCCGATGGCGGTGGCGATCATGGGCGGGCTGATCGTGGCGACGGCGTTGACGCTGCTGTTCCTGCCAGCGTTGTACGCGGCCTGGTTCAGGGTCAAGAAAACCTGACTGAGAGGCTGTGAACAGCAAATCTTTTTGTGGGAGCGGGCAAGCCCTGCTCCCACAGGGTCCGAGGTGATCGCAGATTTGCCGTCCACCGCAAAGCAATGTGGGAGCGAGCCTGCTCGCGATAGCGGTGTAACAGCCATCAAAGGTCTGAAGGCTGACATCCCCATCGCGAGCAGGCTCGCTCCCACAGTTGCTTAGCGCATTCAGAGGCTGCCAAACACCTTCTTCGCCAGGCTGGTGGCTGCGGCTGCCGGGTTCTGGCGAATCGCGGCTTCCTGTTTGCCGATCATTTCGAACAAGCCGTCCAGTGCCTGCTCGGTCACGTAGTTTTCGACGTTGGCGCTTTTGGCATCCAAGACGCCGAACGTCGCGGCCTGGCCGGCAAAGGCATTGTATTTCTGGGCCAGGCCGACCTTGTCGGTGGCTTGCTTGACGATGGGTAGGAACTTGGCGCGAATCTGCTCGCGGCTGCTCTTGTTCAGATACTGCGTCGCCGAGTCGTTGCCACCGCTCAAGATGCCCTTGGCGTCGTCCACGCTCATGTTCTTCACGGCGTTGACCAGAATCGGTTGGGCCTGGACCACGGCCGTCTCGGCAGCCTGGTTCATGCTGGCTTCCAGTTGATCCACCTGATCGCCCATGCCGAAGGCTTTCATCTTGCTGGCGACTTTGCCGAGCTTGCCCGGCAGTTCGATTTTCACTTCCGGGTTATTGCTGAACCCCCCAGGCGTGCCCAGTTGCTTGACCGCCACTTGAGCACCCTGGGTCAAGGCATCCTTGAGGCCTCCCGTGGCGTCTTTTTGCGACAGGTCACCCAGGGACAGCGCCATGGCATTGGCACAGGCCAGAAGACCGGCGAACAGTAGAGTAGAGCGGAGCATGACAGCGTCCTTGAAATGAATGGAAAGGGATCAACGTGCAGGGTTGACGCGGATCTTCAACGGCTGCGGATCGTTGCCATCGAGTTGCACGGTGTGTTGTTCGGTGCTGATGAACATCAACTGGCCGTCTGCGTCGATGCGGGCACTCACGGCGTAGCGATGGCCGGGCTTGACCTGGGACGGATCATAACTGAGGCGGAATGGCAGCGGGACCTGTCCTTTGATCGGACCGCTCTGTTGATCGAGCACCACCGCCGGAGCATCGGCCAGGGAGATATCTTGCAGGCTCACGCTCAGGGTTGCGGTGGGTGGCAGGGCGATGCGTTGCAGGTAGAACACTTCGCCTTCGAGGTGATGCTTGCTCGCCAGCGGCGCGCTGGAACAGGCACCGAGCAGTGCGGCAATGGCCAGGAGGGTCATTTTTTTCATGGCGCAATTCCTTGTTCGAGGGCGCCAGGAAACAGCCCGGCGCCGGTGGGAATCAATCCTGGGTCACCGGAGCAACCTGATCCGCCGCATCTTCACTGCGATGCAACGCCACTTGGCGGATCGACAAACGAATCTCCGCCGGCAGCACCCGTTTGGCGGCGCCTTCGGCCAGTTCGCCCAGCAGTTCGTGATAGCTTAGCTTGCCGGCTTCGTCTCTGCGCAGAACGTCAAGGTCGAGCATCGTCTGAATGAAATGGCGGAACAGGGTCTTGTCGAAGAATTCCGGCGCGTTCAGGCCGTGCAGGATCGACAGGCGCTGGGCCATGACGGTGCAGAGGTCTTCCAGCTCTTCGGCGCTGATGCTGTTCTGGCCGCTGTTGAGCAGCAGCGAGACGGTCATGTAGAAGCGTTGCAGGGCTTGGGCGATGCTTTTGGACAGCAGGGTCAGCAGCACGAAGTGCCGCGAACTCGGCACCGGACGCAGGTACAGGTCATTTTCGAAACGCAGCAGGCCCTGTTCGACGAACGCTTCGAGCCACTGGTCGATCACGTCGTCCAGTTGTTCCAGCGACCAGCGAATGAACAATTCCGATTGCAGGTATGGGTACAAGGCGCGGGTGTAGCGCAGGATCTGCTCGCGGCTCATACGTGAGGAACTCTGGAAAAAACTCGCCAGCAACGCCGGCAGGGCAAAGATGTGCAGTACGTTGTTGCGGTAGTAGGTCATCAGCACCGCATTCTGCTCATCCAGGTACAGGATCTTGCCCAGGGCATCGTTCTGTTCCGACAGCAGGTCCATGCCTTTTACATGTTCGATCAATGCCCGGCCATCCCCCTCCGGCAATGTGGTGTGGGGCGAATACGGTACTTTGCGCAGCAACGCCAGGTACAGGTCCAGCACCCGGGCCATGGCCTGATCGTCGAGGGCCAGGCGGCTGGTGGACAGCAGCGCCAGGGCCACGAGATTGACCGGGTTGATGGCGGCGGCTTCGTTCAGGTGCCGGGCCACGCGCTCACCCAGGCGATGGGTGGTCGCGTTGAGCCAGGCCGGCTTGAACTGCGGCCCCAGCTCCTGCTGGCGCCAATCCGGCTGTTCGCCATCAAGGAACTCGGCCAGTTTGATCGGCTCGCCGAAGTTCACCGCCACCTGGCCGAAGCGCTGCTTGAGGGCACCAATGACCTTGAAGATGTCGAAGATCGATTCCTTTTTCTTGCTGGCCCCGCGCAATTCACCCAGGTAGGTACGGCCTTCCAGCACCCGCTCATAACCGATGTAGACGGGGACGAACACGATGGGCGTGCGCGATGAACGCAGGAAGCTGCGCAGGGTGATGGCAAGCATGCCGGTCTTGGGTTGCAGCATGCGCCCGGTGCGCGAACGACCACCCTCGACGAAGTACTCCACTGGAAAACCCTTGGTGAACAACGTGTGCAGGTACTCGTTGAACACGGCGGTGTAGAGCGGGTTGCCCTTGAAGGTACGGCGCATGAAGAACGCCCCGCCACGGCGCAGCAGGCTGCCGATCACCGGCATGTTGAGGTTGATGCCGGCGGCGATGTGCGGTGGGGTCAGGCCATTGCGGAACAGTAGGTACGACAGCAACAGGTAGTCGATATGGCTGCGGTGGCACGGTACATAAATGACTTCGTGGCCTGGGGCGATGTCTTGCACGCCTTCGATATTATTGACCTTGATGCCATCGTAGATCTTGTTCCAGAACCAGCTCAGTACCACTTCCAGGAAACGAATGGCAGTGTAGGTGTAGTCCGAGGCGATTTCGTTGCCGTAGCGCAAGGCCAGGGCCTTGGCTTTTTCCGCAGAGATTTTTTCCCGCTCGGCCTCGTCGGCAATCGCTTGCTTGACCAATGGCTGGTTCACCAGGCCCTTGACGAGATTGCGTCGGTGGGAAATGTCGGGACCGATGACCGCCGCTTTCAGGTTGCGGAAGTGCACCCGCAGGATCCGCTGGGCCATGCGCACGGTGCGTTCGTGGCCTTTGTCGTGCTCGATCAATTCCTGCAGGTGGATGGGCGCGGAGAATTGCACGCGGGTCTTGCGTCCCAGGATCATGATGCTGAGCAGGCGACGCAGGCGTCCGGTGACGGCCCAGCTGTCGGCGAATAGCAGTTTCCACGGGCTGGATTCGCTGTCGGGCGACTGTCCCCAGAACACGCTGACCGGAATGATCTGAGCGTCTTCGGCAGCATTGTGGGCCAGCACGTTGACCAGGCGCGTCAGGGTCGGTGGCGCGCCGCGTTTGTCCTGGCGTCCCAGCCAATCCGGCGCTGGCGTCAGGTAGAAGAATGCCGCCGGTTCCAGCAGGTTGCCCACCGACACCGGCAACACCGGGCGGGGCAGGCCGGCCTTGGTGCACTCGGTGTCGAGTACCGCCAGGTCGGTGAGCGAAGGGTCTTGCAGGACGTAGAACACCGGACGGCTGCGGTCGAGGTTGAGGGTAAAGGACGACTGGTTGATCGTCTCTGAGCGAACCCAGAGGTACAACAGCCGGCGCAGGGTGCCAAACACAAGACGACGGAACGGGGAGCGGGTCATACGGCTTCTGCGTGAGTGGATAGGATAAACGGTCGCTAGTGTGCCGGATTCGTCGAAAATCGGCAAAAAAGCACCGAAGTAAAGTCAGTTGAGAGTTTTTCCGGGTGTCATATACTCGACGGGTTACTGCCCCGGCCTCCCCTTGGACGGCCAGACGGTGGCGAAGGTTCGTACGGCTTTGGCAGATAGAAGCCGACTTAACAATAAGAAATGGGAGTGAGCATCATGGCTGCACGCGAGACCGGCAATGTGAAGTGGTTCAATGACGCCAAGGGATACGGCTTCATCCAGCGCGAAGGCGGGGCGGATGTATTCGTGCATTACCGCGCGATCCGCGGCGAAGGCCACCGTTCGTTGACCGAAGGCCAGCAGGTCGAATATGCGGTGGTGGAAGGGCAGAAGGGCTTGCAGGCTGAGGATGTGGTAGGGCTGTAACCCACTCTTCCAAAAAACACTGCAAACCCCTTGTGGGAGCGAGCCTGCTCGCGATAGCGGTATATCAGGCAATACATAATCGACTGACATACCGCTATCGCGAGCAGGCTCGCTCCCACATTCGGATCTGTTGAGGCCTGAACTCGAATCAGGCCGTCTTCCAGGTAATCTCTTCTTCCCCATCGGCACTGATGCGAATCCAGCGGTCGGCCGATTCCTCTCCTTCCTCTTCCACCCACGAGCCGGGCGCGCAGCGTACTTCGACATTCAGTGCGGCGAACGCGGCGCGGGCACAGGCGATGTCGTCATCCCATGGGGTCCGGTCGCTTTCCAGGTACAGGCTGTTCCATTTACCCACGGCCTTGGGCAGCCAGGTCACCGGGATGTCGCCGGCCTTGCACTTGTAGGTCTGGCCTTTCTGGGTCCATTCGCTGCACGGGCCCAGCGCCTGGGTCAGCCAGGCGGCGATGGCCTTGTGGTCGACGTCAGCGTCTTTGAGGTAGATCTCGATATCGGGTTGGCGCATGGATGTCCTCATTGCGGTCTCGAAAAATCCATTCGCGGATTTAACTGGTCCCGAGCGACGGCCCGGGACCCGGAATCAAAAGGTTATTGAAGAACGAAATAATCGTAGCGCATCGACACCGTGACTTCGAACGGCTCGGCCTGCTCGATCACGCTGGCGCGGCGCTCGGCACTGGCGCGCCAGCCGTGGGGCGTCATCGCCAGCAGGTTGGCGCGGTCCTGGCCGTTCTCGAGTATCAGCTTGAATGCCAGGGTTTCGCTGTGCTCCAGCGCCATGCCTGAAGGCACCAGCGCCAGGTGCTTGTCATCGGTGTACTCGCGCACTTCGTCGTACAGGCGTTCGCGCAATTCCATCAGGTGGCCGCGGGTGGGGCCGACTTTCATCAGGCCACCACCGGGGCTCAGCAGGCGCTTGGCCTCCTGCCAGTCCAGTGGGCTGAACACGCTCGCCAGGAATTGGCAGCAGCCGTCGGCCAGCGGCACCCGCGCCATGCTGGCGATCAACCAGGTCAGCTGTGGATTGCGTTTGCAGGCGCGCTTGACCGCCTCGCGAGAGATATCCAGGGCATAGCCATCGGCATCGGGCAGCGCGTCGGCGATCTGCGCGGTGTAGTAGCCCTCGCCACAGCCGATGTCCAGCCAGCGGCCGGGGCTGCGTTCTGCCGCCAACTCGGCCAGGCGGCGGGCGACGGGGGCGTAGTGCCCGGCGTTGAGGAAGTCGCGACGGGCTTCGACCATGGCCTGGTTGTCACCGGGGTCGCGGCTGTTCTTGTGCTGCACCGGCAACAGGTTCAGGTAGCCCTGGCGTGCGCGGTCGAACCGATGCCCGGCCGAGCAGGCCACGCCGTTGTCCACCGCGTTCAGCGGCTCACTGCAGATCGGGCAGGCCAGCATCAGGCGAGCAACTTGATCAGCGTCTTGTAGTAGATCTCGGTGAGTACATCGAGATCGGCCGCCAGCACGCGTTCGTTGACCTGGTGGATGGTCGCGTTGACCGGGCCCAGTTCCACCACTTGGGTGCCCATGGTGGCGATGAAACGACCGTCGGACGTGCCACCGCTGGTGGAGGCCTGAGTCTCGCGACCGGTCACGTCCTTGATGCTCGACGACACGGCGTCCAGTAGTGCGCCGGGCTCGGTGAGGAACGGCAGGCCGGACAGGGCCCAGTCGATGTGCCAGTCCAGTTGATGCTTGTCGAGAATATCGGCGACGCGCTGCTGCAGGCCTTCGACGGTGGACTCGGTGGAGAAGCGGAAGTTGAACACCGCCACCAGGTCACCCGGGATCACGTTGGTCGCGCCGGTGCCGGAGTTGAGGTTGGAGATCTGGAAACTGGTGGGCGGGAAGAAATCGTTGCCATGGTCCCAATGCTCGGCGGCCAGTTCCGCCAGCGCCGGAGCCGCCAGGTGGATCGGGTTCTTCGCCAGGTGCGGGTAGGCCACGTGGCCTTGTTTGCCGCGCACGGTCAGCTTCGCGCCGAGGGAGCCGCGACGGCCGTTCTTGACCACGTCGCCCACCAGGGTGGTGCTCGACGGCTCGCCGACGATGCACCAGTCCAGGCGCTCCTGACGGGCCTTGAGGCGCTCCACCACGGCCTTGGTGCCGTGGTGGGCCGGGCCTTCTTCATCACTGGTGATCAGGAAGGTGATCGAGCCCTTGTGGTCCGGGTAGTCGGTGACGAACCGCTCGGCCGCCACCACCATCGCCGCGAGGCTGCCCTTCATGTCAGCCGCGCCACGGCCACAGAGCATGCCCTGGTCGTCGATGACCGCATCGAACGGATCGAGTTGCCAGGCCTGCACCGGACCGGTCGGCACCACGTCGGTGTGCCCGGCGAAGCACAGCACCGGACCTTCGTGCTTGCCATGGCTGGCCCAGAAGTTATCCACATCCTCGATGCGCATCGGCTCGAGCTTGAAACCCGCATCGCCCAAGCGCTGCATCATCAGTTTCTGGCAATCGGCATCCACCGGCGTCACGGACGGACGGCGGATCAGGTCGCAGGCGAGTTGCAGGGTCGGCGAGAGGTCGGCGTGGGCCGTCATGGAAAACTCCGGGAATATTGTGTAAACGCAAGGCGAGTGCTGAAGCGGGCAGGCTCCCCGCAAAATGGCGGTTATCTTATAGCAAAACGGCAATCGTTGGCCCCCGGTGTCTGTCGGTTGGAGCACAAAACCCTGTGGGAGCGAGCCTGCTCGCGATGGCGGAGGATCAGTGGCGGTGATATTGACTGAAGCACCGCCATCGCGAGCAGGCTCGCTCCCACAATGGTTTTCCCGTGCCCTATAATGCGCGCCGGTTTTTGGGGTAATGGTCATGAGTACAGAAGATCCACGGTTTGCCGGCATCGCCCGTTTGTATGGCCTCGAAGGCCTGGAGCGGCTGCGGGCGGCCCATGTGGCGATTGTCGGGGTGGGCGGGGTCGGTTCCTGGGCGGCGGAAGCCATTGCCCGGTGTGGCGTGGGCGAGATTTCGCTGTTCGACCTGGACGACGTCTGCGTCAGCAATGCCAACCGTCAGTTGCATGCCCTGGACAGCACCGTCGGCAAACCCAAGGTCGAGGTGATGGCCGAGCGCCTGCGCGGGATCAATCCCGATTGCACGGTGCACGCCGTGGCGGATTTCGTCACCCGCGACACCATGGCCGAATACATCACGCCGAACATCGACTGTGTGATCGACTGCATTGACAGTGTCAACGCCAAGGCTGCGCTGATCGCCTGGTGCAAGCGTCGCAAGATCCAGATCATCACCACCGGCGGCGCGGGCGGGCAGATCGACCCGACGCTGATCCAGGTCTGCGACCTGAACCGCACCTTCAACGATCCGCTGGCTTCGAAAGTACGTTCTACTTTGCGCCGCGACTACGGTTTTTCCCGCACCGTGACCCGTCACTACAGCGTGCCCTGCGTGTTTTCCACCGAGCAACTGCGCTACCCCAAACCCGATGGCAGCATCTGCTTGCAGAAGAGTTTTGTCGGCGATGGCGTGAAGCTCGACTGCGCTGGCGGGTTTGGCGCGGTGATGATGGTGACGGCGACGTTCGGCATGGTCGCGGCGACCAAGGCTGTGGATAAGATTGTCGCGGGTGTGCGACGGCCGGCTGATAGGACGTGAGATCGTTCCCACGCTCTGCGTGGGAATGCCTCTACGGACGCTCCGCGTTCGGCCGCTAAGTCAGTTCACGCATCCGCTGCAACACCGCATTCAACCCATTGCTGCGCGACGGCGACAGCTGTCGCGACAACCCCAACTGATTGAACCAGTCCGACAAATCCACCTGCTGCAACGCTTCGGCCGACAAGCCATTGACCCGCGCCAGCAACAGCGCCACCAACCCGCGAATCAACCGCGCATCGCTGCTGGCAGCAAACTGCCAGTGTCCGTCCTGCAACCGTCCCACCAGCCATACCTGGCTTTCGCAGCCATTGACGAGGTTGGTGTCGCACTTGTCCGCCTCCTTCAGCGGCGGCAGCCGTTCGCCCCATTGCATCAGCAACCGGGCGCGTTGTTCCCAGCCTGAGGCATCCTGGAAGATCTGCAGCGCTGTGGCGGCATCGGTAGGCAGGTTCATCGCAGCATCTCCAGGGCCTGGTCGAGGGCTTCGAAGAAACGCTCGATATCGGCGGAGTCGTTGTACAGCGCCAGAGACACCCGGATCGCCCCCGACAACTGCAAATGCTTGAACAGCGGCATGGCACAGTGATGCCCGGCGCGCACGGCAATGCCTTGTTCGGTCAGCAGATGGGCCAGGTCGGCATTGTGTACGCCGTCCACCACGAAACTGACCAGCGCCAGCCGTGGATTGCCCACCAGGCGCACACCGTTGCGCGCCAGCAGGCCGTGGAGCAGGTAGTCGTGTAGCGCTGCCTCATGGTCAATGACATCTTGTGCGTCGAGCGCGGACAGGTAATCCAGGGTTGCTCCCAGGCCGATCACACTGGCGATGGGGGGTGTGCCGGCTTCGAAGCCCAGTGGCGCAGGGCGGAACGAGGCGCGGTGGTAGTCAGCCTGCTGCACCATTTCGCCACCGAATTGCCAATGACGCAGGTTATGGAGCGCTTCGTTGCGGCCAAACAGCACACCCAGCCCTTCGGGGCCGTAGAGCTTGTGGCTGGAAAATACATAGAAATCGCATCCCAGGGCCTGCACATCGTGACGGCCGTGGACCACACCCTGGGCGCCGTCGATGACCGTCAAGGCGTCCTGGGCCTTGGCCAGTGCCAAGAGCGCCGGTAAGGGTTGCCAGGTGCCAAGCACGTTGGACAGTTGGCTCACCGCCAGCAAGCGCGTGCGCGGGCCAATCAGGTCGGCGGCGGCATCCAGGTCGATGACCCCATGGGTGTCGAGCGGCAACACCACCAGCGTCAACGAACGGCGTTCGGCCAGTTGCTGCCAGGGCAGCAGGTTGGCGTGGTGCTCCAGGGCGCTGATGACGATTTCATCGCCCGGATTGAACAGATGTTCCAGCCCGTAGGCCAGGAGGTTCAGCGCCGACGTGGCGCCGTGGGTAAACACGATCTGCCCGCATTCCCCCGCATTGAGCCATTGCGACACCTTGAGGCGACTGTCTTCGAACGCCTGGGTGGCATGAGCGCCCGGCAGGTGTTGCGCCCGGTGCACGTTAGCCGCGCCATTGGCGTAGTAATGCGCCAGGGCATCCAGCAGGGCTTGGGGTTTTTGCGTGGTGGCGGCATTGTCCAGGTAGGTCTGGCCTTGCCGTTGCAGGGCGGCGATGGCCGGGAAATCGGCACGCCAGGGGGATGGAATCAACATGCTTTCGGGCCCTGCCGGGTTACGCCATCACCTGTGGGCAGCGGACTTGCTCCCACAGGTGACGGTGAAGCGGCTTAGTTATGCGCGTGCAGTGCTTCGTTCAGCTCGATGGCCGACTTGTGGGTCTTGCATTCCACCGCGCCGGTTTCGGAGTTGCGACGGAACAGCAGGTCAGGCTGGCCGGCCAGGTCGCGGGCCTTGACCACTTTGACCAACTGGTTGTTCTCGTCCAGCAGCGCCACCTTGGTGCCGGCGGTCACGTACAGTCCCGATTCCACGGTGTTGCGGTCGCCCAACGGAATACCGATACCGGCGTTGGCGCCGATCAGGCAGCCTTCGCCGACCTTGATCACGATGTTGCCGCCACCCGACAGGGTGCCCATGGTGGAGCAACCGCCACCCAGGTCCGAGCCCTTGCCGACGAACACGCCAGCCGACACACGGCCTTCGATCATGCCCGGGCCTTCGGTGCCGGCGTTGAAGTTGACGAAACCTTCGTGCATCACGGTGGTGCCTTCGCCCACGTAGGCGCCCAGGCGGATCCGTGCGGCATCGGCGATACGCACGCCGGCCGGAACCACGTAGTCAGTCATTTTCGGGAACTTGTCCACCGAGAACACTTCCAGCAGCTCGCCACGCAGACGAGCTTCGAGCTGATGCTCGGCCAGTTCGCTGAGGTCGATCGCACCCTGGCTGGTCCAGGCCACGTTCGGCAGCAGCGGGAAAATGCCGGCCAGGTTCAGGCCATGGGGCTTGACCAGGCGATGGGACAGCAAATGCAGCTTGAGGTAGGCCTCGGGGGTGGAGCTCAGTTGCGCATCTTCAGCCAGCAGGGTGGCGACCAGCGGCTTGTGGCTTTCGGCCAGGCGGGTCAGCAACGCGGCTTGTGCGGCATCGACACCCTTGAGGGCTTCAGCCAGTTGCGAGGCCTGGGCGGTGGTGAAGGTGATGGCCTGGTTGCCTTCGCTGTAGCCCAGGATCGGCGCGATGGCCTTGATGATGTCGGCCGACGGGTTGAGCAGTGGCTGTGCGTAGAACACTTCCAGCCAGGCGCCTTGACGGTTTTGGGTGCCGACGCCGAAGGCCAGGCTGAACAGGGTAGTGGACATGAACATTACCTCAACAAAATGGACTGGGCAGGCTTACTTGATTTCTGCCGCGTAGATATCAGGCTTGAAGCCAATCAGGGTACGGTCACCGAGATCGAGCACCGGGCGCTTGATCATCGAGGGTTGGGCGAGCATCAGTTCGATGGCTTTCGACTGGTCGAGATCGGCTTTGCGTTCGTCGTCGAGCTTGCGAAAGGTCGTACCGGCACGGTTCAACACCACTTGCCAGCCATGCTCGTCGCACCATTGGGTCAGGTGCTCACGGTCGATGCCGGCGGTCTTGTAATCGTGAAAGTCGTAGCGCACAGCGTGGTCATCGAGCCAGGTGCGCGCCTTTTTCATGGTGTCGCAGGCTTTGATGCCGAAAAGGTGCAACGTTTTGCTTGAATCGGTCAAGGAACTGCCCCCTTTGCAGGTGCCGGAAATAAAAGGTGAAGGATTATGCCATGACCGGACGGTTTCGCGACTGCTCAGGGTGATTTGCGGTCTTTCAGGGTGGAGGTGGGTCTTTATGATTGTGTGAAACATCGCCTTGCTTGGGAGGCAATCCTTGATTTTCCTAAAAAGCAAAGCCGCCCGGAGGCGGCTTCCAATCGATATGCAGATGAGCTTGCTTCGCCCTTTCCGCGCCGCTGGATCAACCTCGATAGGGACCCAGACTCCTGCCAGCTCTCGCTGGTGACGGGGTCGATTATGGCTAGCGGCGATAGCGAATTCAAACCAGCTTGAACTCTCGTCACAGGGTTGAATGAGATCTGTAGGTATACAAAGTAAGCAAAATCAAGGCTTTGGCGTTCGCGGTACGTTTTATGTCTTTTCTTGTCTGAGCAGACAGATAGTCGTCTGTCAGACGCACCGAAGTTTCCGACGAGTTTTTAAGGTTGTCCGTCGGAAGCGAGGGCTCTAGCCTCTGGGTGTCGCTGTCAATTCAGCGACCGGACGTGAGAATCCGAACTTTCCCTAGGAGCACATACTTCTGCGCTATTAAGTGCAGGGTTTCCAATACTTCAGCTCTAGGTAGCGGTTTCATGACCAAAGAATCTCAAACCTCACCCAAACCTGCCTCCACGTTCCCCTACGGCGACTACGCCCCTGAAAAGCTGCAAGAAGCTGCTGATCGTGCGCTGGATCATTACCTCAAGCCTGATGACAGCGAGTCAGACCCCAAGCCCTCAGTACAGCTATTCACGGTGGCTGACGGTATCGACACCGAAGTGTTGCTGGCCAATCTCAGCGAAACCCTGGCGTCTGCCAATGCAATGCTCAATGACCTTGCCTTCGATCAGGACGGCTCGCGACGACATGTAGCATTGGGAGTGGCCCAGATGATTGAGCTGGGGATGTTGTTGGCGAACAAGTGCCTGGATCGGGTAGAACTTCGGACTTGATGTAATAGTGCCGACCATATCGCGAGCAAGCTTTGCTCCCACAGTATCCGGTATCGATCACAGGTTGTGTGAGCCCCACAAGTCCACTGTGGGAGCAAAGCTTGCTCGCGATAAATCGAAAGGCAAACACAAAAATACCTGTGAAGCGCTGGACCTGTGGCGAGGGGATTTATCCCCGTTGGGCTGCGCAGCAACCCTAAAGCAGTGAACTCAATCGTTCTGGCACACCGAGTTGTCTGTTTTGGGGGCCGCTGCGCAGCCCAGCGGGGATAAATCCCCTCGCCACAACATCACCCGCGACGCTGGATGAACGCCCGGATCCGTTCCGCCGCTTCCACGCACTCGGCCAACGGTGCAACCAGGGCCATGCGCACGCGGCCGGCGCCCGGGTTGACGCCATCGACTTCGCGGGACAGGTAGGAGCCCGGCACCACGGTCACGTGTTCCTGTTCGAACAGGTCCCGGCAGAAGGCTGCGTCGTCGCCCGCCACGTTTGGCCACAGGTAGAAGCTGCCATCGGGGCGTTGCACGTCCAGCACCGGGCTGAGGATGTCCAGCACGGCGTCGAACTTCTCCCGGTACAGCGTCCGGTTGGCCCGTACGTGTTCTTCGTCGTTCCACGCGGCGATGCTCGCCAGTTGGGTCTGCACCGGCATCGCACAGCCGTGATAGGTGCGATACAGCAGGAAACCCTTGAGGATGTCCGCATCGCCCGCCACGAAACCGGAGCGCAGGCCCGGCAGGTTGGAGCGCTTGGACAGGCTGTGGAACACCACGCAGCGCTTGAAGTCCTGGCGGCCAAGTTCGACGCAGGCACTGAGCAGGCCCGGTGGCGGGGTCTGTTCGTCGAAGTACAGTTCGCTGTAGCACTCGTCGGCGGCGATCACGAAGTCGTGCTCATCGGCCAGGGCAATGAGTTTCTTCAGCACCTCCACCGGGATCAGGGCGCCGGTCGGGTTGCCAGGGGAGCACAGGAACAGGATCTGGCAGCGTTTCCAGATGTCCGCCGAAACAGCGTCGAAATCCGGGTTGAAGCCGTTCTCGTCCAGGCACGGCAGGTAGTGCGGCTTGGCCCCGGCCAGGAACGCCGCGCCTTCGTAGATCTGATAGAAGGGGTTCGGGCTGACCACCAGCGCATCGTCGCCACGGTTGACCACGGTCTGGGTGAAGGCGAACAGTGCCTCCCGGGTGCCATTGACCGGCAACACATGACGCGCCGGGTCGAGCCAGCCATTCGGTACGCTGAAGCGTCGCTCGCACCAGCTGGCGATGGCTTCCCGCAGGGCCGGGATACCCAACGTGGTCGGATAGACGGCCATCTGGTCCAGGTTGCCGGCCAGGGCTTCGGCGACAAAACCGGGTGAACGGTGCTTGGGTTCACCGATGGACAACGCAATCGGCCGCTTGTCCGGGTTGGGCGTGACGCTGCCCAGCAGGGCGCGGAGCTTTTCGAACGGGTAGGGCTGCAACTGGTTCAGAGCGTTGTTCATGGGGGCCTCGTTCAATGTGGGACTGTGGGAGCGAGCCTGCTCGCGATAGCGGTAGGGCAGGCGATCTCAATGCTGAATGTCGCGCCGCCATCGCGAGCAGGCTCGCTCCCACAGGGGAATTCATGGGGTCAGATGTTGATGCGTGTCAGGTTGGTATCGGGTTCCTGGTTGACGCTCAAATGCTGGACGATCGCATCCTGCAGGCGACTGCACAGCAGGGGATCGGACAGCGGCTGGTTCTGCGCGTCGGTGATGAAGAAGACGTCTTCCACCCGCTCGCCAAGGGTGGCGATCTTGGCGTTTTGCAGCGACAGGTCGAACTCCAGGAAAATATGCCCGATCCGTGCCAGCAGGCCGGGGCGGTCCGGGGCGCTGAGCTCCAGTACCGTGATCTGGCGCTGGGCATCGTTGTGGATCGTCACCTGCGGAGCGAACGCGAAGTGCTTGAGCTGGCGCGGCACTCTCCGCTGGATGATGGTCGGGTAGTCGGCCGGGTTGCGCAGGGCGTTGGTGAGACCATCGCGAATCTGCTTGACCCGTTTTGGATTGTCACCAATCGAATCGCCTTCGGTGTCGAGCACGATATAGGTGTCGAGGGTGAACTGGCTGCTGGAGGTGATGATCCGGGCATCGTGGATGTTGAGGTTGAGCTGGTCCATCGCGGCCACGGTCACGGCGAAGAAGTCGTGTTGGTCCGGCGCGTAGATGAAGATCTGCGTGCCGCCTTCGAACTCGCGTTGCGTGGTTTCCTTGATCAATACCAGCGGCCCGCCATCGGCCGGTTGCTGCAGGATCGCGTCGCTGTGCCAGGCCACATCGCCGGCGGTGTGACGCAGGAAATAATCATCGCCCAGTTGCGACCAGAGCTGTTCGACGTCGTCCGGGTCGGTGCCACCGCGCACCAGGATATCCAGGGCAGCGCTTTGGGTGCGACGGATCTGCTCTTCACGGTCTACCGGGTTTTCCAGGCCACGGCGCAAGGCCCGCTTGGTCTCTGTGTACAGCTGGCGCAACAGGCTTGCGCGCCAGGAGTTCCACAGGGTCGGGTTGGTAGCGTTGATATCGGCCACCGTCAGCACGTAGAGGTAATCCAGACGGGTTTCATCGCCGACGATCTGAGCGAAGTCGTGGATCACCTGCGGATCGGACAGATCCTTGCGTTGGGCGGTGGTCGACATCACCAGGTGATTCTGCACCAGCCAGACAATCAACCGGCTGTCCCAGATGGGCAACTGGTGCCGCTGGCAAAACGCCTCGGCATCCATCGCGCCGACTTCCGAGTGGTCGCCCTGGCGACCTTTGCCAATGTCGTGGTACAGCCCGGCCATATAGATCAGTTCAGGCTTGGGCAACTTGCCCATGAGCTTGCTGGCCAACGGAAATTTTTCCGACACCTGGGTGTACTGAAGCTTACGCAGGTGCTTGATCAGGTTCAGGGTGTGGGCATCGACGGTATAGATATGGAACAGGTCGTGCTGCATCTGCCCGACGATGAAGCCGAACTCCGGCAGGTAACGCCCCAGGATCCCGTAGCGGTTCATGCGCCGCAGGTTGCGGTGCACGCCGATCTTGCACTTGAACAGTTCGATGAACAGGCTGGTGTTGCGGATGTCGTGGCGGAAGTCGTCGTCGATCAGGTGACGGTTTTCCCGCAGCAGGCGAATGGTATCGGCGCGTACACCCTTGATTTCCGGCTGCTGGGCCATCAGCACGAAGATTTCGAGCATGGCGAAGGGCGTTCGACGGAACACATTGGCATTGCGTGCTTCGATGTACCCATCGTGCAACTGGAACCGGGAGTTGATCGGCTGTGGCGGCGCCGTATCTTCCGGTGCGAGGATGACTTCCTCGAAATGCTGGATGATCAGTTCGCTGAGCTGGGCAATGCTCATCACCACCCGATAGTACTGCTGCATGAAGTTTTCGATGGACTGCTTGGCATCCTGCCCTTCGAAACCCAGCAGGCCCGCGATGGAGCGCTGGTGATCGAACAGCAAGCGGTCTTCGGAACGTCCGGCGAGCATGTGCAGGGCGTAGCGGACCTTCCACAAAAACTCCTGGGACGAAGCCAGCAAGGCGTTTTCGCTCTCCACCAGGAAACCTTCCCCGGCCAGGTTCCGAAGGTTCAGCGTACCGTACTGACGACGGGCGACCCACAGAATCGTCTGGATGTCCCGCAGCCCACCGGGTGAGCCTTTGACGTTGGGCTCCAGGTTGTATTCGGTGTCGTTGTATTTGTGGTGGCGCGCCTTCTGCTCGGCGCGCTTGGCCAGGAAGAAGTCCTTGCTCGGCCACATGTGCGCCGTGCTGGTCACCTCGAGCATGCGCTGGCGCAACCGCTCGGGGCCGGCGACGGTGCGACTTTCCATCAGGTTGGTCACCACCGTCAGGTCGGCGCGGGCTTCATCGGCGCATTCCTGCACCGAGCGTACGCTCTGGCCGACTTCCAGGCCGATGTCCCACAGCAGCGTCAGGAAGCGCTCGATGGAGTCGCGAAAGATCTCGTGATCGGCGCTGTCCAGCAGGATCAGCAGGTCGATGTCGGAGTAGGGGTGCAGCTCGCCACGCCCGTAGCCGCCCACCGCCACCAGGGCGATGTCGGCATCCAGGCTCCAGTCGAATTGCTCCCAGGCCTTCTGCAGGATGTTGTCGACGAACCAGGCGCGGTCTTCGATCAGCCGACGGATATCCCGGCCATCGCGAAAGCGCTGGTCGAGTACTTCGTGGGCCTGGCGGATCGCCTTCTTGAAGGCCGAGATGGGGCTTGCCTTCAGGGCCAGTTCAGCCTGGAACTGGCCACGGTCGAAGAGTTCTGGATCCACCTGCGGCATCGAATGGCTTTCCTTTCTATCTATCTATAGCTGTGCGCTGTATTGGGCTCAGGCGGAAACGCGAGGGATGGTGTCGTCGCTGCGCAGGGTAAAGATTTCGTACCCGGTCTCGGTCACCAGCAGGGTGTGCTCCCATTGGGCCGACAGCTTGCGGTCCTTGGTGATGGCGGTCCAGCCGTCGCCCAGGACCTTGGTGTCGGCGCGCCCCTGGTTGATCATCGGCTCGATGGTGAAGGTCATGCCCGCCTGGAGCTCCATGCCGGTGCCGGCACGGCCGTAGTGCAGGATCTGCGGTTCTTCGTGGAAGACCTTGCCAATGCCGTGGCCGCAGAATTCACGCACCACCGAAAAGCCGTTCTTCTGCGCATGCTTCTGGATCACTTCGCCGATGTCTCCCAGGCGGCAGCCCGGTTTCACCAGTTCGATGGCCATGTACATGCATTCCTGGGTGACCTTCGACAGGCGCTGGGCCCACTCCGGCACGTTGCCGACATGGAACATGCGGCTGGTGTCGCCGTGATAGCCGTCCTTGATCACGGTGACATCAATGTTCAGCGTGTCGCCGTCCTTCAGCGGTTTCTCGTTGGGAATGCCGTGGCAGACCACGTGGTTGATCGAGGTGCAGATCGACTTCGGGAAGCCCTTGTAGTTGAGCGGCGCGGGGATGGCCTTCTGCTCGTTGACGATGAAGTCGTGGCAGATGCGGTCCAGCTCTTCGGTGGTCACGCCTGGCTTGACATAGTCGGCGATCATTTCCAGCACGTCGGCGGCGAGTTTGCCGGCAACACGCATTTTTGCGATGTCCTCGGCAGTCTTGAGGGTAACGGTCATACAGGCTCTCTTTGCGCCCGACGGCGCTGTCCAAAACGAAATGGGCGGCGGATGATGACCAGCGCGGCCCTGAAAACGCGATTCTAACAGACGAACAGTACAAAGAGCTCCCCAGGCCGAACTCAGTGGAGAGGGGAAGGGGGTGGGAGCAAAGCTTGCTCGCGACCCAGGCGACTCGATTTCTGAAGGACCGCATAGGCTTCATCGCGGACAAGCCTTGCTCCCACAATCCCCTTGCCACAGGTTTTCAGAATCCGTATTCCGTTTTCGCCCTTGCTGTGGTATAAAATGCGCCGCTTTCCGGGGATGACCCCGTGAGCTTAAATCCACACACGTGTCGACACGATGACCTGGGTGCCTTCGGCTTATATAGCCGCTGGTTGGTCATTGGGATACGTGGAGGCCAAACCCGACTTATCAAGGAACTATCATGTCCCAAGTCAACATGCGCGATATGCTGAAGGCCGGTGTGCACTTCGGTCACCAGACCCGTTACTGGAACCCGAAAATGGGCAAGTACATTTTCGGCGCGCGTAACAAGATCCACATCATCAACCTTGAAAAAACCCTGCCGATGTTCAACGAAGCACTGACCTTCGTAGAGCGCCTGGCCCAGGGCAAAAACAAGATTCTGTTCGTCGGCACCAAGCGTTCCGCTGGCAAGATCGTTGCTGAAGAAGCAGCACGTTGCGGTTCGCCGTACGTCGATCACCGCTGGTTGGGCGGCATGCTGACCAACTTCAAGACCATCCGCGCTTCCATCAAGCGTCTGCGTGATCTTGAAGTCCAGTCCGAAGACGGCACTTTCGCCAAGCTGACCAAGAAAGAAGCGCTGATGCGCACTCGCGATCTTGAGAAGCTGGACCGCTCCCTGGGCGGTATCAAGGACATGGGCGGTCTGCCTGACGCACTGTTCGTGATCGACGTTGACCACGAGCGCATCGCGATCACCGAAGCCAACAAGCTGGGTATCCCGGTCATCGGCGTTGTCGATACCAACAGCAGCCCGGAAGGCGTTGACTACATCATCCCAGGCAACGATGACGCCATCCGCGCCATCCAGCTGTACATGGGTTCGATGGCTGACGCTGTTATCCGTGGTCGCAACAACGTTCAAGGCGGCACCGAAGTCTTCGCTGAAGAAGCTCCGGCAGCAGCCGCTGAGTAATTGACGCCCTGGCGTTGACTCAGTAAGCAAAAAGGGGGCTTGGCCCCCTTTTTGCCACCTCGAAAACCATTTGTCGCCAGCGCAGCTACCTGTTTGTAATCTGCCGCGGTCTATAAGCAATGGTTTTTCAGGAAGAATTGATCGCCCGTTCGATCGGGTGGAATGGTTGAAAACCTATCCAAGAGGATTTTGAAATGGCAGAGATTACTGCAGCGTTGGTCAAAGAACTGCGCGAGCGTACCGGCGAAGGCATGATGGACTGCAAGAAAGCCTTGACCAAGGCTGGCGGCGACATCGAGAAAGCCATTGATGACATGCGTGCTTCGGGCGCCATCAAGGCTGCCAAGAAGGCTGGCAACGTTGCCGCTGAAGGCGCCATCGCCATCAAGGACGACGGCAAGGCCGCCGTGCTGCTGGAAGTCAACTCCCAGACCGACTTCCTGGCTCTGCAGGACGACTTCAAGGCATTCGTCGCTGCCAGCGTCGAAAAAGCATTCGCTGACAAACTGACCGACGCAGCTCCGCTGATCGAGGCTCAGGAACAAGCGCGCCTGGTACTGGTTGGCAAGACCGGCGAGAACGTCAACATTCGTCGTCTGGTTCGCGTTGAAGGTGACGTGGTGGGTACCTACCTGCACGGCAACAAGATCGGCGTGGCTGTTGTCCTCAAGGGCGGCGACACCGAGCTGGCGAAAGACATCGCCATGCACGTAGCAGCGACCAACCCTGAGTTCCTGCTGCCTTCGGACGTTTCGGCTGAAGCGATCGAGCGCGAAAAAGGCGTTTTCCTGCAGTTGAACGAAGAGAAGCTCAAGGGCAAGCCTGCCGACATCGCCGAGAAGATGGTGGCCGGTCGTATCTCCAAGTTCCTGGCCGAAGCCAGCCTGGTTGAGCAGGCGTTCGTCAAGAACCCTGAAGTCAAGGTCGGTGACCTGGCGAAGAAAGCCGGTGCTGAAATCGTTTCCTTCACCTACTTCAAAGTAGGCGATGGCATCGAGAAGCCGGTCGACAACTTCGCTGAAGAAGTTGCCGCCCAGGTAGCAGCTGCCAGCAAGCAATAAGACAGGTTTTTACAACTGTCGCCCAGAAGAGGCTGCCCGCTCACGCGCGCAGCCTCTTTTCGGATAAGGATGCCGATTTTTATTGGTTTCCTGTCGGAACTGGCTTACAAAGCCGTGTTCCGATGGCGCTGTGTCAGCGTCACGCTAGAGTGAGAGCAGGCTGCAAACAGTCTGCCAAGAATTTTCAAATACGCCGCAGGAGAGATTCGCAATGGCTCAGCAGGGCAGTGGTTATCAGGCTCGCTATAAACGCATTCTACTCAAGCTTAGCGGCGAGGCCCTGATGGGCTCGGAAGAGTTCGGGATCGATCCGAAGGTGCTGGACCGCATGGCCCTCGAAGTGGGTCAGTTGGTTGGGATCGGCGTTCAGGTCGGCCTGGTCATCGGCGGCGGCAACCTGTTCCGTGGTGCGGCGCTGAGCGCGGCCGGCATGGATCGGGTCACGGGCGACCACATGGGCATGCTGGCCACTGTGATGAACGCCCTGGCTATGCGCGACGCCTTGGAGCGTGCCAATATCTCGGCCATCGTGATGTCGGCCATTTCCATGGTTGGCGTGACCGATCACTACGATCGCCGCAAAGCCATGCGCCACCTCAACTCCAAGGAAGTGGTGATTTTTGCCGCTGGTACCGGTAATCCGTTCTTCACCACGGATTCGGCGGCCTGCCTGCGAGCGATCGAAATCGACGCCGATGTCGTGCTCAAGGCAACCAAGGTCGATGGTGTCTACACCGCCGACCCGTTCAAGGATCCGCATGCCGAGAAGTTCGATCATCTGACCTACGATGAAGTGCTGGATCGCAAGCTGGGGGTCATGGACCTGACGGCTATCTGCCTGTGCCGCGACCACAAGATGCCGCTGCGCGTCTTCAACATGAACAAGCCCGGTGCCCTGTTGAATATCGTGCATGGCGGCGCCGAAGGAACCCTGATCGAGGAAGTTCAACAATGATCAACGAAATCAAGAAAGACGCCCAGGCGCGTATGCAGAAATCCCTGGAGTCCCTGAGTCACGCCTTTGGCCAGATCCGTACCGGCAAGGCGCACCCGAGCATCCTGGGCAGCGTGATGGTTCCTTACTATGGCACCGACACGCCTATCAGCGGCGTTGCCAACATCACCGTGAAGGATTCGCGGACCCTGCAAGTCGTGGCCTTCGAGCGCAACATGCTCGCGGCGGTCGACAAAGCGATCCAGAGCGCCGGCCTGAACCTCAATCCGACCAACCTGGGCGAATTGTTGCTGATCTCCATGCCTGCCCTGACCGAGGAAACCCGCAAGGGCTTTACCAAACAGGCGCGCAGCGCCGCCGAGGATGCTCGGGTTGCCGTGCGCAACATCCGACGCGACGCTCTGGGTGAGCTGAAGAAGCTGGTCAAGGACAAGGAAATCAGCGAAGACGAAGAGCGTCGCGCAGCGGCCGAGATACAGAAACTGACTGACAAGGCAGAGGCTGATATCGATGCGGCCACCAAGCAAAAAGAAGCGGACCTGATGGCCGTATAAGGGTCTCGTTTTCATGGATAAGACCAAGCAGGCTGCGTCGTTCGCGGTGCCGCGCCACGTAGCGATCATCATGGACGGCAACAATCGCTGGGCCAAGAAGCGCTTCATGCCCGGTGTCGCCGGGCATAAGGCGGGCGTCGACGCGGTTCGCGCGGTCATCGAGGTGTGCGCCGAGGCGGGCGTCGAGGTGCTGACCTTGTTCGCTTTCTCCAGCGAAAACTGGCAGCGTCCGGCCGACGAGGTCAGTGCCTTGATGGAGTTGTTCCTCAAGGCCCTGCGTCGTGAGGCCAAGCGCCTCAACGAGAACAGTATCAGCCTGCGCATCATCGGTGATCGCTCGCGCTTTCATCCGGAATTGCAGGCTGCGATGCGCGAGGCCGAGGCCGCGACGGCCGGCGCCGACCGTTTTGTCCTGCAGATCGCCGCCAATTACGGCGGTCAGTGGGACATTGCCCAGGCAGCCCAGCGGTTGGCGCGGGAAGTCCAGGCCGGTCACTTGCGGCCGGAAGACATCACGCCTGAACTGCTGCAGACCTGCCTGGCCACGGGTGACCTGCCGCTGCCGGATCTGTGTATCCGCACCGGCGGCGAACATCGCATCAGCAATTTTCTCCTTTGGCAGCTGGCGTATGCCGAGCTGTACTTCTCCGACCTGTTCTGGCCGGACTTCAAACACGAAGCCATGCGCGTTGCGCTGGCTGATTTCGCTTCCCGTCAGCGTCGTTTCGGTAAAACGAGCGAGCAGATCGAAGCTGGAGCCCGGGTTTAATGCTCAAACAACGAATCATCACTGCACTGATCCTATTGCCCATCGCCCTGTGCGGGTTCTTCCTGCTTGACGGTGCGGGCTTCGCCCTGTTCATCGGGCTGGTCGTGACGCTGGGGGCTTGGGAATGGGCGCGGCTGGCCGGCTTTGCCGCGCAATCGGCCCGTGTGACCTACGCCGCCGTCGTGGCGGCCATGCTGTTCGTCATGTACGTGGTGCCCGGTATTGCGCCCTGGGTGCTGGGGGCTTCGGTGCTTTGGTGGGCGACGGCGACCTTTCTGGTGTTGACCTACCCTCGCACGACCCATCATTGGGCCAATGCCGCGACCAAACTGATGATCGGTCTGTTGATCCTGCTGCCGGCCTGGCAGGGCCTCATCTGGATCAAGCAAGGCGCACTGGGCAACTGGCAGATCATGGCCGTGATGGTGCTGGTCTGGGGTGCCGATGTCGGGGCCTACTTCTCCGGCAAGGCATTCGGCAAGCGCAAGCTTGCGCCTCAAGTCAGTCCTGGCAAGAGCTGGGAAGGGGTCTACGGTGGCCTGGCCTTGAGCCTGGTGATTACGACTGTCGTTGGTGTCATGCGGGAATGGACCGCCGGCCAATTGCTGATCGGCCTGTTTGGCGCCGCCCTGATTGTCTTCGTCTCGGTAGTCGGGGACCTGACCGAAAGCATGTTCAAGCGCCAGTCCGGAATCAAGGACAGTAGCAATCTGTTGCCTGGCCATGGCGGCGTGCTGGATCGCATCGACAGCCTCACCGCTGCGGTCCCGATCTTCGCGGTGCTGCTGTGGATGGCGGCGTCGTGAGTCGTCCTCAGCAGATCACTGTCCTGGGCGCTACCGGCTCGATCGGCCTGAGTACCTTGGATGTCATCGGCCGGCACCCGGAGCGTTACCAGGTGTTCGCCCTCAGCGGCTTTACACGCCTGAGCGAGCTGCTGGCGTTGTGCATCCGTCACACCCCGCGGTTTGCCGTGGTGCCCGAGGTTGGCGCGGCACGGGCGCTGCAGGACGACCTGCGTGCCACTGGCCTGCAAACCCGCGTGCTGGTGGGCGAGGAGGGCCTGTGCGAAGTGGCCTCCGACCCTGAGGTCGATGCGGTGATGGCGGCGATTGTCGGTGCTGCGGGCCTGCGCCCGACGCTGGCTGCGGTGGAGGCCGGCAAGAAGATCCTGTTGGCCAACAAGGAAGCGCTGGTCATGTCCGGCGCGTTGTTCATGCAGGCTGTAGGCAAAAGTGGTTCGGTGCTGCTGCCGATCGATAGCGAACACAATGCGATCTTTCAATGCATGCCGCGGGATTTTTCCCGTGGCCTGGGTGCTGTGGGTGTCCGGCGGATCTTGCTGACGGCTTCCGGCGGTCCGTTCCGGCAGACGCCGCTGTCAGAATTGGAACATGTTTCACCCGAACAGGCCTGTGCTCATCCGAACTGGTCCATGGGGCGCAAGATTTCCGTGGATTCGGCCAGCATGATGAACAAGGGGCTTGAGCTGATCGAGGCCTGCTGGCTTTTCGATGCCAGGCCGTCCCAGGTCGAGGTGGTGATCCATCCGCAGAGCGTGATCCACTCGCTGGTGGACTATGTAGACGGTTCAGTGCTGGCCCAATTGGGTAATCCGGACATGCGCACGCCCATCGCCAACGCACTGGCCTGGCCGGATCGAATCGATTCGGGTGTGGCGCCGCTGGACTTGTTCGCTATCGCCCGCCTGGACTTCCAGGCCCCCGATGAACAACGCTTCCCTTGCCTGCGCCTGGCGCGGCAGGCGGCCGAGGCGGGCAACAGTGCCCCGGCCATGTTGAACGCTGCCAATGAGGTGGCGGTGGCCGCGTTTCTTGATGGACGTGTCCGTTACCTCGAGATCGCGAGTATCATCGAGGAAGTCTTGAATCTCGAGGCCGTGGTTGCCCTCGATGATCTCGACGCAGTATTCACCGTGGATGCCCGGGCCCGCGAGCTGGCGGGGCAATGGTTGAAGCGCCACGGACGCTGAGGCTGCGGTACGTTAGCCGGGGTTGCCCTGGACAGGATTGCGGAGAAAACAGATGAGCGCGCTCTATATGATTGTCGGCACCCTGGTTGCGTTGGGTGTGCTGGTCACTTTTCACGAATTCGGTCATTTCTGGGTCGCCCGTCGCTGTGGCGTGAAGGTCCTGCGTTTTTCCGTCGGCTTTGGCATGCCCTTGCTGCGCTGGCATGACAAGACGGGCACCGAATTCGTCGTGGCCGCCATCCCGCTGGGCGGCTACGTGAAAATGCTCGACGAGCGTGAAGGCGAAGTGCCCGCCGATCAGCTCGATCAATCCTTCAATCGCAAGACTGTCCGGCAGCGCATCGCCATCGTGGCGGCGGGGCCGATCGCCAATTTCCTGCTGGCCATGGTGTTCTTCTGGGCGCTGGCCATGCTGGGGAGTGAGCAGGTACGTCCTGTCATTGGCGCGGTCGAGGCCGGCAGCGTTGCGGCCCGGGCCGGATTGAGCGCCGGTGAGGAAATCGTCGCCATCGATGGCGAGCCGACTTCCGGCTGGGCTGCCGTCAACCTGCAACTCGTGCGTCGCCTGGGCGAGAGCGGTTCGTTGCAGTTGATGGTGCGCGAGCAGGGCTCGACAACGGATTCTCCGCGGGAACTGGTGCTGGATAACTGGCTCAAGGGGGCCGATGAGCCGGATCCTATCCATTCCCTGGGCATCCGCCCCTGGCGTCCGGCACTGCCGCCGGTGTTGGCCGAGCTCGATCCGAAGGGACCGGCCCAGGCCGCCGGGCTGAAGACCGGCGATCGCCTGTTGGCCCTCGATGGTCAATCGGTCACTGACTGGCAGCAGGTGGTCGACGCGGTTCGTGTACGTCCTGATACCAAAATTGTGCTGCGCGTCGAGCGCGACGGTGCTCCAATCGACGTTCCGGTGACCCTGGCTGCCCGTGGCGAGAGCAAGACGCCGGCGGGTTACCTGGGGGCGGGCGTCAAGGCTGTCGATTGGCCACCGGACATGATCCGCGAGGTCAGTTTTGGCCCGGTTGCGGCGATTGGCGAGGGTGCGCGTCGTACCTGGACCATGAGTGTCCTGACCCTCGACTCACTGAAGAAAATGTTGTTCGGCGAGCTCTCGGTAAAAAACTTGAGTGGACCGATAACCATTGCTAAAGTGGCGGGCGCTTCTGCCCAGTCGGGCGTTGCTGATTTCCTGAATTTCCTTGCTTATCTGAGCATTAGCCTGGGGGTTCTGAATTTGTTGCCCATCCCGGTACTGGATGGGGGGCATCTGCTGTTCTATCTGATCGAGTGGGCGCGTGGTCGTCCCTTGTCGGATCGGGTTCAAGGTTGGGGGATACAGATCGGTATCAGCTTGGTGGTCGGGGTGATGTTGCTTGCCTTGGTCAACGATCTGGGTCGTCTGTAACGCTTCGCTGAATTGCGAATCTGCCGCATTTTGCGGCAGTTTGTTTATTGCCAGTTGGAATAAGAAAGGACTTCATGAAACGTCTGCTGCTAACCGCGGTGTTTACCGTGTTGATGATCGCCGAAGTTCACGCCGAGTCCTTCACTATCTCTGATATTCGTGTCAACGGCCTCCAGCGGGTTTCCGCAGGTAGCGTCTTTGGTGCCTTGCCGTTGAACGTCGGCGAGCAGGCGGATGATCGGCGCCTGGTGGAGTCCACTCGTGCGCTGTTCAAGACCGGTTTCTTTCAGGATATCCAGCTGGGCCGTGACGGTAACGTCCTGGTCATTACGGTCGTCGAGCGGCCGTCGGTCGCCAGCATCGAGATCGAAGGCAACAAGGCGATCTCCACTGAAGACCTGATGAAAGGCCTTAAGCAGTCCGGCCTGGCCGAAGGCGAGATCTTCCAGCGCGCGACCCTCGAAGGTGTACGTAACGAGCTGCAGCGCCAGTACGTCGCCCAGGGTCGCTACTCGGCTACCGTCGACACCGAAGTGGTGCCGCAGCCACGCAACCGTGTGGGCCTGAAGGTCAACATCAACGAAGGCACCGTGGCGGCCATCCAGCACATCAACGTGGTGGGCAACACGGTTTTCCCCGACGAAGACCTGATCGACCTGTTCGAACTCAAGACCACCAACTGGCTGTCGTTCTTCAAGAACGATGACAAGTACGCCCGTGAAAAACTCTCCGGTGACCTGGAGCGCCTGCGTTCCTACTACCTGGACCGTGGCTACATCAACATGGACATCGCTTCGACCCAGGTGTCCATTACCCCGGACAAGAAACACGTCTACATCACCGTCAACGTCAACGAAGGCGAGAAGTACACGGTTCGCGACGTCAAGCTCAGCGGTGACCTGAAGGTACCTGAAGATCAGGTCAAGTCGTTGTTGCTGGTACAGAAAGGCCAGGTGTTCTCGCGCAAGCTGATGACCACCACGTCCGAACTGATCACCCGCCGCCTGGGTAACGAAGGCTATACCTTCGCCAACGTCAACGGCGTGCCGCAGCCACACGATGAAGACCACACCGTCGACATCACCTTCGCCGTGGACCCGGGCAAGCGTGCCTACGTCAATCGCATCAACTTCCGTGGCAACACCAAGTCCGAGGACGAGGTGCTGCGTCGTGAAATGCGCCAGATGGAAGGTGGCTGGGCTTCGACCTATCTGATCGACCAGTCCAAAACCCGCCTGGAGCGCCTGGGCTTCTTCAAGGAAGTCAACGTCGAGACCCCGGCGGTACCGGGCGTCGATGACCAGGTCGATGTGAACTATAGCGTCGAAGAGCAGGCCTCCGGCTCGATCACCGCCAGTGTCGGTTTTGCCCAGAGCGCGGGCCTGATCCTCGGTGGCTCGATCACCCAGAACAACTTCCTGGGTACCGGTAACAAGGTCAGCATCGGCCTGACCCGCAGCCAATACCAGACTCGTTACAATTTTGGTTTCGTGGACCCCTACTGGACTGCCGACGGTGTGAGCCTGGGCTACAACGCCTTCTATCGCACTACCGACTATGACGAGCTCGACTCTGATATCTCCAGCTATGCGGTGGACAGCTATGGTGTCGGCGCCAACATCGGTTATCCGATCAGCGAGACCTCGCGCCTGACGTTCGGTCTGACTGCCCAGCAGGACAAGATCAACACCGGTAGATACACCGTCGACGAGATCTTCGATTTCGTTAACAAGGAAGGCGACAGCTACCTCAACTTCAAGGCGTCTGCCGGCTGGTCCGAGTCGACCCTGAACAAGGGCGTGCTGGCGACGCGCGGTCATTCCCAGAGCCTGGTTCTGGAAACCACCACGCCTGGCAGTGACCTGTCGTTCTTCAAGCTCGATTATCGCGGCCAGCTGTTCCAGCCGTTGACCGACACCTACACCATGCGCCTGCATACCGAACTGGGTTATGGTGATGGCTACGGGTCGACCGATGGCCTGCCGTTCTACGAGAACTATTACGCAGGTGGTTTCAACTCGGTACGTGGCTTCAAGGACAGTACGCTGGGGCCGCGCAGTACTCCGAGCAAGGGCACCAACCCGGGTACCATCCTCGACCCGGATCAGGATCCGCTGCCATTCGGTGGCAACGTACTCATCCAGGGTGGTCTTGAAGTCCTGTTCCCGATGCCGTTCGTCAAGGATCAGCGCTCGCTGCGGACCTCGGTATTCTGGGACGTGGGTAACGTCTTCGACTCCAAGTGCAGCGACACCACCAATTCCAATGGCACCAAGTCCAACACTCAGTGCAACGACATCAGCCTCAGCAACATGGCCAGTTCCGTTGGTGTAGGCGTGACCTGGGTTACCGCGCTCGGTCCTTTGAGCTTCGCGTTGGCGATGCCGATCAAGAAACCGGATGACGCTGATACCCAAGTGTTTCAATTCTCCCTCGGCCAGACGTTCTAAGCGTCTGACCCAAGATAACGACAATGGATTTTGTAGGAGTACATCGTGCGTAAGTTGACTCAATTGGTTCTCCTGGCGACCGTACTGGTCGCAGGTCCGGCTTTTGCCGACATGAAGATCGCCGTACTGAACTATCAGATGGCCTTGCTGGAATCCGACGCGGCGAAGAAATACGCCGTGGATGCGGAGAAAAAGTTCGGCCCGCAACTGACCAAGCTCAAGAGCCTGGAAAGCAGTGCCAAAGGGATTCAGGATCGCCTGGTCGCCGGTGGCGACAAGATGGCCCAGGGCGAGCGTGAGCGGCTGGAGCTTGAATTCAAGCAAAAGGCCCGTGACTTCCAGTTCCAGTCCAAGGAGCTGAACGAAGCGAAAGCCGTTGCCGACCGTGAAATGCTCAAGCAGCTCAAGCCGAAGCTCGATAGCGCCGTGGAAGAAGTCATCAAGAAAGGTGGTTTTGACCTGGTGTTCGAGCGTGGCGCAGTGATTGATGTCAAGCCTCAATACGACATCACGCGCCAGGTCATCGAGCGCATGAACCAGCTGAAGTAATCCATGACAGCGACTATCAAACTCGGCCAGTTGGCCGAGTTCCTCGGAGCCACCCTGCGTGGCGACCCGGAGAAGGCAATCACTGGGCTAGCCACTTTACAAGAGGCTGGCCCAGCTCAGTTGAGCTTCCTGGCAAATCCTCAATATCGCAAATACCTGGCCGATAGCCGGGCCGCAGCGCTGTTGCTCAAGGCTGCCGATGCCGAAGGTTTTGCCGGTGACGCCCTGATCGTGCCCGATCCGTATCTGGCGTACGCGCGGATTTCCCATCTGTTCGATCCCAAGCCCAAATCGGCTGCCGGCATTCATCCCAGCGCGGTGATTGCGGCGGATGCGGTGGTCGACCCGACGGCCAGCATCGGTCCTTTCGTGGTCATCGAGAGTGCGGCGCGGATCGGTGCCGGTGTCACGCTGGGTGCCCATTGTTTTGTCGGTGCTCGTAGCGAGATCGGCGAGGGTGGTTGGCTGGCTCCCCGGGTTACCCTGTATCACGATGTGCGCATCGGCAAACGGGTGGTTATCCAGTCCGGCGCGGTGCTGGGCGGTGAAGGGTTCGGTTTCGCCAACGAGAAAGGCATCTGGCAGAAGATTGCCCAGATCGGTGGCGTCACCGTCGGCGATGACGTGGAGATCGGCGTCAATACCGCCATCGACCGCGGTGCGCTGGCAGACACAGTCATCGGCAATGGTGTGAAGCTGGACAACCAGATCCAGATCGCCCACAACGTCCAGGTCGGTGATCACACCGCCATGGCGGCCTGCGTGGGTATCTCCGGCAGTACCAGGATCGGCAAGCACTGCATGCTCGCCGGTGGCGTGGGGCTGGTGGGGCATATCGATATCTGTGACAACGTTTTCCTGACCGGGATGACCATGGTGACCCACTCGATTACCGAGCCGGGTGCCTATTCTTCCGGTACGGCGATGCAGCCGGCGGCCGAATGGCGCAAGAGCGCGGCCCGTATCCGTCAGCTCGATGACATCGCGCGACGCCTGCGACAGCTGGAAAAGCGTGTAGGGGACGTGACCCCTGACGGTAATGCTTCATCAGATGGCTGATACCATTTCCATATCAAGTGTGCACGGCCGCCAGGCTTCCTTGATTTGCTAGCGGAGCGCGCGTCTATCGCGCACCTCCCAATCTTTACATAGGCTTCCCCCCGAAATGATGGACATCAACGAGATTCGCGAATACCTGCCTCACCGTTATCCGTTCCTGCTTGTGGATCGGGTAGTGGAGCTGGATATTGAGGGCAAGCGCATTCGCGCCTACAAGAATGTCAGCATCAACGAGCCGTTCTTCAATGGTCACTTCCCTGCGCACCCCATCATGCCGGGCGTGCTGATCATCGAGGCCATGGCTCAGGCTGCCGGGATCCTTGGTTTCAAGATCATGGACGTGAAGCCTGCGGACGGCACGCTCTACTACTTCGTCGGGTCCGACAAGTTGCGTTTCCGCCAGCCGGTGACCCCGGGCGATCAGTTGATCCTCGAAGCCACGTTCATCAGCTGCAAGCGCCAGATCTGGAAGTTCGAGTGCCAGGCTTCGGTCGACGGCAAGCCTGTCTGCTCCGCTGAAATCATTTGCGCGGAACGCAAGCTATGAGTTTGATTGACCCTCGCGCAATCATCGATCCGACGGCCGTCCTGGCCGCCGATGTCGAGGTCGGCCCTTGGTCGATCATCGGCGCAGGTGTGGAAATCGGCGAGGGTACGGTGATCGGCCCGCACGTAGTGCTCAAGGGACCGACCCGGATTGGTCGGCACAATCGTATCTACCAGTTTTCTACGGTAGGCGAGGACACGCCCGATCTCAAATACAAAGGTGAAGAAACCCGCCTGGTCATCGGCGATCACAACGTGATCCGCGAGGGCGTGACGATTCACCGTGGCACCGTTCAGGACCGCTCCGAAACGACCCTGGGCGACCACAACCTGATCATGGCCTATGCCCACATCGGCCACGACAGTGTCATCGGCAACCATTGCATTCTGGTGAACAATACCGCGCTGGCCGGCCATGTCCACGTGGACGACTGGGCGATCCTGTCCGGCTTCACCCTGGTTCACCAGTACTGCCATATCGGCGCCCACAGCTTCTCCGGCATGGGTACCGCCATCGGCAAGGACGTCCCGGCCTATGTCACGGTGTTCGGCAATCCGGCCGAAGCCCGCAGCATGAACTTCGAAGGCATGCGTCGTCGTGGCTTCAGCGAAGATGCGATTGGTGCATTACGTCGGGCCTACAAGGTCGTGTATCGCCAGGGGTTGACCATCGAGCAGGCACTGGTCGAGTTGGCCGAGGCATCGACCCAGTTCCCGGAAGTCGCGGTGTTCCGCGATTCCATCCAATCTTCGACCCGCGGCATCACTCGCTGACCATGGGCCATTTGCGTATTGCGCTGGTGGCGGGCGAAGCTTCCGGCGATATCCTGGGTGCGGGCCTGATGCGTGCGCTCAAGGCGCAGCATCCGGCGGTGGAGTTCATTGGTGTCGGTGGGCCATTGATGCAAGCCGAGGGGTTGACGTCCTATTTCCCGATGGAACGCCTGTCGGTGATGGGGCTGGTGGAAGTGCTCGGTCGGCTGCGCGAGCTACTGGCCCGGCGCAAGAAGCTGATTGCGACTCTGATTGATGAAAAGCCGGATGTGTTCATCGGCATCGATGCGCCGGATTTCACCCTCAACATTGAACTCAGGTTGCGTCAGGCCGGGATCAAGACCGTGCACTACGTCAGTCCGTCGGTCTGGGCCTGGCGGCAGAAGCGCGTCCTGAAGATTCGCGAAGGCTGCGACCTGATGCTGACGCTGCTGCCGTTCGAAGCCAGGTTCTATGAGGAGAAGGGCGTGCCGGTACGCTTTGTCGGGCATACCCTGGCCGACACCATTCCCCTGGAAGCCGATCGCGAGGGCGCCCGCCAGGCATTGGGCTTGCCCGATGGGCCGCTGGTGGCGTTGATGCCTGGTAGCCGGGGCGGTGAAGTAAGTCGCCTGGGTGGCTTGTTTTTCGATGCCGCCGAGCGTCTTCGGGCGATGCGTCCCGACGTGCGTTTTGTCCTGCCCTGTGCCAGTCCGCAACGTCGCGAGCAGCTTGAAGCGCTGTTGGCCGGCCGCGATTTGCCGGTCATGCTGCTCGATGGTCGCTCCCATCAGGCGCTGGCTGCGTGCGACGCGGTGTTGATTGCGTCCGGCACTGCTACCCTTGAAGCATTGCTGTACAAGCGTCCGATGGTGGTTGCTTATCGTCTGGCGCCGCTGACGTTCTGGATCCTCAAGCGCATGGTCAAGAGTCCTTACATCTCCCTGCCGAACCTGCTGGCCCAGCGTTTGCTGGTGCCCGAGTTGCTGCAGGACGATGCAACAGCCGACGCATTGGCCAATACACTGGCGCCGTTGATCGACGGCGGCCAGGAGCAGACCCGGGGCTTTGACGAGATCCACCGCACATTGCGCCGCGATGCCTCCAACCAGGCCGCAGACGCGGTACTGGCCTTGATCGGTGCCAAACCATGAAGCATTCGAAGCAGCAGATGGGCCTGGATTTCAACCTGGTCGCCGAAGTCGAAGAGCTGGTGGCGGGCGTCGATGAAGTGGGGCGCGGCCCATTGTGCGGCGCGGTGGTGACGGCCGCGGTGATTCTCGACCCGAATCGGCCGATCCTGGGCCTCAACGATTCCAAGAAGCTCACCGAGGCCCGTCGCGAGAAGCTCTACGACGAAATCTGCGAAAAAGCCCTGAGCTGGTGCATCGCCCGCGCCGAGGTCGAAGAAATCGACGAGCTGAATATCCTGCACGCCACCATGCTCGCCATGCAGCGAGCGGTGCAGGGCCTGCACATCACGCCGAAACTGGCGATGATCGATGGCAATCGTTGCCCGAAACTGTCGATGCGCGCCGAGGCGGTGATCCAGGGCGATGCGAAAGTGCCGGCTATCGCGGCGGCATCGATCCTGGCCAAGGTCAGCCGTGACCGGGAGATGAGCGCCTTCGAACTGATTTACCCGGGCTACGGCATTGGTGGCCACAAGGGTTACCCGACGCCGGTGCATCTGGAAGCCTTGGCGCGACTGGGGCCAACCCCCATTCATCGGCGTTCGTTCGCACCGGTGCGGATGGCGTATGAGGCTCGTGAGGGTTTGGTAACGGCTGGTCCCGTTCAGCCAAATGCAATCCCCTGTGGGAGCGAGCTTGCTCGCGAAGAGGGCGGCACGGTAGACATTGATGTTGCCTGATATAGCGCCTTCCCGAGCAGGCTCGCTCCCACAAGGTCGGTATTTCGACTGACGAGCATTCGCCACTCAGACCCAAGGCCCGGTACAATCCGGGCCTTGTTGTTTTCATGACTTTACGCAGGATCACTATGCCGGCTTCATTCGTTCATCTACGCCTGCACACTGAATATTCCCTGGTCGACGGTCTGGTGCGGATCAAGCCACTGGTCAAGACCCTGGTGGGCATGAACATGCCTGCCGTGGCGGTCACCGACCAGAACAACATGTGTTCGCTGGTCAAGTTCTACAAGACCGCCATGGGCGGCGGAATCAAGCCGATCTGCGGTGCCGACCTGTGGTTGTCCAGCAAGGATCCGGATGCACCGTTGAGTCGTATCAGCCTGCTGGTCATGAACGCCGTGGGTTACCGCAACCTGACCGAGTTGATCTCCCGTGGCTTTATCGATGGCCAGCGCAACGGTTCGATCATCATCGAGCGCGAATGGGTGGCCGAGGCCAGCGAAGGCCTGATCATGCTGTCGGCGGCCAAGGAAGGTGAAATCGGCCTGGCCCTGCTCAGTGGTAACGTCGAGGAAGCCGAGACCCTGGCCCGTGAGTGGATGTCGATATTCCCGGACCGCTTCTACATCGAAGTGCAGCGCACCAACCGCCCCAATGACGAAGAGCACCTGCATGCCGCCGTGGCGCTGGCTGACAAGATCGGCGCACCGCTGGTAGCGACCAACGACGTTCGCTTCATCAAGCAGGAAGACTTCGAAGCCCACGAAACCCGCGTCTGCATCGGTGAGGGCCGGGCCCTCGATGATCCGCGTCGGCCCAAGAACTACAGCGACCAGCAATACCTCAAAAGCGCCGAGGAAATGGCCGAGTTGTTCAGCGATCTACCCGAGGCGCTGGAAAACACCGTCGAGATCGCCAAGCGCTGCAACATCGAAGTGAAGCTGGGCAAGCACTTCCTGCCCAACTTCCCGATTCCCGATGGCATGACCATCGACGAGTATTTCCGCAAGGTATCGTTCGACGGCCTCGAAGAGCGCCTGAGCGTCCTGCTGCCCAAGGACACCACCGAAGATTATGAAGCCAAGCGCCAGGTCTATGTCGACCGGTTGAATTTCGAGCTGGATATCATCATCCAGATGGGCTTCCCCGGTTACTTCCTGATCGTGATGGACTTTATCCAGTGGGCCAAGAGCAACGGCGTGCCGGTAGGGCCGGGTCGTGGATCGGGTGCCGGGTCGCTGGTGGCCTACGTGCAGAAGATCACCGACCTCGATCCGCTGGAATATGACCTGCTGTTCGAACGCTTCCTCAACCCGGAGCGGGTTTCCATGCCCGACTTCGACGTCGACTTCTGCATGGACGGGCGTGACCGGGTGATCGATTACGTGGCCGAGAAATACGGCCGCAACGCGGTGAGCCAGATCATCACCTTCGGTTCCATGGCCGCCAAGGCGGTGGTGCGTGACGTAGCCCGGGTGCAGGGCAAGTCCTATGGCCTGGCGGATCGTCTGTCGAAGATGATTCCGTTCGAAGTCGGCATGACCCTGGAAAAGGCCTACGAGCAGGAAGAGATCCTGCGGGACTTCATCAAGGTCGATGAAGAGGCGGCGGAAATCTGGGAGATGGCCCGCAAGCTCGAAGGCGTGGTGCGTAACGTCGGCAAGCACGCCGGTGGCGTGGTGATCGCGCCGACCAAACTGACTGACTTCTCGCCGATCTATTGCGACGAAGAGGGCGACGGTCTGGTAACCCAGTTCGACAAGGACGACGTCGAGGCGGCGGGCCTGGTGAAGTTCGACTTCCTGGGGCTGCGGACCCTGACCATCATCGACTGGGCGCTGAAAACCATCAACCGCGACCGGGCCAAGGTCGGTGAAGAGCCGCTGGACATTGCTTTCATTCCACTGGACGACAAACCGACCTACAGCCTGCTGCAGAAAGCCGAAACCACGGCGGTGTTCCAGCTCGAATCCCGCGGCATGAAGGAGCTGATCAAGAAGCTCAAGCCCGACTGCCTGGAAGACCTGATCGCACTGGTGGCGCTGTTCCGTCCGGGCCCGCTGCAATCGGGCATGGTGGACGACTTCATCAACCGTAAGCACGGTCGCGCCGAGTTGGCGTATCCGCACCCGGATTACCAGTACGACGGCCTCAAGCCGGTGCTGGCGCCGACCTACGGCATCATCCTGTATCAGGAACAGGTGATGCAGATTGCCCAGGTCATGGCCGGCTACACCCTTGGCGGCGCGGACATGTTGCGTCGGGCGATGGGTAAGAAGAAGCCCGAGGAGATGGCCAAGCAGCGCGGCGGCTTCATCGAGGGCTGTGCGAACAACGGCATCGATGCGGACCTGGCCGGTAACATCTTCGACCTGGTGGAAAAATTCGCTGGCTACGGCTTCAACAAATCCCACTCTGCCGCCTACGGCCTGGTGTCGTACCAGACCGCATGGCTGAAGGCGCATTACCCAGCGCCATTCATGGCCGCCGTGCTGTCGGCGGATATGCACAACACCGACAAGGTCGTGACCCTGATCGAAGAAGTGCGGACCATGAAGCTGCGCCTCGACGCGCCGGACGTGAACGCTTCGGAGTTCAAGTTCACGGTGAACGACGAGGGCCGCATCATCTATGGGCTGGGCGCGATCAAGGGCGTAGGCGAGGGGCCGGTGGAGGCCATCACCGAGGCCCGCCAGGATGGGCCGTTCAAGGATCTGTTCGATTTCTGTGCCCGGGTCGACCTCAAACGTATCAACAAGCGCACCCTCGACGGCTTGATCCGCAGCGGCGCGCTGGACCGGCTGGGGCCCTACTTCCAGGACGAACCCAAGGCCTACCAGGCCAACATCGACCGCAACCGCGCGGTGTTGCTGGCGGCCATGGAAGAAGCGATCAAGGCTGCCGAACAAACTGCCCGCACCCATGACAGCGGCCACGCCGACCTGTTTGGTGGCCTGTTCGTCGAGGAAGATGCCGACGTCTACGGCAACCATCGCAAGGCCAAGGAACTGACCCTCAAGGAACGCCTCAAAGGCGAGAAAGACACCCTGGGGCTGTACCTCACCGGTCACCCGATCGATGAGTACGAAGGCGAAATCCGCCGCTTCGCCCGTCAACGCATCATCGACCTGAAGCCGGCTCGCGATACGCAAACCGTCGCTGGGATGATCATCGCCCTGCGGGTGATGAAGAACAAGAAGGGCGACAAGATGGGGTTCATCACCCTCGACGACCGTTCCGGGCGTATCGAGGCATCGTTGTTTGCCGATGCGTTCCACTCGGCGCAGTCGCTGTTGCAGACCGACGCGATGGTGGTGGTGGAAGGCGAGGTCAGCAACGATGATTTCTCCGGTGGCCTGCGGCTACGGGTCAAGCGGGTGATGAGCATGGAGGATGCCCGGACCAACCTGGCCGAGAGCCTGCGCCTGAAATTGCAGACCCAGGACCTCAAGGGCGACCAGCTGCGCTGGCTGGGCGAGTTGTTCAAGCGCCATCGCGGTGCCTGCCCGATCACCATGGAGTACGTGCGCCCCGACGCCAAGGCCGTGCTGCAGTTCGGCGAGGGCTGGCGGATCGATCCGGCGGATGCGTTGATTCAAGCCTTGCGTGACCAGTTCGGCAAAGACAACGTCTTCCTCCAATACCGTTGACGGCCAGGGGCCACTCCTGGACTTGGAGTGGTCCCTGACCGCGACCCGAATTTTTAATCTCGACCTGAACGCGCCTCTCCCTTAAGGTAGGGCGCGAATAGACAACCGGCCGGCCCAAGCTCTCTTGGACGTCGACCCAAGACGGACGCCTATGAACCCGAATTTTCTAGATTTCGAACAGCCGATCGCCGACCTGCAAGCCAAGATCGAAGAGTTGCGCTTGGTCGGTAATGACAATTCGCTGAATATCGGCGATGAGATCTCTCGTCTGCAGGACAAGAGCCGCACGCTGACCGAAGACATCTTCGGCAAGCTGACCAGCTGGCAGATCGCGCGCCTGGCGCGTCATCCGCGTCGTCCATACACCCTGGACTACATCGATCACATCTTCACCGAGTTCGACGAATTGCACGGCGATCGTCACTTCTCCGACGACGCCGCGATCGTCGGCGGTGTCGCCCGCCTGGACGACCAGCCGGTGATGGTCATCGGTCACCAGAAGGGCCGCGAAGTACGCGAAAAAGTCCGTCGCAACTTCGGCATGCCGCGTCCGGAAGGCTATCGCAAGGCCTGCCGCCTGATGGAAATGGCCGAACGCTTCAAGATGCCGATCCTGACCTTCATCGACACGCCGGGCGCCTATCCGGGTATCGACGCCGAAGAGCGCAACCAGAGCGAAGCGATTGCCTGGAACCTGCGGGTCATGGCACGCCTGAAGACCCCGATCATCGCCACTGTGATCGGTGAAGGCGGTTCCGGCGGTGCGTTGGCCATCGGCGTCTGCGACCAATTGAACATGCTGCAGTATTCGACTTACGCAGTGATCTCGCCGGAAGGCTGCGCCTCGATCCTGTGGAAAACCGCCGAGAAAGCGCCGGACGCCGCGGAAGCCATGGGCATCACCGCCGAGCGTCTCAAAGGCCTGGGCATCGTGGATAAAGTGATCAACGAGCCGGTGGGCGGTGCTCATCGTGACCCGGCAGCGGCTGCCGCGCTGATTCGCGCAGAGCTGAGTTCGCAATTGTCGATGCTGAAGAAGTTCGACAACGACGCGCTGCTGGCCCGTCGCTACGAGCGGTTGATGAGCTACGGTCTCTGATCCGAACGCTATACCCTGTGGGAGCGAGCCTGCTCGCGAAAGCGGTTTGACATTCAACAAATGAGTTGATTGATTCACCGCCATCGCGAGCAGGCTCGCTCCCACAGTTGTTTGTGCCAAGGCTGACTCCTATGAACTCCCGCGCGGATCTATCCACCCGGCTCCTCACCCAGCTCTCCCCCTGGCGCAACGCTACTACCTGGCGCATTGCCTTTTCCGGTGGTCTCGATTCCACCGTCCTGTTGCACCTGCTCGCGACCCTTTCGCAACACCATGCCCTACCCGCGCTGAGTGCGATCCATGTGCATCACGGCCTTCAGGCAGCGGCCGAGGCGTGGCCGGATCATTGCCGTTCGGTCTGTGCGGCCCTTGGCGTACCGCTGGACGTGGTGAATGTGCAAGTGCGCCCTGGCGCCAGTATCGAGCGTGCCGCCCGGGAGGCGCGTTATGGCGCGTTCGTGGCGGCCACCCATGGCGATGAAGTGCTGCTCACCGCCCAGCACCGTGATGACCAGGCCGAAACCTTGTTGTTTCGCCTGCTGCGGGGGGCAGGGGTGAGGGGCTTGGCGGCGATGCCGCGGCAGCGGCCTTTGGGGCTGGGGCATCTGCTGCGGCCCTTGCTCGAGGTATCCCGTGCCGAGTTGGAAACCTATGCGACGCAACAGAGCTTGAGCTGGATCGACGACCCGTCCAACGATGATCACCGGTACGCGCGCAACTACCTGCGTCAGCGGGTTTTTCCACTGCTGGCCGGGCACTGGCCGCAAGCCTCGGCAACCCTGGCCCGAAGTGCTGCGCACATGGGCGAAGCCCAAGGCTTGCTGGACGACTTGGCGCGGATCGACTTGGCCCAGGCCGTGACGCCAGATGCGTTCGACTGGCTTGGGCTGCAATCGCTGGCGCTGGCGCCTTTGCAGGCCTTGTCAGCCGCTCGCCAGCGCAATGCAATGGGCCACTGGCTGGCGGCCCTGACGACGCTGCCCGACAGCGACCACTGGGCCGGCTGGGATTCACTGCGCGACGCGGGGGATGATGCCCGGCCGATCTGGCGCCTGGCCGGCGGTGAGCTGCACCGGGCCGGCGGGCGGGCCTGGTGGTTGTCCGGCTCTTGGCTGCACACGGTCTCGGGCTGCGTCAGATGGCCCCGGGCAACTGAGGCTTTGGATCTGCCGGGCAATGGCCGGGTGACCCTCAACGGGAAAATCCCCGACGGTCGGCTCTGCGTGCGCTATCGTCAGGGCGGCGAGGTGATGACGCTGCCCGGTCGTGGTCATCGGGATCTCAAGCGTTTGCTCAACGAAAGTGGCCTGCCGGCGTTCGTTCGTGGCCGATTGCCGCTGTTGTATCGGGACGGGCAATTACTGGCGGTGGCCAACCTGCCGGGGCTCGACGGGGACGTTGATGGCGCTTGGCAATTGCGTTGGCAGCCATCGGAGCAAGATCTGGGTTTGAGCTGAAAGGGGCTTTCCGGTAGACTACGCTCCCTTCTTGATACAACTTCTGTGGATTCGCCTGAATTGCAGGAGTTGCCGATTACCAAGCAGTCTTTGCTGGGCGATTCCAAAAAATGTGTAGCGAGCAACGTACCGGTGATTTTTCTTCCGGTCTGTCCCAACGCGGCGGTTTTTTTGAAAGGTGCACTGTGATTAATGCAGGTGATCGGGGGCTTCGGCCTTCCTTCGCTTTCCCCGGCGGCTCGGACCGCTTTAACGCAGACTTCTAGGGTTTTTCATGACGCGCTACATATTCGTCACGGGCGGTGTTGTTTCTTCATTGGGGAAAGGCATTGCCTCGGCTTCATTGGCGGCCATCCTGGAGGCGCGGGGACTTAAGGTCACCATGCTCAAGCTGGACCCGTACATCAACGTCGACCCGGGCACCATGAGCCCGTTCCAGCACGGCGAAGTGTTCGTCACTCATGACGGCGCCGAGACCGACCTGGACCTGGGCCACTACGAGCGGTTCATCCGCACGACCATGACCCAGAACAACAACTTCACCACCGGCCGCGTCTACGAGCACGTGCTGCGCAAGGAACGTCGTGGTGATTACCTGGGCGCGACCATCCAGGTCATTCCCCACATCACCGATGAGATCAAGCGCCGCATCATCAAGGGTGCCGGCGACGCCGACGTGGCGATGGTCGAGATCGGCGGTACCGTGGGCGACATCGAGTCCCAGCCGTTCCTCGAAGCCATCCGCCAGTTGCGTTTCGAAATCGGCGCCAAGCGCGCGATGCTGATGCACCTGACGCTGGTGCCGTACATCGCCACTGCCGGCGAAACCAAGACCAAGCCAACCCAGCACTCGGTCAAGGAACTGCGCTCCATCGGCCTGCAACCGGACGTGCTGATCTGCCGCTCCGATCACCCGATCGATATCTCCTCGCGCCGCAAGATCGCCCAGTTCACCAACGTTGAAGAGCGCGCGGTCATCGGTCTCGAAGACGCCGACACCATCTACAAGATCCCGGGCATCCTGCACTCCCAGGGCCTGGACGATTTCGTCGTCGAGCGTTTCGGCCTGCAATGCGCCGGCGCCGACCTGTCCGAATGGGACGCCGTGGTCGATGCCAAGCTCAACCCTGAGCACGAAGTCACCATCGCCATGGTCGGCAAGTACATGGAGCTGCTGGACGCCTACAAGTCGCTGATCGAAGCGATGAGTCACGCCGGCATCAGCAACCGCACCAAGGTCAACCTGCGCTACATCGACTCCGAAGACATCGAGAACCAGGGCACCGGCCTGCTCGAAGGCGCCGATGCGATCCTCGTCCCAGGCGGCTTCGGCCTGCGGGGCGTGGAAGGCAAGATCACTGCTGTCCAGTACGCTCGCGAAAACAAGGTGCCATACCTGGGTATCTGCCTGGGCATGCAAGTGGCGGTCATCGAGTTCGCCCGTAACGTGATGGGCTGGAAGGACGCCAACTCCACCGAGTTCGATCGCGCCAGCGGTCACCCGGTCGTGGGCCTGATCACCGAGTGGGAAGACGCCACCGGTGCCGTGGAAGTGCGGACCGAAACCTCCGACCTGGGCGGCACCATGCGCCTCGGCGCCCAGGAATGCCTGCTTGAAGCCGGCTCCCTGGTGCACGATTGCTACGCCAAGGATGTGATCGTCGAACGTCACCGCCATCGCTACGAAGTGAACAACAAGCTGCTGCCGCAACTGATCGAAGCCGGCCTGAAGATCTCCGGTCGCTCCGGCGATGGCGCGCTGGTCGAAGTGGTCGAGTCCCCGGACCACCCATGGTTCGTCGCCTGCCAGTTCCACCCCGAGTTCACCTCGACGCCACGGGACGGTCATCCGCTGTTCAGCGGTTTCGTGAAGGCCGCATTGGCTCAACACCAGAAAAAGGCATAAGACGATGGCCCAGAAGATCATCCGCGTTGGCGACATCGAAATTGCCAACGACAAGCCCATGGTGCTGTTCGGCGGCATGAACGTGCTGGAAAGCCGCGACATGGCGATGCAGGTCTGCGAGGAGTACGTCAAGGTTACCCAGAAACTGGGTATCCCTTATGTCTTCAAGGCTAGCTTCGACAAGGCCAACCGATCGTCCGTGACCTCGTACCGTGGCCCGGGCCTGGAAGAAGGCATGCGGATCTTCCAGGACATCAAGCAAGCCTTCGGCGTGCCGATCATTACCGACGTCCACGAGCCTGATCAGGCCGCGGTCGTCGCCGAGGTCTGCGACATCATCCAGTTGCCGGCCTTCCTGTCGCGCCAGACCGACCTGGTGGTCGCGATGGCGAAGACCGGCGCGGTGATCAACATCAAGAAAGCCCAGTTCCTCGCGCCCCAGGAAATGAAACACATCCTGAGCAAGTGCGAAGAGGCCGGGAACGACCAGTTGATCCTCTGCGAGCGCGGTTCGAGCTTCGGCTACAACAACCTGGTGGTGGACATGCTCGGCTTCGGCATCATGAAGCAGTTCGAGTACCCGGTGTTCTTCGACGTGACCCACGCACTGCAGATGCCTGGCGGCCGTTCCGACTCCGCCGGTGGCCGTCGCGCCCAGGTGACCGACCTGGCCAAGGCCGGCATGAGCCAATCCCTGGCGGGCCTGTTCCTCGAGGCCCACCCGGACCCGGATAACGCCAAGTGCGACGGCCCTTGCGCCTTGCGCCTGAACAAGCTGGAGCCTTTCCTGTCTCAGCTCAAGGCGTTGGACGAACTGGTCAAGGGTTTTCCGACGATAGAAACCGCGTAACGCGGTTTTCTCCGGTAAAGTACCGCTCGATTATCGCTCTGGCCCGCTGGCCGCACTGCTCTTGTGGGAGCATGGCTTGCCAGTGATGGCGCCCTTGAGGCCCCCATCGCCGGCAAGCCGTGCTCCCGCAGCGTTTCGTCAACTTTGGAGTGTTTACAACAATGGCAAAAATCGTCGACATCAAAGGTCGTGAAGTTCTCGACTCCCGTGGCAACCCCACTGTTGAAGCGGACGTGCTTCTCGACAACGGCATCATCGGCAGCGCCTGCGCGCCGTCCGGTGCTTCCACTGGCTCGCGCGAAGCGCTGGAGCTGCGTGATGGCGACAAGAGCCGTTACCTGGGCAAGGGCGTACTGAAGGCCGTTGCCAACATCAACGGTCCTATCCGTGATCTGTTGCTGGGCAAGGATCCTGCCGACCAGAAAGCCCTCGACCTGGCCATGATCAAGCTCGACGGCACCGAGAACAAAGCCACCCTGGGCGCCAACGCGATCCTCGCCGTTTCGCTGGCCGCCGCCAAGGCTGCCGCCCAGGACCAGGACCTGCCGCTGTATGCCCACATCGCCAACCTCAACGGTACCCCGGGTGTCTACTCGATGCCGGTACCGATGATGAACATCATCAACGGTGGCGAGCATGCCGACAACAACGTCGACATCCAGGAGTTCATGGTCCAGCCGGTTGGCGCCAAGTCCTTCTCCGAAGGCCTGCGCATGGGCACCGAGATTTTCCATCACCTCAAGGCAGTGCTGAAGGCCCGTGGCCTGAGCACCGCGGTTGGCGACGAAGGCGGTTTCGCACCGAACCTGGCGTCCAACGAAGACGCGCTGAAAGTGATCTCCGAAGCCGTGGCCAATGCTGGCTACAAGCTGGGTACCGACGTGACCCTGGCCCTGGACTGCGCTGCCAGCGAGTTCTTCGAAGACGGCAAGTACAACCTGTCCGGCGAAGGCCAGGTGTTCACTGCCGAAGGTTTTGCCGATTACCTCAAGGGCCTGACCGAGCGCTACCCGATCATCTCCATCGAAGACGGCCTGGACGAGTCCGACTGGGCCGGCTGGAAAATCCTCACCGACAAGATCGGCGAAAAAACCCAGCTGGTGGGCGACGACCTGTTCGTGACCAACACCAAGATCCTGAAAGAAGGCATCGACAAGAAGATCGCCAACTCGATCCTGATCAAGTTCAACCAGATCGGCACCCTGACCGAAACCCTGGAAGCCATCCAGATGGCCAAGGCCGCCGGTTACACTGCCGTGATCTCCCACCGTTCCGGTGAAACCGAGGATTCGACCATCGCCGACCTGGCCGTGGGCACCGCCGCAGGGCAGATCAAGACCGGTTCGCTGTGCCGTTCCGATCGCGTTTCCAAGTACAACCAACTGCTGCGTATCGAAGAGCAGTTGAACGGCAAGGCCAAGTACAACGGTCGTGCCGAGTTTCGCGGTTAAGCGGTAAATGGTAAAAAGACAGCGGATTAGGTCGCAAAAGTCGCTATAGCGGCGGTTTTGCCTCTAATCTGATGCCTTATGAAGCACAAGCCTGGTTCTTCCAGGCTTCGTGCTATCAGACGTTTCAAAGTTTGGCATGGCGGTCTTTTTTCACTGGATACCTGATATTCGATGCGCAGTCCCAATTGGTTGTTTCTTGTCTTGCTCCTGTTGCTGGCCGGCCTGCAGTACCGCCTGTGGGTGGGTAATGGCAGCCTGGCGCAAGTGGCCGACCTGACTCAGCAGATTGCCGACCAGCACGCCGAGAACGAGGCATTGCTGGAGCGTAATCGGGTGATGGACGCCGAAGTGATGGAACTGAAAAAAGGCATGGAGACCGTTGAAGAGCGGGCTCGTCATGAGTTGGGCATGGTCAAGGAGGGCGAAACCCTCTACCAGTTGGCCCAATGAGTATCCGATTGCCGGCCTTCTGGGCCGTGATTCCTGCCGCGGGCGTCGGAGCCCGTATGGCCGCGGACCGTCCCAAGCAATACCTGCAACTGGGCGGGCGCACTATTCTTGAACACAGCCTCGGCTGTTTCCTCGATCATCCGACCGTCAAGGGCGTGGTGGTCTGCGTTGCCCACGATGATCCTTACTGGCCGACCCTGGCCTGTGCCGGCGACTCCCGCGTTCAGCGGGTAGACGGTGGCGCGCAGCGTTCGGATTCGGTGCTCAATGCCTTGCTGCACCTGCATGCCCAGGGCGCCGACGATCACGATTGGGTACTGGTGCATGATGCTGCCCGGCCCAACCTGTCCAGGGACGATCTTGACACGCTGCTCGGCGAGCTGGCGAACGACCCGGTCGGTGGCCTGTTGGCCGTCCCGGCACGCGATACCCTAAAACGCGTCGACAAGCATGGCCGTGTGGTGGAAACCGTTGATCGCAGCGTGATCTGGCAAGCCTATACACCGCAGATGTTTCGCCTCGGTGCCTTGCATCGGGCCTTGGCCGACAGCCTGGTGGCGGATGCGGTGATTACCGATGAAGCTTCTGCCATGGAGTGGGCGGGGCAGGCGCCGCGGTTGATTGAAGGGCGGTCGGACAACATCAAGGTCACCCGTCCCGAAGACCTGGAGTGGTTGCGCCAGCGTTGGGCTTATCGTCATTAAATGAAATCGCCATCGCGAGCAGGCTCGCTCCCACAAGGGTTTCTGTCGTACACAGAATATGTGTCGATTTAAGATCCACTGTGGGAGCGAGCCTGCTCGCGATAGCTATTGCCCAGGCCCTGAAACACTGGCTTCATCCCCGGTATTCCGGCCGCTCAGCCAGCCCTTCCTTCAAGTAATCCACCAGCTTGCGCACCTTCGGCGACAGATGCCGTTGCTGCGGATACAACGCCCACACCGCCGTATTCGGTGGCTGATGCGCTTCCAACAGCGAGATCAATGCGCCGCTGTGCAGATGCTCCAGCACGTAGTAATCCGGCAACTGACACAAGCCGATTCCTTGCAAGGTCGCCTCCAGCACCGCCTGGCCGCTGTTGCAGCGCCAGTTTCCCTGTACACGCTGGGAAAATTCCCGACCGTTCTGTTCCAGTTGCCACAAGTCGGAACTGCCGATCAGGCAGTTATGGCGGCTCAATTCCGACAAACTATGGGGCCGGCCATACCGTTCCAGATAAGACGGTGAGGCGCACAGGTACATGCGACGCGGTGCGAGGCGCGTGGCAATCAGGCGTGAGTCCTGCAGGCGACCCAGGCGAATCGCCAGATCCAGCCCTTCGTGGACCAGGTCGAGGGGCCGATTGCTCAGTTCGATGTCTACCCGTAATTGTGGGTAAAGCCCCATGAACCGTGTCACCAGCGGCACGATGAACCGCTCGCCATAGGCCACCGCACAAGTCATTCGCAACATGCCCTTGGGTTCGCTGGTGAGATCGCCCACCGCCCGGAGTGCTTCTTCGCGGCCATCCTGCAGCCGTTGGCAATGCTGCAGAAAGGTCTGTCCGGCCTCGGTCAGGGTGACCCGACGGGTGCTGCGATACAGTAATCGTGTCTGTAGCCGTTCTTCCAGCCGGGCGATTTGTCGACTGATATGCGAGGACGAAACCCCGAGGCGTTCGGCAGCGGCGGTGAACTGGCTGCATTCGGCCACGGCGACGAACTCGTCGATCCCCTCCCAGCGGTTATCGGACATGAAGGATTATCCCTGTATGGCAATAATGTTTTGCTTTTGACCGGATTATTCATCGTCTTGAGGCGGATTACACTCCCGGTCTTGTTTTTATTTGATGGAGAAACCGGATGATCAAGTCGCGCGCTGCCGTTGCCTTCGAGGCCAAGAAACCCCTGGAAATCGTTGAAGTCGACGTCGCCATGCCCAAGGCGGGTGAAGTGCTGTTGCGTGTGGTGGCTTCCGGTGTTTGCCATACCGACGCGTACACCCTGTCGGGCGCCGACCCGGAAGGCATCTTCCCGTCGATCCTCGGCCACGAAGGCGGCGCGATCGTCGAAGCCGTCGGCGAAGGCGTGACGTCGGTCGCGGTAGGCGACCATGTGATTCCGCTGTACACGCCGGAATGCGGTCAGTGCAAATTCTGCAAGTCGGGCAAGACCAACCTCTGCCAGGCCATTCGCGCCACGCAGGGCAAAGGCTTGATGCCAGACGGCACTTCGCGCTTTTCCTACAAGGGCGAAACCATTTTCCACTACATGGGTACCTCGACGTTCTCCGAGTACACCGTGTTGCCGGAAATCTCCGTTGCAAAAATCCCCAAGGAAGCCCCCTTGGAAAAGGTCTGCTTGCTGGGTTGCGGCGTCACCACCGGTATCGGCGCGGTGATCAACACCGCCAAGGTCAAGCCGGGTGACACCGTGGCCATCTTCGGCCTGGGCGGTATCGGCCTGTCGGCGGTGATCGGTGCCGTGAAGGCCAAGGCGTCGCGCATCATCGCCATCGACATCAACCCGGCCAAGTTCGAGATTGCCAAGCAGTTGGGCGCCACCGATTGCGTCAATCCGAAAGATTTCGACCGTCCGATCCAGGAAGTCATCGTCGACATGACCGATGGCGGTGTGGACTTTTCCTTCGAGTGCATCGGCAATGTCCAGCTGATGCGTGCGGCACTGGAGTGCTGCCACAAGGGTTGGGGGGAGTCGGTGATCATCGGCGTGGCCGGTGCGGGTCAGGAAATCGCCACCCGTCCGTTCCAACTGGTGACGGGGCGCGTCTGGCGCGGTTCGGCCTTTGGTGGCGTGCGCGGTCGCAGCGAGTTGCCCAGCTACGTGGAAATGGCCGAGAAGGGCGAGATTCCGCTGGATACCTTCATCACCCACACCATGGGCCTGGAAGATATCAACAAGGCATTCGACCTGATGCATGAAGGCAAGAGCATCCGTACCGTCATTCATTTCTAAGGAGCAGCACCAAGCGGCAGGTTGCAAGTGGGCACGACGCTTCTCTTGCAGCTTGGGCTTGGGGCTGAAATGCGATGAGTCTTGAGAATATTTCCTGCCAGAAAAGCTTCGGCGGCTGGCACAAGCGTTACCGGCACCGTTCAGAAGTGCTCGGCTGTGACATGGTGTTTGCCGTGTACCTGCCACCGCAAGCCGAGCAGGGCGGCAAGCTGCCCGTGCTGTATTGGTTGTCCGGGCTGACCTGCACCGACGAGAACTTCATGCAGAAGGCCGGTGCCCAGCGCATGGCCGCCGAGTTGGGATTGATCATCGTCGCGCCGGACACCAGCCCGCGTGGCGCCGACGTGCCGGGCGATCCGGACAACGCCTGGGACTTCGGCCTGGGCGCCGGGTTCTACCTGAACGCCACCCAGGAGCCCTGGGCGCGGCACTATCGGATGTATGACTACGTGGTGCAGGAATTGCCGGCGTTGGTCGAAGCGCATTTTCCGGCGTCGGACAAGCGCAGCATCAGCGGTCACTCCATGGGCGGCCACGGCGCGCTGGTCTGCGCCTTGCGCAACCCGGGACGTTACCGTTCGGTGTCGGCTTTTTCGCCGATCAACAATCCGATGGATTGCCCATGGGGTCAGAAAGCCTTCTCCCGTTATCTGGGGGAAGACCGCTCGAAATGGCGTGAATGGGATGCCTGTGCGCTGATTGCCGAGGCTGACGAGAAGTTGCCGCTGCTGGTGGACCAAGGCGATCGCGATGATTTCCTGGCCAACCAGCTCAAACCCGAAGCCTTGCAACAGGCGGCGAAGGCGGCAGGTCATCCCCTGGAGTTGCGCCTGCAACCGGGCTACGACCATAGCTACTTCTTCATCGCCAGTTTCATTGATGATCATCTGCAACATCATGCACGCGCTCTAAACGCCTAATGCAGGTAGAATCACGCCCTGACAGAAATCAGGGCGTTTTTTTATGCGTATTGGCCACGGCTACGATGTTCACCGTTTCACTGAAGGCGATTTCATTACGCTGGGCGGCGTGCGTATCGCACACGGCTTCGGGTTGCTCGCGCATTCTGACGGTGATGTCCTGCTGCATGCCCTGAGCGATGCATTGCTCGGTGCGGCGGCCCTGGGCGATATCGGTAAACATTTTCCCGACACCGACCCTCGATTCAAAGGTGTCGACAGCCGCGTGCTGCTGCGCCATGTGGTCTCGCTGATCCACGCCAAGGGCTGGAAGGTCGGCAATGTCGATAACACCATTGTTGCCCAGGCGCCGAAAATGGCGCCGCACATCGAGGCCATGCGCCAGTTGATTGCCGAGGATCTTCAAGTTGAGCTGGACCAGGTGAACGTGAAAGCCACCACCACCGAGAAGCTGGGTTTCGTCGGTCGCGAAGAAGGCATTGCCGTCCATTCCGTTGCCTTGTTGCTGCGCCCATGACCGAACTGGAATTGTTGGGGCCGCGTGCCTATGGCGAATCGCTGGGCAGCGCGGTGCTCAAGGCCACCGCTGAAGATTTCCAGGTCGATGAAGTGCTCGACATCCCGTTGACCGGCGATGGCGAGCATTTGTGGATCTGGGTCGAAAAGCGCGGCTTGAACACCGAAGAAGCGGCCCGGCGAATTGCCAAGGCGGCTGGCGTGCCGCTGCGCACCGTCAGCTACGCCGGGCTCAAGGACCGTCAGGCCCTGACCCGGCAATGGTTCAGCATCCAATTGCCGGGCAAGGCCGATCCGGACCTGTCGGCGGCAGAGAACGACACGCTGAAAATCCTCAAGACCGGGCGCCATAGACGCAAGCTGCAACGCGGCGCCCACTCGGCCAATGGTTTCACCTTGCGCCTGACCCAGTTCAAGGGCGACCCGGCCGCCATCGATGCGCGCCTGCAACAGATCGTCCGCCAGGGCATCCCCAACTATTACGGTGCCCAGCGCTTTGGTCATGATGGCGGCAACGTCGTCGATGCTCGTGCCTGGGCGGCGCGCAAGGCCCTGCCGGAGCAACGCAACGTGCGTTCGCGGCTGTTGTCGGCAGCCCGTAGTTTCCTGTTCAACCGTGTATTGGCGGCCCGGGTGGCCGACGGTACCTGGCAACAAGCCCAAGTGGGCGACTTGCTGGCCTTCACCGACAGCCGCAGCTTTTTCCCGGCCGGTGAAGCCGAATGCAACGATCCGCGCCTGGCGATCCTCGATCTGCACCCAACCGGGCCACAGTGGGGTGAAGGTCCTTCACCGACCTCGGGTGTGATCCACGATCTGGAACAGGCCGTCGCCGAGCACGAAGCGGATTTGCGCGATTGGTTGGTAAACGCGGGAATGAGTCACGAACGTCGCATCCTGCGACTGCCCATTGGCGGGCTGTCGTGGCATTATCCCTCGCTAGACATTCTGCAACTGGAATTCGTCCTGCCGGCCGGATGTTTCGCCACTGTCTTGGTGCGCGAACTCGTCGATCTGGTGCCGGTGGGGCAGACGGACAGCCCATGCGTATTCTGATTTCTAACGATGACGGGGTGACAGCACCCGGTCTTGCCGCGCTTTATGCTGCGCTGGCGGATTTTGCCGAGTGCGTGGTGATCGCCCCGGACCAGGACAAAAGCGGCGCCAGCAGCTCGCTGACGCTCGACCGTCCGTTGCACCCCTGCTATCTGGATAACGGTTTCATCAGCCTCAACGGTACCCCAACCGATTGCGTGCACCTGGGCCTCAACGGCCTGCTGGAGCGCGAGCCGGACATGGTGGTCTCGGGCATCAACCTGGGTGCGAACCTGGGGGATGACGTGCTCTATTCCGGTACGGTCGCCGCCGCCCTGGAAGGTCGCTTCCTGGAGCAGCCGTCGTTTGCCTTTTCGTTTGTTTCCCGGCAGGTCGATAACTTGCCTACCGCCGCCTACTTTGCCCGCAAGCTGGTAGAAGCCCATGGCGAACTGGACTTGCCGCCGCGCACGGTGCTGAACGTGAACATCCCGAACCTGCCCCTCGATCATATCCGTGGCATCCAACTCACGCGCCTGGGCCATCGCGCCCGCGCTGCCAAGCCCATGCACGTGGTCGACCCGCGAGGCAAGGCCGGCTACTGGATCGCCGCCGCCGGTGATGCGGAGGATGGCGGGCCGGGCACCGATTTCCATGCGGTGATGCAAGGGTATGTCTCGATCACCCCGTTGCAGCTCGACCGGACCTTCAACGATGCTTTTCGAAGCCTCGATGGCTGGCTGGAGGGGCTGCGTTGATGCGTGAGCAAGACGATATGCTGCGCCGGGGGATCGGCATGACCTCCCAGCGCACCCGGGAGCGACTGATTCAGCGGCTCTACGAAGAAGGCCTGTCCAACGCCCAGGTGCTGGAAGTGATTCGTCGCACGCCTCGGCATTTGTTCGTCGATGAAGCACTGGCCCATCGCGCCTATGAAGACACGGCGTTGCCGATCGGCCACAACCAGACCATTTCCCAGCCTTATATGGTGGCTCGCATGAGCGAGTTGCTGCTGGAGGCGGGCCCGTTGGACAAGGTGTTGGAAATCGGCACCGGTTCGGGCTACCAGACGGCTGTGTTGTCGCAGCTGGTGGAGCGGGTGTTTTCCGTGGAACGGATCAAGGTGCTGCAGGATCGCGCCAAGGAGCGTCTGGTTGAACTGAACCTGCGCAACGTGGTGTTTCGCTGGGGCGATGGCTGGGAAGGCTGGCCAGCGCTGGCGCCTTATAACGGCATCATCGTCACCGCAGTGGCCACCGATGTGCCCCAGGCTCTGCTGGATCAACTAGCCCCCGGTGGGCGGTTGGTCATTCCGGTGGGCTCTGGTGAGGTTCAGCAGTTGATGTTGATCGTGCGTGAAGAACACGGTTTTTCACGACATGTCCTGGGAGCGGTGCGGTTCGTACCGCTGCTTAACGGGCCATTGGCCTGAGCATTTATAAACGCACGCTGAATTCCGAAGCGCGGGTTGTGTCTTACAGCGGCACCCCAGTGCCGAACAGGACTCAATGGCGTCGAGCAAACGTGTGCAACAGTGCTTGGCGCTTCATTAATAGAGGCGCGGTCGCGCGCCGTTATACTTGCATCGTGTCTGCCTGGGCAGGCAGTTTCCAATTTTTCAGCCACCACAAAGGGAGCGGCGGGTGAGTCTCACAGTCATTGCGCAGCGTATGGGTATCACGAGCTTTCAGCGCCTGGTGACTGGCCTTGTCTTGAGTACCTTGCTGGTCGGTTGTTCCAGTACGCCGTCGGGTAATGTCCGGGTTGTCGATCGCAACAATGCTGCGCCGCAACGTCCTACAGTAACGACCGGTCAGTATGTAGTCCGTCGTGGCGATACCTTGTTTTCCATCGCTTTTCGCTACGGCTGGGACTACAAGTCCCTCGCGGCGCGGAACAACATTCCTGCGCCTTATACGATCCACCCAGGTCAGACGATTCGCTTCGATGGTCGCAGCGGTTCAACGCCTACCGCGGTCGTCACGCAGTCGGATTCGACGCCTTCGTCGTCGAGCAAAACCACGGTCATTCGCCGGCCGATCGGGGCTGCGACGACGACAGTACCGTCCGTCGCGAGCAAACCGGTACCTGCTCCCCTGCCTCCGGCAGGCCCCGCCCCGACTGGCTGGGGATGGCCTTCTAATGGCGTTCTCATTGGAAAATTCTCTTCAAACGGTAGTTTGAATAAAGGAATTGATATCGCCGGGGATTTGGGACAGCCTGTTTTAGCCGCGTCTGATGGCACGGTTGTGTACGCCGGGAGTGGTTTGAGGGGCTACGGCGAACTCGTGATCATCAAACACAGCGATACCTACGTCAGTGCCTACGGTCACAACCGCAGGCTGTTGGTTCGGGAGGGGCAGCAGGTCAAGGTCGGACAGACAATTGCCGAAATGGGGTCAACGGGTACAGACCGGGTGAAACTGCACTTTGAGATTCGCCGACAAGGTAAACCGGTAGATCCACTGCAATTCCTGCCACGTCGTTGATTTGCTTGTCAGCCTGTTCCGTCACGTAGAGGGAACAGGCTCCAGCGTTGCCAAGGATAAAGGCGTCGCTTGAGCTTGAGGTCGAACTCACCAAAGGACTATAACAATGGCTCTCAGTAAAGAAGTGCCGGAGTTTGACATCGACGATGAGGTTCTCCTGATGGAGACCGGCATCGCTATGGATTCGATGTCGAATGATGAGGGAGCGTCTCCTCCTTCCGTTCGTGCCAAATCCAGACACTCCGCTTCACTTAAACAACATAAGTACATCGATTACACCCGGGCGCTGGACGCCACTCAGCTGTACCTCAACGAAATCGGTTTCTCACCACTGCTCTCCCCCGAGGAAGAAGTTCATTTTGCGCGCCTGTCGCAAAGCGGTGACCCGGCCGGTCGCAAACGAATGATTGAAAGCAACCTGCGCCTGGTGGTGAAAATCGCCCGACGCTATGTCAATCGTGGGCTATCGCTGCTGGACCTGATCGAAGAGGGCAACCTGGGTCTGATTCGCGCCGTCGAGAAATTCGACCCCGAGCGAGGCTTCCGCTTCTCGACCTACGCCACCTGGTGGATCCGCCAGACCATCGAACGGGCGATCATGAATCAGACGCGCACCATCCGGTTGCCGATTCATGTGGTCAAGGAGCTTAACGTCTACCTGCGGGCTGCCCGGGAGCTGACCCAGAAGCTCGATCATGAACCTTCACCCGAAGAGATCGCCAACCTGCTGGAAAAACCGGTAGGCGAGGTCAAGCGCATGCTTGGGCTCAATGAGCGGGTTTCCTCGGTGGACGTCTCGCTGGGGCCGGACTCGGACAAGACCCTGCTGGACACCCTGACTGACGAACGTCCCACGGACCCTTGTGAACTGCTTCAGGATGACGACTTGTCCCAGAGCATCGACCAATGGCTTTCGGAGCTGACGGACAAGCAGCGGGAAGTGGTGATCCGCCGCTTTGGCCTGCGCGGCCATGAAAGCAGCACCCTGGAAGACGTAGGCCTGGAAATTGGTTTGACCCGCGAACGGGTGAGGCAGATTCAGGTGGAGGGTCTCAAGCGTCTGCGCGAGATCCTGGAGAAGAATGGTTTGTCGAGCGAATCGCTGTTCCAATAGCAACCCGGCAAGTGCAGCAGGAAAAGCCCCGACTGGTTCGGGGCTTTGCCGTTTCTGGGAGGACTGTTTCCGCTCCTGCCGCGTTTCCGGCTCGGCTTGTAAGCTTTTGCCTAGTGTTGTGTAAGCGTTCGGTTTCTCGTGGCCGGGGACAGACGACAATCAAGGCCGTTTGTTTTTTGTATCTAATTGATTTTAAAGGGTATTTAGATAGATGAACGAAGCATGACAGGTGCTGTCGGCCGCTTCGGATGAATTGCACTCGCTGGGGAAAACACTAATATCAGTCCTGTGTCGACGGACAGACACACCCGTCACGGACGATGGGGAAGGAAGGACATCGCAGGATGCGATTCATCAGGATGATGAAAAGGATCAAAGGGATTAGGGAAAAAATGTGGGCGGGTCAAACCGCCCCTTTTTTTTGCCTGCGAATCGTGCCCACGCTCTGCGTGGGTATGCCTCTACGGACGCTCTGCGTTCGATTCGGCCACCGGAAAGCAAAAAGGCCCGCAAGGGGCCTTTTCGAAGAACGCGGATGATCAGCGTTCGAGGTCTGCGATCTTGCCTGGCTTGCCATCCCACTCTTCAGCGTCCGGCAGCGCATCTTTCTTCTCGGTGATGTTCGGCCAGATGTCCGCCAGCTCGGCGTTCAGCTCGATGAAGTTCTCCATGCCGGACGGCACTTCGTCTTCCGAGAAAATGGCGTTCGCCGGGCATTCCGGTTCACACAGGGCGCAGTCGATGCACTCATCCGGGTGAATGACCAGGAAATTCGGCCCTTCGTAGAAGCAGTCCACCGGACAGACTTCTACGCAGTCGGTGTACTTGCACTTGATGCAGTTGTCGGTGACGACGAAGGTCATTTCTAATTCTCTCCTCAGGCGGCGGCAGCGGATCCCTCTTCACGGTGGGGTCGCCAGGCTTGGGAGCGGACCAGGCTAATAGTCCGCAGCATCCCAAACCGCGCGCGATTCTAACAGCTTGAACGCCCTTGCGTTAGATCCGTGTCTTCAATGCATAGAGTAAATCCAATGCCCGGCGTGGTGTCAGGTCGTCCAGGTCGAGCTTGGCCAGTTCGTCGAGTACGGGGTGGGGCAGGCTGGCGAACAGGTCGCTTTGCTGCGGTATGGCCGGTTTGCCTTTGCTAGGACGCGGTGTTTCATGGGGCAGGCTGGAGGTTTCCAGGCGGCTCAAGTGCTCGCGGGCGCGGCTGATCACCTCGGCTGGCACACCCGCCAGTTGTGCCACTGCCAGGCCGTAGCTCTGGCTGGCCGGGCCGGGCAGTACATGGTGCAGGAACACGATGCGTTCGTTGTGCTCGGTGGCGTTGAGGTGAACGTTGGCCACCAGCGGCTGGCTTTCCGGCAGCACCGTCAGCTCGAAATAATGGGTGGCGAACAGCGTGTAGGCCCGCAGGTGCGCCAGGCGTTCGGCCGCCGCCCAGGCCAGCGACAGGCCGTCGAAGGTACTGGTGCCGCGCCCGACCTCGTCCATCAGCACCAGGCTGCGCTCGGTGGCGTTGTGCAGGATGTTGGCGGTTTCGCTCATTTCCACCATGAACGTGGAACGCCCGCCGGCCAGGTCATCGCTGGAGCCGATCCGGGTGAATATCCGGTCCACCAGGGACAATTCGCAGCTGGCCGCGGGTACGAAGCTGCCAATGTGGGCCAGCAGCACGATCAGTGCGGTCTGGCGCATGTAGGTGGATTTACCGCCCATGTTCGGACCGGTGATCACCAGCATGCGGGTGTTGTCGTCCAGGCTCAGGTCATTGGCCACGAACGGGGTGGTCAGTACCTGCTCGACCACCGGGTGTCGGCCCTGGCTGATGCGCATGCACGGCTCGCTGACGAAGCGCGGGCAGTTGAGGTCCAGGTTCAGCGCGCGCTCGGCCAGGTTGCTCAGCACGTCCAGCTCCGCCAGGGCGGCCGCGGTGTCCTGCAGGGGCGGCAGTTGGCTGATCAGGTCTTCGAGCAGCGCTTCGTAGAGCATCTTCTCCCGGGCCAGGGCACGGCTCTTGGCAGACAATGCCTTGTCTTCGAAGGCCTTGAGTTCCGGGGTGATGAAGCGTTCGGCGCCCTTGAGGGTCTGGCGACGAACGTAGTCGGCCGGTGCTTGCTCGGCCTGTTTGCTCGGCAATTCGATGAAGTAGCCGTGGATGCGGTTGTAGCCGACCTTGAGGTTGCTCAGGCCGGTACGGGCTTTTTCCCGGGCTTCGAGGTCGATCAGGAACTGACCGGCGTTTTCGCTCAGTGCTTGCAGCTCGTCGAGCTCGGCGTCATAGCCGGTTTTCAGTACGCCACCGTCACGGATCACGGCGGGCGGGTTATCGATGATGGCTTTTTCCAGCAACGCGGCCAGGTCCGGGTACGTGCTGGTGATACGCGCCAGTTGTTGCAGGTGCGGCGCTTCGAGGTCGGTCATCGCCACCTGAAGTTCCGGTAGCGCGCCGAGGGCATCGCGCAGGCGCGCCAGATCCCGTGGCCGGGCGTTACGCAGGCCGATACGCGCCAGGATCCGCTCGATGTCACCGATTTCCTTGAGCTGCGGTTGCAGTTGCTCGAAGCGATAACGATCCAGCAGGCAGGTAATGGAGGTCTGTCGCGCCAGCAACACCGTCAGATCCCGCAGGGGACGGTTCAGCCAACGTGTCAGCAGCCGGCTGCCCATGGCGGTCTGGCAACGATCGACCACCGACTGCAAGGTGTTGTCCCGTCCGCCGGCCAGGTTGGTGTCCAATTCCAGATTGCGCCGGCTCGCGCCGTCCAGCACTACCGTGTCGTCCAGGCGCTCGTGGCGCAGGCTGCGCAAATGGGGCAGGGCGGTGCGTTGGGTTTCCTTGGCGTAGGCCAAAAGGCAACCGGCGGCGCCGATGGCCAGGGTCAGGTTCTCGCAACCGAAACCTTTGAGGTCCTGGGTGGAAAATTGTTGGCAAAGACTTTTCAGCGCCGAGTCGCGCTCGAAATCCCACGGCGCCCGACGCCGAACGCCACGGCGTTTTTCTGCCGGCAGGTCCTTGGGCCAGTCGTCCGGAATCAACAGCTCCACCGGATTGACCCGCTCCAGCTCCGCCAGCAGGTTTTCCCAACCCTTGATCTCCAGCACCGAGAAATTGCCACTGGTGATGTCCAGCACCGCCAGGCCGAACAGACGCTCGTCCCCCAGCACGGCGGCAATCAGGTTGTCCCGGCGTTCATCCAGCAACGCCTCATCGCTGACCGTGCCCGGCGTGATGATCCGCACCACTTGCCGTTCCACCGGCCCCTTGCTGGTGGCCGGGTCACCGACCTGCTCGCAGATCACTACCGACTCACCGAGCTTGACCAGTTTCGCCAGGTACCCTTCCGCCGCATGGTAAGGAATCCCACACATCGGAATCGCCATGCCCGCCGATTGCCCACGCGCCGTCAGGGTGATGTCCAACAGCTTCGCGGCCTTCTTCGCGTCCTCGTAGAAGATCTCGTAGAAGTCGCCCATGCGATAGAACATCAACTGATCGGGGTGTTGATTCTTCAGGCGCCAGTACTGTTGCATCATTGGGGTGTGGCTGGAAACGTCGGTATTCAAAGGCTTTAGCTCTATCTGTCTATTTGACACGGGGCAATTATCTAATACTACAGGGATTTTTTCGGGACTGCCGGAGGCTTGGCTATGTCGCGTTTCGCGAAGGCGCAGGTAGCGCGCTGTCATCTTAGCTCCGGTGTGGTTGCCAAGTTGCTACGTATTTTATTGCCCTGTTTGTCGGTATTGGTGAGTGACTGCGCGGAGGTCTTGCAGCGCTACACCGACGACCCCAGCGGCAGTGCCGTTGCGCTTGAACGCACCGATGTTTGCACAACCTGCTCGCAACTCTCTGTGGGAGTATACGTTGCTGGCAATTTCACGGAAATTTCTCGTGGAAATCTCGCCGCCTTGCTGGCGCCCGGAGGAGGTTTTTTTGCAGCGCTTCCCCCGCAGTCAACCTACGGGAAGGTGACCAGATAACCGAGCGGAGGGCACTCCTGGGAACTGAAACCTAGTGAAACATTTTGGGCTGATGTATCCTCGGCGCACAGTCGTCAAGTGCTCAACCAAGGGTTTCATGCCTTGTGCAGTGCTCTGTCGGCGGAGTTTCGAGTTGATGCATGGGTGAGGGCCCACCTTGCGGCAGTGCTTCAACTCTTTCATCTATCCAGGAAGGGTGAGAATGTCTGTTTCCCAAAAGGTAAATTCTATAAATATGAAGTTCGATGGCAGTATGTTCGTGCCCGTCATTGGCGCTGCTATGTCTCTGCCAATAGTTATGTTTTCGCTGATGGGATACGACATTAATCCGGCCTTTCTGCTCGCGCCGCTCATCGGAATTGCATTTCTGATGAGCTTTGGTCGTACAAGCATCGCTTACCTGTCTGCAATGACGCTTGGGCTGGTTTCGATCTTTATCGCGAATAAATTTTCGCCTGACGGAGAAGTAGTTAAGCATATATTTTCATTAGTGCTGATTATGTTTGCGCCGTCGTTCCTGTTTCTTGGGAAGTATGTGTCGAAAAGTAATGACATTTCTAAGGTGTTCTTTTGGTTGTCGCTGTTCTCTGCCATTTTCCTCATCGTCGTTACTGTCCGAATACTCTACCTTGAACAGAACGTTCGGATATATATCGGTCCGAGTGGGTTTGCGGCGATGAATGTCGAGTTCCTCGGGCTTCCTGTATTCGCAACGTTTGGAGTCTTGAGCCTTGCGCACCTGTTGTGCTTGCAGGCGATGATCTTGTGCGGAACGATTATCGGTGGCAAATCCTCCAAGCCTGTTATGGCGCTGCTATGGGGCGCGCTGTTCTGTGCGTTTTTTCTGATCACTGGCAGCGATTCTCGAAGCGCCCAAATCCTGCAGGTGTGGATTCTTGGATCGGTTGTCATCTATGCAATCCGGCACTCGGCCGCCCGGCGTATTTGCGGCGCGGTCATCCTTGCCATGTTGCTGGCTTTGGTTATGACGTACGTGAGGGGAGCGAGTGAAAGCCGTCTGGTCACTTCTATCCAAGTGCTGTCCGAAGAAACTGGGGTTTCCGGTGGAACGAGTGAAAAAGCAGATTCCCAGAACCTGGTGAAACAGGCCGACCAATTCGCAACTGGTCGCGTTGAGCTCGCTATTGCTGGCGTTAAGGAAGTTTTGACAAGTCCGATCATCGGCAACGGTTTTGGGGGATATGGTCGGTACTCCTCCGAGGGGATGACACCTGGCTTAGAAGCAAACAGCTCGACCCACGTTTATTACCTGACTCTGTTATGGAAGGGGGGGCTGATCTTCTTCATTCCATTTGGAGCAATGATCTTTCTAAACCTGAAATCCGCCATAACGGGTAGCAAATCTGCCGAGCGCTCAACTGAACAATTCTTTGCATGGGCCGCCGTGTTGATGGCGTTCGGACCAATGGCCATGGCCTGGGATATCTTGATCGTGCCAAGTGCTGGCGCTCTGGCTTTCTTCCTGTTCGGCTTGCTCGGTGGTCTGAAGAATCGAGCGAAGGCAATTTAACCGGCTGTATTTTTTCGGCCCGGCATCGATTTTCGGTGTCGGGCTAGGCCCAGCATCTTGCCCACGAGGCTCTCCGCTTTGTGATGCCTGACCTTCCTTGGTTTTCTTCGCTCAGCACATTGCGAGGATTGAATTCAACCGGTCAATGGCTCAGATGTGTGAGTTTGGAGCCGTTATGCTGTCCCAAGCTCCCTCGCCACAATGGAGCTTGCAGAACGCGTTTTATGCATTTTTATGCAAATCAGCATTTGTGTTCCGCAAAAAGAACAAGCATCATGCGCGTTATGCAAAAACGCAACGTTTCTACCGTATTAAGAGCATTGCTCGATCAGCACGGGATCTCCCCCACGGAGCTTCACCGGCGTACCGGCGTGCCTCAATCCACCCTCTCGCGGATCCTCAGCGGCAAGATCGTCGATCCTTCGGATAAACACATCTCGAAGATTGCCGAATACTTTGCCGTGAGCACCGACCAGTTGCGTGGGCGCGCCGAGGTTGCGCTTGCCGGCAACAGCCGCCGCGACGAGCCGCATTCCGAACTCAAGGACATAAGCCTGTGGGACGACGATACCCCTGTCGAAGAAGACGAAGTGTCGGTTCCTTTTCTGCGTGAGGTTGAATTGGCTGCTGGATCAGGAAGATTCGTCATCGAGGAGAGCGAGCGCTCCAGCCTGCGCTTTGGCAAGCGCAGCCTGCGTCATAACGGCGTGCAGTTCGACCAGGCCAAATGCGTGACGGTGCGTGGCAACAGCATGTTGCCGGTGCTGCGCGACGGGGCCACGGTGGGGGTGAACGCGGGAAAATGCGGGATCGGCGACATCGTCGACGGTGACCTCTACGCCATCAATCACAACGGCCAGTTGCGGGTGAAACAGCTGTATCGTCTGCCTACCGGCATCCGCCTGCGCAGCTTCAATCGCGATGAGCATCCGGACGAAGACTACAGCTTCCAGGAAATGCAGGATGAGCAGATCGTCATCCTCGGTCATGTCTTCTGGTGGGGCATGTACGCCCGCTAACCCTTCCGCTGTCAGATAAAACCCGCCGATGTGCGGGTTTTTTTTCGCGCTCGAAAAGGGCGCCAACCCTCGTCCCTGCTGGGCGCTAATGCGTTGGTGCATTTTCTGCGCACAAATAAATGCATTAACGCATTGACTGTATATGCATACATGCATATTCTGTGTCCAAGCCGCTCGACAAAGCCGGCTGGCAACACAGCTCTTTAGTTCCATCAACAGGCAGCGATGAACCGGCCTCAACGGTTCAGAGGGTTGGCAACTGGCCCGGGTGTGCAGCGTAAAGCACCAGAAGCAGTTATCCGGCGGGCAGGGACCGCGGCCGGAGGAACAATTTGAATGGATCCGTACCGCGCCAGTCGCGCCGAAAGATCAAGCGCATTACTGAAAAGCCTGGGCGACCGGGCTTTTTGGAATGCCTGTGCCGTGAGGCGCTTCAAATCATCACCGCCGCCAATGGAGGGCTTTCAAATGCTGAAGGATTTCAGATGCGGTCGCTGCAAACGACTTCTGGCCCGTATGGGCGAGAACACCGAACTCCAGATCAAGTGTTCCCGATGCGGGACGTTGAATCATGTGAAGGCCGTTGAGCCTCGAGTAAGTCGCCATGGAGCGACAACGTCTGCGACTAACGCAGTGCCATCCAAGCTCTCGACTCAATAGGTCATTACCATGAAAAAATTCACTATCGCTTCAGTATTGGGGTTGTTGCTGTTCTCCGGTGTGTCCATTAACGCCTGGGCAGAAACTGCCATGTCCTGGAACTTGGCAAAAGATGTGATTTTTACAAAAGAGCGTGTCTCGTCTAGCTCACCCTGGGCATTTATGGAAAATACCTCAGGAGTGAATAACCCGGAGAACTATATTCTCCTGCCTTCGTTTACGGCCGATGTCTGCGGTGGAAAGCCAGCGACCTGTTGGCAAGATGTACCGTCTGGCGCACATGTGACCGTGCATAAAGAAACGTATAACTACAGTGGGAACGGCAGTTTCACTGTTCCTGCGGGTAACGTGATTTTCCATCCGGGCATGAACAGCCAAACTATCATCCGCTGGACCAGCCCTATCGCCGGAACGGTCAATATTCTGGGGCGTATCAATAGTATCCATGCTGCTTGTGGTGATGGTATCGCGTGGTCCCTAAATCAAGGCGGCACGGTTCTACAGTCCGGTAGTCTGGCCAAAGGTACGGGGGCTGTCTTTTCCTTGAGTAATGTACCTGTCAGCGTGGCCTCGACCCTTTATTTTGTTCTGGATAAGAAAACTAATTATTCGTGCGACTCGAGCACGATCGACATGCTGATCACGAATTAAACGGCGGTAATGCTCAGGCCAACTATATGTTTTTTCCGCCTGTGACTCTGCTTGAACGAGATTGATGCGTATCACCCCGCTGAAGTTATTCAATGCATAGAAAGACTATATCAACCTCTCCCAAGGCTTCTTTATAAAGGAAATCATAATGAAAAAAATCTTCAGTGTTCTGGTCGCAGCACTTCTGGCGACCCAGACTCTTCATGCATTTGCCGAAACCTCCCCTGTCGGTTCCTGGAAGTTCGCTTCCTACCACGTTCCGGGCGGTGGCTTTTACGCAAACCAAACGATCTGCTTCAAAGCTGACAATACCTGGTACTCAAGTTCCCAGGCAGGCTGGAAGGGCGCATGGTTTCAGAATGGGGACGACCTCCAATGGAATGGAAGCGTGCCGATGAGTGGAGCAGGAAGCGCCAACAACCTCGCCACCATTGCCATGGGTAAAGTCGTCGCTACTGGCTCGATGGCGGGTAACTACGCGGAGTGGGCAGCACCCAGTACGCTACCGCTGTCCTGGGACCGGCACTACACCTACACCATGGCTTACCAGGGCGCGACTTGCGCGCCTCCCAAGTGATGCCAGCCCTGTTCAAACTTTAAATCCTTCAAGCCCCTTCGAGTGTCTGCGCCCTTGTTCAGACCTATGCGTTCGTTGGGGCTTGTTGTTCCAGGCTGTCGGTAGCGACTTGATGGGTTGCACTGACCAGGCCTCGTTCAGTTTCAGTAAAAACTCCCTGCCCAATCTCAATCACCCCAGGAGGCGTGAATGACAAACGAGCAACAAGCGTTGCTGGACATGCCGATCTGGCTGGTCATCCTGCTCGCCCTGGTGGGCGGGGTGTCCGGCGAGATGTGGCGTGCCGACAAGGAAGGTGCCCGAGGCTGGTCGCTGTTGCGGCGTCTGGCCTTGCGCTCCGGCGCCTGCGTGATCTGCGGTGTCTCGGCAATCATGCTGCTGTATGCCTTCGGCATGTCGATCTGGAGTGCCTGCGCCTTGGGTTGCCTGACCGCCATGGCCGGTGCCGATGTGGCCATCGGTCTTTACGAACGCTGGGTCGCCAAGCGGATTGGCGTTGGCGAAGTGCCACCGCCGGATTCCCGTCCCGACCAACCGTGAGCCCGATGCTGCCGACCCACAGGAAAGAGGCCATCCAATGCCCACTCTCATCGAAAAACCCTCGCAGCTGTTTACCGCCATTGTCGAGACGCTGCGTACCACCTTTCCCGGCTTGAAGGTCGGGAGTCTCCAGGACTTTGACGACACCGGCGATCAGCCTTGGGTATTGATCGCCATCGAACGCGATACGTCAGGCAACCGTGCCAACGACGGGCGTATCGCCCATGTCCTCACGCTTTCCATGCAAGTCGTTTCCCCTGGCACGGGGTTGATGGCCTGCGATCTGGCCTGTGAGTTGAAACGCGTGATCGTCGACAACCGCTGGTATCTGTCGGCTGAGCAATGCAGCCGACCCACGGATGTCGAGGGCGTTGCATCGGTATTCAACGGCGGGACCCGGCCGTACAGCGCCTGGACCGTTTCATTCACCCAAACCCTGTACCTCGGTCCGACGCTGCTGGAGGACCCATTGGGCATTCCGAAATTCGCCCGGACCTGGGAAGTGTCGAACATCGACGACCCGGACCAATACACCGCACTGGAGGGCTGAACCATGTTCGATGCGCTTCTACGCCTGTACCTGGGGCCGATCATCGAGCGCCTGGCCGGGATGGAAACCGAGCTCGAAGACTTGTACCGGCGCGCAGACAATCTCTGTCGCATCGGCATCTGCCAGGAAGTCGATGCAGCCACCAATACCTGCAAGGTCGCCCATGGAGAGCTGTTGACCCCGGCGATCCGCTTTTTCAACCCGAGTGCCGGCGCCCAGAGCGAGTCGCGGATTCCCTCCGTGGGAGAGCAATGCCTGCTGCTGAACCATGGCGGCGGTGACGGCGGCGGGCAGTCGGTGGCGTTGTTCGGCCTCAACGGCGGTCAGTTTCCCCCCGTCTCGACACAGGCAACGCTGACCCGTCGCCTTTACCCGGACGGTTCGGAAAACGGCTACGACCATGCCAGTCATGTCCTGCACTGGGAAAACGGCCCGGCGGCATTCACCGGTTCCCGTGAATCCCTCGAATTGACCATCGGCCCGTCGCGGCTGGCGATGACACCTGAGGCCATCGACTTGCAACTGGGTGCCGTCGGTATCCGGCTCGACGCTTCCGGTGTGCACCTGAGCGGCCCGTTGGTGGATCACCAGGGGCGTGTCATCAGTACCGCATAAAGAGCTTCCCATGATCGGAATCGATAGAAACACCGGCGCCACGGTGGATGACTGGCCGCAGTTCGTCCAGCGCGCCACCCGGGCGCTGACCACCCCCTTGGGCACCCGCCAGAAACGCCCTTTGTATGGCTGCGCGCTCACGCAATTGCTGGGGCAGAACCTCGGCGATGACCTGCTGATTCTTGCCCAGAGTCACGCAGCCCAAGCCTTCTACAACCCACACAACGGCATCGGCGATTTCGAGCCGCAGGTCATCGTCGCCAGCCGCCAGGGCGCCGGATTACTGCTGCGCTTCGCCGGCACCTGGAAAAACCGCAAACAGACTTTTGAGGTGGTGACATGAGCATGTTGATACCCGGCCAGAACCAACTGGCCGAACCGGCCATCGTCACCGTTGACGCGTTCGAGGATCTGCTCGCCGAGTTCAAGACCTTCGTGGTCGAGTACGTCGGTGCACGCTCGCCCGACAGCGCGGCCAGGCTTGCGATCAGCCTGGAAAACGAAAGCGAGTTGCTGACCCTGGCCCTCGAGGCCTTCTGCGTGCGGCTGCAAACCCACGAACGTAAATACAACGCGCGGATCAAGCAGATGCTGGCGTGGTGGGCCACCGGCAGCAACCTCGATGCCCGTCTTGCGGACATGGGGCTTGTACGCCAATTGCTCGATCCGGGTGATCCGGCAGCGTTCCCGCCCATCGTCCCGGTCTACGAGAGCGACGATGACGCCAGGTTGCGTTACTACCTGGCGCCCCATGCCCCGGCGGCCGGTTCGCGCATGCAGTATCGACGGGAAATTTTCACCCTCGGCGAACGCCCCGCAGTAAAGGTGGACAGCAGTGCGGCGGGGGTCGTGACGGTGACATACACCTTCGACCCGGACGGGCTTGCCGCCCAGGTCAAGGACGGCAACGGACGCCGAACGGCGCCGGGCGAAGTCACGGTGACGGTGCTGTCCCGTGAAGGCGACGGCACGCCCTCCCAGGCAGTGCTCGATGGGGTCCGCCAGCATTTCGCACGGCCGGATGTACGACCGGAAACGGATCTGGTCATTGTCCAGGGCGCGCAAGTCAAACCCTACAAGATTCGCGTCGTGGCGAAGATCAATCCAGGCCCTGACTCGGGCCTGACCCAGGCGGCTGCGCAACGGCAATTGCAGGAATACGCCGAGGCGTGCCATCGCCTGGAGGGCCGGGTGGACCCAAGCTGGATCGACTACACATTGCACAGCGCCGGTGCGGTTCGGCTCGAGATTCTCGAACCGTTGGCGCCTATCGTGACAACGGCGTTCCAGGCGCCGTATTGCACGGGTGTCGAGGTCGAGGTGGACACGTTATGAGTGACGACGCCCCGACCCCAAGCCTGCTGCCGGTCAACAGTTCGGCGCTGGAAAGGGCCCTGGATATCGGTTTTGCCCGGCTGCTTGAACGTATCGATCCGCCGTTTCCCGAGTTGATGAACCCGACTGCCACGCCTGTGGCGTTCCTGCCGTATCTCGCGGCGGATCGCGGGGTCAACGAGTGGAGCACCGCAGCGCCCGAGGCTGAAAAACGCCTGACGGTTGAACTCGCCTGGCCCACCGCACGACAGGCCGGGACGCGTAAGGCATTGGAAAACGCGGCCAAGGGGTTGCAACTGACGCCCGAGGTGCGCGCCTGGTATGAGCAAATGCCCATTGGTTCGCCCTACAGCTTTTCCGTCAGGGCTTTTACCGAACAGCCTTACAGCGAAGAAATCGACGCCCGTCTCGACCGGCGTCTGGCCGATGCCAAAAGCGAACGTGACACCTTGACGGTTTCAGTCGGCTTGAGCGCATTCGGCAAGCACGTCATCGGCGCCGCCACATTGTGCGGCGAGCTGACCACGGTTTACCCGATCGTCATCGAAGGTCTCGAAGCCTCGGGCCAGGCCTTCATGGCCGCCGGGATCTACACCGTCGAAACCTCCACTATCTATCCTCAGGGGGCCTGAATGGCTGACTACTACACCCTGCTCACCGATGCAGGGATCGCCTACGAAACCGCCTGCAAGGCAGCGGGCACACCGATCAAGTTGTCGCAGATTTCCGTCGGCGATGGCGGCGGCGAGGTCTACAACCCGGCCGCGACTGCCACGGCGCTCAAGCGCGAAGTCTGGCGCGGGCCACTCAACGCGCTGTTCCAGGATGAGAAAAATCCGAGCTGGTTGCTGGCTGAAGTGACCATTCCGCCTGAAGTGGGCGGCTGGTATGTGCGTGAGGCTGGGATCTGGACCGATACCGGGGTTCTGTATGCGATTGTCAAATATCCGGAGTCGTTCAAGCCGGTATTGGCAACATCGGGTTCGGGGAAGGAGTTTTACATCCGCTCGATTTTCGAGACCAGTAATGCCGAGCTGGTAACGTTGTTGATTGACGATACGGTGGTCAAGGCGACGCGGGCTTGGGTGATGAGTTATCTGGCTGATGAGTTAGCCAAGCTCGATGGCAAGCAATCGGTACGCGTGGCGGCTACGGCGAACGTTGTGTTGAGTGGGGCTCAGCAAATTGACGGCGTCGCAGTGGTTGCTGGCGATCGCGTGTTGTTGCCTTATCAGACGCTCGCCAAGGACAACGGTATTTGGGTTGTGTCCAACAGCAGTTGGTCGCGGGCGCTCGATGCCAATAGCAGTGTCAAAGTAACCCCGAGCCTGGCAGTGATGGTTGAAGAAGGGGCGGCGAACGGTGACTCACTGTGGCATCTCACAACCAACGGATCGATCATACTGGGTTCTACCGCGCTGACCTTTGAAATGCTCGCGGGCAGGACGGGTATTCAACCAGGCAGTTATCGTGGATTGACCGTCGATAAGTATGGCCGAGCTGTAGCGGGTAGCAATCCGACCACGGTGGCAGGATACGGGCTAACCGATGTCTATACCAAAGCACAGGTCGAAGCATATGCATTGGGTGTTTCGGGTGATCGCGTAGGGGAAGTCACGCACTTCGCCATGGCAACACCTCCTCCAGGATTCTTGAAACGAAACGGCGCCGCAATATCGCGCACGACCTATGCTGCGCTATTCGCCAGGATAGGCACACTCTACGGAGCAGGGGACGGCACGACGACGTTCAATTTGCCTGACTCTCGTGCTCATTTTGATCGCGCATTCGATGACGGGCGCAATCTTGATCCGGGTCGTGCGTTCGGCAGCGGCCAGGCGAGTCAGAACGCCGCTCACGTCCATGCTGGCAGCGCGGCGGTAGCAGGCAGTCATACTCACTCGATCTGGATAAACCTGGACCGCGGGCCGGGAACAGATGGCAATGCGATTTGGGGCGACGAGCCCTACTACGGATCTGCGGGAGCACCAACCAGTGCCGCCGGCGATCACACCCATGCAATCACTATCGCCAGCTCCGGCGGTTCCGAGGCCAGGCCTCTCAACACGGCTTTCCTCGCCTGTATCAAATATTGATCAGCGCCATATATTGGAGTTTTGAAGATGTCAGACGAACGCATGGCCGCGCAAGACGGACTGTCTTGGTGGCTCGCTGACGAGGTTGTACCTCCGGCAATCTGCAACGTGCACCCGGTTACTCGTGAGTTCCTTGGGGTGAGTGTGGCAGACCCCAGTCCCTTGGAACCTTTTTCTTGGCTGATTCCGGCGCACGCCTACCAATGTGAGCCGCCAATCTTGGAGCCAGGACACGCTGCAATCAAGGTCGCAGGCGAGGGGTGGGAACTCGTTGCGGACTATCGGGGTATGACTGTCTACCGCACCGAAACGGGGGAGGGGCAAGTTTGGGACATGTTGGGCGATTTGCCTGACGGCTATACAGGCGAGGCGCCAATGACGGAGTTTGATAGATGGCAGGACGATAAATGGACGTTTGATGAAGCCGCAAGTAGAGGCGCTTTACGGAATCGCTCGGCCAGGAAGAAGCTGTTGTTGACTCAGTTCAGCGCAAACATGATCGCCACGTTGCAAAACGCCGTTGATTTACAGATTGCCACTGAAGCCGAGATCGCTGCTCTCCGGTCTTGGAAAATCTATGGTGTTGAGCTTAATCGTGTCGACATTGTGGAGGAGCCACCCCTCGACAATGAATGGCCAACCAGCCCGAACGATGCCTTGACGGCTGCATGGCTGGTGGCCCAAGGCTTTGACGAAACTGCTCCGCAAATCCCTGCGTAACGCCCCGCACCGACGGGGCGTTTTCTTACCCACCCAACACCCGAGCCCCTCCCCAAGGGGCTTTTTCGTATCTGGAGAAACCCAATGGCACTACGCCAAACCTACACCGTACTTGTCCCATTCCCCACCGGCGGTGGTCACTGGTCGACCATCGGCCAGGAACTAGACCTGCTCGACGTGGAGGCCAGCGCCCTGCGTAGCGCCGGTCGTCTGGCGCTGAAAAACACCGAGGTTGCCGATGCGGCCTCTACATCCCAACCGGCCAAAAAGGCCGCTGCCAAGAAGGCTGAATAACCATGGCTGAGGTTTTGAACTTCGAGCACAACGGCATTACCGTCAATGCCACCGAATCTCCCGAGGCCATGGGTGGCCTTGGGGACAACGTCATCGGGCTGGTCGGCACCGCGCCGAAGGCCGATCCGCTGATTCCGCGCAACGCACCGTTCCGCATCAACAGCTTCACCACCCAGGCGTTGCTCGATCCGACCGGCACCGAAGCCGGTACGCTGTATCACGCGGTGTTCCAGATCCTCAAAGTGGTCAAGGTGCCGGTCTACGTGGTGATCGTCGAAGAGGGCGCCACCCCCGCCGATACGCAGAACAACGTCATCGGCGGCATCGAAGCGCAGACCGGCCGCAAGCTGGGCCTGGCAGCCTTGAGTGGCGTGGCCGAGGACTTGACCATCATTGGCGCGCCGGGCTTCACCGGCACCAAAGCGGTGGCCAGCGAGTTCGCCTCGTTCGGCAAGCGCATCAAGGCTCGCGTGGTACTCGACGGCAAGGATGCCGCGGTCGCCGATCAGGTGACCTACAGCCAGGAGCTGGGCGGCGCCGACCTCGGTTTCGACCGTTGCCTGGTGGTGCACAACATGCCGGCGGTGTACTCCAAGGCCGCGAAGAAAAACGTCTTCCTGGCCCCATCGAGCCTGGCCATCGCCGCGCTCGCCAAGGTCAAGCAATGGGAGAGCCCGGGCAACCAGGTGACCTACGCCGAGGACGTCTCGCGCACCGTGGAATACAACATCCTCGACACCTCCACCGAAGGCGACCTGCTCAACCGCTACGGCATCAGCTACTACGCCCGGACCATCCTTGGCGGCTTCTCGCTGCTGGGCAACCGCTCCATCACCGGCAAGTTCATCAGCTACGTCGGCCTGGAAGATGCTATCAGCCGCAAGCTGGTCAAGGCCGGCCAGAAAGCCATGGCGAAGAACCTGACCAAGTCCTTCATGGACCAGGAGGTCAAGCGCATCAACGACTGGCTGCAAACCCTGGTGGCCGACGAAACCATCCCGGGCGGCAGCGTGTACCTGCATCCGGAACTCAACAGTGTCGAGAAGTACAAGAACGGCACCTGGTACGTGGTGATCGACTACGGCCGCTACGCGCCGAACGAACACATGATTTATCAACTCAACGCCCGCGATGAAATCATCGAGCAGTTCCTGGAGGACGTTCTCTAATGTTTACCAACCGCGTAAGACAGGCCATCGCGGCCACCCTGCAAGGCCTGCCGTTGTCGGCGACCGTGGAAGAATTCACCCCGCCGAAGATCGAGTTCGATATGGAAGAGATGCGCGGTGGGCGCTTTATCACCGAGGAAATGGCCAAGGGCGGCAAGGCCCTCAACGCCAAGCTCAGCCTGCAAGGTGTCGGCCCGGAAATCATGCTGGCGCTGGGCGTCAGCGTCGGTGACGACATCCTGCTGAACGTGCGTGAAGCCGGCCAGGATCAGGATGGCAACACCTGGTTCACCTACCACACCGTCGGCGGCAAGCTGAAATCCCTGGAAGAGACCGCGCTGAAGATGGGTGAGAAGCCCAAGACCAATCTTGAGCTGTCGTGCCGCACCTACAACCGCCTGGAAAACGGCGTTCCGGTGATCGACATCGACGTACGCACCCAGAAGTTCGTGCTCAACGGCGTCGACATTCTCGGCGATGCGCGCCGTGCGGTGCTGTTGCCTTGAACCTCAGTTGAACACCGTCCCTGTGGGAGCGAGCCTGCTCGCGATAGCGGTGTGCCAGACACCTTGATGCTGAAGGTACTGGCGCATTCGCGAGCAGGCTCGCTCCCACAAGGGGCCCACATTCACCCAAGGAATTGATTCATGTCCTGGACGCCTCCCCAACACCTTCTGCTGTCACCTATCACCGGTGACAACGGATCGCAGATCGACCAGTTGCAACTCAAACCCCTGTTCTACGCCGCGCAGAAAGACGCCCTGGCCCGTGCCGGCGACGATGAGGACGACCAGTTCTTCGAGCTGGCCAAGTTGGCCACCGGCCTGTCGGCCAAGGAACTGGATCAGCTCAAGCGCCCGGACTACGTGAGCATCGCCCAGTACGTGCACGACATGTCGACCCGTCCTGCGGCGTATTTCCTCGAACAGGTCGCCGAAGGGGACCACGCACCGGCCGATCCCGACCAGGTGCAACTGCTGCAACCACTCAACGTGGCGGGCCGCAGCGTGACCTCGCTGGCCCTGGAAATGCCGGTACTCCGGGCCACCAAGGCGATGAAAAAACTGAAGACGGCGAAAGAACGCGCCGAGTTCATCACCGCCCATTGCACCGGCCTGATGCTGCCCGACCTGGACCTGCTGACCGTGCCTGACTGGACACAACTGCAGGTGCGCATCGACGATTTTTTAAACAAACCGGCGGACTTCTTTCGGAGCGCGACATCGAAGTGATCCTCGATGTGGTGCCGCTCATTTACCCGGTAAGTGAAGCGGAAATTCTGGAATGGGACGCCGGCAAGGCATTGCGCCGTTACGACATCGCGATCACTCGCCTTGGCGTGAAACAGGAGTAGAGCGGGATGGCAGAGAGTAAGTATTCGCTGTCCGGTGCGGCCAGCATCGAGTTGCCGTCACTGGGCAGTGTGTCTGAAACGTCGGGGCTGAACCTGGCCCTGAGCACGGCCAGTCTCGACATTCGCCTGCTGGTGTCGGAGCAGGTCAAGTTGCGGGAAACGCTGGCTTCGTTGAACGTCGCCCTGTCGGTGCAGCAGTCGTTGCTCAAGGCCGGTGCTTCGGTGCCGGCGCCAAACAGTGAGCCGAAGTCGAAGCTCAAGGCCGACGTCGACCAGCAGGCGCCGCCGGGTCTGCTGAAATCTGCGATGGCGACCGAGTTGGCGATGGTCGAACTCAACCAAGTACTGAAGCTGGATAGGGCCGCGTTGCAGCAGCTGTCGCAGGCCAACCTGAAAATGGCTGCCGACAAACAGGTCGCGCCCAGCGGGGCCACGGCGGTCCAGTTGGTCCAGGTCGAACTGGCGGCGGCGAAGGCGGGCATCGGAGAAGGCTCCGATCCGGCCAAACGGCAGGATGAACTGCTGAGTTTCACCCGCGACAGCGCAGTGATGGCGTCGGCGCTCAACCTCGACGTCAAGACCGCCAGCGAGATGCTGCTGGGTTGGCGCAGCTCGATGAACCTGGATCGGGGGCAACGCCAGACGCTGGCAGATGCCACCAACCACCTCGGCAACAGCGGCCTGAATGTCAAGGCGGCCGATATCGGCGCAGTAGTGCAGCGCAGTGGCGAGGCGGGCCTCGCCGCGGGGATGACCCCGGAACAGGTGGCGGCCCTCGCGGCGGCGTTCCTCAACAGCGGCGTGAGCAAGGCGGATGCCGGTGATGCGGCAAAAGGGTTCACCACGGCATTGGCCCAGGGCAACGCGGCAACGCCTGAGCAACGCAAGGCCTGGGCGGAACTGAACCCCAAGTTTGATCCTGCTGTGATCGCCAACGGCTTGCGCAACGACGCAGCCGGCATGATCAGCCAGGTGCTGGAAGCCCTCAAGCAGAAACCTGCGCAAGAACAGCAAGCGCTGACCAAGACACTGTTTGGTGACAACGCGGCGATTCTGGAACTGCTGAAGAAGCCGGAAGGCGTTCAGAAAGCGTTCACGTTGGTGTCCGAACGCACCCCCGATGGAGCACTACCAAAATTCAACGGTTCGCTGGCGGCCACTGCCGAGGCGCTGGGGAATACCTCCCAGGGGCGCTTCAATGCGCTGGATGCCAGCAAGAACCGGATGTTTGCTGAGGGCGGCAATGCCCTGGCGCCGTTGACCGACGGCGTCATGGTATCGCTTGGCGCCCTGGCCGATGGCCTGAGTGAAGTGGCCCAGGCCCAACCGAAAGCGACCGCCGGATTGCTGGTACTCGCAGGGGCCCTGGCATTGGCACGCGGTGCCGAGATCAAAGTCGCGATGGTTTCGGCCGTCACGGCGGCCGCGACTAAACTCCTGGCGCTGGCCGGTGCCAGGCAGATTTCCGAGGCGCAGGACCTGACGGTCGATGCGCCGGAACAGCGCCGCAAGGGCAAGAAGACGACCCGACGCGCCAGGCAAGGCAATGTCGCTAAGTCGGCTTCCATCCCGGTACCGTCCGTGGCGAGCGAGAGTCGTTTGCTGGGCGCCGCCAGGATGGGCTCGGCGGTCACCCGCCGCGCCGCGCCGCTGATGTTGCTCAGCGCTGGCTACGATGTCGCCAAAGGCCTGCAAGACGGTGATGACAAAGCGGTCGGCAGGGCATTGGGTTCTGCCGGTGGCGGGCTTGCAGGAACCTACGCCGGTGCCGCCGCTGGCGCGATGATCGGCAGCGTGGTGCCCATCCTGGGAACCGCGGTGGGAGGTGTAATCGGTGGTTTGCTGGGAAGCATGGCGGGCAGTTGGGGCGGTGAGTGGCTGGGTGAAAAACTGGCCACCCCCGCCGACAAGCTCGACGCCCCGGAACAGGTCAGCAAAGACCTCACCAGCAGCCAGACCAGCACTCAACAAAACACCATGACCGCCAACATCTACATCAACGGTCAGGACCAGGCCAGCGCCAGTCAGTTGGCCAATCTGGTGGTGCAGCAGATCACCGGCCAGTTCGGCCTGACAACCATGCCCAACTCACTGGCCATGCGCAGTGACGCGGCCCTGACCGACGGAGGTACGTGATGCGTCAGCAAATGGCACTCGGCAGTTTCATTTTCGGGCTGTCGAGAAACTTCGCGTACCACTCGCTGGTACGCACCTCGGATGGCGGTTGGAAGAGCATCGACATCCTCACCAGCAAACCCAAGTCCAGCCAGGTCGGCCAAGGCCTGCAAGGGCTGACCATCACTGGCAAATCGATGTATGCGACCGCCATGGATCGGCTCGATGAGCTGCGTGCATTGCAGGCCTTGCGCGTGCCTGTGCCGTTGGTGGATGGCATTGGGCGCAACTGGGGGTTGTGGCAGATCAACAAGGTGTCGGAAACCCAGACCGAGGTCATCGATGACGGCACGGCGATGGTGGTCGGCTGGGTGATTGAATTGACGGAGTTCGCCAATGCGTAGGGTTCGAAGTATCGCCGGTGATTCGGTGAATCTGTTGCTGTACCGCGAGCTCGAGTGTTGTGACGATGCCACCGAGCAAGCGCTCTGGCTGCTCAATCCCGGGCTGGCCGAATGGGGGCCGGTGCTGCCGGCGGGGGTGTGGGTTGCCCTGCCGGAAGTGGACCTGAAACCCGCTGCACCCGCACCGGTATCGGCTTGGGATTAAGGAGGCAACATGTCACTGGGTTTCACGCCCGCAGTGGAAATCTATGGTGCGAATGCGGCACTGCTCAATGAGCGATTGCTCAGTTGGACCCACGTCGACGCGGCGGGGATCGAGTCCGATCAGTTGACCCTCGTCATCAGCCTGGAAGGGCTTGAAGGGTTACCCAGTCTGGGAGGAAAAATTGGTCTGCGGGTGGGTTACCTGGAGTCCGGGCTGGTGGACAAGGGGGAGTTCGTCATTACCCGGCGCACGCCAACGCTGTTTCCCCTGCGCTTGACGCTGGTGGCCATGGCGGCACCGTTCAGTGCGGCGGACCAGACCGGGTTCAAGCAGCGCCGGTCCGTCAGCCACGGTCCGACGACTTTGGGCGCGTTGTTTCGTGAACTGACCACCAGGCATGGTTTTTCGCCGCGCGTGGCGCCGGAGTTGTCGCTGATAAAAATCGAGCACGTCGACCAGTCCAACGAAACCGACATGGGCTTCCTGACGCGGTTGGCCCACCGGTATGACGCCGTCGCCAAACCGATCAACGAAGTGTATGTGCTGGCTCGGCGTGGTCAGGCGAAGTCGCTGTCGGGCAAGGTTTTGCCGGAGATCAAGCTGTCGGTGACGACGAACAATCGTCCTGGCGATCAGGCTTTTATTTCCGCCGTCCTCGATGAAACCGCCCGGGCGAAATACCAGGGCTGCAAGACCCGTTGGTGGGATGCGGCGGCCGGCAAGGTGCAGGTGGAGGAAAGTGGCATCGCGCCGTTCAAGATCCTTCGACAGCATTTCCAGAGCGCAGAAGACGCCCGCGCCGCCGGTGAAGGTGAAGTGCGCAGGCTGATGCGCGAAGCCCTCAAGGTCGCCATCGAATGCCCAGGCAACCCGGGGTTGTCCGCCGAAGGCATCGTCCTGCTGGACCCGACCTGGCCGGATTTCATGCGCGGCCGCTGGTCGATCGACAAGGTCACCGCCACGGGTGACCGGGAAAAAAGCTATCGCTGCAAGATCGACGCAACCTGCCTCGACGCCAAGGCCTGACTGCTCGCTCCCACCCTGGATCGTTGGCGATCACAGCATTCGTGAATGACGCAGCACCTCTGTGGGAGCGAGCCTGCTCGCGATGAGGCCGGCATATCCAACATCTATTCAACTGACCCACCGCCATCGCGAGCAGGCTCGCTCCCACCCTGAATCGTTGGCGATCACAGCATTCGTGAATGACGCAAGACCACTGTGGGAGCGAGCCTGCTCGCGATGACGGAAGCACATTCGACATCTTTTTCGACTGACCCACTGCTATCGCGAGCAGGCTCGCTCCCACAGGTTTTTTGACAGCCACTCGCCTATCACCGGAGCACTCTTCATGAAGATCACGCCGATCCTCACGCAGTTGCGTGAGCAATGCCCGACGCTCGCCAGCCGAGTGGTCGCGGGGCTGGACCTCGCCACGCTACAAGCCGGCACACCACTGCAAACCCCGTGTGCCTACGTCCTGCCGACCGCCGATGTGGCGAGCCGGAACACGGCACAGAACGTCACGCTGCAAACGGTGCGTGACCGTTTCGACGTGGTGCTGGTGCTCGATGCCAGTGACGCGACAACCGCGCTGGATCTGCTGCACGACCTGCGAGCCGAATTGTGGCGCGGGTTGGTGGGGTTCAAGCCCGGCGTCACTTACACCGGCATCGAATACGACGGCAGCGAACCGATCTCGGTCAACAGCGACCGAGTGTTGTTCCGGTTGCGCTTTTTCGCTGAGTTCCAGCTGGGCCGCAATCTGGCGAGCCAGCCTGCCGAAAGCTGGCACGAACGTGAACTGGACGGCTTGTCGTCCTTTACCGGGGCCACCGTGCGTGTCGATGCCATCGACCCGGCGGACCCCAACCTGAAACGTCCCGGCCCCGACGGGCGCCTGGAACTGACTTTCTCTGGAGACGTAACCCCATGAGCAAACGCATCACCGTGCTGCCGGCCCCGGGCCGTGTCGTACCGGACCCGGAAGCGGGCGATCTGTTGCCCCTAGAAGGCCGTGAAGTGCCGGACAACGCCTGGTGGCGTCGACGTCTGGCCGACGGCGATATCACTACCAAAGCCGTGAAAGCGGCCAAACCACAGGGAGCCAAATAATGGCGATCGGATTCAGCAACATCCCCGCGGACATTCGTGTTCCGCTGTTCTACGCCGAAATGGACAACTCGGCCGCCAATAGCGCGTCGTCGGCCATGCGCCGGTTGATCGTCGCCCAGGTCAACGACAACATCGCCCCGGCAGAAGTCGGCAAGCTGGTGCTGGTCTCCAGCGTCGCCCTGGCTAAAAGTGTCGGTGGGCAGGGCTCGATGCTCGCCTCGATGTACGAGACCTGGCGCAAGACCGACCCGCTCGGCGAAATCTGGTGCCTGCCGCTGCACAACGTCGAAGGCGCCATCGCCAAGGGCGTGCTGACCTTTACCGGCACCGCCACCGAAAGTGGCGTGCTCAACCTATACGTCGGCGGCGTACGCGTCCAGACGGCTATCGTCAACGGTGCCACCGCAGCCCAGGCCGCCACGGCGCTGGCCTTGAAAGTCAACGCGACAGCCGACCTGCCAGTGACCGCCGCGGCCGTCGACGGCGTGGTGACCCTCAGTGCCAAATGGACCGGCGACAGTGGCAACGACATCAGCCTGCAGTTCAATCGCCTGGGCAAGAGCAACGGTGAAGACACCCCCGCGGGCCTGACCACTGCCATCAACCCCATGACCGGTGGCGCTGGCGTGCCGGACCAGACCGCCGCCGTCGCGGCCCTGGGTGACGAGCCGTTCGAGTTCATCGCCATGCCGTGGTCCGACCTGTCGAGCCTGAACACCTGGCAAGCGGTCATGGACGACAGCACCGGTCGCTGGTCCTGGGCCAAGCAGTTGTTCGGCCATGTCTACAGTGCCAAGCGCGGCACCATCGGCACTCTGGTGGCGGCCGGCCAGGCGCGCAACGACCAGCACATGACCATTCAGGCCCTGGAACCGGGCGTGCCGCAACCGTCGTGGGTCCAGGCCGCCGCATTGGCCGCGCGCACCGCCGTGTTCATCTCGGCCGACGCCAGCCGTCCGACCCAGAGCGGCAGCCTGCCGGGCCTGGATCCGGCACCGGCCAGCGAACGCTTCACCTTGACCGAGCGCCAGTCGCTGCTCAACTACGGCATCGCAACCGCCTACTACGAAGGCGGCTACGTGCGTATTCAGCGTTCCATCACCACGTATCAGAAAAATGCCTTCGGCCAGGCTGACAACTCTTACCTGGACAGCGAAACCATGCACCAGTCGGCGTTCATCGTGCGTCGTCTGCAAAGCGTGATCACCAGCAAGTACGGTCGCCACAAACTGGCCTCCGACGGCACCCGCTTCGGCGCCGGCCAGCCCATCGTGACCCCGAGCACGATTCGCGGCGAGCTGATCGCCCAGTACGCCAAGCTCGAGCTGGAAGGCCATGTGGAAAACGCCGAGCTGTTCGCTGAACACCTGATCGTCGAGCGCGACAGCCAGGATCCGAGCCGGGTCAATGTGCTGTTCCCACCGGATTACATCAATGGCCTGCGGGTGTTCGCACTGCTCAACCAATTCCGCCTGCAGTACGACGCTGCTGCCTGAGTGTTGTGTTTGAACGCATGAATTCAGCCCACCCCGCGTGGGCTTTTTATTTGAAGGAGAAACACCATGGGTCAACTGATTGCGGGCACCTGCTACGTCAAAGTGGACGGCGCTCAACTGACCATCAACGGTGGCTGCGAGGCGCCGCTGATGTTCACCAAACGTGAAACCGTCGTACCGGGTTTCTACAAGGAAACCGATATCGCCCCGTCCTTCAAGGTGACGGCGTTGCACACCGCGGACTTTCCGCTCAAGCAACTGGTGGCCGGCACCGACATGACCGTCACCTGTGAGTTCAGCAACGGCAAGGTCTACGTGCTGGCCGGCGCCTACCTGGTGGAGGAGCCGGTCTCCAAGGGCGACGACGCCACCATCGAGCTGAAATTCGAAGGCATCAAGGGGACCTGGCAATGAGCGATGTAGTGACCTTGCGCGTGGCCATCGAGGCCCACGGCGAGCCGCTGAACGAACTGACCCTGCGCCGTCCGACGGTGCAGGAAGTCCGGGCGATCAAGGCGTTGCCGTACAAGATCGACAAGAGCGAGGAGGTGAGCCTGGACATGGACGTTGCGGCCAAATACATCGCGGTCTGCGCCGGCATTCCACCGTCGTCGGTCAACCAACTGGACCTGGCCGACCTCAACGCGCTGAGCTGGGCCGTTGCGAGTTTTTTCATGAGTGCGGCGTCGCAGCCATCGGCGACCTGATCGCAGCCGCCTATGACCTGGCCTGGTTCTGGAAGGTTGACCCCGAACAGATGATGGCCAGGCCACTGGATGTGCTCCGTGAATCCCTGGAGCACGCGCAACGGATCAATGCGATGCAGCAGGTGCAGTGATGGCAGACACACAAGAGGTAGAGAAAAAAGCGGTGCTGCTGACCGGCATCGACGAGCTGTCACCCAAGCTCGCCGGCCTTCGGGCGAAGGTCCAGGGCTTCAAGCAGAACCTCGATGCGACCGGCCTCGGCAGCCTGGATATTTCCGGGCTGCTGCCGGACGGGGGTATCGCCAAACCGTTCATGGAGGGACTCAAGTCGGCGCTGGCGTTCAAGGGTGAAGTCGCGCAGGTGAACGCGGTGGCCAGCACCGTCCAGGCACCGGCGGCGCCATTGGTGGCGGCGCAAGGGCTGGATGGATTGAAGACGTCCATCAGCAATGTGTCGTTGCAGTTCGGCTCGGCGCTGGTGCCCGCAGTCAATGCGCTGGCGGTCGGTCTACAGCCGATGATCGGCGGTGTGGCTCAGGTGCTGCAAGACAACCCGCAACTGGTGCAGGGCCTGGCGACGGGGGCCGTGGCGTTCAGCGTGATTCAGACCGCCGTCAGCGGTGCGAGCCAGGCCCTCGAAGTGGTCAGCCTGGCCTTGAAGATGAACCCCATTGGCCTGGCCGCCATGGGCATCGCCTTGGCGGCGGGGATGATCATCGCCTACTGGCAACCGATCTCGACGTTCTTCGCCGGACTCTGGCAAAGGCTTGCCCCCATCGTTGTGCCGATGGCTGAGTTCTTCAAGACGCTGTTCGCCTTTACCCCGATGGGGCAGGTGATCAGCAACTGGGGGCCGATCAGCGGTTTCTTTGGCGCGTTGTGGAATGTGCTCGTCGCAGCGGCGACGTCTCTCATCGGTTTCATGCAGACGCTGTTCGCCTGGTCGCCCCTGGGTTTGATCGTCAGCAACTGGGGCCCCCTGACCGGGTTGTTCGCGGCCATCTGGGATCTGCTCAAGGCCTTGACGGTGCCGTTGATGGACGCGCTCCAAGGGCTTTTCAACTGGACGCCGTTGGGCCTGATCATGGCCAACTGGGGCACCCTTGTGGACGTCTTCGCCGGGATCTGGGAAGGCCTGCGCAACCAGGTGTCGATCATGTTGGCGGTGTTCGGCGGGTTGTTCGACTGGTCACCCATCGAAGGCCTCACGCAGCAGTGGGGGCCGGTGGGTGAGTGGTTCAGCCAGTGGTGGGACGAGCTGCAGGGGGTGATCGCGCCGATCAAGGCGTTCTTCAACGGTGGTTTTGGCGAGGTCATCACCACGTTCACCGGCAAGGTCCAAGGGCTGACCGACGCGCAACAGAAGACCAATGCCGAGGGCAAAGGTGAGCTGGCGCCGGCGTCTTTTGCGGGCATCGGCGAACAGGCCTCGGGCCTCTCTTCCGGTGTCGGGCCCGGTGCGTTGCCGCAGACCTCCAGTGCGCTGGTGCAACAAAGCGCCGCGAACAGTCGTACCCAGCTTGAAGGCGGCCTGACTGTACGTTTCGAAAACGCGCCGGCCGGTTTGCGCGTCGAGCCACCGCAGACCAATCAACCGGGCCTGGCAGTGAGTTCGCGCATCGGTTATCGCTCTCTGTCCGCAGGAGGTTCCAATGAGCTGGCGTGATCGTTTGTTGCCGGCGTCGTTCCGTGGCGTCGGGTTCTGGGTCGACCAGGCGAAAACCCCGGTGGGACACAAGGGGCAGTTGCATGAATATCCGCAGCGCGACCAGCCGTTTTTCGAAGGGCTGGGCCAGCAGGCGAAGATCCATGAACTGACCGCGTTTATCGTCGGCCCCGATTGCCTGGAGCAGCGCGACAAATTGCTCAAGGCGTTGGAGCAGGGCAGTGGCGAGCTGGTGCACCCTTGGCTGGGACGGATGCAGGTCAAGGTTGGCGAGTGTGACATGACCCAGACCCGCCAGGACGGCGGGCTGGTCACCTTTGCCCTGAAGTTCTACCCCGACCAGCCGCTGCAATTTCCTTCGGCGGCGATCAACAGCCAGAAACTGCTGCTGGTATCGGCTGACAGCTTTCTGGGTTCGGCGGTGCGGCGTTTCGAAGACGCGATGACCTTGATCAAGGCCGCGCGGATCGGCATCGCCGACCTGCGCAACAGCCTCAAGGAGGTCTACGGGGTTATCGAGCAGGAGCTGAAGCCGTTGATCGAGGTCTATGGGCAGCTCAGCGATCTGGTCAAGGCGGTAAAGGAGTTGCCCAAGGAAGTGGCGGCCGAGTTCAAGGGATTGTTGGGGGACATCCGAGAGCTGAAGGACTTTGCCCGTGATGGCTATCGCGGCGTGATTGCCAGCGTGTCGCAACAGGTTGAAGCCATCCGCCAGGCGGACGCGCCCAAACTCACCACCGGCAAGGACACCACGGCGGCGGCCCAGGCCGTGGCCAATCTGGTCCAGGACACGCTGCTGGTCCAGGCCGCGCAATGGATTGCAGCGATGCCCGTGGCGGCGCCGGTGGTCAAGCTTGGCGCCACGCCTTCAGTGGCGCAGCAGGCCGTGCAGCCGATCCAACGCCGGGATGTACCGTTGGCCGACGATGTCCTGGCCCTGCGTGATGCCCTCAACGAAGCTATCTGGCAGGCCTCCCTCAAGGCCGATCCGGATCACTACCAGGCGTTGAACCACCTGCGTCAGCAAATGGCCGCGCACCTGACGGCGGTGGCGTCATCGGGTGTCCGGTTGATCAACCTGTCGTTCAAGCAAAGCCTGCCGGCGCTGGTGGTGGCTTATCAGCAATTTGCCGACGCCACCCGGGTGACCGAAGTGATCCAGCGCAATGGCGTGGCCCACCCGGGTTTCCTGCCGCCCAACGACCTGAAAGTCTCGGGGGAGTAAGCCATGAGCGAACTCGACAATACCGTCACGCTCACCGTCGGCGGGCTGGACTACGGTGGTTGGAAAAGCGTGGAAATCAGTGCGGACCTGGAGCGTCAGTTCCGCACCTTCAAACTCGACATCACCTGGCAATGGCCGGGGCAGACCCAGGCGGTGCCGATCCGTCCCGGTGATGAATGCCAGGTGCGCATCGGTGCAGACCTGGTGCTCAGCGGCTACGTGTTCAAGGCCCCGGTCAGCTATGACGGGCGCCAGATCACGCTGAGCATCGAAGGGGGTTCCAAGACCCAGGACCTGGTGGATTGCGCGGCGATCAATCTTCCGAGCCAATGGCGGGGGCAGACGGTGCTGAGCATTGTTCAAGCCCTGGCCTCGCCATATGGCGTGGGGGTGGTCAGTGAAATCCCGGAAACGGCGCGTTTGAGCGAACACAGCATCGTGCCGGGAGAAACCGTCTTTCAATCCATCGACCGTTTGCTGACGTTGTTCCGGGTGTTTTCCACCGACGACGCCGAAGGCCGCGTGCTGCTGGCCAAACCCGGCAGCGCCGGGCGGGCCAGTGATGTGTTGGAGCTGGGCAAGAACATTCTTTCGGGCAACGCGCCGATGGACTACAGCCAGGTGTTCTCCGAATACCGGGTCATCGGCCAGCACAAGGGTAACGACCAGCAGAGTGGGGCGGCAGTCAGCGAAGTGTCGGGTACCGCCACCGACTTGGGTTTCAAACGCAAGCGGGTGACGGTGATCAGCGAAAGCGCTCAACTGACCTTCGAGCTGGCCCAGCAACGAGCGGACTGGGAGAGCGCCATCCGCACCGGTCGCGCCCTGACCACCACCTACCGCGTGCAGGGCTGGCGCCAGGCCAATGGCGACTTGTGGCGTCACAACAGCCTGGTGCGGGTGCTCGACCCGGTGCTGGGGTTCGACGGCGACATGCTGATTTCCAAGGTGACCTATTCATTGTCTGCCCAAGGCTCCGTCACCACCCTGCAAGTCGCCCCGCCCCATACCTTCGACGCAAACCCGGTCAAGCCCAAGTCCTGACCCCGGCGCCGCCCACTGTGGGAGCGGGCTTGCTCGCGAAGGCGGCGTATCAGTCACCCCCAGCGTCCACTGACCCACCGCCATCGCGAGCAGGCTCGCTCCCACACTGTTTCCCGGGTGCCCACAAAATCCCCATCCACCACACGTCCCCTGTGGGAGCGAGCCTGCTCGCGATGACGGCGGCCCAACCACCGCCAACCTCGACTGACCCCCAGCCCGCCCCAACCCGATTTCCGAAGGAACCCCAATGAGCCTACTGACCCGCCTCCTGGCGCGCGGCACTGTCGTGCTCGCCAATTCGGCTTCCAAACTGCAGTCGCTGCAGATGCGCCTCACCGCCGGCGAAGTGAACGACGACATGGAGCACTTCGAACCCTACGGCTTCACCAGCAACCCGCTGGCCGGCGCCGAGGGCATCGCCACCTTCCTGGGCGGCGACCGTTCCCATGCCGTGGTGCTGGTGGTCGCGGACCGCCGCTTTCGCCTCAAGGCCCTGGCCCCTGGCGAAGTGGCGATCTACACCGACGAGGGCGACAGGATTCACTTCAAGCGCGGCCGAGTCATCGACATCGACACCGCCACCCTGAACATCCGCGCCAGCAGCGCGGTGAACATCGACAGTCCTGTCATCAACCACACCGGCCAGATCATTTCCCAAGGCGATCAGATCGCCAGCGGCATCAGCCAGATCAAGCATGTGCATGTCGGCGTACAGGCCGGCAACGGCCAGACCGGCGCGCCGGCGGGAGGCCAATGATGTTTATCAGCCAGAACCTGCACGCCGCGTTGACCCGCTCGGTGCTGATCAGCCTGTTCACCTGGCGCCGCGCTGCTGACGACGACGCCGTCGATGACGAGGAACGTTTCGGCTGGTGGGGCGACACTTTTCCTACGGTCGCCGATGACCGCATCGGCTCGCGGCTGTGGCTGCTGCGCCGGGTCAAGCTGACCCGCCAGACTCAGCTCGACGCCGAGTTCTATGCCCGCGAAGCCCTGCAATGGCTGATCGACGACGGCCATTGCAGGGCCATCGACGTCATCAGCGAACGCCTCGACGCTCAGCGCCTGAACCTGCGCACGGTCCTGACCCTGGCCGACGGCCAGCGCCTGGACATCAATCCCGATAACAGTTGGCAGGTGACCTATGCCGTTTGAAACCCCTTCGCTGCCGGTGCTGATCAAGCGCACCCAAAGCGACCTGGCCAGCGATTCGCTGCGCCAGTCCGATGCCCAAGTGTTGGCCCGCACCCTGGGGGGCGCAGCCTATGGCCTGTACGGCTACCTGGATTGGATCGCCGAACAGATCCTGCCGGACAAGGCCGACGAATCCACCCTGGAGCGCATCGCCGCCCTGCGGCTGAACCAGGCGCGCAAAACCGCTCAGGCGGCCAGCGGCAGCGTCAGCTTCACCGCGACCGCCGGTGCGGTGCTGGATGTCGACACGCTTCTGCAATCGACCGATGGTCGCGCCTACAAAGTGACCACCGCTCGCACCACCAGCAACGGCCTCAACACCACCACCATCGCCGCGCTGGAGGGCGGCAGCCTGGGCAATGCCGATGCCGGCCTGGTGCTGACGCCGGTGCAACCGATCCTCGGCATCTCCAGCAGCTTCACCGTGCTGGCGCCGGGGCTGACCGGTGGTGTCGCCCGGGAAAGCCTCGAGTCCCTGCGGGCGCGGGTGATCCGCTCTTACCGCATTATCCCCCACGGCGGCTCGGCTCAGGATTATGAAACCTGGGCCCTGGAATGCCCCGGCATCACCCGCGCCTGGTGCCGCGGCAACTACCTGGGACCCGGCACCGTCGGCCTGTTCGTCATGCGTGACGACGATCCGCAGCCGATTCCCAATGCCGAGCAACTGGAGGAGGTCCGGGCCTACATCGAGCCCCTGCGCCCGGTTACCGCCGAGGTGCATGTACTGGCGCCGGTGCAGGTACCGGTGACCTACCGGCTGCGCATCACCCCTGACACCAGCACCGTGCGCGCGGCCGTCGAGGCCCAGTTGCGCGACCTGCACAACCGTGAAGCCGGTCTTGGCGAAACCCTGCTGTTGACCCACATCGCCGAAGCCATCAGCAGTGCCACCGGGGAAACCAACCACACGCTTACTGCACCCGCCGCCGATGTGACTGCGGCGAGCAATCAGTTGCTGACCTTCGGAGGCTGCGTATGGCTGGAATAAGAACCGCCGGGGAATACCAGGCCCAACTGCGCAGCCTGCTGCCCAGCGGCCCGGCGTGGGACCCGGAGCGGGTGCCGGAGTTGGAACAGGTGCTGGAAGGCATCGCCCAGGAACTGGCGCGCCTCGATGCGCGTGCCGCTGATTTGCTCAATGAAATGGACCCGGCGGGGGTGAGTGAACTGGTGCCGGATTGGGAGCGGGTGATGAACCTGCCGGATCCGTGCCTGGGGGACACGCCGCTGTATGACGATCGGAGGTTGGCGGTGCGTCGGCGGTTGTTGGCGGTGGGTAGCCAGACCGTTGCGTACTACGTGGACATTGCCAGGGGCCAGGGCTACCCCAACGCCTCCGTCACGGAACACAGGGCACCTCGCATGGGCCGTGCCCGTTTTGGAGAGGCGCATTTCGGCACTTGGCAGGCGCAATTCATGTGGACCCTCAATACCGGGCGGCGTTTGTTGCTCGGGCGGCGTTTTGGCGCCAGCTATTGGGGGGAGCGTTTTGGCGTTAACCCGGGATCGGTATTGGAATGCCAGATTCATCGTAATGCGCCGGCGCATACGCAGGTGCATATCAATTATGACTAAGGAGTAGATGGATGGATTTTCCAAAAAGTGTCCCCAGCATCGGGCTGGTGGATGGCAAGTTTGTCGATGAGGATGCGATCGCGGGTACGCCTGGGTCTTTGATTCCCGCTCAATGGGGCAATGGCTTGACGTTGGAAGTTCTCAACGTAATACAGGCCGCTGGGCTTACTCCGGACGAAGACAATAATGCCCAACTTCTGACGGCAATCAAAGGCGTGGTCGGACCGGGGAGATTGATCAATACCCAAATTTTCAAGGTGGCCGGAACCTTCCCATACACCCCTACGCCCGGTACAAAATCGATAGTGGTTGAGATGGTTGGCGGGGGCGGTGGCAGCGGAGGTGTTGTAGCTACTGCGGCTGGCACGGTTGGAGCCTCTTCTGGTGGAGGCTCCGCTGCGTACGCAAAGGCGTTAATCAACTCAGGGATTTCTGGCGTACAGGTCGTTGTCGGCGCCGGTGGCGCTGGTGGCGCAGCTGGGAATAACAATGGCGGAGCGGGAGGCACCTCCAGCTTCGGCTCTATTATTTCGGTGCCAGGGGGTAAGCCCGGTAATGGATCGGCGGCGTTTTCAACCAATACCGGCATCGGCGGCAGCGGAGCTAGCGATCCTCCTGTGGGAGCGAACATCGTCGGCTTCAGCGGCGCGGGGTCGGATACTTCGACCATTTTGCCCCCTGCGATCTTCAGGCCGTCATCCGGCGGAGGGAACCCGTTAGGGAGTGGTGGAGTAAGGGCTACGTCTGCTGTGCCAGGAGCCGTTTCCGGATCGGGATACGGCTCAGGTCCATCCGGCACATTCGCAGGAGCAAGCACCGCTGCCCAGGCGGGTGTTGCTGGTCAATCTGGCGTTGTTATTGTATACGAGTACTCATGATGAAAACTTATGCAAGAGTTTCTAATGGACGTGTCGCAGAGCTGTTTGCTACAGCAGGCGATATCGGCGAAATGTTTCATCCGTCCTTCGTGTGGATAGATGTTACGGATTTTGATGTAACACCAGAGTACGGATGGTTGGCTATTGATAATGATGGGGCTTGGGCATTCTCGGAGTATGTATCTCCGCCGCTTACTGACGCGCAATTAAAAGCAGAGGCTCTGGTCCAGCGTGACGCTGATATGGCGCTGGCCAATGAAGCTACAAATGGAATGGCCGACGCCTATATTGCCGGGATTTTGAACGAGGCCGACACGGCTAAATTCAAATTGTTTGCAGCGTATAAGCTTGCGCTGAACAAAATCGATCAGCAACCTGGGTTTCCGGTCGCAATAAGCTGGCCGGAGCCCCCTGGTTATTGAATCAGCCCTGAATCCAGTATTTTCTTTGCTACGACCTTAGCGCCCTCAGTTGTCAAATGGCCATAATCCCAGCTTGTTAGATTAGACGGCGTGTCTCCGGTATATGTAATGCAACCGCTACTATCGCAAAGTGCATCATAAACCGGGATTAGCGAGGCTTTGGATTGGGGGATGAAATCTCTAAACTGATTGTCGATGGTCTTTGTTGCCGGGTTCAATCCCACTAACATTTTGCGAGGAATTCGGTGGCTAAAGTCGCCCCTCCAATTGTTGAAAACGAGCTTGGGTAGTGGAAGCGTCCATTCCGGCGAAGGGCCAAGAACAATTATATTATTCACTCCGGCATCCGATATAGCCTCAATCGTGTGCAGGAGCTTTTTCCGGGCTTCGGATCCGGGAAGCCAATCTACGCCGTAACGACCCCAGGCGCCGAACAGTATTACGGTGCTGGGGGGCGAATCTTTAACTCTGGAAAGTACATAGTTGTTGCTGTCCGAGCAGATCTGGCCCGCGAAATCAAGCATTGGGGGGCACGAACTTCTTGTCGCTTGGAGTAAGGTAGCGTGCTGATCAACCATCAATGCTAATCCTGGATATAGTCTCGCTGCGTGTGAGTCACCCCAGATGAGTATTGTTTTCCCTTTGCTGCTGTCGCCGGCGTCTAAGCATTTAGGCGCAAAACCATTATACGGTGCCGTAATTGATATCCAGCAGTCGGGGTTGCGCGCATCTTTTAAAAATTCATATTTGAAATTTGCAATTTCTTTTATTTCACTGGGGAATCGAGACGGTAATCCATCCAGCTTTAATGTCGTTAATCCTACGGTAGCTGTCGCGGCCATTGCTAACGCCAGAATGACTGCTGTTTTCCGTAGATTGGTTCTGAGCCGGATATACTTTTCGATGTACCGATATGTGAGCCACGCCAATAGGATGCTTGCAGCTATGGCAAGTCCTCTCGCGGGAACACTTGGTGGTTCGCTGTCCAATATTCTCTGAAACGTTAATATCGGCCAGTGCCACAAGTAGAGTGGAAAGCTTATCAGGCCGAACCAGACCAGCAACCGATGGGACAAAATTGTTCGGTTTAGCCAAGCGAAGGGGCCCGCGGAGATTATCAATGCCGTACCAGCGGTTGGCAGCGCGGCCCACCAGCCAGGGAATTGGTTGCTTTTCGTGGTCAAGGAGAAAGCCGAAACAAGGAGCGTGATACCTATCAACGCTTGAGTGTTGCGAACCGTCGGGCCGCTGGACTCACGCCACTTTGGAAAGAAATAGCACTTGTTTAACGCTACGTATGCCAGTAACGAGCCTACCAATAATTCCCAGAAACGAGTCTGGGGGGAATAGAACGTGCTCACTGGATCGGTTTGCACATTCATTACGTTCAGCGCGAACGATACGCCACCTACCAGAACAATCAAAACCAGTGCGTTAAGCCGGGCTTTCCAAGCCGCCCAAACAAGGAGAGGCCAGACCAGGTAAAACTGTTCCTCGATGCCGAGAGACCACAAGTGCAACAGCAGTTTGGTCTCGGCGCTGTTGTCGAAGTAACCAGACTCACCCCAAAGAACAAAATTCGAGACGAACGCCGCGCCGCCGGCTATGTGTTTGCCGAGCTGGGTGTATTCATCCGCCAGTAGGCTGAACCAGCCGAATGCCCATGTAGCGACGAGCATAAGCAGCAGTGCGGGAAATATACGATTAATGCGGCGACTATAGAAGTCAACAAAGCTGAAGCTGTTTTTCTTCAGGCTTCCGAAAATGATGCTGGAAATCAGGAAACCGGAGATAACAAAAAAAACGTCAACGCCAACGAAGCCGCCGGTGATCAGGGTTGGAAAGGCGTGAAAAGCGACAACGGATAGAACCGCAATTGCACGTAGCCCGTCGATGTCCGGTCGATATGTTGGGTGACTGAGATGCTTGTCTGTTGCGAGTTGCGATGCTTCAGATTGTGAGGTCATTGATCCTACTGATCCATTTCATAAATCCGCCGTACTTGGGCGCTGAACATCGTACCAGCCCCACAAACGATTCCCGCCATTGCGCGGTTTTTTTTTTGCCTGGAGAAAAGCTATGACTGTTTCCGATAAGGGCCGTGACATTCTTGCGCGCACGCTTTGGGGGGAAGCAAGGGGCGAAAGTCTGGTCGGCCAAATTGCCGTGGCCTGCGTCATTCGCAACCGCGTCAACGCTGGCAAGGGCCGTTCGTGGTGGGGCGAGGGCTACGTCGGTGTCTGTCAGGCGCCGTACCAGTTCAGTTGCTGGAACAAGAACGACCCGAACTATCCGTACCTGAGCGGCGCCAAGGAGATCCCGCCGAAGCAGTTCGAGCAAGCCAAGCGCGCGGCAGACCTGGTGATCTCCGGTGCCGAGCCTGACATGACGAAGGGCGCGACCCACTACTACGCGACGAGTATTCCGGCGCCGGCCTGGGCTGCCAGAGCTACGCAAACCCTGCGCCTGGGCAATCACCTGTTCTTCAAGGATGTGCCGTGAACGCGGTGAACATGAAGGTCTGGGCCGTCGGTGTGTCAGTGGCCGTGCTGCTGGCCTTCGGCATCGCGTGGAAGGTCCAGGGCTGGCGCTATGAGGCGAGGCTGGCGCAGTTGGCCGGCCTGCACAAGGATGACCTGACCGCCATCAGCAACACGGCAGCCGCCCAGGTACAGGCGGAGCAGGCCAAGCACCTTGTGCTCGAGCAACGGTTATCGGCCAGCGAACAAACCCACTACAAGGACCTGAGCGATGCTCAATCAAATCAAGCTCGCCTGCGTGATCGCCTTGCCACTTCTGATTTGCGGCTGTCAGTCCTCCTCGAGAATGCAGGCAGTTGCAGCTCAGTGCCTACCGGTGCCGTCGCCGGCGGCGTGGTTCATGGAGGAGCAAGAGCCCGACTTGACCCGGCGCATGCTCAACGAATTATCGCCATCACCGACGAAGGCGACCGTGGATTGATCGCCTTGCAAGCCTGCCAGGCTTACGTCAAGGCGTTGGGTCAGTAGTCCGTCGAGCCTTGCAAGCGGCGAATGCTCGTGTACGGTAGGCTCCAATTGCGTCGAATCAGGAGAGCATCATGGATGACATCACCGAACTGGCGGCTGAGCTGGGCAGGCGCCTGCAATTGCTCAATGCCCATGTGACCACGGCCGAGTCCTGCACCGGTGGCGGGATTGCCGAGGCGATTACCCGGATTCCCGGGAGTTCGGCCTGGTTCGAGGCGGGCTACGTGACCTATTCCAATCGCCAGAAAACCCAGCAATTGAATGTACCGGGCGAGCTATTCGAACGGGTCGGGGCGGTCAGCCGTGAGGTGGTCGAGGCCATGGCGCGGGGGGCACAGCAGAAAAGCCTGGCGCGGTTCGCCGTCGCGGTCAGCGGCGTGGCCGGGCCGGACGGTGGTTCGCCGAACAAGCCGGTGGGCACCGTGTGGCTCGCCTGGGGCGTCGGCGACAGGGTCTTCAGTGAGCAGCGATTCTTCCCGGGCAACCGTGATGAGGTCCGCCGACAGACGGTGAAGGCCGCGCTAGAGGGGCTGCTGCAACATGCCGCCGTAGAAATCTCAAATCAGGGGTAGGCGATCCTGAATCCCTGTGGAATAATACTGGCTACTTATACAGGTGTTGGCCGCCAGGCCTTATTGATTACGTGAGGACTTTAATGGACGACAACAAGAAGAAAGCCTTGGCTGCGGCCTTGGGTCAGATCGAACGTCAATTCGGCAAGGGTGCCGTAATGCGTATGGGCGATCAGGACCGTCAGGCTATTCCTTCCATCTCCACCGGCTCCCTGGGCCTGGACATTGCGCTCGGCATCGGCGGCCTGCCAAAAGGTCGTATCGTCGAGATCTACGGTCCTGAATCCTCCGGTAAAACCACACTGACCCTGTCCGTGATCGCCCAGGCCCAGAAAGCCGGTGCGACCTGCGCCTTCGTCGACGCCGAACACGCCCTGGACCCTGAGTACGCCGGCAAGCTGGGCGTCAACGTCGACGACCTGCTGGTTTCCCAGCCGGATACCGGCGAGCAGGCCCTGGAAATCACCGACATGCTGGTGCGTTCCAACGCGGTTGACGTGATCATCGTCGACTCCGTGGCCGCATTGGTACCCAAGGCTGAAATCGAAGGTGAAATGGGCGACATGCACGTGGGCCTCCAGGCTCGTCTGATGTCCCAGGCCCTGCGCAAGATCACCGGTAACATCAAGAACGCCAATTGCCTGGTGATCTTCATCAACCAGATCCGCATGAAGATCGGTGTGATGTTCGGTAGCCCGGAAACCACCACCGGTGGTAACGCGCTGAAGTTCTACGCCTCGGTTCGCCTGGACATCCGCCGTACCGGCGCGGTGAAGGAAGGCGACGAGGTGGTCGGCAGCGAAACCCGCGTCAAGGTCGTGAAGAACAAGGTGGCTTCGCCGTTCCGTCAGGCTGAATTCCAGATTCTTTACGGCAAGGGCATCTACCTCAATGGCGAGATGATCGACCTGGGTGTGTTGCACGGTTTTGTCGAGAAGTCCGGCGCCTGGTATGCCTATAACGGTACCAAGATCGGTCAGGGCAAAGCCAACTCGGCCAAGTTCCTGGCGGATAACCCGGAGGTTGCCGCCGCGCTCGAGAAGCAACTGCGTGACAAGCTGCTGAGCCCGGTTGCCGACGTCAAGGCAGTGGCCAGTCGCGAAACCGCTGACGACATGGCCGACGCTGATATCTGATCGATTCGATGACCGCCGTACTCGATAACCTCGTCGCGGTGCGGCGAACCGCGATGGACCTGCTCGCCAGACGCGAGCACGGTCGGGTCGAGCTGACGCGAAAACTGCGTCAACGCGGCGCTCCCGATGACTTGATCGAAACGGCCCTCGACCGCTTGACGGAAGAGGGCCTGTTATCGGAAAGTCGATACCTCGAAAGTTTTGTCTCTTATCGCGCGCGCTCCGGCTACGGTCCGTTACGCATTCGTGAAGAATTGGGTCAGCGTGGTTTGCAACGTTCGGATATCGAACAGGCCTTGCGTGAAAGTGGTATCGATTGGCAGGACCAGTTAATGGATACCTGGCGTCGGAAATTCTCTGGGCATTTACCCTCCGATGCGCGAGAACGGGCCAAGCAAGGGCGTTTCCTGGCGTATAGAGGCTATTCCATGGAAATGATCAACCGCCTGTTCAGCGGTCGTGGCCTGGATGATTGATAAAACGGCCCGCTATTTCGATAGCGGGCCGTTTTTTTATGGATTCAGGTTACCTTGATGGGCTCCCACGTCAGTGGGTGCACCTCGGTGGAGGGCACCGCCCAGTTTTCCGGCAGGTTGATGTAGTCCACCAGTTCTCTTAATCGCCCCTGGTTGCGGGCGTTGAAGTTGAAAGCCAGTCGCGTTAGATGGCTGAACCGGGCCTCGTCCTGTTCTTCGCCACTGTAGCCTTGTTGATAAAAACAGTCATTCAGGCACAGGTCGGCGAACTCGATCTGTATCCGGGCCATGGCCTGTTCGTTGAGCTTGTGGTTCATGCGGATCACGAACTGATGCTTGAGCCAGCGGCTGGAGTGGAAGTTGCGGTAGAACTGGTTGATTTCTTCCACGGCGTCTTCGGCGCTGTGCACCAGCCGCATCAGTTTCATGTCGGTGGGCAGGATGTAGCGATTTTCTTCCAGTTGTTCGTGGATGAAGTCCAGGGCGCTTTGCCAGAACTTGCCCCCCGGTGCGTCCAGCAACACCACCGGCACCAGGGGACTTTTCCCCGTCTGCACCAGCGTCAGGACTTCCAGGGCTTCATCGAGGGTGCCGAAGCCGCCCGGGCAGAGCACCAGTGCGTCTGCCTCCTTGACGAAGAACAGTTTGCGCGTGAAGAAAAAGTGGAACGGCAGCAGGTTCGGCGTGCCTTCGACTGTCGGGTTTGCATGCTGTTCGAAAGGCAGGGTGATGTTGAACCCCAGGCTGTGCTCCCGGCCCGCACCTTCATGAGCGGCGGCCATGATGCCGCCGCCAGCACCGGTGATGACCATCATGTCCGAACGGGCCAGCGCCGCACCCAGTTCACGAGCCAAGCTATACAGTGGATGTTCGACGGGCGTTCGGGCCGAGCCGAAGACGGTGACCTTGCGTCGGCCCTTGAACTGTTCGAGCGTGCGAAACGCATGTTCCAGCTCTCGCAGTGCCTGCAGGGTGATCTTGGCGTTCCAGCGGTTGTGGTCTTCCTGTGCCATGCGCAGCACGGTCAGGATCATGTCGCGGTAGATGGGAAGGTTCGGGCTGTCGGGCGATACCAGGTTGAGTTGCTCTTCGACCTTGCGGGTGAGGTCGTGGCCATGGTTTTCAAAATGACGACTGAGTTGGTCATTCGGTTTATAAGGCATTCAGCTACTCCTTCTTCCTTCTGAATCCTAGACCCTCGCGTTGATCTTCGCTGCCTTGATCATGGCCCTCGAAAGTGACAGTTGGCAACCAGCAGTGGTCGGGCACGCCGCTCGTCAGATTACCGACCGGGTACGTGCCGCTCTGATTTACTGATAACAGGCGTGCCATGCAATTCGATGCCCACGGCTGGGCCACGCGATGGATTGAGGTAGAGCGGGCAAGGAGGCGGGAAAGATGACCAGGGTAACTCTGGAACTCGACAGGCAGTTGTATCTGGCGCTGTTGGAAGCGGCCCAGGCCAATCGAGTCAGTCTCGAGGAGGAATGTTGCCGCCGTCTGGAAGGCCGGGCTTGGCGCTCGCGCTATCTACAGGCACTGGTGGCTGAGCTGCGCGCCGACGATGAACAGCGGCGCGACAGTGGTCTGTGTGGCTGATTCCTGAGTCGAATCAAGCGGGCAGACCACTGGCTTGGGTTGATTATTTCTTGGTCTTGGTCGGTTTCGGGCAATCCGATTCCTGGAAGCGTTCGGTAGCGACCGGGCGATTGGTCTTAACCTCGGTGAATTCGTAGCGCATCGTTGCGCCCTTGGCCATCAGTTTGCGGAACCCCGGGTTGGTGCAGACTTTGGCACCCAACTGGAAATACACAGCCTTGGGGTCAGCGCGCATTTGCTGGGCATGGCTGCTTTGCACACTGAGGTGGTTGATCAACTCGGTGCCTTCGACGGTATAGCCTTGATCAAGAATGTCTTCGTTGATTGCTCGCGGGGTGCCGACGCTGCTTTCCGCGGCGACGTTCTGCAGCATCTTGTTCAGTTCGAGTTCTTTCAGCGAGGCAGCCTGGGCGCTGAAAGACGTAGCCAGCAGAACGGCAACGGTAGGGACGATAAGGCGCAGCATGAAACTCTCCTGGTTCAGTGACGGCTATTTCGACCGGTCACGTGACTGTGCGTTCAGTGGCGGCGAATTATAGGGGAGGCTGGGTGGGACGGTACAGGTTTACGCGCTCTGATAGACTGCCGGCCTTTATTGCCTGCCGAGTGTTGTTCGTGTCGAGTTCTTTTGTCCGTCGGCGTTGCCCACGATGAATCATGCCCCTAACGCGGTCGCCCGCCTGCGCGACCAGCGTATCGATGAAGGCATCAAGCCGCTACAGGCCCGAGGCTGGCGCGCCCCCCGCTGCAGCGCCTGCCGGGTGATCGAGAGCCACTGCCTGTGCGCCTGGCGTCCGAGCGTCGAAACCCGTTCCGGGGTCTGCCTGATCATGACCAACAAGGAAGTGTTCAAGCCGAGCAACACCGGCTGGCTGATCGCCGATGTGGTGCGTGACAATCATGCCTTCATCTGGTCGCGCACCGAAGTCGACAAACAACTGCTGGCGCTGCTCGACGACCCGCAATGGCAACCCTACCTGGTATTTCCCGGCGAATACGTCGAGCCATCGCGCGTCACCCAGACGGTGGATCTCGATCGCTCCAGGCGCCCGCTGTTTATTCTGCTGGATGCCACCTGGACGGAGGCACGCAAGATCTTCCGCAAGAGTCCGTACTTCGACCGCTTGCCGATCCTCAGCCTGCAGCCCGACAAACTGTCACGCTACCGTTTGCGCCGCTCGACCCGCAGCGAGCATTTGTGCACCGCCGAAGTGGCGGCGCTGTGCCTCGAATTGGCCGGGGACAACGACGCCGCGTCGGCCCTGGACGCTTATTTCGATGTGTTCAGCCAGCATTACCTGGGCGCCAAACGGCAGCAGGAGATGGATGTGTCGACTCCGGCTCATGCCGAGCTGCAGCCCTTCATTCGTGTATCCCAAGCGGTATCGGCTCCATAGTGGCCCATACTCAGGGCTGTGATGGCCGTGCTGCTTGACCACCCCGGCTTCGCTGGGCATGCTTGGCGCCGACCAGGGTGCGGCCGAGGTTCGAAACGCTGCGCGGTGTCTTGAGTTGTTTTGGCGAGACGCGATTGCATCGGGTCTCCCATAAAAACAGGATCATTTGAAAAATGGCCACATACGAAATCCTGATCGCCGATGACCATCCGCTCTTTCGCAGCGCGTTGCATCAGGCAGTGACCCTGGGCCTTGGCCCGGCTGTCCGGCTGACGGAGGTGGCCAGTATTGCGGAGTTGGAGACTCGGTTGACCGAAAAGGCCGACTGGGATCTGGTCCTGCTGGACCTGAACATGCCTGGCGCGTACGGTTTTTCCGGGCTGGTGCTGTTGCGGGGGCAATATCCGCAGATACCGGTGGTGATGGTGTCCGCCCAGGAAGAGGCCGCGGTGATGGTCAAGGCCCGGGAGTTCGGTGCCAGTGGGTTCATACCCAAGTCGAGCTCCCTGGAGATGATTCAGCAGGCCGTGAGGAAAGTCCTGGACGGCGACGCCGCCTGGCCACCGCAGGCATTCGAAGCCGTGAGTGTGTCCGAGGAGGCCAGGGCGGCCAGCGAAGGCCTGGCCAGTCTCACGCCGCAGCAGTTCCGAGTGCTGACCATGGTCTGCGAAGGCCTGTTGAACAAGCAGATCGCTTATGAATTGAACGTATCGGAGGCCACTATCAAGGCGCACGTGACGGCGATCTTTCGTAAACTGAATGTGCGCACCCGGACCCAGGCGGCCTTGTTGCTGCAACAACTTGAGTCAATTTCACCGCAGTCATAGCGTCTTTATTCACGCTTTTTTGACTAGGGTTGAATTAGCTTTCCCACTTCTTTCAATCAGTTGCCCATCCTATGTCTCCTTTTAAAGGCCAAACCGGCCTGAAACGCATCCTGAATGCTTCCGGCTACTCCCTGGACGGCCTGCGTGCCGCCTTCACCGGTGAAGCGGCATTCCGTCAACTGGTGCTGCTCAATGTCATCCTCATTCCGTTGTCGTTCTTCCTGAACGTCAGCCGTGTCGAACAGGCGCTGCTGATCGCGGTCTGCCTGCTGGCCTTGATCGTGGAGTTGCTGAACTCGGCAGTGGAAGCGGCCATCGATCGGATTTCCCTGGAGCTGCACCCCTTGTCGAAAAACGCCAAGGACATGGGCAGTGCCGCCCAGCTTGTCGCCTTGACCATGATTGCCTTGGTGTGGGGCCTGGTGCTGCTTTGATCAGGCAATGGTTGGCAGCACGATTTCGTCGCTGCGCTGTGCCCCGGCGGTGAATGCCCGACACAGCTCGAGGAATTCGCGCATCGCCGAGGTCTGGTATTTCTGTTTGTGCCAGATGAAATAGAATTGCCGCGCCAGGTCCATGTCCGGCGTTTCCACCGGCACCAGGCTGCCGCGCCGGAATGCATCGCGCAGCGCCAGGCGTGAGATGCAGCCAATCCCCAAACCGGATTCCACGGCGCGCTTGATGGCTTCGGTGTGTTCCAGCTCCAGGCGGATGTTCAACGCGTTGCGGTGGTGGCGCATGGCTTGATCGAATGTCAGGCGGGTGCCGGAGCCCTGTTCCCGCAGAATCCAGGCTTCGTGCGTCAACTCCTCCATGGTTGCCTGGCCGCGCTTGGCCAGCGGATGCTGAGGGGCGCAGAACACCACCAGTTCGTCCTCGACCCAGCTCTGTACCTCGATGTCCGGGTGGCTGCAATCGCCCTCGATCAGACCCAGATCAATTTCATAGTGGGCGACCTGGTGCACGATATTGGCAGTGTTCTGTACATGCAGCTTCACCTGGCTTTCCGGATGGCGCTGCATGAAGCCGCCGATCAGCAGGGTCGCCAGGTAATTGCCGATGGTCAGGGTCGCGCCGACTGCCAGTGAGCCGAAGCCGGACTTGCCGTTGAGCAGGTCTTCGATCTCCTTGGCCTGGTCCAGCAGCGCCACCGCCTGGGGCAGCAGCTGTTTACCCAAGGCATTGAGGCTCAGGCGCTTGCCGGCGCGGTCGAACAACTGGCAGCTGGATTGACGTTCCAGTTCGGTAATGGAAGTGCTGGCGGCCGATTGCGACAGATTGAGCTGGCCCGCGGCACGGGAAACGCTCTCTTGCTGGGCGACGGCGACGAAGACCTGGAGTTGACGTAGAGTAAATCGCATATCGATATAACCGATAACCCTTATCTTAATAATTCAGTTAACAGATATTGTCGCTGCCATTAGAATGCGATGCAAATGCGCATATAACGACGCAGGCATCATTCCCAGGAGTCCCACGTACATGAGCAACATGAACCACGAGCGTGTCCTCAGTGTTCATCACTGGAACGACACTCTGTTCAGCTTCAAGTGCACCCGCGATCCGGGCCTGCGCTTCGAGAACGGTCAGTTCGTGATGATCGGCCTGCAACAGCCCAATGGCCGCCCGCTCATGCGTGCTTACTCGATTGCCAGCCCGAACTGGGAAGAGCATCTCGAGTTCTTCAGCATCAAGGTGCCTGATGGCCCGCTGACTTCCCAATTGCAGCATCTGAAGGAAGGCGACGAGATCATCATCAGCAAGAAACCCACCGGCACCTTGGTGCTGGACGACCTCAAGCCGGGCAAGCATCTGTACCTGCTCAGCACCGGCACAGGTCTGGCGCCATTCATGAGTGTCATCCAGGATCCGGAAACCTACGAGCGTTTCGAAAAAGTGATCCTGTGCCACGGCGTACGCTACGTCAATGAAGTCGCCTACCGCGAGTTCATCACCGAACATCTGCCGCAGAACGAGTTCTTCGGCGAAGCACTGCGTGACAAGCTGATCTACTACCCGACCGTGACCCGCGAGCCGTTCGAGAACGAAGGGCGCCTGACCGACCTGATGCGCAGCGGCAAGCTGTTCCGCGACATCGGCCTGCCGCCGATCAACCCGCAGGACGACCGCGCCATGCTGTGCGGCAGCCCGAGCATGCTGGATGAAACCAGCGAAGTGCTCAACAGCTTCGGTCTGACCGTTTCCCCGCGTATGCGCGAGCCGGGTGACTACCTGATCGAGCGGGCGTTCGTAGAGAAGTAAGCGGATCGTGCCCACGCTCTGCGTGGGAACGCAGCCAAGGACGCTCCGCGTCCCAAAGAGCCGAACGCAGAGCGTCCGTTGCGGCATGCCCACGCAGAGCGTGGGCACGATCCCAAGGCCCCATAAAGAAGCCCGCGTTGCCTGATGAAGGCAACGCGGGCTTTTTCGTTTCCGGCAGTCATGGCCGGGCGGGAACGACTTCCAGCACCCGGATCAACCCCGGTTGCGGGTAATGCCAACGAACATCCAGGTCCCAGAACTGCGCACCATATTCCCGTTCTGCTGTGGGAGTCTGGTATGCCGGACGTGGGTCTTGCGCCAGGCACTGCTCGACCAGCTCCACCAAGGGCTCTTCCAGGCGCATGGCGTGGTCTCGCGCCTGAAGCAGCGCCGAGTCCATCCACTGCACTGGAATCAACCCGGGCGCCGCACTGGCGATGTCGTTGGTCGCCGAGCCGATGATATCGGCATAGGGCACGTAGGGCTTGATGTCCAACACCGGCGTGCCGTCCAGCAGGTCGATGCCCGAGAGCCACAGCCGGCCGGCTTCGACCCGTTCCAGCTTGACCACGGACTGGCCTATGCCATTGGGGCGATGGGTGGCGCGAGTGGCAAACACCCCCATGGACTTGTTGCCGCCCAGGCGCGGCGGGCGCACCTTCAAGCGCGGCTTGTCTTCCAGGGCCTGGTGAAAGAGGAACAACAGCCAGACGTGACTGACTTGCTCCAGGCCCTGCACCGCGTCACCCTGGTCGAATGGCGCCACCAGTTCCAGCACGCCCCGTGCGGCCGGGGCCAGCTGCGGTTGGCGGGGGATGGCGAACTTCTCCTTGAAGCAGGAGCGGACGAAGCCGATGGGGGACACTGTGTAGGTCATGGGTCGGAGTCAGCCGCGAACGCGCAGCGTCAGCCCCTTGAGGAAGTTGCGCAGCAACTGGTCGCCACAAGGGCGGTAGTTGGTGTGGCCGAACTTGCGGAACAGGGCGCTCAGTTCCGGTTTGGACACCGGGAACTCGGCGGCCTTGAGGATCGCATGCAGATCGTCCTCTTTCAGCTCGAAGGCCACCCTCAGCTTCTTGAGGATGATGTTGTTGGTCACCGGCACTTCGATGGGCTGTGGCGGGCGACTTTCGTCCTTGCCACGCTTGAAGATCACCAGGCCATCGAGAAAGTGCGCCATGACTTCGTCAGGGCAGAACACAAAGCCTTCCTCTTCGTCTTTCTTGAGATAGCCCACCAGGTCCGCGAGGGACACTTCCAGGCCGCCCAGCTTGATGATCTCGATGACTTTCTTGTCGCTGATGTCGAGCATGTAGCGCACGCTGCGCAGTACGTCGTTGTGAATCATGTGTGCAATCCTGATCGATCGGCAATGGGCGCCCCAGCCAGCTGTGGCGCCGAAAAAATTAGAACTTCTCTTTGGCGGACAGGTAGCGCCACTGGCCCGGCGGAACCTTGCCAATGGACACGCCACCGATGCGGATACGGCGAATGGCGACTACCTTGAGGCCGACGGCCTGGCAGAGCAGGGCGAGGATACCCGGTTGCGGGTTTTTCATGGCGAAGCGCAGGCGGTTCTCGTTCTGCCAACTGGCCTTGACCGCTGGCAGTTCCTTGCCCTTGTAGGTCAGGCCATGGTTCAGGCGATTCAGGCCATGGGCGACCATCTCGCCTTCGACTTCCACCACATATTCCTGCTCGATCTTGGCGGCGTCGGCGGTGAGCTTGCGCAGGATTTTCCAGTCCTGGGTGAACACCAGCAGGCCGCTGGCGTTGGCCTGCAAGTCGGCGCTGGCGGTCAGGCGCAGGAAATGCCCCTTGAGCGGGCGTTTGCCGAAACGATGTTCTTCGCTCAGCGTCTCCGGTTTGAGGGTAGCCATCGCCGTATCGGTATCCATGCCGGCCGGGACGTTCATCAGGATCGTCACCGGCTCCGGCGCGGTGGTCTTGGCCTCAGGGTCGAGCTCGACGCGCTGGGCACCGACCTTGAATTGCGGCTCGTCGACGACCTCACCGTCCACGGTGACCCAGCCACCTTCGATGAACAACTCAGCCTCCCGACGGGAACAGCCGACAAGTTCGATGAGGCGTTTGGAGAGGCGAATCGGGTCAGTCATGACAGGGCCGTTACAAAAAGAGGGTGGACATTGTACCTGCCTGGCGCCGGTTAATCGCGTGTCCATTTGTCTCGTCTAGACGCGTCGGGCCTTCAGGTCGGGCTGCCTGTAGCGCATATGCAGCAACGGGTAGGGCTGGTTCATGCCGTCCCGCGCCGAACGGCCGACCACTTCGAAGCCTTGCTTGAGATAGAAGCCCAGGGCTTGCGGGTTCTGTTCGTTGACGTCCAGTTGGTCGGCATTCAAGTGCTCCATGGCATAGCGCAGCAATTGCTTGCCCAGGCCCTGGCCGCGATGTTGCGGGTCGATGAACAGCATCTCGACCTTGCCGGCCGCGACACCGGCGAAACCGGTGATGCGCTGGCGGGTGTCCCGGGTGCAGATCAACATCACGGCATCCAGGTAGCGGGTGAGCACCAGGTTCTTCAGCAGCTCGATGTAGCTGTCCGGCAGAAAATCATGGGTAGCGCGTACCGATGCCTCCCAGACCTGGGTCAGTTCCTGGTAATCGCTGGGTTTCGGTGTGTGGATGACCGAATGTTGACGCATGCCCGCCTGTTCCTTGTGCTGGATGTCCTGGGTTTATCCATACGATAGCCGTAAAAAAGCCCCGCATCTTGTTGCTAGGGCGGGGCTTGTCAATTTTTTGCCTGAATATGAGAAGCCTGTGGGAGCCGAGCTTGCTCGCGATAGCGTCGGATCAGTTGGCCTCTCATTCGGCTGACCCACCGCTATCGCGAGCAGGCTCGCTCCCACAGGGGGGATGGCAGATCAACCGATCTGTTCAGCCCACAAGTCATACTCGTCGGCATCGGTCACCTTGCACCAGACCTTGTCGCCTGGCTTGAGGTTGCTGCCGTTGTCGATGAAGACGTTGCCATCGATCTCCGGGGCATCGAAGAAGCAGCGGCCGACGGCGCCTTGCTCGTCCACTTCATCCACCAGTACTTCGATTTCACGGCCGATGCGCATTTGCAGGCGCGCCGAGCTGATGGCCTGCTGGTGCGCCATGAAGCGCTCCCAGCGGTCCTGCTTGACGTCGTCCGGTACCACGTCCAGATCCAGGTCGTTGGCCGGTGCGCCGTCGACCGGCGAATACTGGAAGCAGCCGACGCGGTCGAGCTGGGCTTCGGTCAGCCAGTCCAGCAGGTACTGGAAATCTTCTTCGGTTTCGCCGGGGAAACCGACGATGAAGGTCGAGCGGATGATCAGGTCCGGGCAGATTTCGCGCCAGTTCTTGATGCGCGCCAGGGTCTTGTCTTCGAACGCCGGGCGTTTCATGGCCTTGAGGACTTTCGGGCTGGCGTGCTGGAACGGGATGTCCAGGTAGGGCAGGATCTTGCCGGCGGCCATCAGCGGAATCAGTTCATCGACATGCGGATACGGGTAGACGTAATGCAGGCGGACCCAGACGCCCAGGGTACTGAGGGCTTCGCACAGTTCGGTCATGCGGGTCTTCACCGGCGCGCCGTTCCAGAAGCCGGTGCGGTATTTCACGTCGACGCCGTAGGCGCTGGTGTCCTGGGAGATCACCAGCAGTTCCTTGACACCGGCCTTGACCAGGCGCTGGGCCTCGTCGAGCACATCGCCCACTGGGCGACTCACCAGCTTGCCGCGCATCGACGGGATGATGCAGAAGCTGCAGCTGTGATTGCAGCCTTCGGAAATCTTCAGGTAGGCATAGTGGCGCGGGGTCAGCTTGATACCTTGTGGTGGCACCAGGTCGATCAGCGGGTTGTGGTCCTGCTTCGGTGGCACCACGTCGTGCACCGCGTTGACCACCTGCTCGTACTGCTGCGGACCGGTCACGGCCAGCACGCTTGGGTGCACGTCGCGGATGTTGCCTTCTTCCACGCCCATGCAGCCGGTGACGATGACCTTGCCGTTTTCCTTGATGGCTTCGCCGATGACTTCCAGGGACTCGGCCTTGGCCGAATCGATGAAGCCACAGGTATTGACCACTACCACGTCGGCGTCCTGGTACGTGGACACGACGTCATAGCCTTCCATGCGCAGCTGGGTCAGGATGCGCTCGGAGTCGACCAGAGCCTTCGGGCAACCCAGGGATACGAAGCCGACCTTGGGATTGGCTGGCGTAGTAGTGGTGGACATGTCTAACCTCGGTGTAGGGGGATCGTCTCTTGCCGAGACAGGGCGCCTGACGCGCCTCTGATCAAAAAGTGCGCAATTCTAGCGGTGGACGAGGCAGTTGACCAGCTTTATACCGGGAAAAACGACGAGTGCTGCGCTATGCTTCGCGCCTTTGTGCTTTACCGGTTTTTATAGTCAATAAAACACCTGTTACGAGATGTAAAACGGTGCATGCTGCATCATCAAGCATAGTGCTTCGTTCAAGCAGACAGGTCTGGGAATTGGGAGTGTTGGATGGGTCATGCAAGTAGTCAGGTGGCGGGTGCCGAGCATTCGGCAGCGAAGCCGCTGAGCATGCTGGTCGCGGCGGTCGGAGTGGTTTACGGCGACATCGGCACAAGCCCCTTGTACACCCTCAAAGAAGTGTTTTCCGGCGGCTATGGCGTACCCGTCAACCATGACGGGGTGCTGGGCATCCTGTCGTTGATCTTCTGGTCGCTGATCTGGGTCGTGTCGATCAAGTACATGATGTTCGTCCTGCGGGCCGACAACCAGGGCGAGGGCGGGATCATGGCGCTCACCGCACTGGCGCGGCGGGCCGCGGCGGGGCGGGCACGGTTGCGGACGTTCCTGGTGATCTGCGGCTTGATCGGCGCGGCGTTGTTCTACGGCGATAGCATGATCACCCCGGCGATCTCGGTACTGTCGGCGATCGAAGGCCTTGGCCTGGCGTTCGAGGGCATCGACCATTGGGTGGTGCCGCTGTCGCTGGTGGTGCTGGTGGGGCTCTTCATCATCCAGCGCCACGGCACGGCACGGATCGGCATCCTCTTTGGCCCGATCATGGTGACCTGGTTCCTGGTGCTCGGCGCCCTCGGTGTCTATGGCATCAGCCAGCACCCGGAAGTACTGCAAGCGGTGAACCCGGTCTGGGCCGTGCGTTTCTTCCTCGTGCATCCCGGCATGGGCGTGGCGATTCTCGGCGCCGTGGTGTTGGCGCTGACCGGCGCCGAAGCGCTGTACGCCGACATGGGCCACTTCGGCCGTAAACCCATTGCCCGTGCCTGGTTCATCCTGGTGCTGCCGGCGCTGGTGCTCAATTACTTCGGCCAGGGTGCGTTGCTGCTGGGCGACCCGGAAGCGGCGCGTAACCCGTTCTATCTGCTGGCGCCAAGCTGGGCATTGATTCCGCTGGTGGGTCTGTCGACCCTGGCCACGGTGATCGCTTCGCAAGCGGTGATTTCCGGCGCGTTTTCCCTGACCCGCCAGGCGATCCAACTGGGTTATATCCCGCGCATGTACATCCAGCACACCTCCAGCGCCGAACAGGGCCAGATCTACATCGGCGCGGTGAACTGGTCGCTGATGGTCGGCGTGGTGCTGCTGGTGCTGGGCTTCGAGTCCTCCGGTGCGCTGGCTTCGGCCTACGGCGTGGCGGTGACTGGGACCATGCTGATGACCACTATTCTGGTGTCGGCCGTGATGCTGCTGTTGTGGAAATGGCCGCCACTGCTGGCGGTGCCGGTGCTGCTTGGTTTCCTCCTGGTGGACGGCCTGTATTTTGCCGCCAACGTGCCGAAGATCATTCAGGGCGGCGCATTCCCGGTCATCGCCGGTATTGCCCTGTTCGTGTTGATGACCACCTGGAAGCGCGGCAAGCAGCTGTTGGTGGAGCGCCTGGACGAAGGCGCGCTGCCGCTGCCGATCTTCATCAGCAGCATTCGTGTGCAGCCGCCCCATCGCGTGCAGGGCACTGCCGTGTTCCTGACCGCGCGCTCCGACGCCGTGCCTCACGCGCTGTTGCACAATCTGCTGCACAATCAGGTACTGCACGAACAAGTCGTCCTGTTGACGGTGGTGTACGAAGACATCCCACGGGTTCCGCCCCAGCGCCGCTTCGAGGTCGACTCCTATGGCGAAGGCTTCTTCCGGGTCATCCTGCATTTTGGTTTCACCGACGAGCCGGACGTGCCCCAGGCACTCAAGCTCTGTCATCTGGATGATCTGGACTTCAGCCCGATGCGCACGACGTACTTCCTCAGCCGCGAGACGGTCATTGCTTCCAAGCTCGAGGGCATGGCCCGCTGGCGCGAGTTGCTGTTTGCCTTCCTGCTGAAAAATGCCAACGGCAACCTGCGCTTCTTCAATCTGCCGGTGAACCGGGTGATTGAATTGGGGACGCAGGTCGAGATGTAGCGTCGGAACGGTCAATCAAAAGCCCCCGTTGCCTTGCGGCAGCGGGGGCTTTTTTACGGCATCTGTCCCGGTATTCCGTGACAGCATTTTCTTGTGGCGCTTCGGAAAGTTTGACAAGTGCTTGCTTTCTGTAGGATTTTTACCCGCCCGCAGATCAGGGAGTATCTGCCGGTGGCCAAGGATTTGGCTACCGTCACTATCAAACAAGGGATTGTCTATGCAGGGTTCAACTACCGTTGCTCAACAGGTGGGCGGTCAGCGCGTGCACGAGCATCAGCCCGTCTCGCCTCAGAACATTGCCCACCAGATTCTCGAATGCCTGTTTCGCCGTCGCAGCCTCGCCCCCGGGGAAAGCGACGAACTTTCCTTGCAGGTGCTGGAACCCCATCTGACGAAAGTCATGCGGGCGGTCGAGAGCGGTCGCAAAGTTGAAATGGTCTTGCCGGCCTTTCCCGGAAAATCCCCCAGCCGCAAGAAGACCCTGAGTCACTTGCCTGACCTGGCTGAATACCATGCCATCGACGAGCTCCATCGCCTGTGTGCGGAAATCCAGGCGATCTACGCGCCGGGCGCGCTGATCCACATCTGCTCCGATGGTTATGTGTTTGCCGATCTGGTGCGTGTTCCCGATGCGGACGTCAAGGCGTACACCGACTCGATCCAGGCCTACGCCGATCAGCACTACGGCGGCATGTTCGCCCATTTCGACCTCAGAAATGCCTACCCTCAGCTCGACTGCCTGGACGCCATGCGCGAAGAAATGATGATCGAGCACGGTCAGTCATTGATCCTGTTGCAACAGCGCTTCAAGGATGACCCGCACATGATGTTGATGTACTGCGGCATCCATCGCTTCCTCTCCGAGGACTATTCGGGGCTTGAGGCGTTCGCTGGCATGAGCCTCAACGCGGTGAAGAAGATCGCCAAGCCGGCCTCGCAGCGGGTGATCCAGCGCAGCGAGGCCTGGAGCGCGTTGCTGCAGGCGCGCTATCCGGATTGCCTGCGTCTGTCGATCCACCCGCAACTGGCCGTGTCGACGAAAATCGGCATCCGCCTCGTCCCGACCAGTGACCTGTGGCGTACACCCTGGCACTCGGTGGCAATCAAGCGACGGGGCGTGGTCACCCTCGAAAAACGCAGCAATGTTGACGAGCGTTTCCATCGACTGGTCTTTCGCAAGGGGCGTCCTTGTCACTACGCCAGTGCCCAATGAAGACGCCTCGGTTGCGAATCGATGCCGTGCTCTTCGATCTGGACGGTACCCTGGTGGACACCTTGCCGGACATCACCTGGAGCCTGAATCAGGTGTTGCTGGAACACCGGTGTCCGGTGCTGACCGAGGATGCGGTGCGGGGCTATATCGGCGGCGGCACCACGGCGATGATCGAGGCGGTGGCCGCGCAGTTTGGCATCGCCGATGCAGCCATGCTGCATCAACGTTATGTAGCGATGTACCAAGATCATCTGGTGCAGTTTTCCAAACCCTTCAAAGGTGTGTTGGCAGTGCTCGAAGGCTGCCGAGCGCTACAACTGCCGCTGGCGATCGTGACCAACAAAGCCGAAGCCATGGCCTGCCGGGTCGCTGATGCGCTGCTCCCCCGCACGGCCTTCAAGGCGGTCCTGGGGCACCGCGCCGGCCGGTCGCTCAAACCCCAGCCGGAGGTGGCGTGGGAAGCCGCCCGGCGGTTGTCGGTCGAGCCCCGCCACTGCCTGTTCGTCGGTGATACCGAGATCGACCTGCAGACCGCCCGCGCTGCGGGCATGCCCTCGGCAATGGTCGCCTGGGGTTATGGCCCGTGGTGCGCCTGGGAGGCCCAGGTCCCGGACTTCTACTGTGAGCAGCCGGCCGGGCTGTTACACATCCTTCAGCAACACCGTGGCGCCGCGCAGGCATTCACCGAGCATGGCGATACCGTCAAATCCTGTTGATACACCCACTCTCAAGGAAGCTGTTCCATGGAACATAGAGATGCCTGGATCACGGCCGTCAGCGATTTGCTGTCCGGCTATCTGTTCAAGGGTACGGATGATCGTTTCGAAACACAGGGCCGGGAGCATTTGGCATACCGCCTGGGGCAATGCTTCGATCAGCGCCGTCCGGTGCGCTTGATTCTGCCGGGTTTTCCCTGCAAATCGCCCAATGCCATCGACCAGACCTTCGGCGTGCTGCCGGACTATGGCGAGTTCATGGCCATCGAGCGTCTCGATCAGATGGGCCAGGCGATTGCCGCGTTACATGAGCCTGGGTGCGTGGTATCGATCCTCAGCGATGGAACGACGTTCAATGACATCGTCGGGGTGACCGACGATGTTCGTGCGGCCTATAACCGGGCGCTGCGTGAGCTGTGTACGACCCACACGATCGAGTGGGTCAGCATGGAGGATTTGTTCCCGCAGGCCCAGAGTGCCGAGGCGGTACGTGCCAGCCTGGTCAAGCAGGCCCGGTTGCCCTGGAAAAACCTGGGGGATCTGATCGAGCAGAGCCGGCATGATGAAGCCCTCGGCCGGACCCATGACAATCTCTGCAGTCATCTCTACAACGACCTGCGCCTGTGCCGCGAGGACGGGCAGAGCGAGGACGAGTACCTGCAGCAGATCAACTACAAGGCCTACCAGATGATGCTGCGCGGGCAGGCCTTGAACGCGGCAGTGGATCGCTTCTTCCCCGATGACATTCGACTGTCGGTCCATCAGTACAGCAATGCCGGGCCCAAGTTTACCGTCGGGCTGGCCGAAGGGCTGAGTCGCGTCGACAGTCCCTGGCACGCCGTGCCTGTGTGCAACCTCGATGGGAGCCAGGGCCTGCGCGCGCGGGCCCAGGTCGACCTTGACCAGCATGTGCTGGTCACTTGGCAGGGGCAACCGTGGCTTTATCACCAGACAGAGGGGCCCCAGGCACAAGGCTTCGAGTACGAGCTGCAAAAGCTCCCGCTCTTTGGCCTGGTGGTGCGGGATCCGCTGGGGTTGGGTTTCGAGCGACTGTCCACGGGACTGCTGGAAGCACTGGTGGAAACCTTCGGCTTTGTTTGCCTCAAGGGCTGTCATTTCGATGACCAGGACAGTTTCGCCCGTAGTTGCGAACGCTTTGGCACGGTGTACGAATGGGCCTTCGGCGCGGTGCACGTGGTCAAGCCGGCGGACAAGCCGCAAGGCGTGGTGCATTCGCTGGAAAAAACGCCTCTGCACTGGGACTTGAACATGCTGCCCGACAGCGATGCCCAGGTGCAGCGCAACCCGAAATTCTGCGCCAGCAAGTTCATGTTGTATTGCAAGACGGCGCCGCTACCGGGCGAAGGCCAGACCACCGTCGTCGACAGCCGGAACGTGTTGCGCAAGGTCGGCTTGCAGGTCGCTCGGCAATGGCAGGCGGTGAACATCACCTACTACACCAAGATGACCTACTTCGGCGGTTCGCCGCGCATGTACAGCCTGGTGGATCGTCACCCCCGCAGCGGCGAACTCATCCTGCGTTACCAGGAAGGTACCGATTCGACACTGCAGACCCTCAGCCAGTCCGTGCAGGATCATGACGAGGCGGCTCAACAGGCGTTGCTGGAGCAGGTCAACAGCCTGGTCTACGACCCGGAGTGCCTGATCGCCCATCCATGGAGCGAAGGTGATCTGGTGTTGGTCGACAACTACCGAACACTGCATGGGCGGCTGCCGATGTCGGCGGGGTCCGCTTCGCGGGAGCTGTGGCGAGTGCAGGTCTACTAAGACTCATCCCCTCAGTGGGGGTGAGCTTGCTCGCGAAGACGCCGGCACCGCCACAACAAAAAGCCCCTGCACGCTGCAAAGCGGCAGGGGCTTCTTGTTAAGCCGGCATCGGATTACTGATCGGCAGGCTTGGGCTGGCGCTTGTTGATCTCATCGATCAGGCGCTTGGCGAGGGCCGGGTAGTTTTCGTCGAAGTGGTGGCCGCCCGGCAACTTGATGGCTTCACCCACGGCAGTCTTGTCGGTGCAGCCGCTTTCGTCGGCTTCTTCACCGCCGTAGATACACACCACTTTCTCGGCCGGCAACTTGGCCATTTCCGGGCCGGTGGCGGCTTCGGTGCCGGCGTTGCCAAGCCAACCTTCGACTTCGATCTCGAAGCTGCCGGTGCGGGCGAAGGCCAGCAGGATGATTGCGTCGATCCGCTGCTGTTCGGTGGCCGGCAAGCGGTTGTAGATCGCCGGCAACACATCGGCGCCAAAGGAATAGCCGGTCAGGATGAAGCGCTTGGTGCCCCAGACCTGGCGGTAGTGTTGCATCAGTTCGGCAAGGTCCACCGCGCTCTGCTCCGGACTCTTGTGCTGCCAGTAGTAGCGCAGGGTGTCGATGCCAACCACCGGGTAGCCGATCTTGGCCATTTCATCGGCTACGTCGCGGTCCAGGTCACGCCAGCCGCCGTCGCCGGAGAGGAACAGGGTCACGGTATCCCGGGCCTGGCTCGCCGGCACCTCGACCACCGGAATGGCCAGGCCACCCTTGGCCTTGTCGGTGCCTACGAGGATCTTGCGCAATTCGTTGTTCAGCACTTGCGGCAGGTTGATGTCGTAGTCGCTGATGCTGGTTTCGGCATTCTTCTGATCCCGCACGAAAGCGGCGCTGGTGTCGTCGGGGTTGTCGTTCCAGGCGACCAGCCAGTGGCCGTGGGCCGCGGTTTTGGGCAGCAGGTGCGTGCAGCCGGGTTTCTCCAGGGCCAGGTCCACCGAAATGGCCTTGGCCTTGTCATCCTTCTGCTCGGCCAGCCAACGCCAGGCGAGCACGGCGCCCGGACCGATGCCGCTGACCAGCGTCGCCGGTCCTTGCAGCTCTCTCAGGCCTGCCTGCAAGGCACGACCCTGCAGCATGCAGTCCTTGGGCAGGATCACCTGGACGATTTGCGCCGAGCCGGCGCGGCTGAGGGTCGTCAATTGGGTGTCACTGAGCTTCTGGTCCTCATTGACCGCCACCAGCACCTGGGCGCGAGGCTTGGTGCCAGGGATGACACGGGTCATCGGCGCGCCGTCGGCGGGTGTCAGTTGTTCAAGGGTAGGTTGCGGGGCCGGGCGGTTCCAATACCAATAACCGCCACCGAGAATCACCGCCAGCACCAGCAGGGCGGCCACTACGTATCGCCAGGAGCGTTGCATCATCAGCGTTTCACCAGTCCAGTCAGGCCGCCTGCAATCAAGGCGGCAGTATCGGCCAGCGCCACCAGCGGATCGAGTCCGGCGGGCACGGCCATGTAACGAGGTTCCCAGTCAGGCTGGAATTTGTCTTTGAAGCGGCGCAGCCCCTGGAAGTTGTAGAGCTGCTCGCCACGGCGAAATACCATCGAACCCAGGCGCTGGGTCAATGGCGCCCCGCGACGCGGTTGCAGGCCCGACAGCGGAACCATGCCGAGGCTGAAGCGGGCGTAATCATGGTTCTTATAATGCTGGATCAAGCCGACCATCATGAACTCCATGGTCAGCTTGGGCGCTTCGGGGTGGGCGCGCATCAGGTCCAGGCTGGCCAGCTCATGGCTATGGGTTTCCAGCAGGTTGGCGAACGCCACGGGACGGCCTTCGAAGCGAATCACGGCGATGCGGAAGTGCTTGAGGTAGTCATCGCTGAAGCGGCCCAGGGAAAAGCCTTTCTCGCGTACGTTCTTGCCGGTCAGCCAGGCATCGGAGATGACCTTGAGCTCATCCATTGGCGCATGCCCTGGTTCATGGATCTCCAGCGACAGCCCGTCCCGGGTGCCGCGGTTCCAAGTGTAGCGCAGGTCCTTCATCTCCTTGCCCTTGGCCTCGAGGTCGAAACGCTTGAGATCGACCCGGGCTTCTTCGCCCAGCTTGATCGCCGTCAGGCCGATATCCATGTAGTACGGCAGGTTCTCGGCGCGCACCTGATAGAACACCGGGCGGGCGTGGTGGATGTCGCACAGGTCGCGGAACTGCCAGATCATCTCGGCCCGTTGCTGGGTCGGTCCGATCGGGTCATACAGGGCCACCAGGCTGCGACCACGGCGCGCGTACATCAGGAACGCTTCGTCGTTGGGGTGGAACAGCAACGCCTTGTCACCGGTCAGGGCCAGGCCGCCGTCAGGCTGCGAAGACGCCATGAGGATCGTCCTGGCCCGCTCCAGTTCTTCTGTCGTGGGCAGATGGATCACTGGTCGCGCGGTGCGCAGCAGCCAGGTCAGGGACACCACCACCAGCAGCACGGCGGCCCCCAGCAGCGAGCGCAGGCCACGGGGAGCGTCGGCATCGAGGGTGAACTGCCACCACAGTTGATGGCTGTAGGGCACGTCCTGGTAGGCAAACAGCAGCAGCCAGATCGACGCGCCGAGCACGCAGAGGCTGGCGATCAGAAACAGCGGGGAAAAAGGCAGTTCGGTCAGGCGACTCGGACGGTAGAAGGAACGCCGGAAGACCGCCAGCAGGGCGGCCGTCGAGGTCAGCAGCGTGGCTTCCTCCCAGTCGAAACCCTTGAGCAGGGAGAGCAGGGCGCCTACCAACAGTAAAACGGTGGTCAGCATCCAGGCGGCCGACAGGCGACGGCGCAGGCCCTGGGCGAGCAAGAGGCACAACACGCCCACCAGGCTGGCGCCGAAGTGCGAAGCGTCCACCAGTCGATGGGGAATCAGGAAACCGATGTGCTCCAGGCGTGTATCGATCTCGGGGGTCACGCCGGAAAACAGCAGCACCACGCCGGACAGGAACACCAGTACCGCCAGGATCGGCGCCGCGAAGCCTGACGCCGCCCGCAGGGTCTGGCGCGTCTGGAACAGTCGCTGGGCCTCATTGATCAACAGCAGCACGCAGGCGACCAGCATCGGCAACAGCACGTAGATCAGGCGATACAGCAGCAGGGCGGCGGCCAGCGGCGCGGCGCCCAGTTTGTCGGCAAAAGCCGCCAGCAGGATCGCTTCGAACACCCCGACGCCACCAGGGACATGGCTGAGCACACCAGCGGCCAGCGCCAACAGGTAGACCAGCAGGAACGCGCCGAATGGCGGAGCCTCGGGCAGCAACAGATACAGCACCGTGGCGGCGGCCGCGACATCCAGCGCCGTGATGACCAGTTGCAGGAAGGTCAGGCGTCGGCCCGGCAGGCGCAGGGTGCGACGCCCGGCCTTGACCAGCAGGCTGTCCCGATGAGGTTGCTCCGGCAGGCGTCGGCGATAGATGCCGATGGCCAGTACCCCCATGAGCAGCAGCACCGCCAGGGAAACAGCCGCCAGTAAGGTCACGGGCAGGTGCAGCGCGGCGGATGCGGCAGGCAGGTCGCTGAGGGTGGCCAGGGCGGCCAGTGGCGGCAGCGCGCAGCCCAGGGACAGGCTGGCGAACAAGGTCATGTGGGCAACGTCCGAAGCCCCGAGGCCATGACGAGCATACAGGCGATAGCGAACCGAACCGCCTGACAGCAGCGACAGCCCGATGGCATTGCCGATGGCAAACGCGGTGAACCCGCCCAGGACCAGGGTCTGCGGCGGCAGTGTCACGCCGGCATAGCGGCTCGCCGACCATTCGTAGCCCAGCAGAATGATGAAACCTGCGACCGTGGCGGCGACCGCACCGAGCAGGGCCGGTCGGGGCACGTCGAGAATCGAGTCGTGCAGCGCGTAAAGATCGAGTTCACTCAGAAGATGGCGACAGGCAATCAGCGCAATCGCAAACAGCAACAGCGTGACGGCGAGGCCAATGGGCTGGCGGTACTGGCTGATTCGATCCAGCCAGCGCAGTCGTTCGGCCTTGATCGGTTGTGTCGCGGTAACAGTGTCTTGCGGGTCAGAATTTGCGCGCATCAATCACCTCTTGAGCTATGCGCGACAGGATGGGGGTATCCAGCCAAGTTACCAATCCCTTCGGCAGAAAATAATTACAAAACTTTTGTAATGAGGCCGATTGTAGACAAGCCCAAAAATAACACGCACAAAAAAGGCCACCCTTTCGAGTAGCCTTTCTTGATGTTTGGTTGCGGGAGCCGGATTTGAACCGACGACCTTCGGGTTATGAGCCCGACGAGCTACCAGGCTGCTCCATCCCGCGTCTGTGAGGCGGCATTCTACAGGCGAACGCTTGAGTGTCAACTGTTAAAAGGGAGCGGAGGCAAATTAATGACTGACACTTCCCTTCCCTGCTAAATGCCAGAAATTAAAAGGGAAATTGTCCTACAACTCCGGGGGCGTTGGCGTTGGCCAGCGTGACGGATGATTGCTCCCCAGGTGTGGCAAGGGAACGCAGCGAGGACGTTGTGAAAAAGACACGCGCACAAAAAAGGCCATTCTTTCGAATGGCCTTTCTTGATGTTGGTTGCGGGAGCCGGATTTGAACCGACGACCTTCGGGTTATGAGCCCGACGAGCTACCAGGCTGCTCCATCCCGCGTCTGTGAGGCGGCATTCTACAGAGGATCGCCAGGCTGTCAACCCTTGCGCTAGAAAAAACTGTTCCGCTTCAAGCGCTTAGCCACTCAAAAAGCATTGTGACTGTGCTGTGACGCAGGCGGGGCAAGGGCTGCGGCTCTATTGGGCGGTTCGATGCGATTGAAAAAATACATTTTACGTAGCCCTTTTCCAGGCTAAGCGTCGGATCTTTCAAACTACTGGTGCTATATACAGTTGCGGATGCGATACTGGCGGTCCGATTTGTCCCGCATCCCGCTTCTTTATGACGCAACGCAAAATCATCCACGTCGACTGCGATTGCTTCTATGCCGCCATCGAGATGCGCGATGACCCGCGGCTGGCCGGCAAACCCATGGCGGTCGGCGGTTCGGCGGATCGGCGGGGCGTGATCGCGACCTGCAATTATGAGGCGCGGGCCTACGGTGTGCGCTCGGCCATGTCCTCCGGGCACGCGTTGAAACTTTGCCCGGACCTGATCATCGTCAAGCCCAGAATGGATGCCTATCGCGAGGCGTCGAAGGAAATCCAGGGAATCTTCCGCGACTACACGGACCTGATCGAACCGCTGTCCCTGGACGAGGCCTACCTGGACGTTTCCGCCAGCGCCCATTTCGGCGGGAGCGCCACCCGCATCGCCCAGGACATTCGTCGGCGGGTATCCAACCAGTTGCATATCACGGTGTCCGCCGGTGTCGCCCCGAACAAGTTCCTGGCCAAGATTGCCAGTGACTGGAAAAAACCCAATGGCCTGTTCGTCATCACCCCGGACCAGGTCGAGGACTTCGTCTCGGCCCTGCCGGTCAGCAAGCTCCACGGCGTCGGCAAGGTGACGGCTGACAAGCTGAACAGGCTTGGAATTGTCGATTGCCTGCAATTGCGGCAGTGGGACAAGCTGGCGCTGGTGCGCGAATTCGGCAGTTTCGGTGAGCGACTCTGGAGTCTGGCCCGTGGGATCGATGAGCGTCTGGTGCACAATGACAGTCGACGTCAGTCCATCAGTGTGGAAAACACCTACGATATCGACCTGCCCGATCTGGTGAGCTGTCTCGATAAACTGCCGGAGCTGATGGAGACCCTGAGCGGGCGCATGGCGCGCATCGACAGTAGCTACCGGCCCGGCAAGCCATTCGTCAAAGTGAAATTCCACGACTTCACCCAGACCACCCTGGAGCAGGCAGGGGCAGGGCGGGACCTGGGCAGTTACCAGTCGCTGTTGACCCAGGCGTTTAACCGCGGCGCGAAGCCGGTGCGGTTGCTGGGGATCGGGGTACGGCTGGAGGATTTACGCGGTGGGTTCGAGCAGTTGGAGTTGTTTGAGCGGTGAAGCCCTGAGGGGATGCCCACAGAGCTTTTGGATAGATGTATTTCAGTGAGCGCCCGGATCCGCCACCAACCGTCCACCGCTCTTGGTCAGTGCCTTCATGAACTCGGCCTGCAGTTCCGGATCATTGCGGGTCAGTTCGATCAGGCTTTGTTCCAGCTCGCTGGCTTCTTCTTCCAGGCCCAGTTCCGACAGGCGCTTGACCCGATGAACCCACTGGCTCACCTCGTCGTCTTCCAGGTCGTCGTAGATCAATGCGTGGGCTTCCACCAGCTTGCTGCGCAGGGTGCTGCTGATGCTCAGGGATGAATCGGTATGCACCTCGTCCTGGGCATCGGTCACGCTGATCTGCAACTTGCCGAGCTGGCTCAGGTCCTGCTCGGCAAATGGGCTTTCCAGCAGATTGAGGCGCAGCACGCCATTGCGGTCGGTGCTCAGCTCGAACGTCTGCCGGGCGGCCTTGACCTCGACCGGGCGTTCGCTCCAGGGCAAGCTCGAGTGTTCCGTGCGTTTGTCTCGCTGGACTTCATCGATGCCCGCCAGGTTCTGTTGGGCGCGGCCATGGGAGGGGGCGTTCATGAACGGGTTCAGCCCGGCGATACCGTAGCTGAGCCAGTCATGGGTCACCGTCTCCGGCAGGTTGCCGAGGGCAAACACATTGACCACGTTCGCGCCGATGCCGGCAACCACCGCCACCGCGCCCAGCGGGATCTCGTAGATTTCCCGCCAGGGTTGGTACGGTGTGTAGCGATCGTAGCGACGCGTGACTTCGAATTCGGTGACTTCGAAGGTCTTCTGCTCATGGATCCGTACCCGGCGCTGCGGCAGGTCGAGCACCTTCGGTTCGCCCACATCGATCTGCAGGCTATGGTCGAGCAATTTACGCTCGACCCGCTCTTCGTGCTCGCTGCGTTGCGACATTTGGTTGGCACAGCCACTGACCAGCAGGGCGCCGCAGAGCGCGGCGCCACCGAGGCCTAAGGTGTTTCGCTTGAACATGACGTCTCTATCTGGTGTCAGCGGCGGATACGGGCCTGGAGGAAGGCGAGCACGTCGGCGACCGGCAGCGCTTGCGGCTCGGCCTCGGTGCGGCTCTTGTATTCCAGGTTGCCTTCGGCCAGGCCACGGTCACTGACGACGATCCGGTGCGGGATGCCGATCAGTTCCATGTCCGCAAACTTGATGCCGGGGCTGGTTTTCTTGTCGCGATCATCCAGCAGCACTTCAAAGCCGGCGGCCGTCAATTCGGCGTAGAGCTTGTCGGTGGCTTCGCGAACCAGGTCGGTCTCATAGCGCAGCGGCACCAGGGCAATCTGGAACGGCGCCAGGGTGTCGCTCCAGATGATCCCTTTCTCGTCGTTGTTCTGTTCGATGGCGGCTGCCACCACACGGGACACGCCAATGCCGTAGCAACCCATTTCCAGGGTGACCGGCTTGCCGTTCTCGCCCAGCACTTCGCACTTCATCGCCTTGCTGTACTTGTTGCCCAGCTGGAAAATGTGCCCGACTTCGATGCCGCGCTTGATTTCAAGCACGCCCTTGCCGTCCGGGCTCGGGTCGCCGGCCACGACGTTGCGCAGGTCGGCGATGGCCGGAACCGGCAGGTCGCGTTCCCAGTTCACGCCGAAATAGTGCTTGTCGTCGATGTTGGCGCCGATGGCGAAGTCGCTCATCAGTGCCACCGAGCGGTCGATGATGATCGGCAGCGGCAGGTTCAGCGGGCCGAGCGAGCCGGCGCCGGCACCGATGGCGTCGCGCAGTTCGGCGTCGGTGGCCATGACCAGCGGGCTGGCGACGCCTGGTTGGTTGGCAGCCTTGATTTCGTTCAGCTCATGATCGCCGCGGACGATCAGCGCAATCAGCTTGCCTTCTTCTTCGGCGCGGACGATCAGGGTCTTGATCGTGCGCTCGATCGGCAGGTTGTAGCCTTCCACGAGCTGGGCAATGGTCTTGGCGTTCGGGGTGTCCACCAGACGCAGCTCTTCCGATGGCGCAGGACGGGAAGTTTCCCGTGGCACGGCTTCGGCTTTCTCGATATTGGCGGCGTAATCGGAGCCGCTGCTGAAGACAATGTCGTCTTCGCCGGACTCGGCCAGTACGTGGAACTCGTGGGAGCCGGCACCGCCGATCGAGCCGTTGTCGGCTTCGACCGGACGGAACTTCAGGCCCAGGCGGGTGAACACGTTGCAGTACGCCTGGTGCATGCGGTCGTAGGTGACTTGCAGCGAGGCCAGGTCGGCATGGAAGGAGTAGGCGTCCTTCATGATGAACTCGCGACCGCGCATCAGGCCGAAGCGTGGACGGATCTCGTCACGGAATTTGGTCTGGATCTGGTACAGGTTGATAGGCAGCTGTTTATAGCTGCTCAACTCGTTGCGCATCAGATCGGTGATCACTTCCTCGTGGGTCGGGCCCGCGCAGAAATCACGGCCGTGACGGTCCTTGAGGCGCAGCAGTTCAGGGCCGTATTCTTCCCAGCGTCCCGACTCTTGCCACAACTCGGCCGGTTGGGTGCCTGGCATCAGCACTTCCAGGGCGCCGGCGGCGTCCATCTCTTCACGCACGATGGCTTCCACTTTGCGCATGACCCGCAGGCCCATCGGCAGCCAGGTGTACAGGCCCGAGGCGAGCTTGCGGATCATGCCGGCACGCAGCATCAACTGATGGCTGATCACGACGGCGTCGGAAGGCGTTTCTTTCTGTGTGGCGAGCAAAAATTGACTGGTGCGCATGGTTGGCCGTTGTCGGTTGCTGATGACGAGAAGTGACGGAGCATTGTACGGGCGAGATGCCCTGGCGTACAGGCGCGTGGCCGGTCGCCAGGTGCGAATGCCGGTTTCGCCGGCGCTTGCTGAAGTTTCCTACGACTCTTCCGCTGGCCGGGTGGGGGTCGGTTCCGGGGCGGTGGGTAGGTCCTGGCGGCGGTTCTCCTGGAACCAGTGCAGGGCGATCAGCAGCAGGGTCGGGACACCGAGCAGGGCGGTGATCAGGAAGAAGTTGTGATAGCCGAATTTCTCCACCATCACCCCGGAATAGCCACCGATCAAGCGTGGCAACAGCAGCATGATCGAGCTGAGCAAGGCATATTGGGTGGCGGAAAACTTCAGGTTGGTCAGGCTCGACAGGTACGCCACGAACGCCGAGGTGGCCAGGCCGGAGCTGAAGTTGTCGAGGGAAATGGTGACCACCAGCATCTTCAGGTTGGGGCCCATGTCGGCGAGCATCAGGAACAGGATGTTGGTGGCGGCCGAGGCCACGCCACCAATGAGCAGAATCGGCAGGATGCCGAAACGCACGATCAACAGGCCGCCCATGCCGGCGCCGACGAGCGTCATGATCAGCCCGAAAATCTTGCTGACACTGGCGATCTGGTCTTTGGTGAAGCCCTGGTCGATGTAGAACACGTTGGCCATGACACCCATGACCGTGTCGGACATCCGGTACGTGGCGATCAGCCCGAGCAGCAACAAGGCCTGCCAGCGGTAGCGCAGGATGAAGTCGTTGATCGGCGTGAGCACCGGCGCCAGGCCACGACGGCCCATGGCCGACAGGCACATGGCCGTCAGGAGGATATAGAGAATGGCCCGCAGGAAGGCGCGGTCTTCGAGCAACAGGTCGAGCAGGCTGACCCCCTCGAACAGCACGCTGGCGAAGTCGGTGTTATAGAGCTGGGTGAACATCGCCGGGACTGACACCAGCAACACGATCAGCACGAACACCGATGCCAGTTGATGCACGAAGGTATAGCGCCCGGCCTGCAATTGCGTACGCAGCGGCACCGGCGGTTCGCGCATGAACAGCGATGTAAGCAATGCCGGGACCATCAACACGCCGAACAGCAGATACGTACCGGCCCAGGCCGAGTGCTTGTAGCTGAAGCCGGTGGAGCCGAAACCCTCGGCGAAGAACAGTGCGCCGGCGGTCGCCAGCAGTGCGGCGACCCGGTAGCCGGACATGTAGCTGGCGGCAAGGGCGGCCTGGCGGGTGTCATCGACGATTTCCAGGCGATAGGCATCGACCGCGATGTCCTGGGTGGCCGAAGCGAACGCCACGAGCACGGCAATGGCGATCAACCATGAGAGATGTTTCTGCGGGTCGCAGAAACCCATGCCGACCAGGCCGAGGATCACCAGGCCCTGGGAAAGCACCAGCCATGATCGGCGACGCCCGAGTTTGCCCAGCACCGGCAGGCGCCATTGGTCGAGCAGCGGTGACCAGACCCATTTGAAGGCGTAGGCCAGGCCGATCAGACTCGCGTAGCCGATGGTTTCACGCGCCACCCCGGCCTCGCGCAACCAGACCGAAAGCGTGGAAAACACCAGCATGTAGGGCAAGCCGGCAGCGAAGCCAAGCAGCAACAGCACGAGCGTCGAAGGACTGGCATAGGCGGCGAGGGCGGCGCGCCAGGTTTTACGGGGCATGGGCTGGAGTCTGCCTCAAAAATTGCGAAAACAAAGCGCGCACTCTAACCGCTGTGCTCTACCGGGCGCCAGCCATGGCACCGAATATCAACACGATTATTCAGGATACTGATCCCTTCCATGCGCAGGCGTGCGCGTTGTTCGTCCCCTGAGACGCTGCCTGCCGGCAGGCTGATCCGACCACCGGCGCCCAATACCCGATGCCAGGGCAGGCTGGTGTCGTCGGGCAGTTGACTGAGCGTGCGGCCCACCCAGCGTGCCGCCCGGCCCAGGCCGGCCATCTCGGCGAGTTGGCCATAGGTGACGACTTTTCCGGGCGGTACTTGCGCAAGGGTCAGGTAGAGCGTGGTGCGGCGTACCTGCGCGGCGTCGTCGGGGCCCACTGGAATATCGGTCACGGGTAGGGTTCCTAAGGAAAAGTACATGTCCGTTCGTAGGTTTATTCTGGCAGAGCCGATTGAGAAATGAACTCATCCCCCATCCTCGGGTCAGTCCTTGCTGAGGTGTCGTCCTGGGGGATAATGCCGCCTTTTCACCGCAAACCTGAGCTCTTTATACGCTTATGTTGTCCAGAACCCTGCTCTGCCTGGCTGTTGCCAGCGCCTCCACGCCCTTGCTCGCCGATACCGTCTGGTTGAAGAACGGTGACAAACTCAGCGGCAAGATTACCGTTTTCGATGGCGGCAAATTGTTGATCCAGACCGACTATGCCGGCGCCGTTCCCATCGACTGGAAACAGGTCAAGACCCTTGAAAGCGACCAACAGTTGCTGGTCAAGCAGGACGCCTACACCGGTGAGAAAGCCAAGGCCCTGCACGCCGCCGAGGACGGCAAGGTGACCCTGGCCAACGGTGACGCGCCCAAGACCGTCGAGCTGGCCAGTATCCAGCAGATCCTCAAGCCCAAGCCGGTGGTCGAGGATCTGGTGTGGAAAGGCAATGTCGATGCCGCAATGGATTACCAGCGCGCGGAAAAAGATGTCGACGACTACGACATCGATTTCAAGACGACAGCCCGCCACGGTCGCTGGCGGCACACCGCCGAGGGCGAATACAACCGCGAATTCCAGGACGACGTGGTCTCCACCGACAACTGGAAACTGGAGTATTCCCTTGATCGCTTCCTGACGGACAAATGGTTCTGGCAGGGGCGCCTGAATTACAAGCGTGACAAGGTCGAAGACCTGGCCCGCCAGCGAGTGGTGGGTACCGGTCCTGGCTACCAGTTCTGGGATGACGAATTGGGCGCGTTCTCGCTGGGTTCGCTGTTGAACCGCACCGATTACGAGTACCAGGACGGGGGCAAGGACAACTTCTATTCCGTCGCCATGAAGTGGGATTACAACCGCTATCTCGTCGGCAAGCGTGTCGAGTTCTTCACCAATGGCGAAGTGGGCAAGCCGCTGTCCGGCGTTGCGGAGTACGCCTATGACGCGGAGATGGGCTTGCGCTACAAGGTCACCGATTGGGCCTCGCTCAACCTCAAGGCCGAGAAGGACGTGATTGAAGGTTCCGAGGACAGTGACTTGAGCAAGACGCGCTACACCGCCGGGTTTGGCGTGACCTGGTAAGCCCCCCGGGCAGAAATAGCCCCTGTGGGAGCGAGCCCGGAGCAGGCTCGCTCCCACAGTTTTTTTGTGCCGGCAAAAACTTACAGGCACAAAAAAGCCCCGCTTTTGAGGGCGGGGCTCTTTACTAAAGCAGGAACAGTTAGATAACTGTTACTTCTTCAGCTTGCATGCCTTTCTGACCGCGGGTAGCGACGAAAGAAACCTGTTGGCCTTCTTTCAGGCTTTTGAAGCCGTCGGATTGGATAGCTTTGAAGTGTACGAACAGATCGTCACCGGATTGTGGGGTGATGAAGCCGAAGCCTTTTTCATCGTTGAACCACTTAACGGTACCGGTTTGGCGATTAGACATGGTGTAACTCCTTGAACAAAGATAACTGCGACTCAGGAAGAACCCTGATCGAGACTGAGTGCAAAGAGCAGGAAAAATTCTTGTAGATGGTTGGATCGAAATTCAACATATCGTGTAGAGATTCTCAGTGACACAAGCAACACAGTGACGCCACCTTAACCCTTTTTCCGAAACGTGCCAATGGTCTTTGCAAAGGTTTCTCGATTTTGGTGACTGGCGGGCGGCCATGCGCAGGAAAATAGGGTGGGTCGGCGAGAATTGCTTCACGCGCTTTGAACCCTGCCGCTCGCCCCGGTAAGATGCCGGACAGTTTTCTCCACCTCGCTATTCAGGACACCCGCCATGAGCATCAAATCGGACAAGTGGATTCGCCGCATGGCGCAAGAGCACGGCATGATCGAGCCCTTCGTAGAGCGCCAGATGCGTGGCGAAGGCGCCGACCGACTGATTTCCTTCGGCGTCTCCAGCTATGGCTACGACGTGCGCTGCGCCGACGAATTCAAGGTGTTCACCAACATCAACTCGGCCACCGTCGACCCGAAGAATTTCGACGAGAAGAGTTTTGTCGACATCAAGAGCGACGTCTGCATCATCCCGCCGAACTCTTTCGCCCTGGCCCGCACCGTCGAGTACTTCCGCATCCCGCGCAACGTGCTGACCATCTGCCTGGGCAAGAGCACCTATGCCCGTTGCGGCATCATCGTCAACGTCACGCCGCTGGAACCGGAGTGGGAAGGCCACGTGACCCTGGAATTCTCCAACACCACGACCCTGCCGGCGAAGATCTATGCCAACGAAGGTGTGGCGCAGATGCTGTTCCTCGAATCCGATGAAGAATGCGAAGTGTCCTACAAGGACCGAGGCGGCAAGTACCAGGGCCAGCGTGGTGTGACACTTCCACGCACCTGATTCTGACGAACAGTGGGAATTCCTGAGCGGGCAGACACTCTATTGCGTGTACTGCCCGTTTTTTTGCGTCAGCGCAGCGGGCCTTCGCTCAGGAGTTGCTCTATGAAGATCGATCCGCGAATCAGTGCCGAACTGGCAAGGCTTGAGCCCAATCAGATCGGCGTCATGGCCTGGTCCCTGCTGGCCCACCCTGCCGAAGCGGCAGGCGGTATTCCTGGTCAGCCCGATCCCGACACCCCCAATGAACAACCCACCGAGCCGGGCGAACCGACCCTGCCGGACGAGCCGCCTCCTGCGCCCGTTGCCTGATCAGAATATGGCCCGTTAGCGATCTTCAGCTAACGGGCCATATTTCGTTATCGCCAATGACAAAAATCCTGCAGTCGTTGTCCTGCTCGACCCGATAGCCGCCGGTGAAGGCGCCGAAGGCCGGTAGCAGGCTTAGGTCGCTGCCCAGCCGGAAGCACGCCAGGCGCAGGCGCTGCCGGCCCTTTCCGCTCAGGTGATACACCGGGTGTACATGACCGGCCAGCACATGGCGGCTCGGGTGCGGGTCAGGCTCGTGTTGTACCGCGAAGGGCCCGAGCAGCAGAGGTTCTGGTACGACGCGAATGTTCAGCGAGGGTGGTGGGTCGCCGGCGTGTTTGTCGTGGTTGCCGCGAATCAGCGTCATGGCCAGGTGCGGATGCCTGTCACGCCATTCGGAAAGGGCCTTCAAGGTGCCTGGCGCGTGGGAGCCAGGGCCGTGGAGAAAATCCCCGAGGAAGATCAGCTGTCGACATGGCAGGTGCGCCAGTAATCCGTCCAGGATCGTGATGTTGCTGGCGGTGGTGCCGTGGGGGACCGGTTGGCCGAGGCTGCGATAGGCGGCGGCCTTGCCGAAATGCACATCTGCCACCATCAGGGTCTCCTGGGCGGGCCAGTAGAGGGCTTTTTCCGGCAGCAACCAGAGCTCTTCACCGGCCAGATTGACAGGATAAGGCGCGGGCATCAGGCGTCACCCCGATCGGCGGTTTTTTCCAGCTCGCTGACCATCCGCCGGATACGATCGGCAAGTTTTTCCGAGCTCATGCTTTCCCTGAACCGCTCCACCAGCAACGGGAAGCCCAGCGGAGTGGGGCGCTTGATGATGTGCAGGTCCAGCTTCAAGGTATTGAGGCGTTCCAAGGTCTGCTCCAGGCGACGTATATCCAGTTCTTCACGCAAGACTTCTTCCCCGGCCTGGGCCAGCAAGAGGTTGTCGGCGTCGTATTGCTTGAACACTTGAAAGAACAACCCGCTGGAGGCCTGGACCTGCCGGGTGCTTTTCGGTGCGCCGGGGTAGCCGGCGAAGACCAGGCCGGCGATCCGGGCGATTTCGCGAAAGCGTCGAAGGGCCAACTCGCCGGCGTTCAGGCTGGCGAGTACGTCGGCCAGCAGGTTGTCGGTGCTCAAGAGCGCGGGGTTCAGGTAGTGCGACCAATCCAGCGCCGTGGCGCTGAGCAACTCCAGACCGTAGTCGTTGACCGCAATGGAAAAGGTCACCGGTTCTCGCTGGCTGACGCGCCAAGCCAACAGGCTCGCCAACCCCAGGTGCACCTGGCGTCCGGCAAACGGGTACAGGAACAGGTGCCAGCCTTCCCGGGATTTCAAGGCTTCGGCCAGCAATGACGTTTGCGTGGGCAGGCCGGACCAGCGCTGCTGGGTCAGCAACAAGGGCTGCACGGCTTGCATCTCCGGGCCCTCGAAGCGGCCATTGGCGGCTTCGCTCAGGCGTGCCACGACGGCGGCGGCCAGCTCGTTGGAAAGCGGCATCCGCCCGCCGTTCCAGCGCGGCACGGCGGCTTTTTTCGCCTGGCTGCGGCGCACGTAGGCGGTCATGTCTTCGACCCGGACCAGCTCCAGCAAGCGTCCGGCGAACAGGAAGCCATCCCCCGGCCGCAGGCGGGCAATGAAGCCTTCCTCCACGCTGCCCAGGGTCTTGCCGCCACCGCCCTTGCTCCAGAATTTCAACTGCAGGCTGGCATCGCTGACGATGGTGCCGATGCTCATGCGGTGACGCCGGGCCAGGCGTGCATCAGGGACTCGCCAGATGCCGTGCTCGTCCGGCTCGACCCGACGGTAATCGGGGTAGGCGGTCAACGACAGGCCACCATGGCGCACAAAGGCCAGGGCCCAAGCCCACTCCGCTTCGTTCAGGTCACGGTAGGCCCAGGCGCCGCGCACTTCCCGGTACAGCTCAGCGGGTACGAAGCCGCCACCCAAGGCCATGCTGACCAAATGTTGCACCAGCACATCCAGAGGCTTGTGAGGCGATTCGCGAGGTTCGATGCGCCGCTGGGCCACGGCATCCTGGGCAGCGGCGGCCTCGATCAGTTCCAGGCTGTGGGTCGGCACCAGGGTGATCCGCGAGGTTCGCCCCGGCGCGTGACCGGAGCGCCCGGCGCGTTGCATCAATCGCGCCACGCCCTTGGCCGAGCCGATCTGCAACACCCGCTCGACGGGCAGAAAGTCCACGCCCAGGTCCAGGCTGGACGTGCACACCACCGCCTTGAGTTGACCGTCCTTGAGCGCGCGTTCGACCCAATCCCGGGTATCGCGGGACAGCGAGCTGTGATGCAGCGCGATCAGCCCGGCCCAGTCCGGGCGAGCCTCAAGGAGTGCCTGATACCAGATTTCGGATTGCGCCCGGGTGTTGGTAAAGACCAGGCAACTGCTGCTGGCGTCGATTTGCGCGATGACCTGGGGCAGCATTTTCAGGCCGATATGCCCGGCCCACGGAAAACGTTCGAGGGCGGGGGGCAGCAGGGTATCGACCCGCAACGTTTTGTCATTGGCCCCTTGGACGCTGATCCCGTTGCCCTGGGGGATCAGCACCTGCTCGGCATGGGCCTGGTTACCCAAGGTGGCGGACACGCCCCAGACGATGAGCTCGGGATGCCAGTGCCGCAGCCGCGCCAACGCCAGCTGCAATTGCACGCCTCGCTTGTTGCCCAGCAGTTCATGCCATTCGTCCACCACGACCATCCGCAGTGTCGCCGTCGCCGTTTGCGCATCGGCCCGGGCGAGCATCAGGGTCAGGCTTTCGGGGGTGGTGATCAGTGCCGTGGGTAAGCGCCGGCCCTGGCGGACCCGTTCGTTGGCGCTGGTATCGCCGGTGCGCAGGCCAACACTCCAGGGAATCTGCAGTTCCGCCAACGGTGTTTCGAGGGCTTTGCCCGTGTCGGCGGCCAGCGCACGCATCGGCGTGATCCACAGGACGGTCAGCGGTTCGGCCGCAGGTTTGCGTTTGCGCGGTTTATCCGGGGGCGGGGCGGTGCGGGCGAAACGGTTGAGGGCGGCAAACCACACCGCGTAGGTCTTGCCGGCTCCGGTGTTGGCGTGCAGCAACCCGGACTCCCCACGCTTGACCGCGGCCCATACCTGTTTCTGAAAGGCGAACGGCTTCCAGCCGCGGGCGCTGAACCATTGGTTTGCGAAGTTGCTGGATGTCGCCATGCCTGCCGCGTGCGCCCTGGAAGTCCTCTTTCAGTGACCACGGCGGCAGGGGAAAGGTTTAAATAGGCGAATAGAGTTGCCGCAGATAGCCCTGCAGAACCCTGTTCCGGTATAGGGTTCTATTTCAGATTGCCACTGAGAAACTGCTTCAGCCGCTCGCTCTTCGGGTTGCCCAGCACGTCTTCCGGCGCGCCTTCTTCTTCCACCCGACCCTGGTGCAGAAAGAGCACCTGGTTCGAGACTTTGCGGGCGAAGCTCATTTCGTGGGTCACCATGATCATGGTCCGGCCTTCTTCGGCCAGCCCCTGGATGACCTTCAAGACTTCCCCTACCAGTTCCGGGTCAAGGGCCGAAGTCGGTTCGTCGAACAGCATCACCTCCGGTTCCATCGCCAGGGCACGGGCGATGGCCACGCGTTGCTGCTGGCCGCCGGACAGGAACGCCGGGTACTGCTCGGCCACGCGCGGCGCCAGGCCGACCTTGTCGAGGTAGCGACGGGCGCGTTCATCGGCTTCCTGCTTGCTGATGCCCAGCACCCGGCGTGGCGCCATGGTGATGTTTTCCAGCACGGTCATGTGGCTCCACAGGTTGAAGTGCTGGAACACCATGGCCAGGCGCGTGCGGATGCGTTGCAGTTCATCGGCGTCGGCCACGTGCATGCCGTGGCGGTCCTTGATCATCTGGACCGACTGGCCGTCCAGGCTCATGGCACCGTCGTTGGGTTGTTCCAGGAAATTGATGCAGCGCAGGAAGGTACTCTTGCCCGAGCCGCTGGCGCCGATCAGGCTGATGACATCGCCCGTCTTGGCCTTGAGCGAAACGCCCTTGAGCACCTCATGTTCGCCGTAGCTTTTATGCAGGCCTTCGATGGTCAGTTTGTACATGGAACAGGCATCCTCAAGGCGAAAGTAGGTAGCCGCTGCGATAGGCTTCGGCGCCGGCGACGTGGGCGATGACCATCCCGGCGGTGGCCATGCGGCGCAGCGAGCGGGCATACATCAGCCCGGCATTGCAGCAGTGAACGGGGGTAACGGTGTCGTTGACCGGGTCGATGATTTCCGCCACCAATTGACCGGCCTCCAGGTACTCGCCCGGCAGGGCACTGTAGACCAGCAGCCCACCCACCGGGGTCGCCACCGGCTCGACGCCGGCCAGCGGTGTGGCTGGATAAGGCAGCTCCGGCAGGGGCACCGGTTCGCCATCGATGGCGCCGTAATGGATCAGGTATTCGATCAGGGCCTGACAGTCGAGACTCGCCAACCCATGGTTGACGTCGCCCTGGCCGCGCAATTCGACGGTGACCGAAAAGCTGCCCAGGGGAATCTCGAAGCGTTCGCCGAAACGCTCCTTGAGTTGCCACCAGAGCAGGGTGAAGCATTCATCGAACGACTGGCCACCCGAGTCGGTGGCCAACAGGCTGGCCTCGGCGCCGATGTAGCGGGCCAGCGGCTCGACCTGGGGCCAGGCTTCCGGCGTGGTGTAGAGGTGCGCCACGGCTTCGAAATCGCAATGCAGGTCCAGCACCATGTCGGCGTCGCAGGCCAGCCGTTGCAGGACCAGGCGCTGGGACTGCAGTTGCGTGGAAGCGGCCTGCCGGGCAAGGGCATCGCGCAGGCTGGTGCGGATCAGCATCACGTTGTGCTGCGGATCCTGGGTGAGCAGGTCTTCGATCTCGTTGCCGACTTCCTCGCTCAGGTCGAGAAAGCGACGGTTGAAGTTTTGCCCGCTTTCCAATTCGTAGCGACCCAGTGGCACGTCCATCAACACTTGTTCGAGGCCGATGGGGTTGGCCACGGGCACCAGGACGATTTCGTGTCGCAGGTGGCCGGATGCTTCAAGCTCCGCCAGGCGTTGCTTGAGATGCCAGGCCACCAGCATGCCGGGTAGTTCATCGGCATGCAGGGACGACTGGATATAGATTTTTCCGACGGCTTTTTCCGGGCCGAAGTGAAAACTGTGGATCTTGCGTGCGGTCCCCGGCAGCGGGGCCAGCAAGTCATGGATCTGGTGGCGCATTTGCTTGTGTGTCCTGGACTAATGAGTCGGCCCGAGAAAGGCCAGCCAGCGGCGCTCGGCGAGGCGGAAGAGGCCTACCAGTGCGAAGGTGACGGTCAGGTAGATCAACGCGGCGATCCCGAACGACTGGAAGGTCAGGAAGGTAGCCGAGTTGGCATCCCGGGCCACTTTCAGCACGTCTGGAACGGTAGCGGTGAACGCCACGGTCGTCGAGTGCAGCATCAGGATCACTTCGTTGCTGTAGTAAGGCAGCGAACGCCGCAGTGCCGAAGGCATGATCACATAGGCATACAGCTTCCAGCCGGTCAGGCCGTAGGCTTTGGCCGCTTCGACTTCGCCGTGGTTCATGCTGCGGATCGCCCCGGCAAAGATCTCCGTGGTGTAGGCGCAGGTGTTCAGGGCGAAGGCCAGGATCGTGCAGTTCATCGCATCGCGAAAGAAACTGTCGAGCAGGGGTTGGGCGCGCACCGCCGCGATGCTGTAGATACCGGTGTAGCAAATCAGCAGCTGGATATAGAGCGGTGTGCCGCGGAACAGGTACGTGTAGAACTGCACCGGCCAGCGCACGGAGCGCTTGGGCGAAACCCGGGCGATGGACAGCGGGATCGAGACCAGGAAGCCGATCAGCAGAGAAGCGCTGAGCAGCCACAGGGTCATCGCCAGGCCAGTGACGTTGACGCCGTCGCTGTAGAGGAACGGCCGCCAGTATTCTTGTAGAAGCTCGATCATCGCACCGCCTCCCGTGCTCCGGCGGCGTAGCGGCGTTCAAGCCTGCGCAGAATGAAGTTGGAGGCGCTGGTAATCAGCAGGTAGATCAGCGCGGCCAGTACCAGGAAGTAAAACAATTGATAGGTGCTCTTGCCCGCATCCTGGGCCGCCTTGACCAGATCGGCCAGGCCGATGATCGACACCAGCGCGGTGGCCTTGAGCATCACCATCCAGTTATTGCCGATACCCGGCAGGGCAAAGCGCATCATTTGCGGAAACACCACGAAGCGGAAACGCTGGCCACGCTTGAGGCCATACGCGGTGGCGGCTTCGACCTGGCCCCTTGGCACCGCAAGGATCGCGCCGCGAAAGGTCTCGGTGAAGTACGCGCCATAGATGAAGCCCAGGGTAATCACCCCGGCGCCGAATGGGTCGATCTCGATGTATTCCCATTCCATGAAGTCGGTAAAAGAGGTCAGCCAGGTTTGCAGGCTGTAGAAAATCAGCAGCATCAGCACCAGGTCCGGCACGCCGCGAATCAGCGTGGTGTAGAGCTGGGCCGGGATTCGCAGCAGTTTGACCGGGGACAGCTTGGCGCTGGCGCCCAGCAGGCCGAGCAAGATGCTCAATAATAGCGACAGGGCCGCCAATTTGATGGTCATCCAGGTGCCTTGCATCAGCAGCGGGCCAAAGCCCTGCAGGCTGAAGGCGGAGAGCCCCAGATTTTGTAGGAGTTGTTCGAGCATGGAAGAGGCCTTTGGCAGTCAAAAAGCGCCCATCCGTAATCGGATGGGCGCCACGCATTATTTGCCGCTGTACAGATTCAGATCGCCAAAGTGTTTTTTCTGGATTTCGGCGTATTTGCCGTCGTCGTGTAACGCTTTGATACCTTTATCCAAAAGAGCCTTCAGCTCTTTGTTACCTTTGTTGATACCGATGGCCGTCTTGGCCGGCAGCAGTTCGCTGTCCACCGGTTTGCTGACTTCATAGTCGGCGCCCTTCGGCGACTTCATGAAGCCCAGCTCGGCTTGCAGCATGTCCTGGATCGCCGCATCGAGGCGACCGGAGGTCAGGTCGGCATAGACCTGGTCCTGGTTGGCGTAGGCCTGGGTCTTGACGCCGGCCTTGTCCAGCACGGCCTTGGCGTAGGCTTCCTGGATTGTGCCTTGTTCATAGCCGACGGTCTTGCCTTTGAGCGAAGCGATGTCTGCGCTCAGGCCCGAACCTTTCTTGAACACATAAGCCGTTGGGCCGGAGAACAGCTCGCTGGAGAAGTCGATGACTTTCTCACGGGCCGGGGTCACGGTCATGGACGAGATCACGCCGTCGAATTTCTTCGCCTTGAGGCCCGGGATCATGCCGTCGAAATCGCTTTCGACCCACTTGCATTTGACCTTCAGTTCTTCGCAGATCGCATTGCCCAGGTCGATATCGAAACCTACCAGGCTGCCATCGGCTGCCTTGGATTCAAATGGGGCATAGGACGGGTCGACACCAAAACGCAGTTCCTTGTATTCCTTGGCCGTGGCGGCGCCGGCGGCCATGCACAATGCCAGTGCAGAAAGGGTCAGCAGTGCTTTTTTCATTATCGAGTCCCTAAAACCATGATGGGCGCTTGTGGCGCAGAAGTTTTGTTACCGGTGAAGGTGAGAACGGTATGACGGCACAAAGATAGCAATTTCCGAACCAAGGTGCCGAACAGGCGTTTTAAAAAGCTTCGTCGGCAGGTTGCGGAACGCGTTGGTGCGCGAAGGAGATCGTACAACAAAAGGTGCACCGGGATGGTGCTCTGTAGGGTCGGCCAGGAGCATGTTCTGTGGCGAGGGGATTTATCCCCGCTGGGGCGCGTAGCGGCCCCAACCCCAGCAACTCGGTGTGCCAGCCTGTGTCTGGAGGGGGGCCGCTTCGCAGCCCAGCGGGGATAAATCCCCTCGCCACAATTGATAGTGCAGCCAGAGAGGTTATTTCAGCAGATCCTGGAGCGTTGCCAGGGTATCGGCCTCGTCAACGGTCTTGTCCTGGCGCCAGCGCAGCATTCGCGGAAAGCGCACCGCGATCCCGCTCTTGTGGCGCTTGGACAAGGCAATGCCTTCGAAACCCAACTCGAAGACCAGGGTGGGCGTGACACTGCTGACCGGACCGAACTTCTCCACGGTAGTCTTGCGCACGATGCTGTCGACCTGGCGCATTTCTTCATCGGTCAGCCCCGAGTAGGCCTTGGCGAACGGCACCAGGCTGCGCTCGCGGCTGCCCGGCGGGTTGTCCCATACGGCGAAGGTGTAGTCGCTGTACAGGCTGGCGCGTCGGCCATGACCGCGCTGGGCGTAGATCAGCACGGCGTCGACGCTGAACGGATCGATTTTCCATTTCCACCACACGCCCATGTCTTTGGTCCGGCCGACGCCGTACAGCGCGTTGCGTGCCTTGAGCATCATGCCTTCGACGCCGAGGCTACGGGACGCTTCGCGCTGCCGGGCGAGGTCGAGCCAGTCCTGGCCGGAGACGATCGGCGACGGCAGCAGTACCGGGCTTCGGGAGTCTGCAATCAGCGCCTCCAATTGCTCACGGCGCTCGGCCTGGGGACGGCTGCGCCAATCCTCTCCTTGCCATTCCAGGAGGTCGTAGGCCATCACCACCACGGGCGCGTCTTCGAGGACTTTTTTGCTCAGGGTCTTGCGGCCGATGCGCTGTTGCAGCAGGGCGAACGGTTGTACGGCCGGTTGCAGCGGTGCATCGGCATCGAAGGTCTCCTCGGTCACCGGTTGCGAGGTTTTCCAGACCACGATTTCGCCGTCGATCACCGTGCCGTCGGGCAGCACCGATGCCAGGGCGTGCAATTCAGGGAAGCGCTCGGTCACCAGCTCTTCGCCCCGGGACCAGACCCATAGATGGCCATCGCGCTTGATCACCTGGGAGCGGATGCCATCCCACTTCCATTCCACTTGCCAATCACTGGCCGGCCCCAGCAGCGTGTCGAACTGCTCTACCGGGGCGGACAAGGCGTGGGCCAGGAAAAACGGGTACGGCTGACCGCCGCGCTGAGCATGCTCATCCTCGGATTCGGCGGCAATCAACTTGAGATATCCCTCGGCCGTCGGGCGATGGGACAGGTCGGTGTAACCCACCAGGCGCTGGGCGACTCGTTTGCTGTCGAGCCCGGCCATTCCGGCCAGGGCCCGGGTCACCAGCAGCTTGGACACCCCGACACGGAAACTGCCGGTGATAAGCTTGATGCAGAGCATCAGGCTCGAGCGGTCGAGTTGGGCCCACAAGGTGGGTAGCTGTCGCGCCAATACCTCAGGCGTCTCGCCGCGCAGCGGCAGCAGTTTCTCTTCTATCCACAGCGCCAGTCCGTCGGCAGAGGTGTGGGGGGACTCCGGCAACACCAGGGAAATGGTTTCGGCGAGGTCGCCCACGGCCTGATAACTTTCTTCGAACAGCCAGGGCGACAAACCGGACACCTGTACGGCCAGGTCCCGGAGGATTTTCACCGGCACCAGTTGCCGGGGGCGGCCACCGGACAGGAAGTACACGGCCCACGCTGCGTCTTGGGGCGGAGCCTGGGTAAAGTAGCGTTGCATGGCGGCCAGCTTGGCATTGCTGGAGGTGGTGGCGTCCAGGTCGGCGTAGAGTTCGGCGAAGGCTTTCACGATGCGTCCTCGCCAGTGGCGGCGATGACGTCTTCTTCATCGTCGCCGTACTCGGTGCTGAAACCCTGGGCATCGAGGCCGAGCTCGCACAAATGCCGCACCAGCACACCCACCGACCCGTGCGTGACCATGACCCGCTCGGCGCCGGTCTGTTCGATGGCCCAGAGCAGGCCGGGCCAGTCGGCGTGATCGGAAAGCACGAAGCCCCGATCCACGCCACGCCGCCGTCGAGTGCCCCGCAGGCGCATCCAGCCGCTGGCGAAAGCATCGCTGTAGTCGCCGAAACGGCGCATCCAGGTGCTGCCACCGGCCGACGGCGGGGCGATGACCAGGGCCTGGCCCATGATCGGGTCGTTTTTCTTGATGTCACCGGCATAAATCGTCGGCGGCAAATGAACCCCTGCCTCACGGTAGACCCGGTTCAACGGCTCCACCGCCCCGTGAGCCAGAATCGGGCCCAGGCTGGCGTCGATGCCATGGAGAATCCGCTGGGCCTTGCCGAAGGAATAGCAGAACAGCACGCTGGCCCGGTTGGCGGCGATGTTTGCGCGCCACCACTGATTGATCTCAGCGAATATCTGCGCCTGGGGCTGCCAGCGATAGATGGGCAGGCCGAACGTGGATTCGGTGATGAATGTATGACACTTCACCGGCTCGAACGGCGTGCAGGTGCCGTCGGGTTCGACTTTGTAATCCCCGGATGCCACCCAGACCTCACCTTCATGTTCCAACCGTACCTGGGCCGATCCCAGCACGTGGCCGGCGGGGTGAAAACTCAAGGTCACACCGTGATGTCGCAGGCGCTCGCCGTAGGGCAGGGTCTGCAGATTGATATCGTGGCCCAGTCGCGAGCGCAGAATGCCTTCACCCGGGGCGGCTGCCAGGTAGTGTTGATTTCCGCCGCGGGCATGGTCACCGTGGGCATGGGTGATGACTGAGCGCTCAACCGGACGCCAGGGGTCAATGTAAAAATCCCCGGGCGGGCAATACAGGCCTTCGGGGCGGGCAATGACAAGATCCATGCAATCACCGGGGCGATGGGCTTGTCAGGTAGAGACGATGGCGGGAAGAGAAGTTCTATCGGGTTTGGGTACGACAAGATCAGGAGACAAGATAGACAAATGTGGCGAGGGGATAAATCCCCTCGCCACAGGGAGGAGTATTGCTGTTACTTACCCGGCACCAGGGTCAACCGAGCCTTGCCATACGCCCGGTCAAAGTTCTGCGGTTGCAGCGGCAGGTTCTGGTACTGCCCCTTGATCCACGGATCGATGCCGATGAGGTAGTTGGGGCTGGCCGCGTTGCCTGACTGGCCGATACCGCCCTGGACCATCAACGGTTCGGGTTGGCCGAAATCGACGATAAAGCGCATGTCCGGCGCCTGTGTGGTGTTGAAATCCTGGCCCCAGGCGAATGCCGCAACGTTGAGCGTGGTGGCATCGCCGCCGGCCGATAGCGGGCCACGTACGACCTGGCCGCTGCCGTTTTTCCACGCGTAGCTGTGCAATTTGCCCCACTGCCAGGCCTTGTGGTCACCGCCCAATTGGCTGTCACCGGCGCTGATGGTCGCCGCAAGACTGCGGGCGAGGATAACGGCCTTGTCTTCTTTTTGCGGGGTACGCACGTCATCCCAGAACGGGCTGTCTTCGCGACCCAGCAAGTGATCGGCCTGGGCCGAATAGGACAGTTGGCCGTTGGCAACCAGCGCTTTCCACGCCGGGCTGCTTTCCGGGCCCAGTTCGTCGAGGAAAATCTGCTTCATGCTTTCTTGCAGGAACAGTTCATAGAGGGCCGCGTCGGCGGAGGTCGGGTTGAGCCGGCCATCGAACGCCATCAGGCGGGTATAGGCTTCGCGGGCCTTGGCCCGGTCAGCCACTGGCAGGGCTTCGATGGCCTGTTTGAGAGGCTGGGCCATGCCAGGGGCTTCAAAGACTTTCTTGAGCTTGGCCGCGAACGTCGTGACCTGGTCGTATTGCATGGCGGTCAGGCTGCGGACGTCGTGTTTGCTGGCGCCGGCCAGTTCGGCCAGGCGCTCGCCACGTTCCGGTGCGGCCCAGGAGTTGGACAACTGCATGCCGTAGCCGTGGGGAATGACCCGCTGGTTGGCGTTACCCAGCCAGCCCTGGCTCGGATCCTGATCGTAGGGGTGCGCCATCGGATCGGCGTAGCCCTCCCAGTCGTAGCGCCCGTCCCAGCCCGGCGACGGCAACAGGCCTTCGCCTTCACGGCGGTTCGGATAGCGCCCGGTGACTTGCCAGCCGATGTGGCTGGCGTCGGCAAACACCAGGTTCACCGCCATGGCCCGGATTTCACGGCTCGCATCGGAGGCTTTCTCGGCGTTCTGAGCCCGGGACAGGTCGAAGAACGCGTCTAGGGTCTTGTCGTCGGTGAAGCCCGGCGTCTGCAAGGCCAGGCCGAAGCCATTGGCCATGGTCGGCCCCTGGACGCTGTTGAGCAGTGGGCCATGACGGGTTTCGTACACGGCTTCGCGAATCGACCGCTGACCTTTGACGAAGTAGGTTTCGTTGCGCACCGTCGCCGGCTGCCATTTGCCGTTGACCTCGTAGGATAAGCCATTGCCCTGGCGTCGGATTTTCTCCAGGAACAGGTCCTGGTTGTCCCCCTGCACACTGCTCATGCTCCAGGCCACGTCACCGTTGTAGCCCGCCAGAATCAGGGGAATACCGGCCACGGAGACCCCGGCCGCCTGATACTTGGGCGCGCGGATCTGCACCACGCTCCACAACGACGGCACGCTCAGCGGTCCATGGCTGTCGCTCGCCAGCAGGCTCTTGCCGTTGCGGCTGCGTTGCGGGGCCATGGCCCAGCTGTTCGAAGACGTGGCACCCAACAGGTTCAGTTCGGTCAACTGGCGGGTGGCGTTGTTGATTTCGTTCAGGCCCGGGATCTGGCCGTTGAGCCGGACACCCTGGAACTTGTCGGCTTCGCCCTGGGGCAGGGGTTCGTCCGGGTAGGAAGGGTTCAGCCAGGCCAGTTTGTCCTGGCTGACCGTCTGGGCCATGACCAGGGCCGCGATTTCTTCCGGCAGGTTGGCCGACTGGGTGAAGTTCAGCAGGCAGAACATCAGCGCCGAATCTTCCGGTTTCCAGTACTCGGGCTTGTAACCGGTGGCGGCCAGGTCCGTCGGCAGTTTGTCGCGGTAGCGGAACAGGTAGGCGTTGACGCCGCGGGCGTAGACTTCGAAGAAGCGCTTGAGCCGCGGCGAAGAGGCCTTGTACAGCTCATCGGCACTTTTCTTCAGATTGACCGCACGCATGTAGCGGTCGACGTCCAGCCGTTCGGCCCCGGACATTTCCGCCAGTCGGCCCTGGGCCAGCAGGCGCATGGTCACCATCTGGGTGATGCGGTCGCTGGCGTGGACATAGCCGAGGGCGAACAACGCATCATGGAAGCTGTTGCTCTCGATCAGCGGCATGCCCATGGCATTGCGCCGAACCGAGACGTTCTGCGCCAGCCCCTTGAGTGGTTGCACGCCGGAAGTCGGTGGGACAGTGTCCTGGGTATTCCAGGCCTGGCAACCGCTCAAACCGAGCACACTGGCCACGGCGGCAGCACAGCCGAGCCGGGGAAAGAAGAAATTAGAGGCTGGCGAGGCCATGACGAAGCTCCTGCGGGAGGGGGGCGGCAAATAAAGGCGCTACGTTAGTGAGCAGGAGGGGGCCGCGCAAGCCGGCGCGGGGGTTATTTGTGGATTTGGCGATGAAACCCCGTACTCGACGGTACGCCTGGTTATCTGTGGCGAGGGGATAAATCCCCTCGCCACAGGTTGCTCAGGGCTTTGGTGGATTGATCTTATCCACCAGCGCATAGGCCCTTACCGTGGCCGGGCGCTCCTTGATGCGATTGAACCAACGCTGCAGGTTCGGGAAGTCCTCCAGGCGCTGGCTTTGCCATTGGTGGGACACCGTCCAGGGGTAGATCGCCATGTCGGCGATGCTGTACTCGCTGCCCGCCACGAAATCGCGGTCTGCCAGGCGTCGATCCAGCACGCCATACAGGCGAGCGGTTTCGTCGACATAGCGCTTGATCGCGTAGGGAATCTTTTCCGGAGCGAACCGGCTGAAGTGGTGATTCTGTCCGGCCATCGGCCCCAGGCCGCCCATCTGCCAGAACAGCCATTGCAGGGCTTCCTGTCGTCCGCGCAGGTCCTGTGGAATGAAACGACCGGTTTTTTCTGCCAGGTACAGCAGGATCGCGCCTGACTCGAACAGCGAGATCGGCTCGCCACCGTCGGCGGGCTCAGGGTCGACGATGGCCGGAATGCGGTTGTTGGGGGCGATCTTCAGGAAATCCGGTTTGAATTGTTCGCCCTGGCCGATGTTGACCGGATGTACTTTGTAGGGCAGGCCGGCCTCTTCGAGGAACAGCGAGATTTTATGGCCGTTGGGGGTGGTCCAGTAATACAAGTCGATCATGGAAGGCTCCAGATGAGACAGCGTGATGGGTGGACAACAAACGACGGCAGGAGGTTGTCCTCTTTTGCCCGAAGGCTTGCCTGTGGAAAGAGGTGATGTTCCAGTGTGGGAAATTCAATGACCGGGCAAGCGAAAAAACGGAATGGAGTGATAGAGATGGAGCTAGAAAGCAATGCAGCGTTGGTCCTCATCGATCAACAGAAAGGTATCCTGCATCCCAGGCTCGGTCCTCGCAACAACCCCGAGGCAGAGCTGCGCATGCTCGAACTGCTGGCTTTCTGGCGAGATTCGGCGCGGACGGTGATCCATGTCCATCACCTGTCCCGCTCGCCGGATTCGGTGTTCTGGCCAGGGCAGCAGGGAGTGGAAGTCCAGGAGCGGTTCGAACCGCAGGAAGGGGAGTGGCTGATCCACAAGGACGTGCCGGACGCGTTCTGCGCCACTCACCTGGAGGCTGACTTGCGTCAGGCGGGGATCGGACAACTGGTGATCGTCGGCGTGGCGACGAACAACTCGGTGGAGTCCACGGCGCGTACGGCAGGCAACCTGGGCTTCGACACCTGGGTGGCCGAGGACGCCTGTTTCACCTTCGACAAGGCCGATTATTTCGGCCGGGCCCGTTCGGCCGATGAGGTGCACGCCATGTCGCTGGGCAACTTGCACGGCGAGTATGCGACGGTGGTCAGTGTGAAGCGGGTTCTGGAGGCGGGCTGACAAGGCCGCGCTGGATGTGTCGGCCTCATCGCGAGCAGGCTCGCTCCCACAGGGGATTTGCGGCGTTCACGCATCTGACGCCTGTCCTGATTCCTGTGGGAGCGAGCCTGCTCGCGATGACGATTCAACCGGCGAAGATACGCTCCGCCGCAGCCGTTAAGCCCCGTGGCACTTCTTGAATTTCTTGCCGTTGCCGCATGGGCAAGGGTCGTTGCGGCCGACATCCTTCAAGGCGTTGCGCACCGGCTCCTGGTGGGCATGGCCGCAGTTCGGACCGTGGACGTGGCCGTGGTCATGGTCGTGATGATGGTCGTGATCGTGGTTGCAATCAGGGCCGTGAACGTGGGGTTGTTGGGTCATCGGGGTTACTCCGCAATAAAATCGGCGGCGATTATCACGCCATTGCGGTTCAGGTGCACGTAGTGGGCGATGAATAATCCGGTTTCCAGCTCACCTTCCAGACGATAGGGGATCTGTTGGCGGGGTTTTTCGAGCAACTTCACCACTTCTCGCACCTGGGGCCACAGGTTGGTGCGGATCGGTATCTTGAAGTAGCCACTTTGTCCGGGAGGGACGGTGAACCAGTGCTCATGCTCACCTTCGGTCAACAGCAGGTCGCCCAGGTGGATCCGGTAGGTCAGGCCGCGCACGGTCAGATCGCTGTCGCTGGGGTTGTCGACTCGCAAATGCAGCATGAACCGCTGTTCCAGCAGCCGGGCTCGCACCACCTCGACCTTGACCAGGTGCACCTGCGGTTCAGCGGTCTCGTCGGTTTGCCAGGACGAGCAGCCGCCTAGCCCGATGAACAGCAGCAGGCAGGTGATGCGTAGCGTGTGTAATGGAAGGGTCATTGTCCGCGCCTCTGCTTCCAGTCTAGCCCGCTGATGCAGGGGCGAGCGTCGGACGTTTCCGAAATCAGCGAGCGAAGTAGCCTGCACAGCACTTCTTGAATTTGTGCCCACTGCCACACGGGCAACTGTCGTTGCGTCCGGTCTTGACCGGCACGGTGGGGTCGATGAAATACCAGCGCCCATTGTTCTGTACAAACGACGACTGTTCGCGATGAGCGTGTTCCCCCTGGCCGTCGTGCCAACGCGCGGTGAAGGTGACAAAGGCATGCTCCGGCTGCCCGCCGAATACCTCGCTGCTTTCCACCTCCAGTCCCAACCAGGTGCTTCTGCTGCTCCACTCAGTGATGGACAGGCGATCGAGACCCGCTTGCTGGGCTGGCAAGGTGGTGTTCACCAGGTAATCCACCAGCCCTAGCACATAGGCGCTGTAGCGCGAGCGCATCAGGGCCTCGGCGCAGGGGGCCGGGTGGCCGTCGTGGTAATGGCCGCAGCAGGCATTCAACGGGTTGCCACTGCCGCAGGGACAAATGGTTGCGTGCAGGCTTGTGTTCACAGCTACCACCAGTATTTTCCGAAGTTTTCGGGGTTGGCCCAAAAACGTGAATTGAGCCAATCGGGGACTTGTTTGTATTCAAGCAGATCGTAGGTGAACAGGGTCAGCACCTGTTCTTCGCGCTGGAACCGCTCACTGGCTTGCAGGGCCAGGGAAAAGAAGTCCGTTTCCTGCCAGCCGCAGGCATCGAGGTCCGCCAACACGGCGATACGGCTGGCGTTGAGATTACGGATGCCGCCCAGCAGGTTCAGACCGTCGCGCTTGGGCACGTGCTCCAGGCAATCGAGTGCCAGGGCCAGGTCGAAGCGCTGTCCGGCCACCTCCGTCGGCAGTGGGCCAGGAGCGACCTGAACCACTTCGGTACCGGGGTGCGCCTGCTGGAATGCCTCGAGTGCGGGAAAGCTGCTGGCACCGATCAACAGCAGTTTCCGCGGGGCGTAACGGTCAAGCACGGCGGCCAGTGCTTGCTGGGGCGTGCGCGATGAAATGGCAACGGTCATTGAAATTCCTCGATCAGAATCGCCACGATAGCCTGCCTGGACAACGTGGCCTAGAGCGGTTTGCATTAAAAGGTGCCGAACGGCCGCAAACACTGGGCGATATCCGCGATAACGCGGTGCTGGCGCAGATCCGCACTCGGGTCTTTACTCCCCTGAATCGGTGCTAAGCCGATCCCTCAAGGAGAAACCCAATGAGCATAGTTCGGACAGCGTTACCCCTGGTTCTGCTAACCGGTGTGTTGACTGGTTGCGCAGGTTTGCAAAAAACCGACTGGCCGACCTGTGCGGCCGTCGGCGGCGTGGTCGGTGCGGGACTGGGCGCCACTGAAAGCACCTCCTGGGCAGGCTACGGTGCGTTGTTCGCCGGCAGCATGGCGGCCGCCTATTGCTGGGTGCACGGAGACGGTGACGAAGACGGCGATGGTGTGCCGGACAGCCGCGACAAGTGCCCGGGTACACCGAAAGGTGTGCAGGTCGACGCGGATGGTTGCCCGCCGCCTGCCCCGGCGCCGATGGCAGAGGAGCCGGTTGTCGTCAAAGAGGAAACCATCGTGGTTCGCGATGTGCATTTCGAATTCAACAAGTCCACGTTGACGGCGGCCGACAAAGAGGTGCTGAGTGGCGTCGCAACCCGCCTGAAACAGGAGTCGTCCACTGCTCAGCTTCGGGTGACCGGTCATACCGACAGTGTTGGCAGCAATGCCTACAACCAGCGACTGTCGGAGAAACGGGCCAATTCAGTGGTGCAATACCTGGTCGAAAGCGGCGTGCCTCGCGCCAGTTTCGTTTCGGTGGCCGGTGCCGGTGAGAGTCAGCCGGTGGCCGACAACAAAACCGCCGAGGGACGCGCCATGAACCGTCGCACTGAAATCAAGATAAACCGCTGAACCTCCAGTAATGGGGAGCTTGCCGTGGTGGGGGAAGTGCTCTCGCCACGGCAAGCTTTGCAGCCATTACCCTTGCTCTTGTCACCTGGATTAAATTTGCTCCCCCCTCTGGCTTAACCGGCGCGCATGCCGTTACTGTGCGTGCAAAGAATAATGTTCACCCGGGGGACGTATGAAGGTGTTTTGGGGGTTGGGGCGCTTGTTGACCCTGTTGTTCTGGCTGGTTGTGCTGGTCAATCTGGTCGTGCCGTTCGTCCATCCGCTGCATGTGCTGGTCAACCTCGCCGGCGTATTGTTGTTGGCGGTCCATTTGCTCGAACTGCTGCTCTTCAGGGCCAGTTTTCGTGGCTTGCCTTCTCCCGGTCGTGAACGCCTCAGAGTGCTGCTGTTCGGCATCTTTCATCTGCAAACCCTCCCGACCGCCGCAGAGGCCTCCCATGCGTAAATTGTGTCTGCTCGCTGCACTCGTGTGCCCATGGGCTTGTGCTCAAGTGCTCCAGGTGGAAACCCACTCGTTGATGCGCCTGCCCAATACCGCCAGTACCCTGACCCTGGAGCGGCTGGACGTGGCCGATTACGGCACGTTGCTGGTGCCGTCGAACGTCACTCAATTGTCCATCGGCCAATTGCACCTGGGACGCGAGGCGCGGATCGCCATCGTGCCTTCGCAACAGCCGTTGGCGATGAGTGTTACCCAGGCTGAACTGGCTGATGGCAGCCAGATCACTTCCCGTGGCGCGCCGGGCACCTATACGAAGGCTGCGCGGCCGGGGCGAGATCTCAACCTGCGTTTCAATGCGTTGAATGCGCCGGTGCTGTCGGTGGATGCCCGTGGCGGCACGGGTGCACCAGGTTATGTGGGCCTCGATGGCGCCAACGGTCAGGCTCCGGGTTGCACCTGGGGTTCGGCCGGGCGCGGTGCCGACGGCAGCAATGGCAGTGATGGCCAGCCGGGGGCGGCCGGTGCATTGGTGCGCCTCGAACTGCCCGGTGATTACCCCACCGAGAGGATCAAGGTCGTGGTCGATGGCGGTGCCGGCGGTGCGCCGGGTCCCGGTGGCAAGCCTGGGGCCGGTGGCAAGGCCAAGGGTTGTTTCGTCTACACCGCCGACGGCGGTAAAAGTGGCCACCCCGGAGCCGCTGGCCAACCAGGGCCTGCCGGAGCGGCGGGGACGGTGACGGTGCAACGGTTCTGAATTCAGGAAATAAACCCTGTGGGTGCGAGCCTGCTCGCGATAGCGATCTATCAGTCATATCAGAGCTGACTGACCGGACACTATCGCGAGCAGGCCCGCTCCCACAGGGGCTGTACGCAGTTTTCAGAACATCGGCCGGGCCGCGCCAATCGCCACCACAAGCAATCCGACCAGCAGGTTGATCCCCACCAGCCTGCGGATTTTCCCCAGCACCGACGCAGCGGTCGGCCAGTCCTGCGCCGTCACGGCGCTACGCAATGCCGGCAACTGCAAACCCTGGATACGGATGAACAGCGCCGTCATCACCACATACAGCCCCATCATGACCTGTACGTAACGCGGTGCCGTTTCGAAACCGGCGAAGCGCACATGGATCAGGCCTACACCGCTGATCGGCAAAAGCACCACCGCCACCCAGACCCAGATGAAAAAACGTTGAAACACTTCTACCCACAGTTTCAGCCGGGCAGGGCCCTCAAGCGCCGTCATTGCGGCGGGGCGCAGGATCATCCAGGCGAAGAACATGCCGCCGACCCAGACCAGGGCCGCCAGCAAATGCAGGGTGTAGATGAAGGCAAAGGGTGTCATTGAGTTACTCCGTTCTGCGCAGGATTCATTAGCGGGGTATGATACCCGCCGATCCGAACCACTGAAAATTTATCCAGCGTTTTTAGCGCCCGACCATTCATGATCAGCACCGAACTCAAAACCACGATCCAGGGCGCCTATTCGCGTTTTCTCGAAGCCAAGAGCCTCAAGCCGCGTTATGGCCAGCGCCTGATGATCGCCGAAGTAGCGAAAGTCCTGGGGGATATAGCCACCGACGACGAAGGTCGGCGCGGTGGCGATCCCGCCGTCGTGGCGGTGGAGGCCGGCACCGGTACCGGCAAGACCGTTGCCTACAGCCTGGCGGCGATTCCCACGGCCAAGGCCGCCGGCAAGCGCCTGGTCATCGCCACGGCCACCATCGCCCTGCAGGAGCAGATCGTCTTCAAGGACCTGCCCGACCTGATGCGCAACAGCGGGTTGAACTTCAGCTTTGCTCTGGCCAAGGGGCGGGGGCGCTACATGTGCCTGTCCAAGCTCGACATGCTGCTGCAGGAAGGTCAGGCACAGACGGCCACGGCCCAGTTGTTCGAGGAAGAAGGCTTCAAGATCGAAGTCGATGAGGCCAGCCAGAAACTGTTTACCAGCATGATCGAGAAACTGGCCGGCAATAAGTGGGACGGCGACCGCGACAGCTGGCCCACCACCCTGGAAGATGCCGACTGGGCTCGCCTGACCACCGACCACAGCCAGTGCACCAACCGTCATTGCCCGAACTTTGGTCAGTGCGCCTTCTACAAGGCCCGCGAGGGCATGGGCAAGGTCGACGTTATCGTCACCAACCACGACATGGTATTGGCCGACCTGGCCCTGGGCGGTGGCGCGGTGCTGCCGGACCCGCGCGATACGATCTACGTATTCGACGAAGGCCACCACCTGCCGGACAAGGCCATCGGCCACTTCGCCCATTACACGCGGTTGCGTTCCACCGCCGACTGGCTGGAAACCACCGCGAAGAATCTCACCAAGCTGTTGGCTCAGCATCCACTGCCGGGCGACCTGGGCAAGTTCATCGAGCAAGTGCCGGAGCTGGCGCGGGAGATCAAGACGAACCAGCAGTTCATGTTCACCGCCTGCGAGCAGGTAGCCGACTTCAAGCCCGGTGAGGATGTCGAGGGCCGCGAGCGGCCACGCCATCGTTTCGTCGGCGGCATCATCCCCGAGCACATGCGTGAAATGGGCATCGAGCTGAAGAAGGGCTTCGCCCGCCTGACCGATCTGTTCACGCGCCTGACCGACCTGCTCAAGGAAGGGATGGATGGCGAGGTCAATATCGGCATTGCCAGCAACCAGGCCGAGGAATGGTACCCGCTGTTCGGCAGCCTGTTGTCCCGCTCCCAGGGTAACTGGGAGCTGTGGACGGCCTTCACCACTGAAGACCCGGAGGACAACCCGCCGATGGCGCGCTGGCTGACCCTGGCCGAAAGCGGTTCGCTGTTCGATATCGAGGTCAATGCCAGCCCGATCCTGGCAGCGGACATGCTGCGTCGCAATCTCTGGAACGTGGCCTACGGGGCCTTGGTGACGTCCGCCACCCTGACCGCGCTGGGTACCTTCGATCGGTTCCGCATGCGTGCCGGCCTGCCGAAAACCGCCGTGACCGCCGTGGTCCCGAGTCCGTTCCATCACGCCGATGCCGGTGTGTTGCGGGTGCCGGATCTGAAGGCCGATCCACGGGACGCCGCGGCGCACACCGCCGCGATCGTCCGTGACCTGCCGGAGCTGGTGGAAGGGTCGCGGGGCACCCTGGTGCTGTTTTCCTCGCGCAAACAGATGCAGGACGTGTTCGACGGCCTTGACCGTGACTGGCGCAAGCAGGTGTTCATCCAGGGCAACCTGTCGAAGCAGGAGACCCTGAACAAGCACAAGGCGCGGGTCGATGGCGGGGATTCCAGCGTGCTGTTCGGCCTGGCGAGCTTTGCCGAAGGGGTGGACCTGCCCGGTGCCTATTGCGAGCACGTGGTGATCGCCAAGATCCCGTTCTCGGTCCCGGATGACCCGGTGGAAGCGGCATTGGCCGAATGGATCGAAGCCCGTGGCGGCAATCCGTTCATGGAGATCTCCGTGCCGGATGCCTCGCTGAAACTGGTCCAGGCCTGCGGTCGTCTGCTGCGTACCGAAGAAGACCGCGGCACCATCACTTTGCTTGATCGTCGACTGGTGACCCAGCGCTACGGCAAGGCGATCCTCAATGCGTTGCCGCCGTTTCGGCGGGAGATTTCCTAGGAGGCCGTGATTTTGTGGGTGGCCAGCCGTCCCATGACGGTTTCCAAAACCACCAATGGCTGAAACAATGCGGCCACTTGAGAAAGTCTTTGTTTCAAAGGAGTTGCGGGTGCAGATTCAAGGCCATTATGAGCTTCAGTTCGAGGCGGTACGCGAAGCCTTCGCAGCGCTGTTCGATGATCCCCAGGAGCGCGGCGCTGCGTTGTGCATCCAGGTCGGTGGTCGAACGGTGATCGACCTGTGGGCCGGTACGGCTGACAAGGACGGCCATGAAGCCTGGCACAGCGATACTATCGCCAATCTGTTTTCCTGCACCAAGACCTTCACCGCCGTCGCTGCCCTGCAACTGGTGGCTGAAGGCAAGTTGCAACTGGACGCCCCGGTTGCCCGGTACTGGCCCGAGTTTGCGGCGGCGGGCAAGCAATCCATTACCCTGCGCCAATTGCTCTGCCATCAGGCCGGACTACCGGCGTTACGTGAGTTGCTGGCGCCCGAAGCCTTGTATGACTGGAACACGATGGTCAATGCCCTGGCTGCCGAAACGCCTTGGTGGACACCGGGCGATGGCCATGGCTATGCCGCTATCACCTACGGCTGGCTGGTCGGTGAGCTGTTGCGCAGGGCTGACGGTCGAGGCCCTGGAGAATCCATCGTGGCCCGGGTGGCCAAACCGTTGGGCCTGGATTTCCACGTCGGTCTCGCGGACCAGGAGTTCCACCGCGTGGCTCATATCGCCCGCGGCAAAGGCAACGTCGGCGATGCGGCGGCACAACGCCTGCTCCAAGTGACGATGCGCGAACCCACCGCCATGACCACCCGAGCCTTCACCAATCCGCCTTCGGTCCTGACCAGCACCAACAAGCCCGAGTGGCGGCGGATGCAGCAACCGGCCGCCAACGGCCACGGGAATGCCCGCAGCGTTGCCGGGTTCTACGCCGGTCTGCTGGATGGCAGTCTGCTGGAAGGTGAAATGCTCGATGAACTGACCCGCCAGCATAGCTTCGGCGAGGACAAGACGTTGTTGACCCAGACCCGGTTCGGCCTGGGCTGCATGCTGGATCAGCCGGACGTACCGAACGCCACTTACGGCCTGGGCCCGCGGGCATTCGGTCATCCGGGAGCCGGTGGCTCCATCGGGTTTGCCGATCCGGAGCATGACGTGGCGTTCGGTTTCGTGACAAACACCCTGGGACCTTACGTATTGATGGATCCGCGCGCGCAGAACCTGGCGCGGGTGCTTGCCACTTGTCTGTAAAAGGTTGTTGAAAGGGGGCGCACCGGAACCTGGTGTCCTTTTTGGTTTCAAAGCGTCTGTTTATGTGTCCCGGACAGGGTCCTGTATTTTTCATTTACATCATTTTGTGGATATCCAATGTTATCGAATAAATCCCTTGCCCTGGCGCTGTGCTTCGCTATGACCGGTTGCGCGCAAACCCCACAAAATGATGCCAAGGGTGGTAGTGGCTGGTGGCCATTCGGCTCTTCCGAGCAGGCCGCGGCCAAAGAGGAGGTGGCGCCATCGGCTCCCCTGAAACCGGCGGCCGTCGCGCCACAGGCCAAGGCCGAGAGCGCCAGCCACTGGTGGTGGCCGTTCTCTTCCGATGATGCCGCCAGCGATGTTGCAGCAAAAGATCAGGTCAAGGCTGAAGCCAAGCCTGCGGTGAAGGCTCCGACACCGGTGGCCAAGGCTGAAACGGAAAGTGGTGGAAAATGGTGGTGGCCATTTGGCGGCAAGGAACAGGAAGCCGCCAAGGCGGCACCGTTGCCCGATCCGAAAATCACCCAGGCCTGGCTCGACGACTACGAACCAAAGCTGCGCACCGCCATCGAGGGCAGCAAACTCCAGCTGGAGCGTCGCGACAACGTCCTGGTGGTCACGGCGCCCGTGGACAGTTCCTTCAACCCGGATCGCCCGGCCATGCTGCTGCCGGTGACCCTTGGCCCGTTCACTCGCGTGGCGAAGGTCCTGGAAGCCGATCCGAAATCCGCCGTGCTGATTCTTGGTCACGGCGACACCTCGGGCGCTGCGCCGGCGAACCTGAAGCTCAGCCAGGAACGTGCCCAGTCCGTGGCGGCGATTTTTCGTCTCAGCGGCCTGCAACGTGACCGCCTGATGATGCGAGGCATGGGCTCTGTAGAGCCGCGTGCGGCCAACGACAGCGTTGAAGGTCGCGCCTTGAACCGTCGCGTGGAATTGCTGGTGACACCGCAAAACACCCTGGTCGCGCTGCTCGGCAAATACAACATGCCAGCCCCGGCACCGGTCACGCTGGTGGCCGCCCAGGACGTGAAGCCAGCTGTCCCGGCGCCTGCGACCCAGAAGCCTGCAGCCACTGCCACTAAAAAGGCGCCGGCCAAGAAAGCCGCCACCAAGGCTCCAGCGAAGAAAGCCCCGGCCAAGAAGGCCACCCCGGCGAAGAAACCTGAACCGGCCAAGGCCGCCACCGATGCCAAGAAAGTCGCGGCGGCCGATACCCCCAAGCAGTGACAGGCGAGCCACAAGGAGTGCGCCATGACCCAAACGCTGGCTGATATGCGCCGCGACTACACCCGCGATGGCCTGACCGAGGCGCAAGCCCCGGCCGAGCCATTTGCGCTGTTCCACCAATGGTTCGCCGAAGCGGTGAAAACCGAGCAGGCCCCGGTGGAGGCAAACGCCATGACCCTGGCCACGGTGGACGCCGATGGCCGCCCTCACTGCCGGATCCTGTTGCTCAAGGGGTTGGATGCCCAGGGCTTTACGTTCTTCACCAACTACGACAGCGCCAAGGGCCAGCAACTGGCCGCGAATCCGTTCGCGGCCATGACTTTTTTCTGGCCGACCCTGGAGCGTCAGGTGCGCATCGAGGGCAAGGTGGTAAAGGTCACGGCGCAAGAGTCCGACGCCTATTACCAGGTTCGTCCCCTGGGCAGTCGTCTCGGCGCCTGGGCCTCGCCCCAGAGCCGGGTGATTGCCGGTCGTGGTGAGCTGGAAGACTTGCTCAAGGCCACCGAACAACGCTTCAGTGATAGCCAGCCCCACTGTCCGGAGCATTGGGGTGGTTATCGCTTACTGCCCGAGCGCATCGAGTTCTGGCAAGGTCGCCCGAGTCGTCTTCATGATCGCCTCAATTACCGTCTGCAAGGGGCGGACTGGACTCGCGAACGTCTGGCGCCTTAGCATCGGCATAGCCTGTCGCAGCGGCTTGAAGCCAATGCGGCAGGTCCCGGCGCTTGATCCCTTGTTCTCGGGAGCGGGCCAGTTGTTGCAGCATGTAGGTTTTCTTCTGCTCGTCCTGCCCCGCCAACGACAGTGCCAGATCGCGGTCCATCCAGCGTTTGATCCGCATGTACAACCACCCGTGAAAGTACAGGCCGGCGACGGTGGTCGCGACGATGATGAAATAATCCATGCAAAATCCTTGAGCCGATGACGCAGGTTTTGGAAATTGGCGCTACTGTTGGATGAATTTTTCGGGTGCGTCTGTATCCCACCTGAATGAAAACAATTTTATCCCGGCCGGGCCGTGACAGGCGTCAAGCTGCGGAGTTTAATAGTTCCCTGTCTTTTGGAGTTGATGCTATGCGTAAGTCTGTTTTGCTGGTTGCTTCTTTTTCCACGATGGCGATGTTGCTCACTGGCTGTCAGTCGAGCCTGACCGGTGACTCTTACTCCCGTGACGAAGCGCGTCGCGTGCAGACCATTCGCATGGGGACCATCGAATCCCTGCGTCCGGTCAAGATCGAAGGCACCAAGACCCCGATCGGCGGTGCCGCCGGTGCGGTGGTGGGTGGTGTAGGCGGCAGCGCCGTGGGTGGTGGTCGTGGCAGTATCGTCGCCGCCGTGATCGGTGCCGTGGCGGGTGGACTGATCGGTTCCGCCACCGAAGAAGGCCTGACCCGCACCCAGGGTGTGGAAATCACTGTTCGCGAAGACGACGGCAGCATGCGCGCCTACGTGCAACAGGTTCAGGAAAACGAAGTATTCCGCGTGGGTGAGCGGGTTCGAATTTCCACTGTGGGCGGGACGAGTCGCGTATCGCACTAAGCTGGATTGGGTAAGCATTTCTCTGGTTTTGATGTTTGCTCAAGAAAACGGCGCTTCTTCCATTGGGAGAAGCGCCGTTTTTTTTGAGCGTGCGAGTTCCCCTGTGGGAGCGAGCCTGCTCGCGATAGCGGTGGGACAATTTGAATAAATGCTGGATGTGCCGACGCTATCGCGAGCAGGCTCGCTCCCACAGGGGGTAGCGTTTGCTTCAAGAAGAAGGGATCGCTATACAGCGATCCCTTCTTGCGCGGGCGTATCAGGAGGACAGTGCGGAAGGCTTGCGACTGGCCGCCGCTGCCACTGCGTAGCCTAGCAGTGCCGCGAGGATCGATCCCGTGAGAATGCCCATCCGGTCCATGCCGGCGTACTCACTGACACCGGGCTCGAAGGCCAGGGAGCCGACAAACAGGCTCATGGTGAAACCGATCCCGCACAGGATCGCCACCCCCAGTATCTGACCCCAATTGGCGCCGCTGGGTAGGTTGGCGATGCCGATTTTCACGGCCAGCCAGGTCAGGCCGAACACGCCGACGGTCTTGCCCAGCAACAGGCCGACCGCGATGCCCATCGGCACGTGGTGGGTAAAGCTCTCGACAGTGACACCGCTCAGGGACAGGCCGGCATTGGCGAAGGCGAACAGCGGCAGGATGCCGTAGGCCACCCATGGATGCAGGGCATGCTCCAGGGTCAACAGCGGCGAGGTTTCGGCGTTTTTCGTGCGCAACGGAATGCAAAACGCCAACGTGACCCCGGCCAGGGTGGCATGAACCCCACTCTTGAGCACGCAGACCCAGAGAATCAGGCCGACGATCATGTAAGGGCCTAGCCTGACCACGCCCATCCGGTTCATCGCCACCAGTACGGCGATGCATCCGGCCGCCAGCATCAATGACAAGGTCGACAGGGCGCCGGAGTAGAAAATGGCGATGATGATAATGGCGCCCAGGTCGTCGATGATCGCCAGGGTCATCAGGAACAGCTTGAGTGAAACCGGCACCCGTTTGCCCAGCAAGGCCAGCACCCCGAGGGCGAAGGCGATGTCGGTGGCCGTGGGGATGGCCCAGCCCGAAAGGGCCGCCGGATTGTCACGGTTGAGATACCAGTAGATCAGCGCGGGTACCACCATGCCGCCAATCGCCGCAGCCCCGGGCAGGACGATCTGCGAAGGCTTCGACAATTGTCCGTCGAGCACTTCACGTTTGACTTCCAGGCCGATGAGCAGGAAGAACATCGCCATCAGGCCATCGTTGATCCACAACAGCAGCGGCTTGGCGATTTTCAACGCGCCGACCTGGACCGCCACGGGGGTATCCAGCAGGCCGCCGTACAACCAGGAAAGGGGCGAATTGTTGATGATCAGGGCCAGCACCGCAGCGGCAATCAACAGCAGGCCACTGGCAGCCTCCAGCTGGAAAAAACGTGTCAGGGAATTACGTAGAGGCACGATCGCTCTCCATGGGTCAATCAAAAGTGGCTACACCCTAACCCGTACTGTTAGTTGTTAAAACAAAAGTTATATTCTTTTTTGTTATATGTCGTTACAAGGCCGGCGCGTCGATCGGGCAGTTACGGGGCATATTGGACCTTAGCTGTACCTGTGCGTGATGTCGGTTTTTTCCTAAGCTTGTGACTGGTTTTTCCCATATCCAGTCCTGAGCGCCAGGCTTTCCCCGCGTCGAACCTATTCCTGCGAGAACACACATGAACGACCACCGTCAGTGGGCACGCGAAGCGATTCGCATCATTGAGGCTGATTTCCAGCGCAGTGCCGATACGCATCTGATACCGCTGCCGCTGCCGGGTTTTCCGAGCATCGAGTTGTACTTCAAGGATGAATCCAGCCATCCCACCGGCAGTCTCAAGCATCGGCTGGCTCGTTCGCTGTTTCTCTATGCGCTGTGTAATGGCTGGCTCAAGCCCGGCGCCCCGGTGATCGAGGCTTCCAGTGGCTCGACGGCCATTTCCGAAGCCTATTTCGCCAGGTTGCTGGGCCTGCCGTTCATTGCGGTCATGCCGGCAACGACTTCCCGGGAAAAAATCGCACAGATCGCTTTCTATGGTGGCCAGAGCCATCTGGTGGACGATCCTACGCAGATCTACGCCGAGTCCGAGCGGCTTGCCCGTGAGCATGACGGGCACTTCATCGACCAGTTCACCTACGCCGAGCGCGCCACGGACTGGCGGGCCAATAACAACATTGCCGAGTCGATCTTCCAGCAGATGCGTTTCGAGCAGCACCCGGAGCCGAGCTGGCTGATTTCCAGCCCGGGGACCGGGGGAACCACCGCTACCCTGGGTCGCTATGTACGCTATCGGCAGCACTGTACCCGCGTACTGTGCGCCGACGCCGAGCGTTCGGTATTTTTCGACTATTACCGCAGCGGCGATGCCAGCCTGCGCCTGGAGTGCGGCTCGCGGATCGAAGGAATCGGCCGGCCACGGGTCGAGGCGTCGTTCCTGCCAAAAGTCATTGATGCGATGGTCAAGGTGCCGGACGCCTTGTCGCTGGCGGCCATGCATTACCTGGCACAGCGATTGGGACGGCGGGTTGGTGGGTCCAGCGGCACCAACCTGATCGGTGCGCTGATCGCGGCGAAGCGGATGGTGGAGGCCGGCGAGTCAGGGTCGATCGTGGCGATCCTGTGCGACGGCGGCGAGCGTTACGCCACGACGTATTACGACCCGGCGTGGCTCAAGGCCCAGGGGTATGAGTTGGACGGGTTGATGGAGGCCGTGGCGGCGAGCGCGGAGCGCGGTGAGGCGTTGCCGGAGACGGTGCTGCGGGCCAATATCTGAAACCTTCCAGACACTGAAAATTCCTGTGGGAGCGAGCCCTGTGGGAGCAAGGCTTGCCCGCGATGCATACACCTCGGTATATCTTGCTACCGAAGCGATATTGTCGCGGGCAAGCCTTGCTCCCACAGAGCCTTGCTCCCACAGAGCCTTGCTCCCACAGAGCCTTGCTCCCACAGAGCCTTGCTCCCACAGAGCCTTGCTCCCACAGAGACGGTGTTGTCAGGCCTCCAGGCCGAGGATATCCCGCGCCACCGCTTCGGCAATGCGGATCCCGTCCACGCCCGCCGACAGAATCCCGCCCGCGTAACCGGCGCCTTCACCTGCCGGAAACAGGCCTTTCACGTTCAGGCTCTGCAGCGATTCGTTGCGGGTGATGCGCAGCGGCGATGAGGTGCGGGTTTCGATCCCGGTCAACACGGCGTCGCGCAGGGAGTAGCCGCGAATCTGTTTCTCGAAGGCCGGCAGGGCTTCGCGGATGGCTTCGATGGCGAAGTCCGGCAGGGCCAGGGCCAGGTCACCCAGCGAAACCCCTGGCTTATAGGACGGCTCGACGCTGCCCAGTGCCGTGGACGGTTTGCCGGCGATGAAATCCCCGACCAGTTGGGCCGGGGCTTCGTAGTTGCTGCCGCCGAGCACGAAAGCGTGGGATTCCAGGCGTTCCTGCAGCTCGATCCCGGCCAATGGGCCGCCCGGATAATCGACTTCCGGAGTGATGCCTACGACGATGCCGGAGTTGGCGTTGCGTTCGTTACGCGAATACTGGCTCATGCCGTTGGTCACGACGCGGTTCGGCTCGGACGTCGCTGCCACCACGGTGCCGCCCGGGCACATGCAGAAGCTGTACACCGAACGGCCGTTCTTGGCGTGGTGCACCAGTTTGTAGTCGGCGGCACCGAGTTTCGGGTGGCCGGCATATTTGCCCAGGCGTGCGCTGTCGATCAGCGATTGCGGGTGTTCGATACGGAAACCCACCGAGAACGGCTTCGCCTCCATGTACACGCCACGGCTGTGGAGCATGCGGAAGGTGTCCCGGGCGCTGTGGCCCAGAGCCAGGATCACGTGCCTGGAATGAATGCGTTCACCGCTGGCCAGTTCGACACCGACCAACTGGCCGTCCTCGATCAATACGTCGGTGACCCGCTGCTGGAAGCGTACTTCACCGCCGAGGGCGCGAATCTGCTCGCGCATGGTTTCCACCACGCCCGTCAGGCGGAACGTCCCGATGTGCGGCTTGCTGACATAGAGGATTTCTTCCGGCGCCCCGGCCTTGACGAACTCGTGCAGCACCTTGCGACCGAGGAACTTCGGATCCTTGATCTGGCTGTAGAGCTTGCCATCGGAAAACGTGCCCGCGCCGCCTTCGCCGAATTGCACGTTGGATTCGGGGTTGAGCACACTCTTGCGCCACAGGCCCCAGGTGTCCTTGGTGCGCTGGCGCACTTCCGGGCCGCGTTCGAGGATGATCGGCTTGAAGCCCATCTGCGCCAACAGCAGGGCGGCAAAGATGCCGCACGGGCCGAAACCGACCACGATCGGCCGCTCGCCCAGGTCTGCCGGTGCCTGGCCGACCATCTTGTAGCTGACATCCGGCGCTTCGTTGACGTTACGGTCGTCGGCGAACTTGCGCAGCAGGCCGGCTTCATCGCGTACCGTCAGGTCGAGGGTGTAGATGAAGCACAGTTCGGAAGACTTTTTCCGCGCGTCGTAGCTGCGCTTGAACAAGGTGAAGTCGAGCAGCTCATCGCTGGCGATGCCCAGGCGCTGCAGGATGGCAGCGCGCAGGTCTTCTTCGGGATGGTCGATCGGCAGCTTGAGTTCGGTGATTCGTAACATGACGGGATCCGGTTCGCGGGGCGCACAACTGCGCCAGGGCGTTCTTCAAACCGGCGATTATATGCTGCAATCCCTTGTCACGGTGAATCAGTCGTTACGCGCCCCGCCAAAGTAGGCACAGCCACGTTGCACCACGCCATTGACCCGCAACTCGGCACTCATGTGCTGGACACTGCCGCTGGTGCTGTCGACGCAACGCTGCGGCGCGACCCACAGTTCGACTTTCTGGCCATTCGCTTCGGTACTCAGGTCGAAACGGCCGTCCCCCAGTTGCTCTTCAACGTAAGGCACCGCCAGCGCTGGCTGGCCGTCACGTTCGAGCACGAGGCCTTTGCCGCTGGCCTTGAGGCTCCACTCCGGACCGTGGCCGGTGGCGTGCAGGACCAGCCGCTTGAAGTCGACATCGTCGCAGGCCGTACCCGAGCGTTCCAGGCGATACAACTGCTCCAGGTTCAATTGGCTGTCGGCCCCCGCCGCGGCGCTGGAGGCGATATGGCCGCGCACGTCGGCGAACAGCTTGCCGCGTTCATCGGCCAGGGCGGCAGCTTGTTGCAGCACGCTGGTGCCGCCGCTGTCGTTGACGATGTAGCGGCGTTGTTCCTGGCACGGCTGGAACACCAGCTTGCCGTCGGCCGCCGTGAGTTCGCCTTGCATGCGTGTCTGGCCGGCGTGGGACGCGCTCTCGCGCGGAGCGTCGAGCAGTTGGCAGCCGGCGAACAGGGGAAGGAGGGCAACACACAACAGGGAACGGGCGGCACGCATCATCGGGTCTCCAGACAGGTGCCGTCACGTTACTCAGACTGCTCCCGCATCACAAGCGGGAGCGTAGGCAAAGTGCTATTCAACCTACGTGAAAGGTCTGGCCGGTTTGTAGGCCTTCGACACTCTTTGCGTAGGCCAGTGCCACATCGGCGGCCGGTACCGGTTTGTAGCCGCGGAAGTAAGGGGCGTATTTGTCCATGGACTCCAGCAGCACGTTCGGGCTCACCGAGTTGACTCGCAGGCCCCGTGGCAACTCAATGGCCGCCGCCCGCACGAAGCTGTCCAGGGCACCGTTGACCAGTGCCGCCGAAGCACCGCTCTTGATCGGGTCGTGGCTCAGTACACCGGTGGTGAAGGTGAAGGAGGCGCCGTCGTTGGCGAATTCCCGACCGATCAGCAGCAGGTTGACCTGGCCCATCAGCTTGTCCTTCAAGCCGAGGGCGAAACTTTCTTCGGTCATCTCGCCCAGCGGTGCGAAGGTGACGCTGCCGGCGGCACAGATCAGCGCATCGAAGCGCCCGGTTTTTTCGAACATGGCACGGATCGAGGCGCTGTCGCTGATGTCGACGTGCAGTTCACCGCTGTTGCGGCCGATTCGAATGATTTCGTGGCGCGGCGCCAGTTCGTTGGCGATGGCTGAACCGATGGTGCCATTGGCGCCGATCAACAGGATTTTCATGGGCTGTTCCTCAGTGGGTTGAACGAGATTGCAGTTTAGAGTGGTTTTTTTCGCTGATAAGCGTGCTAATAGGCAACCTTTGGTTTTCTATTGGAAACAATCCAGTGAGCGAGATGGATGACCTGGCGGCGTTCGCCGTGTTGATCGAGGCCGGCAGTTTTACCCTGGCGGCCCAGCAATTGGGGTGCAGCAAGGGCCAGTTGTCCAAGCGCATCAGCCTGCTGGAAAGCCGTTTCTCGGTGGTGTTGCTGCAGCGCACCACACGGCGCCTGAGCCTTACCGCGGCCGGGGCGGCCTTGTTGCCCCAGGCCCAAGCGCTGTTGGTTCAGGTGGAAAGGGCGCGTCAGGCCCTGGCCCGATTGAAAGACGATATTTCCGGGCCGGTGCGTATGACGGTGCCGGTGTCGTTGGGCGAAACCTTCTTCGAGGGACTGCTGCTGGAGTTCGCCCGCACGTACCCCAACGTGCAGATCGAACTGGAACTCAGCAATGGTTATCGCGACCTGACCCGGGACGGTTTCGACCTGGCGATCCGCTCCGACGCCGCCATCGATGAGCGACTGGTCGCCCGACCGTTGTTGGCGTGGCACGAGATGACCTGCGCCAGTCCGGCCTATCTCGATCAATATGGCGAACCACAAACGCCCCAGGCTTTGGCTGAACATCGCTGTCTGCTCAACAGCCACTACAGTGGTCGGGAAGAGTGGCTGTACCACCAGCAACACGAGCTGTTGCGGGTCCGGGTCTCGGGTCCGTTCGCCAGCAATCACTACAGCTTGCTGAAAAAAGCCGCCTTGGCGGGTGCCGGAATCGCCCGGCTACCGTCCTACCTGTTGAATGAAGAATTGGCCGATGGGCGCTTGTGCTGGCTCCTACGGGATTTTCAGACCCGTCGTATGCCGATGTACCTGGTGCATCCCTATCAGGGCGGCTTGCCCAAGCGCACCCAGGTGCTCGCCGATTATCTGATTGCCTGGTTCAAGCGCAGTGGTGAGGCGCTTGACCGACTCCAGCAATAGCGAGGCATTACACAAACCCTTGTGGGAGCGAGCCTGCTCGCGATAGCGGTGGGTCAGTCAACCATTGTGTAAAGCTGACATTGCTATCGCGAGCGGGCTCGCTCCCATACGGCAATCCGGTGGTCGATGGACAACACGCCGGGGCCGCGGGCCATCAGGTAAAGCAATACCGCCGCCCAGGTGCCGTGGGTCGGGTAGGCATCGGGATAGACGAACAGTTGAATGGTCAGGGTCATGCCCAGCAGCGCCAGTGCCGAAAACCGCGTGGCGAAACCCAGCAGGATCAGGACCGGAAAGAAATGCTCGGCGAACGCGGCGAGGTGCGCGGCGATTTCCGGTGACAGCAGCGGGATGGCGTACTCGCTCTTGAATAACGGGATGGTTGAGTCGGCCAGGTGCGGCCATCCGATCTGGAAGGTGCCATCGATCAGGTCGATGGCCAGGCCCTCGACCTTGGTCTGCCCGGATTTCCAGAACACCGCCGCGATGGAAAACCGCGCAATGAACGCGATCAGGCTGTGGGGGATTTTTTCCAGCAGGGTAATGGCGCGAGTGACGGGGCTGTTCATGGCAATACCTTGTCGTGATGCAGGCGGGTAATGGCGCCGTGACTGATCAGCAGTGCCAGGGTTTGTGCAATGTCGAATGTGGGTGCACAGGCCAGCGCCTGCCCGAGCGGCTGGCCGTTGTGCACGTTGCGGATAAACGTGAAGGCACCACGGTCGAGGGCAAACACTTCAACCTCGAGGCCGTTGCGCAGGACCAATGCGCATTGCCCCAGGTTCGGATCGATTTCGGCGAGCGTCACGTTCGTCTGATGGGCCGCCCAGATCGCGACGACCGCGAACGCTGAATCGAGCAGGTGCGTGGACGGATGAAGGGTTATGCACAGTCCGTCCAAGGATTGTGGATCGGCGAGTGCGGCGGCGATCTGTTCATGGCCCAGAGGGTGTGCGTCAGCGGCGTGATAGGCGACGGTGCGCAACCTTTCCAACCGGGCGACATCCGCCAGGTATGGCAGGGAAGACGCCGGTTCGAAGCCTTCGATAAAGTCGGCCAGATCCGCGCCATAGCCACTCATCAACGGGCTGTGGGGCGCTGAGGTCTGCACATGAATAGCCGCCATGGCGCGAAAGAATTCATCGCCGACCAACTGACGGACCACCGGGTAGGCGTCCGCCAATGCATTGATCAGTGAACCCTGGACGTTGTTGCGATACACGGCGAAACGGCTCGCCGGATCCGCACCGTTGGCGCTACACAAACCTTCCGGACACGGCTGCCGGATGTCGAGCAGGGCAGCGGTGAACGCGGCTTGGCTGCTCATGTCGACCTCCCTGCGGACAGCAACAGGGCGTCGGCCTGATGGGCTTCGGCCAGCAGGACATTGAAAGCCGGTACCTGGTTGTCACGCTCGATCAGGGTGGCCACCGGACCGACGCGTTCCAGTGCCTGGCGGTACAGCGCCCAGACTGCCAGGTCGATGGGGGCGCCATGATCGTCGATCAGTAAACGGTCGCCCAGGCTATCGGAATCTTCGGCAAACCCGGCCAGATGAATCTCGCCTACCGCCTGCAGCGGCAGGGCATCGAGATAGGCCAGTGGATCGCGTTGATGATTGATGCAGGAAACGTAGAGATTGTTGACGTCCAGCAGCAGGCCGCAGCCCGTACGGCGAATGACTTCGCTGATGAAGTCCGCTTCGTCGAGGGTCGAGCGCTGGAACGCCAGGTAGGTGGCGGGGTTTTCCAGCAGCATCGGGCGTTTGAGGGTGTCCTGCACTTGTCCGATATGGGCGCAGACGCGGTCCAGCGTCGGCGCGTCGTAAGCCAGGGGCAGCAGGTCGTTGAGGAACACCGGGCCATGGCTCGACCAGGCCAGGTGTTCGGAAAAGGCTTGGGGCTGATAGCGTTCGATCAGTTCGGCGAGGCGCAGCAGGTGTGTCGCATCCAGCTTGCCCTCGGTACCGATGGACAGGCCGACGCCGTGCAGCGACAGCGGATACTGCTCGCGGATCAATCCCAGGAAATGGTGGAACGGACCACCGTCCACCATGTAGTTTTCGGCGTGGACTTCAAAGAAACCGATGTCCGGTCTTGAGCCGAGCACTTGCTCGAAGTGCCCGGTCTTGAGCCCCAGCCCGGCACGGGGCGGGAGCTCGACGCTGGCTGCCTGAGTGCCGGGGAAAGCAGGTTCGTAGGACGTTGTCATGATCGACACTCAGGCAGACGGTGGATCAGGACTTGGCTTTGAACGCTTCGAGCTGACCGAAACCGGTGGGCGAGGTCTTGCTCATGGTGGTCACGCAAGTGCCTTTCGGGACGAGTTTCCAGGCGTTGCCCTGATAGTCCATCTTGGCGGTACCGGCGCAGGTGGTGCCGGCACCGGCGGCGCAGTTGTTTTGCCCTTTCATGGCCACGCCAAAGCATTTTTCCATGTTGTCGTCAGCGGCATGGACGGTCGATACGGCAGCGATGCTCAGCGCGGAACCGAGGGCCAGGACCAGGGCGGAGGCGGACAGGGTACGGGTGGTAGCGGACATGATGGTTCTCCAGTTCTTCTTGGGAAATGAACCGGCTTCAGCGCCGGTCTGCTGAACTAGAGAGGGGAGGAGGGGAAGTGTTACAGCGAGTTTCGAATTATTTTTTATCACCGTGAAATTGTGTGCTGAAAGGGATTAAAAGAGGCATCTCCATCCTTTGTGGTGAGGGGATGAATCCCCTCGCCACAAAGGTGTTCACATCTAGCTGGTGCAAAAAAAACGGCCCGAAGGCCGTTTTTGTTTACCGCAACGCCTTAACCGCCCAGGTACGCCTCGCGCACCTTCGGATCGGTCAGCAGTGCTTCACCGGTGCCCTGCATCACCACGCGACCGTTCTCCAACACATACGCCCGGTCGGCGATTTTCAGGGCCTGGTTGGCGTTCTGCTCCACCAGGAACACCGTCACGCCATCCTTGCGCAGCTGTTCGATGATGTCGAAGATCTGCTGGATGATGATCGGTGCCAGGCCCAGGGAAGGCTCGTCGAGCAGCAGCAGCTTGGGCTTGCTCATCAGCGCGCGGCCGATGGCGAGCATCTGCTGTTCGCCGCCGGACATGGTGCCGCCGCGCTGGCTGAAGCGTTCTTTCAGGCGTGGGAAAAGGTGCAGGACCTTGTCCATCTGTTCCTGATAATCGCCCTTGTCGGTGAAGAATCCGCCCATGGCGAGGTTCTCTTCCACGGTCAGCCGGGCAAACACCCGACGACCTTCCGGTACCACCGCGATGCTCTTGCGCATGATCCGTGACGAGTCCTGGCCCACCAGCTCCTCACCCATGTAGCGGATGCTGCCGCTGTGGGCCTGGGGCGAACCGCAGAGGGTCATCAGCAGGGTGGATTTGCCGGCACCGTTGGCGCCGATCAGCGTCACGATTTCGCCCTGGCGGACCTCCACGTTGACGCTGTGCAGGGCCTGGATCTTGCCGTAGAAGGTGGAAACGTTTTCGAACTGCAGCATTTACGCTTCCCCCAGGTAGGCTTTGATCACTTCAGGATTGTCCCGGATCTGTTCCGGCGTGCCGTTGGCCAGGGGCGTGCCCTGGTTGATCACCACGATGTGGTCGGAAATGCTCATGACCAGTTTCATGTCGTGTTCGATCAGCAGCACCGTGACGTTGTGTTCCTCGCGGAGCACGCCGATCAGGGCTTTCAGGTCTTCGGTTTCCCTCGGGTTCAGGCCGGCGGCCGGTTCGTCGAGCATGAGGATCCGCGGACGGGTCATCATGCAACGGGCGATTTCCAGGCGCCGCTGCTGACCGTAGGCCAGGGTGCCGGCGGTACGGTTGGCGAACTCCTTGAGATTGACCTTTTCCAGCCAGTACTCGGCGTACTCCATCGCTTCGCGTTCGCTCTTGCGGAACGACGGGGTCTTGAACAGGCCGGCGAAGAAGTTGGTGTTCAGGTGGCGATGCTGGGCGATCAAGAGATTCTCGATGGCCGTCATGTCCTTGAACAACCGCACGTTCTGGAAGGTGCGCACCACGCCCTTGAGGGCGATCTTGTGCCCCGGCAGGCCCTGGATCGGCTCGCCGTCCAGCAGGATGCTACCGCCGGTTGGCTGGTAGAAACCGGTCAGGCAGTTGAACACCGTGGTCTTGCCCGCGCCGTTTGGCCCGATCAAGGCAACCACTTGTTTCTCTTTCACGGTCAGGGCCACGCCATTGACCGCCAGCAGACCGCCGAAGCGCATGCTTAGGTTTTCAACCTTGAGGATCTCGCGGCTCATTTGCGCAGCTCCATGTGGGGGCGTTGCATAGGCAGCAGACCTTGAGGACGCCAGATCATCATCAGCACCATCAAGGCGCCGAACATCAACATGCGGTATTCGCTGAATTCACGCATCATTTCGGGCAGCAGGATCATTACGATGGCGGCCAGGATCACACCCAGCTGCGAGCCCATCCCGCCCAGCACCACGATGGCGAGGATGATCGCCGACTCGATGAAGGTGAAGGATTCCGGCGTCACCAGGCCCTGGCGGGCGGCGAAGAAGCTACCGGCGAAACCGGCGAATGCGGCACCGAGGGTGAAGGCCGACAGCTTGATCACGGTCGGGTTGAGACCCAGGGCACGGCAGGCGATTTCGTCTTCGCGCAGCGCTTCCCACGCACGGCCGATGGGCATGCGCAGCAGGCGGTTGATGACGAACAACGCGGCCAGGGCCAGCAATAGCGCGACCAGGTAGAGGAACACCACTTTGCTCACCGGGTTGTAGGTCAGCCCGAAGAACTCATGGAAGGTCTGCATACCCTCGGCCGCGGAACGTTCGAAGCTCAGCCCGAAGAAGGTCGGCTTGGGAATGTTGCTGATACCGTTGGGGCCACCGGTGAGGCCGGTGAGGTTGCGCAGGAACAAACGGATGATTTCACCGAAGCCCAGAGTCACGATGGCCAGGTAGTCGCCCCGCAGACGCAGCACCGGGAAACCCAGCAGGAAGCCGAACGTGGCTGCCATCATCCCGGCGATCGGCAGGCAGATCCAGAAGCTCAGGCCGAAATAGTGGGACAGCAGCGCGTAGCTGTAGGCGCCCACGGCGTAGAACCCCACGTAACCCAGGTCGAGCAGACCGGCCAGGCCGACCACGATGTTCAGGCCCAGGCCCAGCAACACGTAGATCAGGATCAGCGTGGCGATGTCCACCGCCCCACGGGAGCCGAAGAACGGCCAGACCAACGCCACCACGATCAGGCCGATGATGATCCGGCGCTGGGTGCGTGGCAGGGTCAGGAACTGGCTGACCTTGGGCGAAACCAGCGGGCCACGATTGGAACGCAGCACGGCACCGACCTGCTGGGTGAACAGCACCCGCAGGAACATCAGCACCGAGCACAGCGCAATCACGCTCAGGGTCAGCGGACCGGTGCCGTGCACTTCCAGGTTGACGCCGACGATGCTCAGCTTGAGGCCGAGCACCGGAAAGGCCACGGCCCAGACCAGCAGGGCGCTGAACAGCGCCTGTTTAAGATATTTGCTCATACTTTCTCAACCTCCGGGCGGCCCAGGATGCCGGTCGGCCGGAACAACAGAACCAGGACCAGGAGACCGAACGCAACCACGTCCTTGTACTGGTCACCGAAGATATCGGCGCCGAATGCTTCGGCCACCCCCAGCACCAGCCCGCCGAGCATCGCCCCCGGAATACTGCCGATGCCACCCAGCACCGCCGCGGTAAAGGCCTTCAGGCCGACCAGGAAACCGGCGTTCGGGTTGATCACGCCGTACTGCATGCTCAACAGCACGGCAGCGACGGCCGCCAGCGCGGCACCGATGACGAAGGTCAGGGCGATGATGTTGTTGGTGTTGATACCCAGCAGGTTGGCCATCTTGATGTCCTCGGCACAGGCGCGACAGGCGCGGCCCAGGCGGGAACGGGAGATGAACAGGGTCAGGCCGAGCATGGCGATCAGGGTCACGACAAAGACCAGGATCTGCATGTAGGAAATCAGGACTTCTTCAGCACCGCCCGGGCCGAAGGAGAAACTCCCAGGGATCAGGTTGGGGATGGACTTGTCCTTGGAGTCCTGGGACAGCAATACAGTGTTCTGCAGGAAAATCGACATGCCGATGGCGGAAATCAGCGGGATCAGACGGTTGCTGCTACGCAAGGGGCGATAGGCAACGCGTTCGATGCTGTAACCATAGGCACTGGTCACGACGATCGACGCCAGGAACGCGGCGGTCATCAACAACGGCAGTGAGTGGATACCCAGCATGGCCAGCCCGGCAAGGGCAATGAAGGCCACGTAGGAACCGATCATGTACACCTCGCCATGGGCGAAGTTAATCATTCCAATGATGCCGTAAACCATTGTGTAGCCAATGGCTATCAAGGCATAGGTGCTGCCAATGGTCAGGCCATTAACCAGCTGTTGGAAAAAGTGATAGATCTCAGGCATTACAGCGCTCCTAAAAACCCGATACGCATTTCACTGGTGGAGTCATGTTCCGGCCCTGTGCTGTGTTCTGTTGTCACATTTGCACGGAGCGTTTGCCAGCGAACCGCTGGTGACGGTTTTAAGATTTTCAGGTGAACCAGCGCCCGGATCGCGGGTGCCTGGCCCATAAACCTCGTAAAACAAAGCCCACTGCTTGCACAGTGGGCTCGTTGACCGTAAGTGTCCTGCATCACAAAAAAGAACGTATTTGTGAAACAGGACACCAGGCCGGGCTTACTGAGGGGAAACTTCGGTTTTCGGTTTGCCGAAGTGCCATTCATAGACCACGAATTTGAAGTCCTTCAGGTCGCCCTTGTCGTTGAACGAGAGGTCGCCGGTTGGGGTCTTGAAGGTGCCTTTGTGGATGGCTTCGGAAACCTTGGCGGTGTCTTCGCTCTTGGCGGCCTTGATACCTTCGGCGATCAGCTCGACAGCCGAGTAGGCCGGGAACACGAACGGACCGCTTGGATCCTTGCCGTCGGCCTTGATGGCCGCAACGATTGCCTGGTTCGCAGGATCGGCGTCGAAGGATTTCGGCAGGGTCACCAGCAGGCCTTCGGAAGCGTCCTGGGCAATTTGCGAGATGGAGTCGTTGCCGACGCCTTCAGGCCCCATGAACTTGGCGTTCAGGCCTTTTTCCTTGGATTGACGCAGGATCAGGCCCAGCTCGGGGTGGTAGCCGCCGTAGTAGACGAAATCGACGTTGTTCTGCTTGAGCTTCTGGATGATCGAGGAGAAGTCCTTGTCACCGGCGTTCAGGCCTTCGAAGACGGCGACTTTCACGCCTTTCTTTTCGAGGGTCTGCTTGACGGCGGTGGCGATGCCTTCACCGTATTGCTGTTTGTCGTGCAGGACCGCAACGACTTTCGGCTTGACGTGATCGGCGATGTAGTTGCCGGCGGCAGGGCCCTGGGCACTGTCCAGGCCGATGGTGCGGAAGACCAGCTTGTAGCCACGGGCGGTGATTTCCGGGCTGGTGGCCGCTGGGGTGATCATGATCACGCCTTCGTCTTCGTAGATGTCCGAAGCTGGCTGGGTGGAGCTGGAGCACAGGTGGCCGACGACGAACTTGACGCCATCGTTGACCACTTTGTTCGCCACGGCTACGGCCTGTTTAGGGTCGCAGGCATCATCGTATTCCTTGGCTTCGAGCATTTTGCCGTCGACGCCGCCCTTGGCGTTGATGTCCTTGATGGCTTGTTTGGCGCCGACGAATTGCATGTCGCCGTACTGGGTCACCGGACCGGTCTTGGGACCAGCGATGCCGATCTTGATGGTGTCGGCGGCGAACGAATGGCTGGCAACCCCGGCCAGAACCATAGCGGCAAACAGTTTGGAAATCTGCTTAGTAGCCTTAGTCATAGTGCTCCACTCATGCTGTTGTAGTTTTTATAGTCCTGGCGCCGTAGCAGCAGAACCGGGTCAGATATCTTTGGATATCCCCTCGGAAAATGCCCCCGGCAACTGTACCGGTACAGTGTAGAGCGCCGGTTGTTGGCAAGGGAAGCTGGCGCTTGGGGGCAAAATCAGAGGGTGTCGCTTTATTGAAAGAAAAAGACAGAATAGCGGCGGGTAATGTCCGGTCAAATCGGCAATCCCTGGCTTTGCTGTGCTTTTCAATCGTACTCCAATTGCTACCGGGTTTTTCTGCCAGACCACCGACGTTATCATTCGCGCCGATTTCTTTTCCGGACAGTCCCATGAATCAAGAACCTAGCACCCTCTATGCCAAACTGCTTGGAGAAACTGCATCCATTACATGGAAAGAGCTGGAGCCGTTCTTTGCCAAGGGTGCCCTGTTATGGGTCGAGCCAGCACTGGATTTGATCGCCGCCGCGGAGGCTGTCGCTCAGGACGAAGGCGATAAAGTCGCCGCCTGGCTGGCCGCCGGGCAACTCGCCAAGCTGTCTGAAACGCGGGCGCTGGATTTTCTGGAGCGTGATCCGTTGCTCTGGGCGGTGGTGGTTTCGCCGTGGATAATGATCCAGGAAAGGGCGTCGAATTGATCGATGCACCAAATTGGTTCGCGTTTTGATCGAATAAAAGTGTGTAGCTGAGTAGCGTGATGGCACCCTGCCGTGGTGAAACGCCACAGGGCAGGGTGACGTATACGTAACGGGAACAGTTCAGGGGGCCGCCTTCGGGCTGCCTAATTGTTTCTGGATGTTGTTCCGTGGTGTTGTCCAGGCCGCCATCGCGAGCAGGCTCGCTCCCACAGGAAACCGCGATTCAATGTGGGAGCGAGCCTGCTCGCGAAAGGGGCGCCGCAGTCCTGAGCCGGCCTCAGTAAGTCCTGCCAGTATGGTTATTGAGCGAAATGACCTTGGTCTTGCCAATACGATGACGGTAGATCTCGCGCAGGTACTTGATGGCTTTCTTCACGCAATCACGGGACAGGCGGATGTCGTTGATCGAAACGAACTTGTCCTTGTCGTTGATCAGCTCGCGGTACTTCTTCTCGTACATCGGCTTGATCGCGTACCAGTTGGTGTCGAGGATCTTCGCCGGGTTCTCGAATTCGTTGAGCAGGTCGTCGATCCGCTCTTCGTCGAAGTCTTCATTGATGATGAAGTCCAGGATCGAGTTGTCCAGGGTGTCGTCGAAGCGATACGGATTGCGGGCGAAGCAGCGTTTGATGAAGGCCACGATCAAGGTCAGGAAATCATCCGACAGGCACGGACTCTTGGCGATCAGGGTGGTCAGCGACAGGTTGGCCGACGCGCCGATCACCAGGGCGTAACGCTTGAGGGTGGTATTGGGGAACAGGCTGTTGAGGTGGGTCTTGAGCCGGTTCAGGTCCATGTAGGACAGCTTGTAGTCCTTGGGCAGCGAAACGATGGACACCACCGAGGAGCAGTTCTTGAAGAAGTGCAGGTCATGCAGGGCGGCGGCGTCGTAGCCGGAATTCTTGTACTGCTCCAGCGAAGCCCGGTAGCGCTTGGATTCGATCGGCAACAGGCTGATGCCTTCGATGGCCTGGGTCACTTTATTGAAGTGCGGCAGGTCGATGGAGCGGAAGAACAGGTCGTCGATGTTCAGGCGCGGCGGTTCTTTATCGAACACCTTGAACTTGTCGCCGCTTGGCGCCGGGGTTTCCGGGACGACGGACTCGGCGTAGGCAATCGCCACGGGACCGGCCAGGCTCATGAACAGGTCGTTGGCGTCCAGGCGGATGGTTTCGCCGATGTCGATGCCGGCACGACGGAAATAGTTCTGGTCGTAATCGGTGGTGACCGCCTGGGCCGTCAGGATGTTGAAGATCTGCTGGGAGATGTACTGGTTGGCATGCTTCTCCATGGCGTTGACGTCGATGTTCTGGATGTTGCCGTCATCGTTCTCTTCGGCGTAGCGCATGATGTCGTTGGAGATCAGCATCATCGCGTTCCAAGGGCGGATACGGCCCATGACGCTGGCTTCGCTGCTGTCTTCATTGGCGAAGTTGTACGAGAAATCCCATTCTTCCGACAGGTACTTGCACAGCAGGCGTCCGGCGTTGATGTGCAGGGCTTCGGACATTTCGCTGCGGTGATCGGAAATGTTCGGCAGCACGCAGATGCCGCTGGTGAAGATCGGTTCGAAGACGAACGAGTGGCCACTTTTGCCGTCGTGCTCGTCCATCGGCTTGGTGTCGAACGTCTTGTTCATGTACGAGTGCTGCTGGGCCAGGCCGAACTCCGAGGCCATGCCCGAACCGGTACCGCCGCCGGCGCTGAAGATCGAGAAGTACAGGCGCGATTGGTTGGCCTTGATGCCGCAGCTGTCGATCAGGTACGAGTGGATCATCTTCCAGTCGGGGCTGGAAAAGCGTTGGGTGTCCTTGTTCAGGATGATCTTGGCCAGGTACTGGCCCAGGATCGGCGCGTTACCGGCACCGCCGGCATGGACTTCCGACAGGTCCATGATTTTCATCTTGCTGTAGTCGCGCAGGAAGCCGGTTTTTTCGCCCTTGCGTGAAAAACGGATGCGTCCGGCGATGTCCTTGTCCAGGTCGCCGAGCATGACCAGCGGCTCCACCAGGAATACCGGTTTGGTCGCCTTGCCGGCGCCCAGGCGCAGGTTGTTGCGGATCCATTGCGCAGGACGGTAGGCCTTGTCGCTGTAGGCTTTGTCTTCGTTGTTGAATTCGTTGAGGTAGAACTTGCGGGCGTTGTAGACCAGCTCGGCCACGTCCAGGGCGATGTTGGAACCGCAACGCCCCAGGCCGATCAGGCACACCGAGGGGAATTCCTGCTGGTCGCGTTCGCTCTCGTCGTCCACCAGATGGGGCGGGCGGGGGAAGACGATGTCGCGCAGGCCATCGAGGTTATCGAGGATGCGGTCGGTGTTGGTCTCGGTGAAATACAGATACTGCTGCGTCGCCAGGGGACGCGAGCTGCTCGACGACTTCGGGGTTTCAGGGCCATTGGCGGCCGGGCCCAGGGTCAGATCGGATACCGCAGTGGCTGTTTTTTTTGAGGTCATTATGCGCCGTAGCCTGAACTGGTGGGTTGGACGACCGCTGTCATCGAACCATCGCGGATGAAAGAAGCTTCATGATGGATCGGCCATCGGGACATGATCTTTAATCAAGAACCGGCAAAATGATGGCAATTGTTACAGATTGTTGATTGGCATCAATCAACCGGCTGTACCCCATGGTCGGGTATCAGCGCTGCGAATGATTGAAGACAGCCCCCGCGCTGCTGTCTAGATTGCAGATTCCGGGCTCGGATGCCTCGCCCATAACAATAAAAGAGACGGAATCATGCAGAACTCGACCCAAGCGGCGAATGCCTGGCGCATTCTGTTCCTGTTGTTTCTGGCCAATCTGTTCAATTTTTTCGACCGTACCATTCCGGCGATCATCATCGAGCCGATCCGCATGGAATGGAGCCTCAGTGACTTCCAGATCGGCATCATCGGCACCGCGTTCACCATCGTGTATGCCATTGCCGGCCTGCCGTTGGGGCGCATGGCCGATACCGGTTCGCGCAGCAAATTGATGGGCTGGGGGCTGGCGGCCTGGAGTGGGCTGACGGCCGTCAATGGTCTGGTGGGCAGTTTCTGGGCATTCTTGTTGGTGCGCATGGGCATCGGTATCGGCGAGGCCAGTTACGCGCCGGCGGCCAACTCGCTGATCGGCGATCTGTTCCCGGCCCATCGTCGGGCGCGGGCCATGGGGATCTTCATGCTGGGCCTGCCGATCGGTTTGCTGCTGGCGTTCTTTACCATCGGGGCGATGGTCAAGGCTTTCGACAGCTGGCGCGCGCCGTTCTTTATCGCCGCGGTGCCGGGGCTGGTGCTGGCGGTCTTCATGTTCTTTATCAAGGAACCCAAGCGCGGTGCGGCGGAAACCGTGCCGGTGTCCCAAGAAAAAGTCGACCGACCGATCCGTCGGGTGCTGGCGATTCCCACCTTCCTGTGGCTGGTGCTGGCGGGGTTGTGTTTCAACTTCGCCACGTATGCCTGCAACTCGTTCCTGGTGCCGATGCTGCAGCGTTACTTCCTGATGCCTCTGCACGAAGCCGCCGTGGCCACCGGGATCATGGTGGGCGTGACCGGGTTGTTCGGGCTGACCCTGGGCGGCTGGATCGCCGACAAGATCCATCAACGCGTGGCCAATGGCCGTCTGCTGTTCGCTGCGTTCAGCCTGGTCGTTTCCACGCTGACCACGGCTTGGGCGTTGCATGCCGGGCGTATCGAAATCGGTGTGTTCGTTGCGGTGTTCAGTGTCGGTTGGCTGTTCGCCTATACCTTTTATACCTGTGTGTACACGGCGATCCAGGACGTCGTGGAGCCACGTCTGCGGGCGACGGCGATGGCATTGTTCTTTGCCGGGTTGTACCTGCTTGGCGGCGGCCTGGGACCGGTGGTGGTCGGCGGCCTGTCGGACTACTTCGCCCGCACGGCCATGGCGGCTGCCGGCGCCCCGCAGATGACCGAAGCGTTCAAGGCCATCGGTTTGCATGACGCGATGTACTTGATCCCGGTGGCGCTGTTCCTGACCATGGTGTTCCTGTTCCTGGCCTCGCGCTGTTTCGCTCGCGATGCCCAGCGGATGAAGGATGGCATGAGCGCGCAGGTGGAGCCGGGGATTGTGGTGGCGACGGCTTGAGTCCTTCAGCCTTGCAAAGAAGCTTTTTGTGGCGAGGGGATTTATCCCCGCTGGGGTGCGAAGCGCCCCCAAGTCTGTCTGCCACTACGTGATATCAGATAGACCTCAAGGGGGCTGCTGCGCAGCCCAGCGGGGCGGTGCGACGTTTCGCTAAATCCCCTCGCCACAGGTTTTGTATTTCAACTCTGGGTTTTGTATTTCAAGGCAACTACCGAACCTGTTCCTCCCGCCCACGCAACAATTGATTCGGCATCGCCACTGCCGCCGCCAACCCCAGCAGCGACACCGCCGCGCTGATCAGCAGCAAATGCCGGAACGTTGTCTGCAATTCCAGGCGCAGGGCGTCCCGTGCTTCGCCCGGGGCGGCGTTCAAGCCGTCCAGCAGGGCATTGCCGGAATGGCTTTCGCTGATCAGCGTCGAACCGGCAAGCTGGGCGAAGCCTGAGTCCTGCAGCAAAGCCAGCAGCAACGCCGACATCAGCGCCACGCCCACCGCGCCGCCGAGGGAGCGGAACAGGTTGGTGGTACTGGTGGCGACGCCGATATCCCGTTGTTGCACCGAGTTCTGCGAACCCACCAGCGAGGTGGGGAACTGCATGCCGGAGGCGATGCCGCCCAGCAGCATGAACAGACTGCTGAGCCAGAATGCGTCAGGTGCTGTGCAGGCCATGCCGAGGATGGCGAAGGGAAAGAGCAGGGCGCCGCTGAGGATCATCGGTTTGTAGCGGCCGGTGATCGAGGTGCGACGTCCGGCGAAATACGCGCCGATGGGCAAACCCATCGCCAGCGGCAGCAGGTGCAACGCCGCGCTGTCGGCGCCGGCACCGGTCACGCTCTGAAAGCGCAATGGCACCAGCACCGTCAGGGAAATCGCCTGGAAACTGGTGAAAAATACCGTGCACCAACACAACACAGCGCTGCGGTTGACGAACAGGTGCATCGGCAGCAAAGGCTCCCGGGCGCGGCGTTCGTGCCAGACGAACACGCCCAGCGTCACCACGGCGCACCCCAGCAGTCCCAGTACGCCACGGCTGTGCCAGGCCTGGCCCTGGCCGACCTGGGTAATGCCCAGCAGCAAGGCGCTCAGGCCGATGATCAGCAATACGGTGCCCAGGTAGTCGATGATGGGTGTGCGTTGCGGCACCGATAACCCGACCAGGGTGCGACGGGCCACCAGCCAGGCGCCCAACCCCAGCGGCAGGTTGATCCAGAACACCCAGCGCCACGACAGGTATTCGGTCATGTAGCCGCCCAGCACCGGCCCGGCCACGCTGGCCACGGCGTACATGCTGCTGAAGTAGCCTTGATAGCGGCCACGCTCGCGGGGCGGCACGATGTCGCCGATGATCGCCTGGCTCACGGAGATCATCCCGCCGGCACCGATGCCCTGGATGATCCGCGCCAGCACCAGTTGTTCCATGCTTTGCGCCAGGCCACAGAACAACGAAGCCAGGGTGAACAACCCCATGCCGAAGAGCATCAGCGGTCGGCGACCGTAGAGATCGCCCAGCTTGCCGTAGATCGGTACAGCCACGGTCGTGGCGACCATATAGCCGGAAATGACCCAGGCCAGCAGGCTGACGTCCTTGAATTGGGCGGAAATGGCCGGCATCGAGACGGCGACGATGGTCTGGTCCAGCGCACCGAGGAAAATCGCCAGCATCAGGGCCACCAGTACGCTGCGGATGGCGGGCGGCTGGACGTTGAGCGTATTGAGCTGAGTCACGGTAGAACCTGCGGGCATCACGCCAAAGAGGCGAGTGAGACGGAGCCCGCAGTGTAAATCGGTAGTCGGCTATTCGATAGCCTCGTAAGGAAGTCCGACATAATTTTCCGCGATGGTTTTTCGCCCGGCTTCGGAGTCGACGAAATATTCCAGCTCGGCTTCGCTGATGCGCTGATTGAAGGCGTCGTCGTCGAAGCGGTGCAGCATCGACGTCATCCACCAGGAGAAGCGCTCGGCTTTCCAGACGCGCCGCAGGCAGATGGCCGAGTACTGTTGCAGCAGGTCCACCCGGCCTTCGCGATAGACCTTGAGCAGGATGTCGAACAGCGTGCTGACATCGCTGGCCGCCAGGTTCAGCCCTTTGGCGCCCGTGGGCGGGACGATATGGGCGGCATCGCCTACCAGGAACATGCGCCCGTACTGCATCGGCTCGACCACGAAGCTGCGCAGCGGCGCGATGCTCTTCTCGATGGACGGACCGGTCACCAGGGCCTCGGCGAGATCGGCGGGCAGGCGGGTCTTGAGTTCGGTCCAGAAGCGCTCGTCCGGCCAGTCGGCGACCTGTTCTTCGGCGGGCACTTGCAGGTAGTAACGGGTACGGGTCTTGGAGCGCATGCTGCATAAGGCAAATCCGCGCTCGTGGCGGGCGTAGACCAGTTCTTCATTGACCGGCGGGGTATCGGCCAGGATGCCGAGCCAGCCGAAGGGGTAGACCCGCTCGAAGATGTTCAGTTTTTCCGCCGGAATGGATTGCCGCGCCACGCCATGGAAGCCATCGCACCCGGCGATGTAATCGCAATCCAGGCGCCAGGTTTCACCCTGGTGCTCGAATGTCACGAAAGGCTGGTCGGTCTGCATGCCGTGGGGCTGGGCCTTGTCGACCTGATAAAGCGTTCGGGCACCGGCCTTTTCGCGGGCGGCCATCAGGTCGCGGGTCACTTCGGTCTGTCCGTAGACCATCACGTTTTTTCCACCGGTCAACCCTTTGAGGTCGATGTGTACCCGTCGGCCATTGAGGACCAGTTCGAAACCGTCGTGCTCCAGCCCTTCGGCGTCCATGCGCTGGCCGACGCCGGCCCGACGCAACAGCTCGGCCATGCCTTGTTCCAGCACACCGGCGCGGATGCGACTCAGGACGTAGTCCGGGGCCTGGCGTTCGAGGATCAGGGTGTCAATTCCGGCATTGTGCAATAACTGGCCAAGCAGCAGTCCAGAGGGGCCGGCGCCGATAATGGCGACTTGGGTCTTGAGGGTTTTCATTGTTGTTATGACTCGCACGAAGCACGCGACCAGGGCCGGTGTGGATGGTTATGAACCGAGTCCTTGCATTTTTTCCTTGCGGGCCTGTCAATTGAAGGGGAAAACTGAGCCGATACCTGTACTTTCTGCCAATCGGTGCGATTATCGCCCGCTACTCCGAGGCCGATCCTCGTTATGAAGAAAACAGACCTGCCTTCGATCCCGGTGTTCAAGCTCTACGGCGAAAGCCAGGATTGGCCGACGCCGGACTTGCTGCACTGTGAAACCATCTCCAAGCGCAGTCGCGAACACCAATGGGAAATCAAACCCCATCGGCATGCCGACCTCTGTCAGTTGTTGTTCGTTTTCAAGGGCCAGGCGGAGCTCGAAATCGAAGGCCAGCGTACCCGGCTCGACGAGCCGGCGGTGCAGATCCTGCCGCCGCTGTCGGTTCACGGCTTTCGCTTTTCCGAGGACGTGGAAGGCTACGTGGTGACCCTGGCGGCGCCGCTGGTGACCCACCTGCAAGGGCAGTTGGGCCATTCGGTGAACATCCTGGCCCAAGCCGAGAGCTACCCGGCCGGTGAAAACGCCGACTATCTCAATAGCCTGTTCAGCGCCTTGCAGAGTGAGTACATGGGGCATCAACCGGCCCGGGAAATGCTCATGCATGCGCTGGTCAACGTGATCATGGTCTGGGTGAGCCGCCAGGTCATGCAGCGCCGTACCCAGAGCCAGAGACCGCAACGGGCCCGGGAATACCTCAACGGGTTCATTCAACTGGTGGAGGAAACCTATCGCCAGCACGTCAAGGTGGAAGACCTGGCCCATCGCCTGGGCATTTCCGTGTCGCACCTCAACGGCACCTGCCGCGAGCTGGCGGGGCAGCCGGCGTTACAGATCATGCATGAGCGTCAGTTGCTGGAGGCCAAGCGGATGCTGACCTACACCGGCATGACCATCTACGAGATCTCCGAAACGCTCGGATTCTCCGACCCGACCAACTTCACCCGCCTGTTCCGCCGCCGCGTCGGCATCTCGCCCAAGGCCTTCCGGGACCGGCTCAAGACCGAGCAGCCGGACGACTGAGCACGCCTCAGCGCAGGGCGTTCAGGGTCGCGTTGTGCGGGATGCAGCGTTCGAAGTTGCAGCTGGCGTAGTCACGGGGCAGTTGCCTGGCCTGCTCGACCCGGTAGGCCGCCGTGCCGTACAGCGCAAGCGTGGCGGCGCAGGTCACGAAAATGGCGAGGCGTCTTTTTGTTCTGATGTTCATGGCGATGACCTCTGAACGAATACCCTGGGGTACTGTTTTCAGCATAGGTCAGCGGGGGGGAGTTGCCAGTGGGGTGGGTGGGGCAGTTAACCCGGTATTCAGAATATTGATATCCCTGTGGGAGCGAGCCTGCTCGCGATGGCGATACAGCCGTCACATCGATGTCGACAGGCAGGCCGCTATCGCGAGCAGGCTCGCTCCCACAGGGTAATGGGGCTGCCAGATCGATTACACCAGATGCTCGGGCTTCACCGGATCGCCCGGTTTCACATCCAGTTGCTTGCGCACGTCTTCGAACATTTCGTCGTAATACGTGTGCATCGAAGCGATGCTGGCGCTTTTCGGCAGGCCGTACTTCTGCGCGATACGCGTGGCGTGCCGGGCAAAGTCGAAGGCCAGGTCCTTGGCCAGGAAAAAGCGCTCATCCACGCTTTTGTCCTCGACCGTGCCGTGCAACCGAAACGACATGCCCGCGCCTTCCTTAGGGTCCTGGGCCAGTTCGTAGTCGATGCAGAGGTTGTAGCTGAAATCATCCTTGTTCAGCGCATGGCGCTCCATGTGCAGGTGACCGGGTTGGAACATGGCCATGAGCGACTCTCCTTGAAAGGCCTGGAAGTAGGGCAGACCCCGGATCTACCCCGAGAGTTTCCGATTATCGATAAGCGATGCCTGTCGTCGCCGTGCTGATGCGGGTGCCGGCGTTGCCGTGGACGATAGCATCGATGTCCGAAAGTGACCCGATCACCGCGATCTTGCCGGTATTGCGCGCAAATTCGCAGGCGGCCTGCACCTTGGGCCCCATGGAGCCGGAGGCAAAATCGAGTTTTTCCAGATCGTCGGGGTGGGCCCGAGCGATGGCTTTGCAGGTCGGCTTGCCGAAATCGATGAAGACCGCGTTGACATCGGTGGCGATCACCAGCAGATCGCTCTCCAATTGTTCGGCCAGCAGCGCCGAGCACAGGTCCTTGTCGATGACCGCTTCAACGCCTCGCAGCTTGCCGTCGGCGTCATAGATCGTCGGGATACCGCCACCGCCGGCGCAGATCACGATGCTGCCCTTTTCCAGCAGCCACTTGATCGGCCGGATTTCAAAGATGCGCTTGGGTCTGGGGCTGGCGACTACCCGGCGAAACCTGTCGCCGTCCGGGGCGATGCTCCAGCCTTTTTCGGCGGCCAGTGCCTGCGCCTCCTGCTGGCTGTAGACCGGGCCGATGGGCTTGGTGGGGTGTTGGAAGGCCGGGTCGTTGGCGTCCACTTCCACTTGGGTCAGCAACGTGGCGAAGGGCACGTCGGCGTCCAGCAGGTTGCCCAGTTCCTGCTCGATGATGTAGCCGATCATGCCTTCGGTCTCGGCGCCCAACACGTCCAGCGGATACGGGGTCACGGAGCTGTAGGCCGCCGCTTGCAACGACAACAGGCCGACTTGCGGGCCGTTGCCGTGGGCGATCACCAATTGGTTGCCCGGATGGATCCTGGCGATCTGTTCGGTCGCGGTGCGGATGTTGCTGCGTTGGTTGTCGGCGGTCATGGGTTCACCCCGACGCAGGAGGGCGTTACCGCCCAGGGCAACGACGATGCGCATAGTGCTGTCCTTAAAATGGGAACACGGTTCCTGTGGGAGCGAGCCTGCTCGCGAATGCGGTGTGTCAGCCCATGAATGAGCTGGCTGATCGACCGCCATCGCGAGCAGGCTCGCTCCCACAAAGGGTCGGCGTTACAGGTCCGCCAGCGTCGACACCAGTACCGCCTTGATGGTGTGCATGCGGTTTTCCGCCTGCTCGAAGGCGATGCACGCCGGTGACTCGAACACGTCGTCCGTGACTTCGATGCCGTTGGCCAGGTGCGGATACTGCTCGGCGATCTGCTTGCCGACCTTGGTGTCGCTGTTATGGAATGCCGGCAGGCAGTGCATGAAGCGAGTACGCGGGTTACCGGTGGCTTTCATCAGGTCGGCATTGACCTGGTAAGGCAACAGTTGCTCGATACGTTCGGCCCAGGCTTCGACGGGCTCGCCCATGGAGACCCAGACGTCGGTGTGAATGAAATCCACGCCCTTGACCGCCGCTTTCGGATCCTCAGTGAGGGTGATACGCGCACCGCTTTCTTCGGCGTATTGATGGCAACGCTGCACCAGATCGTCGTGGGGCCAGAGGGCCTTGGGCGCGCAGATGCGCACGTCCATGCCCAACTTTGCGCCGATCAGCAGCAACGAGTTGCCCATGTTGTTCCGCGCATCGCCCAGATACGCGTAGCTGATCTCATGGATCGGTTTGTCGGCGTGCTCGCGCATGGTCAGTACGTCGGCAATCATCTGCGTCGGGTGGTATTCATCGGTCAGGCCGTTGAACACCGGTACGCCGGCGAACTTCGCCAGTTCCTCGACGGTTTCCTGCTTGAAGCCCCGGTATTCGATGGCGTCGTACATGCGCCCGAGCACGCGGGCGGTGTCCTTCATGCTTTCCTTGTGGCCGATCTGCGACGAGTTGGGGTCGATGTAGGTGACATTGGCACCCTGGTCGTAGGCCGCGACTTCGAAGGCACAACGGGTACGGGTCGAGGTTTTCTCGAAGATCAGCGCGATGTTGTTGCCCTTGAGGTGCTGCTGTTCTGTGCCGGTGTACTTGGCTCGCTTGAGGTCGCGGGACAGGTCCAGCAGATAGCGCAATTCACGGGGCGTGTGATGTTCGAGGCTGAGCAGGTTACGGTTGTGGGTGTTGAACGCCATGGTGCCTCTCCTTCAGTAGTCGATCGGGTCGCGGATGATCGGGCAGGTCATGCAATGGCCGCCACCGCGGCCCCGGCCCAGCTCGCTGGCGCTGATGGTGATGACTTCCACCCCGGCCTTGCGCAGCTGGGTGTTGGTGTAGGTGTTGCGGTCGTAGCCGATCACCACGCCCGGCTCCAGGGCCACCACATTGTTGCCGTCGTCCCATTGTTCGCGCTCGGCGGCGAAGCTGTTGCCGCCGGTTTCCACCACGCGCAGCGCCGGGAGCTTGAGGGCGGCGGCAACAGTGTCGATGAAGCTGCTTTCCTCGCGGCGAACGTCGATACCGCCGGGTTTGCTCTCGTCGGGGCGCAGGGAGAAGGCGACGATCTGGCTCACCACTTCCGGGAAAACGGTCACCAGGTCGCGGTCGCAAAAACTGAACACGGTGTCCAGGTGCATGGCGGCCCGGGACTTCGGCAAACCGGCGACGATGACCCGCTCCACGGCCTGGTGCTTGAACAGGTTCAGTGCCAGTTGGCCGATGGCCTGGCGGGAGGAGCGTTCGCCCATGCCGATCAGCACGACACCATTACCGATGGGCATCACGTCGCCGCCTTCGAGGGTGGCGCTGCCATGGTCCAGGTCCGGGTTGCCGTACCAGATCTGGAAATCGGCCTGGGTGAACTCGGGGTGGAATTTATACAGGGCGGTGGTCAGCAGGGTTTCCTGGCGGCGCGCCGGCCAGTACATCGGGTTCAGGGTGACGCCGCCGTAGATCCAGCAGGTGGTGTCGCGGGTGAACTGGGTGTTGGGCAGCGGCGGCAGGATGAAGCTGGAGTGCCCGAGGAAGTCGCGGAACATCTGGATGGTCTTGCCGCCGAAGCTGTCGGGCAGGTCATCGGCCGAGACGCCTCCGATCAGGTATTCGGCAATCCGGCGCGGTTCCAGGCTGCGCAGCCACGAGCCGACCTCATTCACCAGGCCCAGGCCCACCGAGTTGGGGGTGACCTTGCGTTGCAGGATCCAGTCCAGGGCTTCGGGGATGGCGACGATGTCGGTCAACAGGTTGTGCATTTCCAGCACGTCGATGCCCCGCTCGCGCATCTTGGTGACGAAATCGAAATGGTCGCGTTTGGCCTGGTTGACCCATATCACGTCGTCGAACAGCAGTTCATCGCAGTTGTTCGGGGTCAGCCGCTGATGGGCCAGGCCTGGGGAACACACCATGACTTTACGCAATCTACCGGCTTCGGAATGAACGCCGTATTGCATTTTTTCCGTGGTCATTACACATCCTCCCGTTAAAACGTTCAGTGATCACAAGCTCAGGAAGCCGCGGTAGAGGCCATAGGCGGCCACCAGGGCGCCAGCGACCGCTGCGGTGAAAATCAGCTTCTCGACAGCGGTGAAAACCGGTCGGCCCACTTCGCGCCGGGCCTGGGCGAACAGCACCGCGCCGGGGGCGTAGAGCAGCGCAGAGAGCAGCAGGTATTTGATCCCGCCGGCATACAGCAACCACACCGCGTAGAGCAGGGCGATGGCGCTGATGGCCAAGTCCTTGCGACGTTCGGCCGGGGCGTTCTGGTAGGTTTCGCCGCGCACCGCCAGCAGCAGCGCGTAGGCCGCCGACCACAGGTAGGGCACCAGAATCATCGACGTGGCGAGGTAGATCAGCGACAGGTAGGTACTGGCCGAGAACAGGGTGACGATCAGAAACAGTTGGACCATGGCGTTGGTCAGCCACAGGGCGTTGGCCGGCACGTGGTTGGCATTTTCGCGGCGCAGGAACGCCGGCATGGTGTGGTCCCTGGCGGCGGCGAACAGGATCTCGGCGCACAACAGCACCCAGGACAACAGGGCGCCGAGCAGCGAAACGATCAAGCCGACGCTGATCAGCACCGCACCCCAATGGCCCACGACGTGCTCCAGCACTGCGGCCATGGACGGGTTCTGCAGCTTCGCCAGTTCCGGCTGGGTCATGATCCCCAGGGACAGCACGTTCACCAGCATCAGGAACAGCAGCACGGTGATGAAGCCGATCACGGTGGCCTTGCCCACGTCCGAGCGTCGCTCGGCACGGGCGGAAAAAATGCTCGCGCCCTCGATGCCGATGAACACCCAGACGGTGACCAGCATCATGTTGCGCACCTGGTTCATCACGCTGCCCAACTGCGGGTTTTTCACGCCCCAGATATCGGCGGTGAAAATGTCGAGCCGGAAGGCGAACAAGGCGATCAGCACGAACAACGCCAGCGGCACGACCTTGGCAACGGTGGTGACGAGGTTGATGAACGCGGCTTCCTTGATGCCGCGCAGCACCAGGAAATGCACGGCCCACAGCAGCAGCGACGCGCCGATCACCGCTGCAACCGTATTGCCCTCACCGAAGACCGGAAAAAAATAACCCAGGGTGCTGAACAGCAAGACGAAGTAGCCGACGTTGCCCAGCCAGGCGCTGATCCAATAACCCCAGGCCGAGGAGAACCCCATGTAGTCACCGAATCCGGCCTTGGCGTAGACATACACACCACCATCCAGATCGGGTTTGCGATTGGCCAGGGTCTGGAACACAAAGGCGAGGGTCAGCATGCCCACCGCGGTGATCGCCCAGCCAATCAGCACGGCACCGACATCGGCACTGGCGGCCATGTTCTGGGGCAAGGAAAAGATTCCCCCGCCGATCATCGAACCCACTACCAGTGCGACCAACGCACCCAAGCGAAGTTTTCCGGGGGTATCAGACATTGCATGACTCCGAGGCAGCCGAGGAGAGTCACAGCGTATGTCGATTTATCGTTTCGATAGCTGACCCAGATCAGGGGACAGGGCCGATCACCACTGCGCCCGATGGGCACCGAGTTCCGTCGCTGCAAGCGCCCACTGCCAGGGCGTGCCAGTGATTCTCAGTGGGACCTGCAGTCGGTGCGCCGGCCCCCACGGTGTCTGCTCGACCAGCGCGCCCAGATCGTGTTCGTCCTCGGGTCTTAGTGCGGGCCGGGGATCCGCGCCACGCTCGATCAACAGCTTGGCCGTGCGCGCCAGTGACAGGCGTGCCGAACCGCCGCGGCCGTGCTGCAGGTGCCGGATCAGCAGCACGATGGCACTGGCCGCCATCAGGTAGCCGGTGCCATGGTCCAGCGCCTGGACGGGCAGCGGTGTCGGTTTGTCGGTCTGTTTCCAGGCCATGCCGGCCTCGGCGATGCCGCTGCTCATCTGCACCAGGCTGTCGAAGCCGCGCCGGTGCTGCCACGGACCGCTCCAACCGTAGGCGTTGAGGCTGACATCGATCAGGCCAGGGGCGATCTTGCGGCGTTGCTCGGCGCCGTAGCCCAGGCGTTCCAGGGCGTCGGCGCGGTAGCCGTGCAGGAGGATGTCGGCGTCCTTGAGCAGTGCTTCGAACGTGGTGCGGTCGTCGGGCTGGTGCAGGTCGAGGCGCGCGCAGCGTTTGCCCAGGGTGACTTCCGGCACCACGCCGGGCTCGTCCCAGGTCGGTGGATCGATCCGCAAGACGTCGGCACCCAAGCCTGCGAGGAAGCGGCTGGCAACGGGACCGGCCAGTACGCGGGTCAGGTCCAGTACCTTGAGGCCGGCCAGTGGCTGGGCCACGGAGCCGAGCCAGGGCTTGCGGTGGGCCTCGACGGTTTCAGCGAAGTGCACCAGCGGCTCGGTATTCACTGCCTTGCCTTGGGGGTGCGCTTGCCAGGCTTGCCACGAACGCATCTCGGCGGCGCAGCCACCGGCGTCGACGACGGCTTGCTCCAGTTCGGTCTTGTTCCAGCGGATCACTTTGCTCGCCATGTAGGCGCGATCAACGCAGGCGCCGAGGACCTTTTCCGCCGCCCGACGATGATGCGGCGCATTGGTGTGCAGGCGAATCCAGCCGTCGGCCGTGGCGTAGTCGCCGGCCACCGGGTCCCACATCGGCGGCACGCTCCAACCAATTGGGCGCAGGGACGTGGAAAACCAGAACGAGGCCAGGCGCCGGTCGACTTCGAGGGGCGGCAGGCGGCCGGTCTGTTGGCAAATGAGCTCTGCTATTGCTTGGCCCGCCAAGGCGATACTGGCGCTGGCCAGCTCCGTGACGGCGAACGCCGAAGGCAGGGCGCCGTCACGGGTGAAGGGGATCGGAGTCGTGGGCAAGCCGAGGGCGGCTTGCATGGATGCGAGTAGATCTGTCATCGGAGGCCCTCCGGGTGTGAGAGGCCGAGCATAGATCAAAACGGTTTATTCGGGCGTTCGCGCTGTTGCCGGTTCCCTTGCCACAGGACGGGACCAGATCCACAGGTTGCCTGCGCCCATGCCCACCATGGCCAGGTAAATCGGCCAGCCATGATCGAGCGTCGCCAGCATCAGTGCGGCACAGAACAGCATGCCAAGGGTTGCGCCGATCTTGGCCCGACGCGGAATCACCTTGCCGTTGCGCCAGTTGTACAGCATCGGCCCGAACAGCCGGTGGCTTTCCAGCCAGGCACTCAGGCGCGGCGAACTGCGAGTCGCGGCCCAGGCGGCCAGCAGGATGAACTCGGTCGTCGGCAGGCCGGGCACAACGATGGCGACCAGGCCGATGGCCAGGCTGGTGTAGGCGAGCAGGCCGAAGAGCAATCGGGCGGTTTTGGAGGGTGGATTCATCGTCACCTTTCAAACATGCACATATCTCTGTGGGAGCGAGCCTGTGGGAGCAAAGCTTGCTCGCGATGAACGAAACACGGTCAATGGATTGAGGCGTCTTCATCGCGAGCAAGCTTTGCTCCCACACAGTGCTCGCTCCCACAAGGGAAGGGGTGATCCAGATGTCAGTGTTCAGGCTAGCTCAGCGGCGTAGGCCTGTTCCAGCAACACCGTAAACCGGTTGAAGGCATCCAGCGCACCTTTGTCCGCTTCGGCTTCCTGCTGTTCGGTGAGGCTCAGTTCGTCGAGGATACGGGTGAAGGTCTTCCAGCCTTCGGCGCGGCCGCCCGTCGGTTCGGCCAGGTGGCGGGCACCGAAGGTTTCGCTCAGCCCCAGGCCCACTGCGCGCTTGATCAGGAATGCAGCGCCCAGTTTCGAACCTTCCGAGACGAACAACCAGCCCAGGGCCTCGCCCAAGGTTGGGCTGTCCAGGGCACCGGCCACCGGCGCCGGAACATCGGTGTCCAGATCCGCCAGGTCAGCCTTGGCCGCTTCGGCCCGGCAGCGGGCCGGCAGGTCGGGGATCAGGGCGGACAGCTGCGCGTCGTTGTACAGCGCCACCAGTTCTGACTGGAACAGGTACTGGGCGACGACGAAACGGGCGAAGCTGGCCGGGGTTTCGAATGGGGCGTGGGCCTTGACCAGGGCGTCGAGCTTGGCGTGGGGCTCGTGGGTGACCTGGTTGAGGCGTTGGGAGCGTGAGGTGGGGCGTTGGGTGGTCATGAATAATCCTTCGAATGAAAACAAGTCGCTGTTGTGGCGAGAGGAACCGCTGTGGGAGCAAGGCTTGCCCGCGATGCAGACGATGCGGTCCTTCAGAAATCGAGGCGCCTGTTGTATCGCGAGCAAGCTTTGCTCCCACCTATGAACTGTTTGCTGTGGTCAGCGGATCAGATATCCCAAATCAGGTTGACCGCGAAGTTGCGCCCCGGCGCCGTCAGGCGATCGAGGTTGGCGGGGCTCAGCACGGCCGCTTCGCCGACGCTGTCGTAGCCGCGCACGTCATCCCACAGCCAATACTTTTTGTCGGTGAGGTTGTAGAGGCCGCCGCTGACGGTGACGTCCCGGGTCACCTTGTAGAAACCGGTCAGGTCGAGGATCCCGAACCCGGGCGTCTTGAACTGGCTGCTGACGCCATCCGGCGAGTTGAAGTTGCTGTCGTCGACGCGGTTTTTCTTCTTGACTAGGGTCCAGGTGAGCAAGCTGCCGTAGTCGTCCTGCTCGTAACCCAGGCCGAACACGCCGGTCAGCGGGTTGACGCTGTTGATCGGTTGGCCGGTGTCGTCGTTGCGACCGTAGGCGTAGGCCACCGAACCCTGGGTGTAGAGGCCCTGGGGCGCGCCCAATATGTCCAGCTCCAGACGGCCCTTGACCTCGGCGCCCTTGATGGTGGCGTGCTTGATGTTGTTGCTCTGGAAGGTCAACTGATCGGCACCGGGGGTGATGGCGTCTTCGTTGATGAAATCGCGGTACTTGTTGTAGAACACCGCCACGTCGAACGAACCGGAGTCGAAACGGCCGCGCAACCCGGTCTCGTAGCTTTTGCTTTTTTCCGGCTCCAGGTTGGGGTTGGGTTCCACGCTGTAGCCGACATTGGGGTTATCGAAACGGCCATACAGGGCCTTGGCGGTCGGGGTACGGAAGCCTTCGGCGTACTGGCCGTACCCGGTGTACTGGTCGGTAAAGGCATAGGTCAGGCCGAACTTGGGCGAGACCCGATGCCAGGTCTTGTTGCTGTCGCTGACCTGGCCTCCGCCGGTCGGATCCACGGTGTCGAGGAAGGCCTGGGTGAGGTGCGGCTTGAGCTGGGTGTAGTCGTAGCGCAGGCCCGGGGTGAAGGTCCACTTGTCCCAACTGATCTGGTCCTGGGCGAACAGGCTGTAGGTGTTGATGGTCGGGTCCGGGAAGTCGCTGGCTTTTGCCAGCACGTCCCGGGTGCTGATGGCGCCGACGGCGGAACAACCCACGCCGACCGCGAGGCACACGCCATTGCCGCTGCGCGAGCCGGTGACTTTCTGTTGCTTGATCGTGGCGCCGTAGGTCAGTGCGTGATCGGTGTCGGCGAGGCTGAAGGCCTTGTCCAGTTGTGCGTCAAAGACCCATTGCTTGTCTTCGTAGAGGGTCTCCCGGGTGCGCAGGACCCGGCGGGTGATCGGGAAGTAGAATTCGGCGGTGCTCTCGTCGGTCTTGGCGATCTGGTGATTCAGGCTCCACTTGATGTTGTCGGCCAGCAGGCTGTCGAGGGCGAAGCTGTGTTCCAGGCCGAAACGCTCGCGGGTGACGGTGTCGTTGCCGGTGCGCCACTGGTACATGCCGCCGGGCAGGATGCTCGTGGGAATGGCCGGCTGACCGTTGGAGAAGGGGCCCCCGTAGGCGCTTTTCAGATCGCTGTCGCGATCATCCTTGTACTTCTCGTAGACCAGGCCCAGGCGGGCGTCATCGTTGTAGTGCCAGCCGAGTTTGGCCAATACGTTGCTGGCGCGCACGTCCTCCGGGTTGGCTGCGGTGCGGTCCAGTCCGGTGCCGTTGTGGCTGCCGTAGGATTCGGTTTCATGGCCGTCGCGCTGGCTGTAGTGCAGCAGGCCATCGAATGTCCCGCTGCGACCGGCGACGGTGGCGGATTTGAGCCAGCTTTCGTCGGCGGAGCTGTAGCCGGTTTTCAACCGGGCGCCGACGTCCTGGCCAGGCTTGATGATGTCGTCCGGTTCCAGGGTGAAGTAGCTGACGGCGCCGCCGATGGCATTGCTGCCATAGAGCACCGACGCCGGACCGCGGAGGATTTCCACGCGCTTGATGATTTCCGGGTCGACGTAGTTGCGCTGGGTCTTGGCATAGGGGCCGTTGAAGAAACCGTCGGGAATCGCCACGCCGTCGACCTGGGTCAGGATCCGGTTGCCGTCGATGCCACGGATGTTGTAGCCGCTGATGCCGCCGCGCTGTCCCGCGCCACCCACCGACACGCCGGGCTCGTAGCGCACCAGGTCCTTGAGGGTGTTGACGTTGTTACGGTCCAGTGCCTGGCGATCATGGACGCTGACGGTGCTCGGTACGCCACTGATGTCCTGCTCCTGGCGGGTGGCGCTGATGGTCATCTGCTGCAGGTTCACCACGTTGCCGGTGCTGCGTTTCTCCAGGACGATGCTGTTGTTGCCCAGCTTGCGGTAGCTCAGGTTGGTCCCCGTCAGCAGGCGCTCCAGGGCTTGCTCCGGTGGCAGCGAGCCGTTGACGCCGGGCGACGCGACCCCTTCGGCCAGCTCGGCCGGCAGACCCACTTGCCAGCCCGTAACGGCCGTGAACGCGTTCAGGGCAGAGACCAGTGGCTGCCGGGCGATGGCGAAGGTGTAGTCGCCGATGGTGCGCGCAGGCGGTTGCGTCGCGGCGGCCAGGGCGGCGGGCGCGATGCCGGCCATGAGGATGGCGGCGGTCAGCAACGACAGCGTTCGGGAAGGGGCGAGGAACCTGCAGGTAGGGCGAGAGGACATCGATAGCGCTCCGTGTCGCATCTGTTATAGGTGCAGATAGGCATCGATAGATGCGAATCAATTGCATTGGCTATAACGAGACGAATCAGCGAAGGCTATCGAGTAAAAATAATTCTCATTTAGTTCAGGATCACCACGGCGGGGAATTCCTGAAGCTGCGCGGACGTGATGTGAGCCAGGGAGCGAACCACGTCCAGCGGCTGATCGAGGCGGTAATTACCGGTTACCGCGACCTGGGCCAACTGCTCGTTGCGGTTGATGATCCAGCCGGGATAGTAGCGCCGCAGTTCGGCCAGGACCTGGCTCAGCGGCCGGTTCTGGAACACCAGCCGACCCTGGACCCAGGCCAGGTCGGTGCTGGCGTCGAGCGGGGCCGGGCGGTCGAAGCCGTTGGGGCCGATGCGGATGCTTTCCCCGGCCGAGAGCCGGACATGGGTGTCGTTGCGGTTGGCCCGCAGGTCCACATCGCCGCGCTGGACCTGGACCTGGGCTACGCCGTCGAGGTAGCGCACCGCAAACGTGGTGTTGCTGACACTGGCGGTGACCGGCCCGGCGTCGATCTCCAGTGGCAGGCTGCGAGTGTCGGGCACCTCGAAAAACGCCTCGCCCTTGTACAGCCGGGCCACGTGGCGCTGTTCGTTGAATGTGCTGGAAAAGGCCGAGTCGGTGTTGAGCAGGACCTTGGAGCCGTCCTCCAGTTGCAGGCGCTGGCGCTCACCGACCACCGTCAGGTGATCGGCCTGGAAACGCAGGGGCAGGTCGCTGAAATTGAACAGGCCGAGGAACAGCACGGCAGCGGTGGCCAGGGGTTTCCAATGGGCGCGCAAGCGTGACAGTGCGCCAACCCTGGGGGCGGCCTGGAGCCGCCGGGCGCTTTCCTTCACGTGCGGGCCGTTCCATAGGGTCTGGGCCCTGACGAACGCTTCGCCATGGCGCGGGTCGGCCGCCAGCCAGACCTGGAATTGCCGGGCCTGCTCCTGGCTGGGGTTGTCCAGCAGGATCAGCCAGTCCAGCGCTTGCTCCATGGCATGGGCGGTGTCCTGCGCTGACGCAGACTCGGGAGCGTGGTGATTATCCGTCACGGTGGTTCCTCGCAGTGTCTTTGCACGGCTGTTTCGAATCCGGCGACCCAGACTAGCAGCGCCGTCGGCCAGCGCAATCGGTGCGTTCGTGTAGAAGCGCTCTGGCGGATTCAGTCGATGTCCAGGCGCTCTGCCACGCCGATACAGATCGCCATGATCAGCTTCAGTTCCTTTTGCACGGTACTCAGGGACACACCCAGCGCTGCGGCGATGTCCTGATAAGCATGCCCATGCAGGCGGCTGAGAATGAAAATCCGCTGTTGGCGCGGGCTCAGCGCTTGCAGACCGACGCTGAGACGCTCGAGCATCTGTTCGGCATGGGCGGCGTCTTCGGCGCTGCTCTGGGGGGCGACCACGTTGTGGACGACCTCCAGCGGCACGTCGTCCAGCACGGTCCGGGATTGCATGCGCCGAGTCCGCAGATGATCCCGCGCCAGGTTGCGGGCGGTCTGGAAGACAAAGGGTTCGAGGTGCTCGACTGTGCGTTCACCCAGTGCGCGGGAGACGCGCAAATAGGTTTCCTGGAGCAGGTCTTCGGCGGTGCTGGGGTTGTTGACCATGCGCTCGAGGGTGCGCAGCAGGGGGGTGCGCTGGGCGAGGAAGACGTGGTGAAAGCGCGATTGACTCACGGTAAGGCCCGATCCGGTAGGAGTAAATGATAATGCTTATCATCTACTCGATAGGTCAAGCCCGGATTTCGTCACTACCTGAAAACCACTGTGGGAGCGAGCCTGCTCGCGATAGCGGTGTGTCAGTCGAAAAAAATGCAGACTGACACATCGCTATCGCGAGCAGGCTCGCTCCCACAAAAGAGCTCAACAGCCGTGCTCAATCATTCCGCGTTGCACAACGCCAGGCAGTTATCGAGCATGCGGTTGGAGAAGCCCCACTCGTTGTCATACCAGGCCAGTACCTTGAGCAGCTTGCCGCTGACCTTAGTGTGGTTGGCGTCGAAGATCGACGACAGCGGGTTGTGGTTGAAGTCACTGGAGACCAGCGGCAGGGTGTTGTAGCCGAGGATCTTCGAATGTTGGCTGGCCTGGCGCAGCAGTTCGTTGACTTCTTCGGCCGACGCTTCGCGCTTGAGCTGCACGGTCAGGTCCACCAGGGATACGTTGATCACCGGCACACGCACGGCCATGCCGGTCAGCTTGCCCGCCAGTTCCGGCAGTACCAGGCCTACCGCTTCGGCGGCACCGGTCTTGCTCGGGATCATGTTCTGGGTGGCCGAACGGGCGCGGTACGGGTCGGTGTGGTAGACGTCGGTCAGGTTCTGGTCGTTGGTGTAGGCGTGGATGGTGGTCATCAGGCCGCTTTCGATACCCAGCTCGCGATGCAGCACCTGGGCCACCGGGGCCAGGCAGTTGGTGGTGCACGAAGCGTTGGAAATGATCTGGTGGGACTGGCGCAGGATGTCGTGGTTCACGCCATACACCACCGTGGCGTCGGCGCCCTTGGCCGGGGCCGAGATGATTACCTTGCGAGCGCCGGCGCTGATATGGGCGGCGGCCTTGGCGCGATCGGTGAACAGCCCGGTGCACTCGAACACCACGTCGATCTTCTCGGCGGCCCAGGGCAGTTCGGCCGGGTTGCGGATGGCGCTGACCGCGATGCGGTCGCCATTGACCGTCAGGCTTTCGTTATCGTGCTGCACCTCGGCATCGAAAGTGCCGTGGACGGTGTCGTACTTGAGCAGATGAGCGTTGATCGCACTGTCGCCCAGGTCGTTGATGGCGACGATCTGCAAGTCGCGACGATAGCCTTGGGTATACAGTGCACGAAGGACGTTGCGGCCGATGCGGCCAAAACCATTGATTGCGATTCGAAGAGTCATTAACTGCGCCGCCGTCGATTTGTTGTTGGAATTACAAGATTATTCGCATAAAAATAGAAAACAAGCCTTTTTGATGGCAATATTTTGTTTTATCTACAACGAGTGACCTGAATCAACTGGTCCGATTGGTCAAAAACCGTTTGTCGCCTTCTCTGTCACAGGGCGCGCAGCCGGTTCTGATCAGCATAGACAATCAGGTCGCCACACCCGTTAGCCTGGAGTTCTACACATGCATCCCCGCGTTCTTGAGGTCACCGAACGGCTTATCGCCCGCAGCCGCGCCACGCGTCAGGCTTACCTTGCATTGATCCGCGGTGCTGCCAGCGACGGTCCGATGCGCGGCAAGTTGCAATGCGCCAACTTCGCCCACGGCGTGGCCGGTTGCGGCAGCGAAGACAAGCATCACTTGCGGATGATGAACGCCGCGAACATCGCCATCGTGTCGTCCTATAACGACATGCTCTCGGCCCACCAGCCCTACGAAACCTTCCCGGAACAGATCAAGAAAGCCTTGCGCGAGATCGGCTCGGTCGGCCAGTTCGCGGGCGGCACGCCGGCCATGTGCGACGGCGTCACCCAAGGCGAGGCGGGGATGGAACTGAGCCTGCCGAGTCGCGAAGTGATCGCGATGTCCACGGCGGTGGCGTTGTCCCACAACATGTTCGACGGCGCGCTGATGCTCGGCATCTGCGACAAGATCGTCCCGGGCCTGATGATGGGGGCGCTGCGCTTCGGTCACCTGCCGACGATTTTCGTGCCCGGCGGGCCGATGGTGTCCGGCATTTCCAACAAGGAAAAGGCTGACGTGCGCCAGCGTTACGCCGAGGGCAAGGCCACTCGCGAGGAGCTGCTGGAGTCGGAGATGAAGTCCTACCACAGCCCTGGCACGTGCACCTTCTACGGCACCGCGAACACCAACCAACTGCTGATGGAAGTGATGGGCCTGCACTTGCCGGGCGCTTCGTTCGTCAACCCGAACACCCCGCTGCGCGATGCCCTGACCCGCGAAGCGGCGTTCCAGGTGACGCGCATGACCAAGCAGAGCGGCAACTTCATGCCCATCGGCGAAATTGTCGACGAGCGTTCGCTGGTCAACTCCATCGTTGCGCTGCACGCCACCGGCGGCTCGACCAACCACACCTTGCACATGCCGGCCATCGCCATGGCGGCGGGCATCCAGTTGACCTGGCAGGACATGGCCGACCTCTCCGAGGTGGTGCCGACCCTGAGTCACGTCTACCCGAACGGCAAGGCCGACATCAACCACTTCCAGGCGGCGGGCGGCATGTCGTTCCTGATCCGCGAACTGCTGGAAGCCGGCCTGCTCCACGAAAACGTCAACACCGTGCTCGGTCATGGCCTGAGCCGTTACACCCAGGAGCCGTTCCTCGAGGACGGCGAGCTGGTGTGGCGCGACGGCCCGATCGAAAGCCTTGACGAAAACATCCTGCGCCCGGTGGCCCGTGCGTTCTCGCCAGAGGGCGGCTTGCGGGTGATGGAAGGCAACCTGGGCCGTGGCGTGATGAAAGTCTCCGCCGTTGCGCTGGAAAACCAGATCGTCGAAGCACCGGCCATGGTCTTCCAGGACCAGCAGGACCTGGCCGATGCGTTCAAGGCCGGACTGCTGGAGAAGGATTTTGTCGCGGTGATGCGCTTCCAGGGGCCGCGATCCAACGGCATGCCGGAGCTGCACAAGATGACCCCGTTCCTCGGTTCGCTGCAGGATCGCGGTTTCAAAGTGGCGTTGGTGACCGACGGGCGCATGTCCGGCGCCTCGGGGAAAATCCCGGCGGCGATCCACGTCAGCCCCGAAGCTTATGTCGGCGGCGCGTTGGCCCGGGTGCAGGAGGGCGATATCATCCGCGTCGATGGCGTCAAAGGCACCTTGGAATTGAAGGTGGACGCCGAGGAATTCGCCGCACGCGAACCGGCTAAGGGCCTGTTGGGCAACAACATCGGCACCGGTCGCGAACTGTTCGGTTTCATGCGCATGGCCTTCAGCTCCGCAGAGCAGGGCGCCAGCGCCTTCACGGCTGCACTGGAGACGATTAATTGAAACTGGCCCTGGTCGGTGACATCGGTGGGACCAACGCGCGCTTCGCGTTGTGGAAGAACCACAACCTGGAGAACGTCCAGGTGCTGGCGACGGCGGATTACGCCTGCCCTGAAGATGCCATCAAGGTGTACCTGAGTGGCATGGGGCTGGCGCCTGGCGCCATCGGTTCGGTGTGCCTGTCGGTGGCCGGCCCGGTGTCGGGTGATCTGTTTCGCTTCACCAACAACCACTGGCGCCTGAGCAACCTGGCGTTCTGCAAGACCCTGCAGGTAGAGAAGCTGTTGCTGGTCAACGACTTCTCGGCCATGGCCCTGGGCATGACCCGTCTGCGTCCCGATGAGTACCGGGTCGTGTGCGAGGGCACCCCGGAGCCGATGCGCCCGGCGGTGGTGATCGGGCCGGGCACGGGGCTGGGCGTCGGGACATTGCTGGACCTGGGCGACGGTCGCTTTGCGGCATTGCCGGGGGAGGGCGGCCATGTCGACCTGCCGATGAGCAGCCCGCGGGAAACCCAGCTCTGGCAGCACATCTACAACGAGATCGGTCACGTCAGCGCCGAAACCGCCTTGAGCGGCAGCGGCTTGCCCCGGGTGTACCGGGCGATCTGCGCGGTGGACGGGCATGAACCCGTGCTCGATACACCGGAATCCATTACCGCCGCAGGCCTGGCCGGTGACCCTATCGCCCTGGAAGTGCTGGAGCAATTCTGCCGCTGGCTGGGGCGCGTGGCCGGCAACAATGTGCTGACGGTGGGCGGTCGGGGTGGTGTATACATCGTCGGCGGGGTGATTCCCCGGTTTGCCGACTTTTTCCTCGAAAGCGGCTTCGCCCGCTGCTTCGCCGACAAGGGCTGCATGAGCGATTACTTCAAGGGCATTCCGGTCTGGCTGGTCACCGCGCCGTACTCTGGCCTGATGGGCGCGGGCGTGGCGTTGGAGCAATCGGCCAGCTGAAAATGCAGTCCCCCTGTGGGAGCGAGCCTGTGGGAGCAAAGCTTGCTCGCGATGAAGGAAAACACGGTCAATGGATCGAGGCGTCTTCATCGCGAGCAAGCTCGGCTCCCACACAAGCCCGCTCCCACAACGGTTTGTGGTGTGTTTATAGGCTTTCTCCATCAGGCATAATCCGCACTAATCCAAACAACAAGGACGCGGCCCCGTGAGTTCAGTAAACAAATCGATTTTGTTGGTCGACGACGACCAGGAGATTCGCGAGCTGCTGGACACTTACCTCAGCCGTGCGGGGTTCCAGGTGCGGACCACGCCCGACGGCGCCGGGTTTCGCCAGGCGTTGAACGACGCGCCGAGCGATCTGGTGATCCTCGACGTGATGCTGCCCGACGAAGATGGCTTCAGCCTCTGCCGCTGGGTTCGCCAGCACCCGCGCCAGGCCCATGTGCCGATCATCATGCTCACTGCCAGTTCCGACGAGGCCGACCGGGTCATCGGCCTGGAGCTGGGGGCCGACGACTATCTCGGCAAGCCGTTCAGCCCGCGTGAATTGCAGGCGCGCATCAAGGCCCTGTTGCGCCGGGCACAGTTCGGCCAGGAGCGCTCCGGCGGTGAAGTGCTGGCCTTCGACGAGTGGCGGCTGGACATGGTCAGTCATCGGCTGTTCCACACCGACGGTGAGGAGGTGATCCTCTCCGGCGCCGATTTCGCCCTGCTCAAACTGTTTCTCGATCATCCCCAGGAAATCCTCGACCGCGATACCATCGGCAACGCCACCCGGGGCCGTGAGCTGATGCCCCTGGACCGGATCGTCGACATGGCGGTCAGTCGCCTGCGCCAGCGCCTGCGTGATACCGACAAGCCGCCACGGCTGATCCGCACGGTGCGCGGCAGTGGTTACCAATTGGCGGCCAATGTGGTTGCCAGCAATGGTCTTTGATTGGGCCAGGAAACTCGCCCGACGGGTGCCGGTGCCGCGCTCGCTGCTCGGAAGGATGCTGTTGCTGACCTTGCTGGTGGTGCTGTTCGCCCAGACGTTGTCCAGCGTCATCTGGGTGTCGCAACTGCGCGCCACTCAGCTCGAAGGCCTGGTCACCAGCGCCCGCAGCCTGGCCCATTCGATGACGGCCAGCGTCAGCTACCTGCGTTCGTTGCCGGTGGCGTACCGACCGCTGGTGCTGGACCAACTGCGCAGCATGGGGGGGACGCGGTTTGTCGTCACGCTCAATGACAAACCCCTGGGCATGGATGTGCTGCCGGTCACGCCGCGCAAGCTGGCAGTGCTCAAGGCGGTGGACGAAGTGCTGCGCAAGTCCCTGGGCAATAACACCGATATTTCCGTCACCTTCGTCAGCCCCGATGACCTGCGGATTTTCAACGGCGGGCTGAAGCTCGACGAGTTGCCACGCTCGTGGGCTCACTACGCCTTGACGCTTGAGCCCGTGAACCCGCCGGTACTGGTCACGCAGATCCAGATGGCGCCTGGCGAATGGTTGTACATCGCCTCGCTGCTGCCCGAACCCTACACCAGCCTCGAAGAACAGGACCTGCCGAAGCAACAGGTCGGCTTCATCGTGCTCACCAGCAGCCTGTTGCTGCTGTTCATCGGTCTGCTCGTGCACTGGCAGAGCCGGCCGCTCAAGCGCCTGGCCCGGGCGGCCCGGGACATGTCCCTGGGCGCCGAAGTGGAGCCGGTGGCCGAGGGGGGCGGCAGCGAAGTGGTGGAGGTGGGCAGGGCGTTCAACGCCATGCGCGAGCGCATCAGCCGTTACCTGACCGAGCGCAGCCAGTTGTTCAGCGCGATTTCCCATGACCTGCGCACGCCGATCACTCGCCTGCGGCTGCGGGTCGAGCTGCTGGAGGATGAGAACCTGCAAGCCAAGTTCGGCCGTGACCTGGACGAGTTGGAGTTGCTGGTCAAAGGGGCGCTGCAATGCGTCAAGGACACCGATATCCACGAAAACATCGAGCCGGTGGACCTCAACCATGTGCTCGATTGCCTGGTGGAGCCTTACCTTGCCCCCAACGGCAATGGCCGTGTCACCCAGGATGGCCGGGCGCTGGCGCCGTATCCCGGCAAGCCGCTGGCCCTCAAGCGCTGCATCGGCAACCTGATCGACAATGCCTTGAAGTACGGGCAGAACGCGCACCTGCACATCGACGACGACGAAACCGCGTTCGTCCTGCATGTCGACGACGAAGGTCCGGGTGTGCCGGAGCAGCGTCTCGAGCAGGTTTTCGAGCCACACTTCCGCCTGGCCGGGCAGCAGCAGGGATATGGCCTGGGGCTGGGTATCGCCCGCAACATCGCCCACAGCCACGGGGGTGAAGTGAGCCTGCAGAACCTGCGCGAGGGCGGGTTGCGGGTGACGTTGCAGTTGCCTCGCAGTGTCGATTAGCGAGATCGCGTTATCGTTCATCGCGAGCAGGCTCGCTCCCACAAGTGGGCCAAGGCGCTCCCACTGTGGGAGCGAGCCTGCTCGCGATGGCGTCTTCTGTTTTGTAACGGAGTGGTGACATAACTCGCCCCTTTCGTTACCTGCCCGCCGTCATCCCTTGTTTAGACTCCCTGCGTCAAAACAACAAAAAAGGTAAGTCTGATGGACACCTTCCAACCGGCCTTCAGCAGTTGGCTGAACGCACCTGCCCACCAGCAATGGCTCGCCGCCGAAGGTTTGCGGTTGCTGGCGTTCGCCAAGGCGTCGAGGCTGCCGGACGGTTTCGGCAACCTGGACGAGCGCGGTTGCCTGCCGACCGGGGCCCGGGCCGAAACCATGAACACCGCCCGCATGACCCACAGCTTCGCCATGGCCCACGCCCAGGGCCTGCCGGGCTTCGCCGAGCTGGTGGACCACGGCATCGAGGCCCTCAGCGGCCCCTTGCGGGACGCTGAATACGGCGGCTGGTTTGCCACGACGCAACCCCATGAAGACGACACCGGCAAGGCCGCCTACCTGCATGCCTTCGTGGCCCTGGCCGCCAGTTCCGCCGTGGTGGCCCAGCGTCCCGGCGCCCAGGCGTTGCTGGACGAGGCGGTGCGAGTCATCGACGGGCATTTCTGGAGCGAAGAAGAAGGCGCGTTGCGCGAGTCCTTCAACCGTGACTGGAGCGTCGAGGAAGCCTATCGCGGCGCCAACAGCAACATGCACGCCACCGAAGCCTTCCTGGCCCTGGCCGATGTCACCGACGATCCGCGCTGGCTCGCTCGCGCGTTGCGTATCGTCGAGCGCGTGATCCACGGCCACGCGGCGGCCAACGACTATTTGGTGGTGGAGCATTTCGACCGCCACTGGCAGCCGCTGCGCGAATACAACCACGACAATCCCGCCGATGGCTTCCGTCCGTATGGCACCACGCCGGGCCACGGTTTCGAATGGGCCCGCCTGCTCCTGCACCTCGAAGCGGCGCGCGTGCGGATCGGCATGTTGACCCCGGGCTGGCTGGTCCAGGATGCGCAGAAACTGTTCGAGCAGAACTGCCGCCACGGCTGGGACGTCGATGGCGCGCCTGGCATTGTATACACACTGGATTGGGACAATCGCGCGGTGGTCCGCCATCGCCTGCACTGGGTCCATGCCGAAGCGGCGGCGGCTGCCAGCGCCTTGCTAAAGCGCACCGACGAGGCGCAATACGAAACCTGGTACCGGTGCTTCTGGGAGTTTTGCGAGAAGCACTTCATCGACCGGTGCAACGGCAGTTGGCACCACGAACTCGATCCGCAGAATCGCCCCAGTGCCGACATCTGGCCCGGCAAGCCGGACCTGTATCACGCCTGGCAGGCGGTGCTGATTCCACGCCTGCCCCTGGCGCCGAGCATGGCGTCGGCCTTGGCGCAATTTTCCGCTCCGGCAACCGTGTAACCATGTCGTGACATTTACGCATCCCTTCGTTACCTGTGAAGGGAATCCCCCTGTTTAGAATCCATGCAGCGCAAGCCACAGACTTGCATGCATAACAACAAAAAAAGGTACTCAGATGAACGCGATTAATCGCCTCGCAGTTGCTGTTTCCATTGCCTCGTTGTTTCCCCTCAGTGCTTTTGCCGCCGACTCGAAAGGGACGGTCGAAGTGGTGCATTGGTGGACCTCGGGCGGTGAGAAGGCAGCTGTTGATGTCCTGAAGGCCCAAGTCGAGAAGGACGGTTTCACCTGGAAAGACGGCGCCGTCGCAGGCGGTGGTGGTGCCACGGCCATGACCGTGCTGAAAAGCCGCGCAGTCGCCGGCAACCCGCCAGGCGTTGCCCAGATCAAGGGCCCGGACATCCAGGAGTGGGCGTCCACCGGACTGCTCGACAGCGACGTCCTCAAGGACGTTGCCAAAGACGAGAAGTGGGACTCCCTTCTCGACAAGAAAGTCTCCGATACCGTGAAGTACGAGGGCGATTACGTGGCCGTGCCGGTGAACATCCACCGCGTCAACTGGCTGTGGATCAACCCGGAAGTCTTCAAGAAAGCCGGTATCACGAAAAACCCGACCACCCTCGAAGAATTCTATGCCGCTGGTGACAAACTGAAAGCGGCAGGCTTCATTCCGCTCGCCCACGGTGGCCAGCCTTGGCAGGACAGCACCGTGTTCGAAGCCGTGGTGCTGTCGGTCATGGGGGCCGATGGTTACAAGAAAGCCCTGGTCGACCTGGACAACGCTGCGCTGACCGGACCCGAGATGGTCAAGGCGCTGACCGAGCTGAAGAAAGTCGCGACCTATATGGATGCGGACGGCAAGGGCCAGGACTGGAACCTCGAGGCGGCCAAGGTCATCAACGGCAAGGCCGGCATGCAGATCATGGGTGACTGGGCCAAGAGCGAGTGGACCGCGGCCAAGAAAGTCGCCGGCAAGGATTACGAATGCGTAGCCTTCCCGGGTACCGACAAGGCCTTCACCTACAACATCGACTCCCTGGCGGTGTTCAAGCAGAAAGACAAGGGCACTTCTGCCGGTCAGCAGGACATTGCCAAGGTCGTGCTGGGTGAGAACTTCCAGAAGGTCTTCAGCATCAACAAAGGTTCGATCCCGGTTCGTAATGACATGTTGAAAGACATGGGCAAGTACGGTTTCGACTCCTGTGCCCAGACCGCTGCCAAGGACTTCCTGGCCGACGCCACGACTGGCGGCTTGCAGCCAAGCATGGCGCACAACATGGCGACCACGCTGGCAGTACAAGGCGCGTTCTTTGACGTAGTGACCAACTACATCAACGACCCGAGTGCCAACCCGGCCGACACGGCCAAGAAGCTCGGCGCGGCGGTCAAGTCCGCCAAGTAATCGGGCAGCAACGCTGTCCCTGTGGGAGCGGGCCTGTGGGAGCCAAGCTTGCTCGCGATGACGATAACGCGGTCTGTCGAAAGACCGAGGCGCTTTCATCGCGAGCAAGCTCGGCTCCCACGCAAGCGGCTCCCACAAGGGATGTCACTGTAGTTTTCACGTATTGGATTTCCCCATGAGCTCTGTTGCTGTGTTCAGCAAAGCCTCGCCGTTCGATGCACTGCAGCGCTGGCTTCCAAAACTGGTGCTGGCGCCCAGCATGTTCATCGTCCTGGTAGGCTTTTATGGCTACATCCTGTGGACGTTTCTTCTCTCGTTCACCAACTCGACTTTCCTCCCCACCTACAAATGGGTCGGCCTGGCGCAATACGCCCGGCTGTTCGATAACGACCGCTGGTGGGTCGCGAGCAAGAACCTCGCGGTGTTCGGTGGCATGTTCATTGGCATCACCCTGGTGATCGGCGTGCTGCTGGCCGTCTTCCTCGACCAGCGTATCCGTCGCGAAGGTTTCATCCGCACCATCTACCTGTACCCGATGGCGCTCTCCATGATCGTGACCGGTACCGCCTGGAAGTGGCTGCTCAACCCAGGCATGGGCCTGGACAAGCTGCTGCGTGACTGGGGCTGGGAAGGCTTTCGCCTGGACTGGCTGATCGACCCGGATCGCGTGGTGTATTGCCTGGTGATCGCCGCCGTGTGGCAAGCCTCGGGCTTCATCATGGCGATGTTCCTGGCCGGCCTGCGGGGTGTCGATCAATCGATCATCCGCGCCGCGCAGATCGATGGCGCGAGCATGCCCAGAATCTACTGGAAAGTGGTCCTGCCGAGCCTGCGTCCGGTGTTCTTCAGCGCCGTGATGATCCTGGCGCACATCGCGATCAAGAGTTTCGACCTGGTGGCGGCCATGACGGCCGGTGGCCCGGGCTATTCGTCCGACCTGCCCGCCATGTTCATGTATTCCTTCACCTTCAGCCGCGGCCAGATGGGCATGGGCTCGGCCAGTGCGATCCTGATGCTCGGTGCGATCCTCGCGATCATTGTGCCTTACCTGTATTCCGAGCTGAGGACCAAGCGTCATGACTAGTCTCGCCACCAAACCTGGCATCAGCCTGAGTCGCATCGCGATCTACACGGTACTGATCCTCGCCGTACTGCTTTACCTGGTTCCGCTGGTGGTCATGCTGTTGACCAGCTTCAAGACCCCGGAAGACATCAGCACCGGTAACCTGTTGAGCTGGCCGACTGTGGTCAGCGGCATCGGTTGGGTCAAGGCCTGGGCGACGGTCAACGGTTACTTCTGGAACTCGATCAAGATCACCGTGCCGGCGGTGCTGATTTCCACCGCCATCGGTGCACTGAACGGCTACGTCCTGTCGATGTGGCGCTTTCGCGGTTCGCAGTTGTTCTTCGGGCTGCTGCTGTTCGGTTGCTTCCTGCCGTTCCAGACCGTACTGCTGCCGGCTTCGTTCACCCTCGGCAAGATGGGCCTGGCCAGCACCACCACCGGCCTGGTGTTCGTGCACGTGGTGTATGGCCTGGCGTTTACCACGCTGTTCTTCCGCAACTACTACGTCAGCATTCCTGACGCGTTGGTGAAGGCGGCGCGCCTGGACGGTGCGGGTTTCTTCACCATCTTCCGCATGATCATCCTGCCGATGTCGACGCCGATCATCATGGTCTGCCTCATCTGGCAGTTCACGCAGATCTGGAACGACTTCCTGTTCGGCGTGGTGTTCTCCAGCGGCGATTCGCAACCCATCACGGTGGCGCTGAACAACCTGGTCAACACCAGCACCGGGGCCAAGGAATATAACGTTGATATGGCGGCGGCGATGATCGCCGGGCTGCCGACCCTGCTGGTCTATGTGGTCGCAGGCAAGTATTTCGTGCGCGGGCTGACGGCCGGCGCGGTCAAGGGGTAATCATGGCAACGCTCGAACTTCGCAATGTAAACAAGACGTACGGCGTCGGCCTGCCCGACACCCTGAAGAACATCGAACTGTCGATCAAGGACGGTGAGTTCCTGATCCTGGTCGGGCCTTCGGGCTGCGGCAAGTCGACCCTCATGAACTGCATCGCTGGCCTGGAAACCATCACTGGCGGCGCGATCATGATCGGCGACCAGGACGTCAGCGGCATGAGCCCCAAGGATCGCGACATTGCCATGGTGTTCCAGTCCTATGCGCTGTACCCGACCATGAGCGTGCGCGAGAACATCGAATTCGGCCTGAAGATCCGCAAGATGCCGCAATCGGCCATCGACGAGGAAGTGGCCCGGGTTGCCAAGCTGTTGCAGATCGAACACCTGCTCAATCGCAAGCCCGGCCAGCTCTCCGGTGGCCAGCAGCAGCGCGTGGCCATGGGCCGTGCCCTGGCGCGGCGGCCGAAGATCTACCTGTTCGACGAACCGCTGTCCAACCTCGACGCCAAGCTGCGGGTCGAGATGCGCACCGAAATGAAACTGATGCACCAGCGCCTGAAGACCACCACGGTCTATGTAACCCACGACCAGATCGAGGCCATGACCCTGGGCGACAAAGTGGCGGTGATGAAGGACGGGATCATCCAGCAGTTCGGCACCCCGAAAGAAATCTACACCAACCCGGCCAACCTGTTCGTGGCGAGCTTCATCGGTTCGCCGCCGATGAACTTCATTCCCCTGCGCCTGCAACGCAAGGACGGTCGCCTGGTGGCGCTGCTCGACAGCGGCCAGGCCCGTTGCGAGTTGCCGTTGGGCATGCAGGACGCCGGTCTGGAAGATCGTGAAGTGATTCTTGGCATGCGTCCGGAACAGATTGTACTGGCCGGCAGCGAGCCGAACGGTTTGCCAACCATTCGTGCCGAAGTCCAGGTCACCGAGCCCACCGGCCCGGACACCCTGGTATTTGTCAGTCTAAATGACACCAAGGTTTGCTGCCGCCTGGCTCCGGACGTGGCGCCACAGGCCGGTGAAACAATGACGCTTCAGTTTGACCCGCAAAAAGTATTACTATTTGATGCCCAGACCGGAGAGCGCCTGGGTATGGCTGGTCAGACGCAAGCCGAGGGGCGGGCGCCGAACGTGGCGCAGTTCAAAGGCCGGTAAAGAGCAAATGTGGGAGCGAGCCTGTGGGAGCAAAGCTTGCTCGCGAAGAACGATAACGCGGTCATCCAGAGACCGAGGCGTCTTCATCGCGAGCAAGCTTAGCTCCCACCCAGGCTCGCTCCCACAAAAAGAAGTATGCGGTGGGTGGGGGACCGTCCAGCGCAATCGTTGTAAACCGCGTTAGAAAAAATAAAAACAGTAAATAACAATAAAGACGAGGAATGTAGGGATGAAGAAGAAAAACAATGCCCAGCTTATCTGCCAGTTATCAGCCGTTGCGGCGATGATGCTGGCCGGTAGCGCACATGCTGCCGACGCGTTCAGCGCCGACTCGCAGTGGATGACGGGTGACTGGGGTGGTGAGCGGACCAAGCTGATCGAGCAGGGTATCGACATCAAGGCTGACTATGTCGGTGAAGTGGGTGGCAACCTGCACGGTGGCTACAACAACGACAAGACTGCGCGTTACGCCGACCAGTTCGGTCTGGGCGTGGCACTGGACCTGCAGAAACTGTGGGGCTGGGATAACACCCAGGCCAAGATCCAACTGACCAACCGTAACGGCGAAAACATTTCCAACGACCGCGTCGGCGACCCGCGTGCCGGCACCTTGAGTTCCTCCCAGGAAGTCTACGGCCGTGGCCACATGGTCCGTCTGACCCAACTGTGGATCAAGCACCAGTTCCTCGACGGCAAGCTGGACGTCAAGGCCGGTTATTTCGGCGAAGGCGAAGACTTCAACACCTTCCCTTGCGAATTCCAGAACCTGGCATTCTGCGGCTCCCAAGTGGGTAACTGGGCTACCGGTATCTGGTACAACTGGCCAGTCATGCAGGCTGCGCTGCGCGTGAAGTACAACATCACGCCTGAGTTCTATGCGCAGATCGGTGCCTACAACCAGAACCCTTCGCAACTGGAACATGGCAACGGCTTCAAGCTCAGCGGCAGTGGTACCAAGGGCACCGTGATCCCGGTCGAGCTGGTCTGGTCGCCGAAGGTCAACAGCCTGCCGGGTGAATACCGTGTCGGTTACTACAAGAGCACGGCCGATGCCAATGACGTCCGTGAAGACGACAATGGCGATGACGCCGCAACCACCCGCAATGCCTACCGCAGTCACAACAGCAAGCACGGCTACTGGTTCGTGGCGCAGCAACAACTCACCACCCACAACGGTGATGCGTCCCGCGGCCTGAACATCGCAGCCAACGCGACCTTCCACGACAAGGACACCAACGTCGTCGACAACTACCAGTCGTTGATGTTCGTGTACAAGGGGCCGTTCGATGCGCGTCCTAAAGATGACATCGGCATCGGCTTCTCCCGTATCCATGTCAACGATGACGTGAAGAAAAACGCCGAACTGACCAACGCTGCCAACGGTGTGACCGATTACAACGACCCGCTGTTCGCGCCGTTGCGTGAAACTGAGTACAACTACGAGCTCAACTACGGTGTCCACGTGACCAACTGGCTGACCGTACGTCCCAACCTGCAATACATCACCCACCCAGGTGGCGTGGATGAAGTGGACAACGCGCTGGTGGCCGGCCTGAAAATTCAGTCGGTGTTCTAACGTTGTTGCGATAAGCTCCTCTCTATGTGCGCATATTTGCGGACAGCCAAGGCTGTCCGCTTTTTTTTGGGGTGTTCCCGCGCCGAGAGGTCATCTGTGGGAGCAAGGCTTGCCCGCGATGAAGCTGAATGCGGTTTGCCCGAGAGCCGAGGCGCCTGTGTCGCGAGCAAGCTTTGCTCCCACCGCATGCTCCCTCGCCATAAAAAACGCGCTGTACCCGTTGAGAGTTCAATGATTTCCAGGACCGCGGCCCATGCATGAGCATCCACTGCAACGCTTTTTCAGATCCTTGCGCGAGCGCCCGGTGTTTGCGTGGGAGCGCTATCGGCAGCGCGATGTGCTGGTGATCGATCATCCACTGTGCCAAGCGGTGTTCAGTCGCCAGGGCGCGCAGTTGTTGCACTTCCAGCCCCGTGGGCAGAAACCCTGGTTGTGGTGCGCGGCGAAATGGCCCCAGGTCGGGGCGATACGGGGTGGGGTGCCGGTGTGCTGGCCATGGTATGGCCGCCATCCAAGCGAAAACGCCTGGCCGTCCCATGGCTGGGCGCGGCTGATCGACTGGAAACTGCTGGATAGCCGCAGCGATGAGGACGGTGTGCATCTGCACTGGCAATTGCAACTGTGCGATTGGCAGGTGGACCTGCATGCGGATCTTGGCGAGCGCATGGAACTGCGCTTGAGCACCGAGCACCAAGACAGCCTGCCGTGCCAGTTGAGCCAGGCTTTGCATGCCTATTGGCGTATTGGTGACGTCGGTGAGGTAGCGCTGTCTGGGCTGGAAGGCGCACAGGGTTACGACCATCTGAACCGTGCGGTTTGCCAGCAGGAAGGCGAGTTGCGGGTCGAAGGCGGCTGTCAGCGGGTGTTCCAGCACGAAGGGGAGTTGCAGCTCAAGGACCATGCCTGGCAGCGAGCGTTGTGCATCGATACCGGCAACAGCGCCGACACGGTGGTATGGCATCCCGGTACCCGGCCGTTGCTGGGAGTGAGCTGGGATGAAGTCAGCGAGTTCGTCTGCGTCGAAGCGGCCAGCGGCGGCACCGACAGCCTGTGCCTGGCACCGGGGGAGCGGGCGCACCTGAGTCTGCAGGCGCGGGTGGGGGCATAGTTCTGGATACAGGGTGCGGCGACTGGCCCTATCGTCGGATCGCCGTCATCGCGAGCAGGCTCGCTCCCACAGTGGGTTTGTGTTGCGCGGTCCATTGTGGGAGCGAGCCCGCTCGCGATGACGGCCTGTCAGGCAACGAAGCCCTTGAGCTCGATCAATTGAACTCATCCCCCACCGGATACCGGCTGGCATTCAGGCTTTCCTTGATCTTGCGCAGGTGCGGCTGGAAGTCCACGCCCCGGCGCAGGGTCATGCCGGTGGCGAGCACATCCAGCACCGTGAGCTGGATGATCCGCGAGGTCATCGGCATGTAGATGTCGGTGTCTTCGGGGAGCGGAATATTCAGGCTCAGGGTACTGGCCTTGGCCAGGGGGGAGTTTTCAGCGGTGAGGCCCAGTACCGAGGCGCCGTTTTCCCGGGCGATGCGGGCCACTTCCACCAGTTCGCGGGTGCGGCCGGTGTAGGAAATGATCACGAACAGCTCACCGGTATGGGCCACCGACGCGATCATGCGCTGCATCAGAACGTCGGCATGGGCGGTCACTGCCAGATTGAAGCGGAAAAACTTGTGTTGGGCGTCCAGCGCCACCGGGGCCGAGGCGCCGAGGCCGAAGAAGTGGATCTGGCGGGCCTGGATCAGCAGGTCCACGGCACGGCTGATCAAATTTGGATCAAGTGCCTGGCAGGCACTGTCCAACGAAGCAATGGCGCTGCCAAAGATTTTCTGGGTGTAGGCTTCCGGGTTGTCGTCGGCCTCTACTGCTCGGCTGACGTAAGCGGCGCCGCTGGCCAGACTCTGAGCCAGTTGCAGCTTGAGTTCCGGGTAGCCGCTGACGCCGAACGAACGGCAGAAGCGGTTGACCGTGGGCTCGCTGACCGACGCGGCCTGGGCGAGGGCGGCGATGCTGAAACGGGTGGCCTGCTGTGGGTTGAGCAGGATCACCTCGGCCACCTTGCGTTCTGCCTTGTTCAGGTCTTCAAGGCGACTCTGGATCTGCTCCAGTAAATTTCGCACGCGGTCCATAGAGGATTCCTAGAAAGACGGGTCTTTGATACGACCCTTTGCGGTGGCCTATCCTACTGATGGCTCCGACGGACCACCACTCGGAATCGGTATTTTCGGAAAATGTTGTGGTTATTACTACATTTTTCCTTGAGTGATGCCTTGAAAAAAGGTATTTGTAGCTTAACTTGATAAAAGAACAAACATCATGCCTTCGATAACGGTTGAACCGTGCACCTTTGCCTTGTTCGGCGCGCTGGGCGATCTGGCCCTGCGCAAGCTGTTTCCTGCCCTGTATCAACTCGATGGCGCCGGCCTGTTGCACGAGGATACGCGAATTATCGCGCTGGCCCGTGAACCCGGCAGCGAGCAGCAGCACCTGGCGTTCATCGCCACTGAACTGCGCCGCTATGTGGGCGACAAGGACCTGAACGAAAGCGTGGTCGAGCGCTTCATGGCGCGGCTGACTTACCTGCATGTGGATTTCCTCAAGGCCGACGATTATGTCGCCCTGGCCGAACAGGTCGGTGCGGCCCAGCAGGTCATTGCCTATTTCGCTACGCCAGCGGCGGTGTACGGATCGATCTGCGAGAACCTGGCGAAGGTCGGCTTGAGCGAAAACACCCGTGTCGTGTTGGAGAAACCCATTGGCTCGGACCTGGAATCCTCGCGCAAGGTCAACGACGCCGTGGCGCAGTTCTTCCCGGAGAACCGCACCTATCGTATCGACCACTACCTGGGTAAAGAGACGGTCCAGAACCTGATCGCGCTGCGGTTCGCCAACAGCCTGTTCGAAACCCAGTGGAACCAGCATTACATTTCCCACGTGGAAATCACCGTGGCCGAGAAGGTCGGCATCGAAGGCCGCTGGGGCTATTTCGACAAGGCCGGACAGCTGCGGGACATGATCCAGAACCACCTGTTGCAGCTGCTGTGCCTGATCGCCATGGATCCGCCGGCCGAACTGTCCGCCGACAGCATCCGTGACGAGAAGGTCAAGGTGCTCAAGGCATTGGCGCCGATCAGCCCCGAAGGCCTGACTACCCAAGTGGTGCGCGGCCAGTACATCGCCGGCCACAGCGAGGGCAAGGCGGTGCCGGGCTACCTGGAAGAGCCCAACTCCAATACCCAGAGCGACACCGAAACCTTCGTCGCCCTGCGCGCCGACATTCGCAACTGGCGTTGGGCCGGGGTTCCGTTCTACCTGCGCACCGGCAAACGCATGCCGCAGAAGCTGTCGCAGATCGTCATTCACTTCAAGGAACCGTCCCACTACATCTTCGCTCCCGAGCAGCGCTTGCAGATCAGCAACAAACTGATCATCCGCCTGCAACCGGACGAAGGGATTTCCCTGCGGGTGATGACCAAGGAGCAAGGCCTGGACAAGGGCATGCAATTGCGCAGCGGTCCTTTGCAACTCAACTTTTCCGACACCTGGCGTAGCGCGCGGATTCCCGATGCCTACGAGCGGTTGTTGCTGGAAGTCATGAACGGCAATCAGAACCTGTTTGTCCGTAAAGATGAAATCGAAGCCGCGTGGACGTGGTGTGACCAGTTGATCGCCGGATGGAAAAAGTCCGGTGATGCGCCCAAGCCGTACGCGGCCGGGTCCTGGGGGCCGATGAGCTCCATCGCACTGATCACGCGGGATGGGAGGTCATGGTATGGCGATATCTGAAGTGAAACTGCCCCAGGGCGTCAGTGCCCAGGCATTCAAGAGCCCGGTGCTATTGGCTGAAGGCCTGGCATTGAACGTGGCCGAGCAACTGCGCGAGGCGATCGGCGCGCGTGGCACGGCGGTTCTGGTGGTGTCCGGCGGTCGCAGTCCGGTGGCATTTTTCCAGAGCCTGGCCAAGCAGGCGCTGGATTGGTCGAAGGTGGTGGTGAGCCTGGCGGACGAGCGCTGGGTACCGGTTGAACATGCCGACAGCAATGCCGGTCTGCTCAAGCGTTACCTGTTGCAAGGCGCGGCGGCCAAGGCCCAGTTCCTGAGCCTCTACAGCGCCAGTGCCAATCTTGAGGCCGCCGCCGAGCAGGCGGATCGCCTGCTGGCCGAGCTGCCGCCCATCGATGTGCTGGTATTGGGCATGGGCGATGACGGGCACACCGCCTCGTTGTTCCCCGACAGCCCGAACCTGGCCGCAGCCTTGGACCCCCAGGGGACTCGTCGTTGCTGGCCAATGCTGGCGCCAACCGTGCCGCACCAGCGCCTGACCATGAGCCGCGCCTTGTTGGCCTCGGCGAAACACAAAGTGCTGTCGATTTCCGGTCAATCGAAATTGACCACCCTGAACGCTGCGGTGGCCGGTGACAACGTCGCCGAAATGCCGATCCGTGCGTTTTTGCAACCTACGTTAGAGATTTACTGGTGCCCATGAACCAAGGATCAGCCGCTATGACAAACCTACCCCCGACCGTTTCCATGGCGGACAAAGTTACCCTGATCGATGACCTGTGCGCCAAGGCGCGGATCCTGCCGGTCATCACCATCGCCCGCGAACAGGACATCCTGCCGCTGGCTGATGCCCTGGCGGCCGGTGGCCTGACGGCGCTGGAAGTGACCTTGCGTTCCCAGTTCGGCCTCAAGGCCATCCAGGTGTTGCGCGAACAGCGTCCGGAACTGGTGACCGGTGCCGGCACGGTGCTCGACCGCCAGATGCTGGCGGCTGCCGAGGCGGCCGGTTCGCAATTCATCGTGACGCCGGGCATCACCCGTGACCTGCTCGAAGCCAGTGTCGATAGCCCGATTCCGTTGCTACCGGGTATCAGCAACGCGTCCGGCATCATGGAAGGCTACAGCCTGGGCTATCGCCGCTTCAAGTTGTTCCCGGCTGAAGTCAGTGGCGGTGTCGCCGCCATCAAGGCCCTGGGCGGGCCGTTCGGCGAAGTGAAATTCTGCCCGACCGGCGGCGTCGGCCCGGCCAACATCAAGAGCTACATGGCGTTGAAAAACGTGATGTGCGTGGGCGGTAGCTGGATGCTCGATCCGGAGTGGATCAAGAACGGCGACTGGGCCCGCATCCAGGAATGCACCGCCGAGGCACTGGCGCTGCTGGACTGATTGTTTTACCGAACTTCGTTGGGTGTTCTACGGCTTTACGGTGCGCTTGGTCGGCGCGCCGTTTTTTTTTGCCTGGTTTTTGGCCGAACACTGATTGGTGTTGGGAGCACCTATTCTGTGGCGAGGGGGCTGTACAGGCTATGTGCGGCTCAGTTCGATCAAGGCCCGGGTAAGCCGCTCGATATCACTTGCCAGAGTGATCAACCCTGGCGTGATGCGGATGCAGGGACCCACGCTGGTGTCGCGCACCACGGTGAAGATCCCATAGTCGTTGAGCAATCGATCGGCCATCGCCTGCTGATCCGCCTGAGCGGTAAAGCGCATCGAGGTGATGCCGCAGTAGAGTCGCCGATCATCCGGGGTCATGACTTCGATGCCCGGCAGATCGCGCACTGCCTTGACCCAGAGGTCGCGCAAGTAGCAGAGTCGCGCGCCTTTGGCCAGGGCGCCGCCCAGGGCGCGGTGTTCTTCGAGCACCAGGGGCAGGGTCAGCAGCGCCGGGATATTCGGCGTGCTGTGGGGCGTGCGTGAGCGGACGTCGTTCGCCGGGTAATGACTGTCGTCCATGTCCGGGTCGATGTCGGCCAGGCGTTGCGGATCTATGTAAAGGAAGCCCAGGGCCAGGGGCCCGCCGATCCATTTCTGCAGATTGAATCCGGCGAACGGGATACCCATTTTTGCCAGGTCGAAATCGATCTGGCCCAGGGCGTGGGCGCCGTCGAGGATGATGTCGACGTCGAACTCCCGAGCCGCTTCGGCAATGGCCTGTACCGGCATCACCAGCCCGGTGAGGTGGTTGACGTAAGTCAGCGTCATCAGTTTCAAGCGCGGGTAGCGAATGAACGCTTCCCGGTAAGTCCCCATCAGGCTCTCGAAACTGGCCGGATGCTGGTGGACCAGTTCGATCAGCTCCACGCCACGCTGGCGGGCCAGCCAACGCATCGCGTTCTTGACCGACTGATATTCCAGATCACAGATCAGCACCTGGTCGCCAGGCTTCAGGCCGTTGTAGTTGCGAATCAACGATTGCAGGGAGTCCACGGCGCTGCGGGTCAATGCCACGGTTTGCGCAGGCGCCTTGATCAACTCCGCGACCTGGCGGCGAATCGCCTCGCCCTGTTCACGGTCGAAATGCTGGCGCACGTACACCGAGTTGCTGCGGTTGATGAAGTCGATGTTGCGCTGGTACTCCTCGACCACGGTCCGCGACATCCGCCCGAAGTAACCGTTTTCCAGGTTCAGCGGTCCATCGGCGGCGACGTCGTAGCGGTCGACAAAGGTCTGCCAGAAAGCTTCATCGTGGGCACGCAGGGTGTTCTCGGGCATGGGGGTCTCAATCAGGGGCGGGGCTTGGGTTTGCCGTGCTTGGCGCGCAATGGATCGAGCAGGTCTGACAGACCGTTGTGGTCGATCTCCTGCATCAACGCCAGCAAACCGCCCAACTCTCCGTGGGGAAAACCTTCGCGGGCGAACCAGTTCAGGTATTGGCCGGGCAGGTCGGCCAGGATTCGGCCTTTGTATTTACCGAAGGGCATCTGGCGCGTGACCAGCAGTTCGAGGGTTTCGGGGTTCATGGCAAATGTCTTGGATCAAACAGGTTTGAAAATACAGGCATTCTGCATGCAGGCCAAATGACAGATCATGCAAATAACGCGGATACAGATTTCTCGAGTTTCATTAAGTTATTGATTTAAAAGGTCTATTTTTTAACTTCGGAGCTGGCATGGCCGATGCAATATTCCTTGCAGGTTTTTTATTCACCAGCAAAGGAATTGAAAAATGACCGATATGAACAAAGAAGCCATCGCCGTCCTGAACGACCTGATCCAGACCAGCAAGGATGGTCAGGAAGGCTTCAAGACCTGCGCCGAAGACATCAAGCATCCGCAACTCAAGGCCCTGTTCGTGCAACGTTCCGCTGATTGTGCCACCGCTGCATCCGAACTGCAGGCCGCCGTTCGCTCGATGGGTGGCGATCCGGAAACCTCCACCAGTGTCTCTGGTGACCTGCACCGCCGTTGGGTGGATGTGAAGTCCATGTTCACCGGCAAGGACGAGGAAGCGGTGCTCAACGAAGCCGAGCGTGGCGAAGACCATGCGCTGAAGGCCTATAAGGAAGCCATGGAGAAGATCACCAAGCACAATCTGGTCGGCATCCGTGATCTGGTTGAACGCCAATACCATGGCGTGCAACGCAACCATGATCAGGTCAAGGCGCTGCGTAACCAGGCACGCGCCAGCTGATACACGCGCTTGATCGAAAAAACGCCAGCCTTGTCTGGCGTTTTTTTGTGCGACCACAGATTCGGAAAAAGTGTCTTGTCGAATCCACGGGTAATCAGCTCTGGACTCAAATAGGTAGCTAGCTAATAATTGCGCCTGCCCCATTCCCCATCATTGCAACTATCGTTACTGCAACCTCCTGAAAGAGTTTTCTGCGTGCCCATTACCTTCCAGGCCTTGTTCGCCCCCGACCGCCTCGCTGTGCAGTTCGCCATCAAGACCGTGCTCGGTGGTGGTCTGGCGCTATGGCTGGCATTGCGCTGGGGGTTGGAGCAGCCGTCATGGGCATTGATGACCGCGTTCATCGTGGCGCAGCCGCTGTCGGGGATGGTGGTGCAAAAGGGGTTGGCGCGGCTGCTCGGTACCCTGGTGGGGACCGTCATGTCGGTGGTCTTCATGGGGTTGTTCGCGCAGACCCCCTGGTTGTTCCTGTTGGCGCTGGCCTTCTGGCTGGGGCTGTGCACGGCCTGTTCGACGCTGCTGCGAAGTGCCTGGTCCTATTCGTTCGTGTTGGCCGGGTACACGGTAGCGATCATCGCCTTGCCGGCCATTTCCCACCCGTTGGGGGTGTTCGATCAGGCGGTGGCGCGCTGCACCGAGATCAGCCTGGGCATTGTCTGCGCAACGGCCGCCAGTGCCTTGCTCTGGCCGTTGCGGGTCGAGCGGCAGTTGGCGGGCCAGGCCCATGCTGCCTGGCAGAGCGGCATGCAGGCGGCCCGCGCGACCCTGGCCGGCGACGCCCAGGCACGCAAGGGCTTGCTGGAGATTCTTGGCCGGATCGTCGCGGTGGATGCCCAGCGCGAACATGCCTGGTTCGAGGGTAGCCTGGGTCGCCAGCGCGCCCGGGCCATCAGCGGCTTGAGCCAGAAACTGCTGATGCTGCTGCGCATTGCCCGTTCGGTGCGCCGGCAATGGAAGCAACTCGAACCCGCAGAAGCCGAGGCCCTCCAACCCTGGATGAACGAGGTTCAGCAAGCCCTCGATGCCGACACTGCAACGCTGCAAGCCTTGCGACCACGGGTACTGGACGCCTCTCACGATCCTTTGATCAGCTCGGCGCAAAGTTACTGCCTGGCGCGTTTCGCCTTGTTGCTCGACACCGCGCTGGCCGCTTGCGCGGCGCTGACGGCGGTGCGGGAGGGCAGGGAGGCATCGGATCCGCCGCGCACCTTGACGCCCCATCGCGACGTGTCCCTGGCCATGGTATTCGGTGCCCGTAGCGCCTTGGCCTTTCTGGCGGTTTCCTGCTTCTGGCTGGCAACGGCCTGGCCCGCCGCCGGGGGCGCATTGGTGTTGACGTGTGTCGTGTGCAGCCTGTTTGCCAGCCGTGAAAACGGTGCGCAGATCGGCCTGAGTTTCCTGCGAGGCATCCTCCTCGCCGTGCCGACGGCGTTCGTGGTCGGTGAGATCCTGCTGCCGCAGTGGAGCAGCTTCGCCATGCTCTGCATGGCCATGGGCGTGCCGCTGTTCTTCGGCGCGCTGGGCATGGCTAAGCCGCCGATCTTTGCCACGGCCACGTCGTTCTGTCTGCATTTTGTGGTGCTGGTGTCACCGCTCAACGCCATGAAGTACGACGTGGCGACATTCTTCAATAGCGCTCAGGCGATGATGATCGGTGTGGGGGCGGCGGTATTGGCGTTCAATCTGCTGATTCTGCGCGATCCGGCCTGGCACGGCCGTCGCCTGCTGGCTGCGACCCTGGATGACTTGGTGCGCTTGACCCGGCGCAACCTGAGTGGCGCCGAGAGCTGGTTCGGCGGACGCATGGCCGACCGGCTGTTGCAACTGGCGCGGCATTACCCCGAACTGCCGGTCCCGTCGCGCAGCCGTTGGGACGATGGCTTGCTCGGCCTGGATATCGGCGATGAGCTGTTGCACCTGCGTCTGAGCCTAGCTGTCGCCCAGGTGTCCGACAGCCGGGCGCAACGCCGCTATTTCGAAGCGCTGGAGCAGGTGCTCGAACGCGGCCCGTCCGGTGAGCAGGCCGATGCGTTGGCCCCGGCCAGCGCCGAGTTCCTGAAGGTGTTATCCACAGAGTCCCCCGGCGATGCGTTGAAGTTGGCGCAGGGCGCGGTGGTGCAATTGCAGAACAGTTGGCGCGCCTGGTGCCGCCAGCACGAACCGGAACGACGGGAGCACAGCCATGGGCTTGCGTGAATGGTCGATTGGCGGGGTGTTGCTCAGCCCGTTCCTGATTTATGTGGTGCTGGCCTTGCTGGTGACCGGTGCACTGCGCCTGTTGCTCAGCCTGGTGCCGGCCGGGCGTTGGATCTGGCACGAAGCCTTGTTCGACTGCGCCCTGTATGTCTGTGTCCTGACAGTGATTACCCTGGTCCTCGGGCCGTTATAAGGAGTTGAACATGCGTACCTCCGTACGTGTCGCCATTACGCTGGGTGTGGTGGCATTGGCGATTTTCGCCGGGTTTCACCTGTGGCAGTACTACATGCTCACGCCCTGGACCCGGGATGCGCGGATTCGTGCCGACGTGGTGGTGATCGCTCCCGATGTGTCGGGCTGGGTGCGTGAACTCAAGGCGGTGGATAACCAGCAGGTCAAGGCCGGCGATCTATTGCTGAGTATCGACCGTGAGCGCTTCGAAGCCGCCGTAGAGAAGGCCAGAGCAGTGGTCCAGACCCGCCAGCAGCAACTGAGCCTGCGCGAGCACGAAGCCAGTCGCCGTGCCGCCCTGGGGCCCCAGGCCATCAGTGCCGAGCTGCGGGAAAATGCCCAGATCAACGCCGGCATCGCCCGGGGCGAACTGCGCGAAGCCCAGGCCGAGGCCAAGGTCGCTGAGCTCAACCTCGCCCGCAGCCAGGTCCTGGCGCCCCGTAGCGGTCACATCACCAACCTGCGGCTGGCCGAAGGCAACTACGTCAACGCCGGGCAGCCGGTCATGGCGTTGATCGACGATTCGACGTTCTATGTACAGGCCTATTTCGAAGAAACCAAACTGCCGAGGATCCGCGTGGGTGATCCGGTCAAGGTCTGGCTGATGAGCGCCGGTCACGCCCTGGAAGGTCACGTCGAAAGCGTCAGCCGCGGCATCACCGATCGCAATACCAACCCGGACGCGCAGTTGCTGGCGGAAGTAGAACCGACTTTCAACTGGGTGCGCCTGGCCCAGCGGATTCCGGTGCGGATCAAGCTGGACAAGGTGCCGGAAGGGGTGAACCTGAGTGCGGGGATGACGGCGAGTGTGCAGGTGCAGGAGCACGATCAATAACTTGTCGCAGTACCTGTGGGAGCAAGGCTTGCCCGCGATGAAGTGAATGCGGTCTACCTTGAAATCGAGGTGCCCTGATCGCGGGCAAGCCTTGCTCCCACAGAAGGGATGAATTCCCTTGCGATCATCAGCCGATGCTGATCGCCGGCAACGTCGGCAGGGTCACGGTCTGCTGTTTGCGTGGCGCGAGGATCTCGGCCTCGCCATCCACCACCAGTTCATCGCGCTGGTTGAACACGCGAGTGGCGATGCGTACGCGAAACTTCGGCAGTTTTTCCAGGATCTCCAGGCGCACGGTCAAGGTGTCGCCGATCTTTACCGGTTTCTGGAAGCTCATCTGCTGGCCGATATAGATGGTGCCAGGCCCAGGCAGCTCGCAGGCTACCGCCGCGCTGATCAGCGCACCGCTGAACATGCCATGGGCGATGCGCTCCTTGAACATGCTCGCCGCGGCGAATTCGGCGTCCAGGTGCACCGGGTTGTGATCGCCCGACATGGCGGCGAACAGCTGGATATCACGCTCTTCGACGGATTTGCTATAGCTGGCGGTCTGGCCGACTTCGAGGGCTTCGTAAGGTGTGTTGGTAACCTGGGTCATCTGTTTCCGATCCTATGGCGGGTAATGGAAAAAACGCTGGAAAGCTATTCGCTGCGTGGCGGGCGCTTGTGGTTCAGGGCCTGGGCGATCCAGGCCAGCACATCGGCCGTCACTTCATCGCGGTTGGTTTCGTTGAACAATTCGTGCCGGGCCTGTGGATAAATCGTCAACTGCAAGTGCTGGCTGCCGGCGGCGCGCAGGGCGTCGGCCAGATCCTTGAGACGCTTGCCGTCGCTTACCGGATCACATTCACCGCCAATGACCAGCAACGGCAGGTCCGGATCGATCTGGGCGAGATTGGACGCTTTGCTGATTTGCTGCAAGCCACCAAGCAGGTCGACCCACAGCTGATTGCTGCAACGAAAGCCGCACAGTGGGTCGTGGACGTACTTGTCCACCTCGGCCGGGTCGCGGCTGAGCCAGTCGAAGGGCGTGCGGGTCGGTTTGAATTTCTGATTGAAACTGCCGAACGACAGCCAGTCGATCAAGGCGCTGCGCCCGGTGGCGCCCTGGCGCCAGCGTTCGAAGCGGGCAATCAGGCGGGCGGCGCGATACAGCGCCACCGGTTGGAAATTGGACCCGCTGAGAATCGCCCCATGCAGGCTCGCGCTGTGATGCAGCAGGTACGCTTGGGCAATGTAGCTGCCCATGCTGTGGCCCAGCAGCACGATTGGCGTGTCGGGATGTTGCTGGCCGATGTAATGGTTGAGGCTGGCCAGGTCGCCGACCACCTTCGCCCAGCCCTCTTCGTCGGCATAGTGGCCCAGGATCGCCCCTTCGCCGGTCTTGCCATGGCCGCGCAGGTCCGCTGCGTAAACGCCGTAGCCTTCGTCGCACAGGGCCTGGGCCAGGCGCTCATAGCGGCCGCTGTGCTCGGCCATGCCGTGGGCCAGCATGATTACCGCCCTGGGCGTGGTTTCCGGCAACCACTGATTGACGAACAGGCGGCTGTGGTCGGTTGCGGTCAGCCAGAACGTTTGATGAATCATGACGATCCTTTACATGGGCGCAGGCGCGATGTTGCTCCATTGTATAGCGCATCCGTTGCGTCTCGCCTGATCAGGCCACACGTAGGCGGCAAGATTCACACAATCTATGACACAAATTGCCGTATTTGCCTGATTGGCCAGAGCTGCTAGTGTCCCAAGAGCTCCGCTTCTGCGAGTCGTAGAGAAGCGGCCCGGGATAGGTTCAGGTAAAGAGGATAAAAACAATGCAGCCTGATTTCTGGAATGACAAACGCCCGGCCGGCGTGCCCCTGGATGTCGACCTCGGGGCCTATAAGTCGGTCATCGAGGTGTTCGAGCGTTCCTGCAAGAAATTCGCCGACCGCCCGGCGTTCAGCAACATGGGCGTGACCCTCACGTATGCCGAGCTCGAGCGCTATAGCGCAGCCTTTGCCGGTTACCTGCAAACCCATACCGATCTGGTTCCTGGTGACCGTATCGCGGTGCAGATGCCCAATGTCCTGCAATATCCGATTGCTGTCTTCGGTGCCTTGCGCGCCGGATTGATCGTGGTCAACACCAACCCGCTGTACACCCCGCGGGAAATGCGCCACCAGTTCAAGGATTCCGGTGCCCGGGCGCTGGTGTACATGAACCTGTTCGGAAGCAAGGTCCAGGAAGTGATGCCCGACACGGACCTGCAGTACCTGATCGAAGCGAAAATGGGCGACCTGATGCCCACCGCCAAGGGCTGGCTGGTCAACACCGTGGTGAACAAGGTCAAGAAGATGGTCCCGGCGTATTCGCTGCCCCAGGCCATTTCCTTCAAGAGCGCCTTGCGTCTGGGGCGTGGCCAGGCCATCAAGCCATTGAAGGTCAGCCTCGACGACATCGCGGTGCTGCAATACACCGGCGGCACCACCGGGTTGGCGAAGGGCGCGATGCTGACCCACGGCAACCTGGTGGCCAACATGCAGCAGGCCCGGGCCTGCCTGGGACAGCTCGGCGATGACGGCCAGCCGCTGCTGCGCGAAGGCCAGGAGGTCATGATCGCGCCGCTGCCGCTGTACCATATCTACGCTTTCACGGCGAACTGCATGTGCATGATGGTGACCGGCAACCACAACGTGCTGATCACCAATCCACGGGACATCGCGGGCTTCATCAAGGAGCTGAAGAACTGGCGTTTCTCGTTATTGCTGGGGCTCAACACGCTGTTCGTGGCGCTGATGGACCACCCGGATTTCAAGACCCTGGATTTTTCCCACCTCAAGGTCACCAATTCCGGCGGCACCGCGTTGATCAAGGCCACCGCCGAGCGCTGGCAACAGATCACCGGTTGCGGCATTACCGAAGGGTATGGGCTGACCGAAACCTCACCGGTGGCGAGTGCCAATCCCTATGGCGGTAAATCCCGGCTGGGCACGGTGGGGATGCCCGTGCCGGGCACGCTCATGAAAGTGATCAGCGACGACGGCATCGAACAGCCCCTGGGTGAGCGCGGCGAACTGTGCATCAAGGGGCCGCAGATCATGAAAGGCTACTGGAACAAGCCTGAGGCCACTGCCGAAGTGCTGGACAGCGAGGGCTGGTTCAAGTCCGGTGACATCGCGGTGATCGACCCGGACGGTTTTGTGCGGATCGTCGACCGCAAGAAGGACATGATCATTGTCTCGGGTTTCAACGTTTACCCCAACGAAATCGAAGATGTGGTGATGGCCCACCCGAAGGTCGCCAATTGCGCGGTGATCGGCGTGCCGGACGAGCGCTCGGGGGAGGCGGTGAAACTGTTCGTGGTGGCGCGGGAGACCGGCGTCAGCCTCGAAGAACTCAAGGCCTACTGCAAGGAGAACTTCACCGGCTACAAGATTCCCAAGCACATCGTGTTGCGGGATTCGCTGCCGATGACGCCGGTGGGCAAGATCCTGCGCAGGGAACTTCGCGATATCGCTTGATGTAGACCAAACGCGAACCTTTGTGGGAGCGAGCCTGCTCGCGATAACGGTGGATCAGTCATGTGAGTATTGGCTGACACACCGCTATCGCGAGCAGGCTCGCTCCCACATTGGTTTTGGGGTTTAAACAGAAAAGACGGCCGGTTTCAGAGCGTTCCTACAAGTCCGTAGAATTTTTACTCTAAAAGTGACCATTGCATATTCTTGAGTCGGATTAGTGACCATGTCGGCCACTTTTGGCTCTAGTCGACCCTGGGCAAAGCTGCTACTCTCGGCGCGCTTTTGTGACTTCTCGGCCTTCATCCAAGCCAGATTCACCAACAAACACACCAATAATAATCGCATCAAATGCGGTGAGAATTCGCGTTGCTGAGGAGTGGGCTTCCATGATTGAAGACTTTTGGAAGGATAAGTACCCAGCTGGGATTGCTGCCGACATCAATCCAGACGAGTATCCGAATATTCAGGCGGTGTTGAAGCAGTCCTGCCAACGCTTCGCCGACAAGCCGGCATTCAGCAACCTCGGCAAGACAATCACCTACGGTGAACTGTACGAATTGTCCGGTGCCTTTGCCGCCTATCTGCAACAGCATACCGATTTGCAGCCGGGCGATCGAATCGCCGTGCAATTGCCTAACGTTCTGCAATACCCGGTGGCGGTGTTCGGGGCGATTCGCGCCGGCCTTATCGTGGTCAATACCAACCCGCTGTACACCGCGCGGGAAATGGAGCATCAGTTCAACGACTCCGGCGCCAAGGCACTGGTGTGCCTGGCGAACATGGCGCACCTGGCCGAGACCGTGGTGCCGAAGACCGGCGTCAAGCACGTCATCGTCACCGAGGTGGCCGACCTGTTGCCGCCGCTCAAGCGGCTGTTGATCAACAGCGTGATCAAGTACGTCAAGAAGATGGTCCCGGCGTATCACCTGCCCAAGGCCGTCAAGTTCAACGACGTGTTGAGCAAGGGCCACGGCCGGCCAGTGACCGAAGCCAACCCGGGCAGTGATGAAGTGGCCGTGTTGCAGTACACCGGTGGCACCACCGGCGTGGCCAAGGGAGCGATGCTGAGCCACCGCAACCTGGTGGCGAACATGCTGCAATGCAAGGCGCTGATGGGCTCCAACCTCAATGAAGGCTGCGAAGTGCTGATCACGCCGCTGCCGCTGTACCACATCTATGCCTTCACCTTCCATTGCATGGCGATGATGCTGATCGGCAACCACAACATCCTGATCAGCAACCCGCGCGACCTTCCGGCGATGGTCAAGGAACTGTCGAAGTGGAAGTTCAGCGGTTTCGTCGGCCTCAATACCCTGTTCGTGGCGTTGTGCAACAACGAAGGTTTCCGCAAGCTGGATTTCTCCGCGTTGAAAGTCACCTTGTCCGGCGGCATGGCCCTGCAACTGGCCGCTGCCGAGCGCTGGAAAGCGGTCACCGGTTGCCCGATCTGCGAAGGCTATGGCATGACTGAAACCAGCCCGGTGGCCACGGTCAACCCGATCCAGAACATCCAGGTCGGCACCATCGGCATTCCGGTACCGTCGACGCTGTGCAAGGTCATCAACGATGCAGGCGTCGAACTGCCCCTGGGCGAAGTCGGCGAGCTGTGTGTGAAAGGTCCGCAGGTGATGAAGGGCTACTGGCAGCGCCAGGAGGCCACCGACGAAATCCTCGACAGCGAAGGCTGGCTCAAGACCGGCGACATCGCGTTGATCCAGCCGGACGGCTACATGCGCATTGTCGATCGCAAGAAAGACATGATCCTGATCTCTGGCTTCAACGTGTACCCCAACGAACTGGAGGACGTGCTGGCGACCCTGCCGGGCGTGCTGCAGTGCGCCGCCATCGGTGTGCCGGACGAGAAATCCGGCGAGGCGATCAAGATCTTCATCGTCGTCCGGCCAGGCGCCACGCTGACCAAGGAGCAAGTGATGGAGCACATGCGCGCCAACGTTACCGGCTACAAGGTGCCCAAGGCGGTCGAGTTCCGCGATGCGTTGCCGACCACCAATGTGGGCAAGATCCTGCGGCGTGAATTGCGGGATGAAGAGCTCAGGAAGTTGGGCTTGAAGAAGTAGTATTGCGTGTAAACAAAAAGCCCCGCTGAAGCGGGGCTTTTTGTTGGGTGGCTACTTGAAGCGACGCCGTGTGGGAGTGAACTGTGGGAGCAAGGCTTGCCCGCGATGAGGTTGATTCGGTCCGCTTAGCGTCGTGGTGCCTTCATCGCGGGCAAGCCTTGCTCCCACATAATCCCAAGCTGCATACGTCGGCGGCCGGGGTTACAACCTGAACTGCGCAAAATCCAGGTTGGTGCCACCCGGTCGCATGTCCTGCAGGTACGAGTCCTTGTCGGCGCTCAGCTCCAGGCTCAGGGCGGCCTTGCGCTTGCCCTGGTTGCGCACTTCCAGGCCTTCCAGCTTTTCCCGCAGGAACACGGTCGGCACTTTCAGGTGCAGCAACTCGTCGGTGGCGGGGGTGTGCAGCAGCAGATGAATCCATTCGTACTGGCCGACCGCCAGGCGGGTCACCGGGATGTTGAACCAGAAGATGTTGCGGTTGCGGTTCAATTCGCTGAAATGGCAGTTATTGACACCCAGGACGGCGCCGCCCAATTCCTGGTTTCTGCGGGCGATGGCCTGCTTCTTATCGAGTTTCATAACGTTCCTACGGGATTAAAGCTTCGGGCCGGGCCTGAATACGTGAGGCATTCTCGACGGTTGCCGGGCAAACATAAAGCCCTGCCGGTGCGAAGAATGAAACTTGCGCTGTGGGGCATTGGTCAATTCAGCGTCGGGATGAGATTGTCCCAAAGTCGCCAAACAGGCTACTTTGAGGTAAAAAACGCCCCTTGAGTCGCCACGCGACCCCTTTTTTGCGGCGAAAGGAGACGCTCATGATATTTCCGGACATGAAAGGCTTGCCTTTGCATCGCGTGATGATGCGTACGGTGACCGAGTTTCTCGACGACGAGATGTCGACCTATGCCTCGGCACTGGCCTACCAGATGCTGTTTTCCCTGTTTCCTTTCATCCTCTTCCTGATCGCGCTGATCGGCTTCCTGCATCTGCCGGATTTCTTCTCGTGGCTGCGCCTGCAGTCGGAGCTGGTGTTGCCGCCCCAGGCGCTGGAGCAGGTCAACCCGGTGATCGACCAGCTCCAGCAATCCAAGGGCGGGCTGCTGTCGGTGGGTATCGTGGTTGCGTTGTGGACCGCCTCGGCCGGGGTGCGGCTGATGATGAGCGCCATGAATGCCGCCTACGACGTGGTCGAGGGGCGTCCGGCCTGGAAGCGCTTTCCGCTGTCGATCTTCTACACCGTCGGCATCGCCGGCATGCTGCTCATCGCGGCGGCACTGATGGTCCTCGGGCCGCAGGTGATGGAATGGATTGCGGCCCAGGTCGGGTTGGAGGAGTTCATCGTCACGCTCTGGACGATCGTGCGCTGGCCGGTGATCGTGATCCTGTTGATGGTGGCGGTGGCGTTGATCTACTACGTGATGCCTGACGTGAAGCAAGAGTTCCGCTTCATCACGCCGGGCTCGGTGCTGGCCGTGGTGGTTTGGATCATCGCCTCCCTGGGCTTCGCTTTTTACGTCAAGACCTTTGCCAACTACAACGCCATGTATGGCAGTATCGGCGCGATCATCGTGTTGCTGCTGTACTTCTATATCTCGGCGGCGGTGCTGCTGCTGGGGGCGGAGATGAACGCGGTGATCGAACACATGTCCGCCGAAGGCAAGGACCCTGGTGAGAAGGTGCCGGACGAGCACTGGAAACAGCATGTCTCGGGGCTGGCGCGCGACCACTCCATCAAACCGGACACCGATCCGAACGCAGAAGAAGCCCGACCATGATTCGAGAAATACTCAAGATGGGCGATGCGCGCCTGCTGCGTATCGCTCCGCCGGTTCCGCCGCAGATGTTCGATACCCCGGAGCTGTGGCAATTGATCGACGACATGTTCCAGACCATGGAAAGCGTCGGTGGCGTCGGCCTGGCGGCGCCGCAGATCGGTGTGGACCTGCAGCTGGTGATTTTCGGCTTCGAACACAGCGAGCGTTACCCCGATGCGGAGGCCGTGCCCCAGACCATCCTGATCAACCCGCTGATCACGCCGCTGAGCCCACTGATGGAAGAAGGCTTCGAAGGTTGTCTGTCGGTGCCTGGTCTGCGCGGGGCGGTCGATCGTTACCAGCACATCCGTTACGAAGGCTTCGATCCCAAGGGCGAGCCGATCGTGCGGACCGCCTCGGGCTTCCATGCGCGGGTGGTGCAGCATGAATGCGACCACCTGATCGGGCGCTTGTACCCGTCGCGGATCACCGACTTCAGCAAGTTCGGGTTTACCGAAGTGATGTTCCCGGATCTGGATCCGACGGCCGACGACTGAACATTCACCTCCATCCCTTGTGGGAGCGAGCCTGCTCGCGATAGCGGTGGGGCAGCTTGCATCGTTGTGGAATGTCCTGCCGCCTTCGCGAGCAGGCTCGCTTCCACAGGGCATCAGGATCCGGTTCCCGGCTCCAACCCCATCGCAATCATCGGCTTGCTGCGGGCATACCGGCTCAGGCGCTCGGCCATCGCATAGGGCAGGGCGGGATCGAACGTGAAGCCGTGCCGCTCATAGAACCCGCGCAGTTCCGGGTGGCAGAACAGCCACACCGGTGCGTCCACGGCTTTCACCGCTTCGCTGATCAATCCCGCTGCAATACCTTTGCCGCGGTGTGCCGGGTCGACAAACAACCCCGTCAACCAGTGCCCACCCGACACCGATCGCAAGCAAAGGGCCGCGACGATGTCATCCCGCTTCGCCACCCACAGCTGCGCGTCCCGCACGGCTTTCATCGAAGATTGATGGGCGCGGTAAAACTTGTTCATCAGCGGCCACAGCGGTTCATCGAGCAGCGCATAGCGGATTTCGGACATGGCAACGTCGTGGAGGGGGAGGAGGGCAGATTATAAAGGAACACGTTTCGATAAACCTGTGGGGAGCAAGCTTTGCTCCCCACAGGTTTTGCACTCCGGCGCCTCATCTGCTGGCCGCCGGCAAGCTCAGAGCGACGCGAGGAGTGTCGCGGCCGGATCCTTATCGCCGGTGTTGCGGTGCTCCTGGGCTTTTTCCATCTGCGCCATGGCGGACTTGTCTTGCATGCGCTGGGCAATTTCCTGGCCGACCGCCAATTGCTTCTCGGGTGGCATGGCCTCGTATTCTTCTTCGCTGATGCCCATCTCCGCGAGAATGGAATCACGCAGGCGTTCTTCTGGCGTCTTGCTCATGTAGTCCTTGAAATCCTTCAGTGCCGAACTGTCGGTCTGGCTCGTCGGGGCATCCTGGGAAGCAGCGGTCTGCAACTGTACGCGGGTCTTGGCGAACGCCTCATCGATGTTGTCGCTGATGGCGGTGGCGGCATTGACCTGCTGCGTGGCCTGTTGGGTGGCGGACTCCCGGACCTGGGCATTGCCTTGGTTGGCCTGGGCCTGGACGTTATCGCGCAACGCCTGTAACGCGGCGCTTTGCAGGCCGCTGGCAGCGTCGGCGGTCGGGTCCTCGCCCGGACGCTTGAGCGGCAGAATCATCGCTTGCTGTTTGGCACTGACCAACATGATGGATACCTGTAGGTAATGGCTGAGCGATGGGCAGGAGCAATTCCCATGCCGACCGCCCGGACCCTCGGGTTTCAAGGGCTGTAGGGGCACGAGGCGAGGCGAAACGGCCAGCCCTTGCCGTTGACCGGCAGGGATCGACCGCTTCGGCGTCGCTGTACGGGGATCAGGTGCTTTCGCGAATCTTGAGTTCGAAGCCCATGTCCACCACGGGTTGGGCGATGCGGTTGCCTGCCATCAACGTCAGCATCTGTTCGGCGGCACGGCGGCCGATGGCCTCCCGTGGTGTGCTGATGCTGCTCAGGCGCGGCACCATGTGGGCCGAGGCGGGCAGGTCGTTGAAGCCGAGCACCGAGATCTGTTCGGGAATCCTGATGCCGCAGCGCAAGGCTTCGAACAGGGCCCCATGGGCGAGGTCGTCGTTGCCGAAGAAAATCGCGTCGACATCCGGGTGGCTGGCCAGCAGTTGCAGGAACAACTCGCCGCCCAGGCCCACCGATGACGGGCGCGGCGTCAGCAGCTCCAGGTCCGGGTCGTACAGCCCGGCCTGTTGCAGGGCCCGGCGAAAGCCTTCGCCGCGTAACAAGGTGCGCTGGTCCAGTTGGGCGCCGATGTAGGCCAGGCGTTTACGACCGCGGGAGATCAGGTGCTCGGCCGCCGTCTCGCCGGCCTTGAGCTGGGAAAAGCCGACGCAGTTGAGCCCCGCCCCGGGGTCCAGCTCCATCATGTAGACACACGGAATGTTGCTGGCCTCGATCATGCGGCGGGCGCTTTCGGTACGGTCGAAACCGGTCAGCAGCAGTCCCCGGGGCTGATAGGCCATGTAGTTGCGCAGCAGGTCTTCTTCTTCGTCGCGGGAGTAGTGATAGTTGCCGATCACCACTTCGAAGCCCTTGGGCCTCAAGACACGATGAATGGCTTCGAGGGTGTCGATGAACAACAGGTTGGACAGCGACGGCACCAACACCACCACCGAATGGCTCTGGGCCGAAGCCAGGGCGCGGGCGGCGGGATTGACGACATAATTGAGTTCCTGGGCCGCCTGTCGGACTTTTTCCACCAGATCGGTGGCCACGGTGCTGACGCCGCGCAGGGCACGGGAGGCGGTGATGGGGCTGACACCGGCCAGGCGTGCGACTTCGTTGAGCGTGGGGCGACCGGTGGTGCGGGTATTCTTATCGTTCTTGGGGACGGTCATCAGGTGGCTTGCCAAACAAAAATCAAGGCACTAAGGTAGCGCTGTCTCGACGCGGCTGCAAATGCGCGAGTGGGGTTTGCCTGAATCCCATCCGTTGGTGTCGTGAACGAAAATGCTGCAACCACAAAAATGACAAGAAGGCGTCGGCAACTTCTGCTTTTGCTGCGGTGTCATAACTGGCAAAGGTAGCGCTGTCTGCGCGCTGAGGTGTTACATGAACAATCCCATCACCGCCCTGGTCATCATGGGCGTTGCCGGTTGCGGCAAGACTTGCGTCAGCCAGGCCCTGTGCCAACTGAGCGGCGCCACCGCCATCGAAGGCGACACGTTCCACCCTGCGGCCAACATCCAGAAGATGAGCGCCGGTATTCCCCTGAACGACGACGACCGTGCCGGCTGGCTCGACAGCCTGTGCGACGAGTTGCGCCGCATCGACGCCAAGGGCGAGCGCCCGGTGTTGACTTGCTCGGCCCTCAAGCACAGTTATCGCGAGCGTCTGCGCAGCGCCTTGCCTGGCCTGGGTTTCGTGTTCCTGGAGCTGACGCCCGAAGTGGCGGCCGACCGTGTGTCCCATCGCCCCGGCCATTTCATGCCGTCGACATTGATCGACAGTCAGTTCGCCACCCTTGAATCTCCCGTCGGCGAACCTCTGGTCCTGGCCCTGGATGCGTCCAGCCACGGCGTCGATGAGCTGGCTCGCCAGGCTTATACCTGGTGGGTGGAGCACGGTTTGAAGCTGGCCAGTTGAATCCAATCATTTTGCGTCAGAAAGATAGCGCTGTCCCGACGGCTTACAAATAACTGCTTCAATAACAACAACAAATCAGGAGACACCCCTCATGTTCGGCATGTCCCACGAGACGTTCCTACTGCTCGATGCAGTGGTCACGGTGATCGGACTTATCCTCCTCATCACCCAGTTCAAATTTCACCCCTTCATTGCCCTGACCATCGCGGCCGCATTTCTCGGCCTGACGTCGGGCATGCCCATCGGCACCATCATCAAGGCCTTCCAGGATGGTTTTGGCGGCGTGCTGGGTTTTGTCGGGATCATCCTGGCCCTGGGCACCATGCTCGGTAAAATGATGGCCGAGTCGGGCGGGGCCGATCAGATCGCCCAGACCCTGATCCGCGCCTTCGGCAAGGACAAGGTGCAGTGGGCCATGATGTTCGCCGCGTTCCTGGTGGGCATCCCGCTGTTCTTCGAAATCGGTTTCGTACTGCTGATCCCGCTGGTGTTCATCGTGGCGCGTCGCACCGGCGTGTCGATCATCAAGATCGGTATCCCGCTGCTCGCCGGTCTGTCGGCGGTGCACGGCCTGGTGCCGCCACACCCGGGCCCGCTGCTGGCCATCGGCGTGTTCGGTGCCGACATCGGCAAGACCATTCTCTATGGCCTGATCGTCGCGTTGCCGACCGCCATCATTGCCGGTCCGATTTTCGGTACGTTCATCGCCAAGCACATCCCCGGCCACGCCAATCAGGAGCTGGTCGATCAACTGGCCCGTGAGCCCGAGGCCAAGGAACTGCCGAGCTTCGGCATTACCCTGGTCACCGTGCTGCTGCCGGTGTTCCTGATGCTGCTCAAGACCTTTGCCGACGTGGTGCTGCCGGATGGCAACATCTTCCGCACCTTCATGGACCTGATCGGCCACCCGATCTCGGCGCTGCTGCTGGCCTTGCTGCTGTCGCTGTACACCTTCGGCCATCGCCAGGGCATCGGTTCCAACCAGATCCTGAAGTTGCTCGACGCGAGCCTGGCGCCGACTGCCGCGATCATCCTGATCATCGGTGCGGGTGGTGGTTTCAAGCAGATGCTGGTGACCAGCGGCGTGGGTGACGTGATTGGCCATATGGCCGTGAGTGCGCAGATTTCGCCGATCCTGCTGGCCTGGCTGGTCGCGGCGGTGATTCGTATCGCCACCGGCTCGGCCACCGTCGCCACCATCACCGGCGCAGGCATCGTGGTACCTGTGGTGGGGATGATTCCAGGCGTGAACCGTGAGCTGCTGGTGCTGGCGACCGGTGCCGGTTCGTTGATTCTGTCTCACGTCAACGATGCGGGCTTCTGGCTGGTCAAGCAGTACTTCAACATGACCGTGGCCGAAACCTTCAAGACCTGGACGGCGATGGAGACCATCCTGTCGGTGGTGGGGTTGGGCTTCATCCTGTTGCTGTCGCTGGTGGTCTGAAGGTCCAGCACAAACAACTGTGGGAGCGAGCCTGCTCGCGATGGCGGTATGTCAGAAGCATCCATGCAACTGACCCACCGCTATCGCGAGCAGGCTCGCTCCCACATTGGGTTTTGTGTCAGGCGTTGGTCTTGCCGGCCAATCCATCCGCCCGGAACATCGCCCGGATCCCGCGTACAGCCTGGCGGATCCGGTCCTGGTTCTCGATCAGCGCAAAGCGCACATGATCATCCCCATACTCGCCGAAGCCCACGCCCGGCGAGACGCAGACCTTGGCTTCGGCCAGCAGCTTCTTGGCAAACTCCAGCGAGCCCAGGTGGGCATAGGCCTCGGGAATCTTGGCCCAGACGTACATCGACGCCTTGGGATTCTCCACCATCCAACCCAGCTCATGCAGGCCCTTGACCAGCACATTGCGGCGTTGGCGGTATTGCTCGGCGATGTCGCGCACGCATTGTTGGTCGCCTTCCAATGCGGCGATGGCGGCCACCTGCAAGGGGGTGAAGGTGCCGTAGTCGTGGTAGCTCTTGATCCGTGCCAGGGCGCTGACCAGTTCCGGGTTACCGACCATGAAACCGATGCGCCAGCCGGCCATGTTGTAGCTCTTGGACAGGGTGAAGAATTCCACCGCAATGTCTTTCGCGCCGGGCACCTGCATGATCGATGGCGCTTTCCAGCCGTCATAGACGATGTCGGCGTAGGCCAGGTCGTGGATCACCAGCACATCGTACTGTTTGGCCAGGGCGATGACCCGCTCGAAGAAGTCCAGCTCCACGCACTGGGCAGTGGGGTTGGACGGGAAGCCCAGGATCATCATCTTCGGCTTGGGAATCGAACCGCGAATGGCCCGCTCCAGTTCATCGAAAAAATCCACGCCTGGCACCAGTGGCACCGAGCGCACCTGGGCGCCGGCGATCACCGCGCCGTAGATGTGGATCGGGTAGCTGGGGTTGGGCACCAGTACCGTGTCGCCCTGGTCCAGGGTCGCCAGCATCAGGTGCGCCAGGCCCTCCTTGGAGCCGATGGTGACGATGGCTTCGCTTTCAGGGTCGATGTCCACCTCGTAGCGGTCCTTGTACCAACGCGAAATGGCGCGGCGCAGGCGCGGGATGCCTTTGGAGGTGGAATAGCCGTGGGTGTCTTCACGCTGGGCGACGGTGACCAGTTTTTCCACGATGTGCGGAGGGGTGGCGCCGTCGGGGTTACCCATGCTCAAGTCGATGATGTCTTCGCCGCGCCGACGCGCAGCCATCTTCAGCTCGGCAGTGATATTGAATACGTAAGGGGGGAGTCGATCGATGCGCGCAAAGCGGCGCGGCGAACCTTGTTCGGCCATTGTTGCCTCGAGATACGTGAGCGCCCGGAACCGTCCGAGCGACGTTGGCCACTGCGGTGGCCTGCGGCGCAAGATAATGGCCGCCATGGCCGTTTGTCCAGTGGCGGCCGACAACTATTTTCGACGACACTGTCGACCCGCTCGTGGCATGCGTGCGGACTGTTCAATTCGCCATACCCCAACCCGAACGGAATGATGATGGAATTTTCCAGCGGCTTCTTGCTGAGTCTCTCCCTGTGCCTGGACATCGGCATCGCCAATATCGCGATGATCACGCTCGCCATGCAACGTGGATATTTCCAGGGTTTCGCCCTCGGCCTGGGTACCTGCGTGGGTGACCTGGTCTATGCGGTGCTGGCCCTGGCCGGCATGACGGTGCTGCTGCAGTACGAAGCGGTGCGCTGGGTGTTGTGGATCGGCGGTTCGGTGCTGTTGCTGTACTTTGCGGCGAAGATGGTCCATTCGGCGATTTATCATGGCGCGGTGCTGGAGCAGGCGGGTGAGGTGCGGGGCAACTCCTCTGGCCAGGAATTCCTGCGCGGGATTTTCCTGGCCATGTCATCCCCCAGCGCCATTCTCTGGTTCGCGGCTGTGGGCGGTACGCTCATCGCCCGTTCCGGGGGTGGCACCGTGCTCAGCTCGGTGCTTTTCCTTGGCGGTTTCCTCTGCGCCGGGTTGCTGTGGAGTGCCGGCCTGTGTCTGGCGGCGACCCAGGGTGGAAAATTATTGGGGGATAAATTGCTGCGTTATTCCTATTGGGCATCCGCTGCGATCTTCTGTTATTTCGCTGTTTACGTGATCGTTTCTGGCTACAACGAGTTTGTAGGGGCCTCTGTAGCGACGCTGGTTTCCGCGGCCTGATAAGCGAAACGGCCCTGGCATTCATGGTTTGGCTTCTATACTGCCAAACCCGACCTCATGTTTTGCGGAGTGTTGACGCATGGAAAAGCCCCAACGCGATTACACAGCCGAGCCACGCTTCGAACACGGAAATTTTCATCTTATCGCCGGTTTTGGCGGTCGTTTCACCCAGGAAACCGCCCAGGGCATCCCCCTGCTCTGGGAAAAGTTCCTGCCCTGGCTCGGTAACGTGCCAGGGCAGAAAAGCGAAGTCACCTACGGTGTGTGTTGCAACCCGGACGGGAAGGGCGGGTTCGAATACATCGCCGGCGTGGAGATCAGCCGACTCGACGATCTGCCGGAACAGTACCGCTGGATCGAAATCCAGCCCGCCCACTATGCGGTGTTCGAACACCGTGGGCCCTTGAAGACCCTGCCGGACACCTTTCACTACATCTGGAATGTCTGGTTGCCTCAATCGGGTCATGAAGCCGCGGACGCTCCGGAGTTCGAACGCTACAGCGAAGACTTCAACCCCAGGACCAGCGAGGGCACGCTGGAGATCTGGATACCGCTCAAAAGTCGGTAGAGCCCTGGAGCATCAAGCCCATCCGCCGCTCATAACCAATGCGGCCCTTATAGGCCTCGCCATAGTCGACCCAGCCCATTTGGGTATACAGGCCGATGGCCGATTCGTTACCGGCATCGACCGAGAGCTCCAACCCCCTGATTTCCGGCCAGGCCGCACGCGCCACAGCGGGCAGCGCTTGCAGGCAGGCCCTGCCGTGGCCTTTGCCCTGGGCCCGGTGATCGACCTGCAGGGCATGCAGGGTCGCGCTATGTTCGTCGGCCCAGGCAGGCAGCACGGGCGGACGCTTGAGCAACAGGAACGCCACCGGCGCGCCGTCGACCAGCAAGGCGAAACCCTTGACCCCCGGGCAGGGCCGGGACAGCAGCATGTGCAGTGCGCCGTGGATATCACCGGCGAACCGGACCTGTTCGGGAAGGAGCTCTATGGCCTCCACCTGTTGGCGCTGGACAGCGTTCAGATGTTCATAGGCGACAAGTTGAGCTGTCACAGTCACGTTCGTTGTCTGCCGGCAGGATGAGGTTGGATTCTAGCGAATTTTCTTTCTTCAATTATTTTTATCCGGGATGTCGATTCGCCGTTTCCCCAGACGACAAAGGGTGTCTTCAACAAAAACCTGTGGAGAATCACCATGAATACCCAAGCCACCGAAACCGAAATCCAGGCCCTGATCGACACCTATCGCCAAGCGGTCATGGCCAAGGACGTTGAAAAAGTCATGGCGCTCTATGCCGACGACATCGTCTCGTTCGACGCCATCCAGGCCCTGCAATTCAAGGGCAAGGTCGCCTATCGCGCCCATTGGCAGGCCTGCATGGAAATGTGCCCCGGCCCGCACAAGTTCGATTTCCACCAGGTCAAGATCAACGCGGCGGACAGCATCGCTTTCGCTCATTGGCTGGCCTATTGCGGCGGTACCAACGACAAGGGCGAAGAACAGGCCTGCTGGATGCGCGTGACGGCCTGCTACCAACGTGTGGCGGGACAATGGAAGATCGTCCATGAACATTGGTCGGCGCCGTTCGATCCGATGGCGGGCACGGCGATATTCGATCTTCAGCCCTGATCGTCGGTTTTTTCGCCACCGCATCCTTCTGCCGTCATAGTTGATCCGTTCGATCCCGGAGTTTTCCATGAAGTACTTATGCCTGGTGTATAGCAACGAACAAACGCTGCACAGCTCGCCCGACAGCCCGGAGGACGCCGAGTGCATGGCCTATGCCGAGTCGATCCAGGGCAGTGGGCGGATGATCGCCGCCGAGGCCCTGGAGTCGGTGCAGACCGCGACCACCGTGCGCATGCGCGGCGGCAAGCTGTCGATCACCGACGGGCCGTTCGCCGAAACCAAGGAGCAACTGGCGGGTTTCTACCTGATCGATGCCAAGGACTTGAACGAGGCCATCCAGGTCGCCGGCAACATCCCGGCGGCCCGGGTCGGTTGCGTCGAAGTCCGACCAGTGCGCCAATTGAACCCCTGAACAACAATCACAAAAACAGGATTCGATTCATGAACCTCACACCTGCTGCTTTCGAGTTGTCCATCAGCCGACTGATCGATGCCCCGCGCCAGAAAATCTTCCGTGCCTGGACCGAGCCGGCCCTGTTGGTCCAGTGGTGGGGCCCCCATGGCATGACCACGCCGGAATGCGAAATGGACCTGTGGGTCGGCGGTCAGTTTCGCACTTTGATGCGTGCGCCCGACGGCAGCGAGTACCCGACCATGGGCGTGTTCCTGGAAATCGTCGCCCCCCGGCGGCTGGTATTCACCGATGCGTTCGTGCCCGGCTGGGTGCCCTCCGGCAAGGCCTTCATGACCGCTGAGGTGGTGCTTGAAGAGGAGGGCGGCAAAACCCGCTACACCGCCCGTGCCTTGCACTGGAGCGAAGAGGACCGGCAGGCCCACGAAGCCATGGGGTTTCATGACGGCTGGGGGCAGAGCCTGGACCGGCTAGAAGCGTTGGTCACCCAAGGCATGCCCGACTGATGTCGGCCGATGTGGTCAAGGCGCGGGTCGAGCAGGTCTATCGGCAAGACTCGCGGCGGATCCTGGCGACGCTGATTCGCTTGCTGGGGGATTTCGACCTGGCGGAAGAAGCCCTGCACGAAGCCTTTTTCATTGCGGTCGAGCGTTGGCAGCGTGACGGCGTGCCGGACAACCCGAGGGCCTGGCTGGTGTCCGCCGGGCGCTTCAAGGCCATCGACAGTTTGCGCAGGCGAGCGCGCTTCGCGGCGTCCCAGCCCATGCTGATCGCCCAGCTCGAAGCGCTCGAGCAGTCCGACTGGAGCGACGAAGACGTGGAAGACGATCGTCTGCGGCTGATCTTCACCTGTTGCCACCCAGCCCTGGCGGCTGATGCCCAGGTGCCGTTGACGCTGCGGGAAGTCTGCGACCTGACCACCGAGGAAATCGCCCGCGCCTTCCTCGCTGCACCCGCGGCCATTGCCCAACGTATCGTGCGGGCCAAGGCGAAGATTCGCGATGCGAAAATTCCCTACCAGGTCCCGTCCCGAGCGGAGTTGCCCGAGCGCTTGGACAGTGTGTTGCGGGTGATCTACCTGGTGTTCAACGAAGGTTACTCGGCTTCGATGGGCGCCGAATTGACCCGAGAAGACCTGACCCGCGAAGCCATTCGCCTTGCACGGCTGTTGATGGAGCTGTTGCCTGAAGCCGAGGTCATGGGGTTGCTGGCGCTGATGCTGCTGCACGAATCCCGGCGGACGGCGCGCACATCGGATACCGGTGAGCTGGTGTTGCTGGATGAACAGGACCGCTCCTTGTGGAATGCGCAGCTGATTGCCGAAGGCTGCGCACTGGTGGAAGCGGCGTTGAATACCCGCCGGTTCGGGCCTTATTGCCTGCAAGCGGCGATTGCCGCCGTTCACGCCGAAGCGCCTACCGCGCAGGAGACCGACTGGCCACAAATCGTCGGGCTGTATGACGTGCTGCTGCGGGTCATGCCGTCACCGGTGATCGAACTCAATCGCGCCGTCGCCCTGGCCAAGCGCGACGGGCCGGAGGCGGGATTGCTCCTGATCGAGGCGATTCTGGGGCGGGGCGATTTGCTCGACTATCACCTGGCCCATTCGGCACGGGCAGAATTCTGTCGGCAATTGGGGCGGCTGGAGGAGGCGCGAGCGGCTTATCGACGTGCGCTTGAGTTGACGCAGCAACTGCCGGAGCGACGGTTTCTTGAGGGGCGGTTGGCGGCGTTGGCGTGATGTGATCTCAAAGACCCGCGGCGAGGGGATCTATTTGTGGCGAGAGAATTTATTTGTGGCGAGGGGATTTATCCCCGCTGGGGCGCGGAGCGGCCCTTGCTTTTTTAGGTCTGCTTCGCAGCCCAGCGGGGATAAATCCCCTCGCCACAAGACAGTGTTCGGCTTTTCGGTGGCGCCAATGAAAAAGGCGACCCTGAGGTCGCCTTTTTCAGTCAGCCAGCGCTGATCAGAACTCGTGATCGGCGTTGTCCGGGTTCAGGTCGCTGATGCCCAGTTTGCCGGCAGCCTGTTCGATCGAACCGGTCTGCTTGACCAGGGCGGCGATGGCATCGCGGACGATCTGGTTGCCGGCGGTGTTGCCGGCGGCGATCAACTGGTCGTAGTGCTCACCCTTGTTGGCGTGATCGACCATGACCTGGATCTTGGCTTCGGTGTCGGCCAGGTCCGCCTTGAGCGCGGTGTCCGCGGCCGGGTCGGCCTTGGCCACCAGGGACGACAGGCTGGCGCCGGTCATCTTGGTACCGTCGACGCGGGTGTATTCGCCCAGGTACACGTTACGCACGCCCTTGGCGTCGTAGAAGTGCGAGTTGTGGGTGTTGTCGCTGAAGCAGTCCTGCTCGTCTTCTGGCGAGTTGGCTTCCAGGGATACTTTCATGCGCTCGCCCGCCAGTTCACCGAGGGACAGGCTGCCCATGCCGAACAGCATCTTGCGCAGGCCGCTTTCGGCAGGTTCCGCTTCCAAGGTGGCGCGGTAGTTGTCGGCCACGTTCGGCTTCCAGTTGCCGACCATTTCCTCCAGGTCGCTGACCAGCAATTGGGTCACGGACTTGAGGTAGGCACGACGACGGTCGTTATGGCCGCCAGTGGCGCCGGCGCCTTCCAGGTAGTCGGAAGCCGGGCGATTGCCGGCACCCGGGCCGGTGCCGTTGAGGTCCTGGCCCCACAGCAGGAATTCGATGGCGTGGTAGCCGGTGGCGACGTTGGCCTCGGAACCACCCAGCTCATTCAGGCTGGCGAGTTTTTCCGGGGTGATGTCTTTCACATCGACCTTGTCCTCACCCACCTGGACTTCGGTGTTGGCGATGATATTGGCGGTGGCGCCCGGGTTACCCAGTGCGTGCTCGTAGGATTTGTCGACGTAGTCGATCAGGCCTTCGTCCAGGGGCCAGGCGTTCACCTGGCCTTCCCAGTCGTCGATGATGGTGTTGCCGAAGCGGAACACTTCGCTCTGCAGGTAAGGCACGCGTGCGGCGACCCAGGCAGCCCGGGCGGCTTTCAGGGTGTCGGCGTTCGGCTTGGCCAGGAACGCGTCGACGGCGGTTTGCAGGGTTTTTGCGGTAGATTCGGCATCGCTGTAGACGGCATAGACCATATCGGCATAGTGCGCGACGACGGCCTTGGCGGCGGCTTCGTCGAGTTTGCCGGCGGCAGCGGGGGCGGCCGGTGCCGCAGTGCTGGCGGCAGGCGTTGGCGCTTGCGGCGCGGCAGCCTTGTCCTTGCCTTCGCCGCAGCCGGCGAGGGAAATGGCGATAGCCAGCAGACTGGCGGTAGCCAGGGGCATACGAATCATGGCAAACATCCTGCTTCGAAAATGGAGGGGACGCGAGGGTGCGCAAAAGCTGCAACATAATGCGAAAGATTTGCATTATGTGTAAAGAGCTGCGCCTGTAAATATTTCTTATTTAATGTACGCAGATCGCAGGCTTGGTCAGTTCCTACAGAAAAATACGATTCCTCTGTAGGAGCCGGCCAAGCCTGCGATCTTTAGAGCGTCAGAGAACGGAGGCCTTGCTGCGCTGCGCCTGTTTCAGATAAATACCCAGCTCCCGTGCCGGCAGGGGTTTGCTGTAGTAGTAGCCCTGACCTTCATGGCAGCCTTCGGCGATGATGTAGGCTTCCTGCTCGATCGTCTCGACGCCTTCGGCGATCACCTGCATCCCGAGGCTTTTACCCAACTGGATGATGGCGCGGACGATGGTCGCGTCGTCTTCGTCATCGAGCAGGTCCTGGACGAAGCTCTTGTCGATCTTGATCTTGTCCAGCGGCAGGCTCTTGAGGTAACTCAGCGACGAATAGCCGGTCCCGAAGTCGTCGATGGCAATCAACGCGCCGGAGCGGCGCAGGCTCAGCAAGTGCTGGGCAGCGGTGGTGATGTCTTCCATCAGGCCGGTTTCGGTGACTTCGAGCTCCAGGCTGCGAGGCGGCAACCGGTACATCTGCAGGAAGTTGTTCACCACCCGGGGCAGTTCGGCGTGGTGCAATTGCACGGTGGACAGGTTCACCGCCATGCGCATGTCGACGAAACCCTGGTCGTGCCATTCGCGCAGTTGCTTGCAAGCCTGGTCCAGGACCCATTCGCCGATGGCAATGATGGTGCCGTTCTGCTCGGCCAGTGGGATGAACAGATCCGGCGGCACGAAACCGTGTTCGGGATGGTGCCAGCGGATCAGTGCCTCGGTGCCCACCACCCGCAAGTCGCGGTAGCTGATCTGCGGTTGGTAGACCAGGGTGAACTGGTCGCGCACCAGGGCCTCGCGCAAATCTTTCTCCAACTCGCGACGGCGGCGCATTTCGCTGTCGACGCTGGCGATGTAGAACTGGTAGCGGTTGCGCGAGCGGGTCTTGGCCAGGGTCATGGTCTGCTCGGCTTTCTGCAACAGCTTCTCGGTGCTGTCACCGTCCTCGGGGAATAGCGTGATGCCAATGGTGGCGCGCAGGCGGATTTCCTGATCGTCAAGGGCGAAGGGGGCCTCCAGGTCGTCGAGGATGCTTTGCGACAGCTCGGCGGCTTCGTAAGGCTGCTCGATGTCGGCCTGCACCAGGGCGAACTGGTCGCCTCCCAGTCGTGCCAGCGCACCCAGGCGGCCGCTGTGGGCCCGCAGTCGATCGGCCAGGGCCAGCAGCAGTTGGTCGCCGGTCTGGTAGCTGAACTGTTCGTTGATGCTCTTGAAGTCATCCAGCCCCACGCACAGCACCGCCACCCGGCGTTGCAGGCGGCCGGCATCCACCAGGATCTTGTCCAGTTGCTGCTGGAGCTGCTGGCGGTTGGGCAGGCCGGTGAGGAAGTCGTACTGGGCCATCCGCAGCAGACTGTTTTCCGCTTCGTGGCGCAGGTGTGTATTGCGTTCGATGGAGGCGAGCAATTGGTTGGCCGTGTTGATCCACAGGCCCAGCTCGTTCTGCTCGTGGCCGCGAAGCTGCGGAATCTTGTGGGCGCTGGGGCGATCGGGATTGATCTCCGTCAGGTGTTCGATGATCCGTGACAGCGGCTTGGTCAGCAGCCAGTGATAGACCAGGTACAACACCAGGCCCATTGCCAGGGCCCGCAACATGCCCGAGACGAAAATGATCACGGAGCTGATGATGAAACCCTGGCCATAGGTGGCGGTGTCCAGGGTGATGCTCAGGTCGCCGTAATATTCGCTGTAGGGGCCGCGGCCGACCAATTGCGTGGTGAAGGTGCGTTCCTTGCCCAGGATCAGGTCGGTCAGCCAACGGCTTTCGGAATACTGCAAGGGCCGGGTCTTTTCGGCGAGCATGGTTTCGTGAGGGTGACCGATGGAGGCCATGCGGACGGCTTCGTCCTGGAACAGCCCTTCGATCACTTGCATACCCATTTCCCGGTCGAGGCTGTAGACGGCCTGGGTCGAGGGATCGCGAAACATATCGAGAATGCGCTGGGCATCGCTGGCGACGGCCCGGTTGGTTTTATAGGCATCGAACACGATCTGAGCGCAGCTCAAAATCATGCCAACGATCAATGCCGAAAGGAGCACGACCCGGAGCAACTTCACAGACAAGCTGTTCTTGAGTTCCAGCTTCAAAGAGGGATTCCTTGTACCGTGCGGGTAGCGTCAAGTTGCCATGAGTATTGGCAATCCTGTGATGTCAGTCAAAGGGACAATCAAACACAAGGGATTTTGCCTGGAACATGGCCGATATGCGGTTCTTCCAGAGTGATTGCTCTACGGTCATTGTGTCGGTTGCAGAGGCCCGCAACTTGAGGCCTCGAAGGAATTTTTGTTGGGATTCGGACGTGAGGTCATCCGCTCGAAACCGGGGGCGGGCATTTATACCGGGCAAAAAAAACCCGGCAAGGTGCCGGGTTTTTTTGTCGGGCATGGGATCGAAGCTTAGGCGGTGAAAGCCTTGCCTTCGAACTGTTCGGCCACGAATTTCCAGTTGACCAGGTTCCAGAACGCTTCGACGTATTTCGGGCGAAGGTTACGGTAGTCGATGTAGTAGGCGTGCTCCCAGACGTCGCAGGTCAGCAGTGGGGTGTCGCCGCTGGTCAGCGGGTTGCCGGCGCCGATGGTGCTGGCCAGGGCCAGGGAACCGTCAGCCTTTTTCACCAGCCAGCCCCAGCCGGAACCGAAGGTGCCGATGGACGTCTTGCTGAACTCTTCCTTGAACTTGTCGAACGAACCGAAGGCCTTGTTGATGGCTTCAGCCAGTGCGCCGGTAGGTTGACCGCCGGCGTTGGGTGCCAGGCAGTTCCAGTAAAAGGTGTGGTTCCAGACCTGAGCGGCGTTGTTGAAGATGCCGCCCGAGGAAGTCTTGACGATTTCTTCCAGGGTCTTGCCTTCGAACTCGGTGCCAGGCACCAGGTTGTTCAGGTTCACGACGTAGGTGTTGTGGTGCTTGTCGTGGTGGAATTCCAGAGTCTCTTTGGAGATGTGCGGCTGCAGTGCATCGTGTGCGTAGGGCAGCGGCGGCAATTCGAAAGCCATGGTGATTCTCCTAATCAGGTCAGTTGCGGTGAGCGCAAGGCCGATCACGGGCGGCCGGACTAGCGCCGGGGAGTTTGTACTCTTTGCGGCGCAGGGTCGGATCATAGCACCGGGGGTGCGGCATAACCACGCAACAACTGTGTGGGATAGAGGTTCCAGAGCGGTTTCGAATAATCAGCCCATGACGATCAACTGCCCCGCCACGGCGAACATCATCACCGCCACCAGCAGGTCGAGGATCCGCCAGGTGCTCGGGCGAGCCAGCCAGGGAGCCAGCCATGCGGCGCCGATGGCCAGGGTGAAGAACCACAGCAGCGAGGCACTGGCGGCGCCCACGACATAGGCCCCGGGCACGCTCTGCTGGGCACCGAGGGAGCCGATCAGCAGCACGGTATCGAGGTAGACGTGGGGGTTGAGCAGCGTCACGGCCAGCGCGCTGAGCAACACCGCCCGCAGTGAGCGCACGGCCTGGTTTTCGCCCTGTTGCAGGCTCTGCTTCGAACAGGCCCGGCGCAAGGCGAGGCTGGCGTACCAGAGCAGGAACGCCGCACCACCCCAGCGGGCGATCGATAGCAACAACGGGCTCTGCGCCAGCAACGTAGCCAGCCCGAACACGCCGGCCATGACCAGCAGCGCGTCGCAGGTGACGCATAGCGCGGCCACGGGCAAATGATGTTCGCGACGCAGGCTCTGGGCCAGCACAAACGCGTTCTGGGCGCCGATGGCCATGATCAGCCCGAGGGCCACCAGCAGCCCGTTCACATAGCTTTGCCACATAGACATTACTCCCCGTTCGCGGCCAATTGCTTGAGCACAGCCATGGCCTGCTCAGCATCGTCGTGACCGACGAACAGATGGTCGTGGTAGTAACCGGCGATCACGTTGCAACTGATGCCGGCATCGCCAAGCGCCGTGGCGAAGGCTGCGGTCAGTCCCACGGCCTGCAGGGCCGAGTGCACGTTGAGGGTGATCCACGCGGCGACATAGTCGAAGCTCAGGCCAGCCTTTTGCGCCTGGGATTTTTCCAGGATCACCGTCAGGCCCTCGCGCTCAAGGAAGCTGCCGACGATCGTGATGTCCGCCGGGACCCGGCCGTCGGGCAGGCTACAGAACACGTATTCGCCCGGATTGAGTTGCGGGCTCATGCTGCGCAGCAGGGTGTTCAATGATGTTTCGCCAGACATGGCTCGCTCCTCCAAGTGAATGCTGGTCATTTTCCGGTCGGAAGCTGTATAAGAAAAACAAATCTTGCTGATTGCTCATTAGGAATACTGATGTTCGATTACAAATTGCTGGCAGCCCTGGCTGCGGTAGTGGAGCAGGCCGGCTTCGAGCGCGCCGCCCAAGTGCTGGGGTTGTCGCAATCGGCTGTTTCCCAACGGATCAAGCTGCTGGAGGCGCGAGTCGGCCAGCCTGTGCTGGTGCGCGCCACGCCACCGGCCCCCACCGAGATCGGTCGTCGCTTGCTCAACCATGTCCAACAGGTGCGTTTGCTGGAGCGCGATCTGCAAAGCCTGGTGCCAGCACTGGATGAAGAGGGCCTGCCCGAACGCCTGCGCATCGCCCTGAATGCCGACAGCCTGGCGACCTGGTGGGCGGCGGCCGTGGGCGATTTCTGCGCCGAGCATCACCTGTTGATGGACTTGGTGGTCGAGGACCAGACCGTCGGTCTCAAACGCATGCGCGCCGGCGAGGTGGCAGCGTGTGTCTGCGCCAACGAGCGCCCGGTGGCCGGGGCCCGCAGCGTATTGCTGGGCGCCATGCGCTATCGTGCGCTGGCGAGCCCGGCCTTCATCGCCCGGCACTTCCCCGACGGCGTGCGTGCCGAGCAATTGGCTCGCACGCCGGCCCTGGTGTTCGGCCCGGATGATTTCCTGCAGCACCGCTACCTCGCTTCCCTCGGCGTCGAAGGCGGTTTCGAACACCATTTGTGTCCTTCTTCAGAAGGTTTCATCCGCCTCGCCGAAGCGGGGCTTGGCTGGGGGCTGGTGCCGGAACTGCAAATGCGTGAACAGCTGGCGCGTGGGGTGTTGGTGGAGTTGCTGGCAGATAAAACAATCGATGTGCCGTTGTACTGGCATCATTGGCGCAATGGTGGGCAATTGCTCGGGCTGTTGACCGATCAATTGATTCACTTCTCAAAGCGCTGGCTGGTGCCTTGGGAGCCGCAATAAGCGTCAAGCCGCAAGCGGCGCACAGATTAATTGGCCGTGGCGGCTCAAGGCTCGCCACTGCACGGGTTGGGAGCATTCATGAAAATTCTGGTTACCGGCGCAAGCGGCTTCATCGGCGGGCGCTTTGCGCGTTTCGCCCTGGAGCAGGGCCTGGATGTAAGGGTCAACGGACGCCGGGCCGAGAGCGTGGAACACCTGGTGCGTCGCGGTGCGCAATTCGTCCCGGGGGATCTGAGCGATCCGCTGTTGGCCCGTGATCTGTGCCTGGACGTCGAGGCGGTGGTGCATTGCGCCGGCTCCGTGGGGTTGTGGGGGCGCTATCAGGATTTTCACCAGGGCAACGTCCAGCTCACGGAAAACGTTGTCGAGGCCTGCCTCAAGCAAAAGGTCCGGCGCCTGGTGCACCTGTCGTCACCCTCGATCTATTTCGATGGCCGTGACCACCTCGGGCTGACCGAGGAGCAAGTGCCCAAGCGCTTCGGGCATCCCTATGCCGCCACCAAATACCTGGCCGAGCAGAAAGTCTTCGGCGCCCAGGAGTTCGGCCTTGAAGTGCTGGCCCTGCGGCCGCGCTTCGTGACCGGTGCTGGCGACATGAGCATCTTCCCGCGCCTGTTGAACATGCAGCGCAAGGGGCGCCTGGCGATTATTGGCAACGGTTTGAACAAGGTGGATTTCACCAGTGTGCACAACCTCAACGAGGTACTGCTCAGCAGTCTGCTGGCCACCGGTTCAGCCTTGGGCAAGGCCTACAACATCAGCAATGGAGCGCCGATTCCGCTGTGGGACGTGGTCAACTATGTGATGCGGCAGATGGACGTCCCACAGGTCAGGCGTTACCGTTCCTACGGGCTGGCCTACAGCATGGCCGCGTTGAACGAAGGGGCCTGCAAATTGTGGCCGGGTCGTCCCGAGCCGACGCTGTCGCGCCTGGGCATGCAGGTCATGAACAAAAATTTCACCCTCGACATCAGCCGGGCCCGGCATTATCTCGATTACGATCCGCAGGTCAGCCTATGGACCGCCCTCGATGAATTCTGCACCTGGTGGAAAGCCCGCTGATCGGCCCGTCATGAACCGAGTGCCGGGTTCGGGGTCAATCGGTGCGGCGGGCGAGGGGGTTATACTCGCCGCATCGAGCCATTACTGGTTTCTCAAAGGTTGAATCCATGCCCACGCGTAATGATGAACACGACGACTTCGATGATGTACCGAGCCTGCGGATGCGTGCCGACGTCCCCGATGACGATGACTTCCTGCCCAACCGTCAGCCTCATGTGCAAGCGCGCCCGACACCCGTTGCGGCGGCCAAGGTCAAGGGACCCAGCACCGGGCCGCTGTGGGCGCTGGTCGGCGCGTTGCTGTGTGCGTTCGGTTTCCTGGCCTGGTGGAGCTTCCAACAGATTTCCCTGATGGAGCAGCAGTTGGTGGCGACCCAAGAGAGTTTCGCGCGAATCAGTGAGGACGCAGCGGGGCGCTTGCAGGACATTTCCGGCAAGGTGGTGGCCGGTCAATCCAATGTCATGAGCGACAGCGAAGCCTTGAAGCTGCAGATCAAACAGCTGGACAACAAGCTGCAGGAGCAGGGCCGGCAATTCGATAGCAAGCTGCAGGAACAGTACAAACAGCAGCAAGCCACCTTTGGTCCGTCCGCCGACCTCGACAAGGAACTGGCCCTGCTCATTGCCCATGACACTGAACAGCAGAACGTCAGCACCCAGCTGCAAGCGGCCAACAAGGAGCTCCAGGCCCAGGTCAAGACACTGGCGGCGGAAGTGACCGCCCTGAAGAACCAAGGCGAGGGTGGTGCCCTGGATGCCCAGCTCAAAAGCATCGGCGCCGATATCACCGCCCTGAAAAGGAACAACCAGAACCCTGCCATCGAGCGTCTGGAGCAGGACATGATAGTGCTCAAGAGCCAGCAGGATAACGGCAACACCGCCGAGTTCGACGCCTTCCGCGGCCAGGTCACCCGCAACATCAATACCCTGCAAGCGCAGATCCAGCACCTGCAACAGCAGCTCAGCGCTCGGGGGCAGTAACGGGTTTTTTGGGTGCTTGCGGGATAAGCAGCATTTGTATACGCCGCAATCCCTGTGGGAGCGAGCCTGCTCGCGATGGCGTCAGTCCTGACCCACCGCTATCGCGAGCAGGCTCGCTCCCACAGAGTTTCGGGGATGTTTGTGAAAGGTGTGCTCGGCGCACAAAAAAAGGCCCGCATCGCTGCGGGCCTTTTTTTGTGTTGCCAGGGCTGATCAGCCCGCCACCAACACCCGGATCGCTTCCAGGCGCAGCGCAGCTTTTTCCAGCATCGCCAGGCCTTGTTCGCGCTGTTGGCGCAGGGCCACCAGCTCGCTGTCGCGCACGGTCGGGTTGACGGCTTGCAGGGCGGTCAGGCGGGCCAGCTCTTCGTCAGTATCGGCCGCCAGGCGGCGTTGGGCCTCGGCCACGCGCTCGGCGTGCCGTGGGGCGATCTTCTCTTCACCGGCATTGATGCGCGGCGTGAGCTGGTCTCGCTGGGCCTGGATGAACTTGTTGGCGCTGGCCCGAGGCACACTTTCGAGCTGGTCGTTCAGGGTCTCGAACGAAACCCGGGCCGCCAGGTCGTTACCGTTGGCGTCCAGCAGGCAGCGCAGGGCGGCCGGTGGCAGGTAACGGCCCAGTTGCAACGAGCGCGGTGCAACCACTTCACTGACGTAAAGCAGTTCCAGCAGCACAGTGCCGGGCTTGAGGGCCTTGTTCTTGATCAGCGCCACGGCCGTGTTGCCCATGGAACCGGACAGCACGAGGTCCATGCCGCCTTGCACCATCGGGTGTTCCCAGGTGATGAACTGCATGTCTTCGCGGGACAGCGCCTGGTTGCGGTCGTAGGTGATGGTCACGCCTTCGTCATCCCCCAGCGGGAAGCTGGCATCGAGCATTTTTTCGCTCGGCTTGAGAATCAGCGCGTTGTCCGAATGGTCCTCGCTGTCGATACCGAACGCGTCGAACAGGGTTTCCATGTAGATCGGCAGGGCGAACTGATCGTCTTGCTCAAGAATGGCTTCCACCAGTGCGTCGCCTTCACCGGCGCCGCCGGAGTTGAGCTCCAGCAAACGGTCGCGACCGGTGTGCAGCTCGGTTTCCAGGCGCTCGCGTTCGGCGCGGGCTTCGTCGATCAGCGCTTGCCATTGGCCATCGTCGGCCTCCTCCAGTAAGGGCAACAGGCGCGGGCCGAACTGATGCTGCAAGGCGTTGCCGGTCGGGCAGGTGTTGAGGAAGGCGTTCAACGCCTCGTGGTACCACTGGTACAGCCGCTCTTGCGGGCTGGTTTCCAGGTACGGCACGTGCAACTCGATGGTGTGCTTCTGGCCGATCCGGTCCAGGCGGCCGATCCGCTGTTCCAGCAGGTCCGGGTGAGAGGGCAGGTCGAACAGCACCAGGTGATGGGCGAACTGGAAGTTGCGCCCTTCGCTGCCGATTTCCGAGCAGATCAACACCTGTGCGCCAAACTCTTCGTCGGCGAAGTACGCGGCGGCACGGTCGCGCTCAAGGATGTTCATGCCTTCGTGGAACACCGTGGCCGGGATACCCGAGCGCACGCGCAAGGCATCCTCCAGGTCCATGGCGGTTTCGGCATGGGCACAGATCACCAATACCTTGGTGCGCTTGAGCATTTTCAGTTGGTCGATCAGCCATTCGACGCGGGGGTCGAATTTCCACCAGCGTTCTTCTTCGCTGGCGTCCGGCTGGGCCTGGAAACTGACTTCCGGGTACAACTCGGCGTGATCGCCCAGGGGCAGTTCGAGGTATTCGTCCGGGCACGGCAGCGGATAGGCGTGCAGTTTGCGTTCCGGGAAGCCCTGTACGGCGGCGCGGGTATTGCGAAACAGCACGCGGCCGGTGCCGTGGCGGTCCAGCAGCTCGCGGACCAAGCGGGCGCTGGCTTCGCTGTCGCCATCGTTGACGGCGGTCAGCAGCGCTTCGCCTTCGTTGCCCAGGAAGCCGTGAATGGTCTTGTGGGCTTCGGGCGAGAGGCGGCCCTTGTCCAGCAGCTCCTGCACGGCCTCGGCCACCGGGCGGTAGTTTTCGCTCTCGGCGCGGAAGGCCTTGAGGTCGTGGAAGCGGTTCGGGTCCAGCAGGCGCAGGCGGGCGAAGTGGCTGTCCTGGCCCAGCTGTTCCGGGGTCGCGGTCAACAGCAGTACGCCCGGGATCGTCTCGGCAAGCTGTTCGACCAGCGCGTATTGCGGGCTGACCTGATCTTCGTGCCACACCAGGTGATGGGCTTCGTCGACCACCATCAGGTCCCAGCCGGCGGCGAACAGCGCGTCCTGGGCCTTCTCGTCGTCCACCAGCCATTCCAGCGCCACCAGCGCCAGTTGGGTGTCTTCGAACGGGTTGCTCGCATCGCTTTCGATGAAGCGTTCCTCATCGAACAGAGCGACTTGCAGGTTGAAGCGCCGGCGCATTTCCACCAGCCATTGGTGCTGAAGGTTTTCCGGGACCAGGATCAATATGCGACTGGCGCGTCCGGACAACAGCTGGCGGTGGATGACCAGGCCGGCTTCGATGGTCTTGCCCAACCCCACTTCGTCTGCCAGCAATACCCGCGGTGCAATGCGATCGGCCACTTCCCGGGCAATGTGCAATTGGTGGGCGATGGGCTGGGCCCGGACACCACCCAGGCCCCAGAGCGAGGACTGCAACTGGCGGCTGGTGTGTTCCAGGGTGTGGTAACGCAGGGAGAACCAGGCCAGCGGGTCGATCTGGCCGGCGAACAGACGGTCGCTGGCCAGGCGGAACTGGATGAAGTTCGACAGCTGGGTTTCCGGCAGGGTGACCACTTCGTTCTGCCCGTTGAGGCCGTGATAGACCAGCAGCCCGTCGACATCGTCGACTTCGCGCACGGTCATTTTCCAACCTTCGAAGTGAGTGATCACGTCGCCCGGCGAAAACCGTACACGTGTCAGAGGCGCATTCCGTAGCGCGTACTGGCGGGTGTCGCCAGTGGCCGGATAGAGCACGGTCAACAAGCGGCCGTCCTGTGCCAGAACGGTGCCTAAACCCAGCTCGGCTTCGCTGTCACTGATCCAGCGTTGCCCCGGTTGATACTGCTGCGCCATGCTGCCTGACTCCCGCCTTGAAAAAGCCGATTATCTTAACGGAATGATCCCCCAGACCAAAGAAATTACGCACGCAACAGGCTGTTATTGCAGCCAATCCTTCGACCGATCCGAGGGAACTTCAACGGGTTTCGCGATCAAACAGGCTTGTACCTGCCTTGCATTAATGCCAACCGGGTCACAAGTTTCGGACCAGCGGTTCAAGCCTCCTGCGCCGCAGCCGATAGCCTGATGACAGGAGATTTTTATGTTGCTACCCACGCTCCCCTTGAGCGCCGTACCCATCACTGCACAACAGGATCCAGTCCGCCAGCGACCGGACATCCCGCCCGTGGTCCCGGTGCAACAAACCTCCAGCGAAAGCACCATCGACTTGCAAAAGCGCGATCCCGAAGAGGCTGCACTGTTGCTGCGCGAGGAACAGCGTCGCCAGCAGGAGCGCGAGAGGCGCCGTCGCGAAGCCGATGAAGACCCCGAGGAGCACCTGGCCATACCGGGGACCGAACTCAACGCCGACAACACCGTGCCGGTGAAACCCCTGATAGACGATGAGGCGCGCCAGGGCCTGTGGGTCGATATCCAGATCTGATTTCCGGTATTTGCCCACGCACGCAGGCTGGTCAACGCAGCCAACAGCCGCCATCATGGGCACATTCGCACTTCACTGCATGATGCCGACACGCCATGAGCCAAGATGACAAACTGATTGACCTCAGCGCTGAACGCGCCAAGCGTGTTCACGACCTCAACGAAAAGCGCCTCAATGAAGTCCGCCAGGCTTTCGAGCAGGCCATGCCTCTGGGCAAGCCCAAGAAAAAGCCGAAGAACAAACCGAAGAAGCGTTGACGTCCCCCCCCGATCCATTGATGCAGCTTAGTTGTATCCCTCCCTTTGCGCTCGGTCGCGAGCGTTATTGACCCCGGTCAATGTTCATCCCTGCTCGATTGGTTAACGTGGCTCCAACACAACAGGAGCAGGACCAAGGAGGCCAATCATGTTTTTCGATAATGTGGTGTTTGCCGGAATGTTGACGGTCGGCTTCATGTTCGTATTTTTCGCTGTTTTTGGATTATTCATCTGGAAAGACGCCCACAAGCGCAGAAAACCGTAAGTTTTTCCAGCTGTAACGAGCACGCAAGGCATTTTGGGCGACTTCGGTCGCCCTTTTTTTTGTGCCAGATTCTTGCCCACACACCAAAGCCCTGTTCGAGCCTGTGGGAGCAAAGCTTGCTCGCGATGAATTGAAACACGGTCTGTAAATCGAGGTGCCTTCGTCGCGAGCAAGCTTTGCTCCCACAGGCTCGCTCCCACAGGGCCCGTGTTCCGGGCATAAAAAAGGTGCGATCCACAAGGGTCGCACCTTTTTTGTGAGCCGCTGGAATCAGCTGCCCAGGGCCTTGGAAGCCAGCCAGAACAACCCGGCCGATAGCGCCACTGTCGCCGGCAGGGTCAGCACCCAGGCCAGCAGGATGTTGCGTACCGTGCCGCCTTGCAGGCCGCTCTTGTTGGCGATCATGGTACCGGCCACGCCGGAAGACAGCACGTGGGTAGTGGATACCGGCAGGCTGAAGACGTTTGCCAGGCCGATCATGCATGCCGTAGTGATCTGCGCCGACATGCCCTGGGCGTAGGTCATGCCCTGCTTGCCGATTTTCTCGCCGATGGTCAGCACCACACGCTTCCAGCCCACCATGGTGCCCAGGCCCAGCGCCAGGGCGACGGCCAGGATCACCCAGAACGGGGCGTATTCGGTGGTGGCGGTCAGGTCCTTGCGCAGTTTGTTCAGATCGTCTTTTTCACGGGCCGCCAGGTTTGGCAACTTGCCGACCTTCTTGGCCGTGTCGTCCAGGCAGAGCAGGTAGCGACGAATCTCTATGCGGCTTTCCGGCGGCAGCGAGTGGTAGTCGGCCACGCCTTTGAGGGTGTCGAGCAGCGCATTGATGGTGGGTTCGGTCTGCTGCGGGTTGCAACGGAATTTCTCCGGCAGATCGCCCGGCACGCTTTTGCCCAGCGCCAGGTATTCACCCAGGGATTCGCCGTTGCGCTGGTAGAACTGGCTCAGGTGCAGGGTCGCGTCACGGGTGCGCTCGATCTGGTAGGTGGTGCTGCTCAGGTCGAGTACGAATTGCGCCGGCACGATACCGATCAGCACCAGCATGATGAGACCGATGCCTTTCTGACCATCGTTGGAACCGTGGACGAAGCTGACGGCCATGGCCGAAATCACCAGCACGAGGCGGTTCCAGAACGGAGGATGCTTCTTGTCGTCGATCTTGCGACGCTGTTCCGGTGTCTTGTGCATCTTCGACAGCGGACGCCACCATTTCAGGCCAATCAGCACCAGGGCCGCAACCAGGAAGCCGGCCATGGGCGAGAACACCAGGGAGGCGCCGATATCGATCGCCTTCTGCCAGTTCACTCCGTCGCCCAGCGGGATATCGTTGATCAGCGCGTTGGCCAGGCCCACGCCGAGGATCGAACCGATCAACGTATGGGAGCTGGATGCCGGGATACCGAAGTACCAGGTGCCCAGGTTCCAGGTGATGGCCGCTGCGAGCAGCGAAAACACCATCGCCAGCCCGTGTCCGGTGTTCACATTGATCAGCAGCTCCACGGGCAACAGGTGGACGATGGCGTACGCCACGCCCACGCCGCCCAGCAGCACGCCGAGGAAGTTGAACACCCCGGAAAAGAACACCGCCAGGTGCGGCGGCATCGCTTTGGTGTAGATAACAGTGGCAACCGCGTTAGCGGTGTCATGAAAGCCGTTGATGAACTCGAAGGCGAGGACAAAAGCCAGGGCGAGCAAGAGGCTCACAAGCACCCAAGCATCCAGTCCGCTGAATAAATCGATCATGAAGGTTTTCTGACCCGGTCATAAGGGGGCGCGATTATGCCAGAAAACCTCGTTGATCGATGCATTGCCTGCTCATCGGTAACATTCTTCAACGAAATAATGTGTAGGAAACCCTCCGGGAGCAGGTTTTCTAAGGGCCGCGCAACCCATTGATTCCGGGGTCAAAAGCCAGGCGAGCAAGGGACGCCGAGGCGGAGCAGAGACCCCAGGCAGTTGTATGAAATATCTGAAAAGAAAGTCAGACAGGGTTCCTCCACACGAGGGTAGAAGGAGAGGGCGGCCCGCTCATGACGGGCGTCCAGCCGCGGTGTCCGGCCTGGGTGGCGACCGGATACCGTTTCCAAGGAAAGCGTGTTATCGCTCTTCGGGCCTGAGTTCCTTTTCCATTTTCTGAAGTTCCTGGGAAAAGGCCTGGTCCTGAACAGTGGCGCGTTTACGCCAGGGTTTGCGTTCCGGTTCAGGTTGAGCGGCGTAGGTGGTGATTTCCCCGCCGTAAACTTCCTTGTAACGTTGTTCCTGGCGCTCAAGTTCCGCGCGCAGTTCGTCTTTCGTCACAGTATTACCTAGCAAAGTGAAATTGAATCTGGTGATACGCACTGCATGTATCCACGCAGACGGCCACGGCACCAGAGCTGACAGCTGACGTAGCATCAGGGCTTCGTGTTGTTGCCGATACAGGGGAAGCGGCCATGGGGGGCTTCAGGCACCTGAGGACGAAACAGGCCGATGGGCCTTACCGTCGCTGAGTTGCATTATAGCGGTCCACCCGAAGAACACTATCGGGAAATATTTAAAGGGCGGATTGTTGTGTGTACCCATGTTTGCATGTGCAACTTATGGCAATTACGTTTCAAGCAATACCATCCGTGCCGATACCCTCGCGCCGTTCAAGGCGACAAGTTCAATATTGCAATCTCGTTGTTCAAAGTCAAATGTGCCTGACGCCGCTCTTCAAACTTATTCTCGGATCCGTCGAGCGGCCGGGCGATTTCCGGAGCTTGTTTCGTCGATTGCGATTATCGGCCGGGGGTTCGATAATCGAACGCTTCTGAGGGCCAGCCCTTGTTGTCCCTCGGGCCGCCGTTTGTAATAACCGTCACTGCCGGGGAAGTACCAGACATGAACGACCAATTGCGCAACGCCTTCTCTTCAGTCGCGCCACCGATTGTCGCCTCACCGGCCAAGCGGATCCAGGCCTTGACCGGCGACCCGGACTTCATGACGTCCCTGGCCCGCGGATTGGCCGTGGTCCAGGCCTTCCAGGAGCGCAAACGGCACCTGACCATCGCGCAGATCAGCCATCGCACCGAAATCCCTCGTGCCGCTGTCAGGCGCTGCCTGCACACGTTGATCAAGCTCGGCTACGCCACCACCGACGGGCGCACCTATTCGCTGTTGCCCAAGGTGTTGACCCTCGGCCATGCCTATCTGTCGTCGACGCCCCTGGCGGTTTCTGCCCAGCCGTACCTGGATCGCATGAGCGAACAGTTGCACGAGGCCTGCAACATGGCGACGCTCGAAGGGGACGACATTCTCTATATCGCCCGGTCAGCCACCACCCAGCGGCTGATTTCCGTGGACCTGTCCGTCGGTGGACGCTTGCCGGCCTATTGCACTTCCATGGGCAGGATTCTCCTGGCGGCCCTGGATGACGCTTCGCTGCGTGATTACCTCGACCATGCCGACCTGCAGGCCAAGACCAGCCGGACGTTGCACACCCCCGAGGCGCTGCTCGAATGCCTGCAGCAGGTGCGACTGCAGGGCTGGTGCATCGTCGACCAGGAGTTGGAGCAGGGCCTGCGGGCCATTGCCGTTCCGGTCTACGATGCTTCCGGTCAAGTGGTTGCGGCGCTGAACGTCAGTACCCATGCCGGACGTGTCAGCCGCAGTGAGCTGGAGCAGCGGTTCCTGCCCAGCCTGTTGGGGGCCAGCCGGGACCTGAGCGCGCAGTTGTTCGCTTAAGCTGTTCGATAAACGCACAGAGACGTCTCGGGTGAATTGACGGTATTTATCTGGCCTCATTAATGTCGCGGCAGCGTCATCCGGCGTGATCGGCACAATAATAATGAGAGAGACGATGAACCAGCCCCAGACCTCCGTAGGCCATTGCCTCGACGTACAGTCCTTCATCAATGGGCAACCCATTTCGCGCTATCAGTGGCGGGTGGTGATCCTCTGTTTCCTGATTGTCTTCCTCGATGGCCTCGACACAGCGGCCATGGGCTTCATCGCCCCGGCCCTGTCCCAGGATTGGGGTATCGATCGCGCCAGCCTCGGCCCGGTCATGAGCGCCGCGCTGATCGGCATGGTCTTCGGCGCGCTGGGCTCCGGTCCGCTGGCTGACCGCTTCGGGCGAAAAGTCGTGCTGGTGGGCGCGGTCGTGCTGTTCGGTGCGTTCAGCCTGGCATCGGCCTATAGCGCCAATGTCGAGCAATTGCTGGTGCTGCGCTTCCTGACGGGCCTGGGATTGGGCGCGGGGATGCCGAACGCCACCACCTTGTTGTCGGAATACACTCCGGAGCGCAAGAAATCCCTGCTGGTGACCAGCATGTTCTGCGGATTCAACCTGGGGATGGCCGGCGGCGGCTTCATTTCGGCCAAATTGATCCCGACATTCGGCTGGCACAGCTTGCTGCTGATCGGCGGGATCCTGCCATTGATCCTGGCGGTGGTGCTGCTGTTCTGGCTGCCGGAGTCGGCGCGCTACCTGCTTGTGCGCAATCGTGGCACCGATAAGGTACGCAAGGCCCTGGCGCCGATCGACCCGGCCACCATTGCCCAGGCGGCCAGTTTCAGTGTGCCCGAGCAGAAAACCGTGAAGGCCCGGAATGTCCTTGCGGTGATTTTCTCCGGCACCTACAGCGCCGGTACGCTGCTGCTGTGGCTGACCTATTTCATGGGCCTGGTGATCGTTTACCTGTTGACCAGTTGGCTGCCGACGCTGATGCGCGACAGCGGTGCAAGTATGGAGCAGGCCGCTTTCATCGGCGCGCTGTTCCAGTTCGGCGGGGTGCTGAGCGCGGTCGGCGTGGGCTGGGCGATGGACCGGTTCAACCCGCACAAGGTCATCGGCCTGTTCTACCTGATGGCCGGGATATTTGCCTATGCAGTAGGGCAGAGCCTGGGCCACATCACCCTGCTTGCGACGCTGGTGTTGGTGGCCGGCATGTGCGTCAACGGCGCGCAATCGGCGATGCCTTCCTTGGCGGCACGCTTCTACCCGACCCAGGGCCGGGCCACCGGGGTGTCGTGGATGCTTGGCGTCGGTCGTTTCGGCGCGATACTCGGGGCCTGGATGGGGGCGACCTTGCTAGGCCTCGGCTGGAACTTCGAACAGGTGCTGACCGCCCTGGTCATTCCTGCCGCGTTGGCGACCGCGGCGGTGGTGATCAAAGGCGTGGTCAGCCATGCGGATGCAACCTGACTCGAGCCTGAGCGGCCTCCTGTGAGAGCGAGCCTGCTCGCGATAGCGATCTATCAGTAGCGAACTTACTGCCTGATACGCCGCCATCGCGAGCAGACTCGCTCCCACCCGGAATTCATTTGCCAAGTAAATCGATAGCCAAACAACAATCTGTTCGATAAACGAACACTCAGTCGATTATCGGATTGTTTGGCTTTTTCCCGCAGCTTAATCTTCAGTCACTCCGGCGCTGAACCTCGCGCCTTTTTCTTCATGTCGGTCCACTGGAAAACGGGAGCCTGCCCATGGCTGAAATCCTTTCGCTGCACGACGCGGTGAAGCAGTTCGTCAACGACGGCGATACCGTCGCCCTCGAAGGCTTCACCCACTTGATTCCGACGGCGGCGGGTCATGAAATCATCCGTCAGGGCAAGAAAGACCTGACCCTGGTGCGAATGACCCCGGACCTGATCTATGACCAGCTGATCGGCGCAGGCTGTGCTCGCAAATTGATTTTCTCCTGGGGCGGCAACCCAGGCGTGGGCTCCTTGCACCGGCTGCGCGATGCCGTCGAGAAACAATGGCCGCAGCCCCTGGAAATCGAGGAGCACAGCCACGCCGACCTGGCCAACGCCTACGTCGCCGGGGCCTCCGGCCTGCCATTCGCCGTGCTGCGGGCCTACGCTGGTTCCGACCTGCCGAAGGTCAGCCCGCTGATCAAAAGCGTGACCTGCCCCTTTACCGGTGAAGTCCTGGCCGCGGTGCCTTCGGTGCGTCCCGACATTACCGTGATCCACGCCCAGAAAGCCGACCGCAAGGGCAACGTGCTGCTGTGGGGCATCCTCGGTGTGCAGAAAGAAGCTGCGCTGGCCGCCAAGCGTTGCATCGTCACCGTCGAAGAAATCGTCGACGACCTGAATGCGCCGATGAATGCTTGCGTCCTGCCGACCTGGGCTCTGAGCGCGGTCTGCCACGTGCCCGGCGGTGCTCATCCGTCCTACGCCCATGGTTACACCGAGCGTGACAATCGTTTCTACCAGGCGTGGGACGCCATCGCCCGGGACCGTGAGACGTTTACCGCATGGATCAACGAATACATCCATGGCACCCGGGATTTCAGTGAATTGCAGGCCAAACTGGCAGCCGCTTCGGAGGCGAAACAATGACGTACTCCACCAACGAAATGATGACCGTTGCCGCGGCCCGTCGGTTGAAAAACAACGCCGTGTGCTTCGTCGGCATCGGCCTGCCATCGAAAGCGGCGAACCTGGCGCGGCTGACCTCGTCGCCGGATGTCGTGCTGATCTACGAGTCCGGTCCGATCGGTGCCAAACCCAGCGTGTTGCCGCTGTCCATTGGCGACGGCGAGCTGGCAGAAACGGCGGACACCGTCGTTCCGACCGGTGAGATTTTCCGCTATTGGTTGCAGGGTGGACGTATCGACGTCGGCTTCCTCGGCGCCGCCCAGGTCGACCGTTTCGGCAACATCAACACCACGGTGGTGGGCAATTACCACCAGCCAAAAGTCCGCCTGCCGGGCGCCGGCGGTGCACCGGAAATCGCCGGTTCCGCCAAGAGCGTGTTGATCATCCTCAAGCAGTCGGCGCGTTCGTTCGTCGATAAGCTGGACTTCATCACCTCGGTCGGTCACGGCGAAGGCGGCGATTCCCGCAAGCGCCTGGGCCTGCCGGGGGCGGGGCCGGTGGGTATCATCACCGACCTGTGCATCATGGAGCCGGAAGCCGGTACCCATGAATTCGTGGTCACTGCGCTGCACCCCGGCGTGACCCGCGAGCAAGTCATTGCGGCCACCGGCTGGGCGATCCGTTTCGCCGATCAGGTGCACACCACTGCCGAGCCGACCGAGGTGGAGCTGCGCGCTCTGCGTGACCTGGAAGCTCGCACCGCAGCGGCCCACGGCCAGGCACCGGGAGAAGCTTGATGCGCGACGTCTATATCTGTGATGCGATTCGTACCCCCATCGGCCGCTTCGGGGGTGGCTTGGCCGCGGTGCGCGCCGATGACCTGGCGGCCGTGCCGATCAAGGCGCTGATGGAGCGCAACCCATCGGTGGACTGGAGCGCGGTGGACGAGGTGTTCCTCGGTTGCGCCAACCAGGCCGGCGAAGACAATCGCAACGTGGCGCGCATGGCACTGCTGCTGGCGGGCCTGCCGGAGAGCATTCCCGGCGTGACCCTCAACCGTCTCTGCGCTTCGGGCATGGACGCCATCGGAACGGCGTTCCGCGCCATCGCCAGTGGCGAAATGGAGCTGGCCATCGCCGGCGGCGTGGAATCGATGTCCCGCGCGCCGTTTGTGATGGGCAAGGCTGACGCGGCGTTTTCCCGCAACATGAAACTGGAAGACACCACCATTGGCTGGCGCTTCATCAACCCCTTGATGAAAGCCCAGTACGGCGTGGACGCGATGCCCCAGACCGCCGATAACGTGGCGGACGATTACGCGGTGTCCCGTGCCGATCAGGATGCATTTGCCTTGCGCAGCCAGCAACGCACGGCGGCGGCCCAGGCCGCAGGGTTCTTCGCCGAAGAAATCGTACCGGTGCGCATTGCCCACAAGAAAGGCGAAACCGTGGTCGAGCAGGACGAGCATCCCCGTGCCGACACTACGCTGGAAGCCCTGAACAAACTCAAACCAGTCAACGGCCCGGACAAGACTGTCACCGCCGGCAACGCCTCGGGTGTGAATGACGGCGCGGCGGCGCTGATCCTGGCCTCGGCTGAAGCGGTGAAGAAACACGGCCTGACCCCTCGCGGCAAAGTGCTGGGCATGGCCAGTGCCGGCGTGGCGCCACGGGTGATGGGCATCGGCCCGGTGCCGGCGGTGCGTAAGTTGACGGAACGCCTGGGCCTGGCAGTCGCCGATTTCGACGTGATCGAACTCAATGAAGCGTTTGCCAGCCAGGGCCTGGCGGTGCTGCGCGAATTGGGGCTGGCGGACGATGCGCCGCAGGTCAATCCGAACGGCGGCGCCATCGCGCTCGGTCATCCACTGGGTATGAGCGGGGCGCGACTGGTGCTGACGGCGTTGCATCATCTGGAAAAGACCGGCGGCAAGAAAGGCTTGGCGACCATGTGTGTCGGCGTCGGCCAGGGCCTGGCATTGGCTATCGAGCGCGTCTGACGCGCCGTACTACTTATAAGAAACCGAGGAATGCTTCATGACTGACAAGCCTGGTTACCGTCGCCCCCAAGCGGGCACCCAGCCGGAGTACCTGCACCCGCCGTATCAGTCCACCAACCTGCGCTCGCCGTCCAAGCCGTTGGTGCATATGCCTCACTCGCTGTCGGAAATCACCGGCCCGACCATCGGCGCCGACCGTGTCCAGGAGAAGGACAACGACCTGACCGCCCAGCATGCCGGCGAGCCACTGGGGGAACGGATCATCATTCACGGGCGTGTGCTGGATGAGAACGGCCATCCCGTGCCGGGCATTCTGGTGGAGATCTGGCAGGCCAACGCCGCCGGTCGCTATCACCATGACCGCGACAAACACGATGCGCCGCTGGACCCGAACTTCACCGGCACCGGTCGCGCCATCACCGACGCCGACGGCTGGTATCAGTTCCAGACCATCAAGCCCGGTGCCTATCCCTGGGGCAACCACCACAACGCCTGGCGCCCGGCCCATATCCATTTCTCGCTGTTCGGGCCCAGCATCCTGACGCGCCTGGTGACGCAGATGTATTTCCCTGGCGACCCGCTGCTGGAATACGACCCGATCTACAACTGCGTGCCGGACACCCGTGCCAAGGAACGCCTGATCGCCAGCTTCGACCTGGAAAAAACCATCCCTCACTACGCCCTCGGTTATCGCTGGGACATCGTCTTGCGCGGCCGCGATGCCACGCCGATGGAGAAATAAGATGACGCTTACCGCCACCACGTCCCATACCGTTGGCCCTTACTATCACATCGGCCTGACCTGGCTGAACCGCGAAGACCTGACCGTCGCCGAAACCCTCGGCCAGCGCGTGGCGATCACCGGGCAGGTGATCGACGGCAACGGCGAGTTCGTCAACGACGCGATGCTGGAAGTCTGGCAGGCCAATGCCGCTGGCAGATACGCCCATCCCGAAGACGATCAGGACAAACCCCTGGATCCGAATTTCGAAGGTTTCGGTCGGGTGCCGGTGGACGCCGAGGGGCGTTTTCGCTTCACCACCATCAAACCGGGCACCGTGCCGGGCCTGGGTGGCACGACCCAGGCGCCGCACCTGGTGGTACTGGTATTCGCCCGTGGCTTGGTCAAGCATCTGCTGACGCGCATCTACTTCGACGGTGAGCAGGCCAACGAAGCCGACCCGTTGCTGGCCTGCGTCCCTGAAGAGCGTCGCGCCACTATCGTGAGCAAACCCGATGCGTCGGGCGTGTACCAGTGGAATGTGATTCTGCAGGGGACGGATGCCGAGACGGTGTTTTTCGATTACTGAAGAACTCCTGTACTGATCGTTCCCACGCTCTGCGTGGAAATGCCTCAACGGACGCTCCGCGTTCGGCTTGTGGGACGCAGAGCGTCCCCGGCTGCATTCCCACGCAGAGCGTGGGAACGATCTGTGGAACGGGACTGTTACGAAGTGTGTCTAGACTCTGTTAAGTCCCCAAGAGTGAATAACCCATGACCACCCCAACCAGCCACTACACCGGCGAAGAGCGCAGCAAGCGCATCTTCGCCATCGTCGGTGCTTCCTCCGGCAACCTGGTCGAATGGTTCGACTTCTACGTCTATGCGTTCTGCGCGATCTATTTCGCGCCGGCTTTCTTCCCGTCCGACAACCCCACGGTGCAACTGGTCAATACCGCCGGTGTCTTCGCCGCCGGGTTCCTGATGCGGCCGATTGGCGGCTGGATTTTCGGCCGGGTGGCGGACCGTCATGGGCGCAAGAACTCGATGATGATTTCGGTGCTGATGATGTGCTTCGGCTCGTTGCTCATCGCCTGCCTGCCCACCTACAAAGACATTGGCGTCTGGGCACCGCTGCTGCTGTTGCTCGCCCGCTTGCTGCAAGGTTTGTCGGTGGGGGGCGAATACGGCACCACTGCCACCTACATGAGCGAAGTCGCCCTCAAGGGCCAGCGCGGCTTTTTTGCGTCGTTCCAGTACGTGACGTTGATAGGTGGGCAACTGCTGGCGGTGTCACTGGTGGTGATCCTGCAACAATTCCTCAATGAAGACGAACTGCGGGCCTATGGCTGGCGGATTCCCTTCGTGGTTGGCGCCGTGGCGGCATTGATCTCCCTGTTCCTGCGCCGTTCCCTGAAGGAAACCAGCAGCAAGGAAATGCGCGAGAACAAGGACGCCGGCAGCATCGCCGCGCTGTTTCGTGACCACAAGGCCGCGTTCATCACCGTGCTGGGTTACACCGCCGGCGGTTCGTTGATTTTCTACACCTTCACCACCTACATGCAGAAATACCTGGTGAACACCGCAGGCCTGCAGGCCAAGACCGCCAGTTACATCATGACCGGCGCACTGTTCCTCTACATGTGCATGCAACCGCTGTTCGGCATGCTGGCCGACAAGATCGGCCGCCGTAACTCCATGCTCTGGTTCGGCGCGTTGGGTGCCTTGTGCACGGTGCCGATCCTGCTGACCCTAAAAAGCATCAGCAGCCCATTCCTGGCGTTCGTCCTGATCACCCTGGCACTGGCAATCGTCAGCTTCTACACCTCCATCAGTGGCCTGGTAAAAGCAGAAATGTTTCCACCCGAAGTGCGTGCGCTGGGGGTAGGGTTGGCCTACGCCGTGGCGAATGCGATTTTTGGCGGTTCGGCGGAGTACGTTGCCTTGAGCCTGAAAGCCCAGGGCATGGAAAACGCCTTTTACTGGTACGTCACGGTCATGATGGTGGTGGCGTTCCTGTTCAGCCTGCGCCTGCCGAAGCAACCGACTTATTTGCACCACGATCTTTGAAGCCACTCCTTTGATCCAACCGCGACCGGCCGAGAGGCCGGCGCACCCAAGGACTGTTTATGAGCGAACGACCGGGCAATCAGCTGTTCGATGCCTATTTCACCGCCCGCGACATGCGCGAGGTGTTCTGCGATGCGGGGCGGGTGCAGGCCATGCTCGACGTCGAGGCGGCACTGGCCCGGGCCGAGGCGCGGGTAGGGCTGATCCCACAGGACGCGGTGGCTCCCATCGAGGCTGCCTGTCGCGCCCAGTTGTACGATTTTTCGGCTTTGGGCGAAGCGATTGCCAGTGCCGGCAATTCGGCGATCCCGCTGGTCAAGGCATTGGGCAAACGCATTGCCAGCGAGCACGCCGAGGCTGAGCGGTACGTGCACCTGGGCGCCACCAGCCAGGACGTGATGGACAGCGGCCTGGTCCTGCAACTGCGCCAGGCACTGGAACTGATCGAAAGCGAGCTGACGCAACTGGCCGCCATCCTGGCTCGACAAGCCGAGCGCTACGCCGCCACGCCGTTGGCCGGACGCACTTGGCTGCAGCATGCGACACCGGTGACCCTGGGCATGAAAATCGGCGGATGGCTGGGAGCGGTCACCCGCAGCCGCCAACGTCTGTCGGAACTCAAGCCGCGCTTGCTGGTGCTGCAATTCGGCGGCGCTTCCGGAACGCTCGCCGCATTGGGTGAACAGGCGCTGGCTGTCGCCGAAGCCCTGGCCGCCGAGCTGCGACTGGACCTGCCGGAACAACCCTGGCACACCCAGCGCGACCGACTGGTGGAGTTCGGCTCGGTGCTGGGCCTGATTGCCGGTAGCCTGGGCAAACTCGGCCGTGACATCAGCCTGTTGATGCAGACCGAGGCCGGCGAAGCGTTCGAGCCGTCGGCACCGGGCAAGGGCGGTTCGTCGACCATGCCCCACAAGCGCAACCCGGTGGGCGCGGCGGTACTGATCGGTGCGGCAACGCGGGTGCCTGGTTTGGTGTCGACGTTGTTCAGCGCGATGCCCCAGGAACATGAGCGCAGCCTGGGTCTCTGGCATGCCGAATGGGAAACCCTGCCGGAGATCTGCTGCCTGGTGTCCGGTGCCCTGCAACAGGCGCGGCTGCTGGCGGAGGGGCTGGAGGTGGACGCGGTGCGCATGGCCCGCAACCTCGAATTGACCCAGGGCCTGGTGCTGGCCGAAGCGGTGAGCATCGTCCTGGCCCAGCGTGTCGGACGGGACACCGCGCACCATCTGCTGGAGCAGTGCTGCAAGCGTGCCGTGACCGAACAACGTCACCTGCGCGACGTGCTGGGGGACGAGCCCCAGGTGTGCGCGCACCTGTCCGACGCCGAACTCGATCATTTGCTCAACCCCGCCCATTACCTCGGCCAGGCCCAGACCTGGGTCGCTCGGGCAGTGGCCGAACACCTTGCCTTGAAGGTCTGAAAGGAGATTGTTGTGGGATTCGTCAAACTCGCCGACGGCGAACTGAACTATCGATTCGACGGGCCGCAAGACGCCCCGGTGTTGGTGCTCTCCAATTCGTTGGGGACCGACCTGCACATGTGGGACGAGCAGGTTGCAGCGTTCAGCGAGCACTTTCGCGTACTGCGTTTCGACACCCGCGGTCACGGCCAGTCGCTGGTCACCGAAGGCCCTTACAGCATCGAGCAACTGGGCGGCGACGTGCTGGCGATGCTCGATGTGCTGGGTATCGACAAGGTGCACTTCTGCGGACTGTCCATGGGCGGCCTGATCGGGCAGTGGCTGGGCATCAATGCGGGTGAGCGACTGCACAAGTTGGTGGTGTGCAACACCGCTGCCAAGATCGGTGATCCGTCGATGTGGAACCCGCGCATCGAAACCGTGCTGCGTGACGGCAAGGCGGCCATGGTGGCGCTGCGGGATGCTTCGATTGCCCGCTGGTTCACCCCGGACTTTGCCCAGGCCAACCCGGACACGGCGAGGAAAATCACCGACATGCTCGCCGCCACCTCGCCTCAGGGGTATGCCGCCAACTGCGCCGCGGTGCGCGATGCCGATTTTCGCGATCAATTGTCCTCGATCCGTGTGCCGTTGTTGGTGGTGGCCGGTACCGAAGATGCGGTGACGCCGCCGTCGGGCGGGCATTTTATCCAGGAGCGGGTCAGTGGGGCGCAGTATGCCGAGTTCCATGCCGCGCACTTGTCCAACGTCCAGGCCGGCGCTGCGTTCAGCGAACGGGTGTTGGATTTCCTGCTTGATTCCAGTCGCGCCTGAGGAGTTTTTTGTGGACGAGAAACAACGCTACGACGAAGGCATGCAAGTCCGCCGCGCGGTGCTGGGCGATGCCCATGTGGATCGCAGTCTCAATGCCCTGACCGAATTCAACAGCGAGTTCCAGGAGATGATCACCCGTCACGCCTGGGGTGACATCTGGACCCGCCCGGGCCTGCCGCGCCACACCCGCAGCCTGATCACCATCGCCATGCTGATCGGCATGAACCGCAACGAAGAACTCAAGCTGCACCTGCGCGCAGCGGCCAACAATGGCGTGAGTCGTGGCGAGATCAAGGAAGTGATCATGCAGAGCGCGATCTATTGCGGCATTCCTGCCGCCAACGCCACGTTCCACCTGGCTGAGTCGGTGTGGGACGAGTTGGGCGTCGAGTCCCGAGAGTAGGCTCACCGTAATCCCGGTGGGTCAGTCGCCACCTGAACGACAGACCCACCCCAGCCGCCTTACAACAAGCTCATCGGATAGCTGACAATCAACCGGTTCTCATCGAACTCATTGGTGCTGAAATCCCGCCGCAGCGTCGAGTTGCGCCATTTCACATTGAGGTTCTTCAGCGCACCGCTCTGCACGGTGTACGCCAGTTCGCTTTCACGGCCCCATTCCTTGCCGTCGTCCACCGTGGCGGTGTGCACGTTGTCGCCGCTGATGTAGCGGTTCATCAGGGTCAGGCCCGGCACGCCGACGGCGGCGAAGTTGAAGTCATGGCGCACTTGCCAGGATTTTTCCTTGGCGTTGTCGTAGCTGGAGTTATAGCTGTCGTTGGCCAGGGTGCCGCCGCTGGTGCCGTTGACGCGCATCCAGGCATCGTCGCCGCTGAGTTTCTGCAGGCCGACGTAGAAGGTGTTGCCACCGTACTTGGCCGAGAGCATGGCGAAGGCGGTCTTGTTGTCCAGGTCGCCGGCCAGGGCGCTGCCGTTTTCCTTGCCGATGAAGTAGCCGAGGTTGGCGCCCAGGGTCCAGTCGCCGATGGGCTGGCTGTGGGTCAGGTTGAAATACTGCTGCTGGTAGATGTCGCTCAGTTCCGAGTACCAGACGC
>NZ_NOIN01000025.1 GCF_014596565.1 Pseudomonas sp. PSB18 | reverse complement strand
CGTGCTGCCGTCGGGATTGAGACGGCGGCTGACCAGATGCAGATCGTCGGCGTATTCGTAGCGGGTGACGCGGCCCTGTTCGTCGCGCTCGGAGATGACCTTGCCATAGGCGTTGTAGGTCCAGGCCCGGGTGGCGCCGGTGGGCAAGGTGGTCTGCAGCAGCCGGCCCACGGCGTCCCATTGGTAGTGCGTCACCCCGCCGTGTTCGTCCTGGCGGGTCAGCAAGCGCCCCAAGGCGTCGTAGGTAAAAAACCGCTGGCTGGCGTCAGGCAGGGTTTCTTCCGTCAGTTGACCGAGCCGGTTCCAGGTGAACCGGTGTTCACTGGCGTCCGGGTAGTGGATCGACAGCAGTTGCCCGTGGGCATCGTAGGCATAGCGGGTGCGCTGCTGATCCGGGTCGATGACCTCGATCACCTCGCCCCGGTCGTTGCGCCGGTAAGTCCAGACGGCCTTGCCGCGAGAACGGGCGTGCAGGAAACCGTTCCGGTATTCGTAGGACGTGGGCGCATCTTCGGGCGGAATCAGCGCCACCAGGCGTCCGACTTCGTCGTAGTGGTATTCGGTGACGGCGCCCAACGGGTCCTGTTCGGCAATCAGCCGGCCCTGTTCGTCGTAGGCCTTGAGGTGTTCGCCGCCGTCGGGCTCGACCTTGCGCACCAGTCGGGCGCGGTCGTCGTGGACATAGGTCTCTTCGCTGCCGTCGAGGTGCCGGACCGTGACGCTACCGTCGTCGCCCCAGCTGTACCGCGTGTCCATCTGCGCGAACGAAGCCCAGTGCCGCACGCAGCGGGCCGCCTGGCCGACGCCCTGCCATTCCCAGAAGAAACTCGCCCCGCCGGCCAGTTGCCGCTGGAGGATGACGTGGGCATCGTCGTAGTCGTAGCGCTCGCGTTCGCCGGCGGCATTGGTCGCTTCGACCAGCCGTGAGCGCGCGTCGTAGCGGTAGGTCGCCAGGGTCTGTTCGGTGCGCCAGGCTTCGTCCAGGGTGAGGGCCGGGTGAAAGCTCTGGTAGTCGAGGGCGATGAGGTGACGCTGTTCGTAGCGCAGTTGCAGGGCGCGCCCGGCGCCGTTGTCCAGGCGGCTGATGTCGCCATGGATGTTGCGCTGGATGGTCAGGCGGTTGTCGTGGCGGTCACTGAGGGCGGTCAGATAACCGTCGCGAAAGTGTAGGAAAGGCGCCTGTTCGCCAGGCTGGGCGATGATCAGTTCGTCCGGCTCGGTGCCCAGGTAGATCGCCGCCCGGGCCAGGCTGTTGTGGATCGCCGGGCGCTGGGCGTTGGGCAGCGGAAAGGTCGTGCGGCGGTTTTCCTGGTCGATCCAGATGACCTGCTCGCCCTCAAGCCGCAAGCGGTGTGCCAGGGCATGGCTCCAGCCGCGCCCCAGCCCCACGTCCTGATCCGCCGCGCTGCTGCGGTACAAGCGGGTGAAGACGAACGGCAGCCGGCCATCGAGCCGGCCGTCTTCCAGGGTCAGCAGTTCTTCGCCGGTGACCATCGACACCGGGCAGCCGTCGGTGCGGGTCAGGGCCGCGCTGTCGGCGCTGTCACCGTTGGGG
>NZ_NOIN01000028.1 GCF_014596565.1 Pseudomonas sp. PSB18 | reverse complement strand
TGCACCAGAAGTAGCTAGTCTAACCTTCGGGGGGACGGTTACCACGGTGTGATTCATGACTGGGGTGAAGTCGTAACAAGGTAGCCGTAGGGGAACCTGCGGCTGGATCACCTCCTTAATCGACGACGGCAGCTGCTCCATGAGCTCCCACACGAATTGCTTGATTCATTGAAGAAGACGATTGGGTCTGTAGCTCAGTTGGTTAGAGCGCACCCCTGATAAGGGTGAGGTCGGCAGTTCGAATCTGCCCAGACCCACCAATTACTGGTGCACCCTGTAGCGATACGGGGCCATAGCTCAGCTGGGAGAGCGCCTGCCTTGCACGCAGGAGGTCAGCGGTTCGATCCCGCTTGGCTCCACCATTTACCGATTGGTGACCCTCGTTTAAAGCTTAGAAATGAGCATTCCATCAAGACGATGGTGAATGTTGATTTCTAGTCTTTTGATTAGATCGTTCTTTAAAAATTTGGGTATGTGATAGAAAGATAGACTGAACGTTACTTTCACTGGTAACGGATCAGGCTAAGGTAAAATTTGTGAGTTGCTCTCATGAGCAAGATCGAATTTTCGGCGAATGTCGTCTTCACAGTATAACCAGATTGCTTGGGGTTATATGGTCAA
>NZ_NOIN01000023.1 GCF_014596565.1 Pseudomonas sp. PSB18 | reverse complement strand
ATCAACGCCCTCTGGATCGTCGTCGCGGCCGTGGCCATCTACCTGGTCGCCTACCGCTACTACAGCCTCTTCATCGCCAACAACGTGATGCAACTCGATGCGCGCCGGGCCACGCCTGCCGTGCTCAACAACGATGGCCTGGACTTCGTCCCGACCAACAAACACATCCTTTTCGGTCACCACTTCGCCGCTATTGCCGGCGCGGGGCCGCTGGTCGGGCCGGTGCTGGCGGCGCAGATGGGCTACCTGCCCGGCACGCTCTGGCTGATCGCCGGCGTGGTGCTGGCGGGGGCCGTGCAGGACTTCATGATCCTGTTCCTGTCCACCCGCCGCAACGGTCGCTCCCTGGGTGACATGGTCCGCGAGGAAATGGGCCGCATTCCCGGCACCATCGCGCTGTTCGGCTGCTTCCTGATCATGATCATCATCCTCGCGGTGCTGGCGCTGATCGTGGTCAAGGCCCTGGCCGAGAGCCCGTGGGGGATCTTCACGGTGATGGCGACCATCCCGATCGCGATGTTCATGGGCATCTACATGCGTTACATCCGCCCGGGCCGCATCGGTGAAATCTCGCTGATCGGCGTGCTGTTGCTGCTGGGTTCGATCTGGCTGGGCGGGCAGATCGCCGCCGACCCGGTCTGGGCCAAGGCCTTCAGTTTCACCGGGATCCAGATCACCTGGATGCTGATCGGCTACGGTTTCGTCGCGGCAGTGTTGCCGGTGTGGCTGATCCTGGCCCCGCGGGACTACCTGTCGACCTTCCTCAAGATCGGCACCATCGTCGCCCTGGCGATCGGCATCCTGGTCACCATGCCCGAGCTGAAAATGCCGGCGCTGACCCAGTTCACCAACGGCATGGGCCCGGTGTGGAAGGGCGGGCTGTTCCCGTTCCTGTTCATCACCATCGCCTGCGGCGCGGTCTCGGGTTTCCATGCGCTGATCTCCTCGGGCACCACGCCCAAGCTGCTGGACAACGAAACCAACGCCCGTTACATCGGCTATGGCGGCATGCTGATGGAGTCCTTCGTGGCGATCATGGCGATGGTCGCCGCGTCGGTGATCGAGCCGGGCGTGTACTTCGCCATGAACAGCCCGGCGGCGGTGGTCGGCGGTGATGTCGTGGCCGTGGCCCAGACCATCAGCGGCTGGGGCTTTGCCATCACCCCCGATGCGCTGCAGGCGGTTGCCCGGGACATCGGCGAAACCACCGTTCTGGCCCGTGCCGGCGGTGCGCCGACCCTGGCGGTCGGTATCGCGCAGATCCTGCATTCGGTGTTGCCGGGTGAGAACACCATGGCGTTCTGGTACCACTTCGCGATCCTGTTCGAAGCGCTGTTCATCCTCACCGCGGTAGACGCCGGCACCCGTGCCGGGCGGTTCATGCTGCAGGACCTGCTGGGTTCGTTCGTGCCCTCGCTCAAGCGCACCGAATCCTGGACCGCCAACCTGATCGCCACCGCCGGTTGCGTGGCGCTGTGGGGCTACCTGCTGTACCAGGGCGTGATCGATCCGCTGGGCGGCATCAACACCTTGTGGCCGCTGTTCGGCATCTCCAACCAGATGCTGGCCGGTATCGCCCTGATGCTTGGCACCGTGGTGCTGATCAAGATGAAGCGCCAGCGCTACATCTGGGTCACGCTGCTACCGGCGGCCTGGCTGCTGATCTGCACCACCACAGCGGGCCTGATCAAGCTGTTCGACGCCAACCCGGCGATCGGCTTCCTGGCCCTGGCGCGCAAATACAACGATGCCCTGGCGGCCGGCCAGATCCTGGCCCCGGCCAAGAGCATCGAGCAGATGCAGCACGTGGTGTTCAATGCCTACACCAACGCAACGCTGACGGTGTTGTTCCTGTTCGTGGTGCTCAGCATCCTGTTCTACGCGCTCAAGGTCGGCGTCGCCGCCTGGGGCACGAAAGAACGCACGGATAAAGAAGCGCCATTCCAGGCCCTGCCGGACGCCTGACACGAGGGTTGCAACGATGTTCAATGACTTGAGTCGCCTCGGTAAATACCTCGGTCAGGCCGCCCGCCTGATGGTCGGCATGCCCGACTACGACACCTACGTCGAGCACATGCAAACCAAGCACCCGGACAAACCGGTGATGGACTACGAGGCGTTCTTCCGCGAACGCCAGGAGGCCCGTTACGGTGGCAAGGGTGGGCCGAAGTGCTGTTGACCCGGCAGCCCTGAGGTAAA
>NZ_NOIN01000002.1 GCF_014596565.1 Pseudomonas sp. PSB18 | reverse complement strand
ATGCTGATAATCTGTTGACTAGCAGTCTGACTCCACAAGCACCCACACGAATTGCTTGATTCAGTTGTTAAAGAGCGGTGGGTTGAGACTTTCGTCTCAACCGAGGCGCGCATTCTACAGCGCCTTGTGTATCTGTCAAGCGGTTATTTTGGAAGTTTTCAAAGTTTCCTTTTCAACTTCAACCACTTGCGCTTTCGATCTCTCGTTAGCGGGAGGCGAATTCTACAGCGTTAGTCGCTGCTGTCAATACCTCTTTTTCACCGCTTTCGACCGAGAAGATCGAACCGTCAACCGGGCCGAATAACGCGCCCTACTGACTCCTTCCGGACTTCGATGAACTGAAGTCCCTGCGCTGCCTTTAAACGTCTAACTCATTGAAACTCAAGGAGTTTTCCGTTTCGACTGCGCCGGAAGTGGGGCGAATTATAGAGACTCAGAATCTGCCGTCAACCCTTAATTTCGCTTTTCTATCAATAAGTTGGAAGACACCCGACAAACAGCGTCTGCACCTTCAAAAAGCTTCTTCTATATAGAAGAAACTTCAAATGACCCCCGCCTTCCTAAACGCAGCCACAGCCGCTTCATCCAACCCCAGCACACGCTGCAGCACCTCTAGTGTGTGCTCCCCCAACAAAGGCGGCGCGCGATGGTATTCCACGGGCGTCTTGGACAAGCGAATCGGGCTGGCTACCTGCGGCACCTTACCGGCCAAAGCATGGGGCAGCTCCATCGCCAACCCGCGAGCCCGTACCTGTGGATCGGCAAACACCTGCTCCAGATCATTGATTGGCCCGCACGGCACGCCGGCCTGCTCCAACCGAGCAACCCATTCGGCAGTGGTCCTGAACACCGTCGCCTGACGAATCAATGGGATCAGTACCGCTCGGTTCGCCACCCGCTGCTTGTTCGTCACGAAACGAGGATCATCCGCCCACTGCGGTTGACCGGCGACTTCAGCAAACTTGCGGAACTGGCCGTCATTACCCACGGTGAGGATGAAGTCACCGTCAGCCGTAGGAAAATCCTGATAAGGCACGATATTGGGGTGAGCGTTGCCCAATCGTTTCGGCGCATTGCCTGTCGTCAGGTAGTTCATCGCCTGGTTGGCCAGGCAAGCCACTTGAACGTCCAGCAGCGCCATGTCGATATGCTGACCGTCGCCCGCCTGGTCGCGGTGAGCCAGCGCCGCCAGGATTGCCGCAGTCGAGTAGAGCCCCGTGAGGATATCCGTCAGCGCCACCCCGACCTTCACCGGCCCGGCCCCCTCATCGCCTTCAGGCCGACCGGTGAGACTCATCAAGCCCCCCAGCCCCTGAATCATGAAGTCATAACCGGCGCGCTTTGCATAAGGACCGGTTTGGCCAAACCCGGTGATCGAGCAATAGATCAACCGCGGATTGATCGCCTTCAGCGAGTCGTAGTCCAGGCCATATGCCGCAAGCCCACCGACCTTGAAGTTCTCGATCAGGATGTCGGACTTGGCCGCCAACTCTCGCACCAGGTTCTGCCCCTCGGGCCGGGTGAAGTCGATGGTGACCGATTGCTTGTTGCGATTGGCCGAGAGGTAATAAGCCGCCTCGGTCGTATTTTCGCCACGGCCGTCCTTCAGGAAGGGCGGCCCCCAGGCACGTGTGTCGTCGCCATTGCCCGGACGCTCGACCTTGATGACCTCCGCTCCCAGGTCCGCCAGGATCTGACCGGCCCATGGCCCGGCCAGGACTCTCGATAAATCCAGTACCCGCAGGTGCGAAAGCGCGCCCATGGCCGTCCTCCTATTAATAGAACGCCTGGATACCGGTTTGCGCGCGACCGAGGATCAGCGCATGAACATCATGGGTCCCCTCATAAGTGTTCACCACTTCCAGGTTCACCAGGTGACGGGCAATGCCGAACTCATCGGAAATGCCATTGCCACCCAGCATGTCCCGCGCCATACGAGCGATATCCAGGGATTTGCCGCAGGAGTTGCGCTTCATGATCGACGTGATTTCCACCGCCGCCGTGCCCTCATCTTTCATACGCCCCAGACGCAGGCATCCTTGCAGGGCGAGGGTGATTTCAGTCTGCATATCGGCCAGTTTCTTCTGGATCAACTGATTGGCCGCCAGGGGACGACCAAACTGCTGGCGATCCAATGTGTATTGACGAGCGGTATGCCAGCAGAATTCGGCGGCACCCAAGGCGCCCCAGGAAATGCCGTAGCGTGCCGAGTTCAGGCAGGTAAACGGACCTTTCAGGCCACGCACATCCGGGAAGATGTTTTCTTCTGGAACAAACACGTTGTCCATGACGATCTCGCCGGTAATGGAAGCCCGCAGCCCGACCTTGCCATGGATGGCCGGCGCGCTCAGGCCCTTCCAGCCTTTCTCCAGGACAAAACCACGGATATCGCCGGCGTCGTCCTTGCCCCAGACGACAAACACATCGGCAATCGGACTGTTGGTAATCCACATCTTGCTGCCCGTCAGGCTATAGCCGCCTTCGACTTTGCGCGCACGAGTAATCATCGCGCCTGGATCGGAGCCATGGTTCGGCTCGGTCAGACCGAAGCAACCGATCCACTCACCGGAGGCCAGCTTCGGCAGGTATTTCTGCTTCTGGGCCTCGGTGCCAAACTCGTTGATAGGCACCATGACCAGCGAAGACTGCACACTCATCATCGAGCGGTAACCGGAATCGACCCGCTCCACTTCACGAGCGATCAGGCCATAACTGACATAGTTCAAACCACTGCCGCCGTACTGCTCGGGAATGGTGGCGCCCAGTAATCCCACTTCCCCCATCTCACGGAAGATCGCCGGATCGGTTTTTTCATGACGGAACGCTTCCAGCACCCGTGGCGCCAGCTTTTGCTGGGCGAACTGCTCGGCAGTGTCGCGGATCATGCGTTCTTCTTCGGTGAGTTGCTGGTCCAGCAACAATGGATCGATCCAGTTGAAGCTCGCTTTACCGGCCATGAAAAAATCCTCGCCAATCAAAATTAAAAATCGTGGATTGATCCTAGGCGCGCTTTCCTACAAGGGCAAACGACGATTACGCATGAGCTTGTGCTAATTTCTCACTCCGTAAACGCCAAAAGCCCTGTTTACGCTACCGATCAGTGAGGTCTCCGTACATGCGTAGAAAGATCCCCAGCACCGCCGCACTGGTCAGCTTCGAAGCCGCCGCGCGTCATGAGAGCTTCACCAAGGCCGCGCAGGAGCTGTCTCTCACCCAGGGTGCAATCTGCCGACAGATCGCCAGCCTGGAGGACTTTCTCAGCGTGGAGTTGTTCCGACGCTCGCGGCGTGGCGTCAAACTGACCGAAGCCGGCCTGTCCTATAGCCGCCGTGTCGCCACCCAGTTGGATGCCGTCGAGCGCGATACGCTTTCGGTGATGGGCCACACCGGCGCGAACGTGATCGAGCTGGCCGTGGTTCCCACGTTTGGGACCCAATGGCTATTACCACGCCTGAAGGATTTCCAGCAGCAACATCCGGAAGTCACCGTCAACCTGACCAACCGCACACGCCCCTTTCTGTTTGCGGATACGGACTTCGACGCCGCTATCTATTTTGGCGATGCCGACTGGTCCGGTACCGAATCCCACAAGCTCATGGGCGAAAACCCCATGCCAGTCTGCAGCCCCGCGCTGCTGGGCGACCGCAACAATCTGACACCGCAAGCCATTGCCGAGCTGCCCCTGCTCCAGCAGACCACCCGCCCCTATGCCTGGCGTCAGTGGTTCAACGCGCAGGACCTCAACGTTGCGCGCGACCTGACAGGCCCGCGTTATGAACTATTCTCCATGCTTGCCCAAGCCGCCATGCACGACATGGGAATAGCCTTGATTCCGCCCTTCCTGATTCAGCGGGAACTGGCAGAAAAACGCTTGGTGATTGCCAACAGCAATGCGCTATCGAGCATCAAGGCCTATTACCTGATGATTCCGGAACGAAAGGTCGAATCCGCATCTCTGCGCGCTTTTCGCGATTGGTTAGTAGGCCAGGCTAAAGGCTATGTACCTGATTCATAAGGAAATCGCTCATAACCTATTCTGGTAGTAAGCTAATAAAAAGCGCTACAGATATAAGTTTTTGTCGCAATCAGTCAATCTGTTCACAAATCGGTACAGTAGTCTCAGAAGCGTTCAAATACGTGGCTTTGAGCCATATCGCCCGACTCATTACGGCTCATTCATCTGGCCGATGGGAAAATTTATCAATTTGGGCCTGAATCCTTGAAAGGCACGGCCTACAAGGGGTACGGACCGGGTATTGCGACATTCGGTCACAGGGTGACTTGTAGTTAATTTTTCGTCACCCGTCATAATCCCTTGAAGGGCTGTATTTTCGCCTGCAAAATGCCGCGCCCCGCCTGATTCGGCGGGATCGTGCTGATCCGCCGCCCCAGCCGCACCATCCGAAGTGCATGGGTTTACTCAATAAGATCACGCAGGAGATTTGACGTGCACATTGGTGTTCCTCTCGAAACCCAGACGGGTGAAACACGGGTTGCTGCTACCCCGGAAACCATCAAGAAGCTGATCGGCCAAGGTCATAAAGTCACTGTCCAAAGCGGCGCGGGTCTCAAGGCCAGCGTTATCGACAGTGCCTATGAAGCCGCAGGCGCGACCATTGGTAGCGCCAGCGAAGCGTTCGGGGCCGAACTGATCCTCAAGGTGGTTGCTCCCAGCGACAGCGAACTGGCGCTGATCAAGAGCGGCACCGTTCTGGTGGGCATGCTCAATCCGTTCAACAACGAAACCATCGCCAAGCTGGCTGAATGCGGCATTACCGCGTTCGCCCTCGAGGCAGCGCCACGTACCTCCCGCGCCCAGAGCCTGGATGTGCTGTCGTCCCAAGCCAACATCGCCGGCTACAAGGCCGTGCTGCTGGCCGCGCACTACTACCCTCGCTTCATGCCGATGCTGATGACGGCGGCGGGCACCGTGAAAGCGGCGCGCGTGCTGATCCTCGGCGCGGGTGTGGCCGGGTTGCAGGCGATTGCCACGGCTAAACGCCTGGGCGCGGTGATCGAGGCTTCGGACGTGCGTCCGGCGGTGAAGGAACAGATCGAATCCCTCGGCGCCAAGTTCGTCGACGTGCCTTATGAAACCGACGAAGAGCGCGAATGCGCCGTCGGTGTCGGCGGCTACGCTCGCCCCATGCCCGCAAGCTGGATGCAGCGCCAGGCCCAGGCGGTGCACGAACGCGCCAAGCAAGCAGACATCGTCATCACCACCGCGCTGATCCCCGGCCGCAAGGCACCGACCTTGCTGAGCGCCGAAACCGTGGCACAGATGAAACCCGGCTCGGTGGTCATTGACCTCGCGGCAGCCCAGGGTGGCAACTGCCCGCTGACCGTGGCCGATCAGGTCGTTGTCGAGAACGGCGTGACCATCGTCGGCCCAACCAACCTGGCCGGCGAAGTCGCAGCCGATGCTTCGGCACTGTACGCCCGTAACCTGCTGGACTTCCTGAAGCTGGTCTTCACCAAGGAAGGTCAGTTCGACGTGAACCTGGAAGACGACATCGTCGCCGCGTGCCTGATGTGCCGCGACGGCCAAGTCATCCGCAAAAACGCCTAAGCAGGGATTCAGACAATGGAAGAGCTTATCTCCCCCGGTATCTACAACCTGATCATCTTCGTGCTGGCGATTTATGTCGGTTACCACGTGGTCTGGAACGTAACGCCTGCACTGCACACCCCCTTGATGGCCGTGACCAACGCCATTTCGGCGATCGTGATCGTCGGCGCGATGCTCGCCGCCGCGCTGACCGTGACCCCGCTGGGCAAGACCATGGGCACCCTGGCCGTGGCCCTGGCCGCGGTCAACGTGTTCGGTGGTTTCCTGGTGACGCGCCGCATGCTTGAGATGTTCAAGAAAAAAGCCCCGAAAGCCGTAAAAGAAGAGGCGCCCAAGTAATGAGCATGAACCTGGTAACGACGCTGTACCTGATCGCGTCGATCTGTTTCATCCAGGCCCTCAAGGGCCTGTCGCACCCCACCACCTCTCGCCGTGGCAACCTGTTCGGCATGCTCGGCATGGCGCTGGCGATCGCCACGACCGTGGGCCTCATCTATAAGCTGGGGGCAGAGCTTGCAACCGCGGGCATCGGTTATGTCATCGTCGGCCTGCTGATCGGTGGCACCACCGGCTCGATCATGGCCAAGCGCGTCGAGATGACCAAGATGCCGGAGCTGGTGGCGTTCATGCACAGCATGATCGGCCTGGCGGCGGTATTCATTGCCATCGCGGCTGTCGTCGAGCCGCAATCCCTGGGCATCGTCAAGCAACTGGGCGACTCGATTCCGGCCGGTAACCGCCTGGAACTGTTCCTCGGCGCGGCCATCGGCGCAATCACCTTCTCCGGTTCGGTGATCGCCTTCGGCAAACTGTCCGGCAAGTACAAGTTCCGCCTGTTCCAAGGCGCGCCGGTGCAGTTCGGCGGCCAGCACAAGCTCAACCTGATCCTGGGCCTGGCTACCCTCGGACTGGGCGTGATGTTCATGGTGACGGGCAACCTCGGCGCGTTCGCCCTGATGCTGGCCCTGGCCTTCGTGCTGGGCGTGCTGATCATCATCCCCATCGGCGGTGCGGACATGCCGGTGGTGGTGTCGATGCTCAACAGCTATTCGGGCTGGGCGGCGGCCGGTATCGGTTTCTCGCTGAACAACTCGATGCTGATCATCGCCGGCTCCCTGGTGGGCTCCAGCGGTGCGATCCTCTCGTACATCATGTGCAAGGCCATGAACCGTTCGTTCTTCAACGTGCTGCTGGGCGGCTTCGGCAACAGCGCCGATGCGGCAGGCCCGGCTGGTTCGAAGGAAGCGCGTCCGGTGAAGTCGGGCTCCGCGGATGACGCAACGTTCCTGCTGACCAACGCCGACACCGTGATCATCGTGCCGGGCTATGGCCTTGCAGTAGCGCGGGCACAACACGCGCTGAAAGAGCTGACCGAGAAGCTGACTCACCATGGTGTGACCGTGAAATACGCGATCCACCCGGTGGCCGGTCGCATGCCCGGACACATGAACGTGTTGCTGGCCGAGGCTGAAGTGCCTTACGACCAGGTGTTCGAGATGGAGGACATCAACTCCGAGTTCGGCCAGGCCGACGTAGTCCTGGTGCTCGGCGCCAACGACGTGGTCAACCCGGCGGCGAAGAACGATCCGAAATCGCCGATTGCCGGCATGCCGATCCTCGAAGCCTTCAAGGCCAAGACCATCATCGTCAACAAACGCTCGATGGCCAGCGGCTATGCCGGCCTGGACAACGAGCTGTTCTATCTGGACAAGACCATGATGGTGTTCGGTGACGCCAAGAAAGTCATCGAGGACATGGTCAAAGCGGTGGAATAACGTTCTCTGCTTCACTAAAACGCCCCGACATGTCGGGGCGTTTTGATTTGTATCAAGGCCAGATGTTACCGATCCGGTAATGATGTTTTGCCTGAAACCCCCGTAATAGACGCCTTAAATGCGACTTTTGTCGCGGGTCGGGTACGGCGCGAATTCACTAGACTGCGCATCCATGCTCCCAGCCCGAGAAAACACTCCATGTACCATGACCGCATTCGCCTGCCTTCGTTATTGAACAAAGTGATGAGCGCTGCCGACGCAGCCTTGTTGATCGAGGACGGCATGACCGTCGGCATGAGCGGCTTCACCCGCGCCGGTGAAGCGAAAGCGGTCCCCCACGCCCTGGCCGAGCGCGCCAAGGTCAGCCCGCTGAAAATCAGCCTGATGACCGGCGCAAGCCTGGGTAACGACCTCGACAAGGAGCTCACTCAAGCCGGTGTACTGGCGCGGCGCATGCCGTTTCAGGTCGACAGCACCCTGCGCAAGGCGATCAACGCAGGCGAGGTGATGTTCATCGACCAGCATCTTTCGGAAACCGTCGAGCAGTTGCGCAACGCCCAGCTCAAGCTGCCCGATATTGCCGTGATCGAAGCCGTCGCCATCACTGAGCAAGGCCACATCGTCCCGACCACATCGGTGGGTAACTCCGCCAGTTTCGCCATCTTCGCCCGGCAAGTGATCGTTGAAATCAACCTGGCCCACAACCCGGACTTGGAAGGGTTGCACGACATCTATATCCCAACCTATCGCCCAACTCGCACACCGATTCCCTTGATGAAGGTCGACGACCGTATCGGCAGTACTGCCATCCCGATCCCACCGGAGAAAATCGCCGCCATTGTCATCACCAACCAGGGCGACTCGCCGTCGACCGTCACACCACCGGACAGCGACACCCAGGCCATTGCCGATCACTTGATCGATTTCTTCAAGCGCGAAGTCGCGGCCGGGCGTATGACCAACAAGCTCGGCCCGCTGCAGGCCGGTATCGGCAACATTGCCAACGCCGTGATGTGCGGGTTGATCGATTCGCCCTTCGAAGAGCTGACCATGTACTCCGAAGTCCTGCAGGACTCCACGTTCGACCTGATCGACGCCGGCAAACTGAGCTTCGCCTCAGGCAGCTCCATTACGCTGTCGAGCCGGCGCAATGCCGATGTGTCCGCCAACCTGGAGATGTACAAGGACAAACTGGTCCTGCGACCACAGGAGATCTCCAACCACCCTGAAATCGTCCGCCGCCTGGGCATCATCGGCATCAATACCGCCCTGGAGTTCGACCTGTATGGCAACGTCAACTCTACCCATGTCTGCGGCACGCGGATGATGAACGGCATCGGCGGCTCGGGAGACTTCGCCCGCAACGCGCACCTGGCGATTTTCGTGACCAAGTCGATCGCCAAGGCAGGCGCTATCTCCAGCGTCGTGCCCATGGTCAGCCACGTGGACCACACCGAGCATGATGTCGACATCCTGGTCACCGAGATCGGCTTGGCCGACCTGCGAGGCCTGGCACCGCGGGAACGGGCGCGGGTGATCATCGACCATTGCGTGCATCCGACCTATCGCCAGGCCTTGAATGAGTATTTCGAAGCGGCGTGTGCCTTGGGTGGGCATACGCCTCACATCCTGCGCGACGCACTGAGCTGGCACCTGAACCTGGAAGAAACCGGGCGCATGATCGCTGTTTGATACAGCTTGATCGGCGCTGCAGCACACATACAGTTTTCGTCGGTCAACGGCCCATAGCGATTACCGACAAAAACTGTACTGCTGTACCGGTGTTTTTCTAGCCATTTTTATCCTCCAACACCCTGACTCGCTCAAAAACGCACCACCATAGTGCAGACAGGTACAGTTGCCTCAATATGGACCAGTACACCACCCTTTAACAGTTAACTGGTCGCGCACAATACTAGTGAACTGTATCTACAGAGTCTGGCCAAACGAGAGGATCATGGGCACCAGTTAAAGTTAAACCACTACCTAATCCCGCCATAAGCGGAAGGATGTCAACCATGGAACGTACACTCAGTTCCGAGCTGTTTTTCGAAGACAACGCTGCAAAAAACCAGGCTTCCCTGCCTCTTCGCGTTATCGCTAACCTGATGTTGTGGCAGCGCCGCATCGCCAGCCGCCATCAACTGGCTCGTCTGGATGCTCGCCTGCTGGCAGACGCCGGTATCAGCGAAGCACAACGCTACGAAGAGCTGAGCAAGCCGTTCTGGCGCTAATTCAGCGTCGCTGGCCCTGACCCACCGGGTCCACCGCCAGCACCGAATTGAATAAAACAAGACCCGTCGTGGGAAACCGCGACGGGTCTTGTTGTTTCAGGGCCCTGAAATCAGCGCCCAGCCACGAACAAGTACAGTTTTATAGAGATTAATTTAAACAGGTACAGTTTTGCTTTGGGCACTTCGAGAGTGGGCGCTCTATATCAGAGCTGTCCTGCGCCGCGATCTGACTTACTATCCAGGCGAACGTGGCGAAGCGAGTCGAACAGGCGTCTCCTCTTCCCGCTACAAAATCGGCATTCATCACTCAAGGAGTCTCATCATGATCCGTCTTCGTCTGCTCAGCGCTGCAGCCCTGCTGGCCGTAGCCGCCCATGCCAATGCCAGCAGCTTCATCGTCACCACCGACTCCATCGTCGGGGCGCTCAAGGCCACGTCCGATGCAACCTCCGATGCGACCTCGTCACTGCGAGACAATAAAATCGTCCAGGCGGCCCGTGACGATGCCGCCAGCTTCGTGGCCAGCGAAGGCGCTATCCGTGGTGTGAAACTGGAAAGTGCCCTGGATTTCATCCGCCAGCAGGCACCGCAATTGAATGCTACCGATACCCAGTTGGCCCAGGCGATCCTGGTGATCTGATCCAACATGAAACATCGGGCGGCCGAAGGTATCCCGATGTTTCAGCGCTGGCTCTGGCCCGGCGGTTTGCGCTAGCCTTCAGGTTCGCCATCAACCGTCGAGTGCCATGCGTTTTACCTCAGATCTGTCTGTTGTTTTGTTCCTGGTCGCTTCCTGCTGGTCCGTTTCGGCTCATGCCTTCGATGTATCCACCCAACAGGTGGTGGTCAGCGGCTATGCCACGAGCATGGTGACCTCTGCGCCCTTCGACCATAAACTGATCGCCGCCGCTCGCGACGACGCAGCGGCATTCGTTGCCAGTGATGGACAGTTGCGAGGCGCCCGATTGGAGTCGGCCTTGGCTTATCTACGCCAGACCCAGCCAAAACTTCATGTCGGCGACCTTGAACTGGCACAGGCAATTCTCGTCCAATAGTTATCCCTACTTTCCGGAGTCGTTCCATGCGTAGCCCGCTGATTGCTGCCGCCCTAGGCCTGCTGGTATTGGCCGATGTGGCCCAGGCCCATACCCTGGTAGCCACCAGTAACATCATCGTTCGCGCCTCGCAGCGCACGATCGATTTCACCTCCGATACCACCACTTCCATCCGTGATTCGAAGATCGTCCGCGAAGCCCATGACGATGCAGCCAGCTTCGTCGCCAGCAACGGTGAAATCCGTGGTGCTCACCTCGAGGCCGCCTTCGACACCTTGCGTACCCGCGTGCCGGAAGCCCGCGATGCCAGTGACCAGGTCCTCGCCGAAGCCATCCTCGCACTGTGAGGCGGCTCGCCGCCTGGCTGGCGGCCGGGGCCCTGCTGCTCATGGGCGGTACCGCCCAGGCCGGCCTGCGACTGCATCTCAACGGCGAAGGCCTGAGCCCCGCCCAGCAGCAGGCCAGCCAGGCGCTGCTCGATGAAGCCATGGCGGCCTTGCCGCCACGCTTCATCGAGCAATTGGACCGTCGTATCGATGTCGGCTGGACCGACCAGATGCCGACCAACGCGTATGGCCAAGCCTCGCTGGTGTCGCAGCTCGACCTCAATAGCAACCTGCTCGACAGCCTCACGGACGGCAGCGCCGCTACGCAAAAGACTCACCGCCCCCACGGCACCGTGCGCCGGGAAATGCTCGCCACCGTCCTGCATGAACTGACTCACATCTATGACCGTGCGCGTTTATGGCCGGATGCCGAGCGTGCGTTGATCCAGCGCTGCACGCGACGCCACAACAGCGCCGGGCTGATCGGCCTTCCGGATGAGTGCCGGGGCCAGAACGACCGCCGCTTCACCCTCAGTGATGACCCTCGCCTGCTGGACCTCGCTGGCTGGCCGCAGTACGTCGGCCGTCGCGGTGAACGGGAGCAGCACAACCGCCAGGTCGCCCGCAGCCCGGACCTCTACGAGACCAGCAGCCCCAAGGAGTTCGTCGCGGTCAACATGGAGTACTTTCTCCTCGACCCGAGCTACGCCTGCCGACGACCTGCGCTGTACCGCTATTACCAAGAGCACTTTGGTTGGGCCCCGCCCGCCAAGGACACCTGCGCCAAGTCGTTCGCCTTCCTCAATGCCGGCAACGACTTCGCCAGAACACCCCTGGGCAAGGTCGATCCAGAACGGGTCTATGCCATCGACTACCTGTTGGCCGAAGCCAACCAGAACTGGGTCAGCCGCTGGGGCCACAGCATGCTGCGGTTGGTGATCTGCGCCCCCGGCCGCCCACGTGGGCCGGATTGCCGGCTGGACCTGGATCAACACCTGGTGCTCTCGTACCGCGCCTTCGTCGGTGATGTGCAGTTGTCCAGTTGGGATGGCCTGGTGGGCAAATACCCGTCGCGGCTGTTCGTGTTGCCACTGGCTCAGGTGATCGATGAATACACCAAGACCGAACTGCGCAGCCTGGCCTCCGTGCCGCTGAACCTGTCACGGACCGAGATCGAGGAGACGGTTGAACACGCCGCCGAAATGCACTGGAGCTACGACGGCAGCTATTACTTCCTGTCCAATAACTGCGCGGTAGAGAGCCTGAAGCTGCTGCGCAGCGGCAGCAATAACGAGCAACTCAAGGGCCTGGACAGCATCATGCCCAACGGTTTGCTGGAAGTGCTCAAGGGGCGGGGCCTGGCGGACACCAGCGTGTTGGACGACCCCAAGGAAGCCCTGCGCCTGGGCTACCGCTTCGACTCCTTTCGCGATCGGTATCAGGCGATGTTCAATGTGCTGAAGAAGTATCTGCCGATCAAACAACAGTCGGTGGAAGACTGGCTGGCCCTGGACGCCGCCGAGCGCCGCGTCTGGTTTGAACAGGCTGATCTGCGCACCAGCGCGGCGTTGTTGTTGCTGGAACAGGCCAGTTATCGCCGGCAATTGCTACTGGCCCAGGATGAAGTCAAACAACGCTACCTCGGTGCCCGTGAACTGCAGAACGGCGGCATGGAAAGGGCCAACGCGACGCTGCAACAGATCCTCGCCAACAGCGGCTTCCTGAGCCGCCCCGCCGAGTTGCTGGGCAGCAGCGGCTACGGGCTGCCACAGCCCAGCGAGTGGCAGCGATTGGAATCGGAAAGCAGCCTGCGCCAGAAACAGCTTCAAACACTGACGGGCGATCTGGACAAGGAAGTCCGGGCTCTGCTGGAACCAAGCCGCGCCGCCGAAATCGCCGCGAGCGAGGCCAACGTCAAGGAGCTTGGTGAACATCTGCGCAAGCTGCACAAGGCGAGCGGTGGGTTGGAGTTGCCCTAGTGGCCCGGGCATAAAAAAAGGGTTCAGAACCTGGTTCTGAACCCTTTTTTTTGCAGCAATGAATCAGCTCACGCGCGCCTTACGCACACCATCAGCCAGGGCCGCGCACAAGCTCAGCACGCCGTCGACAGCCTGCTCCGATGTCTCGGCGCTGGCGATATGGTCGATCAACGCCGAGCCGACCACCACGCCATCGGCCAACCGAGCAATGGCAGCGGCCTGCTCCGGTGTGCGGATGCCGAAACCGATGCTGATCGGTAGATCGGTATGGCGACGCAGACGCGCCACGGCTTCTTCCACATGCTCCAGCGTCGCGGCACCGGCGCCGGTGACGCCCGCCACCGACACGTAGTACACAAAGCCCGAACTGCCATTGAGCACGGTCGGCAACCGCACATCATCGGTGGTCGGCGTGGTCAGGCGGATGAAATCCAGGCCCGCGGCCTGGGCCGGATCGCACAGTTCGCCGTTGTGCTCGGGCGGCATGTCCACCACGATCAGGCCATCAACGCCGGAATCCAGCGCCTCGCCAATAAAGCGTTGCACGCCATAACGATGGATCGGGTTGAAGTAACCCATCAGCACCAGGGGCGTCTCGCTGTTGTCCTTACGGAACTCACGAACCATCTGCAGGGTTTTTGCCAGGTTCTGTTGAGCGCCCAGCGCGCGGATATTCGCCAACTGGATCGCCGGGCCGTCGGCCATCGGATCGGTGAACGGCATGCCCAGCTCGATCACATCGGCACCGGCCGCCGGCAGGCCCTTGAGGATTGCCAGAGAGGTGTCGTAGTTCGGGTCGCCGGCGGTAACAAAGGTCACCAGGGCGGCGCGGTTCTGTTGCTTGAGTTCGGCAAAGCGGGTTTGCAGGCGGCTCATCAGTGTTTCTCCTGCTGGGACTGTTCCATGTGGTGCATCACGGTTTGCATGTCTTTGTCGCCACGGCCGGAGAGGTTGACCACCATCAGGTGGTCCTTGGGCAGGTTTGGTGCGCGCTTGAACACTTCAGCCAGGGCATGGGAGCTTTCCAGCGCAGGGATGATGCCTTCCAGGCGGCAGCACTTGTGGAAGGCGTCCAAGGCTTCGGCATCGGTGATCGAGGTGTACTGGACGCGACCAATGTCATGCAACCAGGCGTGTTCCGGGCCGATACCCGGATAGTCGAGACCTGCGGAAATCGAATGGGCATCAATGATCTGGCCGTCATCGTCCTGCAACAGGAAAGTGCGGTTGCCGTGCAATACACCGGGGACGCCACCGTTCAGGCTCGCCGCGTGCTTGCCGGTTTCGATGCCATAGCCTGCCGCTTCGACGCCGATGATGTCGACGCTCTTGTCGTCCAGGAACGGGTGGAACAGGCCCATCGCGTTGGAACCACCACCGATGCATGCCACCAGACTGTCCGGCAGGCGGCCTTCCTGCGCTTGCAGTTGATCGCGGGTTTCTTTACCGATCACCGCCTGGAAATCACGAACCATAGCCGGATACGGGTGCGGGCCGGCCACGGTGCCGATCAGGTAGAACGTGCTGTCGACGTTGGTGACCCAGTCGCGCAGGGCTTCGTTCATGGCGTCCTTCAGGGTCCCGGTACCGGCAACCACCGGGATCACTTCGGCACCGAGCAATTTCATGCGGAACACGTTGGCCTGTTGGCGCTCGATGTCGGTGGTGCCCATGTAGATCACGCAATCCAGGCCGAAACGTGCAGCTACGGTGGCGGTGGCCACGCCATGCATGCCGGCGCCCGTCTCGGCGATGATGCGTTTTTTGCCCATGCGCCGCGCCAGCAGGATCTGGCCGATGCAGTTGTTGATCTTGTGCGCGCCGGTGTGGTTCAGCTCTTCGCGCTTGAGATAGATCTTCGCGCCGCCGCAGTATTCGGTCAGGCGCTCAGCGAAATAGAGCGGACTCGGACGACCGACGTAGTCCCGCTGGAAGTAGGCCAGTTCCTCGATGAACGCAGGATCTTCCTTCGCCACTTCGTATTCGCGGGCCAGATCAAGGATCAACGGCATGAGGGTTTCGGCCACATAGCGGCCGCCAAACGCACCGAACAGGCCGTTGGCGTCGGGGCCGCTGCGCAGGTTGAAAGGGGTCGTAGGCTGGGTCATGGGAGAACGCTCCAGGCAAATGCGAAAGAAGACAATGAGGTCACTCTACCCCTGACATCCCGCTCTGAAAACCGATAAGATCGCCGCAACCTGTCAGGAAAACTCACAGATACCATGAGCCACGATCTGCCTCCGCTTAACGCCTTGCGCGCCTTCGAAGCCACCGCCCGCTTGAACAGCGTAAGCCAGGCGGCCGAACAGCTACACGTGACTCACGGCGCCGTCAGCCGACAGTTGAAGGCGCTGGAGGAGCATCTGGGCGTCAGCCTGTTCAGCAAGGACGGACGCGGCCTGAAACTCACAGATGCGGGCCTGCGTCTGCGCGATGCCAGCACCGAGGCTTTCGAGCGATTACGCACCGTCTGCGCCGAACTCACCCAAAGCACGGCGAATGCTCCGTTTGTGCTGGGCTGCTCGGGCAGTCTGCTGGCGCGCTGGTTCATTCCTCGCCTGGGCCGACTCAATGCCGATCTGCCGGACTTGCGCTTGCACCTCTCCGCCGGCGAAGGCGATCTGGACCCCAGACGTCCAGGGCTGGACGCTTTGCTGGTCTTTGCCGAGCCTCCCTGGCCGGCAGACATGCAAGTGTATGAGTTGGCCAGCGAGCGGATCGGCCCGGTCTTGAGCCCGCGTTACGCCGGCTTCATCGATCTGAACAGCGCCCCGGTCGATGCGCTGCTGGGTGAGGCGTTGCTGCATACCACGTCGCGCCCTCAAGCCTGGCCGACCTGGGCACGACAGAACAACCTCGATCCCCAGGCATTGAAGTTCGGCCAGGGTTTCGAGCATCTGTATTATTTGCTGGAGGCCGCTGTGGCAGGGCTGGGCGTGGCCATCGCTCCCGAACCGTTGGTAGCCGAGGATGTGCGCGCCGGACGCCTCGTCGCGCCATGGGGCTTCGATGAAACCCCGGCGCGACTGGCGTTATGGCTACCCAAGCGCGCCGCGGACGGCCGCGCCCGGCAGTTGGCTCAATGGCTCAGGCATGAGCTGAGCCAACCGGCTTAATCACCGCGCTTGCACAGCAGATAAGCCGCCAACAGACCGAGGGCGCCGACCGCGACACCGGCGGTGGTCCACGGGTGCTCTTGAGCGTAATCGCGTGTGGCGAGCCCGGTTTCGCGGGTTTTCACCTTGACCTCTTCATACGCATCGCTGAGCAGATGACGGGAATGCTTCAACGCATTTTCGGCGTTTGCCTTGAGCGATTTGAGGGTCTTGCGCGACTCGTCCGAAGCGTCGTCCTTCAGGCTTTCCAACGACTTGAGCAGATTCTCGATTTCCGCTTCCATGCTTTGCAACGAGGCTTTGCGTAACGAATTGCTGGCCATGGTGGCTCTCTCCTGCAGTGGTTGAGTGCGTGTGAAAGTTGGGACTCCCACCGTTTCTGAAAGTGCAGTAAATCTGAACTTCAGCGCGTGAACGGCACCACACGTAAGGCGAAAAATCGCTGCTAGGCTCTTGATAGCCAAGCGATGGTAACCAAGCGCTAGAGATAACCCAGGAGAACGTCATGACTGATCATCACACGTACAAAAAGGTCGAGCTGGTCGGCTCGTCTCCCACCAGCATCGAAGATGCCATCAACAATGCCCTGGCCGAAGCCAGCAAAAGCCTCAAGCACCTGGAATGGTTCGAAGTCACGGAAACCCGCGGGCATATCGAAAACGGTCGGGCCGCACACTTTCAGGTAACCCTGAAGGTCGGGTTCCGGATCGCAAATAGCTGAGGCGCTCGGAACTTGCACGCTGGCGGAGTGCCATAGGAATGGCGATGCGCTATCCGGCGAGCGCATCCTTCCTGTTTAATACCAGCCTGATTGATCCGACCAAGGAGTGCGAGCGATGAAAAAGTTGATGGTTGCTGTGGGTTTGCTGAGCCTTGCGGGTTCCGTGTTTGCCGCCGGTAAGCCCTGCGAGGAGCTGAAAAGCGAAATCGCAGCGAAGCTCGATGCCAAGAAGGTTTCAGGTTATTCGCTGGAAATCGTCGATAAAGGTGCGGCGGGTGATGCGAAAGTCGTCGGTACTTGTGAGGGCGGTACGAAGGAAATCGTCTACAAACGCTGATGCTGCTCGAATGTCAAAGCCGACGCATGCGTCGGCTTTTTCATGGGCACGATTCAGCCCTTCATGACCTGCGCCAACAATTCATATGAACGCAAGCGGTCGGCATGCTCATACAGGTCGCTGGTGAAAATCAGCTCATCGGCCTGGGTCTGCTCGATCAGCACCTCGAGGCGGGCGCGGATCTTCTGCGGACCACCCACCATCGCCAGGCCAAGGAAATCGCCCACCGCTTCCTTCTCATGGGGCAACCAGAGACCGTTCATGGTTTCGACGGGCGGACGCTGCACCAGGCTCTGGCCGCGCATCAGCGCAAGGATCCGCTGATACACCGAAGTCGCCAGATAATCGGCCTGCTCATCGGTATCCGCCGCCACCAACGGCACGCCGAGCATCACGTAGGGTTTGTCGAGTACCGCCGACGGTTTGAAATGGTTGCGGTAGATGCGAATCGCCTCATGCATATAGCGCGGTGCGAAATGGGAGGCAAAGGCGTAGGGCAACCCGCGCTCACCGGCCAGTTGCGCACTGAACAGGCTGGAGCCCAGCAACCACACCGGCACGTTGGTCCCGGTGCCGGGCATGGCGATGATGCGTTGATCGGGCGTGCGCGGGCCGAGATAGCGCATCAGCTCGGCCACATCCTCTGGGAAATCATCCGCACTACCGGAGCGCTCACGACGCAAGGCCCGGGCAGTCATCTGATCGGAGCCGGGCGCACGACCCAGTCCCAGATCGATCCGACCAGGGTAGAGGCTTTCCAGAGTGCCGAACTGTTCGGCGATGATCAAAGGCGCATGGTTGGGCAACATCACCCCGCCGGAGCCGACACGAATGGTCGAAGTACCACCCGCCAGATAACTCAGCAACACCGCCGTCGCGGAGCTGGCGATGCCATCCATGTTGTGGTGTTCGGCCACCCAGAAACGGGTATAGCCGAATTTTTCCACGTGCTGCGCCAGATCCAGCGAGTTACGCAAGGAGCGGGCGGCATTGCCATCCTCGCGAACAGGCACGAGGTCGAGGGTTGAGAATTTCACTTCGGACAGCTGTTTCATGGGCCGGCGTCTCCAACGGGGCTTTTCCTACGGGCAAAAGCCTGCCGTTTTCTGTAGGTGTGTTCCCTGCAATGTGGGCATATACCCGAGTTTCAATAGCTGCAACGAATTTTCCTACTAAATTAGTCGACTAATCGATGAAGTGAACTTTGTCAGGCGGTCTATCCTCACAAGCCTGGCAGTCAAAAAACACCCGGCGCAACCCGCGCGCCGGATCTTGAGGAGGCAGACATGGCTATCATTAAGAAAGCATCGGCTCATTGGGAAGGTGACCTGAAAACCGGCATCGGCTCCATCTCCACGGAAACCGGCGTGCTGCGTGAAGCACCCTATGGTTTCAAGGCCCGTTTCGAGGGCGGCCGCGGCACCAACCCCGAAGAGCTGATCGGCGCAGCCCATGCTGGCTGTTTCTCCATGGCGTTTTCGATGATCCTGGGGGATGCCGGGTTCAAGGCCGACAGCATCGATACCAATGCCGAAGTGACCCTCGACCAGGTCGACGGCGGCTTTGCCATCACGGCAGTGAAGCTGATTCTCAAGGCGAAGATTCCCGGCGCCAGCCAGCAGCAGTTTGAAGAGCTGAGCAACAAGGCCAAGGAAGGTTGCCCGGTTTCCAAGGTGTTGAACGCCAAGATCACTCTGGATGCCACGCTGGTGAACTGACGCCCGCATCAGGATCGCAGCCGCTGAAGGCTGCGATCTTTCCCTGTTACCCGTTGAGCAATGTGTGGTCGAATGCAGTAGGCAGTTTCAACGTACAAGCGGTACGTGCTGCAGCGAGGAGTTCGAGCATGAAACGGTTTGCCCTGGTCATCATCGGTTGCGCCTTGACCACGTCAGCCCTGGCGGCGCCAAAATCCTGTGAAGAACTGAAAGCGGAAATCGAGGCGAAGATCCAGGCGAACAAGGTATCGTCCTACACCCTGGAAATTGTCATGGAGAACGAAGTCCGCGATCAGAACATGGTGGTCGGCACCTGCGAAGGCGGTACGAAGAAAATCATCTACCAGAAGAACGACAATTAAGGAACGCAGTTGACCTGCCGCTCCTCGGCGACAATTTCACGCTTGGCATTATAGAGCCGGGCGCTTGGGGTAAACGCCATGTTGCGGGCTTCCAGACGATAACGCTGGCCGGCCTCGAAATGATCGTAGCGCACGATCATGTAGCACAACCGCTCCTGCGGTTCGGCCTGCATGCCCAACCCACCCCCACTCATGACCTCGAAGTCGAAGCGCACTTTCAGCTCATGGCTGCCCGGCGAAACCTGGAAGAACCGCCCATCCCGCAGACGTTGCCCATCCAGGCCCTCGGCCATGAGCATTTTGCCGCCCGGCATGGGGGTCGCAAAATCGACCCAGGCCATGTTCGGATCGACCGGGGGCAGCGGACTTGATGCACACCCGCTCACCGAGACAACGGCCAGTAACAGGATATGAAAGCGCATGATGGATTTCCTGAAGTCGGGCATTGAGCATAGCGCCGATCAACTCTGCTGGCAGCCCGCCGGCGTACCTTGGCCCACCACTTTGCGCTGCTGGTCATAGAGCTTGGCCCATGGCCGGAAACCGATGCTGCCGGCCTGCAACTGGTAACGCTGGCCTGCGTTGAAGTCCTTGAATTTCACATTCAACCGACAATCCCGCCACAGCGGCTCGGCATCCGGGCCAATATTCCCGGGCTCGACGGCAAATTGATAACGCACGGTCAACTCATGGGCGCCGGGCTGCACTTCGAAATAACGTTTGTCCACGGACGTCTTGTCATCGACTTCCAGCGCTTGCAGCGCCGTGTCCTGATGATTGCCAAGATCGATCCACGCTTGCGAAGGATCAGGGTCGGGCAAGCTGGCACAACCGGTCAGCAGCAACAGGCCACTCGTCAGCATCAACATGCGCATAGCGAAGCTCCGGGCAGGCGGGATAGTCTTGTGCGCAGACTTTTCCCAAGGTGATTCCAATTGATCAGGCCGCGTTCCAGCCATCGGTTACTCGACCGTGTTTTCAGGCTTTTGTTTCCGGGCCTCCTGCTTTTGTTACTCAACGGTTGTTCCAATGTCGGTTACTACGGCCAGCTCGTCAGCGGACAGCTGCGGCTGTTGCAGGCCCGGGAGCCCGTCGACCAGGTGATTGCCGACCCCACTCGCGACGCCCGGTTGCGGGAGCATCTGGCCAAGGCGCGTGAGGCGCGAACCTTCGCCAGCGCTCACCTGCATCTGCCGGACAACAAAAGTTACCGCCTGTATGCGGACATTGGCCGGCCTTACGTAGTCTGGAATGTCTTCGCCACGCCGGAATTTTCCCTGGCCCCACAAAACCACTGCTTCCCCATCGCCGGTTGCGTGGCGTATCGCGGCTTCTACAGCCAGAGTGCCGCCCGTGGCGAAGCGGCCTTGCAACGTTTGCGTGGCATGGATGTGGCGATTGGTGGGGTGGAGGCTTATTCGACGCTGGGCTGGTTCAACGACCCGATCCTGAGTTCGATGATGCACTGGGGCGACGAACGCCTGGCGACGCTGATCTTTCATGAGCTGGCGCACCAGCGGTTCTACATACAGGACGACACCGAGTTCAACGAGTCCTTCGCCACCTTCGTCGAGCAGGAAGGCACCCGGCAGTGGCGCGCCAGTCGCGGGCTGGCGCCGGACAACGGCCAGCAGGCACGTCAGCGCGATCAGTTCATCCAGTTGATCCTCGACACCCGTGAACGACTGGAAAAGCTCTATACCCAGCCCCTGCCAACCGAACAGATGCGCCAGCAAAAAGCGCAGGCATTCGAACGGCTGCGCGCCGAATATGCGCAGCTACGTGACAGCCAGTGGGCCGGCGACAAACGTTACGACGCCTGGGTCTATGCGCCGCTGAACAATGCACGGTTGCTGCCGTTCGGGCTCTACGACCAGTGGGTGCCGGCATTCGCGACGTTGTTCCGACAGGCGTCGGGCGACTGGGTGGCGTTTTATGCCGCAGTGGAGAAGTTGGGCAAGCTGCCGGTGAATGAGCGTAAGGCGGCGTTGAAGGCGTTAGCCGGATCATAGATATCCAGTGATTGAGCCGGCCTCATCGCGGGCAAGCCTTGCTCCCACAGAATCCATCCGGCATGAGAGAACTGTAGGTTCTGTGGGAGCAAGGCTTGCCCGCGACGACCATCGAACTACCCTCGCATAAATGCCTGATGCAGCTCATCCACCGTCTGGAAGTGGTACGCCGGACTCTCGGCCATGAGCTCCTCACGGCTGCCAAACCCATACCCTACCGCCGCTGCATCCAGGCCATTGCTGCGAGCGCCGATCAGGTCATGTTTACGGTCACCGATCATCAGCGTATTCGCCGGGTCGAGGCCTTCTTCAGCCAGCAGGTGGGCGATCAATTCGACTTTGTCAGTGCGGGTGCCGTCCAGCTCGCTGCCGTAGATCACCTTGAAGTGCCGCGCAAAATCGAAGTGGCGGGCGATTTCCCGGGCGAAGACCCAAGGCTTGGAGGTGGCGATATACAACTGCCGGCCCTGGCCGCCCAGGGTTTCCAGCAGCGGCATTACCCCTTCGAAAACGCGGTTTTCGTACAGGCCGGTGACTTTGAAGCGCTCGCGGTAGAAATTCACCGCCTCCCAGGCCTTCGCTTCGTCGAAGCCATAGAACTGCATGAAGGCCTGCAGCAGCGGCGGGCCGATGAAATGTTCGAGGCGGGTGAGGTCGGGCTCGTCGATACCCAGTTGGCTCAAGGCGAACTGGATCGAACGGGTGATGCCTTCACGTGGGTCGGTGAGGGTACCGTCGAGGTCGAACAGTACGGTTTGGTAGTGCATGAAAGCTCCCGGGGTGAATGAATCAGTAGCAAGAGGTTCATCTGTGGCGAGGGGATTCAACAGATGTTTCAGGGCTGGTCATAACCTTCGGCCAGATGCAAATCCTTGAGCTTCACGTAGTTCGCCGCGCTGTAGGTGAAGAAGGCGCGCTCCTTGTCTGTCAGCGGCCGGGCTTGCTTCACCGGGCTCCCCACGTACAGGAAACCACTCTCCAGGCGTTTACCCGGCGGGACGAGGCTGCCGGCACCAATGATCACCTCATCCTCGACCACCGCGCCATCCATGACGATGCTGCCCATGCCGATCAGCACCCGGCTGCCCACGGCACAGCCATGGAGCATGACCTTGTGGGCGATGGTCACGTCGTCGCCGATCAACAGTGGAAAGCCCTCGGGATTGAAAGGACCGGCGTGGGTGATGTGCAGCACGCAGCCGTCCTGGACACTGGTACGGGCGCCGATGCGGATGCGGTGCATATCGCCGCGAATGACCGTCAGTGGCCAGACGGAGCTGTCTTCGCCAATTTCAACGTCGCCGATCACCACCGCGGTGCTGTCGACGAAAGCGCCCCGGGCAAGCCGTGGGGTGTGATTCTGGTACGTGCGAAGGGTCACGATAGGCTCTCTCTTTTCTACTGATAGTCGCTGCTAGCTGCGGTGAAGGTCGATTGTAATTAAGATGGGCCGATGTTTCTTCCAGCCAAGGTGCCAACCGTGAGCGTGAACAACCCTCTTTTACAGCCCTATGACCTGCCGCCATTCTCGGCGATCCGTGCCGAGCACGTGCAACCGGCCATCGAGCAGATCCTGGCTGACAACCGCGCCGCCATCGCGCAGATCCTCAAGACCCAGGGCCAACAGCCAAGCTGGGCCGGCCTGGTGCTGGCGATGGACGAGCTCAACGATCGCCTGGGCGCCGCCTGGAGCCCGGTGAGCCACTTGAACGCGGTGCGCAACAGCCCTGAATTGCGTGAAGCCTATGAAGCCTGCCTGCCAGCCCTGAGCGCCTACTCCACCGAGTTGGGCCAGAACCGTGAGTTGTTCCAGGCCTTCGAAGCCCTGGCGAGCAGCCCTGAGGCCGCCGGTTTCGACGTGGCGCAAAAAACCATCCTGGAACATTCCCTGCGGGATTTCCGTCTGTCGGGTATCGACCTGCCGCCGGAGCAGCAGAAACGCTACGCCGAGGTGCAGAGCAAGTTGTCCGAGCTGGGCAGTCGGTTCTCCAACCAACTGCTGGACGCCACCCAGGCCTGGACCAAGCACGTCACCGACGAGGCCGCTCTCGCCGGCCTGACCGATTCGGCCAAGGCGCAAATGGCCGCGGCCGCCCAGGCCAAAGAGCTGGACGGCTGGCTGATCAACCTGGAATTCCCCAGCTACTACGCGGTGATGACCTACGCCGAAGACCGTGCCCTGCGTGAAGAAGTCTACGCGGCCTACTGCACCCGCGCCTCGGACCAGGGCCCGAATGCCGGTCAGAACGATAACGGCCCGGTGATGGAACAGATCCTCGACCTGCGCCAGGAACTGGCCCAATTGCTGGGTTTCGCCAATTTCGCCGAGTTGAGCCTGGCGACCAAGATGGCCGAGTCCAGCGATCAGGTCCTCAGCTTCCTGCGTGACCTGGCCAAGCGCAGCAAACCGTTCGCGGCCCAGGATCTGGAACAACTGAAAGCCTTCGCCGCCGAACAAGGCTGCCCCGACCTGCAAAGCTGGGACAGCGGTTTCTACGGTGAAAAACTGCGCCAGCAGCGCTACAGCGTCGCCCAGGAAGCCCTGCGCGCCTACTTCCCGATCGACAAGGTACTGAGCGGTCTGTTCGCCATCGTGCAACGCCTTTACGGCATCGAGATCGCCGAGCTGAAAGGTTTCGACGCCTGGCACCCGGACGTGCGCCTGTTCGAGATCAAGGAAAACGGCCAGCACGTCGGGCGGTTCTTCTTCGATCTCTATGCCCGCGCCAACAAGCGTGGTGGCGCCTGGATGGACGGTGCCCGGGACCGTCGTCGCACGATCGATGGCGTGCTGCAAAGCCCGGTCGCCAACCTGGTGTGCAACTTCACCCCGGCCGACAGTGGCAAACCGGCCCTCCTGACCCACGACGAAGTCACCACACTGTTCCACGAGTTCGGCCATGGCCTGCACCACTTGCTGACCCGCGTCGAGCACGCCGGCGTATCCGGCATCAACGGCGTGGCCTGGGATGCCGTGGAGCTGCCGAGCCAGTTCATGGAAAACTGGTGCTGGGAGCCTGAAGGCCTGGCGCTGATCTCCGGCCACTACGAAACCGGCGAACCACTGCCCCAGGATTTGCTGGAGAAGATGCTCGCGGCGAAAAACTTCCAGTCCGGCCTGATGATGGTCCGCCAGCTGGAATTCTCGCTGTTCGACTTCGAGCTGCACGCCACCCATGGCGACGGTCGCAGCGTGCTGCAAGTGCTCGAAGGCGTGCGTGACGAGGTGTCGGTGATGCGCCCACCGGCCTACAACCGTTTCCCCAACAGCTTTGCCCACATTTTCGCCGGTGGGTATGCGGCGGGCTACTACAGCTACAAGTGGGCGGAAGTGCTGTCGGCCGATGCGTTCTCGAAGTTCGAAGAAGACGGCGTGCTCAACGCCGACACCGGTCGCGCTTTCCGCGAAGCGATCCTGGCCCGTGGCGGTTCCCAGGAACCGATGGTGCTGTTCGTCGACTTCCGTGGCCGTGAGCCGTCGATTGACGCACTCTTGCGCCATAGCGGCCTGAGTGAGGACGCGGCAGCATGAGCGAGGGGCCTGTGATCACGAAAAAACGCTTTATCGCCGGGGCGGTCTGCCCGGCGTGCAGCGAGCCGGACAAATTGATGATGTGGAACGAAGACGGCGTACCGCATCGCGAGTGCGTCGCCTGCTGTTATTCCGACACGCTCAATGAACAAGGCCTGTCGGTGCCCAAGGAACTGGGCACCCGGGTCAATACGTCGGCGCTTAAAGCGCCGGACGCCAAGGTCCAGGCGGTGCAGTTCTTTCCCAACCCCAAGTTGAAGAAAAAAACCGACTGACATGTCCGGCATCACCTTCCGGGCCGCCCGGCCCGGGAGCGATACATATATACCGCCAGGCTTCATACCTTCCTGCCCAGACTGGTCACCCAGCCCAGACAGACAGGAAGGCCCTCCATGCCCCACGACGATAATCCGCTGCTGCAGGCGTATGACCTGCCGCCTTTTTCGCAGATTCAAGCCGAACATTTCTTACCCGCCCTCGACCGACTGCTTGCCGAAAGCAGCGCTCAGGTGGCCCACATCATCCAGACCCAGACGCCCTTTCCCACCTGGGACGACCTCGTGTTGGCCATGGATGAAATCCACACACGATTGGAAGGCTTCGGTTACCTGCTGCACCTTCTGACCACGACCCGGAAAGGGGACGCCTGGGCGCAGGCCTCCCTGGATTGCAGTGAACGGTTGTATGACTTCCAGGCTTCGTTGAAACAACACCCCACGCTGTTCGAGCTCTATCGGCGCTTGGCGGACAGCCAGATCGCCAGGCATTTCGCACCGACTCGTACACGGGTCCTGAATAAAATCCTGCGCCAATTTCACCAGAACATGCCGGCCGGCCTGAGCCTGCTGAAGTTGCGCATCAACGAGGTCCAGGGGTTATTCCTGGAAAACCTGCAAATGGCCAACCAGGCCTGGCGCAAAGCGATTGACGATGAAGCCCAACTGAGCGGCCTGCCGTCGCGGTTCAAGCAACAGATCGCCCGCCTGGCGCGGGAAGCCGGACGCACGGGATGGCTGCTGACGCTTAACGATGAATCGTTTGGCATCGTCACTCGCTACGCCGACAACCGTGCCCTACGTCAGCAAATGTACGAGGCCTATAGCACCCGCGCATCGGATCAAGGCCCCCAGGCGGGTCAGTTCGACAACGCCGACATACTCAGGCAATTACTCGATGACCGTCATCAGTACGCCACCTCCCTGGGCTATTCGAATTTTGCCCAGTTGGCGATCGAGCCGGAGCAAGCCGCCTCTACCGAAGAAGTCATGACGTTCCTGCGGGCACAGCTCGAACGACAGCAGCACCATTTCAAGCGGGACGCCGACCAGCTCAAGGCCTTTGCCGCGCAGCAAGGTCTCAGCGACCTGCAGCCCTGGGACTACCCCTACCTGGTGAATCAACTTCGCCAGCAAGCGGCAGGCGTTTCCAAGGAAGCGCTGAGTGTCTGGTTTGCATTGGAACCCACGTTTGCCCAGCTATTGCGGATGGCGACGGAGTTGTTCGGCGTCGACTTCGTCGAACGACGGGATGCGGCGACCTGGCACCCGGACGTGCGGTTGTTCGAAGTCAGCGAATGGGGCGCGGTCATTGGCTACATTTATTTCGATCCGTTTTCGGATGCGAACCGAGACAGTTTTCCCAATACCACCACCTTGCGAAACCGCCATATCACTGCTGAGGGCCGCCCCCGGCATCCCATTGCCACGCTGCATGGCTGGCTGCCGCGCAGCGAGGGTCCAGACCCGGTCCTGCTCGATCATCTGCAGCTACGAATCCTTTTCCATGAGTTCGGCCATTGTCTGCAGCATGTCCTGACCCGCGCCGACTATCGCGATCTGTCGGGCATCAATAGCCTGCCTCGCGATGCCGCCGAGTTCGCCGGGATACTGTTAGAGCAGTGGTGCTTCTCCAGGCAATGCCTGGTGCGGATCTCAAAGCACTACCAAACCGGAGAAAAGATGCCTGACGAGGTTGCCACTCAACTGTTGACCTTCGCCCATACCCAGACCAGTTGGGAAACCGCAGAGCTGTTGCGCAGCGCATTGTTCGACATGGAGTTACACCGCACTCATGGCGACGGGCGGACCGTCCAGCAGGTATTCGACCAAGCCAGCGCACAGGTGGGGCATCTGCCTGTGTCGCCGAACGAGCGCTGGCCCAATGGCCTGGACTACCTGGTGACCGGCTATGGGGCGACGCTCTACGCCTACGTCTGGTCGAAGGAGTTGGCCTTGACCGTGTTCCAGCGATTCAAACGCGACGGGGTGTTCAACCCGGCAACCGGTCGTGCGCTGCGTGAAACCGTTTTTGCGCCGGGCGACTCGCGACCGCTGTCCGTCTCCATCGCCGCCTTCTCAGGCACATCATCGATCAGCGCTCGGGAAGGGTGATCTGCGGCTCAAGGTGATGGGCAGTCGTGGTCGAATTGACCCAGCTCTTCAAGGAGCAAAGGGCAAACACGCTGGTGCTGCATTCGCCGTTCGCCAATGCAACACGGAGTTTTTCCACATCGGCCTGCATCATGTAACGAACCCCATCCTTGAAGTGATGGCTGTCACCGAAGCCGCCTTCGGTCATTTCGTTCAGCGCGTCCTCTTTGCTCCAGCCCTGCACGACCACCCTGTACATCGCCGCCACCAGCCCGGTGCGGTCCGAGCCGTGCTTACAGTGCATGAGCACGGGCCCCTTGGCTTCGGCGGCCTGGACGGCACGCAAGGCTCGGAGGATGTCGCTGTCATCGACATGGTTGGTGCGATACGGCAACTGCACCTGCTCAATGCCGGGATTGGAGAGCCAGCGTGCATCCGACTCCGGCAGGAAGGTGATGACCGTGCCGATCCTGAGCTTCGTCAGCAGCGGCAAGGCTCCACCATCCGGCAAGGAGCTGCGGTAAAGGGTGGGTGACATCTGGTAAAGGTTGTAATCCTTTTCCACAGGCTGGGCCCATTCAGCGGGCCTCGTCTGTACGACATCGGCGGCCTGGACGGAAGATCCAGCCAGCCCCATCAGCAAGGCCAGGCAACACAGTGAACAAGAGCGGAGCTTGAGCATGCACGGATGACCGTAAACAAGAGAGTTCGAAGTGGAGCAGTTTCGGCTCGGCCCGGTTAAAAACCCGTAACAAGGACGTCAAAGTGTTGTGAATTGTCATCGCAAATGTGCAAGCGCCCTCCAGGCGCCGAGTGGCACTGGTCCAATTCGAATGCAAGAGATACTGTATGTGCATACAGCATTGGAGTATTTCTCATGTCGGCCTCTCTTCCGCCTCGCGGTCGTGGCACCGCTGCCAACCCGCACAACCGCTTCGCCCCGAGCCGCTCGGTGCTCGAAGATGATGGTTGGTATCAGGAAGTACCACTGACCCAAGGCACCGAAGTGCGCTTCGAAACGGCGAAGACCATCATCACCCGCAATACCTCGCCGGATATCCCTTTCGATCGCTCGATCAACCCCTACCGGGGTTGTGAACATGGCTGTATCTACTGCTATGCCCGGCCAAGCCATGCGTATTGGGACATGTCGCCAGGGCTGGATTTCGAAACCCGATTGATTGCCAAGAGCAACGCCGCCGATGTGCTGGAGGAGCAGCTGTCCAAGCGCGGCTATCAATGCGCGCCAATCAACCTGGGCTCCAATACCGATCCTTACCAGCCCATCGAACGCGAACAGCGCATCACCCGCAGGATCCTGGAAGTGCTGCTGCGCTATCGCCACCCGGTGACCATCGTGACCAAGGGCTCGCTGATTCTGCGGGACCTGGACCTGCTCACCGAGCTCGCCCGGCAACGACTGGTGGCGGTGATGATCAGCCTCACCACCCTGGACGATGAGCTCAAGCGTATTCTCGAACCCCGCGCGGCGGCGCCCAAGGCGCGGCTGCGAGCGATCAGGGTGATGCGCGAAGCGGGCATTCCCGTGGGGGTGTTGTGCGCGCCGATGATTCCGATGATCAACGACAGCGAAATCGAAAGCCTGCTGAACGAAGCCCATGCCGCCGGCGCCCAAAGTGCCTCCTACATCATGTTGCGTCTGCCGCTGGAGGTCGCGCCGCTGTTCGAAGAATGGTTGCAGGCCCACTATCCGCAGCGCGCCGCCCATGTGTTGAGCCTAGTCCGCCAGAGCCGTGGTGGCGAGCTGTACGACAGCCAGTTCGGCAAACGCATGCGCGGCGAAGGCCCCTTTGCCGATCTGCTGGCCCAGCGCTTTGCCAAGGCGATCAAGCGCTTGGGGCTCGACCGGCGCCAAGGCTACAATCTCGACTGCGAGGCCTTTTGTCCGCCGGGCCGACAGATGTCATTGATTTGATTAAAGTTGCCCCAGCAGCACAGGCTGGACAGGATGGCACCTGCACTTTAGGTCATGCCTGTAATCATTGTCCTAGAGCCTCCGATTCAGTTTGAGTTAAGTTTCGACCGCTACCTTGTTCATCGAGTGACTGACGGGTCGAACCCTTTGACCTGGACGTTTTTTAACCAGCCACTGGCGTTATGAGGATGAATCATGAGTGACAAGGATAAACAGCCGTTGGCTGCGTCGGCTTCAGCCCAACCCGAGGCGGAAACCGCCGATGCAGCGCTGCAGCATATTGTTGACGGCTTTTTGCATTTCCATCACGAAGTCTTCCCGCAGCAGGAAGAACTCTTCAAGAAACTCGCCACCGCCCAATCGCCCCGGGCGATGTTTATCACCTGCGCCGATTCGCGCATCGTGCCCGAGCTGATTACCCATAGCTCTCCAGGCGATCTGTTCGTGACCCGCAACGTCGGCAACGTTGTTCCGCCTTATGGACAAATGAACGGCGGCGTCTCCACCGCCATCGAATACGCCGTACTGGCCCTAGGGGTGCAGCACATCATTGTGTGCGGTCATTCCGATTGCGGCGCCATGCGCGCGGTGCTCAACCCCGAGACCCTGGAAAGAATGCCCACGGTCAAAGCCTGGCTGCGCCACGCCGAAGTAGCCAAGACCATGGTTCACGACAACTGCCCGTGCGGCGACGAAAAACAGACCATGCCCATCCTCACCGAAGAAAACGTGATCGCGCAGTTGCAGCATTTGCGAACGCACCCTTCGGTGGCCTCGCGCATGGCCAGCGGTCAGTTGTTCATCCATGGCTGGGTGTACAACATCGAGACCAGCGAGATCAAAGCCTTCGATGCGGACCAGGGGCGTTTCCTGCCGCTCGATGGCAGCCATCCGATCCCGGTCGCGACGCCCAAAGCGCGCTTCTAATCGCTCCTAAATAAATCCTAGCGTGGTCAAGTCCTGTCTGCTCTTCGAGCGGCCGGGCCTTGCCATGCCTGAAGAATCTTCGGGAGAGTCGCCATGCGTGCTGCTCAATTAAAAGCTGTTCTGCCACGGGAGCTGCTGGCTTCGGTGGTTGTGTTTCTGGTGGCGCTGCCCTTGTGCATGGGCATTGCCATTGCGTCCGGCCTGCCGCCCGCCAAGGGCCTGATCACCGGTATCGTCGGTGGTCTGATCGTGGGCTTTTTCGCCGGTTCGAAGTTGCAAGTCAGCGGGCCGGCCGCCGGGTTGGCGGTACTGGTTTTCGAACTGGTGCGCCAACATGGCGTCGGCATGCTCGGGCCGATCCTGTTGCTGGCCGGGTTCCTGCAATTGCTGGCCGGGCGTTTTCGCCTGGGCTGCTGGTTCCGGGTCACCGCGCCGGCCGTGGTCTACGGCATGCTGGCGGGTATCGGTGTGCTGATCGTGCTGTCCCAGGTCCATGTAATGCTCGACGCGGCGCCCAAGCCGTCAGGGCTGGATAACCTGGCGGCGTTCCCCGGCGCAGTCGCCCAGGCGTTGCCGTCGTTCGGCTGGCAGGCCGGCCTGCTGGGCCTGTCGACGATTGCGGTGATGTGGCTGTGGGAAAAGTTTCGCCCCCATGGCCTGCGCTTCATACCCGGCGCCTTGCTCGGCGTGGGCCTGGCCACCGTGGCCAGCCTCTTGCTGGCCTTGCAGGTCAAGCGAGTCGAAGTGCCGGACAACCTCGCCGAAGCCATCGATTGGCTGCGCCCGGCGGACCTGCTGAACCTGGCTGATCCGATGTTGCTGGTCGCCGCCTTGACGGTCGCGTTCATCGCCAGCGCCGAAACCCTGCTGTCGGCAGCCGCCGTGGATCGGATGCACAGCGGCGAGCGTGCGGATTTCGACCGGGAACTGTCCGCCCAAGGTATCGGCAACATGCTCTGCGGCCTGCTCGGAGCCTTGCCGATGACCGGGGTGATCGTGCGCAGCTCGGCCAACGTCCAGGCCGGCGCCACCACGCGGATGTCGACGATTTTCCATGGCCTGTGGTTGCTGCTCTTTGTCCTGCTGCTGTCCAGCGTGCTGCAAAGCATTCCGGTGGCGAGCCTGGCGGGTGTGCTGGTCTACACCGGCTTCAAACTGGTGGACCTCAAGGCGTTTCGTGGCCTGGGCCGTTATGGCCGGATGCCGATGTTCACCTATGCCGCGACGGCGTTGGCGATCATCTTCACCGACCTGTTGACCGGCGTGCTGATCGGTTTCGGCCTGACCTTGGCGAAGCTGGCCTGGAAAGCCTCGCGACTGAAAATCAGCCTGGTGGATCTTCCCCAGGAAGGTGAGATGGAACTGCGCCTGGTCGGTGCGGCGACCTTCCTCAAGGTGCCGGCGCTGACCCAGGTGCTGGGCACCCTCCCCGAGGGCGTGACGGTGCATGTGCCGCTCAACAACCTGAGCTACATCGACCACTCGTGCCTGGAGTTGTTGGAAGAATGGAGCCGGGCGAACGCCAGCAAGGGATCGAAGCTACTGATCGAATCCCGCGGGCTCAAGCGCCGGTTGGAAGGACGGTTGCGCACGACGACAGGGGTGGGCGCTGCGGCATCCTGACCCTTGATGAACGAATGTGGGAGCGAGCCTGCTCGTGATCGCGGTGCATCAGACAACATTTTCGTTAGCTGATACACCGCGATCGCGAGCAGGCTCGCTCCCACAGGGTTTTTGTTGGTACTTAGGGACCGGGTGTACCCACGTACACCTGTCAGCTATGACAGTAGACGCATCCGTTGAGCGAGATTTAGTTTGTAGAGGAGGTATTTTCCCGGTCTCTCCATGGAGCATTCCATGAACTACGCACTGGTATACGAGTTCAACGACTCTAATGAAGATGGTGTTCCAGAAGCCATCATCTCTCGCTATAACAATGGGTATAAGCCTGGGCTCAAACCCGATCTCGTCGTCACGGTCTATGCCAATTCCATCACCGGCCTCTATGAAACCGCCGAAGGTGTGGACGATGTCGAGGGCGATGACGACATCGATGAAGATGACGCGTCCTACTACACCCTTGCCGCCGACCTGGCCAGCGCCATGGTCACGTTGAGTAGCATGGACGAGAGGCGGCTGTACAAGTGCATCATGGTTTCGTTTGGCAGCAATAGCCAAAACGCTGCACTGCCTGACGTCGATATTGGCCTCTACAAGAAAGATTCCGACATGACCGCCCCCGATCTAGTCGTGACGGTGACCGGCTACAACAAAGGGCTTTATCGAGAGGTCGTCAACGCCACTGACGCCGACAGCGATGGCGATACGGATCTGGACGATCACTTGATTTATCGGAAGATCGCGAATTCCTTTGCCTCGATGAAAGACTTCAAGGCCTGACAGCGAAGGGCATCCTTATGAACGAATGTGGGAGCGAGCCTGCTCGCGATAGCGGTGCATCAGACAACATTTTAGTCAGCTGATAGACCGCTATCGCGAGCAGGCTCGCTCCCACAGGGGTTGGTGAGAATCAGCTCTGGATCAAGCCGCCGGCTGATCCAGCTCCAACCCCACGCCCAGGCGCCGCGACATGCACGGCCAGCGCTTCCAGGCGGCGCCGGTGTGAGGGCTGCTGAGTTTCTCGCGGTAGGTTTCTACCGACTCCAAGGCGAACGTCTCATCGTTGAGCATCTCATCAAAGGCGTGATGCACCACTTCGTCGAGCTGGTTGGCAAAGGCTTCGCCGATCAACTGGTGGGCAATCAGATTGGCGACCGTCATGTCCAAGGGGATCAATGGCTGGCCGAAATGCTTGATGTACAGGTCGTTGACCTCTTCGACGAATCGATGCGCCAGGTAGGCCTCGTCCAACAGGCTGTCGAGCCCGACATGGCCGGCCATGATCGTTGGCGGCTGGAGGAAATACTGCTCGGCGATTTTCAGCACCGGTTTGATTTGCGGCTCGATGCCCGCCTCCTTGGCGACCTCGTTGGCCGCATCCAGCAGGTCAGGTACTTCATCGATGTAGGCGGCGACAAACCGCGCCAGGACGTCGTTGGCGTTCGCCTCTGGCAATTGGATAGCCCGGTGCAGGTGCGGTAACTGGCCTTCCAACTGACGGGCCAATTGGCCGGTCTCGGCTTCGTGTTGTTGGGCTTTTTGGATCTGCTCGCGCAATGCGGCGGTGTTCATGACAACTCCAGGAAAACAAAGGCAATGAAATAGGGAAGACATAACTTAGCTGGCGAATAAACACGCCTAAGACCTATTTGTCATAACTGCCTCTTCCTTGATGCGTCGCTGTTATATCGGTTTGCCATCATCTGGTTTCGCATCCTTCTCCATTCGCGGCCTCCAGCGCAAGTCCCGTCTGTTTCAAACGATTTACGCCATCGCGTTGCGAGGTTGCAGTCGCTGTCTATACTCGGTTCTGAATGGAGTTAGCTGATGAACCCGATGTACGGCAGCAAGGCATGGCGGTTCGAGTTCGTAGTCTGATGTAGCCGCTCTCCTTGCCGCAGGCTTTATGCCTACGGGATAACAAGAACGATAAGGGGAACCCGCAATGACGCGACATCCACATGTTTGGATGGGCCTCCTGTTGTGTTCGATTTTCAGCCAGGCACAAGCGGCCTGGACTGTGAATATGGCGCCTGGAGCGACACAGATCAGCAATGCAGTATTCGACCTGCACATGACCATCTTCTGGATCTGTGTAGTGATCGGCCTCATCGTCTTCGGTGCCATGTTCTGGTCGATGATGATGCACCGCCGCTCGACCGGCCAGAACGCGGCCCACTTCCACGAGAACACCCGCGTCGAGATCCTCTGGACCATCGTGCCCTTCCTGATCCTGGTGGCCATGGCGATTCCCGCCACCGCGACCCTGATCAAGATGTACGACTCCAGCGAGTCGGACATCGATATCCAGATCACCGGCTACCAATGGAAGTGGCACTACAAATACCTGGGCCAGGACGTCGAGTTCTTCAGCAACCTGGCGACACCCGCCGAACAGATCCATAACCAGAGCGCCAAGGGCGAACATTACCTGCTGGAAGTCGACAAGCCGCTGGTGCTGCCGGTCGACGCCAAGGTGCGCTTTCTGGTGACCTCCGCCGACGTGATCCACTCCTGGTGGGTGCCGGCCTTCGCGGTCAAGCGCGACGCTATTCCCGGCTTCGTCAACGAAGCCTGGACCCGGGTCGACAAGCCCGGCCTGTATCGCGGCCAATGTGCCGAGCTGTGCGGCAAGGACCACGGTTTCATGCCGATCGTGGTCGAGGTCAAGAGCAAGCCCGACTATGAAAAATGGCTGGGCGAACGCAAGGCCGAAGCCGCGCAGCTCAAAGAGCTGACCAGCAAGGAATGGACCCTCGAAGAACTCAAGGAACGTGGTGACAAGATCTACCACACCACCTGCGTGGCCTGCCACCAGGCCGAAGGCCAGGGCCTGCCGCCGATGTTCCCGGCACTCAAGGGCTCGAAGATTGCCACCGGGCCGAAGGCCGATCACCTGAGCCTGGTCTTCCACGGCAAACCGGGGACCGCCATGGCCGCGTTCGGCAAGCAATTGTCGGAAGTCGATATCGCCGCCGTCGTGACCTATGAACGTAACGCCTGGGGCAACAACAAGGGCGACATGGTTACGCCGAAAGAAGTGCTGGAACTCAAACAGGCGGAAAGCAAATGAGCCGGCCTGACGTGTGTTCCCGCAACCGGTCGGGGCTCATCGCCCCGCGCCGTCCAGCCCATTCGTTCGAAGGAGAAAGGACATGAGTGCTGTGATCGATGACCACGGTCATGCCGGCGCCGACCACGCCCATGGCCCCGCCAAGGGCCTGATGCGCTGGGTACTGACCACCAACCACAAGGATATCGGTACGCTGTACCTGTGGTTCGCCTTCTCCATGTTCCTGCTGGGCGGCTCGTTCGCCATGGTGATCCGCGCCGAACTGTTCCAGCCCGGCCTGCAGATCGTGGAACCGGCGTTCTTCAACCAGATGACCACCATGCATGGCCTGGTGATGGTCTTCGGCGCGGTGATGCCGGCCTTCGTCGGCCTCGCCAACTGGATGATCCCGTTGATGATCGGCGCGCCGGACATGGCCCTGCCGCGCATGAACAACTTCAGCTTCTGGCTGTTGCCGGCGGCGTTTCTGCTGCTGGTGTCGACATTGTTCACCGCGGGCGGCGGGCCGAACTTCGGCTGGACCTTCTACGCCCCGCTGTCCACCACCTATGCGCCGGAAAGCGTGACGTTCTTCATCTTCGCCATCCACCTGATGGGGATCAGTTCGATCATGGGCGCGATCAACGTGATCGCCACCATCCTCAACCTGCGCGCCCCCGGCATGACGCTGATGAAAATGCCGCTGTTCGTCTGGACCTGGCTGATCACCGCGTTCCTGCTGATCGCGGTGATGCCGGTGCTGGCCGGTTGCGTGACGATGATGCTGATGGACATCCACTTCGGCACCAGCTTCTTCAGCGCCGCCGGCGGCGGTGATCCGGTGCTGTTCCAGCATGTGTTCTGGTTCTTCGGGCACCCCGAGGTGTACATCATGATCCTGCCGGCCTTCGGTGCCGTCAGCTCGATCATCCCGGCGTTCTCGCGCAAGCCGCTGTTCGGCTACACCTCGATGGTCTACGCCACGGCGGCCATTGCGTTCCTGTCGTTCATCGTCTGGGCGCACCACATGTTCGTGGTGGGCATTCCGCTGGTGGGCGAGCTGTTCTTCATGTACGCCACCCTGCTGATCGCCGTGCCCACCGGGGTGAAGGTGTTCAACTGGGCCAGCACCATGTGGCAGGGCTCGCTGACCTTCGAGACGCCGATGCTGTTTGCCGTGGCGTTCGTGATCCTGTTCTCCATCGGTGGTTTCTCCGGGCTGATGCTGGCCATCGCCCCGGCGGACTTCCAGTACCAGGACACCTACTTCGTGGTCGCGCACTTCCACTACGTGCTGGTACCCGGCGCGATCTTCGGGATCTTCGCCTCGGCCTACTACTGGCTGCCGAAATGGACCGGCCACATGTACGACGAAACCCTCGGCAAGCTGCACTTCTGGCTGTCGTTCATCGGGATGAACATGGCGTTCTTCCCCATGCACTTCGTCGGCCTGGCGGGCATGCCCCGGCGGATTCCGGACTACAACCTGCAATTCGCCGACTTCAACATGGTTTCGTCCATCGGCGCGTTCATGTTCGGCACCACGCAGATCTTCTTCCTGTTCATCGTGATCAAGACCATCCGCGGCGGCCCACCAGCACCGGCCAAGCCGTGGGATGGCGCCGAAGGGCTGGAGTGGAGCGTGCCGTCACCGGCGCCGTATCACACCTTTACTACGCCGCCGGAAGTGAAATGAACACGGTTGCCCTTGTGGGAGCGAGCCTGCTCGCGATAGACGCGACTCGGTGTGCCAGATGCACCGCTATCGCGAGCAGGCTCGCTCCCACAGGGGTTCGTGGGGAGGTTGAGAGCCATGGCTGACTCGATTTCGCTGAAGAAACTGGTCACCCGCCTGATGATCGTGGTGGTGGCGATGTTCGTCTTCGGCTTTGCCCTGGTGCCGATCTACGACGTGATGTGCAAGGCGTTCGGCATCAATGGCAAGACCGCCGGGCAGTACGAGGGCGAGCAGGTGGCCGATGCGTCGCGGCAGGTGCGCGTGCAGTTCCTGTCGACCAATGCGGTGGACATGCCCTGGGACTTCTACCCCAAGGGCGATCAACTGGTGGTACAGCCGGGCGCGGTGAACGAGATGATCTTCGTGGCCCACAACCCCACCGACCGCCCCATGAGCGCCCAAGCCGTTCCAAGCATCGCGCCAAGCACCGCGGCGGCGTATTTCCACAAGACCGAGTGTTTTTGTTTTACCCAGCAAGTGCTGCAACCCGGTGAACGGATCGAAATGCCCATGCGCTTCATCGTCGACCGGGACATGCCCAAGGATGTGAAGCACCTGACGCTGTCCTACACGCTGTTCGATATCACCGCTCGTCATCCACCGGTGGCTCAAAACACTGAACGATAGCGTGCCCGATAAGGAGAACAATAAATGGCAACTCACGAACACTATTACGTTCCGGCCCAGAGCAAATGGCCGATCATCGCCACGGTCGGGATGTTCGTCACGGTGTATGGCCTGGCGACCTGGTTCAACGACCTGAAGGCCGCCCGACCGGAATCCCACGGCCCGCTGATCTTCTTCGTCGGCGGCCTGTTGGTGGCCTACATGCTGTTCGGCTGGTTCGGCGCGGTGGTCAAGGAAAGCCGCGCCGGGCTGTACAGCCCGCAGCTCGATCGCTCGTTTCGCTGGGGCATGAGCTGGTTCATCTTTTCCGAGGTGATGTTCTTCATCGCTTTCTTCGGTGCGCTGTTCTACGTGCGCCATGTGTCGGGACCGGCCCTGGGCGGCGAAGGCACCAAGGGCGTGGCCCATATGCTCTGGCCGAACTTCCAGTTCACCTGGCCCTTGCTGAACAACCCCGACCCGAAACTCTTCCCGGCGCCCAAGGAAGTCATCAGCCCCTGGGGCCTGCCGCTGCTCAATACCGTGTTGCTGGTCAGCTCCAGCGTCACGGTCACCATCGCCCACCATGCCTTGAAAAAAGGCCACCGTGGCGCGCTGAAGCTCTGGCTGGCGATCACCGTGCTACTGGGTTGCGCGTTCCTGGGCTTCCAGGCCGAAGAATACATGCACGCCTACAAGGAACTGGGCCTGACCCTGGGCTCCGGGGTCTACGGCGCGACGTTCTTCATGCTCACCGGTTTCCACGGCGCCCACGTCACCATCGGCACGATCATTTTGTTCGTCATGCTGATGCGGATCATGCGCGGGCACTTCGACAACGAGCATCAGTTCGGTTTCGAGGCGGCGAGCTGGTACTGGCACTTCGTCGATGTCGTGTGGATCGGGTTGTTCATCTTTGTCTACGTGCTCTAGCGCTCTTTACCAAGGCGCGTGAGACACCAACTGGCCGCTGAAGAAACCCCAGGCGATCAAGCCGACGGTGACAGCGGCCAGGCTGACCCGAATCGCCAGGGCGATCATCAGGCGATTGGAATCGCTTTCGTCCTTGACCAGAAAAAACAGGCCGCTGAACAGGCTGACAACCGTGGCGATCAGCATCAGGACGATGGCTGCTTTTAGCATCAGGGACACTCCGGGGGGACGCGATGCACGTGAGTATAGCTTTCCCGTTCGATGACTTTCGGGCGGCGCCATGAAAGGCTTCCGGCCGGGCCTCGTGCCGTCACTGGTGGTGGCCATCCTGGTGCCGGTCATGGTGTGCCTGGGCTTCTGGCAATTGAGCCGGGGCGAACAGAAGCGCGTGCTCATGGCGAACTACGCCGAGCGTCGCGTGGCGCCGCCGATGGACAGCGCCGAGCTTGCGCACACCAGCGATCCGGCCTTTCGAGCGGTCACGCTGCAGGGCCAGTTCGACGCCGAGCACAGCATCCTGCTGGATAACCGCCAGCACGACGGCAAGGTCGGCGTCGAGTTGCTGCAACCCTTTCTCGACCACCGCACCGGACTGTGGCTGCTGGTCAATCGCGGCTGGCTGCCCTGGCCTGACCGCCGCACCCCGCCGGTCTTCGACACCCCCGAACAGCCCCTGAGCCTGGAAGCCTGGGTCTACGTCGCGCCCGGCACCACGTTCCAGCTCCACGCCGACCCCAGCGGTGCACCATGGCCGCGCCTGGTCACCGCCATCGAGCCGGCCAAGCTCTGGGCCGAGCTGGATCGCAACGGTTTCGCCTACGAATTGCGTCAACAAAGCGGCCCCGGCGCCTACCGGACCGATTGGCCGGTGGTGAGCATGGGGCCGGAAAAACACCTCGGTTATGCCGTGCAGTGGTTCGCCATGGCGGCGGCACTGTTCGGCCTTTTTCTTTATCTCGGATGGCATAACGCAGGGAGACACCATGGGAACCGCCATGAATCCAACCAACACGTCTGAGGCACCCTCGACGCCTAGCCGTCGCAAGGGACGCCTGCAACTGCTGCTGATCGTATTCGGCGTCATCGGCCCGATGATCCTGGCCACCGGCATGTACAAATTCCAGTTCTGGGTCCCGGACAGCCGCAGCTATCACGGCGAACTGATCGGCACCGGCCAGACCCGCGCCGAGATCGGCGTACAGGCCGATGAACAGCGCTGGCAGATCCTCGTCACGGCGCCGAAGGAGTGCTCGGTGGACTGCCGGCAACTGGTGTACCTGGCCCGGCAGGTGCAGATCGGCCTCGGTCGCGACGCTTCCCGCGCCAGCCATGCCCTGGCCATCGCCCAACCGCTGGACGCCGAATACGACGCCCAGTTGCAGCGCGAATACCCGCAACTGCAACGCTACCCGCTGGACCTGCCGGTCTATCAGAAAGACGTCCAGAACACCGACGGCGCCCAGCTGTGGATCATCGATCCCCACAGCAACCTGGTGCTGCGCTACGACGCGCGGGTCAAGGGCAAGGACCTGCTCAACGACCTGCGGCACCTGCTGAAACTGTCGAACATCGGATGAGGGCATCGACATGGCCAAACCAGGATTTCGCCTTGCGCTGTTTGCCACCCTGCTGGCACTGATCGTCGTATTGCTGGGCGCCTACACCCGCCTGACCCACGCCGGCCTCGGCTGCCCGGACTGGCCCGGTTGCTACGGATTCATCAGCGTGCCCAAGAGCGAAGCCCAACTGGCCCATGCCGAACTGCACTTTCCCGATACCCCGGTGGAAGCCCACAAGGGCTGGAACGAGATGGTCCATCGCTACTTCGCCGGGACCCTGGGCTTGATGATCGTAGCGTTGGCGGCACGGTCCTGGATGAACCGCCACCGCCCGGGCCAGCCCTTGAAGTTGCCGTTGTTCCTGCTGGCGGTGGTCTTCGCGCAAGCGGCATTCGGCATGTGGACCGTAACCCTGAAGTTATGGCCGCAAGTGGTGACCGGACATTTGCTGGGCGGCTTCGCGACGTTGAGCCTGCTGTTCCTGCTCACCTTGCGATTGTCCGGGGTGCTGCCGGCGCTGACCGTGCCCAAACGCCTGCAACACTGGGCCACGGCCGGGCTGCTGTTGGTGATCGGACAGATCGCCCTCGGTGGCTGGGTCAGCTCCAACTACGCCGCGGTGGCCTGCATCGACTTCCCCACCTGCCACGGCCAATGGCTGCCAGCGGCGGATTTCGCCAACGGCTTCCACCTGACCCAACACATCGGCCCGAACTACCTGGGCGGCCAGCTAGACAGCGACGCCCGCACCGCCATTCACCTGACCCACCGAATCGGCGCATTGCTGGTGACGGTGGTGCTGCTGGGCCTGGCCTGGCAATTGAAAACGGTGGGCATGACCCGCCTCGCCGGCCTGGTGCTGGTCGCGCTGGCGGCGCAGATCACCCTGGGCATCAGTAACGTGTTGTTCCACCTGCCGCTGCCGGTGGCCGTCGCCCACAACGCCGGGGGCGCGGCGCTGCTGCTGACCCTGGTGCTGGTCAATTATCACGCCCGCACCAGCCTGGTCCGGGTCAAGCATCAAGTCCCGCTGCGCTGGCGGTTCAACCCGCATAAACACGGCACCAGCCCCATCACAATAAAAGGAGAGATGCCATGGCAACCCTGACCGGTGCACGCCGCAGCCAGGCGATCTGGCGCGACTATCTGGAGCTGACCAAGCCGAAAGTGGTGGTGCTGATGCTGATCACCTCACTGGTCGGCATGTTCCTCGCCACCCGCGCCGGCGTGCCGTGGACGGTGCTGGTGTTCGGCAACCTGGGGATCGCCCTGTGTGCCGGCGGCGCAGCGGCGGTCAACCACGTGGTGGACCGACGCATCGACGCCGTGATGGCCCGCACCCACAAACGCCCCTTGGCCGAAGGCCGGGTTTCGCCGGCCGCCGCACTGACCTTCGCCCTGGCCCTGGCGGTGATCGGCCAGGCCCTGCTGCTGGCCTTCACCAACCCGCTGACGGCCTGGCTGACCTTGGCCTCCTTACTGGGTTATGCAGTGGTCTACACCGGTTTCCTCAAGCGCGCGACGCCGCAGAACATCGTCATCGGCGGCCTGGCCGGTGCCGCACCGCCGCTGCTGGGTTGGGTCGCCGCCACCGGCCACGTCAGCGCCGAACCGCTGTTGCTGGTGCTGATCATCTTCGCCTGGACCCCGCCGCACTTCTGGGCCCTGGCGATCCATCGCAAGGAGGAATACGCCAAGGCCGACATCCCGATGCTGCCGGTGACCCACGGTGAGCACTACACCAAAATCCACATCCTGCTCTACACCCTGGTGCTGCTGGCGGTGAGCCTGATGCCGTTCGTGATCCAGATGAGCGGGCTGCTCTACCTGGTGTGTGCGCTGGTGCTCGGCGCGCGGTTCCTGCAATGGGCCGTGGTGTTGTACCGTGGCAGTCGGCCGCACGCGGCGATCAACACGTTCAAGTACTCTATCTACTACTTGTTCCTGCTGTTCATCGCCCTGCTTGTAGATCATTACTTACTGTTGAGCCTATGACCCGAACCCAGAAAACCGTCTTCGCCCTCGTGGCCGTGATCGCGCTGATCCTCGGCCTCACCGTCAACAAAGTGCTGTCCGGCAAGGGTGAAGGCGACCCGACGGCGCTGATCGACGCCGGCATCATCCTGCTGCCCCAGGCCCGCCCCCTGCCGGACGTGAAAATGACCGACCAGGACGGCCAGCCCGTGGCCGTGGACGGCTTGAAAGGCAAATGGAGCCTGCTGTTCTTCGGCTACACCTTCTGCCCGGACATCTGCCCGACCACCCTCGCCCAACTGCGCCAGATCAAGAGCGAGTTGCCGAAAGAGGCTGTGGATAAGTTGCAGATCGTACTGGTCAGCGTCGACCCGAACCGCGACACGCCCAAGCAGCTCAAGCAATACCTGGGCTACTTCGACCCACAGTTCATAGGCCTCACCGCCGCATCCATCGAAGACCTGCAAAAACTGGCGAATGCAGTGAGCATCCCGTTCATCCCGGCGGACACCAGCAAACCCAACTACACCGTCGACCACAGCGGCAACCTCGCCGTCATCGGCCCGGACGGCAGCCAACGTGGGTTCATCCGCGCGCCGTTGAATAATCAGAAACTGGTGGCGCAGTTGCCGGAGATGCTCAAGCGCAAATAGCACTGCGATGGGGCAACACCGTTCAGTTAAGCCATGCCAATTCAGTGTGGCTGCTGATTCATTGTGGCTACTGATTCATTGTGGCGAGGGAGCTTGCTCCCGCTGGGCTGCGCAGCAGCCCCCAAAAGGCTAACTGCAATCAACATTGGCTGGGGGAGGACAGGATCTTCCTGCCCCACCCCCTGTGGGAGCGAGCCTGCTCGCGATGAAATCAACCCAATCCCAAAGCCAAACAATCCCCCCGCATCACCAAAAAGCCACCCTCCTACAGCCCCCACCTACACCCCACCAGCAAGCCACGCATCCTTGCGCCTTTGCCTACAACTACGCCAGAATCCGCCCGCTTGTGCGCCTTGTTCCGGGGTTCTATTGTTTTCCTGCCACTGCCCATCAGTGGTCGGGTTTAGTAGCCCGGTTCACATCTTCGGTTGCACAAGCGTCTCATCAGCAGGCATTTGCCTGTTCTTGATGGTGGCTGTGCGCATGGCGCCTTCGGGCGCGCCGGGTTTGGTGTGATCACCGGTCTACTAACTTGCGCACAGCCGCCTCCATCCGTTTAGTAGCGAAATGGTGCGGCCCATTACAGGATCACACCAATGTTCAAAATAACGCCGAACCCACCAGAAGCAGACTCCACCTCCCCCTCCGCCGCCGGCATCAACGCCAAAAAGCTCGACGAAGCTGCCACGCGTGCGCTGGATTTTTATCTGAAACCGAAACCAACGAAGGCGGAAGAGGAACCCAAACCGGGGCAGATATTTACGGTTGTGAAAGACCTTGATGATGAATGCTTGCTTGCCAATCTCACGGAGACGCTGGCTTCGGCTGATGCCATGGTCAGTGACCTCGCCTTCGAGCTGGAAGGGTCACGGCGTCATGTTGCGCTGGGGATTCAGCAGTTGATTGAGTTGAGTTCGTTGTTGGCGAATCGGGTGTTGGATAATGTGGAGCCCGGGCAATAAGTAAGCGTTTCACAACGAAAAACCCGGCGTTCTGCGCCGGGTTTTCTTTTTGCCTTCGCCCTCCTCAAGTGACCGAAAACGGTCAATAGCACTCATCTCATTAGCAGATTTCAAGCCACTGAGATGAACGTCTAAGAACCAGAGCCGATTCCGCTGTTGGAGGTCGCGGAGGTCCGCCACCAGGCAAAAACAGCTTATGGATTGCCGTTGATGAATTTCAGTGGCACGTCGTCAAGTAAGATATAGATCTGCCCCTAGACGAGCGAAACGCAATGCTGATTGAAAGAAGCATAATCTTTAGGATGGATCATGCCGTGATGTCAAATGCTCAAGAGCAAATTCATAGAGAAAGCTTGCACTTACATAGGCAGCATAGTCATGGTAATCGTCAGCTTTTTTAGAATCGCCAAAATCACAGACAGCTTTCATGGAAAAACAACGCGGCTTCGGAGCAGAAGCGAATTCACATGCGGTGAACACTGAGTAGCTTTCCATCTCGATACCTATCAGGTTTTTGTGCCTCTCTCTAGCTTGCTCCATCATTTCAAGTGCTTGAAGTACTGAACCTCCGCTACCCATGGGACCAACTATTACCTCAGGATGATCCTTAGGTTTAGAATAATGAAAACCTTTCCAGATATTTTCTAATAGTAGTTTATTATCTCCCTGCAAGCTAATATTAGTTCGCAAAGTATCATCCAAGCGTCGCTGATAAAGAGCTGGCAAAAATTTTAACTCGCCATCTTTCTTGTCCAGCGTCCATTTTCCGCTTCCGAGATCAAAGCACGGATCGGCGACAAGTACGTCACCCATCTTCGATTTAGTATGAACTCCCGCACATATCCCCGCGATACCCAGATACTTTGGACGAAAAGTATGGATTAACTTAGCGGCAAATACTGCCGCAATTGGCATCCCCATCTCGGGTGATGCAACGACAACTACATCCAGGCTTGTCTTACCTCGTTTAAACTGCGTTTTATAGTAGCGTGCATCGTCATGAGCCACCTTTATTGGAACCCAATCGACCGGCAAATTTTTTATACTTGCCAGCTCCTCCTCAAGCGCAACGTATATACATAAGTCCGTATGGTAATTATTACCATCTGCAGTATACGGCGGCTTATTGTTATCATTAAGATATTCAACGGCATCTTTTATCGTCGACTGCCAACCCATCTGCTCATATGAAAAATCGACGAAACGCCAAAGAGGAAAATTGAAATCTTCTGCCGCGGCGTCAACCCCCTCGCGGTAAGCACTCATACCAATTACGTAGGTCGGCTTGATTGCTTTAAGATTGTTCTTAATGAAATCCAGCAACTCCAAACCGAGCCCAGTGGCAGCTGTCGATACCGAATCTGGAGGAATATTTATATCCAATATAACTAGCTGATACTTGTTTTTCTGCAACTTTCTTTTCGCCGCACTTAAATCGTGAGCATAATCAATATCAGAATAAACCATACCATCAGCGCTATTTACGGCCTCACTGATCAGCCTACGCTTTTCCTGCTCATCCTCAACGATCAAGACCTTCAAACTAATTCCCTCTGATATATTTCAATAAAACTTTTCAACTTGCTTTGCCATTCTAGGCTAGCCTGCCCAAAGTAAACACTTCCCAAAAATATTTCTGGAAACTCTTCAATACAAACCTCTGAAATTTCTCCAAAGGACATTTCCTCTACACCGTCACCAAACTCTGTTAGCTGAGTAACAACAATGGCCTTGACCGTTAGATTTTTAAGTGAAAATTTTCTAAGCAAATCGTAACCACCCAATGGACGCAATCTGCCTTCACGCTTATTTGGTTGCCGATCAAAAGTGGGGAGAGCCATGTCTAAAATAACGATATCAGGCGTATCGCTCTCGCAAGCCCTTAGTCCGCTATTAAAGCTCCCATAGTTATTCAAGTCAGAATGAGGCAATATAGACCTGAGGAAGGCCTGTATTTTTTCTAACTTAAGAAGGTCATCTTCGATAATATATATTTTCATATAAAATCAATATCCTCAATTGTCAATACGACTCTAAAGCTACGCCCATTCGTTTCAAGCTCTAGATGATGAGGCTTCTTAATTTCAAACTCCATGATGCGCCAAATTTTAGATAATCCAGAACCACCTTCAGTACTGGCTTTCGTTAGGCCCGCTCCGGCCCTGTACCTTTCAAGCGACTCAAAAATATTGGACTGCAACTGGGCAATATCAACTGAACACCCAATAGGATTCTCCAAAGTAATCAAGAGAGAATTATCTTTAAATCCAAATAATAACACTACACCCTTGAGATCGCGGGTCACTCCACCATGTATAATAATATTCTGTAAAAGTATAAACAGCGTCTCAACCAGGCCTGATAACAACCGTCCGTGGATCTTACGATTTATGGAGTAATCAACTGATGGAATGAGCTTGTCATTCGTGTAACAGTTAGCAATTTGTTTAAGCGCAACTACAACCACCATCTCCATATCGATTTCTTCTGGATGTGAGGTTTGAGGTCGATTAAACCATCCCGCCATATCTTCCAAAGTTCTCTGAATACGAAGCCTAGCTTCAACTACTTCCTTCTCGACTATGGCAAAGGCAATATTATTAAGCGCAGGCTTCAAGCCATCAAGAACTAGATCAAAAGCTTGGTAAATCTGCTTGCCCAGCGAGTTTGCCAGGTGATCTTTTATCATCTCGGTTGAGTTTTCCGTAAGGAGCCATGCTATCGAAAAAAACTCACTCATAAAGTCATCATAATCGGATATTGTACTCATCCGGACCATGGCTTCAGAACGCATCTCATCCGATAGAGAAAAACTAAATAGTCCTGACGGTGATACATCCGAGCAAATACGAAAGTAATCTGTCAAATATAGCTCTATGAGGGATTCAATCTTCTTGGTGAACCTACCAAATGCAGCTCGCATATTGTCAACTGCATCACCATGGCAGGCGATTTTTTGTTGAAGCAACTCCGCCAACACATACCCACTTTCATTCTTTGTACACAAAACATTAATAAGCGCTGTACGTATATGTCCTTCAAAGACGCCGTGCCTAACAGCTGTGGATAGATGAGTATCGAGACCATAGGCTGGATGAGTAGCAAACGCGCTCAAAAACTGGTAAATCATAGTATCGAATAACGACTCTGCTTCCGAAGCAGGTAACTTTATGTTCTTAAAGCCGGAATTGACGTCCTTTAGTATTTTCTCCAAGGCCTTTGCTAATTTTTCAGCTTGGGTGTTAAGCGAAGGTGAGTCCCTTAGAATGATATATCTATGAAACGTCTCCTTGAACGAAGGAGCAAGGAAATTTTTAAGACCATCCTCATCTACATAAACCTTACTCGATTGAAATTGATGCCAAACACTCGCTATATTTTCATTTCTGGTAATATCCTTAATTTCAGATGCATATGCAGCCTTACAATCTGGATCGATGACAGCCAGCCACTGACATATAGCGATTCGTTCCGCTTCAATTTCCTCTACAGAATCGTACGCGCTGCTATCATCCAGAATCCTTGATACACAAACATATCTTAGAAAGTATATAAGCATTACCAACTCATATCTTGACTGCACTTTAATAAGCTCAGAGGGCTTTTCTACACCTGCGACATAGAGTACATTCTCATGAATATCAGAAAGTTTTCTTTCCCACTTTGAATGAACATGACGTGCTGTTAAATGTATGAGTATTGCGGTGGTAATATCTGACCTGAGTTTTTTTATAGCTAAAGCAGCATTGGATAGCTTTGCCAATGGATATAAATCGACAACATTAGGATTGCACAAGCAGTGTTCCACTGCCAGCTTGACCGCCACTTCTATCTTTCCCTGAGCAAACACGGAGTCGAATAAGTATGATCTCACCCTATCTTTAGGAAAAGAAATAGGAGATGCTAATGCTAGTGCATAATACTTTTCCGCATCATTATATCTCTCTAACTTATACGCCAAATGCCCAGCATATGTATTAACCCGATAGTCCGGCAAATTTAGAGCTAGTATCCCTCGAGTACCTTCCTCAAAACCAAGCTCCATATAGTAAAATAATTTCACTGTATTGAACTCAAGCTGATCCGCTGTGAGATCTGCAACGAAGCCACGCGCAAACCTTCTATCCTTTAGCGAGCTCCAGCTTTTCGGATTAGCCAACGAACCGCAGATTAAAGACAGATTTGATTTCAGCGTTTTTTTATCAACCGCTGGTATATGCCCAGCATTCTCAAGAAAATTCGATATATTTATCGACAATGATAAGGATGGAGAAATCATCGCCAGCTTACCAAGTCTATTTTTTATTTTAATTTGCTCGCTTGCATAGGTTACAGTTTTGGCCATCAAGCTAATAGCTTCACTAATTATGCTTTTGCTGCCCTCATTTCCATGGTCATTACCATACGCTTTATCATAAGCTAAGACCTCAAGCATCTCCGCACTTTTAACATTCTTGATTCCGTACTGACCTAATGCATATCTCTCGTAAATGTTTAGCTCATTAGCATTAATAGGAGCTGGTTGTTTGGTAACCAAATGAACAATATTTTGAATTGAAGGATCAGGTATCCACGATGATAGCCTAACAATTTCATTCAGAGCGCGTTCGGTACCTTCATCTCGCGCAAAGTACAACTTAAGCATCGCAATGTGAGCTAATAGCCTATCGATCAAAGTTTGAGTTTCCTCGACTGACTGCACTATAGCTGTGTTCTCAATCCTATCTAGGTTCGCTGGCGTCAAATGATAAGTAAAATAATATGAAATATCGCCAGGAAATGCCTCTAGCTCACTTTCCACTTCCGCAAAAGTTACATTTTCTTCGCTGCGTAGACTTGTGTGATATGCGACTAATGCACCATGAATACTGAAAAACTCAGTACTCACTATCTCCTCCAAAAAATCCTTCTGTTCCTTCAACCCATAAGTTAGTTGCAGTACGCTAATTTTATTTTTCAACAACCAAATTGAAACACCATAAATCTTCTCGATTTGCACGAGCAAATCCAGCGCCTCTTGAAACTTCCCACTTAAAAATGCCTCATCAAATTCATTCTTAATTAGTAAAAAACCACTAAGTTTTTCTTTAAAAACCGATAACACGGCAGCTGTCCAGATCAGCTCCTCCTGCGACTCCAGCCTATAAATAGCCGGCACACCCTTCCTCATATCGGAGAGAGACTCCGGGAATTGGGTCGGCGCTATTAATTTTAAATAGAGAGGTGTTATTCGAATCTCATCAACAATTTTAGAAAACTGCAGGCTATCTGTGAGGGTCCTAGCGTTTCCTAAGCCAAGCCGCAAAGAAGGCGCTGAGTTCCTTCCTGCTTTAGAATAACTATGAATAGCTCTTACAAACTCTTTCGCGGACGTGATAACGAGCTTCTGACGTTTAGAGCTCATTCATGTACTCTCTTAATTCCATTTAGCTACTCTCCAAAGCTGAACAAGAAATAGAAGCTCATTGCCATTCGCATCAACATTCACGATATTGAAATGCCACCAGACTGTCCAGTCCAAGAGCCCATGAGCTTTCATACCTTGGCATCATTCGATTGGAATACGCCAATCCGAACTACGTTGATGTGGAAACCTAGCGGGCCCAACATATTGATTTTAAACAGTTAATTCTTCGCCTTGAAAACTGTCCACTGTAATAGTCCAAGAGTTCGAATCCCATCGCCTCCGCCATCTTTAGTACGACAAAGCCCCGATGGAGGTATCGGCGTGCAGGACGCTGGTGTAGGCCAGGAGTGTGACACCCGCGGCCTTGGCGGCATCGATCACGGCGCGGTGTTGGGCGGCGCGGTTACCCAGTTCGTTGGAGGAGATCAACAGCAGTTTATCGACACCTTTGAGCGCGGCGGTCAATGTAGCCGGTTGGTTGTAGTCGGCTGTGCGCACAACCACACCCTGTGCGGCGAGGTCCTGGACTTTGCCGGGGTCTCTGACCAGGGCGATGACTTGCTCGGCTGGCACGCGTTCAAGCAGGGACTGGATAACGAGACGGCCCAGTTGGCCGGAGGCTCCGGTGATGGCGATCGTGACAAATACCTTGATGGGGAAAGGACGAAAAGCCATCCTAGAGACCAAAGTAACTTTTTGTAAGTACGTACATAAAGGTAAGTATCGTGGACACACCCACCGGAAATTCCGAGCCGTTTACCGCCGCTGTTTGACGCGGCGATGTACTGAGCGCCGACAGCCCTTCTCGTGAAGTCCTTAAGCACATGACCAGCCGCTGGGGTGTGCTGGTGCTGGTCATCCTTCTGGGCGGAATGCACCGCTTCAGCGAGCTGCGCCGCAAGATTGGCGGGGTCAGTGAGAAGATGCTGTCGCAGACGTTGCAGGGGCTTGAATCGGACGGGTTGGTCAACCGCAAATCGCTGCCGGTGGTGCCGCCGCATGTGGAGTACAGCTTGACGCCGTTGGGGCGGGAGGCGGCGGAGCATCTTGAGGTGATGGTGAATTGGATTGAGGAGAAGATTCCGGAGATTATGGCGGTGCGGTGCGGCGGGGTCGGTTGGAGGGTGAGGTTGGGGACTAATCGGGCCCGCTCAGTAGAGAAGAGGCTAAAAAAACAAAAGCCCGCGTAAGCGGGCTTTTGTTTAGGAATTCGACCCTGATGAAGCACAACCTACGTCAGGGGAGCAGCAGCAGAAACCGTGAAGAGATTGTTGTGAACCACCAACACAGAGCCTGCGCGCACACGGATCGTACTGGAGGAACGTGCTTGCTGCAAAGGAAAACTAACAGGAAAGCAGCAATAGTGCGTCAGACAGACGTATTGACTGTATTGGGTCTGCTTCGCAGCCCAGCGGGGATGAATCCCCTCGCCACAAGGTAGTGGACTGACATGGGCGGCGTGGCGTTTTTTATGAGTGCTTCGCACTCAAGCGGGAGCAAGCTCCCTCGCCACGGGGCCATCTGCCTGCCCTTCAATCAACCTGCTCAAACCGCCGCCGCTTCATGAACAATCCCATCCCAATCGCCACGGCAAAAACCGCCCACAACCCCAGATCAAACCCCAACAAGCGGCTCTGGCCTGCCACAACGGAACCAACCGCACCCGTCGCCACCAACGCCACTCCCAGCCACTTGCGCAGCAGATACGGCTTGAGAAACCGATCGAGCAGAAAGGACACCACCAAGGCAATGACCACCTGAGTAATTACGGACATATAGGTCTCCAGTCAGGTCTTGATGATTAACGTCGAGAGGGTGCGTTGCGGGCCGATACCGCCGTTGACCTGTGCCTCGATGCTGACCAGTACGTCACCCGCATGGTAGGTGGGTAGGATTTCATTTGGATAGAACTCTGTAGCGACAAGGTGGCTGCTACGCTCAAACAGCGGCTAAAAGCAGTGCCGTTTCCTGGACTCCCACCGCCATCGCGCTTGGAACTCTCCCGCCATGAAACCACTGTATTTGGCCTTATCGCTTACCTGCCTCTCACACCCGGCCCTGGCTGAAACCCTCACCTTCGCAACATGGAACCTGGAATGGCAGCGGTCGGCTCCGCTCAGTCAGCGTCAGTTCGAGGAGTGCTCCCAAATCAAGGCCGCTGATCGCGAGCGACTTGAAGAAACACACCCCTACCGGTGGGAATGCAAATCGCCGGCGCAGATAGCGGACATGAAAGCCGTGGCGGCACAGCTGAATGCTGATGTGATTGCCGTGCAGGAAGTCGAGAGTCCTGAGGCGCTTCAGCAGATCTGGCCGCAGGATCAGTACGATTTCTATGTGAACATGCAGAGCCCTTGGATACAGCGCACGGGGTTTGTTGTCCGCAAATCCAGCAGGCTTGAGGTCGGGAGGCTCGGCGATGTTCGCCCGCTTGGAGAGGCCTTCAAGAGTCATGCTCGCCATGGCGCGGAGTTACCCGTGACGATCAAGGGCATGACCCTCAAGCTTTTATCCGTACACCTCAAAAGTGGCTGTTTTGACCAGGCATTGAACAGCGGCTATGCGACCGAGCGCGATAAAGCCAACGGGGTCGTCACCTGCGACGTGCTTAGAAGGCAAGCACCAGCCCTGGAAACCTGGCTCGATAAGGCAATCCAGTCTGGCGCTTCCGCAATGATTATCGGCGATTTCAATCGTCGATTTGACGCGGAGGTTGAACACGAAACAGCGCCAGAAGTGAGTCTTTTTGCTGAGCTTTCAGATGGCGAGCCGTCTGCTGCCAGATTGTTTCGCCCAACCGAAGGTTATGAGGCCCTTCCCGAATGCCGGGGCGGAGGCTCCAAATGGTTCATTGACCACGCATTGATGACTCGCGAGTTAAGAAAGCGCTATGTGGCCGGTTCGTTATCGGAGTTTCCTGTGCCGATGAAGGGCTCTGACCATTGCCCGCTTGTTTTCAGGATGAGGTTTTAAGCAGTTGATTGATTGGTCCATCACCTGTGGGGGCGAATCTGCTCGCGATAGTGCTCTGTCAGTGAACGGAGATGTCGGCTGACAGGGCCCCATCGCGAGCAGGCTCGCTCCCACAGGGGGAATGGGGTCTGATCTCTGATTGAGCGGCGCTTTTTGGGGCGCTTCGTAATAAAAAAACCGGCGTCCTGCGCCTGATGCCGATCAGTTAAGCCATAAACCTGTGGGAGCAAAGCTTGCTCGCGATTGCGGTAAGTAGTCAGCAACGATGTTGACTGATCTGTCGCTATCGCGAGCAAGCTTTGCTCCCACAGGGTTTGTGCCGTTTGATCCTTAACTGACTGGCATTAGCATCCTGCGCCGGGTTTTTTAGTCAGTACGCGATCATCATTTGGAACTGGCCTGCGCCGCTTCAACGATCAGATCCGCAACTTTCTCCGGGTTGGACGTCATCACCACGTGGGAGGCGCCTGGGACGGTGACGGTCTTTTTCGAGCCCGCACGGTCGGCCATGAACTTCAGGGCAGCCTCGGGGATGTTCTTGTCCGCCGAGCCGTAGATGAACCAGGACGGCAGTTTTTTCCAGGCCGGGTCGCCAGAGGCTTCCTTCAAGGCCGCCTCGCTGATGGGCCGTTGGGTGGCGGCCATCAGTGCGGACTCGGCGGCGGGAACGTCGGCGGCGAACTGTTGGCCGAATTTGTCCTGCTGGATGTAGAGGTCTTTATTGCCGTCGTCCAGTGGCACCGGTGCGGCCAGGGTCGGCCCGAGGGTGCCGCCCGGGTAACGGCCCGACAGTTCGATGGCGGTTTCACCTTTGTCCGGGGCGAAGGCCGCGACGTAGACCAGCGCTTTGACCCGCGGGTTGTCATGCACGGCGTTGGTGATCACCGCTCCACCGTAGGAGTGGCCTACCAGGATCACCGGGCCAGCGGTATGCTCGACGATGTCGGCGACATAGTCGGCGTCTTGCTTCACGCCGCGCAGCGGGTTGGCGGCTGCCACCACCGGGTAGCCCTGGCTCAGCAACCGGGTGGCGACGCCATTCCAGCTGGACGATTCGGCGAAGGCGCCATGCACCAGCACGACGGTGGGCTTGGCGGCGTCGGGTTGCGCGGCGGCTGTGCTCTGAAGGGAAGTCAGCGCCATTGCTGCGGTGATGGTGGCGGCCAAGAGCGATTTGATATTGAGCATGATCATTCCTTTTCATTTATGGGTAGGCGGTGCTCATGTGCGGCCCTGGGCGGCACATGAGCGGGGCAATCGGTTTACTGACCCAGGAAGTTCAACAGGTCCTGATTCAGGCGATCCTTGTGGGTGTCGGTCAGGCCGTGGGGCGCACCCGGGTAGACGATCAGCTCGGCGTTGCGTACCAGCCTGGCGGCGGCATGGGCGGAGGCGTCAATCGGGACGATCTGGTCGTCGTCGCCATGCACGATCAGGGTCGGCACGTCGAACTTGGCCAGGTCGGCGCGGAAGTCCGTCGCCGAGAACGCCGCGATGCAGTCGTAGGTGTTCTTGTGGCCCGCTTGCATGCCCTGCACCCAGAACGAATCGATCAGCCCCTGAGAGACCTTCGCCCCGTCGCGGTTGAAGCCGAAGAACGGGCCCGAGGCGATGTCGCGATACAGCTGCGAGCGGTTGTCCAGCGAGGCCTGGCGCAGGCCGTCGAACACTTCGATCGGCAGGCCGCCCGGGTAGTCTGCGGTCTTGAGCATCATTGGTGGCACGGCGCTGATCAATGCGGCCTTCTTCACCCGAGCGGTACCGTGGCGACCGATGTAGCGGGTGATTTCGCCGCCACCGGTGGAGAAGCCCACCAGGGTGACGTCTTTGAGATCCAGGGCGTTGATCACAGCGGCCAGGTCATCGGCGTAGTGATCCATGTCGTTGCCTTCCCACGGCTGGCTGGAGCGGCCATGGCCGCGGCGGTCGTGGGCGATCACCCGGTAGCCTTGGTCAGCCAGGAACAGCATCTGTGATTCCCAGCTATCCGAATTCAGCGGCCAGCCATGGCTGAAGGTGACGACTTGTCCATCCTTCGGGCCCCAGTCCTTGTAGTAGAGCTGTACGCCGTCCTGGGTGGTGATATAGCTGCCGTTCTGGGTAGGGGTGCTGGTGCTCATTTTTTGCTTCCTTGTTTTAGGCAGTCGGGATGACGGCCTCTGAAATGTATTGGAGAAATATGTCGTGTCTGAGAAGGCCAGCTTTGCTGGCTGCGAGCTCAGGAGATCACCGCCGCCCGGCGTATCGATGCCTGCCTGGCTTGGCTGCGTTTGTTGGCGATGGCCAGCTTGCCGACCAGGCGGATCGCCACGGCGGCGCAGGTGATGCCGAAGGGCAGCACGTACCAGTCACTCATCGGGATGCGCTTGAAGTTGGAGAGGGCGAATACGGCGGCGATGACCCACATGCCAGTGACATGCAAGGTCTTCCAAGCCTTGGGCCCCAGCAGCCGGGCAGGCGCTTTGAATGAGGTCAGCGCCATCAGCACGATGAAGGTGTAGGCGGTCCCGCCCGGGATGTTGTTTGCCACGGTGCGGGCCGGCCAGAACTCGGTGTTGAGCTGCCCGTAGGCGTAGATCAGCACGGCGTGCACCAGGTGCGAGAAGGCAAAGGCAAGGCCGATGAAACGCCGTTCCCGAACCAGTGCCTTGGCGAGCGGCGAAGGCACCAGTACGGCGAAAGCCGATGCGGTGAATGCGATCAGGAACAATGCGAAGGAGGAACGGGCGGTGGCGCGGATGGCGCTGCGCAGTCCCTCGACCAGGTCGGGTTGGACAGCGACCGCCGTGATGCTCATCGCCACCACCAGCGCACCGATCAGGCCGAACAGCTGCCAGCCCTGGGGGCGGTAGGATGGGTTATTCATGGCAAGATCTCCTGTCGTAAGGTTCGCCATTCAGGGAGGCCGATGGCGATTCGATGGGGAGAATTCTTGCAAGGGGATGTATACCGCCTATGTTCGACAACCGGCGGTTATACGTTCTTTTGAGTACGCGAATACGCTAGATACAATGGCTTACAAATGCACGTCTATGCATCCCGCCGGTAGCGGCTGCACTTCCTGTGCAGCCAGCATGGTCTACCGATTGAGGCCGAAGTCGAGGGTCACGCAAAGACCGCCGCCGTCGCGGTTGCGCACGCTCAGTGACCCACCAATTGCGGCAGTCAACTGCTGGGCGATGGCCAGGCCCAGGCCGGTGCCGCCGGTGCTGCGGTTGCGTGAGCTTTCCACTCGATAGAACGGCTTGACCACCTCGGCCAGGACCTCCTCGGGAATGCCCGGGCCTCGGTCGAGCACACTGATCGAAACGCCCGTGCTCGCGTCGCCGCTGATCTCCACTTCGGCGGTGCCGGCGTACTTCAGCGCGTTATCCACCAGATTCACCAGGATCCGACGCAGCGCATGGGGCCGTGTCTCGATGACCGCACCGTTATTGCCGCGCAGGCTGACCTCCCGGCCGGTGTCCTGGTAGTCGCATACCAGGCTGTCGAGAAAGGAGTCCAGGCTGATGCGGCAACTGGCCTCGGTCGCCCCATGGACGCTGCGGGCATAGGCGACACCTTCACGCACCAGGTGCTCGATTTCGTTCAGGTCGTTGCCCAGTTTGTCTTTCTCCAGCGAGTCGTCCATGAACTCGGCGCGCAGCTTCATCCGCGTGATGGGCGTCTGCAAGTCATGGGAAATGGCCGCCAGCAGTTGCATGCGTTCTTTCAGGTAAGCGGCGATTCGCGCCTGCATGCTGTTGAAGGCCCGGGCAGCGTAGGCCACTTCACGTGGGCCGCTTTCATCCAGCTGCACGGGGTGCGCGTTCGGGTCGAGGTTCTCCACGGCTTCGGCCAGGCGACTGAGTGGGCGTATCGCGATCCGCACGGCCAGCCAGGTGCAGCCGATCAGCAACACCAACTGACCCAACAGCACAAAGGGCAACCAGGGCGACAACGGCTTGACCGAGGGGCGCACGTCGATGGTGACCGGGCTGCCGTCAGCCAGTCGCACCTGGGCCTGGAAATGCTGCTGCGGCCCCGGGATCTGGACAAAGGTCAGGTCATAGTTGCTGCCCAGCGAGACCTGAAGTGATTGCGCCGCCGTCGCCGCGAGATCGTTCGAGGCCAGCGGAATGCCAGGGTCATGTTCGCGCAGCAGGTAGTCGTAGTTGCGCCGCTGCAGACGCTTGGTCCACGCCAGGCGCTCGTCGGCAGGCAAACGGTCGAGGATGGCGATGGAAGTCGCCGTGTCGTGTTCGAAGTTGCCCAGCATGGCGGTCTTGGTGCTTTGGTAGCGTTCGTAGTACTGGGCTGCGAACGTCAGGGACTGGGCAAGTATCAGACCGACCAGGAACACCAGCCACAATCGCGAGGCCAGCGTGCGGGGCCATTGCAACGCGAGCTTCATGCCTGCTCCTCGAGCATCTCGACGGCGAAGGTAAAGACGTAGCCTTCATTGCGCACCGTCTTCAAGTAGAGCGGTTCCCGTGCATCATCCAGCAAGCGCTGACGCACGCGGCTGACCAGCAGGTCGATGGAGCGGTCGAAGATGTCCGCGTCACGGCCCTGGGTCAGGTTGAGCAACTGGTCGCGACTCAACACCCGCTGGGGATGATCGAGGAACACCCGCAGCAACCTGTATTCGGCGCCGCTCAGCGAGACGAGGGTGTCGTCTTCATCGAGCAGATGGCGAGCGGTGGTGTCGAGGCGCCACCGGCCGAACTTGAGCAAGCGGCCGCTTTCGGTGACGACGAAGTTGGGCGGCAGCATGCGGGTACGCCGCAGCACGGCATTGATACGCGCGAGCAGTTCCCGGGCGGCGAAGGGTTTGGCCAGGTAGTCGTCAGCCCCCATTTCCAGGCCAATGATGCGGTCGGTCTCGTCGCTGCGAGCCGTCAGCATCAGCACAGGGGTCGCCTTATGCTTGCCCGCGCGCAGTTCGCGGCACAGCAGCAGCCCGTCATCCCCCGGCATCATGATGTCGAGCACGATCAGGTCCACCTGGTTGGTTTCGAGAAAGGCCCGCATCTGCCGACCATCTGCGACCACGGTGGTGCGCAGACCATTCTTCTTCAGGTAGTTGCCGACCAGCTCCCTGATCTCGCGATCATCATCCACGATCAATACGTGATCGACATGTTCCATGCCCTGCTCTCCGAAATGCGCGCATCGAGTGCGCAGTGTGGCGATGCCCGGTGCCGGTTGGCAGGGCAGCGCGGTTCTGCTTTTCCAGCCCGAGATTAAGCCAGAGCCCAACCAAAACAGCAGCGATTGTATCGCTCTGTATCGCAACCCACCTCAGATACGTAACGCATCCAACCGAGGTGTTTCTCGACACAGCCGAGATACCTCAGCGGCCTTTAATGAGCTCCATCGAGACAACATGAATCGCCTCGATGAAACCATCGAACTCATTGAAGGAAAACGACCATGAAACTGAAAACCATCGCTACCGCCTGCCTGATCACTGCCCTGAGCGCCGCCGCATTACCCGCCTTGGCCCAGGACAAAGCCGCCAGCGAGACCTACACCTACGGCACCCACCTGGACATCAAGCGAGTGGTCTCGCTGACTGAGGACGGCGGCCAGACCTGCGGCTTGGTGAATGCGCAGATCAACTACCTCGATTCGATGGGTGAGCAGCGGTCCCTGACGTACCTCAAGCAGGCAGACACCTGCAACAACGAAGGGAGCTGAGCTTCACGGCCCTCATTAAAGCCGTAATCATCGTGCAAACAGGAGTCACTATGAAGAAGCTCAAGACCTACCTGACCGCTTTTGCCCTCGCATTGGGCGGCATGGCTGCCCACGCCAATGCCGCCGGTGAGCACAACCGAGGCAACAGCGGCCTCTGCTACCAGCTCACACCGCTGAAGAAAACGCCCTCGCCGCGGGCGGTTGGCCTTTGAAGGCGTTGTGGGGTGTATCAGGAATGGCGGTCCAGTTTCTTGAGAAACACCGTCATTTCCTTTTCGGCCTGTTTGTCGCCATGGGCGCGGGCGGCTTCCAGGCCTTGTTCCCAGGCACGACGCGCGGCCGCTAAGTCGCCCTGGCCCTGGTGAGCCTTGCCCAACAGTTTCCAGGCAGCCGAATATTTGGGGTCGAGCTCGACGCAGCGTTGCAGGTGCTCGGCGGCGCGGGGGAATTCGTTGAGGTCAAGATAGCCCTTGCCCAGGCCGAAGCGCAGCAGTGGGTTATCCACACCCTTGGCGAGCATTTTTTCCAGGGATTCGAGCATGGGGGCTTCCTTGTTGGTTGGGTCAGGATCGTTCCCACGCTCTGCGTGGGAATGCAGCCAGGGACGCTTTGCGTCCCCTCAAGCGCCGAACGCGGAGCGTCCGTTGAGGCATTCCCACGCGGAGCGTGGGAACGATCGGCACATCCAGGGTCAGAAGAAGCTCAACCCCACATGGAACAGCTTCTCGACATCGCGAATGTGCTTCTTGTCCACCAGGAACAGGATCACATGGTCGCCCGTCTGGATCATGGTGTCGTCATGGGCGATCAGCACTTCTTCGTCGCGGATGATCGCGCCGATGGTGGTGCCCGGCGGCAAGCCGATGTCGCGGATGGCTCGGCCGATCACTTTGCTGGACTTGGCATCGCCGTGGGCAATGGCCTCGATGGCTTCGGCCGCGCCACGGCGCAGGGAGTGCACGCTGACGATGTCGCCGCGGCGCACGTGGGCCAGCAAGGTGCCGATGGTTGCCAGTTGCGGGCTGATGGCGATGTCGATGTCACCGCCCTGAATCAGGTCGACGTAGGCCGGGTTGTTGATGATGGTCATCACTTTCCGCGCCCCCAGGCGCTTGGCCAGTAGCGACGACATGATGTTGGCTTCGTCGTCGTTGGTCAGGGCCAGGAAGATGTCGGCGTCGGCGATGTTCTCTTCCAGCAGCAGGTCGCGGTCCGAAGCACTGCCCTGCAGCACCACAGTGCTGTCGAGGGTGTCCGAGAGGTAGCGGCAGCGGGCCGGGTTCATCTCGATGATCTTCACCTGGTAGCGGCTTTCGATGGCTTCGGCCAGGCGTTCGCCGATCTGCCCGCCACCGGCGATGACGATGCGCTTGTAGTTCTCGTCGAGACGGCGCATCTCGCTCATCACCGCACGAATATTCGCCTTGGCGGCGATGAAGAACACCTCGTCGTCCGCCTCGATCACCGTATCGCCCTGGGGCAGGATCGGTCGGTCACGGCGGAAGATCGCCGCGACCCGCATCTCCACGTTCGGCATGTGCTCGCGTAGCTGACGCAGTTGCTGCCCCACCAACGGCCCGCCGTAGTAAGCCTTGACCGCCACCAGTTGCGCCTTGCCTTCGGCAAAGTCGATCACCTGCAAGGCGCCCGGATGCTCGATCAGGCGCTTGATGTAGTTGGTCACCACCTGCTCGGGGCTGATCAGCACGTCCACCGGAATCGCTTCGTTATCGAACAGGTCGGCGCGGGTCAGGTAGGCCGCTTCCCGCACCCGGGCGATCTTGGTCGGGGTGTGGAACAGGGTGTGGGCGACCTGGCAGGCGACCATGTTGGTTTCGTCGCTGTTGGTGACCGCCACCAGCATGTCGGCATCGTCGGCGCCGGCTTGGCGCAGCACGGTCGGCAGGGAACCGCGTCCTTGCACGGTACGGATGTCGAGACGGTCACCGAGGTCGCGCAGGCGTTCGCCGTCAGTGTCGACCACGGTGATGTCGTTGGCCTCGCTGGCCAGATGCTCCGCCAGCGAACCGCCGACCTGTCCTGCGCCGAGGATGATGATTTTCATCCGTTCACTCCTATCGAATCGGTCTTAACCGCGTGCGGCGGCGATCTTGATCAGCTTGGCGTAGTAGAACCCGTCGTGCCCGCCCTCCTGGGCCAGCAACTGGCGCCCGTGGGGCTGTTTCAGGCCGGCCTGGGTGGCGATGTCCAGTTCCCGGGCACCGGGGGTGCGGGCGAGGAAGGCTTCGATCACCTCAGTGTTCTCGGTCGGCAAGGTCGAACAGGTGGCATAGAGCAGGATGCCGCCGACGTCGAGGGTCTGCCACAGGGCGTCGAGCAGCTCGCCTTGGAGCAGTGCCAAGGCAGCGATGTCGTCCGGTTGGCGGGTGAGCTTGATGTCCGGGTGACGACGGATCACGCCAGTGGCCGAGCACGGCGCGTCCAGCAGGATGCGCTGGAACGGCTTGCCGTCCCACCAGGCCGCGGTGTCGCGACCGTCGGCGGCGATCAGCTCGGCGTCCAGGCCCAGGCGCTCGAGGTTTTCCTGCACCCGCACCAGGCGCTTGGCTTCCAGGTCCACCGCCACTACGCTGGCCAGCTTCGGCTCGGCTTCGAGAATGTGGCAGGTCTTGCCCCCCGGCGCGCAGCAGGCGTCCAGCACCCGCTGCCCGGGCGCCAGCTCCAGCAGGTCGGCGGCCAGTTGCGCGGCTTCGTCCTGGACGCTGATCCAGCCGTCGGCGAAGCCCGGCAGGGCGCGCACATCGCCTGGGGTTTCCAGCAGGATGCCGTCGCGACTGTACACGCATGGCCGGGCCGGAATGCCGGCCTCGCCCAACAAGGTCAGGTAGGCATCGCGGCTATGGTGGCGACGGTTGACCCGCAGGATCATCGGCGGATGGGCATTGTTGGCCGCGCAGATGGCTTCCCATTGCTCGGGCCAGAACGCCTTCAAGGCTTTCTGCAACCAGCGCGGATGAGCAGTGCGTACCACCGGGTCATGCTCCAGTTCGGCCAGCAGGCTTTCGCTTTCCCGTTGGGCGCGGCGCAACACGGCATTGAGCAAGGCCTTGGCCCAGGGTTTCTTCAGTTTGTCGGCGCAGCCCACGGTTTCGCCGATGGCGGCGTGGGCGGGCACACGGGTGTAGAGCAATTGGTAAAGTCCCACCAACAGCAGCGCTTCGACGTCGGCGTCGGCGGCCTTGAATGGTTTCTGCAACAGCTTGGCCGCAAGCGCCGACAGCCGAGGCTGCCAGCGAGCAGTGCCGAACGCCAGGTCCTGGGTGAAACCGCGATCACGGTCCTCGACCTTGTCCAACTGGGTCGGCAAGGAACTGTTGAGCGACGCTTTGCCGCTGAGCACGGCGGCAAGCGCCTTGGCGGCGGCCAGACGCGGGTTCATGAAGCCTCCACCGCTTGGCCGAGGACGCTGCCGACGGCAAATTTCTCCCGCCGACTGTTGTACAGATCGCTGAAGTTCAACGCCTTGCCGCCGGGCAGTTGCAGACGGGTCAGGCACAGTGCCTGCTCGCCACAGGCCACGACGAGGCCGTCCTTGCTGGCTTCGAGGATCTGCCCCGGAGCGCCCTTCCCTTCGGCGCACTGGGCGGCCAGTACCTTCACCGCTTCGCCGTTCAAGGTGCTGTGGCAGATCGGCCACGGGTTAAAGGCGCGGACCAGCCGCTCCAGCTCGACCGCCGGACGGCTCCAGTCGATGCGGGCCTCGTCCTTGTTCAATTTGTGCGCGTAGGTGGCGAGGCTGTCATCCTGCACTTCGCCTTCCAGGGTACCGGCGGCCAGGCCGGCAATGGCCTCGACCACGGCCGGCGGGCCGATCAGTGCGAGGCGGTCGTGCAAGCTGCCACCGGTGTCTTCGGCGCTGATGGGGGTGGCGACCTTGAGCAGCATCGGCCCGGTGTCCAGGCCCGCCTCCATGCGCATCACGGTCACGCCGCTCTCGGCATCGCCCGCTTCCACGGCGCGCTGGATCGGCGCCGCACCGCGCCAGCGCGGCAGCAGCGAGGCGTGACTGTTGATGCAGCCCAGGCGCGGGATGTCCAGCACCACTTGGGGCAGGATCAGGCCATAGGCAACCACCACCATCAGGTCCGGCTTCAGCGCGGCCAGTTCGGCCTGGGCTTGCCCATCACGCAGGGTCGGCGGCTGCAACACCTGCAAACCGTTTTCCAGGGCCAGTTGCTTGACCGGGCTGGGCATCAGTTTCTGCCCGCGGCCGGCCGGCCGGTCCGGCTGGGTGTAGACCGCGATGATTTCATGGGGGCTGGCCAGCAGGGCCTTGAGGTGTTCGGCGGCAAACTCGGGAGTGCCGGCAAAGACGATGCGCAGTGGCTCAGTCATGGAAGCTCTCAATCAACAGCAGTCGCATAAAGAAAAAAGGCTTGCCGCGGCAAGCCTTTGAAGGGGGCATCAAGCATTCTGGCGATGGATCTTTTCCAGTTTCTTCTTGATCCGGTCACGCTTGAGGGTCGACAGGTAATCCACGAACAACTTGCCGTTGAGGTGGTCACACTCATGCTGGATGCACACCGCCAGCAACCCTTCGGCGACCAGTTCGTATGGCTGGCCGTCACGGTCCAAAGCCTTGATTCTGACTTTCTGTGGACGGTCGACGTTCTCGTAGAAGCCCGGTACCGAGAGGCAACCTTCCTGGTATTGGTCCATCTCGTCGGTGAGGGTTTCGAACTCGGGGTTGATGAACACCCGTGGCTCGCTGCGGTCTTCGGAGAGGTCCATGACGACGATACGCTTGTGCACGTTGACCTGGGTCGCGGCGAGGCCGATGCCTGGCGCTTCATACATTGTTTCAAACATGTCATCGACCAACTGACGCACTTCGTCGTCCACTACGGCCACCGGTTTGGCAATCGTGCGCAGGCGCGGGTCCGGAAATTCGAGAATGTTCAAAATGGCCATAAGCTTGATAAATGCACGTGTGAGGTAAAGTCGGGTGGCTGGCCTGGCGTGTATTGGGATGCAGGCTACCGTTGTAAAACGTTGCTCTTGATACGGAGCGAGCCACGGGGGCTCTGGCGTTTTACGCGAACGCACATGATAAAGGGATTCACCGCATGAGGAAATCACTACTCGCCCTGCTGCTCCTGGCCTCGGCCGGTATCGCGCACGGGCAAGTGCAACTTCGGGAAGGTTTCCCGCAGCAATACACCGTGGTCGCTGGCGACACGCTGTGGGACATTTCTGGCAAATACCTGCGCGAACCGTGGAAATGGCCCGAACTCTGGCAGGCCAACCCGCAGATCGAGAACCCGAACCTGATTTACCCCGGCGATACCCTGTCACTGGTCTACGTCAATGGCCAGCCACGGCTGACCCTCAATCGCGGCGCCTCCCGGGGCACCATCAAGCTGTCGCCGCGGATCCGCAGCTCGCCGGTGGCCGAGGCCATCCCGAGCATCCCATTGCAAGCCATCAACAGCTTCCTGCTGAGCAACCGCATCGTCGACACGGCGGCGAACTTCAACAAGGCGCCCTACGTCGTCGCCGGCAATGCCGAACGGGTGCTCAGCGGCGCCGGGGACCAGATCTTCGCTCGCGGCGCATTCGACACCGACCAATCGGCCTATGGCATCTTCCGCCAGGGCAAGGTCTACACCGACCCGCAGACCAAGGAACTGCTGGGCATCAACGCCGACGACATCGGCAGCGCCGAGGTCGTGGCCGCCGAAGGCGACGTCACCACCCTCACCCTGCAACGCACCACCCAGGAAGTACGCCTGGGTGATCGGCTGTTCAGCGGCGAAGAACGCTCGATCAACTCGACATTCATGCCCAGCGCGCCGAAAACGGACATCAACGGGCTGATCCTCGACGTGCCACGGGGCGTGACCCAGATCGGCGCGCTGGACGTGGTCACCCTGAACAAGGGCCGGCGCGACGGGCTGGCCGAGGGCAATGTGCTGGCGGTGATGAAGACCGGTGAAACCGTACGCGACCGCGTCACCGGGGAACCGGTGAAGATCCCCGACGAACGGGCCGGCCTGCTGATGGTGTTCCGCACCTACGACAAGCTCAGCTACGGCCTGGTGCTGTATGCCTCGCGCTCACTGGCGGTGCTCGACAAGGTGCGCAATCCATAACGGGTCTCACAACTTACCAACAGAGTTATCCACAGCTTGTTCCCGTTCGAACGGGGCCTATGACGATCAAGGATTGATCACATGACATTGCCTGAATGCCCTCCGGTTTCCCCCGCGGAACTGGAGGCCCGCCTGCGCCTGCACCGCTTGCCGGAGCTGGGGCCCAAACGTTTCATGACCCTGATGGAAGCCTTCGGCTCGGCCTCCAAGGCCCTCAGTGCGCCGGCCAGCGCATGGCGGGCGCTGGGGTTGCCCGTGGCGAGTGCCGAGGCCCGGCGCAACCCGGATGTGCGCGACGGCGCCGCCCACGCATTGGCCTGGCTGGAGGGTTCGGGCCAGCATTTGCTGATGTGGGACCAACCTGACTACCCGGCGCTGCTGGCGCAGATCAGCGATGCGCCACCCCTGCTGTTCGCCGCTGGCGACCCCGCCATCCTGGAAAAACCGCAGCTGGCGATGGTGGGCAGTCGCCGGGCCTCGCGTCCGGGGATGGACACGGCCGCAGCGTTTTCCCGCAGCCTGGCCAGCGCCGGTTTTGTCATCACCAGCGGCTTGGCCCTGGGCATCGACACAGCGGCTCATCAGGCGGCACTGGATGTCGGCGGGCAAACCGTCGGGGTGCTGGGTACCGGCCTGGAAAATTTTTATCCACAGCGCAATCGTCGCTTGGCGGACGCGATGATTGCCCAAGGCAGCGCGGTGCTCTCGGAGTTTCCGTTGGACGCACCGCCCCACGCCAGCCACTTTCCGCGCCGCAACCGGATCATCAGCGGTTTGTCCCTCGGTGTCCTGGTGGTCGAAGCCAGTGTCGCCAGCGGTTCGCTGATCACGGCGCGCCTGGCGGCGGAACAGGGACGCGAGGTGTACGCCATTCCGGGATCGATCCATCATCCGGGTGCCCGGGGTTGTCATCAATTGATCCGCGACGGTGCGGCACTGGTGGAAACCGTGGAGCACATCCTCGAAGCCTTGCGTGGCTGGCAACGGCTGCCGCTGCCCTTGGAACCAGCACCTGTCACCCATCCGCTGTTGCGCCTGCTCCATGCCGCGCCGCTCACCAGCGAGGCGTTGGCCGAGGCCAGTGGCTGGGGGTTGTCCAAAGTGCTGGCGGCGCTGACCGAACTGGAAATGGAGGGGCGCGCCACGTCTGACAATGGCCGCTGGTTTGCGCGCACGCGCTAGGTTTTATGGGGAAGATCGGTAAACTGCGCACAGCCTTATCTTGTGTTGCGGAGAATCTTTCATGGTCAACAGTTGGCGTGTGCAACAAGCCGCGCGAGAAATTCGCGCCGGGGCGGTGATTGCCTATCCAACCGAAGCGGTCTGGGGCCTGGGTTGCGATCCATGGAACGAAGAGGCGGTGGAGCGCCTGCTGGCGATCAAATCGCGGTTGCCCGACAAGGGGCTGATCCTGGTGGCGGACAACATCCATCAGTTCGATTTCCTGTTTGAAGACTTCCCCGACACCTGGATGGACCGCATGGCCAGCACCTGGCCGGGGCCCAACACCTGGCTGGTGCCGCACCAGAACCTGCTGCCGGAATGGATCACCGGGGTGCACGACACGGTGGCGCTGCGGGTCAGCGATCACCCCACCGTGCGGGACCTGTGCTCGCTGGTCGGGCCGCTGGTGTCCACCTCGGCCAACCCCCAAGGCCGCCCGGCAGCGCGCACGCGGATTCGCGTCGAGCAGTACTTCCGCGGGCAGATCGACCTGGTACTCGGCGGCAACCTGGGCGGGCGCAAGAACCCCAGCGTGATTCGCGACCTGGCCACCGGAAAAGTGGTTCGACCGGACTGAGCCCGGTCGCAACCTCCGGTTTCCATACCTATCCAATGTGGGAGCGAGCCTGCTCGCGATAGCGTCGGGTCAGACGAATGAGTGTTGTCTGATACACCGCCATCGCGAGCAGGCTCGCTCCCACAAGAGTTTTGTGTTGAACACAGAACTTATGCACACCACCGTTCAAAGGTGGGAGCGAGCCTGCTCGCGATAGCGTCGGGTCAGACGAACGGGTGTTGTCTGATATACCGCCATCGCGAGCAGGCTCGCTCCCACATTTGAATTGTGGTGCTCGTAAATGCTGTGCTCCCACAGGGTTTAGCGCAGGCTCAAGGCAGCAGAATGGTCGAGCCCGTCGTGCGCCGCGCCGACAATTCGGTCTGGGCCTTGGCCGCGTCCGCCAACGGATAGCGCTGATTGATATCCACCGTGAGCTTGCCGCTGCTGATCATCCCGAACAGTTCGTCGGCCATGCGCTGGAGATTTTCGGCGTTGTTGGCGTAAGTCGCCAGGGTCGGGCGGGTCACGTACAGCGAGCCTTTCGCTGACAGAATTCCCAGGTTCACGCCGTCCACCGCACCCGAGGCATTGCCGAAGCTCACCAGCAGGCCGCGGGGCGCGACACAATCGAGGGAGGTCAACCAGGTGTCCTTGCCGACCCCGTCGTACACCACCGGCACTTTTTTACCGTCCGTCAACTCCAGCACCCGTTGTGCGACGTTTTCCTTGCTGTAATCGATGGTTTCCCAGGCGCCATGGGCTTTGGCGACGGCCGCTTTCTCCGCCGAGCTCACGGTACCGATCAGCTTCACGCCCAGGGCCTTGGCCCATTGGCAGGCCAGGGAGCCCACGCCACCGGCAGCGGCATGGAACAGAATGGTTTCGCCACCCTTGAGCTCATAGGTCTGGCGCAGCAGATACTGCACCGTCAGGCCCTTGAGCATGACGCCGGCAGCCTGTTCGAAACTGATGGATTCAGGCAGGTGCACCAGGTTGGCCTCGGGCAACACATGCACATCGCTATAAGCCCCCAGCGGACCGCTGCCATAGGCCACCCGATCGCCCACCTTGAAGCGGGTAACGCCTGAGCCGACCGCCTCGACCACGCCCGCCCCCTCGGCGCCCAGGCCCGAGGGCAGGGCCGGCGGTGGATAAAGACCACTGCGGTAATAGGTGTCTATGAAATTCAGGCCGATGGCCCGGTTGCTCACGCGCACCTGCTGCGGGCCTGGTTCGGCAGGTTGATAGTCCACGTACTCAAGCACTTCGGGGCCGCCGTGGGAACTGAACTGGATACGTTTGGCCATCTTCATTCTCTCCTTGTCGCAGGACTTTTTACCAAGCCTGACATCGGACTCCTAAGCTTGACCTGCGTCAACTGTGGCGTGAGCAAGTGCGGTGGTATCCTGTGCGCCCATTGGCCACCGGCCCGCCGTACGCCGCGTAGCCCAGTCCTGATCAAAGGGGGTGTCATGACCACTCGCACCGAGGCCGTGAAAGCCTATCTGCTCGACCTGCAAGACCGCATCTGCGCTGCACTGGAAGCCGAAGACGGCGGTACTCGCTTCGTCGAAGACGCCTGGACCCGGCCTGCCGGCGGTGGCGGTCGCACCCGGGTGCTGGAGAACGGTACGGTCATTGAAAAGGGCGGCGTCAACTTTTCCCACGTCTTCGGCAGCGGTCTCCCACCGTCGGCCAGTGCCCATCGGCCGGAACTGGCCGGGCGCGGTTTCGAAGCCCTGGGCGTGTCGCTGGTGATCCACCCGCACAACCCCCACGTTCCGACCTCCCACGCCAACGTGCGCTTTTTCATCGCGGAAAAGGAAGGCGAAGAACCGGTCTGGTGGTTCGGCGGCGGCTTCGACCTGACGCCGTACTACGGCGTCGCGGAAGACTGCGTGCATTGGCACCGCATAGCCGAGCAGGCCTGTGCCCCGTTCGGCCCGGAGGTGTATTCGCGCTACAAGGCCTGGTGCGACAGCTATTTCCACCTCAAGCATCGAAACGAGCCCCGGGGTATCGGCGGCCTGTTTTTCGATGACCTGAACGAGTGGGGATTCGACACCTGCTTCGCCTTCGTCCGTGCGATCGGCGATGCCTACATCGAGGCCTACCTGCCCATCGTGCGCCGGCGCAAACATGAGCCGTTCACCGCGAAGCAACGGGAATTCCAGGAGTTCCGCCGTGGACGCTACGTGGAATTCAACCTGGTCTACGACCGCGGCACCCTGTTCGGGCTGCAATCGGGTGGACGGACCGAGTCGATCCTGATGTCCTTGCCGCCACAGGTGCGCTGGGGCTACGACTGGAAAGCCGAGCCGGGCAGCGAAGAAGCGCGCCTGACCGAGTATTTCCTGCAGGATCGCGATTGGCTGGCGAAGGCCTGACTCTATGACCATGGACCGCTACGTTGTAATGGGTAACCCCATCGGCCACAGCAAGTCGCCGTTGATCCATCGCCTGTTTGCCGAACAGACCGGGCAAACACTGGACTACAGCACCCTGCTGGCCCCTCTGGATGATTTTGCCGGTTGCGCACGGGAATTTTTCCGCGAGGGACGTGGGGCGAATGTCACCGTGCCGTTCAAGGAAGACGCTTTCCGACTGGCTGACAGCCTGACCGAACGGGCGCAGCGGGCCGGGGCGGTCAATACCTTGAGCAAGTTGGCCGATGGCCGCCTGTTGGGTGACAACACCGACGGTGCCGGGCTGGTGCGGGACCTGACCGTCAATGCCGGCTTCAGCCTCAAAGGCAAACGCATCCTGGTGCTGGGGGCCGGAGGCGCGGTGCGCGGCGCCCTGGAACCGCTGCTGGCGGAGGCACCGGCCTCGGTGATCATCGCCAACCGCACGGTGGAAAAAGCCGAGTTGCTGGCCGAGTTGTTCGCCGACCTGGGCCCGGTCTCGGCCAGCGGTTTCGATTGGCTGCGCGAGCCGGTGGACCTGATCATCAACGCCACGTCCGCGAGCCTGTCAGGGGATGTACCGCCGATTGCAGGCAGCCTGATCGAGCCCGGCAAGACCGTTTGCTACGACATGATGTATGGCAAGGAGCCGACTTCGTTCTGCCGCTGGGCCAGCGAACAGGGCGCCGCGGTGGCGATGGACGGCCTGGGCATGCTGGCGGAACAGGCGGGCGAAGCGTTCTACCTGTGGCGCGGCGTGCGGCCGGACACCGCGCCGGTGCTGGCCGAGTTGCGTCGCCAGCTGGCGCTGTAAACCACTGTGGGAGCAAAGCTTGCTCGCGAGACAGGCGCCTCGGTTTCCAACAGACCGGGTCGCTTTCATCGCGAGCAAGCTTTGCTCCCACAGCGCTGACCGTATCAATCCTCGAAGTGAATCGGGCACTTCTCCGGCCCTTCCAGCTTCTTCAACTCCTCCACCACATGGGGCCTGGCCCTGCGCAAGGTCAGGCTGCGCCCTTGGGCACCCAGGCGGCGGGCTTCCTGGTGCAGCATTTCCACCCCGGAATAGTCGATGAAGTTGATCTGCTGGGCATCGATCACCACCTGTTGCCTCTGCAAGCGTTGCAAGCGCACCTGCAGATAATGACTGGCTCCGAAGAAGATCGAACCGCCCACCCGCAGCACATCCGCCTCGCCTTCATGGGAATGTTGCACCCGCGGCTGTGACGTGCGCTTGAGGTAGAAAAACAGCGACGCCAGCACACCGGCGTAGATGGCCGTCTGCAGCTCCAGCAGCAACGTGGCCAGGCAAGTCAGGCTCATCACCACGAATTCGGCCCGGCTCACCCGGTACAACGCCCGGATGCCGCGATGATCCACCAGCCCCCAGGCAATCAAAAGAATACTGCCGGCCATTGCCGGAATCGGAATGTGCGAGATCAGTTTCGCACCGGCGACCGCAAACAAGGCCACCCACAATGCCGAGAACACCCCGGCCAGGGGGGAACAGGCCCCCGCGTCATAACTGAGGCCGGAACGGGTAAAGGACCCGGCTGACAGGGAGCCGGAGAAAAACCCGCCCACGATGTTGGAAAGCCCCTGCGCCCTGACTTCCTGATTGGCGTCGAGCAATTGCCCGGAGCGCACCGATAACGAACGGGCAATGGACAGACTGGTGACCAGCCCGAGCATGCCCACCGCGACGGCACCGGGGAGCAGGCGCAGTATCAGATCCAGGTCCAGTGGCAGCGCAGTGAACGGCGGCAGGCGCCCGGCAAAGGCGCTGACCAGCGCCACATGCCCGAACATGGCTGGCCACAACCAGACCACCAGGCTACTGATGACCAACGTTATCAACAGGCTCGGCCAGCGCGGCAGCAGCCGCTTGAGGAACACACCCAGGACCAGCGTCCCCAAGCCTAATAGCAACGAAGGCTTATCCACAGCGCCGAGGTGACTGAGCAACATCAGCACGCCTTTCAAGGCCGTGGCCTCGTTCGGCAGATCCAGACCCATCAGGTTCGGCAACTGCCCCAGTGCGATCACCACCGCCGCGCCCAAGGTGAAACCGAGCACCACCGAGTGCGAGACGAAGTTCACCAAGGCGCCGAAACGTAACAGGCCCAACAACCATTGGAAGATGCCCGCCAGTACCGTCAGCAACAGGATCAGGGTGATGTAGTCCTGGCTTGCGGGCACGGCCAGGGGACTGACGCTGGCGTACAGGACAATAGAGATCGCCGCCGTAGGACCGCAGATCAAATGCCATGACGAACCCCACAGGCAGGCGATCAGCACCGGCACGATCGCGGCGTACAAGCCGTACTCAGGGGGTAACCCGGCAATCAGGGCGTAGGCGATGGACTGCGGTAACGCCAGGATCGCGCCGCTCAAACCCACGATCAGGTCACGGCCGACACTGGCCCGGGTCTGCCGGGGCAGCCAGCTCAGGAAAGGGAACAGTGAATGGCGAGTGGGGATTGCCATGGGGCCTCAAGGATGGGGGGTGGCGCAAGAGTATCAGGTTGACCCTGTGGCGAGGGAGCTTGCTCCCTCGCCACAAGAGCCGTTCGCCAGGAGCCGAACCTTTACAGCTTGGCCTTCACCGCCGCCAACGCCTCCTGCCCATCCGCCGTCTTCACGCCATCCAGCCACTTGTCCAACACCGCCGGGTTGGCCTTGATCCAGGCCTTGGCCGCTTCGGCATTGCTGACCTTCTTGTTCACCACCTCGGCCATGATGCTGTTTTCCATTTCCTGGGTGAAGCTCAGGTTGGTCAATAGCTTGCCCACGTTCGGGCAGGCCTGTGCATAACCTTTGCGGGTCAGGGTATAAACGCTGCCCGTATCGCCGAAGTACTTCTCGCCGCCCTTGAGGTAGTGCATTTTCAGCTGCACGTTCATCGGGTGCGGCGTCCAGCCGAGGAAGGTCACGAACTTCTGTTTCTTCACGGCCCGGGACACTTCCGCCAGCATCGCCTGCTCGCTGGACTCCACCAGTTTCCAGTCGCCCATGCCGAAATCGTTGGTCTTGATGATTTCTTTCAGGGAGAGGTTCGCCGGGGCGCCGGAACCGATGCCGTAAATTTTCTTCTCGAACTTGTCGGCGAATTTGTTCAGATCGGCAAAGTTATGCACACCGGCGTCCCAGACGTAGTCCGGAACGGCCAGGGTGAATTCGGTGCCATCCAGGTTCTTGGCCAATTGCGTGACATCCCCGTTCGCCACGAATTTGTCATAGAACCCCTGCTGCGCCGGCATCCAGTTGCCCAGGAACACATCGACCTGGCCATCCTTGAGGCCACCAAACGTGATCGGCACCGCGAGGGTGTCGACCTTGGGCTTGTAGCCCATGCCTTCCAACAGGAAACCAGTGATGGCATTGGTCGCCGCGATATCGCTCCAACCCGGGTCAGCCATCTTCACCGTCTCGCAGCTCTGCTCGGCCCACGCCGAAGCACTGCTCAACGCCAACAGCCCAGCGGCCAGTACTGTGGATAACTTTTGCATGTGCTTCCCCTTACGTTCGTTATTGGTTTTGGCAGGGTTGTGGATAACGGGCCTTGCGCTCCAGATCGTCGAGGTCGATGTGGTTGCGCATGTATTGCTGACTGGCATCCACCAGCGGCTGGTGATCCCAGCTCTTGAGTTTGCCCAGGGTCAGCGCCTGGGCGACGAAACGACGGCGCCGCTGGCTGGCGAGCACCTGTCGATGAATGGTCGGGATGTCCCACTTGGCCCTGGCTTCGGCGAGAAAATCGGCGAACAGGGCTTGATGTTCAGGTGACTGGCTGAGATCTTCCAGTTCCTTGGGGTCGTTACGGACATCGAACAACAGGCACGGATCATCTTCGCTGTAGATGAATTTCCACTGGCCACGGCGGATCATCATCAACGGGCTGATGGTGCCCTCGGCCATGTATTCACCAAAGACCTCGTCGTGCCCGCCCTGCCCTTGCAAGTGCGGCACCAGCGAACGGCCGTCCAACGGCAAACCAGGCTCCAGCGTACCGCCGGCCAGTTCCACCAGAGTGGGCAACAAGTCGGCGGTGGACACCGCCGCGCTGACCCGGCCACTGGCGAATTGACCCGGGGCACTGACCAGCAGCGGCACCCGCGCGGACATCTCGAACCAATGCATTTTGTACCAGAGCCCTTTTTCGCCGAGCATATCGCCATGATCGCCGGAGAACACGATGATCGTGTCCTCGATCAAGCCGGTGTCCTCAAGGGTTTGCAGCAGCTTGCCCACATTGCTGTCGATGTAGCTGCAAGCACCGAAATAGGCACGGCGCGCATCGCGAATCTTATCCACAGGCAGCGGCTTGTCCCACAGATCATAGACCTTCAGCAGTCGCTGGGAGTGGGGGTCGAGCTCGGTTTGCGCCGGGGTTTGCGGCAGCGGAATGTCGTTGTCGTCATACAGATCCCAGAAAGCCTTGGGAATCGTGTACGGGTCGTGTGGGTGAGTCATCGACACGGTCAGGCAGAACGGTTGGTCGCCATCCTCCCGGATGTGGTCGAACAGGTACTGCTGCGCCTTGAACACCACTTCTTCGTCGAAATCCAACTGGTTGGTACGCACGCACGGCCCGGCCTGCAGCACCGAAGACATGTTGTGGTACCAGCTCGGCCGCACGTCCGGCTCATCCCAGTTCACTGCCCAGCCGTAGTCGGCCGGGTAGATGTCACTGGTCAGGCGTTCTTCGTAGCCATGCAGCTGGTCCGGCCCGCAAAAGTGCATCTTGCCGGACAGCGCCGTGCGGTAGCCGAGGCGCCGCAGGTAATGGGCATACGTCGGGACGTCGGCCGGAAAATCCGCGGCGTTGTCATAAGCGCCGATCTTGCTGGGCAACTGGCCGCTCACCAGGGTAAAGCGCGACGGTGCGCACAGCGGACTGTTGCAATACGCGGCGTCGAACACCACGCCTTGGTCGGCCAGGCGCGACAGATTCGGCAGCTTGATCGGCGAAGGACCGTAGATCGGCAACATTGGCGCGGCCATCTGATCGGCCATGATGAAAAGAATGTTCTTGCGCTTCATGTAATCGCGGCATTCCATAGTGAGCGGTTATGCGAAATTGCTGCGATTGAGCATGTCCCCCCAAGCTATTGGGGTAAAGCCCATGCAGGATAATGACTAGGATAAGCACAGCTTATGTATGACGCCTTGGGTGACCTGTCCCTGGATCTGTTTCGGGCCTTTGAAGCAGCGGCCAGGCAACGAAGCTTTACGGCCGCGGCGATTGAGCTGGGTACCACACAGCCGGCCATCAGCCAGCAGATCAAACGCCTGGAGGAACAACTCGGCACGCGGTTGTTCGATCGCATTTACCGTGGCATCGAATTGACCGAGGCCGGGGCGACGCTGTTCGAACAGGTGCAGGCCGGTTTGCAGAACATCGATGCAGGATTGAGCGCGATCACCGCTCAACATCAGCATGAGGTGTTGCAGGTCGCCACCGACTTCGCCTTCGCCGCCTACTGGCTGATGCCGCGGCTGCATCGTTTTCACGCTGCCAACCCGCAGGTGGACGTCAGCCTGGTGACCAGCGAGCGTAACCACAACATGTTGCGCACCGATATCGACGTTGCCGTGCTGTTCGGCGACGGTCGCTTCAAACAGGGCGAAAGTCGCTGGCTGTTCAGCGAAGAAGTCTTCCCGGTGTGCAGCCCGTTGCTGCTCAAGGAACGTCCCCTGCCCCTGCCCGCCCAGGCCTTGTTGGAGTTTCCACTGCTGCATCTGCGCGGCGGCAACAGCAGTCACTGGTTCGACTGGAATGGCGTGTTCCGCGAGCTGGGCATCACCTCGCCGCCAGCGCCGGGGCAACTGCGTTTCGACAATTACACCTTGCTGATCCAGGCGGCGATCGGCGGCCAAGGTGTTGCCATCGGCTGGCGCCACCTTGTGGATAACTTGTTGGCTCAGGGCCTGCTATGTCGCCCCATCGCCGAGACGGTGCTGTCGCGCCTGGGGTATTACGTGGTCCTGCCCCAGCGTAAACGGCGTGGAGCCTTGATCCGACAGTTTGTGGACTGGCTGATGGAAGAACAGGCCAACAGCGGCGAGTCGCTCACGGGGTTGCCGTTGCCATCCATTGCTGTTTGAGACTTGCAGGTGAAGGCACTTCCATAGCCAAAGAAAAACTACTGTGGCGAGGGGATTTAGCGAAACGTCGCACCGCCCCGCTGGGGCGCGAAGCGGCCCTGTTTTTTTTTGGGGCTGCTTCGCAGCCCAGCGGGGATAAATCCCCTCGCCACAAACAGCAATCCTCACCACAGGTTTTACACGGTCGTCAGGTAGCGGCTACAAAGCTGACATGCTGGCCCACATGCAGATTCAAGCGCAGCTCATCGGCAATGCCGACGGCCACCCGGTTGAGCCGCTCCAGGGATTCGGCCATGCCCGGTTCCAGGCTGGTGCTGACCTGGGTGAAATGCTCGATGCTCAACCCGGCAACAGCATAAGGCGAGTTGACGAGGGTCCATTGCAATGGGCTGTTGCGCAGGGCATCGAGGATTTCCTCGGCGGCATGACGCTGCAAGTCATCCTCACCTTCGTCTTCGTCGAGCACGGCGAAATCCCCCACAAGAAACAACCGGGGAATGTTCACCGCCTGCATGCCGGCAACCAGCGCATCCACCGCCAGGACCTGCTCCACGGGACCTGGAATCAGCGTGCGTTCCACATGCTCGCTGTTCATCGGTAATCCCGGTGCGTTCAGCAGGCAGATCACCGCATCGGCGCCGGCCACGCTTTGCTTGACCCGTTCAGGGTCATAAAGATCGCCGGTCTTGGTCCGCAGGCCCGGACGTGGCGCCAGGGCCGTGAGATCATCGAGAACGGCAATGACTTCATGCTGGCGCCGCAGCATTTCAGCCATCAACGCACTGCCGAGGCTGCTCATGGCACCATAGAGCACCACTTTGATCACCGGGGTTTCGGCGTTTTTCATGGCTGTTTTTCCCTTTTTTACCGCGTATAAGCCTCTGACCTGCGGGAAACGGCGAGGGTTCGCAAGGAGTGACAATGCAACGGATCAAGGGCTACCACGCCCATGTTTACTTCGATGCCAGCACCATCGACCAGGCGCGGGCACTGTGTGAGGAAGCCTCGCGTCTGTTCCCGCTGAAAATGGGCCGCGTCCACGAGCGCCCGGTCGGGCCCCATCCGGACTGGAGCTGCCAGCTGTCATTCGATCCGCAGTACATCGGGGTGGTGCTGCCGTGGCTGGCGCTCTATCGCAAAGGGCTGGTGATCTTTCTGCATCCGAACACCGGCGATGAGCTGGCAGACCATACCGACCATGCGATCTGGATGGGGGCGATGCGGCCGTTGGATCTTTCGGTGTTCTGAAATGTACTGAGGCAGGACGACCTGTGGGAGCAAAGCTTGCTCGCGACAGGGTTCACCCGGCATCCAGGACGACCGCGTCAGCTTCATCGCGGGCAAGCCTTGCTCCCACAGCCTTGCTCCACTGCCTTGTTCCTACAGCCTTGCTCCCCACAGACCCCGACCAGCGGAAAAACCATAGCCTGCAGCGAAAGCTGGCTGAAAGCTTGCGCGATTAGGATCGCCTCACTACCGGCAAAAGACCGGTGGCCAGAAACGGATTTCCGCGACCCGTTTGGCCTTTTTAACAACAACAATGGTGATTCTGATGTCCGCTGCTACCCGTCCTGCTGCACCCACTCCATCCGTCCGCCTCGTGTCTCACGTTCTGCGCTGACCTGTCCGGTCGCCTTAACCTCGCCGCGCCACGCCTGGAGTATTTCCCATGCTGACTTTCCTTGGCTTCGCCATGGTCATCACGTTCATGTTCCTGATCATGACCAAGCGCCTGTCCGCGCTGATCGCCCTGATCATCATCCCGATCCTGTTCGCCCTGTTCGGTGGTTTTGCGCCGAAGATCGGCCCGATGATGCTCGAAGGCATCACCAAGCTCGCCCCGACCGGGGTGATGCTGATGTTCGCGATTCTCTATTTTGCCCTGATGATCGACTCCGGCCTGTTCGACCCGGCCGTGCGCAAGATCCTCAAGCTGGTCAAGGGTGACCCGCTGAAAGTTTCGGTCGGTACCGCCGTTCTGGCGCTCGTCGTTTCCCTCGATGGTGACGGCGCGACCACTTACATGATCTGCGTGGCCGCGATGCTGCCGCTCTACAGCCGCATCGGCATGAGCCCTCGGATCATGGCCGGCCTGATCATCCTCGCCGGTGGCGTGATGAACATGACCCCCTGGGGCGGCCCGACGGCCCGTGCGGCCAGTGCGTTGCACGTGGATCCGTCCGACATTTTCGTACCGATGATTCCTGCGATGGCATTCGGTGTGGTGGCGATCCTGGCGATTGCCTACATGTACGGCAAACGCGAGCGTGCGCGCCTGGGTGAATTGCAGCTGGCCCACGATGAAATCGACCACAGCGAGATCAGCGTCTCCCAGTTCCCGGACGCTCGCCGTCCGAAGCTGATCTGGTTCAACGGCGCGTTGACCCTGGCCCTGATGTGCACCCTGATCGCCGGCCTGTTGCCGCTGCCGGTGCTGTTCATGGTGGCCTTCAGTATCGCGATGATCGTCAACTACCCATGCCTGCAACAGCAGAAAGACCGCGTTGCGGCGCACGCCGGCAGCGTACTGGCGGTGGTCGGGCTGATTTTCGCGGCGGGTATCTTCACCGGCATCCTGTCCGGTACCGGCATGGTCGACGCCATGTCCAAGAGCCTGCTGGCGGTGATCCCGGACTTCCTCGGCCCGTACCTGGCGGTGATTACCGCGCTGGCGAGCATGCCGTTCACGTTCTTCATGTCTAACGACGCATTTTATTACGGGGTGTTACCGGTTCTCGCCGAAGCTGCCAGCCATTACGGCATCACGGCGGTGGAAATGGCCCGTGCCTCGATCGTCGGCCAGCCCGTCCACCTGTTGAGCCCGCTGGTTCCGTCCACTTACCTGTTGGTGGCCCTGGCCGGGATCGAGTTCGGCGATCACCAGCGTTTCACCCTGAAGTGGGCAGTGCTGGTTTGCCTGTGCATAATGTTCGCCGCCTTGCTGATGGGGATCTTTCCGCTGTTCAGCACTCTATAAAAGCAATACCCGCGGCGCCGCGCTCCTGTTATTCCGAAGCGCGGCGCGGCCTAACACTCGTTCAAAGGAACTCACATGGAATGGCTGACCAACCCGGAAATCTGGGTTGCCTTCTTTACCCTGACCGCCCTGGAAATCGTCCTGGGCATCGATAACATCATCATGATCTCGATCCTGGTCAGCCGCATGCCCAAGCACATGCAGGCGCGTACCCGGATCTTCGGTCTGGCCCTGGCCATGATCACGCGGATCCTGTTGCTGCTGTCCATCACCTGGGTCATGCGCCTGACTGCCGATTTGTTCGAAGTGTTCGGCCAGGGCATCTCCGGTCGCGACCTGATCCTGTTCTTCGGTGGCCTGTTCCTGCTGTGGAAAAGCTCCCAGGAGATGTACCACGCACTGGAAGGCGACGACGAAAGCGACGATCAACCGTCGGGCAAGGGTGGCAACTTCCTCTACACCATCATCCAGATCGCGATCATCGACATCGTGTTCTCCCTGGACTCGGTCATCACCGCTGTCGGCATGGTCTCCCATGTGCCGGTGATGGTGGCGGCGATCATCGTGGCCGTGCTGGTGATGATGCTGGCCTCGGGCACCATCAGTGAGTTCATCGACAAGCATCCATCGCTGAAGATGCTCGCGCTATCGTTCCTGCTGGTGGTCGGTACCGTGCTGATCGCCGAGTCGTTCGACGTCCATGTACCTAAAGGCTATGTCTACTTCGCCATGGCCTTCTCCCTGGCCGTGGAGGCGATCAACATCAAGATGCGCACCGCGATTGCACGCAAGCGCAAGCAGCAGGATCCGGTGAAACTGCGCAAGGACGTTCCGGGTCAGTAACGGGATGGCGCAATGAACGAAGGGGCTCTTGGAGCCCCTTTTTCATGCCCGCAGGAAAGTGCCCTGGACACCGGACCTGTGGGAGCGAGCCTGCTCGCGATAGCGTCCTCTCAGTTACAACAGTGTCGATTGACCCACCGCTATCGCGAGCAAGCTCGCTCCCACAGGGGATCATTGTGGCCTTCGCCCGTTTTTATGACAGTTTTGTTTCAATCAATTCTTTAGCTGTGCAATGCTGGCGCTCGAACCGTTCGCCAACTACAGCTTAAGTACAAAGAAGAACGATGTGGCATCGTCAACTTGTCTCTTTGAGACGCTAACAGGGGGCCTCTCATGCTGACCCTGCTGAATCTACTCTCCGCCGTGGCCCTGCTGATCTGGGGTACGCATATCGTCCGTACCGGCATCCTGCGGGTCTATGGCTCCAACCTGCGCCACGTCATCGGCCAGAACATGTCTCGGCGCTGGCTGGCATTTGTCGCCGGCATCATGGTCACCGCCATGGTCCAGAGCAGCAACGCTACGGCCATGCTGGTCACCTCGTTTGTCGGCCAGGGCCTGATGGCGCTGACCCCTGCCCTGGCGACCATGCTGGGTGCCGACGTTGGTACGGCATTGATGGCCCGGGTGCTGACCCTCGACCTGTCGTGGTTGTCGCCGTTGCTGATTTTCCTCGGGGTGATCTTTTTCCTGTCGCGCAAACAGACCCGCGTCGGGCAAATGGGCCGCGTCTCCATCGGCCTGGGCCTGATCATCCTCGCGCTGCAATTGATCGTCGAAGCCGCCGCGCCCATCACCCAGGCCCAAGGCGTGAAGGTGATCTTTGCCTCGCTGACCGGCGACATCCTGCTCGATGCGTTGGTGGGTGCGCTGTTCGCCATGATTTCCTATTCGAGCCTGGCCGCCGTGCTACTGACCGCCACACTGGCCGGCGCGGCCGTGATCAGCCTGCCGGTGGCCATCGGCCTGGTGATCGGCGCCAACATCGGCAGCGGCGTGCTGGCGTTCCTCAGCACCAGCATGCAGAACGCTGCCGGACGGCAGGTCGCGCTGGGCAGCCTGCTGTACAAGCTGATTGGATTGCTGCTGATCATTCCAGCGCTCGACCCTCTGGTCGGGTGGTTGGACAGCCTGGATTTCAGTCCTCAGGAAACCGTCATCGGCTTTCACCTGCTCTACAACTCCGTGCGCTGCCTGGTGCTGCTGCCCAGCGTCGCGCCGATGGCCAGGTTATGCGCCTGGCTGCTGCCCGAGCGCGCGGAAACCAATGGCACCGCCAAGCCCCGGCACCTGGATCCCACGGCCCTCGCCACGCCGAGCCTGGCCCTGGCGAATGCGGCCCGGGAGACGTTGCGCATCGGCGACCTGATCGAAAACATGCTCGAAGCCATGCTCGACGTGCTGCGCGGCCAGCAGACGGCACTCACCCAGGAGGTGCGGCGCGTGAGCGATGATGTCGAGGTGCTGTGCAGTGCCATCAAGTTGTATATGGCCCAGATGCCCCGCGAAGACCTCAGTGAACAGGACAGTCGCCGATGGGCGGAGATCATCGAGCTGGCGATCAACCTGAAGCTCGGCAGCGACCTCATCGAGCGCATGCTGCGCAAGGTCCAGCAGCAGAAAACCTCGCAACGCCTGTCCTTTTCCGAGGTGGGCCTGGAAGAGTTGGCGGGGTTGCATAGCCACTTGATCGCCAACCTGCGGCTGGGCTTGTCGGTGTTTCTCAGTGGCGATCGGGAAAGCGCCCGCCAGTTGCTGCGTGAGAAACGTCGCTTTCGTGCCCAGGAAAGACGAATGGCCCATGCCCACGTCAGCCGCTTGCAACGCAAGATCGTACAAAGCCTGGAGACCAGTTCCCTGCACCTGGACCTGATCGCTGACATGCGGCGCCTCAATTCGCTGTTCTGCGGCAGCGCCTACGTGGTGCTGGAAACGGCCGAGATCGGTGCCCTGGCGGCAGATGAAATGTCCGACATTACCCACTCGCCTTGAACATCTGGCGCATTGTTCAGTCAGTAGGGTTGGACTGTCAGTCGCCGGGAAGCCGTTTATGCGTGGTCTGTTATTCGCTCTTTTCTTGTTCGGTTCGCTGCCTGCGGTGGCCCTCGACCGGTTCCAGGTCGAAGGCTACACGCTGCCCAATGGCATGCAGCTGCTGCTCAAGCCCGGCAGCGAACGCGGCCACGTCGCCATCCGGCTGGTGGTGGGTGTAGGCCTGGATGACTTCAGTTGCGCCGACAAGGAACTGCCGCACCTGCTCGAGCATGCGCTGTTCAGCGGGGTCGATGAAGGTGGCGAAGGCGCCTTGGAAGAGCGGATGCAAGCGCTGGGTGGCGAGTGGAACGCGTTCACCAGCAATGCCGACACCACATTTGTCATCGAGGCCCCGGCGAGCAATCAGCGCAAGATCCTCGACCTGCTGCTGGCGGTGCTGACCCGTACCCGCATCGACGAAAAGGCCCTGGAGGCAGCGAAACGGGTGGTCGAACGCGAGGACGGCGGCCACTACACCCACCTGCAACGCTGGCTCGACCGCCAGGACCTGGGACACAAGACCAGCAACCAGCTGGCGGTGGAGTTGGGCCTGCGCTGCGCGGAACGGGCCGAGGTCGAGCACCACACCCTCGCCCGGCTCGAACAGGTTCGCAAAGCCTGGTATGCGCCGAACAACATGACGCTGATCGTGGTCGGCGACCTCGATCGCTTGCTGCCGGCCTACCTGGAGCGAACCTACGGCAAACTCAAACCGGTCGAGCCCAGTGTCCATGAAGCATTACCGCAGATCCGCTACAGCGCCGTCACCAAGCGCAACCTGATCCGCAGCCTGGTGGGCGATGGCGCCAAGCTGCACTGGTTGTTCCCGGAGCCGGTGCTGGAACAGCAACACGACGAAACCTTCGACCTGCTGAAGAATTATCTGGACTGGGCCCTTTACCGCCAGCTGCGCCTGGCCCGCAGCCTGTCCTATGGCCCGTGGGTGGAGCGTGAAGTGTTCGGTGGCGTCGGCTTTCTCAGCCTGAACGCGGACCTGGCCCGCGAAGACCTGCCGCAAGCGGAACAGGCACTCGAAGAATTGCGCAGGACATTGCTCAAGGACGGGCTGGACCCCGACAGCTTCATGCGCATCAAACGGGCAGCCATTGCCCACCAGACCTGGGCAGTTCAAGGTAACAGTGCGCTGGCCGATTATTACTGGGGCGCCCTGGGCGACTATGAAGACGGCCGCTTCGCCAACCCGGCCGTGCGTTTGCAGGCGGTAAGCCTGGAACAGGCCAACCAGGCCCTGCGCGAACTGCTCAAGGACCCGGGCTACCTGCGCATCGAGAAGCCGTTGCTCGGTGACGATGAGCTGGTGTGGGGGGTGAGCGGCTTGCTGGGGTTGTTGCTGTTAGGGTTGGTGGCGTGGCGGTTGCGTCGCAAGACCTGACCCTCATGCACTGAGTTCTTGTGGCGAGGGGATTTATCCCCGCTGGGCTGCGAAGCGGCCCCAAATCAGACAACTCGATCCGTCAGACACACCGAGACGTCAGGTTTAAGGGCCGCTTCGCAGCCCAGCGGGGATAAATCCCCTCGCCACAAAAGCCTGCTCGTCACAACGATGCCTGGACGCTACTCTGTCAGGGATATTTCCTACGACTTACTGTGAAACCGCCTAATGCAGACCCTGACTCATTACATCCAGCGCATTCTTGAATTGATGAAGCGCTACCCAGGGGTCATTGCGCTCGGCGGTTTCATCTCCGGCGCCGGCAGTTTCATACTGGTGGACCGCCAGCAAAGCCTGGCAACCTGGATCGCCATCCTGATGCTGGTGAGCTGGCTCTGGCTGATGCTGGAAAACAGCCTGACCCGGCTGTTCGCGCGAATTTTCAAGCGGGAAATACCGCAGCCGTTGTTGCGTTACGCCACGCAGATGATTCACCAGGAAAGCCTGTTCTTTGTCCTGCCGTTCTTCCTGATCACCACCACCTGGAACAGCAGCCAGCTGATTTTCACCGGCTTGCTGGGGGCGTCAGGGCTGATTTCAATCACCGATCCGCTGTATTACAAATGGCTGGCGCCCCGACGCTGGGCGTTCCTGGCGTTGCACACGCTGACACTGTTCGCCGCCCTGCTCACCGCGCTGCCGATCATCATGCACCTGACCACCGACCAGAGCTTCAAGCTCGCGCTGGGCATCTCCATGCTGTTGTCGTTCCCGAGCCTGGCCTCGATCTTTCCGATTCGCACCGTGCGCAACGCCCTGGCGATTCTGTGCATCACCCTGGGGATTGGCGCCGCCGGATGGGTGCTGCGCTCCTGGGTACCGCCGGCCACGCTGTGGATGACCGAAGTGGCGATCAGCACGCAATTGGAAGACCGCACACCCGGCGACAGCCTCAAGGAAGTCAGCGCCGCGCAGATCCGCGGCAACGGCCTGTATGCCTATACCGCCATCAATGCGCCGCGGGGGTTGGATGAGCGGATCTATCACGTCTGGCAGTTCAACGGCAAAGAAGTGGACCGCATCGCCCTGGACATTCATGGCGGACGCAAGGAAGGCTATCGCGCCTGGACCCACAAGCAGAATTTCCCGGACAACCCGACAGGCAAATGGCAGGTACGGGTGCTGACGGAGAATGGGCAGATGATCGGGGTGCTGCGGTTCAACGTAACGGACTGAGACAGGGCAAGCCCGCTCCCACAAAATCTGTCTTCAGCCGAAGAACCAGTAGCAGACCCCGATGGCCCCCAGCACGCCGGCCAGCTCCGCCAGCAGCGCACAGCCCACCGCATGCCGCGCCCGCTGGATGCCCACGGCACCGAAGTACACCGCCAGCACATAGAACGTGGTCTCGGTGCTGCCCTGGATGGTTGCCGCCACCAGGGACGGGAAGCTGTCCACGCCGGACGTCTTCATGGTTTCGATCAGCATCGCCCGGGCGGCGCTGCCGGAGAACGGCTTGACCATGGCGGTCGGCAAGGCGTCGACGAAACGCGTGTCCCAGCCGGCCCACTGCACCAGGTGCCTGAGACCGTCCAGACCGAAATCCAGCGCTCCCGAAGCCCGTAGTACACCGACCGCGCACAGCATCGCCACCAGGTACGGCAACAGGCTCTTGGCAACGTCGAACCCCTCCTTGGCTCCCTCGACGAACGCTTCGTACACCTTGACCTTGCGCAGGGCGCCTACCACCAGGAACAGGATGATCAGGCCGAACAGTGTCAGGTTGCCGAGGATCGAGGACAGGCCCGCCAGAGCCGTGGCCGAGAGCGTCGCCAGCAATGCCATGAACCCGCCCAGCGCCAGCGCACCCGGGATCAGGTAAGCCAGCACCACCGGATCCCACAGGCGCAGGCGCTGCATGAAGGCCACCGACAGCAGCCCCACCAGGGTCGAGCAACTGGTGGCGAGCAGGATTGGCAGGAATACCAGGGTCGGGTCCGGCGCGCCTTGCTGGGCGCGGTACATGAAGATTGTCACCGGCAGCAGCGTCAGCGACGAGGCATTGAGCACCAGGAACAGGATCTGCGCATTGCTGGCGATGGTCGGACTGGGGTTCAGGTCCTGCAGGGCACGCATGGCCTTCAGGCCGATGGGGGTGGCGGCGTTGTCCAGGCCCAGGCCGTTGGCGGCGAAGTTGAGCGTGATCAGGCCAATGGCCGGATGACCCGGTGGCACCTCCGGCATCAGCCGCAGGAACAGCGGGCCGAGGGCCTTGGCCAGCCAGTCGACGATGCCGGCCTTTTCGGCAATCCGCAGGAATCCCAGCCACAGGGTCAAGGTGCCGAACAGCAGGACCATCACCTCCACCGACAGCTTGGCCATGGCGAAAATGCTTTCCACCATCGCCGCGAAGATGCCGGCGTTGCCACCCACCAGCCACTGCATCAGCGCCGAGACGGCCGCCACGATAAAGAAGCCAAGCCACAGGCCATTGAGCATCGGTTAAATCCCCCGGAAGATGCCGCGAATGATAGCGGGGCCGGCAGAAACGACAAACCCCGGATTTCTCCGGGGTTCAGACAGGGTACATAGAGCATTCCCTGTGGGAGCAAAGCTTGCTCGCGATCAGCGAAAGGTCTGCTGGCTCGATGTGGCTGACAGACTGCTATCGCGAGCAAGCTTTGCTCCCACAGGTATTTTTGCTCTCACAAACATTTCAGTTCCAGGCGGATCAGCGACTGGAAGGCTCACCGGCCGGCAGCGGCTCCTTGCTGCGCCAGTGCGGCAGGGAATTCCAGTAGCGCTGGCCCTTGGCGTCATCGTACATGCCTTCCCAGCGCGAGATTACCAGCACGGCCAGGGCGTTTCCGATCACGTTCAATGCGGTACGGGCCATGTCCATGACACGGTCGACACCGGCGATGAAGGCCAGACCTTCCAGCGGGATACCGACGCTGCCCAGGGTCGCCAGCAGGACCACGAAGGACACGCCCGGCACGCCGGCGATCCCCTTGGAGGTGACCATCAGCGTCAGCACCAGTAGCAATTGCTGGCTGATGGACAGATCGATGCCGTACAGCTGGGCGATGAAAATCGCCGCGATGCTCTGGTACAGCGTCGAACCATCGAGGTTGAACGAATAACCGGTCGGCACCACGAAGCTGCAGATGGCTTTCGGGGCTCCGTAGGCTTCCATCTTCTCGATCACACGCGGCAACACGGTCTCGGAGCTGGCGGTGGAGTAGGCCAGCACCAGTTCGTCCTTGAAGATGCGCATCAGCTTGAGCACCGAGAAACCGAACAGACGGGCGATCAGGCCCAGGACCACGAAAGCGAAGAAAGCGATGGCGACGTAAACCAGGATCACCAGTTTCGCCAGCGGCAGCAGAGAGGCGAAACCGAAGTTCGCCACAGTCACTGCGATCAGCGCGAACACGCCGATCGGGGCGTACTGCATGATCATATGGGTGACCTTGAACATGCTTTCGGACACGCCCTGGAACATCTTCACCAGCGGCTCGCGCAGGTCCGATTGCAGGCTGGAAAGACCCAGGCCGAACAGTACGGAGAAGAAAATGATCGGCAGCATCTCGCCACGAGTCAGCGCGGCGAAGATGTTCGACGGGATCAGATTGAGAATGGTCTGGACGAAGGCATGCTCATGCTGCACTTCGGCGGCCGTGGCCTGGTACTTGGAAATGTCCACCGTGCCCAGGGTGCTCATGTCGATGCCGGTGCCCGGATGGAAGAAGTTCGCTAGCAGCAGTCCGACGACAATGGCGATGGTGGTGACGATTTCAAAGTAGAGGATCGTCTTGAGGCCGATACGCCCGAGCTTCTTCGCGTCACCGACCCCGGCAATGCCGACGATCAGCGAGGAAATCACGATCGGGATCACGATCATCTTGATCAGACGGATAAAGATATCGCCCGCCGGTTGCAGCACGTTGCTGATCCACCAGGCCTTCTCGGCACTGAAATGGTTGAGCAGCGCGCCCAGTGCAATCCCGAGCACGAGACCGATGAGGATCTGCCAGGCGAGGCTTAATTTTGCCTTCTTCATATCGTTACCCTTACTTCGTTTGGACTCGGACAGAAGCGCAAATCGAACCGCCCCATGGCGATACGAGTCGTGCTCCTGCCCCCGTATAAGGTCACCCCGAGCGCGCACTGGCGGCTTACTGGCGGGCGAAAAAAGGCGCAACTATTGCGATGCGAGGTGGGCACGTCTAATGCCGTAAACGCCTACCCTATGCCGAATCGGCATGAGATTTTCAAAACGAAACTCGCATCCCAAGTGGACCGAATGCGCCATTTCATCAGGCATAAATGCCGTAACCGGCGGTTTCAGCGTAGCCGGGCTTTATTTCACTTGTCGGAAAAACCGATGAAACGGCTACCCGCTGACGAGCCGAGGGCAACGGCAAGCGCTGGAAAGCTCTCCGATATACGGTCAGACGTCAGGGAAAGGAGAGATGTGACGGGACAAAATGCCGCACAGTGTGGGCGGGTGTGAAGTTCGAATAACCAGCCGCTCTGGAACGGGCTTCTTACTGGTTAAGCTCTACGCAGGTTCGCCAAGCCGTTACGTTTGCACGAACCTGCGTCGCAGCTTTTTCCTGACCCGGCCCTTTCGCAGGCACCCCTTGTGCCCGTAGGTCACTCCGACCCTGAATGGTCAGAACGTCCCGGCCCCCTGGTCATGCATCGGCCCTCCTCGGGCTGTGCAGGGGAAAAGCGAGGCTGCTTTTCCCGTTATCCAGAACTTAGTACCAGTTGGGATCTTTCTTGAGTTGTTCCATTAACAGTTCTTGCATACCTTCATCGGGATTGCCGAGGAAGCGGTAGTTGGCATGACGGCTTGGCGACTTGTCGGCGGGCAACCCGGCGGGTACCTCCACCAGTAAGGCGTAGGCCTTGTCCTTGTCGAAACTGAAAGCCACGAACAAGCGCTCGTTGCGGCACGTCGCCTGGGTTTCACAGAGTGGACCCACCAGATATTTGTCGCCGTCTTCCTCGACAGCGTTCATCTGTTCCGAATCGCCTGACAGATTCATGACCCATTCCGGCAGGCGCTCTTCTTTCTTGACGACGTGCTGCCAGGTTTCACGGTACTGCGCGTCAGCCTCAAGCAATTGATTGACCCGCATTTGTCCGTCATTGGCAGCCATTGCCATGGCACTGCCGCCCATTAGCAGGGCGGCGGCCAGTCCTTTCAATGCAGCGTTCATGGTCAGCCTCGGCCGCGACGACCAAAGAAGAACGAGGCGATGAACATCACCAGGAACACGACAAAGAGAATCTTGGCGATGCCCGTGGCGGTGCCGGCGATACCACCGAAGCCCAGGACCGCAGCGATGATGGCAATGATCAGGAAGGTAATTGCCCAGCTCAACATGGTGATTCTCCTTACGCTTTTCTATTTAGTTAGGGACTGCTTGGAATGGTTCCGGACGCGTCGGACGCACGGTCATCGAGTTAAAACACCCAGCGCTCCTGACGGGGCATGTCGGTGATCGGCTGAGCCTGATCGACATCCATCATCCGCATCGAGGAGGACGCTTCCGAGACGCTGCTGACGGCGCTGAAGTGGGTTTGAGGAGCTCGATGAATCGACACCGGCGCTGGCTCGGGCTGCTGGCTGTAGTGCCAGAGGAGCAGTTGCTGGCCCACGACGAGGGTCACCAGCAATGCCAGAACAGCCCACAACCCCTGCTGGATGTGCAGGGAGGTAATGGGTAATCGGGCGGCACGTTGCAAATTCATCCTGGAATTCCTCCCCACCCCGGGTGGTGATCTGGTTGAGGCGCTCTAACGCCACGATGACCAGACTATTGCAGGCGGCATGCCAGAATTTTATCGAGAAAAACCCTTTAATAATCATACGGTTACATCTGATCCGTAAAATTGCAAAAGCGCATCCTGCACGATGGCCCTGGACGGAGTCGTGCGTATTGCACGAATGAAGGGGAGAAAGGCGATCGGATTCTTTTTGAATTGCCGACCGTAAATAGCGGTCGGAATGGGCAGGCCTGGTCACTCATCGCGGACGAACCCGAAAAAACATACACAAATCAGGTCTTTAGAACGCCACAGCTCACGGCGACCCTTTCTATAGGTAATATTCGCTCAGAATCGACCATGCAACTTGCCCGATTTTTCTGACACTAACCAACATCATTCATTAAAGGAGCGTAGGAAAAATGGAATCAGCCACTGAGCATCAAGGCCGCATTCTGCTGGTAGACGATGAGTCCGCCATCCTGCGTACGTTCCGCTATTGCCTGGAAGACGAAGGCTATACCGTCGCCACCGCCAACAGCGCCGCCCAGGCCGACACCTTGTTGCAGCGCCAGGTATTCGACCTGTGTTTTCTCGATCTTCGCCTGGGCGAAGACAACGGCCTCGATGTGCTGGCCCAGATGCGCATCCAGGCGCCGTGGATGCGCGTGGTGATCGTCACCGCTCATTCGGCAGTCGACACTGCAGTGGATGCTATCCAGGCCGGTGCGGCCGACTATCTGGTCAAGCCATGCAGCCCGGATCAGTTGCGCCTGGCGACCGCCAAGCAACTGGAAGTCCGCCAGCTGTCGGCAAGGCTGGAGGCACTGGAAGGCGAGATACGTAAACCCAAGGACGGCCTTGACTCCCACAGCCCGGCAATGAAGGTGGTGCTGGAGACTGCCCGCCAGGTGGCCAGCACCGACGCCAATATCCTGATTCTTGGTGAGTCCGGTACCGGTAAGGGAGAACTGGCCCGGGCGATCCACGGCTGGAGCAAACGCGCGAAAAAATCCTGTGTCATCATCAATTGTCCCTCGCTGACAACCGAGCTGATGGAAAGTGAATTGTTCGGTCACAGCCGTGGTGCGTTCACCGGTGCCAGCGAGAGCACGCTGGGGCGGGTCAACCAGGCGGACGGCGGAACGCTGTTTCTCGACGAAATCGGCGATTTTCCCCTCACACTGCAACCGAAATTGTTGCGTTTCATTCAGGACAAGGAGTACGAACGGGTCGGCGACCCGGTCACTCGCCGTGCGGACGTGCGAATCCTCGCGGCGACCAACCTGAACCTTGAAGACATGGTCCGTGACGGACGTTTTCGGGAGGACCTGCTGTACCGGTTGAATGTCATCACGCTGCATTTGCCGCCGCTGCGCGAGCGCGCCGAAGACATCCTGACCCTGGCGGACCGCTTCCTGGCCCGCTTCGTCAAGGAGTATGCCCGTCCGGCGCGAGGATTCAGCGATGAGGCCCGTGAAGCGCTGCTAGGCTACCGCTGGCCGGGCAACATCCGGGAACTGCGTAACGTGGTGGAGCGTGCCAGCATCATCTGTCCCCAGGAAAAAGTTGAGATCAGTCATTTGGGCATGGCCGAGCAACCGGTGAACAACGCACCGCGCATCGGCGCCGCGCTGAGCCTCGACGAACTGGAAAAGGCCCACATCGGTGCGGTGCTGGCCACGGCCGATACGCTGGACCAGGCGGCCAAGACCCTGGGCATCGATGCTTCCACGCTGTATCGCAAACGCAAGCAATACAACCTATGAGCGGTACCCTATGAAACTGGCGATGAAGCTGCGCACTCGACTGTTTCTCAGTATCTCGGCCTTGATAACGGTGGCTTTGCTGGGATTGCTGCTTGGCTTGGTCAGCGTGATGCAAATGGCCAATACCCAGGAACAATCGGTGCGTGACAACTTCATCCTGTTGGACCTGGGCCTCAAACTGCGCCAGACCCTGGGCGACCAGTTGATGATCATGCTCGATGACAAGCCCGACCTGGCTGCGCTCGAAGCGTCCAAGCAGCAATATTTCGGTCTGTTGGAAGAGGGCATCACGCACGAGCAGGGCCTGGAGGAGCCGATGACGAACTTCACCCAGGCCAAAGCCGACTACCTTGGGTTTCTCGAGGCCTTTGCGGCCACTCGCCAGCAGCCGCCGCAGCTCACGGGCATCCAGGACCTCACTGAGAAATTCAACGTGTTGCGTAACGGGCTGATCGAAGGGTATCGGCACGCCTTGAACAACATCAGCGACACCCAGACCCGCGCCCGTGACCGAGCGTTGCTGATTTCCAGCCTGCTGGGGTTGGTGGGGGTGGCGGTGCTGGTCATCGGTTTCATCACGGCCCATGGCATCGCCCGGCGTTTCGGGACACCGATCGAAGCACTGGTTTCGGCGGCGGACGACATCGGCCAGGGCAACTTCGAAGTGACGTTGCCGGTTTCCTCTTCCCCTGAACTGAACCTGCTGACACGTCGCTTCGGAATCATGGCCCAGGCCCTGCGTGAGCATCAGGCCACCAATGTCGATGAGCTGCTGGCCGGCCAGCAGCGCTTGCAAGCGGTGCTCGACAGCATCGACGATGGCTTGCTGATGATCGACCGCCAGGGCCGGCTGGAGCACCTGAACCCGGTCGCCCAACGACAATTGGGCTGGGACGAGGAACGCCTGGGGCAGGGATTGGGCGAGGCGCTTGGACGCCCGGATCTGGACAAGGAATTGCACCTGGTGCTGCGCGGCGGAACGCTGGAGCGGGCACCGGACGACCTGAGCATCGAGGTGGATGGCGAATCCCGCTTGTTGACCTACAGTCTCACGCCCGTCAGCCATACCCAGGGGCATATTCTCGGGGCGGTGATGGTGCTGCACGACGTCACCGAACAACGCGCCTTCGAACGGGTACGCAGTGAGTTCGTGTTACGGGCTTCCCACGAGCTGCGAACGCCGGTGACCGGCATGCACATGGCGTTCGGGCTGTTGCGCGAGCGCGTCCATTTTCCTGAAGAGTCCCGCGAGGCTGACCTGCTCGACACCGTCAATGAAGAAATGCAGCGGCTGATGCAGCTCATCAATGACCTGCTGAACTTCTCGCGCTACCAGAACGGCCTGCAAAAGCTGACCCTGGCCCCTTGCTCCATCGAAGACTTGCTGGAAGCGGCCCGCCTGCGATTTGCCGCCCAGGCCCAAGCCAAGGGCATCGAGTTGCTCGTGGCAATCCAGGGCCCGCTGCCGCGCCTGCATGCCGACGCGGCGCAGCTGGAGCGGGTGCTGGATAACCTGATCGACAACGCCATGCGGCACACCGGCGACAACGGCCAGATCCGCCTGCAGGGCCGGCGCCATGGCGAACGGGTGATCATCAGCGTCGAAGACAACGGCGAAGGCATTGCCTATGGTCAACAGGGGCGGATCTTCGAACCGTTTGTCCAGGTCGGACGCAAGAAAGGTGGCGCAGGCCTCGGGCTGGCGCTGTGCAAGGAGATCGTTCAGCTCCATGGTGGGCGCATGGGTGTCTACTCAAGGCCAGGGCAGGGCACCCAGTTCTACATGGCGCTGACGGTTTGAGGCCGTATTGTCTAAGCCTCGTCGTCCAGGCGCCGCCCAAGTCGTCGTCGACCGCGGGTAATCAGTTCAATGAACTGCACGGCACTGAGGGCGTGGGCAAACAGCCAACCCTGGCCAAACGTTACGCCTTCGCTACGCAGGTATGACGCCTGAGCCTCGTGCTCGATCCCTTCTGCAATCACCTTGAGTTGCAACGCGTGGGCCATGCGAATGATGTGCGGGGCCACGCCGCTGCTGGCGGCATCGTGGCCGAGGGCATCGATAAAGGCCTTGTCGATTTTCAAGCAGTCCACCGGCAGGGTCTGCAGGTAAGCCAGGCTGCAATAACCGGTGCCGAAGTCGTCGATCAGCACCTGATGACCCACATCGCGTAACGATTGTAGGTTATCCCTGGCAACCAATACATCGATCAGCCCGCGCTCCGTCACTTCAAAGGCAATCTGCCGCGCCGACACCCGATGCCGCGCCAGCAAGCGGGCGATCACTTCGCCGATGCGCGGCACCATCACATCGCATGCCGCCAGGTTCACCGAAATATAGAGCTGCGGATTGGCTCGCAAGAGCTGACCCAGCTGGTCAAACAGCCGCTGCAAGACGAAGTCGGTGATCTGGCGGATCTGCCCGGTATCTTCCGCCATCGGAATGAACAGCTCCGGGCTGGTCAAGGAGCCGTCCGGTCGCCGCCAGCGCAACAAGGCTTCAGCACCGACACAATTACGGCTGCGCAAGTCGAAAATCGGCTGATACAGCACCTGGAACTCACCTCGCCGGATGGCCCCATGCAGCTCGACATCCATGGATTGACGCTGGCGCGCCAGCAGAAACACCAGGAAACCGATCCCCAGGCCCAATATCAGGCTGGTGGGCAGCATCCACCAAGCGTTCGCCGGAATATGAAAGCCGTTGCGCTGGGCAATCAGCACCAGTTGATATTCCGGACTGTCGGTCTTCATGCGATAGATCAGCCGGGTCGCTGTCACCTGCAGGGCATTGCGGTTTTTCGGCGGCCAAGGCTCGGTGGGGGGCCAATATTGATCGCTCCCCAGCACGGGAACGGCACGCTCGCCATGGTCCAGGACCACCAGCAGGCTGCTGCCGGGCGGCAGATCAACCACGTCGGTCAGATGCCCTCTGGAGGTGGCGACCCGAAAGTTACCACGCCCCAACATCAGTGCAGCTCGGTTTTCATCGGGCTCAGTGGTGGTGTTTAGCCAATAACTGTAGGTCGGGCCCCGTAAGTCGGGCGCATGGGCAAGGGACAATCCACTCTGGCGTGGACGACTGGAGCAAGTACCGCGACTGTCGATATACACCGCCTCGTAGACGAAGCGGTAGTTGAAGCTGACCTGTTGCAAGGTCGCGATCATCTCGTCGTCGCACCCGCGCAGCGGTTGGTTTTGCAGGTCATCGAGGCTTTCGCGCAACTGCCCGAAAAGCTGTTCCAGCCTTTGCAGGAAACGTTCACCCTGGGCATTCATCAAGTCGCTTTCGCGCTGCTGGGTCTGCTGCATGACAACGAACAGGCTCCCCGCCAGCAGGAGCAGCGTACTCAGGGCAGCCGCTACCGTCGCCAGGAAGAGAGGGCGATGGAGCCAGCTTTGCAGGGTTTCTCGGGCAGCCTTCATCAATTGATAATCCGAAAGTTACCAATGAGTTATAGCCGCTGATTTGGATTTAGCCTTTATCGTCGGACAGGCGTCATTATTTTGTCTGGTTAAGTACCTGCAGGATCGCCGCACTTTGCGCGTCCGGCGTACCGTCGAACCGGGTCGGTCGATAACGCATCTGGAAGGCAGCCAGCACATGGCGGGTCGCCACGTCCCATTCGCCGGTGCGGGGCGTCGGGTAGCCGAGGCCGGCCAACTCGGTCTGGAACCAGGTGGCACTCGGCAGTTGCGTCAGGAAGAACGCCTGCTGGCGCGCCACGGCCTGTTCGTCCGGCCAGACGCCCAGGCCTGCCTCTGCCAGGCGCTTCCAAGGGAACAACGGCCCCGGATCAAGCTTGCGCAGGGGGGCGATGTCACTGTGGCCGATGATGTTGACCGGGTTGATCGCGTTGCGCCGGGTGATGTCCTTGAGCAACGTGATCAAGGATTGGACCTGGGCTTCGCTATAGGGGTACCAGAGACGCCCAGTGGGGCTGTCGACGTAGCCCGGATTGACGATCTCGATGCCGATGGAGCTGGAGTTGAGCCAGGTCCGCCCCTGCCATTCGCTTTCCCCGGCATGCCAGGCGCGCCGGCTTTCATCTACCAGCTTATAGATGGTCGCGTCCTTGTCGTCGCCAATCAGGTAATGGGCGCTGACCTCGCCATGGGTCAGCAGCGCGAGGGACCGCTCCAGGGAAGCCGAGGTGTAATGCACCACGACGAACTGGATACGGCTGTCATGGTTCACCGACGGGTGGCTGGTATCAAGCCGAGGACCGCTGGCACAACCGGCCAGGGTCAGTAAAAAGACAATGATCGAGACAATTTTCATGGCGCACATGCGTCTACGGATGACGAATAATGCAACAGTGTAACGTATCGCTGTGCAAGGATCCGGCTTGCCTTCCGATATTAAACAAAATGGAACAATTGACCTCAGCCCAGCTCCACTCGGTTACGCCCGGCAGATTTCGCCCGATATAGCGCCTGATCGGCTCTTTTGAGCACTAGATCGCTGTGTTCGCCCGCTTTGAATGCAGTCATGCCCACGGACACGGTAATCGTCACCGGCTCGCCCTTGAAGTGAAATGGACAAGCTTCGATGGCTGCCCGCAGGCCCTCAGCCAGTTTGGCACCCGACGCCAGGGGCGTATCGGGCACCAGCAGGACAAACTCCTCGCCACCAAAGCGAGCGATGAAGTCGCTGCCCCGTAGACGTTTGCGCAACACGGTGGCGATGATTTTCAACACCCGATCACCGGCCAGGTGACCGTAGTTGTCGTTGATCCGCTTGAAGTGATCGAGGTCGAGCATCGCCAGCAGCAAGCTGTTGCCGTGTCGCTGCCACTGGGTGACCTCGTGTTCAAGCCGCTCGGTCCAGGCAGCGCGGTTGGGCAACCCGGTGAGCGGGTCAATCAGTGCCTTTTGTCGCTGCTCCTCAAGGTTCTCACGCACGACCTGGGCTTCCTGCTCCATCACCGCGACGCGCTCGGCCAGGCTCTTGAGGCGGCTGGAAACCTCCTGCTCGCGCTGGTCACGCTGCTTCTGGTGCTGGTCCATCGTACCGAGCAGGCCTTCCAGATGGTTCTCCAGGACCTGCTTGAGTCCTTCCAGATCGTCGGCTTCCTGCATGCTGCTTTGCAGACCATCGACTTGCTCGCGGATCTGGGTGTCCATTTCCCTGGAGGCCGAGAGATTGTCTGCGTGGCCTTCACTGGCCGCGCGCAAGCTGCTCTGGAACGACTCCAACCGATCATTGAGACGTTGCAGATACGCTTCGAACTCAAGCTGGCCACTGTCGGTGATGGCCAGCATGAGCGTCGCGAAATCGTCGAGAATCGGCAGTAGTTCGTACCAATTCAAACCATTTCTAAGGCGTTCACCCATGGCCTCGGCTTGAGGGCGATGACGCTCGGGCAAGGTCAGGTCACCCAGCAGGCCCAGCAGGGTGTCTTCGATGTGCTTTGCCACCGAACTGTAGGAAGGTTCCGGAGAGTCGGGCAGGGCGTAATGGGCCTCATCCGGATCGACGGACAGTGGCTCGACGGTAGTCGAAGGCTCATCAGCTTTTGTATCAGGGGACCGAGCTTCCTCCGGCACGGGAGATGGCGCCTCGGGCACCAGCTCGTCGGGATTCTCCAGCGCGGCGGCAATCGCAGGCTCCGCGGCAGTCGGTACTGGACCGGTGGCTTGCTCCGGTTCGAGGGCCGGCGGGGCAATGTCGGTGGCAGGCTTCGGAACGGGGTCGACCATCGGCGGAATGAAGGCAACCGGTTCAGGGGCTTCATCGATGGGCCGGGCCTGCTCCACCGTCGGCATGACGAGGGCGGAAAGGGACGTCGGCACTGGCGGTGGCGCTTCGGTCGGTGGCACCAGAGCAACGTTGTCCGGAACGGGGGCCTGTGACTGAGGGGCCGTCTCTTCGTGACCATGACCACCAAACAGCCGTTGCAGCAGGCCGGGACGACTCGCTTCGGCAGGCATCTCCAATGCACTCAGCGCCTTGCCTTGCAAGCCGCTCAACTCGCTGAGCAACAGGGGAACTTCACGGGCCTGGTCGACTCGCGCCTCCAGGTGCTTGGCAAACTTTTTCAGCGACCGACGCACTTCTTTCGGCAGCGGCAGGGTCTGTAGCTGAGCGACCAACGCCGTCAATGCGGTGCTCATTTGTTCGGCCCGGGTCTCGCGGCGCTGCTCGGAATCCAGCACGGCTTTTTCCAGGCGTGGCAAAAGTGCGGCGAGGGCGGCGTCCATGTCATCGGTGCGCACCACCTCGCGCATCTCTTTCATGCATTGATCAACGGCCCGGTCCGTGCCCTCGGCGGCCAGGGTACTGCGCACCAGGCCACGACGCAGCAAGTCGAGCCGGGCATCCCAGCGGCGCTCGAGCTTTTCCTGCTGTTCAATGCTCTTGAGGTACTTCTCTCTCCAGCGTTCGGCGTCGTCGCTCATTCATCGGGTCCACAAGGGGCAGCACTCAGCGCAGGAAATGCGTCAGCCGTGAGCGAACCCGGTAGACGAATTTCGACTGCAACCGGCAGGTGATCGGAAATGGGCTGGGCCAGGACCTCGACACGCTCAAGGGTCAGGGTCGGACTCAGCAGAATATGGTCCAGGCAGCGCTGGGGGCGCCAGCTGGGGAATGTCGCTTCGAGTTGCGGCGCGAGCAGGCCGAGGTCGCGCAGGGGCGACGTCTGCAACAGGTCGTTGGCATGGGTGTTCATGTCGCCCATCAACACCTGGTGTTTATACCCACCGATCAACTCACGGATATAGGCCAGTTGCATCGTTCGGGTACGCGCCCCGAGGGCCAGGTGCATCATGACCACGACCAAGGCCTCCGGCCCTTCGCCGAAGCGCACCAGGATCGCTCCGCGCCCCTTCGGACCCGGCAGCGGGTGGTCTTCGATCGCCCAGGGCCGCAGGCGACTCAACACACCATTGCTGTGCTGGGCGAGACGGCCGAGGTTGCGATTGAGTTGCTGATACCAGTAGGGAAACGCACCCAGTTGGGCCAGGTGCTCCACCTGGTTGACGTAGCCTGACCTCAGGCTCCCGCCATCGGCCTCCTGCAAGGCCACCAGGTCGAAATCCTTCAGTAGGTCGCCGATTTTCTGCAGGTTACCGGCACGCCCGGTGTGGGGCAGCAGATGTTGCCAACCCCGGGTCAGGTAATGTCGGTAGCGTTCGGTGCTGATGCCCACCTGGATGTTGAAGCTGAGCAGCCGCAAACGACTGTCGGCGGGCAGGCCCGTGGACGCGACATGATGCTCGTTGACCCGCGGCTCATGCAGGCCAACGATGCGTTCGGAGCTCCAGCGAGCCATGACGAGGGCGGCGCTTAGTTGGCAACAGCCTTGGTCGTCGCTCGCTCTTTGGCGATCAGCTTGTCGGCCAATTGCAAGGCTTGGTCTGCGCCGCCGGCAGAGCCGATGTCAAAGCGGTATTTGCCGTTGACGATCATGGTCGGCACGCCGGTGATCTCGTACTTCTTCGCCAGCTCCTTGGCTTTGACGATTTGGCCCTTCACGGCGAAGGAGTCGAAGGTTGCCAGGAATTTCTCCTTGTCTACGCCCTGGGTTGCCAGGAAGTCTGCCATGTCATTTTTGTCGGTCAGCTTCTTATGTTCTTTCTGGATGGCGTTGAATACCGCCGCGTGAACCTTGTGCTCGACACCCATGGCCTCGAGGGTCAGGAACATCTGGCCGTGGGCATCCCATGGGCCGCCGAACATGGCAGGGATGCGGACGAAGTTCACGTCCGAAGGCAGCTTATCAACCCATGGATTGATCACCGGCTCGAAAGCGTAGCAATGCGGGCAGCCATACCAGAACAGCTCCACCACTTCGATCTTGCCGGGTGCGGCTACCGGAACCGGGTTGCTCAATTCGACGTAAGGGGCCTTCGACTCCTCGGCGTTGGCTTGAGCGCCGATGCCGAACAGGCTGGCGGCGACGAGCGCGGCGCTGATGATCAGATTACGCATGCTTTACTCCTGGACAAATAGGGGACCTCGCGAGGTGTGTCTTCAGACAGACCATGACGGGTTCAAGTTCTTAGTGTAACGGCAGCGGCCACAAAAAAGGGCGGCCAAAGCCACCCTTTTGATGCTTGCATCGACAGATTAATCGAGCGTTAACGTTACAAGCGGTGTACACCCCTCGCAACGTCGCTCAAAGACCTTAGTGCAGGCCCTGGATGTAGCTGGAGACGGCGGCGATGTCTTCGTCGCTCAACTTGCGAGCGATGGTGCGCATGGTCATGGCGTCGCCGTCGTTGGCACGACCGCCTTCTTCCTTGCGGAAATCGGTCAGTTGCTTGGCCACGTACTGGGCATGCTGGCCGCCCAAGTGCGGGAAGCCGGCAGCGGCGTTGCCGGCACCGTTCGGCGAATGGCAACCGGTGCAGGCCGGCAGGCCTTTGTCCAGGTCACCGCCACGGAACAGCTTCTCACCGCGTGCCACGAGTTTCTCGTCGGCGGCGCCGACGCTGCCTTTCTGGCTAGCGAAATAGGCCGCGATGTCCGATAGGTCCTGATCGCTCAGGTTGGTCAGCAGGCCAGTCATTTCCAGAACGGTGCGCTTGCCCGACTTGATGTCGTGCAATTGCTTGGTCAGGTAGCGTTCGCCCTGCCCCGCCAGTTTCGGAAAGTTTGGCGCTGCGCTGTTGCCATCCGGCCCATGGCAGGCCCCGCATACGGCGGCTTTCGCCTGGCCGGCGGCGGCATCGCCAGCGGCGTGGGCTACGCCGGATATCCCCAAGGTCAACAGCAGACTCACGATCAGTTTGTTCATCAGCTAATCCAACTACGGCTAAGGGTTAAAGAGTTATGGACCGGGTTCACTCGCTCATCCACTGGATGATGGCTTGGTAATCCTCGGCACTGCAGTCCATGCACAAACCACGCGGCGGCATCGCCTTGAAACCCTGGGTCACGTGTTGCACCAGCGTCCCCATACCTTTCGCCAACCTCGGCGTCCAAGCTTCCTGATCGCCCTTGCGGGGCGCCGTTGGGAGTTGGCCGGAATGACAGGCACCACAAACACGGTTGTACACAGCTTCCGGATCCTGTGTAGCCTGAGCGCTGTAAAGCGGTATCAGGACACCGGCAGCTAGCAGCCATTTCGTCATAAAACGACCTTTTCAGGGTTGAGAGCAAGCTGCGTTCTGATGCGCAATTTAGGTCGATCGCTCTCGTGAGCCTCATCCTTCGCTGGGACAAAGCGCACACAAAATCTGCGGCATTATATACTGGCGTCACTGAAACGGAAACGACACAGCTTGCCGCGTCCATTCCCGACGCCGCCCACATCGGAAATCCCATGCAACTGAAGAACCCCATCCTTGGCCTGTGCCAACAGTCCACCTTCATGCTCAGCGCCGCCAAAGTCGATCAATGCCCCGACGACGAAGGCTACGAAGTGGCGTTTGCCGGGCGTTCCAACGCCGGCAAATCCAGCGCACTGAACACCTTGACCCATGCAAGCCTGGCACGCACCTCGAAAACCCCGGGTCGCACGCAGCTGTTGAACTTCTTCAAGCTAGACGATGAACGCCGTTTGGTCGACCTGCCCGGCTACGGTTACGCCAAGGTGCCGATTCCGCTCAAGCAACACTGGCAGCGTCACCTGGAAGCCTACCTGGGCAGCCGCGAGAGTTTGAAGGGTTTGATTCTGATGATGGACATCCGCCATCCGATGACCGACTTCGACACGCTGATGCTCGACTGGGCGGTCGCCAGCGGCATGCCCATGCACATCCTGCTGACCAAAGCGGACAAGCTCACCTACGGTGCGGCCAAGAACACGCTGCTCAAAGTGCAGTCGGAGATTCGCAAAGGCTGGGGCGATGCAATCACCATCCAGCTGTTCTCGGCACCCAAGCGCATGGGCCTGGAAGAAGCCTATACCGTGCTGGCCGATTGGATGGAGCTCGCGGACAAGGGCAGCGAAGAGGCCGAATAAGCCGAATCGCAGGCAAAAAAAACCCCGGACTTCGTATGGGGAGGGGGAAGTTCGGGGTCCAAGTTCCGGACCGCTAGGGCGGGGTCCAGATATCTGCCAACACTTAACACAACATAGGAGCATTGAAGGGCTTCACCAGCCATTCAGAATCTCTGAGTGGCATTTCATGGGTTTAGTTCAGATTATTTTTTGAAATGCCCTTAGGAAATTTCTTACCCGCCCCTCGCAGGCAATGACATTCAATTGTGGCGAGGGGATTTATCCCCGCTGGGCTGCAAAGCAGCCCCCCAGAAGTTCGTCACGCCTCAGTGCGCTTCATCCCAGTTGTTGCCCACGCCCACTTCCACCAGCAGCGGCACGTCCAGCGTGGCGGCGGCACTCATGTGCTGGCGAATGTCCTTGCTGACCTGTTCGACCAGGTCTTCCCGTACTTCCAGCACCAGTTCGTCGTGCACCTGCAGGATGACCCGGGCATCCAGCCCTGAAGTCGACAACCAGCGATCCACGGCCACCATCGCTTTCTTGATGATGTCGGCCGCAGTGCCTTGCATCGGTGCGTTGATGGCCGTGCGCTCCGCCCCCTTGCGCAGTGCCGGGTTCTTCGCATTGATGTCCGGCAGGTACAACCGGCGGCCGAAAATGGTTTCGACAAAACCCTGTTCGGCGGCCTGGGCACGGGTGCGCTCCATGTACTCCAGCACACCCGGGTAGCGGGCGAAGTAGCGGTCGATGTAGGCCTGGGACTGCTTGCGATCGACCCCGATCTGCTTGGCGAGACCGAAGGCGCTCATACCGTAGATCAAGCCGAAGTTGATCGCCTTGGCGCTACGGCGCTGATCATGGCTGACGGCCTCCAGCTCGACGCCGAATACCTCGGCGGCAGTGGCCCGGTGCACGTCCAGGTCATTGCGGAACGCGTGGAGCAGACCTTCATCCTTGGCCAGGTGCGCCATGATCCTCAATTCGATCTGCGAATAGTCCGCCGCCAGCAGTTTGTAGCCTTTCGGTGCCACAAACGCCTGTCGGATCCGCCGACCTTCGGCGGTACGGATCGGAATGTTCTGCAGGTTCGGATCGATGGACGACAGTCGTCCGGTCGCGGCAACGGCTTGTTGATAATTGGTGTGGACGCGGCCGGTGCGGCTATTGATCTGCTCCGGCAGGCGATCGGTGTAGGTACTCTTGAGCTTGCTCAGCGAGCGGTACTGCATCAGCACCTTGGGCAGCGGGTAATCCTGCTCGGCCAGTTCGGCGAGCACCGCTTCGGCCGTGGATGCCTGGCCCTTGGCGGTTTTGCTGAGCACCGGCAAGCCGAGCTTTTCGTACAGGATCACACCCAATTGCTTCGGCGAGCCGAGGTTGAATTCCTCGCCAGCGATGGCAAACGCCTCACGCTCCAAGGCCACCAGCTTCTCACCCAGTTCGACGCTCTGCACGCCCAGCAGGTTGGCATCTACCAGCGCACCCTGACGCTCGATACGCGCCAGCACCGGCATCAGCGGCATTTCGATCTCGTTGAGCACTTTGCCCAGGCTTGGGATCGCCGCGAGTTTTTCCTGCAGGGCCTGGTGCAGACGGAAGGCCACGTCGGCATCTTCGGCGGCGTACGGGCCGGCCAGTTCCAGGGAGATCTGGTCGAAAGTCAGCTGTTTGACTCCTTTGCCGGCGATAGCCTGGAAATCGGTCTTGCTCTGCCCCAGGTATTTGAGTGCCAGGCTGTCCATGTCGTGACGGGTCGCGGTGGAGTCCAGCACGTAGGATTCGAGCATGGTGTCGAAGGCAATGCCCTGGACCAGGATGCCGTTGTTCTGATCACCACCGATGGCGCAGTTGGCCAGGATGTTGGTTTCGAACTTGGCGTGCTGGCCGACCTTGGGCTTGTCGGGGTTTTCCAGCAGGGGCTTGAGGGCCTTGAGCACCGTGTCGCGATCAAGCTGCTCCGGCACGCCCATGTAGGAGTGGGTCAGCGGAATGTAGGCCGCTTCATGGGCCGCCACGGCAAACGACAACCCGACCAATTGCGCATGCTGGGGATCGTCACCGTTGGTTTCCGTGACGAATGCAAACAGTGGCGCTTGCTCAAGCTTGGCCAGCCAGGCGTCGAAGCGCGCCTGATCGAGAATGACTTCGTACTTCGCTTCGTCACCGCCGGGTTGTTCGTCGGCCACTTCGACGATCTCCTGGCCGGCACGCTTGGCGTCCCGCTGGTTTTCTTCGAACCAGCTCTTGAACTCCAGGAGGGTGTACAGCTCGGCAAGTTTTTCGTGGTCCGGTGAGCCCATTTGCAGATCGTCGAGACCGACATCCAGCGGCACGTCAGTCTTGATGGTCGCCAGCTCGTAGGAAAGAAACGCCATTTCCTTGTGTTCTTCGAGCTTGGCGGGCAGGGCCTTGGCGCCGCGAATCGGCAGCGTGGGAACGATGTCCAGTTGCGCATACAGCTCGGTCAGGCCGCCGTTGACCCCTACCAGCAAGCCGGAGGCAGTCTTTGGCCCGATCCCCGGAACGCCCGGGATGTTGTCGGAAGAATCGCCCATCAATGCCAGATAATCGATGATCTGCTCCGGAGCGACACCAAATTTCTCCTTTACGCCAGCCACGTCCAGCGAGCTACCGGTCATGGTATTGACCAAGGTAATGTGCCCGTCGACCAACTGCGCCATGTCCTTGTCACCGGTGGAGATCACCACCGGGCGGTCGGCCGCGGCGCTGCTGCGGGCCAGGGTGCCGATCACGTCGTCGGCTTCGACGTTGTCCACGCACAGCAGCGGGAAGCCCAAGGCCTTGACGCTGGCATGCAGCGGCTCGATCTGCACGCGCATGTCGTCGGGCATGCTCGGACGGTTGGCCTTGTACTCGGCGTACAGGGCATCGCGAAACGTCCCACCCTTGGCGTCGAACACCACGGCAAACGGGCTGTCCGGGTACTGCTTGCGCAGGCTCTTGAGCATGTTCAGCACGCCCTTGACCGCACCGGTCGGCAGGCCTTTGGACGTGGTCAGCGGTGGCAGCGCGTGAAACGCGCGGTACAGATAAGAAGAACCGTCCACCAGGACGAGGGGGGCTTGGCTCATGAGCAGGATCAACCTTTTCGGCGGGTCCGGGGCTAGAATAGCGGGACCGTTGACGACAAAGGGACAAGGTTATCATGCGTACACTAAATCGCCTGTTACTGGCTGGCTTGTTTGCGATCACTCCGCTTACTGTCATGGCGGCGGACGACGCACCTTCGGCGGACCCGGACGTCACCATTCGCACGGAAGGCGATAAAACCATCCAGGAGTACCGGCAAAACGGTTTCCTGTATGCGATCAAGGTCACGCCCAAGCATGGCAAGCCTTATTTCCTGGTGCGCGCCGACGGCACTGATGCAAACTTCATCCGTTCGGACCAACCGGATATGCTGATCCCGTCATGGAAGATCTTTGAGTGGAAATAGTTTCCTAATTTCAACCGGCGCCCGCTGAAGGGCGCCCGTACTGGCAGTTCTAACCATGTCTGTGTTCACCCCCCTGGCTCGGCCCGAGCTGGAAACCTTTCTTGCCCCTTACGGGCTCGGCCGCCTGCTTGATTTCCAGGGGATCGCCGCTGGCAGCGAAAACACCAATTTCTTTATCAGCCTGGAGCAGGGCGAATTCGTCCTGACCCTGGTGGAACGCGGCCCGGTTCAGGAAATGCCGTTTTTCATCGAGCTGCTGGATGTACTGCATGAGGCCGACCTGCCGGTGCCTTATGCGTTGCGCACCACCGACGGCGTTGCGCTCAGGGAACTGGCCGGCAAACCTGCGCTGCTGCAACCGCGCCTGGCCGGCAAGCATATCAAGCAGGCCAATGCGCAGCATTGCGCTCAGGTCGGCGAGTTGTTGGCGCATCTGCACCTGGCCACCCGGGACAACATGATCAAGCGCAAGACCGATCGTGGCCTGGACTGGATGCAAGAGGAGGGCGCAAAGCTGCTGTCACACCTCGAGACCGAGCCTCGTCGGCTGCTGCAAACGGCGCTGGACGAAATCTCGCTGCAGAAGACCGGCATCCTGGCGCTGCCCCGCGCCAACATCCATGCCGACCTGTTCCGTGATAACGCCATGTTCGAAGGCACGCACCTGACTGGCTTGATCGACTTCTACAACGCCTGCTCCGGGCCGATGCTGTATGACGTCGCCATTGCCCTGAACGACTGGTGTTCGGATGACGACGGTGTGCTCGATGGCCCGAGGGCGCGGGCGTTGCTGGGCGCTTATGCGGCCCTGCGACCCTTCACTGCCACCGAAGCCGAGCTATGGCCGACCCTGCTGCGGGTGGCGTGCGTGCGGTTCTGGCTGTCGCGCTTGATCGCGGCCGAATCCTTTGCCGGGCAGGATGTGTTGATTCACGATCCGATGGAATTTCAACAGCGGTTGGCCCAGCGGCAGGACGTTCATACACCGCTGCCTTTTGCCCTGTAAAAGCATCGCGGGCAAGCCTTGCTCCCACAGGTCTGTGTTTACTCTGTGGGAGCAAGGCTTGCCCGCGATCGGTATCGTCGCCAATCAAGCGTTACAACGACTCCAGGCACCCCGCCAAATCATTCCCCAGCTTTTCCAACAACTGCTCATACCCCTGCGCCGTCGCCGGGGTGTAGCCGCCCAGCGCATCCAGCTCCGCCAGCTTGACCGGCAGCCCGGTCACCAGGGTTTCGGCCAGGCGCGGGCGCAGGGGCGGTTCGCTGAACACGCACGTCTTGCCCACCGCCTGCAAACGCGTGCGCATCGCCGCCACATGCTGGGCACCAGGCTGGACCTCGGCGGCCACGGCGAACACCCCGGCGTGCTTGAGGCCGTAGGTGTCTTCGAAATAGTCGAACGCTTCGTGGAACACGAAGTAGGGCTTGCCGGCAATCCCGGCCAGACGAGACTTGAGGCGCGTATCCAAGGCATCGAGCCGCTGGTTGAAACCCTTGAGGTTGCTTTGATAACGCTCGGCATTGGCCGGGTCGGCAGCGCTCAGGTCAGCGGCCATTCTGGCGGCGATCACCCGCGCATTGATCGGTGAAAGCCACAAATGAGCATCGATCGTGCCAGGACGATGGTCATGATCATGCTCATCGCCATCCTCGTCGGTATGGGATTGGCTGTCCTCGGTAAAATGCCGCAACTTGAGCCCCGGCAGATCCTGTACCGCGACGGAAGGCAACGTGCGACCGTTCAACACCCTCGGCAGGAAACCTTCCATGTCCGGGCCGATCCAGTACAGCAGGTCCACCGACTGCACCTTGCGTACGTCGGATGGGCGCAAGGCGTAGTGGTGAGGTGAAGCCCCAGGCGGCAGCAGCACCTCGGGAACGGCCACGCCGTCCTGCACCGCAGCGGCAATCAACTGCAACGGCTTGATGCTGGTGAGGACCTTGACCTCGGCCCGGGCCGGACCGATCAGCAGAAAAGTTGCGACAAAAGCGACAAAGAGCGAAAAAAATCGGGACACGATGACCACTCGAAGAGGCGAGAACGGGTAACATAATAACGTCTCTCACTGAACTCGTCGCTGCCCATGCCTATTACACCCCTCGCCAGTCGTCCCCACGATCACTCTCACTGCGTGCACAGCGCGCTGTCCGAGGCCGATGCCATCTGTGCGCGGCAGGGGCTGCGCCTGACCGCCTTGCGGCGGCGCGTGCTGGAACTGGTCTGGCAAAGCCACAAGCCGTTGGGTGCCTACGACATCCTGGCGGTGCTCAGCGAACAGGATGGCCGCCGCGCCGCGCCGCCGACGGTCTATCGGGCGCTGGACTTCCTGCTGGAAAACGGCTTGGTGCATCGCATTTCCTCCCTGAACGCCTTCGTTGGCTGCAATCATCCCGAACATGCCCATCAAGGCCAGTTCCTGATTTGCCGTGAATGCCACGCCGCTATCGAGCTGGAGCAGAAATCCATCAGCGATGCCATCGTCGCCAGCGCCAAAGAGGTCGGCTTCGTGGTCGACAGCCAGACCGTCGAAGTGGTCGGTCTCTGCTCCGGTTGTCAGGGGGCCTGATGAGCAATGCCTTGATCCGCCTCGAGCAGGTGGCCGTGACGTTCGCCGGGCAGAACGTGCTGGACAACATCCACCTGAGCGTCGAGCCGGGGCAGATCGTCACCCTGATCGGCCCCAACGGCGCCGGCAAGACCACCCTGGTGCGCGCCGTGCTGGGTTTGCTCAAGCCGGACAGCGGCAGCGTCTGGCGCAAACCGAAGCTGCGGGTCGGCTACATGCCACAAAAACTCCATGTCGACCCGACGCTGCCCCTGTCGGTCCTGCGTTTCCTGCGCCTGGTGCCCGGCGTGGATCGTGGGCGGGCCCTGGCGGCACTCAACGAAGTCGGCGCCGAACACGTGATCGACAGTCCGGTGCAAAGTATCTCCGGCGGTGAAATGCAGCGCGTGCTGCTGGCCCGTGCCTTGCTGCGCGAGCCTGAGCTGCTGGTGCTCGACGAGCCGGTACAAGGGGTCGACGTGGCGGGACAGGCCGAGCTGTACAGCCTGATCACCCGCCTGCGCGACCGTCACGGCTGCGGCGTGCTGATGGTTTCCCATGATCTTCACCTGGTCATGAGCACCACCGACCAGGTGGTCTGCCTCAATCGGCATGTCTGCTGTTCCGGGCATCCCGAGCAGGTCAGCGGCGACCCGGCGTTCGTCGAGCTGTTCGGCAAGAACGCCCCCAGCCTGGCGATCTATCACCACCACCATGACCACGCCCACGACCTGCACGGTTCGGTGGTCATCGGTGCACCTGTTACCCCCCATGTTCATGGAGATGGCTGCAAGCATGGCTGATTTTCTGATGTACGCCCTGCTTGCAGGCCTGGCCCTCGCGCTGGTGGCCGGCCCCCTGGGTTCGTTCGTGGTCTGGCGGCGCATGGCCTATTTCGGCGATACCTTGTCCCACGCGGCATTGCTCGGTGTGGCGCTGGGGTTCTTGCTGGACGTCAGCCCGACGGTGGCGGTGACCGTCGGCTGCCTATTGCTGGCGGTAGTACTGGTGACCTTGCAACAGCGCCAGCCGCTGGCGTCCGACACACTGCTGGGTATCCTGGCGCCCAGTACCCTGTCCCTTGGGCTGGTGGTCCTGAGCTTCATGCGTGAAGTGCGGATCGACTTGATGGCTTACCTGTTCGGAGACCTGCTGGCCATCAGTCCGACGGACCTGGCCTGGATCCTGGGTGGCAGCGCCGCCGTGCTGCTGTTGCTGGTAGCGCTCTGGCGACCCTTGCTGGCCGTCACCGTCCATGAAGAACTGGCCCGGGTCGAAGGCCTGCCCGTGACGGGGCTGCGACTGGCGCTGATGCTGCTGATTGCCGTGGTGATTGCGGTGGCGATGAAAATCGTCGGTGTGTTGCTGATTACGTCATTGCTGATCATTCCGGCGGCCGCGGCACAACGTCACGCCCGCTCGCCGGAGCAGATGGCCCTGGGCGCGAGCCTGCTGGGCATGCTTGCGGTGTGTGGCGGGCTGGCCTTGTCGTGGTTCAAGGACACCCCGGCCGGCCCGTCGATCGTGGTCAGCGCCGCGGCATTGTTTCTGCTGAGTTTTGTCCTGCCCCGTCGAGGGGTGTAGACTTGCTCGCTTTTTGCGCAAATAGAGAGTCGCAGGAATGAAGCCGTTCGCCTCCCGTTATCTGCTCCTTGTCGCATTTTCCTTGCTGCTGGGGGCTTGCACGAGTTCGCCGCCCGTGACCGAAGCGCCCGATACCCGGGGCCCGGCCATTGCGCAGCTGGAACAAAGCCTGGCCAGCAATGAGCTGGCCACCGCTGAAGATCAATTGGCCGCACTGCAGGCCCAGACGCCGAATGATCCGGCGCTGGAGCCTTATCAGCGGCAACTGGCCGAGGCGTATCTGCGCCGCAGCCAGATCGATCTGCAAAAAGGCGATGTAAACGCCGCCGCCACCGCCCTGAGCCGTGCCCGCGCCCTGATGCCCAAGGCCCCGGCACTGACCGGTGAAGTCAACGGCGCGATAGCCCAGGCCCGTAAGGTCGAGCTGGATAAAGCCGAGGCGGCCCTCCAGGCTGCCGAAACCAAACCAGTCGCCAAGCTGATCGATCCGAGCGCCGAGAGCACTACGATTCAGCTCAATATCAACGATATCCAGCAAATGCGTCGGCAACTGGATGCCATTGCCGCTGATGTGGTGAATTTTCAGTGTGATGTCACCGTCCAGGCGCCGCGTACCGACGATTATCCGTGGCTGGCGAACCTGCTGACCAAGCGGGTTAAAAAGCTGGATCAAGGGTTTGATCTGAAGCTTCGCAAACAGATCCTGCGCAGCGTGCCGGCACAGCTGGTGCTGACTCCGCGTAGAGCTTAAGAGCATCGCGAGCAGGCTCGCTCCCACAGGGTTTGGTGTCGGATACAACATTCGTATTCACAACAAAGCCCATGTGGGAGCGAGCCTGCTCGCGATAGCGTCCTTACAGGCAGACGAGCATCAAGCCGGAATCCCCTTGGCCTTGGGCTCCCGCGCCCAAACCCGATGCTGGGCAATCGCCGCAAAGAAATCCGCGAACTTGCCGGCATCCGCATCCGGAATCAGCCCCGCGTCCGCGTCCAGTTTCAACAGCGTCAGTAATTGCCGGGCTTCACCATGGAGGGCGATAGCCTTCAGGTGTTTGTAGGCTTCCAGCAGGTAATGCAACGCAACGCCATCGCCGCTCAGGGCCTGGATCGACTGCGCGCCGCCCGGTACGAACACCGCGTCAAACGCAATGGATGGCAACCCCTCCATGGACGCATCCACCGCCAGCGTCTGCCCAGCGGCGGTCACGACCGGCGCGGAGGTCGGCCCGAGGACTTTTGCGTGGGCACCTTCGGCCTTCAGCGCCTGCTTGAGCGCATCGATGATCGCCCCATCGACGCCGTTCGCCACCAGCACCGCGACTTTGCGTGTCTTGATATCTCCGGACAGCAAGTTCGCCTGGCTCAAGGCCGGGGAGGTCTCCAACGAAGGCGTCGGGACATCCACGGTGCCCGCAGCGGGCGCCGGCAACCCCAGGTTTTTCGCCACCCGCGCCGCCAGTTCCAGATCGATGTTGGCAAGGATCTCGTTAACCTGCCGCGCCCTGATGTACTCGCGCTCGACCTTGCCCAATTCGAAACTGTAGGCCGCGATGATGTGCTCCTGCTCATGGGCACTCATGCTCTTGTAGAACAGCCGCGCTTGGGAAAAATGGTCACCGAACGAGTCACTGCGCTGGCGGATCTTGTAAGCGTCGATACGCTCTGGATAGCTTTCAAAGCCACCGTCTTGCGGACCGGGCGGGGTTTCCTTCGGCCAACCACCATCGATTGAGTTCGGCTCGTAGGAAGTCCGCCCCTTATCGATGGTGGTGCGGTGCATGGCGTCACGCTGGCCGTTGTGCACCGGGGTGATCGCACGGTTGATCGGTAGCTCATGAAAATTCGGTCCACCGAGTCGGCTGATTTGCGTATCGGTGTAGGAAAAGAGCCGGCCTTGCAGCAAAGGGTCGTTGGAAAAGTCAATGCCCGGCACGATATGCCCGGGGCAGAAGGCGACTTGCTCGACTTCGGCGAAGAAATTGTCCGGGTTGCGGTTCAGCACCATCTTGCCCAGTGGCGTGATGGGCACGAGTTCTTCAGGGATGATCTTGGTCGGGTCGAGCAGGTCGAAGTCGAATTTGTGCTCGTCTTCCTCGGCGACGACCTGCACACCGAACTCCCATTCCGGGTAATCCCCCATCTCGATCGCTTCCCACAGATCGCGCCGGTGGTAGTCCGTATCTTTACCGGCCAGCTTCTGGGCTTCGTCCCACACCAATGAACACGTGCCGACCTTGGGTCGCCAATGGAATTTGACGAAACTGCTGCGGCCTTCAGCGTTGATCATGCGGAAGGTATGGACACCAAAGCCTTGCATGCTTCGCAGGCTTTTTGGAATGGCCCGGTCGGACATCGCCCAGATCACCATATGAGCCGACTCCGGCACCAGCGAGACAAAATCCCAGAAGGTGTCGTGAGCCGAGCCGCCGGTAGGAATCTCGTTATGAGGTTCGGGTTTTACCGCGTGAACGAAGTCAGGAAACTTCACCGCATCCTGTATGAAAAAGACCGGCATGTTGTTGCCAACCAAGTCGAAGTTGCCTTCGTCGGTGAAGAACTTCACCGCAAAACCCCGCACGTCACGCACCGTGTCACCCGAACCCCGCGGCCCCTGCACGGTGGAAAAACGCACGAACACCGGCGTCTTTTTGCTCGGGTCCTGTAGGAAACCGGCCTTGGTCAGTGCCGAATGCGCTTCATAGCTCTGAAAGTAACCATGGGCCCCGGTACCGCGGGCGTGAACGATGCGCTCAGGAATGCGCTCATGGTCAAAATGCGTGATCTTTTCACGCATGATGAAATCTTCCAGCAGCGAAGGCCCACGGGCGCCGGCGCGGAGGGTGTTCTGGTTGTCGGCGATCTTCACTCCCTGATTGGTGCGCAAGGCCTGCTCGGTGGCATCGGAGCGAAACGGCTCCAGGCTCTCAAGCTTGGCATTGGTGTTGCCGCGATCCAGGGTGTCGGTCCCGGCCAGTTGGCTCTTGGTGGTTGAAGGCTGCTTGGTATTCATCAGACATAAACTCCTCGTTTCGATCCCTTTCCACAGAGGGCTTGCGGACAAGCGCCGGGCAGTAGCGCCCAGGCATTCGGGAGTGGCTTATGTAGTGACTGATGACGGTTCGAGCCGTTCCCTCGAAACACGTCGGGATTTTCCCGACCAGCGCCCACCCAACGGTGATGAACATCATCGTTGGGTGGGCAGAGCTCCAGCGGTCAGATGCCATCGCGCAGGATCTCGATTCTCCACCTCTGGCGCGTATCCACGCCTTGATAGCGGTCGACCCATTCCGGGCTGATCTGGGGCGATGGGCCCAGGTGGTTGGGCATCACATCATGGATGGACGGTGCCCGCGGATAGCTGGCCCAAGGAATGTTCAGCGGGTTGAACACGTTCTTGGGCGTGTCCTGGAAGTGCATGGAGTCATCCGGAATGGCTTTCAGTCGGCTGTTGTCGGCATAAAGGCGCCAGTCGCGGTTGTACAGCGAATGGATCCGGTCCGCTTGCCACTCCCACTGCTGCCGGTTATCCAAGGCGCAGCTATCGGTGATCAGCGCTCCATCCGTTTCGCGCACGCTCAGGCAGCGGTTCGACGCCCGGTTGACGTACCGATTCTCCGAATCCAGGCCCCACAGTTGATTGGCGTTCGAGGCCGCACAGGATTCAAGGGAAACGCCCGAGTTGGCATTTTCAGCCATGCACTTGCCGACGCCGTCGGCGGAGCGAATCAGCACGGTCATCTCGCGTGTCAGGAACGGACTGTTCAAGTCCAGCGTGTATTGCTCGGCGGCATCGTAGACATCGGTGACATGCAGGGATTTGACCTGGGTCCGGTCCCACCACCACTCACGACGATTCAAGTCATAGCCGCCTCCAATGCTCACGGTTGCGGCACCGGTGTAGTTGCCGGGCAACTCCCACAAGGTATAAGACTCAAGCGACGCCGAGCGCATCATCGGGGTCATTCGCGCCTCGGTTAAAATAGGCATGCCGGCCGTGAGCCTGTCGACCAATACAGCCTTCAGCTTGGGATCTATGGGTGCGTTCCACGTCAACTTCGAACCGTTCTGCGCTGCGATCAACGAGTAGTCCTGAAACGCGTAACTCATGGTCTTGGAATGTGAATAACTCAGGCCGAAATTCACATTGAACGGCGATTTGGCGGCATAGGTAATGTTTTCGGCTTTCGTTCCGCCAAACTCGCTGCCCAATGTTCCGCCAATGGAAAATCCATTGGTTTTCGTCTCGCTGTAATTGAAATCCGTCCTCGAATCGCTGGCAGGCGCCGAATTGACCAACACCGGAACAACCTGTTCAGCAGTCAGTTGGTGAGTGAACCGGTATGCATGCGGCAGATAGGCACCCCAGAGATTTTCCCCACTGCCACCCGGTCCGAATCCACCGATGGTGATGCCGTTCTTTGTGGACCGCGTTGTCGTGGGCGACGTCTTGATGGAAACGAACTTCTTGTCCTGGCTTCGCTCTGCACTCCGGATGACATCGATATTCACCACGGACGTCATTTCCTGGTTCGGGCTCTGAAGATTGATGTTGTAGGTCAGTTTCGGCAGGCCAATGAACTCGCCTTCCTCCCGGGGGTACCCGGCCTGTGCCTGCAGTTCCGTGACCAGCAACCCCACCGCATCCAGGACGGCTTCATCCTGGTAACCTTCCAGGCGATAGACATTGATCTCCGAATTGCTCACCCGATGAAACAAGACATAATCAAACGCGCTGGAAATTCCGAATATGCTACTTACTGTTTCCGTCAGTTCCGTCGTCTGGTAGCCCATCTTCAACAACACCGGCTTCCCCGAACGGAAAATCGCCGTTACTTTCTCGATGGCTGCTTCATCATCCTTTACTGCGGCGATGTCCAAATAGGCCAGAGAAGAAAACTTGTCGTCGGCGAGTCGCTTCCTGAACTCTTCCTCGGGCATTGCCGCGACTGACAGCGCTTGGTATTGGGGTAGAGCCACCTGCGCATCGGGAAGTTCACCGAAGATCATTAAAGTGTCCGAGGTCGTCGAACTTGCAGCTACTGCGTTCGCCATTACGCTCAACGCAAACAGCCCTGCAAAAATAGCGTTATGCTTTTTCACATCCAATTCCTTTTAAATATTTCCCCGCCGTTGCGTGACGGGCTTTACTTCGCTGTAGTGAGCGACGACCGGTAACTTACCAGAGACTTACCCATGGCCAACCGAAAGGACTTATTCGAAATGAAACCGAGTATGTGGATATATTTAAAAGTTAACTTTGAATGTTCTTGAGCAGGACGGATGAACAGTCCTTTGCCTGTCAGGCCTGGCGACCGCTGCATGGCGTCCAGGCCCCGACAGTGGCGCCGATGGGTGACCAACGACTGACAGCCAGGCTTGCCGGCCTTCGATCGCGTTATTGCCAAATGGCAGCTAGATTGCGAAATAAATGCTAATGACCTCTATACAGACAGGCTAAAATGCGCCCCCGGCTAACCGCTGCCCTTTTCCAACGCGCCCCACAAGGTTCGCTACGTGATCGAGTTTCAAAACGTCCATAAAACCTACCGCGTCGCCGGTAAGGATATCCCCGCTCTGCACCCGACCAGTCTGACGATCGAGAACGGTCAGGTCTTCGGCCTGATCGGCCACTCCGGTGCAGGAAAAAGTACCCTGCTGCGTCTGATCAATCGCCTGGAAGACGCCAGCGGCGGCAAGATCATCGTCGACGGTGAAGAAATCACCGCCCTGGACGCCAACGGTCTGCGACGCTTCCGTCAACAGGTCGGGATGATTTTCCAGCACTTCAACCTGCTGGCCTCCAAGACCGTGGCCGACAACGTGGCCCTGCCACTGACCTTGGCGGGCGAGCTGTCCCGTAGCGACATTGACCGGCGAGTGACCGAGTTGCTGGCCCGCGTAGGCTTGTCCGACCATGCCAGGAAGTACCCGGCGCAGCTGTCCGGCGGCCAGAAGCAACGCGTCGGCATCGCCCGCGCCCTGGCGACCAAGCCCAAGATCCTGCTGTGCGACGAGGCCACCAGTGCACTGGACCCGCAGACCACCGCATCGGTGTTGCAACTGCTGGCCGAAATCAACCGCGAGCTGAAGCTGACCATCGTGCTGATCACCCATGAAATGGACGTCATCCGCCGGGTCTGCGATGAAGTGGCGGTGATGGACGCCGGCGTCATCGTCGAGCAAGGTCCGGTGGCCGATGTGTTCCTGCATCCCAAGCACCCGACCACCAAGCGTTTCGTCCAGGAGGACGAGCAGATCGACGAAAGCGAACAACGCGACGACTTCGCCCACGTGCCCGGGCGCATCGTGCGTCTGACGTTCCAGGGCGACGCGACCTACGCGCCATTGCTCGGCACCGTCGCCCGGGAAACCGGTGTGGACTACAGCATCCTGGCCGGTCGCATCGACCGCATCAAAGACACCCCCTACGGGCAACTGACCCTCGCCATCACCGGCGGTGACATGGAGGCGGCGTTCGCCCGCTTCACCGCGGCCGATGTCCACATGGAGGTGCTGCGCTAATGGAACTGTTGACGAATTTCTTTGCAAATATCGACTGGCTGGAAATCTGGCTGGCGACCGGCGATACCTTCCTGATGCTGTTCGGTTCGCTGTTGTTCACCGTGCTGCTCGGCCTGCCGCTGGGCGTGCTGCTGTTCCTGTGCAGCCCACGCCAGTTGCTCGAAGCCCGGGGCGTTTATGCGCTGCTGTCGCTGATCGTCAATATCCTGCGCTCGCTGCCGTTCATCATTCTGTTGATCGTGATGATTCCGTTCACGGTATTGATTACCGGCACCTCGTTGGGCGTGGCCGGCGCAATTCCACCACTGGTGGTCGGCGCCACACCGTTCTTCGCCCGCCTGGTGGAAACCGCCCTGCGCGAAGTCGACCGCGGCATCATCGAAGCGACCCAGGCCATGGGCGCAACCACCCGACAGATCATCGTCAACGCCTTGCTGCCGGAAGCCCGTCCGGGCATCTTTGCAGCGATTACGGTGACGGCGATTACGCTGGTGTCCTACACGGCCATGGCCGGTGTGGTGGGCGCCGGTGGCTTGGGCGACCTGGCGATCCGGTTCGGTTACCAGCGTTTCCAGACCGATGTCATGGTGGTCACGGTGGTACTGCTGCTGGTGCTGGTCCAGGTCCTGCAAACCGTGGGCGACAAGCTGGTTGTGCATTTCTCTAGAAAATAAGGCCTCGAGCCCATAAACCATGAGCCAGCCATTCGCTGGCAGGCGCCGAGAGCGGGCGCCCCACAAGGAGTTAGCTGAATGAAGAAGTTACTGGTTGCCTTCGCTGCCGCCGCAGCATTTTCCGCCCACGCCGACACCCTGACCGTTGCGGCAACGCCGGTGCCCCACGCGGAAATCCTCGAATTCGTCAAACCGGCACTGGCCAAAGAAGGCGTCGACCTGAAGGTCAAGGTCTTCACCGACTACATCCAGCCGAACGTACAGGTCGCCGAGAAGCGCCTGGACGCCAACTTCTTCCAGCACCAGCCGTACCTGGATGAGTTCAACAAGGCCAAGGGCACGCACCTGGTAAGCGTGACGGGTGTGCACCTGGAACCCCTGGGTGCGTATTCCAATAAGTACAAGAAGCTCGAAGAACTGCCAGGCGGCGCCAACGTGGTGATCCCGAACGACGCCACCAACGGCGGCCGTGCGCTGTTGCTGTTGGCGAAGGCCGGGGTGATCAAGCTGAAGGATCCGGCCAACATCCTGTCGACTACCAAGGACATCAGCGATAACCCGAAAGACCTGAAATTCCGCGAACTGGAAGCTGCGACCATTCCCCGCGTGCTGACTCAGGTCGACCTGGCGCTGATCAATACCAACTACGCGCTGGAAGCCAAGCTGGATCCGTCCAAGGATGCGCTGGTGATCGAAGGCAACGACTCGCCTTACGTGAACATCCTGGTGGCGCGTGAGGATGACAAGGACAGTGAGGCGATGAAGAAGCTGGCGGCTGCGTTGCATAGCCCGGAAGTGAAGGCGTTCATTCTGGAGAAGTACAAAGGCGCGGTATTGCCGGCGTTCTGATCTGATCGGTGATGAAAAAAACGGGGCTGCGTGGGAATGCAGGCCCGTTTTTTTTGCACTCATGATAAATTCCACGCCACGACCTCTAATGAATAGAGGGCATTCAGGGAGAGAAGTAAGTGATCAAGTCTTTGTTGGTTGGGGCACTGCTGGCAATGGCATCCGCATCGGCATCCGCGATGAGTTGCGATAACCCTAGAAACGCCTATGACAGAACCTATTGCGCGTCGCTGAAAATGGTTCAGTCGGATCAGGAAATCAACGATCAATACAAGAAGACGATGAGTGCTCTGAATCCGGATCAAAAGAAAAAGGTGAAAGCCGCCCAGATCCAGTGGATCAAAATTCGTGATAACGCCTGCTCCAACGATGGCCTGCTCTACCTGGACTGTGCCAATGAGAAGACCGAAGCGCGTATCGTCATACTCAAGGCTGTCGAGCGCGAGTGCCGTGCTGCCGGTTGCGACGACGCCAAGCTGTCGCAAGTCGAGTAACCCGTAAACCACGAGCACATCGGGCTTGCAGTCGTACCCAAAGAAAAACCCGACGTAAAGCGTCGGGTTTTTCTTTGGCGGTTCACCTGCTATCACGGCTCAACGCTACACAGCGCCACGCTCGACCATGGCACGCCATGCCTGGACGCTGGAGCGCTCCTGCATCCTGGCGTGCCATGCTCGAAGCGCCACGCACTCTTCAGGCACCGGGAGCTGCACCAGCGAGGCGAAGATCATGCCGCCCAGTACCGCAATATCGGCCATCGAAAACTTGTCGCCCGCCACGAAGGGCTGGTCTTTGAGAAGGTTGTCGAAATAACGCATGCCCCGGATCGCCTTGTCACGCATCCGGCCGCCCCATTCAGCATTCTGGTATAGCTCGACCTCTGGGCCGAGGCCCGGCGTGGCATGGTGGAAGTACGTGCTGACGGCATCGAGAAACTCGATTTCGGCACGCTTGGTCATCATATGAATGATGCCTTTTTCAACAGGCGTTTCGCCCGTCAACGTCGGATGGCCGTCCAGGCTATCCAGGTATTGGGTAATCGCCGTGCACTCTGCGATCCGCGTCCCATCGCTCAGTTCCAGCACGGGCAGTGTCCCGGAGTAATTGATGGCCAGGAACTCGGGTTTCTTGTGCTCGCCCGTCCAGAGATTGACCGACACGAACTCGACGTTTGGCAGCAAGCCCTTTTCCGCCAGTGCGATGCGCACTCGGGCGGGATAAGGGCCATTGAACCAATCGTAGATTTTCAGCTTGGAAGTCGTTGGCGATGCGTCACTGCGTTGCTGTGGAAAAGTCATGATTTATTCCCTGCCTGTCAGTTGGTAGGCAAAGACTGAACCGAACTTTCTACGTCGTCAATCCCCTACCTGACAATTGGCAGGTAAGCGGATCTGCGCGTAGAATCCCTCGCAACTAACGAACTTGAGTCTCGATGCGAGGTGGCAACGTGAACGAAAATGCTCGAGAAGCCATATTGGCGGCGGCCAAATCCGCCGCCCAGCTGCACGGTTACAGCGGTATCAATTTCCGCAGCATTGCCGAAGAAGTCGGCATCAAGAATGCGAGCATCTACTACCACTTCCCCAGCAAGGCCGGCCTGGGCGCTGCGGTCGCTGAACGCTACTGGCAGGATGTGCAGCGGGCGCTTGAAGAGATCCGCGCCACCAATGCCGATCCGAATCGGTGCCTGCAGCTCTACCCCTCCATTTTTCGCACGTCTCTTCAGAACGGTAACAGGCTCTGCCTGTCCAGCTTCATGGCAGCCGAATCCGAGGACCTGCCCGAAGAAGTGATGCGAGAGGTCAAGGCGTTTGCAGACGTTAACGTGAAGTGGCTGGCCCAGGTACTGGCCGATCTCGGGACAGGCGACACGCCAACCAGCGAGCGTCGAGCTCTTGCCATCTACACAGCCATAGCGGGCGCTCAGTTGATTGCGCGGACCCGGGGGGATATCGGCCTGTTCGACGACCTGATATCGAGCTATCAGGAGGCGGGGCTGATTCCAACCTGATTGCCGTCGCAAAAACGCTGCAGGATCAGGGCAACATTTTGCCGACCACCGAGAATGCCGAGGTTTTTGCCATGCCTAGAGTGCGTTCGAGGGCAGGGTAATGCTTCAAGGGCCCTACACTGGGCGTAATTCGGTTGTTTGCGTTGCTGGCAAGGTGCCACAATCGTTTTTTTAAGTTGCGTCACGATCAGGTGGATCATATGGGTTGCCTAGGATCTCGGGATGACCAGGGGTTGTTCATCGCCGAGCAGGTGCGAACTGACCGGTTACAGCAACTTTTTCGCCAATCGGTTTCCGCGGTTTTTGGCAGTTACCTCGCGGCCATCATGCTGTGTTGGCTGTGCTGGGATCGCTTTGAACACAGCGTTATCTTCTGGTGGCTGGCCATCCTGACCGGGTCGACGCTGTTGCGCGTCTCGTTGTTCATTGCCTATGTCCGCAGCGACGAAAGCAAACGCACACCTCAACACTGGGAACGCAAATACTGGATCACGCTCGTGCTGTCTGCCAGCATCTGGGGAGGAGGCGCTTTGGCGGTCATGCCGGCAGATGATCTCTTGGCGCAGGCATTGGTCATGCTCTTTACGGTCGGCATGTCCGTCAGCGCGGTGTCCTGCTACTCCGCCTACCGCGATATGACGCTCGTCTCCATTGGCCTGGTTCTGTTGCCATGCACCGCCTGGCTGCTGTTTCAACCCTTTCCGATCCAAGTCGGCATGGCGCTTTCGATTGTGGTGTTCGCGGCATTTGCCGCCCGCGCTACACACAAAATGTCCCAGGCACTGGAAACCGCTTTTCGATTGACCCGTGAGATGGAGCAGGCGAACAGCATTTCAACCCGCGCCGCCCAAACCGATGAACTGACCGGCCTGAAAAGCCGACGGGCTTTCTTCGAGCATGCCCAACGGCTCTACAACGACTGTAAAACCAACCGGCTGGGGTTATGTGCGGTGATGCTGGACATGGACCATTTCAAGCAGATCAACGACACCTACGGCCATCAGGTCGGGGATCAGGTGTTGCGCCAGATGGGTGTGGTCATCAGCTCGTCCTTTCGTGCGACAGACATTCACGGTCGACTGGGCGGAGAAGAGTTCGCGATTTTGCTTCCGGACACTTCCATCGAGGTCGCCATCAAGATTGCAGAGGAACTGATCCAGACCATTGGCGGGTTGATGATCGACCCCGTCCACGGGATAACGGCCAGCCTCGGCGTCGCGTCGACGGAGTCTGGGCATAAGGATCTGCATAGCTTGATGAATAACGCGGATAAGGCGCTGTATCGGGCGAAGGCGCTGGGGCGCAATCAGGTGGCGGTGGCGCAGTAGGGGTGGATTTGCCCGGCGCAGGAACCGAAAGACATCCCCGATCCCATGGCGAGGGAGCTTGCTCCCGCTCGGCGGCGTGGAAGTAGCACCTTCGTCACATGAATCAAACCAAGCGGGGCCGCATATGAATGCAGCCCCGTTTTTGTAGGCTCGGAATGTCGATGCCCCTGCTAAACGATGCTATCCACCACACCCCCATCGACACGCAGCGCCGCCCCCGTGGTCGCCGAGGCCTGCTCCGAGCTGGCATAGATGATCATGTTGGCGACTTCCTCGACCCGTGCCGCGCGCTGGATGATCGAGGTGCTACGGTGCTCGTTGACGAAATCCGCCGCCACCTTTTCCAGGCTTTCGCCGGTGCGTTCGACATCGGCCTGGAGCATTTGGGCAACACCTTCGGACAGCGTCGGCCCAGGCAGCACCGAGTTCACCGTAACGCCCGTGCCGGCAAGGCGCTTGGCCAGGCCGCGGGCAATGGAGAGTTGGGCGGTCTTGGTGAAACCGTAGTGGATCATGTCGGCAGGAATATTCACGCCAGACTCCGACGAGACAAACACAATCCGCCCCCAACCACGCTCGACCATGCCCTGCGCATAAGCCCTGGACACACGCACGCCGGACATCACATTGGTTTCGAAGAAGCGTTGCCATTCGCTGTCTGGCGTGTCGAAGAAATCTTCCAGCTTGAAGATGCCCAGGTTGTTGATGACCACATCAAAACGCGGGTACTTGGCGACCAAGGCCTGGCAGCCTGATGCGTTGCTGAGGTCGCCCACAAAACCTTCGGCTTTGGAAGCAAGAGCGCCCAAGCGCTGCAATGCGTCCTGCACACTGCTCTCGCTGCGTCCGTTGAGGACCACATTGGCCCCGGCTGCGAGGAAGCCTTTGGCGGTGGCAAAACCGATGCCGCTGGTGGAACCGGTGACTAGGACGTGACGGCCGGTGAAGTCGATTTTCATGGGAGGGACTCCTTGAGTTAATGGACCAGGGGCTGTGCGATATTTGGCGAGGCGATATTTACGAATTCTTCGTACAACGATTGAAGATAGCGACAATCCAGCAAAGTGATGCAAACCCGACATGCGGTATCGGGTTCGCTTTATTGATTGCGCGAATATTTACCTGCTATCGCGCCTCAACGTTATCCAGCACCCGATTCGCCAGCAACGAACCCAGCTCGATCAGTTGCTGAATACCGAGCGCCACATGACGGCGTGAACCTTCCAGTTCGAAGGCGAGGTCGTTGACCATGGCGTCAGCCGAGGCCAGGGTTTCGGTGAGGTTGGCGAGCAGGGATTCGTTGTCGATGTCTTTTACGATTGTGAATATCTGGCCCGGCTGGGGATCGTCGGGTTTCGTCTCTTTGGGTGAGAGATAGAAATCCAGGGCGCGCTCTGCGGCTTCTTCGAGCTTTTTGGTCCTGGATTTTGTGCGCGGGGAGGCTTGCTCCGTTTCCGGAGGGTTTGGAGTTACTTTGAACATAAGCTGGAATCCTCAGTGAGGCCGCGACCTCTTCCCTACTAAAAGAAGGGTGGCGGCTGTACGCAGGTTAGTAGACCGGGGATTCCAGCATTGCCGGCGCGCCGAAGCGCCCTGCGCACAGCCACCATCAAGAACAGGGATGGAAATACCTGCCTGAATGGAGCTCATGCATCTTGCGGGAAACCACGGGCTACTAAACCCGACCACTGATGAGCAGTGGCAGGAAGACGATAGAACCCGGGGGCAAGGCGCACAAGCGGGCGGATTCTGGCGTAGTTGTAGGCAAAGGCGCAAGGATGAGTGGGTGGGTGGAAGATTAACGACGAAGAAATAAACAAAGCGGCTGGGAGGACTGGAATTCGGCGTTGTAGCGCTGTTTTTGCTGAGCATCCATCGCGAGCAGGCTCGCTCCCACATGGGTTTTCAAGCGCTCACAGATTTTTGTGTTCGCTATAGATCGCCTGTGGGAGCTGCCTGTCCCCGCCCGATAGAGAAGCGCTCGCCAGGGAACTTGCGGCGCTGCTTATCAGGCCTGCGCGGTAAATCGCTGCGCAGCACGCCGTTCAAGCATCGCGGCTTCCGTCTCTTCGGTCGCCAGTTCGCCTTTGTATGCCAGTTGGTTGAAAAACAGCCCGTCCGAAAACTCCTGGGGCGGCACCGAGCCGGGGCGCTTGAGCAGCGGTGCCAGGTCGATGGTGTTCGCGAAGTTTTCCTTGGTCAGGTTGTAGCGGCCCAGGTAGCTGCCAGACCAGGGCGAGTCGGCATCCACCATGTCGATGGAAGCATCGCGGAAGGCGCTGGCTGCGGCTTTCAAGTCCGTGGATTCATTGAGCAGATCGGTGAGGCGCTGGGTCTCCGAAGTGCTGAGCTGACCGGCGGTGTTGAGCACTTTCAGCTTGCCATCGGCCTCGACGGTGAAGCCGTATTTCTTGCTGGCCAAATCCGGGTGGGTCGCCGACAGCTGTGACTGGAATGCCTCGAAGGAGGTTTTCAAGGTGTTTTTCGCGCTCTCGGTGATCGCGACATAGCGAGGAAAATCCGGCGATTGGGAGCGACCGACCCAGGTGGTAATGGCCACCAGCGGTTGCTCCACGGTCTGAGTTTCTTCACTGGGATGGTAGATGGCCGCTGGGCCAGCGCTTGCCAGTTCCTTCACGGAGCCCGTTGGAGGTTGGGTGACCAACTTCTGATCGGAGCGGGTGAGGTGGATATTGGCGGGTGCGATAGAGGCAGCGCTAAGGGAGAGTTCCATTTCATCGGTCCATGATTGGCGGATACATCGGGTTATCGACAGCCAGGGACCGAGCTTTAGGATGAGAGATGGCGTGGGGTGAGGTCAGTTAGTTATGTGGCGGCTGTCAGGGCGCTATCGCGAGCAAGCTCGGCTCCCACATAGGTACTCCCACATAGGGGACTTGGGTGCTCACAGATCCTGCATTCACCACAAATCCCCCGCTCATATGAAGCAACAGATCTTCAGTACCACCGCGCCTCGCCTGGCGGGCGTTTCTTGAAGCGTTTCATGCTCCACATGTATTGGCTCGGGTACGCCCGCACGTAACGCTCCACCACCTGGCTCATGGCGGCGCAGGCGGTTTCGGTGTCGGTGCTGTACATGGCCTCTGGCGCGGCTTCGAGGATGACTTTGTAGCCGGAGCCATCCGGCAGGCGCAGGGCGTGGAGGAAGACGCCGACGGCCTTGCCGCCGGCGAGCATGTTGGGGACGAACTTGCTGGTCAGGGCCTGGGTCGCGAAGAAGGGCACGAAGATGCCGGCGGATTCGGCCGGTTCCGGGTCGGCGGGGATGCCCACCTGGCCGCCCTTGCGCACTTCCTTGATGACGCTGAGGATGCCTTCCTTGGTGGACGCCGCGACCTTGTTGCCCAGTTGCACCCGCTGCTTTTGCAGCAGTTCGTCCACCGCCTTGAGCTTCGGCGGGCGGTAGAAAATGATCGGTTTGCACTGGCTGCAATAGAAGTGGTTGAGCACTTCCCAGTTGCCCAGGTGGCTGGTGATGCCCACCACGCCTTTGCCGGACGCCAGGGCTTCCTTCAATACTTCCAGGCCCTCGACTTCACGCACCAGTTCGATGGAGCGCTGCGCCGGCCAGATCCAGGCGCAGGCGCTTTCGGTCAGGGATTTGCCGATGTCCTTCAGGCTCTGGCCCACCAGGCGTTCGCGCTCGGCCGGGTCCATCTCGGGAAAGCACTTGGCGAGGTTGATCCGCACCACGTCGCGGGAGCGGTTGGGCAGTTTCCACATCAGCCAGCCGATGGCCGACCCCACCGCCTGCACTGCCCGCCAGGGCAGCAGCGCAAACAACCGCAGAGCGCCGACCAGCAAGGCGCCTTTCAACTTATCCACAGGTCACTCCTGAATTCATGGGCCGTATCGCGAGCCGGCTATTCTAACCGCCGTTTGCCAGCTCGGCGTAGCGGTCGCAATCCTGGGTGTGGTCCATGACCATGCCCGAGGCCTGCATGAAGGCGTAGCAAATGGTCGGGCCGACGAAGGTGAAGCCGGCCTTTTTCAGGCCTTTGCTCATCTGCACGGCTTCGGGGGTAATGGCCGGTACTTCGGTGCGGTCCTTGAAATGGTTGACGATGGGTCTGTCGCCGACGAACGACCAGAGGAACGCCACCGGGTCTTCCAGGGCCAGCCAGGCCTGGGCATTGCGGCGCGCAGCCTTGAGCTTGAGGCGGTTGCGGATGATGCCGGGGTCCTGCATCAGGTCCTCGATTTCGGCATCGCTCATCTGCGCCACCCGCTGTACGTCGAAGTTGTACAGCACCTCGCGGTAATGGGCGCGTTTGCGCAACACGGTGATCCAGGACAGCCCGGCCTGGAACCCTTCGAGCAAAAGCAACTCGAACAAACCCTGCGCATCGCGCAGCGGCGTCCCCCACTCCTGATCGTGATAGGCCATGTACAACGGATCTTCGGAACACCAAAAGCAGCGTGGCATAAGGCTCCAGGGGGCGTGCGCACGAACGAATCGGGTATACTCCCGCTCTTTAAATCGCAGCCCAAGAAACAGGTGAATTTCGTGAGCCAGCCTACGCCAGCCGTGCGTACCTTCCAAGACTTGATCCTCGCCCTCCAGCAATACTGGGCCGAGCAAGGTTGCGTGGTACTTCAGCCCTACGATATGGAAGTAGGCGCCGGCACTTTCCACACTGCCACGTTTCTGCGTGCCATCGGCCCGGAAACCTGGAACGCCGCCTACGTGCAGCCCAGCCGCCGCCCGACTGACGGCCGCTACGGCGAAAACCCGAACCGTCTGCAGCACTACTACCAGTTCCAGGTGGTCCTGAAGCCGAACCCGGAAAACTTCCAGGAACTGTACCTGGGCTCCCTCAAGCGCGTGGGCCTCGACCCGCTGGTGCATGACATCCGCTTCGTCGAAGACAACTGGGAATCGCCAACCCTGGGTGCCTGGGGCCTGGGCTGGGAAGTCTGGCTCAACGGCATGGAAGTGACTCAGTTCACTTACTTCCAGCAAGCGGGCGGCATCGAGTGCTACCCGGTCACCGGCGAGATCACCTACGGCCTCGAACGCCTAGCCATGTACCTGCAAGGCGTGGATTCGGTCTACGACCTGGTGTGGGCCGACGGCCCGTTCGGCAAAGTGACTTATGGCGACGTGTTCCACCAGAACGAAGTGGAACAGTCGACCTACAACTTCGAACACGCCAACGTCGACAAGCTGTTCGAACTGTTCGACTTCTATGAAAGCGAAGCCAAGCGCCTGATCGAGCTGGACCAGCCGCTGCCGTTGCCGAGCTATGAAATGGTGTTGAAGGCGTCCCATACCTTCAACCTGCTGGACGCACGCCGGGCGATTTCCGTGACGGCGCGCCAGCAGTACATCCTGCGTGTGCGCACCCTGGCGCGTTCCGTCGCGCAAGCCTACCTGATGGCCCGTGCCAAGCTGGGCTTCCCGATGGCGACCCCGGACCTGCGTGATGAAGTGTTGGCTAAGCTGGAGGCTGCACAATGAGTGCTCAAGATTTTCTGGTTGAACTGGGCACCGAAGAATTGCCACCCAAAGCCCTGAATACCCTGGCCGATGCGTTCCTGGCCGGGATCGAAAAAGGCCTGCAGACCGCCGGCCTGAACTTCGAAACCAAGCACGTCTACGCCGCGCCGCGCCGCCTGGCCGTGTTGATCACCGGCCTGGCGACCCAGCAGCCGGACCGCAGCATCAACCTCGACGGCCCGCCACGCCAGGCCGCGTTCGACGTCGATGGCAATCCGACCCAGGCCGCCCTGGGCTTTGCCAAGAAGTGTGGCGTGGACCTGAGCGAAATCGACCAGAGCGGCCCGAAGCTGCGCTATAGCCAGAGCATCAAGGGCAAGCCGACCGCCAGCCTGCTGCCGACCATCGTCGAAGACTCCCTCAATGACTTGCCGATTCCCAAGCGCATGCGCTGGGCCGCGCGCAAGGAAGAGTTCGTCCGTCCGACCCAATGGCTGGTCATGCTGCTCGGCGACCAGGTCATCGACTGCACGATCCTGGCCCAGAAGGCCGGTCGCGATTCCCGCGGTCACCGCTTCCATCATCCGGAAAGCGTGCGCATCACCTCGCCAGCCAACTACCTGGCCGACCTGCGTGCCGCCTACGTGCTGGCCGACGCCAACGAGCGCCGCGAGCTGATCAGCAAGCGCACCGAAGAGCTGGCCACCCGTCAGGAAGGCACCGCCATCGTGCCGCCAAGCCTGCTGGACGAAGTGACCGCGCTGGTGGAATGGCCGGTGCCGCTGGTGTGCTCGTTCGAGGAACGTTTCCTTGAAGTGCCGCAGGAAGCGCTGATCACCACCATGCAGGACAACCAGAAGTATTTCTGCCTGTTGGACGCCGAAGGCAAGTTGCTGCCGCGCTTCATCACGGTTGCCAACATCGAAAGCAAGGACCCGCAGCAGATCATCGCCGGTAACGAAAAAGTCGTTCGCCCGCGCCTGACCGATGCCGAGTTCTTCTTCAAGCAAGACAAGAAGCAAGCGCTGGAAAGCTTCAACGAACGCCTGAAAAACGTGGTGTTCCAGGAAAAACTCGGCAGCGTCTACGACAAGGCCGAGCGCGTTTCGAAACTGGCGGCCTTCATTGCCCCACGCATCGGCGGCGACGCCCAGCGCGCGGCCCGTGCCGGCATCCTGTCCAAGTGCGACCTGTCCACCGAGATGGTCGGTGAGTTCCCGGAGATGCAAGGTATCGCCGGTTACTACTACGCCCTCAACGACGGTGAGCCGCAGGACGTCGCCCTGGCGCTGAACGAGCAGTACATGCCCCGTGGTGCGGGTGCCGAATTGCCGACCACCCTGACCGGTGCAGCCGTAGCAATCGCCGACAAGCTCGACACCCTGGTCGGCATCTTCGGCATCGGCATGCTGCCCACCGGCAGCAAGGACCCCTATGCCCTGCGTCGCGCGGCACTGGGTGTGTTGCGGATCCTGATCGACAAGCAACTGGACCTGGACCTGAACGATGCGGTGGCCTTCGCCGTCAACGCGTTCGGCAGCAAGGTCAAGGCCGCCGGCCTGGCCGATGCGGTGCTGGAATTCATCTTCGACCGCCTGCGTGCGCGTTATGAGGATGAAGGCGTCGACGTCGCGACCTACCTGTCGGTGCGTGCCCTGAAGCCGGGTTCGGCCCTGGACTTCGACCAGCGCGTGCAAGCCGTTCAGGCGTTCCGCAAACTGCCGGAAGCGGCAGCCTTGGCGGCGGTGAACAAGCGTGTGTCGAACCTGTTGAGCAAGGCCGAGGGCAATATCGCGGCCACCGTCGAAGCCAAGTACTTCGATAACGCCAATGAGTTCTCCCTGTATTCGGCGATCCAGCAGGCAGATCAGGCCGTCCAGCCGATGGCCGCGGCACGTCAGTACAGCGAAACCCTGGCACGCCTGGCCGCACTGCGCGAACCAGTGGATGCGTTCTTCGAAGCGGTGATGGTCAATGCCGAAGACGCCAGCGTACGGGCCAACCGTTATGCACTGCTGGCGCGCTTGCGTGGCCTGTTCCTCGGCGTCGCCGACATTTCGCTGCTGGGGTAAACCTTGAAACTGCTGATTCTCGATCGGGACGGGGTGATCAATTACGACTCCGACGCTTACATCAAATCGGTGGAGGAGTGGTTGCCGCTCCCCGGCTCGATCAAAGCCATTGCGCAGTTGAGCAAGGCCGGCTGGACGGTGGCGGTTGCCACCAACCAGTCGGGTATTGCTCGCGGTTACTATGACCTCGCGGTCCTCGACGCCATGCATGAGCGCTTGCGCGCCCTGGTGGCCGAGCAGGGCGGCGAAGTCGGGCTGATCGTCTATTGCCCCCATGGGCCGGATGAAGGTTGCGATTGCCGCAAACCCAAGCCGGGCATGTTGAAGGCCATTGCCGAGCATTATGCTGTGCCGCTGGCGGGCGTCTGGTTCGTCGGCGACAGCCTCGGTGACCTGGAGGCGGCCAAGGCCGTCGATTGTCAGCCAGTTTTGGTAAAGACCGGGAAAGGCGAGAAGACTCTGGGCAAGACCCTACCGGTAGGCACCCTGATTTTTGACGACCTGGCGGCGATTGCCGCTGAACTTATCCACAATTAGAGCTCCCAAGACATCCTGATCAAGGATTGTTCGGGAAGCGCTTGAACAGGCGGGCATTGCCCGCAACGGTAAATGCCGCTATGTCGATATTGCAGGCCATCAGATCTTTTCTCTTTTACCTGCTGTTGGGCACCAGTTCCTTGTTGTGGTGCTCCCTGAGTTTCTTTGTCGCGCCTTTCCTGCCGTTCAAGGCGCGCTACCGCTTCATCAACGTGTACTGGTGCCGTTGCGCACTGTGGTTGAGCAAAGTGTTCCTGGGCATCCGCTACGAAGTGAAGGGTGCCGAAAACGTGCCTGAGCGGCCCTGCGTGATCCAGTCCAACCACCAGAGCACCTGGGAGACGTTCTTCCTGTCGGCCTATTTCGAGCCGTTGAGCCAGGTGCTCAAGCGTGAATTGTTGTTCGTGCCATTCTTCGGCTGGGCCATGGCGATGCTGCGCCCGATCGCCATTGATCGCGACAATCCCAAGGCTGCGCTCAAGCAAGTGGCGAAGAAGGGCGATGAGCTGCTCAAGGACAACGTCTGGGTGCTGATCTTCCCGGAAGGTACCCGTGTGCCGTATGGCACGGTCGGCAAGTTTTCCCGCAGCGGTTCGGCATTGGCCGTGAATGCCGATCTACCTGTATTGCCGATTGCACACAATGCCGGCAAATTCTGGCCCAAGGCTGGCTGGATCAGGACGCCAGGGATCATCACCGTGGTCATCGGCGAACCAATGTATGCCCAAGGCAGCGGACCCCGCGCCATTGCCGACCTCAACGACCGGGTCCAGGCCTGGAACGAACAGACCCAGCGGGACATGGGCTCGCTTCCTCCGTCCCCCACCAAACCGACGGCAACGGATCAACTCGCTGTCTGAGATCTGTGGATAAGCTGTGTACCGTTTATTCGACAAACACAGCTTTTATCTTGTAACTAGTTGTTTTTAATACATATTTCTTAAAAACATAAAACCAGTCTTGAGGTGCATAAGTTTTTTATAGCACCTGAGCGGTTCGTTGCTCGGAACCGTTTCTATAGAAGGTTGCGATCTTTCGCTTCGTCCCCCAGCAAGGGAAACCGCAAGCTGAACGTCGTACCTTCACCGACCACGCTGTGACATTCAATCTGCCCGCCATGGCGGTCCACCACGGCTTTGACCATCGACAACCCCAAGCCAATCCCATCCACGCCATGGGCCGACGAGAACCGCCGGTACTGACTGAACAGATCGGGAAGCTCCTCGACACCGATGCCTTTGCCCTGGTCGCTGATTTCGCAGATCAACCAGCCCTCCGCGCAACGAACCGCCAACGAAATCCAGCTGTCGGGCGCGCTGTACTTGATGGCGTTTTCCAGCAGGTTGAACAGCGCACGGGTCAGTAGGGATTGATCCGAGCTCACCATCGCGTCTTCATCATCCACGGCATGAATCAGTTGGATACGCTTGGCCTGGGCTATGGGTAAAGCCTGGTCCAGCACATCCAGAATCAGCATGGCGAACAGGGTCGGCTGGAATTGGTACGCCTCGGATTCCGCCTTGGCCAATTGCACGAAGCCATCGGTCAGATCCAGGGCTCGGCGAACCTGACGCTCGATCTGATCGAACAGCAGAGTACTTCCTCCCGTCTGATGCCGCTGCACGTCGAGCAATGCCAGGATCGCCGAGTGGGGCGCACGCAAGTCATGGGAGAGAAAACGCAACATCACGCTGCGCTGCTCTTCGGCTTCTCGTTCGGCGCTCAGGTCGATAAGGCTCAGCAACCAGCCAATGGGCGTATCGCCGTCCACCGGCATGAGCGGGGCACGTTCGAGGCGCAGGCTGCGTTCGCGAGTGTCGCGAAACTCCACCAAGGGCAGTGTGGATAACCGGTGATGGGGTTCACGCTCCAGCGCCGGGTACCCGAGCTGCACAAGCTGTTCCAACACATCGCCGCCTGCCAGGACATGGCCGAAAAGATCCCGGGCCTTGCGGTTACCGAGCAATATCCGGCCTTGCGGATCGCTGATCATGGTCGCGACGGGCAGGTATTCCAGGCCATCCGCAATGAAGCGGCGGGTGTCGCGGGTCCGGCCCATGGCTTGTTCCAGGGCCATGATCTGGCCCTGCAGGCGGTCACTGCCGGTGTAGGGGGTACGTCGGCGCTCCGGAAACACCTTTGGCTCCGCGTCCAGGCGCGCCAGCTCCCAGCCGAAATAGGCCAGCACCACGCTCAGGCGTCGCCAGTTCCAGATCAGGTAGCCGAACAGCATGCCTATCACACTCGCCAGCGGCGACCACCACCAGCCTTCCAACGCGAGCACAGCGCTGATCGACAACGCCAGCGCCATGCCACCGACCATGGTCCATAGGGCCAGGTGAGGGCGCAGCAACAACAATCCCAGCACGCAGGCCACCAGGCACACTGACAAGACGGCGCTCGATCCATGACGGGCCGATTGGGCACTGAACGACAACAGCGCCGTCACCGGCAACAGCAGCAGACTTATCCACAACCACTCCCGCACCAACTGTCGAAACAATCGCTGGGCCTGGGTGGGTTCACGGCTTTCACTGCGACGCGGATGACTCATGGATGACCTGACTGAACATAGAGAGAAGTGGCTTCATGGTTGATGCAAAGCCCAAGACTATAGCGGACTCGATGGGTGGCGCGCGGCTGCCTTTCCCTCTGCGCCGTGAGCCGGTATTGTCGCAGCCTGCGACAGGGGAACGGCAATAAAGATGGCAGATTGCGTACCCCCCTGATGATGTCCGTTACCTTCGAGATCAAGGAATCGCGCCCATGCGTGTCGCCATACTGGATGACGAACCGGCCGAATTGCGCCGGGTGGAACAGACACTCCAACAGATCCCCGGCAGGGGCGAGCAGACCTGGACCCTGCACAGTTTCGAACGCGGTGAGGACTTGTTGCGGCAACTGCGTCGGGAGACCTTCGACCTGCTGATCCTCGACTGGCAGCTGCCCGATATCAGCGGCCTTTCACTGCTGCGCTGGACCCGCGAGCACATGGACGCGCCTCCGGCCGCCATCATGCTCACCAGCCGGGACGGTGAACACGACATCGTCCAGGCGCTCAATGCCGGGGCCGACGATTACGTGAGCAAACCTTTCCGGCCCAACGAGCTCAAGGCCAGGGTCACTGCGGTGTTGCGGCGCCATAACCTGCAACGCGCTCCGACCAGCGACGTGCTGGTGTTCAACGACCTGGCCTTCGACGACGCCGAGCTGACCGTAACCCGAGCCGGTAACCCGATCAGCCTGACCGAACGGGAATACCGCCTGGCCCGTTGCCTGTTCGCTAACCTGGGCCGCCCATTGTCCCGGGAATATTTCTACGAACGATTCTGGACCCACGAAGAAATGACGTCGTCCCGTCCGCTCGACACCCATATCTATCGTCTACGCAACAAGCTTGGCCTGACGGCAGACCGAGGTTGGCAGTTATTGACGATTTACGGGTATGGGTATCGGTTGGAGAGTGTGACGGCGGGAAGCGAGGCGTCGGTGGCGAGCTAGGCTGATCGTTTGATCGTTCCCACGCTCTGCGTGGGAATGCAGCCAGAGACGCTCGGCGTCTCAAAGAGCCGAACGCAGAGCGTCCGTTGAGGCGTTCCCACGCAGAGCGTGGGAACGATCCAATCAGCCGTGCGCCTGTACCAGGCTTCCTGCTTTTGCAATCCGACGGCGCTGCACCAACAGTCCGGACACCACCACCAGCAGGCTCAACAGCCCAGTCGCGAGGATCTCCACACGGTGGGCCTCCTGGAACAGCATGATGGTCAGGGCCGCGACGATAAAAATGATCACCGCGTAGGTCAGGCCTGGGAACAACCACATGCTGAAAGCGATTTTTTCCCCACAGGCCATGCGTTGCTTGCGCATGCGCAGTTGCGAGAACGCGATCACCAGATACACCAGCAGTGCGATAGCGCCGGAGCTGGCCAACAGAAATTCGAACACCGCCGCCGGTGCCACGTAGTTGGCGAACACCGCCAGGAACGCGGCAGCAGTCGAGAGCATCACTGCCCAGTAAGGTGTGCCGCTCTTGTTGGTGCGCTGGGAAACGGCCGGCGCATCGCCGCGCTTGCCCAACGAAAACATCATGCGCGACGCCGTGTACAGTGCCGAGTTCAGGCAACTGGTCACCGCAACCAGCACCACGATATCGACGATCAGCTTGGCATTCGGAATGCCCATGCGCTCCAGCACGGTCTGGTAGGAGCCTACGCTGGCGAGCAGCGGGTCATTCCATGGGACCAGGGAGACGACCATGAAAATCGACACGAGATAGAACAAGCCGATCCGCCAGATGACCGAGTTGGTGGCCTTGGAAATCTGCTGCCCCGGGTTCTTCGATTCGGCTGCGGCAATGGTCACGATCTCGGTGCCCATGAACGAAAACATGGTGGTCAGAATCGCCCCCAACACCGCACCCATGCCGTTTGGCAGGAAGCCCTGAGTATCAAACAAGTGCGAAACACCGCTGACTTGGCTGGTGGGTAAGAGGCCGAAGATCGCCAATGTGCCCAGGACAACGAAGCCGATGATCGCTATGACCTTGACCAGGGCAAACCAGAACTCGAACTCTCCGTAGTTCTTCACACTGAACAGGTTGGTGATCGTCAGCAGCAAGGTGATGACCAGGGTGAACACCCAGATGGCCACATTCGGAAACCAGGCATGCAGGATGGTCGCAGCGGCGTTGGCCTCCAGGGGAATTACCAGCACCCAGAACCACCAGTAGAGCCAACCGATGGTGAAGCCGGCCCAATGACCAATCGCTCGATCAGCGTAAGTCGAAAACGAACCGGTGTCCGGCGAAGCCACCGCCATTTCCCCCAGCATCCGCATCACCAACACCACCAATGCACCGGCAGCGGCGTAGGCCAACAGCACAGCCGGACCGGCCGCAGCGATAGCGTGACCGGAGCCTACGAAAAGCCCGGCACCAATCACGCCGGCGATGGAGAGCATCGTCACATGACGGGGTTTGAGCCCTTGCTCCAGATTGTTGGAAGTTTGCGTACCACTCATTGAGACTACCCTTGGTCTTGAATTTATTCGTACCGCCTCGTACCACCGCCTCTTTGTAAATTTAAAGAAACGAGGTGTTGTTTATTTAACACGCAAGTTTTACGCCAGAAAACCTGGGGCCTCCGGGTTCCGGGGCTCTCAGCCAATATTCAAGTCATTGAGAATGAAGAGTTTGTTCCGAAGTGTTACCGGGTTACCCGATTTATGACCACCCGGTCCATCAGGAGAATCATTGTTTTCAAGCGTAAAAAAAAGCCAACGCATGAGCGTTGGCTTTTTTGTAGCGGCACTGCCGAAGGATCAGAAATCCAGGTTAGACACTGCCAGGGCGTTGCTCTCGATGAAGTCACGACGAGGCTCGACCGCATCACCCATCAAGGTGTTGAAGATCTGGTCCGCGCCAATGGCGTCTTCGATGGTCACTTTCAGCATCCGGCGCGAGCCTGGGTCCATGGTGGTTTCCCACAGCTGATCCGGGTTCATCTCACCCAGCCCTTTGTATCGCTGGATGGTGTGGCGCTTGGTGCTTTCAGCCATCAGCCATTCAAGGGCTTCCTTGAACTCGGTGACGGCTTTCTTGCGCTCGCCACGCTGGATGTAGGCGCCTTCGTCCAGCAGCGTGCTCAGTTGCGCGCCGAGGGATACGACAGTCTTGTAGTCATTGCTGCTGAAGAAGTCGCGGTTGAAGGTGACGTAGTTCGACAGGCCGTGGGAGATCAGCTCGACCTCCGGCAACCAGACGTTACGCTCGCGGTCTTCACGCAGGCTGGCCTTGTAGACCAGGCCGGACTTCTCGACGGTGCGCAGGCGGACTTCGTACTGGGCCAGCCAATCCTGCATGGCAGCATGATCGGACAGTTGCTCCATGCTGACGGCCGGCAGGTAGATGAAGTGCTCGGTCAGTTCCTGTGGGTACAGGCGCGACAGGCGCTTGAGGGTCTTCATCACCAGGCGGAAGTCATTGACCAGGCGCTCGAGAGCCTCACCGGAAATCCCCGGGGCGTCTTCGTTCAGGTGCAGGCTCGCATCTTCCAGGGCCGACTGCGTCATGTACTCTTCCATGGCGTCGTCGTCCTTGATGTACTGCTCCTGCTTGCCTTTCTTGACCTTGTACAGCGGCGGCTGGGCGATGTAGATGTAGCCGCGCTCGATCAGCTCCGGCAACTGACGGAAGAAGAACGTCAGCAGCAGGGTACGGATGTGCGATCCGTCGACGTCGGCGTCGGTCATGATGATGATGTTGTGATAGCGCAGCTTGTCGATGTTGTACTCTTCGCGGCCGATGCCACAGCCCAGCGCGGTGATGAGCGTGCCGACTTCCTGCGAGGAGATCATCTTGTCGAAGCGCGCCTTCTCGACGTTCAGGATCTTGCCCTTGAGAGGCAGGATGGCCTGGGTCCGGCGGTTGCGTCCCTGCTTGGCGGAGCCGCCAGCAGAGTCACCTTCCACGAGGTACAGTTCGGACAGGGCAGGGTCTTTTTCCTGGCAGTCAGCCAGCTTGCCCGGCAGGCCGGCGATGTCCAGCGCGCCTTTGCGGCGGGTCATCTCACGGGCCTTGCGTGCCGCTTCACGGGCACGCGCGGCGTCGATCATCTTGCCGACCACCAGCTTGGCTTCGTTCGGGTTTTCCAACAGGAAGTCGGAGAAGTACTTGCCCATTTCCTGCTCGACCGCGGTCTTCACTTCGGAAGACACCAGCTTGTCCTTGGTTTGGGAGCTGAACTTCGGATCCGGCACTTTCACCGAAATGATCGCCGTCAGGCCTTCGCGTGCATCGTCACCGGTGGTGGCGACTTTATGCTTCTTCGCCAGGCCTTCCTGTTCGATGTAGTTGTTCAGGTTACGCGTCAACGCCGAACGGAAACCCACCAGGTGGGTACCGCCATCGCGCTGCGGGATGTTGTTGGTGAAGCACAACAGATTCTCGTTGAAGCTGTCGTTCCACTGCAGGGCGATTTCCACGCCGATGCCGTCTTCACGCTGGACGTTGAAGTGGAACACCTGGTTGACCGCGGTCTTGTTGGTGTTCAGGTATTCAACGAATGCACGCAGGCCACCTTCATACTTGAACAGCTCTTCCTTGCCGCTGCGCTCGTCCTTGAGGACGATGCCGACACCGGAGTTGAGGAAGGACAGCTCACGAATCCGCTTGGCCAGGATGTCCCAGCTGAAGTGGATGTTCTTGAAGGTTTCGCTGGAAGCCTTGAAGTGGATCTGGGTGCCGGTGGTTTCGCTATCGCCAACGATGGCCATCGGCGCCTGGGGCACGCCATGGACATAAGTCTGCTCCCAGATCTTGCCACTGCGGCGCACGGTGAGCACCAGCTCCTCGGACAGCGCGTTCACCACAGAGACACCTACGCCGTGCAGCCCGCCGGAAACCTTGTAGGAGTTGTCATCGAACTTACCGCCGGCGTGCAGCACGGTCATGATGACCTCGGCTGCCGAAACGCCTTCTTCCTTGTGCACGTCTACCGGGATGCCTCGACCGTTGTCACGAACGGTGATGGACTCATCCGGGTGGATGATGATGCTGATGTCGTCGCAATAGCCCGCGAGGGCTTCGTCGATGGAGTTATCGACCACCTCGAACACCATGTGGTGCAGACCGCTGCCATCGTCGGTGTCACCAATGTACATACCGGGACGTTTGCGTACGGCATCCAGGCCTTTCAGCACTTTAATGCTCGTTGAGTCGTACGTATTTTCTTCGCTCAATGCCTTCACTCCCGATGGTCGTGGGTCTGGGTGATACGGCCCTGTTCCACGTGGAACAGAGCGACTGGCGTTTCCGTCTGCCAGCCTTCCCTCAATAATTCGTGATCTACACAGGTGATGAAAACCTGGCAGCGTAAGTCTTCCAGCAAACGGCAAAGCGCTCGGCGGTGGGCCTCGTCCAGCTCGGACGGCAAGTCATCCACCAGATAAATACACTGACCGCGACGGGCCTGGCTGACCAGGTGCCCCTGGGCAATACGCAAGGCACACACCACCAACTTCTGCTGCCCCCGGGACAAAATGTCCGCGGCGTTATGAGCGCCCAATCTGAGGCGCAAGTCAGCGCGTTGAGGTCCAGCCTGGGTGTGGCCCATCTGCTGATCCCGTTGCAGCGAGCCCGCCAGTACGGCGCTCAGTTCCCGGTCCTTGTCCCAGCCTCGGTAATAGCTGAGCGTCAGGCCCTCGAGCTCAACCAGTTCGCTCAAGGTCTGTTCGAAGACCGGTTTCAAGGCTTTGATGTAAGCGCGGCGGTATTCATCGATTTCAGCGCTGGCCTGACACAGTTCCCTGTCCCAAACCGCTTGCGAAACGGCGTCAAGTGTACCATGTCGCAGCCAAGAGTTTCTCTGGCGCAGCGCCTTCTGCAAGCGCTGCCAGGTAGCCATGAACCGCGGCTCCACGTGAAACACGCCCCAGTCCAGGAATTGCCGGCGAATCTTCGGAGCCCCTTCCAGCAAACGGAAACTGTCCGGGTTGATCAACTGCAACGGCAGGATCTCCGCCAGTTGCGCGGCGCTGCGAGCATTCTGACCGTCGATGCGAATCTGGAATTCGCCTTGCCGGTCCCGTGAAATGCCCAACGCGCTGTGACCACCTTCCGCCAGCTCCACCTGCCCGAACACCGTACAGGCCAGTTGGTCGTACTGGATGACCGGTAAAAGGCGGGTGCTGCGAAACGAACGGGCAAGCCCCAGCAGGTGTACGGCTTCCAATACACTGGTTTTGCCGCTGCCGTTGGCGCCGTAAAGAATATTGATTCGGGGGGAGGGGGAGAAGGTCACCGGGTGCAGATTGCGCACCGCGGTGACCGAGACGCGACTTAAGGACATCTAGCTTCTGCTGATTTACAGACGCATCGGCATGACAACGTAGGCCGAATCGTCGTTATCGGATTCCTGCACCAACGCACTGCTGTTGGAATCCGACAGGATCAGGCGTACTTGCTCGGTGGTCATCACGCCCAGCACGTCGAGCAGGTAGCTGACGTTGAAGCCGATCTCCAGGGAGCCGCCGTTGTAATCAACGCCCACTTCTTCTTCCGCTTCTTCCTGTTCGGGGTTGTTCGCCTGGATCTTCAACTGACCGCTGGCCAGTTGCAGACGGATGCCGCGGTACTTCTCGTTGGACAGAATCGCGGTACGGCTGAAGGCCTCGCGCAGCGCCTGACGATCACCCAGCACCAGTTTGTCGCCACCTTTAGGCAACACACGCTCGTAGTCAGGGAACTTGCCGTCTACCAGCTTCGAGGTGAAGGTGAATTCCCCAGTGGTAGCGCGGATGTGGTGTTGGCCCAATACGATACTGACGTTGCCGTCCGGCTCGGTCAGCAGGCGTGCCAATTCCAGGATACCTTTGCGGGGCACGATCACCTGGTGGCGATCCGGCTGACCGATATCTGCCTGCATCGAGCACATCGCCAGGCGGTGACCGTCAGTGGCAACGGCGCGGATAACACCGGCGGACACTTCCAGCAGCATGCCATTGAGGTAGTAACGCACGTCCTGCTGGGCCATGGCGAAGCTGGTGCGCTCGATCAAGCGGCGCAGCCTGCTTTGCTCGAGGCTGCAGGTCAGCGATCCCGGGCCTTCTTCCACGGTCGGGAAGTCGTTGGCAGGCAGGGTCGACAGAGTGAAACGGCTGCGCCCGGCCTTGACCACGAGCTTCTGCTCATCGACCTTGATATCGATCAGCGCATCGTTGGGCAGGCTCTTGCAGATGTCCATCAGCTTGCGCGCAGGCACGGTGATGGAACCCGGATCTGCAGGCTCTTCAAGCTGCACACGACCGACCAGCTCGACTTCCAGGTCGGTACCGGTCAGCGACAGTTGCTGGCCTTCGACAACCAGCAGCACGTTGGAAAGTACCGGCAAGGTCTGGCGGCGTTCGACGACGCCTGCGACCAGTTGCAGGGGTTTCAACAGGGCTTCGCGTTGAATGGTGAAATGCATGGTCTAGTCCCTTGCCTTAATAAGCTGCGCTGGTGGTCATCAAGTGGTCAGTGTACGCAGCAGGTTCTTGTAGTCCTCGCGGATGTCCGCGTCGGATTCCTTAAGTTCGTTGATCTTGCGGCAGGCGTGCAACACCGTGGTGTGGTCGCGTCCGCCAAACACATCGCCGATTTCCGGCAGACTGTGGTTGGTCAGCTCCTTGGACAAGGCCATGGCCACCTGGCGCGGCCGGGCCACCGAACGCGAACGGCGTTTGGAGAGCAGGTCGGATATCTTGATTTTGTAGTATTCAGCAACAGTTCGCTGAATGTTATCCACAGAAACAAGCTTGTCCTGAAGCGCCAGGAGATCCTTCAAGGACTCACGAATCAGCTCGATGGTGATGTCGCGCCCCATGAAGTGGGAATGCGCGATCACCCGCTTGAGCGCGCCTTCGAGCTCACGCACGTTCGAACGGATGCGCTGAGCGATGAAGAACGCGGCATCGTGAGGCAACTCGACCTTGGCCTGATCGGCCTTTTTCATCAGGATCGCCACCCGGGTTTCAAGCTCCGGCGGCTCGACGGCTACCGTCAGGCCCCAGCCGAAACGCGATTTCAGGCGCTCTTCCAGGCCTTCGATTTCCTTCGGATAACGGTCACTGGTGAGAATGACCTGCTGTCCGCCTTCAAGCAACGCGTTGAAGGTGTGGAAAAACTCTTCCTGGGAGCGTTCCTTGCGGGCAAAGAACTGAATATCGTCGATCAGCAGCGCATCCACCGAACGGTAGAAACGCTTGAATTCATTGATGGCGTTCAGTTGCAGCGCCTTGACCATATCGGCCACGAAACGCTCGGAATGCAGGTACACGACCTTGGCATTCGGGTTCTTCTTTAATAAGTGGTTACCCACAGCGTGCATCAAGTGGGTTTTACCCAGGCCCACACCGCCATATAGGAACAGCGGGTTGTAGCCATGCTTGGGGTTGTCCGCCACCTGCCAGGCTGCCGCCCGGGCCAGTTGGTTGGACTTGCCTTCGACGAAGTTCTCGAAGGTAAAGGTGCGGTTCAGGTAGCTGGTGTGCTTGAGCGCACCTTCGACCTGCACGGTGCGCTGCTCGGCGCGTACCGGTGCCTGTTGGGTACTGGCGCCCGCCATGGGGTCGAAGCTGTCCCGGGAAGGCTCTTCGCTGGCTTCGGGCACCTTGTGTGAATTTCTTTTGCTCGGCGCGGGAGCCGGGACGACCGGGCTTGCCGGCGCCTGGGCAGCCTGGGCCTGGGAGGCCGCGGCAGCCAGCGGTGCATTCGGAGCCGCGCGCGGGGCCGAGCTGCGCTTGCTGCCTATTAACAAGGACAGCGCAGGCGCCATGCCATTGCCATGCTCGTCGAGCAGTTCCATGACCCGACCCAGGTACTTTTCGTTGACCCAGTCGAGGACGAAACGGTTCGGTGCGTAGACGCGCAACTCGTCGCCTTCGGCTTCGACCTGTAGTGGACGGATCCAAGTGTTGAATTGTTGGGCAGGCAGCTCATCGCGCAAAAGCTCCACGCACTGCTGCCAAAGTTCCACTGACACGGACATCCCCTAAGTTGAAAGCCGGTGAGGCAAAAACAAGCGGCCATTGTAGCGAGCAGACGTCCACTTATCCACACGCAGGTTCATCCTCACCCACGATTTATCAATGCGTTAACTCCTAAAAAGACGACAGGCGGTCAGCGGATAAGCTCTGTGGATAACCAGGCCTGAGGCCGTTGTACAAGTGGGGGCAAAACCCGGTGGATAAGCGCCCTGTGGATAACTGGCCTTTCCACACACAGCTTATCCGCCCCCGCAGCACAGCCTGGGCACTGCTTTCCCCTGTAGTTGTCATTCTCTGTACATGGCGATCTATAAGGGCTCAATGAGGTTATCCACAGACAGATGGCTGCCTAGTCTTTATAAGCTTCACAGAAAAGCTTTAAATAATTCCCTTCTTTATTTCTATATCTGGCGCAGCGTGATCAATGGCCACAGGCCTGAACATCTATTTAAAGGAAACGTTGGTTGGAAATTGACCTATGGGCTTGCTTTCTCTAGAATCCCCGGTCTCTTAAAACGGGGGCCATTCCGGCCCGTTGTGGACGAACCAGGTAACACGACATGAAACGTACTTTCCAACCAAGCACTATCAAACGCGCTCGTACCCACGGTTTCCGTGCTCGCATGGCTACCAAGAACGGTCGTGCCGTCCTGTCGCGTCGTCGCGCCAAAGGTCGTGCGCGTCTGGCAGTTTGATAATCCGGCACTGGAGGTGAGTCAGGACTTCAGTCGGGAAAAGCGTCTGCTTACACCCCGGCATTTCAAGGCAGTCTTTGACTCCCCTACCGGCAAGGTTCCGGGGAAAAATCTCCTGCTCCTTGCGCGCAGCAACGATCTCGATCACCCCCGCCTAGGGCTGGTTATCGGGAAAAAGAGCGTCAAGCTCTCCGTGCAGCGCAATCGCCTCAAACGTCTGATGCGCGAATCGTTCCGCTTGAACCAGGATTCACTGGTCGGATGGGACATTGTTATCGTCGCGCGCAAAGGTTTGGGGGACGTAGAAAACCCTGAACTGATTCAGCATTTCGGCAAACTCTGGAAACGTCTGGCCCGCAACAAGCCAGCATCCCCAGTCAACACCGAAACTGCAGGGGTAGACAGTCCCGATGCGTAAACTGGCACTCGTTCCGATCCAGTTTTACCGCTATGCCATTAGTCCCCTGATGGCCAGTCACTGTCGTTTCTACCCCAGCTGCTCCTGCTACGCGTATGAAGCCATAGAAAATCATGGCCTTCTGCGCGGTGGCTGGCTGACCTTTCGTCGTTTAGGTCGCTGTCATCCGTGGAATCCCGGCGGTTATGACCCGGTTCCGCCTATCCCTACCTCCCGTTCTTCTTCGATGGCCGAGTAATCATGGATATCAAACGCACGATCCTGATCGTCGCCCTGGCAATCGTGTCTTACGTCATGGTTCTTAAATGGAACCAGGACTATGGCCAGGCTGCCCTGCCGACTCAGAATGTTGCAGCCAGCAATACCGCACCGAGCCTGCCGGATACTGCTTCCGGCAACAACGCTGCCAGCAGTGATGACATTCCACGCGCGGCAAGCGATACCAGTGCTCCTGCCGAAGCCCCTGTGGCTGCAAGCAAGGATCTGATCCAGATCAAGACCGACGTGCTCCAGCTGGCAATCGATCCACAGGGTGGTGATATCGCCCAACTGACGCTGCCGCTTTATCCGCGTCGCCAGGATCATCCGGACATTCCGTTCCAGCTGTTCGATAACGGTAACGAACGGACCTATCTGGCCCAGAGCGGCCTGATCGGCACCAATGGCCCGGATGCCAGTCCGGCCGGTCGCCCGGTCTACGCCTCGGAGAAGAAGAGTTATCAACTGGCTGACGGTCAGGACCAGTTGGTCGTGGACCTGAAGTTCAGCAAGGATGGCGTCAACTACATCAAGCGTTTCACGCTGAAACGTGGCCTGTATGACGTGGTCGTGTCCTATCTGATCGACAACCAGAGCGCCCAACCCTGGTCCGGTGCGATGTTCGCGCAGTTGAAACGTGATGCCAGCGCCGATCCTTCCTCCAGCACCGCCACCGGCACCGCGACTTACCTGGGCGCAGCCCTGTGGACAAGTTCCGAGCCGTACAAGAAAGTGTCCATGAAAGACATGGACAAGGCACAGCTCAAGGAAACCGTTCAAGGTGGCTGGGTTGCCTGGCTGCAGCACTATTTTGTAACCGCCTGGATCCCGCAGAAGGGCGAAAGCAACATCGTCCAGACCCGCAAGGACAGCAAAGGCAACTACATCATTGGCTACACCGGTCCTGCATTGACCGCTGCGCCGGGTGCCAAGGCTGAAACCAGCGCTACGTTGTATGCCGGTCCAAAAAGCCAGGCCGTACTGAAACAATTGTCCCCAGGTCTGGAATTGACCGTGGACTATGGTTTCCTGTGGTTCATTGCCCAGCCGATCTTCTGGCTGCTGCAACATATCCACAGCATCGTCGGTAACTGGGGCTGGTCGATCATTTTCCTGACCATGCTGATCAAGGGGTTGTTCTTCCCATTGTCGGCCGCCAGCTACAAGTCCATGGCTCGCATGCGCGCCGTGGCCCCGAAACTGGCCGCTCTGAAAGAGCAACATGGCGATGACCGGCAGAAAATGTCCCAGGCCATGATGGAGCTGTACAAGAAAGAGAAAATCAACCCGCTGGGTGGTTGCTTGCCGATTCTCGTACAGATGCCTGTGTTCCTGTCGCTGTACTGGGTTCTGCTGGAAAGCGTGGAGATGCGCCAGGCGCCGTTCATGCTGTGGATTACCGACCTGTCGATCAAGGATCCGTTCTTCATCCTGCCGATCATCATGGGCGCCACCATGTTCATCCAGCAGCAGCTGAACCCGACGCCTCCGGACCCTATGCAAGCGAAGGTCATGAAGATGATGCCGATCATCTTCACCTTCTTCTTCCTGTGGTTCCCGGCCGGTCTGGTGCTGTACTGGGTTGTGAACAACGTGTTGTCCATTACTCAACAGTGGTACATCACGCGTAAGATCGAATCGGCTACGAAGAAAGCCGAGGCGTAACTTGCACTGTGGATAACCACACAAAACGCCCCCTAGTGGGGCGTTTTGCTATCTGTCACTTTTGTCTGGATACCGGTTTATGAGCACACCTCGTGAAACCATCGCCGCCGTTGCTACTGCCCAAGGTCGCGGCGGTGTCGGCATCGTCCGCATTTCAGGACCACTGGCCAGTATCGCGGCCAAGGCCATCAGCGGTCGTGAGCTCAAGCCACGGTTTGCTCATTACGGCCCATTCTTCAGTGATGATCAGCAGGTGCTCGACGAAGGCCTCGCTCTATATTTCCCGGGGCCGAATTCATTCACCGGTGAAGACGTGCTGGAATTACAGGGCCACGGCGGCCCTATCGTGCTGGACATGCTGCTCAAGCGTTGCCTTGAACTGGGTTGTCGCCTGGCCCGCCCGGGCGAATTCAGTGAACGGGCCTTCCTCAACGACAAACTCGACCTGGCCCAAGCCGAAGCGATTGCCGACCTCATCGAAGCCAGTTCGGCGCAGGCTGCCCGCAATGCCCTGCGTTCCTTGCAAGGCGCGTTCTCCCAGCGGGTGCATGGCCTGACCGAACAACTGATCGGCCTGCGCATCTACGTCGAGGCCGCTATCGACTTTCCCGAAGAAGAAATCGACTTCCTCGCCGATGGCCATGTACTGGGCCTGCTCGACAAAGTGCGTGATGAGTTATCCACAGTAATGCGGGAAGCAGGACAAGGGGCTTTGTTGCGCGACGGTATGACCGTAGTGATCGCCGGACGGCCGAACGCAGGAAAATCCAGCCTCCTCAATGCTCTTGCAGGCCGTGAGGCCGCGATTGTCACAGAGATCGCCGGCACGACCCGGGACATCTTGCGTGAACATATCCACATCGACGGCATGCCGTTGCACGTTGTGGATACCGCCGGGTTGCGCGACACCGATGACCAGGTGGAAAAGATCGGCGTCGAGCGAGCGCTGAAGGCCATTGGCGAGGCCGATCGCGTGTTGCTGGTGGTCGATGCGACGGCACCTGAAGCGGATGATCCTTTCGCGTTGTGGCCTGAGTTCCTCGAAGTGCGCCCGGATCCGGCGAAAGTCACGTTGATCCGTAACAAAGCCGACCTGACCGGCGAAGCGATCGCCCTCGAGGTCAGCGCCGACGGCCATGTGACCATCAGCCTGAGCGCGAAAGCCGCGGGAGAGGGCCTCGAACTGCTGCGTGAACACCTCAAGGCCTGCATGGGCTACGAGCAAACCTCTGAAAGCAGCTTCAGCGCCCGGCGGCGTCACCTCGAAGCCTTGCGTCATGCCAGCGCCGCGCTGGAACACGGTCGCGCACAGCTGACGCTGGCGGGCGCTGGCGAATTACTAGCCGAAGATTTGCGCCAAGCCCAGCAATACCTGGGAGAAATCACCGGCGCCTTCAGCTCCGATGACTTGCTGGGGCGGATTTTCTCCAGCTTCTGCATCGGTAAGTAAGTCCTTCCCTCAAAACGGGCTGCACCTCGCGTTCCCTGCCTGCAGCCCGGCTTCCCTTTTTTCCCTTCTCTCGATTGCCTTCATGGCGGCTCGTCCGCGGGCGAATCCGTGTTCAGCTGTGGATTAAGCCCTGTGGGTAACTGACGTTGAGTTCAGTTGATAAACCCCCTTGAAAAGTGAAGATAACCCGGTCTGTGGATAACCATTCACTTAATCCACAGGCTTACACCGGTTATCCAAGCCCCTCAGCGCCAGATGACCACAGGGTTCAAGATCTCTGTACATATTGAAAATAAAGGCCTTCAGAACGTTATCCACAGAATGGCAGGGCAGTAAGAATAAACATAAAAACAAAGGTTTTATAAATTTCTTTCTTTTTTATTTTTTTAACCGCGAGTTCTCCACAGCTGGTTAAATTTTGTGCAAAGGGTTCTTTAGGAAAGGGGAAGTCCCTATACTTGCCGACCTGGTCCAGAAAACGTTCGGTCCAGACTCATAACCTATTTCCGAATTACCTGAATTAAGCAGGCACGAGGTGCGTGGTGGATTTCCCTTCCCGTTTTGAAGTGATCGTCATCGGCGGCGGTCATGCCGGTACCGAGGCAGCACTTGCATCAGCACGCATGGGTGTAAAGACCCTGCTGTTGACGCATAACGTGGAAACCCTCGGCGCCATGAGCTGCAACCCAGCCATCGGTGGTATCGGCAAAAGCCATCTGGTCAAGGAAATCGACGCCCTTGGCGGTGCGATGGCGATGGCTACCGATAAGGGTGGTATCCAGTTTCGCGTATTGAACAGCCGTAAAGGCCCAGCGGTACGGGCCACCCGTGCCCAGGCCGACCGGGTCCTGTACAAGGCGGCTGTGCGCGAAATCCTCGAGAACCAGCCGAACCTGTGGATATTTCAACAAGCGGCCGATGACCTGATCGTCGAACAGGACCAGGTCCGCGGTGTCGTCACCCAGATGGGCCTGCGTTTCTTCTCCGACTCCGTGGTGTTGACCACCGGGACCTTCCTCGGTGGACTTATCCACATCGGCATGCAGAACTATTCCGGCGGCCGCGCGGGCGATCCGCCGTCAATCGCCTTGGCTCAACGTCTGCGTGAACTGCCGCTGCGTGTAGGTCGCCTGAAAACCGGTACGCCGCCGCGAATTGACGGTCGGTCTGTGGATTTCTCGGTCATGACCGAACAACCGGGTGATACGCCAATCCCGGTGATGTCGTTCATGGGCTCGAAAGAACAGCATCCGCAACAGGTGAGCTGCTGGATTACCCACACCAATGCCCGCACCCACGAGATCATTGCCGCCAACCTGGATCGCTCGCCGATGTATTCAGGAGTGATCGAAGGCGTCGGCCCACGTTATTGCCCGTCGATCGAAGACAAGATCCATCGCTTTGCCGACAAGGAAAGCCACCAGGTCTTCATCGAACCGGAAGGCCTGACCACCCACGAGCTTTACCCCAACGGGATCTCGACGTCCCTGCCGTTCGACGTGCAACTGCAGATCGTGCAGTCGATCCGCGGCATGGAAAACGCGCACATCGTTCGTCCGGGCTACGCCATCGAATACGACTACTTCGATCCCCGTGACCTGAAGTACAGCCTGGAAACCAAGGTCATCGGCGGCCTGTTCTTTGCCGGGCAGATCAACGGCACCACCGGCTACGAAGAAGCCGGAGCCCAGGGTTTGCTGGCCGGGACCAACGCGGCGTTGCGTGCCCAGGGCAAGGACAGCTGGTGCCCGCGTCGCGACGAAGCGTACATCGGTGTGTTGGTGGACGATCTGATCACCCTGGGCACCCAGGAACCGTATCGGATGTTTACCTCCCGCGCGGAATATCGCCTGATCCTGCGTGAAGACAACGCCGATCTGCGCCTGACCGAGAAAGGCCGCGAGCTGGGACTGGTTGATGACGCGCGTTGGGCCGCGTTCTGCAAGAAACGCGAAGGTATCGAACTGGAAGAACAACGGCTGAAAAGCACCTGGGTTCGTCCCGGTACCGAGCAGGGCGATGCCATCGCGGCGAAGTTCGGCACGCCGCTGACACACGAATACAACCTGCTCAACCTCTTGAGTCGGCCGGAAATCGATTACGCCGGGCTGGTGGAAGTGACGGGCCAGGGCGCGGACGATCCACAGGTCGCCGAACAAGTCGAGATCAAGACCAAGTACGCCGGGTACATCGACCGCCAGCAGGATGAAATCGCTCGTCTGCGCGCCAGCGAGGACACCAAGCTGCCTGTGGATATCGATTACACGGTCATTTCCGGCCTGTCGAAGGAAATCCAGAGCAAGCTCGGCACAACCCGGCCGGAAACCCTGGGCCAGGCGTCGCGCATCCCTGGCGTGACCCCGGCGGCGATTTCCCTGTTGATGATTCATTTGAAAAAACGCGGCGCGGGCCGTCAGTTGGAGCAAAGCGCTTGAGTTCGATGGTCACCTCGCAACACGCCGAAGAGTTATCCACAGGCGCCCGCCAACTCGGGGTCAGCCTGAGCGAAGCCCAGCATGAGCAACTGCTGGGTTACCTGGCGTTATTGATCAAATGGAACAAGGCCTACAACCTGACTGCCGTGCGCGATCCGGACGAAATGGTCTCGAGGCATCTGCTCGACAGTCTCAGCGTGATGTCTTTCATCGAAAACGGTCGCTGGCTCGATGTGGGCAGCGGCGGTGGCATGCCCGGCATCCCGCTGGCGATCCTGTTTCCGGACTCGCAAGTGACCTGCCTGGACAGCAACGGCAAGAAAACCCGCTTCCTGACTCAGGTCAAACTCGAGCTCAAACTGGACAACCTGCAAGTTATCCACAGCCGGGTCGAAGCGTTCCAACCTGCACAGCCATTCAACGGGATCATCTCCCGGGCATTCAGCAGCATGGAGAATTTCAGCAATTGGACTCGCCACCTGGGCGATGTCGAAACACGCTGGCTGGCAATGAAGGGCGTCCATCCGGCCGATGAGCTGGTAGCATTGCCGTCGGATTTCCACCTCGATAGCGAACACGCCCTGGCCGTACCCGGTTGCCAAGGCCAACGCCATCTGCTGATACTGCGCCGCACGGCATGATTGGGAACACAAGCAAGAATGGCTAAGGTATTCGCGATAGCGAACCAGAAGGGTGGTGTGGGCAAGACCACCACCTGCATCAACCTCGCAGCATCCCTGGTCGCGACCAAGCGCCGGGTGCTGTTGATCGACCTTGATCCACAGGGCAACGCCACCATGGGCAGCGGTGTGGATAAACATGGCCTGGAAAACTCCATCTACGACGTCCTGATCGGTGAATGCGATCTGGGCCAGGCCATGCATTTCTCCGAACACGGCGGTTATCAACTGCTGCCGGCCAACCGTGACCTGACGGCAGCCGAAGTGGTGCTGCTGGAAATGCAGATGAAGGAAAGCCGTCTGCGCAGCGCATTGGCGCCGATCCGGGAGAACTACGATTACATCCTGATCGACTGTCCGCCGTCGCTGTCGATGCTGACCCTCAACGCCCTGGTGGCCGCCGATGGGGTCATTATCCCCATGCAGTGCGAGTACTTCGCCCTGGAAGGGTTGAGCGACCTTGTGGATAACATCAAGCGCATCTCCGAACTGCTGAATCCGGACCTGAAAGTCGAAGGCCTGTTGCGGACCATGTACGACCCGCGTTTGAGCCTGATGAACGACGTATCGGTCCAGCTCAAGGAGCATTTCGGCGAGCAGCTCTACGACACGGTCATTCCACGTAACGTCCGGTTGGCTGAAGCACCGAGCTACGGCATGCCGGCCCTGGCCTACGACAAACAATCCCGTGGTGCGCTGGCTTACCTGGCCCTGGCGGGCGAAATGGTTCGCCGTCAGCGCCGCAACCCACGCACCGCTGCCGCCCAGCCAACTTAAGGAAACCCCATGGCCGTCAAGAAACGTGGTCTCGGACGTGGACTGGACGCGCTGCTCAGCGGTCCCACGGTCAGCGCGCTGGAAGAGCAGGCCGTACAGGCCGACCAGCGAGAGCTGCAACACCTGCCGCTGGACCTGATCCAGCGCGGCAAGTACCAGCCGCGCCGGGACATGGACCCGCAGGCGCTGGAAGAACTGGCCCAGTCGATCAAGGCCCAGGGCGTGATGCAGCCGATCGTGGTTCGTTCGATCGGCAGTGGGCGCTTCGAGATCATTGCCGGCGAACGCCGCTGGCGCGCCAGTCAGCAGGCCGGCCAGGAAACCATTCCGGCGATGGTGCGCGACGTATCGGATGAAACCGCCATCGCCATGGCGCTGATCGAGAACATCCAGCGCGAAGACCTCAACCCGATCGAGGAAGCGGTCGCCCTACAGCGTCTGCAACAGGAATTCCAGCTGACTCAGCAACAGGTTGCCGAAGCGGTGGGCAAGTCCCGCGTCACCGTGGCCAACCTGTTGCGCTTGATTGCATTGCCCGAAGTCATCAAGACCATGCTGTCCCATGGCGACCTGGAAATGGGTCATGCCCGGGCCTTGCTCGGATTGCCGGAAAATCAACAGGTTGAAGGGGCGCGACATGTTGTCGCACGAGGCCTGACCGTGCGCCAAACCGAGGCACTGGTTCGCCAGTGGCTGAGCGGTAAACCAGCCCCTGTCGAAGCGCCCAAAGCGGACCCGGATATCGCCCGCCTGGAACAGCGCCTGGCCGAGCGGCTGGGCTCTAGGGTGCAGATTCGCCATGGCAAGAAGGGCAAGGGACAATTGGTGATCGGCTACAACTCCCTCGATGAGCTGCAGGGCGTCCTTGCGCACATCCGCTGAAACAATTGCTCTTGTAGCGCGCAGTCGGAAATCACTACCCGGCAGTTGAATAGGGGCAGAACCGCCCCTATACTCTGCGCGCATTTTGTCGGCACAAATTATGCCAAGTTATTGATTTCAGGCAGCCGACCATTGGAGAGCAAAAGCGATGGAAACCCGCACGCCAAACCGCCTGCCATTCCATCGTCTGGCTGTTTTCCCGGTGTTGATGACCCAGCTGGTCGTTGTACTGATCGCCTCGTTGGCGCTCTGGCAATGGAAAGGAGTCGTCGCCGGATACTCGGGCCTTTGCGGAGGTCTGATAGCCTTGCTTCCCAATATTTACTTCGCTCACAGGGCATTTCGGTTTTCCGGCGCCCGAGCAGCCCAAGCCATCGTCCGGTCTTTTTATGCCGGCGAGGCGGGGAAACTGATTTTGACGGCAGTGCTGTTTGCACTGACGTTCGCAGGTGTGAAGCCGTTGGCACCACTGGCTGTATTCGGTGTCTTCCTGTTGACCCAAATGGTCAGCTGGTTCGCTCCCCTGCTAATGAGAACAAGACTTTCGAGACCTTAGGGCGTTTGAGGCAACCATGGCAGAGACAACCGCTTCGGGCTATATCCAGCACCACTTGCAGAACCTGACCTTCGGTCAGCTACCCAACGGCGGCTGGGGCTTTGCCCACTCCGCAGCAGAAGCCAAGGAAATGGGTTTCTGGGCTTTCCACGTCGATACCCTCGGCTGGTCGGTCGCGCTGGGTCTGATCTTCGTTTTCCTTTTCCGCATGGCGGCCAAGAAGGCGACTTCGGGCCAGCCGGGTGCCTTGCAGAACTTCGTTGAAGTCCTGGTCGAGTTCGTCGACGGCAGCGTGAAGGACAGCTTCCATGGTCGTAGCCCGGTGATCGCACCGCTGGCGCTGACCATTTTCGTCTGGGTGTTCCTGATGAACGCCGTCGACCTGGTACCGGTCGACTGGATTCCTCAACTGGCCATCCTGATCTCCGGTGACCACCACATCCCGTTCCGCGCCGTGTCGACCACCGACCCGAACGCGACCCTGGGCATGGCGTTCTCGGTTTTCGCACTGATCATTTTCTATAGCATCAAGGTCAAGGGCATCGGCGGCTTCATCGGCGAACTGACCCTGCACCCGTTCGGCAGCAAGAACATCCTCGTTCAGGCCCTGCTGATCCCGGTGAACTTCCTGCTGGAATTCGTGACCCTGATCGCCAAGCCTATCTCTCTGGCTCTGCGTCTGTTCGGCAACATGTATGCCGGCGAGCTGGTGTTCATCCTGATCGCTGTGATGTTCGGCAGCGGCCTGCTCTGGCTCAGTGGCCTGGGCGTCGTACTGCAGTGGGCGTGGGCTGTATTCCACATCCTGATCATTACCCTGCAGGCGTTCATCTTCATGATGCTGACCATCGTCTACCTGTCGATGGCGCACGAAGAAAACCATTAAGGCCAGTCTCGACTAGTCTGATGTCCTTCCCGGTCAAACGGGAAGGGGCCCGAACAGGCCATGACGAAACGATTTGTTTTACCGCTTTAAATTAAAAAAACCTAAACCATACGACGTAAAAGTCGGGAGGAAAGATGGAAACTGTAGTTGGTCTAACCGCTATCGCTGTTGCACTGTTGATCGGCCTGGGCGCACTGGGTACCGCAATTGGTTTCGGCCTGTTGGGCGGCAAGTTCCTGGAAGGCGCTGCGCGTCAGCCAGAAATGGTTCCAATGCTGCAAGTCAAGATGTTCATCGTTGCCGGTCTGCTCGACGCCGTAACCATGATCGGTGTTGGTATCGCTCTGTTCTTCACCTTTGCGAACCCGTTCGTTGGTCAGATCGCTGGCTAATTACTCGGATCTCTCGAGTAGTTTGGTGTGATGGACAACGTAACTGCGAGGTGTTGGCGTGAACATTAATGCGACCCTGATTGGCCAGTCCGTTGCGTTCCTGATTTTTGTACTGTTCTGCATGAAGTTCGTATGGCCTCCGGTCATCGCGGCACTGCACGAACGTCAAAAGAAGATCGCTGATGGTCTGGACGCTGCCAGCCGAGCAGCTCGCGACCTGGAGTTGGCCCATGAGAAAGTGGGTCAGCAACTGCGCGAAGCGAAAGCTCAGGCAGCTGAAATCATCGAGCAAGCCAAGAAACGCGGTACCCAGATTGTCGACGAAGCCCGTGAACAGGCTCGTGTCGAAGCTGACCGTGTGAAGGCTCAGGCTCAAGCCGAGATCGAACAGGAACTGAACAGTGTCAAAGACGCGCTGCGTGCCCAAGTGGGTAGCCTGGCCGTTGGCGGTGCTTCGAAGATCCTGGGTGCCACAATCGATCAAAACGCGCACGCAGAGCTGGTTAACCAACTGGCTGCTGAAATCTAAGCGAGGGCGATCATGGCAGAACTGACCACGTTGGCCCGACCTTACGCTAAGGCGGCCTTCGAGCACGCTCAGGCCCACCAGCAACTGGCCAATTGGTCAGCCATGCTCGGCCTGGCAGCAGCGGTGTCGCAAGACGACACCATGCAGCGCGTGCTCAAGGCCCCGCGACTGACGAGCGCAGAAAAGGCCGCCACGTTCATTGACGTGTGCGGCGACAAGTTCGATGCCAAGGCACAGAATTTCATTCACGTCGTTGCTGAAAACGACCGTCTCCCGCTTCTGCCGGAGATCGCCGCCCTGTTCGACCTGTACAAGGCCGAGCAGGAGAAATCGGTAGACGTGGAAGTCACCAGTGCTTTTGCATTGAACCAAGAACAGCAAGACAAACTCGCCAAGGTTCTCAGTGCACGACTCAACCGGGAAGTGCGCCTGCAAGTCGAGGAAGACAAGTCCCTTATAGGGGGCGTTGTAATCCGCGCCGGCGACCTGGTTATCGATGGCTCGATTCGCGGCAAAATCGCGAAACTTGCCGAAGCATTGAAATCTTGAGTTTGAAGGGGCAGCAGAGCAATGCAGCAACTCAATCCTTCCGAAATAAGTGAAATTATCAAGGGCCGCATCGAAAAGCTCGATGTGACCTCCCAAGCCCGTAACGAAGGCACTGTCGTCAGCGTATCTGACGGCATCGTGCGGATTCACGGTCTGGCCGACGTCATGTACGGCGAGATGATCGAGTTTCCGGGCGGCGTCTACGGTATGGCCCTCAACCTGGAGCAAGACTCCGTAGGTGCTGTTGTACTGGGCGCCTACACGACTCTGGCTGAAGGCATGAGCGCCAAGTGCACCGGCCGCATCCTCGAAGTTCCGGTAGGTAAGGAACTGCTGGGTCGCGTAGTCGACGCACTGGGTAACCCTGTTGACGGCAAAGGTCCGCTGAACAACACCGAGACCGACGCGGTCGAGAAAGTTGCTCCAGGCGTGATCTGGCGTAAGTCGGTAGACCAGCCTGTACAGACTGGCTACAAGGCTGTCGATGCCATGATCCCTGTCGGCCGTGGCCAGCGTGAGCTGATCATCGGTGACCGTCAGATCGGTAAGACCGCTCTGGCGATCGACGCGATCATCAACCAGAAAAACAGCGGCATCTTCTGCGTATACGTGGCAATCGGTCAGAAGCAATCGACCATCGCCAACGTGGTTCGCAAACTGGAAGAGAACGGTGCACTGGCTAACACCATCATCGTTGCTGCCAGTGCCTCCGAATCGGCCGCACTGCAGTTCCTGGCACCGTACTCCGGTTGCACCATGGGCGAATACTTCCGCGACCGCGGTGAAGACGCGCTGATCGTTTATGACGATCTGTCCAAGCAAGCAGTGGCTTACCGCCAGATTTCCCTGCTGCTGCGCCGTCCACCAGGCCGTGAAGCCTACCCAGGCGACGTGTTCTATCTCCACTCCCGTCTGCTGGAGCGCGCATCCCGCGTTTCGGAAGAGTACGTCGAGAAGTTCACCAACGGCGCCGTGACTGGCAAGACCGGTTCCCTGACTGCTCTGCCGATCATCGAAACCCAGGCTGGCGACGTTTCCGCGTTCGTTCCGACCAACGTGATCTCCATCACCGACGGTCAGATCTTCCTGGAATCGGCCATGTTCAACTCGGGCATCCGTCCTGCTGTGAACGCCGGTGTTTCGGTATCCCGTGTAGGTGGTGCCGCTCAGACCAAGATCATCAAGAAGCTGTCCGGTGGTATCCGTACCGCTCTGGCTCAGTACCGTGAACTGGCGGCATTCGCCCAGTTCGCATCTGACCTGGACGAAGCGACCCGTAAGCAACTTGAGCATGGTCAGCGCGTTACCGAGCTGATGAAGCAGAAGCAATACGCACCGATGTCGATCGCTGACATGGCGCTGTCGCTGTATGCCGCTGAGCGTGGGTTCCTGACTGACATTGAAATCGCCAAGATCGGCAGCTTCGAACAAGCGCTGATTGCTTTCTTCAACCGCGATCACGCCGATTTGATGGCCAAGATCAACGTGAAGGGTGACTTCAATGACGAAATCGACGCTGGCCTCAAAGCCGGTATCGAGAAGTTCAAGGCCACCCAAACCTGGTAAGCCGCAGCGGGAGCCGCAAGGCTCCCGCTTGCTAACCTGATAGGTGTTACATGGCAGGCGCAAAAGAGATTCGCAGTAAGATTGCGAGCATCAAAAGCACGCAAAAGATTACCAGCGCCATGGAAAAAGTGGCGGTCAGCAAAATGCGCAAGGCACAAATGCGCATGGCTGCTAGCCGTCCTTATGCGGAGCGCATCCGCCAGGTGATTGGTCATCTGGCCAACGCCAACCCGGAATATCGCCACCCGTTCATGATCGACCGCGCCATCAAGCGCGTCGGTTACGTTGTGGTGAGCAGTGACCGTGGTCTGTGCGGTGGCTTGAACACCAACCTGTTCAAGGCCCTGGTCAAGGACATGGCGGTAAACCGCGAACAAGGCGTCGAGATCGATCTGTGCGTGGTAGGTAGCAAGGGTGCGGCTTTCTTCCGCAACTTCGGCGGTAACGTCGTCGCCGCTATCAGCCACCTGGGTGAAGAACCGTCGATCAATGACCTGATCGGCAGTGTCAAGGTGATGCTGGATGCTTACCTGGAAGGCCGGATCGACCGCCTGTCCGTGGTATCCAACAAGTTCATCAACACCATGACGCAACAGCCGACCGTGGAGCAGTTGATTCCATTGGTTGCGACCCCGGAACAGGAACTCAAGCACCACTGGGACTACCTCTACGAACCGGATGCCAAGGAGCTGCTCGACGGCTTGATGGTCCGCTACGTGGAGTCGCAGGTGTACCAGGCGGTGGTCGAGAACAACGCAGCTGAACAAGCCGCGCGGATGATCGCGATGAAGAACGCTACCGACAACGCCGGTGATTTGATCAGCGATTTGCAGCTGATCTACAACAAGGCGCGTCAGGCTGCGATCACCCAAGAGATCTCGGAAATCGTCGGCGGCGCTGCCGCGGTTTAACGGTTCAAATATTCAGAGGATCCAGCTATGAGTAGCGGACGTATCGTTCAAATCATCGGCGCCGTTATCGACGTGGAATTCCCACGCGACAACGTACCGAGCATCTACGACGCCTTGAAGGTTCAAGGCGCCGAAACCACCCTCGAAGTTCAGCAGCAGCTGGGCGACGGCGTGGTTCGTACCATTGCGATGGGCTCCACCGAAGGCTTGAAGCGCGGTCTGGACGTCAACAACACTGGCGCAGCCATCTCCGTACCGGTCGGTAAAGCGACCCTGGGCCGGATCATGGACGTACTGGGCAACCCGATCGACGAAGCTGGTCCGATTGACACCGAAGAGCGCTGGGGCATTCACCGTCCTGCGCCAACCTTCGCTGAACAAGCGGGTGGCAACGAACTGCTGGAAACAGGCATCAAGGTTATCGACCTGGTTTGCCCGTTCGCCAAGGGCGGTAAAGTCGGTCTGTTCGGTGGTGCCGGTGTAGGCAAGACCGTAAACATGATGGAACTGATCCGTAACATCGCCATCGAGCACAGCGGTTATTCCGTGTTCGCCGGTGTGGGTGAGCGTACTCGTGAGGGTAACGACTTCTACCACGAGATGAAGGATTCCAACGTTCTGGACAAAGTGGCACTGGTCTACGGCCAGATGAACGAGCCGCCGGGAAACCGTCTGCGCGTAGCCCTGACCGGCCTGACCATGGCCGAGAAGTTCCGTGACGAAGGTAACGACGTTCTGCTGTTCGTCGACAACATCTACCGTTACACCCTGGCCGGTACCGAAGTATCCGCACTGCTGGGCCGTATGCCTTCGGCAGTAGGTTACCAGCCGACCCTGGCTGAAGAGATGGGCGTGCTGCAAGAGCGCATCACTTCGACCAAGCAAGGTTCGATCACCTCGATCCAGGCGGTATACGTACCAGCGGACGACTTGACCGACCCGTCGCCAGCGACCACCTTCGCCCACTTGGACGCCACCGTCGTTCTGTCCCGTGACATCGCTTCCCTGGGTATCTACCCAGCGGTTGACCCACTGGACTCGACTTCTCGCCAGCTGGACCCGAACGTGATCGGCAACGACCACTACGAAACCGCTCGCGGCGTTCAGTACGTGCTGCAGCGTTACAAAGAACTGAAGGACATCATCGCGATCCTGGGTATGGACGAGCTGTCGGAAGCCGACAAGCAGTTGGTAAACCGTGCTCGTAAGATCCAGCGTTTCTTGTCGCAGCCGTTCTTCGTGGCTGAAGTCTTCACCGGTGCCTCGGGTAAATACGTTTCCCTGAAAGACACCATTGCTGGCTTCAAAGGCATCCTCAACGGTGACTACGACCACCTGCCAGAACAAGCGTTCTACATGGTCGGCGGCATCGAAGAAGCGATCGAGAAAGCCAAGAAACTGTAATCCCGGCGCCCGGAAACGGGCGCTAATTTAGGTTGAGGCAATCAGATGGCTATGACAGTCCATTGCGATATCGTCAGTGCGGAAGGGGAAATTTTCTCCGGTCTGGTCGAGTTTGTGGTTGCGCATGGTGAACTGGGGGATCTTGGTATCGCTCTGGGGCACGCACCGCTGATCACCAGCTTGAAGCCAGGTCCGATTAGTCTGACCAAGCAGGGCGGGGAAAAAGAGGTGTTCTACATCTCTGGTGGTTTCCTCGAGGTTCAGCCGAGCATGGTCAAGGTCCTTGCCGACACCGTGCAACGTGCTGCCGACCTGGACGAAGCCTCCGCTCAGGAAGCCGTCAAGGCTGCCGAGAAGGCCCTGCACGAAAAAGGCGCAGACTTCGACTACGGTTCTGCTGCTGCACGTCTGGCCGAGGCCGCAGCCCAGCTGCGCACCGTCCAGCAGATCCGCAAGAAGTTCGGCGGCTAAGCCGTCTGCTTTCTGTGCGATTGATTAAAAAGGGTAGCCTCGGCTACCCTTTTTTCTTTTTGCGACTCTCATCATCCGGTCGTAGTCATTGACCACCCAGGATTGGTACCCGTCATGTCTCTTGAAATCGTTATCCTCGCGGCCGGCCAAGGCACTCGCATGCGTTCGGCGCTGCCCAAGGTACTGCATCCGATCGCTGGCAACTCCATGCTCGGTCATGTTATCCACAGCGCTCGCCAACTCGATCCACAGCGCATTCACGTGGTGATCGGTCATGGTGCCGATGCCGTGCGTGAACGGCTGGCCGCCGATGACCTGAATTTTGTCCTGCAGGATAAACAACTCGGGACAGGCCACGCGGTGGCCCAGGCAGTGCCGTTCATTACCGCTGACACGGTGCTGGTTCTTTATGGTGATGTGCCGCTGATCGAAGTGGACACGTTGCAGCGCCTGCTCAAGCATGTTGGCCCGCAACAACTGGGCCTGTTGACCGTCGAGCTGGATGACCCTACCGGCTACGGACGCATCGTGCGCGACGCCGACGGCCAGGTCACCGCCATCGTCGAGCAGAAGGATGCCAACGAAGCCCAACGCGCCATCACCGAGGGCAACACCGGGATCCTGGCGCTGCCGGCCGGGCGTCTGGGCGACTGGATGAGTCGCCTGTCGAACAACAATGCCCAAGGCGAGTACTACCTGACTGATGTGATTGCCATGGCGGTGGCTGACGGTCTGGTGGTTGCCACCGAACAGCCCCTGGACGCGATGGAAGTGCAGGGTGCCAATGATCGTCGGCAACTGGCCGAGCTGGAACGCCACTATCAGCTGCGTGCCGCCCGCCGCCTGATGGCCCAAGGCGTAACCCTGCGTGACCCGGCCCGCTTCGATGTTCGAGGTGACGTCAGCGTAGGCCGCGACGTAGTCATCGACATCAACGTCATCCTCGAGGGCAAGGTGGTCATCGAGGACGACGTGGTCATCGGTCCGAACTGCGTGATCAAGGACAGCACCCTGCGCAAAGGCGTGGTGATCAAGGCCAACAGTCACCTGGACGGTGCGGTGATGGGTGAAGGCAGCGATGCCGGCCCGTTTGCCCGTTTGCGTCCTGGCTCCGTGCTAGAGGCCCACGCCCATGTGGGTAACTTCGTCGAGTTGAAGAACGCCCACCTGGGTGAGGGTGCCAAGGCCGGTCACCTGACCTATCTGGGTGACGCTGAAGTCGGCGCCCGCACCAATATCGGTGCCGGCACCATCACCTGTAACTATGACGGCGCGAACAAGTGGAAGACGGTGTTGGGGGAGGACGTATTCATCGGTTCCAACAACTCCCTGGTGGCGCCTGTGGATATCTCCAGTGGTGCAACCACGGCAGCTGGGTCAACCATTACCCAGAATGTGGATAACCGACAGCTGGCGGTGGGTCGTGCACGCCAGAAGAATATCGACGGCTGGAAGCGTCCGGAAAAAATCAAGAAGCCGTAAAGTTATCCACAGTCCACTCTGTGGGAGCGAGCCCTGCTCGCGATAGCGTTGTGTCAGTCGATGACTACTTGGCTGATATACCGCCATCGCGAGCAGGCTCGCTCCCACAGGACCTCATTCATTCTGAATTTTTCTCCCTCTGCCTTGACGATCGCCGCGCAATAGGTTTTGATTGCTTACGTTATCTTTCGAATCGAAACTTAAGCCGCCATGTCAAAGCGCAACACCCCCCAACGCCGCCACAACATCCTTGCCTTGCTCCAAGAGCAGGGTGAAGTCAGTGTGGACGAGTTGGCCAAGCGCTTCGAAACCTCGGAAGTTACGATTCGCAAGGATCTTGCCGCCTTGGAGACGAATGGCCTGCTATTGCGTCGTTACGGTGGTGCGGTCCCGATGCCGCAGGAGTTGGTGGCTGATAACGCGCAAACCGTTTCCAAGTACAAGCAAGCCATTGCCCGGGCTGCGGTGAAGCGGATTCGCGAGCATGCACGAATCATCATCGACAGCGGCAGCACCACCGCCGCCATGATCCCTGAACTCGGCCTGCAACCGGGGTTGGTGGTCATGACCAACTCGTTGCATGTCGCCAGTGCCTTGAACGAACTGGAGCACGAGCCGGTGTTGTTGATGACCGGCGGCACCTGGGACCCCCATTCCGAATCCTTCCAGGGTCAGGTGGCCGAACAAGTCCTCCGTTCCTACGACTTCGACCAGCTGTTCATCGGTGCCGACGGCATCGACCTGGTTCGTGGTACCACCACCTTCAACGAGTTGCTGGGGCTGAGCCGTGTCATGGCTGAGGTGGCCCGCGAAGTCATCGTGATGGTGGAGGCCGACAAGATCGGTCGCAAGATCCCCAACCTGGAACTGCCGTGGAGCAGCGTCCATACCCTCATTACCGATGATCGCCTGCCCGTAGAGGCCCGTGATCAGATTCAGGCGCGTGGCATCCAGGTGATCTGCGCGTCTGTCAGCCAGGAGAAATAATATGTGTGGAATTGTCGGCGCCGTTGCTGAACGCAACATCACAGCCATCCTGCTCGAAGGCCTCAAGCGCCTGGAATACCGTGGCTATGACAGCGCGGGTGTGGCAGTGCTCACCCACGATGGGCAACTTGAGCGCATGCGTCGGCCGGGCAAGGTCAGTGAGCTGGAGCAGGCCCTGGAAAGCGAGCCGCTGGTCGGTCGCCTGGGCATCGCCCACACCCGTTGGGCCACCCATGGTGCGCCGTGCGAGCGTAATGCCCACCCGCATTTCTCCGGCGACCTGGCGGTGGTGCACAACGGCATCATCGAGAACCACGAAGCGTTGCGTGAACAACTCAAGGCCCTGGGCTACGTGTTCACCTCGGACACCGACACTGAAGTCATCGCGCACCTGATCAATCACAAGCTCAAGGACCTGATGGACCTGACCGTGGCCCTCAAGGCCACCGTCAAGGAGCTTCATGGCGCCTATGGCCTGGCAGTCATCAGTGCTAAGCAGCCGGACCGCCTGGTGGCGGCCCGCAGTGGCAGCCCGCTGGTGATCGGCCTGGGCCTGGGGGAAAACTTCCTGGCGTCGGACCAGTTGGCACTGCGTCAGGTCACCGACCGTTTCATGTATCTGGAGGAAGGCGATATCGCTGAAATCCGTCGGGACAGCGTGCAGATCTGGGATCTCGATGGCCAAGCGGTGGAGCGCGAGACCGTGCAGTACCGCGACGGTGCCGAGGCCGCCGACAAGGGCGAATTCCGCCACTTCATGCTCAAGGAAATCCACGAGCAACCGGCTGTTGTGCAACGTACTCTGGAAGGGCGCATGAGCCAGAGCCAGGTATTGGTCCAGGCTTTCGGCCCACAGGCCGCCGAATTGTTCGCCAAGGTCCGCAATGTGCAGATCGTCGCCTGCGGCACCAGCTATCACGCCGGCATGGTCGCCCGTTACTGGCTGGAGGAATTGGCCGGCATTCCGTGCCAGGTGGAAGTTGCCAGTGAGTTCCGTTACCGCAAGGTGGTGGTGCAACCGGACACGCTGTTCGTCACCATCTCCCAGTCCGGTGAAACCGCCGATACCCTGGCGGCGCTACGCAATGCCAAGGCCTTGGGTTTCCTTGCCAGCCTGGCGATCTGCAACGTCGGCATCAGCTCGCTGGTGCGCGAATCCGACCTGACCCTGCTGACCCAGGCCGGCCGCGAAATCGGCGTGGCGTCGACCAAGGCCTTCACCACCCAGTTGGTCGGCCTGTTGTTGTTGACCCTGTCGTTGGGTCAGGTACGCGGGACCTTGGCCGAGGGCGTAGAGGCGAAACTGGTGGAAGAGCTGCGTCGCCTGCCGGCCCGTCTGGGTGAAGCCCTGGCGATGGACAGCACCGTGGAAAAAATCGCCGAACTGTTCGCCGAGAAGAACCACACCCTGTTCCTGGGCCGTGGTGCGCAATTCCCGGTGGCGATGGAAGGAGCCTTGAAGCTCAAGGAAATCTCCTACATCCACGCCGAAGCCTACCCGGCCGGTGAGCTCAAGCACGGCCCGCTGGCCCTGGTGGACAACGACATGCCGGTGGTCACCGTGGCGCCGAACAACGAGCTGTTGGAAAAGCTCAAGTCCAACCTCCAGGAAGTGCGCGCCCGTGGCGGCCAGTTGATCGTCTTCGCTGACGAAAAGGCCGGCATGACCAATGGTGAAGGGAATCACGTGGTGCACATGCCGCACATCCACGACAGCCTGGCGCCGATCCTCTATACCATCCCGCTGCAGCTGCTGTCGTACTACGTGGCCGTGCTCAAGGGGACGGATGTCGACCAGCCGCGGAATCTGGCGAAGTCTGTGACGGTGGAGTGAGGGCGCGTCTGCCGAGCGGGTTCTGGAACATCACCTTCAGATCTTGAAGGTGTTCACCATCTGCTGCAGGCGGATCGACTGCTTCTCCAGTTCATTGCACGCCTGCAAAGTGGATTGCAGATTGCCGACGGTTTTCTGGTTCAGGTCATTGATGTGGCTGATGTCGCGATCCAGATTGTCCACCACCGAGGTTTGTTCTTCGGTGGCGGTGGCCATGGATAGGTTGATTTCGTCGATCTCGCCAATGCCCTGCAGCACCTGAGTGAGTCGTTCACCGGCAAGCCTGGCGGTACTGACGTTGGTATCGCTGTGGCGCTGGCTTTCCAGCATGGCGTTGACGGCGTTGCCGGCACCGGCTTGCAACTCCTCGATCATATTGTGAATTTCCTGCGCCGATTGTTGAGTGCGGTGGGCGAGGGTGCGCACCTCGTCCGAAACCACCGCAAAGCCACGTCCTGCATCCCCGGCACGGGCGGCTTCGATAGCGGCATTCAGGGCCAGCAGGTTGGTCTGGTCGGAAATGCCCTTAATCACGTCGAGGATCCGGCCGATTTTCAAGGTTTTTTCATTCAGGCTTTCGATGTCCTGACGGGTATTGATCACTTGTGATGAGAGCTGTGCCATGGCGCTGATGCTGCGCTCCACCACCTGCTGGCCTTCCTGGGTCTGGTTCTTGGTATCCGAGGCGCGGTTTGACGCATGGGCGGCGCTACGGGCGATCTCCTGGGCGGCGGCGCCCAGCTCGTTGATGGCTGTAGCGATGTTGTGGGTCAACGCCGCTTGGGTGTCGGAGCTTTTCAGCGACGAGTGCGATGCCTGGCTGACCTGCGCGGCCAATTGGGTGAGTTGGGTACTGGAGGTCAGCACTTCGCGTATCGAGTGCTGAATGCGTTCGACGAAGCGGTTGAACCCGCCGGCCATCACGCCAAATTCGTCCTGGGACAGGCTCTGCAGGCGTTGGGTCAGATCGCCTTCGCCCTCGGCAATCGATTGCATGGCCAAGCCCATACAGCGTAAAGGCCGCATCAGGGTGTTGATCAGCAGACCAAGCAAGGCGATGGTGATCAGCACCGCAATCAGCGTGGCGATCAGGGCCGAGGTACGAAACTCATGGAGCGCGGCGTAGGCTTTGTCCTTGTCCACCGACAGCCCAATGGACCAGTGCAATGACGGTAAACCGTTGATCGGTGTAAATGTGACGATCCGGGTACTGCCGTTTTCCCGCACTTCATTCAGATTGTCGTTGATACCCGGAGCGCCTTCGGGGAACGCTTGGGCCAGAGTCTTGGTGACCAAGGCGCTGTCGGGATGGACCAGGATCTTGCCGTCGTCACTGACCAGGAAGGCATAGCCGATGCCGTTGAGATCGACGGAGTTGACGATGCTGGCGAGCTTTTCCAGGCTCAGGCTCGCGCCGAATACGCCGGCTGCCTTGCCGTTGATCTTGATCGGCACCGCCTCGGTCATGATCAGATAATCGATGCCCGCTCCGATGTAGGGTTCGGTCAGCACCGGGTTGAGAGAGGCGGCCGCCTCTTTGTACCACTGGCGTTGACGAACGTCGTAACCATCGGGCATCACCCGCTCGGGGTAAATAAAGAAACGACTGTCTTGGAGCCCGACATAGCTGGCAATAAAAGTCTTGGTGATGATGTCTTGAGAGAGCATTTTGCTGATGGTGGTCGGAGTGGGGTCGGCAGCAATGGTTTCGGCCGCCCCTTCGATCAACAGGAGCCGGCCAGCCAACCAATTGTCGAGGTTGGCACCGAGTAACTTGCCCGTGGTTTGCAAGCTGTTGTGCAGCGCTTCGCGGGTACTGGCTTGTTGTCGATGGTCATTGAACAATGAGAACGACAGGAATACTGCCACCGAGATGACACAGGCACCGAGAAGGATCTTGTGGCCGAATTTCATACTGATGCCCATGAAGCACGCTCGTCAGGTCTTGTTTTTATGAGTCCCCGCCAGGGTTGGGCGAAGATTTGACGAGTGGGCGGGTTTTGTCGAACTAGAAAAGATGATGGGCAATCGTAGGAATTTTTATGGCATCGAGTGACGTGGATGCGCGCTTGCCGAGCGCCCAGATTCCGGGCTGAGCATCACTCCAGAAAACACCGGTCAAACAGGTAGACGCTGCCCGGCTTGAGGTTTTCCACCGTGCGCTGCGGGCGGCCGCCGTCGCCGCTTTTCTTGCGGCCGGTTTCCTGCAGATAGCCCGCTTCGGTCATCTTCAACAGGCGCTGGCGCATGCTGGTCTTGAGCACCGGACGCTCGAGTACCAGGGAAAAAATTCCCACGGCTTCCGGCGCGCTGAATTCGGGGCCCAGGAACATCAGCGGCAGGCTGCTGTAGAGCGCTTTGGACAACAGCCGTTCCTGCACGGCAGCCACCAGGCTGTTGTGGTCGAAAGGGAGTTTTATCGTGGCGTCAGCGACGTCCTTGAGCGTAAAGAACCCCTGGTGTTCGGCGAGCGGGGGCGTGTCGCTGACAATGGCCAGGTAGAACGTCGACGATGACCAGCAACGTGGATCGCGGAACGCGTCGCCGACGGTGCCGACCTGTTCGATCCAGGCCAGCGGCATGCCCACTTTGTTCGAGTTGCGCAGGCGCTCCACGGCGTCGTTGAGCGTGAGATCTTCGACCCCTCCATTCACCACGATCCCAGGCAGCGCCCAATGGCCGGCGAACGGCTCGGCTTCCCGGCGGTTCAGGAGGATTTCAAGGGCCTGGGCTTCCCGGTTGAAGCGCAGCACACACAGGTCGATGGTGTGCAGATAATCGCGCGCAGCGGCTGTGCGGTTCGGCATGTCAGTTTCCGTGGGTAGCGTAAAGGTCGTAGTTTACCGGGTCCATGCCGGGTGCCATCCAGTGGTTGGGCAACAGTTCGCCTAATGCCAGTCGCTCGCGAACCAGCGTACTGCGCACAGGGATCCTTTCTTCCACACAGAGGATGGAAAAGCGCTCCAGTAATTCCTCGCCGCGATAGAAGGTCGGTAGCTGATCCGCGACGTCCTGACCCACCACTAACGCTATTCGTTTGCCGTCCAAGGCCAGGCTGTCGGCAAGGTGAGCAAGCAGGGTGTAGCTATAGATGGCGCCTTCGACGCCACGCGCGACGACCTGCTCGACCCGGCTTACGTGCACTGGCGCGCAGCACTGCGGCTGAACGTGCTCGACGATCGACTCCAGCCATTTCAGGCGAACTTCATAGTCAACCATCCGCTTGCCGTAGGGATGCCGGAAGCTTGGGGTGACCAGCACGCGCCTGGCCTGGCATGACGCCTGGATCATCACCTGGGCGTGACCGGCATGAGGGGGATTGAAGGCGCCGCCATACAGGGCCAGTTCGAACATGGTTTATCCTCTTTGGGTACACGACATGTACCGTATCATCAAAATCGTGTTCGACGAAATAGTCTGATTACGTTTGCCTACCAGTTGGCATTTACAAAGCTTCAGTGGAAATTCTTTTTCACGGTGACTTGTCATTAAAGTACACGTTATGTACTCTCGTTGCCGTGAACAGGAGAAACCAGTATGAATAGCCTGAACCGTAAGACGGCTTCCTTCGATGTCGATGCGCAAAAGAGCTTTACACCGCTTTGCCCTGATGAGCTGCCAGTGCCTGGTGGTGAGCAGATTGGCGATGAACTGAATTTCATCGCTTCCCTGGCCAGCCTGCGCGTCGGTAGTAAGGATGCCCACTCGCCTCAGGCGCCATGGGTGGTCGCCGATCATTCACAGATGCTCACACCGACCGGGCTCGAGCACGCCGACGTCACTTGGGTGAGTCACTGTGTCCCCGGCACCGAAGGTTTCACCTTGCTGGACGAATTGCCGACCCCCTACGACTACGACTATTTCGTCTGGAAGGGCGTCGAGCCGGATTTTCACCCGTATGGCGCCTGTTACCACGACCTGCACGGCAAGCTGTCCACCGGGGTGATCGAATATCTGAAGGGGCTGGGTGTGGAGCAAGTCCTTGTCGGCGGGCTGGCGCTGGATTTCTGCGTCAAGACCACCGCCCTGCAACTGGCTGCCGCCGGCTTCAACGTGATCGTTCACCTTCCGGCCTGCCGGGCCATCAGTGAGGAGGGCGCCACGCAAACCCTTCAGGATCTGCAGCAAGCGGGGATCCGGTTGGCCAGGACCCGCGAAGAAACCATCCGTCTGGCAAGCGAGTAAGGAGCAAACATGGACAGCGCATTCGACTCAAACAGTGGCGTCATCCAGAGCCTGCTGGATACCGACTACTACACCTTCACTATGATGCAGGCGGTCTTGCACCAGCACCCGAACGTGGAGGTGGAGTATCAGTTCATCGTGCGTTCCAAAGAGCGGCTCGGTCACCTGATCCCGGACATTCGTGTGGAACTGGAAAAGCTTGCCGGATTGCAGTTGCGCGAGGGCGAGCAAAGGTTTCTGTTCAACAAGCGTTTCCGCGAGTACCTGACACCGGACTTCGAACAGTTCCTCGGTCTGTTTCGCTTCAATCTGCGCTACATCCATGTATCGGAGGTCGACGGCCAACTGCATATCCGCGTCCGCGGTCCGATGTTGCACTGCATCATGTTCGAGCAGCCGGTACTGGCGATGGTCAGCGAGCTGCGCAACCGCGAGAAGTACCCCGAAGTCGAACTGGCCGACGTTACCCGCAAGCTGTACCAGAAGTTCGAATGGCTGGAGAAAAACGCCAGTCGTGAAGAACTCGCCGAGTTCCGTGTTTCCGACTTTTCCACCCGCCGTCGGCTGTCCTTCCGGGCGCAACGTGAGGTGGTGAATATCATGCGCAGTGATTTCCCTGGCGTGTTTGTCGGCACCAGTAACGCTCACTTGGCGTATGAGTTCGATCTCCCGCTGATCGGCACGATGGCTCACCAGTGGCTGATGGTCCACCAGCAACTCGGGCGCCTGCGCGAAAGTCAGAACGCGGCCTTGGAGAACTGGGTGCGCGAGTACCGTGGTCGGCTCGGTATCGCGCTGACGGACTGCATCAGCACCGACTTTTTCCTCAAGGATTTCGACCTGTACTTCGCCAAGTTGTATGACGGGCTGCGCCAGGATTCAGGTGACCCTATTGTCTGGGCTGACAAGGTGCTGGGGCGTTACCACGAATTGGGTGTCGACCCGCGGACCAAGGACCTGATGTTCTCCGATGGCCTCAATTTCGAAAAATGCTTGCCGATCCTGCGACATGTTCGCGGCAAGGCCAAGTTCGGTTTCGGCATGGGTACCAGTCTGGCCTGCGATGTGGAAGGGGTCGAACCGCTGAGCATTGTCATGAAACTGGTGCGCGTCCATGGCGAGCCGGTGGTGAAGTTCTCCGATGACCCGATCAAGAACGTCTGTGAAGATGTTTCGTTCCTTCGCTATGCCGCCCAAGTGTTCAACGTTGCCCTGATCAATCCACAACTGGGAGCCTGATATGACTTCACTTCAGCAAGAGCGCATTGCCCGGGAACTGGGCATCGATCGCCAACTCAAACAGGGCGGTGAGCACATCGAGATTGCCCGTCGCGTTGGGTTTATCAAGCAGGTTTTGCGTGAGTCGGGTTGCATGTCCCTGGTACTCGGTATCAGCGGCGGCGTCGACTCGCTCACAGCCGGGCGTCTATGCCAGTTGGCGGTGGAACAATTGAGAGGCGAGGACTACGAGGCGCGTTTTATCGCCGTGCGATTGCCTTACAAGACCCAGGCAGATGAGCAGGACGCTCAAGCATCCCTGGACTTCATTCGGCCGGACTTGATCACCACGAGCAACATTGCCGCGTGTGTGGACGGCCTGATGGCCGCTATCGCGATCGACGGCTTGCAGCCTTCGGCCGAGCTCACCGACTTTGCCAAAGGCAATGTCAAGGCCCGGGCACGGATGCTGGCACAATATGCCATTGCCAATATGAGCGACGGGCTGGTGGTCGGTACCGACCATGGCGCGGAGGCGGTGATGGGGTTTTTCACTAAATTCGGCGACGGTGCATGCGACTTGGCGCCGCTGTCCGGGCTGACGAAGACTCAGGTGCGCTGGTTGGCCGACGCCATGGGGGCTCCCGCATATCTGGTGCGCAAGGCACCGACCGCCGATCTGGAAGACCTGGCACCCGGTCGGTTGGATGAGGCGGCGTATGGCTGCAGTTACGAGGAAATCGATGCGTACCTGATGGGCGAACAGGTGTCTGCTCAGGCGCAACAGATCATCGAACGCGCCTACCTCAAGACCGCCCACAAACGAGCCCTGCCGCGGGTCCCGGCATTTTGAACGAACAACCCCTGAATGGAGTGGATGAATGACCCGGACAACCAGCATCAAAGATCGTGTGCGCATCAAGAATGTCGAAGTCCTCTCGGATAACTGGTATGTGCTGCGCAAGACCACCTATGACTACCTCGGTCGCAACGGCCAGTGGCAGGAGTCGACGCGCGAGACCTACGACCGTGGCAACGGAGCCACGATCCTGCTGTACAGCAAGGCCAAGCAGACCGTGGTGCTGACCCGGCAATTCCGCTTCCCGGCCTTCGTCAATGGGCACGATGACCTGCTGATCGAAACCTGCGCCGGCCTGCTGGACAACGACGATCCGTACACTTGCATCCGCAAGGAAACTCAGGAGGAAACCGGCTACGTCATCCAGGACGTGCGCAAGGTCTTCGAAGCCTTCATGAGCCCGGGTTCGGTAACGGAACGGCTGCACTTTTTCGTCGGCGAGTATTTCGACGAAGACAAGCAGCATGAAGGCGGTGGGCTGGAAGCGGAGGGCGAGGAGATCGAGGTGCTGGAGATGCCGCTCGATCAGGCCTTGGACATGATCGAGACGGGAGACATTTGCGACGGCAAGACCATCATGCTGTTGCAGTACGCCAAGTTACATCGGTTATTGGATTAGCTCAGGGTCGGACCTCGGTGATCATGAGTCAGCAGTTGGCTCTCCAGGCTGCCTGTTGACTGACTTCCCCGCTGCCGAATCTTTCACGGTAGGCAGACGGTGGCAAACCGACGGCATTCCTGAACGCCGCTCGAAAACTTTCCACTGACCGATACCCGCAGGCCTGGGCGATGCCGGCGGTGCTTTGGTCAGTGGTTTCCAGCAGCTCCCTGGCCCGGTTCAGTCGTTCCTGTTGCAACCAGGCCTTGGGCGACAGGCCTGTGGTTTCGATGAATCGCCGCAGGAAGGTGCGTTCACTCATGGCGACGCGGGCAGCCATGTCGGCAATACCCAGGGGTTGATCGAGGTTTTCGCGAATCCATTGCATGACACGGGTCAACTCGTTGCGCGGCGATTTGCAGACTGGCGCGACGATGAATTGTGACTGACCGCCAGTCCTTTGCGGCGCCATGACCAGGCGACGGGCCACCGAATTGGCAATGTGCGTGCCGAAATCCCGTGCGATCAAGTGCAAGCAGGCGTCGATACCAGCCGCACTGCCAGCCGAGGTAATCACTTGCCCCGCATCGACATACAGCACATTCGGATCGACCTTGATGAGGGGAAACCGCTCGGCCAGTTCACGGGAAAACTGCCAATGCGTGGTGACCGTCTCGCCATCAAGCAGCCCCGTGGCGGCAAGTACGAATACACCCGAGCAGATCGACAGCAAACGTGCTCCCCGGGCATGGGCGCGTCTGAGGGCTTGCAGCAACGCTTCTGGAGGCGGTTCCTGACGGTTGCGCCAACCGGGAACGATGATGGTGCGCGCCGTTTCAAGGACTTCCAGCCCGGCATCGACGGAGATTTGAAGACCGCCCAACGCATGCATCGGCCCCGGGTCGACGGCGACGATCCGAGGGGTGTACCAAGGGATGTCCAATTCTGGGCGAGGCAGGCCGAATATCTCTAGGGCGATACCAAACTCGAATACGCAAAGGCCCTCATAGACGAGGATTGCCACGGTTCCAGGATGAGCATGCATTTGGCGTAAATTCACCGCTAATTGTCGATTGCTGCACTGTAGCGGACTGGCCCATCCCCCTACAATCGCTGGCAGACAATCAGGAAAATCAAGACGGCTGCGCCCTACAACGGTGCAGTTGCATCACCGGCACAGGCCCACATACACCGGTACACGATTGTCGCCTTCCAGGTTTATTTCTGCTCTTCACCTTCGTCGATAGATCGAGTCGGTGAGGTGCGCGTGAGCCAACCATTGATTCATATAAGGGAGCTTGTTGAAGGTCGAGACGCTGATGTTGGATTAGATGAACAGCGAATTAACGGACGTCGTGAAGGAATGGACTATGTTGCTGATCCAGATATTGTTCGTCATGTTGTCAGCAAAACTTCTGGGTGCGGTATTCAACCGTTTGGGACAGCCCCAAGTCGTGGGGGAAATGGTTGCCGGCTTCCTGTTGGGCCCGGTGATCCTGGGGCAGTTGGTTCCGGCCTTCCATCAACAGTTATTTGATAGTAACGCCATCACTCAGCTCAAGGTATTAAGCGAGCTGGGTATCTTGTTGTTCATGTTTGTCATAGGCGCCGAGTTCCGGTTTCCGCTGAAGCAGAGCAAGACCGGCGTCAAGGCCCTCTTCATCGGCGCTTTCAGTATCGTCATTCCTTTCTCGCTCGGTGCCGCAATCGCTCCCTGGCTGTTCGAGCATTTCGCAATGCCTGGCACCTCTCGGCTGGGCTTCATCCTGTTCATAGGCACCGTATTTTCGGTCACGGCGTTTCCCGTACTGGCGCGGATTCTCAAGGAACGCGGCATGCTCACGACCCAAGTCGGGGCAATTGCCCTGTTGGCTGCGGCCATGAGCGATGTTGTGGCCTGGATGCTGATCGCCGCCGTGGCGATGGTGAACGGTCACGACAGCAACTGGATCGCCCTAGTGGTTCGCGGAGCCTGCCTGGTGTTGTTGGTGGCGTTTACTTTCCTGATCCTCAGACCCCTGTTGGCCCGCTGGCTAGCCGCAGAAGGGCGACTCGCCCAACCGATGGTACTGGTGTTGCTGCTGGCTGGAGTACTGATCTACGGCAGCGTGACCCATGCGCTGCAAGTACATGCGGTGTTTGGCGCCTTCCTTTTCGGACTGTGCCTGCCCCGAGAGCAGCGCTTGCTGGACATGATCATCGAACGCTTGGAACACGTGTCGCTGATCATTCTGATGCCGTGTTTTTTCACTCTGGCCGGGTTGAGCACCACTTCATCGGCGTTTACCGGCCTGGGCATCTGGGTACTGGTGGTGATTCTGCTGGTCGCGGTGTTCGCCAAGGTCGCTGGCAGCGCGCTGGGAGCCCGGCTGGTGGGCTGTTCCTGGCCGACCTCATTGACCGTCGGCGCGTTAATGAATACCCGCGGACTGATGGAACTGGTGGTTCTGAAAATCGGCCTGGACATGGGAATCATCGGCGCTGAATTGTTCACGGCCCTGGTGATTATGACCATCGTCACGACGTTGATGACCGGGCCACTGATGAGCTTGCAGAACAGGAAGTTTTCCCCCCGTGGGCACTTGGTGAGCCTTGAGCATGCAGTGCCCAATGGGTTTGTAGCACCGACCGATAACAATGGAATGGAGCGATAAATGAGCGAACAAACATCTAGCTTGGTCATTGATGTAATGGAGCAGCAACTCTCCAAGCACTTCCAGGCTATTTTGCAAGATGAAAACCGTATGAAGCAGATTCGTAATGAATTTCGCCGCGATGGGTATTTCAACTTCAAAAACTTTTCGTTTCTACCGAAGCGAATCCTGGAGAATGTTCATACCGAAGTGCATGCATTGTTGGATGAATATTCCGTACGCCGTGATGTCACTGTTCCATCGACCGGTAATACTTATCGCAAGATGTATAACGTTAATCAGCCGGAAATCGCCGAAGGTGGGACTTTTATTCCGGCGCTTTACAAGTCCGAGTCGCTGCGCAATTTCCTTGGCAACATCGCAGGCGACGATCTGGCGTCCTGCTGGGAGCAGGAGCAATACCTGATCACCAAACTGAGCCATCCAGGCGACACCCACGGCTGGCACTGGGGTGACTACCCCTACACCATGATCTGGATCATCGAGGCCCCTGAGGACCCCGCGATCGGCGGCGTACTGCAATGCGTACCGCACAGCGAGTGGGACAAGGAGAACCCACAGATCTGGCAATACATCCTGAACAATCCGATCAAGTCCTATCACCACCTCAAGGGTGACGTGTATTTCCTGAAGTCCGATACCACCTTGCACCACGTGGTGCCGATCCAACAGGAAACCACCCGCATCATTCTCAACACCTGCTGGGCCAGTGCCCACGACCGGCGAACCGATGTCGCCCATGAAAGTATCGAAGTGATCTGGGACACCAAAGCCAGGACCACCGAAGAGGCCTGACCGGCGCGGGGCCGGACGGACGGGTGTCCGTCCGGTTTCTTATGTGAATCAACATTGCCCCCAGGGCTCAAGGAAGCAAGCCATGTCCATTACTCAAGAAACTTTCCAATCCGAAACCGCCTACGTCGTACGCAACGAGGGTGTCGACCTGGAACTCAAGCTGTTCATGGATGAGCAGATCGACTACATCCTCAAGCACCGCGCTACCGAACACCCGTTCCTCAATGCCTATGCCCAGCATGGCTTGCCGCCAGAGCAAAGCAAGGTGCTGTACCTGGAGACGCTGCATTACTTCAAGTACCTGCCGTTCTACGTGTGCGGGATTTCCACCATCACCCGCGACGAAGCGGTGTTGCGTACCATCGCGTTCAACGCCCGTGATGAATTGGGTGAAACCCAATCCCACTCGGACCTGTACCGCAAGTTCCTGCTCGACAAGGGCATCAGCGAAGAACAGATCGACGCCTACAAATGCCTGCCTAGCACTCAAGCCTTGAATGACGGCATCTGCGCGCTTTACAGCAAGCCGCCCTTGCAGAAAGCCCTGGGGGGCCTGTTCGCTGATGAGGCGATGTCTGCGTCGATGGTTTCCAAGTACAACGACGGTCTGATCAAGGAAGGCGTGAGCGAACGCGGACGCTTCTTCTGGACGCTGCACATGGAAGTCGAAGTCGGTCACTCCAACGCCGTATTCAACGTCATGGAAAAACACCTGCAAACGCCACAAGAACGTCGTCTGTTCGCCGAGGGTATTGAACAGTACCTGCACCTGATGGAAGTGTACTGGGATGGTATCGAGCGCAAACTCAACGCTGAGGGACGCCAATGAGCGTAAAAAACGAATCCGGACAAGGCGTGGCCTTCGGGCTCGGTGCCACGTTGCTATGGGGGTCCTACCCGCTCTGGTACAAACCGCTGGTGGGCCTGGATGCCTACCATCTGCTGTCCTGGCGGGTGGTGTTTGCCGAGTTGTTTCTCGTCGCGCTGGTGTTGCTGACCGCGCGGGTGGGAACCCTACGGACCACGCTCAAGACTGTTCGTCCAGTCAATGTACTCACCGTGTCCGCAGTGCTGGGGCTGTGGTGGCTGATGTACATCTACGGGATCATGACCGGGCGGGTGCTGGAAGTGGCCTTCGGTTATTTCCTTAGCCCGATCATGAGCATGGTGGTGTCTCGGGTCATCTTCAAGGAGCGTCTGACGACGCTACAGACCTGGGCCATCTTTCTCGCCGTGACGGGCGTGACGCTGATGGCTTTCGAGCTGCTGAACCTGCATTCCTTTCCGTGGATCGCACTGGTCATCGGTTTCTGCTATTCCTTCTACGGGCTCTTCAAGAAGAAGGTTCCAGGCGACCCGGTGGTTATCCAGACCCTGGAAATTGCTGTGCTGCTGCCGTTTGCTGCGCTGTTCCTGCTGCTGGCGCAATCACAGGGGGTGGGTCACCAGTTCATGCAGTCGGGCACCCGTGACTTGTTGCTCGTTGCGACGGGGCTGATCACTGTGCTGCCGTTGTGGTGGTACAGTCTGGCTGCCAAGCAATTGTCGATGATCACGCTGGGCTTCTTGCAGTTTGTTCCGCCAATCTGCAACTTCTTGTTGGCGGCGTTCGTTTATGGTGAACCGGTCTCGTCGTTGAAGCTGGCGGCGTTTTCATTTATCTGGCTGGCGCTTGCGTTGTTTACGTTGAATTCGATCCGGGTCCAGCGTGCAGCGGCAGCTGCCAGGTTATCCGTGCAAATGCGCACGGCGTAATAGACCGCCCGCGCCGTCTCCAGGCAGCGCGGGCTTTTTGGATAAGGAATCGAAATGAAGAAAGTCGCCGTAGTGGGTTGCACCGGTGCAGTGGGTTTGACCATGCTGCAATTGCTTGAAAACACCGATTACGAGGTGGTCTGCATGGCCTCCGAGCGCTCGGCTGGCAAGCGCTTGAAGGCGGGTAACACCGAGCACCTGATCGAACCCTTTTCGGTCGAAGGCTGTGCTTCGTGCGATATCGTGTTTTTGTGTGTTTCCGGGTCCTTCGCCCTGGAGTATGGGGAGCGTCTGGCTGAGAACTCCTATGTCATCGATAACTCTTCGGCTTTCCGTTATCACCAGGATATTCCACTGCTTGTACCGCCGATCAATGGTCAGCGTTACAAGGGTGAAAAACTGATCGCCAACCCCAACTGCTCCTCAGCCATTGCGTTGATGGTGCTGGGGCCATTGCATGACGCCTTCGGGCTGGAAAGTGCGATCATCTCTACCTACCAGGCGGCCAGTGGCGCCGGGCAGCCTGCAATGCTGGAACTGCGGGAAAAGGCCAAGGCCTTCAGTGACTATGGCGACCAGGATGGAAGTGAAAACTTCGCTCATAACCTGGCATTCAACGTGATTCCCCAGGTCGATTCGTTTGAAGAGAATGGCTATACCCGCGAGGAAATGAAAGTGGTCTGGGAGTTGCGCAAGGTCTTGGGCGAGCCGGAGTTGGCCATCAGCACCACGGCTGTTCGGGTTCCCACCTTGCGTTCTCACGCCGAGAGCCTGAGTCTGCGCTTCAAGAAACCGATCAAGTCGCTGGAGCAGGTGCGTGAGCTGTTGCGTGCCGCGCCAGGTGTCGAAGTGGTGGACGAACCTGCGCAGAGCGTATATCCGATGCCCATGACGTCGACCTATAAGCACGCGGTGGAGGTTGGGCGGATTCGCTACAACCTGATCTACGGTGAACACGGGCTTGATCTGTTCATCAGCGGTGACCAGCTGCTACGTGGCGCCGCGCTGAATGCATTCGAGATCATGCAACTGGTCAATGATTGACCCCGTCTGGGGCTGAATAAAAACGCGCAGGGCTGTTCAACAGCTGCGCGTTTTTTATTTAACTGGATTGGAGCTCCTGGTCTGCCTGCATATCATCCAGGTATTCAGGTTGGTCCGTCTGGTCCGGCAGTTCGGTCACGACGCTGAAATCGCTGATCTCGATCGCGCCCACGCCATGACCGAGCAGATGGAAGGAAAATGCCTTTCGCTGTTGCGGGTTATCAAAACTGATATTCATCACCAGCGGTTGCTCGGGTGTCACTGCTACCTCAGTGGGCAGGTCCATCGGCACATCCCGCTCGAATTCCTTGGCCTTGAGAGAAATGTAAGCGGCATGATCGGCCTCCAGGGCGCGGATGGTCAGGCTGACGCGGGTCTGCGAACCCTTGGGCATTTCCAGGTATTGGGCGCCGATCAGGTTGTCGGTCCAGTCGTTAGTGACTTGGGCCGGCAGCGCGATCTTGTCCGCGCTGCCAAATTGATAGTGCTGGTTGAACGGCGTCGGTGAGAGGGTCTGACCCAGGGCCGTGGCGCGGGCGTCGATCAAACGGGCACGCTGGCCGCTGTACTGCCCGGTGTACGTGGCGCGATTGGCGATGAAACCTTCGCTGGCGTAGTCACGGCAATGTTGCTGGAAATCGCACTCGGTAAACGTGCCCTTGCCGTCGTGATAGCGCAACTTGCCGTTGGTGAATGACATGATTTCCCGACCTGTCGCGTAGTCCCGGAACATCGAGCGGCCGGACAACGAGCTGGGCACCACAAAGCCGAAGTAATCGAGGATCGAGGCGCTCAGGTCGACATGGCCGTAGACGCCGGTCTTGATCCTGGGCAATGGCTCGGGGGCCAGGGTCAGGTTGAAGCCCCAGGACGAGGCCAGGCGCACGTCGTCGATGCCATGGGATTCGTCTGAGGTGACGACCACCAGGGTATTTTCCAGGATGCCCTGGCGTTCCAGGCCGTCGAGGAAGCTGTGCAGCGCGTCGTCCAGGTAACCGACGGCGGCCTGCTTGGCAGTGTCATAGCGTTGCAGATAGTCATCCGGCGCTGAGTACGGCTGGTGGGTGCCCACGGTCAGCAGGGTGAGCATCCAGGGCTTGTCCGCCTGTTGCAGCTGCCCGACGTAGTCCAGCGCGCCCTCGAAGAATGTCTTGTCATCCACACCCCAGGGGAATTCCAGGTAGGCCGGTCGGGTGAACCATTCCATACCCAGGGTCGTGTCGAAGCCGATGTGGGGCATGATCCGGTCCTTGGCCATGAACCGCAGGCCCGCACCCTGCAGGAAATGCGTGGCAAAGCCATGCTGGCGCAACTGGGCCGGCAGGCAGGCCTGGTTGCGCTGGGTCTGGTTGAGCATTTCGACGCCCTTGGGCGTGCCGTCGTCCAGCTTGTCGTAGTCGCCACATAGCATGGCGTACAGGCCGCGGATGGTCTGGTGGCTGTGCAGGACATAATCGGGTGTGTTCATGCCTCGCTCGGCCCAGGCACTGAGGCGCGGCATGGGATTTTCCTGATAGCCGGATTTCAGGGCCTGGCGGTTGGCATTGATATAGGCACCGGGGATGCCTTCCAGGGTGATGACCAACACGTTGCGCGCCTGGCCTGGCGCGGGCAGTAGTTTATTTCCATCGAGGTCCAGCCGGGTAAGGCCTTCCATCGGCGGGACCTGGACGCCTGCATCGCCGTCAACCCAGTGCTGGATCCGGTCCTGCCCGGCGGCGACCGTCGCCGTGGCGAGTTGATGGGGTAGATTGAACACATTCCACTGGTCCGCCTCGGTGGGACGCCAGGACTGTACGGTACCGTGGACCAGCAGGAGCAGCGCCGGCAATGCCCACGCGTGGGATGGCAGGGACGGTGCGCGGCGTGAGCGGCCTGGCCACTGGACCATCAGCCAGAGCCCCAGCGCTGTCAGTTGCAGCGTGGCCAACCAGGGATGGGCGAAGCCGCCGCTGCTGGAGTTTTCGACGAATTGCGGATCGGTCAGGTAATGCAGGTCCGTAGGATTGGGCATGCGTCCGACCGCGCTGATCAACTCGATGTTGGCCAATGTCAGCAGGGTCCAGGCCAGCAGCACAGGCAAGGTCAGCCAGAGGGGGCGGCAGTAAAGCAGCGTGAGTAACAATCCGCCAATGCCCAGGTCGGACAGGTAGCCCAACGGATCGGACCAACCCAGTGCGAGACGCAGGGCGAGGGGAACGATCAGGACCAGGCCGGCCAAGGTGATCAAAGGGGCGAGGGGACGGGTCAATCCACGGAATAAAACGTTCACGAAAATGGCCTTGTACTGAGTCTGCAACGGCACAAACCCTTGTGGGAGCGAGCCTGCTCGCGATAGCTATCGGTCAGTGATATGGATGGCGACTGATTCACCGCTATCGCGAGCAGGCTCGCTCCCACAGGGTTCTGTGCTGTTTATTAGTCATAAAACGGTAATGATGGGCGCGATGGTAACAAGACTGATCAGTTGCAACCGGGGCGCCACGCTACGGTTCGTTTGCTCAGGCCCTACAATGGCCGTGCGGCGCTGCTTTGCGGCGTTTGGAAAACTTGTATCAGGATTTCTCATCGGGGGATGGATGGACAGGTTTCAGGAGATGCAGGTGTTTATTGCCGTTGCCCAGGAGTCGGGTTTTTCGGCGGCGTCGCGGCGCTTGGGGCTGTCGGCGGCCAGCGTGACCCGCGCGGTGGCGGCGCTGGAGCAACGCATCGGCACGCCTTTGCTGGTTCGCACTACCCGCAGCGTGTACCTGAGCGAAGCCGGCCAGCGCTTTCTGGACGACTGTCGCCGGATCCTGGGTGATTTGCAGGAAGCCGAGGATTCGGCGGCCGGCAGCCATGCCCAGCCCAGGGGGCAACTGACGATCACCGCGCCGGTGCTGTTCGGTCAGTTGTTCGTCACGCCCCTGCTGGTGGAGTACCTGCAACAGTATCCGGAAGTCAGCATCAACGCGCTGCTGCTGGACCGTAACGTCAGCATGGTCGAAGAGGGCATGGACGTAGCCGTGCGCATCGGCGAGCTGCCCGACAGTAACCAGCACGCCGTCCGCGTCGGCGAAGTGCGGCGGGTCGTCTGTGGCTCTCCCACGTTCTTCGCTCAGCATGGTCGACCCCAGCATCCTCAAGCGCTGGAGCGGCTGCCGGTAGTGGCCTCTTCGGCCATCGGCCAAGTCAGAAGCTGGACCTTCCTCGACGCCGGGCAAGCGTTGGCGGTCCGGCCGGTACCTCGGTTGGTGGTCACCGCTAATCAGGCCGCCATCACGGCCGCCTGCCAGGGCCTGGGAATGACCCGTGTGTTGTCTTATCAAGTGGCGGGAGAGATCGCCAGCGGAGAGCTGGAAATCGTCCTGGCCGATTTCGAACTGCCGCCGCTGCCGATTCATGTGCTGTATCAGGGAGGGCGCAATGCGCCGGCGCGGGTTCGTAGTTTTGTTGATTTCACGGTCAGCGCCCTGCGTAGACACCCGGCCTTGGGACGTTGATGCATTGTTTCGCTGAAGGAAATAATGGATTGCGTTTACGGGTGATTCTCTAGTTTTTAACTGAGGGGGAAGATGACGCCATCGATGCCGTTCTGCTGACGGCGTCATTTCCAGCGGAGTCGACCATGAACCCCATCAAGCTTTATCACTTCCCGCTTTCCGGACATGCCCACCGTGTTCAACTGATGCTTTCGCTGCTCGAGCTGCCGGTCGAGGTGATTTTCGTCGATCTGGCCAAGGGCGCGCACAAACAGGCGGACTTCCTGGCCCTGAACCCATTTGGTCAGGTACCGGTGATTGACGATGACGGCGTGGTACTGGCCGACTCCAACGCCATCCTGGTGTACCTGGCGCAGAAATATGGCAAGGGTCGCTGGCTTCCGAGCGACCCGGTGGGTGCCGCCCGGGTACAGCGCTGGTTGTCGGTGGCGGCTGGCGCGATCCATACGGGGCCGGCCACAGCGCGACTGATCACGGTGTTCGGTGCGCCTTATAACGCCGAGGATGTGATCGCCCGGTCTCACGGTCTGTTGAAAATCATCGATCAACATTTGAGCAGCAGCACTTGGCTGGCGGGTGATACACCCACCATCGCCGATGTCGCCGGCTACACCTATATCGCCCATGTGCCGGAGGGCAACGTGTCGCTGGACGACTACGCCCATGTCCGCGGTTGGCTGGCGCGGATCGAGGCCCTGCCCGGGTTCGTGGGCATGCCGCGGACGGCTGCCGGTTTGCAGAAACACGTCTGAGCGTAGCTGTAGCGCGTGGGAGGGGCCGTTCGGCATACGGCGGCCCTGACCTGGTTGTGGCACATGAAAACTTCGGCGCAATGTCTTGGCCCTATGCCCGTCCAGCGCAAGACACGGTAATCTGCCGGGTTTTAGCGGGTGATGAAGGTTCATGACTTTTCTTTTCCGGACATCGCTGGCACTCGTTGCGCTGCTTTTGCAGGGCTGCGAGCAACCCCCCGCCGCGCCTCTCGATCAACAACTCTATATCTGGCAACGCCAGTGGACGCCGGCCCACGCGTCGGCGCTGCGCCAGAGCCATCAGGACTTCTCGAGCTTGCGGGTGTTGGCCTTGCAGGCGTTTCCCCGTGCAGGCTGGAGCCGTGCGCGGATCGATCCAGCCTTGCTCAAGGCCGATGGCCGGCCGCTGATCGCGGTGATCCGCCTGGACGGCCAGCTCGGAACGCTGGATCGGGACGAGGTCATTGCGCAGATCCAGCAAGTGTTGAGTGACTGGCAAACCCAGGGCCTGACCCCGGTGGGCGTGGAGATCGACCATGACGCCGGTAATGCACGGTTGCCGGCCTATGGGACTTTCCTGAGCCAGTTACGCCAAACCCTGCCCTCCGCATTGCGGTTGAGTATCACGGCCTTGCCGGCCTGGCTCGACAGCCCCGCGCTGCCCGGGCTGCTGGAAACCGTGGACAGCAGCGTGCTACAGGTCCATGCGGTGAGCGACCCACGGCAGGGGTTGTTCGATCCGAAACAGGCCCGGCATTGGGCCGAGCGCTGGAGCAAGGTCACCCGGCGGCCGTTCTACCTGGCTCTGCCGGCTTATGGCGTGGCGCTGTTGACCCAGGAGAGCGGCGCGCCGGTGGTTGAAAGCGAAGTGCCCATCGACAGGGGAGGCGAGCGGCTGGAACTGCTGGCAGAACCGCAACAAGTGGCCGGGCTGGCCGCGGATCTGCGCGCCGAACCGCCGGCCCACCTGGCTGGCTTGATCTGGTTTCGCTTGCCGCTGACGGGCGACCGCCGTGTCTGGAGCCTGACCACCCTCGGCGCGGTGGCTCGTGGAGACAAACTCGACAGCCGCCTGACCCTGGCGATAGAGGAAAAGGACGGTTTGTACGATATCCGGTTGGTCAATCGGGGCAATCTCGACAGCCCCTGGCCCCAGCGGGTGACGCTTGCCGTCGGGGCATGTGATGGGGTCGATGCCTTGGCGGGTTATACGTTGCAACAAACCCCCGGACTGCTTACCTTCACCCGCATTCAGGAAGGTCGCCTCGCTGCTGGTGCCCATCGGGCCATGGGTTGGGCGCGCTGTACAAAAATTGAACAAGGAGCTTTCAATGTCTACCCGTAAATGGCCTCGTCGTTTGCTCTGCCCGGTGTTTTGTATAAGCCTCGGTTTGCCGTTGGGCCAGGCGCTGGCCTGTGGTCCGGAGTTCCCGATGCGCTTGCTGGATAACCGCGGCCAATCCTTGGCCGAATTACCCGAAGGCAGCTTTCGCTTCGAGATCAAGCGTCTTGGCCATGCCATTGCTGGACTCAAGCCGGCCAGCGAGGCGACGCGCAACCCGGATTACAACTACGACGACATGTCTGCTTACGTGGCCCAGCGCAGCGAGGCCGAACGGATTGGCCTGACCCCGCCGCAGCAAGCGCTGGTGGAGCGGTTGCGGGCGTTGACTGATATCGACGAGGTCGCGGCGCAAGCGGCGAACCTGCCGGCCGAGCTACAGTTGTACGCCATCGGCGCGGCCGCCTTTGGTGCCGGTGAAAACCAGAAGGCTGCCCAGGCGTTTCAGGCGTTGCTGGCATTGCCGGCGGACCAGCGCCCGTTGCGCAGTACCTGGGCGGCTTATTCCCTGGGGCGGGCTTTGTTTGCCGTGAGTACCGAGGCGGGCAATGAAGATCCGGCGGCATCGCGGGATCAGGCCCGAGCGGCGTTTCGCCAGGTCCGTGACCTGAGCGTTGCCGGTTTCAGTGATCCACTGGAGCTGGCTATCGCCAGTCTCGGCGAAGAAGCCAGGGTGGCCTATACCGCTGACGACTGGGACAGTGCTATCAAGCTCTATGCGACCCAGTCGCTGCACGGTTCCGAGGTCGGTTACAGCTCGTTGCTGTACCTGGCGGCGGACCTTAATGGCCAGCCGGATGATCGCCTGAGCGAGTTGCTCAAGACCGATGCCGTGCAACGATTGCTGACGAGTTACTTGCTCAGCCATATCAGTTGGTGGGATGGGGAGGAGCCATCCGGTGAGAAGAGACTGGTCAAGCTGCTGCAAGCCAGCAGTCAGGGCAACCTGAATGATGCCGATCGGCTGGCGGCGGTAAGCTACCAGCATGGCGATTACGTCAGCGCCAAAGCCTTTGTGGACAAAGCTGGCGACAGTGGATTGGCCTGGTGGCTGCGGGCCAAACTGGCCGTGCGTGACGGTGACAAGACGGCGGCGGCTGCGGCCTATGCCAAGGCGGCCCAGGCGTTTCCGAAGGATGAGTCCTGGGGCAGTCGGCGCACGCCGGATTGGGATTACGAGACGGTTCAGCCCAAGTGCCGGGTCGAAGGCGAGAGCGCGATCCTGGCCCTGCAACGGGGCGATTACCTGCAAGCCTTCGATCAGCTTTACCGTGGCCAGGGCAACTATTGGTACGACGCCGCTGCAGTCGCCGAGCGGGTACTGACCGTCGAGGAATTGAAACAGTACGTCGACGCCCAGGTTCCGGCGCCACCCCCATTGAGCCAGCAGGATCGCGACAACTACGTGCAACTGCCGGTCGCCGCGCAACTGCGTAACCTGCTGGGTCGCCGCTTGTTGCGGGAAGGACGCTATGACGAGGCGCCGGCTTACTTCGATAACCCCGATCTGCAGAACAAGGCACGTGCCTATGGGCAGTTGCGTCAGGAAGCCGAGACCAAGTGGTGGCCTACCCGGCGCGCCGAGGCGTATTTCTATGCGTCCAGGATGGCACGCGATTGGGGCATGGAGATACTCGGCTACGAGATGGCGCCGGACTACGCCGTCATGGGGGGCGGTTACAGCCTGGAGCCGGTTGAGTTGAAGGTCGGGCCGTTGGTGGCGGAAGGGGAGGTGCAGCGCCAGCAGGCCAGCGCCGCGCAACCGAACGAGCGCTATCACTATCGTTTCGTCGCCACCGCCCTGGCGAGCAAGGCGGCGGACAATGTGCCCCATACCAGCCAGGCATTTGCGGCGGTGTTGTGCAGGGCAGTGGGGTACAACTCGAGCCTGGAAGAACAAAGCGCGTTGTATCAGCGTTACGTGAAAGAAGGTCCTTATGTGACTTGGGCGGGGGATTTCGGTCATCAGTGCCAGGAGCCGGATTTCCGTGCGGCTGATAAGCGCTACGTCACCCAGGCCCTCGACCCGATGCGTTCCGTCCTGCGTCCCTACAAGCGCTGGTTGCAGATCGGTGGCGTGGTACTGGTGGTCGTAGGCGCGCTGGCGTTGATCAGTCGACGTCGCAAGGCGCAGAGGTCGGCTGGCTGACTTCGATCCAGTTCACCGGATTTGCCGTCCGACATGAAGAATTAAAAACACAAATTTCACAGCTATCGTTATAAGGTAACGCCATATAACGAAAAGGCTGTGGAGTCTGTCCACATGCCCGGTTTTGATCGCCAAATGCTGGGGTGGTATGCAAGTCGATCTTGATGTCGAGGGGGCACAGGTGGCCGAACGGCCACGCTTTCAGCAGGCACAGTCCCAGGGGCGGCGCCTGAAGCGGATCGCTTTTGCGTTGGCCGTCCTGGCGGGCGTGGGGTTGGTGGCGGGGTTCTTTGTCGGACTGTTTTCGCCGCAATCCATGTGGCCGGCCTTGCTGGCGAGTCAAAGTGCGGCATTGCTGGTGTTGGTGGCGGGTCTGCAATCCGCCTGGTGGGTGACGCAATGGCGCAGCAGGGCGTTGCTGCCGACGGCGGTTATCCCGGCTGTCGAGCGCGAACCGGTTGATCAATCCGGCTGGTATGAGCGACTGCTGGAACGCATCAGCGCGCGGTGGATCGGTCTGCTGAAACAGATCGGTGCGCCAACGTTGTGGCTGGCCAGTTGGGCAGGGTTGGCGCTGCTGAGTCTGGAGCAAGCCTGGAATCTGGCGTTGCCGGCGACCACGCTTGGCGCATCGGCCAGCGTGGGGGCAGTGCTGTCCTTGTTGATAGCGTTCGGTTTATTGGTGTTTGAACGTCAACTGGCTCAGCAACCTACCCTTGAATGGCCGGAAGCGCTGCCGCTGGCGCAACTGACCCGCCTGGCGATTATCGTGCTGGTGCTCGGCGCGCTGTGCCTGTTGTTCGCGAGTGAATCGTCCCTCTGGCCGGTGCGCCTGGCGGTGCTGATGGGGTTGTTGCCGGGGCTGGCGGCGACGGAGCTGTTGCTGCGAGCCCTGCTGTCATTGTTCAGCCCACGCCGGGATTCCCTGGAACCGACCTTGCTGGGCCGCAGTGTCATTGCCGACCTGCTGCGCTGGCCGCCGCAACCTTTGCTGGCCCTGCAGCACGAGCTGCACAACCGTTTCGGTATCGATCTGCGTCAGATCTGGGCGTTCAGCTACATGCGCCGTGCCTTTTTCCCAGTGCTGGCGCTGGTGTCGCTGGTGGGTTGGCTGCTCACGGGCGTGCATGAAGTACCGCTGCAAGGGCGCGGCATCTATGAGCGTTTTGGCAAGCCAGTGGAAGTGTTCGGCCCTGGTTTGCAGTTCGGCTTGCCCTGGCCGTTGGGGCGGGTGCTGAGCGTCGAAAACGGCATCGTCCATGAACTGGCCACCAGCGCGGGCGAAAGTCGGGCGAGTACTGAGGCCGAATCGGCGGAAGGTCCGGCGCCGGCGATTGCCAACCGTTTGTGGGACGCCAGCCATGTGAACGATAAATCCCAAGTGATTGCCAGCCGTCGTGCCGATCAGCAGAGTTTCCAGATCGTCAACATGGATGTGCGTTTTGTCTATCGCATTGGCCTGACCGATGCGGCGGCCCTGGCCGCTACCTACAACAGCGCCGACATCCCCACACTGATTCGCAGCACCGCCAGCCGCGTGCTGGTGCATGAGTTCGCCTCGCGCACGCTGGACGGTTTGTTGGGCGCAGATCGTGTCAGCCTGGCCGATGAAATCGGTCGGGCTGTGCAAACCGATTTGCAGGCGCTCGACAGTGGCGTGGAAATCCTGGCGACCGTGGTCGAAGCGATCCATCCGCCAGCGGGGGCGGCCAATGCCTACCACGGCGTACAAGCAGCGCAAATCGGTGCCCAGGCCTTGATTGCACGAGAGCGCGGTGCGGCGGCGGAGCAGACCAACCAGGCACAACTGCAAGCCAGTATTGCCCACGACCAGGCCCAGGCCACCGCCCGGGAAATCAACGCGACCGCCCAGGCTTCCGACTTGCGCTTCAGCGCCGAACGCAAGGCCTATGCCACGGCCGGCCACGCCTTTGTGCTGGAACAGTACCTCAGCCAACTGAGCCGGGGTCTTGGCAGTGCCAAGTTGCTGATTCTCGATCACCGTCTGGGCGGCAGCGGCAACGCGCCGACCATTGACCTGCGCACTTTCACGCTTCCGGCAGATCCCGCATCGCCGCGTAACCTTGTCCAGCCAGGAGCTGCCCATTGAGCCAGTCTTCTTCCCACGATCATCACGATCACACCCATCATGATCACGGCCATGCCGGCCATCATCATGGGCATCACCACCATCATCACGGTGATCCGCAGGAAGCCGGGCCATTTCCCTGGCGGCGCATGGGTTGGGCGGCGCTGCTGGTAGCCTTTGCCGTCGCGGCCGCGAGCCTGGTCCAGGTGCGCTCGGGGGAGGCGACCGTCATCACCCGCTTCGGCAATCCGGCACGAGTGCTGCTGCAGCCCGGCCTGGGTTGGCGCTGGCCGGCACCGTTCGAGGCGGCGATTCCGGTGGACTTGCGGCTACGCACAACGTCCAGCGGTCTGCAGGACGTTGGTACCCGTGATGGGTTGCGCATCATTGTTCAAGCCTATGTGGCGTGGCAGGTGCAGGGTGACCCAGACAACGTTCAGCGCTTCATGCGCGCCGTGCAGAACCAACCGGATGAGGCCGCCCGGCAGATTCGCACGTTCGTTGGGTCGGCTCTAGAAACCACGGCTGCCAGTTTTGACCTGGCGAATCTGGTCAATACCGACGCCAGCCAGGTTCGCATCGGCGATTTCGAAGCGCAGTTGCGCCAGCAGATCGAACAGCAATTGCTCGCCACCTATGGCGTGCGGGTCCTGCAAGTGGGCATCGAGCGTCTGACCTTGCCTTCGGTAACGTTGACCGCGACGGTGGATCGCATGCGTGCCGAGCGGGAAACCATCGCCACCGAACGCACCGCTATCGGTAAACGCGAAGCGGCGCAAATTCGCTCAGCCGCCGAGCGCGATGCGCGGATCGTGCAGGCGGATGCCACGGTGAAGGCCGCCGATATCGAGGCTCAGTCCCGGGTCGAGGCTGCTGAAATTTATGGCAAGGCCTACGCCGGTTCGCCCCAGCTCTACAACCTGCTGCGTTCACTGGACACCTTGGGCACCATTGTCAGCCCTGGCACTAAACTGATCCTGCGCACCGATGCGGCACCTTTCCGAGTGTTGGTTGACGGTCCGCCGTCAGTGGAACTCAAAGGTGGAACACAACCATGAGTGTGGTTCCACGTGGAACAAATGACTTATCCAGCCCCTGGATTCAGGCTGGACGCGTGGCGTTTCTGGCTCTGTACGCAGTCACAATCCTGGCTGCGTTGGCTTGGGTCTTTTCCAACGTTCGACAGATCGACCCTCAAAACCGCGCCGTGGTGCTGCACTTTGGCGCGCTGGATCGCATTCAGAATGCCGGCCTGCTGTTGGCGTGGCCACGTCCGGTGGAACAAGTAATCCTGCTCCCGGCAGCGGATCGGGTTCTGGAGCGGCGCGTGGAAAACCTGCTGCGCTCGGATGCGGCTTTGCAGGCTGATCGGGTCGCCAGTTTTGCCTCGCCGGTCAGTGATGCCCTGGCCGGATCTGGCTATTTATTGACCGGTGACGCCGGAGTGGTGCAACTGGATGTGCGGGTGTTCTACAAAGTTACCGAGCCCTATGCGTTCGTTTTGCAGGGTGAGCATGTACTGCCAGCGCTGGATCGCCTGGTCACCCGCAGCGCCGTTACCCTTGCAGCGGCTCGGGACTTGGACACGATTCTGGTCGCCCGTCCCGAACTGATCGGCAGTGACAACCAGGCCGCCGAACGCCGCGAGCGCCTGCGCGGTGATCTCGTACAAGGCATCAACCGACGGCTGGCCGATCTTGTCGCTACGGGGCAGGGGCTGGGGATCGAAGTGGTACGGGTCGATGTCCAGTCAAGCCTGCCGGGACCGGCGGTGAGCGCATTCAATGCGGTGCTGACGGCCAGTCAGCAGGCCGACAAAGCCGTTGCCAATGCTCGCACCGAAGCCGAGAAACTGACCCAGACCGCTCGCCAGGATTCCGACCGCGCCCTGCAAGTGGCGCATGCCCAGGCAAGCGAACGGCTCGCCAAGGCCTCGGCCGACACCGCTACGGTGCTCAGCCTGGCGAAGAGCAAAGACGCCGATCCGCAAATGCTGCTTCGCCTATACCGCGAACGTATGCCCGGCATTCTCCGTCAGGCGGGGTCTGTGACCACCGTCGACCCGAAAGACGATTCCCGCCTGATTATTCAGGGAGCTGAGCAATGAGCGCGCAAACCGCCGCAGTACCGATGTTGTCCAGCGCCGAACAACGCACCGCCGCCCGACAGTTGACCCTGGCGATGCTTGCCCTCGGTCTGCTCGCGCTGGGTCTGGTATGGCGCGCCTGGTCACCGGAGCAGACCGGGGTCAGCCAGTTGCTGTTGGGGGTCGCTTCGCTGTTGGTCGCAGTGCCGGTGATGCGTTCGGCGTGGTACAGCCTGCGGTATCCGAGTTTGCATGGCATCACCGACCAGTTGATCGCCCTGGCGATGCTGGGGGCCTGGGCCACCGGGGATCTGCTGACGGCTGCACTGCTGCCGATCATCATGATTTTCGGCCATGTGCTGGAGGAGCGCAGTGTTATCGGTTCCCAGGAAGCCATCCACGCCTTGGGCCAACTGACGCGCAGCCTGGGGCGCAAGGTGTTGGCCGATGGTTCGATCATTGAAGTCGATAACGCCACGCTACGGCCTGGGGATACGGTAGAGGTGCGTGCCGGTGATCGGGTGCCGGCCGATGGCCGGGTATTGTCCGGCCAGGCCAGCCTCGACACTGCGCCTATTACCGGTGAGTCGGTGCCGCTGGAAGCGGTGACGGGCACCGAGGTGTTTGGGGGGGCGATCAATCTCGATGGATTGCTGCGTCTGGAAGTGACCCGCACAGGCCAGGAGTCGACACTGGGCAAGGTCATTGCCCTGATGCAAAACGCCGAACGTTCGAAGCCGCCCATCACCCGGTTGCTGGAGCGTTACGCCGGTAGCTATCTGGTGTTGGTGTTGTTGCTGGCGGCGGTGACCTGGTTCATTACCAACGATGCCCAGGCGATGCTGGCGGTGCTGGTGGCGGCCTGTCCTTGCGCGCTGGTGTTATCGGCGCCGGCGACCGCCATCGCGGGGATCGCGGTGGCGGCACGCCATGGCATCCTGATCCGTAGTTCGGCGTTCCTGGAGGAACTGGCGGACCTGACGTCACTGGTTGTCGATAAGACCGGAACCCTGACTTACGGCACTTTGCGCCTGCAATCCATCGAAAGCGCGGAGCGCGATCAGCCGTCCCTGTTGCCATTGGCCGCGAGCCTCGGTTCGGCCAGCAGCCATCCGGTCAGCCGGGCGTTGGCAGGGCTGGTGGAGTCGGAAAAATATCTGCAATTGACGGACATTCATGAGCGGCAGGGCCTGGGTGTGGTGGCGATGACCAGCCAGGGTGAAGCCGCCCTTGGTCGACCTGAGTTGTTCGTTCAGCTGGGCATCGATACGTCAACGGTACCTGATCATGACGGCCCGATTGCCGGCCTGGCCCTGGATGGACGGTTCCTCGCCTGGTTGCTGCTGGCCGATAGCGTCAAGCCGGAAGCACAGATCGCCATGGCTGAGCTGCGGACGCTGGGCCTGGGGCGGCAGCTGTTGCTGACCGGTGACCGCCAAAGTGTGGCTAGCACGCTCGCCCGGGAAGTCGGCATCGCCGATGTACAGGCCCAGGCGTTGCCGGAGGACAAGCTCAAGCGGGTCATGACGGAAATCGACAATGGTTTCCGCCCCATGGTCGTCGGCGACGGCATCAATGACTCGCTGGCGCTCAAGGCCGGGGTGGTGGGTGTGGCCATGGGGGCAGGTGGTGCGGACATTGCCCTGGCGTCCGCGGACATCGTCCTGATCGGCAGCGACCTGAGGCGCCTCGGTACCTGCGTGCGGCTCAGCCGCCAATGCCGGCATACGCTTCAGGTCAACGTGATCATCGGTCTGGGCTGGACGCTGGCGATTGTCGCCTTTGCTGCGTTCGGCTGGCTTGGCGCGGCGGGGGCCATGATTGCAGCGCTGTTGCATAACCTGAGCACGTTGCTGGTATTGGGCAATGCCGGAAGACTGCTACGCTTTCAGGAACCGTTGCTGAAAGTCCAGGACGAGGGGTAGAACTTGTGCGTCGGACTTGCAGTCCATGGTGGAAGAGGGTGAAACAGTTGGGAGTACCGGCTCAGGGAGCGAATACGGACGACGATAGAAAAAGGCTATAAATTCGATAGCCTGCTATTTTTCTACAATGGTCTACCCTCATTTCAGACGTCTGAAACAAGGGGGATATTTCATGCTCGCGCAACTTCCACCGGCCTTACAGAATCTCCAACTGTCGCTTCGGCTGCGACTCTGGGACGGCCATGAATTCACGCTGGGTGCCGATCCCAGCGTCACGATCGTGGTCAAGGACCCACAGATGGTCGCGCAACTCACCCATCCCAGCCTGGACGCGCTGGGGGCGGCGTTTGTCGAAGGCAAGCTCGAACTCGAAGGCTCGATCAGCGAAGTGATCCGGGTCTGCGATGAATGGAGCCAGGCCCTGGTGGACGAAGAGGGCGATAGCCTGCCGGTACGTTCAGTCCACGACAAGGAAACCGACGCCAAGGCGATTTCCTATCACTACGACCTTTCCAACGCGTTTTATCAACTGTGGCTCGACAGCGACATGGCCTACTCCTGCGCCTATTTCGAGACGGGCAGCGAAACCATCGAGCAGGCCCAACAAGCCAAGTTCCGTCACCTGTGCCGGAAACTGCGTCTCCAGCCCGGTGAATACCTGTTGGATGTCGGTTGCGGATGGGGTGGATTGGCGCGTTATGCGGCACGGGAGTTCGGCGTCAGGGTGTTCGGCATTACCTTGAGCAAAGCGCAACTCGCCCTGGCCCGGGAGCGGGTCAAAGCGGAGGGCCTCGAGGGTCAAGTGGAGTTGCAGTTGCTGGATTACCGGGACCTTCCGCAGGACGGTCGCTTCGACAAGGTGGTCAGCGTCGGCATGTTCGAGCACGTGGGCCACGCCAATCTGGAGCAGTACTGCAAGACGCTGTTTGGCGCGGTCCGCGAGGGTGGGCTGGTGATGAACCATGGCATCACGGCCAAACACACCGATGGCCGTCCGGTCGGCCGTGGTGCGGGGGACTTCATCGAGAAGTACGTGTTCCCCAATGGCGAGCTGCCGCACCTGTCGATGATTTCAGCCCAGATCAGCGAGGCCGGGTTGGAGATTGTCGATGTGGAGAGTTTGCGCCTGCACTACGCGCGAACCCTGGATCACTGGAGCGAGCGGCTCGAAGACAATCTGGAAGCCGCGTCGAAAGAGGTGCCGGAACAGGCGCTGCGAATCTGGCGCTTGTACCTGGCCGGCTGCGCCTATGCGTTCGCCAAGGGGTGGATCAATCTGCATCAGATCCTGGCAGTGAAGGCTTACGCCGATGGCAGCCATGATTTGCCCTGGACCCGCGACGATATCTACACACCTTAAAGAATCGGCGAAATAAGCCGGGCGACCCGCATGCCGACCTTCTGCAGGCGGTGGGTTTCCCGGCTTTCCTCTTTGGCGATTTCGTGGGCTTGAGCGAAGTCTTTTTCAAGCATCTGTTCCACCTCGGTGGCGAACGGAATATCCACCGTCAGCAACATCACTTCGAAATTCAACCGGAACGAACGGTTGTCCAGGTTAGCGCTGCCGATGGCGCTGATTTCCCGATCGATCAGCACCACTTTCTGATGCAGGAACCCCGGCTCGTAGCGGAAGACGCGCACACCGGCGCGTACCGCTTCGAACGCGTACAGGCTGGAGGCGGCATAGACGATCTTATGATCCGGTCGTGAGGGCAGGAGGATGCGCACGTCCACCCCGCGCAGCACCGCCAGGCGCAATGCAGCGAATACCGACTCGTCAGGAATGAAGTAGGGCGTGGTGATCCAGACCCGTTCGCTGGCCGCATGGATAGCCTCGACGAAAAAAAGCGAACAGGTTTCCTGGGCATCGGCCGGCCCGCTGGCCAGCAACTGGCAGAGCACGCCGTCATCGGGGTAGGTGTCCGGCAGGATCAAGGGGGGCAATGAACGGGCAGCCCAGAACCAGTCTTCGGCAAATGACTCCTGCATGCTCGCCACCACGGGGCCGCGTACTTCGACATGGGTGTCGCGCCACGGCGACAATGGCGGCATTTCCCCCATGTATTCGTCGCCCACGTTGTGCCCGCCGACGAACCCCAGCACACCGTCCACCGTGACGATTTTGCGGTGGTTGCGAAAGTTGACCTGGAAACGATTGAGCCAGCCGCTGCGGGTGGCGAACGCCTTGACGTGGACACCCCCATCGCGCAATGCCTGGACATAGCGGTGGGGCAGGGAATGGCTGCCTATCCGGTCATACAACAGATATACCGCTACACCTTCGGCGGCTTTCTTCAAAAGCAGCGACTGCAGGCGTTGGCCAAGTCGGTCGTCATGGATGATGAAGAACTGGATCAGCACCGCTTCCCGGGCGCTTTCGATGGCCTGGAAAATGGCCTCGAAGGTGGCGTGACCGTTGACGAGCAAGCGCACTTCGTTGTTCGCCAGGCACGGTGTGCGACCCAGTTTGGGCATGGCGCGTAGCGAGTCATAGGCCTGGGAGGCGCGGGCGGTCAGGGCCTCTTCGACCCACGGACGCCAGTTCAACTCGGACACGGCCTTGCGCATTTCTTCATTGGCTTGCCGGCGTGCCTTGATGTAGCCATCGAAGGTGCTGCGACCGAACACCAGGTAAGGGATCAACGTCAGGTAGGGAATAAACACCAGTGACAGGGCCCAGGCGATCGAGCCTTGGGCGGTGCGTACCGTCAGTACTGCATGCACCGCGGCGATGGAACCCAGGGTATGAAGCAACGCGATCAGGTAACCGAAAATATGCGGTCCGAAATAATCCATGGGGCAGCCTTGCTCCTGAAGTTTCAATGCCTAACAGACCATGTTCCATGACGAAAGTCGCTATTTAATTCACTGCTGCCGAGCCTGAACCGAAGCCCGTGGGCGGCGTCTAACGGCCACTTGTCCTCTGGAGTTCTTGCAATGAATGTTCGTCTGCTGGGTTTGGCCTTGACGGTTGGCTTGTCAGTACCTGTGGCGGCTCAGGCACAGATGCTTCAGCCAGGTTTGTGGGAACTGACTTCAAGCAATATGAAAGTCGATAACCAGAACCTGCCAGACCTGCAACTTATCCTCGGTCAGTTGCAAAACCAGATCACCCCGGAGCAGCGGGCGATGCTGGAAAAGCAGGGCATTACCATGGGCGGGAAGGGGATCCGGGTATGCCTGACGCCGGCTCAGGTCCAGACCAATGACATCCCGCTGCAAGATCCGCAGTCGGGATGCAAACAGCAGATCACCGAGCGCACTGGCAATCAGTGGAAGTTTCGCTTCAGTTGCCCGAAAGCCCAGGGCAATGGTATCGCGACCTTCCAGAGCGATCGGGAATTTACCACCAAGGTCAACGGTACCTTCAATGCCACCGGCATCCAGCAAAATGGCAGCCTCGATACCCGGGCCGTGTGGTTGGGGCAGGATTGCGGAACGGTCAAGCCGAGGGCTTGACCGTTGTGCAGATGAAACTGAAGGTTACGGTTTGGACAGCGCGTCGTAGAGCGTGTTGAGGTTGTATTCGAACAGACCGGTGAAGGTACTGGCCGGTCCGCTGGCGGCGAGGGCATCGGAGTACAGTGTGCCGCCGATGTGCGCGCCGCTTTCGTCAGCGATCTGCTTGAGCAGGCGTGCGTCCTTGATGTTTTCCATGAACACCGCTTTGACGTGCGCCTGACGAATCTGGGTAATCAGCGCTGCGACTTCGGCGGCTGATGGTTCGCGTTCGGTGGACAGTCCCTGGGGTGCCATGAAGTCGATGCCATAGGCTTGGCCCAGATAACCGAACGCATCGTGAGACGTCACGATCTTGCGGTTGCCAGGCGGCAGGGAGCCGAGCTTGGCCTTGGCATCGGCGAGCAGCGCGTAGATCTTCTTCAGGTACGCCTGGCTGTTGCGCTCATAGTCGGCTTTGTTGGCTGGGTCGGCGGCTTCCAGTGCCTTGGTGATGTTGTGCACGTACAGTTCGGCATTCGCCAGGTTGTGCCAGGCGTGAGGGTCGGGGATGGTCTCACCGTCTTCATCCAGCGAACGCGGAATCACGCCGCGACTGGCACTGACGACCGGAGCGTGGGTTTCCGTGCTGGTGACCAGGCGATCCAACCACGGCTCGAAGCCTAATCCATTCTTGATAATCAATTTTGCACCGAGCAGTGCCTTGGCATCGTCCGGTGTTGGTTCATACGTGTGCGCGTCGGCATCCGGCCCGACCATGTTGGTGATCCGGATATGCTCGCCACCGACCTGTCGAGTCATGTCGGCGAGAATGCTGAAGCTGGTGACCACCTGAAGTTTTTCGGCGGCGGACAGGGACATCGACAGCATCAAACTGAACAGCACGAGCAGAACGCGCATCGGGAAATACCTCATGGGGATGTGAGCAGGGGCGGGCGGTGCAGCAGACCGTGCACCGGACCGACTATCACAGACAGCAGATAAAACATCCCCGCAACCAGTACGATGGCCGGGCCGCTGGGCAGCGAGAAATAGAAGGACAGCAACAGGCCGAACCAGACCGAGAGGCAACCGAGCAGCGCACCGATGGCCATCAGGGCCGGCAAGCGACGACTCCAGAACCGCGAGGCAGCGGCCGGCAACATCATCAGGCCGACCACCATGAGCGCGCCAATGGCCTGGAAGCCGATCACCAGGTTCAGCACCACCAGGGTCAGGAACACACCATGGGCCAACGGGCCGAGACGGCTGACGGTTTGCAGGAACAGCGGGTCCAGAGTGTCGAGCAACAAAGGGCGGTAAATCAGCGCCATCGCAATCAGGCTGGCCGCCGACACCCAAAGCATGCCCGTCAGTGTCGGCCCGTCCACCGCCAATGCCGAACCGAACAACAGGTGCAGCAGATCCAGGCGTTTACCCGCCACGCCGAGGATCAACACGCCGGCCGCCAGGGAGATGGGATAGATCGCCGCAAGGCTCGCATCCTCGCGCAGGCCGGTTTGGCGGGTGACCCAAGCGGCGAGTCCGGCCATGCCGAGGCCCGCGCCGAGACCGCCCAATGTCAAGGCCGGCAGGCTCAGTCCAGCGAACCAGAAGCCCAGTGCCGCCCCCGGTAGAATGCCGTGGGCCACGGCGTCGCCGATCAGGCTCATGCGTCGCAGGATCAGAAACACCCCTAACGGCGCTGTGCTGCAGGCCAACACCAGGCCGCCAAGCAACGCCCGGCGCATGAAGACGAACTCTTGAAAGGGCTGCCAGAGGTGGGTGGCCGTGAGCATCAAGCCACCTTCATATGAGGTTGCTGAGTGATCACTTCAACGCTGCGACCCAACGTGCAGCCTGTGGGGCTGACCAATAGGGTGTGGGGAATATGCTGGCGTACAGCAGCAAGGTCATGACACACCACCACGAGGGTGCGGCCCTCGGCATGCCAGCCGTGAATGTGTTTCCACAACAGCGCCTGACCCTCTTCATCGAGCGCCGCATGAGGTTCATCAAGTAAGAGCAAGGGCGCTTCAGCCAGACTCAGGCGAGCGAGCAGGGCACGCTGTAACTCCCCTCCAGACAAGGCCATGAGTGGACGATTTTCCAGGCCCGTCAGCGCCCAGTTCTCCAGCACCGTTCCGAGTCGCTGGCTTCGCTGGGCCGGGGTCTGTCGATTGCCCCAGGCCCCTGCGGCCACCAGCTCTTGCAAGCTGATGGGAAATTGTCGATCCAGATGTTGCTGTTGCGGCAGGAACGAGACGCCGCCCCGATGTGGAACCGCCAGCGTGATCTTTCCGCAGAGGGGCTTCTGCAGCCCTGCGAGGACTTTCAGCAGGCTGCTTTTGCCCGAGCCGTTGGCGCCGATGATCGCCGTCAGGCTACCAGCGGGGCGTTCCAGATACAGCTCAGGTGTAAGAGGCCGTCCCGGCGGACCCCAGCGCAATGCCTGGCAGTTGATCATGCTGCCTCCCGGGTCCAGCGGCTTTGCGCCACGGCGTCATGGGCATGCAGACTTTCCGCGTGAACGACACGCACATTGAGTGCCATGACGTCGGGAGACTGCCTCAAGGCCAGGCTCAATCGTCGAGCGGCGTCCTCACAAAACATCAGGTTCTGGCCGTTGGCAAGGGCGAATGCTTATTCATCGGCGCGCTTGACTGCGGTTTGTACCGCGGTGCCCAAGGCTGCTTCGGCTTGGTTGATGAACGCCGACAGCGGCAAATGGTGGGTATCCGCGCTCAACCGAACGCTCAGGGATGCGATGCTGCGTTGACTGTGGGGAGTGGCCACGATGCCTTTTGAGGAACCCAGCCAGGCCAGAATCTCTCCGTGCTCCAGGGATCTATTCGCGAAATCATCGACGAACTGCTGTTGGATCAGTTGCCTGGCCAGGGCCGCCGAACACGGGCAGGTGGATGAATAGGGAATTTGGATGTTCAGTTCCACGTGGAACATCGCATGTTTCAGGTGAGCTTCGATACTCACCGGGTAGCGCTTCCAGCCTGATAACGGGCTGACGAGTGCGGGGCGTTTGAGCATCAGTTCAGTGTGAATGGTCAGGGAAGCAGCGTGGGACAGGCCCTCATGGCTGTCCAGGAATTGCGACAAGATACGCTGCAACAGCGGAGGAGAAAGTGCCGACTTTTCGAGCAGCTCCAATGCCAGGTACAGACGGGACATATGAATACCGCGAGCTTCCCCATCGTCGAGGCTGACACCAAGGTCGGCGGTGGCGCTCAGTTGTTGCCCATCTATCAACACAGGCAAGGCCACGCCACACATGCCCACCCAATCGAGAGGCAAGGCTTGGCGCGAAGCTTGGGCAGCAATGTCCGGAAGCGTAAACGCGTTCATGGTCAAGATCCGTCATGGGGTCGAAGTTGATGTTATAGTGTAACAATAAATTCGACCAGATCTTTTTCATGAACAGGGTTTCATGCTGCCCCTCTCACCGTTCCACGTGAAACATCAGCCTGACTCTTGGCAACCATTCACGCGCCCGCAAATAAACTTACCAGCGCTACCGCCCGAACTGGAGAAGCGATTTAGCGTGGTCCAACCGACGCGTCGGCTATAGCCGACCCAGGCTTCACCATCGGAGGCCAAGCCCGTGAAGAACGTCAACTGACCATAACGGCTGGTCGTTTGCGCCCAATGCCGGCTGCCCTTCACCTCAAAACCGCGCAGATAAACCGTGCTTCCGGCCGTCATAACGCTGTAGGCATTCCCTTGCTCATCGGAACAGGCCAATAAGTTCGCGCTGCGTGTGCAATTTGCCAGTAACGAGACCTGGGCAGACGCCTCCACGGCGCCAGACAACAGCAGGCCCGCGAATACGAATTTCAAAAGAATGCGCATCAATATCTCTCAAAGAGTTGAAATCTCGGGCTAGCGAATATTTATCGTTATACTATAACATAAAATAAGCCGCGCTGACCGAGGCGACAGCCTGACAACACGCGCCGCATCACACACCTTCAACACCGGCCGCCCGATGAGGATATACCTGATGCCCAATCGTCTTCCTGTAACTGTGCTCTCCGGGTTTCTTGGTGCCGGTAAGAGCACGCTGCTCAATTACGTCCTACGAAACCGTGACAACCTACGTGTCGCGGTGATCGTTAACGATATGAGCGAGATCAATATCGATGGCAGCGAAGTCCAGCGCGATGTCAGCCTGAATCGAGCCGAGGAAAAGCTGGTGGAGATGAGCAACGGTTGCATCTGCTGCACCCTGCGTGAGGATCTGCTGGAAGAGGTCGGGCAACTCGCCAGGGAGGGGCGCTTCGATTACCTGTTGATCGAGTCCACTGGCATTTCCGAACCTTTGCCGGTGGCTGAAACTTTCACATTCTGCGATGAAGAGGGCCGGAGCCTGGCCGATGTCGCTCGACTCGATACCATGGTGACGGTGGTCGACGGCGTGAACTTCCTGCCGGACTTCCAGGCCGCCGAGAACCTGGCATCCCGAGGTGAAACACTGGGCGAGGAAGATGAGCGTTCGATCACGGATCTGCTGATTGAACAGATCGAGTTTGCCGACGTGATTCTGATCAGCAAGATCGACCTGATCAGCCGCCACGAACGGGAAGAGTTGGTGGCCATCCTCAAGCGTCTCAACGCTCACGCGAAAATTATGCCCATGGTCATGGGGCAGGTGCCCCTGGGGGAAATCCTCGACACCGGTCGCTTTGACTTCGAGCGTGCGGCCCAAGCGCCCGGCTGGCTGCAGGAATTGCGTGGAGAGCATCCACCGGAAACCGAGGAATATGGCATTGCTTCGACAGTCTATCGGGCGCGCGGGCCTTTCCATCCCCAGCGCTTCTTCGACCTGATCCAGCGCCCCTGGATCAACGGCAAGCTGCTGCGCTCCAAAGGCTTCTTCTGGCTGGCCAGCAAACCCGAAGAGGCGGGTAGTTGGTCCCAGGCAGGCGGGCTGATGCGGCATGGTTTTGCCGGGCGCTGGTGGCGGTTCGTACCCAAGAACCAATGGCCCCAGGACGCGGAAAGCACCGCAGCGATCATGAAAAACTGGCTGCCTGGCACTGGGGATTGCCGCCAGGAATTGGTTTTCATCGGGCAGAACATCGACTTCGATCAGCTCGCTGAAGCGCTGGACGGATGTCTCCTCACGGATGCGGAAATGGCCCTGGGTATGGAGGGTTGGCGCTTGCTGCCAGACCCATTCGGCTCCTGGCATGACGAGGTTGCGGCCTGATGCTGGCGCCTACGCTGAAGCAGCGACGCCAGGTTCGGCAGGTTCAGGGCGATACCCCGCGGACCCTGACGCAGATCCTGGAGGACGACACCAACCTGGCGGTCTGGCAGCGTCAGCTTCCGGCGCATATCAGTGATTTTGCGGCGTTGGTGCTTTCGATGGATCAACCGCTGGCTGAGTCCCTGGTACTCGATATGCCTGAAGAGGACACTCAACCTGAGCTGAAGGGGCTTGCCACCGGTTTCAGCGACCTGCACGGCTACGAAGGCTTCGTTGCCGATGTCGCCTGGCTGGTCAGCGCGTTTGCCTGCCTGCTGGGCGCCAAGCGGGTCGGCCTGCGCCTGCGGACGTTGGACAAGGCCATGTGCCCACGCTTTCACGTCGATCATGTGCCGGTGCGGCTGATCACAACGTATGCCGGAGCTGGCAGCGAATGGCTCGAGGAGGGAGCCATGGATCGCCGGCGGCTGGCTCAACCTGACGCCGAGCCCCGTGATCGGCAAGTGATCCAGCAGCTGTGCGGTGGCGAAGTGGCGTTGCTAAAAGGTGAAAAGTGGCTGGGCAATGAAGGCTTCGGCCTGATTCATCGCTCGCCGGAGCCGGCCCCGGGAGAACGCCGCTTGATCCTCACGCTGGACTGGCTGGCCTAAGGCTTGAGCCAGGTACCCTGGCTTTTCCCTTCACAAAACGGCTTGAGATAAGCGGTATCGGTGGCGACGCCGTAATAGTGAATATCCTGGCGGTAAGGCATATTGGCGACTTGGGCGTTGCTGCAGATGCCAAAGGCGCCGCCGGGACACTGGTCGACGTATTGCACCTCGACTTTCTGTCCGGCAAGGTTCGGTTGGCAGAAGCCGTCAGCGAACAGTTTGGGCGGGATATTGCGGTTCTGCTGGCAGACTTTCACATCGAGCCGCTCCGCTTGACTGTGAACCACGCAAGCCTGGGCCAGTGCCTGGTTCGACATCAGCGCCAACAAACACCAAGCGATTATCCGCATCGTCTACCTCCATCAAAAGTCGCCGATTATGTTGCAGAACATCCCCACCCATGTCATTGCCGGTTCCTTGGGCGCCGGCAAGACCAGCCTGATCAGGCATCTGCTGGCCCAGCGCCCGGCCGATGAGCGCTGGGCAGTGCTGATCAATGAGTTCGGCCAGATCGGCCTGGATGCCGCATTGCTGACTCAGGCGGCCGATGGTATCGCACTGGGGGAGGTGGCCGGGGGCTGCTTGTGCTGCGTCAACGGCGCGCCGTTTCAGATCGGCCTCGGCCGTCTGCTGCGCAAGGCACGACCGGACCGGCTGTTTATCGAGCCCTCCGGCCTGGGCCATCCTGCGCAACTGCTGCTGCAGCTCCAACAGCCGCCGTGGCTCGGCGTGCTGGCGGTCCAGCCCTGCGTGATGGTCCTGGATGCCCAGGCGCTGGCCCAAGGCAAACCTTTGCCCGAGGCGCAGCAGCAAGCGCTGGCCGATGCCGGGCTGCTGGTGCTGAACAAGTCCGAAGGCCTCAGTGAAACCGACCGCGCCCGCATCGCCGCCCAGCTACCGCCCCTTGCGCAGCACTGGACGCAACAGGCCGCATTGCCCCTCGGCAGGCTGCCGGGGTGGGGTGTGCGGGGGAGTGGGGCTGTGGATAACTCGAACCTGCCCAGGGATGTGGGTCAGATGCCGGCGATCTGGAGTGATCCAACGTTGCCGATCTGCCTGTATCAGGAGCGAGAAGAGGGTTGGAGCATCGGTTGGCGTTGGCATCCAAGTCAACGTTTCGACACTGCGGCCGTGACGGGATGGCTGCGAGGCGGGAACTGGAAACGGGCGAAGCTGGTTATCCACAGTCACGACGGCTGGGTGTCAGCCAATGCATTGGATGGGGGGGTGCTGACTTGGCAAGCCAGCGAATGGCGCCAGGATTCACGGCTCGAACTGATTTTCGGCCAGCCGCAAGACGTTGAAGCGTTGCAAGCCGGCCTGGCGAACTGTCGGCGCTTCTGAGTCAGAGCTGTTTCAAGGCTTCCACTTGTTGTGTTCCTGGCGCCACTGGCTCAACTCGATGACCTCGGCCCGAGGTCTGGTCTGGATCGGCTCAATCGGTGCTTCGGGTGTTTCTTCGAAAGGCATCGGATACGGCGCGAGTTCGATCTGCGCGCTGTGGGCACCAAACTGGGTAATGGTGCCGGCATGACGGGACTCGCCGGTGACGGTGAATTCGAAATTGTAGACACGGGCCAGCCTGCGCCGCCCGCTGCCATCCTTCACGAAGCCGATCTTCTTCAGCGCTACGTTGCCGTCCAACAGCTCGATCTTGAGGTTGGTGCAATGCTGCACGACCCTCGCCAGGGCCCGTTCGCGCAAGCCATGATTGTGCCACAACCAGGCGCCGCCGGTGGCCAGCAGCATCAGCACGAAAATGTTTCCAAGAGTCAGCATGAACGAAGTGCTCCCACAAGTTGCTATCAGCTTAACTGTGTCGCCGGTCTGTCGTACAGGCTGCGTTTAGTCGCATACTGCGCGGCTTGAATTTCAATCGTTTTACGGAAAACCTCCCGCCATGAAACGGACGCCTCATCTGCTTGCCATCCAGTCCCACGTGGTATTCGGTCACGCGGGCAACAGCGCTGCGGTATTTCCCATGCAGCGTGTCGGCGTGAATGTCTGGCCGCTCAATACCGTGCAGTTCTCCAATCACACCCAGTACGGCCAATGGGCCGGCGAAGTGCTTGCGCCGCAGCAGATACCGGCATTGGTCGAGGGCATCGCCGCGATTGGTGAGTTGGGCAATTGCGACGGGGTGCTGTCCGGTTATCTGGGCAGTGCCGCTCAGGGGCGGGCGATTCTGGCGGGTGTGGCTCGGATCAAGGCCGCTAACCCCAAGGCGCTGTACCTGTGCGATCCGGTCATGGGACACCCGGAGAAGGGTTGTATCGTGGCGCCCGAGGTCAGTGAGTTCCTGTTGGATGAAGCGGCGGCCGTGGCTGACCTCATGTGCCCGAATCAACTGGAGCTGGACAGCTTCTCGGGGCGCAAGGCGCAGTCGCTGTTCGACTGCCTCGCCATGGCGCGCGCACTCATGGCTCGTGGGCCGAGGGCTGTCCTGGTCAAGCACCTGGCCTACCCCGGCAAGCCCGAGGACCGTTTCGAGATGCTGCTGGTGACCGCCGATGGCAGTTGGCACCTGAGCCGTCCTCTACTGGCTTTTCCTCGCCAGCCGGTGGGCGTGGGTGACCTGACGTCGGGGCTGTTCCTCGCGCGGATCCTGTTGGGAGACACCCTGGTGGCAGCCTTCGAGTTCACCGCTGCGGCAGTGCATGAAGTGTTGCTGGAAACCCAGGCTTGCGCCAGCTATGAGCTGGAGCTGGTCCGCGCCCAGGACCGGATCGCCCATCCGCGGGTCCGGTTCGAGGCGGTGCCGATCAGCCTTTGATCAATGCTGGCTCCTTCGCGAGCAGGCTCGCTCCCACCGTTGACCGAGTAGGTTCAGATACCGTGGGAGCGAGCCTGCTCGCGAAGGGCGCAACTCGGTCCCACAGGCTAATGGTTAAGGCCCGTCCGCCTTGATCTCCTGGTAACGCTTCTCCAGCTCCTGACGGATCTGCCGACGTTGCTGTGCTTGCTCGTAGCGACGTTTTTCTTCGCTGTTCTGCGGTTGCAAGGGCGGGACTGCCGCGGGTTTACGCTGGTCATCCACCGCCACCATGGTGAAGAAGCAGCTGTTGGTGTGGCGCACCGAGCGTTCGCGAATGTTTTCGGTCACGACCTTGATGCCCACTTCCATCGATGTGTTGCCGGTGTAGTTCACCGACGCCAGGAAGGTCACCAATTCGCCGACATGAATCGGCTCGCGAAAGATCACCTGGTCCACTGACAAGGTCACCACGTAACGTCCCGCATAACGGCTGGCACAGGCATAGGCGACTTCGTCGAGGTATTTGAGCAAGGTGCCGCCATGGACATTGCCAGAGAAGTTGGCCATATCGGGGGTCATCAACACCGTCATCGACAGTTGGGCGTTTCCGGGTTCCATAACGTACTCACGGTTCAAGGCAGCAATTCAGGGAGTGCACCTCTGCGGGCGCTGGTCGCTGGCCCATAGGCCATCAGGTTTATCAAAACCATCGATATCGGGACGTTGCGCCTGTGGTTGCCGTCACGCGCCGATGGATCTGTTTCCATATATTGCACCGTCTTTTTGTCGGAAGTCGCGGTGTTAACCTGCAAAAGCCCGCCGCAAGGGCATTTCCTACAAAGGAAGCGGACTTATCCAGCCTGTCGATGAGTCATTTTGATCAGGAGCCCGACCCGATGCATGCCATCAATTTCATTCAAGACCTGGCAATCATCATGATGGCGGCGGGGTTGGTGACCGTGCTCTTCCATCGCTTCAAGCAACCGGTGGTGCTGGGCTACATCGTTGCCGGTTTCCTCATCGGCCCCCATACGCCGCCGTTCGGTTTCATCCATGACGAAGACACCATCAAGACCCTCGCCGAGCTGGGTGTGATCTTCCTCATGTTCTGCCTGGGCCTGGAGTTCAGCCTGCGCAAGCTGTTCAAAGTCGGCGCCACGGCGTTTATCGCGGCCTTCCTCGAAATCGTGCTGATGATCTGGATCGGTTATGAAATCGGTCGCTGGTTCGACTGGAATACCATGGACTCACTGTTCCTGGGCGCGATCCTGGCCATTTCCTCGACCACGATCATCGTCAAGGCGCTCAACGACTTGAAGATGAAGAACGAACGCTTCGCGCAGCTGATTTTCGGCGTACTCATCGTCGAAGACATCCTGGGCATCGGCATCATCGCCTTGTTATCGAGCATCGCTGTCAGCGGGACGGTGAGTTCCGGCGAAGTATTCTCCACCGTCGGCAAGCTGTCTTTGTTCATGATCGTTGCGCTGGTCGTCGGCATCCTGCTGGTGCCGAGACTGCTGGCCTACGTGGCGAAATTCGACAGTAACGAGATGCTGCTGATCACCGTGCTGGGCCTGTGTTTCGGCTTCTGCCTGCTGGTGGTGAAGCTGGAATACAGCATGGTGCTCGGGGCGTTCCTGATCGGGGCGATCTTGGCCGAGTCCCGGCAGTTGCTGAAAATCGAGCGGCTGGTAGAGCCGGTGCGTGATCTGTTCAGTGCGATCTTTTTCGTGGCCATAGGCCTGATGCTCGACCCGACCATCTTGCTGCAATACGCCTGGCCGATTGCGGTGATCACGGCGGCCGTGGTGCTGGGCAAGATGTTGTCCTGCGGCCTTGGCGCCTTTATCGCCGGCAACGATGGACGTACCTCACTGCGGGTCGGGATGGGGCTTTCACAGATTGGCGAGTTCTCCTTCATCATCGCCTCGTTGGGGATGACGCTGCAGGTCACCAGTGACTTCCTCTACCCGGTGGCGGTTGCCGTCTCGGTGCTGACCACGTTGCTGACACCGTACCTGATCCGTGCCGCCGATCCGTTGTCCCTCAAGCTGGCGACGGTGATGCCGCGACGGCTGACACGGGTGCTGGGCATGTACGGTGAATGGCTGCGCAGCATCCAGCCTCGCGGCGAAGGGGCGCTGGTTGCTTCGATGATCAGGCGGATCCTGTTGCAGGTGGGCATCAACCTGGCACTGGTCATCGCGATTTTCGTGTCGGGCGGGTATTTCGCCGAGCGGATGTCGCTCTACCTGCAAGACTGGATCAGCGACCCGAGCTGGCAGAAAGCGTTGATTTGGGGCGGGGCGCTGTTGTTGTCGCTGCCCTTCCTGATCGCGGCCTATCGCAAGCTCAAGGCGCTGTCGATGCTGTTGGCGGAGATGGGTGTGAAGGCCGAGATGGCCGGTCGTCATACCCAGCGGGTGCGGCGGGTGATCGCCGAAGTGATCCCCATCCTCTCGCTGCTGGTGATTTTCCTGCTGTTGGCAGCCTTGTCGGCCAGTATCCTGCCGACCAACAAGCTGCTGGTGTTGATTGCCGTGGTGGCGACTGCCGTGGCGGCATTGCTCTGGCGCTGGTTTGTCCGCCTGCATACAAGGATGCAGGTGGCCTTGATGGAAACCCTGGACAACCACAAGGAGTCGTCCGGGTCTTGATCGCTGATCAGCTTTCCAGCCAGACGTCCCGCGCCCAGTGCCAGACGGACTCCCAGGTTTCTTCGGCAATCAGTTCTTCTTCGGCTTGCCAGAGCACCACGGTTCCGTCTTCCTCGACGCAATAATAATCGTCGCCGTCCTGGCAGATCGGAATCAGGCTGCGGTCGACACCTGCATCCCAGGCAGTGGCGGCCACTTCCGGCAGGTAGGTATGGGAGTTGGGGTCTGTAACGGTGACTGGCTCCAGGCTGCCATAGATGACATCACTGACGGTCAGCAAAAACTCCCTGAAGACGAATGGGATATCGATGAACAGCTGCTCTTCGATCTCTACCAGCAAGTCTTCGTCGGGCAATTCCAGTGGAACCGGTACCGGTTCGTTGGCTTCACGCAATTGTTCGATGATTTCTTCCACGTCCGGGTGTCCTCTTTCTCGATGGCGCGGTTTTACATGAGGCGGTTTATACAGTAGCGCGCCATAGATGCAACCGCGAAATAGAAAACCCCGGCTTGAGCCGGGGTTCTCTTATTTCAACAGGCGAAACGAGCAAAGGTTCAACTGTTCTGGCGAATACCTGCCACCAGCCAAGGCTGGTTTTCGCCTTGGGCACGTTCCATGTTCCAGCTTTCGCTGAATGCTTCGCCCTGATCGAAGCGAGAGTCCTTCGACACACCGCTAAAGGTCAGGGTGGCGATGGTCTTGTCGGCGCGATCATCGACACCGTCCAGTTGCACCTGAAGATTGTCGATGTAGGTGGACTGGTAGCCATCACCCAGGTCGGCACGCTCGCGCTTGAGGAACTCCAGCAGTTGCGGGGTGACGAACTCGGCGATCTTGTCCATTTCGTTCGCGTCCCAATGTTGCTGCAGGGAGTGGAAGTGGGTGCGCGCGGCCTCGACGAAGTTCCGTTCGTTGAACCAGGCAGGAGCGTTGATGACCGGGCGGGCGGCCACGGGTGCCGAACCGCCGAAGATCGAGCCACCGGCAGGCTGCTGGTTGAACGTTTCACGCTGCATCGGCGCATGACCGGCCGGAGCGTACTGCTCCTGCTGCTTGCGACGACGGGCGGCAATGAAGCGGAACACCAGGAAGGCGATGACCGCCAGGATCAGGATGTCGAAGATCTGCATGCCCTGGAAGCCGCCGCCCATGAACATGGAGGCCAGCAGGCCACCGGCGGCGATGCCGGCCAGGGGGCCGAGCCAGCGCGAAGCACCGCCGGCCTTGGTGGCTGCGCCCGCGGCACCGGCCGCGCCCGCGGTGGCGGCAGTTGGACCGGCTGCGGAGGACGGTGCCATCTGGCTGGTCTGGTGAGTCGGGGCCGCGCCCGCACTTTTACCACCGCCAAAGCGCTTGGCGGCATTGGCGTCGATGGCCATCGTCAGGCCGATGCACAACGCCATGGCGATGCTCAGAAAACGTTTCATATAAAGGCATTCCCATTTGTGAGTAGCACGCGCGCCATGTTGCACAGGTGAACTGTTGCTGGCTAGCGGCAGAGTGTTTCGGGCTTTTGCGTGACAGCTTAGGTTCAGCTTCAGAAGCGCAAGAGGGCCTGTTCGCTTTGGGCTGTAGGAAAGATGGACAAGTTCTATCGGAAAGCAGCCAGATGCCGAAAGGTCACTGTGGGAACGAGCCTGCTCGCGATAGCGGTGAATCAGACAACCTTGGGGTTGACTGACACTATGCCATCGCGAGCAGGCTCGCTCCCACATGAAGTGTCGAGAAACCTTCTAGATTGCCTCGAGCTTGGCGTACCCCAGCATCAGCCATTTACTGCCTTCGCTGAAGTTCACCTGCACCCGGGCCTGGGCGCCGGCGCCTTCGAAATTGAGGATCACGCCATCGCCGAACACCGAGTGCCGCACGGCCTGGCCGAGGCTGAAGCCGGTCTCCGGGATGTCGCTGCCGCCGAACAGGCTGCTGGTGCCGTGCTGTTGGCTGCCACCGAACGGACGGCTGACACTGTTGGACAGGCGCACTTCCTGAATCAGACCTTTCGGCACTTCACGCACGAAGCGCGACACCTTGTTGTAGGTCTCACTGCCATACAAGCGTCGGGTCTCGGCGTAGGTCAGCACCAGGTTTTGCATCGCCCGGGTAATGCCGACATAGGCCAGGCGGCGTTCCTCTTCCAAGCGTCCCGGCTCTTCCAGACTCATTTTGTGAGGGAACAGGCCTTCTTCCATGCCCACCAGGAACACATAGGGGAATTCCAGGCCCTTGGCGCTGTGCAGGGTCATCAACTGGATGCTGTCTTCATGCTCCTCGGCCTGGGTGTCGCCGGCCTCCAGGGAGGCGTGGCCGAGGAAGGCCGCCAGGGGCGACAGGTCCGCGTCTTCTTCGGTGTTCTCGAAGTTACGGGCGGCGCTGACCAGTTCCTCGAGGTTTTCTACCCGGGCCTGGCCTTTCTCGCCTTTTTCCGCTTCGTGATAAGCAATCAGGCCGGACTGCTCGATGACGGTCTGGGTCATCAAGTGCAGTGGCATTTCTGCACATTTGGCGGCCAGGTCCTCGATGAGGTCCATAAAGGCCTTCAGTGCGCCGGCGGCACGACCGGTCACGCCTTTGTTGTCGACCAGCAGGCGCATGGATTCCCACATGGACACATGGCTGTGGCGTGCATGATCGCGGATCGCTTCGACGGTCTTCTCGCCAATGCCCCGCGTCGGTACGTTGATCACTCGCTCCAGGGCTGCGTCGTTGCCGCGGCCTTCGAGCAGGCGCAGGTACGCCATGGCGTTCTTGATTTCGGCGCGTTCGAAAAAGCGCTGGCCGCCGTAGATGCGGTAAGGGATCCGCTCGCGCAACAACGCTTCTTCCAATACCCGCGACTGGGCGTTGGAGCGATACAGGATGGCGATGTCACTGCGGGCCAGGCCGGTTTTCAGCGCGCTCTCAATGGTTTCCACCACATAGCGGGCTTCATCGTGTTCGTTGAAGGCGGCATAGAGGTTGATGGCTTCGCCTTCGCCGCCGTCGGTCCACAACTCCTTGCCCAGACGCCCGGTGTTGTTGGCGATCAGGGCGTTGGCAGCCTTGAGGATACCCGCCGTGGAACGGTAATTCTGTTCCAGGCGGATAACTTCAGCGTCAGGAAAATCCGCCGAGTACTGATGAATGTTCTCGATTTTGGCGCCGCGCCAGCCGTAGATCGACTGATCGTCGTCACCCACCACCATCAGGCTGTCGCCGCCTTTGGCCAGCAGGCGCAACCAGGCGTATTGCACGGCGTTGGTGTCCTGGAACTCGTCCACCAACACATGTCGGAAGCGCTTCTGATAGTGCGCCAGCAGCCCTGGATGATCACGCCAAAGGTCGAGTGCCCGCAGCAGCAGTTCGGAAAAGTCGATGACCCCGGCGCGCTGGCACGCGGCCTCGTAGGCTTCGTAGATGCTGCGCATGGTCGCCAGGAACAGGTCGCCACTGGCCTGGATGTGCTGTGGGCGCAGGCCTTCGTCTTTCTGGCCGTTGATGAACCATTGGGCCTGGCGGGCTGGCCAGCGCTGCTCGTCCAGCCCCAGCTCGCGGATCACCCGCTTGACCAGTCGTTGCTGGTCGTCGCTGTCCAGGATCTGGAAGGTCTGGCTCAGGCCGGCTTCCTGCCAATGGGCCCGCAACAGGCGGTGCGCCAGGCCGTGGAACGTACCGACCCACATGCCGGCCGGGTTGATGCCCATCAGCTGTTCGATGCGGTGGCGCATCTCGGCAGCGGCCTTGTTGGTGAAGGTCACCGACAGGATCGAATGGGGCGAGGCGTTCTCGACCTGGATCAACCAGGCGATACGGTGCACCAGCACCCGGGTTTTACCGGAACCGGCACCGGCCAGGACCAACTGTCGACCCACGGAGGCCGCTACGGCCTGGCGTTGGGCATCGTTGAGGGAGTTCAGCAGAAGAGAGAGATCATCGCGCATCGGCGCATTCTAGGGTGCGGCGGCACCCCGGGCAAACCAAGCTTTACCTCAGCCGATAAAAGACCGATTGGGATGACCGGTCAGTCACGGGTGCAAGCGGCGGCAAAACACGCTTGAAGGGGCTGTCGTCCAATGAAATAGCGACATTTTTAGACATTTTTGTGAGCGGGAGCAGTGTGGGATGGCCTCTGGCTTGTGTATGCTCGGTGCTCGTTTCGGGTTCTCCGTGCCCCTAAGAACAAGAACAGTGCCTATGACCCTCAATTCCGATCTGGCGGGCCCCTCTGTGGAACCGCGGGTCATCTGCAAGCAGTACGCCACGGAGATGGCTGTAGAGCGTACACGGTTGCTGTACCAGGGCTCGCTGCTGCCCACGTTATTCATGCTGGTCAACGGCCTGGTCTGCGCCGCCCTGTTGTGGGGGCCGTCGCACTATTTCCTGGTCAGTGTATGGCTGATCTGGCTGTTGTCGCTGGTGGCCCTACGGGTGATACAGGTCGCGGCCTTCGATTCGGCGATTCCCAGCCGTCAGGCGCACCCGATCTGGTTGCGTATGTTCCTGCTCGGGTCGGCGATGACTGGCCTGACGCTGGCCGGGGCCGGCATCGCGCTGGTTCCGGCCGACAGCTTCCAGCAACAGGCCTGGGTGTTCGGCCTGATCGGCGCAGCCACCCTGTCGGCCAGTGTCGCCTATGCCGTGAGCCTTCCGGCATTTCTATCCTTCACCTTGCCCTGCCTGTTGCCAGCCATCGGTTACCTCTTCTGGGGCGGTGACGAACAGCAGCGCGGATGGGGCTGGCTCGGTCTGGTGGTGCTGGTGTCTCTGAGCGTGGTGGCCTGGCAGGTCAATCGATTGATGCAGCGGGGCATGCTGCGTCGGTTCCAGAATCAGGCGCTGATCGAGCATCTGCAACAGACGCAAATCCGCGGCGCCCAGCTTAACGAGGCCCTGGCCCGGGAGGTCGAGCAACGTCGTCTCGCCGAGGAACAACTGCGTGCGGCCCAGGTGGGCCTCGAGGTGCGGGTCGCCCAGCGCAGCCTCGAACTGCAGGTAGCCAGTCAGGCCTTGAGCAAGAGCGAGGCGCGTCTGGCTCTGGCCCTCAAGGCCAGTGAGCTGGGCCTGTGGGACTGGAACCTGCAGACCGATGAGGTCCATCACACCCAGCTCAAGGAACTGCTGGGCCTGGAGCCGGAATACATCACGGCGATGCTCAGCCACCTCACGCCACGCCTGCACCCCCAAGACCTGCCGGCGCTCAAGCGAGCCCTGGTCGAACACCTCAAGGGCCGTAGCGAGGATTATCAGATCGAATACCGCATCCGTCACGGTGATGGCCATTGGGTCTGGATTGAAGACCGTGGCCGGGCCGTGGAGCGCAGCGTCAGCGGTCGGGTGCTGCGCATGGTCGGCACCCGAAGAAACATCAGCGTCAGTAAAGAGCTGGAACAACAGCGGCAACTGGCGGCCACGGTGTTCGAGGCCGCCAGCGAAGGCATCGTGATCTTCGACCCCCACTATGCGCTGCTCGCCGCCAACCAGGCGTTCACCCGGATTACCGGTTTCAATGTCGAGGACATGCTGGGGCGTAACGTCGTCGACCTGCCGTGCAGCCGCGATGCGCGCCGTCACTATCCGGTGATTCGCCAGGCACTCAAGCTGCAGGGCACCTGGCAGGGTGAACTGGTGGAAGCGCGGGCCAATGGCGAGTTGTATCCCCAGTGGCTGCAACTGAGCATTGTCCGGGATTCCCGGGGAAGCGTCAGTCATATCGTTGGCTTTTTCGCCGATCTGTCGGCCAGGCGCGAATCCGAAGAGCGGATGCGCTATCTCACCCATTACGACGAGTTGACCGGACTGGCGAATCGCTCGTTGTTCCGCGAGCGCCTGCAGGAAGCGCAGCAGCGGGTGCGCCAAGGCGGGCGTCGCAGCCTGGCCTTGCTGCACATCGATCTGGACCGCTTCAAGCTGCTCAACGACAGCCTCGGCCACGACATCGCCGACCAGTTGTTGCAGAAGATGGCCCGGCGCCTGATCAATGCGCTGCCGGAAGCCAATACCATCGCCCGGTTGTCCGGCGATGAGTTCGCGGTGCTGTTCGATGCCTATGGCAATCTCTCAAGCCTGGCGCGCATGGCAACGCGCTTGTCCGCCAAGTTGCGCTTGCCACAGACCATCGAAGGACACGAGCTGGTGGTCAGCGCCTCCATCGGGATCAGTCTGCTGCCCGACAACGCGCGGGATGTTGCCACCCTGGTCAGTCAGGCGAACATGGCCATGCAACATGCCAAGCACTTGGGTGGCAACAACTTCCAGTTCTACACCGACAGCCTCCAGGCCAGTACGCTGGAGCGCCTGCAACTGGAGAATCAATTGCGCAAGGCTCTTGAAGAGCAGCAGTTGAAGGTCTTCTACCAGCCCAAGTTGTGCCTGGCGAGCGGTCGTCTGAAGGCGGCGGAAGCACTGGTACGCTGGGACCATCCGGCCATGGGCAGGGTGCCGCCGGGGCATTTCATCGGCCTCGCCGAGGAGACCGGATTGATCGGACCCATTGGCGAGTTCGTATTGCGCCAGGCCTGTTGGCAGGCATGTGAATGGCAGCGCCAGGGGCTTGCACCGATCCGGGTGTCCGTGAATCTGTCTGTGCATCAGTTGCGCCAGGGCAAGGTCGTCAGCCTCGTGCGCCAAGTGCTGGAAGAAACCGGCCTGGCTCCCGAATACCTGGAGTTGGAGTTGACCGAGAGCCAGTTGCTCGACAGCGTTGAACACATCATCGCCACCTTCCAACAGTTGCGCGACCTTGGGGTCAAGCTGGCGATCGACGACTTTGGCACCGGCTATTCGTCCCTGAGTTACCTCAAGCGTATCCCGGTGGATTACGTGAAGATCGACCAGGCGTTCATCCGTGGGCTGGAGGAGGGTGGCGAGGACGCGGCCATCACCCGGGCGATCATCGCCATGGCTCACGGTCTATCGCTCAAGGTGGTGGCCGAAGGTGTCGAGCGGCCGGGACAGCTCGAATTCCTGAAGGCCGAGCGTTGCGACGAAGTCCAGGGCTACCTCATCAGCCGTCCTGTCGAGGCCGAGGGCCTGGCTGCCTTGCTGCGGGCCAATGAAGACGGTTTATAGCGCCTGACTGCTACATGGCGTGCATGCGGCATGAAATCGGGATATCGAGTTACGTATTGGGCGGGCAAAAAGGCAATTCCTGTAGTATAACTACAAACTTGCTACATCCCGGCCACTGCCAATAACAAGAGTCCATCCCCTTGAACCTGTTGCAACACATCGCCCAGTCACGCCACCTGCTGCGCAAATCGGAACTGAAAGTCGCCGATCACGTACTGCTTGATCCTGCGGCCGTGATGCACAGTTCCATGGCCGATCTTGCCCACAGTGTCGGCATCAGCGAACCGACCATCGTGCGCTTCTGTCGCGCCATCGGTTGCTCCGGTTTCCAGGACCTGAAACTCAAGCTGGCGCAGAGCCTGGCGGCCGGTGCGAGTTTCGGCCAGTTTGCGATCCATGAAGACGATTCGGTCGCCGACTACAGCCTGAAGATCTTCGACACCACCCTGCACACGCTCATGGAGGTTCGCGAGAAGCTCGACCCGGTGGCACTGCAGAAAGCGGTCACGGCCATGTCCCAGGCCCAGCGTGTCGAGTTCTACGGCTTTGGCGCGTCGGGCGCGGTGGCGGCGGATGCGCAGCACAAGTTCTTTCGGCTGTTGCTCACGGCGGCCGCCTATTCCGATCCGCACATGCAGGCCATGTCGGCGGTCACCCTGAAGCCCACCGATGTGGCGATCTGCATTTCCCAGTCGGGGCGCTCCAAGGATCTGTTGATCACCGCCAACCTGGTTCGCGAGAGCGGCGCCTCGCTGATTACCCTGTGTCCGAGCCAGACGCCATTGGCCGAACTCTCGACGGTAAACCTGGCCATCGACGTGCACGAAGACACCGAGATCTACACGCCGCTGACCTCGCGCATCGCTCACCTGGTGGTGATCGATGTGCTGGCGATGGGCGTTGCCATGGCCCGCGGGCCAAGCCTGGTCAACCACCTCAAGAGCGTCAAGCGCAGCCTTCGCAGCCTGCGGCTGTCGCCCAAGTCAGTGAAGGCGTTGGATGATTAGAAGCTGCAAGAGGCCACTCATAGCAACATTCATCGTTCTGTAACCCGCGCGCCGCCAAATCGTCATCCCGTATTGTCATCGTGAAACTCCCGTATACGTCTTGGGAGTCTCGACATGACCCAGTCCTACGAAGAACGCAGCGCCGTCAAAACCCGCCGTCAACAGGAAGACCAGCGCCGCATGGCGTTTCGTCGCGCGATCGAAGACCGTTATGAGCAGCGCCAGCTCCTGGCGGAAATCAGCGAATATCCCGACGTCACAGAATTCAATTACTGGCAGGCAACGCCGGCGGCTTCCCGTCGAAACGCTCAACCAGGCCAATGATCTGAGCGCGCTCGCCACGCACAAATGCCAGGAAGGCGTGGGCCACCGGTGACAGTCGTTTCGCCCTGGCTTGTACCAGGCACCAACTGCGGTACAGCGGCAGTTCCTCGACCGGCAACTCGATGAGCGCGCCGGACGACAGCTCCCGACTCACGGCGTGGCGCGTCAACAACGCCACGCCCAGGCCCGCCACCACGCATTCGCGTTGGGCTTCCGCTGACGCCACCTCCAGCGTCTGGGTGAAATGCACCCGTTTCTCCTTGAAGTATTCCTCGCAGGCCAGTCGCGTGCCTGATCCCGGCTCGCGCAGCAGCAACGTATAGGGCTCCAGATCCTGCAAGCGCAGCGGGCCCATGTGACACAACGGATGATCCGGCGGCGCCACGGCCACGATCGGATTGTTGAGGAACGGCAGGAACTCCAGCCCCATGTCCTGAGGCACCATGGACATGATCACCAGGTCGTCCCGGTTGTCCGAGAGGCGACGGATGACTTGCCCGCGATTGACCACCGTAAGGCTCAAGTTGACCTCCGGGTGCTGGCGCTTGAACGCGGCAAACAGGTGCGGCACGAAATATTTGGCGCTGGACTCCACCGCCAGCTTCAGCTGACCTTGCAGCGAACCCTGCATGTCCGAGAGTTGCATGTCGAGGTTTTCCAGGCGTCCGAAGATGTCCCGGCTGGCGCGTTGCAGGGCTTCGGCGGCTTCGGTCATGTAGAGCTTTTTGCCAACGTACTCAAACAGCGGTTGCCCAATCAGCTCTTCCAGGGATCGAATCTGTAGGCTGACGGCCGGCTGAGTGAGAGACATTTCATCGGCTGCGCGGCTGTAGGACCTCAGGTCGCACACCTCGTTGAAAATCTGCAATTGACGCAATGTCATACGCATCAATGACTTACGCATTTTCTAGCCACTCTGGTTCACCACGGGTAGATCAACTATAAGTCTTCCCTTATGCCTGACCCAATAAATATTCATTTTTGTTAATCAACGGCCGGGACTAGTGTGGTGCTGCGACCGATTGTTACATCTGGTCACGCGTCGGCCTGAACCTCAGGCCGTGGTATCACCGGCTCAAGGGAACCTCCAATTGATAAAAAAGATCCTGATCGCCAACCGTGGTGAGATTGCCGTCCGCATCGTGCGCGCTTGCGCCGAGATGGGCATTCGCTCGGTCGCGGTCTATTCCGACGCTGATCGCCATGCCCTGCATGTCAAGCGCGCGGACGAGGCCCACAGCATCGGCGCTGACCCGCTGGCCGGCTACCTCAACCCGCGCAAACTGGTGAACCTCGCCGTGGAGACCGGCTGCGATGCCCTGCATCCCGGTTATGGTTTCCTCTCGGAAAATGCCGAATTGGCGGACATCTGCGCCGAACGCGGAATCAAATTCATTGGTCCTGCGGCGGAAGTCATTCGCCGCATGGGCGACAAGACCGAAGCGCGCCGCAGCATGATCAAGGCCGGTGTGCCGGTTACGCCGGGCACCGAAGGCAACGTGTCAGGGATCGAAGAGGCCTTGGCCGAGGGTGACCGGATCGGTTACCCGGTGATGCTCAAGGCCACGTCCGGCGGCGGCGGTCGGGGTATTCGACGCTGCAACAGCCGGGAAGAGCTGGAACAGGCTTTCCCTAGGGTCATTTCCGAAGCCACCAAGGCATTCGGTTCGGCGGAAGTGTTCCTGGAAAAATGCATCGTCAACCCCAAGCACATCGAGGCGCAGATCCTGGGTGACAGTTTCGGCAACGTGGTGCATCTGTTCGAACGGGATTGCTCGATCCAGCGCCGCAACCAGAAGCTGATCGAAATCGCCCCCAGCCCGCAACTGACGCCCGAGCAGCGCGCCTACATCGGCGACCTGTCGGTGCGCGCCGCCAAGGCCGTGGGCTACGAGAATGCCGGCACCGTGGAGTTCCTGCTCGCCGAGGGCGAGGTGTACTTCATGGAAATGAACACCCGGGTGCAGGTGGAACACACCATCACCGAGGAAATCACCGGTATCGACATCGTTCGCGAACAGATCCGCATTGCGTCCGGGCTGCCGCTGTCGGTCAAGCAGGAAGATATCCAGCACCGTGGCTTTGCCTTGCAGTTCCGGATCAACGCCGAGGACCCGAAGAACAACTTCCTGCCCAGCTTCGGCAAGATCACCCGCTACTACGCCCCTGGCGGCCCCGGCGTGCGCACCGATACGGCGATCTATACCGGCTACACCATTCCACCGTTCTACGACTCGATGTGCCTGAAACTGGTGGTCTGGGCGTTGACCTGGGAAGAAGCCATGGACCGAGGCCTGCGCGCCCTGGATGACATGCGCTTGCAGGGGGTCAAGACCACTGCCGCGTACTACCAGGAAATCCTGCGCAACCCGGAATTCCGGAGCGGCCAGTTCAACACCAGCTTCGTCGAAAGCCACCCTGAACTGACCAACTATTCGATCAAGCGCAAACCCGAAGAGCTGGCCCTGGCCATCGCCGCCGCCATTGCCGCCCACGCAGGCCTGTAAGGAATCATGACCATGTCCAAGAAGATCCACGTTACCGACACAATCCTGCGCGACGCCCACCAATCGCTGCTCGCCACCCGCATGCGCACCGAAGACATGCTGCCCATCTGCGACAAGCTCGACAAAGTCGGCTATTGGTCGCTGGAAGTCTGGGGCGGCGCGACGTTCGACGCCTGCGTGCGTTTCCTGAAAGAAGACCCGTGGGAGCGCCTGCGCCAACTGCGCGCCGCGCTGCCCAATACCCGTCTGCAAATGTTGCTGCGCGGCCAGAACCTGTTGGGCTATCGCCATTACAGCGATGACGTGGTCAAGGCGTTCGTGGCCAAGGCCGCGGTCAACGGCATCGATGTGTTCCGTATCTTCGATGCGATGAACGATGTGCGTAACTTGCGCGTCGCCATCGAGGCGGTGAAGGCTGCCGGCAAACATGCCCAGGGCACCATCGCCTACACCACCAGTCCGGTGCACACCATCGACGCTTTCGTGGCCCAGGCCAAACAGATGGAAGCCATGGGTTGCGACTCGGTGGCGATCAAGGACATGGCCGGTTTGCTGACCCCGTACGCCACTGGTGAATTGGTGAAAGCCTTGAAGGCCGAGCAATCGTTGCCGGTGTTCATCCACTCCCATGACACCGCCGGCCTGGCCGCGATGTGCCAGCTCAAGGCTGTCGAGAACGGCGCCGACCATATCGACACCGCCATCTCCAGCTTTGCCTGGGGCACCAGTCACCCTGGCACCGAATCGATGGTCGCGGCCCTCAAGGGCAGCGAGTTCGATACCGGCCTGGACCTGGAATTGCTGCAAGAAATCGGCCTGTACTTCTATGCAGTACGCAAGAAGTATCACCAGTTCGAAAGCCAGTTCACCGCAGTGGATACCCGTGTCCAGGTCAACCAGGTACCCGGCGGGATGATTTCCAACCTGGCCAACCAGCTGAAAGAGCAGGGCGCGCTGAACCGCATGAACGAAGTGCTGGCGGAAATCCCGCGAGTACGCGAAGACCTCGGCTTCCCGCCATTGGTTACGCCGACCTCGCAGATCGTCGGTACCCAGGCCTTCTTCAACGTGCTGGCCGGCGAGCGCTACAAGACCATCACCAACGAAGTGAAGCTCTACCTGCAAGGCGGATACGGCAAGGCGCCGGGCGAGGTGAACGAGAAGCTGCGTCGCCAGGCTATCGGTAGCGAGGACGTGATCGACGTGCGTCCGGCCGATCTGCTCAAGCCGGAAATGACCAAGCTGCGCGGCGAAATCGGTGCACTGGCCAAGTCCGAAGAAGACGTGCTGACCTATGCCATGTTCCCGGATATCGGGCGCAAATTCCTTGAAGAGCGTGAAGCCGGCACCCTGACTCCGGAAGTGCTGTTGCCGATCCCTGAGGCGGGCAGCGTGAGTTCGGCGGGCGGCGAAGGCGTACCGACCGAGTTCGTCATCGACGTTCACGGCGAAACCTACCGCGTCGACATCACTGGCGTCGGCGTCAAGGCCGAAGGCAAGCGTCACTTCTACCTGTCCATCGATGGCATGCCGGAAGAAGTGGTATTCGAACCGCTCAATGAATTCGTCAGCGGCGGCAGCAGCAAGCGCAAGCAAGCCTCTGCACCTGGCCACGTCAGCACCACCATGCCAGGCAACATCGTCGATGTGCTGGTCAAGGAAGGCGACGTGGTGAAGGCCGGCCAAGCCGTGCTGATCACCGAGGCCATGAAAATGGAGACCGAAGTACAGGCGGCCATCGCCGGCAAGGTCACCGCCATTCATGTGGCCAAGGGCGACCGGGTCAATCCGGGCGAGATCCTGATCGAGATCGAAGGCTGAGCTAACAGCCTCGATACATCGCTTTAACCTCGGGGGGGCATGTGCTCCCCTTTTTTTTTGTGCAAATGCCTGCCCCACACACCGAACCCCTGTGGGAGCGAGCCTGCTCGCGATAGCGTCAGGTCAGCCAGTATCGATGGCGGCTGTTACACCGCTATCGCGAGCAGGCTCGCTCCCACAGGGTGTGCTCCCTTATCGGTCAGAACATCATCCGCCAGTGGCCCATCAACGCCTGGCTACGGTTGTCGTTGCCCGTTTCCCCGCTATAGCCCAGCCCCAGCGTATGCCAGGGTGACACCGCCAGGTCCAGTCCCGCTTCGAGGAGCAGGCTGTCGCGGTCCAGCTCGGTGCCTTCCACCCGATAGGTACTGCCGCCGCTTACCAGGCCCTGGCGAGAACGGCCGGTGACGTCGCCGTAGAGGTGTTTCCAGCCGACATTCAGACGAGGCGTCCACTGCATGCCGCGATCCAGGGCAAAAGGTCGGGCGAGGCGCAGGCCGAGGTTACTGCTGTAAGCGTCCTGGGTCTGGCTGTGGACCTTCAACGCCGCGTCCCCGCCTTTTTCCTGATAGCGGTCACGTTGATAACGTTGATAGCCCAGGTGGGCATAGGGTTCGACCTCGACATGAGCGAGGTCGAAGCGGTAGCCCATCTGCCCAAAGACTTGCTGCGTATTGGCGTCGTAACGACCCTTGAGGCGATCACTGAAACCATTGAAGGTCACATGACGTTTGGTACTGCCGTCATGGTCGCCATAAACGGCGCCCAGCCGCAGCGCCAGCGGGCCGTCCTGGCGCAGGGCGTATGCCCCCAGGTACCAACTGTCGAGTCCGCCGTCGAAGCGGTGGCCGTCCAGCCGTGTCTGGGTCTTGCTGCCGATGATGCCCAGGCGCCATTCAGGGCTGACCGCCCAATCGGTCCCCAGCATGAGCCCCGTTGTCGAATGTTTGAGGGCATCGCTTCCCCATTGCCTACCGACAACCCCGCTGTTGCCGATGGCCTGGACCCAGACCTGGCCGTCGACGTGCGCATCTTCGGGATGTCTTCGGCCCATGGCCGAGAGCATCCCGGTGCTGATCGGAGCACTGCTGCTCAGGGTGGCGTTGGCGAGGTTCGCGGTGTCATAACCCGTGAGCTGGTCGATAGCGTCGGCAGCTGTGAATATGTTGGTGCCCAGCAAGGCGTTGATGGCGGCGTTGGGTTTTGCGGCGGGTTGGGCGGCTGGCGCCGGAGCGGTAGGTGTTTGCGCAACGGCCACAGTTCTCGCTGGCTCGGCAGGCCTGGGTGGTGGGGCTATGGTAGGCGCTTGCACATCGGGCGACGCAACCGATTCAACCGGCTGTGGCTCTTCGATGTGGACTGCGAATTCGCGCCCGTTTTTGGAAGCTGCTAGCGACTCAACCGGAACATCGTTGCGTGCATAGGTCAGATTGACCTGCGTCTCCAGGTAGTGGGGCGTCGCTATCATGAATGCCAGGTCGCTGGTGACCTGTCCGAATTCGCCTTCGACCTTGGATGCGTTGATAACGGTATGATCGCGTGTGCCGACATACTCGCCCGGTGCGGAACTGATTGTCAGCGCCGCGTTGTTCAGGGTCGCGATGCCCCCGACCGTGATCGTGGCGCTGTTTCCACGGGCATCGACGCCATAGACAAGCTCTGCGCCTTGCGACAGCTTGAAGTCCTTTGCAATGGAAGGCGCGCCCATTGCCGGACCGACCTCCAACAGCCCCGCCACGTCGAGACTCTCCACCGCTCCGCTACCGCTGAATCTTCCAGTTTCTGCCACAACGACAGCCCCAGCGATGCCCGAGTTTGTCATGTGGGCGCTGGGTGCTATGAATACGCTTCTGGCGACAGTGCCCTGATTGTCGAAGCCGCCCAGAACGTGCACTTCGCCACCGAGATGCCCAGTGTTGATCAGCTTGGCTTTCGGCTCAATCAGGCTTCGGCCATCGAAGCCCAGGACGTTTGACCATTCCCCTCGCTTGACATGCAGGTCCTGGAAATTGCGTACCTCATCCAGCTTGCCGCCTGACACGGTGTCCAACTGCAGGGCGTTGATTCCGCCTCCGCCGTCGACAAGGCCCATGAGCTTGCCACGTCCGCTCACCGTCACCAGATCGTCGTCGCTGCCCGTTTCCAGCGCGAGCCCCTTGGGGCCGTTGAGGGTCTTGGTGACCTTGGTGTGTTTTGTCTGCGGTGCGCTGGCGAACGTCTTGAGGCGGGCTTGCATCTGGGCGGTCGTTTCCGGGGGCGAGGCCGGACCGTCATCGACCATTGGTTGAGCCATTGAAACGTCGGCGCAACCGAGCACCAGGGCAATCGCCAAGGCGAGGTATTGGGGTGGGAATACGTGTTGGATTGGCATTGAATGCGGCCTCTCGTAAGGGAGTCCGCACTTTAAAAATTCATCCTTGGAGCGCGATGCCAGCCATCGCTGCGCCTGCGGCGAGAGATCACGACGAAAGCCGTAGGCCGGTTGCACGCGAAACAGCGCCTCGTCGCGTCAGCGTTCACGGTACGTGGCGTTGCCCTACATCACTCTCGGAACGGTCCGTTTGACAGCGATAGGGCTGTCAACTGCGCTTGAGGTACGCCTTCCCATAATGCCGCTCCATCCGCGCCTGGATCAGCTCCAGTGCGATGGACATCAGCCAATAGATGATCGCCGCCGTGGTGAGCATTTCGATGTAGCGATAGCTGGAGCGACCATAGGACTGCGCCAGGAACATCACCTCCCAGACGCCCATTACCGAGATCAGGGAGGAGTCCTTGAGCATGGAGATGAACTGGTTGGTGGTCGGCGGGATGATGGTGCGCATGGCCTGGGGCAGGGTGACGCGCCAGAAGATCACGGTTTCGCTCAAGCCCAGCGCCAGCGAGGCTTCGCGTTGGCCGTGGGGGACGCCGAGGATGCCGGCGCGGAAAATTTCGCTCAGGTAGGCGCCGTAGTTCAGCGACAGGGCAATGATCCCGGCGGTGACGGCGCCTGGGACCACGCCCAGTTGCGGCAGGCCCAGGTAGATCAGCAGGATCTGGATCAGCAGTGGCGTGCCACGGAAGAACGACGCATAGAAACTGGCAATGCCGAACGCCACCGCACTGCTGGACAGTCGTGCCAGGGCTGTGATGAAGCCCAGCAATGACGACGCGACGATCGAACACAGGCACAGGAACAGCGTCAGCACCGCGCCTTGCAGAAAGCCGTTGGGGGCCAGGTGCAGGCCGATCAGGTTCGGCAACTTGTCCAGGATGATCGAGAACTTCAGGTCGAAGCCCAGGAAAAAACTCGCGAACAGCACCAGCATGGCCGCCCAGGTCAGGTACAGCCGTGTGCGAAAACCGAAGATTTTCTTCAGGCGCGACTCAGCCACCGCTTGCGGTGGCTGAGAAGGGGGCGGGAAAGAGGTCATTGAGTGATGTCGGCGCCGATCCATTTCTGCGAGAGTTTGCTCAAGGTGCCGTCCTGTTTCAACTGGGCGAAGACTTCACGCACCTTGCTGTCCCACTGGGCATCGCCCTTTTCGATGGCCACCGAATTCGGTTCGGAGTACAGCGGCTCGCCGGCCAGTTTGAAGCGCTTGTCTTCGGTCAGGCGTGGCTGTGCAGTCACCAAGTTGGTCAGCACCGCGTCCAGGCGTACCCCGGCGCCCAGGCCCAGGTCCTGGAAGGCCACGTTGTCGGTGTCGTACGGGGCGATCTGCACATTCTCGAACGGATAGCTCAGTTGGGTATCCTCGGCGCCTTCGATCACCAGGTTCTTGTTCAGGTAGCTCTCGTAACTGGAGGCACTGGTGAGGCCGACTTTCTTGTCGCTCAGGTCCTTGGCGCCGTGGATACGGTCGTCCTTGGCGTTGACCACGATCACCGCCGGCGAGGCGTAATACTGCACCGGGAAATCGAACACTTCGGCGCGGGCCTTGCTCGGTGTCATGGAGCAGATGCAGATGTCGTAGCGCCCGCTCCAGTGTCCGGCGGCGATCACGTCCCAGGACGGCGTTTCCAGGCGCAGCTTTACGCCCAGCTTCTGCGCCACGGCTTTGGCCACGTCGACGTCAAACCCGTCGAGCTGGTTCTGATCGTTGAGAAACGAGAAGGGCGGGTAGCTTTCCATCAATACGCCGACCAGTTCTTTTTTCTGCTCGATACGGTCCAGCGTGGTGCCGGCGAATGCTTGCGACGAGGCAGCCAGCAGAGTCAGGCCCAGGGCCATCAATGGTTTAAGTTTCATGTAAGGCCCTGGCTGAAAATACAGGTTGTGGTTAACCGAAGAGTGCGTATTAAATAGTTATAAGAACAACTCCGGTAGTGAGTTATTTTCATAAGCTTATGAGTGAATCGCATATGGGCTCAGCAACGACAGTCATTCTCGACGGCGGCATGGGCCGCGAACTGCAACGCCGTGGCGCGCCGTTCAGGCAGCCCGAATGGTCGGCGTTGGCCCTGAGCGAAGCCCCCCAGGCAGTAGAGGCCGTGCACGCAGCCTATATTGCCAGCGGGGCCAATGTCATCACCAGCAACAGCTATGCCGTCGTGCCGTTTCATATTGGCGAGGCGCGTTTCGCCGCCGAAGGCCAGGCTCTGGCAGCGCTGGCCGGCGAGCTGGCCCGGCGGGCGGTGCAGGCTTCCGAAAAGGCAGTGCGTGTCGCCGGCTCGCTGCCGCCGCTGTTCGGCTCCTATCGGCCTGATCTGTTCGATGCTTCCCGTGCCAGCGAGCTGCTGGCGCCCCTGGTGACCGGCCTGGCGCCCCATGTCGACCTGTGGCTGGCCGAAACCCAGAGCTCGACGGTAGAAGCGAAGGCGATTCACGCCGGATTGCCCCAGGATGGCAAGCCGTTCTGGCTGTCGTTCACCCTCAAGGACGAAGACACCGATGAAGTGCCGCGCCTGCGTTCCGGCGAGCCGGTGGCAGACGCCGCGGCCGTCGCGGCCGAACTGGGCGTCGAGGCGCTGCTGTTCAACTGCAGCCAGCCGGAAGTGATCGGCGCTGCGATCGATGCCGCCCGGCAAACCTTCGAGCGCCTGGGGGTGAAGATCCACATCGGCGCCTACGCCAACGCCTTCCCGCCGCAACCCAAGGAAGCGACCGCCAACGACGGGCTGGACCCACTGCGTGAAGACCTCGATCCACCGGGCTACCTTCAATGGGCGGCGGATTGGCAGAAACGTGGGGCCAGTCACCTGGGCGGTTGCTGCGGGATCGGCCCGGAGCATATTGCGGTGCTGGCGCAAAAGTTGGCGTGAGCCGGTAGCGCATCATCGGTTGATCGATTGTCATCGCGAGCAGGCTCGCTCCCACAGGTTGGAATGCATTCCCCTGTGGGAGCGAGCCTGCTCGCGATAGCGGACTTCAGCGGTCCAAAAATATCAGCTTACGTTTCCCTCCCAGTTCCACTGCCCTCTATACATATGTACGTCATCTCAAGGCGAACGGCGCGATAGGGTCCGGGCTCTTCAATCAGAACCGGACCATTGAGATGTCGATTTCCCCCAAGGATGAACCGGGTGTTGCGTCACCTATACCTCAATCAGAAACGATCGATGCCCAAGCGAAGGAACAGCTCAGGCAACTGGACTTGCTGGACACCCACCAGATACAGCTGACCCATCTGTTCGCAGCCGTTCCTACCTTCGACCGGGTGATGGGCGCGCTGCTGGTCGGCCTGCTCAAGGCCAGGATTCCCGCCAGGAAATTTCGTGCATCGCTGCTTCCTGACATCGAACCGGATCAATGCTATGTGAGCCGCTTCACCACGAACCCGGCCGGTGGGCGCGTCCTGACCGCCTCGGACAGCTTTACCCACGTCATGCGCAACGGTTTGCTCAGCGACACGGCGCCTGACTTCCAGAACGGTGGCGTCGGGTTCTTCACCCGCCCGGACTCCCTGGACGAGGCCGACAGCCTTTTTGCCGGCCCGCCGGACAAGGACACGTTGAGGTCCATGGAATCCGCGTTCTATCTGGCCCAGCCGACCACGAATGAACGGATGAAGCGGCAGTTCCGCGACGAACTGACGCTCTTTCGCCAGCGCAAGGGCTGGGAGGTATTGCCAGGCGTGGCGTCGTCGTCCACCACCGAAGCTGCCCTGGCGCAGTTGTTGGCCCGGCGCTTTCTGCATCTTTTCGACCTGTACAAAGCCGATCGGGATCCTGCCGCTCAGCTCAGCCAGGGCGAGCGAATCCAGCAAAGCGATGAAGACCGCCTGCTGGACATCATCACCACCCATCCTTCCCAGGCGGATAGAAGTCGCCTGTTGCGAGCACCGGTTCCCCATGTCTATGCGGTCATGCTCGATAGCGGCGCGGCGCAGCCGCAAAAATGGCCGGCCGCGATGGTGATCAAGTTTACCGGCCGGCCATCGCTGTTCCTGTATTCCCTGGAGCATGGGCTTCAGCGCTTCAACGCTTTCCAGGACCTGGTCAGGCAGGTATTTCCCACCCTTGAGAGCCAGGCGTGCAGGATCCAGGACATTTCCGTCGAACTGTCCGGGCATGTGTTCGAAGTGGCGGCGGCCGACCTGCTGCAGATGCAACGTGCGGCGCTGGAGAAAGTCCTGGATGCGCCAGGGAACGAAACGGTGACGGTGAGTGACTTTGCCCGGCAAACCGAAGATGCCCTTGGCTTGCCCCTGTTGTCACTGGTCGGGCCACTGGCGGCCCGTCAGGAAACCTTGGTGGAAAACCGTCGTCCCGGCTTTTACAAGTCCGCGACGTTTGCCGAGCGAGCCCACTATCGCCGTCTCGAAACAAAGGTATTCGATGCCATCTATACGCTGGGCAGCGATATTCCGACGCTGGTGCAGTTCGCTCGCCGGAAGATCAAGCAGTACCTCCAGCAAACCATCCATCCGCAGATCGACGTGGATCCGGACCAGACCCTGGTCAGGCTGTTCTACGGTGATCGGGCCAGCCCCAGGCAGTCCCGTACCAGCAGCTTGACCCAATTGATGCTCGACAATCTGCGGCCGCGGCAATACCCGAACGCCATGCGCGAAGTGTTGGCGGTCTACCTTCTCGATCAACACGGTCAACGTATCCGGCATCCGGAAAACGGTTTCCTGATCACGGTGACTGGGAGTGAGCTGGCCAGGATGGCGGCCAGCCTTGATGTCGGTGGCAATTATGAAATCCTGCTGCGCCAACAAATGAATGAACCCCGGTACAAGGCGGCCTGGCAGGCGTCGTACCTGGCCCACCTGGAATTCAAGAGCTATGAGGCTGCACTCAGGGGCGATGCGGTGTTCCAGGCCAGAGTGACCGATCCGGTTGCCAAGCCAGCCCATCCGCGCAAATTGCTGGCTAGCTGGCTGGAGGCGGTCCTGCAATCACCCACGGCGGCGAATCGGGCCTGGGTGGGCGGACGCAGGGTTCACGTCCACGGTCTTCTCCTGGGCGGCAGCATCAGCGCGCAAGGTGGTACGCCGCGCAACGCGCTCGGCATCGATGGTGTGCTGATCTTTTCAGACCAGCCTGGGCCGGACATCAAGGGCACCGTAGGCGTGTATTTGCCGGACAGCCCCCAGGGCAATGACCTGCAAGAGTTTTCCGACCTGAGCGATGGCATTACCGGGCTGCTGCAACAGGAAGAATGGCAAGCGTATTTCCGTTCGCGCATTTCCGCCCTCGATCCAGAGGAGATAAAGCGCGCCTTGGGGCAGCACCGCGGTCGCCCTCTGATCAGTGGCGTCTTGATCGCCGATGATTGGCTTGAGCGTTTTCACCGGGCCCACGTCAACTTCCACAGCGCCTATGCGGATCACCGCTCCAACAGCAACCGGGACATTGGCCTGCAGACCGTCGCGCGGCTGGTGATGATGACGGTTGAAATTGTCATGGACCTGGCCGGCCTATTGTTGATTCCCGGTTTCCAGATGCTGGCCCGTGCCGTCAGGACCGGCCTGTTGGTGCTCAGGACCGGTGCCGTGCCAACGAATACGACGACACTGGCGTTCGTCCACGCGGTGGCAAACACCCGGAAGGCTATCGGCTTCGGTGGCGTGAGCGTCAACGTGCGAGGGCGCTCCTCTTTCCTGGCGATAACGGCTCGACAAAATCAATCTGGAGCACGGTTTGGCTTGCCCTTGGAGGAAACGCTTTATCGCCGCTATGCCGTGGCGGATAGGTCGGTGCTCCGGGGAGTGTCAGCGGATGCCCGGGGCTTTTATCGCCCCACGATCACGGACAGCGCCACGGGGCGCACCGCCCGCCAAGTGTATGTGCAGCAACCCGATGGCACGGTATTCCGGGTCCATGACCACACGCCGCTCAAGGCCATCGAGGCCACCATTGTCGACCCGGCGACGGGCTTGAACATCCGCTCCAGTGGCGTGATGAGGAGCACGGTGGCCCGTGCGCCCGATGGCCAGTGGCACGCCGTGGGCTTTGGCCTGGGCGGAGGGGGCAAGCGCCCGAGCGGGGGGCCGCCCCAACCGGGCCCGTCAGCCCCCAAGCAACCCTCGACATCGCTTCGCGCGGTGGCCGAGCTGATCCGCACACCCAACGAGTGGGACGTCGAGATCATGGATCTGGTCCCGTCACTCATCACTCGTGTTCCAAGCTGGCCGCAAAATCGCAGCTTGTTGATCATCGATCAACGGCGTGGACGCCGGGACTGGTCGATACGCTTTACCCCCGGGCAAGAGGAAAGCGGCTATCCGACGGGCGTGCATCCGCTCAGGTCCAACACTGACGTCGTGCTGATACGCACCGGTGAAAATCATTACACCTTAAGGTTGGCTGATAACACTGACGTCACGTTCGCTGCCGACGGCAATTGCTTCTTCAATGCCGTCGCTCGGGGACTGAACGAGGGGCAGCCCCAGCCAACGTTTTCGATGCAGGGGCTGCGCAATGAAACAGCCGCTTATATCGATCTGCACCCGGAGATGAGTCAGTACCTGGTGTCACCGCCCACCGGTTTGCAGCAGGCGCTGGCGGATAACGCACGCTCCCTGGAGCAATTGTTGGGCAAGGCTGCGGTGTATGACGTGAGTCAGATTGTCTATGGCACGCGCAACCCGCATAACCTGTTTCGACCGTTGGTGCATTTCTTGAACCTGTATGCCGACGACATGGTGCGCAGGACCTTGAGCCAAGCCCGGCAAGCCGACTTGCCACCCGAGATCCTGCAACACATCGGTAGCTACTTGTCCCCCAGGGCTCCGGGTCGTCCGATACTGAGCAGCATTCCTTACTACACGCAAACCGATCGATCCGTGCGGACCTTCTTCGAGGACACGCTACTGCGCCCCGTCGAAAGCTCGGAGATTGAAGAACTGCTCAACAATGAACACCTCATGTTCTCCCAGGATGTGATTCATATCATGCTCGAGTACGGGGTCAGGGCCCGGGAACTGACCGATCATCATCCCAAGAACAGTCTGGCGTATGTTCTCTACGACGATGCCCTGCACGGTCATCTCGACGAAACGCAGCTAGAGGAGCTGCTCAATGGTGCCTATCTGGTGGATCGCGATGATCTGAAAAAGGCCAAGAGACGGTACGAGCAAGAGACCGGCAATGCCATGGATGACGACTCGGCGTTGTTGGAGCAGCACATCTATTACGACCGCGCCGAGGACCTGGCCGACCTGCTCACCGTGGCGCTCGGGCGATTTCCTATATTGCAGGCGCGGGCAAATATTCTTCTCAAATCCCAGGTGATCGCTTCCAACCTGGGTGGCCTGTTTCCCGTGAGTCTGCTTTCACAGTGGATACGCAACCCGAGCATATCCGACACGCGACTTCAGCTCATCGGTGATTATGTCAGTGGCCGTTATGACGAATTGACGAAGTACGCCGGCGTCGATATCAACTGGATGCGGCCGTTCGATGACTGGAACCTGAGCAGTCTGTTCACGCATCGGCAGGCTTTACTGGACTTCTTCAACTTTCTTCAGGAGGCCCGGTATATCAAGGACAGTGACTTATCTGCAGTCGCCAGGCTGTTTGGCACACCAGGGCGGCCGCTTTCGAATAGCCGGGTCGCTCTCCTGTTCAGCAGGCCGAACCTGTGGACGTCCATTCGAGCGATGCGTGGGATCTCGCGGGAAAGCGCCAGGGCCATCTGGCAGGATTTGACCGGCCCGGCGTTCAGCGACAGCAATATTCGATTCACCCTGGGGCGGCCCGGCTCGCTCAACAGCGAGTCGGCTTTCGCGGGTGCATTGATAGACAGCCTGGTCAATGAAGAGGCCCGGGCGCATCAACTGATCATGGGGTCGTACACCATGAGCGAAAGACAGGCCCAGTACTTTCTCTACAATTTCGATTTCTCGCAGAGCCCGGCGGGGTACAGTCGGCTGGATTTCGCCAGTTATGTGAGTGCTCATGGCGCGATACCGCAATGGGCCTGGCCCTATGCCCGAAGTGCGGTGACACCCGAGGTGCTCAAGCCCTTCCTGGCCACCTGGAAACCGCCTGAGTCCTGACAGCCGGCCTCGATCGATCGTCATCGCGAAGGGATTCGCGGTGGCGATCATCCATCACTCACAGCGATGAGCGACATTCCGCCAGGCTACGCACCTGTCCGTTCTCGCTTTGATTCTCTTCACTGAGCCATTGCTCGAACGCCGCGCCGATGGCCGGCCATTCCGAATCCAGCATCGAGTACCACGCGGTGTCGCGGTTCTGGCCCTTGACCACCATGTGCTGGCGGAAAACGCCTTCAAACGTGAACCCCAATCGTTCGGCAGCGTATTTCGAGCGGGCGTTGGCGTTGTTGCATTTCCACTCCAGGCGTCGATAACCCAGGGCGAAGGACTCTTTCGCCAGCAGGTAAACCGCCTCGGTGCTTTTCGGCGAACGCTGCATGGAGGCGCCGAACGTCACATGGCCGATTTCGATGCGGCCCTGGGTCGGCACGATGGACATCAGGCTGAGAATGCCCTGCACCTCGCCATTGGCGCGGTCGATCACCGTGAAGAAATACGGGTCGATGTTCGCGGCATGATTACCCAGCCAGGCATCGAACGCCTTGCGCTCGGAAAATGGACCGTAGGGCAGGTAGTCCCAGAGTTTCGGATCGGCCCCTGGGCCTTCGAGTGCCTGCCACAGGCCCTCGGCATGGCGAGCCGGATCGAGTTTTTCCAGGCGGATGAAGCGCCCTTCGATCAACTGTGTGAACGGTGCCGGAACCCCTTTCCAATCGGCAAGTGAAGTCAACATGCGGCGCTCCTTACAAGGCTTTGCGAAATTGGATGAAGCCGGGACGCTCGGCGATGCGCTCGTAGAGCTGGATCGCCGTGGCGTTGGTTTCATGGGTCAGCCAGTGCACTTTGCAGCAACCATCGGCCTTGGCGGTGGCGTAGACGAACTCAATGAGCTGGCGACCGACGCCGGTGCCACGGCTCTGCTCGGTGACCAACAGGTCCTGCAGGTAACAGGAATTCTCGATGCTCCAATTGGACCGGTGATAAATGAAGTGCACCAGGCCGATGGCCGTGTCGCCGCTCCAGGCCAGGGCCCCGTGGGTCGGTTCGCGCTCATCGAGCAAGCGTTGCCAGGTGCTCTGGCTCACCGCGTCTGGCAGTTCGGTGTTGTAGAACCTCAGGTAGGCCTGCCACAGCGGCAGCCACGCGGCGTGATCGTCGGCGGTAACAGGGCGGATCTGGATCTGGCTCATGTTCATTCCTTGGTCGAAAAGTCGGACATCAGGCGGGCGACGGCGTGGTCCAGCGCATCGTGGCTGGCCGCCAATCCCTGGCGCACTCCTGCGGCGTCGGCGGGAGCGCGGTTCTGGCTGAGTTTGCGTTTGCCTTCAAGGCGCTGGATGGGCAGGGTGAAGCCGACGATGGCCTTGAGCATGCTGTCGATGTACTCAGCCGGCGCATCGTCGATGCTCCACGGCTGGGCCCGGCCGCTTTCGTGGCGGTCGGTGAGGGCGCCGACCAGGTTGCGCACACGATGGGCATCGCTGAACACCTCGGCGTTGCCATAGGCATGTACGGCCTGGTAGTTCCAGGTCGGCACGACTTTGCCGTGTTCGGCCTTGCCGGGGTAAAACGCCGGGCTGACGTAGGCATCGGCCCCGGCAAAAATCACCAGCGCCTCGGCGCCGGATTCCAGGTCGCGCCATTGTGGATTGGCCCGGGCCATATGCCCGTAGAGGCTGCCGTTGGGGCCTTGTCGGGTGTCCAGCAACAGCGGCAGGTGGCTGGCCTGCAAGCCATGCTCGCCATGGGTGACCAGCAGGGCCAGGCGACACGCTTCCATCATCCGGTGCAATTGAGACAGGTCTTCGACGGCGAAGGCTTTGGGGTTGTACATGACGATTTTCCTTGGCGAATGCGAGCATCCTAGGCAGGCTATTGGTCTGTTGTAAGAGCCACTTAAGACCAATTCGATAGGTCCATTTTCGAGGGTTGTCATGAGCAACACCGTGCCGCCACTGTCGTTCAACCCCGCGGGAATCGAGCTGGACCGTCGCCAAGGGCTCAGCCGCCAGCTTTACCAGGCGCTGCGGGCGCGGGTGCTGGATGGACGACTGGGTAGCGGCACGCGGCTACCGGCCAGTCGTGACCTGGCGGCAGCGCTGTCGATTTCCCGTAATAGCGTGGTTCGGGCCTACGACCAGCTTTATGCCGAGGGTTTCATCGAGGGGCGGGTGGGGGACGGCACTTACGTGGCGGAGCTGTCTTCCTTGGTGCTGGACCGGCCCCTTCGCGAGCAGGCTCGCTCCCACGTTGGAAAGGGTGGCCCTGTGGGAGCGAGCCTGCTCGCGATGGGGTCTACGCCGGAAAACATATCCACAAAAGTGTCCACAGGGTTTTCAACAGGCTTATCCACGGGGTTATCCACAGATTGGCTGGATTTGCCTGTGATTCCATCCAGTAAAGTTATCCACAGCGGTGCGTTGGAGCGAGTCGAAAAGCACCATTTGCCAGCGCCTCCCAGCGGTCCGCCACGGGCGTTTCGGGTGGGCGTTCCGGCTTTCGATCTGTTTCCTTTCGACGTCTGGGCCAAGCTGAACGCCGCTTTTTGGCGAAAACCGGACTTGCAGCAGCTGTGCTACGGCGACTCCCAGGGCGATGCCCGTTTGCGTGGACTGATCGCGGCTTATTTGCGCAGTTCCCGTGGCTTGCACTGCACGGCTGAGCAAATTGTGATCACCAGTGGCGCGCAGCAGGGGATCAGCCTTTGTGCACAGCTGCTGGTGGACCCTGGAGACGTCGTGGCGGTGGAAAACCCGGGCTATCGCGCAGCCGGGCATGCCTTTGCCGTGGCCGGTGCCGACGTGAGGGGCGTACCGGTGGACGGTGAGGGCCTGGATTGCACCGCGCTCGCCTATTTGAACCGTTGTCGGCTGGCCTACGTGACACCGTCCCACCAGTACCCCACCGGTGTGGTGATGAGCCTCGCGCGGCGGCTGGAGCTGCTGGCCTGGGCCGAGCGCAACGACGGCTGGATCGTCGAGGACGATTATGACGGCGAGTACCGCTACAGCGGCGCGCCACTGGCGCCGTTGGCTGCATTGGACCGCCAGGGGCGCGTGCTCTACGTCGGGACGTTCGGCAAGGTGGCGTTCCCGGCCTTGCGCTTGGGCTACCTGGTGCTGCCTCCTGGCCTGGTGGACGCCTTTGCCCGTCGCCGTGCCGTGGATGTACGCCACTCCGAAGTCAGCACCCAGGCGGTGATGGCCGAGTTCATGGCGGCGGGGCATTTCCAGCGTCACATCAGGCGCATGCGGCGGGCCGCATTGGCGCGGCGTGATGCGCTGCTGGCGGGCTGGCCAAAAAACATTGAGGGTGTCGGCGTTATGCCGACGGTCGTGGCCGGGCTGCATGTCACGGTGCCGGTGGACAGTATTGAACGAGAGCGCGCACTGATCGCCCAGGCGACTGCGGCGGGGGTTGAAGTCAACGGTTTGAGCAACTATTGGCTGCCCACCACCACCTCGCCGATCCGTGGCGGGTTGGTGTTGGGCTTTGCAGCGGTGCCACCTGCGGCGATCGCTGCCGCGCTGGCGCGCCTGGTAAAAGCCTGGAAGAGCTGAGGTATGGGGCCGGGCATCAGCAGATGCCCGGCTTTGCACTCATGAGCGCGATTTTTGAAAGAAGACGGTCTTGGCCTGATCCACGGCGATTTCAGCGCGGTAATGGTCGATCAGTTGACGTTGGTTGAGGAATTCGGTGCCGGCGATGACGGTGATCCTGTGATTGGCTTGGGCAACGGTTTTCAAGCGTGCGGAGAGGAATGTGTAGGCGGGTACCCAGTTTGTCGAGTAACGGAAGTCCGCGAACCAGAGTGCTTTACCGGTTTTCAGGTCCTTGATCTCATACCGGTCGAGAAAGCCGTAGGGTGGATACTTGATACGTTGGCGGCTCTTCTGTTTGGTGATGGAAATCAGGTTCCGACTTTTAAGCCATATGATGCTGCTCATGGTCGGCGGGCGTTGTTTGATGACGTTCAGGACGGTTTCGAAACCCAGGACATACAGGGCGCTCGCTTCCTTCTCGAGCTGGGTGCGCAAGGTTTCGGCCGCGCGTCGCTGCTCTTGCGGCAGTTCGAACGTTTCGTTTGAAGCCACGCCTTGCGCCTGGTCGAGGGCCTTTTTGATGGCCGCGCTGACTTTCTCCATCCTGCCCGCGTGGGCATTGAGGATCATCCCGATGCCGGCAGGTGTTTTGCTGGGTTGGTTCACGGTTTCCTCTATCTGCGCCTTGAACGCCGCCAGTCCGTTGATCAGGTCGTTACCCTTCGTGATGCTGATATTCAAGGGCGGGACGGCGGGGGGTGTGGCATCGGGTTTTACATGAGGAATCCATTCGCCGGTTTCCTTGCGGTGGAACGTGACGATGATGTCTCCCGAGAACGGATTCTTCACATCGAGCCAATCGGTTTCCTCCATCGATCGGGATAAACGCGGCTCGCCGCTGACCAGGCCCCAGAAACGCGCCCGGATGAACTTTTTCCTCGGCCTGGGGCGTTGCTCATACGGGGAACCCGCGCTGCGCCTATCCCTCCTCTCGTCGAGGGCGGCCGCCAGATGACGCAACGTCCATTGTTCAAGCGTAGCGATCCCCGTGCGCAGTCGAGCGAGTTGGGGCTGACGCACGCTGCTCTTGTATTCGTTACTCAGGTAGTGGAGGTGTTCGTCGATGGCGGCGAACTGTTCGGCCAGGCTACCGAATGCGTCGATCCGCTCATCCAGCCGGATCACGCTGCGTTCATCGATGGCGTCGCGCAGGCTTTGGTACGCGACCGTGGCGTTATCGACAACCTGGTTGAGTGCTTCCCAGCCTTCGGGCATCGCCTCGACACTTTCCAGTGTCAGGCACAGGTGACGAAACATATCGATCTTGATCAGGCGAAGGTCGGCGGCCGTATAGATCGGCATCTTCTTCCGGTGCCGCCGGATGAATTCGAAACCTTCATAGCCGATGTTCTTCAGCTCGGTGAAGCGCGTCTCCATGTAGTCCAGGCGCTCGATCATGTCGTCACCGACGCTGACCATGCTCTCGGCGGCGTCAATGTGTTGTTGTTCCAACACCTTGACCCCGGAGGTGATCATGCCCTTGGCTTTGTTCAAGGCCGGGATGAAGCGTTCCTGGAGAGCTTCCAACTCGGCGAACGTGAAGTTGACCTGGGCATTCAGGTAGCCGAGTCGGGTGCGAGGGTAGTCGGGCCTTGACTGGAAAAGTGGCCATTCCATCAGCGTTTTCAACGCTTGCTCGTAGTTTTCCCGCTGGGTTTTCAGTGTGGCGACATACACATCGCGCTTGATCTCCCTGGCCGCGCCCGAGGCATCGTCCATTGCCTCGGCTTGCATCGTCAGAGCTTTCTGGTTTTGCGGTTTCTTTGCTTCGAATTGATTCAGTGCCGCTAGCAGATCGATCCGACGCCGCTGTGCGTCGGCGATGACTTTCTGCCTGACACCCTTGGAGCCGCCGCCGCGTATCCGCAGGCGTGTGTCGATGTGCCATTTGCCGTGGGCATCCCCCATCAGCGGAGGGCCCTCGCGTGCGGGATTTTTTCCATCGACGATAGAGACCAACTCGCCTTCGACCCGTACTTTGAACCACTTGCCCGCCATTTTTGCGTGCCAGTCCCCTGTCTGTTCGTAAAGCCCCTTGAACACACCCTCGGTTTGGAGCTCTCCCGGATCTGCGGGTTCGTCGACGCTGAAGCTCTCGATAAACTTTGCGCTTTCTGGCGATCTGCCCATCAAGGCGCCAACGGAACGGATGGTCTCGTAGTGCTCGGTCGGCAGCGACGTACTCGCAAGCGCTCCGAGTTGCTCTATCACCAGTTTGTGGGGCGTTTTGGGCAGGTTTTCCAGCTCTGGCGAGGCTTGTGTCCTGTGAGGGCTCCTGGCAGCCCGGGCGCGTTCGATGGCGTGGGTAATGATCGCCAGCGCGATGTTCAGCAGCAGGTCAGTGAACGCCTCCCACTTGGTCGGTCGTTCGTTCTCTGGTTTGTTTTGCGTCAACGTGTCGACGTCGTCCAGGATCTGCCAGAGCCAGGCTGCGGTGCCAACGGCGGTTCCCAGATAAGGCAAGGTCAGGTTGAACATTAGCCAGCCTGCCCGTTTGAAGGTTTCCCAGCGATTTTCCTGGTTGGACACCGATTGCCGATCAGCCATTTCGACCAGAGCTTCGGCATTGGACTTGAACAATTGCGGCAGGAAATCCGCCCCCAGGGTTTTGTCGGTCAAACTGACGGGGCCGCTATAGGCCAGGGAGGTCAACGGGTCGGTCACGAACGACACGATGCCCCAAGGGGAGGGCAGCAGGTCCGGGAAAACCAATCGGCCGTAATCGTTACGCACCCCGTCAGGCAGCCAGGCCAGCACCGATTGGCGTAACGAAGGGATTTGCCTGATCGCATACAACAGATTGCTGAACGATGGGTACTGGCTCAGCTGCGGCTCCAGCATGGGGCGATACAGCAGGCAAGGCCCGGCGCTCGCGTCCTCGGGGCCGATGACGAACATATTGGTCACGACGTCTTCCGAGTCACCCAGCTGCAGTTCGGGTACGAAAGCCAGTTGGCGCACGACAATGGTTTTTCCGTCCACCTTGCGATCGGCTTCATCAGGCTCCATCAGCGCGGCGACGTAGCGGTAACCCCTATCGTCCAGGCGTCCTTCCCCGCGGATTTTGCATTCCAGCGCCAGCATCGGCAGCTGGATGCGCAACTGCGAGGTGTACAACTTTTCGCGTCGGCTCGACTCTGCCGGATCGTCGAGCAGTTTGCCCTTCACCAGCTCGAGGTAAGTGCGACCGATATCGACTTGGGTGATGAGGTTCTCGATGTACGCCACGGTCATCCATTCGGGCAACTCGTTCTCGCCCAGGGATTGGACGGCTTTGTCGCCCAGGGGAAGGGCGATCAGATTCTGCAAGGCGAGCTCGACCAGGGTGAAGCGCGTGGTATCGATCTTGCCGGGCACGACGAAGCTTCCCCAGATAACGGGGCTGCGCACCTCGAACTCGATTTCATTGAGATCGAGCGTCGAGGCATCGGGGTGGTCCAGGACCATCTGTTTCTTCAGCTCGCTTGACGCGTAGTCCTTGATGGAAGGAATCTCATCCAGGTAGGTTTTGCCGACATGGGATTGATTCAATATCGACAGGTTTTTCATGTACTGGGCGAACAGCGTCTGATCGGACGGCGAGGCCTCCAGTAACCAATGGGGCATCTGTCTCTGGAACCAGGCCACGAGCGCGTCCTCATCGGCTTCTTCGCCGTCGACAGGGGGCTCGTAGGTCACCCATGTCTGCGGGGAGGTCCCGATGACCTTGACCTGCTCGGCAATCATCCCGCAGGCCTTGTGATCGAAAATGTTGCCGTCGGGCTCGAACAGCCGCCACTGGATCTTGCGATAGGTGGCCGTACCAAAATGATTCGGGAGGGATTGGCCCAGGGCCTGCTGTGAAGCGAACTTCTCGTAACCGTTGACGATCGAGTACTTGAGAATGACTTCCTTGCCTTCGATGGTGCCGATCAGGACCACGATCGAGTTGTCGCCCAGCCGTTTCACCTCTGGGCCATCTACCTTGTCGACGTCGATCAGATAGGCGTGGGTGTCATAAGGGTCGCTCTCCTTGCGGTCCTTGCGGTCGGGGTAATGGAACAGTTGCCTGGCCATGTCGCACTCAGTCGCCGTCCAGCCCTCGACGCGCCCGACGTTCCACGCCTTGCGCAGGGTACTGGAGAGCTCATGCCAGCGTGGGCCGGACTCGCCAACGGATGCATTCCAGTACGCCAGTTGTTGCTCCTGACAGGCCGTCAACATGGCCGGCACCAGCTCATTGATCAGGCGCCCGACCTGGTCGATGCGCACGGGCAAATGCACACTCGGGGAGGTCAGGGGTAGCTCGGTCAGGTAATGCAACCCTTCGATCAACAGCATCGGATCGCTTTTTTCGTTCACCAGGCCGGCCAGCGTCTCGGCAAGGGTTTCATAGCGGGTCGGAAGTCGCACGATTTCGTCGTCGACAATGTCCCAGCTCGGCTCGCCGACCACGGTGTTGTACGGGTCAAGGTTCAGCGTGGGGTAGAGCTTCTTGAGGCCGTCGCGCAGAAGTATGGATGCGACCTCCGGATACGTGGGCCCGGCGAGCAACTGATTCAGTATCGCGTCCCTGGGGTTGGCGTCGGCCTTGGGGGGCGTGGTGGTAGAGGTGGTTGTCATCTGAGTCTCCCTGTCTCGCGATGAATGGAATCCCGAAGCCGAACGCTTCGGGGTATCCATGCTAGAGGGGCGAGAAACAGGGGAGGTGGTAACTATGTATTGCGCGTGACGTTAAGGGCCAGGCGATGCCAATCCCTGTGGGAGCGAGCCTGCTCGCGAAGGCGTCGGCACATCCAACATCGCCGCTGACTGCCCCACCGCCGTCGCGAGCAATTCTCTTGGTCATTGCCCCGACTTGATCCGGGTCCAGACCCGCGTGCGCACCCGTTCGGCATCCCTTGGCAAAGGCTGCAAGGTATACAGCGTCGCCATGGCCGCCTCTGTCGGGTACAGGTTGGGGTTGCCACGAATCGCCGGATCCACCATCTCGGTAGCATCCTTGTTCGGATTCGGATAACCCACGAAATCACTTACCGGCGCAATCACCTCTGGTTGCAGCAAGTAGTTGATGAAGGTGTACGCGTCATCCGGGTTCTTCGCTCCTTTTGGAATGGCGAGCATGTCGAACCAGATCGGCGCGCCTTCCTTGGGCAGCCGCATGTCCACCGTCACGCCATTCTTGGCTTCCTTGGCCCGATTGGCCGCCTGGGAAAAACTCCCGGAATACCCAACCGCCACGCAAATATCGCCATTGGCGATGTCGGCCATGTACTTGGAAGAATGGAAGTACGTAATGTGCGGCCGGAGTTTCATCATCAACGTTTCGGCCTTGGCATAATCCGCCGGCTTCTTGCTGTTGGGGTCCAAGCCCAGGTGCTGCAAGGCCAGGGGCAGGATTTCAGAAGGCGAATCCAGCAGCGCCACACCGCACTGCTTGAGCTTGCTGATGTTCTCTTCCTTGAAGATCAGGTCCCAACTGTCCACTGGCGCGTTATCACCCAGGACAGCCTTGACCTTGTCCGGGTTGAAGCCGATCAGAATGGTCCCGTACATGTACGGCACGGCGAACTTGTTGCCCGGATCGTTGGCCTCGATCAACTTCATCAACTTGGGATCGAGGTGATTCCAGTTCGGCAACTTGCTGCGGTCCAGCGGCTGGAACACACCGGCCTCGATCTGCTTGGCAAGGAACACATTGGAAGGCACCACCACGTCATAGCCGGAATTGCCGGTCAGCAACTTGGCCTCCAAGGCTTCGTTGGTGTCGAAGATGTCGTAGACCAACTTGACCTGACTGTTCTGCGCCTTGAAATCTTCCAGGGCCTTGGGCGTGATGTAGTCGAACCAGTTGTAGACGCGCAAGGTCCGCTCTTCGGCCTGAGCGGCGCTACACAGCAGCGCAGTGCAGAGGGCGGGAACCATCAAACGCTTGAGTCTTTGCATACTCTTCTTCCTCATTGGGCACTTTGAAAACCTTCGAGAACGTTCACGGCATTGATGCCGATTTCTGCCACCGCATAGCCGCCTTCCATCACGAACAGCGTCGGCTTGCCGAGTGCCGCGATGCGCTTGCCCATCGCCAGGTAATCCGGGCTGTCGAGCTTGAACTGTGAAATCGGATCATCCTTGAAGGTGTCCACGCCCAGCGAGACGACGATGACATCGGCGTCGTAGCGTTGGGTTTCAGTACAAGCCTGCTCCAGCGCAGCACTCCAGGTATTCCAGCCTGAGCCGGCCGGCAATGGATAGTTGAAGTTGAAGCCTTCCCCAGCGCCTTCGCCGCGCTCATCCGCATAACCGAGGAAGAACGGAAACTCCGCCTCCGGATGGCCATGGATCGAGGCGAACAGCACATCGCTGCGCTCATAGAAGATCGACTGCGTGCCATTGCCGTGGTGGTAATCCACATCGAGGATCGCGACCTTCCCATGGCCCTGGTCGAGAAACGCCTGGGCGGCGATGGCCGCGTTGTTGAGGTAGCAATAACCCCCCATCAGATCACTGGCCGCGTGATGCCCCGGCGGCCGACACAGTGCAAAGGCACTGCGCGCACCCCGTTGGATTTCGGCCTGGGCGGTGAGGGCGACCTGGGCTGCGCTGTAGGCGGCTTGCCAGGTGCCGGCGGTGATCGGCGCGCCGCCGTCGAAGCTGTAATAACCGAGTTGGCCGTGCAGGCTCTTCGGGATGACCGTGCGCAGGGTGCGGGCCGGCCAGGTGAAGGGCAGCAAGTCACCGTCGCGGTTATATTCGGCCCAGCGATCCCAGGCGCCTTTGAAGAACTCCAGGTAGGCGGGAGTGTGGATGCGTTGAATGGGCGCCAGGCCGAAATCCCGTGGCGCTTCCACCGGCCCCAGCGCACGAGCCTTGACCCGCTCCAGCACGTGATCGGCGCGGGAAGGCATTTCGAAACAGGGCATGAGCTGCCCGTCCATCAGCTCGCAGCGGCCATGGTGCAGGTGGTGATCGTCTGAGTAGATCGTCAGCATTTGTTGTTCTCCGCAAGGGGACTGATCGGTTGAGGATAGTCTTGCGGCGGGTGGCGCTCAGGAGAACGGTGGGAGAGGCCAAAAGGGGATTGAAATGGCCAAAAGGTTTGACCGGAAATGGCTCTTTGCTGGGATCAGGACCTTGGGATCAGGACATGTCGCGGTCGTACGCGGGATTATTGCAGCTGAGACAGCTTGTGGCGCTCGTTGAACGCAGGACTCTTCGCAAATATTTCGGCGATGAAATCCATGAATACGAGGGCTCGTTTGGGCAGGAGCCTATCCGCCAGGTAGACGACTTGAAGGGGGACAGGCGGGGCCACGTAGTCCCTTAGCACCCGCTGCAGATTGCCATTTTTCAGCCCTTCCTCATACAGCCATTCAGGCCCCTGTGCGATCCCCAGCCCGGCATTGACACACGCTCGTATGGCCTCGGGAGAGTTGACCCGAAGCCTGCCGGAAACCGGAACCTCGATATTCCGAAAACGCCATGTGGTGCCTGTCGACAGCAAGGTGTAGATCAGGCAATCGTGCGTTCTCAGGTCGTTGGGCGTAGCGGGGATTCCGCGTTTGGCCAGGTATCCCTCGCTGGCAACGCACACACGTTCGAACCAGGCCAGCGGTCGGGCACGCATTGCGCTGTCTTCCAGATGCCCGATGCGAATCGCCAGTTCAGCCCCTTCGTCGACCAGATTTACGTAGCGGTCATTGAGCTGCAGATCGAGCGTCAACGCTGGATAGCGCTCCAGGAAGGCAGATACATGAGGCAAGATGAAGGTATGCGCCAGCGCCGTCGGACAGGCGACGCGCAACAATCCGGACGGAGCGACGTTTTCCCTGAATGACGACTCCGATTGTGCTACCGCGTCGAGAATGCGCAGGGCGTCTGCGTAATAGCGTTCTCCCTCGGGGGTGAGAGCAAGCTTTCGCGTAGATCGGTGCAGCAGTCTGGTTTGTAGATGATCTTCCAGCGCCGCCACGTAGCGGCTGACGTTGGGCTGTCCCAGCCCCAAGTCGCGCCCCGCAGCCGAGAAACTTCCTGTCTCGACAGCGCGGACAAAGCAGGTCATCAGCAGCAGTCGATCCATTCGGGCCTCTTATTCATGCAATTTCGGCATGAAATGTATTCAAATAAACAATCTTATCAATGTGCGGACATGAATACATAGTTTCTCTCAGCTGGTCAGTGCATCGACTGACCGTGAAAACGGAAAGGAACTTTACATGTCCCGATTACAAGGCAAACGCACTCTCATTACCGGCGGCACCAGCGGCATTGGCCTGGAAACGGCCAAGCAATTCCTTGCTGAAGGCGCACGGGTGATCGTCACTGGAGTCAATCCGGCATCCATCGCAAATGCCCAGACGGAACTGGGCCGCGAGGTTCTGGTACTCCGTGCCGACTCGGCCAGCATCGCTGCGCAGAAGGAACTGGCGCATGCCGTTCAGACTCACTATGGCCAACTCGATGTTGCCTTCCTCAATGCGGGCGTATCCGTTTGGCTGCCAATCGAAGAGTGGACGGAGGACATGTTCGATCGCTCCTTCGACATCAACGTCAAGGGGCCGTACTTTCTGATTCAGGCGCTGCTACCCGTCTTTGCGAACCCCGCGTCGGTCGTGCTCAATACATCGGTCAATGCACACATCGGCGCTGCGCATTCATCGGTGTATGGAGCGACAAAGGCCGCGTTCCTCAACATGTCGAAGACGCTTTCGAGCGAACTGCTCCAGCGCGGCATTCGTTTCAATGCCGTCAGCCCTGGCCCGGTCGATACGCCGCTTTACGACAAACTCGGGATTCCCGATGCCTATCGCGAGCAGGTCAACAAAGACATCGTTGCGACCATCCCGTTCGGCCGCTTCGGCACGCCCGAGGAAGTAGCCAAAGCTGTGCTGTACCTGGCTTCGGACGAGTCACGATGGACGGTTGGTTCGGAAATCATTGTCGACGGCGGCCGCTCGCTCTAAGCGTTTCGCACGGACGACGCGTCTATGCAGCCCGCCGCCCATGCGTGGATTGGCATTAATCGCCTACGAAGGCACCCGTTGCCTTGTCACAGAAACACGAAAGCCCGCTGAGATTTCTCTCAAGCGGGCCTCGGAAGGTAGGCACGAGAGTCGCCTCTCATGCGTTGGGATAATCATTGTTGCGGAACGATCATGGTGTCAACAGGTTGGATGGATCTGAGATCCATCTGGGCTTTCCGTAACGTCTGGCGGTCAGGACATGCGACGCGGGCCGGAGATGACTGCAATCCGTGGCGAGGGAGCTTGCTCCCGTTCGGCGGCGTAGCCGTCGTGGGTTGGCTGGTGTGGTTTGTCAGGTAGAAATGCGTTGGTTGGATTGGGGCTGCTGCGCAGCCCAGCGGGAGCAAGCTCCCTCGCCACGGGGGTTGTGGTTGGGCTTCTGGGATGTGGTGTCTGGTGGATTGCTTCGCGAGCAGGCTCGCTCCCACAGGGGGGGCTGTGGGCTCAGGGCCTGAACTGGCTCGGCGCCACGCCGCTCCAGCGAACGAAGGCGTGGCGGAAGCTGGCGGTTTCGCTGAAGCCCAGCAGTTCGGCGATGCGGTGGATGGGGAGTTGGTCCTCGCAGAGCATTTGCTTGGCCCGCTCGAAGCGCAGTTCGTCCAGTAGCTCCTGGTAGCTGCAACCCGAATCCTTGAGGTGCCGGCGTAACGTGCGGGCGGAGCAGTTCATTTGTTCGGCCAGGCCTTCCAGGCCGGGGGCGGCGTCGAGTTGGGCGGCGAGCAGTTGGCGGATGCGGCCCAGCCAGGCCTGGCGGCCGGTGAACTCGATGTTTTGCTTGCGGCAGCGTTCGACCATGGCGTGGTGGGTGATCGGGTCGGCCAGTGGCAGCGGGTGGTCGAGCCAGTGGCGGTCGAAGGCAAAGGCGTTGTCGATGGCCCCGAAATGCACCGGGCAATCGAAATGGGCCCCATAGCGGGCTTGGTAATCCGGTGCCGGGTGTTCGAAGCGCGCCGCGCGCAAGGGCAGCGGGTGACCGAGCAGGTCGTTGCAGATGACTTTCAGCGAGACCATGCAGAATTCGGCGTTGAACGCGGCCAGGGCCGGATTCTCCCGGTAATCGCTGGCGCTGAGCCAGACCGCCTCATCGTCTCCCTCCAGGTTCAGCTCGAAGAGTGTTCCCAATAGCGCCGGATAGCGCAGCGCCAGCTGCAAGGCGTCACCTAAGGTGGCACTGGTGAGCAGGGCGTAGCCGAGGATGCCGTAGGACGAAACGTGCATGCTGCACCCCAATTCCAGGCCGATGTCGCGCTTGAGGGCCACAGCGTTGGCGCAGACCTGCATTTCCTGGTTGGTGGTGATACGCGTGTCGGCCCGGCTCAGGTCCGCTGCGCTGATGCCACTGCCGGCCAGCAATGCGTCACTGGCCAGGCCTTCGTGCTTGAAGGCATTGAGCACCAGGGAGACGGCGTTGAGGGTGGTGAGGTGGGAATGAAGCATGTCCGTTTCCAGCCTGGGGAAGCTGTAAATGGAGCAAGTTGTGTGCCGGGAGTAAAGCCCAAAGCTGCCATGCTTCGTGGCAGCAAACTGTAGGAGCAAAGCCTGCTCGCGATATATCGCCGCGATTTCTGAGGATCGCGTCAACTTTGTCGCGGGCAAGCCTTGCTCCCACAGGCCACTCGTCAGGTGTGCCTGGCGGTCAGATCAGCTCGCCACACAGGTCCAGCTCAACCAACCGCCGGATCTCATCCACCGGCAGTCCTGCGCCGATCAGCGCCTGCAACTTGCCGAATGCAGCCTCGCGGGTCATGCCGCCGCCAGAGAGCACGCCGACGCCGCGCAAACGGCTGCCGGCCTCGTACACGTCCAGCTCCACGCCGCCTTCATGGCATTGCGTCACGGCCACCACCACCACGCCGCTGTCCCGCGCTCGGGCGAGGCTGGCGAGGAAGGCCGGGTTGTCGCTCGGGCCAGTGCCGCTGCCGTAGCATTCCAGCACCAGGCCCTGGATGCCGCTGCCCAGCAGGCCGTCGAGGATGTCGGCGCTGATGCCCGGGAACAGCGGCAGTGCCGCGACGTTCGCCAGTTGCTTGGGCTGGTTGTAATTCAGCTGTGCCGGCAGCGAAGTGGCTTTGGCGCCGCCGCCCTGACGCTCCAGGCGTTTGAACGGATGGCGACCGAAGCTGCGCACTTTCGCACAACGGGTCGGCGCCAGCAGCTCGCCGTGGAAGTACAGGTGCACGCCCGGTGCAAGGCCCTGGCCGAGAGCGACCAGCGCGCCGCTGAGGTTTTCCCAGGCGTCGCTGTCGGTCACGCCGGCGGGCAGCATGGAGCCGGTGAAGCAGACACGGGCATGCAAGCCCAACAACTGGAAGCTCATCGCCGCCGCGCTGTAGGCCAGGGTATCGGTGCCGTGCAGGATCAACACGCTGTCGCAACCTTGCACGTCCACGGCGTCGACCACCGCTTCGCGCAGTTGCTGCCAGTAGGCCGGGGTCATGTTGGCGCTGTCGATCAGCGGCGACATTTCCCGGAAGCGCCATTGCGGGATGACGAGTTCAGGTTGGCTGTGCAGGTAGTCGCGCATGCGTGCTTCGAAGCCGGAGGCCGGGGCGAGGCCGTGGGCGCTGGCTTGCATGCCGATGGTACCGCCGGTGTAGAGCACCATGACGTGCTGGGCGGCAGGGTAGGTCGAGGCATTCATGGTCGTTCTCCGAGGACGAAAACGGCAGCTTCGTCGAGCTGCCCAACATAAGGTCGAGCATGACGCCGACCTTACGTTGTGTCACGCCGGGCGCAGGGGGTGCGCCCGGTTTTTTGCAGCAGGCTTGCCGATCAGCGTTGCGCTGCGGCCACACCGGTCACCGCGTCAGGCTGGGCAGCCGAGGCGGATGGGGTGGCTGGCCAGGCTTTGCGGTCCAGGTCCAGGTCCGGGAATTTGCTGGAATCGAAGACCGGAGTCTTGATGCCGGCCGAACGCTGGGCGTCGTAGTCGCGCAGGATGCGCATGCCGACCTTGAACAGCAGGAACAGCGCGATCAGGTTCACGAACGCCAGCAGGGTCATGGTGATGTCGGCGAAGGCGAACACGGTGCTGAGGTTTTCGATGGCGCCCCAGAAAATCAGCACCAGTACCAGTGCGCGATAACCGATCAGCGCCTTGCGGTTTTCACCGAGCATGAAGCGCAGGTTGTTCTCGCCCAGGTAGTAGTTGTAGAGAATCGAGGTGAACACGAACAACGCCAGGGCCACGGAGATGAACATGCGGCCCCAGTCACCGACCACGGCGGCCAGGGAGTTCTGGGTCAGGGCAATGCCGTCGCCTTCGAAGCCAGGGGTGTAGAAGCCCGACAGCAGGATCAGCAACGCGGTGCAGGTGCAGATCACGAAGGTGTCGAGGAACACGCTGAACGCCTGGACCACGCCTTGGGCGACCGGGTGTTCGACCGATGCAACGGCGGCCACGTTAGGCGCACTGCCCAGGCCCGCTTCGTTGGCGAAGACGCCGCGTTTGACGCCCATGACGATGGCGCTGCCGATCAGGCCGCCGAACGCCTGGTCAAGGCCGAAGGCGCTCTTGACGATGGTTGCCAGCATGGCCGGCACGTGGTCGAACTGCAGCACGATCACGTAGATGGTCACGGCGATGTAGGCCAGTGTCTTGACCGGTACCAGCAGGTCGGCAACCTTGGCGATACGCTTGATCCCGCCGATGAACACCAGGCCCAGCAGCACCGCCAGGCCCAGGCCGGTGTAGGTGGTGTCGAGACCGAAGGCGTTGTTCAGCGAGTGGGTCACGGCGTGGGCTTGCAGACCGTTGAAGGCGAAGCCGAAAGTGACCAGCAGCAGGAAGGCCATGATCATGCCCAACCAGCGCTTCTGCAGGCCGTGCTGGATGTAATAGGACGGACCGCCACGGTACTGGCCTTCAGAGTCGCAGCGCTTGTAGAGCTGGCCGAGGGAGCACTCGAAGAAGCTGCTGGACATGCCGACCAGTGCGGTTACCCACATCCAGAACACTGCACCGGGGCCGCCGAGGGTCACGGCAATACCCACACCGGCAATGTTGCCCGCGCCGACACGACCGGCGAGGCTGAGCATCAGGGCCTGGAAGGAGCTGAGCTGGTCGGTGCTGCTTTTGAGGCTGTCACGGAACACCGCGAACATGTGGAAGAAATGACGGAACTGGACGAAACGCGAGCGGATCGTAAAGTAGCTGCCGAGCCCGACAATGAGCAGGATCAGCACTTTCCCTGAGAGGAAGTCGTTGATGACTTCGAGCATGAGTATTCCTCGCTGTTTTTTGTTTAAGCAAATGCTGGCCATTTGGAAACATCCCGAAACATCCGTCGGCGCACGGCTTGACAGGTGAGGCGAGGTTTCGTCCCGGTCCAATTCGCGGGTTGTTATTAGTTCGGGTTTCGCATGTTTAAGTCTCGCTACCGACGACCACACATGCGAAGAGGGGCGGCACTATACCTATCAGTGCGATGCCCGTCTGCACAGTTGTGGTGCAAGCGACGAAACGACTTGCTGGGATTAACGAAAATCGCAGCCTTCGACAGCCCTTTGTAGGAGCTGCCCAAGGCTGCGATCTTCATTCGATGTTGTCGTTTTCGGCATAAGGTCTCCGTGGCATTGGCAAAAAAAGGGCTTGGGGAATAATCCCCAAGCCCTCAAAAGGTGAGAGGTGTCTAGTCCCTCGACCTGGTGAGCGGTGGTTGCATCGATCACGCTTTCAGCGGGACCAGACGCGGAGCAATCATGTTTTCCGGGCGCAGGATGTCGTCGAGCATGGCGTCGTCGAGCAAGCCTTCTTCGCGCACCAGTTCCAGCACGCCGCGGCCGCTTTCCAGGGCAACACGGGCGATGCGGGTGGCGTTTTCATAGCCGATGTACGGGTTCAGGGCGGTGACCAGGCCGATCGAGTGCTCGACCAGTTCGCGGCAGCGCGCTTCGTTGGCGGTGATGCCGACGATGCAGTGCTCGCGCAGCATGTCCATGGCCCGTTGCAGCAGGCGGATCGAGTCGAAGATCTTGAAGGCGATCAGCGGTTCCATCACGTTCAGTTGCAGTTGGCCGCCTTCGGCCGCCATGGTCAGGGCCAGGTCGTTGCCGATGATCTGGAACGCCACCTGGTTGACCGCTTCCGGGATCACCGGGTTGACCTTGCCGGGCATGATCGAGCTGCCTGGCTGGCGGGCCGGCAGGTTGATTTCGTTGATGCCGGTACGTGGGCCGCTGGACAGCAGGCGCAGGTCGTTGCAGATTTTCGACAGCTTGACCGCGGTGCGCTTGAGCATGCCGGAGAACAGCACGAAGGCACCCATGTCGGACGTGGCTTCGATCAGGTCGGCAGCCGGTACCAGCGGTTGGCCGCTGATGGTGGCCAGGCGCTGCACGGCCAGGGCCTGGTAGCGCGGGTCGGCGTTGATGCCGGTGCCGATGGCGGTGCCGCCCAGGTTCACTTCGGTGAGCAGTTCGGGCGCCAGGGTTTTCAGGCGCGCCAGGTCTTCGCTCAGGGTAGTGGCGAAGGCGCGGAATTCCTGGCCGAGGGTCATCGGCACGGCGTCCTGCAGCTGGGTGCGGCCCATTTTCAGGACGTGGCTGAATTCTTCACCCTTGGCGGCGAACGACTGGATCAGGCTGTCGAGGCTGGCCAGCAACGCATCGTGACCCAGCAGCAGACCCAGGCGGATCGCGGTCGGGTAGGCGTCGTTGGTAGACTGCGCCATGTTCACGTCGTTGTTCGGGTGCAGGTACTGGTATTCGCCTTTCTGGTGGCCCATGGCCTCCAGGGCGATGTTGGCGATGACTTCGTTGGCATTCATGTTGGTCGACGTACCGGCGCCGCCCTGAATCATGTCCACCACGAATTCTTCGTGGAAGTCGCCGCGGATCAGACGGGCACAGGCTTCGCTGATGGCTGCATGCTTGGCTTCGCTGAGTTGGCCCAACTCGCGGTTGGCGTCAGCGGCAGCCTGTTTGACCATTGCCAGACCGACCACCAGCTTGGGGTAATGCGAGATCGGAACGCCCGAGAGACGGAAGTTGTTCACCGCTCGCAGGGTCTGGATGCCGTAATACGCTTGCGCCGGTACTTCGAGTACGCCAAGCAGGTCTTTTTCTGTGCGGAATGATGCAGCGGAGGACATGATAGAAATCATCTCGATAAGGACCCGGTCTGAGCCGGAACGCTGTGGATCGTAGGCTCTCGTAAACGTAAGGGCCAATGCTGTTAAACACTGCCCTATGCATATTCGGCATAATGTGGATGTGACGCCGGCGGTACGGCGGACGTGTGACCTGTTTTGGTGCATGTTTTGGGAGGGCGTGATGAATCTTGAAAGCAAATGGCTCGAGGACTTCAGTGCCTTGGCGGCTACTCGCAGTTTCTCCCAGGCGGCCGAACGGCGTTTCGTCACGCAACCGGCGTTCAGCCGGCGGATTCGTAGCCTGGAAGCGGCGCTGGGGCTGACCTTGGTCAACCGCTCCCGCACGCCGGTCGAGCTGACGGCGGCCGGGCAGTTGTTCCTGGTGACGGCGCGCACGGTAGTGGAGCAGCTGGGCGAGGTGCTGCGGCATTTGCATCATCTGGAAGGCGGGCAAGGCGAAGTGATCCAGGTGGCGGCCGCGCACTCCCTGGCCCTGGGTTTCTTTCCGCGCTGGATCGCGCAATTGCGCAACGAAGGCATGAACATCGCCACGCGCCTGGTGGCGACCAACGTCGGCGACGCCGTCCATGCATTGCGTGAAGGCGGTTGCGACCTGATGCTGGCGTTCTACGACCCGGATTCGGCGATGCAGATGGACCCGGAAATTTTCCCGTCGCTGCACCTGGGCCAGACTGAAATGCTGCCGGTGTGTGCCGCCGATGCCAACGGCAAACCGCTGTTCGACCTCGAAGGCGAGGCCAGCGTGCCGCTGCTGGCCTACAGCGCAGGGGCGTTTCTCGGTCGTTCGGTGAACCAGTTGCTGCGCCAGCGGGCGCTGCGTTTCACCACGGTCTACGAAACGGCCATGGCCGACAGCCTTAAAAGCATGGCCCTGGAAGGCCTGGGCATCGCCTGGGTGCCGCACCTGAGCGTCCGTGCCGAACTGGCCCGAGGCGAGCTGGTGATCTGTGGCGGCGGGCAATGGCACGTCCCACTGGAGATCCGCCTGTACCGTTGCGCCCTGGTGCGCAAGGCCAATGTGCGGTTGCTGTGGCGCAAGCTCGAAGGCGGCGCCGGCTCCTGAAAGCACGCACAACCCTGTGGGAGCGAGCCTGCTCGCGATAGCGGTGGGTCAGGCAACATTGATGCTGAATGTCAGCTCGTCATCGCGAGCAGGCTCGCTCCCACAGAGGGGGATTTGGGGTGTTCTTGCGTTGACCTCCAAGTCAATAAAACCGCCGTCCGGGCACAAATGACAGATGGTCGCGACGGGGGCTGTTTATCTGCTTCATTGCGGTATACTGCGCGGCCTTCGGCCGGTCCAGATCGGCCATTATTCGTACAACAAGCCACGCCGGTTTCCCGCGTGGCTTGTTGTTTTTTGACGCGCCTGCGGGCGCCCAGAGAGAAGAGGCACGACGATGAGTGCACTGGTTGGCGTGATCATGGGCTCCAAGTCCGATTGGTCCACCCTTAGCCACACCGCCGATATGCTGGAAAAGCTCGGCATCCCTTATGAGGTGAAAGTGGTCTCCGCCCACCGCACCCCGGACCTGCTGTTCCAGTACGCCGAAGAAGCCGAGGCCCGTGGCATCGAGGTGATCATCGCCGGTGCCGGTGGCGCGGCTCACCTGCCAGGCATGTGTGCGGCCAAGACCCACCTGCCGGTGCTGGGCGTGCCGGTGCAGTCGTCGATGCTTTCGGGCGTCGACTCGCTGCTGTCCATCGTGCAGATGCCGGCCGGCATTCCGGTCGCGACCCTGGCCATCGGCAAGGCCGGCGCGATCAACGCGGCCCTGCTGTCGGCGAGCATCCTGGGTGCCAAGCATCCACAATTCCATACCGTGCTGAAAAAATTCCGCGCTGAGCAGACAGACAGCGTCCTGGACAATCCAGACCCACGCATTGCCTGAGGTTGTTGACGAATGAAGATCGGTGTAATCGGTGGCGGCCAGTTGGGTCGCATGTTGGCCCTGGCGGGTACGCCGCTGGGGATGAACTTCGCTTTCCTGGACCCGGCGCCGGACGCCTGTGCCGCCGCGTTGGGTGAACACCTGCGGGCCGACTACGGCGACCAGGATCACCTGCGCCAACTGGCCGATGAAGTGGATCTGGTGACCTTCGAATTCGAAAGCGTCCCGGCCGAGACCGTTGCCTTCCTGTCCCAGTTCGTCCCGGTCTACCCGAGCGCCGAAGCTTTGCGCATCGCCCGCGATCGCTGGTTCGAGAAGAACATGTTCAAGGACCTGGGCATCCCCACCCCGGCCTTCGCCGACATTCAATCCCAGGCAGACCTGGAAGCCGCCGTCGCTGCCATCGGTCTGCCGGCCGTGCTCAAGACCCGCACCCTGGGTTATGACGGCAAGGGCCAGAAAGTCCTGCGCAACCCTGAAGACGTAGCCGGTACGTTCGCCGAGCTGGGCAGCGTGGCCTGCCTGCTGGAAGGTTTCGTGCCGTTCACCGGTGAAGTCTCGTTGATCGCCGTGCGTGCCCGCGACGGTGAAATCCGTTTCTACCCGCTGGTGCACAACACCCACAAGGACGGCATTCTCAAGCTGTCCGTCGCCAGTACCGACCATCCGCTGCAGGCCCTGGCCGAGGATTACTCCAGCCGGGTGCTCAAGCAGCTCGACTACGTCGGCGTGATGGCGTTCGAGTTCTTTGAAGTGGACGGCGGTCTCAAGGCCAACGAAATCGCGCCTCGGGTGCACAACTCCGGGCACTGGACCACCGAAGGCGCCGAGTGCAGCCAGTTCGAAAACCACCTGCGGGCGGTAGCGGGGCTGCCGCTGGGTTCCACCGCCAAGGTCGGTGAAAGTGCGATGCTGAACTTCATCGGCAAGGTACCGGACACCGAGAAGGTCCTGGCGATCGCCGACTGCCATCTGCATCACTATGGCAAGGCGTTCAAGGTCGGGCGCAAGGTTGGTCACGCCAACCTGCGTTGTGCTGACCGGGCTACGCTGGCCCAGCAGATCATCAAGGTCGAGACGCTGATCGCCGAGCAATAATCTGCAACACGGTTGGAACCATTCGTCGGCCGGATTCTCTCATGGCAAGGTGCCAAAGTCTGACTAGGCTTTGGCTATCTCAATCAAAAGGGGAATTGCCATGGGAATCATCGGAACCATCTTCATCGGCTTGATCGTTGGCCTGCTGGCACGCTTCCTGAAACCGGGCGATGACAGCATGGGCTGGATCATGACCATCCTGCTCGGTATCGGCGGTTCGCTGGCAGCCACCTATGGTGGCCAGGCCCTGGGTATCTACCAGGCCGGGCAAGGCGCCGGTTTCATCGGTGCCCTGGTTGGCGCGATCGTGCTGCTGGTGATCTACGGCCTGATCAAAAGAAACTGAGTCAATGCGACAAAGCCCTCTGCGCATGGCGCGCGCAGGGGGCTAGAATGCCCGGCGATCCATCTATCACTCATTGCCGAGCCCTTTCATGCGCCGTCTAGTGTTGACCCTTCTTCTGCTGGGCAGTGGCCTGGCCCACGCTGCCGAATTGCCGGAAACCGACTGGCTCGAACTGATGCCCAAGTCGGACCAGAAAGCCCTCGAGGCCATGCCCGAGATCGACCACAACTCCCCCGAAGCCAACGGTACTTTCACCAACAAGGGTGGCCTGAAGCAAAGCAAAGGCTTGCCGGCGGTGATGTATTCGACCAAGACCGTGGCCTCGATGAACGACAAGCACATCCGCATCGGCGGCTACCCGGTGCCGCTGGAAACCGACGCCAAGGGCCGCAGCACGTTGTTCTTCCTGGTGCCATACCCCGGCGCCTGCATCCATGTCCCGCCACCGCCGCCTAACCAACTGGTGCTGGTGCGCTACCCCAAGGGTCTGAAGCTGGACGACATCTACACGCCGCTGTGGGTGACCGGCACGCTGAAGATCGAAAAGGTCGACAACGACCTGGCGAGTGCGGCGTATGCGCTGGATGCGGAGAAGGTGAGGGTGGTGCAGGAATCGGATCTGTAGCTTAAATCGACGTGACACAGATCCCTTGTGGGAGCGAGCCTGCTCGCGATAGCGGTGGATCAGTCAAGGTAATGGTGGCTGACAGATCGCTATCGCGAGCAGGCTCGCTCCCACAGAGGGATGTGATGGGGCTTAGAGCGGTTTGCTACTGATACTCACGCCCAGGGTATGACTGGCCTCGGGCAACAGCGTCACCACATCGTCCATCACGTTCGCCGTCTCGATGCACAGCATGCGCTGCCAGCCATCGTCGGCCATGTCGCTGAAGGCCTTGGCGCGTTCGGTCCAGGGGTTCCATATCACTGCCGAGCGTGAGCCGCTGCTGGTCAGTTCGATCCGTCGTTCCCAATGCGGGTCGACGATGCTCAGTGTCGCCGGGGTATCGAGATAGACACGGTCGGTCTCGCCGGCAAAGTGCAGGTCGCCGGCCTGGGTGGCGGTTTTCCAGTCATCAAGGGTTTCGATGTAGTTCAAGCCGGCCACGCCTTCGACATGCACATTGCGCACGTCGCTCACGGCGAAATAGCTGTGCAGCGCCTGGCTGAGGCTGACCGTTTCGCTGCCGCGGTTATGGCTGGTGAGACTGATGTGCAGTTGCGCGTCCATCACGATGGTCAGCGTCAGGTCGACCTGATGAGGCCAGCCCGCCAGGCCATTTTCGGGGTAGGGCAGCACGAATTCGATTTTCAGGCCTTCGCCTTCGGCTTCGATGCCTTTCAATTCCCAATCCATCGCCCGCACCAGGCCGTGGGCGGTGGCCGGCTCGTTGCTCACGCGCATGGCCTGGACGCTGTCGGGGTTGCGGGTCAGGTTGCCGAACCATGGCCAGCACACCGGCACACCGGCGCGAATGCTTTTGCCCGCCTTGAAGGTCGCCTGGTCGTTGAGCCAGATCAGCGGCGGTTGGCCATCCACTTGATAGCTGAGGATATGCGCGCCTTGCTGGGCCACCAGCAACTCGGCCTGACCGTGGCGGATACGCCAGCCATTGAGTTCATCCAGTTTGACGGCTTCGACATTGGGCGTGGGCATACTGCAAACCTCGTTCAGGAACAGGAACCGCAATGGACCACAAAACGGTCGTCGCGTTTAACGAGCGCGCGGCGGAACCGAACGGGTGCGGCCACTGCCATCGATGGCGACGAACACGAACACCGCCTCGGTCACCTTGCGCCATTCACTGGACAGCGGGTCGTCGCTCCAGACCTCGACCATCATCTGGATCGAGCTGCGGCCGATCTCCAGGGTCTGGGTATAGAACGACAGCTGTGCACCCACGGCCACCGGCACCAGGAACGCCATGCGATCGATCGCCACGGTCGCCACGCGCCCGCCGGCTACCCGGCTGGCCATTGCCGTGCCGGCCAAGTCCATCTGGGACACCAACCAGCCGCCGAAAATATCGCCGAAGCCATTCGTGTCGCGGGGAAGCGCGGTGATTTGCAGGGCCAGGTCGCCTTGCGGGATTGGATCTTCTTGTTCGAGCTCTATCATGCCGGGGGTGCCTCTGACCCGTAACGCTGTCTTGTACTTCAGGTGAATAGCCGTCTTTGTAAAAAACGATTCAGCCCGAACACATTGCGTTCGTGACGTTTTTCGTAAAGGCGCGCTAAAGGGAGACTCTGCGAAACCGGCTGGTTCTGGTGTTTTCTCCTACAAAACCCTGCACCACCAACGACGTTTTCGCACAGCAACCCCTTACAGAGTGTCGCAAGCTAGCGAGTATATCGGGCGATAGCCGTCGAGACGACCACCGGGTTCTGATTTCGACCGAGAATGACGTGCCTCCCTGTGCTTTTTCGAACAATTTGCTATCGTGCCAAACCGCTCCAACCCCGATTTGCGGGTTGCAGAACCGACTATAAGAGAAGCCTTCGCCATGACCACTGCGCCTTCGAGCACGGCAGCCCCTGCGCAACCCGCCCGTCCATTGACCCGCAACGATTACAAGACCCTGTCGCTGTCTGCCCTGGGCGGCGCCCTGGAGTTCTACGATTTCATCATTTTCGTGTTCTTCGCCACCGTGGTCGGCAAATTGTTCTTCCCCGCCGACATGCCCGAGTGGCTGCGCCTGATGCAGACATTCGGCATCTTTGCCGCCGGCTATCTGGCGCGGCCCCTGGGCGGGATCGTCATGGCCCACTTCGGCGACCTGCTGGGGCGCAAGAAAATGTTCACCCTGAGCATCTTTATGATGGCCGTGCCCACCCTGATCATGGGCCTGTTACCCACCTACGCGCAGATCGGCATGTGGGCGCCGATCCTGCTGTTGCTGATGCGGGTGATCCAGGGCGCGGCCATTGGCGGTGAAGTGCCTGGGGCCTGGGTGTTCGTCTCCGAACACGTTCCAGGGCGGCACATCGGTTATGCCTGCGGCACCCTCACGTCCGGCCTGACGGCAGGGATCCTGCTGGGCTCGCTGGTGGCCACCGCGATCAACAGCCTCTATACGCCGGTGGAAGTGGCGGATTACGCCTGGCGTATTCCGTTCCTGCTGGGCGGTGTGTTCGGGCTCTTTTCGGTGTACCTGCGCCAGTGGCTCCACGAGACTCCGGTGTTCGCCGAACTGCAACTGCGCAAGGCCCTGGCTGAAGAAGTGCCGTTGCGCGCGGTGCTGCGTGACCACCGCGGCGCCATCGTTATTTCCATGCTGCTGACCTGGTTGTTGTCCGCCGCCATCGTGGTGCTGATCCTGATGACCCCGACGGTCTTGCAGACGGTCTACCATTTCGCGCCGACCACCGCCTTGCAGTCCAACAGCGTGGCGATCGTAATGCTGAGCATCGGCTGCATCCTGGCCGGAGCCCTGGCGGACCGCTTCGGCGCGGGGCGGGTCTTCGTCTTCGGTTGCGCCGCATTGCTGGCCAGTGCCTGGACCTTCTACCACAACCTGGCCGACCATCCGCAGTGGCTGTTCCCGATGTATGCCTTGACCGGCCTGCTGGTGGGCACCATCGGGGCGGTGCCCTACGTCATGGTCAAGGCCTTCCCGCCGGTGGTGCGCTTCAGCGGTCTGTCGTTCTCCTACAACGTGGCCTACGCGATTTTCGGCGGCCTGACGCCGATGATCGTCAGCCTGCTGCTCAAGGAGAGTCCGATGGGGCCGGCTTATTATGTGGCGGTGTTGTGTGGGGTCGGGATGGTGGTGGGTGGTTATCTGTGGAAGAAGGGGCGCTAATCTTCCATTTTTCATTAGCTTTACTGGCCTCATCGCGAGCAGGCTCGCTCCCACAATGGTTCTGCGCCATCGCGTAAACCCTGTGGGAGCGAGCCTGCTCGCGATAGGGGACTCTGCGAATCATCTTGTAAAACTCAATGCTGGCCTTTCATCCAATTGTCATATTTCAGCCATAGAGTGTTCACACGGCTTACCGATACTTGGCCGACTTAACACACCCTATCTGCTAGGAGTAAGGCATGAAACTGAAGCGTTTGATGGCGGCAATGACTTTTGTCGCTGCTGGCGTCGCGACTGCCAACGCGGTTGCCGCTGTTGACCCTGCGATCCCGAGCTACACCAAGACCACTGGTGTGTCGGGCAACCTGTCCAGCGTCGGCTCCGATACCCTGGCAAACCTGATGACCTTGTGGGCCGAGAACTACAAGAAGGAATACCCGAACGTAAACATCCAGATCCAGGCCGCAGGTTCCTCCACCGCGCCGCCCGCACTCACCGAAGGCACCTCCAACCTGGGCCCGATGAGCCGCAAGATGAAAGACAACGAACTGCAGGCCTTCGAACAGAAGTACGGCTACAAGCCAACCGCTATCCCGGTTGCCGTGGACGCCCTGGCTGTATTCGTGCACAAGGACAACCCGATCCAGCACCTGACCATGGAACAGGTCGACGCGATCTTCTCGTCCACCCGCCTGTGCGGTGCCAAGGCTGACGTCAAGACCTGGGGCGACCTGGGCGTGACCGGCGACCTGGCCAACAAGCCGGTTCAACTGTTCGGTCGCAACTCGGTATCCGGCACCTACGGCTACTTCAAGGAAGAAGCCCTGTGCAAAGGTGACTACAAGCCAAACGTCAACGAACAACCTGGCTCGGCTTCGGTCGTGCAGTCGATCAGCTCCTCGCTGAACGGCGTGGGTTACTCGGGCATCGGCTACAAGACCGCCAGCGTGAAAACCGTGGCCCTGGCCAAGAAAGGCAGCACCGAGTTCATCGAAGACACCGAAGAAAACGCACTGAACGGCAAATACCCGCTGTCGCGTTTCCTCTACGTGTATGTCAACAAGGCCCCGAACAAGCCTCTGGCCCCGCTGGAAGCCGAGTTCGTGAAGATGGTCCTGTCCAAGCAAGGTCAGGAAGTCGTGGTCAAGGACGGCTACATCCCACTGCCAGCCAAAGTAGCCGCCAAGGCACTGGCTGACCTGGGCCTGTCGGAAGGCGGCAACGTCGCCAAGCAGTAACACCTGAGCCCGGGCCAACGCCCGGCTCTCTGTAGGAGCGGGCTTGCTCGCGAATGCGATGGATCAGTCGGCATCGATGTTGAATGCTGGGCCCTTCGCGAGCAAGCCCGCTCCCACAGACACTAATTTCCTCTCCGCTGCCAGTTTCCACGGGCGGCGGATTTGTTGCGTCACTGCATTGTCATCTTTCTGTCATACAGGATCGCTAGGGTGTGCGCATGAATGATCTGGCCAATTCCACAATGACTACGACTTCCCCTCCCAAGCGCATTGATTTCAATACGCCTGAGCTGCAACGCAAGCGCCGTATCCGTGCGCTGAAGGACCGCCTGACCCGCTGGTACGTCCTGGTCGGTGGCCTTGCCGTCCTGGCTGCCATCACCCTGATCTTCTTTTTCCTGGCCTACGTGGTGTTGCCTCTGTTCCAGGGCGCGGACCTGACGGCCAAAGACAGCATTACACCGGCCTGGATGCAGGACGCCGGCAAGCCGCTGATGATCGCCATCGAAGAACAGAATCAGGTCGCCATGCGGGTTTCCGACAAGGGCCAGGCGTTGTTCTACGACATCGACAGCGGTGCCGAGCTGCGACGCGTCGACCTGCCGGTGCCGGCCGGTGCCAGCGTGACGTCCATTGGCGAAGACCAGCCTGGCAGCCCGTTGGTAGCCATCGGTCTGTCCAATGGCCAGGCCCTGGTATTCCGTCACACCTATAAGGTCAGCTACCCGGACGGCAAAAAGACCATCAGTCCGGCGGTCGAATACCCTTACGGCGAAACGCCTATCGCCTTGAACGAGCAGGGCGCGCCGCTGGAGCATGTCAGCCTCAACGCCACCGATTCGACCCTGCTGATCGCTGGCTCCAGCGGCGCCCAATTGCAGGTGCTGTCGATCTCCAGCGAAGAAAACATGATGACCGGTGAAGTCACCAGCGAGCAGACGCGTATCGATCTGCCGCAGATGACCGAGCCGGTAAAGAACATCTTCGTCGATCCGCGCCAGCAGTGGCTGTACGTGGTCAACGGTCGGGCCCAGGCCGATGTGTTCAGCCTGCGGGACAAGAGCCTCAACGGTCGTTACAAGTTGCTGGAAAATGCCGACGCCCAGGTCACCACCGCGACCCAACTGGTGGGTGGGATTTCGTTGATCGTCGGCGACTCCAAGGGCGGGCTGTCCCAGTGGTTCATGGCCCGCGATGTGGACGGCGAGCAACGCCTGAAAGAGATCCGCACCTTCCAGATGGGCACCGCGCCTATCGTCGAGATTACCGCCGAAGAGCGTCGCAAAGGCTTCGTCGCCCTCGACGCCGCCGGCAAGCTGGGGGTGTTCCACAGCACCGCCCACCGCACCTTGCTGGTGGACCAGGTGGTCGACGGGCAGGGCGTGTTCGGCATGTCGCCCCGGGCCAACCGGCTGATCGTGGAGCAGGGCGGCAAGCTGAAACCGCTGTTGCTGGATAACCCACACCCGGAAGTTTCCTGGAGCGCGTTGTGGGGCAAAGTCTGGTACGAGAACTACGACGAGCCTAAATACGTCTGGCAATCGACCGCCGCCAACACCGACTTCGAACCCAAGCTGAGTCTCTCGCCGCTGACCTTCGGTACGTTGAAAGCCGCGTTCTACGCCATGTTACTGGCTGCGCCGCTGGCGGTGGCCGCCGCCATCTACACCGCGTACTTCATGGCCCCTGGCATGCGCCGCAAGGTCAAGCCGGTGATCGAATTGATGGAAGCCATGCCGACGGTGATCCTCGGCTTCTTCGCCGGCCTGTTCCTGGCACCCTACGTCGAAGGGCACCTGCCGGGCATCTTCAGCCTGCTGATGCTGTTGCCGATTGGCATCCTGGTGGCCGGTTTCGTCTTCAGCCGCCTGCCGGAGTCCGTTCGCCTGAAAGTGCCGGACGGCTGGGAAAGTGCGCTGCTGATCCCGGTGATCCTGTTCGTGGGCTGGCTGTCGTTGTACATGAGTCCGTACATGGAAGCCTGGTTCTTCGGCGGCGACATGCGCATGTGGATCTCCCATGACCTGGGCATCACCTACGACCAGCGCAACGCCCTGGTGGTAGGCCTGGCGATGGGCTTCGCGGTGATCCCGAACATTTACTCCATCGCCGAAGACGCCGTGTTCAGCGTGCCTCGCGGCCTGACCCTGGGCTCCCTGGCCCTGGGCGCCACGCCTTGGCAGACCATGACCCGCGTGGTGATCCTCACCGCCAGCCCGGGTATCTTCTCGGCACTGATGATCGGCATGGGCCGTGCGGTGGGCGAAACCATGATCGTCTTGATGGCCACCGGCAACACGCCGGTCATGGAAATGAACCTGTTCGAAGGCCTGCGGACCCTGGCGGCCAACGTGGCGGTGGAAATGCCCGAATCGGAAGTCGGCGGCAGCCATTACCGCGTGCTGTTCCTGTCGGCGCTGGTGTTGCTGTTGTTCACCTTCATCATGAACACCCTCGCCGAGCTGATCCGTCAGCGTCTGCGCAAGAAATATTCGTCGCTTTAAGAAAGGTAGAAGTCTGTGAAACAGAACTCCCTGAAAGGATGGTTCAAGAGCGGCGCCCCCGGCGTCTGGATCAGCGGTGGCGCGGTGTCCATCGCGGTCATCATGACCATTGGGCTGCTGGCAGTGATTGCCGTGCGTGGCCTGGGTCACTTCTGGCCGGCGGACCTGATCCACGCCAACTACAACGTGCCGGGCATGCCCGCGCACCTGGTGGTCGGCGAAGTGGTGCAGAAGGAAGAAGTGCCCCGTGAGCGCCTGAAAAGCGCCGGCCTGCCGGTGCCGGACGAGGGCCCCGAGTTCATGACCCGGGAGCTGATCAAGGTCGGCAACCGGGACCTGAATGGCACCGATTTCACCTGGATCGTCGGCGACTGGCTGAGCGATCAGACCACGCCGCCGGAGCTGATGGCCATCGAGCGCCGCGAGTGGGGCAATTTCTACGGCTATCTGGTCAACGTCAAGGAAGAAGGCAAGGTCGTCGCCGAGGGCGAGGCCGCCTGGCCGCAGTTGCAGGCTCGCATTGCGCGGGTCAACCAGCTCGCCGCCGAACTCAAGACCCTGGAAAAATCCGACATCGGTGCGATCAACGCCGGCCTGGAGCGTATCCGCCTGCACGGGCGCAAGTTGGAACTGGAAGGCAAGCTCGACGCCGCCGCGCAAGCCGACATGGCCAGCGAGCGTGCCGAACTCGACGCGCGCTACAAGGAGATTGAAGCGCGCCTGACCGACCTGCACGCCCAGTTCAACCGCGATAGCCTGACCGCCCGCGATGCCAACGGCAAGGAAGTGGAAATCGGCATCGGCAAAGTGGTGCACGCTTACCAGCCGAACGGCATGGGCACCTTCACCAAACTCGGTTTCTATTTCAGCAAGGTCTGGGAGTTCCTCAGCGACGATCCCCGTGAAGCCAACACCGAAGGCGGGATTTTCCCGGCGATTTTCGGCACGGTGATGATGACCCTGATCATGGCGATGATCGTGACGCCGTTCGGCGTGCTGGCAGCGGTTTACTTGCGTGAGTATGCCCGTCAGGGCCCGATGACCCGCCTGATCCGGATTGCGGTGAACAACCTGGCGGGTGTACCGGCCATCGTTTACGGCGTGTTCGGCCTGGGCTTCTTCGTCTATGTGCTGGGCGGCTCGGTTGACCGTCTGTTCTTCCCCGAAGCGCTGCCGGCGCCGACCTTCGGCACCCCGGGCCTGCTCTGGGCCTCCCTGACCCTGGCCCTGCTGGCGGTGCCGGTGGTGATCGTGGCGACCGAGGAAGGTCTGGCGCGGATCCCGCGCACCGTGCGTGAAGGCTCCCTGGCCCTTGGCGCGACCAAGGCCGAGACCCTGTGGAAGATCGTCCTGCCGATGGCAAGCCCGGCGATGATGACCGGCATGATCCTCGCGGTGGCCCGCGCCGCCGGTGAAGTGGCGCCGCTGATGCTGGTGGGTGTGGTGAAACTGGCGCCGTCGCTGCCCCTGGACGGCAACTACCCCTACGTGCACCTGGACCAGAAGATCATGCACCTGGGCTTCCATATCTATGACGTGGGCTTCCAGAGCCCGAACGTAGAAGCGGCGCGCCCTCTGGTCTACGCCACGGCACTGCTGCTGGTGCTGGTGATCGCCACGTTGAACCTGTCGGCCGTGTGGATCCGTAACCACCTGCGCGAGAAGTACAAAGCACTGGATAGCTGATTTCACACCGATTTTCTGTGGGAGCGAGCCTGCTCGCGATGGCGTCACTTCGGTGCAAAGCCAAACCGAGTCGCCTGGATCGCGAGCAGGCTCGCTCCCACACAACCGAACCGAATTTGTTAGCACAGGGAGCCTCCCATGCAACACGAAGCACATACACACGGCATCAACATGTCGGCCCTGGGTCGCAACAAGCAGAGCCTGAACCTGGCCGAAGAAACCGTCGCCATCGAAGTGCCAGGCCTGAACCTGTTCTACGGCCAGAAGCAGGCGCTGTACGACGTCAGCCTGAACATCCCGAAACAGCGCGTGACCGCGTTCATCGGTCCGTCGGGCTGCGGCAAGTCGACCTTGCTGCGCACCTTCAACCGCATGAACGACCTGGTGGACGGCTGCCGCGTCGAGGGTGAAATCAACCTCTACGGCAACAACATCTACCGCAAGGGCGAGGACGTTGCCGAGCTGCGTCGTCGCGTGGGCATGGTGTTCCAGAAGCCCAACCCGTTCCCGAAGACCATCTACGAGAACGTGGTCTACGGCCTGCGCATTCAAGGCATCAACAAGAAGCGTATTCTCGATGAAGCCGTGGAATGGGCGCTCAAGGGCGCGGCACTGTGGGATGAGGTCAAGGACCGCCTGCATGACTCGGCCCTGGGCCTGTCCGGTGGTCAGCAGCAACGCCTGGTGATTGCCCGCACTATCGCCGTGGAACCGGAAGTGCTGCTCCTCGACGAACCCTGCTCGGCCCTGGACCCGATCTCGACCTTGAAGGTCGAAGAGTTGATCTACGAGCTCAAGTCCAAGTTCACCATCGTCATCGTGACCCACAACATGCAGCAGGCGGCGCGGGTTTCCGACTACACAGCCTTCATGTACATGGGCAAGCTGGTGGAATTCGGCGATACCGATACCTTGTTTACCAATCCGGCCAAGAAGCAGACCGAAGACTACATCACCGGCCGCTACGGCTAGCGGCAGCTGCGAGCCGCAAGTTTCAAGCGGCAAGTAAAAGCAGTTCAGCGTAACGACACAAATCAGCTTGCAGCTTGAAGCTTGCAGCTCACAGCTTTTGCGGAGCAAACCCATGATTTCGAAGGAAGGCCTTACTCACCACATTTCCGCCCAGTTCAACGCCGAGCTGGAGGAGGTGCGCAGCCACCTGCTGGCCATGGGCGGCCTGGTGGAAAAACAGGTCAACGACGCGGTGACCGCGTTGATCGAGGCCGACTCCGGCCTGGCCCAGCAAGTGCGCGAGATCGACGACCAGATCAACCAGATGGAACGCAACATCGACGAAGAGTGCCTGCGCATCCTGGCGCGTCGCCAGCCGGCCGCTTCCGACCTGCGGTTGATCATCAGCATCTCCAAGTCGGTGATTGATCTCGAGCGGATCGGCGACGAAGCCACCAAGATCGCCCGTCGCGCCATTCAGTTGTGCGAAGAGGGCGAGGCGCCGCGGGGTTATGTCGAAGTTCGTCATATCGGCGACCAGGTACGCAACATGGTTCGCGATGCCTTGGACGCCTTCGCCCGTTTCGACGCCGACCTGGCGCTGTCGGTGGCCCAGTACGACAAGATCATCGACCGCGAATACAAGACCGCCCTGCGTGAGTTGGCGACCTACATGATGGAAGACCCGCGCTCGATCTCCCGGGTACTGAGCATCATCTGGGTGCTGCGTTCCCTGGAGCGTATCGGCGATCATGCGCGCAACATCTCCGAACTTGTGATCTACCTGGTGCGCGGTACCGACGTACGGCACATGGGACTCAAGCGCATGAAGGAAGAAGTTGAGGGCTCCCCGTCCGAATCCCCTAATGTTCCGGGCGAAACTGACGATAAGTAGGATTGCCAAGAAAAGCGCCCGGCCTTCTGGTCGGGCTTTTTTTTTGCCATTTTTTTTATCGACAGCAGCACCCCGTGAACGAAAAGTCCCGGCGTGACTGAAGGTTTTTGGCGATGTGCCATCAGTAAAAGCGGTATGCTTGCCGGGATTTTTTAGAGGTGTATCTGGATGAGTAAGGTCAGTGTGTTGGTCGTGGACGATGCTTCGTTCATTCGTGACCTGGTGAAGAAGTGCCTGCGCAATTACTTCCCGGGCATCCGTATCGAAGACGCGGTGAACGGCAGAAAGGCCCAGGCTCTGCTGGCCCGCGAGGCGTTCGACCTGGTGCTGTGCGATTGGGAAATGCCGGAAATGTCTGGCCTGGAGTTGTTGACCTGGTGCCGCCAGCAGGACAACCTCAAGGGCATGCCGTTCGTCATGGTCACCAGCCGTGGCGACAAGGAAAACGTGGTCCAGGCGATCCAGGCCGGTGTTTCCGGCTATGTCAGCAAGCCCTTCACCAACGAACAGTTGCTGACCAAGGTCAAACAGGCCCTGCACAAGGTCGGCAAGCTCGACACCCTGATGAACAGCGCGCCGACCAAGATGAATTCGGCGTTCGGCAATGATTCCCTCAGTGCCCTGACGGGTGGCAAGGCGGCTCCGGTCGTCGCGGCTGCGGCCCCGGCGCCCGCCAGGCCAGCCGCTGCCGCCCCAGCCGCTGCCGCCGCGCCGGCCCGTGGCCTGCTCAACAGCCCGCCGGTCAAGGCTCCTGTCGCGTCCGCTTCTGCCGGTGCCAACCGCGGCCAGGGCCAGTTGCGCCTGTCCAGCGGCACCCAGCAATGCGTGATCAAGGCCTTGAGCCTCAAGGAAGCGCTGCTGCTGGTCAAACGCTCCGATACCCTGCCGCAAGTGCTCGAGAGTTCGGTGCTGGACATGGAGCAGGGCGACAACGCCGAGACCGCGCGTCTGAACGGCTACCTGCACGCCATCGTCGCCCACGAACAGACGCCGGACAGCGAGTGGCTGCAGCTGACCTTCCGCTTCGTCGACAAAGACCCGCAGAAACTCGACTACATCTCCCGCCTGATCGCCCGCGGCACGGCGCAGAAGCACTTCGTACCAGGCGCCTGATCCGGTAGCGCCTTTCAGAGATCGTTCCCACGCTCCGCGTGGGAATGCCTCCACGGACGCTCTGCGTTCGGTTTTGAAGGACGCGGAGCGTCCCAGGCTGCATTCCCACGCGGAGCGTGGGAACGATCACCTCACTGATCCAATTCTGAAACATCCGTCGATTACGCTGGTCCATTCCAGCTGCTAGGCTGCTGTGCAGGCCTCCATTCTCGACAGAACCTTTGCCCATGCTCGCGCCCCTGTTGTTCGCTTGCGGTCTTGTCCTGGCCTCCACGTCGGCCATGGCCATGACGATCTACAAATCCACCGACGCCAACGGCGTAGTGTCCTATAGCGACCGCCCAAGCCGAGGCGCCCAGGTGTTCGTGTTTCGCGATCGCATGGTCGAACACCTGGAGCGTCAGGTATTTCTCGATATCAAGAAGCAGAAGGGCGCGGACGCGGTGTTCGTGCGCAATGACCTGTACGCGCCGGTTGAGATCGAGTTGAGTTTCGCCGGGTTGGACAATGTGAGCGGGGCGCCGAGCCGGCCGATTCGTCGGGTCTTGCCGGCGCGCAGCAACCTGCGCCTGGCGCTGCTCACGGCCATCCAGCCTGGAAAGCCGTTGATGTACACCCCCAGGTTCGAATATTCCCTGGGCGACCCGGCAGACGCGGCACAGGCCTATCGCTACCCATTGCCATGGCGCGGTGGGCCGTTCCGGCTGAGCCAGGGCGCTAACGGCCAGTACAGCCACTACGGTCCGAAGAATCGCTACGCCATGGACATCGCCATGCCCGTAGGCACGCCGATCATCGCGGCGCGGGGCGGCGTGGTGATCAAGACCGAGAATGAACAGACCGGCCGTGGCGACGACCCCTCGGGCAACTTCGTGCGGGTGCTGCACGATGACGGCACCATGGGCGTCTACCTGCACCTGCAGAAAGGTTCGGTGAGTGTTCGGGAAGGGCAGCGGGTGGCGGTGGGCACACCCTTGGCGTTATCGGGCAACACCGGCAACAGCTCCGGACCGCACCTGCACTTCGTGGTGCAACGCAATACCGGATTGGGGCTGGTGTCGATTCCCTACCAGTTCGATCAGCCGGTGGGGGAGTTGCCCAACTTTGCGGTGGGCAAACAATAGATTGGAGGTGTGCCGAGGGAGTTTTTGTGGCGAGGGGATTTATCCCCGCTGGGCTGCGAAGCAGCCCTGAACACCAGCAACGCGGTGTTTCAGGCAGATCGAGTGGGCTGTATGGGGCTGCTGCGCAGCCCAACGGGGATAAATCCCCTCGCCACAGATAAACCCCCTCGCCACAGGGCGATGCTCAATCGAGCATCAACACCTTCGCCAGAATGATCTTCGGTCCTTTCATCTTCTTGATGATGATCCGCAGACCTTCGACTTCCAGCACTTCTTCCTCTTCCGGCACCCGCTTGAGGGTTTCGTAGACCAGCCCGGCCAGGGTCTCGGCTTCGATATGGTCCAGGTCGATCCCCAGCAGGCGCTCGACCTTGAACAAAGGCGTGTCACCGCGTACCAGCAGCTTGCCCGGCTGGTACGCCAGGATGCCGCGCTCGGCCTTGCGGTGTTCGTCCTGGATATCGCCCACCAGCACTTCCAGCACGTCTTCCATGGTCAGGTAGCCGATGATGTTGCCGTCGGCCTCTTCGACCACGGCGAAGTGCGAGCCGCCCTTGCGGAACTGCTCCAGCAATTGCGACAACGGCATGTGCCGCGACACACGCTCCAGGGGACGGGTCAGTTCGGCCAGGTTGAACGACTCGGGAATGTGGTCCAGGGCCGCCAGTTCCAGCAGCAGGTCCTTGATGTGCAGCAAGCCGACGAACTCCTGGCGCTCGCTGTCGTACACCGGATAACGGCTGAACTTGTGGCGCCGGAACAGCGCCAGGATTTCCTTGAGCGGCGCGTTGAACTCCAGCGTCACCAGGTCTTCCCGGGAGTTGGCCCAGTCCACCACTTCCAGCTCGCCCATCTCCACGGCCGACGCGAGGACCCGCATGCCTTGGTCGCTCGGGTCCTGACCGCGACTGGAGTGCAGGATCAGCTTCAGTTCTTCACGGCTGTAATGGTGCTCGTGATGCGGCCCGGGCTCGCCTTGGCCGGCGATGCGCAGGATGGCGTTGGCGCTGGCATTGAGCAGGTAGATCGCCGGGTACATGGCCCAGTAGAACAGGTACAGCGGCACGGCGGTCCACAGCGACAGCAGCTCGGGCTTGCGGATCGCCCAGGATTTGGGCGCCAGCTCACCGACCACGATGTGCAGGTACGAAATGATGAAGAACGCGGTGAAGAACGAAATGCCCTTGATCAACTCCGGCGACTGGACGCCCACCAGGTCCAGCAACGGTTCGAGGATATGGGCGAACGCCGGCTCGCCCACCCAGCCCAGGCCCAGGGAGGCGAGGGTGATACCCAGCTGGCAGGCGGACAGGTAGGCATCGAGCTGACTGTGGACGGTGCGCAGGATGTGGCCGCGCCAGCCGTTCTGGTCGGCAATGGCTTCGACTCGGGTCGAGCGCAGCTTGACCATGGCGAATTCGGCCGCAACGAAAAAGCCGTTGAGCAGAACCAGGATCAGAGCAAAAAGAATCATGCCGAATTCGGCGAAGAGTGTAACGAGGGACAAGCCAGGGGAAGGGTCCATGATGGAGTTTTGCAGGTTCCGTAAGCGCTATAGAGGTTAAAAATGAGGGCCTGAGAAAGCAGGCATAAGTCAGCCAATGTAGCGGCTGACTCGGCGATTGCCTAGGGGGTAGTGCCGACCGATATCAATCGGCAGGGTTGGCGAGGCGTGCGCGAACCACCTGGGCCGGGGCGAAATGGCAGGTAAATGTGCTGCCATGGCCCGGTACGCTGCTGATTTCCATGCGTGCGCGATGGCGCAGCAAGACGTGTTTGACGATCGCCAGGCCCAACCCGGTGCCTCCCGTGTTGGAGTTGCGACTGGAGTCGACGCGGTAGAAGCGCTCGGTCAGCCGTGGCAGGTGTTTGCTGTCGATGCCGATGCCCGAATCCTGCACGCTCAGGTGGGCACCTTGCACGTCGCCCCACCAACGGATGTGGATCCGGCCTTGCTCCGGCGTGTACTTGACCGCGTTGAACACCAGGTTGGAAAACGCGCTGCGCAGTTCCGCCTCGCTGCCCTTGAGCTGCACCGCGGGGTCGACTTCCAGGGTGATGGTCTGCTGCTTGGGACCGGACAGTTCCTGGGCATCCTCGCTGATGATCTGCAGCAGGTCGTCGATGGGCACCGGCTGGTTGTCCGACGGGTAATCGGTGGCCTCCAGTTTCGCCAGCAACAGCAAATCGTTGAGCAGGGTCTGCATGCGCCCGCCCTGTTGCTGCATCTGCTGCAAGGCCCGACTCCAGCGCGGGTTCACTTCCTCGACGTTGTCGAGCAGGGTTTCCAGGTAACCGCAGATCACCGTCAACGGCGTGCGCAGTTCATGGGACACGTTGGCGATGAAGTCCTTGCGCATCTGCTCCAGCTGATGGATGCGTGTGACATCGCGCACCAGCATCAAGTGCTCATTGTTGCCGTAGCGGGTGATGTACAACTGGATGCGCAGCCGGTCGTTGGTGGGCGAGGGAATCTCCAGCGGCTCGGCGTAGTTGTCCTGCTCGAAGTACTCCTTGAAGCGCGGATGACGCACCAGGTTGGTCACCGGTTGCCCGCTGTCCTGGGGCGTCTTGAGGCCCAGCAGGGTCTCGGCGGCGCGGTTCCACCACTCCAGGTTGCCGTCGCTGTCGAGCATAATCACCGCATCTTTCAGCGCGGCGGTGGACTCCTGGACCCGGTCGATCACCGCCTGCAGGCGGCCGCGCACGCGCTGGTCGCGCCGTTGCAGATGATAGATGCTGTCGAACACCTCGCCCCACAGGCCGTAGCCGTCGGGTGGCGCTTCGTCGGGTTTGTGCAGGCGCAGCCATTCATGCAGGCGCAGCAACTGTTTGAGGGTCCAGGCCAGGTAAAGCCCCAGGCCCGCGGCCAGGCTCCAGCCGTAATAACCGCTGATCAGGCCGATCAGCAAACAGCCGGTCACCAGCAACAACATGTGGCGAATCAGGGTGCCATGCCAGTTTTGATTCAATTGAGCGCGCGTCCTTGTCAGCTTGTCGGGCGGTCAGGGCTCGGGTCAGGCCTTGGTAGAAAAACGATAACCGGTGCCGCGTACGGTTTGTACCAGATTCTCGTAGGCATCACCGAGGGCTTTGCGCAGGCGGCGGATGTGCACATCCACGGTGCGCTCCTCGACATAGACGTTGCCGCCCCAGACCTGATCCAGCAGTTGCCCACGGGTGTAGGCGCGCTCCTGGTGGGTCATGAAGAATTGCAGCAGGCGGTATTCGGTCGGGCCCATCTCGGCGGGCTTGCCGTCGATGGTCACGCGGTGGCTGATGGGGTCCAGCAGCAGGCCGCCGACTTCAATCGGCGCTTCGCCATCGGTTGGCCCGGCGCGACGCAACACGGCTTTCAGGCGCGCCACCAACTCCCGTGGGGAAAACGGCTTGGTGATGTAGTCGTCCGCACCCACTTCCAGGCCCTGGATTTTGTTGTCTTCTTCGCCCTTGGCGGTGAGCATGATGATCGGGATGTCCCCGGTCAGCTCATCGCGCTTGAGGCGCCGTGCCAGCTCGATGCCGGACGTGCCGGGCAGCATCCAGTCCAGCAGGATCAGGTCGGGCTTGCGGTCGACGATGATGGCGTGGGCCTGTTGGGAGTTCTCTGCTTCCATGCAGTCATAGCCGGCCATCTCCAACGCAACGGCAATCATCTCGCGGATGGGCGCCTCGTCGTCGACGATCAGAATGCTCCTGCCAACCATGGGGTAATCCTCTTGTCATTTAACTGTCTTGCGCCGCATTAGATAACGGAATTATTGCAGTCGTGTGACAGTTATTTCGGCGCCCGACGGTAAGGAGGATTCTGGACTACGCTTTTCAGTCTGAATCCTGACAACTACCAAAGAAGGTTTCCATGACTTATTTCACGCAATCCCTCAAGGCATTGGCGGTAACGGCTGCCCTGGCGCTTCCGGCGCTGGCCTTCGCGGCTGAGCCGGCGATGGAAAAGGACGGCATGCTGACGGATCACAAAGGCATGACGCTGTACACGTTTGCCAAGGACGCGGCCGGCAAGTCGATGTGCAATGACAAATGCGCCGCCAACTGGCCACCGCTGAAGGCTGATAGCGATGCAAAATCCATGGGCGAATGGACCGTTATCAAGCGAGACGACGGCTCGATGCAGTGGGCTTACGACGGCAAGCCGTTGTACACCTTCGTGATGGACAAAAAAGCGGGAGACAAGACCGGCGAGGGCAAGATGGATGGTGCCTGGCAGATCGCCAAGCCTGACTGACCGAGGTCTGGCTGGAGTCTATTGTGACGGGGGGATAAATCCCCTCGCCACAGTTGGCCTCAGCGCAACGCATAATCCAACACAATCCCCACGAAAATCGCCAGCCCGGCCCAGTGGTTGTGCAGGAACGCCTGGAAGCAGCGCATCCGGTCGCGGCCACGGGTGTACCAGAATTCCCAGGCAAAACACCCGGCGGCGACCAGCAGCCCCAGGTGGAACCAGCCGCCCAGCTTGAACTGCGAGCCGGCCAGCAGCAGGCAGCCCAGGGCCAGGCCCTGCAGCGTCAGATTGATCACCCGATCGGCATCGCCAAACAGAATCGCCGTGGACTTCACGCCGATCCGCAAATCATCGTCCCGGTCGGTCATGGCGTAGTAGGTGTCGTAGGCCACGGTCCACAGCAGGTTGGCGATGTACAGCAGCCATGCGGCCGCCGGCAAATGGCCGGTTTCGGCGGTGAACGCCATCGGCATGCCCCAGGAGAACGCAGCGCCCAGCACCACTTGCGGGTAATAGGTGTAGCGCTTCATGAACGGGTAGGTGAGGGCCAGCGCCAGCCCGCCGAAGGACAGCAGGATCGTCGGCGTGTTGGTGCAGAGCACCAGCAGGAAACTCACGGCCATCAGCACGGCGAAGAACACCAAGGCTTCTTTCGAACTGATCTTGCCACTGGCCAGCGGGCGCTGTGCGGTGCGCTTGACATGGCCGTCCACCTTTCGGTCGGCCCAATCGTTGATCACGCAGCCACCGGCGCGGGTCAGGGTTACTCCGAGGACGAAAATCACGATGTTGGCCAGCGACGGCGAGCCGTCACCGGCAATCCACAGTGCCCACAGGGTCGGCCACAGCAGCAGATAGATGCCGATGGGCTTGTCCATGCGGGTCAATTGCACGAAGTCCCACGCCCGTGGGTTCAGGCGATTCAAGGATTTGAGCAGTTGCACGTACATCAGCAAGTCTCCGAATAGGCGCGGGCGACGCTCCACAGGCGCGGCAGGAAGATTTCCGCGACCAGCACACTCAACGCCCCGCGATCGAAACGCGAGCGCCGGCCCCACAACTCAGCGGTGCGGACCTCGCGCGGCAACCACGGCTCGGGGTAATGGCACACCTCGATGGCCCCGCGCTTGAAGGCCTGGTCGCAAAACAGCAGCTCCCCCAGGGAGCGGCTACCCAACGCGTCCATCTGCAACCCGTCACCCTGCAAGGCGCTGCGGGCCGCCACACTGCGGGCGAACACCCAGGGCTCGCCGTGGCCGTGCAGATACACCTCGCGTACCCAGCCCTCGCTGCCTGGGGCCAGATCCAGTGCAGCACACTCGTCGTCACGCAACGGCTGCCAACCCTCGAACAACGGTGTCACGCTGAAATGTCCGTCCGACAGGCGCGTGAGGCGTCGGGTCAGGGAGCCTTCGTCGAACAGCCAGTCGAGTACACAGGCGTCGGGGCGAGGTGACAGCAGGTGCTGGGGCAGCCATTGCAGTGTAGGAAATATCGAATTTGTATGCGGCACAGAGGTCTTGAATGGCAGCAAATGAGGCCGCGAGCTTACCATGTCGGACGCTGGTTTTGACTGGCCCGGCCTGCAGCCTGCCGATCGTGCTTGCATCTGCCGCGAGCCATCAGTACAAAACGGCCCTGAGTCGGAAAAATACCGGCCCAGGCCTGACATCTTGAGGAAGAATTGGAATGAAGAAGTGGCAATGTATCGTCTGTGGCCTGATCTACAACGAAGCTGACGGCTGGCCTGACGATGGCATCGTGCCTGGCACCCGCTGGGAGGACGTTCCAGACGATTGGCTTTGCCCGGACTGCGGTGTCGGCAAAATGGACTTCGAAATGATCGAAATCAACTGATCATCCTTCACGTAAAGACCCCATGGAGAGCAATATGAGCGCACCTGTCGTCATCGTCGGTACCGGTCTGGCCGGTTACAACCTGGCCCGGGAGTTTCGCAAACTCGATAGCGAAACCCCGCTGCTGCTGATTACCGCGGACGACGGTCGTTCCTACTCCAAACCGATGCTGTCCACCGGCTTTGGCAAGAACAAGGACGCCGACGGCCTGAGCATGGCCGAGCCGGGGGCCATGGCCGAGCAACTGAAGGCCGAAGTGCGCACCCACACCCGTATCAGCGGCATCGATCCGGGCCACAAGCGCTTGTGGATCGGCGAAGAAGCGTTGAATTATCGCGACCTGGTCCTGGCCTGGGGCGCCGAAACCGTGCGCGTGCCGGTGCAAGGCGACGCGGCGGACCTGATCTTCCCCATCAATGACCTTGAAGACTACGCACGCTTTCGCGCGGCGGCCGCCGGCAAGCGCCGGGTGCTGTTGCTCGGCGCCGGCCTGATCGGCTGTGAATTCGCCAACGACCTGATCCTCGGCGGCTATGAAGTGCAACTGGTGGCGCCCTGCGAGCAGGTCATGCCGACGCTGCTGCACCCGGCTGCCGCTGCTGCGGTGCAGGCTGGCCTGGAAAGCCTGGGTGCGCGCTTCCACCTGGGGCCAGTACTCAACCGCCTGCAACGGGTCGCCGACGGGTTGGAGGCGCATCTGTCCGACGGCCAGGTGATCGCCTGTGACCTGGTGGTCTCGGCCATCGGCCTGCGTCCGCGTATCGACCTGGCGGCCGCCGCCGGCCTGGTGGTCAATCGGGGTGTCGTGGTCGACCGCCACCTGAAAACCTCCCATGCCAACATCTACGCCTTGGGCGACTGTGCCGAAGTCGATGGCTTGAACCTGCTGTACGTGATGCCACTGATGAGCTGCGCACGCGCTTTGGCCCAGACCCTGGCGGGCAATCCGAGCGCCGTCGGTTACGGCCCGATGCCAATTACCGTGAAGACGCCGGTTTGCCCGTTGGTGGTATCGCCGCCGCCCCGGGGCCGCGAAGGTGCCTGGAGCGTCGAAGGGCAGGGCACCGACATCAAGGCGCTGTGCCGCGATGCCGAAGGCAACTTGCTGGGCTATGCCCTGACAGGTGCGGCGGTGACGGAGAAACTGGCGCTGAACAAGGAACTTCCGCCCCTGCTGGCGTAAATACTGGGGGTTCTGTCGCAAAAGCCCTACTTTTGGTGCCACAAAGGTCGCCCTGACACTGGCGTCGGGTCCGGCCCCGTGCCATCCTCACTCCCGTCTGCCGCAGAGTAGAGCCTGCGGTGCCTTAGAGGCTGTTTCCCCAGAGGGCAGCCCAGACATAACAACAAAAAAACCGTCAAAGGGGCTTCATTCATGCGTAAACCAGAACTCGCCGCCGCCATCGCGGAAAAAGCGGACCTCACCAAAGAACAAGCCAACCGCGTCCTCAACGCCGTCCTGGAAGAAATCACCGGCGCCCTGCACCGCAAGGACAGCGTCACCCTGGTGGGCTTCGGCACCTTCCTGCAACGCCACCGCGGCGCGCGCACCGGCAAGAACCCACAAACCGGTGAGCCGGTGAAAATCAAGGCCAGCAACACCGTTGCTTTCAAGCCGGGCAAGATGTTGAAAGACAGCGTTAACCCGTAATTGCTACGGGCTCCTCGGGCAGAGGAGATAAAGCGGCAACGAAAAAGGGCATGACGAGGGAGTCGGATGCCCTTTTTTTATGGCTTTTTGTTCAGTGATGCAGTGCCTGTTAAACCGCTCCCACAGGGGATCTGCGAACGACCCCAATCCCTTGTGGGAGCGAGCCTGCTCGCGATAGCGGACTACCGACCCACCACCGGGTAATGCCTGATGCGGCACGCATAGTTATTGCCATCGCCCTTGCAGATGCCATCCAGGTACCGGTAGTCGACACGCACCGACTGCCCTTTCCCGGGCCATTGCCTGCGGGGCAGCGTGGCTTGGTAGTCGGGCGTTTCCGGCGTGAACGTGAGACTCGTGCCTTCCTCAGGACATTCGATCGCAGGCGATTTGCGGCTTACTTTCAGGACCTGGGCCTGGAGCTGCGGATACGGTTGTTTCAGCACCTCGACGATGCGCAGTTCCAGACGGCAGATCTGCCACGTTGCCGCGTGTACGGGCGCGCACATGATCAAAAGGGTCAAAGCCAATAATGCACGGCGCATTGCCTGGTTGTTCATGGTTGTGCTGCTCGGATGGGGGCTTGAAGGAAGCTTACCTGGCGTCGGACTCAATTCCGAGTTGAGCCGCAAATGGCTGTCCAGGGACGCTGCTGGAGAGAGAAAGTGAGACGGGTGTCATGGCCCCATGAACGGCCTCTTCCGATGCCTTGATTGTTACCAACTATTGCTTGAATATCTGCCGCTGACTCCGCCACCTCCATGCCTGGAAACAACCCGAATCATGCCGCTCTATCGCCTCCAAGAAGCCGATCTCGACATTCCCGACAGTTGGCAGGACCAGAGCATCAACATCTTCAAGTTGCCCGCCGTCGGTACGGCCAGGGAAGCCAGTTTCGTCATCAGCCGCGATCCGGGCCGGGGTGATACGCCGTTCAACGACTACGTCGCCACACAACTGACCAGCGCCGAACAGCAGTTGCCCGGCTTCAACCTGATCAAACGCTGGGATTTCGCGCTCCATGGCCATGCCGCGGTGTTGCTCGATTACAGCTGGCAGCGTGAGGGGCGGGAGCTGATGCTGCGCCAAGTGTTCATCGACCGCCAGCCCGTGGGGTTGATCACGACCCTGACCACCACCCCGAACGATCTCGTGCACCACGAGCCGGCGTGGAAGATGGCCATGCACTCACTCAAGCTGCGCCCACAAACTGCCTGATTCCCCTGCGCGAAGACGATAAACCCAAATGGATATGTTGGCCGCTGCGCGTCTTGGCGATGAAATTGCCCACGGTTTTGGTGTCGCCGCGATGGTGGCGGGGGCCGTTGCCGGTGCGTTGATCGGTGCGGCGGTGGTCGCAGCCACCGTGGCGACCGGCGGCGTGGCGCTGGCGATCATGGCCGGTTCGATTGCCGCGGGCGGCCTGTCGATGTTCCAGATCATCAAGGGCCTGAACACCATCTTCAACCTGCCCGAGCCGACCACGGGGGTGTTGATCATGGGCAGCCTCAATGTCCAGATCAATAACCGCAACGCGATGCGTGCGGGCGCAGACGTGTCGTCCAGCTGTTCGGGCCTGCCGATGAATCACCCGATCTGGCCATTCCCGGTGCTGATCGCCGAAGGCAGCGCAACGGTTTTCATCAACGGCAGGCCGGCGGCGCGGTTGCAGAGCAAGATGGTCTGCGGCGCGCACATCAAGAGCGGCAGCCCCAATACGTTTATTGGCGGGCCGACGGTTGCAGTCGCATTTGTCCTCGACATCGAAGGCTGGCTGCACACCGGGCTGGAAGCCTTGGGCATGGTCGCCATGGGCGCCGCTGCGGTACTGGCGGCGATGGCCGGTGCGGCGGCCTTCGCAGGGTTCGTGGTGATCGGTGGCGCGATGATGGGGGGCATGGCGCTGTTGGGTCAGTTGGGCGACCGCCTCGGCCCCGGTTATCGCGACTTGCTCCAGGGCATCGCCGGAATGGCGCTGCTGGGCCTGGGGCCGAAAATGGCCCGTCTCGGCGCGGCCCCGACACCCCGCGCGGCGGCCTACAAGGCGGGCGTGACTGAAGCCGATATCATGGCGATTCCCAAGGGCAGCCGGCCGCCGCCGCGGGATTATCTGGAAGGCCCGTATGTCGATAAACACCTCAAGACTTTCGAGGAGGAGGGTGGCAGTTTCCTGTTCACCTCGGACGATATCGCCAACCCCAAATATGGTTCGTTCAACCCGAACAAGTTCGTCATGGCAAAATCCGACCTGAACGCCGTGGTCGCCGAATACAAGAAAACCGGCGACGTTTCGGTGCTGGAGTCGGCCTTGGGTTACGATCCGGGATCGCTGGTGGGCAAGGACATCTACATGATGAACCTGGACAACCCCAAGGTGCTGATGCCCACCGGTAACGAAGGCGGGGTGAACTCGCTGTGGCGGCCGGGCGGCCTGACCCATCCGGGCGGCATGCGCGAAGCGGTGCTGGACAACGTGCCCATCGCCCACGGCAACGACATCAACGCGTTGATGACCACCCGAGACGTAGTGAGAATCCAATGAGCAATCCAAGCGACAACGTGCTGCTGCTGGCGTTGGCCAATAACGATCTGGACAAGTTCCTGGTGGGCGAGCCGTTCTACTTTCTCGAAGCCAAGAGCGATAACGACGAACCGCAGAACGTGGTGGCCGCGTTCGATCAGTTGATCATGCCGTACTGGCGCCAGACCCACGACGCCGGCTTCCCCATGCGCTTCGTCTCGGCGTTGCTGACGATGCTGGCGACGTACCCGGACCGCACGCGGGCGATCTACATCGCCCACGACTGGGTCTGGTACTACCGCTTCTGCCAGGACAAACAGCGCAAGCAGCCGCAAGGCCCCTATGGCGATCTGTTTGACGTGGACATGGGCAGTGTCGCCGTCGCCCTCAAGCGCCTGCTGGAACGGCACAAGGCCGAACTGGTGGCCGATACCCGCTGGGCGGGCGCTGCGTGGAACAGCCCGGACGGCATGTGGACACCGTTGATGCGCTCGGCGGTGACGGTGCGTGACCAACTGGGTGGTCCGGATTTCGTGCCGGCCAACATCTGACAGGGCGGTGCTCCCACAGGCTTAACTGACTGGCATTTAGGGCTGGCCCTTACACTCAATGAAGGCAGGCGTGATGCAATCTCGTTTTGATCCGCTGGTTCATATCGACTGGAAAACACCGGGCGGTGAACTCCTTGGGTTGCTCCAGCATTACTACCCCGATATCGAGGTGTTTGTCGGCCAGCCATTCGAGGCGTTGCTGGATGAGCTCTCCAACGAAATGCCCGAGATCTGCTTCCAGGCGCTGGCGAACGCCTTGGCCGAGCGCGGCTATGACCTGTGGAACCTGGACGCCGGCGGCGATGATTACCGCCCGGTCGTGGTCCCGGTCGACCAGCGCGAGGCATTTGCCAGGCACTGGCAAGAGCAGGAGGACTTCACTCCGAGCTTGATCGAGCCGGAGAAGCCCGTCGCCGCGGAGGGAAAAGCCGCACGCAAGCCGGCCAAGTCCAAGCGCAGCAAACTGAACTGGCTGCAGGAAGTGCATGACTATCCCGGTCCCACCTACGTCCATGACGACAACTACCACAACGGCTGGGCCGGCATTACCGAACAGGACGATGAGCGGTGGCTGTGCTTCCTGATTGACTACAACCAATGGCCGCCTGCGGAGCAGGACATGCTCGAACACCGCACCGATGGGCTCGACGGCGCCGATCTGCAGCTCATTGATGCCAATGCCCAGCACAGTCTGTGGAGACGTCGGGTCAGGAGTGGCGACTACAGCTCGGACGACCGCTATAAGTACGAAGTTCGCCAAGGCGACGACATCCAGGCTTTCGGCCCTGCCGAGGTAGAGTGGCCAGGGTTTGAACAGCCCTGCGTCGTGGTGGATACCGAGGTCTTCGAACGCCAGCGCATCTACGAGCCGGTGCCGATGACACGCATCTGGCGGATCACCGCGCAGGCCAGCGAAGTCATTTTCGAACACCCGGATGAACTGACGATACTGCCCATCGGCCCCCGTCGCCTGCTGTTCATGCAACACAACGGCCCCCTGTGCTGGATCTGGAATCAGGATCCACCGCACCAGGCCATCGCCGGCAAGCCGATGCCGACGGTGGACGGCTACCACCTCAGGGCGTCGACCGCCTACCTGGGGGGCGATGAGATCCTGCTGTTCAGCGAAGACAAGCGCAAGAACCTCGAAGACCCGCGCTACCACGAGACCGTGCTGCTGGCGTGGCGCTTCAACGTGGTCACGGGTGGCGCAACGAAGGCGCTGCTGGATGGCTTTGGCAGCGAGGTGCGCCAGGACACCCGCCTGCTCGTCACAGAGCCAAAGAACCTCATCACGTTGCGCACGTTCCACGGGCGTATTCATGTCAGCCGAGGGCACGGTGACTGGTGGGTCTGGAACTACGCCACCAACACGTTCGGCTCGTACTCCCTGGCCTGGTTCTGGAATCAGCTCGATAACCAGGTGCTTAAACTGTCCAGCCAGGATATCCGGCGTATCAAGCCGCAGGTGCGTTACCTGCCGGCACAGGACCGCTACCTGGCATTCGAAGCGGATTTCGTTGCCAGGTTGCCGGCGTTCAGCGAAATGCTCGAGGCCAAGGGCGGCGGCGAGGTGCTGGGTTTCGACTGACGGCGGTGCGCAAGGCACAGGGACTGCGGTGCATTGCCGTGGGTTACGGCATGCTCATCAAGGCCATTCTCAGGCGTTTGATCAGCTTTGGGTCCTTGAGGCAATCGCCCGGGCGTTTGTTACCCAGGGCCGGCACAACCTGTTCCATCCACCACAGACCCTCCTTGAGCCCGCGTTTTCCATAGAGCACCACGGCCATGTCGAGGTGGTCGTCCATGGCCTTGGCGAGCGTGCGGGCGTTGTCGTCGAGATAGTCCTCTTCGTACAGGCGCACGAAAGTTTGCCAGTCGGCGTCGCCGACGTATTCGTCTTCCAGTCCCATGTCAAAAACCTGCAAAGGAGATCAAGTTGCTGCCGGTCGGGTTTCGCGCCGACGGCGCCAGGATCCCATCATAACCGTTGGCCTTGGCCCAGGCGCCAATCTGGTGGGTCTGGGTGTATTTGTTGCCGGTGATGCTTTTAAGGGACACGCCCAGTTGTTTGCGCACATCGGCCCGGGTCAGGTCGAGGACGTTATTGAGCTGCACCTTCTTGCTCACCAGCACCCGCGTGGACAAGTCCACGCCCCAGTGATTGACCTCGCCCATGGCGGTCTTGCGCGAGTTGGCGCCATAGACGCCGCCAAGCCCCGGCGCGGTATAACGGTGCCGGGCGGCAACGTTCCATTTGTGGGCGGTCCAGGTGGTGCTGATCCGCCCGGGTTCTTCGAACCGATAGACCGTCCGATTGACCTTGCGCCCCTTCGGCGGGGTGGTGCATTTCATCAACCCGAGGGGGTCGATCCAGCTCACCGGGTTCGGTGCGTACTGGTAGAGGTTCAGCCCGCCGGTAAGGCCGATGGGGTCCGGCGTGGTGAAGCGGCCGATGTCCGGGTCGTAGAAGCGCAGGGTGTTGTAGTGCAGCCCGGTTTCCCGGTCCAGGTATTGGCCCTGGAATCGCAGGTTCTGCTCTTCGATGTAATACGGTTCGCGCAGCTCTTCGGCGGTGTTGCCCCACACTTGGTAATGGGCGCGCCAGAGCGTATGGCCGTCGCTTTCCGACAGTTGTTCGGGCTGGCCGTTGAAGTCGTTGTGGTAGTAACGGACTTTCTGCTGCTCACCAAGGCCATCGACCCGCGCCAAAGGCTCGTGACCGTCGTCGGCATAGATGTAGAGGCTGGTCTGGCTGTCGCGGTGCTCCTGCAACAGTTGCAGCGCATCCCAGGTAAAGCGAGTACGACCCAGCAGGGTCGCATGGCGATCGTACTCGGTTTTTTCGATGCGTCGGCCCAGCGGGTCGTAGGTCATCTTCACGACCGAGCCGTTGTCGTTGTGCACCTCCACCAAACGCTGTTCGGCGTCGTACTTGAAGCGCTGGACACCGCGTCGGCTGCTGCGTTTTTCCACCATGCGGCCGAAGCCGTCGTAGCGGTAGCGCTTGTCCTGATAGGTCAGCAAGCGATTATGGGTGACGTGCCCGGTGCCCATCAGCCCGTCGAGCAGGTTGGCGGCCGGGTCGTAGGCGAAACCTTCACGCTGGCCCTTGAGATTGTCCTGGCTGGCGAGGATGCGGCCGGTGGCGTCGTAGTGCAGCAGTTGACGATGGGGCGCTTCGGGCTGGTTGTCGAAGCGCTCCACCAGTTGATCGCTGCCGTCATAGGCAAACAGCGACTGCGCCGCTGGCGGTAGCAGTGTCGACTGCTCCTGTTGCCGTCGCTGGCGGGCCCGCAGGCGACCGCTGCGGTCGTATTCGCTACGGGTGCTGAGACGGCCCTGGGTACGCAGCACTTCGCGGTGCAGGCGGTCGCGCTCGAAGTCACTGATGACCTGGCCGTCGAGGTTGATCTGGTGCAAATGACCGCTGCCGTAGTGCAGGCGGTTCAGCCAGCGGCCATCAGGGAGCTGTGTCTGGGTGAGGTTGCCCAGTTCGTCATAGCGATGCGTGAGGCGACCGGCCCACCCCTGTTCGGCGATCAGTTGCCCAAGCGCGTCGTAGCTGAAGCCGATGCTTTGCTGTTCGCCGGCCAGGCCGGTGAAGGTGATGGCCTTGACCTGATCGAGGTCGTCATAGCGGTATTCGGTGCGCCCGTCAGCGGTGACCTTGGCGACCAGCCGACCCATGGCATCGCGTTCCAGCTCATGGATGATGGGTGCTTGCGGAGAGAGGTCCAGGTCGGTGCTGCCGGGAACGGCGAGGGCTTGCACGCGAGTGACATTGTCCAGTGCATCGTAGGCGTAGCGCTTGAGGCTGCCGTCCAGGCTGTGCTGAGCGCTCAAGCGGTCGCCCGCATCCCAGGCAAACCGATAGCTTTCGCCGTTCTCGTTGGCCAGGGCCAGTAGCCGCCCATAACTGTCGTAGCTCAACTCCACCCGCCGGCCATGGGCGTCGGTGCGCAGGCGCAGTTGACCGCTCGGCGTGTGTTGGAAAGACGTGGTGTGGCCGGCGGGATCGCTGTAGCCGATCAACTGGCCGCTGGCATCACGTTGATAGTGTTCGACGCGACCGTCTGGCAACTGCTTGCTCAGCAACCGGCCCTGGTCGTCGTAGCTGAAACTTGTGCGTTCCCCCAGCGCATCGCTGCTGCTGAGCAGCAGACCGCGCTCGTCGTAGCTCAACCGGGTGGTGTAGCCGGAGCAGTCGGTGTGTTCGCTGAGTTGGCCGAGGGCCGTCCAGCGCATGGTCTTGCTTTTGCCGGTGGCATCGATGACTTCCACCACTTGACCGTGAGCGTCGTGGCGATAGCGGGTGACGTGGCCCAGGGGGTCGGTTTCAACCGTGCGATTGCCCCGCGCGTCATAGCGGTACTGCCAGGTATTGCCTGCGGCATCGGTTTCCGCCAGGGGCAGGGCCCAGTGTTCGAGCCACAGCGTCGACTCGCTGCGGCCGAGCGGGTCGAGGGTCTGGCAGAGATTGCCGGCTTCGTCATAGCTGAACTGATGCTGCCCGCCGTTGGGGTCGGTCGCCCCCAGCAACTGGCTGTCGTCGTTCCACTGGAATGCCCAGGTGCGATTCAGTGCGTCGGTGGCTTCGGTGATCTGGTAGCGCGCATCCCAGCGCCGGGTGCTGACGCGATTCAAACCGTCGGTGATGCGGGTGATGCCGCCGGCCAGGTCATAGTCGAATGTATAAATATCGCCGGCGTCGGTCCAATGGCGGACCACGCGCCATTCCTGGTCTTCGATCGGGGCCCATTCGTAGAAACAACGCAGGCCCGTGGGCAACTGATGCTCCACCATCCGCCGCCCGAGGTCGTAGGCATAACGGCGTTTGACCTGGCTATTGGACTGGCGCACCTGCGCCAAGTCTCCCTGGGCATCGTAGCCGTAGTGCATCAGCACTTCACGGCGCTGGTCAGGGTAGAGGCGGTCGATCCGGCTGACCCGTCGTGGCCAGCGCTCGTCATAGGCCAGTTCGACCTGCACCAGGTCGAACGTGTCGCGCAGCCGCACCAGGCGTCCGGTTTCGTCGTAGTCGAGGTGGATGCGGTTGTCGTTGCGATCACCGAGCTGCTCCAGGCGCAGCAGCGTGGCATTCGCCGATGTGGGCTTGAACAACCGGTACAACCCGTCCGCGCTTTCGATCAGCAGTTCACCGTTGGCGTGCCGCCGCACGGCGAGACCTTCGCCGGCGCTGAACACCGCACCGCCCAAGGGGATCGAACCCATGTCGATGCGCCGGCCCTGTTCGTCGGTATAGATCAGGGTTTCGCCGCCCTCGGGATGGGGCAGGACCTCTACGCATATTTCGTAGGCGACGCTCCAGCCGGCGCCGAACAGGCCGTCACGGCGTTCGTCACGGCTGTTGTAGAAACGCTGCCAGTCGATGGGCAGGATGCCCGGCAAGACGAAGTCCAGTTCCTCGACATCCCCCAGCACTTTGGCGCCGGTCGCCGCATGCACCGGGTTCGATGAGCCCATGGCCGCGTTGGCCGCAGCGCCCATCGCGCTGCTGACCGCCATCGAGGCCGCGCCACCTATCAACATACACGGCAGGTTGCTCAGGAACTTGCCTTTGCCGCCCTTGAGCATCAGCAACGCGGTGACCGCCAGCCCCACGCCCGGCGTCTTGCCGCTGCGGATCTCCCGTACCACCACGGTGCCGCCGCCGATGGTCACGTCCGGGGAAATCAAACCGGACGAGACCACCTTGGCTTCGCAGGTACTGCGGTCACCGCTGCGCACGGCGGGCTGGCCGTTGATGGTGACCTTGTCCGAGCCTTCGGCCAGGAACTGCGGCGGCATCGGCGGGTGCTTCAGGCAAGTGATCATGTCCAGCGGCTTGGGCACGGCACCGGGGGCGGGTGTGGCGACGGTGGGCCGCCACATCTGCGAGAAGAAACTCTCGGCCATGTCCAGGTAGCTGGGCTCGGGCGCTTCGAGCTCGGTGCCGGCCGGCGCGACGTGGGACTCGATGGCCCCGGCGGCGCGGGCGGCGGGAATGTTGTTGGTCAGGGTGTCGGTGGAGCCGGTGAGGATGTTCGCCTGTACCGTGGGCGGAAAGAGGGCGTTGCCGATGCCCTCGCAGATATTGCTCAGGCCCTTGTCGGCCCCGGTCTTGCTCATGGCGAGGCCGACGACAGCACCGACCACGGCGCCGAGCAGGAAGCAACCGAGGCCGCCGGTCGCGACCGTGATGCCGGTGGCCGCCACCACGGCGGCGGTGGCGACGGCGGTGATCGCGATGTTGGCCGCCACCTCCAGCACGCCGCCGAGGATGTCGGCCATCATCGAGGTGTGGTCCAGCGCGTCGCCCAACCGTGCAGCCCAAAGCGCGTCAGACATGCACGTCGCTCATCAGACCGGCCCGTCGAACACGAGCGAACCCTTGATCGTTGCCCAATGCGCGGCTTCGGCGTCGCCGAGTGGCTCGGCCTTGACGTAGCTCAGGGCAAACATCTTGCGCGTGCCGGGCAGCACCAGGGCCAACTGGTACTGGAAGACTTTTTCGTTGCCCTTGCTGAACTGGCTGCGCAACTCGATGCCTTCGACTTCCTGGTTGGCACCCAGGCGTACCGTGGCGCCCGGTTGGCAGCGCAGTTCCTGCACCTGTTTTTCCAGGCGCTTGAGCTGGTCGTCGAGGTTGCTCTGCAGGGTTTCGCCGTCGGCCAGCAAGCTGCGGCTGACGATCAAGGACGTACCCAGTTCGGGGAACTTGAGGATGTTGATCGTCGCGTCCAGCAACTCGCTGGGCGGCAATTGAAGCTGGAATTCGTTGATGCGGTAAGTCATGGCGCCTGAATCTCTGGATTAACCCTTGGGGAACGCGGCTTTGACGTTGGCGTCGATGCTGGCCTTGACGCCCTGGCCGTCAGGGGTGGCACCAGGGCCGCCGCCATTGTTCAGGTGCAGGACGCCACCGGTGTTGAACTCGGCATCGCCCTTGGCATAGAAGCTGATCTGCACGCCGGTCAGGTTGATCTGGCCGCTGGCATTGAGCTCCAGAATGCTTTCACCGCACACCAGCCGCAGGTTTTCGCCCACTTCGATGACGTAGCTCTGGCTGATGCTGTCGGTCTTGCGCAGGCCCACCGACAGGATGTCTTCCTGTTTGACGATGCGCAGACGGTTGTTGCCGATGGTCACTGTCTCGTCATGGCCGATGCTCTTGTTGCGGTCGTGACCCACCGAATGGCTTTCATCCACCTCGACCACGATGTCCTGGTTGCGCTCGGCATGGATGTACAACTGCTCGGCGCCTTTCTTGTCCTCCATGCGGATTTCGTTGAAATTCGCCGGCGTGCCGCCCTTGCTCGAACGGCTCTTCATGCCGCTCTGGGTGGCGTTGTCGGGCAAGTCGTAAGGCACGGTCTGCTCGGCGTTGTAGACGCGACCGGTGATGATCGGTCGGTCGGGGTCGCCTTCGAGGAAGCTGACGATCACTTCCTGGCCGATGCGCGGGATCTGCATCGAGCCCCAGTTCTTGCCGGCCCAGGATTGCGACACGCGGATCCAGCACGAGCTGTTCTCGTTGGACTGGTCGTGGCGGTCCCAGTAGAAGTGCACCTTCACCCGGCCGAACTGATCGGTCCAGATTTCCTCGCCCTTGGGGCCGACCACCAGGGCGGTCTGCGGGCCTTTGACGATGGGCCGGTGGGTGTGGGGCAGCGGGCGGTAGCTCTGCTGGGCGTCGATGCAGGTCAGGCTGCTTTCGAACTGTGCCGAAGGGGCGCCGCCGCTGGTTTCGCCGCTTTCCTGGGACAGGTAGTAGCGGGCCCCGACGATCAGGTATTCGCGGTTCTGGTCCTGGCGGGTGAAGCCGGTCAGGCTGAACAGATGACCCGAGCCCAGGCCTCGCGCGTTGCCGGCCAGCTCGACCTGTTCGTGCAGGGTCTGCAAGGCTTCGATGCGGGTGCGGGCATAGTGCTCGCCGTCTTCGCTCTGCACGTAGGTGCCGGGATAGTCGTACAGCGGATAGTCACCGGCGGCGTGGGGACGGGGCATCGCCGAACGCACGTCGATGCGCGCACTGGGGCGCTGGAAGTCATAGTCGTTGAGTTCCAGCGAGCCGGGCTGCACTTCCTGGGCCAGGTGCCAGTCGTGAATGTGGTCACGCTCGCGTTGCTGCTCGTTCTTCGGGTAGTAGGGCACCGACGCGTAGCCAGGCGCGCTGGTGTGCGCACCGTAGGCATCGGCCAGCACCAGCACATGACGGCCCTGCTCATGGCGGAAGAAGTAGTAGATCCCTTCCTGTTCCATCAGGCGGCTGACGAAATCGAAGCTGGTCTCGCGGTACTGCACGCAGTATTCCCACTCGCGATAGGGCCGGCTCAAGGCGTCTTCGAAATCGGAGAAACCCAGGTCGCGGAACACCTGCTTGATGATCTGCGGGATGGTCAGGTTCTGGAAAATCCGGCAATCGGAGGTGCGTGTCAGCAGCCACAGCCAGGGCCGTAGCGTGGCTTGGTAACTGGCGAACTGGCCTTGGTCGACGTTCTGGCTGAAGCGAGCCACGATGCCGTGGAAATGCCGCTCGCCGCCGCCGTCCAGCTGCATGCTCACGCACATGGGTTTGCCGAGCACCTGATTGAGATCGATGGCGTTGTCCAGCGAGTGCAGCTGCAACTCATAGTTGAACAGCCTTCCCAGCTCTTCGCCGCCGCCCATGTCCTTGAGCAGCAGCACCTCGGGCCCCAGGGGGCTGGTGATTTTGGCCAGGCGTGTGGCTTGGTTGAATAACATCGAGTGTCCCGTGCAAGTTGTGTTGGCTGAAGGAGCGCAACCCACTGTGGGAGCGAGCCTGCTCGCGATGGCGGAGTGTCAGTCAACGCGAGGTTGAATGTAATTCCGCTATCGCGAGCAGGCTCGCTCCCACAGGGTTTTTTGTGTTCCTGTCAGGTCAGGCCGCGTCGCTGAAATCGTACTGCAATTCGTTGTCCACCGCGCTGATCCGCACGCCGGCCATGGCCTTGCCTTCGAGCATGCGGGTCAGGAACTCGCGGCTCATGTCCGGCAGCAGGCTGTTGGTCAGGATGGTGTCGATCATGCGGCCGCCGCTTTCGGTTTCGGTGCAACGCGAGACGATCAGGTCGATCACCGCGTCGTCATAGTCGAACGCGACCTTGTGGGTGCTCTCCACGCGCTTCTTGATGCGGTTGAGTTGCAGGCGGGTGATGGCCTTGAGCATCTCGTCGCTGAGCGGGTAGTACGGGATCGTCACCAGGCGGCCGAGCAGGGCCGGTGGGAAAATTTCCAGCAGCGGCTGGCGCAGGGCCTTGGCGATTTCCTCGGGCTCGGGCACGTCCTGCGGGTTCTTGCACACCTCGGCGATCAGCTCGGTGCCGGCGTTGGTGGTGAGCAGGATAAGGGTGTTCTTGAAGTCGATCACCCGACCTTCGCCATCCTCCATCACGCCTTTGTCGAACACCTGGAAGAAGATCTCGTGCACGTCCGGGTGGGCTTTCTCCACCTCGTCCAGCAACACCACGCTGTACGGTTTGCGCCGCACGGCTTCGGTCAGCACGCCGCCTTCGCCGTAGCCGATGTAGCCCGGCGGCGCGCCCTTGAGGGTGGACACGGTGTGGGCTTCCTGGAACTCGCTCATGTTGATGGTGATGACGTTCTGTTCGCCGCCGTACATGGCTTCGGCCAGGGCCAGGGCGGTTTCGGTCTTGCCGACGCCGGAGGTGCCGGCGAGCATGAATACGCCGATGGGCTTGCTCGGGTTGTCGAGGCCGGCACGGGAGGTCTGGATGCGCTTGGCGATCATCTGCAGGGCGTGGTCTTGGCCGATGATGCGTTTTTTCAGGTGCTGATCGAGGTTGAGCACGGTTTCCAGTTCGTTGCGGGCCATGCGGCCCACCGGGATACCGGTCCAGTCGGCGACCACCGAGGCCACGGCCTGGTAATCCACGGTCGGCAGGATCAGCGGGGTTTCGCCTTGCAGGGCGGTCAGGCGCTGTTGCAGGTCCACCAGTTTCTCGCGCAGGGCGTGGCTTTCGTTGTCGGAAGCTTCGCTGGTGTCCTCGCTGTCCACCACACCGACGCGCTCGCGCAGGGTGGCACGGGTGGCGAGCAGTTCGTCCACCAGGGTTTTCTCTTCGGCCCAGCGGCTTTCCAGCTCGGCGAGGCGCTCGCGTTCGGCGCTCAGCAGGCTTTCGGTCTGGGTCTGGCGTGTGCCGATGACCACGCCAATCGCGTGCTCGCGAGCGATGATCTGCAGCTCGGTTTCCAGCGCTTCGATGCGCCGACGGCTGTCATCCACTTCGGCCGGCACCGCATGCAGGCTGATGGCGACGCGGGCGCAGGCGGTGTCCAGCAGGCTCACGGATTTGTCCGGCAACTGGCGCGCGGGGATGTAGCGGTGGGACAGCTTGACCGAGGCTTCCAGGGCTTCGTCGAGGATCTGCACCTGATGGTGCTGTTCCATGGTCGAGGCCACGCCGCGCATCATCAGCAGGGCCTTGTCTTCCGACGGCTCGGCCACTTGCACCACCTGGAAACGCCGGGTCAGGGCCGGGTCTTTCTCGATGTGCTTCTTGTACTCGGCCCAGGTCGTGGCGGCCACGGTGCGTAGGGTGCCACGGGCCAGGGCTGGCTTGAGCAGGTTGGCCGCGTCACCGGTACCGGCGGCGCCACCGGCACCCACCAGGGTGTGGGCTTCGTCGATGAACAGGATGATCGGCTTCGGCGAGGCCTGGACGTCTTCGATGACCTGGCGCAGGCGCTGTTCGAATTCGCCTTTCATGCTCGCGCCGGCCTGCAGCAGGCCGACGTCGAGGCTGCGCAGCTCCACGTCCTTGAGGGACGGCGGCACGTCACCGGCAACGATGCGCAGGGCAAAGCCCTCGACCACGGCGGTCTTGCCCACGCCCGCTTCACCGGTGAGGATCGGGTTGTTCTGCCGGCGGCGCATGAGGATGTCCACCAGTTGGCGGATCTCTTCGTCGCGACCGACGATCGGGTCGAGCTTGCCGCTGCGAGCCTGTTCGGTGAGGTCGACGGTAAAGCGCTTGAGGGCTTCCTGCTTGCCCATGGCGCTGGGGGCCATGGCGCCGCTGGCTTCGCCCGGCACACTGCCTGCGTTGAAGCCGTCGCTGGCGGTCAGGGCGTTTTCCGGGGAGTCGCCGACGTATTCGTCAAAGCGCTCGCTCAGGGCTTCGGCCTTGACCTTGTCGAATTCCGACGACAGTCCTAGCAGGGCATGGCGCAGGCTTGGGGTCTTGAGGATCCCCAACACCAGGTAACCGGTGCGCACCTGGCTTTCGCCGAACATCAGGCTGCCGTAGACCCAGCCGCGTTCCACGGCTTCTTCGACGTGGGAGGACAGGTCGGTGATCGAAGTCGAGCCCCGTGGCAGGCGGTCCAATGCGTCGGTCAAGTCCCGGGCCAGACGCGCCGGCTCGACGTTGAACTGGCGGATGATGCGGTGCAGGTCCGAGTCCTGCAGTTGCAGCAACTGGTGAAACCAGTGGGCCAGTTCCACGTAGGGGTTACCGCGCAATTTGCAGAACACGGTGGCGGCTTCGATGGCCTTGTAGGCCACGCTGTTGAGTTTGCCGAACAACGCGGCGCGACTGATTTCACCCATGCTCATGGCTCCTTGAGGTCTGTGAGGTGTTGGCCTGTTCGGCGTAATGCCGGGCCAGTATTAGATCGTTGGCATCTTTTTCGGGTTGCCCCAGCCAGGTGTTGAATCCCAGGCGGAAACGGCCGTTGAGTTGTAGCGTCGGCACCTCGGGCTGTTCCAGGACCAGGTTCAGGTCCCAGTCCAGCTCATGGCCCAGGTATTCGGCGACCCAGGCCACCAGCTCATTGAACGGCTCGCCACCGGGCAGCATGCCCATGTAGTCGACGAGCTTGAGCGGCCCGAGGCGAATGCGGAATTTGTGTTGGCGGTCCCACACGTAGCGGCCCAGGCAGAAGTCCACACCCAGCTGATGGGCGCTGACGCCGACGCGGCTGCGTTCCGGCAACTCCAGCCATTGGCCGACGTATTCCTCGATCTCCACCGGCAGGCCGAAATATTCGCTGAGGATGGCTTTCAAGCCGTCCGGGTAGCGGGTTTGTGCCGCCAGGTGACCGCTGTAATGCAGTTTTGCCGTGTCCGGGATCAGCCCTTGGTTGAGCAGGCTCGGCATGCCCCGGCCGCTGAGCGCCGCCAGGCGCGCCGACCAGTAGTCGTCGTCCGGGCGGTCATGGCTGACCGTTGGCCGTGCTTCAGCCCAGGCCCGATAGAACAGGCTGAGCAGGCGATGGTGGAATACATCGAGAAAGCGCTTGCTGGTGCTGTCGGCGTTGTTGCGCTGGCGCTCGCGCACGTACTCGGTCATGTGCAACGGCATCGGGCCGTTGGGGCCACCGAGGCCGAAGAAGAATTGCTCCAGCCGCGCCGGCGTGCCGTCGACACCCGGTTGCACCGAGGCGAGGGTGGCCGGGGCAAAGGTGCAGTCGGCCTGTTGTCCGAGGCGCAACGGGTCATCGGCCAGGCGCAGGGAATGGCCCAGGCGCGGCAGTTCGGGGGTTTCGCACTCGATGCGCCGCAACGCCTGGAAAAAGTCGTATTCCCAGGGTTCCTGGCGCATCGCGTCCAGGGTACTCACAGGGTCGGACGACGTCCGGGCTTGGCTTTCCATCGCATGATCTCGCCGCGTTCGGTGGTACGGATCACCGTCTCGGTAAAACTGTTGATCGACACGTAGCGTGCCAGGAAGCGTTCGAACACCGCGCCAAGGAGAAACACCCCGGTGCCGCGGAACGCATTTTCATCGAATTCCAGAGTGATCTCCAGGCCCCGACCGAACACGATCGGGCCGGGCATCGGCAGGCGTCGAGTGCAGGCCTTGCTGCTGACTTCCCGCAGGCCTTCGATCTGCAATTGCAGCGCCGCGTCGTTGCTGTCGCCGTACAGGCGTAGCAGTTCGCGCAGGGCAGCGGCGCCCTGGCCTTGTTCACTGAGGGACAGGTAGTTCAGCGACAACTGGCTTATCAACCGCCAGGCCTTGGCGTCGTGGGCATGGCTGGCCCGTGGCCGACTCGGCCCGGCGACGCAACGCACGGCACCGACCGGCGCACTGTCGGCCAGGGTGAAGTCGGTCTTGCCGTTGCCCACACTCATGAACAGCGGCAGGTCACGGTTGGTGCACAGCGCGGTCACGCCCAGTTGGCGCAGGTCATGGCGGTAAGGCGCCTGCTGACTGTCCACCAGGCTGACAAAGGTTTCGCTGCCGATGTAGGTCGAGCGCGGACCATTGCGTCGCTGATCGCTGGACAACACCCGCGGTTCACGGCGCACCGTGTAATAGGCCTGGTCACGTCCGTAACGGGAAGGGTCGCGCACGGCATAGAACGGCAGGAACGGCTGCTCCGGCCCGGTGCCGTGGCCGGTGAGGCCGGTCAGCGAATGCACTTCGAAATCCATCGGCCGGGTGCGGTCGGCGATCACGTGGTGCTCGTTGACCCGGTCCGACAGATGAATGCGGTCCAGGCGCTTGGGGAACAGATTGATGGCCGGCGTGCAGAACGGCAGGAACTGCGCGGCGCCGACGCTGCCTTCCAGGCTCGGGTCGTGGCGGTCGAACAACACGATCAACTCCAGCTCCTGACCGTCGCAACGCTTGACTGCGCGGCTCAGTTGGGTGAAGTCGACGAACAGGAAGCGCTGGGGCAGGGCGAAGTACTCCTGCAACAGGCGATAGCCCTGGAACGCGCGCGGCACCACCGGCAGAGCCGCGTCGACGTCATCGAAACCGCGGGAGCGCAGTGCATCCTGGGGCAGCCGCTCGACCCAATTGCCGCCGGGTTGGCGCGCGAACACCGCACAGGCACTGCCCAGCAACTGTTCGTACAAGCGGAACGGTTGTTCGTCGGCGCCACTGAGGTACAGCGGCAGATTGTCCAGGGCCAGGCTGTTGAACGGCAATTCGGCGCCGGTGCGCAGGGTCAGGCGTAGGCCCGCCTTGGCTTTCGGTTCACTGGCGGCCAGGCGTCCGAGCACCGTGGACGGGTTGCCGAAGTACTCGGCCTGGCTGACCTGCAAGGGCCACAGTGTCACCGAGTGGGCCGTACGGTATTCGCAACAGGTCTGGGTTTCACGCCCCAGGGCGGCACGCAGGACGCTGTCCCGGGGCAGCTCGAAGCCGCTGCTCAAGGAGCCTTCGTCCGGGTCGGCCTGCATCTGCACCACGGTCATCGACGGCGTCGGCGCCAGATAATGGGGGTAGGCGATTTCCAGCAGGTTGTGGGTGAAGGTCGGGTACTCGGCGTCGAGCTTGAGTTGGACCCGCGCCGTCAGGTAGGCGAAACCTTCCAGCAGCCGCTCGACATACGGGTCGGCGCAGTCCATGCCGGACAATGTCAGCCGACTGGCGATCTTCGGGTATTCCTTGGCAAACTCCGCCGCGCTTTCGCGCACGTGATGCAGTTCCTGGTTGTACAGCTCCAGCAGGCGCGGGTTCATGAGCGTCTCCGCTGATCGGCGTTGACCACGCGCACATGGCCGGTTTCCAGGTCCAGGTCGGTTTGCAGCATCAGGCGCAACGGCACCGGCTGCGCCCAGAGGTCGCCTTCGATCTCGAAGCTCAAGGCGTTGTGGTTCATCTCGGCCGTCGCCCGGGCACGCACGCGCAGGGTGTGGCGCAGGATGCGCGGCTCGAAGGTGGCGATGGCCTGGTGGATCAGGGCTTCCAGCGCCGAAAGATCGACGTTCGAGGCGCTGTTGCCGGCCAGCGCCGGCAGCCCGAAATTCACCACTGAGGTGCCCGCCGGGGTGTGCAGCGTGGCATCGGCGTCGAGCAATGACGTGGTGTTGAGCAGCCACGCCAGGTCACGCAGCACCGAGGCTTTCAATTGGGTCAGGGACAGCACGCGTTTGTCGGCGCTTTCCTTGGGGTTGGTCGGATCGTCGTCGGTCAACCGGTCCAATAGGGAGGGTTGGAGGCGATCGCGGGTGGCGATTTCGGTTACCACGTAAAGGGTGCCACGTACATTTTCTGGTCTCCGCCGGCGCCGCAAGCTGCATACAGGCTGACCGTTCCCGCCTCGAAACCTTCCGGCAGCTGACGAATAGCCTGCATTTTGCTCAGACAATCGCGGCTGGGGGCGGGCATGTGTTCGCTGCGCCAGACCGCAAAAATCGGGATGTTGTTGAACATTTCCACGCGCAGTTTCTGCTGTTTATCCAAGCTGAAGCCGCACGGCCATTCCATGTCCAGCTTCATGCGACTCTGGTCGGGTTTGACCAGCGTGCATTGACCCTGATCGTCAACCAGACTGAGTGGCTGGCCCTCGAAAACCGTCTGGGTCGTCGGCGTCCCGGCATGCTCGGCGCATGCGCTCAGGCTGATCAGGCTAGTCGTCAGGCATAGGGCGAACAGGGCCTTGTTCATTAAGTGAGCTCCCAGAACCAGACCTTCTTGGATCGATAGAAAAGGTCGCTGGTTTGGGTCAGGCCACGATTCCATAGATCGATATGGTCGCCGCTACGACCTTCGGCAGTCTCTCCGGATTGCTGGAAGCAGTCCTTGAAGAAAATCAGGCCGGTCTTGCCCATCAATGTCTTTCGGTCTTCGGGGCTGTTACTGAGAATAGTCGGACGGCCCAGATGATGTTTCCACAACCAATTGGCCAATGACTCGGCGCCCCTGGCGTGTTCATGCTTGCAAAGGGGGTCTTGGGTGTAGGTGGATTTGTTGACCTTGATGGTTTTCTCCGCATTGAGCGTCAGGCTCATGCGTATGGCGCATTGGTTTGCCCAGGGACCGTCACAGGGTTTTGCGTCAGGATGGGCAACCAGCAGGTCGGAATAGGCTTTCCACAAATTGATAAACGAAGGCTTGGCCATGACTCAGACACCGCTGAAAGGATTGGATTAGAGCTAGCACCAAATACCCCCGGCGCGTGGCACCGGGGGCGTGTTCGATTACACCTTGACGTTCTGACGCACGTTCCAGCCGAACTTGACCGGACCGCCTTCCTTGGTGCCGTCGGCTTTCTGAGGCTGGTAGTCCACCAGCACCTTGGCGAAGTTCAAGGTGACGTTTTCGGTCAGGCGATCATCGCTGCCCGAGCCGCCGGTGCTCAGGGAGGTGATCAGCACTTCTTCCAGGTTGATGACCATGTACTCGACCTGGCTTTCACCGCCGGCCTTGCGCACGGTCAGCTTGACCTTGTCGATGTGCTTGCCGCTGGCGCAGTGCATCATCAGGTTTGGCGAAGCCTTGTCGACGAACTTGGTCAGCGACAGGTCCTGGATGTTCACCTTGCCGGCACCGCCGCCGCTGCCGGTGTGCATGTTGCCGGACTGGGACATGCCCCAGCTCCAGTTCAGGACGTCGATCTCGTCCTTGTGGGCCTTGTCCATGGACTCGCCCTTGATGTCGCCGATCTTGATGAAAATATCAACAGCCATGTTTTCTCCCTGTGTGGTTTCTACCACGTTGTGTTGTGTTGATCGTTCCCACGCTCTGCGTGGCAACGCATCTTGGGACGCTCTGCGTTCCAGGGACGCGGAGCGTCCCGGGCGGCATTCCCACGCCGAGCGTGGGAACGATCACATCAAGGGGTCGGATTACGCGCCCTTGGCCGAAGGCAGTTTCGAAACCAGGCGCAGCGACACGGTCAGCCCTTCGAGCTGGTAGTGCGGGCGCAGGTAGAACTTGGAGTTGTAGTACCCCGGGTTGCCTTCGACTTCTTCCACGATCACTTCGGCTGCCGCCAATGGGTGCTGGGCCTTGGTGGTTTCGGTGGAGTGCGCCGGGTCGCCGTCGACGTAGTTGAGGATCCAGTCCTGCAACCAGCGCTGCATCTCGTCCTTCTCTTTGAAGGAACCGATCTTGTCGCGCACGATGCACTTCAGGTAATGGGCGAAACGGCAGGTGGCGAACAGGTACGGCAGGCGCGCGGCCAGGTTGGCGTTGGCGGTGGCGTCCGGGTCGTCGTATTCGGCTGGTTTCTGCAACGACTGGGCGCCGATGAACGCGGCGAAGTCGGTGTTTTTCTTGTGCAGCAGCGGCATGAAACCGTTCTTCGCCAGTTCCGCTTCACGGCGGTCAGAAATGGCGATCTCGGTCGGGCACTTCATGTCCACGCCACCGTCATCGGTCGGGAACGTGTGGGCCGGCAGGTTTTCCACTTCACCGCCGGACTCCACGCCGCGGATGCGCGAGCACCAGCCGAAGTGTTTGAACGAACGGTTGATGTTCACGGCCATTGCGTAGGCGGCGTTGGCCCAGGTGTATTTCGAGCTGTCGGCGCCGTCGGTGTTTTCTTCGAAGGCGAAGGCTTCCACCGGATCGGTCTTGGCGCCGTATGGCAGGCGCGCCAGGAAACGCGGCATGGTCAGGCCGATGTAGCGCGAGTCTTCCGATTCACGCAGGGAGCGCCAGCCGGCGTATTCCGGCGTGGTGAAGATCTTGGTCAGGTCGCGCGGGTTCGACAGTTCCTGCCAGGAGCCCATGCCCATCACGGTCGGCGAGGCGGCGGAAATGAACGGTGCGTGCATCGCTGCGCAGACTTTCGACAGTTCGCCCAACAGCTCCACGTCCGGTGGCGACTGGTCGAAGTAGTAGTCGCCTACCAGGCAGCCGTAAGGCTCGCCGCCGAACTGGCCGTATTCTTCTTCGTACATCTTCTTGAAGAGCGGGCTCTGGTCCCACGCGGTGCCCTTGAATTTCTTCAGGGTCTTGTGCAGGTCGGTCTTGGAGATGTTGAGCACACGGATCTTCAGTTGCTCATCGGTCTCGGTGTTGTTGACCAGGTAGTGCAGGCCACGCCAGGCGCTTTCCAGCTGCTGGAAGTCCGGGTGATGGATCACCTGGTTGACCTGGGCGGTGAGCTTGGCGTCGATGGCGGCGATGATCGATTCGATCGACTTGATGGCGTCGTTGGACACCAAGTCGGTCTGCGCCAGGGCCTGTTCGGCCAGGGTACGCACGGCGGTCTCGACCGCTTCGCGGGCACGCTCGGTCTTGGGCTTGAACTCTTGCAGCAGCAGGGACGCGAATTCGCTGGTTTCTTCAGTCGCGCCCAGGTTCTGTGCGCCTTCGCGGACGGTATTGTCGGTCATGATCATTGATCCTGTGCTGGCTTCGGCGCGCTCGCCAGGGCCTGCAACAGCGCTGGGTCCTTGATCGCCTTCATGATGATTTCTTCGGCGCCGGTCTTGCCGTCCATGTAGGTCAGCAGGTTGGCCAGTTGGGTGCGTGCTTCGAGCAGCTTGTTCAGCGAGTCGACCTTGCGAGCCACGGCTGCCGGGCTGAAGTCGTCCATGCTTTCGAAGGTCAGGTCCAGGCTCAGGTTGCCTTCGCCGGTCAGTTCGTTGGGTACATGGAACGCTACGCGCGGTTGCATGGCCTTGAGGCGCGAGTCGAAATTGTCGACATCGATTTCAAGGAACTTGCGGTCGGCCACGGGTGCCAGAGGCTCGGCGGGCTTGCCGGCGAGGTCAGCCATTACCCCCATGACGAAGGGCAACTGGACCTTTTTCTCGGCGCCGTAGAGCTCGACGTCGTACTCGATCTGCACTCGAGGCGCGCGGTTGCGCGCGATGAATTTCTGAGAACTTTGCTTCGCCACGTTGCTGCTCCTGGTCGCTTGAGCGACGGTGTTGGCGTCATCCGGTGGGGCCGGTGACGTGACTGCGTGATCCGCTCGCTGTTATTCGCTGTCCGGGCCGCGCAGGTTTTCAAATTGGCTCATGCCGTCGGGAATCAGGTTGCGCACGATGGCCGCGAAGTCGGCGTGCACCAGATTCTTCGCCCGATTCAACAGCACCGGCAGGGGGCTGGAGGGCTCGTGACGGGTGTAGTAAGCGAGAATCCGGTCCAGGCTGCGCAGTACGTCGTCGCGGTTGTTGATTTCACCGCTGACCGTGCTCGTGCCGGTGTTGCGCGGTGTGCTCGGCGCGCTGGTGTATTCGCTCGGTGCGGCGCTGTCGTCGGCAACGGAGTCGGAGAGGGTGCTGTCACCGCTCTGCGGCGCGAACTGACCAAGAATCTGCAAGGCCATCTTCAGTGGCTGCTTCAGCGGACCGAGGTCCACACCCTGGGCGGAACCGACCTGATCGCTGACTTGCTGTTCGATGGCTTCGGCGGCGGCGCGGGCTTCCAACAGCGCCGTACGGGTGATTTCCAGCTGTTCGGGATCGCTGTCGAGCAATGCGCCGGCGAGTTGTTCGGCACCGAGGTTTTCGTCGGCGAAACTTTGCAGGCCGCTGGCGTTGGCGGCGGCGCGCAGGCTGACGGCGCCGAAGGTACGCGAACGGGCCAGGATGCTTTCGCGCAGCAGGCGGATGGTGACATCGGACGTCAGGCCGGCGAGGGCGTTGATGCGCACGGTGGGATCGTTGTCGTCATCGGCGTCCAGGCGCGGGTGCAGATCGGCCCAATACTGCTTGAGCAATTCGCTGATCAGCGTCAATACGCGGGCCAGGCCTGGAAGACCCTCGAGGGCCAGGGAACTCTGCAACAGGAAATGGGTGATGCGCAGGTCTTTGCTGCGTTGCAGCAAGTCCAGGCTCTGTTGCTGGATGCTGCGCCACTCGGGGGGCTCGGCGGGCAATATCGAGTCGCCCATGCTGCGCTCGGGTTGGCCTCGGGAATCACGCTCCAGGCGCAGGAAATCCGCGTCATATTCCAGGTCTTCGCCACAAGGCGAGTTCGCGGAAACGGCGGCGAGCAACAAAGGCACATCCACTTGGATCGATCTCCCTATCGCCCGAGGAACAATGAAGTCGGGCAGTTCACACGCAAGTTCCGGGTGGAACTTCCCGTGTCCCTTGACGGTAATGGCCTGTTAGATGCTATATGATCTTAAAGTGCCATCATTGATATTCAAGAAGTTGTGCATTTTTGGTGTAGTACTTATCGCTTGTCAAGGTAAGCTATTTCCACTCTGTTACAGTTGTGAGGCGCTTAACAACCCGCGCGACTGGCAGGTCGAGGAAGGTACTGAGAGCGGTTTTTTGTCATGCAGGCCGGTTAATATCAGCCTTCATGCTGGCAAAAAGCCGTTTCGCGGTTGTTTGCAAGGTTTTCCGGTGAGCCAGCAGGGCGAATTTTCCCCTCGACTCACCCGCGCGCAGGCGTGTGAAAGTATTTGGCAAGGAGGCGAGATGCCGCTGTGTTTGACTATCACTAGTTATCACAAGATTACCCCCGGTCAGTGTTCTGAAAAGTCCATGGATCAGGGAGTGATGGCAATTGGCCGTAATTCCGATAATGACTGGGTATTGCCGGATCCTGAACGCTTGGTGTCCGGTAAACATTGCGTTATTCAATACAAAGACGGTCGATATTATTTAACCGATAACAGCACCAATGGCGTGGAGCTGGTCAAGGCCGGTGTTCGCCTGCGCAAAGGCAACAGTGAACCCCTGCAGGATGGCGAAATCATCCGCATCGGTGATTATGAAATCCAGGCACGCGTCGACTTCAACCTGCCGGTCACCGACAGCAACCCCTTTGCCGAGTCCCCCAGCAGTTTCGAAGCCTTGATGGGTCGCCAGGCGACCGCGCCAGTGAATACCCCCGCGCCGATCCCCATGGTTCCGCCGGCGCAGTTCCAGGGCGTGTCAGCCATGGACACGATGCCGGACCTGTTCGATTTCCTCGCGCCGCCCAGCGTGCCGCCGGCCACCCAGCCCGATCATGTGCCGGCCCAGCAGCATGATTTTCGTCCGCCAACGCCGATTCCTCGTCCCAGCCCGCCGCCCGTGGTCGAGCCTGTGACAATGGGTTCTGCCTCGGTGATCCCGGAAGACTGGGACCTGTTCAGCGACAAGCCGGCACCCGTGCCCGTCGCCCCGGTGGCTGTTGCCCCGCCGCCGGTTGCACAAGTGCCGATGGTCGAGCCGGTCGCGATAGCCGTGCCCCAGAGGCCTGAGCCAGCGATCCCGATGCCGGACATCTTTGCGCCTGAAACGAGTGTCGCCGAATTCAACCTGGCGGATATCCGCATACCGACCGAACCTGCACCGCTGCCCGAACCGCCGGTGGTCCGTGTCGAGCCGCCGGTCGCGCCAGTGGCGCCGATTACGCCGGCCGTTCCGGTCGACGCCGCCCAACCCGATCTGCTGCAAGCATTCCTGCGCGGCGCCGGTCTGGAGCAGTTACGCCTGGACAAGGCCCAGGCCGAGGCGCAGATGGAAAACATCGGGCGCAGCTATCGGTTGATGGTCGAAGGCCTGATCGACGTCTTGCGCGCCCGCAGCAGTCTCAAGGGCGAGTTCCGCATCCAGCAGACGATGATCCAGCCGGTGGAAAACAACCCGTTGAAATTCGCCCCCAACGTCGACGAAGCCCTGTTGTTGCTGCTGCGTCATGGCAACCAGGCGTTCATGGCGCCGGATGCGGCGGTGCGGGACAGCTTCGATGATCTGCGGGCGCACCAACTGGCGGTCATGGCCGGCGTGGAAGCGGCGATCAAACATTTGCTGGCGCGCTTCGAGCCGGCGCAACTGGAAGAACGCATGGGCAAGCCTGGTGGGCTGACGGGGATTTTCAGCGGTTCGCGGCAGGCCCAGTACTGGCAGCAATTTACCGAGCTCTACAGCAATATTTCCCGGGAAGCCCAGGAGGATTTCCAGGACCTGTTCGGTCGTGAATTCAGTCGTGCCTACGAAGAACACAGTACCCGACAGCGACGCCGTTGAGTGTCGCTGTCCATAACCCTCCATAAGTCAAACAACGGATAGCTCAAACGTCATTGAGGACGCAGGATGATTCCCAGGTTTTTACTCGCAGTTGCCACCGCGCTTCTGTTGACGGCGTGCGCCAAGGATGCAGCCAAACCCCAGCCCGAGGAGGCTGAGGCCGATACCGCCGCCGTCGAGCTGCACTTCCATGCCATCAACGGTCTCAACCCCGGTGCCACCGGCCAGCCGGCCCCGGTGCGGGTGCGGATTTTCGAATTGAAAAATGCGGCGACCTTCGGCCGCTCCGATTATTTCGCCCTGGCCGAACGGGCCCAGGCGACGCTGGGCGCCGATCTGATCGATCAGGACGAAGTGCTGATCCAGCCCGGTCAGCAACTGAGCCTGCAACGCGACCTCGACCCGTCGACCCGCCACATCGGCATCTTGGTGGGCTACCGCGAACTGGATCAGTCGCTGTGGCGCACGGTGTTGAATGTGCCGCCGCGCACCTACACCGAATACCAGATCAGCCTCGATGTGCGCGCCGTGCGCAGCGACGTCGTCGTTCCCCCATCCAGCCCTGCCCAATAAGCAATCGGAGCCCCCATGTCCTGGAACAATCGCGTGGTCTGGTCGGAAGGCATGTTCATCGGAACGCAGCACTTCCAACAGCACGACCGTTACCTGGAAAACCTCATCGACGCACGCAGCCGGCCCTTGTCGGCCGGCGCCTGGGGCTTTTCCGAATTGCTCATCGACCAGGGCCTGCTGGCCCAGGGCAAGCTGGCGATCATTTCGGCGCGGGGCCTGTTGCCGGATGGTACGCCCTTCAACATTCCCCAGGATGACGTGGCACCGACCCCGCTGAACATCGACGACAATCTGCGCGATGGCCTGGTGTACCTGGCCCTGCCGCTCAAGCGCGCCGGTGCCCGTGACACCGTGGATGAAGGTGAAGCCCTGGGTGCCGCGCGTTACGTCAGCCAGGTGTGTGAAGTGCGCGACGACAACGCACCGTTCGAAAACCGTGCGCCGGTGGCCGTGGGCTCCCGGGCCTTGCGCTTGCTGACCGCCCAGGACGGCATTGGCGACTACGCCGCCGTCGGCGTGGTGCGCATCAAGGAGAAACGCGCCGACCGCGCCCTGGTGCTCGACGACACCTACATCCCGCCGCTGCTGGATGTGGTCGCCTCCAAGCCGCTGGCGGCGTTTCGCAGCGAACTGCTGGGCCTGCTCCATCAACGTGGTGAAGCCCTCGCCGGACGGGTGGTGGCGTCCGGCGCCGGTGGCGCTTCGGAGATTGCCGACTTCATGCTGCTGCAGCTGGTCAACCGCGCTCAACCGCTGGTCCAGCACCTGAGCCAGTTGAGCCCGCTGCACCCCGAGCGGTTCTACAGCGAGCTGGTGGCATTGGCCGGAGAGTTCTCCACCTTCACCGCGTCCGGACGACGACCGCAGGAATACCCGGCCTACCAGCATGATGACCTGGTGCTGAGCTTCACACCGGTGATGCAGGCGTTGCGCGAGGCTTTGTCGATGTTGATCGACAGCAAGGCCACACCGATTCCGATCGTGGAAAAAGCCTATGGCATCCACGTGGCGATGCTGGCCGACAAGACCCTGCTCGACAGCGCCAGTTTCATCCTGGTGGTGCGTGCCGACGTTCCTGCCGAAACCCTGCGCAGCCGCTTCGGCCAGCAAAGCAAGGTCGGGTCGGTGGAGCACATCCGTGACCTGGTCAACCTGCAATTGCCGGGCATCGGCCTGCTGCCGTTGCCGGTGGCGCCGCGTCAGCTTCCGTACCACGCCGGTTCCACCTATTACGAACTCGACCGGGGCAGCGACCACTGGCAGCAGCTGAGCAACTCCGGCGGCTTTGCGTTCCACATCGCCGGCCAGTTCCCAGGGCTGAACCTGGCGTTCTGGGCGATCCGAGGATAATTCGCGATGAGCAACGACGATCGTACCCAGTTCATGCCAACGCCCGGTGGCCGTGGCGCGGATCCGTTCCGCCCGGATGCCGGTCGCCCTCAGCCCGCACCCGCGCCGCTGTCGATGCCGGCCGCGCCGGTCCTGACCGGCAAGGCCCAGGGCCTCAATCCGCTGGAAAGCGCCGCCGGCCCGCTGCTGGCCCTGCTGACGCGCCTGCGCAATACCATCGCGCATCCGGCACCGGCCAGCCTGCGTGCGCAGTTGCTGGCCTATCTGCGCCAGTTCGAGGAGCGCGCCGAGGCTGCCGGTGTGGTGCGCAACGACGTGCTGCTGGCTCGCTATGCCTTGTGCACCGCGTTGGATGAAGCGGTGTTGAGCACCCCCTGGGGCGGCACCAGTGACTGGGGCAAGCAGAGCCTGCTGATCACTGTGCACAACGAAGCCTGGGGCGGCGAGAAAGTCTTCCAGTTGCTGGAGCATTGCCTGCAAAGTCCGCGGGAACGCTTGTACCTGCTGGAGCTGTTGTACCTGTGCATGTGCCTCGGTTTCGAGGGGCGCTACCGGGTGATGAACGACGGTCGCAGCCAACTCGAAGCGTTGCGCGAACGCACCAGTGCGGTGATCCGCAGTGCCCGTGGCGACTACGAGCGCGAGTTGTCGCCACACTGGCGCGGCGTCACCGTGGCCCGCGACCGCCTGGCGCAATTCATGCCGCCGTGGATCGCCGTGGCCATCGGCGCGGCCTTGCTCCTGGCGCTGTTGTTCGGCCTGCGCATGAAACTCGCCTCCGATGCCGAACCGGTGTTCAAGAACATTCATTTCCTCGGCGAAATTCCGGTGCAGACCATCGACCGTCCTGTGGTGCAGCCGAAGGTAGTCGAGCGACCACGGCTGGCCGGTTTCCTGGCTGATGAAATCAGGGCCGGCCGGATCGCGGTGGAGGACGCCGTCGACCGTTCGGTGGTGACCATCCGTGGCGACGAACTGTTCGCCTCGGGCAGCGCCAGCATCAAGGACGATTTCGAACCGTTGATGCTGCGCATCGCCGATGCGGTGCGCAAGGTCAAGGGCCAGGTCCTGGTGACCGGCCACAGCGACAATCGTCCGATTGCCACGTTGCGCTTCCCGTCCAACTGGGCGTTGTCCGAAGCGCGGGCGCAGTCGGTGCTGCAGATCCTGTCGGCCAAGACCGGCCAGCCCGAGCGCTTCAGCGCCGAAGGCCGCAGCGACACTGAACCACTGGCGTCCAACGCCACCACGGAAGGGCGTGCACGCAACCGTCGGGTTGAAATCACCGTATTGGCGGAGGGAGTCGAGTGAAGGCGTTTTTCAGTTTCATGATCCGCTGGGTCATCCCATTGCTGGGGCTGATTGCCCTGAGCCTGATCATCTGGTTCGTCGGCCCGCTGCTGGACTGGCTGGTGCCCGAAGGCCGGCGCTGGGCGTTGATCATCCTGGTGTTCGCGGTGTGGATCGCCTACCGCGTGTTCCGCATCATCCAGGCCCGTCGTCAGGCCGCCGAAGTCATGCGCAGCCTGGCCGAGCAGACGCCGCCCGACCCCACCAGCATCGCCACCGCCGAAGAACTCGAAACCCTGCGCCAGCGCATGGACGAAGCCCTGGCACTCTTGAAGAAGGCCAAGCTGGGCGGTGACGAGCGCCGTAACCTCTACGAGCTGCCGTGGTACGTGATCATCGGTCCGCCCGGTTCGGGCAAGACCACCGCGTTGGTCAACTCCGGACTGCATTTCCCGTTGGCCGCCCAGTTGGGCGCCGGCGCGGTGCGTGGCGTCGGTGGTACGCGCAATTGCGATTGGTGGTTCACCGATCAGGCCGTCCTGCTCGACACTGCCGGACGCTATACCACCCAGGACAGCGACGCGGCCATCGACAAGGCCGCCTGGCTGGGCTTCCTCGGCCTGCTGAAAAAGCAGCGGGCCCGGCGTCCGATTGACGGTGCGTTCATCGCCATCAGCCTGTCCGACCTGCTGCTGGGCAGCGACGCCGAGCGCGCCGCCCATGCCGCGGCGATCCGCCTGCGCATCCAGGAGTTGTACACCCAACTGGGCGTGCGCTTCCCGGTCTACCTGATGCTGACCAAGCTCGATCTGGTGCCCGGGTTCATGGAGTATTTCGACACCCTGAGCAAGGAAGAGCGCGCCCAGGTCTGGGGCATGACCTTCGCCCTCGACGACGGCAAGAGCAACGACAGCCCGCTGGCGCACCTGCAAAGTGAGTTCACCGGCCTGGAGCAACGCCTCAACGACCGTCTGGTGGAACGCCTGCAACAGGAACGCGACCCGGCGCGGCGAGATCTGATCTACGGTTTCCCGCAGCAGTTCGGGGCGTTGAAGGATTGTCTGCAAAGCTTCCTCGAAGGCGTGTTCAAGCCCAACGCCTTCGAAGAGCGCGTACTGCTGCGCGGTGTGTATTTCACCAGCGGCACCCAGGAAGGTAGCCCGATCGACCGACTGATCGGCTCCATGGCCCAGAGCATGAACCTGGACCGCCAGCACCTGGCGCGCCAGACCGGCACCGGGCGCAGCTACTTCATCGAAAAACTCTTCACCGCCGTGGCCTTCGCCGAGCGTGGTCTGGTGGGCGTCGACCCGAAAGTCGAGCGTCGGCGCAAATGGATCGCCCGGGGCGTATTGGCCTCCACCGTGCTGGTGGTGTTGGTGGTCGGCACCTTGTGGTGGGTCAGTTATCGCGCCAACCAGGCCTACATCGCCCAGGTCGACCAGAAGGTCGCGCCCCTGGGCCAGACTGTGCAAAACCTCAGCCCGGCACAGCGTGATGTGCTCGCGGTGCTGCCGTTGCTCAACGCCGTGAAACACCTGGCCGGGGATGCGCCGGATTGGGCCGAGGGCCTGGGCCTGTACCAGGGCGACATGCTGGAAGCCGAGTCCGGCAGCGTCTATCGCAAGTTGCTGATCGCGGTGTTCGCGCCGCGCCTGCTGACGCGCATCGAAGAGCAACTGCACAGCGGCGGCAATTCGGATTTCCTCTACGAAGGCTTGAAGGCCTACCTGATGCTCGCCGACAACGAGCATTACGACGCCGACTTCATCAAGGCCTGGATCGCCCTGGATTGGGATCGCAGCCTGCCCCGTGACTTGCCGGCCGAACAACGGCTGGCCCTGAGCGAGCATCTGCAAGCGCTGTTCGAACGGCACCCGCCTACCGCACGGCTGGACCCACGGCTGATCGAAGACCTGCGCCGCCAGTTGCAACAACTGCCCGTGGCCCAGCGTGTCTACGACCGGATCAAGCGGCAGAAACTGCCCGAAGGCATCCCGGACTTCCGCATCAACGAAGCCGCCGGGCGTGATGCCGCGCTGGTGTTCAGCCGCAAGAGCGGCAAGCCGTTGGGCGAGCCGCTGAGCGGGTTCTTCACCGTCAAGGGTTACCGCCAGGGCTTCTTGCTCACCAGCCTGAGCCAGACCGGCACCCTGGCTGAAGAGCAATGGGTGCTGGGTCACGAAGAGGCCGATCAGCAGAACGTTGCCAGCCTGGCCGCCGATGTGCGCCGGTTGTACTTCCAGGACTATCAGCGGCAATGGGATGCCTTGCTCGCCGACATCGATTTCGTGCCGATCACCAGCGTGGCCCAGGCTGCCGATGTGTTGCGGGTGATCTCCGGGCCGACCTCGCCGTTGAAAAAACTGTTGGTGGCGGTGGCGAAGGAAACCGACCTGCAACAGGACGAACGCCTGCTGGCCGCCCAGGGCGCGCCGGTGGAAGGCGGGGTGGACAAGCTCAAGGAACGCCTGGGCAGCTTGCTCGGCCAGGAGCAGGCGACGCAAAGCGCGCCGCAGGCCAGCGATGACCCGATCACGGCGCACTTTGCCGAGCTCAACAGCATCGTCAGCAAGAACGACGGTGAACCGGCCGCCATCGATGGCCTGCTGGCCGACATGAACGCGCTGTATGTTCAGGTCAGTGCCATGGTCGGAGCCAGCGGTGATGCCTTGCTCGGCGAGGCCAAGAACCAGGCCGCGGCGGCCGCCACCCGGGTCAGTCTCAACGCCGAGCGGCAGCCGCCGTTGGTGCAAGGGCTGGTCAAGTCAGTGGTCAATTCCACCACCAACAGCATGATGGGCGGGGTGCGCAATCAACTGAACGCCGCCTGGACCAGCGAAGTGGTGAACATCTACCGCCAATCCCTGGCCGGGCGTTATCCGATGTCGCCAGGCAGTGCGCGGGACGCGACCCTCGATGACTTCGGCCAGTTCTTCGGCGTCGGCGGGGTGATGGACAACTACTTCCGCAAGTACCTGCAACCCTACGTCGACACGTCCACGCCGACCTGGCGCTGGCAGCCGGGCGCGGCGCAGAAGCTCGGCATTGCCCCTGGCGTGCTGCAGACCTTCCAGCGCGCGGCGGCCATTCGCGATGCGTTCTTCCGTTCCGGCGGCACCCAGCCGATGGTGCGCTTCGAACTCAAGCCGGTGGCAATGGATTCGACCATCACCCAGTTCCTGCTCGACCTGGACGGCCAACAGTTGAGCTACGACCACGGCCCGAGTCGCCCGACCGCCATGCAGTGGCCTAACCCGGGCAGCATCGGCGTGGTGCGGATCTCGGTCATGCCGCCGTCCTCCAGCGGTCGCTCCGGCATCACCCTGGACGGGCCGTGGGCCTGGTTCCGGCTGCTGGAGCAATCGGACCTGACCGCCGGCAACTCGCCGGACCGCTTCAACCTGCGGCTGCGGGTCGATAACGCCAGCGCGTCCTACGAGCTGCGGGCCAACAGTGCCTTCAACCCGTTCAAGAGCCGCGTGCTCAGCGGCTTCAGCCTGCCGGAGCGGCTATGAGTACAGCGGGTTTCTATGGAAAGTTGGCCAGTCGCGGGGATTTTGTCAGCCGTGGCTTGCCCCAGAGCTTTATCGGTCCGTGGGACTCGTGGTTGGCGGCGGGATTGCTCGCCAGCCAGACCAGCCTCGGCGAGCGTTGGCTGGATGCCTATCTGGTTAGCCCGCTGTGGCGCTTCATGGTCGCCCCCGGCGTGTGTGGGCCGGACGCTGCGGTTGGGGTGGTGATGCCGAGCATCGACCGGGTCGGGCGCTATTTTCCGTTGACCGTTGCGGTGTTGCTGGAGCCCGATGCAGACCCCGCGTCGGTGGTCGGCGGTGCGGACGAGTGGTTTGAGCGGGTGGAGAACCTGCTGCTGAGCACATTGAGCGTAGAGGCCACGTTCGAGGCCTTCGGCGCGGAACTGGAAAACCTTGGCAGCCCGATGTTTCTGCCACGGCTGCCCAGCAGCCGGTTTGCCAGTCTGCATCGCTTCGATGCCACCGACCCGCAGCGACGCATGAGCGCCCTGGCCGAGTCGGCCTGCGAGGGGGCGAGCCTGTGGTGGGGCCAGGGTTCGGAGCGTATCGCGCCCGGTTTGATGCGCTGCCAGGGCCTGCCGGCCGCTGCTGATTTTGCGCAATTTTTGCTCGGCCAAGAAGGTGTTGTGTAGATGCGTCCAAGTGCTGGGAAAGCCTGCAAATCTGCAAGCAAAAGCCATGTCGGCATGGTCCGCCAGGTCAACGAAGACGCGTGCCTGGACCTGCCGGAAAACGGCCTGTGGGTGGTCGCCGACGGCATGGGCGGGCACGCGGCGGGCGACTACGTCAGCAGCCTGATCGTCGACAGCCTGCGCAACATTGCCGTGGGCCGTTCGTTGGACGAATACGTCGCGGCGCTGCAAAGCGACCTGCAGCGGGTCAACGCTGCCGTGCGTGAAGAAACCGCCAACCGTGGCGTGACCATGATGGGCAGCACCGTAGTGGTACTCGCCGCCCGTGACCTGCGCGGCATGTGCCTGTGGGCCGGCGACAGCCGCTTGTACCGCCTGCGCGACGGCGTGCTGGAAGGCATCTCCCGGGATCACAGCTACGTCCAGGACCTGCAGGACAGCGGCCTGCTCAGCGAAGCCGAAGCCCGGGTGCATCCTCGGGCCAACATCGTCACCCGCGCCATCGGCGTCGAGGCGCAGTTGAACGTGGCGATGACCGAGCTGCTGTTGGTGCCGGGCGACAGCTACCTGCTGTGCAGTGACGGGCTGACCAAGACCGTCGAAGACGAAGAAATCCGCGAAGTGTTGAGCCACGACGAACCCGGCGAAATCGCCAGCAGCCTGGTCTCCCTGGGCCTGATGCGCGGTGCCCCGGACAACATCACCGTGGTGGTTGTGAAGGTGCCGTCATGAACCCCGTTTTGAACATCCAGATCCCCGGCTACGACATCGACGGCGAGATTGGCGAAGGCGCGATGGCCAGCGTTTACCTGGCGACCCAGCGCTCCCTGGAGCGCAAGGTGGCGCTCAAGGTCATGGCGGCCGCACTGGCCGCCGACCCGACGTTCTGCGAGCGCTTCCTGCGCGAAGGCAAGACCCTGGCGCGCCTGTCGCACCCGCACACCGTCACCATCCATGACATCGGCAATGTCGGTGAGCTGTACTACATGGCGATGGAATACCTGCCCAACGGCACGCTCAAGGAGCGCATCGCCGCCGGCCTGTCGCCGGAGCAGGGCCTGATCTACATTCGCCAGATCGCCTCGGCCCTGGGCTACGCCCATGGGCTGGGCCTGGTGCACCGCGACGTCAAACCGGCGAACATCCTTTTCCGCGCCGACGGCACGGCGGTGCTCTCGGACTTCGGCATCGCCAAGTCCCTGGACGACCGCACACAATTCACCCAGGCCGGTTTCGCGGTGGGCACGCCCAGCTACATGAGCCCGGAACAGGCCCGTGGCCAGGACATCGACGGCCGCGCCGACCTGTATGCCCTGGGAGTTGTGCTCTACGAAATTCTCGTCGGCAAGCTGCCGTATATCGGCAACGATGCACTGTCCACGGCCCTGGCCCACTTGACCGAACCGCTGCCGGAACTGCCGGTGCACCACGGCCGTTACCAGGACGTGCTGCGCAAGCTGTTGGCGAAGGACCCGGCGGAACGCTTCCCGGATGCGGCAGCGCTGTTGCGGGCCCTGGATAACCTGCCCGCGGACTCGGCCGAGGCGACCCTGATCCGACCATTGCCGCTGCCCGTGCCGCCGCCATCGAGCCGTGATGACCTGGCGGGATTGACGCCGATGTCCATCGACATCCCGAGCGGCCCCGTGCAGCCCCAATCGCAACCGAAGCCACAACCGACGCCAGTCCCGCCACCGGTGAGCCCACCCCAGCGACCTGCCGCCCCGCAGCCGCGCAAGACCCCGGTGTTCGCCCTTGCCGCCGTCGCGGTGGCGGTGGCGTTGGCCTTGGGTGGAACGGGGTATTGGTGGTTGTCCGGTGACAGCGGCAAGACCACCAAGCAGTCCGTTACATCCACTGCCTCGTCCAGCAAACCGCCGGTGAAAGCGCCTGAAACGCCTCCGGTAAAGAACCCTGAGACGCCACCGGCCAAGCCGCCCGTGGCACCGCCGGTCAATCCTCCCGTGGCGACGGAAGCCGATGGCGGTCAGCGTCCGCTGTTGATGGCCGGCAAGAAAACCCTGTTCCAGCGAGTGCTCAGCAAACCGGGGGCGAAACTTGCCGCCGAACCGGGCGCCGCGCCGGGCAAGGAGCTGCCGGCGTTCTCGGTGCTGTACGTGTACCAGCGCAAAGACGTCAATGGCGGCGCGTGGGTGCGGGTCGGCGCCGCCACGGATGGGCGCAGCGACGGCTGGTTGCCGGCTGCCCAGGTCAGCGATTGGAAACAGAGCCTGGTGCTCAAGTTCACCGAACGCTCCGGCCGCGCGCCGGTGATGTTCCTGCGTCAGCCCGGCGAAGTGGAAAAACTGCTGGCCAACCCGTCGAATGCCAAGAACGTACTGCTCAAGGCGCAGCAGAACCGCGAGGATAACCAGCAGGTGCTGGCCCTGGAGCCGGCCGCCAGCGCCGTGCCGCAAAACCAGTTCTACCTGTTGCCAATCTTCGATTCCCGCGAGAGCTTCGATGAGAATGGCCAGCCGGTGCAGTTGCTCAACGTGGCGTCCATCGATCCCGGCAACACGCCCCGGGCAGCGGCCAACAACACGCCGATCCTGACCGCCAACGCCGATGCGTTCCGCACCGCCGTGGTGCTGGTGGTGGACACCACGGTGTCCATGCAGCCTTACATCGATCAGGTGCGCGACGTGGTCCATGAGCTGCAGACCCGCATCGCTGAGCGTGGAGAGCTGGACAGTGTCAGCTTCGGCCTGGTGGGGTTCCGCAACAGCACCAAGAAAACCCCGGGCCTGGAATACGTCGCCAAGACCCTGATCACCCTGGAGCAGGGCCGCGACCCGCAACGCTTCCTGGACCTTGCGCGGCAGGTCAAGGCGTCTACGGTGTCGAGCCATTCGTTCAACGAGGATGCGTTTGCCGGGGTCATGGAAGCGGTCGAGGGCATGGACTGGTCCGGTTATGGCGGGCGCCTGATCCTGCTGATTACCGATGCCGGTGCCTTGCGCAAGAACGATCCGTTTGCCACCACGCAGATGAACGAGGCCGAGGTGCGTCAGGCGGCGCTGGGCAAGCAGATCAAGATCTACGCCCTGCACCTGCTCAGCGACGCCGGCAAGAAAACCCACGCCGGTGCCCAGAGCCAGTACCGCACCCTGACCGCCGACGCCAACCCGCAGATCGGTGACCTGTACATTCCCGTCGCCGGCGCGGATGTGCACAAGCTGGGCGAGCGGGTGGACGAGATCGGCTCGGTATTCGCCGACCTAGTGCACCAGGTGCGCAGCAACAAGGCGCAGGCGGTTCCGCAATTGGGCGCCGCGCCGAGCCTGGCCGACAAATCGGCGGCGGTCGGTTATGCCATGCACATGGATTTCCTCGGGCGCAAGGCCGCCAGCCAGGCACCGCAACTGGTCAGCGCCTGGACCGCCGACCGCGACCTGACCAACCCGGCGCTGCCGGCGTTCCAGGTCTGCGTGATGCTGACCAAGCTGCAGCTCAACGACCTGCAACAATCGCTGAAACTGATCGTCGACGCGGCCCGCAAGACCCAGAGCTCGCCCAAGGATTTCTTCCAGGAAATCGCCAGTGCCAGTGCCTACATGAGCCGCGACCCCTCGGCCTTGCGCAAGGGCGGCAACCTTGCCGACGGCGGCATCCTCGGCGAGTACCTGGAAGGGCTTCCTTACCGCAGCAAGTCGCTGAGCATGACCCAGGACCTGTGGTTGTCCTTGAGCGTGGCCGAGCAGGAAGATTTCATCGACGAGCTGGATTCGAAAATCCGCCTCTACGAAACCTTCCACAACGACCTCGCCAACTGGGTGCGCTTCGGCGATGCCGAGCCGGGCGACGCCCTGTACCGCGTTCCATTGTCGACCTTGCCATGATGCTGAGCCTGAGTGCGGTGCATAAAAGCCGGGGCGCCGGCAGCCAGCGCTACAGCCTGGTGATCCCACGGCTGCAGCTGCGTGCCGGTGAGCAATTGGCGCTGGTCGGCCCCAGCGGTTGCGGCAAGAGCACCTTGCTGGACATGCTGGCGTTGGTGCTGGCTCCGGATCAGGCCGGGCAGTTCGAGTTTGCCCCTGCCAATACAACGCTGGACATCGCCCGCCTGTGGCGCGGCGCCGAGCAAAGTGAGCTGGCGCAGCTGCGCAGCCGGCACCTGGGCTATGTGCTGCAAACCGGTGGTTTGCTCGGGTTCCTGACGGTGCGTGGCAACATCGAGTTGTCGCGCAAACTGCTCGGCTTGAAGGACGACGGCAGTGTGGCGCGCCTGGCCGGGCAACTGGATATTGCCGATCAACTGGACAAGAAACCGGCGGACCTGTCCGTCGGCCAGCGCCAGCGGGTCAGTTGTGCCCGGGCCTTGGCCCACGCTCCGCGGCTGCTGCTGGCGGATGAGCCGACGGCGGCCCTCGACCCGTTGAACGCCGAGCGCGTCATGCAATTGCTAGTGACCCAGGCCCGCGATAGCGGCGTGTGCTGCGTGGTTGCCACTCATGATGAAGCCCTGGCCCGCGCCAGCGGCTTGCAGGTGCGGCGCATCAGTTGCCGTCGCGATGTCGACGGCGGTGTCACCGCCACCCTTGGGGAGGCTTGCTGATGCGCAGCGCGCTGGTGGCTTCCCTGGCCTGGCAGGACTATCGCAACGACGCCTGGCTGTCGGCCTGCTCGGTGTTGGCGTTGGTGGCGGTGGTGGCGCCGTTGCTGGTGCTGTTCGGGCTGAAATTCGGCCTGGTCAGCAGCCTGACCGAGCGCCTGCAGAGCGACCCGGCCACCCGGGAAATCATTCCCCTGGGCGGTGGCCGCTTCAGCGCCGAGTTCATCGAACAATTGGGCCAGCGCAGCGATGTGTCGTTCGCCTTGCCGCGCACCCGGCAGATCGCCGCGACGGCGGATCTGAACAACGCGACGGCGGCCGTGACCGTCGAGATGATCCCCACCGCCGCCAACGACCCGTTGCTCGAGCACCTGCCGTTACCCCAAGGGCTGGACGAGGTGGTGCTCAGCCAGACCGCTGCCGAGAAACTTGGCGCCAAGGCTGGCGATTGGTTACAGGCCAGTTTCGGTCGACAAGTGGCCGGTCGCAGTGAGGCGCAACGGACCCGGGTCCGGGTGCTGCACGTGCTGCCGCTGGAAGCCTTCGCCCGCGATGGGTTGTTCGCGCCGCTGGCCCTGCTGGAAGCGGCCGAGGACTACCGCGACGGGCGTGCGGTGCCTGCGTTCGGCTGGCCGGGTGATGCGGCGGGGGTGGCCGGGCAGCGTGTCTATCCGGCGTTTCGCTTGTACGCCCGCAGCCTCGGCGATGTGGAGCCGCTGCGGCAGTATTTCGCGGCGCAGAATCTGTTGGTATCGACCCAGGCCCAGACCATCGCACAAGTGCAATCGTTGAGCCGCAACCTGTCGATCGTGTTCTGGATCATCGCCGGGTTGGCGTTGGCGGGGGCGTTCGCGGCGATTTTTGCCGGGGCGCTGGCAGCGGTCGAGCGCAAGCGGCGGGAGCTGTCGGTGCTGCGCCTGCTGGGGGTGTCCACCGCCGCGCTGTTGCTGTTCGTGGTGTTGCAGGCGCTGTACAGCGCCGGCCTCGCGGCTCTGCTGAGTGTCGGGCTATACGGCTTGGCGCAGTCGGGTCTGAATCATTTATTTGCGCAGATGCCGGGCGAGTACGCCAGCCATCTGCTGCTGCGTCACTACACCCTGGCCCTGGTGGCCGTGCTCGGCGTCAGCGCCGTGGCGGCGGCCTGTGGCGGCTGGCGGGTAGCGCGCATCCAGGCCTCTGAAGGAATCCGTGATGTATAAGTTACTGGGCGCCGCCGTGGCGCTGAGCCTGGCCAGTCTGGCCGCTCTGAGCAACATCGCCAGCGCCGATGAAGGCAGCGACAAGCTGGACAACCCCAAGCCGTTGCCCGATGACGTCAGCCTGCCGCTGCCGTGTGACGGGCAGATGGTGTTCCGCTACGTCTACATCCTCGCCCAGGGCACCCTGGACGACCGCGAGATCAGCCTGGGCTACCCGTTCAGTGAGGGCGAGGCCGGCTACCAGCAGTCGTTCATTTCCGGCTACCGGCGCGACTTCATCAACGGTCAGTTCACCCTCAAGGACCTGCCCAAGGACTGGAACAAGGCCATCGCACCGTCGATGCCCAAGACCGACGCCCAGACGCCGCTCAAGCCGATGCTGTATTTCATCGGCAAATACGAAGTCACGGCGCGGCAGTACGCCCAGGTCATGGCCCAGGCGCAGTCCCTGGCCAGCGGCGAACCCGCGCCGGCCTGCGAAGCCTTGCAAGCCGAGCTTCCTCAGGGCATGGCCGGGCGCTTGCCCAAGGTGAAACTGTCGAAGTTCGAGGCCGAGCGCTTCTCGGCGGTGTACAGCGCCTGGCTGATGAAATACCACAAGGACCTGCTGCCGGTGAGCGGCCGCGGCACCTCCGCCGAAGACGGCGGGCTGGGCTTCGTGCGCCTGCCCACCGAAGTCGAATGGGAATTCGCCGCCCGTGGCGGGCAGGCCGTCAGCCGCCAGGACCTGGAAGGGCGCCTGTTCCCACGGCGCCTGGAAGGCAGTGAAAGCGACGGACCATTAGCCGATTGGGCGGTGTTCAACCAAGTGGCCGGCGGCACGGGCCAGGCGGCGCGACTGATGCCCATCGGCACCAAGCTACCGAATCCCATCGGCCTGTTCGACGTGATCGGCAATGCGGCCGAGATGGTCCAGGAATCCTTCCAACTGGTGCATTCCGGACGACGCCAGGGCGCCTACGGCGGTTTCGTGGTCAAGGGCGGTAACTACCTGGAAGGCGAGGGCACGCTGTTCACCGGCATGCGTCGCGAATACCCCTTGTTCGCTGCCGACGGCACCGAGCAGAGCAACGAAACCACCGGTTTCCGAGTGGCCGTCGGCGCATTGTCGGCGCCGCGTTCGCGCTACAAGGAATTGTTCGCGCAATGGCAGAAAGAAGGGCGCCTCGCGTCCCTGACCGATGCCATCGACGACGCCCAGGATCCGACCAAGCGCCTGGACAGCATCATCGCCGCCAGCGTTGACCCACGCCTGCAAGCCGAACTGGGGCTGGTCAACGAAGAGCTCAAGCGCAACGTCTCGCTCATCGCCCAGCAGCGCGAGGAAGCGGCCGGCAACCTGATCCAGTCGGCGGCCCTGGTGGCCGAGACCGTCAACAACTACAACATCCGCCTGACCAATCTGCAACGCAGTTACCAGACGGCGGTGGACGCCAAGGACGATGCCAGCGCGCAGCTGTTCGCCACGGCCATCGACAACGGCCGCAGCGCGCTGGATGGTGCGGTGGCGATCTATATCGACAACCTGGCGACCGGCACGCGTTACACCGATGCCGTGATCCAGGCGCAGTTTCAACGCATCAAGGAGGAGATGGAGCGCAAGCCGGTGCTGGGTAAGAGCCTGGTGGCGCGCGCGACCTTATTCGTTCGTCATGTCGGGGATTATCGTCAACAAAAACGAGCCGATCCGGCGGCGATATTGAAGGAATTGCTGGCAACGAGCGCCCTGCGGTCTTGAGCGCTCAGTGTTAGCAAGCTTGGAGGGAACCCAGGCGGCGTCGGGCCGTGCTGGGTTGGTCAAAACTTAAAAGAGAACACAACTATGCTTTTCTCCCGTAAACCTTCTGCTTCGGTTTCCAAGCGTCACTTGCTGATGGTCGCTGTCGGCTTCAGCACCGTACTGACCGGTTGCGCGACGTCGCCGACATCCAAGGTCGCGTCGAGCACCAAGGTCGAGTACTACCCTAACTGCTACGAGCCCGTGCAGCACCTGCGCGCCACCGAAGGCAACATGACCCAGTCGGTCGTCACCGGTGCCGCCGTCGGTGCCGTCGGTGGTGCGCTGCTGGGTGCCCTGACCGCCGACAAGGAAGACCGTGGCCGCAACGCCGCCATCGGTGCCGCAGGCGGCGCCCTGGCCGGTGGTGCAGTGGGTTACTACAACGAGCGCCAGAAGCAGATCGCCGATGACAACCAGCGCATCGCCTCCTACGCCGCCGACGTCAACAAGCGTGTCGGCGACATCGACCGCAGCACCGCCTACGCCAAGGCTTCGCAGCAGTGCTACCAGAGCGCGTTCACCAAACTCGTCGCCGACCGCAAGGCCAAGACCGTCAACGACACCGAAGGCCGCAAGCGCCTGGCGGAAATCGTCGCCGGCCTGAAAGAGTCCAACGACCTGATCGTCGCGGTCAACGGCAAAGCCTCCGAAGACCTGAACAACTACACCCAGGCCTACGAGAAAGACCTGCAGCAAGTGGGTGTGCAGCGCACTGACGTGGTCACCGTGGCAACCGCCGAAACTACTCCAGTTGTAGCGCCGACCACCAAGACCAAGAAAGCCGTGAAACCGGCGAAAAAGCCTGTGCTGCCAACCGTGCCGAAAGAAGCGGTCACCACCGAGAAAACCCTGCAGACCGCCAAGGCCAAGCAGGATGAGAGCAAGCAGGTCGCCAGCGCTGGCAACACCCAAGTCAACAGCATGTGCAAAAACCCGGACCTGGGCGACTGGGCACCGGTTCCTTGCCCGAATGTTTGATTGAGTGATTGCTGCTGATCATTTGATCGCTGCATAAACCCTGTGGGAGCGAGCCTGCTCGCGATGGCGGTGGTTCAGTTGGCTTCAATGTCGACTGATCCTTCGTCATCGCGAGCGGGCTCGCTCCCACAGTTGTTTTGTGTTGGCCGCAGTATCTCGTCATCCCCGATTCCCTTGTGGGAGCGAGCCTGCTCGCGATGGCGGCCTGACAGACGGCCTATCTGTATGGACTGTACATATCCATTGCCGCGGTAACGGCTACTTATGGTTTCGGCCTTACGCCGAGTCACTTTTGGCAAACGCCCCAAAAGTGACCAAAAGGTCTTGGCCCCACCACTCGGCACCTCGCCAAGGCGAGGTGTTCCCTCACTCCGGCATTGCTCCGTGGGCCCGCCGCGAAGGGCCATCCATGGCCCAGCGCGGCTAACCCGGCATCCATGCCGGGTTGCCCACTACGCAATGCCTGCGTTCGGCCGTCGTGGTTAATGGGGCCCGAAGATCAAAAGCAAAGCAAAAGCAAAAGCGCGGCGGTCTTATAGCTGACCTGTCTCTTGCGGCTGTACCCGATCCCATTGTGGGAGCGAGCCTGCTCGCGATGGCGGCGGCCCGGCTTGCATCAAGGCTGGCTGACTTACCCCTTGCCTCCCAGCGCCGCCGTCTCCTGCGCTTCCAGACGATCCAGCGCCCGTTCCACCAACAACTGAACCCCATCGGCCATGCGACTGATCGCCAGGGCGATGCAGCGGCGTGAGTCGTCGACGTCATCGGCCAGGTCGGCAGCGATGGTGCTGATCGATTGCAGGTCTTCGGAGGCATTGGCCAGCAGGGTTTCGGTGTCGATGTGGGGGGCGACGATGAAGAGCTGGTGCTTGTCGGCTTCAGGCGGGGAGGGTGGGGGGGTGAGGTAGTAATCGAGGGCGCGGGTGGCGGCGTCTTCGTGTTTTTTGGCTTCGAGGGCTTCGACGCGGGACTTTGCCGGGTTCGGCGGATTCGGAGTTACTTTGAACATAGTGAATATCCTGAGAGGTGGAGCCGACACCCTTCGTTTGCACTCGAAAGGGGTGGCGGCTGTGCGTAGGTGTGCAAGACCGGTCTCAGGAACCCGGCAGACCCGAAGGTCTCCCACGCGCAGCCGCCATAAAAGCCTGCGAGCATAGAAAAATGCTCGACGAATAGCCATAAACGAATGCGCCCTGAGACGGACTTGCACGTCCGTGTCACCGTTTTTTGCGATGACGGACAAAGATTATCGATGCCTTGGCCCACTGCCTAGTTCATGAACAGCCCGACGTTTTGAAGGAAATATCCGAGGGTTTGGCAGGGGCAAGGGATCAAAGGATCGCAGCCTCCGGCGGCTCCTACAGAAACCGATGTAGGAGCTGCCGGAGGCTGCGATCTTTCAGGCATCTTTCGCGAAAACCAGAGATGGCGACCTGTCAGTTACTACAGGTGACACCCATCTGCATTGATTGTTGAATGACAGTCATGCGTCAAAAGAAGCGTATTTGCAGGAAAGGGCGCTGGTTTCGCACATTGGCACTTTACAAGGACACCCGGAAAAATGGCCATCAAGCATTCGATCCACGTTGCAGCCTTGTTTCTAGCGTTTTCCATGCAGCCTACGAACGCCGAGACGGCGGCAGCCATAGTGCCAACTCCCGAGCCCGCCACCCAGGACGCGGTGCCTAAAGCGGCCGTTCCGGCTTCGGACGCAGCTGCTGTAGCCACCACCACGGCGCAGGTCTGGAATAGAAGTAAGATCGCCATCGTGGTCAGCCAGAAAGGTCTGTCTCAGAAGGTCGAGCCTACGCAGAGTTATAACAGCGAAAGTTATCCTGAGGTTCCTATCAATATCTTGCTCCCGGATAACAGCCCTACCCCCATCAAATACATCACCGTGACGGGCCAGAAAGGGGCTTGTACGGTGCCTGTCTGCATTTTTGCTCAATAAGCCGGACGCCCACCTTCGATCTGTTCAACGTTACGGCCCCGGGAGCCGGGCCGGTTCGTGGCGAGGGAGCAAGTCCCTCGCTCAGCCTGGCTACGCGTTCTGCCAGGCGCCTTGGACAGGACGGGGCGAAAAAGAAATCTTTCGGCGCTTTGCCGTGACTTGGTAGTCATCTTTCATGAAAACCCATTCATCTCTCGCCAACGTGATTCGATGATGGCGTTGTGCCGAAGAATCGCTAAACTGCCAGCCATTCATCTTTTCTGAAGAGGCTGTGCCCATGAAATTTCGTTTTCTGCTGTGGATGCTGGGGTTCTTGATGGGCAAGGCCAGTCGCACCAATCCAGCGTTCCAGCAACAATTGGGCGACAAGGAGCTGGTGTTCCAGCTGCAAACCCTGGACGGCAAGGTCGCCCGGCATTTCACCGTGAAAAATCAGCGCATCACCAGCCACTCCGGCACTTACCCTAACCCGGCCTTCGCCATCGCCTTCAAGGACGCCGCCTACGGCTTCGCCACGATGCAGGCCAAGAACAAGCAACTGGCGTTCATGAACGGGATCCAGGACAAGTCGATCCAGATCAAGGGCAACCCGGCGCTGGTGATCTGGTTCCAGGGGCTGATGCGGTATCTGAAGCCGAAGAAGGCCAAGCCCAAGGCTTGAGTGCTTTGGCTTGATAGGCCGGAAATCTGGCCTCCAATGACAGTTCGCCTGTCATTTCCTACAGGTGCGGGGCGGCTCGTTTAGGCGCTTCATCAAGCTTGATACGTTGATGGAGCAAAAATCATGGCTCGATCCATTCGCCCTGTAAGCGCGGGTACGTTGGACCCGACCTTTGCCAAAGGTGGCGTGCTGACGCTGCCGACCGCCGAATTCAGCGGGTATTACACGAAAGCCATCCTGCCGCTGGCCGAAAACAAACTGCTGATCGCCATGCACCTACCGAGAGAACCCGCCGCTATCGGCCTGGGGAAAGTGAACGAGGATGGGACCATCGATATGGGGTTTGGCGAAGCCGGGACAGGCCTGGTGGAGTTCTCCAAAAAAGGGTCGGATCTGGACGTCTACCAACTCTGCGGCCTGAATGACGGTGGATGGCTGGTGATCGGCCAATTTTCATCGATCGATCATGCCGGCGCCTATGTATTGCGGTACTTGCAGGATGGGCGGCTGGATACGCTCTTTGGCGAGGACGGTGTGCGCTTGCTTCCGTATCGTAATGAGTCAGCGGGTGGAGAAATGGCCGATGGGCCGGCGATTTCCCCAGGGGCCGCGCAATCTTCGAGCAACAGTGACGTCTCTGTGATTGTGCAGCCGGACGGAAAGATCGTTCTGCCCAGTTGGGTAGAGGATGGCCCGTCACAAGGGCAATGGGCGGTGTTTCGTCTTAACCCGGATGGCTCGAATGACGACACGTTCAACGGGACTGGATTCGCGGTGATCGAACTCCCGGGGGCTGTCCGTACCCCTATCAGTGTCAGAAATGTTCTCATTCAAGCAGATGGCAAGGTGTTGGTTTCCGGAGAATATATCCAAGACGCCCCGGCTTCCCGAGGCGTTTATGTGCTGCGTTTAGATGCAACGGGACGTCTCGATAACAGTTTCAATGGCGGCGTCGGCGTTGTGACCCTTCCGGATTCCAATGCCATTTATGCCAATGCGATGGCGCTCAGAGAAAGCGATGGCGCGATTGTTGTTGCAGGGGATGTATGGCGCGACCAATACCGCCATGGGCTGATGTTCGTATTAACCAGCGGTGGGTTCTTCGATTTTTCGTTCAATAGCGGCCAGCCACTGTTCTCCAGGTTGGTGCCTCAGGGTCATGACTGGCATCGCTGCGCGTGGCAGGCAGACGGTTCCATCCTTGTCGCGGGCACGACCGGCAGGGGAGTGGTTGAAGCGGGGGCGTCAGCACTGACGGCGCGTTTGCGTGCTGATGGTTCGCTGGACCCCACCTTCGGTGGCGGTGGTTTTGTGCTTTTTGACGAAGACGGACAGCATGAGACTGTCGAGGATATGGCGCTGATGCCGGATGGACGCATCGTCGTTGGCGGTTTTGCCTGGCTGGACCATCCAGGTTCGCCCATGATCGGTGGAAGCTGGATCATTCGCTATCTGGCTTGAGTGATCGCGTGGCCTAACAGGTCTGTGCCTTATTGCCAAACAGTCGTCTGAACTGTCATTCCTGACAGGTGCGAAATTGCCTGTTTGAGCGCTCCATGAAGAGGCAACCATCTCAGGAGCGCGGGCCATGACTCAACCAACACCCACCGGAACAGCAGGCACTCTGGATCCGAGTTTTGCCGATGAGGGGGTATTGAAGTTCCCGATACCCGAAATATCTGGCTTCTATACGCAAGCCATTCTGGCGTTACCCAATAAACAAATACTCCTCAGCCTGGAGTTATCAGGAGGACTCGGCAGCCCTACCGTGATAGCGAGACTGAATGAGGATGGTTCGCTCGACACTGACTTTGGTGGAAACGGATCCGGTCTCGTTGAGATTCGTATAGGCATAGAAGATCCCAGGCAGGATGTCAGGAACATCTACAGACTGAGCGATGGCGGCTGGCTGGTGATGGGCTCGTACACCAAGGGCCCCAATTCAGGCCTCTATCTCGTGCGCTATCGCGAGGATTGGCAGTTGGATGAATCCTTCGGAGAAAAAGGCGTGCGCCTGGTTCCTTACGCCACCATGGGTAATCCCCGCTATGTCGGGCTAGACGGGGAGGCACTTGAATCGAGTGACGAAGATCCCTCCACGGGGGCGCCACGAGCCTCGGGTAATAAAGGAGCCACGGCGCTACAGCAATTGAATGGAAAGATCTTTTTAACCCACGTAGTTACAACCAAATCTGGCCAGATAAAAGGGATTGTGCTGCGTCTTAATTCCGATGGTTCAACCGACTACACGTTCAACGAGCTAGGCTTTGCGATTATCGAACTCGAAGGCATTGATTATGAGCACAACTTTACCGAAGCTGTGGCCGTCCAGATGGATGGCAAGGTGCTGGTCGGTGGTCTTTTTTATTTAGCCGGTCAGAATGGCGGAGGGGTGTATGTGACGCGTTTCGACGCCATGGGACGCCTCGATAGAAGCTTCAATGGCGGGACCGTGACCGTTCGCAACGCTATCGGTAGTCACTTGAGGACTATTGAAATAAGAGAGGCTGACGGCAGCGTTGTTGCGGCAGGCGACGCGATGCGCGATGGTGCTCGCAATGGAATGATGTTCGTTCTAACCGAGGGTGGATTCTTCGATTTCAACTTCAACCGCGGGCAGCCATTGTTCTCCAGGTTGGTGCCTCAAGGCATGGAATGGTGGCGTTGTGTATTGCAGGCGGATGGTTCGATCATCGCCTCCGGAACTACCGGCAACGGGTTCGCCACCGAAGACGCGAAGGTGCTGACTGCGCGCCTTCTTCCTGACGGCTCCCTGGATCCGACGTTCAACGGCAACGGTTTTACTGTTTTCGACGAGGAAGTGACGTTTGAAAGTATGCAGGACATGACCATGATGGCAGACGGGCGGATCATTGAGTGCGGATTAAATTGGGTAGAAACGGATTTCGCGCCTGGTATAGCGGGTGGTTGGGTGATTCGTTATCTGGCTTGAGGCACGAGGAAAAAGCAGGTCAATATTTGTGGCGAGGGAGTAAGCTCCCTCGCCACAAAAGCTTGGTGACGCAGTGACCCGGCCTGGTCTTCAACCATGAAACTGCGAAGCCAACTCCCGCAACAACACTTCAGCTTCCAGCACCTTGCTGACCACGTCGTTGGCCTTTTCCCGCGTCAAGCCCACACGTTCGAGCAGCGCATCGGGGATTTCTTCGTCCGGGCCTGAGCCGACGCTACGAGCCCGCAGCAGGCGCACGGCCAGGCACACCAGGTTCGGGTAGGCGGCATATTCGCCGTCGTAATTCGGGTCGTGCTGGAAGCGCAGGGCGGTGGCCAGTTCGTCGGGCATGTCCCAGTAGCGCATCAGCCAGGCGCCGATCTGTTCGCGGCTGATACCCAGCAGGTGCTGTTCCACGTAGCTGTGGCACAGGTGCGGGTTGACCTCCAGGTGACGGCAGATCAACGAGAAGTGCGGTGGGAACACGTGGGCCAGCAGCAAGTAGCCGAAATTGTGCAGCAGGCCGGAGAGGTACGTCAGGCCGCCTTCCGGGCGCTGGGCACGGGGCATGGCGCGGGTCAGCCCTTCGATGACGGCGGCGGTGTAGATCGACTGCTGCCAGTACGGCGTGGCGTGTTGCGGGTGGTCCTTGGGCAGGCTCAGGGTCTTGCCCAGGGCCAGGCCCAGCGCCAGGTTGATCACCAGGTCGAAACCCAGCACCCGGACGATGGCGTCTTCCACCGAGCGGATCTTGCCCGGCGAGGCGTAGTACGGCGACGCGGCCCAGCTCACCACCTGCGCGGCCAGGGCCGGGTCGGTTTCGACGACACCGGTGATGTCATCGATGGTGGCGTCGGGGTCGACCCGCAGCTTGATGATTTTCTGCGCGGTTTCCGCCAGTGGCGGAATCTCGATGGTTTCTTCCAGCCGTTGCTGGATCCGGCGCGCGGTGAAGGCCTGCACAGCCTGGGTGATTTCCGCACGGTCGTCGTGCGGGCGGTCCAGGTTGGGGGTGATATTGCTCACGGACTCGCCGAACGTTGCGGCGCTGGACTTGGTGAGCATGCTCTTGAAGGCTTCGCTGGTGACTTCCAGCAGCACCCCTGGCTCGCCCGAATGGATCAACAGCTTCGGCTCGCGCAGCAGGCTTTCTTCGTACAGGCAAGGCGAGCTGGTCAGTGCCGGCAGGCCGGGCAGCAGGCTCAGGCTGTGTTTGCCAAGCATGCGCTCCAGGCGTTCGGTCGGTACCGCCGTGAGTTTGCGGCCGGTGAGTTCGGCCAGGCGGTTGAGGTCCAGCAGCTGGCTTTGTGGAAACAGCACCATGAGTGCGCCGACGGCATCGTGCAGCAGAACCGCCTGCACCTTGCGGGCGGGGTTCAGGCTCGGTCGCTCGATCACTTCGTCAAAGCCGATGCCTAATTTCTCGAGCAACTGCCGAATCACTGACGGAGCGTGCGGGATTTCGGGGGCGAGGGCAGCTTCAGTCATGGTCTGTATCCGTTTTCCTACAAGTGCAGCAGTATAACCAGCTTGCCGAGACAGATGCGCCCGGAAACTGCGAGCGTGCTCACACTTGGCCGTATTGCTGCCCGTGGCGCAGCCAGCGGTCCAGCAGGGGGCTGACGTGGTCGGGCCAGCGTTCCAGCAGAGCCTGGGCGGCATCGCGTACCGCAGGAAGCAGATCGGCGTCGCGCATCAGGTCGGCTACCTTGAATTGAAGCAGACCGGTCTGGCGCGTGCCGAGCATTTCACCGGGGCCGCGCAATTCGAGGTCTTTTTCGGCGATGACGAAGCCGTCGTTGGTCTCGCGCATGATGCCCAGGCGCTGACGGCCGATCTGCGACAGCGGCGGGTGATACAGCAGCACACAGTGGCTGGCGGCGCTGCCCCGGCCCACCCGGCCGCGTAGCTGGTGCAGTTGCGCGAGGCCCAGGCGCTCGGGGTTTTCGATGATCATCAGGCTGGCATTGGGCACATCCACACCGACTTCGATCACCGTGGTGGCGACCAGCAATTGCAGGGCGCCGGCCTTGAATTCAGCCATGACGGCGGCCTTCTCGGCGGGTTTCATGCGGCCGTGGATCAGCCCGACCTTCAACTCACCGAGAGCGGCGGTGAGGTCTTCGTAAGTGGTTTCGGCGGCCTGACAGGTCAGCTCTTCGGATTCTTCGATCAACGTGCACACCCAGTAGGCCTGCCGCCCCTCGGCACAGGCGCTGCGCACCCGTTCGATCACCTCGACCCGCCGGGTGTCGGTGACCAGCACGGTGTTGACCGGGGTCCGCCCGGGGGGCAGTTCGTCGAGGATCGAAGTGTCGAGGTCGGCGTAGGCGCTCATGGCCAGGGTTCGCGGAATCGGCGTGGCGGTCATGATCAGCTGATGCGGGCACATGCGCCCGCCCACGCCTTTCTGGCGCAGAGCCAGGCGCTGTTGCACGCCGAAGCGGTGCTGTTCGTCGATGATCACCAGGGCCAGGTTCTTGAACTGCACTTCGTCCTGGAACAGCGCATGGGTGCCCACCACCATCGGCGTGCCTTCGGCGATCTGCGCCAGGGCGGCGGTGCGGTTCTTGCCCTTGAGCTTGCCGGCCAGCCAGGCGACTTCGATGCCCAAGGGTTCGAGCCAGCGCTGGAAGGTAATGAAATGCTGCTCGGCCAGAATCTCGGTGGGCGCCATCAGCGCCACCTGGTAACCGGCTTCCAGGGCCTGGAGCGCAGCGAGGGCGGCGACCACGGTCTTGCCGGCGCCCACGTCGCCCTGGATCAGCCGCAGCATCGGCTCGGGTTGGCTCAGGTCGTAGGCGATTTCATTGCCGACCCGTTGCTGGGCACCGGTGGGCGTGAAGCCCAGGTTGGCCAGGTAGCGTGCCGGCAAATCCCGGGCCTTGGGCATGGCCGGGGCGCGCAGCGAACGCAGGCTTTCACGCAGGCGTTGTTGCGACAGTTGATGGGTCAGCAGTTCTTCGAAGGCCAGCCGGTGCTGGGCCCAGTGGTGCCCGAGGGCCAGTTCCTCGACATCGGCATCGGCCGGCGGGTGGTGCAGGTAACGGATCGCATCTGCCAGCGGCGCCAGTTGATAGTCCCGGGCCAGTTCCTTGGGCAGCCAGTCGGGCAGGCTGCTGGGGCCCAACAAGGTCAGGGTCTGCTGGCAGAGCTGGCGCAGGCGCTGTTGGGTCAGGCCTTCGGTGAGCGGATAGACCGGGGTCAGGGTTTCGTCCACCGGTGGCGGTTCATCGCCGGTGATGGCGCGGTATTCCGGGTGGTAGATCTCCAGCCCCGACGCACCGGGCCGCGCCTCGCCATAGCAACGCACGCGGGTGCCACGCTTGAGGCCTTCCTTTTGTGCATTGCTGAAGTGATAGAAGCGCAGGCTAAGCCCACCGGTACCGTCCTGCAGGCGCACCACCAGGCTGCGACGGCGGCCCATGACCACGTCGGCGCCACTGACGGTGCCTTCGATCACCGCGTCCTGCCCCGGCCGCAAATGGCCGATGGGCACCACGCGGGTGCGGTCCTGGTAACGCAGCGGCAGGTGGAACAACACGTCCTGGAGGTTTTCCAGACCGACCTTGGCCAGTTTCTCGGCCATGGCTTCACCGACACCCTTGAGGGTCGTGACCGGTACTTTGGACAGCTCAGTCATGGTCGAGGATTACTTGGCCGAAGGCGGCTTGGCCACGGAACACAGGCGGATCGAGTCAGCGAGGATCTCGATGGCCTTGGGCCGCGGGAAACTGGCGCGCCAGGCAATGGCAACGGTGCGGAACGGCACGGGCGCCGTCATCGGGCGGACTTCGATCACCCCAGGGGCGTAGTGGTGGCTGTCCACCGCCGACAGCGGCAGGATCGAAATGCCCAGGCCCGACGCGACCATATGGCGAATGGTTTCCAGGGAGCTGGATTCCACCGTGGTGTGCTTGGCGCCTTCGCTACCCTTGGTCAGGGTCGGGCAGGCTTCGAGCACCTGATCGCGGAAACAGTGGCCCTCGCCGAGCAGCAGCAGGCTCTTGTCGTTGAGCAGGCCGGCATCGATGGTCTTTTTCTGGGTCCAGGGATGCTGCGCCGGCATCAGCACGTAGAACGGCTCGTCATAGAGCGGCAGGGTCAGCACGTCGGCTTCGTTGAAGGGCAGGGCGATGATGATCGCGTCCAGCTCGCCGTTGCGCAGCTTGTCCCGCAGCACATGGGTGAAGTTTTCTTCGATGTACAACGGCATCTGCGGGGCGACCCGGTGCAGTTGTGGGATCAGGTGCGGGAACAGGTACGGGCCCACGGTGTAGATGGCGCCGACTTTCAACGGAGCGGTCAGCTGGTTCTTGCCGGCCTGGGCTAGCTCGCGGATGCCCTGGGCCTGCTCAAGCACTTTCTGCGCCTGGGCCACGATGCCTTCGCCCACCGGCGTCAGGCGCACGGCGCTCTTGCTGCGCTCGAAGATCAGCACACCGAGTTCATCTTCCAGCTTTTTCACCCCCACCGACAGCGTCGGCTGGCTGACATGGCAACGCTCGGCCGCATGGCCAAAATGCTGCTCTTGGGCGAGGGTCACGATGTAGCGTAATTCTGTGAGGGTCATGGCGAGCGTCCGTGAAGTTGCGAGCCAAGCATACCGGCTGCAATCGATAGACGCACGTTATCAGACTGCGGGCGCGGTGTGACACTGTCCAATGTGGGCTGTCTGTGCTGATCGTTCCCACGCTCCCGCGTGGGAATGCAGCCCGTGACGCTCTGCGTCACACCTGCTTGCGGTGTGCCGGAGCCGGAACGCGGAGCGTCCCTTGAGGCATTCCCACGCGGAGCGTGGGAACGATCGAAGCAGGGGCTCAGCGCCGACGCTTTTCGATGGAGTACACAAACGGCGCAACGATTTCGACGGAGCCGTTGGTCAGCATGTCGGCCGGTGGCTTGGGCAGTGGCTGGGCGTCGCGGATCATGTCCAGGGTGGCCTTGTCCAGGGACTCCGTGCCGGCGCTGTCCACCAGCTTGAACGACAGCACGTTACCTTCGGCATCCACCACGAAGCGCAGGCGGTTGGTGCCTTCCTTGTTCATCTGCCGGGCCCTGAGCGGGTACTTCTTGTACTTGGCCAGGTGCGCCAGCAGCGTGCCTTGCCAGTTGGCCTTGGCCGCCATTTGCGCCGGCGACGGGCCAGGGGCCGGTTGCGCGGATTTTTCGCTCGGGGCCTGGGTCGGCGGGGTGTCGCTGGGCTTCTGCTCCGACGGTTGCTCCTTCGGCGGCTCCGGCTTTTTCTCTTCCACAGGCTTGGGCTTGGGCGGTTGAGGCTTCGGCTTGGGCTTGACCGGCTTGGGCACGGAGATCTCCGGCTTCGGCGCTTCGGCGAGCTTCGGCAGCGGCAGCTCTTCAACCGGCTCCGGCGGCCGCGGCGGCGTGACGACCTTCGGTGGCGCAGGCGGTGGAGGGGCCGGCAGCGGCGCCAGCTCGACCATCATGGCCTGGGGCGGCAATTCGAGGGGCGGGCGCGACGTCCAGTTCAGCGCCAACGCAATGGCGAGCGCGTGCACGCCCAACACCACCGCCAGACTAGCCCCGTAACGCGTCAGCTTTTGGCGCGTCGTGATCATTTCTTCGGCGCCGTCTCGAGTCCGACCAGGCCGACCTTCAAGTAGCCAGCGCCGCGCAGGGCGTCCATCACACTCATCAGGTCGCCGTAGTCCACGCCCTTATCGGCCTGGAAGAAGATCGTCGTGTCCTTCTTGCCCTGGGTCTTGGCGTCGAGGGTGGCACCGAGGGTTTCGGTCTTGACCTCGTCTTCGCCCAGGAACAGGCGCTGGTCGGCCTTGACGCTGAGGAACACCGGTTTCTCCGGACGCGGCGATGGCTTGGCCGTCGACGCCGGGAGGTCAACCTTGATGTCCACGGTCGCCAGCGGGGCGGCCACCATGAAGATGATCAACAGCACCAGCATCACGTCGATGAACGGCGTGACGTTGATTTCGTGGTTCTCGGCCAGATCGTCGTCTGCGCCTTCCTTCAAATGCAGGCCCATGGCCGATTACCCCACTTTCACCATGTGCGGTTGCGAGCTGCGCTCGGTCGGCTGGTGGTCGAGGTCGCGGCTCACCAGCAGCAGCACTTCGGCCGAGGCGTCGGACACCTGGGCCTTGTAGCCGGCGATGGAGCGGGCGAAGACGTTGTAGATGACCACCGCAGGAATGGCCGCCACCAGCCCGAGGGCGGTTGCCAGCAGGGCTTCGGCGATGCCGGGGGCAACGACGGCGAGGTTGGTGGTCTGGGTCTTGGCGATGCCGATGAAGCTGTTCATGATGCCCCACACGGTGCCGAACAGGCCCACGAACGGCGCTGTGGAACCGATGGTGGCGAGGACGCCGGTGCCGCTGCTCATGTTGCGACCGCAGGCGGCCACCAGGCGCTCGAGGCGGAAGCTCACGCGCTCCTTGATGCCTTCTTTCTCGCGGCTGTTGGCCGACAGGCGCATTTCTTCCAGCGCGTCGTGCACCAGCAGGTTGGCGAGGGTGCCTTCCTTCGCTGCCGTGGCGCTGGCTTCCTTGAGGGTGGTGGCTTTCTTCAGGGCCGCGATCTCGCCGCGCAAGCGACGCTTGGCGCCCATCAGCTCGAAGCCTTTGGCGATCCAGATGGTCCAGGTGATGATCGAAGCGATCGCCAGGCCAATCATCACCAGTTTCACGATGATGTCGGCGTTCTGGTACATGCCCCACGGGGACAGGTCGTGGGCCATGCCCAGGGAGTTGTCGGCCTTCTGCTCCTCTCCCATCTGCTTCGCGGCTTCGCCGAATTCGGCCAACGCCTTTTGCACTTCCGGCGGGAGGGACGAGGTATCGACGCTGCCGTCAGGGTTTCTCGGCACGTCCGCCGGGGTGTTCGCAGCGGGCTCATGGGCGGCCGCAGGGGCGGTGGCCTGATCGGCGAACGCGGCAACAGGTGCCAGCAGCAGGCTGAACAACAGGGCTGCCACGGCGCCCCAGGCGCGAGGTCGGTTGGTTGGCGAAGCGGAGGATAGAGAGCGATTCATGCTGGCCGGACCTGAGAGTAAAGAAGTCGATGTTCTTCCAGGCCTCGTGAGGCCGAGAACAAAAGTGGGGTGCATTATTGCAAGTAATTCTTGTTAGCAAAAGTAATAGAGTATCTTTTTTTCCTGCATTCCTAGCCGACCGTCTCTTTAGCGCGCTAGTCTGCGGCTTTACCCGAGGAGAGCTTGATGTCCGTGTCTTCTGTTTTGATCGCCGGTTGCGGTGATATCGGCGGCCGCCTCGCCAGCCAGTTGCTGGCCGAACATTGGCAGGTCCATGGCTTGCGGCGCTCGGTTTCGAGCCTGCCGGCGGGCGTTATCGGGGTGGCGGGGGATTTGTTCAGCGCGCAATGCCCCGCCACTTGGCCGACCGGGCCGCTGGATTACCTGGTGTACAGCGCCGCTGCCACCGACCATGACGAAGCGGGCTATCGGGCGGCCTACATTGAAGGGTTACAACATGTGTTGGGCTGGCTGAAGCAGCATGGTCAACAGCCCAAACGGCTGCTGTTCGTGTCCAGCAGCAGCGTGTACGGGCAGAAGGCGGGGGAGTGGGTCGATGAAACCTCGCCCACCGAGGCCGACGGCTATTCCGGCCGGTTGATGCTTGAAGCCGAGCAACTGGCCCTCAACAGCGGCATCCCGGCCAGCCGCGTGCGCCTGACCGGCATCTACGGCCCAGGTCGCGAATGGCTGCTGAGCCAGGTGCGCCAGGGCTATCGCGTAGTAGTCGACCCGCCGCTGTACGCCAACCGCATCCACGCCGACGACGCCGCAGGCCTGCTGGCGTTTCTGCTGGAGGCGGATCGCCAGGGCAAAGCCCTCGACGACTGCTACATCGGCGTCGACGACGCCCCCGCCGCACTGGCCGAGGTGGTGGGCTGGCTGCGCGAATACATGGGCGTCACCGAATGGGCCGAAGACGCCAGCGTGCGCCGCGCCGGCAGCAAGCGCTGCAGCAACGCCCGGGCCAAAGCCCTGGGCTGGACCCCGCGCTACCCGAGCTTTCGCGAAGGCTATGCGGCGATTCTGGAGGGTCGCTGCTGACCCGATCCGGATTTCAGGCGGTCACAAAGCTGTGCGCGGCGCAGATCCCGGTGGAGCCAAGCCTTGACTCGGTTCATTGAACTCGTCGAGCATGCTTCGATAACAGCAACAGGGACAGTTATCCATGCAAGCCAGTTTCAGCAAAGGCGTCATCTTTGCACTCTCCGCCGCCGCACTGAACGCCACGATTGGTGTGCTCAGCAAAGTGCTCATGAGCAATGGCTTCACCGCCAGCAGCGTCGCCGTCATCAAGACGTTCCTGGGTTGCCTGTTGCTCTCGGCCTTGTTGCTGTTCCTCAAGCGCCCGGCGACGACGGCCAAATGGACCCAGGCGGCGATTTGCGCGTTCCTCGGCATCTTCGTGCTGTTCCACTTCGAAACCTCTGCCTACCGGCATTACGCCGCCGCGGGTGTCGTGGTGATGCTGATGGCCAGTGCCTCAATCTCCTCGATTGTGTTGGGGCGCATATTCCTGAAGGACGCCATCACCGCAAACGCCACCGTGGGTGCCACGCTGGCTATTGCCGGCATCGCGGTGATCTTCGGCGCCGACCTGCAACAGGGCTTCACCCTCCAGGGCGCGGCACTCGCGTCCATGGCCGGTTGCGGCTACGGGGCGTTTTCGGTGGCGATGAAGCGGATGGGCGTGTCCGGTGGGCTGCACTTCACTCGTCAATTGCTGTTCTTCGGCAGCCTGTACCTGCTGATGCCGGCGGCGGCCGACGGCTTCGTGATCGGCGAGCTGTCGCCCCTGGCCATTGCCGCTTTGCTGGCCCTGGCCGCCCTGCCGACCATCCTCGGCTTTTTCTGCACCACCAAGGCCATCGAATACCTCAAGCCCTCCCAGGTGCAAGCGCTGGAACTGACCGAACCGTTGTTCGCCGCGCTGCTGGCGTTCGTGGTACTCAATGAAGTCCCGCGTGAAAGCCTGTACATGGGCGCGGCGCTGATTATCGTGGGGCTGTGCTTCTCCAATGAGTTGATCCGCCTGGGCAAGAAAGCGCCTATTCCATCGGGCGTGTAAACGTCGCCGGGCACATGCTTGGCCCGTAAATGCAGGCATTCACGGAGTTCGCTCCATAGCTTGACGCCCATGCCCCCACCACCGCCCACCCTGTGGGAGCGAGCCTGCTCGCGATGAGGCCGGAACAGCCGTTATAGATGCCGGCTGACAGTCCACATTCGCAAGCAGGTTTTGGGGTTTGGCTGACGATTTTCCCGCCCTGCTTCTCACCACCAGGACGAAACACCTCCCAAGGCATCACGCAACTGAGCCGCGCTGATGTTGCGTCGCCCCGGATCCAGCGCCAGGGCCGTTCGCAACGCCGGCCAGCAGCGCCTGGGCAGGTTGGGTGGGGCATTGAGCCCGTGTTCCAGCCCGTCATCGCGGGCCTGAATTGAAGGCAGGCGGCGGAACGGATGCCTGCCGCTCGCCAGTTCATACAACACGCAAGCCACGCTATAGACATCGGCACTCGCCGACAGCGGCGAGCCGTCCAATAGTTCAGGTGCGGCGTAGCCTGGGGGCCAGGCGTTGAGGCGATTGCGATTCAGGTGGGGCAGGTCTTTCAAGGGACCTTCCGTTGCCAGGCCCAAGCCGAAATCGAACAGGCGCACGCCGTCTTCGCTCAGCATCACATTGCTTGGTTTCACATCGCCGTGCAGACCGTCCCGCCTGGGCGTGACTCAGTGCCTGACTACCGTGCTTCCGCCAAGCCACACATCCTTGCGCCTTTGCCTACAACTACGCCAGAATTCGCCCGCTTGTGTGCCTTGTTCCTGGGCTTTATCGTTTTCCTGCCACTGCCCATCAGTGGTCGGGTTTAGTAGCCCGGTAGTTAACATCGGCTGCATGAGTCTCATCTGTCAGGCATTGCCTGCACTTATGGTGGCTGTGCGCATGGCGCCTTTGGGCGCGCCGGGTTTCCGTTGACTTTACCGGTCTACTAACTTGCGCACAGCTGCCACCCTCATTCGTTTAGTAGCGAGAAGGTTGCAGCCCTACTACTAAAGGAAAGTCGATGTTCAAAATAACTCCGAATCCTCCAGAAGCAGACCCTACCTCGCCCTCTGCCGACGGCATCAATGTTCAAAAACTGGACGCCGCCGCTAAACGTGCCCTGGATTTCTATTTGCTACCGAAACCGGGGAAGGCTGAGTCCACCACCCAGCCGGGCCAGCTATTCACCGTTGTAGAAGACGTCGATACCGAATGCCTGCTCGCTAACCTCAGTGAGACTTTGGCCTCGGCTGATGCAATGGTCAGTGATTTGGCATTCGAACTGGATGGCTCGCGCCGTCACGTTGCTCTCGGCATTCAGCAACTGATCGAACTGAGTTCGTTGCTGGCGAACCGGGCGCTGGATAATGTTGAACCGCGGTAAAGGTTAGCTTCTAAATAAAACCCGGCGCATTGCGTCGGGTTCACATAATCCACAGCTGTATTATTGTTGAATTTCTGATTCATACAGACGCTCTTTAGCGACTGCTGTCGGCCAAAAGCGGTCATTGAGAATCTACAAAAACGGAGACGATTCGCAGGCCCTCTAGGCAGTCGATATCATTCCGGCCAGGCCTAGGCAGAAATACCCGATCAAAAGGCAAGCTGCGGTCATGCCGCTCACCACAGTCGGAACCAAGAACACGAGCCAGACCTTTTGCGAGCGAGTGCTGAAGTCTTGAAAAGCTTTCTCGAATTCGGAAATAACGCTCGCGTGTGGCCGTTTCGACAGAATCGCCTGGGTCGCTCGCATATGTTTGGCGCTCCAAAACATTTTTACGATTTCCCAGGTGATGAACAGGGTAAGGGAAAGCGTGATGGAAAGGCCGCACGCATTGAAAAGCCAAGTGGGTAATTTTCCAGACAAGGTCGACCAGAAGGCGAAGTAGCCAGCGTATCCCGCCACCATGATCAGGTTGGTATATGCATTGGCGTTGTTCATCAGTTTCTCATTGAGTTGGATGAACGCGCTGATCTGCTTCTCTACGATCTGTTCTTGCTTCATCTCAGCAACCTCTTTGACTAGACCATCCACCACGCGGTGTATATCGCGGCACCACAGCTCCCACTCGCTGTTCATTCTGAGCTCCCGATTTTTCGGCCATCCGTGTTGTGCTCCACCGCTTGCTCCACACACTGGACGTCCAGCGAAACTTCCACAAGCGGCGAACCACAGTCTTTACCTATAGAATTTCGCATGTGTTTCGAAATACTAAATTTAAATCTGCCTACAACTTCAAGGAGCAGCACAGTCAGATTTTTTAATGCAAGTAAGCGACCGCTATGGTCGATTGCTGCCTGTCGTGCACGACCGCAGATTTTGAAAGCCTTCTTGATCGTACCCTAATAGACGCGCCTGAATAGAGCCGACGCTCTTTATTCAAAACTTTCTTCCTTATCTCGATCACGGATCTGTTCCTTCTCAATCCAAACGTCGAGGTCAGGAAGCAACCCATCAATCCATTGGCGCACTTCTGCATGTGGGCTTACCTGAAACCTAAGCACCTGCGACCGGCGCTGAATCAATACATTGGCTAGAGACCCCATCCAGCTTCGCGGGTGCAAACGTGCCCAGTAGTCTCCGAGAAAGGCGTGTTTATCTGGAGCAGCCTCCAATAACTCCAAGAAAGCTGGGTCAAAGTCATCACTTTCTTCGCCGTGTTTACGCTTGAACATTGGGATAGCTTGTCCTAGCAGCGGATACCTTAACTTTGGATCCATGTTCGCCCACTGACGAAGGAGCGCCGGATCGATTTTCTCAACTGGAGTATCAGAATTAAAATGCATATTAAACAGATTGGTTATTCCTGACGTCGCTCCATGGAGTAGGAACGCGTCCAACGCGATGAAGGTCTGAGTCTCGAACAATCCTTTGAGCACGTAGTTCAAATCGTAGGGAGAGGCTTGATACGACTCAATGGCCACACTCAGATGATTACAAACGTCGCGCGCTGTATCTTCACCTTTAATGCCAGCGCAGCATATGCTCACTACTGTGTGCATACCGTAATCGCGTAGTTGTCCGCTTTTGCTGAAATCGGTGCGGCATAGAAGATTCCGACCGGTCTCAATCAGTAGGTGATCCCATTGTTGACCACCTTCTCTATCTCGAAAGAAGTGCATATGTAGTATATCGAGCGCGATTTCCACACCTTCTGGCAATTGCGCAATATCAAGAAGGAGCGCACTTAGCTCCTCAGGCGGCGAGTCATTGACAGCGCCATTGGCAATACTGTTGAAGTCCATCGCACGGAGTACGCCCTTGCCAATTGCCCGTCGCAACCGATTGATACCAGCTTTATCAATTCCTACGCGTGCTTGGAGATAGGGCAGACTTGGAGCAAGATCGGGATCGTCAATAGCGGACTCCAACACCGACGATGTGAATGTGGCATCCCGCTGATTTGCTTGGTAGATGAAACCACCTAGCACTGTTGCATTTCGCGTATTTGGAGCGATTTTCGCAAATTCACCAACTAGTTCGTGCCACATTTGCGATAGATCAGTCGCCCCTTCCGCAAGACCTTCTCCACATTCAAAGGCGCGTTGCTGATTCGATGCAGGTATTAACTCAACGAGAAACTGCTTACGTATCTCAGAGTCTTGCCCCAAAAAACTTCCTACCTCCTTCGCCATAAGCGAAGCCTTCCGCCATGGTTTCATTACATCGTCGTCATCTGGGTCGCCATCAACGATGTCCCAGCCGCTGTTGGCGCCACTGAGGACTATGGCGCGTGCCTGATTCAAAAGATCGGACGGTTTCAATCGTTGAATGATTGTCTCGAGCCTTCCCCTGACGTCAGGACGCATAGCCTTCCCTTCGAAACGAAGCGCAGCTCGAAAGCCAAGCCAACCTTCAATCCAAGGTTTTTCTTTCGTTAAGGCTACAGCGGCGCTTTCAAGCGCCTCATGGCAAGCATCAATGGCCCAAATTTCGCGAACTCTGCGTGCGAGGATTTTAGGAGCGTCGTCGATGGCTGGTGAAAGCCCAACTGCGAGCGCAATTGCTGCCTTATACCAATCCCAAGCATCCTTATTTATCTTCGGACTCCAGCCCCAGTCACGAGGACGGGCTCCGAACTCAAAGGTGCTCGATGAAGTGAATTGGCCTGTTTTTAGCAGGGCATCGAGAGCGATTGATGCACAACGGCGCTGCTCTAGATCGATTGACATCGCCAATTGCCGGGCGGCGGCAAATCGCTGTTCCGGCGATGCCTTTGTCCCAGATAAAAGCAAATGAAAAAGCTCGGCAAACATATTTTGCGCGGAATTACCCTTGTTACCTTCGGGCTCAATAGCTACGAAACGGGCAAGCAACATAGCGGCGCGCTCGAAAAGTTGTGGATCGTAACCAAGCATCTTGATTAGGCGGACCCACTGCCAGCGATCTGTAGAATTAGGTGCCAATACCAGTTCGCCTTTGGCGCTATTCAATTCCCGCTCAATTTTCGCGAGTACCGCATCAGGAGCGACAGGGGCAATGTTGGTTAAGATCTCGAGACCTTGCTTGCCCAACGAAAAAAGATCTCCAAGTGGGCCGTCTACGCAGAGCCAGCGAGCGACCGTTGACTGCGCTTCAGTGCTATCGTGAAGGAAGCCTATTCTCCGTGAAAGTGACTTCTGCATCCGCGGCGTCAGAGTTTTGCAAAAACGGTCGAATTCTTGCCGGGGTATTCTTTCCAGCGCGGATGTCGCTAAGGAGTTGGCGATCGCATGGGGTAATATCGCGCGCCACCTGCCGCGCGACTGGGCGACTCCGCGACGACCTAACCTGACAAGCGCTGTAAACATGTCATTTGAAGTGACTAAGCGAATGCTTCCAATTTTTGCCAGCTCGCCGTAGCTCGAAGTATCTTCACCGTTTAGCGAATAGAAAAGCGAGAGATCCTCCGCCGCAAACAGTAGGGATTGATCGTGTTCGTTACGTTGCTGGAAGATTCGCTCAAACAAATCGCGGCTCTTAAGCTTACCTAAGGTTTCTCCTTTTCTCAGTGTGTCGGCTATTGCCCGAGCAACACGAAAATTACCGTCGCTGAAATTCGCGATCGTGCTCCTGTCTATCTGCGAAATATTGGGGAAGGACTGCTTGAGCCATTGTGAAACCAAGTCGGTTGACGCTGATTGCAGACGGAATACTTCGGTCTGTTCAGGTTCATCATCACCGACATCGTATTCAATAGTCAGAAGACTCACGCTACTTGTGCTGTCAGAGCAGATACGTGCGAGTTCGCTATGTGTGGCTGGATTGCAATTATCTACCACGAGAATCGAGCGTTGGCCTCGCATAACGAGTAGACGCGCCATATCCCGAGCTGTTGGATCAGTCTCGACCGAATAATCCGTGTAAACCGCGAGGCTTGGGTCTAGTGGATCTACCCCAACTTGACTCTCAAAAAGGGCTTGTACCAATCGAGTCTTGCCGAGCCCAGACAAACCGACCAACCGAATACATTGTCTTGGAGCGTGTAATGCCACGCGAAGCTTGGCAATCCCTTCACCGATAGTCAGTTGTGGTCGTTCTGGAAATCGTTCATCCGTTAGACATGCCTTATCGTTGAAAAGATATATGCCAGGTTCGGCGACTGTTGTCCCGACCCAATTTCCGATACTGCTCCATCCAGTTAAGCTAGTGCCGATCCGTAAACGAACCCAAGCCACGATGCCTGGAAACTCGTTTACCCAGGTGGCCAACCGGTCCCGATCGTAGAAGTCCGTGTGAAGCTTTTGGGCATCGGCCAGATCACATAGTTGTTCACGGATCGCTTGGCGTCGATCCGCCAACGGCTTGTCGGCGACTGACCCTTGTGCGCTCACTATGATGTAGGAACCGGACGCAGCAGCAAGCTCGCCAATTACGTGCCGCAGTACGCCTTTTGGACGCATCTCGCTGCGAATCGCGCTGGCGGACATATTGGGCTTTTTCACCTGAAAACCAGTGAGCGCTCTTGGTACGAAGTCGGGTTTTACCATTGCATTAGGGCACTCAACCCGAACATCGAGTCCGCCGTCCGCGGCATCTTGATTACCACCAGCGGTCACGGTCGAAAGTGGGCAGCCTTGCGCACGTAATTCTGACAACGCTAGACGCGCCACGAGAGTGCGCAAATCTCCGTCACTCAAGTTTGCGATGTCGGCCCCTGTAATTTCGAACATAGCTAGCAACGACGCCCTAGTTAAATCATTAGGCGATCATAGCTGAGTAAGGAGTATTTAGTTTGTTGCATGGTGCGGGCTAGCAATCGAATTGCTGCTTCATGCCCCAAATCAGGTAGTGCTAATGACTGCTAAGGCCGGAAGCGGTCCCTTGCGTGCGTCCGCTAATGGCCGATAGCAGCCTTCCGCGAAGGGCTGCTTCGGGTCGAATCCGTTCAGCCATCTCTGGTTTCCTATGATCTGGTTATTCCAGTTATTCGGGGTTGACGGAGGTGACAACGTTGACCAAAATTGATCAACAGCTCAGTACAGCTCGCAGGTAATTTTTAGAACCTGCTCGGCGGTCCTGGGCTTTTTTTTGCCTGAAGAAAAAGCACAAGAGCGGCCGCTGGAGGCGCAACGATGGCCCTCAATGACCTGCTCGCGGGCAGGAAAGCTGGGAAGAGATTACGAATGGCGACTTCCATTTTGATATCGATTAAAAACTGTCGACATCAAGCTGGGTATGGGCATCACTATCCTTGCGTTGCACAAGTTAGCCGATGTCATTGTGTTGGGCGCGCCTCTTACAAATTAGCTTTGTAGCACTCCGAGGCATGTGGGCAGAAAGGGCAAATTGGTGGCACTGAGCTTCGTCGTGATGGAGGCGCCCGCCGCTGAATCGGGCGGGCTAGTGCAGAGGGGGCAGGCTACTGCTTTTCCAACACCCACTGCCGAGGCCCCGCCGTATACGACGGAATCTCATCCGCCAACGACGCATTCACCGTCTGGAATATTTCCAGCTGCTTCCCATCCCGAGCAAAGATCCAGGTATTCCCGTGGCCTTTCTGCTGCAGCCAGATGGTGTCGTTGCCGTTGCTCATGGTGGCGCAGTCGCCTGCCAGGCACAGGGCGTAGCGGTCGACGCCCGGCAGGCCGCTGACCTGGCCGTCGGGTTGGAACTGTACGGTGGCGCCTTGGCCGGGGCCGTTGACGATGTTCCAGGTGCCGTCCAGATAGGCGGCGTACAGCGCTCGCTCGAAACTCGCGCCGATGGGGGCGCCTTCCGGGACCTGGACTTGTGCGCGGTTGAATACTTGCTGCGGCTCGTTCTCGGTGGCGATCTGGCTCAGTTGGTCGCCATCGCGCTTGAGTTCGCTGGCGGCGCTGCCGTAGATGTCGACTTTCCACGTGCCGTCTTCTTCGGCCGACAACTTGCCGTCGACATTTTCAAAGCCGTTGGTGTAGCGCGCCTGACCGGCCCGGGTGTTGATGTCCCATTCCAGGTTCGGGCCGTAGGCCTGCAGCGCTTCGCGCAGGGGGCCACCCTTGGCGGCAGCGTCGATGGCGGCTTGGTTGATCCAAATGCCGCTGATGTCACGGTCGGCAGGGTCGCTGGCGCAGCCGGCCAGGAGGAGGGCGAGCAGCGGGAGAGCAAGCGCTTTGCGCATGGTGGAATCCTTTCAAAACGAAAACGGCGCAGCGGGGGACGCTGCGCCGGCCTTGTTACTCGATGACCAGGATGGCATCCATCTCGACCTGCGCGCCCTTTGGCAGGGCCGCTACGCCGATGGCGGCGCGGGCAGGGTAGGGCTGGTCGAAGTACTTGCCCATGATCTCGTTGACCTTGGCGAAGTGGCTCAGGTCGGTGAGGAAGATGTTGAGCTTGACGATGTCCTTGAACGACCCGCCGGCGGCTTCGGCCACGGCCTTGAGGTTTTCGAAGACCTGTACGGTCTGGGCTTCGAAGCCTTCCACCAGCTCCATGGTTTTCGGGTCCAGGGGGATCTGGCCCGACATGTACACGGTGTTGCCCGCCTTGATCGCCTGGGAATAAGTACCGATGGCGGCCGGGGCCTTGTCGCTGGTGATGACGGTTTTGGTCATGTATGACTCCTTGTAATGGCTGGGCTATTGGGGGTTATGCGCGCATGCGGGTGATGCGGATAACGCCGGTCAGGGCTCGCAGTTTCTTGATCACGCGGGCCAGGTGTACGCGGTCGTGCACGCTGACCACCAGTTGGACGACGCTGATGCGGCCGTCGCGCTCGTCCATGCTGATTTTCTCGATGTTGCCGTCGGCGGCGTTGACGCTGCTGGCCAGCAGGGCGATCAGGCCACGCTGGTGTTCCAGCTCGACCCGCAGCTCGACGTTGAATTCGCCGGTGACATCCTTGGCCCAGGAGAGCTGGATGCATTTTTCCGGGTTGTGGCGGATTTCGCTGATGTTGCGGCAGTTGTCCAGGTGCACCACCATTCCCTTGCCGGCGGACAGGTGGCCGACAATCGGGTCGCCCGGGATCGGCGTGCAGCACTTGGCGTAGCTGAGCACCAGGCCTTCGGTCCCGCGAATCGCCAGCGGGCCTTCGGGACTTGGGAGTTGTTCGCCTTCGCCCAGCAGGCGGCGGGCAACGACGTAGGCCATGCGATTGCCCAGGCCGATGTCTTCGAGCAGGTCTTCCACCAGTTCGAGGCGGTATTCCTGGAGCATCGCCTGCACGCGCTCGGTCGGGACTTTTTCCAGCGAGCTGTCGAAACCGTTCAGCACCTTGTTCAGCAGGCGTTCGCCGAGGCTGATGGATTCGGAGCGGCGTTGCAGCTTCAGGGCGTGGCGGATGTGGGTACGGGCCTTGCCGGTGACCACGAAGTTGAGCCACGCCGGGTTCGGCCGCGCACCGGGGGCGCTGACGATTTCCACCGTGGAGCCGCTTTGCAGCGGTTCGGACAACGGCGCCAGGCGCCGGTTGATCCGGCAGGCGATGCAGCTGTTGCCGACGTCGGTGTGCACTGCGTAGGCGAAGTCCACCGCCGTGGAGCCTTTGGGCAGCTCCATGATCCGGCCTTTGGGCGTGAAGACGTAAACCTCGTCCGGGAACAGGTCGATCTTGACGCTCTCGATGAATTCCAGGGAGTTGCCGGCCCGCTGCTGCATTTCCAGCACGCCCTTGACCCACTGTCGGGCCCGGGCATGGGTGCTCTTGGGTTGCTCGTCACCGCTGGATTTGTACAGCCAATGGGCGGCGATGCCGTTGTTGGCCATTTCTTCCATTTCACGGGTACGGATCTGGATCTCGATCGGTACGCCATGCATGCCGAACAGCGTGGTGTGCAGCGACTGGTAGCCGTTGGCCTTGGGAATCGCGATGTAGTCCTTGAAGCGCCCCGGCAGCGGTTTGTACAAATTATGCACAGCACCCAGCACGCGGTAGCAGGTATCGACCTTGTCGACGATGATCCGGAACGCGTAGACGTCCATGATCTCGTTGAAGGCCCGGCGTTTGCCGCGCATTTTCTTGTAGATGCCGTAGAGGTGTTTCTGCCGCCCGCTGACTTCGCCTTCGATGCCGTCGATGGCCAGGCAGTGGCTCAGGGACTCTTCGATCTTGTTGACGATTTCCTTGCGGTTGCCCCGGGCGCGCTTGACGGCCTGGTTGATGCGCGCCGAACGCATCGGGTGCATGGCCTTGAAGCCGAGGTCTTCGAATTCGATGCGGATCGCATGCATGCCCAGGCGGTTGGCGATGGGCGCGTAGATTTCCAGGGTTTCCTTGGCGATACGCCGGCGTTTTTCACCGGACAGCACTTCCAGGGTGCGCATGTTGTGCAGGCGGTCGGCGAGCTTGACCAGGATCACGCGGATGTCGCGAGCCATAGCCATGGCCATTTTCTGGAAGTTTTCGGCCTGGGCCTCGGCCTTGGTCTCGAAGTTCATCTGGGTCAGTTTGCTGACCCCGTCGACCAGTTCGGCCACGGTTTCGCCGAACTGCGCTTGCAGCGCTTCCTTGGCAATGCCGGTGTCTTCGATCACGTCATGGAGCATGGCCGCCATCAGGCTCTGATGGTCCATGTGCATGTCGGCAAGAATGCCCGCCACCGCGAGCGGGTGCGTGACATACGCCTCGCCGCTACGGCGGCGTTGGCCGTCGTGGGCTTGTTCGGCGTAGAAGTAGGCTCGGCGGACCAGATTGACCTGGTCCGTGCCGAGGTAGGCCGATAAGCGATCGGCGAGGGCGTCTATGCTCGGCATGATGATGTCTCCTGCCGTTTGCTGTGACCCCGCGCCGTGCTACGTCGACCAGGCATAGATTTAGACCGCCTCGTTGGACTCGTCCTCGAACGCTGCGAACAGCGGTTCGTCTTCAACGATTTCAGCGTTGGCGATGAACTCGTAGCTCATCAGGCCTTCGGCGATTTCACGCAGCGCTACCACGGTAGGCTTGTCGTTTTCCCACTGGACCAAGGGCTCTTTGCCGCCGGTGGCCAGTTGACGGGCACGCTTGGTAGAGAGCATGACCAGCTCAAAGCGGTTTTCCACGTGTTCTAGGCAGTCTTCAACGGTTACGCGGGCCATGGTATTCCTCGGAGCGAATGCGATATGCGCGCTGCCCGGTTGGGCGAGCGGACTCGACAGTTTAAAAAAACACCAGCGTTTAGGGAAGCGCTGATTTTTTGACCAAACCCCTCGGCGCGCTGCAAGCACCAATGTAAAGCCGTTGCAGCGGTTTTGGGAAGGGGCGGTCAGCCCAGCAGTTCGGCCAATAATTTACCGAAACGTTGCTGCTGGCGTTTCTGTTGCAGCTGATTGGCGCGGAAAACCGCCTTCAGGTCGTCCAGCGCGTGGGCGAAATCGTCGTTGATGATCAGGTAATCGTAGTCCACGTAGTGGCTCATTTCGCTGACCGCTTCACGCATCCGGCCTTCGATGATTTCGTCGCTGTCCTGGCCACGGTTGGTCAGGCGCTGGCGCAAGGCTTGCTGGCTCGGTGGCAGGATGAAGATCGAACGGGCCTGTGGCATCAGCTTGCGCACCTGTTCGGCGCCTTGCCAGTCGATTTCCAGGATCAGGTCGTGGCCTTCGTCCAGGGTCTGCTGCAAATAGCTCTGCGAGGTGCCGTAGAGGTTGCCGAAGACTTCGGCGCGCTCCAGGAAGTCGCCATGCTCGGCCATCTTCACGAACTCTTCGCGGTCGACGAAGTGGTAGTTCACGCCGTTCACTTCACCCGGGCGCATGGCGCGGGTGGTGTGGGAGACCGAGACGCGGATCTGCGGCTCGGCGTCGATCAGGGCCTTGACCAGGCTGGTCTTGCCGGCGCCCGAGGGCGCGGAAATGATGTAGAGAGTGCCGGTGCTGTGGGTCATGTCGGGTTAGCCTTACTCAATGTTCTGCACTTGTTCGCGCATCTGCTCGATCAACACCTTGAGGTTGACCGCAGCCTGGGTGCTGCGCGGGTCGAAGGCTTTGGAGCCCAGTGTATTGGCTTCGCGGTTGAGTTCCTGCATCAGGAAGTCCAGGCGGCGACCGGCCGCACCACCGGACTTGAGCACCCGGCGGACTTCGATGATGTGGGTGCTCAGGCGATCCAGTTCTTCGGCCACGTCGCTTTTCTGCGCGAGCATGACCATTTCCTGTTCCAGGCGCTGCGGATCCAGCTCGGCCTTCATGTCGGCGAAGCGATCCAGGACTTTCTGGCGTTGGGTGGCGAGCATCTGCGGAACCAGTTCGCGCAGGGTCGTCACGTCTTCTTCGATGGAGGTCAGGCGCTCGTTGATCAGCCGGGCCAGTTCCGCGCCTTCGCGCTCACGGCCGGCCTTGAGTTCCTTGAGCCCCTGGTTGAACAGCGCCAGCGCTTCGGTGTTCAGTGCCTGGGGATCGCTGGCGTCACCCACCAGCACGCCGGGCCAGGCCAGGACTTCCAGCGGGTTCAGGGCGGCGGGGTTCTTGATCAGGCTGGCAACGGTTTCGGCCGCGGCCACCAGTTGCGCGGCGCGCTCGCGGTCCACTTGCAATGGCTTGCCGGTGCTTTCTTCGGTAAAGCGCAGGGTGCATTCCAGCTTGCCCCGGGACAGGCCCTGGCGCAGTGCTTCGCGCACGCCGCCTTCCAGGTCACGGAAGGACTCGGGCAGGCGCAGGTGCGGCTCCAGGTAGCGGCTGTTGACCGAGCGCAGTTCCCAGCTCAGCGTGCCTTGGGCGCCGGCCTTTTCGACGCGGGCGAAGGCGGTCATGCTGTGCACCATGGGAGATTCCTCGCAATGCAGGCCGGGCACGACCGGGGGTCGTGGCGCCTGGAGTCTGTGGATAAAAAGCCGACGGGCAGCAAAGGCGCAGGATTGTAGCGCAGTGAGGCGCATGCCCCAAACCGTGCCTGTGACAAAGCGCTGCAGCCCGTCGGGCGGGCCTTTGAGCGGCATGCGCCGCGGCGGTTTTAAAACGGCCCGACGTTTTAAACTGCCCTAGGACGATTCGCGGCTTTATAATGCCGGCAGTTTTCCGTCCTCTGTACAGGTGTTCCCTATGAAACGTCCAAGTGGTCGCGCTGCCGATCAGCTCCGCTCGATCCGCATTACCCGCAACTACACCAAACACGCCGAGGGATCCGTACTGGTCGAATTCGGTGATACCAAGGTCATTTGCACGGTCAGCGTCGAAAACGGCGTGCCACGGTTCCTCAAGGGCCAAGGCCAGGGCTGGTTGACGGCCGAGTACGGCATGCTGCCGCGCGCCACCGGTGAGCGGAACCAACGCGAGGCCAGCCGTGGCAAACAAGGCGGGCGCACCCTGGAAATCCAGCGTCTGATCGGCCGCTCGCTGCGCGCTGCCCTGGACATGTCCAAGCTGGGTGACGTGACGCTGTACGTCGATTGCGATGTGATCCAGGCCGACGGCGGAACCCGCACGGCCTCCATTACCGGCGCCATGGTTGCGCTGGTCGATGCCCTGAAGGTGATCAAGAAGCGCGGCGGCCTCAAGGGCGGCGACCCGCTCAAGCAGATGATCGGCGCGGTGTCCGTGGGCATGTACCAGGGCGAGCCGGTGCTGGACCTGGATTACCTGGAAGACTCCGCCGCCGAGACCGACCTGAACGTGGTCATGACCAGCGCGGGCGGCTTCATCGAAGTCCAGGGCACCGCCGAAGGCGCGCCATTCCAGCCTGAAGAGCTGAACGCTATGCTGGAGCTGGCGAAGAAAGGCATGAGCGAAATTTTCGAACTGCAAAAGGCCGCCCTGGCCGATTGATCTACAGCGCTTCAGACAAGGAGAGCGTCATGAGTGATGAACAAGTGCTTCTGCCCCAGCCGGACAGGGAAGCGCGTCAATGGGCGATGTTTTGTCACCTGTCCGCCTTGTCGGGGCTGGTGATTCCGTTCGGCACACTGATTGGTCCGCTGGTGCTCTGGCAGGTCAAGCGCGAATCCGATCCGTTCGTCGACGCCCAGGGCAAGGAAGCGCTGAACTTCCAGATCACCGTGGCGATTGCCTCGCTGATCAGCCTCCTGCTGATGGTCGTGGTGATTGGTTTCTTCCTGTTCGGGCTGATCGCCATCGGCGCGCTGGTGTTGACCATCATCGGCGGGATCAAGGCCAATGAAGGGCAGCCGTACCGGTATCCGTTTACCTGGCGGGTGATCAAATAACGATCAATGCATAACCCTGTGTGGGAGCGAGCCTGCTCGCGAAAGCGGTGGGTCAGTCAACATCGATGTTGAATGATAAATAGCTATCGCGAGCAGGCTCGCTCCCACAGGGGGAAGTGATTGCCCACAAAAAAACCGACGGTGCTGTCGGTTTTTTTGTATCTGCGAAACGACGCTTAGATCGTCAGCGTCCAGTCGTAATCCACGATCAGCGGCGCATGCTGCGAGAACCGTGGCTGGCGCGGCAGGCGGGCGCTACGGACGAAGCGGCGCAGGCCGGGCGTCAGCAACTGGTAGTCGAAGCGCCAGCCGAGGTTGAGCATCTCGGCCTGCTCGTTGTCCGGCCACCAGCTGTACTGATCGCCTTCGCGGCTGACTTCGCGCAGGGCGTCGACATAGCCCATGTTGCCGATGATCTCGTCCATCCAGGCCCGTTCAGGCGCCAGGAAACCCGGGGACTGCTGGCTGTCGCGCCAGTTCTTGATGTCCAGCTTCTGTTGCGCCACGTACAGCGAGCCACAATAGATGTACTCGCGACGTTTGCGCCGCTGCTTATCCAGGTAACGGGCGAAATCGTCCATCAACTTGAATTTCTGATTCAAATCTTCATCGCCGTTCTGCCCCGAAGGGAGCAATAAGGTCGCGATGCTGACCTTGTCGAAATCGGCCTGCAGGTAGCGCCCGTAGCGGTCCGCCGTCTCGAAACCGAGACCGTTGATGACAGCCTTCGGTTGCAGCCGCGAGTACAGAGCCACGCCACCCTGGGCGGGGACTTCGGCATCGCAGGCATAAAGGAAGTAACCATCCAGTTGGAAGGCTGCATCGTCCAGTTCAAAGGCGGAGGCGCGGGTGTCCTGCAGGCAGATGACGTCGGCATTCTGTGCTTGCAGCCAACTGAGCAAACCTCGCTCCACTGCAGCCTGAATACCATTGACGTTCACACTGATGATCCGCATAAATGGCCCCAAAAATCACGTGCGTGTATGATACACGCCGTGTACCTATTTAGCTAAATCCGCGGTATTTGAGGCTTTTTTTCATGCAGGCGTATCAGCGCGATTTCATTCGCTTTGCCATCGATCGCGGAGTTTTGCGCTTCGGTGAGTTCACCCTCAAGTCCGGGCGCACGAGCCCGTACTTCTTCAATGCCGGCCTGTTCAACAGCGGTTCTGCCCTGGCCCAGTTGGGTCGTTTCTATGCGGCGGCCATTGTCGAGAGCGGGATTCCGTTCGACGTGCTGTTCGGCCCAGCCTACAAAGGCATCCCGCTGGCCGCCACCACCGCCGTCGCCCTGGCCGAACACCACGACCGCGACCTGCCCTGGTGCTTTAACCGCAAGGAAGCCAAGGCCCACGGTGAAGGCGGCAGCCTGGTGGGCGCGCCGCTGACCGGTGACGTGCTGATCATCGACGACGTGATCACCGCCGGCACCGCCATCCGCGAAGTGATGCAGATCATCGCTTCCCAGGAAGGCGCCAAGGCCGCCGGCGTGCTGATTGCCCTGAACCGTCAGGAGCGTGGCAACGGCGAGCTGTCGGCGATCCAGGAAGTGGAGCGCGACTTCGGCATTCCGGTCATCAGCATCGTTTCGCTGACCCAGGTCCTGGAGTTTTTGGCCGACGACCCGCAGCTCAAGCAGCATTTGCCGGCGGTTGAAGCTTATCGGGCGCAGTTCGGCGTCTGATCGGCTTGCACAATCCCCTGTGGGAGCGAGCCTGCTCGCGATAGCGGCGGATCAGTCAACATCAGTGTTGAAGCCCATTCCGCCATCGCGAGCAGGCTCGCTCCCACAGGGGGATCTCGCAGGTGATCGGTACAAAAAAAGACCCCGCTCAGTCAGGCCGAGCGGGGTCTTTTTCATGGGTATTGCTTAAGCGCGCTTGCGATTACTGATTAAGGTACCCACGCCGGTGTCGGTGAAGATCTCCAGCAGGATCGCATTCGGCACCCGGCCGTCGATGATCAGCGAACTGCCGACGCCGCCTTGCACCGCTTCCAGCGCGCAACGGATCTTCGGCAGCATGCCGCCGTAGATGGTGCCGTCCGCGATCAGATCGTCGACCTGTTGGGTCGACAGCCCGGTCAGGACCTTGCCCGATTTGTCCATCAGGCCGGCGATGTTGGTCAGCAGCATCAGCTTTTCAGCTTTCAGTGCTTCGGCGACCTTGCCGGCCACCAGGTCGGCGTTGATGTTGTAGGACTCGCCGTTGGCGCCCACGCCGATAGGCGCGATCACCGGGATAAAGTCGCCCTTGACCAGCAGGTTCAGCAGGTCGGTGTTGATGCCGACCACTTCACCCACCTGGCCGATGTCGATGATTTCCGGTTGGGTCATTTCCGGCGTCTGGCGGGTGACGGTGAGTTTCTTCGCCCGGATCAGCTCGGCGTCCTTGCCGGTCAGGCCGATGGCGCTGCCGCCATGGCGGTTGATCAGGTTGACGATGTCCTTGTTGACCTGGCCGCCGAGGACCATTTCCACCACGTCCATGGTCTGCGCGTCAGTGACGCGCATGCCATCGATGAAGTGGCTTTCGATCGCCAGGCGCTTGAGCAGATCGCCGATTTGCGGACCACCGCCATGCACCACCACCGGGTTGATGCCCACGGCCTTCATCAGCACGATGTCGCGGGCGAAGCCGGTCTTCAGCTCCTCGCTTTCCATCGCGTTGCCGCCATATTTGATCACCAGGGTCTTGCCGACGTAGCGTCGGATATAAGGCAACGCTTCGGACAGGACCTTGGCGGTGTTGGTGGCGGCTTCGCGTTCGAGGGTCATTCAGGGCTCCAGTGGCGCTTCAAAAAATCAAAACGGTAGTTGAAGATCGGGTGCAACACGTTTGAGTTGGGTGTGGAACACATCCTTGATGCGCTGCAGCTCGGCTTCGTTATCGGCCTCGAAACGCAGGACCAGCACCGGTGTGGTGTTGGACGCGCGAACCAGGCCCCAGCCGTGGGGATAGTCGACCCGTACACCGTCGATGGTGGTCAGTTCGGCCCCTTCGCCCCATTGAGCGTCGTGCAGTGCATCAATGATGCTGAATTTGCTCTCTTCGGTCACATGGATATTGATTTCCGGCGTAGAAATATCGTTCGGGAAGGTCGCGAACAGGTCTTCGGCGCTGGATTGCTCCTTGCTGAGGATCTCCAACAGGCGTGCGGCGCTGTAGATGCCGTCGTCGAAACCGAACCAGCGTTCCTTGAAGAAGATGTGGCCGCTCATCTCGCCGGCCAGCAGGGCGCCGCTTTGCTTCATTTTCTTCTTGATCAAGGAATGACCGGTTTTCCACATCAGCGGACGGCCGCCGTATTCCTTGATCAGCGGCACCAGGCGACGGGTGCATTTAACGTCGAAAATGATCTCCGCATCGGGGTTGCGGGCCACGACGTCCTTGGCGAACAGCATCAGCAGGCGGTCAGGGAACACGACGCTGCCGGTATTGGTCACCACGCCCACGCGGTCGCCGTCGCCGTCGAAGGCCAGGCCCAGGTCGGCGTTGGTTTCCTTGACCTTGGCGATCAGGTCTTCGAGGTTTTCCAGTTTGCCCGGGTCCGGGTGGTGGTTGGGGAAGTTGCCGTCCACCTCGCAGAATAGCGGGATGACCTCACAGTTCAAGGCTTCGATCAGTTGCGGGGCGATCACGCCGGCCGCGCCGTTGCCGCAGTCGACCACCACTTTCAGGCGACGGGCCAGCTTCACGTCCTTGACGATTTCGTCACTGTAGCGCTCGAGGATATCGACCTTGGTGACGGTGCCCTTGCCGCTGCTCAGCTCGTTGGTCTTGAGGCGGGTGTGCAGGGCCTGGATCTGCTCGTTGGCGAGGGTGTCGCCGGCGATGACGATCTTGAAGCCGTTGTAGTTCGATGGGTTGTGGCTGCCGGTGAGCATCACGCCGGATTTGCCGGCCAGTACGTTGGCGGCGTAATACAGCGCCGGGGTCGGGACCAGGCCGACATCGCTGACGTGGCAGCCGCTGTCGGCAACGCCCTTGATCAGCTGCTCTACCAGCTCGGGGCCGGACAAGCGCCCATCGCGGCCGACGCACACGTTCGGTTCGCCCTGGGCCAGGCTCTGGGAGCCAATGGCGCGGCCGATCCAGTAGGCGGTTTCGCCGGTCAGGGTTTCCGGCACCACGCCGCGGATGTCGTAGGCGCGGAAGATGCTGTCAGGGAAGATCGGTGCGATTGCGGCTGGGGTGTTCATGGGCGGGACGCTCTATTCAGAAGGTGACTGGACAGGCCGACGGTCAGCGTCGGCAGGCTCAAGCTGAAGGGTATGACGGCGTTTTTGACAGAGAGTTCGTGGTGGGAAAGTGCCATGAGACAGCGTTACCCTGGCCCCGCTCGCCTAATACCTTGATTCCGGATGGGAAACCTAGCAGAAAGCCATTGCGCATTTTTTGCCCTGAAACAGAAGCTTAATAAACCGGCCGGGCCGCATGCCCGGCCCGATTCCGCCTGTCAGTGACTGCCGGAGTGCCCGAAACCGCCCGCGCCGCGCTGGCTCTCGTCGAATTCCTCGACCAGTTCGAAGTGGGCCTGGACCACCGGTACCAGCACCAGTTGGGCGATGCGTTCGCCCACCGCGATATTGAATGTCGTATGACCACGGTTCCAGCACGACACCATCAGCTCGCCCTGGTAGTCGGAGTCGATCAGGCCCACCAGGTTGCCCAGCACGATACCGTGCTTATGACCCAGCCCCGAACGCGGCAGGATCAGCGCGGCCAGGCCCGGATCGCCGATGTACACCGACAGGCCAGTGGGAATCAGCAGGGTCTGGCCCGGCTCCAGAAGAGTGTCCTGCTTGAGCATGGCCCGCAGGTCGAGGCCGGCGGAGCCCGGTGTGGCGTATTGCGGCAGCGGGAATTCATTGCCGATGCGGGGGTCGAGGATCTTGGCTTGTAGAGCGTGCATGTCAATTAAACCTGGTTCAGCCGTTCGGCGATAAAAGTGATCAGCTGGCGGGCGATCTTGCCTTTGCTGGTCTGGGCGAAAAGGGTGGCGTGCAACTGGCGGTCGATCACGCTGCAGGCGTTTTCTTCGCTGTTGAAGCCGATGCTCGGGTTGGCGACGTCGTTGGCGACGATCAAGTCCAGATTCTTGTCCTTGAGCTTGCGCGCGGCGTAATCGAGCAGGTTTTCAGTTTCGGCGGCGAAGCCGACGCTGAAGGGACGGTCGGGACGGGTGGCGATGGTGGCCAGGATATCCGGGTTGCGGACCATTTGTAATAACAGGCCGTCGCCGCTCGTAGGGTCTTTCTTCAATTTTTGCGGGGCTATGACTTCAGGACGGTAGTCCGCTACCGCTGCCGAGGCGATGAACAGGTCGCAGGGGATGGCCGCTTCGCAAGCCGCGAGCATGTCCCGAGCGCTGACCACGTCGATGCGGGTCACCCGATCCGGCGTCGGCAGGTGCACGGGGCCGGTGATCAATGTCACCCGGGCGCCGGCTTCCACCGCGGCCTCGGCCAGGGCGAAGCCCATTTTTCCGGAGCTGTGGTTGGTGATGTAGCGCACCGGGTCGATGTTTTCCTGGGTCGGTCCGGCGGTGATCAGCACGTGCTTGCCGGTCAGGGCGTGACGCTGGAAGCAGTCGGCGGCACATTGGGCCAGGTCGGTGGCTTCGAGCATGCGGCCCATGCCCACATCGCCGCAGGCCTGGCTGCCGGAGGCCGGGCCAAAGACTTTCAGGTCGCGGCTTTCGAGGAGCTGCAGGTTGGCCTGGGTTGCCGGATCGCGCCACATGGCCTGGTTCATGGCCGGTGCGACAGCAACCACGGCGTCGGTGGCGAGCACCAGGGTGGTCAGCAGATCATTGGCGATGCCTTGGGCGAGGCGGGCAATCAGGTCGGCGGTGGCCGGGGCGATCAGCACCAGGTCGGCCCATTTGGCCAGTTCGATATGGCCCATGGCGGCTTCGGCCGCCGGGTCGAGCAGATCCAGGTGGACCGGGTGCCCGGACAGGGCCTGCATGGTTAGCGGGGTAATGAATTCGCTGCCGCCACGGGTCATGACGACTCGCACTTCCGCGCCCTGGTCGATGAGTCGGCGAACCAGCTCGGCGCTCTTGTAGGCGGCAATGCCGCCGCCGACGCCCAGAACGATGCGTTTCCGATACAGCCGCTGCATAAGCCTGCCTTTGGATTTCAGTGGTCAGTGCAGGACGAACCTCTCGACAGCAGCCTGCCAGGGTGCAAATCGCCTGCAAAAAAGATGGGCTACGATATCACAGCGACCGCTATGGAACAGCGGTGCCCACCATCAGGGAGAGCCTATGAGTATTCGGGATTGGCCCGTGGCCGAGCGGCCGCGGGAGAGGTTGTTGACTTCGGGGGCAGGGAGTCTTTCTGACGCCGAGCTATTGGCGATTTTCTTGCGAACCGGCGTGTCGGGGAAAAGCGCGGTGGATCTGGCGCGACAACTGTTGACTCAATTTGGCAGCCTGCGCGCGCTGCTTGAAGCCGACCAGATCACCTTCAGCAGCCAGATGGGCCTGGGACCGGCAAAGTTCGCGCAGTTGCAGGCGGCCCAGGAGATGAGCCGGCGGCACCTGGCCGAACGGGCACGGCAAAGAACGACGCTGGAAAGCCCGGGCATCGTCCGTGAGTATCTGAAATCGATGCTGCGCCACGAGCCCCACGAAGTGTTTGGCTGCCTGTTTCTCAATTCCAGGCATCAGGTGTTGGGCTTCGAGACGCTGTTTCGTGGCTCCATCGACAACGCCAGCGTTCATCCTCGGCAAGTGGTCAAGCGCGCCTTGGCCCACAACGCCGCCGCGCTGATCCTGTGCCACAACCATCCCTCCGGCAACACCGAGCCCAGCCAGGCCGACCGGTTGCTCACCGAGCGACTCCAAGAGGCGTTGGAGCTGATTGACGTGCGGGTGCTCGATCACTTTATCGTCGGCGATGGGGAGCCGCTGTCGATGGCGGAGTATGGGTGGATGTGAAGCAGCGGCAAGCTGTCAGCTTCAAGCTGCAAGTTCAGAGCTGGGTGTGATCTGCTCTTGGGCTTGCAGCTTGCAGCTTGCAGCTTGCAGCTTGCAGCTTGCAGCTTACGGCTTGAGGCTGACCTTCGAGTAATCCTGGCGCCCGAACGGGCTGACCGCATAACCCTGCAGGTCCTTGCGGACCAGGGCGAACGCGGTCGGGTGCGCCAGCGGTAGCCACAGAGCCTGTTGCTGGATCTGCGCCTGGGCCTGTTCATAGAGTTTGGTGCGCACGCCCTGTTCGCCGGTGGTCTTGCCGGCGCTGATCAGCTTGTCCAGGTCCTGGTTGCAATAACGGGCGAAGTTGGTACCGGACTTGACCGCCGCGCAGGAAAACTGCGGCGTCAGGAAGTTGTCCGGATCACCGTTGTCGCCGGCCCAACCCATGAACAGCAAGTCATGCTCGCCGGCCTTGGCGCGACGGATCAGTTCCCCCCATTCGATCACCCGGATTTCGGCCTGGATGCCGATTTCCGCCAGGTCGGATTGCAGCAGTTGTGCGCCGAGGCTGGGGTTGGGGTTCAGCAGGCTGCCGGAAGGGCGGGTCCAGATGGTGGTCTGGAAACCCTCTTTCAATCCGGCCTTGGCCAGCAGCTCGCGGGCCTTGGCCGGGTCATGGGCATAGCCGGGCAGGTTCCTGGCGTAGCTCCAGGTGTTCGGCGGGTAGGGGCCGTTGGCCGCTTCGGCGGTGCCTTCGAAGACGGTCTTGAGGTAGCTGGCCTTGTCGAAGGCGAGGTTGATGGCCTGGCGCACCTCGGGTTTGTCCAGGGGCGGATGCTGGCTGTTGATTGCCACGAAGGCGGTCATGAAGGCGTCGGTCTGCTCCACCTTCAAGGTCGGTTCCTGCCGGGCGGCCTGCACGTCCAAAGGCTTGGGCGACAGGGCGATCTGGCATTCGTTGCGCCGCAGTTTCTGCAGGCGCACGTTTGCATCCGGTGTGATGGCGAAGATCAGCGGGTCAACCTGGGGTTTGCCGGCGAAGTAATCGTTATTGGCCTTGTAGCGAATCGAGGCGTCCTTCTGGAACCGGTTGAAGATGAACGGGCCGGTGCCGATGGGCTGGTTGTTGAGTTTTTCCGGGGTGCCGGCCTTCATCAACTGATCGGCGTATTCAGCCGAATAGATCGAGGCGAATCCCATGCTCAGGGTGGCCAGGAAGGTGGAGTCCGCGTGATCGAGGGTAAAGCGCACGGTCAGCGGGTCCAGTGCGTCGATTTTCTTGATCAGCGTCGGCAGTTGCATGGATTGGGCATGCGGGAAGCCGCTCTGGGCGACTTTATGCCAGGGATTGGCAGGGTCCAGCATGCGTTCGAAGCTGAACTTCACGTCTTCGGCGCTCAGGTCACGATGGGGGGTGAAGTATTCGGTCTGGTGGAACCTGACCTTTGGATGCAGCTTGAACACGTAGGTCAGCCCATCGGGCGAGACATCCCACTGCTCGGCCAGGCTGGGGACCACCTTGCCGCTGGCGGTGTCGAATTCCACCAGTCGGTTCATCAGGACGTCGGCGGAGGCGTTGGTGGTCGTCAGCGAGTTGTATTGGACGACATCGAACCCCTCCGGGCTGGCCTCGGTGCAGACGCTCAGGGCGGCGGCCTGGGCCAATGGGCTGATCAGCAGGGGGGCGAGCAACAGTGAGAGGGCAGCGAGGCGCATGATCGGTTTCCTTGTCAGGTCGAAGGCCCATCTGCGAGTGCAGTCTGGAAAAGGCCTACCCTAGTGGGCTCGCTGCCAAATGACTATCCCCTTTTTGCTTTTTCCGGCACCCTGCGCCCGCGCATTGATGCGCTAAAACCTGTCGACGATGAAAAAACCTGGATGCCGCGACGAGCGGTCACCGCCATCGCCAGCCTTTGCCGCAGCCGTTCGGCACGGCTGACCGAGGATTCCCGGTAAAGACAAATCACACTGGCTGTTGTTGCACCGAGGTCTTTCTGGTATAAAGCAGCGCTCTTTTCTAGGGGCCCGGTTCCTTCACTGTAGGTGTAGCCGGTAAGACCCTTAAAGAAACGCGGCGCCTGGCGCCAAATGACTGAGAGATTAAGCGGCCAACCCATGCCGGGTTGGGCATGTGGTTTTAGAGGGCTGAGGCATGTCTAGAGTCTGTCAAGTTACCGGTAAGGGTCCGGTGACTGGGAATAACATTTCCCACGCAAACAACAAAACCCGTCGTCGTTTCCTGCCGAACCTGCAGCATCACCGCTTCTGGGTTGAAGAAGAGAAACGTTTTGTGCGTCTGCGCGTATCTGCCAAGGGCATGCGTATCATCGACAAGCGTGGCATCAGTGTCGTGCTGGCCGAACTTCGTCGCGATGGCAAGGTTTAAGGGAGCTAATCATGCGTGAATTGATTCGTTTGATCTCGAGCGCCGGTACTGGTCACTTCTACACTACCGACAAGAACAAGCGTACTACCCCGGACAAAATCGAGATCAAGAAATATGATCCGGTTGTTCGCAAGCACGTGATCTACAAGGAAGGCAAAATCAAGTAATTGATTTTTCCCTCTTTACGAAAAAGGCCCGTATCGCGAGATACGGGCCTTTTTTGTGGCTGGCTTTCAGCCCTGACCCAATCCCTGTGGGAGCGAGCCTGCTCGCGATGGGGCCAGCCCGGCCAACGAAAACTCAAGCCTTCTGTTCAAACACCACATAGATCTTGCGGCACGGCTCCAGCACTTCCCATGTGCCCTTGAAGCCCGCAGGAATCACGAAGCGATCGCCTGCACGCAGTGTCTTGGCATTGCCGTCATTGTCCCGCAACACGGAAACGCCCTGGACGATCTCGCAGTATTCATGCTCGGTGTAGTTGACCGTCCACTGGCCGACCGCGCCTTGCCAGACGCCGGCATTCATTTGCCCACAGGGGCTGTTGTAGTGGTTGTACACGGCTTGTTCGGGATCGCCCTTGAGAACCTTCGCCGGGTCCGGGCGATAGCGATCGGCGACGGTGCTGGCCTGGCTGAAGTCGACGATGTCCTGGATGCTCATTTCCGTAATCCCCCGGTGATTGCTTGGAAGGCTCGAGTCTATGTTTATTAAAACGAACATCGCAAGGCTGTTTGCCGGCCTTGTGTCAAATATATTGAAACTTGAGGGGCGGCTGGTTTAGGGTGGCGGGTGCCCTGTGCCGAAAATATGCGCGAAAACCGGCTGGCCGGGCAGAATTCCTGAGCGGGCGCCCCCTGCGACGCTCATACCCCAATAAGAGGAGGACACTCGCATGACCACCCTGACTCGTGCCGACTGGGAACAACGCGCCCGCGATCTGACCATCGAGGGCCGCGCCTTCATCAACGGCGAATACACCGATGCGGTGTCCGGCGAAACCTTCGATTGCATCAGCCCGGTCGATGGCCGTCTGTTGGGCAAAGTCGCCAGCTGCGATGCCGCAGACGCTCAGCGTGCCGTCGAAAACGCTCGTGCGGTCTTCAACTCCGGCGCCTGGTCGCGCCTGGCGCCGAGCAAACGCAAAGCCACCATGATTCGTTTCGCCGGCCTGCTCAAGCAGCACGTCGAAGAGCTGGCCCTCCTCGAAACCCTGGACATGGGCAAGCCGATCAGCGATTCCCTGAATATCGATGTGCCCGGCGCGGCACAAGCGTTGAGCTGGAGCGGTGAAGCCATCGACAAGCTCTACGACGAAGTGGCTTCGACCCCGCACGACCAGCTGGGCTTGGTCACCCGCGAGCCCGTCGGTGTGGTGGGCGCCATCGTACCGTGGAACTTTCCGCTGTTGATGGCCTGCTGGAAGCTCGGTCCGGCACTGTCCACCGGCAACTCGGTGGTCCTCAAACCGTCGGAAAAATCCCCGTTGACCGCCATCCGCATCGCCGCACTGGCCGTCGAAGCCGGGATTCCGAAAGGCGTGCTCAACGTCCTGCCAGGCTACGGCCATACGGTCGGCAAGGCCCTGGCTCTGCACATGGATGTCGACACGCTGGTGTTCACCGGTTCCACCAAGATCGCTAAGCAACTGATGATCTACTCCGGCGAATCCAACATGAAGCGCATCTGGCTGGAAGCCGGCGGCAAGAGCCCGAACATCGTGTTCGCCGATGCCCCGGATCTGCAGGCCGCCGCCGAAGCCGCGGCCAGCGCCATTGCGTTCAACCAGGGCGAGGTCTGCACCGCTGGCTCGCGCCTGCTGGTGGAACGCTCCATCAAGGACACCTTCCTGCCGCTGGTGATCGAAGCCCTCAAGGGCTGGAAGCCGGGCAATCCGCTGGACCCGGCGACGAATGTCGGTGCCCTGGTCGACACCCAGCAGATGAATACCGTGCTGTCCTACATCGAAGCCGGGCACAGCGACGGCGCCAAGCTGGTGGCCGGTGGCAAGCGGATCCTCGAGGAAACCGGTGGTACGTATGTCGAGCCGACGATTTTCGACGGCGTGAGCAACGCCATGAAAATTGCCCAGGAAGAGATTTTCGGTCCAGTCTTGTCGGTGATCACTTTCGATACCGCCGAGGAAGCCGTCCAGATTGCCAACGACACGCCGTATGGCCTGGCGGCGGCGGTATGGACCCGGGACATCTCCAAGGCCCACCTGACCGCCAAGGCCTTGCGCGCCGGCAGTGTGTGGGTGAATCAGTACGACGGTGGCGACATGACCGCGCCGTTCGGTGGCTTCAAGCAGTCGGGTAACGGCCGCGACAAGTCGCTGCACGCCTTCGACAAATACACCGAGCTGAAGTCGACCTGGATCAAGCTGTAACAGCACACGCTGATCCCCTGTGGGAGCGAGCCTGCTCGCGATAGCGGTATGACAGTCGACAGCTTTGTTGAATGTTGCGCCGCTTCGCGAGCAGGCTCGCTCCCACATTGTTTTGGGGGATCCGGAATCGATGACTACCCACAGGAGTGTGGAAATGCGTTGGGCGACTTATTTCGCCGTGTTGGCCTCTGTCCTGAGCGTCGGCCTTGCCCTGGGAGTCAGCATGCCGCTGGTGTCGCTGCGCCTGGAGGGCTGGGGTTATGGTTCGTTCGCCATTGGGGTAATGGCGGCCATGCCGGCGGTTGGGGTGTTGCTCGGGGCCAAGGTGTCGAGCCGTCTGACGGCGCGGTTTGGGACTGCGAACTTGATGCGCCTGTGCCTGTGGGGCGGGGCACTGTCCATCGGATTGCTGGCGCTGTTGCCCAGTTACCCGGTCTGGCTGGTGCTGCGGCTGGTGATCGGGGTGGTCCTGACCCTGGTGTTCATCCTCGGCGAGAGCTGGATCAATCAACTGGTGGTTGAACAATGGCGTGGTCGGCTGGTGGCGCTGTATGGCGCCAGCTATGCCCTCAGCCAGTTGTCCGGTCCGCTGTTGCTCGGTGCGCTGGGTACTGTTCACGACTATGGATTCTGGGTGGGCGTCGGCCTGCTGCTGATGGCGCCTTTGCTGTTGCTCGGTCGCAGTGGAGCGCCTACCAGTGAAGCCGGTAGCGTTACGTTTGGCGATTTGTGGGTATTTTGCCGAGGGCTGCCGGCGATCGCCTGGGCGGTGTCGTTGTTCGCGGCTTTCGAGGCGATGATCCTGACATTGCTGCCGGTGTATTGCCTGCGCCAGGGGTTCAGTGCCGACGTCGCGCTGGCGATGGTCAGTACCGTGGTGGTCGGTGATGCCTTGCTGCAACTGCCCATTGGCGCCCTGGCCGATCATGTGTCCCGACGAACCTTGCTCACGGGCTGCGCGGTGGTGCTGACTTTATCGAGTCTGGCGGTTCCGTTGCTGATCGATACCGTACTGATCTGGCCGCTGTGGGTGCTGTTCGGCGCTAGTGCGGGTGGCTTGTTCACCTTGTCGTTGATCCTGATCGGTGAGCGTTACCGTGACGATGCGCTGGTGCGGGCCAACGCCCATATTGCCCAGCTGTGGGGAATCGGTTGCCTGATCGGTCCCCTCGTGGCGGGAGCGGGTAGCCAATGGATCAGCGGGCATGCGCTGCCGTTGTTCATGGCGGCGGGGGCGTTTGGGCTGGTGATTCTGTTGTTGCGCCAAGGTGCGTTCGGGGCTACACAGCCTGCCTGACAGGGGCGGACAGCCCTACAACATTTTTTCCAGCCCGATGGTCGTCGCAAACCAGGCATTGAACCGGCGCCACCAACTGCCGGGCTCGCGATCCAGGTCATGGAGTTTGCCGTTGTCTTCAGTGGTCCAGACGAGCTTTCCATCTTCCAGTCGCGCGTGGTAGCTCAGGGCCGGTGCCATGCCCTGCAAGGCCAGGTCACGGACCTGGTCGGCGAGTTCGGGACTGTCCACCAACACGCCGACCTCGGTGTTCCACAGCACTGAGCGCGGATCGAAATTGAATGAGCCGATGAACGCCTTCTGTCGGTCAAAAATGATCGCCTTGCTGTGCAGGCTCGAGTCCGATTCTCCGTAGGACTTGCTATAGAACAGGTGAGGGCTGCTGCCGCCCTTGTCGCCGGGCTGGCGCCGCAACTCGTACAGCCGCACACCGTGCTCCAGCAGCGCCTTGCGATAGGGCGCGTAACCGCCGTGCACCGCCGGCACGTCGGTAGCTTCCAGGGAGTTGGTCAACAGGCTTACCGACACACCGGCATCGGCGCGGCTGGTCAGGTACACCAACCCAGGCTGACCCGGCACGAAGTATGCCGAGATCATGATCAGCTCCTTGCTGACGCCCGTCAGTTCTGGGCCTAGCTGGGTGGTCAGCAACAGGTGCGGATCCGGCTCGTCCTTGGCCAGCACCTTGCTGGGCGCGTCCCACAACGCCTGGTTCCAGGCCCAGACCAATTCGTTGCGCCAGATATCCAGGCGCGGCTGGGTCCGGTAGGTGGTTAGCTGCTGGTACAGCGCGTGGTTCTCCTTCTGCGTCTGCTCCAGGGACTCTTGCAGGCGCAGGCGGCTGTTGGCCAAGTCCTTGGCGGTGGGTCGATGGGACAGGAACTGTTCGATGGGCTTGCTCAGGGCACTGTTCCAATACTGGTCGAAGCTGTGCCCCAGTTGCTCGGCCACCGGGCCGACGCCAAGCAGGTCGATATCGGTGAAATTCAGGTGAGGTTCGGCATCGAAGTATTCATCCCCCAGGTTGCGCCCGCCGACGATGGCCATGCTGTTGTCCGCCAGCCAAAGCTTGTTGTGCATCCGCCGGTGTTGCAGCGACAGGTTGAACAGCCGGCCGAGGCTGCGGGTCACGCCGGTGGCGCGCCCCAGATGCAACGGGTTGAACAGGCGGATCTGGATCTGCGGGTGGACGCCGAGGGTCGAAATGATCTCTTCCTGGCCGTCGCTGGTGGTGTCGTCCAGCAGGATCCGCACGCGCACGCCCCGGTCGGCGGCCCTGAGTACCTCGTCCACCAGCATCCGGGTGCTGATGCCGTCGTGAACGATGTAGTACTGCAAGTCCAGGCTGCTTTGCGCGTTACGAATCAGCTCGGCCCGGGCGGTAAAGGCATCGGTGCTGTTGGAGAGCAGGCGGAATCCCGAGCGTCCTTCGTGCGGTGCGGCCTGGGCCTGGACCGAGCGCCCGAATGACGATTCGGACGCCGGCAACGCCTGGGAAGGCTCACGGGTGATATCAACGCTGGCACAGCCTCCCAACAGTGAGGCGACAAGCAGTAGCGCAGGCAGGACCGGTGTGGATCTCACGTAGGATCGTTCCGCTTGTTGGCGTTGATGAGTGTCGGGGGCTGCTTCCCCAAGTAGCATTCAGACGCCGTCGCCCTGGGTTTCGTTCAACAGCGCGATGGCGGCGGCCCCTACCTTACGCACGGCTTCCTCGATCTGTGCCGTTGGCTTGGCAGCGTAGTTCATCCGCAGGCAGTTGCGGTATTTGCCCGATGCCGAAAAAATGCTGCCGACCGCGACCTGCACACCCTGGTCATGCAAGACCCGGTTGAGCTTCAGCGTATCGAAACCTTCGGGCAATTCGACCCACAGCATGAAGCTGCCCCGGGGACGACTGGCGCGGGTGCCCGACGGAAAGTATCGGCTGACCCAGTCGATCATCACGTCGCGATTGCGCTGGTACTGTGTGCGCATCCGGCGCAAATGGGGTTCGAAATGCCCGCCCTTGAGGAACTCGGCGATGGCGATCTGCGGTTGCGGCGCGGTGGAGCCGGTGCTGATGTACTTCATGTGCAACACCCGCTCCAAGTACCGGCCCGGTGCGACCCAGCCCACTCGCAGGCCCGGCGCCAGGGTCTTGGAGAAAGAACTGCAGAGCAGGACGCGACCATCTTCATCGAAGGATTTGATCGTGCGCGGTCGTGGGTAGGTGTAGGCCAGGTCCCCATACACATCGTCTTCGATGATCGCCACGTCGAAGCGCTGTGCCAGGCTCAACAACGCGCGTTTGTTCGCCTCCGGCATGATGTAGCCCAGCGGGTTGTTGCAGCTGGGCGTCAACTGTATGGCCTTGATCGGCCATTGCTCCAGCGCCAGTTCCAAGGCTTCCAGGCTGATGCCCGTGAGTGGGTCGGTGGGGATTTCCATGGCCTTCATACCCAGGCCCTTGAGGGTCTGCATGGCGCCATGGAAGCTGGGTGAGTCCACCGCGACGATATCGCCTTGTTCGCAGGTGGCGCGAATGCTGACAGACAGCGCTTCGTGGCAGCCGGTGGTGACAATCAGGTCGTTGGCTCCCAACTGACAGCCCGAATCCAGCAGCAGGCGGGCAATCTGTTCGCGTAATGCGAGGTTGCCGTAGATATTGTCGTAATACAGCCCGGGCATGTCCTGCCGACGGCTGATCTGGGCCAGGCTGCGCAGCAGCGGTTTCATGGTGGGCGAGTGGATGTCCGGCATGCCGCGCCCCAGTTGCACCACATCCTTGCGTGGCACGGCGCGTATCAACTCCAGCACCTGGTCCCATTGTGAAATATCCACTGGACGCTGGGCCGGACGGCCTATCGCCGGAAGGTCCGGCAACTCACGGCTGACCGGAACGAAATAGCCGGATTTGGGCTTCGGCATCGCCAATCCGCTGTCCTCCAGCACGCGATAGGCCTGCTGCACCGTGCTCAGGCTGACCCCATGTTCCGTGCTCAGTGCCCGCACCGACGGCAGCCGGTCGCCGGGGCGATAGAAACCCTGTTCGATGCGGGTGCCGAGCAATTCGGCGAGGTTCACGTAGAGGGTCATGGCGCGCTCTCGATAGGTGGGGTAGCAGGTAACCAATACAGTTGGCCGGTAAAAACAGCATTCAGTGGCAAAAAGGCCTTATCTGTATGCAAATAAAATACAGATGTTGAATCTGTATTGATTTTGGCCGTCCGCGCATCATGAAACCTCTGGCTACCCAAGTAAACAGGAGCAATGAAAAATGAACGGCTTGAGCGATGTGCGGCTGACGCTACACAGTCAGGAACTGGAGGCTGGGCAGGAAAAGGAACTTCGAGGCGCAAGGTTTCGAAATGCTCCGACCTGCCTGGGCCGCTGGGGCCTGTTCTGGCATCGTCTGCATACACGTCGAGTCTTGCTGGAGCTGACACCCGAACAGTTGCGTGATATCGGGATGGATCCGCAGCAGGCGCGGGAGGAGGCCCTCAAGCCGTTCTGGCGGGGTTGATCCGTGGCGAGGGGATAAATCCCCTCGCCACAAACAGCACCACTTATAGTGTCATTCGGATCAAACCAGCTCTTTCAACCTGTGCCACAACATCCCCAACGCCAGCAGCGGCGAGCGCAAGTGCTTGCCGCCGGGGAAGGTGATGTGCGGGACCTGGGCGAACAGATCGAACCCACCGCCTTGCTGCCCACTGATGGCTTCGGCCAACAGCTTGCCGGCCAGGTGCGTGGCGTTCACGCCATGGCCGGAATAGGCCTGGGCGAAGTACACGTTGGGTTGATTCTTGAGGCGGCCGATCTGCGGGAGACGGTTGGCGCCGATGCCGATCATTCCGCCCCATTGATAGTCGATCTTCACCTCCGCCAACTGCGGGAAGACCTTGAGCATCTTCGGACGCATATACGCGGCGATGTCCTGCGGATCGCGACCCGAATAATGACAGGCGCCGCCGAACAGCAAGCGGCGATCCGCCGAAAGCCGGTAGTAATCCAGCGCCACCCGCTGGTCACAGACTGCCATGTTCTGTGGCAACAGCGCTTGGGCCTGAGCCTGGCTCAAAGGTTCGGTGGCGATGATGTAGCTGCCGGCGGGCAGCACCTTGCCGCTCAATTCCTGGTTGAGGCCGTTGAGATAGGCATTGCAGCCGAGCACCAGGGTCTTGGCGCGAACCGTACCTTGCCGGGTGTGCACTTTCACTTCCGGACCATAATCGATCCGGGTAACCGCCGATTGCTCGAACAGCCTGACCCCCAGCCGTTGCGCGGCGTCGGCTTCGCCCAGGGCCAGGTTCAGTGGATGCAAATGGCCGGAGCCCATGTCGATCAGGCCGCCGACATAGCGGTCCGAGCCCACCACGCTGTGCATTTCATGGGCTTGCAGCAGCCGGGTCGGGTGGCGGTAGCCCAGGCTGCGCAGTTCCTCGGCGTCCTCGGCGAAGCCTTCCAGGTCGGCGGGTTTGTTGGCGAGGTCGCAGTAACCCCAGGTGAGATCGCAAGCGATCTGGAAACGCTCGACGCGCTGCCGGACGATTTCCACTGCCTCGAGGCCCATGAGTTTCATCTGACGCACGCCCTCGGCGCCGATGACCGGGGTGAATTGGTCCAGGCCATGACCGACGCCGCGGATCAACTGGCCGCCATTACGCCCACTGGCACCCCAGCCGATCTTGTGCGCTTCCAGCAACACGACGCTCATGCCGCGTTCGGCCAGTTCGATGGCCGTGTTCAGCCCCGAGAACCCGCCACCGACCACGCAGACATCCGCCAGCAGCTCGCCTTGCAGCAGCGGATGGTCCGGTTGCGGCAGGCTGCTGGCGGCGTAGTAGGAGGCGGCGTGCGCGTGGCTCGGGACAGGTTGCTGAACACGGGCGTTCATGTGCGTAATCCTGATTATTGTGTTTGAGAAATTTTACGGAGCATAAGCCGCGGATTCCTCCGTGAGCAACAGTGGTCGGCTGGCGCTGTCTGGTATAGGGCTTTTAGGGCAGAATCCGGAGCAGTCCCCACCAGGTAACCGCCTCGATGAGCTGCAACAGTCAGAAAATCCGCACGCTGCGCCAGCAGATTCCCTCGTTCGAGTGCGTACCGGGCTGCCATGACTGCTGCGGGCCGGTGACCACGTCTCCCGAGGAAATGGCCCGTCTGCCGCGCAAGACCCGCGCCGAGCAGGACGCCGCCCTGGAGGCCCTCGACTGCGTGCACCTGGGGCCGAACGGTTGCACCGTGTATGACGAGCGGCCGCTGATCTGCAGGCTGTTCGGCACCACGGCGACGTTGCCGTGTCCCAATGGGCGGCGCCCGGTGGAGTTGATCCATCCCAGGGTCGAGAAGCAGATCCATGAGTACATGGCTGCCAATCGGCAGGTGTTGGTCTAGCGAGATCGTTCCCACGCTCTGCGTGGGAATGCCTCATCGGACGCTCCGCGTTCGGCTTTTCCGGGACGCGGAGCGTCCCTGGCTGCATTCCCACGCGGAGCGTGGGAACGATCTACGCTCCGCGTGGGAACGATCAATCCGGAATCGGCAGGTTCAGGCTCTCTTTCACCTCTTCCATTACGATATAGCTCTTGGACTCCCGCACATGGGGCAATTTGAGCAGAATGTCGCCCAACAGCTTGCGGTATGAGGCCATCTCGGAAATCCGTGCTTTCACCAGATAGTCGAAGTCCCCCGACACCAGGTGGCATTCCAACACGTGAGGCAGTTTCAGCACGGCACGTCGGAATTCTTCGAAGGTGTCGCCGGACTTGTAGTCGAGGCTGATCTCGACAAATACCAGCAGGCTGCCCTTCAGATGCTGCGGGTTGAGCCGGGCGTTGTAGCCCATGATGATCCCTTCGCGCTCCAGGCGCCGTACCCGCTCGGTGCAGGGCGTTGTCGAGAGACCGACCTTTTCCCCCAGTTCGGTGAAGGAGATCCGCCCGTCCGCCTGGAGGATGCGCAGGATGTTGCGGTCGATCTTGTCCAGCTCGCGCTTGGTCTGGGTATTGGTACGCACAGGGGATGCGCCTCCGTGAAAAGGGTTTTTGCCGAGAATTCTCGCCAAATATAGGCATTTATATAGTGAAAAGCACTGCCTATTCTTTTTTACACTGCGCTCATTACGGTTCTGTACAACACACGTCAGCGGTTCACCCGCGATGGGGGCAACAACATGCGCGTTCTGGTCTTGGGTAGCGGCGTCATCGGTACCGTCAGTGCTTACTATCTGGCCCGTGCCGGGTTCGAAGTGGTGGTGGTCGATCGTCAGCCGGCGCCCGCCATGGAAACCAGTTTCGCCAATGCCGGCCAAGTGTCGCCGGGCTATGCCTCGCCGTGGGCCGCGCCGGGCGTGCCGCTCAAGGCCATTAAATGGCTGTTGCAGCGTCACGCACCGCTGGCGATCAAGGCCACCGCCGACATCGACCAGTACCTGTGGATGGCGCAGATGCTGCGCAACTGCACCGCCAGCCGCTACGCCATCAACAAGGAGCGCATGGTGCGCCTGTCCGAGTACAGCCGCGACTGCCTCGACGAACTGCGCGCCGAAACCGGTATTGCCTACGAAGGCCGTAGCCTGGGGACTACGCAGTTGTTCCGTACCCAGGCGCAACTCGATGGCGCGGCCAAGGACATCGCCGTGCTGAAAGAGTCCGGTGTGCCGTTCGAAGTGCTCGACCGCGAAGGCATTGCACGGGTCGAGCCGGCCCTGGCGAATGTCACCGACATTCTGGCCGGCGCCTTGCGTCTGCCCAACGATCAGACCGGCGACTGTCAGATGTTTACCACGCGCTTGGCGGAAATGGCCGTGAAGCTGGGTGTGGAGTTCCGTTTCGGCCAGGATATCCAGCGCCTGGACCAGGCCGGTGACCGTATCAACGGCGTCTGGATCGACGGCAAGCTGGAAATCGCCGACCGCTACGTCCTGGCCCTGGGCAGTTATTCGCCGCAACTACTCAAGCCCCTGGGGATCCGGGCCCCGGTGTATCCACTCAAGGGCTATTCCCTGACCGTGCCGATCACCAACCCGGCCATGGCGCCGACCTCGACCATTCTCGACGAAACCTACAAGGTTGCGATCACCCGTTTCGATAACCGCATCCGCGTGGGCGGCATGGCGGAAATCGCCGGTTTTGACCTGTCGCTCAATCCCCGTCGCCGTGAAACCCTGGAGATGATCGTCAACGACCTTTATCCTCAGGGCGGCGATCTGGCCCAGGCCAGTTTCTGGACCGGCTTGCGCCCGACCACGCCGGATGGCACGCCGATTGTCGGCGCCACCCCGTTCAAGAATCTGTTCCTGAACACCGGCCATGGCACCCTCGGTTGGACCATGGCCTGTGGTTCCGGCCGCTTGCTGGCGGATCTGATGGCGAAGAAAAAGCCGCAGATCAGCGCCGAAGGTCTCGATATTTCCCGTTATGGCAGCAGCAAACTTCAGGAGTCTGCAAAACATGTCAATCCAGCGCCAGCTCACCAATGACCGCATGAGCCAGGTGGTCGTGCACAACGGCACCGTTTACCTGGCCGGGCAAGTCGGCGACGACATGAGCGCCGGTATCGAGCAGCAGACCCGCGAAACCCTGGCCAATATCGAGCGTTTGCTGGACCTGGCCGGGACCGACAAGAGCCGGTTGCTGTCGGTCACGATCTACCTGAAGGACATCGAGGCCGACTTTGCGGGCATGAACGCGGTCTGGGACAAATGGCTGCCCAATGGGGTGGCTCCGGCCCGCGCCACGGTAGAAGCCAAGCTGTGCGAGCCGGAAATCCTGGTGGAGCTGTCAGTCGTGGCCGCGCTGCCTTAAAGCTGTCGAAACGATCCCTCTCCCGGCGCTGTTGGTGGTTCATGCCATCAGCCCGCGCCGGTTTTTTTCATGTCTGCCTAGAAGCCTGCCGTCATGCGTCCTGCCCGTGCCCTTATCGATCTTCAAGCCCTGCGCCACAACTACCAATTGGCTCGTGACGTCACGGGGGCCAAGGCCCTTGCAGTGATCAAGGCCGATGCCTACGGGCATGGCGCGGTACGTTGTGCCGAAGCTTTGCAGGACACCGCGGACGGGTTTGCCGTGGCATGCATCGAAGAAGCCCTGGAGTTGCGGGCCGGCGGTATTCGTGCGCCGGTGCTGTTGCTGGAAGGGTTTTTCGAAGCCGATGAACTGTCGTTGATCGTCGAGCACGATTTCTGGTGCGTAGTGCATTCGTTGTGGCAGCTCGAAGCGATTGAAAAAGCGACGCTGGGCAAGCCGATCACGGTCTGGCTCAAACTGGACTCGGGGATGCACCGGGTCGGCCTGCACCCGCAGGACTACCAGGCCGCGTATCGTCGGCTGCTGGCCAGCGGCAAAGTGGCGAAGATCGTGCTGATGAGCCACTTTGCCCGTGCCGACGAGCTGCATGATCCTAGCAGCACCCGGCAACTGGAGGTGTTTGAAGCCGCCTGCCAGGGATTGACGGCCGAGACCAGCCTGCGCAACTCCCCAGCGGTGTTGGGTTGGCCGCAGATGCCGAGCGACTGGGTTCGTCCGGGCATCATGCTGTATGGCGCGACGCCTTTTGATGAAGCCAACGCCACCGCCTCGCGCCTGCAGCCGGTGATGACCCTGGAGTCGAAGATCATCTGCGTGCGCGAACTGCCGGCCGGCGAGCCGGTGGGGTATGGCGCCCGTTACGTGACTACGCAGACGACCCGGGTTGGAGTGGTCGCCATGGGCTATGCCGACGGTTACCCGCGCCAGGCTCCGAGCGGTACTCCGGTGCTGGTGGACGGCCAGCGCAGCCAATTGGTCGGGCGCGTGTCGATGGACATGCTGTGCGTCGACCTGACGAATATCCCCCATGCCGGGCTCGGTTCGACCGTCGAGTTGTGGGGCAAGCATGTACTTGCCAGCGATGTGGCAAAGGCTGCCGGCACCATTCCCTATCAGATTTTCTGCAACCTGCGGCGGGTGCCGCGGCTCTATTCCGGGGGCTGACGTAACGCAGGATCGACCGAAGGTCGCTTCACCGCGCAGGATTCGGGTCAAAGTGTTGTAAATACTGAACGCTGTCGCCATGATAACGCTCAATTTCCACACAACCTGATCCCCTGGAGGTTCCAGCATTGGACGTCGGTGAACGACTGCAAGCCATTCGTAAACTCAAAGGCCTTTCCCAGCGTGAACTCGCCAAACGAGCGGGCGTCACCAACAGCACCATTTCGATGATCGAGAAAAACAGCGTCAGCCCCTCGATCAGCTCGCTGCGCAAGGTCCTTGGCGGCATCCCCATGTCCATGGTCGAGTTTTTCTCCGAAGAAATTCTCCAGGAGAAGCCGACCCAGATCGTCTACAAAGCCAACGAACTGATCGATATCTCCGACGGCGCCGTGACCATGAAACTGGTGGGCAGGGCACACCCGAGTCGGGCGATTGCCTTTTTGAACGAAATCTATCCGCCGGGCGCCGATACCGGTGACGAGATGCTCACCCATGAAGGCGAGGAAACCGGGATTCTGGTGGAAGGGCGTCTGGAGCTGGTCGTCGGCGCCGAAACGTTCGTGCTCGAAGCCGGGGACAGCTACTATTTCGAGAGCACCAAGCCACACCGTTTCCGTAATCCGTTCGATGTGCCGGCGCGACTGATCAGCGCAGCCACACCGGCCAATTTCTAAGGAAGAGGCGCCAAGCCCGCACGGGCAGCGGCGGCCAGGGGGAAGCTGTCACAACGAACAAGACCCTTGTGACTTTAGGGTTGTTTCAGTGTGACAGGCTTACCGCTATACTTGCGCCCGCCTGCAACCGTGGCCGCAGGCGTGACTAGCCACCATGAGGGTGTACGCGTGAACCTAATTATGAAAATGCTGGCTGCACCAGCAACCGTATTGGCCCTTTGGGCAGTCAGTGCCCAAGCGGCGACCAACGACGAAATCGCCAAGCGCCTCGAGCCGGTCGGCCAGGTTTGCGTTGCGGGAAAGGAATGCAAGGGCATGGAAGTTGCCGTTGCGGCCGGCGGTGGGGGCAAGAAGACACCGGATGACGTAATCGGTAAACATTGCGGGGCTTGCCACACTGCAGGCGTGCTGGGCGCTCCCAAAATTGGTGACAGCGGAGCTTGGGGCGAACGAGCCAAGAAAGAAGGCGGCGTTGATGGTCTGCTGGCTAAAGCCATCTCCGGTATCAATTCCATGCCACCTAAAGGTACCTGCGCCGATTGCTCGGATGAAGAGCTCAAAGGCGCCATCCAGAAGATGTCCGGCCTGAAATAAAGCCAGCATCCTTCAAAAAAGCCGCTTACGAGCGGCTTTTTTGCGCCTTGGAAACGATCACCCAGGGCTGTTCATCGCAACCAAGACCCGGCAAGCTCGGTCCAACCCACATTCACGGAATGACCCGGAGGGTAGGATGGTGCAATTGTGTTCGATCGAGCAGGCGGTGGATGACGTCCTGGAGCGTCTGCCGGCGCATATCCACCTGGGCATGCCCCTGGGGTTGGGCAAACCCAATCTGTTCGCCAACGCGCTGTACCGGCGCATTGCCCAACTGCCCGAACGACAACTGACTATTTACACGGCCCTGAGCCTGGGCCGGCCGAACCTGGGCGATGGTTTGCAGAAGCGCTTTCTCGAACCTTTCATCGAACGGGTTTTTGGCGACTACCCGGAACTCGATTACCTGACCGACCTGCAGCGGGACAGCCTGCCGCCCAACATCCGGATCGAGCAGTTCTTCATGCAGCCAGGCAGCCTGCTGCACAGCGCATCGGCCCAGCAGAACTACGTTAGCAGCAACTACAGTCACGCCGCCCGGGACATCAACGCCGCGGGCTTGAACCTGATCGCGCAGCTGGTGGCGAGCGATCCACAGCACCCGGATCGCCTGAGCCTGAGTTGCAACCCCGACATCACCCTCGACCTGTTGCCGATGATCGAGAAGCGACGGGCGGCGGGGGAAACCATCCTCATGGTCGGCCAGGTTCATAGCGATCTGCCCTACATGCCGGGGGATGCGGAAATCGGTATAGACGCTTTCGATCTGTTGATCGACGAGAAGGACAGTCACACGCTGTTTTCCACGCCCAACATGCCGGTGGGGTTCCAGGATCATTTCATCGGTCTGCACGCAAGCAGCCTGGTGCGTGACGGCGGCACGCTGCAGATCGGTATTGGTTCCATGGGCGACGCGCTGACGGCGGCACTGCTGGCGCGTCAGGCGGATAACGCCGGGTATCGGGCGTTACTGGCGGACCTGAACCTCAGCCAGTGGGCACAACTGATCGAACGCGAGGGTGGGGTCGAGCCGTTTGCCAGGGGGTTGTACGGTTGCAGTGAAATGTTCGTCAACGGTTTGCTGGTGCTGGCGGAGGCCGGGATCATCCGGCGCAAGGTCTATCCCGATGAGCCGACCCAGGAGCAGGCCAACTCGGGTACGCTCGACGAGGCGGCCCAGCCCGACGGCGTCTGTGTCCATGGCGGCTTCTTTCTCGGGCCACGCAGTTTTTACCAGCGCTTGCACGAGTTGCCGCAGAGCCGCCGGCTCGAATTCAACATGACCCGCATCAGCTACATCAACGAGTTGTATGGCCAGGAGCGCCTCAAGCGCTTGCAGCGTCTCGATGCGCGCTTTATCAATACCGTGTTCACCATGACCCTGCTGGGCGCCGGGGTGGCCGATCAGTTGGAAGACGGGCGGGTGCTCAGCGGTGTGGGTGGGCAATACAACTTCGTCGCCCAGGGGCATGCGCTGGAAGGCGCGCGTTCCATTTTGCTCCTGCGCAGTTGGCGGGAGTCCGGGGGCGAAATCAGCTCGAACATTGTCTGGGAGTATGGCCACTGCACGATTCCCCGGCACCTGCGGGATATCGTGGTGACCGAGTACGGCATCGCCGACCTGCGGGGCAAGACCGATGCCGCGGTGATCGAGGCGTTGCTGAACATCAGCGATTCACGCTTCCAGCCGGGGTTGATCGAGCAGGCGCAGAATGCCGGAAAGCTACCGAAGGATTTCCGCCTCGATCCGCGGTTCGCCGACAACACATCGGAGCGCTTGCAGGCAATCCAGGCGCGGCATCCGAATCTGTTTCCGGAGTATCCGCTGGGTGCTGATTTCGACGGGGTGGAGCGGGACCTGCTGCGGGCGCTGAACTGGCTCAAGAGCAAGTTCAAACTCACTGAAATGCTCGAGTTGGGCAAGGCGGCGCTGGATGCCCCCGACCCCTCGTTGTACCCCGAGCATCTGGAGCGGATGCAACTGGCGAGCACCGATGGACTGAAGGACGATCTGTTCCAGCGCTTGTTGCTGGCGGGCCTCAAGGCCTCTGCGCAGCAACAATCAACCTAACCCCCTGTGGGAGCGAGCCTGCTCGCGATGACGAACTACCTGCCAACACTGATGTTGGATGTGCAGGCCCCATCGTGAGCAGGCTCGCTCCCACAAGGGCGATGTGTGTCAGTCGATGAAGGTCACGACCCCACCGGCCAGGGATTTCACCCGCGCCAGGGACTCGACGCGATAGCCTTGGGCATCCAGTTCCGCACGGCCACCCTGAAACGACTTCTCGATCACGATCCCCAGCCCGGCCACGGTGGCGCCGGCCTGTTTGATGATGGAAATCAGCGCCTGGGAGGCTTTGCCGTTGGCCAGGAAGTCATCGATGATCAGCACCCGGTCGCTGCTGGTCAGGTGACGAGGGCTGATGGCCACGGTGCTTTCGGTCTTCTTGGTGAACGAATACACGGTCGCCGACAGCAGGTTTTCCGTCAGGGTCAGGGACTGTTGCTTGCGGGCGAAAATCACCGGCACGCCAAGGTTCAGGCCGGTCATGATGGCCGGGGCGATGCCCGAGGCCTCGATGGTGACGATCTTGGTGATGCCCGAGTCCTTGAACAGCGCGGCGAATTCATCGCCGATCTGCTTCATCAACTGCGGGTCGATCTGGTGGTTCAGGAACGCGTCGACTTTCAGGACCTGGTCGGAAAGCACGATGCCTTGCTCACGGATTTTCTGGTGCAGGGCTTCCATGAAGCCTCCTCTGATGACGCCTTAAGGGCTCTGAAGTCGGAAAAATGGGTCGATTCTAGCGCTTTAGCATGGCGCGTATATCGGCCAAGGCGCTGTTGCCGCGAACGGCTTTCACCTCGGTCGGGGTATCGTCGTTGCCTTCCCAGGCCAGATCGTCCGGCGGCAGCTCATCGAGAAAGCGGCTCGGCGCGCAGTCGATCACTTCACCGTATTGCTTGCGCTTGGCGGCGAAGGTGAAGGCCAGCGTCTGCCGGGCCCGGGTAATACCCACGTAGGCCAGGCGCCGTTCTTCTTCGATGGTATCGGCCTCGATGCTGGAGCGGTGCGGCAGGATTTCTTCTTCCATGCCCATGATGAACACGTAAGGGAATTCCAGGCCCTTGGACGCGTGCAGCGTCATCATCTGCACGCCTTCGGCACCGTCTTCCTCTTCCTGCTGACGCTCGAGCATGTCCCGCAGCACGAGTTTGCCGATGGCGTCCTCGACGGTCATTTCGCCGTCTTCGTCTTTTTCCAGGGTGTTCTTCAAGGCTTCGATCAGGAACCAGACGTTGCCCATGCGGTAGTCGGCGGCCTTGTCGCTGGAGCTGTTGGTGCGCAGCCAGTTCTCGTAGTCGATGTCCGTGACCATGCTGCGCAGTGCCGCGATCGGGTCTTCCCCGGCGCACTGCTCGCGGACCTTGTCCATGAAACGCTTGAAGCGCGCCAGGCGGTCGGTGAAGCGGCTGTCCAGGTGTTCGCCCAGGCCGATTTCGTCGGTGGCGGCGTACATCGAGATCTTGCGCTCGGTGGCGTAGTTGCCGAGTTTTTCCAGCGTGGTCGAGCCGATTTCCCGGCGTGGGACGTTGATCACCCGCAGGAAGGCGTTGTCATCGTCCGGGTTCACGATCAGGCGGAAATAGGCCATCAGGTCCTTCACTTCCTGACGGCCGAAGAAGCTGTTGCCGCCCGACAGGCGATAGGGAACCTGGTGATGCTGCAACTTCAGCTCGATCAGCTTGGCCTGGTAGTTGCCGCGGTACAGGATCGCAAAATCGCTGTACGGCCGGTCGGTGCGCAGGTGCAAGCTGAGGATTTCCATGGCCACGCGCTCGGCTTCGGCGTCTTCGTTGCGGCAACGGATCACGCGGATCTCATCACCGTGGCCCATCTCGCTCCATAGCTGCTTTTCGAACTCGTGGGGGTTGTTGGAAATCAGCACGTTGGCACAGCGCAGGATGCGGCTGGTGGAGCGATAGTTCTGCTCCAGCATCACCACTTTGAGCGACGGATAGTCTTCCTTGAGCAGCATCAGGTTTTCCGGTCGCGCGCCACGCCAGGCGTAGATCGACTGGTCGTCGTCACCCACCACCGTGAACTGGTTACGCTTGCCGATGAGCAGTTTCACCAGCAGGTACTGGCTGGCGTTGGTGTCCTGGTATTCGTCCACCAGCAGGTAGCGAACCTTGTTCTGCCATTTTTCGAGGATGTCGGCGTGTTCCTGGAACAGCTTGACCGGCAGCAGGATCAGGTCGTCGAAGTCCACCGCATTGAACGCCTTAAGTGTGCGCTGGTAATGGGTGTAGACGATGGCGGCCGTCTGTTCCTTGGGGTTGCGGGCGTTCTCCAGGGCTTCGGCGGGGAGCACCAGGTCGTTTTTCCAGGCGCCGATCATGTTCTTGATCTCGTCGACACCGTCGTCGCCCGCGTATTCCTTCTGCATGATGTCGGTCATCAGGGCCTTGACGTCGGTCTCGTCGAAAATCGAGAAGCCCGGCTTGTAGCCCAGTCGCGCGTGTTCCTTGCGGATGATGTTCAGACCCAGGTTGTGAAAGGTGCAGACCGTCAGGCCACGGCCTTCGCCGGCGCGCAGCAGGCCGCCGACCCGTTCCTTCATTTCCCGGGCGGCTTTGTTGGTAAAGGTCATGGCGACGATGTACTGGGCGCGGATGCCACAGTTCTGGATCAGGTGCGCGATCTTGCGGGTGATTACGCTGGTCTTGCCGGAGCCTGCACCGGCGAGCACCAAAAGAGGGCCGCCGACATAGTTCACGGCTTCTTGCTGCCGGGGATTGAGTCGGGACATGACAGGGTCAGGGAGTCGTTTGCGAAAAATGGGCCGGCATTTTAACAGGCTTGGAGAATTGTGCTGCTCTGTCCGACATCAGGCCGTTTCGCTGCCTTGCTGCCGGCATCTGGAGAGGATTGGCGCTGATGTCCGGCCTGGAACGGAAAAAAATCGCCACAAGCCTGCATTTGAGAACTATTGGCACTGGTCATTGTCGGTCGGCAGGTCATAATGCCCAGCGCCTACCCCCTTGCAGAGTCTACGGAGTCAGCTTGTCCACGCCTGTCGAACCCTTGCGTTTGCTGTTATTGGCCGAAGAGCCTGAGTGGTCAGCGATATTACGCGAGTGCCTGGCGCCCATGGCGGGCTCGGTCGTGTTGATCAGTGCCCCGACCTGGGAGTCGGTCAGCAGCCTGTTCGAAGACAACCGCAACGCAGTATTGCTGACGGTCGCAGCCTTGCAACCGGCGCCCGGCCGTTGCCATCTGCCGACCGTCCTGCTGCTTGAACACGAGCCCGCGACGTTACCCGACGGCGCCAGCGACTGGCTGGTGCGTGACCTGCTCGACAGTGCGACCCTGCGCCGTTGCCTGCGCCATGTACGTGAACGCGGCGTACTGGAAAACACCTTGCAACGTCTCGCCGAACAGGACCCGTTGACCGGCATTGCGAACCGCCAGGGATTCCAGACCTTGCTGGTGGCGCGCCTGGCTGAAAGCGATGGCCGCGGCCTGGCGCTGGGTCATCTGGACCTGGACAACTTCCGTCACGCCAACGATGCCCTCGGTCATCAGGCCGGTGATCGCTTGATCCTGCAGGTGGTATCGCGCCTCAAGGGGGCACTCGAAGCCGGCGATCAACTGGCACGGCTGGGCAGCGACGAGTTCGCCTTGCTGATCGATACCCGCCGGGCACCTCAGCGGGCCGAATGGATGGCAGAGCGCATCACGCAAGCCATGGCTGAACCCTACTGGGTGGACGGCGAAAGCCTGCTGATCGGCTGCAGCCTGGGCATCGCCCACGCTCGGGCCCAGGCGGGTGCCGATCCGCTGATGTGGCATGCCCACATCGCCATGCAACAGGCCAAGAGCACCCAGGGCTGCACCTTTCATGTCTTCAACGAGCGCATCAACCGCAACGCCCGCAGCCTCGCTGACCTGGAAAGCGAACTGCGCCGGGCGCTGCGTCGCGACGAGCTGGAGCTGCATTACCAGCCTCGCTTGGACCTCGAGAGTGGTCACATCGTCGGCCTCGAAGCCCTAGTACGTTGGCGTCACGGTGAGCGCGGGTTGCTGCCGCCGAGTGAATTCGTACCGCTGGCCGAGCAGAGTGGCCTGATCGTCCCGCTGGGCTACTGGGTGATTTCCCGTGCGCTGCGGGATATGCAAGCCCTGCGCGAGCGCGGGCTGGCGCCGCTGCACATGGCGGTCAACCTGTCGTTCCGGCAGTTCCAGGACAGCCAGTTGCTGTCGACCCTGAGCCGGTTGATCGCCGAGCGGGGCGTCGAAGCCCAGTGGCTGGAATTCGAGCTCACCGAAACCGCGGTCATGCGCCGCAGCGAGCTGGTCAAGCAGACGATGGATGCCCTCGGCCGGCTGGGGGTGCGTTTCTCCCTGGACGACTTCGGCACCGGATTTTCCTCGTTCGTGCACCTCAACAGCCTCCCCATCGCCCTGCTCAAGATCGACAAGAGTTTCGTCGGCGGCATGGAGCAACGCGAAGAGAACCGCAAGCTGGTGCACGCGATGATCAACCTGGCCCACAACCTCAACCTGGAGGTGGTGGCCGAAGGAGTGGAAACCCGCGAGCAACTGGACCTGTTGCGCGGCTTTGGCTGCGATCAGGTGCAGGGCTTCCTGATCAGCAAACCGTTACCGTTGCCTGAACTGGTGGAATACCTGACGTTCGATGGTCATCAGGCAGCGCGGGACGTGGTGGTCTGACCCCAACCCTGCGGGCTGACACAATCCCCGTGGGAGCGAGCCTGCTCGCGATAGCGATCGATCAGTCAAGATCGATGTATCAGACATACCGCTATCGCGAGCAGGCTCGCTCCCACAAAGGTTTCATTCAGTCTGGACGATCTCGAAACCCTGTTGTCCCGGCTCGCCCCTGATCATCCGCTTCATCTTCCCTTCGAACGCCAACGTCAGGCTCACCGCCGCGCAGGCCAACCCCAGGGCCAGTCCCCACCAGACGCCGGTCGGTCCCCAGCTCAGGTGAAACGCCATCCACCAGGCCGCCGGCGCGCCAATCAGCCAGTAACAACCCAGGCCCACCAGGAACGTGGTCTTGGCGTCCTTGAGCCCACGGATGCAACCCATGGCGATGGTCTGCGTGCCGTCGAACAGTTCGAACCACGCCGCCACGGCCAGCAGGCTCACCGCCAGCTCGATCACTGGACGGAACGCCGGGTCGTTGTGGTCCAGGAACAAACCGATCAATTGATTCGGCAACAGCCAGAACACCATGGCGAAAGCCAGCATCACCGCAGCGCCGAAGCCAATGCCGACCCGCCCGGCGAGCCGGGCCATCAGCAGTTGTCCGGCGCCGTAGTGCTGGCCGATGCGCATGGTGATTGCGTACGACATCCCTGCCGGCACCATGAACGCCACCGACACGATCTGCAGGGCAATCTGGTGGGCCGCCAACGGCGTGCTGCCCATGGTGCCCATGCACAGCGCGGCGAACGCGAACAGCCCGACTTCCACGGCATAGGTGCCGCCAATCGGCAGACCCAGGCGCCACAGCTCCTTGAGGTATTGGCGATTCGGCCGGAACAAGCCCTCAAGCAGCGGGTACGCGCGGTATGCCGGATGCCGGTGGATATGCCAGGCCAGCGCCAGGGCCATGCAGCTGGCAACGATGGCAGTGACCAGGCCGATGCCCATCAAGCCCAGTTTCGGCAGCCCGAACATACCGGTGATGAGTGCGTAATTGAGCAGGAAGTTGGCCACCGTGCCGCCGAGGCTGATCACCATGACCGGCGTGGCCCGGCCGATGGCGCTGGTAAACCCGCGCAGGGCCATGAAGCTCAGGTAGCCGGGCAGGGCAAACGGCAACACCAGCAGGAACTGTCCGGCGGACAACACGTTGGTTTCGGTCTGGCCGAACATCAGCAATACCGGCTTGAGGTTCCACAGCAACAACCCGGCGCCCAGCGCCATCAGCCAGGCCAGCCACAACCCGGCCTGGGTCAATCGGGTGGCCCCCTCGATGTCGCCGGCGCCGTGACGGATCGCCACCAGCGTGCCCACCGCCGCGATCACGCCGATGCAGAAAATCGACACGAACGAATAACTCGCCGCCCCCAGGCCACCGCCGGCCAGGGCTTCGGGGCTCAGGCGCGCCATCATCAGGGTGTCGGTCAGGACCATCAACATGTGCGCCAACTGCGAGGCAATCAACGGCCCCGCCAGCCGCAGGATGGCCCGGAGTTCGGTACGCACAGGATGCTGCATGATCATCACGCTCCATGTTCAAACGAGGCTGTAAAGCGACGATTCTCGGCGCTTGCGACGCTTCGCACAAAAGGATAAAAACGATGGCAGACATGATTAAAACTCATGTATGGAATCTTTCTGTTAGGGTGTGTGAAACCCATCCCTGGAGCGTCTTCCGATGTCGCGTCGTCTTCCACCTCTTTATGCGCTGCGGGCATTCGAAGCGGCGGCGCGATACAGCTCGTTCACCCGGGCCGCAGAAGAGTTGTCGATTACCCAGAGTGCGGTGAGCCGCCACATCCGCACGCTCGAGGAGCATTTTGCCTGCCGGCTGTTCCAGCGCAGCGGTCGCAATCTGCAATTGACCGAAGCGGCGCGGTTGTTGCTGCCAGGCATACGCGATGGGTTCATGGCGTTGGAACGGGCCTGCCATACGCTGTCGGGTGAGGACGGCATTCTGCGCATGAAGGCCCCCTCGACCCTGACCATGCGTTGGCTGTTGGCGCGCCTGAGTCGCTTCCGGCATTTGCAGCCGGGCAATGAGGTGCAGTTGACCAGCGCCTGGATGGACGTCGATTCGGTGGACTTCAACACCGAGCCTTTCGATTGTGCGGTGTTGTTGGGCAACGGACATTTTCCTGCGGATTGGGAGGCCAGTTTCCTGTTCCCCGAGGAGCTGATCCCCGTGGGCGCGCCGAACCTGTTGAACGATCAACCGTGGGATGTGCAGCGATTGGCCAACGCCGAACTGCTCCATCCCACGCCGGACCGTCGCGACTGGCGCAGTTGGCTGGCGCGCATGGGCTTGTCCGACAAGGTCTCGCTCAAGGGCGGGCAGGTGTTCGATACGCTGGAGCTGGGCATGATTGCAGCGGCGCGCGGTTACGGTGTTTCCATGGGCGACCTATTGATGGTGGCTGAAGATGTGGCCCAAGGGCGCTTGAGCCTGCCGTGGCCGACCGCCGTCGCCAGTGGCGAGCATTATTACCTGGTCTGGCCGAAAACCCGCCCGGGAGGTGAACGTTTGCGTCGGCTCAGTGATTTTCTGCAAGGCGAAGTCAAGGCCATGCTTCTACCCCAGGTGGAGCGTCTTGGCTGAAACGTTGCAGTACGAGTGGTGGCAGCTTGATATTAATCCTTGCTGGCCGCTCAAGTATCCGGCTTTGCGGCCGAACCCGTGACATGGAACCCTCGTTCAGAAAGGGCAAAACATATACCTACCTTGAATAAAATGCCGAGCGTGCGACGTGATCAGGATGATCCGGTGTCTCGGCCAGGAGCCGTCATGTCTCAACCCCGTGCCCGGATCGCCTCACAGCTAGGCCTTGCCCTCGCCGTGATATTGGCGATCGTGATCTCCGGCAGTACCGTCTTCGCCTTGCGTTCGCTGGACGCTGCCAACCTCGCCACTCGTGAAGAGCATCTGGCCAGTGAAGCGCGTCTGATGGCCGATCAGCTCAATACCTTCCACGGCACCTTGCGCGAGAGCACCCAGCGCTTGGCTGGCCTGTTCGAAAAGCGCTTCAGCGCGGGCCTGAACGTGCACCCGGACCAGCCGGTTGCGGTGGCAGGCGTACAGACGCCGAGTCTGAGCCTGGGTAGTGAGGTGCTGAACAACAACTTCAAGGAAGTTGACGAGTTCAAGCAGATGACCGCCGGCACCGCCACGGTGTTCGTGCGCAGCGGCGACGACTTCATCCGCGTCAGTACGTCGGTGGCCAAGCAGGACGGTTCGCGAGCCATTGGCACCGTGCTGGATCACGCCAGCCCGGCTTACGCCCGCTTGATGAGTGGGCAGAGCTATATTGGCCGGGTCCTGCTCTTTGGCCGTTATTACATGACCCAGTACAGCCCGGTTCGTGACAGCGGCGGCAAGATCATCGCCGCGCTGTACGTGGGGTTTGACTACACCGATGCGCAGAATGCGCAGTTCGAGAACCTCAAGCGCTTCCGCATCGGCAAGACCGGCTCGCTGGCCCTGTTGGATGAACAAAACAAATGGTTGGTGCCGCCGGCGGGCGTCCAGGCGCTGGATGCCGCTGTCACGACCATCGTTGGCCTGGTGAAAGAGCCGGGCAAGGGCGCGTTCTGGAGCGACACCGCCGAAGATTTCTACAGCGTCGCCGTACCGTTCGAAGGCGGACCGTGGGCGGTGGTGGCGAGCATGCCCAAGGCCGAGATTCGCGAGGTGACCTGGAGCGTCGGTACGCAACTGGCCATTGGCAGCCTGTTAGCAATGCTGTTGGCGGTCGGCGCGGCGATGTGGCTGCTGCGCAGCAAGCTGGCACCTCTGGGCGATCTGGTGCGCCAGGCAGAAGCGCTGGGCGCCGGCGATCTGAGCGTTCGCCTGAACGTGTCGAGCCATGATGAAATCGGCCAACTGTCGCGAGCCTTCAACCAGATGAGCCAGGCGCTGTCGACCATGGTCGAGCATATCCGCAAGGCCTCCCAGGAGGTCAGCAGCCGTGCCCAGGCCCTGTCCGGGTTGTCCAGCGGTGCGTATGAGGGGATGGAGCAGCAGTCCGGCGAAATCACCAGCATGGCCGGCGCGGTGGAAGAGTTCAGTGCTACCTCGTTGAACATTGCCGACAACATGGGCAATACCGAGCGCCTGGCTCAGGAAAACGCCCAGCAGACGCGGATCGGTCGGACATCGATGGATGAAGCGTCTTCGTCCCTGGAACAGATTGCTGGCGCGTTGAACAGCACCGCCACGGTCATCAACACCTTGGGCCAGCGTTCCCAGGAAATCGGCGGGATCGTCGGCGTGATCACCTCCATCGCCGAGCAGACCAATCTACTGGCCCTGAACGCCGCCATTGAAGCCGCCCGTGCAGGCGAGCAGGGGCGTGGTTTCGCCGTGGTGGCGGATGAGGTCCGTAGCCTGGCCTCCCGTACCCGTCAGGCCACTGACGAGATTTCCAGCATGATCACCAGCATCCAGCAGGAAACCGGCAACGCCATCAGTACGATGGAACAGGGCAACCTGTTGATGCAGGAAGGCCTGTCGCGCAATGCCAACGTAGCCTCGGCCCTGGCGCGCATCGACGAGCAAAGCCGTTCGGCAGGCCAGCAGTTCGCGGCGATCACCACCGCCACCCAGGAACAAAGCAGCACGGCGACCCTGCTCAGCAGCAACCTGCAAAGTATCGCCATGGCCAACAGCGAACAGCGCGAAGTGGTCTCGAACCTGGCGGTCACTGCCAAGGAACTGGAAAAACTGGCGCAAGACTTGCGCCAAGAGGTCAACCGGTTCCGCTGAGTCCCTTACAACCACCGCAGCAGGCCCGCCCCAGATCATTGTGGGAGCGAGCCTGCTCGCGATGGCGTCGGCACAGGCGACATCTGTGCAACCTGTGAGTTATTGCAATCGCGAGCAGGCTCGCTCCCACAGGTTTCGGGTTTCAACCACCAAGGCTTCAGCCTCCCCGGCTTTAATTTCCTCCAACGTGCTTTTTTAAGGTTATTGCCGTTTTTAAGCTTGCTGAAACGTTTCTTCAAGTCTATAAAAACCGCACAACTCCAATAAAAGGCCAAGTCCATGACTCCGCTCAAACTCCTTGTTACCCTCGGCGCCCTGGGCGCTGCTTCCCATGCCATGGCCTGGGACTATGTCCTGCTTGATACCGATAAAGCCGCTCAACCCTGGCAGATCACCAGTCAGCAGCTCGGCGTAAAGACCGACAAACCCTTTTCCGTGACGATGCGCACCCTGCATGGCGGTCGCCAGGAAGGCGTCAGCATCGTCGACATCGACAACGGCACCATGAAGCTTTCGGTCGTCCCCACCCGGGGCATGAACGTGCTGCAGGCGTCGGTCGGGAATGCGCGGATGGGTTGGGACTCGCCGGTCAAGGAAGTGGTCAATCCGGCCTTCATCGAACTCAACGGTCGCGGCGGGCTGGGCTGGCTCGAAGGTTTCAACGAGCTGGTCACCCGTTGTGGTTACGAGTGGGTGGGGCACCCTGGCATGGACAATGGCGAACTGCTGACGCTGCACGGTCGCGCCGCCAATATCCCGGCCAACAAGGTCACCCTGCACATCGATGAAAAAGCCCCTTATGCCATTACCCTGAGGGGCGAGTTGAAGGAGCAGGCTTTCAAGAAGGTCGATTTTTCGGTGCAGACCGAGCTGGTCACCGAACCTGGCAGCGTAACCTTCGCCCTCAACGACACGTTGACCAACAACGGCGACTATCCGAAGGAATACCAGGCGCTCTACCACAGCAACTTCAGCACGCCGTTCCTGGAACAGGGCGCCCGTTTCGCCGCGCCGGTCAAGCAAGTCTCGCCATTCAATGACAAGGCCAAGGGCGATCTGGCCGACTGGCAAACCTACCGGGCGCCCACCAAGGATTACGACGAAACCGTCTATAACGTGGTGCCTTACGCCGACGCCAAGGGCGACACCCTCACCGTACTGCACAACAAGGCCGGTAGCCTCGGTGTGTCCGTGGGCTTCAACACCGCAACGCTCCCCGTGTTCTCCTTGTGGAAAAACACCGACACCCAAGGCCAGGGTTACGTGACCGGGCTGGAACCGGGCACCAGTTTCTCCTATAACCGCCATTACCAGCGTCCACTGGGCCTGGTGCCGTCCATCGCGCCGAAAGAGCAGAAGCACTTCCAGATCCATTACAGCCTGCTGGCGGACAAGGGCGCCGTGGACAAGGCGCTCAAACGCATCGGTGAGATCCAGGGCGAACGCAAAACCGAGGTGCGAAACACACCGTTGGTGGACCTGAGCAAACCGTGACACGGTTCAAGCCGTAGCAGGACGATACTGCAAGGCTTCAGCCAGGTGCTCCCGGCTGATACGGCCCGCCTGCTCGAGGTCCGCCAGCGTCCGGGCGACCTTGAGCAGGCGATGGGCGGCTCGCAGCGACAAAGTCAGCCGCTCGCAGGCCGTTTCCAGCCACGTTTCATCGGCTGTAGACAACGTGCAATGCCGACGCAAACCGGGCAGATCCAGAAACGCGTTGGCGCAGCCCTGGCGCGTCTGCTGGCGTTCACGGGCTTCGGCCACCTGTTCGGCCACGGTGGCCGTGTCCTCACCCGATTCGCGCCTGGGATTCAGCGCCGTGGCTTCCCGCGCGACCGTCAGGTGCAGGTCGATGCGATCCAGCAACGGGCCTGAGAGCTTGTTGCGATAGCGCTGCACCATGTCGGGTGTGCAGGAGCACCGGCCGCTGGGCTCGCCAAGGTATCCACAAGGGCAAGGGTTCATCGCCGCCACCAGCTGGAAGCGCGCCGGGAAGCGCACGCGATCGCGGGCGCGTGACACGACGATGTAGCCCGATTCCAGTGGTTCCCGCAGGACTTCCAGGACCTTGCGGTCGAACTCCGGCAATTCATCCAGGAACAACACGCCATGGTGGGCCAGGGTGATCTCGCCCGGCTGCGGTTTGGAGCCTCCACCGACCAGCGCCGGGCCGGATGCCGAGTGATGGGGCTGGCGAAAAGGCCGTTGCGGCCAATGGCTCAAGGGCACGCAACTGGCAACCGACTGGATCGCCGCGACCTCCAGGGCCTCGCTCTCGGCCAATGGCGGCAGCAATCCCGGCAGGCGACTGGCCAACAATGTCTTGCCGGTACCAGGCGGTCCGCTGAACAGCAGGTTGTGCGCTCCGGCGGCAGCGATCAGCAAGGCGCGCTTGGCCCCGACTTGGCCTTGCACTTCATTCAGGTCGGGGTAGGGCTTGCTGGCCGAGAGCAGTCCGTTCGAAACGAAAGGCTCGACTGGAGCGTGGCCGTTGAAGTGCGCCACCACTTCAAGCAGATGGTCCACGGCAATCACTTTCAGGCCCGACGCCAGGCAAGCCTCCTCGGCATTCGCCCGTGGTACCACCAGCATCCGTCCGGCCTTGCGCGCCGCCAGCGCTGCGGGCAATACCCCGCGCACCGGTCGCACGGCGCCGGACAGTGCCAGCTCACCGAGGCATTCCACATCGTCCAGTGTCAGGGTCGGCACCTGCACGCTGGCCGCCAGGATGCCCAGGGCAATGGCCAGGTCGAACCGTCCGCCGTCCTTCGGCAGATCCGCCGGCGCCAGGTTCAAGGTGATGCGCCGCGCCGGGAAGTTCAGTCCCGAATTGATGATCGCGCTGCGCACCCGGTCCTTGCTTTCCTTCACCGCCGCCTCCGGCAAACCGACCATCGTCAGTGACGGCAAGCCATTGGCAAGATGGACCTCAACGGTAACGGCGGGAGCCTCCACCCCCACCTGGGCGCGGCTATGGACGATGGCGAGCGACATGAATCGTTCCTTGAAAGGGATGAAAGTCCGCATCCTGCGGTGCTTGAAGGTTAGTCGTGGGTAAGTGCGTCGGCGCGGCAAATGATGAGCGAAATCTTGGCAGGATGTTGCAGGTGGAATGGCGGCCTGGGAAATGGGGACACTGGCCTCTGCTAGACTGCGATTTGTGGCAATTCAATGGCTCAGGGAGGAAGCGGCCATGAACGATCTGCTGGCGCTGTTGACCGATAACCGCTTCATGCCCCATGGACATTGCTACCTGTGGCGCCCGGATCTGCTCTGGACCAACGTGATTGCGGATGGGTTGATCACGTTCTCCTACGTCACCATTCCCTTTACGCTCATCTACTTTATCCACAAGCGCAAGGACGTGCCTTTCGACTGGATGCTGGCGGCCTTTGGCGTCTTCATCCTGGCCTGCGGGACCAGCCATGTGATGGAAATCCTGACCATCTGGCAACCCTACTACTGGCTGTCGGCGCTGGTTAAGGTGATCACCGCGATTGCTTCGGTGATTACCGCCATCCTGCTGGTCCGGCTGGTGCCGGCGGCCCTCAAGATTCCCAGCCCGCAGCAAATGGCCCGGGTCAACGACGAATTGCGCGAGGCCCAGGCTGAACTGGTCACCACCGCACGCCGGGCCGGTATGGCGGAAATCGCCACCAACGTGCTGCATAACGTGGGCAACGTGCTCAATAGCGTCAATGTGTCGGCCCAGGTCCTGTATGACAAAGTGCATACGTCCAAAGGGCAGGGGGTCGCCAAGGTTGTTCAATTGATGAAGGAGCATTCCGATGACCTCGGCGACTTCTTCAGCAGCGATCCGAAAGGTCGCGCATTGCCGGACTATCTCGGCAAGCTGGCCGAGTCGCTGGCCATCGAGCAGCAGAGCATGATCAACGAGTTGGCGCAGTTGACCAGGAGCATTGACCATATCAAGGAAATCGTCGCCACCCAGCAGTCCTATGCCGGGAACTCCAGCGTGTTGGAGTCGGGCTCGTTGCGAGAGTTGATCGAGGACGTGGTGCGCATCTGTCATGTGTCCCTGGCCCGCCATCACGTGACGCTGGTCAAGGAGCTCGACGACATCCCGATCATGGCGCTGGATAAGCACAAGGTGCTGCAGATACTGATCAACCTCATCAACAATGCCAAGCAGGCGCTTGATCCGGTCACGGATCGTCCATCCCGGATCACCCTGCGCCTGAAGGCGGTTGACGACAAGCGCGTGCGGATCGAGGTCGAGGACAACGGCGAAGGTATCGCCATGGACAATCTCCCCCACCTGTTCGAACACGGCTTCACGACACGGGTCGATGGCCATGGTTTCGGCCTGCACAGCTGCATCCTGGCGGCCCATGAACTGGGCGGCGAGCTGACGGTGCAGAGTGGAGGCCCGGGTAAGGGCGCGCTCTTTATCCTGGAATTGCCGCTCGCCTCCAGCCAAGACCAGCCCCAACGAGCGGCAAGTGGTTGAACGAGTCCGACTACACCTCCTTCAGCAATTGATCGGCGATCCGAATGCTCAGGGCCGCACCGGTCAACGTGGGGTTCACGCAGGACGATGACGGCATCACGCTGGTGCCGGCAATGAACAGGTTGGCGTGGTCGTGGCTGCGGCAGTCACGATCGACCACCGAGTTCTTCGGGTCGTCGCCCATGATGGTGGTGCCCATGATGTGCTGGCGGTTCTGGAAGCCGACGTCGGTGCTGACAATGTCGGCGTCCAGCAGATGGGCGAACTGCTTGAGGTCCTCCAATGCTTTTTCCTTGCCGGCATGCCAGTAGTCCGGAACGCTGTAATAGATTTCCGGAACCGGCAGGCCAATGGCGTCGAAGCGGGTCTTGCTCGGCGTGACGCGGTTTTCCGGCAGCGGCAACGTTTCGAAGTCCACCGCCCAGTTCAAGGAGCGCGCCGACTGCAAGCGGATCTGTTGGTCGAGCTTGGAGCCCAGTACGCCCTTGGCGATCAGGTTGGTGGTGATCTGTGAAGTAGGCACCGTGTTCCTGACCTTGATCTTGTAGCTCGGGTAGTCCTTGCGAAATGCCCCATCGCGGCTGTTGAGGTATACCAGCAACTGGGTCGGTCCTTCGCCGGGCCACATGTCTTCCTTGGTCATCACGTTCATGCTGACGCCGGTGTGGTCCATCAGGTTGCGACCGACCTGGTCGGACGAGTTGGCGATGCCGTTGGGGTACTTTTCGGACGTGGACATCAACAGCAGTTTCGGCGATTCGATGCCATAGGCCGCCAGTACGAAGTAGCGGGCGGTCAGGCGATGCTGGCTCTTGTCCGGGCGCATGTACCAGATTGCAGTGATCTTGCCATCGTCACCGGCCTCGATCTTGTACACCACCGAGTTGTCCAGGACCTTGGCGCCATGGCGCTCGGCTTCATCGATGTGCATCGATCCGTCGTACTTGGCGGCAATCGGGCACACCGGATTGCAATTGTTGTTGCCGGCGCACGGTGGGCGTTTGCCATAGGGGCGGGTGGCCCGGCCATTGGGTTCGAGGATCGGGTTGTAGCCGCCCTTGCTCAAGAGGGTCGAGAGGCGCTTGAACATGTAGCTCGGCTTCAGGCCTTCCATCGGATACGGGATCGAGCGCGGTGGATAGGCCGCGCCGCCCTGGCCGCTTTCATCCTGGCCGTCGACGCCGGACACCCCAAGCTCGGTCTCGGCACGGGCATAGAAGGGCTCCAGCTCGTCGTAGCTGATCGGCCAGTCGCGCCCACGCCCGTAAAGGGAATGGAGGCGAAAGTCGTTGGGCAACATGCGCCATAGCGATGAACCGAAATGCCAGGTGGTGCCGCCGACCACGCGCAGGTACGAGGTGTTGTACTTCACCGGTCCGACCTGTTGCAGGTAGTCGCCGTAGGTGGAGGGCGCATGGGGCAGGCTCGGGTAGGGCGAACCTGCGCCTTGCAGCTTGGCGTTGGCCAACGACAGCTTGACCGGCGCATTGCGGAAGGTCTCGACGATGTCGCGGCGGTTCACCCGCGGACCTGCCTCCAGGACGATCACGGATTTGTTGGCCTTGGCCAGGCCGGTGGCGATCAAGCCGCCCATCACGCCGGAGCCGATGACGACCACATCGGCGTCGTAGACAACGCTGCTCATAGTTTGAAGTCCTGAGTATCGGCTGGCTTGGCGCCCCAGGAGTTGGGGCCGCCACCATAGGTTGGGATGATGAGAATGCCGTGGGTCGGGCGATACATCAGTGATTCGCGGTAGCTGATCAGCTCGGCATCGGCGAGTTCGCCAACGATGCCCAGGTACCAGGCCGAAATGATGCTGGTCGCGGTCGCCTTCAGCGACGGATCCGGATTGGCCTGGGCCAGGTATTCATCGACATGCTTGAAGCCTTGCCCATCGATCAGTTGCTTGAGGGCGGCAACGTTACCGCTGAAATTCGGCGCGCGACGGCTCAGGGCGCGGTAGTAGCGCGCCGCCAGGACCGGGTTGACCGGGCGGCTGACGAGAAATTGCGACAGGGCGAGGAAGTCCTGGTCGCCCTCGGCCATGGCCAGCACCGATTGCCAGGGGCCGAGGCCACCGACCAGGGCCGCCAGGCCCAGGGTGACCGAGCCGCGCAGCAGGCTGCGGCGCGATAGCCGGTCAGTCGGCGCGGATGAAACGGGCAGGTGCTTGTCAGTCATCGAGGTTTCCATGGTTCAGGCCTCCTGTCGCCGGCGACGTGCCCGGAGCCAATAAAGCGCCAGCAGGACCAGCACGATCAGGGGCAGTGGACCGTACTGGGCCAGCACGGCGATGGGCGCTTTGGCTCCCCCTGCCCGCACCTGCGCGACATCGGCGGCGGTGGCGCTCAGTTCGGCGTTGCCGTAGCGCGACAGCACGTAGTTGGTGACATCCGCGATCTGCTGGTCGTCGAGGCGATCGGTGAACAGCGCATCCGGGCCGAACGCTGGCATGTCGATGGTGATCCCGTCGACTTCCCGGTGCACGCCGTAGACGATGGTCGCGATCAGGTTGTCGCGGTGGCTGGTCGTGGTGTTGTGGAACAGGGAAGGGTATTCCCGGGTGCCCTGGCCATTGGCTTGGTGGCAGTTGGCACAGGTGCCGCTGAAGATGTGCCAGCCCGGATTGTCCTGCGGTTTGCCGCCGCGCAGGCTGAGTTCATCGTCAGACGCCTGGCCGAAGGTATGACGGGCCTGGCGCTCACCGTTGGCTACCGCAGGCGTTTGCAGCAAGTAGGCGGCGATGGCCTTGAGATCGTTTTCGTCGAGATACTGCAGGCTGTTTTCAACCGCCTCGGCCATCGGTCCGGCGGCTTGTGCCTTACCCTCGACATGGCCGCTGCGCAGGTAGGCAACCAGCTCGTCGCTCGACCAGGCACCAATCCCGCTGGTCTTGTCCGAGGTGATATTCGGGGCGTACCAGGCCCCCAGCGAGCCACCGGAAAGCGCCTTGTCGTTCTTGGCACCCATCAGCAGATCGCGCGGGGTATGGCAGGTGTCGCAGTGACCCAGGGCGTTGACCAGATAGTCGCCGCGATTGACCTGCTCGGACTTGCCTGGGTCCGCCTCGAAGCGTTTCGAGCTATGGAACAGCGCGTTCCAGCCGAGCATCGAAGCGCGGATATTGAAGGGGAAGGCGAGCTCGGTCTTGGGACTGGGCGTGTCCACCGGTACGACTTCCTGCATGAAGTACTGGTACAGCGCGGCGACATCGCTGTCAGTCATCTTCGCGTAGGAGGTGTAAGGCATCGCCGGGTACAGGTGGGTGCCGTCCGGCGTCACGCCGTCACGCACCGCGCGAGCGAAGTCTGCCTGGCTGTAATGGCCAATGCCCGCGGTGTTGGAAGGGGTGATGTTGGTCGAGTAGATGACGCCCATCGGCGAGGCGAGTGGGTAACCGCCCGCGAAAGGCTTGCCGCCAGTGGTGCTGTGGCAGGCCACGCAATCGGCAGCCACTGCCAGTCGTCTACCTGGCGAGGCACTGGCGTCGAGCGCCTCGCCATGGGCTGCCACGCTCATCATCAAGAGGGCCAGACACCCTGCAAGTCTTTGCCTCATAGGCCTTGCCCGGCGCGTGCCCGGCAACGGTCGGCCCCTCCTTTGCGGATGCATGTGTAACTCCTCACGGTTGGCTTCGACGCATCCACGTTTTGTAGGTCGTCAAGATATCGGCGTCAGTTATACGATGTCGTATGTTGCGATCAATATTTCACATGATGTAACATTTCTCAATAAATATGGCGAAGAGCCATTATTTATTTTTTTCTATCGGATGTGTCTAGGACGGGCATTTAAGCGAGGCGATACCCAGTATGTGCCTGAGCGAAACGTGGACAATGAACAAAATCGAGACTCCACATCAGGCTTGAAAACGTACTGGATTACGGCTGGTTTTTTGTGAGTTGTACGACGACATGTTTGAAAGCCGATCGAGCAACGTGTCGACAGTGCCCTGTCGCCAGGCGAGCCAATCGGTCATGCAATCCGTACACAGGCCCTTTACCTGGCATTCATGCGGGCGGGGGAAATACACAGCAGGGCTGCTCGACCAGCACCCATGAGGACCACCGATGAACTGGCTCAATGACGCAAAACTTTCGACCAAACTGATCACTTCGTTTTTCCTCTGCGCCCTGATTACGCTCGCCGTGGGCATGCTGGGCGTCAGCGGCGTTTCCGCGCTGTCGGCCCGCCTGCAGGCAGTGTTCAACAACAACCTGGTCTCGGTCGCCAATACCTCGCAGACCAAGACCAAGGCCGTCGGACAGACACGCGATATGTACCGGCTGTACGTGGCGACCGCAGGCAACGCCCCGCAGAGCGTGAAGGATGAGTTTCTCGCCTCGATGAAAGCCAACCAGTTGGCCAGCGAAAAGGCGTTTGCCGATTACCGCAAGGGGAACCTGGCTGAGGACGAGCGCCTGGCCGGTGACCAGATGGCGCTCGACTGGCCCGTCTACCAGGCGATGGTGCAGCAGTACCTGGCACTGATGGCGGCGGGAGACTTGGAGAACGGTCGCACGCTGCTGTTGGGAGATTTGCAGAAGGCCTACCGCAAGGTGATGGATCAGTTGACGATCATGATCGACTCCAACGACCGCCAGATCAGCGAAGACGCCAAGGCTGCCACGCTTCAGGAAGTGACGGCCAAGACGGTGTTGTACAGCGGCATTGCCATCGCCTTTATTGCGGCGCTGCTGCTGGGCATGTTCATCAGCCGCCTGATCAGCCGACCGATTGCCGTGGCGGTCGACTGCGCGCAACGCATTGCCCAGGGTGACCTGACCCAGCATATCAGCAGCACCAGTCGCGATGAGGCCGGTCAGTTGCTCAAGGCTCTGGGCGATATGCAAGCCAGCTTGAAAACCACCATCCAACAGATTGCCAGTGCCTCGGAACAGTTGGCTTCCGCCGCCGAGGAGCTCACCGCGGTCACTGACGATGGCAGTCGTGCCCTGATCCGGCAGAACGACGAAATCCAACAGGCGGCCACGGCTGTGACCGAGATGACCTCTGCCGTGGAGGAGGTGGCTCGCAATGCCGTTTCCACCTCGCAGGCGTCCCAAGCGACCAGCTCGCAAGCCAGCAATGGGCGCGATCAGGCTCGCAATGCAGTGCAGGCGATCAACAATGCGACCCGGGAACTCACCTCATCCACCGAACTGGTCAGTGTTCTTGCCGGGCAGGTCCGGGATATCGGTAAGGTGGTGGATGTGATCCGCGGGATCGCCGAGCAGACCAACCTGCTGGCGCTCAACGCAGCGATCGAAGCCGCGCGAGCAGGGGAGCAGGGCCGAGGCTTTGCCGTGGTGGCCGATGAGGTTCGCGCACTGGCGGCGCGTACCCAGTCGTCTACCGGCGAAATCGAAAGCATGATCCACGCGGTCCAGGATCGTGCCGATAGCGCGGTCGATGCAATGAGCAAGAGCCAGGCACTGGTTACCGAGACCCAGGGCCTGGCTCGGGCGACCGGCGAGGCGTTGGAGCAGATTGCTGACGGCATTTCGCAGATCAACGACCGCAACCTGGTGATCGCCACGGCGTCCGAGGAGCAGGCCCACGTGGCCCGTGAGGTGGATCGCAACCTGGTGAATATCCAGGATCTCTCGACCCAGACGGCGGCTGGGGCAAACCAGACCAATGCTTCAAGCCAGGAGCTGTCCAACCTGGCGGTGTCATTCAATACGTTGGTGGGTCGTTTCCGGCTCTGATCCCTGGAGTTCAGGTCATGCGTGCTGGATAGGTAATCGTCAACAGATCGTGATGAAGTCAGTCGTTTACAGCATCGGATTTCAGCCGCGTGCGCCCGCGAGCAGACCGGCTGGCTCCATCTCTTTACCGCAGGCCGCCGCAACTTTCAAAAAGCGGATCTGGGTGGCAGATATGCCGCCAACTGAGCGGCGAGTCTCGGCATGGCATTCAGCAGCTAATATCAGCTTGGCTTTACGTTTTTCAGTTTTCATCGACACCTCGTGCCCGAGAGCTTTGATTGATCTTAGGGAGCGTCCAGCGAAATGACAAGGCGCCGGGCCGCATCGAAACTGAATCCCAATTTGAGGTAGTAAGGGATAGCGCCTGCCTCTGGCTCTTGGACCTCAATCTGATTGCAGTCCAGCATCCGCGCGTAAAACTCAGTCGTTAGAAGCGCTATCGAAGCGACCCATCCGCGCAGTGGATGGGTATGGTCCGGGCTGCCCTGAAGCAGTACGATTTTTAGGCGAACAGTGCTTTTCCTGGGAGTCGCGTAGCACAGACCGCACAGTACTTCCCGATGCCAAATCGCGATATCCAGACCCTTGGCGTCCCTGCGTTTCCAATCGGGAACGCGATGCCATGGGTAGAGCAGTTTCTCCTCCCAGGAGTGACACGCATTGATCGCTTCGGATGTGATCGGTTCAAGTTTGAGCGCTGATCCCTGAACTCCAGCCTCCTGAGCGTCAGGATCGTTTGATACTGTTCGATGAGCGAGTTTCCGCGCTTCGGATTTGAGTATCTGGTTACGAAGATCGGTGCCTTTTCCTTTTTTTCTCATTAGTAGCGTTCTACCGGGTTCAAGGTGAGAACTGTAATGAGGAGCAATGGGCGCGGAAATCAGTCAGCAACGCCGATACTTGTAGGACTGGTCTTGGAGAAATGAAGGACGTTTATAGGGAGCGGACATCCCAGCTGTTTGAAGGCTCACGTCCTTTAATGCATCTGACAGCGACTGCGAGCCCGCAACGTGTCTCATCGGTAGCGCTTACTTCACGTCAGTGGTAAGTCGCGCCTCCAACTCCGCCACCTTCGCCTCCAGGCTCTCCAGCCGCGCCCGGGTGCGGGCCAGCACGACCATCTGGCTGTCGAATTCTTCCCGGCTTACCAGGTCCAGTTTGCTGAAGCCGCTTTGCAGCAGCGCCTTGAACTGGCTTTCGATTTCGCTCTTGGGCAGGGGAGTGTCGCCGCTCAAGAGGCGGGAGGCATGGCCGCTGAGGGCGTCGAGCAGGTCTTTGGGGGCGAGCATGGCAGCAATCCTGAAAACGATGGCGGCAGTGTACCACGCAGTGTCTATAGTCAATTCGCATGCATCGGATGCACGCTTTTTGCGCACGAGGCCGGAGGCTGTCGCACTGTTGTTGTGCGTATCGCCGCGGTTGATGGCGTGAGAAAGGTGGGCTCGACGGTTAAGGAGTTGAAATCACGGGGTTTTGGTGCAGATGGCAAGGTTTCTGCTTAGAGGCTCATGACCCATGCACTGATGCAGTCGTTGTGACGAATGCAGTGCAGCCAGACGAAGCGGGGAGCTGCGGCTGGCACGGTTGACTGGCGCTGGTCGGGCAACTTGGGCCGACGGTGCGTTACAAAGCCAGGCACTGCGCTTAGACTTGAGTCGGGTTTGTTTTCCTGGGGCAAGTCCACCAATTCGGGAGAGAGTTTCATGAAGCTAGTCACTGCCATCATCAAGCCGTTCAAGTTGGACGACGTGCGCGAGTCGTTGTCCGAGATCGGCGTGCAGGGCATTACCGTTACTGAGGTCAAAGGCTTCGGCCGGCAGAAAGGTCACACCGAGCTGTATCGCGGCGCGGAATACGTGGTCGATTTCCTGCCCAAGGTGAAGATCGATGTCGCCATTGACGACAAGGATCTTGACCGGGTGATCGAGGCAATCACCAAGGCCGCCAACACCGGCAAGATCGGTGACGGAAAGATCTTTGTGGTCAATCTGGAACAGGCTATTCGCATCCGTACCGGCGAAACCGATACCGACGCCATCTAAGCCGCCAAACCCCAACGCCCCAGGAGAAAACAATATGACTCTGCGTAAATTCGCAGGGCTAGGAGCCCTGTTGTCCTTCGTAATGCCTGGCCTGGCCATGGCAGAAGAAGCGGCAGCCCCCGTCCTCAACTCTGGCGACACCGCCTGGATGCTGACGTCCACGATTCTTGTACTGTTCATGACCATTCCTGGCCTGGCGCTGTTCTACGGCGGCATGGTTCGTTCGAAAAACCTTCTTTCCGTGATGATGCAGTGCTTCGCCATTACCGGTCTGATCAGCATCCTGTGGGTCATTTATGGCTACAGCATCGCGTTCGACACCACCGGCATGGAGCAGGGCGTCGTCAATTTCAACTCCTTCATCGGCGGCCTGGGCAAGGCGTTCCTGGCGGGCGTGACCCCGGCGAGCATCACCGGTCCGGCAGCGCTGTTCCCTGAAGCGGTGTTCGTCACTTTCCAGATGACGTTCGCCATCATCACCCCGGCCCTGATCGTCGGCGCCTTTGCCGAGCGGATGAAGTTCTCCGCCATGCTCATCTTCATGGGCGTTTGGTTCACGCTGGTGTATGCGCCGATTGCGCACATGGTCTGGTCCGGTAACGGCGGTCTGCTGTGGGACTGGGGCGTGCTGGATTTCGCCGGCGGCACCGTGGTGCACATCAACGCCGGTGTCGCAGGCCTGGTGGCGTGCCTGGTACTGGGCAAGCGCAAAGGCTTCCCGACCACGCCAATGGCGCCGCATAACCTGGGTTACACCCTGATGGGCGCCGCCATGCTGTGGGTCGGCTGGTTCGGCTTCAACGCCGGTTCCGCCGTCGCCGCCAACGGCACGGCCGGCATGGCCATGCTGGTCACTCAGATTGCTACCGCTGCCGCAGCATTGGGCTGGATGTTTGCCGAGTGGATCACCCACGGCAAGCCAAGCGCACTGGGCATCGCCTCGGGCGTGGTGGCGGGTCTGGTTGCGATCACTCCGGCGGCTGGCACCGTGGGCCCGATGGGCGCCCTGGTGATCGGCCTGGCGGCGGGCGTGGTGTGCTTCTTCTGCGCAACCACCCTCAAACGCAAACTCGGCTATGACGACTCCCTGGATGCTTTCGGCGTGCACGGCATCGGCGGTATCCTCGGCGCGATCCTCACCGGCGTGTTCGCCGCGCCGGCCCTGGGTGGCTTCGGCACCGTGACCGATATCGGTGCGCAAGTGTGGATTCAAGTCAAAGGCGTGGGCTTCACGGTGATCTACACCGCGATCGTCACCTTCATCATCCTCAAGGTCCTGGACGCCGTCATGGGTCTGCGTGTCTCCGAGGAAGAAGAAGCTGTTGGCCTGGATCTGGCCCAGCACAACGAGCGTGGCTACAACCTGTAAATCCACGCAAAAAAATATGCCCGGTTCGCCGGGCATTTTTTTGCCTGCGATTTGTCAACGCTCACAGGAGGAGCCGGTTTTTCCGAAGCCTTTTTGTCTTGTGAGGGATGGGGGTTTTCCAGCGCCAAAGGCTTACATCGAAGGTGGAATATTAGGCTCTTTGTTTTTTTCCTGAGCGCGCTAGAATGCGCGCCGAGCGTGCGGAGAACTGTATGTGGCAACAGACGCTGATCACCCTGCGGGCGAGGCCCCGGGGCTTTCATCTGGTGACGGACGAGTTGCTCGCCGGCCTGCCTGAACTCCGGGCATGTCGCGTCGGTCTGTTGCATCTGTGGCTGCAGCATACCTCGGCCTCGTTGACCATCAACGAGAACGCCGATCCGGCGGTACGTCGAGACTTCGAACGATTTTTCAATCGGCTGATCCCACAAGGAACTGCCGGTTATGAGCACAACGACGAAGGCCTGGACGACCTCCCGGCGCACTTCAAGGCCAGCGTGCTGGGGTGTCAGCTCAGCCTTCCGGTAACGGACGGGCGACTGGCATTGGGTACCTGGCAAGGTGTTTATCTGGGCGAGCACCGTGATCATGGCGGTGCTCGTAAAGTCCTCGCCACTTTGTACGGTGAAGGGGCATGACCGCCGATTGCCGGTGGATGTTGAATTTTTTCTGGCAGCCTTCGACAGATGGCGTAGCTGGGCTATAACTAATCTGCTTTTCGCAAGTCATGAGGTAGAACATGAGCGACGATGATCTGGAAAACGACGACCTCGAAGTAGGTGAAGAAGACGAGGCCGAAGACGGCCTGGAAGCGGCAGCCGAAGACGTTGCCGACGACGATGGCGCCGATATACCGGCCCCGACCGCCAAGGGTAAGGCCAAGGCTGCGGTGTCGGTCGACGAGTTGCCGAGCGTTGAGGCCAAGAACAAGGAGCGTGATGCGCTCGCCAAGGCCATGGAAGAATTCCTGGCCAGGGGTGGAAAGGTGCAGGAAGTGGAGGCCAATGTGGTCGCCGATCCGCCCAAGAAGCCTGACAACAAGTACGGCAGCCGCCCTATCTGATTCTGCTTCCTGCTTGCTGAAAAAGCCCGCCGTCGTCGCGGGCTTTTTCGTGGGCATAAGACTGTTACACAGTCCCTTGTGGGAGCGAGCCTGCTCGCGATAGCGGTGTGTCAGTTACATGAACGTCACTGGCACGCCCTCATCGCGAGCAGGCTCGCTCCCACAGGGTCAAGTGGTGTTCTCGGATTCAGCCCTGGCTGTGCCATCCCGCCAACAACCCCGGCAACTCGGTCAGGCTGCGAATCTCTGCATCCGGTACATGGTCGGCGTCCCAGGCTTTGCCTGTCGGGTTGAACCACACCGCCCGCAGGCCGGCCTGTTGGGCGCCGGCGATGTCGTCGCCGGGATGGTCGCCAACGTGCACGGCGGTCTGCGCCGTGGCGCCGCCGCGTTGCAAGGCTTCGTGGAACAGCCGCGCATCGGGTTTGGCGATGCCGATGTCCTCGGCGCACAGGGCGAACTTGAAGTAGTCAGCCAGCCCGAGGCGACGGACATCGGCGTTGCCATTGGTGACCACGCCGAGGGCGAAATGGTTGGCGAGGATTTCCAGGGTGGGTTGCACCTCGGGAAAGACGTCCAGTTGATGACGGGCATGCAGGAATGTCTCGAACCCCTGGTCCGCCAGCTCGGACGCTTGCCACTGGTCATAGCCGGCTTCTTGCAGTGCACGGAACAGCACCCGCCGACGCAATGCGCTGATGCGATGCTTCAGGCCGGGTTCTTCGCGCAACACTTGCTCGCGAATCGAAAAAAGATGCTCTACCGGCACGCCGCCCAGGTTCGGTGCGTTGTCGGTCAGCCACTGGCGTAGAACGGCTTCGGCCGTAGCGATCACCGGGGCGGTATCCCACAAGGTGTCGTCGAGGTCGAAAGTGATGAGCTCGATGGTCATGATTCGTCGCCCTTGATGCGTTTGGCCCTGGGATGGGCACTGTCATAGACCGTCGCCAGGTGCTGGAAGTCCAGGTGGGTATAGATCTGAGTGGTCTTGATGTCCGAGTGCCCCAGCAACTCTTGCACGGCGCGCAGGTCCTGGGAGGACTCCAGCACATGGCTGGCGAAGGAGTGCCTGAGCATGTGCGGATGCAGGTTCTGCCCCAGCTCCCGTTCGCCGGCCGCCTTGACCCGCACCTGGATTGCCCGTGGACCGAGGCGCCGCCCCTGTTGGCTGACGAACACCGCGTCATCGGCAGGATTGCTCAGTGCGCGCAGCGGCAGCCACAGTTCCAGTGCTTCCCGGGCCTTGCGGCCAATGGGCAGCAGACGGGTCTTGCTGCCCTTGCCGAGCACCTGGACCATGCCGTCGGCCAGGTCCAGTTGATCCAGGTTCAACCCTGTCAGCTCGGAAAGCCGCAGCCCGGAGGAATAGAACAGTTCGAGAATCGCCTGGTCCCGTCGCGCCAGGAAGTCATCTTCGACCGCGCCTTCAAGTAATTGCAGGGCGCGGTCGGTGTCGAGGGTTTTCGGCAGACGGCGCTCGCCCTTGGGCGGTGCCAGGCCGGTGGCCGGATCGTGATCGCACAGGCCCTCGCGATTGAGGTAGTGATACAGCCCGCGTACCGCCGAGAGCAGGCGCGCCAGGCTGCGGGAAGACTGTCCCTGCTGATGCAGGCGCGCCACCAGGCTGCGCAGGCGCTGGATATCCAGGGCCTGCCAACTGCCAACGTTCTGTTTCTGGCACCAGCCCAGCACTTTTTCCAGGTCGCGACGATAGGCCGACAACGTGTGGGGTGACACCTGGCGCTCACTGCGCAGGTGTTCGCAGTAGGCGTCCAGCTGTCGTTCCATCATCAGCGTACCGAACGTAGCGAACCGGCAACCCGTGGCAGTACCCGGCCGGTGACTTCGGCGATGTAGCTCAGGAACAGCGTGCCCACCGAACTCTTGTAGTGCTGCGGGTCACGGCTGGCGATGGCCAATACGCCATGAACACCTTGGTGGGCGATGGCGACGACGGCGGTGGAGCCGATCTGCTTGCGCTGTTCTTCGCCGAAGAGAAAGTCCAGCTCGTGTTCGCGCAAGCTGCCACTGACGCTTTTGTTCTCGGTGAGCAGGCCGCCAATGGCAGTCTGCGCTTCGGCATGGGTCACCCAGCGACCCACCGGCATGGCGTTGTCGCCGAACAGGATCAGGCTGACAAAGGGCACCTGGAAGTCCTGGCGCAGGCTGTCTTCGACGCTCATGACCAGGTCTTCGAGGGTGCTGGCGTCCATCAGGGCCAGGATCAGGCGGCGGGTCTTGTCGAAGAGCCGGTCGTTGTCCCGGGCGACGTCCATCAGGTGCGAAAGGCGGTGGCGCATCTCGATGTTGCGCTCACGCAGGATCTTCATCTGGTGCTCCACCAGCGACACGGTGTCGCCGCGCCGATGGGGGATGCGCATCACTGAAAGCAAGTCTTCACGTTCGACGAAGAAATCCGGATGAGCCTCCAGATAAGCGGCCACCGCCGCAGCCTCCGGAAGCGGGCTGGAGGATTCATCGGGCTGTGGCGCTGGAACCTGTGGCTTGTCGGTCATGGGTTTGGCTCATTCAAAGACGGACTTGTCCTTCGTATACGCGTACTGCCGGGCCGGTCATCATCACCGGTTGGCCGGGGCCTGCCCATTCGATGGACAGGCGCCCGCCGGGCAGGTCGATCAGCAGGGGCGAATCCATCCACCCCTGGCTGATCGCAGCGACGGCGGCGGCGCAGGCGCCGGTGCCGCAGGCCTGGGTTTCCCCGGCACCGCGTTCCCAGACGCGCAATTGCGCGCGGTGACGGTCGATGACCTGCAGGAAACCCACGTTCACCCGTGCCGGAAAGCGCGGATGGTTCTCGATCTTCGGCCCCAGCTCATGCACCGGTGCGTTGTTGATGTCGCTGACCCGCAGCACGGCATGGGGATTGCCCATGGACACCGCCGCCAGTTCCACCGTGGTGCCCTCGACGTTCAATTGATAGCTCAGGGCCTGGGCCGGCGCTTCGAACGGGATATCTGCTGGCACCAAGCGTGGAGCGCCCATGTTGACGCCGATCTGACCGTCGTTGCGCACGTCCAGCTCGATGATGCCGCTTTTGGTCTCGACACGAATCCTGCGCTTGGCCGTCAGGCGCTTGTCCAGCACGAAGCGGGCGAAGCAGCGTGCGCCGTTGCCGCATTGTTCCACTTCCGAACCGTCGGCGTTGAAGATCCGATAACGAAAGTCCACGTCCGGGTTATTGGGCGCCTCGACGATCAGCAACTGGTCGAAACCGATACCGGTGTGCCGGTCGCCCCATTGCTTGGCGTGCTTGGGCAGAATGTGCGCGTGCTGGCTGACCAGGTCGAGAACCATGAAGTCATTGCCCAGGCCGTGCATCTTGGTAAAACGCAGCAGCATGGTTTTACTCCGGTAGCAGGCTTTCGCCGGCAAACAACTCGGCTACCGTCTCGCGGCGACGCACTTCGAATGCTTGATCACCGTCCACCAGCACCTCGGCGCAGCGGCCGCGGGTGTTGTAGTTGGAACTCATGACAAACCCGTAGGCACCGGCGGAATGCACCGCCAGCAGGTCGCCTTCTTCCAGTGCCAGCTCCCGGCCCTTGGCCAGGAAGTCACCGGTTTCGCAGATCGGACCAACGATGTCATAGCTGCGGGCGGCGGTATCGCGGGGGCGCACGGCGGTCACATCCATCCACGCCTGGTACAGCGCCGGGCGGATCAGGTCGTTCATGGCCGCGTCGACGATGGCGAAGTCCTTGTGCTCGGTGTGCTTGAGGTATTCGACCTGGGTCAGCAGCACGCCGGCATTGGCCACGATGTAGCGGCCCGGCTCGAACATCAGTGCCAGGTCGCGCCCGGCGAGACGCTCACGAACGGTCTTGATGTAGTCGGCTACCAATGGCGGCTCTTCATCGCGGTAACGCACGCCGACACCGCCACCCAGGTCGATATGACGCAGGTAGATGCCGCAATCGCCGAGGCGGTCGACCAGCGCCAGCAGGCGGTCAAGGGCATCGATGAAGGGGTCGAGGGTGGTCAGTTGCGAGCCGATGTGGCAATCGACGCCCAGCACTTCCAGGTTCGGCAGTTGGGCGGCACGCACATAGACGTCTTCGGCGTCGGCGATGGCGATGCCGAACTTGTTTTCCTTGAGACCGGTGGAAATGTACGGGTGGGTGCCGGCGTCGACATCCGGGTTCACGCGCAGGGACACCGGTGCGCGCACGCCCAGCTCGGCGGCGACGACCTGCAGGCGCTCCAGTTCGTCGGTGGATTCGATGTTGAAGCAATGCACGCCGACTTCGAGGGCGCGGCGCATGTCCTCGCGGGTCTTGCCCACACCGGAGAAGACGATCTTGTCGGGACTGCCGCCCGCCGCCAGTACACGTTCGAGCTCGCCGCCGGAGACGATGTCGAAACCGGCACCCAGGCGTGCCAGGATATTGAGCACACCCAGGTTGGAGTTGGCTTTCACGGCGAAGCACACCAGGTGCGGCATGCCGTCGAGTGCGTCGGCGAAGGTCCGGTATTGGGCTTCGATGTGGGCACGGGAGTAGACGTAGGTCGGAGTGCCGAAGCGTTCGGCAATGGCGGACAGGGCAACCCCTTCCGCGAACAGCTCCCCGCCACGGTAGTTAAAAGCGTCCATGGCGTTCCCTTAGTAGGTGGTGTGGGTGTCGTGCGAGTGGGACTTGGATTGCGACGACTTGGCCTGCTCTTCAGGGGACTTGCTGTCATCAGGCAGGTACAGCGGACCTTTTTGACCACAGGCTGTCACAAGGCAGGCAACCGCGACGAGCGCAGCAAGGGAAGAGATCAGGCGCTTCATGGCGAAATCCTTGAAAATGCGTTAATTGCGCCGGAGTATACCGGCCACCCGGCGGCTTGCCTATGCAACGGGGCTCCCGTCCGGCGGGGCTGGTGGCCTGTGTGGTCAGTTCCCGGGACATTTCGCGGCCCTCGGAAGTGGTTGTCGGTATATCCTTTGCAATCGTCGGGAAGCGCCCGTATCTTGCGGCGCTTGAGCATGAGCAGACATTTTCGAGGTTGTCGCAATGAGTTTGACTGAAGCCCGTTTTCACGATCTGGTCGATACCGCCCAGCAAATGCTGGAGGATATCTTCGATGAGAGCGAACTGGACATTGATCTGGAAAGCTCCGCCGGCGTGCTCACCGTCAAGTTCGAAAACGGCAGCCAGTTGATCTTCAGTCGCCAGGAGCCGCTGCGGCAGTTGTGGCTGGCGGCGGTGTCCGGTGGCTTCCACTTCGACTACGACGAGGAAAGCGAGCGCTGGATGTGCGACAAGAGCGAGGAGCAGTTGGGCGAAATGCTTGAGCGTATCGTCAAGCAGCAGGCCGGTGTGGAACTCGAGTTCGAAGGCCTGTGACAGCGTGAGCCAGACCGCCCCGGCGCGGCCCCCCAAGCCGCTCTACAGCAACGTCAGCCCTGCCGTGCCGTCGCCGTGTACCAGCGTGTGCAAGCTGGACGAGCAGAAGGTCTGCCTCGGCTGTTTCCGCCATGTGGAGGATATCCGTGAATGGCGCTCGGCCGATGACGAGCGGCGGCGGGAGATCCGGGCTGAGGCTCTCAAGCGCCAGAATCGAAAGTGAATGCATACACGTGGGAGCGAGCCTGCTCGCGATGGCGGCGTGTCAGTCACATCAATGCTGATTGATCGGACGCCATCGCGAGCAGGCTCGCTCCCACAGGAACTGTCTGGACCTGGCAATCGTGTATCTGTCTGGCCCGGGTTGTATATTTTTTGAGCTGTGATAGTGTCCGGCTACGCCTCGACTCACCGAGGCCTGTGAAAAACCCCGTCTTCCTGTGGCGGGGTTTTGCTTTTTTCGTGCAGAAGAAAGGAGTCTGCCTGGATCATGACCGCACCTTCCATCACTCTTACCCGCCTGGACGTACAGCGTCTGGAGCGCCTGATCGACAGTCTCGACGAAACGCTGCCGGGCGTGATTGCGTTGCAAACCGAACTGGACCGCGCCGAGACCCTGGTGAGCCACGAAGAAGTGCCCGCCGATGTCGTGACCATGAACGCGCGGGTGCATTGCCGCGAGGAAGGCATCGGCAAGGACTATCACCTGACCCTGGTTTATCCACAGGACGCGAATGCCGACGAAGGCAAGGTCTCGATCCTGGCGCCAGTGGGCAGCGCCTTGCTGGGGCTGAAGGTCGGCCAGCACATCGATTGGCCGGCACCGGGCGGCAAGACGTTGAAGCTGACGTTGCTGGCGGTGGAATACCAGCCCGAAGCGGGCGGCGACTTCCACCTCTGAGGGCTTCAGACCAGGGCCAGCGCTTCGTTCAGGGCGCGCTCCAGATCGGCCTTGTAGCGCAGGTACAGATTGCTTGAGCAAGCGCTATCACCCACCAGGCCCGAGAGGTCCAGGTCGGTGATGTAGCAGCGATAGCGTTCGGCCTCGCGGCGCTGCCCGACGATCTCGCTGGCGACCACACGGAACAGTTGGTCGCCATGCTCCAGTTCCGAAAACTCCTGTTGATTGCAATACAGGGTGACGTGTACCTGCCCATGGGTCGCCTTGCCGATGATGGCCTGCACGTCATAGAACGGCTTGTTCTCGGGTGTCTGCGGCGCCGGGCGCATGTCGATTCGGCGTGCGCGTCCGTTACCCGAGGGCAGGAGCTGGTAGTACAGGGTTTCCAGGCTCGACGGCGGATCGGTGTCCATCGACAGCAAGGCGTCCCGACGGTACAGCACCGATTGCAGGAAGCGCTGCAGCGGCACCAGCAGGCTGTGCTCGTCGTGATAAGGCAGGCGCTGTTGCCACAGGGCATTGAGTTCATCGAGCACATACAGCTCGGCGTCGTCCTCATTGACCCGGTAGAACACCTGGATGCATTCCGGCTGGCCCATGGGCAGGATCAGCGCCAGGTCGTGGTCTTCCAAGGCCATCGGGTCCAGGTGCAGCGGGCTGTAGCCGCTCAGCTCTTCGCCCAGGTAGTCCAGCAGCGCCGACAGGCTGCCCAGCGCCACGTGCCTGACCTGGCCAGGGACCAGCTCCAACACGTGATAATACTGCTGCACTTGCAGCAAGTAGCGGTGATTGAGTCTGCTCAGCAGCAGGGTCTGGGCCGTTCTGATGACTTCTTCGACCCTCCGCGCAATGAACTGCGCCCGGTTGTGGCAGAAACAGCGCACCTGCAAGCGCGGCGGGTGCTGCGTGGCGGGCAGATCGTTGAGGTAGTCGCGCAGGCAATCGAGCAACGCGTGCTCGCCGTCAAAACGGTTGACCAGCACTTCATTCCAGCTGTTGAGCGTGACCTGGTCGAGGGTCAGCACCAGGTTTTCCCGGACCCCTGAGTAGCTCAGGGAGTCGGTGCGCTCGGTGGTCATCAGGATGTTCAGGTCGCGGTGATGCTTGAGTGGGTCGACGCCGACGTTCACCAGGATCAGCACTTCACTGGGGACGCTGGCGTGCAGCAGCTGTTCTTCCTCGACCGTGACCAGGGGCAGGGCGATGGCTTGTTGCAGGCTGCCCAGCAGGTTGAATAGCTCGAACTCACTCAAGTCGCTGTCGCCTGGGTGCAGCGCCAAGTGCGTGCTGCTGTCGATCACGCCGTTGCGATGGCACCAGGTCAGCAGCTCCAGCAGTTCGCGGCTGCGCTTGATCGGTGCGAAGTTCTCCCACTCCAGGGCGTTGAGGCTGCCGTTGTAGAGCCCCCACTGATTCTGCCCAGGCTCTTTTTTGTTGGGTGACTGGACCAGCGTCAGGGTGTCCTCGGCCAGGTCCGGGGCGATGCCGGGATTGATGAACTCGACCTTGTCGGCTTTGCGTTCGAAGGCTGCATACAGGCGTCGGCCAAGGACGTTGAGGTCGCGCTTGTTGATCAGGCTGACGGTTTTTTCGGTACGGGCGAACTGGGTCAGGAAGCGGTAGCTGTAGGTCAGTTCGTTGACCAGCGCGCGACGTTCGTTGCTGACCTGGCGCACTTTCCACTGGCTGCGGCTGTCCAGCAGCGCCAGTTGGCGCGGGTCCCAGCCCCATTCCCCGGCCAGGCGTTCGAGCAGCCTGCGCTGCCAGCCGCTGCTGCGGCCTTGGCCGGTGAGCTTGCGATTGACCTTCAGGTACAGCGCGCGTCGGATCAGCTCCAGGCGCTCGGGTTCGCCGCGAGCGTTGAGGTACTCCTCGATGCGGCGATAGACCAGCATGTACGGGTCCAGCTCCTCCAGATCCAGGCGATTGGCGAACACGGCTTGCTTGAAGCGCAAGCTCAGGCACCGGACATTGGGGTGTTCGCTGGCGTAGACCTCGGTCAGCAGGAGTTTGAGCACGGACTTGTAGGGCGACTCGATGCCTTTGAACAATTGCCAGAGCCCGGCGCCAATGAACTCCCCCGGCGGGATGTAGGCCAGGTGCCCGAGGTCCAGGGTTTCATCGGCGCGGATGAAGCGCTTGGAAAGCAACGTATGGGTGTACGCCTCATAGTTGTCTTCCTCATAGACCGGCACCAGCCACCAGATCGGTGTACGCCCGGCCAACCAGATCGCAGTGCGATAGAACTCGTCCAGCAGCAGGTAGTGCTGAGTCGTGCCGCAATCGTCGGAACTGAGTTGATTGTCCCGTTCACCCAGTACGAACCGGGCCGGATCGATCAGGAAGAAATGGGCTTCGGCGCCCTGGGTCGCGGCCCAGGCTTCGAGCAATTGGCATTTTTTGCGCAGCTCGGCCAGTTCGTCGTCGCTCAGATCCGGCCCATGGCAGACCCACACATCCATGTCGCTCTGGTCCGCCTGGGCGAGCGTGCCCAGGCTGCCCATCAGATACAACCCCTGGATGGGACGCGGCGGGTTGCTGCCATGGCGTGGCTTGTAGGAAAACGAGCGGGTCAGTCGCTGGGCGTCGGCGAGGACGCTGGCGTCGGGCTCGTAGTTTGACAGCCCGGCCGGTGTACTGCCGGAGACGTAGCCTGGCAGCAGCGGATGGTTGACGTGGAAAAACAGCGGAAGCAGCGTCAGCACGCCTTGCTGGCGAGGCGACAGGCCCTCCAGGGCGCGATTCATCCGGACGGTGTTGAGCTTGAGAAAACGTGCGCGCAGCTGGCTGAGGACCTTACGGTCAATTCCCTCGTCCAGATCGGGGCGTATTTCGTGATTGCGGGTCATGTCGGCTCAAACCGGCTCGCGGCGTCGAACGTGGAAATCAGAGGTGATGGCAGTTTAGCGTCCGGGTTGGTGAATTCTTAAGCTGAAAGTAGGGTGTGGACGTCAGATTTTTCACGCAAGGCGCCTGCGCCTGCGGAAATCCGGCGAAGCAGATTTCCGTGGGCGACAGGGGGAGTCAGGCGGCTTCTTGGACGCTGAGTATCGTCAGAACGGTTTGTACATTTTGCGCGGCGTCACGACCCAGGCTGGTCAGGTAACCGCCGTCGGGTTGGGTGATCAGTTCTTTCTCGTACAGGCGTTGGGCAGCGGCAATGGCTTTAGGGGCAGCGGTCTGATGGATTTTCAGGCCTTCCTGGGAACTGTCCAGGTTGAAGAGTGCAAGGATTTCCAGTTCGGCAACCAGCTCAGGGGTAAGCGACATAAGGACTCCAGACTTTCTAGGAATATGGTCGATAGCGTCACTAAGGTGAGCGCACTCGGTCGAGCTGTCCAGTGTCAGAGGCAGGCTTTTTTGTTTTTGTGCGATGGAGCGTTTGTGGGAGCAAAGCTTGCTCGCGATGCAGGCGCCTCGATTCGTGGGCGATCGCATCGCTTTCATCGCGGTCAATCCTTGCTCCCACAGTGTTTGAGGCAGGCCCTCCCGGCGCAGCGGGTTCAGTTCTTTTCCGGTGGCAGCTCAGGTAGCTTGCGCAACGCCTCTTCATACCATTGGGTATTGAACGGGCGGTCTTCATCGAGCATGGCGTCGATCTCGAAGGCCAGCACATGGGCCATGAGGTTCAAGATGTCTTCGCGCTCGTAATTGACCAGGGTCAGTTTGTTGAAGGTGGCCTTGGCTGCTGGCGGGTTACCGCTTTCGATCTGGTTTTCAATGGCTTCGATCAGCGTCGACTCGACGAATTCTTCTTCGTCATTGTCGATGTCGGTTGGCTCGCTCATGGCAGGCTCCTGTGGGAAAGACGCCAGTTTACCTGCATTCAGCGGCGTGATGCGCCTGGCGCGAAACCTCCCGACAGTCTATAACGCAAGGCTGCCCACCCCACACGGACTGGAGGTATTTGCAATGCTCAAGCTTTATGGTTTCTGCGCCAGTAACTACTACAACATGGTCAAGCTGGCATTGCTGGAGAAGGGCGTGCCCTTCGAAGAAGTGCCGTTCTATGGCAAGCAGACCCCGGAAATACTCGCCATCAGCCCACGGGGCAAAGTGCCGGTGCTGAAAACCGACCAGGGCTTCATCAGCGAAACCAGCGTGATCCTCGAGTACATTGAGCAAACCCAACCCGGCAAGGCCCTGCTGCCCGCCGATCCGTTCGAACGTGCCCAGGTCCTGGCCCTGTGCCGGGAGATCGAGCTGTACATCGAGCTGCCTGGGCGCGCTTGCTATGCCGAGACATTCTTCGGCATGACGGTACCGGACGCCATCAAGGAAAAGAGCAGGGCTGAACTGCTGCTGGGGTTCGCCTCGCTGGGTCGGCACGGAAAGTTCTCACCTTATGTCGCGGGCGACAGCTTGAGCATTGCCGACTTGTACTTTCTCTACGGTGTTTCGCCAGCCTTACAGGTAGGCAAGAAGTTGTTCGATATCGACCTGTTCGCAGACATGCCGGCAGCCAAAGCGCTGATGGAACAGTTGGGGGCGAATCCGAATGTGCAGCGGATCGCGGCGGACAGGGAAGCGGGGATGCCAGAGTTTTTGGCGATGATCGCTGCCAAGAAGTGAATTTTATACTGTTCTAGCGATTGCTTTCGCGAGCAGGCTCGCTACCACAATGGATCTTCAGTGAACACAAACTTGTGAACATGTGGAGATCCCCTGTGGGAGCGAGCCTGCTCGCGATGCTTTTAGCTCTTAGCGACTGGCCAGGAGCGCCTGGCCACGTACCACGGCAGCCTTGACCTGCGCCGGCGCTGTGCCGCCTATGTGGTCACGGGCGTTGACCGAGCCTTCCAGGGTCAGTACCGCAAACACGTCCTGCTCGATCTGGTCGCTGAACTGACGCAGTTCGTCCAGGCTCATCTCCGCCAGATCCTTGCCGTTGTCCACGCCATATTTCACGGCATGACCTACGATTTCATGGCAGTCGCGGAATGGCAGGCCACGGCGCACCAGGTAGTCGGCCAGGTCTGTCGCCGTGGAGAAGCCGCGCAGGGCCGCTTCACGCATCACCGCGTGCTTGGGCTTGATGGCCGGGATCATGTCGGCAAAGGCGCGCAGTGAGTCGCGCAGGGTGTCCGCAGCGTCGAACAGCGGCTCCTTGTCTTCCTGGTTGTCCTTGTTGTAGGCCAGCGGTTGGCCTTTCATCAGGGTCAGCAGGCCCATCAGCGCGCCGAACACCCGGCCGCTCTTGCCCCGTACCAGCTCCGGCACGTCGGGGTTTTTCTTTTGCGGCATGATCGAGCTGCCGGTGCAGAAGCGATCCGGCAGATCAATGAACTGGAATTGCGCGCTGGTCCACAGCACCAGCTCTTCGGAGAAGCGCGACAGGTGCATCATCGCGATGCTCGCGGCGGCGCAGAATTCGATGGCGAAATCGCGGTCCGAGACGTTATCCAGCGAGTTGCCGCCCACGGCGTCGAAGCCCAGCAGTTGGGCGGTGTATTCGCGATCGATCGGGTAGGTGGTGCCGGCCAGCGCGGCGCTGCCCAGGGGCATGCGGTTGGTGCGCTTGCGACAGTCAACCAGGCGCTCATAGTCGCGGCTGAGCATTTCGAACCAGGCCAGCATGTGATGCCCAAACGTTACAGGTTGGGCGGTCTGCAAGTGCGTAAAGCCGGGCATGATGCTTTCGGCCTCACGCTCGGCCTGTTCCAGCAGGCCTTTCTGCAAACGGGTGATCTCGGCCAGGATCAGGTCGATTTCATCACGCAGCCACAGGCGGATGTCGGTGGCGACCTGGTCGTTGCGACTGCGGCCGGTGTGCAGTTTCTTGCCGGTCACGCCGATGCGATCGGTCAGGCGAGCTTCGATGTTCATGTGCACGTCTTCCAGATCGACACGCCAGTCGAACTGGCCGGCTTCGATTTCACCCTGGATGGTCTTCAGGCCATCAATGATGCTGTCGCGCTCGGCATCGGTCAGCACGCCGACCTTGGCCAGCATGGTGGCGTGGGCGATCGAGCCCATGATGTCGTGGCGATACAGGCGCTGGTCAAAATTGACGGAGGCGGTGAAGCGGGCGACGAAGGCGTCGACGGGTTCACTGAAGCGGCCGCCCCAGGACTGATTGGTCTTGTCAGTGCTCATGAATTCGCTCGTGATCGGCTGTGGAAAAAGTAGCGGTTAAAGGCTGCGGCGGATGATAGCAGGGTTGCCGGGGCTGGCGCTGGCACTGGTCGGCAGGTTTTTTGCGCACGAGCCGGGCGTTCAGGCAGGTTTTGCGCACAACGATATTTTCCGATTGAGCAATATCGTCTCGGCAACCGTCTACAGTGGACGATAGGAGTTTTGCTTTTCCATCATGGCGCATGGGTCGAATCAACCAGGGGGTGCTCAATATTGATCAGATCGAAAATGAACAATCCCTACGGCAACGCCGTGCGACAACGGGCCTCGAGCATCGGTCGGCAAGCGCTGGTAAAGATAGGCAACCGCCTCGCGGCACTTTTTGGCCCTCGAGCGAGTCTTAGCGTGGATCGCGGTGACGGATGTCACTTCCCCTGTCTACGCTATCCTTGTGCGAGACTCACGCAGGAATCCAGCGCAATATGAATGTCCTGATCGTTGATGACGAACCACTGGCCCGCGAGCGCCTGAGCCGAATGGTTGGCGAACTCGAGGGTTACAGTGTCCTGGAGCCGAGCGCCACCAATGGCGAAGAGGCATTGGCCCTTATCGACAGCCACAAGCCGGACATTGTGCTGCTCGACATTCGCATGCCTGGCCTGGATGGTCTGCAGGTCGCGGCGAAGTTGTGCGAGCGCGAGTCGCCCCCCGCCGTGGTGTTCTGCACCACCCGGGACGACTTCCCGCCCGAGGTATTGCAGGCCGGTGCCGTGGGCTATCTGGTCAAACCGGTGGCATCCGAGGCGTTGGTCGACGCCTTGCGCAAGGCCGAGCGACCCAACCGTGTGCAACTGGCGGCGCTGACCCGTCCGGCAGCGGAAAGTGGCAGCGGCCCGCGCAGCCACATCAGTGCGCGAACCCGCAAGGGCATCGAACTGATCCCGTTGAACCAGGTGGTCTACTTCATTGCCGACCATAAATACGTGACCTTGCGCCATGAGAGTGGCGAGGTGCTGCTGGACGAGCCCCTCAAGGCCCTTGAAGATGAGTTCGGCGAGCGGTTCGTGCGTATCCACCGCAATGCCCTGGTGGCCCGCGAGCGCATCGAGCGTCTGCAGCGCACGCCCCTTGGGCATTTCCAGCTGTTTCTCAAAGGCCTCAATGGCGACGCGCTGATTGTCAGTCGGCGACATGTGGCGGGCGTGCGCAAGATGATGCAGCAGCTTTAGTGGCCTGTGTGGCTAATTCGTGCAGGCCGCAAGCGCAATGCCCAACGGTATTGCACTTTTATTTTCCAGGACATTGACGGCCAGGGAGGCCTTGGGGTCGTGATTCAAGTCAAAGCGGATTTGGCTGAGCTGTTATTATCCGCCGTATCTTTTAAGTACGGATTGATCCATGTCCCCTCGCGAGATCCGCATCGCCACCCGCAAAAGTGCCCTGGCCCTCTGGCAGGCCGAATACGTCAAAGCCCGTCTGGAAGCCGCCCATCCCGGCCTGATCGTGACGCTGGTGCCCATGGTCAGTCGCGGTGACAAGCTGCTGGATTCGCCGCTGTCGAAAATCGGTGGCAAGGGTCTGTTCGTCAAGGAGCTGGAAACCGCGCTGCTGGACAACGAAGCCGACATCGCCGTGCATTCGATGAAAGACGTGCCCATGGACTTCCCCGAAGGCCTGGGCCTGTTTTGCATCTGCGAGCGGGAAGACCCGCGCGATGCGTTCGTTTCCAACGCTTTTGCCAGCCTTGAGGCGTTGCCTGCCGGGAGCGTGGTCGGCACGTCCAGCCTGCGTCGCCAGGCGCAACTGCTGGCCCGGCGTCCTGACCTGCAAATCCGCTTTCTGCGCGGCAACGTCAACACTCGCCTGGCCAAGCTCGACGCTGGCGAGTACGACGCCATCATCCTTGCCGCCGCCGGCCTGATCCGCCTGGGCTTCGAGGATCGCATCACCTCGGCCATCAGCGTCGACGACAGCCTGCCGGCCGGTGGGCAAGGCGCGGTAGGCATCGAATGCCGCAGCGCCGACAGTGAAATTCACGCGCTGCTGGCTCCTCTGCATCACGAAGACACCGCGACCCGGGTTTTCGCCGAGCGCGCCCTCAACAAACACCTCAACGGCGGCTGTCAGGTACCGATTGCCTGCTACGCCGTGCTGGAAGGCGAACAGGTCTGGTTGCGTGGCCTGGTGGGTGATCCGGACGGCGGCACGCTGCTCAGCTCCGAAGCCCGGGCGCCCCGGGGCGATGCCGAAGCGCTGGGGGTGCGGGTCGCTGAAGACCTGCTGAGCCAGGGCGCTGGCGACATCCTCAAGAAGGTCTACGGCGAGGCTGGCCACGCGTGATGGGCTGGCGGTTGCTGCTGACCCGACCGCAGGACGAGGCGTCGGCCCTGGCGGCTGTCCTGGCCGAGGCCGGCGTATTCAGCAGCAGCCTGCCGTTGCTGGATATCCAACCGATCCCCGTGTCCGATTCCGGCCGGGCGATGCTCCAGCGGCTCGACCAGTACTGCGCCGTGATCGTCGTCAGCAAGCCGGCCGCCCGGCTGTGCCTGGAACAACTGCGCGAACATTGGCCCGAGCCCCCGGAGCAACCCTGGTTCAGCGTGGGGGCGGCCACCGGGCAGATCCTGGCCGATGCGGGCCTCACGGTGTTTTATCCGGACGATGGCGACGACAGTGAAGCCTTGCTGGAGCACCCGGCGTTGCGTCAGGCTCTGACCCGGACCAATCCCCAGGTTCTGATCGTGCGTGGCGAGGGTGGCCGTGGCCTGTTGGCAGAGCGCTTGCGCGAGCAAGGTGCTAGGGTCGACTATCTGGAATTGTACCGGCGCGGCCTGCCGGAGTATCGCGAAGGCGAATTGCCGGCGAAGGTCGAAGCGGAACGCTTGAACGCACTGATGGTCAGCAGTGGGCAGAGCTTCGAGCAGCTTCACCGCCTGGCCGGCGCCGCGTGGCCCGATCTGGCGCGGTTGCCGTTGTTTGTTCCAAGCCCCAGGGTTGCCGAGATGGCGCGGGCCGCCGGGGCCCGATCAGTTGTGGATTGTCGTGGCGCCAGTGCCGCGGCTTTGCTGGCGGCGTTACGGGAACAATCCGTGCCGTTTTCTAATGCAAAGGATGGATACGTGAGCGAAACAGCCTTGCCAAAAGATCAAGACCAACCCGTGATCGATGCACCGGTGGAAACGCCGGCTCCGGTGGCGCCGCGTCGCGGTAACGGGTTGGCCATTGTCGCATTGCTGCTGGGGGCCGCTGGCGTGGCCGTTGGCGGCTGGGGTGTCTGGCAGGTGCGTCACCTGCAGGCCAACAACCAGCAACAATCCGCCCAGGTCCAGGCACTGAATGATCAGGCCCAGGACCTCAAGCTCAATGAGCAACGCCTCAGCGAGCGCCTCGCGCAGATGCCGGCGGCCGAAGAGCTGGAGGAGCGACGGCGTCAGGTCGCCCAGTTGCAAGGCGACCAGCAACACCTGAGCCAGCGTCTGGAAACCGTACTCGGTGCCAGCCGCAAGGATTGGCGATTGGCCGAGGCCGAGCATCTGTTGCGCCTTGCCAGCCTGCGTCTTTCCGCCCTGCAAGACATCAGCAGTGCTCAGGCCCTGGTCCAGGGCGCCGACGAAATCCTGCGGGAACAGAACGATCCGGGCTCGTTCGCGGCCCGCGAGCAACTGGCCAAGACTCTCGCGGCGTTGCGCAGCACCGAGCAGCCGGATCGCACCGGCCTGTTCCTGCAGCTGGGAGCCCTGCGTGAGCAAGTGCTGCAACTCACGGAGCTGGCGCCCGAGTACAAGGATCGTGGTGAATCCCTGCTCGGCCTGACGGCCGATGGCGATGGTGCCAGCCGCTGGGCCCAGTGGTGGGATCAGATCTCGCGCTATATCCGCATCGACTTCAATGCCGACGAGAATGTCCGTCCGCTGCTGGCCGGGCAGAGTCTGATGCAGGTGCGCCTGGCCTTGAGCCTGGCGCTGGAGCAGGCGCAGTGGGCGGCCCTCAACGGGCAGGCACCGGTGTATACCCAGGCGTTGGTCGAGGCCCGCGATGTACTGAAGAACAACTTCAACCAGGACAACCCACAGAGCAAAGTCATGCTCGAGCGAGTGGCTGAACTGGCCAGGCAGCCGGTGACGGTGGTCACGCCGGACCTGACCGCCACCCTGAGCAGCGTCCAGGCTTACCTAGAACGCCGCAACCTGAATGCCGAGGAATCGGTCAAGCCGCTGGCCAAGCCTGCTGGGCAGGAGGCTACGCCATGAAGCGTCTCTACGTGATTCTGTTCGTGGTCATCGCTGCCGCCGCCCTGTTGGGCGTGGCGATTTCCGAGCATTCGGGTTACGTGCTGGTGGCGTACAAGAACTTCCGCTACGAAGCCGGTCTGTGGGTCACCCTGGCGTTGGTGGCGGTACTCTGGCTATTGTGGCGGGGAGTGCGTGCCTTGATCGGCCTGGTGACCACCTCCGGCGGCGTGGTCAACCCGTGGTCGCGGCGCAATCGCAGCCGACGCGTGCAAGTGGCGATCGAACACGGTCAACTGGACCTTGCCGAAGGTCGCTGGGCCAGTGCCCAGCGGCATTTGCATCGCGCCGCGGAAGCCGAGCGCCAGCCGTTGCTGTATTACCTCGGCGCAGCCCGTGCGGCCAATGAACAAGGACTTTACGAACAGAGCGACAACCTGCTGGAGCGTGCCCTGGAACGCCAGCCCCAGGCGGAGCTGGCCATTGCGCTGAGCCACGCGCAGTTGCAGATGGACCGGGGCGACACCGATGGCGCCCTGGTCACGCTGCAAGCCATGCATGATCGTCATCCCCATAACGTCCAGGTCCTGCGCCAGATGCAACGGCTGCATCAGCAGCGCGGTGATTGGTCGGCGGTGATTCGCCTGTTGCCGGAACTGCGCAAGGACAAGGTCTTGCCGGCGGCGGAGCTGGCTGAACTGGAGCGTCGGGCCTGGGGGGAAAATCTCTCCCTGGCGGCCCATCGCGAAGAAGACGGCAGCGTCGGTTTGCAGTCGCTCAACCGCGCCTGGCAACAGCTGACTTCCGCGCAGCGCCAGGAACCGGCGCTGGTGTTGGCCTATGCCGAGCAACTGCGACAGCTGGGCGCACAGGGCGAGGCCGAGGAGGTATTGCGGGCCGCGCTCAAGCGTCACTATGACAGCCACTTGGCACGGCTGTACGGGTTGGTTCGCGGCAATGATCCGGCTCGACAGCTGCAAGCAGCCGAAGGCTGGCTCAAGGATCATCCGGCCGATTCCAGCCTGCTGTTGACGTTGGGTCGTCTGTGTCTGCAGAACAGCCTATGGGGCAAGGCGCGGGATTATCTGGAAGGCAGCCTGCGGATCCAGCGCAATCCCGAAGCCTGTGCCGAACTGGCGAGATTACTGGCACAACTGGGCGATGCCGAGCGCAGCAACCAGCTGTTCCAGGAAGGCTTGGGGCTGTTGGATGAGCGCCTGCTCGCTGCGCCGTTGCCGGTTCCGGCCCAGGCACTGTCCAGTTAAGGAATACTGATGAAACCCTGTGGTTCGAGTGGGTTTTGCCAAGAGGACGGTCGCCGATCGCTGCCCGATTCAAGGTCCAAATGACGTATTCGGGAAAGTCCTACAGGGGATTGCGCTGAATCCCCTCGTCTCTGTCGGGAATTCCCTACACCCTTGGTGAAGTGTCTGCGCGGGCCTGCCTTGAAAGGCCCGAGGGCTTTCCTCTACCGTACCTGCTTGTCTCTTCTGTTACGGAACCGCCATGTCTTTGGCTTGCTCTCGCTTCTTGTTTTTCATGGCTTCCGCCGCCGCGGCCCTGGCTTTGGGCATCGCCAGTTATCTGGAGTACGCAGTCGGTCTGACGCCTTGCAGCCTGTGTGTCTTGCAGCGTTTGTGTCTGGTGCTGTTCCTGGTGAACGGTCTCGCGGCCTGCATGCATGGCCCAGGGCGAAAGGGCAGCATCCTCTACGGGATGGCGGGACTGGTTTTCGTATCGGGAGGACTGGCGCTGGCATGGCGTCAGGTTCTATTGCAAAGCCATTCGCCCGATTGCCTGGCTCAAATGAAGGGCGTGGGCTCATGGTGGAGCGCCATGCAGCGTGTCCTCGACGGCGTGGTCGATTGTGCTGGCGTCACCTGGACATTGTTCGACCTGAGCATCCCCGAATGGAGCCTGCTGTTTTTTCTCGCCGTATCCATTGCGATGACCTACCTGCTGCTTCGCCTTGTCTGGAACGCTCTGATCCGACCGCTGGGCGACAAGACGTCGCAATTCGTCCGGGTAGCGGATTAAACACTTGTATGAACTTTGTCGCCTGCGTACCTTGAAGCGGCTGTCGTGCGGGCATAATCTGGCCCGCACGTATCATTGGAATTATGCCGCTCGATCATGTTGTGTCCGGCTTGCCATGAATCATCAAGGTGTATGCAGGCTGCGAGGGGCATGACTCACAAGGGAAGAAATCGCCATGCTCGAAAGTTGTCAGAATGCTCAGGAACGTTGGGGTGGGGTGCATCTGCTGATCGACCGCTGGTTGCAGGAGCGTCACGAACTGGTTCGGGCCTATGATGCTCTCGGTGATAAACCTGAAGCGTTGGGTGAAAGCCGTAAGCCGTTGCAGGAATTCTGCGGTGTGCTGGTGGACTACGTCTCTGCCGGGCATTTCGAGATCTACGAGCAGCTCACCGGCGAGGCCAAGGCCTTCAACGACAAGCGTGGCCTGGAGCTCGCCGAACAGATCTACCCGCGCATCGACGTCATCACCGAAAAACTGCTGGCGTTCAATGACCTGTGTGATGAAGGCAAATGCGTAGCGGAAAAATTCAAGGAACTGGGTGGCCTGCTGCACGAGCGGTTCGAGCTGGAGGACTGTCTGATCGAAGTGCTGCACAACGCCCATAAGGAAGAGGCTGCGGTCCAGGCCTGACGGTTCTGCTGCAAAAAAAAACGGTGCGCACTGCGCACCGTTTTTCGTTGGGGCAATATCAGCTCGTCGCACCCAGCAACTCGATCTCGAACACCAGCGGGGTGAAGGGTGGAATCACATCCCCGGCACCTTCGGCACCGTAGGCCTGGGTCGAAGGAATCACCAGTCGCCATTTCGCGCCTACGGGCATCTGCGGTAACGCGCTGCGCCAGCCATCAATCACGCTGTCGAGACTGAACCACTGCGCCTGGTGGTTGGAGTCGAACACGGTGCCATCGGGCAGTCGACCGGTATACAGCACCTGGACCTTGCCGTGGGGACCGGCTTTCGTGCCATGGCCTGGTTTGAGTTCAGTCAGCAGGATGCCGTCTTCCAACTGTTTTACACCTGGCCGGTTTCTTTCCTCGTTGAGAAATTTCTGCTCCGTCTTCAGTGCCACTTCAATCTGTGGGGGCGTCGATTGCGCAGTCAGTTGTGCCTGATGCTTGGCCAGGATCTGCTCGATGCGTTCATCCTTGAGCGCCAGTGGCTTGCCCAGGTAGGCCTGTTGCAGACCTTCCACCAACGCCTGGATCTGCAGGTCGGGCACGTCCTGGCGCAGGCGTTCACCCAGGCTCGCGCCCAGGCTGTAGGCCAGGTCGTGGGCATCGTTTGCGCTGGTTTTTTCAACGGCCTGGACCATGGAGCAAACCACGCACAGGAGGAAAAACAGGTGACGCGACATGTGTGCTCTCCGGGCTCGAATGGAGGAATTATGCCAGCGCCGATTGCTGTGAAGTGAGATTGCTCCGGCAATGGCGCAGAAGATTTTTTGTCTCTTGCAACGCAACGTCTTGTGTACTGTCAACATGCCCTAGCGGCGGTTGCAGCAGAGGTCTAGTATGAGCCGCACTCACGTCAGTCAGGAGGTAAACCATGTCGGCCCCCAAGAAGCCTGTAAACACTCCGTTGCACTTGCTCCAACAACTCTCGGGCGCCTTGCTCGAGCATTTGGAAAACGCCTGCTCCCAAGCCCTGGCTGATGCTGAAAAACTGCTCGCCAAACTGGAAAAACAACGCGGCAAGGCGCAGGAAAAACTGCACAAGTCGCGCACCAAACTGCAAGACGCAGCCACCGCCGGCAAGGCCAAGGCACAAGCCAAGGCCAAGGACGTCGTGAAAGAACTCGAAGACCTGCTCGATGCGTTGAAGGATCGTCAGTCCGAAACCCGCGCCTACATTCTGCAACTCAAGCGTGATGCCCAGGAGAGCCTGAAGCTGGCCCAGGGTGTGGGTCGCGTGCAAGAGGCGGCCGGCAAGGCGCTGACGCTTCGTGCTGCCAAGCCTGCCGCTGTATCGGCCAAGAAACCGGTAGCTAAACCCGTTGTGGCAAAAGCACCGGCCAAGGCAACTGCCAAGCCTGCCGCGAAAGCACCGGCCAAAGCGGCGAGCAAGCCTGCGGCTAAATCGGTCGCTGCCAGCGCTGCTAAACCAGCGGCTAAAAAACCGGCTGTCAAAGCTGCCGCCAAGCCAGTTGCAAAAACAGCGGCCGCCAAGCCTGCTGCGAAAGCTGCTGTGAAACCGGCCGCCAAAAAAGCCGCCGCCAAACCCGCCGCGGCGAAAACAGCGGCTGCTAAGCCCGCTGCCAAAGCCCCTGCAAAAGCTGTCGCGGCGAAGCCAGCTGCCAAACCAGCGGCGACAAAAACGGCTGCTGCCAAGCCTGCAGCGGCGAAAACCGCTGCCGCCAAACCTGCTGTAGCTGCCAAGCCAGCCGCTGCCAAAGCGCCTGCCAAGGCTGCAGCTAAACCGGCTGCCAAACCGGCTGCGGCCAAATCCGCCGCCAAGCCAGCTGCCGCCAAGCCAGCCGCTGCAAAACCTGCTGCTGCAAAACCGGCAGCGAAACCTGCTGCAGCCAAACCCGCTGCCAAGCCAGCCGCCAAACCCGCTGTGAAAAAGCCAGCCGCTGCAAAACCCGCGACTGCGCCAGCCGCCAAGCCTGCATCGTCGGCCTCGACAGCGACCCCTGCGCCAGCCGCCAGCACTCCGGCTTCGACGGTCAGCCCATCCGCTTCCGTTGCGCCGAGCACCAGCACCCCAACCAGCGCTTCCTAAGTGCTGGAGACCGCGACGCGCAGCTGATGCAGCGCGTCGTGGTTCGCTGGTTCGGCACTCGCCGCCAGCCCTTGCAGCCATCGCGCTGAATCGTTCTGTTGGCCCTCGGGCCAATCTGCAGCCACGGCCTCCAGTCGCTCCAACAAACACCGTTCGGCTTCCAGCTCCAGTTTCTTGACCTGCTCGCGCAAGTGCGTGAGGTCCGGGTCTTGAACGGCATCCGCTTTCCATTGGGTGCGAAGCGTCCGCAGTGGCTGGACCACCTGTTTATCCCAAGGCTCCGCCAGCCGCTGAAGTTGTTGCAGCCTTTGTTCATCGCACGCCACACCGCGCTGTTCCAGCCACAGGCCGCAAAGCAGCAGGCAGACGCTTGCGCCGGCCTCCTGCAATGCCAGGCAGCTCTGCTCCACGCCGGGCCGGGCATAGAGGTCGAGGGAGAAATTCCACAGGTCAGAGGACATCGTGCTACTCGCGCCAGTTGCGAGCGAAGCTGGTAGACTCCGCCGCCATTATGATCCGACTTCAGAACCTGACTTTACAACGTGGCCCGCAACGTCTGCTAGAAGACGCCGAGCTGACCCTGCACGCCGGTCACAAAGCTGGCCTCATCGGTGCCAACGGCGCTGGCAAATCGAGCCTGTTCGCCTTGTTGCGCGGCGAGCTTCATCCGGACTCCGGTGATTGCTCGCTGCCCGCTGACTGGCGTATCGCCCACATGCGCCAGGAGGTCGATACCCTCGAACGCCTGGCTGTGGACTACGTGCTCGACGGCGATATACGCCTGCGTCAGGTTCAGCGCGATCTGGCTGTCGCCGAAGCGGCTCATGACGGCGCCGCCCTGGCCCGGTTGCATTCGGAGCTCGACAGCGCCGACGGCTATACCGCCGATGCCCGCGCTCGCAAATTGCTCGCCGGGCTGGGGTTTACCAATGAACAGATGGACCGCCAGGTCGGGGATTTCTCCGGCGGCTGGCGGATGCGGCTGAACCTGGCCCAGGCCTTGATGTGTCCCTCGGACCTGCTGTTGCTCGACGAGCCGACCAACCACTTGGACCTCGACGCCATCATCTGGCTCGAGGACTGGCTCAAGAGCTACCCGGGTACGCTGCTGCTGATTTCCCACGACCGTGATTTTCTCGACGCGGTGGTGGACCATGTGGCCCACGTCGATCAGCGCAAGCTCGTCCTGTATCGCGGCGGCTACACGGCTTTCGAACGCGCCCGTGCCGAGCGCCTGGCCCAGCAACAGCAGGCCTACGAGAAGCAGCAGGCGCAACGTGCGCACATGGAAAGCTACATCGCCCGCTTCAAGGCCCAGGCCACCAAGGCCCGTCAGGCCCAGAGCCGGATCAAGGCGCTGGAGCGGATGGAGGAGTTGTCCGCGGCCCACGTCGATTCGCCGTTCGATTTCGTCTTCCGCGAGTCGACCAAGATCTCCAGCCCGTTGATCGACCTGTCCGACGCGCGACTGGGTTATGGCGACAAGACCGTACTGGAGAAGGTCAAGCTGCAGCTGACGCCCGGTGCGCGGATCGGTCTGCTGGGACCCAACGGTGCCGGTAAATCGACCCTCATCAAGAACCTCTCCGGTGAACTCCAGCCCCTGGCCGGGCGCCTGACCCGCGGCGAGAACACTGTGGTCGGCTACTTCGCCCAGCACCAGCTGGACTCCCTCGATGCCAAGGCCAGCCCGTTGTTGCACTTGCAGCGCCTGGCGCCGACCGAACGCGAACAGACCTTGCGTGACTTCCTCGGCGGTTTCGACTTCCGTGGCGCGCGCATCGACGAGCCGGTGCTGAATTTCTCCGGCGGCGAGAAGGCGCGCCTGGCGCTGGCCTTGATCGCGTGGGAAAGGCCGAACCTGCTCTTGCTCGACGAACCGACCAACCACCTGGACCTGGAGATGCGTCTGGCCCTGACCATGGCCTTGCAGGAGTTCAGTGGTGCGGTGCTGGTGGTGTCTCACGATCGGCATCTGCTCAAGAGCACCACGGACAATTTCTTCCTGGTGGCCGACGGCAAGGTCGAGGAGTTCGACGGCGACCTCGAAGACTATGCCCGTTGGCTGGTGGAGTACCGCCAGCGCAATGCGCCGGTCAGTACTGCATCAGTGAACCCGGACAAGACCGACAAGAAAGCCCAGCGTCAAGCCGCCGCGGCCCTGCGTCAGCAGCTGGCGCCGCACAAGCGTGAGGCCGACAAGCTCGAATCCGAGTTGGGCAAGCTGCATGAAAAACTGCATGAAATCGAAACCAGCCTCGGGGACAGTGGTCTCTACGAGGCAGCGCGCAAGGATGAACTGCGCGATCTGTTGGCCGAACAGGCCCGGTTGAAGGTTCGAGAAGCGGAGCTTGAGGAGGCGTGGATGCAGGCCCTGGAGTTGCTGGAAACCCTGCAAGCGGAGCTGGAGGCGCTGTCCTGATGGAAGCGTTGACCTTGCCCATCCCGGTCATGTGGATCGAGCCGCTCTGGCTCGGTGTGCAAGTCCTGCTGATCCTGCTGGTCGGTTATGTGATGCAGCGTGTCGTGGCGCGTGCGCTCACAGGACTCGGCGAGCGCTACCCGTTTCCGCCCCACCTGCTGATTGTCCTGCGGGGCGTGCTGCGCTGGCTGATCATGGGCAGCGCGGTGCTGGTGGTGCTCGAGCGCCTGGGGGTGTCGGCCACGGTATTGTGGACTGCGATTTCAGGCTTTGTCGCGGTGGCGGCCGTGGCCTTTTTCGCCATCTGGAGCGTGTTGTCGAACCTGCTGTGCGCCGTCCTGATCTACACCGTCGGGCCATTCCGCCTGGGCGATGTGGTCGAGCTGGTAGAGGCGACCGACAAGCCCGGCATCAAGGGGCGCGTGGTCGCGATCAACCTGCTTTACACCACCTTGATCGAGCCCGAGGAACTCGGCACCGGCAGTTCCATGGTGCAAGTGCCCAACAGCCTGTTCTTCCAGCGTTCGGTCCGGCGTTGGCGCGGCAGCGAGGCTTTTCCGGTGGGTGGTTTCGTCGAATAGCCAGCCCCCGGTACGCCATGGTTCTTTGAAAAATAACGATGGTCAGTTGCTCGGCGGCGCATTAGCTTAGTCGTCTAGATGAATCTCGGCCGAGGTGTGCAATGGTGCTGGAAACATGGCTGGCGTTTTTCGCCGCTTGTTGGGTGATCAGTCTTTCGCCGGGCGCCGGTGCCATCGCATCGATGTCCAGCGGTCTGCAGTACGGTTTCTGGCGTGGCTACTGGAATGCCCTGGGCCTGCAATTGGGCCTGGCATTGCAGATCGTGATTGTCGCCGCAGGCGTCGGCGCGATCCTCTCCACCTCAGCCACGGCGTTCTATGCGATCAAATGGTTCGGGGTCGCCTACCTGGTGTTCCTGGGCATCAAGCAGTGGCGAGCCATCCCCGGCGAGATCAGTGACGACGCCACCCCGCGGCCCATCGGCAAGCCCTTGGCGCTGATGTTCCGTGGCTTCCTGGTGAACATCAGCAACCCCAAGGCACTGGTGTTCATGCTGGCGGTGCTGCCGCAGTTCATCGACCCCCATGCACCTCTGCTCAAGCAATACCTGATCCTGGGCGTGACCATGATTTGCGTCGACCTCATCGTCATGGCCGGCTACACCGGGCTGGCCTCCAAAGTCCTGCGCCTGTTGCGCACGCCCAAGCAGCAACGGCGGATGAACCGGACCTTCGCCGGGTTGTTCATTGGCGCGGCGGGTCTGCTGGCGACGATCCGCAAAGCTGCCGTGTAAAGCTTTGCGGCAGCTTGAAACCCTGTGGGAGCGAGTAGGTATCAGCCTACAAATCCACCTTCTGACAGACCGAACTGGGGGTAAGCGCGGAATTTACTTATGCGGTGTTCGGATCGAGGCGGCATACGGCCCGCGTCGATTTTTCGATCATGGGGGCTCTCTCGTTCATCCGGTGACCGCCAATGCCCGCTCCCTCCACAGCCCAGTTCAGGTTCATGATCGACAGCCTGCCCGATGAGCTCGGTGTGCTCGCCTTCGAGGGCACGGAGGCCATCAGTCGGCCTTTCGAATTCAGGATCAGGCTCGTCAGCGAGCATGCCGGCCTGGCGCTTGAACGGTTTCTGCATCGTCCCGCCTTCCTGGCTTTCGATACGCTGGGCAATGGCATCCACGGACAAATCGCGGATTTCGCCGTGGGTGAGTCCGGGCAGCGGCTGACCCATTATCACGCGACGCTGGTACCGCGCCTGAGCAGTCTCGACCTGGCTTTCAATCGGCGAATCTTCCAGCGGCAGACCGTTCGCCAGATCATCACCGAGGTGCTCAAGCTGCATGGTCTGCTGGAAGATGCCTTTCGTTTTCAACTGGGTCCCACGGAGTATCCGCCCAGGGACTATTGCACCCAGTACGAAGAAAGCGATCTGGCCTTTATCCAGCGCCTGTGCGAAGAGGAGGGTTGGCATTACCACTTCGAACATGGGCCGCAGCAGCATGTTCTGGTGGTGGGTGATGACCAGTCCCGGTTCAGGACTCTGCCATCTACACCGTTCGTGCCTGACGGTGCGATGGTCGCCGAGGAGCCCACGATCAGGACCTTTTCCGTTCGGGTACGAGGTGCCACCAGCCGGGTCACCCGGCGTGCCCATGATTTCGAAAAGCCTCGCCTGACCCTGGAGGGTGCCGCTCGACATAACCCGTCTGGCGAAGTGGTGGCACAGCTGGATCGCGAGGATTATGCCTACGCATCAGGGCGTTTCCTGACATTGGCCCAGGGCCGACAGACGGCCCTGCGGGCCCTGCAGCGTCGGCAAAGAGACACCTGCGTTGCCGAAGGCACCAGCAACCAGCCAGTCTTGGTGAGCGGGCACTTCATGAGGTTGAAGAGTCATGTTCGGGCTTGCTGGAACCAACGCTGGTTGCTCACCTGGCTCAGGCATGAAGGCTCGCAACCCCAGGTCCTTGAAGAAGCCATTGGCAATGTGAGGGAGGGGGTGCCGGAGCAGGGCTATGGCAACCGGTTCAAGGCGATTCCGTGGGACGTGTTCTATCGCCCCTCCGTGAGGCATCGGCGACCGCTGCTGGTCAGTGAAACGGCCATGGTCAGCGGCCCGCAAGGCAGCGAGATTCATTGCGACGAGTATGGCCGGGTGAAGGTCCGATTCCATTGGGATCGCGCCGAAGGCAACCCGGAACGGAGCAGTTGCTGGGTGCGGGTCGCCACGGGGTGGGCGGGGGATGGCTTCGGCACCCAGTTGATCCCTCGGGTCGGCATGGAGGTCGTGGTCACCTTCCTGGCGGGCGATCCCGATCAACCGCTGATCACCGGCTGCGTGCCGAACAAGACCAACCCGGTTCCCCATGGATTACCCGTCAACGACACCCGCAGTGTCTTCAAGAGCCGGAGCTCGCCGGGAGGGGGCGGCAGCAACGAATTGCACATCGAAGACCGCAAGGGGGCTGAACGGATCTATCTGCGGGCCGAACGCGACCTGTTCGCCAAAGTGCGCAATGACCACACGTTGGAGATCGGCCGCGACCAGCGCATTACCCTGGTCGGGCAGCGCTACAGCGAAGTACGGGGCGAGGAGCATCACACCGTTGCAGGGCATCGCGTGACGCAATTGCATGCCGACGACTTTCTCAACATCAACGGCAGTCTCCATGCACAGGCCGGCGAGACTCTGGTGATTCGCGCCGGACAGGTCCTGCAGCTCGAATGCGCGGGTGCTCTGACAGTCAAGTCCGGATCGCAACTGACCCTGGAGGGCGGTGGGCATTTCCTGCGCATTGGGGCCGACGGCATTTTCAGCAGCACTCCCATCGAGCAGGGAGGTGGTCCGGGGCCCGGAGCAGCGCTGCGGTACAAACCTGCTCGCCTGCCGGGTGAAACCGATGAGCCAGCGGCCGGACGCGCAGGCACATCGACTGGCGTCGTCGCGATAAGCGAAGACGCCACCGGGCCGCCGCCAGGTAACTCGCCCTCGTCAACCGGCGTGTTGTGCAGACGTTGCTTTCAACAGGCCCAAGCTCAGGCCAGAGGTTTGGCCACCCGCCTCTGAGCGGATCAATTCTCAAGGATGATCATGTCTTCGACTGCCCTGCAATGGCTGCAACATCTATACGCTCAGGCCAAGGCCTGCGGCCTCACTCATGTGGATCTGCTGATCAACTGCGCGCTGTTCAATTACCCCTTGCTGCGACAGTTGAACGAGCTCGCACCGTCGCCGCGCTACCGGCTTCTGCTCCAGGACTCCCCCGAGCGGGCCTTCGCTGACCAGGGACCTGTGCTGGTGCGGGTGCTGCTTTTCAACACCGTGCAGAAGGCCTGGCTGACGGACTTTATCCAGGTGTGCTATCGCCATTCGCGGGTCCTGGCGCTGTTCAGCCGCTGGTCGTTCGATGCCCTTGGCGAGCGCCTGGGACGGTGTACCCAGGCCGAATGGGACCAAGGCCACAAAAGCGGTGTGCTGCGCTACTACGACACCCGCTTGTTCAGGCTCTTGTGTGAACTGCTCGATCCCGACCAGCTCAAGATGCTCCATGAGGGTGTCATCAGTTGGCAATGGATCGACCGCGATGGACAGGTCTGCCAGATGGCGGGGTTCGATGTCCGGCAGAGGGACGTGGGGCGGGGCGCGCCGGTGTTGCGGTTGAGCGATGAGCAGGTCACCGAAGTGGGCGCCCTCGGCGACGCGCAACAATGGTGTGTCCGGCAGGGAATCCTTCCGAGCACCTACGGTTTCGATTCGTTGGAGACGTTTATCTACCAGGCCTTTCGCGTTCATGTCGATGCAGACCACCAGCAGCTATTGGGGATGGCGCGGGAGCAGTTTCTTCAGGGATGGCTCGTGAAGTGTGCCGCACAAGCGAAGGGTGAACGAGGTATTGGCCAGTGATGCGCATGGGGACATGGGGGCTGCCGGTCTTCACCGCTCTGTGCGGTTGCATGCCTGCGCAAACCAGCCAGATCGGTGCGCCCATCGAAGGCTATAACCACACTTCGGCGGCTATCCATCACTTCAGCGTCAACGGCAACGGTGGGCCGGACATCGGGCCTTATAGCGGTGGAGGCAAGCAGAACTGCTGCGTTGCGATGCCTGCCCAATGGCGTCCGGGACTGAAGGTGTTGGTGGCGTGGGAAAAGGACCCGGCGCCCCACGCTTATGGCCGTTGGCCGGAGCGACGGCACACCGATGAATGGCGGGCGCGGATGAACGCACATCGGGCCGGCTACAGCCGACACAGCGTCTGGGCTGAGGTGGTGCCCTACGAGCGGCTCGGTGTGGTTGACGTGCACTTCCTGCCTTGTGATCGAGTGATCGTGGCCGCGGTGGCGATATTGCCAGGCAAGCCCGGCTATCCCTTCGATTTTCCCCGCAGGATGGAGGCGCCGTCGCCATGCCCAGTACACTGAGAAGCGGGCCGCAGGCCCTGGCCGTCACACCGTTCTTTACGAATCAGGGCATGTTGCCGCGAACGCCCCAAGACGTGGCGCGCAATCAGCTTGAACAGCAGCGAGCCCTGATCGAGGCCGCGAACATTTCCAGAGCGGCTTGCAGGGCGGCGAACGTTCCCTATTCCGGCCCACCCTGCATGGACGTGTTGCATATCACGTTGTGTTTTGACGGCACCAATAACCACGAACCCACAGACAAGCGGAACCACCCGCCGACCACCAGCAACGTGGCGCGGCTGTATCACGCCAGCCTGGGTGGGGGCACCGGTCCGGAGCAAAGCCGGGCTAATGAGGCAGGTTTCTATGCCTATTACATGCAGGGTGTCGGCACCGAGTTCCCGGAAGTGGGTGAGTTTGAACCTGATGCCATGGGGCTGGTGGCGGCCCGTGGTGGTGAAAACCGCATCAACTGGGGCCTGACGCGGCTGATCGATGCTTTGCGTCGACACTGTGGCGAGCCACGCCCGGAACCGGCGCAAGCCTTTGCGTGGGTCCGGCAGATGAGCAGTGGCTTCGGTGATGCATTCAACCCCGGACGAGAGCGTCGACGTGCCGCGCTGGAGGAACCGTTGAACGCCTTGCGCGGGACCGTCGAGCGCTTGCACGCCAGTCGTTCGATCCCACGGATCAAGGCCCTGCGCCTGTATCTTTATGGTTTCTCCCGTGGCGCCGCCCAGGCCCGGACGTTCACCCAGTGGTTACATCAGCTGACCGAAGTCGAGGAGAACGGCGAAACCTGCCACCTGTTTGCCGGTATCCCCATCAGCATCGGTTTCCTCGGTCTGTTCGACACGGTGGCGTCGGTGGGCATGGCGTACCTGGCGCCCTTTGTCAGCGGCCACATGGGGTGGGCGGACGGTTCGCTACGCTTGCCCGAGTCGCCGGTGTTCCTGGAGCGTTGTGTGCACCTGGTCGCAGCCCATGAGCAGCGTGGCAGTTTTCCCCTGGATTCGATCCGTCGAAAAGCCAACCCCGACGATCCCGATTGTCCATCCACCTATCGCGTGGGCACATTTGAATTCCTCTATCCGGGTGTGCATTCGGATGTTGGCGGGGGGTATCCGCCGGGAGACCAGGGCAAGGCGCTGGGAGGCAATCACGAGCTGCTGTCCCAATTGCCCCTGCAGCACATGTTCCATGAGGCCTACCAGGTCGGTGCTCCCTTACAGGCCCCTGCCGATGCCCTCAGCGATGAGCAGAAAGAGCGCTGGCCGTGGTTGGTCATGGATGGTGCGACGTACGATGCTTTCGACATCTCCCCCACGCTGATCCGTCGCTTCAACATCTGGCTCGATGCCCAGGACAATGGGCCGCTCGAAGAGGTGATGGCCCGGGAAGCGGGATTGATCACCGGTTGGCGCATCAGCCGCTATGCCAATTTTCTCTTTCGCACGACCTCGGCCTGGGCCCATGTGCAGGGCAAGGACATGAGCGAAGAGGAGCGCTCGGCCTTCGCCGCGCTGCACCGGCGACTACGGGAGGAGGATACTGCCCTGCGTGCCGGCAAGGAGCCTCCCGCTGCATCCGTCGATCATGAAAAACACCTGGCCCTGAAGCGTGCTTATGAACAACGGACCGGTGCGCACGAGATCGTGCTCAATCCGGCAAAAACGTTCGAGCCGAGCCTGGATCAGCGTCAGCTACACGACGCCATGCTGGAATTTCGCCGCGACTACATGCCTGAGTGGAGCCTGAATCCCTTCGGTTCGGGCCTGAGCCAAGGTCGCCTCATCAATGCGTCGGTAGGCGGCTTGGTGTACCTGCTCAACGAGCAGGATGAAGCCGAGGAATACCGTGACCTGCGCCGGGCTGGCAATCGGGAGGTCATGCGCTGGTTCGATGGAGATCTGGCGCCTCGCGATGATGAAGCGTGGGAATTGGTGCGGTTGTTCGATGAACATGTCCACGATTCTCGCGCCTGGTTCATGAATGCGGCGCTGGACGAGCGGGAAGTGTTCAGTGACTACTTTCGATATCGGGCGATTTTTTTCGATGACGCGTCCAATAAACGCCTGTCGCTGTTGGCAACGGCCGGCCAGGTCATTGGTGTGGGCGTGGCGCTCGCCAGCGTTGGCCTGAGTGTCAGCCGCCGCGATCCACGGGTGTTGGTAGGCCTGCTGATGCCGGGGCTCGGTATTCCGGTGTTCCGTGGCAAGCTCGGCATCGTTCCGACGATCGAGGCCTTTGATAGCGACACCGGCATCGCCCTGCCATTGGTCGAGGGGCTCGATGAGATTCGTGCCTACACGCGGCAAATCGCCAATGTCATGAAGCTGGTCCAGGCCTTGCCGTCCCCAACACCGCTGAGCGAACAAACGATGAGAAAGCCCGAGAGTGGCTGGTTGGGGCGGCTCGGGCAAACGCTTGATGACGCCACCAGGGCCCCTGTCCCCGACCTGGAGAGCAGAGGCCCTGATGCTTAGCGCAAGATCACCGGTGCGGTGTCCCGTGGCAGGTTATTGCGTGGTACCGGCTCGCCGGGTAGCTCATGGCTTGGACCGCCGAGCTGCTCGCTCAGTTGTCGTGCCACATCCTCGCCCAAGGCCTTGGACACGTCGCGTACCACGCGGGGACGATTGAGGCTGATGCGCGCGTCCCGGTGGTTCAGCAATTTGGTGTCCTGGCCTTCACCCATGGCGGTGAAGGCCGAGGTGATTTCGAAGGTCCGGGTGTTGATCAGGCTGAAGTCGGCCACCAGGGTCAGCCCAAGCACCGCCGAGTAGCTGTCGGTATTGGCCAGTTCATTGATGTCGCGGGTGAAGTCGATGTCCGATACCGTGCCGAACAACACGTAGTCGGCGCCTTTGAAGCGTCCGGCCTTGATGCGCTTGATCACGTCGTAGACGTCACCGGTGGAGGACTCGGTGTGAGGCGTGCCCTGTACCAGCTGGAACATGCCGCTGCGCAGGATTTCACCCTTGATGTCTCCGGTGAACTTGCGCAATTCGCCCTGCTCGATGTAGCTGCTGGTGGCTTCCATCTCATCGTAGCTCGACGACGCGCTGGCGCTGTAGGTGTTCGCCTGGAAGTTGCTCTGGGCCGAAACGGTGTGGATGTATTCCTCCACTCGTTGCTGGTAAGCCAGGTCAGTAACGGCGACTTTGGGGGCCGCCTGCGCACCGAATGCGCAGGCCAGGGCCATGATGCCTATCCATGTGCGCATGGCTTAGCGCTCCGTGGTCTTGCGGATTTCTTTTTCGTCCATCCACTCGGCCAGACCGCTTTCGACGTCGATCAATTGCAGGCTGAATTTGTAGAAGACGTCCTTGTAGTCGCTGCTGCGCTTGACGATCGAGCTGATGGAGCCCTCGAGGCGGTATTTGGCGGCGATCATGTTGCCGGTCTTGGCCACGGTGCTCTTCTTGTACAGGCCGCTCTGGTTCTGCAGCTTGAGCTGGTCGACCTGGCTGTCCATGGCGGTGTTGTCGCTGGCGAAGCGCGCCGCGCCGGTCTTCATCAATTGGGTCTTGATGCTGGTGGTGATCTCGCGGGTATCGATGTACTCGCTGGTCTTGTTCTTCACGTCATAGACCTGAACCACCGGGCGACCGTGCAGAATGCCGGACTGGGCCAGGGAACGGGTCATGGACTCGGCGATCATCTGCAGGTCGGTGGAGCCGAACTCGTTGGTCACGGTCTCCACGGCCTTGGTGTCGCCATAGGTGATGTTCTTGTTGCCCAGTACCGGGGAATTGTTGGCGCAGCCGCTGACCAGCAGGGCGGCGAGGGTAAGAAATGCAACGCGTGTGAACATGGAAGAACTCTCTAAAGCTGAAAGGGTTAACGCAAGTTGCCGGTCAGTCAAAGAACCTTGTGAGAGCGAGCCTGCTCGCGATAGCGATTTTCCAGCCACCGCTTCGCGAGCGGGCTCGCTCCCACAGGATATGTATCCGACTGTCGGTCATCAGGCTCAAGGCGTATTGATTTCCAACCGGAAGTCCACGGCCTTGGGTGTCGGCGCGATGGCCGGCAGGAAGCTGGTCTGTTCGCCGTACAGTGTCAGGCTTTTCCAGGTTTCCTCTTCGGCGATCGGAAAGCCTTCAGGCCCCAGCCAGGCAAAGCGGTAGTACATCGTCTTGTTGTTGTAGCTGGTGTTGCTCAGCTGCACGTTGACGGTCATGTAGCCGTTTTCCCGGGCCACGCGCATGGCACCGACCACGATGTTCTTTGTCTTGCCCATCGCCACGACCTTGCTGGCGGCGCTGCCCGGCTCAGGGGCGGGCGGGGTGGCGCAACCGGCCAGCAAGGCCAGGGCGCCGATGGCGATCAGTTTTAAACGCATGGGTACAAGACTCCGTTCTTAAGGTTGTTTGAGGCTGGCGACGGCGGTCGGGTTGGCACTCGGCATCACCTGGGCGGCCAGGCCACCGGCGAAGACCTGATTGCCCACGGCCCGCAGGGTGACAACCTGGTAGCGCTGGTCGACGACCACCTTGACCACCGAGCCGCCTACGGCGTTTGGCAAGGTGACCTGGTGTTCGCCCTTCTTCAGGCGCAGGCGCACCACTTGGGTGTAATCCGGCAGGGTGCGCCAGGTCCGGGTATCGGCGCCTTCGAGCACGGCCGAGGTGAGGCCCACGGCCAGGCCGGCCAACGGGTTGGTGTCGTTGATCTGTTTTTGCGCCACGCCACGGGTGACGGCTCGCACGGTGGTGCGCAGGATGATGCCGGGCATGTCGTCGCGAAGGGCGCGGCGGGACATGGCGGTGGTGCTGTTGAGCTGGGTCAGATCCATCTGGCGGCCATCGACACCGATCTGGGCGAAGGCGGCGGTGGAGGTGTCAGGCTTGATCACCGGGAACGACAGCGGCGTGATGACGAGATGGCCGCTGATAGGCAAGGGCAGGGGAATGCGGATCGAGTCACGGGACGGCGCCAGGCCGCTTTGCACCACGATCAGGATATCGCTGTCATCGTTCTTGGCGACAGGCTTGTCCAGGTTGAGCAGTGCCTGTTCCAGCAAGGGGGTGTTGGGACGCAGCTCGGCAGCCTTGCGATAACCCGGTGCGGCCAGGTCTTTTTCCCCCAGGGCTTCGTAGACGAAACCGGCCAGATAGTGGCTGAACGCGCTCTGGTAGCTGTTTTTCAGGCCCACCACTTCCGGTGCGTCGAGGCTGGCCACCGGGTAACCCTGAAGGTCTTTGTACTCGGTCTTGACCCCTTGCTGCTCGGCTTCTTCCTCGCGCTTGAGGTATTCCTTGTCGCGCAGATCGGCAATCACCGCTTCGCGTTCATGGGTCTTCTTGATCTGGGTCCGGGCACCGTCGAAGTCGTTCACCGCCAGCAGGTTCAGGGCCATCTGCGTGGTCAGCATGACCTTTTCGTAATCGTAGCCCTCGTAGCGCCGTACTTTATCGTTGACCAGGAAACTGCCGAACTGCGCCACGTACTTGGCGGTGTCCAGCTTGACCGCATCTTCCCACTGTCCGACCTGCCGATCGGCGTTGGTCCAGGCCGCCTGGCTGCCGGACAGATCGCCTTTGGCCCGCAGCAGCTCACCTTTTTCGAAGTAATACAGCAGATCCCGGTCTTGACTGGTGTTGTTCTTGTCCAACAGGGTCAACGCGGCGTCGACGTTACCGGACGCCAGCTGTTGATTGGTCTGGGTCAGTTCGCTGTCGTAGTTGCGAAAAACCGAACAGCCGGACAGTAAGGTGATCGCACCGAGGGCGACCGGAAAAGCGGCACGGGAGGCCATGAACATTTCTTCCCTGAGTAGCAGCCAGGTGGGCGGTTCGGGCTGGGTCGATCCACGGACGGCGTCGGGACGCTATCGGTTCCTCATAAGCGGAGGAGCTTTTATGCCAAGTTCTTATAAAAAGGCGGCGCGATTATAGACATGGCTGTTGGCTATGTAATGGCTTTTCAATCTCGAAACGCTGTTTTTGTGACATCACTTCCAAACCATGAAAATCCGATGAAAATGCGCCACCGGAGCACATTCGCTCTTGAGCCAAAGTCTATGTAAGTGAACAATGTGTTACTTCTTATTTCCAATTGAGAGTCATTCATGATTGCCCCGCTTCGTTTTCTGGCCTGGCTTGCACTGCCGTTGCTTGCCCTGTGCAGCAATCCATTGCTGGCCAACACCGTTGAGGGCGCTCCCCAGGCGCTGCACTTGCTGGATTACATCGGGGCGGATTACCCGGAGACCGTCGAAGCGGGCAAAGTCATCGACGAGTCCGAGTATCGTGAGCAATTGGAATTCACCCAGGTGCTGGAAGGGCTGATCGTTGCGCTGCCGGCCAAGCCGGAAAAGGCTGAGCTCACACAGGGCATCGGTGCCTTGCGCCAGGCGATCACCCAGCATCAGGACGGCGGCGATGTTGCCCGCCTGGCGCGTCAATTGGGGGCAAAGCTGGCAGTGGCCTATGAAGTCAGCCAGGCGCCGGTCATTACCCCGGACCCGACTCGCGGTGCGCCGCTGTACGCCCAGAACTGCTCGGTGTGCCACGGTGACAGTGGCGCTGGCGACGGCCCTGCCGGTGTCGGTCTGGTGCCGGCGCCTTCCAACCTGCGCGACGGTCGGCGTCTCGATCACCTGAGTCTCTACGCGATCTACAACACCCTTGGCATGGGCATTGAAGGCACCGACATGCCGGCCTTCGCCGACCAGCTCGATGAGCGTCAGCGCTGGGACCTGGCCACCTACATCGCCGGTTTCAGTGCGGACCCGGCGGCGGCCAAAAGCGAGCAGACCTTCAACCTTGCCGACCTGGCCCGCCAGACCCCGGCTGAAGTGCTGGCGGCCCAAGGCCCCGCCGCGGCTGCAACGTTCCGTGCCCAGCGTGCCCAGCCGCCGCAGGTGCAGCGTGGCCCGGCGCAGTTGCTCGACTACACCGCCGCCACCCTGGACAAGAGCATCGCGGCCTATCGCGCCGGTGATCACGACCAGGCCTATGACTTGTCGGTAGCGGCTTATCTGGAAGGCTTCGAGCTGGTGGAAAGCTCGTTGGACAATGTCGATGCCACTGTGCGCAAGGACACTGAAAAGGCCCTGATGGCTTACCGTCAGTCTCTGCAGGACGGCTTGCCGGTGGAGCAGGCCGAGCAGCGTCTGGCCACGGCGAAGGCCAAGCTGAAGATGTCGGCGGGGCTGTTGGGCGGCGATGGCCTGAGCTGGTCGCTGAGCTACCTTTCGGGCTTGCTGATCCTGTTGCGCGAAGGGCTGGAAGCAATCCTGGTGCTGGCGGCGATTCTGGCGTTCCTGCGCAACACCGGTCAGGAGTCGGCGGCTCGCAGTGTCAACGTAGGTTGGGGCCTGGCGTTGTTGGCCGGTCTGGCGACCTGGGGCCTGGCTGCCTATGTGATCGACGTCAGCGGTGCCCAGCGGGAATTGCTTGAAGGCGCAACGGCGTTGTTCGCCAGCGTGATGGTGCTGTGGTTGGGGGTGTGGATGCACGATCGCCGTCACGCGGCGGCCTGGCAGGATTACATCAAGAGCAGCCTGGTCGGTGGTGGTGGCCGTTTCGGCTTCGCCGTCCTGGCGTTCTTCTCGGTGTATCGCGAACTGTTCGAAGTGATCCTGTTCTACGAAACCCTGTGGCTGCAAGCCGGTCCCGCCGGACATAACGCCGTGCTGGCCGGTGGCGCCACGGCGCTGGTGCTGCTGGTAGGACTGGCCTGGATAATCCTGCGCGGGTCGGCACGACTGCCGTTGGCGCTGTTCTTCAGCATCAACGCCGCGTTGCTGTGCGCGCTGTCGGTGGTCTTCGCCGGACATGGCGTGAAGGCCTTGCAGGAAGCCGGGATCTTCGGCACCCGTCCAGTGGCGTTCTTCGATTTCGATTGGCTGGGTATTCACGCCGATGCCTATTCGCTGACCGCTCAAGTGATCGCGATCCTGGCGATCGTGGTGCTGTACGGTCGTAGCTGGGTGGCGGAGAAGCGCAGGGTGCAAGTCTCCTGATGCGTGTCTGGATCGATGCTGACGCCTGCCCCAAGGCGGCGAAGGAACTGGTGGTCAAGTTCGCCTTGAAGCGCCAGTTCGAGGTGGTGTTGGTGGCCGGGCAACCGCAGATCAAGCCAGGTCTGGCCTGCGTCAAGTTGATCGTGGTCCCCAGCGGCCCTGACGCGGCGGACGATTATCTGGTGGAGCACGCGGGACCGGGTGAGCTGGTGATCTGCAGCGACGTGCCCCTGGCCGACCGGTTGGTGAAGAAGGGTGTCGCCGCCCTGGACCCGCGGGGCAAGGAGTTCAACGCGCAGAACATGGGGGACCGGCTGGCGGTGCGCAACCTGTTCACCGATTTGCGTGAGCAGGGCCAGATGGGCGGCGGTCCTGCGGCCTACAGTGAGCGGGACAAGCAGGGGTTCGCCAATGCGTTGGATCGGATCCTTACGCGCTTGAGCCGGATGTCCTGAGCCTGACAGTTCCCCTGTGGGAGCGAGCCTGCTCGCGATGACGGTGTGTCAGCCAACCAAAGTATCAACTGAACCGACGCTATCGCGAGCAGGCTCGCTCCCACATTGGCTGGGTGCTGCTCAGGCGTCGTTCTCGTGGGTCAGTTCGAGTACCCGATCCACCAGTTTGTTGATCCCCGAGGCTGCTTCGCTGATGTTCTGCGCCAGCATGTAGGCTGGAGTGCTGACCAATCTGCGTGCGCGGTCTTCGACGATGTCGGTGACGGCGCAGTCTTCATGCGTGCCGCCCATCTTGGTCACAGCGGCAGCGGTGTCGACATCCGTGCCAATGGTGCAGGTCACGCCAGGGCCATAGATTTTCGCCGCCAGGGCCGGGGAAATGCAGATCAGGCCCACCGGCTTGCCGGCCTCGGCGAAGGCCTCGGTCAGCGCCAGGAGTTCGGGCTGGACGGTGCAGTCCGCGCCTTCGACGGCAAAGTTTGAGAGGTTTTTCGCCGAACCAAAGCCACCCGGTACGATCAGGGCGTCGAAGTCCTCGGCCCTGGCTTCGCGCAAGTCCTTCACGTTACCGCGGGCGATCCGCGCCGACTCCACCAGCACGTTGCGGCTTTCGGGCATTTCTTCGCCGGTGAGGTGATTGATCACATGCAGTTGGGCGATGTTGGGGGCGAAGCACTGGACCTGCGCCCCCCGTTGGTCCAGGCGCAGTAGGGTGATCACGCTTTCGTGGATCTCGGCGCCGTCGTACACGCCACAGCCGGAAAGGATCACTGCAACTTTTTTGCTCATGGGTTTTTCTCCAGATTCATGGCGTTAAATGTCCACTAATTTGTCACTCGTTGCCATAGGGTTATCCGGCGGCTAAACCTAATCTGCCGACTATCTCCTGCCCGGGTCGCATCATGAATTTCATTCTGTATGCCGTGCCGTTCTTCTTCGTGCTGATCGCCGTCGAGCTGTTGGCCGACCGCTGGCGCGGTGTGAGTCATTACCGCCTGGCCGATGCGATCAACAGCCTGAGCACCGGTGTGTTGTCGACCACTACGGGCCTGCTGACCAAGGGCGTGGGGCTGGTGACTTACGCCTTTGCCTTGAAACATCTTGCGCTTGTCCGGTTGCCTGCCGAACAGGCCTGGGTCTGGGTGTTTGCCTTTGTGTTCTATGACTTCTGCTACTACTGGCTGCATCGCATGGGCCATGAGCGCAACATCCTCTGGGCGGCTCATTCGGTGCATCACCAGAGCGAGGACTACAATCTCTCCACGGCGCTGCGCCAGACCAGCACCGGATTCCTGTTGAGCTGGGTGTTCTACCTGCCGCTGGCCGTACTGGGCGTGCCGCTGACGGTGTTCGTCAGCGTCGCGGCGCTGAACCTGCTCTACCAATTCTGGGTACACACCCAGCACATTCCCAAGCTGGGCTGGCTGGAGTGGTGCTTCGTCACGCCGTCCAATCATCGTGCCCACCATGCGCAGAACCCTCTCTACATGGATCGCAACTACGGCGGGGTGTTCATTATTTGGGACCGTCTGTTTGGCACCTTCCAAGAGGAAGATGACCGCGAACCGGTGATTTTTGGCGTCACCACGCCGCTGTCGAGCTGGAACCCGTTATGGGCCAACCTGCAGTTCTATGTGCAGCTATGGACAGATGCCCGACGGGCCGGACGGCGGTGGGACAAGCTGCGGATCTGGTTCATGCCCACCGGTTGGCGACCCGCAGACGTGGCGGCGAGGTACCCACTGAACAAACCGGACCTGGGCTGTTTCCGCAAATTCGAAGTGCCGCTGGATGGACGTCAGCAAGGCTACGTGGCGCTGCAGTTCTGCGTCTACATCGCGCTGGGCAGTTACTTGATGAACCTGGAGAACAGTCTGCCCATCGCCGCCCTGGTACTGGGGTGGGGGGCGGTGGCGTTCGGGCTGTTCGTATTGGGCATGACCCTGGAGAATCGCCCGTGGGCGCTGAGGCTGGAGCTGCTGCGACTGGTTTCGAACCTGCCGCTGGTGTGGCTGGCGCCGCTGGCCGGATTGTGGCCGGCGGGCCCTGTGGCCTGGGTCGGTTTACTCAGCTACAGCCTGCTCAGCGTCATGGGGCTCTATTGCTGTCGCAACCGGCTTGCTCGGTTGGCGTCGTAGGTTCGTCGGACTTGGTTCGCTCCAGCCGCTCGGCTTCGAGGACTTTTTTCGCCAGTCGCGCGTTCTTGATGCGTCGACGCAACCACAGGCACAAGCCCAGCAACAGCAATGCGCCGAGTACCCACAACTCATATTTCTTGATACTGCCCAGCATGCCTTCGAGTACGGCGCCGAAGTGATAGGCGGCGGCAGCCAGGGCGGTCGCCCAGATCGCCGCGCCAATGCCGTTGAGCAGTAGGTAACGCCCCGGTGGATAGCCTGACAGGCCGATAGCCACCGGCATCACTGTGCGTAGGCCGTAGACGAAGCGAAAGCTCAGGACCCAGATGTCCGGGTGCTTGCGGATGTGCTCCAGCGCACGATCACCCATCAGTTGCCAGCGAGGTTTGCGCGCCAGCAGCTTGCGCCCGTGCTTGCGTCCCAGGAAATACCACAGCTGATCCCCCGCGTAGCTGCCGCAGAATGCCACGACCACTACGAGATTGATGTCCATGTAGCCACGGAACGCCAGGAAACCTGCGAGCACGAGGATGGTTTCGCCTTCGAAGAACGTGCCGATAAAAAGGGCCAGATAGCCGAAGTCATGTAGAAATTGTTGGAGCATTGTCTGGGTGCTGGCGAAATGAACGCGCAGCCTAACCCTTCGGGCACATTCAGGAAAGTGTCGAAATGTGTCTCGACGTGAACATTTCCTACAACGACAATGACTGAGACGAAAGGTCACAGGTGCACATAACTGTCATACGTTGGTCATAATGGCCGCTTATAACTGTCACGCTCGCCCGTCAGTGGGCTCAGGAGTCTGCCGTGAGCTTTACCCCCGCCAATCGTCTGTTCCCTGCTACCCGTCTGCGTCGCAATCGCCGTGACGAGTTCTCTCGTCGGCTGGTGCGTGAGAATGTGCTGACCACCGACGACCTGATCCTGCCGGTGTTCGTGCTGGACGGTGAGAACCGGCGCGAAGCGGTGGCATCGATGCCCGGAGTGGAACGCCTGACTATCGACCTGCTGCTCGAAGAAGCCGCCCAATGGGTGGAACTGGGCATTCCGGCGCTGGCGCTGTTCCCGGTGACGCCGCCGGGTCTCAAGTCCCTGGACGCCGCCGAAGCCTGGAACCCGGACGGCATTGCCCAGCGCGCGACCCGTGCCCTGCGGGCACGCTTCCCGGAATTGGGGGTGATCACCGACGTGGCGCTGGATCCGTTCACCACCCACGGGCAGGATGGCATCCTCGACGAAGACGGCTATGTGCAGAACGACATCACCGTCGACGCCTTGGTCAAGCAGGCGCTGTCCCATGCCGAGGCCGGTGCCCAGGTGGTGGCGCCGTCGGACATGATGGACGGTCGTATCCAGGCGATCCGCGAAGCCCTCGAGGTGGCCGGTCACGTCAACGTGCGGATCATGGCCTATTCGGCCAAGTACGCCAGCGCTTACTACGGCCCGTTCCGCGATGCGGTCGGCTCGGCCCTGAACCTGGGCAAGGCCAACAAGGCCTCTTATCAGATGGACCCGGCCAACAGTCAGGAAGCCTTGCACGAAGTGGCGGCCGACTTGTCAGAAGGGGCAGATATGGTCATGGTCAAGCCTGGCATGCCTTACCTCGACATTCTTTGCCGGGTCAAAGACGAATTCAAAGTGCCGACCTTTGTTTATCAGGTCAGCGGCGAGTACGCCATGCACATGGCCGCGATCCAGAACGGCTGGTTGAGCGAAGGGGTCATCCTCGAATCCCTCACCGCTTTCAAGCGCGCAGGCGCTGATGGAATCCTGACTTACTTTGCCGTGCGCGCCGCCCAATTGCTACGAGAGCAGAAATAGCCTCCCAGGAACTTGCGATGAATACCGAAGGACTTTCTGAAGTTGCCGTAAAAGACGCTCAGCCCGTGGTCGAGCAGATCGCTGAAACGCCACCGGAGCTGGAGCCCGCTCCCCCGGTGGTGGTCGCCGAACCCGCCCCGGCCCCGGCGATTGCGATCCCCAGCCTGGATGACAGCAGCCTGTACATCCATCGCGAGCTGTCGCAACTGCAGTTCAACATCCGCGTGCTGGAGCAGGCGCTGGACGAGTCCTATCCCTTGTTGGAGCGCTTGAAGTTCCTGTTGATCTTCTCCAGCAACCTGGATGAGTTCTTTGAAATCCGCGTCGCCGGCCTGAAGAAACAGATCACCTTCGCCCGTGAGCAAGCCGGTGCGGATGGCCTGCAACCCCATCAGGCCCTGGCGCGCATCAGCGAGCTGGTCCATGGGCATGTCGACCGCCAATACGCGATCCTCAACGACATCCTGTTGCCGGAACTGGAAAAACATCAGGTCCGCTTTATCCGTCGTCGCCACTGGACCACCAAGCTCAAGACTTGGGTACGCCGCTATTTCCGCGACGAGATCGCGCCGATCATCACGCCGATCGGCCTCGACCCGACGCACCCGTTCCCGCTGCTGGTCAACAAGAGCCTGAACTTCATCGTCGAGCTGGAAGGCATCGACGCCTTCGGCCGCGATTCCGGCCTGGCGATCATTCCCGCGCCACGCCTGCTGCCGCGCATTATCCGCGTACCGGAAGACGTCGGCGGACCTGGCGACAACTATGTGTTCCTGTCATCGATGATCCACGCCCACGCCGATGACCTGTTCCAGGGCATGAAGGTGAAGGGGTGCTACCAGTTCCGCCTGACGCGTAACGCCGACCTGTCGGTGGACACCGAGGACGTCGAAGACCTGGCCCGTGCCCTTCGTGGCGAGCTGTTCTCCCGTCGCTACGGCGATGCGGTGCGCCTGGAAGTGGCCGACACTTGCCCGAAACACTTGTCCGATTACTTGCTCAAGCAGTTCAACCTGCATGAGACCGAGCTGTATCAGGTCAACGGTCCGGTCAACCTGACCCGGCTCTTCAGCATCACCGGCCTGGACAGCCATCCGGAGCTGCAATATTCGCCGTTCACGCCGCAGATCCCGAAGCTGCTCCAGAACAGCGAGAACATTTTCAACGTGATCAGCAAGCAGGACATCCTGTTGTTGCACCCGTTCGAGTCGTTCACGCCGGTGGTCGATCTGCTGCGCCAGGCTGCCAAGGACCCTCATGTCCTGGCGGTGCGCCAGACCCTGTACCGCAGCGGCGCCAACTCGGAAATCGTCGACGCCCTGGTGGATGCGGCGCGAAACGGCAAGGAGGTCACGGCGGTGATCGAATTGCGTGCGCGCTTCGATGAGGAGTCCAACCTGCAACTGGCAAGCCGTCTGCAAGCGGCCGGCGCGGTAGTGATCTATGGCGTGGTCGGCTTCAAGACCCACGCCAAGATGATGCTCATCCTGCGGCGCGAGGCCGGCGAGATCGTGCGTTATGCGCACCTGGGCACGGGTAACTACCACGCTGCCAACGCCCGCCTGTACACCGACTACAGCCTGCTGACCTCCGACGATGCCTTGTGTGAAGACGTCGGCAAGCTGTTCAGCCAGTTGATCGGCATGGGCAAGACGCTGCGCATGAAGAAACTGCTGCATGCGCCGTTCACCCTGAAAAAGGGCATGCTCGACATGATCACCCGGGAGACCCAGTTCGCCCTGGACGGCAAACCGGCGCACATCATTGCCAAGTTCAACTCGCTGACCGATCCGAAGATCATCCGCGCGCTGTACAAGGCCAGCCAGTCGGGCGTGCGGATCGACCTGGTGGTGCGCGGCATGTGCTGCCTGCGGCCAGGTATTCCGGGGGTTTCCCATAATATCCACGTGCGTTCGATCATCGGGCGCTTCTTGGAGCACACGCGGGTGTTCTACTTCCTCAACGGCGGCGAGGAGCAGATGTTCCTGTCCAGCGCCGACTGGATGGAGCGCAACCTCGACAAGCGCGTCGAGACCTGCTTCCCGGTGGAGGGCAAGAAGCTGATCCTGCGAGTCAAGAAAGAGCTGGAAAGCTACCTCACCGATAACACCCACAGCTGGAGCCTGCAGTCGGATGGCCGTTACATCCGCAACACGCCGACCGGCAACCAGAACCCACGCAGCGCCCAGGCGACGTTGCTGGATCGCCTGAGCAGCCCGGTGTTGGCGGTCAATTAAGGGGAGGGTGGAGTGGGCTTTTTGTGGCGAGGGGATAAATCCCCTCACCACAAAAGATCTCTATTGCTGTCCGATCAGTGGATGTTCAGCACAATCCCGACCCGGGTCAGCCATTCCGCTTCCTGGGCAAAGTCGGCCTGGGTCAGTTGGTTTTCTTCCAGCCAGCCCTCGGGGAACATGACGTCAAGTTGATCGCCATCGGCGTGCAATGCCACCTGGGGCATTTCCTGGGTGCCGCGGATGTGGTGGAACAGGATCGCGAACCGTAGCAGCACGCACAGGCGGATCAGCTTGATGCCTTCATTGCCGAATTCGGCAAATTTATCCTTGGGAATGTTGCGTCGGTGGCCGCGCACCAACAGGGCGAGCATCTGCTGGTCTTCCCGGGAGAAGCCCGCCAGGTCCGAGTGCTCGATCAGATAGGCGCCGTGCTTGTGGTAGTGATAGTGGGCGATGTCCAGGCCCACTTCATGGACCTTGGCGGCCCAGCCCAGCAATTCGCGCCAGACGCCGTCGTTGAGGTCCCAGTCGTCGGCCACCTGGTCGAAGGCATGCAGCGCCTTGCGCTCGACCCGCACCGCCTGTTCCTGATCGACGTGATAGCGCTCCATGAGCGAGCCGAGGGTGCGTTCGCGGACGTCTTCGTGATGATGGCGTCCCAGCAGGTCGTACAGCACACCTTCGCGCAGGGCGCCTTCGCAGTGGTCCATGCGTTGCAGCTCGAGGGCGTCGAAAATGGCTTCGAGGATCGCCAGGCCCGCAGGGAAAATCGCCCGACGGTCGGGTTTGATGCCTTCGAAATCGATCTTGTCCGATTCACCGAGCTTGAACACCTTGCGCTTGAGCCAGGCCAGGCCCTCGGCGTTGACCTCGCCGCTGCCATGGCCGCCAGCCTTGAGGGCCAGGCCGATGGCGCGAATGGTGCCTGAGGAGCCGATGGCTTCGTCCCAGGTCAGGCGGTGCAGGGCGTGCTCGATGCTCATGATTTCCAGCCGCGCCGCGGTATAGGCCTGGGCATAGCGGGCCGGGGTGATCTTGCCGTCGCGGAAATAGCGCTGGGTGTAGCTGACGCAGCCCATCTGCAGGCTTTCGCGCAACAGCGGCTCGAAGCGCTGGCCGATGATGAATTCGGTACTGCCGCCGCCGATGTCCGCCACCAGCCGCTTGCCCGGGGTATCGGCCAGGGTATGGGAGACGCCGAGGTAGATCAGGCGGGCCTCTTCCCGGCCGGAGATGACTTCCACCGGATGACCGAGGATCTCTTCGGCGCGGCGGATGAACTCGCCACGGTTGCGCGCCTCGCGCAGGGCGTTGGTACCGACGATCCGCACGGCGCCCAGCGGCATGCCGTTGATCAGTTGGGCGAATCGCTTGAGGCAGTCGAGCCCGCGCTGGATGGACTCTTCGCTCAGTTTGCGCTCTTCATCGATGCCGGCGGCCAGCTGGACCTTTTCACCGAGTCGCTCAAGAATGCGGATTTCCCCGTTCTGGGCCTTGGCGACAACCATGTGAAAACTGTTGGAGCCCAGGTCAATGGCGGCAATCAGGGACAGATTCTTGGCTTGGGATGGCGGCATGTCGGAAGGTCTCGGTCGATAACCCTGCCATCCTGCCACGATCAACCGCTTACGCCAACGAGCCTGAACCAAACCCTTGAGCCAGAGCAGGTTCGTTGTGGCGAGGGAGCTTGCTCCCGCTGGGCTGCGAAGCGGCCCCAAAGCCATTCAATTCGGCTCATCAGGAAATCCCGGTTTTACGACTGCTGCGCAGCCGAGCGGGAGCGAGCTCCCTCGCCACGGGACCTCTTCTGGCAGCGTGGATCAGGCAGGCTCGACCATCCCAATAAAGTTCGCCAATTCCGTGGTCTGCGGCTCGGCGAACAGGACCTTCGGATCCCCCACCTCATGCACCTTGCCCTGGTGCATGAACACCAGTTTGTCCCCCACCTCGCGGGCGAAGCGCATCTCGTGGGTGACCATGATCAGCGTCATGCCTTCCCTGGCCAGTTGCCGCACCACGCCGAGCACTTCATTGACCAGCTCCGGGTCCAGGGCCGAGGTGATCTCATCGCAGAGCAATACCTTGGGTGACATCGCCAGGGCCCGGGCAATCGCCACCCGTTGCTGCTGGCCGCCGGACAGACGGTCGGGGAACGCGTCAAATTTTTCACCGAGCCCGACCCGCTCCAGCATCTGCCGCGCCAGTTCGGTTGCCTTGGCCTTGGATACTTTTTGTACAACCTGAGGCGCGAGCATCACGTTTTCGCCAACGGTCAGGTGTGGGAAGAGGTTGAACTGCTGGAACACCATCCCGACTTTCTGTCGCAGGCTGCGCAGATCGGCGCGAGCGGCATCGAGGTACTCGCCGTCCACTTCGATCACGCCATCGTTGATCGACTCCAGGCCATTGAGCGTGCGCAGCAAGGTGGACTTGCCCGAGCCGCTGCGCCCGATGATCGCGACCACCTGGCCTTCTTCGACGGTCAGGTCGATACCTTTGAGCACGTGATGATCGCCGTAGTATTTATGCAGGGCGGAAATTCTAAGCAGAGGCATGCAGTCTCCTTTCCAGGTAGCGCGCGCTGAGGGACAGGGGGTAGCAGAGGAGGAAGTAGCCCAGGGCAACCAGGCCATAGACCATGAAGGGTTCGAACGTGGCGTTGGCAAGCATGCCGCCGGTCTTGGTCAGTTCGGTAAAGCCGATGATCGAGGTGACGGCCGTGCCCTTGACCACTTGCACCGAGAAGCCCACGGTCGGCGCCACGGCGATGCGCAGGGCCTGGGGCAGGATCACGTAGCGCAACTGCTCCAGACGATTCAGTGCCAGGCTCGAGGACGCCTCCCATTGGCCATTGGAGATCGCTTCGACGCAACCGCGCCAGATCTCCGCCAGATAGGCACTGGTAAACAGCGTCAGGGCAATGGCCGCCGCCATCCACGGCGAAATCTCCACCCCGGCCAGGGCCACGCCAAAGAACACCAGAAACAGCTGCATCAACAAAGGCGTGCCCTGGAACAACTCGATGTAGGTGCGGGCGACATGGCGGGGCAGGGGGCCTCTGGCGATGCGCATCACCATGACCAGCAACCCGATCACGCCGCCACCGATAAACGCCACCAGCGACAGTGCCAAGGTCCATTGCAGGCCCGTGAGCAGGTTGCGCACCACATCCCAGAAAGTGAAGTCGCTCATCGGTCGCTCCTGGCGCTGCTCTTGTACAGGCAACGACGACCCACCCAGTTCAGTAGCTGGCGGATCAACAGCGCCATGCACAAATAGATCAGCGTGGTCAGTGCATAGGTTTCAAAGGCGCGGAAATTGCGCGACTGAATGAAGTTGGCGGCAAAGCTCAGTTCTTCGGTGGCAATCTGCGAACAGACTGCCGAGCCGAGCATCACGATGATGATCTGACTGCTCAGGGCCGGCCAGACTTTGCCCAGTGCCGGTAGCAGCACCACGTGGCGAAAGGCCTCGAAGCGACTCATCGCCAGGGCCGCGGCGGCTTCCAGCTGCCCATGGGGGACAGCCTGGATGCCGGCGCGAATGATTTCGGTAGAGTAGGCGCCGAGGTTGATCACCATGGCCAGGACCGCCGCCTGCCATTCGGAAATCTGCACGCCCAGGGACGGCAGGCCGAAGAAGATGAAAAACAGCTGCACCAGGAACGGCGTATTGCGGATCAGCTCCACATACACCCCGAATATCGCCGCGAACGGCCGGATCTTCCACGCCCGCACCACGGCGCCGACGATGCCCAGCGCAACCCCGAGCAACGCGCCGATGGCCGTCAGTTCCAAGGTGAACAGCGCACCGCGCAACAGCAGCTCGGTGTTTTGCATCACCGGCAGAAAATCGAACTGATAAGCCATGCTCAGCCTCTCGAATGGCGGTCAGAGATCGGCCGGCAGCGGCTGCTTGAGCCAGGTCTGGGCGTTTTTCTCCAGGCTGCCATCGGTCTTGGCTGTGGCAAGGATCTGGTTGACCTTGTCCAGCAGCGCGGGCTCGTTCTTGTTCACGCCGACGTACACCGGCGAGTCCTTGAGTTTCACTTTCAGCGCCGGGACACGCTTGGGATTGCGCTCACTGATGGCGACCATCACCACGTTGCCGCTGGCGATCAGGTCCACCTGGCCGGCGAGGTAGGCCGCGATGGTCGAGTTATTGTCTTCGAAACGCTTGATGGTGGTGCCTTCCGGGGCGACCTTGGTCAGTTCGATGTCTTCGATGGCGCCCCGGGTGACGCTGATGGTCTTGCCCTTGAGATCGTCCAGGCCATTGATTGCGGCCTCGGGTGGGCCGAACACGGCGAGGTAGAACGGTGCGTAGGCACTGGAAAAATCGATGACCTTCTCGCGCTCCGGGTTCTTGCCCAGGCTGGAGATCACCAGGTCGACCTTGCCGGTGGTCAGAAACGGAATGCGATTGGTACTGTTGACCGGCGTAAGCTCAAGCTTGACCTTAAGCTGGTCGGCCAGCAGCTTCGCAGTATCGATGTCCAGGCCGCGGGGCTTCATGTCCGGGCCTACCGAGCCGAACGGCGGGAAGTCCTGGGGCACCGCGACTTTGAGGGTGCCGCGCTTGACCACGTCTTCCAGCCCATCGGCGTGGGCGGGTAACTGGCAGAGTATCAGGCTGGCAAACAGGACGGTGAGCAGGGCGCTGCAACGCTGGATCATGGCGAATCTCCGCGGTCGGTAATGTGATTTCTGCGTTCGGACAGAGCACAGGCCATGCCAACGCGATTTCAAACCCTCCCAGGCCGCGGATTTGCTGGTGGGGCTCGGTCTGACTGGTCTGAACAGTTGGGCCGCGTTTCGCACCTTTATCGGGCGTCGGTATTGGCCGCCGAACCCTGCTGGGGCACGACTTGCCGGGCGCGGCGAATAGTTTTACAACTAGTCGCTCACTGGCCTGATATACCCGAAAAAACATGAATTCCATCTCCCGTGCAGTTCCCGAAGTGGCCTTGCAAGGCATCCGTAAACTGATCGCCGATGAAGGCTTCGGCCCGGGGGATGCGTTGCCGTCGCAACGGGATCTGGCACTGCAACTGGGCGTGAGTCGGGCGTCCTTGCGCGAGGCCCTGTCGTCGTTGAGTGCGCTGGGGATGATCAGCGTGCAGCCAGGCAAAGGGGTATTCGTACAATCGTCGGTGGAGGTTACGCCCAATGAGTCGACAGCGGGCTGGCCGTTCGCGGCCCAGGTCTCGCCGCTGGATATCTTCCAGTTGCGCTATGCCCTGGAAGGCTTCGCCGCCGGAATGGCCGCGGCGACGCTGAGCCCCGATGAGCTCGACGCGTTGGGTGACAACGTCGAGGCCATGCGCCGGGAACTGAAATCAGGGGATTTCGATGCGGCGGCACGGCTGGATTTCGAGTTTCATCGGCGAATTCTGCAGGCCGGCGGCAACCAGGCGATGCTGAACATCCTCACCGCCAGCGCCGAGATTTTCCTGGAGAGCCAGAAATTACCGTTCATCAGGGCCGAACGGGCCATGGAAACCTGGCAGGAACATCGAAAAATCCTGCGGGCGTTGTCCCGGCGCTCCTCGGGCTCCGCCCAGAAAGCCATGCAGGAACATGTCCGTAACGCTGCGCTGCGCACCGGAATCTGCTTCGTCGCCCCGGCCGCCCCATGACCCGGGTCATGTCCAAATGCATCCGTCGCCATAGCAAGACTCAATCGACAGTGACTTCCTGAACCCGGGAAGGGCAGCTATGATGGGCCACGTTTTTTGCTGACAACCCCGGAGATTTCCATGAGCAGCGATCTGATCAAACACGTTACCGACGCTAGCTTCGACGACGAAGTACTCAAGTCCGAAGGCGCGGTACTGGTCGACTATTGGGCTGAGTGGTGCGGTCCCTGCAAGATGATCGCTCCGGTTCTGGACGAAATTGCCGAGACCTACAAGGGCAAGCTGACCGTCGCCAAGCTGAACATCGACGAAAACCAGGAAACCCCGGCCAAGCACGGCGTGCGTGGTATCCCGACGCTGATGCTGTTCAAGAACGGCAACGTCGAAGCCACCAAGGTCGGTGCGCTGTCGAAGTCGCAACTGGCTGCTTTCCTCGACGCCAACATCTAAGCGCCGAATGCCAGTGAAAAAGCCCCGCCAATCGCGGGGCTTTTTCGTTATTCGGGGCTAGACGCTCGCAAATCCAGGTGGTACATTCGGCCCCGCACTGGTTTCTCCATTGCCCCCTGCAAGCCGTCGCCGACGCACTCCTTTCGAATAAGTACGCGATCCTGTCGCCTTCTCTGCGGCGCGGCCTCATTAAGCCAAAAGCTTAATTTCCCCTCCATAAATGATTACGTCATTCCTATATGAATCTGACTGAACTCAAGCAAAAGCCGATTACCGAACTGCTCGAATTGGCCGAACAGATGGGCATAGAAAATATGGCCCGTTCGCGCAAGCAGGACGTGATTTTCTCCCTGCTCAAGAAGCACGCGAAGAGCGGCGAGGAAATCTCCGGTGATGGCGTGCTGGAGATTCTCCAGGACGGCTTCGGCTTCCTCCGTTCCGCGGACGCTTCCTATCTCGCCGGCCCGGACGATATCTACGTCTCGCCGAGCCAGATCCGTCGCTTCAACTTGCGCACCGGTGACACCATCGTTGGCAAGATCCGCCCTCCAAAGGAAGGCGAGCGTTACTTCGCGCTGCTCAAGGTCGACACGATCAACTTCGACCGTCCGGAAAACGCGAAGAACAAGATTCTTTTCGAAAACCTGACTCCGCTGTTCCCGACTGTGCGTATGAAGATGGAAGCCGGCAACGGCTCCACCGAAGACCTCACCGGTCGTGTCATCGACCTGTGCGCACCTATCGGCAAAGGCCAGCGTGGTCTGATCGTGGCGCCGCCGAAAGCGGGCAAGACGATCATGCTGCAGAACATCGCGGCCAACATCGCTCGCAACAACCCTGAAGTTCATCTGATCGTGCTGCTGATCGACGAGCGTCCGGAAGAAGTGACCGAGATGCAGCGTACCGTGCGCGGCGAAGTAGTTGCCTCCACCTTCGACGAGCCGCCGACCCGCCACGTGCAGGTTGCCGAAATGGTGATCGAGAAGGCCAAGCGCCTGGTCGAGCACAAGAAGGACGTGGTCATCCTGCTGGACTCAATCACCCGTCTGGCCCGTGCCTACAACACCGTGATTCCGAGCTCCGGCAAGGTACTGACCGGTGGTGTCGATGCCCACGCCCTGGAAAAACCGAAGCGTTTCTTCGGTGCCGCGCGCAACATCGAAGAAGGCGGCTCGCTGACCATCATCGCCACCGCACTGGTTGAAACCGGTTCGAAGATGGACGAAGTGATCTACGAGGAATTCAAGGGTACCGGCAACATGGAACTGCCCCTGGACCGTCGCATCGCCGAGAAGCGCGTGTTCCCGGCCATCAACATCAACCGCTCCGGCACTCGTCGTGAAGAGCTGCTGACGGCCGATGACGAGCTGCAGCGCATGTGGATCCTGCGCAAGCTGCTGCATCCGATGGACGAAGTGGCTGCCATCGAGTTCCTGGTCGACAAGTTGAAGACGACCAAGACCAACGATGAGTTCTTCCTGTCGATGAAGCGCAAGTAACACGAAGTCAGATTGTAGAAAAAAGGGCGCCTCAGATTAGGCGCTCTTTTTTTTGCGAATTTTTGTATCAAAATAGACAACTTTCGTAGGCCGGCTGTGTCCGTGTTCATCATGGGTCTTCAAAGCGACAAGGAGCGTTATGCATACGTTTGGCAACCGCCGTGACATTGACGGCTTAAGGGCGCTGGCCGTTATTCCGGTGGTTCTGTTTCACTTCGGTTTTGGCGCGTTTAGTGGCGGTTTCGTCGGCGTCGACATCTTCTTCGTCATTTCCGGGTTCCTGATCACCAGCATCCTGTTCCGCGATATCAGTGCGCAGCGTTTCAGCTTCGTCGATTTCTGGGCGCGTCGGGCGCGCCGTATCCTCCCGGCCTTGAGCGTGGTACTGCTGGCTTCGTTGGCCGTGGGCTGGTTGCTGCTGACGGCCAAGGACTTTTCAGAGCTGGGCAGGACGGTTCGTTATCAGTCGTTGTTCATCTCGAACATCTTGTTCATGCGTGAAGATGGCTATTTCGCGCCTGCCTCGGACCTGAAGCCGCTGCTTCACACGTGGTCCCTGGCTGTCGAGGAGCAGTACTACATCTTTTTTCCACTGCTGATGGTGCTGTTGTTGCGCCACGTTCGCCATTGGCGTTGGATGCTGTTTGCCCTGTTGCTGATTTCTTTCGGGCTTAATATCGCTTACATCGACCGCAAACCTGACGTCGCTTTCTTTTCGCTGCCGACCCGCGCCTGGGAGCTTTTGTGCGGGGCGATGCTCGCGGTCTTGCCTGCGCCCAGGCAGGCTGTTCGGCCATGGGTCTGTCAGTTCGCCGCCGGGGCTGGTTTGGTGGCGGTGCTAACAGCGGTTTTCACTTTCGACGAAACAACGGTATTTCCCGGCTGGGCCGCGTTATGTCCCGTGCTCGGTACAACAGCATTGATCTGGTCAGGCGCTCGGTGTTCGACCTGGGTCGCGCAGGTGTTGAGTAGCAGGGCTATGGTCTGGGTTGGTTTGCTTTCCTACTCCTTTTACCTGTGGCATTGGCCGGTCTACGTCTATGCCAATGCCATCTCCATCGACGGAATCCAGCCCTGGGAGGCGGTGGGCTGGATTTTGCTGGCGCTGATGCTTGCCTGGCTGAGCTGGCGTTTCGTTGAGCTTCCGTTCCGTGAGAAGCGCCTGCTGGCTGGACGTAAACCCGTGTTGGTGGGAGGTCTGCTGGCCATGGCTGTCCTGGCTGTAACCGGGTCGGTGGTGCGGTCGGCGGATGGCTTTCCCCAACGCCTTACCGGGAAAGCCATGGAGTACGCACAGGCGCGGGAATGGCGAGCGGGGCAGATGAAATGCATGCTGGTGACTTCAGACAAACGTCCGGACAAGGCATGCCTGCTGGGCGGGCAAAAGGATGCCCCGGTGACCCGGCTGTTCTGGGGCGACAGTCACGCTGCGGCGCTGTTGCCGGCGATTGAAAGTAGCGCCGCGCGCGGTGGAGGCCCGGTATGGCTTTACAGTATGAGCGCCTGCCCGCCAATCCTCAGCGATGATCCGAGGCCGCGCTGCAAGGATTTCAATGAGCGGACCATGGAGCAGGTTCGTCGCCTGCAGATCAAGGACGTAGTACTGGCATCCAACTGGAGCCTTTATGTCTACGGTCGTGAGGACGGCGACAAGAAGGTGCTGCTCGATCCTCGTGACAATACCGCCGAAGCCGAGGCGCGCATGGCCGCAGGGCTCAAGGCGCGGGTGGCAGCGATCAGGGCGACGGGTGCGCAGGTCTGGTTGTTCAAGGAGGTGCCATTGCAGCGTAAGGGTGCCATCGGTCGACTGACGAGTCTGGCGCGGATAGGGCGTTCAGCCGAGGGGCTGGGCCGCCCTCTCTCGGAGCACATGGCACGCCAGCGCTTCCTGAGCGCCTTGTTCGACTCGATGAAGGCTGCCGACCCTGGGGTACATGTCATCGACCCTACGCCGTTGATGTGCTCGGATCGTGTCTGCCCAATTGAGGCCAATGGTTACTCGCAATACCGGGATGAGGATCATTTGTCGGACGTCGGTAGTGCTCGCCTGGGACCGTTGTTTGCTCCGCTGCTGCTGGGTACTGCCGATAATTGACCGCTCTGCGCACGTGCGGGCTGCTGTTCGGGCGCTGGAGAAGGTAGGATGTACGCCTATTTTCGGGGTGGCATCTCAATGAAATTCAAGGATCTTCGGGATTTCGTGCAGCAGCTTGAGCAGCGCGGCGAGTTGAAACGCATCCAGGTTCCCATCTCTCCGGTGCTGGAGATGACGGAAGTCTGCGACCGCACGCTGCGGGCCAAAGGCCCGGCGTTGATGTTCGAGAACCCAACAGGCTACGACATACCGGTACTGGGCAACCTGTTCGGCACGCCTGAGCGCGTGGCCATGGGCATGGGCGCCGAGTCGGTCGACGAGCTGCGCGAGATCGGCAAGCTGCTGGCGTTCCTCAAGGAACCCGAGCCGCCCAAGGGCCTGAAGGACGCCTGGTCCAAGCTGCCGATTTTCCGCAAGATCATTTCCATGGCGCCGAAAGTCGTCAAGGATGCGATTTGCCAGGAAGTGGTGATCGAGGGTGATGACGTCGACCTGGCGATGCTGCCGGTGCAGACCTGCTGGCCGGGCGATGTGGGGCCGCTGATCACCTGGGGCCTGACCGTCACCAAGGGTCCGAACAAGGATCGCCAGAACCTCGGCATCTATCGCCAGCAGGTGATCGGCCGCAACAAGGTCATCATGCGCTGGCTGAGCCATCGTGGCGGAGCGCTGGACTATCGCGAGTGGTGCGAAAAACACCCCGGCCAGCCCTTCCCGGTTTCCGTGGCGCTGGGCGCGGATCCGGCGACCATTCTCGGGGCCGTCACGCCAGTGCCGGACAGCCTCTCCGAATACGCCTTCGCCGGCCTGCTACGCGGCAACCGTACCGAACTGGTGAAATGCCGCGGCAACGACCTGCAAGTCCCGGCCACCGCCGAGATCATCCTCGAAGGCGTGATCCACCCCGGCGAAATGGCCGATGAAGGTCCGTACGGTGATCACACCGGCTACTACAACGAAGTCGACAGCTTCCCGGTGTTCACCGTCGAGCGCATCACCCATCGGATCAAACCGATCTACCACAGCACCTACACCGGCCGTCCGCCCGATGAGCCGGCCATTCTCGGTGTGGCGCTGAATGAAGTATTCGTGCCGATCCTGCAAAAGCAATTCCCGGAGATCACCGACTTCTACCTGCCGCCGGAAGGCTGCTCGTACCGCATGGCCGTGGTGACCATGAAGAAGTCGTATCCAGGGCATGCCAAGCGGGTGATGCTGGGTGTCTGGTCGTTTCTGCGACAGTTCATGTACACCAAGTTCGTTATCGTCACTGACGACGATATCAATGCACGGGACTGGAACGATGTGATCTGGGCCATCACCACGCGCATGGATCCCAAGCGCGACACGGTGATGATCGAGAACACGCCCATCGACTACCTCGACTTCGCTTCGCCGGTCTCCGGCCTGGGGTCGAAGATGGGACTCGATGCCACGCATAAATGGCCCGGTGAAACCACCCGTGAGTGGGGCCGGGTTATCGTCAAGGATGAAGCCGTTACCCAACGGATCGATGCCATTTGGAATCAGTTAGGAATAGATTGATGCGTGTGACCTTGCAGCCGTCCGGCGCGGTGCTGGAGATACGGCCCGCCGAGCGGATTCTCGATGGTGCGCGGCGCCTGGGCTATGAGTGCCCGCAAAGCTGCCGCAACGGCAACTGCCATGTCTGTGGCGCGTTGCTGGTGGAGGGGCGCGTGCAGCAGGCTGGCGATGTGCGTGATCACGGAGAGATCTTCACCTGCATCGCCGAGCCCCTGGAGGACTGTGTGGTGTTGTGGGACGGGGTGTTGGCGCCGGGCGAGTTGCCGGTGCGTCGCCTGGCGTGCCAGGTCACTGGCTGCGTCGATGTGGGCGGCGATGTCTGGCGGGTCAGCCTGCGGGCGCCGGCGGGGAAGCCGCCGCGCTACCATGCGGGGCAGTACCTGATGATCGAGCGGGAGAATGGCGATAAGTCGGCTTTTTCCCTCGCTTCGGCGCCGCATTCGGGGCGCGACCTGCAATTGCATGTGCTGGTGCGCGAAAACAGTGCGAAGGCGCTGCTGGAGCAATTGCAGCGCAACCCCAACGTTCATGTCGAAATGCCTTTTGGCGATACTCACTTGTCCGAATTGCCGGACGGCCCCTTGGTGTTGATTGCCGCCGGCACCGGCATGGCGCAAATGCACAGCCTGATCGAGCACTGTCGGGCAGAAGGTTTCAAGCATCCGGTGCATCTCTATTGGGGCGTGCGGCGGCCGGACGATTTCTATGAAATCGAGCATTGGGACGAGTGGAAGAAGTTACCGAACCTGTTCCTGCACAAGGTCGTCAGCGACCTGTGTGGCTGGGAAGGTCGCTGCGGAATGCTCCACGAAGCGGTGTGCGAGGACATCAGCGACCTGTCGGGCGTGCACGTCTACGCCAGCGGCTCGCCGGCCATGATCTATGCCACCCTCGACGCGCTGGTGGAAGCCGGGATGGATGCCCACCAGATGCGCGCCGACGTGTTTGCCTACGCACCACGCGCCTGAGCACAGAGTTATAACTCCCTATATTTCGTTTCGATATTTAGTCTTTCGGCGAGATACCGATAACGTATATAGGGCGCGCATGGCATCCAACTTGCCTGGGTTCGGATAAGTGTCAGTCCCATGACGCGCGCCCATCCATTTTTGATCCTCGCGAGGAGCCTTCCGCTACCGGCCATGACCGCTATCGAAACCGCCATTACCTGCGCCCCATATCCACCAAGACTCGACTTGGGCGCGCAACTGACCCGAGAACAATTGCTCGCTTCGATGCAATCGACCATGAGCCTTCACCAGGGCGGCCCGGTCTGGCTGTTCGCTTACGGTTCATTGATCTGGCGGCCGGAATGCACGGCAGTGGAGCGGATGCGCGGGCGGGTCCATGGTTATCATCGCGGCTTGTACTTATGGTCCCATGAGCATCGCGGCACGCCGGAGTTGCCGGGACTGGTGTTCGGGCTGGATCGCGGCGGCTCATGCAGCGGTTTCGCCTACCGATTGCCGGAGGAGAATCTCGAGGACTCGTTGTTTGCCTTGTGGCAGCGGGAGATGCCGGTACCGTCCTATCGCCCGCACTGGCTTAGTTGCCGGCTCGAGAACGGCAATCGCGTGCAGGCCTTGGGCTTTGTGCTGGAGCGACACCTGCCCAGCTATGCCGGCAACCTGCCGGACCATGTGCTGAGCCAGGTGTTCGAAAGCGCCTGCGGGCGTTTCGGCACGACTCGCGATTATGTCGAGCAGACCGTGCATGCCCTGCGCAGCCACGCCATGCCGGATCGGAATCTGGAGGCGCGGCTCAAGCGTTGCAGATCAACTCTCGATCAGGCCACCGCTTCGCGGCTCTGACTGCTGACTTGCTTGTGCCCCAGGGTTGGCGCGAGGAACGCCATGGCCAGCAGGCACGCGGCGATCAGCAGGATGAAACCGCCATTCCAGCCGAAATAATCCACCGTGTAACCCATCAGGGCACTGGCCGCGACTGAACCGCCCAGGTAACCGAACAGGCCGGTAAAACCGGCAGCCGTACCGGCCGCTTTCTTGGGTACCAATTCCAGCGCCTGCAGGCCCACCAGCATCACCGGGCCATAGATCAGGAAGCCGATCGCGAACAACGAGATCATGTCGATCATCGGGTTGCCCGGCGGATTCAGCCAATACACCAGGGTCGCGACCGTCACCAGCGCCATGAACACCATACCCGTCAGGCCACGGTTGCCCCGGAAGATCTTGTCCGACATCCAGCCGCACAGCAGCGTGCCGGGAATCCCTGCCCATTCGTAGAGGAAGTAAGCCCAGGACGTCTTGTCGAAGTCGAAGTGCTTGACCTCTTTCAGGTAGGTCGGGGCCCAGTCCAAGATGCCGTAGCGCAACAGGTAGACGAAAACGTTGGCCAGTGCGATGAACCAGAGCATTTTGTTGCGCAGCACGTATTTGACGAAGATGTCCTTGGCGCTGAATTCGTTCTCGTGGCTGGCGTCGTAGCCTTCCGGGTAATCGTTCTTGTACTTCTCGATGGGCGGCAACCCCGTTGATTGCGGGGTGTCGCGCATGACAATGAAGGCAAACGCCGCTACCAGCAGGGCCACGGCGGCCGGTACGTAGAACTTGCTGTGCCAGTCGTTGAACCACCCCATGCCGAGGATTGCCAGCGGGCCGATCAGGCCACCGCCGACGTTATGCGCCGTGTTCCATACCGAAACCACGCCGCCGCGTTCCTTCTGTGACCACCAGTGCACCATGGTTCGTCCGCTCGGCGGCCAACCCATGCCTTGCGCCCAGCCATTGATGAACAGCAGGATGAACATGATGGTCACGCTGGACGTCGCCCACGGTGCGAAACCGAACACGAACATCACCGCGGCGGACATCACCAGGCCAAAGGGCAGGAAGTAGCGTGGATTGGAACGGTCGGACACGATGCCCATCAGAAACTTGGAAAGACCGTAGGCGATCGCGATCGCCGATACCGCCACGCCGAGCTGACCCTTGGTATAGCCTTGGGCGATGAGGTCTGGAAACGCCAGGGTAAAGTTCTTGCGTAGCAGGTAGTAACCCGCATACCCGATGAAAATCCCGGCAAAAATCTGCCAGCGAAGGCGTCGGTAGGTGCTGTCTATTTTTTCTTCAGGCAAGGGTGCCTGGTGTGCGGCAGGACGAAAGAAAGCAAACATTCAAGGACTCCGGATTCTTGTTATGACTGCGAATGCGAATGTTACAGTTTCGTTACCGAAAATAGCATCGCTTGTTTAGCTCTGCACAGGGGAAATGTTGCCGGAGGGATGTTCATAAACGAACGCGTCGTCAGGTATAGGTCGGCGACGTCGTGGGCCTTGGTGCTGCAAGCACTTCGATACCATGGCAGTCGCGGCCCGACGCTATTGGCGTTCGGGCCGCATCGATGCAGTCAACGCACCTGCACGACCACCTTCCCAACGGCCTTGCGCTGGGCGAGGTCGTTGATCGCCTGGGCGGCGTTGTCCAGTGGATACAGCTGCGAAACCAGCGGCTTGAGCCTGCCCTCGGCGAACCAGCCGAACAATTGCTGGAAGTTGGCGGCGTTGTCCTGGGGCTGGCGCTGGGCAAAGGAGCCCCAGAACACGCCCACCACTGCAGCACCTTTAAGCAGGGCCAGGTTCACCGGCAGTTCGGGAATGTGCCCACTGGCGAAACCGACCACCAGCAGCCGGCCATTCCAGGCGATGGAGCGGATGGCCTGGTCGAACAGATCGCCGCCCACCGGATCGTAGATGACATCGGCGCCCTGACCGTCGGTGAGGCGCTTGATCTCGTCCTTGAGACTGCTTTCGTTGTAGTTGATCAATTCATCGGCGCCGGCGGCCTTGGCCACGGCAAGCTTTTGCGCGCTGCTGGCGGCGGCGATCACCCGGGCGCCCATGGCCTTGCCGATCTCCACCGCCGCCAGGCCCACGCCGCCGGAGGCACCGAGCACCAGCAGGGTTTCGCCGGGTTGCAGGTTGGCGCGCTGCTTGAGGGCATGCATCGAGGTGCCGTAGGTCATGCTGAAGGCCGCGGCGGTGTTGAAATCCATGGCCGCCGGGATCGGCAGCACGTTGTAGCCTGGCACCGCGACCTGTTCGGCAAAGCTGCCCCAACCGGTCAGCGCCATCACTCGGTCGCCGATTTTGAGGTGACTGACCTTTTCACCCACTTCCCTGACGACACCCGCCGCTTCGCCGCCGGGCGAAAACGGGAAGGGTGGTTTGAATTGATATTTGCCCTCGATGATCAGCGTGTCGGGGAAGTTCACCCCGGCGGCGTGCACGTCCAGCAGCACTTCGTTCTTCTTCGCGACGGGGCTGGCGACGTCTTCCAGCACCAGCGATTCGGCAGGGCCGAATTCTTTGCACAGCACGGCTTTCATCAGGGCTATTCCTTTGGGAGTGATGGCCGATAAGTGTAGGTGTGAGAGACAACGGGTCAACGAGCATGCCCCGCCCTGATAGCCGGCCATAAGCTTGTGCTTGAACGGCGGGTCGGTATGCTGGGCCGCAAAACCGGATGAGGAGTCGAATGTGAAAGCGTGGATCGTGTTGATGCTGGCCCTGTCGTTGCCTGCGGCAGTGATGGCCGAAGAGGCCAAGGAAGCAAAAGAAGGGGAGGCGCCGAAGGTCAGCTATATCACCCTGAGCCCGCCCTTCGTGGGCAACTACGGTCTGGACGGCACGGCGAAACTGAAGGTCTACAAGGCTGACGTGGCCCTGCGCGTGACCGGCGATGCCGCCGTAGCTGCGGTGAAGGCCAACGAACCGCTGATTCGCAACCAATTGGTTGCGCTGTTCGCCCAGCAGACCAGCGAGACCATGAACAGCCTTGAAGCCAAGGAAAAGTTGCGCCAGGAAGCGTTGAAGCAGACCCAGCAGGTAATGAACGACGAGACCGGCAAGCCGATGGTGGATGATCTGTTGTTCAACAACCTGATCATTCAGTAAGGCGCCTGCTGTCTGAGCGGGCCTCATCGCGAGCAGGCTCGCTCCCACATTGAATCTCCACTCGATGAAGATCCCTGTGGGAGCGAGCCTGCTCGCGATGGCGGACCGAGGGGTGCCGATAGCGCTAGGGTTTCAGCGCCATCACCGCCGCCCACTGCTCTGCCGTCACCGGCATCACCGACAGCCGTGAACCCTTCTGCACCAGCGGCATTTCGGCCAGGGCGGTTTGCTGTTTGAGGTAGTCGAGTTTCAGCACGCGGGAAAAAGTCTCGACATGGGTGACGTCGATCGCGGTCCAGGGGTTTTTATCCGGACTGGCCTTCGGGTCGAAGTAGTGGCTGTCGGGCTCGAGCGCCGTCGGGTCCGGGTAGGCCGTCCGGGCGATCTGCCCGATCCCGGCAATGCCTGGCTCCGGGCAACTGGAGTGGTAAAAGAAGAAGGTGTCGCCTTGTGTCATGGCTCGCAGGAAATTGCGCGCCTGATAGTTGCGGACCCCATCCCACCGGGCCTGGCCGAGCTTTTCCAGGTCCTGGATGGACAATTCGTCGGGCTCGGATTTCATCAGCCAATAGGCCATGACCTCTACTCCTGGGCGGTGTGCTAAAAAATAGTTCAGCGATTTTATGACAAACCGACGGTCGGTTGACGCCAGCGTTTGCGTGGCGGTCAAGGTTGTCGCAAAATGCCGGCCTTCCAAGCTTGACGCTGCTGCACGGCCAATAAGAAAACCGCTGCTGTCATCGTGTGTGATATGCCTTGAGGGGGGCAATCGATGAAACGCAAACCGGATTTGTTGTGGATTCTGGTCATTCTGTTCGGTCTGGGTGTCGTGACCACGGGTTACGCCCAAAGCCTGTGGGCGAACAAGACCGAGGCGCCGATGGACATCACCCAACCCGCGCCAACGCTTAAACGCTGAGTCTGTCTCCCAGGCGCCGTTGAGTTTCGCGGCGTCTATCCTGCGATATACCAATGCCTGTCACTGACCGTTCCTTGCAACGGTACATCCCAGCTCGCCTGGGCCAGCCTTTCGACTTTCTGACATTCGTGTGCCAACCCCAGCAACGTTGGCTTTCGCCATGACTTGCGTCGCGCCAGATACGCCAGGCTGCGATCATAGAACCCGCCTCCCATGCCCAGCCGACCGCCTGCATCGTCGAAGCCCACCAGCGGCAGCAATACCAGATCCAGCGCCCAGACCTTGCGTTGCCGGGCGACATCGATCCGTGGTTCGAGAATACGAAAACGATTGGGGTGCACTTGTTCCCCGGGACGGATGCGTTGGAAAACCATCTTGGTCCGCGGCCATGGGCTGAGCACCGGCAGGTAAGTGGCCTTGCCCCGACGCTGGGCGGCACGCAGCAGCAGGCGCGGGTCGATCTCGCCATCGTTGGGCAGGTACAGGGCGATATGCCTGGCGCGGCGAAACATTGGATGCTGGGCCAGTTGCCGGTAGAGCCCTTGGGCGGCTTGTCGTTGTTGGGCGGGTGTCAGGGCGCGACGGGCCTGGCGTAGCAGGCGTCGAAGTTGAGGGCGGGGCAGCAACGCGGGTTCGGACATGGTCGATGCTTCGAGTCTGGCTTGGATGACACAGCGTAACCGCAAATGTTGCCGCCAGAAATGCCTGTGCCAGACACGACAATGCCAGTCCTGGAGACTGGCATTGTCTGGAAAATCAGGCTCCCCGGATGAACCGCTGCCGGCTTAGCCCTTGAACCCGAGAGTTCAAGGTGGAAGTTGCAGGAGGCGTTAAGGCTTTCCGTCAAGCGGACATGCACACCGGCCCCAACGTGCAACCCCCGTGGTTGTGCGTATCGGCTCAGGGACATCACCAACTGGCAAGCACCCCAGGGAGTGACGCAAGTATACCCCAGGCAGCTTCGCGAATCAGCCCTTGCTGACGTCCGGATCGGTGGCCAGCACCAGATCCACCCGTTCCAGCAGGTCGCGCACCTGTTCACGGGTCGATCCGCTGACCTGCACGTCCGGCGTATCCTGGCGATGCAGCAGGTCGTGGGTGATGTTCAAGGCAGCCATCACGGCGATACGGTCGGCGCCGATGACTTTGCCGCTGCTGCGGATTTCGCGCATCTTGCCGTCCAGGTAGCGGGCGGCACTCACCAGGTTGCTGCGCTCTTCCTGGGGGCAGATGATCGAATATTCTTTGTCGAGGATCTGCACGGTAACGCTATTGCTTGAACTCATGAGTCTTGCTCCAGGGCCTTGAGGCGCGAAATCATCGATTCGACCTTACGCCGGGCGATTTCGTTTTTTTCAATGAGGTGAGCGCGTTCCTCGCGCCAGGTTTTTTCCTGAGCTAATAAGAGTCCGTTCTGGCTCTTTAGTTGCTCGACCCGGTCAATTAGCAATTCGAGTCTGGCCATCAGCGCTTGCAGGTCGGTGTCTTCCATTGTGTCCACTGAAGATTGTGTCTGATGGGGAGGTGGGTCGCACAGCCTCTGATAGTCTTGGCGAGTCTGTCGATGTAGGATACAAGGCCTCCATTCTAGACATAGCGCCGTCTGGCGCCTAGCTGCCCATGCCCATTCAGAATTCTCCGTATCAAGCCTTTGCCACCCTGCTGAGCACCAGCGGCCACCCCGTATCGCCTGCCGAACTGCACGGCCTGTTGCTCGGCCGTAGCTGCGCAGGTGCCGGCTTCGACGCCGAAGGCTGGCTGGCCGACGCTGCCGAGCTGCTCGAAGGCGAGCCTGCGGACAATGTCCGCAACGCGCTCATTGGCCTGCAGGAAATGGTCAAGGGCGAGCTGACCAGCGATGACATGACCGTTGTCCTGCTGCTCCCCACCGACGATGCGCCGCTGGCCGAGCGCGCCGCGGCCCTGGGCCAGTGGTGCCAGGGCTTCCTCGCCGGCTTTGGCCTGACCCGCCGCGCCTATGCGCTGAGCGCCGAGGCCAACGAGGTGTTGCAGGACCTGGCCGCGATCTCTCAGGTCCAGGATGCCCTGGAAGAGTCCGATGACGGCGAAAGCGACTACATGGAAGTGATGGAATACCTGCGGGTCGCGCCACTGCTGTTGTTCACCGAGACGAAGAAAACCGCTGAGCCAGCCGCCAAACCGTCCTTGCACTGATTGCTTGAAAGGGAACACCGTCTGCCCATGATTCATATCCCGAAATCGGAATACAGCCGTCGCCGAAAGGCCCTGATGGCGCAGATGGAGCCCAACAGCATCGCAATCCTGCCCGCCGCCGCCGTTGCGATCCGCAACCGCGACGTCGAGCATGTCTACCGCCAGGACAGCGATTTCCAATACCTCAGCGGCTTTCCCGAGCCGCAGGCGGTGATCGTGCTGATGCCCGGCCGGGCCCATGGCGAATACGTCCTGTTCTGCCGCGAGCGCAACGCCGAGCGTGAGTTGTGGGATGGCCTGCGTGCCGGGCAGGAAGGCGCGATCCGTGATTATGGCGCCGACGACGCATTTCCTATCACCGACATCGACGACATCCTGCCGGGCCTGATCGAAGGCCGGGACCGGGTGTATTCGGCCATGGGCAGCAACCCGGAATTCGACCGGCACCTGATGGAGTGGATCAACGTGATTCGCTCCAAGGCCAACCTCGGCGCCCAGCCGCCGAACGAATTCGTTGCCCTGGATCACTTGCTGCATGACATGCGCCTGTATAAATCGGCGGCGGAAGTGAAGGTCATGCGTGAAGCGGCGCGGATCTCCGCCCAGGCGCATATCCGGGCGATGCAGGCGGCGCGTCCCGGACTCTACGAATACAGCCTGGAAGCCGAACTGGATTACGAGTTCCGCAAGGGCGGGGCGAAAATGCCGGCCTATGGCTCGATTGTCGCGGCGGGCCGCAATAGCTGCATCCTGCATTACCAGCAGAACGACGCGCTGCTCAAGGATGGCGACCTGGTGCTGATCGATGCCGGTTGTGAAATCGACTGCTACGCCAGCGATATCACGCGCACCTGGCCGGTCAACGGCAGGTTTTCCGCCGAACAGAAGGCGATCTACGAGTTGGTGCTGGCGGCCCAGGAAGCGGCGTTTGCCGAGATCGCGCCGGACAAGCACTGGAACCAGGCCCATGAGGCGACGGTTCAGGTCATTACCGAGGGCCTGGTGCGCCTTGGGCTACTAGCGGGTGAGGTGGACGAGTTGATCGCCAGCGAAGCCTACCGGGCGTTCTACATGCACCGCGCCGGCCACTGGCTGGGCATGGATGTGCATGATGTGGGCGAATACCGGGTAGGCGGTGAATGGCGGGTACTGGAAGTCGGCATGACACTGACCGTGGAGCCGGGCATCTACATTGCCCCGGACAACCGCAGCGTAGCGAAAAAGTGGCGCGGCATTGGCGTGCGCATCGAGGATGACGTGGTGGTGACCAGAAGCGGTTGTGAGATCCTGACCCGAGGCGTGCCCAAGACCGTTGCCGAAATCGAGGCCCTGATGGCCGACGCACGGGATCAAGTGGCATGAGTCGGGTCAATCTGGCGATCATCGGCGGTGGCCTGGTCGGCGCGAGCCTGGCCTTGGCCCTGCAAGCGGGTGCCAGGGCCCGGGGCTGGAAGATCGTCCTGATCGAGCCCTTCGCCCCAGGCCATACCTGGCAACCGAGCTACGATGCCCGTTCCTCGGCCTTGTCCTTCGGCGCCCGGCAGATCTATCAGCGCCTCGGGCTGTGGCAGAACATTTCCCAGCGTGCCGAGCCAATCAAACAGATCCATGTGTCCGATCGCGGACGGTTTTCCACGGCCCGGCTGTCGGCCAGCGAGGAAGGTGTCCCGGCCTTGGGCTATGTGGTGGAAAACGCCTGGCTTGGCCAGTGCCTGTGGCAAGGCCTGGACAAGGACGTGGTCAGTTGGCGCTGCCCGGCGCAAGTCACGCGGATGGAGCCGCTGGTTGACGGTTATCGCCTGACCCTGGATGACGAAACGCTCCTGGAGTGCGACCTTGCGGTACTGGCCGACGGCGGTCGTTCCGGTCTTCGGGAACAACTGGGCGTCGGTGTGAGCAATCGTCCGTATGACCAGAGCGCGTTGATCGCCAACATCACCCCCAGCGAAGCCCATGATGGCATGGCCTTCGAGCGCTTCACCGATGACGGCCCGATGGCCCTGTTACCGCTGCCGGAGAATCGCTGTGCCCTGGTCTGGACCCGCCAGGGTATGGATGCGCAGCGGCTGGCTGGCCTCGACGAGCGCAGTTTCCTCAGCGAATTGCAGAGCGTGTTCGGTTATCGCCTGGGTGCCTTGAAACAGGTGGGCGTGCGACATCTGTACCCGTTGGCGCTGGTGGAGGCCGAAGAGCAGGTGCGCCCGCATCTGGCGATCCTGGGCAATGCCGCCCACAGTTTGCATCCGATTGCCGGGCAGGGCTTCAACCTGTCGCTGCGCGACGCCCAGGCCTTGGCCGATGCCTTGCTGGACAGCGAAAGCGTACCGGGGGATTTTGCCGTGTTGCAGGCTTATCGCGAGCGGCAGCGGATGGACCAGACCTTGACGGTGGGCTTCTCCGACCAGGTCACGCGGCTGTTCAGCAGTCGCCTGCCTCTGGTGTCGGTGGCCCGTAACCTCGGCCTGCTCGGTCTCGACGCGCTGCCCCCCGCCAAGCGCTGGTTCGCCCGCCAGGCCATGGGCCTTGGGACCCGGCCCGATGTGTAGGCATGGGGTTGAACATTCTTTTCTTGGGCGGCTCATGTCGCCCGCAAAACAGGCTTAAAGCATGGAATTGCGTGCAGATCTGCTGATTGTCGGTGCCGGTATGGTCGGCAGCGCCCTGGCGCTGGCATTGCAGGGCAGCGGCTTGCAGGTGCTGTTGCTCGACGGCAGCCCGATGAGCGTCAAACCCTTCGATCCCCAGGCGCCCTTCGAACCCCGGGTCAGTGCCTTGTCGACGGCCAGCCAGCGGATCCTCGAGCGCCTTGGCGTCTGGGACGGCATCGCCACCCGCCGCGCCAGTCCCTACACCGACATGCACGTCTGGGACGGCAGTGGCACTGGGCAGATTCATTTTTCCGCCGAAAGCCTGCACGCCGACACCTTGGGGCATATCGTTGAAAACCGCGTGGTGCAGGACGCCTTGCTGGATCGGTTGCATGATTGCGACCTGGGCCTGCTCGCCAACGCGCGACTCGAGCAGATGCGTCGCTCCGGCGATGACTGGCTGCTGACCCTGGCCGATGGTCGCACCCTGCGGGCACCGCTGGTCATCGCCGCGGACGGCGCGAATTCCGCCGTGCGACGCCTGACGGGGGTCGCCACCCGCGAGTGGGATTACCTGCACCATGCCATCGTCACCAGCGTGCGCAGCGCCAAACCCCATCGAATGACGGCGTGGCAGCGCTTCACCGACAACGGTCCGCTGGCTTTCCTGCCCCTGGAGCGCGACGGTCGGCACGATTGGTGTTCGATTGTCTGGTCCACGACCCCTGGCGAGGCACAGCGCTTGATGGCACTGGATGACGGCGGTTTCTGCAACGAGCTGGAGCGGGCCTTCGAAGGCCGGCTCGGCCAGGTGGTCAGTGCCGACCCACGCCTGTGCGTACCGCTGCGCCAACGCCACGCCAAGCGCTACGTGGCCGAAGGCCTGGCCTTGATCGGCGACGCGGCCCACACCATTCACCCGTTGGCCGGGCAGGGCGTGAACCTGGGGTTCCTCGACGCGGCTGTGCTGGCCGAGGTGCTGTTGCAGGCTGCCGCACGAGGCGAGCGGCTGGCCGACGTCAAGGTGCTGAGCCGCTACGAGCGCCGGCGAATGCCTCATAACCTGGCGCTGATGGCGGCGATGGAAGGTTTTGAGCGGCTGTTCCAGGCCGATCCATTGCCGGTACGCTGGTTGCGCAATACCGGGTTGAAGCTGGTGGACCGCCTGCCCGAAGCCAAGGCGCTGTTCGTGCGCGAAGCGCTGGGGTTGATCGGGGATCTGCCGGATCTGGCCAAGGCTTGAGACTTGGGTTGGAGCTTATGGTCTCATCGCGAGCAGGCTCGCTCCCACAGGGCATGCAGTCCAATGTGGGAGCGAGCCTGCTCGCGATTGCGTCGGGACAGGTACCACACCTCCAACTGCCGCAACATTTGGAAATGTCTCCACCCACTGTTTGATTGAGCTGCCAAATGTGAGTCTTTATCATTTGCGCTCGTTCACCCACCGAGAGACCGCTTCCATGTCGGCACCCAAGCGCCTGCTGTCCGCCCTCGCCCTGACCCTGGTCGGCTCCACTGCCGTGCAGGCCGCCGATGAGGTGGTGGTCTACTCCTCGCGCATCGATGAGCTGATCAAGCCGGTCTTCGATGCCTACACCCAAAAGACCGGTGTATCGGTGAAGTTCATCACCGACAAGGAAGCGCCGTTGATGCAGCGCATCAAGGCCGAAGGTGAAAATGCCACCGCCGATCTGCTGCTTACCGTGGACGCCGGCAACCTCTGGCAGGCCGAACAGATGGGCATTCTCCAGCCGTTCACCTCCCCGGTGATCGATGCCAACATCCCATCTCAATACCGTGCTTCCTCCCATGCCTGGACCGGCTTGAGCCTGCGGGCACGGACCATTGCCTACTCCACCGACCGAGTCAAACCCGATGAACTGACCACCTACGAAGCCCTGGCGGACGATCAATGGGAAGGTCGCCTGTGCCTGCGCACTTCGAAGAAGGTCTACAACCAGTCCCTCACCGCCACCCTGATCGAAACCCACGGTGCGGAAAAAGCCGAGAAGATCCTCAAGGGCTGGGTCAGGAACCTGTCCACCGACGTGTTTTCCGACGACACCGCATTGCTCGAAGCGATCAACGCCGGGCAGTGCGACGTCGGTATCGTCAACACCTATTATTACGGCCGTCTGCACCAGCAGAAGCCGGACCTGAAAGTGAAGCTGTTCTGGCCGAACCAGGCTGACCGAGGCGTGCACATCAACCTGTCGGGCATCGGCCTGACCCGGCACGCACCGCACCCCGAGGCGGCGAAGAAACTGGTGGAGTGGATGACCACGCCCGAGGCGCAAAGCATCTTTGCCGACGTGAACCAGGAGTTTCCGGCCAATCCCCAAGTGGAGCCGTCAAAGGAAGTCGCAGCCTGGGGCAAGTTCAAGGCCGACACGCTGCCGGTGGAGGTGGCGGGCAAGCGCCAGGCCGAAGCCATTCGCATGATGGACCGGGCGGGTTGGAACTGACATACGGGGCGAGGTTCCCTGTGGCGAGGGATTCATCCCCGCTGGGTCGCGGAGCGACCCTGATGGAAGCCATGCGGTGTCAGGCGGACTGAGTTGTTTTCCATGGGCTTGCTTCGCAAGCCAGCGGGGATAAATCCCCTCGCCACAGGTTTTGTTTGCGCCTGCCCACGCATCCTTTGAACGAGCGCCTTCCTTGAGCCATCCCGCCCAACGCCGCTGGTACCCCCTGGTCTTCGCCATCGCCGCGCTGGTCCTGTTGCCCTTGAGTGTGCTGCTGCTGTCCTGGCAAAGCATCGATGTGCAAATCTGGTCCCACCTGTGGGAAACCCAGATGCCGCGCTTGCTGGGCAATACCCTGACGCTGATCGTGGGCGTGGGGCTAGGTGTGACGGTGCTGGGCGTCAGTCTGGCCTGGCTTACCAGTCTGTGTGAGTTTCCGGGCCGGCGTTGGCTCGACTGGGCGTTGATGTTGCCGTTCGCGATTCCGGCCTACGTGCTGGCGTTTGTCTTCGTGGGCCTGCTGGACTTTGCCGGCCCGGTGCAAACCCTGTTGCGTGACTGGTTCGGCAGTGGCCTGCGCATGCCCCGGGTCCGTTCCACCGGTGGGGTCATCCTGGTACTGGTCCTGGTTTTTTACCCTTACGTGTACCTGCTGGCGCGCAGCGCGTTCCTGGCCCAGGGCAAGGGTTTGATGGAGGCGGCTCGGGTACTCGGGCAATCACCGTGGCAGGCGTTCTGGCGGGTGGCATTACCGATGGCCCGTCCGGCCATTGGGGCGGGCGTGGCGCTGGCGTTGATGGAAACCCTGGCGGATTTCGGGGCGGTGTCGGTGTTCAACTTCGACACCTTCACCACTGCCATCTACAAGACCTGGTACGGCTTCTTCAGCCTCTCCAGTGCTGCTCAATTGGCCAGCCTGTTGTTGCTGGCGGTGATGCTGGTGCTCTATGGCGAACGCCGTGCCCGGGGCGCCCAGCGGGCCAGTAACGAACGGCCCAGGGTCAAGGCCTTGTACGCCTTGCGCGGCCTCAAGGCAGCGGCGGCCAGCGGTTGGTGCCTGCTGGTATTCGCCTGTGCATTTGTCATCCCGGTCTTGCAACTGGTGGTGTGGTTTTGGCAGCGCGGCCGTTTCGATCTGGATGAGCGCTATGCCGGGTTGATTATCCACACCCTTTACCTGGGGGGGCTGGCGGCGCTTGCCACCGTTTGCGTGGCCTTGTTGCTGGCTTTCGCCCGGCGCCTGGCCCCGACCCGGGCCATTCGCGCCGGCGTGGGGCTGGCGAACCTGGGATATGCCTTGCCTGGCTCGGTGCTGGCGGTGTCGATCATGCTTGCGTTCAGCTACTTGGACCGTGAACTGGTTATCCCGCTGTCGACCTGGCTCGGCGGCGCGGGCAAGCCCCTGCTGCTGGGCAGCCTGTCGGCCCTGTTGCTGGCCTATCTGGTGCGTTTCCTGGCCGTGGCGTACGGGCCTCTGGAAAGCAGCCTAGGACGAATCCGCCCGTCGTTGCCTGAAGCCGCACGCAGTCTCGGTGTCAGTGGGCCGCGACTGTTTTTCAAAGTGTATCTGCCGCTGCTGTTGCCCGGCACCCTGAGCGCCGCGTTGCTGGTGTTCGTGGACGTGCTCAAGGAAATGCCCGCGACCCTGCTCATGCGTCCGTTCGGCTGGGACACGCTGGCGGTGCGGATCTTCGAAATGACCAGCGAAGGGGAGTGGGCCCGGGCCGCGTTGCCAGCGCTGACGTTGGTACTGGTGGGGTTGTTGCCGGTCATCGGATTGATACGACGTTCGGCCCATCGAAACAGCTAGGTGCCAGTCCTACCTCATGCGGCTACAATGCGCGGCATTCGGTGCGGTCCGTCTGTCGGACCGGACAACTGAGAGCGTCAGAAAACTCCTTTTTTCAGACGCTCGCGCTACGCAGTGTCCATCCGCACCTTCGCCAAGCCCGGAAGGAGAAACCCATGGGACAGCGTACGCCTCTGTATGACCTTCATCTCGCCCTTGGCGCGAAGATGGTCGATTTTGGCGGTTGGGATATGCCTCTGCATTACGGCTCGCAAGTCGAAGAGCACCACCAGGTGCGTCGCGACTGCGGTGTGTTCGATGTATCCCACATGACGGTGATCGATGTCGCCGGTATCCAGGCCAAGGCCTGGCTGCAGCGCTTGCTCGCCAACGACGTCGACCGCTTGCGGGACACGGGAAGTGCCCTCTACAGTGCCATGCTCAATGAGCAGGGCGGCATCGTCGACGACATGATTGTCTACCGCGTCGACGACGGTTACCGGCTGGTCTTCAACGCCTCGACCCGGGATCAGGATCTGGCCTGGATGCAGGCGCAGCTTGGGGAGTACGACGTGCAACTGCGCGAGCGTCCCGAACTGGCGATGCTGGCCATCCAGGGACCCCAGGCCCGACACAAGATTGCCGAGCTGGTCTCGCAATCGCGCGGTCAGTTGATCCAGCAGCTCAAGCCCTTCGAAGGCCGTGCCGACGGTGACTGGTTCATTGCGCGCACGGGCTATACCGGTGAAGACGGCCTGGAGATTGTCCTGCCCGCCCACGAGGCGCCGAGCTTTTTCAATGATCTGGTGGGGGCGGGCATTTCCCCCATTGGCCTCGGTGCTCGCGATACCTTGCGGCTGGAGGCTGGCATGAACCTCTACGGCCAGGACATCCACCAGGACATTTCCCCGCTGGCCTCGAACATGGCCTGGAGCATTGCCTGGGAGCCGGCGAGCCGTCAGTTCATCGGGCGCAGCGCGCTGGAAGCCGAGTTGGCGGGGGGCGTGCAACACAAACTGGTTGGCCTGGTGCTGGAAGAGCGCGGCGTCTTGCGCGCCCATCAGGTGGTTCGCATTGCCGATGTGGGCGAAGGTGAGATCACCAGTGGCAGTTTTTCTCCTACGCTTAGCAAGTCAATCGCCCTGGCACGTGTTCCGATGGCTACCGCCGACCGTGCCGAGGTGGAAATTCGTGGTAAGTGGTACCCGGTACGGGTGGTCAAACCGACCTTCGTCCGCCATGGCAAGACCCTGATTTAACCTTTCACGGCGGGCCGCTGGCCGCTGACACTTTCTCTTGAGGACACAGAATATGAGTGATATCCCTGCCGAACTGCGTTTTGCCGAAAGTCATGAGTGGGCGCGTCTGGAAACTGACGGGAGCATCACCGTAGGCATCTCCGACCATGCCCAGGAAGCGCTGGGTGATGTGGTGTTCGTCGAGCTGCCGGAAATCGGTAAGGTTTTTAAAGCCACTGACGCCGCAGGAGTGGTGGAGTCGGTGAAGGCCGCTTCTGACATTTATGCGCCAGTTGGCGGTGAAGTGATCGCTGTCAACGAAGAGCTGGCCGGTTCGCCGGAGCTGTTGAACTCCGAGCCGTACAGCGCCTGGATCTTCAAGCTCAAGCCTTCCGATGCCGCTGCTGACCTCGGCAAGTTGCTTGATGCGGCTGGCTACAAGGCTGCCATCGGCGAATGATGAACAGCTAATGTGGAAGCGAGCTTGCTCGCGATGGCGGTTCGTCAGTCAGCATGAATATTGCTGACTTGCCGCTATCGCGAGCAGGCTCGCTCCCACAAGAGATGACTTGCAAGGCAAAAAAATGCCGCTCGATCGAGCGGCATTTTTCATGGGGCTGGATCAGTCCTGGGCGACGGCGTTTTTTGCCAGGATCGCGTTGGCCAGTTCCATGTCGGTGGCCTGCAGGCCTGGGTTATCGGCACGGACCTTCTGCATCGCGGCTTCCAGGTATGGGCCGCGGATGTTGCCGTCACTGGCGACAAAGCTGCCGGCGTCGTCCTGAGCGGCAACGATCAGTTTGTGATCCTTGAAAGTCAGATAGGTGGAACCGGTGGTTGCACCGGATGAGATGACGTTACGCCAAAACGTGTCGGCCATTGCCGAGCCAACAGGAAGAGAAAGCAAGGCTAGGGTAGCGACAGCAAGTTTGAGACGCATGATGGTGACTCCACTGGGTTAACTATGACTTTGGATTACCTGCGCCTGGATTCAGTTCCGTGACTTACCGGTCAAGCATCACCGGGTTCACTTGTGCTCGCTTTGCGGTGTTACCCGCAACACCTCCTCTACAGTCGTCAGCCCGGCGGCGATTTTCTGTGCGCCTGACAGCCGCAGGCTGCGCATGCCTTCCTTGAAGGCCTGGCGGCGTACTGCCAGCAGATCGGTGTCGGCATGGATCAGTCCCTTGATGCTGTCACTCAGTTGAAGTATTTCGTACACCCCGGCGCGTCCGCGATAACCGGTATCACGGCACTCCAGGCAACCGACGGCTTGTTGGGCATTGCTCGGCAACGGGGCCTGCCAGGGCCGGGTCAGGGTTTGCCAGTCGTCCTCGTCCAGGGTCAGGGGCGCCTTGCAATGAGGGCACAGCGTGCGCACCAGGCGCTGGGCCATGATCCCGAGGACCGTGGCCTTGATCAGATAGTGGGGCACGCCGAGCTCAAGCAGGCGACTGATGGCGCTCGGTGCATCATTGGTATGCAACGTCGAGAGCACAAGGTGTCCGGTGAGTGCCGCCTGGATCGCCATCTCGGCGGTTTCCAGGTCACGGATTTCGCCGATCATGATGATGTCCGGGTCCTGCCGCATGAGCGCCCGCACGCCGGCGGCGAAACTCAGGTCGATGTTGTGCTGAACCTGCATCTGGTTGAAGGACGACTCGACCATTTCGATCGGGTCCTCGATGGTGCAGAGGTTCACCTCCGGCGTCGCCAGTTTTTTCAGGGTGGTGTAGAGGGTGGTGGTCTTGCCGGAGCCGGTAGGACCGGTCACCAGGATGATGCCATTGGGCTGGCGCGTCATGTCCTGCCAGCGGCGCAGGTCGTCGGCGGAGAAGCCGAGCTGGTCGAAATCCTTGAGCAGGACTTCGGGGTCGAAGATCCGCATGACCATTTTTTCGCCGAACGCCGTGGGCAATGTCGACAGGCGCAACTCCACTTCGTTACCGTCCGGGGTCTTGGTCTTGACCCGGCCGTCCTGGGGTTTGCGTTTTTCCGCGACGTTCATCCGTCCCAGGTTCTTCAGGCGACTGATGATCGCCATCGTCACCTGGGGCGGGAACTGATAAACGGTATGCAGCACGCCGTCGATGCGAAACCGCACCGTGCCCTGCTCGCGACGCGGCTCGATGTGGATGTCACTGGCGCGCTGCTGGAAGGCGTACTGGAACAGCCAGTCGACGATATTGACGATATGCGCATCGTTGGCGTCCGGCTCCTGGTCGCTGGCCCCCAGGTTGAGCAACTGTTCGAAGTTGCTGAGGTTGCTCGGCTGCTGTTCGGTCGTGGTGGCGCCGCTGACCGATTTGGCGAGGCGATAGAACTCCACGCTCAGGCGCTGGATGTCCACGGGGTTGGCGACCACACGCTTGATTGGCAGCTTGAGCACATGGGTCAGGTCCGATTCCCAACTGCTGACGTACGGTTGGGCGCTGGCGATGGTGACGGCGTCGCGATCGACTGCCACCGCCAGGATCTTGTGGCGCTGGGCAAAGGCATAGGACATTAGTGGCGTAACGGCGGCGACATTGATCTTCAGCGGGTCGATGCGCATGTACGGTTGACCGGCCTGCTGGGACAACCACAGGGTCAGGCTCTCCAGGTCCAGGCGCTTGCCGGGGCGGCTGAGATCGTCCAGATGCTGGTTGGCGATGAACTCCAGCGGGTGCAACTGGCTGTTGGTGTTGTGGCGTCGCCGGGCATTGAGCGCGGTTTCGGCCGAGTCCTGGCTGATGAAGCCTTGGGTGACCAGTTGGCGCAGCAGGTCATTGAGGTCCAGCCAGCGGTCCTGAGTGGCGTGTTTGGTGGACATGCGGGTTCCTATTGGACAATTGCAGCAAAGCCGCGATACAGACGCTTGCGCGTCCTGAGTCGGTCTGCAAAAGCATAGTCCCGACCCTATGAACCGTTGGGCCACTACCCGACCAATGCGTTTCGAATTCTTGCATTTGTGCCCTTCAAGCGGTCGCCTGGACTGGCTCAAGCCACGCGTCGTCAGTGTTCTGCAGGTCCACCGAGCACACGCTGATCAGGTTACGCAATTTTTCGGCGAGCACCTGGGCACGGTGCCAGCTCAGTCCTTCGATGAGGATCTCCATCACCAGCAGCTCATCCTGGCGTTCGACGTGAACCTGCTCCGGCATCAGGCCCTGCAGGGCGAACAGATTCAGGGCCCGGCAGAGCAAATCGGCTTCGGCTTCGGCCAGCAACCGGTATTGCACGCGGCAATGGGCATTGGCGGTGTGCCAGACATCGGCGCGAGGGGCGACGGCTTCGAATGTGAGCATGGACGGTCTCCTTGAGTGGAGAGAAATGTTTACATGCACGAAGGGGAATTTCTTATCTAAGATGCATGAATTAGCCGATTATCCGAATCGTTTTATTCTTTATTTAACTATTTACGGGTTTATTTATGCATAGCGAGCTGGACAGCTACGACCGCAGGATACTGGCGCTTCTGCAAGAGGACGCTTCGCTGTCCAGCGCGCAAATCGCGGAACAGGTGGGCCTGTCGCAGTCGCCGTGCTGGCGACGGATCCAGCGGATGAAGGAGGAGGGGATCATTCGCGGTCAGGTGACGCTGCTTGATCGCAAGAAAATCGGACTCAACACGCAGATATTCGCCGAAATCAAACTCAACGCCCACGGTCGTTCGAACTTCACCGAATTCACCGAGGCGATTCGCGGCTTTCCCGAGGTCCTGGAATGTTATGTGCTGATGGGGTCGGTGGATTTCCTGCTGCGCATCGTCACAGCGGACATCGAGGCGTATGAGCGATTCTTTTTCGAGAAGCTGTCGCTGGTGCCGGGGATACAGGAAGTGAACTCGATCGTGGCGCTTTCGGAGATCAAGTCCACGACGAGTTTGCCGGTGGTGCGCTGATTTTTGCTGTGTCTGTTCCGGCCCCATCGCGAGCAGGCTCGCTCCCACCTAGGAACTCTGTGGGAGCGAGCCTGCTCGCGATGGCGGCATTACAGACGCAAGAGCATCTTCCAGGCCCGATTCTGGTACACGGCAATCGCCTGATGCTTGCGTGCATCCAGGGCTTCGTCGGTAATGGGCTCGTTCGCCAGCTGCGCCAGTTTGTTCAGCTCACCGTAGAGGCGGTCCATCTCCGGTATCTCCAGCACCGCACGGGCGTGGTGCAGCCAGACCTGGATGCGCTCGATGCGTGGCAGTTGTTCGGCCAGGTCTTCCGGTTGCTGCTGGTAGCGTTGCAGCTGCAGGGACGAGGCTTCCTCGCCCAGCAGGCGTGGCAGCCAGCTGTTGAGTTGCGCCGCGCCCTGGCGATTGCCGCGGGTGTTGCGTTCGGTCGTCCAGCCGCGGGCCAGCAGCCAGCGCGAAGCGTTCAGGGAGAACAGGCCCCAACGCGGGTCCTGCAGCTCTTCAAGGAACTGCTCCGGCGCTGCCTTGCGCACGTCTTCGTCATCCAGGCCGGCCTGGACCAGTGGGCGCCAGTCTTCCAGCAGGGCATCGAGGGCGACGCGCAAGTCGTGGGTCGATTGGCGCGGCGCGGCCTGGCCGAGGCTGCTGAGCAAGGCACGCAGTTCGGCGAGGTTTTCGACCCAATCCAACAGCAGGCGCCAGTGGCCGTTGAACCGATATTGCTCGGCCAGGCGTTGGCTGCTGCCCAGCAAATGCCAGCTCAGTGCGGCGAAGGCTTCGTCCAGCGGCATCTCGGCGGTCAATTGCGGGGCGGGCAGGCTCAAGGCGTAGCTGCTTGCATCGTGCAGGCGGTAACCACGTTCGGCCTTGCTGATGTCGCAGGGCATCAAGGGTAGGGTCGCGGCCAGTTCGGCGGCCAGTTCCAGCAGCGCGGCGGGCTCGCCTTCGCGCAGTTCCAGCTCCAGTTCGCAGATTTCTTCCTTCTGCTTGCCGACCACGACATGCCCCAGGTCCAGCGCGGCTTCGATGACCACTTTGCTTTTGCCGCGACCCCAGGCGATTTCGGCGCGTTCGCGGACGAAATCCGTGGTGAAGATGGCCTTGAGGGTTTTCTTGTCCAGTTCGGCCAAGGCCTCGGGCCAGCATTCGCCGTCGAGCTTCTTCAGGTCCAACTTGGCCTTGGGCAGGTGCCAGTCGTATTCGTTGCGCTCGGACAGGCCGGCGATGCTCTGGCCACGGGTCTTGAGGGTCTGGATCACCTCTTCACCGTCGCGGCGCAGGCGCAGGGCGACCTTGGCCCGGGCCAGGTCACGCTCGGGCGTGTCGAAATACTGGTTCATCAGCTCACGACGTTCCCAGCCGCCTTTATTGCGTTTTTTCAGCAGAGGATGCTCGCGCAAGGCTGCCAGGGTCTCGCGGCTGACGCGGAGTTTGATTTCGGTTTCTTTCTGCATGGCCGGAAAATCCAGGGATCGGGTGCGCAGCCGGGGAAGGTGTGGCTGCCAAGGCCGTGCAGTGTACAGGAGTCCTCCGTCCTACGCGCCGCGACGAGTCATAGCCCGCTATGGCGAGGAGCGGCAACGCGGCATGACGGCAACGGACACCGTCAAAAAAGAACAGTATTTGTGATACAGGACACCAGCACCGGATGGTTCTATGATGGGTGTCAATTTGTGAGTCCGGAGCCAGCGATGCCTTTGCCGTCCATGAAAGATCAGTTCGCTGCCCTGATCGCCGCGCCTTCGGTCAGTTGCACGCAGCCTGGGCTGGACCAGTCCAACAGCGCCGTGATCGAGCTGCTGGCGGGCTGGCTTGGCGACCTCGGGTTCTCCTGTGATATCCAGCAGGTCAGCCCCGGCAAATTCAACCTGCTGGCGAGTTTCGGCAGTGGCCCCGGCGGCCTGGTGCTGGCCGGGCACAGCGACACGGTACCGTTCGACGGTGCCTTGTGGCAGACCGACCCGTTGAAGCTCACCGAAGTCGATGGACGCTGGGTCGGACTGGGCAGTTGCGACATGAAAGGCTTTTTCGCCCTGGCCATCGAAGCGCTCAAGCCACTGCTGGAACAGCCGTTCAAGCAACCGTTGCTGATCCTCGCCACCTGCGACGAGGAAAGCTCCATGGCCGGTGCCCGTGCACTGGCCGAGGCCGGACGTCCCTTGGGGCGCGCAGCCGTCATCGGTGAGCCGACCGGCCTGCGGCCGATTCGCCTGCACAAAGGCGTGATGATGGAGCGCATCGACATTCTCGGGCGCAGCGGTCACTCCTCCGACCCGAGCCTGGGTCATAGCGCCCTTGAAGCCATGCACGACGCCATGGGCGAACTGCGCGGCCTGCGCCTGCAATGGCAGCGTGAATTCCGTAACCCGCAGTTCACCGTGCCGCAACCGACCCTGAACTTCGGGTGTATCCACGGCGGCGACAACCCCAACCGGATCTGCGGCCAATGTTCCATGGAGTTCGACCTGCGTCCCTTGCCGGGTATGGATCCGCAGGTGTTGCGGGCGGCCATCCTGCAGAAGCTCAACCCCATCGCCGAGCGGCACAAGGTCAAGATCGACTATGCGCCGCTGTTCCCTGAAGTGCCGCCGTTCGAGCAGCCCGAGGACGCCGAACTGGTTCGCGTGGCCGAGCGACTCACCGGCCATCGTGCCGAAGCAGTGGCGTTCGGCACCGAAGCGCCTTATCTTCAGCGCCTCGGTTGTGAAACCCTGGTGCTGGGCCCTGGCGATATTGCCTGTGCCCACCAGCCGGGCGAACACCTTGAAATGTCACGTCTGCAACCTACCGTGCAATTGTTGCGGCAGTTGATCGAACACTATTGCCTGACACCGGCCACTGCCGGCTACTAGATCGCCCCTACCCGGGCCCATGTTCAAGAGGAGAGCGCGCGTGTCGCCAAGCCTGTTCCGACGATAACCATCAGCCTGCTGTGCGTTCCGTTTCGTCTTTTTTCGGCTGTTATTTATTACAGGTCCAGGTTCATGCCCGAATACGTCAATTGGCTTCGTCACGCTTCGCCCTATATCAATGCCCACCGCGACTGCACCTTCATCGTCATGCTGCCCGGCGACGGGGTGGAACACCCCAATTTCGGCAACATCGTCCATGACCTGGTGCTGCTGCACAGCCTCGGTGTGCGGCTGGTGCTGGTCCATGGTTCGCGCCCGCAGATCGAAACCCGTCTCGCCGCGCGGGGGCTGACCCCGCACTATCACCACGGCATGCGCATCACCGATGCCGCGACCCTGGAATGCGTGATCGACGCGGTTGGCCAGCTGCGCATTGCCATCGAGGCTCGCCTGTCGATGGACATGGCTTCTTCGCCGATGCAGGGCTCGCGGTTGCGGGTCGCCAGCGGCAACCTGGTCACCGCGAGACCCATCGGCGTGCTGGAAGGCGTGGACTATCACCACACCGGCGAAGTGCGCCGGGTCGACCGCAAGGGCATCAACCGCCTGCTGGACGAGCGTTCCATTGTCCTTCTGTCGCCGTTGGGCTATTCGCCCACCGGGGAAATCTTCAACCTCGCCTGTGAGGATGTTGCCACCCGGGCCGCCATCGACCTGGCGGCCGACAAGCTGCTGTTGTTCGGCGCCGAGCAGGGCTTGATCGGCGAGGACGGACGCCTGGTGCGCGAGTTGCGCCCACAGCAGGTCCCGGCCCATATGCAGCGCCTGGGCAGCGACTATCAGGCCGAACTGTTGGACGCTGCCGCCCAGGCCTGCCGTGGCGGCGTGGCTCGCAGTCACATTGTCAGCTACGCCGAAGACGGTGCGCTGCTGGCCGAGCTGTTCACCCGCGATGGCAGCGGTACGTTGGTCGCCCAGGAGCAATTCGAAGTGGTACGCGAAGCGGCCATTGAAGATGTCGGTGGCTTGCTGGACCTGATCAGTCCGCTGGAAGAGCAGGGCATCCTGGTGCGTCGCTCCCGCGAAGTGCTGGAGCGGGAAATCGAGCAGTTCAGTGTGGTCGAGCGCGAAGGCATGATCATCGCTTGCGCGGCGCTTTACCAGATCGCCGATTCGGACGCCGGGGAGCTGGCCTGCCTGGCGGTGAATCCTGAGTACCGACATGGTGGCCGGGGCGACGAGCTGCTGGAGCGGATCGAGACCCGTGCCCGCGCCAAAGGGCTCAAGACCCTGTTCGTGCTCACCACCCGTACCGCCCACTGGTTCCGTGAGCGGGGTTTCGAGCCCAGCAGTGTCGAGCGTCTGCCGGCGGCACGGGCGTCGCTGTACAACTATCAACGCAACTCGAAGATTTTCGAGAAGGCCCTGTAGGTCCCGTAATCCATGCGCCCCGTTTAGGGGCGATGGGTTGCACTTTTCTTGATTTCAAACAATAAGATTTTTGTCTCAAAACCTTCACAATTCTGGTCTATGCTGCTCCGGACGCATTGAGACAAGACATTGAGGCTCGCACTCCGAGCCTCGATATCCAAGTCCTCTGCCCTGAAAAAGTGCACAAAAAATAACCATTCAGTAATTCGCAGGCTGGCCGATATGCCAGTTCTGGAGTGAAGACGTGCTTATGGCACCTATATGTCCAAAACGACTGAAAACTTATGAAACAATTCTTTTTGGAATTATAAATAATCCATTATTCTTCCGCCCGGTGTCGTGGGGTTAGACCTTGGTCGTAGTCATAAATGGTTACGATTGACTTGTCGGTCACGGTCTGGCGCTAATCGCGCATCCGCGGATTCCGGACGTTCGATCCAGAACCAAAGAAACACAAGAATTAGAAAACGAGAGGAGCGAAGCATGAACAAGTCCACCTTGGCCCTGGCTGTGGCCGTTGGGGTTCTGGCGCAGCAGGCAGGCGCCGCCGGTTTTATCGAAGACAGCAAGGCGTCTGTCAGTTCTCGTACGCTGTACTTCAATAACGATAACCGCGATGGTAATGAGGATCTGCGCGAAACGGGCACCGGCCTCAAGTTCGACTACAAGTCCGGCTTCACGCAAGGCGTTGTGGGTTTCGGTATCGATGCTCAGGCGCTGGTGGGTATTCGTCTCGATGGAGGCCGGGGTCGTAACAATGGCTCCTACATGCCAAGCGATACCGATGGCTCGGCGGTACATGACTGGAGCCGTCTGTCGGGTAATGTGAAGGCTTTGTTCTCCAAAACCGAGGCTCATTTGGGTGGTGCACTGGCACCAAACCTGCCGATCCTGGTCGCCAACGACAGCCGTCTGCTGCCGCAGACCTTTGAAGGTGGCACCATCACCTCCAAGGAAATCGACAATGTGACCTTCAACGCCGGTCAGCTGGAACACGCTACCGGTCGTGCATCGAGCAACAGCACCGGTCTGGCGATCGCAGGTGGTACTGAAGACAGCAACCAGTTCCGCTTTGGCGGTGCCGATTGGAAGGTCACCAAAGACCTGACCCTGCAGTACTACTACGCCAACCTGCAGGATTACTACAAGCAGCACTTCCTGGGTGCGGTACACGTTTTCCCGATCAGCGAAGGCCAATCGTTCAAGACTGACCTGCGCTACTTCGACAGCAGTTCGGATGGCCGTAATGGCGACGCCGGCTATCGCTTCAACAACAACGGTGGCTATGCCAAAAAACCTGGCGAGGTCGATAACAAGACCTGGAGCGCCATGTTCACCTACACCCTGGGTGGCAGTGCTTTCCTGTTGGGTCACCAGCAAGTCGGTGATGACGGTGGCTTCGTCTACCTGAACCAGGGCAACGTGGTAAACAGCAACGGTCGTCCTGAAGGCGCTGGCGGTTCGAGCTTCTACCTGTTCACCGACAGCATGATCAACGGGTTTGTCCGTGCTGGTGAAAACACCACGTTCGGCCAGTACTCGTATGACTTCGCCTCGGCTGGTGTTCCAGGTCTGAAAGCGTCGATTGCCTACCTGCGTGGTGACGATGTCAAAACCGCCAGCGGTGGAAGTGACTACTCCGAGTGGGAACGTGACATGCGTGTGGATTACGTGATCCAGCAAGGCGCATTGAAAGGCTTCGGCACCACCCTGCGTCAGGGTACCTACCGCAGCAGCGGCGTGGGCGACAGCCAGGATCAGACCCGTCTGATCTTCAACTACACTTACAACTTCATGTAAGACGTAGAGCCGTAAAAAAGCCCCGTCCGGCACACGCCGGGCGGGGCTTTTGCGTTTTCGGGTCAGGCCCACCCCTGTAGCCCTCCTCGAAGCTTCTCCTCTTTACAGCAACTCGAGGCCTTCTCGAAACCTCGTCGAGGATGTTGAGCCCATAGGTACGTCAGGGCCAGTGAACAGTTTTTTATATTCACAAAAAATCTAGAGAGATCAATATTCATTCTTTTTAAAACCGCCGGAACCGAGGCACAGTCAGGCTCCACAAGATCTCATCCAGGAGCCACACCATGAGCCTCAGACTGGGCGACATCGCCCCTGACTTCGAACAGGAATCCAGCGCCGGCAAAATCCGTTTCCACGAATGGCTCGGCAACAGCTGGGGGGTGCTGTTTTCTCATCCGGCGGACTTTACGCCGGTCTGCACCACCGAGCTGGGCCTCACCGCCAAGCTCAAGGATGAATTCGCCAAGCGCGGTGTCAAGGCCATTGCCCTCTCGGTCGATCCGGTGGACTCGCACCACAAATGGATCGACGACATCAACGAAACCCAGAATACCGTCGTCAACTTCCCGATCCTGGCTGACGCCGATCGCAAGGTGTCGGACCTGTACGACCTGATCCACCCCAATGCCAGCGATACCTTGACCGTGCGTTCATTGTTCGTGATCGATCCGAACAAGAAGATTCGCCTGACCATTACCTATCCGGCCAGCACCGGGCGCAATTTCAACGAAATCCTGCGGGTGATCGATTCCTTGCAGTTGACCGACAACTATAAGGTTGCCACGCCGGCCAACTGGCAGGACGGTGATGAAGTGGTGATCGTGCCGTCGCTCAAGGATGAGGAAGAACTCAAGCAGCGCTTCCCCAAAGGTTATCGCGCCGTGAAGCCATACCTGCGCCTTACTCCGCAGCCCAATCGCTGACGCAAAACCTTTGTGGGAGCGTGCCTGCTCGCGATAGCCATGGATCAGCCATATTCATGCTGACTGACACGCCGCTATCGCGAGCAGGCTCGCTCCCACAGGTTCTCCACGCACCAAGGGTTTTGGCCGTTTCGACGGCCTTTTTTTATGCCTTGGAAAAAGATGTCTGCATATTTCTATATTGAATAACTAAATGAATAAATATGATTTATGGATATATGAAGGCCCTGCTATGGTTTGACCCATCCAGCGAGATCGCCCACTGCGATTCGCACAGAACGTTAAAGGAATGGCAGGCATGTTGGTCGTCTCACTCGGTGGCAGTCCCAGCCAGCGCTCCCGCTCCGGGGTACTGCTGGAACGCTCGCAGCGCTGGTTGCAGCAACACGGTGTGGAAGTGGTGAGCTATCAGGTGCGCGATTTTCCGGCCGAAGACCTGCTCCATGCCCGCTTCGACAGCCCAAAGGTCATCGACCTGCTCCAGCAGATCGAGAATGCCGATGGCTTGTTGATCGCCACCCCTGTCTACAAGGCGTCTTTTTCCGGTGCGTTGAAGACCGTGCTGGACCTGCTGCCTGAGCGCGCCCTGAGCCATAAGGTGGTGTTGCCCATGGCGACCGGCGGCAGTATCGCCCACATGCTGGCGGTGGATTACGCCCTCAAGCCGGTGCTGTCGGCGCTCAAGGCCCAGGAAATGCTCCAGGGGATTTTTGCCGAAGACAGCCAGATCGCCTATGGCGAAGGCAGCGCCCAAGCGCAGTTGGCGCCGGCACTGCAGCAACGGCTGAATGAGGCGCTGGAGCAGTTTTTCAGCGCCATGGCCCGTCGACCCAAGCCATTGGAGCCAAGCGTGTTGAACGAACGTCTGTTGAGTGCTCGCTGGAGCATCTGAACCCCCCATACCCTGATTCAACTCACCTTACTCAGCCGCCAACGGCCCAGCAGGTGCAGCCAAACCCCACAGCAAAAAGGAGAAGCGCCATGCGCTCTGTCATTTTGCGTCGCGGGCTGGTCGCTCTGTTTGCTGCGGCTGTGTCCTTCGGCGTCATTACCCAGGTTCAAGCCGAGACCTTGCGGATCGGTTATCAGAAATACGGCACCCTGGTGCTGCTCAAGGCCAAGGGCACGCTGGAAAAGCGCCTCGCCGCCCAAGGCGTGAACGTGCAATGGACCGAGTTCCCGGGCGGCCCGCAATTGCTTGAAGGGCTGAACGTCGGCTCCATCGATTTTGGCGTGACGGGTGAAACCCCTCCGGTGTTCGCCCAAGCCGCAGGTGCCGATCTACTCTATGTCGCCTACGAACCGCCGGCCCCCGACAGTGAGGCCATCCTGGTGCCCAAGGGCTCGCCGATCCAGTCGGTGCAGGACCTCAAGGGCAAGAAGGTCGCGCTGAACAAAGGCTCCAATGTCCATTACCTGCTGGTGCGGGCGCTGGAGGATGCCGGCCTCGCATATACCGATATCCAGACCGTGTTCCTGCCGCCGGCCGACGCCCGTGCCGCGTTCGAGCGGGGCAGCGTCGACGCCTGGGTGATCTGGGATCCGTACCAGGCCGCCGCCGAACAACAGTTGCAGGCGCGTACCCTGCGCGACGGCAAAGGCATCGTCGACAACCATCAGTTCTACCTCGCTACCCGAACCTATGCGCAGAAAAATCCCCAGGTCATCAGCGCCCTGGTGGAGGAAGTTCGCGCGGTGGGGGAATGGTCCAAGGCCAACCCCGAAGACGTGACCCGACAAGTGTCGCCACTGCTCGGCCTGCCTGAGCCGATCACTCTGACGTCGATGAAGCGCCAGGGGTTCGGGGCCCTGTTCCTCACGCCGGAAGTGGTCGCGGCGCAGCAGAAGATTGCCGACACCTTCTATCAACTCAAGCTGATTCCCAAGCCCCTGAGTATCCGGGACGTGATTTGGACGCCGCCGGCGGCCGTTGCGAACGCGCAGTAATTTGCCCCTTTAGGAGACCACTCCATGAGCCTCAATATTTTCTGGTTCCTGCCCACTCACGGCGATGGCCATTACCTGGGCACTGTCGAAGGCGCCCGCGCCGTTGATCACGGTTACTTGCAGCAGATTGCCCAGGCGGCGGATAGGCTGGGTTTCGGTGGCGTGCTGATTCCCACCGGACGTTCCTGCGAAGACTCCTGGCTGGTGGCCGCGTCGTTGATTCCGGTGACCCAGCGCCTGAAATTCCTCGTTGCCCTGCGCCCCGGGATCATTTCCCCGACAGTCGCGGCGCGCCAGGCCGCGACCCTGGACCGGTTGTCCGGCGGCCGGGCGCTGTTCAACCTGGTGACCGGCGGTGATCCGGAAGAACTGGCCGGTGATGGCCTGTTCCTGGATCACGAGGCGCGCTACCAGGCTTCGGTGGAGTTCACCCGCATCTGGCGCCGAGTGCTGGAAGGCGAAACCGTGGATTACGACGGCGAACACATCAGCGTGAAGGGCGCCAAGTTGCTCTATCCGCCCATCCAGCAACCGCGTCCGCCGCTGTATTTCGGCGGCTCATCGGAGGCGGCCCAGGACCTTGCTGCCGAGCAGGTTGAAATGGTGCTGACCTGGGGGGAGCCGCCCGCCGCCGTGGCAGAAAAGATCCAACAGGTGCGTGCCAAAGCCGCGAAGCTCGGCCGTACCGTGCGCTTCGGCATACGCCTGCATGTAATCGTGCGCGAAACCAATGCCGAAGCCTGGCAAGCCGCCGACCGGCTGATCTCCCATCTGGACGACGACACCATTGCCCGCGCCCAGGCTTCCCTGGCGCGCTTCGATTCGGTGGGCCAGCAACGCATGGCCGCACTACATGGGGGACGGCGTGACAAGCTGGAGGTCAGCCCCAACCTCTGGGCCGGCGTCGGACTGGTGCGTGGCGGTGCCGGTACGGCGCTGGTGGGCGATGGCCCGACGGTAGCTGCGCGGGTCAAGGAATACGCTGACCTGGGGATCGACACCTTTATTTTCTCCGGTTATCCACACCTCGAAGAGTCGTATCGCGTGGCGGAGTTGTTGTTTCCACACCTGGACGTGGAGCGCCCGGAGCAGCCGAAAAGCCAGGGCTACGTGAGCCCGTTCGGGGAAATGGTCGCCAATGACATTCTCCCCAAAGCCGCTTCCCAGAGCTGAGGCGGCCATGAAGAAACTTATCCACAACCTGACACCCTGGGCGCTGCCGCTGCTGTTGCTGGCGGTATGGCAACTGTCGGTGTCGGCGGGCTGGTTGTCCACGCGAATCCTGCCTGCCCCGGTGGCCGTGATCGAGGCCGGAGTCAACCTGGTGCGCAGCGGCGAGATCTGGACCCACCTGGCGATCAGCGGTTGGCGGGCGACGGTCGGTTTCCTGCTCGGCGGAAGTATCGGGTTGGTGCTGGGCTTTATCACCGGCCTGTCGAAATGGGGCGAGCGTCTGCTGGACAGTTCGGTGCAGATGGTGCGAAACGTGCCGCACCTGGCGTTGATTCCGCTGGTGATCCTGTGGTTCGGCATCGATGAGTCGGCGAAGATTTTCCTGGTCGCGCTTGGCACGCTGTTTCCGATCTACCTCAACACCTACCACGGCATCCGCAATGTCGATCCGGCGCTGGTGGAAATGTCCCGCAGCTACGGTTTGTCCGGCTTCAGCCTGTTTCGCCAGGTGATCCTGCCGGGCGCGTTGCCTTCGATCCTGGTGGGGGTGCGGTTTGCATTGGGTTTCATGTGGTTGACGCTTATCGTCGCGGAAACCATCTCCGCCAACTCCGGCATCGGCTACCTGGCGATGAACGCCCGGGAGTTCCTGCAGACCGACGTGGTGGTGTTGGCGATTCTGTTGTACGCCGTGCTCGGCAAGCTGGCCGACCTCGCGGCCCGCGGGCTTGAACGGGTCTGGCTACGCTGGCATCCGGCGTATCAGGTGAACAAGGGGAATGCCCCATGACCGCCCAACAACCCCCGCGCCTGTTGCAAGGCATTCCGCTGGCGGTGCGCAAACTGCAGAGAACCTTCGGCTCGCGCCAGGTGCTGCGGGACATCGACCTGCACATCCCCGCTGGACAATTCGTGGCGGTGGTCGGTCGCAGTGGCTGCGGCAAAAGCACCTTGCTGCGCCTGTTGGCTGGCCTCGATCAACCCTCGGATGGTCAACTGCTGGCAGGCTCGGCGCCGTTGAGCGCCGCGCAACAGGACACTCGCTTGATGTTCCAGGAAGCGCGCCTGTTGCCTTGGAAAAAAGTCATCGACAACGTCGGCCTGGGGCTCAAAGGCAACTGGCGCGCCCAGGCATTGCAGGCGCTGGACGCCGTCGGCCTGGCCGACCGTGCCGATGAGTGGCCGGCGGCCTTGTCCGGCGGCCAGAAACAGCGGGTGGCCCTGGCCCGCGCGTTGATTCATCGGCCGCGCCTGTTGTTGCTCGACGAACCCCTGGGAGCGCTCGACGCCCTGACCCGCATCGAAATGCAGCAACTGATCGAACGCCTGTGGCAGCAACACGGCTTTACCGTGCTGCTAGTGACCCATGACGTCAGCGAAGCGGTGGCAATCGCCGACCGGGTGATCCTGATCGAAGACGGCCGGATCGGTCTCGACCTACCCATCGATCTGCCACGCCCGCGGGTTCGCGGCTCCCATCGCCTGGCGACCCTGGAGACCGAAGTCCTCAACCGCGTGCTGTCCCTGCCCGGCCAACCGCCGGAACCCGAACCCGTTTCACCCTTGCCCACGCAACTGCGTTGGGCGCAATAACACCCTCCAGATAGGAATCGACACCATGACCATCAAAGCCATCAACGTGCGTAACCAGTTCAAAGGCATCATCAAGGAAATCGTCGAAGGCGACGTACTCTCGGAAATCGACGTCCAGACCGCCTCCGGTATCGTCACCTCGGTCATCACCACCCGTTCGGTCAAGGAGCTGGAACTGGCGATCGGCAGCGAAGTGATCGCTTTCGTCAAATCCACGGAGGTGTCCATCGCCAAGTTGTGAGCGGTGCTCACCTCGATGCCCCGAACGGCGTTGGCCTTTTGGGGCTCGTTCCCACGCTCTTTGTTTGGGAGTGCGCTGCGGACACTCTGTGTTCGACTCTTTGGGACGCGAAGCGTCTCTGGCTGCGCTCCCGCGTAGAGCGTAAGTTTGATTTAAGAGGTATTTAAATGCGCTTTAAATAATATAAGGAGACTTATAAGGATGTTAATGCCTGACCTTCTTTAACGGTTATTGTCTTTAAGCGGTGCTATAGTTCGTTTTAGCATGTCTTAGCAGCCTCTGAGCGCCGTTTATGAATGAGTTTTTCCCTATCGACTGTGCCGACAGCCTCCACGCCATTGGGATCTTGGTGAAAAGCAGGCGCTTGCAAAACCGACAGCGACAAAAAGATCTCGCCGCGTCATTGGCCGTTTCGGAAAGAACGGTACGCAAGATTGAGGCCGGTGACCCGTCCGTGGAATTGCGATCATTCATGCTGGTTCTGTGGCAATTGGGGTTGACCCAGGAAGTGTTTCAGAGCCGCCAGCAAATCGAAGCCTCATCCCTTACGACCGTTCAAACACCACCAAAAGCCCGGGTGCGGCTGGCCGGTGCTAAGGGGGACTTCTGATGCCCAAGGCTTATATCTATGTCGAAGATCCCGAAACTGGAGAGATTCAAACATTGGGCCGGTTGAGCATCGAGAATGGTCAGGGGGAGTTTATTTACGACCCCGATTATGTCGCCGGCCATGTCTGGGTACCTGACCCGATCCGTTATCCACTTCGTGTACAACCCTTTGTTGGCATCACCGCTAACCGTGGCGTACCGGGTTTCATCAACGATGCAATGCCTGATGGCTGGGGGGAACGCGTTTTGCGGGACCTTCATCGAACGGATCTGAGCCCTGTCGGGTATTTCGAATGAAATGAAGCGGCGGGGAGTCCCGGATGACGACTTGCGTGAACTATTCAAGCGCATGTGTTTTAACGCGTTGGTTGGCAATGACGACGATCATCCGAAAAACCATGCAATCCTTTGGCTCAAAGGGCGATGGCGGTTGGCGCCGATGTACGACGTGGTGCCAGGACTCGATGGTTCTTCGCCGCCCTATCTTTCGATGGCGGTCGGTCGGAGTGGACGAGCCATCACCCGCGATAACCTGCTCAGCCACTGTAAGCACTTCGCCTTGACGCCCGAGCAGGCAGCCAACGTCCTGGACGAAGTGATCGGGTGGGAAGATGAGCTTGGCGCCCATTACGGTTGCCACCTGAATGGCGCCGAGCTGGATCTCGCTCTAGGCGCAATGGGTGCCATGCGTATGAAAGTCTGAGATCAGACCGCTTCGCGCTTGGGCAGATACGGCGGCAGGTACAATCCCAGATACGCATCGAACACCCGCATGCCTTCTTCGGCCATGCGTGGAGTGATCTGGCCGTGTTGTTGTACCGAGCGGGCGTAGACCCGGTCGCCCAGCTCCATGGCGAGGGCGAAGACGTCGACGTCATTGGGCAGTGTCGGCAGCTCGAAATGCCGGGAGAAGACTTTGTGCATCAGGTCCCCCAGTTCAAGATCGTGCTGGCGGTCGGCCTGGGTGACTTCGGTTAGGCCATGCTGGGCCAGGATCAACTGGCGGGCGGCGGCGTCCTGGTCGTAGATCGTCAGCATGCGCTGTTCCACCAACCGCGACAGGTCGTGCCAATGGTGCAGCGCGTCGTGATCGATCGGTGCCTGGAGGCAGGCGCGGAAGGCGGCGTGGACATCGGCGGTGAGCGCTTCGAGCAGGGCCGGCACGCTGGCGAAAAAGTGATACACGGAGGAGGGCGGGATGTCGGCGCGCTCGGCCACGCTGTAGATCGACAGGCTGGCCACGCCTTCCGCCGCCAGCAGCGTGCGGGCGGCATCGAGGATCGAGTCGATCCGGGCCTGGCTGCGTGCGCGGGGTTTGCGAGGGGTGGCGGTGCGTGTCATGGGGCTCTCCTGCAGGGTTGCGCGCATTGTACGCAGAGCAAGCCGATGATCCATACGCTTTTGTGGCGAGGGGATTTATCCCCGCTGGGGCGCGAAGCGGCCCTTCTTTTTTGGGGCTGCTGCGCAGCCCAGCGGGGATAAATCCCCTCGCCACAACGCCATAAAAAAACGCCGCGGCCCTGAGGGCGGCGGCGTTTCTTTTTACTGCAACCGCTTAAACGGTATGCAGGTACCAGTTGTACTCAAGGTCGGAGATGGAGTGTTCGAACTCTTCCAGCTCGCTTTCCTTGCAGGCCACGAAGATATCGATGTACTTCGGATCGATGTACTTGGCCATGACTTCGCTGTCGTCCAGCTCGCGCAGGGCATCGCGCAGGTTGTTCGGCAGGCTTTGCTCGTTCTGCTCGTAGCTGTTGCCTTCCACTGGTGCGCCCGGCTCGATCTTGTTGACCAGGCCATGATGCACCCCCGCCAGCACGGCGGCCATCAGCAGATACGGGTTGGCATCGGCACCCGCTACGCGGTGTTCCAGGCGTACGGCGTCGGCGGAGCCGGTGGGTACGCGCAGGGCCACGGTGCGGTTGTCCAGGCCCCAGGTCGGCGAGTTCGGCACATAGAACTGTGCGCCGAAACGACGGTAGGAGTTCACGTTCGGGCAGAGGAACGCCATCTGCGCGGGCAGGGTCTCGAGCACACCGCCGATCGCGTGACGCAGCGCGGCGTTCTGCTCGGGATCCTCGCTGGCAAAGATATTCTTGCCATCCTTGTCCAGAATCGAAATGTGGACGTGCAGACCATTGCCTGCCTGGCCCGGATACGGCTTGGCCATGAAGGTGGTGTCCATTTCATGGTCGTAGGCGATGTTCTTGATCAGGCGCTTGAGCAGTACCGCATAGTCGCAAGCCTTGATCGGGTCGGCGACGTGGTGCAGGTTCACTTCGAACTGCGCCGGAGCACTTTCCTTGACGATGGCGTCGGCGGGAATGCCTTGCTCCTTGGCACCTTCCAGGATGTCCTGGAGGCAGTCGACGTATTCGTCCAGGTCGTCGATCAGGTAAACCTGAGTCGAGTGCGGGCGTTTACCGGAGATCGGCGAGCGTGGCGGTTGGGGACGTCCATTCACGTTCTCCTGGTCGATCAGGTAGAACTCCAGCTCGAATGCCGCGCAGATGGTCAGGCCCAGCTCGTCGAACTTGGTCACGACCTGGCGCAGGACTTCGCGAGGGTCGGCGAAGAAAGGCTCGCCTTCCAGTTCGTGCATGGTCATCAGCAGTTGCGCGGTAGGGCGTTTCTGCCAGGGTTCGTTGGAAAGGGTGCCCGGGATTGGATAGCAGATCCGATCGGCGTCGCCGATGTCCAGGCCCAGGCCGGTGCTTTCCACCGTCGAACCGTTGATATCCAGGGCAAACAGGGAGGCCGGCAGGTTGATGCCTTTCTCGTAAACCTTGTGGAGGCTGGTGCGTTCGATGCGCTTGCCGCGCACCACACCATTCATATCCGCAATCAGAAGGTCAACGTACAGAACCTCAGGATGTTCCTTAAGGAACGCGTTCGCTTCGTTAAGCTGAACGGCACGCGGGGGTACCGACATGATGCAACACCTTTGTTGTTAAAAATATCAATCATTGATCTCTTCGAAAGCCAGTCAACCCGAACGGCATGCCGAAGTCAAGCAGGGGCTTTTTTGCCCTAAAAAAGCACCTGTGGGGCTTTTTTGAGGCAGTTTGGGGCGTTTTTTTCCCTTTGAGGGAGTTGGCGCCCGCAAGCTTGAGCGGGCCGTGTTGTATTTTTTACGGGGGTGTTGTGTAAAAAAATGAACAAGGCTAAGCTCGATTCAAACCCATAACAGCAATAATACCGGGGTGCTTCATGTCTCGCCTGCCGTACCAACGGCCTCACCAACTGTTCCAGCAGATCGGTTGGCATGCTCGTCGCAATGCTCATGGCATCAGTGGCGACACCTGCTCCCCGGCCATGACGAGGGCCGCCAAGTGCTTGCCCATGCTGATGTCGCTCCCGGCGGATCAGTCGTCATCATCGTCCAATATTCTGGACGCCCTGGACGAATTTCTCTTTAGCGGCTCTCCTTCAACTTTAGAACCTTTTTCCCGCCGACTGGCGGGCAAGGGCAACACAACGCGACGCCGATGCGTCAAACAACGCCTGGCTTCTGAAAACAGCCAGGAAACTCACGCCTAGAGGCATTTATGAGTAACAACCTCGACCAGCTCACCGATTGGTTGAAAAACCATAAGATCACAGAAGTCGAATGCATGATTGGCGACCTGACCGGTATTACCCGGGGCAAGATTTCGCCGACCAACAAGTTCATTGCCGAAAAAGGCATGCGCCTGCCCGAGAGCGTCCTGCTCCAGACCGTTACGGGCGACTATGTCGAAGACGACATCTATTACGAACTGCTCGACCCTGCCGACATCGACATGATGTGCCGCCCGGACGAAAACGCAGTGTTCCTCGTGCCCTGGGCCATCGAGCCCACCGCCCAGGTGATCCACGACTCCTACGACAAGCAGGGCAACCCCATCGAGCTGTCGCCGCGCAACGTGCTCAAGAAGGTGCTCAAGCTCTATGCCGACAAGGGTTGGCAGCCAATCGTCGCGCCGGAAATGGAGTTCTACCTGACCAAACGCAGCGACGACCCGGATTTCCCGCTGCAGCCGCCCGTAGGTCGTTCCGGCCGCCCGGAAACCGGACGCCAATCTTTCTCCATTGAAGCGGCCAACGAATTCGACCCGCTGTTCGAAGACGTTTACGACTGGTGCGAATTGCAGGAGCTGGACCTCGATACCCTGATCCACGAGGACGGCACGGCACAGATGGAAATCAATTTCCGTCACGGCGATGCGCTGTCCCTGGCCGACCAGATCCTGGTGTTCAAGCGCACCATGCGCGAGGCGGCGCTCAAGCACAACGTAGCCGCGACCTTCATGGCCAAGCCCATGACCGGTGAGCCTGGCAGTGCGATGCACCTGCACCAGAGCATCATCGACAAGGACACCGGTAAGAACGTCTTCTCCAATGAAGACGGGACCATGAGCGAGCTGTTCCTGCACCACATCGGTGGCCTGCAGAAATTCATTCCCGAGCTGCTGCCGCTGTTCGCCCCCAACGTCAACTCGTTCCGCCGCTTCCTGCCGGACACGTCGGCACCGGTGAACGTGGAGTGGGGTGAAGAGAACCGTACCGTGGGCCTGCGAGTGCCGGATGCCGGGCCACAGAACCGTCGGGTGGAAAACCGCTTGCCGGGCGCCGACGCCAACCCGTACCTGGCGATTGCCGCCAGCCTGTTGTGCGGCTTTATCGGTATGGTCGAAGGCATCAATCCGAGCGCACCGGTGGTGGGTCGTGGTTACGAGCGGCGCAACCTGCGCCTGCCGCTGACCATCGAAGACGCCCTGGAGCGCATGGAAAACAGCAGCACCATCGAGAAATACCTGGGCAAGAAATTCATCACGGGCTACGTCGCAGTCAAGCGGGCCGAGCATGAAAACTTCAAGCGCGTCATCAGTTCGTGGGAGCGGGAATTCCTGCTCTTTGCCGTCTGAGGCGCCGGGCGGGGTTGCCTCCGGCAGCCTCGCCCCCACCGATATAAAGGAGAATTCGCATGACCCGCAACAACCCGCAAACCCGTGAATGGCAGGCCCTGAGCAGCGATCATCACCTGGCCCCGTTCAGCGATTTCAAGCAGCTCAAAGAGAAAGGCCCGCGCATCATCACCCACGCCAAGGGCGTCTATCTCTGGGACAGTGAAGGCAACAAGATTCTCGATGGCATGGCCGGCCTCTGGTGCGTGGCCGTCGGCTACGGCCGCGATGAACTGGCCGACGCCGCCAGCCAGCAGATGCGCGAGTTGCCGTACTACAACCTGTTCTTCCAGACCGCCCACCCGCCAGCGCTGGAGTTGTCCAAGGCCATCGCCGACATTGCCCCTGAAGGCATGAACCATGTGTTCTTCACCGGCTCCGGCTCCGAAGGCAACGACACCATGTTGCGCATGGTCCGTCACTACTGGGCGATCAAGGGGCAGCCGAACAAGAAAGTCATTATCAGCCGCAAGAACGGTTATCACGGTTCCACCGTGGCCGGCGCGAGCCTGGGTGGCATGACCTATATGCACGAGCAGGGCGACCTGCCGATCCCGGGCATTGTCCACATCGCCCAGCCCTACTGGTACGGCGAAGGCGGCAACATGAGCCCCGAGGAGTTCGGCGTGTGGGCGGCCAATCAACTGGAAGAGAAAATCCTGGAGATCGGCGTGGACAACGTCGGCGCTTTCATCGCCGAACCGATCCAGGGCGCGGGCGGCGTGATCGTGCCACCGGACAGCTACTGGCCTCGCATGAAGGAGATTCTCGCCAAGTACGACATCCTGTTCGTGGCCGACGAAGTGATCTGCGGTTTCGGTCGCACCGGTGAGTGGTTCGGTACCGACTTCTACGGGTTGAAGCCGCACCTGATGACTATCGCCAAGGGCCTGACCTCCGGCTACATCCCCATGGGCGGCCTGATCGTGCGTGACGACGTGGTCGAGGTGCTCAACGAAGGCGGCGACTTCAACCACGGCTTCACCTACTCCGGTCACCCGGTGGCCGCCGCGGTGGCCCTGGAAAATATCCGCATCCTGCGTGAAGAAAAGATTATCGAGCGGGTCCACAGCGAAACGGCACCCTATTTGCAGAAACGCCTGAGGGAACTGAACGACCATCCGCTGGTGGGTGAAGTGCGCGGTGTCGGCCTGCTGGGGGCGATCGAACTGGTCCGGGACAAGGCCACGCGTCAGCGCTACGAAGGCAAGGGCGTGGGCATGATTTGCCGGCAGTTCTGCTTCGACAACGGGCTGATCATGCGTGCCGTGGGCGACACCATGATCATTGCTCCGCCGCTGGTCATCAGCAAGGCCGAGGTGGATGAGCTGGTGACCAAGGCAAGGCAGTGCCTGGACCTGACCCTCAGTGCGTTGCAAGGCTAAGTGCTAGGCTCTGTGCGAGGCGCTTTCAAGGGCCTCGCACAGTCTGAACAAAAGGTTGGGCGTGTGTTGAAAGCCTGCCCTGTAACTTGCCAGACTACCGCCTGTTCAAGTTGCCCGCGAGCCGGCTACTGAACTGTGGCTAAAAAGAATAACTGGAGCATCATCCATGAAGGCAATAGGTATGAAGATAGCTGGCAAGACCCTCCTCGCCATGTCCCTGATGGGCGTGATGGCGAGTGCCGTTCAGGCGGACGATAAAGTGCTGCATGTCTATAACTGGTCCGACTACATCGCACCGGACACGGTCGCCAAGTTCGAGAAAGAGTCGGGGATCAAAGTGGTCTACGACGTCTTCGACAGCAACGAAACCCTGGAAGCCAAGTTGCTCGCCGGCAAGTCGGGTTATGACATCGTGGTGCCGTCGAACAACTTCCTGGCCAAGCAGATTAAGGCTGGCGTCTACCAGCCGCTGGACAAGTCCAAGTTGCCGAACTGGAAGAACCTCGACACCGACCTGCTCAAGGCCGTGGGCGATGCCAGCGACAAGGGCAACCAGCACGCCTTCCCTTATATGTGGGGCACGATCGGCATCGGCTACAACCCAGAGAAGGTCAAGGCCGCACTGGGCGTCGACAAGATCGACTCGTGGGACACCCTGCTCAAGCCGGAAAACATTGCCAAGCTCAAGGGTTGCGGCGTGAGCTTCCTCGATTCGCCGACCGAAATGATTCCGGTGGCATTGCACTACCTGGGCTACCCGACCGACAGCCAGGACAAGAAACAACTGGCCGATGCCGAGGCGCTGTTCCTCAAGATCCGTCCTTCGATCAGCTATTTCCATTCGTCCAAGTACATCTCCGACCTGGCCAACGGCAACATCTGCGTAGCCGTGGGTTACTCGGGTGATATCGAGCAGTCGAAGTCCCGTGCGGCCGAAGCGGGCGGCAAGGTCAAGGTGGCCTACGCCATTCCAAAAGAAGGCGCCGGCTCGTTCTACGACATGGTCGCTATTCCAAAGGATGCCGAGAACGTCGAGGCTGCCTACAAGTACATGAACTTCCTGATGAAGCCGGAAATCATGGCCGAGATCACCGACAACGTGCGCTTCCCGAACGGCAACAAGGCTGCTACGGCGTTGGTGGACAAGGAAATCTCCGGTGACCCGAACATCTATCCGTCTGACGAAGTGAAGGCCAAGCTCTACGCGATCAGTGACTTGCCGCCGGCCACCCAGCGGCTGCTGACCCGCAGCTGGACCAAGATCAAATCCGGTAAATAAACCGGCCTGAGGCATCTTCCTGTTGTCACGGTCATCGCGGCGGTGGCAACAGGAGCAATTAAAAATAACTAAAAGTTTTGCTGGATCGGTTTATCGAGGGTAAGTTGCGCGCCGGTTTTGTTGCAGGGCCCAGCGCGGCCAGGCAACGGGGGCAACTTGGGCCCGACTATTTAAGAGGACCTCCACGTGCCAGTCTTTTCTTTGTTACGCAACGCCTTGCTGGTCGGTGCAGGCCTGACGCTCGCGGTCAGCGTCCAGGCTGCTTCCACCGTGCATATTTATAACTGGTCGGACTATATCGGTGAGACCACCCTGGCGGATTTCGAAAAAGCCACCGGGATCAAGCCGGTCTACGACGTGTTCGATTCCAATGAAACCCTGGAGGGCAAGTTACTGGCCGGCCGTACCGGCTATGACGTGGTCGTGCCGTCCAACCACTTCCTGGGCAAGCAGATCAAGGCCGGAGCCTTCCAGAAGCTCGACAAGGCCCAGTTGCCCAACTATGCCAACCTCGACCCTGCGCTGCTCAAGCGCCTGGAGCGTAACGATCCGGGCAACCAGTACGCGGTACCGTACCTGTGGGGCACCAACGGTATCGGCTACAACGTCGAGAAGATCAAGGCGGTCCTGGGTGTCGACAAGATCGACTCGTGGGCCATGCTGTTCGAGCCGGAGAACATCAAGAAACTCTCCAGTTGCGGCGTTTCGTTCCTCGATTCGGGGGATGAGATGATCCCGGCGATGCTCAATTACCTGGGCCTGAACCCCAACAGCGAAGACCCCGAAGACTACAAGAAGGCCGAGGCCCAGCTCCTCAAGATCCGGCCTTACGTGACCTACTTCAATTCCTCCAAGTACATCTCCGATCTGGCCAATGGCGAGATCTGCGTGGCGGCCGGTTTCTCCGGCGATATCTTCCAGGCCCGTTCACGCGCCAGCGAAGCCGGCAAGGGCGTCGACATCGCCTACGTGATCCCCAAGGAAGGCGGCAACCTCTGGTTCGACATGCTGGCGATCCCCCGCGACGCCACCAACATCAAGCAAGCCCATGCCTTCATCAACTACCTGCTCAAGCCTGAGGTGATCGCCCAGGTCAGCGACACCGTCGGTTATGCCAACCCGAACCCGAAGGCTGGCGAGCTGATGGACCAGAAAGTCCGTACCGACGAGGCGGTTTACCCACCGCAAGCAGTCGTCGACAAGCTCTACGTCAACTCCGAGTTGCCGCCCAAGATCCAACGACTGATGACCCGCAGCTGGACCAAGGTCAAGTCGGGTAAATAACCGCTCTAACCAAGGTTCGTCCGCATGGGGCGAACTGTAAATTCTGTGGGAGTTTCGTAAATGGCTGTTGCCTCCGGCGCCTATAAGAAAGCCCTCGAGGGCGACCAGACACCCAAGCAGGTGCTGGTCAAAATCGACCGGGTCACGAAGAAGTTCGACGAGACGATTGCCGTGGACGATGTGTCCCTGGAAATCAAGAAAGGCGAAATCTTCGCCTTGCTCGGCGGTTCGGGTTCGGGCAAATCCACCTTGCTGCGCATGCTTGCCGGCTTCGAGCGGCCCACGGAGGGGCGGATTTTCCTCGACGGTGAGGACATCACTGACATGCCACCCTATGAGCGGCCGATCAACATGATGTTCCAGTCCTACGCCTTGTTCCCGCACATGACCGTGGCGCAGAACATCGCTTTCGGCCTGCAACAGGACAAGATCCCGAAGGCCGACATTGACGCCCGCGTGGCCGAGATGCTCAAGCTGGTGCAGATGAGCCAGTACGCCAAGCGCAAGCCGCACCAGCTCTCCGGCGGCCAGCGCCAACGCGTGGCCCTGGCCCGTTCCCTGGCCAAGCGTCCGAAGCTGTTGCTGCTCGACGAACCGATGGGTGCTCTGGACAAGAAGCTGCGCTCGCAAATGCAGCTTGAGCTTGTCGAGATCATCGAGCGGGTCGGCGTGACCTGCGTCATGGTGACCCACGATCAGGAAGAGGCCATGACCATGGCCGAGCGTATCGCGATCATGCACCTGGGCTGGATCGCCCAGATCGGTAGCCCGATCGACATCTACGAAACCCCGACCAGCCGTCTGGTCTGCGAGTTCATCGGCAACGTCAACATCTTCGAGACCGAAGTGGTGGACGACGCCGAGGGCCACGCGGTACTGACCTGCAAGGACCTGGACCGCAACATCTACGTGGGCCACGGCATCAGTACCTCGGTGCAGGATAAGTCGGTGACCTACGCCATTCGCCCGGAAAAACTGCTGGTGACCGTCGAGCAGCCGACCTGCGAGCACAACTGGTCCAGCGGCAAGGTCCATGACATCGCCTACCTGGGCGGGCACTCGGTGTTCTACGTCGAGCTGCCGAGCGGCAAGCTGGTGCAGTCCTTCGTCGCCAACGCCGAGCGCCGTGGCCAGCGACCGACCTGGGGCGACCAGGTGTTCGTCTGGTGGGAAGACGACAGCGGTGTGGTGCTTCGCTCATGAACATGCGCAAATTCAAACGCCGACTTGATCGAATAACGCCCGGTGGCCGTCAACTGGTCATCGGGGTGCCCTTCATCTGGCTGTTCCTGTTCTTCATGTTGCCGTTCTTCATCGTCCTGAAGATCAGCTTCGCCGAAGCCGATGTGGCCATTCCGCCGTACACCGAGATCTACAGCTACGTCGATCAGAAGCTGCAGCTGCTGCTCAACTTCGCCAACTACGCGATGCTCAGCGAGGACGAGCTGTACATTGCCGCTTACCTGGGCTCGCTGAAAATGGCCCTGATCAGCACCGCCTTGTGCCTGCTGATCGGCTACCCGATGGCCTACGCCATCGCCAATGCCCGCAAAGAGACGCAGACGGTGCTGGTGCTGCTGATCATGATGCCGACCTGGACCGCGATCCTGATCCGCGTCTACGCGTGGATGGGCATCCTCAGCAACAACGGCCTGCTCAACGGCTTCCTGATGAGCATGGGCTGGATCAGCGAACCGCTGCAGATCCTCAACACCAACCTGGCGGTCTATATCGGCGTGGTCTATTCGTACCTGCCGTTCATGATCCTGCCGCTGTACGCCAACCTGGTCAAACATGACCCCAGCCTGCTGGAGGCCGCCTCCGACCTGGGGTCGAGCACCTTCAACAGCTTCTGGAAAATCACCGTGCCGCTGTCCAAGAACGGCATCATCGCCGGCTGCATGCTGGTATTCATTCCGGTGGTGGGCGAGTTCGTGATCCCCGAACTGCTGGGCGGCCCGGAAACCCTGATGATCGGTAAAGTGCTGTGGCAGGAGTTTTTCAATAACCGTGACTGGCCGGTGGCGTCTGCCCTGGCGGTGGTGATGCTGGCGATCCTGATCGTGCCAATCATCCTGTTCAACCGTAGTCAGGCCAAAGAAATGGAGGGCAAGGAATGAAGCGCTTCAGTTTTTCAAGCCTGATGCTGGTGCTGGGATTGCTGTTCATCTATGCGCCGATGTTGATCCTGGTGATCTATTCGTTCAACGCGTCCAAGCTGGTGACGGTATGGGGCGGTTGGTCGGTCAAGTGGTACGTCGGCCTGCTGGACAACACCCAGTTGATGGGCTCGGTGGTGCGTTCGCTGGAAATCGCCTGCTACACGGCGGTCGCCGCGGTGGCCCTGGGTACGTTGGCGGCCTTCGTGCTGACTCGCATCACCCGTTTCAAGGGACGCACGTTGTTTGGCGGCCTGGTCACCGCGCCGCTGGTGATGCCGGAAGTGATCACCGGTCTGTCGTTGTTGCTGCTGTTCGTGGCCATGGCGCAGATGATCGGCTGGCCCCAGGAGCGTGGCATCGTCACGATCTGGATTGCCCACACCACGTTCTGCGCGGCCTATGTGGCGGTGGTGGTCTCGTCACGCTTGCGTGAGCTGGACCTGTCCATCGAAGAGGCGGCCATGGACCTCGGTGCGCGGCCGTGGAAGGTGTTTATCCTGATCACCATCCCGATGATCGCGCCATCGCTGGCGGCGGGGGGCATGATGTCGTTCGCGCTGTCGCTGGATGACCTGGTACTGGCGAGCTTCGTGTCGGGCCCGGGTTCGACGACCTTGCCGATGGAAGTGTTCTCGGCGGTGCGCCTGGGCGTGAAGCCGGAGATCAACGCCGTGGCGAGCCTGATCCTGCTGGCGGTGTCGCTGGTCACCTTCCTGGTGTGGTACTTCAGTCGCCGCGCTGAAGAAAACCGCAAGCGGGCGATCCAGCAAGCCATCGAAGAAAGCGCTGCCGACTCCTGGAAACAACCGGAAGTACGCCGGGCGGTGGCTGAGCCAGTCTGACCGCACGCAGGCCTTGTGGGAGCGAGCCTGCTCGCGAAGGCGGTGTGACAGTCGACGAAAATGTCGATTGTCCATCCGTCATCGCGAGCAGGCTCGCTCCCACAGGGCTCATGAGTTCCAAGGGGATGTGCGGATGATTTCCACGAAGTTCGTCGGTTTGAACCCCGGCTCCTGATCCATTAGGACATCGGTCTTCACATTGCCGAAGGTCGTCTGCGGGCGATGCCGCAAGCCGTTGGCGAATGCGCAGATGATGCACTCCTTGAATCCCTCCCCACGTGGATGGGCATGCACCACGGCTTCGCGCTGTGCTGCCGGGAAGGCGGCGTAGTCCATGCCCAATACATCCATCTCCACCCCGGCGGTCACCAAGGCGACGGTAGGACGCAGGTGTTTCGGTATGCCCGGCGTGGTATGCAGAGCGATGGACAGCCACACCTGTTCGATATCGTCATCACTCAGCCCATAGGGTTTGAGAAACGCTGCGGCAGCATTTGCACCATCCACTTCAAAGCGTTCATCGTCGCTGCGATGGCCTTCCACCAGGCCAATGTCATGGAACATCGCACCGACGTACAGCAGCTCCGGCTCGTAGGCCAATTGCCGACGCTGGCCGCTCAAGGCGCCGAACAGAAATACCCGCCGGGAATGGTGGTACAGCAGATCGGACTCAACGTCGCGGATGTATTCGGTAGTGGCGCGGGCAAGGGCGCTGTCGGGGATCTTGACGCCGGCGATGCTGTTCATACTGCTCTCCTCTTGACGATGCGCCAGGGCGGCGCCGAGGGTACAAGTCTGGTTGCGGGGATGCAGCGCAACAATCTCTCCATGGCTGCGATCCATGCCAATGAACCTCGGTTTCGTGCCAGGTGGCGTCTTGCTGATGGATTGGCTAGCGTAGGCTGTGATCCCGTTCAACTCGAAGGCAAGCAAGCACCCATGGAAAAAACAGTTGCGGTCGTGGTATTCGCTGGCGTCCAGTCGCTGGACGTGAGCGGTCCCATGGACGTGTTCTGCGAGGCCAATCGGTTCCTGGCGCCGGAGGATCACTATCGGCTTGAGGTCATCGGGATCGAGCCGGGGGCGGTTCCCTGTTCCAACGGTCTGTCCCTCAATGCCCATCGCCAATTCAGTGAAGCTACGCAGGCGTACGACCTGCTGTTGGTGGCGGGCGGGCCGCATTTGCCATTCATGGATTTCGGCGCGACATTCGATACCTGGTTACGTGGGGCCTGTGGGCGGGCGCGGCGCTTTGGCTCGATCTGCAACGGCGCGTTCATGCTCGCCCGGGCCGGGTTGCTGGAGGGGCGGACCGTCACCACCCATTGGGGCGATGCCGGGGCGCTGGCGCAGTTGTGTCCCTCGACCCGGGTCGAAGCGGATCGCCTGTACGTGCAGGACGGCGCGCTTTATACCTCGGCCGGTGTCACCGCAGGGATCGATCTGTCGTTGTTCCTGCTGGCGCAGGATCATGGGGCGGACGTGGCGTTGAGCGTAGCCAAGCGGCTGGTGGTATTTACCCAGCGTTCAGGCGGGCAATCGCAGTTCAGTCCTTTTCTTGCGCCTCATGCCGCGCCGACGTCTGCCGTGGCCCGGGTCCAGGCCTATGTGCTGGCGAACCTGAACGGTGACTTGGGACTCGCCGATCTGGCCAATGCCGCGAACATGAGCCAGCGCAACTTTTCCCGGGTGTTCACTCGGGAGGCCAAGGTCACCCCGGCGGAATTCGTCGAGCGGGCCCGGGTAGACGCAGCGCGCGTAATACTGGAAAGCACCCGGGCCCCGCTCAAGACCGTGGCTTGGCAATGCGGCTTTCGCGATGCTCAACACATGCGCAATGTCTTTAATCGCAGGCTGGGGGTGACGCCGCAACAGTTCAGGCTCAATTTCGCAGCAATGGCCTAGTTCATTTCTTCAGCGTGTCATGGGCTTCCAGCGCTCGCAGCGAGTAGATGTAGGCCGCGCCGGCATTCAAGGACACTGCGGTAGCCAGGGTCGCGGCGATTTCTTCGCGGGTGGCGCCGGCCTTGATGGCGGCATCGGTGTGCACGCCGATGCAACCGTCACAGCGGGTCGTGATCGCCACGGCGATGGAAATCAGCTCCCGGGTCTTGGCATCGAGCACATTGTTCTCGGCAGCGGCTTCATCCAGGGCCATGTAGGCCTTGACCATTTTCGGGTTGCTCTTGCCCAGGGCACCAAAGGCGCTCTTGATGGTGGGCAGCAGTTCGGACCAGTTATTGAACATCGCGATGACTCCATTGGGGGTGGACGGAGAGGAACCCTCTGTAGTCTTGACCAACAATGATGATCAAGCCTGTCGGTGGTGAAAAAAAGTGAATGTCGCCCGGCTCAGGGCGCAGTCCTGGCCGGCAACAGTTTCAGGGTGTCATGGGTGTTGGCGGTCACTTCTTCCTCAGCCAGGTGCGCCTGGTGATACAAGCCCTCGATGTAGGCTTCGGCCTGATCGGCGTAATATTTGTCGAACGGCACGCCACTCTGGCCGACCGGGTTGATGGTGACGCTGTGGGTCGGGTCGGCGAAATCGATGATGCGCCGGGTAGACGGGCCATAGATGACCGGCCAGGGTGCCGGGCCGATCCTGGCGGAGAGATTGTTGGGGACTTCATGGGTACCGGGTGCGGCGAACGGGCCGACGTTGAAGATCCGGTCCAACGGCTTTTGCATGCCCAGTGGATGTCCGTGTGTAAGGGTATGGGCATTACCCCATTGCCATTGCGTGGCATCGTCACCGAAGGTGGCCTTCAGGTGCGCCAGGCTGTTGCTCCAGGCTGTTTTCACGATGTCGGCACGGGTTTCCTTGCCCAGGGTCGTGCGATCGTCCCACCAGGGCGAGTCCGCCGAGGCGGCCAGGCGCGGCAGCGCGGCGTCGATCTCTCGGGTGGACAGGGCAGTATCGAAAAATCCGTCCCCCAGTTCATCATGCAGGGCGGCATCCGCCAGGTTGAACAGGAATTGGTTGAACAGCGTGGCGCTGACGGAATCCAGCGGGTAATCCCCCGGCCACTGCGCCAGTTGTTCCACCCACTTGCGTTCCTGCGGGTCGTTGACCACTTCCCTCAACACCGGCAGCAAAGGTGCCAGCAAGCGCGGGCCATAGGCAGTGGTGGTGCCCAGTTGCAGCTTGCGGGTGGTTTCGATGTCCCACTTTGTCTGTTTGTCGCTGAGTTGGAGATAGAGTTGCTGCCCGCGATCGGGGAGGTTGTAGTAGCCCGGGATCTCGATACCGCCGGGTGAAGCCGGCTGGACATTCGCCGACACGATATAGCCGCGGGCAGGGTTCTCTTCCTGGGGATTATTGCTGAAGGGGTAGAAACCTTCCTTCTCCGCCTCCGGGCTGCTGCCATCCAACAGAAAGTCGGGTTTCCCCCCCGCCGGCCGCTTGGGCAGTTGGGCGGCGGCCCACCAGCCGATATCGCCCTTGGCATTGGCCCAGACGACATTCAACCCCGGTGCATGGATCTTGGCTGACGCTCCACGCGCCTTGGCCAGTGTGTCGGCACGGTTGAGCTGGTAGAAGGCTTCGAGGATCGGATTTCGGCTTTCCAGGAAACCCCACCACATGGCAATCGGTGTGTGGCCGGCATTGGCGCCGAGCACATCGTTGACGATCGGGCCGTGGGGCGACTGGCGCAGCACCAGCGTTACCGGTGCCTGGCCCTTTACCGCGATTTGCTGTTCGCTGCGGGTCATGTCCACCCACTTGTCGCGATACCAGACCTGTTCGGGGTTGTCCGGGTTGATCTTCTCGGCAATCAGGTCCAGGTCGTCGTTCTGGAACATGGTGACACTCCAGCCGAAATCCTTGTTCATGCCCAGCGTCGCAAACGGCAACAATGCCTGGTAGTGCCCGTAGAGTTCGAAGCCCGGCGCCGAAAGGTGCGCCTCATACCACACCGAGGGGGCGGAAAAACGGATGTGCGGGTCCCCCGCCAGCAAGGGTTTGCCACTGCGGGTATGGCTGCCGGCAACGGCCCAGGCGTTGCTGCCTTCGAATTGTGGCAGGCCGTTTCCGACCAGGGCCTGTTCGCTCAAGCGAGCCAGGGCGTCGAGGCCTTTCCAGTCAGCGTCGGCCAGGGGCAGGGCGGTTTTGCGGTGCTCGCCCAGCACCCCCTTGGGCTGCCAGTCGAGGTCGAAAATATTCAGATAATCAGCGCCCAGTTGATCGCGCACGTAGGTCAGCAGCGGTTCGGTACGAAAGGCGGCGGCGAAGCTGTAGGCCATGTAACCGGTGATGCTCACGGTGTCTTCGGCGGTGAATGGGCGCTTGGGGATGCCCAGGACATCGAACTCCACCGGCCGGACGTGGCTGTCCTGGTAGCGGTTGATGCCGTCGAGATACGCCTGCATCGCGATCCAGGCCGGGGATTGTGGGTCCTGTTCCGCCACGTAGCGGGCGGCGCGCTCGCGGATACGCAGGCTGCGCATCAGTTTATCGGTGTCGAGCAGTTTCGGCCCCAACACCTCGGCGAGTTCACCACGAGCGAGGCGACGCATGACCTCCATCTGGAACAGCCGGTCCTGGGCATGGACATAACCCAGTGCACGGTACAGGTCGGTTTCGTTCTCGGCGCGGATATGGGGCACGCCACGTTCGTCGTAGCGCACGGTCACCGAGCCTTGCAGCCCCTGCAACTGCACCGTGCCCTGGCGGGTGGGCTGCTTGCTGTAGAGGTAGCCGCCGGTGACGATGATGGCGGTGACGACCAACGACAGAAATGCGATGAGGCTGCGTTTCATGGTGTTCCCTTATTCGGATGATGCGTCCTTGCCCCATGGACAATAACAGCCCACCGCCATCGTGTGGGTTGCATTGACGGCGCGCCCCACGTTCAAGGCCTCGAGAATCGGTTCGATGAAGCTGTTGCTCGAATTGCAGGTCAAGCCTTCGCTGTAGGGACCGAAGTAAGCCAGTTCGCCGGTGCGATTCCAGATCGCCACGGCGGGGCTGGCGGGAATCTGCTCCGAGCCGAGCAATGCCGGAAGCGACTTGAGGCTGCTCAGCGTGGCCGGTAGCCGGCCTTGAGTGCCGCTTTTCTGTATCGCATAAAACTCGACACCTTGCGGGGCATATTTGTCGACCAGTTCGGACAGGTGCTGCTGATTGCCGACGTTGCACGGACAGGCCGGATCCCAGAAGTGCACCAGGCGGATCGGGCCGGGCCCGGCCAGCTCGGGCGGCAGGCGCAGAGGGTCGCCGGAAAATACCGCCGTGTGTTGGCTGAAAGCGCGCAGGAAACGTCCCTGGAACCAGTCGTAGGCGATCCACAATACGACGGCGCACCCAAGGGCAAGCAGACCGGCAAGCAGCGTTGTGCGGTGGGACGGGCGCATGGATTCATCCTCTGAAGCCGCGTAGCTTGCCATGCCTGTCGCGACAGATGAATATCGCAGGTCTACAAAGTCTGTTTCGCGCCTTGCGCATTTGCCTGGAAATATCGATGCCTGCCACTTTCGACCCTGATCGCCTGCGTGCCAGTTTGCAACCGTTGGCCCAGTGGCAGCCGCTGTCTGCGCAGGCGCAGGCTTATCAACACTTCTATGGATTGGATTTCCCCCAGCGGACCTTGCGCAAGGGCCTTGGGCGTTTTGAGATCGATGGGTATGAGTTGGTCGGTCAGGTCTGGTGTCCGGAAAAAGCCGTGGCGACGTTGTTCGTGTTCCACGGTTACTACGATCACATGGGGCTTTACCGGCATTTGATCGAATGGGCGCTGGAGCAGCAGTTCGCGGTGATCGCCTGCGATCTGCCGGGCCATGGACTGTCCAGCGGTGAGCGCGCCAGCATCGGTGATTTCGCCGAATACCAGGCCACGCTGCAGAAGCTGCTGGCGGAGGCCGGGACGCTGGAGCTGCCACAGCCCTGGCACCTCTGCGGACAAAGCACCGGCGGCGCAATCGTGGTCGATCATGTGCTCAACCAGGGCGCAAGCAGCCCGGCCCAGGGCCAGGTCATCCTGTTGTCGCCTCTGGTGCGGCCTCGGGCCTGGGGCTGGTCACGGCTGAGTTATTACCTGCTCAAGCCCTTCGTGACCGGCATCGCCCGGCGCTTCAGCGAAAACTCCACCGATCCGCAGTTCCTGCCATTCCTGCAAGCCGACCCACTGCAGCCGCTACGCCTGCCTACTGCCTGGGTGGGCGCCTTGGGGCGCTGGATCAAGCGTATCGAAGCCGCCCCGAGCAGCCCGCGCCAGCCACTGATCGTGCAGGGGCAGGCGGACATGACGGTGGATTGGAAACACAATCTGCAGGTGTTGCAGGGCAAGTTCGACCGGCCCCAGGTGCTGATGCTGCCCGAAGGCCGGCATCACCTGGCCAATGAAGTACTGGCGATGCGGCAGGAGATGTTTGGGTTTCTGACCAGGCGGATGAGCCGGATCCGGCGGTGACTGCAAGGGCCCTATCGCGAGCAGGCTCGCTCCCACAATGAATCTCGGCGGGGCCGTGTACACACCCGATTCCCTGTGGGAGCGAGCCTGCTCGCGATGGCGGAATCTCAGGCGCTGAAGTGTCTACTGCCCGAGAGTCTGCCCCACCGCCAACCCCGCCCGGATCGCCGCCAGGGCCGCCTGGTAATAGGCCTGGCCCTCGGCCGATTCGGCAAACGTGGAGAACTCCTCCAGCTCGGTATCGGTCAGGTCACGGTAGACGTACAGCAATGTGTTGTTCAGGTCGGCGCCGATCTGATCCATCAGCCGCTGGCGCTGGCCGTTCAGCATGCCCTGGGCCTGGCCGCCGCCCAGCAGGCCGGGGATCATCGAGCTCAGGCTGTCGGCCGCCACCCCGGCGATGGCCAGGCTGACTTCGGCGCCGGCCTCGCGGGCGGGCAGGGCCTGGGCCAGGTGGCCGATGATCAGCAGGCGGTTGTCGCTGGCCTGCATCTTGGGCAGACCCTTGGCGTTCTTTGCCAATTGGTCGCGACGGGTCGCCAACAGCTCGGCGGCCACGACCTTGCGTCCCAGCGGCGACTGGAAAAATGCCAGGGCCGGGTTTGGATCACGAAGATTCCTGCGCATCTGCGCCTCGGCCCGTTGATCCATGGCCTGGGGGGCGAAGCGTTGATTGCTGTTGTTGACCAGGGCCTGGAACACCGCCGGCGGCAGGCTGTTCTGGTAACGCTGCTGCGCGGCGCTCAAGGCATCGTTGAAATGCGCCCGCTGTTCCGGCCAGCCGGCGACCTTGTACAACTGGTCATAGCTGTCTGCCCAGGCGGGCAAAACGCAGAACATCAACAGTGAGAAAAGCAAACGGCGCATAGGGACTCCTGTCAGCAGCCGACTATTCTCCGTGGGGTGTGGGGACTTGTCGAGAATTCGTATCAAGTTCGTACGGCAGTGCCACCTGGCGTTGCAAACCCGCTGCGTGGCGCTGTCGATTTTGCGGGTACAGGCATACTATGCGCGCCATGCAAATACCTTCCGATCACCCGTTGCTATTACGTATCGTCGACGACCTGGCCGAGCGCGGCTGGTCGCAGCAGAACATCTTCCTGCCGGATGCGTTGACCCGCGCCCTGGCGGCCGAGTGCCGCCAGCGTGCCGTCGAAGGCGAACTGGCCCCGGCTGCGGTCGGGCGCGGCTTGTCTTCGGAGATCCGCGAAGGCATACGGGGTGATCGCATCCAGTGGATCGAGCCCGGCCAGGCCGAGGCCTGCGACCGTTACCTGGGGTTGATGGACAGCCTGCGCGAGGCGTTGAACCGTGGGCTCTTCCTGGGCCTGGAGGATTTTGAAAGCCACTTTGCCCTGTACCCGCCCGGCGCGTTCTACCTCAAGCACGTCGACCGCTTTCGCGATGATGACCGGCGCATGGTGTCGGCGGTGGTCTACCTCAATGACGCCTGGTTGCCGGAGCATGGTGGCCAGTTGCGTATGTACCTGGATGAAGGGGCGGAGCATGACGTGGTCCCCACCGGCGGCTGCCTGGTGGTGTTCCTGTCGGGGAACGTCCCCCATGAAGTCCTGCCGGCCACGCGGGATCGCCTGTCCTTGACCGGCTGGTTCCGACGTCGTGGCAACGAGTTGTTCTAAGCATGGAAAAGATCCTGGTCAGTCGTTGCCTGCTTGGACATCGCGTGCGTTACGACGCAGGTGCGAGCGGGCCTTTCGAGCAACTCCAGCGCTGGGTCGATGAAGGCCGTGTCGTGCCGCTGTGCCCGGAAGTCGCCGGGGGTTTGCCCACGCCTCGGGCTGCGGCGGAAATTCCCGGCGGGCAGGGTACGCAGGTGCTCGATGGCCAGGCGGCAGTGATGACCTGCGATGGGGAGGACGTGAGTGCGCAGTTCCTGTCGGGTGCGTACCAGGCGCTGGAGTTGGTGCGTGAACACGCTATCCGGATCGCCGTGCTCAAGGCCAACAGCCCGTCCTGCGGCAACCTGCTGACGTATGATGGGACGTTCGGCGGCGTGAAGGTCCCTGGCGAAGGCGTGACGGCAGCGTTGCTCAAGCGTCACGGGGTGCGGGTGTTCAGCGAGTTGGAGTTGGCTGAGGCTGCGGCGGCGCTCAAAGCTTTGATCAACTGCTGATCTCCACCTGACACAACCTCTTTTGTGGCGAGGGGATTCATCCCCTCGCCACAGGGACCGGGTCGCCTATAACTGCGCGGCAAGCTGCTCGATCTGCTCCTGCCGCTCGGCCTGGCTCAACCTTGGATGGGCGTTGAGCGACGACCACTGCGGATACGCCCGAGCCTTGTTCAAGGCTTCGGGCAGTTTGCCCTCGCGCCAGCTCTTGTCTTGGGGCGTGTCGATCCGAATGCTGTCCAGTGCCGCATGGCCGCGTTGGTTCAGGGCTTGCAGCAGTTGTCGTTGGCGCAGGGCCAGCAGGCGCAGCACGCTGTCGTCCACCGTCAGTTCCCGCTGGCCCTTGAACTTGCCCATCAACCGGTTGCCATAGCCGCGGGCGGTTTGCAGGGCGCCGCCGGCAATGGCGCCGGCCAGGGCGGCGGCGCCGAGGGTCAGGCCGCCCACCAGCAAATCCACACCGGCACCGGCCGCGGCACCGGCCGCGATACCGCCGCCGACCCGAACGCCCAGTTGCTTGAGGGTGGCCGGGTTGAACAGGTCATCGCCCCAGCGTCCATCGAGCAGCGGTAGGTCACTGGCCGCGGCGTCCCGGGGACGGAAGGCGTAGAGCTTGAGCAGGGCCTCGACGCAGCGCTGTTCCCGTTGGCGCACCGCGTTGTGCAGCTCAGTGATGGCTTGGCGCTCCAGTTCGGTGTCGCTGGTCACGCTGCGTCGGCAGGCGGCGCAGTCGATCAGCAACTCGGCGATCAAGCGCGCCGCGCTCTGCTGGCGAGCCAGGCGCTGGGCCTGTTGATCGGCAATCAGCCTTTCCAGTTGGCCGCGAGCGTTTTCCAACAACAGTGCAAGACTTTCATACAGGCGCCGCTCGCCATCTTCGGGCGGCGCGACGCTGTCGAATCGCACCAGGGCGTGCAGCCCCAGGCGGGCCAGAGCCTCGCGCCAATCGGGTTCGCGGTGGTGGGCGCTGCTGACGAAATTCAGCACCGGCAGCAGCGGTTTACCGCAGCTGGCGAGGACTTCCAGTTCATCGCGGTATTTCGCCAGCACCGGCTCACGGGCGTCGATCACGTAGAGCCCGGCATCGCTGGCCAGCAGTTGCCGCAGCACCTTGGCTTCCTGCTCGAAACGTTGTCGCGCCTCGCTGCCCTCCAGGAAACGGGCCAGGCGCGCCGGGCCGTCCAGGCGTTCACCGGGACGTTCCAGGCGCTCGAGGTAATCGAGCAAGGCAATGGCATCCTCCAGGCCTGGCGTGTCGTACAGCTCCAGCAGCGCTTCGCCGTCCACCGACAGGCGCGCACCCTCGACGTGCCGGGTGGTGCTCGGGCGATGGGACACTTCGCCAAAGCCGACGTCGCGGGTCAGGGTGCGCAGCAGCGAGGTCTTGCCGACGTTGGTGTGTCCGACCACGGCCAGTTTCAACGGCTTCATGGGCTCAGTCATGGCCGGTCTCCAGCCAGTTCAAGGGCGCACAGTCGGCGAAGGGCAACTGCAACTGTTGCAGCGCGTTGTGCCAGTCGCCCAGGCGCTCGGCATCCAGGGCCTCGCCCGGGGGCGCCTGCAACAGCCAGACGCGGGTCGCACTGGCGCTGCGGGCCAGTTCGGCGATCAATGCCAGGCTACCGCGGTCAGGGGAGCGTCGCGGGTCGCAGGCAATCGCCAGGCGCGCCGGAGGAAAGCGCGACAGCTGTTCGAGGAGTTTGTGACGTGATTCGCGGCTGTCGAGGACGCCGGCGTTGTTCACCGAGTCCGGCAGCTTCGGCGGCCACGGCCGCTCGTCCAGTTCGATCGCCACCAGCAGCGCCCCCGCGCTGTCCAGCGTACCGTCAGAGCGCTCGATCTGATGCAATTGTCCCGGCGCGGCATCATTGACCCCCAGCCGTTCACTGCTGGGCATCAGGTGTTCGCGCAGTTGCGCGTAGCCCGGCAGGTTCAAATCCAGGCGCAGGGAGGCGCGGCCGCGCCGCCAACGCCACAGGCACAGCAGTGCCAGGCCCAGGCGCGGCAGCACGCCATACACCAGCACCACGCCCACCAGCCACGCAGCCCAGGCCTGGCGGGCGCTTTCGATGTTCAGGGCACCGTCGCCGCTGGCGCGAATCATCTCGACGGTCGGGACACTGAAACCCAACAGCGCCGGCAACGCACCAAGAGTGCGGGTCAGGGTGACGAAGGTTTCGCCCCCGAGAATGGTGGTTTCCCAGACAAAGCCATAACGTCGGGTCGCCATCAGCAGCAGTAGGATGACCAGCGCGCTGAGCATCGCCAGCAGCCACAGGCCGTTCACCAGCATGCCGAGGGCCCAGCGATTGAGCTTGTGTCGTTGCAGCAAGAGCAGCAAGGCCGGCGCCAGTTGGGCAGCCTTGGCATCCCGGGCGAGTTTTTCGCTGAGCCACAGCCACAGACGCCCCAGTGTCGCGCCTTGGTCCCCGGCGAATATCAGGCCCAGGGCCCAGCCGATGAGCAGGATCAGGTTCAGCCCCAACAGGCTGCCGAGGGCCCAGAACACGTTGACGGGCGTCCGGCCGTCGCCGAGTGCGGCAACCCCCAGGCCGGCGCCGCTGAGGAGGGCGAAGACTGCCAGTACGATCAGCGCCAGACGTGCCCCTTGCAGCCAATGGCGCAGGGCTTCGGTGAGACCGTCGCGCTCGGCCAACCGGCGGGCACGATGGTGAATGCGAGTCGAGAGATCGCCACCCGCCGCACGGGCCAGGCGATTGGCTTCCTGGTCTTCGAGCGGACCTGCGTGCTCTTCACGCAGGCGTACCGTCTCGGTCAGCCAGAGGTTCTGCAGTTCAGTCTGGGGAGCAGTCACAGGCGCTTCCGTCGCAAATGAGGGTTGAGGATAACCGCTGGAGCGCCTGTCGGGGTACGTTGAGCCTCTGCTATCCTCGGCACCATGAAAAAAACTCTCCCCTTAAGCCTGATCGCAGCCCTCGGTGAAAACCGTGTGATCGGCATCGACAACAGCATGCCCTGGCACTTGCCGGGGGATTTCAAGTACTTCAAGGCCACCACCCTGGGCAAGCCGATCATCATGGGACGCAAGACCTGGGACTCCCTCGGCCGACCACTGCCGGGGCGCTTGAACATCGTGGTCAGTCGTCAGCCAGATCTGGTGCTCGAGGGCGCGGAAGTCTTTTCCTCGCTGGAGGCAGCGGTGGAGCGGGCCGAGGCATGGGCGCTGGCGCAAGGTGTCGATGAGCTGATGTTGATCGGCGGTGCCCAGCTGTATGCCCAGGCCCTGGATCAGGCGGATCGGCTGTACCTGACCCGTGTGGCGCTGAACCCGGAAGGGGATGCATGGTTTCCGGAGTTTGATGCGAGCCGGTGGAAACTGGTTTCGAACCAGCCGAACCCGGCGGAGGGGGATAAGCCGGCGTACAGTTTTGAGGTTTGGGAGAAGCTTTAAAGTTCAGGCTCCAAGCAAAGTGTCGCGCTGGTTGTGGGAGCAAGGCTTGCCCGCGATTCAGGCGATGCGGTCTATTGGTCAAACCGCATAACCGTCATCGCGAGCCAGCTTTGCTCCCACAGCTATCAAGCATCAAGCGTGCACCAGCTCGCCTTGCTCCTCCGCGTCCAGCAAGGCCTTGTCGGTCTGCTGCATCACCTGGCTGGTAATCGCCCCGGCGGTGATCGAGCCGCTGACGTTCAACGCCGTGCGGCCCATGTCGATCAGAGGCTCGACGGAAATCAGCAACGCCACCAGCGAAACCGGCAAGCCCATGGCCGGCAACACGATCAACGCGGCGAACGTCGCGCCACCACCGACCCCAGCCACACCGGCCGAGCTCAAGGTCACGATGGCAACCAGGGTTGCGATCCACACCGGATCCAACGGGTTGATGCCCACCGTTGGCGCAACCATCACAGCGAGCATCGCAGGGTAGAGTCCGGCGCAACCGTTCTGGCCGATGGTGGCTCCGAATGACGCGCTGAAGCTGGCAATGGCTCGGGGAATGCCAAGGCGACGGGTCTGGGCTTCGATGCTCAGGGGGATGGTCGCGGCGCTGGAGCGGCTGGTGAAGGCAAAGGTCAGCACCGGCCAGATCTTGCGGAAGAAGCGCAGGGGGTTGATCCCGGCGGCGGACACCAGCAGGCCGTGGACCACGAACATCAGGCCCAGCCCCAGGTAGGACACCACCACGAAACTGCCCAGCTTGATGATGTCCTGCAGGTTGGAGCCGGCCACCACTTTGGTCATCAACGCCAGCACACCATACGGAGTCAGCTTCATCACCAGGCGCACCAGACGCGTGACCCAGCTTTGCAGGGTGTCGATGGCGTTGATCACTTTCTGACCTTTCTCGACGTCATCCTTGAGCAGTTGCAGCGCCGCGACACCGAGGAATGCCGCAAAGATCACCACGCTGATGATCGAGGTTGGCTTGGCCCGGGCCAGGTCGGCGAAGGGGTTCTGTGGAATGAACGAGAGCAGCAACTGCGGGATATTCAGATCAGCGACCTTGCCGGCGTAATCGCTCTGGATCACTTGCAGGCGCGCCAGTTCCTGAGTACCGGCCACAAGGCCTTCGGCCGTGAGGCCGAACAGATTGGTCAAGCCAATACCAATCAGGGCCGCGATGGCGGTCGTGAACAGCAGCGTGCCGATGGTCAGGAAGCTGATCTTGCCCAGGGACGAAGCGTTATGCAGCCGGGCCACGGCGCTGAGAATCGAGGCGAAGACCAGCGGAATCACGATCATCTGCAGCAACTGCACGTAACCGTTGCCCACTAGGTCGAACCAGCCGATGGAGGCTTTGAGCACCGGGCTGCCGGCGCCATGGATCGTGTGCAGGGCAATTCCGAATCCCACGCCCAGCACCAGTGCCAGCAGCACTTTCTTCGCCAGGCTCCAGTTGCGGTGACGGGTTTGTGCCAGGCCGAACAGCAGGGCGAGGAACACCAGCAGATTGAGGAACAGCGGCAGATTCATCAAAAAAGCTCCGTTAAGACTTGCCAGTCGCCTGAAGCTGCGACTGCGAGCAGGAAAGCCTAACAGCCTGAAAACTAATGAATTAATACTAAAAAAGCATGTTGAATGTCGTTTATGGAATAAGGACGTGGCGTTTGCAGATACGTCGCTGGCGTTATCGAGACGCAAGCGGTCGTGGACAGGCGAGGACTGTCACAAGCATTTGTTAGCGTCGGGTTCTTTGAACCTGGGAGAAATGCCGATGAAGCTCGTACCTCGTTTTCTCGCTGTTGCCTTGAGCCTTGGTCTCGCCGGCCAGGCACTTGCCACCGAACTCAAGCACTGGCCGGCGGAACAGGCCAAGGCGCTGGAGGCAATGATCGCGGCCAACGCCAACAAGGGTAACTTCGCGGTGTTCGACATGGACAACACCAGTTACCGTTACGACCTTGAAGAGTCGTTGCTGCCGTTCATGGAGAACAAGGGCCTCATCACCCGGGAAAGCCTGGATCCCTCCCTGAAGTTGATTCCATTCAAGGACACTGCCGATCACAAGGAAAGCCTGTTCAGTTACTACTACCGCCTTTGCGAAGTGGACGACATGGTCTGCTACCCATGGGTGGCCCAGGTGTTCTCCGGCTTCACCCTCAAGGAACTCAAGGGCTACGTCGACGAGCTGATGGCGTCTGGCAAACCTGTACCGACCACGTATTACGACGGCGACAAGGTGGTCAACTACAACGTCAACCCACCGAAAGTCTTCACTGGCCAGGCCGAGCTGTACAACAAGCTGATGGAAAACGGCATCGAGGTCTATGTCATGACCGCGGCGTCGGAAGAGCTGGTGCGCATGGTCGCCGCCGATCCGAAATACGGCTACAACCTCAAGCCGCAAAACGTCATCGGCGTGACCACGCTGCTCAAGGATCGCAAGACTGGCGAGCTGACCACCGCTCGCAAGCAGATCACTGCCGGCAAGTATGACGAGAAGGCCAACCTGGACCTGGAATACACGCCTTACCTGTGGACCCCGGCCACCTGGATGGCCGGCAAGCATGCGGCGATCCTGACGTACATCGATGAGTGGAAGAAACCGGTCCTGGTAGGGGGTGATACGCCGAGCAGTGACGGCTACATGCTGTTCCACGATGTGGACGTGGCCAAGGGCGGTATCCACCTGTGGGTCAACCGCAAGGACAAGTACATGACCCAGATCAACGGCATGATGGCCAAGCACGCTGCCGCCCAGGCCAAGGAAGGGTTGCCGGTTACGGCGGACAAGAACTGGGTGATCGTGAAGCCTGAGGACATTCAGTAAACCCAGTAACTCCTGTGGGAGCGAGCCTGCTCGCGATAACGGTGTGTCAGGCACATCGATGCAGCTGATCCACCGCTATCGCGAGCAGGCTCGCTCTCACAGTTGATCACCATTTGCCACGGGATATCAGGCAATAAAAAGCCCCGCATTTGCGGGGCTTTTTATTGCGGCGCTAAACGCTTACAGACCGTCCAGCATCGCCTTGTTACGCACCGCGCCCTTGTCGGCGCTGGTGGCGAGCAGGGCATAGGCCTTGAGTGCGGTGGTCACTTTACGTGGACGCACTTCTACCGGCTTCCAACCTTTCTTGTCCTGTTCGACGCGGCGCGCGGCCAGTTCTTCGTCGCTGATCAACAGGTTGATCGAGCGGTTCGGAATGTCGATCAGCACTTTGTCACCGTCGCGCACCAGGCCGATGGCGCCGCCAGCGGCCGCTTCAGGCGAAGCGTGGCCGATGGACAGGCCCGAGGTGCCGCCGGAGAAACGGCCGTCGGTCAGCAGGGCGCAAGCTTTGCCCAGGCCCTTGGACTTGAGGTAGGAGGTGGGGTAGAGCATTTCCTGCATGCCCGGGCCACCTTTCGGACCTTCGTAGCGGATGATCACGATATCGCCGGCCTTTACTTCGTCGGCAAGGATCCCGCGCACGGCGCTGTCCTGGCTTTCGAAGATCTTGGCGTTTCCTTCGAACACGTGGATCGACTCGTCGACGCCCGCGGTTTTCACCACGCAGCCGTCCAGGGCGATGTTGCCGTAGAGCACGGCCAGGCCGCCCTCCTTGGAGTAGGCATGTTCGACGCTGCGGATGCAGCCATTTTCACGGTCGTCGTCCAGGGTTTCCCAGCGAGTCGACTGGCTGAACGCGGTTTGCGTCGGAATGCCCGCCGGACCGGCCTTGAAGAAGTGGTGCACGGCTTCGTCGGTGGTCTGGGTGATGTCCCATTTGGCGATGGCGTCGGCCATGGTCTTGCTGTGTACGGTCGGCAGGTCGGTGTGCAACAGGCCGCCACGGGCCAGGGAGCCGAGGATGCTGATGATCCCGCCGGCGCGATGCACATCTTCCATGTGGTACTTCTGGATGTTCGGCGCAACCTTGCACAGCTGTGGCACGTTCCGGGACAGGCGGTCAATGTCGCGCAGGTCGAAATCGATCTCGGCTTCCTGGGCGGCGGCCAGCAGGTGCAGGATGGTATTGGTGGAACCGCCCATGGCGATGTCCAGGGTCATGGCGTTTTCGAACGCCTTGAAGTTGGCGATGTTGCGTGGCAACACCGACTCGTCGTTCTCGCCGTAGTAGCGCTTGCACAGTTCGACGATGGTCCGGCCGGCCTGCAGGAACAGCTGTTCGCGATCACTGTGGGTGGCCAGGGTCGAGCCGTTGCCCGGCAGGGCCAGGCCCAGGGCTTCGGTCAGGCAGTTCATCGAGTTGGCGGTGAACATGCCGGAGCACGAACCGCAGGTCGGACAAGCGCTGCGCTCGTACTCGGCGACCTTCTCGTCGGAGGCGCTGGAGTCGGCAGCGATGACCATGGCATCCACCAGGTCCAGGCCGTGGCTGGCGAGCTTAGTCTTGCCGGCCTCCATCGGGCCGCCGGACACGAAGATCACCGGGATGTTGAGGCGCAGGGCTGCCATGAGCATGCCGGGGGTGATCTTGTCGCAGTTGGAAATGCACACGATGGCGTCGGCGCAGTGGGCGTTGACCATGTATTCGACGGAGTCGGCGATGATTTCCCGGCTCGGCAGCGAATAAAGCATGCCGTCGTGGCCCATGGCGATGCCGTCATCCACGGCGATGGTGTTGAATTCCTTGGCAACACCGCCTGCGCGCTCGATCTCGCGGGCAACCAGTTGGCCCAGGTCCTTGAGGTGAACGTGACCGGGTACGAATTGGGTGAAGGAGTTGGCAACGGCGATGATCGGCTTCTTGAAGTCGTCATCCTTCATCCCCGTGGCGCGCCACAGTGCGCGGGCGCCGGCCATGTTGCGGCCGTGGGTGGATGTTTTCGAGCGGTAATCGGGCATGGAACACTCCGGGCGGCTAATCAGATATCAAGGGGAAAGTGAGCTTCTATTGACGTCTGGAGCACTCGGGGTTGGCCGGGTGTCCGGAAGTGGCCGATGACTGTGCAGGATCGCTGCGCGCCTCAGCATGAGCTCATAAACCCGCCGGGGGATGAATGGCGATGAATGTCGCGATTCTACACCGCTGGCGCCAGGATGAAATGACGCAAAGCGCTGATCGGATGCCAATGTCGCGCTCGGATGACGGTCGGTGGTGCTCAACCGATCAAAAGCCGTGGGTGACGATGCCGGATCAGGCCATTGAGCGCCAATCCCAGGAGACTGAGCAGCACCAGGCACAACGCCAGGGTGGTTTGCAGGGCAAGCGGGGTAAGGCTGATCGCGGCACTGGTCAGCCCACCGACGATGAAGATCAGCACGCTGCCAGCCGAAGCGGACGTACCGGCTTGCTCAGGAAACAGGTTCATGGCCCGGGTGTGTGCCGCCGCACGGGCGGTGGTGGTTCCGGCGGTACAGACGATCATGGGCAGCAATACGGTGGTGACCGACAACCCGAAATGGCTGGAAAGCCCGAACATCAAGACGCCCGCCAGCAGGATCAGGCTCAGGCCGGTGATGATCTGCGTCTCCGGAGCGATCCGGTTGCTCAGCACCGTCGCCAGTGCGCCGCCGCCGATGTAGGCCAGTCCGTAGCCCAGCAGTGCCAGGGAAAAAGCCTCGGGCGAGAGCTGTAGTTGGTCGATGAATACCAGCGGCGAAATGACGATGAAGGAGAAGTGGCAGGAAAAAGCCAGCGCCGAGGTCAGCCAGTAGGCCATGAAGCTGAAATCGCCGCATACCTTTCGATAGGCGCCGATGAAGCCCAGCCTGGCCTGGCTGCTCGGCGTGGAGCGGCACAATAGAAGCCAGGCGCTCACGAATACGCTGGCTGCCAGGGCAATGAACACCAGGAAGCTGCCGCGCCACCCCATCCAGTGCTGCAGTCCGGTTCCGGCCAGGGGCGAAACGGAAATGAAAATACCGCCGCAGGTGACCAGGAAGATGCGCAGCCGCTGCTGCTCCTGGCCGCTGAACAGGTCCTGGATCAACGCCTGGGACAGCACGAAACAACCGCATCCCAACGCCTGGACGACGCGGAAGAACAGGAATGCTCCGTAGTCGTCGGTGAGTACGCAGCCCGTGGCCCCGACGGCTGAAACGGAGATCCCGATCAACAGCAGGTTCTTTCGCCCCATGGTGTCGGAGAGCGGGCCGACCAGCAGTTGCGAAAGGGCGATACCTATCGCGAACAGACTGACCGACAGGGCAATGTCGGGCGAGGAACGTCCGAAATGTTCGGACAGTGCCGGGAACGAGGGCAGCACGACGTCGATCGGGAACACGCCGAGCAAGGTCATCGTCAGCAATAGGCCTACGGTGGCGGGTTTGCGGCCCGGAAAGCTTTTGGGTTCACCCATCGATAAACCCTGCCTGGGCGAAAAGCCGCTGGTGGTGTTGGTTGTCGAAGAAGCCTGCCTTGCGCATGGCCGCGAAGGTCGACACCGCTCCCGAGCGTACTCGTCGGCCATGGGCGTCCGGTTGCAGGAGATCGGCAACGATCTGGAGAGCCGACCGCCCGCTGAAGCCGACGCTGGCGAGGCTGCGCTTCAGCCAGGGCAGGTCCGGTTCGAAATAGAGGCCGATGATCTGCAGCAGCATGCGCGCGGCCAGGTCGCGTTGCGTGGGATCCAGGGCGCCCCATAGGTACTGGAACACTTCGCTGAAGTAGCGACTGTGGCGTGCCTCGTCCTCGAGATGGCTCCTGAGCATCCGGTAGACGGTGCACACCAGGGAGTCGCGGGTGATGGCCAGCAACTCCTTGGCGATGATCGTCTCGGATACGAACCCCAGCAGAAACCACGCCAGAGGCCGATCCGCGGGGGCGACGGTATCGATCATGCCCAGCAGGCGCTGGATACGCCTGGGTGGCGGCCGATCACTGATCCCATAGAGGGCCGCGATCTGCTCGGCCACGTCGTTGGAAAACAGTGCGTGATAGCCCTCGTCGGTATAGAGCTGCAGGGCCGCGGTTTTCATCGGCTGGGGGATCGGCAAGGCCAGCTCGCCATGGACGATGGTTTCCACGGCGCGATTGACGACCCGGTGTTCGAGCAGCGTGGTGTAGTCGAGGAAATGCACCAGATGGTTGGCCGCCAGGCGCTGGGCGATGGAGCGGCCCGCCTCCTGGATCAACGGATGTTCGATATAGGGAATGAAGGTTGACGGAAACCAGTCTCGACTACGGAGCTGTTGTTCCAGGTTCTCCGGCAGACGATAGTCGCCTTTACCCGTGCGCACGGCCGCCTTGTTATCCCAGTCGCCCAACGTGTACCGAGGCGCCCGGCTGGAGGCTGAGCCGGTCATGACACGACTTCCTGTCGATCGATCAACGCCATCAGCTCCTTGCAGTGCACCTGTCCATCGCCATGACCGCAGCCGACAAAAAACAACGGTTGCTCGCAAGCGCCTTCAAGGCCAAGCAGGTGTTCGACTTCACGGTCGGCCAATGCGCCGGTCAGCCAGGTATCGAGGCCCAATGCAGTCGCAACGGTCAGGAAAGTCTGGGAAACATGACCGGTTTCGACGAAGGCCATTCGGTAGGCGCGAGAGTGCGGGTATTTCCACCAGAGTTTGTCGAAGCGTGACGTGAGAAACAGCCCGAACGGCAGGGGATTGATGAAGTGCTGACCGCACAACAGGTTCCCCAGGGGCTCATCGGGCAGGGATCGGATCGGGCTCAGGGCATGTGCGTCCGGATGATAGGCGTAGATGCCGGGTGCCAGGCCCGTCACGTTGCGTACATACAGGTAACCTTCGCAGGCGTTCAGACCGCCCCCCGAGGGGCTGCTGCGTCTTACCCCCAGCGCATCGGGCCTGGAAGTGTCCTGGACGCCCAGGCGTTCGTTCAGGTAGCCCAGGGTCAGGTACAAGAGGATGCCGACCTGTTCGATCGAGATGGTTTGTTCGCTGAATGAGCGGGATGTGCTTCGACCGACCAGGGTCTGGGACAGCGAAGCGTTCGGCATGTCGACCAACGTGCAGGGAGCCAGGACGATCCGGTCGGCGGGATACGTTCTTGTCCGGGCGGGAGGTGCCGGTGAAGACAGCACTTCATTGCAATGTTGCAGATACGCTTTCGCCCATTCATTCACATCCCTGGGAACTTGTGCACAAGGAATATTTTTTGTACCGATGTGGAATATCCTGGACAACTCATCCCAATGCCACTCAATGGGTCTTCTCGGCTCTTCGATAAGTATGTCTGCCTTCAGGAAATCGGCGTCGATAGCGTTGTTAATGTCGAATTGCAGCGGATTGGCGATAAGTTGCGCCAGTCGTGTCGAATAATGAAGGTCGAGTTCGAATTGGGTATGGCGCTCGTAGTTCCATACAATTTGGTGCGGCGGGCGCGCAAGAACGAAAAGGCACGGATTTATGTGCATGCAAATGGATTCCGCTGGGGAAAAACGTCCGGATGGGGCTGAGGCGCCGGCACTCCTCAGCCCATCGTTTATTTCAAGCGTTTACTGGCTTAGTGGCTCTTTGGAACAATCAGGCCTGCCAGGTTTGCGATTTTGTCAGCTTCCAGATTGATTGCTTTCATGATGCAGCTCCTTTGCGTTGAATAAGTGTTGTGCTTTTAATAGTTGTCACTTGCGCAGTGACCGTTCAATCATAGTTTTTAATGAGTGCTTGGCAAGAGGAGAATGAGTAGGACGGCTCCAGTAATAATGTGAGATCGTTCTTACAAAAATTGTAAGTGGTCGTATTAGCTTCAATGGGAGGTAACTTTTCGTACACAAAAAACAATCGCAGCCGAAGCTGCGATTGGGGTGTTGGCTGGATACCGATGCGCAAGACGCAGGGCCGAGACTCTGATCCTTTAGCTGTTGGGCAACAGCCGGGAGGTGATGCTCTTGATGTAGCGGGTTTCCGGGATGGCTGGGTGAACCGGATGGTCCGGGCCCTGACCGCCGCGTTCAAGCAATTGAATGTTGCGGTCCAGGTGACGGGCACTGGTCAGCAGAATGTTCTGCAGGTCGTCTTCAGGCAAGTGCATCGAGCACGAAGCGCTGACCAGGATGCCGTCCTTGGTGAGCAGGCGCATGGCTTGTTCATTGAGGCGACGATACGCACCCTCACCATTCTTGAGGTCTTTCTTGCGCTTGATGAAGGCCGGTGGGTCGGCCACGATCACGTCGAAACGCTCTTCACTGGCCTTGAGTTCCTTCAGGGCTTCGAACACGTCGCCTTCGATGCAGGTCAGTTTCTCGGCAAAGCCGTTCAGCGCCGCGTTGCGTTCGACACCGTCGAGGGCGAAGGCCGAGGCGTCGACGCAGAAGACTTCGCTGGCGCCGAATGCCGCGGCTTGTACGCCCCAGCCGCCGATGTAACTGAACAGGTCCAGGACGCGCTTGCCCTTGGCGTAGGGAGCCAGGCGTGCGCGGTTCATGCGATGGTCGTAGAACCAGCCGGTCTTCTGGCCTTCCATGACCGGCGCTTCGAATTTCACACCGTTCTCTTCCAGGGCGACCCATTCCGGCACCAGGCCGAACACCGTGTCGACGTAGCGCTCCAGGCCTTCGGCGTCGCGGGCGGCGGAGTCGTTCTTGAACAGAATGCCGCTGGGCTTGAGCACCTGGGTCAGGGCCGCAATCACGTCTTCCTTGTGGGCTTCCATGGTGGCGGAGGCGATCTGCACCACCAGAATGTCGCCGAAACGGTCGACCACCAGGCCCGGCAACAGGTCGGAGTCGCCATAGACCAGGCGATAGAACGGCTTGTCGAACAGCCGCTCACGCAAGGACAACGCGACGTTGAGGCGATGCACCAGCAGGGACTTGTCCAGCGGCAGCTTCGCGTCGCGGGACAGCAGGCGGGCGCAGATCAGGTTGTTGGGGCTCATCGCGACGATGCCCAGCGGCTTGCCGCCGGCGGCTTCGAGGATCGCCTGGTCGCCGGCCTTGAAACCGTGCAGCGGGGTGGCGGCCACGTCGATTTCGTTACTGTAGACCCATAGGTGGCCGGCACGCAGGCGACGGTCGGCGTTGGCTTTGAGGCGCAGGCTGGGCAGGGACATGACGTCGCTCCGAAAAAAAGAGCGGGAGTATACCGTGTTGGGGGGACCGGCGGGCCCGGAGGTCGATATGTGGCAACCGGATGGCCGGCACGAAAAACAGTTCAAGCTCAATGGAGTCGCTGCCGACTCAGGCCTGAGTCTCCATGAAAGTTGCGCCGATCTACCCAAGCGGTGTGTCGGATCCGTCTTTCAGGGTTAGAATCCTTGCCTGTCCCAGAGTGTGTGCCCATGTCCAACGAGCTTTCCACCGAACAGATCCAACAGTCCCTGCAAGGCATCAGCGTGCCGCCCCAGCCGCAGATCATGGTGGATCTGCAGATGGAACAGTACATGCCTGATCCGGACCTGGAGACCATCGCCAAGCTGATCTCACAGGATCCGGGGCTTTCGGGGGCCTTGCTGAAAATCGTCAACTCGCCGTATTACGGCCTGCGCAACAAGATCACCTCGATCCAGCGCGCGGTGAACCTGTTGGGCAGCCGTTCGATCATCAACCTGATCAACGCGCAGTCGATCAAGGGAGAGTTGCACGACGACGCCATCGTCACCTTGAACCGCTTCTGGGATACGGCCCAGGACGTGGCAATGACCTGCCTGACCCTGGCCAAGCGGGTCGGCCTGGAGAATGGCGACGAAGCCTATGCCCTGGGGTTGTTCCACGATTGCGGCGTGCCGCTGATGCTCAAGCAGTTTCCCAACTACATGGGCGTGCTGGAGGAGGCTTACGCCAGCGCGAGCGCCGAGTGCCGGGTGGTGGACACGGAAAACCGCGTGTTCAATACCAACCACGCCGTCGTCGGTTACTACACCTCCAAATCCTGGCGCCTGCCGGATCATGTCAGCCAGGCCATCGCCAATCACCACAACGCCCTGGCGATCTTCAGCGACGAGTCTTCGCGCAACAATAGCCCGCTGAAAAACCTGCTGGCGATCCTGAAGATGTCCGAGAACATCTGTGCGTCCCACCGGGTGCTGGGCAATCAGGCCGAAGACCATGAATGGGATTGCGTCGGTGCCCTGGTGCTCGATTACATCGGCTTGTCGGAATACGACTTCCAGACCCAGAAACAGGAAATCCGCGACCTCGCCACTCGTTGAGTGCCCAGCTCGCCTGACTCGAGAGCCTCATGCCAGAACTGCCGGAAGTCGAAACCACCCGCCGCGGAATCGCGCCACATCTTGAAGGACAACGGGTCAGCCGCGTAATCGTGCGCGACCGTCGTCTGCGCTGGCCGATTCCGGAAGACCTCGATGTGCGGCTCTCGGGCCAGCGCATCGTGCAGGTGGAGCGGCGAGCCAAGTACCTGCTGATCAATGCCGAGGTCGGTACCTTGATCAGCCACTTGGGCATGTCCGGCAACCTGCGGCTGGTGGAGGTGGGCATGCCTGCCGCCAGGCACGAGCATGTGGACATCGAGCTGGAGTCTGGTCTGGCCTTGCGCTACACCGACCCGCGACGCTTTGGTGCGATGCTCTGGAGCCTAGACCCGCTCAACCATGAATTGCTGGTTCGCCTCGGACCGGAGCCATTGACCGATCTGTTTGACGGTGAGCGCCTGTTCCAGCTCTCCCGTGGGCGTTCCATGGCGGTCAAGCCGTTCATCATGGATAACGCGGTGGTGGTGGGTGTGGGCAATATCTATGCGACCGAAGCGCTGTTTGCCGCCGGTATCGACCCGCGGCGGGCCGCTGGAGGCATTTCCCGGGCCCGGTACCTGAAACTGGCCGTCGAGATCAAACGCATCCTTACCCATGCCATCGAACGCGGCGGTACCACGCTGCGGGATTTCATTGGGGGCGATGGCCAGCCTGGGTACTTCCAGCAGGAACTGTTCGTGTACGGCCGGGGTGGGGAGTTGTGTAAGGTCTGCGGCACGGGCTTGCGGGAAATTCGCCTGGGACAGCGTGCGAGTGTCTGGTGTCCGCGTTGCCAAAGCTGATTCGTCCTACGGTCTATAGTCAGTAGTCATACTGATCAGCCGAAGGATCGACCCCATGAGACTGCTTCGACCTGTTGTTTTAATGCTGCTGCTGACCCTGGGTTTGCCTGCCCTGGCGAACAGCGGCAGTGGCGATCCGCGCTACACCATCCAGAATCCGCCCGCCTTCGCCATGATCGGCGACTTGTTGATCGCCCGGCCGCTGCTGCTCGCCGCTACTGTGATCGGTGCGGGGGCGTTCGTGGTGTCGTTGCCCTTTACCGCACTGGGCGGTGGGGTTGGTGATGCGGGGAAAGCGTTGGTAGTGGACCCGGCCAAGGCCACCTTTGTGCGGTGCCTGGGGTGTGTTGGGGAAGGGTTCGAGCAACAGGAGTGATGGTGGTCCTGATGGCCTCATCGCGAGCAGGCTCGCTCCCACAGGGGATCTGCCATGTCCATAACAGGTGTGCCTGGTCCAAATACCTTGTGGGAGCGAGCCTGCTCGCGATGAGGCCGGTGCAGGCGCTACAAAACCTTCTGGCTCAAGCCTTGCCAGTGATCTTGCGATATTTCGCCATCAACTGTTCTTCGGTTTCCGGATGGGCTTCGTCCAGCGGAATGCAATCCACCGGGCAGACCTGCTGGCACTGGGGCTCGTCGTAATGGCCGACGCACTGGGTGCACAGGTTCGGGTCGATGACGTAGATCTCTTCGCCTTGTGAAATGGCTTCATTCGGGCATTCGGGTTCGCAGACGTCGCAATTGATGCAGTCGTCGGTGATGATCAGGGACATGCAGGCTCCTGCCGGGGCGTTGGGCCCGGGCATCTGAAAACGAATATGCGCAATTGTGCCGCATTGGCGAGCGCAGTGCACGCGGGTGCGATGGACTGCGCTCGTGCTACCGCGAAGTGGATCGCAGCAGCGGGTTTATTTCTTGAAGCGCAGGGTCAGCGCATCGGCCACGGCCGGGTGGACGAACTTGGTGATGTCGCCGCCCAGGGCCGCAATTTCACGCACCAGGGTCGATGAGATGAACGAGTAACGTTCCGACGGCGTCAGGAAAAGACTTTCGACGTCCGGGGCCAGCTGGCGGTTCATGTTGGCCAGCTGGAATTCGTATTCGAAGTCCGAAACCGCTCGCAGGCCGCGCAGGAACACATTGGCGTTCTGTTCCTTGGCAAAGTGCGCCAGCAGTGTGGAGAAGCCGACCACTTCTACGTTGGGCAGATGCTTGGTGACTTCACGGGCCAGCTCCACGCGTTGTTCCAACGGGAACAGCGGGTTTTTCTTCGGGCTGGCGGCAACGGCGATGATCACATGATCGAACAGGCGCGCGGCGCGTTCGACCAGATCGCCATGGCCCTTGGTAATAGGGTCGAAGGTACCTGGGTACAACACTCGGTTCATCGCGTCGTCCTGGCGGGAGTCCGTTGGGGAGTCGGATGGTATCGCAGCCTTCTCGGTCGGCCAAGTCGGCTGTGGGATAAGAAAGCACTATAGACGCTGCGAATGATCGGGATATTCATGGATTTCTCAGACGTTCGGCCAGGGATGTCGCCAGTTTCGCTGTCAGGCCATACACCGACAATTGCGGGTTGGCACCGATGCTGGTGGGGAACAACGAGCCGTCGTGGATCGAAAGGTTGCTGAGTTGATGATGACGGCCGAGGCTATCGGCGACAGCGGTTTGCGGCGTTTCGCCCATCGCGCAACCGCCCATCACATGGGCGCTGCCCAGGCGTGTGCGATACAAGGCCAGGTCCAGCCCGTCGATCAGGGTACGGGCTTCGGCCAGGCTTTTCACGTAGCGGGCATCGCTGTGCAGCGGCATGACCGCCCGGGCACCGCCGGCGAACTGAATCTCGGCCATGCTGTGGAACGCGCGGCGCAAACCGTCCCAGGCGTAGGGTGACACGTGGTAGTCGAGCACCGGCGTGCCATCGCTGCGCAACTCGACGCTGCCGCCGGGGCTGTCCGGGTGAAAGCCGTCGCGCAGCAACGCCAGCATGGCATGGGTATGGGGCAGTTGCGCCATGTGAGCGGCGTTCTGTGTGCCGAAACCGCCCAGCAGCGTGGCGGCGAGGGCCGGGTGCAAGGGGGGCACTTCGAGTTTGTAGGACATTTTGCCGGTAGCGCCGTCCTGCCATTGGAAGTGATCCGAATAGATCGATTGTGGCGCGCCATAGAACGGGTTGATGACCTCTTCGAATTGCGCGGCCGACATGTTCACCAGATGCAGGAAGGTCCGTTTGCCCAGGCGTTCGTATGGGTCTGGCGCATCGGAGCGCAGTAACAATGCCGGGCTGTTGATGCCGCCGCCGGCGAGTACGTAGTGGCGCGCCTTGACGGTAATGCGCCGCCCGGTCGGCGCCACACAGTGCTCGTCCATGGCCAGGCATTGCAGGTCGACGACTGCATCGTTATTGAGGGTCAGGCGCTCGGCCCGCGCCAGGTAAAGCAGCGCGCCGCCTTTGTCGAGCAGGGTCGGAATGGTGGTGACCAGCATCGACTGCTTGGCGTTGGTCGGACAGCCCATGCCGCAATAGCCCAGGTTCCAGCAGCCGCGCACGTTGCGTGGGATGACGTGCCAGCTATAACCCAATCGTTCACAGCCTTTGCGGATGACGTCGTTGTTGGCATTCGGTGGAATCAGCCACGGCGCCACGCCTAGCCGTTGCTCCATCCGTTCGAACCAGGGCGCCATCTCGGCGGAGCTGTGCCCTTTGACGTTGTGCTCGGCCGCCCAGTGATCGAGGGTCTGGTCCGGTGTGCGGAAGCTCGAGGTCCAGTTGATCAAGGTCGTGCCGCCCACGGCCCGGCCCTGGAGGATGGTGATGGCGCCATCCTTGCTCATGCGCCCCAGGCCTTCCTGGTACAGGCTGGTGTAGGCCTGGTCCTCGAGCAGCTTGAAGTCGCTGCTGGTCTTGAGCGGGCCTTCCTCGATCAACAACACGTTGTAGCCGGCCGCGCTGAGAATCTCTGCCGTGGTACCGCCGCCCGCGCCGCTGCCGATGATTGCCACGTCTGCTTCCAGGGTCAGATCCTGGCTCAGTCGAGCACCGTTGTAGGTGGTCCAGCCGCGGGCAAGGCCCTCGCGGAAGGGGTCGGGTACGGGCATGTTCGGGCTCTCTTGTTGTGATGGATGTGCGATGGGCCTCTTGTGGGAGCGAGCCTGCTCGCGAAAGCGGTGTATCCGTCAACAGCAATGTTGCCGACCTACCGCCATCGCGAGCAGGCTCGCTCCCACAGGGATTTCGGTGGGTCTCAAACCGTGGGTGGCCCTGGATACCCGCAGTGTGTCCAAGCCTCGGCCCGGCTGTACCACGCCATCATCACCATTTGCAGCAATGAGCTGTGGCCTTGGCGCAACAGGTTCAATGAGCTGTTTTCCCAGCGATCGAGGAACTGGCGGATGTCATCGGCGCTGGCGTTTTCCCACGAGCCCCAGACACCGGTCAGCGGCCCGCGGGTAATACCCAGAGTAAGGACGTCGAACAGTTGGCGAGTGAGCTTGAGCATGGGCGGAGAAAGGTGGGCGAGGCCGGTATCCAGGCTTCCCAAGGTGGCGTCAGCAGCGGCGGTGCGCTGCTCAACGGTCACGGCGCCCTCCAGCATCACGGGAATGAGCGCGCGTAAAAACGGCAGGTCGCTGTCCCGCAGGGCGGCAAGGCCCTTGGCCGCTTGGCCTGGCGAGCAACCGCTCAGGCTGGCCCCCAGTCCCACTGTGCTCAGGAATACGCTGGCGCCGAAGCTGAATTTCAGCAGACCACGCCGTGACAGCGCGGGTGTATCGGTCAGGCTTGGGTTCATTATTGTTATTTCCCGCGCAGACACCGGTTAACGGACAAACAGCTTCTGAATCAACTTCTGGAGCGGTTTGCCATAGGGCGGATAAATCAGTCTGGCGGCATTGAAGCGTTGTTTGCTCAGCACGCCCTTGGCTTTGCTGAAGGTCAGGAAACCTTCGTGCCCGTGGTAATGCCCCATCCCCGACGGACCGACGCCTCCGAATGGCAAGTCGTCCTGGGCAACGTGCAGCAAGGTGTCGTTCAGGCAGACGCCGCCGGAATGGGTTTCGTGGAGTACGCGATTCTGCTCGGCCTTGTTGTAGCCGAAATAGTAGAGCGCCAATGGACGAGGCCGTTGATTGATGTAGGCAAAAGCCTGGTCCAGGTCGTCATAGGGCACGATAGGCAGCAACGGGCCGAAGATCTCGTCCTGCATGACGGTCATGTCGTCGCTGACATTGAGTAGCAGGCTGTGAGGCATGCGGCGTCCCTGGCCCTGGTCGAACAATTCGATCAGCAATCCGCCCTTGCCGGTCGCGTCGCTGATGTAGCCGTTGAGTCGTGCCAGTTGTCGTTCGTTGATGATCGCGGTGTAGTCCGGGTTGTCAGCCAGGGTCGGATACAGCCTGCGAACCGCCTCGCGATAGGCATCGACGAATTCGCCGACGCGGTTTTTCGGCACCAACACGTAATCTGGCGCGACACAGGTTTGCCCGGCATTCAGCATTTTGCCGAAGGCGATGCGCTCGGCGGCATCGCTCAGGGGCACATCGGTGGACACGATGGCGGGCGACTTTCCACCCAGTTCCAGGGTGACGGGGGTCAGATTCTCGGCGGCGGCCCGCATGACGTGCCTGCCGATGCTGGTAGCGCCGGTAAACAACAGGTGATCGAACGGCAACCTGGAGAAGGCTACGCCGACATCTGTCTCACCGAGTACCACGCACACCAGGTCCTGGGGGAAGATCCGTGCCAGCAATTGCTTGAGCAACAGTCCGGTGGCAGGTGTGGCTTCGCTGAGCTTGAGCATCACCCGATTGCCCGCCGACAACGCCCCGACCAACGGCCCGATGGCCAGGAACAAGGGGTAGTTCCAAGGCACAATGATTCCGACCACGCCCAGCGGTTGGTAGATCACCTTGGCCGACGCCGGTTGGAAGGCCATGCCTACCCTGCGTCGGGAGGGTTTCATCCAGCCCTTGAGGTGTCGGCTGGCATAATGGATGCCGTGCAGACTTGGCATCAGCTCGGCCAACAGCGTTTCGTCGGCGCTGCGGTGGCTGAAATCCTCGCTGATGGCGTCGATCAGGGCCTGCCGTTCGTTGCTCAGCATCTCCCGGAGAGACTTGAGCCATTGCCGGCGCTGATCTACCGGAGGCATCGGATGAGCGGCATAGGCCTGGCGTTGTGCCTCGAAGCGTGACTGCAGCTCATTCAGTTGCTGTTGGGAATCGTGCAGATAAGCAATGTCGGCGGGCATCGTCAGGCACCAGTTCTTATTAGTGTGGGTGTTTTCTAGAGCTTATGCTCTAGAAAGTCAAATGACATCCATGATGGCTATGGGTTTGTCCTCCGGGCGATAGGTCGTAAGATGCCGCAATGCTTTCGTCGAATTAAAGCCCAAGCCATGGTCACACGAATGAAAACCAGCGAGCGCATCGTGCAAAACAGCCTCGAGCTGTTCAACCAGCAGGGCGAGCGCAGTGTCAGCACCAACCACATTGCCGCCCACATGGACATGTCCCCGGGTAACCTCTACTACCACTTCCCTAACAAGCAGGCGATCATCGCCGTGCTGTTCAGCGAATACGAAAACCTGGTGGACAGTTTCCTGCGCCCGCCCCAGGGCCGGGCGGCCACGGTGGAGGACAAGCGCTTCTATCTCCAGGAGCTGCTGTCGGCGATGTGGAGCTATCGCTTCCTGCACCGGGACCTGGAGCATCTGCTCGACAGCGATCCGGACCTCGCGGCTCGCTATCGCCGGTTCTCCCAGCGTTGCCTGATCCACGGGACCGCCATCTACGAGGGCTTCGTCGCAGCCGGCATCCTGAAGATGGACCGGGTGCAGATCGAGTCCCTGACCCTCAATGCCTGGATCATCCTGACCTCCTGGGTGCGGTTTCTTTGTACCACGCGGGAAAACTCCAATCATTTGAGTGAGCAGGCCATCAAGCGCGGGGTGTACCAGGTGTTGGTGCTGGAGGCCGGCTTCGTGACCGATCAGGCCCGCGAAGCGGTGGATGCACTGTTCAAAGAGTATTACGTCCCTCTGCCCCAGACCCTGGAGGAAGGGCAGTAGGAATCGGATCTGACCCTACAGGCCACACATTCCGCCACAGGAGCTCGTCATGCCCATCGCGCAACTCATCAGCCCTCAAGCCCTCGAACAGAGGAGGACTCAGCCCGGACTGGTGATCCTCGATTGCCGTTTCGCCCTCGATGACCCGGATTATGGCCAGCGCAGCTACGCCGAGGGGCATATTGCCGGTGCGTCGTTCGCGGACCTTGAGCGCGACCTGAGTGGCTCGGTGATCAAGGGGGTGACCGGGCGTCATCCGCTGCCGGAACCCGAAGCATTGATGGAGCGCTTGCGGGCCTGGGGCATCGACAACGACAGCGACATCGTGTTGTACGACGATGGCCCCGGTGCCTATGCGGCCCGGGCCTGGTGGTTGCTGGCCTGGCTGGGCAAACGCGAGGGCGTGTACCTGCTCGACGGTGGGCTCAAGGCTTGGCATGCCAATGGTTTGCCCTTGAGTCTCGATCCGCCAGCGGGCAACCGTGGGGCGTTCAGCGGTTCGCCCGATGACGCCCTGTTGCTCGACGCCGAGGCGCTGCAACAGCGCCTCGGCCAGGCGGAGATGACGCTTCTGGATGCTCGCGCGTTGCCGCGTTTCAAGGGTGAAGTCGAGCCGATCGACCCGGTGGCCGGACATATTCCGGGAGCGCAGTGTGCGGCATTTACTGACAACCTTGGCGCTGATGGGTGTTTTTTGCCGGCTGATCGGCTCAGGCAGCGTTTTGCCGAGAAATTGGGGGGGCGTTCGCCGACTGAGTTGGTGGCCTATTGCGGCTCGGGGGTGACTGCGTGTCATAACCTGTTTGCTTTGTGCCTGGCGGGGTATCCGTTGGGGAGGTTGTATGCCGGGTCGTGGAGTGAGTGGATTAATGATTCGGGGCGTGGGGTGGCGAAGGGTGAATAGCCGCAATGGGGACCTGGTGTTGTCGATCGGGTACTTATCCGTTGCTGCGGTTATGGCCTCTGGCGGTTCCGCTCTTACAGCGGGTTACTTTTGGCAAACGCCCCAAAAGTAACCAAAAGGTCTTTGCCCCACCACTCGGCACCTCGCCTAGGCTCGGTGTGCCCTCACTCCGGCATTGCTCCGTGGGCCCGCCGCGAAGGGCCATCCATGGCCCAGCGCGGCTAACCCGGCATCCATGCCGGGTTGCCCACTGCGCAATGCCTGCGTTCGGCCAGCGTGGTTAACGGGGCCTGAAGATCAAAAGCAAAAGCAAAAGCAAAAGCAAAAGCGAGGCGAGGGCCTTGCAGTCGGCCTGTTTCTTCCTGCCGGCACTAGTCCCTGTGGGAGCGAGCCTGCTCGCGATAGCGGCGGGTCAGTAGCATTGAGGTGACTGACACTCCGCTATCGCGAGCAGGCTCGCTCCCACAGGGGAGTTGTGTTGGCGGCGGTTCATCCGTGACCCAGGCTTGCCAACCACTGGGGAATGCGTCGCTCCAGGTAGTACCCGGGCGAGCGCAAGGTGCCTTCGACAAAGCCTACATGCCCACCTTTGGCATGCAGTTCAAGTCGGGTGGAGGCGGAGAGTTCGTCGGGTTCGGGCAGGCTGTGGGGAAATACGAAAGGGTCGTCGGCGGCCTGGATGACCAGGGTCGGTGTGTTGATTTCGCTCATGTAATAGCGGCTGGACGCGCGACGGTAATAGTCCGAGGCATCGGAAAAGCCGTGCAGCGGCGCAGTCACCCGGCCGTCGAAGTCCCAGAAGGTGCGCATGTTTTCCAGTGGGCCCAGCGCCGCCAGGGTGGCCAGCCCTTCGTGACGGCCATCGTGCTTGAACCGGCGTTGCTTGTTGCGCACGTAAGCCACCAGCTCCCGCATGAAATGCGCCTGATAGAACTTGGAAAACCCTTGCCCGATGCGGTCGGCACATTGGTCGAGACGAAACGGCACCGAAACGGCCACGGCGCCGAGTAGTTGGCTGTCGTTGCCGGTTTCTCCCAGGTGCTTGAGCAGCACATTGCCGCCGAGCGAATAACCCACTGCAAACAGCGGCGCCAGGGGCCGTCGCGCCCGCAGGTGAGCGATGACGGCGGCCAGGTCTTCGCTGACGCCGGAGTGGTAGCTGCGGGGCAGCAGGTTCGGTTCGCCTGAGCAACCGCGCCAGTTCAGCGCGACGCTGGCCCAGCCCTGACGGCCCAGGGCTTGTTGCAAACCGGCCACATAAGGCGAGTTGGAGGAGCCCGTCAGTCCGTGCAGCACCAGTACCAGTGGTGCCTTGGCGCTGTGGGGGCCATGCCAGTCGAGATCGAGGAAGTCATCGTCGTCCAGCCACAAGCGTTCGCGTTGGCGAACGATGTGCGTGGTCTTGCGCCATAACGGGCCCCACAGGGTTTGCAAGTGGGGGTTGCCAAGGCCCCTGGCGGGGATGAAGCGTTCAGATGCAGCGGCCATTATTATTGTTCTCGATGCTGCGGCCAGCCGTCAGCCGACGGCTTCTGCCATGCGTTGCCATAATGCGTAGTACACCCGTCCGGATTTCTGCTCGCGATGCAAGCGCCAATTGCTCGGCAAGCCGAGGGTCGACGGAGCGGTTTCGCTTTCAGTGTAGACCCAGGCATCCTCGGCCAGCCACTGGCGTTCTTCGAGTAATGCGCAGATCGTCGGCAACAGGTTCTGGTTGAACGGCGGGTCGAGAAACACCAGGTCGAAAGGGCTGGCCGGTTGGCTGTCCAGGTAGCGCAAGGCATCCGCCGTCTGCACCTGGCCGACCGTGCAACGCAGGGTGCCCAGGTGCTCTTTCAGGCTGGAAACCGCCAGGCTGCTGGCGTCCAGGGCCTGGCCCATGGCGGCGCCACGGGACAGGGCTTCGAGAAACAGCGCGCCACTGCCGGCGAACGGGTCGAGCACCCGGGCGCCTGCCACGTAGGGTGCGAGCCAATTGAACAGGGTTTCACGCACCCGGTCCGGTGTCGGGCGCAAGCCCGGGGCGTCGGGAAAGCTCAGACGCCGGCTGCGCCATTCACCGCCGATGATGCGTAGCTGATTGATGCCGTTGTGAGCGGGTTTCTTGCTGGAATTGGATGGGCGGGCCATTAGTGCTCCGGAACCCCGAGCGGTTGCTCGGCAGGTTTGTCAGTGGGGGCCGGCAGCGGCTTTTGCGGCACGGTCGGACCGGCGGTGACGATGACCATTCTGTCGGTGCTCAGGTGCTTGTTCAGTGCTGCCTTGACCTGTTCGACCGTCAACGCCTGGGACTTGCGCATGAAGTCTTCCAGGTAGCTCAGCGGCAAGTCATAGAAGCCCATGGCTCCGAGTTGGCCGACGATGTCGGCGTTGCTCGCGGTGGACAGCGGGAAACTGCCGGCCAGCTCGCGCTTGGCGTCATCGAGCTCTTTCTCGGTCGGACCGTTCTTCAGGTAGTCGGTGAACACATCCTGCACCAGCTTGAGTGTGCCTTCGCTCATTTCGGCGCGGGTCTGCAGGTTGATCATGAACGGGCCGCGAGCTTGCATCGGGGTGAAACCGGAATATACGCCGTAGGTCAGGCCGCGTTTTTCCCGTACTTCGGTCATCAATCGCGTGCCGAAACCACCGCCACCTAGGATCTGGTTACCCAGGGACACGGCCGCATAGTCCGGGTCGTCCCGGTCGATGCCCAGTTGCGCGAGCATCAGGTTGGTCTGCTTGGACGGGAATTCGATGTGGCTGACGCTCGCCTTCGGTTCCACTGGGGACAGGGTTTTTGCCAGGGCCGGACCTTTGGGCAGCGCGGCGGACACTTGGTTGGCAATCGCCTCGGCCTCGGTGCGGGACAGATCCCCCACCAATGCAATCACTACGTTGCCGGCAGCATAGGCCTTGGCGTGAAAGGCACGGGCCTGGGCCAGGGTGATCGGTGGAATGCTTTCTGCGGTGCCGTCACTGGAATGGGCGTAAGGGTGGTCACCGTACAGGCGCTTCATCAGTTCCAGCCCCGCCAGCTTGCCGGGATTCTGTTTCTGGTACTCGAAACCGGCGAGCATCTGGTTCTTGATACGGGCGAAGGAGTCTGCGGGGAAGGTCGGTTTGCCGACCACTTCGGCGAACAGCTTCAGGGCGGGTTCACGCTTGTCCACCGCGCTGAGGCTGCGCAGGGAGGCCACGGCCATGTCCCGATAGGCACCGTTGCCGAAGTCCGCGCCAAGGTTTTCGAACCCTTCGGCGATGGCGCTGACGTCCTTGCCGGCCACGCCTTCGTTGAGCATGGCATTGGTCAGCAGTGCGAGGCCGGGGGCGTTGCCGTCCTGGCTGCTGCCGGCGGCGAAGGTCAGGCGCAGGTCGAACATCGGCAGTTCGCGAGCCTCGACGAACAGCACCTTGGCGCCGTCGGCGGTTTTCCAGGCTTGCACGTCGAGCTGGCGGTGGCCGGGCGCCTTGCCGTCCAACTCCGCCAGCGATTGCAGTTTGTTGCCGGACTTGGCGTTATCCAGGGCCTGGCTGGCAGTGACGTCAGTGGCGGGGGACAGGTAGAAGGCCAGGGCGGCGACCAGGGCAATGACCACCAGGCCGATCAGCAGCAAGCGTGATGATTTGCGCTCACTCATGAGCTTTCTCCTCGGGCAGGACGTGCGCAACGCTCAGGCGCGAGCGGGTGAAATACAGCTGGGCTGCCTTCTGGATGTCTTGCGGGGTTACGCTTTGCAACTCGGCGAGTTCGGTGTCCATCAGCTTCCAGGACAACCCGACGGTTTCCAGTTGGCCGATGGCGGTAGCCTGGCTGGTGATCGAATCGCGTTCGTACACCAGGCCGGCGATCACCTGGGCGCGGACGCGCTCCAGCTCCTCGGCGGTCGGGGCGGTGGTTTTCAATTGGTCCAGCAAGCGCCACAGGCCGGCTTCGGCCTGGGCCATGGTCTTGTTCTTCTGGGTGTTGGGCGCCGCCGACAAGGTGAACAGCGTATCGCCACGGGTGTAGGCGTCGTAGCTCGACGAGCCGCCGGACACCAGTTCTTCCCCGCGCTCCAGCTGGGTTGGAATCCGGCCACTGTAGCCGCCATCCAGCAAGGCCGAGATCAGCCGCAGGGCGTTGACCGAACGCTTATCCGTTGCGGTGGCGATGCTCGGCACGTTGAAGGCCAGCATCAGGCTGGGCAGCTGGGTCTGCACATGCAAGGTGATCTGGCGTTCGCCGGGTTCGGCCAGCTCCAGGGGAATCTTCGCCGTGGGCACATCACGCCGGGGAACCGGACCGAAATAACGCTGGGCCAGGGCCTTGACCTCGTCCGGCGTCACGTCGCCGACCACCACCAGGGTGGCATTGTTCGGTGCGTACCAGGATTCGTACCAGTGGCGCAGTTCCTGGACGGTCATGCGGTCCAGGTCGGCCATCCAGCCGATGGTCGGCGTGTGGTAGCCGCTGGCCGGATAAGCCATGGCCTTGAAGCGCTCGAAGGCCTTGGACATCGGCTTGTCGTCGGTGCGCATGCGGCGCTCTTCCTTGATGACTTCGATCTCGCGACTGAATTCTTCGGGCGGCAGGCGCAGGCTGGCCATGCGGTCGGCTTCCAGCTCGAAGGCCACCCCCAGGCGATCCCGGGCCAACACCTGGTAATAAGCGGTGAAGTCATCGCTGGTGAAGGCGTTTTCCTCGGCGCCCAGGTCCCGCAGGATCAGCGATGCTTCGCCGGGGCCGACTTTTTCGCTGCCCTTGAACATCATGTGCTCCAAGGCGTGGGACAAACCGGTCTGGCCCGGTGTTTCATAACTGGAGCCGACCTTGTACCAGATCTGGGAGACCACCACCGGCGCACGATGATCTTCGCGCACCACGACCTTCAGGCCGTTGTCGAGGGTGAATTCATGGGTGGGTTGTGGATCGGCAGCCAAGGCTGAAAGGGGCAGACAAACTGTGCTGAACAGCAGGCCTGCAACGCGGCGGGCAAGAGCATTCATTCGTGTTTAAACCTGTTGGGCTGCCCGCTAGGTCTTAGCGTCGGCGGGCGAGAGGGTGCTAGGATACTGTTCCGTTTTACTGGCGGCCACGCCTATCGGGCCTTTTATCGGCCCAGGGTTGTCCGGGTTTTGCGCAGAAGCATCGGGTTTTTCCGTGGATCCCTGCGTTTTCGCCGACGATGCCTTGCCAGTCCTTCGAAAAAATCGACGATGAGGTGTCCTGGGGACATTTCGACAATCTGTTGCGCGTGAACAAGCTGGATGAAACGCAGTCTGTTCAGCATCGAATATTCATCACCGAGGCGCCCTCGTGGCGCGTCGCTACCGTGAGATAGCCGTCCTCCATGTTTGGTTCCAACGACGACAAGAAGACCCCAGCTGAGGCTGGCGAGAAAAAAGGCCTGTTCGGATGGCTGCGCAAGAAGCCGCAGGAAACCGTCGTCGAGCAGTCGCAACCGCTCCCCGAGCCCGCCGCTGAACCTGCCGCCGAGGCGGTGGCCGAAGACGCTGCGCCGATCGTTCTGCCGCTGGCCGAACCCGTGTTGCAACCGGCCGAGCCTGAGCCCGTTGCCGCGCCGCCGGCCGAGCAGCCGCTGACTCCACCCGTCGGGCAAAGCCCCTGGCTGACCCTGCCGGTAGCGGAAGAGCCGGTGGCACTGGTCGAGGACGCGCAGCCCCATGTCACGCCGCCGATTCCAGCCCCGACGCCAGCTGTCGCGGAGCCTGTTGTCGAGGTGCCGCCAGTCATGGTTGCCCCTGCCACTCCCCAGGCCGACCCCGTCGTGGTTGATACACCAGTCGTCGTCGAGCCGGCGCCTTCCTCCGAGCCAGGCAAGGTCGGTTTCTTCGCGCGCCTCAAGCAAGGCCTGTCCAAGACCAGCGCCAGCATTGGCGAAGGCATGGCTAGCCTGTTCCTGGGCAAGAAGGTCATCGACGACGAGTTGCTGGATGACATCGAAACCCGCCTGCTGACCGCCGATGTCGGCGTCGAGGCGACGTCGGTGATCATCCAGAGCCTGACCCAGAAGGTCGCGCGCAAACAATTGACCGATGCCGACGCGTTGTACAAATCCCTGCAAGCCGAGCTGGGCAACCTGCTCAAGCCGGTGGAGCAGCCGCTGGTGATCGCTTCGCAGAACAAACCGTTCGTGATCCTGGTGGTCGGCGTCAATGGCGCCGGCAAGACCACCACCATCGGCAAGCTGGCGAAGAAACTGCAACTTGAAGGCAAGAAGGTCATGCTGGCCGCCGGCGATACTTTCCGCGCCGCTGCCGTAGAACAGTTGCAAGTGTGGGGCGAGCGCAACAAGATCCCGGTGATCGCCCAGCACACCGGCGCCGATTCCGCTTCGGTGATCTTCGACGCCGTGCAGGCCGCCAAGGCCCGTGGCATCGACGTGCTGATCGCCGACACGGCCGGTCGCCTGCACACCAAAGACAACCTGATGGAAGAGTTGAAGAAAGTTCGTCGGGTGATCGGCAAGCTCGATGCCGACGCACCCCACGAAGTGCTGCTGGTGCTGGACGCCGGTACCGGCCAGAACGCCATCAACCAGGCCAAGCAATTCAACCAGACCGTCGAACTGACCGGGTTGGCCCTGACCAAGCTCGACGGCACCGCCAAGGGCGGAGTGATCTTCGCCCTGGCCAAGCAGTTCGGCCTGCCCATCCGCTACATCGGCGTGGGCGAAGGCATCGACGACCTGCGTACCTTTGAAGCCGAGCCCTTTGTCCAGGCGCTGTTTGCCGAGCGGGAGCATTCATGATTCGTTTCGAACAGGTCGGTAAACGCTATCCGAATGGTCACGTCGGCCTGCATGAGCTGAGCTTTCGGGTGCGTCGAGGTGAGTTTCTGTTCGTCACCGGCCATTCCGGCGCCGGTAAAAGCACATTGCTGCGCCTGCTGCTGGCAATGGAGCGGCCCACCACCGGCAAGCTGCTGCTGGCCGGCCAGGACCTGAGCACCATCAGCAACGCCCAGATCCCCTACCTGCGGCGGCAGATCGGCGTGGTGTTCCAGAATCACCAGCTACTGTTCGATCGTACCGTGTTCAACAACGTGGCGTTGCCCTTGCAGATCCTTGGCCTGTCCAAGGCCGAGATCAACAAGCGGGTGGATTCGGCCCTGGAGCGCGTAGCCCTGTCGGACAAGACCGACTTGTACCCAGGCGACCTGTCCACCGGCCAGCAACAGCGCGTCGGTATCGCCCGCGCCATCGTTCACCGCCCGGCCTTGCTGCTGGCGGACGAACCTACCGGTAACCTCGACCCGCGTCTGGCGGCGGAAATCATGGGCGTATTCGAAGACATCAACCGTTTGGGCACCAGCGTGCTGATTGCCAGTCACGACCTGGCCCTGATCGCACGCATGCGCCACCGCATGCTCACCTTGCAGCGCGGCCGTTTGATCGGTGACGGGGAGGCTGGCGTATGAGCGCAACCCGCAGCCCGAAAGTGGCCGAGCGCGTGGCCCCGAAGGCCTCCGATCCGCAACCGCAAAAGAAAAAACGCGACGATGACGACGGCCCGGACTTCAGCACGCTGCTGCATGCCTGGATCGAAAGCCATCGCGCCAGCCTGCTCGACAGCCTGCGACGCCTGGGTAAACAGCCGATAGGCAGTTTCTTCACCTGCATGGTCATGGCGGTCGCCCTGAGCCTGCCGATGGGGCTGTCATTACTGCTGAATAATGTAGAGCGTCTTGGCGGTTCCTGGCAGCGCGCGGCGCAGATTTCCCTGTACCTGCAATTGGAGGCGACGCCGGGCGATGGCCAGACGCTGCTCGAGCAGATCAAGGCCATGCCGGGCGTGGCCGATGCCGAATACATCGGCCGCGACCAGGCACTCGAGGAGTTCCAGCAGCAGTCCGGCCTGGGCGAGGCGCTCAAGGAACTGCCGGAAAACCCATTGCCGGGCGTAGTGCTGGTGACGCCGAAGGAAGTCGACAAGCCGACCCTTGAAGCATTAAGACAAAGACTTTCCGAGTTGCCGAAGGTACAACAGGCGCAACTTGATTTAGTCTGGGTCGAGCGTCTTGCGGCGATCCTCAAGCTCGGTGACCGGTTTGTCTTCGGCCTGACGGTGCTGCTGGTGTCTGCATTACTTTTGGTGATAGGCAATACCATTCGTCTTCATATTGAAAACCGCCGCACCGAGATAGAAGTGATTAAACTCGTCGGCGGCACGGACAGTTATGTGCGCAGGCCCTTCCTCTATATGGGCGCGCTGTATGGCTTCGGTGCCGGGATCCTGTCCTGGGGTGTATTGGCGTTCGGCCTGGACTGGCTGAACGATGCGGTAGTGGGGCTGGCCGGTTTGTACGGCAGTGATTTCGCGCTGGCCGGAGTGCCAGTCGCCGACGGTCTGTCGCTCTTGCTTGGCGCGGTGCTGTTGGGTTATATCGGTGCATGGATTGCGGTCGCACGCCACTTGCGTGAGCTTGCGCCAAAATAGAGTCATTTTGCGCGTATTGACCTTTCAGTTTTTGTGGGAACTTGTCCTACGGTTCCCGGTCAATTTTCGCAGTGCTGAACTGCACGAGTTATGTGAGTCGGAGGTTTTTTCGTATGACCACTTCTTTGCAACCTGCGTATGCTCTGGTCCCGGGTGCGAACCTGGAGGCCTATGTGCACACGGTGAACAGCATTCCCTTGCTGACACCCGAGCAGGAGCGTGAACTGGCCGAGAGTCTCTATTATGAGCAGGATCTTGAGGCGGCTCGGCAAATGGTGCTCGCCCACCTGCGTTTTGTCGTACATATCGCCCGCAGCTATTCCGGCTACGGGCTGGCCCAGGCCGACCTGATCCAGGAAGGCAACGTCGGCCTGATGAAAGCGGTCAAGCGCTTCAACCCGGAAATGGGTGTGCGCCTGGTATCGTTCGCGGTGCACTGGATCAAGGCGGAAATCCACGAGTTCATCCTGCGCAACTGGCGCATCGTGAAGGTCGCGACCACCAAGGCCCAGCGCAAGCTGTTCTTCAACCTGCGCAGCCAGAAGAAGCGTCTGGCCTGGCTGAACAACGAAGAAGTCCATCGGGTGGCCGAAAGCCTGGGTGTGGAACCTCGTGAGGTCCGCGAGATGGAAAGTCGCCTGACCGGCCAGGACATGGCCTTCGACCCGGCCGCCGAAGCGGACGACGACAGCGCCTTCCAATCGCCGGCCAACTACCTGGAAGACCACCGGTATGACCCAGCGCGTCAGCTGGAAGACGCCGACTGGAGCGACAACTCCAACACCAACCTGCACGAAGCCCTGGAAGTGCTGGACGAGCGCAGTCGCGACATTCTCTACCAGCGCTGGCTGGCAGAGGAAAAGGCCACGCTGCACGACCTTGCGCAGAAGTACAACGTGTCGGCGGAGCGGATTCGCCAGCTTGAGAAAAGTGCGATGAACAAGCTCAAGTTGTCGATTGCGGCTTAACCGGCACAACGGCAATAAAAAACGCCCCGATCAGCGATGATCGGGGCGTTTTTGGTTGTGTGATCGTTCCCACGCTCTGCGTGGGAACGCATCCTGGACGCTCCGCGTCACGCTTGGGGACGCGGAGCGTCCCGTGCTGCATTCCCACGCGGAGCGTGGGAACGATCATAAGCAGGGACTTTCAGTGCCTGGGCTACTGGGCCCAGGGCGCCCGTCGCGAATCATTGAGTCCCAGCAGGTAACTGTCGCCCCCCAATTGGCTCATCTGCTGGCGTATCCAGCTTGCCCGCCGCAGTACATAGGGGCTTGGCCGGCTGGCGCTCCATTTTCGAGGGTTGGGCAGTACCGCCGCCAGCAAGCTTGCCTGCTGCCGGGACAAGGCATTGGCGCCAACACGGAAATGGTGTCGCGCCGCGGCTTCTGCACCGAATACGCCGTCATCCCACTCCACGCTATTGAGGTACACCTCAAGAATCCGCTGCTTGGGCCAGAGCACCTCGATCAGCGCGGTGAACCAGGCTTCGAAGCCCTTGCGCAGCCAGCTGCGGCCCGACCACAGGAACAGGTTCTTGGAGACTTGCTGGCTGAGAGTGCTGGCGCCACGAATCGAACCGCCGCGGCCGTTATGGGCGAATGCGGCCTGGATCGCGCCGATGTCGAAGCCCCAGTGTTCGGGAAATTTCTGGTCTTCGCCAGCAATCACCGCGACCTTGAGGCTGTCGGAGATCTGGTCCCAGGGCTGCCAGGTGCGTTGCAGGTCGATCGGTTCGCCGTCGACCCAGGATTCAACCTTGCGCTCGATCATCAGCGCTGTGAACGGCGGCGGTACCACGCGCAATAGCAGCACCAGGACAACGCTGCCGACGGCGAACCAGAGCAGGGCTTTGAGGAATCGTCGAAACAATGTACGCAGCATAGAGATGGCTTGGCCGAACCCGTCGAGCGGGCCATTATACAGACCCTGTCCACCGAGTCTGACTGGAGTTCTCATGCTGCGTAGCTTTCTGATGCTGGCTGCCTTTTTCGGCTTCACGGGCGTCGCCCTGGGGGCCTTCGCCGCCCATGGCCTGAAGAACCGCCTGAGCGCCGACTACCTGGCCATTTTCCATACAGGCGTCACCTATCAATTGGTGCACACCCTGGCGTTGCTGGGCGTCGCGCTGCTGGCCACACACATACCCGGCCGCATCGTCACCTGGGCCGGCATTTCGTTCGTGGTCGGCATTCTGCTGTTCTCCGGTAGCTTGTACTTGTTGACGCTCACGGGTATCAGCAAACTGGGCATTATCACTCCGTTCGGCGGTGTGGCGTTCCTGATTGGCTGGTTGTGCCTGGGGCTCGCCGCCTGGCGGCTGGGTTGACCGGACGGTCCATTTCATGACGAATGGCTTGGGTCACCCAGGCTGATCGGGCTAGAATGCCAGCCCCTAAAAATGATGGCGGCATCCGGCATGCGCATTCAGTTGAACGGCGAACCCTTTGAATTGCCCGACGGTGAGACCGTTGCGGCCCTGCTGACCCGTCTGGATCTCACCGGACGCCGTGTCGCGGTGGAACTCAATCTGGATATCGTCCCGCGCAGCCAGCATGCCGACACCGCCCTCAACGAGGGTGACCAGGTTGAAGTCGTGCACGCCATCGGCGGCGGCTAGCGGTTTCGCAGCATTTCGCAAGAACCTCATCCCAACAGAGGATTTCCCATGAGCATCGTTCGTAGCGACAAGCCCTTCGTCCTGGCCGGTCGTACCTACCAGTCGCGCTTGCTGGTTGGCACCGGCAAGTACCGCGATATGGAAGAAACCCGCCTGGCCATCGAGGCTTCGGGCGCCGAAATCGTCACCGTTGCGGTGCGTCGGACCAACATCGGCCAGAACCCGGGCGAACCGAACCTGCTGGATATCCTGCCGCCGGATCGCTACACGATCCTGCCCAACACCGCCGGCTGCTTCGACGCCATCGAGGCCGTGCGCACCTGCCGCCTGGCCCGTGAGCTGCTCGATGGCCACAACCTGGTGAAGCTGGAAGTGCTGGCCGACCAGAAGACCCTGTTCCCCAACGTGATCGAAACCCTCAAGGCTGCCGAAACCCTGGTCAAGGAAGGTTTCGACGTCATGGTGTACACCAGCGACGATCCGATCATCGCCCGGCAACTGGCGGAAATCGGCTGCATCGCGGTCATGCCGCTGGCAGGCCTGATCGGTACGGGCCTGGGGATCTGCAACCCTTACAACCTGCAGATCATCCTTGAAGAAGCCAAGATCCCGGTGCTGGTGGATGCCGGCGTCGGTACCGCGTCCGACGCGACGATCGCCATGGAGCTGGGTTGCGAAGCGGTGCTGATGAACTCCGCCATCGCCCACGCCCAGCAGCCGATCCTGATGGCCGAAGCCATGAAGCACGCCATTGTCGCCGGGCGCCTGGCGTATCTCGCCGGCCGCATGCCGAAAAAACTTTACGCCAGCGCCTCCTCGCCGCTGGATGGTCTGATCAAGTAAGAGCCATTGATGACTGAATCGAACGACACGCCTGTCCAGCCGGACGAAGGCGAAGAGCGCCAACACCGCCGCATCAAGAGTTTCGTGATGCGCGCCGGGCGCATGACCGAAGGCCAGCAACGCGGCCTGGAGCAGGGCGCGCCATTGTTCGTCCTGCCCCTGGCTGATGCGCCGGTGGACTTCGACCAGGTGTTTGGTCGCTCGGCCCCGCGCTCGCTGGAAATCGGCTTTGGCATGGGCCACTCGCTGCTGGAAATGGCCGCTGCTGCGCCGGAGCAGGATTTCATCGGTGTGGAAGTGCACCGTCCGGGCGTCGGTGCATTGCTCAATGGCGTGCTGACCCAAGGGCTGACCAACCTGCGGGTCTACGATTGCGACGCTATCGAAGTGCTCAACCGTTGCATAGCCGACAACAGCCTGGACCGGTTGATGCTGTTTTTCCCGGACCCGTGGCACAAGAGCCGTCACCACAAGCGCCGTATCGTCCAGTCTTCGTTCGCCGAGCTGGTGCGCAGCAAGTTGAAGGTCGGCGGGGTGCTGCACATGGCCACCGACTGGGAACCCTACGCCGAATACATGCTGGAAGTGATGAACGTCGCCCCGGGTTATCGCAACCTCGCCGAAGACGGCAAGTGCGTGCCGCGCCCGGCCGAACGGCCGATCACCAAGTTCGAGCGCCGTGGTGAACGACTTGGGCATGGGGTCTGGGATCTGAAGTTCGAGAAGCAGTCCTAAGCCATAATTGTGGGAGAGAGCTTTGTGGGAGCAAGGCTTGCCCGCGATAGCAGCGCCTCGGTATCAAACTGAATCCGGGTCGTATGCATCGCGGGCAAGCCTTGCTCCCACAGTTGTTTCAGGGCGCTGCGAAGGTCAGCGACGATCCGCCACCACCCCGATCAACACCAGCACCACCAACAGCACCGGCGCCAGGCTGTAGTTGTTGAACTGGCTCAGCCCCCGCACCACCCACGGCGTGGCGTAGATCAGTGCCGCGCCGCTGCCAATCATGCACAACAGGGCGATCAGCGGGACGCGCAATGCGCCGGCGATGCTGCCCAGGCGTTGTTCGACCCAGGCCTTGATGTCTGCGCCGAACAGCACCAGCAGGCAGCCGACCAATGCCAGGGAGATTTCCGACAGGTTGCTGCGGCTCCAGCGGGACACGGTGGCGAGCAGGTCGAGTACCAGATCCATTCGATTTCCTTGTGTTGATCAGCTCAGAAATTTCTGCAGCAAGTCATTGAGAAACAGCTGTCCGCGCTCGGTGGCCGCCAGACGTGACGGTTCGACCTGCAACAACCCGCTTTGTTCGGCTTCACGGCGACCTTCGGCCAGGCTTTGCAGGGGCAGGCCGGTGCGTTCCGGGTATAGCCGCGCGTCCACGCCTTCGGTCAGGCGCAGGGCGTTCATCAGGAATTCAAAGGGCAGTTCTTCGTTGGCCAGGGTCTTTTCGCCGGCCAGGAAGCGCTTGGCCGGGTTGAGGTAGTCCTTGGGCAGGCGGGTCTTCCAGGTGCGCACGATGCGCCCGTCCGGATGGCTGAGCTTGCCATGGGCGCCGGCGCCGATGCCGATGAAGTCGCCAAAACTCCAGTAGTTGAGGTTATGCCGTGCCGCCCGACCCGGTTGGGCGTAGGCCGACACTTCGTATTGGGCGTAGCCGTGCTCGGCCAGCAGCGCTTGTCCGGCTTCCTGGATGTCCCACAACGTGTCGTCTTCCGGCAACGTTGGCGGCTGGTTCCAGAACACCGTGTTCGGCTCCAGCGTCAGCTGATACCAGGAGAGATGGGTGGGCTTCAGGGCGATGGCCTGGCGCAGATCGCTCAAGGCATCGTCGAGGGATTGGTCGGGCAGGCCATGCATCAGGTCAAGGTTGAAGTTATCGAACCCGGCCTGGCGGGCCATGTCGGCGGCACGCACCGCCTCGTCACCGTTATGGATCCGGCCCAGGGCTTCGAGCTTGGCTTGTTGGAAGCTCTGGATACCGATGGACAGGCGATTGATGCCCAAGGCCCGGTAAGCCACGAATTTCTCTTGCTCGAAGGTGCCGGGGTTGGCCTCCAGGGTGATTTCGATGTCGTCGGCAAAGGCTATCCGCGCCTCGACACCCTTTAGCAGCCGGCCCAGGGCCTGGGCGCTGAACAGGCTGGGGGTACCGCCGCCAAAGAAGATCGAGCTCAGTTTGCGACCATAGACCCCGTGCAGATCCTGGTCGAGATCGGCTAACAAGGCATCGACGTACTCTTCTTCCGGCAACTGCGGGCTGGCGGTGTGGGAGTTGAAATCGCAATACGGGCATTTGCGTACGCACCACGGGATGTGGACGTACAACGCCAAGGGCGGCAGCACTGGCAGCGGCGCCCGTGGCGTGTGTGCGCCGCCATGAATCAGCGGCGCGGGGGAGTCATTGTTCATTGCAGGCCCAGGCGTTGACGCAGCAGGGCCATGGCGCGGGCGCGGTGGCTCAGTTGATTCTTTTCCACCGGACCCAGTTCGGCGCTGGAACAATTGCGCTCCGGCACCCAGAACAGCGGGTCGTAGCCGAAGCCGTGCTCGCCGCTGGCCTCGGTGAGGATGCGTCCCTGCCACAGCCCTTCGCAGAGGATCGGCAGCGGATCATCGGCATGTCGCACCAACGCCAGGACGCAAACGAACTGTGCGCCACGCTCGGCTTCAGGCACGTCCTTGAGGGCGTCGAGCAGCTTGGCATTGTTCGCTGCATCACCCTTGCCGTCGGCGTAACGGGCCGAGTAGATGCCCGGCGCGCCGCCGAGGAAATCCACCGCCAGCCCGGAATCGTCGGCCAGCGCCGGCAGGCCGGAAATGCGCGCGGCGTTGCGGGCCTTGAGGATCGCGTTCTCGACGAACGACAGACCGGTTTCTTCCGGCTCCACCTGGCTGAACTCACCGATCGAGCGCAGGTGCACCGATCCGCCGAGCATGGCCTGGAGTTCCTTGAGTTTGCCGGCGTTATGGCTGGCGAGTACGAGTTGGGTGAGGTTCATCATTCGGCCGGAAACAGCTCCTGGTTGAAGTTGAGGGTGTTGACCTTGTCGCCCGTCTTGACCTTGATCTCGAAGGTACGGGTTTCCTGCTGCTCTACCGGATACTGGGCGATGTAGTAGATCGCGCCTTGTTCGCTGATTTCGCGGAACGCCAGGGGGACCGTCTTGCTGGTCAGGTCCTTGATCGTGCCGCTGACCTCGGCCGTCAGCGGCTTGCCATCCTTGATCACCGACACGTTGATCACGCCCTGGTTCTTGCTGCGGACCAGCTTGGCGGCCTCGGCGATGTCCGATGTCAGGAAGGTGGAATTGAAGGTGTTGTAGTGCACGGTGACGTCACCGAACACTTCCTTGCGCTCGGCCTTGATGGCGTCAGCGGCCATGACGCCGGCGCAAAGGCAAGCAGTGACGAGGAACAACGCGAGACGTTTCATGTTGTGCTCCTGGGAACAGGGTCGGGGTTCACACGGCGACCTGATGATCGGCAAGGCCTGGGCTGCTGACCCGATAGATGCCTATTTCACCTAATAGATTAGGCCATAGCTTGCTGGCCCACCCGTGGCGGTGCTGCTGATCCACCGCCAGGCGATCGATGACCTTGGCCTGGCGTTCGCGGCACAACGCTTCGAAATCCTCGAAGGTGCAGAAGTGGATGTTCGGCGTGTTGTACCAGGTGTAGGGCAAGAACTCCGACACCGGCATGCGGCCCTTGCTCGCCAGGTACCAGCGGCAGCGCCAGTGTCCGAAGTTGGGGAAGGTGATGATGCACTGACGTCCGACCCGGAGCATTTCGTCGAGGATCCTGTCCGGGTAGTGCACCGCTTGCAGGGCCTGGGTCATGACCACGATGTCGAAACTGTTGCTGGCGAAGTTGCCCAGGCCCTTGTCCAGGTCCTGTTCGATGACGTTGATGCCCTTGGCGACGCACTCGGCGATGTTGTCCGGGTCGTTTTCCAGGCCGTAGCCGGTGACCTGCTTGTTGTCCCGCAGCCAGGTCAGCAGTTCGCCGTTGCCGCAGCCCAGGTCGAGCACGCGGCTGCCGGCGGGGATCCATTCCTGGATGATGTCCAGATCGGCTCTCATGGCGTCCTCACAGCGTAATACGGTTCATGTAGTTGCCGAACGCCTGCAGGTAGCGCGGGATCGGAATCAGAAAGGCGTCGTGGCCCTGGGGCGCGTCGATCTCCAGGTAGCAGACGTCCTTGCGCGCGGCCATCAGCGCGTCCACCAGTTCCCGGGAGCGGGCCGGGGAGAAGCGCCAGTCGGTGGTGAACGACATCACGCAGAACTTGGCGGTGGCACCGGCGAAGGTCTTCGCCAGGTTATCGTCGAAGTTCGCCGCCGGATCGAAGTAGTCCAGGGCCTTGGTCATCAACAGGTAGGTGTTGGCGTCGAAGCGCCCGGAGAATTCCTCACCTTGATAACGCAGGTAGCTTTCCACCTGGAACTCGACGCTGTGGAAGTCGTAGTTGAGCTTCTCGCTCTTGAGGCCGCGGCCGAATTTCTCGCCCATGGAGTCGTCGGACAGGTAGGTGATGTGCCCGACCATTCGCGCCAGCATCAGCCCGCGCTTGGGGATCACGCCGTGCTCCTGGAACGAACCGCCGTGGAACTCCGGGTCGGTAAGGATCGCCTGGCGCGCCACTTCGTTGAAGGCGATGTTCTGCGCCGACAGCTTGGGGGCCGAGGCGATTGCCAGGCAATGGCGCACGCGATCCGGGTAGGTGATGGTCCATTGCAGGGCCTGCATACCGCCCAGGCTGCCACCGATCACGGCTGCCCATTGGCCGATACCGAGACGGTCGGCCAGGCGGGCCTGGCTGTGGACCCAGTCTTCCACGGTCAGCACGGGGAAATCGGCGCCGAACGGCTTGCCGGTGTCCGGGTTGAGGCTGCTGGGGCCGGTGGAGCCGTTACAGCCGCCCAGGTTGTTCAGGCTGACCACGAAGAACCGATTGGTGTCGATCGGCTTGCCGGGGCCGATGCAACTGTCCCACCAGCCGGGCTTGCGGTCGTCGACGCTGTGGTAGCCGGCGGCATGGTGATGCCCCGACAAGGCGTGGCAGATCAGCACGGCATTGCTCGCCGTGGCGTTGAGCGTGCCATAGGTTTCGTAGATCAGGTCATAGGCTGGCAACGAACGGCCACAGGCCAGGGCCAGGGGCTCGCTGAAATGCGCCATTTGCGGCGTCACCAGACCAACGGAATCGGGGGGAAAGGCAGCTGGCATCGACCCTGCTCTCGTTGAAATGAGGCGTAAGTCTAAAGACCGCTGGGGTTAGCGGCAACCAAGGAAATCGCTGACTGATGCTGATCGTTCCCACGCTCTGCGTGGGAATGCATCCCGTGACGCTCTGCGTCATCCCAAGGCAGAACGCGGAGCGTCCTTGGCAGCATTCCCACGCAGAGCGTGGGAACGATCAGGCCACAGGGTCAGGTCAGATCAGGACGCGCAGGATATCCGGCATCATGGTCATCGCCGCGAGGTTGTTGATCACCAGCATGTCGAGCAGTTTGAGCACCATGAACGCCAGGATCGGCGAAATATCCAGGCCGCCGAGGTTCGGCACGATGCGACGGAACGGGGCCAGGGCCGGTTCGCAGATCTGGTTCACCAGCTCGGCGCCCGGGTTGTGGCTGCCCGGGGCGACCCAGGACAGGATCACGCTGATGATCAGGGCGAAGAAGAAAATCTTCAGGAACAGCGCAGTTACGCCGATGATCGACCAGATCAGCAGTTGCAGCGGGTTGCCGGTGGTGCCGTAGGTGAGCAGCAGGGTCAAGGCCATCAGCGCCATTTGCACGAGGATTGCCAGTACCAGCGAGGACATGTCCAGGCCGAACAGGCTCGGGATGATCCGGCGCAGGGGCTTGAGCAGCGGTTGGGTGGCCTTGACGACGAACTGGCACAGCGGGTTGTAGAAATTGGCTCGGACCAGTTGCAGCACGAAACGCATCAGCACGATCAGCAGGTAGAGGCTGCCAAGGGTTTGCAGCACGTAGACCGCTGCGGTGTTCAATCCAATCATGAATGGCTCCTTATTGGCCCAGTTGTTCGGCCATTTCGGCCGAGCGGTGCGCGGCGGCGCCGAGTGCTTTTTCCACCAGGGCTTCGAATCCCCCGGCCTGGAACGATTTGATGGCGGCTTCGGTGGTGCCGGCCGGCGAGGTCACGCGGCGGCGCAGTTCGGCGGCATCGACGTCACTGGAGGTGGCCATGTGGGCTGCGCCGAGGGCGGTCTGCAAGGTCAGCTTCGCGGCAATCTCGCGGGGCAGGCCCAGTTTTTCGCCGGCGGCGGTCATGGCTTCGATCAGCAGGAAGAAGTACGCCGGGCCCGAACCGGAAACGGCAGTGACCGCGTCCAGCTGCTGCTCGGTTTCCAGCCACAACGCCAGGCCGACGGCCGACAGCAGCTCTTCAGCCTGCTGGCGTTGTTCGGCGCTGACCTGTGGGGTGGCGAACAGGCCGCTGACGCCCTGACGCAACAGCGCCGGGGTGTTGGGCATGCAGCGCACGATGGGCTGGTCGCCGAGCCACTTGTTCATGCTGGCGCAGGTGATGCCGGCGGCAATCGACACCACCAGTTGATCGGGCTTGAGGCTTGGGCGAAGGGCTTCGCACACGGCTTTCATCGCCTGCGGCTTGACCGCCAGCACGATGACGTCCGCGCCATCGATGGCTTGTGCGTTGTCGGCAAAGGTCTCGATGCCGTGCTCGTTGCTCACCCGGGTGCGGGTCTCGGTACCCGGATCGCTGGCGCGGATCTGCGCAGCGTCCAGGCCCTTGGCCCGCAGGCCACCGATCAGGCTGGCGGCCATGTTGCCGGCGCCGATAAAGGCAATACGCGTGTTGCTCATGACAGGTCCTTGATTGAGGAGTTGAGTCGGCATGGCTTACGGTTGGTTGGCGCTGTAGTCGCGAGCACCAAACAGGGCTGTACCGATCCTGACCCAGGTGGCGCCCTGGGCAATGGCGGATTCGAGATCGTGACTCATGCCCATGGACAGCGTGTCCAGCGGCAGGGCCAGGCTGGCTTGCAAACGTTGGACGGCGGCGAAGGCTGCGTCCTGGGCGGCGCGCTCTTCGGTTGGCTCGGGGATCGCCATCAGGCCGCGGAGCGTCAGGCGTGGCAATGCGCTGATGGCATCGGCCAGGGCCGGCAGATCCTCCGGGGTACAACCGGATTTGCTGGCTTCCCCGCTGACGTTGACTTGAATGCAGATGTTCAGCGGTGGTAACCCGTCCGGACGCTGCTCGGACAGGCGTTGGGCAATTTTCAAGCGGTCCACGGAATGCACCCAGTCGAAATGTTCGGCAATAGCGCGGGTCTTGTTCGATTGAATGGGGCCGATGAAGTGCCAGATCAAGGGCAGGTCGGTCAGTTCGGCCTGCTTGCCCAGCGCTTCCTGCAGGTAGTTCTCACCGAAGTCCCGCAGGCCGGCGGCATAGGCTTCACGCAGGGCCTGGGCGGGCTTGGTCTTGCTCACCGCCAGCAGTTGGACGCTGTCTGCGGCGCGGTGGGCGGCTTGCTCCGCAGCGCGGATGCGCGATCTAACCTGAGCGATGTTGTCTGCTATCGTGGACATAAAGAAGCGCCAGCGGTCTGAGGTTCGCGGCATTCTACTGGAATTGAGGAGCGCTATGGATATCACTGAACTGCTGGCGTTCAGCGCCAAACAGGGGGCCTCGGACCTGCACCTGTCGGCCGGGCTGCCGCCGATGATCCGGGTTGATGGCGATGTGCGGAGGATCAACCTGCCGGCACTGGACCACAAGCAGGTTCATGAGCTGATCTACGACATCATGAACGACCGGCAACGGGTAGATTACGAAAAGTTTCTGGAAACCGATTTTTCCTTCGATGTACCCGGGGTCGCCCGGTTTCGGGTCAACGCTTTCAACCAGAATCGCGGCGCGGGGGCGGTGTTCCGGACCATTCCGTCGAAAGTCCTGACCATGGAAGAGCTGGGCATGGGCGAGGTGTTTCGCAAAGTGACCGAGGCCCCTCGCGGGTTGGTGCTGGTGACCGGACCGACCGGCTCAGGCAAGTCCACCACCCTGGCGGCGATGATCGACTACCTCAACACCCATAAGCATCACCACATCCTCACCATCGAGGACCCCATCGAGTTCGTTCACGAACCGCGCAAATGCCTGATCAACCAGCGCGAAGTGCACCGCGACACCCAGGATTTTTCCACGGCCCTGCGTTCGGCCCTGCGGGAAGACCCGGACGTGATTCTGGTGGGGGAGATGCGCGACCTGGAAACCATCCGCCTGGCACTGACCGCCGCCGAAACCGGGCACCTGGTATTCGGCACCCTGCACACCACCTCGGCGGCCAAGACCATCGACCGGGTGGTGGACGTGTTCCCGGGGGACGAGAAGTCCATGGTGCGCTCGATGTTGTCGGAATCATTGCAGGCGGTGATTTCCCAGACGCTGATCAAGAAGATCGGCGGCGGCCGGGTTGCCGCTCATGAAATCATGCTGGGCACATCGGCGATTCGTAACCTGATCCGCGAAGACAAGGTGGCGCAGATGTACTCGGCGATCCAGACCGGCGGCTCGCTGGGGATGCAGACGCTGGACATGTGCTTGAAGGACCTGGTGACCAAAGGCTTGATCAGCCGGGAACATGCGCGGGAGCGGGCGCGTACGCCGGATAGTTTCTGAGGCGTTTTCCGATCGTTCCCACGCTCTGCGTGGGAACGCAGCCCGGGACGCTTCGCGTCCCCTGAGAGCCGAACGCAGAGCGTCCGCTGAGGCATTCCCACGCAGAGCATGGGAACGATCATCAGCGCTGGACGACCCGCATCCCGCCCGGCTCTTTCGGCAACACTCGCTTGGCAACCACGTAGTGGGTGTCCCAGTACGGTTTGTTCAGGGTGTCGATGGTCACCGACTTGCCGCGACGTGGCGCATGGATGAAGCGGTCGTTGCCCAGGTAGATGGCCACGTGGTTGACCCGGCGGCTCTTGAGCTTGAAGAAGATCAGGTCGCCGGGCTTGAGGTCCTTGCGCTCGACTTTCTCACCGTGACCGGCTGCCATGGCATTCGAAGTGCGTGGCAGGTCGAAGGTGCTGTCGTTGAACGCATATTTCACCAGGCCGCTGCAATCGAAGCCTTTACTTGGGCTGCTGCCGCCCCAACGATAAGGTGTGCCCAGTACATTCACGGCACGGCTCAATACGTTGCTGCTCGCTTTGGTCGCCATGGGCGGCACCAGCTTGCTGTTGCCCGTGGTCGTGTACTGGACGCTTGGCTTGTTCTTTCTCGACGGAGCAGAAACATGGGATTTCGGGGTGTAGCCGTTGACGTTGGGAAGACGTTGCTCACGATTGGTGGCGTGGGCGGCCAGTGGCAATAATAGGCAAATGGTCAGCCATGTCTTGAAAAATGGACGCATTAGGCAGGGCTCTTATAGGTTAGCGCGCAACTTTATAACAGCTTTTTGAGTGATTCCGAGGCCGTTTGTCGATCCGGAATCCTGCGCGCAACCCCTGAAAATGAGCCACTTTGCCCCGATTGTCCGACACAACCCCCGGAATACGGGGGCTTCGCTGCGCCCAAGGTGCCAAGAACCGCTTGTCGGCAAGACACACAAAAGTCACAAAAGGTCCGAACAAATTTATCTATCGAGGCAAAAGAGGCCATTTATGAACAGCTATCAGCTGGACGCTACCCATGACACCCACAGCAAAATCATCGGGTATCTGCTCTGGATTTTCGGTTTCACCGGGGCCCATCGTTTCTACTATGGCAAGCCGGTCACCGGCACGATCTGGTTCTTCACCTTCGGCCTGCTGGGCATTGGCTGGCTGATCGATTTGTTCCTGATCCCTGCGATGGACCGCGAAGCGGATCTGCGCTTCACCCCAGGACCCATCGAATACACCGTGGCGTGGATCCTGTTGACGTTTCTCGGGGTGTTCGGCGTGCACCGGATGTATCAGGGCAAATGGCTCAGCGGGATCATCTACCTGCTGACGGGCGGGGTGTTCTTCCTGGGGGTGCTGTATGACTTCTGGACGCTGAACGACCAGGTTTCGATTCGGAATGCGCAGAAGCGTGGGGCTTTTCAGTAAGACTGGGTTGCTCCCATCGCGAGCAGGCTCGCTCCCACAGGGATCTTCAGCGCGCACAGATTGTGTGAGTACCTGAAATCCAATGTGGGAGCGAGCCTGCTCGCGATGGGCGCGACGCGGTGTCAGGCCTGGTGAGTAACCCGCCCATCCATCAAGGTATAGCGCACCAGTCCCGGCAAGCTGTGGCCCAGGAACGGGCAATTGTCGCCCTTGGAGCGCCAGGCTTCCCCAGCCACGGTGGAGGCGGCCGGGTCAAACAGCACCAGGTCCGCTGCCGCACCCACTGCCAGTTTCCCTGCCGGTAGTTGCAGTGCCTGGGCCGGGCCGGCGCTGAGGCGCGCCAGCAGGGTCGGCAGGTCGAGCAGGCCGTCTTCCACCAGTGTCATCGCCAGCGGCAGCAGCAGTTCGACGCTGCTGATGCCCGGTTCGGTGGCGCCGAAGGGTGCCAGCTTGGCATCGCGCTCATGGGGTTGGTGATGGCTGGAAATGGCCGAGATCACTCCGGATTTCACTGCCTCGCGCAAGCCATCCCGGTCGGCGCGGGTGCGCAGCGGTGGTTGGACGTGATAGACGCTGTTGAAATCGATCAGGGCTTCGTCGGTCAGGATCAATTGGTACAGCGCCACATCGGCGGTTACCGGCAAGCCGCGGGCCTGGGCCTGGGCGATCAGCGCCGCGCCGCGGGCGCTGGTCAGCTGGCTGAAGTGCGCGCGCACACCGCTTTGCTCCACCAGCAACAGGTCACGGGCCAGGGCCACGGTCTCGGCGGTCTCCGGTATGCCCGGCAGGCCAAGGAAGCTGGCGGTCGGGCCTTCGTGGGCCAGGCCACCTTCGGCCAGGTCGTGATCCTGGGAGTTGAAGATCACCGTCAGGCCGAAGGTGGCTGCGTATTCCAGGGCGCGGCACAGGGTGCGGGTATTGCGGAAGCTGTTCAGGCCGTTGCCGAACGCCACGCAACCGGCATCGCGCAACGCGATCAGCTCCGCCAGTTGTTCGCCGTCGAGGCCTTTGCTCAACGCACCAATCGGAAAGACCTTGGTATTGCCGGCTTCGCGGGCGCGGTCGAGGATCAGTTCGGCCACGGCCGAGGTGTCCAGCACCGGTTTGGTCTGTGGCGGGCAGCACAGACTGGTCACGCCACCGGCGGCGGCGGCCCGGGTCTCGCTGACGATGCTGCCTTTGCGACTGTAGCCAGGCTCGCGCAGGGCGACGTTCAGGTCGACCAGGCCGGGGGCGGCCACCAGGCCCTGGGCGTCGAGGGTCTCGGCCGCCACGAAACCGGCCGGGGCGGCGCCCAGGGCGACGATTTTGCAGGCATCGATATGGATGTCAGTCACTTGATCCAGGCCGCTGGCCGGATCGATCACGCGTGCGCCGAGAATGCTGAGCTTCACTGGGCGTTCTCCTGGTCGAATTGGCGCTGGGCCGTTTGCCCGCTCATGGCCATGGACAGCACGGCCATGCGGATGGCGATGCCGTAGGTCACCTGGTTGAGAATCACCGAATGGGGGCCGTCGGCCACCGCCGATTCGATCTCTACGCCGCGGTTGATCGGCCCCGGGTGCATGACGATGGCATCCGGCTTGGCCCCGGCCAGGCGGGCGGTCGTGAGGCCGAACAGGCGGTAGAACTCGCCTTCGCTGGGTAGCAGACCGCCGGTCATGCGTTCACGCTGCAGGCGCAGCATGATCACCACGTCCACATCCTTGAGGCCTTCGGTCATGTCGGTGTAGACCTTCACGCCGTACTGTTCGACGCCGATGGGCAGCAGGGTTTTCGGCGCGATCACGCGGATATCCGGGCAACCGAGGGTCTTGAGGGCGAGCATGTTCGAGCGAGCCACCCGCGAGTGCAGGATGTCGCCGACAATGGCCACCGAGAGGTTCTCGAAACTGCCCTTGTGCCGGCGAATGGTCAGCATGTCCAGCATGCCCTGGGTCGGGTGGGCGTGACGGCCGTCGCCGCCGTTGATGATCGCCACCTGCGGGCAGACGTGTTCGGCAATGAAGTGTGCCGCGCCGGAATCTCCGTGGCGCACGACGAACATGTCCGCCGCCATGGCTTCGAGATTGCGCAGGGTATCGAGCAGGGTTTCGCCCTTGCTCGCCGAGGACGTCGACACGTTGAGGGTGATCACGTCCGCCGACAGCCGCTGGGCCGCCAGTTCGAAGGTGGTGCGGGTGCGGGTGGAGTTTTCGAAGAACACGTTGCACACGGTCTTGCCGCGCAGCAACGGGACTTTCTTCACCGCCCGGGCGCCGACTTCAAGGAACGAGTCGGCGGTGTCGAGGATTTCCGTCAGCAGCTCGCGGCGCAGGCCGTCGAGGGACAGGAAGTGCCGCAGCTGGCCCTGATCGTTGAGCTGCAGCGGGCGCTTGGTTTCGAGAGGCGTCATCGCGATGGACTCTTACAAGGGCAGTTAAAGGGCAAGGTCTTGCAGTTCGAGTTGCAGCGGTGCGGGACCGGAGAGCTTGACCCGCTGGTGTGCGGCCAGTGTCAGCGTCGCACCGACCACGTTCGGGCGGATCGGCAACTCGGCGGCGTCCAGGTCCAGCAGGCACACCAGGGTCACACTGGCCGGGCGCCCGTAATCGAACAACTCGTTCATGGCGGCGCGGATGGTCCGGCCGCTCATCAGCACGTCATCGATCAGGACCAGGTGCTGGCCCTCGATCTCGAATGGCAGAGCCGAAGGACGTACCTGTGGGTGCAGGCCGTTCTGGCTGAAGTCGTCGCGGTAGAAGGACACGTCCAGGGTGCCCAGCGGCGATTGGCTGCCAAGTTCCTCGAGCAAGGCCTGGGCGACCCAGACGCCGCCGGTGCGAATGCCGATGTAACGCGGTTCGCTGATGCCGCGTTGTTCCAGGTGTGCCGTGAGACGGATCGCCATCTGGCTGATCAGGTCGGCAGGATTGGGCAGGCTCATGCTGGCTCCTTCAGGTTCCCGGGCCTGTGGTGAAAGGCCCGGTCTATCGCTAAAAGAAAGCGCCTTGGCGGCGCTTTCAAAATCAGGTGTCGAACAGGGCGCTATTGGCATCGAGCCAGCCCTGCAGTAGCAGGGCGGCGGCGATGGCGTCCACCGGGTTGTCGCGGTAACTGCCTTTCTGCCCGCCACGCTCGAGGCGTTCGCCCTTGGCTTCGAACGTGGTCAGGCGCTCGTCGTGGGTATAGAAGGGCAGGTTGTAGCGGCCATTGAGCCGGCGGGCGAACTTTTCAGCGCGCACGCACATGTCGCTGGGCGTACCGTCCATGTTCAGCGGCAGGCCGACCACCACGGCGTCGGGTTTCCATTCCTTGATCAGCGCTTCGACCTGGTTCCAGTCCGGAACGCCATTCTGCGCCTTGAGGGTGCACAGCTCGCGGGCCTGGCCGGTAACGACCTGGCCGACCGCGACGCCGATCTGTTTGGTGCCGTAATCGAAACCCAGCAGCAGGCGCAGGGCCATCAGGCGTGTCCTGCCTGGCTGGTGAGCAGGCTGAGGTTGATCCCCAGGCGGTTGGCCGCCGCTTCCAGGCGCAGTTCACTGCTGGTGTTGAACAGGATGTCGGCGTCGAACGGGCAGGTCAGCCAGGCGTTGTCGGCCAGTTCGGCCTCCAGTTGCCCGGCTTCCCAACCGGCGTAGCCGAGGGCGATCAGGCTTTTTTCCGGACCGACACCGTCAGCGATGGCAAACAACACGTCCTGGGAGGTCGACAGCGACACGCCGTTGAGGTCCACCGTGGCCTGGTAGCTCGGCCCCGACGGATGGAGCACGAAACCGCGGTCGGTCTGCACCGGCCCGCCGATGAAAATCGGCACGTGCTGACACAGGATGGGCGGCTCTACCTCAGGGCGCAGCTGCTCGAGAATGTCCGCCAGGTTCAACTCCTGCGGGCGATTGATCACCAGCCCCATGGCGCCATTGGCCGTGTGCTCGACGATGTAGGTCAAGGTATGGGCGAAGTTCGGATCGGCCATGTGCGGCATGGCGATCAGGAAATGATGCTTGAGGTAGGTGGGGCTGACGTTTTTCATAGGCGATAGTGTGGCGGCGCAGGGGCGAACTGACAAGCTGGGGATGTGCAGGAAATACCTCGATCTGGTTGGCGACACCGATCAAATGTGGGAGCGGGCCTTGTGGGAGCAAAGCTTGCTCGCGATCCAGGCGCTGCGGTCCTCAAGAGACCGCGGCGTTTTCATCGCGGGCAAGCCTTGCTCCCACACAACCCACTCCCACAAGGGGCTTGGGCAGTGGGTCAGTTACTGGAGAGCCGATCACCCCGGGAGAATTTCCAGGTGCGGATGATCTCCAGCCGGTCGATGTCCGACAAATCTCCGGTAAACGGTGCGAACGGTGCCGCCAGGCGCACGATGCGCTGGGCCGCCTGGTCCAGCAGCGGCTGGCCGGAAGATTCCAGCACCAGCACTTCATACAGGGAGCCGTCGCGGTTGATCGAGACCATGAGCCGCAGGTTGCCGTAGATCTGCTTGCGCCGTGCTTCGTCGGGGTAGTTGAGGTTGCCGATGCGTTCGACCTTCTTGCGCCACTCGTCCTTGTACCAGGCGCCCTTGTCACGCATGGTCGAGGCGGCGCTCAGGCGGTGGATACGCGGACGCTTGGCATAGAGCTGCTGTTCCTGGGCCAGTTCGGCTTCCAGGCTGGCGATGTCGCTGGACAGCTGGGAGCTGTCGAAGGTCGGTGCCGGGGCCTTGGGCTTGGGATCGGGCTTGACCTCCTCCTTGACCGGCGCCTTCTTCGGTTTCGGTGCCACGGTGGTCACGGCAGCCTTGGGAGCGGTTTCCTGCACCTCGGGCTTGGCGGCCGGAGGAGGGGTGGCCTTCTGGACCTGATTATCCTGGAACGGCGCGATCTCGGTGGTCTTGGGAACCGCCTTTTTTTCCAAGGTGCCGCTACCCTGCTGGTTCTCCTGGGCGAGGAAATCTGCCTGCTTCGGCTTGGTTTCGCTCTTGAAGGTGGCCAGGGTGATTTCCAGGGTCTGGGTGATCTGCTTGGGCTCGACCGTGGCAAATCCGACGCCCAGCAGCAGGGCCAGGTGGATCAGCGCCGCCAGGAACAGGGTAAAGCCGAGGCGATCAGCCGGACGCACGCCACGGTGGGCGAGCTCTAGGGGCAGATCGGACGGAAGGGTCATGACAAGGAAACCAACATCGCGTTTTTTTAAGGCCGGGCATGATAACGCAATGTGGGTTCCCTTCATCAGATCTGGATCAACGAGCCTTGAGCTTCTGATCGATGGCATCCATCAGCATCCCGCCGATGTCGGTGCCGAAGGCATTGTCGATCTCGCGGATGCAGGTCGGGCTGGTGACGTTGATTTCCGTCAGATGCTCGCCGATTACGTCCAGGCCCACGAACAGCAAGCCTTTTTCCCGCAGGGTCGGGCCAACCTGGGCCGCGATCCAGCGGTCCTTCTCGGTCAGCGGGCGGGCTTCGCCACGGCCGCCGGCGGCCAGGTTGCCGCGGGTTTCGCCTGCTGCCGGAATGCGCGCCAGGCAATAGTCCACCGGCTCGCCGTCGATCATCAGGATGCGCTTGTCGCCATCGACGATGGCCGGCAGATAACCCTGGATCATGATCTGCTGCTGGCCGTGCAGGGTCAGTGTTTCCAGGATCACGGAGAGGTTCGGGTGGCCGGCGGTGTGGCGGAAGATCGAAGAGCCGCCCATGCCGTCCAGGGGCTTGAGGATCACGTCGCCGTGATGATCGGCGAACGCGCGCAGTACATCCGGGCGGCGGCTGACGATGGTCGGTGGCGTGCATTGCGGGAACAGCGTGGCGAACAGCTTCTCGTTGCAGTCGCGCAGGCTCTGGGGCTTGTTGACCACCAGCACGCCGGCGGTTTCGGCTTGTTCCAGCAGGTAGGTGGAATACACGAATTCCATGTCGAAGGGCGGATCCTTGCGCATCAGGATCACGTCCAGGTCGCTCAGCAGCGCATCCTTTTCGTCGCCCAGTTCAAACCATTTTTCCGGGCTGGCGAAGACTTTCAACGGTTTCATGCGCGCCCGTGCCTGGCCTTCGGCCTGGTAGAGGTCGCGCTGTTCCATGTAGAACAATTCCCAGCCGCGCTTTTGAGCGGCCAGCAGCATGGCCAGCGAGCTATCCTTCTTGTAGGAAATGCTGGCGATAGGGTCCATGACAATGCCGACGCGTACGCTCATGGCTTGGTTCCTCGAAATCTGATGGGGCACAAATGGCGTGAAAAAGTGGCGTCAGAGTGGCGCCCGCCGGATTCGCGGTCAAGGAAAAACCACCATGCCGCCCGGCCGATAGCCCGGCGCTGGAGACTGTGCTAAAAAGGCTGCCATGTGGCGCGCGGGCCTTGAACATCAAGGGCTTGCGCCGTCGGTCGCATTTAAGCGTTTAAAACCGGTTCGCAGTAGCAATGGCAGAGCATCCTACGCAGCAGCAACCCAGCGCCTTGAAGGTCATGGTCATCGACGATTCGAAGACCATTCGCCGTACCGCCGAAACCTTGCTGCGCAATGTGGGTTGCGAGGTGATCACGGCGGTCGATGGCTTCGATGCCCTGGCCAAGATTACCGACCATCACCCGGGCATCATCTTTGTCGACATCATGATGCCGCGTCTGGACGGTTACCAGACCTGCGCCCTGATCAAGAACAACAGCGCCTTCAAGGCCACGCCGGTGATCCTGCTGTCGTCCCGGGACGGGCTGTTCGACAAGGCCAAGGGACGCATCGTCGGTTCCGATCAGTTTTTGACCAAGCCTTTCAGCAAGGAAGAACTGCTGGGCGCGATACAAGCTCATGTTCCGGGCTTTGCCGCCGTCCAGCCGCACCAGGCACATTAAATGACGCCCGGCCGCAGAGCCTGGGGTCGACAAGAATGGGGAACACCATGGCACGAATTCTGATCGTCGATGATTCGCCGACTGAAATGTACAAACTGACCGGCATGCTGGAAAAGCACGGTCACCAGGTCCTCAAGGCCGAGAACGGCGCCGACGGCGTGGCCCTGGCCCGCCAGGAAAAGCCCGACGCGGTGTTGATGGACATCGTCATGCCCGGCCTCAACGGGTTCCAGGCCACACGCCAGCTGACCAAGGATCCGGAAACCGGCCACATCCCGGTGATCATCATCACCACCAAGGACCAGGAAACCGACAAGGTCTGGGGCACGCGCCAAGGCGCCAAGGACTACCTGACCAAGCCGGTCGACGAAGAAACCCTGATCCAGACCCTGAACAACGTCCTGGCGGGTTGACGGCGCGGCCATGAGCCCATCCCTGACTGCGTTCGAGCTGCTGCTGCAGATCGATCGACGCTGCCGGTCGCTGGCGGCGGACCTGCCGTCCCAGCCGACCCACCGTCATGCCTGGAGCGGTATCGGCTTTCGCCTGGGTGAGCGCTGGTACGTGGCGCCCATGGAGGAAGTCAGCGAAGTGCTGCACGAGCCGCGCCATACGCATTTGCCCGGGGTCAAGCCTTGGGTTCGCGGCGTGGCCAACCTGCGCGGACGACTGTTGCCATTGATGGACCTGAGCGGTTTTTTCGGTCATGAACTGTCAACGGTGCGCAAGCAGCGGCGGGTGCTGGTGGTGGATCATGGCGAGGTGTTCGCCGGGTTGCTGGTGGATGAAGTCTTCGGGCTCCAGCATTTCGCCCAGGACAGCCTGGAGCCGATGCAGGCAAACGATCGCGACTGTCCGGAAGCCGCCTTCGTCAAGGGCCGGTTTCTTGGCGAGCGCCAGTGGCAGGTGTTCAGCCCTTTTGCGTTGACGCAGTCTGAGGGGTTCATGGATGTGGCTATTTAACAGACACCGCGTAGCCTCCTGTGGGAGCGAGCCTGTGGGAGCAAAGCTTGCTCGCGATGCAGACGCCTCGGTCGGCAGCAAACCGTGTTGTTTTCATCGCGGGCAAGCCTTGCTCCCACAGAGCCGCCCTGAGATCAGTCACCCATGGCGAGTTGGATTGGGCAGTACAGGCGAAAATCGATGATCAAAGCAAACACAGGCAAGCCACTGGAAGCGTCGCGCAGTCGTTCGCAGATCATCGTGCTGTTCGTCGCGCTGATTGTCTTCATCATGCTGCTGTTCGCCAATTTCGCGTACCTCAACACCCAGTCCACCTACGATAAACAGTACATCGGCCATGCCGGTGAGTTGCGGGTGCTGTCCCAGCGCATTGCCAAGAACGCCACCGAGGCCGCCGCCGGCAAGGCCGCGGCGTTCAAATTGCTGAGCGATGCACGCAACGATTTTGCCCAGCGCTGGGGCTACCTCAAGCAGGGTGACCCGGTGACCGGCCTGCCACCGGCGCCTTCGACCCTGCGACCGCAGATGCGCGCGGTACAACTGGACTGGGAACGCCTGCTCAAGAACACCGACGCCATCCTGTCCAGCGAGCAGACCGTGCTGTCGCTGCATCAGGTGGCGGCGACCCTGGCCGAAACGGTGCCGCAGTTGCAGGTCGAATACGAAAAAGTCGTCGAGATCCTGCTGCAACGGGGCGCACCCGCGGCCCAGGTGGCCATGGCCCAGCGCCAGTCGCTGTTGGCCGAGCGCATCCTGGGCGCGGTGAATACCGTGCTGGCGGGGGATGAGAACGCCAGCCAGGCCGCCGATACCTTTGGCCGCGATGCCGCGCGTTTCGGCCAGGTGCTCAACGGAATGTTGCAAGGCGACCCGGCCTTGAAGATTTCCCAGGTCCAGGATCGCGATGCCCGGGCACGCCTGAGCGAAATCAGTGAACTGTTCGAGTTCGTCTCGGGTTCGGTGGATGAAATCCTCGAAACCTCGCCGGAGCTGTTCAAGGTCCGCGAGTCGGCGGGTAACATTTTCAACCTGTCGCAGACCCTGTTGGATGAAGCCTCGCACCTGACCACCGCACTGGAAAACCTGGCCGGTGGCCGGTCCGTCCACGCCATTGGCGGTTACGTGCTGGGGCTGCTGGCACTGATGTCGATCATCCTGATCGGCCTGGTGATGGTGCGTGAAACCAACCGCCAGTTGCACGAAACCGCGGAGAAGAACGAGCGCAACCAGAACGCGATCATGCGCCTGCTGGACGAGATTGCCGATCTGGCCGACGGCGACCTGACCGTCACCGCGTCGGTCACCGAGGACTTCACCGGCACCATCGCCGATTCGATCAATTATTCGGTGGATCAACTGCGCGACCTGGTCGCCACCATCAACCTCACCGCCGGTCAGGTCGCCGCCGCGGTGCAGGAAACCCAGGCCACCGCCATGCATCTGGCCCAGGCTTCCGAGCACCAGGCCCAGCAGATCAGCGAAGCTTCGACTTCAATCAATGAAATGGCCCAGTCCATCGACCAGGTATCGGCCAACGCTGCCGAGTCGTCGGCGGTGGCCGAGCGCTCCGTGGAGATCGCCAACAAGGGCAACGAGGTGGTGCACAACACCATTCATGGCATGGACAACATTCGCGAGCAGATCCAGGACACCGCCAAGCGCATCAAGCGCCTGGGCGAGTCGTCCCAGGAAATCGGCGACATCGTCAGCCTGATCGACGACATTGCCGACCAGACCAACATATTGGCCCTCAACGCCGCGATCCAGGCGTCCATGGCCGGCGATGCCGGGCGCGGCTTCGCGGTGGTGGCCGATGAAGTGCAGCGGCTGGCGGAGCGCTCTTCGGCGGCGACCCGGCAGATCGAAACGCTGGTGCGGGCGATCCAGGCCGACACCAACGAGGCGGTGATCTCCATGGAGCAGACCACCAGCGAAGTGGTGCGCGGCGCCCGGCTGGCCCAGGACGCCGGGGTGGCCCTGGAAGAGATCGAGGGCGTGTCGAAGACCCTGGCGGCGCTGATCCAGAGCATTTCCAACGCGGCGCAGCAGCAGACCACCTCGGCGGGGCAGATTTCCCTGACGATGAACGTGATCCAGCAGATCACCACGCAAACCTCGTCCGGCTCCACCGCCACCGCCGAGAGCATCGGCAACCTGGCGAAGATGGCCAGCCAGCTGCGTCGGTCGGTGTCGGGTTTTACCTTGCCGGCGGCCAAGGATGAGGACAAGTCTTGATTGTTGGAGGCGGTATACGGGGCGAGGGGAATCATGTGGGAGCAAGGCTTGCCCGCGATGAGAGCGACGCGTCAGGCCGGAGATCGAGTTGCCTTTATCGCGAGCAAGCTTTGCTCCCACAGATGAGTCCTCCCGCCACAAGGAGGGTGTATTTGCCGGATTGGAGCGGTTATGGGTGATCGGCACGACTATGTGGCCCTGGAATGGGTCAAGGGCGAGATTGCCGAAACGCTGAAGCAGGCCCATCTGGCCCTCAACCGGCTGGTGGATGACCCGCAGGCGGCAGACGCCCTCGGGCAATGCCTGGCCTGCATTCACCAGGTGCATGGTGGCCTGCAGATGGTCGAGTTCTATGGCGCGGCGTTGCTGGCCGAAGAAATGGAGCACCTGTGCGTTGCCCTTCAGGACAATCGCATCGCCCATCGCGACGAAGCCATCAGCCTGTTGAGCCAGGCCTTGGGGCAGTTGCCAATGTACCTGGATCGCATCCAGGGTGCCCGCCGCGACCTGCCGCTGGTGGTCCTACCGCTGATCAACGATCTGCGCAGTGCCCGGGGCGAAAGCCTGTTGTCGGAAACCAGCCTGTTCAGCCCGGAACTGCCCGATATCGCGCCCCTCGGCGATGGGGCCCTGAAGCGGCTCGAGCCGGCGGACCTGCCCGGCACCTTGCGCAAATTGCGCCAGACCTTGCAAGTGGCCCTGGTGGGCCTGTTGCGCGAACAGGATGACGCCACCCACCTCGGTTACCTGGCCAAAGTTTTCCATCGCCTGGAAGGGCTCTGCGCAGGCGCGCCGCTCAATGCCCTGTGGCAGGTGGCTTCGGCGTTGATCGAAGGCATGCGTGACGGGCGAATCGCCAACAGCCCGGCGTTGCGCAGCCTGTTCAAGGAAGCCGACAAGGAACTCAAGCGCCTGCTCGACCAAGGCATGCCCGGTATCAATCAACCGGCCCCGCCGCACCTGCTCAAGAGCTTGTTGTTCTATATTGCCAAGGCCGAATACCCCAGCGGGCAGATGCAGATCATGAAAGAACGCTACTCACTGGACGAGGCGCTGCCCGACAGCGCCATGCTCGACGAAGAACGTGCGCGCCTGGCCGGACCCGACCGCGACGCCATGCGTTCGGTGCTCACCGCGCTCTGCGAGGAGCTGGTGCGGGTCAAGGAGCGGCTGGACCTGTTCGTGCGCAGCGACCGCCAACACGCCTCGGAGCTGGACAGCTTGCTGGCGCCCCTGCGGCAGATCGCCGATACCCTGGCGGTGCTTGGTTTCGGCCAGCCACGCAAGGTCATCATCGATCAATTGGCGGTGGTACTGAGCCTCTCCCAGGGCCAGCGTGAGCCCGATGACGCGACCCTCATGGACGTCGCCGGAGCCTTGCTCTATGTCGAGGCCAACCTGGCCGGCATGGTCGGCACTGTCGAGCCTGAAAGTCGTGAAGACAGCCAACTGCCCACCACCGACCTGACCCAGATCCACCAGATCGTCATCAAGGAAGCCCACACCTGCCTGCAGCAGGCCAAGGACATGATCGTCGACTACATCGACGCCGACTGGAACAGCGAGCAACTACAGACCCTGCCGACCTTGCTGACTCAGGTTCGCGGCGCGCTGGCAATGATCCCCCTGAGCCGCGCTGCCGGCCTGGTGGAGGCCTGCAACGGCTTTATCCGCGACCACTTGCTGCTGGACCAGACCCGACCGGGCTGGGAAGAACTCGACCATCTGGCCGACGTGATCACCGGCCTTGAATACTACCTGGAACGTTTGAGCGAAGATCCGGAAACACCCGGCGAGCCGTTGTTGGATGGGGTCGAACGGAGCCTGGCCGCGCTCGGCTATTTCCCCGACGAAGCCCGGGTACCCTTGCTCGACGATGTGCTGAGCCCGAACGAAGCCCAGGTCATGCAGGATTTGCAGGAACTGGATGATCCGCAGACCGTGCAGTCCCTCGCCGACATGCTGGCCAGCCCGGTCTCGGCGCTCAATCCGCCGGCCAGGAGCACGCCGGGCAGTCTGCTGCCGCCCCCGGTGGATGAGCACCCGGTGGACGAAGAGTTGCGTGAGGTTTTCCTCGAAGAAACCGGCGAGGTGCTGGAGGTGCTGCACGAATACCTGCCGCGCTGGGCCGCTCAGCCCGCCGACCAGGTCGCCCTGGGCGAAGTGCGTCGGTCCTTCCATACGCTCAAGGGCAGCGGCCGCATGGTCCGGGCGCTGGTGCTGGGCGAGCTGGCCTGGGCAGTGGAGAACCTGCTCAACCGGGTGCTGGAGCGCAGTGTCGAGCCGAGTGCTACGGTCCTGCAACTGGTGGACGACACGGTACGGCTGCTGCCCGGCCTGGTCGCCGATTTTGCCGCCCATCACCAGCGTCAGCGTGACGATGTCGACCGGTTGGCCGCCCGCGCCCATGCCCTGGCCAAGGGCAATGAAGAGCTCGATGAAGACCAAGGGGACGTGGCTGCCCTCGACCCGCTGCTGTTGAAGATCTTCGACAAGGAAGCCCAGGGGCATCTCGCCGGTCTCAATCGTTTTCTCGACCAGGCTGCCGAACACCTGCCCTTGCAGGCCAGCGATGAATTGCAGCGGGCCCTGCACACCCTCAAGGGCAGCGCATCGATGGCCGGTGTGCTGCCGATTGCCGAGCTGGCCGGGGCGATGGACCAGCTTGCCCGGGAGTACAGGGTGCACCTGGTGGCCCTCGACCTGGATGAAGTCGAGTGCCTGCTGGAAGCCGAAGGCCTGCTGCGCCTGGGGCTGCGCCAGTTGCACAGTGATCCGCTGGCGCCGATTCCCGGGGCTGCGGACTTGATCCGGCGAACCCAGGCCCTGGTGGCCGAGCGCCTGCAGGCGGTCAGTGGTACCTCGGACCATGGCGCGCGGAACAAGCGCGATCCGCAACTGATCAACGATTTCCTGGCCCAGGGCATGGACATCCTGCTGGACGCCGAAAACCTGCTGCAACGCTGGCAGCAGCACCCCGGCGAGGGGCAGGAGTTAAGCGCGTTGCTGGATGAGTTGACGACCCTTGGCGAAGGCGCGCACCTGGCCGACTTGCAGCCGGTGGACGAACTCTGCGAAGCCTTGCTTGATCTCTATGGCGCCGTTGAGGAAAGCAGCCTGGCGGTCAGCGACGAATTCTTCCAGCAGGCGCAACGTGCCCACGAAGCGCTGATCGACATGCTCGATGAGTTGGCGGCCGGCCAGCATGTGCATCCACGGCCCGAGCGGGTCCAGGCCCTGCACGCGTTGCTCGAGGCTGGTCTCGATCCGTCGGCCACCGGCCTGATCCGTAGCGATGGCAGCCGCACCTTGAGCATCCGCGAGCTGGGTCATGCAACCGCCGAGCTCGAACGCGACGTGCCTGCTGACACGTCGGTGGACGACGACATTACCTCGATCTTCCTCGAAGAGGCCCAGGACATCCTGGAAAGCGCGGCCCAGGCCCTGCAACGCTGGCTGGCCGACCCGGACAACGGAGCGCCGCTGTCCTCGTTGCAGCGGGACCTGCACACCCTCAAGGGCGGTGCGCGCATGGCCGGTATCCGGCCGATCAGCGATCTGGCCCAGGAGCTGGAAAACCTCTACGAAGGCCTGGTGGATCGCCGCTACAGTTACAGCGATGAGCTGGCTCACTTGCTCAACGGCAGCCACGAGCGTCTCGACCTGTTGCTCGGACAACTGCAGCAGGGCCAGACCTTGGGCGATCCGGTTTCACTGATCGACGCCATCCGCCGGTTCCGTCAGGACAAGCCGAACGCCGTCGAAGGCGTCGGATCCATCCCGGGCGACGCGGCCAGCCATGATCCCGAGCTGCTGGACATCTTCCTCGAGGAAGGTTTCGATATCCTCGACAGCTCCGGCGCGGCCCTGCTGCGCTGGCAGGCCGAACCGTCGAACCGCCAGGCGGTGGAAACCCTGCTGCGGGACCTGCACACCCTCAAGGGCGGTGCGCGGATGGTGGAGATCGGGCCCATCGGCGACCTGGCCCATGAGCTGGAAAACCTCTACGAAGGCTTGTCCGCGGGCCTGTTGCAAGCGACTCCGGCGCTGTTCGTCCTGCTGCAGAGCAGCCATGACCGCCTGGCCCACATGCTCGATGCTGTACGGGCCGGCCTGGCCTGTCCGCCGGCGGACCGGCTGATTGCGCAGATCCAGGCGGTCAACCACCCGCAGGACAGCGAAACGCCGGCTACGGAGCCCCCCGCAGTCCCGACCATGCCCGTAGGTGCGGCCACGGCACCCGCGCCCGCCAAGCCCGAGCCAGCTGCATCGAGCGACGGTGCGGACATGGTCAAGGTGTCTGCCGAACTGCTGGACGACCTGGTGAACCTGGCCGGGGAAACCTCGATCTTCCGTGGCCGTATCGAACAGCAGGTCAACGACGCACACGTGGCCCTGAGCGAGATGGAAACCACCATCGAGCGCATGCGCGACCAGTTGCGACGCCTGGACACTGAAACGCAGGGGCGGATTCTCAGCCGCCAGCAAGTGGAAGCCGAGCGCCTGGGCTACGAAGAATTCGACCCGCTGGAGATGGACCGTCATTCCCAGCTGCAGCAGTTGTCCCGGGCACTGTTCGAGTCCGCCTCGGACTTGCTTGACCTCAAGGAAACCCTGGACCGCAGCAACCATGACGCCGAGAACCTGTTGCAACAACAACGGCGCATCAACACCCGGCTCCAGGAAGGCCTGATGCGCACGCGCATGGTGCCGTTCGAGCGCATGGTGCCGCGGCTCCAGCGCATCGTCCGGCAAGTGGCGCAAGAACTGGGCAAGGATGTGGAGTTCGTCGTCGACAATGCCGAAGGCGAGATGGATCGCAACGTGCTGGAACGCATGGCCGCGCCGTTGGAACACATGCTGCGCAACGCCGTCGACCATGGTCTGGAGCCGGCGGACGTGCGCATCGCCGCGGGCAAGCCGGCCCGTGGGCGTATCAGCCTCGACCTGTCCCGGGAAGGCGGCGACATCGTCTTCGATATCCGCGACGACGGTGCCGGTGTGCCGCTGGACGCGGTGCGGCGCAAGGCGATCAAGCGCGGACTGCTGGCGCCGGACAGCGACATCAGCGACCGCGACGTGTTGCAGTTCATCCTGCAGCCGGGCTTCTCCACCGCCGAAAAAATCACCCAGATCTCCGGGCGTGGCGTCGGCATGGACGTGGTCCACGAAGAGGTGCGGCAACTGGGCGGCAGCATGGTCATCGACTCGACGCCGGGGCAGGGCGTGCACTTCCGCATCCGCCTGCCCTTTACCGTGTCGGTCAACCGGGCCCTGATGGTGCAGTGTCACGAAGACCAGTACGCGATCCCGTTGAACACCATCGAAAGCATCGTGCGGGTGCTGCCCGCCGAGCTGGAGGCTTATTACCAACTCGATCCACCCACCTACACCTATGCTGGGCAACGGTATGAGTTGTGCTACCTGGGCGAGCTGCTGAAAACCGCGCCCCGGCCGAAACTGTTGGGCCAGAGCCAGCCCTTGCCGCTGTTGCTGGTGCAGTGCAACGAACGGCATGTCGCAGTGCAGGTGGATGCCACCGTCGGGACCCGGGAGATCGTGGTCAAGAGCCTCGGCCCACAATTCTCGGCGGTGCAGGGCCTGTCCGGTGCGACCATCCTCGGTGACGGCCGGGTAGTGCTGATTCTCGACCTGTTGGCACCGATCCGCGCCATGCCCAGCCAGGCCCCGCGTCGTCCGGTACTGACCGAAGGCGAGGGCGAGCATCAGCGGCCGTTGTTGGTACTGGTGGTGGACGACTCGGTGACGGTCCGCAAGGTCACCAGCCGCCTGTTGGAGCGTCATGGCATGCATGTCCTGACCGCCAAGGACGGCGTGGATGCCATGGCGGTGCTGGCTGAACACACCCCGGACCTGATGTTGCTGGACATCGAGATGCCCCGCATGGACGGTTTCGAGGTCGCGACGCAAGTACGCAACGAGCCGCACCTGGCGCACCTGCCGATCATCATGATCACCTCCCGCACGGGCCAGAAACACCGCGACCGGGCCATGGCCATCGGGGTCAACGACTACCTGGGCAAGCCCTACCAGGAATCGGTGCTGCTCGAGAGCATCGCCCACTGGAGCAAGCCCCATGCATGACCACCGCACCCGCTACCTGACCGGGCTGCTGTTGCCCCTGGCCGACCGGCACCTGGTGCTGCCCAACGTGGCGGTGGCCGAGCTGATCGATTATCAGAGCGGCACCTTCGATATGGACACCCCGCCGTGGTTCCTGGGCTGGGTTTCCTGGCGCGAGCGGCAGATCCCGTTATTGAGTTTCGAATCGGCCTGTGACCAGAAAACCGTGATTGGCGAGCGCGCCCGCATCGCCGTGCTCAATGCCCTGGGCGGTCGCGCGGAACTGAAGTTCATCGCCCTGTTGGTGCAGGGCATCCCGCGTTCCTACAAGCTTGATAGCCAGTTGAGTTACGTCGACGTGCCGCTCTGCGGTCTGGAGCAGGCGGCTGTGCAGGTGGGCGAGCATGTGGCGAAGGTGCCGGATTTGCTGGCGTTGGAAGAATTGGTGATTGCCGCCGGACTCATTAGTCCCTCCGCAAGGCCTTAAGGCTTGATAAGTCCCAAAAAGGGACCTATCGTTCCCTTTTTGGGACTTATGGTTTCCCCATGGATCATCTCTCTCTCAGCGATGCATTGTTTACGGTAACCCAGCAACGGATCCTGGGCTTGTTGTTCGGGAAACCGGAACAGAGTTTCTACACCAATGAGATTGCTCGCAGGGCTCAAGTGGGCAAAGGCAGTCTGATGCGCGAGCTGGAGCGCTTGCAGAATTCGGGTGTTCTGACGATGACTCGTCAAGGTAACCAAACCCATTATCAGGCCAATACACGCTGCCCTATTTACGCTGAACTGCTGGGCATCGTTCGCAAAACCATCGGTCTGGCCGAGCCGATTCGCCAGGCATTGGAACCTTTTTCCAGACAGCTGAGATGGGCGTTCGTCTACGGCTCTATCGCCAAGGATCAGGCAAACGCATCCAGTGACATAGATCTCATGCTGATCGGCGATGGACTGCACTACAGTGAGGTGATGGAGCGGCTTATGCCCCTGGAAGAGCAACTGGGCCGTCCTCTTAACCCTACGCTCTACACGCCTCAGGACTGGGCCGCAAAATTCGCAGCTGGCAACAGCTTCGTGACGCGAGTAGCGCAACAGGACAAGATCAGCTTGCTGGGTGAAGACCCTTTGGAGTCCAAGGATGGGATACCAGGAAAACCTGGAGAATCTGTTACGTAGTGGCGGGCTCAAGGCCGAGCCACCTGATCGCCAGGATGCGAGGGCTTGATGCGCTCGGCAATGGCTCGCCTCAATGACGCACAAACGCCATCTCTTTCATTCGCCAGCCGCTTTGACCTGGCCTACAACGCGGCTCATGCCCTGGCGCTCACGGCACTGCGCTTGAGCGGTTATCGTTCGGACAAGCGTTATCTGGTTTTTCAATGCCTGATTCACACCGCAGATGCAAGCAAGCTTCAGGTCCGCATATTTGCGCTTTGCCATGAACGGCGCAATCTTGCCGAATACGAAGGCTATATGGATGAAGATCATGGGCTTCTCGCTCAACTGATCGAGAATGCTGTGGAACTGCTGGAGCGAGTCCGGCGACTGATGGACATCTGCTGATCCTGGCGCAAGCCGCGAAATCTGAACTCAACTACAAGCCCTGTGGGAGCGAGCCTGCTCGCGATAGCGGCGGCCCATTCAGAGCAGATACCGACTGACCCACCGCTATCGCGAGCAGGCTCGCTCCCACAAGGGATTGACGGTGGACGTTACTTTTGTGAACCCCACAGAACCTGTGGGAGCCGGGCTTGCCCGCGAAGGCGGCGGCCCATTCAGAACAGGTGCAAGCTGACCCGCCACTTTCGCGAGCAAGCTCGCTCCCACACAGATCCATTTCCAACCATTACTCCAAGCGTAACGATCCACCGTCGAGCTTGATTGATGCCGTTGTCCCATCACTCCTAAGGTAACCCCCACGACAGCGAACCCGTGGAGTGGTCATGACAACAACAATATCCCCCGACTCGCGCTGGACGCGGCGGCGCGGCGAAAAGCAGCGGCGTCTCGAACAGGTGAAGGGCATGGTCGATGGCGTGGTATTGCCCACCGACCGGATCGTCGAGGCGTTGCAGGTGTTGATCGAACCTGGCGACCGTGTGGTGCTGGAAGGCAACAACCAGAAGCAGGCGGATTTCCTTTCGCGCTCCCTGGCCAAGGCCGACCCGTCGAAGCTGCACGACCTGCACATGATCATGCCCAGCGTCGGCCGCTCCGAGCACCTGGACCTGTTCGAACGTGGCATCGCCCGCAAACTCGATTTTTCCTTCGCCGGGACCCAGAGTCTGCGCATCAGCCAGTTGCTGGAAGACGGTCTGCTGGAAATCGGCGCGATCCACACCTACATCGAACTCTACGCCCGGCTGGTGGTGGACTTGATTCCCAACGTGGTGCTCTCGGCCGGTTTCATGGCCGACCGCGCCGGCAACATCTACACCGGCCCCAGCACCGAAGACACCCCGGCGTTGATCGAGCCGGCGGCCTTCAGCGATGGCATCGTCATTGTCCAGGTCAACCAGTTGGTGGATGACGTCAGCGACTTGCCGCGAGTAGACATCCCGGCATCCTGGGTGGATTTCGTGGTGGTGGCCGACAAGCCGTTCTACATCGAGCCGTTGTTCACCCGCGACCCACGCCACATCAAGCCTGTGCACGTGCTCATGGCGATGATGGCGATCCGTGGGATCTACGAAAAGCACAACGTCCAGTCCCTCAACCACGGCATCGGCTTCAACACCGCCGCCATCGAGCTGATCCTGCCGACCTACGGCGAATCCCTCGGTCTGAAGGGCAAGATCTGCCGCAACTGGACCCTCAATCCTCACCCGACATTGATCCCGGCCATCGAAAGCGGTTGGGTCGACAGCGTGCATTGCTTCGGCACCGAACTGGGCATGGAGCATTATATCGCCGCCCGGCCGGACGTGTTCTTCACCGGCCGCGATGGCTCGCTGCGCTCCAACCGCATGGTCTGCCAATTGGCCGGCCAATACGCGGTGGACCTGTTCATCGGTGCCACCCTGCAAGTGGACGGCGACGGTCATTCCTCGACGGTCACCCGAGGCCGATTGGCCGGTTTTGGTGGTGCGCCGAACATGGGCCACGATCCCCGTGGTCGCCGCCACGGCACCCCGGCCTGGCTCGACATGCGCCACGGTGATGGCGAGGCTCCATTGCTCGAACGCGGCAAGAAGCTGGTGGTGCAGATGGTCGAGACCTTCCAGGAGGGCGGCAAACCGACGTTCGTCGACACCCTCGATGCGGTGGATGTGGCGAAGAAAGCCGGCATGCCCCTGGCGCCGATCATGATCTACGGCGACGACGTCACCCATCTGTTGACCGAAGAGGGCATCGCCTATCTGTACAAGGCCCGTTCCCTGGAAGAACGCCAGGCGATGATCGCGGCGGTTGCCGGGGTTACCGCCGTCGGCCTGCGTCACAACCCGAAAGACACCGCCCGCATGCGCCGCGAAGGGCTGATCGCCTTGCCCGAAGACCTGGGCATCCGCCGCACCGACGCCACCCGCGAATTGCTTGCCGCCAAGAGCGTGGCCGACCTGGTGGAGTGGTCCGGCGGCCTCTACAACCCTCCCGCCAAGTTCAGGAGCTGGTAATGCACGCACTCAACCTGCAACCGAAAACCCTGACCCTGGCCGAACGGCTGGCGGACCTGGCAGTGGACGCGCTGATCGACGAAGCGGACCTGTCACCCAAGCCGGCGCTGGTGGACCGCCGTGGCAATGGCGCTCACACCGATCTGCACCTGGGACTGATGCACGCCTCGGCGCTTTCCTTGTGGCCGGCCTTCAAGGAAATGGCTGACGCGGCGATGGCGTTCGGCGAAGTGGGCCTGCCGCTACGCGAAGCCCTTGGGCGCATTGGTCGTGAAGGCGAAGCGGCGATGCTCGCCACCACCGACGGCGTGAATACCCATCGTGGCGCGATCTGGGCGTTGGGCCTGCTGGTGGCTGCGGCGGCGCTGGAACCTGAATCCAGCGCCGCCAGCGCCCTCACATTGCGTGCCGCACGCCTGGCGCTGCTTGAAGATCGCTACGCGCCAAGACCTCTCAGCCATGGCGCCCAGGTGGCCCAGCGCTATGGCGCACGCGGCGCAAGGGAAGAAGCGCAGCTTGGCTTTCCTTCGATCATGCAACGCGCACTGCCGCAACTCAGGCGTAGCCGAACCCACGGCCATGGCGAGCAGAACGCCCGGCTCGACGCCTTGCTGGCGATCATGACCCAACTGGCGGACACCTGCGTGCTGTACCGCGCCGGCGAACCCGGTTTGCAAACCATGCAGACCGGTGCCCAGGCGGTACTGGATGCCGGTGGCAGTGCGAGCCTCGACGGCCGCCGCCGATTGCACGCACTGGACCAACAACTGATTGCATTGAACGCCTCGCCCGGCGGCGCCGCCGACCTGCTCGCGGCCTGTCTGTTCATCGATCGTATCGAGTCGGGTGATAGCGTCATCCAGGGAGTTTGCTGATGGAAACCTTATCCTTTGAATTCCCCGCCGGGCAGCCGCCACGGGGCCGGGCGCTGGTGGGCTGTGTCGGCTCGGGCGACCTGGAAGTGCTGATCGAGCCGGGGCTGGCAGGCAAGCTGACCATCCAGGTGCAGACCTCGGTCAATGGCAGCGAACAACGCTGGCAGCATCTCTTCACCCGGATGTTCGACGGCCAGACGCCGCCCGCGCTGTCCATCGACATCCACGATTTCGGCGCCACCCCCGGCGTGGTGCGTCTGCGTCTGGAGCAGGGCTTCGAGGAGATCGGCCATGATTGACAGTGCAGCATTGCTCAACAAGCACAGCTTCGTCGAACTCGGTGCCCGGCAACGGGCGAAAGCCTTGCTCGATGACGGTACGTTTCGCGAATTGCTCGACCCGTTCCAGCGGATCATGTCGCCGTGGCTGCTGCGTCAAGGCGTGGTGCCGCAAAGCGACGACGGCGTGGTGATCGCCAAGGGCAGCATCGACGGCTTGCCGGTGGTGCTCGCCGCCATTGAAGGCGCGTTCCAGGGCGGTAGCCTTGGCGAAGTGGGTGGGGCGAAGATCGCCGGCGCCCTGGAACTGGCCGCCGAGGACAACCGCAAGGGCATTGCGACCCGTGCGGTGCTGCTGTTGGAAACCGGTGGTGTGCGTTTGCAGGAGGCCAATCTGGGATTGGCGGCCATCGCCGAGATTCATTCGGCCATTGTCGACTTGCGTCAGTACCAGCCGGTGGTCGGTGTGGTGGCTGGCAGTGTCGGTTGTTTTGGCGGCATGTCCATCGCCGCTGGGCTGTGCAGTTATCTGCTGGTGACCCAGGAAGCGCGGCTGGGATTGAACGGCCCGCAGGTGATCGAACAGGAGGCCGGAATCGCGGAATACGACGCCCGGGATCGCCCGTTTATCTGGAGCCTGACCGGTGGCGAGCAGCGTTTCGCCACGGGATTGGTGGATCGTTATTGCGCCGATGATGTGCAGCAGATCCGCCACCAGGTCAGCCAGTTGTTGCACTTGGGCGTGCCCGCCGAACACCGCAGCGGCCAGGCCGGGTTGTTCCTGCAACGCCTGGCCCGGTTGGACACTGAGGTGCAGATCGAACCGGCTGCGGTTCGCCAGCTTTATCAGGGAGAACGCCCATGAGTTCGTATTCGTTGAGAGGCTTGCGCTGGTTCGAAGCCTTGAGTGGCGGCGCCGAGCCGCTGTCGGGACTGCCCGCTTCGGTGAAAGCGGCCGATGCCCGGTTGGGCGGGCAGACCGTGCGCCTGTTGGCGGTGGTGGCCGACCCTGACAATCCTTTTCCCCGTGCTCGCAACGGTGAGGTCGGCCTGCTGGAAGGCTGGGGCCTGGCCAAGGCGGTGGATGACGCCATCGAGGCTGACCGCGGGGCGCCCGGCAAACGTGCGCTGATCGCCATTGTCGATGTACCCAGCCAGGCTTATGGTCGCCGGGAAGAAGCCCTGGGCATCCATCAGGCGTTGGCCGGTGCGGCGGACAGTTACGCCCGTGCCCGGTTGGCCGGCCATCCGGTGATAGGCTTGCTGGTGGGCAAGGCGATGTCCGGGGCGTTCCTGGCCCACGGCTACCAGGCCAACCGGCTGATTGCTTTGCGCGATCCTGGGGTGATGGTCCACGCCATGGGCAAGGCCTCGGCGGCGCGGGTGACCCTGCGCAGTGTCGAAGAATTGGAAGCCCTGGCTGCCAGCGTGCCGCCGATGGCCTATGACATCGACAGCTATGCCAGTCTGGGCTTGTTGTGGGAAACCTTGTCGGTCGAACAGATCGAACAACCATCGGCGGCCGATCTGGCCCGGGTCACCGATTGCCTGCAACAAGCGATCAACGATGTGGCCGGTGCGCCTCGAAACTTGAGCAGCCGCCTCGGGGCGCCCCATCGGGCCGCTTCCAGCCATGTTCGCCAGTTGCTGAGCGCGCAGTGGTGAGCACCTTCCTGGCGCACGACCTGTTGTGGGGGATGACCCCGCAGCAGTTGCCAGCGGATGCGCCGGCGTGGGCTGTGCAAGCCCTTGACCTCGGACAACCGGTGGTGGTGCGGCGGGCGCTGACTGCGCCGGGACAGGTGGCGGTGGGTATTCGTGGTCGGGCTCGGGAGCAGCGTTACGCTACGTCGATGCCGCTGGCGGCGATCCAGCGCAGAGTGCGCCCGGAAGACCTCTGCCACGTCGAGTGCCATCGGGATTTGCCGGCCCTGCGGGCGCTGTCCCGTCTGCGCTCGATGCTCGACGCCTGCGGCTGGACCTGGGGTATCAGCGGCAGCGCCGGGTTCGAGCTCGCCAGCGGCATCGAGGCGTTGCATGAGCGCAGCGACCTGGACCTGATCCTGCGCACGCCGCAACCGATGGATCGTGTCCAGGCCAGGGACTTGCTGGCGCGACTGGACGGCTCGGTGTGTGCCGTGGACATGCAGTTGCAGACTCCATTTGGTGCTGTTGCCCTGCGCGAGTGGGCGGGCTCGTCACGTCGGGTCCTGCTCAAGGATGACGTCCAGGCACGGTTGGTGAGCAATCCCTGGCAGCCGTCGCGGGAGCAGGCCGCATGAGCAGCCTTCTGGTATTCCCCGGCCAGGGCGCGCAGCGGACGGGCATGCTCCATGGCCTGGCGCCGCATGTGTTGGCCGAGGCGAGCGATGTGCTCGGCGAAGACGTATTGCACTTGGACAGCGCCGAAGCCTTGCAATCGACCCGCGCAGTGCAGTTGTGCCTGCTGATCGCCGGCGTGGCAGCGTCACGCCACCTGCTGGAGCAGGCCCAGGCGCCGGACTACGTGGCGGGGCTGTCCATCGGCGCGTATCCGGCGGCGGTGGTGGCGGGAGCGCTGAGGTTCGAGGATGCGTTGCGGCTGGTCAGCCTGCGGGGCGAATTGATGCAGCAGGCCTATCCGCAAGGCTACGGCATGACCGCGATCATCGGCCTGGACCTCGCCGCCGTGGAAGGGTTGCTGGCCCAGGTGCACAGCGACGCAACACCGGTCTACCTGGCCAACATCAATGCCGATAACCAGGTGGTCATCGCCGGCAGCGACGAGGCCATGGCGATCGTTGCCGGCCACGCACGCCGCCAGGGCGCCGGCAAGGCGTGTCGCCTGGCGGTGAGCGTGCCGTCCCATTGCCCATTGCTGGAGGGTCCGGCACGGACATTGGCCCAGGCGTTTGCCGACGTGCCGTTGCAAGCCCCGACATTGGGTTATCTCAGTGGCAGCCGCGCCCGGCCGGTGACAAAGCCCGACGCCTTGCGCGACGACCTGGCTTTCAACATGTGCCGCGTCGTCGATTGGCGCGGCACGGTGCAAAGTGCCTATGAGCGCGGCGTGCGCTTGCAGATCGAACTGCCACCCGGTGCGGTGCTGACCGGGCTGGCGCGCCGGGTGTTCGAACAGGGCACGGTCATGGCCTTCGACGGTGCCCGGCTCGATACCCTGCAGGCGCTGCTCGCAGAGGAGGGAAGCCGCCAACCCTAGACCACCGACTCAAGCTGGCGAAGCACAAAAACAACAACTTCGACGATGCACTTTGAGGACTACGACAATGATTATTTACGGTGTGGCGTTTCTGGCCTTTTGTACCCTGACGGGTATTTTCATCGGTGAGCTGCTGGGCAAACTGATCGGCGTGCCGGCCAACGTCGGCGGTGTCGGCATTGCGATGCTGCTGTTGATCGGCCTGGGCAGTTATCTGAGCAAGCGCGGTCTGTTCAAGGGCAAGTCCGAGGCTGGCGTGGAATTCTGGAGTGCGGTCTACATTCCCATCGTGGTTGCCATGGCGGCCCAGCAAAATGTCTATGGCGCGCTCAAGGGCGGGCCCATGGCGATTCTGGCCGGGACCCTGGCGGTGGTGATTGCCTTTGCGTTGGTGCCGGTGCTGGTGCGCATCGGCAACAAAGGGCCTGAAGCCAACGTTTCCGTGAAGACGGTAGGGTGATCGCCATGTACGAATCGATGATGAAAGTGATTACCGGCTACGGCCTGATCAGTGGTTTTGCGGTTGTCGGCATCACCATGTGGGTGTCGTACTGGATCAGCAACACGTTCACCAAGGGCCGCCTGCACGGTTCGGCCATCGCGATTTTGTTGGGGCTGATACTGTCGTATATCGGCGGGGCGATGACCGGAGGGCAGAAGGGGGTGGTGGATATTCCACTGCTTTCCGGCATCGGTTTGCTGGGCGGCGCCATGCTGCGGGACTTTGCCATTGTCGCCACGGCGTTTGGGGTGAGTGTCGAGGAGCTCAAACGTGCCGGTTTCGTCGGAGTGCTGGCGCTGTTCGTCGGCGTGGGCACCTCGTTCATTGCCGGCGTGGGTGTAGCGATGGCCTTCGGATACACCGATGCGGTGAGCCTGACTACCATCGGCGCTGGGGCGGTCACATACATCGTCGGGCCGGTCACCGGAGCGGCCATTGGCGCCAGTTCCGAGGTGATGGCGCTGTCTATTGCGGCGGGGTTGATCAAGGCGATCCTGGTGATGGTGGCGACGCCTTTCGTGGCACCGATGATTGGTCTCAACAATCCACGCAGTGCGGTGATCTTCGGTGGGTTGATGGGCACTTCCAGCGGTGTGGCCGGCGGGCTGGCAGCGACCGATCCGAAGCTGGTGCCGTATGGGTGCCTGACGGCGGCGTTCTATACCGCGCTGGGGTGTTTGATGGGCCCTTCGGTGTTGTTCCTGATCATGCGCGGGCTGATGGGCTAGGGCTTATCTCCTTTGATCGTTCCCACGCTCTGCGTGGGAATGCCTCCTTTGACGCTCCGCGTCACGCTTTTGGGCCGCGGAGCGTCCCGGGCTGCGTCCCCACGCAGAGCGTGGGGACGATCATGGGATGGCTTGGCGATTGGCATACATCCGGCATTCGGCCAATAACGCCAGCAGGTTCGGATCGCGCTCCTTGGCCTTGAGGAACACCACGCCGATGTGCTGCTGCAAGCGGTACTTCTCCTGCAATGGGATGAGCTTCACCCGGTTCTCGTACACCGCTGCAATCCTGCCCGGCAGCAAGGCATAACCCACCCCGGAGCTGACCATGCTCAGCAGGGTGAAAATGTCGTTGACCTGCATCGCCACCTTCGGCTCGAACCCCGCCTGCCTGAATACCCGCACCCCATCCTGATGGGTGGCGAAGCCCTGGGTCAGGGTGATGAACGTTTCGTCACGCACTTCAGCCAGGTCGACTTCGCTGCGTTGGGCAAACGGCGAGTCGGCCGGCGTGGCGAGAAAAATGTCGTCGGAAAACAGGGGGATCTGCTCGCAGTCCGGGTCGTTGACGCTGTCGTCCAGGGACACCAGGATGGCATCGACTTCCATGTTCTTGAGTTTGTACAGCAAGTCGATGTTCGAGCCCATGATCAGGTCGATGTTGAGCTCACTGCGCCGGATCTTCAGGCCCATGATCAGCTGCGGCACGGTCTTGACCGTCAGCGAGTACAGCGAGCCCAGCTTGAAGCGCTCGGCGGAGAACCCGGCGGCTTCACGGGTCAGGCGTACGCTTTCGACCACGTCCTGGATCAGTTTTTGCGCTCGCTCCTCCAGCACATAGGCGCTTTCCAGCGGTGTGAGGTTGCGGCCTTCGTGCTTGAACAACGGGCAGCGCAGGGCGCTTTCCAGCGAATGAATGGCCCGGTGCACGCTGACATTGCTGGTCTGCAATTCCGCCGCCGCCCGCGCCAGGTTGCCGGTGCGCATGAAGGCCAGGAACACCTCGAGTTTCTTCAGGGTCAATTCTTCGTCGATCAGCATGGGGCGGACTCTTATTCGTGTCATCCGATTGTGCCCCAATGAACCTGGTGGCGAGGAGATTTACAGATGATCGCAACTCACAGCAAACCATTGCACTTTTACGCCACAGGCCTGAGCCTTGGCGCCTGTTTCGTCATGGAGGGGTAGGAATCGATGTATCACGGGGAGCGACTGAACGCCTGGACCCACTTGGTTGGGGCGATTGCGGCGTTTATCGGCGGGGTGTGGCTGGTGGTGCTTGCCGGGCTGACCGGCGATCCGTGGAAGATCGTCAGCGTGGCGATCTACGGGTTTACCCTGCTGGTGCTGTACAGCGCCTCGACGGTCTACCACAGCGTGCGCGGGCGCAAGAAAGCGATCATGCAGAAGGTCGATCATTTTTCGATCTACCTGCTGATCGCCGGCAGCTATACACCGTTCTGCCTGGTGACCCTGCGCGGGCCGTGGGGCTGGACGTTGTTCGGGATCGTCTGGGGGCTGGCATTGATCGGGATCCTGCAAGAGATCAAGCCGCGTTCCGAAGCGCGGATCCTCTCCATCGTGATCTACGCCGTGATGGGCTGGATCGTGCTGGTGGCGGTCAAGCCGCTGTTGGCGGCCCTGGGCAGCACCGGTTTCGCCTGGCTGGCCTCGGGCGGGGTGTTGTACACCGTGGGCATCATTTTTTTCGCCCTCGATAAGCGATTGCGCCATGCCCATGGCATCTGGCATCTGTTTGTGATCGCCGGCAGCCTGCTGCACTTCGTGGCGATTCTGTTCTATGTCCTTTAGCGGGCAGCCGTGAACAGCCCATCCAGTTGCCCCTGGGCCTGACTGGCGAATATCTCCAGCAGGGCGCCCAGGGTGTGTGCCGGCGCTTCATTGGCTCGGGTCACGGCGTAGAGTGAGATGGGCAGCGGTGGCGATAACGGTCGGATCGCCGTGCAGCTCTTCGCGGCGCCAAGGGCCGTGAACGGGTCGATCACCGCCATGCCGGCACCGGACTCCACCATGGCCCGGGCCAGCGAATAGGTCTGTACGGCGATGCTGATGCGCGGCGCAGGGTCCACCGCTTCCAGGTAGCCGTCCAGTCTGGCCGAGAGTGGATCGGCGCTCGACAAGCCGATCAGGGGCGCGCCGGCCAGTTCCTGCAGCGACATCGGTTTACCCACTGTCGCGTCGTCCCAATGCCCCTTCGGCGCCAGCGCCACCAGCACACCGCTGGCCAGGGGCTGGGCCTTGAGCCCCGGATGGTCGGGCGGCTGCAAGGTGAGGGCGACGTCGATCTCGCGCATCAACAGGTTCTGCATCAGTTCACGGCTGTGGGCGCTGGACAGCTCACAGACAATGTCCGGGTAGCGCCGGGTCCATTGATGAATGGCCGCCGGCAGCAGCGACAGGGCCAGGGCCGGAGTCGCGCCGATGCGCAGGTTGTGACCGGGTTTGCGGCGCAGGCTCTGTGCCAACCGCCGAACGCCTTGCAGGCTTTCGCTGACCTTGTCGACTTCGCGCTCCAGCTCCAGGGCTTCGGGGGTCGCCTGCAACTTGCCGCGCACCCGCAGGAACAGGGCAAATCCCAGCTGTTGCTCGGCGTGTTGCAGCACTTTGGTCACCGCCGGTTGGGAAACGTGCAGCAACTGTGCGGCGCCGCTGATGGAACCGGCCTGGCGTATGGCCTGGAAAATCTCGATATGACGAAGGCGCATGGCGATCCCATAACCTTTGTTTATAGGTGCTCCATCTTTATTCATTGTTCCGAACCTGTCACCTGCCCCTAACCTCAACTGATTGGAAACGGAGGCGGACATGGGGCAACGGGTGTGCATCATCGGCGGTGGCGTGGTCGGGTTGGCGACGGCTTATGCACTGGTTCGCGACGGCATCGAGGTGACGCTGGTGGAGGCCCGGGACACACTGGGCAGCGAAACCAGTTTTGCCAACGGCGGCCAATTGTCCTATCGCTACGTCGCCCCCCTGGCGGACGCCGGGGTACCCTGGCAGGCACTCGGCTGGATGTTGCGCGGGGATTCGCCACTCAGGTTGCGGCCTCGCCTGGACCCAACCCAGTGGCGCTGGATGGCTTCCTTCATTGCGGCGTGCCGGACATCGGTCAACCGGCGTAACGGCGCCCACCTGTTGCGCCTGGCGCTGCTGAGCCAGGCCACCTTGCAGAGCTGGCGCGAAGACGATCGCCTCGATGGCTTCGGCTGGCGGCGCAACGGCAAGCTGGTGACGTTTCGGGATGCCGCCCATTTCCAGCATGCCCGGCAGCGACTGACGGACAACCTGCACCAGCAGGTGCTTGGGCCCGCCGAGTGCGCGAGCCTGGAGCCGGCGCTGGCGGGCATGCCATGGGTGGGCGGGATCTACACGCCGGGCGAGGAGGTCGCCGATTGTCACGCTTTCTGCCAGCGACTGGCCGCACGCTTGCAGGCGTCGGGGCGCTGCGAATTCTTGTTGGGGCAGACGGTGACCGGTATTGGCCACGCCGATGGACAGGTGCAGGCCATCGAGTTGAACGGGCAGCGCTTGCCGGTGGACAACCTCGTGATTGCTGCCGGTCACCGCAGCGCGGCCCTGGCATTGCCAGGGGTGCGAATGCCGCTGTATCCGCTCAAGGGTTACAGCCTGACCGTGCCGATTGGCGCAGCGCATCGGGCCCCGGAGCTGAGCATCACCGACTATGACCGCAAGATCGTCTATGCGCGAATCGACGACCATCTGCGGGTGGCGGCGATGGTGGATATCGTCGGCTTCGACCCGACGCCGGATCCGCGGCGCCTGGCCCTGATCAAGCGCCAGGCCCAGGAAACCTTTCCCTTGGCCGGGGATTACGAACGCGCCGTCGAATGGGCCGGCATGCGCCCGGCTACGCCCAGCGGCGTGCCGCTGATCGGCGCCACCGGCTATCGCAACCTGTGGCTCAATCTCGGCCATGGGGCACTGGGTTTCACCCTGGCGTGCGGCAGCGCTCGCCTGCTCAGCGAACTGATCCGCCAGCGCACCCCGTCCATTGATTTGCAGGGCCTCACGCCCCGCGCCGCCTGACCCACCCGCAACGGAGAATAACAATGCAAAGAATCACGTTGATCGGCTGCACCCTGAGCCTGTTGTTGAGCGCCCCTGTCCACGCTACACAAGCGCCTCCGAGCGGTACGCTGGAGAAAGTCGCCAGCACCCATGTCATCACCCTGGGGTATCGCGACGCCTCGGTACCGTTTTCCTATGTAGGTGACAGCAGCGGCAAACCGATGGGTTACTCGGTGGACCTGGCAAACAAGATCGTCGAGCGGGTCAAGACCCAACTGGCACTGCCTCAACTGGAGGTGAAGTACAACCTGGTCACCTCCCAGACCCGCATCCCGTTGGTGCAGAACGGCACCGTCGACCTGGAATGTGGCTCCACCGGGGTGACGGCCGAGCGGCAGAAGCAAGTGGCGTTTTCCTACGGTTTCATCTACGTGAAGGGCCAGTTGCTGACGGCCAGGGACAGCGGCATCCACAGCTTTGCCGACCTGCGCGGCAAGAACGTGGTGACCACTGCCGGCACCACCAACGAACGTTTCCTGAAAAGCTACAACCAGGACAACAAGGCCGACCTGTTCGTCATCAGTGCGAAGGACCACGGCGAGGCGTTCCAGATGCTCGAAACCGGTCGGGCGGCGGCGTTCTACATGGATGATGCGCTGCTCTACGGCGAACGAGCCAAGGCCCGGGACCCGCACAACTGGGTCGTAGTGGGCGAAGAGCAGTCGCGGGAAATCTACAGCTGCATGGTGCGCAAGGACGATCCGCAATTCCTGGCGCTGGTCAATGCGGCCCTGGGGGACCTGTACAAGTCAGGCGAGATCAACGCCATCTATGACCGTTGGTTCCAGAAACCGATTCCACCCAAGGGATTGAACCTGGAGTTCCCGATGACCAGCGAGCTGAAGGAGATCATTGCCAGGCCGGTGAGTGATCCGGTGCAATAACCGGCACCGCCAATAACCATTGTGGGAGCGAGCCTGCTCGCGAAGTCGGCGTGTCAGTCAGGAGGTGATTGACTGATACACCGCTATCGCGAGCAGGCTCGCTCCCACAAGTGAAACTTCAGCGGGTCTAGAAATCCCCCCACAACTGCTGCGCTACCGCCAGCGCCACCACCGGCGCGGTTTCGGTACGCAGCACACGGGGACCGAGGCGGGCTGCGTGGTAACCGGCGTCCTGGGCCTGTTCGACTTCGGCCTCGGACAAACCGCCCTCGGGGCCGATCAGGAATGCCAGCGTCGACGGTCTGGCATGGCTGACCAGTGGCTCGGCCACCGGGTGCAGCACCAGCTTCAGCTCGGCGTCGGCCTGCTTCAGCCAGTCGGCCAGCAGCAACGGCGGATGGATCACCGGTACGGTCGAGCGTCCGCATTGCTCACAGGCACTGATCGCCACTTGGCGCCAGTGCAGCAGGCGTTTGTCGGCGCGCTCGTCCTTGAGGCGCACTTCGCAGCGTTCGCTGAAAATCGGCGTGATCTCACTGACCCCCAGCTCGGTGGCTTTCTGAATCGCCCAGTCCATGCGCTCGCCCCGGGACAGGCCCTGGCCGAGGTGGATACGCAACGGCGATTCAGGTTGCCCGGCGAATTGCTCGTCCAGTTGCACCCGCACGCGCTTCTTGCCGACTTCAGCCAGGCTACCGCGAAACTCCTGGCCCGAACCGTCGAACACCTGCACCGCATCACCCTCGGCCATGCGCAGCACACGGCCGATGTAATGGGCCTGGGCTTCGGGCAACTCGTGATCGCCAAGGCTCAGGGGGGTGTCGATGAAGAAGCGGGACAGTCTCATGTGGAGTCTCTGCAAGAAAAAAATGATCGTGGTTTAAGCGCCCGGCCTCATCGCGGGCAAGCCTTGCTCCCACAGTGGGTTCGCATTTCTCTGTGGGAGCAAGGCTTGCCCGCGATGGCGGTGGCCCAGGCTCAGCCCGGATCGCGATAACCCGGATGAAAGTCCTTCGGCACCGCCACACTGACCGTATCCCGAGTGGCAATGTCGATGCCCTCGCTGGCCACTTGCGCCAGGAAGTCGATCTGCTCCGGGGTGATGACGTACGGTGGCAGGAAATACACCACGCTGCCCAGCGGCCGCAGCAACGCACCGCGCTCCAGGGCATGCTGGAACACGCTCAGGCCGCGCCGCTCCTGCCAGGGGTAGGCGGTCTTGCTCGCCTTGTCCTTGACCATCTCGATGGCCAGCACCATGCCGGTCTGGCGCACTTCCGCCACGTTCGGGTGATCGGCCAGGTGCGCGGTGGCGCTCGCCATGCGTTGGGCCAGGGCCTTGTTGTTGTCGATGACGTGGTCTTCTTCGAAGATATCCAGCGTCGCCAAGGCGGCCGCGCAGGCCAGCGGGTTACCGGTGTAGCTGTGGGAGTGCAGGAAGGCGCGCAGGGTAGGGTAATCGTCGTAGAACGCGCTGTAGACGTCGTCGGTGGTCAGGCACGCCGCCAGCGGCAGGTAACCGCCGGTCAGGGCCTTGGACAGGCAGAGGAAGTCTGGTGTGATGCCGGCCTGCTCGCAGGCGAACATCGTTCCCGTACGGCCGAAGCCCACGGCGATTTCGTCATGGATCAGGTGTACGCCATAGCGGTCGCAGGCTTCGCGCAGCAGTTTCAGGTACACCGGGTGATACATGCGCATGCCGCCGGCGCCCTGGATCAGCGGCTCGACGATCACCGCCGCCACGGTGTCGTGGTGTTCGGCGAGAGTTTGTTCCATGGCGGCGAACATCGTGCGTGAATGCTCTTCCCAGCTCACGCCCTCGGGGCGGTGGTAGCAGTCGGGGCTTGGCACCTTGAGGGTGTCCAGCAGCAACGCCTTGTAGGTCTCGGTGAACAGCGGCACGTCGCCCACCGACATCGCCGCAATCGTTTCGCCGTGGTAGCTGTTGCTCAGGGTGACGAAGCGCTTCTTGTCGGGACGGCCGCGATTGACCCAGTAATGGAAACTCATCTTCATCGCCACTTCGATGCAGGACGAGCCGTTATCGGCATAGAAGCACCGTGTCAGGCCTTCTGGCGTCAGCTTCACCAGACGCTCGGACAGCTCGATCACCGGCTGATGGCTGAAGCCGGCGAGGATCACATGCTCCAACTGGTCGACCTGGTCCTTGATCCGCTGGTTGATGCGCGGGTTGGCATGGCCGAACACGTTGACCCACCAGGAGCTGACGGCGTCGAGGTAGCGCTTGCCTTCGAAGTCTTCCAGCCACACGCCTTCACCGCGCTTGATAGGGATCAGCGGCAGTTGTTCGTGATCTTTCATCTGGGTGCAGGGATGCCACAGCACCGCGAGGTCGCGTTGCATCCACTGGTTATTCAGGCCCATTTACAGTCTCCTCGAGGCAGCTCGCGGCGGGCGCGGGCAAAACAATCGGGCAAGCCTATGCAATGGCGGCCCCGGGGACAACCCATTGTGTCGATCCTGCTACTTTGAGCGAGGCGATAGACGTCGCTGGCGGCGTTTTGATGGCTGACGTATTCTTCGCCGTTCCTTGAGCCAACTGGCTCGAAACCTGAAATTTTCCTGTTTTATTCCGGAGTTCGCTGAATGTCTGCTGGTTGGCTGCGCGCTTGTGCGTTGGTAGTGATAGGGCTGTTCAGCGTTACGGCGCTGGCGAAGGACAAGCAACCGACGGCCATCGTCGTCGGTGGCGGTCTGGCGGGGCTCACGGCGGCCTATGAGTTGCAGAACAAAGGTTGGGCGGTGACCCTGCTGGAAGCCAAGCCCAGCGTGGGTGGTCGTTCGGGCATGGCCACCAGTGAGTGGATCGGCAACGAAAAGACGCAGCCGGTGCTGAACAAATACGTTTCGACGTTCAAGCTGGGCACCACCCCGGCCCCCGAGTTCGTGCGCACCCCGAGCTATCTGATCGACGGCACTTACTTCACCGCCGCTGACCTGGCCGCGAAGCAGCCAGCCACCGCTGAAGCCATCAAACGCTACGAAACCACCCTGGACGAGCTGGCGCGCTCCATTGAAGATCCGCTGAATCCGGCGGCCACCAGCACGTTGCATGCCCTGGATCAGATGACCGTCTCCGCCTGGCTCGATCGCTTGCAACTGCCGGCCACCGCACGGCAACTGGTGAATCAGGAGATCCGTACCCGTTACGACGAGCCTTCGCGCCTGTCGCTGCTGTATTTCGCACAGCAGAACCGCGTCAATCGCGGCGTATCCGATCGCGACCTGCGGGCTTCGCGTTTGCTCGGCGGCAGCCAGATGCTGGCCCAGGCCTTCCTCAAGCAGCTGAAAACCATCAAGACCGACTCTCCGGTGTCAGCCATTTCCCAGGACAAGGACGGCGTGACCGTCAAGGTCGGCAGCGTCGGCTACCAGGCCGATTACGTGGTGCTGGCCGTACCGCTGCGCGCCCTGAACAAGATCCAGCTGACCCCGGCCCTGGACGCCCAGCACCTTGGCGCGATCAAAGGCACCAACTATGGTTGGCGCGACCAGATCATGCTCAAGTTCAAGACCCCGGTCTGGGACAGCAAGGCGCGCATGTCGGGTGAAATCTTCAGCAACGCCGGCCTGGGCATGATGTGGATCGAGCCGGCCATGAAGGGCGGCGCCAATGTGATCATCAACCTCTCGGGCGACAATTCCCGGGTGATGCAGGCTTTTGGCGACAAGCAGATGGTCGATCAGGTATTGATCCGCCTGCACGAATTTTATCCACAAGCCCGTGGGGCCTTCACCGGTTACGAAATCCGCCGCTACAGCACCGACCCATCCACGGCCGGTTCGTACCTGGCCTTTGGTCCGGGCCAGATCAGCAAGTACTGGCGCCTGTGGGAAAAACCGCTGCAGCGCGTAGCCTTTGCCGGTGAACACACCGATGCCTTGTACCCAGGCACCCTGGAAGGCGCGTTGCGCAGCGGCCAGCGCGCGGCCAGCCAAGTGCAAGACCTGGCGGCGGGCAAGTCGTTCGAGCCGGCCAAGGTCGCTCCGGCCGCGACAGCGGCGGCTGCGGGTGCAGTGGCGGCGAAGAAAGGCAACTTCTTCACCAACCTGTTCGGTGGTTCGGATGACGAGAAGAAGCCAGAGCCGGTCAAGGCACCCGAGCCGGTCGCTCCGCCAGCACCAGCCCCTGCTCCAGCGCCAACCCCGGCCCCAGCACCGGTGGAAGCGCCGAAGCCTGCCGCGCCGGTAAAAGCCGAGCCGACCAAAAAGGCAACGACCAAAGCCGCGCCGAAGAAGCCGGCAGCCAAACCCGCGGCCAAAAAAGCCCCGGCCAAGGCGCCTGTGAAAAAGGCTGAACCGGCGAAGAAGCCAGCGGCCAAACCGGCGGCAACTGAGACCCCGGCTCAGTAACGTCCAGGCGTAAAAAAAGCGCGGCCCAAGGGCCGCGCTTTTTTTTGCCTGCTATCAAGCTCGATGTTCAGGCATTGGGTATATCAGATACTTCCCACAGGGGAATCGGAAGGGAATGATGGGGTGGTCCGGATCGCAGGTTTTAGGCTGCGTAGAAAACCGGAGCACTGAACATGAAAGTAACAACAATTGTAATAATCCTGGTGGCGCTTGCTGGTTGCGTATCTGATGAATTCATCGCAAAGGCAAAAATGATTCCAAAGCGAGACCCTCAATTAGCCTACAGATGCGAGATAGACCCCTATAAGCCTGAATGCTCGGTCAATTGATGTTCTGAGGGGATCGGGAGCCCGGGCGACACGGCCCAGAGAGCAGGGCCCGCTCGCGATGGCTGCCGAAAGACCTGTCTTACCCACCATGACATTGTCCATTCGCTTTAATCTTTCCTTAACCCACCCCACCCAGACTGATGATCGTATTTCTCGATATTTCAAAGCGAAAATTTCCGCTTTAAATCGATAGATAACTCGCTAGTCTTGGTCGCAGTTTTTACAGGATATGAGCAATGCAGCTACGCAACTCTTCTTCTCGCTATGGCTGGGTCAGCATCGTCATGCACTGGGGCGTCGCGCTGGTGGTATACGGGTTGTTCGCGCTGGGGCTGTGGATGGTCGGACTGGATTACTACAGCACCTGGCGCAAAGATGCGCCGGACCTGCACAAGAGTATTGGCCTGGTGTTGCTGGCGGTGATGCTGCTGCGGGTGATCTGGCGCTTTGTCAGCCCACCGCCACCGACCCTGGACACCTATGGGCGCATGACCCGTGTCGGTGCAAAGCTCGGCCATGGTGCCCTGTATCTCGGGTTGTTTGCCGTGATGGCTGCCGGTTACCTGATTTCCACCGCAGACGGTGTCGGGATCCCGGTGTTCGGTTTGTTTGAAGTACCCGCGCTGGTGTCCGGACTGCCCGATCAGGCAGACGTCGCCGGCCAGATCCACCTGTACCTGGCATGGGCGTTGGTCATTTTCTCCGGCCTTCATGCACTGGCAGCACTGAAACACCATTTTATCGACCGTGACGCGACCCTCAAGCGAATGCTGGGGCGCCAAGCCTGATGTTCAACCTCGACTCCAAAGGAATAGAAAGCATGTTGAAAAAGACGCTCGCCGCCCTGGCAATCGGTTCTGCACTGTTGTCGGCCGGCCAGGCCATGGCTGCCGACTACGTGGTCGACAAGGAAGGCCAGCACGCCTTCGTCGACTTCAAGATCAGCCACCTGGGCTATAGCTATATCACCGGTACTTTCAAGGACATCGACGGCAAGTTCAGCTTCGACGCTGCCAAGCCTGAAGACAGCAAGGTTGAGTTCAACGTCAACACCGCCAGTGTGTTCACCAACCACGCCGAACGTGACAAGCACATCGCCAGCCCTGACTTCCTGAACGCGGGCAAGTTTGCCAAGGCCACTTTCGTGTCCACCGGCGTCAAATCCACCGGCAAGAACGCCGATGGCAAGGAAACTGCCGACGTTACCGGTGACCTGACCCTGCTGGGCGTGACCAAGCCAGTGGTGGTCAAGGCTACCTTCCTGGGCGAAGGCAAGGATCCATGGGGCGGCTACCGTGCCGGTTTCGAAGGCACCACCAGCATCAAGCGCTCCGACTTCGGCAAGCAGAAAGACCTGGGCCCATCGTCCGACGTGGTCGAGCTGTACGTTTCGTTTGAAGGCGTCAAGGCGAAGTAACATTCGCGCCTGACAAAAAAACGCCCCCGATCCTGCGATCGGGGGCGTTTTTTATTGCCCCGGATTCCCTCCACGGGAGCTTTCCTGTGGGAGCGAGCCTGCTCGCGATAGCAATCCAACTGTGATGATGAGTTGACCGGCTCACCGCTATCGCGAGCAGGCTCGCTCCCACAAGGGATTTTGTGGCGACCAAAAAAAATGCCCCTGATCGTGAGATCAGGGGCATTTTTCAGGTTTGGAAAACTCAGCGATTGCGAGTCAGCAATGCAGGTTTTTCACCCCGTGGGCGGCTTGGCAGTTGGTCCAGTTGCTCAGGCGTCGGGAAGCGATCGAGCTTCGATTCCTTGTGCATGATTTTCGGCTGGTTGCCGCGAGGGTTCTGCACGGCAGGTTCCTGGCTCGCCTGGTCATCGCGGGCTGGGCGGCGCGGGCGGGAGTCTTCGCGGCGGGCCTGGCTATCACGAGGGCCGCCGTTGCGTGGGCCGTTGCGCTTGGCTGGCGGGGTCCCGGTGGACGAGCCATTGCTGTTGCGCGGACCGTTCTGGCGACCTTGTGGCTGGCCGCTGCGTGGCGCGCCTGCGCCAGCACCCTGTGCCGGAGCACCCGGACGGCGACCACGACCCTGGGCCGGTTTCTGCTGCGGCACGTAGTCGACGCGGTTACCGAAGTTGTCGATATCGTCATCCAGGAACTCGTCCGGGGCACGATCAGCGGCGGCACGCGGGGCTGGGCGCTGTTGCTCACGGGCTGGCGTGCCTTCGCGAGGCTTCTGCTCGCGCGCCGGGCGTTCGCCACGACTGCTGCCGGCCGGCTTTTCCTTGCCTTTGTCCTTGCCCTTGTCCTTGCGACCGCCACCGCCGCCATTCGGACCGTCGCCCCGTGGACCGCGTGGATTGCGCGGGTTGCGCACGTCCGGACGCTCACGCACTTCAGGCTTCTCGGCCTCGATGGTGCTGGCATCGAAGCCCATCAGGTCGCCATCGGGAATCTTCTGCCGGGTCATGCGCTCGATGCTCTTGAGCAGCTTTTCTTCATCCGGTGCGACCAGCGAGATCGCTTCGCCCGAACGACCGGCCCGGCCGGTACGACCGATACGGTGCACGTAGTCTTCATCGACGTTCGGCAGCTCGAAGTTGACCACGTGGGGCAACTGGTCGATGTCCAGGCCGCGTGCGGCGATGTCGGTGGCGACCAGGATCCGGACTTCGCCGGCCTTGAAGTCGGCCAGGGCCTTGGTGCGAGCGTTCTGGCTTTTGTTGCCGTGGATCGCCACGGCCGGCAGGCCATGCTTGTCCAGGTACTCGGCCAGGCGGTTGGCGCCGTGCTTGGTCCGGGTGAACACCAGGACCTGTTCCCAGGCACCGGTGGTGATCAGGTGCGCCAGCAGGCTGCGTTTATGGCTGGCTGGCAGGCGGAATACGCGCTGTTCGATGCGTTCGACCGTGGTGTTCGGCGGCGTGACTTCGATGCGTTCCGGGTTGTGCAGCAGCTTGCCGGCCAGGTCGGTGATGTCTTTGGAGAACGTTGCCGAAAACAGCAGGTTCTGACGCTTGGCGGGCAGACGGGCGAGGACTTTCTTCACGTCATGGACAAAGCCCATGTCGAGCATGCGGTCGGCTTCGTCCAGCACGAGGATTTCAACGTGGGACAGATCGACGCTGCCCTGGCCGGCCAGATCCAGCAGGCGGCCGGGGCAGGCCACCAGCACGTCGACGCCGCGCGCCATGGCCTGGACCTGGGGATTCATGCCGACGCCGCCGAAAATGCAGGCGCTGACGAATTTCAGGTCACGGGCGTAGATCTTGAAGCTCTCGTGAACCTGGGCAGCCAGTTCCCGGGTCGGGGTCAGGACCAGCACGCGCGGTTGACGCGGGCCGTGACGCTGGGATTTGTCCGGGTGACCGTTGGGGAACAGCCGCTCCAGGATCGGGAGGGCGAAACCGCCGGTTTTACCAGTACCTGTCTGCGCGGCGACCATCAGGTCGCGACCTTGCAACACGGCGGGAATGGCCCGCTGTTGCACCGGGGTAGGCTCGGTGTAGCCGGCGGCTTCGATGGCGCCGACTAAAGCCTCGGAGAGACCGAGGGAAGCAAAGGACATGAGTAATCCTGTTTTAGTGAGGGCCTGGCCCAATGGGATAGTCTTGCCTGGCGCGAATGACGTTCAAAAGAAGACGTCATCCCGTCCGGTCCTGCCGGGTCTGGAAGACAGCTCCGGACAAGCTCGCGCTGGCTGGAAGCTGCGCTGTAGCGGTGTCGGGATGCCTTTTGCAAGACCGGGCGTCCGGGCGTGAGCCTGGCGGGAAGGCGCGAGTATAACAGAGCAAACGCCGTGCGCCGCTTTCCTGCTGCTCAACGGTTTATTTCATTCGTGTGCCGGGGCGCGGTGTCATAGCGCGCGCTCAGTTCGGCATAGGCCGGTTCACGCTTGAAACGCTTGAGTTCGGCACTGAAGCGTTGCACCAGCAAATCCATCCCGGCCTTGCGCCGTACGGCCAGGTATTGGCTTTGACGGCTTACGACAGTGGGGTTTTCGCTGATCTGGTCGCCCAGTTGCATCTGCTTGAGCAGATGCCGGCCAACCCGGCGATCGGTGATGAGCAGGTCGATCCGGCCCAACTGCAACTTGCCGAAGTTGGCTTCGTGGGTGGGCGCCGTTTCACGCTTGAGCAGGGTCGACTCCCGGAATGCCTGGCTGTAGAGATAACCGGGCGATGTGCCGACGGTCAGGCCGTTCAGGTCCGCGAGTGTGCGAAAGGGATGGGGTCTGGCGTTGGCATGGAACATCACGAACTCCACCTCCGACAGCGGCTCGCTGGGGTAGAGCAGCATGGCGTCGCGTTCGTCGCTGTGAAAAATGTCCAGCGCTCCATCCGCCAGCCCCTGTTCCAGCATCGCCAGGCAACGCTTCCATGGCAGTAGCTGCCATTCGACATCAATGCCCAGGCGCTTGAACACGATGGCCGTGGTTTCGTAGTCCAGCCCCATGATCTTGCCGTTTTCCTCAAAGACGTAGGGCGCCCAGGGTTCGGTGACGATGCGCAATTTTTCGGCCCGCGCGGCGAGGCTCAGGCACAAGAGAAGAAGGGCGGTCAGTAATTGGGCGATGACGGGCATGGCCTGAGGTTACGATGAGTACGGACCAAATAGCCAGAGCGCTCTGGCTCGCGGCTTCATTGCCCTCTGTCTGCATGGAAGACCGACAGGCTGCTCGATTGGCACCGGCGATCATCGGATAGTAAAAAGGCCTTGGTTCGCCAAGGCCCTTTTTGTATCACTAGCGCGGCAGTTGAAGATTATTCCATACCGCCAGGCTGGGCTCTGCCTGGTTCAGGGTATAGAAATGCAGCCCTGGTGCGCCGCCTTGCAGCAAGCGCTCACACATTTGTGTGATCACATCCTCGCCGAAGCGTTGGATGCTGGATGTATCGTCGCCGTAGGCTTCCAGCTGTTTGCGGATCCACCGGGGTATTTCCGCGCCGCAGGCGTCGGAGAAGCGCGCCAGCTTGCTGTAGTTGGTGATCGGCATGATTCCCGGCACGACGGGAATGTCCACGCCCATCTTGCGAACGCGCTCGACGAAGTAGAAATAACTGTCGGCGTTGAAGAAGTACTGGGTGATTGCACTGTTGGCGCCGGCGTTGGCCTTGTTGACGAAGTTGCGGAGATCGTCTTCGAAATTACGTGCCTGAGGGTGCATTTCCGGATAAGCGGCAACTTCGATGTGAAAGTGCTCGCCGGTTTCTTCACGAATGAAACTCACCAGGTCGTTGGCGTGGCGCAGCTCGCCACTGGCCATGCCCATGCCCGAGGGCAGGTCGCCGCGCAGGGCTACGATACGCTGGATGCCTGCGGCCTTGTACCGGGTCAGCAGGGTGCGCAAGTCGTCCTTGCTGTCGCCTACGCAGGACAGGTGCGGGGCGGCCGGGATTTTGACTTCGCTTTCCAGCTGCAACACGGTGTTCATCGTGCGGTCACGGGTCGAGCCGCCGGCGCCATAGGTGCAGGAGAAGAAGTCGGGGTTGTAGCTCGCCAGCTGACGGGCAGTGGCGATCAGTTTTTCATGTCCAGCATCGGTCTTCGTCGGGAAGAACTCGAAGCTGTAGCGACGGTCTTGGGACATGGAGGGCCTCCAGCTACAAGCTGCAAGCCTCAAGCTGCAAGAGGGCGGTGCGCCTGGTCTTGTGCTTTGCTTGCAACTCACGGCTGCATAATAGCGATGAAGAAGTAAGCTCCAAGCTTCAACCCGCAAGTAAATAAACTGCTTTTACTTGCAGCTTGAAGCTCAAAGCTTGCAGCTGCTGTCAGTACCGGTAAGCGTGCGGCTTGAACGGGCCTTCGACGGTCACGCCGATGTAGTCAGCCTGTTGCTTGGTCAACTTGGTGACCACGCCGCCGAAACCGCGGACCATTTCCAGGGCCACTTCTTCGTCGAGTTTCTTCGGCAGTACTTCCACGGTCAGGCGCTCGGCTTTCTGGGCCGGCGACAGGTCGGCGTACTTCTGGCCGAACAGGAAGATCTGGGCCAGGACCTGGTTGGCGAACGAACCGTCCATGATCCGGCTTGGGTGGCCGGTGGCATTGCCCAGGTTCACCAGGCGGCCTTCGGCCAACAGGATCAGATAGTCGTCGTTCTGTGGGTCGAAGCTGCCGGTGCCGGTGCGGTGAACCTTGTGAACTTGCGGCTTCACTTCTTCCCAGGCCCAGTTCTTGCGCATGAAAGCGGTGTCGATTTCATTGTCGAAGTGACCGATGTTGCACACCACGGCGCGCTTCTTCAGGGCCTTGAGCATGTTCGCGTCGCAGACATTGACGTTACCGGTGGTGGTCACGATCAGGTCGATCTTGCCCAGCAAGGCCTTGTCGATGCTGGCTTCGGTGCCGTCGTTGATCCCGTCGATGAACGGCGAAACCAGTTCGAAACCGTCCATGCAGGCTTGCATGGCACAGATCGGGTCGACTTCGGACACTTTGACGATCATGCCTTCCTGACGCAGGGACTGGGCCGAACCCTTGCCCACGTCACCGTAGCCGATCACCAGCGCCTGTTTGCCCGACAACAGGTGGTCGGTGCCGCGCTTGATGGCGTCGTTGAGGCTGTGACGGCAGCCGTACTTGTTGTCGTTCTTGCTTTTGGTCACCGAGTCGTTGACGTTGATGGCCGGGATCTTCAGTTCGCCCTTGGCCAGCATGTCCAGCAGACGGTGTACGCCGGTGGTGGTTTCTTCGGTCACGCCGTGGACCTTGTCCAGGACGGCCGGGTATTTCTTGTGCAGCAATTCGGTCAGGTCGCCGCCGTCGTCGAGGATCATGTTGGTGTCCCACGGCTGGCCATCCTTGAGGATGGTCTGCTCCAGGCACCACTCGTATTCCTGCTCGGTCTCGCCTTTCCAGGCGAACACCGGGATACCGGCGGCGGCAATGGCGGCAGCGGCCTGGTCCTGGGTCGAGAAAATGTTGCAGGACGACCAGCGCACTTCGGCACCCAGGGCGACCAGGGTTTCGATCAGCACGGCGGTCTGGATGGTCATGTGGATGCAGCCGAGGATCTTCGCGCCCTTGAGCGGTTGTTCGCCGGAGTATTTGCGACGCAGACCCATCAGGGCTGGCATTTCGGATTCGGCGATGATGATTTCGCGGCGGCCCCAGGCGGCCAGGGACATATCGGCGACTTTGTAATCGGTAAAATCTGCAGGCGTGATAACAGCGCTCATGAAGAGCCTCCATTCGTAATGTATGCGAATGGGCGCCGTTGTGCGTTTAGTGTCCGTGCGGGAGCCCCGAACGAACAACGCCCCATCCGAGCCTGACAGGTCTTGCCTGCTGCAGCGCCCCTCGGACAGGTGGCGGGAACGGTCCAAAGCGTGGACCGGGTAAAGCGAGGGCGATTATAGCGGGCTAATCGGATCTTCCAAAGGGTTTCTGTCGGCAAATCAAAATTGCCGATGACTGTTATTGAACCAGCGGCGTAGAGCCTGCCTGCCCGGTCTGCCATGATGCAGGCATTCATTGGCCAGACGCTCAGGAGTGATCATGAATTTCCACACCCGCAAATGGGTCAAGCCCGAAGACCTCAACCCCAACGGCACGCTGTTCGGTGGCAGCCTGCTGCGCTGGATCGACGAAGAAGCGGCGATCTACGCCATCGTCCAGTTGGGCAACCAGCGTGTGGTGACCAAATACATCTCGGAAATCAACTTCGTCAGCGCCTCGCGCCAGGGCGACATCATCGAACTGGGGATCACCGCCACCGAATTTGGCCGCACCTCCATCACACTGACCTGTGAAGTGCGCAACAAGATCACCCGCAAGAGCATTCTGACCGTGGAAAAAATGGTCTTCGTCAACCTTGGCGAGGACGGCCTGCCGGCGCCCCATGGGCGGACCGAGATCAAGTACGTGAAGGATCAGTTCAAGGATGATATCGCCAGCGAATGAGATGGGCGGTGTACCCATCGCGAGCAGGCTCGCTCCCACATAAGCCCCCATTCCCCTGTGGGAGCGAGCCTGCTCGCGATAGAGATTTTTCAAACACTGAAAATCCCAAGTCCCAATCAAGCTTGAGTCAGCACTGAACAGCGCCGAACGCCACGTGTCGTAGATTCATCACGCCACCGGTTCAGGAGCTGTATGGACACCCACGACGACGGCAAGACCCCCGACCTTTCCGCCCAGGAAAAGAACGAAGTCGACCGCAACCAGCCGCCACGGGCGGCAGTGTTGCATGAAATCATTCGCACCCAGGGCAATCAGGAGCTGGAACGCAGTATCGCCGCGCTCTGGTGGTCGGCCCTGGCGGCCGGCTTGACCATGGGGCTGTCGCTGATGGCGATGGGCTTGCTCAATTCCCGATTACCGGAGGGCGAGGCCTTCAAGGTGATCGCCAGTTTTGGTTACTGCGCCGGTTTTCTCGCAGTGATCCTGGCCCGCCAGCAGTTGTTCACCGAAAATACCCTGACCGCTGTGCTGCCGATCATGAGCAAACCCACCTTGAGCAATTTCGGTCGGCTGTTGCGGCTGTGGGGCGTCGTGTTGGTGGGCAACCTGTGTGGCACCTTGCTGGTGGCCTATGTGATGCTGCATCTGCCAATTTTCGACCAGCGCACCGACCTGGCTTTCCTCGAGATCGGGCGCAAGGTCATGGAGAACGACACCGGCCAGATGTTCGCCAAGGGCATCATTTCCGGCTGGATGATCGCCACCATGGTCTGGATGATCCCCTCCATGGAAAGCGCCAAGATGTGGATCATCATCCTCATCACTTACTTGATGGCGCTCGGGGACTTCACCCATATTGTCGTCGGTTCCGCCGAAGTGTCGTACTTGGTATTCGCCGGGCAGTTGTCGTGGGAAGACTTCTGGCTGGTGTTCGCCGCGCCGACCCTGGCGGGCAACATCATCGGTGGCAGCTTCATCTTTGCGTTGCTCAGTCACGCGCAAGTGCGCAGCGAGAGCGGCACGCCTAGTCGGCCACACCCAACGGAGCGCCCAGGCGACGTTGGTGATGAATGAAGTACAGAGCCGTCAGTACGGTCAACCCGCCGACCACGGCTCCGGTCCAGGGCAGCTCGGCCAGGTCGATTCCGCTGCCGACCACCAGCCCGCCGATCCAGGCGCCGGCTGCGTTGCCCAGGTTGAAGGCGCTCTGATTCAACGTTGAGCCCAGATTCGGCGCTTCATGGGCCTGATCGATGATCAGCAGCTGCAGGATCGGGCACAGGGCGAAGGCGAAGATCCCCCACAGCACCAACGTGATGGCTGCCGGAATCACCGAGCGGCTGGTTTGGCTGAACGCGGCCAGCACCAGCACCACGGCCAGGGCCATGCCGACCAGTGACGGTAGCAGGCGTCGGTCCGCCAGGCGTCCGCCGAGGAAGCTGCCTGCCGTCAGGCCGACCCCGAACAGCAGCAACATGAGGGTGATGCCGTGGGGGCTGACCCCCGTGATGTCCTGGAGAATCGGTGCGATGTACGTGAACACGCTGAACAGGCTGGTGGACGCCAGCACACTCATGCCCAGGGCCAGCAGCACGCTGGTCTTGCCCAGCACCTTGAATTCGCTGGCCAGGTTGGCCTTCTCCATGGGAATTTCCCTGGGCAGCCACGCCCATTGGGCGATGGCGGCGACGACGCCGATCACCGACACAGCCCAGAAGGTCGAGCGCCAGCCGGCGTATTGACCCAGCGCAGTGCCCAGCGGAACGCCGAGGACGTTGGCCAGCGTCAGGCCGGTAAACATCATTGCAATGGCCTGGGCGCGTTTGTTCGGTGCTACCAGCCCGGCCGCCACCACGGAGCCGATGCCGAAAAATGCACCATGGCATAGTGCGGTGATGACGCGGGCGGCCATCAGCGTGGCGTAGTTCGGTGCCAGGGCGCAGAGTATGTTGCCCAGAATGAACATCAACGTCATGCCCAGCAATGTCGCCTTGCGCGGCATGTTGGCGGTGCCGACCGCCAGGATTGGCGCGCCGAACACTACGCCCAAGGCATAGCCGGTAATCAGCAGGCCGGCCTGGGGGATGCTCACCGCCAGGTCGCGGGCAACATCGGGCAGCAAGCCCATGATGACGAATTCAGTGGTGCCGATGCCGAAAGCGGCAACGGCCAAGGCAAGCAAGGCGAGTGGCATGCGCGAGGTCTCTATCTGTAGTGTGACGCTCTGATCAGGCATACGCATGCCGTGGCCCCGCCTACATAAAAGGGGCAACGACAGAATTATTGGAATTGGCTATGCGCAACTGAATGCGGCGTGGTCGTTTGCAGTATAAACAGCTGCGGACGGATCGCGAATCAATTCATCGCCCCGCTGCCTCGCGGGGATAAGGAGCGTGCCGTGCTTGCAACGGCTCTGGTGTTGGTGGCTGCGTTGCTGCATGCCGCCTGGAATACGTTGATCAAATTCAGTGGCGAACGTCTTCTGGTGGTGGCGTGCATGGACAGCGTCGCGTTGCTGTTCGCCGTGTCGGCCCTGGGCTTCGTGGCGCTGCCGCCGATGGAAATATGGCCGTGGATCCTGGCATCGGCGGCCTTTGAACTGTTGTATCGCTATCTGCTGATCCAGGCGTATCGGGTCGGGGACCTGGGACTGGTCTATCCGTTGATGCGTGGCTTGTCGCCGCTGGTGGTATTGGCCCTGACGCTGGTCTTTGCCGGCGAAGTGCTGACGACCCAACAGACTCTCGGCATTTTGCTGATCCCGTTCGGCATGCTCTGTCTGTTGTGGCAGGGTGGGGGCGGCGAGCGACTGCCCTGGTCGATGCTGCCGGTGGTCGTGCTGATCGGCCTGTGCATCGGCTGCTACACCTACATCGATGGCCAGGCCCTGCGGCGCTGGTCCCATCCGCTGGACTACCTGGTCTGGATCACCCTGTTCTGCGCCTGGCCATTCCCGCTATTGGCCGTGGTGAGCAAACGACCGGCCTTCGTGCGGTTCTGGCGCGAACAGTGGCGGCTCGGGTTGGCGGTCGGACTCTGCGTCTTGTTCAGCTACGCTCTGGTGCTCTGGGCCATGCAATTGGGGTCGATCGCCGAAGCGGCGGCACTGCGGGAGATCAGTGTGATCCTGGTGGTGCTGTTCGGCATGCGCTACCTGAAAGAACCTTTCGGCCGGCCGCGGCTCTTAGCCTGCGGGCTGGTGCTGATTGGCATGCTGGTGATGAAATTCTGAGCAACTCCCCGATTTTCGATTCCCCATAAAACTCAAAAGAAGGAACTGCCTCATGACGGTTGCCCTGTGGTGTATTTTGATCGCCATCATCCTGCCTTACCTGTGTATCGCCATCGCCAAGATCAGTGGACGATACCGGTTGCGAGACAACCACGATCCGCGGGATTTCCTGGAGACACTCGAGGGCTTCCCCCGGCGTGCGTATGCCGCGCAGCTCAACAGCTTTGAAATTGCCCCCGCGTTCGCTGCCGCGGTGATCGTCGCGCACCTGGCCGGCAATGCGGAGCTGGTGACCATCAATGTGCTGGCGGTGTTGTTCATCACCAGCCGCCTGCTGTACATCATCTGCTACCTGGCGGACTGGGCGGTCCTGCGTTCGCTGGTGTGGTTCGTGGGAGTGGGGTTGATCGTCAGCTTCTTCTGTGTTTCTGTCTGAGCCTGGCTGTTGAGTCCCGGGGGCCGTGGAGGCCCCCTTCGCGAGCAGGCTCGCTCCCACATTGATTTCGGGTGCTCACAAAATCGTTGTCCACTGAAGATCAACTGTGGGAGCGAGCCTGCTCGCGAAGGCGTCGGCACAGACAGCTCCCTGCTCAGGGATTAGCGGTGACGGCATTCGCCACCTGCGGCACTTGCGGCAACGCCATGCCCTTGGGCCATAACATCCAGATCTGACCCTGTTGCTTCATGTCCCCGGCCAATTGACCCGCGGTGTCACCGGTGCCCCAGAACAGGTCCGCCCGCACTTCACCGGCAATGGCGCCGCCGGTGTCCTGGGCGGCAACCGGTCGGTTCAACGCGCTACCGTCGGGGCGGGTCGTGGAGAGCCACAGCAAGCTGCCCAGCGGAATGACCTTGCGATCCACTGCCACGCTATAGCCGGCGGTCAGCGGGACATTCAACGAGCCCCGCGGGCCTTCGTTGCTGTCGGGGTTGCGGTTGAAAAACACATAGCTGGGGTTGCTGCCCAGCAATTCGGGGATCCGGGTCGGATGGGCCTTGGCCCAGGCACTGATGGCGCCCATGGTCACATCTTCTTTCTTCAATTCGCCCTGTTCGACCAGCCAGCGCCCGATTGGCCGGTAAGGGTGGCCGTTCTGGTCGGCATAACCGATGCGTAACTGGCGACCGTCATCGAGCCGAATACGGCCCGAGCCCTGGATTTGCAGGAACTGCAGGTTCATCGGGTCCGTCAGCCAGGCGATCACGGGCGCCTTCACGCCGTTGGTTTCGATGGTGGCCGCGTCGTCGTAGGGCTTGAGCACCCGGCCTTCGAGGCGACCGCGCAGGCGTTTGCCCTTGAGCTCGGGGTAGAGGCTGTCCAGCGCCACGATAATCATGTCTTCCGGTACGCCGTACACCGGAATGTTGGCGCTGGAGGTCTGGGTCAGGCTGCCCGGGTAGACCGGCTCGTAATAACCAGTGATCAAGCCGTTGGGGCTGTTATCTCCCGAGCGCAGGCCGTAGACGTCCAGGTTCTGTTTCAGGAAATTGCGCACAGAGGAAGCGGTCTGCGGCACATTGGCCGCCGCGGCACAGGTGGGTCCCCAGGTCGCGTCGGTCTTGAGCCGGGTGCACGCGCTGCGCCAGGAGCCGAAACCGGCCAGCAGGTCTTCATCGGACGCCGCCGGCAGCGCCTCCCAGGGCGCACTGACATAAGTGGCGAGGGCATGAGTCCGAGGCTCTTCGACCTTTTCGCCGCGATTGCAACCGGCCAGCAGTGCGATCAGCGGTAGGGTCAACGCCAGGCCTTTGTGCCAGGTCTTGAAACGGCTGTTCATGAAATTTTTCCTTGCAGTCATTCGAGCGCTGTCAGGCATTCGAACAACCCGTATTGTGAATAGGGCCATTGGTCTTTGCCGATGACCCGAGGATACTAACCGCCGTTTCCTGTCCCGAGGCCAAGATGTTTGTAAAACGATTTTCCATGGTCATGCTGGCCTGCCTGATGTTATCCGCCTGCGGCGGTGTCGATCCCAACTCCCCACTGGGCCAGCGCAAGGCGATTTTCAAGCAGATGCTCAAGACCAACGAAGAGCTGGGCGGCATGTTGCGTGGCCGGGTTCCGTTCGACGGTGCGCGTTTCGCCGCGGGCGCCGTGCAGCTTGACCAGCTGTCCCGCGAGCCGTGGAAACACTTCCCGCCCGTGCGCGAGCAGGACCACACCAGTGCTCGGGATGAAGTCTGGCAGAAACAGGCGCGTTTCCAGGAACTGGCCCACAGTCTTGAAGCGGCCACCGGGGAGTTGGTGACGGCCAGCAAGGTCCAGCCCTACAGCGCCAGTTACCTGGGGCCGGCGGTGCAGAAGGTCGAGGATGCGTGCAGTGCCTGTCATAAGGAGTTTCGGGATCATTGACGCCTCTTGAAAGATCGCAGCCTTCGGCAGCTCCTACAGAATATTGCGATCTCTCAGTGCTTATTTGTCCAACTCATCCACCGCTTCCTGCAGTTCCTTGCGCGAGGCTGCGAGTTTGTCCTTGCGCTTGTTGATCCGCTCGGGGTCGCCTTTTTTCATGGCTTTTTCCAAGTCGGCCTGGCGGCGGCTGACTTCGTGCTTGGCATCGAGCACCTTGGTCTCGCGTTCCTTGCGCAGGGATGCGTCGGTGCAATGGGTGGTGACTTCATTCAGGGCGGTTTCCAGGCCTGCCTGCTGGTCCGCGTTGCCGCGGGACTTGGCCAGTTCGATCTGGTTGATGATGCCCTGGCGCTTGGCTGCGCAGCCGGTAAGCTCCGGGGTCTGCTCGTCCGCCATCAGGGGCGCAGCCAGGGTGGCGCACAAGACCAGCAGGGCAAAGGGGGGCAGGAAATTCATAGCAACTCCGTAAAAAACTCGCGAGCGGTCGGTCCAGATGCGCTGTTGGAACGCATGTTCGCCCCTTGGGTTCAACTGCGCGGGACAATGTCAGAAACCGTCGACCCCGGCAGCGCGTAATACTTCACTCAACGCCAGCACGTGCGGGTCGCGAAAAAAAGCGCTCAGTTGCGCGGCGCGTCCCGGCCCGATGCCTGCTTCGGCTTGCCATTGCTCGGTCGTCCGTTCGGCCAGCACCTGCCACGGCCCATCCAGGTTGGCCGCTCCGGCGGGCGGTAAACCGAGAGCCTTGAGCCATTGACCGAACGGCCGCTGTCGGGCGCTGTGCAGGCTGACGAGCAGGCGGGCGCTGCTGCGTTCGCCGAAGCCGGTCATGTTAGCAAGCTCGGCGGCATCGAGGGTCATCCAATCCAGCAATCCGTCGAGTCGGCCCGCCGCCAGGAGTTTTTCCCAGGTTCCGCGGCCGACATGGGGCAGGGCGAGGCCGTGCTTGCCGCTGAGCCTGCTCAGGCGCGCCAGGAACTGGCTTTCGCAGCCGGGCGTCGGTTGCCAGCAACTCAGCGGGTGATAATCCGCCGCCACGGGGACAGTGATGTCCGGGCGCTCGACACTGCGCAGCACCACGCCATCGAGTCGCGGGATAGTCAGCCCGGCCAGGCTGATGGCTACCCGGTCTCCGGGGCGGATATCCAGCTCCTCCCAGCGCTTGAGGGAGCTGACGCTCACCCGTCGGACCTGACGGTCGTCGAGCATGACGGGCTCGACTTCCAGCAGCGGTGTGATGCGTCCGGTGCGCCCGACCTTGAAATGCACCTTGCGTACCGCGGCCAGCGCCTGGACATAAGGGTATTTCCAGGGCACGCCCCAGAACGGCGCCTTGGCCTGCCAGCGGTCGGCAGGCGGTCTGCGGCTCTGGCGCAGGACGATCCCGTCGCTGGCGAAGGGCAGCGCCGTGCGATACCAGTGGTCGCGCCAGCGCTCCGCGTCGGCCGCTGCCTGGATGGGTTGGCTGTAGCCGCTGGTGTCGCTGAAGCCCAGGGCATTCAATGCGGCCTCCCGTTCGGGCAGGGTGGCGGGGCCTTCGGGCCAGTCCCAGGTGAACAGGCCGATACCCGAAGCTTCTTCAGTCGTCAGGTCCTTGCGGGCCATCAAACCCGCCACGGTTGAGCGGGCATTGAGACTGCCATCCCTGGCTTGCACATGATTGTCCAGTCGCCAGTACAGTTCCCCCTGAACGAGCAGATCGGAAGGTCGGCGCAGGTGCTGGGGAATGGCGCCGATCTTGCGCGCCGTCGGCGTCCAGTCATGTCCTTGAGCGCCATCGCCGCGACTGATCGCCTGATGCAGGTGTCCTTCGCGATAGATCAGGGTGACCGCTACACCGTCGACTTTCGGCTGGACCCAGATGTCTTCCCGATTCTGCAGCCAGGCCCGCACGGCGTCGGCATCCTTCAGTTTATCCAGGCCCGTATGTGGGATGGGATGCCGCACTTTGCCACCCGCCGAGCGTAGCGGGTCAGCGGGTGCCGCAAGATCAAAACAGTTGCGCCATTGGCCCAGTTGCGCGCGGGACTGATCGTAAAGCTCGTCGACGACCAGCGAACGGCCGAGGCGGTGATAGCTGTCGTCCCAAACGTCGATTTGCCGTTGCAGGGACGCAACCTCCGACCGGGCCCGCTCGTCTGGCCAATCGGGGCAAGGCGCGGCGATGACGGGGGTGGGGACGACTATTAAAAAGGCGACTGCATACAATAGCGGCAGCATCGAAGCATCCTTGCTGGGTGATGTGCCTGAAGGCTAGTCACTGGCGCGGAGGAGGCGAGGACCGGATGGTTACCGGATTTTGCCGAGCCTGATGGCACTACTGCGGCGGTACAGTAGGGCGCGATTTGATCGCGTAACTGTCTCTTGAACCCATTGCTGGGCCGCGCAGAATGGACCTTCCGATCCACGCTGCCAGGAGTGACCCTATGGACCTGACGACACTCGCTGTTTTCATTCCGGCCTGTTTCGCCCTGAACATGGCGCCAGGGCCGAACAATCTGTTGTCCATCAGCAACGCCTCGCGTTATGGCTTCGTCCGGGCCTGTAGCGGTGGTATGGGGCGGCTGCTGGCGTTCGCCATCATGATCGCCTTGGCGGCGGTGGGGCTGACGGCTGTGCTGCATACCTCGGAGTTGTTGTTCCTGGGGATCAAGCTCGTGGGGGCCGGGTATCTGTTCTACCTTGCCGTGCAGCTATGGCGGGCCCGACCCGAGGCCGGTAGCGAAGCCGCGATGGGGTCGAAGGGCATGGGGCAACTGGCGCGCCAGGAATTCCTGGTGGCAATCGGTAATCCCAAGGCGATCCTGTTGTTTACCGCGTTTCTGCCACAGTTCGTTGACCGCTCCGGCACCGTCACCCAGCAATTCGCTGTGCTGGGCGGGTTGTTCCTGGCGTTGGAGTGCATTGCCATCGGGCTGTATTGCTACATGGGCATCTATGCGCGAAAGCTGTTTGCCCAACCCAGTGGCAAGCGCTTGTTCAACCGGATGTGTGCGGGACTGCTGGCGAGTGCGGCTTCGTTCCTGCTGGTGGCGCGGCGCTCCTGAATATTGCCGGCCCTGTGGCTGTGAACTCAGCAGGCCAAACATGAAAAAGCCCCTGGCGACCTGGTCGCCAGGGGCTTTTTCATGACAGCAGGTATTACAGGCCGGCAGCGGCGCGCAGGGCGTCGGCGCGGTCGGTTTTTTCCCAGGTAAAGGTGGTGAACGTGTCGCCACCGATGGTCTTGGTTTGCGGCGTGCGACCGAAGTGGCCATAAGCGGCAGTTTCCTGGTACATCGGGTGCAGCAGGTCGAGCATGGTGGTGATGGCGTACGGACGCAGGTCGAACACTTCACGAACCAGTTTGATGATCTTGTCGTCGCTGATCTTGCCGGTGCCGAAGGTATTCAGCGAGATCGACGTAGGCTGGGCAACGCCGATGGCGTAGGAAACCTGGATCTCGCAGCGCTCGGCCAGGCCGGCAGCGACAATGTTCTTGGCCACATAGCGACCGGCGTAGGCTGCCGAGCGGTCAACCTTCGATGGATCCTTGCCGGAGAATGCGCCACCGCCGTGACGGGCCATGCCGCCGTAGCTGTCGACGATGATCTTGCGACCGGTCAGGCCGCAGTCGCCTACCGGGCCACCGATGATGAAGTTGCCGGTCGGGTTGATGTGGAACTGGGTGTCCTTGTTCAGCAGCTCGGCAGGCAGTACGTGCTTGACGATCAGCTCCATCACGCCTTCGCGCAGGTCTTTGTAGGACACTTCAGGGTTGTGTTGGGTCGACAATACGATGGCGTCGATACCCACCACCTTGCCATTTTCGTAACGGCAGGTGACCTGGGACTTGGCATCCGGACGCAGCCACGGCAGCAGGCCGGACTTACGGGCTTCGGCCTGGCGCTGCACCAGTTGGTGCGAGAAGGTGATCGGGGCTGGCATCAGCACGTCGGTTTCGTTGCTGGCATAGCCGAACATCAGGCCCTGGTCGCCTGCGCCCTGATCTTCCGGCTTGCTGCGGTCAACGCCTTGGGCGATGTCCACCGATTGTTTACCGATGATGTTCATCACGCCGCAGGTCGCGCCGTCGAAGCCGACGTCGGAGCTGTTGTAGCCGATGCCCAGGATGACGTCGCGGACGATCTGTTCCAGGTCGACCCAGGCCGAGGTGGTGACTTCGCCGGCGATGATCGCCACGCCCGTTTTCACCAGAGTCTCGCACGCCACGCGGGCGAACTTGTCTTCAGCAATGATGGCGTCCAGCACCGCATCAGAAATCTGGTCGGCGATTTTGTCCGGATGCCCTTCAGACACGGACTCGGAGGTGAAAAGGGAGTATTCGCTCATCTCGATGTTTTCCTACAAGTTACCGATGGTGAGTGTCGCCAGCCGGTCGCTGAAAGTGGCGAACCTGGATCTGGAAACCATTACGTAAGCCTACATAGAGGCTTTCCCCGGGCACGAGGCCCGCAGCGGTGGCCCAACGGGCCAGATCGTCCTGTTCAAACCCCAACCAGAGATCACCGCAGGCCTCCCTGGCCCAACTCTGGTTGTGGCTGCATAACTCTGTCACCAACAGGCTACCGCCTGGTTGCAGCAGGCCGGCCATGTGCCTGAGCGCATCGGCCGGCGCGGCAAAATGGTGCAGTACCATGTTCAATACAACGCAATCGGCTCGCAGGCTCACACCTTCCAAGGCATCGGCCAATTGCAGGCTGACATGAGTCAGCTGTTCACGTTCGCATACCTGGCGCGCCAGTTCGAGCATCGCCGGGCTGTTGTCCAGCGCCGTTACCTGGCTGAAGCGCCGTGCCAGTTCCGGCAGGAAAGCGCCGTCGCCGGGACCCACTTCAATGGCCGTGGCGGCAGGCTCGAAGCTGAGCTTGTCGAGCAGCGCCACGACGCTCTCGCGGTATTGCGGCAGGCCCGCGATCAGGTCCTGCTGGGCCCGGAACTTCTCCGCTACCCGTGCAAAAAAATCCTGGCTGGCGGCGGCCCGTTGCCCGTGCACCTGGGCGATGCGCGCCTGCACGTCCGCCGGCAGGTGCAACTCGTCCACTTCATCCAGCAATGCCGCATGCAACTTGCCACCCAACAGCTCGGTGTGGGGCAGGGCGCGGCGATAGAAAATGGCGTTGCCTTCGCGGCGGGTGGCCACCAGGTCGGCCTGGGCCAGGACCTTGAGGTGATGGCTCATGCCGGACTGGCCGATGCCGAAGATCTGCGCCAGTTCCAGTACGCCGAACGAATCGTTGGCCAGGGCCCGCAATACATTGAGCCGCAGCGGATCGCCGCCGGCCTTGCAAAGGGCCGCCAGCTCGTCGCTGTCTTCATGGCGAATGGACGGCACGCGTAAGTTCATAGGGCGGCAGTCTAGTGATGGGTCTGGATCATCGCAAGTTCAATATCAAAAAGTTTTGATATTGCTCGATAAATGGCACTTCTCGAAACGGGCTTTACTCTACAAACCAGCAGCGGAAAGGTTTCACCTGGCGAAAGCGACTTTATCCACCGGAAAAACCGCTCTGGATGACTATCTGTCATTGCCCCGGGCGGGTGGGTGAGGGAAAATGCACGCCTTTTTTCAGTTTCGTTATTCAAACCCAGGAGATCAGCGATGCCCAGCCGTCGTGAGCGTGCCAATGCCATTCGTGCCCTCAGCATGGATGCCGTGCAGAAAGCCAACAGCGGCCACCCAGGTGCCCCGATGGGCATGGCGGATATCGCCGAGGTGCTGTGGCGCGACTACCTCAAGCACAGCCCGAGCAATCCATCGTTCGCTGACCGTGACCGCTTCGTGCTGTCCAACGGCCACGGTTCGATGTTGATCTACTCGCTGCTGCACCTGACCGGCTACGATCTGTCGATCGATGACCTGAAGAACTTCCGTCAATTGCACAGCCGCACCCCGGGTCACCCCGAATATGGCTACACCCCAGGCGTGGAAACCACCACCGGCCCACTGGGTCAGGGCCTGGCCAATGCCGTGGGCTTCGCCCTGGCGGAAAAAGTCCTCGCCGCGCAATTCAACCGCCCGGGGCATAACGTTGTCGATCACCACACCTACGTGTTCCTGGGTGATGGCTGCATGATGGAAGGCATTTCCCATGAAGTCGCTTCCCTGGCCGGCACCCTGGGCCTGGACAAGCTGATCGCGTTCTACGACGACAACGGCATTTCCATCGATGGTGAAGTCGAAGGCTGGTTCACCGATGACACGCCGAAACGTTTCGAAGCCTACAACTGGCTGGTGATCCGTAACGTCGATGGCCACGATCCGGAAGAGATCAAGACTGCCATCGAGACGGCCCGCAAGAGCGCCCAGCCGACCCTGATCTGCTGCAAGACCACCATCGGTTTCGGCTCGCCGAACAAGCAAGGCAAGGAAGACTGCCACGGCGCCCCCCTGGGTGCCGAGGAAATCGCCCTGACCCGCGCTGCGCTGAAGTGGGAACACGGTCCGTTCGAAATCCCGGCGGACATCTACGCCGAATGGGACGCCAAGGAAAAGGGCCGTGCCCTCGAAGCCGACTGGGATCAGCGTTTCGCTGCCTACTCCGCCGAATTCCCTGCCCTGGCCAACGAACTGGTGCGTCGCCTCAGCGGTGAACTGCCGGCCGATTTCGCCGAAAAAGCCTCGGCCTACATCGCCGAAGTCGCAGCCAAGGGCGAAACCATTGCCAGCCGCAAGGCCAGTCAGAACACCCTGAACGCTTTCGGCCCATTGCTGCCGGAGCTGCTGGGCGGTTCGGCCGACCTGGCCGGTTCCAACCTGACCCTGTGGAAAGGCTGCAAGGGCGTCAGCGCCGAAGACGCCAGCGGCAACTACATGTACTACGGCGTTCGTGAGTTCGGCATGAGCGCGATCATGAACGGCGTCGCGCTGCACGGCGGCCTGGTGCCTTACGGCGCCACCTTCCTGATGTTCATGGAATATGCCCGCAATGCCGTGCGCATGTCGGCCTTGATGAAGAAACGCGTGCTCTACGTATTCACCCACGACTCCATCGGCCTGGGCGAAGACGGCCCGACTCACCAGCCGATCGAGCAACTGGCGAGCTTGCGTTGCACCCCGAACCTGGACACCTGGCGCCCGTGCGACGCCGTGGAGTCGGCGGTGGCCTGGAAGTACGCCATCGAGCGAAACGACGGTCCGTCGGCGCTGATCTTCTCCCGTCAGAACCTGCAGCATCAGGCCCGTGAAGTCGGCCAGATCGACGAGATCGCCCGTGGCGGTTATGTGCTCAAGGATTGCATCGGCGAGCCTGAGCTGATCCTGATCGCCACCGGTTCCGAAGTCGGCCTGGCTGTCCAGGCCTACGACAAACTGACCGAGCAGGGCCGCAACGTGCGCGTAGTGTCCATGCCTTGCACCAGCGTGTTCGATGCCCAGGACGCCGGCTACAAGCAGTCGGTATTGCCGCTGCAGGTCAGCGCCCGGATCGCCATCGAGGCTGCTCACGCCGATTACTGGTACAAGTACGTGGGCCTGGAAGGTCGCGTGATCGGCATGACCACCTACGGCGAGTCGGCGCCTGCGCCGGCGCTGTTCGAGGAGTTCGGTTTCACCCTGGAAAACATCCTGGGTCAGGCTGAGGAGTTGCTGGAAGACTAAGTCCAGGAATGTATCGCCTGTTCTGGCGCTATCGCGGGCAAGCCTTGCTCCCACAGGATGTGTATTCCCACAGGGAAATGCCAACCTGTGGGAGCAAGGCTTGCCCGCGATGACAATCCAATGTTCAGCGCCATATTCATGGATTCACTCAAATCAGAGAGCCCCATGCCCCAACCGCGTCCCTACAAAGTTGCACTCAACGGCTACGGCCGGATTGGTCGTTGCGTCTTGCGTGCGTTGTTCGAGCGAGGGGCTGAGGCCGGCTTCGAAATCGTGGCCATCAACGATCTGGCCGACATGGCCAGCATCGAATACCTGACACGCTTCGACTCCACCCATGGCCGGTTCCCCGGCGAAGTACGGGTCGAGGGCGATTGTCTGCACATTAATGGCAACTGCGTGAAAGTCCTGCGCAGTGCCACCCCCGAAGGCATCGATTGGGCGTCCCTGGGCGTCGATCTGGTGCTCGAGTGTTCCGGCGCCTACCACACCCGCGCAGACGGTGAGCGTTTCCTCGCTGCCGGTGCGCCGCGGGTGCTGTTTTCCCAGCCGATGGCCAGTGAAGCGGATGTGGACGCCACCATCGTCTACGGCGTCAATCAGGATTGCCTGACCGGCCACGAATTGCTGGTATCCAATGCCTCCTGCACCACCAACTGCGGCGTGCCGCTGTTGCGTCTGCTGGATCAGGCCATTGGCCTGGAGTACGTGTCGATCACCACCATCCATTCGGCGATGAACGATCAGCCGGTGATCGACGCCTACCATCACGAAGACTTGCGCCGCACTCGCTCGGCGTTCCAGTCGGTGATCCCGGTGTCCACTGGTCTGGCGCGAGGCATTGAACGGCTGCTACCGGAACTTGCGGGGAGAATTCAGGCCAAAGCCGTGCGAGTGCCGACGGTCAACGTGTCCTGCCTCGATATGACGATGCAGACCGTGAGCGACACCGACGCCACCGAGGTCAACCGGATCCTGCGCGAAGCCGCTACCAGCGGCCCGCTCAAAGGCCTGCTGGCCTACACCGAGTTGCCTCATGCAAGTTGTGATTTTAACCATGACCCACATTCGGCCATCGTCGATGCCAGCCAGACCCGTGTATCCGGCCCGAGGCTGGTGAACATCCTGGCCTGGTTCGACAACGAATGGGGGTTTGCCAATCGAATGCTCGACGTCGCCGAACATTATCTGCAGACGGCGACATCGCAGGCGACCTCCGTTTCCAACAAATCTGCTCCCTAAACAGTTATCCAGGAATTGCGACCCATGACCGTGTTGAAGATGTCCGACCTCGATCTGCAAGGTAAGCGCGTACTGATCCGCGAAGACCTCAACGTCCCTGTCAAGGACGGTGTCGTCACCAGCGACGCGCGTATCCTGGCTTCGCTGCCGACCATCAAGCTGGCCTTGGAAAAAGGTGCGGCCGTGATGGTCTGCTCCCACCTGGGCCGTCCGACCGAAGGCGAGTTCTCGGCCGAAAACAGCCTCAAGCCCGTGGCCGACTACCTGAGCCGTGCCCTGGGTCGCGAAGTGCCGCTGGTGGCTGACTACCTGGGCGGCGTCGACGTGAAGGCCGGTGATGTCGTGCTGTTCGAAAACGTGCGCTTCAACAAGGGCGAGAAAAAGAACGCCGACGAGCTGGCCCAGCAATACGCAGCCTTGTGCGACGTGTTTGTGATGGATGCTTTCGGCACCGCCCACCGTGCCGAAGGTTCGACCCATGGCGTGGCGAAGTTTGCCAAAGTCGCCGCGGCCGGCCCGCTGCTGGCCGCCGAACTGGATGCACTGGGCAAGGCCCTGGGGGCGCCGGCCAAGCCGATGGCTGCCATCGTCGCCGGTTCCAAGGTGTCGACAAAACTCGACGTGCTCAACAGCCTCAGCCAGATCTGCGACCAATTGATCGTCGGCGGCGGCATTGCCAACACTTTCCTCGCCGCAGCCGGTCACCCGGTCGGCAAGTCCCTGTACGAACCGGATCTGCTGGACACCGCCCGAGAAATCGCCGCCAAGGTCAGCGTACCGTTGCCGGTGGACGTGGTGGTCGCCAAGGAATTCGCTGAAAGCGCTGCGGCTACCGTCAAGGCCATCGCCGACGTGGCCGCCGACGACATGATCCTGGACATTGGCCCACAGACCGCGGCCAACTTCGCCGAACTGTTGAAATCTTCCAAGACTATCCTGTGGAACGGCCCAGTCGGTGTGTTTGAGTTCGACCAGTTCGGCAACGGCACCAAGGTCTTGGCCCAGGCCATCGCCGACAGCGCTGCGTTCTCCATCGCGGGTGGCGGTGACACCCTGGCGGCGATCGACAAATACGGCGTTGCCGAACAGATCTCCTACATTTCCACCGGTGGCGGTGCGTTCCTCGAGTTCGTCGAAGGCAAAGTGCTGCCGGCGGTAGAAGTCCTGGAAAGCCGAGCCAAGGCCTGAGGCGGCATTGACCAGGCAAGGGAGCGTTTTTATGGTCAAGACGTGGACGCTTTTGTTGTTGACCGCGGCCCTGGCCGCTTGCGGGAGTCACCCGCAAGCGACGCCGGAACCGGCCGCCAGCGATCCGGAGCCAGGCTGCTACCAGGCGGACTGGCAGGCGGAAACCAACCCGGTGCTGAACAAGCGCTCCGGGCCGGACGGTCTGGACAAATACGAAACGCAAACCCCGACCAAGGAACATGGTTGTCCTTGACGGGTCTGACCCTTTAACTCATGGCCGGCGGCATGCGTCGCCGGTCGAGGAACACGGATGAAAGGCTTGATCGCCGTTGTGGCGTTGGCATTGCTGGCCGGTTGCGCGCAGTTGGGTTTTTCGAACGCGTCCGACCCCGTGGCGGGCTGGACGACCTGGACCTGTGACAGTGAGGCCAAGGTGCTCTGGCGCTATACCGACGGCACCCGCAAGGCCGTCGATGTGCGCCTCGGCGGGGCCGAGCAGGTTTATCGTCTGAAGCAGGAGCCGGGTGCGTCGGGCGCGCTGTACAGCGACGACATGCTGGCGTTTCACATCAATGGTGACGAAGGCCTGGCGTACTGGGTTGCCACCAATGATTTGATTGGCCGGGGTTGCAAGGCGCAGTAATTGAAATCCCACAGGGTTCTGTGAACGCTGAAGAGACAGGTAACACCGAATTCGCGGTCGAGGGCTAACCCCGACCCGCAATGACTTGAATAGCCGCCGCCGCTACGGCAGGCTGGTACGATTAACGACCCTCGACGGGAGAGACACACAATGGCACTTATCAGCATGCGTCAGATGCTGGACCACGCAGCCGAATTCGGCTACGGCGTTCCAGCCTTTAACGTCAACAACCTTGAGCAGATGCGCGCCATCATGGAAGCCGCTGACAAGACCGACTCTCCGGTGATCGTCCAGGCTTCGGCTGGCGCCCGCAAATACGCTGGTGCGCCGTTCCTGCGTCACCTGATCCTGGCGGCAATCGAAGAATTCCCGCACATCCCGGTGTGCATGCACCAAGACCACGGCACCAGCCCTGACGTCTGCCAGCGTTCCATTCAACTGGGCTTCAGCTCGGTAATGATGGACGGTTCCCTGGGTGAAGACGGCAAGACCCCGACCGACTACGAATACAACGTACGCGTCACCCAACAGACCGTAGCCATGGCTCACGCCTGCGGCGTTTCGGTGGAAGGTGAGCTGGGTTGCCTGGGCTCGCTGGAAACCGGCATGGCGGGTGAAGAAGACGGTATCGGTGCCGAAGGCGTGCTGGATCACAGCCAGATGCTGACCGACCCGGAAGAAGCCGCCGACTTCGTCAAGAAAACCCAGGTCGACGCCCTGGCCATCGCCATCGGCACCAGCCACGGCGCCTACAAGTTCACCAAGCCGCCCACCGGTGACGTGCTGGCGATCGACCGCATCAAGGAAATCCACAAGCGCATCCCCAACACCCACCTGGTGATGCACGGCTCCTCCTCGGTGCCGCAGGAGTGGCTGGCGATCATCAACCAGTACGGTGGCGACATCAAGGAAACCTACGGCGTGCCGGTCGAGGAAATTGTCGAAGGCATCAAGCACGGCGTACGCAAGGTCAACATCGACACCGACCTGCGCCTGGCGTCCACCGGTGCCATGCGCCGCTTGATGGCGACCAACCCGAGCGAGTTCGATCCGCGCAAGTTCTTTGGCGCGACCGTGACTGCGATGCGTGATGTGTGTATTGCGCGTTATGAGGCGTTTGGTACGGCGGGTAATGCTTCGAAGATCAAGCCGATCTCCATGGAAGCAATGTTTCAGCGTTATCTGAAGGGTGAGTTGAACGCGAAGGTCAACTAAGCCTTATATATAAAAAAACCGCATTGATTAATGCGGTTTTTTTATGCTCGGGATTTGGCTAGTTGCAGGTTATGCTCGCAATGTTGCCGTCCTTGTCGACCATAATGCTGAGTCGTCCGTTGTTTAAGTTTTTAATTAAAAAGCCCTCTCCTGGCGGTGTACTTCTTACGAGATCCGCGCCTGCTCGAGCCTTTGCATCCTTCTCGGTTGCAGCGTCGAACTTTTTGCCAATAAGATCCTGGACGAGTGTTGCATCGCAGGCGGCCTGCGCATGGGCGGCTGCGCCCATCAACAGGGTCGATGCAAGGATCAGTAATTTATTGCTCATAGATAAGCTCCCTTTGTATAGGCCTCCGTTTACAAACGGGGTGGAGCCAGCCTGAAACGTTGTGATGTTGGAGGCTACTGTCATAGATGACAGTTCTTTATAGGTTTTTGCACTGTGCAGTTTGTTTTTATTCGATATGAATAAGAGCGGGTCTGACGAAAAGCCAGGGCTGCTTGGCAGCCCTGCGGGGTGTGCCACAAAAGAGCCGGATTGCTACGAGATTCGGAGCTGAGTACTCAGGTGTTGTGATCGATATCCAGCTTGCTGAACGTCACTTTCCCGCCTTCGCTGGTATAGCCCGTGTTGTCCTGCACATATACCCCGGCCTTGAAATACAGCGGCCTGACCCGCCACGTGGAGCTGATGGTGGTGTACCAGCTACGACCCGCCGCGGTGATACCCAGGTCCCCGGTCCGATCCAGGTGGATCCGATAAGAGAACGCCTGAGAAAGTTTCACACCGCTGGCGACTGTGATGACCCGGCCCTTGCTGTCATCGGGGCGCATGCGGACTTTGGCGACGATGTCGCCGGTGTCGCTGGCGTCCTTGTACTGGTATTCCAGTTTCACCATGGGTTTGCTGCTGTCCTTGGCATGAATCTGACCGATCACGATCTTGCCGCTGCTGGGCACCTGGTTGACGACCAGGGTCGCGCTCAATTTATTGTCGGCATCGGGATACAGCCAGTTGCGCAAGGTGCCGTCCCTGTAGGTCTCGCGCAATTCGCTGCGTGGGTAGATCGCGTTTTCGGTCTTGGTCCCGGTGACGGGCGACCAGAAATACACGGTGCTGCCTTCGGAGTTGAAATATTTGTCCCGGAATCCGTCCACCAGCCGAGGGGTTTCGATGGTTTTCGGCGGACTGCCTTCAGGGATGCTCAGGTTCCAGGTTGCAAGATCGACCATGTTCGGATCCTTTCTGAGAGAAGAAATGATTTACGCCACAGCCGGAGGCTCTAAGACGCGCTTTTGCTGAGGCCAGATGGAAGCGCGAGCGAGTATTTGGCACATTCGTTCGGCGGAGGGTTGGCGCCAACAGTCCGTCAGAGTTGCGTTTGCCGCTTTTGTGCCCGAGACAGATGACCGTTGGTCGGCCAAGCTGATTTTTCGCGGAACAATTGGCACATGGCCATTTGGCTCTTCGTCGCATACGGACAAAAAAAAGGCATCCGGAAGCGGATGCCTTCAAAGATGGAGCAATAGTTAAAGAGCGGTGTGTTTGATTTCCAGCAGGCTGAACGACACTTTTCCACCTTCGGTGGGGTAGCCGGTGTTGTCCTGCACATACACACCCGCCTTGAAGTACAGGGGCTTGTCCTTCCAGCTCGGGTCAATGGTCGTTCTCCAGTTGTAGCCCGCCGCGGTAATGCCCAGGGCACCCTTCGGGCTGAGGTGGATCATGTAGGAGAAGCTACGATCGAGCTTCACACCGGTGGCAACGGTGATGACCTGGCCGGTTTCGTCATCGGGACGCATCCGTACCTTGGCGACGATGTTGCCGGTGGCGCTATAGGCCTTGTACTGATATTCCAGTTTCACCATGGGGCTGGTGCTGTTCTTGGTGTGGATCTGGCCAATCACGACCTTGCCGCTGCTGGGCACCTGGTTGACGGTCACCGTGGCCCGCAGGGTATTGTCCGCCGCCGAGTACAGCCAGTTCCGCAGGGTACCGTCGCTGTAGGTTTCCCGCAGTTCGCTGCGGGGGTAAATCGCGTTCTCGGTCTTGGAGCCGGTTACAGGCGCCCAGAAAAATACCGTGCCGGTTTCGGCGCTGAAGTACTGATCCTTGAACCCTTGCGCCAGGCGAGGGGTTTCGATAGTCATCGCCGGGCTGCCTTCGGGGATGCTCAAATTCCAAGTGTTAAGGTCGATCATGTTCAGTTCCTGCAATGAAATGTTAGGGCGCAACAACGCGAGGCTCTAGCCCGCGGATTGGGGCGTCCTGATAGCACCGGTTTGAGCTTGTTGTCGTTTTGCGGCGAATGATTGACGTCAAGTGATCGTCACTGTGGTCTATTGCAGTTTCTGTGCCTGAGACGGGTGACCGTTAGTCGGCTATTTTGGGCATTGTCGGGATGATGGCGCGATGACACCTACTGCTTTTCAAAATCACGGTCTAGAGTGAGAACACAGTATTTGTCTGTTTTGCTACGTAAAACGGACGTGGCGCCCCGATAAGAGAAGCAGCATGGAATGCGCGCAACCTACGCTTGGTGAAGACAGCTCCGTCCTTTTGATTGTTGATGATTACCCTGAAAACCTGCTCAGCATGCGGGCGTTGTTGCAGCGTCAGGATTGGCAGGTTATGACCGCAGCCTCGGGTGTCGAGGCCCTTAACCTGCTGCTCGAACATGACATCGACCTGGTTTTGCTGGATGTGCAGATGCCGGACATGGACGGTTTCGAAGTGGCGCGCCTGATGCGCGGCAGCCAGCGCACGCGGCTCACGCCGATCATTTTCCTGACCGCCAATGAGCAATCCCAGGATGCGGTGATCAAGGGCTATGCCAGTGGCGCGGTGGACTATCTGTTCAAACCCTTCGATCCGCAGATCCTCAAGCCCAAGGTCCAGGCGTTGCTGGAGCACCAGCGCAATCGCCGGGCCTTGCAGCGCCTGAGCCAGGATCTGGAAGCTGCCAGGGCGTTCAACGCCTCGGTGCTGGACAATGCGGCCGAGGGGATCCTCGTGGTGGACGAGGCTGGTTGCATCCGTTTCGCCAATCCGTCCACTTGCCGTCTGCTCAATGCAAAGGCCGAGCAATTGCAGGGGACGCCGTTTCTGGATTACCTGCAGAAGCCTCATATCCCACAATGGGTCGATTCCGATATTCATATCGCCTATTGCCGTGGCCAGACCTGGCGTTTGCATGATGCGGTCCTGCGTACCGCGCCTGGTCAACAGGTGTCGGTAGCCTTGTCCTGCGCCCCGCTGCCTTCGGAACAGAAGGCCATGGTGGTGACGCTTCAGGACATGTCGGTAGTCCGGCACTTGCACCAGCAACTCGAATTCCAGGCCGTCACGGACCCGCTGACCGGTTTGCTCAACCGCAGGGGGTTTTATCAGACCGCCGAAAACCTGTTGATGCGTAGCGAGCGGCTGGAAAGCAATTGGGTGCTGCTGTATCTGGATCTCGACGGTTTCAAGCGCGTCAACGACTCGTTGGGACACGATGCCGGTGACCGGGTGCTGCGCTGGGTCTCGGAGCAGTTGAAAGCTTGCCTGCGCCCCTTCGACATCCTGGCGCGTCTGGGCGGTGATGAGTTCACGGCCCTGCTGGACCTGGAGCACCCGGAGCAGGCGGCCAAGATTGCGGAAAAGCTTATCGAGCGGGTCGCGATCTGCCAGCAGATCGAAGGCATGGATGTGGCGTTGGGGGCCAGTATCGGTATTGCGACGTACCCGGATTGCGGCGCCAATCTTGACGGGTTGCTGCGTGCGTCCGACATCGCCATGTACGAAGCCAAGCGCGCCGGCCGCCAGCAATACCGTTTTTACGACCACGAAATGAACGGTCGAGCCCGTTCACGGTTGATGCTCGAGGAAAGCGTGCGCTCGGCCATCGAGAACCGCGATTTCAATATGGTCTACCAGCCCCAGGTGAACATCCACGATGGGCGGATTCGCGGGTTCGAGGCGTTATTGCGCTGGCAGCACCCGAGCGTCGGCGATGTACCGCCGGGCCTGTTCCTGCCCTTGTTGGAGGAAGCACGACTGATCAGCCGGCTGGGCAGCTGGATTTACCATCGCAGTGCGGCCCAGCGCAAAGTCTGGGAGCGAAATTTCGCCGATGACCTGGTGTTGGGCGTGAGCCTGAGCAGTACCCAGTTCGGCATGCCGAACCTGGTGACCGAGTTGCGTCAGGTCCTGGAGCGCCATGCCTTGAGGCCTCGGCAACTTGAAGTCGAGGTGACCGAAGACGCGCTGATGCGCAATCCCGACGAAACCCAGAAGCAGTTGCGCCTGTTGCGCCACCTCGGGGTGCGGGTGGCGCTGGATGATTTCGGCTCGGGACCGTGCTCCCTGACCCATCTGCGCGACCTTGAACTCGATACCCTCAAGCTCGACCGGCACCTGATCGCCCGATTGCCGGATTCACCGCGCGATGCTGCCCTGGCGGCCTCGGTGATCGACTTGTGCACGCAATTGGGCCTGCGGGTGATCGCCGAAGGCGTTGAGACCCTGGCGCAATATCAATGGCTCAAGGACCATGGTTGTGAGTATGTGCAGGGATTCCTCGTGGCGCGACCCTTGATGGCCGCAGACACCGATGCGTTCGCCAAACCCTTTGACTGGGGCGCGCTGACGGTCTGAGTTCGCTACACTGGCGATCTTTTCTCCACAGTATTGCCGCTCGATGACCGCGCTCAAGTACCTCCAGGCCTACCCCACCGCGTTGCAAGCTCAGGTGCAGCAGTTGATTGCCCAGGATCGCCTGGGTGATTACCTGCAGCAGCGCTATCCGGGTCGACATCCGATCCAGAGCGACAAGGCTCTGTACAGTTATGCACTGGAACTCAAGCAACAGTACCTGCGTAATGCGCCGGCCATTGACAAGGTGTTGTTCGACAACCGCCTCGACCTGACCCATCGCGCCCTCGGCCTGCACACCGCGGTTTCACGGGTGCAGGGTGGCAAGCTCAAGGCGAAGAAGGAAATCCGCATCGCGTCGCTGTTCAAGGACGCCGCACCCGAATTCCTGAACATGATCGTGGTGCATGAACTGGCCCACTTCAAGGAATCGGACCACAACAAGGCGTTCTACCAACTCTGCGAGCACATGCTGCCGGGGTATCACCAGCTGGAATTCGACCTGCGGGTGTACCTGACCTGGCGCGATCTGCAACAACCGAAGGAATGACCGGATGGATGTCAGCAAGACCAAGAGCAGCTTCTATCGCCGCTTGTATGTGGCTTACCTGATCGACAGCGGCGTGGCCAGCAATGTCCCGGCGCTCATGGATGCGACCGGCATGCCTCGACGCACCGCCCAGGACACGGTCGCGGCGCTGGCGGATCTGGATATCGTGTGCGAGTTCGAGCAGCAGGAAGGGGCCCGCAACCATGCCGGGGGCTATCGGATCCGCGATTGGGGGGCGCTCGATCGGCGGTGGATCGAGGCCAATCTGCAGCGGATCAAGGCGGTGCTGGAGTACCCCTGATACTGATGATGGCTGTACCGGCCTCATCGCGAGCAGGCTCGCTCCCACATTTGGAATGCATACCCCTGTGGGAGCGAGCCTGCTCGCGATAATGGCCTCAAGGCCGATGCATGCCTATGTGCGGAATACCATCCTCCAGGTATTCGACCCCCACCACTTCAAACCCATACCGCCCGTAATACCCTTGCAGATGCGCCTGCGCCGACAATGAAATCGACGTTCCGGGCCAATGCTTCTCGGCGTGCTTGAGTCCATGCTCCATCAAGGTGTGGCCCAGCCCCTGTCCCCGTGCCTCTGGGGCGATGATCACGCGGCCAATCACCACGTCGCTGTTCTGGGAATGAGGATCGAGCAGGCGCAGGTAGGCCACGAGGTGGTTATCCCGCCAAGCCATCAGATGCAACGTATCGCCTTCCAGGTCCAGCCCGTCGACGTCCGGATAGGCGCAGTTCTGTTCGACGACGAACACGTCGGCGCGCAATTTGAGAATGGCGTACAGCTGTTCCTTGCTCAGGTCACTGTGGTGTTTGCAGACCCAATCGATGTCCATGTTCTGAATTTCCTGAGGAGCCCGATGCCGATATTAAGTGCGCTGTGTTTGGATGTCTCTTTCCCGGGCGAGCGAAAAATTGTGATAAAGACCAAATTGCCATCATTCTTCCTTCGCAGCGTTGTCGTCTTTATGTAATCTTCGTCCAAGCGCTGCGCAGCGGTTTCAATGAGCTAATGTTAGGTCGGATGTCTCTGTTTATCCCCCGAATTTCGGTTAAAAACATGGGCTTCGCAACCTTCAAGGATGTATGGCATGCCGCAATTGCATCGAGCTCTTGTTTTGATCGGGTTGCTGTTGTTGGGTCACAACGCTTGTGCGCAGAAGTTGCGCCTGGTTGCGGATGGCTGGCCGCCCTTTACCGACTCCACGCTGGTCAATGGTGGCCTGGCGACCGATATCGTCAGTACCGCCCTGGCGCGTGCCGGTTATGCGACCGAGTTTGAACAAGTGCCTTGGGCCCGGGCGATGCTGGGCATCAGCGAGGGGCGTTATGACGTACTGGTCAACGCCTGGTACAGCGAGGAGCGCACTCACATAGGCCAGTTCTCAGCCGAGTACCTGCTCAATCGCGTGCGTTTTCTCAAGCGCAAAGACGCTCCGATCCAGTTCGACAGTCTGCAACAGCTATATGACTACCCCATTGCAGTGGTTCGCGGTTATGCCTATTCCAAGACGTTCGATGAGGACCAGCAAATGCAGAAGGTCCCTGTGCATAACTTCGCGATGGCGGTGCGCATGGTTGCTGCCGATCGCGTGAAGTTGACCTTGGAAGATGAGTATGTCGCTCGTTATTACCTGGCCCGCGAATCGCCCAAGGTGCGCAATTCCGTGGAGTTCCTGCCCAAGCCGTTGAGCGAAAACAGCCTGCATATCCTGGTCAGCCTGAAGAATCCGGAGCATGAGCAGATCGTGGCGGGGTTCGATCGGGAGATCGCGGCGATGAAGGCGGATGGGAGTTATGCGCGGATCCTGGAAATGCACGGTATGTGAGCAGGGTTTGCGCTGCCCTTGCTGGCCCCATCGCGATGGGGCCGGATTGAACACCCCATCCCTCAGGCTTCGCTAGTATCCTTGATGAGATGCGCCGCCAGGGTCCGCAACGGTCCGAGCTGACGGCAGATCAACGCTAACTGCGTCTGCACCAGTCGCTGGCCCTCATCGATTTCGTCAGGCATCTGCTCAAGTTCGTTGGCCAGGGCCTCTTCCTCGTCACTCTGGATCATGATCGACGTTTTCGTTGCCAGGCCCTGGGCGATTTCGTCGATGCTGGAGGCCAGCTTCACCCCCGCGCCGTCTATCAATTGCTCGCGCACATCCGTCGGCAGTTCGGTTCCCCGGTGGGCGCCCAGGCCCGACAGGTAGCTGAGCAAGGTGTGGGACAGCACCAGGAAGCGGAACCCGACGTCGGCTTCCTTACGGAAGTGCCCCGGCTCCATCAGCATGTTCGCCAGCGTCGTGGACAACGCAGCGTCGGCGTTGTGGGCGTTGCGTCGGGCCAGGCGATAGGCCAGGTCGTCACTCTTGCCGGCGGCGTATTGCTGCATGATCTGGCGCAGGTAGATGCTGTTGCAGGTCAGTGTGTTGGCCAGGACCTTGTTCAGTCGGCGGCCCTGCCAGTCCGGCAGGAAGAGGAACACCGCCAGGCCGGCGATCAGGCTGCCGAGCAGGGTATCGAACAGCCGTGGCAGCAACAGCCCGTAGCCGTCGCCGACCTGGTTGAAGCAGAACAGCACCATGATGGTGATCGCGGCCGTCGCCAGGGTGTAGCGGGTCGTGCGATTGGTGAAGAACACCACCCCGGCGGCGATGGCGAAGCATGACTGCACCAGAGGGTTGGGGAACAGGTCGAACAGCGCCCAGGCCACGGTCAGGCCAATGGCGGTGCCGATGATTCGCTGGCCGAGTTTGCGTCGGGTGGCGCCATAGTTGGGCTGGCAGACGAACAGCGTGGTGAGGACGATCCAGTAACCCTGGGACGGGTGAATCCAGTGCACCATCGCGTAGCCAACGCTCAGCGCCAGGGGCAGGCGCAGGGCATGACGGAACAGCAGCGAGGTCGGCGTGAGCTGCGTGCGCAGGCGTAGCCAGACATCCTTGAGGTTGCGCGGCGAGCGGTCCAGCAGGCTGCTGTCAGTGGCGTCGGCCAGGGCGTCAGGGTTGCTGGCGTCGCTGAGCAAGCGGTCAAGCGTACCGAGGTTCGCCGACAAGGCCCGCAACGAACGCAGCAGGCCACGCCAGGCCGGATTGCTCTGGATGCGCAGGTGCTCCAGAGACGCGTGCAGGTCGTTCGAGGCCTCGGCGAAGCGATCATCGTAGACGAACGGCTGACGCATCTGGATCGACTCGGCCAGCGCCTGGCAGGCCTTGCCTTGCTGGCGCAGCAGGCGCTGGCAGCGGAACAGCACGTCGCTGTGAAAGAACGCCTCGGCCAGGGCGTTGTAGGGATAGTGGGAGGAGCTGGCACGCTCATGGATGTCCTGGGCGAGAAAGTACAGCTTCAGGTAACGGCTGACCTTCGAGCCCGGCCGGCCGTTGCCGACGCGGTGCAGGATGATTTCCTTGGCCGCGTTGAGGGCCGCCACTACGCGGCCATTCTGTTGGGCCAGTTCCAGGCGTCGGGCTTCGATATCCAGTTGACGGACCGGTTCGAGCAGCGACGACTTGAGTTTCAGGTAGCGCCCCAGCTCGCGGAACAATCGCGCCAGGCTCTGTTGCACCGGCTGATTGGAAAACAAGACATGCCACAGCACCGAGAGCATGCCGTACCACGCGGCGCCGGCCACCAGCAGCAAGGGTTCGTGCCAGAAATCGGTGACCGCGCCACCGCGCTGGTCCACGCCGATCACGGTATAGACCGACAGGATCAAGGTGGCCGAGGCAATCGCGCCATAGCGCTCGCCCAAGGCCCCGAGCATGGTCAGGCCGAAACTCGCCAGGGCGAGGGCGACGATGAACAGGATGGGGTAGGGAAACAGCAGCTCCACCGACAGCGCCGCGACGGTGAAGCAGACCAGGGTCACGGCGAGCGCGTTGAGGCGGCCCTGCCAGTTGTCGTCGGTCTCGGCCAGGGCGCTGGCGATGATGCCCAGGAACAAGGGAATCAACAGGGTCATCTCATCCAGGTACCAGCACAGCGCCATGCTGCCGGTCAGGGCGATGAACACCCGCACGCTATAACTGAACTTATCCAACGCCCAAAGGCGACGCAGAGACTGACGAAACGAGGTCGATGACATGAAATGCAAGGGCCTGACGGGCGATGACACTAAATTGAGGCAGTAATGACGCCGACGCAATGGCGGCGATCACTTCTGACAGCAAAAAGTGTTCCGTCGTCCGACACTTAACCCTGTGGGAGCGAGCCTGCTCGCGATGGCGGCGTGTCAGTCAATTCATTACCAACTGAACCACAGCTATCGGGGGCAGGCTCGCTCCCACAAGGTGCCACATGTTTACAAGTAGTCAGACGTATTGTGCGGCCGCATAACCCGAAGCCCAGGCCCACTGGAAGTTGAACCCGCCCAGGTGGCCGGTGACGTCCAGCACTTCGCCGATGAAATACAGCCCGGGGCTTTTCAGCGACTCCATGGTCTTGGACGAGACTTCCCGTGTGTCGACACCACCCAGGGTGACCTCGGCGGTGCGATAGCCTTCGGTGCCGGCCGGGATGACGTTCCAACTCGCCAGTTTCTCGGCAATGTCCGCCAGTTCCGCGTGGGTGTACTGCTTCATGGGTTTGGAGATGAACCAGGTATCCGCCAGCAGGTTGGCCATTTTCTTGGTGAACAACTCGCCCAAGAGGGTTTTCAGCTCGCTGTTGGGGCGCTCGGCCTGTTGCTGTTGCAGCCATTGGGGCACGTCGTGGTCCGGTAGCAGATTGATCTGCACCGTATCCCCCGGTTCCCAGAATGACGAGATCTGCAGGATGGCCGGGCCACTGAGGCCGCGGTGGGTGAACAGGATGTTTTCGCGAAAGCTCTGGTCGTTGCAGCTCACCAGGCAATCGACCGATGTGCCCGAGAGTTCGGTGCACAAGGCCTTGAGCTGATCGGTAATGGTGAACGGCACCAGGCCGGCGCGGGTTGGCAACAACTGATGGCCGAACTGCCTGGCGACCTGGTAGCCGAAACCGGTCGCACCCAGGGTCGGGATCGACAGTCCGCCGGTGGCGATCACCAGGGACTGGCAGGCGATGGCGCCGAGGGTGGTCTGCAGCAGATAGCCGCCGTCGGTTTTCTCGATGTGTTCGATCGAGGTGTCCAGGTGCAGGTTGACCCCGACCTGTTCGCACTCGTCCAAGAGCACGCCGAGAATGTCGCTGGATTTGTTATCGCAGAACAACTGGCCGAGTTTCTTCTCGTGATACGGCACGCCGTGCTTGGCCACCAATGCGATGAAATCCCACTGGGTGTAGCGGGCCAGGGCCGATTTGCAGAAGTGCGGGTTCTGCGAAAGGAAGTTGCCCGGCTCGGTATACATATTGGTGAAGTTGCAGCGCCCACCGCCGGACATGAGGATTTTCTTGCCGGCCTTGTTGGCATGGTCCAGCAACATCACCTGCCGCCCGCGCCCCGCGGCGGTCAGCGCGCACATCAACCCTGCGGCGCCAGCGCCAATGATCACGACTTCGGTAGAGCGCAAAACGGTGTCCTCTCAGCTTTCTCACGATCGTGCCCGCGCTCTGCGTGGGCATGCATCCTGTGACGCTCAGCGTCACGCTTGACAGCAAGGGACGCGGAGCGTCCCGGGGGGCATTCCCACGCAGAGCGTGGGAACGATCATCCTCAGAGGATGCGCACCCGCAACGAGCGGCCCTTGATCTTGCCTTCGTTCAGGCGCTTGAGGGCCTGTTTGGCGATCCCGCGTTCCACCGCGACGTAAGCCTGGAAATCGAAGATCGCGATCTTGCCCACCTGGGTGCCAGGGATGCCCGCGTCGCCGGTCAGGGCACCGAGGATGTCGCCGGGGCGAACCTTGTCCTTGCGACCGGCGGCAATGCACAGGGTGCTCATGGCCGGCAGCAGCGGGCCGCCACCCTGGGGCTTGAGGTTGTCCAGCTGGTCCCAGCTCAGCGGCGCCTTCTGCAATTGTTCGATGGCCTGGGCGCGATGGGCTTCGGACGGCGCCACCAGGCTGATGGCAACACCGGTTTCCCCGGCGCGGCCGGTGCGGCCGACGCGGTGGATATGGATTTCCGAGTCCCGGGCCAGTTCGACGTTGATCACCATGTCCAGGGCATCGATATCGAGGCCGCGGGCCGCCACGTCGGTGGCCACCAGCACCGACGTGCTGCGGTTGGCGAACATCGCCAGCACCTGGTCGCGGTCGCGCTGTTCCAAGTCGCCATGCAGGCCGACGGCGGAAATGCCTTTGGACGTCAAGTGGTCGACGGTTTCCTGGACCTGCTGCTTGGTGAAGCAGAACGCCACGCAAGAGGCCGGGCGGAAGTGCGCCAGTACCTTGACCACCGCGTCCATGCGCTCCTCGGGAGAGATCTCGTAGAAACGCTGCTCGATCTGTGCGTCGGAATGCAGTGCCTCGGCTTTCACCTGTTGCGGGTCACGCATGAACTTGGACGACAGTTGCTTGATGCCCACCGGGTACGTGGCGGAGAACAGCAGCGTCTGGCGACGCTCCGGGGTCTGCTGGATGATGTCTTCGATGGCGTCGTAGAAGCCCATGTCGAGCATGCGGTCGGCTTCGTCGAGGATCAGTGTGTTGAGGCCATCGAGTACCAGCGAGCCTTTGCGCAGGTGCTGCTGAATGCGTCCCGGTGTGCCGACAATGATGTGGGCGCCGTGTTCGAGGGAGGCGATCTGCGGGCCGAAGGAGACGCCGCCGCACAGGGTCAGGACCTTGATATTGTCCTCGGCACGGGCCAGGCGGCGGATTTCCTTGGCGACCTGGTCGGCCAACTCGCGGGTCGGGCACATGACCAGTGCCTGGCAGCCGAAGTAGCGCGGATTGATCGGGTTCAGCAGGCCGATACCGAACGCCGCGGTCTTGCCGCTGCCGGTCTTGGCCTGGGCGATCAGGTCCAGGCCCTTGAGGATCACCGGCAAGCTTTGCGCCTGGATCGGCGTCATCTGGGCATAACCGAGGGATTCGAGGTTAGCCAGCATGGCGGCGGACAGCGGCAAAGTGTTGAAAGCGGTGGCAATGGTGGTCACGGGACAGGCCTGCAAAACAAAATGTCGCGCAGTGTAGCAGCCTCAGGCCACTTTCTTCGAAAGTTCTGGACGAGCTGTGCGAGCCATGGGGCGCTTGGAAGGCCGGGTGATTAACCTGTGGCGAGGGGATAATCCCCTCGCCACAAAAGCTTACCGAAGCCACTCAAGCTTGGGTTAATGCTCGATATGCTCATCGTGACGTTTCTGCCGCCGCCCATCCTGCTTCGACAACTGGGAGAAAATCGTCGCCGCCAGCATCGCCATGACCCCCACCGTCACGAACGTCAGCTGGAAGGCGCCCAGCACCGTGTCGACCCCATCGTTACCCACCTGGGCCGTGAAACCGCCAAGCAGGGCGCCGGCACAGGCGACGCCGAGGCTCAGGGACAGTTGCGCCACCACGGACAACAGGCTGTTGCCGCTGCTGGCGCTGGCATCGTCCAGGTCGATCAGCGTCACCGTGTTCATTGCCGTGAATTGCAGCGAGTTGATCGCCCCCAGCACTGCCAGTTGCGCCAACAGCAGCCAGTACGGGGTCTGTTCGCTGACCAATCCCATGCTCGCCAGCATCACGCCCAGGGCCAGGGTGTTTCCGGTCAGGACGATGCGATAGCCCAGGCGCTCGATCAGTGGCCGGGCCACGGATTTGGCGACCATGGCCGCCGCCGCCAGGGGCAGCATGCTCATCCCGGCCTGGGACGGCGAATAACCGAGGGCCACTTGCAGCAGTAATGGCACCAGGAAGGGCAGGGCACCGCTGCCCAGACGGGCGAACAGATTGCCAAGGATGCCCACGGCAAAGGTCCGGGTCTTGAACAGCGACGGCGCGAACAGCGGATTCTCGACGTGTCCGGCCCGCAGCCAATAAGCGGCCAGGCAGGCCATGCCGCCGAACAGCAGCAACATCACTCGCAGGTGCGGCAAGTGCAGTTCGCCGAGGCCCTCCATGGCGACGGTGATCAGCACCATCGCCGCGCCGAACAACAGGAAGCCCACGCCATCGAAGCGGGTGCGCTCGCTGCCGCGCAGGTCGGGAATGAATTTCCATACCGCGTAGCAGCCGATCACCCCCACCGGCAGGTTGATGATGAAGATCCAGTGCCAGGTCAGGTATTGCACCATCCAGCCGCCCATGGTCGGGCCGATCAACGGGCCGAGCAGGCCGGGAATGGTGATGAAACCCATGATCCGCACCAGCTCCGAGCGCGGATAGGCCCGCAGCACCACCAGCCTGCCCACCGGCAGCATCAGTGCGCCGCCCAGACCCTGGATGATCCGGGCGCCGACCAGCATCGTCAGGGAACTGGACAAGGCGCACAGCAGTGAGCCGAAGCTGAACAACAGGATCGCGCCGAAGAAGATCTTCTTTGTGCCGAAGCGGTCGGCGATCCAGCCCGAGGCCGGGATCAGCAGCGCCACGGTGAGCATGTAGGCAATGATCACGCCCTGCATGCGCAGCGGGTTCTCCGCCAGGTCACTGGCCATGGCGGGCAGGGCGGTATTGAGGATCGTCCCGTCGAGGGACTGCATGAAGAAAGCGATCGCCACGACCCACGGAAGCCAGCGGGCGGTGGTTGCGTCGAGCGGTGCACGGTTGGGCATGGGGCCTCTTGCTGGGTTTCAGGGTATTCGTGGTGGCTATGTCGCGGGCAAGCCTTGCTCCCACAGGGTTGGGTAGTACCTGTGGGAGCAAGGCTTGCCCGCGATGCTTTTTACAGGGTCAACGTCAAGCGCTTGACCAACGCCCCCGGCAACAGCATCGAGGCCGTGGCCCGCTGGCTGTAGGTGCTGGCCGAGAGCAGAAGTTCCCGCTCCCGGGTCAGGCCTTCGAGTTGCGAGCCGAGCAGGCTGTAGACGCTGTCATCGAAGCGCATGGTGCTGACCGGTGCCTGGATCTGGCCGTTCTCGACCCAGAACGTGGCAAAGCGGGTCATGCCGGTCATGCGAGCCGCTGGCTGGTCCGAGTAGTTCAGGTACCAGAGGTTGCTGATGTACAAACCGGTGCCGAGGCGCTCGAGAATGTCTTTCTGCGCCAACTGGCCTTCCTGCATGACCAGCGCCGAGGGGTATTCGTAGCTGCTCGCGCCGTTGGCGGTGAGGCCGTATTCGGCGGCGCTGCGTGAATTGACCAGCCGGGCGTTGGCCGTGCCCTTGGCGATCAGCGTCAGGTCGTCGCGCGGATAACCTTCATCGGAAAACGCCGGGCTCAAGGAACCGCTTACCTGCTCGCTCAGCCCCACGGCGGGGCTGAAGGTGGACTCGTCGGCGTAGAATTTCTGCAACGGGCTCTGTTTGCTGGCAATCGCCCGGGCCGAGAACCCGCCCCAACTGAGCATGCCCATGATCTCTTCCAGCGCGGCCGGTGCCAGGTAGGCGCGATACTCACCGGGTGGCAGTGTGCGCAGCGGCCGGCCGAGAAACGCCAGTTGCTCGCGGGCCTGGGCAAAGCGCTTGGCAAATCCTTCGCTGCTCCACTCATGGCCGGCGTAGCTGGCTTTCACCGCCTGGCCGTTTTCGTGGAACAGGCTGAAGTCGAAGTTGAAGCTGTTGGCCTGATGCCAGCCAAACGCCCCCGAAGAACTGGCGAAACCGCGGCTGATGGGGCCGGCGGCGTAGATCCCCACCAGGTCCAGGCCTTCGGCGGCCCGGGTGATTTCGGCCACGGCCTGTTCGGTCTCCGGCAGCGGGTGGTCCTGTACATTGTTGCTCTGCCAGTGATTGTGGTTGAGCAGCAGATAAGGATCCCGCGGCAACAGCGGCAGGGTATCGCGCAGTTGTTGCAGGCCTTCGCTCAAGCGTTGCAGGTCGGTATCGATCTCGCCGGACAGGGTGATCTGCAGATCGGCATGGCGCCCGTCATTGATCAGCTTGAAGCTCACATTGGCCTGCTGCACCTGACCGGCCTGGCGCACCTTGCCATGGTTGAAGCGCACGAAGGCCGAGGATTCCGCGGCGTAGCCCAGGGTGAATTGTTCGGTCCCCTGCAACGCAGCGTGTAACCAGTCGACCAGTGTCTTGAACGCCCCGGCCTGATTGTTGACAGTACTCATCAAGCGTCCCCCCCAAACACATCAACCTTGCTGAACACGCAGGCCGGCGACGCATGGCCGACGCGGATGACCTGGTTCGGCTCGCCCTTGCCACAGTTCGGCGTGCCCAGCACCTGGGAGGTACTGGCATCGCCCACGGCCCGCAGGCTCTTCCAGAATTGCGCGGAAATGCCGCGGTAGTTGGGATTCTTCACCACGCCCTTGAGCTCGCCGTTCTCGATCAACTGGCCCCATTCGCAGCCGAACTGGAATTTGTTGCGGGCATCGTCGATGGACCAGGAGCGGTTGGTGCGCATCAGCACGCCGTGCTCGATGCCCTGGATCAACTGTTCCAGGGATTGATCGCCCGGCTCGATGTTCAGGTTCGCCATGCGGTCGATGGGAGGGCGGTTCCAACCGCAGGCGCGGCTGTTGGCGACACCGTCCAGGCCTGCGCGAAACTGTGACAGCGCACCGCCCAATGGGCGCAGCAGCAAACCTTCGCGAATGAGGAACTGCTTGCTGGCGGCGCTGCCGTCGTCGTCATGGCTGTAGCTCGCCAGTTCCTCGGGAATGTCCGGGTCGAACGTCACGTTCAGCAGCTTGGAGCCGTACTGCAAATGGCCGAAGTCGCTGGTCTTGACGAAGCTGGTGCCGGCGTAGTTGCGCTCGTCCCCCAGGATGCGGTCCAGCTCCAGCGGGTGGCCGATGGACTCGTGGATCTGCAGCATCATCTGGTCGGGCATCAACAGCAGGTCCCGCGGGCCTTGCGGTGTGTTTGGCGCCATCAGCAATTGCAGGGCCTGATCGGCGATTTTCGGCCCGGCACCGATGAGGCCGCAACGGCGGATCACATCGAAGCCACCTTGCTGGCCGAAGTTCTCGCGGCCCAGGGTGCGGGTCTGGCTGTCATGACCGTCGAAAGCGGTGACGTCCAATGCCGGGTAGACGAAGCGTTGGGCTTGGCGCAATTCGGCACCGGCACTGTTGAGGTAGATCTGTTCGACCTGGGTCAGGCCGATACTGACCTGCCAGTTCACCAGGCGCTCGTCCTGTGGCACCGCCGCCGATTCGTCGCCGAGTAATTGATAGCAATCGCTCAGGGAGGGGAACGCCTGGTCGAAGTGCGGCGAGAAATAGTCGGCTCGATCGCTGGCAACCGCCTGTTCGCGCAGGTCGAGCAGGGCGTGGGGCTTGAGTCTGCGGGCTTGTTGCTCGGCCCGTTCCAGGGCCGCTTGCAGACCGGCCTGGGACAGGTCATTGGTGGCCGCATAGGCTTCGACACCGTTGACCCGCACGGTGAGCATCGCTCCCTCGTCACGGCCCAGGCTGGGCGGTTCGGCGATGTTCTTGCGCACCGACAGGTGCTGGCCGGACTCGCGCACGTAACGCAGGGAAAAGAATTCAGCGCCCGTGCGCAAGGCAGCAAAACGCTGCTTGAGCTGGGGGTGGAAGTCGAACATGAAACCTCCTTGTCTGGAGTGGCGGTGCAACGAGGTGCGGCGCATTGACGCAGCGGCTCTAGAGTAGGCCTGAGCGGGGGAGGGATCAAGGTAGAGAGGGATACTGAGTGTCAGGGCTACCGCCATCGCGAGCAGGCTCGCTCCCACACTGGATCTTAGTGGTCACAAGAGTTGTGTCCTTCGGAGATCCCTGTGGGAGCGAGCCTGCTCGCGATAGCCGCGCTGCGGTGTTACTGCGCGGCCGGCGCCACTTCACGCACTGGCTTGCCCTTGACCGGTGCATCGCCGGCCACATAGTACGGCGCGGTACTGCGGGGCAGTGGCTTGCGGCCGCGGATCTTGTCGGCGATTTTCTCGGCGATCATGATTGTCGGCGCGTTCAGGTTGCCGGTGGTGATGATCGGCATGATCGAGGCATCCACCACTCGCAGGCCTTGCATGCCATGCACGCGGCCTTCACCGTCCACCACCGCCATGTCGTCGGTACCCATCTTGCACGAGCAGGATGGGTGGAAGGCGGTTTCGGCGTGCTCGCGAATGAACTGGTCCAGTTGCTCATCGGTCTGCACCTCGATGCCCGGGCTGATCTCGCGCCCACGGAACGGATCGAGTGCCGGCTGCTGCATGATCTCGCGGGTCAGGCGGATGCCGTCGCGGAATTCCTGCCAGTCCTGCTCGGTGGCCATGTAGTTGAACAGGATGCTCGGGTGTTGGCGGGGATCCTTGGATTTCGCCTGGATCCGGCCCCGGCTTGGCGAGCGCATGGAACCCATGTGCGCCTGGAAACCGTGCTCCTTCACACCGTTGCTGCCGTTGTAGTTGATCGCCACCGGCAGGAAGTGATACTGGATGTTCGGCCATTCGAATTCCGGACGGCTGCGGATGAACCCGCCGGCCTCGAACTGGTTGCTGGCACCGATGCCGGTGCCGTTGAACAGCCATTCGGCACCGATGGCCGGCTGGTTGTACCAGAGCAGCGACGGGTACAGCGAGACCGGTTGGGTGCAGGCATATTGCAGGTAAAGCTCCAGGTGGTCCTGGAGGTTTTCGCCGACGCCCGGCAGGTCGTGGACTACCGGGATGTCGAGGCTTTCCAGCAGTTTGGCCGGGCCGACTCCGGAGCGTTGCAGGATCTGCGGCGAGGCGATGGCGCCGGAGCACAGCAGCACTTCCTTGCGGGCCCGGGCCTCGACGCGCTCCTCAGCGGCGCCCACCAGGTAACGCACGCCCACGGCACGCTTGCCTTCGAACAGGATCTTGTCGGTCAGGGCATGGGTGACGATGGTCAGGGTCGAACGCTTCTTGGCCACGTCGAGGTACCCGCGCGCGGTGCTGGCGCGTCGGCCATTCGGCGTGACGGTGCGGTCCATCGGGCCGAAACCTTCCTGCTGGTAGCCGTTGAGGTCTTCGGTACGGGGGTAACCGGCCTGCACGCCCGCCTCGACCATGGCGTGGAACAGCGGGTTGTTACCGGGCTTGGGCGTGGTCACGCTGACCGGGCCGTCGCCGCCGTGGTAATCGTTCGGGCCGATGTCCCTGGTTTCGGCTTTCCTGAAATAGGGCAGGCAGTCCAGGTACGTCCAGTCCTCGAGGCCGGGTAGTTTTGCCCAGTTGTCGTAGTCCAGGGCGTTGCCACGGATGTAGCACATGCCGTTGATCAGCGAAGAACCGCCCAGGCCCTTGCCACGACCGCATTCCATGCGGCGGCCGTTCATGTGTGGCTCGGGATCGGTTTCGTAGGCCCAGTTGTAGCGGCGGCCTTGCAGCGGAAACGCCAGGGCGGCGGGCATCTGCGTGCGAAAGTCCAGGCGATAGTCCGGGCCGCCGGCTTCGAGCAGCAGGACGGTGACGCCTTCGTCTTCGGTCAGGCGGGTGGCCAGGGTGTTACCGGCAGAGCCGGCACCAATGATGATGTAATCGAATTCTTGGGACATGAAATGCACCCTCTCTAATTGGGTTCAGGTCAGGGCCGGGGAGTGCTTTGCACTCCATCGCGAGCAAGCTTTGCTCCCACAGGTTTCTGATAGACACAGCAGTTGTGTTACAGCAGATTCCTTGTGGGAGCATGGCTTGCCCGCGATGACGGCCTCGCAGGCACCGCAGAAGCCGGGCTTTAGAACACCGACGCGTAATCGCCCAACTCAACCTGTACCGATTTGATGCGCGTGAAGTTGTTCAGCGAACTGATCCCGTTCTCGCGGCCCACGCCCGATTGCTTGTAGCCACCGACCGGCATCTTCGCGTCGGACTCGCCCCAGGCGTTGATCCAGCAGATACCGGCTTCCAGCTGATGGATGATGCGGTGGGCGCGGTTCAGGTCGCGGGTCACGACGCCGGCGGCCAGGCCGAACTCGGTGTCGTTGGCGCGGCGGATCACTTCTTCCTCGGTTTCATAGGTGAGGATGCTCATCACCGGGCCGAAGATTTCCTCACGCACGATGGTCATCTCGTCGGTGCAATCGGTGAATACGGTCGGAGCGACGAACGCGCCCTTGGCGAACTCGCCGTCGGTCAGGCGCTTGCCGCCACACAGCAGGCGTGCGCCTTCAGCCTTGCCCTTCTCGATATAGCCCAGCACGCTCTCCATGTGGGCGAAACTCACCAGCGGGCCGAAGTTGGTATTTTCGTCCTCAGGGTTGCCGATGCGGATGCGCGCTACGCGCTCGGCGATCTTGGCTTCGAACGCAGCCTTGAGATGGCTTGGCACGAACACGCGGGTACCGTTGGTGCAGACCTGGCCGGAGCTGTAGAAGTTGGCCATCATCGCGGTGTCGGCGGCGCGATCCAGGTCGGCGTCGTCGCAGATGATCAGGGGCGACTTGCCGCCCAGTTCCATGGTCACGTCCTTGAGCGACGAGCTCGAGGCGCTGGCCATGACTTTCTTGCCGGTGTCGGTGCCCCCGGTGAACGAGACTTTCTCGATGCGCGGGTGCTCGGTCAGCCAGGTGCCGACTTCACGGCCGCTGCCGGTCAACACGTTGAAGACCCCAGGTGGGACGCCGGCTTCGGTGTAGATCTCGGCCAGCTTCAGGGTGGTCAGCGAAGTGACTTCGCTTGGCTTGAAGATCATTGCGTTGCCGGCAGCCAAGGCCGGTGCGGACTTCCACAGCGCGATCTGGATCGGGTAGTTCCACGCGCCGATCCCGGCCACGATGCCCAGGGGCTCGCGACGGGTGTAGACGAACGAGGTATCGCGCAACGGGATCTGCTCGCCTTCGATGGCGGGCACCAGGCCGGCGTAGTATTCCAGCACGTCAGCGCCGGTGACGATGTCGACGTAGCGGGTTTCGGAGTAGGCCTTGCCAGTGTCCAGGGTTTCCAGGGCGGCCAGCTCATCGTTGCGCTCGCGCAGGATGTCCACGGCGCGGCGCAGGATCCGCGAGCGCTGCATGGCGGTCATGGCGGCCCAGATTTTCTGGCCCTTTTCGGCACTGATCACGGCGCGTTCGACGTCTTCTTTCGTCGCACGCTGCACTTGGGCAAGCACTTCACCGTTGGCAGGGTTGATGGCTTCGAAAGTGGCGTCGCCGCTGGCATCGCTGTACGCGCCATCGATGTAGAGTTTTTGCAGTTCGAAACGGGCCATAAAGTCCTCGCAAGTGCATAAGTGGTTGGCTGCCCCCGGGCGCGTCTTCTAAAGCTGACTACGCGGTTCGGCGGCGGTTCAGGAGTCGAGCGGTTCTGTGTGCTCTGGTGCCCCTGCCTTGCCCAGTTGGAAATCCATGTATTCGTAAGCGATCCGGTGTGCCTGGGCGGTGTCGAACGCGTCGCCCGACAGCGCCCCACGCAGCCACAAGCCGTCAATCAGCGCAGCCAGGCCCCGTGCCGCACTGCGTGCCTCGTCAAGAGGCAGGACGCGACGGAACTGGCAACACAGGTTGGAATACAGACGGTGATCGTTGATCCGCTGCAACCTGTGCAATGACGGGTGATGCATGCTGGTGGCCCAGAAGGCCAGCCAGGTTTTCATTGCCGGGCCATTGACCTGGCTGGCGTCGAAGTTGCCTTCGATGATCACCTTCAGATGAGCCCGTGGGCTCGAATCCTCAAGTGCCTGACGGCGCGCGGTGACGTTCTCGCTCAGCACCGTCATCAAGTACTGGGCCGTAGCCGCGATCAGGCCGTTCTTGTCCTGAAAGTAGTGACTGATGATGCCGTTCGAGACACCGGCCAAACGGGCGATCAACGCAATGCTGGCGTCCCCCATGCCGACCTGATCGACGGCCTGCAACGTGGCTTCGATCAATTGCTGGCGGCGGATGGGTTGCATACCGACCTTGGGCATTGGGTGCATTTCCTCGGATCATTCGGCGGACGGAGGTTGTCCGGCGGAGCGAGAAACAGTCTATTTTGTTTTGATTGAACGTTCAATCAATAAAAAATCGGACGTACTTCAAGGTTCAAAGATCGCTTTCCGGGAATGCAAAACCCTGTGGAAGCGAGCCCTGTGGGAGCCGAGCTTGCTCGCGATGGAGTCGACACGGTTCAACTGCAAACCGCGTCATCGTTCATCGCGAGCAAGCTCGGCTCCCACAGGCTCGCTCCCACAGGGTTGAGGTTTAGCCCAGGTTCTTGCCGAGCAGCGCGTGGTACAGCTCGCTGTCGCCGAGGATCCCGACCACTTTCTGGTTATCGTGGAGCACCAGTTTGTTACCGGTCTGGTAGCGGATCTGCAACGCGTCGCGCATGCCGATGTTGGAGTCCACCAGCGTCGGGCGACGGCCCAGGCCTTCGACGGGTTGCCCCTGGACCCAGTTCTGCAGGTCCAGTGCCGCGCCGTTCTGGCGTGCACCCTTGATGGTGTTGCCTTCGGCCAGGTCGAGCCAGGAGTCGCCACCCGGATCCAGGCACACCGAACCGTTGATGCGCTTGCAGTTGTCCAGGGTGCGCATCAGGCTGCGGCCGCACAGGACGTTGAGCGGGTTGGTATGGGCGACGAAGGTGCGCACATAGTCGTCCGCCGGGTTCAACACGATTTCTTCCGGCTTGCTGTACTGGATGATCCGGCCATCTTTCATGATCGCGATCCGGCTGCCCAGCTTCAGGGCTTCGTCGAGGTCATGGCTGACGAACACGATGGTCTTGCTCAACTTGCGTTGCAGCTCCAGCAGTTCATCCTGCAGGCCTTGGCGGATCAGCGGGTCGAGGGCCGAGAACGGTTCGTCCATCAACAGGATGTCGGCATCCATCGCCAGGGCGCGGGCCAGACCGACCCGTTGCTGCATACCACCGGACAATTCGTCGGGCTTCTTGTTACGCCACTGGGCCAGGCCCACCAGCTCAAGTTTCTCGTCCACCAGCTTGCGCCGTTCCTTTTCCGGACGGCCCTGCATTTCCAGGCCGAAGCTGATGTTCTCGCGCACCGTCAGCCAAGGCATCAGGGCGAATTTCTGGAACACCATGGCGATGCGTTTGGTGCGCATCATCTTCAGTTCGGCGGGGCTGCAGGAGGCGATGTCGATCTGCCGGCCTTCATGCTCGACGAACAACTTGCCACGGCTCACGGTGTTCAAACCGTTGATGCAGCGCAGCAGGCTGGATTTGCCGGAGCCGGACAGGCCCATCAATACGCAGATTTCGCCTTTCTCGATGTCCAGGCTGGCTTTTTCCACGCCGACGATTTGCCCGGTTTTCTTCAGGATTTCGTTGCGGGTCATGCCCTGGTCGAGCAGTTTGAGGGCCTCGCGTGGATCTTTGGCGAAGATCACATCGACCTGATCGAAGCGGATTATGCTCATGCGTCACCCCCTGCTTTTGCGTCGGGTTGTTTGCAGATACGGTCGAGCATGATCGCCAGCAGTACGATCGCCAGGCCGGCTTCGAAGCCCAGGGCGATATCGGCGGTGTTCAGTGCGTTGACCACGGGTTTGCCCAGGCCGTCGGCGCCTACCAGTGCGGCGATCACCACCATCGACAACGACAGCATGATGCATTGGGTGACACCGGCCGCGATGCTTGGCATCGCATGGGGCAGTTCGATACGCGACAGGAGCTGGCGACGGGAGCAGCCAAAGGCTTTGCCGGCGTCCATCAGTTCTTCCGGAACGTCGCAGATGCCCAGGTAAGTCAGACGGATAGGCGCGGCAATCGCGAACACCACCGTGGAGATCAGGCCCGGGACCACACCCAGACCGAAGAGGGTCAGGGTAGGAATGAGGTAGACGAAGGTCGGTACGGTCTGCATCAGATCGAGTACCGGACGCATCATGGTGTAGAACATCGGCTTGTGCGCGGCAACAATGCCCAGCGGCACGCCGATCACGACGCAGACCAGGGTGGCGAACATCACCTGGGCCAGGGTTTCCATGGTTTCCTGCCAGTAACCCAGGTTGAGGATCAGCAGGAATGAGGCAATGACGAATACGGTGAGGCCCCATTTGCGCTGGATGAAATGTGCCAGCAGGGCAATGAGGCCAATCAAGGCCAACGGGTTGAACCAGGTCAGCGCAAATGTCACGCCGTGAATCATCGTTTCCAGGAACAGTGCGATTGCGTCAAAGGTGCTGGCGCCATGTTGCGTCAACCATTCGACGAAGCCCGCAATGTACTGGCCCAAGGGTATTTTCTGATCAATCAGCATGGTAGTGAACGTCCGCATGCAAGGGATAAACAGCCCGGGCGGGTGAACCCGCCCGGCATAACTATTACTGTGCGAGCTTGGCTTTCACGGCTTCCAGGCCAGGTTTACCGTCAATGGTGGTCACGCCAGCGAGCCAGGTATCGAGTACCTGTGGGTTTTTCTGCAGCCACGCCTTGGCGGCAGCTTCAGGCTTCATCTTGTCGTCCAGGACGTTGCCCATCAGTTTGCTTTCCATGTCGACCGTGAACTCGAGGTTCTTCAACAGCTGGCCAACGTTGCTGCATTCCTGGGTGTAACCCTTGCGGGTGTTCGTCGCCACGGTGGCGGCGCCGAAGTCCGGACCGAAGAACTCGTCGCCGCCGGTCAGGTATTCAATGCTGAAGCGGGTGTTCATCGGGTGTGGTGCCCAGCCGAGGAACACCACGTCGGTGCCGCGCTTGGAGGCCCGGTCGACCTGGGACAGCATGCCCGCTTCGCTCGACTCGACGACCTTGAAGCCGGCGTCCTTCAGGCCGAAGGCGTTTTTGTCGATCATGCTCTGAATCAGGCGATTGCCGTCGTTGCCCGGCTCGATGCCGTAGATCTTGCCGTCGAGTTCCTTCTTGAACTTGGCAATGTCGGAGAAGTCATGCAGGCCTTTGTCGTACAGGGCCTTGGGCACCGCCAGGGTGTACTTGGCGCCCTTGAGGTTGGTGCGCACGGTTTCCACGGTGCCGGCGTCGCGGTAGGCCTTGATGTCGTTTTCCATGGTCGGCATCCAGTTGCCGAGGAATACGTCCATGTTCTTGCCGTCGGCCAGGGACTTGTAGGTCACCGGCACGGAAATCATGGTGGTCTTGGTCTTGTAGCCGAGGGCGTCAAGAATCACGCTGGTGGTAGCGGTGGTCACGGTGATGTCGGTCCAGCCGACGTCGGAGAAGTTAACAGTGCTGCACTGTGCGGGTTCAGCAGCGTTGGCCAGCATGGGAAGACTCAGCATGGCGGCCAACAACAACGACTTGGAACCTTTCATGAGTGGACTCCTGGTGTTTTATCGGCGGTGTCCGGTCGGATAACCGCGCTTTGTATTGGGTGTTGCGGTTGGGGCGCGTGAACACTGTCTTGACACGCGGCCTTGAAAACGAGCCGTAACCGATCATGTACCAGTGCAAATCTGTCGCCTACAGGGTGAGTCGTATCCAGTACAGGGAGGGTCGCATCCAGTGTTGGTGACGTCGTTTACAGATTTTTTCCGCCTCCGGCAGGTCTCTGACACGCAAAAAAACGGCGTAAAACCCCGTCATGAGACCGACGGCGTTGGTGGGCATAATTGCGTCGGTGTCAGACGTCGACCCTTCAGGCAAAAACCGGATGATGCGGCCATCCCGGCGTTGAGCGTAGCAGCTCCGTCACCGGACGCTCCTGCGCCCGGATATGCCCGTTCTGGAGGTTCTAGGCAATGGCAATCAGTGTGTTCGACCTGTTCAAAATCGGTATTGGCCCGTCCAGTTCTCACACGGTCGGCCCGATGCGCGCCGCGGCGCTGTTTGTCGAGGCGTTGCGGGCAAAGGCACTGCTGAACGACGTGTGCCGGGTCGAGGTGCAGCTCTATGGTTCGCTGTCGGCCACTGGCATCGGCCACGGTAGCGATACCGCCGTCATCATGGGCCTGATGGGCGAATGGCCAGATGCGATCGATCCGTCGCAGATTGCTCCGCGCATCGCACTGTTGCGCGAAACCGAAACCCTGCAATTGGACGGTCGCTTGCCGGTGCCTTTCGTATGGGCCCGGGACATGCGCCTGATCGACGAAAACCTGCCGTTCCACCCCAATGCCATGACGCTGGTGGCCGAAGGCGCCAGCGGTGAGCTGTTCCGCGACACCTATTATTCGGTCGGCGGCGGCTTTGTCGTCGATGAGGCCCAGGCCTCCAGCGGCGTAGCGGATCTGGACACCACCCAGCTACCTTACGATTTCTCCAGTGCCGAAGAACTGCTCACACTGTGTCGCACCCACAACCTGCGCGTAGCCGAACTGATGATGGCCAACGAGAAGGCCTGGCGCTCTGAGGAAGAAATCCGCAGCGGGCTGATGAAGCTCTGGCGGGCCATGCAGGAATGTGTCGAGCAGGGTCTCAAGCATGAAGGCATCCTGCCTGGCGGCCTGAACGTGCGCCGGCGTGCGGCCAAGTTGCACCGCAGCCTGCAAGAGTTGAACAAGCCGAATGTCATCGGTTCGACCCTGAGCGCGATGGAGTGGGTCAACCTCTTCGCCTTGGCGGTCAACGAGGAAAACGCCGCCGGCGGGCGCATGGTGACGGCGCCGACCAACGGCGCGGCGGGGATCATTCCGGCGGTACTGCACTATTTCATGAAGTTCAGCGAGGCCGTTACCGACGCCAACGTCGTGGATTATTTCCTCGGTGCGGCGGCGGTGGGCATCCTGTGCAAGAAGAACGCTTCGATTTCCGGTGCCGAAGTCGGTTGTCAGGGCGAAGTGGGCTCGGCCTGTGCCATGGCGGCAGCGGGCCTGGCGGAGATCCTGGGGGCCACGCCGGAGCAACTGTGCAACGCGGCGGAAATCGGCCTGGAACACAACCTCGGCCTGACCTGTGACCCGGTGGGCGGTCTGGTCCAGGTGCCCTGCATCGAGCGCAACGCAATCGCTGCGGTAAAAGCGATCAATGCGGCGCAGATGGCGCTGCGCGGTGATGGCCAGCATTTCATCTCCCTCGACCGGGTGATTCGCACGATGCGCGATACCGGCGCCGACATGCACGACAAGTATAAAGAGACGTCGCGCGGTGGGTTGGCGGTCAGTGCCGTGGAGTGCTGATAGAAGCGTTGTGGCGAGGGGATAAATCCCCTCTCCACAAAAGCCCCCGAAACTGCTCAATAAATGAACATTACGCCGTAAACCCGCCACTTTTTAGCGCGTCGCAATCAGATAAGACTCGTTCGTCGGGTTAGCCGTTGCGCAGCTATCAACCGTTCGTCCACCGCGCTTGGGGTGACACTGTTCCGAAAGTGGCGCAGCCCAGTTCCCACAAGTGCTACCGAAGTGCTCACTGCCCGCAGTGACAGGCGCCAGCCGCCCTTGATGACCCCGATAATCCACACTCGATATGCGCCTTATATAGACGGCTCGGCATGTCGTTTTCAGGATTTATTGAATACGTATTCAAGTTTAGGCATGGCAATTGCTCTATCAATATAAAGCCCGTCTCCTGTGTAGAGACCGAGGGCAATCACCAATAAAAAGAGCCTCCGCCTGAGGCCATCACCCGCTTTGTGTGAGGAGATACCGCGATGACGTCGACCCACTCCGGGGCTCAACCCCAGAACCGTGCGCCTCAGTCCATCGGCTTTTTGCTGCTGGACAATTTCACGCTGATTTCCCTGGCGTCCGCAGTGGAACCTCTGCGCATGGCTAACCAGCTATCCGGTCGCGAGCTGTATCGCTGGACCACCCTCACCGTGGATGGCGGGCAGGTCTGGGCCAGTGACGGTCTGCAGATCACCCCGGACGCTTCCATGCACAAGGCGCCTGCCCTGGATACTGTCATCGTCTGTGGCGGCATCGGCATCCAGCGCACCGTTACCCGTGAACACGTGTCCTGGCTGCAAGGCCAGGCCCGCCAGTCCCGTCGCCTTGGCGCGGTCTGCACCGGCAGTTGGGCACTGGCCTGCGCCGGCCTGCTCGATGGATTCGATTGCAGTGTGCACTGGGAATGCCTGGCAGCGATGCAGGAAGCCTTCCCGCGGGTGTCGATGAGCACCCGCCTGTTCACCCTCGACCGCAACCGTTTCACCAGCTCCGGCGGCACCGCGCCGCTGGACATGATGCTGCACCTGATCAGTCGCGATCACGGTCGTGAACTGTCGGCGGCCATCTCGGAAATGTTTGTCTATGAGCGCATTCGCAACGAGCAGGATCACCAGCGTGTGCCGCTCAAGCACATGCTCGGCACCAACCAGCCGAAGTTGCAGGAGATCGTCGCGCTGATGGAGGCCAACCTCGAAGAGCCGATCGACCTGGACGAACTGGCGGTGTACGTCGCCGTGTCCCGGCGCCAGTTGGAGCGGCTGTTCCAGAAATACCTGCACTGCTCGCCATCGCGCTATTACCTCAAGCTGCGACTGATCCGTGCACGGCAACTGCTCAAGCAGACGCCGATGTCGATCATCGAAGTGGCATCGGTGTGCGGCTTCGTCTCCACGCCGCACTTCTCCAAGTGCTACCGCGAATACTTCGGCATTCCACCGCGTGACGAGCGCGTCGGTTCCAACACCACGCAACAAGTGGCGATGATGCCGCTGCCGCAGGCCCTGGTACTGTCGCCGTTGTCCGGTCCGCTGTCGGCGTTGAGCCAGGCGCGTAACGAGTCGACGTTTGCCAGCGTGAGGCTGTAAACCGAGGCGTCCTCATCGCGAGCAAGCTTTGCTCCCACAGGCATGTCGATAAACCTGTGGGAGCAAAGCTTGCTCGCGATAGATTTTTTCAGGCGCTGTGGTTCTGCTGGTATTGCGCCAGTGCCGGCAACAGCTGCTTATCGATCGCCTGGCGCACGGCCGGCAGGATGGTGGCGCTGCTGGTGTACATCTCCTTGACCATCCGCCGCAGCTCATTGGCGCGAGCCTTGTCCAGGCCGCGCACCGCACATTCGCAGGCCTGTTCGGCGGTAGAACCGCTGGGTATCTGAAGGCCGAGAGCCTTGAGCTGGCCCAGCAGGTCTTCCTGGTCGATCAAATCGGCGTGCATCATGACGCTTTTCCTTGTTCATGGATGAGGGCGTGATCCGATTCTGGTAGCCACCCGAAGCGGCGGCAAGGGCAAATCGTCGCGATGACCTATATGGCTATGAGCGTGTCGTTTTCGGCTAACTGACGCTGATCGGGACTGGGCACACTGGCCTCAAGCTGAATCACGATGGTTTGGTCACCCTCGCGCTGACAGCTCCTCCAGTAACGCCTCCTGCCCCGATCATGTCACGGCTTGATCGGGGATTTTTTTGCCTGCGTGTCTGGTGCCGACGCCATCGCGAGCAGGCGCGGTCTAGCGCTGCAACACCAGGATCCGCGACAGCAACTCATCCCGATCCACATAACAGCCTTGGAAATGCCGCGCCCCGGTGGCCGGGTCGAAGGCGTTGCGGGCGTGGAGGGTGCGGCGGTTGTCGAAGCACCACAGCTGGCCGGGCTCCAGCCGCTGTGTCAGGCGAAACGACGGTTCGCGGGTCAGGGCGATGAAGCGTCGATAGGCACGATAGAGGCTGGGCATCTGCTCGACCGAGGTGTCGAACGGCCCGCGCAGGAAGTTCGCCATGCGGATTTCCGCAACCTGCCCCAGCGCATCCAGCGCGATGATGGGCGCCAGGCAACGATAGTCGCTGTGGCGGTCCTTGTTGCGAAACTCTACCGGGATCTCGCATAGCACGGCAAAAACCTCGGGGTCTTCCTGGCGCAGGGCTTCGGCAATGGCGAAACCGTCGACGAAAATGCTCTCGCCGCCCTCCGCGTCGTTGACCAGGCAGTGCAGGAACTGCAATCCCGGTTGCAATTCCCGGGTCGGCAAGTCGCTGTGCAATGGCAGGTTGAAGGCGGTGTAGGCGTTGCTGTCGGCATCGACCTTGGATTGCACATTGAACAGCACGCCGAAGTTGCTCTCGCGGATGAACGAGATGCGCTGGGCAAGCTGTTTCAGTGAACCGGGTTCGGTGGGCACGCCGCGGACCTGGGTCAGACCGATGTCCCGTACCGCCAGCAGCCATTGCAGCAGTGCGCTGTCATCCTCCATCAGCGCCGGGTAGTCGAATACCGGCAATTGCAGATCGTGTTTCCAGAGTTGGCGCTTGGCCTTGCCCGCCAGGCGCTCGGCTCTGGATTCATCATCGTAGGCGTGGGCGCGCAGCCAGCCCGGATCGAAACGGCTTTGGTGGCCGTCCTGCCAATCCACCCACAGGCTGCCTTCGTCGTCGAGGCGAATCGCGCCAAGCGCCAGGTCTTCAGGCACATCGACAATTTCCAGCACCTGTTCCCGGGTAACGGTATAGACGCAGTGGGGGCAGGGGCAGTTATCCCGCAGCCATTGATGATGAAACGGGCTGATCCGGCCGTCGGCCCAGGTGACCTGGATCCGGTCGGCGAAAGGGCTTGCCGCAGTCAACGCGCAGACCCAGGGGTAGCGACGGAAGTCGGCAATAGCGGCGGCGGTGTTCATGGCGATCTCCTTTTCGAGGCTTAACGAGCAGGGGGCAGGGCGATGACCCGACCGATGCAGGCCGACGGTGGCAGGTCGGACTGTTCGCTGATCAAGGCCTTGAGTTTGCCCAGGGTAGTCTCCATGAAGGGCGCCGAACGCGGGCCCGCCAGATCGACGTGCAGCAGCATCTGCTCGTTGCCCGCCAGCTCCTTGTCGCCGCCAACCAGGTGCAGGCTGTGGTAGAGGTGCAGGCGCTTGGCGTCGTGACCGATGATCTGCGTATGCACTTCGACGTTGGCGTCGACCTTCACTTCGTGCAGGTAATTGAGGTGCAGTTCGAGAGTGAACAACGAGTGGCCGCTGGCGTCGCGGTTCTGGCTGTCCATGTCGAGCATGTCCATCAGCGCGTCGGTGGCGTAGCTGAAAATCAGCAGGTAGTAGGCGTCGCGCAGGTGGCCGTTGTAATCGACCCACTCGGGGCGGATGTGGGTTTGGTAGGTGGTGAGGGTGGGCATGGTTCAGGTTCCGACAATTATGTTGGCTGGGCGGACGCTATCGCGAGCAGGCTCGCTCCCACAGGGTTCTACTGAGTGAAATCAACCATGTTCACACCGCCAGATACCTGTGGGAGCGAGCCTGCTCGCGATGAGGCCAGAGGGACAGGCCCGGAAATCAAGGTTTACTCAGTGAAGGACATGCCATACCTGGCCTTGGTGGCTTTCACCGCCTCCAGCACCGCCAGCAGGCAGTCGTCACGGTAGCGCTCCAGCGCCGCAATGCTGTGGCTGCCCAACTGATCGCTGGTGCCTTCCACCACATCATCGATCAGCTTCTCGGTCAGCTCGGGGGCCGGCAGGTAGGTCCACGGCAATTGCAGCGCCGGGCCGAACTGGGCCATGAAATGGCGCATCCCGGCGTCGCCGCCGGCCAGGGTGTACGTCAGGAACGTCCCCATGAACGACCAGCGCAAGCCGGCACCAAAACGGATGGCATCATCGATTTCCCCAGTGGTCGCCACGCCGTCGTTGACCAGGTGCAGGGCTTCGCGCCAGAGCGCTTCAAGCAGGCGATCGGCGATGAAACCGGGGACTTCCTTGCGCACGTGCAGGGGGCGCATGCCGAGCGATTCATAGACCTGCATGGCGGCCTGGATGGCTTCGGGCGCGGTGTTCTTGCCACCGACCACTTCCACCAGCGGCAGCAGGTACACCGGGTTGAACGGGTGACCGACCACACAGCGTTCCGGATGGGTGGAACCTTCGTAGAACTCGCTCGGCAGCAGCCCCGACGTGCTGGAGCCGATCAGCGCATCGGGCTTGGCGGCAGCGCTGATCTGGCTGTGCAGTTGGAGTTTGAGTTCCAGGCGCTCGGGGGCGCTCTCCTGGATGAAGTCGGCATCGCGCACGCATTCTTCGATGGTCGCGACAAAGCGCAGCCGGTCCTGGGAGGCGCCAGGCGCCAGGCCTTGTTTCTCCAGCGCGCCCCAGGCACTGGCCACGCGTTTGCGCAGCGCTGCCTCGGCGCCCGGTGCCGGGTCCCAGGCCACGACGTCCAGGCCATGGGCAAGGGCGCGGCTGACCCAGCCGCTGCCGATGACGCCACTGCCCAGGGCGGCGAAGGTCTTGATGTCGGTGATAAAGCTCATGGTGGTTTCCTGAAAAGGGTCGGTAATTTTCTGTGGGAGCAAGGCTTGCCCGCGATGACGGCGGCACATTCAACGCGGATGTCGACTGTTCAATCGCCATCGCGGGCAAGCCTTGCTCCCACAGAGGGGATGATGGAGGGAGCGGTCAGCCGCGTTGGGTCAGGCCCATTTTCTTGCGGCCTTCAGCGGGCGTGAGCACGCGGGCACCGAGGCGGCTGAGGATCTCGCCGGCTCGTTCCACCAGTTGGCCGTTGGTGGCGAGTACGCCCTTGTCCAGCCACAGGTTGTCTTCCAATCCGACCCGCACGTTGCCACCCAGCAACACCGCCTGGGCGGCCATTGGCATTTGCATGCGACCGATGCCGAAGCCGGCCCACACCGCGTCCGCCGGCAGGTTGTCGACCATGGCTTTCATGGTGGTGGTGTCGGCCGGCGCGCCCCATGGGATGCCCAGGCAGAGTTGGAACAGAGGGTTGTCCAGCAAGCCTTCCTTGATCATCTGCTTGGCGAACCACAGGTGGCCGGTGTCGAAGATTTCCAGCTCGGCCTTGACCCCCAACTCGGTGATGCGCCGGGCCCCGGCCCGCAGTTGTGCCGGGGTGGAGACGTAGATGGTGTCGCCGTCGCCGAAATTCAGGGTGCCGCAATCCAGGGTGCAGATTTCCGGCAGCAGTTCTTCGACATGGGCCAGGCGGGTCAGCGGTCCTACCAGATCGGTGTTGGGACCGAACTCCATCGGCCGCTCGCCGCCGCCGATCTCCAGGTCGCCACCCATGCCGGCGGTGAGGTTGACGATGATGTCCACGTCCGCCTCGCGGATGCGTTCCATCACTTCGCGATACAGCGCCACGTCGCGGCTGAACTTGCCGGTCTGTGGATCGCGGACGTGGCAATGGACCACCGTGGCCCCGGCCTTGGCGGCTTCGACGGCGGCCTCGGCGATCTGTTTCGGCGTGACCGGTACGTGAGGGCTCTTGGCGGTGGTGTCGCCAGCACCGGTGAGTGCGCAGGTGATGATGACGTCGTGGTTCATGGTGCGGTTTCCTTCAGGCGTAGTGAGTCACTGCGCAGCCAGTTGGGTGCCGCGCAGAGGAATAACGTTCGATCAGTTACTGGTCAGTTTCAGGTTGTCGGCGGCCGGCTTGCCGTCGAAGGTGGTCACGCCTTCGAGCCAGCGCTGCTTGTCCTGCGGATGGTCCTTGAGCCATTGCCGGGCCGATTCGAGCGGGTCCTTGTGATCCAGCAGCGGCTGCATCATCCGGCTCTCGTCTTCGGCGCTGAAGGTCAGATTGCTCAGCAACCGGCTGACGTTCGGGCACTGTTCGGCGTAGTTCGGCGCCGTGACGGTCCATACGGTGGCCATGCCTTCATTCGGGCCGAGGGCGTCGTCGCTGCCGGTGAGGTAGGTCATCTGTACGTTGACGTTCATCGGGTGCGGCGCCCAGCCGAAGAACACCACGGCTTCCTTGCGCCGCACGGCACGGTCCACGGCGGCGAGCATGCCGGCCTCGCTGGACTCCACCAGTTGGAATTTGCCCAGACCGAACTGGTTCTTGGCGATCATGGCTTTGATCTGGGTATTGGCGCCGGAGCCGGGCTCGATGCCATAGATCTTGCCGCCCAGCTCCTTCTCGAACTTGGCGATGTCGGCGAAGGTCTTCAGGCCCTTGTCGGCCAGGTAAGTCGGCACGGCCAGGGTGGCGCGGGCATCTTTCAGGCTGGGTTGCTCCAGCACCTTCACCTGCTTGGCCTCGACGAACGGCGTGATGGTCTGGGTCATCAGCGGGTTCCAGTAGCCCAGGAACATGTCCAGGCGCTGATCGCGGATGCCGGCGAAGATGATCTGTTGGGAGGCGCTGGTCTGTTTGGTCTGGTAGCCGAGGCCGTCGAGCATCACCTGGGTCAAGGCGCTGGTGGCGATGACGTCGGTCCAGTTGACCACGCCCAGGCGCACGTTCTGGCACGCGGCCGGTTCGGCTGCCAGGGTGGTGGAGCTCATGCCCAGGAAGGTGGTACCGCTGAGTGCAAGAACGCAGTAGCTGATCAGTCGTTTCATGTCGGGTTCCTCGGCAGCTTATTGTTATGGGGTCCGGTGTCTGTGCGCCGGTGATGCCAAGTTACGCAGCCGGCCCTTTCGCAAAACGCACTGCGGCGACTCGCACTTGCACTGCAGCGACCTCTTGAATGGCCCCTGCAAGTGGCGTATCAAGACTCCCACGCTACCCGTCGTCCGAGTGCGCCATGTCCCAGGATTTCTATTTTTTGCTGATGCCGGGTTTTTCGGCCATCGGCTTCATTTCGGCCATCGAGCCGTTGCGGGTCGCCAATCGCTTTCGTGGCGAACTGTACCGCTGGCATGTGCTGAGTGCCGATGGCGGCGCGGTCCTGGCCAGCAACGGCATGTCGGTCAACGCCGATGCTGCGCTGGAGCCGTTGAAGAAAGGCGCGACCCTGTGGGTGGTGGCGGGGTTCGAACCGCTGAAATTCGCCACACCGGCGTTGCAGCGTTGGTTGCATCGGCTGGACAAGGAGGGCGTGACCCTGGGTGGCATCGATACGGGCAGTGTGGTCCTGGCCGATGCGGGATTGCTGGAGGGGCACCGTGTGACCCTGCACTGGGAAGCCATCGAGGCGTTCAAGGAGTCCTATCCGCAGCTCAGCGTGACCCAGGAACTCTTCGAAATCGACCGCCGCCGCATCACCTGCGCCGGGGGCACTGCCTCCATCGATCTCATGCTGGACCTGATCGGCCAGGCCCACGGCGCTGACCTGGCGATTCAGGTCAGCGAACAGTTCGTGCTCGGCCGCATCCGTCCGCGCAAGGATCACCAGCGCATGGAAATCGCCAGCCGCTACGGCATCCGCAACAAGAAGCTGGTGCATGTCATCGGTGAAATGGAAGCCCACAGCGAGCCGCCTCTGAGCACCCTTGAGCTGGCCGAATCCATCGGTGTCACCCGTCGCCAGCTCGAACGGCTGTTCCGCCTGCACCTGAACGACACCCCCAGCAACTTCTACCTGCGCCTGCGCCTGGAAAAGGCCCGGCAACTGCTGCGCCAGACCGATATGAGCGTGCTGGAAGTGAGCATCGCCTGCGGGTTCGAGTCACCGTCGTACTTCACCCGCAGTTATCGGGCAAGGTTCGAGCGGTGTCCTCGGGAGGATCGGCGCAAGGTGGTCTGAGGGCCGAACACAGGAAATCTGCTTATTGCTTCATCAACGCCGCGCACGCCGCCTTGTACGCCTCATGCTGATATTTGTTCAGCGTCGCCGGCAGGGCGAAGTCGTGTTTTTTGTGTTGCGCGTTGATCGTCTGCGGTGAGAGCAGCGTCACGTCGCAACCTTCCAGCAACTGCAAGACCCCTTCAATCTTGAAGGTTGTCGGGCCGCCGGCGAACTCGCCTTTCTTGCTGCGCTTCTTGATGGCGATGCGCTCGATAGCGTTCTCGGTGACGAACGCCCGTACCCGGGCCGCGAAGGCCTTGACGTTGGCGGCTTCGTCATCATCGTCCAGGGCGATTTTACGGGTGCTCAGCGCGACGTGACTCAATGCCTGTTGATCCAGCGAAGCGACGGCGATGATCGCTTCGCTGCCTTTGATTTCGATGCCGCAGATAATCATTCGAGCCTTCGGAATGGGAGGTATGAGGTCCAAGTCTATCCAATCGGAGCCGGGGGACGTGGTGATTTTTCTCGCTTCAGTCCAGGGACTTGCGCAAATTCAGCATGATCTTGTCGAAGTAATCGACCCGGATAACGCCGAAGCGGGGGTACTCGAAATCCAGGATCACATACAACACGCAGACCATGACCACCGCATAGCCCAGGCTGTGCAACCAGTGACGCTGCGCCGTACCGGCCATGCCGTAGCCGATCAGCACGGCGCTGACCAGGGTCATGGTCACCAGCATCAGGTAGATGATCAGTGGCGGGTGGGTTTCGTGGGCCACCGCGCGGGTAGTGGTGATGTCGATCATTTCGTTCAGCGCCTGCAGCACACTGACGCCCAGGGTTGGCGTGGGCATCTGCTGTTGGGCGGCGATGGTGCGTTTCCAGATGGTGTGCTGCAACTCGTTGGCGCGGTCATGGGCGGTTTCGTCGATCTCGTCCTCGCGCAAGTCGCGGTAGTAATCGATCCGGGCGTCGACGTAATCCCTGAAGGCCTGGCGTACCGCCGGTTGCTCGCTGGCCGGCAGCAGGTCCAGGCGCAGCCAGGCGGTGCCCATCGCGTTGGTTTCGGCAACGATCAGCGTCCGCTGCTGATCCAGACGCGAGGCGGCGCCGGAGAAGGTAAAGGCAATCAGCAGCGCCAGCAGGCCGAACACCGCGCCTTCAATCGCCCCGATGCCCTGGCGGGCGCCCTCCGGATCCTGGGCAAGATGACGGTTGCCGATCCGGCGACCGGCCTCGATGCCCAACACGATGGCGATAAAAATGGCCACGCCGTAGAAAGGCAGGACGGTAAGCGCGTGCATACGAGAATCCCTTGATTGTCGTACTCGGCTCGTCTGTACGGCGGGACGCGACGATGCCCGTTGGGTGTCTCAAAGGGTGAAATTGTCCCGCCCCTGGATGGAGAAACTGCCCTGGATAACGCTTCCGGCGGGTCCGAAAGTGAAATTACCGAGGTAGGTTTCCTCCTCATGATTGAACATCACCGAGACGGAGCCGTTGTCGGCATCATTGGTCCGGAAGCGTGTCTGGCCGTTCTCCGCCCACATTGTCCAGTAAGTGACGTAGACCTTCCGCTCCCCGATCACCAGGGTCTCGTTGGTCACCTCTGGACTGAACACCATTTCGATTCCGCGAATGACCCGTTCGGCGGCCGTGTCCGGCACCTGGACGGCGGAAAGCGTCAGGCGTAGCTGTCGGTCCGTCGTGTAATAGTCGTAGGCAAAATTGGTCATGTTGGACTGGAAGGGCGCGCCGTCCTCCAGCTGGGCGACAACATTACCGGATGATGGGGTTTGCCGGGTCTGAGGCAAGATATGTTGAGTCAGCATGATCAGCTCCCTGGCGATTAGGCCGAAGTCACGTGAATTCCTGTCACGTGCTGATCCTAGGCTTCTCTGTTTGGCCCGCCAACTGTCAAAGTTGACAGTTGGCGGCTAGTGGACTGTGAGGCCGGTTCGGGGATTCGAACACTAGAGCTCCAGTTGATCGGCATGGATACCAAAGGCCGCGGCGATCTTCTCGCGAGTGGCCCGGCGGGGTTTTGCAACGGACTCCTGCTGGGCAAAGGCCGGTTGCGAAATGCCCAGGCGCTTGGCGACGTCGTCCTGGGTCAGGTTCAGATGTTCGCGCCAGGCACGGATGGGGGTTGCGTTGTCGACCATACGGTCGACAACTTCATGGGGAATCAGATGACTATTCACTAGCAAATTTACTCCTGCCCAATTGACTCCAAAAACTCCGACCGATCATCGCTCACCTGGGCCATGCAGTCGTTTTCGGCTATTTTGTACGCTTCACTGCCCGGTTTGGCCGGGAAGGCGGCGATGGCGCAATCGGCGTCGCGCTGCTTCTGCCACAGTTGCTGGGCGGCTTTGATCTTGCCGGTGATGTCGTTGAGCTGGGGTTTGTCGCTGCCGTAGCGGGTTTGCAGGCGTTCGTAGAGGCCTTGCAGGTTTTCGCTCAACAACTGTTCGGCGGCGGTCCTGCCGTAGACCGAGCAGGCCAGGGTCTGGACGTCGTTTTCGACGGCGTCGCAGGGATTCTGTTCGGTGTCTTCGGTCGCGTGGGCGACGGTGCTGATCAGTGCCAAAGCCAGGAAGATTGATTTCATTGCGTTGCCGCTCGAGTCCAGTGAAAACCAGTGATGCAGCGGATTCTGGCGCAAGCGTCGGGCAAAGAACAGACGGGGAGGGTGGGCCTCGCACGGCCCTTTGTCGTGGATTGACGCTTTCGGCAATTCCCCTGTCGTTTTTGCACCGGGTCGCCACGGCCCTCAGGCATATGCTGGCCCCAAAGCGCCGGCAGACGATTCGGCGCATGAAATCCGATAAAAGGGGACTGCCTGATGAGCCCAGCCGAATTGCACGCCGACAGCATCGTTATCGACGGGCTGATCATTGCCAAATGGAACCGCGACCTGTTCGAAGACATGCGTAAGGGCGGCCTGACCGCTGCCAACTGCACCGTGTCGGTATGGGAAGGCTTCCAGGCCACCATCAACAACATCGCAGCCAGCCAGAAACTGATCCGCGAAAACAGCGACCTGGTGATCCCGGTGAAAACCACCGCGGACATCCGCCTCGCCAAGGAACAGGGCAAGACCGGCATCATCTTCGGCTTTCAGAATGCCCACGCCTTCGAAGACCAGCTCGGTTACGTCGAGATCTTCAAGCAGCTCGGCGTCGGTGTGGTGCAGATGTGCTACAACACCCAGAACCTGGTCGGCACCGGCTGCTACGAACGCGACGGCGGCCTGTCGGGCTTCGGTCGTGAAATCGTCGCCGAGATGAACCGTGTCGGCATCATGTGCGACCTGTCCCACGTCGGTTCCAAGACCTCTGAAGAAGTCATCCTCGAGTCGAAGAAGCCGGTCTGCTATTCCCACTGCCTGCCGTCCGGCCTGAAAGAGCACCCGCGCAACAAGTCCGATGAAGAGCTGAAGTTCATCGCCGACCACGGTGGCTTCGTCGGCGTGACCATGTTCGCGCCGTTCCTGGCCAAGGGCATCGATTCGACCATCGACGACTACGCCGAAGCCATCGAATACACCATGAACATCGTCGGTGAGGACGCCATTGGCATCGGTACCGACTTCACCCAGGGCCACGACCAGGCGTTCTTCGAGATGCTGACCCACGACAAGGGCTATGCCCGCCGTCTGACCAGCTTCGGCAAGATCATCAATCCCCTGGGCATCCGCACCGTGGGCGAGTTCCCGAACCTCACCGAGACACTGCTCAAGCGCGGCCATTCCGAGCGAGTGGTGCGCAAGATCATGGGTGAGAACTGGGTCAATGTCCTCAAGGACGTCTGGGGCGAATAAACGCCGCTGCTGCACTGAATCCTTTACCTGCGGCCAACCGCGTCGCAGGCAACATCACGAATTTCCGGAGTCAAGTTTCAATGGCCAAAATCGCCCCTCAACTGCCTATCGAAGTCGACAGCGAAACCGGTGTCTGGACCTCCGACGCCCTGCCGATGCTCTATGTGCCACGTCACTTCTTCGTCAACAACCACATGGGCATCGAGGAAGTGCTGGGCGCTGACGCCTACGCCGAGATCCTCTACAAGGCCGGCTACAAATCCGCCTGGCACTGGTGTGAAAAAGAAGCCGAATGCCATGGCCTGGAAGGCGTCGCGGTGTTCGAGCACTACATGAAGCGCCTGTCGCAACGTGGTTGGGGCCTGTTCAAGATCCAGGACATCGACCTCGACAAAGGCACCTGCAGCGTCAAGCTCGAACACTCGGCATTCGTCTATGTGTACGGCAAGGTCGGACGCAAGGTCGACTACATGTTCACCGGCTGGTTCGCCGGTGCCATGGACCAGATCCTCGCCGCACGCGGCAGTTCGATCCGCACCGTGGCCGAACAGGTCTATGGTGGCTCTGAAGAAGGCCACGACGACGGCCTGTTCATCACCAAGCCGTTGTAAGTCGAGGATTGCGCCATGGCTTTTGAAGCAATGTTCCAGCCGATCCAGATCGGCAAACTGACCATCCGCAACCGCGTGCTCAGCACCGCTCACGCCGAGGTCTATGCCACTGACGGCGGGATGACCACCGACCGGTACGTGAAGTATTACGAAGAGAAGGCCAAGGGCGGCATCGGCCTGGCGATCTGCGGTGGTTCGTCGGTGGTCGCCATCGACAGCCCGCAGGAATGGTGGAGCTCGGTGAACCTGTCCACCGACCGCATCATTCCGCACTTCCAGAACCTGGCCGACGCCATGCACAAGCATGGCGCCAAGATCATGATCCAGATTACCCACATGGGCCGTCGCTCGCGCTGGGACGGCTTCAACTGGCCGACCCTGATGTCGCCGTCCGGTGTCCGTGAGCCGGTGCACCGTGCCACGTGCAAGACCATCGAGCCGGAAGAAATCTGGCGGGTGATCGGCAACTACGCCCAGGCCGCGCGCCGGGCCAAGGCCGGTGGCCTGGACGGCGTCGAGCTGTCCGCCGTGCACCAGCACATGATCGACCAGTTCTGGAGTCCGCGGGTCAACAAGCGTACCGACGAATGGGGCGGCACCTTCGAAGGCCGGATGAAGTTCGGCCTGGAAGTGCTCAAGGCCGTGCGCGCCGAAGTGGGCGACGACTTTTGCGTGGGCATGCGCATCTGCGGTGACGAGTTCCACCCGGACGGCCTGTCCCACGAAGACATGAAGCAGATCGCCAAGTACTACGACGACACGGGCACGCTGGACTTCATCGGCGTCGTGGGTTCGGGTTGCGACACCCACAACACCCTGGCCAACGTTATCCCGAACATGAGTTATCCACCGGAGCCGTTCCTGCACCTGGCCGCCGGTATCAAGGAAGTGGTCAAGGTCCCGGTGCTGCACGCGCAGAACATCAAGGACCCGAACCAGGCCACGCGGATCCTGGAGGGCGGTTACGTCGACATGGTCGGCATGACCCGCGCCCACATCGCCGACCCGCACCTGATCGCCAAGATCAAGATGGGCCAGGTCGACCAGATCAAGCAGTGCGTCGGTGCCAACTACTGCATCGACCGTCAGTACCAGGGCCTGGACGTCCTATGCATCCAGAACGCCGCGACCTCCCGTGAATACATGGGCGTGCCGCACATCATCGAGAAATCCACCGGGCCGAAACGCAAGGTGGTGGTGGTCGGTGCCGGCCCGGCCGGGATGGAAGCCGCTCGCGTGGCGGCCGAACGTGGGCACGACGTGACCCTGTTCGAGAAGAAGGAATTCATTGGTGGGCAAATCACCACCGCCTCGAAAGCCCCGCAACGGGACCAGATCGCTGGTATCACCCGTTGGTTCCAACTGGAACTGGCGCGGCTGAAAGTCGACCTGCGCCTGGGCGTGGCGGCCGACGCGGCGACCATCATGGACCTGCGTCCGGACGTGGTAGTACTCGCTGTCGGCGGGCATCCGTTCCTGGAACAGAACGAACACTGGGGCGCCGCCGAGGGGCTGGTGGTCAGCAGTTGGGACGTGCTTGACGGCAAGGTCGCACCGGGCAAGAACGTGCTGGTCTACGACACCATCTGCGAGTTCACCGGCATGTCGGTGGCCGACTTCCTCGCCGACAAGGGCAGCCAGGTCGAGATCGTTACCGACGACATCAAGCCGGGCGTGGCCATTGGCGGGACGTCGTTCCCCACCTACTACCGCAGCATGTACCCGAAAGAAGTGATCATGACCGGGGACATGATGCTGGAGAAGGTCTACCGCGAAGGCGACAAGCTGGTGGCGGTGCTGGAGAACGAATACACCGGTGCCAAGGAAGAGCGCGTAGTGGACCAGGTGGTGGTAGAGAACGGCGTGCGGCCGGACGAGGAAATCTACTACGCCCTCAAGGAGGGTTCGCGCAACAAGGGCCAGATCGACGTCGAAGCCCTGTTCGCGATCAAGCCGCAACCGTGCCTGGAGCAGAGCGGCGATGGCTACCTGCTGTTCCGCATCGGCGACTGTGTGGCGCAGCGTAATACCCACGCCGCGATCTACGACGCCCTGCGGCTGTGCAAGGATTTCTAACGGCTTGTGGATAACCCTGTGGGAGCAAGGCTTGCCCGCGATAGCAGCGATACGGAGCATCTGACTGACCGAGTCAATCCCATCGCGGGCAAGCCTTGCTCCCACAGGAATCGAGCAAGACATCCAGGTTTCTGTGCCTGCAAGACCTGAGGTCTTTGGGAGCTTCACCATGCTGAACACCCTTCTTCCCATCCTGCTGTTCGCCGCTCTGGGCCTCGCGGTCCTCGGCGCCTTGCGGCGGGTGAACATGTGGCGTCGGGGGCGACCGTCCAAGGTCAACCTGATCGGCGGCCTCTTTGCCATGCCCAAGCGCTACATGGTGGATTTGCACCACGTGGTGGCGCGGGACAAATACATTGCCAACACCCACGTTGCCACGGCCGGTGGTGCGGTGGCGTCGCTGGTGCTGGCGATCCTGGTGCACGGTTTCGGCCTGCATAACCGTTTCCTCGGCTATGCGCTGTTATTGATGTCGGCGGTGATGTTCGTCGGCGCGATCTTTGTCTACCTGCGTCGGCGCAATCCGCCGTCGCGCCTGTCGAAAGGGCCGTGGATGCGCCTGCCGAAAAGCCTGTTGGCGTTCTCGGCGTCGTTCTTCCTGGTGACCTTGCCGGTGGCCGGCATTCTCCCGGAGAACTTCGGTGGTTGGCTGTTGGCGGCGATCCTGGGCGTCGGCGTGTTGTGGGGCGTGTCGGAGCTGTTGTTCGGCATGACCTGGGGCGGGCCGATGAAGCATGCCTTTGCCGGTGCCCTGCACCTGGCCTGGCACCGTCGTGCCGAGCGCTTTGGCGGCGGTCGCTCCACTGGTCTGAAGCCGCTGGACCTGAACGATCCGGCCGCACCGTTGGGTGTGGAAAAACCCAAGGACTTCACCTGGAACCAGTTGCTCGGCTTCGACGCCTGCGTGCAGTGCGGCAAGTGTGAAGCAGCCTGTCCGGCGTTCGCCGCCGGCCAGCCGCTGAACCCGAAGAAACTCATCCAGGACATGGTCGTCGGCCTGGCCGGCGGCACCGATGCGAAGTTCGCCGGCAGCCCGTATCCGGGCAAACCGGTGGGCGAGCATGGCGGTAATCCTCACCAGCCGATCGTCAACGGCCTGGTGGATGCCGAGACGCTGTGGTCCTGCACCACCTGCCGTGCCTGCGTCGAGGAATGCCCGATGATGATCGAGCACGTCGACGCCATCGTCGACATGCGCCGGCACCTGACCCTGGAAAAAGGCGCCACGCCGAACAAGGGCGCCGAAGTGCTGGAAAATCTCATCGCCACCGATAACCCTGGCGGCTTCGCCCCGGGTGGCCGGATGAACTGGGCGGCGGACTTGAACCTGAACCTGCTCAGCGAGAAGAAATCCACCGACGTACTGTTCTGGGTCGGTGACGGTGCCTTCGACATGCGCAACCAGCGCACCTTGCGCGCCTTCGTCAAAGTGCTGAAGGCCGCGAACGTCGACTTCGCCGTGCTCGGTCTTGAAGAGCGCGACAGCGGCGACGTGGCCCGACGCCTCGGTGATGAAGCGACGTTCCAACTGTTGGCCAAGCGCAATATCCAGACCCTGGCCAAATACAGTTTCAACCGCATCGTGACCTGCGACCCCCACAGTTTCCACGTGCTGAAAAATGAATACGGCGCCTTCGATGGCAACTACCTGGTGCAGCACCACAGCACCTACCTGGCGGAAGTCATCGACGCCGGCGCGCTCAACCTCGGCCAGCACAAGGGTGACAGCGTGACGTATCACGACCCGTGCTACCTGGGCCGCTACAACGGCGAATACGAGGCGCCACGCCAGGTGCTGCGCGCCCTGGGGATCGAGGTCAAGGAAATGCAGCGTTCCGGTTTCCGTTCGCGTTGCTGCGGCGGTGGCGGCGGTGCGCCGATCACCGACATCCCGGGCAAGCAGCGGATCCCTGACATGCGCATGGAAGACATCCGCGAAACCGGCGCCGAGCTGGTGGCTGTGGGCTGTCCACAGTGCACCGCGATGCTCGAAGGTGTGGTCGAGCCCCGGCCGATGATCAAAGACATCGCCGAGCTGGTGGCCGATGCCCTGCTCGAAGAGGCAGCGCCGAGCAAGTCTGCGGCCCCGGCCAAACGTGAACCTGCGGAGGTGCATTAATGAGCGACATCATCCGCCGCGACCCTCGCGCCGAGTGGATCGCCCGCAACCGCCTGCACCCGCTGCACGCGGCCATGCAACCGGTCCAGCACAGCTGGATGGGGCCCAACGGCATCGTTCGCAAGAATGTCCATGGCGTCGGCTTCATCGGCCCCAACGGTATCAAGCGTATCGACCGCAGCGGCGCCCAGCAGGGCGGCACGGCCAAGCGCAGCGCCGCGACTGAAGTGCAACTGCCGTTGCATCAAGTGCCGCAACCGGCATTCCACATCTGTGTGGTGCCGGACATGGTGGGCGGACGCCTCAGCAGTCACGACCGGGATCTGTTGGGCCTGGCTCATCAGCTGGCCGGTACGGACGGTGCCGTGCTGGCAGTGGTCTTCGGCGAGCATAAGGAAAGCGCGTTCGCCACGGCCGGCGTCGACCGGCTGTTGGTGCTGGACGGCGAGGAATTCAGCGGTTATGCACCGGAACAACGTGTGCAAGGCCTGCGCGCTGTGGATAACCAGTTCAATCCGCGGCATTGGTTGCTGCCTGACAGCCGCAGCGGTGGCGCCGAACTGGGCCGGCGCTTCGCCGCGGCCTTGGGCGAGCGTCCGGCTACCCGCGTCTGGCAGGTCAAGGGTGAGGAATGCATCGGTCGCGCCGGCGCTGGCCTGCAAGACTTGGCCCGGCCTTTGGCCCGGTTGATCCTGGCGGCGGCCGAATGTGCCGAACCGGTCAGCGAAACCCGACACGAGGCGTTGCCGGTGGAGTTATCCACAAGCGTGGCCCGTAGCCTGTCGCGCATCGAGGACCTGGGGGCGGTGGCGGTGGATCCGGGCGCGATCCCGATGGCCGAAGCCGAATTCATTTTCTCCGGCGGCAACGGGGTCAAGGACTGGGCGCTGTTCCATCAGACCGCTGCGGCCCTGGGGGCCACTGAAGGCGCTTCGCGGGTGGCGGTGGACGATGGTTTCATGGCCCGGGACCGTCAGGTCGGCGCCAGTGGTACCTGGGTCACCGCACGGGTTTATGTGGCCGTGGGGATTTCCGGGGCGATCCAGCACCTGCAAGGCATCGGTGCCTGCGACAAGGTGGTGGCGATCAACCTCGACCCGGGTTGCGACATGATCAAACGGGCGGATCTGTCGGTGATCGGCGACAGCGCGGCGATTCTCCAGGCGCTGATCGCGGCCGTAGAGGCTTACCGCAACGAAGCCAAACGCGATGCGGCTTAAGTTAAGGATTCAACCATGACGATTCAAGTGATCAGCCTCGTCTCTATCGGTGCCCACCCTACCTCCGGTCGGCCAAGGCGTGCCGATCAGGACGCCCGGGCCGTGGAGCTGGGCTTGCAACTGGCCGGAAGCGACCTGCAAGTGCTGCATGCCGGCGACGTGGCCGAACCGGCCCTGCGCGCTTACTTGGGCATGGGCCTGGACGAGCTTCGCGTGCTGGAAAACCCGGCGGGGGCGGACGCGCTACCGGCCCTGACCGATTACCTGCGCGACGCGGGGCCCCAGGTGGTGCTCACCGGTAGCCAGGCGGAGACCGGCGAAGGCTCGGGAATGCTGCCGTTCCTGCTGGCGGAGAACCTGGGATGGCCATTGGTGGTGGGGTTGGCCCAGGTGGAATCCATCGACAACGGCGTGGCCCTGGTGCTACAGGCGTTGCCTCGTGGTCAACGGCGACGGCTGAAGGTGCGCCTGCCATTTCTCGCCACTGTGGATAACGCGGCGCCAAAGCCTCGCCAAAGTGCCTACGGTCCGGCCCGACGTGGCGCCTTGCATGCCGAAGAAGTCGAAGTGATCGACGACGAGTTGCTTGCGGCGGCAACGCTGCAGCCGGCCAAACCACGCCCCAAGCGCTTGAAAGTCATCAAGGCCAAGAGCGGCGCCGATCGCATGAAAGCCGCCACGGCCAAGGCCAGCGGTGGAGGCGGACAAGTGCTCAAGGGCCTGAGCCCGGAGGCCGGTGCCGAGGCGATTCTCAAGTTGCTGATTGAGGAAGGGGTGGTTCGCTAATCCCACATCCCCGCAAAACCCCATGTGGGAGCGAGCCTGCTCGCGATAGCGGCGTGTCAGCGACAACACAGTTGTCTGATATCCGGCTATCGCGAGCAGGCTCGCTCCCACAGAGGATGGGGTTTACTCACAACTCCTGCACGCGCCTGTGGATAACCTCAAAAGGCGTCTGATAGCTATTGGAATCCCCTTTCATGGACATTGTATTTCGTCCGGCTTCACCCGCGGATACGCCCGAGATTGCTCGCTTGTTCCAGATTTCCTCCGAAGGTGCTTCCGATTACATCTGGAGCCAGCTGGCGGCGCCTGGACAGGAGCTCGTGGAGGTGGGCGCGGCTCGCTACGCACGTGAGGATGTTGATTTCTCCTACCAGAACTGCGTCATTGCAGAGGCTGAAGGTCGGGTCATCGGGATGATGCACTGCTACGTGATGCGTCATGACCCGCTGGCGACGCCCGTCACTGATCCGGTCCTGGCGCCTTACGCTGATATGGAAATTCCCGATACCCTCTACATATCGAGCTTGGCCTTGCATGAAGGCTGGCGCAACAAGGGGCTGGGCGTGCGCTTTCTTGAGCTGGCACAACAGCGGGCCGATCGATTGAAACTCAAGGGGCTGAGCCTGATCGACTACGCTGCGAACACCGGCGCCCGGCGCTTCTATGAACGCCATGGCTTTGGCATCGTTAAAACCTGTCAGATTGTTCCGCATCCGATGATTCGGGTGACGGGAGATGCGTATCTCATGCATCGGCCGTGACCGTTGCAAGGCGTGGGGAGCGAGCGGGTGCTCCCCACGGACCGTTACCCACAATTACTGTATACCTACCTGTGGATAACCTGTTCGCTCCTTGCTATGCCCCTCGCCAGTCAAGCCTTCCAAGGCTGCGCTCAAAAAATGATCAGTCCAACTCACGGTTTTTATTGGCTTTTTCCGATCAATGAAGACGTAGGGTGAGTCATATTTGCCCCCAATACTTGTTGGCGCTTTTGTGGATAAGTTGTTCGCTGTCCTCTGCAAGCCATGCGGAACGGGCCTTTCGAGCACTTGGTCATTAACTGATCAAATCGCCTATGCTTTCTGGAATTTCCCTGAGTAACCTGGATTTACGTGCCGTTGCAGGGGTTTTCCACAATACCGTCAAATTTACCCCCAAACACTGTTGGCGCTTCTGTGGATAAGGTGTTCGCTGCTAGCTGCAAGCCTTATAGATCAAGGCTTTCTGAGGTTTGATCAAAAAGTAACCGATATGACGGAAAAAGCTTCTGTGTGCATAAGTCACGGTTTTTTCTTGATTTTGTCTGTACACGGTCGAGGCCGCGGCGTACTTGTCCCCATTAGCTGTGGGTGGTCATGTGGATAACTTGTTTGTGAAAGGCTGCGGACCCCGTCGCGTATAGTCCGAAACGCGATAGATCAAATTTCATACAGTTCTAAGGAACTGCCTTGACGCGTGGCGGTCGTGTGTCTTCACTCCAAACCACAAGGACATCAGCGTTTTTATCCACATCCGGTTCAGGGAGAGCACAGGATGGATAGCCGACACCCTCACGCGTACCTCCCCTCATCGGTGAATTGCACCCCGACGCCGCCCATGTTGTTGCCCCGACGCATTCGTCGTCGCGCCGCCAACCAGCGTGCGCGTCAATAGCGTTCACCTGCACCTCGTTTCCCTCGCAACACCGTTGACTGCCGCGCGTCCCCTCTACGGGACAGTGGCCAGGCGTATGTGCGCCTTCGATTTACAGGCAACCGCAGAGTTGCCCCTTCTGCCTGAGAGGACTTGGACATGACACGGATCTCGACCCCCATCAGCGATATCAAGGAGCATTACGACGTTATCGTCATCGGCTCCGGTTACGGAGGTGGTATCGCCGCTTCACGGTTGTCCCGGGCCGGGCGCAGGGTGTGCCTGCTGGAACGGGGCCGGGAGATGCAACCGGGGGAATACCCCAACACCATGCTGGCGGCCACCGAGGAGTTGCAGGTGCATGACCCGGATGGCCACATCGGCTCGCGCACCGGGATGTTCGACCTGCACGTCAATGCCCAGCAGAACGTGGTGGTGGGCTGCGGCCTGGGCGGCACTTCGCTGATCAACGCCAACGTCGCGCTGGAGCCGGAGCCCGGCGTGTTCGAAGACCCGCGCTGGCCGTTGGAAGTGCGCGAACACCGTGACACGCTGCTCAAGGATGGCTACGAGCGCGCCCGCGAGATGCTCAAGCCCAACCCTTATCCGGCCTCGGCGCCGAATCTGCCCAAGCTCGACGCCCACAAGAAATCGGCTGATTACCTCAAGCAAGGTGCGCATTTCTACAAGCCGCCGATCAACGTCACGTTCGACAAGCTGCCCAACAACCTCAACCACGTCGGCGTCGAGCAATTGCCGTGCAACGGCTGTGGCGACTGCGTCTCCGGTTGTAACAACAAGGCCAAGAACACCACGCTGATGAATTACCTGCCGGATGCCTGGAACCATGGCGCGGAAATTTTCTGCCAGGCCGAGGTGCGGCACCTGGAGCGCGACGGCAACGGTTGGATCGTGCACTTCCAGTACCTGGATAGCGGCCGCGAACTGTTCTCGGCGCCGACACTGTTCGTGCGCGCCGACATTGTGGTGGTGTCCGCCGGCACCCTGGGCTCCACCGAGATCATGCTGCGCTCCCGGGACAAGGGCCTGCCGATGTCCAATCAACTGGGCGAGAACATGAGCGGCAACGGCGACATCCTCGGGTTCGGCCACAACTGCGACCAGACCATCAACGGCATCGGTTTTGGTGCTCACTCGGCCAAGGAACTGGAGCCGGTGGGGCCGTGCATCACCTCGATTATCGACATGCGTACCGAGGGCGACTGGCGCAGCCGCATGGTCATCGAGGAAGGTTCTATTCCCGGCGCGCTCGGCCGGCCGATGGTGCCGAGCATGGCGGCGTTCGCGGAAATGATCGGCGTGCCCACCGACACCGGCTTCGGCGCCAGCCTCAAATACAAGGGGCGGGAAGCCGAAAGCTTTTTGCGCGGTCCGTATCATGGCGCGCTGCATAACATGCAGACCTACCTGATCATGAGTCATGACAATGGCAAGGGCCGCATGGTGCTCGACAACAAGGACCAGTTGCGCATCGACTGGCCCGGTGTCGGCGAACAGGAGAACGTCACCCTCGGTAATGAGCGCCTGCACCAGAGTACCAAGGCGCTGGGGGGGATCTGGGTCGAGAACCCGATCTGGACCAAGTTGCTCAAGCACAGCATTGTCTCGGTTCACCCTCTGGGCGGTTGCGTGATGGGCGAGGACGCGACGCAGGGCGTGGTCAACCACAAGGGCCAGGTGTTCAGTGGCGCCAGCGGCACGGATGTCTATCCCGGCCTGTACGTGGCCGACGGCGCGGTGATTCCGACTTCCCTGGCGGTCAACCCGCTGCTGACTATTTCGGCGGTGAGCGAACGCAACATGGGGTTGCTGGCGGCCGATCGCGGCTGGCATATCGACTACACGCTGCCTTCGGCCCCGAAAAAGTCGGTGGCGGCGCCCACCCTCGGCGTGCAGTTCACCGAAACCATGAAGGGCTACTTCTCCACCGCCTTCACCCAGGCCCAGGGCACCGACCTCTCGCTTTACGAAGCGGCGGCCAAACGCGGAAAAACCGACAACTCGACCATCGAGTTCACCCTGACTATCACCGCCGATGATCTCAATCGCATGATCAAGGAGCCGGAACACGCCGCCACGCTGGTGGGGACTCTGGATGCGCCCATGCTTTCGCCACAGCCGCTGATCGCCAGCAACGGCGTATTCAACCTGTTCGAGCAATACCAGGAACAGGTGGGCGTGCGGCACATGAACTACGACATGAAGCTGACCGCCGAGGACGGCAGCGACTATTACTTCAGCGCCTTCAAGACCGTGCCCGAGGACAACGGTGTGCTGAACATCTGGCATGACACCAGCACCCTCTATGTCACCCTCTATCGTGGGCCGGACAAGACCGGCGCGGTGCTCGGCTCGGGGGTGATGCACATCCTGCCGGCGGACTTCGCCAAGCAGATGACCACCATGAAGGTGCTCAACGCCCGTAACGAACGCGAACGGGTCGAGGCCCTGGCGCGGTTCGGCAAGTTCTTTGCCGGCATCCTGTGGGAGAGTTATGGCGGGGTGTTCGCCGGGGATATCTACTTCAATCCGGATGCGCCACCGCGGATCAAGCGGCCACTGGACGCACCGGCACCGACCGTGCACTTCTTCGAGACCGAAGACAACGTCCAACTGCGCCTGACCCGCTATCAGGCGGGCAGCAAAGGCCCGGTGATGCTGGTTCACGGCCTGGGCGTGGGCTCGAATATCTTCTCCACCGATACCATTCACACCAACCTGCTGGAGTACCTGTGCAAGCACGAGTACGACGTCTGGCTGCTGGACCTGAGGGTGAGCATCCTGCTGCCCGCCAGTAAGCATGAGTGGAACGGCGACCAGGTGGCCCAGTACGACTTCAAGGCAGCCATCGAACAGATCCAGCAGGCGACTCTTGCCCGCGACGTGCAGTGCGTGGTGCATTGCTACGGGGCGACGACCTTCTTCATGTCGATGCTGGCGGGGCTGCAAGGCGTGCGCTCGGTGGTTTGCTCGCAGATAGCCGCCGATACGGTGGTCGCCACCGCCACCGGTCTGAAGGCCGGTCTGCACCTGCCGGGCATGCTCGACGCCATCGGCATCAAGTCCCTGACCGCCTACGCCGACACCAAGGAGAACTGGTTCAACAAGCTCTACGACAAAGCGCTGAACGGCTATGCCCGGATCGAGGCCCAGGGCTACTGCACCAACCCGGTCTGCCATCGCATCACCTTCATGTATGCGTCGCTGTACCGCCACGACACCCTCAACGAAACCCTGCATGACAACCTGCATGAACTGTTCGGCGAGTCGAACATGCACACCTTCGAGCACCTGGCGCTGATCGTGCGCAAGGGGCATCTGGTGGACTTCAAGGGCAACGACGTCTACATGCCGCATTTCGATCGGTTGAAATTACCGATCTGCTTCATCAGCGGCGCCGACAACCAGTGCTACTTGCCGCAAAGCACCCTCAAGACCTATGAGCGACTGTGCGACATGCACGGCCCGCAGCTGTTCAGCCGCCACGAGGTACCGGGCTACGGCCACATCGACTGCATCTTCGGCAAGGATGCGGTGATGGATGTGTATCCGATCATCCTTCAGCACCTGGAGAAGACTGCGCTCGGCTAGCCGGGATCGTTCCCACGCTCTGCGTGGGAATGCCGCCACGGACGCTCCGCGTCCGCTTTTATGACGCAGAGCGTCATGGGATGCATGCCCACGCAGAGCGTGGGCACGATCTGGGGAAATGCTATGAACACTTACATCCGCTGGTACCAACGCATCATCTGGGTCGGGATTGTCATGAACATGTTCTTCGCGATTCCGGCGCTGTTCGCGCCGGCGTTGCTGACGTCCATGCTCGGGCTGCCGCCTGTGCTGTCCGATCCCTGGCTGGAAAACACCGGCATGTTGCTGGTGGGGATCAGCCTGTTCTACATGCCCTCGGGCTTCAATGCACCGCGTTTCGTGGTGAATTCGTGGTTGTGCGTGCTTTCGCGGCTGGTGGCGGTGGTGTTCTGGATCTACCTGATCAACACCAACAACCAGGGCTCGTTGTTCGTGCCGATGCTGATGGGCGACCTGAGCATGTTCCTGATACTGGGCGTGCTGCTGTACCTGGGCAGCCCGGTTGCCAATCGCCCGCTGGCCTTGCTCTGTACGGGTTGCCGGGAGTGGCGTGAAGGCTGGAGACGGCACTGGCAGAGTCCGCGCTTCAGGACCGGCACGCTGGTCGTGGTACTGGTGCTGGGTTTCATCGGTTACCAGACCTGGTACCAGATGATCCGCGAGGTACCGCAGCCGGACTTCGCTTCCGACGAAGACCATTACAAGTACGCGGCCATCGGCCTCGGCATCGAGGCGCGGATTCCTTACTACCTGTTCGCCGTGCTGCCGCAGATGTGCCCGGAAAAGATGCCCAAGCCCGGTGGCTACGAAGTGTTCGGTTTCCTCTACGAAAACGGTAAGGACCTGCCCATCGGCATGGCCAAGCGGCAACTGGGCTACCCCACCGTGGAGCCGAACTGCGCCCTGTGCCATACCGGCTCTTACCGGGCCAACGCCACTGACGTAGCGGTTCCGGTCGCCACCGCGCCGGCCAATACCTTGCAACTGCAAGCCTTCCAGTGGTTCGCCTACGATTGCGCCAGCGACCCGAAATTCACCCCCGATGCGATCATGGCCGCGATCAACGGCAAGTTCCAACTGGGCTTTTTCGAGAAGCTGTACAACCGCTACCTGATCATCCCGATGGCCAAGAGCGCGCTGCTCAAGCAGAAACAGGCCTACGCCTGGCAGAAACTGCGCCCGGCCCAGGGTCCCGGACGGACCGACACCTTCAACCCGACCAAAATGGTGGTGTTCGGCTTCCCGGATGACTCCACCATCGGCACCGTGGACCTGCCCCAGGTCTGGAACCAGAAACCTCGCGAATCGATGTACCTGCACTGGGACGGCAATAACAACAACATTCACGAGCGTAACTACGCCGCCGCCATGGCCGTGGGTGCGACGCCTGAATCGGTGCTGCCACCCAGCTTCAATCGGGTGACCAACTGGTTGCTGGGGCACAAGGCACCGGCCTGGCCGTTCGCCCTGGATCAGGCGAAGGTGGCCCAGGGCAAACCGATCTGGGAGAAGAACTGTGCCGGTTGCCACGACTTCGGCCGCACCGACACGGGCCAGGTCACCACCAACATCGACCAGTTGGGCACCGACCCCCATCGCCTGGACTCCTTCACCACCGGGTTGGTGACAGCGTTCCACAGCTTCAAGAAACCGCCATTCGACTTCAACGCCTATCGCAAGACCCAGAGCTACAGCAACACCCCCACCGACGGCGTCTGGTTGCGTGCACCGTACCTGCATAACGGCTCGGTGCCGACCTTGTGGGATCTGCTGCTGCCGCCGGAACAGCGTCCGCAAGTGTTCTACACCGGCTCCGATATCTACGACCCGCAGAAAGTCGGTTTCATCACCAGCGGCGCGCAGATGAAGGCGTCGGCGGATTTCAAGTACGACACCCGCCTGGAAGGCAACCACAACGGCGGTCACCTGTATGGCACGCAGCTGTCGGACACCGACAAACGGGCCCTGATCGAATTCATGAAGACCCTGTAGCCCAGGGCACTACGAAGGAGCGTCCACATGTCATTACTGCACCATTGGGAACATGAGTTCGACAAGGTCAAGGTCCGCCTGCACGGGTTGGTCACGCGACTGGAAATGTCCTGGAAAAAACTCGTCAACGACCTGGAGCCCGAGGAGTTCGAGGCCATCGTCAAACTATTGCAACGGGGCCATGACCAGGCCCGGCACGCGATCGAACATGGCGACCTGCCGGACGACGAACCGGCTGTGCCTTGGGAATTGGCCCACGGTCTGTCGATCCTGAAGATCGGCAATGCCAAGCCTTTGCCGCAAAGCGAAGACGAATTGCCGACCCGGGTGCTCAAGGACGGCACTTTGCTGGGGTGTCGCAAATGGGAGCTGCTGGACCTGTTGTGGAGCGAGGCGTTGCTCAAGTGGATCGAGAACCTGCGCCATCACGCGACGTTCGGCACGACCCCGGCACTGGTGAAAATGGACAGCGATGTGGTGCTGGCCATCGCTGGCGACTGGGGCACCGGGCCGTTCGACAGCCACGCCCCGGCGGTGGCGGTGGCCAATCAGATGCAACTGGCCCAGGCTGATTTCACCATTCACCTGGGGGATGTCTACTACGCCGGTTCCCATTCCCAGGAAGACGTCGACATGGTCGGCTGGCCCCAGGGCAAGCATGGCTCGTTCACCCTCAACTCCAACCACGAGATGTACAGCGGCGCCCATGGCTATTTCAAGGAACTGGCCAAGCGTTTTCCGGTGCAGCAGGGCACCAGTTACTTCGCCTTGTACAACGACGACTGGCTGGTGGTCGGCCTCGACAGCGCCTATGCCTCGGACGCCATGAACCTGTACATGGACGGCACGCTCAACGCCCAGCAGATCGACTGGATGAAAAGCCTGCCCAAGCGCAAGAAGCTGATGGTGCTCAGTCATCACCAGGGGTTCGATATTTCCGGGCACAACAAGACCGCGCTGTACCAACCGGTGTGCGATGCGCTGGGGCGTGAGCCGGATTACTGGTATTGGGGCCATCTGCACAACGGCATCTGCTACGCGACTCAAGGCGGGTTGCACGCACGTTGCGCCGGGCATGGGGCGATTCCCTATGCCACCACCAGCGAGTTGAACGGGCACGCCCGGGTGCTGTGGTCGGAGACGGAACTGGCCGGGGATGAGGTGTATCCGGAGCGGGTGCTGAACGGGTATGTGAAGGTGCGGCTGGTGGGCGAGAACATCGAAGAGACGTTCTACGGGGAAGATGGGTCGGTGCGGTGGTCTTCGAAGTAATGGGTTGATAGGAAGGCCGCTATCGCGAGCAGGCTCGCTCCCACACCGGATCTCCATTGCACTGGAGACCCCCTGTGGGAGCGAGCCTGCTCGCGATGCTTTTTGCCTTAGGCCTGGACCTTGATGCCCTTGAGGTACGGCGCAGGCTCGGCGCCCAGGTTGTTCAACATGCGGCCGCTGTACCAGTCCACGAAGTTCACCACGCCGAACTCATAGGTCTTGGAGTATGGGCCCGGCTGGTAGGCGGTGGAGTTGATGCCGCGCTGGTTTTCTTCGGCCAGGCGACGGTCCTGGTCGTTGGTGGCGTCCCAGACTTCGCGCATGCGCGCCACGTCGTAGTCCACGCCTTCGACCGCGTCCTTGTGCACGATCCACTTGGTGGTGACCATGGTTTCCTGGGCGCTGATCGGCCACACGGTGAACACGATGATGTGGTCGCCCATGCAGTGGTTCCACGAGTGCGGCAGGTGCAGGATACGCATCGAGCCCAGGTCCGGGTTCTTGATGCGGCCCATCAGCTTGGCGCAGCCCTGCTTGCCATCCATGGTCATCGACACGGTGCCCTTGAGCAGCGGCATGCGCACGATGCGGTTACGCAGGCCGAAGCTGGCGTGGGCGTAAGGGATCTTCTCGGCTTCCCAGGCGGCGGCGGAAGCGGCCACGTGGTCCTTGAACGCCTGGTCGGCGCGCGGGTCGGTGACGTCGTCCCATTCCAGCAGGGTCTTGAGCAATTCCGGGTGGGAGCCGCCGCAGTGGTAGCACTCGCGGTTGTTTTCCAGCACCAGTTTCCAGTTGGCTTTCTCCATCAAGGTGGTTTGCACCGCCACCTTGGTGTTTTCCATGTCGTAGGGTTCCATGTAATGGGCCAGGGTCGACAGGAAGTCATCGATGGCCGGCGGGTTCTCCGCCAGGCTGATGAAGATGTAGCCACCGGCGGTTTTCACGTTTACAGGCTTGAGGCCGTATTCCTTCATGTCGAAGTCGGCGCCCATTTCGGTGCCGGCGAACAGCAGGCGACCGTCCAGCTCGTAGGTCCACTGGTGGTAATGGCAGACCAGCTTGGCGACCTTGCCCTTTTCGCTGGTGCACAGGCGCGAACCGCGGTGACGGCAAACGTTATGGAACGCGTGGACCACACCGTCGGCGCCGCGGATCACGATGATCGGGTTCTTGCCCACTTGCAGGGTCAGGTAGTTGCCCTTGGCCGGGATCTCGCAGGTCATGCCGGCGATCAGCCATTCCTTATGGAAGATCTCCTGCATGTCGATGTCGAACAGGCGCTCGTCGCTATAGAATGGCTGCGGCAGCGAGTAGGTACGCTCGCGTTCCTGCAGCATCTGCACGGTGGCCTTGCGTGCGGGTTCCAGTGGATCGCCCAGGCTCAGGGTTGTGGTCACGTCCATCGTTGTATCCTCATGGCCATCTGTGTGGCCGGCGAAATGGCTAATCGGTTGTGCTACGCAAGGCAGAAAACGTTGTTTGTCTGTTGGGGCGAGTGTGGGGCCGCGCAGGGGGCGAACCTTATCCATGGGCGACATGGCCCAATCTGTTCCCGACGCGCAAGCCCCGGTGGTTGGGGGCTGGTCGCGATAAGTATGTGAATGTCGCGAATAGGTAAACGACGCTTTCGAGCCCTGCGCACAATCGCCAACATGAAGGCCGACAGTCGGCCGTGGAGACCAGCATGTCCAATAATTTCCTGAACCCGGTCACTACCCAGACCTGGGCCAATGGCCGACATATCGTGCGTTGCGTCAAAGTCATCCAGGAAACCTGGGATGTGCGCACATTCTGCTTCATGGCCGACCAGCCGATCATGTTCTTTTTCAAGCCGGGGCAGTTTGTCACCCTGGAGCTGGAAATCGAAGGCCAGCCGATCATGCGCTCCTACACTATTTCCAGCTCGCCGTCGGTGCCCTACAGCTTTTCGGTGACCATCAAGCGCGTGCCGGGGGGCAAGGTTTCCAACTGGCTGCACGACACCCTGCACGAAGGCCAGGAGCTGGCAGTGCACGGGCCGGTGGGGCTGTTCAATGCCATCGACTTCTCCAGCCCGAAGGTGCTCTACCTCAGCGGCGGCGTCGGCATCACCCCGGTCATGTCCATGGCGCGCTGGTACTACGACACCAACGGCAACGTCGACATGGTGTTCATCCACAGCGCCCGCTCGCCCAAGGACATCATCTATCACCGCGAGCTGGAGCACATGGCGTCGCGGATCGACAACTTCAGCCTGCACCTGATCTGTGAAAAACATGGCCTGGGCGAACCCTGGGCCGGTTACCGCGGTTACCTGAACCACAAGATGCTGGAACTGATGGCGCCCGACTTCCTCGAGCGCGAAGTGTTCTGCTGCGGCCCGACGCCTTACATGAACGCGGTCAAGCGCTTGCTGGAAAACGCCGGCTTCGACATGAAGCGTTACCACGAGGAATCCTTCGGCGCCACGCCACCGGAAGCCCGCGCCGACGCGGTGGAACAGGCCGAGCAGGCTGCCGATGCCCCTGAGGTCGATGCCGCGGACCTGCACCTGGTGGAATTCACTTCCTCCGGCAAGAGCATCCGCGTGGCGCCGGGAGAAACCGTCCACGCCGCCGCCGCCAAGCTCGGCATGATGATCCCCAAGGCCTGCGGCATGGGCATCTGCGGCACCTGCAAGGTGTTGAAGCTGGGTGGGGAAGTGGAGATGGACCACAACGGCGGGATCACCGAGGACGACGAGGCCGAAGGCTACATCCTGTCGTGCTGCAGCGTGCCGAAGGGGGATGTGCGGATCGATTTCTGATCCGGCAAGTCGGCGGTCTTTCCCGCTGATCGTTCCCACGCTCTGCGTGGGAATGCTGCCAGGGGCGCTCCGCGTCCCAGCTCCCCGGCCGTCTGCACGCTACCGTCGTTGAATCCCGATCAAGCCTTTCATCCCCGCATGATTGCGTGCACTGGAATACCGCCAATGTTGATAGGCGGAAAGGGTGCGTGGCAGGTGAGAACAGTCAGTTCGTTTTCAGGCGTCGAACGCGGAGCGTCCGTGGAGGCATTCCCACGCAGAGCGTGGGAACGATCGGTGTGGTGTCGGCGACCTTCCTGTTGATCGTTCCCACGCTCTGCGTGGGAATGCCGCCAGGCCTCCGCGTCCCAGCTCCCCCGGCCGTCTGCACGCTACCGTCGTTGAATCCCGATCAAGCCTTCCATCCCCGCGTAATTGCGGGCACTGGAATACCGCCAATGCTGATAGGCGAAAAGGGTGCGTGGCAGGTGAGAACAGTCAGTTCGTTTTCAGGCGTCGAACGCGGAGCGTCCGTGGAGGCATTCCCACGCAGAGCGTGGGAACGATCGGTGTGGTGTCGGCGACCTTCCTGTTGATCGTTCCCACGCTCTGCGTGGGAATGCCGCCAGGCCTCCGCGTCCCAGCTCCCCCGGCCGTCTGCACGCTACCGTCGTTGAATCCCGATCAAGCCTTCCATCCCCGCGTAATTGCGGGCACTGGAATACCGCCAATGCTGATAGGCGAAAAGGGTGCGTGGCAGGTGAGAACAGTCAGTTCGTTTTCAGGCGTCGAACGCGGAGCGTCCGTGGAGGCATTCCCACGCAGAGCGTGGGAACGATCGGTGTGGTGTCGGCGACCTTCCTGTTGATCGTTCCCACGCTCTGCGTGGGAATGCTGCCAGGGACGCTCCGCGTCCCGGCTCCCCCGGCCGTCTGCACGCTACCATCGTTGAATCTCGATCAAGCCTTCCATCCCCGCGTAATTGCGTGCACTGGAATACCGCCAATGTTGATAGGCGGAAAGGGTGCGTGGCAGGTGAGAATAGTCAGTTCGTTTTCAGAAGCCGAACGCGGAGCGTCCGTGGAGGCATTCCCACGCAGAGCGTGGGAACGATCGGTGTGGTGTCGGCGACCTTCCTGTTGATCGTTCCCACGCTCTGCGTGGGAATGCCGCCAGGGACGCTCCGCGCCCCAGCTCCCCCGGCCGTCTGCGCGCTACCATCGTTGAATCTCGATCAAGCCTTCCATCCCCGCATAATTGCGTGCACTGGAATACCGCCAATGTTCCGGTAATTCCACATACCCACGCTTCACCGGGTTGAAGTGGATGTAATCCAGCTTTTGGCGCATGACCGTTTCGCTATGAATCTGCTCCGCATGTGAGCCTTCCTGCCAAAGCTGATACACCCGGTCCTGCTTATGTGCCCGCTTGCTGAACCTCAGGCGTTGCAACGCTCGTTGTGCGCCTTTGCTCTGCAGGTCATCGATGATCTGGCGTGCCGTAAATGATTTGAACTGGCGCAAGCACTTGTTCAGGTTCGGTGCCTGGGCGACGAAATGCAGATGATTCTCCAGAACGACATAACCCAGCAGTTGCAGGTTCTGGTTGGCTTGCTGGTAACGCCAGCAATCGAGCAGGTGATCGACGAGGTAGGGCCGTACAAACAGCGGCAGCCACTCCATGAGCGTGCAGGTGAGAAAGTGCGGTTTGTCAGGTTCGGTGATGACGTAGCGGCTCCGGCCCATGGGGACATTCCTTTGTTGCGCGTGGAATGCTCATGTTGCAGTTTCCGATTCATTTCGTGATAGACGAAAAGGGTACGTGGCAGGTGAGAATAGTCAGTTCGTTTTCAGAAGCCGAACGCGGAGCGTCCGTGGCGGCATTCCCACGCCGAGCGTGGGAACGATCGGTAGCCCAGGCGCCGGCTTCAGGCGCTCATCACTTCCCGAATATCCGCCGCCAACTCCCTTACTCGCGCCTCTTCGGTATCCCACGAGCACATGAACCGTGCGCCGCCCTTGCCGATGAAGGTGTAGAAGCGCCAGCCGCGGGCGGTGAGGGCGGCGATGGCGGGTTCCGAGAGTTGCAGGAACACGCCGTTGGCCTGAACCGGGAACATCAGTTCCACGCCAGGGATGTCGCTTACCAGTTGTGCCAGTAGCTGGGCGCAGTGGTTGGCGTGGCGGGCGTGCTTGAGCCAGGCGTCGTTTTGCAGCAGGCCGACCCAGGGGGCGGAGAGGAAGCGCATTTTCGATGCCAGTTGCCCGGCCTGTTTGCAGCGATAGTCGAAGTCCACCGCCAGGTCATGGTTGAAGAACAGGATGGCTTCACCCACCGCCATGCCGTTTTTCGTGCCGCCGAAGCACAACACGTCCACCCCCACTTTCCAGGTCAGGTCTGCCGGCGAACAGCCGAGGAAGGCGCAGGCATTGGAAAACCGTGCGCCGTCCATGTGCAGGTTCAGCCCCAGCTCCTTGCAGGTGGTGCTGATGGCGCGGATTTCGTCCGGTGTATAGATGCTGCCGACTTCCGTCGCCTGGGTCAGTGTCACGACCCGGGGCTTGGGGTAGTGGATGTCCTGGCGCTTGAGGGCGATTTCGCGGATCGAATCAGGCGTCAGCTTGCCGTTTTCAGTGCGTGCCAGCAGCAGCTTGGAACCGTTGGAAAAGAACTCCGGCGCGCCGCATTCGTCGGTTTCGACGTGGGCGGTTTCCGAGCAGATCACGCTGTGGTAACTCTGGCACAGCGAGGACAGCGCCAGGGAGTTGGCCGCGGTGCCGTTGAACGCGAAGAACACTTCGCAGTCGGTTTCGAACAGGGCGCGGAAATCGTCCGCTGCCCGGTGGGTCCATTCATCGTCGCCGTAGGCGCGTTGGTGGCCCTGGTTGGCTTCTTCCATGGCCGCCCAGGCTTCGGGGCAAATGCCGGAATAGTTGTCACTGGCGAACTGTTGACTCTTGTCGGTCATGGCCTTGCTCCTGGAGTAGAGGTCCTGGGTAAAGATCCCTGGCAGAAATTCCCGGGTGGGGAGCTTCATGGTTCGGCGTGTTTGATCAACGGCGCCGTGGTCGATATTGGTGCGCACTTTACCCAAGATTAGCGGGGGAACACACCGGATGTTTCTGTCAGGAAATCACAAAGCCGCCGAACGACTGTGCACATGAACCGGCGCGACGGGGCCTTGGACCTGCTCAAGTGGCTGGCTTTGTTGGCAATGGTGCTCGATCATCTGCGATATGTCGGGTTCTCCGCCGATTGGCTCTATGTGCCGGGGCGCCTGGCGTTTCCCGGGTTCTGCTTGGCGATGGCGGCGAACCTGGCGCGGGACGGGGCCGGTGTCATGCCGTGGCGTTATCTGGGCTGGCTGTTGCTGTTCAGCGCGGTCAGTGAAATCCCTTATCGATTGTTCATTCCCGACCCCTCTACGTTGAATGTATTACCGACACTGGTCCTGGGGCTGCTGGTGGCACGTGGCTGGCGGGCCTCGACATGGGAGGTCCGGTGCCTGGCGGTGGGGGCTTTGCTGCTGGCGGCACTGTGCTCTTCACATCTGATGTTCGGTTTCTTTGGCGTGCTGCTGCCCCTGGCGATGTTGCTGGCGTTTCGTCGGCCTTGGTACTTCGCATGGTTACCAGGGCTGGTGTGCCTGGCGGCCAATCAGTGGCGGGTGCTTTATGGCGCCGCATGGTTGGGGAGTGGGGTGGCGGTGTGGGGCATGCTGGCCTGCCTGTTTGCGCCAGGGCTCGGGTTGTTGCTGTTGCGACGGGCGGGGCATTTTCATCCGCCGGCAATGCGACGCTGGGCGTATGCCTTGTATCCCGGACACTTCCTGGTATTGCTCGCGGTGCGCCAGGTCATCCAGTAACGCCTGTGGAACAGTTGTGGGAGCAAGGCTTGCCCGCGATCCAGGCGCCTGGTTGGCCGAGCGACCGCGTTGTTTTCATCGCGGGCAAGCCTTGCTCCCACAGCTTTGTTCTCTCCACACCTTCAACTCTGCAAGTGCATGTCGTAAACGCGCCTTTGCGTGGCGTCCATAGGCATTTGACCTGCCTGCGCCAGCCATACCATCGCATCCAAAGGGCACTGTCGAACGGGCGGTGCCTCACCAAGACAAAAAGGCGTACCGACGCCGCTGGGAGAGACGCGATGTTCAGCAAGCAAGACCAGATCCAAGGTTACGATGATGCACTGCTGGCGGCGATGAACGCCGAAGAGCAACGCCAGGAAGATCACATCGAACTGATCGCGTCAGAGAACTACACCAGCAAGCGTGTCATGCAGGCCCAGGGCAGCGGCCTGACCAACAAATACGCCGAAGGCTATCCAGGCAAGCGCTACTACGGTGGCTGCGAGCATGTCGATAAGGTCGAGGCCCTGGCCATCGAGCGTGCCAAGCAACTGTTCGGCGCCGATTACGCCAACGTCCAGCCGCACTCCGGTTCTTCGGCCAACAGCGCCGTATACCTGGCCTTGCTGCAAGCTGGCGACACCATCCTGGGCATGAGCCTGGCCCACGGCGGTCACCTGACCCACGGCGCCAAAGTGTCGTCCTCGGGCAAGCTCTACAACGCCGTGCAGTACGGCATCGACACCACCACCGGCTTGATCGACTACGACGAAGTCGAGCGCCTGGCGGTCGAGCACAAGCCGAAAATGATCGTTGCCGGTTTCTCGGCCTATTCCAAGACCCTGGACTTCCCACGCTTCCGCCAGATCGCCGACAAGGTCGGTGCGCTGCTGTTCGTCGACATGGCTCACGTCGCTGGCCTGGTGGCCGCCGGTCTGTATCCGAACCCACTGCCTTACGCCGACGTGGTCACCACCACCACCCACAAGACCCTGCGTGGTCCCCGTGGCGGCCTGATCCTGGCCAAGTCCAACGAAGAGATCGAGAAGAAGCTCAACGCCGCGGTATTCCCGGGCGCCCAGGGCGGCCCGCTGATGCACGTGATCGCCGGTAAGGCGGTGTGCTTCAAGGAAGCGCTGGAGCCTGGCTTCAAGGCCTACCAGCAGCAAGTGATCGAAAACGCCCAGGCCATGGCTGGCGTGTTCATCAAGCGCGGCTACGATGTAGTGTCCGGCGGTACCGATAACCACCTGTTCCTGGTCAGCCTGATCCGTCAGGGCCTGACCGGCAAGGACGCCGATGCCGCCCTGGGTCGCGCCCACATCACCGTCAACAAGAACGCCGTACCGAACGACCCACAGTCGCCCTTCGTGACCTCGGGCCTGCGTATCGGTACTCCGGCGGTGACCACGCGCGGCTTCAAGGTTTCCCAGTGCGTGACGCTGGCCGGCTGGATCTGCGACATCCTCGACAACCTCGGCGACGCCGATGTCGAGGCCAATGTCGCCCAGCAAGTGGCAGCCCTGTGCGCGGACTTCCCGGTTTATCGCTGAGTCGGTTTTGGAGTAATGACTATGCAACGCTATTCGGGCTTCGGCCTCTTCAAACACTCTCTCAGCCATCACGAAAACTGGCAGCGGATGTGGCGCACGCCGACGCCGAAAAAGGTCTACGACGTGGTCATCGTCGGCGGTGGCGGGCATGGTCTGGCGACCGCCTACTACCTGGCCAAGGAACACGGCATCACCAACGTGGCCGTGGTCGAGAAAGGCTGGCTGGGCGGCGGTAACACCGCGCGCAACACCACCATCGTGCGCTCCAACTACTTGTGGGACGAATCGGCCCACCTGTACGAACACGCGATGAAACTCTGGGAAGGCCTGTCCCAGGATTTGAACTACAACGTGATGTTCTCCCAGCGCGGTGTGTACAACCTGTGCCACACCCTGCAGGACATCCGTGACTCCGAGCGTCGGGTCAACGCCAACCGCCTCAACGGTGTGGACGGGGAGCTGCTCAACGCCAAACAAGTGGCCGACGAGATCCCGTACCTGGACTGCTCGAAGAACACCCGCTACCCGGTGTTGGGCGCCACCGTCCAGCGTCGCGGCGGCGTGGCCCGTCACGATGCCGTGGCCTGGGGCTTTGCCCGTGCCGCCGATGCCCTCGGTGTGGACTTGATCCAGCAGACCGAAGTGATCGGTTTCCGCAAGGAAAACGGCGTGTGCATCGGTGTGGAAACCAACAAGGGCTTCATCGGCGCCAAGCGCGTCGGCGTAGTGACCGCCGGTAACTCGGGGCACATGGCCAAGCTGGCCGGCTTCCGCCTGCCGGTCGAATCCCACCCGTTGCAAGCGTTGGTGTCCGAGCCGATCAAGCCGATCATCGACAGCGTGATCATGTCCAACGCCGTGCACGGCTACATTAGCCAGTCCGACAAGGGTGACCTGGTGATCGGTGCCGGTATCGACGGCTGGGTCGGCTACGGCCAGCGCGGTTCGTACCCGGTGATCGAACACACCATCCAGGCCATCGTCGAGATGTTCCCGGTGCTCTCGCGGGTGCGCATGAACCGTCAGTGGGGCGGCATCGTCGACACCACGCCGGATGCCTGCCCGATCATCTCCAAGACGCCGGTGCCGAACATGTTCTTCAACTGCGGTTGGGGTACCGGTGGCTTCAAGGCCACCCCGGGCTCGGGCAACGTGTTTGCCGCCAGCCTGGCCAAGGGTGAAATGCACCCACTGGCCGCACCGTTTTCCATCGACCGTTTCCACAACGGTGCGCTCATCGACGAACACGGCGCTGCTGCCGTCGCCCACTAACAGGAGAAATCCCTATGTTGCACATCTTCTGTCCTCACTGCGGCGAACTGCGCTCCGAAGAGGAATTCCATTCGTCCGGCCAGGCGCACATCCCGCGTCCACTGGACCCGAACAGCTGCACCGACGAGGAGTGGGGCGACTACATGTTCTTCCGCGACAACCCTCGCGGCCTGCACCATGAGTTGTGGATTCACGCCGCCGGTTGCCGCCAGTACTTCAACGCGACCCGCGACACCGTGACCTACGAAATCCTGGAAACCTACAAGATCGGCCAAAAGCCGCAATTCACCGACAAGGCTGACAGTCCGAAAGCGGCCGCACAGGCTCTGGGAGAGAAGGTATGAGCCAGATCAATCGCCTGTCCAACGGCGGACGGATCGACCGCAACAAAGTGCTGAGCTTCACCTTCAACGGCCAGACCTATAAAGGCTTCGAAGGCGATACCCTGGCCGCTGCATTGCTGGCCAACGGCGTCGACATCATCGGCCGCAGCTTCAAGTATTCCCGTCCACGGGGCATCTTCGCCGCCGGTGCGGAAGAGCCGAACGCGGTACTGCAGATCGGCGCCACCGAAGCCACGCAGATTCCTAACGTGCGTGCCACGCAACAGGCGCTGTACCAGGGCCTGGTCGCCACCAGCACCAACGGCTGGCCGAGCGTGAACAACGACATGATGGGCATTCTCGGCAAGGTCGGCGGCAAGCTGATGCCGCCGGGCTTCTACTACAAAACCTTCATGTACCCGCAATCGTTCTGGATGACTTACGAAAAGTACATCCGCAAGGCCGCCGGCCTGGGTCGCTCGCCGACCGAGAACGATCCGGATACCTACGACTACATGAACCGTCACTGCGACGTGCTGATCGTTGGTGCCGGTCCTGCCGGCCTGGCCGCCGCCTTGGCCGCCGGCCGCAGCGGTGCGCGGGTGATCGTGGCTGACGAGCAGGAAGAGTTCGGCGGCAGCCTGCTGGATTCTCGTGAAAGCCTGGACGGCAAGCCGGCGACCGAATGGGTCGCGTCAGTCGTGGCTGAGCTGCGCTCGATGCCGGAAGTGTTGCTGTTGCCTCGTGCAACGGTGAACGGCTACCACGACCACAACTTCCTGACCATCCACGAACGCCTCACCGACCACCTCGGTGACCGCGCGCCGATCGGCCAGGTGCGTCAACGCATCAACCGCGTCCGCGCCAAGCGCGTGGTGCTGGCCACCGGTGCTTGCGAGCGTCCGCTGGTCTACGGCAACAACGACGTGCCGGGCAACATGCTGGCCGGTGCAGTCTCTACTTATGTGCGTCGCTACGGCGTGGCACCGGGCAAGAAACTGGTGCTGAGCACCAACAACGACCACGCTTATCGCGTTGCGCTGGACTGGTTCGACGCCGGCCTGCAAGTCGTTGCCGTCGCCGATGCCCGCAGCAACCCACGCGGCGCGCTGGTGGAAGAGGCCCGCGCCAAAGGCATCCGCATCCTCACCGGCAGTGCCGTGATCGAGGCCCGTGGCAGCAAACGCGTGACCGGTGCTCGCGTTGCCGCGATCGACGTCCGCGGACAAAAAGTCACCAGCCCCGGCGAATGGCTGGACTGCGACCTGGTCGCCAGCTCCGGCGGCTACAGCCCGGTGGTCCACCTGGCTTCGCACCTGGGCGGCAAGCCGATCTGGCGTGAAGACATCCTCGGTTTCGTACCGGGCGAAGCACCGCAGAAACGCGTATGTGTCGGCGGCGTGAATGGCGTCTACAGCCTCGGCGACACCTTGGCCGATGGTTTCGAGGGCGGCGCGCGCGCGGCCAGCGAAGCCGGCTTCAAAACCGTGGAAGGGGTGTTGCCTAAAGCCCTGAGCCGCCACGAAGAGCCGACCCTGGCGCTGTTCCAGGTGCCGCACGAAAAAGCGACCGCACGGGCGCCGAAGCAATTCGTCGACCTGCAGAACGACGTCACCGCCGCTGCTATCGAGCTCGCTACCCGCGAAGGCTTCGAGTCGGTGGAACACGTCAAGCGCTACACCGCACTGGGCTTCGGTACCGACCAGGGCAAGCTGGGCAACGTCAACGGCCTGGCCATCGCGGCCCGTTCGCTGAACGTGAGCATCCCGCAGATGGGCACCACCATGTTCCGTCCGAACTACACGCCGGTGACATTCGGCGCGGTCGCCGGCCGGCACTGCGGGCACATCTTCGAGCCGGTTCGTTTCACCGCGCTGCATGCCTGGCATGTGAAGAACGGCGCTGAATTCGAAGACGTCGGCCAGTGGAAGCGTCCTTGGTATTTCCCGAGGAACGGCGAAGACATGCATGCCGCGGTCAAGCGCGAATGCAAGGCGGTGCGCGACAGCGTCGGCCTGCTGGACGCCTCGACCCTGGGCAAGATCGATATCCAGGGCCCGGATGCCCGTGAGTTCCTCAACCGCATCTACACCAACGCCTGGACCAAGCTCGACGTGGGCAAGGCCCGCTACGGCCTGATGTGCAAGGAAGATGGCATGGTGTTCGACGACGGCGTGACCGCCTGCGTCGCTGACAACCATTTCATCATGACCACCACCACCGGCGGTGCGGCCCGTGTGCTGCAATGGCTGGAGATCTACCAGCAGACCGAATGGCCGGACCTGAAGGTGTACTTCACCTCGGTCACCGACCACTGGGCAACCATGACCCTGTCGGGGCCCAACAGCCGCAAGCTGTTGAGCGAAGTCACCGACATCGACCTGGATCGTGACGGCTTCCCGTTCATGACCTGGAAAGAAGGCCTGGTGGGTGGCGTACCGGCGCGGGTGTTCCGGATCTCGTTCACCGGTGAGCTGTCGTACGAAATCAACGTGCAGGCCGACTACGCCATGGGCGTGCTCGAGAAGATCGTCGAGGCCGGCAAGAAGTACAACCTGACCCCGTACGGCACTGAAACCATGCACGTACTGCGGGCCGAGAAGGGCTTCATCATCGTCGGCCAGGACACCGACGGCTCGATGACCCCGGACGACCTGAACATGGGCTGGTGCGTGGGCCGTACCAAACCGTTCTCGTGGATCGGCTGGCGTGGCATGAACCGTGAAGACTGCGTGCGTGAAAACCGCAAGCAACTGGTGGGCCTCAAGCCGATCGACCCGAATGTCTGGCTGCCGGAAGGCGCGCAGTTGGTCTTCAACCCCAAGCAGGCGATCCCGATGACCATGGTGGGTCACGTGACCTCCAGCTACGCACACAACTCCCTGGGCTATTCATTCGCCATGGGTGTGGTCAAAGGGGGCTTGAAGCGTATCGGCGAGCGGGTCTTCTCGCCGCAGGCTGACGGCAGCGTGATCGAGGCAGAGATCGTTTCTTCGGTGTTCTTCGATCCGAAGGGCGATCGGCAGAATATTTGATACCTGATCGTTCCCACGCTCCGCGTGGGAATGCATCCCGGGGCGCTCCGCGCCCCAAAGCGGACGCAGCGCGTCCATGGCGGCATTCCCACGCAGAGCGTGGGAACGATCAATTCAAGAGACAGGTGCTATATGACAGCAGCCAATGTTTACCAACAACGCCCAACCACCGGGGCCAAAGCCGAGTCGTCGCTGCATCATGCCGACCTCGCCAGCCTGGTGGGCAAGGGCCGCAAGAACGCCGGCGTGACCGTGCGCGAGAAAAAACTCCTGGGCCACCTGACCATCCGTGGCGATGGCCACGATGCAGCCTTCGCCGCGGGCGTGCACAAGGCCCTGGGCATCGAATTGCCGGGCGCGTTGAGCGTGATCGTCAAGGGTGAGACCAGCTTGCAATGGATGGGGCCGGATGAATGGCTGCTGGTCGTGCCGACCGGTGAAGAGTTCGCCGCCGAGCAGAAACTGCGTGAAGCCCTGGGCGACCTGCACATCCAGATCGTCAACGTCAGCGGCGGCCAGCAGATTCTTGAGCTGTCCGGCCCGAACGTGCGCGACGTGCTGATGAAATCCACCAGCTACGATGTACACCCAAGCAACTTCCCGGTGGGCAAGGCCGTGGGTACGGTGTTCGCCAAGTCGCAACTGGTGATCCGTCACACCGCCGAAGACACCTGGGAACTGCTGATCCGCCGCAGCTTCTCCGATTACTGGTGGCTGTGGCTGCAGGACGCGTCGGCTGAGTATGGCTTGAGCGTGCAGGCCTGATTGATCATTCCCACGCTCTGCGTGGGAATGCATCCCGGGACGCTCGGCGTCCCCAAAGGCGGACGCAGAGCGTCCATGGCGGCATTCCCACGCAGAGCGTGGGAACGATCAGAGGAGTATCACGAATGAGCCGCGCCCCAGATACATGGATTTTGACTGCCGACTGCCCCAGCGTGCTCGGCACGGTGGACGCGGTGACCCGCTTTCTGTTCGAGCAAGGCTGCTACGTCACCGAGCACCACTCTTTCGATGACCGGCTTTCCGGGCGTTTCTTCATTCGTGTGGAGTTTCGCCAACCCGATGGTTTCGACGAGCAGGATTTCCGTACCGGCCTGGCCGAGCGCGCCGAAGCCTTTGGCATGGTCTTCGAACTGACGCCGCCCAACTACCGACCGAAAGTGGTGATCATGGTGTCCAAGGCCGATCACTGCCTCAACGATTTGCTCTACCGCCAGCGCATCGGCCAGTTGTCCATGGACGTGGTCGCGGTGGTGTCCAATCACCCGGATCTCAAGCCGCTGGCCGACTGGCACCAGATTCCCTACTACCATTTCCCCCTGGACCCGAACGACAAGCCGGCCCAGGAGCGGCAGGTGTGGCAGGTGATCGAAGACACCGGCGCCGAGCTGGTGATCCTCGCCCGCTACATGCAGGTGCTGTCGCCGGAGTTGTGTCGCAAGCTCGATGGCAAGGCGATCAACATCCACCACTCCCTGCTGCCGGGCTTCAAGGGTGCCAAACCGTATCACCAGGCCTACAACAAAGGCGTGAAACTGGTTGGCGCCACGGCGCACTACATCAACAACGACCTGGACGAAGGCCCGATCATCGCCCAGGGCGTGGAAGTGGTGGATCACAGTCATTACCCCGAGGATCTGATCGCCAAGGGGCGCGATATCGAAGGGCTCACATTGGCCCGGGCCGTGGGGTATCACATTGAAAGACGGGTTTTCCTGAACGCCAATCGTACTGTCGTTCTTTAGATGCTTGGCGGCGCTCTGGGGCCCGTTGGCGAGCAGTTCTTCTTTGATAATCCCAGTACTAATCCGAGCACAAACGCGCTGCCTGCCTGGGTGACGCAGTTCCACAAAAACAACAGCGAGGTGAAAGCATGTCTGGTAATCGTGGTGTCGTCTATCTCGGCAACGGCAAGGTCGAAGTACAGAAGATCGACTATCCAAAAATGCAGGACCCGCGTGGCAGAAAGATCGAGCACGGCGTCATCCTGCGCGTGGTATCCACCAACATCTGCGGCTCCGACCAGCACATGGTGCGCGGCCGTACCACCGCCCAGACCGGCCTGGTTCTGGGTCACGAGATCACCGGTGAAGTGATCGAGAAAGGCAGCGACGTCGAGAACCTGAAGATCGGTGACCTGGTGTCGGTACCGTTCAACGTCGCGTGCGGTCGTTGCCGTTCCTGCAAGGAACAGCACACCGGCGTCTGCCTGACCGTCAACCCGGCCCGTGCCGGTGGCGCCTACGGTTACGTGGACATGGGTGATTGGACCGGCGGCCAGGCCGAATACGTGCTGGTGCCGTATGCCGACTTCAACCTGCTGAAACTGCCGGACCGTGACAAGGCCATGGAGAAGATCCGCGACCTGACTTGCCTTTCCGACATCCTGCCTACCGGTTACCACGGTGCAGTGACTGCCGGCGTGGGTCCTGGCAGCACCGTGTACATCGCGGGTGCCGGTCCGGTCGGCCTGGCTGCTGCGGCTTCTGCTCGACTGCTGGGTGCTGCGGTGGTGATCGTCGGCGACGTCAACTCCATCCGCCTGGCTCACGCCAAGGCGCAGGGTTTTGAAGTTGTCGACCTGTCCACCGACACACCGTTGCACGAGCAAATCGCCGCGCTGTTGGGCGAGCCTGAAGTCGATTGCGCCGTTGACTGCGTAGGCTTCGAAGCCCGTGGTCATGGTCATGACGGCGTCAAGCACGAAGCCCCGGCCACCGTGCTCAACTCGTTGATGCAAGTGACCCGTGTCGCCGGCAAGATCGGTATTCCTGGCCTGTACGTCACCGAAGATCCGGGCGCGGTCGATGCCGCCGCCAAGATCGGTGCCCTGAGCATCCGCTTCGGCCTCGGCTGGGCCAAGTCCCACAGCTTCCACACCGGCCAGACCCCGGTGATGAAGTACAACCGCGCGCTGATGCAGGCGATCATGTGGGATCGCATCAACATCGCGGAAATCGTCGGTGTGCAGGTCATCAGCCTGGACGACGCGCCGAAAGGCTACGGCGAGTTCGACGCCGGCGTGCCGAAGAAATTCGTGATCGACCCGCACAAGCTGTTCAGCGCGGCGTAAGGCTGTAGGCAAGACGGAAAAAGGGCGACAGTGATGTCGCCCTTTTTATTGGGTCCCAGCGGCTAATGCCAGTCAGTTAAGCCACAAACCCGTGGGAGCAAAGCTTGCTCGCGATTGCGGTAAGTCAGTCAGCAACAATGTTGACGGGTCCATCGCTATCGCGAGCAAGCTTTACTCCCACAGGCGTTGCGCCGTTTGATCCTTAACTGACTGGCATTAGACTCAGCGGCTCATTTTTTGTCTTTGGTCAAGGTGAACTCTCGCTTATAGAGCTCATTGCCTTGATTATCTTCCTGAGGATCCCCCCTATAGCTACAGCTGTCTCCCGTGGCGCTAATGGAGATTGCCTTGGGGTTGTGTTTCAAGAAGTTGTCTGAAGCTGATTGAAATTGTTCTCCCACCCAAGCGCCTCCGCTTGGGTCGGTCGCTTTGTATCTGAAACCTTCGTTATGTGGAGGTGGATTACTGGAGGAGGCTGTAAAAGACTCTATGGTGTTCGGCTGAGGACATAATGCGATATTCGCCGCGTGGACAAGGCCAGGCAAAGCCACGAGCGAAAACATCCCGGCGAGCATTATTTTGCACATTCGATGTACTCCGTGACTTGATGACAGTCTGGATGTTCATCGATAGGCAGGCCCTCGACTACTGTCAGAGCTGACAGCATTCAAGGCCGATAAGAGATAGGCCCGCTCGTTTATATACCCATAAGTTGTTCGTTTCATTCCCCGTCAGCATGGATAACCCAACTCAGGGCTGGGTTACAGTGGCCGTTTTGACCCGCTCGCAGAAGTCAGGGTAGAAACCCCAGACATTCGTATCCCGACATTCATGCTGGGCCTGGGCAAGCGCATCCCTGTCGAATGTGAGGCTGCGGGGCATGCTGGCGAAGGTGATGTAGCCGTCCCTTTGGGTCTTGATCGCGTCGAATCCCTGCATGTCGTAAACCAGTTCAACGTCGTCGTCGGCAAGGAGCCGGGCCTTGACTGTCACCTGGGCGTACTGCTTGCCCCCAGGGGCGTTATTGAGCGCAGCCAGGCCGTGGCCGACGATACGCAGCAGGCGCGGCACCCAGCCTTCGTCATTCTCGGTGGCTGCGTCCGGACGATAGGTGATGGTAAGCGTTTGCTGGTCGCGGGTTACCGCGGTCAGAGACGGGTCGGAGCGCTTGATGCGGTGCTCGATGGTCAGCCAGGTCTTCTGCTCTTCGCTGACGCCATCGGCAACTTCCGGATTCAGCGGTCCTCGCTGGCATTCGTTGACACCCAGTGCAATCAGCATGCCCGCCAGGATGACCGCGAGGGTGGCACCACCAATTTTTACGTCCATAGGCACACTCTTCAAAGGAAGGCGCACTGTACGGTATCAGCGGACTCCGGGTCATCTGCCGGCGGCGGGTGAGCGCTAGATCAATCAGAAACTCAGGTTGAAGTCGTCAGCATCGATGAGCTTGCACACCTGAAGGGCAAGATTTTCGCAGCGCCGGTTCGTCCACTCTGAAAAAGGCGGCTGTACTTGAAGATACTGGAGAGCCAGATTTACGGATGCGTATGCGCAAGTGAGGGTTGCTCTTCCCGAAGTTTGTGGATCGTCAATGTCATGGAGAGCAAACTCGGCACCGTTGAGTTTCATGGATGCGGGATCGACCATTTTAATAGCGCCCTGATCGGCCCACTCCCGGTCATCCTGTACTTCTATGGACTTAACATCCGAGAGTTTGAGGTGTTCACGAACCTCCGCAATGGCAGGACAGGTCATTTCACCGGCCCTGACATGGTGAATAAACAGTAGAAGTAACCACGTGCATCCCGTCAGAGTATTTTTCATGTCCAGGCTCCATTGGTTCACATTGAACATGGTCCCCATTGGAGCCGATCGAGCTACTGTCAATCCTGACAGTTTTTTATGCCTATTTATAATTAGCGCACAGCCTTCATAGCGCTTTGGCGATAGTCGTCCTCTATGCAGGAAACATCGGGGGACGGTTGTAGCTTGATCCGAAGACGGTCGGACTGTGTGGGCGGGGAACAATCCTTGCCGCCCTCAGTCCAACCCACGATTTTGTGCCGCCCTCATCGGGCGGCTTTTTCATGGCTCAAGAGGACGTTCGCAATGAAGGTTTCACGCGGTTTCGCACTGTCTTGCCTGCTGTCGCTGGCGGCCAGTCCGGCCTTCGCGCAGTTCAGCCTCAGTGATGCGGCCAATGCGGTGGCGGCCATGCAAGGCGGTCAGGGTGAGCAGGGGAAGGGCGCCGTGGCCGCCGCGCCCGAGGCCGCCGGGCTCCTCAACACATTGGGTTCGGAATTGAAGATCACACCGGAACAGGCCGTCGGCGGTGCCGGTGCGATGTTGGGGCTGGCGAAGAATCGTCTCAGCGAACCGCAGTTTTCCGAGTTGAGCCAAAGTGTGCCGGGCCTGGACCAGATCGCCGGCAACAGCGCCATCGGCGGGCTCAATGGCCTGGGCGGCCTGCTCGGTGGCGGTTCGCAGAAGAATGCCTTGCTCGATGGTCTGCTGGGTAACGTCAAGGACACCAATGACTTGAACAACGCCTTCAGTGCGTTGGGCATGGACAGCGGCATGATCGGTCAGTTTGCCCCGGTGATCCTCCAGTACCTCGGTCAGCAAGGCGTAGCCAGCTCCTTGCTGCAGAACCTCGGTGGCATCTGGGGCACCGGCGCCGGTATCTGATCAGCAGCGCTCGTCAAGCAAGGTGGCGATGCGTCGGTCCTTTTCGGTCCAGAGCTGGTTGACCCAGTTCTGGACATGCTGGCGAAACACCGGGTCGTTTTCGTAATCGCCTTGCCACAGTGCTGGGTCCAGCGGGCGGGTCTGGATATCGATGATGACCCTCGGCACGGAACCGTTGATCAAATCCCAGAACCCCGGAATCCGCTCCTGCGGATACACCACCGTAACATCCAGTATCGCGTCCAGCTGTTCGCCCATCGCCGCCAGCACGAACGCCACGCCACCGGCCTTGGGCTTGAGCAGGTGGGCGAAGGGTGATTGCTGCTGCTGGCTTTTGGCGGCGGTAAAGCGTGTCCCTTCGAGGTAGTTCACCACGGTGACCGGCTGGCGCTTGAACAGCTCGCAGGCGGCCCGGGTGATTTCCAGGTCCTTGCCGGCCAATTCAGGGTTCTTCGCCAGGAAGGCCTTGGTGTAGCGCTTCATGAACGGATAATCCAGCGCCCACCAGGCCAATCCCAGGAACGGCACCCAGATCAGCTCTTTCTTGAGGAAAAACTTGAAGAACGGTGTGCGCCGGTTGAGGGTCTGGACGAGGGCGGGAATGTCCACCCAGGACTGGTGATTGCTGATGACCAGGTAAGACGTATCGCCACGCAAGCCTTCGCCGCCGCGAATGTCCCAACGGGTGGGGATGCACAGGGCGAAGATCAGTTTGTCGATCTCGGCCCAGGTTTCGGCGATCCACATCACCCCCCACGAGGCATAGTCGCGAAGGCGTCCGGGCAGGATCAGCTTGAGCAGCGCGAACACCATCAACGGCCCGAACAGCACCAGGGTATTGAGCAACAGCAGCAGGGTGACGAAACAGCCGGTGAGCAGGCGGCGCATAAATGACTCTTGCAAGCGGGTGGGCGGGCCATGATAAGCAGCTTCGGGCGGCAGGCCAAATTGTGGTGGACGAATGTTTCACCTTTTGACCGATATGCTGGGTGCAGCGCATGGCTATCGAGAGCGACCGAACGAATCCACCGCTCACGGTCTAAAAAACCACCCCCACAGGAGCCCTATTGCATGAAATCCCTTCTCGCCCTGCTTTCCCTGGTGGCCCTTCCCGTGTTGGCCGCCGAACCGACGCTTTATGGGCGTTACGAATACATCGCGTTGCCGGAAATCGGCGGTGAAGTGCTCAAGGCCAAGATGGATACCGGGGCCCTGACCGCCTCGCTGTCGGCCAAGGACATTGAAACGTTTACCCGCGACGGTGATGACTGGGTGCGGTTCCGCCTGGCGACCAAGGATGCGAGCAACAAGGTCTACGAGCACAAGATCGCCCGGATCAGCAAGATCAAGACCCGTTCCGAGGAGGATGAGGAAGACGACGAGAAGATCGCACCCACCAAACGCCCGGTCGTGGACCTGGAGCTATGCCTGGGTAACGTCAAGCGTACCGTCGAGGTCAACCTGACCGACCGCAGCAGCTTCAATTACCCGCTGTTGATCGGCGCCAAGGCCCTGCGCGAATTCGGTGCGGCGGTGAACCCGGCCCGACGTTTCACGGCGGACAAGCCTGACTGCTGATTTCCCTGATTGACGTGCTCCGAGGCTTGGGGCACCGTTCCGGCAACTTTACTGTCGGGCTCGCAAGACATGCCTCATATTCTGATTGTCGAAGACGAAGCCGCCATCGCCGATACGCTGGTGTTCGCCCTGCAGGGGGAGGGCTTCGAGACCACTTGGTTGAGCCTGGGGGCCGCCGCGCTCGAGTACCAGAAAAACACTCCCGCGGACCTGATCATCCTCGACGTGGGTCTGCCGGATATCAGTGGTTTCGAGACTTGCAAGAATCTCAGACGTTTCAGCGACGTTCCGGTCATTTTTCTGACAGCTCGGGACGGCGAGATCGACCGGATCGTGGGTCTGGAGATCGGCGCCGATGATTACGTGGTCAAACCCTTCAGCCCCCGCGAGGTGGCGGCCAGGGTCCGGGCGATCCTCAAGCGGGTAGCGCCAGCGCCACGACCGGCCACGGAAGTGGGCACGGCGTTGTTCCAGGTGGACAACGATCGGGTGCAAATCAATTATCGCGGTAAACCGCTGAACCTCACTCGCCACGAATTTCGCCTGCTGAACTGTCTGCTGGAGCAACCCGAGCGGGTATTCAGCCGCGAACAACTGCTCGACGCCCTGGGCGTGGCCAGCGATGCCGGCTACGAGCGCAGCATCGACAGTCACATCAAGAGCGTGCGCGCCAAGTTGCGCCTGGTCAGGGCCGAGGCCGAACCGATCCAGACCCATCGCGGCCTCGGCTACAGCTACAGCCCGGTGCATAGCTGATGCCATTGGGGATCCGCATCTTTCTGGTCTATGTGCTGTTCATCGGCTTGACCGGGTATTTCGTGCTGGGCACGGTGATCGAGCAGATTCGCCCCGGCGTGCGCCAGTCCACCGAGGAAACCCTGGTGGACACGGCGAACCTGATGGCCGAGATCCTGCGGGACGATTTCAAGGCCGGGACACTCAACCAGAATCGTTGGCCACAGCTGCTCAAGGCCTATGGCGAGCGTCAGCCGGCAGCGACGATCTGGGGCTTGCCGAAGAACCGGGTCAGTCATCGGATCTATGTCACGGATGCCAAGGGTATCGTGGTGCTCGATTCCAGCGGTGAGGCCGTGGGCCAGGACTATTCGCGCTGGAACGATGTCTACCTGACCCTGCGCGGCCAGTACGGCGCCCGTTCGAGCCGCAGCGTCGCGGATGACCCGAACTCTTCGGTGATGCACGTCGGTGCGCCGATCCGCGATAACGGCCGGATCATCGGCGTGGTCACGGTGGCCAAACCCAACAGTTCGCTGCAGCCTTATATCGACCGCACGGAGCGGCGATTGCTGCTCTATGGTGTCGGCTTGATTGGCCTCGGCCTGGTGCTGGGGGCGTTGCTGTCGTGGTGGCTCAGCTCGGCGCTACGCCGCTTGACCGCCTATGCCCAAGCCGTCAGCCAAGGACAGCGGGTGGAGGTGCCGCATTATCGCGGTGGCGAGTTCGAACAACTGGCGCATGCCCTGGAGCACATGCGCACGCAGCTCGAAGGCAAGGCTTACGTCGAGCGCTATGTGCATACCCTGACGCACGAACTCAAGAGCCCGCTGGCGGCGATTCGCGGCGCGGCCGAGCTGTTGCAAAGCGATATGCCCCCGGCGCAGCACCAGCGCTTTGTCAGCAACATCGACAGTGAAAGCGTGCGCATGCAGCAATTGATCGAACGTCTGCTCAACCTGGCCCAGGTCGAACAGCGCCAGGGCTTGGAGGAGCAGGTCGCGGTGCCGCTGGCGGCGTTGCTGGATGAATTGCTGGAGGCCCGTAGCGGCTGGCTCGAACGCCGGCAACTGCGGGTCGAGCGGCGCGTCGCCGCCGATCTGGCACTGACTGGCGAGGCGTTTCTGTTGCGCCAGGCCTTGGGCAACCTGCTGGACAATGCCCTGGATTTCACTCCCGCCGAAGGGGTGTTGCGCATCAGTGCCGGGCGCAGCGGCAACCGTGTCGAGATCCGCCTGTTCAACCAGGCCGAGCCGATTCCCGACTACGCCCTGCCGCGCCTGAGCGAACGCTTCTATTCCCTGCCGCGCCCGGACACCGGCCGCAAGAGCACTGGCCTGGGGCTCAATTTCGTGGCGGAAGTGGTGCAGTTGCATGGGGGCGAATTCGCTATCGGCAATGTCGAGGGTGGGGTAGAGGTGGTGCTGCGGTTGCCCTGAAATTCGGCGCATAGTCTTTGTGGGAGCGAGCCTGCTCGCGAATGCGGTGAACCCGTCGACATCATCCTCAATGACACACCGCTTTCGCGAGCAGGCTCGCTCCCACAGGTTCTTCAGTCTCCACACAATCTCCACATTGCCCACATAAACAGCCCACACAGCGCTTGCAGACTCTCCCCATTCGAACAGGGAGAGCCCCACATGAACCGCAGCCTCGCCATAAAACTGGGCATGATCGCCCTATTGATTCTCTTGCTGATGATTCCGCTGTTGATGATCAACGGCCTCATCGACGAACGCCAGTCCCTGCGCGACGGTGTGTTGCAGGAGATCGCCAGCAGCTCCAGTCATAGCCAGCAGCTCATCGGGCCGATGATCGTGGTGCCGTTTCGCAAGGACGTGCGGGTCTGGAATACCAACGAAAAGACCGGTGTCCGCTTCCTGGAAACCGTCGAGCAGAGCGGTGAGTTGTATTTCCTGCCGGAGCAGTTCGAACTCGACGGCCAGGTCCGGACCGAGACCCGTGCCCGGGGGATCTACGAGGCGCGGTTGTTCCACGCCGACAACCGGATCGATGGTCGCTTCAAGGTGCCTGAGCGCTATGGCCTTGCCGCCAAGGATATGGCCGATTACCGCTTCGACGAACCGTATCTGAGCGTGGGTATCAGCGACATCAGGGGTATCGAGAATGCACTGACCCTGAAACTCAACAAGCAGACGGTGGATTTCCTGCCCGGCTCGCGGGTCGGCTGGCTGGGGCAGGGTGTGCATGTGCCGCTGCCGATGGTCAACGCCCAGAACAGCGCCGAACTGACTTTCGGTTTCGACCTGAGCCTGCAAGGCACCGGCGAGTTGCAGATTCTGCCGGTGGGCAAGACCAGCAAAGTGCACTTGACCGCCGACTGGCCGCACCCAAGCTTCATCGGCAACTACCTGCCCGTCAGCCGCGACATCAACGAGAAGGGCTTCAGCGCCGACTGGCAGACCTCGTTCTTCTCGACCAACCTTGAAGAAGCGCTGCAGAACTGCGTGTCGAGCGAGGGCTGTGAAACGTTCCGCAGTCGGGCCTTCGGCGTGAGCTTCATCGACCCGGTGGACCAGTACCTCAAGAGCGACCGGGCAATCAAATATGCACTGCTGTTCATCGCCCTGACCTTCGCCGGCTTCTTTCTTTTCGAAGTGCTCAAGAGCCTGGCGGTGCACCCGGTCCAATACGCCCTGGTGGGCGTGGCGCTGGCATTCTTCTACCTGTTGCTGTTGTCACTGTCGGAGCACATCGGCTTTGCCCCGGCGTACCTGTTGTCGGCCAGCGCCTGCGTGCTGTTGATCGGGTTCTATGTTTGCCACGTGTTGCGCAGCGTGAGCCATGGCCTGGGCTTCTCGGCGGGGCTGGCGTCGCTGTATGCCTTGCTTTACGGCTTGTTGAGCGCCGAAGACTACGCACTGTTGATGGGCTCGCTGTTGCTGTTCGGCCTGTTGGGTGTGTTCATGGTGCTGACCCGTAAACTGGACTGGTACGGGGTCGGATCGAAACCGGCGCCTGCCATGACCTTCGATCTGGGAGAGGTGAAATGAGCCGGTCGCTGGGATTGCGGGAAGATCGGCGGGTGAGGGAAGTGCTCGTGGCGCTTGTATCTGGGTTGTTTCCGTTGGATCCGGTGGGCCTCTATCGCGAGCAGGCTCGCTCCCACAGGTCCGGGGCTGTCCTTTGTGGGAGCGAGCCTGCTCGCGATGAGGCCATCACATTTGGAGAAAGATCTAGATCCTGGGTACGGTAGCGACCATTGAAGGCCGCAAGCTCACCTCGGCAAACCACGCCGCCAACTGCGGGTTGGCCTTGCGCCATTCCAGGTCAGGATGGCGCAGGTCCAGATAACCCAAGGCGCAGGCCACGCTGATGGACGCCACGTCAAAATGGCTGGCCAGTTCGGCAATCGCTTCGGCTTCGAGCATGGCCAGGGCGCGGCGAATCTTGTCCCGTTGGGCATCGAGCCATTCGTCCCAATGCTTTTCCGCCGGGCGCAGGGCGGTTTCATAGCGGATCATGACCGCCGCATCCATGATCCCGTCGGCCAGGGAGGCCAGGGTCAGGCGCCGCCAGCGGGCCGCGCCGTCACGGGGGATCAGCGGGTTGCCGACGTGCTGGTGGTCGAGGTAATCGAGGATGACACGGCTGTCATGGATCACGCTGCCGTTGGCCAGGCGCAGGGCGGGGATCTTGCTCAGCGGGTTGTCATCGATGAGTTTCTGGTCCGGTTTGACGGGCGTGAGCTGGCTAAGCTGCAACGCTACGCGGTCCAGTTGGCCGGTTTCGTGCAGCAGCACCAAGACTTTGCGCACGAAGGGCGAGGCAGGGTTGTGGAACAGCGTCATGTTGGGGGCGGACATGGCAACGTCTCGAACGGGGGGAGGATGTCGCGCAGCATAGCGCGTTCATCAAGGCGCAGGGCAGGGACGACCGGGCCGCAATGGCCCGGCCTGTACCTTGGATCACGCGGCTGGCTGAAGGGCCTGCGGCTCCAACGGCGCTGGTGTTGCCGGTTGTTGCTTGAGCTCCCGGGCAACGGTCCAGACGATGAACGCGGCAATCACATCAAAAATCGCCAGCATCACGAACAGCGGGCTATAGCCGATTTTTGTCACCATCACGCCAAACAACAGCGTGAAGGCCGCAGCGCCCAGGTAACCGAACATGCCGCCCATGCCGGTGGCGGTCGCGACTTCATTCTTGCCGAACGAGTCGGATGTGATGGCATACAGCGCACCCGACAGGGTCTGGTGGGCAAAGCCGCCAATGCATAGCAGGGCGATTGCTGTATACGGACTTTCCACCAGGCCGATGCAGGCTGGGCCAACCATGCAGGACGCGCCGAACAGCAAGACCATCTTGCGGGAGGTGAACAACGATACCTTGCAGTATTTGTGGAAGAACGGGCTCAGGTAACCGCCCAGCACGCAGCCCAGGTCGGCGGCCAGGAACGGCAGCCAGGCGAACATCGCGATCTCCTTGATGTTCATGTGCCGCTCGGTCATCAGGTACAGCGGGATCCAGGCGTTGAAGGTCTGCCAGGCCGGCTCGGAGAGGATCCGGGCGCTGGCGATGGCGTAGAAGTTGCGGCTGGCGATGATCTTTTTCCAGCTGCCTTTTTTCGGGGTCTGTTCCTGGAAATGGGCTTCCTGGCCGCTGATGATGTAATCGCGTTCGGTGTCGCTCAGGCGCTTCTGGTCACGCGGGTGCTTATAGAGGACCAGCCAGAGAAACGTCCAGGCGATGCCCAGGCCACCGACGATCAGGAACGCCAGTTCCCAACCACTGTTCAGGATTGCCCAGACCACCAGCGGCGGAGCCAGGACGGCGCCGATCGACGAGCCGATGTTGAACCAGCCGATGGCGACCGAACGTTCCTTGGCGGGAAACCATTCGGTTGACGCCTTGACCGCGGCAGGCAACCCGGCCGCTTCCGTCAGGCCAAGCAGGCCACGGAAAAATGCCAGGCCTTGCCAGCCCGAGGCCATTGCTGCGGCGGCGCAGGCGATGGACCAGGCGAAGGCGAAAATGGCGAAACCCATCTTGGTGCCGATGGCATCGATGATGTAGCCGGCCACCGGCTGCATCAGCGCATAGCAGATTTGCCAGGCGACGACGATGTGGGAGTACTGCTCGGTGGAGATGCTCATCTCGCTCATCAGGGTCGGAGCGGCCACCGAGAGGGTATTGCGAGCCAGGTAGTTGACCATCAGGCCGGCCGTGACCAGGCCGACCATCCACCAGCGGATGCCTTTGATTTTCATCACTTCACCATCAATTATTTTTGGAGTTGGTGTCGCTGTTGTAGGTTGTCGTACAACATTCGCCTTTATAGGAGCGCAAGGAATAATTTGTCAACAAATATGTCAGGAATTGGCCGCGTTTTACGGTGCCGGAGAAGGGTGTCATCGTATGACTGGCTTGGTGGAGGGTGCTCAATCGGTTGGAGCACCCTGGCGGCTCAGCGGCGCGGGACCAGTCCCCGCACCGCCACGACAGAAGGAGTGCCCAGCCCCAGCCAGCTCACGGCATCCCACAGGCCGTCGCCGAGCAAGGCGCTGAACAGCCCAACTGCGCAAAGCGCGCCGATGGCTGCGGGCAGGCCGAACACTTTCCAGAAACTTGACTGTCGGGGCTTCACGAGACGGCTTCCATATCGACAGTCGAACGCCGAGTCGCTCTACGCCGCACGATCCAGAGGTAAACACCACTGCCGAGGACGATGATCGTCAGCACGTCCAGGGTCGCCCAGAAGATCTGCATTGGCCTGCCGCCGTAATCGCCGAAGTGCAGCGGCAGGGACAGGCTCATCAGGTCCATGTACCACGGCCGTTCGGCCACGGCGGTGACTTCCAGAGTGCTGGCGTCGATGAGCACCGGTGTCAGCAGATGGGAGGTCAGGTGGGTACTGCCCTTCATGAACACGCCATAGTGGTGTGCGCTGGAAAACAAGGTGCCGGGGAAGGCAATGAAGCTCGGCTCCATGTCGGGCGCGACGTCCCTGGCGATGTCCAGCAGACGGGTGGCCGGTGCCAGTTGCGCCAGTGGCGCCGCGTTGCGGTAGGGCTCGACCATGGCACTGAGGCTGTCGTTGCGCCAAGCCGCGATGATCAGGTCGGCGCAGGCGGCAATCACGCCGGTGACTCCAACCGTCAATGCCCAGACCAGCGTGACCACGCCGATCAGGTTATGCAGGTCGAGCCAGCGCAGGCGTGGGGATTTGTCCTGGCGCACCGTGGCGAACTTCAGGCGCCGCATGAACGGCAGGTACAGAACCACCCCGGAGATGATGGCGACCACGAACAGCAGCCCCATCGATGCCAGCAATAATTTGCCTGGTAGTCCGGCGTACATGTCCACGTGCAGGCGCCGCATGACCATCATGAAGCCGCCATTGGCCGCGGGTGTCTCCAGGGCTTCGCCGGTACGGGCGTCGAGCATGAAGGTGTGAGAGGCATTGGGTTCGGTGCCCGGTGTCGGGGCCATGATGGTGACGACACCATTGGGCTCATCCTCGTCCCAGGCAAAATACTGCACCACTTCACCCGGGCGATGAGCCTGGGCCTTTTCCACCAGTTGCTGAAGGTCAAGCTGCGGCGTATCGGCGGGCATGTTCCGAAACTCCGCAGCGTCGCCCAACAGGTGCTCGATCTCGTGATGGAAAATCAACGGCAATCCGGTGACTGCCAGCATCAGCAGGAACACTGTGCAGATCAGGCTGGACCACGTGTGGACAAAGGACCAGCGGCGGATGGTTTTGCTTTTCATGAGGGGTCCGTTTGCGAAAGCGCTTCACTCAAGAGCGGTGTGATTCATTGTGGCGAGGGAGCAAGCTCCCTCTCGCCACGGACTCTTCACGTGAAGGCGGCCAACTACCACTTGTAATTCACACTGGCGACGACGTTGCGTTGATCGCCGTAGTAGCAATAGAAGCCGTCGCAGGTGGAGAGGTAGTCCTTGTTGAAGATGTTCTTCGCGTCCACCGCCACCGATACGCCTTTGAGGGAACTGCTCACGCGCCCCAGATCGTAATGGGCCGATGCATCGTAGACGGTGTAGGAGCCGACATGGCCCCAATCGGTGTTGGTGGTGTTGCCGTAGGTGTCGCCGACGTAACGCACACCGGCGCCGACACCGAAGCCATCGAGCAGGCCGTTGTGCCAGGTGTAGTCGGCCCAGGCGGTGGCCTGGTTACGCGGCACCTGGGCCATGCGCTGGCCTTTTTCGGCCGCGGTGCCCTTGGTGATTTCACTGTCGTTGTAGGTGTAGGAACCGATCAGTTTCAGATTGTCGGTGACGTCACCGGAGGCTTCCAGTTCCAGGCCGCGTACCCGCACCTCGCCGACCTGGCGGGTGATGCTGTTTTCAGTGACGGCGTTGTTTTTCTGGGTCAGGTCGAACACTGCCGCCGTCAGCAAGGTTTTTGTGCCGGGTGGCTGGTACTTGATGCCGGCTTCGTATTGTTCGCCTTCGGTCGGCTTGAACGCATCGGTGCTGTTGACGTTGGTGCCGGCCGCCGCCTGGAAGGATTGGGCAAAGGAAATGTACGGTGTCACGCCGTTGTCGAAGACATAGCTCAATGCTGCGTTGCCGCTGAACTTCTTGTCACGCTGAGTATTGGTGGCATCGTTCTGGTTGTGGAAGACGGTGCCGGTGTGGATCCAGTCTTCACGACCACCGAGGGTCAGGCGCCAGTTGTCCAGAGCCATCTGGTCCTGGATGTAGAGACCGGTCTGCTGGGTTTTCTGGTTGTAGTCGTACATGGTGAAGTACTGGACGTTGGAAAAATCCTGTCCATAGATCGGGTTGTGGATGTTGCTGTCGGGCACGCCATTGGAACCCCAGAGCCATTTCGAATTTGCATTGGAGCGCTGGTGGTCCAGACCCAGCAGCACGGTGTGGCTCAAGGCACCGGTCTGGAAGTCCGCCTGGAAATTGTTATCGACGGCGAACTGGCTGATGTCTTCGTCAACGATACCGGCACTGCGCTTGACGGTGCCGTCGGCGCTCACGGCTTGGTCGGGGCCCGCCGGGAAGAACGACCCGCCGGCGGTGAGGCCCTGGAATTCCAAGTCGCTCTTGGTGTAGCGCAGGTTCTGACGGAACTGCCAGGTGTCGTTGAAGCGATGTTCGAAGGCATAACCGAGGGCGTAATAGGTGCGGTCGTAGAACTCCCAGTCCGGGTCGCCCAGGTTCTTGTGATGGGAGATCCTGCCGGCCGGGGAGGCCAGCTTGGTGCCTTGCAGCGGCAGGAATTGCCCGGTGATCCCGGTGTCGTCGCGGGTGTACTGGGACAGGAAGGTCAGGCGGGTGTCGTCGTCGATGTTCCAGGTCAGGCTCGGCGCGATGTTGTAGCGCTTGTCCGGGATGTGATCGACCTGGGCGTTGCTGTCGCGCACGGTGCCGCTGAGCCGATAGAGGAACTGGCCTTCGTCATCGATCTTGCCGGTGCTGTCGAAGTTGATCTGCTTGTGTTCATAGCTGCCGGCCTGCAACTCGACTTCGTGGCTGCTCTCGGCTTGTGGGCGACGGCTGACCATGTCGAGCATGCCGCCGGGTGGCGTCTGGCCGTAGACCGACGACGCCGGGCCACGCAGCACGGCGATGCGCTCCAGGTTCCAGGGCTCGATTTTCGGCGTGATGTAGTTGCCCTTGGGCAATGGCAGGCCGTCGAGGAACTGGGTCGGTACGAAACCGCGTACCAACAGCCAGTCGTTGCGCGAATCCGAGCCGTAGCCGCTGCTCTGCACGCCGGCGGTGTAGCGCAGGGCGTCATTGAGGTTGAGGACCGAGCGATCCTCCATCTGTTGGCGCGTCACCACCGAGACCGAGCGCGGCAGCTCGACGATTGGCGTATCGGTCTTGGTGCCGGCGGCGGTGCGAGTGGCTGCGTAACTCTCGCTCGGGCCCCAGGCACTTTCGCTCAGACCGGCGCCGATTACGCTGGTTTCCGGCAGGGCCATGACACCTTCGGGCACAGCCACCAGGCTGTAGGTGCCGGTGCTGCTCTGTAGCAATTGCAGACCGGTGCCGCGCAAGGCTTCGCGTAATGCGCCCGAGGCATCGAACTGCCCCTGGACCGGGGCCGAGGTTTTACCTGCGGCCAATGTCGGGTTCAGGCTCAGGGCGAGACCGGCCTGGCTGGCGATCTGGTTCAGGGTGCTGGCCAGTGGCGCAGCGGGCAGGTTGTAGGCGCGCACGCCGGACGCCTGCTCGGCCGCCAGGAGTGGGCCGCTGGTCAACGGAGCGGCAAGGACGATGGCAACGGCCAACAGGCTGGGGCGCAACAGAGTGTCTAACGGACGGGGCATACGCGGCTCCTGAATGGAAATATTTCTCAATTGCCTGGATGCCGGATGAAAATCGAAAAGTGATAGGGGGTAGATGAAAATAATTTAGATTCAGGATTTGAATGGGAGGACCAGACCTGTTTTGTGCAGGGCTGACGGCCCCTTCGCGAGCAGGCGATCTCACGGATAACCCCCTATCGGGCCTTGGTCTCGGTCCTGGGTTGCACCATCACCCACCACCGCGTGTGATGCTCGACCTGCACCGGCAAGGTCGGCAGCAGTGCGCTCAGGGCCAGCTCGGTGTCATGCTGCGGGAAGCTGCCGGTGATGCGCAAATCCGCCACTTTTGGCTCGACGCCCAGATAGCCGCGTCGATAGCGTCCCAGCTCATGCACCAGATCTTCAAGGCGGGCGTTCTCTACTACCAGCATGCCCCGAGTCCAGGCATCGGTGCCGGGGCTCAAGGCCAGGGTAGGGCCAAGGCCGTCACGGCGCATCAGCACCTGCTGGCCTTCGCGCAGGATCTGTTCTTGCTCCGTGACCTGTGGGCGGGCAGCCACGGCGGATTTCAACACGCTCAGGCGAGTGCCGTCGTCCTCGCGCCTGACCAGGAACCGCGTGCCCAAGGCGCGCAGGCTACCTTCGCGGGTTTCGACGATAAACGGACGTGGGTCGTTATGGCCGGTCTCCACCAGGATCTCGCCTTCCTGGAGAACAATGCGTCGTTGTCTATCGTCGAAACGCACATCGAGGGCGCTGTGGGTGTTGAGATTGATCAGCGTGCCGTCGGCCAGGCGCAGGGTGCGCTGCTCGCCGGTCGCGGTGCGCTGGTCGGCCAGCCAATAGTCCAACGGCAGGTAACGTTCACCGGCAAACAAGGCCAGGCCGATGACCGCGACAATGCTGGCCAGGCCACTGCCCACCTTGCGTATCCGGCGACGGATACTGACCCGCGATTGCAGCAGCGCAGCCCGCGCCGGTCCGTTGGCAACGCTGAAGCGTTGGTCGAGCATGCCCAACTGCCGCCAGGCCCGGGCATGTTCTTCATCGGCGGCATGCCAACGGACGAATGCTTCGCGCTCCTGGGCGCTACCGCTGCCTGAATCCAGCGACAACTGCCAGGCAATGGCGGCATCCAATACGTTGGCCGAGACCGGTTTGGAATGGGCCGGGCTCATGTCGGCTCCCCGTAGAGTGCGATGTAGCACTGTCGAATGCCCTGGGCCAGATACTGGCGTACCCGCGGCACCGAAACCCCCAGGCGCTTGGCGATTTCGGCGTGGCCGAGGCCGTCGAGCCGGTTATACAGGAACGCGGCGCGAGCCTTGCTCGACAACTTACCAAGCAGGCGATCGATCTGCCTGAGGTCTTCGAGGATCAACTGCTGTTCTTCCAGCGATGGCTGTTCGCCTTCGGGGATCAGCATCAGCTCGGTGAGGTAAGCCTGTTCCAGGGCGGCCCGGCGGAAATGATCGAACAGCAGGCCTTTGGCGATTGCCACCAGAAATGCCCGGGGCTCGCGGGGTGCCGTCAGTTCATCACGGCCGAGCAGGCGCACGAAGGTGTCCTGGCTCAGGTCCTCGGCCCGTTGCGGACAGGCCACGTTGCGCCGCAACCATGCCAGTAGCCAACCGCGATGATCACGGTACAACGCACCAACCAGATCGTTGTGGGGGCTAGGGACTGACGACACGGAGCATCACCGATGTTTTAAGTAACGAGAATTGTTCGCGATTGTGGCAGAGGCGGGGGCGGGAATGCAATTGGCGCTGGTCGGGATACTGTCTGTGGATTTAGGTGACTCTGTGGGAGCAAGGCTTGCCCGCGATGCCGACGACTCGGTCGGCTGTCAATCCCGGGTGATGCTATCGCGGGCAAGCCTTGCTCCCACAGGTCAGCCCTGCTGGGGCAGAGTTAGATAGAAGGCGCCTGCTGTCGGCGCTTCCACTGGCCCAGGCACTGTTGCAGGTTGAGCGGGCTGTGGATCTGTTGCTGGCGGGCGCGACTGAACAGGATCAGCGCCAGTTCGGCCGTGGCCAGGGCGTCGGCGCTGGCGTTGTGACGATCGGCCACTTGCAGCTTGAAAGCCTCGATCCACTCATCCAGGCCCGCCTTGCGCTGCGCTGCCTGGGGGCAGAGCATCGGCGCCAGGTCGGCTACATCGAGGAACGTGTGCTGCAGGCGATAGCCCAGGTGGTCTTTCAGTGCGCGGCCGAGCATGTGGGCATCGAAGGGCGCGTGGAAGGCCAGCAACGGGCTTTCACCAACGAACTCCATGAACGCCAGCAGTGCTTCGGCCGGCTCGCTGCCGGCGGCGATAGTGCTGGGTGCCAGGCCATGGATCAACACGCTCGGCCCGAGCTTCTGCTTCTCGCATTGCAGGGTGCGCTCGAACTGTTGGCTGAAATCGATGGCGCCGTCTTCGATCACCACCGCGCCGATGGACAGCACCTGATCCTTGTTCAGGTTCAGGCCGGTGGTTTCCAGGTCCACCACCACCCAGCGCTGCTCCCGCAGGCTGCGCTCATCCAGGGGCGACGCTGGCGAGAGGTTTTCCAGGCGTCGCTGCAACGCGTCCGGCAACATCGGCGGGGCCGGGCGCAACCAGGAAAACAGGTTCACAGTTGATACCTCAGCGTCAGGCTGCTTTGCAGGCGTTGGGCCTGGCGCAGGGATTCACGCAGGATCCGCCGATCCAGATGATTGAGGCTGTCGGGGTCGACGCGGTTGGAGTAGGGCAGGTTCTCGCGGGTCTGCAATTGGTGTTGCTGCATGCGGGTCTGCTGGATGAAGTGGTAGGCCTCTTCATAGGCCGCGCCGTCCAGGGGATCGATCACCTCCCGGGCGACCAGTTGCCGCAAGCGTTCCAGGGTATTGTTGGCCTCGATGCCGTTGGCCAGCGCCAGCAGGCGGGCGCCATCGACGAAGGGCGTCAGGCCCTGAACTTTCAGATCCAGGGTGGCCTTCTCACCGTTTTTGCGGCTCAGCACGAAATCCCTGAAACGCCCGACCGGTGGGCGATGGCGCAAGGCATTCTCGGCCATCATGCGCTGGAACAGACGGTTATCGCCCACCTGATCGAGGATCTGCCGGCGCAATTGCGCGCAGCCTTGCTCGTCGCCCCAGACCACCCGCAGGTCGAAATAGATGCTGGAGCCCAGCAGGTTTTCCGGCGTCGCTTCGCGAATGAAGGCGGCAAAGCGTCGGGACCATTCGGCGCGAGACAGGCACAGCTCGGGGTTGCCGGCCATGATGTTGCCTTTGCACAGCGTGAAGCCGCACAGCGCCAGGCTCTGGTTGATCTGTTGGGCGATGGGCAGCAGCAGGCCGCGGATCTGCGCCGCGTGGGCCGCGTCCCGGGCTTCGAACAGGATGCCGTTGTCCTGATCGGTGTGCAGGGTTTGCTCGCGCCGGCCTTCACTGCCAAAGCACAACCAACTGAACGGCACCCCCGGGTCGCCTTTCTCCGCCAGGGTCAATTCGATGACCCGGCTCACGGTGTGGTCGTTGAGCAAAGTGATGATGTGAGTGATCTGGGTCGACGACGCGCCGTGGGCCAGCATGCGCTCCACCAGTTGGCCGATTTCGCCCCGCAGGGCCACCAGGTTTTCCACCCGGGGGGCGCTGCGAATGGTCCGGGCCAGGTGCACCAGGTCGACTCGCTGCAGGGAAAACAGATCCCGTTCCGATACCACGCCACACAGGCGCTGTTCCTTGACCAGGCAGACATGGGCAATGTGGCGTTCGGTCATGGCGATGGCCGCGTCGAAGGCGCTGTGATCCGGCGAGAGAAAAAACGGTGCCTGGGTCATGTGTGCCGCGATGGCCTGAGAAAAATCCCCGGAGCCGTCGGCCACCACCTGTCGCAGGTCGCGCAGGGTAAAAATCCCCACCGGCGCCTTGTATTCGTCCACCACCACGATGCTGCCGACCTGCTGCTCGTGCATCAACTTCACGGCTTCACGCAATGGCATGTCGGGGCTGCAACTCACCGGGTGCCGCATCGCCAGCTCACCCAGCCGGGTATTCAGGGAGTATTGGGTGCCCAGGGTCTGCGCGGATTTTTGCTGGACCTGCTGGTTGACCTGGTCGAGCAGGCTGCTGACCCCGCGCAGGGCGAAGTCGCGAAACGGGCCAGACAAGGCGAACAGCTTGATGAATGCCTGCTTGTTCAACTGCAGACAGAACGTGTCTTCGCCGGCCCGGTGCTCGGTGCGCGTGGCCCGCTCCCCCAGCAGGGCGGCAAGGGGGAAGCATTCGCCGGTGGTGATTTCGAAAGTGGTCTCGGTGCCACCCTGGGCCGAATGCGGACGTTCCCCCACCACCCGGCCCTGCTTGACGATGTAGAAGTGCTCCACCGGGCCGTCGGCCGGCTTGATGATGGTTTCTCCCGGCGCGTAGAAGCGCAGCAGACATTGTTCCACCAGGTACGCCAGGTGAGCATTTTCCATCTGGTTGAACGGGGGGAAACGCTGGAGGAACTGCAACGTGCCCTGGATGTTCTGCAACACCGCGGTCTTCCCTGCCTGGATGAAGGCGTCCGCTTTTTTCATAACCATTGCGCAATCTTTTTTGAATTGTTGTGGTCGGATCTGTTCCCCATGGTCGACCTCTGAGGGAGGAGTGCCCATTGGACGTAAGTCTAGGTTCCGGCAAAGGGGGGCAGGCCTGCAGAAAAGTCCTGCACGAGTGCTGAAAAAATCTTCATTGAATTTTCTTGGAAAAAAATCCGACGAAGTGCACATTGAAGCGCTGCCGAACGATGTCTGACCACTGTGCCAGGGATCGATTCAAGGAATGTAGAGAGCATCATGTCCGACCACGATATTTTGAGTGACGCCGAGCGCGAAGCGCTGAGTGCCGTCATGCTGGAGCCTGATCTACCGCCGCAGCGGGTCTTGATCGTCGATGACGACAAGGACGCCCGCGAACTGCTGTCGGAAATCCTGGCCCTGGACGGCATCCACTGCATGACCGCCGCCAGCGGCGAAACCGCACTCAGGATGCTGGAAACCAAGCCGTCGATCGGGCTGCTGATCACCGATCTGCGCATGGGCAATGTCGATGGCCTGGAACTGATCCGCCTGATCCGCGAGTCGGAGCGGGCCGCGCTGCCGATCATCATTGTGTCCGGCGATGCCGACGTGAAGGATGCCATCGAGGCGATGCACCTGAGCGTGGTGGATTTCCTGCTCAAGCCCATCGATACGGAGAAGCTGCTGGGGTTGGTCAAGCGGGAACTGGGGATGGATCTCTAGCCGGGGACGCTCCGCGTCCTGAAGAGCCGAACGCGGAGCGTCCGTTGCGGCATCCCCACGCAGAGCGTGGGGACGATCAGCAAAAGCGGTTATGCAAACAAAAAAGGCCCTGATCGCAAGATCAGGGCCTTCCTCATTTATCGCTACCGCTCAATCACAACCCATTGGCCGCCTTGAACTCACGGCGACGGCGATGCAGCACCGGCTCGGTGTAGCCGTTGGGCTGCCGGGTGCCTTCGATCACCAGCTCGACCGCCGCCTGGAAAGCGATGTTGCGGTCGAAGTCCGGTGCCAGCGGACAGTACAGCGGGTCGCTGGCGTTCTGACGGTCCACCACTGGCGCCATGCGCTTGAGACTTTCCATCACCTGGTCCTGCGTGACGATGCCGTGGCGCAGCCAGTTGGCGATGTGCTGACTGGAAATGCGCAGCGTCGCCCGGTCTTCCATGAGGCCGATGTCGTTGATGTCCGGCACCTTGGAGCAACCGACGCCCTGGTCGATCCAGCGCACCACGTAGCCGAGGATGCCCTGGGCATTGTTGTCCAACTCGTTTTTGATCTGCTCCGGCGTCCAGCTCGGGTTGACCGCCAGCGGGATGGTCAGGATGTCATCCACCGAGGCGCGAGTCCGCTTGGCCAATTCGGCCTGGCGGGCGAACACGTCGACCTTGTGGTAATGCAGCGCATGCAACGCAGCGGCGGTCGGCGATGGAACCCAGGCGGTGTTGGCACCGGCCATCGGATGGGCGATTTTCTGTTCGAGCATCGCCGCCATCAGGTCCGGCATGGCCCACATGCCCTTGCCGATCTGCGCACGACCTTGCAAGCCAGTGCTCAGGCCGATGTCGACGTTCCAGTTTTCGTACGCGGCGATCCATTTCTCGGCTTTCATGTCGGCCTTGCGCACCATCGGGCCGGCTTCCATCGAGGTGTGGATTTCATCGCCGGTGCGGTCCAGGAAACCGGTGTTGATGAACACCACGCGCTCGCTGGCAGCCTTGATGCAGGCCTTGAGGTTGACCGTGGTACGGCGCTCCTCGTCCATGATCCCGACCTTGAGGGTATTGCGCGGCAGGTTCAGTACGTCTTCGACGCGACCGAACAGCTCGTTGGTGAACGCGGCTTCTTCCGGACCGTGCATCTTCGGCTTGACGATATACACCGAGCCGGTGCGGCTATTGCGGCGCGAGGTGTTGCCATTGAGGCTGTGGATTGCCGCCAGGCTTGTCACCAAGCCATCGAGAATGCCTTCCGGCACTTCGTTGCCATCTTTGTCGAGGATCGCATCGATGGTCATCAGGTGACCGACGTTGCGCACGAACAACAGCGAGCGACCGTGCAGCGTCAGGCTCGAACCGTCGACGGCGGTGTAAGCGCGGTCCGGGTTCATGGTGCGGGTGAACGTCTGACCGCCCTTGGCGACCTGCTCCGACAGATCGCCTTTCATCAGGCCGAGCCAGTTACGGTAGATCACGACCTTGTCGTCGGCGTCGACGGCAGCGACCGAGTCCTCGCAGTCCATGATGGTGGTCAGCGCGGCTTCCATCAGGATGTCTTTGACGCCGGCGGCGTCGGTCTGGCCGACGGGGGTGCTGGCATCGACCTGGATTTCGAAGTGCAGGCCGTTGTGCTTCAGCAGTACCGCGGTGGGGGCCGAGGCGTCGCCCTGGAAGCCGATCAGTTGGGCATCGTCACGCAGGCCGCTGTTGCTGCCACCCTTGAGCGCGACCACCAGCTTGCCGTCGACGATCTTGTAGGCGGTGGAGTCGACGTGGGAACCGGCCGTCAGGGGCGCCGCTTCGTCGAGGAAGGCGCGGGCGAAGGCGATGACCTTGTCGCCGCGAACCTTGTTGTAGCCTTTGCCTTTTTCCGCGCCATCGGCTTCGCTGATGGCGTCGGTGCCGTACAACGCGTCATACAGCGAACCCCAGCGGGCGTTCGAGGCGTTGAGGGCGAAGCGGGCATTCATCACCGGCACCACCAGCTGCGGGCCGGCCATGCGGGCAATTTCGTCATCGACGTTTTGGGTCGTAGCCTGGAAATCCGCCACTTCTGGCAGCAGGTATCCAATGTCTTGCAGGAAGGCTTTGTAAGCCACGGCATCAAAGGCCTGGCCGGCCCTCGACTGGTGCCAGGCATCGATCCGAGCCTGGAAATCATCGCGTTTGGCGAGTAGGGCTTTGTTCTTCGGCGCCAGGTCGTGGATGACCTTGTCGGCACCGGCCCAGAACTGGTCGGCGGTCAGACCGGTACCGGGAATGGCTTCGTTGTTCACGAAGTCGAACAGGACTCTGGCGACCCGAAGGCCACCGACTTGAACGTGTTCAGTCATTGCTTGCCTCTCACTCTGCTCAGCTATTTCGCTTTTCAGCTCTTCGATTTTGACAATGAAGCCTCGGGACATTTAAACCACAAACCCCGGAACCAGTACATGCCATTGCTGGCGGCTGGGTGGGACCTATCATGGGCGTTAAGCCTTGCTGACGGGGCTTTCAGGGATGCGACTGTGCCTTAAGCAGACATCGGTGCAACATTATGTAGTGCTCGCTGCGGAATACTACATGAACGGTTGCGGTTGTGAAAATTAGACTAATTGCGTCGTTCCGCGACCGACTAAAGCAGTATGGTCACGACGAGACATCTGATGTTCTCAAAAAACCACTGAATTGTTCCATATAATTCTGCAAGTCGTACACATAACCGTGGCTGGGGCGGTTGCTTCCGCTTCAGCGTGGCTTGCCTATACTCTTGCTTCTCACCACAAGAGGGCTGCGCCATGGACCATCTCGTCATCACCGTTTTCGCCCCGGACAAACCCGGGCAGGTCGAGCGCATCGCCCAATGCATCGCCGAGCACGGCGGTAACTGGCTGGAAAGCCGCATGTCGCACCTGGCGGGGCAATTTGCCGGAATACTGCGTCTCAGCGCTCCGGCCGAATCCCATGAGGAACTGATCGAAGCCTTGCAGGGGTTGGCGAGCCATGGCATTCGCGTGCTCATCGCGGAGAGCACGATCGAAGAGTCCTGCAGTTGGAAACCCATCGCCATGGAGCTGGTGGGTAACGACCGCCCCGGTATCGTGCGGGACATCACCCGGTTGTTGAGCGAGCAGGGGGTCAATGTCGAGCGGCTGGTGACCCATGTCGGGCCGGCGCCGATGAGCAGCGAATTGTTGTTTCACGCCGAAGCGATCCTGGGCGTGCCGCTGACGCTGTCGCTGGACACGTTGCAGGAACGCTTGGAAACCTTGGCCGACGAATTGATGGTGGAACTCAAACTGAGCGATGAGGCGTGAGGCCGGTTATCCAAGGAAAAGCTGCACCTGCCTGTGGATAACCTGTAGAGACTCGGCGCCAGCCCAGGCCCGGCGGGCCTTTGCCGGCGATGATCAAAAAATCGCCAGTTTTCAAGGGCTTGTGCACAAACGGCGGGGATGACGCTGTGGATAACCTTGGGGCGGATCAACGCAGGCCACGTCCGGCGTGGCCTGTAGAGGGGTGTACGATTTTTGATCAGTTTCGTCGACGCATACTGATCACGGCGTCGATGCTGTATACCGCAAGCCCGGCCCAGATAAACAGGAACGCCACCAAGGTGCTGGACGACAGATGCTCGCCAAACAGCAGCACTGCCAGGAGCAGCACCAATGTCGGTGCGATGTACTGGAGAAAGCCCAGCGTGGTGTAGGGCAGATGCCGGGCAGCGGCGTTGAAGCACACCAACGGAACCAGCGTCACCGGGCCGGCCGCCACCAGCCACCAGGCTTCGGAAGTGGTCCAGAAAGCTGCCTGGGCACTGGTGGCGGCCGGATTGAAGAGCACCCAGGCCAGGGCAATCGGCACCAGCATCCAGGTTTCCACCACGAGCCCCGGCAAGGCCTGGACCGGAGCCTGTTTACGGATCAACCCATAGAAGCCGAAGGTCAGCGCCAACGCCAGCGACACCCACGGCAGGCTGCCGACCTGCCAGACCTGCTGCGCCACGCCCACCGCTGCCAAGCCCACCGCCAGCCACTGCATGCGCCGCAGCCGCTCGCCGAGGATCAGCATGCCCAGCAACACATTCACCAGCGGGTTGATGTAGTAACCCAGGCTGGCTTCGAGCATGCGGCCGTTGTTCACCGCCCAGACATAGGTCAGCCAGTTGGCCGCGATCAGGGTACCGCTCAGGGCCAGGATCGCCAGGCGACGTGGGTTGTCGCGCAGCTCGCGCCACCAATTCGGATGCTTCCAGACCAGCAGCAATGCCGATCCGAACAACGCCGACCACAGTACCCGATGGACGATGATTTCCACTGAGGGGACGGCAGCGATGGCCTTGAAATAGATGGGGAACAATCCCCAGATGACGTAGGCACTCAGGCCCAGGATATACCCGCGACGCGGGTTGGCGGCTTGCATGCAGAATCCTTGCTTAGGCAGCTAACAAAGGAGTGATTGTAAGTAGATTTGTCAGGTTGGGGTGAACGTTTGTAAACGACTCGCCACACATTCCTTGTGGGAGCGAGCCTGCTCGCGATCGCGATGGAACATTCAACATTTGTGCTGACTGGTATACCGCTTTCGCGAGCAGGCTCGCTCCCACAGGGGATTGTGGTGATGGTTGGAGTTGCGCTCTTCAGAACAACTTCAACGGCTCTTCATTGAGCGCCGCCAGTTGCTCGCGCAACGCCAGCACCTGGTCGCCCCAATAGCGTTCGCTGCCGAACCACGGGAAGCTGCGGGGGAATGCCGGGTCGTCCCAACGGCGTGCCAGCCAGGCGCTATAGTGCATCAGGCGCAGGGCGCGCAGGGGTTCGATCAACGCCAGTTCCCGTGGGTCGAAGTCGTGGAACTCCTGATAACCATCCATCAGTTCCGATAACTGGCCCAGGCACTCCTGGCGGTCGCCGGCCAACATCATCCACAGGTCCTGCACCGCCGGGCCCATGCGACAGTCGTCCAGGTCGACGATGTGGAAGATTTCATCGCGACACATCATGTTGCCCGGGTGGCAGTCACCGTGCATGCGGATGTTCTGGTGGGGCGTCGCGGCGTAGGCGTCTTCGACACGCTTGAGCAGATCCCTTGCGACCGACTCGTAGGCCGGAAGCAGGCTGCGGGGTACGAAACCGCTTTCCAGCACGGTCGCCAGTGAGTCATGACCGAAGTTCTTCACGCCCAGGGCCTCGCGATGTTCGAACGGACGGCTGGCGCCTACCGCGTGCAGACGTCCGAGCAATTGCCCCAGGCGATAGAGCTGGTCGAGATTGCCTGGCTCCGGTGCACGGCCACCGCGACGAGGGAACAGGGTGAAGCGAAACCCGGCGTGTTCGTGCAGGCTGGCGCCGTTGTGAATCAGCGGCGCCACCACCGGCACTTCGCAGTCGGCCAGCTCGAAGGTGAAGCGGTGCTCTTCCAGGATCGCCTCGTTGGTCCAGCGCTGGGGGCGATAGAACTTGGCGATCAGCGGCTCGGCGTCTTCGATGCCAACCTGATAGACGCGGTTTTCGTAGCTATTGAGGGCCAACACACGGGCGTCGCTGAGGAAGCCGATGCTTTCTACGGCATCGAGCACCAGGTCGGGCGTGAGGGTTTCGAACGGATGGGACATGCTGACTCCTGCGCAGCGGCAGGGCTGCCGCGTCCGGCCCAGCATGGTAGCGCAGACGGAGGCAGATAGGTGGTGGCCGTGCTGAAGCCATCGCGAGCAGGCTCGCTCCCACATTGGATCTTCAATGGTGCTGATCCTTGTGGGAGCGAGCCTGCTCGCGATGGGGCCTTATCAGGCGCCGATGATGCCGCCGTCCTCGCGGGTAATCACCATCACCGACGAGCGCGGTTTGCCGTTGGGCAGGTGCTCTGGGAACGTCGAACCGCCGTTCTCACCCGGATGCTGGATTCCGACGAACAAGGCCTTCTGGTCCGGCGCGAAGCTGATGCCGGTCACTTCGCAGCCTACCGGCCCGACCATGAATCGACGGATTTCGCCGCTGTTGGGGTCGGCACAGAGCATCTGGTTGTTGCCCATGCCGGCGAAATCGCCAGTGTTGCTGACGTCCCCGTCGGTGAGGATCCACAGCCGGCCGGCCTTGTCGAATCCCAGGCCATCGGGGCTGTTGAACATGTTCTGCGGGTTGATATTGGACGACCCGGCTTTCGGCGTGCCGGCATGGACCGTCGGGTTGCCCGCGACCAGGAACAGGTCCCAGTCGAAGGTCTTGGAGGCGTGGTCGTCGCGGCTGGTACGCCAGCGCAGAATCTGCCCGTAGACGTTCTTGGCCCTCGGGTTCGGCCCGCCCACCGGTTGGCCATCTTCGCCGCGCTTGGAGTTGTTGGTCAGGGTGCAGTAGACCTGGCCGTCTTTCGGGCTGACCACGATCCATTCCGGCCGGTCCATGCGCGTGGCGCCTACGGCACTGGCGGCCAGGCGGGCATGGATCAGCACTTCAGCCTGGTCGGCGAAACCACTGCTGGCGTCCAGGCCGTTCTTGCCGTGGGTCAACTCGATCCACTGGCCTTTGCCTTTCGGATGATCGGGGTTGCCGTCGCCGGCATCGAAACGCGCCACGTACAAGGTGCCATGGTCCAGCAGATTGCGGTTGGCCTTGGCGTCGCGGCGGTTGATGCGTTCGCGACTGACGAACTTGTAGATGAACTCACCGCGTTCGTCGTCGCCCATGTACACCACGGCGCGGCCATCATTGGTCTGAGCCAATGCGGCGTTCTCGTGTTTGAAGCGACCCAGGGCGGTACGCTTGACCGGGGTGGAGTCTGGATCGAACGGATCGATTTCCACCACCCAGCCATGGCGATTGAGTTCGTTGGGGTTCTTCGCCAGGTCGAAGCGCGGATCGAACAGGTGCCAGTTGATCTCGCGGCTGGTGACGGTGGCGCCGTAGCGCTTTTGTGCTTCGTCGAACTGCAAGTCGGATTGGCTGCTGCCGAAGCAGTCGGTGAAGTTTTCTTCGCAGGTCAGGTAAGTGCCCCACGGCGTCATGCCGTTGGCACAGTTCTGGAACGTACCCAGCACTTTCTTGCCGCTCTTGTCGGCGCTGGTCTTCAGCAGTTCATGACCGGCCGCCGGGCCGCGCAGGCGAATCGGCGTGTTGCCGTGGATCCTGCGGTTGTAACGCGATTCCTGGACGAACTGCCACTGGCCGCCACGACGACGCTGGACCTCGATCACCGAGACGCCTTCGCTGGCCTGGGCCTTGCGCACATCCTCGGCCGACTGCGGCTGGCCGCCGTGGGCGAAGAGGTAGCGGTAGTTGGTGTATTCGTTGTTGATCGCCATCAATGCCCGGTTCTCGTCACCGGGGAACGGAAACAGGCTCATGCCGTCGTTGTTATCGCCGAACTGCATTTCCTGGGCGCGGGCGGTGCCGTTGCCGCTGGGGTCGAACGCCGGTGCGTTTTTCTGCAGCGGCTGGCCCCAACTGATCAGCACCGAGGACTTGTAGCCGGGTGGCAGGGTAATGGTGTCCGTGGTCGCGGCGGCAATGCTGTTGAAGCCCAGCAGCCTGCTGTTGCCTTCGCTCACGGCGGCGGCCATGACGCTGCGACTCAGCAGGTTGCCGCCCAGGAACATGGCCGCCCCGCACAGGGCGCCTGCACTGATGAAACCACGCCGGCTGAGGCCGACGATCTTTTCCAGGTCGGTGGATTGGTTTTCTTCTAATAGGCTCATTGTCAGGCTCCCTGCTGGTTTTGGCAGTCACCTTAAAGCGGGTCGATGAAGCTATTGTTGCAGCGCGCTACAGCGGTGTGCCGAGCAGCACATTCGTGGGCGAAAACATCACCCGCACCGCTGCGCCGACGTCCAGCTTTCGTTCACGCAATTGCAGTGGATCGGCCAGGGCGCACAGGGTTTGGCCGTTGGGCAAGCCGATACGCACTTCGCTGGGGCCGTTTTCAGCGGCGACGATCTGTTCGATCAGGCCCTGCAGCACGTTGTCGTCCGCCCTGGCCGGCTGCCCGGCAGGGTGCAGTTCCAGCCAGCCGGCCTTGATCAGGGCAACCACTTCGGTGCCGATCGCCAGTTCCAGGTGGAGCGTGCTGTCGTGGGTGATCCGGGCTTCGATGACCAGGCCCCGGGCCAGCTCGAGGCGTATCCGGTCGTTGTGGCCGATGGCCTCGATCCCGATGACTTTGCCGTGCAACTGGTTGCGCGCGCTGGTGCGCAGCATCAGGCGGCCCAGCAGGCCCAGGTCCCCGGAGTCTTCGCTCGCTTCGAGCAGTTGCGCCTGCAAGGTTTGCAGGCGCAGGTACAGGCGCAACACCCGTTGCCCTTCTTCCGACAGCCTGGCACCGCCACCGCCCTTGCCGCCGACACTGCGCTCCACCAGCGGCTGATCCGCCAGGTTGTTCAACTCATCAATGGCATCCCACGCCGCCTTGTAGCTCAGGCCCGCGCTCTTGGCGGCACGGGTGATGGAGCCTTGCTCGGCAATGTGCTGCAACAGGGCGATGCGTTGCGGACGCCGGACAATGTGTTGGGTCAGAAGCGTAGGTAATGACATGGCGGAAACTGCGCGCGAAGGTGAATGAACGGACGTTGGCGCCTCGGCCGCCGCGCGTCAAGCTGGCTCACCGGGTTTTGGCGTGCGCGCCAGGCAATACACATCGACCCGGGCGGCACCGCCGTCGAGCAGCAATCGGGCCAGGGTCTGGGCAGTGGCCCCGGTGGTGAGCACGTCGTCCACCAGGGCCAGGTGGCGGTTGTGCAACGGGGCATCGGGCGCGAGGGTGAAGGCCTGGCGCAGGTTCCGACGCCGGGCCCTGGCGTCGAGTGCCTGTTGCGCCGGGGTGTCATGGATGCGCAGCAGCAGGTGTTCTTCGCAGGGAAGCTGCAACGCAGCACCGAGCCAACGCGCCAGCAGGGCCGCCTGGTTGAACCCGCGCTGGCGCAAGCGTCGACCCGCCAGCGGCACCGGGAGCAGCGCGTCGGGCCGTTCCAGGCCTTCGTCGAAATGATGCTGCAGCGACTGCGCCAACAGTTCGCCCATGAGTCGACCGAGGGGCCATTTTGCCTGGTGCTTGAAACGAGTGATCAGGCTGTCCACCGGGAAATCGTAAGCCCAGGGTGCCAGGACCCGCTCGAAGGCCGGTGGTTGCGCGGCACATTGCCCACAACGCAGCCCGGCCATGGGCAGCGGCAGGGCGCAGATGACACATTGATCACCGAGCCAGGGCAATTCGCTTTCGCAGGGTGTGCAGATCGGCTGCTCTGTGTCGGTGGCGTCGCTACACAACAGACAGGATTGTTTGTTTTTTAACCAGATGTAAACCTTGCCTTCGTATCGTGGTTGACAGCGCATGACTCTTCCTTAAATATGCCGAACATCCGTGTCGCGCCTGTGGGTAATGCGTGCCCCCAGTCGCCAGCCAAGCATAATCAAGGAAATACCCATGAGCGCCAGCACCACTGCCAACCTGCGTCATGACTGGTCTTTGGCCGAAGTCAAAGCACTCTTTGTCCAGCCGTTCAATGACCTGTTGTTCCAGGCGCAGACCGTGCACCGCGCGCATTTCGACGCCAACCGCGTCCAGGTTTCCACGCTGCTGTCGATCAAGACCGGCGCCTGCCCGGAAGATTGCAAATATTGTCCGCAATCCGGCCACTACAACACCGGGCTGGACAAGGAAAAACTGCTGGAAGTGCAGAAGGTCCTCGAAGAGGCCGCGCGTGCCAAGGCCATCGGTTCGACCCGTTTCTGCATGGGCGCGGCGTGGAAGCATCCGTCGGCCAAGGACATGCCCTACGTGTTGGAAATGGTCAAAGGCGTGAAGGCCATGGGCCTGGAAACCTGCATGACCCTGGGGCGTCTCGACCAGGAGCAGACCGAGGCACTGGCCCAGGCCGGCCTGGATTACTACAACCACAACCTCGATACCTCGCCGGAGTTCTACGGCAGCATCATCACCACCCGGACCTACAGCGAGCGCCTGCAAACCCTGGCCTACGTGCGTGATTCCGGGATGAAGATCTGCTCCGGCGGCATCCTCGGCATGGGCGAGTCCCTGGACGACCGCGCCAACTTGCTGATCCAGCTGGCGAACCTGCCGGAGCATCCGGAGTCGGTGCCAATCAACATGCTGGTCAAGGTTGCCGGCACGCCGCTGGAAAATGCCGAGGACGTTGACCCGTTTGATTTCATCCGCATGCTCGCCGTGGCACGGATAATGATGCCCCAGTCCCATGTGCGCCTGTCCGCCGGTCGCGAAGCGATGAACGAACAGATGCAGGCCCTGGCATTCCTGGCCGGCGCCAACTCGATTTTCTACGGCGACAAACTGCTGACCACCGCCAACCCGCAGGCCGACAAGGACATGCAATTGTTCGCACGCCTGGGCATCCAGCCCGAAGCCCGCGAAGAACATGCCGACGAAGTGCACCAGGCCGCGATTGAACAGGCGCTGGTGGAGCAGAAGAGCAGCGAGCAGTTTTATAACGCAGCTGTGTGATCAACCCCGATTTTTCTGTTTGGAATGGGGGACCTGTGGGAGCGAGCCTGCTCGCGATAGCGATAGAACATTCAACATTTACGTCGAATGACACACCGCCATCGCGAGTAGGCTCGCTCCCACAGGGGAACCCTTCAGTCTTTGAATAGTGGTCACCCCGAGGCCAGCATGCCCTTCGATCTCGCCGCACGCCTGGCTGCCCGTCGTGCCGAAAACCTCTACCGCCAGCGTCCGCTGCTCGAAAGCCCACAGGGGCCGGAGGTGGTGGTGGACGGGCAACCGTTGTTGGCGTTCTGCAACAACGACTACCTGGGCCTGGCCAATCATCCGCAGGTGATCGAGGCCTGGCGTGCCGGAGCGGCTCGTTGGGGGGTGGGCGGCGGTGCTTCCCACCTGGTGATCGGCCATAGCGGCCCTCACTACGCCCTGGAGGAAGCCCTTGCCGATCTCACCGGTCGTCCGCGGGCGCTGCTGTTCACCACTGGCTACATGGCCAACCTCGGCGCTGTGACCGCGCTGATCGGGCAGGGCGATACGGTACTGGAGGATCGGCTCAATCATGCGTCGTTGCTCGACGCCGGGTTGTTGTCTGGCGCGCGTTTCAGCCGTTATCTGCACAACGACGCCGGGAGCCTGGCCAGCCGTCTGGAGAAAGCCACCGGCAATACCCTGGTGGTCACCGACGGCGTATTCAGCATGGACGGCGACATCGCCGACCTGCCGGCCCTGGCCCGTGAGGCCAAGGCCAAGGGCGCCTGGCTGATGGTCGACGATGCTCACGGTTTCGGCCCGTTGGGCGCGAACGGAGGCGGTATCGTCGAGCACTTCGGCCTCAGCCAGGAAGACGTGCCGGTGCTGGTCGGTACCCTGGGCAAGGCATTCGGCACCGCTGGCGCTTTTGTGGCCGGCAGTGAAGAACTGATCGAGAGCCTGATCCAGTTTGCCCGCCCCTACATCTACACCACCAGCCAACCGCCGGCCTTGGCCTGCGCCACGCTGAAAAGCCTTGAGTTGCTGCGCAGCGAGCACTGGCGGCGCGAGCATTTGCAGGCATTGATCCGTCAGTTCCGCCATGGCGCGGAGCAGATCGGCCTGCATCTGATGGACAGTTTTACGCCGATCCAGCCGATTCTGATCGGCGATGCCGGGCGAGCGATGCGCCTGTCGCACATGCTGCGTGAACGAGGGCTGATGGTCACCGCGATCCGGCCGCCCACCGTGCCGGCCGGCAGCGCCCGTTTGCGCGTCACCCTGACGGCCGCCCACAGCGAAGCCCAGGTGCAACTATTGTTGAATGCACTGGCCGAGTGTTTTGCCCAACTGGGACCGGAGGCGAGCCATGCGTGATCGACTGATATTGCTGCCAGGTTGGGGCCTGGGCGTTTCCCCCCTGGAACCTCTGGCTGCTGCGCTGCATGGCCTCGACGAGCATCTGCGGGTGGAAATCGAGCCGTTGCCGGCCCTGACCACGAGCGATCCCGAGGAATGGCTCGACGAGTTGGATGCCTGCGTGCCCCAGGACGCCTGGTTGGGTGGCTGGTCCCTGGGTGGCATGCTGGCCTCCGAGCTGGCAGCGCGCCGGGGCGAACGTTGCTGCGGATTGTTGACCCTGGCGAGCAATGCTTCGTTTGTGGCCCATGAGCAATGGCCGAGCGCGATGGATGCTGACACTTTCGACGGGTTTCTCGCCGGGTGTGCCGCCGATCCACGCCTGACCCTCAAGCGCTTCAGTTTGTTGTGCGCCCAGGGTTGCAGCGATCCCCGCGGGTTGGCGAGGCTGCTGTTGGCCGGCGCACCGAGCACCGCGTCGGAGGTGTCGATGGCTGGTCTGCAAGTGCTGGCACAGTTGGACACCCGTGCCGCTTTGCAGCGCTTCCGTGGTCCGCAACTGCATCTGTTTGCCGGGCTCGATGCCCTGGTGCCGGCCGAGGCCGCGAGTGAACTGCTGGCATTGTTGCCAGATGTCGAGATCGGCCTGATCGAACAGGCCGGTCATGGATTTCTTCTGGAAGACCCGCACGGTGTCGCGGGGGCGATCCAGGCCTTTTTCCATGAGGCCGGTGATGACTGATTTATCGCTTCCCAAATTTCCTGAAGCCTTGCCTGACAAGCGCCAGGTGGCCGCCTCGTTTTCCCGGGCGGCAGCCAGCTACGATAGCGTGGCGGAATTGCAGCGCGACGTGGGCCAGCAGTTGCTGGGACAGTTGCCAGTCTCGCTCGTGCCGGGACGTTGGATGGACGTGGGCTGCGGCACCGGTCACTTCACCCGGGCACTGGGTGCACGCTTCGGCGTGACGAGCGGCGTTGCGCTGGATATCGCCGAAGGCATGCTCAACCATGCCCGGCCCCAGGGTGGGGCTGCGCATTTCGTGGCCGGGGACGCGGAGCGCCTGCCCCTGCAAGCGTCGAGCTGCGACCTGGTGTTCTCCAGCCTTGCGGTGCAGTGGTGTGCGGACTTTGCCTCGGTGTTGAGTGAGGCGCATCGTGTACTGAAGCCGGGCGGGGTCTTTGCCTTCACCAGCCTCTGTGCCGGTACGTTGTATGAGTTGCGCGAAAGCTGGCGTCAGGTGGACGGCCTGGTGCACGTCAACCGTTTTCGGGGATTCGAAACGTATCAACAGTTATGCATGGACAGTGGGTTGAACGTCGTCAGCCTCGAGAACCGTCCTCATGTGTTGCATTACCCGGACGTACGCAGCCTGACCCATGAATTGAAATCCCTCGGTGCCCATAATCTGAATCCCGGCCGCCCGGGAGGGTTGACCGGCAGAGCGAGGATCCTGGGGATGATTGAAGCCTACGAGCAATTTCGTCGGGTAGAAGGGTTGCCCGCGACCTATCAGGTGGTCTACGCCGTGCTGGAGAAACCCCTATGAGCCAGGCTTACTTCGTCACCGGCACCGACACCGACGTGGGCAAGACCACTGTTGCGGCCGGCCTGCTGCACGCAGCGCGACAGGCCGGCATGAGCACCGCCGCCGGCAAGCCCGTTGCCTCCGGTTGCGAGGTCACGCCCAAGGGCCTGCGCAATGCCGATGCCCTGGCCCTGCTCGCGGAATGCTCGGTGCCGCTGACGTATGCCCAGGTCAACCCGGTGGCGTTCGAGCCGGCCATCGCGCCGCATCTGGCGGCCCGGGAAGCTGGCGTGGCGTTGACGGTGCAGTCGTTGTTGGGGCCGATGCGTGACGTGCTGGCCCTGCAAGCCGATTTCACCTTGATTGAGGGCGCGGGCGGTTGGCGCGTTCCGTTGGCTGATCAGGACAATCTCTCGGACCTGGCAATGGCTCTGGGGCTGCCGGTAATTCTGGTAGTGGGGGTACGGCTGGGCTGCATCAGTCACGCGTTGCTCACCGCCGAAGCCATTGCCCGGGACGGCCTGCAATTGGCCGGTTGGGTAGCGAATATCGTCGACCCCAAGACGTCGCGCCTGGAAGAAAACCTGGCCACGCTTGCCGAACGCCTTCCGGCACCGTGCCTGGGCCGGGTGCCACGAATCAAAGGCGTGACGGCGGAAACCGTGGCTGGGCACCTGCATCTGGACCTGCTGGATTAGGGTTTGCCTATAACAAGGCACTGTGCCATTAGTGTTTTTGTCGGGCCTTTTCCTACTGCTTCTGATTCAATGGCCCCGTCGACCCTTCAAGAAACGAGCCTTGCCATGGAAATCTCAGGAAGTACCGCATTCTATGCCGGTCTGAGCACTATTCAGACAGGGCAGAACCGCGTCGATCAGGCCTCCTCCCAGATCGCCAACAACACCATCGAGCGTGCGGTCACCAGCCAGTCGTCCGAAGTCCAGGTCGATCGCCTGCGGTCGGTGGATCGCAGCCAGCAATCGGACCTGGCCAGCAATATGGTTGAAATGGCCCAGGGCAAGTTCCAGGTACAGGCGGGCGTGAATGTGGCCAAGGCATCCGACGAGATGCTGGGTACGTTGATCGATACCTTCGCCTGATCTTGAGTTCCCCGATTTGTAAAAGCGCCGCGATTATTCGCGGCGTTTTCGTCTCTAACGTCTTCATGCTCAACTAATCTTTTCCTTCACGCGCTGTGGATATGCAGCGCGCCGGACGCACGTACCTGACATTTTTTGATGTGACGATGACGAACGGCAAAAGATCGACGCTTGACAAGATTTGGGCGTAAACGTATGTTTCAAACAACTGTTTGACCGTCACAACAAATCCACGCGGTCGTTCATCCCCGGTTACATCAGCAGAGGTTATCGCTATGCCTGACTACAAGGCCCCCTTGCGTGATATTCGCTTCGTTCGTGACGAACTGCTTGGCTATGAAGCGCATTATCAGAGCCTTCCGGCTTGCCAGGACGCAACTCCGGATATGGTTGACGCCATTCTCGAGGAAGGCGCCAAGTTTTGTGAGCAGGTGCTGGCGCCGCTGAACCGCGTGGGTGACACCGAAGGCTGTACCTGGAGCGAGTCCGGCGTGAAAACCCCGAGCGGCTTCAAGGAAGCCTACAAGCAATTCGTTGAAGGCGGCTGGCCAAGCCTGGCCCATGACGTCGAGCATGGTGGCCAAGGCTTGCCGGAGTCGCTGGGCCTGGCCGTCAGCGAAATGGTCGGCGAAGCCAACTGGTCGTGGGGCATGTACCCTGGCCTGTCCCATGGCGCGATGAACACCATTTCCGAGCACGGTACGCCCGAGCAGCAAGAGGCCTACCTGACCAAGCTGGTGTCCGGTGAATGGACCGGCACCATGTGCCTGACCGAACCTCACTGCGGTACCGACCTGGGCATGTTGCGCACCAAGGCCGAGCCTCAGGCCGACGGTTCCTACAAGGTGACCGGCACCAAGATTTTCATTTCGGCCGGCGAACACGACATGGCCGACAACATCGTCCACATCGTCCTGGCGCGTCTGCCGGACGCTCCGGCCGGTACCAAGGGTATTTCGCTGTTCATCGTGCCCAAGTTCATGCCTAACGCCGACGGCACCATCGGCCAGCGCAACGCGGTGAGCTGTGGTTCGATCGAACACAAGATGGGCATCCACGGCAACGCCACGTGCGTGATGAACTTCGACGCGGCCACCGGTTTCCTGATCGGCCCGGCGAACAAAGGCCTGAACTGCATGTTCACCTTTATGAATACCGCTCGCCTGGGCACCGCGTTGCAAGGCCTGGCTCATGCCGAAATCGGCTTCCAGGGCGGCCTGAAATACGCCCGTGACCGCTTGCAGATGCGCTCCCTGACGGGCCCGAAAGCGCCGGACAAGGCCGCCGACCCGATCATCGTGCACCCTGACGTGCGTCGTATGCTGCTGACCATGAAGGCCTTCGCCGAAGGCAACCGGGCGATGGTCTACTTCACCGCCAAGCAGGTCGACATCGTCAAGTACGGCGTTGATGAAGAAGAGAAGAAAAAGGCTGATGCACTGTTGGCGTTCATGACGCCGATTGCCAAGGCGTTCATGACCGAAGTGGGCTTCGAATCGGCCAACCACGGCGTGCAGATCTATGGCGGCCACGGCTTCATCGCCGAGTGGGGCATGGAGCAGAACGTTCGCGACAGCCGCATCTCGATGCTGTACGAAGGCACCACCGGCATCCAGGCCCTCGACCTGCTGGGCCGTAAAGTGCTGATGACCCAGGGCGAAGCGCTCAAGGGCTTCACCAAGATCGTCCACAAGTTCTGCCAGGGCAACGAAGGCAACGAAGCGGTCAAGGAATTCGTCGGGCCGTTGGCCGCGCTGAACAAGGAATGGGGCGAGCTGACCATGAAGGTCGGCATGGCCGCCATGAAAGACCGCGAAGAAGTCGGCGCGGCCTCGGTGGACTACCTGATGTACTCCGGCTACGCCTGCCTGGCCTACTTCTGGGCCGACATGGCGCGTCTGGCGGCGGAAAAACTGGCTGCCGGCACCACCGAAGAAGCCTTCTACACCGCCAAGCTGCAGACAGCGCGCTTCTACTTCCAGCGCATCCTGCCGCGCACCCGTACCCACGTGGCTGCCATGTTGTCGGGCGCCAATAACCTGATGGACATGAAAGAAGAAGACTTCGCCCTGGGTTACTAAACCTCAGGCGGTGCCTACTTAAAGCCGCTGCCTCCTTCGGGACGCAGCGGCTTTTTCATGGCCGCAGAAAAAACTGTGGGAGCGAGCCTGCTCGCGATGCGGTGTGTCAGTCGACAAAAACACTATCTGATATACCGTTTCGCGAGCAGGCTCGCTCCCACAGAGGGTATGCGCTGATCCTGAAACAATATTCATCCAACGCCCCCCTAAGAAAATATCCCCTCCTGCCGTTACAGCGATGGCAGTGTGACATCTGTCACATCGCTCGTGCCTTACTGCCCCAATAGCAGGCACAATGCCATCTTTGATCAGCCGGGTCGGAGCTTTACCCTTGCCGCGTTCTTCCGCTGTACGTTTCAGTCATTTCCTACCTTCGCTGTTGCTGTTGCTGGCGGGGCTTGCGGCTGCCTACGTCAAGGATCTCAACGTCTTCTTCACCTCGTTGTTCAACGTTCTTCCTACCCTGGTATTGCTGTTGGGCGGTGCGTACTGCGCGGTTTACCGACGTCAACGCGAGCTGTTTTTGATGGTCACGGTGTACATCGGCTACTTCCTGTTGGACACCCAGACCGATTTCTACCGGGACAATGGCAAGGTGCGCGAAGACGCCGCCGTGGTATTCCACCTGGTCTGCCTGTTGTTGCCGCTGTTGTTTGGCCTGTTCGCGGCATGGCAGGAGCGCACCCACCTGTTCCAGGATATGGTGGCGCGTTTCGCGGTGCTGCTGGCCTTTGGCAGTGTGGCATTGGCCTTGGAGCAGAGCTTTCCCCAAGCCTTGTTACTGTGGCTTTCAGAGATCCGCTGGCCGGCGCTGCATGGTGCCTGGATGAGCCTGATCCAATTGTCCTATCCGGTGTTCATCGGCGTATTCCTGTTGCTGTCATGGCAATACTGGCGCAATCCTCGGCCCTTGCATGCCGCGCAATTGGTGGGCGTGCTGGGGTTGTTCTGGATGTTGCCGAAAACCTTCATCCTGCCCTTCACCCTGAACATCATGTGCAGCCAGGTGATGCTGATGATTGCGGCAGCGGTTGCCCATGAGGCCTATCAGATGGCGTTTCGTGATGAGCTGACCGGCTTGCCGGGACGGCGGGCGCTGAATGAGCGGATGCAACGGCTGGGTCGCAATTATGTGCTGGCCATGAGCGATGTGGATCACTTCAAGAAATTCAACGACACCCATGGCCATGACGTGGGCGACCAAGTGCTGCGCCTGGTGGCCAGTAAACTGTCGAAAATCGGTGGCGGCGGTCGGGCATATCGCTACGGTGGCGAGGAGTTTGCGTTGGTGTTTGCAGGCAAAACCATCGATGAGTGCATGCCTCATCTTGAGGTCATCCGCCAATCCATCGAGACCTACAGCATTCAACTGCGCAATCCGGATAACCGCCCCCAGGATGACCAACAAGGTCGCCAACGGCGTTCCGGGGCGGGTGCATCCGCCGTGTCGGTAACGGTCAGCATCGGCGTCGCGGAACGTGTCGAGCAGCGTACCCCTGAAGAAGTCCTCAAGTCCGCCGACCAGGCCCTCTATAACGCCAAGGGCGCCGGACGTAACTGTGTGGTTGCCTTCGGTCAGAACCGCCGTGGCGCGGTCCGCATGGAAGCCGCCGCGGGTTGAGTGATGACGGCGCATTCAGCGTCTGGACTGTGATTGTGGGCCTCGGTGGCCGGCAGTAGGTTTGAGCGATCTGCTACCGGAGAAAACCACCATGCCCGAGTACAAAGCTCCCCTGCGCGACATGCGCTTCCTGATCGACCACGTTTTCGATTTCCATGGCCGTTATGCCGAACTGGGGGCCAGCGATGCCAGCCCGGACATGGTCAACGCGATCCTCGAGGAAGGTGCGCGCTTCTGTGAGAACGTACTGGCGCCGCTCAATCGTTCCGGCGATGAAGAGGGCTGCCATTTCGACAGCGGTGTGGTAACCACGCCTACCGGTTTCAAAGAAGCTTTCGCACAGTACGTGGAGGGCGGCTGGCACGGCTTGGCCGCCGATCCGACCTATGGTGGCCAGGGCTTGCCCGGTTCTCTGGGCCTGGTCATCAGCGAAATGATCGCCTCCAGCAACACGTCCTGGGGCATGTACCCGGGCCTGACCCACGGCGCCATGTCGGCCATTCACGCCCACGGTACCGAAGAGCAGAAGCAGACCTACCTGAGCAAGCTCACCGCCGGCCAATGGACCGGCACCATGTGCCTGACCGAAGCCCATTGCGGCACGGACCTGGGCATCATCAAGACCCGCGCCGCGCCCCAGGCCGATGGCAGCTACAGGATCTCCGGCAGCAAGATCTTCATTTCCGCCGGCGAGCACGACATGAGCGAGAACATCGTTCATCTGGTGCTGGCCAAACTGCCGGACGCTCCCGCCGGCACCAAGGGCATCTCGTTGTTCATCGTGCCCAAGTTCCTGCCCGACGCTACGGGCGAGGCGGGGGAGCGCAATGGCGTGACCTGCGGTTCGATCGAACACAAGATGGGCATCAAGGCTTCCGCCACCTGCGTCCTGAATTTCGATGACGCCCAGGGATTCCTGATCGGCGAGCCCAACAAGGGCCTGAATTGCATGTTCACCATGATGAATCATGCCCGGCTCGGCACCGGTATGCAGGGCTTGTGCCTGGGCGAGACGAGCTTCCAGGGCGCCATCAAGTACGCCAACGAGCGTTTGCAGATGCGCTCGCTCACCGGCCCCAAGGCGCCGGAAAAAGTCGCGGACCCGATCATTGTTCATCCCGATGTGCGCAGGATGTTGCTGACCATGAAAGCCTTCAATGAAGGCAATCGGGCGTTGACCTATTTCACCGCGCAACTGCTGGACACGGCGCACCTGGGCGCCGACGAAAGCGCCCGTCAGGAGGCTGAAGATCTGTTGGCGTTCCTCACCCCGATCTGCAAGGCCTTCATGACCGAGACCGGCCTGGAGGTGACGAACCATGGCATGCAGGTGTTTGGCGGCCACGGTTTCATCCGCGAATGGGGGATGGAACAGTTGGTGCGGGACTGCCGCATCGCGCCGATCTATGAAGGCACCAACGGAATCCAGGCCCTGGACCTGTTGGGGCGCAAGGTGCTGGGCAGCCAGGGCAAGCTGCTGCGAGGGTTCACCAGGATCGTTCACACATTCTGCGTCGCGAATACCGGGCACCCGCAGCTCAAGGACTACGTCGCACAACTCGACGGGCTCAACCGGCAGTGGGGCGAACTGACCACCCAGGTCGGCATGGCCGCCATGAAGAATCCGGACGAAGTGGGTGCCGCTTCCGTGGATTATCTGATGTACAGCGGCTACATCATCCTGGCCTACCTGTGGCTACGCATGGCGCTGGTGGCCCAGGCGCAACTCGACGGGGGGACCGGCGATGCAGATTTCTGCCGCGGCAAACTGGCAACCTGCGAGTTCTACTTCAAGCGCTTGTTGCCGCGCACGGCTGCCCATCGGGCCGCCATCGAGGCGGGGGGTGACTGTCTGATGAGTTTGCCGGCCGAACTGTTTGCCCTTTGATTTAGAGGGAATGCGATCTTTTCTGGTGACTAAAAATAACAAAGCAGTCATGTGTTGACCCTATGTGTCGCAAAAGTTGTTGAGGTACACTCCGACCATTGCTAAAACCGTTTTCCCACGGACCAACTGTTTAGATCCTGCGAGGTTTGCCATGGCTGACTACAAAGCGCCCCTGCGCGATATGCGCTTCGTCCTCAATGAAGTGTTCGAGGTCGCGAAACTCTGGGCCGAGCTGCCAGCGCTGGCCGAGACCGTCGACGCTGAAACCGTCGAAGCGATTCTCGAAGAAGCCGGTAAAGTCACCAGTAAAAGCATTGCGCCCCTCAGCCGGGCCGCTGATGAAGAAGGTTGCCATTGGGCGAACGGCGCCGTCACCACGCCAGCAGGTTTCCCCCAGGCCTACCAGACTTACGCTGAAGGCGGTTGGGTCGGTGTCGGCGGCGATCCTGCCTACGGCGGCATGGGCATGCCCAAGGCCGTTTCGGCTCAGGTCGAAGAAATGGTCAACTCTGCCAGCCTGTCCTTCGGTCTGTATCCGATGCTGACCGCCGGGGCTTGCCTGTCGATCAATGCCCACGCCAGCGAAGAGTTGAAAGCGGCGTACCTGCCGAACATGTACGCCGGTGTCTGGGCGGGCTCCATGTGCCTGACCGAGCCCCATGCCGGTACCGACCTGGGGATCATTCGCACCAAGGCCGAACCCCAGGCCGACGGTTCCTACAAGGTCAGCGGCACCAAGATCTTCATCACCGGCGGCGAGCACGACCTCACAGAGAACATCATTCACCTGGTGCTGGCAAAATTGCCGGATGCGCCGGCCGGCCCGAAAGGTATTTCGCTGTTCCTGGTACCCAAGTTCATGGTCAACGCCGACGGCAGCCTGGGCGCGCGCAACGCGGCCAACTGCGGTTCGATCGAACACAAGATGGGCATCCAGGCGTCTGCCACCTGCGTGATGAACTTCGATGAAGCGGTGGGCTATCTGGTCGGAGAGCCGAACAAAGGCCTGGCGGCAATGTTCACCATGATGAACTACGAGCGCCTGGGCGTTGGTATCCAAGGCCTGGCGTCCGGTGAGCGTTCCTACCAGAACGCTATCGAATACGCCCGTGATCGCTTGCAGAGCCGTTCGCCCACCGGCGCGCAGAACAAGGACAAAGTCGCCGACCCGATCATTGTTCACCCCGATGTGCGCCGGATGTTGCTGACCATGAAAGCCTCGAACGAAGGCGGCCGGGCATTTTCCACCTACGTGGCGATGCAACTGGACACCGCCAAGTTCAGCGAAGACCCGACCACCCGCAAGCGCGCCGAAGACCTGGTTGCGTTGCTGACCCCGGTGGCGAAGGCGTTCCTGACGGACCTGGGTCTGGAAACCACCGTGCATGGCCAGCAGATTTTCGGCGGCCACGGTTACATTCGCGAGTGGGGCCAGGAACAGTTGGTGCGTGATGTCCGCATCACCCAGATCTATGAAGGCACCAACGGTATCCAGGCGCTGGACTTGGTGGGGCGCAAGATCGTCGGCAGCGGCGGCGCGTTCTACAAGCTGTTCGCCGACGAAATCCGCCACTTCACCGCCACCGCGAGCAGCGATCTGGCCGAGTTCACCAAGCCGTTGAATGATGCCGTCGGTACTCTGGATGAACTGACCGACTGGCTATTGGATCGGGCGAAAAGCAACCCGAACGAAATCGGCGCGGCTTCGGTGGAGTACCTGCAGGCGTTCGGTTACACCGCCTACGCCTATATGTGGGCGCTGATGGCCAAGGCGGCCCTGGGCAAGGAAAGCCAGGATGACTTCTACGCCAGCAAACTGGGGACAGCGCGGTTCTACTTCGCCCGCCTGCTGCCGCGGATCCATTCCTTGAGCGCTTCGGTAAGGGCGGGCAGTGAATCGCTGTTCCTGCTGGAACCCGGGCAATTCTGAAAATGTCACTTTGTAAGTAAATGCTTACATGACGTGAGGTCGATTTGCCTCTACCGGTCAATTGGATCCAAGGCTAATCTACTTCACATGGACGTCGCGCAGGATGCGCAGAGAAACAACACGGACACGTAGGATTCCGCCAGGAAGGTGGAGTGAAAGGGATATCAGGGAAACAGTCTGCAAAACCCCGCCTCGGCGGGGTTTTCTTTTGCCTGCGTTTTTTGTTCCTGCCTAGCTTGGTCCTACTCACTGATGGTTTGAACCCTGACGAGCGGTCATGGGTCAATGAGCTATATGGCAATGTAGCCATCGCCCATCAGGAGCCCACCATGGATCTCATTCGCATCATCATCGCCATTCTGTTGCCGCCGCTGGGCGTGTTTCTGCAAGTCGGCTTCGGCGGGGCTTTCTGGCTGAATATTCTGCTGACGCTGTTGGGTTACATCCCCGGCATCGTGCATGCGGTCTACATCATCGCCAAGCGCTGAACATTGCAGCAAACCCCATGTGGGAGCGAGCCTGCTCGCGATAGCTGTCTGTCATCCAACAGGGATGTCGATTGATCCACCGCTATCGCGAGCAGGCTCGCTCCCACAGGTTCTTCATCTCCTTATAGCTCCATCACCTTCCGGTAGAACAACCACTCATGCTCCAGCGCATGGGCCTGGTTCGCCGCCTTGCGAAAGCCGTGACGTTCATCCGGGTAGTAGTGCGCTTCGACCGTCACGCCGTTGTCCTCCAGTGCCCTGACCATGTCGCGGGTCTGCTGGGGCACGACCACGGCGTCCAGTTCGCCCTGGAAGAAAATCACCGGTGCGCGGATCTGATCAGCATGCAGCTGCGGGGTTCGGGCGCGGTAACGCTCGACGTCCCGTTGCGGGTCGCCGATCAGCCAGTCCAGGTAATCACTTTCGAATTTGTGCGTCGCGCGACCCAGGGCGACCGGGTCGCTGACACCGTAAAGACTGGCGCCGGCACGAAATACGTCGTGAAACGCCAAGGCGCAGAGCGTCGTGTAGCCGCCGGCACTACCACCGCGAATGAACGCACAGCAGCCATCGATCAGGCCTTGCCCGTCCAGGTAGCCAACCACCGCGCAGGCATCCTCGACGTCCACCACGCCCCAATTCAAATGCAACGCTTGTCGGTAGGCCCTGCCATAGCCGCTGCTTCCACGGTAATTGAGGTCCGCGACGGCAAAGCCGCGCTGGGTCCAGTACTGGATGCGCGGATCGAACAGGGGATAACAGGCCGAGGTGGGACCGCCATGAATGAAAACCAGCAATGGCGGCTTGGTTTCCGCTCCCATGGCTGGGTAAAAGAACCCATGGGCCATACCCGAGGTCGACGGATAGTGCAGGGTCTGCGGGCGACTGATCTGCTCGACGGGCAGAGGGGCGACGCCGCCGGCCAGGACCTGTGTGTCGTGGCTGTGGCGTTCAATCGCGATGACGGCGGACGGACTGACCGGTGAGGCGGCGATGGCGTAGATGAACCGCTCATCCAGCGCCAGGCTGCGAAAGCGGGTGTAGGCACCGGTGAAATCTTCCTGCACGGCGTCACTGTGGCACAGGCCAAGCCGCCCGAAACCCGCTTCGGTCCAGCTCGCCAGGTACGTGCTGCTGTCCAATGGCAGCCAGGTGCAGCCGCCGAGCTGCCAGGGCGCGGGGGCATGATCGGCTTCAGCGCAGGGTAGCCGTTGCAGGCCTTCGCTGGACTCAGCCCACGGCTGCCAGTAGCCGCCGCGATCGCTCAGGCAGTACAAGCGGTTGGCATGATCGAAGCGCGGCTGTTGGATGGATTCTTCTTCGGTGCTGCCCGCTACGCAACGTGGTTCACCCCAACCGGAAGCGGTGCGCTCGGCCAGCATCAGTCGTGTGGCCGTCCACGGCTGATGCGGACGGCTCCACTCGATCCAGGCCAGCCATTGGCCGTTCGGACTCATGGTGGGCGCGGCATAGAAGTCAGCGCCTTCGACCAAGAGATGTCGCTGTCGATCTGCCAGGCCAATCGCTACCAGGCGATGCCGATTGGCCTGTTCCTCCACTGCCAATACCTGGCCGGCGGCAAAACTGAGATCGCCGTAGCGACAGTCCCCCGACGTCAGCGCCACGGGCGTCTCGCCGTTCAGCGATTGGCGGTACAGTTGCTGGTCCGCGTCGTTGACGAACAGCACGCCGTCGTCGCCCAGGCAGAACGATCCACCGCCATATTCATAGACCCGGCTGCGCGCGCTGAAGCCATCCGGGGTCAGGCAGCGGGCCTTGGCGTCGCGCCATTGCCATATCCGGCAGGCCCCGTCTTCCGGGCGATATTCGTTCCAGAACAGGCCCAGTGGGCCGACCTGCAGCTCGGCGAAGTCGATCCCCGCCGCAACGGCCTGGGCGGCGCTGAACGGGTCAGCTTTTGGCGATGAGGTGCGAGTTTCGTTCATTGCGAAAGGCCAGTTGTTCGATGGTCTGGGTGGCGTGCTCGGCTTCTTCCCGGGCCTTGAGGATCACCCCGTGATGTTCGGATTTGCTGCACACCGGGTCGGCATTGCTGGCGTCGCCCGTGAGCATGAACGCCTGACAGCGACAACCGCCGAAGTCCTGCTCCTTTTCATCGCAGGAGCGGCACGGCTCGGGCATCCAGTCATAGCCGCGGAAGCGGTTGAAACCGAAGGAGTCGTACCAGATGTGCTGCATACTGTGGTCGCGCACGTTGGGAAATTGCACCGGCAGTTGTCGGGCGCCGTGACAAGGCAGAGCAGTACCGTCCGGCGTCACCGTCAGGAAAAGGCTGCCCCAGCCGTTCATGCAGGCCTTGGGACGTTCTTCATAGTAGTCCGGGGTGACGAAGATCAGCTTGCACGGATGACCCTGGGCTTCGAGCCTGGCGCGATACTCGTTGGTGATGCGTTCGGCGCGCACCAGTTGTTCCCGAGTCGGCAGCAGACCCACCCGGTTGAGCTGCGCCCAGCCGTAGAACTGACAGGTGGCGAGCTCGACGAAGTCGGCCTCAAGGGCAATGCACAACTCGATGATGCGGTCGATCTTGTCGATGTTGTGCCGATGGGTGACGAAGTTGAGCACCATCGGGTAGCCGTGAGCCTTCACCGCCCGGGCCATTTCCAGTTTCTGTGCGAAGGCTTTCTTCGAGCCGGCCAGCAGGTTGTTCACCTGCTCGTCGCTGGCCTGGAAGCTGATCTGGATGTGATCGAGGCCGGCCTTCTTGAAGTCGCTGATTTTCTGTTCGGTCAAACCGATGCCGGAGGTGATCAGGTTGGTGTAGAAACCCAGCTTGCGCGCCTCGCCGATCAGTTCGGCGAGGTCCGGGCGCACCAGCGGTTCGCCACCGGAAAAGCCCAACTGCGCGGCACCCATTTCCCTGGCTTCGCGAAAGACCTTGAACCACTGCTCGGTGCTCAGTTCCTTGCCCTGCTCGGCAAAGTCCAGCGGGTTGGAACAGTAGGGGCATTGCAGCGGGCAACGATAGGTCAGCTCCGCCAGCAACCACAACGGCAAGCCGATCGCTGGCTGGTCAGGCAAGTTCGATCCAGTGCTCTGCACGGGCGACCTCCATGAATTGCTCGATGTCGTCACCGAGTTCGGGCACGTCGGGAAACTGCTTGGCCAGCTCGTCGATGATGGCTGCGACGTCCCGTTCACCGTCGATCAAGCCGCCGATCAGCGCAGCGCTGTCGTTGAGCTTGATCATGCCTTCAGGATAGAGCAACACATGACCTTTCTGCGCCGGTTCGTATTGGAAGCGATAGCCGGGGCGCCAGCGAGGGGTTTTGCTGCGGTCGAAACTCATAAGGGGATTCCTTTGTGCCAAACCCGTTGTCCGGTCACGCTGTGGTAGGGCGGGCGGTTCAATTCGTAGGCCATGCTCATCGCGTCGAGCATGCTCCAGAGGATGTCCAGTTTGAACTGGAGAATTTCCAGCATGCGCTCCTGGCCCGCGCGGGTGGTGTAATGCTGCAAGGTAATCGCCAGGCCATGCTCCACGTCACGGCGGGCCTGACCGAGGCGCGTGCGGAAGTATTCGTAGCCGGCCGGATCGATCCACGGGTAGTGCTGCGGCCAGCTGTCCAGGCGCGACTGGTGGATCTGCGGGGCGAACAGCTCGGTCAGCGAGCTACTGGCGGCTTCCTGCCAACTGGCCCGGCGGGCGAAGTTGACGTAGGCATCCACGGCGAATCGCACGCCGGGCAGCACCAGCTCCTGGGAGCGCAGTTGATCGGGCTCCAGCCCCACGGCCTCGCCCAGCCGCAGCCAGGCCTCGATGCCGCCGTCTTCGCCGGGTGCGCCGTCGTGGTCGAGCAGGCGCTGGATCCACTCGCGGCGGATCTCCCGATCCGGGCAGTTGGCCAGGATCGCGGCATCCTTCAGCGGAATGTTCACCTGATAGTAAAAGCGGTTGGCGACCCAGCCCTGGATTTGCTCGCGAGTGGCACGGCCTTCATACATCGCCACGTGATACGGGTGATGGATGTGGTAATACGCGCCCTTGGCGCGCAGGGCCGCTTCGAACTCGGCGGGGGAAAGGGGGGTGTCAGTCATTGCGGTTCTCCGGGGAATCACCGTGGGTTCTGTGGCGTCTGGGCTGGCCTCATCGCGAGCAGGCTCGCTCCCACATTGGCTCTGTGGTGCACTCGGACTACTGTGGGAGCGAGCCTGCTCGCGATAGGGCCAGCCCGGCCAGCACAACCAGGCTGACACAGCGCTCGCTCACTCCCACAATCGTCCCGCTCTTGCTACAACTCAATACTCATTCCGTCGTAGGCCACTTCAATCTTTCGGCGTACAAGTTCGGCCCGTTCCGGTGAATCCTCATCAAGAATCGGGTTGGTATTGTTGATGTGGATAAGCACCTTGCGTGGCTCGGGCAGTTGCTCCAGCACTTCCAGCATACCGCCGGGGCCGTTTTGCGCCAGGTGGCCCATTTCCCGACCGGTACGGGTGCCGACGCCACGGCGCTGCATCTCATCGTCGTCCCACATCGTGCCATCCACCAACAGGCAGTCGCTGCCGGCCATGATCTCCAACAGCGGCCCATCCACCTTGCCCAGGCCCGGTGCGTAGAACAGTTTGCCGCCGGTACGCAGGTCTTCGACGATCAGGCCGATGTTGTCCCCCGGGTGCGGGTCGAAGCGGTGTGGCGAATAGGGCGGCGCGGCGCTGCGCAGCGGCAGTGGGGTGAAGCGCAGGTTCGGGCAGGCCGGCACAGTGAAGCTCTGGTCGAGTTCGATGCGGTTCCAGCTCAGCCCACCGTTCCAGTGGGTCAGCATGTTGAACAGCGGGAAGCCGGTGCTCAGGTCTTCATGGACCATGTCGGTGCACCAGACTTGATGCGGACAGCCTTCCCGCAGGCTGAGCAGGCCGGTGGTGTGGTCGATCTGGCTGTCCATCAGGATGATGGCGCCGATGCCAGTGTCCCGCAGGGCCCGACCCGGCTGCATCGGAGCGAAGCTCTGGAGCTGGGCACGGATGTCCGGAGAGGCGTTGCACAACACCCAGCTCACCCCGTCATCGGAAATCGCGATGGACGATTGCGTTCGCGCCTGGGCCCGCAGGCTGCCGTTGCGAAAACCTGCGCAATTGGCGCAATTGCAGTTCCATTGAGGGAAACCGCCGCCAGCGGCGGAACCTAGAATCTGGACGAACATGGCCGCTCCATCTGCAAACCGAAATAAAAAACGCCCCGGGTCACCGAGGCGTTTGCTGCGCGTTCAACCGACTGCAGCAATCAACGGTTGGCGAAGTACATGGTGACTTCGAAACCGATACGCAGGTCGATATATGCGGGTTTGGTCCAGGACATGGAAATACTCCTTTGGTTGGGGTGGGACGGTTGAGATCTATACATATAGTCCACCTCCGGTCGGAGATGTTCAGATGCTTAGGCAGCTATGTTACTAAATTAAACAAATTCGTATGCCGCGATTCTCCGAGAAAGCTCATTGCAGACGCTGTAATGATCAGTTCGGCATTTGCCAATGTTCCTCCGGGCAAGGGCCGTTGCTCAAGCAGTGGCGGCCACCTTCGGCGTCGATCAGGCGCTGGGCGGCATCGAGCAATTGCTCGCGATTCAATCCCGCGATCCCATCGCGAAGCTGCTCAAGGTAATCCGACGGGCGGCCAGCCAGTTTCCCCTGCCATAGCAGTTCGGCCACTTGGGCGCAGGGCAGGGTTTCGCCGTGGAACTGGGAGGCGAGTGTTCGCTGTTGGCCGAGCAAGGTCGGATCGTCGAGTTGTCGGATCAGTTGCGGCAATCCTTCCAGGAACTGTTCCATGTGATTGATCAACTCAGTCGCCGAGGCGCCGGGCGATTGGGCGCCGAACAGCAGACCGGTTTGCCCATCGATCTGCTTCAATCCGCTGAACACCGCATAACCCAATTGCAGCTCGACCCGCAGGCGTTGGTAAAACGGTGTTTGACACAGCTGTGCCAATAACCGCCAGGCGGCTTCGTCGGACAACGCCAGGGTGGGTGTCGGACAAAACAGCAACACGGCCTGTTCGTCGCCCTGGGTTGGCAATGTGTGCCAGATGCGCTGCGCCAAGAGCGGCGTCGGTTCAACAGGCTGGCCGGCAATGCCGGGCACCCTGGCCAGGGCAGGGCCCATGGCGCCCTGGGTCGTTTCAGAAAGACCGATGGCCAGGCCGTCCCACTCGGCGGTCGTCCACAGGCTTTGCTCGCTATCGGGCTGCGACAGCGTGTCCGGTCGAGACGATGGTCCGCAATGGCCCGCCAACGCCTTCAACAGATGTCGAATCGGTATCAGCGGCGCTTCGTTCACAGCGTTGGGTAGCGGTTCTCCCAACTTTGTCAGAATCTGTTCGAGCACCAGCGGCATCGGTGTCTGTAAACCAACCAGCTTCAGCAGGCATTGGCTTTTGGTGGCTTCCACAGTGACCTCCACGCCGGCCTGCCGGGCCTCTTCTCGCAAATCCAGCAGGTGCCGTTCCAGCCTGGATTGAAGGTCACGCGGTGCGTGAGCCGCCAGACGCCAGCGCAGGTAAACCACGCCTTCGCGGCCGTTGTCCGTCAGCCCTGGCCTGAACTGCATGGGTGAGCGGTCGCGCCGTCCCCGGGAGCGGTCCTGGGCGAACGTCCGCAAACCGCGATGGGCGCTCGTCTGGCCGCGTATCAGGCCGGCACGGGGTGGCTCGGCGGCCGTTTGCAGGAACGGGTTGGGCGCGGGCAGTTGCCATGCTTCGGTGAAGTCAGACGCCGGTTGCAACTGCCTGAGGATTTCCCTGAGCCTCGCGAGGTCGTCCTCTGACAGAGGAGCTCCCCGCCCTTCACTGTCCGAACGGGCCAGTTGCAGCGCCGATCCTGTGGCCTGCCGGCAATGGAGCAGGGCGGTCAATTCCTTGCGCAAGGACGCCCAGTCATCCTGGGCGGCAAAGAATCCCAACCAGTCGTGCAGCAACGACTGTATCTCATCGTGCCGTTGAGGCTCGTCGAGCTTGAACTCGATATTCAGCAGCGCCTGCCGGTCAAATTCATACAACGGCGTGGCGTTGAGGCTGTCAGCCAGACCACGTTGGCGCAGGGCGGCAAGCAGGCCGCCGGGTTTGCCGGTATTCAACCAGGTGCAGAGAAAGTCCAAAGCCTGGGGCGAAGCCCTGGGCAGGTTTTCGAAGGCGAATAGCAGAGCAAGGTCACGGTCGCTGACCTGTTGATAACCGGTATCCGACGATTCCATCAGTCGCGGTGGTGATTGCCGGGCAGCGACGTCGCCGACGGGCAGATCGTTGCCGAATGATTCTGCCAGTGCGCTCAACTCACCGAGGCTTTGCGGGCCAGCCAGGCTCAGGGTCATTTGGCCGCGGTGGTAGAACCGCCGATAAAAATCCTGCAGTGCCGTCTGGAACTCAGGCATTTGCACGGCCAGGCTGTCACGGTTGCCCGCGTGAAAACCCCGTAGCGGATGGGCCGTCGAGAGCCCTTCAAACAGGGCAACCTGACGCTGGGCCGCCGCGTCCTGGGACCAGGCGATGAACTCCGCCTGCAACACTTCCCGTTCCCGCAATTGATCGGCTTCGTCGAGACGCGGATGGGCAAGCATGTCCTGCAACCGGTCCAGTCCGCCGGCGAAGGCGGTAGGCGGCAGTTCGATGAAAAAGTCCGTGGTGCGTTCGCTGGTGCGCGCGTTGACTTGGCCGCCATGCCGCTGCACGTAGGCCATCAAATGTTCTCCCGTGGGAAAACGCTCAGTACCGAGGAAGAAAAGGTGCTCGAGAAAGTGCGCCATGCCCGGCCAGGCCAGCGGCGCATCATGGCTGCCGACAGCCACCCGCAGTACGGCCGCGCTGCGCTTGAGACCGGACGCATGACGCAATGTCACCTTCAGGCCGTTGGCGAGGGTTTCAGTAGAGGGACGGAGGGAATCGGGGGCCGGCATGAGCGCTTCCAAGGCAGAGATGCGCTCATGCTAGCGGATTGGAGGATGTTCTCAATCAGTGCTTGCGCAAGTCGCCGTAAAGCGCAGGGCGGCGGTCATGCAGGTAGTTGTAGGCTGTCCGGGAGTCTTCCATCAATTGACGGTCCAGCTCCCCCACGATCAAGGCTTCATCCAGCCCCGCCAGGGCGGGACGGCTGCCGTCCGGCGCGGCAATGCTGCTCTGGCCGCAATACTGCAATTCACCTTCATGGCCGCAGTAGTTGGCGTAGGCCACGAAGCACTGGTTCTCGATGGCCCGGGCGCGCACCGTAACGTCGGCGATGAACTCGTAGGGCTGCATATTGGCGGTCGGCACCAGAATCAGTTCGGCGCCGGCCAGGGCCAGGCGTCTGGCGTTCTCCGGGAATTCCAGGTCGTAGCAGATCAGGAAGCCGAGCTTCCAGCCGTTGAGGCTCACGATCGGCAGTGAATCATCGCCCGCGCTGAACATCGCATGATCGAGGTCACCGAACAGATGGCTCTTGCGATAGTTGGCCAGGCGTTCGCCCTGGGCGTCGATCAGTTGGACCGAGTTGTAGATCTGCCCGTCCTCGCTGCGCTCAGGGTAGCCATAGAGAATCGCCAGGCCGGTGGCCTTGGCAATGCGGCCGATCTGCTGCGCCCATTCACCGTTGTAGACCTCGGCCAATACGTTCACCGCGTCGACGCCGATGTTGTAGCCGGTCATGAACATCTCCGGCAGCACCAGCACATCGGCGCCCCTGGCCTCCAGCGCCACCTGATGCAGGCGTTGCAGGTTGGCAACCGGATCCAGTGGCAGCGGTGGGCATTGATATAGGGCTACGCGCATCGACAACTCCTTTTATTCGGGCCGTTTCATTCAGGCAATGCGATCGGACCGATCTCGTTGAATACATCACCCGGACCCGGGTTCTCGGCGTGAGTTTCACCGCCGAAGTGCTTCATGATTCCCCACACGGCATTGAGTGAGGTCTGTACCGCGCCTTCAACCCAGGCTGGTGTCCATGAGACGTCATCGCCAGCGATAAAGATCCCTCTTTGTTCAGCCGGCATGTCGTCTTGCATGAAATGCGCGTACATGCGCTGGTTGTAGCGATAGTGACCCGGCAAGGCTCCCTTGAAGGCGCCGAGGAAGTGCGGGTCGGCTTCCCAGGAAACGGTGATCGGATCACCGATGATCCGGGCGGCGATGTCCACTTTGGGATAGATCTTCTTCAGGGCATCCAGGGCCAGCTTCACGCGCTTTTCCACGGGATGGGGCAGCATTTTCAGCGCATCGCTCATCCAGGAGTACGACAGGCAGATAACGCCTGGCTTGTCGTCGCCGTTGTCGAACAGGTAGGTGCCGCGGGTCAGGCGGTCGGTGAGGGTCATGCTCATCAGGTCGCGGCCGGTTTCCGGGTCCTTGTCCTTCCAGAACGGGCGGTCGACCATGACAAAGGTCTTCGATGATTGCATGTAGCGGGTGCGGTCCAGGGCCATCCACATCTTTTGCGAGAACAGCGCCTCTTCACATTCGATCTGGGTGGTCAGCAGCCAGCTCTGGCACGTGACCAGCACCGCGGCATATTCACGGGTGTCGCCCCAGACGTCCGTTACGCTGAACCGGCCATCCTCGGCGCGAGCGATGCGTTTCACGCCGCTGCGGGGCGCGCCCAGGTGCAATGAACTCAGGCTGGTGCCTTTCGGCCAGTGTGCACAGCGCTCCGGTACGTGTTTCCAGATGCCGTGGGGGACCTGTTCCACGCCGCCCACCACCAGGTGCTGGTGATCGTCGCAGTTGGTCATCACCACGCGGAAGATTTCCAGCATCGAGTTGGGGAAGTCCGAATCCCAACCGCCGGTGCCGAAGCCGACTTGGCCGAATACTTCACGATGCTGGAACGAGAGCTTGGCGAATGCCTTGGAGGTGGCGACGAAATCATAGAAGGTGCGGTCGTCCCACAGCGGCACCAATGTGTTCCACAGCTCTTTGAGGCGCGACACGTCACGGTCGCGAATCGCCTGCTGGATCTCGCTGAAGCGCGAGCCGTCCTCCAGCGCATCCGCCCAGGCGTCGGCCACTTCCTGGAACAATGCAGGCAGGTCCGCCAGTTTCTGCGCGTAGTACGTCTGCCCTTCGAGGTCGATGACGGTGCTGCCGGAAGCCGGGGTCAACGGGTTGGGAAACGGTTTGGTTTCCAGCCCCAACTTGTCGACATAGTGGTAGAACGCCGTGGACGACACCGGAAAGCGCATGCCACCCAATTCGGCAACAATCCCTTCGGCACCATTGAACGCCTGCGAGCGCAGCCGGCCGCCCATTTTCGACGCCTCGTAGACTACCGGCTTGAGGCCCAGCTTCATCAGTTCGTATGCCGCCACCAGGCCAGAGATCCCAGCCCCGACGATCGCCACCTCCGCTCCGAGATTGTCAGCCGGAATACTGCCCAAACCGGCCGGATGCTCGATCCAGTCGTCAAAGGCGAAAGGAAAATCCGGTCCGAAGATGGTGATGGGCTTCTTACCGTCTGCTGGATGGCGATTGTGCTTGTTCATGGCTGACCTTGAGGGGCGACTCGACGCTGGCTCGCGTCTGAGTATAGGAAAGATGCCGGCCATTCTAGAGAGCGTGGGACACGTTAATAAGACGCAATGTGTCGTCGTTTTGGTTTGCAAGGAGTCATTATGAAGTGCAAGCAAGACAAAGTGACGAGATGCAGTCCCTGTGGGAGCGAGCCTGCTCGCGATAGCGTCAGTCCAGCCAACATCTATCTGACTGACATACCGCAATCGCGAGCAGGCTCGCTCCCACATTGATTCGGGTGACACAGGCCTAGACCGGCTGTCCTCGGTCGATCTTGCTGCTGAGGATGATCGAGGTGGTGGTCTTCTCCACGCCATCCACGCTGCCGATCTGGTCCAGCAACTGATCCAGCTGTTCCGGCGAGTCCGTGCGCAGCCAGGCCACATAATCGAATTCACCACTGACCGCGCATAACTGCTGGACCTGGGCCATGGCGCTCAAGCGCCGCAACACGTCCTTGCCCGAGCGCGGCTGGACCTTGATGCCGACGTAAGCCTGCAGGCCGCCATCGACCACCCGTTGTCCAAGGCGCACGCCGTATCCGGTGATGACCTTGGTCTTTTCCAGGCGGGCCAGCCGCGAGGTTACGGTCGTCCGGGCGATGCCCAGTTGTCGAGCGAGCATGGCGACGCTTTCCCGGGCATTGATTTGCAGGGCGGCGATCAGTTGACGATCGATCTCGTCGAGGACAGGAGGGCGGGTGTCAGGCAAGGTGGGCTCCGGCGCGGGCATCGGTGGTGGGCATCTTAAAGGCTCTTGTGCTCGAAATGGCTGATGGCAGGTAACGCCAATGCTCGCCAGTGGGGCGCCAGATGCGCTTGCGAAGCACTGAGCCAGAAACCGTCCAGGCAGATCAGTTGCTCGGTGGGCAGTTGCAGCAATAGGGATAACGACAGTGAGTGTACTGAACCTGGGTCCTCATCGTCCTCTGCTTCCCAATCCTGTTCAAAACAGCGCACGTGCACTTGCTCGTCATCGAAGCCTTCAAACAGCGGCCGATTACCCAGCCATTGCGAATGCACTCGCAACGTGTGTTCCTGAATATCGAGTAGCAACAGCTGCCATCCGCGATAGCTCCCACAGAGCTCCGTCACATCGGTGGCCATGCGGGTCAGCGCGAGATAGCGACCGTTCGGTGACCAGATCATTGACGGCGCAAGGTCAGTCAACGCGCAGCCGGATGCGGTCAACAGATGGCCTCCGAGCCGCGGCGTATTCGCACGGACCCAACTGTCGGCATATTCCGTCTCGCTGCCGAACAGCCAGGCGGCATTCTGGTGGTTGGGTGAGGGCTGGATGAAGTCACCCTCGGCAACGGCTACCTGCGGACGATCCACCAGGCGCCAAGGGGTAACACTGCATAACTGTGAGTCGCTCACCCGCAACTCCACGGTGGTGTAGAACAGTCGGGAGTGCTCGTCGGGATGAAAGAACGAAGGATTGTTATCGATCTTCGGTGCAAGGACATTGAAGCGTTGCAGCGCGCTGCCGTTCAGGTCTTGATCCAGACGGCCGGTGATCGCCGCCAGGCTCAGCAAGCCATCACGGAAATCGAGTAGGCGGGCCACCCACATCGGAGGGCCCTCCAACAGGCACTTCTCCTTCACGTCGATAACCGCCACGTGGGTTGCGACTGTCATCGCGTCTGCAAAAGGCAACAACGCCAGATAACGTCCGCAGTCGGAGACCCGATGATCCAGCAACCAGCGTCCCGGCAACTGCCAGTCACCCACCTGACAGCGATAAGCGCCCAGCCCTTCGTTGTTGTCGCAAAGCCAGATCAGATGAGCGCAGGCACCGTCCAGCATCGGCTGCGTTTCTATGAACGACTCACCTCGCCGGCCCTGGCTGTCCAGCGGCATCGCAATGCTCATCCGGGTCAGCTGAAACTCGGCCACCTGCAGCCGACCCTGAGCGTCATGGCCCGCCTGGATTTCGGTATCACTGTGGATGCTGTCGAGACGATAGCCGTACCGGCCAAGGGACGGACGCGGGTAGTCGAGGTACGACCCGATACGCACATGGTGCTCGTCGAGGCTCACCACGTCATGCCAATAAAAAGAGGGTTCGGCATCGCTTTTCACCCAAGGCGACGGCAGTGCGCGCCAGCCCTGGTCAACCTGCCACAACCAGTAGCGGTCGCCGCTCGGATGCCCGGTTTGTTCCTGAGCCCGGCACACCAGCGCGCGGTGATTGGTACTCCACACCAACGCGGTATCAGCGGCCATCAACAAGCCAGACGGCTGCCCATTGACGCTGATGGCATAGTGCGGTGAACGCAGCGGTTCCAAGGGCTGGGGCAGGTCGCGAAAAGTCGGCGGCAATACAACGTTTCCCACCAGGCATTGTTGCCCGTCAGCGGAGCGTCGCTCGAAGGTGTGCGCAATATCTTCCGGATACCAGCCCGGTTCCAGCCAAAGATCGGCAATGGCAACCAGATCGGCGGCGCTGGCGGTTTGCAACAGCTCATCGATCCGAGTCTGGCGAACGCTGTTGTCCACCAACGGGCTATAACGACCGCTCAAGCTATTAAGGTCCAGCGTGTCCAGTTCCCAGAATTCACTGTTGTCGCAGCGGTAGATCCGGCGCTGCTGACGGTCCAGGACGACCAGCCCCCAGCTCTGCCGGGACGGCACCGGCGCGGCGAAATAGCGCCCGTCGCTGGAGAACACGGCCGAAGAACCCAGGCCTTGCAAGAGCACGCCATCGGGGAACAGATAATCGCAATAGGTCGGTCCGCCCATTGCGATTTCGCCGTGGTTGAACGTCTGGATCGGCTCACCCTCAGGCGTCAGTTGCGGCTCGGATCCGCCCCAGGCACTTGGCCCTTTGACAGGGTCCGACACCAGGCCGAGACGTCGTTCCCATTTGCTGACGCAGGCGAGCCCGCCGATGATGGCGACGATTGCTATCAGGATGCCCCAATACTCGAACAGCACCCTGCCCAGGCTGAAACCCAGGCCAAACACGGCGCCGACCATCAACCGGGCGCAGCCCCGCCCCACTGATAAGAAGCCCAGCCTCGCCGCGATGCCCATCAACAGGCCGAAGAACAGCACCGTTAGCAGTGCCAGCGGGGGTGGCATGACCGTGACGAAAAAGGCCGGCACCAACAGGATGGCGAGTTGCCAGAACAGTTCTAGGAACAGTCGGGGGAGGGTGGCGGTGGCGATGATTGGCGTCTCGTGATGGTTTTTTGGGAGCTGACTTTGGCGCGGATGGTTTTCATCATTCTCAGCTCGCGGAGTATTGCTTCTGCTGCGCCAGGGGAGCAAGAGAGGACCGCTGCGAAACCCTCGCTAACAAATTCGCGATGCCACCCAGATGGCAGGAGGGCGGTTGGAATGTCTAGGATTATTCCCTTGAGGTTATATATCCTGGATGGCATATTTGAATGAAATGGGATGTTGAATACACAGATGAGTTTGAGATGTGGTGGAACCGTCTCGGTGAGAGTGAGCAGGATTCTGTGCAGGCCTCGGTAATGTTGCTGGGTGATGCCGGGCCTTTTTTGGGCTTTCCTCATACCGCGATATTAAAGGTTCGCGCCATGGCAACCTTCGGGAGCTACGGGTGCAGCACGGAGGAAGACCTTATCGTGTGCTCTATGCCTTTGACCCGCGCCGCTGCGCCATTCTTCTGATCGGCGGAGGCAAGACCGGCCAGGATCGCTGGTATCACGAATACGTGCCTTTGGCCGAGCGTCTTTATGACGAGCATTTGGAAGTATTGAAGAAAGAGGGTTTTGACAATGGCTAAGAAATTTGCCGATCTGGTGGCCTGTCGTTCGCCAGATTCTCAGGTCCGCACGCAAGCGCTGTATCAGAAGTTACGGGCGGAAATGCCACTGCACGAGTTACGTCAGGCGCAGGATCTGAGCCAGGAAGCCTTGGCCAAGGCACTGCATATCAACCAGGCAGCGGTCTCGAAAATGGAGCGTCGCACGGACATGTACATCAGCACGTTGCGTAACTACATCCGTGCCATGGGCGGCGAATTGGAGATTATCGCCACGTTTCCGGATGGTCAGGTCAGGATTGAAAACTTCTCCCATCAACAATAGTCGTTGGGTTTCCCGTGCATGCTCTTGTGCCGGGTTAGATTTGAGCAGCGATGCTGTCCTTATCGAAAAGGAACTTCAAATCCAGACACAGAAAAGCCGCGCAATGCGCGGCTTTCAAGTTGGTGGGCCCACACGGACTCGAACCGTGGACCAAAGGATTATGAGTCCTCTGCTCTAACCGACTGAGCTATAGGCCCTCAGTAGGCCGCGGATTATAGCGACGGTTTCTCGGCTGTGCTATCCGAAAAATCCGATACGGTCATGCGCAGAAACGTCGCGGCAAATTCATCGGCGCCCAGGGGCAGGCTGACGATATAGCCCTGGATCTGTTCGCAGCCTTCTTCAGCCAGGAATTGCTGTTGGGCCAGGGTTTCGACGCCCTCGGCGATGATGGTGAATTGCATGCTGCGACCCAGGGCAATGATTGCCCGCACGATGGCCGCATCGTGGGGGTCGTCGGGCAGGCCCCGGACGAAAGACTGGTCGATCTTGAGGATGTCCAGCGGCAGGCGCTTGAGGTAGCTCAGGGAGGAGTAGCCCGTGCCGAAGTCGTCGATGGCCAGTTGTACGCCGAGCTTTTTGAGTTGGTGCAGCACCGTCAGCGCTTCTTCGGCCTGGCTCATGATGAAGTTTTCGGTAATTTCCAGTTGCAATAAACCGGGCTTCAGGTGGTTCTCCCGCAGGAGTTGTTCAATGCGTATCAGCAGGTTCGGCTGGCGCAGTTGCGCTCCGGCCAGGTTGACCGACAGTGGGCCGAGGCTTTCGTAGGCGCTGTTCCATTCGTACAGCTGTCGGCAAGCGTGTTCCAGGACCCAGTCGCCGATTTGCAGGATCATGCCGTTTTCTTCCGCCAGGGGGATGAAGTGTTCCGGTGGCACGTCGCCAAACGTCGGGTGGGTCCAACGAATCAAGGCTTCGGCGCCCACCAGTCGGTTATCGGCGAGGCTGATTTTCGGTTGGAAAGACAGTGACAACTCGTTACGTTCGATCGCCCTCCGCAGTTCGTACTCCATGGCCACGCGCTCGCTGGCCTGGGCGGTGAGGTCGCGGGTGTAGCTTTCCACCCGGTTGCGGCCCTTGGCCTTGGAGCGGTACATCGCCGCATCGGCGTTCTTGACCAGCGTGGCGACGTCGCAGCCATCCTGGGGGTAGAGGCTGGTGCCGATGCTGGCGCTGATGAAGAACTCATGTTCGCCGGCCTGGAATGGCGCGGCGAAACAGTTCAGCAACTTCAGGGCTATGTGCTCGGCATCGCTGGGCTGCTGCAGGCCCGGCAGCAGGATGATGAATTCGTCACCACCCAGGCGCGCCACGGTGTCGATATCACGCAGTTGCTCCCTCAGACGCACGGCGATGCCCTTGAGCAGCAGGTCGCCGACCGGGTGCCCAAGACTATCGTTGATGTGCTTGAAGCGGTCCAGGTCCAGGAACAGCACCGCACCCTGCCCACCGTTCTCCTGCTGGTTGTTTAGGGCCGTCAGCAAGCGGCTTTCGAACAGCGTGCGATTGGGCAGGCCGGTGAGCGGGTCGTGGTGGGCCTGGTAGTCGAGCTTGGCCTGGGCGTGTTTGAGGCTGGAGATATCGGCGAAGACGGCGACGAAATGGGTGATTTGCTGATCACGGTTGCGCACCGCGCTGATGGTCAGCCAACTGGGGTATAGCTCGCCGTTCTTGCGGCGATTGGAGATCTCCCCCTGCCAATGCCCCTCTGCCGTCAACTGGTGCCACATCGCGGCGTAGAACGCGCTGTCGTGCAAGCCGGAGGCCAGCAAGCGGGGCGTATGGCCCAGAGCTTCGGTTTCGCTATAGCCGGTGATTTCACTGAAGGCGCGGTTCACGGCGCTGATGTGCTGTTGCGTATCGGTGATCAGCACGCCTTCGGCCGTGCTTTCGAACACGGTGGCGGCCTGTTGCAGTTTTTCCTGCATCAGATGGCGTTCGGTGATGTCCCGGGCGATGGTCAGCATGCAGTCTTCATTGCCGATGGGCAGCGGGCGGCTGGAGACTTCACAGAGTCGTATCTGCCCGTCGTTACGGCGGATATGGCAGCTGAAGTCCTTGACGTAGCCGTCACGCTGCAGGAGGTCGAGCATCTGTTTGCGCTCGTTGAGGTTGACCCAGATCCCCAGGTCCAGGGTGGAGCGATCCACCGACAAGGCGCTGTTGAAGCCGGTGATGCGGCTGAAGCCTTCGTTGACTTCAATCAGCAGGCCATCGCTTTGTCGGGATAGCAGCAGGCCATCGGGCGAAGCGTGGAACGCCTTGGCGAACTTCTCTTCGGAGGTTTGCAGCTGTTGTTGGGTTTCCTTGAGTTGACTGATGTCCCGCACCACCACGACCAGCGCGGGTGTCGTGTCCAGGTCGAAGGGTTCGGCGGAGATCAACCCGGTGAATACCTGGCCGTTGCTGCGGCGAAAGGGCATCTCCAGGTTACGGATACTCCCCGCCTGCAGGCGCTGCAACAGGCTCGGGCCAACGCCCTGGATGCCCCAGATGTTCAGTTCGGTCGCGGTCTGGCCCACCACCTCGTCGGCGCTCAGGCCGATCTGTTCTTCGAAGGCTTTGTTGACCTCCAGCAAGCATCCGTCCAGCAGCCGCGCGATCACCAGGATGTCCGGGCACTGGCGGAATACCGAGGCGAATTTCTGCTCCGAGAGACGCAGCGCTTCCTCGGTGCGCTTGGCTTCGCTGATATCGATCATCAGCCCGCGCATCACCGGTTCGTGGCCATGTTCGATCAGGCTGACAATGTCGCGAACCCACAGGCAACGGCCGTCGGCGGTGATGACGCGGTAATCGATGCAATGATCGCGTCCGGCGAGCACCTCGTGATCGCAATAGGTCTGGGCGCGGATCAGGTCGGCCGGATGAATGATGTTGCGCCAGAAGCCTGGGATCAGCCAATGGGCGAGGGGATAGCCGAGCAAGTCTTCGGCGTGGGGCGAGACATAGGTGTAGGTGAAGTCGCTGACCTTGGCTTCCCAGGCAATTGCCGAGAGGCTTTCCACCAGGCCGCGATAGTGGTATTCGCTGCTGCGCAGTTCCTGTTCCAGGTCGACTCGACGGGCGATCTCCGAACTGAGGCGGCGGTTGATACGAATTACTACGGCCAGGATACCCATCAAGAGCAGCATCCCTGGCAGGCCATAAAGCAGCAGGTCGGACCAGAGCTGTCGGTAGTCGCGGACATTGCCGACCCACTTCTCCTGGATTTCGGTGATCTCGGCCGGGCTCATATCGGCGATGACCTTGTCCAGGATGCTCACCAGTATTTTATTGTCGCGAGGGACGGCCATTGCCAATTGATAGCGATAGGGCGTTTCGCCGCTGACGTAGAGGCCCTCGAGCTTGAGCTGGCGCAGACTCCAGACACTGGAGGCAAGGTCGCCTACCACGGCATCCACTTTATCGGTGGCCAGGGCTTGCAGGGCTGAACTGACGTTGGGCAGCGCCACCAGGTTAAGGTCAGGGTGATGATTGCGTAGCAGCTCATGGGGGGCGTAGTTTTCCACCACGGCAATTTTCAACCCGTACAGGTCCTTGAGATTGTGAGGCTGGGCTCCGCCTCGATGGGCCAGGATAACGATCGGAAAATCCAGGTACGGGCGCGTAAACGCCAGGAAGTTCTGGCGCTCGGGGGTGGACATGATGCCTGGCAGCAGGTCGATCTTGCCTTGCGCGACCAATTCCAGCACGGCGGTCCAGCTGGCGGGCTCGATGGGGGTGAGCGTGACGGCCAGCCGCTCGCGGATGACTTCGACATAATCGGCGGCCAGGCCCTGATAACGGCCTTGATCGTCGCGGAACTCGAACGGTGGCCATGAGGCATCGACGCCCAGGCGCAGGTCGGGGTGGTCCTTGAGCCAGCGGCGCTCTTCGTCAGTGAGCATCAATGCGCCAGCCGTTGCGGTCCAGGTCATCAGTGACAGCAGGAGCAGGGCCGTCAGTCTGGGCATCACGGTCTCGTTATGGCATAGGGAGGATGTTTCGAGTGTAGACGGGCAATGGGGCGGGGGGCGTAGCGAAGGGGATTTTATCTGCATAAAACAAAACCCCCGGCAGGGCCGGGGGTTTTGAAGGTCACTCGTCGAGGAAGGAGCGCAGATGCTCGCTTCGTGTCGGGTGGCGCAGTTTGCGCAACGCCTTGGCTTCGATCTGACGAATCCGCTCGCGCGTCACGTCAAACTGCTTACCGACTTCCTCGAGGGTGTGGTCGGTATTCATATCGATGCCGAAACGCATGCGCAGTACCTTGGCTTCACGGGCAGTGAGGCCAGAGAGTACTTCACGGGTCGCTTCCTTGAGGCTCTCGACGGTGGCGACATCGATCGGCGACTGCATGGTGGAGTCTTCGATGAAGTCACCCAGATGGGAATCTTCATCATCACCGATCGGCGTTTCCATGGAGATCGGCTCTTTGGCGATCTTCAATACCTTGCGGATCTTGTCCTCAGGCATTTCCATGCGTTCGCCCAGCTCTTCCGGAGTCGGTTCACGACCCATTTCCTGCAACATCTGCCGGGAAATACGGTTGAGCTTGTTGATGGTCTCGATCATGTGCACCGGAATACGGATGGTGCGGGCCTGGTCGGCGATCGAGCGGGTGATCGCCTGGCGGATCCACCAGGTGGCATAGGTCGAGAACTTGTAGCCGCGACGGTATTCGAACTTGTCCACCGCTTTCATCAGGCCGATGTTGCCTTCCTGGATCAGGTCGAGGAATTGCAGGCCGCGGTTGGTGTACTTCTTGGCAATCGAGATCACCAGACGCAAGTTCGCTTCGACCATCTCTTTCTTCGCGCGGCGGGCCTTGGCCTCACCGATCGACATGCGACGGTTGATGTCCTTGATCTCGGCGATGCTCAGGCCGGTTTCGGCCTCCAGCGCGCTCAGCTTCTGCTGGCAACGAACGATGTCCGGTTGCAGGCGGGCGATGGCCTCGGCGTATTTGGTCTTGCCTTTGGCCAGTGCATCGGTCCAGCTTTCGTCGACTTCGTTACCAGGGAACTGACGCAGGAAGTCGGCACGTGGCATGCGGGCATCACGCACGCACAGCTGCATGATTGCGCGCTCTTGCTGACGCAGACGATCCAGGGCGCTACGAACGCGCTCGACCAGGCCTTCGAATTGCTTGGGCACCAGCTTGATCGGCATGAACAACTCGGCCAGGGCCAACAGCTCGGCAATGGCCTGCTTGTTGTCACGACCGTGCTTTTTCAGCGCCTTGCGGGTGATTTCCATCTGGTCGGCCACAGCGCCGAAACGCTGTGCGGCGACAATCGGATCAGGACCGCTTTCGGCTTCTTCTTCGTCATCGCTGGCTTCGGCCTCGTCGTCATCGCTGTCGTCGTCGGCCTTCTCGGCTTTCGCGTCGATGGGCGGCGGTACTTCGGCGGCAGGCGGCGTGGTGCCGTCGTCCGGGTCGATGTAGCCACTCAGGACGTCGGACAGGCGGCCACCTTCGGTGGTGACGCGAGTGTACTCGGAGAGAATATGGTCGACCGTGCCAGGGAAGTGCGCGATTGCGCCCATCACTTCACGGATGCCTTCTTCAATACGCTTGGCGATTTCGATTTCGCCTTCACGCGTGAGGAGCTCTACCGTACCCATTTCACGCATGTACATGCGCACGGGGTCGGTGGTGCGACCAATGTCGGTCTCGACAGCCGCCAGCGCTGCGGCCGCTTCTTCAGCGGCCGCCTCGTCGGTATCGGCGTCGGCCAGCATAAGGGCATCCTTATCTGGCGCAACCTCGAATACGTTGATCCCCATGTCGTTGATCATGCGGATGATGTCTTCCACCTGTTCCGGATCTGAAATATCCTCCGGCAGGTGGTCGTTGACCTCCGCGTAAGTCAGGTAGCCCTGCTCACGACCCAATAGGATCAACTCTTTGATACGAGACTGCTGTTGCGCTTTTCCGGACATAACACCCTATCCACTGAAGGTCTTGGCGGGCAAAAAACAAGCCGAGGATTATACCTGAGCTGTGACCTCACGCGCCAGTTGAGGTCGGGTTTGATGTGGAGACATTGCGTTTTAATAGTTCACGCATTTCATTCGCTATCTGGCTGGCGTCCTCCGCGGTCAGCCCCGGCTGCTTTGCTTTCCTGATGAGGTCTTCCAGGTTCTGTGCGTGTTGACCCGCGGATAACCTAGTAATGGTGTCTAAAAACTGTTGTTCAAGATTGTCGTTTGCAATCAACCACTCTTTTTCTGCCAATGCCTTGAGCAGGCGCCCCTGATCGGTTCCGTGCCAGCGAGCCATAAGCTGAATGGAGCTTAGCTTAGGATTTTTCTGCACGGCCTCGACCAGTGCTACCAGCAGTTGTGCATAGGTATTGCTCTCGTTTGCGAAATGATCAGCGGTTTCGACCTTGCTAGCCATCTGCGGATGATGAATGAGTGTGCGAAGAGCAATTAGAGTTGGTGCTTCGACGCCTACCGGCACGCGTGGGGCACGTGGCTGGTCGCGATCGCCGCGCTTGCCATTCTTGTCCCAGGGCTTCTTGTCCCATTTCTTGCCGCCGCTGCCGGTTTTTTTCGATGTCCATTCCTGCTGCGGCGCGTAGTCCTGCTGAGGATGATGATAGTCGGCGAAATCCGGCATCGCGTCGTAGTCGATGCCCGGGTCGTACGCCGGCGGTGCCTCCGCAGGGGTGCTATGGGCCAGTTGGTTGACCGCTTCGCTGTTGAGGCCGGTGATTTCGGTCAGGCGCTGGCGCATCAAGGTGCGCAGGTTGGCACCGGGTACCTTGTCGATCAGCGGGGCCGCGAGGGTGACCATGTGGGCCTTGCCTTCGAGGGAGCGCGGGTCGGCCTCTTCGATCAACTGCTGGAAAAAATAATCGGCCAATGGCTGCGCGTGTTGATTGATTCGCGCACGGAACGCATCGGTGCCTTCGGAGCGCACCAGGGTATCCGGGTCCTCGCCTTCCGGCAGGAACAGGAAGCGTGCCCGCCGGCCATCCTGCAGGCAGGGCAGCGTGGCTTCCAGTGCGCGCCAGGCGGCATTGCGGCCGGCCTGGTCACCGTCGAAGCAGAACAGCACGCTGGGCACGACACGAAAAAGTCGCTTCATATGCTCTTCGCTGGTGGCCGTGCCCAGCGTTGCAACGGCATTGCGCAGGCCTTGCTGAGCAAGGGCAATGACGTCCATGTAACCTTCGACGACGATGATCTCGTCGAGGTTGCGGTTGTTCTTGCGGGCCTCATACAAGCCGTACAGCTCTTGGCCCTTGTGGAATACCGGTGTTTCCGGCGAGTTCAGGTACTTGGGCTTGTCGTCGCCCAGTACCCGACCGCCGAAGGCAATGATTCGCCCGCGCGTATCGCGGATCGGGAACATCACCCGGTCGCGGAAGCGGTCGTAGCGCTTGCCGGTTTCGGCGTTCTCGATCAGTAGGCCGGCGTCGATCATGGCGCGTTGCTGCAGCGTGTCGCTGCTCAAGTGCTTGTACAGATTGTCCCAGCCGGGCGGGGCGAAGCCGAGGCCGAAGTCCCGGGCGATTTCGCCGGTCAGGCCGCGACCCTTGAGGTAGTCCACCGCAGCCTTGCGGGCCGGGTGGCTTTTCAGGGCTTGGCGATAAAAATCAGCCGCCGCCGTCAGCAGTGGATAGAGCGGCGAGTCGGTGGGCTGGCGTGGCTTGTGGCCCCGACCGCTTTCCTCGCGAGGAATTTCCATGCCGGCGGCTTTGGCCAGTTCTTCGACGGCCTGGGGGAAATCCAGGTTGTCGTGGTCCATGATGAAGCCGAGGGCATTGCCGCCAGCGCCACAGCCGAAGCAGTAATAGAACTGCTTGTCGGGGCTGACGCTGAAGGATGGGGTTTTTTCCTTGTGGAACGGACAGCAGGCGGTGTAGTTCTTGCCGGCCTTTTTCATTTGCAGGCGAGAGCTGACCACATCGACGATATCGGTGCGGTTCAGGAGGTCGTCAATAAAGCTCTGGGGAATCAGCCCGGCCATGGCGTTCTCATCATCACTGCGCGAAGAAATAGGGGCCCGGAATCAGCAGGCGTAACCGGGTTCTGGTCTTGAGACACTGTAAACGGTGGCTCGACCGGGTTGTCTGCATCATTGCTGTCGGGAAGTGTATCTGCCGATAATCCACTGACGTTAATTACCATCAGTATTCGACTGTTTGAATATGTTGCGCTGAATCCGGTAACGGCCGGTCAGGCCTCGGATAGCTCATCGAGCGGGCACGCAAGCAGGTGCCATGGGCTGATCGTCGTTAGAGGAATCAGGGTGTGCTCGTCAGTAGCCTTGGAAGGCTCGTCAGAAGAGACGTGCACCGCTGGCAAAAGAGCCAGGTCTGACGTGATAAAGCAGTTGTCTCGGTCGCGTCTGCGGCTTTGACAGTGAAGCATCAAGCGTTATTCCGCAAATGCCATAAGCCCGGCTTGAAGGCCGGGCTTGGCAGAAGCTTGCTACGAACGTCTGTGTATTAGTACAGACGTACGGCGCGGCGCTGTTCGCGCTGAACTTTCTTGGCGTGACGCTTAACAGCGGCTGCTGCTTTGCGCTTACGCTCGGAAGTCGGCTTCTCGTAGAATTCGCGGCTACGAACTTCAGCCAGAACACCGGCTTTTTCGCAGGAGCGCTTGAAACGACGCAGAGCTACGTCGAAGGGTTCGTTCTCTTTTACTTTGACGGCTGGCATCCAGAGCTACCTTCATTCATTACCGGGGTCAACATCCTCGCGGCAAAAGAGCACTTGAAGACGTCGGTTTTTAAGGGTTGCGGATGTTAACCCCTCAACGCCAGGAATGCAAAGCCTCTGATCGAAAACCGCTGGTCGGGGCACAACGTGGCGACTATTATGCGCGCCTTCGAATTCAGCCTCCACAAGGCGCAAACCCATGCTAGTACTGGGATTAGAAACGTCCTGCGACGAAACCGGCGTCGCGCTTTACGACAGTGAACGCGGCCTGCTGGCCGATGCGCTGTTCAGTCAGATCGACCTGCACCGCGCCTACGGCGGCGTGGTGCCCGAGCTTGCGTCCCGCGACCACGTCAAGCGCATGCTGCCCCTGATCCGTCAGGTCCTGGCCGAAGCCGGCTGTGTGCCGACCGAGATCGATGCCGTTGCCTACACCGCGGGGCCGGGCCTGGTAGGCGCATTGCTGGTCGGGGCTTCCTGTGCCCAGGCGCTGGCCTTTGCCTGGGGCATACCCGCCTTGGGCGTGCATCACATGGAAGGCCATCTGCTGGCGCCCATGCTGGAGCCGCAGCCGCCGGAGTTTCCGTTCGTCGCTTTGTTGGTTTCCGGCGGCCATACGCAGCTGGTCCGGGTCGACGGTATCGGTCAATACGCGCTGATGGGGGAAAGCCTGGACGATGCGGCTGGCGAAGCTTTCGACAAAACCGCAAAGATGATGGGCCTCAATTATCCTGGCGGGCCGGAAATCGCACGGCTTGCGACTCAAGGGGTCGAGGGGCGTTTCGTGTTTCCCCGGCCGATGTGCGACCGACCGGGACTGGATTTCAGTTTCAGTGGCTTGAAGACCTTCGCCCTGAACACCTGGCAACAGTGCGTCAACGCCGGGGGCGACCATGAGCAAGCCCGTTGCGACATCTCGCTGGCGTTCCAGCAGGCCGTGGTGGAGACTTTGACCATCAAGTGCAAACGCGCCCTGAAACAGGCCGGGCTCAAGCGCCTGGTCATCGCCGGCGGCGTGAGTGCGAACAAGGCCTTGCGGGTGTCGTTGGAAAAAATGCTTGGCGACATGAAAGGCGACGTTTACTACGCACGGCCGCAATTCTGCACCGATAACGGCGCGATGATCGCCTTCGCCGGCTGTCAGCGCCTGCAGGCTGGCCAGCAGGAAAGCCTGGCGATCAGTGTGCAGGCGCGCTGGCCCATGGAGCAGTTGTCGCCGTTGTGAAGTATTTAGAAATGCCGTTCGCGCCCGGCGAACAGGTCGCGTAGATTGCCCCGGTGACGCCAGACGATCAGCGCGACCAGTGCGGTCATCGGCAGCAAGGCCTCGGGTTCCTGCCAGGCCAGCAACGGCAGGGTCAGCGGGGTGGCGATCAGTGCAGCCAGTGAGCTGGTGCGGGTCAGGTAGAACATCAGCAGCCAGGCCGAGACGGCCAGCAGCGCGGCGGGCGGATACAGGCCCAGCAGCATGCCGGCGGCGGTGGCGACACCCTTGCCGCCCCGAAAGCGGAAGTACAGCGGGAACAGATGGCCAATGACCGCGCAGACGCCAATCCAGGCCTGTTGCTGCAAGGAAAGCCCTGCAAGGCTGGCGATCAGTACCGGTACAAGACCTTTGCAGAGGTCGCCGAGCAAGGTCAGGACGGCGAGTTTGCGTCCGGCCAGGCGCAGCATGTTGGTGGCGCCGGCATTGCCTGAGCCGCTCATTCGCGGATCGGGGTGCCCCGTCAGGCGGCTGAGCACAATGGCGAAGGACAGCGAGCCGAGCAGGTAGGCGAAGATCGCCAGTAACCAAAACATGCTAACTATTCCGGGCGAGGATGCCCTGATTCTAACGGCGCATTGCGCCCTTGTCGTGCTGCGGAGAAGAGTGCTTGGACAGAGTGTTTATCGAGGGCCTGGAAGTCGACACGGTGATTGGTGCCTACGACTGGGAGCGAGACATCCGACAGTGCCTGCGGCTGGATCTGAGTTTCGCCTGGGATAACCGCCCGGCCGCCGCAGGCGATGACCTGAATCTGGCGCTCGACTACGCCAGTGTCTCATCGCGTGTCCAGGCATTCGCCGAGCAGGCCCGGTTTCAGTTGGTCGAGACCTTCGCCGAGCGACTGGCTCAGGAACTGATGGACGAATTCAAGATTACCTGGCTGCGTCTGAAAGTGACCAAGCCTGGCGCGGTTCCGGCGGCCAGCGGAGTGGGTGTGGAGATCGAGCGCGGATGTCGCTGACACAGGTTTTTCTCGGGCTCGGTAGCAATATCGAGCGCGAAACCCATTTGTGCGCGGGGCTTGAAGCCCTTGCGGCGTTTCTGGTGGACATACGTTGTTCAGCGGTGTTCGAGAGCCAGCCGGTGGGCATCAAGAGTGGGCCATTCTTCAATTTCGTCGTGTCGGCCTTCACCGACTTGCCGTTGATGGAGCTGGACCGTCGCCTCAAGTGCATCGAGGCGGACAATGGTCGTTATGCGCCGGACCGCAAGGGATTGCCGCTGGACATCGACGTATTGTTGTATGGCGAGCAGGTTGGCAACTTCGATGGCTTGATACTGCCGCGGGCGGAAATTCTGAAAAATGCCTTTGTCTTGTGGCCATTGTCGTTGATTGCGCCGGATCGTGTTCATCCAGGCGTAGGCAAGAGTTTTGCCACGTTGTGGGACGAATCGCAGATTGATCAGGTCCTGGCACCGGTGGCTTTTGAATGGCGGGGCGAGCAGCTGACCTCTTCGGACTTGCTGCGATCTTCCTGACGCTATCGCGAGCAGTGTCCGTGATACCCGGATCCATCCTCCTGTGGGAGCGAGCCTGCTCGCGATGGCGGTCATCCGTCCACTGAAAATGCAAGTGGACACGCAACCACGGTCAGTGGGTCCCTTCCTTGTACGCTTTCAACGCCCTGAGCCGCTCGCGCTTGATCGCCTCCCCTAGCTCAGGCCCTTTAAAGCCTTTCTCCAGCAATGGCTGCACAGCCACCCCGCGTGCCGCTGCTGCCGCGCCGCGCAGATAGTCTGCCTGTGGATAATTGCGATTTTCCAAGCCCTTGCGGCCTCGGGCATCCATTTCGCAGGCTGCGATAAACTCTTCGAAGCGCTGGGGGCGGCGGAACACATCGAAGCTCTGTAGCAATTCGAGCAAGGTCGACGCTTTCAATTCAAGCGCGCGATGGCCATGGGTGTGATATTGCCCAACCAGTAGCGCCAACTCCTGGCAGTCGCGTGGCACCTTGAAGCGTTCGTTAACCGCCTTGATCGGTTTCAATCCCTTGTGCTCATGGGCGATGTGTCGCGGCCAATCCTGCTCGGGTGTCAGGGCCTTGCCGAGATCATGCAGCAGGCAGGCCCAGCGGACTGTCAGCGGTTGTTGATGCAGGGCGGCCTGCTCCAGCACGCTCAGGGTGTGCACGCCGGTATCGATTTCCGGGTGATGGGCTTCGGGTTGCGGCACGCCGAATAGCGCATCGACCTCAGGCATCAGGACCTTCAGGGCATCGCAGTCGCGCAGGACCTGGATAAACACCTGCGGCTGGTTTTCCATGAGGGCACGGGAAATTTCCTTCCAGCTGCGTTCGGGGGTCAGTGCTTCCAGTTCGCCAGAATCGCTGAGCTGGCGCATCAGCTCCAGGGTCTCGTCCGCAACCTTGAAACCCAGGGGAGCATAACGGGCGGCAAAACGGGCAACCCGCAAGACTCGGAGCGGATCTTCGGCAAACGCCGGAGAAACATGGCGCAGCAGGCGGGCTTCGAGGTCACGCTGGCCGTGGTAAGGATCGGTGAGGTTGCCATGATCATCTTCCGCCATGGCATTGATCGTCAGGTCCCTGCGAATCAGGTCTTCCTCAAGGGTGACTTCAGGGCTGGCATGAAATACGAATCCGCCGTAGCCCCGGCCGCTTTTGCGTTCCGTGCGGGCGAGGGCGTACTCCTCGCCCGTGCGCGGGTCGAGAAACACGGGAAAGTCAGCACCCACGGGACGAAACCCTTTGGCGAGCATTTCCTCGGCGGTGGCGCCCACCACGACTCGGTCGACGTCGGTGACGGGGATGCCTAGCAGGCGATCGCGAACGGCGCCGCCGACTTTATAGATCTGCATAAAAAACCTCCGTTGGTCCGACAGGATAACCTTTGCGTCGAATCAACGGAGGCGAAAACGGGATCAAAGATGGATGACGGCCAGGTCAAGGCGGCCGTAATCGCCTTCGGTCTGTTCGTTTCTGGGAGGGACATGGTGGGTTTTCATGACCTGGTCGCCCTGCAGGGTTTCCAGGTGAATGTCGAAGCCCCACAGACGATGCAAGTGCTTGAGCACTTCATCGGTGGAGTCTCCCAGCGGTTTGCGGTTGTGCGCCTGGTGACGCAAGGTCAGCGAGCGATCTCCCCGCCGGTCGATGCTGTAGATCTGTACGTTAGGCTCGCGATTGCCCAGGTTGTACTGCGCGGCCAGGGTCTCGCGGATGATGCGGTAACCGCTTTCGTCGTGGATGGCGGGCACCAGCAGGTCGTCCTTCTGGTCGTCATCGAGAATGCTGAACAGTTTCAGGTCGCGGATCACCTTGGGCGAGAGGTATTGGAGGATAAAACTCTCGTCCTTGAAGCTGCTCATGGCGAATTTGATCGTGGATAACCAGTCCGAGCCGGCAATTTCCGGAAACCAGCGACGGTCCTCCTCGGTGGGAGCCTCGCACATGCGCCGTATGTCGCGGTACATGGCAAAACCCAATGCGTAAGGGTTGATGCCGCTGTAATAGGGGCTGTCGAATCCGGGTTGGAACACCACGCTGGTGTGGGATGTCAGGAACTCCATCATGAAGCCGTCGGTGACCAGGCCTTCGTCATACAGGTCGTTCATCAAGGTGTAGTGCCAGAACGTGGCCCACCCCTCGTTCATGACCTGCGTTTGGCGTTGCGGGTAGAAATATTGGGCAATCTTGCGCACGATGCGCACAATCTCCCGCTGCCAAGGCTCCAGCAACGGTGCGTGTTTTTCGATGAAATAGAGAATGTTTTCCTGGGGTTCGGCAGGGAATCGCGCGTTGTCCTTCTCGCTGTACTTGTCGGCGCCCTTGGGAATGGTGCGCCACAGGTCGTTGATCTGCTTTTGCAGATGTTCTTCACGATCCTTCTGGCGCCGGCGTTCTTCTTCGGCGGAAATCGGATACGGCCTTTTGTAGCGGTCCACCCCATAGTTCATCAGGGCATGGCAGGAGTCCAGGAGGTCTTCCACGGCATCGATGCCGTGGCGTTCCTCGCATTGCATGATGTACTGCTTGGCGAATACCAGGTAATCGATGATCGAACTGGCATCGGTCCAGGTGCGGAACAGGTAGTTGCCCTTGAAGAAACTGTTATGGCCGTAGCACGCATGCGCCACCACCAGTGCCTGCATGCAAATGGTGTTTTCTTCCATCAGATAGGCGATGCAGGGGTCGGAGTTGATCACGATCTCATAAGCCAGCCCCATCTGACCGCGGCTGTAGGACTTTTCGGTGCTGAGGAAATGCTTGCCGTAGGACCAGTGGTGATAGCCCAGCGGCATGCCGACCGACGCATAGGCGTCCATCATCTGCTCGGCGGTGATCACCTCGATCTGGTTGGGGTAGGTGTCGAGGGCATAACGGTCCGCGATACGGCTGATTTCGCGGTCGTAGGCCTGGATCAGCTCGAACGTCCATTCGGAGCCGGTGGAGATGGGTTGGCGCTTCTGCTCTTTTTTGGCGGTCATGTCACTAACCTGCGCTGGAAGAGTTCACGGAAGACCGGGTAGATATCCCCGGCCGAGACCAGTTGCTGTTGTGCAAACGTGTCGGAAAAGGCTTCGGCGATGCGTTCGTATTCATACCACAGGGCCTGATGTTCCCGTGGGGTAATCTCCACATAGGTGTAGTACTGGACGAACGGCATGATCTGGTTGATCAGGATGTCACGGCAGATCGGTGAGTCGTCGTTCCAGTTGTCCCCGTCGGACGCCTGGGCTGCGTAGATGTTCCATTCGTTGGCCGGATAACGCTCGGCCATGATTTCCTGCATTAGTTTCAAGGCGCTGGAGACGATGGTGCCGCCGGTTTCCCGGGAATAGAAGAACTCTTCTTCATCCACTTCCCTGGCGCTGGTGTGGTGGCGGATGAATACCACGTCGATCTTGTCGTAGTTTCGCTTGAGAAACAGGTACAGCAGGATGAAGAATCGCTTGGCAATATCCTTGGTGGCCTGGGTCATGGAGCCGGACACGTCCATCAGGCAGAACATCACGGCCTTGGAGCTGGGGTTTGGCTGTTTGACCAACAGGTTGTACTTGAGGTCGAAGGTGTCGAGAAACGGTACCCGGTGGATCCGGGCGCTGAGTTTCTCTATTTCCGCTTCCAGGTCCTGAATATCGCCGAAATTGTCAGGTTCCTCGCGCTTCAGTCGGGTCAGCTCTTCCTTGACCTCGCGCAGTTTCGCCCGGCTGCTGCCCGACAGGGCGATACGCCGGGCGTGGGCTGACCGAAGCGTGCGGATGATATTGATCCGAGATGGATTGCCTTCATTGCTGATGCCGGCGCGCACGGTCTTGAAGGTATCGGTGCCGGTCAGGTTGCGTTTGACCAGGTTCGGCAGTTCCAGGTCCTCGAACATGAACTCCAGGAACTCCTCCTGGGTGATCTGGAATACGAACTCATCCATGCCTTCGCCGGAGTTGCCGGCCTTGCCGGGGCCCTTGCCGCCCCCTCCACCCGGTGGGCGGGGGATGTGCTCGCCGCTGGTGAATTCCTTGTTGCCGGGGTGCACGACGGTCTGTTTACCACCGCGGCCATGGTGAAGCACCGGCTCGTCGATGTCGCGGCCGGGAATGCTGATCTGTTCGCCATGCTCCATATCGGTAATGGAGCGGCGGCTGACCGCTTCTTCCACGGCCTTCTTGATGTGGTCACGGTAACGCCGCAGGAAGCGCTGGCGGTTCACCGTGCTCTTGTTCTTGCCATTGAGGCGTCGGTCGATCACATAGCTCATGGGGAGCCCTCCGGGGCAGCTTCAAGTTCCCAGCTTCAAGCTGCAAGCCGTGAGCACAAGGGCGGTGAGCGCCCTTGCAGCCCATGGCTTGGTGCTTGTCGCTTCACTGCCTTACTGCGATTTCCGGACCCGCAGATACCACTCGGAAAGCAGCCGCACCTGTTTGTCGGTATAGCCACGTTCGACCATGCGTGTGACGAAGTCGTTGTGTTTTTGCTGGTCCTCCTTGCTGGCCTTGGCGTTGAAGCTGATGACCGGCAACAGGTCCTCGGTGTTGGAGAACATTTTCTTCTCGATGACCACCCGCAGTTTTTCATAACTGAGCCAGGTGGGATTCTTGCCGTTGTTGTTGGCCCGCGCCCGCAGCACGAAGTTGACGATTTCGTTGCGGAAATCCTTGGGATTGCTGATGCCTGCCGGCTTCTCGATTTTTTCCAGCTCTTCGTTGAGTGCTACGCGGTTGAGAATTTCCCCGGTTTCCGGATCGCGGTATTCCTGATCCTGAATCCAGAAATCTGCGTACAGCACGTAGCGGTCGAAGATGTTCTGGCCATATTCGCTGTAGGACTCCAGGTACGCAGTCTGAATCTCCTTGCCAATGAACTCGATATAACGCGGGGCCAGGTACTCTTTGAGGAAGCGCAGGTACCGCTCACGGGTTTCCGCCTGGAATTGTTCCTGCTCGATCTGCTGTTCCAGCACGTATAGCAGGTGCACCGGGTTGGCGGCGATTTCGTGGGGGTCGAAGTTGAAGACCTTGGACAGGATCTTGAAGGCGAAACGTGTGGACAGGCCGTTCATGCCTTCATCGACCCCCGCATTGTCGCGGTATTCCTGGATCGACTTGGCCTTCGGATCGGTGTCCTTGAGGTTTTCACCGTCATACACCCGCATCTTCGAATAGATGTTGGAGTTCTCCGGTTCCTTGAGGCGCGACAGCACGGTGAACTGGGCCAGCATCTTCAGGGTGTCGGGGGCGCAATGGGCCTTGGCCAGCGAGCTGTTGAACAGCAGTTTGTCGTAGATCTTCACCTCATCGGTGACCCGCAGGCAGTACGGCACCTTGACGATGTAGATCCGGTCGATGAACGCTTCGTTGTTCTTGTTGTTACGGAAGGTGTGCCATTCCGACTCGTTGGAGTGAGCCAGCAGGATGCCGCTGAATGGAATCGCCCCCAGCCCCTCGGTACTGTTGTAGTTGCCTTCCTGGGTTGCGGTCAGCAACGGGTGCAACACCTTGATGGGCGCCTTGAACATCTCGACGAATTCCATCAGGCCTTGGTTGGCCCTGCACAACGCGCCTGAGTAGCTGTAGGCATCGGCATCGTTCTGTGGGAATTCTTCCAGCTTGCGGATATCGACCTTGCCCACCAGGGCCGAAATGTCCTGGTTGTTCTCATCGCCCGGTTCGGTCTTGGCCACGCCGATCTGGTTGAGGATCGATGGGTAGAGCTTGACCACCTTGAACTGGCTGATGTCACCGCCGAACTCGGCCAGGCGCTTGGTGGCCCATGGCGACATGATGGTGTTGAGGTAGCGGCGTGGAATGCCGAAGTCTTCTTCGAGGATCGCGCCGTCTTCGGTGGCGTTGAACAATCCCAGGGGCGATTCGAAGACCGGTGAGCCCTTGATCGCGTAGAAGGGCACCTTTTCGATCAGTTGCTTGAGTTTTTCGGCCAGGGACGATTTACCGCCACCCACCGGGCCAAGCAGATAGAGGATTTGCTTCTTCTCCTCCAGGCCTTGGGCTGCGTGGCGGAAATAGGACACGATCTGGTCGATGCATTCTTCCATCCCGTGGAAGTCTTCAAAGGCCGGATAGCGGCGAATCACCTTGTTGGAAAAAATCCGCGAGAGCCTCGAGTTGGTCGAGGTATCCAGCAGTTCGGGTTCTCCAATCGCCAGCAACAGACGCTCCGCAGCCGATGCGTAGGCACTGCGGTCCTGCTTGCAGAGTTCGAGGTATTCCTGCAGCGAGTATTCCTCCTGCCGCGTGGACTCGAAACGTTGCTGGAAGTGGCTAAAAATACTCATGACGTCACCTCGCTCGATACGTGGAGCCGGTGTCGGATCAATCAGTCGTTGCTGGTCAGCCGCTGGGAATCCAGCTGCCGTTTATCCCCCCAGAATGCTTCCAGGATGAAGGTCCCTGAAAGCTGACTCCCGATGATCCGCGCGCCGGTGTACCGGCTCTCCCCTGTTTTGGATGGCCTGAGGCTAAGAATAGTTCGGAATCGGAGAGGCACAGGTGGAATGCGTAATAAGTTATGGCAGACCGTTCGTCTGCTATCGCTCAAGCCCGCGGTCCACGCGGGTTTGGGCCGGGATAAAAAATTATTCGTGAGAGCCTTGCGCCGTTTCTGACGGATAAGTCGTGCGCCAGAGTTCAAAGCCGCCATCCAGGCTATAGACGTCGGTGAAGCCCTGTCCGACGAGATAGGCGGCTGCGCTCTGGCTGGAATTGCCGTGATAACAAACAACCACCACCGGAGCGTCAAGATCGGCCTTGGTGATGAAATCATGCAGGGAGTGGTTATCCAGGTGCTTGGACCCGCTGATATGAAGAGCGGAAAAAGTGGCGGGATCGCGGATGTCGACGACGACCGCGCCTTGCTCTCGCAGGGCTTGGGCCTGGGCCGGGGGAATACGTTTGAATTCAGTCATGGGGGGCTCCTGTAGCAGGCCAGGCGCCGATCAGACGGCGGTGCCGGTCGGCGATGACGCAATGGTCGGGTGTTGATGGGGATTGGCGTGACCCTGTTCGTCGCAGTCGCAACGCAGTCGTTCGCCGGTATCGATGTTCATCAGTGTCAGCGCTTCGCCCCACACGCAGCCGGTATCGAGGGCAAAGAGTCCTGGCTCGTCGCATTGGCCCAGCAGGGCTGCCCAGTGACCGAAAATGATCTTCAAGTTACGGGTCTTGCGCTCCTTGTGCTTGAACCAGGGCGCATAACCGGGCGGTGCGGTCTCGATGCCTTCCTTGCCCTTGAGGTCGAGTTTGCCATCGCGGGTACAGAAGCGCATGCGGGTGAAATAATTGGTGATGACCCGAAGGCGGGTCACGCCGGTGAGGTCGTTGTCCCATTTGACCGGGTCGTTGCCGTACATGCCGTCCAGGTAGGGACCGAACAGGTTGTCGTCGCGTAGCGCCTGTTCGACTTCGCCGGCGCACTTGAGCGCCCTGCGTAGGGACCACTGGGGCGGAATGCCGGCATGGACCAGCGCCAGGTTGCGCTGTTCGTCGTAGTGCATGAGCTTTTGCTGGCGCAGCCATTCCAGCAATTCGATGCAATCGGGGGCGTCGAGGATTTCCTTCAATGTATCGGATTTCTTCAGACGCTCGATGTTTTGCCAGACGGCCAGCAGGTGCAGGTCGTGATTGCCGAGCACGCATATCAGGGACTGGCGGATGCTGAAAAGAAAACGCAACGTCTCAAGCGATTGCGGGCCACGATTGACCAGGTCGCCCACCAGCCACAGCGTGTCCTTCTGCGGGTCGAAGGCGACTCGCTCGAGCAGGCACTTGAGTGGGCTGAGGCAACCTTGCAGGTCGCCGACCGCATAGGTGGCCATCAGTGCAAGGCTCCGGGCACCGCCAGGCGAAAGGGTTTGATGACGGCATCGAAGCGTTTGCCGTCTTCGGCCAGCATCTGGTAGGTACCCTGCATGGTGCCGACCCGGGTCGTCATCACGGTGCCGCTGCTGTAGCTGTGGCTGTTGCCGGCGTCGATCAGCGGTTGTTGGCCGACCACGCCCTCGCCACGCACCTCTTCGACATGACCGTCGCCATCGGTGATGACCCAGTGCCGCGACAGCAGCCTGGCCGGTAGCGAGCCGTTGTTGCGCACGGTAATGGTGTAGGCGAAGGCAAAACGGTTGTGTTCGGGTTGCGACTGTTCTGCCAGGAAGCGGGTGGTGACGCTGACGTCGACCTGATAACGAGGATCGGACATGCAAAAGGGCCTTAGAAGCGGGACGCGGGCGTGGCTGAAGGGATCAGTCTAGGCCAAGTATCGGGTAGTAAACCAGAGGGGCGTCCCACCCGAGACGGCGATTGTCCGTCAGATGGCTTCGGCTTGCGATGCGGTCTGTTCGCTGAGTTTGTCGGCCAGGCGCACGAAGGCCGCCAGATCCAGCTGCTCGGGGCGCAGGCTGCCATCGACGCCTGCGGCCTCGATTTCGGCGCTGCTGAGCAGCAACTTCAGCGTATTGCGCAGGGTTTTTCGACGCTGGTTGAAGGCTTCGCGTACCACGCGCTCCAGCAGGCGATGATCCTTGGCCGGGTGCGGTAGCACCGCATGGGGGACGAGGCGGACAATGGCCGAGTCGACTTTTGGGGGAGGGTTGAAGGCCCCGGGGCCGACGTTGAACAGGTGTTCGACCCGGCAATGGTACTGGACCATGATCGAGAGACGGCCCCAATCACCGCCGCCGGGACCGGCGGCGAGGCGTTCGACCACTTCCTTCTGCAGCATGAAGTGCATGTCACGGATCAGCCCGGCGTTGCTCAGCAGGTGGAAGATCAGTGGCGTGGAGATGTTGTACGGCAGGTTACCCACGACCCGCAGGCTGTTCGGCGCGGCCTTCAGGCTGTTGAAGTCGAACTTCAGCGCATCGCCCTGGTGCAGGTTGAAGTTGCTCTTGCCGGCGAATTGCTGATTGAGGATCGGAACCAGGTCCTTGTCCAGCTCCACCACGTCCAGTTGCGCGCCGCTACCAAGCAGACCCTCGGTCAGGGCGCCTTGGCCCGGTCCGATTTCCAGCATGCGGTCGTCGGGCTTGGCGTTGATGGAGCGCAGGATGCGATCGATCACGCCGGCGTCATGCAGGAAATTCTGGCCGAAACGCTTGCGCGCGCGGTGTTGGTATTGCTCGGTCATAAATGGGTCTCGGCCATCTGGTAGGCGGTTTCCAGCGCGACCTGCAGGCTGCCGGTATCGATTTTTCCGCTGCCGGCCAGGTCCAGGGCGGTGCCATGGTCCACCGACGTGCGGATGATCGGCAGGCCCAGGGTCACGTTGACTGCCGCGCCGAAGCCTTTGTACTTCAGCACGGGCAGGCCCTGGTCGTGGTACATCGCCAGCACCGCGTCGCAGTGCTCCAGATATTTGGGGGTAAACAGAGTGTCGGCAGGCAGCGGGCCATGCAGGTTCATGCCTTCGCTGCGCAAGCGCTCCAATGTAGGTTCAATGATGTCGATTTCTTCGCGGCCCAGGTGTCCACCTTCACCGGCATGGGGGTTGAGCCCGCAGACCAGGATGCGTGGCTGGGCGATGCCGAACTTTTCCCGCAGGTCGGCGTGCAGTATCCGCGTGACACGTTCCAGGCGTTCCGGGGTGATGGCGTCGGCAATGTCCCGCAAGGGCAGGTGAGTGGTCACCAGGGCCACGCGCAGGCCACGGGTAGCGAGCATCATCACGACCTGTTCGGTGTGGGTCAGGTCCGCGAGGAATTCGGTGTGCCCGGAAAAGGCGATACCGGAGTCGTTGATCACGCCCTTGTGTACCGGTGCGGTGATCATGCCGGCGAAAGCGCCATCCAGGCAGCCCTGGCCGGCACGGGTCAGGGTTTCCAGGACGAAGCCGGCATTGGCCTTGTCCAACTGCCCGGTGATGACCGGGGCGCCCAGGGGCGTATCCCAGACATACAGGCTGTTGGCCGGCGCTGGGGCATCCGGCCAGGCGTCCGGTGTCACTGCAAGCAGGTTGACGGCCACGCCCAACTGCGCAGCCCGCTCAAGGAGCAGGTTGCGGCTGGTGATGGCAATCAGGGGATATGGCTGGGGTTGCGCGGCGAGCAGCAGGCACAGGTCGGGACCTATGCCGGCAGGCTCGCCGGGCGTCAGCGCGAAACGCTTGGGTTTCACTGCGCTGCCTGGTCTGCACCAGGGAGTTTGATTTCAACGTAGGCTTCGTCGCGGATCTGACGCAGCCAGGTTTGCAGCTCTTCGTCGTACTTGCGATTACGCAGTACCGTCATAGCCTGTTGTTCGCGAGCCTGGGTGGTGCTGTCGGTGGCGCGACGACCAAGGACTTCCAGGACATGCCAGCCATAAGGGCTCTTGAACGGCTTGGACAGTTGGCCTTGTGGCGTTTCGGCCATGACCTTGCGGAACTCGGGTACCAGCGCGTTTGGATCGACCCAGTTAAGGTCGCCACCGTTGAGGGCCGATCCCGGGTCTTCCGAGAAGCTCTTCGCCAGTTCGCCGAAGTCCTCGCCCGCTTCGATGCGGTCGTAGAGTTTTTCCGCCAGGCGCTTGGTTTCGGCTTCGCTGCGAATCTCACTGGGTTTGATCAGGATATGGCGAACATGGACTTCGTCACGCACCTGCGCGCCGCCACCACGTTTCTCCAGCACCTTCAGGATAATGAAGCCGCCGGGAGTGCGGGCAGGCTGAGTAATGTCGCCTACTGCCATGGCGCTCAGTTCGCGGTCGAACGGAGGCGGCAGTTGAGCAGGTTTGCGCCAGCCCATGTCGCCGCCTTCCAGGGCGTTTTCGCTGCCTGAGCGGGCGACGGCCATCTGGCCGAAGTCGGCGCCTTGCTTGAGCTGCTGGTAGACATCCATTGCCTGGCGATAAGCGCTCTGAATCGCTTCGGAGTTGGCGCTTTCCGGGGTCGGAATCAGGATGTTCGCCAGGTGCAGCTCTTCGGAAAGCTGCATCTTGCCCAGGTCGGAAGCGAGGAAGTTCTTCACTTCCTGCTCGGAAACCTGGATGCGTTCAGCTACCCGGCGCTGGCGCACGCGGCTGATGATCATCTCGCGGCGGATCTGGTCGCGGGCGTCGTCGTAGGACAGGCCATCATGCGCCAACGCGGCGCGGAACTGGTCGATGGTCATGTTGTTGCGTTGGGCGATGGTACCGACGGCCTGGTTCAGCTCTTCGTCGGTGATGCGGATACCGGAGCGTTCGCCGATCTGCAATTGCAGGTTCTCGACGATCAGGCGCTCAAGCACTTGCTGATCCAGCACGCCCGGCGGTGGCAGGCCGCCGCCGCGTTTGGCGATGGTTTGCTGCACTTCATGGACGCGCTGGTCCAGCTGGCTCTGCATGACCACGTCGTTATCGACAATGGCCACCACTTTATCGATGGACTGTACCGCGGCGTTGGCCGCGGTACCCAGGAACAGCGCGCCCAGCATCAGCGGGCGCAGACAATCAGAAAGCTTGGTCTTCACGTTCACGATAACCTTGGATGCCTTTGTCGAGGAAGCTCTCTACCTTGGCGCCGGTGAGGCCGCCGAGTCCCTTCAGGACAATTTGGAGGAAGACGCCGTGGTCGCCTTTTTCGTTTTGTGGAGCTTCCTGACTGAGTTCGTCATAGGAAACCCAGTAACGATTGATCAGGCGCAGTTTCCAGCAGCAGTTGTCGTATTCGAAACCACCGAAGGCTTCCAGGGTACGATTGCGGTTGTAGTCATACTGCCAGCGGCTGATCGCGTTCCACTGCGGAACGATCGGCCAGATGACCGAAAAATCGTGCTGCTTGATCTTGTAGTAGTCCTTCACGTAGCCAGGTGTACCCGGGGTGCCGTAGTCGCCGCCACCCACTTGCCACCGACCGGTGGTCTGGTCGTAGCGGACCAGGTCATTGCGATAGCGATAACCGGCGTTGATGACCTTGTTCGGGTTGTCTTCCGGCTGGTAGTGGAACATCGCGCTACCCGAGCGAGGGCTATGGGTGTCCGGGTCCCAGTTGTAGTCGGCCGTGGTGCGCCAGTCGCGGTTCCAGCGGTATTCGTATTCCAGGGCATAAGGTGAAACGCTGGAATGAGCGTCTTCGCGGGTCTTGGCGTCGATGCCTGGCAGTTGGACTTCGCGATCCTTGAAGTAGAAGGCCTGGCCAACGCTGATGCGCTGGCGTTCGAAACCATTTTCTTCGATCCAGCGGTTGGTGACACCCAGGGACAACTTGTTCTCATCGCCGACACGGTCGGAGCCGGTGAAGCGGTTATCCCGGAACAGCGACGAATAGCTGAAGGTGCTTTCGCTGGTATCGAAGACCGGTATGTCGCTCTGGTCTTTCTCCGGCACATAGAGGTAGTACAGGCGCGGCTCCAGGGTCTGGCGATAGTTTTTGCCGAACCACTGGGTATCGCGATCGAAGTACAGGCCGCTGTCGATGCTGGCAATTGGAACGCCGCGGTTCTGGTTACGGCTGTACGTACCATTCAGACGGTCGCCTTCGGCATTCTGATTGGCAATATCCGCTTTGCCGCGATTATCCAGATCCAGATCGTACTGGGTGTATTGATACTTGAGCGATGGTTTGATGAACCCGTAGCTTGCGTTCATTGGCAGGCTGATGACTGGGGCCAGGTTCATCCGGTCGCCAGTAGCGCGTGCCAAGCCTGTGACATTGCGGTCCAGGAATGGAGAGGATATGCCGTCTTGATCGGTGTAGTTGCCGCTTCTCAAATCACGATCAAACCGCACAAACTCGGTGTTATACGCAATATCCAGGCCGCCAGGATGCTGTGGCAACGCACCGTTGAAGGTGATCTGTGGCAGTCGATCGTAAGGCGTGATATTCGAAATCGTCGCCATCTGATAGGCCTGGACGTTCAGGCGTGCCACATACGAGTCACCACGATAGCTGACCGCGCCCTGCTGGTTCACGTAGTCCTTGGACTCGACACCGATCTGGTCGGTCTGCAGGTCCTGGAAGTAGTAGGGATCGCTGATCTTGGTGTAGTCAACTTCTGTGAGCACTCGCGAATCGAGGCCGCCCTTGTGCTGCCAGTTGTACATGTAGCGGGTCTTGCTGTAATCGGTCTGCTTGGCGCGATCGTCGTCTTCATCATTGAGGTACGCAGCGCCGAACTGACCTTCGCTGGACTTGGTCAGGTAACGGAATTCGCCTTCCATCAACAGGCCACGCTTGGCCATGTAGCGGGGGTACAACGTGGCGTCGTAGTTCGGCGCCAGGTTGAAGTAATACGGGGTGACCAAGGTGAAACCAGTGTCGCTGCCACTGCCGATGGTGGGCGGCAGGAAGCCGGACTGGCGACGGTCATCGATCGGGAAGTAGATATAAGGCGTGTAGAGGACCGGGATGTCCTTGACCCGCAGCGTCACGTTGGTCGCGGTACCGAAGCCGGTGGCCGGGTTCAGGGTGATGTTGTTGCCCTTGAGCGTCCAGGCGTTGCTGTTCGGTTCGCACGTGGTGTACGTGCCGTCCTTGAGGCGGATGATCGCGTTCTCGGCACGCTTGGCATACAAGGCGTTACCACGGATACGTGACTTGTGCATCACGTATTCGGCGTTGTCGACCTTGGCTTCGCCGGTGTCCAGCTGGACATCGGCGTGGTCGCCGACAATCAGCGCGCCGTTGTCGCGGACTCGCACATTGCCGCTCAGCTCGCCACGGTTCTCGGCCTGGTACAGGCTGGCTTCGTCCGCCTCGACCTGCATGCTGCCCTGGCGCATGACCACGTCACCGGCCAGGGTCGCCACCTGCTGCTCCTGCTCATAGCGTGAAGCCTTGGCACCGAGGAAGGTCGGCGCGTCGCTTTTGGCCGTCTTGTCATTCATGCCTGGACGCGTCGGCTCGATGTAGGCACCGGAGCAATAAGGACCGGTTTCGGCCAATTGCGCAGGGGTGAGGTTCTCCCGTGGAACCCAGTCCAGGTGGCTGTAGTCTGCACTGCGCGACTTCAGGCCGCGGCCCTTGGCTTCGGTGACCAGCACCGGCTTGTCGCCGGCTGCTTCAACCGAACTGCTGCCGGCCGCAGCGTCGCCGCTGTCGGCAACGGCACTGCCTTCATGCACCGGACGTGGCGGCAATGCGGCGGCCGGGCTCTTGGGGGAACAGTCCCAGGCACCCGAAGCGGAGACGGAGCAGTCATACTGCTGCGCCGCGACAACGAATGAAGAGGCCAGGGGTTGCAGGGCCAGCAGACTGCCGGTGACCAGCAACGGAAATTTTTTACGAAACGCGGGGGATTTCAATGCCATCTTATTAGTCCGGGCTTCCTGCGTGCCATCTGCCCGCGGTGTGGGCCGCACGCCTCTCGATGGTCTGAAAAAGATGCTGGATAATAAAGCATGACCCGCTTGACGGCTAGGGCCGTCGGAGACCCTTGCAATGCCCGACCAAGATGTACGCTTGCAACACCTGAAAGTTTGGCTCGATGAGCAACTTCCGATCCTTTTTGCCGCACAAGGCTGGGGTGCCGTACCCCCGGCCACATTGACCGCGGCCAGCAGCGACGCGAGTTTCCGGCGATATTTCCGCTGGGAAGGCGAGGGCCACAGCCTGATCGTGATGGATGCGCCGCCGCCCCAGGAAAACTGCAAACCCTTCGTGGATATTGCGTTTTTGCTGGCGAAATCCGGAATAAACGTGCCGAAAATTTATGCGGAAGATCTCGAACGCGGCTTTCTTTTGCTCAATGACCTGGGCAACCAGACCTATCTGGACGTGATCGACGCGGAAAATGCCGATGATTTGTTCCGTGATGCCTTGCAGGCACTGCTGGCTTTCCAGCAATTGCCGATGGTCGCGCCGTTGCCCAGCTATGATGTTGCATTGCTGCGCCGGGAGCTGGAACTGTTCCCCGAGTGGTACGTCAAGCGCGAACTGGGCATCGAGTTCGATTCGACACAGCAACAACTCTGGCAAGAGGCCAGCGATCTGCTGATCGACAGCGCCCTGGCCCAACCCAAAGTGCTGGTGCATCGCGACTACATGCCGCGCAACCTGATGCTCAGCGAACCGAACCCCGGCGTGCTGGATTTCCAGGATGCGGTCTACGGCCCGGTGACCTACGACGTGACCTGCCTGTTCAAGGACGCCTTCCTCAGTTGGCCCGAGGCGCGTGTGCGTGGTTGGCTGGAGGATTACTGGCGGCAGGCTGGCGCGCTGGGCATCCCGGTCCAGCCGGATCTCGAAGACTTCCTGCGGGCCAGCGACCTGATGGGCGTACAGCGTCATCTCAAGGTCATCGGGATCTTCGCACGCATCTGCCATCGCGATGGCAAGCCGCGTTACCTGGGCGATGTGCCGCGCTTCTTTGCCTATATAGAGGCAGTCCTCGCGCGTCGTCCTGAACTGGCGCAACTGCACGCATTGTTGTCCAGTCTGCCTCGTCCGGCCGGAGCGACGGCATGAAGGCGATGATCCTGGCGGCGGGCAAGGGCGAGCGCATGCGTCCCTTGACCCTGACGACCCCCAAGCCGTTGATTCGCGTCGGCGGCATTCCATTGATCGAATACCATCTGCAGGCGCTGGTCTCGGCCGGTTTCAGCGAAATCGTGATCAATCACGCCTGGCTCGGTCAGCAGATCGAGGATCATCTGGGGGATGGTTCGCGATTTGGCGTGCGGATTCGTTACTCACCCGAAGGTGAGCCGCTGGAAACCGGCGGTGGGATTTTCCGGGCGTTGCCGCTGCTGGGCGATGAGGCGTTCGTGGTGGTCAATGGCGATATCTGGACCGATTACGATTTCAGTGCCTTGCGTGGGCGGTTTGAAGGGTTGGCACACCTGGTGTTGGTGGATAATCCCGAACATCACCCAGGGGGTGATTTCATCCTGGCCGACGGAAAGGTTCACGAAGGGGAACCGGCTGCCGACAAACTGACTTATAGCGGCATTGCCGTCCTGCACCCACGGCTGTTCGAGGGCTGCTCGGATGGCGCGTTCAAGCTCGCACCGCTGCTGCGCCGAGCTATGTCGGAAGGGCAAGTCAGTGGCGAGCGCCTGGAAGGGCACTGGGTCGACGTGGGAACCCATGAACGTTTGATGCAAGTCGAAACCTTGATAGAAGCGAGCCGTTGATATGTGGTGGCCAGGGACTCTGATCGGAGCCGGAGCGGGCTTTGCCATAGCCAGCATTCCGGGGGCCATGCTCGGTGCGTTGTTGGGGCAGGCGCTGGACCGGCGCCTGAACCTGCACGGCTGGGCACAGGTACGTGAGCGCCTGGGCGGTCGCCCGGCGTTGCGCAACGACGAACTGCTGTTTGTCTTGCTGGGCCGGTTGGCGAAAATCGATGGTCGGGTGGTCGACGGCCACATTCAGCAGGCCCGCCAGGAAATGCGTGCGCTGGACCTGAGTGAGCCGGCACAACGCCGGGCCATTGCGGCATTCAACCGAGGCAAGTCCGGAAACGATCGTTTGCGCGGTTATCTGCGCCGTCTCGCCACTCAACCCCATGCCGCCGAAGGTGTGTTGCGGGCCTGTTGGCGGATGGTCTGGGCGGACGGTCGCGCTGGCGTCAGTGAGCGCGAGTTGCTTATCCAGTGGGGCAAGTGGCTGGGCTGGACGCCCCAGCAGGTCCAGGCGCTGGCGATTGATTACGAACCACAGAAAGCGTCGCTGCCCAACAGCGGCGTGACCTATCAGGAAGCGTTGCGCTTGCTGGGGGTCTCAGCCACCACCGAGCCGTCGCAGATCAAGCGGGCCTATCGTCGGCTGCTCAGCCGTCACCATCCGGACAAGATTGCCGGCAGCGGCGCAACACCCTTGCAGGTGCGCGAAGCCACGGACAAGACCCGGGAGCTGCATAACGCTTATCGGTTGATTCGGGAGCGGCGGGATTTTCGCTAGTTCATTGAATAGATCGTGGCCCAGGGGCGGCTTCGCCGCCCGCGGGGATGAACAGACCGGTGCCTGGCGAAAGAACCGAGTAGGTGTCATTCACCGGGATTCTGCGGGTTCAACCACCCTCGAACCCGCCGAAACAATTGCTCCTGCTGCGCCGCCGCATTGGGCAAGGCCTTGAGAGAAACCTGGCTGAAATTCGACCCCTTCAGGCGTTTGCTCGCCTGCAAGCGTTCCAGCGCTGCGTTGCGATCCAATGGTTTATCCATATAGAAGACATCGGCAGTCGCCAGCTTCAACGTCGGCGTCAGTTCGGCCAGGCCGGGTTTGGCGGTGACCGGGGTTTGCGCGGCGACCATCACGAAACGTTCTATTTGCGAAGGTTGCTTTTCGCTGACGTAGCGCGCCGCCCAGTAGGCGCCAGTGCCGTGGCCCAGCAGCACGATGCGACGCGAGCTTTGTTGCTCGGCATAAGCCAGTGCCGCATCGATGCGGGCGAAAATGCGTTCGACATCGGCCTTGGCATGTTCCTCATCGGCTTCGGCGACGACCGGGTCGACGGCATCTGCCTCGCCACCGGCCACCTGTTCGATCGGGGCCGCAGTCGTCGCGTCCGGGGCAGCGGCGGCTGTGTCGGCTGGTTTGGTTTGCGGCGGAGGTTCCACTGCGCGGGGTGCGATGACATCGCTTTGCGGGTCCGGCAGGGTGATACTCAGGGTGTTCCATTCGACATCGGGCAGTTTTTTCCGCAACGGCCCGATGACTTGGGGCCAGTCGGCGGTTTCACCCGCACCAGGGATTATGATGACCGCGCCCTTGGGGTCGCTGGTGTTGGCCGGTTTCCAGAGTGCCAGGAAGGTGTCGCTACCGGTCTGCAGCTGTTGCTGTTCCTGGGGTGGGACTTTTCGTTCCAGCGCGACCGCTTCTTCCTGGCTACGCTCCAGCAGGGGCTGGCGTTCGAGCGGTTTTGCCTCGGTGGGTTGATCCGTCACGGCGGGCGCCGGTTCGTCAGCCTGCACAGAAAACGCAGTCGGCAGGATCAGCGACAGGCACAATGCTGGCAATGCCAGGCGGTGGACAAAGGGCATCGGATATTCCAGGGCCAGAAGTATTCCCGGCAGCCTAATGGGTTGGTCAGTATTTGTCAGTGCATGAGACTTCAATGATGCGTTTTTGCTGCCTGTGGGTTATCGGCTGTTTATGGTTTCCCTTGATGACGTGGGGTGCCCCCGCGCCTTCTGCCCATGGGGTGCAATTGAGTGCCGGGCAGCGCCAGTGGCTGGCACAACATCCCCAGTTGCGGGTTGGCCTGGTCCTGCAGGCGCCGTATGCGCAGTACGATCGGCGCTTGCAGCGCCTGTCCGGCACCAACGTCGAGTTGATGCAGTGGCTGGGCAAGGTATTGAATGTCGAGCTGACCTGGCGCAATTTCCAGGACGTGGCGCAACTGGAGGCCGCGCTGCGCGACGGTGAGGTGGATATCGCCCCGGGCCTGACCCAGACCCCGGGTGGACTCAGGCTCTGGCTGTTTTCCGATCCGTACATGCGCGTGCCGCAGTTGATTGTCGGTGAGCAGAAAAGCGCCGAGGGCGTGGAGCTGGAAAAGCTCGGCGCCCAGGTCCGGGTCGCGGTGCGCATGCCCAGCGCCACGGCGGATTACCTGCATGGCACCTATCCGATGCTGAACCTGCAAGGCGTACCGATGGAGCGTGAGGCCCTGCAGCTGTTGCTCAGCCAGCAGGCCCGGTACGCCGTGGTCGATGAAGCGCAGTTGGGCAGGCTCATGATCGAGCCGGAGTTCGCCGAGCTGGTGGTGGTCGGCGACATCGGCCTGCCGCAACTGCTGCGGGTCGCTACGCGTCGGGATTGGCCGGAGCTGGCCGAGATCGTCGACAAGGGGCTGCAGGCGATTCCGGCCAAGGAGCTGGAGCAACTGCACAGCCGCTGGCTCAAGCCCAAGTATCCGCGCCTGACCGAGACCCCGGGGTTCTGGCAGAACCTGACGTTGTTGATGCTGGCCTTGCTATTGAGCGCCATCGCCATCGTATTCTGGCAGCGTCGCCAGCAACGTGGGCTGGAGCGTCGTCTGCGCTCCGCGCGCGAGGACATCGCCCAACGTGCGGCCAGCGAAGAAGCGTTGCGTCTCACCCAGTTTTCCATCGATCAAAGTACAGTCGGCATTCTCTGGGTCAACTGGGACAGTCATGTGCGCTATGCCAACCGCGCCGCTGAAACCATGCTTGGCTATGGACCCGGTGCGATCATCGAGCGACCTTTGATCGACTTCGAACCGGGCCTGCACATGGATCGCTGGTTGAACCTGTGGAAGCGCGCCCGGGCCAGCGAGGATGGCCCACAGAGCTTCGAGACCGAGTGCGTGCGGGCCGATGGCAGTATCCTGCCGGCCGATGTTTCCTTGAGCTTCCTGCGTTTCCGTGATGCCGAATACCTGGTGGTCTACCTCAACGACGTGACGGAGCGCCGTCGTGCGCTGGCGGCGTTGCGCGAAAGCGAAGCACGCCTGCAAGGCATCGCCGCCAACGTGCCGGGCCTGGTCTTTCGCCTGGAACGGGCACCGGTGACCGGTCAGATCGATTTTGCCTACATCAGTGAAGGCAGCGAAAGCCTGGTGGGCTATTCCCCCGCGACGCTGGCGCGCAGCGATACTGGCTTGCGAAGCGTGGTGCATCCTGAGGACAAGGCCGATTATCACCGCACCCAGGACCAGGCGCTCGACAGCGACAGTGACTGGTCGTGGCAGGGGCGCATCCTGACCCGCGAAGGCCGGGAGCGCTGGGCCGAGATCAAGGCGATCACCCGTCGTCTCGAGGATGGCGCCTACGTCTGGGACGGCATTGTCTGGGACATCACCGAAAGCAAGCGTATCGAGCTGGAACTGGCCAGCTCCCGGGAGCAATTGCGTGAATTGTCAGCGCATCTGGAGAGTGTGCGGGAAGAGGAAAAGGCCCGTATCGCCCGGGAAGTCCATGACGAGCTGGGACAGATGTTGACGGTGTTGAAGCTGGAAACCTCCATGTGCGAATTGGCCTATGCGCAACTGGACCCCGGTCTGCAGGAGCGACTCAACAGCATGAAGCGTCTGATCGCTCAGCTGTTCCAGTTGGTGCGGGATGTGGCGACGGCGTTGCGACCGCCTATCCTCGATGCAGGCATCGCCTCGGCCATCGAATGGCAGGCCCGACGCTTCGAGGCGCGTACGCAGATCCCGTGTCTGGTGCAGGTGCCCGACAATCTGCCACCCCTGAGCGATGCCAAGGCGATCGGCCTGTTCCGTATTCTCCAGGAAGCGCTGACCAATGTGATGCGGCATGCCCAGGCGCACACCGTGGAGCTGACGCTGGTTCGCGAAGGCGATGAATTGTGTCTGATCGTGAGTGATGACGGTGTAGGATTTATTGCCGATACAGGTCGGCCGACATCTTTTGGGTTGGTAGGGATGCGTGAGCGGGTGTTGATTATGGGCGGGCGGTTGACCCTGGAGAGTGAACCGGGGGAGGGGACTACCTTGGCGGTGCGGGTGCCGTTGCATGAGGGCTGATGGGTGGGTTGCCTGGGCGGGCCAATTGCGAGCAGGCTCGCTCCCACAGGGCTATGTGGACATTAATGTGGGAGCGAGCCTGCTCGCGATTGGATTCTGAATCTGGAGAAGAACGTGATCCGTGTACTGGTAGCCGAAGACCACACCATTGTCCGTGAAGGCATCAAGCAATTGATCGGCCTGGCAAAGGATCTGGTGGTGGCGGGAGAGGCGAGCAACGGCGAGCAGTTGCTCGAGACCCTGCGGCACGTGCCCTGCGAAGTGGTGCTGCTGGATATTTCCATGCCGGGGGTCAATGGCCTGGAGGCGATCCCGCGAATCCGTGCGCTGAACAATCCACCGGCGATCCTGGTGTTGTCGATGCATGACGAGGCGCAGATGGCGGCCCGGGCGCTGAAGGTCGGCGCGGCTGGCTACGCAACCAAGGACAGCGACCCGGCATTGCTGCTCATGGCGATTCGCAAAGTCGCGGCCGGCGGTCGTTACATCGACCCGGACCTGGCCGACCGCATGGTGTTCGAAGTCGGCCTGACGGACGCGCGCCCGCTACATTCGTTGTTGTCCGAGCGTGAGTTCTCGGTCTTCGAGCGCCTTGCCCAAGGCGCCAACGTCAACGACATCGCCCAGCAACTGGCCCTGAGCAGTAAAACCATCAGCACCCACAAGGCGCGCTTGATGCAGAAGCTCAACATCACTTCGCTGGCGGAACTGGTGAAGTACGCGATGGAGCATAAGCTGCTCTGAGTTCACCGCAGATCCCTTGTGGGAGCGAGCTTGCTCGCGATAGCGGTGGGTCAGCATTGCAACCATGTTGAATGTGCCGCCGTCATCGCGAGCAGGCTCGCTCCCACAGGGAACTCGGGTTGGCATATCAATTTGCGACATGCCTCAGAGCCCGCAATTTCAGCGTTATCCCCAAATCCCCCAGCGCCCTTATCCAATCCCGCCGCCCTTGTAGGGCAATCCCTACCCCGACTCTTCCATCCGGCTGAGGCGATTCTCTCCTGCGCCCCGATTTGCGTGGGCACGAGGCTCCACTAGGCTTGATTCACAAGCAGTCATCAATACAAAAGGTGCGGGTATGAGCCAGGTTGATTCAAGCGCGGGGGCCAGCGATGTGCTGGTCAGCTTTCGTGGTGTGCAAAAGAGCTACGACGGCGAGAACCTGATCGTCAAAGACCTCAACCTGGACATTCGCAAAGGCGAATTCCTGACCTTGCTCGGGCCGTCCGGCTCCGGCAAGACCACCAGCCTGATGATGCTCGCGGGTTTTGAAACCCCGACCGCCGGCGAGATCCAGTTGGCTGGCCGTGCCATCAACCATGTGCCGCCGCACAAGCGCGACATCGGCATGGTGTTCCAGAACTATGCTCTGTTCCCCCACATGACGGTCGCCGAGAACCTGGCGTTCCCACTGACCGTGCGCGGCCTGAACAAGAGCGATGTCAGCGACCGCGTCAAGCGGGTACTGAGCATGGTCCAGCTGGACACTTTCGCCCAGCGCTACCCGGCGCAATTGTCCGGCGGCCAGCAACAGCGTGTCGCCTTGGCCCGGGCATTGGTATTCGAGCCGCAGCTGGTGCTGATGGACGAACCCCTTGGTGCACTGGACAAGCAGCTGCGTGAACACATGCAGATGGAAATCAAACACCTGCACCAGCGTCTCGGCGTGACCGTGGTCTATGTGACCCACGACCAGGGCGAAGCCTTGACCATGTCCGATCGTGTGGCGGTGTTCCACCAGGGCGAGATCCAGCAGATCGCCCCGCCGCGCACGCTCTACGAAGAGCCCAAAAACACCTTCGTCGCCAACTTCATCGGCGAAAACAACCGTCTCAGCGGTCGCCTGCACAGCCAAGCCGGTGATCGCTGCCTGGTGGAGCTGGGCCGTGGCGAGAAGGTCGAGGCGCTGGCGGTGAACGTCGGCAAGCCCGGCGAGCCGGTGACCCTGTCGATTCGTCCGGAGCGGGTGAGCCTCAACGGCGCAAGCGAACAATGTGTCAACCGCTTCTCAGGGAGGGTGGCGGAATTCATCTATCTGGGCGACCACGTCCGGGTTCGCCTGGAGGTCTGCGGCAAGAACGACTTCTTCGTGAAACAGCCGATTGCCGAGCTCGACCCCGAGCTGGCCGTCGGCGACGTGGTTCCGCTTGGCTGGCAGGTTGAGCACGTGCGCGCGCTCGACCCACTTCTAGAGGCGAATTGATCGCCCCCCTGCTGTAATCAACACACCAACCCTGCACGTGGAGAGAACAATAAATGTTGAGATCCCTGAAGTTCACCGCCCTGACCCTGGGCATGATGGGTGCGGCAAGCGCGATGGCGGCGGGCCCGGACCTGACCGTGGTGTCTTTCGGCGGGGCGAACAAGGCGGCTCAGGTCAAAGCCTTTTACGCACCGTGGGAAGCGGCCGGCAACGGCAAGATCGTGGCAGGCGAATACAACGGCGAAATGGCCAAGGTCAAGGCCATGGTCGACACCAAGAGCGTCTCGTGGGACCTGGTTGAAGTCGAGTCCCCTGAGTTGTCCCGTGGCTGTGACGAAGACATGTTCGAACAGCTCGACCCAGCGCTGTTCGGCAAGACCGAAGACTACGTCAAGGGTGCCATCCAGCCTTGCGGCGTAGGTTTCTTCGTATGGTCGACCGTCCTGGCCTACAACGCCGACAAACTGAAAACCGCGCCAACCAGCTGGGCGGATTTCTGGGACACCAAGCAGTTCCCGGGTAAACGTGGCCTGCGCAAGGGCGCCAAGTACACCTTGGAATTCGCCTTGATGGCCGACGGTGTCGCGCCAAAAGACGTCTACAAAGTACTGGCCGGCAAGGATGGTCAGGATCGCGCGTTCAAGAAGCTCGACGAACTCAAGCCGAACATTCAGTGGTGGGAAGCCGGCGCACAGCCGCCGCAGTACCTGGCTTCCGGTGATGTGGTCATGAGCTCGGCCTACAACGGCCGGATCGCCGCGGTACAGAAAGAAAGCAATCTGAAAGTGGTGTGGAACGGCGGCATCTACGACTTCGACGCCTGGGCCATCCCACGTGGCCTGGACAAGACCCGTGCCGAAGCGGCGAAGAAATTCATCGCCTACTCGGTGGCGCCACAGCAACAGAAGACCTACTCGGAAAACATCGCCTACGGCCCGGCCAACACCCAGGCAGTACCGTTGCTGGCCAAGGATGTCTTGAAAGACATGCCGACCACCCCGGAAAACATCGCCAACCAGGTGCAGATCGATGTCAGCTTCTGGGCTGACAACGGTGAGCAACTGGAGCAGCGCTTCAACTCCTGGGCTGCGAAGTAACCCAACCCTGAAGGCTGGATGAGGTCCTTGTGGGAGCGAGCCTGCTCGCGATAGCGGTCTGTCAGGCACATCAATATTGAATGTGTCGCAGCCATCGCGAGCGGGCTCGCTCCCACAGGACATCGGTCTCGACAGGTTGGGTGTTTCAACAGAACAGGGGCGGCACACCGTCCCTGTAACGATAAAAAAAGATTTGCGGAGTTCGCCATGGCCATCGCCGTTCCACTGAACGCGGGCACCAGCCCCACCTTGAAGCAGCGGCTCAAGCGCGCCGAGCGGGTCAACCGCTGGAAGGCCCAGGCCTTGATCGCGCCGCTGGTGCTGTTTCTGTTGCTGGTGTTCCTGGTGCCGATCGTGGCGCTGCTGTTCAAAAGCGTCAGCAACCCGGAAGTGGTCGGCACCATGCCGCGTACCGTGGCTGCGATTGCAGCGTGGGATGGGCGCGGATTACCTGGGGAGCCGGTGTACAAGGCCGCCAGTGAAGACCTGGCCGAAGCTCGCAAGAATCAGACCCTGGGCGACTTGTCCAAGCGCCTGAACATGGAATCGGCCGGCTATCGCAGCCTGCTGACCAAGACCGCTCGCGCGCTGCCGTTTGCCAGCGAGCCGCCTTCTTATAAAGAAGCACTGGAAAACCTCGATGAGCGTTGGGGCGATCCTGCGTATTGGCAGGTCATCCGCCGCAACACCAGCAATGTCACCCCCTATTACCTGCTGGCGTCCGTCGATCATCGCATCGACGACCTCGGCGAACTGGCCCCGGCCACGCCTGACCAGGCGATTTACCTCGATATTTTTGCCCGCACGTTCTGGATGGGCCTGATCATCACTGCGATCTGCCTGGTGCTGGCTTATCCACTGGCCTACCTGTTGGCGAACCTGCCGTCGCGTCAGAGCAACCTGCTAATGATCCTGGTGTTGCTACCGTTCTGGACCTCGATCCTGGTGCGGGTGGCGGCATGGATCGTACTGTTGCAGTCCGGTGGATTGATCAACAGTGCCCTGCTGGCCATGGGGGTCATCGACAAGCCCCTGGAGTTGGTGTTCAACCGTACCGGTGTCTACATCTCGATGGTCCACATCCTGCTGCCGTTCATGATCCTGCCGATCTACAGCGTGATGAAGGGCATCTCGCCCACCTACATGCGGGCGGCGATTTCCCTGGGCTGTCATCCCTTTGCCAGTTTCTGGCGGGTGTACTTCCCGCAAACCTATGCCGGTGTCGGCGCCGGTTGCCTGTTGGTGTTCATCCTCGCCATCGGCTACTACATCACCCCGGCACTGTTGGGCAGCCCGAACGACCAGATGGTCAGCTACTTCGTCGCGTTCTACACCAACACCAGCATCAACTGGGGCATGGCCACGGCGCTCGGTGGGCTGCTTTTGCTGGCGACCATCGTGCTTTATCTGATTTACAGCTGGCTGGTGGGCGCCAGTCGCCTGCGCCTGAGCTAAGGGGAGATCGAAATGCTGAGTCCTTACATGTCTCCCGTCGAACGGGTGTGGTTCTACTGCTTGCGCACGCTCTGCGGGCTGATCCTGTTGTTCCTGATCCTGCCGGTGCTGGTGATCGTCCCGCTTTCGTTCAACTCCGGCAGTTTCCTGGTGTATCCGCTGCAAGGCTTTTCGCTGCACTGGTACCAGGATTTCTTCGCCTCGGCCGAGTGGATGCGGGCGCTGAAGAACAGCATCATCGTGGCCCCTGCCGCTACGTTGTTGGCGATGGTCTTCGGTACGCTGGCGGCCATTGGCCTGACCCGTGGCGATTTCCCGGGCAAGGCGCTGGTCATGGCCCTGGTGATTTCACCCATGGTGGTCCCGGTGGTGATCATCGGCGTGGCCAGCTACCTGTTCTTCGCGCCGCTGGGAATGGGCAACAGTTTCATCTCACTGATCGTGGTCCACGCGGTGCTGGGCGTACCGTTCGTCATCATCACCGTCTCGGCGACCTTGCAGGGGTTCAACCATAACCTGGTGCGAGCCGCCGCCAGCCTGGGCGCTTCGCCATTGACGGCGTTTCGTCGGGTGACCCTGCCGTTGATCGCTCCGGGTGTGATCTCCGGGGCGTTGTTCGCCTTCGCGACCTCGTTCGATGAAGTGGTGGTGACCCTGTTCCTCGCCGGCCCCGAGCAGGCGACCCTGCCACGGCAGATGTTCAGCGGCATCCGCGAAAACCTCAGCCCTACCATTGCGGCGGCGGCGACATTGTTGATCGCCTTCTCGGTGATCCTGTTGCTGACCCTGGAATGGTTGCGTGGGCGTAGCGAGAAACTGCGTACCACCCAAGCCTGAGTACTCTGTGGGAGCGAGCCTGCTCGCGATGGCGTCGGATCAGCTGTATCAGTGCTGGCTGACACGCCGCTATCGCGAGCAGGCTCGCTCCCACATTGGGTTTGTGATGCATTCAGGCGCTGAATGGCAGAACAACGCGCAATACCGAGCTATCCTTGTGCCAGCCCATATTCGAACAAGAGGCCGTGCACATGAGTCTTTCCTCATTCAAGATCGCCCACAAACTGATCACCGGTGCTGCTGCCATCGAACAACTGGCGGCCGAGCTGACCCGTCTGGATGTGGATAACCCGCTGATCGTCACCGATGCCGCGCTGGTCCGGTCCGGCACCGTGGATCTGGCCCTGCAACACCTGGGCGGACGGGACTACGAGATTTTCGACCGAGTCATGCCGGACCCGGAAATCGCCATCGTCGAAGATTGCATGCAGGCCTACCGCGACGGTGGCCATGACGGCCTGATCGGCCTGGGTGGCGGCAGTGCCATCGACATCGCCAAGTGCGTGGGCGTCTACGCCGGTTATCACGGCGAGCTGCAGGACATGTTCGGAGTCGACCAGGTCCCCCGCAAGGGCCCGCCGATGATTGCCATTCCCACCACGGCGGGGACCGGCTCGGAGGTCACTAACGTGGCGATCCTGTCCGACAAGGCTGCGCAGCTGAAAAAGGGCATTGTCAGCGACTATCTGCTGCCGGACGTGGCGCTGGTCAGCCCGCAGATGACCCTGACCTGTCCTCCCGGCGTCACTGCCGCCAGTGGTGTCGATGCCCTGGCTCATGCCGTCGAGTCCTACCTGTCGCTCAATGCGTCGCCGATCACCGATGCCCTGGCCATCGGTGCGATCAAACTGATCAGCCGCGCATTGCCGAAAGCATATGCCAACCCCGGCCACCTGCAGGCCCGCGAGGATATGGCAACCGCCAGCCTGATGGCCGGCATGGCGTTCGGCAATGCCGGGGTCGGGGCGGTGCATGCGCTGGCTTATCCACTGGGCGGGCGCTTCCACGTGTCCCATGGCGTTGCCAATGCCTTGCTGCTGCCTTATGTCATGCAATGGAACAAACTGGCCTGTGTGGAGCGCATGCGGGACATTGCCGAAGCGATGGGCATCAAGACCGGCCACCTGAGTGACCTTGAAGCCGCCGATGAGGCGGTGGAGGCCATGGCCGCGCTGTGTAGCGCCGTAGAGATCCCCAAGGGCCTGAGCGGCCTGGGTGTCACCGAGGGCGTGATTCCGGCCATGGCCGTGGAGGCGGCGGGGATCGAGCGGTTGATGCGTAACAATCCACGCAAGCTGAGCGTCGCTGATATCGAGAAGATCTACCGCGCAGCGTATTGATCGTCGGCCACGGTGGGCGCGCCAAACCTTGAGGTATACAATGCGCGCCATCGCGATTTCGCTCAAAACAGGTGCGTCATGCAGCCCTTCGCCATTGCTCCGTCGATTCTCTCCGCCGACTTCGCCCGCCTGGGCGAAGAAGTGGACAACGTCCTGGCCGCCGGGGCCGACATCGTGCATTTCGATGTCATGGACAACCACTACGTCCCCAACCTGACCATCGGCCCGATGGTTTGCTCGGCACTGCGCAAGTACGGCATCACCGCGCCGATCGACGCGCACCTGATGGTCAGCCCGGTGGACCGTATCGTCGGCGACTTCATCGAAGCCGGTGCCACCTACATCACGTTCCACCCCGAAGCCACGCTGCACGTCGATCGCTCCCTGCAGTTGATCCGTGAGGGCGGTTGCAAGGCTGGCCTGGTGTTCAACCCGGCGACACCGCTGGACGTACTCAAGTACGTGATGGACAAGGTCGACATGATCCTGCTGATGAGCGTCAACCCTGGTTTCGGCGGCCAGAAGTTCATCCCGGCGACCCTCGACAAACTGCGCGAGGCCCGCGCGCTGATCGATGCTTCGGGACGTGATATTCGCCTGGAAATCGACGGCGGCGTGAACGTGGGCAACATCCGTGAGATCGCCGCGGCCGGCGCCGACACCTTTGTGGCAGGCTCGGCGATCTTCAACGCGCCGGACTACAAGGAAGTCATCGAAAAAATGCGCGCCGAACTGGCCCTGGCCCGCCCATGAGCGGTTTCGAGCAGCTGTTCCCCGGCTGCCTGCCGCGTCTGGTGATGTTCGACCTCGATGGCACCCTGGTCGATTCGGTCCCGGACCTCGCGGCAGCGGTGGACGACATGCTGCTCAAGCTCGGGCGCCCGCCGGCCGGCCTCGAGGCGGTGCGCCACTGGGTCGGCAACGGTGCGCCCATGCTGGTGCGCCGGGCCCTGGCCAACCATATCGATGCCCAGGGGGTCGATGATGCCGAGGCTGAGCGAGCGTTGGAGTTGTTCAATGAAGCCTATGAAGGCAATCACCCGCTGACGGTGGTCTACCCCGGCGTGCGCTCGACTCTCAAGTGGCTGCACAAGCAAGGCGTGGAGATGGCGCTGATCACCAACAAGCCGGAACGCTTTGTCGCACCATTGCTGGACCAGATGAAAATCGGCCGCTACTTCCGCTGGATCATCGGCGGCGATACCTTGCCGCAGAAGAAGCCCGACCCGGCGGCGCTGTTCTTCGTCATGAAAATGGCCAACATCCCGGCCTCCCAATCGTTATTCGTCGGCGACTCGCGCAGCGATGTGCTGGCGGCGAAAGCGGCGGGGGTCAAGTGCGTGGCGTTGAGTTATGGCTACAACCACGGCCGGCCGATCGCAGAAGAGTTTCCCTCGCTGGTGATCGACGACCTGCGCCTGTTAATTCCCGGTTGCCTGGACCCGGCCGCTGAGATAACGTTGCCCGACGCTGTTCAATCCTCTTCTGGAAACGCCATCGTGGTGGTCACTCGCAAACTCTGGATGAAAGTCATGAAGGCCCTGGCCCGCTGGCGTTGGCGCGCCTGACTTGATCCTGGCCGGTTATCCGGCGCGTTTGCATACCTGACTGTCAGCTCCTCTTGCCACGAGGCACCCCATGATCCGCGAAGAATTCCTGCGCCTGGCCACTGCCGGCTACAACCGTATCCCGCTCGCCTGCGAAACCCTGGCCGACTTCGACACCCCTCTGTCGATCTACCTCAAGCTGGCCGACCAGCCCAACTCCTACTTGCTCGAGTCGGTGCAGGGTGGTGAGAAATGGGGCCGTTATTCCATCATCGGCCTGCCATGCCGCACGGTGCTGCGGGTCCATGACCATCGCATCAGCGTGACCCACGACGGCGTCGAGATCGAAAGCCACGAAGTCGAAGACCCACTGGCCTTCGTCGAAACCTTCAAGGCCCGCTACAACGTGCCGACCATCCCCGGCCTGCCGCGTTTCAACGGTGGCCTGGTGGGGTATTTCGGCTACGACTGCGTGCGCTATGTGGAAAAACGCCTGGGCACCTGCCCGAACCCGGACCCCTTGGGCGTGCCGGACATCCTGCTGATGGTTTCCGATGCGGTGGTAGTCTTCGACAACCTCGCCGGCAAGATGCACGCGATTGTCCTGGCGGATCCTTCCCAGGACGATGCCTACGAACAAGGTCAGAAAAGCCTGCAGGCGCTGTTGGAAAAACTCCGTCAGCCGATTACCCCGCGGCCGGGGCTGGATTTCAGCAAGCAGGCGGCCGCTGATCCGGTGTTCCGTTCCAGCTTTACCCAGGCCGATTACGAAAGGGCCGTCGATACCATCAAGGAGTACATCCTGGCGGGCGACTGCATGCAGGTGGTGCCGTCGCAACGGATGTCCATCGACTTCAAGGCCGCGCCCATCGATTTGTACCGGGCATTGCGCTGCTTCAACCCGACGCCTTACATGTATTTCTTCAATTTTGGTGATTTCCACGTCGTGGGCAGTTCGCCGGAAGTGCTGGTGCGGGTCGAGGACAACCTGATCACCGTGCGACCGATTGCCGGTACCCGCCCTCGTGGCGCCACGGAGGAGGCGGATCGGGCGCTGGAAGAGGACCTGTTGTCGGATGCCAAGGAAATCGCCGAGCACCTGATGCTGATCGACCTGGGCCGCAACGACACCGGGCGGGTTTCGGAGGTCGGCTCGGTGAAGCTCACCGAGAAGATGGTCATCGAACGTTACTCCAACGTGATGCACATCGTGTCGAACGTCACCGGCCAGTTGAAGGCCGGGCTGACGGCGATGGACGCCTTGCGGGCGATCCTGCCGGCGGGGACCTTGTCCGGCGCGCCGAAAATCCGCGCGATGGAAATCATCGACGAACTGGAACCGGTCAAGCGTGGTGTATACGGTGGTGCCGTGGGTTATTTCGCCTGGAACGGCAACATGGACACCGCCATTGCCATCCGCACTGCGGTGATCAAGAACGGCGAACTCCATGTGCAGGCCGGTGGCGGCATCGTTGCCGATTCGGTACCGGTGCTGGAATGGGAGGAAACCCTGAACAAGCGCCGGGCGATGTTCCGTGCCGTAGCACTGGCCGAGCAAACCTCGAACGACTGAGTTCACCTGCATCTGTGAGCCACAATCACTGTGGGAGCGAGCCTGCTCGCGATTGACGGCGGCACATTCCAAGACAATGTGTCTGATGTGCCGCCATCGCGAGCAGGCTCGCTCCCACAGGTTCCTCGATCAAAAGTCCAAGCTGACCCCTACATTCACTCCTTGCTGGGTGAAATCATCATCTTTGCGTAATGTATAGCCGCCCCGCAGCGCCAGGTCGTTGGTCAACTTGTGGCTGATCCCCAGGCTCAGGCGATTCAGGTGGCTCTGTGGCGTGTAGCCTTCAAGCGTGAAGTCGTTGGCCGGCAGGCTGTTGAGGGCAATGTTCACCTTCTGCGTGTCATCTTCATACTCACGTTCGTGGGCATATTCACCAAACACCTGGGTCTGGCGAGTGAAGTTGTATTTGCCCTGTAAGCCAATGCCCAGGCGTTTCGAGTCGCGGGTCTGGTCATCGAACGTCAGGGCCGTGGAGCGGCCGCTCTTCTCGGAATAGCCGTCGACTTCCACCTTCGCATAATCGGCGCTGATGAACGGTGACAGGTGCCATTCACTGCCGGGCCGGGCAATGTCATAGCCCAGACGACTGCTGAACGCCCAGAGACGGCCGTCGGCATCGCCTTTTTCCTGGGCCTCGCTGGCGCCCAGGTCGAACTTGCGTTCCAGGTTGTCGTAGTCGAGCTTGCCGCCGGTCAGCGCTGCGTCAGCCCACCAGCGATTTTGCTGGAATTGGGCGAATGCGGTCGCCAGGTAGCTGTTTAGCCTGTAGTCCGAATCGTTATGCCCTGCTTCCATGTCCTGGCGATAGAAACCGGTGGCCACCCCCACGCGCCAGGCTTCGCTGAGGCGATAACTGCCTCCGATATTCAGGCTCTGGCCACTGCCGTTGCCGCTGGCGCTGTTGCTCTGGCTGTCCATGTCCAGATGCTGGCCGCCGCCCGCGACGATCGCTCGCCACTGGCCGACCGACTGCCAGCTGTCCCAGTCGGATTGCCATTGGTTGCGCAGTTCATCCTGGTGGGCTCGAAGCGTCGAATGGGCCATTTCGGGCAGCAATGTCAGTTCCCACGGCGCTGAGAGCAGGGAGTAGGCATAGTCGGCGATCAGCTTCTGTCCGGCTTCGGTGGGGTGGACCGAGTCGTTGTAGACCAGTTTGCTCGGATCGGGTGTGGCGCTGTGGATGCCATAGGTGGTGTTTTCGGCGCAGCCATTGCCGCTGAAGCAGGTCGCGACGAGGTTCGTACCACTGGCAAAGCCGAATCGCGCGGGATCGGCGAAGCTTTCCTGCAGTAGCAGTGGAACATTCAGTGGAATGACTTCGGCGTCGATACCTTGCAGTCGGGTAATCAACTGCTGGTTGAACTGGTTGCTGAGTTGCGAGACGGCATTCTGCAAGGGGGTGCCATTCAAGGCTGGTGTCAGGCCGAGGTCGGGCAGCAGCCAGACCATGACATATCGGGCGCCCGCCGTTTGCAGCGTCTGAACACTGTCGGCCAGGCGGTTCGCGGCGTCCTGCGCCTGGCGGGGGGTCAACACCCGGCCCTGGAGAAAATCGTTGCCGCCACCGGAAATGTAATACAACGCATTCGGGTCGGCGCGCAGCCCGTTGGCCAGGTAACCGGCTCGGCTACGTTCGCCGGTATCGGAAACGCTGGTGATCGAATCGAGAATCTGATCGGTGCGGTAGCCACCCACGGCCCAGTTGTTGCCGTCCGCCAGGCCGGCACCGGCACGGGCCGCCGAGGTGGAGGCGGCGGTTTCATCCGCGGAGTAGCCCAACCGTCCACCGAGCAGTTGAGTGGCGTTGGCGGAATAGACCTCGCCGCTGCCATCCAGGTAAACCGGGCCGGTGCGGTTGGTAAAGCGTCGGGTGGCCCCGGCCGGCCCGTCGGGGTCGGTGAGCTGACCGGCGTCGTTGAGGCTGTCGCCGAAGACGATGAAGCTGGAATAGGGGGCTGCGTTTACGTGGGTGCCGGCCAGCGTCAGCAGGCAAGCGGTGACGGGTATGAGCAATGTTTGTCTGATCATGGGCAAAGTCCGTTTTGTCTTGTCATTGTTGGAGTAACGACAGCGCCAGACTGTTTGCGTTCGGCCATCCATCCGGAACGTTGCGATTGTTTGTAAGCCCTTCGGGTCGCTCATATTGCGCGCTCCGCCCAGCTAAGCTACTGTGCCGGAACGTATGAACGAGACTTCCCCCGTGTCGATTGTCAGCAAACTTCTGGATCAAATGATCAAGGCTCACGCCCGTTGGCGTTGGCGCGCCTGACCGTTCTCTGCCGGCCTTGCCGGACCTGTACCGATTTGCCTTCTTTACCCGCTTGAAAGCCGTTTCGCTGGCGCACGATTTGCCCGGCCAAGCGCAGTACCGTGCGGGTTCTTCTCGAAGGCTGTATTTAAAGTCAGTGAATTCAATAGGTTGCTTACGCCATGTTGCTGATGATCGATAACTACGACTCCTTTACCTACAACGTTGTGCAGTACCTCGGCGAGCTGGGCTCCGAGGTGAAGGTCGTGCGCAACGACGAATTGACCATTGCCGAGATTGAAGCCCTCAAGCCTGAGCGCATTGTGGTTTCGCCAGGCCCGTGCACGCCGACCGAAGCGGGCGTCTCCATCGAAGCCATCAAGTATTTCGCCGGCAAATTGCCCATCCTGGGCGTCTGCCTGGGTCATCAATCGATCGGCCAGGCCTTCGGCGGCGATGTGGTGCGGGCCCGGCAGGTCATGCACGGCAAGACCAGTCCGGTATTTCATGAAGACAAGGGTGTGTTCGAAGGCCTGAACCGTCCGCTCACCGTCACCCGCTATCACTCCCTGATCGTCAAGCGCGAAACTCTGCCGGACTGCCTGGAACTGACCGCCTGGACCCAGTTGGAAGACGGTTCGGTGGACGAAATCATGGGGTTGCGCCACAAGACGTTGAACATCGAGGGTGTGCAGTTCCACCCCGAGTCCATTCTTACCGAACAGGGCCACGAACTGTTCGCCAACTTCCTCAAACAAACCGGCGGCACGCGCTAAGGACTTTCCATGGATATCAAGACAGCCCTGGGTCGTATCGTTGGTCATCTCGACCTGAGCACCGACGAGATGCGCGACGTGATGCGCGAAATCATGACCGGACAGTGCACGGATGCGCAGATTGGCGCATTCATGATGGCCATGCGCATGAAGAGTGAAAGCATCGACGAAATCGTTGGTGCGGTCTCGGTGATGCGCGAGTTGGCGGACAAGGTCGAACTCAAGACTCTGGACGGCGTGGTGGATGTGGTGGGTACTGGCGGTGATGGCGCCAATATCTTCAACGTGTCCACAGCCTCGGCCTTCGTCGTCGCGGCTGCCGGTTGCACCGTCGCCAAGCACGGCAACCGGGCGGTCTCGGGCAAGAGCGGCAGTGCCGACTTGCTGGAAGCGGCCGGCATCTACCTGAACCTGACGCCGGTCCAGGTGGCGCGTTGCATCGATAACGTGGGCATCGGCTTCATGTTTGCCCAGACCCATCACCAAGCCATGAAACATGCCGCCGCACCGCGTCGTGACCTGGGTCTGCGTACCCTGTTCAACATGCTCGGCCCGCTTACGAATCCGGCCGGCGTGAAACATCAGGTGGTCGGCGTGTTCAGCCAGGCGTTGTGCCGGCCGTTGGCGGAGGTCCTGCAACGCTTGGGTAGCAAGCATGTCCTGGTGGTTCATTCGAAAGACGGCCTGGACGAGTTCAGCCTGGCAGCGCCGACTTTCGTGGCTGAACTAAAAAATGACCAGATCAGCGAATACTGGGTCGAACCTGAAGACCTGGGTATGAAGAGCCAGAGTCTGCACGGCCTGGCGGTGGATGGACCGGCCCAGTCGCTGGAGCTGATCCGTGATGCCTTGGGGCGTCGCAAGACCGAGAATGGCCAGAAGGCCGCAGAAATGATTGTGCTCAACGCCGGTGCTGCGTTGTACGCCGCCGACCAGGCCAGCAGCCTCAAACAAGGCGTGGAACTGGCCCATGATGCATTGCATACCGGCCTGGCTCGGGAGAAGCTGGAAGAGCTGGGCGCCTTTACAGCCGTATTCAAAGTGGAGAACGAAGGATGAGCGTGCCAACGGTTTTGGAGAAAATTCTGACTCGCAAGGCTGAGGAAGTGGCCGAGCGCAGGGCTAGGATCGGTCTGGCCGAGTTGGAAACCCTGGCGCGAACGGCGGATGCTCCCCGTGGCTTTGCCAGCGCACTGATCAATCAGGCGAAGAAAAAGCATCCTGCCGTGATTGCCGAAATCAAGAAGGCTTCTCCGAGCAAGGGTGTAATCCGGGAGCACTTCGTGCCGGCCGACATCGCTCGCAGCTACGAGAAGGGCGGTGCGACTTGCCTTTCGGTGCTGACCGATATCGATTTTTTCCAAGGTCACGACGACTACCTGAAGCAGGCACGTGCGGCGTGCAAGCTGCCGGTGATCCGCAAGGATTTCATGGTCGATCCCTATCAGATCGTAGAAGCCCGAGCCCTGGGTGCCGACTGTGTGCTGTTGATCGTCTCCGCGCTGGACGACGTGAAAATGGCCGAACTGGCCTCCGTCGCCAAGGATGTAGGGCTGGATGTGCTGGTTGAAGTGCATGATGGAGACGAGCTGGAGCGAGCCCTGAAAACCCTCGATACCAGGCTGGTCGGCGTAAACAACCGCAACCTGCATACCTTTGAAGTCAGCCTGGAAACCACCTTGGACCTGTTGCCGCGTATCCCCCGTGATCGCTTGGTCATCACCGAGAGTGGCATTCTCAATCGGGCCGATGTCGAACTGATGGAAGTCAGCGACGTGTACTCGTTCCTGGTGGGCGAGGCGTTCATGCGGGCTGAAAGTCCGGGGACTGAGTTGCAGCGGCTGTTCTTCCCCGAGCGGGGTACTCCGGTGACGGGTTCGGCGCTGGATTGATCCGATGCCGTCGGTGATCTCTCTTTGCGTCGAAGCTGGCCTGCAAGCCGAACAGGAACTGTTGGCCAGCATCTGCGCGGGCGATGCCGAATCTGGCCTGCTGTTCTGGCGACCCAATGACCGTGCGTTGGTGATGCCGCGCCGTTTGAGTCGCCTGCCGGGGTTCGAACTCGCCTGCGAAGTTTCGGCTGCCAACGGCTGGCCTGTACTGCTGCGCGAAACCGGTGGCGAGCCAGTGCCGCAATCGGCCGCGACCGTCAATATCGCACTGGTCTACGCACCGCCCCGCAGCGAAGGCGACCACGGCCGGATCGAAACCGCGTATCGCCGATTGTGCGACCCCATCTGCCAGTTGCTGGATGAACTGGGCGGTGTGGCTTCGTTGGGCGAGGTGGACGGAGCGTTTTGCGACGGGCGATTCAACGTCAATCTCGACGGCCGGAAAATGGTCGGCACCGCTCAGCGTTGGCGCCAGAGCAAGGGTGGGCAACGCCCGGTAGGTCTGGTGCACGGGGCGCTGTTGCTGGAAGACGAACGCGAATCGATGGTCGCTGCGGTCAACCGCTTCAATGAAGCCTGCGGTCTGGAACAACGCGTGCGTGCCGGGAGCCACATCGCCCTGCATGAGAAATTCCCCGCCCCCCACGCGCTGGAGCGACTCGAGGGGCTTTATCGGGACTTACTCCGCGCGCTGGTCTAGCGTGTTCCGAACACCACCATGGTCTTGCCCTTGACATTGACCAGGTTGCGTTCCTCCAGATCCTTGAGAACACGACCGACCATCTCCCTTGAACAACCGACGATCCGACCGATTTCCTGCCGGGTGACCTTGATCTGCATGCCGTCGGGGTGCGTCATGGCATCGGGCTGCTTGCACAGTTCAAGCAGGCAACGGGCGACGCGACCGGTCACGTCGAAGAAGGCGAGGTCGCCTACCTTGCGGGTGGTATTACGCAGACGCTGGGCGATTTGTCCGCTAAGTACGTAAAGAATATCGGGATCTTGCAGGGACAACTCCCTGAATTTGCCATAGCTGATTTCCGCGACTTCACATTCGATCTTGCTCCGCACCCAGGCGCTGCGTTCCTGCTCCTTACCCGCCTGTTCGAACAACCCCAACTCTCCGAAGAAGTCTCCGGAGTTGAGATAAGCGATGATCATTTCCCGGCCATCGTCATCCTCGATCAGAATCGTGACCGACCCCTTGATGATGAAAAACAGCGTGTCGGAACGGTCGCCCGCGCAAATGATGTTGTGCTTGGCTGGATAGCGGCGACGCTGACAATGCATCAAGAGCTTGTCGAGATTCTTGATCTTGAATGTGGGAGTAATGGCAACCATGGTTGTGTCCCGAAATACTGCGCGGTGTGTTGGTCTGGTTTTTTTATGGGAGCGAGTGGCAGATCGCTACGAGCTGGCGATACGCCAGCGGTTGGGCGCCAGCTTAACAGAGGCACTCTCAATTGATTCGAGAATTTACCTGGGTGGAGATGTCCCAGGCGACTTACGGCAAGGGCTGTCATACCGGGGGGCTGTGCTAAGCTGGCGACCCTTTTTTAGACAGTGGAGTCTTGGCGATGAAGGCACGCATCCAATGGGCTGGCGAAGCCATGTTCCTCGGTGAGTCGGGCAGCGGTCATGTGGTCGTCATGGACGGCCCGCCGGAAGCCGGGGGTCGGAACCTGGGTGTCCGACCAATGGAAATGCTCCTGCTGGGTGTAGGAGGCTGCAGTAACTTCGACGTCGTCAGCATTCTCAAGAAGTCGCGCCAGGCTGTCGAAAGTTGTGAGGCCTTCCTGGAAGCGGAGCGCGCCACCGAAGACCCGAAGGTATTCACCAAGATCCACATGCACTTCGTGGTGAAGGGCCGGGCCCTGAAGGAAGCCCAGGTCAAGCGTGCCATCGAGCTGTCCGCCGAGAAATATTGCTCGGCTTCGATCATGCTCGGTGCAGCCGGCGTTGAAATCACCCACGATTATGAAATCATCGAATTGGGTTGAATCGACATCCAACCATCATAAAAGCGGTGCAAGCTCTGGCGATCAGAAGCCGACGTCTGCATAATGCGCCACTTTTTTCAGGGCAGTGGCCGATCTCCTGATCGGTCGCTTGTCTGGACAGACAACCAAAATCGCCATCGCGAAGAGGTGTTAACCGTCCTACGCAGATGCGTCGTTCGCATCTGACGGGCATGCTTGATCACGCGGCCGGGCCGCAATACACAGAGAGTTTTCAAACGGTGAAAAGCAAACTCAAGCTCCATGGTTTCAACAACCTGACAAAGACCTTGAGCTTCAACATCTATGACATCTGCTATGCGGAAACCCCGCAAGACCAGCAGGCCTACGTCGAGTACATCAATAAAGAGTACAACGCCAAGCGCCTCACGCAGATCCTCACGGAAGTTGTCGATATCATTGGTGCCAACATCCTGAACATAGCCAGTCAGGACTATGAACCCCAAGGCGCCAGCGTGACCATTCTGATCTCGGAAGAGCCGGTGACACCGACCGACAGCCAGATCGAAGAGTCTCCGGGCCCGTTGCCCGAAATCATCCTGGCCCACCTCGACAAGAGCCATATCACGGTGCACACCTACCCGGAAATACATCCGGTAGACGGTATTGCGACGTTCCGTGTGGACATCGATGTTTCGACCTGTGGCGTCATTTCACCGCTCAAGGCCCTCAACTTCCTGATCCACCAGTTCGACTCGGACATCGTGACCGTGGATTACCGCGTGCGTGGTTTTACCCGCGACGTGGAAGGCCACAAGCACTTCATCGATCATGAGATCAATTCGATTCAGAACTACCTGTCCGAAGACACCCGTGACGCGTATCAGATGACCGATGTGAACGTGTATCAGGAAAACCTGTTCCACACCAAGATGCTGCTCAAGGATTTCGAACTGGATAACTATCTGTTCGGCGACGCCACCAGCAACCTGTCCGCAGAACAGCGTGACCAGGTGGAAGAGCGTGTGAAGCATGAGATGTTGGAAATCTTCTACGCACGCAACATGCCGCGCTGAAATTTCGGGTGCAAAAAAGGCGACGGAAGTCGCCTTTTCTGTTTCCTCAAGGCACGGAGAGGTTTCTGTCAGATCCGATAAGTGCTCTTGGTCATGACCTTTGCCAGCAGGCTCATGCCGAATTTCACCGGTGCCGGAAAGCGGAAACCACCTGCCTCCAGTGCACTTTCCGCATGGTGCTCTTCATCTTCGCGCATCTGTTCCAGGATCGCCCGCGACTTTTCATCTTCCACCGGCAATTGCTCCAGGTGTTCATTCAGGTGTTTGCACACCTGATGCTCGGTCGCCGCAACGAAACCGAGGCTGACCTTATCGCTGATCAGCCCGGCCACTGCGCCGATTCCGAATGACATCCCGTAGAACAGCGGATTCAGCACGCTGGTATGGCTGCCCAGCTGGCGGATGCGCTGTTCGCACCAGACCAGATGGTCGACTTCTTCCTCGGCGGCATGCTCCATCGCCTCACGAACCTTCGGCAACTTCGCTGTCAGCGCCTGGCCCTGATACAGCGCCTGGGCGCAGACTTCGCCGGTGTGGTTGATGCGCATCAGCCCGGCAACATGGCGGGTCTGTTCGTCATTCAGTTGCGCGTCCGGCTGTACGATGGCCGGCGATGGGCGATACGGTTGGCCACTGAAAGGCAACAACGTGCGCATCGCTGCATCGGCTTGCAACAGCAGGCGGTCAATCGGCGAGTAGTGACGTTGGGTAGTCATGCTTACCTCCGGAAAAATCATGGCGGCCAGTTTAACCCAATCGGCCGCTCAGGATTTGCGTTGGGTCAGGGTATCAACCCGGTGGCCAGTTCATCTGGCGCTGCCCGAGTACGTGCATATGAATGTGATAGACGGTCTGTCCACCGAGTTCATTGCAGTTCATCACCACCCGGAAACCGTCCTCGCAGCCTTGCTCCTTGGCGAGGCGCTGGGCTGTGAACAGGATATGTCCGGCCAGCCCTTTGTCTTCCTCGGTCAGGTCATTGAGGGTGCGAATCGGTTTTTTCGGAATGACCAGGAAATGCACTGGCGCCTGTGGGGCGATATCGTGGAATGCCAGGACCTGGTCATCCTCGTAGATGATCTTCGCCGGGATTTCCCGGTTGATGATCTTGGTAAACAAAGTATCCACAGCTATTTCTCCCTTTGGTTGTGGAAGTCGAGTGTACTGAAGGTTCGGTGGCTGAGCCCGGGTTTCCATTCAAATTTCATTCAGCGTGGGCAGTACGCCTTGTTGATCAGCCCGGCGATGCTCCGCACCATCCAGCGCGAGCCTAGCCGCGGCAGCATGGCGAGCCAGCGATTGCGGCGTCCGGGGATGATGATCGCTCGGTTTCTGTCGAGCGCCCGCACGGCATACAACGCCACTTCTTCCGGGCTCATCAGCAGGTTACTGTCCTTGAGTTTCTGTTCGTCGAGATGGGCCTTGGCGAAGAAACCGGTCCGGGTCGGACCTGGGCAAAGGACCGAGACCTTGATCGCGCATTTTTTCAGCTCGACTCGCAGGGCTTCGGAGAAGTGCAGCACATAGGCCTTGCTGGCGTGATAGGTGCTCATCCAGGGGCCCGGCCGGAAAGCTGCAATCGAGGCAACGTTCAGGATCTGCCCGCCGCCGTGCAGTGCCATGCTATTGCCAACGGCGTGACAGAGGCGTGTCAGGGCGAGAATGTTGACTTCGATCAGGTCCTGCTCGGTCATCCAGTCCTGGCCCAGGAACGGGCCACAGGTACCGATCCCGGCGCAATTGACCAGCAGATCGATCTGGCGCTCGCTTTCCTCCAGTTCCAGCAGGAAACCTGAAAGCCGTAGCGGCTCGCCCAGGTCGCACGCCCGGAAAAGTACCTCCACGCCAAATCGCTGGGTCAGCTCTATCGCAATGCTTTCCAACCGATCACGTTGCCGGGCCACCAGCAGCAGATTGCGGCCACGCCGGGCCAAAGCTTCGGCCATGGCCAGGCCAATGCCACCGGAGGCACCGGTGATCAGGGCGTAACGGGTCATGCAGTTCTCCATCGCAACGGCCCGTCGCCAGTTGACTTGACTGTCACCGGAGCGAGGGGCGCTTACTGTTCCTCGGAGTCTACAGAAGGTGCCTCTGCCTCGGCAGGTTCTTCGGCAGGTTCCGCGGCATCTTCATCCGTGGACTCGCTGCTTTCGTAGCTGCTCAGCGAGCTGGTGCCGTAATCCTGTTCGATAGCACTGAAGACGCCAGCCACGGTTGCGAAGATGATCAGTACGATCATGACGAGCCAGAGCGACGCAAGTACCTTGACCCCGGTGTTGTTACGCGGCGGAGGAGGGCCATAGCGATTGGCGCCTTCATTGCCCGGGGCGAAAATGAGCACAAACGGAAAGACGCTGCCCACGAATGGGATGAGGTTCAGCAGCCACAGCCAGCCGGACCAGCCAAGGTCATGCAGGCGCTGGACGTTGAACTGGATGCTCACGTAGGCAAAGCCGAGAAATACGACCGCTGCCAGCAAACCGCCGACGATCATTGCAGCTATCGAACCCGAGGTGAAAATCCATGCCGCCCCGAGTGCGAAGGCCACGCCGACCACCAGCATCATGACCAGGGTCAAAGCCATGGTCCAAGCCAGGTATCGCAGGCGACCGATGCGTCCATCGAAGCTGAACGGCTTCAGCGTGGCGTACTCGGCAACGGCGTCACCGACATGGGCCCGGGGTGGTGCGTACGGGGAGGCCGGTTCAATAGGCGATTCAGGATGACGTACAGTCATGGGGGGTGACGATTGTTGCACTTCGTCGAGATTCAGCTGGAGGGCTGGCTCGGCTTCGATGCGTGCATCGATCCCGCTCTGGTTGAGGGCTTCCAGATACTTCTGCGCCTCGGTCTGGGACAGGTTGCTTTTCAGGGCCACCTTGTGTCCGCCGAACAGGCGCTCGATGGCGCTGATGTCGCTCCTGAACAGATTGGCGAGGTTGAGTTTGGCGGTGGCCGCATCGACGCCCGGTAGTAGGGTTCCGTCGAATACGATGTTGAAACGGGTTTCGCTCATGACGGGCATCCTTGTCATTGAAAGTTTGATATTTGTTTTGATCAGGCCGGTGTCAGCGGGGCCATCGGCCGCCAAACTGTACCGCTCGGGCCTGGGCCTCACGGTATTCTTCATCCAGGCGCGCCACCAACTGATCGACGCTTGGCAAATCACGGATTTCCCCAACGCCCTGACCTGCGGACCAGACGGTTTTCCAGGCTTTGGCTTCATCGTTCAATGGTTTGAGTTTCGAACCTGAAGCCGCGTCACTTTTGCCCTGCTGGGCGGCCAGGTCAAAGCCTGCGTTTTCCAGGCTTTGGCGCATGAAACTGGCCGGTACACCGGACACGGCAGGAGTATGCACGATGTCTGCGGCTCGGGATGTGAGCAACATCTCTTTATAGGCGTCAGGCGCGTGACTTTCAGTCGTGCCGATAAAGCGTGTTCCCAGGTAGGCCAGATCCGCGCCGAGCATTTGTGCCGCCAGGATCTGGTGGCCGTGGTTCAGGCACCCCGCAAGCAGCACGGTCTTGTCGAAGAATTGGCGGATTTCGGCGACCAGCGAAAAAGGGCTCCAGGTCCCTGCATGCCCGCCTGCACCGGCGGCCACGGCGATCAGGCCGTCGACGCCGGCTTCGGCGGCTTTCTCGGCATGACGACGTGTGGTCACGTCATGAAACACCAGACCTCCGTAGCTATGGACGGCATCGACCAGTTCTTTGACTGCGCCGAGACTGGTGATGACGATCGGCACCTTGTGCTCGATGCAGATGGCCAGGTCGGCCTGAAGCCTTGGATTGCTTTGGTGGACGATCAGGTTGACGGCATAGGGCGCGGGGTTCTCCATACTTGCCAGGCCCGCTTCGATTTCTTCCAGCCAAGTCTTGAAACCGCTGCTTTCTCGCTGGTTCAGTGCAGGGAAACTGCCGACGATGCCGTTTCGGCAGCAAGCCAGCACCAGCTGTGGATTGGAGATCAGGAACATCGGTGCCGCCACGACGGGCAGGCGCAAATGTTGTTCAAGCAGAGCGGGTAGCGACATGGGAAGTGCCCCGGATGAAAAGGCCAATAGGAAGTCAGAACGGTCGGACGACGACCAGGATGACGATAGCCAGCAATATCAGTACCGGCACCTCATTGAACCAGCGATAAAAGACGTGACTGCGGGTGTTCTCCCCCCGGGCGAAGCGTTTTACCTGTGCTCCGCACATGTGGTGATAACCGATCAACACCACCACCAGGGTCAGCTTTGCGTGCATCCAGCCACCTTGGCCGAAATAGGCGCCGGCGTTGAGGCTGAGCAGCCAGATGCCAAACACCAGGGTGGCAATCATCGCTGGCCCCATGATGCCGCGATACAACTTGCGCTCCATGACGCTGAAGCGTTCCTTGCTGACACTGTCCTCGCTTTGAGCGTGATAGACGAACAGGCGAGGCAGGTAGAACAGGCCGGCGAACCAGCAGACCATACTGACGATGTGAAGTGCTTTGAGCCACAGATAGAGCATTTTTGATGATTCCCGATTTACGATCGTTCGATAGTAGTCATTCATGCGGTCACACGTCACCTTGGCGGTTGTCGGCGGGCTGCGTGCCCCCTATTATCGACGGCTTTCCAGTGGGTTCGTTGAGGGCAGGTTTATGGTCAAGGTCGGTATCGTCGGCGGCACGGGTTACACCGGTGTCGAACTGCTGCGTCTGTTGGCACAGCATCCGCAAGCTGAGGTGGTGGTCATTACCTCCCGATCCGAGGCCGGTCTGGCCGTTGCCGACATGTATCCGAATCTGCGAGGCCATTACGATGGCCTGGCATTCAGTGTTCCGGATATCAAGACCCTGGGTGCCTGCGATGTGGTGTTCTTTGCTACGCCGCATGGTGTCGCCCACGCCCTGGCGGGTGAACTGCTGGCTGCCGGGACCAAGGTCATCGACCTGTCGGCGGACTTCCGCCTGCAGGACGCGGATGAGTGGGCCAAGTGGTACGGCCAGCCCCACGGTGCCCCGGAATTGTTGGACGAAGCGGTCTATGGGCTGCCGGAAGTCAATCGCGAAAAAATCCGGCAGGCACGGCTGATCGCGGTACCGGGTTGCTATCCGACCGCTACGCAATTGGGCTTCCTGCCGCTGCTTGAAGCCGGCCTTGCCGATGCCTCGTGTCTGATCGCCGACTGCAAGTCCGGTGTCAGTGGCGCCGGTCGTGGTGCCAGTGTCGGTTCGCTGTACTCCGAGACATCGGAAAGCCTCAAAGCGTACGCCGTCAAAGGTCACCGTCATCTGCCTGAAATTCGCCAGGGTCTGCGCCGGGCGGCGGGCAAGGACGTCGGCCTGACGTTCGTGCCGCACCTGACGCCCATGATCCGCGGTATCCACTCCACGCTGTACGCAACTGTTGTAGACCGCTCCGTGGATCTGCAAGCGCTGTTCGAGAAGCGTTATGCCGACGAACCGTTCGTCGACGTGATGCCTGCGGGCAGCCACCCGGAAACGCGCAGTGTGCGGGGCGCGAATGTCTGCCGGATTGCGGTGCATCGTCCACAGGATGGCGATCTGGTCGTGGTGTTGTCGGTCATTGATAACCTGGTCAAGGGCGCGTCCGGTCAGGCGGTGCAGAACCTGAACATTCTGTTCGGCCTGGATGAGCGGCTGGGCTTGTCCCATGCGGGGATGTTGCCTTAACTGCGGTCTTGGGCGGCAAGCTTCAGGCTTGCCGCTGCTCTTCTAATAGTTGACCAATTTTCTAGGAGAAGCGGATAATGCCTGCCATTAGGCATTATGGCGGCGTCAGCGCCGGGAGATATTCAGCATGAGCGTCGAAACCTTCACTCCCACGGCTTTGCAATTCACCCACGGTGCCGCGCACAAGGTGAAGAGCCTCGTCGATGAAGAGGGAAATGATCGTTTGAAGCTGCGCGTCTTCGTGACGGGCGGCGGTTGTTCGGGTTTTCAATACGGCTTCACGTTCGATGAGGAAGTGGCCGAAGATGACACCATCGTCGAGCGCGAAGGCGTCAGTCTGGTGGTCGACCCCATGAGTTTCCAGTACCTGGCCGGTGCCGAGGTGGACTACCAGGAAGGTTTGGAAGGTTCGCGTTTCGTGATCAAGAATCCGAACGCGACTACCACTTGTGGTTGCGGTTCTTCGTTCTCGATCTGATCGTCGCCGACAGCTTCAACAAAACGCCGCAGAGCCTTAGGCCCTGCGGCGTTTTGCTGCCCAGCGTTCAGCCAGGCGAGATCAAGCGGGGTAGATGGCGCCGAGTACACGCAAGCCGCGTGCGCCTGTAACGCTTGGGCGATTTGCAGGAATGTTTTCCAGGCAGCAATGCGCGAGCCACGCGAAGGCCATGGCTTCGACCCAATCCGGGTCTACGCCGTAAACAGCCGTGCTGCTGACCTTGGTGCGGGGCAGGAGATCGGCAAGGCGCTTCATCAGCGTGCGGTTGTGCACACCACCACCGCAGACCAGCAATTCATCAGTATGCGGTTGGGCACTTTGCAGTGATTCGACGATGGTCAGGGCCGTCAACTCGAGTAACGTAGCCTGCACGTCTTCGGCAGCGAAAGTGGGCAAATGCGACAGATGCCGGGTCAGCCAGGGCAGGTTGAATACTTCCCGCCCGGTACTTTTTGGGCCCTTGGTCAGAAAGAAAGGGTCGCTGAGCAGGGCCTTGAGTAACGTCGGTTCTACCTTGCCGCTCGCTGCCCACTGGCCGTCGCGATCGAAATGTTCATTGCGCTGTTGGTGAATCCAGGCATCCAGCAATACGTTGCCGGGACCACAATCGAAACCGGCCACGGGCTTTTCAGGTTCTATCAGGCTGAGATTGCTGAAGCCGCCAACGTTCAGCACGGCGCGGTGGCCGATCTGCCCTTCAAACAGCGCTTCGTGAAATGCGGGGACCAGCGGTGCGCCTTGTCCACCAGCGGCGACATCGCGGCTGCGGAAGTCGCTGACGACGGTAATGCCGGTCAGCTCGCTCAGCAGCGCCGGGTTGCCAATCTGCACGGTAAAGCCGCGTGCGGGCTCGTGACGGATGGTCTGGCCATGGCTACCAATCGCCCTGATAGCCTGCGGCTTGAGCTTCTGGCTGTCGAGCAGGACATGAATACCTTGCGCCGCCAGGCGTACCCAGTTCTGCTGGGCAATGGCGGAGCGGGCGATCTCGTCGGGCCCGCTGCTGCATAAGTCAAACAGCTCGGTGCGCAGCGCGTCGGGCATGGGAATGTAGTGCGTGGCGATCAATCTGATCGCCGGGGTCAGTTCAACCAGCGCGATGTCCAGGCCGTCCAGGCTGGTTCCGGACATCACACCGATATAAAGCGCCATGGCTTAGCGTTTGCTCGAGGCCAGTAGAGTGGCTTTCTCTTGATCCATGCGAGCCATCAAGGGTTGGCTTTGAGCCAGGAAGCGTGCGCGCTCGGACTTGGCGATCGGATCGGCCATCGGCAGCTTCTGGCCCAGTGGATCGACGTGAACGCCATTGACCTGGAACTCATAGTGCAGATGCGGACCGGTGGAAAGGCCTGTGGTACCGATATATCCGATCACCTGGCCTTGCTTGACGGTGCCGCCCGTCTTCACGCCTTTGGCGAAGCCCTGCATGTGCCCGTACAAGGTGCGGTAGGTGTTTCCGTGCTGGATGATCACAGTATTGCCATAACCGCCACGACGCCCGGCCAGCAGTACCTTGCCGTCGCCGGCGGCCTTGATGGGGGTGCCTCGGGGGGCAGCGTAGTCAACGCCCTTGTGAGCACGGATCTTGTTCAGGATCGGGTGTTTGCGGCCTGCGGAGAATTTCGAGCTGATACGGGCAAAGTCAACCGGTGTGCGGATGAAGGCCTTGCGCATGCTGTTGCCGTCGGCGGTGTAGTAGCTGCTGTTGCCTTGTTTGTTGGTGTAGCGCACCGCCGTGTATGTCTTGCCACGGTTGGTGAAACGCGCGGAGAGGATCGGGCCGTTGCCGACGCTCTTTCCATTGACCACTTTCTGCTCATAGATGACATCGAACTCGTCACCCTGGCGAATATCCTGGGCGAAGTCGATGTCGTAGCCAAAGACGCTGGCCATGTCCATTGTCAGACTGTGGGAAAGACCGGCGCGCGCGGCCGATTGCGACAGCGAGCTGTTGATCACGCCATGAACGTATGCCGAGCGTACGGTTGGCTTGGCGGTCACGCGGTTGAATACATAACCCTTGTCATTCTTGGTCAGGGTAATGCTTTCCAGATCGCTCAGCTTGGTGTGCAGGTTGGTCAGTTGCCCCTCGGGGTTGAGCTCGAACTCGAGCTTCTGGCCGTGTTTCAACTGAGTGAATTGCTTGGCTTGTTTGTCGCTGCCCAGCACTTCATGGACTGATGCGGCGGGCAGGCCAACCTTCTCGAAGAGAGTGGACAGCGTGTCGCCTTTGGCTACGATCACCTCACGGTGGCCCGGCTCCTTCTTTTCTTCCACGGCTGGAGGCTGTGCCTGGGCGGCCTCGGTGGTGTCATCGGCGCTATCGTCTATCTGCGCGAAAGGAGAGGCGGCCGGTTCGTTTGTGGCTTGAACGGCTTCGGCAGCGTCTTGTTCTTGTGTCAGTTGTTCAGCGGGACTTTCCAGTTCAAGACTCAGAGTCGTCTTTTTGGCTTCGACATCGCTGGAAGGAAACACCAGGAGCGCCAGGCTAAGGAGGGCTGCGATGCCGCTTGCGGCGAGCAGGTGGGTCTTTGGGTAAAGCGGTGGCGCTTTAGACGGTTCTGTGGTCATAAGTAATTTGACTTTTGAAAATATGAATTGGAAAAGATGAATGACATGATGAAGATGAAATAACTGTATAAAATATAACCAAATCCCCTGCGAAGCAAGCCCGCACGCGCTCTGCTTGCGGATTGGTGTCCGCGCGCCGGGCAAACCTTGTATTTGGTGCGCGATCTTGTATGGTTGGGGCCCTTTGAATCTGAGCCTTGCGGGTCTGTTATGAAGTCGGTTGAAGAGCAGCTAGCGCTGATCAAACGTGGTGCGGAAGAACTGTTGGTCGAGTCCGAGCTGGTCGAGAAGCTCAAGCGCGGGCAGCCGCTGCGTATCAAGGCTGGTTTCGATCCGACGGCGCCCGATCTGCACTTGGGTCATACCGTGCTTATTAACAAGCTGCGTCAGTTCCAGGATCTGGGGCATCAGGTCATCTTTCTCATCGGTGACTTCACCGGGATGATCGGTGATCCGAGTGGAAAGAGCGCAACGCGTCCCCCGTTGACCCGCGAGCAGGTTTTGGATAATGCCGAGACCTACAAGACTCAGGTGTTCAAAATTCTCGACCCGGCCAAGACCGAAGTGGCTTTCAACTCCACTTGGATGGATCAGATGGGGCCGGCGGATTTCATTCGCCTGACGTCCCAGTACACCGTGGCTCGCATGCTCGAGCGCGATGACTTCGATAAGCGCTACACAACCAATCAGCCAATCGCCATCCATGAGTTCCTCTATCCGCTTGTGCAGGGCTATGACTCGGTCGCGTTGCGCGCGGACGTTGAGCTTGGTGGTACGGATCAGAAGTTCAACCTGTTGATGGGGCGTGAGCTGCAGCGTGGTTACGGTCAGGAAGCTCAGTGCATCCTGACCATGCCGTTGCTGGAAGGTCTGGATGGTGTGAAGAAGATGTCCAAATCGCTGGGCAACTATGTTGGCATCCAGGAAGCGCCAGGTGTCATGTACGGCAAGTTGGTTTCCATTCCTGACGTGTTGATGTGGCGTTATTTCGAGCTGCTGAGCTTCCGCTCCATGGATGAGATCAATGCGTTCCGCGCAGATGTCGAGGCAGGGGCTAACCCGCGGGACATCAAGATCAAGTTGGCTGAAGAGATCGTTGCTCGCTTCCATGGTGAAGAGGCTGCGGCCAGTGCTCATCGTGCGGCGGGTAATCGCATGAAGGATGGCGAGCTTCCGGATGATCTGCCAGAGATCGAGCTGTCTGCTACCGAGGCCATGCCGATTGCTGCCGTCCTTAATAAGGCGGGGTTGGTCAAGAACGCAGCGGTGGCGCGAGATCTTCTGGGTTCGGGTGGGGTGCGTATAGATGGTGAGGTTGTGGATCGCACCTATATATATGAACTGGACTCTACCCATGTATGCCAGGCGGGTAAGAAGGCTTTCGCGCGAATCACGCTGAAATCCGAATAAGACTGCAAATAGGTGTTGACGGCAAATTCTGAGTCTCTATAATTCGCCCCACTTCCGGCGCAGTCGAAACGGAAAACTCCTTGAGTTTCAATGAGTTAGACGTTTAAAGGCAGCGCAGGGACTTCAGTTCATCGAAGTCCGGAAGGAGTCAGTAGGGCGCGTTATTGGGCCCGGTTGACGGTTCGATCTTCTCGGTCGAAAGCGGTGAAAAAGAGGTGTTGACAGCAGCGACTAACGCTGTAGAATTCGCCTCCCGCTAACGAGAGATCGAAAGCGCAAGTGGTTGAAGTTGAAAAGGAAACTTTGAAAACTTCTAAAATAATCGCTTGACAGATACACGAGGCGCTGTAGAATGCGCGCCTCGGTTGAGACGAAAGGCTCAACCCACCGCTCTTTAACAACTGAATCAAGCAATTCGTGTGGGTGCTTGTGGAGTCAGACTGCTAGTCAACAGATTATCAGCAT
>NZ_NOIN01000027.1 GCF_014596565.1 Pseudomonas sp. PSB18 | reverse complement strand
TGCACCAGAAGTAGCTAGTCTAACCTTCGGGGGGACGGTTACCACGGTGTGATTCATGACTGGGGTGAAGTCGTAACAAGGTAGCCGTAGGGGAACCTGCGGCTGGATCACCTCCTTAATCGACGACAGCAGCTGCTCCATGAGCTCCCACACGAATTGCTTGATTCATTGAAGAAGACGATAGAAGCAGCTTTAAGCTCCAAGCTGATAGCTCACGCTAACAGTTACAAGCTCGAAATTGGGTCTGTAGCTCAGTTGGTTAGAGCGCACCCCTGATAAGGGTGAGGTCGGCAGTTCGAATCTGCCCAGACCCACCAATTTTGTTATGGGGCCATAGCTCAGCTGGGAGAGCGCCTGCCTTGCACGCAGGAGGTCAGCGGTTCGATCCCGCTTGGCTCCACCATAAACTGCTTCTGCTGCTGAAAGCTTAGAAATGAGCATTCCATCAAGACGATGGTGAATGTTGATTTCTAGTCTTTTGATTAGATCGTTCTTTAAAAATTTGGGTATGTGATAGAAAGATAGACTGGACGTTACTTTCACTGGTAACGGATCAGGCTAAGGTAAAATTTGTGAGTTGCTCTCATGAGCAAGATCGAATTTTCGGCGAATGTCGTCTTCACAGTATAACCAGATTGCTTGGGGTTATATGGTCAA
>NZ_NOIN01000022.1 GCF_014596565.1 Pseudomonas sp. PSB18 | reverse complement strand
CAAATTGCTTGGGTGTTATATGGTCAAGCCTCACGGGCAATTAGTACAGGTTAGCTCAACGCCTCACAGCGCTTACACACCCTGCCTATCAACGTCGTAGTCTTCGACGGCCCTTCAGGGAGCTCAAGGCTCCAGTGAGATCTCATCTTGAGGCAAGTTTCCCGCTTAGATGCTTTCAGCGGTTATCTTTTCCGAACATAGCTACCCGGCAATGCCACTGGCGTGACAACCGGAACACCAGAGGTTCGTCCACTCCGGTCCTCTCGTACTAGGAGCAGCCCCTCTCAAATCTCAAACGTCCACGGCAGATAGGGACCGAACTGTCTCACGACGTTCTAAACCCAGCTCGCGTACCACTTTAAATGGCGAACAGCCATACCCTTGGGACCGGCTTCAGCCCCAGGATGTGATGAGCCGACATCGAGGTGCCAAACACCGCCGTCGATATGAACTCTTGGGCGGTATCAGCCTGTTATCCCCGGAGTACCTTTTATCCGTTGAGCGATGGCCCTTCCATACAGAACCACCGGATCACTAAGACCTACTTTCGTACCTGCTCGACGTGTCTGTCTCGCAGTCAAGCGCGCTTTTGCCTTTATACTCTACGACCGATTTCCGACCGGTCTGAGCGCACCTTCGTACTCCTCCGTTACTCTTTAGGAGGAGACCGCCCCAGTCAAACTACCCACCATACACTGTCCTCGATCCGGATAACGGACCTGAGTTAGAACCTCAAAGTTGCCAGGGTGGTATTTCAAGGATGGCTCCACGCAGACTGGCGTCCACGCTTCAAAGCCTCCCACCTATCCTACACAAGCAAATTCAAAGTCCAGTGCAAAGCTATAGTAAAGGTTCACGGGGTCTTTCCGTCTAGCCGCGGATACACTGCATCTTCACAGCGATTTCAATTTCACTGAGTCTCGGGTGGAGACAGCGCCGCCATCGTTACGCCATTCGTGCAGGTCGGAACTTACCCGACAAGGAATTTCGCTACCTTAGGACCGTTATAGTTACGGCCGCCGTTTACCGGGGCTTCGATCAAGAGCTTCGCGTTAGCTAACCCCATCAATTAACCTTCCGGCACCGGGCAGGCGTCACACCCTATACGTCCACTTTCGTGTTTGCAGAGTGCTGTGTTTTTAATAAACAGTCGCAGCGGCCTGGTATCTTCGACCGGCGTGGGCTTACGCAGCAAGTGCTTCACCCTCACCGGCGCACCTTCTCCCGAAGTTACGGTGCCATTTTGCCTAGTTCCTTCACCCGAGTTCTCTCAAGCGCCTTGGTATTCTCTACCCAACCACCTGTGTCGGTTTGGGGTACGGTTCCTGGTTACCTGAAGCTTAGAAGCTTTTCTTGGAAGCATGGCATCAACCACTTCGTCACCCAAAGGGTAACTCGTCATCAGCTCTCGGCCTTAGAATCCCGGATTTACCTAAGATTCCAGCCTACCACCTTAAACTTGGACAACCAACGCCAAGCTGGCCTAGCCTTCTCCGTCCCTCCATCGCAATAACCAGAAGTACAGGAATATTAACCTGTTTTCCATCGACTACGCTTTTCAGCCTCGCCTTAGGGACCGACTAACCCTGCGTCGATTAACGTTGCGCAGGAAACCTTGGTCTTTCGGCGTGGGTGTTTTTCACACCCATTGTCGTTACTCATGTCAGCATTCGCACTTCTGATACCTCCAGCAAGCTTCTCAACTCACCTTCACAGGCTTACAGAACGCTCCTCTACCGCATCACTTACGTGATACCCGTAGCTTCGGTGTATGGTTTGAGCCCCGTTACATCTTCCGCGCAGGCCGACTCGACTAGTGAGCTATTACGCTTTCTTTAAAGGGTGGCTGCTTCTAAGCCAACCTCCTAGCTGTCTAAGCCTTCCCACATCGTTTCCCACTTAACCATAACTTTGGGACCTTAGCTGACGGTCTGGGTTGTTTCCCTTTTCACGACGGACGTTAGCACCCGCCGTGTGTCTCCCATGCTCGGCACTTGTAGGTATTCGGAGTTTGCATCGGTTTGGTAAGTCGGGATGACCCCCTAGCCGAAACAGTGCTCTACCCCCTACAGTGATACATGAGGCGCTACCTAAATAGCTTTCGAGGAGAACCAGCTATCTCCGAGCTTGATTAGCCTTTCACTCCGATCCACAGGTCATCCGCTAACTTTTCAACGGTAGTCGGTTCGGTCCTCCAGTCAGTGTTACCTAACCTTCAACCTGCCCATGGATAGATCGCCCGGTTTCGGGTCTATTCCCAGCGACTAGACGCCCTATTAAGACTCGCTTTCGCTACGCCTCCCCTATTCGGTTAAGCTCGCCACTGAAAATAAGTCGCTGACCCATTATACAAAAGGTACGCAGTCACCCAACAAAGTGGGCTCCCACTGCTTGTACGCATACGGTTTCAGGATCTATTTCACTCCCCTCTCCGGGGTTCTTTTCGCCTTTCCCTCACGGTACTAGTTCACTATCGGTCAGTCAGTAGTATTTAGCCTTGGAGGATGGTCCCCCCATATTCAGACAAAGTTTCTCGTGCTCCGTCCTACTCGATTTCACTTCTAAGATCCTTTCGCGTACAGGGCTATCACCCACTATGGCCGCACTTTCCAGAGCGTTCCGCTAAAATCAAAGAAGCTTAAGGGCTAGTCCCCGTTCGCTCGCCACTACTAAGGGAATCTCGGTTGATTTCTTTTCCTCAGGGTACTTAGATGTTTCAGTTCCCCTGGTTCGCCTCTTGCACCTATGTATTCAGTACAAGATAACCATCTTATGATGGCTGGGTTCCCCCATTCAGACATCTCCGGATCAAAGTCTGTTTGCCGACTCCCCGAAGCTTTTCGCAGGCTACCACGTCTTTCATCGCCTCTGACTGCCAAGGCATCCACCGTATGCGCTTCTTCACTTGACCATATAACCCCAAGCAATCTGGTTATACTGTGAAGACGACATTCGCCGAAAATTCGATCTTGCTCATGAGAGCAACTCACAAATTTTACCTTAGCCTGATCCGTTACCAGTGAAAGTAACGT
>NZ_NOIN01000021.1 GCF_014596565.1 Pseudomonas sp. PSB18 | reverse complement strand
TGTTTTTTACGTAGTCGGCGTGACCTGGGCAGTCAACGTGTGCGTAGTGACGCACGGCCGAATCGTATTCAACGTGAGCGGTGTTGATGGTGATACCGCGAGCTTTTTCTTCCGGGGCGCTGTCGATCTTGTCGAAGTCAACCTTGGCCGAACCGAAAACTTCGGAGCAGACGCGGGTCAGAGCAGCGGTCAGAGTGGTTTTACCGTGGTCGACGTGACCGATGGTACCGACGTTGACGTGCGGCTTATTACGTTCGAACTTTTCCTTAGCCATCGAAATCACCCCTAGGAGAAGAATTTAGCAACTCACACAAGCCATTAAAACAAAGGCAGATATTTTCATATCTGCCTTGTTATATGGAGCTCTTGAGCGGATTTGAACCGCTGACCTCACCCTTACCAAGGGTGTGCTCTACCAACTGAGCTACAAGAGCGAAACACATTGCACAACCTGCAAACCTGGAGCGGGTAGCGGGAATCGAACCCGCATCATCAGCTTGGAAGGCTGAGGTTCTACCACTAAACTATACCCGCGGAGCCTGCAGCTCACGCTAGAAACTGGTGGAGGGGGAAGGATTCGAACCTTCGAAGTCGTAGACGTCAGATTTACAGTCTGATCCCTTTGGCCGCTCGGGAACCCCTCCTAAGCGAGCCGGCATTCTATATCATGCCAGCCTTCTGTCAAGCATTTTCTCATTAAAAACCTGAGGTTAGCTGCGTTGACCACGCTTCGCATCGTTGACTGTTAAAGGTCTTCGCTGCGAAGCGGGCGCCATTCTATGCAAACTACCCCGAGGGTGCAACCCCCTCACAAGGCATTATTTTATGTTTTAACTCATTGAATTCTTTAGAAAGGTTTTGAAGGAGGGTTTCATTCACCTTCCCGGCACCTTCTGGCGAAACCTGGACCCAGAATCCGGCCTCAGGGGTACCTGAAGCAGTAGCGCGCACCACAACCCCCAGCGCTGCCAATTTTTGCTCCAGCTGCCTGTTCATTTCCGAGCGAGTAAACCCTCCCAGATAAACACAGGTCTTTTGCGCCTCAGCGGGCTTTCCCGAATCGCGCCTGACAAGCGCGTCCGCCGTCTCGCTCAAGAGATGAATGTCCTGCTGCGAGCCGCGATACAAACTCAGAGGAGTGACATCCTTGGCACGAAGCGGAGCCTCCTGCTGGTGCCAGACATAGTAGAAAGCGTTCAAAACCAGCAATAACAGGAACAGCCACCGCATAGGAACCTCAAGACAAAGGACAGGCCATCGCCAAGCCGACAAAAACCAGGTCCGGCACCACCCTGGCGTCAGGGACAATACCGGAAACAAGATTAGCGTCCCCTCCTGTTAGAAACACAACGAAATCCTTCCCCCAATACTGTCGCGCCATCTCTAGCTGAGTCAGGACAAACCCCCTGAGCATCAGCATGCAACCACGCTCCACAGCCTCAACAGTCGCCCGCCCAGGAGCGAGACTCTCATGAGCACGCTCAGCAGCCATATCGTCATAGCGAATCCGCCGGGTATGGGTACGCAACTGATTGCGCATCAAGGACATGCCCGGGCAAATGAACCCGCCGAGATGCCCACCGTCTGCAGACACGAAATCGGCTGTAACGGCGGTACCAAAATCAAGTACCAGACAGGCACCCGAGGCCAGGTGAAACCCTCCAAGCAGAGCCAACCATCGATCCAGGCCCAGCCGCTCGTGATCCTCATAGCCATTTCGAACGCCGGCCATTTCACGGGTTGGCACAGCTCGCGCTACAGACACTCCGAACGCATCTACCAGCGCAGAAACCAGAGAATCGGTTTCTTCCTGGGTACGCACGCTGACAAGACGGCATTTTATGAGCTGAAACTTTCCAGCATCGCTCAAACAAGCCAGCAGATCGCTGTCAGAACCGACCACACCCCCGTCGACCGGCGTGACACCGTCGGCGCGAAGTACACGCCACTTGATAAAGCTGTTGCCGCAATCGAGCTCAAGAATCATCACGCAACCTCAAACCGAGCTCACCACCGCTAAAATTTCTTTCCACGCCATCCACCTTCAAACGTAGCGCCCCCTGGTAATCGATACCCAGCACAACGCCATCAATTTGATTGACACCCGCAATCAATGATACGGCCCGCCCCTGCCACAAATGATGCTGTTCCCATTCTGGCTGTATTGCGGCAAATCCAGACGCCTGGTGGAGCGCCAAGAATCGCTGGAGATTCACCCCCAATCGCGCCACCAGCTCATTCCGGTCAAAACACCGGCCAGCCACAAGACTCATGGACGTCCATTGCTGGTCAACCTCGTCGCTGGACTGCATATTCACATTAATCCCAACCCCCAGGACAACGTGGCAGACATCAGCCGGATCCCCTACCAACTCAAGCAATATCCCTGCAATTTTTCTATCATCGACCAGAACATCGTTAGGCCATTTCAGCCCCGCCTGCCGAATCCCCATATCATGCAAAGCATGCAAGACAGCCAGCCCTACAACGAGACTCAGTCCTTCTATTTGCCGCATGCCGCCATCAATACGCAGCACCAGGCTGTAATAGAGGTTTTCTGCAAAGGGGCTGACCCACTTTCGACCGCGACGACCGCGACCAGCAGTCTGCCGCTCAGCCAAAACCAGGAACGGCGCCACCACCCCGCGCTCTATGGAGCGCAACGCTTCAGCATTGGTAGAGTCGATGGAATCGAATATATGAACAGGCCACTCGCAAGGTTCTTTTGCATCAATCTCAGCCGCATCCAAAAGCAATAATGGCCTGGCCAATTGATACCCCCGGCCTCTGACCTTATGAACAGATAGGCCCAACTCTGCCTCCAGGTGCTGCAATTGCTTCCATACAGCACTGCGACTGACACCCAGCGCAACGCCTAGCGCCTGCCCCGAATGAAAGCGGCCATCCTTCAGAAGTTTTAGCAACGTGAGCATGCGAACTGCGCCCTGACAATGAGGCCCGCATGATAGCCATGCACAGGACAGTTGCATAGAAACACAGAGGAACCTTTCCTGCGGGCAAAACAAAACCCCTACCTGCGTCAGCAGATAGGGGTTTCGGAATTTAATCTTGACGATGACCTACTCTCACATGGGGAAACCCCACACTACCATCGGCGATGCATCGTTTCACTTCTGAGTTCGGGA
>NZ_NOIN01000020.1 GCF_014596565.1 Pseudomonas sp. PSB18 | reverse complement strand
GTCGGGCCAGTTCGCTCAGGGAGGTCTGGGCGAACAGGGTGCGCAGGTCGATCTCGGCGCCGAGGTCCTGGTGCAGGCGGGCTTGCAGTTGCACGGTCAGCAGGGAATGGCCACCGAGTTCGAGGAAGCCGTCGTGACGGCCAACCTGATCCAGGTGCAGCAGGTTTTTCCAGATCTCGGCAATGGCGACTTCGGTGTCACCTTGCGGCGCTTCGTAGGCCTTGCTGGCGAGGGCTTCCAGGCCGGGTTCGGGCAGGGCGCGGCGGTCGAGCTTGCCGTTGGCGGTGAGGGGCAGGGCGTCCAGGTGCACGAAGGCGCTGGGCACCATGTACTCGGGCAAGTGCTTGAGCAAGGCACTGCGCAGTTGCTCGGCACTGGTCGGTTCGCCACACAGGTAAGCCACCAGGCGATTGTCGTCCCGGGCAATGACCACGGCTTCGGTGACCCCGGCACAGCCGAGCAGCACGTTCTCGATTTCACCCAACTCGATGCGGAAACCGCGGATCTTCACCTGGAAGTCATTGCGGCCCAGGTATTCGAGCGTGCCATCGGCCAACCAACGACCAAGGTCGCCGGTCTTGTACAGGCGAGCATTCGACGCAGCGCTGAACGGGTCGGCGATGAAGCGCTCGGCACTCAGCTCCGGCCGGTTCAGGTAACCCCGGGCCACACCGACACCGCCGATATGGATTTCCCCGGCCACCCCCAGCGGTGCCGGTTCGCCTCGCGCATCCAGCACGTGGACCTGGACGTTGGCGAACGGTCGACCGATGCTCGGCCGTTCGCCCAAGTCGCGGATCAGGTCGATGGTGGCGTCCACCGTGCACTCGGTGGGGCCGTACATGTTGTAGAAACGGATGCTCTGGCAGTTGCGCAATTTCTCCCAGGTGGCGGCGTTGATCGCCTCGCCACCGAGCAGCACGCTCACCGGCTGGTAGCTCTGACGTTCCAGCAGGCCGGCGGCGAGCAGGGTGTCGAGCTGCGACGGCGTGGAGTCGAAGGCATGCACTTGGTGCTGTTCGAGGAAGTCCAGCAACTCGCTGCCGCTGGCGCGGATCAGTTGCGGGATGATCACCAGGCGATGACCGGAGAACAGCTGGGCAATGCCCTTGATCGACATGTCGAAGAAGAACCCGGCGTTCAGGGCCACGGTGGCCGGGGTCGGGCAGTGCTGGTGGGTGGTGCGGGTCAATACGTGCCAGAAGTTGAACACCGAACGGTGCTCGACCATCACGCCCTTGGACTGGCCGGTGGAACCGGAGGTGTAGATCACATAGGCCAGATGGTCCGCGCTCAGGCCCGGCACCTGTGGGTTGCTGTCAAAAGCCGCATCGTCTGCCGCTTGCAACGATTCCACGATGTCCAGCAGCACCACCGGCAGTTCCCCGGACGGCAGGGACAGCGCCGATTGGGTCAACAGTGCCTGGGGTTGGCTGTCCTGCAGCATGAAGGCTATGCGCTCGGCCGGGTGGGCCGGGTCGATGGGCACATAGGCCGCACCGGCCTTGAGCACGCCCAGCAGGCCAACGATCATCTCCAGGCTGCGCTCGGCGCAGATGGCCACGCGCTGATCGGGTTGCACGCCCAGGGCGAGCAGTTGCCGGGCCAGGTGGTTGGCGCGACGATTGAGCTGGCGATAGCTCAGCTGGCGCTCTTCGCAGACCAGGGCCACGGCGTCGGGGTTGGCGTGCACCTGGGCTTCGAAGAGCTGGTGGATCGGTTGCGCCGGGCCGAAGTCGCTGGCGGTGTGGTTGAAGTCTTCGAGCAGCAACTGACGTTCGCGGGCGGGCACCACGTCGAGGCTGCTGGCGAGGCTGTCAGGGGAATGCTCCAGAGCGTCCACCAGGGCGGCCACGGCCTGGCCCAAGTAGGCGGCGATGCGTTGCGGATCGATGCCGTCGATAGCCTGGGCGGTCACGGAGAAATCATCGCCTTCATCCGCCACGGCCACTTCGATCGGATAGTTGGTGCGGGCTTCGTTGCTGAGGAATCGCACACCGTCCCAGGCCAGGACCTGATCGATATTGGCCAGCGAACCGCCGTCGGTTTGATGGCGGTAGTTGAGCAGTGTGGTGAACAGCGGCAGGCCGGCGCCGACGCCACTGCAACGCTGGGCCAAGGCCAGGGAGGCCTGCTCGTGGTTCAGCAGTTCGCTGAGGTCGCGGTAGGTTTCGTCCACCAGCGCGGCCACCCCGAACCCGGCCAATCGGACCCGCACCGGCAGGGTATTGATGAACACCCCCAGCGCCCGGTCGGCGCCCACCGAGCCTTGCAGGCGACCGGCGACCACGGTGCCGAACACCACGTCGTCGCGGTCGGTGCAGCGGCCGAGTACCTGGGCCCAGGCGATGTGGAACAGCACGGCTGGCGTGACGCCGGCCGCGCGCGATTGGGCGCGGATCCGCTGGCTCAGGGCCGAATCGAGGCGCACGCTGGTTTCGGCGACCTGGCTGCCGTCACCCTGGACATCCAGCACACCAAACGGCGCGGTGGGTTCGTCGACAGTGCCCAGGCGTTGGCTGAAATAGCTTTCGTGAGCTTGCGGCGGCGTCGCGAGGACCTGGGCGACGAATTCCCGATAAGGCATCGGCGGCGGCAGGCTGTCGCCCTGGCCTTGCAACAGGGCCTGGACTTCTTCGAGGACGATGCCCAGGGACACATGGTCGCTGATCATGTGGTGGTCGAGCAGGGCCAGCAAGCAACGTTCGGAGTGCGGAACCCGGGCGATGCAGGCGCGCATCAGCGGCGCCTGCTGCAAGTCCAGGCGCAGGTGCCGGGGATCGCTCAAGCGTTCCAGTTGAACACGCGGGTCTTCGTCGGCGGCCAGGGCAATGTGCTGCAGCGGCAGCGTGGCCTGGCGTTGCACCACCTGCACCGGCTGCGGCTGGCCGACCCAATGTACGGCGCTGCGCAGGATGTCGTGGCGGTCGATCACCTGCTGCAAGGCACCGACAAAGGCCTCGAGACGTGCGTGGTTGTCGAATTCGATCAGCGAGCGGACCAGGTACGCATCGCCTTCGTGTCCCAGCAGATGATGGAACAGAATCCCTTGCTGCAACGGGGCCAGCGGGTAGATGTCCTGGACATTGGCGGCCCCGCCCGGTACGGCGGCGACGATGCGTTCGAGCTGGGCCTCGGTCAGTTCCACCAGGGGCAGCATGTCGGGTGTCAGCTCGGTGCAGCCGTCTGGAATCCGGTTGGCCGGGGCGAGGAATGGCGTTTCGTTGCTGCGGCTCAGGGCCTGGGCCATTTCCCGCACGCTGGGGGCGGTGAACACCGTGCGCACGCTGGCGCTCAGACCATGCTGGCGCAAGCGGTCGATCAGGCTCACGGCCAGCAGCGAATGCCCGCCGAGTTCGAAGAAGCGGTCGTGACGGCCTACTTTCTCGATGCCCAACAGGTCTTGCCAGACGTTTGCAACGATCTGTTCGATCTCGCCTCGCGGTGCCTCGTAGGCGCGGCTGGCGAACGCTTCCTGACCCGGCGCGGGCAGGGCGCGGCGGTCGAGTTTGCCGTTGGGGGTCAGTGGCAACGCTTCAAGCTGGACGAAGGCGCTCGGCACCATGTACTCGGGCAGCGCCGCCAGCAGTGCGGCACGCAGTTGCTCCACCGGGACCGACTCACCGCACAGGTAGGCGACCAGGCGCTTGCTGTCGGATTGACCCGGTTTGCTTTCCTGGGCAACCACCACCGCTTCGCGGACACCGGGGCATCCGGCGAGGACGGCTTCGATCTCTCCCAGCTCCACGCGGAAACCGCGGACCTTCACCTGATCGTCGTTGCGTCCCAGGTACTGCAGGGTGCCGTCGGCGCACCAGCGGCCAAGGTCGCCGGTCTTGTACAGGCGTGCGTCCGGATCGGTGCTGAACGGGTCGGCGATAAAACGCTCGGCTGTCAGCTCGTGGCGATTGAGGTAGCCGCGAGCGACACCGACGCCGCCGATATGAATTTCCCCGGCGACGCCCAGGGGGACCAGGTTGCCGAGCGCATCGAGCACGTGCAGTTGGGTGCTGCGCAGCGGTTTGCCGATGGAACGGAAATCGTCGTGCTCGCTTTCCATGCGGCGGATCGAGGCGTTGACCGTGGCTTCGGTCGGGCCGTAGGCGTTGAACAGCGCCGGGCGATGGCCGGCGCGGGCGAACCACTGGCTCACGGCCTGCTTGCCCACCGCTTCGCCACCGATCATGAACTGACGCAGGCAAACGGGCAGGGCGACATGGGCGTCTCGGGCGACCTGTTGCCAGAATACGGTCGGCAGATTGGCGACGCTGATTGCATGTTGTTCGCAGAGCGCGGCGAAGGCGGCGGTGCCGGCGATCCAGGCATCGCTGCGCAGCACCAGGGTGGCGCCGGACAGCAAGGCGCCAAAGATCTCTTCCACCGACATGTCGAAGGTCATGGTGGCGAATTGCAGAATGCGATCCTGGGGGTTGAGGCCATAGCGTTCCTGCAAGGCGCCGATCTGGTTGCACACCGAGCGGTGTTCGAGCATCACGCCTTTCGGCTTGCCGGTGGAGCCGGAGGTGTACATGACGTAGGCCAGGTGCCGGGAGGTCAGGCCCTCGACCCTTGGATTGCGATCATCGCCATCAGTCGAGTCGTCGAGCAACAGCTGCGGCATGTGCAGCGCCGGCAGTTGTTCGGCCATGGTTTCGATCAGGTAGCTCTGGGTGAGCAGGACCCGCGGCGTGCTGTCGTCGAGCATGTGCTGCAAGCGGTCCTGCGGGTAGTTCGGGTCCAGCGGCACGTAGGCGCCGCCGGCCTTGAGAATGGCCAGGATGCCGATGATCATTTCCGGGCTGCGTTCCACCAACAGGGCGACTCGTTCATCCGGACGCAGGCCCGCGGCGATCAGGCGATGGGCAATGCGATTGGCCCGGGTGTTGAGTTCGGCATAGCTGAGGTTGACCCCTTCGGCCTGGACGGCGATGGCTTGGGGACGCTTCTGTACGTGCTGTTCGAACCATTCCTGCAGCAGCATGCCTTCGGGGAACGCCGCGTGGGTCTGGTTGAAGCCGCCGAGCAGTTGCCGGCGTTGCTGGTTATCCAGCAACGGCAGAGTCGCCACCGGCTGCGTGGCGTCGTCGAGCATCCCGTCGAGCAGGTGCAGCAGGTGCCGGCCCCAACGGGCGATGGTGCTTTCGTCGAACAGATCGGTGGCGTACTCGAACTGGCCGCTGATGGTCTCGCCGTCATCGTTGAGGGACAGGCTCACGTCGAACTGGGTGGTGCCGGTGGGCTGGGCCAGTGGGCTCAGGCTCAAGCCTGGCAATTCCAAAGCCTGGTCTTGTGGCGTGTTGCCGAGCACCAGCATGGCCTGGAACAGCGGACTATGGCCGAGGCTGCGCTCCGGTTGCAGGGCTTCGACCACTTGTTCGAACGGCAGGTCCTGATGGCCGTAGGCGTCAAGGGTGGTGGCCTTGATGCGTTCGAGCAACTGCTCGACCGGGCTGTCGGCCTGCACGTCGATGTGCAGGGCCAGGGTGTTGACGAAGAAGCCGATCAGCGCTTCGGTTTCACGCCGTGGGCGGTTGGCGACGGGCGTGCCGACCACGACTTCCGATTGATTGCTCAGGCGCGACAGCAGGATCGACCAGGCCCCCAGCAGGGTCATGAACGGGGTCAGGCCGCGCTGTTGGCTGAAGCGCCGTAGGCGGGCGCTCAACGGGGCGGGCAGTTGCAGCGCCAGTGCGGCGCCCTGGTAGCTCTGCACCTGGGGCCGTGGGTGGTCGGCCGGCAGTTCCAGCAGGGCCGGGGCGCCTTCCAGGTGTTCCTTCCAGAATTGCGTCTGGGCTTGCAGGCGTTCGCCTTGCAGGTGCTGTTGTTGCCAGGCGGCGTAGTCGGCGTATTGCAGGGCCAGGGGCGGCAACGGATCTTCGCGATCCTGGCTGAACGCGGCGTACAGCGCGTTGAACTCACCGATCAACACCGCCACCGACCAGCCGTCGGAGACGATGTGGTGCTGGGTCACCAGCAGGATGTGCTCGTCCTCGGCCAGGCGCAGCAGGCGTCCGCGAATCAGCGGGCCGCTGCTCAGGTCGAATGCGGCGTGGGCTTCTTCCTGGGACAGCTGTTCGACGGCCTGTTGCCGGGCCTCGACGTCTAGGGTTTGCAGGTCATGCTCAACCAAGGTGAAACCGAGGTCGGCCGGAGCGAAACGTTGGCGTACTTCGCCGTCCT
>NZ_NOIN01000001.1 GCF_014596565.1 Pseudomonas sp. PSB18 | reverse complement strand
GACGGTGACACCAGCACTGCGAACCTGGTGCTGCAAGTGCACAACAACGACGATCCGGTGATCATCACCGGCCTGGACACCGAGGGCGGCGAGCTGACGGTGCAGGAGAAAAACCTCAGCGACGGCAGCAACCCGGATGCATCCGCGCTGACCCAAAGCGGCACCTTCACCGTGACCGCGCTGGACGGCGTGCAAACCCTGAGCGTCGGAGGCATCAATGTCATCAGCGGCGGGGTGGCGGCAGGTTTTCCACAGTCCATCACCACGGCGTTGGGCAACACCCTGACCATCACCGGCTTCAACGCGGCCACCGGGGTGGTCAGCTACAGCTACACCCTGCTGGACAACGAAGCCCACCCGAACGCCAACGGCGCCAACAGCCTCAGCGAGCAATTCACCGTCGTCGCCACGGATGACAACGGCACCACGGCAACTGGCAATCTGGACGTGAACATCGTCGATGACTTGCCCCATGCGGTGGACGACAGCAACGCCGGCACTGCCTCGGAAACCAGCCTGACCCTGACCGGCAGTGTGCTGACCAACGACACGGAAGGCGCCGACCACGTCGCTTCGGGCCCCATTACGCCGGGCACGTTCGCCGGTACCTACGGCACCCTGGTGCTCAACACCGACGGTTCCTACACCTACACCCTCAACCCCGCCGACACGGATTTCAAAGGTCTGCACGGTGGCGGTAACGGCACTGAAACCTTCACCTACACCCTGACCGATGCAGACGGTGACACCAGCACTGCGAACCTGGTGCTGCAAGTGCACAACAACGACGATCCGGTGATCATCACCGGCCTGGACACCGAGGGCGGCGAGCTGACGGTGCAGGAGAAAAACCTCAGCGACGGCAGCAGTCCTGATGCATCCGCGTTGACCCAAAGCGGCACCTTCACCGTGACCGCGCTGGACGGTGTACAGGACTTGAGCGTCGGCGGCATCAATGTCATCACCGGCGGCGTGGCGGCAGGTTTTCCACAGTCCATCACCACGGCGCTGGGCAACACCCTGACCATCACCGGCTTCAATGCGGCCACCGGGGTAGTCAGCTACAGCTACACCCTGCTGGACAACGAAGCCCATCCAAACGCCAACGGTGCCAACAGCCTCAGCGAGCAATTCACCGTCGTCGCCACGGATGACAACGGCACCACGGCCACCGGTAATCTCGACGTGAACATCGTCGACGACTTGCCCACCGCCCACGCCGATTCCGCCTCGGTGAATGAAGGTGGGACGGTCAGCGGCAATGTCCTGGACAACGACGTGGGCGGTGCCGATGGGCCCGCTGCCAGCGGCGCGGTGATCGGCGTACGCGCCGGTGACGACACCTCGACTCCGGCGATCGGCGGCCTCAACACCCAGATCAACGGTACCTACGGCTACCTGACACTGGATGCCAATGGCAACGCGGTCTACCACAGCAATCCGGACACCGTCAGTGCACCTGGCGCCACCGATGTGTTCACCTACACCGTGCGCGATGCCGACGGTGACGAAAGCACCACCACCATCACTATCGACGTACACGACGTCTGCCTTGTCGCCACGCCGGATCAGGACATCAGCGTCCACGAGAAAGCCCTCGACCTGAACCAGGACGGCCAGGACCTGGCCCCCGGCACGGTCACCGGCAGTGACCCGAGTGCCACCAACGAAACCGCCACCGGCAGTCTCGTGGGAGCGGTGACCGGTGCCGTTGGCGCCGTGACCTTCGCCCTGGTGAGCGACGCCACCGGCGCCCACGGGCAGTTGTTGCTCAACCCCGACGGTTCCTACACCTACACCCTGACCTCGCCCGCCACGACAGCGCCCGATGCCAACGATGGCCCGAACGTGGTCAGTGAAAGTTTCACCTATCAAGCCACGGACTCCTTGGGTAACACGGTCACCAGTACCATCGTCATCAACATCGTCGATGATGTGCCAGAGGCCCGAGCGGATATCACCTCGGTGGTGGAGGGCGGGACAGTCAGTGGCAACGTATTGGATAACGATGTGCTCGGTGCCGACGGTGGGACGGTGGTCGGCGTACGCGGCGGCAGCGACACATCCACGCCGGCGATTGGCGGCCTCAACACCCAGATCAACGGTACCTACGGTTACCTGACCCTGGATGCCAATGGCAACGCGGTCTACCACAGTAACCCGGACAGCGTCGGTGTAGCGGGCGCCACGGACGTGTTCACCTACACCGTGCGCGATGGCGATGGAGATGAAAGCACCACCACCATCACCATCAATGTGCACGACAGTTGCCTTGTCGCCGAAACCGACCACGACATTACCGTCTACGAAAAAGCTCTCGACCTGCATCAAGACGGCCAGGACCTGGCACCCGGCACGGTCACCGGTAGCGACCCGAGCGGCACCGGCGAAACGGCCAGCGGCAGCCTTGTCGATTCGGTGTCGGGTGCCACTGGCGCGGTGACCTTCACCTTGGTGGGCAACGCCACGGGGGCTTATGGTCAACTGCTGCTCCATCCTGACGGCTCCTACACCTACACCCTGACCTCGCCCGCCACGACGACACCCCACGCCAATGACGGCCCGAACGTCTTGAGCGAAAGCTTCACCTATCAGGCCACAGACTCCTTGGGTAACCACGTTACCGGCAGCCTGGTGGTGAGCATCGTCGACGATGTGCCCACCGCTGTCGCATCCGAGCGTTCAGTGACGGCGGTGGAGATCGATTCGAACCTGCTGATCGTGCTCGATGTGTCCGGCAGCATGGCCGATGACTCCGGCGTACCGGGGCTGTCGCGGCTGGACCTGGCGAAGCAGGCGATCAGTGCCTTGCTCGATAAATACGACGACTTGGGGGATGTGAAAGTCCAGCTGGTGACTTTCAGCAGCAATGCCACCGACCAGACTTCGGTGTGGGTCGATGTGGCCACCGCCAAGACACTGCTCACCAGCCTGTCGGCGGGTGGAGGCACCAACTATGACGCTGCGGTCGCGGCAGCCAAGACCGCGTTCGTCACTTCCGGGCAACTGACCGGGGCGCAGAACATCGGCTATTTCTTTTCCGACGGCAAACCAACGTCGGGCCAGGAAACCGGTGCGGCAGACGAAGCCGCCTGGAAAGCCTTCCTCGACGCCAACGGCATCAAGAACTACGCCATCGGCCTGGGCAGCGGCGTCAGCAATGCCAACCTCGACCCACTGGCCTACGACGGCAGCACCCATACCAACACCAACGCCGTGGTGGTGACCGATCTCAACCAGCTCAATTCGGTATTGTCCGGCACCGTGCAAGGCGTGCCGGTCACCGGCAACCTGTTGGGCGAGGGCGGTACGTTCGGCGCCGATGGCGGGTATGTCAAAAGCCTGGTGGTCGACGGCACCACATACAGCTACGACCCGGCCGCCAACGGTGGGCAGGGTGCGTTGACAGTCAGTGGCGGGGCCAACCATGGCATGTTCAACAGCGTGAACAACACCGTGAGCATCGCCACTGCCCACAACGGTACGCTGGTGATCAACCTCGACAGCGGCGAGTACAGCTACACCTCACAGACCACCACCAGCACGGTGATCAGCGAAAACATCGCCTACACCGTCAGCGACAACGATGGTGACCTGGCCAGCTCCAGCCTGGTGATCAAAGTCGTGCCCGACAGTCCACCCGTGGCGATGGACGACCACATCATCACCAACGTGCTGTCGGGCAATATCGTGGTACCGGGGGAACTGCTGCTGGGCAACGACAGCGACGCCAATGGCGATCCGATGACCGCTTCACCCACCAGCTTCAACACCGGTTGGGTCGCCAAAGGCGCGGACTTCACCGGCAGCACTGGCACGGTCAGTTTCACCGGCAACAACGTGCAGTCGATCAACCTCGACCGCAGTACCTTCGTCACCAATGCCGCCGCCATGACGGCGGTGCTGGTGGTCAGCGGTGCACTGGGGATGGTGTCCAACAACAACACCAACGATGAGGATCGTCTCAACATCAGCCTCAAACAGGGCGAAACCCTGACCCTGGACCACAATCTGTCGGCCGGTCATATCGCCATGGAGTATTCCCTCAATGGCGGACCGTTCATTGCGATCAACGATGGGGCTTCGTTCACCGCAGCGGCGGATGGCAACTACCAGATCCACGTCACCAACATCCCCAATCCCGGTGGCGGCAACGCCAACGCCGCGGAAAACTACCAACTGACCCTGACCGTCAACTACGCCGGCGCCCAGGACAGCACGCCGGATTACCATGGCAGCTACACCGCCAGCGATAACCACGGCGGCAGCGACAGTGCGGCGGTGAGCATCAGCTACCAGTCAGGCCATACCTTGACCGGCACCACGGGAGACGACGTGTTGTTGGCCGGCAATGGCGACAACCTCCTCAACGGCGGGGACGGCAACGATATTCTCAATGCCGGCTCGGGCAACAACACCTTGCATGGCGGAGCGGGCAATGACTTGCTCTACAGCGGCGCAGGCAATGACCTGCTCGATGGCGGCACCGGCAACGACACCGCCAGCTACGCCCATGCCACCGCCGGTGTCACGGTGAACCTGGGCCTGCTTGCCGCGCAAAACACGCTAGGCGCCGGTACCGACACCCTGGGCGGTATCGAGAACCTGGTCGGCTCGAACTTCAACGACACCCTCACCGGCGACGGGGCCAACAACCGCATCGACGGCGGGTTGGGGCATGACGTGCTCAATGGCGGTGGCGGCGATGACATCCTGATCGGCGGCCTGGGCAACAACACCCTTACTGGCGGCAGCGGCGCCGACACGTTCCAGTGGCAGGTGGGCAACAGCGGTCATGACGTGGTCACCGACTTCACCCCCGGCCTCGACAAACTCGACCTGTCGCAACTGCTGCTGGGAGAGAACGGTACCAGTGCTTCCCTGGACGACTACCTGCACTTCACCGTCACCGGCAGCGGCGCATCGGTCATCACCAGCATCGACGTCAGTGCCACCGCCGGCGCCACGCCGAACCAGACCATCGACCTGGCCGGCGTCGACCTCGCCAGCCACTACGGCGTGACACCGGGAGCAGGGGGGATGATTGCGGGCGGGGCGGACACGGCGACCATTATCAATGGGATGTTGAATGATCATTCGTTGAAGGTGGATACGGTGTGAGCTGAGCTGAAACGGCAAAACCCGTCGTTTCCGGGTTTCGATCGTTCCCACGCTCCGCGTGGGAATGCAGCCTGGGACGCTCTGCGTCTCCAAGAGCCGAACGCAGAGCGTCCGTTGAGGCATTCCCACGCAGAGCGTGGGAACGATCAAGGGCGGAGTGACTAGCGATGTTCGACGTTGTCCAGTGCCCGGTTCGCGAGCAATGCGCCCAGTTCAATCAATTGCTGGATACCCAACGCCACATGCCGCCGGGAACCGTTCAGCTCGAAGGCCAGATCACTGACCATGGCATTTGATTGATCGTTCCCACGCTCTGCGTGGGAATGCCGCCTGGGACGCTCTGCGTCTCCAAGAGCCGAACGCAGAGCGTCCGTTGAGGCATTCCCACGCGGAGCGTGGGAACGATCAAGGGCGGAGTGGCTAGTGTTGTTCGACGTTGTCCACTGCCCGACCCGCTGCCTTCAGGGCTTGCGCAGTGTTTTCTGCTTGAGGATATACACCGTCACCAACACCGCACTCGTCAACATGAACCCCCGTGCCCACGGCAGGGGCACTAGGTAGCACGACAACAGAATGCTCGCCCACATCAACCCGATGGCGTAGACCTTGCCCTTGAGCGGGATGCCGTTGCCGCTGAGGTAATCCTTGATCCACGGCCCGAGTCGCGGGTGCTCCACCAGCCATTGGTAGAAACGTGGCGAGCTGCGGGCGAAGCAGGCCGCCGCCAGCAGCAGGAAGGGGGTGGTGGGCAGTACTGGCAGGAAGATTCCAATCACCCCCAATGCCACGCTCAGCCAGCCGATGGCCAGCAGTACGTAGCGCAACATCAGGGGGCGGTTGCCTATGGGGTTGTCCATAGGCCGCGTCTTAGTGGTGACGAGGCTTGAGGATCGCCGGCTTCTCGTCCGGAGCGTTGCACAGCAGGTACAGCGCGGTGAGGGCTTCCGGGATCTGTACGATCATGTCGTCCATCAGGTTGGCGTCGGCGGCGATGTCGGAAAACTCCGGTTGCTCGTCGAACAGGCCGGAACCGACCATGATCGGCAACAGCATTTCGCTGACTTCCTCTTCGGCGGTTTCGAACCAGGCCGCTTCGCGCAGGAACACACCTTCCATGAAGCCGATGCACCAGCCGCGCAGTTCCGAGTCGTCCGGGTCATCGCCCAGGTCCAGCTCGCAGGGCAGCTCGAATTCTTCGTCGGAGGCCAGCTGACGGGCAATGTGCGCCTTGAGGCCGACCAGCGTGGCTTCGATTTCGATGCGTTGGGCGTCGTCGGTGTAATGCGGCTCTTCGGCGAAGAGGGCGTCGATCCACTCGCGGTCCGGCACCTGCTCGGAGCAGATGGACAGGGCGGTCAGGTAGCCGTGAGCGGCCACATAGTCCAGCGCTTCGTCGTGCAGCTCATCGGCGTCGAGGAAGACTTGCAGGCGGGTCAGTTGCTCAGCGAAGGACATTACGGGCTACCTTGGGGGAATAAACAATGCGGGAATTCTAGGCCTTCTTGAGCGCTCAGGCCAGCCGCTTGGCAGATTTGCCTTCCCCGCAGCGACTGACTGGGTCTTTGTGGCTGACCTGCTGGATCTCGAACACCTCCTGTCAGCAACACCCTCTGCACAGAAGGCCTCGGGTATACTGCCGCGCTTTGTGATGCCCTGCGGTGTCCCACCGGTTCGAAACGCGCACTTACGATTTGCCGGTGCAGCATGTTCGGTTCTGAACCAGCCTTGCAGGGATGTTTCGGTGATTTTTGGAGTTTCTATGCTCGAACAGGCTCAACGCGTCCTCAAGGACATCTTCGGCTACGACAGTTTTCGTGGCCGTCAGGGTGCCATTATTGAGCGCGTGGCCAGCGGTGGCGATGCCCTGGTGCTGATGCCCACCGGCGGCGGCAAATCCTTGTGCTTCCAGGTCCCGGCGTTATTGCGCAACGGCCTGGCGGTGGTGGTTTCGCCGCTGATCGCCTTGATGGACGACCAGGTCGCGACGCTCGAGGAACTGGGCGTCGCCGCCGCTTCGCTGAACTCCACCCTGAGTGCCGAGCAGCAGCGGGACCTGGCGGCGCGGATCCGGCGTGGTGAGCTGAAGATGCTCTACCTGGCCCCGGAGCGCCTGGTACAGCCGCGCATGCTGGCTTTCCTGCAGAGCTTGGAAATCGCCCTGTTCGCCATTGACGAAGCCCACTGTGTGTCCCAGTGGGGCCACGATTTCCGTCGCGAATACCTGCAACTGGGGCAACTGGCGGAGCTGTTCCCCGATGTACCGCGCATCGCCCTGACCGCCACCGCCGACAAACGGACCCGGGAAGAAATCGTCGAGCGCCTGCACTTGCAGGAAGCCGAGCGGTTCCTCTCCAGTTTTGACCGCCCCAACATCTTCTACCGCATCGTGCCCAAGGAGCAGCCGCGCAAGCAGTTGCTGGCGTTCCTCGCCGAACGGCGCAGCGATGCCGGCATCGTCTATTGCCTGTCACGGAAAAAAGTCGACGAAGTCTCGGCATTCCTTTGCGACCAGGGGTTTCCGGCATTGCCTTATCACGCCGGCCTGCCCAACGAACTGCGGGCCCATAACCAGAAGCGCTTTCTCAACGAGGAAGGCCTGATCATGGTCGCCACCGTGGCGTTCGGCATGGGCATCGACAAGCCCAACGTGCGTTTCGTGGCGCACCTGGACTTGCCCAAATCCCTTGAGGCCTATTACCAGGAAACCGGTCGTGCCGGCCGGGATGGCTTGCCGGCCGACGCCTGGATGGCCTACGGCCTGCAAGACGTGGTGATGCTCAAGCAGATGCTGCAGAACTCCGAAGGTGACGAACGCCACAAGCGCCTGGAGCAGCACAAGCTCGATGCCATGCTCTCGCTGTGCGAAGAAACCCGCTGCCGCCGTCAGACCTTGCTGGCCTATTTCGACGAAGACATGCCCCAGCCGTGCGGGCACTGCGACAACTGTGTCGACGGCGTGGAAACCTGGGACGCCACCGAGCCGGCGCGCCAGGCCTTGTCGACCATTTTCCGCACCGGCCAGCGCTATGGCGTGGGGCATCTGGTGGATGTCCTGCTGGGCAAGGACAACGAGAAGGTCCGCAGTTTCGGCCACCAGCACCTGTCGGTGTACGGCGTCGGCAAGGCCCGCTCCGAGAGTGAATGGCGTTCTCTGTTCCGGCAGCTCGTGGCCCGTGGCCTGGTGGACATCGACCTGGAAGGCTACGGCGGCCTGCGTCTGAGCGAAACCTGCCGGCCGTTGCTCAAAGGCGAGGTGAGCCTGGAGCTGCGCCGCGATCTCAAGCCGGCGACTGCGGTCAAGAGCAGCAAGAGCCAGGCCAGCCAACTGGTCCGTGGCGAAGAGCGCGATCAGTGGGAAGCCTTGCGTGCCTTGCGGCGCAAGCTGGCCGAGGAACATGCCGTACCGCCGTATGTCATCTTCCCCGACTCGACGCTGTTGGAAATGCTGCGCAGCCAACCCACTTCCCTGGCGGAGATGGCCCGGGTCAGCGGTGTCGGCGCGCGCAAGCTGGAGCGCTATGGCGAAGCCTTCCTCCAGGTGTTGGGCGGCGAGGCCGAGGCGCCGAAGGCAGTGGCCGATGTGCGCCATGAGCTGATCACCCTGGCCCGGGCCGGCATGACGCCATTGCAGATCGCCGGGCAGCTCCAGTGTTCGGAGAAAAACGTCTACACGATGCTTGCCGAAGCCATTGGCCAGCAGCAATTGTCGCTGGAACAGGCTCTGGACCTGCCCGAGGACCTGATGGGCGAGGTCCAGGATGCGTTTCTGGATGGAGAAGGTGAGTTGCCAGCGGTGGCGGAAGTGGCGGCGCTGTTTGCCGGTCGGGTGCCGGAAGGCGTCCTGTATTGCGTGAGGGCCGCGTTGCAGTCGGAATTCGAAGTCTGATCAGTAAGTTGCATGCCTTTAACGATTCAGTGCGGGCCGGGCCTTGCTTGAATCCAATGTGCATGCTTAGCTGACTAATAATTAGTATTTCTCCTATTTCAGATCTGATGAGTGTTTTATGTCGTTAACCGATCAACACCGTTTTGGCATGCAACTGGCGCAGATGTCCCGGGGCTGGCGAGCCGAACTGGACCGGCGCCTGGCCGGGCTGGGCCTGTCCCAGGCGCGCTGGCTGGTGCTGCTGCACCTGGCCCGTTTCGAACACGCGCCGACCCAGCGCGAACTGGCCCAGAGCGTTGCCGTTGAAGGCCCGACCCTGGCCCGTTTGCTCGACAGCCTGGAAACCCAGGGGCTCGTGCAGCGTCAAGCCGTGGCCGAGGACCGCAGGGCCAAGAAAATCGTGCTCTGCGCACCGGCCCGGCCGTTGATCGAACAAATTGAAACCATTGCCACTCAATTGCGCCGGGAGCTGTTCGAAGGCATCGACGAAGAGGACATGCGTGTGTGCATGCGGGTTCACGGCAGGATCCTGGCCAATCTGGAAAAATCCTGAGGCATATCGGCGGTATCCCGACTTTTGAGATTCGGCGATTAGCGAACTATAACCAGTACTAAGCGATCGTATTGGAAGCGCTCGAATCGAAAGGGATACCCATGCTTGAAAGTTTGCAGTCCACGTTGCGCAGTTGGATCAACGTGTCAGTTGTCTTGGGTGCATTGGGGTATCCGGTTTTGGCGTCTGCGCTGGGGCTGGGAGAGATCACGCTTCATTCCGCCCTCAACCAGCCGTTGCGCGCCGATATCGCCCTGATCGATGCGGCCGGGCTCAGCGAGGGTGACCTGTCGGCCAGCCTGGCAAGCCCGGATGACTTCAATCGTGCCGGTGTGGAGCGGGTATTCTTTCTCACTAACCTGCGCTTCACCCCGGTGATGCGCGGCGAGCGCAGTTTCATTCGGGTTACCTCCAGCAAACCGGTAGAAGAACCGTTCCTCAATTTCCTGGTGCAGCTCAATCAGCCCAACGGGCGCCTCTTGCACGAATACACCGTGCTGATCGACCCTCCGGGTACGCCCGGTATCGTGCCAGCTTCCGACGAGCCAGCCGCCGCTCCCCGGTCTTCGATATCGACCCCGTCAGCGCCGGCCATCAAGCCGCCTCCGGCGACCCAAGGCAAGCGCTACACCGTGGTACAGGGAGACAACCCCTGGGTTATCGCCAAACGCCTGCACGATGCTGGCAGTGGCGCTTCGATCCATGAGCTGATGCAAGGGATCCAGGCCCTGAACCCAGGCAGCGACCGACTCTCTATCGGCCAGCGCCTGCTGCTGCCCGACTCGGCGGTATTGCCATCCCCGGCGGAAACCGCCGCCACGCCAGCCACCGTTGCCGCCGACGAGCAACTGGCCGCCAGCGTGCTGCAGAGCCAGCAACAACAGAAAACCATCGACGAGTTGCAGTCCCGGCTTCAGGCACAAGACGAAGAAATTGCCGGTCAGCGCAAGCAGATCAGTGAGTTGCAGGCGAAACTGGCCGAGGTCGCGCCGGCCCCGGCTACGTCTGCTGCGCCGCCATCGGTGCCCGCCGTCACTGAGGTGGCGAAAGACGCGCCGATGGCTGAGCCCCAGCCGGCGACACCGCCACAACCTGTGGCAGAGCAGCCTGAACCCGAGGGCATCAACTGGCTGTGGGTGGCGGGATTGGTGGGGCTTTTGGTGTTGCTTGGATTGCTGCTGTTCATCCGTCGTCGGCGGGAGCAGGCCGACGTACAGCCGATGCCGGAACGCCCCGAACCGATGCTCGAAGACAGTGCTGACACCTACGCACCGGCGGCCGAGACGAAGCAGCCCGAGGCCGCTTCGTCGTTCAATAACGGTGATGCGCCGTTGGGGGATGTGCTGGAGGGGGTCGGGATCTACCTGACCTATGGTCGCTTCACTGAAGCCGCGGGGTTGTTGCGCGCGGCATTGCTGGCGGAACCGGAGCGCACCGACCTGGGCCTCAAGTTGCTGGAGGTGCTGGGCAAGCAGGGCGATACCATCGGCTTCCAGGCGCAGGAACATCATTTATCGGCGCAGGGCGTCGATGCCAGGACGCTGGAGGATATCCGCGGGCGTTATCCGAAGGTCGCTGTGCTTGCCGCGCCCGCGGTGGCGCCACCAGAGCCTCAAGCTCCTGAAGCCCCCGTTCCTGCCCCTGTGGCTGTACACCTGCCCGGCGACGAATTCGAGCTGGATCTGGATGCGCTGTCCATGGACAGCAATTGGGACCTGACCGATGAGCAGGACAGCACCGAGCAACAAACCGCCGTCGCGACGCCTGCCGTTGACGTCTCCCAGGAGTTGTCGCTCTCGGGGTTCGACGAGCCGGAGTTGCAATGGAGCGCACCACTGGAAACCGAGTCGCTGGACGATGCCTTTCTTGACGGGTTTGCCGATGAAGAGCAGTCGCTGGAGCTGGAAGCGCTGCCCTTCGAGCCCGAGTCCGAGGCTCTGTCCCTGGAGTCCATGTCCCTTGAACCCGAAGCGCCGGAACACGCTGAAAAACTGGAGCAGGCGCAGAACTGCATCGATGATGGCGACTTGAAGACGGCGATCACCCTGCTTGAAGAATTGCTCCAGGAAGGCGACGAACCCCTCAAACAGACCGCCCGAGTGTTACTGGCCGGGATTCGCTGAAGGCACAACTTCCCGTGTGGGAGCGAGCCTGCTCGCGATAGCGGTGGGTCTGCTGGCATTGGTGTCGAATGTGCCACCGCCATCGCGAGCAGGCTCGCTCCCACAGGTATTGAGCATCGTCAATCTCAGGGGCGAACGGTCAAAGGCGAGTATCATGGCGGCGCCTTCGAAGCCACGAGTCGACCTGCTATGACCGAGCAAAAACCGGAAGTCATCATTACCTATTGCACCCAGTGCCAATGGTTGCTGCGCGCTGCCTGGCTGGCTCAGGAACTGCTCAGTACCTTCGGTGACGATTTGGGCAAGGTGTCCCTGGTGCCGGGCACCGGCGGGGTGTTCCACATCAGCTGCGACGGTGAGCAGATCTGGGAGCGCAAGGCCGACGGTGGTTTCCCCGAGGCCAAGGTGCTCAAACAACGGGTCCGCGACCGGATCGATCCGGAGCGGGACCTGGGCCACAACGACCGGGTTCAGTGAGAGGGGGCTTCGCTGCCTGCCAGCGGTTTCTTCGCGCCGCTTAGCTGGCTCGACACCACGATGGCGGCGATGATCAGCACGCCACCCAGCAACATGCGCAGGGTCGGGGTCTCACCGAACAGCAGCCAGGCCACGCTGATGCCGTAGACCGGCTCCATGGCGAACACCACCGCCGCCGTGCGGGCCTTGATCACCCTCAGGCTGGCGACGAACAGGCTGTGGGCCAGGGCGGTGCAGAACACCCCGAGCAGGCCGATCCACAGCCAGTCGAGCGGGCGCACCGCACTTAGTTGTGGCGCGGCCATCGGCAACAGGCATGCCCCCACCACCAGGTTCTGACACAACGCCGCCTGCACGGGCGGCACGAAGCCAGCGCCGGCACGGTTGGTCAGCGACAGCAGGGAAAACAGCAACCCCGACGCCACTGCCCACAACAGGCCAGCAGTGGCGCCGCTGGCCAGGTCGAAGTCCGGCGTGACCAGTACCAGGCCGATGCTCACCAACACCACCAGCAGGATTTCATTGGCCCGAATCCGTTCGCGAAACACCAATCCTTCCAGCAGCACCGTGAAGGCCGGGAAACTGGCAAACCCCAGCGTGGCGATCGCCACTCCGGCGATTTTCACCGCGATGAAAAAGCTCACCCAATGCCCGGTCAACAACAGGCCGCTCAGCAGCAACCGCCAGCCGTCCCGCGGCCGGAGTTTCTGCCATGGGGTATTGCTGGCGAAGCGGGCGAATACCGCCAGGGCCAGCACGGCAAAAACGGCGCGGCCAAAGACGATGATCGCCGGCGAGGCGGCGGCGAGTTTGCCGAACACGCCGGTCAGGCCAAACATCAGTGCGCCAATGTGCAGGGCACCCAGGGCAGTACGGGGAGTCATTGCAGTCCTTAGATCAGCCATCACTTTCACTGTGGGAGCGAGCCTGCTCGCGAAAGCGGCCTATCAGCCAGCATTTCTATCAACTGACACACCGCATTCGCGAGCAGGCTCGCTCCCACAGGGATCAATATTTAAACCTTTGGATGAGTGGCTGTCTGTCGCGATCCTGGCGATTTTTAGCGCCAGGCTAGCGTGAGCGTCGCAGTTTGCCCGGCGAGGTACCGAATTCGCGCAGTATTGCCGCGGCGAAGGCGCTCTGGGAGCTGTAGCCGACCCGGTGGGCGATCTCACCGATGGGCAGGTCCGAGTCGCGCAGCAGCGCTACGGCTTTGTGCAAGCGGCGGCTGCGGATGTAGTCCATCGGGGTTTGTCCACATTCGGCGACGAAGCGGGCATGCAGGCGAGCGGCGGACAGTCCCGCGATTCGGGCCAGGTCCGCCACCTGCAGCGGGTAGGCGGCGTATTGGTCGATGTGCGCGTCGAGGGCGGCGTAGGGCAGGCGCCGGCGGCCGGTGGTTTCCTGGCGGGCGCCGTTGAGGCTGGCCAGGAGCAGTACCGCACCTTGCTGGGCAATCAGCGGGTCGTTCACCGGACTGCCCGCGAGCCAGCTGACCAACTGGCTTTGTCCCGCATCCAGGGGCAGGCGGGCGGTGTTGTCCAGCAAGCGCCGGCTGGCGTCGGCGTGATCCCCCAGGCACTGGCCGACCCACTCATCATCCGGGACGTCCAGCACCAGGCACCGGCTGCCGCGAGGGCTGTCGCAAGCGTGATGGGCACCGGCCGGCACTACCACGAAACTCTGTTGCACCACCTGACTGCCACGCCCCTCCACCTTGAAGTCCAGCGCGCCCGACAATCCGAAGACCAGTTGGGCGTGGTCATGGCTGTGGACGATCAGGTCGTGGTTGTAGTGGCGCAGGGTGAGGATCGGTCTCATCGCGGTCTCCCGGAGCAGGCCGCCAGCATACACCGAAGGTGTGTCGCGTTGCCTTGTCACGTAATGGACATATAGCTGTCATGGGCCATTAACCGCCGGTGTGCACAGTGGTGAAAACGATCAGAGGGTTGCTTATGACCAGCGCCGAGCTCGCCAGACCCAGCCGCAAGCAGCGTGTCCGCACCCTGTGGATATCCGATGTGCACCTCGGTACCCGGGATTGCCAGGCCGAGCATTTGTCGCAGTTTCTCAAGGGCTATCACGCCGACAAGATCTATCTGGTCGGTGACATCATCGATGGTTGGAAGCTGCGCGGCGGCATGTATTGGCCCCAGGCTCACACCAACGTCATCCGCCGTTTGCTGACCATGAGCAAGCGCGGCACCGAGGTGATCTACGTCACCGGCAATCACGATGAATTCCTGCGCCGCTATTCGAAGCTGATCCTGGGCAATATCCAACTGGTGGACGAGGCGGTGCACGTCACCGCCGACGGTCGGCACCTGCTGGTGATCCACGGCGACCAGTTCGATGTCATCACCCGTTACCACCGCTGGCTGGCGTTTCTCGGAGATTCGGCCTACGAATTCACCCTCACGCTGAACCGCTGGCTCAACCATTGGCGGGCCCGCTATGGCTACGGTTACTGGTCGTTGTCGGCGTACCTCAAGCACAAGGTCAAGACCGCCGTCAGCTTCATCAGCGACTTCGAAGAAGCCATCGCCCATGAATGCGTGAAGCGCGAATTGCACGGTGTGGTGTGCGGACACATCCACCACGCAGAGATGCGCAAGGTGGGTGAGGTCGAATATCTCAACTGCGGCGATTGGGTCGAATCCTGTACGGCGCTGATCGAGCATTGGGACGGCTCGATCGAGTTGTACCGGTTGGCGGATGCCCAGGCGCGGGAAGCCCAGCTGAAAGCCCTGAAAATCGCCGAGCCGGCCTGAGCCTGAAACAGTTATCTGTGGCGAGGGGATGGCTCTTTCCTAGAACGGAACCTTGCCCCGCAGCATGTCGCGATACATGACGAAATCGCCCAGCAGGCTGTAGAGCGGGTGCTTGAAGGTGGCCGGCCGGTTCTTTTCGAAGAAGAAGTGCCCGACCCAGGCAAAGCCGTAGCCGGCCACCGGCAAGGCGATCAACCACCACCAGGCCGTTGCGACAACGGCCAGGACGAGAATCAGAATGACCAGCGAGGTGCCGATGAAGTGCAGTCGTCGGCAGGTGCTGTTGCTGTGCTCACCCAGGTAGTACGGATAAAAGTCGGCAAAACGCTTGAATTCTCTGGTGTTTTCCAAGACTGCAGGCTCTTTGGTGATGGTTCTGTTTTCAAGTCTAGAGCGATCATCTGCAACGGCCAGTGACAATGAGCGCCACTTTAGTATCCTTCGCAAATCCGGCCGTACTCTGCGGCTTGTCATGCAAGCGATACGTCATGAGCGAACGAACGACTTCTTCAAGCTGGGCGATGGGGATTGTCAAGGCGCTGGAAATGGACGGCCTGGATTGTCGCGCGCTGTTCCAGCAGTTGGGATTGGACTTTGCAGCACTGGACGATCCGGACGCCCGTTTCCCCCAGGATTCGATGACACGGCTCTGGCAACTGGCGGTGGAGCTGTCGGGCAACCCGGCCATTGGCCTGAACATGGGCAAGGTGGTGCGCCCGGCGTCGTTCCATGTGGTCGGTTACGCCCTGATGTCCAGTCGGACGTTGATCGAAGGTTTCCAGCGACTGGTGCGTTACCAGCGGATCATCGCCGAAAGTGCCGATGTGAGCATCCGCCAGATGGAAGGCAACTATGCCCTGATTCTGACGGTACACGGCGATCATCTTCCCACCACCCGGCAAAGTACCGAGGCGTCCCTGGCTTGTGCGCTGAGCCTGTGCAACTGGCTGACCGGACGCACCCTGCATCCGGTCAAGGTGCTGTTCCAAGGGGCCGAACCGATCGATCGTGAACCTTACCAACAGGCGTTCTGCGCACCGTTGGTGTTCGGTGCACCTTATGACGCGCTGGTTTTCAAACAGGCCGACATGGAGGCTCCGCTGCCCACGGCCAACGAGGCCATGGCGCAGCTCCACGACCGGTTTGCCGGTGAGTACCTGGCGCGTTTTTCGGAAAGCCGGGTCACCCACAAGGCGCGCCAGGTGCTGTGTCGGTTGTTGCCCCAGGGTGAACCCAAGCGTGATGTGGTGGCGCAGGCGCTGCACCTGTCCCAGCGCACCTTGCAGCGGCGCCTTCAGGAAGAGGGCACCAGTTTCCAGGCCTTGCTCGACGATACCCGTCGCGAACTGGCCGAGCAGTACCTGGCGCAGCCGACCATGACCTTGCTGCAGATTGCCTATCTCCTGGGGTTTGCCGACCCGAGCAATTTTTTTCGCGCCTTTCGCCGCTGGTTCGATGCCACGCCCGGCGAATACCGGGCAGCGAGGCTGGCCAAACCGGTCAGTGACGCCAGAACGCCGGGATGCACAACACGAACACCGTGATGATCTCTAATCGGCCCAACAGCATGCCGCCGGACAGAATCCACTTGGCGGCATCCGGCAGCGGCGCGAAATTGCCGGCCGGGCCGATGGTCTCCCCCAGCCCCGGGCCGACGCCGGACACCGTGCTGGCCGCGCCGGTCAGCGCCGTCATCCATTCCACTCCCAGCAGCGACAGCAGCAGGGCGATCACGCAGATGGTGATGGCGAAAAAGAACGAGAACGTCAGGATCGAACGCACGATTTCTTCATCGAGGCGGTGACCGTTGTATTTCTGCTTGATCACCGCCCGTGGGTGAATCAGTTGCATAAGGTTGGCCCGGAGCAGGATGTAGGCGACCTGGAAGCGAAAGATCTTGATCCCACCAGCCGTCGACCCCGAGCAGCCGCCGACGAACCCGAGGTAGAAGAACAGCATCAGCGAGAAATTGCCCCAGAGGCTGTAGTCCCCCAAGGCGAAGCCGGTGGTGGTGACGATCGAGGTCACGTTCAGGGCCACATGTCGCAGCGCATCCAGCCAATGCAGGTCGGTGGTGGCCCAGTACCAGGTGCCGAGCACCAGCCAGGTCACCAGTAGCACACCGATCAGACCCTGGACCTGCTGGTCCTTGATCAGCGCCCGGCGATTGCCTCGCAGCATCGAGACGTACAGGGCGAACGGCAGGCTGCCGAGAATCATGATGACGATGGCGACCCAGTGCACCGCCGGCTCGGTCCATTTGGCCAGGGACAGGTCCGAGGTGGAGAAGCCGCCGGTCGAGATTGCCGACATCGAGTGATTGACGGCATCGAATGGGCTCATCCCGGCCCACCAGAGTGCCAGGGTGCCGAGAATGGTGATGCCGACGTAGGACGCCACGATCAGCCGCGCAACCATGTGGGAGCGGGGCATGACTTTTTCCGATCGGTCCGAGGATTCAGTCTGGAACAGGCGCATGCCACCAATGCGCAACAGCGGCAGGATCGCCACCGCCATGCCGATGAAGCCGATCCCGCCGAGCCAGTGCAGCAGCGAGCGCCACATCAGGATACCCGGGGACATGGTGTCGAGGCCGCTCAGGACTGTGGCGCCGGTGGCCGTGATCCCCGACATGCTCTCAAAGAACGAGTCCGTGTAGCTGATGTGTTGGGTCAGCAGGAACGGCAGCGCAGCAAAGATGCACACCACCAGCCAACTGCTGACCGTCAGCAGGTACATGTCTCGCGGGCGCAGATGCACATGCTCGGGGCGTCCGGGAAGTACCAGGGCCAGGCCGGCGACGAAGGTGATCAGGCTCGACCAGAGGAACGAGGGCAGGTCCCCGGTGCGCTCGAAGATCAGCAGGGTGGCCATGGGCACGACCATGAAGATCGCCAGGGTGATCAGGAAGATGCCGATGATGAAGCCAATGATCCGCAGGGTCGGCAACGCCATGAAGTCCGCTCGGGCTGAAAGGGAAGGGCGTCATTCTACCGACGGCAAGCGGCATGTAAACCGCACCCGGCGTGACTGGCGTGTGCATTGACGGCCAATTTGCGCTAACGGACTCACCGTACAGGACACTAGAATAGCCAGACATTTTTTCAGGGAGGTGGCCGATGCAGGCTCTCGACGCTTTGCTCAACCGTGTTTCCGTTCCACGCCTGGTGGAACCGGCGCCCACGCCTGAACAACGGGAGGTCATGTTCGCCGCGGCGATGCGGGCCCCCGATCACGGCCAGTTGCGGCCCTGGCGTTTTCTGACGGTCGAAGGGGAGGCTCGTTATCGTATGGGCGAACTGCTGGCCGACGCGGCGCGATTCAATGATCCGCTGGTGTCCGAGGCGGTTGTGGAGAAGGCCCTCAACGGCCCGTTGCGTGCCCCGTTGGTCGTGGTAGTGATCGCGCGTTTGCAGGACCATTTCAAAGTCCCGAAATCCGAGCAGTTGCTGGCAGCCGGCTGCGCCGCCCACGGGATCCTGCTGGCGGCCTATGCCCAGGGCGTTGGTGGCGTGTGGCGCACGGGCGAACTGGCGTACTCGCCGCATGTGGCCAAAGGGCTGGGTCTTGACGTGGGCGAGGAGGTGATCGGCTTCCTTTACCTGGGCACACCGCAGAAAGAAGCGCGGACGGCGCCGAAGGAAGACATTGCTGAATTCGTCCGTGAGTGGACAGGTTCGTAGCAGCCATACACGCTTTGCGACAAGAATGGATTTTGTGGCGAGGGGATTTATCCCCGCTGGGCTGCACAGCAGCCCCCAAACTGCCTACATCAGGAGTAATGACTGATTTTGGGGCTGCTTCGCAGCCCAACGGGGATGAATCCCCTCGCCACAGATAAATCCCCTCGCCACAGGGTTATGCAGGTACAGCCGTTACTTGCAAACGTCCGCAATCGCCTCGGCCAGCCGGTCCAGGCGAGTCGCATCGATGCCGGCCACGTTGGCCCGCCCCGTGCCGACCATGTATACGCTGTGCCGCTCACGCAATTGCTTGACCTGCTCGGGCGACAGGCCGGTGTAGGAAAACATTCCGCGTTGCACGCCGATATGGGCGAAGCGCTCCCGCAGGCCGTGGGGTTCGAGGGCGTCCAGCAGGCCACTGCGTAGCTGGGCGATGCGCAAGCGCATGGCTTCCACTTCGTCGGCCCACAGGCGCTTGAGTTCCGGAGTGCCCAGGATCGTCGCCACCACCGCTGCGCCATGATCCGGCGGTGTCGACCACAGATTACGGGCGATGTTGGCCAGTTGGCTGCGGATGTCCACCAGCTTGTCGGCGTTGCGGGCACAGACGATCAACGCACCGGTGCGGTCGCAGTACAAGCCGAAGTTCTTCGAGCAGGAACTGGTGATCAACACCTCGGGCAACGCCTGGGCGAACAACCGGACTGCCCAGGCATCCTGTTCCAGGCCGTCGCCGAAGCCCTGGTAGGCGAAGTCGATCAGCGGCAACAGCTCACGACTGTGCACCACCTCCAGCACCTGGCGCCATTGATCCTGGGACAGGTCGAAACCGGTGGGGTTGTGGCAGCACGCGTGCAGCAGCACCACGTCACCCTTCGGTGCCTGGCTGAGGGCCGCCAGCATCGCCTCGAAATCCAGGCGATTGTCGCTGCCCACGTAGGGGTAGTGGCTGGCCTTGACGCCCGCGGTGGCGAAAATGGTTTCGTGGATCGGCCAGGTCGGGTTGCTCAACCATACGCCACGGCCTGGCAGGCACTGGGCAATGAAGTCGGCACTCAGGCGCAGCGCGCCGGTGCCGCCCGGGGTCTGGGTGGCACCGGCGCGTTGTTCGGCGATCTGCCGGGCGTCGGCACCCAGGACGAGCGCAGTGATCAACCGCCCGAAACCGGCGTCGCCATGGCCGCCGATGTAGGTCTTGGTGGTCTGCTGGTCCACCAGCCGCCGTTCGGCCTGTTTCACCGATTCGAGAATCGGCGTCAGGCCCTGGGCGTCTTTATAGACGCCCACGCCCAGGTCGAACTTGCTCGGGTTGCTGTCCGCCGAGTAGGCCTCCATCAGGCCGAGGATCGGGTCGCCGGGTACCCGGCCGATGGCGTCGAAATGCATTACTTGCGGCCCTCGGCGGTCTTGGCCACGTCATCGGTGCGGGCGGCCATGATGAAGTCGTTGCGGTGCAGGCCCTTGATGGAGTGGCTCCACCAGGTCACGGTGACTTTGCCCCACTCTGTGAGCAGGCCTGGGTGATGACCCTCGGCCTCGGAGATTTCACCGACGGCGTTGGTGAATGCCAGGGCGTGCTTGAAATTCTTGAACAGGAAAACCTTTTCCAGCTGCATCACGCCGTCGCGTACTTCGATGTTCCAATCCGGAATCTGCTTGATCAGCACCGGCAGTTCTTCGTCGCTGACCTGTGGGGCGTCGGCACGGCAGGCTTCGCAATGGGCTTGGTTCAGAGTGTTCATGGTGTGTTCCTGTAGCGAATATTTTAAAGCGTCAATGGCACCCACGCTAAAGCAAAGCCGCGCGGTGCAACAGACTCACTTGGGATCAAAAAACGCCATTCAGGCGGCTTTCGGTGGAAATTTCGGTGTGTGCAGGCCCAGTTCCTGGCCACGCTTGACCATGCCCATGATGTCTTCGTGGGCCAGGTCGAACAGACGCTTGAGCTCTGGCAGGACGAAATACACCGGCTGCAGAATGTCGATGCGATATGGCGTGCGCATCGCTTCCAACGGGTCGAAGGTTTGGTGCTCCGGCTCGTCCGACAGGCAGTACACGGTTTCCTTGGGTGAAGACAGGATGCCGCCGCCGTAGATGCGTCGGCCCTGCGCTGTTTCCACCAGCCCGAACTCGATGGTCATCCAGTACAGGCGCGCCAGGTAGACACGCTCTTCCTTGGACGCCTGCAGGCCGAGCTTGCCATAGGTGTGAGTGAATTCGGCGAACCAGGGGTTGGTCAGCAGCGGGCAGTGGCCGAAGATCTCGTGAAAAATGTCCGGCTCTTGCAGATAGTCCAGTTCTTCCCGGGTGCGAATGAAGGTCGCTACCGGAAACTGTTTGCTGGCGAGCAATTCGAAGAAGGTCTGGAAGGGGATCAACGCCGGTACCCGGGCAACTTGCCAGCCCGTGGTCGCGCCCAGCACCTTGTTGATTTCGCCCAACTGCGGAATGCGGTCGTGGGGCAGGCCAAGCTTGTCGATGCCGTCCAGGTATTCCTGGCACGCACGGCCTTCGATGACTTTCAGCTGGCGGGTGATCAGCGTGTTCCACACCGCATGTTCTTCGGCGGGGTAGTGGATAAAACCTTGCGCATCGGGCTCGCGGGCCACGTATTGCGTCTGCTTCATGCTGCTCTCCTGCTGATTCCCTCGAGGGGAAGACTGTTTGTTGTTATGTCCAGCGATGTATTAGAGATAACCCGAAGTCCCCGTGGGTGCAGCAGGCCAGCGCAGGTGTGTTCAAGGCAATAGCGGCTATTTCGTAAATTTTTCGTTACGAAAGCCCTCTCGATGCAGCAGTGTCTGGTTTTTTCTGTGGGAATTTACTTGTTGCTGTCACATAATCTTTACAAGAAATTGCGCCACTCGGTAAAAAACCGGTGGCAGAGAGCAGCCACCGAACCCTTGGGTCTTTTATATGCGCATCAAAGTCCATTGCCAGAATCGCATCGGCATCCTGCGGGACATTCTCAACCTGCTAGTGGAATACGGCATCAACGTCGCCCGGGGTGAAGTCGGTGGTGAGCATGGCAATGCGATCTACCTGCACTGCCCGAACCTGATCAACATTCAGTTCCAGGCGTTGCGCCCGAAATTCGAAGGCATTGCCGGTGTGTTCGGCGTCAAGCGGGTAGGGCTGATGCCCAGCGAGCGGCGGCACATGGAGCTCAATGCGTTGCTTGGCGCCCTGGAGTTTCCGGTGTTGTCCATCGACATGGGCGGTTCCATCGTCGCGGCGAACCGGGCGGCGGCGCAGTTGCTCGGGGTGCGGGTGGACGAAGTGCCGGGGATTCCGCTGTCCCGCTACGCCGAGGATTTCGACCTGCCGGAACTGGTGCGTGCCAACCAGTCGCGCATCAATGGGTTGCGGGTCAAGGTCAAGGGCGACGTGTTCCTGGCGGACATCGCCCCGTTGCAATCGGAGCATGACGACAGCGAGGCCATGGCCGGTGCGGTGCTGACGTTGCACCGGGCCGACCGGGTCGGTGAGCGTATCTATAACGTGCGCAAACAGGAACTGCGTGGCTTCGACAGTATTTTCCAGAGTTCGAAAGTGATGGCTGCGGTGGTCCGCGAAGCCCGGCGCATGGCCCCGCTGGACGCGCCGCTGCTGATCGAAGGCGAAACCGGCACTGGCAAGGAGTTGCTGGCCCGGGCCTGCCACCTGGCGAGCCCGCGCGGGCAATCGCCGCTGATGGCGCTCAATTGCGCCGGGTTGCCGGAGTCCATGGCCGAGACGGAACTGTTCGGCTACGGCCCCGGTGCTTTCGAAGGCGCTCGGGCCGAAGGCAAGCTCGGCCTGTTGGAATTGACGGCTGGCGGCACCTTGTTTCTCGATGGGGTGGGGGAAATGAGCCCGCGCCTGCAAGTGAAGCTGCTGCGCTTTTTGCAGGACGGTTGCTTCCGTCGGGTGGGCAGCGATGAAGAGGTGTACCTGGATGTCCGGGTGATCTGCGCGACCCAGGTGGATTTGTCCGAACTCTGTGCCCGAGGGGAGTTTCGCCAGGACCTGTACCACCGCTTGAATGTGTTGTCCCTGCACATCCCGCCGTTGCGCGAGTGCCTCGACGGCCTGGAGCCGCTGGTGGAGCACTTTCTCGACCAGGCCAGTCGCCAGATCGGCTGCGCGCTACCGAAACTGGCCCCGGCGGCCATGGAACGCCTCAGTCATTACCATTGGCCAGGCAATGTCCGGCAACTGGAAAACGTGCTGTTCCAGGCCGTTTCGTTGTGTGACGGGGGGAAGGTGAAGGCCGAGCATATCCGCCTGCCGGACTACGGCGTGCGCCAGCCCTTGGGTGACTTCTCCCTGGATGGCGGGTTGGACGAGATTGTCGGTCGATTCGAGAAGGCGGTACTGGAGCGGCTCTACTCCGAACATCCCAGCAGCCGGCAACTGGGCAAGCGACTGGGGGTTTCCCATACCACCATTGCCAATAAGTTGCGCGAGTATGAGGTGGGTAAAGAACCTGGAATGTAATCCGTTACCTGTGGCGAGGGGATTTATCCCCGCTGGGCTGCGCAGCAGCCCTAAATCAGGCGACTCGGTTTACTAGTCTTATCGACTGGTCTGGTCTGGGGGCGCTTCGCACCCCAGCGGGGATAAATCCCCTCGCAACAAGGGTTAGTGGGTCTGTCCATCCGGTAATCCTTTGCCTTTCAGCGGCATGACACCGCCGGTTTTTCGTCTTCGGTACATTCCCTTCTCCCCCGCAACACCCTGCAAGTCCTTTGTTTGCCGGGCCGCGAGCCGCCAGAAAAAAGTTGGTCTGCAAATTGCTTATGGCTGAGCAGTACAGCAGTGGGCGGCAAACGTCCGGCACGCAGAGGAACGAGAGTGGACAAGTACCTTTATGTGGCAATGACCGGCGCCAGCCAGAACGCGCTGGCCCAGCGGGCCCATGCCAACAACCTGGCGAACATCTCTACCAATGGTTTTCAGAAAGACCTGGAGCAGGCGCGTTCGATGCCGGTGTTCGGCGACAGCTTTCCGGCGCGGGCGTTTGCCATGTCCGAACGGCCGGCCACCGACTTCACCCCGGGTGCGCTGGTTGAAACCGGTCGCGATCTCGACGTGGCGGTGAGCGGGCCGGGCTGGATGGCCGTGCAGAACCCTGACGGCGGTGAAAGCTACGTGCGCACCGGCAGCCTCAACGTCGACGCCCTGGGCGTGCTGCGGGCCGGCAACGGCATGCCGGTGATGGGCAACGGCGGTCCTATCGCCGTGCCGCCGGAGCAGAAAATCGAAATCGGCCAGGACGGCACCATCAGTATCCGCGCCATGGGCGAAGGCCCGCGCGTGATGGCTGAAGTGGACCGCATCAAGCTGGTCAACCCGGACCTCAAGAACATGACCAAGGGCCTGGACGGTTCCATCCGTACCAAGGACGGCCAGCCGGCACCGGTCGACGCCAACGTGCAACTGGTGTCGGGGTTCCAGGAAGCGAGCAACGTCAATGCTGTGGACGAGATGACTTCGGTGCTGGCCCTGGCCAAGCAATTCGAGCTTCACGTGAAGATGATGAACACCGCCAAAGAAGGCGACGAGGCCATGGCTCGGGTCTTGCAGATCTAACCATTAATTAAAGCGTCGCGCCGAAAATCAGGCGTACGAGGAGAATCGAATGCTTCCGGCTCTGTGGGTTGCCAAAACAGGTCTGTCCGCCCAGGACACCAACCTGACCACCATTTCCAACAACCTGGCGAACGTCTCGACCACGGGCTTCAAACGTGACCGTGCCGAATTCCAGGACCTGCTGTACCAGGTCAAGCGTCAGCCAGGTGCCCAGTCGACCCAGGACAGCGAACTGCCGTCGGGCCTGCAAGTCGGTACCGGTGTACGCATTGTCGGCACCCAGAAAAACTTCACCGCCGGCAGCCTGCAAACCACCGAGCAGCCGCTGGACATGGCCATCGATGGTCGCGGTTTCTTCCAGATCCTGCAGCCGGACGGCACCACGTCCTACACCCGCGACGGTACGTTCCACCTCGATTCCAATGGCCAGATCGTCAACGCCAGCGGTTTTGCCCTGGAGCCCGCCATTGTCGTGCCGAACAATGCCCAGACGTTCACCGTGGGTCGCGACGGCACCGTGTCCATCACCGTGGCAGGCAACCCGGCCGCGCAAGTGATCGGCAACCTGCAGACCGCCGACTTCATCAACCCGGCCGGCCTGCAAGCAGTGGGCAACAACCTGTTCCTGGAAACCGCTGCCAGTGGTGCGCCGCAAATCGGTACCCCGGGTTTGAATGGTTTCGGGACCACGCTGCAGAACACCCTGGAAACCTCCAACGTGAGCACCGTTGAGGAGATGGTCAACATGATCACCACCCAGCGCGCCTACGAGATGAACTCCAAGGTGATCTCCACCGCCGACCAGATGCTTTCGTTCGTCACGCAGAATCTGTAATCACTTCTATAGGGCGACCTCAAGGTCGCCTGTAACACCGAGAGGTAGGGTCATGAAACGCTTTGTATCTGTACTGGCACTGAGTGGGGTCACCGCGCTTGCGGGGTGTGTCGCGCCAACGCCCAGGCCCAATGACCCGTATTACGCTCCGGTGTTGCCGCGCACGCCGTTGCCGGCCGCCGCCAACAATGGCTCGATCTACCAGGCCGGTTTCGAGCAGAATCTATACAGCGACCGCAAGGCATTCCGGGTCGGTGACATCATCACCATTACCCTGAACGAGCGGACCCAGGCCAGCAAGAACGCCAACTCGCAACTGGACAAGACCAGCAAGACCAGCGTCGGCCTGACTTCCCTGTTCGGTTCCAGCCTGACCACCAACAACCCGATCGGCGGCAATGACCTGAGCCTTAACGCCGGTTATGGCTCCGACCGGGCCACCAAGGGCGACAGCAAGTCCGGCCAGAGCAACAGCCTGACCGGTTCGATCACTGTGACCGTCGCCGATGTCTTGCCCAACGGCATCATCGTCGTGCGCGGCGAGAAGTGGCTGACCCTCAACACCGGTGACGAACTGGTGCGCATCGCCGGGATGGTTCGCGCCGACGACATCGCCACCGACAACACTGTTTCCTCGACCCGTGTGGCCGATGCGCGCATTACCTACTCGGGTACCGGTGCCTTTGCCGATGCGAGTCAGCCGGGCTGGTTCGACCGTTTCTTCCTCAGCCCGAAGTTCCCTTTCTAGGTGGCCCAGTTGAATCTCAAGCGGTTGAATCTTAAACAGCTACTGATGGGTGCATTGGTGATGTCGGCAGCCTTCACCGCTCAAGCCGAGCGCCTGAAGGACATCGCCAGCATTTCCGGCGTGCGTTCCAACCAGTTGATCGGCTACGGCCTGGTCGTGGGCCTGAACGGCACCGGCGACCAGACCACCCAGACCCCGTTCACCCTGCAGACCTTCAACAACATGTTGTCGCAGTTCGGCATCAAGGTGCCGCCAGGCTCGGGCAACGTGCAGTTGAAAAACGTCGCGGCGGTGTCCATCAATGCCGATCTGCCGGCGTTCGCCAAACCGGGCCAGCAGGTGGATGTCACGGTTTCGTCCATCGGTAACTCCAAGAGCTTGCGTGGCGGCACCTTGCTGATGACGCCGCTCAAGGGTATCGACGGCAACGTCTACGCCATCGCCCAGGGCAACCTGGTGGTGGGCGGTTTCGATGCCGAAGGGCGCGACGGTTCGAAGATCACTGTCAACGTTCCGTCGGCCGGTCGTATCCCTGGCGGTGCGTCGGTCGAGCGTGCGGTACCGAGTGGTTTCAACCAGGGCAACAGCCTGACGCTGAACCTCAACCGCTCCGATTTCACCACTGCCAAGCGCATCGTCGACAAGATCAACGACATGCTCGGCCCAGGTGTGGCCCAGGCCATCGACGGCGGCTCGATCCGCGTCACCGCGCCCCTGGATCCGAGCCAGCGGGTCGACTACCTGTCGATCCTGGAGAACCTTGAGGTTGATCCGGGCCAGGCCGTGGCGAAAGTCATCATCAACTCGCGCACCGGCACCATCGTGATCGGCCAGAACGTCAAGGTTTCGCCAGCGGCCGTGACCCATGGCAGCCTGACCGTGACCATCACCGAAGACCCGATCGTCAGCCAGCCGGGCCCGTTGTCCAACGGTCAGACCGCCGTGGTTCCCCGTTCGCGGGTCAATGCCCAGCAGGAAGCCAAGCCGATGTTCAAGTTCGGCCCGGGCACTACCCTGGATGAAATCGTCCGGGCGGTGAACCAGGTCGGCGCGGCGCCGGGCGACCTGATGGCGATTCTCGAAGCCTTGAAGCAGGCCGGCGCGTTGCAAGCCGACCTGATCGTGATTTGAGGAACGGGCCATGGATATGCGCAAGGGCGCTTTGATCAGTGGGGATTCGGGTTCCTACTCGGACCTGAACCGTTTGAACCAGCTCAAGGTTGGCGACAAGAACAGCGATGGCAACCTGCGCAAAGTGGCCCAGGAATTCGAGTCGCTGTTCCTTGGCGAAATGCTCAAGTCCATGCGCTCTGCCACCGAGGCCTTGGGCAAGGACAACCCCATGAATACGCCTGAGGCCAAGCAGTATCAGGAAATGTACGACCAGCAGTTGGCCGTTTCCATGTCTCGCGAAGGTGGCGGTATCGGCTTGGCCGATGTTTTGCTGCGTCAGATGTCCAAGAACAAACCGCTGGCGCCGGGCGAGGCGGCCGCCGCGTCGGCTGCCAAGCAGCAAGAGGCGCTGGACAAGGTCAAGGCGGTGCCCACCCCGGTGGCTGCCGGAACATTGCCCACCAATGGACCTTTATCGCGCCAGAGCGGCCAGCGTCCGCTCTGGGCTTCGCGGGCCGTCAACGCGCCGCAAGGGGCGGGCGAAGGGGGGCATCGCAACGACATGGAGCTGCTCAACCAGCGTCGCCTGGCCTTGCCGCCGAAACTGGCCGACCGTCTTCTCGCCGGGCTGGTGCCTTCGGCATCGACCAATGCCAATACCGATGCACCGGCGCAGAATATCCGCTCGGATCGCGCCGTCACCGCCACCAGGTCCGCCTCCGGCGAAATGGCCAATGGCGACTGGCTGGCCGCGCTCAAGGCCTCCGAGTCGAGCGGGGATATGCAGGTCTATGGTCGCGCCGTGGCACAGCCACCGTTGGCGCCGGCCCGCAAAGCGTTCCGCGACGCCGATGAATTCGTCAACGCCATGTTGCCCATGGCCAAGGAAGCGGCGGCCCGCATCGGCGTCGATCCGCGTTACCTGGTGGCCCAGGCCGCCCTGGAAACCGGCTGGGGCAAATCGGTCATGCGTCAACCCGATGGCAGCAGCAGCCACAACCTGTTTGGCATCAAGGCCAGCCAGAACTGGAAGGGCGATTCGGCGCGGGCAATTACCAGTGAGTTCCGCAATGGCGAGATGGTCAAGGAGACGGCCGAGTTCCGTTCCTACGCCTCGTACCGCGACAGTTTCCATGACCTGGTCAATCTGCTGCAAAGCAACAGTCGCTATCAAGCTGTGCTGAAGTCGGCCGATAACCCGGAACAGTTTGTACGCGAGTTGCAAAAGGCCGGTTATGCCACCGACCCGCACTACGCCAGCAAGATTTCGCATATAGCCCGGCAGATGACCAGTTCCCAGAACTACGCATCCGCAGGCGCCACCACGACTTTATAAGGTCTGAACCATGAGTTTGCTCAATATAGGGATGTCGGGTCTGTCAGCCAGCCAGACCGCGTTGGTGACCACTGGTAACAACATTGCCAACGTCGATACCGCCGGATATTCGCGTCAGCAGACCGTGCAGACCACCAAGGCCTCCAATCAATACGGCAACGTGTTCATCGGCTCCGGCACGACCCTGGCCGACGTGCGTCGGGTCTACAACTCCTACCTTGAAGCACAACTGAAAACCACTACTTCGCTCAACAGCGATGCGGCGGCTTATCAGGGGCAGATCACGCCTCTGGATTCCTTGCTCTCGGACAGCGGTACGGGCCTCAACGGCGCGCTGACCAAATTTTTCGCGTCGGTGCAGAACGTCAATGCCAAGCCCGGTGACGATGCGTCCCGCCAGTTGCTGCTCAGCGATGCCCAGGCCTTGAGCAATCGGTTCAACTCGATTTCCAGTCAACTGACGGAGCAGAGCGCGAACATCAATGGCAATTTGTCGAACATGGTCAACCAGGTCAACGACCTGGCCACCACCATTGCCCAACTGAACAAGAAAATCGCCGAAGTCTCCAACGCCGGCGGCGCGCCCAATGATCTGCTGGATTCCCGTGGCGAAGCCATTCGCCAGCTGTCGACGTTCACCGGCACCCAGGTTGTGGAAAACGGCAGCAGCCTGGACATCTACCTGGGTTCCGGCCAGCCGCTGGTGATGGGCACAACGGTCAATACCCTGCAGGCCGTGCCGGACAAGAACGATCCGGGGCGCATGGGTATCCAGCTCAACAGCGGCTCCAGCTCCATGGACCTCACCTCGGTGCTCACCGGTGGCGAGATCGGTGGCCTGATGCGCTACCGCAGCACCGTCCTCGACCCGGCCATGAACGAGCTGGGCCGCGTCGCCCTGGTGGTCGCTGACCAGATGAACACCGTGCAGGCGTCGGGTATCGACATGAACGGTGCCTTTGGTTCCAACCTGTTCAATGACATCAACAGCGCCGCACAGGTCAGTCAGCGCAGCGTTGCCGCGCTGAACAACAGTGCAGGTTCCGGCAATTTCAATGTGGCCATCACCGACGCCGGCAAACTGACCACCAACGACTACAAGGTAACGTTCACCAGCGGTACCAACTACACCGTTCAGCGCTTGCCCGATGGCTCGTCGATGGGTGCGTTCAGCACCGCGACTACGCCGCCACCGGTGATCGACGGCTTCTCGATGACCTTCGCCAACGGCACCGCGGCAGCCGGCGACTCGTTCAAGATCACGCCGACCCGCAATGCGGCAGGCAATATCAAGACCGAGATGACCGACTCCAAGCGACTGGCGATTGCCGCGCCGCTGGGTGCAGCCATCGCGGCGGGCGGCAGCGGCACGCTGACCATTCCGGCCAGTGGGCAGCCGACCCTGACGACGAAGCTGGATATCTATGACGCGGCCACCACCAGCGTCATCCAGAACGGCATCAAGACCTCCATGCCGGTCAAGGTACTGTTTGGTGCGACCTCCGCCGATGGCACCAGCCAGGCTTACCAATTGCTCGATGCCCAGGGTAACGAGCTCAGCAATGGCACGATCACCCCCGGTCAAAGCAACACATTGAACCTGAGCGTTCCGCTGAAGGATGCCAGCGGCAACCCGATCATGGATTCGTCGGCGCCACCGGTGCAGCGCACCGTCAGCTTCGCCATGTCCATCGCCGGAGCACCGTCCAACGGGGCCGCCATCAACGTCAGCGTCAGCAAGGCGGGTAGCCTGGACAACCGTAACGGCACCATCCTGGCCGGTCTGCAGACCGCCAAGAGCGTAGATACTGGCTCCTCCAGTGGCGGGATTTCCTTGAGCGATGCCTACGGCAAGCTGGTGGAGGGTGTCGGCTCCAAGGCTGCCCAGGGCAAGCTCGACAGCGCTGCCACCGGCGCGATCCTGAACAACGCCAAAAACGCCCGTGACTCGCTGTCAGGCGTGGATCTGGACGAGGAAACCGGCAACCTGGTCAAGTTCCAGCAGTACTACACCGCCTCTTCGCAGATCATCAAGGCGGCGCAGCAAATCTTCAGCACATTGATCAACAGTCTTTAAGGAGCCGTAGCCCATGCGCATTTCTACCTCTCAGTTTTACGAAAGCACGGCTGCGAACTACCAGAAGAACTTCGCCAATGTGGTCAAGACCAGCGAAGAAGCCAGCAGCCTGGTGCGTATCAACACCGCCGCCGACGATCCCGTAGGTGCTTCGCGTCTGCTGCAACTGGGTAACCAGGCCTCCATGCTGTCCCAGTACGAAACCAACGTCAGCACGATCAAGGCAACCCTGGGTACGACTGAAGCGGTGATGACCAGCATCAATAACGTGCTGCAGCGTGCCAAGGAACTGGCTGTGAGCGCCGGTAACGCCGGTTATACCGATTCAGACCGTAAATCCGTCGCCTCGGAACTGGGTTCGATCGAAGACCAGTTGCTGAGCCTGATGAATACCAAGGATGAAAACGGCAAATACATCTTCGCCGGCTCCAAGGGTGATGTCGTGCCGTTCACCCGCAACGGCGATGGCAGCTACAGCTACAACGGCGACCAGATGACCCTGGACCTCCCAGTGGGCGACACCATGTCGATGGCCACCAACAGCACCGGTTGGGAAGTGTTCCAGCAAGCCATCAACACCAGCCGTACCCAGGTCACCATGACCGCTCCGGCGGTGGATGATGGCCGTGTGGTACTGACCAACGGCCAGGTATCATCCGCCGTTACCTACAACAGCCAGTTCCGCAGCGGTGAGCCGTATACCGTAGAGTTCGCCAGCGGCACCCAGTTGAAAATCACTGATTCAAGCGGTAACGACGTGACCGCCGAAGCCAGCCAGGGCGGCGTCATCACGCCCAATACCCAGGCCGGGCAGAACGTGAGCTTTCGCGGCGTCGACCTGACCCTGAACGTCAACCTGAAATCCGGTGACGTTGCCGGCGCCGTGTTGCCCGGGCACACGTTCACCCTGGCCGCCAAACCCGACACATTCGCCGTGGCGCGTAGCCCGGGCAACTCCACTGCGACGCAGATCACCGGCAGTCAAATCACCGATCCGGTTGCCTACCACGCCAGTTTCCCGACGGGTTCGGCGGTGTTGAAGTTCACCAGTGCCACGGACTTCGAACTGTACGCCGCGCCGCTGACCAGCAGTAGCCAGGTGATTTCCAGCGGAACCCTGGCAGGCAACGTCGCCACCGCTTCAGGGGTGAGTTTTACGCTCAATGGCGCGCCGGCCGCCAACGATCAATTCAGCATTGCGGTCAATACCCACGAAACCCAGAACATTCTGGATACCGTGAACCAGCTGAAGGCTGCTTTGAGTACACCGGTCGAGGGCGACGCGATTGCCGGTCAGAAAATGCTTGCGGCGCTGGCTTCCGGCATCGGCAACCTGGCCAGCGGTACGGATCAGTTGACCAGTGGGTTGAGTTCGGTCGGTGGTCGTGGACAAGCGCTCGATAACCAGTCCGACACCAATCAGAGTTTTGTCCTGGCCAACTCCCAGACCCAGTCGGCGATTCGCGATTCCGACCCGGCCGAGGTGATGACGCGCCTGACGTTGCAACAAACCATGCTGCAGGCATCGCAACTGGCGTTCAGCAAGATCACCCAACTGGGGTTGTTCAACAAGATCTGATGAGCAGGTAATACCGCTCGTTTGAAGTATTGGCTGTACCTGTGGCGAGGGATTCATCCCCGTGGGGCTGCGTAGCAGCTCCACGACACGAGGTGCAGGATTGAGGGCCGCTCTGCAGCCCAACGGGGATGAATCCCCTCGCCACAAGGGTCGGAACACCGGCCGGCCGAGAGTCTTTCGCGTGAAACCAACACCTCTTGTCAGTATCGTCATTCCCGCATTCAACCCTCGCTTTTTTCGCGAGTCACTCAAGAGCGCCCTGGACCAGGACTACGATAACCTCGAAATCATCGTATGCGATGATTGCCCCGGTGACGACATCCGCCAGATCGTAGACGCATTGCAGGAAACTTCCGGCGTTGCGGTGCGTTATCTGCGCAATCCCCAGCGGCTGGGTTTCCAGCAGAATCTGTTGCGGTGCCTGGAAGAGGCGAGCGGGGAGTACATCAAGTTTCTCTGCGATGACGATCAGTTGCTCGGTGCCTGCGTGCGTCAACAGGCGCAGGCCCTGGACGAGCATGCCGATGCCCGGTTGGTCATCAGCAAGCGCCACTTCATCGATGCGGACGGTTACGTCTTGCCGATTCGCCTGGAGAACGTCGGCATCGCCCTGTTCGAAGGGCTGTACAAGGGCGACGACCTGTTGGCCTACATCGAGTCCACGCCACGCAATATCTTCGGTGGTTTTTCCGGCGCGATGATGCGCCGGGTCGATATCGAGTCCCTGTTGCCAGCATTGGCCCAGGCCGGCCAGGGGTTTGTCGCATTGCTCGACCTGGCATTGTTCATCTGCCTGCTCCGGCGCGGCAACCTGGTGGAGCGGTGCAGTCTCGACAGCCTCGAACGGTTGTATCCGCAGCGGCTGTCCCACCGTCCTGACATGGTCAATGCCGCACCCGTCGAGTGGACGTGGCTGGCCCAGATGTTGGCTGAACGCAGTGGCGAATCCGCGCCAGCGTCGGGCTGGATCCGCTATCAGACCCTCGATCAGGTCAAGCCAGGCCAGCCTCACGACTGGGAAGAGTTGAACCTGAATTCGTTGATGGCCAGTCGACAAGCTGTCGTCGGTTATCAGGTTGGCACCGACACTGAGAGTTACGACGAGCTTTACGCCCAATGGCTGGAGTGCCGACGGTTCGACGCGGCGCGCCAACGGGTGGTCCTCCATCAAGTCGAACTCTGGCCCCGGCGCCCGGGTATCGTGCCTGTGGTGTTCGATTTCGAGGAAGACGCCGAGGCGGTGGCGCTGACCCTCGACAGCATCGCTGGGCAACTCTATGCCAGCGAGCCGGTGCTGCTGTTTTCCAACGGACGCGGCGCAATCGAAGGCAATGTGCTGCGCATGGCGCTGCCCACTGACTGGGTGCGTGGCCTCAATGACATGCTGCCGCGACTGGACGGCGCCGACTGGTTCTATCTGCTGCACGCCGGTGACCGACTGCGGGAATCGGCCTTGCTGGTGCTGGCCGAACGGATCAATGCCATGCCCGGTATCGCTTGTGTCTACAGCGACGAAGGCGCGCTGGAAGACGGCAAGTCTTCGGAGCCGATCTTCAAGCCGGATTTCAATCTCGACCTGATGCGAGCCTACCCCTATGTGGGCAGGACCTTGGCCTTCGCTCGTGAGCGGGTACAGGCGCTGGGTGGCTTCGATGCGGATCTGGGTGAATTGGCGCCCCATGACCTGATCTGGCGCCTGGTGGAAACCCAGGGGCCGCAGACCATCGAGCACCTGGCGGAAGTCCAGGTGGAGTCGACCCTGGCCTTCGCCCAATGGCTTTCGCAGCCGCAGGTGATCGAGCTGAGCCCCAGGCTGGTGGCGGCGCATCTGCAGCGTCTGGGCGTTGAACATCGGTTGCATCCGGGGCCGTTGCCGTTGATCCCGCGGATCGAATACCTGCACCCCGAACGCCCGCTGGTGTCGATCATCATCAGCGTCAAGGATCAACTGGCGGCGCTGGAAAATTGCATCAGTAATCTGCTGACCACCACGGCCTACGAACGTTACGAAGTCATTGTCGTCGACAACGGCAGCGAAGCCGCCGAGATGCGCAACTGGCTGACAGCCATGGCAGAGCTGGGCAGCGACAAGTTGCGGATTATCGCCCCGGACGAATTGGGCAACGAAGCGCAGCTGCGCAATTTTGCCGTCGGGCAAGCGCGCGGCGATTACCTGCTGTTGCTCAGTCCGTTCTGTGTGACCCATGACGCGGCCTGGCTGGATGAATTGCTGAACCATGCCCAGCGCCCGGAAGTCGGGATCGTCGGTCCGCGAACTCTGAATCTACAGGGGCAGGTTATTGACTCGGGCCTGGTGTTGGGGCTCGATGGCTTGGCCGGCCGGCCGTTTGCGAACGAACAGGTCACCGCCGGCGGTTATATGCAACGTTTGCAGGTTGTGCAGAATTGGAGCGCCGTGAGCGGCCATTGCCTGTTGGTGCGCAGGGCGGTATTCGATAGCGTCGGGGGGCTGTCGCCTGCCATTGAAACGCCAGGCATCAACTTCCTCGAGTTGTGCCTGGAGGTCGGCAAGCAAGGGTATCTGGTGGTGACCACGCCTTATGCCAACGTGGTCCTGACACCCTCTGCCGGGAGCGCGCGCGAAGCGTCCTGGAAGCAGCGCGTGGAACAGGAGCAGGAATCGTTCTATCAGCGCTGGTTGCCCTGGATCGCCAACGATCCGGCCTACAACCGTAACCTGAGCCTGGCCGGCAACAGTTTTGGCCTGGCGCCGGGCCAACGCACCGGCTGGAATCCTTTATACAGCCGTCCGCTGCCTTCGGTCCTTGGCCTGGCCCTCAACAGTTCCGCCATCGGCCATTACCGCGTGAGCCAGCCGCTGATCGAACTGCGGGCAACCGGGCGGATCGTCGGACGGGTGTCCTATGAGATGCCGTCGATCATTGAGATCGAGCGCCAGTCACCGGATGTGATCGTGCTCCAGGGGCGCTACAACAGTGGCAAGTTCAACGACATCGTCCAGGTGAAAACCTATTCCAACGCCATGCGCATCTACGAACTCGATGACTATGTGGCGAAGATTCCTGAAAAGAACGATCACACCCGCAACATGCCCGACGACATCGTTAACCTGTTGGAGCGCGGCATTGCCCTGTGTGATCGGGTGGTGGTCTCGACGTTTGCCCTGGCGGAGGCATTGTCCGGTCTTCATCACGATATCCGCGTAGTGCCGAACATGCTGGCGCCGCATCTGTGGCATCGGCTGACCAGTCAGCGCCGTACGTCGATCAAGCCCCGGGTGGGTTGGGGCGGCGGTACCAGCCACCGGGGAGATCTGGAAATCATTGCCGAGGTGGTACGCGAGCTGGCCGATGAAGTCGAATGGGTCTTCTTCGGCATGTGTCCGGATTCCCTCAGGCCCTATGTGCATGAATACCATGCTGGCGTGCCGCTCTCGGAGTATCCGGCCAAGCTGGCGAGCCTGAACCTGGACCTGGCCCTGGCCCCGCTGGAGCAGCATATTTTCAACGACTGCAAGAGCAACCTCAGGCTACTGGAGTACGGGGTTTGTGGGTACCCGGTCATCTGTACCGATACCGAAGCCTATCGGGGTCATCTACCCTGTACCAGGGTGAAGACCAACAGCACGCAGGAATGGCTGGATGCGATCCGCATGCACCTGTCCGACTCACAGGCCAGTTATCGGATGGGTGACCAGCTGCGCGAAGTGGTGCTGCGCGATTTCATGTTGCGCGGTGACAACCTGCGCTATTGGGCCGATGGCTGGTTGCCGGATTGATGATCCGACCAATGCCGCAACGTGCCATGAACATAATGCCGCCAATTGGGCGACTCGCTCGTTAAGGAATTCATATGCAACGCAGTATTGCCAATGATTCATCCGCTCCGTTGAACGAGCGCTTTACCCTGGTCCTGTTGTCCCATGAGCAACCGCAAGCGTTGCGCCGGGCGTTGCGTTACTACGCCGATTATCCCTGTGCCCAGCTCGTTCTCGATTCGTCCGCCGAGCCGGATGCCGACAGTGTGGCGGCATTGTCCGGCGTGCGTTATGTGCATCGAGCCGAGGCCGGTCACTTCGCCAACAAGCTGCGCCAAGGGCTCGAGCATGTGAAGACGCCTTACCTGGCGTTGATCGACGTGGACGCTTTCTTGCTGCCGGGAGCCCTCGACCAGTCGCTGGAATTCCTGGCCGGTCATGACGATTATTCGGCGTGCCAGGGTTATGCACTGACATTCGAAGCCCGTGCTTCCCATGTCGACTATTACCGCAGGGATCGCAAGGGCGTCGAGGACTTCGTCGATCCGTCCGCCCAGGAGCGGTTGGCCGCGTATGCCGGGCATTGCCTTTCATTGATCAATGCCGTCAGCCGGACCGAAGTAGTCCAGCGCTGGTATGCCGCGTTGCCGGCGGATTTAGATCCGGCCTGGCAGGAACTTGGCCATGGTTGTGCGCTGATGGCGGCGGCCAAGGTCCATGTTCTGCCGATCCCTTATGGGGTGCACGCCCTGGAAAGTCCTGCGACCCTGGAAGCCAGCCAATTGGCCGCGGTGCTGAGCTATCGTGATGCGGGCACCGTAGCGTTGCGTGAACGCTTGGTGGCGGCCCTGGATTCGACATTCGGGTTGGGTCAGGGGACGCTTTCACAAGCAGTGGAAAGCCTGGAGGAAATGGGTAACTATCTGAGCCAGCGTGCGGCTTTTGCCCTGGCCAAGCTGTTCGAGGCGGCCTGGCACTCCCAGTTGCAAGGGCCCATCTGCCGTTTCGAGCCGACGCAGTTCGTCGAGCTGCCGTTCTACAACCAGCCGTTTTTCGAATCCCTGTCCAAGCTTGAATTCCTGATGCACGCGATACCTGCCGGGCGTGTGCAGTTGAAGGAGCTGGAAGCGGTGCTGCTCAAGCAGAAAGAGCTGGCGCGGCCGCAGCGCAACACCAGTGCCGAGCCGCTCAATGAGCGGCTGCTCAAAGCGTTCATGCTCAATGCCTTCAATCGCGACGTGGTGTGCTCGTTGGCCACTCTGCTCGAGGAAGGGGGGGCCCAGGTCGAGGCGGAACGGTTGAGCGAGTGGGCACAGCGCCTGGAGAGCGTGATGCTGCAGGACCACTCCAGTCTTTTCGAAACCATGCGGTCCGGCCGTTTGTTGCGCTGGCTCGATGGGCGTGAGCCGAGCACTGGACAGGTCCAGCAGATCAGCCAGTACCTGGCGGGCCACAAGGGCGGGCCGACCTTCGGCATCCTGCTCCTGGACCTGGAGGCAGATTTCACCCGCTTGCAGGCTACCTTCGACAGCGTGATCAACGGTGCCTGTCGGGCGTTCAAGATCGTTGTATTCACCACCGGCGACCTGCCGGCCGAAACCACCGTCCATAACACCCTGCATTTCGTCAAAGTCACCGAAAGCAATTATGTCGACAAGATCAACCAGGTCGTGGGTCAGATTGATTGCGACTGGGTGGTCCTGGCCGAAGCGGGGGATGAACTGACGCCATCCGGTCTGATGCATGCAAGCCTGGAATTGCTCGACGCACCGCAATGCCGGGCCGTGGCGATGGATGAGTTCCAGCGTCAGCCCGACGAAACCCTGGTCGATGTGTTCCGCCCCGGCTTCAACCTCGATCTGTTGTTGAGCGTGCCGTCATTGATGGCGCGGCACTGGCTGGTTCGCCGCGAGGTGCTGGTGCAGGCCGGTGGTTACTCGCGCGAATTCAAGGATGCACTGGAGTTCGAGCTGCTCCTGCGCTTGATCGAGCAGGGCGGCATGGGGGGACTGGCGCATCTGGACGAAGCGCTGTTGGTTTGCCAGGCAGTACCGGAGGGCGACAATGCCGACGAGCGCAAGGCCTTGCTGCGCCACCTTGCTGCGCGAGGCTATAAGGCTGATGTCGGTTCGGTGGTGCCGGGTATCTACAAGATCGACTATCGCTTTATCGAGCGCCCGCTGGTATCGATCATTCTTCATGGCGAGGGCGAGCTGGTGACGTTGCAACGTTGCATTGTCAACGTCCTTCAACGTACCCGCTACCAACGTTTCGAGCTGCTGGTGGCCGAGCATCCGGTCCATGGCGCAGCGTTGAAAGACTGGCTCCGCAGCCAGGGGCACCAGGCCAGTCGCGTACGCTTCATCGAGGTGGAGCCTGGGCTTGCCACGGCGACGCTGATCAACCAGGCCAGCCAACAGGCTAAGGGCGAATACCTGCTCACCCTGGCAGTGGACAGCGAAGTCGTGAACGTCAACTGGATCGAGCTGTTACTCAACCATGCCCAGCGTCCGGAGGTCGGTGTGGTCGGTGCCAGGCTGATCGACCGGCAGGGGAAAATTACGCAGGCTGGCCTGATCCTGGGCCTCAACGGTGTGGTGGGTTCGGCTTTCGTCGGCGAACCTGCGGATGCCCGGGGCTATATGAACCGCCTGGTGGCGGAACAGAACTGCTCGGCAGTGTCCTTCACCTGCCTGATGATTTCCACACAGCTGTTCCAGGCACTCGACGGTGTAGACGATACAGTGTTCGCCGAGGGGCTGGGAGATGTGGATCTGTGCCTGCGAGCCGCACAAGCCGGTTACCTCACGGTGTGGACGCCTTACGTCCAGGTCGTCAACCCGGGCAGCTTGTCGTCCTCGCCCGAGGCTCGTCAGGCACTGCTCGGCAAGTGGCAGGAAGCCTTGGCGCATGACGCCAACTACAACGGCAACCTGGACTTGAGCGGTTCCGGCTACACCCTCGGTCCGGTGACCCAGGTGCCATGGCCTGTGCTCATCGGACAGGCCGGCGCGTAAGGTATCGGCTCTACGGCGACTGAATCACCGCCATTGCGAGCAGGCTCGCTCCCACAGGGTTCTACTGTGTCCCTGTGGGAGTGAGGCAGCTCGTGAAAGCAGTCAATCTTCTTCTTTCCTTCCTTCCCTCCCTGAATTCCCTTTCTAGCCTCAAGGCCCCGTAATATTGGGCTTCCAGCCAGTGGCACCATAATTGCTTTCTCAGTTATCAGCGCCTGTATTACCGGCAGGGACGCCGAATAATTGGCGTCTCTTGTGAGTAGTGGAGCGTCTTTGACGCTGATGAGAGAGAGACATATGAAGGCAGTAATTCTGGCTGGAGGACTGGGCACTCGCATCAGCGAGGAGTCGCATCTCAAGCCCAAGCCGATGATTGAGATTGGTGGCAAGCCAATCATCTGGCACATCATGAAAATCTACTCTCACTACGGCATCAACGACTTCGTGGTCTGCCTGGGCTACAAGGGTTACGTCATCAAGGAGTATTTCGCCAACTACTTCCTGCACATGTCGGACGTGACGTTCGACATGGCCAAGAACAGCATGCACATCCATCAGGGCAAGGCCGAGCCGTGGCGCGTCACCCTGGTAGACACAGGTGAGGTCACCGGTACTGGCGGCCGCCTGAAGCGCGTGCGCGAGTATCTGGGCGACGAGACGTTCTGCTTCACCTATGGCGACGGCGTTTCCGACGTCAACATCCGCGAGCTGATCGAATTCCACCAACAACACGGCAAACTGGCTACGGTCACCACCGTCCAGCCACCCGGCCGCTTTGGCGCGATGGAGCTCGAAGGCGCGTGCGTCAGGGGCTTCCAGGAAAAGCCCCAGGGCGATGGTGGCTGGATCAACGGCGGCTTTTTTGTGCTGGAGCCTGCTGCACTCGATGGCATTGAAGACGACACCACCACCTGGGAATACGAGCCGATGCGCAACCTCGCGCGACAGGGGCAGTTGATGAGTCATCTGCACCGTGGTTTCTGGCAGCCGATGGATACGTTGCGCGACCGCGTCTTCCTTGAGGAGCGCTGGAACAGCGGCCAGGCCGAATGGAAACTCTGGACTTGAACGCATTCTGGATGGGTAAAAAGGTTTTCCTGACCGGCCATACGGGCTTCAAGGGTGGTTGGCTGGCACTGTGGCTGCGTCAGTTGGGGGCTGAGGTCCGCGGCTATGCGTTGCCCGCTGAAACCACACCTGCCTTATGGTCCGTCGCAGGCGTGGATGCGGCGATCCCCGGTGATCTGGCCGACATCTGTGACGGCGCCGCGCTGTCGTTGGCACTTCGGGCATTCCAGCCGGACGTGGTCCTGCATCTCGCCGCGCAGCCCCTGGTACGCGAGGCTTATCGCAATCCCGTCCAGACCTATGCCACCAACGTCATGGGCACGGTCAATCTGCTCGAAGCCGTTCGTCATTGCCCCAGCGTACGGGCGGTGGTCGTGGTCACCACTGATAAATGCTACGAAAACCGCGAGTGGGTCCTGCCCTATCGCGAATACGACGCCTTGGGCGGCTTCGACCCGTATAGCAACAGCAAGGCGTGCGTCGAATTGCTTTGTGCCTCCTATCGCAATTCGTTCCTGCAGGACGCCGGCATCGCGCTGGCGACGGCTCGGGCCGGCAATGTCATCGGCGGTGGTGACTGGTCGCCGGAGCGGCTGGTGCCGGATATTTTCCGCGCCTGGCAGAACGATGAAGAAGTGGTGCTGCGGTATCCACAGGCAACTCGTCCCTGGCAACACGCCCTCGAGCCGCTGATGGGTTACCTGATGCTGGCCAGGGCGCTGGTGGAGGACGGTGAGCGTCACGTCGGCGCCTGGAACTTCGGTCCGCAGAGCGACAACGTCGCGACAGTCGAAACCATCGTCGGCCTGCTCGCCGGGCAATGGCCGACGCCGGTGCGCTGGACAGTCGATCCTCTGGCACAACCCCACGAGGCCGGCTTGCTGGCGCTCGATTCCAGCAAGGCGCGCGAAGAACTCGGCTGGATGCCGCGCTGGTCCCTGGCGACCAGCCTCGAGCGCACGTTGGCCTGGCACTTGGCCTGGCAGAGCGGCCAGGACATGCACACCTTTACCCGCAAGCAGATCGCGGATTACCAAGGCGATATCCATGAGTGAAAGTACTACGCAGTTGCGCCAACAAATTGTCGAGCTGGTGGGGCGTTACGCGCAGTCGGCGCTCGCTCCGCAGGTGTTCGTGGCTGGGCAGAGCAGTGTGCCGCCGGCCGGTAAGGTCATTGGCGCCGCGGAATTGCAATCGATGACCGAGGCGGTGCTGGATGGTTGGTTGACCACCGGCCGGTTCAACGAGGCCTTCGAAAAACGCCTGGCCCAATACCTGGGGCGTCGTTGCGTGCTGACCACCAATTCGGGGTCATCGGCCAATCTGCTGGCCTTTTCCGCCTTGACCTCCCCACGCCTGGGAGACCGCGCGATCAAGCCCGGCGATGAAGTGATTGGTGTTGCCGCCGGCTTCCCGACCACCGTCAACCCGATCCTGCAATTTGGCGCGGTACCGGTGTTCGTCGATGTCGAACTGGGTACGTACAACATCGACCCGGCCAAGATCGAAGCGGCCATCGGACCGAAGACCAAGGCCATCATGTTGGCCCATACCTTGGGCAACCCTTATGACCTGGGTGTGGTGCGGGCGCTGTGCGACAAATACAAACTGTGGCTGATCGAAGACTGCTGCGATGCCCTGGGTTCGACCTACAAGGGCCGGATGGTCGGTACCTTCGGCGACATCGGTACCTTGAGCTTCTACCCGGCGCACCACATCACCATGGGCGAGGGCGGCGCGGTGTTCACCGACAGCCCGCTGCTCAAGCGCATCATGGAATCGTTTCGCGATTGGGGCCGCGACTGCTATTGCGAGCCCGGTCAGGACAACACCTGCAAGCAGCGCTTCTGCAAGCAGATGGGCGAGCTGCCGGAAGGCTATGACCACAAGTACACCTATTCGCACCTTGGCTATAACCTGAAGATCACCGACATGCAGGCCGCCTGTGCCCTGGCACAGATGGACCGGGTGGAGGATTTCACGGCCGCGCGCAAGCGTAATTTCCGCTGGCTCAGCGAGCGGCTGGCCAATTGCAGCGATTTCCTTATCTTGCCCGAGGCCACCCCGGACAGCGACCCTTCGTGGTTTGGCTTTCCCGTGACCCTGCGCGACGGCTGCGGCATCAAGCGCGTCGAGCTGCTGCGCTATCTGGACAGCCAGAACGTCGGTACACGGTTGCTGTTTGCTGGCAACCTGGTGCGCCAGCCTTACATGCTGGGCCGTAACTTCCGCATCAGCGGTGAGTTGACGGTGACCGACAAAATCATGAACGACACCTTCTGGATCGGCGTCTGGCCGGGACTGGGCGAAGAGCACCTGGGCCATGCGGCACGCTGCCTGGAACATTTCTTCGGGCTGGATCGCTGATGCGCGCCTACGTCCTGTGTGGTGGTTTCGGCACTCGCCTGAGTGCCGTGCTCCAGGGCTCGCAGAAAGCCGTGGTGGATATCCACGGCCGGCCGTTCCTGGCGTTGGTGCTGGCGGAGCTGAAGCAGGCCGGCGTGAGCCAGGCCGTATTGTGCGCGCACTACCGGGCCGATCAATTGGCCGAACTGCTGCCGTCCCTGATGGCCGAAACCGGCCTGGATCTGCAGATTGTGGTCGAGGAACAGCCCATGGGCACTGGCGGGGCCATCCTGCACGCCTTGCAGCAAGTGCCACCTGAAGGACGCTTCCTGGTGCTCAATGCCGACACCTGGCTCGACCGTGGAGCTTATCGGTTGGCCATGACCGCCCCAGGCGATGTGCTGGTGGGTGTGGAGGTCGACGACCGCTCTCGCTACGGCAGCCTGCAATGTGCCGAAGACCTGCAACTGCTGGCGCTCAATGAAAAGGGCTTATCCGGACCGGGCATGGTCAATGCCGGCGTCTACGCATTCACGGCCGACGCCTTGCAACACTGCGTCGTCCAGCCCTGCTCGATGGAACAGGACATCCTGCCGATGCTGATTCGGCGCCGCTCGCTCAAGGTCTGCGCCTATAGCGGACCCTTCATCGATATCGGAACGCCCGACGCCTTGAATGCATTCAAGTCGGGGTTCGAGGAGGCCATCCAGCCATGAACCAACTGGCCAGGACACAAACCGTCTACATGAACCAGACCATTCTCGACGCCGTAGAGTGCATCGAGACAGGCGATCTGCAAATCGTCTTCGTGGTCAACGAACACTGGCATCTGGAAGGCGTGTTGACCAACGGTGACCTGCGTCGTTATCTGCTTCAGGGCGGTGAAACGAGCGTACCGGTTACCGAGTGCATGAACACCGCCTACCGTTCGGTCAAGGTCGGTGCTTCGCGCGAAGAAATGCTCAAGATCTTCGATCTGAGCTACAACGCGATTCCGGTGGTGGACGAGGCCGGTTGCCTGGTGGACGTCGTTACGCCCGCGCGGCTGGCCGCCAACCAGGAAGTGCCGGTACTGGCCAGGGCGAGGGCGCCAGTGCGCATGAGCTTCAGCGGCGGCGGTTCGGACCTGACCTATTACTTCGTGGAGAACCCGGCGGCGGTGCTCAGTTGCACCGTCGGGCTGTATTCCCATGCCACGTTGATCCCGCGGACCGACAGCGTGATCCGGATCTTCTCCGAGGACCTGGGAACCCGCGAATCCTATGATTCCCTGGATGAGCTGCTGGAGCATGCCGACAAAGGGCTGCTGGCAACCATCGTGTCGGTGATCCAACCCAACTATGGGCTGGACCTGTACATGCGTTCCGATTTCCCGGTGGGCTCGGGCCTGGGCGGTTCGTCGGCGGTTGCCACGGCGGTGATCGCTGCGTTCAACGAGTTGCGTCGCGATCGTTGGAGCACCTATGAAGTGGCGGAACTGGCCTTCCAGGCCGAACGCCTGTGCTTCGGTATCGCCGGTGGCTGGCAGGACCAATACGCATCGGCGTTCGGCGGCTTCAACCTGATCGAGTTTCGCGAGGGGCGCAACCTGGTTCATCCGATCCGTCTCGAGGACTCGATCTGCAACGAGTTGGAAGAGTGCCTGGTGCTTTGCGATACCCGTATTTCCCATGACTCCGGCAAGCTCCATGTGCAACAGCGCGCGGAAATGAGCAGCAAGAGTGAGCAAAGCCTGCTGCTGACCGAAAGCGTGTCGCTGTGCCGGCGCATGCATCACCACCTGATTCGTGGCGAGCTGCATGATTTCGGTCGCTGCCTGCATGAGGGCTGGATGCTCAAGAAACAGTTTTCCCAGGCGGTCAGCGACAGTGTGCTTGACCAGATCTACGAGTGCGCCGTGGAAGCGGGCGCCCTGGGCGGCAAGTTGTTGGGCGCCGGTGGCGGCGGTTTCTTCCTGTTCTTCGTACAACCCCAGCACCGCCAGGCCGTGACCGAGAAGGTCAGAGCGCTTGGCTGCCGAACCACTGATTTCCGTTTCGAATCCAGCGGTGTCACTTCCTGGCGGACCAAAATTCAATGAGCAAGCCGATCTTCAGCATCGATGGCGTGACCATCGGTGAGCAACACACATTTGTCATCGCGGAAGTGGGCAACAACCACAACGGCTCGGTGGAACTGGCCCGGCAACTGGTGGATGCGTCCATCGAGGCGGGTGCCGACTGCGTGAAGTTCCAGCTGCGCAATCGCGAGGCGCTGTACCGTACCAAGGCCGACGGCTCCCGGGCCGAAGACCTGGGCGTGGAATATATCCAGGACCTGCTGGATAAAGTCGAGCTGAGTGTGGATGAGCATCGACTGATCCGCGAGTACTGCGCGCAGAAGGGCATCAGCTACATCTGCACGCCCTGGGACGAGCCGAGTGTCGATGTGCTGGCCGGCTTTGACGTCCCGGCGCTGAAAATCGCCTCCGCCGACCTGTGCAACCCGTACCTGATCGCCAAGGCCGCTTCGCTGGGCAAACCGTTGGTCCTGTCCACCGGCATGTCGTTGGAACACGAGATTGTCCGGGCTATCGAACAACTCAAGGGCCTGGGTGTTCCTTTCGCTCTGCTGCACTGCAACAGCACCTACCCGGCTCCGGAAACCGATATCCAGCTCGGTTACCTGGCGCGTTTGCGCCAGTTGCATGACCTGGTGGGATATTCGGGCCATGAGCGTGGCACGGCCATCAGCATCGCCGCAGTGGCATTGGGCGCCAAGCTGATCGAGCGTCACATCACCCTGGATCGTAGTATGGAAGGACCTGACCATCTGGCGAGCCTTGAGCCCGAAGAGTTTCGGCAACTGGTGGAGGGTATTCGCCAAGTCGAGAAAGCCCTGCCGTGGACCGGGCCAGGGCGCCATGCCAGCCAAGGGGAATTGCTCAATCGCGAGAACCTGGGCAAGAGCGTAATTGCGGCGCGGGCTATCGAGCCTGGCGAAACGTTCTCCCAGGACATGCTGCGCGTTGCGAGCCCCGGCCAGGGCCTGCCGCCGTATCGGTTGGCTGACTTGTTGGGCAAGCAGGCCGGACGTGCCATTGCCCAGGGCGATTTCCTGTTCGACAGCGACCTGGTCGCACAGCAGGAGGTTCGTCGTGAATACGCCATGCCGATTCTCTGGGGCGTGCCGGTGCGCTACCACGACTTTCTGCAATACGACCAGTGGATCAAGCCCGACCTGTTCGAATTCCATCTGTCCTATCGCGACCTGAGCGTGGCGCCGCAGGCCTACCTGCGTACCGTCGAATGCTCGCGTCTGGTAGTCCACGCACCCGAACTGTTCGAGAACAGTGAGTTGCTGGATCTGGCGGCGGACGACCTGGACTACCGCCAGCGCTCCATCGTCAACCTGCAGCGGGTGGTGGATGCGACGTTGCAGATCGCCGAGTTCTTTTCCAAGGCCGATTCGTTGCTGATCGTGGCAAACGTCGGCGGCTTCTCGGCCGACGAACCTTTCCCCCTCAGCCACCGGGCCGAACTGTATCGGCGTTTCCGTGAGTCCTGCGCCCAGATCGACTTCGGTCGCACCGAGTTGATCCCGCAGAACATGGCTCCGTTCCCCTGGCATTTCGGCGGGCAGCGTCACCAGAACATTTTCATGATGCCCCAGGAACTGGCCGAACAGGCCAAGGCGATGAACATGCGCCTGTGCCTGGACCTCTCGCACCTGCAAATGGCCTGCTTCCATTTCGGCCTCGACTTCCAGGCTGCCCTGGCCTTGCTGCTGCCGCATTCGGCGCACCTGCACGTGGCCGATGCCAAAGGCAGCAACGGCGAAGGCGTGCTGATGGGCACCGGGGACGTGGACTGGCCGGCGACCTGGGCGCAGCTCAAGCAGTATCCGCAGGTGAGTTTTATTCCCGAAGTGTGGCAGGGCCACAAGGATCATGGTGCCGGGTTCTGGTCGGCGCTTGAGTTTCTGAACGAATTGAATTGAGCCGAGCGCTCGGCGAATTGGGGTTTTGAGAGATGAGTACCAAAATGCGTGTAGCTGACTACATCATGAACCGACTGGCGGAACTGGGCATCAAGCAGGTGTACTTCCTGCCAGGTGGCGGCGCCATGCATTTGAACGACGCCTTGGGACGTCATCCCGACCTCGAGCCGATCCTGTGTCTGCATGAACAAGCGGCCGGCATTGCTGCCGAAGCGGCCGGTAAGCTCACCGGCGGACCCAGTGCCTGCATGACCACCTGCGGGCCGGGGGCTACCAACGCCGTGACGGCGACCCTGGGCGCCTGGCTTGATTCCACTCCGGTGTTCTTTATTTCCGGACAGGTGAAGACGGCTGACCTCAAGGCCGGGACCGGCTTGCGGATGCTCGGCGTGCAAGAGGCCGACATCGTCTCTATCGTGTCGTCGATCACCAAGAAAGCGGTGACCCTGACCGATCCGCTGGCGGTCGCGGAGGTATTCGATGAGCTGGAGCATGCCGCCCTGACCGGGCGTCGTGGCCCGGTGTGGCTGGACGTACCGCTGGATGTCCAAGCGGTGCAGATCGATCCAACGCAGCTGCGCCGTGCCCAGTTGCCGCCGGTGGCCGCAGCCGTCGATGTCAGCGAGTCGGTGAACCGCACCTTGGAATTGCTCAAGGCTGCCAAGCGTCCGGGCATTATTGCCGGTAGCGGTATTCGCATGGCCGGTGCTGTCGAAGCTTTCAATGCACTGATGGAATCGGCGGGCGTCCCCGTCATGCCGACGTGGCTGTCCATGGACCTGATCGAAGACGAGCATCCGCTGTTTGGCGGTCGCCCGGGTTCGATCGCGCCGCGTTGGGCCAACTTCACCCTGCAGAATTGCGACCTGCTGATTGTGTTGGGCTCACGCCTGGACATGGCGCTCACGGCCTACAACCATGCGCATTTCGCGCCGTATGCCAAGAAAGTCGTGGTCGACATCGATCCGGCGGAAATCGCCAAGCTGCAGATGCCGGTCGAGGTCAAGGTCGTGGCCGACGTCAAGCCGTTCATCGAAGGCCTCGCTACGGCGGTCAAGGCCGCCGGGCTGCCGGATTACTCCGCCTGGCGGGCGCAGATCGCGGCCTGGCGCGAGCGTTATCCACTGCTGCAACCCGAGCACGCCGACGACAGCGAAGGCGTGAGCATGTATCACTTTACCGATCGCCTGTCGGACCTGTTGAGCGAAGGCGATGTGATTGCCCCCGGCAGCTCCGGGTTCGCGTCCGAATTGTTCCTGCTCAACCTGCGCCTGAAGAAGGATCAGCGCTGCTTCCACAACCGCGGCACCGGCTCGATGGGCTTCGGCGTGCCGTCGGCCATCGGTGCCTGCCTGGCATCCGGACGTAAGCAGACGATCTGTGTCGAAGGCGACGGCGGCGTACAACTGAACATCCAGGAGCTGGCCACCCTGGCCGCGCAGAACCTGCCGATCAAGTGCTTTGTGATCAACAACCAGGGCTACGCCTCGATCCGCACCTCGCAGAACATGCACTTCAAATTGCTGGTGGGGGCTGACGATACCAGCGGCCTGAAGCTGCCCGACTTGCAGCAGTTGTCCGCTGCCTACGGTGTCGGCTATGCCCGCATCGAGGCCCACGAGGGGCTGGACGCGGCGCTGACCGATGTACTCGAGCGCAGCGGCCCGGTGATCTGCGAAGTGTTGGTGCAAATCGAAGAAGCACGGGTGCCACGGGTCATGACCCGTATCAATGAACAAGGCAAACCGGAAACCGGCGCGTTGGAAGATCTCTATCCGTTCCTGCCGCGTGATGAGTTCCACGCGCAGATGGCGATCTCGGAGCGCAACTGACATGGCCTGGTTGAAGAGAAAGCTGACCGGTCTGAGCTATCGCTATTTGCGTGGTACGGTTTCCTGGGCACATGCCAAGTCGCCAGAAATCCGTCATGAGCGGCTGTTGCCGTATTCGAGCTATGCGCCGTGGTGCCAGGACCAGGCGTTCGAGCAGGCTTTGGGTTTGGTCGAGCGCAACACCTTGGTGGACAAGTACCGGTTGTTCGAACTCTGGTCCCTGGCCCGCCAACTCGATGACTTGGAAGGCGACTTCCTGGAAGTGGGGGTCTGGCGAGGCGGTTCGGGTTGTTTGTTGGCGTTGGCAAGCCAGCGGCCGGGTCGCAAGGTGTTTCTGGCCGATACGTTCACCGGTGTGGTAAAGGCCAGTCACCTGGATACCGGCTACAGCGGGGGTGAACACAGTGACACCGATATCCAGCGTGTCCAGGCACTGGCGGCACGCTGCGGTGTGACCGAGCGTGTGCAGATCCTCGAAGGCATGTTCCCGGAGCACAATGCCGAGCATGTCAGCCAGCGGCTGGCCTTCCTGCACATCGACGTGGATGTCTATGAGTCGGCTCGCAGTGTCTTGGAATGGGCAATGCCGCGCCTGGCTCCCGGTGCTGTGGTGGTGTTCGACGATTACGGCTTCTATGGCTGCGAAGGTGTGACCCGGCTGGTCAACGAGTTCATGCAGGGTAATCGCGACTTCCGCTTTATCCACAACCTCAACGGTCATGCCGTGCTGATCCGGGTGGCGTCGGGAGAGCACCATGTTTGAAGGCCAACGCTTCGAACATGTGCTGGTCTACGGTGCCCGACTGGCTGGACAGCGGGTCCAGGCTTATCTGGCAGAGCAGGGCATCGGCATCAGCGCGTTTCTGGATCGTGATGCGTCCCTGGAACAAGTCGATGGCATCCCTGTTGCCAATGCCCGGGATTGGGCTCTCGGGCACGACCCAGCCAGTGCCTGTGTGATTATCGGCCTGTTCAATAATTACGTGGATGTCGGCGAAGTGGTCAGCCAGCTGCAAGCGTTGGGCTACGGCCGGGTGGTCAGTCTTGTGGAGTTCGTGCGGCACTTCCCCGAAGGACAGCCGTTTCGTTACTGGTTGGTAGACCCGCGTTATTACGAAGCTCACGCTGAGCGGATCGCCAATCTGCGCGAGCATCTGGCTGACGAGACCAGCCGGCAATTGCTGGACCGAATCGTCGAATTCCGCACCTCGGGTGACTATTCGCGGTTACCTTCGCCTTCGCCCCGGCAGTATTTCCCCGAGGATCTTCCGAACTGGCCACAGCCGCTGCGTTTTGTCGATTGCGGGGCCTACACCGGCGACACCGTTCAGGAAATGCGCAGTGCGGGGCTGGTCTTCGAAGCTGTTGCCAGTTTCGAGCCGAACCTTGAGAACTACGCAGTGCTGGTGCCTAACCTGAGTGACCTGCACGCGGTGAATTTTCCTTGTGGCGTTTCTGACGGCAACCGGCGTATCGGCTTCGACGGCGCACTGGGAGCAGGTGGGCATCTGGTTGAGTCGGGTGGGGAAACGGTGACATGCGTGCGTCTGGACGATGCGTTGCCAGGCTTTGCTCCGAACCTGATCAAAATGGACATCGAAGGCGAAGAGCCCGCGGCGTTGGAAGGCGCCAGGAACATGCTGAACCAATACCGGCCGAACCTGGCCATCAGCATTTATCACCGGGCGGAGCATCTGTGGAGCATCTTCGAGCAATTGCAGAGCTATGGCTTGCCATACCGTTATTATCTGCGCTGCCATGCCCACAGCAGCTTTGACACCGTGTTGTACGCCGTAAACAGTCTTGAGGTTGCGCAATGAGCCAGGCAGAAAAATCGAGCTATTGGGATTCGTTCTACAGCAGTCGCAAAAGAGGTGCGCCGGCCTATCCGTCGCAATTCGCGGCGTTCGCCGTCAATGAATTGGCCGATGTCGACGGTGTGATCGAGTTCGGTTGCGGCAATGGCCGCGACAGCGAGTTTTTCGCCGCCTGTGGCTTCGATCTGCTTGGGCTCGATGCGTCGGTGGAGGCCATTGAGCTGTGTCGTTCGCGCAGCGCTCACGAACATACGCGTTATGTGCAGTGCCTGGCCGGCGCGGCCAGGGACGAGATCAAGGGATTTCTTGAGAACAAGCGCAAGGTGGCGGTGTATGCGCGGTTTTTTCTTCATGCGATCGATGAGAGCGAGGCCGGCGCATTCCTGGATCTGCTCAGTGTGCTACTGCCTGCGCAAAGCCAGGTGTTTTTCGAATACCGCACAACCGACGATGCCGAACAGGAAAAGATCTTTGGCACCGACCACTACCGGCGTTACGTGGATCATCGGGTCATGGTGGCGGACATCGAGCGCGCCGGCTTTCATGTGACGTACCAGATCGAAGGCCGCGGCCTGGCGAAGTTTCGTGACGAAGATGCCAAGGTCGGCCGCTGCGTCGCACTGAAAAAATAGCATCGTTGAGGCGCATGGGCGCACCCGGGGAAGGCATCATGGATCTGCAAGGTAAGAAACTCATACTGTTCGGTGCGGGCAAGAGTGGCGGGCTGTTCATCGAACAGAACCGCGATCTGGATATTCTGGCAATCGTCGATAATGATCCTCAGAAGCAGGGGCAGGCATTTTTCGGTTATCCGGTAATTGCGGCCGATCAGATTGCCGTCAGTGGTTGCGATGCGATCGTCATCACCAGTGTCTGGTCGCAAAGCATCCTGGCCCAACTCGAAACCCTGGGGCTGGGTGGCATACCCACAATCATCCCCGGCAAGCGCGAGATGAAGGGCATGCGCGATGTGCATCCGTTCTCCCATCCACCGACCAAGTCCATCGCCGAAGCATTGGTGGTGACCCTCGGCGCACTGACGGACGCCGCCGGCATCGATTTGTATCTGGATTTTGGCACGCTGTTGGGGGCGCTGCGCGAGGGTGATTTCATCGCCTGGGACGATGACATCGACTTTTCGGTCAACGATGTGCAGTTCGAGGCGCTGGTGGCACTGGTGCGTAGTAATAAGCAGCGTCTGCCGCAGCGTGACGGGGTAGTGTGGAACATCGAATTGATCGCCACCCACGGTTTTGATTTCGCCATTCGGATCACCTGTGACAATGCCGAAGGGGCCGACGAGATTATCCCATTCGAAACCGACATTGCCCGGCGCGTGCGCCGCGACGGTTCGGCGGTAGTGATCGGCGCCATGCCCGAATGGTTCTGCCCGCAAGTGCATTTCGACGGCTTCGATGCCATCCAACTGTTCGGTGCTGCGTTGAAGGCCCCCAACGATGCCTTCGGCTATCTGGACTTTGTCTATGGTGACTGGCGCGTGCCGAAAAAGGACATGTCGTTTGCCGATTACAACCATTCCGGTGAAGTGGTGTTCGAGCATTACGATAATTCGATCAGACAACTCTGATCGGAACCGCTTCGCGGCCCAGTGGTAATAACTCCCCTCGCCACAAAGGGGAAATCACCTATCCAGATAATGACTTGTGGTTTCCATGTGGCTTCAGAACGTCAGGAGCGTTTGATGCATCGTTCGTTATTTGCCGAAAGGCCGAGCCCCTATTACATCCTGGCGCCCGATTACCGGCGCAACTCGGCTGGCATTCGTGTGCTGCACATGCTCTGCGATGCGTTGATTCGCTCCGGCTATGAAGCCTACATTTCCGCGGCGGTCGGGAACCCCCGCTTGATGACGCCACGCCTGACCAATGATGTCACTGCCTTGCACAAAGCGCAGAAAATCGAGCCGATCATCATCTATCCTGAAGTCGTGGACGGCAATCCCATGGGCGGTAATGTAGTCGTGCGCTACTTGCTCAACCAGCCTGGTTTTCTTCGGGCCGTCAGCCCCTACGACGAAAACGACATCCTGTTTTCCTACACACGTGAGTTGCTGCAACCGGGTATGGCACAGGATCGTGTGTTGTATATGCCGGCTGTCAACATCAGCATCTTCTGCCCACCGACGGACCCGGCCCAGCGTATACCAGGCAAGATCTGCTACTACCAGGGCCGGCAGGGCACGGCACTCATCGACCCAGCATTGCTGGGCCCGGATTCGATAGAAATCACTCCGGGAAGCCCGGGCTCCTGGGAGGAGTTGGCGGCGGTTTTCCAGCAGTGCGAGTTTTTCTATTGTTCGGAACCCTCGGGGCTGGCGGCTGAAGCGGCGTTGTGCGGCTGCGTGGCAGTTGTGATTCCCAGCCAATACGCCCCCCGACCGCTGTCCAATCATGAAAACAACAGCTACGGCGTAGCCTGGGGCAACACACCGCAGGCCATCGAGACGGCACGTCAGACCCTGCCGCTGTTGCGACAGAGTCTGTTGCGACACCAGGAAAACTTTTGGGCTTCGCTCGATCATTTCATCGAGGTTACCCAGGATGCCGTGGTGGCCTACGCGCAGCGTCCCGACAAGAGCCAGGATGCTCATTGGCTGTCTTCCCGCCAGCCAAACGCGGTGCAGCGACTGTTGATCGATGAACATCTGAAACGTAGTCAGGTGCCTGTCCTCGGAGTGATCATCCTGGATCCGGACGGTGCGCTCCAGCGTCTGAACGATACCCTTGAAAGCCTGGCGCAATATGAAGGTCTGCCCGCATTATTGCAGCCGGTAGTATTGACCGCTGCCGATATTCCCTGTGATGACAAACGGGTTTTCCGGCTCGACTCGCTCGATACGGTCGCCACCTTGAACCGAGTGATCAACGAACAGGCCTTTGATGTGTTCATCATTGTCCGGGCCGGCGAAACCTTCACTGCCGGCGGCCTGCTCAGTGTGGTGCTGGAGCTGACCGCTGCGCCTGATTGCCGGGCGATCTGCGCCGACGAGGTCATGCGCTTCGAGGATGGCAACCTGAAGCTGGCGCTGCGTCCGGATATCAACCTTGACCTGCTGCTCAGTTTCCCGGCCTGCATGGCGAGGCATTGGCTGTTGCGTCGGGATGTCTGGCAGGCAATGGGAGGTTTTGCGACCGAGTTTCCTGCGGCCTTCGAGCTCGAATACATTCTGCGCATGATCGAGACAGCCGGGTTTGAAGGCTTGGGGCACATGAGCGAGCCGCTGATCGTCGGCGACGTACTGTTGCTTGAGGACAATCCTCAGGAGCGGGCAGTCATCGAACGCCATTTACGCGCTCGTGGGTTTACGGCGCCCCAGGTCAACTCCAGGTTACCGGGACGCTATGAGGTGGATTACGGCCATGCGGTCGCACCTGCGGTCAGCATTCTGATCCTGGCGGACGGGCAACTGACGTATGTGCAGCGTTGCGTGGATAGCCTGCTAGAGAACACCGACTACGGCAATTACGAGTTGCTGTTGCTGGATCGTGGCAATGAAGACGCGGCAATGTGCAGTTGGTTATCAGGCATCGAACAGTTGGGGGTCGGCCATCTGCGGGTGCTGCGATTCCCTGCTGGGCTTTCACCCGAAGTGATTCGAAACCAGGCCGTGGATGAAGCGCGTGGTGAGTTTCTGCTGTTCCTGGATGCTGGCATCGGCGTGCTTACCCGCGACTGGCTGGAGCAGTTGCTCAACCACGCCATGCGTCCTGAAGTGGGCGGCGTCGGTGCCAAGCTGATCGCTGGCGATGGCACCATTCGCCATGCCGGGCTGGTGCTGGGTTCAGGCGGGACGGTTGCCAGCCCTTTTGCCCGGACGCCCGGTGACGGGGATGGCTACATGCAACGTTTGCAAGTCGACCAGAATTACTCGGCGCTAAGCGGACAATGCCTGATGGTACGACAGGAATTGTTTGCCGCCGTGGGCGGTTTCGACGAGGAGCTGGCCCCTTGGGCGGATGTGGACCTGTGTCTGAAACTTCAGCAGGCCGGTTATCTGAACGTGTGGACGCCGCGGGTGAAGCTGTTGATCGGCGAATCCACGGCGGTCGAGGCGACCTCGGTACAACTGGACCGTCTCTATCAGCGCTGGCTGCCGACGCTGGCCCTGGATCGTGCCTACAACCCGAATTTTTCACTGGCGCCCGAGCGCGCGTTCCATGTCGTCGAGTCGTCGTTGTCCTGGCGTCCGTTATCGAGCTTTGCCTCGTTGCCTACGGTACTAGCTCATGCAGCAGGCGAGCCGGACAGCGCCCGGCAACGGATTGTCCAACCGTTCAATGCCTTGCGTGAAGCGGGGATGTTGGACGGAGCGCTGTCCAGCCAGGCGTTATCAGTGGTGGATATCGTGCGGTACAACCCGGACGTGGTCCTGTTTCAACAGTATGTACAGACCGAGCAACTGGAAACCCTGCGCCAGGTAAAGGCGTTTGCTCGTTGCTTCAAGGTCTTTGACCTGGATCTGTACCTGCCCAACCTGTCGCCCAAGAGCCCGCATTATCGACTGCTGCCGACGGACGTGCTTGGGGCTTTGCGTCAGGGCCTTTCCCACATGGATCGGTTGGTGGTTTCCACCGATTTCATGGCCCAGGTTTTTGACGGTTTCAGCGCGGACATCAGGATTGTGCCGACCAGGCTCGATCCCCGCGATTGGGAAGGCCTGCAAGGAGGGCGCCGTTGCGCGGATAAGCCACGAGTCGGTTGGGTCGGCAGTCTGCACAATATCGGTGAGCTGGAAATGCTTGCCAATGTCATCAAGGAACTGGCAGACGAAGTCGACTGGGTGGTACTGGGAAGCTGTCCGGCACATCTGCGTCCTTTCATCCGTGAGCACCACGATGCGGTCGCGGTGGACGCATACCCGGCCAAGCTGGCTTCGCTGAACCTCGATCTGGCCTTGGCGCCGCTTGAGGACACCTTGTTCAATCGTTGCAAGGGCAATGGGCGGTTGCTGGAGTTCGGGGCGTGTGGAGTGCCAGTCATCTGCTCTGACATCGAAGCCTATCGCGGTGACTTGCCCGCCAAACGCGTGGAGAACCGCTTCGATACGTGGGTCGATGCCATCCGCGCCCATATCCAGGACCTCGATGCCGCAGCGGCGCTTGGTGATGCGCTACAGACTCGTATACGGCAGGATTGGATGCTCAATGGCGTCGCACTGGCGACGTGGCGCGACAGCTGGCTGGGCCATTGACCATGCGTGTGAGCCTAGGGTCGCCTGTCGTCGCTGCCGATATCCAGCGAGTCGCACGTTACCTTGGCCCCCGGGAACTGCTGGTGGGCCAGCGCATTTTACTTACCGGCTGCACGGGGTTCTTCGGTAAATGGTTGCTCGCCACGCTTGCTCATCTGAATCAGGACGGCACGGGCATTGAAGTAACAGCGGTGTCCCGCTCGCCGCAGGCGTTTCTGTCCGAATATCCCGAGTATGTCGGTTCGGGTTGGATCAAATGGTTGCAGCATGACGTCCAGGCACCCCTGGATATCGCGCTGGGAGCACGGTTCGATCTGGTGATACATGCCGCCACCGATACCTTGGCCGGTGCCCATGCCGACCCTCTACGCATTTACGACACCATTCTGGGCGGCGCCCGTCATATCCTCGATCTGGCGGTACGAACGGGGACCCGGCGCATTCTTTTTACCGGGACCGGGGCGCAATACGGGCCTCTTGAGTTTGGTCATCCGGTGCCGGAAACCAGTCGGTCGTCCTGCCCCAGCCATCTGGTCGGCAGCGCCTATGCCGAGGCCAAACGCGCCCAGGAGACGCTGGCCGCCATCTATGCCCAGAAACACGGGCTGGAGATCGTCCTGGCCCGTTGTTTTGCTTTTTCCGGGCCGGGAATAGCGCTGGATGCGCATTTCGCCATCGGTAACTTCGTGAGGGATGCCCTATGGAAGGACGAACTGCTGCTTCACTCCAGTGGGCGAGCCGTGCGAAGTTACCTTCATGGTGCTGATCTGGCGGTCTGGTTGCTGACAATGCTGGTTCGAGGTGCCCCCTCTAATGCTTATAACGTCGGGTCTGACAAAGGACTGACAATCGCCGAGTTGGCCTGTAAGGTCGTCGACCGTATCTCACCGGGCAAACAGGTGAAGATTCTGGGGATCGACGAGGCGATGCAGACACGTTCCTATTACGTACCCGACATTGAAAAAGCCCGGGGACTGGATCTTGATGATTGGACCTCGCTGGATCAGTCCATCGACAGCATGGCTAGATGGATTCGGGAAAATCACTGAAATCCGCAGGTTTTTCTCCCGTCGAAATCCGGGCTCATGAGGTCAGATAAATCATTTCATGAGTAAAACGGCGTGACGCATAGGTCATAAAGTGCATCTTCAATGTATTGTGTTCCCCGGACTGAAGGCGCGTTCAGCTCATCGAGCGTCGTGTTCAGCTTCGCGGTTCAATCGTTATGACGCACCCCCGCCGCGTTTTGGGGTACATATTCAGTAGCTATTTATGATCGGGAAGCCATGATGATTGGCATAAAAAGCATAGCGAGTTACGTGCCGACCGCTGGTGTGGATAACTACGCTCAGGGTGCCAAGTTCGAGAAGGATGAAGAATTCATCCTTGGAAAGATCGGTTCGGCGTTCCTGCCGCGCAAAAGCGCCGACCAGGAAACCTCGGACCTGTGTGTTGAAGCGGTGAATGCGTTGTTCGCCAGCAATCCCGAGCTCAAGCGCGAGTCGATCGATGCGCTGATCGTCGTCACTCAGAACGGTGACGAGGAAGGATTGCCTCATACCGCCGCCATCGTGCAGGACAAGCTGGGCCTGCCGACCCATGTCGCGGCGTTCGACATCTCCCTGGGTTGCTCGGGCTATGTGTACGGCATTTATGCCTTGAAAGGTTTCATGGAGGCGGCAGGGCTGAAGAATGGCCTGCTGGTGACGGCCGACCCCTATTCGAAGATCGTCGACCCGGAAGATCGCAACACCACCATGTTGTTCGGTGATGCCGCCACTGCAACCTGGATGGGTGAGGAGGCAATCTGGCAACTGGGCAAGGCCAAGTTCGGCACCGACGGTTCCGGTGCGCCGCACCTGAAGGTCAGTGACGGTGTGTTTTTCATGAACGGACGCCAGGTGTTCAACTTTGCCTTGTTGAAAGTGCCGGCCCACTTGCACGAATTGCTGGGCGAATCGTCATTGCAGCCCGATGATATCGACGCGTTCTGCATCCACCAGGGCAGCGCGGCGATTGTCGATGCCGTGGCGCGACGTTTTGAAGACAAGCCCGAGAAATTCATCAAGGACATGGTGGAGACCGGAAATACCGTGTCCTCGAGCATTCCACTGCTGCTGGAAAAACACGCCCTGGATGCCAGCTGGAAACGTGTGGCAATCAGCGGTTTCGGTGTCGGCCTGTCATGGGGCTCAGCGATTCTCTATCGCGACTGAACCACCTGAGATGTGATGTGGGAGCGGACTTGCCCGCGAAGGCGTTGGTACATTCAGCACTGATACAAGCTGAGCCACCGCTTTCGTGAGCAAACCCGCTCCCACTTTTTTTGCCTGAAATTTGCCAATGCAGATTTCTGGCGCCATTTTTCGAGCCTTTTTCCTGCGTTAAGCCCTTGTTTTTCAAGGGGTGGCCACCTGCTAGTAAATTTTTTGAAAAAAGCCCTCAAGCAAGTTCCCAAGCCGACGATAACTATTACGAAGGTTCTCTAGGCCAACCCGGCGGTTGCCAAGGCCGGAAGCCGCAGTACCCAACCAACGAGGAATTCGTCATGGCTTTAACAGTAAACACCAACGTCACATCCTTGGGCGTACAGAAGAACCTGAACAAGGCTTCCGATGCTCTGTCCACCTCGATGACCCGTCTGTCTTCCGGCCTGAAAATCAACAGCGCCAAAGACGACGCCGCCGGCCTGCAGATCGCTACCCGTATCAACTCGCAGATCCGTGGTCAGACCATGGCGATCAAAAACGCCAACGACGGTATCTCCATCGCTCAGACCGCTGAAGGCGCGATGCAGGAACAAACCAACATCCTGCAACGTATGCGTGAACTGGCTGTTCAGTCCCGCAACGACAGCAACAGCTCGACTGACCGTGACGCTCTGAACAAAGAGTTCACCCAGATGAGCGCTGAGCTGACCCGTATCGCCAACAGCACCAACCTGAACGGCAAGAACCTGCTCGACGGTACTGCCAGCACCATGACCTTCCAGGTCGGTTCCAACACTGGTAGCTCGAACCAGATCACTCTGACCCTGAGCGCCAGCTTCGACGCTGACACCCTGGGTGTCGGTTCGGCAATCACCATCGCCGGTTCGACCAGCGCCGTTGCTGAAACCAACTTCTCGGCTGCTGTTGTTGCAATCGACGCTGCACTGGCGACCATCAACTCCTCGCGAGCTGACCTCGGTGCTGCACAAAACCGTTTCACCAGCACCATCGCCAACTTGAACAACATCAACGAAAACGCCAGTGCTGCACTGGGTCGCGTACAAGACACCGACTTCGCTGCTGAAACTGCCCAGCTGACCAAGCAGCAGACTCTGCAACAGGCTTCCACTTCGGTTCTGGCCCAGGCCAACCAACTGCCATCCGCTGTACTGAAGCTGCTTCAGTAATAGCCGGATGAGTTTTAGCGGGGGAGTGCGCTTGCGTACTCTCTCGCTTTTTCCGTTCAAGAGGTGATGGACATGGATATGAGCGTGAAGCTGAACTTGTCTTATCCAGCGGCGAAGCCGGCACCCACCGTGGTCGACAAGCCAGTGGAGAAGCCTCGAGCCGATGCTTTGGTTGTGGCGCCGGTCAAGGAAGCCCCTAAAGATGCAGCTGCCGAGCAGGAAAAACTCAAGAAAGCTGTCCAGGAGATCGAAAAGTTCGTTCAATCGGTCAAGCGTAACCTGGAGTTTTCCATTGATGAGCCTTCAGGCAAAGTAGTGGTCAAAGTGATTGCCAGCGATTCCGGTGAAGTGATTCGCCAGATCCCGAATGAAGAAGTTCTGAAACTGGCCAATAGTTTGAATGATGCAAATAGCTTGTTGTTCAGCGCAGAAGCCTGACAACTGGCACGAATTTTGTTGCTATGTTCTTTTGGGCGTTGTAGTGGTCAAAAGGCCGGCGACATACTGAAGGGAGTTTCACATGGCAAGTCCAATTCTACCTGGCTTGGGTCTCGGTTCCGGCCTGGATACAACAGCCATCGTCAAAGTCCTGGTGGACTCTGACAAGGCGGCCAAGCAAGGCCAGATTACTCGCGCGACGACGGCCAACACCAACAGCATTTCCGGGGTAGGCACCCTGAAGTCCCTGCTGGCATCCTTCAAGGCCGCCATGACGTCTCTGTCCAGCACAACCACGCCGCAATTTGCCGGTTTTGCTGCGACATCTTCCGCAACCAGTTATGTTACCGCCACGGCCAGCAATACGGCTGTCGCCGGCAACTACACCGTCAAAGTCGATAACATCGCTACGTCGTCCAAGGTCACCAGCGCGGCTTTCGCCGGTGGTACCACCAGTGCCATTCCCACAGGCACGTTGACCATTGCGCAGAACGGCGTTAACTACAATCTCAACGTTGCGAGCGGAGCGACCCTGCAATCGGTTCGCGACTCGATCAACGCCGATACATCGCTGAAGTCCGCCGGTATCAGCGCCAACATCGTCACCGACTCTTTTGGTTCGCGCCTGGTACTGGGGTCGAGCACGACCGGTGCAGGCTCCGATATCTCGGTCAGCGGCATTGCCGGGCTGGAGATCGACGGGACCAACGTCGTGGGCGCGGGCGGTGCCGCGTTGACGGCGACTTCGGCCGGTGCCATCGGTGCCATCGCGACCGATGCCAAGTTCTCCATTGATGGCATGGCGTTGACCAGCAAGAGCAACACGGTCGACAAGGCGATCTCGGGGCTGACGTTGAACCTGGTTGCCGGTGGAACGAATGCCATTTCAACCGTGACCGTTGCGCCCAACAACGATGGTCTGAAAGCTTCGATCCAGAAATTCGTGGACGCCTATAACGCAATCGCGACCAACATCACTGCGCTGACGAAGCCGTCGCTCGATGCGGATGGCAACCCTACCGTTGCGGCCAAAATGACCGGCGACGCGTTGCCTCGTTCGATTCTGGCGACGATTCGGGGGCCGTTGTCGGAAACCGGGGCGGGGGACAAGCTTACGGTACTGGCCCAGTTGGGTATCACCACCAACCAGTCGACCGGCGCCTTGGACTTCAACACCACCAAGTTCAACACGGCGATGAACGACAAAAAGCTCAGTGGTGAAGTCCAGACGATGTTTACCGGCACCAATGGTTTGCTGGAGCGCATGACCAATGCCATCGACCCTTATACGAAGACGGGTGGGATCCTTGATCAGCGGACCACGGCGCTGAACAAGACCCAGACCCGACTGACGAACGATCAGGCCGCGCTTGATCGCCGGGTAGAGACCCTGACCGCCGTATTGACCAAGAAATACAACGATATGGATGCCTTGGTGGGCAAGCTGAAAGCCACCGCCAGCAACATTACCTCCATGTTCGAGGCCATTTCGGCGCAGCAGAAGAACAGCTGATTCCGAGTGATACGAGAAAGCCCGGTTGCGTCCATGACGCTCCGGGCTTTTGGCTTTCTTGACCTAAAGTTTTTTGACGCGGCGTCGATAAACTGTTTATACGAACCGAAGATTTTTTTGATGAGGTAGAACATGAATCCGATGTTAGCCCTTCGCCAATACCAGAAAATTGGCGCCCAGGCGCAAACCTCCGAAGCAAGTCCCCATCGCCTGGTGCAAATGTTGATGGAGGGCGGCCTTGATCGTATCGCCCAGGCAAAAGGGGCGATGGAACGCAAGGACATCGCCAACAAGGGCATCCTGATCAGCAAGGCCATCGGCATCATTGGAGGCCTGCGCGAGGGGTTGGACATGGAGAATCAGGCCGAGTCGGTGACTGAGCTGGATAACCTCTATGCCTACATGATCAAGCGTCTGACCGACGCCAATATCCAGACCGACCCGAAGATCCTCGACGAAGTCGCCGGTCTGCTGCGCACGGTCAAAGAAGGCTGGGATGGCATCGCCGCACCTGGTCCGCAATTCTAAGGAGTGCTCCCCATGAGTCTTGTCTTGCAGCGAATAGAACAAACCCGTGATGCGTTGGTCGATGCCCTGGCCGAGCGTAACTGGGAGGCAATCGGTCAGTTGGACATGACGTGCCGTTCCTGCATGGAAGACGTTCTGAGCGAGTCAGAGCTGGACGAGGCGGCGTTGCGCAATAATCTTGAGGAATTGCTGGGGGTCTACAAGCAATTGCTCGAGGCGGCAACGGGGGAGCGTCAGGCGATAGTCGACGAGATGTCGCAAGTCCATCAAGCACAAAACGCTGCAAAGGTTTACCATCTGTTCGGTTAATGCTCAGTTAATCCGAACAAAGTGCGCCATAAATTTGACTGTGCACCGTTTTTTGACTTAACTAGTAGCTGTTTACAGATTTCAGGCGTCTACAGGCATGACAAGTCTGCAAGCGTCTAGCTTGCCCCCTAATTTCGGGCACTGAGTTGACTAGGGAAGTTGCTATTGCATGTGGCGTGAAACCAAAATTCTCCTGATCGATGACGACAGCGTCCGCCGCCGTGACCTGGCGGTGATTTTAAATTTTCTTGGCGAAGAAAATTTACCTTGCGGAAGCCATGACTGGCAGCAGGCCGTCGGCTCGCTGGCGTCCAGTCGTGAAGTCATTTGCGTCCTTATCGGGACCGTAAATGCCCCCGCAACTCTTTTGGGCTTGCTAAAGACACTCTCAACCTGGGATGAGTTCCTTCCGGTTTTGTTAATGGGCGAAAATTCTTCCCTTGACTTGCCTGAAGACCAGCGTCGTCGAGTGCTTTCCACGCTCGAAATGCCGCCCAGCTACAGCAAATTGCTCGATTCGCTGCATCGCGCCCAGGTTTACCGGGAGATGTACGATCAGGCCCGTGAGCGTGGTAGGCATCGCGAACCCAACCTTTTCCGCAGCCTTGTCGGCACCAGCCGGGCGATCCAGCACGTGCGCCAGATGATGCAGCAGGTCGCCGATACGGACGCCAGTGTGCTGATCCTGGGTGAGTCGGGCACCGGCAAGGAAGTGGTTGCGCGCAATCTGCATTACCACTCCAAGCGTCGCGAAGCGCCGTTCGTGCCGGTGAACTGCGGTGCGATACCGGCCGAGTTGCTGGAAAGCGAGCTGTTCGGGCACGAGAAGGGCGCCTTCACCGGTGCGATCACCAGCCGGGCCGGGCGTTTCGAACTGGCCAACGGCGGCACCCTGTTTCTCGACGAGATCGGTGACATGCCGTTGCCGATGCAGGTCAAGCTGCTGCGGGTCCTGCAGGAGCGCACCTTCGAGCGCGTGGGCAGCAACAAGACCCAGAGCGTCGACGTGCGGATCATCGCCGCGACCCACAAGAACCTCGAGAGCATGATCGAGGTCGGCAGTTTCCGCGAAGACCTCTATTACCGCCTCAATGTGTTCCCGATCGAAATGGCCCCGTTGCGTGAGCGCGTCGAGGATATTCCGCTGCTGATGAACGAGCTGATTTCGCGCATGGAGCATGAAAAGCGTGGTTCGATCCGCTTCAATTCGGCGGCGATCATGTCCCTGTGCCGTCATGGCTGGCCGGGCAACGTTCGTGAATTGGCCAACCTGGTGGAGCGCATGGCGATCATGCATCCCTATGGTGTGATCGGTGTGGCTGAGCTGCCGAAGAAATTCCGCTACGTCGACGACGAAGACGAGCAGATGGTCGACAGCTTGCGTAGCGACCTGGAAGAGCGCGTGGCGATCAACGGTCACACACCGGATTTCACCAGCAATGCCTTGCTGCCGCCGGAAGGGCTGGACCTCAAGGATTACCTGGGTGGCCTGGAGCAAGGGCTCATCCAGCAGGCGCTGGACGACGCCAACGGCATCGTGGCCCGTGCAGCGGAACGCCTGCGCATCCGTCGCACCACCCTGGTTGAGAAGATGCGCAAGTACGGCATGAGCCGTCGTGAAGGCGATGAACAGGCGGATGATTGACGCCTGCTTCATGATCGTCTGATTTTTTGTGGGGAGGGGATAATCCCCTCCCCACAAAGTCCCAGCTACAGCTTGATTCCTGTTTACCACCTTTCGGCACGGCTATTGCTAAAGCTCTCTCAACAGACCGTTTAAATGACGGTCAGCCAAGCGAGAGAGTTCGATGAGCCAAGCCGCCCACGTCCAGATGCCTCCTGTCCCTGAATCTGGGCTTATGCCGTCCGCCGAGCAGGCAAGCCGCGCTGGACTTGAGCAGGCGTTTTCGCTGTTCAACCAGATGTCCAGCCAGTTGACCGATTCCTACAGTCTGCTCGAAGCCCGGGTCACTGAGCTCAAGGGCGAATTGGCGGTTGTCAGCGCCCAGCGCATGCAGGAGTTGGCGGAAAAAGAGCGCCTGGCCAACCGGCTTCAGAACCTGCTCGACCTGTTGCCTGGCGGCGTCATCGTCATCGATGCCCATGGCTTCGTTCGCGAAGCCAACCCTGCGGCCTGCGAGCTGCTCGGGTTGCCGCTCGAAGGTGAGCTGTGGCGACACGTCATTGCGCGTTGTTTTGCTCCCCGCGAGGACGATGGGCATGAGGTGTCCCTCAAGGACGGCAGGCGCTTGTCCATTTCGACACGTTCGTTGGATGCCGAGCCCGGCCAGTTGGTGCTGCTCAACGACCTGACTGAAACCCGTCACCTGCAGGATCAGTTGGCTCGCCACGAACGCCTGTCGTCCCTGGGACGTATGGTGGCGTCCCTGGCTCACCAGATCCGCACGCCGCTCTCCGCTGCGCTGCTGTACGCCAGTCACCTGACCGAGCAGCAGCTACCAATGGACACTCAGCAACGCTTCGCCGGACGTCTGAAAGAGCGCTTGCATGAGCTTGAGCATCAAGTGCGGGACATGCTGGTGTTCGCCCGCGGCGAATTGCCCTTGACCGACCGCGTCACCCCGAAAGCCCTCTTGCAATCCCTGCAGGCCGCGGCATTGACCCATGTGCAGGGCCTGCCGATCCGCTGGCAGTGCGACAGCCATGCCGGGGAAATCCTCTGCAACCGCGACACTTTGGTGGGCGCGGTATTGAACCTCATCGAGAATGCCATCCAGGCCAGCGGCGAGGATGTGCGACTGAAGGTTCACCTGTATAGCCGCGACAACAGCTTGCGCCTGTGTGTCAGCGACAATGGCGGCGGCATCGAGCCCGCAGTGCTGGCGCGTCTCGGCGAGCCGTTCTTCACCACCAAGACCACCGGGACCGGTCTCGGCCTGACCGTGGTCAAGGCAGTGGCCCGTGCCCATCAGGGAGAGTTGCAACTACGTTCGCGGCTGGGGCGTGGCACCTGTGCGATGGTGTTCCTGCCGCTGTTTTCCGGCGCGCCGGAGGTGGAGTGAAGTCGATGGCGATCAAGGTGTTGCTGGTTGAGGATGACCGGGCCCTGCGCGAGGCGTTGGCCGACACGCTGGTGCTGGCCGGGCACGATTACACTGCAGTCGGTTCGGCGGAGGATGCGTTGCTCGCCGTAGGCCGGGAAACCTTCAGCCTGGTGGTCAGCGATGTGAACATGCCGGGCATGGACGGCCATCAATTGCTGGGGCTGTTGCGTGCTCGCCAGCCGCAGTTGCCGGTCTTGCTGATGACGGCCCACGGGGCGGTCGAGCGGGCGGTGGACGCCATGCGCCAAGGCGCTGCGGATTACCTGGTCAAGCCGTTCGAGCCCAAGGCACTGCTCGATCTGGTGGCGCGTCATGCGCTGGGCGTTCCAGCGGTCGAGGGGGAGGGCCCGGTGGCGCTCGAACCGGCTAGCGCACAATTGCTCGAATTGGCCGCGCGGGTGGCGCGCAGCGATTCCACCGTGTTGATTTCCGGTGAGTCGGGTACCGGCAAGGAGGTGCTGGCGCGCTACATCCACCAGCAATCCCGTCGCGCCAACGAACCGTTCATTGCCATCAACTGCGCGGCGATTCCCGACAACATGCTCGAGGCGACCCTGTTCGGTCACGAAAAGGGTTCGTTTACCGGTGCCATTGCGGCGCAAGCGGGCAAGTTCGAGCAGGCCGACGGCGGCACTATTCTGCTTGATGAAATTTCCGAAATGCCTCTGGGCCTGCAAGCCAAGCTGTTAAGGGTGTTGCAGGAGCGGGAAGTGGAGCGGGTGGGGGGGCGCAAGCCCATCAGCCTGGATATCCGCGTGGTGGCGACCACCAACCGGGATCTGGCCGGAGAGGTGGCGGCAGGACGTTTTCGCGAGGACCTTTACTACCGTCTGTCGGTATTCCCCCTCGCCTGGCGTCCATTACGCGAGCGCACTGCCGATATCCTGCCGCTGGCCGAGCGTCTGCTGGCCCGGCACGTCAATAAAATGAAGCATGCGACGGCAAGGCTTTCGCCCGAGGCCAAGGCCTGCCTGGTCGCCTACCCCTGGCCCGGCAACGTGCGGGAGCTGGACAACGCGATTCAGCGTGCGTTGATCCTGCAGCAGGGTGGCTTGATCCAGCCGGAGGACTTTTGCCTGGCAGGTCCCGTGGCGTGCGCGCCATTACCGGCGCTGGCGCCAGTCCCGCCGAGGGTGGAGGTGGAAAGCGAGTCGGCCGGAGCGCTGGAAGACGACCTGCGTCGGCGCGAATTCCAGATGATCATCGATACCCTGCGCGCCGAACGCGGCCGTCGCAAGGAAGCGGCCGAGCGCCTGGGCATCAGTCCGCGCACCCTGCGCTACAAACTGGCGCAGATGCGTGACGCGGGGATGGATGTCGAGGCGTATCTGTTCGCCAGTTGAGCTGTTTAAGCCGGAAATCCCTTGTGGGAGCGAGCCTGCTCGCGAAGGCGGCGGGTCAGCCAATGCAGATGTTGACTGGTCCACCGCTTTCGCGAGCAGGCTCGCTCCCACACGAGTTTATTGTTATCGCCATGGAGCTGGCACCCTTGTTGCTAACACCTGTGTACCCATCGAGTAAGCGTCAAAAAAACGCGGGCCGCCAGAGAGAGTAGACCATGAGCCAAGGTATTGAATTTAATCGGTTGATGCTGGATATGCGGGCCATGCAAATGGACGCCATGTCGCAGCCTAAATCGGTCGCGGTCCCCCAGGTGGGCGGCAGCAGTTTTTCCGACATGCTTGGTCAGGCCGTCAATAAAGTGAACGATACCCAGCAGGCGTCGAACCAACTGGCCAGTGCTTTTGAAATTGGCAAAAGTGGCGTCGACCTGACCGACGTAATGATTTCTTCGCAGAAAGCCACTGTCTCGTTCCAGGCGCTGACCCAGGTTCGCAATAAACTGGTCCAGGCCTACCAAGACATCATGCAGATGCCGGTCTAAGGAAACTATTGAGTCATGGCAGAAGCAGCCGTAGATAACGTTCCGGCCAAGGCCACCCCACCAGACGGCAAACCGCCGCTGTTCGGGCTGTCCTTCCTGGAAAACCTCTCCGAGATGACCATGTTGCGTCAGGTGGGCCTGTTGGTCGGCCTGGCTGCCAGCGTGGCGATTGGTTTCGCCGTGGTGCTGTGGTCCCAGCAGCCAGACTACCGTCCCCTGTACGGCAGCCTGGCGGGTATGGACGCCAAGCAAGTCATGGAAACCCTGGCTTCCGCCGACATTCCCTATACCGTCGAGCCGAACTCCGGTGCGTTGCTGGTCAAGGCCGACGACGTGTCGCGTGCGCGCCTGAAGCTGGCCGCCGCCGGCGTGACGCCGACCGATGGCAACATCGGTTTCGAAATCCTCGACAAGGATCAGGGCCTGGGTACCAGCCAGTTCATGGAAGCGACCCGTTATCGTCGCGGCCTGGAAGGTGAGCTGGCACGTACTATCTCCAGCCTGAACAACGTCAAGGGTGCCCGTGTGCATCTGGCGATTCCGAAAAGCTCGGTGTTCGTGCGCGACGAGCGCAAGCCAAGCGCGTCGGTCCTGGTTGAGTTGTACCCAGGCCGTTCCCTGGAACCAGGCCAGGTCCTCGCCATCGTCAATCTGGTGGCGACCAGCGTCCCCGAGTTGAGCAAGTCCCAGATCACCGTGGTCGACCAGAAAGGCACCTTGCTGTCTGACCAGGCGGAAAATTCCGAACTGACCATGGCCGGCAAGCAGTTCGATTACAGCCGTCGCATGGAAGGCATGCTGACCCAACGGGTGCACAACATTCTGCAACCGATCCTGGGTAATGATCGCTACAAGGCCGAAGTTTCGGCAGACGTGGATTTCAGCGCGGTCGAGTCGACGTCCGAGCAGTTCAACCCCGATCAGCCGGCGTTGCGCAGCGAGCAGTCGGTGAACGAGCAGCGCACCGCCAGCAACGGTCCGCAAGGCGTGCCCGGCGCCCTGAGCAATCAGCCGCCGTCGCCGGCCAGCGCGCCGCAAACCACTGGGGGCGCTGCGGGTGCCGCCGGCATGATACAGCCAGGCCAGCCGCTGGTGGACGCCAACGGCCAGCAGATCATGGACCCGGCCACCGGCCAACCGATGCTGGCGCCGTACCCGGCCGACAAGCGTCAACAATCGACCAAGAACTTCGAACTCGACCGCTCCATCAGCCACACCAAGCAGCAGCAGGGCCGCTTGACGCGCCTGTCGGTTGCAGTGGTGGTGGACGACCAGGTCAAGGTCAACCCGGCCAATGGCGAAACCAGCCGTGCGCCATGGAGCGCCGACGAATTGGCGCGCTTCACTCGCCTGGTCCAGGACGCCGTGGGTTTCGACGCCAGCCGTGGCGACAGCGTCAGCGTGATCAACGTGCCGTTCTCCTCGGAGCGTGGCGAAGTCATCGCCGATATTCCGTTTTATTCGCAACCCTGGTTCTGGGATGTGGTCAAGCAAGTACTGGGTGTGGTGTTCATCCTGGTACTGGTATTCGGCGTGCTGCGTCCGGTGCTCAACAACATCACCAATGGCGGCAAGAACAAGCAGTTGGCGGGCTTGGGCGATGTAGAGCTGGGAGGCATGGGCGGCCTGGATGGCGAATTGGCTAACGATCGCGTCAGCCTCGGCGGGCCGCAGAGCATTCTGCTGCCAAGCCCGAGCGAAGGCTATGACGCTCAGTTGAACGCCATCAAGAGTCTGGTGGCAGAAGACCCGGGTCGTGTGGCCCAGGTCGTGAAAGAGTGGATCAACGCAGATGAGTGATAATCGAGCCGCTGTTGCCAAATTGTCCCGGGTCGACAAAGCCGCGATTCTGCTGCTGTCCCTGGGCTCGACCGACGCTGCCCAGGTGTTGCGCCACATGGGGCCCAAGGAGGTCCAGCGTGTGGGCGTGGCCATGGCCCAGATGGGGAACGTGCACCGCGAGCAGGTCGAGCAGGTGATGAGCGAGTTCGTCGACATCGTTGGCGATCAGACCAGCCTGGGCGTAGGTTCCGATGATTACGTGCGCAAGATGCTCACCCAGGCCCTGGGCGAGGACAAGGCCAACGGCCTGATCGACCGGATCCTGTTGGGTGGCAACACCAGCGGCCTGGACAGCCTCAAGTGGATGGAGCCGCGGGCGGTAGCCGACGTGATCCGTTACGAGCACCCGCAGATCCAGGCGATCGTGGTGGCCTACCTCGATCCGGACCAGGCCGGTGAAGTGCTGGGCAACTTCGACCACAAGGTGCGCTTGGACATCATCTTGCGGGTGTCTTCGCTCAACACTGTGCAGCCGGCTGCCCTGAAAGAATTGAACCAGATTCTCGAGAAGCAGTTCTCGGGCAACTCCAATGCCTCGCGCACCACCCTGGGTGGCATCAAGCGTGCGGCGGACATCATGAACTTCCTCGACAGTTCGATCGAAGGTCAACTGATGGACTCGATCCGCGAGTTCGACGAAGACCTGTCCGGTCAGATCGAAGACCTCATGTTCGTGTTCAACAACCTGGCCGATGTCGACGACCGTGGCATCCAGGCGCTGTTGCGCGAGGTGTCCTCCGACGTGCTGGTCCTGGCGCTCAAGGGCTCCGACGAAGGCGTCAAGGAGAAGATCTTCAAGAACATGTCCAAACGGGCGGCCGAACTGTTGCGCGACGACCTCGAGGCCAAGGGCCCGGTGCGCGTCAGCGACGTGGAAACCGCGCAGAAGGAAATCCTCACCATCGCCCGCCGCATGGCCGAAGCCGGAGAGATCGTGCTCGGTGGCAAGGGCGGCGAAGAGATGATCTAAGGTCGTTATGTCTGCCAAGAGTGATGATTCACCCAGCGACCTGATCCGCGCCCGGGACGTCGGTGGTTTCGACGTCTGGTCGTTGCCCAGCTTCGATCCCCACGTGCCCGAGCCTGAGCCGGAGCCGGTGGAAGAACTGCCGGAGATGGAAGAGGTGCCGCTGGAGGAAGTCCAGCCACTGACCCTCGAGGAAGTCGAGGGCATTCGCCAGGAGGCCTACAACGAAGGCTTTGCCATCGGTGAAAAAGAAGGCTTCCACAGCACCTCGCTCAAGGTCCGTCAGGAAGCTGACGTGGCCCTGACGGCCAAGTTGCGGGCGTTGGAGTCACTGATGCTCAACCTGTTCGACCCCATCGCCGAGCAGGACACCCAGATTGAAAAGTCCCTGGTGGGGCTGGTGCAGCACATCGCCAGGCAGGTCATCCAGCGTGAGCTGGCCATCGATTCGAGCCAGATCGAACACGTCATGCGCGAGGCCCTCAAGCTTTTGCCGTTGGGCGTGGGCAACGTGCGGCTGTACATCAATCCCCAGGATTTCGAGCTGGTCAAAGCCTTGCGCGAGCGTCATGAGGAAACCTGGCGCATCGTCGAAGACGAAGCCTTGTTGCCGGGTGGTTGCCGCGTGGAAACCGAGCACAGCCGCATTGATGCGACCGTCGAAACCCGTATCAGCCAGATCATGGCCAAGCTGTTCGACCAATTGCACGAACAGGCCTTGCACCCGGCCGCTGCCGATCTGAGCCTGGAGTTGCCGGACGAACCTCCGGCCGTTTCGCCCGTCGACCCGGACGGTGCCGAGTTGATTGCTGCTGAACCGGACGGCCGCGATGCGTCTTGAGCGCACCAGTTTCGGCAAGCGCCTGGGTAGCTACGCCGAGGCCACCGAGCTGGCCGGCCAGCCGATTCTCGAAGGGCGCCTGTTGCGCATGGTCGGCCTGACCCTCGAAGCCGAGGGCCTGCGTGCCGCCATGGGCAGTCGCTGCCTGGTGATCAACGACGACAGTTACCACCCGGTGCAGGTCGAGGCCGAGGTCATGGGCTTCTCCGGCAGCAAGGTGTTCCTGATGCCGGTGGGCAGCGTAGCCGGCATCGCCCCAGGCGCACGGGTGGTCCCCCTGGCCGATACCGGTCGCTTGCCCATGGGCATGAGCATGCTCGGACGGGTGCTGGATGGGGCCGGGCGCGCCCTGGACGGCAAGGGCGGGATGAAGGCCGAAGACTGGGTGCCGATGGATGGCCCGACCATCAACCCCCTCAAGCGCGACCCCATCAGCGTACCGCTGGATGTGGGCATTCGCTGCATCAACGGTTTGTTGACGGTCGGGCGCGGCCAGCGCCTGGGCCTGTTCGCCGGTACCGGCGTGGGTAAGAGTGTGCTGTTGGGCATGATGACCCGCTTCACCGAAGCCGACATCATCGTGGTGGGGCTGATTGGCGAACGGGGTCGCGAGGTGAAGGAATTCATCGAGCACATCCTCGGCGAAGAGGGCCTCAAGCGTTCTGTCGTAGTGGCATCGCCGGCGGATGATGCGCCATTGATGCGCCTGCGGGCCGCCATGTACTGCACCCGCATCGCCGAATATTTCCGCGACAAGGGCAAGAATGTCCTGTTGTTGATGGACTCGCTGACCCGTTTTGCCCAGGCCCAGCGGGAGATCGCCCTGGCCATCGGTGAGCCGCCGGCGACCAAGGGCTATCCGCCTTCCGTGTTCGCCAAGCTGCCGAAGCTGGTGGAGCGCGCCGGCAACGCCGAGAAGGGCGGGGGTTCGATCACGGCGTTCTACACCGTGCTGTCCGAGGGCGACGACCAGCAAGACCCCATCGCCGACTCGGCGCGAGGCGTGCTCGACGGTCACATCGTGCTGTCCCGGCGTCTGGCCGAGGAGGGCCATTACCCGGCCATCGACATCGAAGCGTCCATCAGCCGGGTCATGCCGTCGGTTATCAGTGCCGAACACATGAAGCGAGCCCAGCAGTTCAAGCAATACTGGTCGCGCTACCAGCAAAGCCGTGACCTGATCAGCGTCGGCGCCTATGTGCCTGGCGGTGACCGTGAAACCGATACCGCGATCAATCTCTATCCGGCAATGGCCGTTTACCTGCGCCAGAGCCTGAACGACAACATCGGCATGGGCGCCAGCGAAGCGCACCTGCAAACCATCTTCGCTCCGGTCGCCGGCGGGTAATCGGCCGTGGCCACGAGTCGTGCGGCGCGCCTGGCGCCGGTGGTGGACATGGCCGAAAAGGCCGAGAAAACTGCTGTCCAGCGGCTGGCCTATTTCCAGGGGCAGGTAGCCGTCGCTGAAAGCAAGTTGGCGGACCTCGAGAATTTCCGCCTCGAATACCAGGAACAATGGATCGCTCGCGGCAGCCATGGTGTTTCCGGCCAGTGGCTGTTGGGTTACCAAGGCTTCCTGGCGCAATTGGGGACCGCCATCGACCAGCAGCGCCAAAGCCTGGTCTGGCACCAGAACAATCTGGAGAAGGCACGCCAGAGCTGGCAAGAAGCCTTTGCCCGGGTAGAGGGGCTGCGCAAACTGGTGCAGCGCTATATCGATGAGGCGAGGCAGTTAGAGGACAAGCGCGAGCAAAAACTGCTGGATGAATTATCCCAACGCTTGCCACGCCAGGATTCGTTTTGATCATGAAGTCGGGATTTTGTCGGTTGGATGGGCCAAAACCTTGCTCAGTCCTTTACCAGATGCTAAACCTTGTACACGTATGTCCATGACAGGGAAGCCAACTATGTCAGTCGTTACCGAAGTATCCGATGATGGGAAGAAGCTGACGATTTCGATCAAGGGTCGATTCGATTTCGGACGGCATCAGGAATTTCGCGAGTCCTACGAAAAGCTCAATCGCAAGCCTGAAACCTACGTCGTGGACCTGAAGGATACAACCTATCTCGACAGCTCTGCGCTGGGCATGCTGCTCTTGCTCCGTGATCATGCCGGTGGCGAAGATGCCGACGTGAATGTCACCAACTGCGGTGCGGATGTGCGCAAGATTCTCGCGATTTCCAATTTCGACAAGCTGTTCGATATCGACGGCCCGAAAGACGACCGGTCGGAGAAGGACAAGCCGCAGGCAGGACATGCCCATCAAGACAAGTTCCATCCGGGCAAAGCCTGATCGACAGCCATGTTGTCCGATCTGGAGTCGCTGACGGTCCTGATTGCCGAAGACAGTGCCGCTGACCGACTGCTGTTGTCGACCATTGTCCGCCGCCAGGGCCATCACGTGCTCACCGCAGCCGATGGTGCCGAGGCGGTCGAAATCTATACGGAGCAACGTCCGCACCTGGTGCTGATGGATGCAATGATGCCGGTCATGGATGGATTCGAGGCGGCGCAGAAGATCAAACAATTGGCCGGCGACCAGTTGGTGCCGATCATTTTCCTCACGTCATTGACTGAAAGCGAAGGCCTGGCCCGGTGCCTGGAGGCCGGCGGTGACGATTTCCTGGCCAAACCCTACAACCAAGTAATCCTGGCTGCCAAGATCAAGGCCATGGACCGTTTGCGCCGGTTGCAGGCCACGGTCGTGGAGCAGCGTGACCAGATCGCCCGCCATCACGATTACCTGCTCAACGAGCAGCGGGTCGCCAAGGCAGTGTTCGACAAGATCGCCCATTCCGGCTGCCTGAGCGCGCCGAATATCCGTTACCTGCAATCACCTTATGCCCTGTTCAACGGCGACCTGCTGCTGGCTGCGTTCAATCCGGCCGGCGACATGCACGTTCTGCTGGGGGACTTCACCGGGCACGGCTTGCCGGCGGCGGTCGGCGCGATGCCGCTGGCGGAAGTGTTCTACGGGATGACCGCCAAGGGCTATGGCCTGGCGCAGATCCTGAGGGAAATGAATGCCAAGCTCAAACGCATCCTGCCGGTGGACATGTTCTGTTGTGCGACGCTGCTCTGCCTGGGCTTCCAGCGCTGCACAGTGGAAATCTGGAACGGCGGCATGCCCGATGGGTACTTGCATGACAGTCTCACTGGCGTGCGCACGCCACTGCCAGCACGGCACCTGCCATTGGGGGTGCTCACCCCGCAACTATTCGATGATCGTACCGAAGTGCATCCCATGGCGGTGGGTGACCGGGTGTTCCTGCTGTCCGACGGCGTGATCGATACCAGCGATGACGATGACCAGTTGTTCGGTGTCGAGCGGTTGCAGCAGGTGTTTGCCGCCAACCGTGAACCCGATTGTCTTTTCGAAGATATCCAGCAGGCCCTGCGAGACTTTCGCGGCGAGGCCCGCGACGATTTCAGCATGGTCGAAGTGCGGATGGTCGCGCCGACGCAACTCAACCCGCCGCCGCCGGTCTATTCCGATAGCGGCCAGTCCAGTCCACTGGATTGGTCGGTGAGTTTCGAGTTTCGGGCCCAGACGCTCAAGCGCTTCAACCCGATGCCGTACTTGCTGCAATTGCTGCTGGAAGTGCATGGGCTCAGAGCTCAGAGTGGCGCGCTTTACAGCGTTCTCTCGGAGCTCTATTCCAATGCCCTGGAGCATGGGGTGCTGGGGCTCGACTCGAGCATCAAGCGCGATGCGTCGGGCTTTGCGCGCTATTACATGGAGCGCAGTACCCGCCTGGATGAACTGGACGCCGGTCACATCCGGGTACATTTGCATGTCACACCCCACGGCGACGGTGGTCGCCTGGTGATTGAGGTTGAAGACAGCGGTGAGGGCTTCGATGTAGCCCGTGTATTGGCCCGACCGCTGGACAGTGACCGGTTGTCGGGACGTGGTGTAAGCCTGGTGCGGCAGTTGAGCCACCAGGCCTGTTGGTCAGACGATGGTCGTAGTGTCCGCGTGGAGTTTTTCTGGGAGGCTCTGGCATAATCCGCGCCACTCTTGATCAGGGAGCGAACAAGTGAACGAGATTCATCTGGACCGCGACGTGCTCAGCACGTTGAAGGAAGTCATGGAGGAAGGGTATCTGGAACTGCTGGATACGTTTCTCAACGATTCCGAAGCACGCCTTCGCGTGCTGCATGAGGCCCGCGACGCTGAAAAGCTGAGCGCCACCGCCCACAGCTTCAAGGGCAGTAGCAGCAATATGGGCGCTATCCGCCTGGCCGAACTGTGCGGTGAGCTGGAGCAGCGTGCCAAACAGCCTTCTCTTGGCGGCATCGAGAAACTGGTCAGTGAAATCGACAGCGAATTTGCTCATGTCCGAAATCTCTGCCAGGAAGAGCGCGAAGGCTTTCACTGCTGAGTGTTGATCTGCCAGGCATTGCCACTGTCCAAACGTTGGCCCGTCCCTTGCATTGTCCTGTCTCGACTGTACCTATGATTCAGTGCAGCGGAGACCTTTTTATGCCCGTTACGCCTAATACACTGCTTCAGGCCACTGCCCAGGCCAAGCCGCAGGCCGCCGTCAATCCGCCGGCAGCGGCCCCGGACCTCGGCAATAGAGCCTCCAGCTTCGCCCAGGTCTTCGCCCAGCAAGCCCCCGTCAAATCCTCGTCGGCCCCTGAGCCAGCGATGAAGCCGGTGCGCGACAAGACGCCTGACAGCAGCGTCAAAAAGGACGCCAGCGATGAAGCGGCTGCCGCCCCGGAGCCGACCGTTGCCGATAGCGGCAAACCCTTGCCCGCCGACAAGCCGGTCAAGGCGGATGGCACGGCAGACAAGGACGCCGATGCCGACGAGGCCGAGACCCCGGTAGCGGACGCGGCCCCTGCCGATCCTGCCATCGACCCGATGTTGCCGCCGGACATGGTTGTACCTGTGGTTCAAGCCGACGTGGCGCCCACGCCTGTGGTCGACGTCTCGACTGTGCCGCAAGTAGCGGCTGCCGTGGCGACTCCGGTCGCTCCGCTGGCTCCGGCCGTTCAGGCCGCGTCGCCGGAGGATCCGAAATTCGATCCCGAGGCCGATCCGCTCGACGCCTTGCCGGTGTTGCGATTGGCGATGGAGCAGGGCGGCCACGTTTCCGCTACCAGCCAATCCAAGACCGCCGCCCCCGCTCCGCTCGACAGTGCGCCGACGTCGGCCCAGACATTTGCTGCCGGCATGGCAAGCATGCTCACCGTGCAAGCCGACCAGGACAGTACCGGCCCTGGCAGTCAGAGTGGGGAAAAGGCATTCAGCGGTCTGATCGGCGAGGGTCTCAAGGACTTGAATGCGGCTTCCAGTGACACCCGCGTGGATGATTTCGCCAACCGCCTGGCGGCCCTGACCCAGGCCGCTACGCCCAAGACCGCCAATGCGGTGCCGGTCAACCAACCCATCGCCATGAATCAGAGTGGCTGGACCGAAGAAGTGGTCAACCGGGTGATGTACCTGTCGAGCGCCAATCTCAAGGCTGCCGACATCCAATTGCAACCCGCCGAACTCGGTCGCCTGGACATCCGGGTGAACATGGTGCCGGATCAACAGACCCAGGTGACCTTCATGAGTGCCCACTCCGGCGTTCGCGAAGCCCTCGAAGGCCAGTTGCATCGTCTGCGGGACAGTTTCGCCCAGCAGGGCATGGGCCAGGTCGATGTCAACGTGTCCGATCAGTCCCGTGGCTCACAGAACCAGAACCAGCAGGCGCAGCAACAGGCCCAGACCGGACGGACGTCATCCTCCGGCGGGCGAGTGGATTCGGCAGATGAGCATCTGCCGGCCAGTGTCGCTGAGGTGGCGGCCGCCACCACCAGCGTCATCGGTACCAGCGCGGTCGATTACTACGCCTGACCTGGTGTGCTAATCCCTTGTGGGAGCGAGCCTGCTCGCGATAACGGTAAACCAGTCACCCATAAAGTGTCTGAGCCACCGTTATCGCGAGCAGGCTCGCTCCCGCAGTTGTTTTCGGGTGTCGCAAATTATTTCTGGCATAACACTTGCTCCTGCCTTGCCATGCAAGCGTAAACCCCCCGATTAGTGACGGATTATTGGCATGGCGAAGAGCGAAGCAGCAGCTGTAAAAGACCCCGCAACCAAAGGCAAACTCAAGATGATCATCCTGATCGTAGTGGGTGTGCTCCTGGCGATCGGTGTGTCCGTGGGGGCAACCTGGTATTTCATGCACAGCGCTCAAAGCAAGCCGGCGGCGGTGGTCGAGGCCGCGCCAGTAGGCAAGCAGCCGGCGATCTTCGAGCCCATGGCGCCTGCGTTCGTCGCCAACTACACCCAGAATGGTCGTCAACGCTACATGCAGGTCAGCATCACGTTGCTGGGACGCAACCAGGCGGACCTGGAAGCGTTGCGGGTGCACATGCCGCTGATCCGCAACAATCTGGTGATGCTGTTCTCCGGACAGAATTTCGACACCCTTGCCACGCCCGTCGGCCAGGAAATGCTCCGTCAGAAAGCCACGGCCAGCGTGCAGGAAGTGGCTCAGAAAGAGCTCGGCAAAGTGGTGATCGAACAGTTGCTCTTCACTAACTTCGTATTGCAGTAGGAACCCGCCATGGCCGTGCAGGACCTGTTGTCCCAGGACGAAATCGACGCGCTGTTGCATGGTGTCGATGACGGCCTGGTGCAGACCGAAAACGCTGCTGAACCGGGCAGCGTCAAAAGCTACGACCTGACCAGCCAGGATCGCATCGTTCGCGGACGCATGCCGACCCTGGAAATGATCAACGAACGTTTTGCCCGCTACACCCGCATCAGCATGTTCAACATGCTGCGTCGTTCGGCCGATGTGGCAGTCGGTGGCGTGCAGGTGATGAAGTTCGGGGAGTACGTGCACTCGCTGTATGTGCCCACCAGCCTCAACCTGGTGAAGATCAAGCCGTTGCGCGGCACCGCGCTGTTTATCCTCGATGCCAAGCTGGTATTCAAGTTGGTGGACAACTTCTTCGGCGGTGACGGTCGTCACGCCAAGATCGAGGGCCGTGAGTTCACCCCGACCGAGTTGCGGGTCGTGCGCATGGTGCTGGAGCAGGCTTTCGTCGATCTGAAGGAAGCCTGGCAGGCGATCATGGAAGTGAACTTCGAGTACATCAACTCGGAAGTGAACCCGGCCATGGCCAACATCGTCGGTCCGAGCGAAGCCATCGTGGTATCCACCTTCCACATCGAGCTCGATGGCGGTGGCGGGGACCTGCACGTGACCATGCCGTACTCGATGATCGAGCCGGTGCGCGAAATGCTCGACGCCGGTTTCCAATCCGATCTCGACGATCAGGACGAGCGCTGGATCAACGCGTTGCGCCAGGACGTGCTGGATGTCGACGTGCCGATCGGTGCGACGGTTGCCCGGCGTCAGTTGCGCCTGCGGGACATCCTGCACATGCAGCCGGGGGATATCATTCCGGTCGAAATGCCGGAGGACATGATCATGCGTGCCAATGGCGTACCGGCCTTCAAGGTCAAGATGGGCTCTCACAAAGGCAACCTGGCGTTGCAGGTGATCGAGCCGATCGAACGCCGTTGAGCAAGGTCGAACGCTTTAGTTTGTAGCTGAATTTACGTTTTCAACTGATTTTTGCCCGCCGAGGACAAATGATGGCTAATGATATGAACAACCAGGACGACCAGTCGCTGGCTGACGAATGGGCTGCCGCCCTGGAAGAAGCCGGTGAAACCGGACAGGACGACATCGACGCCTTGCTGGCCGCGGACACCGGTGCTCATGCGTCCAATCGCCTGCAAATGGAAGAGTTTGGCAGCGTGCCGAAAAGCAACGAGCAGGTGACGCTGGACGGGCCGAATCTGGATGTGATTCTCGACATCCCCGTGTCGATCTCCATGGAAGTGGGGAGCACCGACATCAACATCCGCAACCTGCTGCAACTCAACCAGGGTTCGGTGATCGAGCTCGATCGCCTGGCGGGTGAGCCGCTGGACGTGCTGGTCAACGGCACCCTGATCGCCCATGGCGAAGTGGTGGTGGTCAACGAGAAGTTCGGCATTCGCCTGACGGACGTGATCAGCCCGAGCGAACGCATCAAGAAGCTGCGCTGAGTGAAAGGTCTTTTCGCTACCACCCTGATGCTGCCATTGAGCGTCATGGCGGCCGAGCCCGCGAGCACCGTGGCCACCGCGTCGACGGCCGGTAGCGGCATGGCCGGACAACTGGCGCAACTGATGCTCGGCCTGCTGCTGGTGCTGGGATTGATCTTCTTCCTGGCCTGGCTGCTGCGACGCGTGCAGCAGGCGGGGCCGACCGGCAAGGGGCAGGTCATTGATATCGTTGGCTCCCGCGCACTCGGTCCGCGGGACCGGTTGGTGCTGGTGCAGGTCGGCAGCGAGCAAATCCTGCTGGGCCTGAGTCCAGGTTCCATCACCGCGCTGCATGTCCTCAAGGAGCCGGTGCAGGTGCCTGCCACCGACCAGGCCACCCCCGAATTTGCCCAGCGCCTCATGGAGCTGCTGGGTAAAGACCAGAAGGATAAGAAGTAATGCCGTTGCGCATTCTGTTGGCGTTGGCCCTGATGCTGGCCGCGCCGTTGGTGTTCGCCGCCGACCCGTTGTCGATCCCGGCGATCACCCTCGGTACCAATGCCCAAGGGGCCCAGGAATATTCGGTCAGCCTGCAGATCCTGCTGATCATGACCGCGCTGAGTTTCATCCCGGCGTTCGTCATGCTGATGACCAGCTTCACCCGGATCATCATCGTCTTTTCGATCCTGCGCCAGGCCCTGGGTTTGCAGCAGACGCCGTCGAACCAGATCCTCACCGGCATGGCGCTGTTCCTGACCATGTTTATCATGGCCCCGGTATTCGACCGGGTGAACCAGGATGCGCTGCAACCTTACCTGGCGGAAAAGATCACCGCCCAGGACGCGGTGGCCAAGGCTGAAGTGCCGATCAAGGACTTCATGCTGGCCCAGACCCGCAGCAGCGACCTGGAGTTGTTCATGCGCCTGTCCAAGCGCACCGACATCCCCAGTGCCGATCAGGCACCGCTGACCATCCTGGTGCCGGCATTCGTGACCTCCGAACTGAAAACCGCGTTCCAGATCGGTTTCATGATTTTCATCCCGTTCCTGATCATCGACCTGGTGGTCGCCAGCGTGCTCATGGCGATGGGTATGATGATGCTGTCGCCGCTGATCATTTCCCTGCCGTTCAAGATCATGCTGTTCGTCCTGGTAGATGGCTGGGCCTTGATCATTGGCACCCTGGCGGGCAGTTTCGGTGGTGTTTAGACCATTTGCAGGTAGGGCGATATGACTCCTGAAGTAGCGGTAGACCTGTTCCGCGAAGCGCTCTGGCTGACGACCGTGATGGTCGCCATCCTGGTGATTCCCAGCCTGCTGGTGGGCCTGTTGGTGGCAATGTTCCAGGCCGCGACCCAGATCAACGAACAAACCCTGAGCTTCCTGCCACGCCTGCTGGTCATGCTGGTGACGCTGATCGTCTCCGGGCCCTGGCTGGTGCAGACCTTCATGGAATACATCCAGCGCCTGTACGGCAGTATTCCGCAGTTGATTGGCTGACCCGATGTCGATGCTCGCGCTGACGGACACCCAGATCGGCTCTTGGGTAGCGGCTTTCGTCTTGCCGCTGTTTCGTGTCACTGCCGTGTTGATGAGCATGCCGGTATTTGGTACGACCCTGGTGCCGAGGCGCGTACGCCTGTATTTCGCCCTGGCTATCACGGTGGTCATCGCACCCGGGTTGCCACCGATGCCGCCGGTTCATGCCCTGGACCTCAGTGCATTGATGCTAGTGGCCGAACAGATCCTCATCGGGTCCTTGATGGGGTTTTCGCTGCAACTGTTTTTCCAGGCGTTCGTGGTGGCCGGGCAAATCATTTCGATTCAGATGGGCATGGCTTTTGCCTCCATGGTCGACCCCACGAACGGTGTGAACACGGCGGTGATCGGTCAATTTCTGACGATGCTGGTGACGTTGCTGTTCCTCGCCATGAACGGACATCTGGTGGTGTTCGAGGTATTGACCGAGAGTTTCACCACGATGCCGGTGGGCAGTGCGCTGTTGGTCAATCATTTCTGGGAGGTTGCCGGCAAGCTCGGCTGGGTCCTGGGGGCGGCGATGGTATTGGTGCTGCCTGCGATCACGGCTTTGCTGGTGGTCAACATCGCTTTTGGGGTGATGACCCGGGCGGCGCCGCAGTTGAACATTTTTTCCATCGGCTTTCCGCTGACCCTTGTGCTGGGTATGGTGATTTTCTGGGTCAGTCTGGGGGATATCCTCAATCAGTATCAGCCGCTGGCTACCCAGGCCTTGCAGCTGCTACGCGACATGGCACAGGCGCGCTGAACCATGGCCGAGAGCGAGAGTGGCCAGGACAAGACAGAAGACCCCACGGACAAGCGCAGGCGCGAGTCCCGGGAGAAGGGCGAGATCGCGCGCTCCAAGGAGCTCAATACCCTCGTGGTGATGCTGGCGGGTGCTGGCGGGCTGCTGATCTATGGCGGTGGATTGGCCCTGGACCTGCTGGAAATCATGCGCCTGAATTTCTCCCTGCCTCGTGAAGTGCTGCTCAGTCCGGGGGCCATGGCGCAATACTTGTTGCACTCGGGCAAGATCGCGATTGTGGCGGTGCAGCCGATCCTGATCTTTTTGCTCCTGGCGGCTTTCCTCGGCCCGATTTCCCTGGGGGGATGGTTGTTCGCGGCGGGTAGCCTGGCTCCCAAGTTCAGTCGGATGAATCCGTTGGCGGGCCTCAAGCGCATGTTTTCCCCTTCGGCCCTGATGGAGCTGCTCAAGGCTTTCGGGAAATTCCTGCTGGTCCTGTCCGTGGCTTTGGCGGTGTTGTATTCGGACATCGACGACGTGCTGCGCATCGCCCATGAACCGTTGGAGCAGGCCATCATGCACAGCGTGCAACTGGTGGGCTGGAGCACCTTGTGGATGGCTTGCGGACTGATTCTGATTGCAGCCATCGATGTGCCGATCCAGCTGTATCAGAGCAAGCAGAAGCTGATGATGACCAAGCAGGAGGTTCGCGACGAGTACAAGGAGGCGGAGGGCAAGCCGGAGGTCAAGCAGCGGATTCGCCAGTTGCAACATGAGGTGTCTCAGCGGCGGATGATGGCGGCGATCCCGACGGCCGACGTGGTCATCACCAACCCGACCCACTACGCCGTGGCGCTCAAGTACGACCCGGACAAAGGCAACGCTCCGGTGTTGCTGGCCAAGGGCAGCGATTTCCTGGCGCTGAAGATCCGTGAGATTGCCGTGGCCAATGAAGTGATGCTACTGGAGTCGCCGGCCCTGGCGCGATCGATCTATTACTCCACCGAGCTCGACCAGGAAATTCCTGGCGGGCTGTACCTGGCGGTGGCACAGGTACTGGCCTACGTTTATCAGATCCGCCAGCACCGCGCTGGCAAGGGCAAGCGCCCCGATCCGCTCAAGGACCTGCCGATCCCGCCGGATCTGCGCCGCGATCCTGAATAGGCTGCGCCAGGTACTGCTGATGACCAATCTGTGGGAGCGAGCCTGCTCGCGATAGCGGCCTTCCAGTCAATCCCTTCATCGCTGAACCAGCGCCATCGCGAGCAGGCTCGCTCCCACAGGTTCTTCTTTCTGGCTCCGAGGCTTGTATTTCAAGGTCTGGCAAAAGTTGGAAGGCTTCTTGCAATACCCCGTCTGCGCCTGTTTCGGGCGTCAAAAGTTTGCTTCACAGGAACGGGGAATTTTGGTGGATCGCTCTCAGTTACTCAGCACCGCGCGCAGCAACGTCGTAGACCTCAGCCGGGGCAATCTGGGCGTGCCGCTGTTGCTGCTGGTCATGCTCGCCATGATGATGCTGCCGGTGCCGCCGTTCCTGCTGGACGTGTTCTTCACGTTCAACATCGCCTTGTCGATCGTGGTGCTGCTGGTATGCGTGTATGCCCTGCGCCCGCTGGATTTCGCCGTGTTCCCGACCATTCTGCTGGTGGCTACGCTCCTGCGCCTGGCGCTGAACGTGGCGTCCACTCGCGTGGTCATGCTCCACGGCCAGGAAGGCCATGCCGCCGCCGGTAAGGTGATCCAGGCCTTCGGTGAGGTGGTGATCGGCGGTAACTACGTGGTCGGTATCGTGGTCTTCGCCATTCTGATGATCATCAACTTCGTGGTGGTCACCAAGGGTGCCGGGCGTATTTCCGAGGTGAGCGCGCGTTTCACCCTCGACGCCATGCCTGGTAAGCAAATGGCAATCGACGCCGACCTCAACGCCGGCCTGATCGATCAGAGCCAGGCCAAGCTCCGTCGTCTGGAGGTGGCCCAGGAGGCCGAGTTCTACGGCTCCATGGACGGTGCGAGCAAGTTCGTGCGGGGTGACGCCATCGCCGGCCTGCTGATCCTGTTCATCAACCTGATCGGTGGCATGGCCGTCGGTATCCTCCAGCATCAGATGAGTTTCGGTGACGCAGGCAAGGTTTACGCCTTGCTGACCATCGGTGACGGTTTGGTGGCGCAATTGCCATCACTGTTGTTATCCACAGCCGCGGCGATCATGGTGACCCGTGCTTCGGGCTCCGAAGACATGGGCAAGCAGATCGGCCGGCAGATGTTCGCCTCGCCCAAGGCTCTGGCCGTAGCCGCCGGTCTGATGGCCGTGATGGGCCTGGTTCCGGGTATGCCGCACATTTCCTTCCTGAGCATGGCCGCCTTGGCGGCAGGCGGCGCCTATCTGTTCTGGAAGAAGCAGAACGCGCAGAAAGTCCAGGCATTGCAAGAGGTCAAGCGTCAGCAGGAACTGCTGCCATCGCCGGCCCGTGCCCTGGAGACCAAGGAGCTGGGCTGGGACGACGTGACCCCTATCGACATGATCGGCCTGGAAGTCGGCTATCGCCTGATTCCGTTGGTGGATCGCAACCAGGGTGGCCAACTGTTGGCGCGGATCAAGGGCGTGCGCAAGAAGCTGTCCCAGGATCTGGGCTTCCTGATGCCCACCGTGCATATCCGCGACAACCTCGATCTGGCGCCCAGCGCCTATCGCCTGACGCTGATGGGGGTGATCCTGGCCGAAGCCGAGATCTACCCGGACCGCGAACTGGCGATCAACCCGGGTCAGGTCTATGGTTCGCTCAATGGCATTACCGCCAAGGATCCAGCTTTTGGCCTGGAAGCGGTGTGGATTGAAATCAGTCAGCGGGCCCAGGCCCAGTCCCTCGGTTACACCGTGGTGGACGCCAGTACGGTGGTTGCGACGCATTTGAACCAGATTTTGTACAAGCACTCCAGCGAGTTGATCGGCCACGAAGAAGTCCAGCAATTGCTGCAGGTGCTGGCCAAAGGCTCACCGAAACTGGCCGAGGAGCTGGTGCCGGGTGTGGTTTCGTTGTCGCAGTTGCTCAAGATTTTGCAGGCGCTGCTGGCCGAACAGGTGCCGGTACGCGACATCCGCAGTATTGCCGAAGCCATCGCCAACAACGCTTCCAAGAGTCAAGATACCGCCGCCATGGTGGCCGCGGTGCGGGTCGGCGTATCCCGTGCAATCGTCCAAAGCATTGTAGGCACTGAGTCGGAGCTGCCTGTGATCACGCTGGAGCCAAGGTTGGAACAGATATTGCTCAATAGTCTTCAGAAGGCAGGACAAGGCTCGGAAGAGGGTGTTCTGCTGGAGCCGAGCATGGCCGAGAAGCTGCAACGTTCGTTGATCGAGGCAGCCCAGCGGCAAGAGATGCAAGGCCAACCGGTGATCCTGCTGGTGGCGGGTCCGATTCGTGCGATGCTTTCGCGATTCGGTCGCCTCGCGGTCCCGGGGCTGCATGTGCTGGCGTACCAGGAAATACCGGACAACAAGCAAGTGACCATTGTTGCGACAGTAGGGCCCAACGGCTGAGGTAGTGGGTTATGCAAGTGAAGCGTTTTTTCGCCGCCGATATGCGTCAGGCCATGAAACTGGTTCGTGACGAGCTGGGCGCCGAAGCAGCCATCATCGGCAACCGCCGGATCGCCGGTGGTGTCGAGCTGACGGCGGCCCTGGACTACAAACTGTCTGCGCTGGCCCCGCGGGTTCCGAACATGGAACTTGAGGATGAGCTGCGCAAGACCCAATCGCGCATCGCCAGCGCCCAGGCCGAATTGAGCCTGCGCAGCAGCGAAGGCGAGGCCGTCGCGGGCACCAATCGTCAATTGTTTGCCGGCCAGCCGTTGACCGCAGGCCTGCCGCTGACCGCTGCCGAACCGCTGATCGAGCCGACCCCGGTAGAGCCGCGTCGTCCGGCACCGGCGCCTGCCGCGCCGGCTCCTGGTATCGACCCACGTGCGCTGGACTCGATGCGTTTCGAACTCAACAGCCTGCGCGAACTGATGGAAGTCCAGCTCGGCTCCCTGGCCTGGAACCAACTGCAAGGCAGTCGTCCGGCCCAGGCCAACCTCTGGCGCCGTCTGCAACGCATCGGCCTGTCCGGCCCGCTGGCACGCGACCTGTTGGCGCTGATCAACGATATCCACGAGCCTCGCCAGGCCTGGCGCATGTTGCTGGCACATCTGGCGCGGATGATCGCCACGCCTGAAGTCGAGCCGCTGGAAGAGGGCGGGGTGATTGCCATGGTCGGCCCGGCCGGCATGGGCAAGACCACCACCCTGGCCAAGCTCGCCGCCCGCTATGTACTCAAGTACGGTGCCCAGAGCATTGCCCTGGTCAGCATGGACAGCTTCCGTATCGGCGCCCAGGAGCAACTCAAGACCCTGGGCCGGATTCTCAACGTGTCGGTGACCCATGTGGATCCGGGGCAATCCCTGGCTCAGGCGCTGGAACCGTTGTTGCGCAAGCGCGTCGTGCTGATCGATACCGCAGGCCTGCAAGCCAGCGATCCGGCCCTGCGCATGCAGCTTGAAAGCCTGGCCGGGCGTGGCATCAGGTCAAAAAATTATCTCGTGTTGGCAACCACCAGCCAGAAACAGGTTCTAACCGCCGCCTACCACAGCTACAAACGCTGCGGATTGGCCGGTTGCATCCTGACCAAGCTGGACGAAACGGCAAGCCTGGGCGAGGTCTTGAGCCTGGCGATCGGTCACGATCTGCCGGTGGCGTACCTGACCGATGGGCCGCGGATCCCGGATGATTTGCATCTGCCGCGTCGCCACCAACTGGTCAGCCGTGCCGTGAGTGTGCAAATGCAGGACGAACCCAGCGAAGAAGCCATGGCTGATATGTTCGCTGATATCTACCACAGCCCGACCAAGCAGGTTGGCTGAGGTAATCATGAATATTTTTTGTACCTACATCGATGGTCTGCCAGGCAATGTTCCGTATGTGAACGCGCAGCCAGTAATGTGGCCTCCGTCTAAGTAAGACAGGTAAAGAACGAACATGGGCAGCATGCATCCCGTACAGGTGATCGCGGTGACCGGCGGCAAAGGTGGCGTCGGCAAGACTAACGTGTCAGTGAACTTGTCCCTGGCTCTGGCAGAGCTTGGCCGACGGGTCATGCTGCTGGACGCCGACCTGGGCCTGGCGAACGTGGACGTGCTGCTGGGGCTTACACCCAAACGCACGCTGGCGGACGTGATCGAAGGCCGCTGCGAACTGCGTGACGTGCTGTTGCAGGGGCCGGGCGGGATCCGCATCGTGCCGGCCGCTTCCGGCACCCAGAGCATGGTTCACCTGACCCCGGCCCAGCACGCCGGCCTCATCCAGGCATTCAGCGACATCGGTGACAACCTCGATGTGCTGGTGATCGACACGGCGGCGGGTATCGGTGATTCGGTCGTCAGTTTCGTGCGTGCCGCCCAGGAAGTGCTGCTGGTGGTCTGCGACGAGCCCACCTCCATCACCGACGCCTATGCCCTGATCAAACTCTTGAACCGCGACTACGGCATGAACCGCTTCCGCGTCCTGGCAAACATGGCCCAGAGCCCTCAGGAAGGGCGCAACCTGTTCGCCAAGTTGACCAAGGTCACCGATCGCTTCCTGGACGTTGCCCTGCAGTATGTCGGTGCCGTGCCGTACGACGAGAGCGTTCGCAAGGCCGTCCAGAAACAACGTGCCGTCTATGAAGCTTTTCCCCGTTCCAAATGCGCGCTGGCATTCAAGGCGATCGCCCAGAAGGTCGATACCTGGCCATTGCCGGCCAACCCACGTGGGCATCTGGAGTTTTTCGTCGAGCGTCTCGTGCAACAAACAGCAGGGCCCGTGTTATGACAGCCAGCGGTTACAACCACCTCTACAAAAAATCGGCACGGGACGCCCAATACGAGTTGATCGAGCGTTACGCGCCCCTGGTCAAGCGCATCGCCTATCACTTGCTGGCGCGGTTGCCGGCCAGCGTCCAGGTCGAAGACCTGATCCAGGCGGGCATGATCGGCCTGCTCGAAGTGGCGAACAAATACGACGCGAGCAAGGGCGCCAGTTTCGAGACGTACGCCGGTATCCGCATTCGCGGCGCGATGCTCGACGAAGTCCGCAAGGGCGACTGGGCACCCCGTTCGGTGCACCGTAATACCCGCATGGTCAGTGACGCCATTCGCGCTATTGAAGCGAAAACCGGACGAGACGCTAAAGATCACGAGGTTGCGGCCGAACTCCAGTTGAGTCTCGATGATTATTACGGGATTTTGAACGATACCTTGGGCAGCCGTCTGTTCAGTTTCGACGACCTGTTGCAGGACGGCGATCATGAAGGGCTGCACGAGGATGGAGCGAGTACTCACATGGAGCCTGCGCGTGATCTGGAGGACGAGCGTTTCCAGAGTGCGCTGGCCGATGCGATTGCCAATTTGCCGGAGCGTGAGCGACTGGTCTTGGCGCTGTACTACGACGAAGAGCTGAACCTCAAGGAAATCGGTGAAGTCCTGGGGGTCAGTGAATCGCGGGTCAGTCAGTTACACAGCCAGTGCGCTGCCCGTTTGCGGGGGCGTTTGGGGGAGTGGCGAGCGCGCTGACAATCGGTGCGGGGAGGTTGCGAACAGGGTTTGCGTGGCATGTGTTACGCAGTCTCGATCCGTTGTGCCCCAAGCCGTTGTCGAATGCTGTACCGGATTGATTGAAATGGCGCGTTCAGGTGCTGCACGCGTTTAAGACTGCTTGGAGGTCGAATTGGACAAGAACATGAAAATCCTCATTGTTGATGACTTTTCAACGATGCGGCGGATCATAAAAAACCTGTTGCGTGACCTTGGGTTCACCAACACGGTCGAGGCCGACGATGGCACCACTGCCATCCCGGTTCTCAACAGCGGAAGCATCGACTTTCTGGTGACTGACTGGAACATGCCTGGCATGACCGGTATCGACTTGCTGCGCCATGTGCGCGCCGATGAAAAACTCAAGCACCTTCCAGTGCTGATGGTCACCGCCGAAGCCAAGCGCGAGCAGATCATCGAAGCGGCCCAAGCCGGTGTGAACGGCTACGTGGTCAAACCCTTCACGGCCCAGGCGTTGAAAGAAAAGATCGAAAAGATCTTCGAACGCATCGGTTAACGGCGCCACGGGGGAGCTATGGAGAATAACGAAGCTTCAATGGGCGATTTCGAATCGACCCTTAAAAAACATGCCCGCGAACTGGTCGACAGCCTTGAAAAAGGTCGTTTCGGCGATGCTGTCCAGATGATCCACGAGCTCAATCAGACCCGGGATCGTGGTCTGTACCAGGAAGTCGGCAAGCTCACCCGTGAATTGCACAGCGCGATCGTCAATTTCCAGATCGATCCGAACATGCCCCAGGCCGAGGAGGTCTCGCAGATCACTGACGCGACCGAGCGGCTGTCCTACGTGGTCAAGCTGACCGAGGCCGCCGCCAACCGCACCATGGACCTGGTGGAAAGCGCCACGCCGCTGGTCAATGGCCTTGGCGATGAAGCCCAGGCCTTGAGCGCCGACTGGGGCCGTTTCATGCGTCGAGAAGTCGGTGCGGAAGAATTCCGCGACCTGGCTCGTCGGGTTGACGGTTTTCTGACACGCAGCAGCGCGGATAACCGCGCGGTCGCGAGCAACCTCAACGATATTCTGCTGGCCCAGGACTATCAGGACCTGACCGGCCAGGTGATCAAGCGCGTTACCCAATTGGTCACCGAAGTCGAAAGCAATTTGCTCAAATTGGTGTTGATGGCCAGCCAGGTCGACCGCTTTGCGGGCATCGAGCACGACCGTGAAGCGATGCTTGCTGAAAAAGATCCACAAAAACATCTCTCTCAGGGTGAAGGTCCGCAAATTCATGCCGATAAAAGAGAAGACGTTATGTCCGGTCAGGACGATGTGGACGATTTGCTGTCCAGCCTTGGATTTTAGCCCTGTTTTAGGAGCACCCCATTAATGAGCTTCGGCGCCGATGAAGAGATCCTTCAGGATTTCCTGGTTGAGGCCGGCGAGATTCTAGAGCAACTCTCCGAACAATTGGTCGAGCTGGAAAGCCGACCGGATGATGCGGATCTGCTCAATGCAATCTTTCGCGGTTTCCACACTGTAAAAGGAGGCGCCGGCTTCCTTCAGCTCAACGAGCTGGTGGAGTGCTGCCACATTGCCGAGAACGTGTTCGACATCCTGCGCAAGGGTGAGCGTCGCGTGGATTCGGAGTTGATGGACGTGGTGCTCGAAGCGCTGGACGCGGTCAACAGCATGTTCAGCGAGGTGCGTGACCGTTCGCCGATCACCGCCGCCACGCCTGAGTTGCTCGCCGCGCTGTCGCGCCTGGCCGAGCCGCAATCGGCTGACGAAGCCGCTCCGGTCGAGACCATGGTCGAAGAACCTGCTGTCGAGGAGCCAGTCGCCGAGGAATCGGGCGATATTACCGATAACGAATTCGAACAGTTGCTGGACTCCCTGAGTGCCGTCAAGGCCGAAGCCCAGGCCCAGGCCAAGGCTCCGGTAGCGACTGCGCCCGCCGATACCGGCGCGGCCAGCGATGAAATCACCGATGCGGAGTTCGAATCGCTGCTCGATCAGCTGCACGGCAAGGGCCAGTTCGCCGTCGATGCGGTTGTCCCGCCGGCGGCCCCAACCCCAGCCGCGCCGAAAACCGCAGGCGACAGTTCCGACATCACCGACGATGAATTCGAAGCCTTGCTCGATCAGTTGCATGGCAAGGGTACTTTTGCCGTTGATGCACTGGAGTCGGCCATTGCCTCCACGCCGGCCCCGAGCAAGCCAGCCGCCGCAGCGGCCGGTAGCGACCTGATCACCGACCAGGAATTCGAATCCCTGCTCGACGATCTGCACGGCAAAGGCAAGTTCAGCGAAGTCGGCACGGGCTCTGCTGCGCCAGCTGCCGCACCGGCCGCCAAGGCCGCGCCAAAACCAGCCGCCAAGGCACCTGAACCCAAGGCCGAGACGCCGGCCCCCGCGCCGAAGCCTGCCGCCGCCGCTGCGCCTGCGCCAGCCCGTGCACCGGCCGCGTCTGCACCGGCGGAAAAACCGACCAGTGAAGCCGAGACCACCGTTCGGGTCGACACCGCGCGCCTGGACGAGATCATGAACATGGTCGGCGAGCTGGTGTTGGTGCGTAACCGTCTGGTGCGCCTGGGCCTCAACAGCCAGGACGAAGCCATGTCCAAGGCCGTGTCGAACCTCGACGTGGTTACGGCCGATCTGCAGACCGCGGTCATGAAGACCCGGATGCAGCCGATCAAGAAAGTCTTCGGGCGCTTCCCGCGCCTGGTACGTGACCTGGCTCGCCAGCTCAAGAAAGAAATCAACCTGGAACTGGTGGGTGAAGAAACCGACCTCGACAAAAACCTTGTCGAGGCCCTGGCCGACCCGCTGGTCCACTTGGTGCGCAACGCGGTCGACCATGGCATCGAGTCGCCGGAAGAACGCGAAGCCGCGGGCAAGGTCCGCAGCGGCAAGGTGATCCTGGCCGCCGAGCAGGAGGGTGACCACATCCTGCTGTCGATCTCCGACGACGGCAAAGGCATGGACCCCGAAGTGCTGCGTGCCATCGCCGTCAAACGCGGCGTGATGGACAAGGACGCCGCCGACCGCCTGAGCGACACCGAGTGCTACAACCTGATCTTCGCCCCTGGCTTTTCGACCAAGACCGAGATTTCCGACGTGTCGGGTCGTGGCGTGGGGATGGACGTGGTGAAAACCAAGATTTCCCAGCTCAACGGTTCGATCAACATCCACTCGGTCAAAGGCTCGGGCTCGAAGATCCTCATCAAGGTCCCGCTGACCCTGGCGATCATGCCGACCCTGATGGTGATGCTGGGCAACCAGGCGTTCGCTTTCCCGCTGGTCAACGTCAACGAGATCTTCCACCTCGACCTGTCGCGCACCAACGTGGTGGACGGCCAGGAAGTGGTGATCGTGCGGGACAAGGCACTGCCGTTGTTCTACCTCAAGCGTTGGCTGGTCAGCTCCGCGGCGCATGTGGAGCAGGGCGAGGGCCACGTGGTGATCCTTTCGGTGGGCACCCAGCGGATCGGCTTCGTCGTCGACCAGCTCGTCGGCCAGGAAGAAGTGGTCATCAAGCCGTTGGGCAAGATGCTCCAGGGCACCCCGGGCATGTCCGGCGCCACCATCACCGGCGACGGCCGCATCGCGCTGATCCTCGATGTACCGAGCATGCTCAAGCGTTACGCCGCGCGGCGTATTTGATTCTGGAGGGGCGTGGCCTGGCGCCACGCCTCGTCTAACGGAGTGTTTATGGTAGTTAAAGTCCTGGTGGTGGACGATTCGGGGTTCTTCCGCCGCCGCGTCTCGGAAATTCTCTCGGCGGACACGACGATTCAGGTCGTCGGTACCGCAACTAATGGTAAAGAGGCAATCGATCAGGCCCTGGCACTCAAGCCGGACGTGATCACCATGGACTATGAGATGCCAATGATGGATGGCATCACGGCGGTGCGGCATATCATGCAGCGCTGCCCGACTCCGGTATTGATGTTCTCGTCCCTGACCCACGAAGGCGCTCGTGTCACCCTCGACGCGCTGGACGCCGGTGCGGTGGATTTCCTGCCGAAGAACTTCGAAGACATCTCGCGCAACCCCGACAAGGTTCGGCAGTTGCTGTGCGAGAAGGTCCACAGCATTTCCCGCAGCAACCGCCGCGTGAGTGCCTACACCCCGGCGGCCCCTGCGCCTGTGGCTGCACCGAGTCCTGCGCCATCGTCGGGCAGTTTCAATCCGCCCCCGGTACGCAGTGCCCCGACCCCTGCGCCCGCACGTTCGGCCCCGGCCAGCGCGTCGTCGCCGGCACCCAAGCGCAAGGCCTACAAGCTGGTTGCCATCGGCACGTCCACCGGTGGGCCGGTGGCGCTGCAGCGGGTGCTGACCCAGTTGCCAGCCAACTTCCCGGCTCCCATTGTGTTGATCCAGCACATGCCCGCGGCCTTTACCAAGGCGTTCGCCGAACGCCTGGACAAGTTGTGTCGCATCAGCGTCAAGGAGGCCGAGGACGGCGATATCCTGCGGCCGGGCCTGGCGCTGCTGGCCCCGGGTGGCAAGCAGATGATGGTCGACGGTCGCGGCGCGGTGAAAATCCTCCCGGGCGACGAGCGCCTGAACTACAAGCCCTGTGTAGACATTACCTTCGGTTCCGCAGCCAAATCCTACGGTGACAAAGTTCTGGCGGTGGTGCTGACCGGCATGGGGGCCGATGGTCGCGAAGGTGCCCGCCTGCTCAAGCAGGGTGGCAGTGCGATCTGGGCCCAGGACGAAGCCAGTTGCGTGATCTATGGCATGCCGATGGCGATTGTCAAAGCGGACCTGGCCGACGCGGTGTACGGGTTGGACGACATCGGTAAATACCTGGTCGAGGCGTGCCTGTAATGGATGTCCTCAGCCTGATCGGCATCATCATGGCGTTCGTCGCCATCATTGGTGGCAACTATCTGGAAGGCGGTCATCTCGGCGCCCTGGCCAATGGCCCGGCGGCGCTGATCGTGCTCGGTGGCACCATCGGCGCCGCGCTGCTGCAGTCGCCGATGAGTGCGTTCAAGCGCGCTATGCAGGTGCTGGTCTGGATTCTGTTTCCACCGCGGGTCGACCTGGCCGGCGGTATCGATCGCGTCGTGAACTGGAGCCTGACCGCCCGCAAGGAAGGCTTGCTCGGTCTGGAAGGTGTGGCCGATGCCGAACCTGACAACTATTCGCGAAAAGGTCTGCAGTTACTGGTGGACGGTGCCGAGCCGGAAGCCATCCGCAGCATCCTGGAAGTGGATTTCTATACCCAGGAAAGCCGCGATATCGAAGCGGCCAAGGTTTTCGAAAGCATGGGCGGCTATGCACCAACTATCGGCATCATTGGTGCGGTAATGGGTCTGATCCACGTCATGGGCAACCTGGCCGACCCCTCGCAGTTGGGTAGCGGCATTGCCGTGGCGTTCGTCGCCACCATCTATGGCGTGGCCAGTGCCAACCTGGTGTTGTTGCCGATCGCCGCCAAACTCAAATCCATTGCCTTGCGCCAGTCGCGTTATCGCGAAATGTTGCTGGAAGGAATCCTGTCGATCGCCGAAGGTGAGAATCCGCGCTCCATTGAATTGAAGCTCCAGGGCTTCATGGATTAATGGGAGTAATGGACCATGGCGCGTCGCCGGAATCATGAAGAGCACGTCAACCATGAGCGTTGGCTGGTGTCCTACGCCGACTTCATCACGTTGCTGTTCGCCTTTTTCGTGGTCATGTATTCGATTTCCTCGGTCAACGAGGGCAAATACAAGGTCATCTCCGAAGCGCTGATCGGCGTCTTCACCGACTCGGACCGCGCGCTCAAGCCGATTCCCATTGGCGACGAGCGGCCCAAGACGACCACGCCGGCCAAGCCGTTGGTCCGCGACGCCGAACAGGTCGATGCTGGCATTGCCGGTGGCAGTGATCCGTTGAAAAGCATCGCCGACGACATCAGCGCGGCATTCGGCGACCTGATCAGCTCCAACCAGATGACCGTGCGCGGCAACGAGCTGTGGGTGGAGATCGAACTCAACTCCAGCCTCTTGTTCGGCAGTGGCGACGCCATGCCCAGCGACATGGCGTTCCACATCATCGACAAGGTGGCGACGATCCTGAAACCGTTCGACAACCCGATCCATGTGGAAGGGTTCACGGATGACCAGCCGATCCGCACCGCGCAGTACCCGACCAACTGGGAGCTGTCTTCGGCGCGTTCGGCGAGCATCGTCCGCATGCTTGCCATGCAGGGTGTGAACCCCGGTCGCCTGGCGTCGGTGGGGTATGGCGAGTTTCAGCCGGTGGCCAATAACGCCACCGTCGAAGGGCGGGCGAAAAATCGGCGCGTGGTGCTGGTGGTGTCGCGCAACCTTGATGTACGCCGCAGCCTGACCGGTACCGGTACGGCCAACGCAACACCGGACGCTGCATTGAAGCGGGCTGGCACACAAACTGCACCGACCCCGGTCAAGACACCGGGAAGACAGAGCGCCGTCAATTCTCCGTCACCCGCTTTATAACCGAGCTATTTCTCGGCCGGACCTGTTTCGGCCGGGAGGAACGATCTGAATGAGAGTCTGGGCAGTTGCCAATCAAAAAGGTGGCGTGGGTAAAACCACTTCTTCCATCGCTTTAGCCGGATTACTGGCCGAGGCGGGCAAGCGTGTGGTCATTGTCGACCTGGACCCCCATGGCTCGATGACCAGCTATTTTGGCTACGATCCCGATAGCCTGGAGCACAGCAACTACGACCTGTTCCTGCACCGGGGCAGTGTGCCTGAAGGCTTGCCGGGGCAGTTGCTGCTGTCCACCAGCGACGAGCGGATTTCCCTGTTGCCGTCGAGCACCGCGCTGGCCACCCTGGAGCGGCAGTCGCCGGGACAGGGCGGGTTGGGCCTGGTGATCGCCAAGAGTCTGGCGCAACTGTGGCAGGATTTCGATTACGCGATCATCGACAGTCCACCCCTGCTGGGTTTGTTGATGGTCAATGCCTTGGCGGCCAGCCAGCAACTGGTGATCCCGGTGCAGACCGAGCACCTGGCGGTCAAGGGGCTGGAGCGGATGGTCAACACCCTGGCGATGGTCAACCGCTCACGCAAGCAGTCGCTGGCGTTCAATATCGTGCCGACCCTGTTCGACCGCCGTACCCAGGCGTCCATGGGGACCCTGCGGGTGTTGCGGGACATGTACCCGGATGACATCTGGCAAGGCTACATCCCGGTCGACACGCGCTTGCGCGATGCCAGCCGCGCTGGCGTAACCCCTTCCCAGTTCGATGGCAAAAGCCGTGGCGTGCTGGCTTACCGGGCTTTGCTCAAGCACCTGCTGGCCCAGCAGCTTGTTCCTCAGCAGGTGGCCTGATTGAACGCGTCTAAAAGCTCTGCAGGCTCAAGTCTGATGGCATTCATGCCGATAACGTTCATATGCGGTGCACTGTTTTCATGAACCGCCCGATCAAGACAACCTCGCGTCCGCAAATGGCCCTGCAGTCCTACCTGGACGGGCTGTTGCAGGAAGCGACCGAAGAATTGCCACCGGAACCGAGCGTGCCCGAGGCTTTGCCCGCGCCCGTCGAAGCCGAAGGTGTGCTGGATGAGTTTCAGGCAGCCGTGCTCGAGGAGCAGGCCCGTGATGCACGCAAACCCGTGGTTGCCGCAGCGGTGGAGGCGCCGGTCGCCAGGCCATCGGTGAAAGTCATGGAGGCGCCTGCGCCGGTGCTCGCTGCGGTTTCCACCGTTGCACCGTTGTTGCAGGGCCTGGTGACGCCGGTGGTGGAAGTCCATCTGCCACCGAGCAATACCCCGCCGCCGGTAGAGACGGACGACCGTCCGGCCTGGGCCGCCGAGCCGTTCGAGTGCCTGTTGTTCGATGTGGCCGGGTTGACCCTGGCGGTGCCGCTGGTATGCCTGGGATCGATTTACTCCCTGGCGGGGCACGAATTGACGCCGTTGTTTGGCCAGCCGGATTGGTTCCTTGGAATCCTGCCGAGCCAGGCCGGCAACCTGAAGGTACTGGATACGGCGCGCTGGGTGATGCCGGACCGTTATCGCGATGATTTTCGCCAGGGCCTGCAATACGTGATTTCGGTCCAGGGTTACGAGTGGGGATTGGCGGTGCACCAGGTCAGCCGTTCGCTGCGTCTGGACCCGAACGAGATCAAGTGGCGCAGCCATCGAGGGCAACGGCCATGGCTGGCGGGTACGGTGATCGAGCACATGTGCGCCTTGCTGGACGTTTCCGAGCTGGCCGAACTGATCGCCAGCGGCGGGGCAAAACACCTGGGCGGCACCAAGCCGGTCCAGAAACCGAAATAACACAGCCGGTGGCGCACAGCGTCACGGCGCAGAACACACCGCCACAGGCGGTTTTTCGAGGGGTCAGGGTATGAATGATAAGGCGTCGTCTCTCAAGGGTTCCGAAGATCCGATCCTGCAATGGGTCACCTTCAAACTCGATAACGAAACCTACGGCATCAACGTGATGCGCGTGCAGGAAGTGCTGCGCTACACCGAGATCGCTCCGGTTCCGGGTGCGCCAAGCTACGTGCTGGGGATCATCAACCTGCGGGGCAACGTGGTCACGGTGATCGACACCCGCCAGCGTTTTGGCCTGAATTCCACCGAGGTCAACGACAACACCCGTATCGTGATCATCGAGGCCGACAAGCAAGTGGTCGGTATCCTGGTCGACAGCGTGGCCGAAGTGGTTTACTTGCGTCAGTCGGAAATCGAAACCGCGCCTAACGTCGGTAACGAAGAGTCGGCCAAGTTCATCCAGGGCGTCTGCAACAAGAACAACGAGTTGCTGATTCTGGTCGAGCTGGAAAAAATGATGAGCGAAGAAGAGTGGTCGGAACTGGAGAGTATCTGATTGATTCTTGAGGTAGCAGTCGTTGTCCTGTTCCTTTTCTGGGCAGGCACGTTGGCGATGTTCCTGGCGTATATACGCGACCAGCGGCAGATTGCCGCTCAACAGGCTCAGGGCGATGCGCTGCGTGATCAGCGCATCAGGGACCTGGCCAAGCGTGTCGACGATTACCAGAACGGTACCGTGCGCATGGGTGAAGCCATCCATGAGCTGCGCGCCGTGGTCGGCCCGTTACCGGACAAACTGGCCCAACTGGAACAGCGCGACCCCTCGAGCTTGTCCTTTGCCCAGGCCGCAAGGCTGGTGGGCATGGGCGCCAGTGTCGACGAACTGACCCAGGCCTGTGGCTTGACCCAGGCCGAGGCGGAGTTGATGAGCAAGTTGCACAGGGGCTGAGGATCGCTTCCAGTCAAGGATCAAACGCCCTGGAACCTGTGGGAGCAAAGCTTGCTCGCGATAGCGGTAGGACAGTCAATGGCATTCTCGACTGGCGGTGCCCCTATCGCGAGCAAGCTTTGCTCCCACAGGCTTCTTCGCTGCAGCCATGTGGCGTGACTCAGTAATCCTCCCCGCGCTCCGTCACATCCTTCTCGACACTCGGGGCATGCGGGTCGAACCCCTTGGGAAACTTACCCTTGAGGTTCCACGCAAACGCAATGATCTCGGCGATGGTGAGATACAACTCCTGCGGAATACTCTCCCCCAGTTCCAGCCGGGCCAGGAGCTTCACCAGCTCGGCATTCTCATAGATCGGCACTTCACTGTCCCGGGCGATCCGCAGGATCTCCTCGGCCAGGGCTTCGTCGCCCTTGGCGGTGAGGGTCGGGGCGTGGTGGCCGTCATATTTGAGGGCGATGGCCTGGCGCGGTTCGGTGTGGGTTGTCATGCGGTTTCGTCCACCCAGCGTTGTTCGAGTCGGGTCTTGGGGCCTTGGGGCGGAGTGCCGACGTGGCAGTCCAGGTCTGCGACGTTCAGGCCGCAGGTCACCAGGCGCTCACGCAGTGCGGCCAGGTTGCGTTCGATGAGGTTCGCCGTGTAGGGCCGTTCCGCCCACAACTGGCTGGACAAGCTGCCACTGAGCAATTGCGCCTGGACCTGCAGAGGCCCCAACGGCTCCACGTCGAATGCCAACTCGACCCGCCAGAGCTGCTGCTTGGCCTCACGTTCCTCCCTGCGCTCGTCGGGTTGTTCCCGAGGTGGGGTTTCCTCGCGTTGGAATTTGACCTGCAATGGCACGATGTCCTGCAGGTTGCGCATCGGGATTTCCAGTTGCCAGGTGCTCATCAGCCGGCCATCGTCGGTCAGGCCGGTCTGCTCCAGGCTCGACAGCTGATGGCTTTGCAGGCGCGACACAGCGGCAGCGGCGAGGCGCAGCAGGTGTTCGAGGTCGCCTTCGTCGTCCTGGCCCTTGAGTAGGCGAGAGGGTAGGGGGAAGCCGGTGGGTTGTGGCTTCGCGCTGACCTGGCCGAGCGTGCCCAAGGCGTTGCGTACGAAGCTGGGCAGGGCCTGGGCCAGGGTGTTGGCGGCGATGACTGCGCCGAGATTGGTGGAGGCGGGCAGCGTCGTTGTCAGTTGGGCGATCAGCTTCAGCAGATCACCCTTGAGGTCCGCTGCCAGGCTCGGTGGTTGTCCGGCCAGCAGTTTGCTTTCCAGGAATACCCCGCTGGCGGCCAGGGCCTGGGCCAGGCCCTTGGGCGTGCTCAATTGCTGCACATCCGGCAGGCCGGCCAGCAGACGTGTCACCGCGGCGCGCAGTTCGACACCGGTCTCATCCGTCGCGGGCAGTTCCTGCAGGGCGCTGATCAGACTGTCCAGCGAACCCTGACGACTCACCTGGGTCACCAGTTGCTGGCTCACCGCCAATTGTTCCTGGCGGTTGCTCAGCGGAATGAACTTCAACGTCTGGGCATCCTGTACCTGGGCGCTCAACAGCGTGCCGATACGCAGCGGCTGAGGGCTGTCGATGTCCAGGGTGCTGCCGGCCTGGGCGGTATTGAGCAAACTCACCAGCGACCGATACACCGCTGGTTGTCCCGGCAGCTGGGGCAACGCCTGGCTGGTAATCACCTTGCCTTGTAACAGGGTACCGACCGGCAACTGCGTGGTGTCGATACGAGTCAGGGTCGCAATGCTGGAGGCAACGGCCTGTTGTACAGTAATCGCCAGGTTACTGGCGGACGGCTGGGTCACTGCCAGGCTGGTGCCCTGTGGCAACGGCTGGTTGCTGGTGGCCTGCACCGTAGTCTGACGACCGCTTTCCAGGGTGACCTTGAGCAATAGCTGGAAAGTCTGGTCTGCCTGCTTGAGCGACAACACCTCGGCACTGGCCGTCTGGCCGGCACCGATCAAGCCTTCGACCGGCGTCAGCAGTTTGAGCAACTCGCCACCGACCGCCGGCGTACGTGTCGTTGCCGTGGGCTGGGGCAGCGGCTGGATGTTCATGTCGCCTGTCATTTGCGGTCTTACCCTGGAAACTAATTGAGAACGCTCCCTGGGGGCATGGCATGTATAATGCCGCCCGTCTTTCAGGGAGTGGCGAAAACCTTGCAATTGTTTGACGCAGCTCTGTGGAACGGGCCGTCAATGCATCTATGCTGCATCTCTTTAACGGCCGCTGCACCGCCGACTTAAACCGTATAAGGCTCGCGATCCCTTGACCAGTCCTCTCTTGCAAACCGTCGGCCTCGCCTGTGAGCGAGACCTGCGGCTGCTTTTCGAACACCTCGAATTGAGACTCTCGCCAGGCGATATGGTGCAAGTCAGTGGCCCCAACGGCAGCGGCAAGACCAGCCTGTTGCGCCTGCTGGCGGGGTTGATGCAGCCGACCGCGGGCCAGGTGTTGCTCAATGGCCAGCCCTTGCAGGCGCAGCGCAGCGAACTGGCCCGCAACCTGCTCTGGATCGGCCACGCCGCCGGGATCAAGGATCTGCTGACTCCCGAAGAAAACCTCAGCTGGCTTTGTGCGCTGCATCGGCCCGCTGGTCGTGAGGCGATCTGGCAGGCGTTGGCCATGGTAGGGTTGCGCGGCTTCGAAGATGTGCCATGCCATACCTTGTCCGCTGGTCAGCAGCGCCGCGTGGCCCTGGCCCGGTTGTACCTGGACAGCCCGCCGCTGTGGATTCTCGACGAACCGTTCACCGCCCTGGACAAGCAGGGCGTGGCGCAGCTCGAGGAACACCTGGCCCGGCATTGCGAGAGCGGTGGCACGGTGCTGTTGACCACCCACCACACGCTGGCCCGGATGCCGTCGGGTTATCGCAACATTGATCTGGGGAACTGGGCCGTATGAGTGTGTTTGGCCTGTTGCTTGCCCGCGAAGCGCGCCTGTTGTTCCGCCGTCCGGCCGAACTGGCCAACCCACTGGTGTTCTTCGCGATCGTCATTGCGTTGTTCCCGTTGGCAGTCGGCCCGGAGACTCAATTGTTGCAAACCTTGTCGCCGGGGCTGGTCTGGGTGGCGGCGCTTTTGTCGGTCCTGCTCTCGCTGGACGGGCTTTTCCGCAGTGATTTCGAAGACGGTTCCCTGGAACAGTGGGTCCTTTCGTCGCACCCCTTGGCCCTTCTGGTTTTGGCCAAGGTACTGGCACACTGGGTTTTTTCCGGTCTGGCGCTGGTATTGCTCTCGCCACTGCTGGCGATGATGCTGGGGTTACCCGCCGCGTGCATGCCGGTGCTGCTGGTCTCGCTGCTGCTGGGTACACCGGTGCTGAGCCTGCTCGGTGCGGTGGGCGCGGCCTTGACGGTGGGCTTGAAACGCGGCGGCCTGTTGCTGGCATTGCTGATCCTGCCGCTGTATATCCCGGTGTTGATCCTCGGCAGTGGCGCCTTGCAAGCCTCCTTGCAAGGCATGCCGGCGACCGGTTATCTGCTCTGGCTTGGGAGCCTGACCGCCCTGGCGATAACCCTGACACCCTTTGCAATAGCCGCTGGCCTGAAGATCAGCGTCGGCGAATAATAATGAGGCCTGGTCAAAAAATGACCACTTCCTGTGAAGTTAAGGCAGACCCGGCGGCACGTGACAGCGCGCCGCAACCGTGATGGAAACAGCAATGAACTGGACCTGGTTTCATAAGCTCGGCTCACCCAAATGGTTCTACGGCATCAGCGGCAAATTGTTGCCCTGGCTGAGCATTGCCGCACTGCTGCTGATTGGCATCGGCGTGGTCTGGGGCCTGGCGTTCGCGCCGCCGGATTATCAACAGGGCAACAGCTTCCGGATCATCTACATCCATGTGCCGACAGCGATGCTCGCCCAGTCGATCTACGTCATGCTGGCGGTATGCGGTGTGGTCGGGCTGGTCTGGAAGATGAAGCTGGCCGACGTTGCCTTGCAATGCGCCGCGCCTATCGGTGCCTGGATGACCGCTGTGGCGCTGGTCACCGGAGCGATCTGGGGCAAACCGACCTGGGGGTCGTGGTGGGTCTGGGATGCCCGACTGACGTCGATGCTGATCCTGCTGTTCCTGTACTTCGGTCTTATTGCGTTGAGCAACGCCATCAGCAATCGTGAGAGTGCGGCCAAGGCCTGCGCGGTGCTGGCGATTGTCGGTGTGATCAACATCCCGATCATCAAGTATTCGGTGGAGTGGTGGAACACCCTGCATCAGGGCGCGACGTTCACCCTCACCGAGAAGCCGGCGATGCCGGTGGAGATGTGGCTGCCGCTGCTGCTGACGGTGCTGGGTTTCTACTGTTTCTTCGGCGCGGTGCTATTGCTGCGCATGCGCCTGGAAGTGCTCAAGCGCGAAGCCCGGGCCAGTTGGGTGAAGGCCGAAGTACAGAACAGCCTGGAGGCCGCTCGATGAGTTTCGCTTCATTCGGCGATTTCCTCGCCATGGGCCATCATGGCCTGTATGTCTGGTCCGCCTACGGCATCTGCCTGGCGGTACTGGCCCTCAACGTGGCGGTGCCGCTCCTGGCCCGCAAGCGGTATCTGCAACAAGAGGCGCGTCGTCTGCGCCGGGAGAACGGTCAGTGAATCCGCTGCGCAAAAAACGTCTTGTCATCATCCTGGCGATCCTGGTGGGTGTCGGTGCCGCGGTCGGCCTGGCCTTGAGCGCCCTGCAGCAGAACATCAATCTGTTCTACACCCCGACCCAGATCGCCAATGGCGAAGCGCCCAAGGACACCCGCATCCGGGCTGGCGGCATGGTGGAGAAGGGTTCGCTGGTACGTTCCGGGGATTCGCTGGACGTGAAGTTCAACGTCACCGACTTCAACAAGACCGTGACCATCACTTATCGCGGCATCCTCCCGGACCTGTTCCGTGAAGGGCAGGGCATCGTCGCCCTGGGCAAGCTCAATGCCGATGGCGTGGTGGTGGCCGACGAAGTGCTGGCCAAGCACGACGAAAAATACATGCCGCCGGAAGTGACCAAGGCCTTGAAAGACAGTGGTCAGTCGGCGCCTGCTCCCGTGAAGGAGGGCTGATCGATGAGCACTGGCATCTTTATTCCCGAGTTGGGTCACCTGGCGATGATCCTGGCCCTGTGCCTGGCCCTGGTGCAGGCCGTGGTGCCGCTGCTCGGTGCCTGGCGCGGCGACCGCCTGTGGATGAGCCTGGCCCAGCCGGCGGCGTGGGGCCAGTTCGCTTTCATGGTGTTCGCCTTCGGTTGCCTGACCTACGCCTTCATGACCGATGATTTTTCCGTGGCCTACGTCGCGAGCAACTCCAACAGCGCCTTGCCCTGGTACTACAAGTTCAGTGCGGTGTGGGGCGCCCATGAAGGGTCGCTGCTGCTCTGGGCCTTGATTCTCGCCGGCTGGACCTTCGCCGTCTCGGTGTTTTCCCGGCAATTGCCCCAGGTGATGCTGGCCCGGGTACTGGCGGTAATGGGCATGATCAGCACCGGTTTCCTGCTGTTCCTGATCGTCACGTCCAACCCGTTCGCGCGGATCCTGCCGCAGATGCCGATGGATGGCCGCGACCTCAATCCGCTGCTGCAGGACATCGGCCTGATCGTTCACCCGCCGATGCTCTACATGGGCTACGTCGGCTTTTCCGTGGCCTTCGCCTTCGCCATCGCCGCGCTGCTGGGCGGTCGCCTCGATGCCGCCTGGGCCCGTTGGTCGCGTCCATGGACCATCGTCGCCTGGGCCTTCCTCGGCATCGGTATCACCCTCGGCTCGTGGTGGGCCTACTACGAGCTGGGCTGGGGCGGCTGGTGGTTCTGGGACCCGGTGGAAAACGCCTCGTTCATGCCTTGGCTGGTGGGCACGGCGCTGATTCACTCGCTGGCGGTCACCGAAAAGCGCGGCGTGTTCAAGAGCTGGACCGTGCTGCTGGCGATCGCCGCGTTCTCCCTGAGCTTGTTGGGGACCTTCCTGGTGCGTTCCGGCGTCCTGACCTCGGTGCATGCCTTCGCCTCGGATCCCGAGCGCGGTGTGTTCATCCTGATGTTCCTGCTGTTCGTGGTCGGCGGCTCGCTGACGTTGTTCGCCCTGCGGGCACCCGTGGTCAGGAGCCAGGTTGGCTTCAATCTCTGGTCCCGTGAGACGCTGCTGCTGGGTAACAACCTGGTGCTGGTGGTGGCCGCGTCGATGATCCTGCTGGGGACGTTGTACCCGCTGGTGCTCGATGCGCTCTCCGGGGCCAAGCTGTCGGTCGGACCGCCGTACTTCAATGCGCTGTTCATTCCACTGATGGCGATCCTGATGGTGGTGATGGCGGTCGGTGTGCTGGTGCGCTGGAAGGACACGCCGGTCAAGTGGCTGCTGGGCATGCTGACCCCGGTGTTGCTGGGCACCGCCGCCCTGGCGGTGGTGGCCGGGATCGCTTATGGCGATTTCAACTGGGCCGTGCTGGCGACCTTCGTGCTGGCCGCCTGGGTATTGCTGGCCGGTGTACGGGACATCTTCGACAAGACCCGTCACAAAGGCCTGGTCAAGGGCCTGCCGACCCTGACCCGCAGCTACTGGGGCATGCAGGTCGCTCACCTGGGCATCGCTGTCTGTGCCCTGGGCGTGGTGCTATCGAGCCAGAACAGCGCCGAGCGCGACCTGCGTCTGGCGCCGGGAGAGTCCATGGACCTGGGCGGCTATCAGTTTGTTTTCGAGGGCGCCAAGCATTTCGAAGGCCCGAACTTCACGTCCGATAAAGGCACGGTGCGGGTCATTCGCGACGGCCAGGAAGTGGCGGTGCTGCATCCCGAGAAACGCCTCTACACCGTACAGAATTCGGTGATGACCGAAGCCGGGATCGACGCCGGCTTCACCCGCGACCTCTATGTGGCACTGGGTGAGTCCCTTGGCGATGGCGCCTGGGCAGTGCGGGTGCACGTCAAGCCGTTCGTGCGGTGGATCTGGTTCGGCGGCCTGCTGACAGGCCTGGGCGGGGCGCTGGCGGCGCTGGATCGGCGTTATCGGGTCAAAGTGAAAACCCGGGTGCGCGAAGCCCTGGGCGTGACGGGAGCCACTGCATGAAACGTTGGTTGATGGTATTGCCGCTGGCGCTGTTCCTGGTGGTGGCGGTCTTTCTGTACCGGGGGCTTTTCCTGGACCCGTCCGAGTTGCCCTCGGCGATGATCGGCAAACCGTTCCCGGAGTTCACCCTGCCTTCGGTGCAGGGCGACAAGACCCTGACCCGTGCCGATCTGCTGGGCAAGCCGGCACTGGTCAATGTATGGGGCACCTGGTGCATTTCCTGCCGGGTCGAGCACCCGGTGCTGAACAAGCTGGCCGAGAACGGCGTGGTGATCTACGGCGTCAATTACAAGGACGTCAATGTCGATGCCTTGAAATGGCTCGCCGAGTTCCACAATCCATATCAACTGGACATTCGGGATGAGGCGGGCTCCCTGGGCTTGAATCTCGGGGTCTACGGGGCTCCGGAAACTTTCTTTATCGACGCCAAGGGCATCATCCGTGACAAGTTCGTCGGTGTGATCGACGAACAGGTGTGGCGCGAAAAGCTGGCGACCAAATACCAGGCACTGGTGGACGAGGCCAAGCCATGAGGCGCTGGTTATCCGCCGTTGTCCTGGGGTTGAGTCTCGCCGGCGTGGCCCACGCCGCCATCGACACCTACGAATTCGCCAACGAAGGCGAGCGCGAGCGGTTTCGCGAGTTGACCAAGGAACTGCGCTGCCCCAAGTGCCAGAACCAGGACATCGCCGACTCCAACGCCCCGATTGCCGCCGACCTGCGCAAGGAAATCTTCCGCATGCTCGGCGAGGGCAAGGACAACCAGCAGATCATCGACTTCATGGTGGATCGCTACGGTGAGTTCGTGCGCTACAACCCGGCCCTGTCCTCCAAGACCGCGCTGCTGTGGTTCGGCCCCGCCGGGTTGTTGCTTGGCGGCTTCGTCGTCATCGCGCTGATCGTGCGCCGCCGCCGGGTGCAGCGCACCGCCGCCCCGGACACGCTTTCCGTCGAAGAGCGTCAGCGCCTCGACCAACTGTTGGATAACACCAAGCATGATTGATTTCTGGCTCGCCGCAGGTCTGCTTCTCCTGATTGCCCTGAGTTTCCTGTTGATCCCCGTGCTGCGGGGCCGTCGCGCCCAGCGGGAGGAGGACCGTACCGCGCTCAACGTGGCGCTGTATCAGGAGCGTGTCGCCGAGTTGCAGGCCGAGCAGGCGGAGGGCGTGCTTAACGCCGCGCAACTGGACACGGGGCGCGCCGAAGCCGCCCGTGAGCTGCTCGCCGACACCGAGGGCGCCGAAGCACCGCGCGAATCGCGCATGGGCAAGCCGTTGCCGCTGCTCGCCGCCGTGCTGGTGCCATTGCTGGGCCTGGGCTTGTACCTGCATTTTGGCGCGAGCGACAAGGTCGAACTGACCCGCGAATTCGCCCAGGCACCTCAGTCCATGGAAGAAATGACCCGGCGCCTGGAGAGGGCGGTGGCGGCACAACCGGACTCCGCCGAGGGCTTGTATTTCCTGGGACGTACCTACATGGCCCAGGATCGACCGGCGGATGCGGCAAGGATTTTCGAGCGCACCGTGGCGGTGGCGGGTCGGCAGCCCGAGCTGCTGGGACAGTGGGCCCAGGCGCAGTATTTTGCCGATGGCAAGAAGTGGTCGGACAAGGTCCAGGCGTTGACCGACGAGGCCCTGAAGCTCGATCCCAAGGAAGTCACCAGCCTGGGCCTGTTGGGCATTGCCGCGTTTGAAGGCGAGCGCTACCAGGACGCGATCGATTACTGGGGGCGCCTGCTGGCGCAACTACCGGAGGACGACAAGTCCCGCGAGGCGCTGCAAGGCGGTATTGCCCGCGCCACCGAGAAGCTGCAAGCCAGCGGCGGCAAGGTGGCTCAGACTCCGGCGGTGAAGGCCGGCGCGCTGCTCAAGGTGCGTGTCGACCTGGCGCCTGCGCTCAAGGCCAAGGTGCAGCCGGGCGACAGCGTATTCATCTTTGCTCGCGCCGTTTCCGGTCCGCCTGCGCCACTGGCGGCCAAGCGCCTGACGGTTGCCGATCTGCCCGTCAGCGTCGAATTGGGGGATGCGGACGCGATGATGCCGCAACTGAAACTGTCGAACTTCCCTGAAGTCCAACTGGTGGCGCGTATTTCCCGAGCCGGGCAACCGACTTCCGGTGAATGGATCGGCCGCAGCCAGCCCCTGGCGAGCAGTACCACGACGCCGCAACAACTGACCATCGACAGCCCGGACCAATGACAGGAATTTGCACCATGACCGCCATCGCCCGTATCACTCTGCTGACGCTCGTCCTGGGCCTGAGCGCTTGTGCGGTCCATCGCCCGCCGGAGCCCTCGACGCCGCTGCCACCTATTCCGCCTTCGGTGCCGACCACCAAACCGGTGCCGTCCACCGCGCCGGGCAAACCGGTCACCCCGAACAAACCGGCCAAGCCGCTGCCGCGTACTTCAGCCAGTTTCGCCCCGCCCCCCGGGGGCAACAGCCACTGGGACGCCAAGCTTGGGGTCTATGTGCTGGATAACCAACCCAACACCTTCTACCGCCAGCGCACCTACTACCGCTGGAACAATGGCTGGAGCCGCTCTGTCAGCCCGAACGGGCCTTGGGAAGACACCACCATCGAAGGCGTGCCGGGGGGATTGGGGCGCCAGTTTCACTAAAGGGTGATGAGGGTCCCACAGGTTCTTTGTCTGGCCAGGCGTTCAAGGTTCGACCTGTCATCCCCATCGTCGTAGAATGCGCGCCTTTGTGAGCTATCGGAGCACCTGACCATGACGACCACCCCGGCCGGCGACTACCTGGAAACCCTCTACGAAGGCTACGGCCAACGTTTCCGGATGGACAAGCTGCTGCACGAAGTGCGTACCGAGCACCAGCACCTGGTGATCTTCGAGAACCCGCGCATGGGGCGGGTGATGGCGCTCGATGGGGTGATCCAGACCACCGAAGCCGATGAGTTCATCTACCACGAAATGCTGACCCATGTGCCTATCCTTGCCCACGGCAAGGCCAAGCGCGTGTTGATCATCGGTGGCGGTGATGGCGGCATGTTGCGTGAGGTGACCAAGCACCTGGGTGTCGAGCACATCACCATGGTGGAAATCGACGGCACCGTGGTGGACATGTGTAAGGAATTCCTGCCCAACCACTCCAAGGGTGCCTACGACGACCCGCGACTGAATCTGGTGATCGATGACGGCATGCGCTTCGTCTCCACCACCCAAGAGAAGTTCGACGTCATCATTTCCGACTCCACCGACCCGATCGGCCCGGGTGAGGTGCTGTTCTCGGAAAACTTCTACCAGGCTTGCCATCGCTGCCTGAACGACGGTGGCATCCTGGTAACCCAGAACGGCACGCCATTCATGCAACTGGGCGAAGTGCAGACCACCGCCGGCCGCTTGCGAGGCCTGTTTGCCGACTGGCATTTCTACCAGGCTGCCGTGCCGACTTACATCGGTGGCGCCATGACCTTCGCCTGGGGCTCGACTGATAGCGCTTACCGCAAACTCTCCCGTGAAACCCTGCATGAGCGGTTCATCGGCAGTGGCATCGTCACCCGCTACTACAACCCTGAGATTCATCTCGGTGCGTTTGCCATGCCGCAGTACGTGTTGCAGGCGATCAACAAGCCGAGTAACGACTGATTGGGCTGAGGGCTTTTTGCGAGGGGGCGCCTGATATTTAGGGAGGCCCCGGCATTTTGTGTTTCCAGATATTCATTGAACGAAATTTTCACAAAATCTTGCGGACAATCTCCAGCGCTTTTATTGCCGCCGGTTATTTAATGGCAATGCCGTAGCCGTTCGTGCAACATCTGCGCTCTTGCGCAAACCCCGGGCCAGGCTTTGGTCAGCAGAGGGTGCGCCTTTGTACTTTTTGTCACTCCAACTCCGATAGGGTCCTCAAACGACATGGCAATCCCGGACGCCCTGAGTCAGCAGCGAAGCACGCATCGCCTGCTGCAACCGACCGTCAAATCGCACCTGGCCTACACATTGCTCTGCGCCTTGGTGATGATGGTGATGTTCAGCCTGCTGCGCGTGGCGCTGCTGGTCTATAACCGCCAAATGATCCTCGACACCCCGGCGTCGACCTTCGTCGAAGCCTTCGCCAATGGCCTGCGTTTTGACCTGCGCCTGGTGGTCTATCTCAGTGTCCCGCTGTTGCTGGCACTGTTCAGCGCCCGCGCCATGGCGGCCCGAGGTTTCTTTCGTTTCTGGCTGACCGTCACCTCCAGCATTGCGCTGTTCCTGGGCCTGATGGAGATGGACTTCTACCGTGAGTTCCACCAGCGCCTCAACGGCCTGGTCTTCCAGTATGTGAAGGAAGACCCGAAAACCGTGATGAGCATGCTCTGGTACGGATTCCCGGTGGTGCGCTACCTGCTGGCCTGGGCCGGCGGCACCATCATTCTGAGCCTGGCGTTCAAGGGCGCTGACCGTGCAACCCGTCCGCGCGGCCCGTTCAGCGGCGGCAGCATCGGCACGCGCCAGATCGCCCCGTGGTACGGCCGGGTGGCGGTGTTCATCGTCTGCCTGCTGGTGGCTGTGGTCGCGGCCCGTGGTACCTTGCGTCAAGGCCCGCCGCTGCGTTGGGGCGATGTCTATACCACCGATTCGAACTTCGCCAACCAGCTGGGCCTCAATGGCACGCTGTCGCTGGTGGCGGCGGCCAAGAGCCGCATGTCCGAAGACCGCGACAACATCTGGAAAGCCACCCTCGAGCAGCCACTGGCACAACAGACCGTGCGCGACATGCTGGTGTTGCCCGACGACAAGCTGGTGGATACCGCCACTGCTGCCGTGCGCCGCGACTACACGCCGCCAGCCGACAAGACCCTGCCGATCAAGAACGTCGTCGTGATCCTCATGGAAAGCATGGCCGGTCACTCGGTGGGCGCCCTGGGCGCACCGGGCAACATCACGCCTTATCTGGACAAACTGTCCAAGGAAGGCCTGCTGTTCGACCGTTTCTTCTCCAACGGCACTCACACCCACCAAGGCATGTTCGCCACCATGGCGTGCTTCCCGAACCTGCCCGGTTTCGAGTACTTGATGCAGACGCCGGAAGGCAGCCACAAGCTGTCGGGTTTGCCGCAACTGCTCAGTGCCCGTGACTACGACGACGTGTATGTCTACAACGGTGATTTTGCCTGGGACAACCAGTCGGGTTTCTTCAGCAACCAGGGCATGACCAACTTCATCGGGCGTAACGACTTCGTCAACCCGGTGTTTTCCGATCCGACCTGGGGCGTGTCCGACCAGGACATGTTCGACCGTGGCCTGATCGAGCTCAAGGCGCGGGAAAACGGCAAGCCGTTCTATGCCTTGCTGCAAACCCTGTCCAACCACACGCCGTATGCACTGCCGACACCATTGCCGGTGGAGCGGGTCACCGACCGCGGCAGCCTGAACGAACACCTGACCGCCATGCGCTACGCTGACTGGGCGCTGGGCCAGTTCTTCGAGAAGGCCCGCAAGGAGCCTTATTTCAAGGAGACGCTGTTCGTCGTGGTGGGCGACCATGGTTTCGGTAACGAACGTCAGATCACCGAGATGGACCTGGGCCGTTTCAACGTGCCAATGCTGATGATCGGTCCTGGCATCCAGGAAAAATTCGGCCAGCGTAACCACACTGTGGGTACCCAGGTCGACATCGTCCCCACCATCATGGGGCGGATCGGCGGACAGGTGCGCAACCAGTGCTGGGGTCGGGACCTGTTGAACCTGCCCGAAGGCGACACGGGGTTTGGTGTAATCAAGCCGTCAGGCAGTGATCAGACGACTGCGATCATCCAAGGCGACCGGATTCTGGTTCTGCCAAAAGAAAAAGAAATGGGACCGAAGATGTTCCGCTACGAGCTGGGGGCCAATCCGCATGCAGAAGTCATCATGGACGCACCGGATACTTCCCAGATGAAGCTGCAACTTGAATCGTTCCTGCAAACCGCCACCAAGAGCCTGCTGGATAACACCGCCGGCGTGGTGGATGGCAAGCCGGACTGATCAACGACGCAGCATAAAAAAAGAGGCCTTTAAGAAAAGGCCTCTTTTTTTTGCTATTGAGTTATATCTTGCCCAGTAACAGTAGTATCAACAGCACTACCAACACTACGCCGATGATGCCGGACGGTCCATAACCCCAACTTCTGGAGTGCGGGAAGACCGGCAGACCGCCGATCAGCAGGAGGATCAGGATAATGATGAGTATTGTGCCCATTGTTGATTTCCTTATTGGTCAGTTTTGGAGTGATACAACTTTCAACTGCCAGCACGCTGCATTAAATCCGGGCGGCTTAATAAGTCGGACCGTAACGTCCTGTAAAAAATTCAAAGTTTTTTAGTGTCTGTCGGGTAGCCGCAAAACCCTGTGGCGAGGGAGCTTGCTCCCGCTGGGCTGCGAAGTGGCCCCAGGATGTTGCGGCTGCTGCGCAACCGAGCGGGAGCAAGCTCCCTCGCCACAGAAACCGCTGCCACAGAACTGCGCAACCTATTAAGGTTTGCCCCCGCCATTCAGCAATCTGATGGAGCGTGGGTCCCGCAGTCTCCTTCGCTACACTCGGCCCATCTCTCCCGGAACAAAGGCTGTTTCCTATGCAAAATCGCATGATGATCACTGGCGCCGGCTCGGGCCTGGGCCGCGAAATCGCGCTGCGCTGGGCTCGCGACGGCTGGCGCCTGGCCTTGTCGGATGTCAGTGAGCCAGGCCTCCAGGAAACCCTCAGGCTGGTGCGCGATGCCGGCGGCGATGGCTTTGTCCAACGCTGCGATGTGCGTGATTACAGTCAACTGACGGCATTCGCCCAGGCCTGCGAAGAGAAACTTGGCGGCATCGACATCATCGTCAACAACGCCGGCGTGGCCTCGGGCGGGTTCTTCAGTGAGTTGTCCTTGGAGGATTGGGACTGGCAGATTGCGATCAACCTGATGGGCGTGGTCAAGGGCTGCAAGGCGTTCCTGCCGTTGCTGGAAAAGAGCCGCGGCAAGATCATCAACATCGCCTCCATGGCGGCGCTGATGCAGGGGCCGGCCATGAGTAACTACAACGTGGCCAAGGCTGGTGTGGTGGCGTTGTCGGAAAGCCTGCTGGTCGAACTGGCGCAGCAGGAAATCGGCGTGCACGTGGTCTGTCCGTCGTTCTTTCAGACCAACCTGCTGGACTCTTTCCGTGGTCCGACCCCGGCCATGAAAGCCCAGGTGGGCAAGTTGCTGGAAAGTTCGCCCATTACCGCCGCCGACATCGCTGACTATATCTTCCAGCAGGTCGCCCAAGGTGAGTTCATGATCCTGCCCCACGAACAGGGACGCATGGCCTGGGCGATGAAGCAGAAGAACCCGCAGTTGCTGTACGACGAAATGACCGTCATGGCCGACAAGATGCGCGCCAAGGCCCGACAGAATCCAACTTGACCGGGGGATGCGGTGTCCTCAGGATGGCGCCATCCGACCTTGCTGATGGACATCGTTTCTCGGGGCCTGAAAGCGTCGCGTCCGACCCGTTTTGCAGGACGTTTCCTTCAGTTCTTAGAGTCTTGTTTGTAGGGGGTTACTGAATTCTCGCCCGTGTCTTGTGAACAGGAAACAGGCCGGGCATGGTCAAGGTCCAGACCTTCTTAAGGACAAGAACCATGCTCGTACTAAGCCGTGCCGTGGGTGAACTGATTTCCATCGGTGATGATATTTCCGTTCGTGTGCTGTCGGTCAGTGGCACCACCGTGCGGTTCGGCGTGGAAGCGCCGCGGCACATCGATGTTCATCGCTTCGAGATATACGAAAAAATCCAGAGAAAGAAGAATCAGGTCGCCCGCAAGGCGTGTTCAGTCAAATAGGTGCTTGGGCACGTCGTGCTTGAGCATCAACTGACACTGCTCGCTCTCCGGGTCGAAGACGATCATCGCCTGGCCTCTGGTCAAGGCCTGCCTTACGCGTAGCACACGGGTTTCCAGGGGCGTGTCGTCACCGTTGTCGGTGCCGTCGCGGGTCACGAAGTCCTCGATCAGGCGGGTGAGCGTGTCGACTTCGAGTTGGTCGTAAGGGATCAGCATGGGGTACCTCGGCTGGACAATGTCGCAAATGCTACGGGCTATGGGCACTTGCGGCCAGCCTTGGATTGCGCTGGACGTTTCGGCCTCATCGCGAGCAGGCTCGCTCCCACAATGGATTTACGCCATGGACCCTGTGGGAGCGAGCCTGCTCGCGATGGCAGTCTCCGGAGAGTGAGAGTCCTCCGTCAATTATCCGAACGCTGTCCCACCAGGCTATCCACCGAAGGCACCCGGGTATCGCTTTCCATCTGTGCATCGTGTTCAAGCTGGTGGCTGAAGCGATCCAGCGAACCCTGGGCCGGTTGTGCATCGCTGGCGAATACCGGTGGGCTGAGGATGTAGGCTCCGAGCAGGCGGCTGAGGGCGGCCAGACTATCGATATGGGTGCGTTCGTAGCCATGGGTGGCATCGCAGCCGAAAGCGAGCAAGGCAGTGCGGATGTCATGGCCGGCAGTGACGGCCGAGTGGGCGTCGCTGAAGTAGTAGCGGAACAGGTCGCGGCGTGCAGGCAGCTCATTCTCCTTGGCCAGTTTCAGCAGATGTCGTGACAGGTGATAGTCGTAGGGCCCACCGGAGTCCTGCATCGCCACGCTCACGGCGTGTTCGCTGGAGTGCTGGCCGGGTGCGACCGGGGCGATGTCGATGCCGACGAACTCGCTGACATCCCAGGGCAGCGCGGCGGCCGCGCCACTGCCGGTTTCCTCGGTGATGGTGAACAGGGGGTGACAGTCGATCAGCAGTTCTTCGCCGCTGTCGACAATCGCCTTGAGCGCCGCCAACAACGCCGCAACCCCGGCCTTGTCGTCCAGGTGGCGAGCGCTGATGTGACCGCTCTCGGTGAATTCTGGCAAGGGATCGAAGGCAACGTAATCGCCGATGCCCACCCCGAGGGTTTCGCAATCGGCGCGGGTGGCGCAGTACGCATCCAGGCGCAATTCGATGTGATCCCAACTGATGGGCATTTCATCCACGGCGGTGTTGAAGGCGTGCCCGGACGCCATCAAGGGCAACACGCTGCCGCGGATCACGCCGGTGTCGGTGAACAGGCTGACCCGACTGCCTTCGGCAAATCGGCTGGACCAGCAGCCCACCGGCGCCAGGGTCAGGCGACCGTTGTCCTTGATGGCCCGCACCGTGGCGCCGATGGTGTCCAGGTGAGCCGATACAGCCCGGTCGGGACTGTTCTTGCGGCCTTTGAGGGTGGCGCGGATCGTGCCGCGGCGGGTCATTTCGAAAGGTATACCCAACTCTTCAAGGCGTTCGGCGACGTAGCGCACGATGGTGTCGGTGAAACCGGTCGGACTGGGGATGGCGAGCATTTCCAGCAGGACTTTTTGCAGGTACTCGAGATTCGGTTCGGGGATTTTGCTGATCATGGAAACTCCTGAACGGTTGAGTATCCGATCGTTCCCACGCTCGGCGTGGGAATGCAGCCGCTGACGCTCTGCGTCATCTGGACGCGGAACGTCCCTTGAGGCTTTCCCACGCCGAGCGTGGGAACGATCAGTACACGGCGGAGGGGTGTCAGACCACCCCCTGGCTATGGGGAAACAGCAGATCCACAAAGCGCTCGGCAGTGGGTTGTGGTTCGTGATTGGCCAGGCCGGCGCGTTCGTTGGCTTCGATGAACACGTATTCCGGTTGATCGGCGGCCGGGACCAGCAGGTCGAGGCCAACCATGGGAATGTCCAGGGCGCGTGCCGCACGTACCGCCGCATCGGCCAAGGTCGGATGCAGCGTAGCGGTGACGTCTTCCAGGACGCCGCCGGTATGAAGGTTCGCCGTGCGTCGTACGAACAGGTGCTCGCCGGCCGGCAGCACGCTGTCGTAGTCGTATCCTGCGGCACTCAGCGTGCGCTGGGTTTCGGCGTCCATCGGAATCTTGCTTTCCCCTCCGGTGGCCGCCTGCCGTCGACGGCTCTGGGCCTCGATCAGGGCTCTGATGGTGTGCTGACCGTCGCCGATGACTTCCGCGGGACGCCTGATCGCCGCCGCCACTACTTCAAAATTGATCACCAGGATGCGCAGGTCGAGCCCTTCGTGAAAACTTTCCAGCAGCACTCGGCTATCGAATTGCCGGGCTGCTTCGATGGCGCTCTGCACGTCTTCGATGGTGCGCAGGTCCACGGCCACGCCCTGGCCCTGTTCACCGTCCAGCGGCTTGACCACCACCCGTTCGTGTTCATCGAGAAACGCCAGGTTGTCGTCGGCATTGCCTGCCAACTGCTGCGCCGGCAGGTTCAGGCCGGCGTTCTTCAGCACTTTATGGGTCAGGCTCTTGTTCTGGCACAAGGTCATGCTGATGGCGCTGGTCAGGTCGCTCAGGGATTCGCGGCAACGCACCCGGCGGCTGCCATGGATCAGGGTGAACAAACCGCCTTCGGCGTCGTCCACTTGCACTTCGATGCCCCGGCGATGCGCTTCCTCGACAATGATCCGCGCATAAGGGTTGAACTGAGCCTCCGGCCCAGGCCCCAGGAACAGCGGCTGGTTGATGCCGTTCTTGCGCTTGATGGCGAAGGTCGAGAGGTTGCGGAAACCGAGCTTGGCGTAGAGGTTCTTGGCCAGGCGATTGTCATGCAGCACCGACAGGTCGAGATAGCTCAAGCCGCGGCTCATGAAATGCTCGATGAGATGACGTACCAGCACTTCTCCGACACCGGGCCGTGAACACTGCGGGTCCACCGCCAGGCACCAGAGGCTGCTGCCATTTTCCGGATCGTTGAAGGCTTTCTGGTGATTGAGACCCATGACGCTGCCGATGACTGCGCCGCTGTCATCGTCTTCGGCCAGCCAGTAGACCGGCCCACCCTGATGGCGCGGCGTCAAGCGCTGGGGATCGACCGGCAGCATGCCGCGGGCCTGGTAGAGCTGGTTGATGGCCTGCCAATCGGTGTCGTTCTGGGCCCGGCGAATCCGGAAACCGCGAAACACCCGCGTGGCTTGCCGATAGTCGCTGAACCATAGGCGCAGCGTGTCGGAAGGGTCGAGGAACAACTGCGCCGGCTCCAGCCCCAGCACTTGTTGGGGGGCCGCGACGTACAGGGCGATGTCGCGCTCGCCGGGTTGTTCGTTGAGCAACTCCTGGCCCAGGGTCGCCGGGTCCGGGAAGGTGTGGCCGATCAATAGTCGGCCCCAGCCGCAATGCACCGCAATGGGAGCGGCGCCCAATTCGCTGCCGTCCACCGCCAGGCGCGCCTGCAAGCGTTCATAGGAAGGCGCCTGGCCGCGCAGCAGACGTTGGTTGTGAAGCGTTGTATGGGGTTTCATCGATCAGATTCCTTGCTCGCTGAGCCACAGGTTCAGCGCCGCCAGTTGCCATAGGCGGGAGCCGCGAAGCGGGGTCAACTGACCGTTGGGGTCGGTGAGCAGGCGGTCGAGCATGGCCGGGTTGAACAGGCCGCGATCCTGGCTCGGGTCCAGCAGCAGCTCACGGACCCAGGCCAGGGTGTTGCCTTCCAGGTGCTTGAGGCCCGGCACCGGGAAATAGCCTTTCTTGCGATCAATCACCTCGCCGGGAATCACCCGCCGGGCGGCTTCCTTGAGGACTTGCTTGCCGCCGTCGGGCAACTTGAATTTCGCCGGGACCCGCGCCGAGAGTTCCACCAGCCGGTAATCCAGGAACGGCGTGCGTGCTTCCAGACCCCAGGCCATGGTCATGTTGTCGACACGCTTGACCGGGTCGTCCACCAGCATCACGGTGCTGTCCAGGCGCAGGGCTTTATCCACCGCCGCATCGGCGCCCGGTTGAGCGAAATGCGCTTTGACGAAGTCACCGGCGGCGTCGTTGGCCGTCAGCCATTTCGGTTGCACGGTGGCGGCGTATTCCTCGTAGCTGCGGTCGAAGAACGCGGCGCGATAGGCCGCGTAGGGATCGCTGGCGCCGTCCACCTGTGGATACCAGTGGTAACCGGCGAACAGTTCGTCGGCGCCCTGGCCGCTTTGCACCACTTTGCAATGCTTGGCCACTTCCCGCGACAGCAGGTAAAAAGCGATGCAATCATGGCTGACCATCGGTTCGCTCATGGCGCGGAAGGCCGCCGGCAGTTGTTCGATGATCTCTTTTTCATCGATGCGCAGTTGGTGATGGCGGGTGCCGTAGTGCTTGGCGATCAGGTCCGAATACTGGAACTCGTCACCCCGTTCGCCGCCGGCATCCTGGAAACCGATGGAGAACGTGGACAGGTCATCCACGCCGACTTCACGCAGCAAGCCCACCAGCATGCTCGAGTCCACGCCACCGGAAAGCAGCACCCCCACATCCACAGCGGCCCGCTGACGAATGGCAACGGCTTCTCGGGTACTGTCGAGCACGCGGTCGATCCAGTCTTCCAGGTTCAGGTCCTGCTCATCGGGCCGCGGGCCGTAGGGCAAGGTCCACCAGGTTTTCTGCTCGACACTGCCATCGGCTTCAACCCGCATCCATGTGGCCGGTGGCAGTTTTTCAATACCGGCCAGCAGGGTACGGGGCGCCGGAACCACGGCATGGAAGTTCAAGTAGTGATTGAGGGCGACCGGGTCGAGCATCGGGCTGATGTCGCCGCCCTTGAGCAGTGCCGGCAGCGCCGAGGCAAAGCGCAGGCGCTGGCCAGTGCGCGAGAGGTACAACGGTTTGACGCCGAGACGGTCGCGGGCGATGAACAGGCGCTTGGCGTCGCGTTCCCAGATGGCGAAGGCGAACATGCCGTTGAGCTTGGGCAGCAGCGCCTCGCCCCAGGCGTGATAGCCCTTGAGCAACACTTCGGTGTCGCCGCCGGAGCAAAAGGCGTAGCCCAACGCTTCCAGCTCGGCTCGCAGTTCCGGGTAGTTGTAGATCGCGCCGTTGAAGGCCAGGGACAGGCCCAGTTGATTGTCGATCATCGGCTGGGCCGAGGCGTCGGACAAGTCCATGATCTTCAGGCGTCGGTGGCCCAGGGCAATCGGGCCCTGGCTATGGAAACCCCATGCGTCGGGACCGCGAGGGGCCAGGTGATGGGTCATTCGCTCTACGGCCGCAAGGTCCGCAGGTTGTTGATCGAAACGTAACTCTCCAGCTAATCCGCACATAAGTCCTTACCGGTTTTTCCGTTGGGGAGGGGGGGCGCCGAAATGGCGGGTACCCTGGAACTGACCGGTGGGATTGACGTGAGTTTTAGATCGATGCGTTATAAGCCGACGGGTGGGGGCGGCTTGGTGGGATGTCGTAGGGCCTTTGTGGGAGCGAGCCTGCTCGCGATGGCGGCGGCATGGTCAACATTAAAGCCAGCTGATCCACCGCCATCGCGAGCAGGCTCGCTCCCACAGGTTTGGCGGTGGGCGTTCAGCTGCGTCAGGCCTTGCCGCGGATCAGCGCCCTTAAGGCAAACCTGTTCGGATGGCAGGCCTCGGCCACGCTCCGGGGCAAGGGCAGGGGTTCGTTGTCCAGCCAGGCGGCGATCAACTCGCCGGACAGCGGCGCGGTGATCAGGCCGCGGGAGCCGTGGCCGCTGTTGATGTACAGGCCATCGAGCCAGGGGCAGGGGCTGTCCGGGACCTGACGGGCATCTTTGCTCAGGGCGTGATACGTCTCGGAAAATGCCTGGTCGTCCGCCAACGGCCCGACAAACGGCAGGTAGTCCGGGCTGGTGCAACGGAACGCCGCACGGCCTTCCAGCCGGTCCGGATCCAGGGTGTTGGCGTTCAGGCGGCTTACCAAGTCCAGGGAGATTTCTTCGAGCATTTGCAGGTTGCCGGCGTGTTCGGCGGCGGTGGGTGTCAGGTCATCGTTCTTGAAGTCGAAACTGGCCCCCAGGGTGTGTTCGCCCATTCGCGGCGGGGCCACGTAGCCCTCGGCGCAGACCACCGTGCGCAGGCCCTGGCTGCGCACGGTCTGCGGCAGGCGGGTGATTTGCCCGCGTATGCGCTTGAGGGGCAGGCCGGCGGCCGCTTCGAAACGCTTGATCTCGGCGGCGCTGGCCAGGATCGCCACCGGTGCGCTGGCCAGGCAGCGTTCGCCATCCCAGGCTTGCCACTGGCCATCGACGCGGCGCAGATCCAGCACTTCATGGTGAGGCAACACCTTGATCGACGAACCCGAGGCCTGCCAGCGGCACAGCGCCGGCGGATGTACCCAACCCCCTTCGGGGTAGAACAGACCGCCGCAGGCCAGGCCGATACCGGACACCGCCTCGGCTTCGGGTTGCTCCAGGGTGTGCAGCAGATCGGCCGGGAACGCCGCGGCCAGTTGCGCCTGGCGCTCGGCTTCCTTGTGGTTGAAGGCCAACTGCAGGACGCCGCAGCTGTTCCAGTCCAGGCCCCGTTGCAGGTGTTCCAGCAAGCGCCGGGTGTAGCCGAAACCGCTGAGGATCATCTGCGACAACGCCGTGCCGTGGGCGGAAAGCTTGAGGTACAACACCCCCTGGGGGTTGCCCGACGCTTCCTCTGCCAACCCGGCATGCCGCTCCAGTAACGTCACTTGCCAGCCACGGGCCGCGAGGCTCGCCGCGCTGGCGCAACCGGCCAGGCCACCGCCGATCACCAGGGCCCGGCGCTCACCGGTGGGCGGCGTGGGGCGGGCGTACCAGGGTTTTGCCGGGAGAGGGGCGGGCTGCTCCTCTGACTCCGGCCAGCCGAGGAACACGCCCCGCAGAATTTCCCATTTATGCCCGATGCCCGGCGTGCGTTTCATCTTGAAGCCCGCCGCGTTCAACAATCGCCGCACCCAACCGGTGCTGGTGAAGGTGCTCAGGGTGGCGCCAGGCGCCGCCAGCCGGGCCAGTTCGGCGAACAGCTCGGCGGTCCACATGTCGGGGTTCTTGGCCGGTGCGAAACCATCCAGGAACCAGGCGTCGATGTGTCCGTCCAGTTGCGGTAACTGCTCCAGGGCGTCACCGATCATCAGCGTCAGCGTCACCCGTCCGCCCGCCAGTGTCAGGCGCTGGAAACCTTGATGGATCGCGACGTACTGCTCAAGCAATTGATCGGCTTGATGCTTGAGTGACGGCCACAGGGCGAGGGCGCGGTGCAGATCTTGCGGGCTCAAGGGGTATTTTTCGACGCTGACAAAATGCATTCGCGCCCCGGCGGGCGCGCATTGCTCGAACAATTGCCAGGCACACAGGAAATTCAACCCGGTGCCGAACCCGGTCTCACCGATCACCAGCCGTCCATGGTCCGACAACGCGGCGAAGCGCTCGGCCAGGTTGTTCTGTTCAAGGAACACATAGCGGGTTTCTTCCAGCCCCGACTGGTCGGAGAAATACACATCGTCGAACACCCGAGAACGGGGCAGACCCTGGTCATCCCAGTCGAGTTGGGCGTGGTGTTGTACGGGGGGCATGGCAGGCTCGGTGAAATCCGGGACGCTATTCTAGCCCGAGGCTGATTAACTGCGTAGGAGCTCCTACACACGGCCGTATCCAATCCGCTAGTCTTGCTCAATCCCAGAAGGAGCTGCCTATGTTCGAATCCGCCGAAATCGGTCACGCCATCGATAAAGACATCTTTGAGGCCGAAGTCCCGGCACTGCGTGAAGCGCTGCTCGAAGCCCAGTTCGAGTTGCATCAGCAGAGCCGCTTCCCGGTCATTGTGCTGATCAATGGGATCGAAGGCGCGGGCAAGGGCGAGACGGTGAAGTTGCTCAACGAGTGGATGGACCCGCGACTGATCGAAGTGCGCACGTTCGACCAGCAGACCGACGAAGAACTGGCCCGGCCACCCGCCTGGCGTTACTGGCGGATGCTGCCGGCCAAGGGGCGCATGGGGATTTTCTTCGGCAACTGGTACAGCCAGATGCTCCAGGGTCGCGTTCACGGCGAGTTCAAGGACCCTCGACTCGATCAGGCGATCAACGCCGCCGAGCGCCTGGAAAAAATGCTTTGCGATGAAGGCGCGTTGATCTTCAAGTTCTGGTTTCATCTGTCCAAGAAGCAGATGAAAGCCCGGCTCAAGGGGCTCAAGGATGATCCGTTGCACAGTTGGCGCATCAGTCCGCTCGACTGGCAGCAATCCCAGACCTACGACAAGTTCGTCAAGTACGGCGAGCGGGTGCTGCGCCGGACCAGTCGCGACTACGCGCCGTGGCATGTGATCGAGGGCGTGGACAGCTGTTATCGCAGCCTCACGGTCGGCAGGATCCTGCTCGAAGGCATGCGCCAGGCGCTGGACCGGCCGAAGATCAAGCCGGAAAAGGTCAGCGTGGCGCCGCTGCCGGCGCTGGATGATCAGATCACCCTGATCGACAGCCTGGACATGACCTTGCGGCTGGACAAGGACGACTACGAGGAGCAACTGATCATCGAGCAGGCCCGGTTTGCCGGCTTGCTGCGGGATAAACGCATGCGTCGGCACGCCCTGGTGGCTGTGTTCGAAGGCAACGATGCCGCAGGCAAAGGTGGCGCGATCCGGCGGGTGGCCGCGGCTCTCGACCCGCGCCAGTACAGCATCGTGCCGATTGCCGCGCCCACCGAAGAGGAACGTGCCCACCCTTACATGTGGCGGTTCTGGCGGCATATTCCGGCGCGGGGCAAGTTCACCGTGTTCGACCGTTCCTGGTATGGCCGGGTGTTGGTGGAACGGGTCGAAGGCTTTTGCAGTCGGGCCGATTGGCTGCGGGCCTATGGCGAAATCAATGATTTCGAAGAGCAGATTGCCGACGCCGGCGTGGTGGTGGTCAAGTTCTGGCTGGCCATCGACAAGGAGACCCAGCTCGAACGCTTCCAGGAACGCGAGGAAATCCCCTTCAAGCGCTTCAAGATCACCGAGGACGACTGGCGCAACCGTGACAAGTGGGACGCCTACCGGGCGGCGGTGTGCGACATGGTCGACCGCACCAGTACCGAAATATCCCCCTGGACCCTGGTCGAAGCCAATGACAAGCGCTGGGCCCGGGTCAAGGTGTTGCGCACCCTCAACGAGGCGCTGGAGGCCGCGTTCAAGCGCAGCGGGAAGTAACGGGCGATAAGGTCGCATATGCGAGGTGAATGATTGTCGCAGTCGGTTATGAGGTGGATTTATGCTCGATCCATTCTTGACCGCCTACAGCAATGAGGGAGCGCCATGCGAGAAGTAGTGATCGTCGACAGCGTACGGACCGGCCTGGCCAAGTCGTTTCGCGGCAAGTTCAACATGACCCGCCCGGACGACATGGCGGCCCATTGTGTCAATGCGCTGTTGATGCGCAATGACATCGACCCGGCCAGTGTCGAAGACTGCATCGTCGGTGCCGGTTCCAACGAGGGGGCCCAGGGCTACAACATCGGCCGTAACGTGGCGGTGCTTTCCCACCTGGGCATCGGCACCGCCGGCATGACCCTCAACCGCTTCTGTTCCTCGGGCCTGCAAGCCATCGCCATTGCCGCCAACCAGATCGCCTCGGGTTGCAGCGACATCATCGTCGCCGGGGGCGTGGAGTCCATCAGTCTGACGATGAAAAGTGTCAATACCGACAACCTGATCAACCCGCTGCTCAAGGAGCAGGTACCGGGGATCTATTTCCCCATGGGCCAGACCGCCGAGATCGTCGCCCGCCGTTACCAGGTTAGCCGCGAAGCACAGGACCGCTATGCCTTGCAAAGCCAGCAACGCACAGCCAGGGCCCAGGCGGCAGGGCTGTTCGATGACGAGATCGTACCGATGGCGGTCAAGTACAAGGTGGAGGATAAAAATACCGGTGCCGTGCAGATCCTTGATGGCGTGGTCGACCGCGACGATTGCAACCGCCCGGACACCACCTACGAAAGCCTGGCCGGCCTGAAACCGGTGTTTGCCGAAGACGGTTCGGTGACGGCGGGCAACTCATCGCAACTGTCCGACGGCGCCTCGATGACCCTGGTGATGAGCTTGGAAAAAGCCCTGGCGCTGGGGCTCAAGCCCAAGGCGTTTTTCCGCGGCTTTACCGTGGCCGGTTGCGCGCCGGACGAAATGGGCATTGGTCCGGTGTTCTCGGTGCCGAAACTGCTCAAGACCAAAGGCCTGCGGGTCGCCGACATCGATATGTGGGAACTCAACGAGGCGTTCGCGTCCCAGTGCCTGTACAGCCGTGATCGCCTGGAAATCGACAATGAAAAGTACAACGTCAACGGCGGCTCGATTGCCATCGGCCATCCATTCGGCATGACCGGCTCGCGCCAGGTCGGACATCTGGTGCGGGAGCTGCAACGGCGCAACCTGCGCTACGGCATCGTGACCATGTGCGTGGGTGGCGGGATGGGGGCGACGGGGTTGTTCGAGGCGGTGCGTTAAACGCGAAGCCGAGGAAAGACAATATCTGTGGCGAGGGGATAAACCCCCTCGCCACAGGTCTGGGTAATCCTTTGTCAGCTGGCGATCTCAAGCGCTTTCTGCATCCGCTCGATATACGCCGCGACCTCTTGTTCCGCTGCTTCGCGACTGGCAAACGGTCCTTCCTGGGTTCCTTCCCGGGTACTGAAATAGAATTCACCGTTTATCCGGCAGATCCGGTCACTGGGAAAGACCATCGCAGGGGCGAGGTCCTGGGCGCGTTTGCCAAGCATGGGGGCTCCAAGAAAGCGTCGAAATCGGTTGAGTGAAGTTTATGCGGTAGCGACAACTGGCGCTTGGCCAGCCGATAGGCGGCAATGTGCCATCTCTCGTTTTCCGCGAACGACCTTTGAACTGTTAGTGCGTAACTGTCCCTGTGTCGCCAAGCCATCTCCCACTAGAATAGTCGCTCTTTTCTTGAGCCTCGGGGATTGCATGCACATTTCGTCCGGTCGCTGGGTCTACGGCCTGTTCCTTGCCTTGCTGACCGCCCTGCTGTGGGGAATCCTGCCGATCAAGCTCAAGCAAGTGCTGCAGGTGATGGATCCGGTCACCGTAACCTGGTTTCGCTTGCTGGTGTCCGGCGGCTTGCTGTTCATCTATCTCTCGGCTACCCGACGCCTGCCCAGCCACAAGGTGCTGGGGCCGCGGGGGGGCTGGTTGGTGGCGATGGCGGTGCTGGGGCTGGTGGGCAACTATGTGTTGTATCTGATGGGCTTGAATCGCTTGAGTCCCGGCACCGCGCAATTGGTGGTGCAGATGGGGCCGATCCTGCTGCTGGTCGCCAGCCTGTTTGTGTTCAAGGAGCGTTTCAGCCTGGGGCAGGGGATTGGCCTGTTGGTGCTGCTGATCGGCTTCGCGCTGTTTTTCAACCAGCGCCTTGCCGAGTTGCTGACCTCCCTGAGCGAATACACCGCCGGGGTCTTGATGGTGTTGCTGGCGTCGGCGGTCTGGACGTTCTATGCCCTGGGCCAGAAGCAATTGTTGACGGTGTGGAATTCGTTGCAGGTGATGATGGTGATCTACCTGTTCTGTGCGTTGCTGCTCACGCCGTGGGTCCATCCGTTGGAAGCGCTGCAGTTGAGCCCTCTGCAAGGCTGGCTGTTGTTTGCCTGCTGCCTCAACACCCTGATTGCCTACGGCGCTTTTGCCGAGGCCCTGGCCCACTGGGAAGCCTCGCGGGTCAGCGCGACCCTGGCGATCACGCCGCTGGTGACCTTCGCGGCGGTGGCCGTGGCTGCCTGGTGGTGGCCCGACTATGTGCATGCCGAGCAGATCAATCTGTTGGGCTATGGCGGGGCGGTGCTGGTGGTGGTGGGATCAGCGCTGGTGGCGTTGGGGCCTTCGCTGATTGCCGGGCTGAGGGCCCGGCGTGAGCGGTTGGCTGTGGAGCGGTAGCGGCCTGCAGGTGACAGTGATGTGAGTCGACCGGCCTCATCGCGAGCAGGCTCGCTCCCACATTGGATCTTCAGCGTATGCAAATCCCGGGTTCGACCGGGATCCCTTGTGGGAACGAGCCTGCTCGCGAAGGCTCACTTCCTGTCAACCAGAGTTCAGCCCTGGCTACCGGCTTCCAGCATGTTTTCCGGCCGCACCCAGGCGTCGAACTCCTCGTCGGTCAGATAGCCCAATTGCAACGCAGCCTCGCGCAGGGTCAGCCCTTCGCTGTAGGCCTTCTTGGCGATCTCGGCGGATTTGTCGTAGCCGATATGCGGGTTCAACGCCGTCACCAGCATCAACCCGCGCTCCAGGTGGGCGGCCATCTGTTCGCCATCGGGTTCGAGCCCGGCGATGCAGTGTTGCTGGAAGTTGCTGCAGCCGTCGGCCAGCAGGCGGATCGATTGCAGCAGGTTGTGAATGATCACCGGCTTGAACACGTTCAGCTGCAAATGGCCCTGGCTGGCGGCAAAACCGATGGTCACGTCGTTGCCCATGACCTGGCAGGCCAGCATCGACAAGGCTTCGCACTGGGTCGGGTTGACCTTGCCGGGCATGATGGAACTGCCCGGCTCGTTGGCCGGTAATTTCACTTCGGCGAAGCCGGCCCGAGGTCCGGAGCCCAGCAGGCGCAGGTCATTGGCGATCTTCATCAGGGTCACGGCCAGGGTTTTCAGCGCGCCGGAAAGCGTGGTCAGGGGTTCGTGCCCTGCCAGCGCCGCAAACTTGTTCGGCGCGGTGACGAACGGCAAACCGGACAGCGCCGCCAGTTCGGCGGCAATCGCTTCGCCGAAACCGTGGGGCGAATTGAGCCCGGTGCCGACCGCCGTACCGCCCTGGGCCAATTCGCAGACCGCCGGCAGCGCGGCACGGATCGCCCGTTCGGCGTAGTCGAGTTGGGCAATGAAGGCTGACAGTTCCTGGCCGAACGTGATCGGCGTTGCATCCATCATGTGGGTGCGGCCGGTCTTGACCAGTTTCAGGTGGCGCGCCGCCAGTTCTGCCAACCCGCCTGACAGTTCGCTGATGGCCGGCAACAATTGTTTATGGACAGCCTGCACGGCGGCGATGTGCATGGCGGTAGGGAAGCAGTCGTTGGAGCTCTGGGAGCGGTTGACGTGATCGTTGGGGTGCACCGGGGTCTTGCCGCCGCGGGGATTGCCCGCCAGCTCGTTGGCGCGCCCGGCGATCACCTCGTTGACGTTCATGTTGCTCTGGGTGCCGCTGCCGGTCTGCCAGACCACCAGCGGGAACTGGTCGTCATGCTGGCCGTCCAGCACTTCGTCGGCGGCCTGTTCGATCAACCGGGCGATGTCGGCGGGCAAGTCGCCATTGCGGTCGTTGACCCGCGCGGCGGCTTTCTTGATCAGCGCCAGGGCATGCAGCACCGACAGCGGCATGCGTTCGTTACCGATGGCGAAGTTGATCATGGAACGCTGTGTCTGGGCGCCCCAATAGGCGTCCTCCGGGACTTCAACCTGGCCAAGGCTGTCGGTTTCGATACGGCTCATTGGGTCAAACTCCTGATAGGTCTGAATGCGCAGTTTAGGCCCTGTCGGGCGGTACCGGTTCCGTCAATCTAGGGGTGGTCGGTTCGGTCCGTCAATCGGGACCGGCAAGCACCGGGGTTGAGACCCGGCGTTTATTAGGCGCAGAATGGTCGCCCTTGGGGTTTTACCTCGCCAGTTAGATAAGGAAACTCGATGACCCGTCTTCGTGCCATCTGTACCGCAGTTGCTCTGGTGTGTGCCAGCGGCCCTGTTCTCGCCGATACCGCCAGCCACAACGCCAGCGCCGAAGCGTTCCTGACCTTGGCACACGCTGACAAACTGGGCACCCCGGTGTACATGCAGGTGCAGCAGATGTTTGCCCAGCGTTTCGAACAGACCAAGGCTCCCGAGTCGAAAAAAGCCACCCTGGAAACCTACCAGGCCAAGGCCAATGCCGCGCTTGACCAGGCCATCGGCTGGAACAAGCTCAAGCCGGACATGGTCAAGCTCTACACCACCAACTTCAGCGAGTCGGAGCTCAAGGACCTGGTGGCTTTCTACCAGTCGCCCCTTGGCAAGAAAGTCCTGGAAAAAATGCCGCAGTTGACCCAGCAGTCGGCCCAACTGACCCAGGCCAAGCTGGAAAGCGCGGTACCGGTAGTGAACAAGCTGCTGGCGGACATGACTACCGAGCTCGAGCCCAAGGCTGCTGCGCCTGCCCCAGCCAAGAAAAAGCCGTAAGCGGAGCCTGGTATGAGCATGCAACAACGCATCGAATCGACACTCGGCCTCCTGCAGCCCGAGCACCTGCAAGTGCTGGATGAAAGCCACATGCACAGCCGTGGGCTACAGACCCACTTCAAGGCGGTGGTGGTGAGCCGGCAGTTCGAAGGGCTCAATCGGGTCAAGCGCCACCAGAAGGTCTACGGCACGCTGGGTGAGCTGATGGGCGAATTCCATGCGTTGGCGCTGCACACCTACACCCCCGAAGAATGGGCACAGATCGATGCCGCCCCGGCTTCGCCGACCTGTGCCGGTGGCAGCAAGCACTGATTGACGAGGGAGTCGGGTGCTTTTGTGGCGAGGGGATTTGCGCAAGGCCTCGGTTTTGTAGTCCTGCAACCCATAAGTTTTTTGTTAGAATCCGCAACGCGCCTCTCAAGGGCGCGTTTTTTTTGCATCCGGTTCACCCCTTACGAGGGTAGCCACCTGGAGAAATACCCATGACACAACCCATTGTCGTGGCGGCACTGTATAAGTTCGTCACCCTGGAAGATTACGTCGAGCTGCGTGAGCCCTTGCTCAAGGCGATGCTCGATAACGGCATCAAAGGCACCCTGCTGATCGCCGAAGAAGGCATCAACGGCACGGTCTCCGGCACCCGTGAAGGCATCGACGGCTTGCTGGCCTGGCTCAAGAACGACCCGCGCATGATCGACATCGATCACAAGGAGTCGTACTGCGACGAGCAGCCGTTCTACCGCACCAAGGTCAAGCTCAAGAAAGAAATCGTCACCCTCGGCGTCGAGGGCGTGGATCCGAACAAGCAGGTCGGTACCTATGTCGAACCCCAGGACTGGAATGCGCTGATCAGCGATCCTGAGGTGCTGCTGATCGACACCCGTAACGATTACGAAGTGTCCATCGGGACATTCGAAGGCGCAATCGATCCCAAGACCACCAGCTTTCGCGAGTTTCCCGACTACATCAAGGCCAACTTCGACCCGGCCCGGCACAAGAAGGTCGCGATGTTCTGCACCGGTGGCATCCGCTGTGAAAAGGCCTCCAGCTACATGCTCAGCCAGGGCTTCGACGAGGTTTTCCATCTCAAGGGTGGCATCCTGAAATACCTCGAAGAGGTTCCCCAGGAAGAAACCAAATGGCGCGGCGACTGCTTCGTCTTCGATAACCGCGTGACCGTTCGCCACGATCTCAGCGAAGGCGACTACGATCAATGTCATGCGTGCCGCACACCGGTGAGCCTGGAAGATCGCGCGTCGGAGCACTACGTGCCGGGCATCAGTTGCCCGCATTGCTGGGACAAGCTGAGCGAGAAGACCCGTCGCAGTGCCATCGACCGGCAAAAGCAGATCGAATTGGCCAAGGCTCGCAACATGCCGCACCCGATCGGCTACAACTACAAGCAATCATCCTCCGAGGCCTGAACCATGCCGCCACGCCTGCTGTATGTCATGGACCCGATGTGTTCCTGGTGCTGGGGCTTCGCGCCGGTGGCCGAAGCATTGGTCGAGCAGGCGCGGGCTCAGGGCGTGGAGCTGCACCTGGTGGTGGGCGGTTTGCGCACGGGCAGCGGTTCGGCCCTGGAGCCCACCACCCGGCGTTATATCCTTGAGCACTGGCAGGCTGTCACCCAGGCCACCGGCCAGCCGTTCAAGCTGGAGGGCGCGTTACCGGACGGCTTCGTCTATGACACCGAGCCGGCCTGCCGGGCCCTTGTGACGGCCAGGAGCCTGGCGCCGGACCTGGCCTGGAAGCTGCTGAAACTGATCCAGCAGGCTTTTTATGTGCAGGGTCGCGACGTGACCCATGCCAGCGTCCTGGTGGAATTGGCCGAACAGGCCGGGCTGCCACGCATCGAGTTTGCGGCGGCGTTTGACAGCGCCGAACAACAGGCGGCCACTGCGGCGGATTTTACATGGGTGCAAGACCTCGGCATTGCCGGGTTCCCCACGCTGCTCGCCGAGCGCGATGGCCAATTGGCCCTGCTCACCAACGGTTATCAGCCCCTGAGCCAACTGTCCCCATTGCTTGGCCGTTGGCTGGAGCGTGCGGCCTGTGCCTGACCTGCCCGACGGCACCTCGGAGCCCCAGCGCGTTGATCGATTGAGCTGGGCTGAAATCCGCCGCCTGGCCCTCAAACACAAGAAAGCCCTGTGGATTGCCAACGGCGTGGCGGTGCTGGCGACGCTCTGCAGCGTGCCGATCCCCTTGCTGTTGCCATTGTTGGTGGACGAAGTACTGCTGGGGCGGGGCGACGCCGCCTTGAAAGTGATGAACCACGCCCTGCCGACGGGATGGCAGACTGCTGCCGGCTATATCGGGTTGATGCTGTTGGCGACCTTGACCCTTCGGTGCGGCGCGCTGCTGTTCAACGTGTTGCAGGCGCGCTTGTTTGCCAGGCTTGCCAAAGACATCGTCTATCGCATTCGTGTCCGTCTGATCGAGCGTCTCAAGCGTATTTCCCTGGGCGAATACGAAAGTCTGGGCAGCGGCACCGTGGCCGCGCACCTGGTCACCGACCTGGACACCCTCGATAAATTCGTCGGCGAAACCCTCAGCCGTTTCCTGGTGGCGATGCTGACGCTGGTGGGCACCGCCGGCATCCTGATGTGGATGCACTGGAAACTGGCGCTGCTGATCCTGTTGTTCAATCCGCTGGTGATCTATGCCACGGTGCAGTTGGGCAAGCGGGTCAAGCACCTCAAGAAGCTGGAGAACGACAGCACCTCGCGCTTCACCCAGGCCTTGACCGAAACCCTGGACGCGATCCAGGAAGTGCGTGCCGGTAACCGCCAGGGGTTTTTCCTCGGACGCCTGGGCCAGCGTGCCCGAGAGGTCCGCGACTATGCCGTCAATTCCCAGTGGAAAAGTGATGCGTCGGGCCGTGCCAGTGGTTTGCTGTTCCAGTTCGGCATCGACATTTTCCGTGCGGCGGCGATGCTCACCGTATTGTTTTCCGACTTGTCCATCGGCCAGATGCTGGCGGTGTTCAGCTACCTCTGGTTCATGATCGGTCCGGTGGAACAATTGTTGAACCTGCAATACGCCTATTACGCGGCCGGCGGTGCGTTGAGTCGGATCAACGAACTGCTGGCCCGGGCCGACGAACCTCAGTACACCGGCGGTGTCGACCCGTTCAAGGGACACGATACCGTGGGCATCGACATCCAGGGCTTGAGCTTCGGCTATGGCGAAGAGCTAGTGCTCGACCAGTTGAACCTGTCCATCTCACCTGGCGAAAAAGTCGCCATCGTGGGCGCCAGCGGTGGCGGCAAGAGCACCCTGGTGCAGCTGTTGTTGGGCCTGTATACGCCGCAGTCGGGCAGCATCCGGTTTGGCGGCGCCACGCAGCAGGAAATCGGCCTGGAAACCATCCGCGAAAATGTCGCAGTGGTATTGCAGCATCCTGCTTTGTTCAACGACACGGTGCGGGCCAATCTTTCCATGGGCCGCGATTGCAGTGATGAGGCCTGCTGGCGAGCATTGGCAATCGCCCAGCTCGATGCCACCGTGCGCGCGTTGCCCCAAGGGCTGGAAAGTGTGGTCGGGCGTTCCGGAGTGCGATTGTCCGGTGGGCAGCGTCAACGCCTGGCCATCGCCCGCATGGTACTGGCCGAGCCGCGGGTGGTGATTCTCGACGAAGCGACTTCCGCCCTGGACGCCGCTACCGAGTACAACCTCCATCAGGCCCTGGCGCGTTTTCTGAGCGGGCGCACCACGCTGATCATCGCCCACCGGTTGTCAGCCGTAAAACAGGCCGACCGGGTATTGGTGTTCGACGGCGGACAAATCGCTGAAGACGGCGACCATTTGCAATTGATTGCCGAGGGTGGCCTGTACGCTCGACTCTACGGTCATTTGCAACAGATACAGCAGCCTTGAGTTTCCTGTGAATTTCTGCGCTTAGTATCCAAAAAATCAGCCAAACACCCCGGTTTCTTCGAATTTCCACCCAAAGCCTGTCGATCTGTCGATCCAGCCGTTCCAAGGATCGAAAACTGGCCTAGGCTGTGGGATCAGGAGCGGATTTCTCCCGGGTGCTCATTGGCAATGCCTGTGCAAGGGACCTCATGAAGCAAAAGCGGACTCTCGGAACGCCTCGGTTGTTGGGCATCGTCTGGCCCTTCATTGCCGTTGTTCTATTTCAGGCATTGCTCGGAGGCGTGAGTCTCTACGTATTATCGGCAGTTCGCGGTTATGTCGCGGGAGAAAGCCTCTGGTCCAAGGGGCAGAAAGATGCCATTTATTATCTGAATCTTTACGCCGACAGCCGCGATGAGTCTATTTTCCGCAAATACCAGCAAGCCATTGCCGTGCCCGAGGGCGGTCACGACCTGCGGGTGGCGCTGGATCGACAGCCGCCTGACCTGGAAGCGGCACGGACGGGCATTCTTCAAGGGGGAAACCACCCGGACGACGTGTCCAGCCTGATCTGGCTCTATCTGAATTTCCGTCACTTCAGTTACCTGGAAGAGGCCATCGATCTCTGGACGGTGGGCGACGGCTATCTGATCGAGTTGGATACCGTTGCCCGGCAGATGCACGACAGCATTGCCGAAGGGACTGCTTCAGAAACCGATATCCGCGGCTGGAAGGCCCGGATCTTTGCCATCAACGACTCCGTCACCCCGGCAGCGAAGGCTTTCAGCGACGCGCTGGGCGAGGGATCGCGCTTTATCCTGCGCCTGTTGCTGGTGACCAACTTCGCCACTGCGCTGGGGTTGATCGTCCTGGCCTTGTTGCGTACTCACAAACTATTGGCCCAGCGACAGGTGTTCGCCAATGCTTTGCAATTGGAGAAGGAGCGGGCGCAGATTACTTTGCAATCCATCGGCGACGGAGTCATCACCACCGACGTCGAGGGCGCCATTGCCTATATGAATCCCGCTGCCGAGGCGATGACCCACTGGAAGGCCGAACATGCCACCGGACTGCCCCTGGCCGCGCTGTTCAATCTGCTCGACGACAATGCCCAGACTGAAGGCCTGACGCTGATCGAACATATTCTCAGCGGCCGGCTCGGTGGCGGCAGCGAACATTCCAAATTGATCCAGCGCCTGGATGGCAGCACGGTGTCGGTGACCCTGGTGGGGGCGCCGATCCGTCATGCGGGCAAGGTCAGCGGCGCTGTACTGGTCCTGCATGACATGACCCAGGAGCGCCAGTACATCGCCAACCTGTCGTGGCAGGCCACCCATGATGCGCTGACCGGCCTGGCGAACCGCCGGGAATTCGAATACCGACTCGAACAGGCCCTGCATAACCTGACGCGCCAGGTGGGCCGCCATGCCTTGATGTTCCTCGACCTGGACCAGTTCAAACTGGTCAACGATACCTGTGGCCACGCGGCGGGTGACGAATTGTTGCGGCACATCTGTGCATTGCTGCAGTCGGGCCTGCGAGAAAACGACACCCTGGCCCGGTTAGGCGGGGATGAGTTCGGTATCTTGCTGGAGAACTGTTCGCCGGAGGCCGCGGAGAAGATCGCCGAAGGTCTGCGCCAGACCGTGCAGAACCTGCACTTTGTCTGGAAAGGCCGGCCATTCGTGACCACTGTGAGCATCGGCCTGGTGCACATCGCCCAGAACCCGACCACCTTGGAGGCGTCCCTGCGCGCTGCCGACATGGCCTGTTACATGGCCAAGGAGAAGGGGCGCAACCGAGTCCAGGTCTACCATGCCGACGATTCGGAACTGTCCCTGCGTTTCGGTGAGATGGCTTGGGTCCAGCGCTTGCACATGGCCCTGGAGGAAAACCGCTTCTGCCTCTATGCCCAGGAAATTGCCGCGCTGGGTCCGGGTGAGCACGGTGGTGGGCACATTGAGATCCTGTTGCGCCTGCACGATGAGGCCGGGCGGATGATTCTACCGGACAGCTTCATTCCTGCGGCGGAGCGCTATGGCCTGATGACATCCCTGGACCGTTGGGTGGTGGAGAATGTCTTCAGGATCATCCGCCAGTGCTTGAACGAGTCGCGGCAGGGCCCCTTGGCTATGTGTGCGATCAATCTGTCGGGCACGACTATCGGAGACCAGGCGTTCCTCGACTTCCTGCGTAAACAGTTCGCGGCCTATTCGATTCCGCCGGAAATGATTTGTTTTGAAATTACAGAGACCAGCGCTATTTCGAATTTGGGCAGCGCCATTCGCTTTATCAATGAACTCAAGAGCTTGGGCTGTTACTTTTCGCTGGATGACTTTTGCGCCGGAATGTCTTCATTCGCTTACCTGAAACATTTACCTGTAGACTTCCTGAAGATCGACGGGAGTTTCGTAAAGGATATGCTGGACGACCCGATTAACCGGGCAATGGTCGAAGTGATCAACCACATCGGCCATGTCATGGGTAAGCGCACCATTGCCGAGTTTGTGGAAACTGCCCAGATCGAGCAGGCATTGCTGGAGATTGGAGTGGATTACGCTCAGGGGTATGTCATCGAGCGCCCGCAGTTGTTTACCTGTGACACGTTGCAATGCAGGCCGGCCCGGCCCCAGCCGTTGTTATTCAAGGCCCCCGGCACGTTCCGCTGAGCCTCTTGTTGATCCGGAAAAAAATCACAATCAAAAGGAGCCCGACAGTGATCGACACATTCAACCGAACAGGCCCGCTCATGGACGCCAAAAGCTATCCGCAATGGGCACAGCAGCTCATTGCCGATTGCGGCGAGAGCAAGCGCCGGGTTGTCGAACACGAACTGTATCAACGCATGCGCGATAACAAGCTCAGCGCCAAGACCATGCGCCACTACCTCATCGGTGGTTGGCCGGTCGTTGAACAGTTCGCCTTATACATGGCACAGAACCTCACCAAGACCCGCTTTGCCCGCCATCCCGGCGAGGATATGGCCCGTCGTTGGCTGATGCGCAACATTCGTGTCGAACTCAATCACGCCGACTACTGGGTGAACTGGAGCGCCGCCCATGGCGTGACGCTGGAGGACCTGCAGGCGCAGCAGGTACCGCCCGAACTCCACGCATTGAGCCATTGGTGCTGGCATACCAGCTCTTCGGACTCGCTGATCGTGGCAATCGCGGCGACCAACTATGCCATTGAAGGCGCGACCGGAGAGTGGTCGGCGGTGGTGTGTTCCAGCGGCATCTACGCGGCGGCCTTCGCCGAGGAAGACCGCAAGCGCGCCATGAAATGGCTGAAGATGCACGCCCAGTACGACGATGCCCATCCGTGGGAAGCGCTGGAAATCATTTGCACCCTGGCGGGCATGAATCCGAGCAAGGCCCTGCAGGCCGAGCTGCGCCAGGCCGTGTGCAAGAGCTACGACTACATGTACCTCTTTCTGGAGCGTTGCATGCAACTGGAACAGTCGGAAGCGGCCGGGAAACCGGCATCTCACCGCGAGCGCCTGGCGCTGGCCGGAAGCTGATGCCTAGCTGACCGATGTGGGAGCGAGTTTGCTCCACGAAGTGCTCGGACCGTCAACGGGGAGGTTGGCTGTTGGAGTGCTATCGCGAGCAGGCTCGCCCCCACAGAGGTTCGGTCAATATCCGATTGCGCTCGCCTTCATTCAGCCCGCCATCGCCAACCGGTTCCGCCCTTCGCGCTTGGCCACATACAATGCGCTGTCTACCCGGCGCAGCAGGCTTTCCATGGACTCACCCGGCAGCAGCGTCGCGCAGCCGAGGCTGACCGTCAGCTCGATCCTGACGCCGGCAGCGAAATAATCCTGCAATTGGGCGGCATAGCGCAGTCGCTCGCCAATCGTGGCAGCGGCTTCTCGGCTGGTATTGGAAAGCAGGATTAGGAACTCCTCGCCGCCGAACCTGAATACCATATCCACGTTACGCAATTGATCCTTGATCGACTCGGCAACGGCCTTGAGCACCTCATCGCCGGCACCATGGCCGTAGGTATCGTTGATGCGCTTGAAGTGATCGATGTCGAGCATCAGCAACGACAACGGTTGCATATGACGCCTGGCCATATCGATTTCCCGCTCCATGACCTGGTCCATGGCGATGCGGTTGCCAGTTCCTGTCAGTGGGTCGCGCAGGGCGCTCTGGGTTGCGGCGCGGTAGAGCAGGGCGTTTCGCAGCGGAAACAACAGGGTGGACATCACTGACTCGAGATCACTCTGCTCCGCATCGCTGAAGCGCTGATTGCGACGGAACACCAATTCGCCCAGCTGTTCCTCTTCATGGCTGAGGTTGTAGCTGAGCAGATGATGCCCGCGTTGGCCGAACTCGAGCCGCAGATCGCTGGGCTTGTGTTGATAGGCCAGCGCATCCAGTGGCACCAGTCGTTGAACTTCACGGAAAAACAGGCCCAGAATCCGCTGTGGTTCCAGGCTGGTCTGCAATTGCTGACTCAGTTGCTGACGCAATTGCGAAAGATTGACGGAGCGTGCCACGAGCGGGGACGGTTGACCGAGGCCCAGGCGTTGCAGTTTGGCGCTGTCGAAATCAATCGCGTTGGTCTGGATGGGCGTTTTCATTTGGCGTGAGCCCCTAAGCAGAATCTGTCCTGGCAGGCTGGGTGAGGTGCTTTGGGCTGCGTGTCGTACTGGCCCTTCAGTCCCGTAGGACATTGATTTGAGTTTAGTCTGCTTTCCTTGGCTGACGCAGGCCTCGTATCAACCTCCGTTACCCGCCGGACATGGCGTGTTTAGCAGGGTTAGAGCGAAAGTCGTGCCAGTCCGTTCACTTCAAAAAAAATCCATTGCAAATCAATGAAGTGGAAAAAATCGCGAATATCACCCCGAGATTGCGCGACATGGCTTTGGCGGTTCGGCTGGCTGGCTATCGAAGGATTCGAGCGTCGCGACGGTAAACCGCCGCAACGTGGAGGCGAGCGCTTACTGTGCGTTGAAGGCCTGGCCGTTGACGCCTTTGCTGTCCGGCCCCATCAAGTACAGATAGGCCGGCATGATCTCTTCCGGCGTTGGATTGTTGAGCGGGTTCTCCCCTGGATAGGCCTGGGCGCGCATGCTGGTGCGGGTGGCGCCGGGGTTGATGCTGTTGGCACGCACCGGCGCGACGGAATCGACTTCGTCGGCCAGGGTCTGCATCAGCCCCTCGGTGGCAAACTTGGACACGCCATAAGCGCCCCAGTATGCCCGGCCCTTGCGACCGACGCTGCTGGAGGTGAACACCACGGACGCATCCGTAGACAGCTTGAGCAGCGGCAGCAAGGTGCTGGTGAGCATGAACATGGCGTTGACGTTCACCTGCATCACTCGCATGAAATTCTCGCCGGACAGTTGTTCCAGCGGCGTGCGTGGGCCGATGATCGAGGCGTTGTGCAACAGGCCGTCCAGGTGACCGAACTCGGTTTCGATCATCGCTGCCAGTTCGTCGTATTGGTGGGGCAGGGCGGTCTCGAGGTTGAAGGGAATCACTGCCGGCTGTGGGTGGCCGGCCGCTTCGATTTCATCGTAGACCTGGGTCAGGTTGGCTTCGGTCTTGCCCAGCAGCAGCACGGTAGCGCCGTGGGCGGCGTAGGCCTTGGCGGCAGCCGCACCGATGCCACGACCGGCACCGGTCACCAGGATGACCCGGCCATTGAGCAGGTCGGGGCGGGCGGAATAATCAAACATAAAAAACCTCACGAAACATAACGATGCGTGGTGATGCACGGTATGGCGACGGGTTGAATTGTGGCGAGGGGATTTATCCCCGCTGGGTCGCGAAGCGACCCCCTGCGTATTACTTGATACACCGCAGTGACAGATATTTCTTGGAGGCGCTTCGCACCTCAGCGGGGATAAATCCCCTCGCCACAAAAAATCTACTTATATTGCCTTGCTACACGGAGTAGTCGGTTCAGCAACTGCACAACGCGTTATCCAACACTTCGCGCAGCGCCAGCGGGTGATCGATCACCACGTCCGCGCCCCAGTGCTTGGGGTTGTCGTCCGGGTGGATGTAGCCGTAGGTCACCGCGCAGGTTTTGGTGCCGGCGCTGCGCCCGGACTCTATGTCCCGCAGGTCGTCGCCCACGAACAGCACGCTGGCCGGGTCCAGGTCTAGCATCTTGCAGGCTAGGACCAGCGGCTCCGGATCCGGCTTGCTGTTTTTCACGTGATCCGGGCAGATCAGTACCTTCGAGCGCTCGGCCAGGCCCAGTTGCTGCATGATCGGCTCGGCGAAGCGCACCGGTTTGTTGGTCACCACGCCCCAGATCAGGTTGGCGGCTTCGATGTCGGCCAGCACCTCGGCCATGCCGTCGAACAGGTGGCTATGGACGGCGCAGCCCTTGAGGTAGCGGTCGAGGAATTCCTGGCGCAGTTCCTCGAAGCCCGGTGATTCCGGGTCCATGGAAAAGCTCACCGCGACCATCGCACGGGCGCCGCCGGAAATTTCGTCACGGATGTGCTGCGTGTTCATCGGTGGCAAGCCACGGTCGGCGCGCATGGCCTGGCAGATGGCGATGAAGTCCGGCGCGGTATCGAGCAGCGTGCCGTCCATGTCGAAGAGAACCGCTTTGAGACGCATCGACTTACTCCTCGCGCAATGTCTGGATCATGTAGTTGACGTCAACGTCGGCGGCCAGTTTGTAGTGCTTGGTCAGCGGGTTGTAGGTCAGGCCGATGATGTCCTTGACGGTCAGACCCGCCGCGCGGCTCCAGGCGCCCAGCTCGGAGGGGCGGATGAACTTCTTGAAGTCGTGGGTGCCCCGAGGCAGCAGCTTCATGATGTATTCAGCGCCGATGATGGCGAACAGGTATGCCTTCGGGTTGCGGTTGATGGTGGAGAAGAACACCTGGCCGCCGGGCTTGACCATGCGGAAGCAGGCGCGGATGACCGAGGACGGGTCCGGCACGTGTTCGAGCATTTCCAGGCAGGTGACCACGTCGAACTGAGCGGGCATTTCCTCGGCCAGGGCTTCGGCGGTGATCTGCCGATACTCCACGCTGACGCCGGACTCCAGTTGGTGCAGCTGCGCCACCGCCAGCGGTGCTTCGCCCATGTCGATGCCCATCACCGTTGCGCCGCGCTGGGCCATGGCTTCGCTGAGGATGCCGCCGCCACAGCCGACGTCGAGCACTTTCTTTCCGGCCAGGTTGACCCGCTCGTCGATCCAGTTGACCCGCAGCGGGTTGATATCGTGCAGCGGCTTGAATTCGCTTTCGCGGTCCCACCAGCGGTGAGCCAGGGCTTCGAACTTGGCGATTTCGGCGTGGTCGACGTTGCTCATGTGCAGATCCTCGAAAAACTTGAAAAAATCAGTTGCCCCGAGCCGTGGCTCAAGAGGCAGGGTTATTCGTCGTGACCGCTGATGCGGCGGCCCCAGGCCTGGGCCGTGGCGGTCAGTTGCGGTTCGTCCAGGCGGGTCAGCCGGCCGTCTTCAAGCAAGGGCTTGCCAGCCACCCACAGGTGTTTCACGCAATCGCGGCCGGTGGCGTAGATCAACTGCGACACCGGGTCGTAGATCGGTTGCTGGGCCAGTCCCGACAGATCGAAGGCCACCAGGTCGGCGGCCTTGCCGACTTCCAGCGAGCCAACGGTGGCCTCGATGCCCAGCGCCCGGGCGCCATTGAGCGTGGCCATGCGCAACGCCCGATGGGCATCCAGGGCCGTGGCCGAGCCGGCGACGGCCTTGGCCAACAGCGCTGCGGTGCGGGTTTCTCCCAGCAGGTCCAGGTCATTGTTGCTCGCCGCGCCGTCGGTGCCGACCGCCACATTGACGCCGGCCTGCCACAAGCGCTCCACCGGGCAGAAGCCACTGGCCAGCTTCAGGTTCGATTCCGGGCAATGGATCACGCTGCAATTGCTTTCTACCAACAAGGCCAGGTCTTCATCGCTGATCTGAGTCATGTGCACGGCCTGAAAACGTGGCCCCAACAGGCCGAGTCGTCCCAGGCGAGCCATCGGCCGCTCAGCGGTGTTATCCACAGCCTGCTGCACTTCGAAGGCGGTTTCGTGAACATGCATATGAATGGCCGCGTCCAGTTCTTCGGCAATCACACGGATTTTCTCCAGGTTCTCGTCGCCTACGGTGTAGGGCGCATGCGGGCCGAACGCAACTTTGATCCGTGGATGGTGCTTGAGATCGCCAAACAATTCGATGCCCTGACGAATGGCGTCGTCGGCGCTGGCGGCCCCGGGAATCGGGAAATCGAGGATCGGAATGGCGATTTGCGCACGGATGCCGCTGTTATGAACGCGTTCGCTGGCAACCTTGGGATAGAAATACATGTCAGAGAAGCAGGTGATGCCACCCTTGATCTGCTCGGCGATCGCCAGGTCGGTGCCGTCGCGCACGAAGTCTTCATCGACCCATTTGCCCTCGGCCGGCCAGATATGCTGTTCGAGCCAGGTCATCAGGGGCAGATCGTCGGCCAGGCCGCGGAACAGCGTCATCGCCGCATGCCCGTGGGCATTGATCAGGCCCGGGCTGAGCAGCGTGCCCGGTAGTTCGCGGACCTCGGCAGCCTCGCATTTCAGGGCTTCGGCCCGAGGGCCGATGAACACGATGCAACCGTCGCGGATGCCCAGGCCATGATCCTTGAGTACCACACCGGCGGGTTCGACAGGTACCAACCAGGTCGGCAGCAATAGTAAGTCGAGCGCAACGGCTGGCTTGGGCATCGTGGATCGGTTCCATGGGTTATAAAGGATGGCGAAGTATACCCGAGCGTCATCACGCTGGGATCGCTATAATCGGCGGCTTTGTTCAAGAGTGCGGAGTGTAGGATGCGCGATCAACTGTTGGCTGCGGAGAAGGTGAAGGCCATCGATTGGCGGGATGGCGCCCTGTATCTGCTGGATCAGCGTGTTTTGCCGTTCGAGGAAAACTGGATTGCCTACACCAGCGCGGCCGGTGTGGCTGAGGCCATTCGTGCGATGGTGGTGCGCGGCGCGCCGGCCATCGGCATCAGTGCGGCCTACGGCGTCGTGCTGGCCGCGCGGGCGAGGGTGGCCGAGGGCGGCGACTGGGAAGCGGCGCTGGAAGCGGATTTCACCTTGTTGGCCGAGTCGCGGCCGACGGCGGTGAACCTGTTCTGGGCCTTGGATCGGATGCGTGACCGGTTGGCACGCTTGAAGAAACATGCCGAGCCGCTGGCCGCCCTTGAGGCCGAGGCGATCGCCATTCACGAAAGTGATCGTGAAGCCAACCTGACCATGGCCCAGCTCGGCGTCGACCTGATCCGCAAGCATCAGGGCAATGCCCAGGCCATCCTGACCCATTGCAACACCGGCGCCCTGGCCACCGGTGGCTTCGGCACGGCCCTGGGGGTAATTCGTGGTGCATTCATCGAGGGGATGGTCGAGCGTGTCTACGCCGACGAAACCCGTCCATGGCTGCAGGGCTCGCGCCTCACGGCCTGGGAGCTGGCCAACGAGGGTATCCCGGTGACCCTCAACGCCGATTCCGCCGCCGCCCATATCATGAAGACCAAGGGCGTGACCTGGGTGATCGTCGGCGCCGACCGCATCACCGCCAACGGTGACGTGGCGAACAAGATCGGCACCTATCAACTGGCGGTCTGCGCCATGCACCATGGCGTGCGTTTCATGGTGGTGGCACCGAGTTCGACGATCGACATGAGCCTGGCCAGTGGCGAAGACATCCCGATCGAAGAGCGCGACGGGCGCGAACTGCTGGAAGTCGGCGGCAAGCGGGTCGGTGCGGAGGTGGATGCATTCAACCCGGTGTTCGACGTCACGCCGGCTGACCTGATCGACGCCATTGTCACCGAGAAGGGCATCGTCGAGCGTCCGGATACGGCGAAGATGGCGCAGTTGATGTGTCGTAAGCGGCTGCATTGAGACCATTTTTGTCAGGTGCATCGCCATCGCGAGCAGGCTCGCTCCCACATGTAATTGAAGTGTGCCAGGAATCCCGGGCATACAAAGCACTCCTGTGGGAGCGAGCCTGCTCGCGATGAGGCCCTTGAAACCTATAAATCTTCTTGCATTCGAGCGCAAATTCTTCCGTCGCAGCGCTTCTAAGCCCCTCTCGTCCCATTCCAGCCTGTCACCGGTCAACTAACTATGCTCCATGCGCATCTGGGGGATAGGTGCGTGGCGGCTCTTGTGATAACATCCGGCGGTTTCCAGGGCCGCTTCGCGAAGCGGTCTTTACTGCGCAGATCCATGGCATAACTCGTTGATTTGTCGTAAGTCGCTGCACGGCACTTGTCCTGTAGCGGCGAGCTTCGTTCGTCCCGTCTGGATGTGACGAGGTTTCACCAGAAAAAGGAATCAGGCTTCTCATGGGCGAACTGGCCAAAGAAATCCTCCCGGTCAATATCGAAGACGAGCTGAAACAGTCCTACCTCGACTACGCAATGAGCGTAATCGTCGGGCGGGCGCTGCCGGATGCGCGCGATGGCTTGAAGCCCGTGCACCGGCGCGTGTTGTTCGCGATGAGCGAGCTGGGCAACGACTTCAACAAGCCGTACAAGAAATCCGCCCGTGTCGTCGGTGACGTGATCGGTAAGTATCACCCTCACGGTGACACTGCCGTATACGACACCATCGTCCGGATGGCGCAGCCATTTTCCCTGCGCTACCTGCTGGTAGACGGCCAGGGCAACTTCGGCTCGGTGGACGGCGACAACGCCGCGGCCATGCGATACACCGAAGTGCGCATGACCAAGCTCGCCCACGAGCTGCTGGCCGACTTGCACAAGGAAACCGTGGACTGGGTGCCGAACTACGACGGCACCGAAATGATCCCGGCGGTCATGCCGACCCGTATTCCGAACCTGCTGGTCAACGGTTCCAGCGGTATCGCCGTGGGCATGGCGACCAACATCCCGCCGCACAACCTCGGTGAAGTCATCGACGGTTGCCTGGCCCTCATCGACAACCCCGAGCTGACCGTCGATGAGCTGATGCAATACATCCCCGGTCCGGACTTCCCGACCGCCGCGATCATCAACGGTCGTGCCGGTATCATCGAGGCCTATCGCACCGGTCGCGGCCGCATCTATATGCGCGCCCGCTCGACGGTCGAGGACATCGACAAGGTCGGTGGCCGCCAGCAGATCGTCATCACCGAACTCCCGTACCAGCTGAACAAGGCTCGTCTGATCGAGAAGATCGCCGAGCTGGTCAAGGAGAAGAAGCTCGAAGGCATCACCGAGCTGCGGGACGAGTCCGACAAGGACGGCATGCGCGTCGTGATCGAGCTGCGCCGTGGCGAAGTGCCTGAGGTGATCCTCAACAACCTCTACGCCCAGACCCAGCTGCAAAGCGTGTTCGGTATCAACATCGTTGCGTTGATCGATGGCCGTCCGCGGATCCTGAACCTCAAGGACCTGCTGGAAGCCTTCGTGCGTCACCGTCGCGAAGTGGTCACCCGTCGTACCGTGTTCGAACTGCGCAAGGCCCGTGAGCGTGGTCACATCCTGGAAGGCCAGGCTGTGGCCCTGTCGAACATCGACCCGGTCATTGCCCTGATAAAGGCCTCGCCGACGCCGTCGGAAGCCAAGGAAGCGCTGGTCAGCACGCCTTGGGAGTCCAGCGCGGTGATGACCATGGTCGAGCGTGCCGGTGCCGACTCCTGCCGTCCGGAAAACCTCGACCCGCAATATGGCCTGCGCGACGGCAAGTACTTCCTGTCCCCGGAACAGGCGCAAGCCATCCTGGAACTGCGCCTGCACCGCCTGACCGGCCTGGAGCATGAGAAGCTGCTGGCCGAGTACCAGGAGATCCTCAACCAGATCGGCGAGCTGATCCGCATCCTCAACAGCGCCACGCGCCTGATGGAAGTGATCCGCGAAGAACTGGAAGTGATTCGCGCCGAATACGGCGACGTGCGCCGCACCGAGATCCTCGATGCGCGCCTGGACCTGACCCTGGGTGACATGATCCCGGAAGAAGACCGCGTGGTGACCATTTCCCACGGCGGCTACGCCAAGACCCAGCCGCTGGCCGCCTACCAGGCCCAGCGTCGCGGTGGCAAAGGCAAATCGGCTACTGGCGTCAAGGATGAGGATTACATTGCTCACCTGCTGGTTGCCAACAGCCACACCACGCTGTTGCTGTTCTCCAGCAAGGGCAAGGTGTACTGGCTCAAGACCTACGAAATCCCCGAAGCGTCCCGTGCGGCCCGTGGTCGTCCGCTGGTCAACCTGCTGCCGCTGGATGATGGTGAATACATCACCACCATGTTGCCGGTCGAGGAATACACCGAAGGTCATTACATCTTCATGGCGACCGCCAACGGCACCGTCAAGAAGACCCCGCTGGAATCCTTCAGTCGCCAGCGCAGCGTGGGCCTGATTGCCCTGGAGCTGGACGAAGGCGACGTGCTGATCTCCGCCGCCATCACTGACGGCGAGCGTGAGGTCATGCTGTTCTCCGACGGTGGCAAGGTCACCCGCTTCAAGGAATCCGACGTACGCGCCATGGGCCGTACCGCCCGCGGCGTGCGCGGCATGCGCCTGCCGGAAGGCCAGAAGCTGATTTCCATGCTGATCCCCGAAGAAGGCAGCCAGATCCTCACCGCTTCGGCGCGTGGTTATGGCAAGCGCACCGCCATCAGCGAGTTCCCCGAGTACAAGCGTGGCGGCCAGGGCGTGATCGCCATGGTCAGCAACGAGCGTAACGGCCGTCTGGTCGGTGCAGTCCAGGTGCTCGATGGCGAAGAGATCATGCTGATCTCCGACCAGGGCACCCTGGTGCGTACCCGGGTCGACGAAGTGTCGAGCCTTGGCCGTAACACCCAGGGCGTGACACTGATCAAGCTGGCCAGCGATGAAACGCTGGTGGGGCTTGAGCGGGTCCAGGAGCCGTCGGAAGTCGAAGGCGAGGAGCTGGAAGGCGAGGATGACGTGGCGTTCGACGGTGCCCTGGGTGCCGATGTCGACGACATGACCGGCGACGATCAATCGCTCGACGCTGCCGCAGACGAAGAAGAACCGCAGGAGTAAGCGGACACGCAGGGGGCGGATGAAGATTCGCCCCCTTGTTGTTTGTCCCTTTTGAAAATTTGCGACATTACGCATGACGCGCAACTGTGGGAGCGAGCTTGCTCGCGATGACGGACTGACATTCGACATCGATGCTGACTGCTACATCGCTATCGCGAGCAGGCTCGCTCCCACAGTTGGGTCATGTGTTGAACAAGATTAAGTGACCACCAGATCAGAGCGAGATTGGATGTGAGCAAGAGAGCCTATAACTTCTGTGCCGGCCCGGCGGCGCTTCCTGAAGCGGTCCTGAAGCGTGCCCAGGGTGAACTTCTCGACTGGCATGGCAAGGGCCTGTCCGTCATGGAAATGAGCCATCGCAGCGATGAGTTCGTGTCCATTGCCACCAAGGCCGAACAGGACCTGCGCGATCTGCTGAACATCCCGTCCAACTACAAGGTGTTGTTCCTGCAGGGCGGCGCCAGCCAGCAATTTGCCCAGATCCCGTTGAACCTGCTGCCGGAAAACGGCAAGGCCGACTACATCGACACCGGTATCTGGTCGCAGAAAGCCATTGAAGAGGCCTCGCGTTACGGCCACGTCAACGTTGCCGCCACCGCCAAGCCCTACGACTATTTCGCCATTCCCGGTCAGAACGAGTGGAACCTGTCCAAGGACGCGGCCTACGTTCATTACGCACCGAACGAAACCATCGGTGGTCTGGAATTCAACTGGATCCCGGAAACCGGCGACGTGCCCTTGGTGGCCGACATGTCTTCGGACATCCTTTCGCGCCCTGTGGATATTTCCCGTTTCGGCATGATCTACGCCGGCGCCCAGAAGAACATCGGCCCGAGCGGTATCCTGGTCAGCATCATTCGTGAAGACCTGTTGGGGCGTGCCCGTTCTCTCTGCCCGACCATGCTCAACTACAAGGTCGCGGCCGACAACGGCTCGATGTACAACACGCCGCCGACCCTGGCCTGGTACCTGTCGGGCCTGGTGTTCGAATGGCTGAAAGAGCAGGGCGGTGTCGAAGCCATCGGCAAGCTCAATGAAGTGAAGCAGCGCACGCTCTACGACTTCATCGATGCCAGCGGCCTCTACAGCAACCCGATCAACAAGACCGACCGTTCCTGGATGAACGTGCCGTTCCGCCTGGCCGACGACCGTCTCGACAAACCGTTCCTGGCGGGCGCCGACGAGCGCGGGCTGCTGAACCTCAAGGGCCATCGCTCGGTCGGTGGCATGCGCGCCTCCATCTACAACGCCGTGGACATCAATGCGGTCAACGCACTGATCGCCTACATGGCAGAGTTCGAGAAGGAACACGGCTGATGTCAGAGCAAGAACTCAAGGCGCTGCGCCTGCGCATCGATGCCCTGGACGAAAAAGTCCTGGAGCTGATCAGCGAGCGCGCGCGCTGCGCCCAGGAAGTCGCTCGGGTGAAAATGGCCTCCCTTGCCGAGGGTGAAGTGCCGGTGTTCTATCGCCCCGAGCGTGAAGCTCAGGTGCTCAAGCGGGTCATGGAGCGCAACAAGGGCCCGCTGAGCAACGAAGAAATGGCGCGGCTGTTCCGCGAAGTCATGTCGTCGTGCCTGGCTCTCGAGCAACCGTTGAAAGTGGCGTACCTGGGCCCTGAGGGGACCTTCACCCAGGCCGCCGCCATGAAGCACTTCGGCCACGCTGTGATCAGCAAGCCGATGGCGGCCATCGACGAGGTCTTCCGCGAAGTCGCGGCCGGCGCGGTGAATTTTGGCGTGGTGCCGGTAGAAAACTCCACCGAAGGCGCGGTCAACCACACGCTGGACAGCTTCCTCGAGCATGACATGGTGATCTGCGGCGAAGTCGAGCTGCGCATCCACCATCACCTGCTGGTGGGCGAGAACACCAAGACCGACAGCATCAGCCGGATCTATTCCCACGCCCAGTCCCTGGCCCAGTGCCGCAAGTGGCTGGATGCCCATTATCCGAACGTCGAGCGCGTGGCGGTGTCGAGCAACGCCGAAGCGGCCAAACGGGTCAAGGGCGAGTGGAACTCGGCGGCGATCGCCGGGGACATGGCGGCCGGTCTGTATGGGCTGACCCGCCTGGCCGAGAAAATCGAGGATCGTCCGGACAACTCCACGCGATTCCTGATGATCGGCAACCAGGAAGTGCCACCGACCGGCGACGACAAGACCTCGATCATCGTTTCCATGAGCAACAAACCCGGTGCGCTCCATGAATTGCTGGTGCCGTTCCACGACAATGGTATCGATCTGACCCGGATCGAGACCCGTCCGTCGCGCAGCGGTAAATGGACCTACGTGTTCTTCATCGATTTCGTCGGCCACCACCGCGACCCGCTGGTAAAAGGTGTGCTGGAGAAAATCAGTCAGGAAGCAGTGGCACTCAAGGTGCTGGGTTCCTACCCCAAGGCAGTTCTTTAAGGGCGGATAGCAAATGAGTGGCAACTTCCTCGCCCTGGCACAGCCAGGCGTGCAACAACTTTCGCCTTACGTTCCAGGCAAGCCTGTGGATGAACTGGCTCGCGAGCTGGACCTGGATCCAGCCAGCATCGTCAAGCTGGCAAGTAACGAAAACCCGCTGGGTGCCGGTCCCAAGGCACTGGCGGCGATCCGTGACGCGCTGGCCGAACTGACCCGTTACCCCGATGGCAATGGGTTCGCCTTGAAAAGCCTGCTGGCCGAGCGCTGTGGTGTCGAGCTGAACCAGGTGACCCTGGGCAACGGTTCCAACGATATTCTCGAGCTGGTGGCGCGTGCCTACCTGGCACCTGGCCTCAATGCGGTATTCAGCGAACATGCGTTTGCGGTCTACCCGATCGCCACTCAGGCGGTCGGTGCCGACGCCCGCGTGGTTCCGGCCAAGGATTGGGGGCACGACCTGCCGGCCATGCTGGCGGCCATCGACGCCAACACCCGAGTGGTGTTCATTGCCAACCCGAACAACCCGACCGGCACCTGGTTCGACGCCCAGGCCCTGGACGACTTCCTGCAGGACGTCCCGGAGCACGTGCTGGTGGTGCTGGACGAGGCTTACATCGAGTACGCCGAAGGCAGCGACCTGCCCGATGGCCTGGACTTCCTCGCGGCGTACCCGAACCTGCTGGTTTCGCGCACGTTTTCCAAGGCCTATGGCCTGGCATCGCTGCGGGTCGGCTACGGCCTGTCCACCGCCGTGGTGGCCGATGTGCTGAACCGCGTGCGCCAGCCGTTCAACGTCAACAGCTTTGCCCTGGCCGCCGCCTGTGCAGCGCTGCAGGATGAGGAATACCTGGCTCAAAGCCGTCAGTTGAACGAGGCGGGCATGCTGCAGTTGGAAGCCGGTTTCCGTGAGCTGGGCCTGGGCTGGATTCCATCGAAAGGCAACTTCATCTGCGTCGACCTGGGGCGTGTTGCGGCGCCGGTGTTCCAGGGCCTGTTGCGTGAAGGCGTGATCGTGCGTCCGGTGGCCAATTACGGCATGCCGAACCACCTGCGCATCACCATTGGTCTGCAAGCGGAAAACAGCCGTTTCCTTGAGGCGTTGCGCAAGGTCCTGGCTCGTGGTTGATGTCACTTCACTGCAACCTGCTGCACCTATGATCGGTCGCCTGGTGGTGGTCGGTCTGGGGCTGATCGGTGGTTCGTTCGCCAAGGGCTTGCGCGAAAGCGGTCTGTGCGGCGAGGTGGTCGGCGTCGACCTGGATCCGCAGTCGCGCACGTTGGCGGTGGAATTGGGCGTGGTGGACCGCTGCGAAGATGACCTGGCGGCTGCGTGCCAGGGAGCGGACGTAATTCAGCTGGCGGTGCCGATCCTGGCCATGGAAAAACTCCTGGCGCGGCTGGCGGGCATGGACCTGGGCCAGGCGATCCTGACTGATGTCGGCAGTGCCAAGGGTAACGTCGTGCGCGCGGCCACCGAAGCCTTTGGCGGGATGCCGGCGCGCTTCGTGCCGGGTCATCCGATTGCCGGTTCCGAGCAGAGCGGCGTGGAAGCTTCCAACGCCGAGCTGTTTCGCCGTCACAAGGTCATATTGACGCCGCTGGACCAGACCGATCCGGCTGCGCTGGCGGTGGTCGACCGCTTGTGGCGCGAGTTGGGTGCCGATGTCGAGCACATGCAGGTCGGGCGTCATGACGAGGTCCTGGCCGCCACCAGCCATTTGCCGCACCTGTTGGCGTTCGGTCTGGTGGATTCATTGGCCAAACGCAATGAAAATCTTGAGATCTTCCGTTACGCTGCCGGCGGTTTCCGCGATTTCACGAGAATCGCCGGTAGCGACCCGGTCATGTGGCACGACATCTTCCTCGCCAATCGCGAAGCTGTCCTGCGCACACTCGATACATTTCGCAGCGACCTCGACGCCTTGCGCGACGCGGTCGATGCAGGGGACGGGCACCAATTGCTGGGCGTTTTCACACGCGCCAGGGTGGCCCGCGAGCATTTCAGTAAAATCCTGGCCCGTCGGGCCTATGTGGACGCTATGAACTCCAACGATCTGATTTTCCTGGCACAACCTGGTGGCTCCCTGAGCGGGCGTATTCGTGTACCGGGCGATAAATCGATTTCCCACCGCTCGATCATGCTCGGCTCCCTGGCCGAAGGCGTGACCGAGGTGGAAGGCTTCCTCGAGGGCGAAGATGCCCTGGCGACGCTGCAAGCGTTCCGCGACATGGGGGTGGTCATTGAAGGGCCGCACCACGGTCGCGTGACGATCCACGGTGTCGGCTTGCATGGCCTCAAGCCTGCGCCAGGCCCGATCTACCTGGGTAACTCCGGCACTTCGATGCGCCTGTTGTCCGGCCTGCTGGCCGCGCAGGACTTCGACAGCACCCTGACCGGCGACGCGTCGTTGTCCAAACGGCCGATGAACCGCGTGGCCAACCCCCTGCGGGAAATGGGCGCGGTCATCGAGACGGCCGCTGACGGTCGTCCGCCGATGGTCATCCGTGGTGGCAACAAACTCAAAGGCCTGACTTACACCATGCCAATGGCCAGCGCCCAGGTGAAATCCTGCCTGCTGCTGGCCGGTCTCTATGCCGAAGGCAAGACCACCGTCACCGAACCGGCGCCGACCCGTGACCACACCGAGCGCATGCTGCGTGGCTTCGGCTATCCAGTCACGGTGAACGGGGCTACGGCTTCGGTCGAGTCGGGCAGCAAGTTGACCGCGACCCACATCGAAGTGCCGGGCGATATTTCCTCGTCGGCGTTCTTCCTGGTGGCGGCGTCGATCGCCGAGGGCTCCGAGCTGGTGCTCGAGCACGTTGGCATCAACCCGACCCGTACGGGTGTGATCGATATCCTGCGCCTGATGGGCGCTGATATCACCTTGGAGAACCAACGTGAAGTGGGCGGCGAGCCGGTGGCGGACCTTCGCGTCAGAGCAGCTAAACTCAAGGGTATCGAGATTCCCGAGGCGCTGGTTCCGCTGGCGATCGATGAGTTCCCGGTGCTGTTCGTGGCTGCCGCTTGTGCAGAAGGGCGGACGGTGCTGACCGGCGCTGAAGAGCTGCGGGTCAAGGAGTCGGACCGTATCCAGGTGATGGCGGATGGCTTGTTGGCGCTGGGCGTCAAATGCGAGCCGACGCCGGACGGTATCATCATCGACGGCGGCCAGATCGGCGGCGGCGAAGTCCATGGTCACGGTGACCATCGCATCGCCATGGCCTTCAGTGTTGCGTCCCTGCGGGCGAGCGCGCCGATTCGCATCCATGACTGCGCCAACGTCGCGACGTCGTTCCCGAACTTCCTGGCGCTGTGCGCGCAGGTCGGCATTCGAGTGGCAAAAGAGGCACAGTCGTGAACATCAAGGCACCGGTCATCACCATCGATGGTCCGAGCGGTTCGGGCAAGGGCACCGTCGCCGGGATGCTGGCCAGGCAGTTGGGCTGGAACCTGCTCGATTCGGGGGCCTTGTACCGCCTGCTCGCATTTGCGGCCAGCAACCACGGCGTAGACTTGACCAACGAGGAGTTGCTCAAGGCCCTGGCGGCGCACCTGGATGTGCAATTCATTGCGGCGACCGACGGTCAGCTGCAGCGAATCATCCTGGAAGGCGATGAAGTCAGTGATGTCATCCGGACGGAAACCGTTGGCGCCGGGGCCTCCCAGGTCGCCGCACTGCCGGCGGTGCGCGAAGCGTTGCTGCAGCGCCAGCGCGCATTCCTGGAGCAGCCGGGGCTGGTGGCCGATGGTCGCGACATGGGCACGGTGGTCTTTCCAGACGCGCCATTGAAGATTTTCCTGACCGCCAGCGCGGAGGAGCGGGCTCGTCGCCGATATTTGCAGTTGAAGGGTAAAGGCGAGGATGTTAGTCTGTCGAGTCTGCTAGATGAGATCCGTGCACGTGACGAACGTGACACCCAGCGCGCAGTAGCCCCGCTCAAGCCGGCGGCTGATGCGATACAGCTGGATTCCACGGAGTTGTCCATCGATCAGGTGTTGCAACGCATCATGAGCGAGATCGCCATTCGCGATATCGCCGGGTGACCAGGAAGCTCCGCAGGGGACCAGTCATAGTCCTGCGGTGCTTCTTCTATATGAAACTAACCCACATCGTCTGGGGTGTGGAGGCGGGCGTATTCTTCGCCCTAATCAACAGGAATTAAAATGAGCGAAAGCTTTGCGGAACTCTTTGAAGAAAGCCTGAAAACCCTGAACCTTCAGGCAGGCTCCATCATCACCGGTGTTATCGTTGATATCGATTACCAAGCTCGCTGGGTAACCGTTCACGCTGGTCTGAAGTCTGAAGCACTCATCCCGCTTGAGCAGTTTTACAACGATGCTGGCGAGCTGAACATCAACGTCGGTGACGAAGTTCACGTTGCTCTGGACTCGGTTGAAGATGGCTTTGGTGAAACCAAGCTGTCCCGTGAAAAAGCCAAGCGCGCTGAATGCTGGATCGTTCTGGAAGCGGCTTTCGCAGCTGAGGAAGTGGTCAAGGGCGTTATCAACGGTAAGGTTAAAGGCGGCTTCACTGTCGACGTTAACGGCATCCGTGCGTTCCTGCCAGGTTCCCTGGTTGACGTCCGTCCAGTGCGCGACACCACGCACCTGGAAGGCAAAGAGCTGGAATTCAAGGTCATCAAGCTGGACCAGAAGCGCAACAACGTTGTCGTTTCCCGTCGCAGTGTCCTGGAAGCCGAAAACTCCGCCGAGCGCGAAGCTCTGCTGGAATCGCTGCAGGAAGGCCAGCAGGTCAAGGGTATCGTCAAGAACCTCACCGATTACGGCGCATTCGTCGATCTGGGTGGCGTCGATGGCCTGCTGCACATCACCGACATGGCCTGGAAGCGTATCAAGCATCCTTCGGAAATCGTCAACGTTGGCGACGAGATCGATGTCAAGGTTCTGAAATACGATCGCGAGCGCAATCGTGTTTCCCTGGGCCTCAAGCAACTGGGTGAAGATCCATGGGTCGCTATCAAAGCCCGTTACCCAGAAGGCACCCGCGTCACCGCCCGTGTTACCAACCTGACCGACTACGGCTGCTTCGCTGAGCTGGAAGAAGGCGTTGAAGGCCTGGTGCACGTTTCCGAAATGGACTGGACCAACAAGAACATCCACCCTTCGAAAGTCGTACAAGTCGGCGACGAAGTGGAAGTCATGGTTCTGGACATCGACGAAGAGCGTCGTCGTATCTCCCTGGGCATCAAGCAGTGCAAGTCCAACCCATGGGAAGACTTCTCTGGCCAGTTCAACAAGGGCGACAAGATCTCCGGCACCATCAAGTCGATCACCGATTTCGGTATCTTCATTGGTCTGGACGGCGGCATCGACGGTCTGGTTCACCTGTCCGACATCTCCTGGAACGAAGTGGGCGAAGAAGCCGTACGTCGTTTCAAGAAGGGCGACGAGCTGGACACCGTCATCCTGTCGGTTGACCCAGAGCGCGAGCGCATCTCCCTGGGTATCAAGCAGCTGGAAAGCGATCCGTTCTCCGAGTACGTTCAAGAGAACGACAAAGGCGCAATCGTTAAGGGCATCGTGAAAGAAGTTGACGCCAAAGGCGCCATCATCACCCTGGCCGACGATATCGAAGCGACTCTGAAAGCCTCCGAAATCAGCCGTGACCGCGTTGAAGACGCACGTAACGTTCTGAAAGAAGGCGAAGAAGTAGAAGCCAAGATCATCAGCGTTGATCGCAAGAGCCGCGTAATCCAGCTCTCGATCAAGTCGAAAGACGTTGAAGACGAGAAAGAAGCTATCCAGAGCCTGCGCGACAAGCCAGTTGCTTCGGATGCTCCAGTAGCCACCACCCTGGGTGACCTGCTGCGTGCTGCACAAGCAGAAAAACAGAACTAAGTTCTGAGTTTCTGTAGAAAAGGGCGACTTCGGTCGCCCTTTTTTGTGGCTGCGATTTCGTTCATCCCTACGTTCTGTCTGGGTATGTCTCGCCAGGGGGGCTGCTACGATGAAACCAATTCTCCGATACAGCGGTCTCTTTTGTTAAGCGGATCAATTATCTATATAGCGACCAAGGTTGTTTTGGCATTGGATGGGCCTCCCGCCTATAGGACTTGAATGAACAGATTCTTTCTTGTGTTGATAGCAGTGACGCTGGCAGGTTGCTCTACAAGCGCCAAGACCCACGCAGTACGCGGTGTCAGCGGTATCGAGATCGATTGCTCGGGGTTGGGCTCCGGCTGGGAGAAGTGTCATAAGCGGGCAGCCAAGGAGTGCAAGGGGGCGGGTTATAAAGTGATTACCCGATCCGACGATGCGAAGGATGAAGACCTGTATCCCTTCGGGTTCAATCCGGCGGGTTATCTGACGCGGACGATGCTGGTTATGTGTCGATAGCGGGGAGAGCTTCTACTGCGTGCCCCGAAAAGGAGCGGTGTGGTGTGTGGAAGATTTGTCAATACTTGGGCTGTTCAAATTCCTCGGAGCATGCTAAAACCTTTCGAAGCACTGATCTAGCTGCTTGAAAAAGAAGGGAAAAATATGACGAAGTCGGAGTTGATCGAACGAATTGTCACCCATCAAGGGCTGCTCTCATCCAAGGATGTGGAGTTGGCCATCAAGACTATGCTTGAACAAATGTCCCAATGCCTGGCGACCGGAGATCGTATCGAGATCCGTGGCTTCGGCAGCTTTTCCCTGCATTACCGCGCGCCACGGGTGGGGCGTAACCCTAAGACCGGCCAGTCCGTGAGTCTTGACGGCAAATTCGTACCTCATTTCAAGCCGGGCAAGGAACTCAGGGATCGGGTGAATGAGGATGAGGAGGTATGAATGTGCTGGATCAAGAATGATGCGTAACCTCTCGCGTGCAGTACTTACCGTGTTGATATTGTTGCTGGTTTTGTTAGTTCTAGTATTTGTGCTGGAGAACCAACAGCGCTTTACTTTAGCTTTTCTAGGCTGGTCTCTACAGAACGTGCCGGTATCGATTGCTGTAATACTTGCTTTGCTCATTGGTATGGGGGTGGGACCTTCTTTCGCGTTTTTGTGCGGACGTATCAAGGGAAAACGTCACCGTTCGTGAGTTCGATCTAAGCCGGCTAGCTTTAGTTCTACGTTGGCGGGCAATACCTTGGGCCTTGATGAGGTTTTCATGATTGTGCAATGTGGTTTTCAGTTGCGGAGGTCATGGGAATCCCTTTTCCGGAAGCTTGTTTGTAAAGAGCGAATGGAGTGAGTCTGGGGTGGGATGGCCAAATAGCAAGCATGGTCAGGTGGTTCTTCGCCAGCTACCAAGGTATTAAATTTGTTCGGCCGCATCCGTGTCTATCAGGTGGAAGTTTTTTGTTCATAGCCTAGGCTCAACATTTTCCAAAGCCAAATAGTCTGAATAGCTTTCGCGACCAGGAGTACGCTGCAGATTTTTCGTGTGGCAAGTACAAGGGTCAGCGTCGCCCTACAGTTTTCCACTCTATTTGTGCGGGTACTTTAGAAACTGAACTGTCGTCGATACCATAGGCCGCTTTCTAACGTATATAAGTCGGCTGTACCTCAGCGCGTCAACGGTGCTGGGCTGGACTGGTGCCGCAATCGCACGATCAACGCCTTCTTGAATGCATGCGGCGTACTGAATAGCTTCGTTCTGTCTCTTTATCGTTGACGACGGTCAATCAGTCCTGGCAGGTGGAGGGCGGGGTCTTGCTGTTACCTACTCAACCTTTTGGGGGCGTCTAGTGCAGTTCTATGAAAAAACTACGCTCGGTCTCCAAATTGCCTCCCATTCCTAGACTCTGTACGAAAGGTCTTGAGACGAAGGTCAGGCAAGGCGAAAACAGCCGAGGAACGGCCGGGGACGCGTCCAACTGTACTGGAGTACATGAGCATCCGAGGCTGTTTTCAACACAGCATGAACGAGTATCAAGGCCTTCGTACAGAGGCTAGGAGGAGGGGCGTCGGCTGGCGGTATGGTGATTGTTTGAGGCGTCTGCTTCGGTGATCGTCTGTTCCGTCGATTTATCTCATTTTTTGCTCATGAGCAGTAGCACGGTGCCATCTTGCCCATAAATTGTAAACATGCGATCCTTTCTGAAATATTTCTAAATGAAGCTGCCTCTGTGGCTTAACATTGTTTTATCTATTCTTGTATGAGAAAAACCTTGGGTGGATCAGAGAGTTATGAGTGTTTTTCTTCAAAAGCTATTGCTCTATGTTCCGGTAAAGATGGTGCCAGCTGTATCAGGTGTTTTTTTAGTTTTCTTCCTGTATAGATCATTTCCTGAAGGGCAGTACATAAGTTATTCGGTAAGTGTATTTTGTTCTTTGATTGCTGCTCAATTATGCGCTGGTTGGGTAGGGAATTCATTCATTTATTATTATTCTGGGGTGAAGGAACGAGGCTCATTTACTTCGAATTGCATATGCATGATTTTGTTTATTGCTCCGATCGCATCTTCCCTGGCAGCAATCGTATCTGTATTTTTTGTCGTTGGGGAAGGTTTTTTTGTCTATGTCTGGTTGTTGTGTTTTAGTCAGATTTTATTCTTTTTCCTTTCGTCGACGTGTCAAGCGGGCTTCTTGGTAAAGCAGCAACTTGTCGCCGTTCTTCTACAGACCCTTACCCAGATTGGATTGGTAATGCTTTTTTTTAGGTATGTAGATATTGATTTCAGGTACGCCCTGCTCGCATCGGTGGCCGGCTATACTGTTTCAGTTCTATATATGCTTTTCTGTGTATTGCGTTTTTATAAGGTTTCCAATCCGTTCTCAAGTGTTGAGCTATTTAAGCATGATTTCAAGCTTGTCTATCAATATGGTGCCGCGCTTTCGCCATGGATTCTAGGCATGTTGGTGATGGCGGGGGCTGATCGCTTTGCAATAGGACATTATGGAGTTGAATATGGGGACTCATATTTATCTTTAAAAGATCTTTTTGTTGGTGGTGCAGGGCTTCTAAGCATGCCTCTGTTGATGATGGTTCACCCATTTGTAATTAACAAGTTTCGGGAGGGCAAATTTGCTATAGAAATTATAGAGAGTTCTTCCAGCTTGCTGATTGTGGCATTTTCTCTTTTGTGGTGCGTTCTGTACTTTGTCGGTTTTGAGTTTTTTGAGCGAATGACGGGCAAAAAAATTGGAACTTCTATAATAATTATTTTCTATGCCTTTTTGGGAGTTTTCTTGAATAGTACGGCTGTTTATTTTCAAAAGCGGCTTGAGGTGCATAGACGGATGAAATTGCTTGCATATCTTTCACTGGGGGCCGCGATTATGTCCATTGGATTGGCTTGGGTTGGTGGAATGTTATGGGGGCTTTATGGCATATCCTTGGGTGTGCTCCTGGCTCAATTTATTTATTTTGGCTTCGTCGTTGCCAGTATGTATAAACGGCTCAATGTGTACAAAGCTTTTACATTTCCTATGATAGTGTCATCTTTGGCTTTTTCTGTGGGTTATGCTTTGCATTTAAGTTTGCAACTTGAATGGGGGGATAGTCTTTGGTGGAAAGTGTCCATCTATTGGATAGTAGGCTTTTCGATTGTTTCGCTTATTTCCTTCTGGAAGGGCGTTAGGTGGGGTGAGTTCATGAAGGCTACCCTATAATCGGTATACGTTATCACGTTGGTTCGGTAGGGTTTCGGTGGCTGGATATTCGCCTTGTTGCTGCATGTTATGCGTACGTATTTATTTGGTTGGTTCGTGTTGCATGGGTGCGCAGGCAGATGGCTTTGGTCGCTCTGGTTAGTTTCAAGAAGGTCGGGATGAGAAAAAATATTGTCTTGTTGGGGTTCTATGTTGGGGACGAGTATTTTGAGAAGTACTCAAAAGGTGATTCCTTTCCTCAAGTAGCTGCATATAAGCTTGAGGGTAGATTCCTCGACGCTATGCGCTTGGGTGGTGCTTTCGTAAATACCGTTGCGAGCATTGCGGTCTCTACATATCCACGAAATAAAAGGATATTTTTTCCTGGTATGCAGAAGGTCAGTAGCGAAGGCAGTTGCCGTATTGTCCCTCTTCTCAATCTGCCGATGCTAAAAATGTTCAGTCGCCTGCTCGGGACTCTCTATGGACTCTTTCGTCTGCGAAAATCCAAAACAGATATGGTTTGCGTTTACGCTGCTCATACGCCAAACCTGGTCGCTGCGTATGTATTCCGTAAATTCCTGGGCGTTAATTATTTTGTTTATATACCTGACCTTCCCATTTATATGGATATGGGAGTAGGCAGGCTCCTTGTTACGAGGGTCTTAAAAAAGATAGATAGTTGGTTGATCGATAATCTGATTTCTCGATCCGCGGGAGTTTTTGTTGCTAGTGAGTATATGGTTGCTGATAGTTCTAGGTGGTCGAAAAAACCGTTCATGGTTCTTGAAGGTATCGTCAACTCAGCAAGCGAAGCATCTCACAATGTACCCAAGGAAGAAGAGAGCGGCATCATTTTCTATGCCGGAGGCCTCAGTAAAGCCTATGGAATTGTAGAGTTGGTCGAAGGCTTTATTAAGGCGAATACTGGCTACGAGCTTTGGCTGTGTGGTCGCGGTGAACTGGAATCATATCTTTCAGAAGTGTCTAAGTGTCATTCGTCAATTAAATATTTAGGCTTCTTGAGTGCAAAAGAGGTTGAGAGTATACAGGCTAGGGCGGCGTGTTTGATTTTAACCAGGAATCCGCAAGAACGTTACACACGGTACTCATTCCCTTCCAAGCTGCTGGAGTACATGGCCAGCGGGATACCTGTTCTCACCACGCGACTTGACGGAATACCCAAAGAGTATTTTGAGTTCTTAAATGTTATTGAGGACTCCACGTCTGAAGGGATCTGCGCGGCGTTGACAGATTTTTGCGCGGCTAATCGACAGGTTTTGTTCAAAAAGGCGGAATATGGTAGAGTCTGGCTTCTGAGGAATAAGTCCAGCTCTGCCGTCGGACGAAAAATTATAAGTTTTATGGAGGAAAAAAATGACCATTTTTAACGGTAAGAAATTGTTGATCACCGGCGGGACTGGTTCTTTTGGTAATGCGGTACTTAAACGGTTTTTGAATACTGATATCGCTGAGATTCGTATCTTTAGTCGAGATGAAAAGAAGCAGGATGATATGCGTAAGATCTACGCAAATCCAAAGCTGAAATTTTATATTGGCGATGTGCGTGATTATCAAAGTGTCTTGAGCGCAACTCGTGGAGTAGACTATGTCTTTCATGCTGCCGCTTTAAAACAAGTGCCCTCGTGTGAATTTCATCCAATGGAAGCGGTGAAGACAAACGTCTTGGGTACTGAAAACGTTTTGGAGGCTGCGATTCAGAACGATGTCAAGCGCATAGTTTGCTTGAGCACCGACAAGGCTGTTTACCCGATCAATGCGATGGGTATTTCAAAGGCCATGATGGAAAAGGTGATGGTTGCCAAGTCGCGCAGTGCTGACGATGAGAAGACCGTGATCTGTGGTACGCGCTACGGCAATGTAATGGCGTCACGCGGCTCGGTGATACCTTTGTTCATTCAGCAGATTCGTGATGGGAAGCCTTTGACCCTAACTGATCCGAGCATGACCCGCTTCATGATGACGTTGGCCGATGCGGTGGACTTGGTGTTGTATGCTTTTCAGCATGGTAACAATGGCGATCTGTTCGTACAGAAAGCACCAGCAGCGACGGTAGAAACGCTTGCCAGGGCGTTAACGCAGATGCTTAAAGTTCCAGAGCATCCGATCCAGGTCATTGGTACTCGGCATGGTGAGAAGCTTTACGAAGCATTGCTGAGTCGGGAGGAGATGGCTTGTGCCGAAGACCGCGGTGATTATTTCCGAGTACCGCCTGATCTGCGTGATTTGAACTACTCAAAATTCGTAGAGGAAGGTGAAGAAAAAATATCTCACTCGGAAGATTACAACTCCCATAACACTACTCAGTTGGATGTGGAGGGTATGAAAGAGCTATTGCTTAAGCTTAATTTCATGCGCGCAATTCAACGCGGCGAACAAGCAACACCTGAGGAGTAGGAAATGAAGGTGCTAATTACCGGCTCCAACGGATTTATCGGTAAGAATCTCATAGCGCACCTAGGTGAGCGCAGCGACGTAGAAATCCTGCGATTTACTCGAGAGGATGACGTTGCTCAATTACCTAGCTTGCTCACGCAAGTGGATTTTGTATTCCATTTGGCGGGTGTTAATCGTCCGCAGAATCCCGAAGAGTTCAAGGCTGGTAACACCGACTTGACTCGCGCAATTTGTGATGCTGTAGCGCTGAGCGGTCGCTCGATTCCTGTCCTTTATACCTCTTCTAGTCAGGCCGAGCTGGACAATGCTTACGGTAATAGTAAACGCGGAGCTGAAGCGGCGTTGACCGAACTGGCCGATAATTACGGTATAAAGGTCTACGTATTCAGACTGCCAAATGTTTTTGGTAAGTGGGCACGTCCTAACTATAACTCTGCTGTTGCTACGTTTTGTCATAATACTGTTCAGGGCTTGCCAATACAGATTCACGATGCTCAGGCGAAAATTGATCTTGTCTATATAGATGATGTTGTCAGGCACTTCATTGCCGCGATGGATGGGCTGCTTTCATCTGGGCGCTTTGCTACCGTAGAGCCTACGTACACTATTAGTGTAGGGGCACTGGCAAAGCAGCTGGAGGCATTTCGTGATAGCCGAGATACGTTAATTACTGAGCCAGTGGGGAAAGGGTTGATAAGGGCTCTTTACTCTACCTACGTCAGTTATCTTCCCCCGGATCGCTTTACTTATGAAGTTCCCAAGTATGGAGATTCTCGGGGTGTATTTGTTGAGATGCTAAAAACGGCTGATAGCGGTCAGTTCTCATATTTTACAGCTCATCCTGGAATCACTCGCGGTGGGCATTACCATCATTCGAAAACTGAAAAATTTCTGGTGATTAAAGGTACGGCATGTTTTAGATTTCGCCATATTGTTTCCGGTGAATTTTACGAGTTATTCACATCGGGTGAAAAGCCGGAAATAGTGGAAACTGTTCCGGGGTGGACTCACGACATCACGAATGTGGGGGGGGAGGAGATGATAGTCATGCTTTGGGCCAATGAGATTTTTGATCGCGAGCTCCCGGATACCTACACTCGTCCAGTAGCTACGTCTATTCAATAAGGCTTTTAATTATAAGAGTTTCAGCTTGGATTCGTTGATTTGTTGTGGTCTCGATGGATTCATGGTTGTTTAATTATTATTCAGCGTGGTTTCTGAAATGAAAAAATTAAAGGTTGTAACTGTCGTAGGGACCCGTCCAGAGATCATTCGTTTGTCGCGTGTGATGGCCGCCTTGGATCAGTATTGTGATCATATTCTTGTTCACACTGGGCAGAATTATGATTACGAATTGAACGAGATTTTTTTCCAGGATCTAGGTATCCGAAAGCCTGATCACTTTTTGAACGCGGCGGGTGCAAGCGGGGCCGAAACAATAGGTAATGTAATCATTGGCGTCGACCGACTTCTGTCTGAAGTGTTGCCTGAAGCTCTGTTGGTACTGGGTGATACAAATAGTTGTATGGCCGTGATTCCGGCAAAGCGACGGAAAATTCCGACGTTTCATATGGAAGCCGGTAACCGTTGCTTTGACATGCGTGTACCTGAAGAAATCAACCGTCGAATTGTCGACCATACTGCCGATATTAATCTGACTTACAGTACGATTGCACGTGATTATCTCCTTCGGGAGGGGCTCTCGCCTGATATGGTTATAAAAACCGGTAGTCCTATGTTTGAGGTGTTAAATTATTATCGTGAGGGTATTGAAGAGTCAGATGTTCTTTCTCGCCTTGGCTTGGAAAAGGGCAAGTTTTTCGTAGTCAGTGCACATCGCGAGGAAAATATTGATTCGGATAAAAATTTCGGCAAGCTGGTCGAGACTCTTAATGGCGTCGCTGAGCATTATGGATATCCGGTTATCGTCTCCACGCATCCGCGTACAAAAAAACGAGTTGATGAGCTCGGCGTGAAGTTTCATTCAAATGTCCAGCTACTCAAGCCTCTCGGTTTCAAGGATTATAACAAGTTGCAGTTGGAGTCCAAGGCGGTTCTGTCCGACAGTGGCACCATCAACGAAGAGTCCTCTATTCTTAACTTCCCGGCGTTGAATATTCGGGAGGCGCATGAGCGTCCTGAGGGGATGGAGGAAGCTGCTGTAATGATGGTAGGCCTGGAGATCGAGCGTGTGATGCAGGGCTTACACGTACTGGAAGAACAAAGTCGCGGTGCGGAGCGCAGCATGCGGCTTGTTTCAGACTATAGTATGCCAAATGTAGCAGAGAAAGTAGTGCGTATCATACATAGCTACCGCGACTATGTGATGCGGACCGTCTGGAGAAGGTATTAATACGCATGGCTATTCGTGTGTTGCTGCTCACGCAGTGGTTTGATCCTGAGCCGACTTTCAAAGGACTGGTTTTTGCTCGTGAGTTGGTTGCGCAGGGCTTTGAAGTTGAAGTCGTCACGGGGTTTCCCAATTATCCAGGTGGTAAGTTGTATCCTGGCTATAAAATTAAAGCACTTCAACGAGAAGTGATTGACGGTATCCTTATAACGCGTGTGCCGCTCTATCCGAGCCATGGGCAGAGTGGTATTGGGCGGGTGCTGAACTATGTTAGTTTTGCAGCCAGCGCCCTGTTCTATGGGCTTCTTCGCGCAAAGAAGCCTGATGTCATTTACGCTTACCATCCTCCGTTGACGGTCGGAATTGCAGCGGCACTCATTCGTTTTTTTCGACGAGTACCGGTGGTATACGACATTCAGGATATGTGGCCAGACACGCTCAAAGCTACGGGGATGTTCTCCAGCGAAAAGCTCTTGAAAATTGTCTCAAGCGTGTGCAGCTGGGTTTATCGACATGTGGATCAGATCGTGGTGTTGTCGCCAGGGTTCAAACGTTTGTTAATTGAGCGGGGGGTGCCCAAGCAAAAAATCGATGTGATATACAACTGGTGTGCAGAGGACTTGGTTAGTTCTAGTTCGGTAAGCCTTCCTGATCAATTTCCAGAGACCACTAAGTTTCGAATATTATTTGCTGGAAATATGGGCAAGGCACAGTCGCTGGATACAGTTATTGAAGCTGCTCAGTTGCTGCGGGAAAAAAACAAACAAGTGGCGTTTGTTTTTCTCGGTGGCGGAGTAGAGGCCTCGAGGTTGGAGGCACTTGTCGAAAGGGAAAAGCTACAGGATATTTTTTTTCTGCCAGCCGTTCCTATGTCTGAAGTAGGTGCTTATTTAGCCGGCGCTGATGCATTGCTTGTGCATTTGAAGAAAGATCCGTTGTTCAGGATCACCATTCCTTCCAAAACCCAGGCATATATGGCGGCTGGGAAGCCAATATTGATGGCTGTGGAAGGTGATGCGGCTGACCTCATACGCGATGCTGGTTGTGGTGTTGTCAGTGAGTCAGACAATCCCCGGGCGCTTGCTGAGGCTATCATTGGGTTGATGGAAGTTTCCGAGGAGGGGCGTGCTCTGATGGCTGAAAATGGACAGACGTTTTATCGTAAGGAACTGTCCTTGCAGGTAGGTGTTGAACGTTTTGCGGCACACTTCAGGCGATTATCGAAATAGAATCTGAATAGTAAGCTGTTTTTCCATGGAGCTCCGATGTTAAAACGTGTCTTCGATATTGTGGCCTCCTTGGCCGGATTGATTGTCCTGTCTCCCGTGATAGCGATCGTCGCGTACTTGATTCACAAGCGATTAGGATCACCGATTCTGTTCCGTCAAGTGAGGCCCGGTCTTGGAGGTATACCTTTTGAGATGGTGAAATTTCGTACTATGCGAGATGCCATGGATGCTAAAGGTCACCCGCTACCTGACTCTGAACGTATGACGGACTTTGGCAGATTTCTTCGGTCGAGTAGTCTGGATGAGTTGCCTGAGCTCTGGAATGTGATCAAGGGAGATATGAGCCTGGTTGGGCCACGTCCGCTGCTGATGGAATATCTGCCTCTGTACGATGAGATGCAAGTCCGTAGGCACGATGTACGTCCAGGCGTGACCGGTTGGGCTCAAATAAACGGTCGCAATGCTTTGTCTTGGGACGAAAAATTTCAGCTTGATGTTTGGTATGTAGAAAATCAGTCATTGTGGCTTGATCTTAAAATTATCTTCCTCACGCTAAAAAAGGTACTGATCCGCGACGGAATCAGTGCCGAGGGCGAAGTTACAATGCCCAGGTTCACGGGTTCAAAGAAATGAAGAGGTTGGCGATTCTTGGGGCGAGTGGCCATGGGAAGGTTGTCGCCGACACAGCAGAGTGCTGCGGATGGCAAGCTATCGAGTTCTTTGACGATGCGTGGCCAAGCGTCAGTTCCATCGGGGTATGGCCGGTAGTTGGTAACACCGAAGATCTAGTTGCTCGCGTGGAGGAGTTCGACGGTGTACTGGTGGCTATTGGCAACAACCGAATTCGGCGGAATAAAATTGACGAGCTAAAAGCTTCTGGTGCGAGACTGCCAGTACTGGTGCATCCTTCGTCCACTGTAAGTCGATACGCTGACATCGGTCCTGGAAGCGTCGTATTCGCGTCTGCGGTAGTCAATGCCTACGCCTCTGTTGGTGGAGGAGCGATCCTGAACACCGGCTGTAGTGTCGATCACGACTGCGTTCTTGGTTTATGTGTGCATGTCAGTCCAGGCGCTCGACTGGCGGGGGCCGTAAGCGTCGGTGATGGAAGCTGGATTGGTATCGGAGCGAGTGTCAGGCAGGTGCTCAGCATCGGCGTTAACGTAACGGTGGGAGCAGGCTCCACGGTGGTGTGTGATATATCTGATAACATGACAGTGGTAGGGACACCCGCTCGTGAGATTGTCAGCCCCTGAGCTTTACCAATGAATCCGCAAGACGGACTGGCCGTTTGAGTTTTCGACGATTCTTTATTAATTCTGGATGACAGGTAAAAAACGTGTTGAATACTCCATTTTCTCCTTGGCCTTCGTTCACAGAGGAAGAGGCCAATGCCGTTCGTGATGTAGTGTTGTCCAATAAGGTCAACTACTGGACTGGACAAGAGTGTCGCGAGTTTGAGAAGGAGTTCGCCGCTTGGGCTGGCACAGCGCACGCTGTCGCCCTGACGAACGGCACCGTTGCGCTTGATCTCGCTTTGAAGGCTCTTGATATTGGCCCTGGAGACGAGGTCATCGTCACCCCTCGAACCTTTCTTGCTTCAGTTTCCAGCATCGTCAATGCCGGGGCGGTTCCCATTTTCGCCGAGGTGGATCGGGATACCCAGAACATAACGGCAGAGACTATCCAGTCGGTGTTGACGCCTCGGACCCGGGGAATAATCTGTGTTCATCTTGCTGGGTGGCCTTGTGATATGGATCCGATCATGGAACTCGCCTCCCTTCATGGTCTCAAGGTAATCGAAGACTGCGCTCAAGCACACGGTGCTAGGTATAAGGGGCGGGCTGTTGGTTCCATTGGTCATATAGGAGCTTGGTCATTCTGCCAGGACAAGATCATGACCACCGGCGGTGAAGGTGGGATGGTCACGACGAATGATCGAGACCTTTGGTTGAAAATGTGGTCATACAAGGACCATGGCAAGAGTTGGAATGCGATCTACGAACGTGAGCATCAACCAGGATTCCGCTGGTTACATGAAAGCTTTGGTACGAATTGGCGTATGCTGGAATTGCAGGCCGTCGTGGGGCGAATACAGCTTCGTCGCATGCAGGAATGGCACGACAGCCGGATCCGTAATGCTGAACGTATCTGGTCGCATGCCCGGGAGTTGAAAGGTTTACGGGTGCCCGATGTTCCTGAGGATCATGTCCATGCTGCATATAAATGCTATGTCTTTGTAGAGCCGCAGCAGTTGAAGTCCGATTGGAATCGTGACCGTATCATTGCCGAAATCAATGCTCTGGGAGTGCCATGCTTTTCAGGCTCTTGCTCTGAAGTCTATCTAGAGAAAGCTTTTGACGACACGGGGTGGCGGCCTGAGGTACGGCTGCCTGTGGCCAAGGAACTGGGCGAGACTAGCCTGATGTTCCTGGTGCATCCAACGCTTACTGATATGGAGATCCAAAAAACATGCGAAGTGATGCGGATAGTGCTGCAACAAGCTTGTAAGTGCTGAGGATCCAGCCGAAGCTTGATCTGAATCGCCGTATTCGCCTCGGAGGCCTACTGGTTCGAGATGCTGGCGATTTGCCGAGGTTGCTGAGATGGGATCTGTCCCATCGGATCATTCATTATCGATGGTGAGTAAATACATTGACTGGCGCAGAGTTTACGAAGCGTGTTGTGTTTTCGTTTTACTGTGCTAATCAGGATTCATGGCGTGACGGGTACGCTAGGAAAAGTATGCTCGTGACAGATAATCAATAGGGGCGTTTTCGAGGTGTTCGACAGGTTTATGGATAAGTTACGCACATTTTTGCTGGGCCTGCCACGTCGTCATAAACGGCTTATTCAAGTGTCCACTGACGTCGTTCTGGTATGGGTCGCATTGTGGCTTTCCTTTTTGGTTCGCCTTGGCCTTGATGATATGGTCAATCCGCTTGTCGCCCATACTTGGTTGTTCCTGAGTGCTCCGATAGTTGCCATCCCTCTGTTTATACGCTTTGGCATGTATCGTGCGGTAATGCGCTATTTTGGTAATGACGCGCTTGTCGCCATTATTAAAGCCGTGACCCTTTCATCATTGGTTCTGGGTTTGGTCCTATATTGGTATAGCAATCATCAGAATATCGTGCCGCGGTCCATAATTTTTAATTATTGGTGGCTGAGTTTAATAATGATTGGCGGATTGCGGCTGGCCATGCGTCAATATTTTCTGGGGGATTGGTTCGCCGCCGCGCAACATGTGCCGTTCGCTAACCGGGATGACGGACTGCCAAGAGTTGCAATCTTCGGTGCGGGAGCTGCAGGAAATCAGTTAGTTGCAGCATTACGAATGGGGCGTGTCATGCGTCCTGTCGCTTTCATTGATGATGATAGCAGTATTGCTGATCGAGTTATTTCCGGACTGCAAGTTTACAAGCCCAAACACATAGAACAGATGATTGAAGAGACAGGCGCGCAAGAAATATTGCTCGCGATACCCTCCGCCACACGGGGGCGTCGGCGGGAGATACTTGGTTTTTTGGAAGGGTTTCCCCTTCATGTCCGTAGTGTTCCTGGCTTCATGGACCTCGCCAGCGGTCGTGTTAAAGTTGATGATATTCAGGAAGTTGATATAGCAGACCTGCTGGGTCGAGATGCGGTGCCGGCGTTAAAGAGTTTATTGCAGCGCTGCATCACAGATCAGTCGGTATTAGTTACTGGTGCCGGCGGCTCGATCGGTTCCGAGCTATGCCGGCAGATATTACTATTGAACCCGAAGACGCTTATTCTTTTTGAGCATAGCGAATTTAATCTTTACAGTATTCTTTCGGAGTTAGAGCAGCGTGTCGAGCGTGAGTCGCTGAATGTTCGCCTATTTCCTATCCTCGGATCTGTGCGAAATCAGGAAAAACTGCTGGATGTGATGAAAACGTGGAAGGTGAATACGGTTTACCACGCAGCCGCCTATAAGCACGTCCCTATGGTCGAGCATAATATCGCGGAAGGGGTGTTGAATAACGTCATTGGAACGTTATATACGGCTCAAGCCGCGCTGCAGGCAGGGGTCGAGAATTTTGTCCTGATATCCACTGATAAGGCTGTGCGCCCTACGAATGTAATGGGCAGTACCAAACGGCTCGCCGAGTTGACTCTGCAAGCACTTAGTTGCGAAAAGGCGCCAGTGTTGTTTGGCGATAGAACTTGCGTCTCCAGAGTCAACAAAACCCGCTTCACTATGGTCAGGTTCGGCAACGTATTGGGGTCGTCCGGCTCGGTTATTCCTCTTTTTCATAAGCAGATCAAATCTGGCGGTCCCCTGACGGTCACTCACCCTAAAATCACTCGCTATTTCATGACGATTCCTGAGGCTTCTCAACTTGTCATCCAGGCTGGGTCAATGGGGCAGGGAGGAGATGTTTTTGTTCTCGATATGGGCGAGCCGGTGAAAATAGTGGAACTGGCGGAAAAGATGATTCATCTGTCGGGGCTAAGTGTGCGATCTGAAAAAAATCCTCATGGAGATATCGCTATCCAGTTCACGGGGCTTCGCCCAGGTGAGAAGCTATATGAGGAGTTGTTGATTGGGGATAACGTCGAGGCGACACAACACCCAATGATCATGAGGGCCACGGAAAGCTACCTTTCATGGGATGTGCTCAAGGTAAAGCTGGACGAATTGCTGACGGCTATCGATCAATACGATTACGCTCGAGTCCGGCAACTCCTGCGAGATACAGTCAGTGGCTATGCTCCTGAAGGTGAAATCGTGGACTGGATTTATCAACAGCGCCGCGTCGAACCCTGATTGTTACACAGATTGTAACGTACGAATTTTTGACAGTGCCCCATTCTCGCCTAGGTTTAGGAAGCAGCTTCGGAGAGCTGCTACTTTCTTAACGATGTCATGGAGCTTCATTAATGCGTACAAGCTATTTCTCCTCCTTGGTTTTTGCCCTTCTGACCAGCGCTTCAATAGCTGTTGTCGCCGCACCGGCCGCCAATTCGGAAGCTGTGTCGTCGCCGCTGGTCACACAAGCGGCAGCGTCTGTTCCCGGGAGAATCGATCTTAACAGTGCTGACGCCGCGACCCTGCAACGAGAGCTTGCGGGGGTTGGCAAGGCGAAGGCTGACGCGATTGTTGCTTATCGCGAAAGTAATGGACCGTTTTCATCGGTAGAAGAGTTGCTTGAGGTTAAAGGGATTGGCAAGTCTATTGTAGACAGGAATCGCGACAAGCTGGAGGTGAATTGAGATACAGTCGCCCTAGCGAAAAAAGCCGGTCTTGACGACCGGCTTTTTTGCATGTCGGCCCAACGTAGGCGCAATCTTGGTAAGCGCTCCATGAACCCCACTTTCACAGCTACGCCGTGACCTCGGCTGTTGTACTCCCCATTTCTTTCCAGGGCCAGGCTGTCATGACTCAGCGTTCAACAGGATGAGGTCATTGCGTTTCTCCTGACCTCAATCTATCGAATCGTTAGATGCGGACCCGCATGCCGATTTCTGTCTTCGTACCTTTGCGATTGCAGAGAAGCCACACGGCGCGTGGCGCTCTTCAAGAAATCGCGCGTTCTAGTGAGTCGACGATGCCCGCCAACTGCTCCTTGGTCAGCCCCATCCACAGCGGTAGGCGGATCAAGCGTTCCGATAGGTTGTCTGTATTTGTCATCACGCCATGGCTGCGTCCGTAACGCACCCCTGCCGGTGAGGAGTGCAACGGCACGTAGTGGAACACCGAGTAAATATTGTCGTGCTTGAGTTTATCAATCGTGCGTTGACGGTCGATGCCGGGAGCAAGCAAAACATAATACATGTGCGCATTGTGTGTGCAATTTGTCGGAATGATCGGGCGACGTAACGCGCCTAACGATTCGAGTCCTTCGAATGCTTGGTGATAGTAGTTCCAGCTATCCAGGCGGTTTTGTGTAATCGACTGTGCTTCTTCCAGCTGTGCCCAAAGAAAAGCAGCGGTCAACTCACCTGGTAGATACGAGGAACCAACCTCTTGCCAGGTGTACTTGTCAACCTCACCCCTGAAAAAGCGACTTCGGTCCGTACCTTTCTCTCGGATGATCTCCGCGCGTAACGACATGGACGGATCATTAACCAATAGCGCTCCTCCTTCACCGGAAATCACGTTCTTGGTTTCATGGAAGCTGTAAGCCCCTAAGTCCCCGATGCTGCCTAGGGCCCTTCCCTTATATGAGGACATGACTCCCTGCGCGGCATCTTCGACCACATGAAGACCATGCCGACGGGCGATCTCCATTATCGTGTCCATTTCACACGCGACTCCTGCGTAGTGAACCGCAACGATTGCCTTGGTGCGAGGTGTGATCGCGGCTTCAATCAACCTTTCGTCCAAATTTAAAGTGTCTTCTCTGATATCTACAAACACGGGTATCCCACCGCGCAACACAAATGCATTAGCGGTGGAAACGAATGTGTAAGACGGCATGATGACTTCGTCCCCAGGCTGAATATCCAGCAGTAGCGCGGACATTTCCAAGGCTGCAGTGCATGAGTGTGTCAATAATACTTTTTCGCTGTGGCTATATTGTTCCAGCCACTGATGGCAACGCCGGGTGAAGGGGCCGTCACCAGAGAGTTTATTGAGGAATTTTGCTTCGGCGATATAGTAAAGCTCTTTACCCGTCATGTAAGGGCGATTAAAGGGGATTTTAAAGTCGCTCACTGCATGTCTCCGGATTATTGTTTCCTAGCTAACAACAGGAGCGAGCCCCCGAAGGGGAACGTGATACCTGCCTTTAAAAAAACAAGCTCTACCTTCATGACGAGCTCCAAGATCCGATTAGTTCGCTCGGAAATATTGAACTCGCTGTTCACTTCTGCATCCTTTTGTCCAGTACGCTGCCTGGCCAACCACATCAGGGGAACAAGAAAACTAACAAAAGATGTAGCATATCGAATTTCAAAACCCGCGCCTTTCACTTTGGCGATCAGTTCGCGACGAGTATAGCGGCGTACATGACAGGCACGTTCATCAGCCGCAGACCAAAGCCATTTGTGCTGGGGAACAGTCAGCAATAAATGCCCATTTTTATGCAGTGCGCGTGAAAGATTCGTCAGGACCTGCTCGTCTTCTTCTATATGCTCGATGACATCAAAAGCGCCAATCACGTCGAATCCTTCTACATCGGTCATGGTGCGAGCGTCGAGCTTTTCAAAGTTTGCCTTGGGCAACCGTCGACGTGCATGCGCCAAGCCTTCTTCGTAAAACTCAGTTCCATGAAGGGTTGCCTCGGGGTACGCCTGGTGAATGCCTTCGAGCACAAAGCCAGTGCCGCAACCAATCTCCAGAAAATTGTGAATGTTGCCGATACGAGATTTCAATATCCACATAATTACGCGGTTACGGGCCCGAAACCACCAATGGCGTGCCTCAGCCAGGGCAAGTACTTCGAAGGCGGACTTGGGAAACGGGTTGCGATCTGAGTTCATTGACCAAGCTCTCTGTTAATTGGTGCGCTTCAGACGATTGTCCCGAATGGTATCCCACAAATAAATAACTCCTCCGCAAGCGGCGGGGATTAGTACCATCAGCGCGTAGTTTGCAAGGGAAGCGCTTACGGCTATGTTGGCCGGTACGTCTAGCAAACCATAAAAATATACAAAAAAACCTTCCCGCACGCCGAGCCCGCCAATGGTCAATGGAATCATGGTCAGGATAGCAATGACAGGATATAACGCGAAGTGTTGAACGAAGGGGATGTTGTAACCGTACGCTCGAAACACCAGATATACTACCGTTATCAAAGATACTTGGTAGCATAGGATATAGGGTAAAGAATTTCTAAGTGCTCGTTGATAAGGAAAGCTAACCATGCCGGCGTGAAATTTTTCTATATATCCTAATAGACGGGACAGTAGCGAGTTCTGAAAAACGAGATGGCTATAGAAGGCGTGTATTTTTCTACTGCTGAATAGAATTTGTGTGCTTATAGCGATGCAACTGATAACGAAAACGGTAATGATGAGAGAAGTATAGTTTTCTGAGCTCGGTAGGAAAGGCAGGGCGCAAAGGGTAAGAGCGCATAGCACCAATAGGCCTATCATCCTTTCAATGATGACGGTGCTGCCAGCCGTGCCCCGCTTATCCGGATGACGCCGTTCGATATGGAACATACGAAAAGCGTCTCCGCCCTGTGACGATGGGAAGACCAACCCTTGAAACTGAGAGATCAAGCTCATCTTCCATAAGCTGGGTAACGCTTCGTCAATTGAGTTAAGTCGTAAAAATACTTGCCAGCGACTGATGGAAAAAAACGAGCTTAGCGTCAGGGGGATGCCCGCAGCCAACGCAAGATAATGCCATGCTTTAACATCATCAACTAATGATGCTAGCTGGATATCCAGTGTTTTTGCCAAGAAGACACAAATTAAAATGGCAAAAATCAGCTTTAAGAGCGTTGCAGGCATGCGGGCTGCTCAATGGTTGAAGAAGCGATCACTTCGCTAAACGCAGAGGAAGTGCCTGTACAGTCGGTGAACATGCCAAGTAGTTGTTTGCACGATATTTCACCTTGAGCGTTGATCCTGCCGCTTATGATTGTTTTGAGTCTATATAGCTGATCAGGTCATTTAATGTTTTAAGGTTTTCAATGTCGCTGTCGGGTATCTGGATCTGGTAATGATCCTGGATCGCAAGCATGATGGCGAAAATGTCCATGGAGTCAATTCCCTGGTCGACCAATCTCAGGTTGTCACGTAATGACGAGGCGTCAGCTCCAACATTGGCATTGCTAATGAGTTCGATGATCGTTTCTTTTGTTGTTGGCACGGTGGTGTTTCCTTGTGCTGGTTTCTGGTGTCATCCGGTCAGGATTTAGGCCGGGATGATGACGCAACGGCTAAAGGCGAGTTCGCGGCGGGCACGAAGCTCAAGGCTGAGGATTTTGCCACAATCCAAGCAGTCCCGGGGCTGTCCTGCATGCAGCTCGCGACCTTATCCCCGGCAGCCTTCAATCGACCTTGAGGGCGCTGAAGTAAATGGTTCCGATCTGTTCCGCACCGAGTTCGATGCAAGTACGGCTCAATCGGGTGCCCAGGGTTTGTTCGATCGTCAGCTCCACCCCGCTCAAGTCATGACTCAACGGCCATTTGGGGCTTTCCCAGCGACAGAAAACCCACTGGCAACCGGTGGGTAGGCACAGTTCTTTGAGATGTAACGCCTTGTTCAGGTATATCAGCACTTCTATCGAGGAAAAGTCTGCTGGCATGTTCGTCAGGCTAATCGAATGCCTGGCATCGGAGTAACGGCAGTTGCTTTCGATCAGTGACTCGTCATAGGCGCGTCGATCTTCGGCAAGTCCTTCGGCCTGAGTCAATCTACCTTCATGTTCAACGCCATCGAGGTAAAAGGTGAAGTTGGCGATATCTTTGCCCGCTGGTGCCTGGGGAGTGGATCTTGGCCACCAACAACAATTGAGCAAATGACTGGTCATCGTACCTATTTTGAAGTCGAGCTTTTCGATTCGTGCGTGCGGCGTGTGATCCATGATGGATTGCATTGTGGCGTTGAGCATGTCGGAGCCATGTACATAAGTCCGTTTGCCCTTGAAACCCAATGAAAGTTCAATGGAATGCATCACTTCAATTTCCCCAGATGGGCCGTCATGTTCGCTCTATGATTGATCGCGAAGTTTCCGGACACAACGCTATGTGGTGCGATGTCGCTGATGACTACCGAGCCCATCTTTATTTGTACCGCATCCCCGATCACCAGACCCTGGGCGATGGAGCAGGACGCACCGACCCATACGCCTGCTCCCAAGCGAGAGCGCCCGGCGACTACGGTATTGCCAGATACCACGCAATTTTTGCCAATCACCGCGCCGTGACCAATATTGCTCATGATGCCAATCTGGCAATTATCGTGGATGGTGGTCGGTTGCTGGAATAAGGAACGTGCAATCACCGCGCCAGCGAGTACTTGACAGCCCGATCCGATGCGTACTCCACCCTGATGCTTGACCATCATCAGTGTGCCGTCGCCGTCGCGCAGGGTGATGAGGCCCTCAGCGCCCACTACGGCATTCGAACCGATGAAAACGTTGTCTCCGATCTCGACAGGACCTTCAATGACAACATTCGCTGAAACTTCGACGTTGTTGCCCAGTCTGGCCAATGGCGAGATAACGGCGCTGGGGTGTAGCTTGCAGTTGTCTCCGATGATGGGGGGAGGCGGAGTTGCGTATCCAGCATCTTGGTTGAAGCTGTTGTAGAGACGAAAAAAGGTGGTGCGAGGGTCGATGCAGAATACAATGGTTTTTTCTGTATCCCTTACTTCATCTTTAAGATTTTCAGGGCATAGAATACAGGCCACGTTAACGGCGGCCAGCGCTTTATGCAGGTAATGAATGTTCTGACAGTACACTAATGCGCCTGGTGCCTGTGCTTCAATTTCGTCGAGGTGCGTAAAGAAACCGCTATTTAAAGTATCTTCGGTTGGAAAGTAATCCGTGACTCGATAGGCGGAGGTCATTATTAATCTACATGCTCTTCGATAATGGGGAACTGGCTAAGGTGAGTTGCGTTTTCTACCAGCCTCCCGAGGTACTCACCCTGTACGCCCAAAGCCAAGAGTATGTTACCGGTGAGAAAGGACACAAGGATAGCAAGTGATGCCCAGCCGGGTACGACATGATCGGTCAATAAGGTGCGTAGCAGCACGAATATGGCGAAGAAAATGCTCGACGCACTGACCATGAATCCCCAAATCACCACATAGCGCAATGGCAGCAGCGAATAGTTGATGATGAGGAACGACAGCGTTTTGAACATCTTGCCTAAAGTGTAGGTGCTTGGACCGCCGTCCGCGCGCGGTGCATGACGGATGGTCACATTAGCCATCATGCTGAGGGGCACCGAATTGAACAGCATTGCGGCGATATGGGGATGTGATCCTTGATACCTGGCTAACTGTTTCGCCACTTGCTGGCTCATCGCCCTGTAGCTCGAAAGACCGAAATCGGTCGGTTTGCCCAACACCTTGCTGACTAGTTTCTGGTTAAGCCAGGAGGCCAGATTACGCCAGGCACTGTGTTGTTTTTCGGCCATCGGTATCTTGCCGATTACGACATGCTTGCCGGCCTGGAGCTGGTCGATGAAGAGCGACAGGTCTTCAGGAAAACACTGCAGGTCATCATCAATCGTCACGACATAGCGTTTGCACGCGTAGCTGATGCCACACAGGGTGGCGTGTTGCTGCCCTTTGTTCCTTGCGAAGCGAATGACTTTGACCCGCGGATCCTGTTCGTGGAGCGCGAGTGCCGCAAACCAAGTCTGATCCGGACTCGCATCGTCCACCAGAATAATCTCCCAGTCATCGCAAGTCTGCTCCAGGGCTGCTTGGGCACGTGCGTAAAACTCCGGGAGCGTACTCATGCTCTTATAAACGGGTACAACCAAGCTGACTGAAACGGTTCTATCGATCACCTTGAGCTTCATCCTGACCATTGGATTGAACGATGACACAGGCTGCCGATGCGTCCTGCATGGATGTTACGGGCTTGTAGATTCGCTGCTTTTCGCTTGGCTGTGCACGCCATGTTGCAGCCGATTGGATCGGCGTCAGGCTTACCTGCCACTGGCGTCGCTCGACTTCAGGCAGTCATTGATGGAGCCTCAGTGGATCTTCGGAAAAAAAGGAAGGATTTTAAGCCATGGAAGAGATGGTGTCACGTCACGGGGAGGCGATGCTTCTTCAGTTGGAGCAGGGGCCAGTTGGTGTCCGAAGCGTTACCTCGAGTGAATGTCACGGCAAATAGTGTGGCTCGACGGACACATGATAGGTTCGGTCTCGGGATTCGGCTATCATAGGCGCCGACGAGTAAACCTCTATTGACGAAGATGGAAAGACCATCTTGATTCGACCGGATGTCATGAATGAGAGAAGTGTTAATAAGAAAAATCCAGATTCTTTATCTGGTATTGTTTTTTGCAGTATTATTGAGTGGGATATTTCTCCCGATATATTCCGATGAGGTGGTGACAAAGTTCCGAATTGCGCGTTTTTTTCTTGAGGAAGGTAATTCGGTTACCTTGTTTCCACAATGTACGGCCACCACCGGGCGAGCGGTAGCTTGGATATTTTATCCGGTGGCGATGTTTCTGTCGGCTGTATATGCCCACCTCGGGCCGCTTGGCCTGCGGATAAGCGGTATTTTTTTAGCGTTGATATGGTTCGGTTTGCTGGCTTATTGGTGTTTGCGCCAGGCGCACGACTTGGGAGCAGCGGTCCAACGTTTTGCTGGATTAGTCGCAGTGGCATCACTGGGTGTCTTGCCTTTCTTGTGGGTTATGTCGCGTCCGGAGCACCTTCTGGTGCTGGCGATTCTGGTGCTCTGTTTGTCTGCACTGTTCTTAAAGAAAGGAAAGTCTCCACGTGCCCAAGTGGCGATGGCGATAGGGTTAGCCTTTTTGCTGTCTTTCTTCTTCTATGCTCATCCCAAAAGCTTGTTTTACATGCCGTTTGCGCTGGCGGCCGTCTGGTCGGCGACGGCTACCTACCATAAGGTGATTCGTTATGGCCTGCTGCTATTCGTCTTTGCCCTATGCGTTCAGGTTGTCCTGTATTTCGGTGCACTGGGGGGCTGTCAGGATGCTCCCTATGTAAAACAGATGTTAGCGGCTAACACCCTATTGCCGGGCATGTTGTTCAGCGCGCCCTTTGAGTTCCTCAGTGCTGCCTATAACAATTTAATAAGCTTTCCTGAGCGGATGTTGCCGCATTTGACCTTTAATGCAACTTACCAATCCGGTTGGCTGCCTCCGATTAGGGATGGTTTTGGAGCACTGCCATACCTTAATTTTGCCATTGAATATGTCCTGTATGCATTTATAGTCGTGACTCACGTTCTAAGTGTTCTGGTGTTTTTGTTGCAAGTATTCCGTCGACGAATCACTGTCCCGGTGGTGTTGGCGCTATTGTTGGTCGGGGCAAATGTGAGCAACGCATTTTTTTACAATATCCAGAATTTCTATGCTGGCGTTCAATTCGTGCCGGTCTCCATTATCATCGCGGCCTTATTGATGCATACCCGGCGCGTAGCGACGCTGAGCAACGTATCTGTACTGACAGCTTATTCACTTCTATTGCTCCTGGCGACGGCGTCGCTGGTAACATTGTCGGTGCTCGTTACGCCAGGACTCGTTGGCAATGCAGCTTTTACCCAGTCAAGCTTGCCTGGGCAGCCGTTGTCGATTCCGGTGTTTGGTATACAGCCTCATTTGGAATCAATTACAAAGTTGGGCGCATCATGCAATATACCTGCGCAGTCAGCAGAGAATGTTGTCGTTGATCACATGACGTATTTTGCCTATCTGCGCGATAAGCAACCGATCCACGTGCTTTATGTGTCCGAAATTGGCTATGGCGGCGACTTGAGTAACGGCAAGTTATTGCCGTTTCTAAAAGGACTAAACAGTCCAGGGTTGATCACCCGGTGCGAATGGGTACCGTATCCTTTCAGGGAGGCGCAGGAAAAAGATGACAAAGGTTATTGCTGTGTCAATTTCGGCAAGCTCTGACGGGCACTGGTCTTGATTACAATCATCCCGGGAATCGCTGACGGGAAAAGAGACCGACGAGATTTGTTCAGGGCCCGTCGCGCCCTGGAGCTTCAGGCCATCCTGGGCAGTGCAACTGCTGACTCCCACCCATCACACCTGATCAAGGACCTGCGCTATGTATAAAGACTACCCAGCCGCCTACCAAGTCAGCAAAGGCTCAGCCTTGCAGGTGGACAAGCCCTTCTACGACCGGATCCGCACCCAACAGGACAAGCGCACGCTGATCGAGCAATTCGAAGTGCCGATCCGCACCGGCCGTGCCTGGCATGTGCCGGCCGGGCACGTGTTCCGCGTCACCACTCCGGTAGGTCCGCAGGTGGGCGATTTCAACGTCTGGAACGCTCACGATCCGCGGGAGCGCTTGTGGGCGGCGCGCACTCGGCAACTGCAAGGCGCTCATGTCAGCACTCATGACCGGCTCTGGTCGAACCTGCCTTTCTTGAGACCCCTGGTGACCATCACCGATGACAGCCTGGCCGGCTACGGCATCGACGAGCATGGCGGGCGGCTACACGATTTGCTGGGGACCCGTTGTGACCCCTACGTGAACAGGATGCTGACCGGTGAGGATTTCCATCATCACTGCCATTCGAACCTGACCCGTGCGGTATTGCCTCACGGTCTTACGGAGTTCGACGTGCACGATGTGCTGAATATTTTCCAGTGCACCGGGCTCAACCATGACGACATGTACTTCATGAAGGCCTGTCCGGCGCAGAAGGGCGATTATCTGGAGTTTTTTGCCGAGATCGACCTGCTCTGTGCCTTATCCACTTGCCCTGGTGGTGACTTGTCGTTGGCGATGTGGGGGCCGGATGCACAGGATCCTCTCAGCGTCTGTCGTCCGCTGGGCGTGGAGATCTATCGGTTGGAGGATTCATTGCTGGATGGCTGGAGCCAGCCCGAGCGAGCGGCCTACAAGGGGCTGCATGGCTTGCAGATTGCCAAGGCGGATTGGGAGAAATAACACTTCCTTTGTGGCGAGGGGCGGCGCGACGTTTCGCTAATCCCCTCGCCACAAAAAAGCGGTGACAGCTCAAGCCATCAACGATCCTTGGCCTCCTTCGCATCCATCTCCGCATTCCTCTCGGCCACGCGCTTACGTTGCTCATCAGTCAGTTCGACCTTGTTCGCGGTGTCGCGCAGCATCATCAGGCCTCCGACGATCGAGCCGATTGCAACGATCAAAATCAGCCAGGCATACCAGGGCATAGGACTCTCCTTGAGGGCGGGCCAGTGGGCGTCGTTCACCCAATCCGCCACACCTACCACTTATGAGCGAAGGTTGCTCGCAGTGGTTCAATACTACCCCTGTTCTAGCGGATGCATCTCATAACGCGATCGTCAGGTCATCGCTCATTCTTTACGAATTCTTTATCCCTCGACCCCACCCTCGGTCTCGTTCCTTTACAGCCTCCCTGCCGACAATCACTCCACACGCGGCCCGACGCCGCACCACGGAGAAACCCCATGAGTGTCCTGGACGGGGTGTCATTGCTGCTGGCAGTGGCGCTGTTTATCTATCTGCTGGTTGCGCTGTTGCGCGCGGACCGGAACTAGGAGCGGTTATGCACGGTTATGACTATGGGCTGATCCTCGCCTTCTTCGCGCTGGTGCTGATTCCGGCCCCATTGCTCGGGCGGTTCTATTACAAGGTCATGGAGGGGCAGCGCACCTGGCTTTCGCCGGTCCTCGGGCCGCTGGAGCGAGGCTGTTATCGGCTGTCGGGAGTGGATCCGCAGGTGGAGCAGAGCTGGCAGCAATACACCCTGGCGTTGCTCGCCTTCAACCTGACGGGTTTCGTGTTGCTGTTCGCGATGCTGCTGTTGCAGGGGCACTTGCCGCTCAACACCGAGCAAGTGCCCGGCATGGAATGGACTCAGGCCTTCAATACGGCCGTGAGTTTCATGACCAACACCAACTGGCAGTCCTACAGCGGTGAAGCATCCCTGAGCTACCTGAGCCAGATGATAGGTCTCACTGTGCAGAATTTTGTCAGCGCTGCCACCGGCCTGGCTGTGCTGGTGGCGCTGTGTCGCGGGATCGGGCGTAAATCGGCCAGGACCCTTGGCAATTTCTGGGTCGACATGACCCGGGCCACCCTCTACGGGTTGTTGCCGCTGTGCCTGTTGCTGGCGCTGTTCCTGGTGTGGCAGGGCGTGCCGCAGACGTTCGCGCACTATGTGCACGGGGTGACGATGCAAGGGGCTGACCAGGTGATCCCGCTGGGCCCGGCTGCGAGCCAGATTGCGATCAAGCAACTGGGCACCAATGGCGGCGGTTTCTTCGGCGTCAACTCGGCGCATCCGTTCGAGAACCCGACGGCCTGGAGCAACCTGTTCGAGCTCGCTTCGATCATCCTGATTCCCGCCGCGCTGGTGTTCACGTTCGGCCACTACGTCAAGGATCTGCGTCAGAGTCGGGCGATCATTGCCTGCATGCTCGCGCTTTTCTTGATCGGCGGCGCGACTTCGTTGTGGGCCGAGTACCAACCCAATCCGGCATTGGCCAATGTGGCTGTGGAGCAGACCGCACCGCTGGAAGGCAAGGAGGCGCGTTTCGGCACCACCGCCACGGTGTTGTGGTCGGTGACCACCACGGCGGCGTCCAACGGCTCGGTCAACGCCATGCACGACAGCCTCAACCCCCTCAGCGGCATGGTCGCGCTGGTGAACATGATGGTCGGCGAAGTGATTTTCGGTGGCGTCGGGGCCGGGCTCTACGGGATGTTGCTGAACGTGCTGATCGCGGTGTTCCTGGCCGGCTTGATGATTGGCCGCACCCCGGAATACCTGGGCAAGAAACTGGGTGCCCGGGAAGTGCAACTGCTGGTGGTAACCCTGCTGGTCATGCCTGTGAGCGTACTGGTGCTGGGCGCCGTCGCCGCAAGCCTGCCCGGGCCTGCCGCTGCGGTGAGCAACCCAGGCGCCCATGGTTTCAGCCAGTTGCTGTATGCCTATACGTCGGCGGGGGCCAACAACGGTTCGGCGTTCGGCGGATTTGGTGCGAACACGCCGTTCCATAACCTGATGCTGGGCTTGGGCATGTTGATCGGCCGCTTTGGCTACATCCTGCCGGTGCTGGCGTTGGCCGGCAGTCTGGCACTGAAGAAAACCGCCCCGATCGGCCAGAACAGTTTCCCCACCCACGGCCCGTTGTTCGTGACCTTGCTGACCGTGACCATTTTGCTGGTGGGCGGCCTGACCTTCCTGCCGACCCTGGCCCTGGGCCCGATTGCCGAACACCTGAGCATGGGCTTCTGAGGATCCGATGATGAATATGCCCGCACCGCAAGCGGTTACCACCCAAGCACCGCAAGCAACGAAAACCTCCATCTCCGCCCTGTGGCGGCCGGCGTTGGTACAAGCTTTCGTCAAACTCGATCCGCGCCAGTTGCACCGTGCACCGGTGATGCTGGTGGTGGAGCTGACGGCAGTACTCACCACTGTGCTGTGCTTCATTCCCGACAGTGCCGTGCCGACGTTCGTTGCCGCGCAGATCGCGCTCTGGCTTTGGTTCACCGTGCTGTTCGCCAACTTCGCCGAAGCCCTGGCCGAAGGGCGCGGCAAGGCCCGGGCCGACAGCCTCAAGGCTGGCAGTGAAGGTCTGAGTGCACGTCGCCGGACCGCCAATGGTTTTGAAGTCGTCCCCGCCACCCGTTTGCGCAAAGGCGATGTGGTGCGCGTCGAAGCAGGGGAGATGATTCCGGGCGACGGCGAGGTGATCGAGGGTATTGCCGCGGTCAACGAGGCGGCGATCACCGGTGAGTCTGCGCCGGTCATTCGTGAATCCGGCGGTGATCGTTCGGCGGTCACCGGCAACACGCGTCTGGTTTCCGACTGGTTGTTGGTGCGTATTACCAGCAACCCCGGTGAGTCGACCCTGGACCGCATGATCGCCCTCGTCGAAGGCGCCAAGCGGCAGAAGACGCCGAACGAGGTGGCGCTGGACATCCTGTTGATCGGCCTGACCCTGATCTTCCTGTTGGTAGTGGTGACGCTGCAACCGTTCGCCCACTTCGCCAACGGCAGCCTGCCGCTGGTGTTCCTGGTGGCGCTGTTGGTCACGTTGATTCCCACCACCATCGGCGGGTTGCTGTCGGCCATCGGCATCGCCGGGATGGATCGGCTGGTGCGCCTGAACGTGATCGCCAAATCCGGTCGCGCGGTGGAAGCGGCGGGGGATGTGCACGTGCTGATGCTGGACAAGACCGGCACCATCACGTTCGGCAATCGTCGTTGTGCAGCGGTTCATGCCGCTCCTGGTGTGAGCATCAAGGCGCTGGCCGAAGGCGCGCTGTTGGCTTCGTTGGCGGACGACACGGCGGAAGGCAAGTCCATCGTGGAATACCTGCGAGATTTGCATCCACAACCCGAGCCTGTCTTGGAATCGCTGACGGCGGTACCGTTCAGCGCGGAAACCCGTTTGTCCGGTGTCGATCATCAGGAGCGGATATACCGAAAGGGAGCGGTGGATTCGCTGCTGGGTTTTATCGGCCTGTCGCGCAACCAGTTGCCAGCGATGCTTGCCCGAGAGGTCGACAAGATTGCCCAGAGCGGCGGCACGCCCTTATTGGTGTGTGTGGATGGCAAGCTGCTGGGCGCGATCCATCTCAAGGATGTGGTCAAACCGGGTATCCGCGAGCGTTTCGCCGAGTTGCGCAAGCTGGGCATCCGTACCGTGATGGTCACTGGTGACAACCCGCTGACCGCCGCCGCTATTGCCGCCGAAGCGGGCGTCGACGACGTGCTGGCCGAGGCCACGCCGGAGAAGAAGCTGGCGCGTATCCGCCATGAGCAGAATGATGGTCGGCTGGTCGCCATGTGCGGCGACGGCGCCAACGACGCCCCGGCCCTGGCCCAGGCCGATGTGGGCATGGCGATGAACGATGGCACGCAAGCGGCGCGGGAGGCGGCCAACATGGTCGACCTCGACAGCGACCCGACCAAGTTGCTGGACGTGGTGCAGATCGGCAAGGAACTGTTGGTGACCCGTGGGGCACTGACCACCTTTTCCATCGCCAACGACGTCGCCAAGTACTTCGCGATCCTGCCGGCGTTGTTCGCCTCGATTTATCCACAGCTCGGTGTGTTGAACGTGATGCACCTGAGCAGTCCGCAGAGCGCCATTCTCTCGGCCATTGTGTTCAACGCGCTGATCATCGTCGTACTGATCCCCTTGGCCCTGCGCGGCGTGCGGGTGCAGGCGGCGAGCGCGGCGGCATTGCTACGGCGCAATCTGTTGATCTATGGCTTGGGCGGGATCGTGGTGCCGTTCGTGGGCATCAAGGCGATCGATATGTTGCTGACGGCGTTGGGGCTGGTTTGACGTCGTTATCGCCTGCGCCCTCGCTACAGATGTGTTTTCAACTGAGGATTTTGGAATGTTCAGATTAGTTCGCCCGGCCTTGAGCCTGCTGCTCCTGATGACGTTGATCACCGGGGTCGCCTACCCGCTGCTGGTCACGGGCGTGGCGCAAGTCGCCTTTCCCTTCCAGGCCAACGGCAGCCTTGTCGAGGGCGCCGACGGCAAGGTCCGTGGCTCCCTGTTGATCGCCCAGGATTTCCAGGGGGATGCCTGGTTTCATCCACGTCCCTCGGCCGGTGCCTTCGCCACGGTTGCCAGTGGCGCGAGCAATCTCTCCCCGAGCAATCCGGCCCTGGCCACGCGGATCATCGATGATGCCCACAGGCTTCTGGTGCCGGGTCAGGGACCGGTGCCGCTGGCAATGTTGACCACTTCCGGCAGCGGACTGGATCCACACTTGCCACCGACAGCGATTGCCTATCAACTGGCGCGAGTCGCCGCGGCGCGTAACCTGTCGGTCCCGACCTTGCAGCATCTGCTCGACACTCACATCGAGCAGCCTCTGGTGGGGCCGCCGGTGGTGAATGTGCTGGCGTTGAACCTGGCGCTGGAAAAGCTGTAACCCCCTTTGAGGGAGCGAGCCTGCTCGCGATAGCGGTGTATCAGTCACACAGCTGCAAGCTGATACATCGTCATCGCGAGCCGGCTCGCTCCCACAAGGACTCCATGGAGCCTGTGAGAATGGGCGTGCCCTCAGTACCCGAAAGCAAGAGAACCACACCATGAGCGACTCCGGCCGCGCCGACGCCCTGTTAGCCAATCTGCCTCGCGCTGGCCGCGGTCGGCTCAAGGTCTTTCTTGGCGCGGCACCGGGTGTCGGAAAGACCTACGCCATGCTGCAAGCGGCCCACACCCAGTTGCGGCAGAACGTGAAAGTCATCGTCGGCGTAGTGGAGACACACGGTCGAGCCGAAACCGAAGCGCTGCTCGGCGGCTTGGTGCAACAGCCTTTGGTGCGCTCCCAATACCGTGGTGTGACGCTCGAAGAAATGGATCTCGACGGTCTGCTCGCCGCCCGGCCAAGCCTGGTGCTGGTGGACGAGCTGGCCCACAGCAATGCCCCCGGCAGCCGCCACGCCAAGCGCTGGCAAGACATTCAAGAGCTGCTTGCGGCCGGCATCGACGTCTACACCACCGTCAATGTGCAGCACCTGGAAAGTCTCAATGACCAGGTGCGCGGCATCACCGGGGTGCAGGTTCGCGAAACGCTGCCGGACTGGGTCCTGCAGGAGGCCGATGAACTGCTGCTGATCGACCTGCCGCCCCGTGAACTGCTGGAGCGCCTGCGCGACGGCAAGGTCTATGTGCCGGAGCAGGCCCGCGCGGCAATCGATGCTTTCTTCACCCAGACCAACCTGACGGCCCTGCGTGAGCTGGCGATGCAGACCGCCGCCGCGCAAGTGGACAACGATCTGGCGCTGGGCTATCGGCAACTGGGGCAGGCCGCCCCGGTGGTGCGGGGGCGGTTATTGGTGGGGGTGGACGGCGACGCTCAAGCCGAGCGCCTGGTGCGCCATGCCAGCCGCGTCGCCCAGCGTCGGCACCTGCCGTGGAGCCTGGTACATGTGGACAACGGTGGCGCCCGGGACGAGATCTCGCGCCAGCGCCTGCAAAACGCCCAGCAACTGGCGGAACGTCTTGGCGGTGAGGTGGTGTTGTTGCGGGCCGGTGAAGTGGCCAGGACCCTGGTCCAGCATGCCATCGAACGTCGGGCCACTCTGCTCCTGGTGGGGCAGTCCCGACCGCGTTTGCGCAGACGATGGTTCGGCGGCGGCCTGGCCTCACGCTTGTTGCGCGATGCTCGGGGGCTGGAGATCAACGTACTGGACAGCGATGAACAATTGCGTCCCGCCCGCGTTTATTCGAGCCGCGTCCAGACTGGCTTCGACTACGTGTTGGCGTTGCTGGCGACCGTGGCGGCCAGTGCATTGGCCTGGGGTATTTCGGGGCTGCTGGAATTGCCCAATATCTCCCTGGTGTTTCTGATGGCGGTCTTGCTGGTGGCGGTGCGCAGCAGCCTCGGCCCGGCCTTGGCTTGCGCGGCGCTGTCGTTCCTGGCCTACGACTTTCTGTTCATCCCGCCGAATTTTTCCCTCACCATCCAGCGCGACGAAGACGTGCTGACGCTGGTGTTCTTCCTGCTGATGGCAGCCCTGACCGGCAACCTCGCTGCCCGCCAGCGTCGGCAGTTGCAGGCGTTACGCGACACCCAGCAGGAAACCGGCGAATTGCTCGATCTGTCGCGCAAGCTCACGGCTGCCACCGACCGCCAGGCGGTGATCAGCGCCGCCGCGCAGCACTTCAATGGCTGGCACGACTTGCAGCTGTGCCTGCTCAACCGAGATGGCCAGGGTGGCTGGAAGGTCGAGACCGCCGAGTCGCTGACGTTCGTCGAGGCCGAACGCGCGGCGGCCGACTGGGCCTGGCAGCACGATCAGCCGGCCGGCGCAGGGACCGGGACACTGCCGTCCGGACGCTGGTGGTGGTGGCCGTTGTCGGTGGAAGGTGGACCGCTGGCGTTGCTGGGCGTGCGTTCAAAAAACGACAGTCCCTTGAGTGGTCAACGTCGGCGCTGGTTGGCGGCCCTCAGCCAGCCGCTGGCCCAGGCGCTGGCCCGGGCGCAATTGGCTCAGGATCTCGAGGCGGCGCGCTTGCACGGTGAGACCGAGCAACTGCGCAGCGCCTTGTTGGCCTCGGTGTCCCACGATCTGCGCACGCCGCTGACCGCCATGCGCGGCAGCATCGACAGCCTGTTGGCGCTGGGGGAGGCGATCCCGCTGGCGGATCGTCGCGAGTTGCTCGAAGGCACTCGCGATGAAGCCGAGCGTCTGGACCGCTACATCCAGAACCTGCTGGACATGACTCGTCTCGGCCACGGCGCCCTGAAACTGGCGCGGGACTGGGTGGCGCCGGCGGATATCATCGGCAGCGCATTGAATCGCCTGCGGGCGGTGCTGGCGCCGCTGATGGTCAGCGTCGAGGTGCCCGACCCATTGCCATTGCTGCATGTCCACGCGGCGCTGATCGAACAGGCTCTGGTGAATGTGCTGGAGAATGCCGCGCGTTTTTCGCCGGCTCATGGGCGCCTGCAACTGAGCGCAGGCACGACGGACAGTGAAGTGTTGTTTGCCGTGGCCGATGAAGGGCCGGGGATTCCTGAGCAAGAGCGGGAGAAAATCTTCGACATGTTCTATACCGCTGCCCGTGGCGATCGGGGCGGGCAGGGCACGGGACTGGGGCTGGCGATCTGTCAGGGCATGGTGGGCGCCCATGGCGGGCGGATCAGCGTGGGCGATGGCCTCGACGGGCGCGGCACCTGCATCACCCTGCACCTGCCATTGCAGGCACAACCGGGCATGGACGATGAAGCCTGAGCCGGGCTACGTTATTCTCTGCCATTGATTTGTAGCGAACGAAACCCATGAGCCAAACCGCGACCCTCCTGGTCATCGATGATGAACCGCAGATCCGCAAATTCCTGCGCATCAGCCTGACCTCCCAGGGCTACAAGGTGCTGGAGGCCGGTACGGGGGCCGAAGGCCTGGCTCAGGCAGCCTTGAACAAGCCTGATCTGCTGGTGCTCGACCTGGGCCTGCCGGACATGGATGGCCAGCAGGTGCTGTGCGAGTTTCGCCAATGGTCGACGGTGCCGGTGCTGGTGCTTTCGGTGCGGGCCAGCGAAGCACAGAAAGTCGAGGCGCTGGATAACGGTGCCAACGATTACGTGACCAAGCCGTTCGGCATCCAGGAGTTCCTGGCCCGCGTCCGTGCCCTCTTGCGCCAGGCGCCGGCAGGCGAGGCCCGGGAAGCGGCGCTGACGTTCGGTCCGCTGACGGTGGACCTGGCGTATCGCCGGGTGCTGCTGGACGGCGCCGAAGTGGCCCTGACCCGCAAGGAATACGCCGTGCTGGCGCAACTGGCGCGGCACCCCGGACGGGTCATCACCCAACAACAGTTGCTCAAGGACATCTGGGGCCCGACCCACACCGAGGACAGTCACTACCTGCGCATCGTGGTCGGCCACCTGCGTCAAAAGCTGGCCGACGACCCGACGCGTCCCCGGTTCATTGTGACCGAGGCGGGGGTGGGGTATCGGTTGTTGGGAGAGGGTGGGTTTTAACCCCTCGGTCTTCAGCCAAGCACTGTTGTGGCGAGGGGATTTATCCCCGCTGGGGTGCGAAGCAGCCCTAAAATCAGGCAACTCGGTTTGCCAGCTTTATCGAGTCGACGGGTTTGGGGGCGCTTCGCACCCCAACGGGGATAAATCCCCTCGCCACAGGATCAAGGTGTTGCTTCAGCTCTGTTCACTTTCATACCGATCCAGGGTGTCACTGGCAATCTCCCGCCCCAGGGCGATCAATTCCGGCGCCTTGTAGAACTCGAAGAACCGGCACACCCGTTTCGGCACGTTGATCAGTACATCCGGGGGATACCCGGCGATCTTGTATTGGGCCAGCGAGGTCTGCATCACCTCGAAACTCTGGTTGATCAAATCCAGCAACGAGGCCGGACCGACGTTATCGATGATGAACGAGCCGGTGGCGGATTTCGGTGCGCCTTCAGCCTCGGGTGCCGCGGCCGGCTGTTGGCCTTCGGGTTCGACGGATTCGAGCCAGGGGTTGATGTCGGCGGCCTCGGCTTTCAGCGCTTCCTGCTCCAGCAGTAACAACTGCTCGGCCTGCTTGCGCCGAAATGGCAGTTTCGACCCCAGGGAACTGATGAGATTGTCGAATCGGCTCCTGAACGCGGCCGGACGTGGGATCACCGGCAGTCTGTACTGTCGCTGGTTGGTGGCATTGAGATTGACTGCGATGATCAGGTCGCAGTGGCTGGACACCACAGGCACGATCGGCAGCGGATTGAGCAGGCCGCCATCCACCAGCATGCGGTTGCCTTGCATCACGGGTGTGAACAGGCTGGGAATGGCCGCGGAGGCGCGCATCGCCTGATGCAGGCAACCTTCCTGGAACCAGATTTCCTGTTGGTTGGTCAGGTCCGTGGCCACGGCGGTGTAGGGGATGCGCAGGTCTTCGATATTGAGTTCGCCGACGATCTTGCGGATCTGCCCGAAGACTTTTTCACCGCGGATCGCACCGAGGCGAAAACTGACATCCACCAGCCGCAGGACATCCAGGTAATCCAGGCTTTCGATCCAGTTGCGGTAATCCCTGAGCTTGCCGGCAGCGTAGATCCCGCCCACCACGGCGCCCATCGAGCAACCGGCGATGCAGGCAATATCGTAGCCACGTCGTTCGATTTCCTCGATCACCCCGATATGGGCGTAGCCCCGGGCGCCGCCCGAGCCCAATACCAATGCGACACGTTTTGTCATGACCCGGCCTCTTGTCGAACAGACTTCAACAATGCACTGATCGAGGCCCCGGCTCAATCGTTGTGGCACACGCGTCGTTTTTTGACACGCTGGAGTGACATTTTTGTATGCTCGCCCACACTTGAATTAAGGCGGTCGGGCCAAGGCACTTTTCGCCGTTGCGACCGTCTTACCAGCACGACTGTTTGACCTGACTGAGGTGTAATGATGAAAGCCCGGAACTGCCTGCCCCTAGTAGCATCCCTGATGGTTCTGGCCCTGGCCGGTTGCGCAGGCAAAACAGCTTATCGTGACAGCTGCGGTACCCAGCTCGACGCCGCCTGGCATGAACTGGACCTCGCCAAGGCCGAAGGCTTTGCCGGTACTGTCAGTTACTCCAAGGCCCTGTCGCTGCTGACCGGTGCCAAGACCCAACAGCAGTTCGAAGCGTTCGAAGGCTGCTCCAGGAAAGCCGAGAAGGCACGCTTCTACATCCGCGAGTCCCGTGCGGGACGATAAAAGCAGCGGCAAGTTGTAAGCGACAAGCTGCAAGAGAAGCACGCGACACGCCTCTACTTGCAGCTTGAAGCTTGAGGCTTGCAACTGCGTATGGAGTACCCCCCATGATTGATCGGCTGGTGGCCCGGATCCTCGGGCTGGAAATCCGCCTGCTGGCCTGCCAGGCCCGCTTGAATGCCCATACCGACAGCGAAGCGCTGCATGACCTGCGGACCACGGTTCGCCGTTTGCGCAGCCTGCTTCGCCCGTTGCGCGGCTTGCCGGGTGTCGAGCAACTGGAAACAGCCGCTTCGGCGGTCGGCAGCCTGACCACGCCGTTGCGTGACCGGGAGGTGCTGGCGGCCTACCTCGAGCAGCACGGCAGGACCGACGCGGCGCAACGGCGCCGGTTGCAGATGACCGAGGCCTATCCGGTTGTGGCCGCGAGCGGGGAGTTGACGCAACTGTTGATGATCCTCGATGCATTTCCGCGCTTCATTCGCGCTGCCCAGCGTCAGGGCCTGCTCAAGGGCTTGCGCAAACGCATTGAAAAGCGTCTGGACAAACAATGGAAAAAACTCGGTGAGGCGTTGCGTGACCCGGCTCATGACCGCCACCGGTTGCGGCTGCTGATCAAGCGCGTGCGCTATGCGATCGAAGCCTACCCGGAACTCGACCGCCTGCCGGAAGCGGCCATGCCACGACTCAAGTCCGCCCAAGGCGCCCTGGGCGACTGGCACGATTGCTGGCAATGGCTGGCCCGGGCCGAACAGGAACAGGACCTGCAACCCTGTGTGCCGGCCTGGCGCACCACCATGACCCAGGCTGAAGCCAAGGCTGACAAGGTGCTTGATAAGCTGATCGCGAGCTGCTTCGAGACATCCTGAAGCCCCACACTCCATCCCTGTGGGAGCGAGCCTGCTCGCGATAGCGTCGGGTCAGCTTGCACCCATGTGACTGACCCTCCGCCATCGCGAGCAGGCTCGCTCCCACAATGGTCTGTGCGTTGATTAAAGTGTGGCGGCCTATCTGTCAGTCTCTTTGGCCGGAATGAGCGCTGTGTCGTTTATCCCGGCTGGTTAAGATTCCTTCATCTTTCTCCCATGCTTTCGAGGTTGCCATGCGCTTTTCCGATTTGATCGATGCCGTGCGCCGTCAGCCAGACGCCGTGACCATCGCACCCGAATGGGGGCAGGGACGCGCCACTTTTGGTGGGCTGGTGGCGGCGCTGCAGTATGAGGCGATGCGTGCGCAGGTGCCGGCGGACCGTCCGGTGCGTTCGCTGGCGATCACCTTCGTCGGCCCGGTCGAACCGGATGTGCCCGTCAGTTTTGAAGTCGAGGTGCTGCGTGAAGGCAAGGCGGTCAGCCAGGTGCAGGGGCGCGCGGTGCAGAACGGCCAGGTGGTGACAGTAGTGCAAGGCAGCTTCGGTGCATCGCGCTCCTCCGTGGTGGCGGTGCAGGCCGACCCCGCGCCGGCGTTCAAAAGCGTCGAGCAATGCCAGGAGCTGCCATACATCAAGGGCGGTACGCCGGAGTTCATGCGTTACCTGGCGATGTGCTGGAGTGTCGGTGGCCTGCCGTTCACCGGCAATAAATCCCGCAGCATGGGTGGCTGGGTACGGTTGCGTGGGGATGTAAAGGAAGAGCCGCTCAACGAGGCCCACATCCTCGCGCTGGTGGATGCCTGGCCGCCCGCGCTGCTGCCTCATCTGACACAAATGGCGCCGGGTAGCACGCTGACCTGGACCATCGAATTCGTCCAGCCGGTGCTGGCGCTCACGACGTTGGACTGGTGCAAGTACCTGGCCGAGATCGAGTATGCCCAGGACGGTTACGGTCACGTCGCCGCGAAGTTCTGGAGCGCCGATGGCCGCCTGATCGCCATGAGCCGGCAGACGGTGACGATTTTCGGCTGAGGTACGGGGGCGCTCAGTAAGGGTGACGCAGCAGTCCCAGCGAGGCAAATACCGCGATGATGCCAAGGCTGATGTCCGCCAGGTCCCGGTTGAGCGTGCCCGAGACGATCAGCAGCGATGCGATGATAAGCAAGGGCACGGCGATCAGCTGCAACGCCAGATGAGTCGGGTTGAAGGCGTGCCATTGCCCGCCTGCAAGGGTAGGGTGACGTTTGTGCATGATGCTGCTCCTTATGCCTGACATCTGTTGATACAAGAATAGGCATGGCGGGGCAGGGCGGCGAATCGCGGTTGGCTATGGGAGCGATAGAGTCCGAGTCAGTTTTCGGATGAAGCAATCGCGGGCAAGCCTTGCTCCCACAGGTTCATGTGTGTCCTTTATGGGGTAAGGCTTGCCTCTCCACAGGTCCACATTTCCCTTGTGGGATAAGGCCTGCCTCCCCACAGTTCCACATTTCCTTTGTGGGATAAGGCTTGCTTCTCCACAGGTCCACATTTCCTCTGTGGGAGCAAGGCTTGCCCGCGACGGCGTCATCAAAGCTTGAGCTGCCCGATCGCCTTGCTCAATTCACCCGCCAGGGTCGCCAGTTCATGACTGGTCGTGGCCGAGTCCACGGTCTGGCGCACGGTGTTTTCGGTCACGTCGCGAATGCCCACCACTGCCCGGTTCATTTCCTCGGCCACCTGGCTTTGCTGCTCGGCCGCGACGGCGATCTGGGTATTGCTCTCACGCATCTGGGCCACCGCCCCGGTGATCTGCGCCAGTGCCTCGCCGGCCTCGCGGGCCTGTTGTACGCAATCGTCGGCCTTGTAGGAGCTTTCTTGCATGAAGTCCACCGCGTCCTGGGTGCCCGCCTGCAAGGCCGACACCATGGTGGTGATTTCATCCGTTGAGATTTGCACCCGTTTGGCGAGGTTGCGCACCTCGTCGGCTACCACGGCGAAACCCCGGCCCATTTCCCCGGCCCGCGCCGCTTCGATGGCGGCGTTCAGGGCCAGCAGGTTGGTTTGCTCCGCGATGCTGTGGATCACACTGACCACGCTGTTGATCTTCTGGCTGTCTTCGGCCAGGCGCTGGATCATTTCGGCGGTCTGCTGCACCCCGGAGGAGAGGCCGGTGATTGACTGCTCCACACGATTGACCACCTCGCGGCCATTGCCGGCCAGGGTGTCGGCGGCTTTCGACAGGTCGCGAGTGGCGCCGGCATGTTGGGCGATGTGGTACACCGTGGCGGACATCTCGTTGATCGCCGTCGCCGCCTGATCGGTTTCGCTCTGCTGCCCAAGCATGCCGTGGCGAACCTCGTTCATGCTCGAGGCCAATCGTGCTGCGCCACTGTCCAGTTGGCGGGCGGTGCTGGCCACGGTATCGACCACCCGTTGATAGCCGGCTTGCATGGCATTGAATGCAGCGGCCATCTGGCCCACTTCATCCTCGCAGGCCAGGGGCACGCGGGCGGACAGATCGCCGGTTTTCTCAACATGCAGCATCACGTCTTTCAGCGTGTTGAGCTGGCTCAACAGAAAACGGATCAACAATTGCGACGCGCCCAGCATGGCCAGCATCAACACCAACACTGCCACGGCGTATTGGCCGAAACGCTCGCCGAATACCTGGCTCAGGCTTGCGCCCTGGGCCAGGACGGCGAGTTGTTGGCCGTCGCCGCGCTGGATGACTTCAGCGCCCAGCAACGGCTGATTGCCGACGAGCGGCTTGGGATCAAGATCGACCCAGCCTTGCGCCTGCGCCAGTGAAGGCAACGATTGATCGTTGAACGTGGGCGCCTGGCCTTGTTGGAAAGCCAGCAGGTTATCGGCCTTGGGCAACGCTTGCCCGGTCGGCCAGGCACCGAGCAGGCTCGCCTGTGCCTGGGCATTCACCCGAGCCGCATGATTACGCGCCTGTTGTTCAAGCTGCACCGCGTAGAGCACCAGCAGCAAGGTGGTCACGAAGGCGACCGCATTGACCGCCCAGAATTTGTATTTCAGCGAGATATTGCTAAGCCAGGCACCCATGGAGGTCTTCTCTGATAGCGGAAACAGTTTTGGCAAGGTGCCATTATTCTGCCGCTATCCCGGGAAGCGGGGTGTTGATGTGGGTCAACAGACCTGATGTTAGGAACCATGGGCTGGCCCGGATTCCCTGTGGGAGCGAGCAGGCTCGCTCCCACGAGGGATTTTTCGAAGGCTCAGGAGATCGTGGGCAACCCGAAAAACGCCCGCGCGCACGCTGTGCTGTGGGCGGCCAGATCTTCTTGGGTTTCGTCCCGATGCAAGGCGATTTCCCGCAGAACTTCGGTCAGGTAGGCCGGCTCGTTGCGACCGTTCTTGGGTTTGGGTCGCAGGGTACGGGGCAGCAGGTAGGGCGCATCGCTTTCGAGCATCAGCCTGCCACGAGGGATCTCGCGTACCAGCGGATGCAAATGCGTGCCCCGGCGTTCATCGCAGATCCAGCCCGTGATGCCGATGTGCAGGTCCAGGTCGAGGTAGTTGAACAGCGCCTTTTTCTCCCCGGTAAAGCAATGCACCACCGCCGCCGGCAGCCGGTCACGGAAATCCCGCAGGATCTCCAGCAAGCGTTGATCGGCATCGCGCTCGTGAAGAAAGACCGGAAGTTGCAGTTCCGCCGCCAGGGCGAGGTGTTCTTCTAGGACTTTCTCCTGTTGTGGGCGAGGGGAGAAGTCCCGGTTGAAATCCAGTCCGCATTCTCCCACGGCACGGACGTGGCTGTGTTTCAACAGATCCTTGAGGTGCCGGGCGCTGTCGGCGGTCCAGTCGCTGGCGCTGTGGGGGTGGATGCCGGCGGTGCAGAACAGGCGCTCCCCGGTCTCATCCAGCTGTTGGCACAGTTCGAGAGCCTGCTCGCTACCCTCGATGCTGGTGCCGGTCAGGACCAGTTGGCAGACCCCTGCTTCATAGGCGCGCTCAAGCACCGCCTGGTGTTTGTCGGCGAAACTGGGGTTGGTCAGGTTGACGCCGATATCGATGAGTTGCATGGTGCTACCTCGGCCCAAAGGCCGGAAAGCATACCAGAGCTGTAGATTTATAAGAAAAGCCAAGAACTACAATGAGTTGAGGCTGTCTGTTGAGGCCACGAGACAGGTCGGGTTGGTATAAACGCCACTACTGTGCCAGTCTTTCGCACTTTTCAGCGCCCCAGGTGCTCTGTTCCTGTCGACCCAATCCTCATTTTTTCAAGAAGGCGGGTCGCGGTATTCCTTCCGGAGAGTGGATGACACGTCCCCAGGTGTTGCTACTGCTGTGTTGTTCGCTGCTGCTGCCGATGCCGGCCGAGGCGCGGCTGCCTGGGCCGGTGCAGGCGGTGGCGCCGGGTACGGTACGTGACTTGGCGCAGATCCGCAGCAGTCGCGTGCTGAAAGTATTGGTCAACCAAAGCCGCAACAGTTCCGGTGAAGTGCAGGGGCAACCCATCGGCGTCGAATACCATCGGTTGCGGGCGTTCGAACAGTACCTCAACGGCCATGCCCGGGATGGCCAGGAAATCACCCTCAAGATCATCCCCAAGGCCAAGGACCAGTTGCTCGGCGCCCTGCAGCGCGGAGAGGGCGACCTCGTGGCGCCGGGTGAGTTGCTCGAGCCCCTGGTCAGTCACGCGGTCAGTGCCAGCGATCCGATTCGCAGCGGCGTGCCGTTGATGCTGGTGGGCATCAAGGGGGAAAAACGCTACACGCGAGTGGAGCAACTGTCCGGCAAGACCCTGGCTTTGCCCAACGGCAGTGCGGCGGGGGAAGCGGTCGGCCAGATCAACCAGAAGCTGGCGTTGCTCAAGTTATCACCGGTGAAGATCGAATGGGTCGACCCCACCCTGGCGGTGGAAGATGTGCTGGAAATGGTCCAGGGCGGGATTTTTCATTTAACCATTGTCGAGCAACCCATCGCCGAGCGCTGGGGCAAGATTCTGCCCAAGCTGCGTTTCGATCGGCAGCTGTTCATCAGCGAGCCGGATAACGAGCACTGGTTCGTTCGCCGCGACGCCGCCATGCTGCGGGCCAGCATCAACGGTTTCCTGACGACCTACAAGGCACCGTCCAACGAGGACGCAGCTTTCCTGCGCATCTACCGCCGTTTGTACCAGGTTCATTATCCGCTGGCCCGGGCCGACCGCCAGCGGCTGGAGAAACTGCGCCCGGTGCTGCAAAAGCATGCCGAGGCCCAGGACATGGACTGGCTCAACCTGGCGGCCTTGGCCTTCAAGGAGTCTGCCCTGCAACCCAACGCCCGCAGCGGTAGCGGCCCCACCGGGCTGATGCAGATCACGCCGGCGGCGGCCCAGCGGGTCGGGGTCGGCAATATTCAGAACCTGGACGCCAATGTCCAGGCCGGCGCCAAATACCTGGCCATGATCCGCCGCAAGTTTTTCTCCAGCCCCAAGCTCAACGAGCGCGAACGCATGGCTTTTGTGCTGGCTGCCTACAACATGGGGCCCGAGCGTGTTCAGGGCATGCGTGCCGAGGCTAGGCGACGGGGGCTGAATCCCAACCAGTGGTTCTTCCAGGTCGAACGCATTGCCATGGAGCAGGTAGGAATGGGCGCCGTCAGCTACGTTAATAGTGTGAATAAATACTATCTGGCGTTTGATCGGGAGCGGGAGTCGTTGGAGCCGAAAGAGCAAAAGGTTGCACTGCGCAAATGATCGAATAAATTGATTGGTATGGCGGATTTATTGCGTTTTTAACATGAGCTTTATTGATTAATATAGCGACCAACCCATACATCCCAAGGAAACGAACCCATGAGCTCTTTCGTCAACAAAATCCTGTCTACCCGTGCCGGCTACGGCCTGACCGTCCTGCGCATCGCAGTCGGTGTCATTTTCGCGGCTCACGGCTCGCAAAAGCTCTTTGGGTTGTTCGGTGGCTACGGTCTGGCGGGAACCGCGCAGTGGATGGAAAGCATCGGTCTGACACCCGGCTACGTGATGGCCACATTGGCCGGTGGCACCGAGTTTTTCGCCGGACTGGCCTTGATCGTTGGCTTGCTGGTTCGTCCAGCGGCGCTGGGGTTGGCCTTCCTGTCCCTGGTGGCGATTTTTTCCGTGCACATTGGCAATGGCCTGTTCATGGCCAACAACGGTTATGAGTTTGCCCTGGCGTTGCTGGCCGCAAGCATTGCGGTGTTGATAGAGGGTGCAGGCAAGCTGTCGGTCGATCGCGCCATCGCCGGCTGATCGCCGAGTCGAACCACCGAAGGCCCGTCTGGTACGGGCCTTTTTTGTGGCTGCAGATTCTTGACACTGGCCCGTCGGCTTCTCTAGGATGCTGCTCATGCGCCGATTTAAACAGCTACTTGCGGGGCGCCAGGTGACTCATCCAGTCATCGTCAGAAGCTTGGAACAGGCTTCGAAATACCGCTAAAGCGCTGGTTCGGTGTTGCCTCTCACCTGCCATGCAGACTTTTTGAGGCAGAGACACGACACAATGAACGCACCCAGTCCCCTTGTACGTCTTGCGCCGATTACGGCGAGCCTTCTGCAACGCAATCCAAAAATCCTTTTGGGTGGTACCCATCAGCCAACGCTATTGCGTTATCTCGACGGCTGGCCGCGGCGCAGCCACGGGCCCGCTGCGTTCCTGATCCAGTTTGTCGAAGATGGCGAGTCCCTGGCACGTTTTGCCAACGACAGCTTCGATCTGGCGGTCATTCAATCACCCAGTGCGGCGGATGCGCCTGAAATGATCCGGCAGTTGACCCGGGTGGCGCGCCAAGGTCTGATCACCCGGCGTTGAGGCTGTCTGCCTTGGTCATCGCCCTGAGTCCGTTGGCGTGCATGCAGTTGAATACAATTCGGCTGCGGGTCGACCAGTCTGTATTGATGATATGGAAACGCTGGATATAGCTGCTGTTGTCCCTGGACTCGAACCACTCATCTATCTTTTCACTGAAGTCGTCGGGAAGGTGAAAGGGCAACACGTATTTGGCGCACTGTATCGAGCGCAATACGAAGTCGGGTTTCTTCCTGGCCGATTGCTCATCCATGAACGTCTTCAAGGCAGCGGTGGTGTTCAGGTTCTTACCGCTCCATTGGTGCTCCACGCCTTTCCAGTACTTCGCCCTGACGCGGTGATTGTAGGAAATCACAACGGTCCTCTCCGGACGATGGGTCCATATATCTTCCAGCGTTGAACGCCGCCAGTTCCGGGGGACCAGCCGTTGTCCGATTATCGAGTCGATCAGGCTGTGCAACTCATGATGGGCGGCTCGGTTGAAATGCTTGAACTTATGGAAGTTCAAGATGACGATTTCCTTTGCCCTCGCGGCCTTGTGGTCGAGGTCATCGTAAAAATCATTCAACGGCGCCAGAACGTCACCGCCCACCGTGCGTCCGGAGGAGGCGAGGTGAAACAGTTGGAAGCGCTTGTCACTGCCGACGGGAGCGTTGGCGGAGAACACCACGCGCAGGTCGAGCACGCGAAAACCCGCCAGGATCTGTTCGATGATCGGTACGTCCTGGGTCTTTTCCTGAGGTAGCGTAGGGGAGGGAGCTTTTTTGTCTGCGCCGGAGTCATGGGTGCCGGGCAGAATCAGTTCGTCGATACGCAGTTTGTATAACTGCGGAGTGTTGTACATCCAGCAATCCAATCCATGGTGGGTAGCCTTCATGATTATTCATCCTTGAATAATGTTCTGAGCGAAAGGCGCGAGACAGCGCGCGCCATTCATTCTGCGCAGCGCTGCCACCTTGTCAAAGGATCAAGTTTGCTGGGATGTTTCGAGGTGAGCGGGTTTGATCAGCGGGTTATGGATAAGCGATGTCCACGACATAGACCAGCTTCTCGCCTGTCGGTGTCTGTACCCTGACTTCGGCGTCCAAGGCCTTGCCAATCAGCGCACGCGCCAGTGGCGAATCGATGCTGATCAGGTTCTGTTTCAAATCCAGTTCGTCGGGGCCGACGATGCGATAGCGAGCCTCGTTACCGTCCTCATCCTCGACCGTGACCCAGGCGCCGAAATACACCTTGTTGGGATCGCTGGGTTTTTCACTGACGACTTTGAGTGCTTCGAGGCGCTTGGTAAGGAAGCGGACGCGACTGTCGATTTCCCGCAACATTTTCTTGCCATAGGTGTATTAGCACTCCTACCTTAATCATACTAATAATTTCAAAATGCCCTCTGAATCGGACTGGACTTCTCTTAAGTCGTGACTAGTCTCTCAGTTAGATCCGTATAATAAATACCAAATACTACGAGTGCCTAGCCATGGCTTATGTCACCAAGGTAATTGTTCGGTACCGAAACGACGATACGGGGCGCGAGGTCCAACTTCCGGGTTTACTGACGCAGGCTGGTATCCTGATATCTCATCTGAGGTATCTGGCAAGTAAGCGGATAAAGAGTGAGTCTTGGAAGGAAAGAAGCACGTTCGCGGTACGTTTACTAATTAAGTACATCAACGCAAACGAAAACTGTTTTGAAGAGACAAGAGACCTACTGTCAGCGTTCGCCCAAGCCATCGAATTCGGGACAATTGATCACGAAACCCTAGTTGATCCTAGCGGCTTGTACTGGAATCCTAGAAGGTCAGAAGACTCTCGAACGCTACTTTACCATTTGACCCATTACACAGATTGGCTAGCTGAGCGCCCTGAATACAATACTAAGCGTGCTAACCCATTTCGCAAGGCAAACTCCGAAGAAGAAAAAATGAATTGGTGTGCATATTACAATAAAGAAGCTCATGTTTTCTTATCGCACTTGAGTGATCCTAACGAAGCTTCACGCCGGAATAATAAAGTTCGTACCATTCAAGCAAGTAAGCCGCCTAAGTCGAGCGGACGCTTCACGAAGCGATTTCCAGAGGATGAGATTGATAATTTATTGATGAATGGTTGGGTGCGAAGATCTGAAATTCAAGATCCTACCGAACATGCCTATATTGATTACAAGGGGCGAGCCATTACTTTGCTGATGCATTATGGAGGGGTTCGAAAAAGCGAAGTGTTTCAGCTATACCTACAAGACATAATCGTCGATCGTAAGAGAGGTGAGGCCGTGGTGAGGATATATCACCCCGCACTTGGTGAATCTCCTGACAAGCGATATAAATCAAGGCGCGAATTTTTGGCGTGTAGATATCAATTAAAACCAAGGACGGACTATCCCAAGTCTAAGGCTTTGCATGCGGGTTGGAAGGCGCCGTTATTGACCGACGCCACGGGGAAGTATTTTCAGATCAACTTTGCACCTGTCGCAATAGCTAAAGAATTTCTCCTTACCTTCGAGTGCTACCTGCGGCATCAGAGGGTGGATGCGCCAGTAGATTCGGCGCACCCTTATGCGTTTACAAACAGCAAAGGTGAACCAGAAACGCTTAAGAATTTTTCACGTCAACATAAGAATGCCGTTGGTCGTATAGGGTTACAGCATGATAAACATTTAGGGACTAGTGAGCATGGTCATAGACATGCGTATGGTTTCAGATTACATGAATATGGGTTTTCGCAAATCGAAATCCAAAAAGCAATGCATCATAAGCACCCCGAATCTTGTTTAGTCTATATACAAAAGACAGATGAAGAAATTAGGGCGTGCTTTGAAAAGGTCGAGAGGGAGGCTAGTGTTAGACATGGCTTAAGTCAAAGGTGATGTGAGCTGAATCGAAAGTTTCGAGGAGGTGGGTAGTGCGCGGAAAAAGAATAATATTTCTGAGTTATACAGAAGCTTCAAGAATTGTGGTCGAAATGGAGGTGGAATGCTATAAAGACTACTTGGAGTTGCGGAAACATATCCAAGGCTTACCTTCTAATCCCAAGAAGTTTTACAAGCAAGAGTTTTTGGGGTGGAATCATTTTACAGGTGGACGAAAAAAATATTTAACTGTCTCAGAAGCTCGTGAAGCAGTTGTTCGTCTGGGTATTAAGTCTTGGTCGCAGTATTATTTACGTTATAAGGAAGACCCCAAGCTCCCAGGTAATCCGCAGAAATTTTACTTGGGAACGTTTAACGGGTTTTATGATTTCAGTGGCAGAGCTCAAAAAAAACTATATTCCACCATAGCAGCCGCATCTAGCGCAGTTGTTCGCCTTGGCATCAAATCGAGTCATGACTACAGAATGCGATTTCGTCAGGATCCTGCATTACCCGCTACTCCAAGGTTAATGTACGCAGACGAATGGATAGATTGGTCATTTTTTTTAAAAGTAGATACTCGACGAAAGTTTGGAAAGGTTGGCAGGTCAGGAAAGCTAAATAAGTTTGACAATGAAAGCAAAGCAGAGAAGGGCGAGGAGGAGGAAGGCTACAAGACTTGCGCGGAGTTTGTATCAGAAATACGAAAGCTAGGGATTACCTCTTTGGCTGAGTTCAATGCTCGCAAAAAAGAAAATCCTAAATTCAAGTGGAGCCCAAAGAGGCTCTATGGGGATGAATGGGTGGGCTGGGCTGCAATATTCGATAGGCCATATTCAAAGCAATGCGTGACTTGGCAAGAAGCTAAAAAGGTCGCGTTGCCATACCGAGCTACCAGCAAGTCAATGTATGAAGAACGATGTCTGGATGATCGGCTACCGATTTTTCCGAAAATGAAGTACAAGAATTTTCCCGGATGGGTAGAGTTTTTATTGCCCGAGAGATATGTTTGTTTAGAGGATGTTAGATGTGCTGTAAAAATTCTGGGCATTACAAACAGTGAAAAATACAGAGAGGTTAGGAAAGAGCGACCTTTATTGCCTTCTCACCCAGAAAGAATGTTTTCTGATGAGTGGGTTGATTGGTATGAGTTGTGTGATATACCTCGGCCCTACTCTTATGATGAGTTATGTGAGGTTGTAAGGTTGAGTGGGTGCGCCAGAATTAAGGATTACCAGAAGTTAAGACTTAATGACCCAAGGATCCCTGCAAGCCCTGAAGAGGTTTATCCCCAATGGAGAAATTGGCACGCCTTATTAGATAAGGAGGAGCCATATACATTAGCGTATATTCGAGGTTGTGGAGTCGGCTGGATACCAAGTCTTAAACTTTTTCTAAAAAAACAGCGAGCTGGCCAGATAAAAGAAATGTGTGTTTGTCGATTTATCCGGCATTTTATTGAAGCGTATCAGCTGGGTAGTTCACCTGCGGAGTTTTTAACTAGAAAAGTAACGGATATTAGACCGTTTAGAGAGTTGATAAAAAATCAAAGCAGCGGACAGGCTGGCCGAAACCTGTTGTCGGCCGTCAACGCATATTTAAACGAGATATTAACAAAAGAACTTACGATTGAAGATGATGAGACGGGCGAATTAGTAAGGGTGGATGGGGCGAACAATCCCTTTTCAACGCTTGAATATACGGTTAGCGATCAACAAGGGTGGAACGAGTCGACTAAACCTGCCCTCGCATTTCAGTATGTGGATGCAATGAAGAAATGGATTGTACCTGAGAATGCTAAAGATTTTTCAGATTTGACAGGAGTGCATCAATTTGATGCCGACTATTTTGAAGTAGAGGAAAGTTTGATTGATAGATATGACCCTGATTGTGTTTTTAGAATTCAAGGTAATAAGACTCTATTGTGGTTTCCTGTGCATTGGATGCATGCATACACACTGGTTTCGATTCCAGCGAGAGGGCGCCAGATAGCCTACAATGACTCTGGTGAAGCAGATGAATATATTGCTGATATAGAAGCTGATAAAATTGTGTTTGCTAAAAATATGAATTTATTGGCTCAGTCTAAAAGAAAGCTGGCTTTTGTTCAGTACTCTGATGATGGTTTTTGGGGGATGCATTTCACTTCAAATAAAACCAGCTACATGAGCGAAGGGTACGATGTGCCGTGGATCCCCGAAAAGCTTATTTACTGGATGATCAAACTGCGGAAGTGGCAGGAAAAATACAATCCGATCAAGCGCCCCATGCCTTGGTCGGAGTGCAAGCGAACAAATCTGAACGAGGAACAATTGAAGCGTAAGGGTAGTAATTGCTTTCTATTCAGAAGTTTTAACGAGGAAGAGCCAGGTGCTTATCAAGCTAAGCTAGCTGAGCGTTTGGCTGCCGCACTATATTTAACTCAACCAAAAAATTTAACGTTAGCAACCCTTGAGGAAGGAGGTAATAAAACCTCTCTATCTTCATATAAATCAAAGTATACACCACATAGCATGCGAGTCAGTTTGATCACTGCCTATGTTATGGAGTTTGGACTCCCGATCGAAATCATCATGAAGTTGGCAGGACACGCTTCGATTGTGATGAGCATCTATTATGTCAAGATTGGTGCGGCATTTTTGCGGCGTCGTATGGGTGAAGGGGAAAAATTGGCACTGAAGGGCCAGGCATACGCAGCCCAAGAGATGCTCGAACAGAATCGGCTCGATGAATTGACACATGAATTGGTCGCCAACAGCGAGCAGGCGTTGCAGGTGCTTCGGGCCGGTAACATCGGAAGTACGTTGGTTCGCGATTATGGGTTGTGCCCCTACGCAGCAGCACGCTGTGATGATGGAGGCCCCGTTATAAAGCCGAATCAAATGTGGCAGGCAGTGCCGGCTGGTTATTTAGGAATGCAAAATTGCGTTCGTTGCAGACATTTTATTACGGGCCCGATGTTTCTTGGTGGGCTGGTTTCATTGTGGAATGAGATATCCCTTCGAATAACCTTTTTATCAGAGCATTATTTTGATTTCGAGAAAGAGATTGGTTTTTGTCTCAACCAAATTAAGGAGCAGGATGAGCTGGAGTATGACCTGGAGCGGTCAGGTGGTATTTTTGATTCCAAAGATCGCAATCGCGCTGAGTTAGAAGTTAGAAAGCTTCAATCTGAGAAAGAAAGTGTTGCCAAAAAAATGGATATGTATCTTTGTGATTTGCAGATGTTAACTAAGCAGATCAACGAATGCAAAGCCCTTGCTTTGCAGTCTAGTAAGACAAATTCTAAAGTTCAACTCATTGTGCAAGATAATAATGAAATCGTAGTTGAATTTGCGCAAACATCGTTTTTTCAACAGTTGAATGAGGTATGCGTTAATGCAAGTATATTTCAATCGGCTTCCGCCGATTATGCGACACCTCGTCGCTCTCAGATGATTGATCGCATGGCGCTAATCAACAAGATTCGGCCGACTATGTGTACTCTCAGTGAAAAAGAGCAGCTGATAGTGGGCAATCAGATGATCAAATTTTTACTTCAACGATTGAAAACATGGGAGCGCGTCGACCAACTCGTTGACGGTAAGGTGCTTCTGGCAGAGTTAAGCGAAGACGAAAGGATTTCGAAGGAAGAAATGTCAGAAATTATGACTTGTCAAATACCACAATTGTTGGACTTAAAAGAGGTGTGGAATGACGCCCGATGAAATGCTTGCCGTTTTGAAGGAAAAAGCGCCTAGGCAACAGAGGACACTCGACGCTGTGTTTGTTGTGTGTCAAGAGCAGGTTGAAAGAGGTTTGGCGGATTTTTCCTTCGCAACTATTGCGCGCATGGGGGCTGGCCGGGGTGTTCCGAAAGTGCAGAGTATTCGGAATAAGACTGGCGAAAATTATAGATCGCTAATCAAGTGTTTCGAGGGAAGTACAGGGGCTTGCAGGCGTGTTCCGAAAGCTAAGGCGCCTGATGCTTGGGTTAATGAGATTGAAGATCCGAAATTGCGACTCTTGGTCAACATAACTCTATCTAAGCTGGCAGAGGCAGAGCGTCTCAATAGAGAGCTTATACCGCCGGGAACAGAGATCCGCGTTGATGATAGAGGTGGTAGTAATGTTGCGTTTAGGTTGACACCGGTAGAGCGTCGCGCACTAGAGCATTTGATCTCCGAGGAGTTTCTCACAACATGGTATCTGAAGTTGGGAGGCAAGGGGACGGTTGTCGATGAACAAGGAAAAATTGTATTCAAGCCGGGGACACTGGATGCCCTCACGAAAATTTTGAATTTTCTATAGCCTTGGCTCGACCATATCAGCTGTGAGCGTGTGGTGGCATAACTAAGCTCAGGCAGTAAGAATCTCGGATTCTAAGTTGCATTGGTCGAAGGTTTTGGGAAAACCTGCACGCAGTAGACGGTTGAGTCGTCCTGCTGTGCTTCAGGGAAGTAGTAATGACGGCCGTCCTCCAAGGTATATCGTAGCGACGTCCCGTCCTGGCTTCGAGCTACCTTCAGCAACATCTCCATGCGCCAGTCACCTGCACCGTTGAGCCAACCAGGTGATACGAGATGTACTGACTTCACTTGAACCCCTATTTCCGTTAGCTCCAAAAGGGAAGTCAGCGTTTGCAAGCTATCCACGAACACCACATCGTGGATTTCAAGGCCATCCTCGCACCTGGCTATCGTCGTATGAAACCAAGGCGTCATCAGGTGTTGTTGAACAAAATGCCAGCCTTGGTGGCCGGGCTCAAGAATCGTCAGTGGGCCGGTTACTTCTGCCTGTCGAGTGGTTATGAACATGGCTGGCTCCCAAAATGAACAGTATACGCTGTAGTCATATACTGTTCAAAAGCGCCTTATCGTTCCTTTTGCAGGGCAAGCAAATTGGAATTGAAAAGCGCATTCGGAACGGTTCTTCGGTGGCTACGTGTAAAACAAGGTCGAACTCAGGAGGACTTTTCCACCCTTAGCAGTCGAACATACATCAGTACATTGGAGCGAGGTCTGTACGCTCCAACCATCGAGAAGCTTGACGATATCGCTGCCGTGCTCGGTGCTCATCCGATAACTTTGATGGTTGGTAGCTACGCGTTGAAGGACAATCGCTCTGTTGCGAAAGTGCTCGAGGACATTATTGAAGAGATCGAGCGTCTCGAAATCGCCGAGGGCGTTTCGAAGCTGCGCAAGAACAACCCAAAGGCCAACCAAGTGCGCGGGATTTTGAAATCGCCTGAGTGATAACGTTGAAGCGCCGTACATCCCTCTATCAGACATCTGGGCCTTTACTCATGCCAAGCCTTCAACATCAGGAGGAAAAGCCCGCGTTCTGGAGAGTGACAACGGAGGTGGTGCTGTCAGCAGAGTAGTCTGGTTGGATAGCGTCTGAGTATCGACTGTTAGACCACTGAATCGCCATGGCTGGAGGGAAAGCTAGTGGCCGATGTTTGTTTTGTAGACACCTCCAAGCCTTAAAATGAGACACATCAGGAAAGGAGATGAGCAGTTTATGCCGATCTGGGGGTGAGTTACTCTCGCGTCGGTACGTGGGGCAGTTTGGCATCAACGTCAACACTCAGACCCCTTATAGTAGTGCCGTATGCTAACAGGCTCATCCTCCAGAGGCGCTTGAATTCCAACCATGGCAAAGTTCTTCCCAGCACTCGATCAAGCGGAGTTTCGCAGCGAAGGCGAATACACGCTCTTCCAAGCGCTGGCGGCGTTAGATGACGAATTCTCCGTAATCCATTCTCTACCTTGGCTGAGGGGGAGGACCAAGCGAGTTTACTCGCCAGAATTGCAGGAGTATCTGAGCGTCTCTCAGGCAAGGAATCATTTGTCAGGTGAGATCGATTTCGTGATCCTGCATGCTGCGTTGGGCATGCTTTGTGTCGAAACAAAGTCTGGACTGTACAGGCCTTTAGGGGTTCGATTTGTTCACGAGCGTCAGGGATATGAAGTAGACCCCCTGAGTCAGGTGAGGGATAACACCTTCGTACTACACGAGATGCTCAAGTCGTGGCAGATGAAGTGTCCCGTCGGTTATGCGGTCCACTTCCCGGACTTCGATCTCGATAGCACGCAAATCGCCAGTGCTTACGTTCCGCTCGACCTCCCGCTAAGCGACGGCATTTTGATACTGCACAAGCATAATCGGGATATTCCTTCGCGCATCAAGCAATTGATGTTGCACTGGAAATCAGCATTGAATTACGGGAGCAATGACAGCTTCAGGTTGGAAATCGAGCGTTTTCTTGAAACGGTTTGGCCGCGAGAAGTGCGAGATGGAGCACTGGGCCGCAAGATTGTAGCGGACGGTGAGTTGTGGCTGAGATTGGATGATAGACAAGCTAATCAGGTGGCCCTATGCGTGGGCTCACAGGGCAGGTTGATCGCCGGTTTCTCAGGAAGCGGCAAGACACTTATCGCGCGATCGCTTGCTGAGCAGTTTGCAGAGCTCAATCTAAAAGTGATCTTTCTGCTCAAGAATCGACAGATTACTCAGAAGGTATCCGCCCAATTGAGCCATCTCGGCCGGGCGATCGTCGTTCAAACGTTCCATTCCTATTGTGAGTCCCTCAATCCAATCAATAGGGAAGTCGCTGCCGGTGAGCCGAATTACGACGATCATCACAAAGCCCTTCATGGGGTGGTGGATCGACAATATGCCGTCATGATCGTCGATGAAGCACAAGCGCTGAATGAAGCGGATCACCTGGCCTTGCGCGAGCACTTCTCTAATGCTCGAAGATTCGTTTTTGCCGACGAGCTACAAGTCCTTCCAGGTATTGAGCGGGGCAGTACCTATAAATTTTTGGAGGAAACCTACGGCGAGTGTTTCTTCTATCTCTCTACAGTCTATCGAAATCCTGGTGGTATCACTCAGACCATGCTCGAAATGCGGCAGCCGCGGCATGAGGTGACTTGCCCTCGCCCCATCACGGGTGAGGACTTAGGTAGAAAGATCAGCAGAGACATTTCAAAAACACTTCGGCTTATGATGGCAAGCCTCGCGAAGGACGGTGTGAGCAAGCAGGACGTGATCGTGCTCGGCCAGTACTCCTTGTCGCTTGCGGGAATCGATCTTCCAAACTCCACGATCTCAGCTTATCGGGGTATGGAAGCGCCTGTCGTCATCGTTGTCGCGGGCTTTGAGATGGACGACACCACGTTGGCTTGTGCACTTGGGCGGGCGACGACGCGAGCATACATTATCGTGCCGATCGAGTTGCTTGTGGGTGTTCGAGGTGTGAAGTCAGACTTCTTGCGCAAGCTTTTGGAGAAGATGGATCGCGTACCAATTATTGAGCAGGACGCTCTCGAAGCGGAGCCTCGCTTCATCGTAAACCGGGTGCAGAGATACGCAGGATTGGAAGGGAGGCACCAAGTCTTCGGTGAAGGGTTTGCTTACGCCAGTAAGTGGCGGCGATGGGTATATGAGGGAGGTATCAGGTGGAGCAGTCGTGGAGTTCAGCTGTGGGGATGGATGATCTCATTGACCACCGGTACCCGTATCGTCGGCATCGACTCTGTTCGTAATGAGCTCACTGAGGGCTGGCTCCGGCCGTGCACCGAATGCGAGGCGATGACACCGCATGACAAGTTCAATAGATGTTTAACCTGCGTTTCTTCTCCTTTGGATGACGAAAGCATTTCCCGAATAGCTATGCAGGCAGCGTTGTTGGCTACCGCGCGGTCGTCGGCGCGAGGAAATTCGATGTTCAACGCTGCGGCGCTGATTCGGGACTTCCAATTTCCTGACGAGAATGAGTACCTGTATGCGGTTGATGAATTTCCCGATCTTTTCATCGCCACTTCAGTCATCGAGTATCGGATGCGCTGTAATGCGAGCACGGCTACCAAAGACGAGGTGGTGCAATGGCTCAGGGAGATCTTCGTACTGAGTGATTTGGGATGCTCCTACGAGGTCCTTGCAGGACGCGCGATTGGTAGCCTCTGCGCGAAGAAACTCATGTCGAAAATAGATACGGGGAAATACCGACTTAGTGATTCGTAAACCTCGCAAGCGGAGTCGTCCTGGGTCCAGTTGGATACACGACGTCAGGTGTGCGTGGTGCATCACCTTGGTGAGGGTCGTCCTCTGCCGTAAACCGAGTAAGGGGTGCTAGACTCGTTGTGAGGTCTAGCACCCCCTAACCTTGCACCACCACAGCCCTGACCAGTCAAGACTCGACCCTCAGCTGGTTCAGGGCTTTATTTTTGAGGGCGCCGGGGTGGGTGGATTGGCACTCGGCGCCCGCGACTCTTCTCCTCAGTAATTGCATTTTTGGCCTCCTCTAGGTCGTATCGGTCAGCTAAGCGTTGCACCACCACAGCCCTGGCCAGTCAAGACTCGACCCTCAGCTAGTCCAGGGCTTTATTTTTGAGGGCGCTGAGGTGGGTGGATTGGCACTCAGCGCCCGCGACTCTTCTCCTAAGTAACTGCATTTTCGGCCTCCTCTAGGTTGTATCGATCAGCTAAGCGTTGCACCACCAAAGCCCGGACCAGTCAAGACTCGACCCCTCAGCTGGTCCAAGGCTTTATTTTTGAGGGCGCCGATGTTGGTGAATTAGCACTTAGTGCCCCGTATTCTCCTACGCATCAGCATTCGTCCTCCTGATCCGCTTGGGTTTGGTGGGTGGAGCTGGGGCCGGCTCGTCCAATACGGAGGGGCTCGATGCCTGCTTAGCAACTTCAGCAGCCACAGCCGCCTTCTCTGCTTCTTTGAGCGCGGCCCAATAGGCATGGAGCGCTTCTATGTCGCCATAGGCACCGATCTCCGGAAGTCGCTCGATGAAGCGGCTATACAGGCCATCCTGAACCTTGCCGTGGTTGCGCATCCACTCGACCGCAGCGTTAGGATTAGTGAGCATCACGTAGTGAAATTCACCGGATGCGCCTGGCTTGGTCATGATGAAGTTCAGCTCCCGGAGCTTCTTCATCCGGCGACGCCAAGTGTCCACAGCCCGCTCCCCGAGAAACCCGGCTTCAGCCGCAAAGGTGCTTGGGTTCTCGATCGTTATGACCGGATGATCGGGCATGCGCGCCCATAGACAAAACAGCACGTGCCCGGCAGGCTGCCCCTTCGAATCGGCGTCAATAATCTGCATGGCAATGGGCAGTGTTCGAGGAATCGTGCTAAAGCCGTCGTGGGTTTTTCGCGTCCATTTCAACGCATCGGGAATGTTGGGAAAGTGAACCAGCATCAGTTGCTGAGCACGTTCCGCCATCGTTAAGCGGCGTTTTGCTGACTGTTTTGCGTTGGCCATTGTGCAGCCCCTATCCGTTTACTGTGGGGTCCAGTTTCCGGGCATCTGTTGACGATCGCAAACCGTCATCACACGCTCATATCGCGCATTTCTATGCACGTGAATGAACGATACAGACCACTCAAATTCCTGATATGAGGCTAGTTCAGATAATTGAATTGCGCGATATCACGCAGAAAATATTTATAACCTGCTGAATTTCATATTTATATTTTTGTTTTGCGGTGCTCCGATGTGCTTGATGTGCTCGGCGTACTCAGTGTGCTCGCTGTGCTGCAGGGTGTAGGGTGTGGGAAGAGGGGCATGGCGAGGTGGGCTAGCATCCATTTTTCTCACCTGAAGACATGATCGCCTTCATCAATAGCGAACCTTCGAAGCCGGAAAGAGAAAGCTCTATTGCGCACTTCAGCTCATATAGGCTTTCATCCGCACAACAAGGATGGAGACTTTCATGTACCTCGCTGAGCTGACTATTAAGAATTTCCGCAAGCTACGTGACGCCAAGCTGAAATTTCAGCCTGGGTTGAATGTGCTGGTAGGTCCAAACAATGTTGGCAAAAGCGCTGTAGTGGATGCGCTTCGAACCCTTCTCGCCGGTCATGACGAACCGTATCCCCGCCTTGATATCGCCGATCGGCATCGTCCGCTTGAAGGCGAGCCGGCTGGCGACATTTCCTTCCATTTTGTCTTTCGTGATTTAAGCCACGATGATGAAGCGGACTTTATCGCTGCGCTCAAGCCTGCTGCTGATAAGACCATGGAAGCCCATATCCATGTCCGCTATACCGACGCAGATCAGACAGGACGCTTCAGAGTGAAGCGTTGGTGTGGCGATCATCTGGACGTGACCCTCACCTCAGACATGATGGAAAACCTCAGGGGCGTTTATCTCCAACCCCTGCGGGATGCCGCTCAGGGACTTCGACCCAGCCGCAACAGCCAGCTGGCACACCTGCTTCATATGCTCACGGATGAACCTGGGCGTGACGCAATTAACCAAGCACTGAAGGAACTGGACGACAAGCTCCAACAGACCGAAGCGATCCAGAACACCCATTCCGCGATTTCGTCCCGACACGGCCTGATGATGGGCGATCAATTGGCACAGACACTCGCTGTTGGACTTAGCGCGACGGACTTTCAGCGGTTATCTGCTCGGCTTTCCCTCACGGCTCAAGCAATGGAGATTGAGCAGAATGGCCTGGGTTTCAACAACCTGATTTTCATGGCGGTAGTGCTAAGCGAGCTGGCCAAGAATCCGGACGCCGCGTATCGCAGCTTGATTGTTGAAGAGCCGGAAGCCCATTTGCATCCTCAGCTGCAGCGCGTGTTGTTGCGCTACCTTGCAGGCTTACCAACGAGCGAAGGCGAAAAGGCGGTTCAGCTGTTCGTCACCAGTCACTCTCCCAATTTTGCCAGCAATTCCAAGCTCGAATCCCTGGTGTGTTTGGTTGAGAACGATGCCGGCGTAGAGACCTTCTTCCCGCGTGACATCAAGTTCGGTAAGGGCAAACGCGAAAAGCTGGAGCGCTACCTGGACGTGACCCGAGCCGAACTTTTTTTTGCTCGCCGGGTAATATTCGTTGAAGGCGCCGCCGAGCTCATGCTCGTCGATGCTCTGGCAACGCTCATGGGGCTGGACCTGCGAGAGTTCGGGGTCAGCCTGATCAGTGTCGAAGGGCTCAATTTCGATTCTTTCCTACCCTTGTTCGGTGAAAACGGACTTCGGATCCCGGTTGCCGTCGTAACCGACGCCGATCCTTTCGATGAGGAAGAGGCCCACGAGCTTGCGGAAGTTGCGCTGGATGCAGGTAACATCGAAGACATTCTCGCCGAGGCTGCGTATCTCGAAGAAACGGATGTCCCTGTTGGCGACGATGACGCGGATGATCCGTTGGCTGAGCCTGCGAAGAAAAAGAAGAAGCTAAAACGGAAAGAAGTCTACCCGTCGCTGGGAGACGAAGTGAGGCTGTCGAGCAACACCGTCAAGATGAAGGAATCGGAAGACGCTTTCGTCAAAGTGTTCCACGGTCTGAAAACGCTGGAATACGACCTTGCATTGCTTGAGGCAAACCGCGACCCGATGCTCAAGGCTTTAGCAGACCCTCATCCGATCATTTCGGCAGCGCTACGCAAGATCGTCGATGCTCAGCCAGACAACACTGCGAAGGCGAAAGCGCTGTTTTGCGGTATGTTCGAGCGTAAAGCGAGTAGCGGTAACCTGCAGAAGGGCCGGTTTGCCCAAGCTTTGGCTGAACAGATTTCCAGCACGGCAACGTGTGAAGTACCTGACTATCTTCGTAAGGCGATTGAGCATGTCTGTCAGGGAGCGATCAAGCCATGAAGCTCTCCGATGAGCAGAAGGAAATAATCAATGCGCCTCTTGGACCTATCGCTGTCACGGCCTGCGCCGGTAGCGGCAAGACGGCCACAGCGATCAGGCGACTGATTGCCGTCCGGCAAAAAATGGAAAATAGTCGGGGTCGGGTTGTACTTTTGTCTTTCTCGAACGTAGCGGTCAATACTTTCAACAAAGGCTACGCTCAGCTCGCTTCAAATCTTCCAGACGACGCTAACCGCAAGCGTGTAGAGGTGGACACGCTCGACGGTTTCTTCACCCAGCATGTGCTGCGTCCCCACGCTCACCGGACAATGTCCTCAGACCAAGCCGCGTATCTTCTATCCGGTACAGAGCCGTTCCTGGCTAGCTTTAGGTACTGGCCTGAGGAAGGACGTCCGACCCCTATCAAGGACGTCAAAGTGGGCCTGGAGCATGGGAGCTTCTACTTCTTCACCGGTACCCACGATGATTTGGTGAAACTCGATACTGTCATTGCATCAGATACGATCAAACGCTTGGGTCGCATTGGAGCCTACACGCACGAGCTTGGCCGGTACTGGGTTTATCGAACGTTGGTGGGCCAACCTGCAGTCTTGCGCGCGCTTGCCGCCCGCTACCCGCAGATTTTGGTCGATGAGTCCCAGGATTTGGGCACCTTGCATCAGGCTATCTTGGAATTGCTCATCAAGGCAGGAGTCCATGTCTCGCTCATTGGTGACGTGAACCAAGGCATTTACGGCTTCGCAGGAGCTGACGGTTCGTTCCTGAGCAATTATTACAACCGTGCTGGGGTGAAGGATTTCAAGCTCACGCGCAATTACCGCTCACTCCCTCCAATCATCAACATCGCCAATTTGCTCTGTGGCCGCGAGGATGAAGCCGATCGGGAGCCTGAAAACGGAGGGGCATATTTCGTTGGGTACAAGGACTCCGAACTTCCTAAGCTTTTTGAATCGTTCAAAGCGCAGATTGATGACTTGGGCGTGCGACATGAAGATGCGGTGATACTCAGTCGGGGGGCTGACCGAGCGGCAGTGCTTTCTGGCAAAGCCGCTCCTCCCGGCCAAGGTACGGTTGCTCTGTTCACCGAAGCGGCATTGATCCGAGACCAGCAAGGCCGCTATCAAGAATGCTTCAAGCTTGTGTGCCGAGCGGTGGTGGGTTTGATGGATAAGCCGCCGCTTGGCCTCAGTACCCACCTTCAGGGTGCCCCGCAGGATGCATGGATGCTTGGGCTTAGGCGACTGCTGTGGAGCTTCATCCGCGATGCTGAGTCCGGGCTACCCTCATCTACACTCTTGGCTAAAACCGAGTGGCATCCCAAATTAGTGACCAATCTCAAAAAGCTTCTCTCGACCACCGAAGGGCAATTTGGGTTGGGGGCCGCAGACAGGCTGGGCAACAAGCTGGCTAAAACCGGATTGTTGGATCTGCCCCTAACTGGCGCAGTAGACGAGAAGGATCGAGAACCCGGGATCAGGGTGGAAACGATCCACCAGGTGAAGGGCGAGTCTATTGGTGCGGTTCTGTACGTAGCCAAAAAGCCGAACATCGACGCCTTGCTTGCCGGCACTCTTACCGAAGAAGGTCGTATCGGATATGTCGCTGTGACTAGAGCTCGGAACCTTTTCTGGCTGGCCGTGCCTCTTACTTGTCTGAAAGCACTGCGCCCTAATCTGATTGCCGCTGGTTTCGAGGAGGTTCCTTCCCATTAGAGGTTCCAAAAAACGAGGAATCCGTAATCAGGCCGATCCAGATATGAGATCGATGTTTCGGAGCGGATTCAATCGGAAGAAGGCTAGATGCTATCATGACGGTTTTGCTCACTCGGGACCGACTAATGGATTTTGCTTACAGAATCAGGATGACATTTGGCACCTCTCCTCACGAACCCAGCCGTTCACAAGTATTCTGTATATCGTCCGAAGCCGTAGCATATGCTAAATCCGGAAATGTTCTGGATGCGGCTAAATGGTCTGAGCTAGTAAAGAAACATTGTCCTTCCGCCGGTCAGTGGGTCTATAAGGGGCTTGATAACTCTGACATTAGAACCTTGCTTGCGTTGGCCACCCAAATCACAGAAGGACGCGCGGAATGATTACTGGGAATCTTAGAGAATTTCTCGAACGGGCAGCAAGAATCAGGAGCTGGGCCCCTAGTTCGATGGATCTCGCAAGGATAGAAAGCCAGCTACAGGCTCTAAAGGCTTCAAAAAGAGTCATCACGTCGACCGATATCGCATTGATCGTTGCTCGGCAATGCCCTGGTACGCAGTTTTTTGTTACTGCTGGCGTGGATAATAAAGATATCTCGATGCTGTTAACGATGGCTTTGCAGCAAACTAAACGATGACCGTCTCAAGCAGGCAGAACAATTGAGTACGAAAGAGCAAGATGTTGTTCTCGCAAAAAATAGGTTGGCGGAATTTAAGTCAAGTTACATTGATGCTATCACTCAGTATGTGCTTAAAACCCAAGGTGGGTGGGATTCGGCGGTGGCAACGTCAAGTCTCTTAGATATTCAGCGTAAAGGTGCTGAATACTATAATTTCTGCGAGGAGTTTGTTGGCAATAGCAGTTTGCTAGGCGCTCATGGTGACGGTTTGTGGGCGCAGGGTTTTGCTGAGGATTGCTATGCGATATTGCAAACCATGCCGCAACATTTCAGCCTTTTACAGGCTGGTTTTGAGAGACTGAACATTAACGGCAGCTACAGACCGTCCAGTACAGAGTACGCAAATATGCAGCGACTCTGCAAAAAGTACTTGAAGGCGCCACTTATTCGATCGCTGCGTCAAAGCCTAGTCGAAAATAGTTTGCCAACGTACGGCCTTGATAATAGAGAGGGATTTACATTGACTTCTGGCGTCCGAATAGTGATTTCCTTCGGCTTTGGCGTCGTGTTTTTAATCGCGATTATTGCGATTGCCATATTTTTACCGAACCCGACCGATTTCCAATACATAATTTTCCGGCTCGTTGCGTCGCTGTCTGCCGCTGGGGTGGTAGCTGTAATGTCTGGTTTCATAGAAATAAAATTTGGCGGTTGGCTACGAGCAGGTGGCGCACTTGCTGTGTTTGCGGCGGTTTTTTGGACGAACCCTGCAGAAAAAATAATGGGCGAAAAACCAAGTGAGTCTGTCCCTCAGCAACATGTACCTGCGCCCCCTTCCGTCCCTTCTCAGCCAAAACTTGAGTATCGTAAGGTCAGTAAACATATAAAGGACTACAGGCCTGATACAAATGTCGACGTTGCCACCATTGAACTAGAATATGTTGAGGTGTCTGGTTTGGGTGATGCCTATCTGGAGAAGAAAATAAATTCGCAGATTCAGCATCGGATTGGGGTGAATGAGAGCTTCGACGGCACTGAGGATCGAATTATGCACATAAAAAGTGCAAGGATTGATGGGGGTGTTTTGAGTGTCGTGGCAGAAGGCTACTTCTATGGTCATAACGCCGCCGGTGCACACAATGAAGTTATTAGCTTGAATATAAATGTAAGAAACGGTGAGCCTGTCGAATTTAAGGATCTGTTTCGGTCAGGTTATGTCGAAAAAATAAACACAATGGCTAGTACTGAACTGACGAAGACAATACCTGGAAACTGGTTTCAGACTGTGTCTGATAATCAGTGTTATTATTTTGATAACAGTTACCTATATTTGTGTTTTTCCGAGTATGAAGCTGCTGCTGGAGCAAACGGAATTGTGACCGTACGGCTGAGCCTCGATGATTTAAGAGGCTTGGTCAGCTTAAATGGCCCATTGGCTTACATCCTTTAGGGTGCTTATTTGTGGGAGGATAACTATAGGTAAATCTGATAGATGGAGAGAGCTCACATTCTCAATCGCCCGAGATACTGAATTAACCCAGAAAAAAGTGCCCTTGGCGGCTCGCGTCATGGCAGGAGTGGGGGGGAGTGCTTAATTAAAGGGGGGGCTACCGGTTTAATGGCGATTCTATCCGAAGGCCGATTCGACTTCGAGAAACAAGGCCCCGGCCTGAGCAGCTAGCGGAGCTTCTGGCCCATCATGAAAATTGCGTGGTGTGCGACCCACTGGACTATTCGCTTGAAAGTCGCTGATCTGCCAAAAAGGCGGCCAGGTTGTAAGGAAAAGCTTAGACGGGTGTAACAGGGCGAATTCGCGCTTTAAATTGCTCGAGCCAAGCGCTTGCCATAGATGAATAGGGGGCATCGTCTTTGGTAAAAGACTTTATCTCGGCCAAAGTCCGGTCACGCAGCAGACGCAGCCTCGATGCGACGTTCTCTGCTGATGTCCCTTGCAATGCTCTCTGGACAGCAGGCGCTTCAAGTTCAGTAATCGAGGATGCGAGATCGATAACGAGATCGCCGAGGAACTCAAGACGTCTTAGCAATCTGGTTCTATCCTGTACGAGCTTTAGCCGATTGAGGCCATAAATCTGTATCGAAACCGCGCCGCGTACCTGCTGATCCAGCTCTCCTGTCGGAACAACCAGCCCAGCCGGATGCGCTGGGTCAAAACTGTACATCAAGCTAGTTGCTGGGTCGTCACAGCACGGATTGATAAGCAGTGCTTGTTCGTCCTCGAGTTCTGCTTCCTCTCCCATTGCGCGTACACCCGTAACTGCAAGAGGGAAACTGTCCTTTTTGCCTGATTGGGTGACCGCCGGCTTTACGTTCGCAGCGAGTACGGCAAGGCTAGAAGATGGCTCGACCAAGACCTGCCCACGCTTGCGGTTACAGTCGATACAACTTGGTAGCAAATTGTCCCAATCCATCGCGATCCACCAGTAGCCGCCGTGTGCCGCGTCCTCGGCAACGGCACCTTTCGGGCGATAGTGTTCGATGTCGACAGGTGCTGAGGCGGCATAGACTGTCTCACAGTAGGCACATTTGTCGTAAAACAACTTCTCAAGGGCGGCCCGTATATCGGCACTTTTGTACGCTGTAAAAGTGAAACTCTTCTTTTTGCCACTATTTTGGTTAGCTGGCGGATTTGGTGCGTTGTGGTGTTCCTTCACCGTTGTCAACTCTGCCGGGCCTGCGCCGCCGAGCAAGAGTGATTTTGGAACGTCTACACTGCCGCGATCTACCCTACGCATCTCAGAGCGCTTCCAACGCAGCGAGAATCTCAGCTCTGGCATCATCACGCAGCCGCTGGAGTGTTTCGCTACTGGCGTCGCGACGACGCCGAAGATACTCCGCGACAGTGTCCTGCACGATGCGATGGACTTCACTAGACCCAACTGGAAGCGCACTGGCAATGTCTCGCTCAAAATCCGCGAGAATACGGCTATCTTCCAAGGACAGTTCATCGCCCCGCGCGCGCGCGGCAATGAGATCGGCGATCCCTGCAAGACTCCGGTCGGCTGCAGCATCGTCTGTGGAGAGCATCTGGAAAAAGTCGGAAGTTAGAAGCTGTTCGATCCGCAAATCAGCGACTGACGGTAGTCCCATCATGCGCTCTACGATAATTGGCATCTGACTTTCACGCGCGCTATCGATGGCCGCGATACGTTGGAGCACTACCACTTCACCTTCTCCCATGCCACGTAGGCATAGCGGGTCATGTGTCGTGACGATGAATGTCATCCCAGGAAGCGCGTTACGCAGGCTGGACATGACCTGCACTTTCCAGCGCGGATGTAGGTGGGCCTCGATTTCGTCAATCAGGATGACTCCTTTGGCATTCCGAAAACTCTCAAACCCTTCGTATACTTGGGGATCAAGCAGCCCGCGCAGGATGTCGCACACCATGGCCAGCATTGAACGATATCCCGACGAGACTGCATGCAGCGGGGTTCGGCTGTAACGTATTTCACCGTCTGGTTCTGTCAGGGAGGTGACCATGCGCAGTTGGCGCGAACCGCGCTCGCGCTGTATGACGTCGAACTCCCCCTCGATCGATAGCAGGTCACGCAAGGTGCGGATCACCATGTCGAACTGATCTTGTTTCAGGGCTTTGAGCCAAGGCTCGGGATTGGAAAGCGTGCTGCCGTCGAAGAGGTTGCGGATATGCTTATGGGGTGCAGGCCTGCGTGTACCGGTCAGGAAGCGTCGGAATGCACCATAGGCAAATACTGGCACGTGGTGGTTTCCTAGTTCACTGCGTACCGTCGGTGCGCCATGTTCAATCGTCAACGTCACCGACTGATCGTTCGTAAGCTTAACGCGCACTTCAGCGGGCAACGCCGTTTTTACGCGTTCGAGGCCGAGTTGCGAGGGGTCAAGAACCAACTGGGTCCAAGGCACATTAAGTGCGGTGCGAGCAGCGGAGGTAGTAAGCGCCAGCGATATAGCCTCAAGTATCGAACTTTTACCGGTCGCATTTTCACCAAGAATCACCAGTGATGGTGCGCGCCCACTAACTAGATCGCCCCGCCGTGCAGCAGGTTCGCCCAAGGTCAGTTGTAGCCCCTCGATCGCTTTGAAATTGCTGATTTCGACGGCTGCTATAGATGTGCGTGCCGTATACATCGGGCCGATTGACCAGCGACGGGCGCGCAATCCCTCATCCTCCTCTGCTATTGCGGAAAGAGCGGCCTCGAGGTGATAGATAGCGTCACCATCGTCAGCAAGCCGCAAAAAAAACGCACGGATCAGGTTGCTGGAGGTTTTCCATCTCACGACTTTCGAAACTGCAATCCACCTCGCAATGCGACGCAACAGTAAGAACCAAGTTCCACCGAACTCAATCATCGGAAAATCAAAGATCAACTTCCAATCGGGCGAGTCATTGAACTTTTTACCTTCCCGGAGCAGTACTAGGAGGCGGTCGATTAGCGATTGATAAGTCTGGTGGCGCTGGTGACGGCGCTTGGCACGATTGAGATCGAATACGAGCACTGTAGTCTCGCCCTTTCGCGAGCTTCCAATAATCTCACCGTTGAGCTTGGGAACGAGGTGTTTCTCGAAGTCACGGTCTCGCGCAGGGTCGAGGAGGAGAATGGTTTCTTTGGGAGGATAAGACGGCCAAAGACCATCGTCTCGTTCGACATAGGCATCGATCTGGCGAAGCGACGGCAGCGGCGCACGGGCACCGTCAGTTGGAAACTGCGTCTCACGCGGAATGCAGCTAGTGCAAATTGGCAATAGGTTCTGCCAAGCGTCAGCGAGCCATAGGTAGTAAAGGTGTGCGTTACTCGTTTCAGCGAGTGGCAGTGCGTTACCTGCAGGACGGAAACGGTGAACCGAAAGCAGTTCCTTTGCTTCGCAAAAGGCGCACCGGTTGAGGCTCATTCCGGCAACCGCGGTAATTAAACGTTGGTCTGTTGAACTGAGTCCAATAGCTGGCACGCTAGTCTGAGCTCGGCGTTGTCGATCGAGCGCCCAAAAGTCGCGCATCTGTTGTCGCGCTTGATGCGCTGCTCTCGACCGTAGAACTGCCGGCGACTTGTCCGGCCTTTCAAGCTTTTGCACTGTCGGCTCCGTTAGGTAACGCGGCAACGATCGGATACACGCTTAGGCGTTGGACTAGTCGTGCAACTTCGGATTCGCTCCATGCAGGTAGGTCGCCATCCTCCACGGCACGCTCGTATGCGCGGGTACGCATGTAGTCGCGATAGCGGGGTGCCGGATGTTCTATCGACAATTCGAGGATTGTTCGGTAGGTGAGTTCGCCAGGGATTTGAGTAAGAAGAGCGAATAAGCTCTCGCGTGCATCCTGTGCTTCGTCCCGCAAAGTTGGCGAATAGACGCCTTTGCCTGCTCGCTCGATGTCGTCAGCCACCCTGACCGTACGATGGGTCAGCAGATAGAGTTCTTTAAGGTAGCTAGGCGTTTTGAAGAGGCCGAAGATTGGACTCACGTCCCGGCGGCTACCTATCAATGCGACGCTGAAAGAGCTGACGAAGCCGGCGGGGTCGAGGAGGGTGCCGGAATCAAACAGTCCACTGACCGCCGGAACCCCGCGAGCTGGATCGGCATCAGTTCGCAGCGCATGCCAAGTTGCAAGTTGCTCCGGCGGCGTTCCCGTGTCTGCTATTTTGCGCATCGAGAGCGTGGCAATGTCCGCAGCAACCAAACCACCACCTATCATGATTGCGCGACAATAACGTAGGCAGTCGAGATTGGGTGCCTGATGCTTTGAAAGCCAACCACTGAGCAACGGCGCGAATTCGGTATGGAGCCATGGTGCGTAGTAGACGAGGTCGTGCAGCACATAGTAAAGCGACTGTTCGGAAGGCGTATGCTTGAGTTCCCACTCGATTTCCTTCCAGAGGAAATCCCGCGAAATCTTTGGCCATGCTCGGTAAAACTTTTCGAACCACCACGGGAAGCCATTCAGCTCCCATAGGACATAGCGAAGAGCTCGACGCGCATCGGTTTTTCTTAGCGATGCCCCCATTTTTCCATTGTCGCGGAACTCGATATCAAGCCCGGACATTGCGAAAATGAGTGCGTAGGGGATGCTACTGGTGTCGGCTCCTTCGGAGCGAACTCCTGCCTTATAAGCGCGCCAGAATGCAATCGCCGCGTCACGGTAGGCTTCGGCTACCGCAGCTCCAAACTCGGGAATAAGTGCCGCCCAATTGGCGCCTTGGGTACGGCTGTTACGTGACTTGTCTCCTTCGATAATTTGAAGTAGATGATATTGCTCCGAGCTTAGTTGGCCAGGCTTGAGGTTCAGAGGGTGGCGGATGATGTCAGGATTAGCGGTGAGCCTTGCAACGAATTTAGTGCGCGCGCTGGAGTTCTTTTCTTCTCGATGCTTCTGCTTGAGGTGCTGGTCGCGTTCGTCTTGCTGATATCGCTGCATTTCAGGCGAAGTCGTCGGATAGAGCTTGGAATTCAGGGACGCTTCCAAGTCCGGATTGCCTGCCACTGCGTTATGTAAATCCTCGAGCCACGCTGCTGGTTGGTCGTTTTCGGCGTAGATGCGAACAGCACGTGAAAGAGCTACAAGCTTATCGTCGTAAAATTCTCGGTCTCGAATCCAAGCGACGGTGCGCGCGAAACTGGTTTCATCCAACTTCCAGAAATGGCCCATCCAACTGACTGGCCAATCGTCTTTTAGCTCTTCGTCATGCACTCCGCGATACTCGGTCACCGTCCTCCAAAACAGTGCGTCGTTAAGTTCAGGCCATTCCGGAACAAGTCTGTTTACGATCGACTTGCGCTCCTGATAGTCATCGCCTCGCCAGAAGTGTAGGGCTGGCGTGGCAGCGAGGATCGCGAGTGAAACTCGTGAAAGCGCCGCCGGCGAGCGCGTATCTATCAATCGCTCGATGCAATGCAGCGCGGGGCTCATAAGCCACTGAAAGGTTTCCGAGACATGGCAATGTCCACGCTCAACATACGGCTCTCGAATGAGATAGCGCAGTAGCCCTTCGGCAAAAACGAATAGCAGTTCCGCGGTCTTGAGATCGCGGGAAAGAGGTAGTCGCTGGATAAACCCATTAAGTGAGAGGGTTAAGCCGGTGACCTCGAACTCTTTGCGCGGCTCGGAATTATCGATCGATGCAAGAAATAGTTCGATGGTTTCCGCGGTGGCAGGGGCATTGTCCACGAGCTCAGCCAACAACCGCCGCTGGATTTGCACAGTATTGGTGTTGAGCGCCCGCCAAAGCGCATAGAGTTGGTCCGGACTACCGAGGCATGCGACCGCGCGAATCGAGATGAGACGAGCATAGATGCCGCGAGTTGGATTGGCAGAGATTTCGGATAGGCTGGCAACGCAGTTGCGCATTTCGCCCTGCCAAACTAGGCGCCCGAGGACGAAAATGGCATCGTCGTTATCAAAATACTTGTCGATAAGCGTATGAACATATTCCTGCAGATCCGCGTGGGCGATTTTAGCGATCTCTGCATTATCCAAGCTACGTAGACCCGAAGAGGGGTCGATCACTTGGTCGATCAGCATGGACAAGATATTGCGTCGGACATCGACGGGGAGGCGGGCTGCGTCACCGCCTTCCACGGCAACTTCGGGGTGGTCAGTGAGTACGCGGTCGCGGATCGAATCATTGAAAAGTATCAGCCAGGGAAGAACTGGTCTTAAGCGTGGTGTAAGGATGTTCTCTCCATATTGGCTGCTGAATATCAGCATTTCGACATGATGCCGCCCGCCGCTCCGCTTTAGCTGCTGCTCGATCCACCTAGCGGCGAGCAGTTCGCGAATCTCACGATGTCGAAAGCGCACTTCGCCGAAGATCGGTTCACCGAAAACTCCGGTCATAAGCAACGATGCGATATCGGCAGAGGTCCAGCTAGGCAGCAGCAACTCAGCGTCAATCCCTTCGGCACCAGGCGAGCCGGGGAGTCTGATATTCGGACGTCCGGTCAGCACTGCCGCTATAGCGATTAGCTGCGCTCCTTCCTCTGCGCGCTGAAGAGTCAAAGTTGAATCTTCCTGAAGCGACAGCGTTAGTTGGCGACGAACGCCTTCCTGTAGGATGTCAAGCCGACTCGCCAGACTCCTGGTCTCGCGCCATGTCGCAAGTAGGTCGTGCAGGTCGAAAGGAAGTCGTGCGAGTGGGAAGAGTCTGCTACGCTCGAGTGCCGCAAGGAAATCTATGCTGTCTTCGACGCCGCTATGCTCGGCGAATAGGCGAACCTCAACTTCATCGAGCGGGGCTAGCTGATACAACTGAAGTGTTGGGGGGGAATCGTCCTTACTGTTTTCAACCGCTGGATAGGCCCCCTCTATGGCCTCTCCACTTTGGACATCGGTAGACAAATCATCGCTACCGAGTGTTTCCTGCCGCCGCGGCTCGAACGGCAACACTTCTTCGATCAAAGCACGATCAAGCACTGGTCGCCAGGCATAGGGGCGGCTTGAAATATAGATGTGCGCGCGCTGGCGGGCATTACGGATCCGTTTGGCAAAGGCACGGATCGCTGACTCGAACGCTCTCGGCTCGGTGAGCCGGATCTCGTCGACAGAATCGAGAAAAAACCAAGCTTCGTCATCCCCAGCTAGCCAATCTTCAAAAGCTAACTCAGAGCCCGCCTCGAAGGCAGTACCAAAATCGTCGTCGATATCTTCGATGCGAATAAAAAATCCAGGCCTTCCTTGGCTAATCAGTCGCTGGGCCGCAGATTTCAGCTCGTAGGTCTTACCCGCACCCGCTTCCGCCAATATTACAACGCGATATTCACCGAGTAGGTCATCCCAACTCTTATTCTCACCTCGAGTGAGGCTTGACCACACTTCGTCGAGTGCTAAATCGCTCTTCTGATAGGCTGCGGGGATGGGCGTAAACTTACGCTTGAGCGGTACTGATTGCATCAGTTACGCACACATTGGGGGAGGTTCCACTGCTTGGTTTGCAAGTGATCGTCCTTGAGAATTGAGCAAATGGGCTTATGGCATGGGATTATAGTCAGTGTGCCCGCCTGCCAAATGCTTCGCAACCTGCTGCAATGGGGATACCACATCCATCAAGGCGTTTAACCTGAAGGACTCATGCTGCAGCTATGCACGGGTATACGGGATCGTACGGACTACCCCCCATCGTGTTGCCCATATGGATGAGTCGCCGAGCGTTTTTAATCCGCTCTTGCCTTACCGGAGTTAATCGTTAGTGAGACACCTGACTTGAGTACAAACATCATCACAAAGGAAGGTCATGAGGCCCTGAAGCAAGAGCTCGATTACCTATGGCGAGAGAAGCGCCCCGACACAACTAGGAAGGTAACTTGGGCAGCGTCGCTGGGTGACCGCAGCGAGAATGCGGATTACCAGTACAACAAGAAGCTGCTGCGGGAGATTGACCGTCGAGTCCGATACCTTCGGAAGCGGCTTGAGGACGTGCGCGTAGTCGAATATTCGCCTGAACAGGAGGGAAAGATCTTTTTTGGGGCTTGGGTCGAGATTGAAAACGAGGCGGGCGAAATCAAAAAATTTCGGGTTGTGGGCTACGACGAAATTTACGGTCGAAACGATTACATCTCGATCGATTCGCCCATGGCGCGCGCTCTTTTGAAGAAAGAGGTGGGCGACGAGGCAGTTGTGCAAACCCCCGGCGGAGAAGTGTTGTGGTGGATCAACGAAATTTTTTACGCGAAATAGTATGGCTTTCTGAGTATGGCTACTATTTGTGAACGTCCGGATTTAAAGGCTTGTAGGGTTGATAGTATGGGAAATGCGGTGCTTGCTCCCATTCGGCATTTTCCGAGCGATCGCCTTGGGCCGCCGCCTCGCTGACAGCCTGGGTCACTTGGGGGCGGCGTACATGCCAAAGCTCGTGGAATTCGGCGCGCATCCGCGCCTCGCCCTCGGGGGTGATCAGCGCGGTGCCAGCGGTGCGAGGTGGGCGATAACGGCTCATGGCAACTTCTTGTGGTGGTAAGGACGGAAGTCTATCAACCCTCGCGCAACACTGTCAGCGGGCTGGCGTTGAGCGCCCGCCGGGTGCCGAACACCCCCGCAGCGCCGATCAGCAACGCGCCTGCCAGCGGTAACATCAGCAACCACGGATGCGGATGCCAGGGCAGGTCGAAGGCAAAGCGGTAGAGCACCAGGCTGACCAGTTCAGAACCCAGGGCCGCCAGCAATCCGCTGACCGCACCCAACAGGCCGAATTCGATGCGTCGGGCCTTGACCAGCAAGGGGCGCTCGGCCCCCAGGGCTCGCAGTAACGCGCCTTGGCGAATCCGCTCATCAAGGGTGGCCTGCAGGCCGGAGAACAGCACGGCCATGCCCGCCGCCAGGACAAACAGCAGCACGTACTCCACGGCCAGGGTCACCTGGGCCAGGATGCTGCGCAGTTGCTGCAGCAAGGCTTCGACCTGCAGGATCGTCACGGCCGGGAAGGCCCGGGCCAGGTCGACAATCTGCTGGTCGTGACCGGCGGCCAGATAGAAACTGGTGAGGTAGGTGGCCGGCAGGTCCTTCAGGGTGCCGGGTTGGAAGATCATGAAGAAGTTGGGCTGGAAGTTGTCCCAGTTGATCTCCCGCAGGCTGGTGACCTTCGCTTCGCGGTTGACGCCACCCACGCTGAACACCAGCCGGTCGCCCAGTTTGATCTGCAGGTTCTCGGCCACTTTGCCCTCCACCGAAACCCCCGGTATATCGTCCGGTGGCTGCTGTGGCCACCAGTTTCCGGCGGTGACGACGTTGCCTTCCGGCAGGTCCGCAGCCCAGGTCAGGCTCAGGTCGCGCTGCAGTGCCCGGTCCCCGGCCGAGTCCTTGGTGACGAACTCCCTGGCCGGTTCGCCGTTGATGCTGATGAGCCGCCCCGGTACCACGGGATAGAGCGGGGCCGATTGCGCCGACAACTGCAACAGCTTGTCGGTGAAGGCCTGCTTGTCATTGGGCAGGATGTTCAGGGCGAAGTAGTTGGGGGCATTTTTCGGTAGCTGGTTTTGCCAGGTATCCAGCAACTCGCCGCGCAACAGTGCGATCAACGCCATGGACAACAGGATCAGGCCGAATGCCAATGCCTGGCCGGCCGCGGCCAGGGGATGGCGCAGCAATTGGCCGAGCCCCAGCCGCCAGGGCAGGGAAGCGCGGGCGAGCATCCGGCGCAGGCTCTGGAGCAGCAGCAACAGCAGGCCGCCCAGCACCAGGGCCGCGACAACGCCGCCGCCGAGCAGGGCGAAGGTCAGCACCAGGTCCAGGCTCAGGCGCCACATGATCAGGCCCAGGGCACCCAGCGCGGCACCATAGACCACCCAGGTACTGGAAGGGATGGGCAGCATGTCCCTGCGCAAGACGCGCAACGGCGGCACTCGCCCCAACGCGGCCAGGGGCGGCAGGGCGAACCCTGCCAGCGCCACCAATCCGGTGCCGATCCCGGCGATTGCCGGCAGCAGACCCCCGGGCGGTACGGTGGCCGGTAGCAGGTCATGCAGCAAGGCGAACAGCCCTAATTGGGCAATCCAGCCGAGCAGGGCGCCGCTGAGGCTCGCCAGCAGGCCCAGTACCGTCAGTTGCAGGCTGAACAGCACCATGGTTTCCCGGCGTGACAGGCCCAGGCAGCGCAGCAGGGCGCTGGCATCGAAGCGTCGGGTGGCGAAACGGTTGGCGGAGAGCGCAACCGCGACGCCGGACAATAGCACCGCCACCAGGCTGGCCATGTTCAGGTAGCGCTCGGCCTTGCCCAGGGCGCCACCGATCTGCCGGTTGCCGTCGCGGGCATCCTGCAGGCGTTGGTTGGCCTCAAGGCCCGGCTTGATCAGGTCGCGATAGGTTTGCAGGGCGGGCGCCGGGCCTCGCCAGAGGTCGCGATAGCTGACGCGGCTGCCAGGCTGTACCACGCCGGTGGCTTCCAGGTCCTTGAGGTTGATCATGACCCGGGGCGTGAGGCTGTAGAAATTGCCGGCGCGATCCGGTTCGTAAGTCAGCACCCGGCTCAGGCGCAAGGTGGTGTTGCCGACATCGATGCTGTCGCCGATCTTCAGGTCCAGTGCTGTCAGCAGTCGGGCTTCGACCCACGCCTCGCCCGGATTCGGTCGTCCGCCGGTTTCTTCCGGGGCGAAGGGGGAAGGGGCACTTTTCAGTTCGCCGCGCAACGGGTAGAGGTCATCGGCAGCCTTGACGCTGGAAAGCTGGATGCCGTTGTCGGTGGCGACGACACTGGAGAACTCCACGACAAGGGCGTGCTCCAGGCCCAGCTCGGTGCCGCTGCGAATCTGCTCGGGGCGGGCGGGCGAGCTGCCTTCGAGCAACAGGTCCGCGCCGAGGAATTCGGTGGCGCGCAGCATCATCGCGCCGTTGAGCCGGGCACCGAAGTAGCCGATGGCGGTGCTGGCCGCCACCGCCACCAGCAAGGCGAAGAACAACACGCGCAACTCGCCGGCGCGGGCGTCGCGCAGCAATTGGCGGACAGCGAGACTGAACAGGCGCAACAGCGGCAAGCGTGCCATCAAGGCTCCAGGGGCGCGACCATCTGGCCGGCTTCAAGTCGGATCAGGCGCCGGCAACGATGGGCCAGGCGTTCGTCATGAGTGACCAGCACCAGGGTCGTGCCGCTTTCCTTGTTCAGTTCGAACAAAAGATCGCTGATGCGCTCACCGGTGTGGCTGTCGAGATTGCCGGTGGGTTCGTCGGCGAAGAGCACGTCGGGCTCGGCGGCGAAGGCACGGGCAATGGCCACGCGCTGCTGTTCGCCACCGGAGAGCTGGCGTGGCGAGTGAGTCAGGCGTTGGCCCAGGCCGACCCGCTGCAACAGTTCCGTGGCGCGTTCACGGGCATCCTTGCGACCGTCCAGCTCCAGCGGCAGCATGACGTTTTCCAGCGCATTGAGGCTATCGAGCAGTTGGAACGACTGGAAGACAAAGCCGACATGCTCGGCGCGGATCCGCGCCCGCTGGTCTTCATCCAGCGCACTGAGGGCCTGTCCGGCGAGAGTCACTTCACCGCTGCTGGGCAGGTCCAGGCCGGCCAGCAGCCCCAGGAGCGTGGATTTGCCGGAACCCGACGCGCCGACAATGGCCAGGCTGTCGCCCTTGTTCAGTTCCAGGCTGAGTTCGTGCAGGATGGTCAGTTCACCTTCCGCGCTGGGGACCACTTTGCTAAGGTCCTTCGCGGTGAGAATGCTTGAGCCCATGGAGAATCCGATGCGTGTGTGGTTTTTGAGTGCCGGCCTGGCCTTGATGTGCATGGTCCAGAACGCAGCGGCGGGTACAGTCCTGATCGTTGGCGATAGTATCAGCGCGGCTTTCGGCCTGGATACCCGGCAAGGCTGGGTGTCATTGCTCGAACAACGGCTCAAGGCCGAGGGTTTTGACGACAAAGTGGTCAATGCGTCCATCAGTGGCGACACCAGCGCGGGGGGCCAGGCGCGGCTGCCGGCGCTGCTTGCGGCCCATAAGCCGGACCTGGTGATCCTGGAGTTGGGCGGCAACGATGGCTTGCGCGGACAGCCGCCAACACAATTGCAACAAAACCTTGCAGCGATGATCGACAGCGCCCGCGCCAGCGGTGCGAAGGTGTTGTTGCTGGGCATGCAACTGCCTCCCAATTACGGCCGGCGCTACACCGATGCCTTCGCCAAGGTCTACAGCACCCTGGCAGAAGAGAAAAAAGTGCCGCTGGTGCCGTTTTTCCTCCAGGACATCGGTGGGGTTCCGGGGATGATGCAGGGCGACGGATTGCACCCGTCCGTCGCGGCCCAGGGCAAGTTGCTGGAAAATGTCTGGCCGACGCTGAAACCGCTGCTTTGACGCTTTTCTACAGGCGGTCTTTCGGCTAATGTGGCGCCCCCGATTTGGAGCCCCCGATGCCGCGTCCCGCCTGGTCCCTGTTTGCCTACCAACTGATCGAGCCTGACGAACAGCTGGACCTGTTCGCCTGCCAGGAAGTGCGGGTGCATCTGGTGACCCGGCAGCTGGAGCTCGGTGGTTCGGCGGACCGGACCCTCTGCGGCAGCCTGCTGCCGGCCCAGCCGCGCTGGTCTGGCGTTGATCGCCGGATATTCCAGGATCATCGCCTGTGCTCGCTGTGCCGGGCGATCCTGGAGTCCCAGAAGCGCGGTACTTCGCCGATCTGGCCGGAGCTGCGGTTCGAATTGTAAGTTTCAGATTCGAAGCATGCCTCCCGTGGGAGCGAGCCTGCTCGCGATGACATCGGCACATCCGGCATCGCTGCAAGCTGATCCACCGCTTTCGCGAGCAGGCTCGCTCCCACAGGTCGCGCTGGACGGCAATGTATCGGACGCGCCATCGCCGCTCTCCCCGTAATACCGGCCTGCGGTGTACAATCGCCGTTTTCATACCTCTATTCGATCTGCGAAGGATGTCCCGGATGTTGCTGCGCTTGCCTGCCGTCGCCCGCTGCCTGTCTCTTGCCGCCTTGTGTATGGCGGGACCCGTTGCTGCACTGCAGCTGCCCCTGCCACCGCCGGGTGAGGACATTGTCGGCCAGGTACAAGTGATCAAGGCGAAATACGAAGACACCTTCGCCGACCTGGGCACGACCTATGACCTGGGTTACACCGAGATGGTCGCGGCCAACCCGGGCGTCGACCCCTGGTTGCCGGGTGCCGGCACGGAGATTGTGTTGCCGACCCGTTTCATCCTGCCGCCAGGTCCGCGCGAAGGCATCGTGATCAACCTTGCCGAGTACCGCCTCTACTACTTCCCCAAGGGCCGGAACGTGGTCTACACCTTCCCGCTGGGGATCGGTCGTGAAGGTTGGGGCTCGCCAATCGCCCATACGAGCATCACTGCCAAGACGCCGAACCCGACCTGGACCCCACCGGCCTCGATCAAGGCCGAGCATGCCGCCGACGGCGACCCGCTGCCGAATGTGGTGCCGGCTGGCCCTGACAACCCGCTGGGGCCTTTCAAGTTCACCCTGGGCACCCCGGGCTATCTGATCCACGGCTCGAACAAGAAATTCGGTATCGGCATGCGCACCAGCCACGGTTGCTTCCGCATGTTCAACAACAATGTTCTGGAAATGGCCGGCATGGTGCCGGTGGGCACGTCGGTGCGGATCATCAACGACCCCTACAAGCTGGGCTTGAGCGGCGGCAAGGTTTACCTGGAAGCCCATACACCGCTGGACGACAAGGGCAACCCGTCGGTGGTGGACAAGCACACTGCGGTGATCAACGCGATGCTCAAGCGCGAAGACATCACCAGCAACCTGCGCATGGACTGGAACGTGGTGCGTGACGTGGTGGCTGCCGAAGATGGCCTGCCGGTCGAGATCGCCGTTCCGAATGCTTCGGCACCGATGGTTTCGAGCGCACCGATCGACTTGCAGCAGTAAGGTCCTGTTTCAACCCGCCGGCGTTTTGCGATGCTGGCGGGTTTTTTATTGTCCGTGGAAAACACCAGGCAATAAAAAAGCCGACCCAAAAAATGGGTCGGCTCGATAACAATCCCGAGGGACTATTACTTGCGGCTAGCTTTGTCCAGCATGCGCAGAGCACGCTCGTTAGCTTCGTCAGCAGTCTGTTGTGCTTTTTGAGCAGCAGCCAGAGCTTCATCAGCTTTACGGTAGGCTTCGTCTGCACGAGCTTGGGCGCGAGCTGCTGCGTCTTCGGTGGCAGTCAGACGTGCTTCGGTTTCTTTCGATGCGCTGCTGCAACCGGTAGCCAGAACTGCGGCCAGGGCCAGAGCAGAGAATTTCAGAACGTTGTTCATCGTGTTCCCCTTCAAGGACTTTCTATTTAGTGACTGTCTCCTCAGAGTGAGGAGTTAGCCGGCGTACATACTACCCATTACTTGTAGTAAGTAAACTGACGTAGCGCAAGAAGCAAAAAAATTGTAGGCGGTGATTCTTTTTCAAGCAACTTTTCTTGCGGTTGTTTAAAAAATATACAGCGCCAAGCCCTTGAATGGAGCGCGTTGGTGCACAAAAGTTCCGCTAGCGAGAGGAACTCCGGCAGGCACGCTAAAGTCGCTGTTTATTGATTCGCCTACACTTTTGTTCATTTTTTGCGCAGCGTCCCGGGCATCTTTATTGGCAGGGCTGGTGACTTTAACTACGCACGCTCGTCTCAAGACTCAACAACTGGCGATGTTCAGCTATTGCGCCTTCGCTGACTTCAGCGCAACGGTGGCGTTCAAGTCGCTAAATCCGACGAGGCTACCCTCCAATGACAGGTGTGTCTTGAGCATTTGCGTCATTGGTGCCTACTATTCACGACGTGCTCGGGTTTGAGTGATTGATTTTTTGCGCTCGGTGACCGGACAGGCACGGGGTGGCGTAGATGTTCCTTCGCCGGAAAAACATCGGTAAGGTAGGGGTCAGCATTCAGACCCGCGAGGAGTAGTGATGAGCGAGGCGTTGTCCATCCACCATGACCAGGCTGGTCATCAGTTCGAGACCACTGTGGACGGTCATCGTGCCTATCTGACCTATATGGACCTGGGCAAACAGACCCTGGATATCTATCGGACGTTCGTGCCCAACGCTTTGCGTGGCAGGGGGATTGCGGCAGCACTGACCGAAAAGGCGCTGCAGTACGCCGAGGATATGGGCTACACGGTGATCCCGTCCTGCTCCTATGTAGAGCGCTACATGGAGCGTCACCAGCGGCACGCGGCGAAGCTCTGACGCAACGGATTTCACAATAAAAAACGCCGGGTTGAAAGCCCGGCGTTTTTTATTGTGCGATGCAATGGCGGCCGATCAGCTGCGCTGACGCTTTGGCAGCACGTCCTTGAGTTTGGCGTGCATGCTGCGCAGGGTGTTCTCGGTCGCGCTCCAGTCGATGCAGGCATCGGTGATGGACACACCATACTGCAAGTCGGCGAGGTCTTTCGGGATCGCCTGGCAGCCCCAGTTCAGGTGGCTCTCGACCATCAGGCCGATAATTGACTGGTTGCCTTCCAGGATCTGGTTGGCCACGTTCTCCATCACCAGGGGTTGCAGCGCCGGGTCCTTGTTGGAGTTGGCGTGGCTGCAGTCGACCATGATGTTCGGCTTGATCTTCGCCTTGTTCAGCGCCTGTTCACACAGCGCAACGCTGACCGAGTCGTAGTTGGGCTTGCCGTTGCCACCGCGCAGCACCACGTGACCGTAGGCGTTGCCCTTGGTGGTGACGATGGACACGCCGCCTTCCTGGTTGATGCCGAGGAAGCGGTGAGGGCTGGAAACCGATTGCAGGGCGTTGATGGCGACGGTAAGGCCGCCGTCGGTGCCGTTCTTGAAGCCCACGGCCGAAGACAGGCCGGAGGCCATCTCACGGTGGGTCTGGGATTCGGTGGTGCGCGCGCCGATGGCGGACCAGCTGATCAGATCCTGCAGGTATTGCGGGGAGATCGGGTCCAGGGCTTCGGTCGCCGTGGGCAGGCCCATTTCGGCCAGGTCCAGCAGCAACTGGCGACCGATATGCAAGCCGTCCTGGATCTTGAACGAGTCGTCCAGGTACGGGTCGTTGATCAGGCCTTTCCAGCCGACGGTGGTCCGGGGTTTCTCGAAATACACCCGCATGACCAGATACAAGGTATCGGAGACTTCCGCTGCCAGCACTTTCAGGCGCTCGGCATATTCGTGGGCGGCCTTGATGTCATGGATCGAGCAGGGCCCGATGACCACGAACAGGCGATGGTCGGTGCCGTCGAGAATGTTGCGGATGACTTCCCGCCCCTTGGTCACGGTGCGCAGGGCTGCGTCGCTCAGGGGGATATCGCGCTTGAGCTGGTCAGGCGTGATGAGGGTCTCGTTGGAGGCGACGTTAAGGTCATTGATCGGTAAATCAGCCATCGTGTTACTCGTCAGGTCACGGGTGCCGGCCGCCAGCGATCCCCGCGCGGCGGTGCACAGCGGATTTAAGCGCGTCGGGGAGCCGAACCTTAGCGCGTTACGAGGTTGCTCGACAATGGGCAGGGGCTGGTTTCAAGGGGATTTATCCCAGCTTTTATGGGAGCGAGGCTTGCCCGCGATGAAGGCGCCTCGGTTCCAAGGTAAACCGCGTAGACTTCAATCGCGGGCAAGCCTTGCTCCCACAGCTTTACAAGAGGAGTCGCAAAGATGCAGGCAGGCGTAAAACCCCGGATCGGGATGATCGGCACCGGGGCAATCGGCGGGTTCTATGGGGTGATGCTGGCGCGCGCCGGCTTTGATGTGCACTTCTTATTGCGCAGCGAATTCTCGGCGGTGGTCGAGAACGGCCTGCGTATCGACAGCGCGGTCCACGGGCCCTTGAGCCTTGATCCGGTCCAGGCGTATCGCAGCGCAGCCGACATGCCGCCCTGTGACTGGTTGCTGGTTGGTGCCAAGACCACCAGCAATGCCGACCTGGCCCCGGCCATTATCCAGGCGGCGGCTGACGGTGCGAAGGTCCTGCTGCTGCAGAATGGCCTTGATGTAGAAGAGCAACTTCGCCCCTTGCTGCCCGAGTCGCTGCATTTGTTGGGCGGGCTGTGCCTGATCTGCGTACACCGCGTTGGTCCGGGTGTCGTCGCCCACCAGGCCCTCGGCCCGGTCAACGTCGGTTATCACAGCGGTCCATGCCGGGACCAGGCTGAACGCATGACGGTTGTCGAAGCAGCGGCGGGGCTGTTCCGGGCCGCCGGTGTGGATTCCCAGGCGATGCCCGACCTGCAACAGGCGCGCTGGCAGAAACTGGTGTGGAACGTGCCCTACAACGGTCTTTCGGTTCTGCTGGGGGCCAGTACCACGCCGCTGATGGCCGATCACCACAGCCGTGGGCTGATCCAGGCGTTGATGGCCGAAGTGGTGCGCGGCGCCCAGGCCTGCGGTCATCACATTGCACCGGATTACGCCGGATATTTGTTCGCGATGACCGAAAGGATGGCTGATTACTGGCCGAGCATGTATCACGATTATTCCCACAAGCGCGTGCTCGAACTGGACGCGATCTACGGCCGGCCATTGGCGTCGGCGAAAGCGGCGGGGTGCGAGCTGCCGAAAATAGAAGCCTTGTACCAGGCGTTGGCGTTCATGGATCGGCGCAACCGCTGATCGGGCGAAGGGGAGCGACATGGCAAGCAACATCGATGACAAACTGGTGCTGGCAATTTCCTCGCGGGCGTTGTTCGACCTGAGTGAAAGCCACAAGGTGTATCTATCGGAAGGTGTCGAAGCCTATCGGCAATATCAGATCGAGCATGAAGACGAAGTCCTCGAACCCGGCGATGCGTTCGCCCTTGTGCAGAAACTGCTGAGCCTCAACGAGCACCTGGGGCGTGCCCGGGTCGAGGTGATTCTGGTGTCGCGCAACAGCGCGGATACAGGCCTGCGGGTGTTCAACTCGATTCACCACTATGGCTTGGCGATCTCCCGCGCCGCGTTCGTCGGCGGGCGCAGTCCTTATCCTTACCTCAAGGCGTTCGGCTGTGATCTTTTCCTGTCCACCCACGCCGAAGACGTACGCAGTGCCCTGGACGCCGGCTTCGCTGCGGCAACCATCCTCTCTGGCGGTGCCAGCCGCGCTGCCAGTGAGGAGCTGCGTATTGCCTTCGATGGCGATGCGGTGCTGTTCTCCGATGAGTCGGAGCGCATCTATCAGACCGGTGGTCTTGAAGCGTTTCAGGCCAGCGAACGGCAGTCAGCCCGCGAGCCGTTGCGCGGTGGGCCGTTCAAGGGTTTCCTGGCGGCGCTCAATGCGTTGCAACGGGAGTTCCCTGAGGATGCCTGCCCGATCCGCACGGCGCTGGTCACCGCCCGTTCCGCGCCGGCCCACGAGCGGGTTATCCGGACCTTGCGCGAGTGGGACATCCGTCTGGACGAATCGCTGTTTCTCGGTGGCCTGACCAAGTCCGCGTTCCTCGAGGCCTTTGCCGCCGACGTGTTTTTCGACGACCAGACGGGCCATTGCGAACTGGCTCGCGAGGTGGTCGCCACGGGGCACGTGCCCCACGGCATCAGTAACGAGGTGAAGCCCTGACTGTCCCGTTTTCCAGGGCCCGTCGCACTCCTCAAGGCACTGCTAAGCTGAATCCATCTCCGCCATTCTGGCACGCGAGGAGGTCACATGATTCGCTCGATGCTGTACGCCACAGACTTGGGGCTCTACGCCCCTTATGTGATGCAGCATGCCTTGGCGTTGGCACGGACGTTTGAAGCCGAGTTGTATGTAGTGCATGCGGTGGAACCGATGGGGCTGTTCGCCGAATCGGTGTTACAAAGCTATCTCGACGAGCAGGCGCTGAACGAATTTCATCGGCAGGGTCTGAATACGGTGATGGCCAATATCGAACGGCGGGTGCTCGACAGTTTTCGAGAAGAGCTGGGGGAGGGGCAGCAGGATTTGAAGCTGATCAGGTCGGTCAGGGTGTTTCAGGGCGATCCTTCCCAGGTCATTCTCGAACAGGCGGCGAAACTCTCTGTGGATTTGCTGATCGTAGGCAGTCACTGCCAGGGCGCAAGCGCTGAAACGCCCCTGGGCAGGACCGCCGCCCGGGTTTTGCAGTTGGCCCGGGTGCCGGTCTATCTGGTACCGCTGGTGCAGCGTCGGCGCCAGGGAGAAGCTTGAGGCCAAATGATGGCTTTTTATAAAAAAGTTCTAGATTTATTGCCACGACCATTCATATAGTTATATACCGTCGCTGATGCCCGTGGCGTCCAACTGCTTTGAGGGATACATATGAAGCTTCAACAACTGCGCTACATCTGGGAAGTGGCGCACCACGACCTCAACGTTTCCGCCACCGCGCAAAGCCTCTACACGTCACAACCCGGCATCAGCAAGCAGATCCGCCTATTGGAAGACGAATTGGGCGTCGAAGTCTTCGCCCGCAGCGGCAAGCACCTGACCCGCGTGACGCCGGCCGGTGAGCGCATCATCACCACGGCCGGCGAGATCCTGCGCAAGGTCGAAAGCATCAAGCAGATCGCCCAGGAATTTTCCAACGAGAAGAAAGGCACCTTGTCGATCGCCACCACCCACACCCAGGCGCGCTATGCACTGCCTCCGGTGATCAGCAACTTCATCAAGCAATACCCGGACGTGGCGCTCCACATGCACCAGGGCTCGCCGATGCAGATTGCCGAAATGGCTGCTGACGGCACGGTGGATTTTGCCATCGCCACCGAAGCCCTCGAATTGTTCGGCGACCTGGTGATGATGCCCTGCTATCGCTGGAACCGCTGCGTGGCCGTGCCCCAGGGCCATCCGCTGACCAAGCTGCCGAAGTTGACTCTGGAAGCCTTGGCCGAATACCCCATCGTGACATACGTGTTCGGCTTCACGGGCCGTTCGAAACTCGACGAAGCCTTCAGCCATCGCGGGTTGACACCGAAAGTGGTGTTCACTGCCGCCGACGCCGACGTGATCAAGACCTACGTGCGCCTCGGCCTGGGCGTGGGCATCGTGGCGAAGATGGCTGTCGATGCCAAGCTCGACAGCGATCTGGTGGTGCTGGATGCCAGCGAGTTGTTCGAGTCCAGCGTGACCAAGATCGGTTTCCGTCGTGGCACTTTCCTGCGGGGTTTCATGTGCGATTTCATCGAGAAGTTCGCGCCGCACCTGACCCGGGAAGTCATGGCCAAGGCCATCCAGTGCCACAACAAGCAGGAACTCGAAGAGCTGTTCGAGGGCGTCGAGCTGCCGGTGCACTGATCTTCGCTATATCGCCTCGGTGACAGCGAACTGTTGCCGGGCGCCCGCTACGACGATTTCCACTTCATCCCCTTCGAACTTGCCCAGCAGGCTTCGGCCCAGCGGTGAGCGAGGGGTGATGACCGTGATCGGTTGCCCCACCAGCGCCACTTTCAATCCCGCGGCATCCGGCCCCAGGAACAGCCATTGCTGGCGACCCTCTTCATCCTCCAGTCCGACCAGGGTGCCCACCTGGATGCCGCGCTGCGCGTCATAGGGCCTGAGGGTCAGGTTCTGGCAGAGAGCGAGGGCCTGGCGGATTTCCTCCACGCGCCTGGCTTGTCCGGCGGCGAGGTAGGACGCTTCGAGGCCCAGGGTGTCGTATTTGTTCTCGGCGACGTTTTCTTCGTGGGTCGCGGTTTCGTAGGCGGTCTGCGCGGCACGTTCGGCGATGTCGAGATCGACCTTGAGCTTGTCGAGGATCAACTGGTGGACGGTCTGTTTGTTCATGATCAGTCGCAGAATTGCAAAACGTTGGCGCGGGTCTTCTCGCTCTGCGCGTTCCGATCCTGTTCCAGCCAGAACTGGCATTTGGGGTTGGACTGATTACGCGGGTTGCTGCGGGCCTGGTCGAGGGCTTGCCGTTGTTCATTGCGCTGAAGGTTCTGCTGGTATTGCTCGAACATGGGGTTCTGCGGTTCGGGAGGCGGTTGCACGGCGGGCGGTTGCGCCAGTTGGTGCACGGCGGTAGCCACCGGGGCGAGCTGTTCGCCCAGGACGAATTTCGACAACAGCCAGCCTGTCAGCACGATGGCGAGGAACCCCAGCCACAGGCCCAGGGCGATGCTGACGGTCAATTGCAAGGCGGTGAGGCGCGGGGCGGGAGGGTGATCAGGCATGGCTGCTTCCTGGCAGGGACACGGGTAGGCGACGATTGTCGCATGAAGATTAATCGCCGTCGGCTCTTCTGCATCATCGGTTTATTCGGGACAATCGAGGCTTTGCCACAGGGAGTCGGGAATGGCCGTGCGTTGGGATATTTTTTGCACCGTCGTCGATAACTTTGGCGATATCGGCGTCACTTGGCGCCTGGCCCGGCAATTGGTGGCCGAGCACCAATGCGCAGTCCGGCTCTGGGTCGATGACCTGCGAGCGTTCGAGCGGCTGTGTCCGGACATCGACGTCACGCTGGCCGAACAATGGCAACAAGGCGTGGATGTACGCCATTGGCCCAAGGACTGGCCGGGTGCCGAGGCCGCCGATGTAGTGATCGCTGCGTTTGCCTGCCAGTTGCCAGGTGCCTACATGGACGCGATGGCGGAGCGCCAGACCACGCCGCTGTGGATGAACCTGGATTACCTCAGTGCCGAGGACTGGGTGATCGGTTGCCACGGATTGCCGTCGGTCAAATACCGGCATGTCCAGAAATATTTCTTTTTCCCGGGCTTTCGCGAGGGGACCGGTGGCTTGCTGCGCGAGTCCGGATTGCTGGAGCGACGTCGGCAGTTTCAACAGGATGTCACGGCGCAACGGGCATTCCTGCGGGGGTTGGGCGTCGAGCGGGCGCCGGATGCGCGGTTGATTTCGCTGTTCGCCTACGAAAATGCCGGGCTGGCCAGTTGGTTCGATGCGATGGCCGGCGACGCCCAGCCATCCCACGTACTGGTTCCCGTGGGGCGGGTGCTGGGGGATGTCGAGCATTGGCTCGGGATTGCCGGCCTGGAGATTGGTGCGCTGCATCGACGTGGAGCTCTGACGGTGCAGGTGTTGCCGTTCGTCCGGCAGGATCAATACGATCAGTTGCTATGGTGCTGCGATTTCAATGCCGTGCGGGGCGAAGACTCTTTCGTGCGCGCCCAATGGGCGGGCCGACCTTTCCTCTGGCATATCTACCAGCAGGAAGAAGACGTTCATCTGGAAAAGCTCGACGCATTCCTCAGGCTGTATACCCAGGCTCTTCCAGAGCCTGCCGCAAAAGCGATGAGCGGTCTCTGGCGAGCATGGAATGCCGGTCAGGACATGTCCGGGCACTGGAAAACCACCTGCGAACAGCAACCGACGCTCGCTGAACATGCCCGTGCGTGGTGTCTGGAACAGGCTTCGCGACCTGATCTTGCCGCGGCGCTGGTTAAGTTTTATGGAAATTGGATATGATACGCGGCCTAGATTTTTGTAAATCCCATCCAAATTCGGATATTCGCAATGAAAACTGGTAAAGAACTCAAACCCGGTACCGTGATTCGTATCGACAACGATCCTTGGCTGGTTCAGAAAGCTGAATTCACCAAGTCGGGTCGTAACAGCGCGATCATGAAGACCAAGCTGAAAAACCTGCTGACTGGCTACAAGACCGAAACCGTCTACGGTGCGGACGACAAGCTGGACGACGTGATCCTCGACCGCAAGGAAGCGACCCTGTCCTTCATCAGCGGCGACTCCTACACGTTCATGGACACCACTGACTACACCATGTACGAGCTGAACGCCGAAGACATCGAAAGCGTTCTGCCGTTCGTGGAAGAAGGCATGACCGACGTCTGCGAAGCCGTGTTCTTCGAAGGCCGTCTGGTTTCCGTAGAGCTGCCGACCACTATCGTGCGTCAGGTTGACTACACCGAAGGTTCCGCTCGCGGCGACACTTCCGGCAAGGTGATGAAGCCTGCCAAACTGAAGAACGGTACCGAGTTGTCGGTTGCTGACTTCATCGAAATCGGCGACATGATCGAGATCGATACCCGCGAAGGCGGCTCCTACAAAGGCCGCGCTAAATAAGCGAAGTCTTGTGTATGAAAAAGCCCGACCATTGAGTCGGGCTTTTTCATTACTGCTGGAACGTTCCTGTTAATCCCTCGCCTCCATTCATTTCAAATGCTGTTTCAACTCTTCAGACACCTGCAACATCGCCGAACGCACCGCCGGCACCTGGCTGACCACATTGAGCAAGCCATAGTCGTGAATCATGCCGTTGTAGCGTACCGCCGTGACCGGAACGCCGGCCGCATCCAGTTTACGCGCATAGGCTTCACCTTCATCGCGCAGCACATCAGCCTCGGCGGTCTGTACCAGCGCGGGCGGCAGGCCCTTGAGTTGTGCGGTGCTGGCCCGCAGCGGCGAGGCATAGATCTCGTTACGTTGCCCTGCATCGGTGGTGTAGTTGTCCCAGAACCATTTCATCATGTTCTTGCTGAGGAAATGTCCCTCGGCGAATTGGTTGTAGGACGCCGTCTCGAAACTCGCATCGGTCACCGGCCATAGCAGCGCCTGGAAGCGGATCGCCGGCGTGCCCTTGTCCTTGGCCATCAAGGCCACGACGGCTGCCATGTTGCCGCCGACACTATTACCCGCCACGGCCAGGCGTTTGCCGTCGACATTGATCTGCTTGCCGTGCTCGGCCACCCATTTGGTCGCGGCATAGGCCTGGTTGATCGCCACCGGGTAATGCGCCTCGGGAGAGGGCGTGTAGTTGACGAATACCGCCGCGGCACCTGATCCCGCCACCAGATCCCGAACCAGGCGTTCATGGGTCGGGAAGTCTCCCAGGACCCAGCCACCGCCATGGAAGAACATGAACACGGGCAGTTCACCCTTGACCCCGGCCGGGCGAACGATGGTCAGGCTGATCGACTGGCCATCGACCTGGATGGTCTTCTCGCTGACATCCGCCTTGGGCAAGGTCAGTTTCACCCCCGCCTGGGCACCGACCAGTACCGCGCGGGCATCCTTCGGCGACAGTTGTTCCAGGGGCTTGCCGGTGCCGGCATTCAACGCATCGAGAAACGCCTGGGTGTTGTGCTCGACGATGCCATCGGCGAAGGCGCTGCTGACGCCAAGTGCGAGAAGGGTGCCGGTCAGGGTCTTGGTGAACGTGTTCATGGAAATCTCCTTGGGTGCGGTCCGGTCGGTGGGTTAAACGGTCACGTGCAGGCGAACATCAACGTTGCCGCGGGTGGCATTGGAGTACGGGCAAACCTGGTGAGCCGCGTCCACCAGGCTTTGCGCGTCGGTCTGGTCCAGGCCGGGCAAGCTGATGTGCAGGTCGATGTCGAGGCCGAAACCGCCGGGAATCTGACCGATGCCGACATGGGCGGTGATCGAGGCGTTGTCCGGAATCTTGCGTTTGCTTTGGCCGGCGACGAATTTCAGGGCGCCGATGAAGCAGGCCGAATAGCCGGCGGCGAACAGTTGTTCCGGGTTGGTCGCTGCACCGCCGGCGCCACCGAGTTCTTTAGGGGTGGCGAGTTTGACGTCGAGGATGTTGTCGCTGGAGATCGCACGGCCGTCACGGCCGCCGGTGGAGGTTGCGATTGCGGTGTAGAGAGTTTGCATGATGAGAGCCTCGTTTCTGGGTTGGTCGTATCGCGCTAAATGTTTGCGCGCTAAGTAGGTGTGGAGCGAATATAGTTCGCTAATATTTAGTGCGCAAGATAAATTTTTGATCGAGTTTCTGTTTTTCAGGCCCAATAGCCATGAAAGCCTTGAGTTAGAGCTGTTTGGTTGGATGAAATTTTTTTAGTGGAGGCTGGAATGACGCCGTCGCGAGCAGGCTCGCTCCCACATGAGATTGTGCGGACGCGACTCCCGAGAACACCTCAGCTTCCACTGTGGAATGGCGACGGGCAGAAGTCTGGGTTCAGTCGAAATCAGGGTGGGAGCGAGCCTGCTCGCGATAGCGCTGGGTCGGTTGAAGAGGGGCTGATGTCTTCGCAGGGCAGCCCCCTGGAGATGGGGTTACAGACTGTCCTGCAAGTGGCTGCGCAATGCCTGCAGATCCAGTTGCAGCTTCTTCAACTGCTCCATTGTCTGGCCGCTGGCGCCAAGGATGCATTGTGGAATATCGAGGGCCTTTTCCCGCAGGGCGCGACCCTGTTCGGTGAGTTCGACAATCACCACGCGTTCATCTTCACGGCTGCGGGTGCGGCTCAGCAGGCCTTCGGCCTCCAGGCGCTTGAGCAGCGGCGTCAGCGAGCCGGGGTCGGTGAGCAGGCGTGTGCTGATTTCACCGACGGTCAATCCGTCTTTTTCCCATAACACCATCATCGCCAGATACTGGGGATAGGTCAGGCCGAGAGCTTGTAGCAACGGCTTGTAGACCTTGGTCATCATCAGCGACGTGGAATGCAGGGCAAAGCAGACCTGGTTGTCGAGCAACAGGGCTTCGCAGGGTTCGGGGGTGTCGCGCTGGGGGCTCATGGCACAACCTTCAATCGATAATCCTGACGAATCTAGCGGGCGAACCTTTAAGGCGCCAGATAATTCTGACGTTCTGATCAGATGTTGCGTTCCCCCGCTGGCGCCGACTGCGTAGGATAGACGCCCTGATGAAGGGGGAATCGTCTGTGATCGAGGTTGCGTTGTATTTGGTATTGGGTGCCGCATTGGGCACCTTGGGGGGATTGTTCGGCATCGGTGGTGGACTGATCGCGATTCCGGTATTGGGTGTGTGGTTCGGTCTGGACCAGCAGATTGCTCAAGGTACCGCCCTGGTGATGGTGGTCCCCAATGTGATGCTCGCGTTGTGGCGTTATCACCAGCGCAACCGCATCGAGTTGCGTCATGTGCTGCCGTTGGCGTCCATGGGTTTCTGTTTTGCCTGGCTCGGCTCGATCTGGGCCGTAGGTGTCGACGCCGAAAGCATGCGCATCGGCTTCGTCGCGTTCCTGGTCGCCCTGGCGGCCTATAACCTGACCCGCATGTTCACCGCTACCGCGCCGGCTTCTGCGCAGATGCGTTATGGCTGGCCATGGCTGGGTGTGTTGGGGGCCGCGTCCGGGACCATGGGTGGTCTGTTCGGTGTCGGCGGCGCTGTGGTTGCGACGCCGATCCTGACCAGCCTGTTCGGCACCACCCAGGTGGTCGCCCAGGGATTGTCGCTGTCACTGGCCTTGCCCAGTACCGGCGTGACGTTGGCCACTTATGCATTCCACCATCAAGTGGACTGGTGGATCGGCTTGCCGCTGGCCGTTGGCGGTTTGCTGAGCATCAGCTGGGGCGTGAAAGTCGCCCACGCCATGCCGGAGCGGCTATTGCGCGGGTTGTTCTGCGGTTTTCTGGTGCTGTGTGCGGTGCTGCTCGCCTTTAAAGTTTGAAGCCTTCGACGATGTGCTCGGCCAGGCACTCGGTGATGGGCGACGGATTATGCAGGTTACGGATCAGCATGATGCTGGCCTCCGGCAGTTCCGGCAGGTTTTCGGCCTCACCGAGCACGCGCATGTCCGGCGTCAGCAGGCTTTCCAGTTGCGCGGTGATCGCCAATCCCGCGCCTACCACTGCCATGAGTGCCGACAGGCTGGAACTGTTGTAGGCCACGCGATATTCGCGGCCCATGGCATCCAGCGCATTGCAGGCCCATTGCCGGCAGAAACAATCGCTATTGAACATCGCCAGCGGCAGTGGTGTTTTCTCATGGGCACTGAAACAGGCCGCTTCGGCCCAGACAAAGCGTTCCTTGCGCAATAGCTGGCCGATTTCATCCCCTGGTTTACGGGTAACGATGGACAGGTCCAGGTCCTGGCGCAGCAACAACTGCTTGGACGACTCGCAGTGCACTTCAATTTCGATCAGCGGATAGAACTGGGCGAAGCGCTGCAGGATGCCGGGCAGGAAGCGCATCACGTAGTCATCCGGCGTGCCGATGCGCACGGTGCCGACCATATGCGGTTCGCGCAGGGTATTGAACACCTCGCTGTGCAGCTTGAGGATGCGCCGGGCATACCCCAGCAGCACCTGGCCTTCGGCGGTGAGCTTGACCTGGCGCCCATCACGCTCGAACAACCGCCGCTGCAATACATCTTCTTCGAGGCGCTTCATCTGCATGCTGACGGCGGACTGGGTGCGGTTGACCAATTCACCGGCGCGGGTGAAACCGCCCTGGTCGGCAATGGCGACGAAGGTCCGCAGCACTTCCGTATCGATGCTCGGGTAACTCGACAATTGATCAATCTCCGAGATGTATTGCATAAGAAACATTCGTTGGATTGATCTTAGCCTTGGGGCGAGACTTGAACCACCCCCAACGGAGGACATCACGATGAAAGGTCAGAAAGGATACGTATCGATAGATAGACATTCATTCCATTTTTCCCTCAGCGACCTGCTGCACAAGTTTAGCCGCTGGTACGAATTGCACCACGAGCGCGAACTGCTCGCCGGTCTGAGCGACGAGGCGCTCAAGGACATTGGCGTCAGCCGTGCAGATGTTGAACAGGAAGTGGTTCGGCCATTCTGGGATGACCCAATGCACAAATGAGCCATCCCTCCCTACACAAATCGATCACTGGTGAGGTAGGTTGCGAGCAGAGAAGGAGATCTCCATGCCCGCGACTGTATCCTTTACCCTCAAACAGGCCCGGCGTCTGGCGTTGGCCGCCCAGGGATTCAATGGGCGGCTGCCGCCGGCTTCGGTGCAACCCGCACGTCTCAACCGCCTGATCGAACGCCTCGGCGTGCTGCAGATCGATTCGGTCAATGCGCTGGTACGTTCGCATTATCTCCCGCTGTTTTCCCGCCTCGGTCACTACAACCCCGAATTGCTCGATCAAGCGGCCTGGAGCCAGGGGCGGCGTCGCACGCTGTTCGAATACTGGGGGCACGAAGCGTCGTTGTTGCCCCTGTCGATGTATCCGCTGATGCGCTGGCGCATGGCCCGTGCGGCCCGTGGCGAAGGCATCTATCAACAATTGGCGCGATTCGGTCGTGAGCGGCAGGATGTTATCCGCCGTGTTCTGACGGCGGTCAGGGAGCAAGGTGCCTTGGGTGCCGGCAGTCTATCCACACGGGCGGAAAAGGCCGGCCCCTGGTGGGACTGGAGTGCCGAGAAGCATGCGCTGGAATGGTTGTTCGCCGCGGGTGAAGTCACGGTGGCCGGGCGGCGCGGCTTCGAGCGGCTCTACGATTTGCCGGAGCGGGTACTTCCGGCCTCGGTCCTGGAACAACCGGTTCCGGACGAGGCCCAGGCCCAACGCGCCTTGCTGTTGCATGCCGCTGGGGCATTGGGCGTAGGGACCGAGAAAGATCTGCGCGACTATTTCCGCCTCGATCCGGCCGACAGCCGTGCGCGCCTGGCCGAGCTGGAGGAAACCGGCGAGTTGTGGCGCTGCCAGGTGCAAGGTTGGAAACAACCGGCCTGGTGCCTGCCGGATGGAAAAATTCCCCGCAACGTGACGACCAGCGCCTTGCTCTCGCCATTCGATTCGCTGGTCTGGGAGCGCAGTCGCACCGAACGGCTGTTCGACTTCCGTTATCGACTGGAAATCTACACCCCGGCCCACAAGCGGGTGTATGGCTATTACGTGTTGCCGTTCCTGCACAACGAACGCATTGCCGCTCGGGTGGACCTGCGGGCAGAGCGAGCCCATGGCCGGTTGGCGGTGCACGCCGTGCACGAGGAGCAGCCGGGGTTGGACGAGGAGGGAATACAGGTGTTGGCGATGAACCTGCGGCGCATGGCCGACTGGTTGGGATTGGAGCGGGTTCAGCTCAATTGCCGGCGGGCGAGTGGGGTTCGGTTGGCGGGGGTGTTGGCCGAGATCTCGGGTGATTGATCCGGCCCCATCGCGAGCAGGCTCGCTCCCACATTGATCGTGCTGTTCACAAATGTTGTTCACCGAAACACCTGTGGGAGCGAGCCTGCTCGCGATGGCGATCTGAAAGACGTTAGCGCCGAACCTGCTTCAACGTCTCGGCAATCAGGAACGCCAGTTCCAGCGACTGGTCGGCATTCATCCGCGGATCGCAGTGGGTGTGGTAACGGTCCGACAGCCCATCTTCAGTAATCGGCCGCGCGCCGCCGATGCATTCAGTGACGTTCTGCCCGGTCATCTCGATGTGAATGCCGCCAGCATAGGTGCCTTCGGCTTCATGGACCTGGAAGAACTGTTTCACTTCGCCAAGGATCTGCGCGAAATCCCGGGTCTTGTAGCCGCTGCTGGCCTTGATGGTGTTGCCATGCATGGGGTCGGAGCTCCACAGCACCTGCTTGCCTTCGCGTTGCACGGCGCGCAATAGCTGCGGTAGATGATCACCGACCTTGTTCGCGCCCATCCGCGCGATCAGGTTCAGCCGGCCCGGGTCGTTGTCCGGGTTGAGTACGTCGATCAGGCGGATCAGGTCGTCAGGGTTCATGCTCGGGCCGACCTTGACCCCGATCGGGTTGTTCACGCCGCGCAGGAATTCGACATGGGCGCCGTCCAACTGGCGGGTGCGGTCGCCGATCCACAGCATGTGGGCCGAGCAGTCGTAATAATCGTTGGTCAGGCTGTCCCGGCGCACGAAGGCTTCTTCGTAATTGAGCAGCAGCGCTTCGTGGGCGGTGAAGAAGCTGGTTTCACGCAGTTGCGGAGAACTGTCCATGCCGCAGGCGCGCATGAACGCCAGGGTTTCGTCGATGCGGTCGGCCAGGTGGCTGTATTTTTCCGCCAGGGCCGAGTTGGCGATGAAATCCAGGTTCCACTTGTGCACCTGGTGCAAGTCTGCAAACCCGCCCTGGGCGAAGGCCCGCAGCAGGTTCAAGGTGGCAGTGGACTGGTGGTAGGACTGCAGCAGGCGTTCCGGGTCCGGTACGCGGCTCTGCTCGTCGAAGCCGATGCCGTTGACGATATCGCCCCGATAGGCCGGCAGGGTCACGCCGTCGATGGTTTCATCGTTGGCCGAACGTGGCTTGGCGAACTGCCCGGCCATGCGCCCGACCTTGACCACCGGGCAACCGGCGGCAAAGGTCATGACGATCGCCATCTGCAACAGCACCTTGAAGGTGTCGCGGATCTTCGCCGCGGAGAACTCCGCGAAGCTTTCGGCGCAATCGCCGCCTTGCAGCAAAAAGGCCCGGCCCTGGGTGACTTCGGCGAACTGGCGGCGCAGTTCCCGGGCTTCCCCGGCAAACACCAGCGGCGGATAGCTGGCGAGGGTCTGCTCGACCTGCAGCAGATGCGCCGCGTCGGGGTAGTGGGGTTGTTGCTGGATCGGCAGGGCGCGCCAGCTGTCAGGGCTCCAGGGTTGGCTCATCATGATCTCTAGGTGATTGACGCTCGGACGGCCATGTTATCAGCAAATTAGTGCGTGACCTGTTCCCGTCGCTTGGTCGACAATCGCGCTTTTGCCGCAGCCCGCCCGGCAAGCATCAGGAGATGAAATGACAGAGGAGCGCGTCGAGCATCTGCTCGCCGAGGTGCACGACGAGTTCGGTATGATCCGCGTCTTCGAAGTGGCCGATTACCGGTTTCTCGAATTCGGCGATGCCATCGAGCAGAGCTGCGTGTTCACGGCCGATCCGAGCTGGCTCGAGTATGACTACACCCGCGCGATGCTGATCGGCGCGTTGTGCCACGAGCAGCCGGAAAGCGCGCTGTTCCTGGGGTTGGGCGCCGGTACGCTGACCCAGGCCTGCCTCAGGTTCCTGCCGCTGGAAGACGTCGAGGCCATCGAACTGCGCCCCGACGTGCCGCGCCTGGCCATCGAGTACCTGGGGCTGGATGACGATCCACGGCTGTACATCCGTGTCGGCGACGCCTTGGAGTTGTTGGAAACCGCTGAGCCTGCGGACCTGATCTTCGTCGACCTCTACACCGATGTCGGCCCCGGCGTCGGCCACCTGGCCTGGGGGTTCCTGGAAAACTGCCAGAAGCGGCTGAACCCCGGTGGCTGGCTGGTCATCAACCAATGGGCCACCGACGACGGCAAGCCGCTGGGCGCGGCGTTGTTGCGTGGCCTGTACCACCGGCACTACTGGGAACTGCCGGTGAAGGAGGGCAATGTGATCCTGATCGTGCCGGCGGACCTGGAGCAGGCGATGGACATGGAAGGACTGATCGCCCGCGCCGAAGCGTTGGCGCCACGGCTGGGCTATTCGTTGCTGCCGTTGATCAAGGCTATCCGACCGGCAACCTGATACAACCGAGAACCCTGTGGCGAGGGGATTTATCCCCGCTCGGCTGCCAAGCAAGCGTTGGCTTTAAAACCCTATGGGCCTGCTTCGCAGTCCAGCGGGGATAAATCCCCTCGCCACATGGGTGAAACGTTTTAGCGGCTCTAAAAAAATCTCCCTTTTCGGACGAATTCCGGTATAGTGCGCGCCGGCCTTTAGCCGGGCCGCGTCAAGGTAGCGCAATTTCGAAGTCAGCTTCGGTTGCATGTCCACACAACGGATGCTTCCACGACGTTCTTTTTCATTCATTCGTTTTCGCAAATCCCCGCCGACAAAGCTGCCAGGGCGACTCTTGAGTCTCAACACGGCATGTGCAGCTTTGGAGCATGGGTCTTTGCGGATGCACTTAGAGGCAGACCCATGACCCAGGAAATCGGCGGCTTCGCCGCTCTTGAACTTCATCCCAATATTGTCGCTGCAGTAGTCGCTACCGGCTATGAAGAGCCTTCGGCCATTCAGCAGCAGTCGATCCCGATCATTCTCGCCGGTCACGATATGATTGGCCAGGCGCAAACCGGTACGGGTAAGACCGCCGCGTTCGCCTTGCCTATCCTGCACCGCATTGATCCGTCCAAGCGCGAGCCGCAAGCTCTGATCCTGGCCCCAACCCGTGAGTTGGCGCTGCAAGTTGCAACTGCTTTCGAAACCTACGCCAAGCAAATGCCGGGCGTAACGGTTGTGGCTGTCTACGGCGGCGCGCCGATGGGCCCACAATTGAAAGCCATCCGTAATGGCGCACAGATCGTTGTCGCCACCCCGGGCCGTCTGTGCGACCACCTGCGTCGCGACGAAAAAGTCCTGGCCACCGTGAACCACCTGGTTCTCGACGAAGCCGACGAAATGCTCAAGCTGGGCTTCATGGACGACCTGGAAGTGATCTTCAAGGCCATGCCGGAAACCCGTCAGACCGTACTGTTCTCGGCCACCCTGCCGCAGTCGATCCGTGCGATCGCCGAGCGTCACCTGAAGGACCCGAAACACGTCAAGATCCAGAGCAAGACCCAGACCGTCACTGCGATCGAACAGGCTCACCTGTTGGTTCACGCTGACCAGAAGACCTCCGCAGTCCTCAGCTTGCTGGAAGTGGAAGACTTCGACGCCCTGATCATGTTCGTGCGCACCAAGCAAGCGACCCTGGACCTGGCCAGCGCCCTGGAAGCCAAAGGCTACAAAGCCGCTGCGCTGAACGGTGACATTGCCCAGAACCAGCGTGAGCGCGTGATCGACTCCCTCAAGGATGGCCGCCTGGACATCGTTGTGGCGACTGACGTTGCTGCCCGTGGCCTGGACGTTCCGCGCATCACCCACGTATTCAACGTGGACATGCCGTACGATCCGGAATCCTACGTTCACCGTATCGGTCGTACCGGTCGTGCCGGTCGCGAAGGTCGCGCACTGTTGCTGGTGACGCCGCGCGAGCGCCGCATGCTGCAGGTGATCGAGCGTGTCACCGGGCAGAAGGTGGCTGAAGTTCGCCTGCCGGATGCCCAGGCCGTTCTCGATGCTCGCATCAAGAAGCTGACCAACAGCCTGTCGCCGCTGGTGGCTGATGCCGAATCGACCCACGGTGATCTGCTCGATCGCCTGACTGCCGATATCGGTTGCAGCCCACGTGCCCTGGCCGCCGCCCTGCTGCGCAAGGCTACCAATGGTCAGGCGCTGAACCTGGCTGCAATCGAGAAGGAACGTCCTCTGGTGCCGAACAGCGCGCCACGTGGCGATCGTCCCGAGCGTAGCGGTGACCGCCCGGACCGTGGTGATCGTGAGCGTCGTGCACCGATCCCGCTGGCCGAAGGCCGTGCCCGTTGCCGTACCGCGTTGGGTGCTCGTGACGGCATCGCCGCCAAGAACCTGCTGGGCGCGATCCTCAACGAGGGTGGCCTGGCCCGTGAAGCCATCGGTCGCATCCAGGTGCGTGACAGCTTCAGCCTGGTGGAACTGCCGGAAGATGGTCTGGAGAAATTGCTGACCAAGCTCAAGGACACTCGCGTAGCCGGCAAGCAACTCAAGCTGCGTCGCTATCGCGAAGACTGATCGACCCTTGGGTTGATTGATCGAGCATGAAAAATCCCCGACTGGTTCGGGGATTTTTTATGCCTGTCGTTTGCTGGTCGCAAAGATTCAATGTGGGAGCGAGCCTGCTCGCGAAGGAGCGACCCGGTTCGCCTGTCAATCGAACCGGTAGATGTCCATCCCCAGCGTTCCCATCGTGAACCCCTCATGGGCTACGCTGAACCTTGCGCCAGCACCCCGGGCAAAATACAGCGGCAGCAGGTGCTCGTCGCTGGGGTGGCTGCGCACGGCATTGGGGGCCTGGCGGCGGTAATCATGCAGGGCGGCCTCGTCGTCGGCTGCCAGTTTATCCACGATCCAGTCGCGGAAGTCCTTCGCCCAAGGCTCGACGCTCTCGGGGCCGGCGTTCCAGTCCAGGTCGTGCAGGTTGTGGGTGATACTGCCTGAGCCAATCAACAGGACGCCCTGCTGGCGCAGGCTCGCAAGCGCCTGGCCGACCCGTGTCTGCAGCGCAGGCCCCTGGTCGCTGGGCAAGGAAACCTGCACCACCGGGATGTCGGCCTGGGGATACATCAAGGATAACGGTACCCAGACGCCATGGTCGGATGGCCGCTGGGCGTCGAGACGTGCCGGCAGGTGCGCGGCGTTGAGCAGGTCTGCCACCCGGGCTGCCAGTTCCGGATCGCCCGGCGCGGGGTATTGCACCTGGTACAGGGCCGGTGGGAAGCCACCGAAGTCGTGCCAGGTGCGCGGCCGTGGATTGGCGCTGACCAACAGCTCGCTGCTTTCCCAATGGGCGGACACAATGACGATGGCCGTAGGCCTGGGCAATTGCGCGGCCAGGCGAGCCAGCGCAGGGCCGCTGTCGCCGGGCTCGAGTGCAAGCATCGGTGAGCCGTGGGAGATAAACAGGCTGGGCAGCATGGACGAGCTCCTGAGCGTTAAGATGCGATCATCTTCTGTCAGGTCAATGATCTAAATCTAATATAAGTTTTAACCTGTTTTGATCGAATTTTTGGAGAGAATCATGGAGCCCGAGTTTTGGCATAAGCGTTGGTCAACGAATCAGATCGGTTTTCATTCGTTGGAGGTGAACCCCTACCTGCAACGTTTCTGGCCACAAATGGGCTTGGAGCAGGGCAGCCGGGTGCTGGTGCCGTTGTGTGGCAAAACCCTGGATCTGTTGTGGCTTGCCCATCAAGGGCACTCAGTATTGGGGGTGGAGCTGTCGGAAAAAGCCATCACCGACTTTTTCGATGAGCATCAGTTGACGCCGAGTGTGAGCGAGGAGGGGGCTTTCAAGGTGTTTCGTGCCGGGGACATCGAAATCCGCTGCGGTGATTTCTTTGCCTTGAGCCCGGAAGATATGGTCGGTTGCACGGCGCTTTACGATCGCGCGGCGTTGATAGCCTTGCCTGCGCCCATGCGTGAGCGGTACGCGGCGCATCTGCAAAGCCTCCTGCCAAGCTGCGCCGGATTGCTGATCACCCTTGAATACAACCAGGCTGAAATGTCCGGTCCACCATTTTCTGTAAGTGATGATGAAGTGCAGCGGTTGCTGGGGAACCACTGGCAGTTGGAGGTGTTGCAGGAGGAGGATGTGCTGGAGGAAAGCTGGAAGTTCATTCAGTCTGGCGTGACCAGGCTGGATGAGCGGGTTTATCGGGTTTCCAATCGCTGAGTAGTGGGTGATCGTTCCCATGCTCTGCGTGGGAATGCAGCCTGGGAAGCTCTGCGTTCCTAAAGGCCGAGCGCGGAGCGTCCGTTGAGGCGTTCCCACGCAGAGCGTGGGAACGATCATCGCATCGTTGCGGGTTTCCTCTTTGCGCTCGAACCGATCAGCCGCGGCGACGCAGGGCGTCGATACGCTCTTCCAGCGGCGGGTGGCTCATGAACAGGCGAGCCAGGCCCTGCTTGATGCCACCGTTGATGCCAAAGGCATTCAAGGTGTCGGGCATATGGACCGGCAAACCTTGCTCGGCACGCAGGCGTTGCAGGGCGCCGATCATGGCGCTGGTGCCGGCCAGTCGTGCGCCTGCGTCGTCGGCGCGGAATTCGCGCTTGCGCGAGAACCACATGACGATGGCGCTGGCGAGGATGCCCAGTACCAGTTCGGCGAAGATGGTCGCCACGTAGTAGGCGATGCCCTGGCCTTCTTCGTTCTTGAAGATCACCTTGTCGACGAAGTTGCCGATGATGCGGGCAAAGAACATCACGAAGGTGTTCACCACACCCTGGATCAAGGCGAGGGTCACCATGTCGCCGTTGGCGACGTGACCGATCTCGTGGGCCAGCACGGCCTTGACTTCATCCGGGGAAAACCGCTCGAGCAGGCCCTGGCTGACGGCAACCAGTGCGTCGTTCTTGTTCCAGCCCGTGGCGAAGGCGTTGGCCTCGTAGGCCGGGAAAATTCCGACTTCCGGCATCTTGATACCGGCCTCACGGGACAGCTGCTCGACGGTTTGCAGCAGCCATTGCTCGTGACGAGTGCGCGGCTGGCTGATGATCTGCGTGCTGGTGCTCATCTTCGCCATCCACTTGGAGATGAACAGCGAGAACAGGGAACCGGCGAAGCCGAACACCGCACAGAAGATCAGCAGCTGATTGAGGTTGAGGTCAACCCCATTGGCCGCCATGAACCCGTTGAAGCCGAAAAGGCTCAGGGTGATGCTGGCAATCAGCACGACCGCCAGGTTAGTGGCCAAGAACAGCAGGATGCGCATCATGGTGGTAGCAATCTCCTCATGCTAAAGATGTAGCGTTATGCGGGGTATATAAGGTGCTGCCGCAGGCTATTCAACTCAGCGACTATTTCAAACTGTGTCCTACAGCCGTCCTAAATGAATGAAAGACTTTTCTGAAAGTCACTGAGGAAAAGCCGGATGCCGCCCTTGCCCCGTGAACGTTGGGCCGCGCCGCCCGCCCGCGGTTGAGGGTTCAGTGTAGAAGGCCTGCCGGGGCCAGCGGAACGGATATGTTGCTGAATCAAACAGCGCGCGAGGCGAGACGCCTCGCGCGCTACGGCTTACTGGCGGTAGGACTTGAGGAAATTGCCGATCCGGCCGATCGCCTGCTCCAGATCGTCGACCCGTGGCAGGGTCACGACGCGGAAATGGTCTGGCCACGGCCAGTTGAACGCCGTGCCCTGGACGATCAGCAGTTTTTCCGACAGCAGCAGGTCGAGCACGAATTTTTCATCGTTGTGGATCGGGCAGACCTTCGGATCGATCCGCGGGAAGGCATACAGCGCGCCCATCGGCTTGACGCAGCTGACGCCGGGAATGTCGTTGAGCAGTTCCCAGGTGCGGTTGCGCTGTTCCAGCAACCGGCCTGCCGGCAGGACCAGGTCATTGATGCTCTGGTAGCCGCCCAGCGCCGTCTGGATCGCGTGCTGGCTCGGTACGTTGGCGCACAGACGCATGTTGGCCAGCATGTCGATGCCTTCGATGTAGCTCTGGGCATGGTGCTTGGGGCCGGAGATGGCAATCCAGCCGGAGCGGAAACCCGCCACCCGGTAGGATTTGGACAAGCCGTTGAAGGTCAGGCACAGCAGGTCCGGTGCCAGGGATGCGGTGCAGATGTGCACGGCATCGTCGTACAGGATCTTGTCGTAGATCTCGTCGGAAAACACCACGAGGTTGTGCTGGCGAGCAAGTTCGAGCATGCCGAGCAGCACTTCCCTGGAGTACACCGCACCGGTCGGGTTGTTCGGGTTGATGATGACCAGTGCCTTGGTGTTCGGCGTGATCTTGGCCTTGATATCCGCAAGGTCCGGGAACCAGTTGGCCTGTTCGTCGCACAGGTAATGCACCGGGTTGCCACCGGACAGGCTCACGGCGGCGGTCCAGAGCGGGTAGTCCGGCGCTGGCACCAGCACTTCGTCGCCGTTGTTGAGCAAGGCCTGCATGGACATCACGATCAGCTCGGAGACCCCGTTGCCCAGGTAGATGTCTTCGATACCGACGCCTTCGACCTGCTTCTGCTGGTAGTACTGCATCACGGCCTTGCGTGCGCTGAACAGGCCCTTGGAGTCGCTGTAGCCTTGGGCGGTCGGCAGGTTGCGGATGACATCCTGGAGGATTTCATCGGGCGCTTCGAAACCAAAGGGCGCCGGGTTGCCGATGTTCAGCTTGAGGATGCGATGGCCTTCCTCTTCCAGGCGTTTGGCGTGCTTGAGCACCGGGCCGCGAATGTCGTAGCAGACGTTGGCGAGCTTGTTCGATTTGCTGACCTGCATGGCGATGTGTTCCCGAAGATGAACGATCCAGGCGGCGTGTGAACGGCCGTACTGGTGATCCTGCGTCTGTGGCAAGCCTGACGCGGCATGGGCGTCACAATCCGTTTGAATACCCATGGCGCGACTGCCAGACTGGCGCTGACGAGGCGCAATCATACGTGCCGCCCGACCCGCGGAAAAGCGTCGGGATCGGGCTTTTTCAATTGCCGAGGTGGGACGATGGAAAAGTTGGAGAAAACCCTTGAGGAATGGCGCGCCATGCTCGACCCGGAGCAGTACAACGTCTGTCGGTTGAAGGGCACCGAACGGCCGTTCTCGGGTAAGTACAACGGCACCAAGACCGACGGTGTGTACCACTGCATCTGTTGCAATGAGCCGCTGTTCGATTCGCAGACCAAATTCGATTCCGGTTGCGGCTGGCCGAGTTTCTACGCGCCCATCGAGGGCAGCGCGGTGGTGGAGGTCCGGGATGTCAGCCACGGCATGATCCGCACCGAAGTGGTTTGCGCCAAGTGTGATGCCCACCTGGGTCATGTATTTCCCGACGGCCCGCCACCCACGGGCTTGCGTTATTGCATTAACTCGGTGTGCCTGGATCTCGTTCCCCGCACATAGATTTATGGCGAGGGGATAAATCCCCGCTGGGTTGCGCATCGACCCCAACGAGGGATGCATCAGCCTGGTGCTTCAGGGGGACGCCTATTGGGGCTGCTGCGCAGCCCAGCGGGGATGAATCCCCTCGCCGCAGGTTTGTGTCAGGACCTATGGAGGTATCTGGATAATTAAATTGCACACAATTGAATTGCTCGCTATTTTGTACGCCAGTCCCATTTCTTCGGAGCCTTGCCATGAGCGACAACCTGCTGAGCATTCCCTGCACCACCATCAAGGGGGAGCAAAAGACCCTGGCCGATTTCGCCGGCAAGGCCGTGCTGGTGGTCAACACCGCCAGTCAGTGCGGTTTCACCCCGCAGTACAAGGGGCTTGAGCAGTTGTGGCAAACCTACAAGGATCGCGGCCTGGTGGTGTTGGGCTTTCCCTGCAATCAATTCGGCAAGCAGGAACCGGGCAATGAAGGGGCGATTTCCGAGTTCTGCGAGCTGAACTTCGGCGTGAGTTTTCCGTTGTTCAAGAAAATCGAAGTCAACGGTGCCAACGCCCATCCGCTGTTTGTCCAGCTCAAGCAGCGGGCGCCCGGCGTGCTCGGGTCCAAGGGCATCAAGTGGAATTTCACCAAGTTCCTGGTCGGCAAGGACGGTCAGGTGGTCAAGCGTTTCGCCCCGACCACCAAACCCCAGGACCTGACCCATGAGATCGAAGCCCTGCTCAAATGAATGACGTGCCCGTCGATTCGCTGAAGCTCGACAGCCAGTTGTGCTTCAAGCTGTACGCCGCTTCGCGGGCTGTGATCCGGGGCTACAAGCCGATGCTCGACCAGCTCGGCCTGACCTACCCGCAATACCTGGCGATGCTGGTGTTGTGGGAATGGCAGGACACTGCGCCGGAACAACCCACGGTCAAAGCCCTGGGCGAACGGCTGCTGCTGGATTCCGGCACGTTGACGCCGCTGCTCAAGCGCCTGGAGCAACTGGACCTGGTCCAGCGCCAGCGTTCGGCCCGGGACGAGCGGGAGGTGCACCTGAGCCTGTCCCCGACGGGGCGGGCGTTGCGCGAGCAGGTCGGTCCCCTCAAGGCCCGTCTGCTGTGCGACAGCGGGATTGATCTCGACCGCCTGGGGGAATTGCGTAACGGTCTCGATCATCTGCTGGGACAGATCAAAGCGCTGACGTAGTCGGCACCCATTGATCCAGCATCGCCGCCAGTTCTTCGCGGCGGAATGGCTTGGACAGGTAATCAGTCATGCCGGCACCCCGGCAGCGTTCCCGTTCCTCGGGCATGGCGTTGGCCGTCAGCGCGACAATCGGCAGGTCCGGCCAGCGACCGCTGCGGCGAATCTGCCGACTGGCTTCGTAGCCGTCCATCACCGGCATGTTGCAGTCCATCAGCACCAGGTCGAAAGTGCTCCGTTCGAGTTGATCCAGGGCCTCGGCGCCATGGGCGGCGACAAGCACTTCGCAGCCGAGCTTGACCAGCATGCCCTTGGCGACCAATTGGTTGACCGGATTGTCCTCCACCAGCAGCACCCGTGCACGCTTGGATGGTGGCAGGGCTTCGATCTGCGTGTCATTGATGGTGGTCGTCTCGCTTTGCAGGGCACGACGCAGGATCTGATACAGCGCATGACGCGCCAATGGTCGGGCCTGTTGAAGCAGCGGGGCCAGGGCGGCGGCCTGTTCGCTGGGCATGAAGCTGCCGTAGGCGGTGACGAGCAGGATCGGTGCGTTGAAGGTTGGCCGCAAGTTGAACAGGCACTCAGGGCAGTCGGTGATCAGGACATCAGGCTTGAGGCCCAGCAAGCTGTCATCCACCGAGCGTCTCAAATACTCCAACCCCCAGCCCGGCAACAGCATCTCCAACAATTCGGCCAGTCCGCTGCTGTTGGCGGTAATGGCGACGATATTGCCGCGCAAGGGTTCGACCGGCGCCGCCGGTGTATGACAGGGCAGGGGCAGGTCAGCGCAGAACTGGCTGCCGAAGCCGGCTTCGGAGCTGATCGTCAAGCGGCCCTGCATGGCTTCGCAGAGGTTGTTGGTCAGCGCCAGGCCCAGCCCGGTGCCACCGAACTGGCGGGTAATGCCGGCACCGGCCTGGGTAAATGGCTGGAAGATTCTCGCCTGGGCATCCTGGGGAATGCCGATGCCTGTATCGCAGACCTCGATCCGCACTCCGCCTTCATAAGCGCTCAATCGCACATCGACCCGGCCGAAGCGGGTGAATTTGAGGGCATTGGACAACAGGTTGCTGACGATCTGGCGCACACGGGTCGGGTCGCCGAGCACTTGCGCCGGGAATTGCGGCTCAATCAGGCAGGCCAGCTCGACGCTGGGGGCGGCATTCTGCGAAAGCAGGTTGGCCGTGTCTTCGATCAGGGAGCCGAGGTCGAACGGGATGCGTTCGAGTTCCAATTGGCCGGCGTCGAATTTCGACAGGTCGAGAATGTCGTTGAGCAGCTCGACCAAGACCTTGCCGGAGTCATGGGCGATCGATAGCTGTTGCTGTTGTTCGGCGGTCAGGGGACCGTCCAGGGACAGGGCGATCATGCCCAGCAAGCCATTCAGTGGCGTGCGGATCTCGTGGCTCATGCTGGCCAGGAACGCGGAGCGTGCTTCGGCCATGTCCAGGGCGGTACGCCTGGCCACTTCCAGCTCTTCGTTGGACTGGCTGAGGCGGGCGTTGATGGCCTTGAGTTCGGCGGTCCGAGCCGAGACGATGTTTTCCAACTGCGCCAGGTATTCGGTCAGGCGGTTTTCGGCCATGCGCCGCTGCTGGATTTCGGTGGAGATATTTTCGAACTGCTGGTTGGCGACCGACACCAGTACGCCGATTTCGTCGTATTGGTGGCCGGAAGGGCATTCCAGGTTGCTTTGTTCATTACTGCCCGGGTCGCGGCTGCTCAGCTCGCGGATGACCCGTACCAGGGGCTTGGTCAGCATCACATAGAACAGGGCCAGTAGCAGGCCGGTCAGGATCAGGCTGCGGGCGAACCCGTTGAGCAGCGTGATCTCGGCCCGACGCAAGAAGCGACTGCCGAACGCATAAGTGTCGACGTCCAGTCGCAGTACGCCCAGGGATTCGCTGGGCAGATGGTCCAGGTAGAGCCGGTCTTCGAATTGGCGCTGGGCACCAAACAGAAAATCGCTGATGAAACGGTAACTGTTCTGCAACTCGGGCCGTTTGACGTCGGCCAGCACGGTATTGTTGTTGTCGACCAGCTTGGCGCCGATGATGGCTGGCGAACGCAACAAGCCCAGGGCCAGTTCCTGGGCCAGTTCGGCGTCGATGTTGTAGGCGATGCGCGAGGCCGGGTTGTGGCTGATTTCCAGCAACGACAGGATCTCGCGGTTGATCGACGCGTCTTCGCTGGCATAATCGATGCCTATCTGTATCAGGCTGAGCAACGTACCCAACACGAAGCCCACCAGGACGGTCAGTCGGGCCTGCTTGTATGACAGCCGTTGGGTGAATCTGATGTCCATGGAATGGTGAACCACTTACGTTTCCCTTCGCCGGTCAAGCATAGCTGATCATCTCTGGATACCGGCGCGGCCGGTGTGTGCTGGATGGGATGAAACGGTCCTTGAAAACGGCGTTTCGGCGCGCCAGCGCCATCATTACTGTGAATTTGTCCGAGGAGAAGACGTGGACGCCCGATTGAATGCTTTTCTTGAGCGCGCCGATGCCGTGCTGGCCCGCATCGAACCCTTGTTGCCCGCTCCCCGGCCCGCCATCGACTGGACCGTGACCCTGGCTGCCCGCTGGCAGCGCGACGGACGCAGCGGCTATCTGCTGCCGCTGCAGGTCAGCCTTGATATGCGCCTGTCGGACCTGATCGGGGTCGATCGCCAGGTCGAGCAACTGGGCCGCAACACCCGGCAGTTCCTCGATGGCATGCCGGCCAACCATGCCTTGCTCTGGGGCTCGCGGGGGACTGGCAAATCGTCCCTGGTGCGTGCCTTGCTGGCCGAGCACGCCGGAAATGGCCTGCGGTTGATCGAAATCGAGCGCGATCACCTGGCCGACCTGCCACGAGTGGTCGAGCAGATCGCCAGGTTGCCCCAACGCTTCGTGTTGTTCTGCGATGACCTGTCGTTCGAATCCGGTGAGGGCGATTACCGCGTGCTTAAAAGTGTGTTGGACGGTTCCCTTGAACAGGCGCCGGACAACGTATTGTTGTACGCCACGTCGAACCGCCGTCACCTGGTGCCGGAGAAGGAAAGCGACAACGAGAACTGGAAAAGGGTCGATGGCGAGCTTCACCCTAGCGAAGCCGTGGAGGACAAGATCGCGTTGTCCGACCGTTTCGGGTTGTGGCTGTCGTTCTATCCGTTTACCCAGGAGCATTTCCTCGACGTGGTGGAACACTGGATCGGCGAGCTGGCGGCGAAGGCCGGGCTGGCCTGGCAGCGTGACGAAGCGCTGGACGTGCTGGCGGTACGCTGGGCCACCGGGCGCGGCAACCGCAACGGCCGTTGCGCCTATCAGTTTGCCCGTTATTGGGTGGGCCTGAAACTCCTGGAGCACAAGGCATGATCGATCTGAAGAGTACGGGCATAGGCCTCGACGGCTACGGCTTGTTATCGGCACAGCTGGAGTCCCTGTTGGCGGACGAGCGCGATTTCATTGCCAACGCTGCGCAGTTTTCGGCCTTCCTGTTCAGTCAGCTGGACGACTTGAACTGGGCCGGTTTTTATCTCAATCGCAACGAGGAACTGGTGCTGGGCCCGTTCCAGGGCCAGATCGCCTGTGTGCGGATTCCTTTCGGGCGGGGTGTCTGCGGCGCAGCAGCGGCGACCGGCCAGACCCAGCGTGTCGAGGATGTCCATGCCTTTCCCGGACACATTGCCTGCGACAGCGCGTCGAACAGCGAGTTGGTGGTACCGCTGATCAAGGACGGGCGCCTGATTGGCGTACTTGACCTGGACAGTCCGAAACTGGCGCGCTTCAGCGAACACGACCAGGCCGGCATCGAGCAATTGGCGGAGATTTTCCTGCGTTTGACCGATTGCTGAATGGGCAGGAACTTCGGCGGGAGCAAGGCTTGCCCGCGATGGCGGCGGCATGGTCGGCATTGCCTTCAACCGAGCCACCGATTCGCGAGCAGGCTCGCTCCCACAGGTGCTGCGGTTGCTGTGATCAGCATGATCGCAGTCCCGCCTGGGCCAACAGGCTGTCCGTGTCGACATCATCGATCTGGTGCGGATCGAGAAACTGGTTGGCGTAGCTCAGGTAGATCTGTTCATCGATGAACAGCCCGAACAGCTCGGGATCGATGTGGGCCTCACGGCACATGGTGGCCATGATGCCCAGGGCTTCGCTCAGTTTCTTGGCTTTCTTGTAAGGGCGGTCGGCCGCTGTCAGTGCTTCGAAAATGTCCGCAATCGCCATCATGCGTGCCGGCAGGCTCATCTGCTCGCGCTTGAGCCGCTTGGGATAACCGGTACCGTCCATTTTCTCATGGTGACCCCCGGCGATTTCCGCCACGTTGTCCAGATGGCTTGGGAAGGGCAACTGGCTGAGCATCAGGATCGTCTGCACCATGTGGTGATTGATGACGTAACGCTCTTCACGGGTCAGCGTGCCCCGCCTGATGCTGAGGTTGTAGAGTTCGCCGCGGTTGTATTTCCATTGCGGGACGTCCAGTTGGAAGCCCCATGGGTTGTCCGGCGGGATCAGTTCGGCATCGTGGCGTTCGAACAGATGCTCGGGCTTGTCGGCCAGCAATGGTTCCGTGACCGGAAGCGTTGGCTTGGGCGTGCGCGCCTGGCGCCGGTTCTCCTCCCAGGAAACCCCCAGGCGATCATCGAGGGTCCGGGTCCACGGACGTTGGGCAATGCAGTGCAAGCGTTGCAGATCGGCGTCGGCCATGGCTTCGGAGCCCAGGTTGCAGCGGGCGACAAAGGCAAAGTCATCGTCGAGGTCGGCCAGTGTTGCATCCCGTGACTGCGCCAGGGAAGACGGCTCCCCCCCCATCGCCAGGGCCTGCCAGTAGTCGATCCAGGCGTCGCGTTTCAGCACTTCGAAGCGGGTACGGATTTCGTGGATACGGTCGTTCAGGGTTTCCAGTTTGGTGGCTTTGTCTACCACGTACTCGGGAGTGGTGACTTTTCCGCAATCATGCAGCCAGGCGGCGATGTGCAAGGCTTCCCACTCATCTTCCGTCGGTCGGTAGGCCTCGAACGCCGGCGCCTGGCTGTTGGCGGCGGCCTGGGCGAGCATCAGCGTCAGGGCCGGCACCCGCTGGCAATGGCCGCCGGTGTAAGGGCTCTTGGCATCGATGGCGCCGGCCAGCAGTTGAATGAACGAATCCAGCAATTGTTTTTGCCTGGCCTGCAAGCGCTGGCTTTCGATGCTCACGGTGGCGGCACCGGACACGGCCTGCAGGAACGCGATGCGGTCCGGTTGCAGTTTCTCCAGGTCGGCCTCGGTGCCGCTGTCGGTGATCAGCAGCACCAGGATGCCCACGGTTTCCTGGTGGCGGTTGCGCAGGTGGATGCCGATCAGATGGACCCGAGGAGAGTCCAATGCCCGCAGGACGCCTTGCAGGTCACCCGCCTGCTCGAAACCCAGGGAGGTGACCAGGTTATCCGAGGCTGCCAGTTGCTGGAGCCAGGGTGGGCTGTCGTTGCCGCTCAGCGCATGGCCCTGCAATTTGAAAGCGCCCAGGTCCTGCGGAGTCTGCTCGATCACCAACCCATAGGGTTTCACCTGATCGCTGTCGTTCTCGCGCAGGTAGATCAGGCCGGCCTGGGCCTGACCGATGTTCGCGGTCTCGAACAGCACCCGCTCCAGCAGCGGGGCGAAGCGGGTTTCGGCGCGCAGGCTGGCGGTGATTTCGAAGAAGCTTGCCAGGGTCTCTTTCATCCTGGCCATCGAGAGGCTGAGCTGATCGACCTCCAGCACCAGGGAACGACGGGACATCGGGTAATGGAAGTCGAAGCTGCGTATGGCATCGGCCTCTTGCACCAGAGCGTCCAGAGGCTTGACCAGAATCCTGGAGGTCAGCCAGCCCAGGGGCAGGCACAGCAGCAGGGTGGCGAGGGTAATCAGCGCGCCTTGCCAGCGCATGCGATAGGCGTCGACCAGCAGTTCGTCTTCCGGGACCAGTAACGCCAGTTCCAGGCCCTGGGGACCGCCTTCCTGCATATGGTTGCGGGAAACGATCCACCGACGTCCAGCCGCCTCCAGGCGGGAGGTATCACTGCGTGCGTCCAGCGCGGCGGCGATGGCCGGATTGAGGTCGCGGGCCTTGATCAGGCGTGCCGAGCGGGTGTCGGTGAGCAGCCGATTGCTGTCGGGGTAGCCCACTGCGTTGCCAAGTGGATCGAGCAGCACGATCTCGGTGCCGGGGGTGACCTTGTGCTTGGCAAGGGTCTGGGAAAGGGCCGCCAGGGTCAGGTCGGCACCGATGACCGCGTGGTCGCCGCTACGCCGGGCGAGGGTGGTGCCGATGTCGTGGGTGGAGAAGAACACGTAGGGTTCGGTGGTGATCTGGCCGGCAGTCTCCAGTGCACTGCGAAACCAGCTTCGGCGGCGCGGATCGAAGGTGTCGTCGGGGTTGTCCTGGCGGCTGATGAGCACCAGCGCCTGGTCGTAGAACAGTGACTGGGAGCGGATCGGGCCTTCAGGGTTTGCGCGTTCCACGGTCCAGACCTGATAAAACGCGTTGGCGGGGGCTTTCAAGGCGGTCTTCAGTGCGTCGGTGCGCAGCGGCCGGACCATCAGGAAATCGCCCGTGCTATCGCCCAGGTACAACGATGCCAGGTTCGGGTTGTCCCGCAGCGCCTGGCTGAAGGGCCCGAGCAGGGCCAGGCGCTGGTCCGGATTGGCTGCCTGTGTCGCCGGATGGTCGGCCAGCAGGCTCAACGCGTGGCGGATGGGTTCGTAGGTGTCGTACAAGTCCAGGCGCACGTCCTGTTCAATCCGGTTGAACAGCTTTTCACTGCTGGACAGGATGATCTGCGTCGTCTGCCGGTAGTTGAAGACCCCCAGCACCACACCGGTCAGCAGCAGAAGCAATGTAAACATCGCGCTGATGTGGACGTGCAGGGGGAACCGGCGTTGTTCCGGACGCGGTGTGCTGGGCATTGCAGTCACTCCAGGAGTCAGGCGTTCTCAATGGTTTTGCACCGCGTCGTGCATTGCAGCGGGCCCAGGCAAGGCGTGGAGGGGAACACCATTGAGAACGCCCCTGGTGCGCGCTGCTGAGCGAACAGCATAGTAAACCCCGGTTATTTTGCCTTGGCGATCTCTGTTTCCAGGACCCGCTCCAACTCGGTCATGGCGTGTTCGAGGGCCGTGGTGCATTCCTCAATCCGCAAGCGAGCCTGCGCTTCATGACAGGCCTGCTCCAGCGCCTCGCATCGCTGGATCAGCAAGGGCGACTGCGCGATTCGGGCAGCGCCTTTTATCTTGTGCGCCGCTTCGGTGAGTGCCTGCCGGTTCCCGCCACGGGCGATATCGAGCAGTTCCTGGCGATCCGATCTGTTGCTGCTGAGCAACTCTTCCAACAGGCGCTGGGTGTACAGAGGATTGCCGCCGGTCAGGGCGTGGAGGTTCTGTACGTTGAAAACGTTTGAGCGACTGATGGGTTTGATGGTCTTTATCCATTGGCTGAGGGCGCTCAGGCTGATCGGTTTGAACAGGCAGTCGTCCATGCCCGCGGCTTGGCAGCGCTGTTTTTCCTCAGGTTGTGCATTGGCGGTAAACCCGAGAATGGTGCAGGGTGGCAATCGTTGTTCGGATTCGTGTTTGCGAATCGCCCCGGCCAGTTCGTAACCGCTCATGACGGGCATGTTGCAATCGGCAATGACCAGATCGAAGTCCCCTTCAAGCCAGGTCTTGAGCCCCTCGGCACCCTCATGGGCGACATGGTAGTGATGGCCGAGATATTCCAGTTGTTGCGACATCAACAAGCGATTGGCCGAATGGTCATCCACCACCAGAACGTTCAGGGCCGCCGTAGCGGTTTCTATCACTGGCTCAGGCGTTGTGCCAGCCGTCATCGGGGGCAGGACGGTCAGCTTCAGGCAGACCCGGACCTGGGTGCCGATGCCCGGCTGGCTGTTCAAGTGCAGGCTACCGCCCATCATCCGGCACAGGTTGCGACTGATCACCAGCCCCAGCCCGGCACCCTTTCGGGCCATCCGGCCGGCGTTGTCGGCCTGGGCAAAGGGTTCGAACAGACGTTGCAGGTCGGCGGGGCTGATGCCGATGCCGCTGTCGCTGATCTCCAGTTGCAGTTGCAGGGTGTCGTCCTGGGCGGATCGAGTCAGTCTGACCTCGACCTTTACCCAGCCCTGTTCGGTGAATTTGAGCGCATTGCTGATCAGGTTCGACAGCACCTGCTTGAACCGCAGGGGATCGACCAGCACATCCGGATTGTCGTCCGCCGGTTCGAACTGCAATGACAGCGCGAGATTTTTCTGTCGCGCCACGCCTTCGAACACGCGCGTAACCGATTGCAGCATCGCCCTGAGATTGACCCGTTCGGGTGCCAGGCTCAGGTGACCCGACTCGATGCGTGCGATGTCCAGGATGTCGCCTATCAACTCCAGCATGCCGGAGGCCGATTCGTAGGCCACTGCGATTGTCGAGCGATCCACATGGCCCTTGTCGGCGTGCATCAACGCCAGTTCAAGCATACCGATCACCGCGTTCATGGGGGTGCGGATCTCATGGCTCATGGTTGCCAGGAAGGTGCTCTTGGCCCGGTTCGCGTCATCGGCGCGCTCCTTGGCGGCGCGCAGCTCATCGAAGAGCTGTCGTCGGTCACTGATATCGATCCAGCCACCGATGATGCCCTGTACCTGTGCAGCGGAGTTTCGATAGGGGAGGATCCAGTGATAGATCGTCAGCTTCCTGTCCCCGATGTGCAGCGGCCGGTCCACGATCAGTGCAGTGCCTTCGGCCATGACGCGTTGATAGTCCGCCTGGTATTCCTGCGCTTCGAAGGCGTTGCTCATCGATCTGGACATCAAGTCCTTGCCGATGACGTCTTCGCGTTTTACATCGAACACTTCCAGGTAGCTGTCGTTGCAGCTTTGCAGGACGCCGTTGCGATCCCTTACGTAGATGGGGTGAGGGGTGCCGTTGACCAGTGAGCGCATGAATTCGAGCTGGTCGTTCAACGCCAGCTCGGCCCTTTGCCGTTGGCGGATTTGTCTCTGCATGTAGGCGTTCCAGGCCAATGAGATCAGCAATAGCAGGCCGACGCCGGCAACGACCTGGAAGAACAGGCGGTTATAGGTGCGCCAGGTGTGCTCCGATGCCGAGACGTAGCCTCGCCAGCGATTGTTGATCACGCCCAGTTCCTCGGGGTCGATGCTGGTCAAGGCTTTGTCGAGAATGGTGTTCAACTCGCTGGCACCCTTGGCTGTAGCCAGGGAAAACAGGGCCTGTTGGGTGCCGACGGTGCTGCTGATTTGCAGCGTGTCCCGGAATGCGTGCGACGAGAGAAAATAATTGGCCATGACCAGGGCATTCACGCTGCCGTCGGCCTGGCCTTGGGCGAGCAGTTCAATGGCGTGCGAGGGGTCGTTGGTTTCGATGATCCTGATGTCCGGATACTGCTTGTGCAACCACTCGATGACCGGGTTGTCCTTGGCGATCGCCAGGGTCCTGGTCCCGAACTGATCAAGTGTGGCAGGCGTGTCGGACTGCTTTCGAGTCAGCAGGACGAACGAGCTGTCGACGTAGGGGCGGCTGAATTTCACCTGTTGCTGCCGTTCGCTGCTGGGTACCAGTGCTGCAATAAGGTCGGCCTGGCCGTTCAGGAGCGCGGTAATCGCCTCGCTGTCGTTACGCTTGTGCTGGATTTCCAGGCGCAGGCCTGTCCTCAGCCGGATCAGCTCCAGCAGATCGGCACTGATCCCACGGAAATCGCCGTCCGAATCAAAAAAAGTGAACGGGGCGAACGTTTCGTTCACGGCTACCCGAACCACCGGATGCCCGGTCAGCCAGCGTTGCTCGCGATCGGTCAGTTGTATCCTGTGCTCCGTGAGATAAAGGTCGGCACCTGCACTCCAGCGTTTGGAGATCGCGGCTTGCTCGGCGATCGGGATCTGGTTCAGCGTCGCGTTGATGATCTCCAGCAGTCGGGTGTCGTGACGTCGCAGCGCAAAACCGAACCCGTAGGACTCATGTTTGCCGAAGCTGGCCATGCGGATGTTGCTCAGGTAACCCTTGCTGATCATGTAATGAGTGGCAATGGTATCGCCGAGAAATACATCGGCCTGGCCGAAGGCAACGGCGTTTATGGCGTTCTGATAGGACGGGTAGGTGGTGATGCGTGCCTTCGGGTAGAGTTTTTCGATGTCCTGCAAGGGCAGGTAGTGATAGACCATGCTTAGCCGCAATCCCTCGAGATCCTCGTTCAGGGAGCGGTTTTCATTGGTTCGGGTGACGAGAACGGGCTGGTCCACGGCGTAAGGGGCCGACAGGACAAGGTCGGGGTCGCGGGCTTCGAAGCCGTTGGCGCTACCCAGCAGGTCGATTTGTCCACGCTTGAGTGCCGCAATGGCTGCCTCACGGGAGCCGAATCGCAGGACTTTCATCGGCAGGCCGGTTGCCTCGGCGATGAGCCCGGCGTAGTCGGCGGTCATGCCTTCATAGTCGCGTCCGCTGGTAGAGAGGTCGAAGGGTGGGTAATCCGGGGCGGAGGTTCCCAGGACCAGCTCCTTTCGCTCCAGCAGCCAGGCACGCTGGGCCTCATCCAGGCTGACCTCGGGATGAGCCGCAGTCGAGCGACCCAGAAGTGTGTAATGCTCGGGCGCACCCGGCGCCGCGGCGAGAAATCCTGCATATAACCCTGCCATCAATAGCAGGAGGCATCCTTTCATGCATCTGAACATCCTGTTTATTCTCACACCAATGCGTTTCGTTTTGCCATTTCAATCAGTTCTACCAGGGACTTGACCTTGAGTTTCTGCATCAACCGTTTCTTATAGGTGCTAACGGTTTTATTGCTTAGAAACATCCCCTTGGCTATTTCCTTGTTAGTGCGACCCTGGGCAAAAAGTTGCAGCACCATCAATTCCCGGTCATTGACGTTCTTGAACAGATCCAACTCTATGCTGCGCGGATCATCAGGGCGCATCGGATTCAGTGCCTGACTGGGAAAATAGTTGTAGCCGGATAATACGGCCTTGATTGCGCTGACAAGTTCGCTGAGGTCTTCCTGTTTACAAACGTAACCGGAGGCGCCGGATTGCATGCACCGGATGCCGAACAGCGTCGGTGACTGTGCCGTGAGCACCAGCGTTTTGAGCGGAGTAGTCATGGCGTTGAAGCGTGAAAGGATTTCCAGCCCGTCCAGCTTGGGAATGCTGATGTCCAGGATAACCAGATCCGGCATGCATTCGCGCACCATTTGCATCGCATCGACGCCATTGTCGGTTTCTCCTACGACTTTATAACCTTCGTGCTCCAGAAGCATGCGAACGGCGAGGCGAATGACCGGATGATCGTCGACAATGAAAACGGAGTTCATGAATAAAGTCCCTTGCGAGCTTAATAAAGCGCGCACCTTAGCCCAGTTACAGCCGTGGTCGTACGAGGAGACGGGTGTACATATTCAATTTCAGAAGTTTCCTACAAAAAAAGAAGCAGGGTACTACGAGGTAATTGGGTTTTTACCAGGTATTGGGCATGAGATAGGCGCGCTTTTTATTAACGGACTCCAGGTCGGGAGAGGTTTTAAAGCGTCGGTTTTTACAAGTAGGTCGAAAGTATATTGTCAATACTGTGTAACTTACGCTCAAACCCGTAGTGGTCATGAGCCTGCCCGCGAAAGCGGCGTGTCAGTCGCCATGAAGACAAACTGATCTGCCGCTATCGTCGGATCGCCGCCTGGAGCAGGCTCGTTCCCACGGGGGAATGTCACTGGCGGGTACGGCCCGTCATCTCCTGCGCCATTTCGCTGGCGTAGCTGTCGGTCATCCCGGCGATGAAATCGATCATCCTCAGGAACGCAGTATGCAACGGACCATTGGGGTCGGGTGCATTGTTGCCCAGCAGGTCGAGAATACGGCGATTCTTGAATGAGGGTAAGCGGCCTCCATGCTGTTCCAGAGCTGCACCGCAGAAGCCGTTGAGCAGGATTTCGAGTGTGGTATATGCACCGATTTCATTCAGGGTCTTGCGCTTGTCCTGGAATATTTTCTTGCGCGCCATGTCCTTGGCATTCAACACGCAACGCTTGGCCGGGCCATGCATATGCTCTACCAGATCTCCGGACAACGTGCCGGCCAGTAACGCTTCCTGTTGCTCGACGAACGCCCGGGCGGCGGCGTTGGTCAGGTGTTCGATGGCCTTGCCCCGCAGGATCGCCAGTTTGCGTCGCCGGGAATCCAGTGGCCCGAGCTGGCGGTAGGTGTCCGGAATATCATCGCCCACCAGATCCAGGAGCAGCGATTCCACCTGGGAGTAGTCCAACAGGTCCATTTCCACGCCATCTTCCAGGTCGATCAGCGCGTAGCAGATGTCATCGGCGGCTTCCATCAGGTACACCAGCGGATGCCGTGCCCAGCGCTGATCTTCAAGTTGGGGCAGGCCGAGCTTGTGGGCAATCTGTTCCAGCAACGGCAACTCGCTCTGGTAGCAGCCGAATTTGTGCTTCTTGTAGCCCAGGGAGTCGGCGTGGCGGGCGGTCCAGGGGTATTTCAGGTAGGTGCCGAGGGTGGCATAGGTCAGTCGGGTGCCTCCATCGAACTGATGGTATTCAAGTTGCGTGAGGACCCTGAACCCCTGGGCGTTGCCTTCGAAGTTGAGAAAATCGCTGCGCTCGGTCTCGCTCATGGCGTCCAGCCAGCCGCGGCCTGCCGCCTGCTGGAACCAGTAGCGGATAGCGTCCTCGCCGGAGTGACCGAAGGGTGGGTTGCCGATATCGTGTGCCAGGCAAGCTGATTGCACCACCATCCCCAGATCGCTCGGTTCGCACCAGTCAGGCAGGGCGTTACGAATGGTTTCCCCCACGCGCATGCCCAGGGAGCGCCCGACGCAACTGACTTCCAGCGAATGGGTCAGGCGCGTGTGGATGTGGTCGTTGCTGGAAACCGGGTGTACCTGCGTCTTGCGTCCGAGGCGGCGGAAGGCTCCGGAAAAGATAATGCGGTCATGGTCCTTGTGAAAAGGGCTACGGCCCAGCTCTTCCGGGCTGTGCACGGGTTTTCCGAGGCGTTCGCGAGTCAGCAGGGTATGCCAATCCAAGGCCGGTTGCTCCGTTGAGATAGAAATGCCCTAGCTTCCCGGTTCGGGAAGCGTCCCGCAAGCCCGTCAGGGCTTGCGTACGTTACGGGCCAGTTTGATCAGCGGCACCAGCGCCGTTGCCAGTCGGATCAGGCGAACCAGGCCACCGCTGCGTCCGCTGCGAGTCCGCTTGCCACCAATGAAGCCGAGCAAGGACACGGCTGCCATGCCCCAGAGAGGCGCATGCTTGATGCCGAATCCTTCGTGCCAGCTCTGGCCAAGGCCACGCATCCGCTGCAGCGGTTGCAACAGCTGGCGGGTTTCCTGACGGATTTCCTGGCGATGCATTTCCATGCGCAGGCGCACCAGTGCCTTGCGCATTTCCTGGCGGGTCCGGGCTTGAGGGATGTCGGGCAGGCTCATGGCAGCAGGCGCTCCCGGTCGTTGGTCAGTTCTTCGAGTGTGGCATGGAAGGGGGTCGATTCATCGTAGATCGCGGCCCTGAGTCGAAGGCCGCAGAACAGCGCCGCCAACAGATAGAACAGGCACAGGCCGATGATGCCCGCGAGGCGATAGGTATCCCACACCAGGATCAGCACCAGGGTCGAGAGGCCTACCAGAAGCAGCAAGGCAAATACCAACGCCAGGCCGGCGAACAGCAGAAGGCTGACAGTCCGGGCTTTCTGCTCCTGCAGTTCCATGCCGAACAGTTCGACGTGGCTGTGCAGCAGTCCGAGAAACGCCGCGCCCAGGCGGCGTGCTGAAGAAGTCGTGCCCGATTCGGACGAGCCGGAGTCGTTGATATCCATATCAGCGCCGTGTCGCCAGCAGGCCGATCAGAAAGCCCACCCCAGCAGCGATGCCGACGGACTGCCAAGGGTTGGCCTGTACGTATTCCTCGGTGGCGATGACGGCAGCCTGGCCGCGTTCGCGCATGGAGTCTTCGGTCAGCTTGAGGGTATCGCGGGCGCGCAGGAGCGTTTCGTGGATCTGGCTGCGCAGCTCATCGGCCTGGTCGCCTGCCAGCGTCGCAGTGTGGTCCAGCAGCCGTTCGGTGTCGCTGACCAGCGTCTGAAAGTCTTCCATCAGGATTTCTTGAGCAGTCTTTGCCTGGGTTCTGGCCATGGGTGAATCTCCGTAAATGACGTCTGAAGCGTTCGAGTGTGAGCCTTGCCGGAAGGTTCAGTGAAAGTGACTGGTACAACTTTTGCTCGGTTTTGGCCCAAGGTTCTGCCATGTACTGGTGCGTCATCCCGCACCACTGCGCCGAAGCTGGGCGCAGCCCGCAAAACCTTAACCCAAATAATCAAAACCCGCGAAGCACCCCGCAGCGGAACAACGCGTCGCCATTTTTAACGCACCAAAGCGGTTCGCTGGCCTCTGGTCGGCAAGTGAACTGTTTCAACTTGGTGCGTTGGCAGGTGAGGCGAACCGCTTCGGTGCTTCTTTCAACTTTTCAGGTCTGCCAACACCATGGAAAATATGCAAAGTGCCGTGGACAGTCTGGTCCACAGCTCCAACACCCTGTTCATCCTGCTCGGTGCGGTCATGGTCCTGGCCATGCATGCCGGATTTGCGTTCCTGGAAGTTGGAACCGTCCGGCAAAAGAACCAGGTCAATGCGCTGTCGAAAATCCTCAGCGATTTTGCCGTCTCGACCCTGGCCTATTTTTTCATAGGCTACTGGATTTCCTACGGCGTGACATTCCTGCAACCGGCTGCGGTGCTGAGCACCGATCATGGCTACAGCCTGGTGAAGTTCTTTTTCCTGCTGACCTTCGCCGCGGCCATTCCAGCGATCATCTCCGGTGGCATTGCCGAACGTGCACGCTTTGCGCCGCAGCTGTGTGCCACGGTGTTAATCGTGGCCTTCGTGTATCCCTTCTTCGAAGGTGTGGTCTGGAATGGTAATTTCGGCCTGCAAGCCTGGTTGCAAACCCGCTTCGGTGCCGGTTTCCACGATTTTGCCGGGTCCGTGGTGGTGCATGCCATGGGCGGCTGGCTGGCGCTGGCGGCCGTCCTGCTGCTCGGGCCTCGCAACGGCCGTTACAGGGAGGGACGTCTGGTGGCATTCGCGCCATCGAGCATTCCATTCCTGGCCTTGGGTTCGTGGATCCTGATTGTCGGCTGGTTCGGTTTCAACGTGATGAGCGCCCAGACCCTGCCAGGGGTGAGCGGATTGGTGGCGGTCAATTCGTTGATGGCCATGGTCGGCGGTACCGTGGCGGCATTGATCGTTGGACGCAACGACCCAGGCTTCTTGCACAACGGTCCGCTGGCCGGGCTGGTGGCGGTCTGTGCCGGTTCCGACCTGATGCATCCGGTCGGCGCGCTGGCGACCGGTGCCATTGCGGGCGCCTTGTTCGTCTGGTGTTTCACCGCGGCCCAGGGCAAATGGAAAATCGACGACGTGCTCGGTGTCTGGCCCTTGCATGGGTTGTGCGGCGTCTGGGGTGGCATTGCCTGCGGCATCTTCGGCCAGGACGCTCTGGGCGGCCTGGGCGGAGTCAGCCTGGTCAGTCAACTGATCGGCACTGCCCTGGGCATTGTCATCGCGTTGGTCGGTGGGTTCGCGGTCTACGGCGTGATCAAGGCGCTGCTGGGGCTGCGCTTGACCCAGGAAGAAGAGTATTACGGTGCCGACCTGTCGATTCACAAGATCGGCGCCGTCAGCCAGGACTGAGTCGTCACGTATCCTTGTCCTGATTGCCGGGATAAAAACCGTGCAGCAGCCGGTAGCGATCATGACGGACCTGATCCACATGCTGTCGGACCCGCTGCTCCGGCAGCCCGAGCATGATCAGGGCGTGGGAGGCCAGCATCAGGCTCGACTCCAGCAGCTCCGGGACCACTTCGCTGGCCCCGGCGGCCTGCAACTCGGCCAGTTGGCTGTCGTCGCGGGTACGCACCAGGATCGGCACCTGCGGGTTGACCCGCCGGGCTGCCCTGAGCACGGTCAAGGCGATGTCCGTCTTGTCGACCGCGATCACCAGCAATCGGGCGCGGCTCAGCCCCACGGCGGCCAGCAGGTCTCCTCGTCTCGAATCCCCGTAATGCACGCTGCTTTCCCCGACGGTGGCTTCCTGGATGATGACCGGGTCATCGTCCAGGGCGACGAAAGCCTGGCCTTCCCGGCGCAGAAACCGTCCGATGGACTGGCCGACGCGCCCGTATCCGCAAATGACCACATGCCCCGACAAGCCCGCGTTCAGCGCGTTGATCTGGTCCAGTTGCGCTGCTTCGTTGGGCTTGCGGTGCAGGCGGGCGGCAATGTTTGGCGCGGCCCGTAGCAAAAGTGGTGTGAGCAGCATCGAACAGAACGTCGCTGCCAGCAGCAGGCCACCGATGTCGGCGGGCATGAGGCGGTTCTGTTGCATCAGCGCCATCAGGGCGAAACAGAATTCGCCGCCCTGGGCCAGGGCCAGGCCGCTGCGCCAGGCGGTTTCACCGTCGCTGCCGTGCCATCTTACCAGGATGGCGACCACGCAGCCCTTGATGAGCATCAGTCCCAGGGTCAGCCCGAGGATCAGCAAACCGTCATCGACGAACAGCTGCAGGTCGATCAGCATGCCGATGCTGACGAAGAACAGCCCCAGCAGAATGTCGCGGAACGGGCGGATATCGGCTTCGATCTGATGGCGGTAATGACTTTCCCCCAGCAACATGCCCGCCAGGAAAGCCCCCAGGGCCGGTGAGAGGCCGAGCAGATGGGTCAGCCAGGCGGTCAGCAACACGATCACCAGGGCCAGCAGCACGAACAATTCAGCGGAGCGTGAGGCGGCGACTTCATGGAACAGCCGCGGCAGCAGCAGGCGGCTGGCCAGCAGCAAGCCGCCGAACAGGAGCAGCGTCTTGCCCAGCGTCACGGGCAATGCCCAGTACCACGCCTGCGAACTGCTGCCGGCGAACACCGGCACCAGGGTCAGCAACAGCACTGCGACCACGTCCTGGAACAGCAGTACGCCGATGGCGTTCTGGCCATGGCTGCTGAAGATTTCCCCGAGGCTGGTCAGCTCCTTGCTGACAATGGCCGTCGACGACAACGCCAGCCCGGCGCCGAGCAGCAATGCAGCCAGCACCGGCGCGCCGCAGAGCACCAGCAGCACACCCAGGAGCGCACCTGAACAGACTACTTGGAGGCTGCCGAGGCCGAACACGACACGGCGCAGCTCAAGCATCCTGGACAGGGAAAACTCCAACCCCAACGAAAACAACAGGAACACCACCCCGAGCTCGGCCAGGTCCGGCAGTTCTTCGCTTTCATTCACCCAGTCCAGGGCGGTAGGGCCTATGGCCAACCCGACGCACAGGTAGCCCAACACCGGTGGCAGGTGCAATCGCCTGAACAGGGCGATGACCACCAGTGACGAGGCGAGAATGATCAGCAGGTTGGCAAACAAGGGACACTCCGTTTCAAGGCTTGGTACACAGCGTAGAAGGGGAAAGCTGACCAGGGTTGTCGAAAAGGCATTTGTGTTCAGTGATTTGCATCAGCGTTTTGCTGATGCGGAGACCCGACTCGACGGTTTTCGAGGGCGCGCCTAGAATGACCGTCTATCTTTTATGGGTCTACCAGCCATGCTTCCTGAATGCCAACTGTTCGGTACCGTGGGTTGTCATCTCTGCGAGATCGCTGAGGGTGTGCTGATGCCTTTCGTTGACCATGGCTTGCTCGTAGAGCTGGTGGATATCGGTGATGGTCCGGAGAGCGAGGCGTTGATCGACACCTATGGACTGCGCATCCCGGTGCTGCGCCGGGTCGATACCGGTGTCGAACTTGACTGGCCTTTTGACGCCGATCAGGTAGTCGCCTTCCTGCGCTGACACCTTTCCGTTCATCGTGTCCCCCGACCCCCATTGGCGAAAAAGACATTCTTCGGTTACTGTATGTGTATACAGTTATCTGGAGTGCCTCCCTTGGTCAATGTCGAACAATTGAAGAACAGCGTGAACAGGATGTCCGTGGACGTTGTCCGCGAAGCCGTCCTGGAGTTGCGCCTGGACGGGCTGGTGACCGAAGGCAAGACCCCCTTCAACAAACTGCATTTCAACACCTGTTTTGCTGAGATCGAAGCGCTGTTCCAGCGTGCCGGGTATCACAAACAACTGGATGTGGTGGGTTATCAGGGGCTGTTGTATGCGTTGTACGACCCGGGGCGCTGGGAGGCGGTGGAGGTGCTGCGCTGGTTGAAGGAGTTCACCGAGGCCGCGGCAGTGGCCTCTGTTCCGGCGTGAGGTAATCATTGCTGGGCTGGCTTGTGCGACTGTCGGATAATGTCGCCCCGCAAAATGTTCAAGAGTGTCCGATGTCCGGTTCATCGTTTTCCGCTGCACACCATCAGGCCAGCACTTTATACCTGCCCCCCGGTTCCTGGCAGACCGTGCTGGAATGCCTGTGCGAGCATTTCAGTGCCATCAGCCGCGAGCAGTGGCTGGACCGGATTGCCCGGGGCCGGGTGCTGGACGCCGAGGGGCGGGCGATTCCTGTCGATTTGCCGTACCGTGAAGGCCTGCGCATTCATTACTTTCGCGAAGTGCCGGACGAGAGACCGATCCCGGTGGTGGAGTCGATCCTGTACGCGGACGAGCATCTGGTGGTGGCGGACAAACCGCATTTCCTGCCTGTCACTCCGGCGGGGGAATACGTCGAGCAAACCCTGCTGCGACGCTTGATCCGGCGGCTGGACAATCCTCATCTGGTGCCCTTGCACCGGATCGACCGGCATACGGCCGGGCTGGTGCTGTTTTCGGCCAACCCTCGGAGTCGGTCGGCTTACCAGTCATTGTTTCCAACGCGACAGATCGAGAAACGCTACCAGGCCATTGCCCGTGCGTTGCCTCATCTGACCTTTCCGCGGGTTCATAAAAGCCGGATGATCGACGGCGAACCGTTCTTCCGGATGCAGGAAGGGCCAGGCGAACCGAATACCGAAACGGCCATCGACGTCCTGGAAAAAAACGGCGAGCTATGGCGCTACGGCCTGTCTCCGGTCACGGGCAAGAAGCATCAGTTGCGGGTTCATATGAATGCCTTGGGGGCGGCCATCTGCAACGACCCGTTCTACCCTGACGTGCTCAGGGATGTGGAGGATGATTACGCCAATCCCCTTAAATTGCTGGCTCAGGGGCTGCGCTTCATTGATCCGGTCACGGGTGAGGAGCGCGTGTTCGAAAGCGGTATTACGCTCCAGTGGTAGCTTCGGCTTTCGAGCAGCCATCAAAAAGCCCGCAATGTTGTTGCATTGCGGGCTTTTCTGTATCGGGTTGTGGCGTCAGAGCTTACAGATCTTTAACGGTGCGAACCTGATCCTTGTTCACGCGGGTGTGCTTGCCGTCCAGTTGTTCGAACTCGTAGAAACCAGTGTCTTCATCGTACTTTGGGGTGTCGACGGCCTGGATTTCGCGACCGTCATTCAAGGTAATCACTGTAGGCGATGCGCACCCGGCAAGAGTGGCGAGGCCCAGTGCGAGCATGAAAGTGGCGAGGGTCCGTTGTGTCATGGTGTTTCTCCGAAAATGAATTCTTCAGGTTACTGACCTTCAGACGTATACATTGCACGCAAGTTCCTGGCTAGTGGCCTTCACATTAATTCGAGTACACGAATCAGCCGAACACACTAATGGCCTTTCTGTCGCGTCAGCAGCTCCGGTGTATTCAGATTCGCCAACCGGGGATCGTCGGCCGGGCATTGCAGTGCGACGGCGTGCAGTGTGCGCATGATACGCCCGGGACTGCGTTCGCCTTCGCTCCAGGCCTTTTCGAACGCCGCTGCCAGGGCCAGTGGGATAACGCACAGCAGCGGTTCCCAATGTTCGCCGTGGCGCACCATCAGCGGCACATGAGGATGCTGGCCGGCCATCTCGCGCATGCTGTCGAGCAGGTTGGCATCAATCTGCGGTACATCGCACGGCAGTACCAGCAGATACGGATGCCTTGCCGCCTTGAGGCCGGCCCGGATGCCTGCCAGGGGGCCGGGATAATCCCCTTCATCGTCATGCACCAGACGGTCGGCATACAGCGCATAACGTTCAGGGTTGCGGTTGCAGGAAATGATCAGGTCATCGCTCAATGCGCGGGTCTTGCGATGGAGATGGGCGATCAGCGGTTCGCCCTGCCACTCCACCAGGCCCTTGTCCTGCCCACCCATGCGTTGTCCGCGGCCACCGGCCAGCAGCAGGATGGAGCAAGGAGGCAGGGCAGTGTTCGAGGTCATGGTGTGTCTCCGCACAGGCGAAAAAATGAAACGCTGTGATATAACACCGGGCTGTTTCCCCTACAACTGGACGAGCCTATGAAAGCCAAGGCTGATGTACCTTTCGTGCCGCTCAATATCGCGGTGCTGACTGTCAGTGATACCCGTACCCTGGAAACCGACACGTCCGGGCAGGTCTTCGTCGACCGACTCTGCGCGGCGGGGCATAACCTGGCGGCGCGGGTCCTGCTCAAAGATGATCTGTACAAGATTCGGGCACAAGTGGCGACCTGGATCGCCGATGAGGTGGTCCAGGTGGTGCTGATCACCGGTGGCACCGGTTTTACCGGCCGTGACAGCACCCCGGAAGCAGTCGCGTGCCTGCTGGACAAGCAGGTCGACGGTTTCGGTGAATTGTTCCGGCAGATTTCCGTGGCGGACATCGGCACCTCCACCGTTCAGTCCCGAGCGCTGGCGGGCCTGGCCAATGGCACGCTGGTGTGCTGTTTGCCCGGGTCTACCAACGCGGTACGCACCGGCTGGGACGGGATTCTCGCCGAGCAACTGGATGCGCGGCACCGCCCCTGTAACTTCGTGACCCATCTGAAACAGGCGGCACCTTGTGAATCCCGTGGGTAAACCTGGCAAGACCGGCGCCTTGATGGCTGTCGAAGTTGCATTGGAGCAACTGCTGGCAATGGCGGCGGCCACGCCGGTGACCCAGCGCGAGCACCTGCCGCTGGCTGAGGCACAAGGGCGGGTGCTCGCTGAGGACCTGGTGTCGAGCCTGGATCTGCCGCCGTGGCCCAACAGCGCCATGGACGGCTATGCCTTGCGGCTGGCTGATTGGAAGGGTGAACCGCTGGTGGTCAGCCAGCGGATCTTCGCCGGGCAGGCTCCGCAACCACTGACCGCTGGGACCTGCGCGCGGATCTTCACGGGAGCACCTGTTCCCGCAGGGGCCGATTGCGTGGAAATGCAGGAAAATGTCCAGGTTGAAGGCGACCAGCGAGTACGGTTTAACGAGCCCTTGGCCATTGGACAGAACATCCGTCCTCAAGGCCAGGAAACCACTGTTGGCGAACAGGTGCTGGCTGCCGGCACTCGCCTGGGACCGATCGAGCTGGGGTTGGCCGCATCCCTGGGCTGTGCATCCCTGGACGTGATTCGCAAGGTCCGGGTTGCGGTCCTGTCCACTGGTGATGAACTGGTGGAGCCTGGCCAGCCATTGGGGCCCGGCCAGATCTATAACAGCAACCGTGTGCTGCTCTGCGGTTGGCTGCAGCGCCTGGGCTGTGAAGTGGTCGATGCAGGTATCCTGCCGGACGACTTGCCAACTACCCGGGCTCGCCTGGCCCAGCTATCGGATGTTGATCTGATTCTGTCCACCGGTGGTGTATCGGTCGGAGAAGCTGATTTCCTGGGCGTCGTGCTGCGCGAGGAGGGTGAACTGACACTCTGGAAACTCGCCATCAAACCCGGGAAGCCGCTAACGGTTGGGCACTTCCGTGGTGTGCCGGTCATAGGTTTGCCTGGAAACCCTGCCTCGACACTGGTGACCTTTGCGTTGCTGGCCAGGCCTTACCTGCTACGACGCCAAGGTGTTCAGTCTGTGGCGCCGCTCAGGTTCAAGGTGCCGGCTGGGTTCGTTTGGGCCAAGGCCGGCAGTCGGCGAGAATACCTGCGAGGCCGCATGGAAAACGGTCGGGCAATCATCTATCGGAATCAGAGCTCCGGGGTGCTGCGAAGTGCGGCTTGGGCCGAAGGGTTGGTCGAAGTGCTCGAGGGGCGGACGTTGGTCGAGGGCGACGAAGTGAGCTTCATCCCCTTGAGCGAGCTCCTGGATTAGTGGTCTGTCTCGCAAATACAGGTTTTTTCGACGGTAGCTTTCGTGGCGACCGACGTCATCAGGAAAAACAGTATTTGTGAGACGGAACACCACCTCCGCAGGCGGTGTACCGACCCAAGTCGATGTTCGGTGTTGCATCCATCACTTTATCGCGACAGCAGCATCACCAGTTGATCGAATCGGCTGTTCGCTATCCAGCCCAGGAGACCGACGATCACCGCCGCCGCACCGGCCGAATAGGCAAGTCTGTGTCGGATCACCTTCACATCGGTACGGATTTCATCCATGTCTCGGCGGATGTACTTGAGGTGGGTTTCCAGTTCAACGACGCGCGGTTCCAAATCAATTCCTCCAACGGGATTACTGCAACTTTTGCATTCGTTCTGAGCATCGGTCCGCTCGCCCCCGGTAGGTGCGAATTGACGAGGCGACAGCTTGTATTCATGGCTATGCATGGGACGCTTCATCCCTTTGGCCACAACTGTTCGAACCACTGATCCGTCCCTTGCGGGCCGTGACGTATCCATCCATGGGTTAGCACATCCTTGTGTAATGAGTGTTTTTATCGGTCCAGCACAACAGAATGCCAAGGTGTCTCAATACTGCTGGAGGGTCAATTGAGCTGATTCGCCAAGTCTTGTAAGAAAACTCTTTGAGTGCAGAGGCATCGTTCCGATGGGCCGGCTGGCCGTCGATCCGTGGACCAGATCTGGGCTTTTCTTATTAAAATTGACGCGGCGAGGGCTTTTTCAGCCGAATGCGTGGTCCCAATCCCTGGAACCTTCCAATGACGGAGATAGGGATGAGCAAAGGCAAGGCGCTATTGATTCTGCATGGCAAGCAAGCGCTCAACGAAGAGGTTCGCGCCGCAGTGATGCTCAGGCGCAAGCAGGGCTGGGACCTGGCGGTACGGTTGACCTGGGAGGCGGGCGATGCCCGACGATGTGTCGAAGAGGCGCTGGAGGCCGGTTATACACGACTGATCGCCGGTGGCGGTGACGGAACCTTGCGTGATATCGCTGAAGCGATGGCCCTCGACTCCAGCGATGCCAGCCTGGTGTTGCTGCCCCTGGGGACTGCCAATGATTTTGCCAGAGCGGTCGGGGTCCCGCTGGAGCCGGATCGAGCCCTGGATCTGCTGGACGTTGAACCGCACCCCATCGATCTGGGTGAGGTCGGCGGACGGATCTTCCTCAACATGGCCACAGGCGGCTTTGGCAGCCAGGTCACAGCGAATACCTCCGAAGAGCTTAAAAAGGTGTTGGGTGGGGCCGCTTACCTGTTCACCGGACTCACGCGCTTCAGTGAGTTGAGTGCGGCCTATGGCGAGTTGCAGGGGCCGGGATTCAGCTGGCGGGGCGATCTCCTGGCGTTGGGCATCGGTAATGGCCGGCAGGCGGGAGGAGGCCATGAGTTGTGTCCGCAGGCATTGGTCGATGACGGATTACTGGACATCAGTATCCTGCCGGCACCCCAGGAAGTGGTCAGCACGCTGAAAGACTTGCTGGCCGGTGGCCTGGGCATCGACAACATGTTCGTGCGCGCACGCTTGCCATGGGTGGAAATCAAGGTCGCTCAGGGCCTGGACATCAATCTGGACGGCGAACCCTTGCAGGTCGACAGCCTGCGGTTCACGGTGCGTCCGAAAGCGCTGCGTGTCCATTTGCCGCCCGATTCACCTTTGCTGGCTGCCTCGGCGACGCTCAGTCATCCAGGCTGATGATCTGCTCGCGCACGGCGAAAAGCACCAGTCCGGCCACGTCATGGATCTGCAGGCGCTTCATGATCTGGGCTCGGTGGGTTTCCACGGTCTTGATGCTCAGGCTCAGGCCGTTGGCAATTTCGCGGGTGGATTTGCCGCGCACGATCAGCCGCAGGATTTCCAGCTGGCGTGCCGTCAGATTGGGGGTCTGGGCAGGGGAGGGTTGATGCTTCTGCTGGGTACGGGTCAGCGCCTGGTTGATTACCGTATGGGCAATGGCGGGGCTCAGGTAATGCTCGTCGTTGCGTAATGCGTTCAGGGCGTGTTCCAGCTCGGTGGCCGTCGTGTCCTTGAGCAGGTACCCATGGGCACCGGACTCCAGCGCCTGCATGATCAGCGCCGGATCCGTGTGCATCGACAGGATCAGCACCTTGCTGCGTGGCCGTACCTGCTTGAGCTCGCGCAGGGCATCCAGGCCGCTGGTGTTTTTCATGGAAATGTCCAGCAGTACGATATCGGGGTCCAGTCGTTCGACCAAGGCCGGTAGTTGTGCACCGTCATTGGCTTCACCGATGACGGCATAGCCGGGCAGGTCCATGATCAGTGCACGCACGCCAGCGCGGATCAGTAAGTGGTCATCTACCAGAAGCAAATTACAAGTCAATGGAGAACCTTATTTTTACTGGCCCGTGCCAGGGCGCGAGGTGCCCAGGGGAAACGGGCTTCGATGTGCGTGCCGTTGCCGGCTTCACTGATGACTTTCAGCGTGCCGCCCAACTGCTCGACTCGCTCTGACATGCCGGCCATGCCGCGTTGTCCTTCGCGAGCGGGGTGGGGCGCCGGGACGAACCCATGACCGTCATCGTGGATCAGCAAGAGCAAGCCTTCGGGCAGGCGTTGCAGGCGCACCAGCAAATTATTCGCTTGGGCATGGCGCAAGACATTGGTGACTGCTTCCTGGGTGATTCGAAAGGCGGCGACCGCCATTTCCTCCGGGATGCCCGTCATGCGCTGCTGGCAGTCGAGGCTCCATTTTACCGGGGTATTGGCCAATGTCTTGAGCAGGTGCGCGCGCAGGCTGGCTTCAAGCCCGAGGCTGGTCAACTGCCTCGGGTTGAGAATTGCCGAAACGTCGCGGACTTTGTCGAGGGTTTCGTCCAGGGTGTCACAGAGGATCGAGCACTGCGCTTGCAATTCGTCCGGCACCCGGCGTTTGAGCCATTCGCTCTGCAGTTTCGCCGCCGTCAGCAGCTGGCCAATGTCGTCATGCAATTCGCGACTGAGCCGATGGCGTTCGTTTTCCTGGACTTCGAGCAGCCGGTCGGCCAACTCCTGGGGCTGGAACTTGATGGACTTTCGAGACAGCTGGTACTGGATCCAGACACAGGCCAGGGCCGCGATATTCAACATCAGCAAGCCCAATGGCAATGTACCGGCAAACAGATAGGTCAGCAGGCAGCCGAGGGCCGAACAGGTGCACAGAAACAGTGTGAACCGACGGGCATTTTCTCGGGAAGGAGGCCAGGTGACGAATGACTTGAGGCTGGCGTACATGACGGATGGAGCCAATGAATGTTCGCTGCGGGCGAGCCGGTCAGCACAGGGGACGCCCGGGTCGGTAAAGGGTTCAGGTCGAGATTGGCTTCAGATTGACGGCATTTCCTGCCGCTGTTTTGAAGCGTCTGACGCGAGACATAGTACCACTTCATCCATGGTTGGTCGCGCTCGGCATGGTGTCTTGAAAGCACCGTGGAGCAACGCGTCGAGCTGGGTCGGCATCGTCAGTGTCACGCTTGTTTCTGGGAATAGGAAAGCAGGCTTGGCGGATGTATCCCCGACAATGCCTCGCAGGGATTCTGCCCCACCTGGAGCGCAAATGCCTCGATCAACGAGGTCTGTTCGCTGTTGTCCAGGCTGAGCTGGCCGGTGGTGGGGTCGACGAGTTCAAGTTGCCATGCCATCAGCGTGAAGCAGTCCTTCAACGCCTCCAGCGCTTGATCATGCAATTCCATGTGGTTTTGCGCGTGGCTGAGCAAGCCATGGATATGCAGCGAAAACTCCGAAACGGCTTCCAGCGCCAAGGCATTTGCCTTGTTTGCCAACTTCAGCAGGGTACTGAGCATGCAATCGATCGCGTCTTTGTCGTTGTTGATCAGTTGCAGGTGGCTCAGGCATTCCTCGGACTTGGCCAAAAGCGTCTCGGCTTCGGTCAGGAATTCGGGAAAGCGCTGGATACAGTTCTTGCGATCGTTCGGCATGCTTATCTCCACAACATCATGTCAGGCGAAAGAAAACCGTATGTGGCGAACGACGGAACCTGACGGTCGGCAACCAACGAGCAAGTGTTGATGCGTCCCTGCCATGGGCTAATGACGAGCCTGCAAGCGATTGCACTGGCGGGATCGCCCAAAAGGCTGGAAGTCCGATGTCCTGCGGTCGCGCACAATGGCCTGACTCCGTTCAGCAATGAGAATGGCGTCACATTAATGGCTATTGGATATCGGGAATATCAGGTTAGACCTGATTGTGTCTAGGGGAATCCCTTAGGCACGGGAACCTTATGCGCAAAACGAGGTCGCGCGGCGGAGAAAACGAGAGGAATGAACAGGTGAGCGCAGTAAAACATGATGTTAAGGTGATATCAATCTTTCGCGTGGGTATTTTGAGCAGGGGTCAAGATCCGAGTTACGCGGCCGATAGCTGTTCTATTGGATTCATCCGAACAATCCCAGGAGTCATCGATGGCCAGCATTCTCGACACAGTAGATCAACGAACCCAGCTGGTGGGTGAGAATCGCCTGGAAATTCTTATGTTTCGCCTGGCGGGTCGACAATTGTTCGCCATTAACGTGTTCAAGGTCCAGGAAGTATTGCAACTGCCGAAGCTGACCCTGATGCCGCAGCGCCATCCATTTGTCTGTGGGGTGGTCAACCTGCGGGGGCAGACGTTGCCGGTGATCGACCTGTCCCAGGCGATTGGCATGCGTCCATTGGTACCGGGGCCTAACAGCACCATCATCGTCACTGAATACAATCGCTCGGTGCAGGCGTTCCTGGTGGGTGGGGTGGACCGCATCGTCAACATGAACTGGGAAGCGATCCTGCCACCTCCGACCAGCGCCGGCCGCGAGCACTACCTGACCGCCATCAGCAAGGTGGACGACCAGTTGGTGGAAATCATCGACGTGGAAAAAGTCCTGGCCGAAATCGTGCCATACAACGCCAAGGTTTCCCGAGACAAACTCGAAGATCCGGTGCTGGAGCGTGCCCGTGGACGTGAAGTGCTGCTGGTGGACGACTCCAACGTCGCGCTCTCGCAATTGCGCGACACCTTGGGGCAGTTGGGCGTAAAAATGCACATTGCCAGCGACGGCTTGAAGGCCCTGAACATGCTCAAGGCCTGGGCCGACAGTGGTGAGGTGATGACCGACAAGTTGCTGATGATTTTCACCGACGCGGAAATGCCGGAAATGGACGGCTATCGCCTGACCACCGAAATCCGCAACGACCCACGTTTGCGTGGGCTCTACGTGGTGTTGCACACCTCGCTGTCCGGCAGCTTCAACGATTCGATGGTCAAGAAGGTCGGCTGTGACAACTTCCTCTCCAAATTCCAGCCGGACAAACTGGTCGATGTGGTGCGCCAGCGACTGATGCTCGACTGAAACTGATCGTGGTTTGCTTCGATGGCCGGCTCGTATATGGTGGCTTTTTTTCATCATCCGGGAGCTGACCATGTTGCGTCTGAGCGCGCTATACCGTTATCCGTTGAAGTCCGGCAAGGGCCAATCGTTGCAAGAGATTGGCCTGGACAAGCTCGGCCTGGACGGTGACCGACGCTGGATGCTGGTGGATGAAGCCAGTGGGCGATTCCTGACCCAGCGGGCCGTGGCAAAGATGAGCCAGCTCTCGGCACTGTGGAACGAGACGGGTGGTTTGACCCTTAGTGCGCCGGGCTACGGCAGCATCGACGTGCCGCTGCCATCTGCCCGGGAGGAGCAACGTCGCGGGGTGGTTATCTGGCGCGACAGCCTGCGTGTACCGGATGCCGGTGACGAGGCGGGGGCCTGGGTCAGCGAGTTCATCGGCAACGCCACCCGTCTGGTGCATGTGCCGGTGGAGCTGGCACGCACCACGGCGGCCGGTTATGGCAAGGATGACGACAAGGTTGCCTTCGCCGACGGATTCCCGTTGCTGCTGATCGGCCAGGCCTCGTTGCAGGATCTGTCGAATCGGGTCGGTCGCCCGCTGGAGATGTTGCGCTTTCGTCCCAACCTGGTGGTCGAAGGCAGCCAGGCGTTTGCCGAGGATGGGTGGAAACGCATCCGTATCGGCGATGTGGAGTTCCGGGTGGTCAAACCCTGCTCGCGTTGCATCATGACCACGGTGGACCCGCAGACCGGCGAACGCGATCCGAGCCGCGAGCCTTTCGCCACCTTGCAGCAGTATCGTTCGACACCGGACGGTCCGATGTTTGGTCAGAACCTGGTCAATGACAGCAATGGCCGGCTTGAAGTCGGCATGCCGGTCGAAGTGCTCGAGTAAATCCTGCACAGCCCCTGTGGCGAGGGGATAGCTCCCCTCGCCACAGCTTTTCGCGTCTCAGCTGCGGTATTCACACAGGTAGGCCGTGTCGACCGCCACCTTGAGCTGGAACTTGCTGTCGGCCGGTACATTGAACTGGCTGCCGGCCGCGAAGGTTTCCCATTCGGTGCTGCCGGGCAGTTTCACGGTCAGGGCGCCGGACACAACGTGCATGATTTCCCGCTGGGCCGTGCCGAATTCGTATTCGCCCGGAGCCATGACGCCGATGGTCGCAGGGCCTTCAGCCGTACCGAAAGCGATCGACTTGACGGTGCCGTCGAAGTACTCGTTGACTTTGAACATGGGCGATTCCTCGAAGAAAGGGCTGAAAAAGGCCGGCCAGTATGCACAAGGCTTCAACACTCGTCATCTGTGGCGGGGACAGATCAATCCGCCAGCACCAGGGGCAATAACCTTGCCGTGTTGCGTGCATCTTCCAGGGCACGGTGCTGTTGACCGGAAAACTGCAGGCCGGCCAGTTGCAGTGCCCCGTTAAGCCCCAGCGGCCGCTCGAGTCGACGGGCCTTGGCAAAGCGTTGCTTGAGGTTCATGTGGGGCACGCGGGCGAGAACACTGTGCAACTGTTGCTGCTGCCATTCCTGGAGCAACTGCTTGCGGTCGTAGTCACCCCAACTGACCCAGCCCCCCAGGTTCGCGTGATGGGGCGCCAGCCAGCGTTCGAATGCAGGCCAGACTTCTGAGATGGGCGCCGCACTGTCGATATTGGCTTGGGTAATGTGTGTCAGCGCGCGGCAAAAGGGCGTGAGCAGGGGGCGTCTCAGGGGCCGCACGAAACGCTGGAAGTGATCCAGCTCGCGCCCGTCACGGTTCACCAGCGTGGCACCGATCTCGATAATTTCCATCTCGGCTACCGGCCAGCCACCTTCATCGGTGGTAGCCTCCAGATCAATCACCAGCCATTGAGGCATCGCGGGCTTCCCGGTATCGGCGTGCAGATGGCTTTGAGCGTAGTCAAACGCGGTACATTCGCCTAGTGATTCATGCACGCAACTTCTGCCCGAGCGCTTGCCTGGGGGGGCGGCTCAGCTTAAATTGCCGGCGCCACGACGATTGCGGGAGAAAATGGGTGGACGAGCGAAAAGCCCTGACGGTGATGCATGAGCTGGTTGGCCTCGGACAATTGACCGACCCGGACAGTGCTCGCGGCAAACTGCTCCAGACCGCCGCCCACCTGTTTCGCAACAAAGGTTTCGAACGCACCACGGTGCGCGACCTGGCGAGCGCTGTGGGCATTCAGTCCGGCAGTATTTTCCACCACTTCAAAAGCAAGGACGAGATCCTGCGGGCAGTGATGGAAGAAACCATCCGCTACAACACCGCCTTGATGCGCGCGGCACTGGCCGAGGCGTGCGGCGTGCGTGAACGGGTGCTCGCGCTGATCCGCTGCGAATTGCAGTCGATCATGGGCGGCACCGGCGAGGCGATGGCGGTATTGGTCTACGAGTGGCGCTCGCTGTCCCAGGAAGGGCAACGGCAAGTGCTGGCCTTGCGGGATATTTACGAAGACTTGTGGCTCGAGGTATTGGGCCAGGCCAAGGATGCCGGGTATATTCGCGGGGACGTGTTCATTACCCGGCGCTTCCTCACTGGAGCGTTGTCCTGGACCACTACCTGGTTTCGCGCCGAGGGCAGCCTGAGCCTCGATCAACTGGCCGAGCAAGCGTTGATTCTGGTGCTGGAAGAAAAACAATAATCGAGCGGCCTCTTGCGGTGGCCGTGGAGCTGGCTAAGTGGCTGAAACCGCCTAGCTTGAATGTTATGGATGGACTTTTTGGGGAGTGGTGCCTTGACGTTTTCGCCGAAGGGGATGACCTCGCGTGTTTTATTGGCTGCACTGGCTGTTTTTCTGATGGTGCCAGCTTCGGCGGCGCAGTTGGTCAGGATCGGGGCCGCGCACTTCCCACCTTATACCGTGCGCCCCGAAAACGGTGCCGACACCGGCCTGCTGCCGCAGTTGGTCGAAGCCCTGAATCACTCCCAGACCGATTATCAATTTGAGCTGGTACCAACGTCGATTCCACGCCGTTTCAATGATTTCAAACAGGGCCGGGTCGATATGGCGATCTTCGAGAACCCCGACTGGGGTTGGAAGGATGTGCCTCATACTGCAGTGGACATGGGACTGGAAGATGCGGAGGTCTTCGTCACCCAGCGTCAGCCGGATCGCCAGCAGAGCTACTTCAGCGACCTCAGGGGCAAGCGCCTGGCCCTGTTCAGTGGTTACCACTACGCCTTTGCGGAATTCAACGCCGACCCCAAATTCCTGGTTGGCCAATACAACGCCACGTTGACGTACTCCCACGACAGCAACCTGCTGATGGTCTTGCGGGGGCGTGCGGACATCGCCCTGGTGACGCGTTCGTACCTGAACGATTACATACTGCGCAATCCTGAGGTCGGGCCCCAGTTGCTGGTGTCCGAACGTATCGACCAGGTTTACCACCACTATGCCTTGATCCGGCCGCAGGCGCCGATTACCAGTGAAACGTTTGGACGATTGCTGCAGAAGCTTCGGGATAACGGCCAGCTACTGGCGATTTTCAAGCCTTACCAGATTGAACTGGTGCCATCGCACGCTCATTGATCGCAGTCCCTGGGTTTCCTTTCCTTGCTCTCGTCTCGCGATGGCCTCAGGCCGGCGAATCGGGGCGATAAGCCGAGCAGCATTTTTCAGGTTGATTGAAAAAGACGTCTCCGGGCCTGAAAGCGCCGATTTTCTGGAAGGTGTCATTGACCGCGTCCATCAAACCGAACTGTTCCTGTGTCTGCGTGTGGCTGCACGCGGCCAGCAGCGCTTCAAAAAAGAGCAGCTTTGCTTTGGCCCTTTGCCCGGACGCCCGGTCTGTGTTGATGGCTTTTGGCTTCAGGAGGTCGATCTGCTCTTGAGCGAAAGCTTCAAGCTCGACTTTGGTCATGGCTGGTTCTCCACCGATTGTTGTGAAATCTCACGCTATCGCCGGCAGCCGGGTCGGTCTACTGTCAGATCTTACAGGTGCCCGTTGCAACTCTGATGGCCCAGGCGATTGACGGCTTGGCGTACCGCACGTCAGTCTGGCCAGGTTTTTTCATACGCAAACAAGGAGGTCATCGATGCCCTTTGCAACCCTTGACGGACAAGCGCTCCATTATCTGGACCAGGGCCATGGCCCGGTAGTGGTTCTGGGCAGCAGCTATTTGTGGGACCACGGCATGTGGGCGCCGCAGATCGAAGCGTTGTCGCGACATTACCGGGTGATCGCTCCGGACCTGTGGGGCCATGGTCAATCCGGACGTTTGCCCGAGGGCATGAATTCCCTGGATGACCTGGCCCGCCAGGTCCTGGGGTTGATGGATCACCTGGACATCGATCGCTTCAGTCTGGTGGGGCTTTCGGTGGGCGGGATGTGGGGCGCGCGGCTGGCGTTGGCGGCCCCGAAACGGCTCCAGTCGCTGGTGTTGATGGACACCTATGTGGGCGTCGAACCAGAGCCGACGCGGCTGTATTACTTCTCGTTGTTCGACAAGATCGAGGCCAGCGGCAGTATTCCCGAACCGTTGCTGGATATTGTCGTGCCGATCTTCTTCCGGCCTGGCATCGATCCGCAGTCGCCGCTGTACCGGCAGTTTCGCGCGACACTGGCCGCGCTGCCGGCCGATCGCCTGCGCGACAGCATCGTGCCGTTGGGCCGGATCATTTTCGGTCGGGACGATATCCTGCCGCGCCTGGGTGAGCTGGATGCCAGCAGCACGTTGGTGATGTGCGGTGATCAGGACAAACCACGGCCACCTTCCGAGTCGCTGGAAATGGCCGGGTTGATTGGTTGCCCCCATGTGTTGATCCCGGAGGCGGGGCACATTTCCAACCTGGAGAATCCGGGGTTCGTTACCGAGGCATTGCTTGAGTTTCTGCGTAGCTGACCCTGCGCAATCGCGAGCAGGCTCGCTCCCACAAAGGTCCGGTTTCAGCAGGTCGATGTGGGAGCGAGCCTGCTCGCGAAGAGGCCGGCCCGATCCCCATTACTTCGGCCCGAGGATTTTCACCAGCTTGTCCGGCGATGGGGCGCCTTGTTGCTGTTGCAGCTCGCCTTTGTCATCCAGGTAGAAAATCGCCGGGGTGGCGGACAGCTCCAGTTCGTCCATCAACTGCTGGTTGGCGTCGAGCTTGGCCTGAACGGCGGGTGGTATGTCCTTGAGGGGCTTGAGTGTGCTGCCCTTGCCGGATTTTTCATGGTCTTCCAGGGCTTTTTGCGGGTCCTTGGCCGCCAGCAGCGCGGCGGATTTCCCGGGACTGTCTTCGCGGATGATGCCCACCATGATGTGGCGCAACTGCACCTTGCCGGCCTTGACCCATGGCCGGGCCTGTTCCCAGAACATGTTGCAATACGGGCAGTTGGGGTCGCTGAACAGGTACACGGTGCGCGGTGCGTCCTTGCTGCCGTCGGCGATCCAGTTGCTCGCCTCCATTTTTGCCCATATTTCCTTCGCCATCGGTGCATAGACCAGCTTTTGCAGCGGCTCGGCGCTCAGGTCCTTGCCGTCGGCGTCGTACAGGTTGCCGAGCAGTACGTGCTGGCCGTCCGGGGTCAGGTACAGCGCCATGCCGCGGTTCTGGTATTGCGCCGCGTAGCCGCGTAGCCCGTCCGGTGCCTCGAAGGTGCCGACGATCTTCGCGCCCTTGGCTTCGATTTTCTTGATGGCTGCCGGCAGTTCTTCGGCTTGTAGCAGCGGCGCTTGTAACAGCGCCGTGGCGACGGCCAGAGTCAGCAGGTGGCGGAGGCGGGGCATGGCGGTTTCCTTGTGGCGGGGTGGGGCGCCGTGGTTGAACCCGGCGTTTCGAAGTTTTCCAGGGCACGGGCCAGGCTCGCCTCCGACAACTCCCCCAGGTGGCTGCCTAGCAGGCGGCCGTCGGCGCTGTAGAACAGCGTCGTCGGCAGCGCCATGGAGCCCACGGCCTGGCCGAGGCGACCGCTGCCGTCGAACAGGATGTTGTCCAGGCTCAGGCCCTGAGTGGCGAGGTAGGTGCTGACGCTCTGCATGCTTTCAGCCTGATTGACGAACAGGAAGGTCAGGTCTGGACGCTGCTGTTGGGCTTCCTCCAGCACCGGCATTTCACGTCGGCATGGCGGGCACCAGGTGGCCCAGAGATTGATCACCAGGGGCCCGCCCTGATAATCGGTGAGTTTCACGGTCTGTCCGCTGGCGTCGCGCAGGTCGATGTCCGGCAATCGGGTGCCCTGTTCATAGATCGTCAGCGCCATCGTCGCCACCAGCCAGAACAACAGGCCGCTGCCGACGCCAAAACCCAATGGCCGACGCAGGGCCGATCGACGTCGGGCCCACAGCAATGTCCCGATGACCAGCGCCACGATGCCTGGCCAGGCCAGGAAGCCGCCGTCGCGCAAGTCGACGATCTGCCACGGATTGCCTTGATAATGGCTCCAATAGGCGACGACAAAACTGATCCGCGCGGCCAGAAGCCCCAGCAGGAACAGCATGAACAGCACCGACTCGGGGTTCTCGCCACCGCGCTTGGCCGCCCGCCAGCCCACGAAGGTCGCCAGCGCCAGGGCACTGATCAGCAGCAAGTGGTTAAGGGCGATGGCGAAGGTACCCAGGGTGAATGTCAGCATCAGTTCGCGTCCCGGGTGCTGTTCCAGCGCTCCAGGAAGCCCTGGGCATCGACTTCCCCGGTGATGCGCTGGCTGCGACGCTCTCCACCGTCGGCGCCGATCCACAGCAGGCTCGGCGGTCCGGGTACCTGATAGCGGCTCAGCAGTTCGCGGCTGGCGGCATTGTCAGCGGTCACGTCGAGGCGCAGCAGGCGGACGCCTTTCAAGGCGTCCAGCACCTCGGCGCGGCCGAACACCTGTTTCTCCATGATTTTGCAGGACACGCACCAGTCGGCGTAATAATCCACGAGCACCCATTGGCCCTGGGCCTTGGCCGCGTCCAGTTCCTGTTGCAGGACGGCAGGCTCGCTGATCGTGACGAAGGCGTCGTGAGCGCTGACGGTCGCGTTGCCCTGGGCGCCGGTGTAGACCTTCAGGGGTTGGAAGAAATCATCGCTGCCACCGGCGGCGCCCACCAGCAGCGCGCTGCCCCACAGGCCGAACAGCAGTGACGCGCTGCCGCAGGTATAAGCCATACGGCCGAACCCTTCGGTCTGGCGCCAGGCGCTGTAGGCGGCGATCAACAACAGCGCCCCGCACAATCCGATCCACAGCGAGCCGTCGATGACTGGACGAATCATCAACAGCGCCGTGCCCAGGAACAGGAAGCCGAACACACCCTTGACCAGGTCCATCCAGGCACCGGGCTTGGGCAGGAAGCGGTTGCCCACGGTCACCAGCAGCAACAGCGGCAGGCCGATGCCGACGCCCATGGCAAACAGGATCAAGCCGCCGTGCAGCGCGTTACCGCTCTGGGCGATATACAGCAGCGCGCCGGCCAGCGGGGCGGTCATGCACGGCCCTACCAGCAGACCGGACAGTGCACCGAGAATCCCTGCGCCCACCAGGCTGCCGCCGCGGCGCTGACGCCCGGCGTTCTCCAGGCGGTCGCGCAAGGCGGCCGGCAGTTGCAACTCGAAGAAACCGAACATGGGCAGCGCCAGCACCACGAACACCGCAGCGAAGGTACCCAGCAGCCACGGCTGTTGCAGCAAGGCCTGAAGGTTGGCGCCCAGCAGGGCGGCAAGCACACCCATGGCGGCGTACACCAGGGCCATGCTGATCACGTAGCTGCCCGCCAGGGCCAGGCCGCGTCGAGGCCCGGCACCGCTGCCGACGACCAGGCCGGCGAGGATCGGCAACATCGGCAGGGAACACGGCGTGAACGCCAGCAACAGACCCAGGCCGAAGAACACCAGCAGGCTCCAGCCCAATGCCCGTTGTTGCAGGCCGCTGGCCAGGGCCTGGTCCGGCGCTTCGCCTTTGGCCACCGCAGGGGAACCGCCGCCCAGGTCGACCACCTGGGTCTGGGGTGGGTAGCACAACCCCGCATCGGCACAGCCCTGGAAGCCCACGTTGATCTTGCCGGTGGCGCCCGCCGGAATCTTCAGCTCCAGTGCCTGGCGATAGACCTGTTGATCGCCGAAAAACTCATCGCTGTGGGCTTCTCCCGCCGGGAGCTCTGGTTTCTGCGCGTCGGCCAGACCATCGAATTTGAGTCGCTTCTGATACAGGTAGTACCCATCGGCGATCTGCCAGAAGAGCTGGGTCTCGCCGGAATCCAGGCGTTCGGAGGTAAACACGAAGGCCTTTTCCACCGGCAGGAAGTCGGGTTTGGTTTCGAAGGGATTGGCGGCCTGGGCCAGGCCCGAAATCAGCAGCAGGCACAACAAAAACAATCGACGCATGGATAAAGCCTTAGAACGAAGCAAGTGGAAAGCACGATGGCGGTTGGCGATTAACCGTCGATTAAACGGCGAGGGCCGGTGGCCGCAATGATCGCCCATGTTTGCCGTACTCGTCGCATAATGTCGGCTTAATCGGCCGGCGGCCTAATGTACCTTTTTCCACGAGGCTTACCATGCGCGTACTGGTGTGCGAAGACGATGAACTGATCGCCAGCGGGATCGTCGCCGGTCTCACGGCCCAGGGCCTGACCGTCGAGCACGTGGGTTCGGCCTCGGCGGCGCGGGCGATGATCGGCGTGGCCGAGTTCGATGTCATGGTGCTGGACCTGGGGCTGCCCGATGAGGACGGCCTTAAGCTGCTCAAGCAATTGCGCCAGCAAGGGCTGGAGATTCCGGTGCTGATCCTCACCGCGCGGGATTCGGTGACCGATCGGGTCGACGGTCTGCAAGCCGGCGCTGACGACTATCTGCTTAAGCCTTTCGACCTGCGCGAGCTGGCGGCGCGCCTGCACACCTTGCTGCGCCGCGTAGCGGGTCGTAGCGTCAACCTGATCGAACATGGTCGCCTGACTTACGATCCCAGCAGCCGTGAAACCCTCCTGGATGGCCAGCCGGTGGATTTATCCAGGCGTGAACAGTCACTGTTGCAGGCGCTGTTGCACAGCCGTGGCCGGGTGTTGTCCACCGAGCAGCTCAAGGACAGCGTGTACGGCTTCAACGACGAACTGGAAAGCAACGCCCTCAACGTCCATATCCATCACCTGCGGCGCAAGCTCGGCAACGGGATTGTCGAGACGGTACGCGGGCTGGGTTATCGCCTGGGACAGGCCGATGGCGGAGAACCTTCCAAGTGATGAGCCTGCGATTGCGCCTGAGCCTGACCCTGGGCGCGGCCTTCATTCTGATCTGGGCCCTGGCGGCGGCGTGGATGCTCAGCGATCTGCGCAACCAGATGATGTTTTCCCTCGACCAGCGCCTGGTGGCGTCGGCGCGGATGGTCGCCGGCCTGCTGGAGCAGTTGCCGCCGCTGCCGAGCAAGGGCGAGGGCACGCATTTCAGCGCCGAGCAGTTGAGCATTCCCGGTGGCATGGCCTGTCAGGTCAGCTCCTTGCGGGGCGAAATCCTGGCCCGCAGCCACGGCACTCCGGAACAGGTCCTGGAAGCCGAGAAAATGGGTTTTCACGACCAGATGATCGACGGCGCGCCCTGGCGCAGTTTCACCCTGGCCCGAGGCGATGTGCGCATTACCACCGCCGACCGTCAGATCGAGCGGGAAGCTCTCAATATGTCGATTCTGTTGGCGGCCTCGGTGCCGGTGGGCGTGGCGTTGCTCGGGTGCCTGTGCCTGCTGTGGCTGGGCATCGGCCAGGGTCTGGCGCCGCTCAATCGTATGCGCGATGCGCTGATGCGCCGCAATGCCGACTCCCTGGAACCCTTGCAGATCCATCCGTTGCCCAGCGAGTTGCGCCCCCTGCTGGAGACGCAGAATCAGCTGTTCCAGCGTATCGGCAAGACCATCGAGCGCGAGCGCAGGCTGACCGGCGATGCAGCCCATGAATTGCGCAGCCCCTTGACGGCCATCAAGACTCACCTGCAAGTGGCGCGCATGACCGAAGGCGTTGCGCGCGACCAGTCCCTGGCCCGGGCCGAGGAGGGCGCTGACCGGCTGCATCGCACGCTTGAGCAGTTGCTGCTGCTGGCTCGGGTAGAGGGCAGCCTGTCCTTCGACGATGGGGTGCAGTGCAACGCCGAACAGGTCGCGCGGCTGGCGATTCAGGATGCGACCAATGGCGATTCCGGGCGAATCAGGCTGCAGGTCTCTCCTGGGGTTTCCGATGCGCCGGTGCAGATGCCGGCGGTGCTTTCCATCGCCGCGTTGCGCAACCTGCTGGATAACGCCTTGCGTCATACTCCGGAGGATACCGTGGTGGAGCTGAGCCTGGAGATGGTTGGCCAGCGGGTGCGTTTCCAGGTTCGCGACCATGGCCCCGGCATTGCCGCCGACGATATCCAGCATCTGACCCAGCGCTTCTGGCGCAACGGCCAGAGCACCGGCTGCGGCTTGGGCTTGGCGATCGTCCAGGCCATTGTCCAGCGTTGTGGTTGCAGCCTGCATTTCGATAGCCGTCCTGACGGGCTGCGGGTGGAGTTGACGATGCCGGTACAGGCGCAGGTTCGGTAGCGGACCGCTCGAAGCTTCCTGCAACCATTGCTATTGGCGCATCCGGCTTATCCGGGTCTATGTTTTTTTCAGCTCGACTCAAGGACTGAGGAAAATAGCGTCATGGACACTTTCATCGAAATCAGCACCGCTGCGCCCGGCGATGCCGGCATCATCAGCCGGATCGCCGAGCGGTCCATCCGTGTCGGTTGTGCCGCGGAACACCGTAACGACCCGCGCATCGTGGCCGCCTGGACCCGCAACAATACCCCTGCGCGCATTCGCCCCTGGTTGGCCGACCCGCGGTGGCGCCTGACCCTGGCGCGTCTGCATGGGCGGCCGGTGGGCGTCGCGATGGCCTCGGTCAGCGGTCGGATCGCGTTCTGCTACGTGCAGCCGGAGTGGTTTCGGCGCGGGGCCGGGCGGGCGCTGGTGCAGGACATCGAGGCGCGGTTGTATGGCCGCGGACTCGCCTTGGTGCGTCTCAACAGCACAAGCACCAGTCACGGGTTCTATCGCCGCCTGGGGTTTGAGCAAAGTGCCAAGGCGTTTGCCATCGGCGGCGTCACGGCCATTGCGATGCACAAGTCACTGGGTTAACGGTTGAAGCATTGGTTCAGGGTGCGGGATGCCCAAGGCAGGCTGGTCAGCCCATACCTGTGGGAGCAAGCTTTGCTCCCACGGGCCCGTAGGGTGTCCGCGGCTACTTGAACCGCCGCTCCACCCCTTTCTCCACCAGGATCTTCGCTGAAATCTCCTCCACGGAAAAATGCGTGGAGTTGATGTGGGGGATGTTCTCCCGCCGGAACAGGTTTTCCACCTCGCGCACTTCGAATTCACACTGTGCGTAACTCGAATAGCGACTGTTGGGTTTGCGCTCGTTGCGGATCGCGGTGAGACGATCCGGGTCGATGGTCAGGCCGAACAGCTTGTGCTGGTGGGCGCGCAGGGCGCTGGGCAGTTGCAGGCGCTCCATGTCTTCTTCGGTCAGCGGATAGTTGGCCGCGCGGATGCCGAACTGCATCGCCATGTACAGGCACGTCGGTGTCTTACCACAACGCGACACCCCCACTAGGATCAGGTCGGCCTTATCGTAATAATGCGTGCGGGCGCCGTCATCGTTATCCAGCGCGAAGTTGACCGCCTCGATCCGCTCCATGTAGTTGGAGTTGTGGCCGATGGAATGGGATTTGCCGACCGAGTAGGAAGAGTGCTCGCTCAGCTCCTGCTCCAGGGGCGCCAGGAAGGTAGAAAAAATGTCGATCATGAAACCATTGGACGTTGCGAGAATCTCACGGATGTCCTGATTGACGATGGTATCGAAGATGATCGGGCGAAAACCGTCGTTTTCGGCGGCTTTATTGATTTGCTGTACCATGGCCCGCGCCTTGTCGACGCTGTCGATGTACGGACGTGTCAGCTTGGTGAAGGTAATGTTTTCGAATTGCGCCAAAAGGCTTTGGCCCAGGGTTTCGGCGGTGATGCCGGTCCCATCGGAGATAAAGAAAGCAGATCGTTTCATTTGCGCCTTGGGCCTTAAGCTAGTGACGATTCTTGGATATGATAGGCGCGATTTGCTGGCCGCCAGTGGCCAGCATTCTCACTTATTTTCCAGGTCCAGGCCATATCGCCGGCCAACGCTCCCCAGGAGTCGCCGGTGCCTTGAGCTTTTCCAACACAGTTAGTGGAGAGATCACCTTGGTAGAGTACGTAGTTTCCCTCGATAAGCTCGGCGTCCATGATGTGGAGCATGTGGGGGGCAAGAACGCATCCCTGGGCGAGATGATCAGTAACCTCGCCGGTGCCGGTGTCTCGGTGCCGGGTGGCTTCGCCACGACGGCTCAGGCTTATCGTGATTTCCTGGAACTGAGCGGCCTGAACCAGCAGATCCACGATGCGCTCGATGCCCTGGACGTCGATGACGTCAACGCCCTGGCCAAGACCGGCGCCCAGATCCGCCAGTGGATCATGGAAGCCGAATTTCCCGAGCAACTGAACAGCGAAATCCGCACCGCTTTTGCCAAGCTGTCCGAAGGCAACCCCGACATCGCTGTCGCCGTGCGTTCCTCGGCCACCGCCGAAGACCTGCCGGACGCTTCCTTTGCCGGCCAGCAGGAAACCTTCCTGAACATCCGTGGCGTGGAAAACGTCATCCGCGCCGCCAAGGAAGTCTTCGCATCCCTTTTCAACGACCGGGCCATTTCCTACCGGGTGCACCAGGGCTTCGACCACAAGCTGGTCGCCCTGTCCGCCGGTGTGCAGCGCATGGTCCGTTCCGAAACCGGCACCGCCGGCGTGATGTTCACCCTCGACACCGAGTCGGGCTTCCGTGACGTGGTGTTCATCACCGGTGCCTACGGCCTGGGTGAAACCGTCGTTCAAGGCGCGGTCAACCCGGACGAGTTCTATGTCCATAAAGGCACGCTGCAAGCCGGTCGCCCGGCCATCCTGCGCCGCAACCTGGGCAGCAAGGCCATCAAGATGATCTATGGCGACGAAGCCAAGGCCGGTCGTTCGGTGAAAACCGTCGATGTGGACAAGGCCGAGCGCGCCCGTTTCTGCCTTACCGACGCCGAAGTCAGCGAGCTGGCCAAGCAGGCGATGATCATCGAGCAGCATTACAAGTGCCCGATGGACATCGAATGGGCCAAGGACGGCGACGACGGCAAGCTGTACATCGTGCAGGCCCGTCCGGAAACCGTGAAGAGCCGTACCCAGGCCAACGTCATGGAGCGCTACCTGCTCAAGGAAACCGGCACCGTGCTGGTGGAAGGCCGTGCCATCGGCCAGCGCATCGGCGCCGGCAAGGTGCGGATCATCAAGGACGTCTCGGAGATGGACAAGGTCCAGCCCGGCGACGTGCTGGTCTCCGACATGACCGACCCGGATTGGGAACCGGTAATGAAGCGCGCCAGCGCCATCGTCACCAACCGTGGCGGGCGTACCTGCCACGCGGCGATCATCGCCCGTGAACTGGGGATCCCGGCGGTGGTGGGTTGCGGCAACGCCACCCAACTGCTCAAGGACGGCCAGGGCGTGACCGTTTCCTGTGCCGAAGGCGATACCGGCTACATCTTCGAAGGCGAGCTGGGCTTCGACATCAAGAAGAACTCCGTGGACGCCATGCCGGAGCTGCCGTTCAAGATCATGATGAACGTCGGCAACCCGGACCGTGCCTTCGACTTCGCGCAGTTGCCGAACGCCGGCGTGGGCCTGGCTCGCCTGGAGTTCATCATCAACCGCATGATCGGCGTGCACCCCAAGGCTTTGCTGAACTACAGCGGCTTGCCGCCAGAGATCAAGGACAGCGTCGACAAGCGCATCGCCGGCTACGATGATCCGGTCGGCTTCTATGTCGAGAAACTGGTGGAAGGCATCAGCACCCTGGCGGCGGCGTTCTATCCGAAAAAGGTCATCGTGCGCCTGTCGGACTTCAAGTCCAACGAATATGCCAACCTGATCGGCGGCAAGCTCTACGAGCCGGAAGAAGAAAACCCGATGCTGGGCTTCCGCGGTGCTTCGCGCTACATCAGCGAAACGTTCCGTGATTGCTTCGAGCTCGAATGCCGTGCCCTCAAGCGCGTGCGCAATGACATGGGCCTGACCAACGTCGAGATCATGGTGCCGTTCGTACGTACCCTGGGCGAAGCGAGCCAGGTGGTCGACCTGCTGGCGGAAAACGGTCTGGCCCGTGGCGAGAACGGCCTGCGGGTGATCATGATGTGCGAACTGCCATCCAACGCGATCCTGGCAGAAGAGTTCCTCGAGTTCTTCGACGGCTTCTCCATCGGCTCCAACGACCTGACCCAGTTGACCCTGGGCCTGGACCGTGACTCCGGAATCATTGCGCACCTGTTCGACGAGCGGAATCCGGCGGTCAAGAAGCTGCTGGCCAATGCCATCGCCGCCTGCAACAAGGCCGGCAAGTACATCGGCATCTGCGGCCAGGGTCCTTCGGACCATCCGGACCTGGCCAAATGGCTGATGGAGCAGGGCATCGAAAGCGTGTCGTTGAACCCGGACTCCGTGCTGGAAACCTGGTTCTTCCTGGCCGAGGGCCAGGGCGCGGCCTGAGTGGAGAGGGGCCTCTAACGGCAATGCCGATGAGTTGAGCTGCAAATCTGTGGGAGCGAGCCTGCTCGCGATAGCGGTGTGTCAGTGCCATCAATGTGGCTGATCCATCGCATTCGCGAGCAGGCTCGCTCCCACAGGAGTTTGTTGCTAAGCCCCTTTGATTGAAGTAGGGCGGGCTCCTGATGGAAGCCGCCCTTTTTTGTGCAAGAGCATTATGCAAAGCAGCAGTAACCTTTTTCCTGTCGCCCTGATCAGCGCCGAGCGGCGTGGCGATCTGAGCGAAGACGTCTACCGGTTGAAACCCGGCAACAGCCCGGACTACAGCGTCGAACTGGCTGTCACCCGCCTGGGCATGGCCGACGCCGGCCAGATCCGTGGCGTCCCGGTGATCCTGTTGCACGGTAGCTTCTCCAACCGGCGCTTCTGGTATTCGCCCAAGGGGCTGGGTCTGGGGGCGTATCTGACGCGGCTGGGATTCGATGTGTGGATTCCCGAAATGCGCGGTCACGGCTTATCCCAGCGCAACCAGGACTACCGCAACAATCGCGTCGCCGACTATGCCCGTTACGACTTGCCGGCCATCGGTGCCTTTGTTCGCGAGCAGAGCGGGCAGGTGCCGCACTGGATCGGCCATTCCCTGGGCGGCATCACCCTGGCGGCAGCCTTGGGCGGCCAATATCTGGGCGAACCGGCCGTGGCATCGGCGGCGTTTTTCGGCACCCAGGTCAGCCGCACCTATTGGCCGCTGAAAATTCCACCCGTGGAGTGGGGCGGACGGTTCATCCTCAAGCGTTTTGCGCAGTTGTCCGGCTCCCGACTCAAGCGCGGCCCGGAGGACGAACCCATCGGTCTGGCCCTGGAGAGCATGCGTTGGTACGGCTTGTTCGGGCGTTTCGGCGATGCCGAGAAGGACTGGTGGGCGGGCCTGGCCGAGGTGCAAGTGCCGGTGCTGGCAGTGAGCGCCGCCGGCGATCACCAGGACCCGACCTGGGCTTGCCGCAAGCTCTTCGAACAGATGGGTGCCGAGCACAAGCAGTTTGTCTGCCTGGGCCGGGAGCACGGCTTTGGTGACGATTTCGGTCATGTCGAGATGCTGGTCAGCAAGGCTGCGCACGCCGAGGTCTGGCCTCTGGTGGCGCGTTGGCTGGAGGAGCAGAGCATGCCGTTGCCGGCAACCCTGCCGGATCTCGCCGAGGCGGTTTGAGGCGAGGGCATTTCGCTCCAGTCGGCTTGCGGCTAAGATATGACGCGTTAAACGGTTTCGGTCACAAACGGTTGCTCATCCAGTCTGACGTTCCAGCCTTTCAGGAGTTGTTCGATGAACCATTACCTCACGCCCGACCTGTGCGATGCCTATCCGGACCTTGTGCAGGTGTTGGAACCGATGTTCAGCAATTTCGGCGGCCGCGATTCGTTTGGCGGTGAAATCGTGACCATCAAGTGCTTCGAGGACAACTCACTGGTCAAGGAGCAGGTCGAACTCAAGGGCAACGGCAAGGTACTGGTCGTTGATGGCGGCGGCTCCCTGCGCCGGGCGCTGTTGGGCGACATGCTGGCCGAGAAAGCCGCGAAAAACGGCTGGGAAGGGTTGGTGATCTACGGCTGCATCCGCGACGTGGATGTCATCGCCCAGACCGACCTCGGTGTCCAGGCTCTCGCCAGCCATCCCATGAAAACCGACAAGCGCGGTATCGGTGATCTCAATGTGGCCGTGACCTTTGCCGGCGTGACGTTTCGTCCGGGTGAATATGTCTATGCGGACAATAACGGCGTGATCGTCTCGCCAAGCCCGCTGAAAATGCCTGAATGAAGCGTCAAAGCCGTAAGGGATGAGGATGTTCGAGGAAGAAAACGCGCAGTGGGGGCTGGTGCATGCCCTGGTGCTGGATGGTAAGGGTGGCGCGCGTTCGATTGCCCGGACCGAGCTTGACGATCTGCAGTTGCAGGCGCACGAAAGCCTGTGGCTGCATTGGGATCGCAGCCATCCGCAGACCCATACCTGGTTGCGCAAATCCAGTGGACTGAGCGAGTTCAACTGCGATCTGCTGCTCGAGGAAAACACCCGGCCGCGCCTGTTGCCCTTGCCCGAAGCGGAGCTGCTGCTATTCCTCAGGGGCATCAACCTCAATCCGGGCGCCGAGCCGGAAGACATGGTTTCGGTGCGGATCTTCGCATCGGCCCAGCGCGTGATTTCCCTGCGTCTTCGTCCTTTGCGCGCCACGGATGAGCTGCTGGCGCACCTGGCCGAAGGCAAGGGACCGAAAACCGCGTCGGAACTCATCCTTTATATGGCGCAGTACCTGACCAACAAAGTCCAGGACCTGGTCTCCCAGCTCTCGGAAATCGTCGATGGCGAAGAAGAAATGCTCGATGCCGACGAACGGTATACCCCCGAGCACGATGCCATTTTGCACATTCGTCGCCGGGCCGCAGGACTCAAGCGGTTCCTGGCGCCGCAGCGGGACATTTTCGGACAGATGTCGCGCATCAAACTGCCCTGGTTCGTCGAGGACGACGGCGATTACTGGAATGAATTGAACAACAGCCTGACCCGTTATCTTGAAGAGTTGGAATTGACTCGGGAGCGCGTGGGGCTTGTGCTGGAGGCTGAGGATCGGCGCCTTTCCGTGCGCATGAACCGGACGATGTATCGCTTCGGCATCGTCACCGGGATCTTCCTGCCGATGAGTTTTCTTACGGGCCTGCTGGGCATCAACGTCGGCGGTATTCCATTCTCCCAAAGCCCTTACGGCTTCCTGATCGCCTGCCTGCTGATGGCCGGCGTGGCCCTGGGACAGTGGTGGCTGTTTCGTCGTCTGCGCTGGGTGTGACAGGTTTCATGTGACCCGACGAAATTTGATCGCGTCTTTCACTGACATCACGAGAGGTGCGTATGCACGATCCGTTTGAACAGTCTTTGCGTGACATGCTCAAGGCCTCGCCGTCCAGTCGGGATGACGACGCATGCCTGGGACGTGTGCTGAAAACCGCCAACCGCCAGGTCGGCGCCGGCGATCTGTTCAGCCTGCTGGGCCGTTGGCTGCCCGCGCTGATGATTGCCTTGAACAACGGGTCGGCCCACGTCTCGCCGGTTTCCCGTCGTAAACCTGTTACCCGCACCGCTGATAAGGCTGATTGATATGGAACTGAATCTCTGGACCCAGAGCCTCGTCGCGGCAATGACTGCGTTGTGGACCAAGGTGGCCAACTTCATCCCGAACCTCTTCGGTGCCCTGGTGGTGGTGCTGTTGGGGTTCGTCGTGGCCAAGTTGCTGGACACGCTGCTTTCCAAGCTGCTCGCCAAACTGGGTCTGGATCGCCTGATGGGTGGCACGGGCTTGACCAAGTTGCTGTCCCGTGGCGGCATCCAGGTACCGATCTCCACTCTGGTGGGCAAGATTGTCTATTGGTTCGTGCTGCTTATTTTTCTCGTCTCTGCGGCTGAATCCCTGGGTCTTCAGCGGGTTTCAGCCACCCTCGACATGCTTGCGCTGTACCTGCCCAAGGTGTTCGGGGCGGCCCTGGTGTTGCTGGTCGGCGTGCTGCTGGCTCAACTGGCCAACGGGCTGGTGCGCGGCGCAGCCGAAGGCGTAGGGCTGGATTACGCCTCGGGCCTGGGGCGAATCGCCCAGGGCCTTGTGATCATCATCAGTATTTCTGTCGCGATCAGCCAGTTGGAGGTCAAAACTGACCTGCTCAACCACGTGATCGTGATCGTATTGATTACCGTTGGTCTGGCGATTGCGCTGGCAATGGGATTGGGAAGCCGGGAAATCGCCGGCCAGATTCTCGCGGGAATCTATGTGCGTGAGCTGTATGAAGTCGGGCAACAAGTGCGGGTTGGTGAGGTCGAAGGCCAGATCGAGGAGATCGGCACGGTGAAGACCACATTGCTGACCGAGGAGGGCGAACTGGTGTCGCTCTCCAATCGGATCCTGCTGGAGCAGCATGTGAGTAGCCGCTAACCCGGCAAACTCTGCTAATGTATGCCGCCGCAAAATGCCTGCTACCGCAGGCTGCGGCGCACATTGACCTAGACCGTCGGCCCGACTTGTTTTGAACAAACCCCAATCGCTGTCCACGCGCTACGACCCCCGTGATCTCTCTGATGAGGAGTTGGTCGCGCGCGCGCATACGGAGCTGTTCCACGTAACACGTGCCTACGAAGAGTTGATGCGCCGTTACCAACGTACATTATTTAACGTGTGTGCACGTTATCTGGGGAACGATCGTGACGCTGACGATGTCTGTCAGGAGGTGATGTTGAAGGTGCTGTATGGCCTGAAGAACTTCGAGGGGAAATCGAAGTTCAAGACATGGCTATATAGCATCACCTACAACGAATGCATCACACAGTATCGCAAGGAACGGCGAAAGCGTCGCTTGATGGACGCTTTGAGCCTTGACCCTCTCGAGGAAGCGTCTGAAGAAAAGGCGCCCAAGCCCGAGGAAAAGGGTGGACTCGATCGCTGGCTGGTTTATGTGAACCCGATTGACCGTGAGATTCTGGTGCTACGATTTGTCGCAGAACTGGAATTCCAAGAGATCGCAGACATAATGCACATGGGTTTGAGCGCGACAAAAATGCGTTACAAGCGCGCTCTCGATAAGCTGCGTGAGAAATTTGCAGGCATTGCCGAAACTTAATCTCGGCGCAAATATCTCTTACGTGTAGGCAAGTTCTGATAGACTTGCCGCCGAGTTGTCCCCCGGTTTGCGGGACTGCTTCACAATCACCAGATGGGGATTTAACGGATGAAACTGAAAAACACCTTGGGCTTTGCCATTGGTTCTCTTATTGCCGCTACTTCGTTCGGCGCGCTGGCACAAGGCCAAGGCGCAGTTGAAATCGAAGGCTTCGCCAAGAAAGAGCAATTCGACAGCGCTCGTAACTTCAAGAACAACGGCAACCTGTTCGGCGGTTCGGTTGGTTACTTCCTGACCGACGACGTTGAACTGCGTCTGGGCTACGACGAAGTTCACAACGTACGTTCCGACGACGGTCGTAACATCAAGGGCGCCAACACTGCCCTGGACGCTCTGTACCACTTCAACAACCCAGGTGACATGCTGCGTCCGTACGTCTCGGCCGGTTTCTCCGACCAGAGCATCGGTCAGAACGGCTCCAGCGGTCGTAACCGTTCGACCTTCGCCAACGTTGGCGGCGGCGCGAAGCTGTACTTCACCGAGAACTTCTACGCCCGTGCCGGCGTTGAAGCTCAGTACAACATCGACCAGGGCGACACCGAGTGGGCTCCAAGCGTCGGTATCGGTGTGAACTTCGGTGGCGGCTCCAAGCCTGCTGCTGCTCCAGTTCCAGCTCCGGCTGAAGTCTGCTCCGACAGCGACAACGATGGCGTGTGCGACAACGTCGACAAGTGCCCTGACACCCCAGCCAACGTAACCGTTGACGCTGATGGCTGCCCAGCTGCTGCTGAAACCGTACGTGTTGAGCTGGACGTGAAATTCGACTTCGACAAGTCGGTCGTCAAGCCAAACAGCTACGGCGACATCAAGAACCTGGCTGACTTCATGAAGCAGTACCCAGCCACCACCACCACTGTTGAAGGTCACACTGACTCCGTCGGTCCTGACGCTTACAACCAGAAACTGTCCGAGCGTCGTGCAAACGCCGTTAAGCAAGTTCTGACCAACCAGTACGGTGTTGAATCGTCCCGCGTTCAGTCTGTTGGCTACGGCGAAACCCGCCCAGTTGCTGACAACGCCACTGAAGCTGGTCGTGCTGTTAACCGTCGCGTAGAAGCGCAGGTTGAAGCCCAAGCTAAGTAATTAGCCCACAGCTTTGAAAAAGCCCGGCTTATGCCGGGCTTTTTCTTGCCTGCGATTTACCCAATGCGAAGTACAGAACCTGTGGGAGCGAGCAGGCTCGCTCCCACAGGAGAAACGCGATAGCAGTATTGAATGCCCACCTTCGCGAGCAAGGGCGTGGTTACAGGGCTGAGGCCTGGCGCCATTCGGATTGGGATGTTGCCAGCTCCGCAGCACCGGCCACCGCACCAATCACCAGGATTGCCGGGCTCTTGAGTTGAAACGCAACTGCATCGGTCTCCATCGAAGCCAGGTCGCTGCGGCAGTCTCGCTGATGAGGCAGGGAGGCATTCTCGATCATGGCCACGGGGGTGTCCGCTGCCAGGCCACCGGCCAGCAGTTGTTCGCGGATCTCGCTCAGTTTCGCCACTCCCATGTACACCACCAAGGTTGTCCCGCTCTGCGCCAGGGCTTGCCAGTTCAGGCTGCTGCCGTCCTGGGTGTGGGCAGTGACCAGCGTCACGCCCCGGGCGATGCCGCGCAAGGTCAGTGGGATGTCGCATTGGGTCGCGCCTGCCAGCCCGGCCGTGATGCCATTGACCAGCTCCACTTCGACGCCATGCTCGCGCAGCCATTGCGCCTCTTCACCGCCGCGGCCGAAGATGCACGGGTCGCCGCCCTTGAGGCGGACCACGCATTTGCCTTGGCGCGCATAGCGCAGCATCAACCGATGGATGAAGGCCTGTGGGGTGGAGCGGCAGCCGCCGCGCTTGCCCACGGCGATGATGCGTGCACCGCAGCAATGCTCCAGCACCGCTTCGTTGACCAGATCATCGATCAGCACCACGTCGGCTTCGCGCAGGGCGCGCACGGCCTTGAGGGTCAGCAATTCAGGGTCGCCAGGACCCGCACCCACCAGCCAGACTTTTGCGTTCATAGTGTTTTCCTCACGAGAGAGCGGCCATCGGTTGCGCAGTGGCAACCAGCAGGCGCTTGATTTCCGGTACGCAGGAGCCACATTGCGTGCCACAGCCCAGTTCCTGTTTCAGCCCTTGCAAGTCCAGCCCTCGTTCAATGCCGGCGCAGATCGCACGCTGACTGACGTTCAAGCAGTTGCACAGGGTCTTGCTGCCTCCTGTCGTCGCGCCAACATTGCCCGGAGGTGCACTCAACGGCGCCAGCAGCCAGCGGCGCAGTTGCTCATCGGCACGACCTTCCTGCCACAGGTTCTGCAGCCAATGACGGGCGAGGGTTTCGCCGGCCAGGCGGATGGCGGTGATGCGACCGTTTTCGATCCGCACCCGTTTACCGATGGCACGGCGGGGATCGTCGTAGGCCAGTACCGGTCCGTCGATCAGCCCCAGTTGTTCGTCGATTGCTTGCAGCAGTGCGGGATCAGGCGCTTCGGCGCTGGCGGCGCGAATCAGCAACGCAGGACGTTCACGGCCGGTCAAGCTCAGGCTGACGTAGGCAAACACCTCACACAGCGGACGCAATGTCTCCAGATGCTGTTGGACATCGCCTTCGATCAGGGCGAAAAGTTGCCAAGGCAGGTTCACCGGTTCCAGGCGCACGCCGCTGTGTTTGAGTTCCGGTTGTTTCGACAAGGGATCGAAAGCCGGTTGAGTCAGGGTATTGACCCCACCCTTGAGGAACCGATCGCCCCAGTGCATCGGCAGGAACGCCTGGCCAGGCCGCACGCTTTCGTCGCTGTCCACGGCCACGATCACCGCGCCACGACGACTCTTGAGGCTGACCAGATCGCCCGGTTGCAGGCGCTGGCGCTGCAGCTCGGCGGGGTGCAGGCTGAGTACGGCTTCGTTCACATGACCGAACAACTGCGCGGCGGTGCCAGTGCGGCTCATGCCGTGCCACTGGTCCCGCAGGCGGCCGGTGTTGAGGGTCAACGGGTAACGTGCGTCACGCAATTCTCTGGCGGCGCGATACGGTTCGGCGACAAACCGCGCGCGGCCGTTGTCGGTAGGAAAAATCCCATCCACGTACAGGCGAGCCGTTCCGACCGTGGCGCCCTCAGGGAAGGGCCACTGCTGGGGGCCAAGCTGATCGATCAGCCCATGGCTGATACCGGACAGGTCGAGGTCGCGGCCTCGGGTCAATTGTTTGTATTCGTCGAACAGCTGGGCGGGTGCGTCAAAGGCGAACAGGCTCGGTTGACCCGGCCGCAGACGTTTCTCTAGGCGTTGGGCGAAATCCACGGTAATGGCCCAGTCTGGTCGTGCTTCGCCCGGTGCGCCGATGGCCCGGCGCACGTGGGAAATGCGTCGTTCGGAGTTGGTCACCGAACCTTCCTTTTCGCCCCAACTGGCTGCGGGCAGCAGCAGGTCGGCAAACCCGGCGGTTTCGGTGGTGCGGAAGGCCTCTTGCAGCACCACGAACGGGCAGGCTTGCAGGGCTTCCCGCACTGCCGTCTGGTCCGGCATCGATTGAGCCGGGTTGGTGCAGGCGATCCACAAGGCCTTGATCTTGCCGTTGCGCACCTGCTCGAACAACTCGATGGCGCTCAAGCCGGGGTTTGCGGGCAGTTGCTCGACGCCCCAGTACTCAGCGACCTCGGCACGATGCTCCGGGTTGGCGGCTTCGCGGTGGCCCGGCAACAGGTTCGACAGGCTGCCGGTTTCCCGACCGCCCATGGCGTTGGGCTGGCCGGTCAGCGAGAAAGGGCCTGCCCCCGGGCGGCCGATCTGCCCGGTGGCCAGGTGCAGGTTGATCAATGCACTGTTCTTGGCGCTGCCGGCGGTGGACTGGTTCAGGCCCATGCACCACAGCGACAGGAAGCTGGGTGCCGTGCCGACGGTTTCGGCACACTGATGCAGTTGCTCGACGCTGATGCCGCACAACTGGGCAACCATGGCCGGGGTGTAATCGCGCACCAGGTTCTTCAGGTCCGCCAGGCCTTCGGTATGGGCCTTGATGAAATCGCGATCGATCCAGTCTTCCCACAACAGCAAATGCAAAATCCCATGGAACAAGGCGACATCGGTTCCCGGCAGGATGGCCAGGTGCAGGTCCGCCAGGTCGCAGGTATCGGTGCGCCGCGGGTCGATGACAATGATCTTCATCTGCGGCCGGCGGGATTTGGCTTCTTCGAGGCGGCGAAACAGGATCGGGTGGGCGTAGGCCATGTTACTGCCGACGATCATGACGCAGTCGCTCAGTTCCAGGTCTTCATAGTTGCAGGGCGGCGCGTCGGCGCCGAGGCTGCGCTTGTAGCCCACCACCGCCGAGGACATGCACAGCCGGGAATTGCTGTCGATGTTGTTGGTGCCGACCAGGGCCCGGGCCAGTTTGTTGAAGGCGTAGTAATCCTCGGTCAGCAACTGGCCGGAGATGTAGAACGCGACACTGTCGGGGCCGTGTTCGGCGATGGCCTCGGCGAACACGCCGGCGGCGTGCTCCAGGGCGCTGTCCCAGTCGGTGCGGGCACGAGACAAGCCTTTGCCCAGGCGCAGCTCGGGGTACAGGGCGCGCGCGGCGAGGTCGCCGGTCAGGTGCAGGGTCGAGCCCTTGCTGCACAATTTGCCGAAGTTGGCCGGGTGGGCGGGATCGCCACTGACGCCGAGGATGCGCTCGTCGTCATGTTCGATCAGTACGCCGCAACCGACCCCGCAATAACAGCAGGTCGAGGCAGTGGTCTGGCGGTTCATTAGCTTGCGTCCCTTAGCGCCAACAGCACCCGGCCATTTTCGACCCGGGCCGAATGATGGTGGGCACAGCCCACGTCCGGCGCCTGGGCCTGGCCGGTTTCCAGATCGATCTGCCAGTTGTGCAGCGGGCAGGCCACGCGCTTGCCATAGATCAAGCCCTGGGACAACGGACCGCCCTTGTGCGGGCAGCGGTCATCGAGTGCGAAAACCTCATCGTCGCTTGTACGAAAAATCGCAATGTCGCCCTTCGGGCCGTTGATGATGCGCGAGCCCAGGGCATTGATGTCTTCCAGCGCGCAGATATCCAGCCAGTTCATGCCGGCACCTCCAGGTTCTTCACGGGGATGACTTCAAACTCTTTCTTCAGCTGGGGTTGTTCCAGACGCTGTTTCCACGGGTCCTGTTCCAGCGACAGGGAAAACTTCAGGCGCTCGTGAAGGGCCTTGCGCCGCACCGGATCTTCAAGCACGGCTTTCTTGATGTGCTCCATGCCGACCCGCTGCATGTAGTGCACGGTACGCTCGAGGTAGAAGGCTTCTTCGCGGTACAGCTGCAAGAACGCGCCGTTGTATTCACGTACTTCCTCGGCGGTCTTGAGCTTGACGAAGAACTCGGCGACCTCGGTCTTGATCCCGCCGTTGCCGCCGATGTACATCTCCCAGCCGGAATCGACACCGATGATGCCCACGTCCTTGATGCCGGCTTCCGAGCAGTTGCGAGGGCAACCGGAGACGGCCAGCTTCACCTTGTGCGGCGACCACATGTTGAACAGGTCGTGTTCCAGTTCGATGCCCAGTTGCGTGGAGTTCTGCGTGCCAAAGCGACAGAACTCGCTGCCCACACAGGTTTTCACGGTGCGGATGGATTTGCCGTAGGCGTGGCCGGATGGCATGTCGAGGTCTGCCCAGACGCCGGGCAGATCCTGCTTCTTGATGCCCAGCAAGTCGATGCGCTGGCCACCGGTGACCTTGACCATCGGCACACTGTATTTGTCGGCCACGTCGGCAATGCGCCGCAGCTCCGACGGCGTGGTCACGCCGCCCCACATCCGTGGGACGACCGAGTAGGTGCCATCCTTCTGGATGTTGGCGTGGGCACGTTCGTTGATCAGCCGGGATTGCGGATCGTCGTGGGCTTCGCCGGGCCAGGTGGAAATCAGGTAGTAGTTCAGCGCCGGGCGGCAGGTGGCGCAGCCGTTCGGGGTGCGCCAGTTCAAGTAGTTCATGGTGCCGACGATGGTCAGCAGGTGCTCGTCGCGGATCGCCTGGCGGATCTGGCCGTGATTGAGGTCGCTGCAGCCGCAGATGGCTTTTTCGCTTTTCGGTTTGACGTCGGCCGCACCGCCGACGGTATTGATGAGGATCTGCTCCACCAGACCGGCGCAGGAGCCGCAGGAACTGGCGGCTTTGGTGTGTTTTTTCACGTCATCGACGCTGAACAGGCCATGTTCCTGGATTGCCTTGACGATGGTGCCCTTGCACACGCCGTTGCAGCCGCAGACCTCGGCGGAGTCGGCCATGCTCATGGCTTTGTCCTGGCCCTGGTGGCCTACGTCGCCCAACGCGTTCTCACCGAACATCAAGTGATCGCGGATCTCGCCGATGGCGGCATTCTCACGGATCTGACGGAAATACCAGCCACCATCGGCCGTATCGCCGTACAGGCAGGCGCCGACCAGCACGTCATCCTTGATCACCAGTTTCTTGTAGACGCCGCCGATGGGGTCGGAAAGGGTGATGGTCTCGGTGCCTTCGCCGCCCATGAAGTCGCCGGCGGAGAACAGGTCGATGCCGGTGACCTTGAGCTTGGTCGAGGTCACTGAGCCTTTATAGGTAGCAAAACCCAACTGCGCGAGGTGGTTGGCGCAGACCTTGGCCTGTTCGAACAGCGGGGCCACCAGGCCGTAGGCGGTGCCGCGATGGTTGGCGCATTCACCGATGGCGTAGATGCGCGGGTCATAGGTCTGCATCGTGTCGTTGACCAGGATTCCGCGACTGCACGGGATACCGGCTTTTTCCGCCAATTCGACGTTGGGGCGGATGCCAGCGGCCATCACCACCAGGTCGGCGGGGATGATGTCGCCATTCTTGAACTGCACCGACCCGACCCGGCCATTGCCGGCGTCGTGGAGTGCCTGGGTCTGCTCGTTGAGACGGAATTTCAGGCCACGGTCTTCCAGGGCGGTTTGCAGCAGTTGGCCGCTGGTCTTGTCCAACTGCCGCTCCAGCAGCCATTCACCCAGGTGCACCACGGTCACGTCCATGCCCCGCAGTTTCAGACCATTGGCGGCCTCCAGGCCCAGCAGGCCGCCGCCGATCACCACGGCGTGCTTGTGGGTCTTGGCGGTTTCGATCATCGCCTGGGTATCGGCGATGTCGCGATAGCCGATCACGCCGTCGAGCGTGTGGCCGGGGATGGGCAGGATGAACGGTGTGGAGCCGGTGGCGATCAGCAGGCGATCGTATTCGGCCTCGGTGCCGTCTTCGGCGATGACCCGACGCTTGACCCGGTCGATCTCCACGACCTTGCGGTTGAGCAGCAGGTTGATGTGGTTGTCCTGGTACCAACTCAGGTCGTTGAGGACGATTTCTTCGAAGGTTTGCTCGCCGGCGAGTACGGGGGAAAGCAGGATGCGATTGTAGTTGGTGTGGGGCTCGGCGCCGAACACCGTGATGTCGTACAGCTCGTTGCTCAGCTTGAGCAGTTCTTCAAGGGTTCGAACCCCGGCCATGCCATTGCCGATCATCACCAGTTTGAGTTTTTTCATCAGGGTTCTCCGCAAGCCCAGACCCGGTTTCGTCACGTTTCATCACGGCGATCGGACTGGCTCGGCAATTTTCACGAAAACAAAAAAAGGCGTCCCGCTAGTGTGCTAGCGAGGACGCCTTTGTCCTGGTCCCGTTCTCTCGGGAAGCACCGCCTTCATCGTTGGAGGCGTTGCTTTATGTCTGTTGAAAGGGGTTATGCAGTGGTTGTGCCAAGTGGCTCCAAGGCACGGATTTATTGCGGGAAGCGTGGGGCGGGGGGGGTGGAAGGGGATTTATTGCACCGAATCAAAGCGTGTCGCCCGGTAATGGAGCGTGGCAGACGATAGCTTTGTAGTGGCAGGCAGGCCGCCATCGCGAGCAAGCTTTGCTCCCACAGCAGATCCCCAGTGGCAGCAGATCCTCTGTGGGAGCAAAGCTTGCTCGCGATGGGCGCGACCGGATCTCAGCTATGAAACACCAGGAACAGCAACACAATATTCACCACCAAGGACACCAGCGCCAACGTCCGCCAGACCTTCAGCGGTTCCCTTTCCAGCAGTGGCCGGGGCCTGACACTCAAGCTGCGGCGTTCGCCTTGTTCCAGCAACAACAGCCATTCCTCGGCGGTTTCAAAGCGTTCGCCCGGATCCGCCGCAACCGCGCGCTCCAGGCTTTGTCCGAGCCATTCGGGCAGGTCCGGTCGATAGCGACTGGCGCTGACCGGTACGCCAAAGCGCGGTCGCTGGAAGGCCTCGACTTCGCCATAGGGATAATGCCCGGTCAGCAGGAAATACAAGGTCACACCGACGGCATACAAGTCCTGCTGCGCCGTCGGTGCTTCACCACTGAAGGCTTCTGGTGCGATGTAGCTGGGCGTGCCCGGCAATACGTTGGCCTGGTCTTCGGACAGTCCAGGGCAATACGCCAGCCCGAAGTCCAATAGCCGCAGCTCCCCATCGCCCCCCAGATGCAGGTTTTCCGGCTTGATGTCGCGGTGGTAGATCTGCCGTCGATGCAACAGGCCCACCGCGCGCACCAGTCGTTGTGCCAAGTCCAGCCATTGAGCCAGGGGCAAGGCGCCGGCCTGGTCGAACAGCTCGGCCAGGGTCATGCCTGGGTATTCGCGCATCACGTAATACAGGTGTTGACGCTGGGGAACGCCATAGACTTCCGGAAACTGCCTTCCCGCGACTCGCTTGAGAAACCACTCCTCCGACAGCAGTGCCTGTCCGGCCCGGCTATCGTCCCGTAGCTGCACCGGCAAGGTTTTCAGCAGCCACGGCTGGCCCTGGCCGTCGTGTACCCGATAGAGCAGCGATTGCTGGCTCTGGCCGAGCAGTCCTTCGACCTGCCAGCCCTCGAACATCTGGCCCGGTTTCAGCGTCGGGGGAAGGGGCCATTGCTGCAGTTGGATCAGCGCATCGCCGATGCTCGCTTCGCCCAATGCATCGACCCGTATCAGCAAGGCGCTGGCGTTGTCCTGGCTACCGGCCAGGTGCGCGGCGTTCACCAGTGTCTGGGCGGCGAGGTTCAGGTCCGGCTGGTCCCGAAGGATGCCGGCAATGGCCGTATCCCCCAAGACCGCCCAGACGCCATCGCTGAGCAATACGAAGGTTTCTTCGGTGCGCAGTTCACCGTCGAGAAAGTCCAGGATCAAATGCTGATCCAGCCCCAGGGCACGCTTGAGCACATGTTGCATGCCCTGTTGCTCCCAGACGTGATCCTCGCTGACCCGTTGCAAATGATCGGCATGCCAGCGGTAGACCCGGCAATCGCCCACGTGGGCGAGGGTGAAGCGCCGCCCCCGCAACACCAGGGCACTGACGGTGGTGAGCAATGGCTGTCCGCCACCGTTGGCCTGCAACCAGCGATTCTGTGCCAGCAACAGCCGGTCAAGCGCCTGGGCCACGCCCCAGGTTTGCGGCGTGGAGTAATAGTCCAGGGCCAGTGCCTGCAAGGTCGAACGGGCGGCCAATCCGCCATCGGCGCATTGGCTCACGCCGTCGGCAATGGCGAACAGGTAACCCTTGCTCGCGGCCAGGGCCGGCGCCGGGGTGACCAGGCGCAGGGCATCCTGGTTTTCCTCCCGCGGGCCGATGGCAGTGGCTTCGGCGAAACTCAGTTGCAGACTCATGGTTGCTGTTTATACCCGAGCCGCAGTGACGGCAGCCGAGCCCCAAGTGGTTCTCCAGCGACGCTTGACGCCGTGCAGGCCGAACCAGGCCAGCACGCCCAGGCTGGCGAACAACCACAACGCCAATTGGTAGCTGCCGGTGCTTTGCTTGATTGCGCCCATGCTCGCCGCCAGGGCAAAGCCACCGATGCCGCCGGCCATGCCGATCAGTCCGGTCATCACGCCGATTTCGCGACGGAAACGTTGTGGCACCAGTTGGAACACGGCGCCGTTGCCTGCGCCGAGACCGAGCATGGTGCAGACGAACAGCGCCAGTGCCGCGTAGGAACTCGGCAGGTTGAAACCCACCGCCGCGATGCAGATGGCCGCCACGGTGTACATGCCCAGCAAGGTGCGGATACCGCCGAAACGATCCGCCAGGGCGCCGCCCAACGGGCGCATCAGGCTGCCGCCGAAGACGCAGGCCGCTGTGTAGTAGCCGGCGGTCACGGGGCTCAGGCCATACTGGTCGTTGAAGTAGCCGGGCAGGGCGCTGGCCAGGCCGATGAAGCCGCCGAAGGTCACGCTGTAGAAGAACATGAACCACCAGCTGTCACGATCACCCAGGGCTTTGAGGTAGTCGGCCATGGATTTGGCTTTCGGCCGTTCGGGAGCGTTCTTGGCCAGCCAGGCGAAGGCGATCAGGGTCAGGACCAGCGGGACCAGCGCGAAGCCGAACACGTTGCTCCAGCCGAAGGCGGCCGCCATCAGCGGTGCGAAGATCGCGGCCAGCACGGTGCCCGAGTTGCCGGCACCGGCAATGCCCATGGCCTTGCCCTGGTGTTGTGGTGGATACCACTGGGAGGCCAATGGCAGGGCGACGGCAAACGACGCACCGGCCATGCCCAGGAACAGGCCCAGCAGCAGTGCTTGCTCGTAGCTGTGGATGCCCAGTTTCCAGGCGCAGAACAGCGCGCAGATCACGATCACCTGGCCCACCATGCCGGCGGTTTTTGGTGAGGTCCGGTCGGCCAGCAGGCCCATGAACAGGCGCAGCACAGCCCCGGCCAGGATCGGTGTCGCGACCATCAGGCCACGTTGCTGGGTGGTCAGATGCAGGTCAGTGGAAATTTGCACCGCCAGGGGGCCGAGCAGGTACCAGACCATGAAGCTCAGGTCGAAATAGAGGAAGGCCGCGAACAGGGTCGGGGTATGGCCGGATTTCCAGAAGCTTGAATTCATCGCGCACCTCAGCTGTAAAAGTCTCGAGAAATGAGTCAGTGCTTAGAGCAGTGCGCCGCCTGTGGTCGCACCACCGGCCCCGAAGAGCCAAAACAAAAAAACGCCGCAACCCGGATTGCCAGCGAGGCAAGGAGGGTGTGCGACGTCTTTGTCGTAGGTGGGGCAACCGCCGTTGGTTACCTGTGGGGTTGCTTAAGCGAGATCTGTGCCAACAGCGGGTATCGAGGAAAGGCCATCGCGAGCAGGCTCGCTCCCACAGGTGGATTGGGCGGTACCCGGAACCCTTGTGGGAGCGAGCCTGCTCGCGATAGCGCCGGGCCAGGCGCCGTGAGGACTCAGCCCAGCAACTCATTCATCGCGATGATCTGCTCCGCCACCTGGATCAGCTTCTGCTGGCGGCTCATGGCCTGGCGGCGCATCAGGGTGTAGGCCTGCTCTTCGTTGCAATCCTTCATCTTCATCAGCATGCCCTTGGCCAGTTCGATGCGCTTGCGTTCGGCCAGTTGCTGGTCCCGGGCCAGCAGTTGGGCGCGCAGGGCCTGGTCGCTTTCAAAGCGGGCCATGGCCACGTCGAGGATCGGTTGCAGGCGTGCGGCATGGATGCCTTCGACGATGTAGGCACTCACCCCCGACTTGATCGCCTGGCGCATCACGCCCGGGTCGTGCTCATCGGTGAACATGACGATCGGTCGTGGCTGGTCGCGACTGACCAGTACCACTTGTTCCATGACATCCCGTCCGGGTGACTCGGTATCGATCAGGATCACATCCGGACGCACTGTTTCGACGCGTTCCGGCAGGTCGATGGTCAGCCCGGATTCGTCAATGACGTCGAACCCGGCCTCCACCAGGGCGGCCTTGAGGCGGCCGACTTTTTTCGCGGTGTCGTTGATCAGCAGGATACGCAGCATGGTCGGGCTCCTGTCAGCGGCTGGCGAAAAGGGGAGCCGCATCGCTCAAGGCGTGCAGTTTGAAGCTGCGGGCATACCCGGCCGGATCCGAACCGTCCCAGGTGGTGCCGTCGATCAGCTGGCTGCTGCGCATGTCCTGGAAGGCGGACGAAATGCCCAGCGCCGTGCACGCCTGGCGATACAGCTCGAGTTGCTGGACCTCCTGCGCCACGGCCTGGTAGTCCGGGTCTTCGCGCAGCAGGCCCCAGCGACGGAACTGGGTCATGAACCACATGCCGTCGGACAAGTAGGGCACGTTCACCTCGCCGTCGCCGTGAAAGCGCATGGCGTGGGGATCCTGCCAGCTATTGCCCAGGCCATCGGCGTAGGTCCCCAGCAGACGGGGTTCGATGCAGTCCAGCGGGGCGTCAAGGTATTCGGGGGCGCTCAACAGTTGTGCGGTGCTGCGACGGTTCTCCGTGCTCTGTTCGATGAAACGGCTGGCTTCCAGGATCGCCATCACCAGCGCTCGCGCCGTATTGGGGTATTGCTCGACGAATGCGCGGGTACAGCCCAAAACTTTTTCCGGATGATCGGGCCAGATGGTCTGGGTCGTCGCCAGGGTGAAGCCGAGGTTCTGTTTCACCGCGCTGGCGCACCAGGGCTCGCCGACGCAGAGCCCGTCGATGCGCCCGGCCTGCAAGTGCGCAATCATTTGCGGCGGCGGAACCACCACGCTGTCGACATCGGACAAGGGATGGATGCCCTGGGCGGCGAGCCAGTAGTAAAGCCACATCGCGTGAGTGCCGGTGGGGAATGTCTGGGCGAAGGTCAGTTTCGGGCGAGTTTGGTGCACATGGCGCTCCAGTGCCTCAGGACTGGTCACGCCCATCGCCTGCAGGCCGTGGGAGAGGTTGATGCTCTGGCCGTTCTGGTTCAGCCCCATCAGCACCGCCATGTCGGTCGGCGCGACGCCGCCGATGCCCAGGTGCACGGCGTAGATCAGGCCATACAGGCTATGGGCCGCGTCGATTTCACCGCTGACCAGCTTGTCCCGCAGGCTGGCCCAGGAGGTCTGGCGCTTGAGGTTCAAGGTCAGGCCGTAGGGTTGGGCGAAGCCCTGGGTGGCGGCCACCACGACCGGGGCGCAGTCACTCAAGGCCATGAAGCCGAGATCGAGCACGCTTTTTTCCGGAGCGTCGCTGCCATTGACCCAGGCCAGGGGGTTGGCTGGAACTTCATTCATCGGGCATCACCTTCCACGTAAAAAAGCGCCGTACCCGGACGAGTGCCAGAGCATGGCCGGGTGACGACGCCGTTGTCCTCTAAAACAGTGTGGCACTCATCCCGTCGGTGGCATGAGCGTCGATGAGCGAAGCGGGTGCAAGGCATATGCCATCGGCGCTGTTTTGCGCAGGCGCCTCGCTTGAACCGCCGTTGCGCGGCTATAATCGCCGCCTCATTTCGTCGCCCGAGTCAAAGCCGCCCATGTACACCCTGGCCCGTGAACTGCTGTTCAAACTTTCCCCGGAAACCTCCCATGATCTGTCCCTGGACCTGATCGGCGCGGGTGGACGTTTGGGCCTCAATGGTCTGCTGTGCAAGGCGCCGGCCACGTTGCCGGTGAATGTGATGGGCCTGCAATTCCCCAACCCGGTCGGATTGGCAGCGGGCCTGGACAAGAACGGCGCGGCCATTGACGGCTTCGCGCAGTTGGGTTTCGGCTTCGTGGAAATCGGCACCGTCACGCCACGGCCGCAGCCGGGCAACCCCAAGCCACGGCTGTTTCGCCTGCCGCAAGCCGCGGCGATCATCAACCGCATGGGTTTCAACAACCTCGGCGTCGACCACCTGCTGGCCCGCGTCGCTGCTGCCAAGTACAAGGGCGTGCTGGGCATCAACATCGGCAAGAACTTCGACACACCGGTGGAGCGTGCCGTCGACGATTACCTGATCTGCCTGGACAAGGTCTATGCCCATGCCAGCTATGTGACCGTCAACGTCAGCTCCCCGAACACCCCGGGGCTGCGCAGCCTGCAGTTCGGTGACTCCCTCAAGCAACTGCTGGCCGACCTGGCCCGGCGTCGTGCCGAGCTGGCGGTGACCCATGGCCGACATGTGCCGCTGGCGATCAAGATCGCGCCGGACATGACCGACGAAGAAACCGCCCAAGTGGCCCAGGCCCTGGTCGAGACCGGTATGGACGCGGTGATCGCCACCAACACCACGCTGGGCCGCGAAGGGGTCGAAGGGCTGGAGCACGGTGACGAAGCGGGCGGGTTGTCCGGCGCGCCGGTGCGTGACAAGAGCACCCACACCGTGAAGGTGCTGGCCGGGGAGTTGGCGGGACGCTTGCCGATCATCGCGGCCGGTGGGATCACCGAAGGACGGCATGCCGCCGAGAAGATCACCGCAGGTGCGAGCCTGGTGCAGATTTACTCGGGCTTCATCTACAAGGGGCCGGCGTTGATCCGCGAGTCGGTGGATGCGATTGCGGCATTGGGCTGATACAGCCACTGCCTGAAGGTTGTGCAAACCTCTGTGGCGAGGGGATTCATCCCCGCTGGGCTGCGAAGCAGCCCCTTCGATGTATGAATCGATGAAGATATTTCGGTCTTGCGATTTTGGGGATGCTGCGCATCCCAGCGGGGATAAATCCCCTCGCCACAACAGTGTTCGCAATTTGATAGGCATTAAAAAGGGCTCCTCAAAGGAGCCCCTGGGCCGTAGCCCGCCGTCCGGATGGGACGCGCGTGGTTAAATCGGGTGTGGATCGAATTGTCGAGTTCCTGAGTATTGAGCCCTGTGTCAGCCGACGGCGTGAAGTTCGTTGAGTCTGTGGATACCCGCAGTGCCGGTCATACCGTCCCAGTTGTCGCCGCGTCCTTCTCGCCAGCCATTGATCCAGGCTTGACGTACCGACGGTAGAGTAAAGGGGCAAAGCTCACGGGATTTACCACCAACACCATATTGGTAACCGCGTAAAAATGCTCTTTCCAACGGATCACGCTTAAGTCTTCTCATAGGGTATTGCCCTCACTTGTTGACTGTTACTTCGCGTCGGCCTCTGTTGAGGCCGGGGCAGAATCATTCTGCCGTTGGTGGCTCGTTGCCGGCGTGACGAGCCAAGGTGCTGGCGCCGTTGTGGCGTCAACCTGTGTTGAGTTCTAACCAAAGCGTCACATGGATGGAATGACCGTTTTGTCATAAGCACGTAACAATAAAGACGTTAGGGCGATAAGTAACAGAGTGTTCAGCGTCCGCTTTTGAGCAAGACCCCTGTATGATCGGCCCTGCGCTGAATGGCGCGGTCTTTTCTCGGATGAGAATGTCCCCCCGTTGCACTCGGGTACTATTCGACGAAAGGGGTGACTTTTTCACCATTTGTTACACCGAATTTTTTATCTGCCCCTGCATCTAAGCTCTTTTAACCTGAGCGGCGAGGGTGGACGGCACACCTTCGTGCCACCGGGTGCTCTTGAGAAAAGCACCTGATTGAACCTGACCCGGCAATGCGTTGCCCCGGTCCACTTAGCCAAAGGCTCTGGAACTCCCCATGTCCGATCGTTTCGAACTCTTCCTCACCTGCCCCAAGGGCCTCGAAGGCCTGCTCCTCGAGGAAGCCATCGGGCTTGGCCTTGAAGAGGCGCGCGAGCACACCTCGGCCGTTCGCGGCGTGGCCGACATGGAAACGGCGTATCGCCTGTGCCTGTGGTCACGCCTGGCCAACCGGGTATTGCTGGTCCTCAAGCGTTTTTCGATGAAAGACGCCGAAGACCTGTACCACGGCGTGCTCGACGTCGACTGGCAGGACCACATGCTGGCCGATGGCACCCTGGCGGTCGAGTTCAGCGGCCACGGCTCGGGCATCGACAATACCCATTTCGGCGCTTTGAAGGTCAAGGATGCCATCGTCGACAAGCTGCGTACTCCCTCGGGTGAGCGGCCATCCATCGACAAGCTCAACCCGGACCTGCGTATTCACCTGCGACTGGACCGCGGTGAAGCGATCCTCTCCCTGGACCTGTCCGGTCACAGCCTGCACCAGCGTGGTTATCGCCTGCAGCAAGGCGCCGCGCCGCTGAAGGAAAACCTCGCCGCCGCTATCCTGATCCGTGCCGGCTGGCCGCGCATTGCCGCTGAAGGCGGCGCCCTGGCCGACCCGATGTGCGGTGTCGGCACCTTCCTGGTGGAAGCGGGCATGATTGCCGCCGACATGGCACCGAACCTGCGTCGTCAGCAGTGGGGTTTCACCGCGTGGCTGGGCCATGTGCCGGCGCTGTGGAAGAAACTTCACGAAGAAGCCACTGCCCGCGCCGCTGCCGGGTTGGCCAAGCCGCCGTTGTGGATTCGCGGCTATGAAGCCGATCCACGGCTGATCCAGCCAGGTCGCAACAACGTCGAGCGTGCCGGCCTGAGCGAGTGGATCAAGATCTATCAAGGCGAGGTCGCCACGTTCGAGCCGCGTCCTGACCAGAATCAGAAAGGCCTGGTGATCTGTAATCCGCCGTACGGTGAACGCCTGGGCGATGAGGCCAGCCTGCTTTACCTCTACCAGAACCTCGGCGAACGCCTGCGTCAGGCGTGCCTGAACTGGGAGGCGGCGGTATTCACCGGCGCCCCGGACCTGGGCAAGCGCATGGGTATTCGCAGCCACAAGCAGTATTCGTTCTGGAACGGTGCCTTGCCGTGCAAGTTGCTGTTGATCAAGGTGCTGCCGGATCAGTTTGTCACCGGTGAGCGTCGCACGCCGGAACAACGCCAGGCCGAGCGTGAGCAGGCGCAGTACGAACAGGCGCCTGAGGTACCGCAAGAGCGCCAGTACAACAAGAATGGCAACCCGATCAAACCGACCCCCGCTCCTGCGCCTGTGGTCGAGCAGGCGCGGTTGAGCGAAGGCGGGCAGATGTTCGCCAATCGTCTGCAAAAGAACCTCAAGCAGTTGGGCAAATGGGTCAAGCGCGAAGGTGTGGACTGCTATCGGGTCTATGACGCCGACATGCCGGAATACTCCATGGCGATCGACCTCTATCACGACTGGGTGCACGTTCAGGAATATGCCGCGCCAAAATCCATCGACCCGGAAAAGGCTTCGGCCCGGCTGTTCGATGCCCTGGCAGCCATTCCCCAGGCGCTGAATGTCGACAAGAGCCGCGTGGTGATCAAGCGTCGCGAGCGCCAGAGCGGCACCAAGCAGTACGAACGCCAGAGCGCCCAGGGCAAGTTCACCGAGGTCAACGAAGGTGGCGTGAAGCTGCTGGTCAACCTGACCGACTACCTGGATACGGGGCTGTTCCTCGATCACCGGCCCATGCGCCTGCGGATCCAGAAGGAGGCGGCCGGCAAGCGCTTCCTCAACCTGTTCTGCTACACCGCGACCGCCAGCGTCCACGCCGCCAAGGGGGGAGCCCGGAGCACCACCAGCGTCGACCTGTCGAAAACCTACCTGGACTGGGCGCGACGTAACCTGTCGCTCAATGGTTTTTCCGACAAGAACCGCTTGGAGCAGGGCGATGTGATGGCCTGGCTTGAAGCCAGCCGTGAAGAATACGACCTGATCTTCATCGACCCGCCGACCTTCTCCAACTCCAAGCGCATGGAGGGCGTGTTCGATGTGCAGCGCGATCACGTCCAGTTGCTGGACCTGGCCATGGCTCGCCTGGCGCCGGGGGGCGTGTTGTATTTCTCCAACAATTTCCGCAAGTTCCAGCTCGAGGACAACCTCGGCGAGCGTTACGCAGTGGAGGAAATCACCGCTGCAACCATCGATCCGGACTTTGCCCGCAACAGCAAGATCCACCGTGCCTGGAAAATCATGGCTCGTTGAAATCTGCTGATTGGATCCACGAAGCCTTGTAAATCAAGGCTTCCAGCCGATTTTAGGACTGGTCAAAGTGATGGCTAATAGCTATAACTGAGGCTGTGGCCAGGGCTGTACCGACGCCTGCCCCTTTTTTCGAGTTGTGTCTATGGCATTGCATCCGGTGCGCCCCAGGATCCTGGGCTTTATCAGCGAAGATGTATCGGCCTGGCTGGTGGCTTCACTGGTCTTCCTGGCCGGCACCTGCCTGACCGGTTTGCTGAGCTGGGCGATGATGAGCCTGTTCAACCAGCAACTTCGCCAGCGCTTCGAACTGCAAGCCGAAGAGCGCTTCAGCCGCATCGAGGAAAGATTTCAGGAGCAGGAGCAGCGTCTCGACAGCCTGAGGCGTTTCTTTGCCAATTCGGCGACGGTTTCCGAAAAGGAATTCCATGGCTACGCCGAACCGTTGTTGCGGCGTACCCAAGCCTTGGCTTGGGCGCCACGGGTGTTTCGTGACGAGCGGCAGGCGTTCGAACAACGGGAGCGGAATAAGCGGGTCAACCCTTTCGTCATCCGTGACGCGGACGATTCAGGCGGCTTGCGGCAGGCTCCGGAACGGGACGAGTACGCGCCGATCCTCTATGTGCAGTGCCAGGCTTCCCAAGAGTCAACCCTGGGTTTCGATCTGCTTTCCCATCCCTTGCGCCGCGAGGTGCTCGAGCGGGCCCGTCGCCAGAACAGCGTGGCAGTATCGCAGCCGCTGGACCTGGTGGGCGTCGACCCGGCCTTTGTCCGTGGCGTATTGCTGGTGGCACCGGTTACCCGGGCCCCGTCTACGGAGCCTTTCGGTTACGTGGTCGCGGCCATCAGCATGCGCCAGCTGGTGGGCGATGGCCTGCCGGCGGCCAGTCATGACAATCTTTCGATGCGCGTCCTGGACCTGTCCGACGCCGACCAGGAGGAGGTGCTGTTCGACTCTCCCGTACCCCCGGAAGACAGTGAGCTGGCGGCGATCCGCGTGTTGCGCCTGGCGGATCACGACTACCGGGTAGAGTTGCGTCCCAGCGGCATGTTCCTGTCGACCAACCATTCCACGATGTCGAGCCTGGTGGTATTGGGCGGCCTGCTCAGTTTCCTGCTCAGTGCCTTTCTCTACGTCTTGGTCAGCCAGCGGCAACGGGCCCTGACCCTGGTGGAGCAACGTACCCAGGAGCTGCGCGCCAGGGAGCAGGAGCTGCGGGGCACCCACGGCCAGTTGCGTGGTGTGCTGGATGCCGCGACCCAGGTTGCGATCATCGCCACGGACCTGCGTGGCGTCATCACCACGTTCAACGCCGGCGCCGAGCAGATGCTGGGCTACCAGAGCTGCGAAGTCCTGCAGAGCATGACCCTGGAGAGCCTCCATGTGCCCCGGGAGCTCCAGGCCCGGGCCGCAGAGCTTGGCGCCCGATTCGGCAAGCCGATTCCTACCTGTCACGCGATGTTGCTCGAAGGGGGCGAGGCGGGCGGCCAGCAGGCCCGGGAGTGGACCCTGGTACGGCGCGACGGCAGTCATTTGACCGTGAACATGCTGGCCACGCCCGTGCTCGATGATCAGGGGCTCTGGGTCGGGCACCTGGCAATCTGCATCGACATCACCGAACGCAAGCGCGTCCACGAGGCCCTGGCGGCCCGGGATCTGCTGTTGAAGAAACTCAGTGCCCATGTGCCGGGTGGCATCTACCAGTTCAAAATGGATTTCAACGGCCGTTTCAGCGTGATCTACGCCAGTGATGGCATTCGTGATATCTACGAACTGGAGCCCAATGTGCTGGTCCAGAACTCGGAAGCCATTTTCTCCCGTATCCATTCACTGGACAACGCGCGGGTCCGTGCGTCGATCCGTGCCTCGGCCGACACCCTGAGCCCATGGCGCGAAGAGTACCGGGTGCAACTGCCGCAGCGCGGCCTGCGCTGGGTGCGTGGCGAGGCGACGCCCGAGCAACTGCCCGGCGGCGGTGTGTTATGGCATGGCTATATCTCTGATATTTCCGATCTCAAGCGAGTGGAGGAAGAGTTGCGAGCACTGTCCGTGACCGATGCCTTGACCGGTATTCGCAATCGGCGTTACTTCCAGGAGCGCCTGAACTCGGAAATGATCCGGGTCGAGCGCGGCTCCGGGGACCTGTCGGTCATCATGCTCGACATCGATCACTTCAAGCGTATCAATGACCAGCATGGCCATGCGGTGGGTGACCGGGTGTTGCAGGCTGTTTGCCAGCGCGTCAGCCAGCGTCTGCGGCGTACCGACGTCTTCTGTCGGCTGGGCGGAGAAGAGTTCGTGGTGCTGTGTCCTGATACCGATGGCGAAAGTGCCCGCGCCTTGGCCACTGGGCTGTGGGAGGGCCTGCGCGCGGCGGCGATCGAGGATGTGGGCGTTGTCACCGCCAGCTTCGGCATCGCCAGTTGGCGCGCCGGGGAGGGCGCGGATGCCCTGCTGTTGCGGGCCGACTCGGGTGTCTACGCGGCCAAGCAGGCCGGGCGGGATCGGGTCGAGATGCAGGTGGGGTAAACGACCGGTGAACGAGTGGGAGCGAGCTTGCTCGCGATAGCGGGCGTGTCAGTTGACGGCTGTTTGGACTGATCCGCCGTCATCGCGAGCAGGCTCGCTCCTACCCTGACCCCGGCGGACACAGACCCATGCACCCCATCAGGCCCCTGTGGGAGCGAGCCTGCTCGCGATAGCGTCAGCTCAGCCCCACGCATGCCAGTTGAATGGCGGCTATCGCGAGCAAGCTTGGATCAGAGCACCGAAGCCGTCTGCGGCAATTTCGGCTGGCGGTACAGGTCCAGCAGCACCTGGTCCAGCACCGACGAAGCGCCCCATGGCTTCGGATCGTTGAGGATCGCCACCACCGCCCAGGTGTTGCCGTTGATGTCACGGCTGAACCCGGCAATGGCGCGCACGGTGTTCAGGGTGCCGGTCTTGATGTGGGCTTCGCCGGCCATGGCCGTGGTCTTGAGGCGTTTACGCATGGTGCCGTCGGTGCCGGCAATCGGCATCGAACTGATGTACTCGGCTGCGTAGGGGCTGCGCCAGGCGGCTTGCAGCATCGCCGCCATTTCCCGGGCGCTGACCCGTTCGGCGCGGGACAGACCGGAGCCGTTCTCCATCACCAGGTGCGGCGCGGTGATGCCTTTCTTGGCCAGCCATTGGCGCACGACCCGTTGCGCGGCCTTGGCGTCGTCACCGTCGGCTTCGTTGCGGAACTGCGCGCCGAGGCTCAGGAACAATTGCTGGGCCATGGTGTTGTTACTGTATTTGTTGATGTCGCGGATGATCTCCGCCAGGTCCGGCGAGAACGCCCGGGCCAGCACTTTGGCGTTGCTCGGGGTAGCGGCCAGACGGTCCTTGCCCTGGATGCTGCCGCCCAGTTCCTTCCAGATCGCCCGCACCGCGCCGGCGGTGTAGGTGGCGTGGTCCAGCAGCGACAGGTAGGTCTGGGAGCTGCAACCATCGCCCAGTTGCCCGCCGACGGTCACGGTCACGCTGCCGTCCGCCTGTGGTACCGGGTTGTAGCGCACGCCGCCGGCGCATTGCTTGGAATTGACCGCCTTGACCTGGTTGTCGATACGGATGCTGGCAATCGGCGGCTCTACCGACACCAACACCCGTCCGCCATCATTGCGGGCAACGAAGCGCAGCGCCTTGAGGTTGACCAGCAGGGAGTCGGGCTTGACCAGGAAAGGCTTGTTTTCGTCGTTGCCGTCGTCGTTGAACTCGGGCAATTGCGGCTGGATGAAGAAACCGCGGTCCAGCACCAGATCGCCGGTGACCTGCTGGACGCCGTTGGCCCGCAGATCGCGCATCAGCAGCCAGAGCTTTTCCATGTTCAGCTTGGGGTCGCCGCCGCCCTTGAGGTACAGGTTGCCGTTGAGGATCCCGCCGCTGAGGGTGCCGTCGGTGTAGAACTCGGTCTTCCACTGGTGATTGGGGCCGAGCATTTCCAGGGCGGCGTAGGTGGTCACCAGCTTCATGGTGGACGCCGGGTTCACCGAGACGTCGGCGTTGTAGATGGTCGGGGTGCCGGGGCCATTGAGTGGCACCATCACCAGGGACAGTGCGTCGTCTTGCAACTTGCTGGTCTTGAGGGCCTTCTGCACATTGGGCGACAGGGCGGTGTTGATCGTAGCGGCGCTGGTGGAGGCAGGGAGGGCCAGGGGAAGAAGAAGGCTGGCCAGGAGCAGTGGACGCAAAGATTTGATCATGTGTAATAAAACCCTACGGGCGAGGGGGAAAAAACGAGGACATGAAAAATGAACGTCCTCAACGGTCAGGAAAGTGTCGGCATTATGCCCCAAGGCGCACCGGCGTGTGCCGTGCCTGAGCCTTTCGTGAGGCAATTTTTTACCGACGGTAGGCAGATACGCCCGATCAACCGGGCAATCGCTGCGCCAAACTGGTAAAGTGCCGGCCGTTATTACTTATGAGGATTGTTCCAATGGCGACTAACCGTTCCCGGCGTCTGCGCAAAAAGCTGTGTGTGGATGAATTTCAGGAGCTGGGTTTCGAACTGAACCTGGATCTCAAAGAAGATCTGGACGATGAGGCGATTGACGCTTTCCTCGACGCTTTCCTGAAAGAAGCCATGGAAGCCAATGGCCTGGGCTATGTCGGCGGCGACGACTACGGTCTGGTATGCCTGCAGAAGCGTGGCTCGGTTTCCGAAGAACAACGTGCTGCCGTTGAAGCCTGGCTCAAGGGCCGTAGCGAACTGACCAACATGACCGTCAGCCCGCTGATCGACGTGTGGCACCCGGACATGCCGATCAACGCCAAGGCGTGATGTCCTGAACCGGCAGCCCGAATTGGGCGCCGGTTTTTTTATGCCTGGCGGTTGGGTTTTTGGTTGATCTTCAGGCTGCTATCGCGAGCAGGCTTTACGCCAGTTGAGAATCAGCAAGGTCAACACCCCCGCCACAATCCCCCAGAACGCCGAACCGATGGAAAACAGCGTCAGCCCCGACGCCGTGACCATGAAGGTGATCAGCGCCGCTTCCCGTTCCCTGGCTTCGCTCATGGCGATGCTCAAGCCATTGATGATCGACCCGAACAGTGCCAGTGCAGCGATGGATAACACCAGTTCCTTGGGCAGCGCCGCGAACAACGCCGCCAGTGTTGCGCCGAACACCCCGGCAATCCCGTAGAAGATCCCGCACCAGACCGCTGCCGTGTAGCGCTTGTTGCGATCTTCGTGGGCGTGGGGCCCGGTGCAGATGGCGGCGCTGATGGCCGCCAGGTTGATGCCGTGGGAGCCGAACGGCGCCAGCAGCAGCGAGGCGATGCCGGTGCTGGTGATCAGGGGGGAGGCCGGTACGTTGTAACCGTCGGCCCGGAGTACGGCGATACCGGGCATATTCTGGGAAGTCATCGCCACCACGAACAGCGGAATGCCGATGCTGATGGTGGCCGCCAGTGAAAAGTGTGGAGTGGTCCAGACCGGTGTCGCGACTTCAAGGGCAAAGCCGCTGAAGTCCAGCAGGCCCATCAGGCCTGACAGCGCAGTGCCGATCAGCAGCGCCGCCAGCACCGCGTAGCGAGGCGACAGGCGCTTGACGATCAGGTAAGTGAAGAACATGCCCAGCACCAGGCCGGTACGATGCTGGGCGGCGACGAAAATCTCGCTGCCGATCTTGAACAGGATGCCCGCTAGCAGCGCCGCCGCCAGCGCCGCCGGAATGCGCTTGACCAGGCGCTCGAAGCTGCCGGTCAGCCCGCAGATCGTCACCAGCACCGCGCAGGTGATATAGGCGCCTATGGCCTCGCCATAGCTCACGCCGCCCAGGCTGGTGATCAGCAGTGCCGCGCCGGGCGTCGACCAGGCGATGGTGATCGGCGTGCGGTAGCGCAACGACAGGCCGATGGAACACACTGCCATGCCAATGGAGATCGCCCAGATCCACGACGAAATCTGCCCGCTGGTCAGCCCCGCCGCCTGGCCTGCCTGGAACATCAGCACCAGGGAGCTGGTGTAGCCGGTCATCATGGCGATGAACCCGGCGACGATGGCCGAGGGCGAGGTGTCGGCCAATGGGCGAAGTGGCGCAGTCGTGACTTCGGTCATGGTGGGTGGGGATCCTTGGATAGATTATGTACCTGTGGGAGCAAGCCTTGCTCCCACAGTGCCATAGGTGTCACAGATTGAGGGTTTAAGCCTAAACTCAACCCAGTGGTCAATTGCAATACAGCCAAGCCCACAAACAGCCGTACAGTCGTGTTGCCATCAGAGGTTGTGTACAATCGCCGTGTTTTTTACGCGATACTTGCCAGCGACCCGCTGCGCCGTATTACAGTCACGGTCAATTCGCCGCAGTTCTCCCGACCCGAGTGCCCATGAACGAACAGTTGCAACCCCTCAAGAAACAACCGCGAGCAGGCAAAGCCGGCCGCAGCGGAACCCAGGACGATATCGTCTATGCGCATATCTTCGAGGCCATCCTCGAACAACGCCTGGCGCCCGGTACAAAGTTGAGCGAAGAGGCACTGGGGGAGATTTTCGGGGTCAGCCGCACCATCATCCGCCGTGCATTGTCGCGCCTGGCCCATGAAGGCGTGGTGTTGTTGCGACCTAATCGGGGCGCGGTCGTTGCCAGCCCGAGTGTCGAAGAGGCGCGCCAGGTGTTCATGGCCCGGCGCCTGGTGGAACGGGCGATCACCGAGCTGGCGGTGCAGCACGCTACCGCCGAGCAGCTCGCCGAATTGCGGCAGATGGTCAGCGACGAACGTGACAGTTTTTCCCGTGGCGACCGTGGCGCCGGCATCCGCCTGTCGGGTGAATTCCATCTCAAACTGGCCGAAGCGGCGAAGAATGCCCCGTTGATCAGCTTCCAGCGCAGCCTGGTGTCCCAGACTTCGCTGATTATCGCCCAGTACGAAAGTGGCAACCGGTCCCACTGCTCCTACGACGAACACACTCAATTGATCGATGCCATCGAAGCCCGCGATGCCACCCTGGCGGTGGACTTGATGATGCATCACATGGATCACATCGACAGCAAGCTCAACCTCGACGAAGAGGGTGCGTCGGACGATCTGCACGCAGTGTTTTCGCACTTGCTGCAGAGCAAGAAGCCTGGGCGTTCGACGGCCAAGCTCTGACCTCATCTCGTTCCCACGCTCTGCGTGGGAACGCAGCCTGGGACGCTCTGCGTCCCAAAGGCCGAACGCGGAGCGTCCGTTGAGGCATTCCCACGCAGAGCGTGGGAACGATCCCTACCGCTGATGCACCAACCTGCCAGCCGCATAGGTCTGCGCCACCGTCCGGTCATCCCCCAGCGTCATCAACACGAACAATCTCTCGGCAATGTCCCGCGCCTGCTTCAGGCGATAGCTCAACAGCGGCGTAGCGTTGTAGTCCAGCACCAGGAAATCCGCATCGGTGCCCGGCTGCAAGGTGCCGATTCGATCTTCCAGGCGCAAGGCCCGGGCGCCGCCGAGGGTGGCCAGGTACAGCGATTTGAACGGGCTCAGCCGCGCGCCCTGCAACTGCATCACCTTGTAGGCTTCGTTCAGGGTCTGTAGCAGCGAAAAACTGGTGCCGCCGCCGACGTCCGTGCCCAGCCCCACGTTGACCTTGTGCTTCTCGGCCATCGGCAGGTTGAACAGACCGCTGCCCAGGAACAGGTTCGAGGTCGGGCAGAACGCGATGGCCGAACCGGTTTCGGCCAGGCGTGCACATTCGTCGTCGCACAGGTGCACACCGTGGGCGAACACCGAACGCTCGCCGAGCAACCGGTAGTGATCGTAGACGTCCAGATAGCCCTTGCGCTCGGGAAACAGCTCTTTGACCCATTGCACTTCCTGCAGGTTTTCACTGATGTGGGTCTGCATGTACAGGTCCGGGTATTCCTCCAGCAACTGACCGGCCAGCGCCAATTGCTCCGGCGTGCTGGTGGGGGCGAAGCGCGGGGTCACGGCGTAGTGCAGGCGGCCCTTGCCGTGCCAGCGTTCGATCAGCGCCTTGCTCTCGGTGTAGCTGGATTCGGCAGTGTCGGTCAGGTAGTCCGGGGCGTTGCGATCCATCATCACTTTACCGGCGATCATCCGCAGGTCGAGCTTCTCGGCCGCTTCAAAAAAGGCATTCACCGATTGTGGGTGCACGCTGCCGAACACCAGGGCCGTGGTGGTGCCGTTGCGCAGCAGCTCCTTGATAAAAATATCGGCCACGGCTTCGGCGTGGGCGGGGTCGGCGAACTGGCGTTCACAAGGGAAGGTGTAGGTATTGAGCCAGTCCAGCAGTTGTTCGCCGTAGGCGCCGACCATGCCGGTCTGCGGCAGATGGATGTGGGTGTCGATGAAGCCGGGGGTGATCAACGCGTCAGGGTAATGGGCGATTTCAATGTCCGCCGCCAGGCTCGGCAGCAGGTCATGGGCGTGGCCGAGGGCGCTGATCTGGCCGTTTTCCACCACCAGCAGGCCGTCCTCGAAATATTCATAAGAGGCTTCGAGGCCGACTTCGGCCGGGTCGGCGAGGCTGTGGAGCAGGGCGGCGCGGTAGGCTTTGCGTGTCGTGGGCATGGGGAATCTCAGGATTTGGCTTGGCTGCGACGCGAGGCCGGCAGCAATTTGGCAATGGGTTCGGCGCGGGCGGTGTGCTGGCCGAAATCCGCGTTATAGGTGGCGATGATTTCGCCGGCGATGGAGATGGCGATTTCCACAGGCAGCTTGCCTTTGACTTCGCCAATGCCCATCGGGCAACGCATGCGTTGCAAGGCGCCGCTGTCGAAACCGCGATCGCGCAGGCGGTGTTCGAACTTGACCCGCTTGGTCTTCGAGCCGATCAGGCCGAAGTAGGCGAAGTCGTTGCGCTTGAGGATCGCCGCGCTCAGCTCCAGATCGAGCTGATGGTTGTGGGTCATGACGATGCAGTAGCTGCCGGCGGGCAATTCATCGACCTCGTCCAGCGGCTCTTCGCTGACGATTTTCTGTACGCCATGGGGCAGTTGTTCGGGGAACTCGGCTTCCCGCGAGTCGATCCAGCGCACCCGACAAGGCAGGCTCGCCAGCAAGGGCACCAGGGCCCGGCCGACATGACCGGCGCCGAACACGGCAATCTGCGCCTGCACCTGGCCCATGGGTTCGAACAGCAGCACGGTGACGCCGCCGCAGCACTGGCCCAGGCTGGCGCCGAGGCTGAAGCGCTCCAGATGCGTGCCCTGCTGGCCACTGGCGAGCATTTGCCGGGCAATTTCCATGGCCTTGTATTCCAGGTGCCCGCCACCGATGGTGTCGAAGGTCTGGCTGGCGCTGATGACCATTTTTGAACCGGCGTTGCGCGGGGTCGAGCCGAGTTCTTCGATGATCGTCACCAGCACGCAGGGTTCACCGCGGGTTTGCAGGTCGGCGAGGGCGCTGATCCAGTTGTACATGTTCACCTCGACTGATCGTTCCCACGCTCTGCGTGGGAATGCATCTCTGGACGCTCCGCGTCCGCTTTTCAACATTGCTTTGTTGTCTGTTGCGGCCTCATCGCGAGCAGGCTCGCTCCAACAGGGATTTGTGAACACTGACCCTCTATGGGAGCGAGCCTGCTCGCGATTGGCCGCGACGCGGTCCTAAAGCGAAGCCAACTCGGTTTCAGGCTCCACCACCTTTGCCTTCAACCCGCGCATCTGCTCACAGCCCCACAACACCCGTTCCGGTGTCGCCGGCGCGTCGATCTTCGGCTGGTGCCGGTAATCCCCCAGGCTCGCCACGGCATCCTTGATCGCACACCACGCGGCGATGCCGAGCATGAACGGCGGCTCGCCCACGGCCTTGGAGTGAAACACCGTGTCTTCGGGGTTCTTGCGGTTCTCCACCAGCCTAACCCGCAGGTCCAGCGGCATGTCGGCCACGGCCGGGATCTTGTAGCTGGCCGGGCCGTTGGTCATCAGCTTGCCCTTGTCGTTCCACACCAGTTCTTCCATGGTCAGCCAGCCCATGCCCTGGATGAAGCCGCCCTCGACCTGGCCGGTGTCGATGGCCGGGTTCAACGAGGCGCCGACGTCGTGGAGGATGTCGGTGCGCAGCATCTTGTATTCACCGGTGAGGGTATCGACGATCACCTCGGCGCACGCTGCACCATAGGCGTAGTAATAAAACGGCCGGCCACGAGCCTGGCTGCGGTCGTAGTAGATTTTCGGGGTCTTGTAGAACCCGGTACTCGACAGCGAGACCTGGGCGAAATACGCCTGTTGCACCAGTGCCTCGAAGGTCAGGATGTGATCGCGGACCCGCACATGGCCGTTGTGGAATTCCACGTCTTCTTCACTGACCTTGTACTGTCGCGCGGCGAACTCCACCAGGCGCCGCTTGATGGTTTCGGCGGCATTCTGCGCGGCTTTGCCGTTCAGGTCGGCGCCACTGGAGGCCGCGGTGGGGGAGGTGTTCGGCACCTTGTCGGTGTTCGTCGCGGTGATCTGTACCCGGTCCATTTCCACCTGGAACACCTCGGCCACCACCTGCGCGACCTTGGTGTTCAGGCCTTGGCCCATTTCGGTGCCGCCATGGTTCAGGTGGATGCTGCCGTCGGTGTAGACGTGGATCAAGGCACCCGCCTGGTTGAGGAAACTGGCGGTGAACGAGATGCCGAACTTGACCGGTGTCAGCGCCAGGCCCTTTTTCAGGATCGGGCTGCCTGCGTTGTAGCGACGGATCGCTTCGCGCCGCTCGGCGTACTGGCTGCTTTCTTCCAGCTCTGCGGTCATCTCCTCGAGCATGTTGTGCTCGACAGTCTGGTAGTAGTGGGTGACGTTGCGCTCGGTCTTGCCGTAATAGTTGGCCTTGCGCACCGCCAGCGGATCGAGCCCCAGGTGCCGGGCGATGGCGTCCATGACTTCTTCGATGGCAACCATCCCCTGAGGGCCGCCGAAGCCACGGTAAGCGGTGTTCGACGCAGTGTTGGTCTTGCAGCGGTGGCCGTTGATGGTCGCATCGCCCAGGTAATAGGCGTTGTCGGCATGGAACATCGCCCGGTCGACAATCGACGCCGACAGGTCCGGCGAGCAGCCGCAGTTGCCGGCCAGTTCCAGGGCAATGCCGTGCAGGCGCCCGTTGCTGTCGAAGCCCACGTCGTATTCGATGTAGAAGGGGTGGCGCTTGCCGGTCATCAGCATGTCTTCGACCCGGCGCAGGCGCATCTTGGTCGGTTGGCCGGTGAGGTGCGCGATCACCGCGCACAGGCAGGCCGGGCTGGCGGCCTGGGTTTCCTTGCCGCCAAAGCCGCCGCCCATACGGCGCATGTCCACCACGACCTTGTTCATCGACACGCCCAGCACTTCGGCCACCAGTTTCTGCACTTCGGTGGGGTTCTGGGTGGAGCAATAGACGAGCATGCCGCCGTCTTCGGTGGGCATCACCGATGAAATCTGGGTTTCCAGGTAGAAGTGTTCCTGGCCGCCGATGTGCAGCGAACCCTGGATGCGATGTTCGGCACTCGCCAGTGCGGTGGCGGAATCGCCCCGTTGGTGGGTGTGGCTGTCGAGCACGAAATGCCGTTTACGCAGGGCTTCGACCACGTCCAGCACCGGTTCCAGGTCTTCATACTCGATGATCGCGGCCATCGCCGCCTTGCGGGCGGTTTCCAGGTCTCTGGCTGCAACGGCCAGCACCGGTTGGCCGACGAACTGCACATCGTCGATGGCCAGCAGCGGGTCGCCAGGCAGCAACGGGCCGATGTCCTTGAGGCCGGGAATGTCGGCGTGGGTAATGGCGATGCGCACGCCTTCGAAGGCGTAGCACGGCGAGGTATCGACGCGCAGGATCCGGGCGTGGGCGCGGTCCGACAGTCGCGCGTAGACGTGCAACTGGTTAGGAAACTCGAGACGGTCATCGATGTATTGCGCTTCACCGGTCACATGCTTGGCGGCGCTGTCGTGCTTGACGCTGCGACCGACGCCGGTGCTCAGGTCGCGGGCAAACAGCTCGGCCAGTTCGGCTTGGGTCTTCTCTACGGCGTGATGGTTAGACATAAGCGGTCACCCGAGTCTCGATGTGCGGCGTTTGCAGTTCGATGAAGTATTTGCGCAGCAGGTTGCGGGCGCTGAGCAGGCGGTATTCCTTGCTGGCGCGAAAGTCCGACAGCGGCGTGAAGTCTTCGGCCAGGGCGGCGCAGGCTCGCTCGAGGGTGCTGTCGTTCCACTGCGCACCGATCAACGCGGCTTCACAATGCTTGGCACGCTTGGGGATGGCGGCCATGCCGCCGAAGGCCACGCGGGCATCGCGGACCATGCCGTTGTCGATGCGCAGGTTGAACGCCGCGCACACCGCAGAGATGTCATCGTCCAGGCGCTTGGATACCTTGTAGGCGCGGAACGTCTGCTCGGCGCTGGCCCGGGGCACGATGATCTTCTCGATGAATTCGCTTTCCTGGCGGGCAGTGACCCGGTATTCGATGAAGTAATCCTCCAGCGCCAGGGTGCGACGGACCTGACCCTTGCACAGCACAATTTGTGCGCCAAGGGCGATCAGCAGCGGCGGCGAGTCACCGATGGGCGAGGCGTTGCCGATGTTGCCGCCCAAGGTGCCCTGGTTGCGGATCTGCAGCGAGGCGAAGCGTTGCAGCAGTTCACCGAAGTCCGGGTACTCGGCTTTCAGGGACTCGTAGCAATCGGACAGCGCTGTGGCAGCACCGATTTCCAGGCGGTCGTCGAAACGCTCGATGCGCTTGAGTTCGGCGACGTTGCCTACGTAGATCATTACCGGCAGGGTGCGGTGGAACTGGGTGACCTCCAGAGCCAGGTCAGTGCCGCCGGCCAGCAGGCGCGCCTGGGGATAGGCGTCGTAGAGATCGGCCAGGTCGGCCACCGTCAGCGGCACCAGGCAGCGTTTATCGCCACAGTTGAGCTCGCCGGTTTCCTTCGGCGCGATCGCTTCGAGACGGGCAATGGTCTCGGCCTCGCGGGCGTCGAACTGGTCGGGTTGCTTGCCGCAGCAGGCCTGGTCGGCAGCAGCCAGGATCGGCCGGTAGCCGGTGCAGCGACACAGATTGCCGGCCAGGGCTTCGTGGGCCTTGTGGGCGTCGGGTTGATCGCTGTTCTTTTGCAGGGCGAACAGCGACATGACGAAGCCTGGTGTGCAAAAGCCGCATTGCGAGCCGTGGCAATCGACCATCGCCTGCTGGACGCTGTGCAACTGGCCCTGGTGCTTGAGGTCTTCGACGCTGATCAGTTGCTTGCCGTGCAGGGACGAGACGAAGGTCAGGCAGGCGTTGAGGCTGCGATAGCGAATGCGCGAGCGGCCGCTTTCGTCCGTGTCCAATTCGCCTACCACCACGGTGCAGGCACCGCAGTCGCCGCTGGCACACCCTTCTTTGGTGCCGGATTTACCGACATGCTCGCGCAAATAGTTGAGCACGGTCAGGTTCGGGTCCAGGGTGTGCTCGCTACGGAGTTCCTGGTTGAGTAAAAACTGGATCACGGAAGGCCTCGCAGATTCATTATTGTTGTATCGACGTAGGCCGAATTTAGCAGGTCTGACTTTTCGGTCAACGTTTTTCTGACTTAAAGGTCAGGAAATTCGTTCTGTCGATCAACTGTCGTGTTCATTCAGTATGTACGCTTTGTGGGAGCGAGCCTGCTCGCGATGGCGGTGTGTCAGCCGATGAATGCGTGACGGATCCAACGCTATCGCGAGCAGGCTCGCTCCCACAGGTTCGTTTCAGGGCGAGCCGCTTTGTTTTTTTGCTTATTTTTTTGCTTGAATCGTGCCAAAAACCCGGTACAGGCCCTGCGCCATGACGTATCGAGTGCGCTACACTGCGCCGCTTGTGCAGATCGAAGAGTTTGAAGGACAACCATGACGTTCAAGGCCCCGGACAGCCTCGCCGAGCAAATCGCCCATCATCTCGCCGAACGCATCATTCGCGGCGAAATGAAGCCGGGAGAGCGTATCCAGGAGCAGAAGGTCACGCTGGCGCTCAATGTCAGCCGCGGCTCGGTCCGCGAGGCCCTGCTGATCCTGGAGCGACGCCATCTGATTGCGATCCTGCCGCGCCGTGGTGCTCACGTCACCGAACTTACCGAACATAATGTGCGCAGCCTCTGTACGCTGATGAGCGAGCTGTACATCCTGCTGGGCAACGCCGTAGCCCACGGTTGGCGGGACTCGGTCGACATGGCGCCGTTCCTGCAGATCCAGCAGCGCCTCAAGGATGCCTTCGGGCGCCAGGACATCCGCTCGTTCGTCGACGAGAGCTTCAGTGTGATGCGTGCGGCCTATCCGTTTGCCAACAACCCGTACTTGCAGGAAACCGTCGAGAACCTGCAACCGGCCATGAGCCGCGCCTATTTCCTGGCCCTGGAGCAGCGCAAGGCCGAGATGAGCGAGTTCCTCGACCTGTTTCAGCGCCTGCTCGTCGCGGTGCTGGCCCGTGATCTGCCGCAGATCCGCGTTGTGCTGACGGCTTACTGTCAGCGCAGTTGCGATCTGGTGGTTGCCGCCCTGACGAAGGCCTGAACGTGCGCCTCAAGTGCATCAAGCTGGCGGGGTTCAAGTCCTTCGTCGACCCGACCACGGTGAACTTCCCCAGCAACATGGCGGCGGTGGTGGGGCCCAACGGTTGCGGCAAGTCGAACATCATCGACGCCGTGCGCTGGGTGATGGGCGAGAGTTCGGCCAAGAACCTGCGCGGCGAATCGATGACCGACGTCATCTTCAACGGCTCCACCAGCCGTAAACCGGTCAGCCAGGCGAGCATCGAGCTGGTGTTCGATAACTCCGACGGCACCTTGATCGGCGAGTACGCGGCCTATGCGGAAATCTCCATCCGTCGCAAGGTGACCCGCGACAGCCAGAACAGCTACTTCCTCAACGGCGCCAAGTGCCGGCGTCGCGACATCACCGACATCTTCCTGGGCACCGGTCTGGGCCCGCGCAGCTACTCGATCATCGAACAGGGCATGATCTCCAAGCTGATCGAGGCCAAGCCCGAAGACCTGCGCAACTTCATCGAAGAGGCCGCCGGTATCTCCAAGTACAAGGAGCGCCGGCGCGAGACGGAGAACCGGATCCGTCGTACCCACGAAAACCTGGCGCGCCTGACCGACCTGCGCGAAGAGCTCGACCGTCAGCTCGAACGCCTGCACCGCCAGTCCGAGGCCGCGCGCAAATACCAGGAATACAAGGGCGAGGAGCGCCAGCTCAAGGCCCAGCTCTCGGCCCTGCGCTGGCAGGCGCTGAACGAGCAGGTCGGCCAGCGCGAAGCGATCATCGGCAACCAGGAGGTCAGCTTCGAAGCGCTGGTGGCCGAACAGCGCAATGCCGATGCCGCCATCGAGCGGCTGCGTGACGGGCACCACGAACTGTCCGAACGCTTCAACCTGGTGCAAGGGCGCTTCTATTCGGTCGGCGGCGATATCGCCAGGGTCGAGCAGAGCATCCAGCACGGCCAGCAACGGCTGCGCCAGTTACAGGACGACTTGAAAGAAGCCGAGCGTGCGCGCCTGGAGACCGAGTCTCACCTGGGGCATGACCGCACTTTGCTGCTGACCCTTGGCGAAGAACTGGACCGGCTCACGCCAGAGCAGGAAATTACCAACGCCGCTGCCGAAGAGGCCGCCGCAGCCCTGGAAGAAGCCGAGCTGACCATGCACGGCTGGCAGGAGCAGTGGGACCGGTTCAACCTGACTTCCGCCGAACCACGGCGTCAGGCCGAGGTCCAGCAGTCGCGCATCCAGCAGTTGGAAACCAGCATGGAGCGCCTGGCCGAGCGCCAGCGTCGCCTGGCCGAAGAGCGCGCCTTGCTCGCCGCAGACCCGGAAGACGCGGCAATCCTGGACCTGAGCGAACAACTGGCCGCCAGCGAAGCCACCCTCGAAGACTTGCAGGCCAGCGAAGACGCCCAGGTCGAGCGGCTCGAACAACTGCGCCAGGCCTTGCAACTGGCCCTTCAGAATCAACAGCAGGCCCAGGGCGAGCTGCAACGGCTCAACGGTCGTCTGGCCTCGTTGGAGGCCTTGCAGCAAGCCGCGCTGGACCCGGGCACCGGCACCGCCGAATGGCTGCGCGACCAGCATCTGGCCGAGCGCCCGCGACTGGCCGAAGGACTGAAGGTCGACGCCGGTTGGGAACTGGCGGTGGAAACCGTGCTGGGCGCCGATCTGCAAGCGGTGCTGGTGGACGATTTCGCCGGTTTCGACCTCTCGGGTTTCACCCAGGGCGACCTGCGCCTGCTCAGCCCGGCCGGTGACGGTGTGCGGATGCCGGGCAGCCTGCTGGACAAAGTCGAGGCCAAGGTCGATCTGTCGCCTTGGCTCGGGCAGGTCAGGCCGGTGGAAAACCTCGAACAGGCCCTGGCACTGCGCGGGCAACTGGTGGCGGGCGAGAGCCTGATCAGTCGCGACGGCTATTGGGTCGGCCGGCATTTCCTGCGGGTGCGCCGGGCCAGCGAAGCCGAGAGCGGGATGCTCGCCCGGGGTCAGGAAATCCAGCGGTTGGGCGCCGAGCGCGACGAGCGTGAAGCCAGCGTTGAAGCCCTGGAAACCGAATTGCAGAATCTGCGGGCGCAGCAGCGTCAACAGGAAAACGGCCGTGAACACCTGCGTCGGCTGTTGCAGGACGAAGCGCGCCAGCAGGGCGAGCTCAAGGCGCAGCTATCGGCCGGCAAGGCCAAGGCCGAACAATTGGCCTTGCGTCGCACCCGTCTGGAAGAAGAGATCGCCGAGCTGGGCGAGCAACGGGCGCTGGAACACGAACAGGTCGGCGAGGCGCGCCTGCAACTGCAGGAGGCGCTCGACGCCATGGCGCTGGACACCGAGCAACGTGAGCTGTTGCTGGCCCAGCGCGATAGCTTGCGCGAACGCCTCGACCGGGTGCGCCAGGAAGCGCGTCAGCACAAGGACCATGCCCATCAGTTGGCGGTGCGCCTGGGCTCGCTCAAGGCGCAATACGACTCCACGCGCCAGGCCCTCGAGCGTTTGGAAATGCAGTCCGAACGCCTCACCGAAAAACGCGAACAGTTGAGCCTGAACCTGGAAGAGGGGGAGGCCCCCCTGGAAGAGCTGCGTCTCAAGCTGGAGGAACTGCTCGACAAGCGGATGAGTGTCGACGAAGAACTCAAGACGGCACAGATCGCCCTGGAGGACGCCGACCGCGAACTGCGCGATGCCGAGAAGCGCCGTAGCCAGGCCGAGCAGCAGTCCCAGCTGATTCGTGGCCAGATGGAACAGCAACGCCTGGAATGGCAGGCCCTGACCGTGCGCCGCAAAGCCTTGCAGGATCAACTGCTGGAGGACGGCTACGACCTTAACGGCGTGCTCGCCACCCTGGTGGCCGGGGCCAATGAGAAAGACGCCGAGGAAGAACTGGAACGCATTGCGGCGCGGATCCAGCGCCTGGGCGCGATCAACCTGGCGGCCATCGACGAATACGAGCAGCAGTCCGAGCGTAAGCGTTATCTGGACGCCCAGGACGCTGACCTGGTGGAAGCGCTGGAAACCCTGGAAAACGTCATTCGCAAGATCGACAAGGAAACCCGCAACCGCTTCAAGGATACCTTTGATCAGATCAATGGCGGTTTGCAGGCGCTTTTCCCAAAAGTTTTCGGTGGCGGCAGCGCTTACTTGGAACTGACGGGCGAAGATCTACTCGATACAGGGGTGACGATCATGGCGCGTCCTCCCGGAAAGAAGAACAGCACCATTCATTTGCTCTCCGGTGGTGAAAAGGCGCTGACCGCGTTGGCCCTCGTATTTGCCATCTTCAAGTTGAATCCGGCGCCGTTCTGCATGCTCGACGAAGTCGATGCGCCGCTGGACGACGCGAACGTGGGCCGTTATGCGCGCCTGGTAAAAGAAATGTCTGAAACGGTGCAGTTCATCTACATCACCCATAACAAGATCGCCATGGAAATGGCTGATCAGTTGATGGGCGTGACGATGCACGAGCCGGGCTGTTCGCGGCTGGTGGCGGTGGATGTCGAGGAGGCCATGGCGATGGTGGATGCCTGAAGCGGGATCTCTCGAGCAACTTCTTGACGAGTTGTCGGGACTTTTATCCCCGCCGAAGGCCGTTCAAATCACAGATTGGCACAAGCCTATGCGACAGACGGTGTAAAGTTATCTTTGGTCGTGCTAGTTTAATGTCAAATTTTCGTGTGCGTGGGCAAAACGCCATTCAGAACATAGAGTTGGCGCCACGTTTTAAAGCGGTTTGCAAATAGCTAAGCCCCTTATTTTTCAGCATTTTTATAGAGGCACGGGATTACATGGAAATCGGTCTGCGCGAGTGGCTGATCGTCATCGGCATCATTGTCATTGCCGGTATTCTTTTCGATGGCTGGCGCCGCATGCGCGGTGGCAAGGGGAAACTCAAATTCCGCCTTGATCGCAGCCTGTCGAACCTGCCGGACGACGATGACAATGCCGAGCTGCTGGGCCCGCCCCGGGTGCTGGACACCCACAAGGAGCCGCAGCTGGACGAGCATGACCTGCCGTCGGTAAGCGCGCCGGTGCGCGAGCCCCGTGAGTCGGGTTCCAAGCGCGGCAAGCGCAACAACGAACCGTCCCAGGGTGACCTGAACCTCAACCTGGACCTGGATGGCGGCCCGAGCTTCAGCAGCCGCGACGACTTCCCGGACGAGAGCAAGGCGTCGAGCAGCGACAAGGAGCAGGCCCAGGCCGAAGAAGTCCTGGTGATCAGCGTGATCTGCCGCGATCCGGCCGGCTTCAAGGGCCCGGCGTTGCTGCAGAACATCCTGGAAAGCGGCCTGCGTTTCGGCGAGATGGACATTTTCCATCGTCACGAAAGCATGGCTGGCAACGGTGAGGTGCTGTTCTCCATGGCCAACGCCGTCAAGCCAGGGGTGTTCGACCTGGACGACATCGATCATTTCAGCACGCCTGCGGTGAGTTTCTTCCTTGGTCTGCCAGGCCCGCGTCATCCCAAGCAGGCCTTTGACGTGATGGTGGCGGCGGCTCGCAAGTTGTCCCAGGAACTCAATGGCGAATTGAAGGATGACCAGCGCAGCGTGCTGACGGCCCAGACCATCGAGCACTACCGCCAGCGTATTGTTGAATTCGAACGCCGGGCATTGACCCAGAAGCGCTGATCAGAGCGCCTCTGGTAGCCGCTTGTGGCAAACCGCTTTTGTGGCGAGGGGATTTATCCCCGCTGGGCTGCCAAGCAGCCCTCAAAATGTTGTGTTGCCACAGAGTTTGCGAGTGCTGCGCACTCGAGCGGGGATAAATCCCCTCGCCACAGGTTCTCTGCCGAGCGTTACTTGACTGATTGAAATGAGCAGCCTCGGCTGCTCTTTTTGCTTTATGAGAGAACACCCATGAATGCCGTCGAAACCCGCATCCTAGAGCTGCGCACCGAACTGGATCAGCACAACTATCGCTATCACGTCCTCGATGAGCCAACCATTCCGGACGCCGAGTACGACCGCCTGTTCCACGAGCTCAAGGCCCTGGAAGCGCAGCACCCGGAGCTGGTGACCAGCGACTCACCGACCCAGCGGGTCGGCAGCGTAGCGTTGTCGGCGTTCAGCCAGGTCCGTCACGAGATCCCGATGCTCAGCCTGGGCAACGTCTTCGACGAATCCACCTTGCGCGAATTCGACCGTCGGGTGACCGAAGGCCTCGATTTGCCAACGGGCGATCTGCTGGGCGGCGGTGCGGCGGTGGAATACAGCTGCGAGCCGAAACTCGATGGCCTGGCGGTCAGCCTGTTGTACCAGGACGGCCTGTTGGTACGCGGTGCCACGCGCGGCGACGGCACCACCGGCGAAGACATCAGCGTCAACGTGCGCACCGTGCGCAACATCCCTCTCAAGCTGCAAGGCAGCGGCTGGCCACCCGTGCTGGAAGTGCGCGGTGAGGTGTATATGTCCAAGGCCGGTTTCGAACGCCTCAATGCCACGCAGCTGGAGGCAGGCGGCAAGACCTTCGCCAACCCGCGCAACGCGGCGGCCGGCAGCCTGCGGCAACTGGATTCAAAGATCACCGCCAACCGTCCGCTGGAGTTCTGCTGCTACGGCATCGGCCAGGTGACGGCGGATATCGCCGATACCCACATCGGCAATCTCAAGCAGCTCAAGGCCTGGGGCATGCCCATCAGTCGCGAACTGAAGCTGGCCCACGGCGTCGACGAATGCCTGGATTACTACCGGGACATCGGTGAGCGACGCAACGCGCTGCCCTATGAAATCGACGGTGTGGTGTTCAAGGTCAACAGCATTGCTTCCCAACGTGAGCTCGGCTTCCGCGCTCGCGAGCCGCGCTGGGCCATCGCCCATAAATTCCCGGCCAGCGAGGAACTCACCGAGTTGCTCGACGTCGAGTTCCAGGTCGGCCGCACCGGAGCGGTGACGCCGGTTGCGCGGCTCAAGCCGGTCAAGGTGGCCGGCGTGACCGTGGCCAACGCCACCCTGCACAACATGGATGAAGTGGCGCGCCTGGGACTGATGATCGGCGACACGGTGATTATCCGCCGCGCCGGGGACGTGATTCCGCAAGTGGTACAAGTCGTCACCGAGCGCCGCCCGGAAAATGCCCGCCCGGTGGAAGTGCCCCAACAGTGTCCGGTGTGTGGCTCCCACGTGGAGCGCACGCAACTCATCAAACGCAGCAAGGGCCGCGAGACCATCAGCGAAGGCGCGGTGTATCGCTGTGTCGGGCGCCTGGCCTGCGGGGCGCAGCTCAAGCAGGCGATCATTCATTTCGTCTCGCGCCGGGCCATGGACATCGAAGGGCTCGGGGAAAAGAGCATCGAGCAATTGGTGGACGAGGGTCTGGTGGGATCGCCTGCCGATCTGTATGCCCTGACTTTCGAGCAGGTGGTCGACCTGGAAGGCTTCGCCGAATTGTCGAGCCGCAAGTTGCTGGCGGCCATCGTCGACAGCAAGAAACCCAGCCTGGCGCGCTTCATCTACGCCCTCGGCATCCCGGACGTCGGCGAGGAAACCGCCAAGGTCCTGGCGCGCTCCCTGGGCTCGCTGGAGCGCGTGCAAGCGGCGCTGCCCCAAGTGCTCACGTACCTGCCGGACGTGGGCCTGGAAGTGGCGCACGAGATCCACAGCTTCTTCGAAGACCCGCACAACCGCCAGGTGATCGCGGATCTGCTGCGTCATGGCCTCGATATCCAGGACCAGGGTGAACTGGGCGCCGAATTCGCCGCCAGCACCACCCTGGGCGGTTTTCTCGACAAGTTGCACATCCCGTCGGTCGGACCGGGCGGCGCGCAGAAACTGGCGGACAAGTTCGGCTCTCTCGAGGCAGTGATGAGCGCGGACTGGCTGGACATGCGCCAGGCGCTGCCGGAAAAGCAGGCCAATGCCGTACGGGAATTCTTTGCCAGCACCGACAACCGCCAGCAGGCCGAGGCCGCGGAACAGCAGTTGCGTGACTTCGGCATGCACTGGCAAAGCGAGAAGAAAGTGGTCGAAGGCTTGCCCGAGGCGGGCCACACCTGGGTATTGACCGGTTCGCTGGAGCTGATGAGCCGCGACGTCGCCAAGGACAAGCTGGAGAGTCTGGGGGCCAAGGTCGCCGGTTCCGTGTCGGCGAAAACCCATTGCGTCGTGGCCGGCCCGGGCGCGGGCTCGAAGCTGACCAAGGCCAATGAACTGGGGCTCAAGGTGCTGGACGAAGAGGCGTTCGTGGCATTCCTTGGCAAGCATGGCATCACGGTCTAGCCCTAGTCGGGCGCGGTCCCTGTGGCGAGGGGATTCATCCCCGTTGGGCTGCGCAGCAGCCCCAAAGCCCTGCGACTCGGTGTATCAGGCTGATTGAGTCGCCTGTGTTGGGGCTGCCTCGCAGCCCAACGGGGATGAATCCCCTCGCCACAGAGGGAGCACTTGGCTGAACGTCTCTGTCAGAAGACGATCTAGTGTTGCAGGCTCCAGGGAGAGATCGCCATGTACCGCTTCTTCGAACAACTGAGCTCACGCATCGCCGCGCCGTTCCTGGGCGACCGTTCGCGCAACAGCAAGATCTGGCCGTGTCGCTGCGGCCAGTCGCTGTTTTTCCGCAACAGCCAGTGCCTGGCCTGCCTGGCGGCGCTGGGCTACCAGCCGGAGCAGAGTCGTCTCTCGTCCCTGCAACCCGGTGACCAGCCCGACACTTGGACCCTGGATGCCGACCCACAGGCTGGCCTGTTCCGCCGCTGCGCCAACCTCGATACCGCGGCAGCGTGCAACTGGCTGCTGCCAGCCGGGGGGCGCGACACCTTGTGCATCGCCTGCAGGCTGAACCGCACCATCCCCGACCTGTCGATCCCGGAGAACCCTGAACGCTGGCGCAAGGTCGAGACGGCCAAGCGCAGGCTGGTGGCGCAACTGATCACCCTCGGTCTGCCGGTCGCGCCGAAAAGCGTCGACGAATCCACGGGCCTGGCCTTCGACTTCATCGGCGCCGACCCTGACGGCACGCCACCGACCACCGGCCATGCCAGCGGCTTGATCACGCTCGACATCAAGGAAGCGGACGACGCCCACCGTGAGGCCGTGCGCCAGCAGATGCACGAACCGTATCGCACCTTGCTCGGGCACTTTCGTCACGAAGTGGGGCATTACTACTGGGATCTTCTAATTGCCAACAGCCACTGGCTCGAAGCATTCCGCGGATTGTTCGGCGATGAGCGGACCAGTTATGCCGACGCGCTGGAACGGCACTATCAGCAAGGGGCGCCGCTGGATTGGCAAACCCGTTACGTCAGTGCCTACGCCACCATGCACCCCTGGGAGGACTGGGCCGAAACCTGGGCCCACTACCTGCACATGATGGACGCCGTGGACACGGCGCTGGGCTTTGGCATGAGCGCGCAGGACATGGACTTCGACTATCAACCGTTCCCACCCGAAACCCTGTTCGATCCCGAGCACACCGGAGGTACGGCGTTCCTGTCGTTCGTCAACGCCTGGATCGAACTGGCCGGCATGCTCAACGAACTGTCCCGCAGCATGGGTCAGCCGGATTTTTATCCGTTCGTCGTGCCAGCGGCTGTCATCACCAAACTGCATTTCATCCATCTGGTGATCCAGGAGGAGGGCGGCCGGGCGGATGAGGTGCTGCTGTAACGATGGGTTTGCCGGGATGGCTGCGCACTCAGCCAATCCTCGATCTACTGTGGGAGCGAGCCTGCTCGCGATGGCGGCAGCTCATTCAGCCCTGATGCAAGCCGACCCACCGCTTTCGCGAGCAGGCTCGCTCCCACAGGGTTCCTCGGGATGGCAGCAAACGCATATCCACCCTCATGGCAAGTGCTTGAACGTCTTCGCTTTTTTAATCCGGCGCGAACGGTTGTAACTTCCCGTCAGATAGGTACAATGGCGCGGCTCGCCGTCAGGCGGGCGTCGTTATGGTGACCCCATCGGTCCCCCCGCAACGATTACCCGTGAACCTGGTCAGATCCGGAAGGAAGCAGCCACAGCGGGAACATTGTGTGCCGGGGTGTGGCTGGTGGGGTTGCCTCCATAACGCTCCCAGGCCTTCATCCGCAAGGTTTGCCAGATTTCCCCTTATCTCTCTTGTTCTGGCCGAATTCGGTCGATGCCTTCTGCTGTCCGGGCGATTACCGTTGATCGGCACTGTCATTTCTGACAGTAGAATTTCACGTTGTGCCTTTCTAGGGTTCGTTTAACCGGCCAGAGGGCAACGTGATGAACAACGACATGGTGTTGACGCAAAGCAGAGGGACAATTGCCGTGAAGGTCGCGGCGGCGCTGGGATGGTTTGCATTGCTTCTCCAGCTTTACTTGATCCTGGCCTCGCGTTGGCAGGCCGAGAAGAGCCTGTTGGGTGGCGTGGAGATTTTTTTCAGCTACTTCACGGTACTGACCAATATCCTGGTGGCGATCGTGCTGACTTGTGCGGCGACGACAGGTGACTCGGCGCTACGACGTTTCTTCCTCCGGCCCTCGACCCAGACGGGGGTGGCAGCTGCCATCGTGCTGGTCGGGCTGGCGTACAACCTGCTGCTACGCCAGACCTGGAACCCTCAAGGCTGGCAATGGGTGGCTGATGAACTACTGCACGATGTGATGCCGGTGCTGTACATGATCTATTGGTGGTTCTGTGTGCCGAAGGGAACCTTGCATTGGAGCGACATATGGATGTGGCTGATCTATCCACTGGCCTATTTCATTTACGCCCTGATACGCGGTGAGGCTATCGGCTCCTATCCCTATCCGTTCATCGAAGTGGACAGGTTGGGCTACTCACAGGTGCTGGTCAACGCGGTGCTAGTGCTGGTGGCGTTCGTGGTGATTTCACTGGTGCTGGTTGCGGTGGATCGGGCGAAGGGGGGTGGGCGCTGATTGACAGGTCATTTTTCTGGATGCCCATAAACTCAGTCTTCGCCACCGACTCCCTGTGGGAGCGAGCCTGCTCGCGATGGCGGTGGGTCGGCTTGCATTGATGTGCCTGATATTCCGCTATCGCGAGCAAGCTCGGCTCCCACAGGTTGTGTGGCAAGTCCTGATAGCTGGGACGAATACGCCTGACTCAGGGCTTGGACAGCGCCTGGTCCACCGCCGCGATCAGCTTGCCCAGGTCCTTCGGAGTGGCCTTGTGTATGACACCGAACAGATACGCGCGCTGCTCGTCTTCATCATTCATGTCGGCGAAAAAGGCTTTCAGCTGCACGTCCAGTACGTTGGCGAGCAGGAACAGGGCTTCGATGCTGGGCATGTAGGTGCCGGTTTCGAAGCGGCTGATGGTTTTGGGGTCAAAACCGGTTTTTTCGCCAAGTTCAGCCTGAGTCAGCCCCGCTACTTTGCGGTAGCGTCTGATGGCTGCACCCAAACTTGAAATTTGCATCGCTCAATTCCCATTTAGAATCAAGAACTTAACGATAGATTTTCGCATTAGGCAACCGCGTGATCCATCACCTTGCTTTGCAAAATGTGATGCGTTTCGTAGAATCAGCGTTTGGGACGGGCATTTGGTGACCTGCTTCAGATGCCGGAGTGTGCAAAAAGAAATGGGTCGCGCGCCCATTATCGTGGCACGGGGCAGGTGTTCTGGACGTTCAGGTGGCACCGACAAAGCCGTGCCCCAGCTTATCTCAAGGTGTTTGAGCCTAGTTGATTTTCGCCTGTCCGAAGGCGGTGCAACCGCGCGCGACAAATGAGCCTGACTCATGGATGACTGCTTCGATGGATAAGAAGTACCGCAGAGCCGTTGACGCCGCCGCGATGTTTTCCGAGACCGATGCGAGCGGGCGTATCACTTACGTCAACGACCAGTTCTGTAACCTCTTCGGCTACCGGCGCGAGGAACTGCTGGGGGCGAACCATCGCCTGCTCAATTCCGGTCATCACCCTGGCGAGTTCTTCAGTGCCATGTGGCACACCATCTCGTTGGGGCAGGTCTGGAAGGGGGATATCTGTAATCGCGCCAAGGACGGTACGTTGCATTGGGTCGATACCACCCTGGTACCGGTGATGGATGACGCGACGGGGCGGATCGAGCGCTACCTGGCGATTCGTTTCGATGTCAGTGACAAGCGCCGGCAGTTGCATTCCCTGCAGTGGCGAGTCGGGCACGATGTGCTGACCGGGCTGCCCAATCGCACCTATTTGTCTGACCTGCTGGACCAGGCCCTGGCGTTTTCCCAGTCGGAAAACTTTCCCCTGGCGGTCTGCATGCTCGACCTCGATGGCTTCAAGGCGGTCAATGACGGTCACGGCCATGCCAGTGGCGATCAACTGCTGGTCGAGGTCGCGAGGCGACTGCGCAGCATCGTGCGAAGTGAAGATGTGGTTGCTCGGCTGGCTGGGGACGAGTTCGTGCTGGTGTTGCGTCATGTGCCTGGGATGGATGAGTTGCATGGGGCTTTGAACCGGGTGCTGGTTGCTGTTTCCACGCCCTATGCCATTGACGGTAAAAGCATCAAGGTCTTCGCAAGTATCGGCGTCACACTGTTCCCCTGGGACAACGAAAACGCCGAGACGTTGCTGCGCCATGCTGACCAGGCGATGTACATGGCCAAGCAGAGCGGCCGCAATCGCTTCCATCTATTTGATGTATCCCGGGACAAGGAGGTGCGGGCCACTTACCAGACCGTCGAGCGGGTTCGGCAGGCATTGGCCGCCCATGAGCTGCGGCTGCATTTCCAGCCCAAGGTCAATATGCGAAGCGGCACTGTGGTGGGGCTTGAGGCGTTGCTGCGCTGGAAGCACCCGCAACGGGGCCTGGTGCCGCCCCGTGAATTCCTGCCGCTGGCGGAGGAGACCGACCTGATCGTCGAGATCGGCGAGTGGGTCATGGAACAGGTCATGACTCAGTTGCACCTGTGGCAGCAAGCGGGGCAAGGGTGGCCGGTGAGTATCAATATCTCCGCAAGGCATTTCCAGCGTGAGGACTTCGTCGAGCGGCTGCAACAGATGTTGGAGCGGCACCCTGACGTGGCGCCGCGGATGCTCGACCTGCAAATCGTCGAATCCGTCGCGGTGGAAAATCTCCAGCATGTCAGCGCCTGCCTCCAGGCTTGCCAGGCCCTGGGGGTGGGGTTCTCCCTGGGTGGGTTCGGGACGGGCTACTGCTCCCTCAATGATCTCAAGCATTTGCGCACCCAGACCATCAAGATCGACAAGACCTTTATCCGTGACATTCTTGTGAACCGGGATGACCTGGCCTTGACCAAGGCCGTGATCGGCCTGGCACAGGCGTTCGATCGGCAGGTCGTCGCCGAAGGGCTGGACAGCCTTGAGCATGGCCAACTGTTACTGCGCCTGGGCTGTGAAGTCGCCCAGGGCTATTTCATCGCCCGCCCCATGCCACCTGAGCAGATACCGGGCTGGGTGACGAGGTTTGTTCCGCCGCCGCAATGGCAGCAACGTCCGGGCATTCAGGGGGCGCTGGTTTCAGCTTCGGATTCCGCACTGCGGCCGGTATAAAGCTGGATGATCGCGTCGATCTCTCCGGAAGCTTTCATGTTCTGCAAGGTGCGCAGGATACGTTGTGCCGGGATTTTCGGATCATTGCGCAGGTAGCAGCCCAACTGCTGTTCCTGCAAAACGGCCACCTCATGCAGTTGGTAGTCAGCGGTGTGCCGTTGGTTGAACCAGTCCAGCGCCCATTGGTTGCTCACGCCGTAGCGATAGCGCCCGGCAAGCAATTTTGTCAGCACTTGTTCCTGGCTCCGTGCGTCGTCGCGCCTTACATGACCGCTGTCGAACAGCGGCTGCAAGGTTGGATAGGTATAGCCGAGCACGGTACCGATCGGCTGCTGCCCCAGCGTCGCCGGCACCACTTGTCTGGGGGCACTGGCTGTGCCGACGAGCAGGTCACGCTGGAAGAACAGCGGGACACTCCATAGGAAATCTCCCCCTTTGTCCTTTACCCAGTCGGGGCTGACATAACAGCGCACGTCGACTTCGTCGTGTTGCATGGCGCCGTCGAGCCGGGCCCGGGACAAGACGTGGAACTCGGCTGGCATGCCCACCTGAGTCGCCAGGCTGGTCATGATGTCAGGGAGTATGCCCTGGGTCGGGCGACCCCGTTCGATCTGCACCATGGGCATGGCCCAGCCGTCGGTCACGGCAAAACGCAAGGGTAGTTCGGCGGCGGAACATTCTGTCCCTAGTAACAGCAAAGCCCCCATGGCCAAGCGCATAAGCTCTCCTGACGGTCTAAAAACGTGTCGACAACCGAGTCCCTGATCCCAAGCTTAGCCAGATTAGAACGGCGCACCGGATGCAATTTCGCCCCTGCTCCGCTAGCATTAGCCGCTTCTGTTCCTTCGTTGCGATGGTTTTCGATGAGTTATCAGGTTCTTGCACGTAAATGGCGTCCGCGCTCGTTCCGCGAAATGGTCGGCCAGACCCATGTGCTCAAGGCTCTGATCAATGCCTTGGACAGTCAGCGGCTGCACCACGCCTACCTGTTCACCGGCACCCGCGGCGTGGGCAAGACTACCATTGCACGGATCATCGCCAAGTGCCTGAATTGTGAAACCGGTATCACTTCGACGCCTTGTGGCAAGTGTTCGGTCTGCCGGGAAATCGACGAAGGACGTTTCGTCGACCTGATCGAGATCGACGCCGCCAGCCGAACCAAGGTCGAGGACACCCGCGAGCTGCTCGACAACGTGCAGTACGCCCCGAGCCGTGGGCGCTTCAAGGTCTACCTGATCGACGAAGTGCACATGCTTTCCAGCCATTCCTTCAATGCGCTGCTCAAGACGCTTGAAGAGCCGCCGCCCTACGTCAAGTTCATCCTGGCGACCACCGATCCGCAGAAGCTTCCTGCAACGATTTTGTCGCGCTGCCTGCAGTTCTCCCTGAAGAACATGACACCGGAACGGGTCGTCGAGCACCTGACCCACGTACTGGGTGTCGAGAATGTGCCGTTCGAAGACGATGCGCTGTGGCTGTTGGGGCGCGCCGCCGATGGTTCGATGCGTGACGCCATGAGTCTGACCGACCAGGCCATTGCCTTCGGTGAAGGCAAGGTCATGGCTGCCGATGTGCGGGCCATGCTCGGTACGCTCGATCACGGCCAGGTCTATGACGTGTTGCATGCCCTGATCGACGGCGACGCGAAGGCGTTGCTCGAAGCGGTGCGCCACCTGGCCGAACAGGGGCCGGACTGGAACGGCGTGCTGTCGGAAATCCTCAATGTATTGCACCGTGTCGCCATCGCCCAGGCCTTGCCTGACGGCGTCGACAATGGCCATGGCGACCGTGATCGCGTGCTGGCCCTGGCCCAGGCCTTGCCCGCCGAAGACGTGCAGTTCTATTACCAGATGGGCCTGATCGGCCGACGCGACCTGCCCCTGGCGCCGGATCCGCGCGGCGGCTTTGAAATGGTGTTGCTGCGAATGCTGGCGTTCCGGCCTGCCGACACGGCGGATGCGCCGAGGCAGGCGCTAAAGCCAGTGGGGATCAGCCAGGCCACAGCTGATTCCGCCAAGCCAGTGGCTGCCGCGCCCGTTGTTGCGCCGGCAGTAGCTTCTGCTCCGGCGGCGGTGGCGCCCGTCAAGGAACCGGTTCCGGCACCTGTCGTCGAGCCTGAGCCTGAGCCGATTCCCGAGCCTGTCGCCGAAACCGTCATCGATCTGCCCTGGAATGATCCGGTCGAACCGGAGATCGTCCAGCAGCCTGTCGTGGAGCCCGTACTGGAAACCGTCGCCGAGCAGCCCGAGCTGCCGCCGATGCCCCTGCCTACGCCCGATAGCGTGGTGCCCGAAGCGCCCGAGTGGGTCGCCGCTCCGATGCCCGAGCCGACAGCCGCCGATGTGGATATGGCCACGCCGGGCATGGACCTGGACGACGAGCCTCCGTTGGATGAGGATTACATCGAGCCGGACATGGACTCGGCCTACAGTTACCTGGACGACCTGGCCAGCGAGCACGCCGCCGAGCCGGCACCCGAGCCTGAGCCGGAACCCGCAGCGATGCCGGCCACCGGACTGGCCCTGCAATGGCTGGAGCTGTTCCCGAAATTGCCGATCACCGGCATGACCGGTAGCATCGCCGCTAACTGCACGCTGATCGCGGTAGAGGGTGATCACTGGCTGCTGCACCTGGACCCGGCCCACAGCGCCCTGTTCAACGCGACCCAGCAGCGGCGTCTCAACGATGCACTGAACCAGTATCACCAGCGCACCCTGACGCTGAGCATCGAACTGATCAAGCCTGAGCAGGAAACCCCGGCCCAGGCCGCGTCCCGACGCCGTGCCGACCGCCAGCGCGAGGCCGAGGAGTCGATCCACAGCGATCCGTTCATCCAGCAGATGATGCAACAGTTCGGCGCGGTGGTCCGTCACGATACTATCGAACCTGTCGAGGCCCCGGTCACCCAGGGCTCATAATTGAAGGCGCCGGGCCGAAAGGGCCGGGCGCGGTGTTTATCCAAGTACTTTCGAGGTGATTCCCATGATGAAAGGTGGCATGGCCGGCCTGATGAAGCAGGCGCAGCAGATGCAGGAAAAAATGGCCAAGATGCAGGAAGAACTGGCCAACGCCGAAGTCACCGGTAAGTCCGGCGGCGACATGGTGACCGTGGTCATGACCGGTCGCCACGATATCAAGCGCGTCAGCATTGACCCGAGCGTGGTCGAAGGCCTGAGCGAAGACGACAAGGAAATGCTCGAAGCCCTGTTCGCTGCGGCCGTCAACGACGCCGTGCGCAAGATCGAAGCCAACAGCCAGGACAAGATGTCTGGCATGACCGCCGGCATGCAACTGCCGCCGGGCATGAAACTGCCGTTCTGATTCGCCATCCCGGTCGGGATGGGCTACACCCAATGCCAGGCATCGCGCCTGGCATTTTTGTTTCTGGTACATGGCTGTGATGGCAGAACCTTGTGGGAGCAAAGCTTGCTCGCGATACAGGCGCCGGGACTTCCTGCAAGACCGCGTTAACTTCATCGCGGGCAAGCCTTGCTCCTACAGCGATAAACATCGAACGCCACCCCCCAGGCAATGGTCTGCTCCCTATACGTCCCATCAACGCTCAAGGAGACGCTTCCATGTCACAAGTATCGACCTCCAACCAACGCATCGTCCTCGCTTCCCGTCCCAAGGGCGCTCCCACCGCGGAGAATTTCCGTGTTGAACAGGTAACCCTGCCAGAGCTGGCGGACGGGCAGATTCTGCTCAAGACATTGTTCCTGTCCCTGGATCCCTACATGCGCGGACGCATGAGCGACGCGCCTTCCTACGCTGCGCCGGTGGAAATCGATGAGGTAATGACCGGTGGGGCTGTCAGCCGCGTGGTGCGTTCGAGGCACCCCAAATTCCACGAGGGCGATCTGGTAGTAGGCGTCACGGGATGGCAGAGCCATAGCATCAGCGATGGCCGCAACGTCATCCCTATCCCATCCGGGTTGCCCAGCCCGTCGATGGCCTTGGGGGTGTTGGGCATGCCGGGCATGACCGCCTACATGGGGCTGATGGACATCGGCCAACCCAAGGCTGGAGAAACCCTGGTGGTGGCGGCCGCTTCGGGCGCCGTGGGTTCCGTGGTCGGCCAGGTGGCGAAAATCAAGGGCCTGCGGGTCGTCGGGGTGGCTGGCGGCCGCGAGAAATGCCAATACGTGGTCGATGAGTTGGGATTCGACGCCTGCATCGACCACAAGAGCGAGCACTTTGCCGAAGAGCTGGCCCGGGCGTGCGACAAAGGCATCGACATTTATTACGAAAACGTTGGCGGCAAAGTCTTCGACGCGGTGGTACCACTGCTCAACGCCAAGGCCCGCATTCCGCTCTGTGGTCTGATTGCGTCCTACAACGATCAACAGGCCCCGAGCGGGTCGGATCGCTTGCCGCAATTGCAACGTACCTTGCTGACCAAGCGGGTACGCATGCAGGGGTTTATCGTGTTTGACGACTACGGCGACCGCCAGCCGGAATTCATCAGCGCCATGGCACCGTGGGTGCGAGATGGCCGGGTCAAGTTCCGCGAAGACGTGGTCGATGGTCTGGAGAATGCGCCACAGGCATTTATCGGGCTGCTCGAAGGACGCAACTTCGGCAAGCTGGTGGTGCGGGTGGCGCAGGATTGAGAATTTGACGCTGGTCAGAGGCGCGGGTATAAACCGCGTCTCGTTGTTATGTCGGACATTTCCTCGATGAGCTTCAGCCCTTTGATTCGCCAACTGATCGATGCCCTGCGAACCTTGCCGGGTGTGGGTCAGAAAACTGCCCAGCGCATGGCGTTGCAATTGCTTGAGCGTGATCGCAGCGGCGGTTCGCGCCTGGCCCAGGCCCTGAGCCAGGCCATGGAAGGCGTTGGGCATTGCCGTTTATGCCGGACCCTGACCGAAGACGACCTGTGCCCGCAATGTGCCGATTCCCGTCGCGACGACACGCTGCTGTGCGTCGTGGAAGGGCCCATGGACGTGTATGCGGTGGAGCAGACTGGTTTCCGTGGCCGGTATTTCGTGCTCAAGGGACATCTCTCGCCCCTCGACGGCCTGGGGCCTGAGGCGATCGGTATTCCAGAGTTGATGGCGCGGATCGAAGAGGCGGGGACTTTCACCGAGGTCATCCTCGCCACCAACCCGACGGTAGAAGGCGAAGCCACCGCCCATTACATCGCCCAGTTGCTGAGCAACAAAGGCCTGGTTGCCTCTCGCATCGCCCATGGCGTGCCGTTGGGAGGGGAGCTTGAATTGGTCGATGGCGGAACGCTGGCGCACTCGTTTGCCGGGCGCAAGCCGATCACGCTGTAACCACGATACAAATACCTGTGGGAGACCTGTGGGAGCGAGCCTGCTCGCGATAGCGGAGTATCAGTCAGTCAAGAGGCGACTGACACTCTGCAATCGCGAGCAGGCTCGCTCCCACATTGGTCGGGGGGTAGCTTTAATATTCTGCGGCCGAACACAAACCCTGTGGGAGCGAGCCTGCTCGCGATGGCGGTAAGTCAGTTAGCGATAAATGTGACTGATGTACCGCTTTCGCGAGCAAGCCCGCTCCCACAGATCCGATGATGGCCGGGCAGTTAACGTTCGCTCAGGGAGAACTGCGTCAGGCAGAACGTTGGGATCCCCATGTCTTCCAGCCGCTGGGAGCCCAGCAATTCCGGCAGGTCGATGATCGCCGCGGCCTCGTGGACCTTGGCGCCCATGCGGCGGATCAGGTTGGCGGCAGCGATCAACGTACCGCCGGTGGCAATCAGGTCATCGAACATCACCACCGAATCGCCTTCGCACAGGCTGTCGGCATGCACTTCCAGGAAGGCTTCGCCGTATTCGGTCTGGTAACCCTCGGCCAGCACATCGGCGGGCAGCTTGCCCTGCTTGCGGAACAGCACCAGTGGCTTGTTCAACTGATAGGCAAGGATCGAACCGATCAGGAAGCCCCGGGCATCCATCGCGCCAATGTGGGTGAACTCGGCCTCGACGTAGCGGTGGGCGAAGCTGTCCATCACCAGCCGCAGGGCCGTGGGAGACTGGAACAGCGGGGTAATGTCGCGGAAGATCACGCCGGGTTTGGGGAAGTCGATTACGGGGCGGATCAGGGATTTGATGTCGAAGGAGTCGAAGACCATCGTCGAAGTGTCCTGGCAAGGCTGCAAACGCGGCAGTATAGCGCGGCCAAGGGAATCCCTCAGCCGCGCTCGTTCATCAGCCTTCGATCGAGCCGCCGGCCAGGGCGCAGAGCTGGATCGGGTCGAGGATGTGGATTTCCTTGCCTTCGGCGGCGATCAACTCATTCTGCTGGAAACGGGTGAATACCCGGGATACGGTCTCCACGGCCAGGCCCAGGTAATTGCCTATTTCATTGCGCGACATGCTCAGTCGGAACTGGTTGGCTGAGAATCCACGGGCACGGAAACGGGCGGAGAGGTTGACCAGGAAGGTTGCGATACGCTCGTCGGCGGTTTTTTTCGAGAGCAGCAGCATCATCTGCTGATCGTCACGGATCTCCCGGCTCATCACTCGCATCAATTGACGGCGCAACTGTGGGAGTTGCAGCGCGAGTTCATCGAGACGGTCGAAGGGAATCTCGCACACCGAGGTGGTTTCCAGCGCCTGGGCCGAGACTGGATGGCTTTCAGTGTCCATGCCGGACAGTCCCACCAGCTCGCTGGGCAAGTGAAAACCGGTGAGCTGTTCTTCGCCGCTGTCGCTCAGGTTGAAAGTTTTCAACGCGCCGGAGCGCACGGCATAGACGGAATCGAAGGTGTCACCCTGGCGAAACAGGAATTCACCTTTTTTCAACGGTCGGCCTCGTTTGACGATTTCGTCCAGCGCGTTCATGTCCTCCAGATTCAGCGAAAGTGGCAGGCAGAGAGGGGCCAGGCTGCAATCCTTGCAATGGGCCTGGCTGTGGGCGCGCAGTTTGACTGGCTCGGACATTTCTTTAATCCTTGTGAGAAAACACACATAAGACGTAAGGGTAACCCAGCGCTGGGGCCCGGGCCAGTGTGGTTCCCTCGTCAAATTGTCGCGCTTAGATGACGCGGGAGAAGCGCTGTCGGTTTTGCTGCTCCAGATAGCCATCGAACACCATGCACACCGAGCGTACCAGCAGGCGCCCGGCAGGCAGTACTTTGATGTGGGTAGTGTTCAGCTCGATCAGCCCGTCTTCGGCCATGGCCTGCAACTGCGGCCACAACGCCGCGAAATAACCGTAGAAATCGATATTGAAGGTTTGCTCGATCTCGGCGAAGGCCAGGTCGAAATGGCAGATCAATTGCTGGATCACCGCCCGTCGGAGACGGTCGTCGGCGTTGCACACCAGCCCACGACGGGTCGCCAGTTGTCCCTCGGCGAGACTGTTCTGGTACTGGTTCAGATCGCTGCTGTTCTGGCAGTACAGGTCGCCGATCTGACTGATGGCTGACACGCCGAGGCCGATCAGGTCGCAATGGCCGTGGGTGGTATAGCCTTGGAAGTTGCGTTGCAGAGTGGCTTCTTCCTGAGCGATGGCCAGGTCGTCGTCGGGCAGGGCGAAGTGATCCATGCCGATGTAGCGGTAACCGGCGGCGGTCAGTTGTTCGATGGTGCCTTGCAGCATCGCCAGTTTCTGTTCCGGGTTCGGCAGGTCCTGGCTGTTGATGCGCCGCTGGGGCATAAAGCGTTCCGGCAGGTGAGCGTAGTTGAACACCGAAAGTCGATCCGGTTGCAGATCGATGACTTCTGCGACGGTGCGGGCGAAGTTGTCCGGGGTCTGTTTGGGCAGGCCGTAGATCAGGTCGAGGTTGATCGAGCGGAACTGCAAGGTCCGTGCGGCTTCGATTACCGCCCGGGTTTCCTCCAGGCTTTGCAGGCGGTTGACGGCGCGCTGCACGGCCGGATCGAGGTCTTGCACGCCGATGCTGACCCGGTTGAAGCCCAGTTCCCGCAACAGGCCCATGGTCGACCAGTCGGCTTCCCGGGGATCGATTTCGATGCCGTAGTCACCGGAGTCGTCATCCAGCAGGTTGAAATGCTTGCGTAGCTTGGCCATCAACTGGCGCAGCTCGTCGTGGCTGAGGAACGTCGGGGTGCCGCCCCCCAGGTGCAACTGTTCCACGCGCTGGGCCGGGTCCAGGTGGCAGCCGATCAGCTGGATTTCCTGTTCCAGGCGTTGCAGGTAGGCGTGGGCACGACCACGGTCCTTGGTGATGACTTTATTGCAGGCGCAGTAGTAGCAAATATTCGCGCAGAATGGCACGTGCACGTAGAGCGACAGCGGCCGCATAGCCTTGCGGCTGTCGCGCAGGGCGTGAAACAGGTCGAAGGTCCCCACCTGGCCGGCGAACTGCGCCGCAGTCGGGTACGAGGTGTAGCGAGGTCCCGCTACGTCGTAGCGGCGGATCAGGTCAGAATCCCAACGAATGGCGTCGAGCATGCGGGCGTTCCCCGGATAGGCTGGCATGGGCGCGAGTCTAGGGGGGCGGACGTTGGGGCGTGTTGACTTGCATCAACGGGGGAGTGCTGTTCAAGACGCTGTTGGTGCAAGGTGTGGAGTACAACTTGTGGGAGCCGAGCTTGCTCGCGATAGCGGTGGGTCAATCAATTTGATATCGATGGTGCCGCCCTCATCGCGAGCAAGCTCGGCTCCCACAGGTGGCAGTGGCAGGGAATCCCTGTCAGTGTCCCATGAGCCAGTGCTGGTGCGGCCCCGGTAAGGTCCAGAGGCCAAAAACAATCACCAGCAGGCCGCCGGCCATGCGCACGCTGCGTTTGCGCAACTGGGCGGTGACGCGTTCGGCGGCCAGGCCGGTGGCGAGCAGTACCGGCCAGGTGCCGAGGCCGAAAGCCAGCATCAGCAACGCGCTGTCCAGTGCGTTGCCCTGGCTGGCGGACCACAGCAGGGTGCTGTAGACCAGGCCGCAGGGCAACCAGCCCCACAGCGCGCCAAGCAGCAAGGCCCGGGGCAGGCTCGACACGGGCAGCAAGCGGTTGGCGACCGGTTGGATATGCCGCCACAAGCCTCGGCCGACGCCTTCAATGCGGGTGAGGCCGCTCCACCAGCCCGCCAGATACAGGCCCATGGCGATCAGCAGCAATCCGGCCAGTACCCGCATGATCATTGCCGCCGGACTGTTGGCGACGGCCCAGCCGGCCAGGCCGATCAACAGGCCGGCGGTGGCATAGCTCAGGATTCGCCCCAGGTTGTACGCCAGCAACAGCCGGAAGCGCCGGCTGCGTTGTTCCTTGGGGATTGCCAGGGTGAGGGCGCCCATCAGGCCGCCGCACATGCCCAGGCAGTGGCCGCCGCCCAGCAGGCCGAGGATCACCGCTGAAACCAGTAATGGCACCAGATCAAGCATGGGGCGGGGCCTTGTCGTCCGGTCGCTGGGTTTGGCCGTCGGCTTCATCCACGGCGGCCTTGTGATTGGGATCCTGATCATCGAACAGGATGCTATGGGCCGGACCATCGAGGTCATCGTACTGGCCACTGTCCACGGCCCAGAAGAAAATGTACACGGCGATGGCCACGATCAGCAGCGCGGCCGGGATCATCACGTAGAGAGCTGGCATCTCGGAACTCCAGGCCCGCGCGGCTCAGGCCGGCAACGGGCGGGTATCGGGCGTGGGGTCGTAAACCTGCAGCTTGGGCTGGAGAGTCAGCCTCAGCGCATTCAACACCACGGTCAACGAACTGATGGACATGCCGACCGCGGCCCACACCGGCGTAATCCAGCCGAGGGCGGCGAACGGCAACATGAGGCCATTGTACAGCGCCGCCCACACCAGGTTCTCAATGATCACCCGACGGGTGCGCCGGGCCAGGTTGAAAGCGTGGATCAGGGCATCGAGACGGTTGGACAGCAACACCGCGTCGGCACTGGTCTTGGCCAGGTCGGTGGCCGAGCCCATGGCAACGCTGATGTCCGCTGCCGCCAGCACCGGCACATCGTTGACTCCGTCGCCGAGCATCAGCACTTTGCGGCCTTGCCGATGCAACTGCTGCAGCACCGCCAGTTTGTCATCCGGACGCAGACCGCCCCGGGCCTCGTCGATGCCCAGTTCGGCGGCGACGCTGGATACCATCGGCGAACTGTCGCCCGACAGCAGGAGTGTGCGCCAGCCGCGCGCCTTGCAGGCCGCCAGCAAGGCCGGGGCGTCGGCGCGCAGACGGTCGTCGAGGACGAACCAGGCCAAGGGGCCGCCGGTATCGCCCAGCAGCAGCCATTGGCCGGGCTCGTCCGGCATCGACGGTGCTGTCGCGCGACTCAGCTCGCAGACAAAACCGGGTTGGCCGATGCGCAGGCGCTGCTCGCCCACTTGACCCTCCAGCCCCAGCCCGGGTGTGCTCTGTACCTGTTCGGCGGCCAGCGGCGCGCGGCCAAAAGCCCGTGCGATGGGGTGTTCGGAGCGGTTTTCCAGGGCGGCGGCCAGCGCCAGGCACTGGTCGCCGTCGAGGTCCGCCAATGGGCGAATGGCGCGCAAGGCCAGGCGACCTTCGGTGAGGGTACCGGTCTTGTCGAAAATCACCGTATCGATCTGGTTCAGGCCCTCCAGGACATGACCCCGGGTCAGTAGCAGACCGAGCTTGTGCAGGGTGCCGGTGGCGGCAGTGAGGGCGGTTGGGGTCGCGAGGGACAGCGCGCAAGGACAGGTGGCGACCAGCATCGACAGGACAATCCAGAACGCGCGGGACGCATCCAGCTGCCACCACAACAGGCCGATGGCGGCAGCGGCGATCAGGGAGAACAGCAGGAACCATTGGGCTGCCCGGTCAGCGACTTCCGCCAGTCGCGGCTTTTCGGCCTGGGCTCGCTCCAGCAGCCGCACGATGGCGGACAATCGGGTGTCTTGCCCCAATGCCTGCACCTCGACGGTCAAGGCGCCTTCGACGTTCAACGTGCCCGCGGTAACCGCATCGCCCGCCTGGCGGGGTTGCGGCAGGTATTCACCGGTCAGCAGGGACTCGTCGATGCTGGACTGACCGTCGAGGATCCTGCCATCAGCCGGCAGGACCGACCCCGGATGCACCAGGACCCGGTCGCCGGTCCGCAACTCGCTGAGCAGGATGCGTTCGCTCTGGCCGTCGCTTGCCAGGCGCAGGCACGAGGCCGGCAACAGATTGACCAGTTGTGCGGTGGCCGCAGCGGTGCGCTCCCTGGCCCGTCGCTCCAGGTAGCGGCCGGCCAGCAGAAACAGTGCGAACATGCCCACGGCATCGAAATAGAGCTCGCCCACACCGGTGACAGAGGTCCAGATCCCGGCGATATAGGCGCTGCCGATCGCCAGGGACACGGAAACGTCCATGGTCAGGTGACGGGTGCGCAGGTCGCGCATCGCGCCTTTGAAGAAGGGCGCGCAGCTGTAGAACACGATGGGGGTGGTGAGAAACAGCGCAACCCAGCGCAGGATGGTGTGCATCTCCGGGCTCAGGTCGATATTGAATTCCGGCCATGTCGCCATGGTCGCCATCATGGCCTGGAACCACAGCAGCCCGGCCACGCCCAGTTGGCGCAGGGCCAGGCGGTTTTGCGCGGCCAGTTGCTCGCTGGCCTGGTCGGCCTGGTACGGGTGGGCGACGTAGCCGATCTGGCGCAATTCGGCGAGCAGGGTGCTCAACGGCAGTTCAGCGTCGGCCCAACGCACCTGCAAGCGATGATTGGACAGGTTCAATCGCGCTTCGGCCACGCCCGGCAGGCCGCGCAATTGTTTTTCGATCAACCAGCCACAGGCGGCGCAACTGATGCCTTCCATCAACAGAGTGGTTTCGGCCAACTCGCCTTCGTGGCGCACGAACGATTGCTGCACGTCGGGGCGGTCGTACAACGCCAGTTCATCGGTCAACTGGACAGGCAAGGTTTCGGGGTTGGCCGATGCTTCACTGCGATGCTGGTAATAACTCTCCAGGCCGCCAGCGACAATCGCTTCGGCCACCGCCTGGCAACCCGGGCAGCACAGCTCGCGGGTTTCACCCAGGACAACGGCGGTGAAGCGACTGCCGGGAGGGACGGGCAGGGCGCAGTGGTAGCAGGGCAGGGGCGTAGTCATTGCGTTTTCACAGAACGTTGTCCAATGATCGTTCCCATGCTCTGCGTGGGAACGCATCCTGTGACGCTCCGCGTCACGCTTGCGAGGGGGACGCGGAGCGCCCCGGGCTGTGTTCCCACGCGGAGCGTGGGAACAATCAGAACGACAGAAAGACGGGCTACTTCTTCAGGTCTTCAGCACCTTGCAGCGGCTCATCGCCCAGCAGGATGGCCTGGTCGTGGTTGATCTGCTCTTCTTCGAACAGTCTCCACGTCTTGTCGTTCTCCACCCCCAGCAATTCGACAAAGCGCCGGCCTTCGATCTTGTCCGTCAACTGGCCGATGTACCGCCCCGGCTCGCTGTCGTTGCGGGTCAGGACGATCTTGCGGTCCTTCTCCGGCTGGGTCGGCGAAATCAGGCTCAACTCCAGGGTCTGGGGCCGGCTGTTGCCGCTCAGGCGCAGGTTCACCTCGCCAGTGACGTCATCCATCTGCACGTTGGCATGCAACTGCAGTGTCTGGGCCAGCAGTTCGCGCTCCAGCGAGCGGTTGATGCCCTTGCCGGCTTCGTAGTAGTTGTCGTTGACCAGGTTGTCCGGGTTCTTCACCGCAATGGTCACCATCGTCAGGCTCAAGGTCACCGAGCAGGTCAGGATCCCGATAATGATCCACGGCCAGAGGTGCTTGTACCAAGGGCTGGTGGCGGTTGCTGCAGGCATGTTCAGTTCTCTCAACGAATTTGTGGGCCGATGAACCGGCTCTTGGCTTCGACATGAACGCTGTCGTCATCGGCATCCTTGAGGATGAAGGTCACCTCGTTGGTGCTCGACGGCAGTTGGTCCGGCGCACTGGACAACTCCACTGGCTGGCTGAAGATATCGCCGGCCGCGACCTTGATTTCCCGTCGGCCTTGCAGCTTCAGGTCAGGCAGGCCGGTGGCCTCCAGCACATAGGTGTGATCGCGCTGGTCCTTGTTCATGATCTTCAGGCTGTAGACGTTCTCGATCCGGCCTTCGGCGTTTTCGCGGAACAGCACGCGGTCCTTGCTGACGTCGAAACCCACCAGCGAACGCATGAAGAACGCCGTCACCAGCAGACTGATCATCGCCAGCAGCACCAGGGCATAGCCGATCAGGCGCGGGCGCAGTTTATGGGTTTTCTGCCCGGAGAGGTTGTGTTCAGTGGTGTAGCTGATCAGGCCGCGCGGATAATCCATCTTATCCATGATGTTGTCGCAGGCATCGATGCAGGCGGCGCAGCCGATGCACTCGATCTGCAGGCCGTCGCGGATATCGATACCGGTGGGGCAGACCTGGACGCACATGGTGCAATCGATGCAATCCCCCAGGCCCAAGGCCTTGTAGTCGACGCCTTTCTTGCGAGGGCCACGGCCTTCGCCGCGACGTGGGTCGTAGGACACGATCAGCGTGTCCTTGTCGAACATCACGCTCTGGAAGCGGGCATAGGGGCACATGTAGATGCACACCTGCTCACGCAGCCAGCCGGCGTTGCCATAGGTGGCGAGGGTGAAGAAACCCACCCAGAAATACGACCAGCCATCGGCGTCACCGGTAAAGAACTCGAACACCAGGTCGCGAATCGGCGTGAAGTAGCCGACGAAGGTCATGCCGGTGACGAAACCGATCAGCAGCCAGAGGCTGTGCTTGGCGAATTTGCGCAGGAACTTGTTGGCCCCCATGGGCGCCTTGTCCAGCTTGATGCGCTGGTTGCGGTCGCCTTCGGTGACTTTTTCGCACCACATGAAGATCCAGGTCCACACGCTTTGTGGGCAGGTGTAGCCACACCACACCCGTCCGGCGTAGACCGTAATGAAAAACAGGCCGAAGGCGGCAATGATCAGCAGCCCGGACAACAGGATGAAATCCTGGGGCCAGAAGGTCGCGCCAAAAATAAAGAATTTACGTTCCGGCAGGTTCCACCAGACGGCCTGATGACCGCCCCAGTTCAACCAGACGGTACCGAAATACAGCAGGAACAAAAAGGCTCCACCCACCATTCGCAGATTGCGGAACAGACCGGTGAAGGCGCGGGTGTAGATTTTTTCCCGAGAGGCATACAGGTCGACGCTCTTGTTGGCGTCCTTGGCAGGCGGGGTAACGTCATGTACCGGAATCTGATTGCTCATCAAATGCATCCCACGGCAGTGGAAAAGTGCCGAGGCCAGTGCGTGCCGACCACGGTCAGAAAGGGTGCTGCAATGGCGCAATGATACGCCTGTCGCTCTAGCTCAAGGGTGCGACCTTTGGTCGCGTTGGGCGCAAGGGGCGAATGGTGTAACGGATGTAACAAGTCATGACCCAGATCAATTGACTTGTCGAGTATAGTCGTCCAGCCGTAGCGGACGATTTGTAATATTGGTTATTAGGTGTCATAGCGGTGGGTGTGCAGGCATGCGCAAAAAAGGGCATATCGATACGCTCGGTATGCCCTTTGTTTTCTGATACTTGGCAGCTATCGCGGATCGACGTTATCCAATACCCGATTCGCCAATAAGTAACTCAGCTCGATCAATTGCTGAATGCCCAGGGCAATGTGACGTCGTGAACCGTCCAATTCGAAGGCGAGATCGCTGACCATTGCGTCAGCTGAAGCCAGGGTTTCGCTGAGGTTGGCGAGCAGGCATTCGTTATCGATATCTTTCACGATGGTGAATAGCTGGCCTGGTTTCGGAGCGTCTTGAGATTGTTCCTGTTTGGGTAGCAGGTAGTAATCAAGCGCCCGGTTGGTGGCTTCGTCGTATTTCTTGGAACCAGTATCAGCTTTGCAGGAGGAGGTGGAATCCGCCTTCGGCGGATTGGGTGTGGCTTTGAACATGATGAACTCCTTTCGTAGGGGAACCATCACCGTCTGCCGCCAAGCAGATGGGGTGACGGATTACACAAGGTTGGCGGACCGGAACGAAAGGAACCCGGCATCCCCGAAGGGATCCTTGCGCAACCCGCCATAACATACGAAAGCCAATGCCAAAAGCATCGCAGTCATATTTGAAGGATTGTTACGCCTTTCGAGTACCGGGCCGCCAAGCCCGGTCGCTGAATCTGCAGCGACGGGATTACGATAGGACGGCATGACTAAGGCGCACAAGCGGGCGGATTCTGGCGTAGTTGTAGGTAAAGGCGCAAGGTTGCGTAGCCTGGACGAGCGCGATAGCCAGTGTGTAGGCACGGTCTGAAAGTTATGTGCAATTCGTGGCGAGGGAGCTTGCTCCCGCTCGGGGCCTCTAACCGCCGTGCAGTCTGCCCGCTACGTAAATGCCAGTAATGATGCCGCTAATATTATCGTTGCCACCAAGCCATGAAGAAAAATCAGAGATATAGATTTCATCTAGTATCAAATCTGGCGGTATGTCTTCAATACAGTCAGCGATTTCATCATAAGGGGAAGGTAATACGTAAGAAAAACCGAAGTCCTCATCGAGGATAAGTGAACCGTTGAATATTCTTTGGCGTGTCGTGAGCTTTTTTATTTGGCCAAACGACATGCCCGTGGAAAGTGCATCTCTGTACAGCCCCTTGTAGTGGGTATTGCAACCAATGGAGAAAATTGTTCCGTCGGGAAGTGTCGCGATAGTGATGGTGTTATCCACTACGTAGGCTGTTCTCGTTTCGTTATCGGGCAGGTCGTAGAGTTTTACTTCGACTTTGTGCTTTTCATACAGCTGATTGGCATAGGTAGAGATGTTTTCCCCAAGCAAGATATTGGCTGCGGAATGTTTTGATTTTATCTCTGCTCTAAAATCAATCATTTTATGATCCATTCATCAGTGTGGTGTTAATTCGTGGCGAGGGAGCTTGCTCCCGTTCCGAGGGCGCAGCCGTCGTAAAGTAGTTAGCGCGGTCTGCCTTCAGGACTGCGTCGACGCGGTTGGGGCGTAACTGCACAGACCACTAGTGGCTTTAAAAGCCGTTCATAGGACAAAGGCTCGAACAGGTTTATCTTTATCTGAAATCGGGTATTCAGAAGCTCTTCAAGCGGGAGGCAGAGGGCGTTGAGTATATCCATCTGCGTACAGAAAAATTGAGTCTTCTGAAATGTATATTACTTTCCTGTCTGGATGAGGCCGGACAGAAGTGATCAATAATTCACGCAGGTCGCCGGAGGCCTTGGCTTCATCAAGAAAACTTGTGAGGTCGTCTCGTGTCGCTTTACATAGCGCTCCCTTGAATATTATTTTTTTGCCTTTGGTGGCAATGAGTTTGTGCGCCACATAGTAGTAGTCTGAGGTCAGATGAGCCTCCAGATCTTCAAGCGAGTCAAGTACTTGAATGAAGTCGCCTGACAAGGTGGGCTGTAGCATCAGCGAAAAAATCGCCTCGCTGTTTTCATTTGGACCTAAGTCAAGCTTTTTGAGTCCTTCCAGACGATAATCGCTTTTCATGTCAGTTCGGAATGTCATAGAAAATATGACCATCCGCTCCATTGTTGTACCACTTAATATGAGGTGTGTCCCCAAAGCCACCCTCGGGAGCCATATGTTGTTCGTAGCCTTTAGGGTATTTTGCCGCACCATCGGCCCGAGCGCTTTGGGTATGAGCTTTGTAGCGGTTCATGTTGCCTTGTGATTCTTTCAGGAACGCTTTGGCATCTGAGCTGGATTTTACCTTTACTTGAAATTTTTCTCCTTTGGTCATAGCCGTCCTGCTATCTATGACGGCCTGTTTCCATTCTTTTGAGCCTTTGGCCAAAGGTCGCATCTGTGATGCTTTTTGGTTCAATTTTCCCTTGTACGCGCTGCACGCCAAGCCTTTGGGGTCGATCCAGCTGAAAGTATTAGGGGCGTACTGATAAAGATTGAAACCACCTTCCAACCCAATCGGATCCGGCGTCGTAAACCTTCCGACATCCGGATCATAAAACCTGAACGTATTGAAATGCAGCCCCGTCTCCCGGTCCAGGTACTGCCCCTGGAACCGCAGGTTCTGCTCTTCGATGTAATACGGCTCGCGCACCTCTTCCAGCGTGTTGCCCCAGACACGATAGGTCGCCTGCCAGACGCTGTGCCCGTCGGCTTCGGTGAGCTGTTCCGGCAGGCCGTTGAGGTCGTTGTGGTAGTAGCGGATCTTTTGCAGCGGGCCGCTGCCATCGACCCGGGCGAGGGGTTCGTAGCTGTTGTCGTCGTAGAGGTACAGGCTGCTCTGCTGGTGGCGATGTTCCTGCAACAGGCGCAGGCCGTCCCAGGTAAAACGGGTTTCGCCGAGCGGATAGTCGTGGGTGTCGTGCTCGGTTTTTGCGATGCGTCGGCCCAGGGGGTCGTAGGTCATGCGCACAATGCTGCCGTTTTCGTTGCGCACTTCGATCAGGCGACTTTCGGCATCGTAGGCAAAGCGTTGCAGGCCGCGTTTTGCGCTGCGTTTTTCGATCATCCGGCCAAAGGCGTCGTAGCGGTACCGCTTGTCCTCATACGTCAGCAATTTGTTATGCACCACCCGGCCGGCACCGGCTTGTGGGCCGTCCAGCAGGTTGGCAGCGGCGTCGTAGGCAAAGGTTTCGCGTTGGCCGTGAAGGCTGTCCTGGCTGGCGATAATGCGGCCGGTGGTGTCGTAGTGCAGCAATTGGCGGTGCTGTGCGGCCGGTTGCTGGTCGAGTTTGCCGATCAGGTTGCCGGCGGGGTCGTACTCGAAGTGTTTTTGCACCGTTGCCGGCAGGAGCGACGGTTGGCTGGTGTGGCGGCGTTGGCGCGAGCGAAGGCGGCCGCTGCGGTCATACTCGCTGCGGGTGCTGATCTGCCCTTGGGTGCGCAGCACTTCACGGTGCAGGCGGTCGCGTTCGAAGTCGCTGATGACCTGGCCGTCGAGGTTGATCTGGTGCAGGTGGCCGCTGCCGTAGTACAGCCGGTTGAGCCAGCGGCCATCGGGCAGTTGGGTCTGGATCAGGTTGCCGAGTTCGTCGTAGCGGTGTTGCAAGCTGTCGGCGGCGCTGTTTTCGGTCAGCAACTGGCCGAGGGCGTCGTAGGCGAAGCTCAGGCTTTGGGCGTTGCCCTGGTGGTCGGTGAAGGTGACGGCGGTGAGCTGGTCCAGCGGGTCGTAAGCGTACTCAGTGCGGCCATCGTCGGTGATTTTGGCGATCAGCCGACCCACGGCGTCGCGCTCCAGTCGATGGACGATGGGCGGCGGAGGCGCTTCGGAGACGACTGCCAGGACGGTGCCGTGAGGGGCCGGAACGGCCGTCACCGCCGCGAGGTTGTTCAGTCGGTCGTAGGCGTAGCGCTTGGCGCTGCCATCCAGATCCTGCTGTTCGGCCAATCGGTCGCCAGCATCCCAGGCAAACCGATAGCGTTCACCATTCTCATTGACCAGCGCCTGCAGTCGCCCATAGCCGTCGTAAGCAAACTGCACCTGCCGGCCCTGGGCGTCGGTGCGCTGGCGGACCTGGCCGCGGCGGTTGTGTTGGTAAAGAGTTGTGTGCCCGGCCGGGTCCGTATAGCCGGTCAACTGGCCGGCGACGTCGCGCTGGTAAAGCTCGCGGCGGCCGTCCGGCAATTGGCTGCCGAGCAAGCGACCTTGGGCGTCGTAGCTGAACTGGGTGCGCTCGCCGAGGGCGTCGGTGATGGTGTGCAGGTAGCCGCGGTGGTCGTAGCTGAACCGCGTCGGGTAACCCGAGCAATCGACATGCTCCACCAGTTGTCCGAACGGGTTCCAGCGCAGCGTCTTGCGCTTGCCGGTGGCGTCGATGATCTCCACGACCTGGCCGTGGGCGTCGTAGCGGTAGCGGGTGACGTGGCCCAACGGATCGGTTTCGGCGATGCAGTTGCCGCGCTGATCGTAGCGGTACGTCCAGCTGTGGCCGGCGGCATTGGTGTCGGTCAGCGGCAAGGACCAGTGTTCCAACCAGAGGGTGGTGTTGCTGCGGCCCAGCGGGTCGGTTTCGCTGATCAGGTCGCCGGCTTCGTCGTAGCTGTAGGTGTAGTGCCCGCCCTGTGGGTCTGTGGCGCCGAGCATCTGGCGCTCGTCGTTCCACTCGAACGACCAGGTCTGGCCGAGCGTGTCGGTGAATTGGGTGATCTGGTGCTGGCTGTTCCAATGGCGGATGCTGACCCGTTGCAAGCCATCGCTGATACGGGTGATGCCAGCCGTGAGGTCATAGTCGAACTGGTAGGCATCGCCCTCGTCGGTCCAGTGACGGACCACGCGCCATTCCTGATCCTCGATCAAAGCCCAGTCGTAGAAGCAATGCAAGCCAGTGGGCAACTGGTGTTCCACCATGCGCCGGCCCGCGTCGTAGGCGAAGCGTCGTTGCACCTGGCCGGTGGCGTCGCGCACTTCGGTCAGGTTGCCCGCCGCGTCATAGCCGTAGCTGACCAGCACTTCCCGTTGCTGGTCGGGGTACAGGCGTTCGATCTGGCTGACACGTTCACGTTCGTAAACCAGTTCGACCTGTACCAGGTCGAAAGCGTCGCGCAGGCGTACCAGGCGTCCGGTTTCGTCGTAATCGAGGTGAATGCGGTTGTCGTTGCGGTCGCCCAATTGATTCAGGCGCAGCAAAGCCGAGTTCCCCGGCGCCGGTTCGAACAGACGGTACAGGCCGTCCGCGCTTTCGATCAGCAATTGCCCGTTGGCATGACGCCGCACGGCGAGGCCTTCGCCGGGGCTGAACACCGCACTGCCTAAGGGGATCGAGCCCATGTCGATGGGGCGGCCCTGTTCGTCGGTGTAGACCAGGGTCTCGCCGCCCTCGGGATGGGGCAGGATCTCGACGCGTATTTCGTAAGCGATGCTCCAACCGACGCCGAACAGCCCTTCGCCGCGCTCGTCGCGGCTGTTGTAGAAGCGCTGCCAGTCGATGGGCAGGATTCCCGGCAGCACGAAATCCAGCTCTTCATCGCCGCCCAGCACCTTGGCCCCGGTGGCCGCATGCACCGGGTTCGACGAGCCCATGGCCGCGTTGGCCGCCGCACCCATGGCACTGCTGACCGCCATCGACGCCGCTGCGCCGGCCAGCATGCACGGCAGCTTGCTGAAGAACTTGCCCTTGCTGCCCTTGAGCATCAGCAACGCGGTGACCGCCAGCCCCACGCCCGGCGTCTTGCCGCTGCGAATCTCCCGTACCACCACGGTGCCGCCGCCGATGGTCACGTCCGGGGAAATCAAACCGGACGAGACCACCTTGGCTTCGCAGGTACTGCGGTCACCGCTGCGCACGGCGGGCTGGCCGTTGATGGTGACCTTGTCCGAGCCTTCGGCCAGGAACTGCGGCGGCATCGGCGGGTGCTTCAGGCAGGTGATCATGTCCAGCGGCTTGGGCACCGCACCGGGCGCGGGCGTGGCTACCGTAGGCCGCCACATCTGCGAGAAGAAACTCTCGGCCATGTCCAGGTAGCTGGGCTCGGGCGCTTCGAGTTCGGTGCCGGCCGGCGCGACGTGGGACTCAATGGCCCCGGCGGCGCGGGCGGCGGGAATGTTGTTGGTCAGGGTGTCGGTGGAGCCGGTGAGGATGTTCGCCTGCACCGTGGGCGGAAAGAGGGCGTTGCCGATGCCCTCGCAGATATTGCTCAGGCCCTTGTCGGCGCCGGTCTTGCTCATGGCGAGGCCGACGACCGCGCCGACCACGGCGCCGAGCAGGAAGCAACCGAGGCCGCCGGTCGCGACCGTGATGCCGGTGGCCGCGACCACGGCGGCGGTGGCGACGGCGGTGATTGCGATGTTGGCCGCCACCTCCAGCACGCCGCCGAGGATGTCGGCCATCATCGAGGTGTGATCCAGCGCATCGCCCAGGCGAGCGGCCCAGAGCGCGTCAGACATGCGCGTTACCCAGGCAGTGGCAACCGCTGGCGGTTATTGGTTCTAGGACTGTGAGGCCTTCCATTGCGCCTTGTCTCCTTGGCAATCTGGCTTGCGTATCCGTGCGAGCGGGCATTGGACCAGCTTAAGATGAATCAGGCAATCGGTCGGTCAGGCGACCCACGGATTGAGCAGCGTAACCCCGCTGCCTTCGAAGTCCGCTACGTTGCGAGTGACCACGGTCAGTCCATGGATCAGCGCCGTGGCGGCGATCAGCGCGTCGCATTCATTGCTGCGGTCGGGCACGTGCAGGCGTGCGCAGCGCAGTGCCACGGCGCGGTCCACCGCCAGGATCCTGCCGGCAAAGGCGGGCAAGACATGGTTGTCCAGCCAGGCGCGCAGCCGACCGCCTTGGCTCGGGTCCTTGCGTTCGAAGCGCAACACGCCGGTTTCCAGTTCCAGGATGGTAATCGCCGAGATATACAGACTGGGCGCGGCCACGCTGCGGGCCCAGGCCTGCACGTTTCTGTCGGCCTGGGGTTTACGCAATTCCGAAATGACATTGGTGTCGAGTAAATACATCAGGACAGGTCTACCGCTCGAGGAGTGATGACGGCGCGCTCGGTGGTGAAATCGATATCCGGCGCATCGGGCATGACCAGCAGCTCCGCAATGCTGGCGCCGATGCCGGTCAGTTTCTGGTACTCCTCAATGCTTAGCAGCACATGAGCCGGCTTGCCACGGTCGGTGATGATGACGGGCCCTTCGCGGGTCGCTTTTTTGGCACCACTTGTGTCGTGGTTGAATTCGCGGCTGGACATGGTCGTGATGGACATGGGCATGCCCTCATTGAAATTGATGTAGGCACGTTACTACCTTGACTGATTGGCGGCAAGAGAAACGGCTGCGCCCTATCGGACCGGCCATGAAAAAGGCCCCGTCAATGTGCATTGACGGGGCCTTTCGTGTATCAGGCGTAAGCCTTACTGGGCGTCAGCGGCCGGAGCCTTTTCGCCGTGGGACAGGCTGTAGACATAGGCGGCCAGCAGGTGGACCTTGTCGTTGCCTTGCAGGTCGGCCTGGGCAGGCATCTGGCCCTGGCGACCGTAGCGGATGGTCTGCTGCAGTTGAGCGAAGCTCGAACCGTAGATGAACGCGGCCGGGTGCGTCAGGTTGGGTGCGCCCATGGCTGGAGTACCCTGGCCTGCCGGACCGTGGCAGGCCACGCAGTTGGCAGCGAAGATTTTCTGGCCGTTGGCCGGATCGGCCTTGGCGCCTTCCGGCAGTTTGCGACCGTGCAGGCTGGTCACCAGGTACGACGCTACGTCGGCGACACCTTGCTCGCCAACCACGGCAGCCCAGCCCGGCATCACGGCATGACGACCGCCCATGATGGTGGTCTTGATGGTTTCCGGCTCACCGCCCCAGCGCCAGTCGGCGTCGGTCAGGTTAGGGAAACCGTAGGCACCCTTGGCGTCGGAACCGTGGCAGACCGAGCAGTTGGAGGCGAACAGGCGGCCACCCATCTTCAAGGCTTGCGGGTCCTTGGCAACTTCTTCGATCGGCATGGAGGCGAACTTGGCGAAGATCGGACCGAACTTGGCATCCGAGCGCGCCATTTCCTTTTCCCACTCGTGCACGCCGGTCCAGCCGGTCTGGCCGTTGGCGAAGGCGGTCTGCTTTTCGGTGTCCAGGTAGTTATAACCTGGCAGCAGGCCTTTCCAGTTGCCCAGGCCCGGGTAGAGCGCCAGATAACCGAGGGCGAACACGATGGTGCCCACGAACAGCATGAACCACCATTTCGGCAGCGGGTTGTCGTATTCCTCGATCCCGTCGAAGGAATGGCCAACCGTCTCTTCGGTGGCCTCGCTGCGCTGGCCCTTGCGGGTCGACAGCAGCAGCCAGGTCAGGGAGAAGATCGTTCCCAGGCTGAGGACTGTGACGTACAGACTCCAGAACGTTGTCATTCTTTGTTACTCCTAGAAGCTTGCTCGACGTGCTTGATGGCTTCGGGATCATCCGCGAACGGCAGCAAGGTCGCGTCGTCAAACTCCGACTTGCGCTTGGGGCTGAACACCCACAGGGCCAGACCGATAAAAGCCACCATCACGACGACGGTGCCCAGGCCGCGAATCATCCCGATATCCATTAAGAATCACCGTTTGCTTTTGATGATGGTGCCCAGGCCTTGCAGATAGGCCACCAGCGCGTCCATTTCGGTCTTGCCCTTCACAGCGTCCTTGGCTCCGGCGATGTCTTCGTCGGTGTAAGGCACGCCCAGGGTGCGCAGGACTTCCATTTTTTTCGCGGTGTCCTTGCCGTCGAGCTTGTTTTCCACGAGGAACGGGTAGGCCGGCATTTTCGACTCGGGCACCACGTTGCGCGGGTTGTACAAGTGCGCACGGTGCCAGTCATCGGAGTAACGACCGCCAACGCGGGCCAGGTCCGGACCGGTACGCTTGGAGCCCCACAGGAACGGGTGGTCCCAGACGCTTTCACCGGCGACCGAGTAGTGGCCGTAGCGTTCGGTCTCGGCGCGGAACGGACGGATCATCTGCGAGTGGCAGCCGACACAGCCGTTGGCGATGTAGATGTCGCGGCCTTCCAGTTCAAGGGCGGTACGCGGCTTCATGCCTTCGACCGGCTTGTTGGTCACGTCCTGGAAGAACAGCGGAACGATCTGGGTCAGGCCGCCGATGCTCACGGCGATGACCATGAAGAAGGCCAGCAGGCCGATATTCTTCTCTACTGCTTCGTGCTTCATCAGTGAGCTCCAACTACGGCGATCTTGGCGGCGGCTTCAGCTTCAGCCGGGTCAGAAGCACGAACGGTGCGGTACACGTTGTAGGCCATGAACAGCATGCCGCTGGCGAAGAACGCGCCGCCCAGGGCACGGACGATGTAGCCAGGATGGCTGGCTTGCAGCGCTTCGACGAACGAGTAGGTCAGGGTGCCGTCGTCGTTGATCGCGCGCCACATCAGGCCCTGGGTGATGCCGTTGACCCACATCGAGGCGATATAGAGCACGGTACCGATGGTCGCGAGCCAGAAGTGCGCGTTGATCAGGGGGGTGCTGTGCATCTGCGCACGACCGAACAGTTTCGGGATCATGTGGTAGACGGCGCCGATGGAAATCATCGCCACCCAGCCGAGCGCGCCGGCGTGCACGTGGCCGATGGTCCAGTCGGTGTAGTGGGAGAGGGAGTTGACGGTCTTGATGGCCATCATCGGACCTTCGAAGGTCGACATGCCGTAGAACGCCAGGGACACCACCAGGAAGCGCAGGATCGGGTCGGTGCGCAGCTTATGCCAGGCGCCCGACAGGGTCATCATGCCGTTGATCATGCCGCCCCAGCTTGGCGCCAGCAGGATGATCGACATGGCCATGCCCAGCGATTGCGCCCAGTCCGGCAGCGCGGTGTAGTGCAGGTGGTGCGGACCGGCCCAGATGTACAGGGTGATCAGCGCCCAGAAGTGGACGATGGACAGGCGATAGGAGTAGATCGGACGCTCGGCCTGTTTCGGCACGAAGTAGTACATCATCCCCAGGAAGCCGGTGGTCAGGAAGAAGCCCACGGCGTTGTGGCCGTACCACCACTGGATCATCGCGTCGGTCGCGCCCGAGTAGGCCGAGTACGATTTGAACAGGCTGACCGGCAGCGACATGTGGTTGACGATGTGCAGCATGGCCGTCACGACGATGAAGGCACCGTAGAACCAGTTACCGACGTAGATGTGCTTGGTCTTGCGCTTGACGATGGTGCCGAAGAACACCAGGCCGTAGGTCACCCAGACGATGGCCAGCAGAATAGCCAGGGGCCATTCCAGTTCCGCGTATTCCTTGGTGGTGGTCAAACCCATGGGCAAGGTCACGATCGCGCCGACGATGACCGCTTGCCAACCCCAGAAGGTGAAGGCCGCGAGGCTGTCGGAGATCAGTCGCGTCTGGCAGGTTCGCTGCACGACGTAGTAGGAAGTGGCAAACAATGCACAACCACCGAAGGCGAAGATCACCAGGTTGGTGTGCAGCGGGCGCAGGCGTCCAAAGGTCGTCCATGGCAGATCGAAGTTCAACTCCGGCCAGACCAGTTGCGAGGCGATGAAGACACCGAGCCCCATGCCAAGGATCCCCCAGACCACCGTCATGATGGCGAACTGGCGGACTACCTTATAGTTATAAGCAGTCGGACTGATTGCTGTGCTCATTCTAAGGTTCCACGGTTTGGGTGTTTTATTAGGATAAAAATCGGCCGCAAGTATGGAGAAAGCGGGGGGTCATTGCAACGCGCCATGACCTGGGTCAATGCTTTCAAAAGCTGATTCTGCGGCCTTTCCATACGCCGCGTAAGGACAAAATGGGCCCTCGACAAAGTGTCGCGCCGAAGGAAAGAGGCGAGGGGGTCAGGTCGGTTGTAACGGGGTGTGTTCAAAGCCGGCGTTCGGGTGACACCGGACCATTGTCGTCACAGCCGGTATCTGCCTGTCTTTACGGCGTTTTTGTCGAACGATTGTCGAACACATCGGGTCGGGTCGACCTGAAACCGGCAGTCGCCAGTACACGCAGAGGCAAGCTTAGACCCGATTCCGAGGAACCGAAAGAAAGACCTTGGGAGGGTGCGACAATGCGTCGCGCGCAGGCATGGAGTCGCCGCATCCGATGGATGCGGCTGTTCATGGGGGCAGGATTTATTCGCTTTTGCGTTCGGCTTGCAGGCGCTCGGCACCGGCAGGGTGGGACAGGCTGTAGATGTAAGCCGCGAGCAGTTGCACCTTGTCATTGCCGAGCAGTTCGTTTTGCGCCGGCATCTGGCCCTGGCGGCCATGGCGAATGGTCTGTTGCAACTGCGCCAGGCTGGTGCCGTAGATGAAGCCCGCCGGTTGCGTCAGGTTCGGCGCGCCCATGGCTTCGGTGCCTTGGCCGTTGGCGCCGTGGCAGGCGACGCAGGTGGTGCTGAACGCCTGTTTGCCGGCTTCCAGGTCGGCGCCGCTGTCCGCTGGCAGCGGCAGGCCGGCCAAATCATGGCGTACATACGCTGCGACGTTCTTGACCCCGGTGTCCCCCAGCACTTCACCCCACGCCGGCATCCCTGCCATGCGTCCCCCCATGATGGTGGTCTTGATGGTGTCGGCCGCGCCGCCCCAGCGCCAGTTGTTGTCGGTCAGGTTCGGGAAACCGAAGGCACCCTTGGCGTCCGAGCCGTGGCAAACCGAGCAGTTGGAGGCGAACAGGCGGCCACCCATTTTCAAGGCCTGCGGGTCCTTGGCGACTTCTTCCACGGGCATCGCGGCGAACTTGGCGAAGATCGGCCCGAACCTGGCATCGGCCTTGGCCATTTCCTTTTCCCATTCATGGACGCCGGTCCAGCCACTGTCGTAGCCGGGCAGGATGCCTTTCCAGTTGCCCAGGCCCGGGTACAGGACCAGGTAACCAACGGAAAACACCAGGGTGCCGGCGAACAGCAGGAACCACCATTGCGGCAGCGGGTTGTCGTACTCCTCGATACCGTCGAAGCTGTGGCCCATGGTCTGGTCGACACTGCCTTTGGTCTCGCCCTTGCGGGTACCGATCAACAGCCAGGTCAGGCCGATCAGGCTGCCGAGGGTCAGTACGCAGATCCACGTACTCCAGAAGGTGGTCATGGCCGGGTACTCCTTGTTGCAGGGGCTTGGGGATGGGGGATGTCGGCGGGCGGTTCATCGGCGAACGGCAGCAGGCGCGCCTCGGCGAACTCCGGGCCGCGCTTGCTGCTGAATGCCCACAGGAGCAGGCCGATGAAGGCCACGAACACCACGACCGTGCCCAGGCCGCGAATCATTCCAGTACTCATTTCAAGAAACATCGGGCTCACCTCTTGCTCTTGATGGCAGTGCCAAGCACTTGCAGGTAGGCCACCAGTGCGTCCATTTCGGTCTTGCCCTTGAGTGAGGCTACGCTGCCGGCGATGTCGTCATCGGTGTAGGGCACGCCGAGGGTGCGCATGGCGCGCAGCTTGGTTTCGGTGTGGCTGCTGTCCACCGCCTGGGTCACCAGCCACGGGTAGGCAGGCATCTTCGACTCGGGCACGACGTTGCGCGGGTTGTACAAGTGCGCGCGGTGCCAGTCATCGGAGTAGCGCGCGCCGACCCGGGCCAGGTCCGGCCCGGTGCGCTTGGAGCCCCACAGGAACGGGTGGTCCCAGACGCTTTCGCCGGCCACCGAATAGTGGCCGTAGCGCTCGGTCTCGGCGCGGAACGGGCGGATCATCTGGGAATGGCAGCCGACGCAACCCTCGCGGATGTAGATGTCGCGGCCTTCCAGTTGCAGGGCGGTGTAGGGCTTCATGCCATCCACCGGTTTGTTGGTCACGTCCTGGAAGAACAGCGGCACGATCTGGGTCAGGCCGCCGATGCTCACGGCCAGCACCATCAGCAGCATCAGCAGGCCGACGTTTTTTTCGATTGTTTCGTGTTTCATGGCGGACTCCTCAAGCCATCTGCGCGGCAGCGGCGGCTTCGGCAGGCTGGTAGGCCCGCACGGTGCGCCAGGTGTTGTAGGCCATCAGCAGCATGCCGCTGAGGAAGACCGCCCCGCCCACCAGCCGCACGATGAAGCCGGGGTGGCTGGCCACCAGGGTTTCGACGAAGGAGTAGGTGAGCGTGCCGTCCTCGTTCACCGCGCGCCACATCAGGCCCTGGGCGATGCCGTTGACCCACATCGAGGCGATGTACAGCACGGTGCCGATGGTCGCGAGCCAGAAATGCGCGTTGATCAGGCCGATACTGTGCATCTGTGGCCGGCCGAAGACTTTCGGGATCATGTGATACAGCGCGCCGATGGAAATCATCGCCACCCAGCCGAGCGCGCCGGCGTGGACGTGGCCGATGGTCCAGTCGGTGTAGTGGGAGAGGGCGTTGACAGTTTTGATCGCCATCATCGGACCTTCGAAGGTCGACATGCCGTAGAACGCCAGGGACACCACCAGGAAGCGCAGGATCGGGTCGCTGCGCAACTTATGCCAGGCGCCCGAGAGGGTCATCATGCCGTTGATCATGCCGCCCCAGCTGGGGGCCAGCAGGATCAGCGACATCACCATGCCCAGGGACTGCGCCCAATCCGGCAGCGCGGTGTAGTGCAGGTGGTGCGGACCGGCCCAGATGTACAGGGTGATCAGCGCCCAGAAGTGGACGATGGACAAGCGATAGGAATACACGGGACGCTCGGCCTGTTTCGGCACGAAGTAGTACATCATCCCCAAAAAGCCTGCGGTGAGGAAAAAGCCTACGGCGTTGTGCCCGTACCACCATTGCACCATCGCGTCAGTGGCCCCGGCATACACCGAGTAGGATTTGGTGAAGCTCACCGGCAGTTCCAGGTTATTGACGATGTGCAGGATCGCCACGGTCAGGATGAACCCACCGAAGAACCAGTTGCCCACGTAGATGTGCTTGGTGGTGCGCTTGGCCACGGTGCCGAAGAACACGATGGCGTAGGCGACCCAGACGATGGTGATCAGGATGTCGATCGGCCATTCCAGCTCGGCGTACTCCTTGGAGCTGGTGTAGCCCAGCGGCAGGCTGATGGCCGCCAGCAGGATCACCAATTGCCAGCCCCAGAAGCAGAACGCAGCGATCTTGGGTGCAAACAACCGGGTCTGGCAGGTGCGCTGTACCGAATAGAACGAACTGGCGAACAGGGCGCAGCCACCGAAGGCGAAGATCACCGCGTTGGTGTGCAGCGGGCGCAGGCGACCGAAGCTGGTCCAGGGCAAATCGAAGTTGAGCTGCGGCCAGACCAATTGGGCGGCGAGAAAAACCCCGAGCCCCATGCCGACGATGCCCCACACCACCGTCATAATGGCGAATTGGCGGACCACCTTGTAGTTGTAGGCGGTACTGATAGAAGTGTTCATGGTTCCCCATCCACGGTTCAGCCGAAGAGCGCCCTGCGCAAGGCAGCGCGACCTCTTCGCCTGGAGTTATAGGCAGACTGAAAGCGAGGCAAGCATGGACAAACAGCACAAGGCCAGTATTGACGGGGATCAATGGGCGCGGTGCGTGGCACAACACGGCTGGCTGTGGACGGCGGCGCAATCGGGCGCCGCTGCCGGGGCGCCCACCCTGGTCCTTGCCCACGGTGCCGGTGCGCCGATGGACAGCGGCTTCATGAACGAAATGGCCGCACGCCTTGCTGCCCATGGAGTCAACGTGTTGCGCTTCGAATTTCCCTACATGGCCCAACGACGCCTTGACGGCGGCAAACGACCACCCAATCCCGCCCCCAGGCTGCTGGAATGCTGGCGTGAGGTGTACGCCACGGTGCGGCCTTATGTCGCTGGACGGCTGGCCATCGGTGGCAAGTCCATGGGCGGGCGGATGGCCAGCCTGTTGGCCGACGAACTGCAAGCGGACGCCCTGGTGTGCCTGGGCTATCCCTTTTATGCGGCAGGTAAGCCGGAGAAACCCCGGGTCGAGCATTTGGCCGGGTTGAAGACCCCGGCGTTGATCGTCCAGGGTGAACGCGATGCGCTGGGCAGTCGTGAGGCGGTGAAGGGCTACACCTTATCGCCGAGTATTGAGGTGCTGTGGTTGGTGGCGGGGGATCATGATTTGAAGCCTCTGAAGGCTTCGGGATTCAGTCATGAGCAGCACTTGGAGGCTGCGGCGCTGGGGGTGGCGGGGTTTCTGCTTCGGGTGTGAGGTGGTTGGGCGGGCCTCATCGCGAGCAGGCTCGCTCCCACAGGGAATTGCATTCCAAGTGTGGGAGCGAGCCTGCTCGCGATGGCGGTCTGACAGAACAAAACCAACAGTCAGCGGTTGAACCGCTCCACCAACGAATACTGGGTATTGGCCGTGCGGGTCAGTTCTTCGCTCAGTAGCGCCGAGCTGTGGGCCTGTCCCGAGGTCTGGTCGGCCAGTTCCGAGATGTTGCTGATGTTGCGGCTGATCTCCTCGGCCACCGAGCTCTGTTCCTCTGTGGCGGCAGCGATCTGGGTGGTCATGTCGGTGATGTTGGCCACCGCTTCGCTGATGCCCACCAGCGCTGCGTCCGCTTCCATCACCCGCGCCACGCCTTCTTCGGCCTGGCGATGGCCGGCGTCCATGGTCTGCACGGCATTGGTGGCGGTTTGCTGGAGCTTGGCGATCAAGGCGTGGATCTGCCCGGTGGATTCGCTGGTGCGTTGCGCCAGTTGCCGGACTTCATCGGCCACCACGGCAAAGCCGCGGCCCATTTCGCCGGCACGGGCCGCCTCGATGGCGGCATTGAGGGCCAGCAGGTTGGTCTGGTCGGCGATGCCTTTGATCACGTCCACCACGCCGCCGATCTCGTCGCTGTCCTTGGCCAGTTGGGTCACGGTCTGGCCGGTTTCGCCCACCACCACGGACAAGCGTTCGATGGCCTCGCGGGTTTCCCCGGCGATGTCGCGTCCGCGACCGGTCAGGCGGTTGGCTTCCTGGGTGGCGTCGGCGGTGCGTTGCACGTGGCTGGCGACTTCCTGGGTGGTGGCGGCCATCTGGTTGACCGCGGTGGCCACCTGTTCGGTTTCCACGCGCTGGCGTTCCAGGCCGCTGGAACTGTTGTGGGCCAGGGTGTTGGACTGTCGCGCCTGCTCATTGAGGTGCTCGGCGGTGTCCTGCAGGCGGGTCAGGCAGGTTTTCAGGCGAGCTTCCTGGCTGAGGATCGACATTTCCAGGCGTGCCTGGACGCCACGGCTGTCGGTGTACATCCGGGCGATCAGCGGATCGGACGTGGTTTGTTCGGCCAGGCGCAGCAGGCGCTTGATCCCGCGTTGCTGCCATTGCAGGCCCATCAGCCCGAGGGGCACCGACAGCAGGGCGGCCAGGGCAAATCCCCAGGAGGAATTGAGGAAGGCGCCCACGACGAAGCTCAACTGGCTGACCAGGATGAACGGCAGCCAGTCCTGGAGCATAGGCACCCATTTGTCGCTGCCGGGAACCGCCGACTTGCCCTGGTTGATGCGCAGGTAGAGGGCTTCGGCGCGGGCGATCTGCTCTGCGCTGGGCTTGACCCGGACCGACTCGTAGCCGACCACCTGGTTGCCTTCGAACACCGGAGTGACGTAGGCGTTGACCCAATAGTGATCGCCGCTTTTGCAGCGATTCTTGACGATGCCCATCCATGGCAAGCCTTGTTTCAGGGTGTTCCACATATGGGCGAACACGGCCGACGGGACGTCGGGGTGGCGCACCAGGTTGTGGGGCGAACCAATCAGTTCTTCCTTGGAAAACCCGCTGATTTCAACGAACGCGTCGTTGCAGTAGGTGATCACGCCCTTGGCATTGGTGGTGGAGATCAATCGTTGCTGGGCCGGAAAGGTCCTTTCGCGTTGTGTGATGGGTTGGTTGTTACGCATGGTCGTGATAATCCGCAAGGCTTTACAGGTTGTCGGCAACGTCAGGTTTTTATTGAAGTTATTTTCCCCGTCGGTATCACGCCAGCATCGGGTAGGTAAACAGGGCGAAATGAAGCAGATTGAGGCCGAAGTGGGTGGCAATTGCCGCGCCCAGGCCGCCAAAGCGATAGGCGAGACCGTAGCCGACCCCCGCGAGGCCCGACAGCAGCACCCAGTGCCAACCCGCGCCGGCATGTACCAGGCCGAACAGCAGCGAGGCCAGGAGCAATGCCAGGTTGTCGCCATGGGCCAGATGACTGAAGCGCCGGCTCAGGCTGCCTTGAATGTAGCCACGAAACAGCGCTTCTTCTACCACCGTCACCAGTAACAGGTTGTTGGCGACCCAGATCCATGCATGGTCCGGCCACTTCGGTGCCCAGTGGATCATGCCCAGCACGATTGCCCCACCCAAGGCCAATATCGCGCTCAGTGTCAGACCCAGGGCCGTGGCCAGGATCGACAGGCCAAGCGTGCGCCGGCCGACGATCCATGGGCACGCCAGCAACAGCCAGAAACCGATCAGCGGCTTGTCTTGATTCAAGTACATGGCAAACGGTGCGGCGTCATCGGTCAGGCGATGGGGCGGGATCGCTCGTCCGTTGAAAAAACCCGGCATCCAGTGCAGGGCCAGTGCCAGGGCCAGGACGAGGAAAACAGCGTGACCGAGAAAGCGGCCGATCGGTATTTGCCGCTGGCGAACCGCATAGCCGGCCAGTAGCAACAGTGCGATTGAAATGGCGGCGGTCCAGGCCAGTTTTCCGTAGGCCACGGCAAGGCAGTAGCCCACAGACAGGAGGGCCAGGTAGGGCCAGGGTAAAGCAGGCATATAACGTCCTTTTAGGCTGTGGAGCTTTGGGCGAAAGTGGCCGCCGCGTCTACGACGTTGCCATGTCGCGCAAAGAGCACATATTTGTATCCATGCAGATTCATGCGTAGGCGTGGAAAATCGGCCGGCTGACCCAGATCCTTGGGCGTCGGCGGGGGAGAGTATAAGCGCAGCGATACAAAAAGCGGCGATTGATCTGGTGATTGATACTTTTCAGCCAAGGGCAGGACTGTGGGAGCGGGTTTGCTCGCGAAAGCGCTGGTCCAGTCATTGCAGCAACAACAGAACGACTGCCTTCGCGAGCAAGCCCGCTCCCACAGGAATTGCGTTTAACCTGAAATCAATTGCCGCAGGACGTAGTGCAGGATCCCGCCTGCCTTGAAGTATTCCACTTCATTCAGGGTATCGATCCGACACAACACTTCGATCCGCTCCTGGCTACCGTCCTCGCGGGTGATCACCAGCGGCAGGTTCATCCGCGGCGTCAGCTCGACGTCGTTCAGGCCAAGGATGTCCAGGGTTTCCTTGCCGGTCAGGTTCAGGCTCTTGCGATTCTGATCGAGCTTGAACTGCAAAGGCAGTACGCCCATGCCCACGAGGTTGGAACGGTGGATGCGCTCGAAGCTTTCGGCGATCACCGCCTTGACCCCCAGCAGGTTCGTACCCTTGGCCGCCCAGTCCCGACTGGAGCCGGTGCCGTATTCCTGCCCCGCGATCACCACCAGCGGCGTGCCCTTGGCCTGATACAGCATGGCGGCGTCGTAGATCGGCATTCTTTCGCCGCTGGGAATGTAGATCGTATTGCCGCCTTCCTCGCCGCCGAGCATTTCGTTGCGGATCCGGATATTGGCGAACGTGCCACGCATCATCACTTGGTGATTACCGCGCCTTGAGCCGTAGGAGTTGAAGTCCCGGGGTTCCACGCCTTGTTCACGCAGGTACCGCCCGGCCGGACTGTCGGCCTTGATATTGCCGGCCGGGGAGATGTGGTCGGTGGTGACCGAATCGCCGAGCAGGGCCAGTACCCGAGCGCCTTCGATGTTGCGAATGGCCGGTGGTGGCCCGTCGATGCCGTCGAAGAAGGGCGGGTGCTGGATATAGGTCGAGTCCGCCTGCCAGACGTAAGTCGCCGCTTGCGGCACCTCGATGGCCTGCCATTGCTCGTCGCCGGCAAACACGGCGGCGTACTCCTTGTGGAACATGCCGGTGTCCACCTGAGCCACGGCGTCGGCGACTTCCTTGCTGCTGGGCCAGATGTCCCGCAGGTATACCGGGTTGCCGTCGCGGTCATTACCCAGCGGTTCGCTGCTGATATCGATACGCACCGTGCCGGCCAGGGCGTAGGCCACCACCAGCGGCGGCGAGGCCAGCCAGTTGGTCTTGACCAGCGGATGCACGCGGCCTTCGAAGTTACGGTTGCCCGACAGTACCGAAGCCACGGTCAGGTCGGCTTTCTGGATGGCTTTTTCGATCGGGTCCGGCAAGGGCCCGGAGTTGCCGATACAGGTGGTGCAGCCGTAGCCCACCAGGGCAAAGCCCAGTTGATCCAGGTACTCGGTCAGGCCGGCGGCCTGATAGTAATCGGTGACCACTTTGGAACCCGGAGCCAGGGAACTCTTGACCCAGGGCTTGCGGGTCAGGCCTTTTTCCACGGCTTTTTTCGCCAGCAGCCCGGCGGCCATCATCACGCTGGGGTTGGAGGTGTTGGTGCAGGAAGTAATGGCCGCGATCACCACTGCACCGTTTTTCAGGCGATGGGTGTGGCCTTCGAACTCGTACTCGGCCTCACCCACCTGATCGGCATTGCCCACCGCGACGCCACCGCCGCCTTCGCTTTCCAGGCGACCTTCTTCCTTGCTGGTGGGTTTGACCTGCAGCCCCAGGAAATCGCTGAACGCCTGGCCGACATTGGGCAGTGAAACCCGGTCCTGTGGGCGTTTCGGCCCGGCCAGGCTGGCTTCGACGCTGCCCATATCCAACTCCAGGGTGTCGGTGAACACCGGTTCCTTGCCAGGCAAGCGCCACAAGCCCTGAGCTTTGCAATAGGCCTCTACCAGTTTCACCGTTTCCGCCGGGCGTCCGGACAAGCGCAGGTAATCCAGGGTGACGTCGTCCACCGGGAAGAAACCGCACGTGGCGCCATACTCCGGGGCCATGTTGGCGATGGTGGCGCGGTCGGCCAGGGGCAGGTCGGCGAGGCCATCGCCATAGAACTCGACGAATTTGCCCACCACGCCTTTCTTGCGCAGCATCTGTGTGACGGTGAGGACCAGGTCGGTGGCGGTGATGCCTTCGCGCAGCTTGCCGGTGAGCTTGAAGCCGATGACCTCGGGAATCAGCATCGACACTGGCTGGCCCAGCATGGCCGCTTCGGCCTCGATCCCACCGACACCCCAGCCCAGTACACCGAGGCCATTGATCATGGTGGTGTGGGAATCGGTGCCCACCAACGTATCCGGGAAGGCATAGGTGCGGCCGTCTTCCTCCTTGGTCCAGACGGTGCGCCCCAGGTATTCGAGGTTGACCTGATGGCAGATCCCGGTGCCCGGTGGCACCACGCTGAAGTTGGCGAAGGCGCTCTGGCCCCAGCGCAGGAAGGCGTAGCGTTCGCCGTTGCGCTGCATCTCGATGTCGACGTTCTGCTCGAACGCCTGGCGGCTGGCGAACTTGTCCACCATCACCGAGTGGTCGATCACCAGGTCCACCGGCGACAGCGGGTTGATCCGCTGGGGATCGCCGCCGGCCTTCTCCACGGCGGCGCGCATGGCGGCCAGGTCGACCACGGCCGGGACACCGGTGAAGTCTTGCATCAACACCCGTGCCGGGCGGTATTGAATCTCGCGGTCGGAACGGCGTTCTTTCAACCACCCGGCCAGCGCCTTGAGGTCGGCGCCGGTGACGGTCTTTTCATCTTCCCAGCGCAGCAGGTTTTCCAGCAGCACTTTCAGCGACATGGGCAGCTTGTCCAGGTCACCCAGGCTGCGGGCGGCGTCCGGCAGGCTGAAATAGTGGTAGGCCTTGGCGTCGACCTGCAGTGTTTTAAGGGTTTTCAGGCTATCGAGGGATGGCATTGAAATCACTCCTTTGAGTCCGCACGGTTACGGACTGACGGGACGGACAGAGCCTTTAACCTAGCCCTGTTTCGAGCGTATGACTAATCACTGGACTCTATGGGCAGGTTCGGGGTTCCGAAGTCCGCTATCATGCGCCGATTTTCGTGACAGGCTTTGCTACGGAGTTTCAATGAACACGCTTTTCATGCACTGCCGGCCGGGCTTCGAGGGCGAGGTCTGTTCCGAGATCGCCGAACACGCCGCCAGGCTCAACGTGGCCGGTTATGCCAAGGCCAAGCCGGCCAGTGCCTGCGCTGAATTCGTCTGCACCGAAGAGGACGGCGCCGAGCGGCTGATGCGCGGCCAGCGTTTCGCCGGCCTGATTTTTCCGCGCCAATGGGCCCGTGGCACCTTCATTGATCTGCCGGAAACCGACCGTATCAGTGTCATCCTGTCCCACATGGCGCAGTTTCCGGCTTGCGGCAGCCTGTGGCTGGAGGTGGTCGACACCAACGATGGCAAGGAACTGTCGAACTTCTGCAAGAAATTCGAAGGCCCGCTGCGCAAGGCGCTGTCCGGTGCCGGCAAACTGGTGGACGATCCGCACAAGCCGCGCCTGCTGCTGACGTTCAAAAGTGGCCGTGAAGTGTTCCTGGGGCTGGCGGAGGCGGACAACTCGGCGATGTGGCCAATGGGCATACCGCGCCTGAAGTTCCCTCGGGAAGCACCGAGCCGCTCGACCCTCAAGCTCGAAGAAGCCTGGCACCACTTCATTCCGCGGGACCAGTGGGACGAGCGCCTGCACAGTGACATGACCGGTGTGGATCTGGGGGCCGCGCCGGGCGGTTGGACCTGGCAACTGGTCAATCGCGGGATGCTGGTGACCGCCATCGACAACGGCCCGATGGCCGAAAGCCTGATGGACACGGGCCTGGTGCAACACCTGATGGCGGATGGCTTTACCTTCAAACCCAAGCAGCCGGTTGACTGGATGGTCTGCGACATCGTCGAGAAGCCGGCACGCAATGCGGCGATGCTGGAAGAGTGGATCGGCGAGGGCCATTGTCGCGAGGCAGTGGTCAACCTCAAGCTGCCGATGAAGCAGCGCTATGCCGAAGTGAAACGCCTGCTCGAACGCATTGCCGAGGGCTTCAAGGCCCGGGGGATCAAGGTGCAGATCGGGTGCAAGCAGCTGTACCACGACCGCGAAGAGGTGACGTGCCATTTGCGGCGGCTGGACAGCAAGAAGCCTGTGGGAACCAAGCCTGGTGGGAGCAAAGCTTGCTCGCGATGAGTCAACGCGGTCTTTCAGAATCGCGGCGCCCGCATCGCGGGCAAGCCTTGCTCCCACAACCTTGCGCCCACAGAACCGAAATATGCGGGCTTTGTTCCAACCCGACATTGCGCGACAATGCCGGCCAGTTTCAGGAGTAGAACATGAGTGAAATGAACGATACGCCGGTCGACGGCACGCTGGACGCCACCGGCCTCAACTGCCCTGAGCCGGTGATGATGCTGCATCAGCACATTCGCGACCTGGTGCCGGGCGGACTATTGAAGGTGATTGCCACCGACCCCTCGACCCGCCGCGACATCCCCAAGTTCTGCGTGTTTCTCGACCACGAACTGGTGGCCCAGGACGAGGTGGACGGTACGTACCGCTACTGGATCCGCAAGAAGCTCGCTTAACCCATCGAGCGGCTGATGCGGATCTGTTTGCGCGCGCTGCGGGCCAGGCGGATCGACAGCATCAGCGCCGCGCAGCTCAGGCCCACGATCAGGCCTTGCCACAACCCGCTCGGGCCGCTGGCCGCGCCGAACCAATCGGTCAGCCCCAAGGCGTAACCCACCGGCAAGCCGATGCCCCAGTAGGCGAACAGGGTCAGGATCATGGTTACCCGCGTGTCCTGGTAGCCGCGCAACGCGCCCGCCGCGGTGACCTGGATCGCGTCGGAAAACTGGAACAGCGCCGCGTAAACGATCAACATCGACGCGACGTCGATCACCACCGGGTCGGCGGTGTAGATCGCGGCGATGGGGCCGCGTAGCGCCAACATCAGGCTCGCCGACAGGCAGGCATACACCAGGGCCGCGCCCATGCCCACGCCGGCGGCGAAACGCGCCTCGCGAGGCTGGCCCCGTCCCAGTGTCTGGCCGACCCTTACCGTCACGGCCATGGCCAGGGAGTAGGGAATCATGAACACCAGCGAACTGAAGTTCAGCGCGATCTGATGCCCGGCCACCACCGTGGCGCCGAGGCTGCCGATCAGCAGCGCAATCACCGCAAAAATACTCGACTCGGCAAACACCGCGATGCCAATCGGCAGGCCGATCCCCAGCAGGCGCTGGATGACGGCCCAGCGCGGCCAATCGAAACGGCTGAATAAATGGCTCGACCTATAGGCCGGCGCCCAGCGTGTCCAGCCGGCCATGCCCAGGGCCATCACCCACATGACGATAGCCGTCGCCCAGCCGCAACCGACGCCGCCCATGGCCGGCACGCCCAGGTGTCCGTAGATGAAGATGTAGTTGAGCGGAATGTTCAGCGCCAATCCGCACAACCCCAATACCATCGCCGGTCGCGTGCGGCCCAGGCCGTCGCTGAAGCAGCGCAGTACATGGTACAGCGCCACGGCCGGCAGGCCGGTGCCGATCCCTCGCAGGTACTCCATGCAAGGGCCGATCAGCTCCGGGTCCACCTTCATGGTGTGCAGGATCGGCTCGGCACTGAACAGCGCCAGCGTTGCCATCAACCCGACCACTAGCGCCAGCCACAGGGCCTGGCGCACCAGCGGGCCGATTTCGTCGAAGGTTCCAGCACCGAAGCGCTGGGCGACTTTCGGCGTAGTCGCCAGCAACGTGCCGGTCATCAACAGAAACACCGGCACCCAGATCGAGTTGCCCAGTGCTACCGCCGCCAGGTCCCGTGGGCCGACACGACCGGCCATCACCGCATCGACGAAGCCCATGGCGGTGGTCGCCAGTTGCGCCACCATGATTGGCAGCGCCAGGGCCAGCAGCGTCCTGACCTCCAGACGAATCCGGGCCGGGCGGGAGAGAAGGGTAGGGGTGTCGATCACGGGATTCACAGGCGAAGCGTCCGAAAAATTAAGCGCAAGGCGGCGGATTCTACGCGTTGACGCAATGGTCAGGAAAAAAGCTGTGTTGGGGATTTGTAAACGGTCCCCGGGGGCGAAACCTGTGGGAGCGAAGCTTATCCTGATGCCGGTCGGTTAAGGATCGAACGGCGCAAAACCCGTGGGAGCAAAGCTTGCTCGCGATAGCCGCAGGCCGGCCAACATTATTGCTGGCTGACTTACCGCTATCGCGAGCAAGCTTTGCTCCCATGGCTTAACTGACCGACATTGGGACAAGCCCTGCTCCCACAGAAAGCCGCGACTGCCAGCTCACCATCATTCACTTCCACTAATGCGCAGACACACCGGAACGCCTACACTGCCCACCCCGCCAAAGGAGCTTTGCCATGCTGATCGTCGCCGACGAAAACATTCCCCTGCTCGATGCCTTTTTCAAGGGCTTCGGTGAGATCCGCCGGGTACCGGGGCGCAGCATTGACCGGGATATCGTCGCGCAGGCCGATGTGTTGCTGGTGCGCTCCGTCAGCCGGGTCAATCGTGAGTTGCTGGAAGGCAGCAACGTGCGTTTTGTCGGCACTTGCACCATAGGCACCGATCACCTGGACCTAGATTACTTCGCCGAGGTCGGTATCCGCTGGGCCAGTGCGCCGGGCTGCAATGCCCGTGGCGTGGTGGACTATGTGCTGGGCAGCCTGATGACCCTGGCTGAAATCGAAGGCGCGGATCTGCGGCAGCGTACCTTCGGCGTGGTCGGCGCGGGCCAGGTGGGCGGACGCTTGATCGATGTGCTCAAAGGCCTGGGCTGGGACGTGAAGGTATGCGATCCACCCCGCCAGGCGAACGAGGGCGGCGACTATGTGAGCCTGGAACAGATCATCGAGCAGTGCGATGTGATCAGCCTGCATACCCCCCTGACGCGCGACGGCGAGCAACCGACCTGGCATCTGTTCGACGAGCAACGCCTCAATCGCCTCAAGCCCGGCACCTGGCTGATCAATGCGGCCCGCGGGCCGGTGATCGATAACACTGCGTTGCGCAATGTGTTGTTGGCGCGCGAAGACCTGCAAGCGGTGCTGGATGTCTGGGAGCAGGAGCCCACGGTGGACGTGGACCTGGCCGACCTGTGCGTGATCGCCACGCCACACATTGCCGGCTACAGCCTCGATGGTCGCCAGCGCGGCACGGCGCAGATCTATGAAGCCTTGTGCGCGTTCCTGGAGACACCGGTTGCAGTCAGTCTCGGCGATCTGCTGCCCCGTCCCTGGCTGGGCGGTATCACCCTGGACGCGGCCACCGACCCGGCCTGGGCGCTGGCCGCGCTGTGCCGTGGCGTATACGACCCGCGTCGTGACGATGCGGACTTTCGCCGTAGCCTGGTGGGAACGGTCAGCGAGCAACGCAGTGCCTTCGATGCCCTGCGCAAACATTACCCGCCGCGCCGGGAGATCGACAGTTTGAAGGTGCGCATTGAAGGGCAATCACCGGCGTTGCAGCGGATCGTGAATGCGCTGGGTGCCACCCCCCTTTAACCCTCGCCACAGGGTTTGCACAGTCCATGGGCACAAAAAACCCGACACAGGGTCGGGTTCAATCGAAGACGGGCTGTATCACTTTTGTTCGGCAGGCTTGACCAGTCGTTGTTCAAGTTCACTGCAGGCTTTCTGGATCATCTCTTCGGTGATCGGTACTTCGCGCCCTTGGGCGTCGATGAACGAGCAGCCCAGGGACTGGTCCGGTTGCGTGCGGATCACTTGAATCTTGTCGTCGCTGCTGTGTTGCAAGGACATGGCCTGTCTCCTCATCAGGTTTTAATGTCTACTGTACTGTCGTCAGGTGACTGAGAAATGACACTCCTTGTCGGTCATGACGACAGCTCTACTCAAACAGAAATACTTGTACGTTTCCAGTCAGACTTTAGACCGATACCCTCTAGTGGGTGGTCATCGCGTTTATATTTAACCTGACTCATTCTGATTCAATAAGGTTCCGCTACGCTGCGCTTCGGTGCCGTTGACCGACCCTTCCCCTGTTGCATTATCGGACGCTATTGATGCTTTCTTCCCAACATCGCCGTGCCATAGGCCTGGCCAGTGGTTTTATCGCCCCTTACCGCAAGCAGGTCGTCGGCGCGTTGTTGGCGCTCATCGTCACGGCGGGTATCACCTTGTCCATGGGGCAGGGCATCCGGTTGCTGGTGGACCAGGGTTTCATGACCCGTTCTCCTCAGTTGCTGAACCAGTCCATCGGCTTGTTCATGGTGCTGGTGATAGGCCTGGCAATCGGGACCTTCTCCCGGTTCTACCTGGTGTCGTGGATTGGCGAGCGCGTGGTGGCCGACATCCGGCGACAGGTTTTCAACCATCTGGTGTACTTGCACCCGGGGTTTTATGAAAACAACCGCAGCTCGGAGATCCAGTCGCGCCTGACCGCCGATACCACGTTGCTGCAATCGGTGATCGGTTCGTCCTTGTCGCTGTTTCTGCGCAATGCCCTGATGGTCATCGGTGGCATCGTGCTGTTGTTCATCACCAACCCCAAGCTCACCAGCATCGTGGTGATTGCGCTGCCGCTGGTGTTGGCGCCGATCCTGGTATTCGGTCGTCGGGTGCGCAGCCTGTCCCGACAGAGCCAGGACCGTATCGCCGATGTCGGCAGCTACGTTTCGGAAACCCTGGGCCAGATCAAGACCGTGCAAGCCTACAATCATCAGGTCCAGGATGAGCGACGTTTTGCCGTCACGGTGGAGCAGGCTTTCGAAACCGCCCGCAAACGCATCGCCCAGCGCGCCTGGCTGATCACCCTGGTGATCGTGCTGGTGCTGGGAGCGGTGGGCGTAATGCTCTGGGTGGGCGGCATGGACGTGATCGCCGGGCGGATTTCCGGCGGTGAGCTGGCGGCATTCGTGTTCTACAGTCTGATTGTCGGCAGCGCCTTCGGTACGCTGAGCGAGGTGATCGGCGAACTGCAACGGGCCGCCGGCGCGGCCGAACGTATCGCCGAGTTGCTGCGTTCGCAGAACATCATCCAGCCACCGTCTTCGGACCTGGTGACGTTGCCGAAGCGGGTCCGGGGCGACCTGCGTCTTGAAAGTGTGCGGTTCTCCTATCCATCCCGACCGGAAAGCTATGCGGTCGACGGCCTGGACCTGACGGTCAATGCTGGCGAAACCCTCGCCCTCGTCGGACCGTCAGGCGCGGGCAAATCGACGGTGTATGACTTGTTGCTGCGTTTCTACGATCCGGCACAAGGCCGGATTCTCATTGATGAGGTGCCGCTGACCCGACTCGATCCGCTGGACCTGCGCCGTCATTTCGCCCTGGTTTCGCAAAACCCGGCGCTGTTCTTCGGCACCGTGGAAGAAAACATCCGCTACGGCAATCCCGACGCCACTGCCGAGCAGGTGCGCGAGGCGGCCCGGATTGCCCATGCCCACGACTTCATCGAAAAAATGCCCGATGGTTACCAGACCCACCTGGGCGACGGTGGCCTGGGGTTGTCCGGCGGCCAGCGCCAACGCCTGGCCATCGCCCGGGCGCTGTTGGTGGACGCGCCGATCCTGCTGTTGGACGAAGCCACCAGCGCCCTCGATGCGCAAAGCGAACACCTGATCCAGCAAGCCCTGCCCAACCTGATGAAAAACCGCACCACCCTGGTCATCGCCCATCGCCTGGCCACGGTGAAGAACGCTGACCGGATCGCGGTGATGGATCAGGGCCGGGTGGTGGCGGTAGGCACGCATCAGGAGCTGGTTGCCAGCAATGAGCTGTATGCGCGGTTGGCGGCGTTGCAGTTCAACCAGCAAGGCGAGGTGGCTCAATGAGTGCTGTTGGCGCCCATGTGGGGCATCATGTCGTACTGTTTATCTGGCTTGGATAAGGGTATGAGTCGTCACGCGCCACCGTTGACATTGACGACCCGGATGCTGGGGTTGATTGCTGACATCAGCGAGCAGATCGGTCAGCTTTCGGCTGTCAATGATCATCAACAGACTCCGCAATTGCGCCGTGGAAACCGGATCCGCACGATTCACGCCTCGTTGGCGATTGAAAACAATACCTTGAGTGTCGAGCAGGTCACTGCGGTTCTGGCCGGACAGCGGGTGTTGGGGTTGCCCCGTGAGATCCAGGAAGTGCGCAATGCCTTTGCCGCTTACGAGGCCATGCCTGATTGGGGGCCTGACAGTCGGACCGACCTGCTTCGAGCACATGAGCTACTGATGCAGGGCTTGATTGACGATGCAGGGCAGTTTCGCCGTGCTGGAGTAGGCATCTATCGGGGCGACCAATTGGTGCATATGGCTCCGCCCCCCAGCCGTGTGGGGCATCTGATCGATGATCTGCTGGCGTGGGTCGGGTCATGCGATTGGCATCCGCTGGTGATCAGCTGCGTTTTTCACTATGAATTCGAGTTCATTCACCCGTTCGCTGACGGCAACGGGAGAATGGGGCGTCTCTGGCAAACCCTGATTCTCAGCCGGTGGAGGCCGATTATGGCTTATTTGCCGGTTGAGGCAGTCATTCGCGCTCAACAGGACGCTTACTACGCTGCATTATCGGCCGCCGACCGGCTTGCCGAGGCAACGCCTTTCGTGGAGTTCATGCTGCAGTCGCTGAACATCGCACTTGGGGAGGCGATTCGTAATGAGCCGACCACCGACCTAGTAACCGACCTGGTAACCGACCCAGTAGCCAGGCTGCTTCAAATACTGGGCAGCGGGCCTCCACTGAAAATCAGTGAGCTGATGGGGAAGTTGGGATTGGTACACAAGGCTACCTTTCGGGGTAACTACCTCAAGCCGGCATTGACGGCGGGCTTGATCGAAATGACCGATCCAGAGTCGCCCAGCAGTCCGACGCAACGGTATCGCCTTACTCTGCCAGGCAAGCAGGCCTTGGCACAGCTTGGCTGAGACTTGCTGGCACATACCCCTCCAATGTGGGAGCGAGCAGGCTCGATCCCACAGGATGGCATTATCCGAATAGGGGACGCTTCAGCTCACTGATCGTCAAAATACCGCTCATGCCAGTCCACCAGCGGTTGTGGTGAGTTGAGTTTCTGGCCGTAGATCACCGAGTACGACAAGACGTTCTGCACGTATTGGCGGGTTTCGTCGAAGGGGATGCTTTCGACCCAGACGTCGAAGCTCAGGTGGTCGGCGCCGCGCAGCCACTGCCGTACACGGCCGGGGCCGGCGTTGTAGGCGGCCGAGGCCAGGACGCGGTTGCCGTTGAACTGGCTGTGGACCTGACTCAGGTACGCTGCGCCGAGCTCGATGTTCTTGTCCGGATCCAGCACCTGCTGGGGCGAAGCCAGCGGGATGCTGAATTTGCGTGCGGTTTCCTTGGCGGTGCCGGGCATCAGTTGCATCAGGCCGGCGGCACCCACGCCGGAGCGCGCATCATCCATGAAGGCGCTTTCCTGGCGGGTGATGGCGAACACCCAGCTCGAGTGCAGGCCACGGACCTTGGCTTCGCGCACCAGGGTATCGCGGTGCGCCATCGGGAAGCGGATGTCCAGGTCGTCCCAGTACTTGGCCTGGCTGATGGTGCGGATGGCCGGGAAATACCATTTCAGGTCGTAGGCCAGCTTCGCCTGGGCGACCATCTCGTCCCGGCTGAAATGCCGGCTGACGTGATACCACTCACGGCGCCCATCGACGATCTGCCCGCGGGCATGGAATTCCAGGGCTCGGCGGACACCCGGCGTATTGCGCACTTTGTTGATCAGGGCCTGGCTCAGCACCAGGGGCTTGTTGGCGAGCGAGTAGGGCGATTGGGAGCGGTCGGCAGCCAGGAAGCCATAAAAATCCCGCTCGCGAGCCAGGTGCTTGTAAAGCGTCAAGGCTTCGGGGTTTTGCGGTTGAGCCAGTTCCAGGCTGCGGGCCTGCCAGTAGCGCCAGCGGTTGGTGCTGGCCAGCGACTCGGGCAGACGACGGGTCAACTGATAGGCGTCGTCCCAGCGACCCAGGCGCAGCAGCAGGCGCAGGCGCCATTCCGAAACGGTGTCGTCCCGCAGCTCCGGGTCATACTGCGTCATCATATCGAGGGCGCGACTGTCGAAGCGCTTGGCCAGGGTCAGGCCGATCTCCCGGGCGATGGCAACTTTTTCGTCGCGAGAAAAATGCATGGTGCTGGCGTAGCCGTCCAGCAGTGCCATGGCTTTATCCGGATCCTGGCGGGCGAGGCGACGCAGGCCGAGGCTGACGATATCGGACATCGGCTCATCGGCCGGGATGAAGCGCGAGGGCTGGTTGAGCAGTTCGGGTTTCTGCGCCACGTCCACCAGCAATTTGCCACGAGGGGCGAGGGTGACCAGGCCGCTGACCAGGCTATTGGCCAGTGGATAATTTCGGGCCTGGGCCGCCAGTTTGGCGCGCTCCCAGCGTTTCTGCTCGGTCAGCTGGCCTTGGGAGGCCCAGAGGCCGAACAGCGCATCGCAGGCCTGTGGTTGGGATTTACCGGTGAGCCAGAGCTTTTCGGTGTTGGCGTAGCCCTCGGCCTTGAGGCCGTGGCTGAGCTGGTACTGGGCATTGAGGCAGTCCAGCTCGGTGAAGTTGAGCTTGGGGTCGTAGTATTTGACGAAGGTCGCCCAGTCGCCGCGTTCGGCCAGCCAGCGCAACCAGCGCAGTTTCATCCAGTTGGCCTGGGGCAGGTCACCGTGTTCGGCGAGGAATTTCTCGATTTCGGCATTGCTCGCGCTTTTGAGGCGAGCGGTCAGTTCGTCGTAGGCCAGGTACGGTTCCAGCGGATAATCGCGCAGGGCCTGGCTATAACGGAAATAGGGGCCGGAATCACCCTTGGCCAAGGCTCGCTTGGCTTCATCGTAATACTGGCGCTGGGTGGAAATATCCACCGCTTGAGCGGTTTGAACGGCAGTGGCACACACGAAAAAACAAGACAGAACAGTAATAAGGCGACTGCGCATGAGACATCCGGGCAGAAAAAAAACATGAAAAGCCCAAGGGGTAACCCAGGGTAACTGCCTGTAGCTTAGCCTTTTGCCAGCAGCCGGCGAAAGCTTTGCGGGGCCGTCGGTGCAAGTTCGCAACATTTGTTATGCAGAGTGATTCAACGACGAAAATGGCGGACCCCTGAAGTCTCATCTCAGGTAGAATGCGCGCCCGGTTTTTGGAGAAGCTCATGACCCTGCTCAAATTCAGCGATGTGTCCCTTGCTTTCGGCGCGATGCCGTTGTTGGACAAGGTGTCCTGGCAGATCGCCCGTGGTGAGCGGGTGTGCATCATCGGCCGCAACGGCACCGGCAAGTCCAGCATGATGAAGCTGGTCAAGGGCGATCAGAAGCCTGACGACGGCTCGGTCTGGCGTGCCCCCGGCCTGAAGATCGGTGAGTTGCCCCAGGAACTGCCGCTGGCCGACGAGCGGACGGTGTTCGATGTGGTTGCCGAGGGCCTGGACGGTGTCGGCGCGCTGCTGGCCGAATATCACCACCTGAGCCAGAACATCGTCACCGATGCCGACCTGGAAAAACTGATGCATGTGCAGCACGACCTCGAAGCCCGCGATGGCTGGCGTCTGCAGCAATTGGTCGACAGCACCCTGAGCCGCCTGCAACTGCCGGCCGACAAGACCCTCGCCGAGCTGTCCGGTGGCTGGCGTCGCCGTGTCCTGCTGGCCCAGGCCCTGGTGTCCGAGCCGGACCTGCTGCTGCTCGACGAACCGACCAACCACCTGGACATCGGCGCCATCGCCTGGCTTGAAGAAGCCTTGAAGGATTTCCAGGGGGCGGTACTGTTCATCACCCACGACCGTTCTTTCCTGCAGAACCTGGCGACCCGCATTCTTGAACTGGACCGGGGCGGCCTGATCGACTGGAACGGTGACTACGCCAGTTTCCTGGTGCACAAGGAAGCGGTCCTGGCGGCGGAAGAAACCGCCAACGCGCTGTTCGACAAGCGGCTGGCCCAGGAAGAAGTCTGGATCCGCCAGGGCATCAAGGCCCGTCGTACCCGTAACGAAGGTCGTGTGCGCGCCCTCAAGGCCCTGCGTGTCGAGCGCAGCGAGCGTCGCGAGCGCACCGGGAAGGCCAATATCCAGCTGGAAACGGCTGAAAAATCCGGCAAGCAGGTGATGGTCCTGGAAAACGTCAGCTTCGCCCATCCCGGCGGGCCGTTCCTGGTCAAGGATTTCTCCATGGTCCTGCAACGCGGCGACCGCATCGGCCTGCTGGGCGCCAATGGTACCGGCAAGACCACCTTGCTCAAGCTGATGCTCGGCGGCCTGGTGCCGTCCAGCGGCAAGGTGGAAGAGGGGACCAAGATCGACGTCGCCTACTTCGACCAGTTGCGTCATCAACTGGACCTGGAAAAGACCGTGATCGACAACGTGGCCGAAGGCCGCGACTTCATCGATATCGACGGCCAGAGCCGCCATGTATTGAGCTACCTCGGCGACTTCCTGTTCAGCCCCCAGCGTGCCCGTACCCCGGTCAAGGCGTTGTCCGGTGGTGAGCGCGCCCGTCTGCTGCTGGCGAAACTGTTCAGCAAGCCGGCCAACCTGCTGGTGCTCGACGAACCGACCAACGACCTGGACGTGGAAACCCTCGAATTGCTGGAAGAGGTGCTGCTGACCTTCAACGGCACCGTGCTGATGGTCAGCCACGACCGGGCATTCCTCGACAACGTGGTCACCAGCACCCTGGTGTTCGAAGGTGAAGGTCGGGTTCGCGAATACGTCGGCGGGTATCAGGACTGGCTGCGCCAGGGCGGCTCGCCGCGCCTTCTGGGTGTGACCGAGAGCAAGTCCGGCAAGGCCGACTTGAATTCGGCGGTGGTCAAGGCCGAGCCTGCTCCGGTAGCCGCCGCAGCCCCGGCGCCAGCCAAGAAGAAGCTCAGCTACAAGCTACAACGCGAGCTGGAAGCATTGCCGGGCGATATCGATACCAAGGAAGCACAGATCGCCGCGGTGCAGGCCGAGATGGCCGATGCCGGTTTCTACCAGCGGCCGGCGGCGGAAACCGCCAAGGTGATCGCGCATCTGGAGCAGTTGCAGGCTGAACTGGATGCGCTGGTGGAGCGTTGGGCCGAGCTGGATGCCTGATTTGAAAGGCGGCCCTTTGTAGAAGCGGGCCTGCTCGCGATAGCGGTGTGTCAGCTAACAGGGATGTCGACTGTGCTGACGTCATCGCGAGCAGGCTCGCTCCCACAAGGCTTCATAGCCGTTATGCGCGCTTGACCAGGTGCACCGCCAGTACATCGCAGGGCGCGCCATGCAGCACGTCATTGGCGGTGGAGCCCAGCAGCAGCGCCAGCCCGTGGCGACCATGACTGCCGACGACGATCAGGTCGCAACCCTGTTCCCTGGCGAGATGATGGATCTCCTGGCGCGGTTGGCCGTAGGTCAGGTGGCTGTTTTCCCGTTTCAGGTCCGGATATTTCACGATCAGGCGGTCAAGGCGTTCCTTGGCCTGATCGAACTGCTGTTGCTGCAGTTGGGAAAGGTCCATGGGGACATCGCCGCCAAAGGCCATGGCCATCGGCTCGACGATATGCACCAGTGACAGCTTGGTCTCTCGGCCATCGCACAGGGCGCGAGCGCGTTTGATGACGGGATCGCATTCTTCAGTAAGGTCGACGGCGACCAGGATGTGTTCGTAATACATGAAAAGCACTCCAGAGAATGGCGATACGGTTAAGTATGGCTGGTTTCAAGCGCATTGACGGCGACATGGGTCAATGGCTCATCAGAATTCGGGAGTACTGATATGACGGTCTGGATAGTGGTGTCAATCCTGTTGGTGGTATTGAGCCCCCTGGCATGGTTGCGGCCGTCCCGTGTACAGAGCGGTCGCATAGCCCTGCGCATGGAGGCCCGTCGCCTCGGCCTGGCCATGCAATTGGCCCCCCAGGAGTGGCCGCACTGGCTCGATTCCCAGCCTCCGAACCCCTGCGCGCAGTACCATCGGCCCCGGCGCGGTAAGGAACCAGCCTGTTGGAGCTACTGGCAAAGCGCACCGGGCGTCTGGGTCAACCAGTGGCGGGAGGTTTGCCTGGATGAGTCGTTGCTCGAGCATTTCAGGAAATTGCCGGCCAACGTCTACAAGATCGAAGCCGACCGGCAAATGGTCACCCTGTACTGGGGTGAGAAGGGCGAAGTCACTGTTTTGCAGGATATTGCCGCGGTGCTCAAGGCCCTGGCCTGAGCATAAAAAAGCCCGACAGTCGCGTCGGGCGGGTTGGCCAGGCAGGCCGTAAACCTATTCAAATCCGGACGTTCGTTCGTAACGTCCCAGCGCCAGGCGCTTCCATAACGTATCCGCCAGCATAGCCGGTTGTCGTCATTGCGCCTGGAATTAGGGCGACTTTTCTAATTATTGATCCTATGAATGTCCGCACATGCAGCGTCGTGTTGCGGATCTGCAGGGTCATGGAAATGACCGTCAAGTCGCGTCCGGGCACTTGTTTAGGGCGATTGACAATTGTCGGAAATTCCGTGAAGGTGACGTACCCAAATCAAACGGGCGTATGAATTGAGCGTTTGTATTTTCCGAACGTTCCTACAGAACCCCGACTATCGCGTTGACGGGTGTGCCTGGCGGATTGGCGTAGCATCGACGGTAACGTCAATGCCGAACCAGTGGTCAGCGTTCAACGTGTACTGTTCAGCTTCCATATCGTGGAGATCAGTTGATGATTTACGAAGGTAAAGCCATCACGGTTAAGGCTCTTGAAAGTGGCATCGTCGAACTGAAGTTCGATCTCAAGGGTGAGTCCGTCAACAAGTTCAACCGTCTAACCCTGAATGAATTGCGTCAGGCCGTGGACACTATCAAGGCAGACGCTTCGATCAAGGGTGTGATCGTCAGCAGCGGCAAGGACGTCTTCATTGTCGGTGCCGATATCACCGAATTCGTCGACAACTTCAAGCTGCCCGATGCCGAACTGATCGCTGGCAACCTCGAAGCCAACCGTATTTTCAGCGACTTCGAAGATCTCAACGTACCGACCGTTGCGGCCATCAATGGCATCGCCCTGGGTGGCGGCCTGGAAATGTGCCTGGCAGCGGACTATCGCGTCATGTCTTCCACCGCCAAGATCGGCCTGCCGGAAGTCAAACTGGGCATCTACCCTGGCTTCGGCGGTACCGTGCGCCTGCCGCGCCTGATCGGTGCCGACAACGCCATCGAATGGATTGCCGCCGGCAAGGAAAACCGTGCCGAAGACGCGCTGAAAGTCGGCGCCGTGGATGCCGTGGTCGAACCTGGCAAGCTCCAGGAAGCTGCCCTTGAGTTGATCAAGCGCGCCATCAGCGGCGAGTTCGACTACAAGGCCAAGCGCCAGCCGAAGCTGGAAAAGCTCAAGCTCAACGCCATCGAACAGATGATGGCCTTCGAAACCGCCAAGGGTTTCGTGGCCGGTCAGGCTGGTCCGAACTACCCTGCGCCGGTCGAGGCGATCAAAACCATCCAGAAAGCCGCGAACTTCGGTCGCGACAAGGCCCTGGAAGCCGAAGCCGCCGGTTTCGTCAAACTGGCCAAGACCTCGGCGGCACAAAGCCTGATCGGTCTGTTCCTCAATGACCAGGAACTGAAGAAAAAGGCCAAGGCCTACGATGAAATCGCCCGTGACGTGAAGCAGGCCGCCGTGTTGGGCGCCGGCATCATGGGCGGTGGTATCGCCTATCAGTCGGCGTCCAAAGGCACGCCGATCCTGATGAAGGACATCAATGAACACGGGATCGAGCAAGGCCTGGCCGAAGCTGCCAAGCTGCTGGTGGGTCGCGTCGATAAAGGTCGCATGACCGCGGCGAAGATGGCCGAAGTGCTCAACGGCATTCGCCCGACCCTGTCCTACGGTGATTTCGGCCATGTCGACCTGGTGGTCGAAGCGGTTGTCGAAAACCCGAAGGTCAAGCAAGCGGTATTGGCTGAAGTCGAAGACAAGGTCAAGGAGGATACGATCCTCGCGTCGAACACCTCGACCATTTCCATTTCGCTGCTGGCCAAGGCCCTCAAGCGTCCGGAAAACTTCGTCGGCATGCACTTCTTCAACCCGGTGCACATGATGCCGCTGGTGGAAGTGATCCGTGGCGAGAAGTCCAGCGAGCTGGCCATTGCCACCACCGTTGCCTATGCGAAGAAGATGGGCAAGAACCCGATCGTCGTCAACGACTGCCCGGGCTTCCTGGTCAACCGCGTGCTGTTCCCGTATTTCGGCGGCTTCGCCAAGCTGGTCAGCGCTGGTGTGGACTTCGTGCGCATCGACAAGATCATGGAAAAATTCGGCTGGCCGATGGGCCCGGCGTACCTGATGGACGTGGTCGGTATCGACACCGGCCACCATGGTCGCGACGTCATGGCTGAAGGTTTCCCGGACCGCATGAAGGACGACCGTCGTTCGGCTGTCGACGTGCTCTACGAAGCCAAGCGCCTGGGCCAGAAGAACGGCAAGGGCTTCTACGCCTACGAGACCGACAAGCGCGGCAAGCAGAAGAAAGTGGCCGATCCGTCGGTACTGGAAGTGCTCAAGCCGATCGTCTACGAGCAGCGCGAAGTTACCGACGAGGACATCATCAACTGGATGATGATCCCGCTGTGCCTCGAAACCGTGCGTTGCCTGGAAGACGGCATTGTCGAAACCGCCGCCGAAGCCGACATGGGTCTGGTCTACGGTATCGGTTTCCCTCCATTCCGTGGCGGTGCGCTGCGCTACATCGATTCGATCGGTGTGGCTGAGTTCGTTGCCCTGGCTGACCAGTACGCTGATCTGGGCGCGCTGTACCACCCCACCGCGAAGCTGCGTGAGATGGCCAAGAACGGCCAGAGCTTCTTCGGTTAAGCGCCCAACGACTAGAGCGAGAGAACATTTATGAGCTTGAATCCTAGAGACGTCGTGATTGTCGACTTCGGTCGTACGCCGATGGGCCGCTCCAAGGGCGGCATGCACCGCAACACCCGTGCCGAGGACATGTCGGCGCACCTGATCAGCAAACTGCTGGAACGCAACGTCAAGGTCGACCCGAACGAAGTCGAGGACGTGATCTGGGGCTGCGTGAACCAGACCCTGGAGCAGGGCTGGAACATCGCCCGCATGGCCTCGCTGATGACCCAGATCCCTCACACCGCCGCCGGTCAGACCGTCAGCCGCCTGTGCGGTTCGTCCATGAGCGCGCTGCACACTGCTGCCCAGGCGATCATGACCGGTAACGGTGACGTGTTCGTCGTCGGCGGTGTCGAGCACATGGGCCATGTGAGCATGATGCACGGCGTCGATCCGAACCCGCACATGTCGCTGTACGCGGCAAAAGCCTCGGGCATGATGGGCCTGACCGCGGAAATGCTTGGCAAAATGCACGGCATCACCCGCGAACAGCAGGACGCCTTCGGCGTGCGTTCCCACCAACTCGCCCACAAGGCGACCGTGGAAGGCAAGTTCAAGGATGAGATCATCCCGATGCAGGGTTACGACGAGAACGGTTTCCTGAAACTGTTCGACTACGACGAAACCATTCGTCCGGAAACCACCCTCGAAAGCCTGGCAACCCTCAAGCCTGCCTTCAACCCCAAGGGCGGCACCGTGACAGCCGGTACTTCGTCGCAGATCACCGATGGCGCCTCGTGCATGATCGTGATGTCGGCCCAGCGCGCCCAGGACCTGGGCATCCAGCCGATGGCGGTGATCCGTTCGATGGCCGTGGCGGGTGTGGACCCGGCGATCATGGGCTATGGTCCAGTACCGGCGACGCAGAAAGCCTTGAAGCGTGCGGGCCTGAGCATTGCCGATATCGACTTCTTCGAGCTCAACGAAGCGTTCGCCGCACAGGCCCTGCCCGTGCTGAAAGATCTGAAAGTGCTCGACAAGATGAACGAGAAGGTTAACCTGCACGGCGGCGCGATCGCCCTGGGTCACCCGTTCGGTTGCTCCGGTGCACGTATCTCCGGCACGTTGCTGAACGTCATGAAACAGAACGGCGGCACTTTTGGCGTGTCCACCATGTGCATTGGCCTCGGCCAGGGCATCGCCACTGTCTTCGAACGCGTCTAAGCGTTGCGTTGATGGAAGCCGGGGCCAAGTGCCCCGGTTTTTGTTTTTGCGGGTTTAGTAAAAAAATTTGTTTTTATTTTGAAAAGATTTCAGCGAGGACCGAAGCATGCCGATACAACCTGGGCTCTACCAGCATTACAAAGGTCCGCAGTACCGCGTATTCAGCATTGCGCGGCATTCCGAGACCGAGGAAGAAGTGGTCTTCTATCAAGCCCTGTATGGTGATTACGGCTTTTGGGTGCGTCCCTTGAGCATGTTCCAGGAGTCCGTCGAGGTTGACGGCGAACAAGTGCCGCGCTTTGCTTTGGTGCAGGCCGAAGAGAGCATTTTTCCCAAGCCTTGAGGCCAACTTGCGGGCAACCCTGCGCTTGACCTCACCTTGCAGCCACTATATATAGCGGTGCCGCGTCAGGCGCCAACCGCCTTTCACTTTTTAGAATTCAGGAATTTTCCGATCCATGGGCAAATCGCTGGTCATTGTGGAATCCCCGGCTAAGGCCAAGACCATCAACAAGTATCTGGGCAACCAATACGTGGTGAAGTCGAGTATCGGCCATATCCGAGACCTGCCCACCAGCGGTTCGGCTAGCGCCAGCAAGGAGCCAGCCGCCAAGCGCGGCAAGGCGGCTGCTGGTGAAGCGCCGGCGCTGTCGCCAAAGGAAAAGGCGCGCAAGCAGCTGGTCTCGCGCATGGGGGTCGATCCGGAACACGGCTGGAAAGCCAAGTACGAGATCCTCCCGGGCAAGGAAAAGGTCATCGAGGAGCTGCGTCGGCTCGCCAAGGATGCCGACACCATCTATCTCGCGACGGACTTGGACCGCGAAGGGGAAGCCATTGCCTGGCACCTGCGCGAAGCCATCGGTGGCGATGACAGCCGCTACAAGCGTGTGGTGTTCAACGAAATCACCAAGAAGGCCATCCAGGAAGCGTTCTCCGAACCGGGTGAGCTGGACATCGATCGGGTCAATGCCCAACAGGCGCGTCGCTTCCTCGACCGCGTGGTGGGCTACATGGTCTCGCCCTTGCTGTGGGCCAAGATCGCCCGTGGCTTGTCCGCGGGACGGGTGCAGTCGGTGGCGGTGAAGCTGGTGGTGGAGCGCGAGCGGGAGATCCGTGCGTTCATCCCTGAAGAGTACTGGGAAGTCCACGCGGACCTGGGCACGGCCAAAGGCGCCAACGTGCGCTTCGAAGTGGCCCGGGAAAAAGGCGAAGCCTTCAAGCCGCTGAACGAAGCCCAGGCCATGGCCGCCCTGGAGAAGCTCAAGGCTTCCACCTACAGCATCGTCAAGCGTGAAGACAAGCCGACCAGCAGCAAGCCATCGGCACCGTTCATCACGTCCACACTGCAGCAGGCCGCGAGCAACCGCCTGGGCTTCGGTGTGAAGAAAACCATGATGATGGCCCAGCGTCTGTATGAAGCCGGCTACATCACCTATATGCGTACCGACTCGACCAACCTTTCGGCCGATGCCGTGGCGATGGCGCGTACTTATATAGAAAGCGAGTTCGGCAAGAAGTACCTGCCGGACACGCCGAACGTCTACAGCAGCAAGGAAGGCGCACAAGAGGCTCACGAAGCGATTCGTCCGTCTGATGCCAACACCGAGCCAAGCAAGCTGTCGGGCATGGAGCGCGATGCCGAGCGTCTCTACGAGCTGATCTGGCGCCAGTTCCTGGCTTGCCAGATGCTGCCGGCACAGTACCTGTCCACCACCGTCAGCGTCGGTGCCGGAGACTTCGAGCTGCGCGCCAAGGGCCGCATCCTGAAGTTCGACGGTTATACCCGCGTCATGCCGCAGATTACCAAGCCTGGGGACGACGACGTCTTGCCGGACATGGCCCAGGGCGACGTGATGAAGCTGATCAAGCTAGATCCGACCCAGCATTTCACCAAGCCGCCGGCCCGTTACTCGGAAGCCAGCCTGGTCAAGGAAATGGAAAAACGCGGTATCGGTCGTCCTTCGACCTACGCAGCGATCATTTCGACCATCCAGGACCGCGGCTACGTGGCGCTGCACAACCGTCGCTTCTATTCGGAAAAGATGGGCGACATCGTTACCGAGCGGTTGTCTGAAAGCTTCTCGAACCTGATGGACTACGGCTTCACCGCGGGCATGGAAGAGCATCTCGACGATGTAGCCCAAGGTGAGCGGGACTGGAAGAACGTCCTCGACGAGTTCTACGGCGACTTCAAGAAGAAACTCGAAGTGGCTGAAAGCCCCGACAGCGGTATGCGGGCCAACCAGCCGGTGATGACCGACATTCCGTGCCTGACTTGCGGTCGGCCGATGCAGATCCGCACGGCGTCCACCGGCGTCTTCCTGGGTTGCTCGGGCTACAGCCTGCCGCCCAAGGAGCGCTGCAAGGCGACGGTCAACCTGGTGCCGGGCGATGAAATCGCTGCGGACGACGAGGGTGAGTCCGAATCCCTTGTGCTGCGTGGCAAGCATCGCTGCCCGATCTGTAGCACGGCGATGGATGCCTATCTGCTGGACGAAAAGCGCAAGCTGCACATCTGCGGTAACAACCCGGATTGCGCGGGCTACGAGATCGAAGAGGGCACCTATCGCATCAAGGGCTACGAAGGACCAAGCCTGGAATGCGACAAGTGTGGTAGCGAAATGCAGCTCAAGACCGGCCGCTTCGGCAAGTTCTTCGGCTGCACCAACCCGACCTGCAAGAACACTCGCAAGCTGCTCAGGAGCGGTGACGCCGCGCCGCCGAAGATGGACCCGGTGAAGATGCCTGAGCTCAAGTGCGAGAAGGTCAACGACACCTACATCCTGCGCGATGGTGCGTCCGGCCTGTTCCTGGCGGCCAGCCAGTTCCCGAAAAACCGCGAGACCCGCGCACCCTTGGTGATGGAGCTCTTGCCGCACAAGGACGAGATCGATCCGAAGTACCATTTCCTCTGCGAAGCACCGCAGAAGGATCCGGACGGACGCCCGGCGGTGATTCGCTACAGCCGCAAGACCAAGGAGCAGTACGTGCAGACCGAAGTCGACGGTAAGCCTACGGGTTGGAAGGCGTACTACGACGGCGGTAAATGGACGGTGGAAGACAAGCGCTGATTGGTGGAGGCAGGGGCTTTCCCGGTGCCGATCAGTCAAGCAAATAACTGTGGGAGCGAGCCTGCTCGCGATAGCGGTGAATCAGGCAACATTGATGCTGATTGTTGCACCGCTATCGCGAGCAGGCTCGCTCCCACAGGGTATCGCTTGATCCTTTGACTGTATTTGGCTTGCAGTGGTCTTGGTTGATCCACGACACTGTCGCCCTTGCGTGAAGCTTTCATGTCGTTGGGAGAATGCCGTTATGGCCCACGAGCTCTATACCCGCACCAACCAGAAAATCTACTTCGCCGGCCTGTCGCTCGAAGCGCTCGCCAGGACCGAGGATGGACGCGCGATGAACTCCCCGGCGCTGCTCCAGGCCGGACGCGAGTCGGCTCTGTTTCACCTGTACGGGGCGTTACTGGGCTTGTGCCATGAGATTGCCGGGTTCTATCGACTGCCCCTGGCGAACGCCCCACGGGCCGAGATGTTGTTGACCTGGGAGGTGTTGCAGGACATTGCCATTCCGGAATTGGCCGAAATGATCGAGCTGGCTCAAAACCCGGAAACCTGGCTGGCCAAGCTGCTGGCAGCTCATGCGGCGCTGTTCCAGCCGCCACGGGCTCCTCGCAAGCCCAAGGGCGACGTGACCCAGCCGCTGATCGTAGCGGTCAATCTGGATGAAGAAGAGCCGGAGCAAGAACTCAGCCGGGAAGAGCTGGAGAGCTGGCGGCAGAACCTCAAGAGCCTGGCGTTGCGTTTCCGTGAAGGGTTGAACGAGTGCTGAGTTTTCTTTCAGCCTAAGACCCTCATTGATAACGCTTGGTCAAGATCCCGAGCGAAGCCTGGCCGATGACTATATAATCCTCGCCTTTCGTGGAGAACAGACTTTTATGCCAACGTCCTTTCTAGAAATTGTCGAACTTCCTGATGGCCGTATCGAGCTGCGCAGGGCTGAGGACGAGGGTTCCCTGGTGACTCTGAGCTTCTCCGAAGATGCCAAGGCATTCCTGCAAGGCCAACACGTCGAAGTCGCTAAGGCGATGCTGAGCGTGGGTGTCCAGATGGCAGGGCGCCTGGTTGAAGGCGAATTCAACAACAAGGAAGACGAGGGGCCGCGGGTTCTACACTGATCCCGTCTGTCGGTTTCTTGGAAGTAGTGTTGCCGCCCGGCTTCTCTGTCCTGGAGAAGCCCCTGTGTTTGTCTTAGCCCAGTCGAATGTTCAGACTCTGTGCGTCCCCGGTGCGAGCGGCGCTGATCAACTGTTGTCGAGCCGTTGAACTCAACGGGTTGAGCCAGCTGACCACCGTATGGCTGCGACCCAGGCGCAAGGCTTCGCAAGTCAACTGTTGAGCGCTTTGGGTGCCCCGTGGTTGCAGCAGCAGGATTCGTTCGCGATTAAGACCTGCGTCCCGCAACCAGGCCTGTGTGACACTGGCCGGAGGTGCGATCAGCGTCAACCAGCGGGCTTCCTGGTCCTGGCTCAGTTCCCGCAGGATCGGTGCCAGCAGATTCAGGCAGTTCCCGGCTGCACCACGCAGTGACAGTTCACTGAAGGCCTCGGGCTCGACGCCCCAAGGCGCCTCGATCACATCTTTCAGAACTGGAGCCAGCGGCTGGGCCATGAAGGCCTCGAACAACGGGAGTTGCGTGTGCTGTGGTGTGTGAGGGAACTGCATAAAGCCTCCTTTAGCGGCGAATGACGCCGACACTCAAGCCTTCGATGACCAGATCCTGTTCTTGCAGATCCACCTCGATGGGTGCGAACTCAGGGTTCTCGGCAATCAGCCAGACCTTGCTGCCATCGCGCTTGAAGCGCTTGACGGTGACTTCGTCGCCGATGCGCGCCACCACGATCTGGCCGTTGCGGGCTTCGCGAGTGGTGTGTACCGCCAGCAGGTCGCCGTCGAAGATGCCGATGTCCTTCATGCTCATGCCGTGTACCCGAAGGAGATAATCGGCCCGCGGATGAAAGAAGGCAGGGTTGATGTTGCAGGACTCCTCGACATGCTGCTGGGCGAGGATCGGAGCACCCGCCGCCACACGACCAATGATCGGCAGGGTGGATTCGTCGGCCTTGGCTTCGAAGCCGGGAATGCGAATGCCGCGGGATGCGCCCGGGGTCATTTCAATCGCGCCCTTGCGGGCCAGTGCCTTGAGGTGTTCTTCAGCCGCGTTTGGCGACTTGAAACCCAGTTCCTGAGCGATTTCCGCGCGGGTCGGCGGATAGCCGTTGTCCTCGAGGCAGCGCTTGATGAAGGCCAGAATCTCTGCTTGGCGTGGCGTCAGCTTTAGCATATTGATCGCTCTGTCTTTTTATACAGTGACTGGGATTATATACAGTGAGCGGCGCTTGGCAATCCTCCTTTTTTCGCGGGCCGCTGGACGGTCGGTCGGGCGGTTGCAGCCACTTGGGCAACAGCCCGCAAAGGTGTGGTTAAATAGCTGACCGGGCGTTCGCAAAACGTCCCGCCAGGCTTGACAACCCCAAGGTCGAAACGTATGTTTCAAACAAGTGTTTGTCAGGCGGAGTAACCATGGCCCAGTCGGAAACCGTTGAACGCATTCTCGATGCTGCGGAACAGCTGTTCGCGGAGAAAGGTTTCGCTGAAACCTCGTTGCGCCTGATCACCAGCAAGGCCGGGGTCAACCTGGCGGCAGTGAACTATCACTTCGGTTCGAAAAAGGCTCTGATCCAAGCGGTGTTCTCGCGATTCCTCGGGCCTTTCTGCCTCAGCCTCGACCGTGAGCTGGAGCGTCGCCAGGCCAAGCCCGACGTCAAGCCTACCCTGGAAGAACTGCTGGAAATGCTGGTGGAGCAAGCGCTCGCCGTGCAGCCGCGCAGCGGTAACGATCTGTCCATTTTCATGCGCCTGTTGGGCCTGGCATTCAGCCAGAGCCAGGGTCACCTGCGGCGCTATCTGGAAGACATGTACGGCAAGGTGTTCCGCCGTTATATGCTCCTGGTCAACGAGGCTGCGCCCCGGATTCCGCCGATCGAACTGTTCTGGCGCGTGCACTTCATGCTCGGCGCCGCGGCGTTCAGCATGTCCGGCATCAAGGCCCTGAGGGCGATCGCCGAAACCGACTTTGGGGTGAATACTTCCATCGAGCAGGTGATGCGCCTGATGGTGCCTTTCCTGGCAGCCGGCATGCGTGCCGAAAGCGGTGTCACCGATGACGCCATGGCAGCCGCTCAGCTGCGTCCGCGTAACAAATCCACGCCGGCCCTCGCCAAGGCCTGAACGGGTGGGCGCGGCTGCCCACATCCGCTAAGCTAGCCGCCCATGCCGACTCTCGTTTCGAATCCGTTTCAAATGTCATTGCACGACCGCACTGCCGGGCCTGGCGCCTGGCAGTGCGGTCGTGGCTGCATTGGCATGCGGGTTCATCGTTACTAAGGAAATGCTATGACTGCTGGCCTGCAAGGCTCGTTGATGGTGGACGTCGCCGGTACCTGGCTGACGGCCGAAGATCGCCACCTGTTGCGTCAGCCGGAAGTGGGTGGCCTGATCATTTTCGCTCGCAATATCGAGCATCCACGTCAGGTGCGGGAACTGAGCGCGTCGATCCGCGCCGTTCGCCCTGACCTGTTGCTGGCGGTCGATCAGGAAGGCGGACGCGTTCAGCGTCTACGCCAGGGGTTTGTGCGGTTGCCGGCAATGCGGGCGATTGCCGACAACCCGAATGCCGAATACCTGGCCGAGCAGTGCGGTTGGATCATGGCGACCGAAGTGCTGGCGGTGGGTCTCGATCTGAGCTTTGCCCCGGTGCTGGACCTCGATTATCAGCGCAGCGCGGTGGTTGGCAGCCGTGCCTTTGAAGGCGATCCGGAGCGCGTCGCGTTGTTGGCGGGGGCATTCATTCGCGGCATGCGAGCGGCCGGCATGGCTGCGACGGGCAAGCATTTTCCTGGTCATGGCTGGGCCGAAGCCGACTCCCACGTGGCGATTCCCAACGATGAGCGCAGCCTCGAGCAGATCCGAGCCAATGACCTGGTGCCCTTTGCCCGATTGAGCAAGCAACTGGCCGCGGTGATGCCAGCCCACGTGATCTATCCCCAGGTCGATGCCAACCCGGCAGGTTTTTCCCGGCGCTGGCTGCAGGACATCCTGCGTGGCGAACTGCAATTCGATGGCGTGATTTTCAGTGATGACCTGTCGATGGCTGGCGCCCATGTGGTCGGCGATGCGGCCAGTCGTATCGAGGCCGCGTTGTCGGCCGGTTGCGACATGGGCCTGGTGTGCAACGACCGCGCCGCCGCGGAGCTGGCCTTGAGCGCCGCCCAGCGCCTGAAGGTCAAGCCATCGGCGCGGATCGCACGCATGCGCGGCCAGGCCTTCGCCACCACCGAATACCGCCAGGATCCACGCTGGCTGACGGCGATCGGCGCGCTGAAAGCCGCCCAATTGATTGATTAAGGACGTTTTGTCATGACCGTTTACGCAATTATCGGTGGCACAGGCCTGACCCAGCTCGAAGGCCTGACCATTCGCCGGTCCCTGGCGGTGGATACGCCTTATGGCGCTCCGTCGGCCGAAGTCCAGATTGGCGACTACGCCGGGCGCGAAGTGTTGTTCCTGGCTCGCCATGGCCATCCCCATCGGTTGCCGCCCCATCAGGTGAACTATCGCGCCAATCTCTGGGCCCTGAAGCAGGCCGGCGCTGAGGCGATCCTGGCGGTCAATGCCGTGGGCGGGATCCATGCGGCGATGGGCACCGGACACTTCTGCGTGCCTCATCAGTTGATCGACTACACCAGCGGTCGCGAACACACCTATTTCGCCGATGATCTGGAAGCCGTTACCCACATCGATTTCAGCTACCCCTACAGTGAGTCGCTGCGCCAGCAACTGATCGCCGCCCTGACCGCGGAAGGCTGCAGCTACAGCAGCCATGGCGTATACGCCTGCACCCAGGGGCCGCGCCTGGAAACCGTGGCCGAAATCGCCCGCCTGGAACGTGACGGTTGCGACATCGTCGGCATGACCGGCATGCCGGAGGCAGCGCTGGCTCGCGAATTGGAGCTGGACTATGCGTGCCTGGCCCTGGTGGTAAACCCGGCGGCGGGCAAGTCCACGGCGGTGATCACCATGGCGGAGATCGAGCAGGCGTTGCATGACGGGATGGGGAAAGTGAAAGCGACCCTGGCGCGTGTATTGATGTAACGCTATCGCGAGCAGGCTCGCTCCCACACTGGAATGCTGGTGTACTCGCTATGACGGTACGACGCGGAACCTGTGGGAGCGAGCCTGCTCGCGATGGCGCCGGCCCCTTCAACATCACAGGTAACTGAGGCACCGCTTTCGCCTCCAAAGGACCTCAGCGCTTCTCCAGTTTATCCGGCAACGGCGCGAACAGCGCCTCGATGTCGTCGCTCTGCAACTTCCAGTCGCCGGCCACGCGGCCGTCGAGGACGCCGGCGGCGAGGTCGGATTTTTCCTTTTGCAATAGCTGGATTTTTTCTTCCACGGTGCCCCGGGCAATCAGCTTGTAGACGAACACTGGCTTCTCCTGGCCGATGCGATAAGCCCGGTCGGTCGCCTGGTTTTCCGTTGCGGGGTTCCACCACGGGTCGTAGTGGATCACCGTGTCGGCTTCAGTCAGGTTCAGGCCTACGCCACCCGCCTTGAGGCTGATCAGGAAAATCTGGCGCTTGCCGCTCTGGAACTCTTTGACGGGCGTGCGTCGGTCCCGGGTCTGGCCGGTCAGGATGGCGTAGTCCACACCGCGTTTTTTCAGCTCGTCTTCGATGAGCGCCAACATGGACGTGAACTGGGAAAACAGCAGCACCCGCCGACCTTCTTCGAACAGTTCGCCCAGCATTTCCATCAGGCTGTCGAGCTTGCCCGAGGTGCTGCCGCGAGCGGGTGGGGCGGCGTCGCTGATCAGTCGCAGGTCACAACACACCTGACGCAGCTTGAGCAGCGCTTCGAGAATGATGATCTGGCTGCGGGCGACGCCCTTGCGGGTGATTTCGTCGCGCACCTTCTTGTCCATGGCCAGGCGCATGGTTTCGTAGACGTCCCGCTGGGCATCGCTGAGTTCGACCCAGTGGACGATCTCGGTCTTGGGTGGCAATTCCGTCGCGACCTGCTCTTTGGTTCTGCGCAGCAGGAAAGGTTTTACCCGGCCATTGAGGTGTTGCAGCCTGATGTCGCTGCCGCGCTTTTCGATGGGCACGCGGTAATCGCGATTGAAACTCTTCACGTCCCCGAGCCAACCGGGCAGTAGAAAGTGAAACAGTGACCACAGCTCGCCCAGGTGATTTTCCAGGGGTGTGCCGGACAGGCACAGCCGCTGCCGGGCATCGAGCTCACGGGCGGCCTGGGCGGCCTTGCTGGTGGGGTTCTTGATGTATTGGGCTTCATCGAGGATCAGCACATGCAGTGGCTGCGTTTTCAGGCGTTCGACATCCTTGGGCAGCAAGGCATAGGTGGTGAGCACCAGGTCGTAATCGGCCAGCCGTTCGAAGTGCTTCTTGCGCCCGGCGCCATACAGGGCCAGCACCTTCAGTTGCGGCGTGAAGTGGGCGGCCTCGTCGAGCCAGTTGGGAATCAGGCTGGTGGGCATCACCACCATGCAGGGACGGTCGAGGCGGCCGGCGTTTTTTTCGCTGAGAATGTGCGCCAGGGTCTGCAGGGTTTTGCCCAGGCCCATGTCGTCCGCGAGGATGCCACCGACTTCCAGTTGCCGCAGCGACTGCATCCAGCTCAAGCCTTCGAGTTGATAAGGCCGCAGCGTCGCGTTCAGGCCCTCCGGCACGGTGGCGGTGTAGTCCTTGATGTCCCGCAAGCGTTGGGCCAGGCCACGAATATGTTCGCCACCCTCCCAGCGCAGTGGCATGTCTTGCAGGGGATTGAGGCGCAGGGCATCCGCGCTGTTCAGGCGCAGCTTGGTGGTGCCGGGTTCGTTCAGGTAAAACTCGCCCAGGGTTGCCAGCACCGGTTTCAGCCGACCGTAGGGCAGGGCCACTTGTTGCGGGCCGAATTCCGAATTCGGGCGGTTCGGCAAGTTGACCAGGATCAGTTCGTCATCGCGACGCCTCGCCAGGCGTTCCGGGTTGAACAGTTCGATGTGCGAGCGCATCAGGTTCAGCAGGATCGGCAACAGGCTCAATCGCTCGCCGTTGACGATGATCCCCAGTTCCAGGTCAAACCAGTCCCGCTCCGGTGTTTCCTCGACGGTGGCGTACCAGTCGTCCACGGCGGTCAGGTCGAAGCCGAAATCTTCATCGATCTGCAGCTCCCAGCCCTGGCTGCGCAGTTTCGGCAGATCATTGAGGGTGAAGGTCAGCCAGGCGCTGTCGTTGACCATCTCGTACAGTTCGCCGGCACTTTCCGGCAGGGCCTTGCTTTGTCGGGTCGCGATCTTGAAGCCGAGGATTCGTAACTGCTCGCGGTAGGATTGCTCCACATCGGTGTGGCGTTTTATCCGTAGCGTTTGTGTTTCCTGGCGAATCAATACATCAGTGTTGCGTTGGCCGCTGACGTACTCGTCCAGGTAGCTGAAGGACAGGGCGGCGCGGTGTTGGATGTAACGCTGCATCTTGCCGTTACGTGGCTCGAATGCGCTGAACTCGATGCTTGCCAGCCACAGGCGCGGCATCGGTTGAACATTGTCCACCAGCACCTGCGGCGGAGCCTTGGGGCTGCGGTTGTCCAGCACTGCCTGGAGTTTCTCCAGCAAATGGGCGTCTTTCTCGGCAGCCGGATAGGCCAGGGTTTCCTGGACTTGCAACAACACCGCTGCGCAGTGCTTGCAGTTGATGCGCACCGGACAGGAGCACGCGGCTTCGAGCAGAATCAGCGTGCCCTTGGCTGATTCCTTAAGGCGAATGGTCTGACGATAAACACTGCCGCCAGAGCCTTCGCAACTGGCGGTGATGGTGCTTTCTCCGGTCTCGACGATCCTGACGCGGTTTTCCAGTGCGTAGCGGCGCCCACGCTCCAGGCTCTGTTCCTTGAATCGATTGACCCAGGAAGGTGCCAGGGGTTTGCTCAGGGGCGAGGGCATAGGCGCGCCGATCAGTCCGGAATGACGTCAGGTGCCTGCCGTGGAGCGGGCGCGGTCAACGAGGTGATCTTGATCAGCAGGGCCAGTTGGCCGTTGTCCAGATAGTTGAGTTGGCCGTTCTTGGTGTGGCTGTTCTGCTTCAGGCGTTCACTCGCGGTGACCAGGCCATTGGCATCGATCCGGTTGATCCAGAAGTCGGCATCCACGTCGGTGAAGCGTCCCAGTTTCAGCCCCAGGGTGCCTTCGATGGGGAACTGGCCGAACTGTTCGGTGCCGTCGCTGATGGCGATTTTGCTGCCCTGTTCGCCGATGTTCTGCTGCCAGGCCTTGTGCATCAATACGGTGTATTGGCCGCTGGCGTTGAGTTTCTCCACGATGCCCCTCAGCGCCGGGGTGCGCTGGCTGTCGGCGGGCAGGCGTTGCGCACCGGCGTCCCAGTCTTCCGGAGCGGCACGACTGATAATCACCGGTTCGGCATTCTGGCGCAGCAGAATCATTTCGACCTGATACAGGTCGTCGGCAAACGCCAGGGGAGCGACCAGGGTCAGCAGCAAGGTCAGTGAGCGAAACAGGCGCATGGGGCGTCCTTCAAGCAGTGGTCGGGGTGAGGCGCTCGAACAGCGCTTCTACGGTATTGAAACGTTCTTCCGGGCGCTCCATGGGCACCATGAACTTGAACATCGTGGCGCCTTCGAACTTGTAGCGCTTGGGCTGGCTCTGGATCAGCTTGATCAGTACCAGCGGATCGACCGGGGTCTGGGCCTCGAACTCGATCCGACCGCCATTGGGGCCGCCATCGACTTTCTTGATGCCCAGTTGTTCGGCCTGGAGCTTGAGCAGCGTCGTGCGCACCAGGTTCTTGGTCGGTTCCGGCAGCAGGCCGAAGCGGTCGATCATCTCCACTTGCAGGTCCTTGAGTTCTTCCTCGTTGGTGGCCGAGGCAATGCGCTTGTAGAGAATCAGTCGCGCATGGACATCCGGCAGGTAATCCTCCGGGATCAGCGCCGGCACCCGCAGGTTGATTTCCGGCCCGCCGCCCAAGGGCTGGTCGAGGTTCGGCTGTTCGCCCTTGCGGATCGACTTGACCGCCCGCTCCAGCATTTCCATGTACAGGGTGAAGCCGACGGCCTGGATCTGGCCGCTCTGGCCGTCTCCCAGCAGTTCACCGGCACCGCGGATTTCCAGGTCGTTGGTGGCGAGCACGAAACCGGCCCCCAGGTCCTGGGTATTGGCGATGGCCTCCAGGCGTTTTTCCGCGTCGGGAGTGATCTGCTGGCGCGGCGGTGTCAGCAGGTAGGCGTAGGCCTGGTGGTGACTGCGTCCGACCCGGCCGCGCAACTGGTGCAACTGGGCCAGGCCGAACTTGTCGGCCCGCTCGATGATGATGGTATTGGCGCTCGGCACGTCGATGCCGGTCTCGATGATGGTCGAGGCGATCAGCACGTTGAAGCGCTTGTGGTAGAAGTCGCTCATCACCTGTTCGAGTTCACGTTCGCGCATCTGCCCGTGGCCGATGCCGATCCGTGCTTCCGGCACCAGCTCGGCCAGGTCGGCGGCGCACTTCTCGATGGTCTTCACGTCGTTGTGCAGGTAATAGACCTGACCACCGCGCAGCAGCTCGCGCAACAGCGCTTCCTTGACCGTGCTCTTGTTCTGCTCCATGACGAAGGTGCGCACCGACAGGCGACGGGCCGGCGGCGTGGCGATGATCGACAGGTCGCGCATGCCCGACACCGCCATGTTCAGCGTGCGCGGAATCGGCGTGGCGGTCAGGGTCAGGATGTCGACCTCGCTGCGCAGGGCCTTGAGCTGTTCTTTCTGACGGACACCGAAGCGGTGTTCTTCGTCGATGATCACCAGCCCGAGGTTCTTGATCTTCACGTCGTCCTGCAGCAGCTTGTGCGTGCCGATGACGATGTCGATCTTGCCCTCGGCCAGGTCGGCCACGGCGGCGTTCACTTCCTTGGCGGACTTGAAGCGGCTCATCACTTCCACGGTGACCGGCCAATCGGCGAAGCGGTCGCGGAAGCTGTTGTAGTGTTGTTGGGCGAGCAGGGTGGTCGGCACCAGGATGGCGACCTGCTTGCCGCTGTGCACGGCAATGAACGCGGCGCGCATCGCCACTTCTGTCTTGCCGAAGCCGACATCGCCGCACACCAGCCGGTCCATCGGCTTGGGCGCGAGCATGTCGGCGCGCACGGCTTCGATGGTGGTCTGCTGGTCGACGGTTTCCTCGAACGGGAAACCGGCACTGAAGGTTTCGTAGTCGGCTTTCGGGTCGGCGAAGGCATAACCCTCGCGCGCGGCGCGGCGGGCGTAGATGTCCAGCAGTTCGGCGGCCACGTCGCGCACTTGTTCGGCGGCCTTGCGCTTGGCCTTCTGCCAGGTTTCCGAGCCCAGGCGATGCAGCGGGGCCAGGGCGTCGTCGCTGCCGGTGTAGCGTGCGATCAGGTGCAGGTTCGCCACCGGCACGTAGAGCTTGGCACCTTCGGCGTATTCCAGGGTGAGGAACTCGGCCGCCTGGTTGTCGATTTCCAGTGTCGCCAGGCCCAGGTAGCGGCCCACACCGTGGTCGATGTGCACCACCGGCGCGCCTTCGCGCAGCTCGGTGAGATTCTTGATGACCGCGTCGTTGGCGGCATCGGCGCGTTTCTCGCGACGACGGCGTTGCATGACGCGCTGGCCGAACAACGGGCTTTCGGCCACCAGCGCCACCGCCGGATCGTCGAGCACCAGGCCTTCGTCCAGCGGTGCGATGGTGATCGCCAGGCGATCCTTGCTCGCGACGAAGTCCGGCCAGCTATCGATCGTTTTCGGCCGCAACTTCAGGCGCTCGAGCAGCTCCAGCAGCACTTCGCGCCGCCCGGCGGATTCGGCGGTAAACAGCACGCGGCCAGGAAACTCGTCGAGAAAACCGGCCAAAGCCGCCAACGGCTGCGTGGCCTTGGCTTCGATCGCCAGGTCCGGCAGGGCCTTGGCGGGGAAGCGTTCACGGCCGACGCCGGGCTCCACGTCCTGTTGGCTTGCCACCACCCGCGGCCAGTTCTTGAGACGGGCAAAGCAGTCTTCCACCGGCAGGAACAACTCTGCGGGCGGCAATAAAGGACGGGACGGGTCGACGCGACGCTCTTCGTAGCGATTGCGCACGTCGTTCCAGAAGTTTTCCGCGGCCTGTTCGATGCCGGGCAACGAGAACACCTGGGTGTCCTGGGGCAGGTAATCGAACAGGGTGGAAGTTTCTTCGAAGAACAGTGGCAGGTAATACTCGATGCCGGCGGGGGTGATCCCGCTGCTGAGGTCCTGGAAGATCGGGCAGCGACGGAAATCCACGTCGAAGCGCTCGCGAAACCGCGCCTTGAAGCGGGTCACGGCGTCTTTCTGCAGCGGGAATTCCTTGGCGGGCAGCAGGCGAACCGACTGGACCTTGTCGATGGAGCGCTGGTTTTCCGGGTCGAAGGTACGCAGGGTCTCGATTTCGTCATCGAACAGGTCGATGCGATAAGGCAGCTTGCTGCCCATCGGGAACAGGTCGATCAAGGCGCCACGCACCGCGAACTCGCCGTGTTCGTACACCGTGTCGACGCAACGGTAGCCGCTGGCTTCCAGTCGGGTGCGCATCTGCTCCACATCCAGCTTCTGGCCAATATCCAACACCAGGCTGCTGCCGAGCAGGAACCGGGTCGGGGCCAGGCGATGTAGGGCCGTGGTGATGGGCACTACCAAAACGCCATGACTGAGCTCCGGCAACCGATAAAGGCTGGCGATTCGCTGGGAAATGATGTCCTGGTGCGGCGAGAACAGATCGTAGGGCAGGGTTTCCCAGTCCGGAAAATGCAGAACCGGCAGATCCGGGGCGAAGAAACCCAGCTCCTGCTCCAGCCGCTCGGCGCTCTGGCTGTCGGCGGTCAGCAGCAGGGTAAAGCGCTTTGCAGCGCTGGCGGCCTCGGCAATGGCCAGGCTCAGGGCGGCACCGGGCAGATTGCCCCAGTGTTGTTTACCTGCCGTGGCAGGGAGAAGCGGAAGACGCAGAACGGGCACGGAAGGTTGAGCTCCAAGCGTTGCGACAAAGTCGACAATTGTAGCGGGGTAAAGGGGCGGCTGTCAGTCGCAGACTACCCGGGCAGAGGGGAAAACCACGGCGCGACAGGCGCGCATTGCTCCGGCGTGGACTCGGCGGCATAATGTAGCCCCTTTTTTCAGCCCCTACATGTGGAAGGTTCCCGTGACTCAGAAGCCCGACCAGTGTCTTGGTGAATGGATTGATCGTGAAGCACTCGCCGAAGCGATGATCCCTCTCATCGGTCAGCTCTACCGCAATAACAACGTGGTGAGCTCGATCTATGGCCGCAGCCTGATCAACCAGTCTGTCATCGCGATTCTCAAGGCTCACCGCTTTGCTCGCCACCGTTCTTCCGACGACAGCGAACTCTCCGTCCACGAAACATTCCCTCTGCTCAAAGCCATGAGCGAGCTCAAGCTCGGTGCGGCTTCGGTGGACCTGGGCAAGTTGGCGTTCAAATTCCGCAACGAAGGCAATGGCCGTAGCGCCGAGCAGTTCGTGCGTGAAGAGATGGCTGATGTGGTTGGCCAGCAGAACGTTTCGGCTCGCAAAGGCACTGACGTGGTCCTGTACGGCTTCGGTCGTATCGGTCGTCTGCTGGCGCGCATCCTGATCGAGAAAACCGGTGGTGGCGACGGCCTGCGCCTGCGGGCCATCGTGGTGCGCAAGGGCGCCGAGAACGACCTGACCAAGCGTGCCAGCCTGCTGCGCCGTGACTCGGTCCATGGTTCGTTCAACGGCACCATCACCATCGACGAAGAAAACAACACCATCACCGCCAACGGCAACCTTATCCAGGTGATCTACGCGAAGAACCCGACCGAGGTGGACTACACCCAGTACGGGATCAAGGATGCGTTGCTGGTGGACAACACCGGTGTATGGCGTGACGCCGACGGCCTGGGCCAGCACCTGGCCTGCCCGGGTGTCGATCGCGTTGTCCTGACCGCGCCTGGCAAGGGCAAGCTGAAGAACATCGTTCACGGCATCAACCATGGCGACATCACCGCGGACGACAAGATCGTCTCCGCCGCCTCTTGCACCACCAACGCCATCGTGCCGGTGCTCAAGGCAGTGAACGACAAGTTCGGCATCGTCAACGGTCACGTCGAAACAGTTCACTCGTACACCAACGACCAGAACCTGATCGACAACTTCCACAAAGGCGACCGTCGTGGCCGCAGTGCCGCGCTGAACATGGTCATCACCGAGACCGGCGCCGCCACCGCTGCCGCCAAGGCCCTGCCTGAGCTGGCCGGCAAACTGACCGGTAACGCGATCCGCGTTCCGACGCCAAACGTGTCGATGGCCATTCTCAACCTGAACCTTGAGAAAGCCGCCACCCGTGAAGAGATGAACGAGTACCTGCGCTACATGGCGCTGCACTCCGATCTGCATAAGCAGATCGACTTCGTCAATTCCCAGGAAGTGGTGTCCACCGACTTCGTGGGTTCGCGCCACGCCGGTGTCGTGGATGCTGAAGCAACCATCAGCCAAGACAACCGCGTTGTTCTGTACGTCTGGTACGACAACGAGTTCGGTTACAGCTGCCAGGTGGTCCGCGTGATGGAAGACATGGCCGGTGTGAACCCGCCAGCGTTCCCACGCTAAGCGTTAGCCGTCCATAAAAAAACGCCCCGACTTGTCGGGGCGTTTTTTTGTCTGTTGTTTTTAGGGTGCCTGAACTGGCCTCTTCGTCGGATCGCCGCCCGGAGCAAGCTCGCTCCCACATGTTGGTCGCATACATTCTGTGGGAGCGAGCCTGCTCGCGATAGCGATTGGTCAGGCGCCGCTAACGGCTGAAGCCTGCGCAGTCCGCAGTTGATGACGATTGCCCTTGAACAGCACCAGGGTAGCAATCAGCCCCAGCACCGCCGCACCACTGAGCCATATCCCCGGCGCCGCCTTGTTGCCCAGTACATGGATCAGATAAGTACAGGCCGCCGGTGTGAATCCGCCGAAGGTCGCGGTCGCCAGGCTATAGGCCAGGGAGAACCCGGTGGTGCGCACTTCCACCGGCATGATTTCCGTCAAGGCCACCACCATGGCGCCGTTGTAGGATCCATACAGGAACGACAACCACAGCTCGACGATCAGCAGATGGCTGAAGCTGGGGTTCGCCACCAGCCAGGACAGCGCCGGATAGGCCGTCAGGATGGCCAGGATGGTCGCGGCGAGCAGCAGGGGTTTGCGTCCGACCCTGTCGGAAAATGCCCCCATCACTGGTAACCAGAAGAAATTCGACAGGCCTATGCACACGGTGACCAGCAACGCGTCCAAGTCCGACAGGTTCAACTCGGATTTGCCGAAGGTCGGCGTATAGGCGGTGATCAGGTAGAACGACACCGTGGTCATCACCACCAGCGCCATGCCGGCCAAGACGATGCCAAAATTCTGACCGATGGAACGGATGATTTCCGACAGGGTAGGGCGGTGTTTTCTCGCCTGGAATTCAGGTGTTTCCTCCAAGGAGCGACGGATCACGAAGATCGCCGGTACGATCATGCAACCCACCAGGAACGGCACGCGCCAGCCCCAATCACCCATTTCCTGCGGGCTCAACCAATGATTGAGGCCAACCCCCAGGAGCCCGGCGAACACCACGGCAGCCTGTTGGCTGGCGGATTGCCAACTGACAAAGAAGCCCTTGCGCCCGGGTGTGGAGATTTCCGCCAGGTACACCGACACTCCACCGAGCTCGACCCCCGCGGAGAAACCTTGCAGCAACCGCCCCAGCAGCACCAGCAACGGTGCTACCACGCCCAGGGTGGCGTAGCCCGGTACGCAGGCGATCAGTAAGGTGCCGGCAGCCATCATCGCCAGGGTGATGATCAGGCCTTTGCGGCGACCATGGCGGTCGATGTAGGCGCCGAGAAAGATCGCCCCCAGCGGGCGCATCAGGAACCCGGCGCCGAAGGTGGCCAGGGACAGCATCAGCGAGGCGAAAGCACTGTCGGTGGGGAAGAACGTCTTGGCGATGGCCGTGGCGTAGAAGCCATAGACCATGAAGTCGAACATCTCCAGGAAGTTGCCGCTGACAACGCGAAAAATCGCCTTGCCGTTGCTCGTATTGGAAGACATGTGTAGGTACTCACTCTGGTAAATCTTGTTGGAAACGCAGTACCTGTGGGGCGAGCCTGTGGGAGCAGAGCTTGCTCGCGATGAACGATGACGCGGTCTTGCCAGTGGACCGTGTCGTTTGCGTCGCGAGCAAGCTTTGCTCCCACAGGCCAGGCCCCGCAGGTGGTTGCATCTGGACTGGCGGACACTGAAGCCCATAATGGCCGTCGCGGTTTTGAGGGGAGATGAAGATTTGTTAACTGGACGATGGGCAATGCTTGTGATGCTGGCCGGCGTACTGTCCGGCTGCGGCAACGGCGATACCCTGGAGCGTTTCGACGGCCCGACCATGGGCAGTCATTATTCCATCCAGTACGTCAGGCATGCGGCCACGCCTGGCCCGACAGCGGTGCAGGCCGAGGTGGAAAATATCCTTGCCGACGTGGATCGGCAGTTTTCCACTTATCGCAGCGACTCGGACATCGAGCGTTTCAATGCGCTGCCGGCCAACAGTTGCCAGGTCATGCCCGCCCCGGTGTTGGAGTTGATTGGCGTGGGGGAGCAGTTGTCCTCGCAAAGTGGTGGCGCTTTTGACCTGACGGTGGAACCGCTGCTGAACCTGTGGGGCTTCGGCCCCCAGTCCCGGGAGGAAAAAGTTCCAGGCGCCGAGGCCCTGGCCCAGGTGCGCCAGCGCGTCGGCCATGCTCACTTGCGTATCGAGGGCGACCGGCTGTGCAAGGATGCCCCGGTGGAAGTCGATTTCAACAGCATTGCCGCCGGTTATGCCGTCGACCGGATCGCCGCGAGGCTCCAGGCTCTGGGCATCGACAGTTACCTGGCCGAAGCCACCGGTGAGCTCAAGGCGCTCGGGCGCAAACCTGACGGTTCGGCGTGGCGCGTCGCCCTGGAGGCGCCTCGGGATGACCAGCAAGTGGCCGAGCGTGTCATCGAGGTCAATGGCTACGGCGTTTCAACTTCCGGCGACTACCGCCGATACTTCGAGCAGGACGGCACGCGCTATTCCCACACCATCGATGCGCGCACCGGTGCACCGGTCCTGCACAACCTGGCGTCAGTCACGGTGATTCATCCTTCGGCGTTGATGGCCGATGGACTGTCGACGCTGTTGCTGATTCTCGGGCCTGAGCAGGGTTGGGACTATGCCGAGAAACATGACATTGGGGTATTTTTCGTGCTGCGGGACAAAGATCGTTTTGTCATCCGTACCAATGATGCGTTTGAACGGGTCAGTGGCGGGAAAACCCAATGATGACAGCTTGGCGAAAGGCTACCTGTGGCGAAATAGCGCAGGCAAAACTAGCCTACGACGCGACCAAGGGGTAATGTGCGCGGCGTTGACGCTTCGATAGACTGCGGCCGGGCGCGTGAACCGGCCCAAAATTGTTCCTTCATGCCGCAACCCGGCGTGATTTAGCCGTCGGTGCCATATCGGGTGCCGCGGCCTGTTCTGAGGAGTACGCATGGCTGTCTACAACTACGACGTGGTGGTACTGGGTTCCGGCCCGGCGGGAGAAGGCGCGGCAATGAACGCCGCCAAGGCAGGACGCAAGGTGGCGATGGTCGACAGTCGTCGCCAGGTCGGCGGCAACTGCACCCACTTGGGTACCATCCCGTCCAAGGCCTTGCGTCACTCGGTCCGGCAGATCATGCAGTTCAACACCAACCCGATGTTCCGGGCCATCGGCGAGCCGCGCTGGTTCTCCTTCCCCGACGTGCTCAAGAGCGCCGAGAAGGTGATCTCCAAGCAGGTGGCCTCGCGTACCGGCTACTATGCCCGCAACCGTGTCGACGTATTCTTCGGCACCGGCAGCTTTGCCGACGAGCAGACCGTGGAAGTGGTGTGCGGCAATGGCGTGGTGGAAAAGCTGGTGGCCAAGCACATCATCATCGCCACCGGCTCGCGCCCTTATCGTCCTGCCGACATCGATTTCAACCACGCGCGTATCTACGATAGCGACACCATCCTCAGCCTGGGGCACACCCCGCGCAAGCTCATCGTCTACGGCGCCGGCGTGATCGGTTGCGAATACGCGTCGATCTTCAGCGGCCTGGGCGTGCTGGTGGAACTGGTGGACAACCGTGGCCAGTTGCTGAGCTTCCTGGACTCGGAAATCTCCCAGGCCCTGAGCTATCACTTCAGCAACAACAACATCACGGTGCGCCACAACGAAGATTACGATCGCGTCGAAGGCGTGGATAACGGCGTGATCCTGCACCTCAAGTCCGGCAAGAAGATCAAGGCCGACGCCCTGCTCTGGTGCAACGGTCGCACCGGCAATACCGATGCCCTAGGCCTGGAAAACATCGGCGTGAAGGTCAACAGCCGCGGCCAGATCGAAGTCGACGAGAACTACCGCACCTGTGTGCCGAACATCTACGGCGCCGGTGACGTGATCGGCTGGCCGAGCCTGGCCAGTGCCGCCCACGACCAGGGTCGTTCGGCCGCCGGCAGCATCGTCGACAACGGCAGCTGGCGCTTCGTCAATGACGTGCCGACCGGTATCTACACCATTCCGGAAATCAGCTCGATCGGCAAGAACGAACAGGAACTGACCCAGGCCAAGGTGCCCTATGAAGTGGGCAAGGCATTCTTCAAGAGCATGGCGCGGGCCCAGATCGCCGGTGAGCCGCAAGGCATGTTGAAGATCCTGTTCCACCGCGAGACGCTGGAAGTGCTCGGCGTGCACTGCTTCGGCTACCAGGCTTCGGAGATCGTCCACATCGGCCAGGCGATCATGAACCAGCCGGGCGAGCTGAACACGCTGAAGTACTTCGTCAATACCACGTTCAACTACCCGACCATGGCCGAAGCCTATCGGGTAGCGGCCTATGACGGGCTCAACCGGCTTTTTTGAGCGGCTCCGGCCGGTGGCCTGAGCCGGCCGGGGAGACCGATTTCAGCAACTCTCGAGGGTGGCAGTGGCCAAACCGGGAAAGTCTGTAATCAGGCTGTCAGCGCCAAAGTCGGCGAGCCTGCGCATCAGCGCGGGCTCGTTGACGGTCCACACCGACACATGCAGCCCCTGGCGCTGCGCCTTGATCAGGCGCTCGGGCGTGCACAAGGTCCAATTCAACGCGAGAATCTCACAACCGTAACTCTGGGCGACCTTCAGTGGGTCGAGCCAGGCGTACTCGGCTACCAATCCGCGGGAGATATCCGGAGTCAATTCCAGCGCGGCCTTGAGTACTTCCCGGGAACTGGAGGTGATGGTGACTTTGTCCAGCAGGCCGAAGCGCTGGGCCATCTCGCGGATTCCCAGCACCGTGGCTGCCGCCCGAGTGCGTGAGGCGCTCTTGACCTCCAGTTGCCAATGCTCGAAATCACACTTCTCGAACAGCTCTTCCAGGCGTGGGATCGGGCACGGTGTGATCCAGCCCGGGCCACCCTTGCGCGCATCGTAGGTCACCAGTTCGGCGGCGGAGTGCTCCACCACCTTGCCCCGGCGATCGGTCGTGCGCTTGAGGGTCGGGTCGTGGATCACCATCAACTCGCCGTCCATGGACAGGTGCAGGTCCAGTTCGCAACGGCGAACACCGTGCTTGAGACATTCCTGAAAACCGGTCAGGGTATTTTCCGGTGCTTCGCCCTTGGCGCCGCGGTGGCCATAAATGAGGGTCACGGTTCTTCCTTATTGATACCTGATTCGTTCTGTTCCCGCGCCAGGCGGCGTTCTTGCGCCTGTTTCTGCAGGATGTAGCGGGCCAGCAGCTGGCGCTGGGCGTCGGTCGGGCGTTCGAACTCGGTGCCTACGTCGTAGCCGTCGCCCTTGCGGTCGCAATGGGTCACCCGCGCCCGCAGCAACAGCCCCAGGGCCTGGGGCATGAGCACCAGCTTGATCGACAGGTGCGCGCCGATGGCAATGGGGGTGGGGTACTGGAAGTCGATGCCGCCTTCGGAAATGATCACCGGTTGCGGCTCGCCGATTTCGCCGAGCACGGTCAGGGCAACGATCTGACTGAGCAGGTCGATACGTTTGTTCATCACCTTGAGATAGGCCGCGATGCTGCGTTCGCGCTCGCTGATCTGGCGCAGCAGGTGCTGTGATTCGAACTCGCTCAGGTGCAGTTCGCTGAGCAGGTTGAACAATGGAGAGGGATCCTGCAACACTTCCTGGCCAGCAGCTTCAGGAATGGAGAGGGGCCGAATTTCCAGTGCGATCATGTCCTCGATACGGTAGTATTCGCGGCGATCTTCTTCATCTAATGTCGACATGGCGAACCCATGGTAGCGGCGGTGGTCTGAGTGTAAAGCTGGTTTGAGACCCCCGCCACAAGGACGTTCCTTTTCCCTCCGAACAAGCCCCGACATGTTCAGACCTCTCTTCGTATTCATCGGCACGCGTTATACCCGTGCAAAACGTCGCAATCATTTCGTATCGTTCATTTCCCTGACATCCATCATCGGGCTGGCCCTTGGCGTGGTCGTGATGATCGTCGTGTTGTCGGTGATGAACGGCTTCGACCATGAAATGCGCACCCGCGTGCTGGGCATGGTGCCCCACGCCACCGTCGAATCCGGCGAAGCCATCAGCGACTGGCCGAGCCTGGCCGCCAAGGTCAAGCAGAACCCGCAGGTGCTGGCCGTTGCGCCGTTTACCCAGATGCAGGGGCTGCTGACCAACGACGGCAAGGTGTCCAAGGTCCTGCTCAATGGCATCGACCCCGGGCTCGAGCGGCAGGTGTCGATCATCGACAACTTCATGCAGCAGGGCCGGCTCGACGACCTGGCGCCGGGCAGTTTCGGCATCGTGATCGGCGACAAGGCCGCGACCAAGCTGGGCGTGGCCATTGGCGACAAGCTGACCTTCGTCGCGCCGGAAGTCACCGTGACCCCGGGCGGCGTGTTCCCGCGCATGAAACGCTTTACCGTGGTCGGCATTTTCCATGTCGGCGCCGGGGAGCTGGACGGCTACCTGGGCGTCACCAATCTCCAGGACCTGGCGCGCCTGCATCGCTGGAAACCGGATCAGGTCCAGGGGCTGCGGCTGAAGTTCGACGATTTGTTCCAGGCGCCGCGTGCCGCGTGGACCATCGCCCAGCAGCTCGGCGAAGACCGTTACTACGCCCGGGACTGGACCCGCACCCACGGCAACCTGTACCAGGCGATCCGCATGGAAAAAGCCATGATCGGCCTGCTGTTGCTGCTGATCGTCGCCGTCGCCGCGTTCAACATCATTTCCACGCTGGTGATGGTGGTGAATGACAAGAAGGGTGATATCGCCATTCTGCGGACCCTGGGCGCCACGCCGGGGCAAATCATGCGCATCTTCATGGTCCAGGGCACTGTCATTGGTGTGATCGGTACGCTGGTCGGTGCTCTGGTCGGGATGTTCGCCGCGCTGAACGTCAGCGCCGCGATTGCAGCCCTGGAAGGCCTGATCGGGCACAAGTTTCTCAACGCCGACGTGTATTTCATCGACTACCTGCCATCGCAACTGCAGGCCGACGATGTGTTGATGGTCTGCGGCGCTGCGTTGATCCTGAGTTTCCTCGCCACCCTGTATCCAGCCTGGCGTGCCGCGCGCACCCAGCCTGCGGAGGCGTTACGTTATGAGTGAGTCGGGCATGAGTGAAAAAGCGATCTTGAGCTGCCGCAACCTGGGCAAATCCTACGAGGAAGGCCCGGAGTCGGTGGTGGTGTTGTCGGGCCTGCAACTGGAGCTGCATCCCGGTGAGCGCGTAGCGATTGTCGGTACCTCCGGGTCGGGCAAAAGTACCTTGCTCAACCTGCTGGGCGGTCTCGATACGCCGAGCGCCGGCAGTGTCTGGCTGGCGGGGGAAGAACTCTCGGCACTGAACGAGAAGGGCCGTGGCCTGTTGCGCAACCGCTCCCTGGGCTTCGTCTACCAGTTCCACCATTTGCTGCCCGAGTTCACCGCCCTGGAAAACGTCTGCATGCCGCTGTTGATCGGCCGCACCGCGATTCCAGAGGCCCGCCAGCGTGCTACCGCGTTGCTGGAGCGGGTAGGGCTGGGCCATCGCCTGGAGCACAAGCCGGCGGAATTGTCCGGTGGCGAGCGCCAGCGGGTGGCGATCGCCCGGGCCCTGGTCAACAAGCCTGGCCTGGTGATGCTCGACGAGCCGACCGGCAACCTCGACTCCCATACCGCCCAAGGCATCCAGGACCTGATGCTGGAGCTCAGCACCTCGATGCGCACCGCGTTCCTGGTGGTGACCCACGACATGAACCTGGCCCGGCAGATGGACCGCGTCCTGCATTTGCAGGAAGGTTGCCTGACGCCCATCTGACCGCCCGCAACCCGGCGCTGCTGATACGCGCCGGGTCTTTAATTTTTTTACGGTGCTCCGCGAATGTTCAGACCGTTATCGATCTTCATCGGCACGCGCTATACCCGCGCAAAGCGCCGCAATCGCTTTGTTTCGTTCATCTCCATGACCTCGATGATCGGCCTCGCCCTGGGTGTGCTGGCGATGATCGTGGTGCTGTCGGTGATGAACGGCTTCCAGCGCGAAATGAGCTCGCGCATCCTCGGCATGGTGCCCCATGCCACCATCGTCGGGGTCAATCCGATCGATGATTGGCAGCCAGTGGCCGCCGCCGCGCTGAAAAATCCCGAGGTGACCGCCGCCGTGCCGTTCACCGAGATGGAAGGCATGCTGAGCTATAAGGGCTCGATGCAGCCGATCCAGATCAGCGGCGTCGATCCGGCCCAGGAAGGCAAGGTGTCCATTGTCGCCCAGCACATCGTCCAGGGGCGGCTCGATGCCTTGAAGTCGGGTGAGTTCGGTGTGGTGATCGGTGAAATCACCGCACGGCGTTTTCGTCTGAACGTCGGCGACAAGCTGACCCTGATCGTGCCGGAAGTCAGCACCGCGCCGGGGGGTATCACGCCGCGGATGCAGCGGCTGAACGTGGTGGGTGTGTTCAAGGTCGGCGCCGAGCTGGATGGCTCCATGGCCCTGATCCATCTGGCCGACGCCGCACAGATGCAGCACTGGCAGCCGAATCAGGTGCAGAGCGTGCGGTTGGCGGTGAAGGATCTGTACGCCGCGCCGAAGGTGTCCGGTGATATCGCCTCTGGCCTGGGCGCGGACTACAAGGCCGATGACTGGACCCACACCCAGGGCAGCCTGTTCAGCGCCATGAAAATGGAAAAGACTATGATCGGTCTGCTGTTGCTGATGATCGTCGCGGTGGCGGCGTTCAACATCATCGCCACGCTGATCATGGTGGTGAACGACAAGGGCGCGGACATCGCGATCCTCCGTACCATCGGCGCCACGCCGCGGCAGATCATGGCGATCTTCATGGTCCAGGGCACGGTGATCGGTATCGTCGGCACGGTGATCGGCGGTGTGTTGGGAGTGATTGCGGCACTGAACGTCAGTGAGCTGGTGGGCTGGCTGGAGCGGGTCACCGGTCAGCACATCTTCAGTTCCGACGTGTACTTCGTCAGCAACCTGCCGTCGGAGCTTCAGCGCGGCGACGTGGTGCTGATCTGTGCCGCAGGCTTCATCCTGAGCTTCCTGGCCACCGTCTACCCGGCGTGGCGTGCGGCGAAGATCGAGCCGGCGCAGGCGTTGCGGTATTCGTAAGGTCAGCGCGGCCCCCTGTGGCGAGGGGATTTATCCCCGCTGGGCTGCGAAGCAGCCCCAAAAGCTCCCATTCAATCTGGCAGATCGGGTCGGCAGGTTTAGGGCCGCTTCGCGCCCCAGCGGGGATAAATCCCCTCGCCACAGGGTTGGCGTTCGGCTCAACCTTCTTTCGGCAACTCAATCACGAACCGCGTCCAGCCCTCGGTTGATTGACACCGGATCTCTCCGCCATGGGCGCGGATGATCGAGCGGGTGATCGCCAGGCCCAGGCCTGCATGTTCGCTGCTGCTTTCCCGGCGGGCCGGGTCGGCACGGTAGAAACGGTCGAACAGGCGCGGCAGCAAGTCCGCCGGGATGCCTTCGCCGCTGTTCTCCACGCTCACGTTCAATGCCTGGGCAGTCTCGACAATTCGCACTCTTACTTCACCGCCCAGGGGGGTAAAACGCAGGGCGTTGTCCAGCAGATTGGACAGGGCCCGGCGCAACATGCCGCGATCCCCCTGGATGCGGCCGCTGCCCTCGCGGCTCAAGCGAACCCCGGCGTCTTCGGCCAGCGGCGCGAAAAACTCCAGCAGCACATCCACTTCCTGCGCCAGCTCCAGCGGTTCGCGGTGTGGCGCCAGCAGGCCATGGTCGGCCTTGGCCAGGTAGAGCATGTCGTTGACCAGTTGGGCCATCCATTGCAGCTCTTCGAGATTACTGTGCAATGTCTCGCGGTATTCCTCCAGGGTGCGCTCGCGGGTGAGGGTGACCTGGGTGTGGGTCAGCAGGTTCGACAGCGGCGTGCGCAATTCATGAGCGATGTCAGCGGAGAACGCCGAAAGTCGTTGAAAGGCGTCATCGAGGCGTCCGAGCATGGCGTTGATGCTGTGGGCCAATTCCGCCAGTTCGGCCGGCATGCGGTCTTCAGGCAGTCGAGCGTTGAGTGAGCGCGCCGAAACCCCGCCAGCGATGGCGCCCATGCGGCGTAGCGGCTGCAAACCGCGTTGGGCGACCCAGGCGCCGAGAAGGGCGGTTGCCAGGGCCGACAGGCCGACGGTCAGCCAGATTAGGCGCTGCATGCGTTGCAGGAAATGCTGGTGGTGGGTGATGTCCAGCAGCAGCGTCAGTTGTGGTGAGTCCGGGCGGTCGGGGTACAGCGCTGCGTTCAGGACGCGGTAATCGGTGTCAGCATCGGTGAGGGTGAATAGGCCAGGGGTTTCGGGCAGTTGGGCCGGAATCCGGATCGAGTTGTCGTACCAACGGACGCCGTCGCTGCCTTTAATGCGCAGGGCCAGGTCGGCCTGTCGGCTCAGTTCATCTTCCAGGCGGCGCTGGGTCTGCTCGGCATCGAGATCCTGAAGGGCGCGACGCAGGCCGATCAGTTTGCCTTCCAGTAATTGCTGGTCCAACTCGATGAAATGCGCCTCGCTGGCGCGGCTGAACAGTACCCCGGCAAACAAGGATACCACGGCGGTGCAGGCGGCGAACAGCAATGCCAGTCGGCTACTCAACGACCACCGGCCCCTCACAGGCTGCGCTCTTCAAGCACGTATCCCATGCCCCGCACGGTGTGGATGAGTTTGCTGGGGAACTCATCATCGATCTTGAGCCGTAGCCGCCGGATCGCGACTTCGATGACGTTGGTGTCACTGTCGAAATTCATGTCCCAGACCTGGGAGGCGATCAAGGATTTGGGCAATACCTCGCCCTGGCGGCGCAGGAGCATTTCCAGCAAGGCGAACTCCTTGGCGGTGAGGTCGATGCGTCGGCCGCTGCGTTCGACACGGCGGCGGATCAGGTCCAGGCGCAGGTCCGCCAGTTGCAGGCTGGTTTCCTGGGGTGTCGAACCGCCCCGGCGCAACAGGCTGCGGACCCGTGCCAGCAACTCGGAAAAGGCGAAGGGTTTGACCAGGTAGTCATCGGCACCCAGTTCCAGGCCGTGTACCCGATCCTGTACCGCGTCCCGCGCCGTCAGGAACAGCACGGGAGTATCCAGCCCGGCCCCGCGGACCGCTTGCAGAATCTGCCAGCCGTCGCGGCCGGGCAACATCACGTCGAGGATCAGCAGGGCGTAGTCACCGCTCAGGGCCAGTTGCTGGCCGCTGATGCCGTCGGTTACCAGGTCGGCGTTGAACCCGGCTTCACCCAGGCCCTGGCGCAGGTAATGGCCGGTTTTCGTTTGGTCTTCGACGATCAGCAGTTTCATGGGCAACTCAGGGCATGTTTCAACGTGAGGTTATACCGCGGTAGGCGCGGCTGCGGCGCAAGCTGACAAAGTTGTAATCGAGCTGTCAGCCGGCAGCCACACAGGGGGTAGGTTTTGCGCAAGCTGAATCTTATCCGGTTGGCTGGGATGAAAGGTGAACTGACCGTCAGACAGTAAGCACTCAAAGGCTTGGGCAAAGGCTGATAGAATCCGCTGATTATTCAGTCAGGTTTCCGTCATGCATCCCGCAGCCGAACATTCGCCGCTGGGCAAATCCAGCGAATACATCGCCACGTACACGCCGTCACTGCTGTTCCCGATTCCGCGCACCGCAAAATGGGCGGAGCTGGGCCTGACGGCCGACACTCTGCCGTACAAGGGCGTGGATTTCTGGAACTGTTTCGAGCTGTCGTGGCTGTTGCCGTCCGGCAAGCCGGTGGTGGCGATCGGCGAGTTCGCGATCCCGGCGGACTCCCCGAACATCATCGAGTCCAAGTCGTTCAAGCTGTACCTCAACTCGCTGAACCAGACCGCGTTCGCCGATACCGCGAGCCTGGAAGCGACCCTGCGCCAGGACCTCTCGGCGGCGGCGGGAAAACCGGTGCAGGTGCGGGTTCGCAGCCTCAAGGACGTGGAACGGGAAGGCGTCGTGGCGCTGCCCGGCGTTTGCATCGACGACTTGGATATCAGCGTCGACTCCTACGCACACCCCCGTCCGGAACTGCTGCAATGCGATGAGTCGCGCATCGTCGAAGAAAGCCTGCACAGCCACTTGCTCAAATCGAACTGCCCGGTGACCAGTCAGCCGGATTGGGGCAGCGTTGTCGTGGAGTACCGCGGCGCTGCGCTGGACCCGGCCAGCCTGCTGGCGTACATCGTCAGCTTCCGCCAGCACTCGGATTTCCATGAGCAATGCGTGGAGCGGATCTTTCTCGATCTGCAGCGCTTGCTCAAGCCGAAGAAGTTGACGGTGTATGCTCGGTATGTCCGGCGTGGCGGGCTGGACATCAACCCGTATCGCAGCACTGAAAGCGTGCAACTGCCGAACCTGCGGCTGGTTCGGCAGTAACCACCTGGCAGAGGGGATCCCCTGTGGGAGCGAGCCTGCTCGCGATAGCGATGGATCAGGCAACATTGAGGTCGGATGTGCTGCCGTCTTCGCGAGCAGGCTCGCTCCCACAAAGATGGCATTTCAGGTTGCAGTATAAAAAAGCCCCGCCATCGATGGAGCGGGGCTTTCTTTGTCCGGTGTTTCAGATCCCCATGTTGCCCAGCGTCAGCATGATGTTACGCAACGTCCCTGCAACGGCTGGGTGGCTGACTTCGAAGCGTTCCACGGCCAGGTTCACGCCATCCACCAGGTTGGTGTCCTGAAGGGTGTTCTCCAGCTGGATTTCGGCTTCGATCTGAGCCATCAGTTGTTGCAGGTTTTCGCGCTCAGGTTCGGACAAGGGCGGGTTCTGGTCCAATTGCTCGCGCAGGGCATTGAGTTGTTCTTGCAGTTCGAGGCGCGCCATTGGCATTAACTCCCATAATTGATAAGCACAGCCATGGACCGCGCCAGTGCGTCAAAAGTCCATGGCATGCCCTAAGAGTAATCCACCCCCGCGTTCCGTGCATGATCCCGGTCAGGGCTTCTCGCCCTTGAGCCGACGCAGGCTGATATCCGCCAGGCAGGTATCCAGTTCGCCCAGATGATCGATGACCGAGTGCACCCCCAGGCTGAAGAGCTCTACCGTGGCCTTGGCGCGCCTGATTTCCCGCTGCTGTTGGCTCAGGGCTTGCCATTCGCTGGGTGTCAGGCCACACAGCGAACCGCATGAGGCCAATCCGATGGTCCACAAACCGGCGTTGAGCCCTGACTGCAGCAAACGGGGTTCGCCGCTGACCAATACGCATCCGTCCAATTGCTGGACGTTCAGCGCCATCAGCGCCTGCCAGCAGGCATGAGGGGCCGGCCACGGATTATTTGTTGCAGGAAGTTGCGGCGATTTGATCCATGCCGGTAAAGACGCCGCCAGACCATGACTGACGGCTGGCGGCAGTTCGTCAAGCCAGGCGCAAGGAATTTCCTGAAGTTGCAGGTGCCGCAGGCTTTCGAGGGCACCGGGTGTCGGTTGCGCATGCTCGGCCGGTGTTGTCCCTGGATGACGAGTGCGCGCACCGAAATCCACCAGGCACCCGCTAAGACCAAACAGTACGGCGGTGAGGCTGGGGACGGGGAGGGGCAGGGCTTCGGCGCGGGGCATCGGGGTCATCCTTGAAATATGCCGAGCCTAACGTGCCTGAATGACAGTCCCGTGACAGCGAAATGAAAGGGGCGGGTAGTGGAAATGTCCTACGAGCAGCTTCTTTTCCATGCTGCCTATCGGCGCTTTCCACCTTATACTACCCACCATCTTACCGCCTGGGCTCGGCGCCCTTGCCTGAATGAACCAAGGAGTTTTCCCTATGCGCTGGAGCCATCGCCTAGCTCAGCTGTTTCTTTCCGCCAGTGTGCTGCTGGTGCCGTTCGCCGCTCAGGCCGCTACGGAAGAAGATCCATGGGAAAGCATCAACCGTCCGATCTTCACCTTCAACGACACCGTTGATACCTACGCGCTCAAGCCTCTGGCCCAGGGTTATCAATACGTGACGCCGCAATTCCTTGAAGACGGCATCCATAACATGTTCCGTAACATCGGCGACGTGGGCAACCTGGCTAACGATCTGCTGCAGGCCAAACCGGCCGCCGCCGGGGTCGATACGGCCCGGTTGATCTTCAACACCACGTTCGGCTTGCTGGGCTTCTTCGATGTCGGCACCAAGATGGGCCTGCAGCGTAGCGATGAAGATTTCGGCCAGACCCTCGGCTACTGGGGCGTGGGCAGCGGCCCTTACGTGATGCTGCCGTTGCTGGGGCCAAGCACGCTGCGCGATGCGCCGGCCAAGTTCGTCGACAACTACACCACGCCCTATCCCTACATCGACGATGTGTCGGTGCGTAACTCCATCTTCGGCCTGAACGTCGTCGATACCCGCGCCAGCCTGTTGTCGGCCGAAAAACTGGTGAGCGGCGACAAGTACGTGTTCATCCGTAATGCCTACCTGCAGAACCGCGAGTTCAAGGTCAAGGATGGCCAGGTCGAAGACGATTTCTGATTCGACCCGCAGGCAACCGGAAGGCGGCCCTGATGGCCGCCTTCCGTGTTTTTGCGCTACGTCTGGCCGGTTTAACCTTCCATTGAGTTACGCTCCGCTCGGTTCTTATAACTCTCTGTACTTTGACAAATAAAGACGGCAAGCGGCCATTCGCATGAGCTTGAAACGCCCCGCGGATGGGAGTACCGTCTGCGCCTTAGAAGGGCACCTCTGATGTAGTCGTGTGTAGGGCAAAGGCCTGCAGCCGGTACGACAGAGAGGCTAGAAAGCGAATCCAGTAGTGCGTGCGAGGCCCGATGGCCCAGCCGGCTACGCCAACCTAATTCTGGCGCCGTTTGCCCACATGCCAAAAACCAGTGCCACGCTGCTGATAATCGATGATGACGAAGTGGTGCGAGCCAGTCTCGCAGCCTACTTGGAAGACAGTGGTTTCAGCGTCCTGCAGGCTAGCAACGGCCAACAGGGTCTTCAGGTATTCGAGCAAGACAAGCCCGACCTGGTCATCTGCGACCTGCGCATGCCGCAGATGGGCGGTCTTGAGCTCATTCGCCAGGTCACCGAGATTTCGTCGCAGACACCGGTCATCGTGGTGTCGGGCGCGGGCGTGATGAATGACGCGGTCGAGGCATTGCGCCTGGGCGCGGCGGATTACCTGATCAAGCCCCTCGAAGACCTGGCGGTGCTCGAGCACTCGGTGCGTCGGGCCCTGGACCGTTCGCGGCTGTTGGTAGAAAACCAGCGCTATCGGGAAAAGCTGGAAACCGCCAACCGTGAGCTGGAAGCCAGCCTCAACCTGTTGCAGGAAGACCAGAATGCCGGGCGCCAGGTGCAGATGAACATGCTGCCGGTCAGCCCCTGGGCCGTCGACGATTTCCGTTTTGCCCACCAGATCATCCCGTCGTTGTACCTGTCGGGGGATTTCGTGGACTATTTCCGAGTCGATGAGCGACGAGTGGCGTTCTACCTGGCGGATGTCTCCGGCCATGGTGCCTCGTCGGCTTTCGTCACGGTGCTGTTGAAGTTCATGACCACGCGGCTGCTGTTCGAGTCCAAGCGCAACGGCACGCTGCCAGAGTTCAAGCCGTCTGAGGTCCTGGGGCATATCAACCGGGGCCTGATCAGTTGTAAGCTGGGTAAGCACGTCACCATGGTCGGTGGAGTCATCGACGAGGAGACGGGCTTGTTGACCTATAGCATTGGCGGTCACCTGCCGTTGCCTGTGTTGTATACGCCAGACAGTGTTCGGTATCTGGAAGGGCGTGGATTGCCGGTGGGCCTGTTCAACGAGGCGACCTACGAAGACCACGTGCTGGAGTTGCCGCCGGTATTCAGCTTGACGCTGATGTCTGATGGCATTCTGGACCTTTTGACAGAGCCTACACTCAAAGAGAAAGAAGCGGCCTTGCCTGAACGGGTGAGTGCAGCGGGCGGCAGCCTGGAAGGCTTGCGCCAAGTGTTTGGATTAGCCACGCTAGGGGAGATGCCGGATGATATCGCCCTGTTAGTGTTGAGCAGGAACCTTTGATGAGTACTGGTAGAATCCAGTTCGCCGAGCAGGACGGCACATTTGTCCTGAAGTTTGTCGGTGAAGTGCGCCTGACCCTGTGTTCGGCGCTGGATGCGACTATTGAGCGGATCTTCACCGCGCTGAACTTCAGCGCCATCGTGATCGACCTGACCGAAACCCGCAGCATCGACAGCACCACCCTTGGCCTGCTGGCCAAACTGTCGATCCTGTCGCGGCAGAAGGTCGGCTTGCTGCCCACCGTCGTCACCACCCATAACGACATCACCCGTCTGTTGCAATCGATGGGTTTCGACCAGGTATTCAATATCGTGGGCGACCCGGTGCCGTGCCCTGAGTGCCTGGATGACCTGCCTGACCAGGACCAGTCCGAGGAAGAGGTGCGGATCAAGGTGCTCGAAGCCCACAAGATCCTCATGGGGCTGAACGAATCCAATCGTGAAGCATTCCATGACCTGGTGAACGCGCTGGAGCGGCCCTGATCCAGGGATGACCTGGCGGGCCCCATCGCGAGCAGGCTCGCTCCCACAGGGATTGGGTTGTTCTCAGTTGATGAGGGTTACGCGAAACTTGTGGGAGCGAGCCTGCTCGCGATGACGTCCGTTCTGTCGTCCAATCCCTCAGTGCGAAGCCAAGCCATTCCAACATGAAAAGGGGGGCGAACCCATCAAGGTTCGCCCCCCTTTTACATGCCGGTGAATCAACTCAGAGCTTGGCTTGCAGCAACGCCTCGAGCTTCTCCTGGTCCCGGGCGAACTGACGAATACCTTCCGCCAGCTTCTCGGTTGCCATGGCGTCCTCGTTGGACAACCAGCGGAACTGCGCTTCATTGAGGCTCAAACGCGCTTCACCGGTTTGCCCCGGTGCCAACTTGCGTTCCAGGGTGCCTTCGTCGGCGGCCAGTTTTTCCAGCAGTTCCGGGCTGACCGTCAAGCGGTCGCAACCGGCCAGTTGCTCGATCTGGTTGAGGTTACGGAAGCTGGCGCCCATGACCACGGTCTTGTAGTCATTGGCCTTGTAGTAGTTGTAGATGCGCGTCACCGACTGGACGCCTGGATCATCGGCACCGGTGTAGTCGTTGCCATTGGCCTTCTTGTACCAGTCGTAGATACGTCCCACGAACGGCGAAATCAGGAACACCCCGGCGTCGGCACAGGCCGCGGCCTGGGCGAAGGAGAACAGCAGGGTCAGGTTGCATTGGATGCCTTCACGCTCCAGTTGCTCAGCGGCGCGAATGCCTTCCCAGGTCGAAGCGATCTTGATCAGCACCCGATCACGGCCAATGCCGGCCTTGTCATACAGTTCAACCAGGCGGTGGGCACGCTTCAACATGGCGTCGGTGTCGAACGACAGGCGCGCATCCACCTCGGTGGAAATGCGCCCTGGAATCACCTTCAGGATCTCTCCCCCGACCGCCACACCGAAGCGGTCGCTGGCCAGGCCCACATCACCCTTGCAGTCCGCCACGCAGGCGTTCAACAGCTCGGCATAGCCGTGCATCGCCGAGGCTTTCAGCAGCAGGGAAGGGTTGGTGGTGGCATCTACCGGTTTGACGCGGGCAATGGCTTCGAAGTCGCCAGTGTCGGCCACGACGGTGGTGAATTGCTTGAGTTGTTCCAGCTTGGAAGTCATGAGCGTGCTCTGTCCTATGGGTCTGTTGACATTACCCGAGGGCCGGCGGCCACTCAAGGGCGTGTGCGGGGATCGATGGCCCCGGTGGCAACAACCTGAAAACGGCTGTTTGAAAGGGCGGGGCAGGTACCGGTAGATACGATGCCAAAACCGCGTGCAGGTTCAACACGATCGTCTGATGGTCATGCATGTTGTGTGTTCAAGAACAGGCCCGCAATACTTGTTGGCAGTAGCGTCGTCGAGATCAGAATCAATCGCTGGCCCGCCCTTGTCATTGCCATATAGAGTTTGCGCGAATTCTGTTCCCGCTCTTGGGCAGAAAGCACGCCCTCTTGAGCCGTTTCTCTCATGAGCTTTTCCAGGCCCAGCAGCAACACGATACTGGCTTCAAGCCCTGTAGCGGTGTCCACTGTGGAAACACGCAGATTATCTGCGTCCACATGAACGGACTCCATGCTGTTCAGATCCCAGACTTTGCGCGAACCGAATCGATCGCTCAACGCCTTGAGCAGCAGCTTCTTATTGGTGTCCCGGCCATATAGCACAAGCATGTTCGATAGATTGATCTGCTGGGTTTGCAAGTAGCCGGCTATCTCGTTACAGGCCTGTATAACCGCATCCTGGGGCGTGTCCGATCGGATCAATAGCGGGGCGATGCCTTCGTCCATGCCATTGAAATCAGGCTGCAGATAATCGTCCGGGTCGGTTTGGGTAAATTCGGCCAAAACAAGACCGGCTGCCCGCAGTATGGCCTGAGTGGTTCGGTAGGAGTGATGAAGCTTCTTTGTTTTACCCGCCACATCCAGGCCGACACGCTTCCAACTGAGTCGGCTTTTCAAAAAGCCCTGGTTGGGGTCGGCACATAAAAACAGGCTGCCTTCGGAGTCGGCCAAGGTGCTTTTGACTAGTTGAAACCAGGTCGGCGCGAAGAATTGGGCTTCGTCTACCAGGATGTGTTGATACTTATCGAGCTTGTCGAGCTTCGTCAGACACAGATCCCGGGACAATGAACTCCATAAACGAGAGCCTTGCTTGCGCAGTGCATCAGTGACCTGCCCGTAGAGCGCCCATACCTGGCCCCGTTCTTCCTTGCGCAAGGCAAACCCTTGGCCGGCGCGTTCGGCGTCCAGATAGCCTTGCTCGTCGCTAATCAATGACTCATTGATGAAGTCGAACTCGTCCAGGAGTTGTTCATTCCCGGGCTTCAAGTCCGGAAAGGATTTCCGATAATGGCCAATTTGGCTGGTGACTTCTTTAGGGAATACCATCTCTGGTTGCAACTCAAAATGGTTCACCCATTGCTGTCGTATCCATGCCAGCGCGGTCACGATTGTCAGGTTGCGCGGCAAACCCTCCGGGCTGGCCTTTTTCAAGCGGTGCTTGAGGTCTTTAACCACCGGCACATTGTGGATTAGCATCAATATCTTTTGATCTGGAAATTTTTTCGCCAAGATCAACGCCCGGTTAGCGGCAATCAATGTCTTTCCGCTTCCGGCAACGCCATTGACCAGCCGCACCGAGAAATCATTCAAGGTTTGCGTTTGTTCCTCAGGCAACTCCAAGTCCAACTTACTGGCCCACTCTTGTTGTGTGTCCAGGAAATAACGTGTGGTCTTTGCTGAGTTATCTCGTGAAAAATGCCGGCGGGTCGTGCAGATTGCCGGTATTTCGGCTTCTGGAAAATAGTGCCCCATGAGCGTGTCGCTGGCTTCGCGGCTCAGCGAGCTGAATAACTTGGGCAATTGTTCGTGGCCAAGCTCGATAAAAGTGCTCTTGGACATGAGCCGCGGGCCGTCAGGCGTTGAGTAGTGCTGCCACAGGCGTTTGGTCTGTTCGGGCGTGCAGTTCCACATGATGATCAGTTTGCCGAGTCGCTGCCCGGCCGGCATCTTGTCGGGCTCAGTCGCTTCGAGGTGCGAAACCAGCTCTGTAAAAGTCTGTTGTTCGGTAGCGGTGAACAGTTGATCGGGGTCTAGTGTGTCAAAAGAGGTTTCACACAACACCGTAGCCAGCCATTGATGTTGTGCATGTTGGAGGAAGAAGTCAGGGGCCCAGGCTTCCCGAGCGAGGCACTGGCGTACAACATGGTTATCATCCAGTTTGCGCAACGTACGTTTAACGTGAACATAGGCGCCAGTGCTGCGCTGCCATTCAGGGATAAAGAGTGTCATAGGGGCAGTACCACTTTGCGGCATCGACTGATCAGACTCAAATACTCATCGGCCCATAGCTGCGTAACGTTGTTACTGCACTCAATCCCCTGGGCCAGCTCAGGCCCGATAATGATCAATTTGGTCATCGCCCGGGTGATGGAAACGTTCAGTCGCTCAGGCTGGAAGAAAAACTCTGCGACAGCACCGAGGAATGCCTCATCGCCGCTGGCCAATGACACGATGATAAGTTCGCGTTCCTGCCCCTGCATGCGTTCAACGGTATCTGCGACGATGGTTTGGGCGAGTTCGCGTCCAAAATGTCGAGTCAATAACGTTCGAATCGCCCGGCCCTGAGCCCGGTAAGGTGTGACAATACCGATATCTGCCGGGGCGACACCCATGGCATGGGCGACTTTGCAGAGTTCAAGTACATGCTGAGCATCCCGAAAGTTTCGGGTTTTTGCCGTTCTGTCAGTCGTGGGAATAAATATGGCGCTTGCCTCTGGATCAAAGACGCGATCCATCGGGGACTCGACCTCAACGTAGTTGAAGCGTCGGTCTTTATTGGGGCCCGCCGCACGTAACTTGCCTTCGTAGTAATTATGGCTCGGCCATTCGGTCAACCATTGATTCATCCGGTAGGTTTCTTCAAGCATGACCGTGTGGTCGGCTGTTTGTGAGGTAAGACGGCCAAAGATCGACATCGATTCGCCAGAAAGGACCGACTGGGACAACAGCACCGGCGGCAGTTGTTTCTGGTCTCCAATGAAGATAAAGCGTCTACCTTTGCGCATGGCCATCAGCGCGAGGGGGAGGGTAATCTGACTGGCTTCGTCAAAGATCACCGTGTCGAATTTGAAATGTTCAAGCTGGCTGCAGGTGGCGAACGGAGTCGCGCCAATGACATAGCCGCTGCCGTCCGCAGGCAGGTTCTCCCAATCGGCGGGTGTTTTTGCCCAGTCAACGGTTTTGCTTACATCCTCAGGACGGCCACCAATCTTCACCGTTGGTATGTTGCGCTCGGCAATCTTTGCAAGGGCATTGTTGATAGCCATGTGCGTGTGAGAGGTGACAAATACCCGTTCCTGACGCTCGACCAGTAGCTGGGCAATAAGCGCGAGTGCGCGGGTCTTGCCGGTCCCGGGTGGGCCTTGGATGCAAGCAATTTGCTCAGCGGCAAAGGCCATGGCGACAGCCCGGGCTTGATGTTCGTTACACTTGTTTTGGATGGCGAAACGTTCAGCGTAATCCAGGTCCGCGTCGTTGAACGTGATGGCTGGCGCATCGCCGAGCAGCGGGATAATCAGGTTGTCGGTATTGATTGAATCTGCAATATCTTCCAGGGTCTTTTCATAGCGGGGCGTCAGATCCAGCGCGTCCATATCCGCATAGCAAGGTCCGCCCTGGTAGTTGTCCCATACCGTATTAGCCAGTTTCTCGCTCAGCAGCCATCGCCCTTCTTCTTCGCGTTCAAAGGTCATCCTGGCGCACAACAGCCCGGTAGACGGATCGCCAAGGTGCAAACGCAGCATATCCCCTTCACGAAAGCGTGATTCGCTCTTATCAAGGTGCGCCCAAAGACAAGTAGTTTTGTCGGCTCTTTCTAGGTGCGTGAAGCCCTGAGTCAAACCCTTTTCAAGCTTCTCATGCAAGGGGCGCTGCCAGGTTTGCAAAAGTTGCTGAAGGTTCGCATCGCGCTCGGCATAGATAAATTTAAAAAGCTTTTTAATAAGCGGATGCTGCCCTTGCATGGCGATATTCGTCCCTGAACGGTGATGGCACAACAGTGTTACATACTGTTGAAGCGAGGCGCGAGCGATATGGATCCAATATCCTCACGCGAGCCCGATCGCACGATTGAATGCAACTGCAGCTCAGCGAATTTTCACCTAGGGACGATGCTTGCCTCAGATGCGCGTATTAACGCCCCTCCAGCAACTGCCCCGCCTGGTCCAACAGCGCCAACGGATCCTTGGTCTTGTGAATGTCCACCGACAACAACTGCCGAAACCGTCGCGCTCCTGGAAAACCAGTGCCCAGGCCCAACACATGACGGGTGATATGGTGCATCGCCCCACCAGCGGCCAGGTGATTGGCAATATAGGGGCGCAGTTGTGCCAGCGCCTCGGCCCGGGTGATGACCGGCGCGGTACTGCCGAACAGCTGTTGATCGACCTCGGCCAGCAGATAGGGGTTATGGTACGCCTCGCGCCCCAGCATCACGCCGTCGAAGGTCTGCAGATGCTCATGGCACGCCTCAAGTGTCTTGATCCCGCCGTTGAGCACGATTTCCAGCTCCGGAAAATCCGCCTTCAACCGCGCCACCACGTCATAGCGCAGGGGCGGGATATCACGATTCTCCTTTGGCGACAGCCCCTCCAGGATCGCGATCCGCGCATGCACGGTAAAACTTGTGCAACCGGCCTCGCGCACCGTGCCAACGAACTCACACAGTTGCTCATAGCTGTCTCGCCCGTTGATCCCGATCCGATGCTTGACCGTCACCGGGATCGACACCGCATCACGCATCGCCTTCACACAATCGGCCACCAACCCCGGATGCCCCATCAGGCAGGCGCCGATCATGTTGTTCTGCACCCGATCGCTTGGGCAACCGACATTGAGGTTGACCTCGTCGTAGCCATGCTCCTGGGCCATCTTCGCGCAGGCGGCCAGATCCCCCGGGACACTGCCGCCCAACTGGAGCGCCAGGGGGTGTTCGGTTTCGTGATGGCGCAGGAAGCGCTCATGGTCGCCGTTGAGCAGGGCGCCGGTGGTGACCATCTCGGTGTAGAGGAGCGCGTTTTTGGAGAGGATGCGCAGGAAGTAGCGGCAGTGGGCGTCTGTCCAATCCATCATGGGTGCAACACTGAAGCGCCGAGACAGCGTAGGCCGCGTATTTACTGGGCTAAAGCTCTGTTTTACTAGCATTTTACTCAACGTGTTCTTGGCGTGATTTCGGGCGTTTTCAGGCGTTTTTTAGATCTCGGTGGTACGATGTACCACTTTGAAACTGACGCGTACCACTTTCGATATGGCAACAATCAGGGCACGAAAACTGGCGGATGGGTCTGTTACCTACACGGCTCAGATCCGCATCAAGCGCAACGGAATGCAAGTCTATCAAGAGAGCCAGACCTTCGCCCGAAAACAGGCGGCGCAGGCCTGGGCGCGCAAGCGTGAGTCTGAATTGGACGAGCCAGGTGCGATTGAACGGGCGAACCGCAAAAGCGCCACGCTCAAAGAAATGATTGACCAGTACCTGATCGAGGTTGAGAAAGCCCGGCCGCTGGGAAAAACCAAGCGTGCAACCCTCACAGCAATTGGCGAAACGTACATGGGCAAGCTGGCCGATACCCAGATCAATACTCAATGCCTGGTCGATTACGCACTGTGGCGGATGAGTCCGGAAGGTGGGGGCGTCCAGGCGCAGACCGCCGGCAACGACTTGGCCCACCTCGGCGCGGTGCTTTCCATCGGCAAGGACGCGTGGGGTTACCAACTTGATCCTCTGGCGATGGGGGGCGCACGGCGCGTACTGCGCAAGCTCGGCTACAACTTGAAAAGCCGAGAGCGTGACCGGCGTCCTACCCTCGACGAGCTGGGGAAACTCATGGAGCATTATCAGGAAATGCAGGCCCGGCGCCGAAGCATCATCAACATGATGAAAGTGGTGGGCTTCGCCCTGTTCTCGACGCGCCGTCTCGACGAAATCACGCGGATACGCTGGGACGACCTCGACGAACCCGGCCAGCGAGTGTTGGTACGCGACATGAAGAACCCAGGCCAGAAGATCGGCAACGACGTCTGGTGCTACCTGCCCGACGAGGCCTGGAAGATCCTCCAGACCATGCCCCGTGCCGGCGAAGATATTTTCCCCTACAGTCCTGAATCAATCTCAACATCCTGGGCGAAGGCCTGCAAAATCCTTGCGATCAAGGATCTGCACTTTCATGACCTCCGTCACGAAGGGGTAAGCCGTCTGTTCGAAATGGACTGGGACATCCCCCGGGTGGCGAGCGTTTCGGGGCACCGAGACTGGAATTCGCTGAGGCGCTACACCCATCTGCGTGGCAAGGGTGATCGCTATGTGAAGTGGGAATGGTACGAAGAAATATTGAGGGCGCCCGTCCAACTGGGCGCCGCATCAATGAAGTGGCTCAAAAGGCGTGTTTTAACCCGTTGAGCTGGCTGTTCTCTTTTACCGCGGCTGCGCGCTGTAGGTCGAGATACGCAGCCAGGTCGGTGATATGGATCCCCTTGGCCGACTTCTGGCTGCGTTCGAGGCGGGTGATGGGGATCTTGATCTGACCGCTCATCACCTTGCGTTGAAACATGTCAGGCGTCAGGTGCGTGAAGTAGTCCCTGCAAACCTGCTCCAGCGAGATAATCGCCTGGCCGTCGTACTGGGCCATCAGGATAAAGGCTGTGTTCATGATGTCCCTCACATCCGAAACGATTGATGAATGAATGTTGGCCGGCCGGCACGTCCTGCAGGTTCTGCCTCATCCGCCTGAATCTCGCAAAGGAACCTGTGCCTGTTCCGATTCGTTGCGCTCAGTGCCTGGGTAAGTCCTCGCAACGCGCCAACGCATTGCTCGTAGGCATCCGGCCCATGCCAGCTTTCAGCCGGCAGAACCTGGCAGTCAGTACGAGTTGCGTCGCTGCATAGGTACAAAAGCAGGAGGACTGTCATACATTCCCCTTCCGCTCAAGGCGGGGGCGGACAGATGTAGGTTTTATTGCTGAGGCCATGGCGACGACCCGCATTTCGCTCTCGCTCAGCTCTATGTCCCTACAGTCTGATGGGGTTGCAGGAAATAACCGGTTTGCCTGCACAAATGCGGAGAAGGCCTCGCTGAAGTGCGCGGCCAGTGCGTTTCGCAAGGCGTCGTAGTGAAGTTCGAATTCAATGGCTTCTGCCGGTGTAACTTCCACTCCGATCTTCTTTGGCCGGCTCTTGCTGGAATACAGACCGGGAGTGCATGAGTCGCAGACCTTGGACATGATTTGCGCCGCGAGCTTACGCTCGTACACGTTCAAAATCGGAAACCAACGGATTTCGCGACACTCGTCGTTCAAGTCGTCGATGGTCAAGCCGTGACGCGCCAACAGCTTTTCCAGCATCCGTTGCGCATTATCCTTTTCGCCGCCTTCGCCACGCTCTGCGAGGGCCATCATTTTGCGTAGCTTGGCCTGGACCCTAGCGTCGCCTCCACGGGGCATCTGTGCTTGCATGGTGCTTCTCCTCGTAAGCGGTGGGGGAGTTGCCGCTCCCCGCGTTCCGCCTAAATCTGATTATCAGCGTGCGTATCGACGCGTTTTGTTTTGTTTGACCGCTTCCCGCTCGGCCATAAAAGCGGCCCACTCCTGCGATTTGCGCATCTGGCGAATACGGCTACAGGCCTGGTGCTTGCGTGTGGAGCGAGCTTTGCCACAGATATCGCAGCGACTGGGCAGATCGAGCCGTTGACTTGCCATGGCTGGCCGTGTCCTCGCTGGGCTGACAGACATAATTACTGCCCTACCATGAGCATGCGCGTCAGGGCGTTGGGCTGGCCGTCCGGTGTTAACTTGTTAAGCGGCTGGGTGGTGGTACGTCCATTGGCGCTACGCAACGTGGCTACTTCGCCGTTGATCTCTTCGATCACCGCTTTGCGGGCACTGAAGCGATAGCTGCGACCGCCGCCGCTGATTGCCACGTAGCTGACCGTGTCGCCGATCTGCAACCGGGTTGTGGTAGCCTCTGCGGCGCTACCTTGGGTTTGATTCACTTGCATGGTGCTTCTCCTATGGTGGTGGGTGTCGAGGAGTTGCCGCTCCTCGACACCGTCTTTTCAGGCCGTTCTGGCCTGGTCTCTCTTGATGATCGCTATGACTTCGTCCCGGTCCTTCGCATACGCGAAAGGCAGTTCGCCGCCTGGGCGTGTGATCGGGTAGCGCGCTTCTGGCAACCGGCACTCAGCCACGGTGTAACCGCTGTCGGTGATCCAGCAGTTCTGCTGAATCTGTCCGTCTCTGTTGCGTTTCGGCGCCCACTTCATACCCAAGCCCTACGCAGGCCCTGCCAAATCGCGTCGCCATCGGGAAAGTAGGTATGAACTTCCTGCTCGGGGTTGTTATCCAGTCGAAGGACAGCAATGCAGTCGTCGAACAGGCCCGCGTCGAGACGGCGCAGCTCGGTCAGGTCAAATGGATGTGCCGGGCCGTTGTACAGACCGAGCAGAAAGCGGCCGACTACCCCGCTTTGACCGGAGTTGCGCTGAGCGACTGGCAACAAGCGAACCAGCGCTTCGACGCCTGCTTTGCGTATGGCCGGACGTTCGGCCTGGTATTGAAACAACTCGTCAAAGGCATCTTTGAGCGTTTCGTTGTGCATGGTGCTTCTCCTTGAGTGGCAGGCGTTGCCGCGCCTGGTGTGTGTAGCTGTCGAATGGTCAGGCCTGGAAATGCCAACACTTCACGATGGGCTGCTTGGTAATTACCGCGTTGCTGTGCTTGGCCTGGTAAGCCCGCACCGCGCTGTCCGTCGCCTTGTTGATGTCGATCAGCTTCCGCGAGCGGGAGTCCTTCAGCCGCTCGCGCAGCTCGCTGACATCGGCGATTTTCTGGCGATGCTCAGCGGCGCACTTCACGAAGTCGTTGAGGTTGATGGCGATGATGTTTTCTTTCTTGCTGTGGTTGACCACAGGCCCATCGGCGTCGAGACCTTCAAGGTATTCGTACACCTCCCAGAATTCGGCCACGACCGGATGATCGGAACTGATGGAGGCCTGGCGCTCTATCGCCATGCGAATGATCTGGGTGCGGGTGTTGCTGATCTGCGCATCGGTGAGCGAAACCACCATTCGCAGGCAGTCGAGTAGCGCGAGCAATTGGGCGTGGTTCTTGTTGATACGCTCGACACGGATGTAACCGCGTAGCTTGTTGCCACAATGGGCACAGTCGCTTTGTTCATCTTTGAAAGGCGTGTCGCAAGAGAAGCAGTGCGAGTGCAGACAGCGAAGTTTCGCTTCGTAGCCAGGCAAGCGCTGGGCGAACAGGTCCATGACCTCGGCTTCTTTACGCACGGCTTGCAACACGAAGTTGCTCAGCTTCGCGCCCTCCAAGGCGTTGAGTAAGTCGGCAGCAGCGCGGCTCTCCGGTGTCACGTTCGGTCGCACAAAGTGCAGCTTGACGATGCGAGTCATAATCGCCTCGGAGGCCACCACCGGCGCGTTTTGGCTGATGGCGATGGTTCCCCGGAAGGGAGGTTCGTATGTCTCGTTACCGGCGGTTTTGACCCCTTTGGTCGCCAGGGTGCCGCCGCCGTAGTAGTCCTTCAGTTCATCCCACTCGAAAGTTTTGGCGTGCGCCTTGTCCTCGCCGCTCCGGTCGGACTCCAGCAACACGATGGGCATGCCAGATACCTGGCCCATTAAGCGGCTGCGCCCGGCCTTGGTTGATTTGGAAGGGTCGAAGCCCTCATACCCCTCACGGCCAAGCAGCTTCCACAGTAAGGTGAGCAGTGTGGTTTTACCGGCACCGGCCTCACCAGTGGCCTCAAGGAAAGGAAACGATTGATACCGATGACGGATTTGCTCAGCGAACAACGACCCAAACCAAAACGTCAGGGCCACGATCCCTTGCGTACCGAAGCACTGCCAGAGCAGGTCCAGCCAGCGCGGATCATAGTTTTTTGCGTCCTTGGTTAACTGGATCTTCACCCCTTTCTGCAAGCTTTTGAGTTTCAGCTTGCCCATTTCGAAGAACTCTTCTTCGTTGATGCTGATCAGTTGCCCCTCACGAACGGCCACGTCGTTGAACACGTAACAGCTGTACTCCCGGCTGTAGCCGACGTAGTCGATGGTCTGAACCGTTTTGATACCGAACAGCTGGTCTTTCATGATTTTGTCCAGCTGCTGCCCACTGCCGGTGAACACAGCCCCGGCGCCCATGCCAAGGAGTCGTTTCTTGAACTCACTGGCTGCCGCGACCTGGCCGCCCGTGAAGGTGTTTTTTACTGAGCCGCCGTCATGCGGAAAATCCACGCGAAAGAAGTACCAAGACTCGTCGGTTATCTCGTTTCGCTGGAAATAGAGGGCCTTGGGATAGCAATTTGCGATCTCGACGACACAACCGGACATGCGTAGCGCCTTTTCGCGAATGGCTTTTTCAGAGAGCAGTTGGTCGTCCTGTTTGTCACTGTCATCGAGCGCCTGTTTGGCGCTGTTGAATTTGGATATATCGAGCTTCCACCAGTACAAGCGAGAGTCGAAACAGAAATGGAACTCTTCCCGCTCGCGCCACTGGTACATGAGCAGGGCTTTGTCGCTGGCGCTTTCGGCAATCAGCAGCGCGCCGTGGTGCCTGGCTTCTTTGAGGTTTTTTTCGATCCGCTGCGCCCGTACCTCGTCATCTTCCAAAAATGCCCAGCGCTGATGCAGGTCATTCCAATCGACCTTGCGATTGTCGGGTTGCGGGATCTGCGCGGCCTCGCAAATAAAGCCCAACTCTCGGGCTTGCTTGACCCATGATCGGGTGTATTTCTGCGCGCCAGGCTCGTTGTCCAAGGCCCACACTAGTTTAGGCGGCTTGCCTTCACAGTCCGCTATCAAGGTCTTCAGCGATTCCTCAGGGAAGGCGTTCGAGGACAAAGCGGCGACCGCCGAAATGCCGTTATGGATAAGCGCTATGGCGTCGAAAATACCCTCGACAATCCACAGTTCTTCCACCTGAAGAACGTCAACACAAGGTGGGCACCACCAGTAGCCCTTGTAGCTTTGCATGGGTTGGAAGCGGGCTTTCTTCTTGCCGAAGCGTGAGGGCTGGTCGATCAGACGTTCCCAGTACCCACCATGCTCAAGGGGGAATCGCACCGTGGCAGAGCCGATATTAAGTTCACGGTCAAAATAACTTTCTTGGGTATACCAGCCCTCAATCAGTTCGAGGCGAAACCCGCGAGCAAAGGTCAGGTACGCCTTAGCGGTAGCGGCTGGCTGGTCATTAGTAGCTGGCGCACGTTTACTCCAGTCGTCAAAAAGATCGGGATACAGCTCTTTTACTGGGGACTGGTACCGGCATTTTTCCTCGCGGCCGCAGCGGATAAACCATGGTTCATCGTGACGAGAAAATAGGCGCTTCTGATTGCACTTTGGGCAAGTGCCCTTGCGCATGTAATGCGTGCCGGCCATATGTTGCAGGCCGTAGTCTGACTCAAGGCGCTGGAGCACGTCGGCGCGCAGCTTGTGCTCCATGGGCTCGCGTACAAAGGCCTTCGCGCCATGGGTGGGGTCGAGTCGCTTATTCATCGGGGCTTACTTCACTTCGCCGAGACTGTGTTTAAGGGCGCCAATCAGGCGTTTTTGCGCGGCCATCACCGGGAAGGCCGCGAGCAACGAGCCATGCCGTAAACCCTCGGGGATCATGCGAAAGCGGTCGTCGTACCAATGCTCGTTAAACTGCTGGGCGTATTGATTCCGTAGCGCCTGGAGCAGCGCTTCGGCCTCTTCGCGGGGCAGTTTTGCGGTAACGGCGACGTCGATTTCCATGGTCCACCTCGGATTTCGGGCAAAGCTCACCCAAACCCACGGGAAGCGGGGTAGGGCGGGGTGTTTAAAAGGGGATTACTGAGGTTGTTGCTTCAGCGCGGCATCGCGCTGGGCCAGCAGGGTCTGCGGTAGCAGCCTCGCCGGGACCGGGTAACGTAGGTCCGCCCGGGTGTCGATCAAATGGACGACGGTGCTGCCAGGACTGGAGCCCCAGTCCACACCGATCCACTTGCGTTGGTTGATGACCTGCAATTCAGTCCAGGCGTTGTGCACCAGTTGCTGCGCCATGAACACCGGGACTTCCATTGCGGTGGTCATGTGCCGAACGCAGTTTTCGTACAGCAGGTCTGAGCCCACCAGATGCTGCGCTTCGTGCCGTTGCAGGTAGGCGAATGCGGCACGTTGCATGCTGCTGCGGTAGTCGTGGTCAAGCTGTTCATGGTTCATTGCGCACACTCCATTTCCATTTGGTCGAGCAGGTCGGGTTGATCGTTGGCGGACCTCATTGCCGCACGGCGCAGGGCGATGTCGGCGATAGGGAGCTTCACGGAGGGGTTAGCCATACCGCTTGGGCTCATTTCATGAGTCATTTCGAACTCCGCCCGCACCGACCAGCCGCAGGCTTCGTTGGTGCATTGCAGGTAGGCCACCCGCAGGAAAATGTGCGTGCCTTCGCTGGTGCGGATACGCATGCGGCCGAGGCAGTGAGGGCAGACAAGCTTGTAAGTGCTCAATGCTTGCGCTCCTTGCTGTGCAGCTGGATGGTGGCCAGCACTTCGGAGTGGCGCGCAGCCATGTAGCGATTGTGAGCGCTGAGAATGGCCGCAGCCTCGCCTGGCTCAACTACACCGTCCTCCAGCGCCTTCACGATGATCTGATCGACGTAACCACGTTTCGCTGCGGCATGTACTGACCGGCTGTACAGGTCGAAGTTGTCCAGCGTCTCGGGTTTAGCGACCGGCACGAACATGCCACCGTACATGGCTGCGATGTATTCAGGCAGGTGAGTTGTGCCGGCGTCCTGCTCAAGCAAATGAATCTGTTCATCGCTCAGGGGGCGGCTGCCGGCGTTCTCATAAACATGGTTGTCGAACTTCTTGAGTTCATAACCGAGCCGGGCAGCGGCGCACTCGCGCCCGCCGGGGTAAGCGCAAATGACTGCGCTCATGACTTGGCGCTTGGTCGCTAGTATTGGGCGTTTCATCTTCTGGTTTCTCCCTGGTGCCGTCGCCCCTACAGTCATTTCATACAGCCTTGCATTCTGTTTGCTCGTTTGAGTCCGCCAGGATTCCGGGCAGAACTTCTTTGCCGATCACCTTGGAGAGGTCACGCAGAATGCGGAACGACAGACGGCCCCTGGGCAGCGTGTCGTGACCGGCCCAACGCTGGACTACCTGAGTCACCGTGCGCGGTTCATAGCCGTGACTGATTGCGAACTGGCGGAAATTGCTGCCGTTCTCGATCAGTCGCGCCTGGATCTGGCGCTTTTCCATGGCTTGGCTCATGGTTGATGTGTTCCTAGTTGGTTAAGATGTACCTGTTTGTTCGCAGTATACGCACCAAAATGAGTGCGTCAACCGGATCATATGAAAAAATGAGTATATCTGAGCGTCTTCGCAGCGTTCTTGATGCCAAAGACCTGTCCATAAAACAGGCTGCCGAAATGGTTGGCATCCCCTATAGAACGCTCCAGAACTATCTTCTGGACGAGAGAGAGCCCAACGCAAAGGCGATGTCGGCCTTGCGTACTCATTTGGGTATAAGTGTGGACTGGTTGTTGACCGGTGAAGGTCCCATGTTCCATGGCTCGGTGGGCGAGGTTGCCCAGGCTCAACCTGCAAACAGGCAGGAGGAGGCCATCCTTGAACTGTTTCGCTCGCTTGGGGAGGCGGGCAAGCGGGAGATACAAAGCGCTGCTGAAGAGAAGAAACGCTTAATGGATGTCGAGCAGCGCCTCAAGGATTTGACTGAGGCCCTTGCCGATTCTAAAAGGCCAGCATAATCTGTACCCATTAAGAACGGATCAGTCAGACAGGGACGCCGATGATCCACTCGCCCTGGCTTGGTTACAGAGGGGCGAGCATGCCGACCGGCGCTACCTCGAAACCAGCATAAGGATGTGATCCATGCCCCAGTTATCCAAGCCTTCATCAAATCGAACCGGTGCAGAACGCTATCTGAACAGATCAGTGGCGGTGAAATCTGGCTAAAAGAGAATATAAGAAATAACAATATTTAACTTTGGGAATTAATAACCATTTTTGATGAGGGGATTATGCCAGCACTTGAAGATTTTTTGGCTGGGCTGGAAGGGCGACTTAATATTCATACTGTGCAGCAGATTCTGCGGGTGAATAACTTGCTGTCCGCAAGGAGTTGGGCTGAGCTTCATATGATTATTAAAGGAGCGGTGGCAAAAAAACCTTTAATATTAGATAGGCTTAAAGAAGCTTTGCAAATGCAGCAAATATGTGACTTGAAAGCTGTTTCGTATTATCGCGTTGGTCCTGAGCACGCGGACAATATTTTTCTAAAATTGCTCGATTACAAGATATTGCCAAATCCGATGGGAGCCGCTTTTCCGTTAGCGGTTGCAGAGGATGCGTTGACTAAGGATGATGGCGAGCTAAAGGTAATTAAGAGCTTTAGCGATGATTCAGGTGCGGGTTTGATATTGTCTCGGAAGCGTCGTTTTACTCTGAGTAATGACATCTTGCGCGATAATTTTTCCCAGGAAATGCGCGATCAGTTTCCTCAGGCTGAAAAGCTTATCGAAGTAAAAGCCTACGATAGGCAAACCTTTGATGTAATATATTTTAATCGCCAACGATCATATATAGAGCTGCGTGCTGATATGACGCGCGATACTGGAATGCCCCAAACATCAGGCCAGCTTAAGAAATCCATTGATGACTTGAAATTCTTTTCGAGAAGACTTTTAGCTACATTTTCTAAAGATTTTGTTTTGGGTACGCCGTTTAATTTATTGCCGCTTGCGAAAGGCGTGTACGCAGATATGTCAGGAGCTATCAAGCGCATTGGCTTTGCCACCGAGACTGAATCTGTAAAACGTGAGACAATGAAAGCAGGTGTAGATCTACGGAGCGAGTTGTTCCACAAAACTGGGGCCAAAGCTATCGACCATAAAATGTCAATTTTTGAGGTGGCAATGCAATGGCATCGAATGGATATAGATAAAGTCGATAGTAAGCCTGAGCTGCATATTCCAGGAAGTTATAGGGATTACGTGCAGATCGGAGCGAGAACAGACTATGCTTTTGTCAAAGGAATGCGTACCTATGATGACTCTAACTTCGTACTTAACAAAATAATTTCGTACATACCATGATATCTAAAACTCTACTATTTCAAAAAATTGAGTCTGAGGTAGCACACCTCCGGATCGATTATTGCTGCAAAGAAATAGTAGAGTTCATCCTTTCCTCTCAGGAAAAGATGCCGGTTTTTAGTTATTCTGATTTTATGAGTGTGGTAGATGGTGAGTGTTCAATTGAACAGATTCAACTTTGTCTGAATTTTTTGAAGTCGACACAAGTTAAACTGCTGGAGCAGCAATATCGGTATGTGGATGATGACGTTATTTATAATGTGACGGCGGAGGATCTGCAAGCTGCTTTTATGAATGGGGCGTTAAGTCTAGAGGATAGAGGATATCCTGATCGGGATTATCAGTCTAAGGTCTATGTTGTTTTTGTGGCGGATAAGGCGGTGATTGTAGAATGAATCCGTCTATAGCTGATATCATGAATCTTTCGGACGATAATCCAGTAAAAATTGCATTGCTTAACGCTGGTATAGGTAATGCCTACGACGATTATTGCTCTCGAGTTGAGTCTGCCATCCTTGAGGGAATATTCCATTTCGAAAATAATAAACCGCATTTCAAAGATTTTGGAGAAGACGCATTAACCGTCGTACTCGTGTTTGGTTTGTCCATGAAAGGTTTTACTGCGGATCACGATAATTACAGAAATGGACATTGTGATTTGGTAGTTAAAGAAGGCCTATATGAGTGGCATGGGGAGGCTAAGCTCGATACAGGTCCAGGATATGTAATGGAAGGATTTCGACAATTGTGCGACCGATATTCTCCCGGCGGACCAACAAGTAATCGAGGCGGACTAATAATCTATACAAAGAAGCGCGATAAACTAAAGATTTTAAAGGTGTGGGCAGCACGTATTGTAAAGGATTATGAGGTTGTAGTTACTCTCTTGGATCTTTGCAGTAACACGCTGACTGCAAAGACAGTGCACAAACACGCGGCAAGTGGCTTGGATTATAAAGTTAGACATCTTCCAATTAGTTTTTATCACAAGCCCACAGACAAGAGCGCCAAGAATAGGAAGACCTAACAGATACCTTTCAGTCTATCTGCCTTGTATTTGTAGTTTTCTCCACTCCCTGTCTACCGCCCGCTTCGCTGTGCGTTCAGTGGAATAGAGCCACCTGAGCCGCCTTGGCTTACTCTGTTCCCCCGCCGTTACAATTTTTTCCTTACCTGTTTTTTTGTCGCGGTAGTACGCGACGATCCCTGTGTAATTCCCTTTATTTTCCTCTGCCAACCCTTCAACCGTATCCTCGGGCAGTTTGCTCTCTAGCTCCAGGCTGACGGTGTATCCATTGTCCGGGCTGAGAGTGTGCTGCACATTGCCGCCGTACCAGATGATCTCGTCAATCTCCGGCTTCACGCCCTGGAGCGTGTAGGTCAGTTCTGGAATGAGGTCAGGCCGTCCCCGGGCGAGGGTGTAGCTGAGCGTCGCGCTACCACGTTGCAATCGGTTGAATTCAGCCCGGGCGGCACGCAGAGCAGACTGTCGATCGCTGAAGGTATGGCGCAGGTCTTTCAGGTTTTCCCCACCGCCAGCAATGGCCTCCTGTTTCTTCGCACTGTTCACGTCGTAGAAATAGGCGCGCACGCCGTCGTAGCTGTCGCGGTCCGCTTGCAGGTAGCGGTGTTGGTCGCCGTCGGCGCGGGTGAGGGTGATATGCGGCAGTTCGGCTCCGGTGGCCGTCTTACCGCCCCCCGCTGGCAGGCATAGCAGGCAACCGGCCTTGACCGTGACCACGGCATCGAACTCTTCCCCCACGCGGCTGATCAGGTTGGCGTCTGATTCGTTGGCCTGGTCCAACTGCAGGATGGGCAACCCGTCCAGGGTGCCGGCAATGGTGGCGGTGAGGCCGTTGCCCAGTGCGATGTCGCCCAGGACGTCGCCGAGGGTGGTATTGCTCCAGCTGCGCTCACGCTTGGTCTTCAAACCTTTGCGAAGGTCTGCCGAGCGGGCGCGAATGCTCAATACATCCGGCGCGCCGCTATGCTCGGTTTCATCGACCGTGTAGGTGCCTTTGTCTACTAGGCCTGTATCGCTCCAGCCCAGCCACAACCGAATGACCGCGCCCTTGGGCGGGATCGCCAGCAGGCCGTCGTGGTCGCTGAGGGTGATGCTGAGTTGGTCTGCCTCGATCCCGCGATTGTCGGTCAGCTCCAGACTCATTAGCCGTGGACTGATCAACTGGGCGATATCGTTGCCATCGACCGTGACGCGAAACGCCGGCATCGGGTAAGCGGCGTCGCGGCGGTAGCGCTCGACCAGGTCTTCGATGTACCCGGTGACTTTGGACAGGGCCGCATCGATCACAGCAACGCCCTCAGGATGTTGACGCCCGCGCTGGTGCCAGCGCCGAGCAGGTCAATACGGTCGTCGTCGATCCGTTTGAGGCTGATTGAGAACTCGATGCGCCGTGGAGTGCCGTCGCGGAAGAAGACGGTTTTGGTTTCGCTAAGGCTCTCGATAATCCACAGGCCGTAGATCCGGCCGCTGCCCTCTACCATCGGCCACGCCTTGCCGGTGTTTGCCATCAGGCGCAGGGCGTCGAGGCTCAAGGCGCTGCCGGCCAGCTCCGGCAGGATGACGCCGGGGAGGGTGATGGCATCGTCGCCGCGCCCGACAAACTGTCGAGCGGGAGCGGCGCCAACGCGACTGTTGCTGGCATGGCGCCAATCGGTTTGGCGTTGCAGCTCCTGATAGGCGGCGGTGGACAGGCTGAACACGAACATGCCCAAGGCAAGCATCATGGGGGTTTACTCCAAATCGGACAGTTTGCTGCGCTGGCGGGCTGCTTTTTCACTGGCGATTCGTGCCAGCTCGGACCGCACGGCGCGGCTGATCGCCTGGGCGTCCATGCCAGGCGTCGTGTGGATGTTGATTTCGTAGGTGTCGTGGCTGTCATGGACCGGCGCCGGGGTAGGGCTGATTGGCGCACGATCATCGATCGACAGCGAAGAGGTGGCGGCCCCATTCGGGAATTGCGGCAACGGCATTGCCCCCAAAGGCGTGGCAGTTGCGCCGAGGGCCAGGGTGCCGGCTGCCGTGAGCTGTTTACTCAGACTGGTCATGGCGCTCAGCGGCCCGTTTTGACTGCCCTCAAGCCCCTGGGCCAAGCCTGCCATGGTGAAGCCGCCCAGCTCCGCGAACACACGCGAAGGGCTGTGGATGTCGAGCTTTTCCTTGAACCAACCGATGACCGCATCGCCAGCGCCGGTGATGGCCTCCTTGGCTACGGTCAGGCTGTTGGTGATGCCATTTGCCAGACCTTGAATCATCTGCGTACCCAGTTCAGCGAACTGTGCGGGTAGACCCAACAAAAGGCTGAGCATGTTGCCGATGACAGCGCCAAAACGCTCGCCCATTGACTGAGCCGCGCCGCCGACGTCTTCGACGGGGGTGAGTAGCTGGCCGAACCAGTTGATCAGACTGCTGACACCATCCGAGATCAAACTGAACAACGGACGGGCGATACTGCCCAGAAGCTCCATGGCTGCGCCGACACCTGGCAGAGTCATCACGACTTGGCCCAGGTTCAGCAGCGATTGACCGAGCCCCGCGAAACTATCGAGCACTGGTTGCAATGCCCCAACCAGGCCCTGCCAGAAGCCGAGGAAAAAGCCCTTGATGGGGTTCCAATACTTGTAGACCAACACTCCCGCCGCAACCAGGGCTGCGATAGCCGCCAGCAGCCAGCCGATGGGCGTCGCCATGATGGCGGTACCGACGGCACTGATCGCGCCGCCGAGCATCGGCAGCACGCTGGCGGCAGCCAGGCGGGCGCTGCTGACGAAAGCGGGTAACGCACTGAGCAAACCACCCGCTGAGCGAGTGGCTACCAGGGACCGCCAGACTTTCCCAAGCCTACCAATGTTGGCTCCGGCGCCTGCTGCTGCGGTGCGCGTGCCTATCAACTGGGCCTTCACGATGCCCAGGCGAATGCCAAACATGCCCATGCCGTACCGGACCATGGCGAAAGGGCCGAGCAGACTCGCCATCGTCAAGGCCAGGCCACCAAACACGAAGGCCAGGCCTGCAACAGCCGCTACAACCTTCACCAGCCCGCCCGCCAGTCTCGGGTTTTCACGAGCCCAGGCACCAACGCTGTTAGCGACCTCTCCGAGGGTGGTGATGATCTGTTTCAGCTCGGGCGCAACGGCGGCGCCGAACTCAGCCAGGGCGTTGGTGAAGCTGCCTTCTGCGGCCTCCATGACGTTGGTGAGCGTGGCGAGCTGTTCGTTGACTCGCTTGCGCAGGTCGGCCTGGTTTTGAAGCTTCTGTTGCACTTCCCGATAACCCGCGATTCCCTTGTTCATCATGGTGTTCAAGGTGGTCATGGTTTCGGAGTCGTCGCCGAACAGCAGTTTGATCGTGGACGTGCGGTCTTCGTCGTTCAGTGATTTAAGTTTTTCGACCTGGGCGAACAGGTTCTCCAGGCCGGCGAAGTTGCCTTTGTCGTCGGTGAACTTGAAGCGGATTTTTTTGCCTTCCAGCTCCATGATTTTGTTGACGTCCTTGATCCCGTCCTTATCCAGGCCAGCCTGGAAGATCTTGCGGTAGGCGTTACCGGCCGCACCGCCTTCCATGCCAGCCTGGTCCATCATGATCAACAGCGGGGCCAGCTCGGCAGCAGCGTCGATGCCCGACTTCTTGATGGTGTCCATGACCGGCGCGATCTTGCTGAAACCTTGAAGCATGTTGGTTGGGTCAACGCCGGAGTAGAACCCGCGCTGAATGATGTCCATCAACGCCATCATGTCTTTTTCGGATGTTCGGGTGGCGTCCTGCATCTTCGCGGCGAATTCAGCCGCGGCGGTTACGGGCATCTGCAACTGAACGCCCAGGTACGCGGCCGCTTCACCGGTGCCGCCGAGAATGCTCTGCGCGCTCAGGCCCTGGCGCCGCAGCATGGTCATCATTTCCTGGAAGTCGGCCGTGGTACCGGGCAGGCGGTCGCCCAGCTTGGTCGCCAGGTCGGTGATTTTTTGGAAGTCTTCAGACACCTTGCCGGTGCCGTCCATCATCGAAACCTTGAGTTGCGTGGCCGAGTCCTCGTTTGGCGCAAAGGCACCGATGGCCTTAGCCACCGGCCGACTCGCTGCATACCCCACACCCAGGCCGGCGGCGCCGTTCATAGCCATGTTGCCGGCGAGGTTCTGTGTTTTCTCCAGCTTGGCGCGCTCGATGGCAAGGCGCTTTTGCTGAGCATTCAACGCGACCAGGCGTTTGCCCTGTTCGCTGATGCTGGCGTTGGTGGCGCTGATTTGCTCGCGCAGCTGGCGTTCGTGGCTGCTCAGGTTCTTGGTGCTGATACCGGCGCCTTGCAGTTTGCTGCGCAGGACCTGGAGCTGTTCACCCTGTTGTTGATGTTGTTCCTTGAGCTTCTGCGCTTCGCGAACGGCTGCACGGAAGTCCCTGGTCATGGCCTTGGTTGGCGCGCCGGTAGCGGCGAACTGTTGGGACAGGGCCCGCACTTTGTCGCGGGCGGCGACGAGGGCTTGCTCGGTTTGCTCGGCGGCAGCGCGCTGGGTGCGCCAGGCGCTGACGTCCTTCTGTTGAGCGTTGAGTTCCTTGAGGCGGTCGCGGGCTTCCTTGAGGGCGCGGGCGGCCCCGATGCTGCCGTTGTTGATGGCCTTCAGGGGGCCGCTCGCCTTGTCGATGGCATTGAGCAGCACCTGAAGTTTTAAGTCATTCGCCATCGGTGGAACTCCGCACCCGGGCGCGCTCGCGCCACTCCATCAGCTCTTGAAGGCCCAGCTGGTCCATGTCAGCTGGTGCCCAGTGAAAAACCACGGCCAGATCGGCCATGGCGTCTTCTACGCAACGAGGGACGCGTCCGTCTTCACCGACTTCTGCAACAAAAAACCGGAAATCTTACTACCACAGGCGAGCAGGTCGGCCGGGTCCATGCAGGCGGCTTCGGGTGCCGTGATGCCTGGGCTACTGATACGCGGCAGGATCTTGATGAGGGTGGCTACGTCCATGTTCAGCAGCTCGACCAACTGCACGCCGCGCAGCTCGCCGGATTGTGGTTTGCGCAGGGTGATGGCGTCGATCAAGGTCTTGCCACGGATGATCGGGGTGTCCAGGGTGACTGTGTTGTCGTCAACCGGGGGCAGCGCTTCGAGGGTATCTTCAGGTTTCATGTTTGGCTCCAGCTTGCGGGATGAACCGCCCCGATCGGGGCGGGAGGGTCAGATGCCGAGGGCTTGGCGCTGCTTGTCCAGCATGTCCACGCCGTTCACGTTCTCAATGAAGTTGAGCAGGTCGATTTCGATGATTTCTTCGTTATCGACGATCAGTTTGTAATAGGTGCAGGTAGTGGTGATGCTGTGCTCGGTGTCTTCGCCTGGCTGTGCATCGCCCATTTCTATGGTTTCATGCCGGCCGCGCATGACAACCTCCACGGCGCTGACTTCTTCGGTGTCGTCCTGCTGGAAAGCACCCGTAAAGCGCAACGCGATACCCGAGGCATTCACGGCGCCGAACTGTTTGAGGGCAATCAGATCCAGGCCGCCGGTCTTCCATTCGAACTGGATACCGTCGTCCGAGAAGCCAAGGTCGGCCTTGACCGGGCCGTTCATGCCGCCGCCGCGATAGGCTTCCATCTTGCGGCCGAGCGGCGGCAGGGTGACGGACTTGACCACGCCGAGGTAGCTATTGGCGTCGTTGAACAGGTTGAGGTTCTTGAGTTTGCGGGGCATGGCCATGGTGGGGTTCTCCGTTGCTCTGGCACGGGGTCAGCTCCCCTAGCGGGGAGGCCCGGGTTAGCTGTTGATCTTGCTGGCGAAGTCGATCAGGTAGCGGTCGGTGATGCGTTGCCGCAACGTGAGGTCTTCCAGCGGCGGTACCGGCGTGTAGTCGTAGTCCAGGAACAGCTTGCCGGCCTTGAGCGTGTCCTTGTCGTTGGCGTCGTCTGGGTACCAGCACTTACCGCCAATCAGGTAGCCCGCCGCGATCAACTCGCGGAACTTGGCGTTGATTCCTTCGATGATGTCGCGCACCAGGGAGGCGTGCATGGGCTTGTCCACGGCCCACATGTGCGCTTCGGCCATGGTGTCGGCAAGGATCTGCGCGGTGCGGGTGTAGTTCTCAAAGGCAAACAACGGGTCTTCGCTGGTGGTGCGGCTGCCCCAGAAGCGAAAGCCGCCTTCGTTGATGAGCGTGGTGACTTCGTTGCTGTTGAGGTAGTTGGCGTCGGTGGCCGGGTTTTGCAGATCCCAGAACACGTCGGCGCTGATGCCGGTGACGCCGTTGACCGCGACGTTAGACAGGGTTTTGTGCCAGCCCACTTCCTGATCGATCTTGGCGCGCAGGCCCAATGCTCGGGCCACAGCCGAGGCGGTGACGGTCGCGTTGGTAACGGTGCTCCAGTTCTGGAACTCAGGCCAGATGACCATGACTTCGCGGGCACCGAAGTTGTCCCGGTAAGCGACCACCTCTTCCTTGGTTTTGCAGCCCCAGGCGCTGACGTAGGCAAAGCCGCGCAACTGCTGAGCGATGGTGACCAGGGCGGTGGCTACTGGCAGGCTGTCGAGGCCAGGTACACCCAGAATGCGCGGCACCATGCCAACGCGAGCCTTCGCCGCGAGCAAGGCTTTCATTCCGGTGTATTTGCCCTCGGCTGTAGTGGTGCCGATCAAGGCGCTGGTGGTTTCTGCCTCGGTTTCGCCTTCCTTCACCCGCACAACGATGGTGTAGGGTTTGGTCTGATCGGCGATTGCCTGAAGACTCTTCGCCAGTGTGCCGGTGGTGCCGGCTTTGCCGACGGCGGTTTGAACATTGGTCAGCAGTACCGGTGTATCGAGCGGGAAAACGGTGGCATCAGCGTCGTCGGCCGTGCAGACCATGCCGATAACAGCGGTGGGGATGGTGCGAATGGGGCGGGTGCCGTCGTTGAGTTCGATGACCCGCACGCCGTGAAGATAATCGGCCATGGGTTTGCCTGCGCAGTGATTGGGATGACAGTGCACAGGCTGCCGCGCGCGCGCCGGCTGGGCGAGCGCGGCAGTTTGTAGTGAGGGAGGTTACAGGGATAAGGCTGGCATACAGGTCGTTAATGAGTGTGCTCGGCGAGCCAGAGTGGGGCCACTGGCCGATGCTCTGCCATGGGAAACTGGCCCGCTTGCGGCCAATCACGCAGTTGGCGTCGGTATACCTGGAGCGCGACGTACTGGTCCGCAGTGAGCGTGGTGCTCATACCGCTTTCGGATTCGTCACGGTGGCGCGCAACCACGCCGTCTGTAGCTGACAGCTGTGCCGCCCGCCAACCACGTTCTATCTCGGACAGTTGCTCGGTGGGCACCGGCGGGCGCTCCATCAGCGAAGGGGGCTCAGTATCAAAATTGATGGTCTTGTTAGCCATCTGACCGTTCAGCAGCTCTTGGTGCAATTCGACCGATATCTCAATCGCATCAGCTGGCAGCTCGCCACCCAGGCTGATGTCGTAAAAGAGTCGTGTTGCCTTGCTGGAATAAATCATAAAGCCCCCTTAAAAGCCAAATGCGTGGACCCGGACGGCCGACTGGCTCGCGGTATAGTTAGATTGCAAAAGTACCTGCCCGAGTCCGTTGGGCATACCCGCCACGAAGGGTTGACCGTTGCTGTCATAAATGGCGCTATCCGTCAGGCTGACAGTGCAGCCAAAGAACTGGTTAGGGAAAGCGGTCGGCAAGTTGAAGACGACTGCCTTGAAGGCTGACGCGAAACTTGCCGTCATCCATTGCTCCAGCAGGCCTGATGGGTGTCTCTGGTAACCGTTTGGTGCCAACAGCGCACCGAACTGACGCGTTTTGCCAGCGACACCCGTGCCGGTCATCATCCAGATATTGGAACCTACGTAGATGCAGTCAACGTAGGTGTCAGGCGGGATCGAGCGATTAGCAGGGGTCGCTAATACGTCGTTGCTCTCTTGGATTTTGTCAGCTCCCTGCACCGCGACCGCCATGGCAGAGATGCCCCAGTTATGCAGCCGAATGACCGAACCGGAAGGCAGCCCAGTTGCATCAGGCAGGCTATAGGAGTTCGTACCTGCGCCGGTGAAATGCACAATGGCGCCGATGTGCAAAGGACTCCCAGGTACCGCACCCGACAGGGAATAAAGTCCAGAGTATTGGACTCCCCTGGACTGGACAGCTTCGGCCGTCATGATCTGATCGCTGACATCGAACCGCGGCGCTTTTGTGGCCCTGGGCGTCCCCCTCAGGATCGGATTGATGAAATCTGATTGCTGAAGGTAAATATTCGCCCCGTCGCTGAACAGGAGCGACGATTGCCCCTGAGTTACGACGACGCCCGTCCCTGCTGCCGTCTTGACCGTCAGCGTAAAGTTCCCGGTCGTGGCGTTCCATATCTGATAACGCCCCAGCGCCGTGGGCACGATTAACACCTTGTTGCCGGTCAACGCACCGGTCAACACAATTAGCCCTGCCCCCAACTGGGCGGCGGTCACCACGATATTTCCTGAGCCTGCGACGCTGATCACGCTGCTGCCGCTCAAGGCCTGCTGCACGAAGGCGGTTGTCGCTATCGAGTTGTCGATATCCCCAGCCGGCGGGGTAGGTGCTCGCGCATCACCGGTAAAAACTGGATTGTTCAGCGGCGCTTTAGTGGCTAACGCATTGGTGACTGTCGTAGCAAAATTGGGGTCATCGCCCAGCGCGGCAGCAAGCTCGTTGAGCGTATCCAACGCCCCAGGCGAGGAATCCACCAGGGCCGCAAGAGCTGCCTGGGTGAAGGCCGTGGTCGCCAGCTGATTGGTGTTGGTCCCGACGGGCGCTGTCGGAGCCGTTGGTATATTTGTAAATGCCGGGGAGCTGATCGGGGCCAAGCCTTGATTTACGTTTTGAAAGTTCAGCGGCGTGGTTCCTACCACAATGGTGCCGTCAGTCAACAGTTGCCAGCGTGTATCCGCTTGTGTGACCCCCTGTTCGACGGAGACCTTAAAGGCGGAGGTGACCTCGGCATTACTATCGGCGTCGGGTGCGCGCTTCCAAGCCTGTGGGTCAGCTACCCAAACACCGTTATCCTTGGCAGCCGATTGGTTCTTCACCAGTACCCTGTCCCCTGCAACCAACGTCACCCCATCGATAGTCTGAAGACCTGCCAAAGCAATATTTGCGATTGTTGCTACCCGTACCGACTGCTTGCTGTCTAGCTTGTAAAGTTCTTCCAGGATTTTGGAATCCACATACTGACGGGTAGCCAGCACAACCGAAGGATCGATCTTCAATTCAACGTTGGCGGTATTGGCAACAATCAGATTCATCCGCACAACCTGTGTACGGCCTGAGCCCTGCGTCAGTAGAGGCTTGAAGCTCGGCGCGCAATTGGCGACAGCCACCAGATCGCCTGCGGCGTCGTACAACCCAACCTCACGAATCCACCAGCCCCCCACGTTCTCGGGAATGACCTGCTCAGCGATGATGATGTTGGGGTTGGATGGATCGACTTTCAATTGATTCAACGGGGCTCGTCGCCGCTCGTTGATCAACTGCGTTTGCTGTTCGTTAGGGATCGGGTCTGTGTCGTTGGCATCGCCGACCCCCATTTGCGCAAAAGTCCAGGGAATGCCCAAGGCATCGGCGTTTGCCTGCTTGGCCTTGCCTATGGCGGTGAGGATGGCGAAGAACTGGCTATTTTGGTCTGTCATGGGTAGATGTCCATGGTGTCGATCTGATGTTCACGGCCACCCTGATGGATGTAGCCGGTGACCTCGATGTCACGCTGCGTGGGTGGGTAGATATCGATTTCGTCGCCTTCGGTGATACAGGCGCCGAAGTGAACAAGGCCGGTGGTTTCCAGGCTGATGGCGAGCCCGGTGAGGTGGCGTGTCAGGGGCTTGGCATCGTCGATCAGCCAGGTGAGTTCCTGATACATCTCTTCGGTGATACCGGTATCCAACACGCCCACCTTGAGCCTGAAGGTGGCGCGAGGGCCGACCGGCACGGTCTGCCACCATTCGATGATTTCAATCAGGTAGCCGAGCGGTTCAACAACGCGGCGCAGTGAGCCGATGGTGCCTTTGCGCGAGTGGATGTAATACGCGCTGCGGATGGCTGCCCGCTTGGCCGCTTCGGTCCATTTGCTGTCCCAGCGATCCACGGAGAAGGCCCAGGCTAGGTAGGGCAAAAGGGGCAGCGGGCAAAGGTCGGGGTTGTACAGCGTGCGCAACGGAATCGGCACACGCTGGATCTGAGCCAGCGCTTGAGCCGCTTGGCGCTCTAGCGGCGTCGAGTTACTGGGGAGCAGAGGCGCGTCGGCCATCATTCGACCCCCAACGCCAAGTCGATGGCCGTGCAGTACGGGGCCTGGTACTTCGTGGCAACGATGTCCACCCAGTTCTCCAGCACGACCTTGCGCACACCCTCGACATGCAACGAGGCGTGGATAATCGATTCCGAGACTTCCAGACCCAGGCGTCGCCGTTGGTGCACGAAGGCTAGCAACTGCGCATTGGCCGCCGCGAGAATCAGCTCGCTCTCAGGGCCGGACGTCGAAAGAAACAGCTTGGCCTTGACCTGGTAGTTGATGACTTGGGCACTTTGCACGGTGAGCCGATCCGCGACAGGACGGCGGTCGTCGTCGCTGAGGTAAGCATTGACCTTTGCCAACAGCGCGGGCGAGGCGGTGCCGTCGCCTAGGATTGATTGCACGGTCACCACCGCCTCGGCCGGGGCGGGACTCTCGGCAGTGGCATCGGCCACCTGGCCGTCAGCAGACCGCGCATGGAAGATGTAGCTATTGCGCGGGCCGGCTGTGCTCAGTCCTTCCCACGCCATTTGAGCCCGCTCCCGTAGGCTGTCGTCGCTTTCCATCAGCAACGGTACCGGCGGCACGGCCGTGGGCTTGGCGGCCTGGATGACCAGGCGCTTGACGTTGAAGTTGCCGGCCAGATTCTCCAGGTCACTGCCCTTTGCCAGGGCCAGCATGTTGGCGACGGACGCCTCATTGACGCGCTGACGCCAGACTGTCTCGCGGTAGGCGTTCTCCTGAAGCAGTTTGGTCAGCGGCTCAGATTCCAGCTCAAGCCGTGCAGCGATTTCAGCTTGCTCCTCGATGGGCCACAGGCTGATTGCATATGCCTTGCGCTCGGCGAGGATCAGCTCGTAATCGATCTGCTCAACGACCTCGGGCGCGGGGAGCTGGCCCAGGTCAATCGCGACGAATGAGTTCATGCGCTACCCCCCAAGTTCAGAGGCACGCTCAGGCTCAGCGGCTCGTTGCTATCGACAATGCTGCCCTCAATGTCCAAGGAGGATTGGCCTTGCAGCGTGGCGTCCTGGAACTGCACTCGGCTCAAGCTGATACGCGGCTCCCAACGCATCAGCGCCATGACGGTGGCCGCGTACACCTGCAAGCGGGTGATGTCGTTGAACGGATGGTCCACCAGCTCGGGCAACAGGCTGCCGTATTCGCGCCGCATCACCCGGGTTCCAATGCGCGTGCTGAGGATGTCGCTCATGGACTGGGCGATGCTTTCCACAGTGGTGATGGCGGCGCCGGTGTGTCGGTTCATTCCGATTTCCCCGTCTTACCGCTGCCAGGCATGACGTCGCCGTGCAGGTGTTTCACCAGGCTGATGCCGGCGGCCACCACATCCTCTGACACGGTGACTTTGCCGGTGACCTTCTGGTTGCCGGTCTGGGTGTAATCGCCCTGGTGCGTGATGTTGCCGACGATGTTGATGCCGCCGGTGCTGATGAGGTTGGTGGTGCCGCCATCGATGAGCGTGGCGTTGAGGTGGTGAGCGATGCTGTCGTACTCGATCACCGTGCCGTCGCGGTAGGTGACGCGGTGTAGACCCTCGCGGTCGCCGTTGGCGGGGATTTGGTCGCTGAAGAGGCCTGTCAGGGCGACGCCGTTGCCGAGCTGGCCCGAGGGGCTAAACAGTAGAACTTGTTCATTGACGGTCGGGGGGTTCCACTCCCGGTCAGCGCCGGCCCGCAGAGCGACCCACGGTAGCCAGGCGGTGGTCAGGGTTCCGGTTTTGACCTGCACGCGCGGGGGCTGCATCTGGACGGCAGCGATGGTGCCGAAGCGGATGAGGTTTTCGATCAGGCGGGCGAGGGTGGCTAAGTCGTTCATGGCACCGATGGTGGCGCCACGCGTGCGTGAGTGCATTACCGCCACTTTGTAGATCCCACCTTTACAGGTCTGGATCGCTTTATACTGCTCGTGTAACAGCCAGCCCTCTCAAAGGAAAATGAAATCGTGGGGAAGAAAATTTCTACCGTGGCGAAAGACACAGCGAACAAACTGCCAATCACAGACTATGTGGAAGCATTATTAGACGTCCTGACTGATAATGAAGTGGCAAAAGAAGTTCCTGTGGTTTCTACAGCTTTGGCAATGTTTAGGGGGTATAAGCACTACAGGGAGGAAAAATTCCGAGAAAAGGTCCGAGAGTTTGTGTCAGCTGCGGGAAAGTTTACACAAGAAGAACTGGAAGCGTTTTCTGTGGTGCTAGAGGCTGAAGGTAAAAGTGAACAGTTCATTAACGAGCTTCTTGAAATCATAGAGCGTGCAGACTCCGAGCAAAAGGCCAAAATTTTTGGCGGTGTATTTCGTCGGCTTGTTAAATCGGAAATCAGCTATTTGCAATTTCAGGATCAGATTGTATTTACGAAAAACATGGTGTTGACAGATATAGTCAATTTTGTCCATGGGTATCATAATGGTGCCGTTTTGGATGGTGGTCTCGGTGATGTCCTTTTCATGCAGAAAATGGCAAGGCGGGATATTGAAGTTGTATCCAAAATTTCAAATATGCTTGAGCAGGAAACAGAGCATCGGATAAGAACCACTTATACTCTTACAGGTGTTGGTACTTGCTACCTAACAACCCTGCATCAGGTCTTTGAGGACCGAATAGACCCTAATCATCTTTATAAAAAATAATTTCATGATTCTAAGAAGTGGGTGAGCAACCCGTCCTTGAGCATATCAAGTTCGGAATCGGTGAATCCCAAGATTTCTCGTTGCGCGTATTTCACATCGGGTGCCCCGCGTTCAGCTCGATCTTTTAGGCCGTACTGGTGCACCCGGGCAATGCGGGCAATTCGTCCCGTGAACCCAACGCTTATGGCATTTCCATCACCTTGGACCTTCAAAAAGCTCGCCGCGCGCAGCTTCCGAAACATCTGCACCTTTCGCTTCACTCGTCCTTGTTTCCCCCGCAGGTTGCGCTGCTTTCGCGGCGCGTACTTGCCTCCGTCTGGGTTGCGCTGGGTGATGATCCGCTGCTGCTGACTGCGCCGCAGGGCTTGCCCGATGCTGCGGGCCAGTTTGGTGCGTGCAGCCGGTTCCAGCTGTCCTAACAGGCCGGCCGCCCAATCCTCCAGCGTTTCCAATCGATTGGTCATTTTGAAACGACCCACTCACTACCGGTGCCTTGCGCCCCAGGTACCCACGCCGGGTCGAGGAACGCGGCTACGCGCTTAGGTTCGCCTGGGTGGTGGACGGTGGTATTGCCGTCGGCGTCTTTCCCCACAACCACACGCTCGGTCAGCGACAGTGTCAGGCTCAGGTCCACCTTGCTGTTGTCCAAGATGTCGGCCTCGAACTGGATACCCTCGGCGGACTTGTTCAGGTTCTCCAGCAGTTCGGACTGGTTCACGCTCAGCCACCCCAGCAACGGCAACATAACGTTGTCGGGGTGACCCGCGTAGTCGGTGAGGATGACCTGTAAATCAAAGCTGTATTCGAACGAGAGCGAGGCAGCCGCGGTGCAGCGGATTTTGCCGTTGTCGATGAAGATCAACAGCCGGTCGGGGTTGTGCTTCAGTTCGGCCACGGTGGCGAGCAAGTGAGCCTTGAGGCTGTCGGGCTTGTTCATGGTAGGGCCTGTTGGTGCTTATAAACCATATCCACCTGACCTGCGCATTCAGCCCACGCGGCTTCGACGCGATCCTGGTCGGTGAGTTGCTCGCCGTTATTGAGCGGGCCCGTTGCCGGCAGCGTGCAGGGCACCACGGCCGGACAGCCACTGACGATAAGCGTCGGCGCCGGTGAGGGCGGGGCGCTCGCGCAGCCGGCGAGCAAGCTCAGGCAAAGGCTGGCCAGCCCAGTCGCGAAGGTCTTCGTTTTCACGTTTCAGTGCCTCGATGGTTTGCTCGCGCTTTGCCAGGCCTTGGCGCAGTTGATTTTGTTGAGTCCGCAGGGCGCCCTGGGCAATGCGCTCGTCGTTCAGAGTGGTTTGCAGCGCACTCAGGTTTGAACGCAACCTGTCAGCTTCATCGCGAGCGGTTTTAGTATCCTTCGCAGCTAGTTCGGTATTTTTCTCGGCCACGGTGATGCGTTGCTCTTGGCCCCAGATGAGTAGCGCCAGGGCGCCAAGCAGGGCGATACCGTAGAACGCCTGGCGCAGGTTACTCATGCGCGGTACCAACCCAGTTTGTTCATGGCGCCGACGTCCATCAGTTCCAGAGGTCCTCGCACGATCAGCACTTGGCAACCCGACTTCATGCGGTTCAAGGCTTCGAGCAGCAGCCTCATATCCTCTTGGTCAGTATTTTCCGGCACCACCAACAAGTTGCCGTCCTGAATATCCAGTTTGCGCACCGCTTCCAGATCGATCATGCCGCCACCGCCTGGCCGCAGCCGCAGTCCGCGTGCCGCTCGTAGGCGCGCTGGAGCTTGATGTCGTACAGGTTTCGCTGGTAGTTCGGGCCGTTGTAGAGCTTCGCGAATTCGGGCCATTTGCGGGCCTTCAACGCCTTATGCAGAACCGGGTCGGTCTGGATGAAACGCACGAACGCGGTGAACTGCTGAGACTCGCCTGCGCTCATCTCCTCGACGAATGCCTGCACGCTGGAGTAGCCCAGCCGCTGCCAGTGAAACCCCATGATCTGGAAGGCGCCCCAGGAGGCGGATTCCAGCGCGGCGGTGTCGTCGATCAGACGTGCATGGCTCAGGCGCTGGTGCTCAGCAGTGCCACCGGCATAGCCGCCGGATTTCGGATTGACGATGGCCGGATTGGCGACGGCCAGTTGGTCGGCGTGGCGTTTGAGTTCGTCGGGGTTGTCGCCCTCGTGGCGTGGGGTGACGAGCTGGCGGTACATGATGTGCCGCTCGAACAGAATCACCGGCTTGCCATTCGTCAGGAAGCCTTTGCCCTTGGATTCAACCTCGTTGACGGCATAGATGCTCGCCAGTGGTATGTCGAGGATCTGCGCGGCCTGCACCAGATCTTCATTTTTCAGCAGGAACTGGCAGTCACCGCCAGCCAGGCTGGCCTGGGTCTTTTCGCCGGCAACGCCATCGGCGACCAAACCGACTTTCAACTGATACGTCCGCACTGCCGCTTCGGTGGAATCGCCATAGTCGCCGTCCACCACCAGCCCGGCGCCTTGGTCGTTCAGGTTCTTTTGCAGGATGCGCACCGCTTGCGAGCGGTCGCCGTGGCGAAGTGTCGTCATAGCTGTTCTACCTTGCGGGTGAAGAACCTTTTGGCGGCGGCACGAGTTCCCTCGACGCCGAGCAAACCGATCACACCACCGAAGAAAGGCGCGGTGGAGGCGGGGATACCGAGCAGTGCCAAGCCATGACTGGCGGCCAGTGCAAGGGCGCCGCAAAGGGGGGCCTCTACTGCCATTCGGCGCAGGGTTCCGCCGCCGTACATGATCCGTAGGGCGGCGATGGTCAGGGCCAGGATGCCCGCGTACAGGGCCGGCCAGTTCTGTTCGAGCCAGGCGGCGAGCCAGGCCCAGGTGTCGGGACGTTCAGGCATGCGCTTCATTCCGTAATCCAGAGTGGGTGGGTGTGTAGGCTCGTTGCTGGCTCTTCAGTCCCATAGGTTCACCATCTGCCGCTGTGGAGCAGCGGCCTGGGCTTCAGGCATTTGCACAGACAGGCCTTGGGGCAGGATCGGACCGTAGTCGGCCAGGCCGGGGTTGGCTTCGAGTACCGCCTCGGTCACACCGGCGGTGCGGCCGTAGTGACGCCAGCACAGGGCGTCAACGGTGTCGTTCTGGAAGGCGCGGACGGTGACGGGCATCAAATCAACTCCACGGTGGTGCGGTTGATTCCAAGGAAGTCACGCACGGCCCAGCGCAAGTCGCGGCGGTAGTCGTCGATATTTGGCGTGAGGTCTTCGGCGTTCTGGTTGCCGCTGTTGGTGGTGTCGTAGGAGCGGTAGCGCTCACACACCTCGGCGCCGGTCGCGGCTTCGATGGCGCGGCGGTAGAGGTGCACCAGTACCGGCACGTTGTTGATCTTGTCACCGGGAACGTCTGCCAGTTCGGCATGGTCTGCCGCTTGCTGGATGACGCGCCATTCGCTCAATTCGCGGTTGACGCTGATGGCGGCGGCGACAGCGGCGGTTTCCAGGCGATGCGCGGTGACGCTGGCGTCAATCCGTAGCGTGGCGCGCAACTGATCCAGATCGATTGAGGGCCAGAAGGCGTCGGTGTTGATATGGCCGCTGGCGACGGGGCCACTGGCTACGAATCCGCTCATGGAACAGCACTCAAAAATAGGTCGCCGGTGGTCGGGGCTTCACGTTCAGGAGGAGCGGCCTGGCCGATCCGCCCCGAGCCGGCGGGGTGCGTGGGGACGCTCGGTTAGCCGGCAGGGCCGGCAAGTTTGTTGAGCAGGCGTTCGGCCCGCTCCAGATCTTTCTTGCCACCGCAGGCGTCATGCAGGGCGATGGCTTTTTTCAGCAAATCCACACCGGCCTGGAGCTTGCCGGGTTGGCCCGGGGCCTCTTCGGTGATGCCTTCCAGCGTGGCGCGGCCCATGGCGAGAAACAGCTTGGCGCGGGCCTGGTCGGGCATGTCTTCGGCGTCGGTGAGTTCGGCGGTGCGATGCAGGATTGCCAAGTCGAACGGCTCGCCGACCTTCTGGGCTTTGAACGCTGCTGTCGCGACTTCCTCGGCGACCAGGCAACCCAAGGTGCGGGCGAAGCGGTCGGGCATAACCATCTTGTGTTCCAGCACGTAGGTCGCGATGTCGAGGCCACCGGTGAAGTCGCCGGCATCGAAGCGCCAGATCATGACGGTGGTCAACACCTCGTCCTGTGCACCCTGGCCGCCTTCCAGCACACCTTGCACGTAGGAGTCATAGCTCGGCAGCAACTGACGCTTGAGTTCAGCTTTGCCCTGGTTGGACTGGACCTGTTTCAGGCGCAAGCGGTCTTGCAGCAACTGGTTGAGCTGGTGCTCGTAGGCCGTGGCGCCGGCCATGGTTTGGGTGGGTTCGGTCGCTGCCGACTCGATGGCGGCAGTGACACGTTCAAAGTGACGGCGGCAGGGGTTGGTCATGATGGCCGCCTCAGTTCAGGGTGATGTTTTCGGCCATGGCCGCGCAGCCCAGGTCTTCGATGACGTAGCTTTCGTTCACCGATTCGAAGTTTTCGATGCGGTCGCGCTTGGCGTTGTCCACGACGGTGCGGCGCCGAGTGCCTTCCTGCCAGTACAGCGACAGGTTATCCAGACGGGTGACGAGCAGGCCGTTGGCCGGGAAATGCGGAACACGGACGGCCGGCAAGTTACCGAGGCGCTTTTGACTGGTGACGATGTCGGCGGCCAGCATTTCGGTGGGCGCTTGGACCTTGTTGATGATCGGGAAGTACTTGTCGGCCAGCAACTGGCGACCGCAGATGACCACCAGTTCGGTGTCCTCTTGATACCAAGGTTCGATGAACTCGTTGACCATGCTGACGACCAGGGCGTCGATGTTTTCGAAGTCCTTGCCGGCACCGATTTCGATTTTGCTGCTGCCGGCCACCACTTCATCCAGAACTCGGGCAGGGTTTTCCAGGCGCATCTTTTGAAGCCAGCCGATGTTGACGTCCTGCAACAGCGGGTTGGTGGCCGGGTTGGATGTCGCGGCGCGGCTGATGCCGTTCCAGCCGATCATGATCCGGTTGAGGGCCTGGGCCTTGATGATGGCGTCACGGATGCGTGCCTGGAAGTCCTTGAACTTGGCCCACTGGTCCAGCTTCTGGTAGCGCAGGCTGGTATCGAAGTTGGTTTGGGTGCAGGTGTACCCACGGGCGTCCAGGCCGCTTGGGTCACGGGGCTCGCGATCTTTGAGGGTGGTGTCGGTGGTGCTGGCAATGGTGCCGTCGATACCGATGCCGACCTTTTCACCCGACTGTTCCGATACGCCGTAGACGTTGATGGCGCTGAGGAACGCGCTGGATTCTTGAATGCGGGTTTCCAAGGTCTGGGCGACGCTTGGGTCTGCGGTGAATTTGGTGGTGACGTCAGTCACCCCATGCAGCTGCGCCAGTTGTTGCAGGTAGGCGTTGAACAATACTCGGGTGTCGTTACGCATGTTGATTGTCCTTCATTATTCGGGGCTGTGGTTAGGCTGACTGTCAGCAGTCGGTCACGACCAGGTCATTGCCGCCGGTTACTGGCGGACGCGTTTTCTGGCTGTGGTCCTGGGTGGTGGAGAGCTTGTCTTTCAGCTCTGTGAGTTCCGTGCTGACCTGGTCGAGCCGGGTTTTCAGCCCCGCCGAAAATTGCTTTTCTGCGGTCAGTTGGTCGGGCAGATCCTTGACGTGTTCGGCGATGGCTTCGACGGCTTCGCCGATCTGGGCGAACTCGGTGTCGTCCTTGGCCTGCTTGCCAGTCAGCAGCGCTTGCACCTTGCTGAACAGCTGGGCGCCGATGCTGGGCTTCTCTTCGATCTCTTCGAACTTCAGCTCGGTTTCCACCGCCTCGGTAAACATCGATGTTGCCGAGTAGTGGCGATCCTTGAAGGGGCTGGCGTCAGGTTTCTGGGCAGAGAACGCCAGAACGTCGGTGCCCAGGCTGGCGGGCGAGTCGGTGACCGCCAGGCCGACGATGTAGGCCTCGCCGGTGTCGGCAAAGCTGTCGTCGATTTCGATGGAGGTGTAGATCTTCTGTTTCGCCTTGTTCATGGCGATCAGCTCTTGGGTCGGCTCAACCTGGGCGAACAGGGCCAGTTTCTTCTGGCCGTTGATGTCCACCTCTTCGGTTTTCACAGCCAGCACGTCGCCGTAGGCCTTGAACGGACTGTCGGGCAACAGGCTGCGAAAATGCTCCAGCCAGATACGGGCGCCGTAGGTGGACGGGTTGAAGTTCTTGGCGGCCTGTTCCAGCCAGCTGCGTTTGATGGTGCGCTTGTCCGAAGTAGCGCCCTCGACGGCGACGCGGAACCAGTTGCTGCGAAACTTCTTCATGCCGGGAATCCTCAGTGCGTGGGGCGCCTGCTGGGTTGAGCAGTGCGTTGCAATGAGGGGCATGGTCGTCACGGGCGCGAGCGGCGGCAACGAGACGGGACTGTAGGCGAGGAGGGTACAAGGGGCGGCGCTATTGAGTCGCCGTCATGGGCGGCAGCATCTCGGCCATGACGACGACCACTCTGCTGCCTATCGATCCCCGACGCCAATCCAAGTTCCTGTATTGGATGGGTTGGCGTATCTGCGAGATTGCCGAGGCTACGGGCGAAAAAGAAAAAACGCTACACAGCTGGAAGGCCCGCGACGAGTGGGACCGCGCCGACAATGTCGAACGCATCGGCGGCGCCCTGGAAGCGCGCTTGGTGCAGTTGATCCTCAAGGACAACAAGACCGGCGGTGACTTCAAGGAAATTGACCTGCTGCACCGACAGCTTGAACGTCAGGCCCGCATTCAACGCTTCCAGGGCGGCGGTACCGAAACCGATCTCAACCCGAACCTCGCCAAGCGCAACGAAGGGCCGAAGAAAAAATCCCCGAAAAACGACATCAGCGAAGACCAGATCGAGCTGCTGCGCGAGGCCTTCATCGACGGCTGTTTCGATTACCAGAAAGACTGGTATCGGGCCGGCAACCAACGCACCCGCGTCATCCTCAAGAGCCGGCAGATCGGTGCCACGTACTACTTCGCCCGCGAGGCGTTCATCGACGCCCTGGACACTGGTCGCAACCAGATTTTCCTGTCTGCATCAAAGAACCAGGCCTACCTGTTCCGGGGTTACATCCAGGCCTTTGCCCGGGAAGTTATCGGCGTCGAGCTGACTGGTGACCCAATTGTGCTGCCCAACGGCGCCGAGCTGTTTTTCCTCGGCACCAATGCCCGCACCGCCCAGGGCTATCACGGCAATTTCTACTTCGACGAGTTCTTCTGGACGTTCAAGTTCGAGGAGTTGAACAAGGTCGCCTCGGGCATGGCGATGCACAAGAAATGGCGGAAAACCTATTTCTCGACCCCGTCGAGCATGGCCCACGAGGCGTACACCTTCTGGACGGGCGAGCGCTTCAACAAGGGCAAGCCCGCCGCGCAGCACACCAAGGTTGATGTGACCCACGGCGCGCTCCAGCAGGGACGGTTCTGTGAGGACCGGCTGTGGCGCCAGATCGTCACCATCCTCGACGCGGAGCGGGGCGGCTGCGATCTGTTCGACATCGAAGAGCTGCGCCGGGAGTACAGCCCCGAGGCGTTCGCCAATCTGCTGATGTGCGAGTTCGTCGATGACGGCGCGAGCATCTTCCCGCTGTCGGTGTTGCAGTCCTGCATGGTCGATAGCTGGGTGGAGTGGGCCGAGGACTACAAACCGTTTGCCATGCGTCCGTTCGGCGACCGCCAGGTGTGGGTCGGCTATGACCCGGCCGAGACGGGCGATTGTTCCGGCCTGGTGGTGGTCGCGCCACCCCTGGTGCCCGGCGGCAAGTTTCGCGTGCTCGAGCGCCACCAGTTCCGTGGTATGGACTTCGCCGCGCAGGCCTCCGCCATCAAGGGCGTGTGCGACCGCTACTGGGTGACCTACATCGGCATTGACGTCACCGGCCTGGGCAGCGGCGTGGCCCAGCTGGTGCGCCAGTTCTTCCCGGCGGTGACCACCTTCAGCTACTCCCCCGAGGTGAAAACCCGCCTGGTGCTGAAGGCCTACGACGTAATTCACAAGGGCCGGCTGGAGTTCGACGCCGGCTGGACCGACATGGCCCAGTCGCTCATGGCTATCCGCAAGACCATCACCGCAGGCGGTCGCCAGTTCACCTACACCGCCGGCCGCAACGACAACACCGGCCACGCCGACCTGGCCTGGGCGCTCTTCCACGCGTTGCACAACGAACCGCTCGAAGGGCAGACCGCTGCCAATACTGGGCGAATGGAGATTTACTGATGACCGAACAACTTGCCAGCCAGGAGCTTTTGCCGTCCGCCATCGATGCCGCCAGTGCGGGTACCCAGGTGTTTAGCTTCGGAGAGCCGACGCCGGTGTTGGGTGGTAGGGAGGTGTTCGATTACCTGGAGTGCTGGTTCAACGGGCGGTGGTATGAGCCGCCGTTGTCGCTCAACGGCCTGGCCCGGTCGGTGGGGGCGAGTGTGCACTTGCATTCGGGGTTGATGTTCAAGCGCAACCTGTTGAGCAAGACGTTTATTCCGCATCCGATGTTGTCTCGGGCGGCTTTTGAACAGTTCGCGTTGGACTTTCTGTGCCTGGGCAACGCGTATCTGGAGAAACGCCGCTCGGTGCTGGGCGGTACGCGGCAACTGGTGCCGTCGTTGGCGAAGTACATGCGGGTTGGGCCGGAGGGGCAGTTCTACCAAGTGCAAGGGTGGAAAAACGAGCACGCGTTTGAGCCGGGCAGCATTTTTCATCTGCGCGAGGCGGATTTGCATCAGGAGATTTATGGGCTGCCGGAATGGATCAGTGCGTTGCAGTCGGCGTTGTTAAACGAGTCGGCGACGCTGTTCCGGCGCAAGTATTACGAGAACGGTAGTCACGCCGGGTTCATTCTGTACATGACGGATGCGGCGCAGACTGAGGCCGATATCGACGCTCTGCGTAAAGCGCTGAAGGAGTCCAAGGGGCCAGGGAATTTTCGGAATCTGTTTGTCTATTCGCCCACGGGAAAGAAGGACGGTATTCAACTGATTCCAGTCAGCGAGGTCGCGGCAAAGGACGAATTCAATTCGATCAAGAATCAAACCCGCGATGATGTGCTGGCGAGCCTGCGCATTCCGCCGCAGTTGATGGGCATTGTGCCGCAAAACGCGGGTGGGTTCGGGTCGATCAGGGAGGCGGCGCAGATTTACGCGGCCAACGAACTGGAGCCCATTCAGACGCGGATGACGCAGTTAAATCACTGGCTTGGGGAGGAGGTTTTGCGCTTCAAGTCCTACGAAACCGGAGGGGAGGCTTAATGCCAGCGGGTGCCACACGGCCCTGGGGCGCTCATGTGTAGACTTCGGACGGAGTTTGGTGAACCACTTCGGCTGGCTATTCGGCTTTGTTGACATAATTATTATTTGAGTGGACACTGTCTACTATTCATTGCAACTGAATACAATGTATACAAGCCATTCTGGAGCGTTTATTATGGCCTCGCCAGTCCTGTCCTTTCGTGTGGAATCCGAGTTGATCAATCAGCTTGATCAACTCGCCGAAGCAACCGATCGGGATCGTCAATACCATCTCAAGCGCGCGCTAGCACGTTATGTTGAGTCCGAGTCTTGGCATTTTCGAGCAGTAGCTGAAGGCATTGCGGATGCAGAGGCGGGCAACCTAGTCGACTTGGATGCCGTGAAGGCTAAGTGGGTGGCCCGTGCCGAAAATCGCATTAACCAGCAAGGCAGGAAGTGATCTTGACGGAATCTACGAGCATTATGCGCCGTTGTTAGGTGCTGAAGCCTCAGAAGGCGTCGTGTTTCATATTATTGAAGCACTGACTATGCTGGAGACCTTCCCTCATATGGGCAAGGCCTCGGATATTCCTGATTGCCGCGAGCTGATCATCTCGAAATATCCCTACCGAGCGGTTTACACGCTTAAGGCCGACACGATCAGAATTTATCGAATCCTGCATCAGCATGCCGAGCGTCCCGAAGACTGGTGAGCCTAGAAACAAATAGTCCCGCCGTTTGGCGGGATTATTTTGTGTTCGATTTAACGAAAGGATCGTACTCGTAACGCGACTAATCCTTTCCGGGCGGTGGCAATCCCAGTTTTTCGTGGTGCAATTCGTTTAGGCCCGCAGCCAATTGCCCATAGGCGGCCCAGTCGATGGCCTCAATCTTAGCCATCGCCGCTAGGTAACCATGGGCATACTTGGTTTTTTCGATGACTTCAGTTTTGGTTGATGCCGCTGCCACGGCCGCTATTTGTTGCTGACAATGCATGAGCGCGCTTTGGCGCTCCTGGCTGCTGAACATCGGCATGGCAGGCGTTCCTTTCTTAAGTGTTTGTCTTCGTATCAGGCAGGTTTAAAGGGGAATTCCTCATGTCGCGTCGTGCCAAGGGTGACCGCTGCAACGGCCAGCGATGTCCACCCCTTTCCCGCTGAAAATCACCGGACCAGCGCCGGGTCGGAGCCGGGATTCTGGAGCCGGTGTGATCCACCACGCACCCAGCCGCCACCTCGACGGTGTGATATTCGGTAAAAGCTTCGAACAACAGCAGATCCCGACCGCCGCATTGCGGGCAATGGTTGTTGTGGGTTATTCCTCCAGCGCGATCAGTTGCATCACGGTGGTCGGCTTGGGCTCGGTCCGCGTCACAATGAGGCCCTCGACAGTGCCCGCTGCTTTACCGTTGTAATAAAACCGTCCCTCGTGAATCTCCCCGACCTGCCAGGCCTCGGGCCCCTCGTAGTACAGCCCCTTGCGCACGACACCCAGGCGGGTGCCCTCGTAGTGAAGCGCGTAGGTCTGTTTCGGATCAAACTGTTCAGCCATTGCGACGACTCCTTGTTGCGACAGCGCCTGACCGGGATGGCCTGGCGGGGGCTTTCGGCTATCAATCGTATGCGGACTTAGCCGCGCACGTCCATCTGCACTGCTTACTGAACGCCGCTGCCTTTCGGCGCCTGGCTCAGCAAATCCAAGTGGTACTCCGTGAATTGGTTCACGCTGTCCTGGCCCGCATATACGGCTAGCGCCCGCAGCCTTGATCCAGCAGCGCCTGCACCCGGACTTGCTTGATGTCTTCAACCGCCATCGGTGCCGCTCCTTGTTGAATGTGGCGAGGACACGGCCAATTCGACCTGTAATCGCCGCAATATGGTGCGTTTTTTGGGGCAGTGACGTGCCTCACAACTGGCGCGCGCCGTCGTCCCCCCACCTCGCCTGCGGGCTAAATGGGTTGTTTTTTCTGCACACCTGCGGACCTCTCTCGGCGGCTCAGGCTGGGCGCTTGCTTGGCGTTTGGGGGAGGGCAGAAACCTGCGGAACCCTGCGAGGGTGGATGCTTCGCGCAACGCCTATAAGCACGCACTGACGGCTGAATTTCTGTAGGTGCCTCGGGAAAAAGGTTAGTTTTTTTTTGAGGGGATGTGGCCGGGTTGGAAGGCCCGTATTTGTTGGGCTTGAGACCTAACTTTATTGGGTTAGGTTGGGTTAGGTAGAAGGTTAGTATTTCGTAATATGCTGTTTTTAAAGGAATTAATATATTGAATATTTAACACTAATAAAGGTTAGGAAATAACCAGACCTAACCAAAAAGCTAACCTTGCCGATCCTCCGTATAGCCATGACAGACAAGGCTTTAAGGGCACTCAGCCAAAAGCTAACCTTCCTAACCTCTTTCCCGTGGGTCAACATGAAAACGCGAAATATGCCTAGGGCGTGCCGCATTTGGAGGTGCGTGCTGCATTGCGCAGTGCTCACGACCTTCACATTCACGCGCCCGCACTCTCACTCACACAGCTTCACGTAATTGGCGTTTTGGGGAAGGGGGCTGGATCGACAGGCGCTGGCAATGGGAACATTGGCGCAACCGTGTGGATCAGCGCAATCGCTGTCGCCAACTCGCCCAAGTCTGGATCTTTACGCTGCAGAGTCCTCAGCGCGTACATCTGGCGTTCGGTGATGGGTAACGACACGTCTCTTTTCTTTAGCAAGTACGCTCAGACCCAGCGCAGCGGTAATGGTAGACCGGCCTGCCGGGGTCTGGTTTCTACCGGGCGCAAAAAAGCCCGCCGGAGCGGGCCTTGATGTGGGGGGTTATTGAACATAGGCGCGTTATGGGTATTGGTACAAACCGCCTAATGGGGTTTTGTTTGGGGTTTCTTTTCGTCATCGCTACGGTGCTTCGTTACCCATGCGCTCCAAGCTCCGCCTATAAGTCCAGCAACTGCACCGGCTACAGCTATAGCAGGGAGAGAGGGCGCCGCGATGGCGGCAACCATGCCCACTGCAGCAGAGCCCCCTACACTGAGCGCCAGAGAACTGGCGACTTTGGCAGCACGCTCTTGCTGGAGTTTCTTGGCTTCGCGCAACTTCCGAGCATTGCGATGACGCACAAATCCACGCATTTCACGCTTCATGACCCTTTGGACTAGAGCTTCCTTTTCTGCTTTGGTCAGGGTCGAACTTTTTGCTTCGAGAGCATCATCCAGCAAGACCTCCAACTGATCCTTAAGATCCTCGACGGCCTCTGTATTCTTCGTCTGGCTCATTACGCGCCTCCCGCTATGCAGCAGATGACTTGTTGGGTCTTGTATCCAGCGTACAGCACAAGGCATGTAAGTACTGTAGCAAACAATTTCATAGGCCAACCAGGTGCCCAGTTTGTATCCGCAGCCTTTGAAAAAATCGCTGTGATGAGCATCAGGAAGCACGCAAGCGCGATCAGCCAGCAGAACCACGGGATTGGCCCCATGGACTCCAGTCCCCAGCCCTTAACTCCCGCCTGGATCGCTAAAACCGCTGCACCGTAGAGCCATCCGAGAGAGTCAATCGCCTCATCCCACTTAAAGCTGAACGAAGAGGTTTGAGCAATCTTAAAGCAGCCTAGTAAGGCCCAATACAGAAGTGCTGTTCCGACCAACGGCAACATACCTTCCCAAACCAGCCATTTGAGCGATGAATCCATTAATAGTTCTCTCCATGCGGCAGGTGCGCATGGTGGAAGCCGCGCTTGGCGAAGTCAATCAATGCTCTCGCGCTCGGCAGAGTGGGTGGTACGAAAGTGGTACGGGTTTGTTTGTCGTGCGCTACAGGGCGCGTATTACATGGCCTGTAGAATTAGCAGTTCCAATCCATCATGGGTGCAACGCTGAAGCGCCGGGACAAGGTCTGCGGGGGAGCTGGGTATAGAGACATCGGATATCTGGACAGAAAGGCGGAGGGCCGCAGTTTATCAGGAAAGCGCTCAGCGAGGTCTGAAGCCACAGGATCGCGCAGTTCCAACTCCCTCACGTCCACGAGCACAAACTCTACCGCCGGATGAAGAAGGGCACCCATCGCCGATGTCCTGCCAAAGACCGCCCTAGCCCACTTGTCGGATGGCTTGCAGCACCAGGCATCTCGGTCGATATCTCGGAATAACGGCAGCGCTACGCCGACCCTTTCCAAGAGAGACAAAAAACATGAATGTCAGGACTATGAACCTCGCCCCGAGGTCTGCCACTTTCTTCTCGCTCATTGTCCTGGTGGTTTTTGCCCTGGGCATTGTCGCCCTGTTGCAGATGGGCAAGCTGCGAGACTCGGAGCAGGATGTCGAAACCAACTGGATGGCGAGTACCCGTGAAGCCGGCAAGATGCAGACAGGTATCTTGCGCCTGCGCCTTGAAAGCATCCGCATCACCGTGACCACCGACGAACAGCTGCGCCAAAGCCGCATCGCTTCGTTGAGCGGCTACCGCAGCACGCTGCAGGAGGCCCTCAACCGTTACGAGCGCTTGATTACCGGGCCGACAGAGCGTGAGCTCTACCAGGCGGTGTCCGTCGATGTGCAGCAGTATCTCAAGCTGTTGGACGAGCTGGAGCCGTTGCTGCGAAGTGGTGACAACGCTGCTGCCATTACCCTGATCAATACCCGCATCAGCCCGATGACTAATACCCTGCAGGACAAGATGAGTAAGCTCTTGGACTTTAACGACGAGGGCGCCAAGCGTGCAGGGCTGGATGCCGCGTCGACCTATAGCCATGGAGTAACGTTGGTGATTGGCCTGCTGGTGATGACTGTGGTACTCACTGTGGTGCTGGCTGCGGTCTTGACCCGAAGCATCACCTCGCCCATCAATGATGCGCTGGCCGTAGCCGAGCGCATCGCCGGCAGCGATCTGTCCCGGGAGATCTTGATCAGTGGCCGCGATGAAGCCAGCCGCCTGCTGGCGGCCCTGGCGAGGATGCAGAGCAACCTGCGGGAAACCATTGCCCGCATCGCCGACTCGTCCACCCAACTGGCATCGGCTTCTGAGGAAATGACCGCGGTGACCGAAGATGCCAGCCGCGGATTGGTGCGGCAGAACGATGAGGTCAATCAGGCTGCCACCGCCGTGACCGAAATGAGCGTCGCGGTGGATGAGGTCGCACGCAATGCCGAAGCCGCCGCCCAATCTTCCCGCGAATCCATGGAGTTCACCCGCTCGGGGATCGAGAATGTGGCGCAGACCCTCAAAGCCATCGAAAGCCTGGCCGGCAACGTGGCCAGCACTGGAGACCAGGTCAAGGCCTTGTCCGGCAGGGCCCAGGACATCAGCAAGGTGGTCGAGGTGATTCGCGCGATTGCCGAGCAGACCAACCTGCTGGCGCTGAACGCGGCCATTGAAGCCGCCCGCGCCGGCGAGCAAGGTCGCGGCTTTGCCGTCGTGGCCGATGAAGTCCGGGCCCTGGCACATCGCACCCAGCAGTCAACCCAGGAAATCGAACAGATGATCAGCGCGATTCAGTCCGACTCGACCCAGGCGGTGGGCGCAATGAACATCAGTGCCCAGATGGCCAGCAGTTCAATCTCGGTGGCACAGAACGCCGATCTGTCGCTCAAGCAGATCGCCGAGACGATTACCCGTATCAATGAACGCAACCTGCTGATCGCCACCGCCTCCGAAGAGCAGGCGCAGGTGGCTCGCGAGGCCGATCAGAACCTGACCAGCATCCGCGAGCTGTCGATCCAGAGCTCGGCGGGTGCCACTCAGACCGCCGGCGCCTGCAGTGAGATGGCGAACCTGGCGATTGAGTTGAATCGCCTGGTGGCGAGCTTCAAGGTCTGACCGATGCGGGCGAAACGTCATTTCCATGCCAACTATGGGCGCATTGTTAAGCAGGTCGTGGTATCCGTATTGATTTCCACAAGGCTCAATGCCCCATCGTGAAAGCAACAGCCGGTATCGATGTATACGACATTACCCAAGTGGATGATGCTCGGTACGGTTGTGTGCCCCACATAAAGTCGGCTTATTCCCCGAATGGGGTCATTATTCCGCTGTTCGATTCTCCCTCGGGCATACAAGGCTGTTTGCAGGGCGCGGTGGCGGCTGTCTTCGCCAAAATGTCCGGACAAGGCGTCTTTGGCGGTCTGCCAGTCGCCATCGTCGTGTATTAACGGCGCTTCGGCGTGCACGATGCCAATTTTTCTACCGTCTATCAGGTCAACTTCAATGATCAGCGGAAGTTCCTGGAGAACCTTGGACAGTTGGTGCTGGGTCGTGGCTGCCAGCTCATAGAGCCAGGCTCCGCCGTTCCGGGTGTGCCTGGCAATGTCACCCTGTCCGGACACACAGTCGATGAGCATCTGTTCATGATTGCCCCGGACTGCGTGAAACCAGGGCTCCGTGAGCCAGTTCATCACGTCCAGGGAGTCCGGGCCGCGATCGATCAGGTCGCCAACCGAGAACACACGATCCCGTTCAACATTGAAATTGGCGTTAACCAAAAGCGACTTCAGAAGTTTGAAGTGTCCATGGACATCACCTACGACAAAGTCCCGGCCTTTTCCATTGGGGGAGAACGTTCTGATCGTGTTCATCGTCGGCATTTCATGTGGAGAGGGGAGAAGAGGAAGCAGCTTGCTCGCTCTTCTGGCCCGATAACATTATTTTTTCAATTGATAGTCCTGGCCCCACACCCGTACAGAACTGATGGGCTCGTTCTGCCCATCGAAGATGAACTTCTGCCGCACGGCGGCCTTGGGTGGAACAGTGACTTCATCCGGGTTTTCCATTGCCTTGAGGCTGTTGGCATAACCTGCCTGGTCGATAGCCAGCAAGACACCCGTCTGCCTGAGGTTGATCAGGCGCAGTTGCGTGTCGGTACTGTTCTTGAAACCGAGAGTGACTGTAAGGTTGTCATCACTGGGCTCCAGTTTCAGCACCTCGACGCCAATGCGCTCTTTCATTTGTTCGCCGGAGGAAATGATCGCTGCGCCATCGGTGCCCTGGGCCGATTCGCGGCCATCGAGTACACCCTCGCTCACACCGCCCAACAGGTTCTTCCCAGCCGTGATGAACGATGAAACGGCGGCTTTGGTCGAGTCCTTGATGAGGCTGCCATCGGCCGGTTCAGCTTCGGCGAAGCTCAGCGTGCTGGCCAGGAGGCTGGAGACGAAGAAGAGGGCGCGTGACGGCGAGAGAGTCATACTGGAGTCCTTGAGGATGATCTGCAGCGTCGAGGCATGCAATGGTTGCCGAGTTTATCGCTGACCTACCCGCAAGATGAAATAAATCCATCAATGCGGCTTCGAATGAGACATGGATTTGAGCGAGTCGATCGTTAGTGCGATCAATTCATGGGGCGATATCACTTGCAATGGCTTGAATCGCCTGGCCAATACACTTCTCGAACACCTGCTCCATAGGGCCAAGTGTGCAGTTGTAAGCCGCAATGTTTGCAAAGATCCACTCGTCCTTCTCGATGCCCCACCAACTGATTTCAAACCCGGCATTCATGATGAGATGCTCGAAGAGAATGCGCTGGGCACGTCCATTGCCTTCGCGAAAGGGGTGGACGACGTTGATATCGGAATAGGAATCGGCCACGGCAACGATCAGGTCCCCCCGGGACAGCCCTTCGAACCAATGGGCGGCGGCCATGTTGCTGAAGATTTTCCCGGCTTCTTTTTCCATGAACTGCGGCTGGCAGAAGCGTGTGTCTTGTTTGGCCATCCCGACGGTGCGCAGTTCTCCGGCCCATTCGTACAAATCCGAGAACAGCAGCCGGTGGATGTTCTGGAGGTAGGCCAGGTCATAAGGGGGAGGGTTGAATTCGACGTGGTCCGCCGCGATGGCCGTGAGTTGTTGTTCGGCTTCGCTCAGGGTGGGTTCGTCACGGATATCGAGTCTGTTGCGAAGGACAGTGGAGCCCGGGTAGCAATAGGCGTCTTCACCGACCCCATATTTGTCGGGCATCAGGTTCTGGTCTTGGTGAAGGTCTTCAGGACTTCTTCACGGGTCGGCATTTTGCATTCGCCATCGGAGAAGGTCACTTTGAAGCCTTCCAGGCGCAAGCTGGCCGCGTAGTTGGACCGACGTGTCCTGGCCGCGTAGGCCTTCTTGGTTTCAAGGCTGATAATGCCCATGGGGCTGAACCTCAAATCGCGTGGATGAGCGGATTATAACCCATCGATGACCAATGGCGCTTGCATCGCCACGCTTCTCCAAATACTGTATGCATAACCAGTATTGAGAGCCCGCCCATGCAACTGATCGCCAAGCTTGGCATTCTCGCCGACGCTGCCAAATATGACGCTTCCTGCGCCAGCAGTGGTGCACCCAAGCGCAGCTCTCGCGGTCGTGACGGGTTGGGAGCCACGGACGGCATGGGCATCTGTCATAGTTATACACCTGATGGGCGCTGCGTCTCGCTGCTCAAGGTGCTGCTGACCAATTTCTGCCTCTACGACTGCCAGTATTGCGTCAACCGCCGCTCCAGCAACGTGCCGAGGGCGCGCTTCACACCGGAGGAGGTGGTGCGCCTGACCCTGGATTTCTATCGTCGCAACTGCATCAGCGGGTTGTTCCTGAGTTCCGGCATCATTCGGTCGGCCGACTACACCATGGAGCAACTGGTGCGCGTGGCGCGTCTGTTGCGGGAGGTACATCAGTTCCGGGGCTATATCCACCTCAAGACCATTCCCGATGCCGATCCGCTGCTGATCGAGGAGGCCGGGCGACTGGCCGATCGCCTCAGCGTGAACATCGAGTTACCCAGCGAGGCCAGTCTCAAGCGCCTGGCGCCGGAGAAGCAACTGGTCACGATCCGCCAGGCCATGGGCACCATCCATCAGGGCCAGCAAGCGGTGGCCGGAGAAGCACGGGCGCCTCGCTTCGCCCCGGCCGGGCAGAGCACCCAGGTGATCGTCGGGGCCGATGCCACGGACGATCATGCGATCTTGCAGACTGCCGAATCGCTCTACCAGGGGTACGGCCTGCGGCGGGTCTATTATTCAGCTTTCAGCCCCATTCCCGACAGCCCCGCCAGCGTGCCATTGGCGGCGCCGCCGTTATTGCGCGAGCACAGGCTGTACCAGGCTGATTTCCTCATGCGCGGCTACGGCTACAAGGCGGGCGAAATCCTGGGGGGCGCCGGCAACCTGGATCTGGATATCGACCCCAAACTGGCCTGGGCGCTGGCGAACCGTGAAGTGTTCCCCCTCGACGTCAACCGTGCCGAACCCGCCTTGCTGGCGCGTATTCCGGGGATTGGCCTGCGCAGCGTGCAACGCCTGGTGGCGCTGCGCCGGGAACGACGGGTTCGCTACGACGATCTGGTGCAGTTGCGCTGCGTGCTGGAAAAGGCGCGACCGTTCATCGTCACCAGCGACTATCGGCCCGCCGAGGCTCAGATGCGCAGCGGCCTGCTGCGTGCGCGCTTGCGTGAGCCCCAAGGGCCCATGCAAATGGGGTTGTGGGGATGATTGCGCTGGATTGCCAGGATGATTTCCTGATATGGCGCGACCAGGCCCGCAAACTGCTCGGCCACGGCATCGACCCCGCTGAGGTGACCTGGACCCAAGGCCCCATGGCCGATTTGCTGGCCATGCCGACGCCGCTGCCGTCAGGTTCGGGTCCGTTCTCCACGCGGGTGCCGGCGGCTTTGTTGACCCAGCTTGAGCAGGCCGGTCGTTACCAGGGCGAACAACGCTGGAGCCTGTTGTACGAAGTGCTCTGGCGTGTCGCCCATGGCGACCGCACGGCGATGCTCGCCGGTGATCGCCTGGGCAGCGAATTGCAGCGACGGATCAAACAAGTCAGCCGCGAGGCCCATCACCTCCATGCGTTTGTGCGCTTCATACCCTTGCCGCAGGCGCTTGCCGAGCAGTTGCAACTGGACCTCGTGGCCTTTCACGAGCCGGCCCATGACATCCTCGAAAGCGCGAGCGGCCATTTTGCCGAGCGGCTGGGCCGCCAACGCTGGCTGATAGCGACGCCTCGCGATGGCATCCGCTTCGATGGTGAGTCCCTGGATTATCAGCGCCATTGTCCTGAGCAGTGGCAGCAATGGGCGCGCCACGCTGAAGATCCGGACGCAGAGTTATGGCGCACTTACTACCGGCACACCTTCAACCCGGCGAGGGTCAATCCGCAGGCGCTGAGGCAGCACATGCCCGGGCGCTTCTGGCAGCACTTGCCGGAGGGGGAGTTGATTCCCCGGCTGGTTGGGCAGGCTCGGCAGGGTAAGCAACGGGATGGACAGGCGCTGGAGGTGGGAGAGAAGGTCGGGAAGCGGATCGTTTTGGGGGGCAATGGCTGAGGCCCCTGGGCCGGGGCTGACTTGCTGGATGTGATTGGGCGCCGACTGCATGCGCAGGTTCTAGCGTCATAACGAAGTGGGACGACCATGAAGGGCCGCCCGCTCAAAGTCGCTCAGTTCATCACCCGCGACAACGCTGCCTGATGTAACCAGCGAGGTGTCGCCCACATGAAGATCACGTTGAGCTTGTTCATGATGCCCGGTACGACGCTGATGCGCCCGGCGCCCAGTGCGCGGATGCCTGCCCGTACCACGGGGGCCGGCTGCATCATGATGGCTTTCAGTCCTGGAGTGATTTTCTGCTGCGCCGCGGTAGCGAAGCCGGTGTCCGTCATGCCGGGGCACAAGGTGGTGACGGTGACCCCATCGGCTTTGAACTCACGGTGCAAAGCTTCTCCTAGGCGTAGGACGTATGCCTTGGCAGCCGAGTACACGGCAAAATTCACCACGCCTTGGTAAGCCAGGACGCTGGCGATCTGTAGGATTCTTCCGCGCCGGCGCTTCCGCATGTCTTGGCCGAAAAGGTGGGTCATGGCCGTCAGGCTTGCAATGTCGAGCTGAATCATCGCCAACGCGTCGTTCAATTGCGCGTCCAGCAAAGGACCTTGCAGCCCGTGCCCGGCGTTGTTGATCAGGGTATCGATCTGGATGCCACGTTGATTCAAATCCGCATGGAGATTGATGACCGCAGCAGTGTCAGAGAGGTCGACCTGTTCGACGAGCACTTCAATGCCGTACTGGTTGCGCAACGATTTAGCCAGGGTCTGCAGACGATCCAGCCGGCGGGCAACCAGTACCAAAGGATGACCGATTGCCGCATATTGCTTGGCAAATTCCTCACCAAAACCGCTGGAGGCGCCGGTGATCAGCACCCATGAATCGCTGTTTCTGCTCATCTGATCTACCTCTGTGGCTCATACTGGTCCGCGTGTGAGACTTAGGTTACTATCAATACGAAAGTGAGTCGATATCGAAACGATATGAAGGATGAATTGTTGTGTGAAAGCTCATGCCCGATCGAGCGCAGCCTCAGGTCCGTTGGCGATCAATGGAGCATCCTGATCCTCAGGGATGCGCACCGTGGCATCTGCCGTTTCGATGAGTTCAGGAAAAGCCTTGGCATCGCTCCGACCATCCTCACTAAACGCTTGGCGGCGCTGACCGAAGCGGGGCTGCTGGAGAAACATCGCTACTGCGAACGGCCGCCCCGTGATGAATACGTCCTGACAGAAGCCGGGGTCGATTTCCTCCCTGTGCTGTTCATGATCGGAGCCTGGGGGCGTAAACATCGAGCGGGAGGGGAGATGGTGCGTTTCTTCGATGCCCAGGCGGGGACCGAGATCAAGGCGGTGGCCATCGACGAGGTGACAGGCAGCCCAATCGGGTCCAGGGAAATACGCATTGTCATGCCGGATTGAGTCGAGCCCCGAGTACTCAGTCGACGGAGGCGGCGCCCACCGACAAATATCTTATTGGTGCAAATCCCGAACAGATCCTGTGCCGTTTACGCTGTGTCCAAGTTCAGGGGCTCCCCCTAGCATTCCTTCCTCGATAACCAGGAAGGAATTCCCCATGCAACGATTCACCCGCCGTTTCCTCGCCGCCTGTGCATTTTCCGGCATCGTCGCCAGCACCGGCGCATTTGCTGAATACCATCCCACTATCCGTGCCATGTCCGGCGCAACGCCGATCAACCAGTTGCCTGCCGGTAAAACCGCGTTACTGGTGATCGATTTTCAGAACGAATACTTCACCGGTAAGATGCCGATTCCTGATGGCGCTGCCGCGCTGGCCAATACCCGTAAGCTGATTGCCTTTGCCGATGACTACAAGATGCCGGTTTTCCATGTCCAGCACGTCGCTCCCGCAGGTTCTGCAGTGTTCGCGAAGGACGGTGAAACCGTGAAGTTCCACCCGGACATGCAGCCCAGGGCTCAGGATGTGGTGCTGCAGAAAACCACCGTCAGCGTGTTCGGCAGTACCGACCTGGACAAGCGTCTGAAGCGCGCCGGTATCGAGAACCTGATCATTTCCGGTCTCATGACCCACGCGTGCGTGGCGGGTGCCGCCCGGGATGCGGCGCCCCTGGGCTATAACGTACTGGTCGCCTCCGATGCATCGGCGACTCGTGCGATTACCCGGGTCAACGGCGATGCCATCGACAAGGACGCCTTGCACAAGGCCGCGCTGGCCGAAGTCGAGGATACCTTCGGTACTGTCATGACCACCGAGCAGATCATCAAGTTGGCGGTACGCTGAGTCGATATGAATCAGATGCTCGCCATGGGCGTGTTCCGTTGCATTGTGGAGTCCCAAGGGTTTTCAGCCGCAGCGGAGCGGCTGGACACCACTCATTCCTCGGTATCGCGGCACTTGCAGCAATTGGAAAGTGCCTTGGGCGTGCGTTTGCTCAATCGTAATACCCGGCACATGAGCCTGACCGCGGCCGGCGAAAGGTACTACGCGGCTTGCGTGGATATCCTGGACCGCGTCGAGGCCGCCTCCCGCGCCGCTACCCTGGAGCAGGAGTGTCCCTCCGGCCTGCTGCGAATCAGCGTGCCGCTGGTAACCGGTACGTTGGAACTGGCCCATTGGTTGCCGGCCTTCCAGCAGCGCTATCCAGACATCCAGGTCGACTTGTCGTGCTCCGATCCCCTTGTCGACCTGGTGGCCGATGGGGTCGATGTGGCATTGCGCATCTGCGGGTCGTTGGCCGATAGCAGCCTTGTCGCCCGTTTGCTCGGCGCGTCAGCGCAAGTGTTGGTGGCAGCGCCGAGCTATGTAGCCAAGTACGGTCTTCCTCGCAATGCCATTGAACTCAATCAGCACCGGCTGCTGACGTATGCGTCGGCTGCCCAATGGTCATTGGTCAGCGAAGGAGGGGAGACAATGACGCTGGATTGCAACAGCGCCTTTCATACGGACACCATCACCGCCTTGCACGCGTGCGCCTTGTCAGGCGGGGGGATCGCGGCGTTTACCCTGGCGACGGTACGAGACGATCTGCTGAAGGGAAGGTTGGTGCGGATTCTGCCGGAGTACACCCTGGGCACGCGACACTACTATGCGCTGTATCCCCACGCCCGGAACTTGCCCCTCAAGGTCCGAGTGTTTGTTGATCACATGGCCCAGTACTACGAAGGAAAGCTCTGAGCGGGGGATGGGAATCCCCCGAGAAGCGGATTCAGCTTTTCATGGCCAGCTTGGCGGCTTGTTGTACCTGGGCGGCAGACAGGCTTCCATTCTTGCTCAATTTTTCCAGGGAGGCGCTCGCTGTCATCAGGCTGGCGGTGAGTGTCGAGAGCGTGGCCTGCAACGCACCGATTTTCGTCTGCTTGGTTTCCGGGGACATACTCTGGTCGGCCATAAGTGCCTGCATTTCTGACTGCTTTTCTTGGATTTTCTGTTTCAACTCCCGAATCATTTTCAGGATCTTCTGCACCTGATCGGGCAACCCGCTTTCTTCAATGTCCTTGTTGGCATTGGCCGCGCGGTCATTCGCCGATTTTTGAAGTCCGACGCCGGACAGCGATACTTTCACCCCCTCAACCTGCGTACCGGCAGACGATTTGTTCGCAGGCGCCTGTGCCACTTCATCCGTGGACTTCCTGGGTTCTACGCTGATCGTGGAGAGTGGGAGAGCACTGGAGCGCTGGGCATCGAGGTTAATCATGTTCAATCCTTGGAGGATGGGTATTTGAAACCTATCGGCTTGTTCTTGAATGTGTTTAGGTTTCTACCGGGACAAAATTGTTAAAGGTTGTAATCCGCGAAGGAGATCTGTAGTGGCGCGGGAGCGAAAGCCAACCGATCAGCGCAACGAAGCCCCCTCCAACGTCTTCCACAATTTGCGCATCGTCGGATTCCGATTGGCGATCGCACAGTACGAGCGAATCTCCAGCTGCGTGCTCCATTCCTGTCCTCCAGCCCTGACCAACAACCCTCGCTCCAATTCATCGGCCACCGCGCTCTGCGGCAACCAGGCCACGCCATAGCCTTCGACCGCCATGCGCATCAGCAGCATCGCCATGTCGGCCTCGTAGCAACGCTCCAGTGCCGTTGGTGCGGGGCCGTTCTTGATGACGATGTCGGCGACGCGGCCCAGGAAGGTGGTGGCGGTGTAGGCCAGGTAGGGCACCGGTTTGCCGGCGCGGCCTGGCAGGCGGAACAGCGGGGCGCCTTTGGCATTGGGGGCGCACAAGGGGATGAACGCGTCATGGCCGAGGGTCAGGCTGCCGAAGTGTTCGGCGTCCAGCAGGATGGGGGCGAGTGGATGGTGATACACCATCATCAAATCGCAGTTGCCTTCTTCGAGGGCGATGACGGCGTCATGGATATTGGCGGCGACGACCCGGGCGTTGAACTGTTCGTTGTGCTGCTGGAACTGGGAGAGCCATTTCGGCAGGAAGGTCATCGAGAGGCTGTGGGCCGCGGTGATCTGGATGGAGCGGCCCGGCATACGCTCCACGTCGCGCAACGTCGAACGCAACCGCAGCAGGCCGGCCAGTGCGTCCCGGCTTTCCTCGCAAAAGGTGATGCCCGCCGCTGTCAGCTGGACGGGGTAGGTACCACGGTCTACCAGCTTGACCCCCACCCACTCTTCGAGTGAACGGATACGGCGTGACAAGGCCGACTGGGTCACGCAACGGACTTCGGCGGCGCGGGAGAAGTTCTTCCACTCGGCGATCGCCAGCAGGTCATCCAGCCATTTGAGTTGCATGTCCGATCTCCCGTAAAGATGCGCCAGTTTACGTTGCAACTACCCGGCCCAGCGCGTCCTTCGCATAACTATTCCGAAAGCGCATGAAGGTAGCTGGATTACTCATCATCTCGTCCGAGCCGCTCCTTAGAATCGAGCTTGCCAAGTAAAAAACTCCAAGAACTACTTGAGGACAACACCGTGAAGAAGAATAAGCTCCCACGTCGAATAGCAATGGGCATTGCCTTGGGCGTGCTGGTGGGTTGGGCTTGTCACCATTTCGCAGGGAGCGAGCAAAGCGCCAAGGAGATCGCTGGTTACTTTTCGATGGTCACCGACATTTTCCTGCGCATGATCAAGATGATCATCGCCCCCCTGGTGTTCGCGACCCTGGTCGGCGGTATCGCCAGTATGGGCAACTCCCGTTCCGTCGGGCGCATCGGTGCCCGGGCGATGGCGTGGTTCGTGACGGCGTCAATCGTTTCGCTGCTGATCGGGATGGGGCTGGTGAATCTGTTTCAGCCGGGGGCCGGGCTGAACCTGGACGTCGCGCAACATGCGACCGCCGCGGTGCCGGTCAATACGGGTGATTTCAGTCTCAAGGCCTTCATCGGCCACGTGTTCCCCCGCAGCATTGCCGAAGCCATGGCGAACAACGAGATCCTGCAGATCGTGGTGTTTTCGTTGTTCTTTGGCTTCGCATTGGCGGGCGTCAAGCGGGCGGGCTTCACTCGGGTCACAGACGCTATCGAAGAGTTGGCGAAGGTGATGTTCAAGATCACTGACTACGTCATGGCCTTCGCGCCGATTGGCGTGTTCGCCGCCATTGCCTCGGCCATCACCACCCAGGGGCTCGGCCTGCTGGTCGACTATGGCAAGCTGATCGGCGAGTTCTACCTGGGCATCCTGATCCTCTGGGCGCTGTTGTTCGGTGCCGGCTACCTGTTCCTCGGACGTTCCGTGTTCCGGCTCGGCAAACTCATCCGCGAGCCGATTCTCCTGGCCTTTTCCACTGCCAGCAGTGAGTCCGCCTACCCGAAAACCATCGAGGCGCTGGAGAAGTTCGGCGCGCCCAAGCGGGTGTCCAGCTTCGTGTTGCCCCTGGGGTATTCGTTCAACCTGGACGGCTCGATGATGTACCAGGCCTTCGCCATCCTGTTCATCGCCCAGGCCTACAACATTGACCTGAGTTTCACTCAGCAGATGTTGATTCTTCTGACGCTCATGATCACCAGCAAAGGCATGGCCGGCGTGGCACGGGCCTCGGTCGTCGTGGTCGCGGCCACATTGCCGATGTTCAATCTTCCCGAGGCGGGGTTGTTGCTGATCATCGGCATCGACCAGTTCCTGGACATGGCACGCACGGCCACCAACGTGGTGGGTAACAGCATCGCAACAGCAGTGGTCGCTCAATCCGAAGCTCACGAGGAGACGGTCGAGGACTGTGACGCTGCCCCTGTCCGGTCTCGATCCGAACCGGTTCCGGTTGTGTAGGGAGCCGCGCCATGAAGGTGAAAGCGAAACAGCAGGCGCCTGCGGTTCGGAAGCTGGGCATCATCGGCGGGCTTGGCTCATTGGCCGGTGGCGATCTGTTCTACAAGCTGCTCAAGTCCAGGGCGGTGCTCGAGGATCAGGGTCGCTACCATTTCCTGGTCGAGCAGCACCCGTTCAAGGACGTGCTGCTGCCCCTGGACACGAATGCGAGCATGACGTCGCGCAAGTTCTATGTGTTCCAGGTGTGCAAGTCGTTCGAGGAAAATGGTTTCGACGCGGTGATGCTTCCATGCTTCGCCAGCCATACCTTCCGCGCTGAAATCCAGGATGAGCTGGGCATTGTGGTGCTGGACATGATGGCGGCCCTGGCCTGGTACGTCAGGGGCACTGTCCAGCCCCGGGCGACGCTGGGTGTCATTGCCTCCGACTTCGTGCGCCACTGTGGGTTGTTCGAGCGGTATTTCTCGCAGGACTTCCGGATCGTCTACCCCGACGCCGAGGCTCAATCGAACTTGATGGAGGCCATGTACGGCCTCGACGGCATCAAGGACGGTCACCTGGAGGGCGCGCCGCTGGAGGCCTTGCATCAGGCATGTCTGTCGCTGCGGGCCCAGGGGGCGACGGCGATCTTGCCCGGCATGACCGAGCTTTCACTGGTCTGCGCCGATCTGCAGCGACGGGGCATGGCCGTGCTGGACATCAACTCGATCTACGCTGACTTCGCGACGCAGCAGCGAACACCGCCAAGTCGACCGACCTTCAAACTGGGCATCGTGGGCGGTGTCGGGCCCGCCGCCACGGTGGATTTCATGGCCAAGGTGGTGGCCCATACCCCGGCGGACAGGGACCAGGACCACATCAGGATGGTGGTCGAGCAGAACCCGCAGATACCGGATCGGACGGCCAGCCTGCTGCGGGGAGGAACCGATCCGACCCTGGCGATGTATGCCACCTGCAAACGCCTCGAAAGCGCGGGCGTCAACGCCATCGCGATTCCCTGCAACACCGCCCATGCCTTTGTCGAACGCATCCAGACGAACCTGCGGGTGCCCATCGTGAACATGTTGAGCGAGACGGTGGGATGGATCCTGCACCGGCACGGGGCGGGGAAGGTCATCGGGCTCCTGGCGACTTCCGGCACGATACAGAGCCAGGTCTATCACCAGGTCGCATGCCGCGCCGGGCTGCAGATCCTGACGCCGGGGATCGATTATCAGGCCATGGTCATGGACGCCATCTACGGGCCGCGGGGAATCAAGGCGGGTTTCACCGACGGGCTTTGCAAGGAGCAGTTGCTGCTGGCGGCCGAGCATCTGTGCGAACTGGGGGCAGGTGTATTGATCCTGGGGTGTACGGAGCTGCCCCTGGTGCTCGAACACGGCGAGGCGTTTGAAATCAATGGGCACACGGTGGCGCTGGTGGACCCGACGATGATCCTGGCGCTGAAGTGCATTGCTTTGGCGGAAAAGACTGACAGCCGCTTGCAAGGGGTGAAGTGAATGTCGTGGCGAGGGAGCTTGCTCCCGTTGGGGTGCGCAGCGCTCCCATAATTCTGGGGCTACTGCGTAGCCCAGCGGGAGCAAGCTCCCTCGTCACAATGGATCAAGTCAGATTTCCTTTCCTCGCAACGCCGCAATATCCCGCTTGGGTGGCGCACCAAACAAGCGGCCATACTCGCGGCTGAACTGGGACGGGCTTTCATAGCCCACCTTGAAGGCCGCGCTTGCCACATCCATGTGTTCGTTGAGCATCAGGCGTTTCGCTTCGTTCAGCCGCAGCCATTTCTGGTATTGCAGCGGGCTCATCGCGGTGAGTTGGCGGAAGTGATGGTGGAACGTGGGGCCGCTCATCTGCACGCTCGCCGCGAGGTCTTCCACGCGTATCGGGTCGGTGTAGTTCACTTTCAGCCAGTCGATGGCCTTGGCGATCCGGTAGCCCTGGCTGTCGACGGACGCGATCTGCCGCAGACGGGCAGCCTGCTCGCTCGTCAACAGTCGATAATGGATTTCCCTCTGGATCAGTGGCGCAAGGACCGGGATCGCGTCGGGTTCATCCAGCAGGCCCAGCAGGCGCACGAATGGCGCCAGCAGCTCGGGCGTCAACGCGCCGATGTTCGCGCCGACCCCGACGGGGCGATCCCGACCGGGGGCCGGGCTGCCCTGTGCGACCAGATCGGCGACCAGGCGCAAGTCGAGCTTGAAGACCAAGCCTAGACAGGGTTGATCCGGGCTGGCCTGGGTCACCTCGGAATCGGCGGGCAGGTCCAGCGAGGTAATGAGGAATCGCGAGGCATCGTAGCCATAGGCCTGGCCGCCGAGCCACAGTTGTTTCGCACCCTGGGCCACGAGGACGATGCTCGGTTCGATCATGCAGATGGCAGGCGGAGCGGGGGCATCACGTCGAAACAGGCTGAGGCCGGCGATCGATGTTGCATAGTCCCCCGTTCGCCGGGCCCGCGCGCAAATGCTGTCGGCGAGTGTCTCTTGCAACGATGTGCGCCGGGTCGTCATGGTGTGCTCGGGTTTCAGGTTGGGTTGATAGCTTTAGGCAGAACATTACCTCGCCAAGCGAAGCGCTGACTACATGTCGCGTGCAGGTTCACAGAATCGGGCAAGAATCACAGAGAAATACTCTACCGGTCGCCTAGAGATAACCGCTGAAATGAGCGTGTGCTGCCGGGCTCTTCCCAGTGCCCTAGCGGACCTGCTCTTGCAGCTCAGCAAAAGCGTTTACCTCAGCGACAGGATGCATACTCGATGACCGATACCTCTTTGCCGAAATCACACGGCCAACCCGCATGGAGTGCCGTGCTCGCCATGGCGCTCGCCGCGTTCGCACTCGTAGCATCGGAGTTCATGCCGGTCAGCCTGCTGACGCCGATCGCGGCGGACCTGCATGTCAGCGAAGGGCAGGCCGGCCAGGGCATTGCCGTCTCCGGTGCCTTCGCGCTGATCACCAGTCTGTTCATTGCCTCGATTGCGGCCAGGGTCGACCGTAAATGGCTGTTGTCGGGCCTGACGATGCTGATGATCCTCTCCGGGACAGTGGTCGCGCTGGCGCCTGATTACCTGACGTTCATGGTGGGACGCGCCTTGATCGGGGTGGCCATCGGCGGCTTCTGGTCGCTGTCGGCGGCCACGGCCATGGCACTGGTGCCGGACAATCATCTGCCGCGTGCCTTGGCCATCGTCAATGGCGGCAACGCCCTGGCGACGGTGGTGGCGGCGCCGTTGGGCAGCTTCCTGGGGGCGATCATCGGTTGGCGTGGCGCATTTTTTTGCATTGTGCCCGTTGCTGCGATTGCCCTGGCCTGGCTGCTGTTGCGGATGCCGACAATGTGGGTCCGGCACACGCAGACGAAACAGGGCAGCAACAATGTCTTCAGGTTGATGAGCCGGGCGCCGGTTGCGTGGGGCATGTTGGCGGTCAGCACGTTTTTCATGGGGCAGTTCATGTTGTTCACTTACCTGCGTCCGTTCCTTGAAAGCGTGACCCAAGTGAGCGTCTCCCTGCTTTCGTTCATGTTGCTGATCATCGGCGTTGCCGGTTTCCTTGGCACTTTCCTGATCGGCGCATTCCTGAAGAATGGCTTGTATCGGACCCTGATCATCGTCCCGTTGTTGATGGCCGCGATTGCCATTGCGCTGGTGGGGTTCGGAGCGTCCGTGATTGCCACGACCGTCTTGCTGGGATTCTGGGGGTTGGTGGCGACTGCCGCGCCTGTCGGGTGGTGGACCTGGCTGGCGCGGACACTGCCGGACGATGCCGAGGCCGGAGGCGGCTTGATGGTGGCAATCGTCCAGCTCGCCATCGGGGCGGGCGCGACGGTCGGCGGCATCCTGTTTGATCTGAACGGTTACCAGGCGACCTTCGAAACCAGCGCGGCGGTGCTGGGCATTGCCGCCATTCTGGCCATGCTGGCCGCCCGCGCTGCGGCTCGGGAGTCGTTAGCGGAGCCGAACACCGCGGCATTCGGCGCCGCGGGTGGCTGAGCAATCAGGTGACCGTTGAGCGTTTGCGGTTGGTGGCCTATTGATATCTTGGTAAGCTCTGCTTTCGTGATCTATCGAGCCATCAGTTGTGTCTAGCGAACGAATTGCCCAATTGGAGCAAGCCCTTCTGGCCGTTATCGCTGCTGCGGGGAAAATGGGTATCTGCAGCGACGAGCTGTGTGCCCAGGCGGTGGGCGGATTGATGTCCGATCACTACTGGAGCTGGGCGAATGCCCAACATGCACAAGGCGCGGCCGACGAGATCGACAACGCCTTGAACATGCTGGTGAGACGGTCGATGGCGCAAGTGAAGGCGCCGGACGCTGAACTCGGCAGCGGCGTGTCATCCTCCCAAGCCAGCAATTAAGTCGCGTGCATTAGAGCCCCAAACCTTCCTCCACCAGCGCAAGCAACGCATCTTCATCCAGCGCCAAGGGCTCGGACTGCGGTTGTCCGTTCGACTGGACATGCCACCGCGATTCGCCGTGCTCGCCGACGGTTCGCAGAAGGCAACGTGTCTGCCCCTTCAGGTGGATCTCAATACAGCCGTCTCCGTGAGAGGAGAAGCGGGCAATCGGGTCAAGCTCGATGCGGTGACCGTTCCCTTCCATCAGCAGTTGGTCAATGGCGTAGTTGTATGTCGAACCACTGGAATGGCTTTCGAATACGTGAGTGGGATTGCGCCGAATCGTCAGGCCAGCCTCGCAGACCGGCGTCAACCAGGTTTCGATCTGGTGATACAGCTCGTAGACCTGGGCGGGCCAATGTTCAATCGCCAGGTCGGCGTTGTTATCCGTATCGGCACGGCTTTGTCGGGTTTGCCTCAGCTTGGCTGCCAGCTCGTCTGCCTTGCTCATGTCGATGCTCCCTGTCGTAGTGATCAGATGAGCTTAGCCGATGGGGTCAGGGGGCCAGTTGCGTTGGGTCAAGGGAAGGCTTTCGAGTGTAGGGGCGGGCGTGCTTCGACATCAGTCTTCCACGATTCTCTGTGGGAGCGAGCCTGCTCGCGAAGGCGTCCTGTCCTTTGCATCAGTGGCGGCTGACCCACCGCTATCGCGAGCAGGCTCGCTCCCACAGGGTTCCAACTGAACCAGATCTCTGCGTCTGACCGCTGTGAGAGCTTTTGAAAACTTGGTTTCGTTAAACCGCCAAGGCACTGATCACATGCTTTGGGTCATTATGAATCGCCCTTAACAAAGCTTTGGCGGGGCCGGTTGGCGCACGACGGCCCTGTTCCCAGTTGCGAAGAGTACCCAGCTGAACGTCAATCAGTGCTGCAAATTTTGCCTGGGTCAGGCCAGTAGCCTTGCGTATTTCTTTTACTTGCAGTGCATCGACGACGAATTTTCGGGACGGCTGACGCTCGCCCCGGACGATTTCATCCATCTGCTGCACGCTTTCCATCAGCTCATCGAAAAATTTGCTCATGGCTATCTCCAGTGCTCGACGATCGTTTTCATTGCCCTACGCTGTTCGACGGTCAAGTCTTGTTGTTCATTTTTCGGATATATCATCAATAACGCGATCTGCGAGTCAGAGACGAAATGGTAGTAAATCACTCTGGCGCCGCCTCGTTTGCCATGGCCTTTGGCAGCGATACGGATCTTTCGTATCCCACCGGTCGCTTCGATTACGTCTCCTGCCGAGGGATTGCGGACCAGTGTCGCCTGTAAGGTCGAATAATCATCATCATTCATCAACTCATTGGCCCGACGGGTAAAAATGGGAGTCTCAATAAAAATCATCGCTAATGTACGCCAATGGCTTACTTTTCAGCAATGCTAAAGGACTTCAGTGCCGCGCTCACTCCCTGAGTTGTAACCAGATCTGGTCGGCATCTTGATGGGGCAGATGGTACTAATGCCGCGCCTGATATTTCGGCGTCGCCCGGGCCGGGATTTCGTGGTCGCTTTCCCTGGTAGGCTGCGCAGGCATGTGCGGCAGCGAAGCGACGTGGACGGTTCGCGCAGGAATCGCGAAGCGCACGCCGATTTTCGCGAATTCTTCCATCATGCCCAGGTTGATCGCCTGCTGGATGTCCATGTAGACGTTGTAGCTGGGGTCCAGCACGATATACACCGTTTCGAATTCCAGCGCGCTCTGGCCGATGCCGCGAAAGTGCGAGCGGTCGAAGCGGGTCTTTTCCTGTGCTTTGATGATGTGTTCGACGATGACCGGCACCTGTCTGAGCTGTTCCGTGGAGCAGTCGAGGGGCAGGGCGAATTCGAAAACGATGCGCCGCTCCTGAAGCCGTTTGTAGTTCTGGATGGTAGTGCTGATCATCTCCGCGTTGGCCATCACGATCTGTTCGCCACCGAGGCTGCGGATCCGCGTGGTCTTCAAGCCGACGTGTTCGACGGTACCGGCCAGGGAACCGACGACGATGAAGTCGCCGACTTCGAAGGGTTTGTCCACGGCAATGGACAGCGATGCGAACAGGTCGCCGAGGATGTTCTGCACCGCCAGCGCCACGGCGATGCCGCCGACGCCGAGGCTGGCAATAAACGCGGTGATGTTCACGCCGAGGTTGGAGAGCATCGCCAGCAGCACCATGGCCCAGAGAAATACCTTCGCGCCCCACAGGCTGAGGGTTGCCAGAGCACTTTTCTGATGAATTTCGGTGTGGTTGTGGCGGGCGAAATAGTGCAGCAGTGCGAGGGCGATCGCCCGGTTGGCCCACAGGCCCATCTGCAGCGCCGCCACTACGAACCAGAGGCTGCTGACCCGGCTGAGCCAACGCTCCGGCAAATCCAGCACGCCGATGCCGATCAGGATCGAGGCCAGCAACAACAGGGTGTTGCTGGTGCTGGAGAGCACTTCGACGGCGATGTGGCTGAGGTAGGCGTTGGGTTTTTGCGCCCGGGCCCGTACGTTCCTCAAGAGGAAGCCGATGCTCGCCCTGGCGACGATGAAGCTCACCGTCATCACGCCGAGGGCGAGCAGCCAGTTGGCAATGGAGATGCCCAGCAACTGGGTATCGGTAAAGATTTCAAGGGAGCTTGAGTCCATGGATCGGTCACCTGCGCCGTTGCTTTTCGGGTTCAGGCCCTAACGCGTACAGGCTACTCGTGTGGAAGTCTGGACAGGGCCACGAACTTCATTAGGTGATGTGAGGTAGGGGCCGTTCCATTTTGTTGCCTGCCAGTGGTTGCGGCATCGGAGGCAGCGGCGACTTACCTGGGCAAGCGACTCTCCTAACGCAGCAGGTGCACCGTCAGCCCGGCCAGCCCGCACGCCACCAGTACCTGGATCACGCCACGCTTGTAGCGAAACAATGCAATGGCCGCCAGCAGGGCGATGATTGCCGATGGCCAGTCCAGGGCACCGGCAAAGCCGTTGGGCCAGAGTACGTGGTAGCCGAAGAAGCAGGCCAGGTTGAGGATTACGCCGACCACTGCCGCGGTAATCGCCGTCAGCGGAGCGGTGAACTTCAGGGCGTTGTGGGTCGACTCGACCAACGGGCCGCCGGCCAGGATGAACAGGAACGAAGGCAGGAAGGTGAACCAGGTCACCAGGGTGGCCGCAACGGCTCCGGCGAGAAAGACCTGTTCGGGGCCGAACACCTGCATCACATAGCCGCCGACGAAACCGACGAAGGCTACCACCATGATCAAGGGGCCTGGAGTGGTTTCGCCCAGGGCCAGGCCGTCGATCATCTGAGTCGGAGTCAGCCAGCCGAAGTGTGCGACCGCTCCCTGATACACGTAGGGTAAAACCGCATAGGCACCCCCGAAGGTCAACAGGGCCGCTTTGGTAAAGAACCAGGCCATCTGCGTGAAAGTGCCTTCCCAGCCGAACATCAGGGTCAACAGGCCCATCGGCAGGACCCACAGCAGGGCACCGATGATCGCCAGCCGGATGAGTCGGAAGGTGCTGAACCGGGCATGCTCCGGGGTCGGGGTGTCATCGTCGATCAAGGCTGGCCCGAAGGATCGATGCCCGGCCGCCTGGCCGCCGAGGCTGAACTTTTCCGGTGCCCAACGCCCACCGAAATAGCCGATGACGGCGGCTCCCAGCACGATCAGCGGGAAGGGGATATTGAAGGCGAATATTGCCGCGAACGACGCGACGGCTATTGCCCACAACCCACTGTTCCGGAGCGCACGGGAGCCTATGCGGTGGGCGGCATGGACGACGATTGCCGTCACGGCGGGCTTGATGCCATAGAAAACGCCCGCCACCACCGGCACTTCACCGAAGGCGACGTACAGCCAGGACAAGGTGACGAGGATGAACAGTGAAGGTAATACGAACAGCGCGCCGGCGATGACTCCGCCCCGACCACGGTGCATCAGCCAGCCCAGATAAGTCGCCAACTGCTGGGCTTCGGGGCCCGGGAGCAGCATGCAGTAGTTGAGGGCGTGCAGGAAACGCCGCTCGGAAATCCAACGCCGGCGCTCCACCAACTCCTGGTGCATGATTGCGATCTGTCCTGCCGGCCCGCCAAAACTGATGAAACCCAATTTGAGCCAGAACCAGAAAGCTTCGCGCAGGCTGACTGCCGAGGGCGCTTCGAGGGGGCGGGAGGGGTTGTCCATGGTCGACGGCATACTTGGAGGTTGAAGGCGAACTACGTTAGGGGGCGTCACGCAATTTGGATAGCCCCCGCCTGGGTTTCCCTGTAAAAAACACCTCCTTTCACCGGCTTGAAACATAACCCTTGAACAATCACCGACCGAATCGACGTCACCGTTTACAGAACTGCCCAAGGAGCGGGTCAATGAAACAACGTTTTGCGATAGTCATGCTGCTCGCGCTCACAGTGGGCTTCATGGGGATGGGCGATGCCCGTGAATCACGCAGTGCCCGGGCGGAATCCGTCGCAGGGATATTCGATTACTACGTGCTGTCGCTGTCCTGGTCGCCGACGTTCTGCCTGACTCACTCGAACGATGTCCAATGCTCCGGCAAAGGCTACGGTTTTGTCCTGCACGGTCTCTGGCCGCAATACGCCAAGGGTGGCTGGCCGCAATCCTGTGAGCCGAGGGTGCCGCTGACGATTGCCGAACGGGAAAAGGGCCTGACGCTGTTTCCGACCCGCAAATTGCTGGAGCACGAGTGGTCCAAGCACGGCACTTGCAGCGGCCTCGGTGCCATGGGTTTCCTGGAGGCCTCCGACAAGGCGCTGGCGGCGGTGAAGGTACCGTCGCAGCTGCAACCCCCCAGTGCCTCTTACTATTTTGAAGCCCAGGAGATTGCCCGGCTGTTCCGACAAAGCAACCCTGGCATTCCGGCTGACGGGATTGCAGTCATCTGCAGCGGGCCGCAATTGTCGGAAGTCCGGGTGTGCATGGACAAGAGCCTGACGTTCACCCGTTGTGGCAGGGGCGTCAAGACGCAGTGCCGGAGCGGGGATATCCGGGTGCCGCCAGTGCGTTGAGGCAGTATTCGCCTGCACCATGGTGCTGGCTGGCAATAGAAGATTTTTGGATCCATCTCCCCGCCCATCAGCTACGTTGCACCGGCAAATTGCCGCCCTACGAGCGGTAGGCTAAGCTCTTGTCCATTGGGGGGCTTTGAGCGATTCGCTCATGCTTTGCCCTCCCGGGAAATCGTTTGCCTATCCTCATCCATGATCCGCTCAATACCCCCGGCGGTGCCCTCAAGCGCCTGCCGTTGCTCAAGGCAGCGGTGGCGTTTATCGCGGCGGTCTGCCTGTGCCTGTGCGGCTTGCTTTACTTGCAACTGGAGCAGTCCCGTCGCCATAACCTCGAGGCCGCGGGTATCGTCTCGGCCAACCTTACCCGGGCCATGGCCCAGCAGGCCCAGGACACTTTCCTGCAGGCTGACCTGGTGCTCGCCAGCCTGACCGACTGGATTCAGGCCGATGGCTTTGGTCCGGAGCTGCAGCCGCGCCTGCACAAGACCTTTGCCCGACGCGTGCAATCCTTGGTGCAACTGCATGGCCTGTTTCTGTTCGACAAGAGCGGACATTGGGTCGTCACCTCTTTTGATGACTTGCAAAAAGGCGATGGGGTGGCGGATCGGGACTACTTCGCTTTTCATCAGCAGAACGCTTCGTTGATCGCCCACATCGGGCCGGCCATTCGCAGCCGGCAAAATGGCGAGTGGATCATCCCTGTATCCCGGCGCGTGAATGATCAGAACGGCAATTTCCAGGGCGTGCTGTTGGCCGGGATCAAGATGTCGTACTTCGATAAGTTCTTCAAAAGCTTCAGCCTTGACGACAAGGACGAGATGGCCCTGGCCTTGTCCGACGGAACCTTGCTGGCCCGTCGTCCTTTTGATGAGGCGCAGATCGGCCGGCCCATGTCCCAGGAGAGCCTCTTCCGGCATGACCCGCGGACCGAGGACCCCGACACCGCAATGATCCGTTCCGCCGACGGCGTCGTCAGGCTATATGATCACCAGCACTTGCAGGCCTATCCCCTGATCGTCACCGTCGCGATGTCCAAGCAGGCGATCCTCGCCGGCTGGTATGGCAAAGCCTTTCAGTCCAGCCTCATCGTGGCCCTGGTGGTCACGGGCGTCTGCCTGTTCGGTTGGGTGTTTGTGCGCCAGGTGCGTGACAGCGAGCGGATCGAAGCCGACCTGCGCAAGGCCCAGGAAGCGTTAAGGCTGATTGCCACCCATGACAGCCTGACGGGGCTGGCGAACCGTCGGCTGTTCGAGCGGGCCCTGGATATCGAATTTGGCCGGGGCGCCCGTCAGCGCAGTTCCTTGAGCCTGATCCTGCTCGATATCGATTACTTCAAGCGCTACAACGACACCTACGGGCATGTGGCGGGGGACCATTGCCTGGCGGAAGTGGCGACAGTGCTCAAGGGCTGCTGCCATCGCAAGGCCGATCTGGCGGTGCGTTATGGCGGTGAAGAGTTCGCGGTGTTGCTGCCCGATACCGATTTGCAGGGGGCCATGACGTTGGCTGAGCAGATCCGCCAGAGCCTCATCGATAAGCACATCACCCATTCCGGTTCCCCCACCGGCTACCTGACGGTGAGCCTGGGCTGCCATGCCTTCGTGCCCAGCAGCCTGGACAGCATCGAGGTCTTTATCCAGAGGGCCGATGCGGCGCTTTATCAGGCCAAGCACAGCGGCCGCAACCAAGTGGCGGTGTGGTCGACGGAGGGAGGGCTCGATACGCTGGCGCGCTAGTGGCCGGTACTCGAATTAACCACACAGGCACCTGGACCGTTGAGATCCGTTGGAATCATCGCCGGCTGACAAGGGTCCATTGCTCAGGATCGCGCCGTTAGCCGATCGGACAGGAGCAGGTGAATGGAGACCACTGCCGATATTCCTTCCAATGTCACGCGCCACACGCCGATTACCCGACGCTTGGTGGCCGCGGTCGCCGGGTTGTTTGTCCTGGGTGTCCTGGTGGCCGTTGCGGCATTGTTCAACATTGCCCGGGAGCTGGATGCAGAGGACGTGCGCAAGACGCACTTCTACATCGAGCGCGCCGTGGAAAACCGCATCATCGCCTCGAAAAACTACATCACCAGCTACACCTACTGGACCACTGCCTATGAGCACCTCAACGGCGAAGTCGATGTGCATTGGGCCTACGCGGACCAGAACATGGGCAAGACCCTGTTCACCAACGATGGGTACGAGGGGGTGTTCGTCGTTGATCGTGAGCACACCAAATACGCAGTGGTGCGTGGGCAGAATGTCCAGGCAGAGGCGGCAGCGTATATCGATGTGCCGTTGAAGGAACTGGTGGATCAGCTCCAGGGACAATCCGACCTGACCGTTCCTGTGGTCCGCTACACCTTGTTCGACGGCTGGCCGGCCATCGTCACCGCTTCGGTGATCCTGCCCAATGACGAGCGTCCCCGAGTCGACGCCAAGGGCACGTCGGTCCTGCTGTTCGTCGACCAGTTGACTCATGTCAAACTGCGCGCATTGGGCAAGCGTTATGGCCTCACCGACCTGAACCTCAAGAAAGACAACGAGCTGGCGTCCGATCAGCCGGCGGTGCCGCTGGACAGCACCGGCTATAGCCTGGTGTCCCGTCTCGAACAGCCGGGCCGGCAATTGCTCTGGTCGCTGATGCCACCCCTGGGTGGGGCATTGCTGATCCTGGCGCTGCTTACCGCCTATTTCTTTCGTTATGCCCTGCGTACGGCTCGGCAGGTGGATGCCAGCTACGACCGCCTGGAGCGCTCGACCCAGGCCCTGGAAGCCAGCGAAGAACGCTTCCGCGCCGTGGCCGAGGCAGCCTCCGACTGGATCTGGGAAATCGACGCTCAACGGCACATCACTTACCTGTCGGGACGCTTCAGTACGGTCACCGGATTTTCTGCCCCGCAATGGTTGGGCCAGGACATCGAGCAACTACTGTATTGCGACACGACTCCGATTGCTCTGTGGCTGGGCAACCTGACGGAAGAACAGAGCGCGAGCAACCTGCGCTGTTCCTACCGCGATCATTCCGGACAGCTGCGCTTTTGCCGGGTTTCGGCGCGGCCGATCCACGACAAGTCCGAAGTGGTGGGGTACCGCGGCACCGCCAGCGATATCACCGATGAAGTGGCTGCCCACGCCCAGGTCCAGCATCTGTCCATGCACGATGCGCTGACCGGCCTGCCGAACCGCAACAAGCTGGCGCGGCACCTGGAAGAGGCGCTGGCCGCCAAGGAGCATTCCGCCCCCTTGACCTTGCTGATGGTGGACTTGGACAACTTCAAGCCGATCAACGATTCCCTGGGCCACCCGGCCGGCGATGCGGTACTGCTGGAAGTCGCCCAGCGCCTGCGCGACAGCACCCGTGAGCAGGACCTGGTGGCGCGGTTGGGCGGCGATGAGTTCGTCGTGGTGCTCGGCGGGATGGAGAACACCACTGAGATCGACCGATTCTGCACCCGGCTGATCGAGAGCCTGCAGCAACCGATCCACTACGAAACCCATGCCCTTCACATCGGCGCCAGCATCGGCATTGCCGTGAGTCGTCGCCAGGGGTATGTGCCCGGCGAGTTGATTCGCTGTGCCGACATTGCCATGTATCAGGCCAAGTCGGAGGGCAAGAAGACCTGGTGTTATTTCGCCCCACAGATGAACGACCAGATCCAGCATCGACGCCAGCTGGAAAGCGACCTGCGCCTGGCGCTGAAGAACAACGAATTCATCTTGCACTTCCAGCCGCGCTACAAAGTCGACGGCCGGGAGATCGTGGCCGTCGAGGCATTGGTGCGGTGGCAGCATCCTACCCAGGGCCTGCTCGGTCCCGATGCTTTCATTCCGCTGGCCGAGCAGACCGACCTCATCGTTCCGCTTTCGCGCTGGGTACTGCGCGAGGCTTGCGAAACCGCGCTGACCTGGCCGGGGAACCTGATGGTTTCGGTCAATCTGTCGCCGGCGCAGTTCGAGCGCAGCGATGTGGTTGAAGACATACGCCAAGTACTGATCGAAACCCGTTTCCCCGCGAGTCGCCTGGAACTCGAAATCACCGAGAATGTGATGCTCAACGATGTGGACGGCGCCCTGCAGGTCATGAATGCCCTGAAAGAACTGGGTGTACGTCTGAACATGGACGATTTCGGGACCGGCTACTCTTCCTTGGGTTACTTGCGCACCTATCCTTTCGACGGCATCAAGATCGACAAGCGCTTTATCGCCTCCATGAGCAACAGCAGCAACGACCGCGCGGTGGTCCAGGCGATCATCAACCTGGGCAAGGCGATGGGCCTGACCGTCACGGCCGAGGGCGTGGAAACCCTGGCTCAGCTCGGTTCGCTGGGCTCGGACCAATGTCATGAGGTCCAGGGCTATTTCCTCAGTCGTCCGATCGATAAACAGGCCTTTTCAAACCTGCTGGAAAACCCTCAGCCGCTGTCGAAAACCGGCTCCTGAAACCCTTGGCATCTTGATACTTCGAGGTTCTGGCCTATGAAAAACCTGCGGATCGCGACCTTCAACATCAACGGTATTCGCGCCCGGCTGCCCAACCTGTTGGAATGGCTGGAGCGGGAGGAACCCGACATCGTCTGTCTGCAGGAGCTCAAGGCAGTCGACAAGGATTTCCCGGCGGCCGAGCTGGAGTCGGTGGGGTATGGATCGATCTGGCACGGCCAGGCGTCCTGGAACGGCGTCGCGATACTGGCCCGTGACGCGCAACCGCTGGAGAGCCGTCGCGGCTTGCCCGGCGATGAGAGCGACAGCCATAGCCGCTATCTGGAGGCGGCCGTGCATGGTGTGCTGGTCGGCTGCCTTTATCTGCCCAACGGCAACCCGCAACCAGGACCCAAGTTCGATTACAAACTGGCGTGGTTCGAACGGTTGATTGATTACGCCCAGGCGTTGCAGGCCAGCGATCACCCCGTGGTGCTGGCCGGCGATTACAACGTGGTTCCCACTGACATGGATATCTACAACCCGCGTTCCTGGCTCAAGGATGCGCTGCTGCAACCCGAAAGCCGCGAGTGCTATCAACGCTTGCTGGACCAGGGCTGGACGGATTCGCTGCGTCATTTGTACCCGGACGAGCGGATCTACACCTTCTGGGATTATTTCCGTCAGCACTGGCAGAAAAACTCCGGGCTGCGCATCGATCACCTGCTGCTGAACCCTGCGGCAAGCCCCTATCTGAGCGAGGCGGGCGTAGACGCCTGGGTCAGGAACCAGCCGCACCCCAGCGATCATGCCCCTACCTGGATCCGGCTGGCTTCACGCAAGCGGCGCTGAAAGAGCGGCGCATTTCGGTCGGTTGTTGTCTGTGAAGGGGGAATGCCTTATATCTGGCGCCAACAGCAGCGTGCTGCCCATCAGCCCTGCACCGGACCAGGAAAAGGACACCCTAATGAGCCAGCCTCGACTGAGCGATTCGCGCCGCTATCTGCAACGCTTGGGCTTCGACACCCCGCCAGCCCCGACGCTCGATACGTTGCGTCAGCTCCAGAACCGCCACACGGCGGAATTCCCCTTTGAAACCCTCTCGACGCTGCTGCGCCAGCCGGTGTCTATCGATTTGGAATCGGTGGAGCGCAAAATTCTCGAGCAGGGACGTGGGGGTTACTGCTACGAACTCAACCAGTTGTTCCTGGCGCTGCTGCAGGAGCTGGGTTTTGACGTCCACGGTATCACTGGCCGGGTGGTGATGAACGCGCCCGAAGGTGCCTGGACCGCCCGGACTCATCGTCTCAGCCTGGTGACGATAGACGGCGTGCGCTACATCACCGATGTCGGCTTCGGCGGGATGGTGCCCACCGGGCCGTTGCTGCTGGACAGCCGCGACGTCCAGGCCACCCCCCATGAGCCGTATCGCATCGAGGATCATCCGGACGGCTACCTGCTGCGCGCCAACGTCGCGGGCGAATGGCGACCGATGTACCTGTTCGACCTGCAGCGCCAGGAAGACATCGACTACATCCTGGGTAACTGGTACGTCTGCACTCACCCTGACTCGCCGTTCATGGGCCGGTTGATGGTCGCTCGCACCGGGGACGGTTTGCGCAAGACCCTCAACGGCAACAGCTATGCCGTGCACCGGATAGGGCAGGAGAGCGAGCGACGGGTGATGACCGACGCCGATGAGCTGATCGATCTATTGGAAGCCGAGTTCGGCCTGCGAGTGCCACCCCGGGAATTATTACGGCCTGCGATGGCCGGGCTCCTCTAGCCTCTGCGACGCTGATTTGTTTGTGGGAAATTGTATACAACTCTATGGACATTTGTCCTGAGTTTTGAATACAGTGTGCCCATAACAAAAAACAGGGAACCCCCGAACCATGAAAACGCCCCATGTTTCACTCCCTCGGCCCGAAGACGAAAATCTCGGTGTCGGCGCGAATATGGCTTACGGCCTGCAGCATGTGTTGACCATGTACGGCGGCATCGTCGCGGTGCCCTTGATCATCGGCCAGGCGGCCGGTCTGTCATCGGCGGACATCGGCCTGTTGATTGCGGCGTCATTGTTTGCGGGGGGGCTGGCGACCTTGTTGCAAACCCTTGGCCTGCCGTTTTTCGGTTGCCAGTTGCCCTTGGTGCAAGGCGTATCGTTTTCCGGCGTCGCGACCATGGTCGCGATTGTCGGGACCGGCGGGGAGGGCGGCTTCCAAGCCATCCTGGGGGCCGTGGTCGCCGCGTCCCTGATCGGTTTGCTGATCACCCCGGTGTTTTCGCGAATCACCCGTTTCTTTCCGCCGCTGGTCACCGGCATCGTCATCACCACCATCGGCCTGACATTGATGCCGGTAGCGGCGCGCTGGGCCATGGGTGGCAACAGTCATACCGCTGACTTCGGCAGCATGGCCAATATCGGCTTGGCCGCCGTCACGTTGGTACTGGTGCTGTTGCTCAGCAAAATGGGCAGCGCGACGATTTCCCGCTTATCGATTCTGCTGGCGATGGTGGTTGGTACGGTGATCGCGGTGTTTCTCGGCATGGCGGATTTCTCATCCGTCAGCGAAGGCCCGATGTTCGGTTTCCCCACGCCGTTCCACTTCGGCATGCCGACGTTCCACATTGCCGCGATCCTGTCGATGTGCATCGTGATCATGGTGACCCTGGTGGAAACCTCGGCCGACATCCTGGCGGTGGGCGAGATCATTGACACCAAGGTCGACTCAAGGCGCCTGGGCAATGGCTTACGGGCCGATATGCTGTCGAGCATGATCGCGCCGATCTTCGGCTCCTTCACCCAGAGTGCCTTTGCCCAGAACGTCGGCCTGGTGGCGGTGACCGGGATCAAGAGCCGTTTCGTGGTGGCCACCGGTGGGGTGTTTCTGGTGGTGCTGGGGCTGTTGCCGTTCATGGGGCGGGTGATTGCTGCGGTGCCCACCTCGGTGCTGGGCGGCGCGGGTATCGTGCTGTTCGGTACCGTGGCCGCCAGTGGCATTCGGACCCTGTCGAAAGTGGACTACCGCAACAACGTCAACCTGATCATCGTCGCCACCTCCATCGGTTTCGGCATGATCCCTATCGCTGCGCCCAACTTCTACGACCATTTCCCGAGCTGGTTCGCGACGATCTTCCATTCGGGCATCAGTTCCTCGGCGATCATGGCGATCATCCTGAACCTGGCGTTCAACCACTTCACTGCAGGCAACTCCGACCAGCAATCAGTCTTTGCCGCCGGCACCGAGCGGGTATTGCGTTATCAGGACCTGGCGGCGCTGCGTGAAGGCGATTACTTCAGCGACGGCAAGCTGCATGATTGCGATGGCAACGAGATTCCGGTCCTGGCAGAGCCTTCCCACTCGACGGCAGAGCATGGGTCGGCACGACTGAAAAGCGGTGAGCATGTCTGATCTTGCCGCTATCGCGAGCAGGCTCGCTCCCACAGTTGATCGGGTTGAAGCCGATCTCTGCGTCACCGCCCGTCCCCTGTGGGAGCGAGCCTGCTCGCGATAGCGGTGGATCAGTTCACATCAATGCTGAACTGTACTGCCGCCCAATAAAAAACAGCCTGTGATCCTCGATCACAGGCTGTTTTTTGTCCGGTTACCAGCGACCGTAATGGCCGTGGGGTGGGCCGTAATAGTAGCCCCGTGGTGGCCCGTAATACACCGGTGCCGGGCGATAGTAGACAGGCCGCTCGATGTACACCGGCTGTGGCTCGTAATAGACCGGTGGGGGTTGCTGTACATAAACCGGTTGCGGCTGGACGTAGACCGGTTGTTGTACGTACACCGGCCGGTCACGGTTGATGAGCGCCGAACCGACAATGGCCGAGCCGACGATTGCACCAAACACTGCGGGCCCCTCCCAACCACCGCGACCATGGGCGGATGCCTGGCCGGTGACCGCGAGTGCCCCCACGAGCAGGGCGATGACAGGGAGTTTACGATTCATGGTGGTTCCTCGTTTGGCCCCGTTTGTAACAGACCGCTAAAAGGTCACGGGGGTACTTGCTCTGACAACGATTTTCCCAGGATTTGCAGCGCCGTTGGGTAAATATTGTGTAAGGTCGGTCGGGCGGTGATCCCGCTTGTCAGAAAGTGAATGCAAGGAAACAAACATGCAAATCAATCCCAACAAAGACACCCAATTGTGCATGTCGCTGTCGGGGCGGCCCGGGAACTTCGGCCTGCGGTTTCATAATCACCTGTATGAGCAGTTGGGCCTGAACTTCTATTACAAGGCCTTCAGCAGCCGGGATTTGCCTGGTGCGGTCGGTGGTATCCGCGCCTTGGGCATTCGCGGATGCGGCGTGTCGATGCCGTTCAAGGAGGCTTGCATTGCCTTGGTTGATGAACTGGACGCGTCCGCCGCCGCGATCCAGTCCATCAACACCATCGTCAACACCGATGGCCATTTGAAGGCGTACAACACCGACTACATCGCCGTCGCCCAACTGCTGCAAACCCATGCCGTGCCCAAGGATTCGACCTTTGCCCTGCGCGGCAGCGGCGGGATGGCCAAGGCGGTGGCCAGCGCCCTGCGTGACGGGGGCTACCAGCAGGGGCTGATCGTCGCTCGCAACCAAACCGCCGGGCGGGCCCTGGCCGAGTCCCTGGGGTATGAGTGGCAGGCCGAGTTGGGCGAGCGGCGGCCCCGGATGCTGATCAATGTCACGCCGATCGGCATGACCGGTGGGCCGGAGGCCGATCAACTGGCGTTCGAGCCCGACACCATCGCCGCAGCCGAGACTGTGTTCGACGTGGTGGCCATTCCATCGGAAACGCCGCTGATCGTGCGTGCCCGGGCTGAGGGCAAACGGGTCATCACCGGATTGGAGGTGGTGGCGATCCAGGCCCTGGAACAGTTCGTGCTGTATACCGGCGTGCGGCCCAGCCTGGAACAGTTCGAGAAAGCCGTGGCGTTTGCCCGGTCCGCGTAGGGTTATTCCAGCCGCGCGAGCCGTTCTTCCAGCGCCGCGATCCGCGCTTCGAGTTCTTCGATGCGCTCCAGCGACACGCCGCTGCCGGCACCGCGTTCCACCGGGTGCTGACGGGCGGCGAGGATCGCTTCGACGTCCGCCGGGTCGCCCATGGCATGGACGTAGCGATCCTCTCGCTGCCCGGCCTGGCGTGGCACCAGCAGCGCTAGCCCGCGGGCAATCAGGCGTTCAAGTTGGTGCAGCACCTGGTCGGTGTCTTCGAAATCATGCATGCGGCCACTGCGTGTGAGCAGTTCATTGACCGTTTGCGGGCCGCGCAGGAACAGCAGGCCCATCAGGATAACCTGGGCCGGTACCAGCTCCAGGGCCTTGTCGAGCCGATGCTCCCAGCGGTCGGCACGGCTACCCATGACCAGTTTGGTAAAGCCGCGACCCTCCAGCGCCCGCAGGCTCTGGCCGACCTGGCCGGGGGTGAGGTTCATCACTGGCTCACGGCTGGTTTTCTGGTTGCAGGCCAGTACCAGGGCGTTGAGGGTCAATGGGTAGGTTTCCGGGTTGGTGGCCTGTTTTTCCACCAGGGCCCCGAGGATGCGGATTTCCGTGCTGTTGAGCCGTGGTTCTTCGGCCTGGCCTTGTTCTTCGATGCTCATCGCGCGTCCCCTATGCTGTGAAGCCGCCTAGCCTAATCCTTGCGCAATAAAAGACAAGGTGTGCAACAAGCCGTGGCTATAATCGCATCCGTTTGATGTGTCCCTTTCTTTTCACCTGCATGAGATCGCCATGACTATTTCTCTGTACGCCGCTTCCATCCCGGTTTTCAAGCAGATGCTCAACGCCATGAGTGACGTCCTGAATAAGGCCGAAGCCCACGCGACAGCAAAAAACATCGAGCCGAACGCTTTCCTGCAAGCCCGCCTGTACCCGGACATGTTCCCGCTGGTGCGTCAGGTGCAGATTGCCGTGGATTTCGCCAAAGGCGTGTCCGCGCGCCTGGCCGAGATTGAAGTACCGAAATATGACGACAGCGAAACCACCTTCGCGGAGCTGCAAGCCTTGATCAGCAAGGTGTTGTCCTTCATCGACGGCATCAGCCCAGAGCAGATCGATGGCAAGGAAAACATCGAGATCGTCACCCGCCCGGGCACGCCGAAGGAAAAACGCTTTACCGGTCAGAACTACCTGCTGACCTATGGCCTGCCGCAATTCTTCTTCCACGTCACCACCACCTATGCGCTGCTGCGTCATAACGGTGTGGAAGTGGGCAAGCGCGACTACATGGGCGCGTTCTAAGCCCGCCGGCATGAAAAAAGCCCGGAACGGTGTGAGCCGTTCCGGGCTTTTTTGTGGCTGTCTGTCATGTCCTCGGCGTATATACCACCGCTATCGCGAGCAGGCTCGCTCCCACATTGGTTCCGTGGTTACCGCTGGCCCCTGTGGGAGCGAGCCTGCTCGCGATGACGGTGGTGCACCCACCACAATGGTTATGCCGTGCGAGCCAGTTTCTCTTCCTCACCCAGGCAAGCCGCCGCAGTGAACAGCACATCGGTAGAAGAATTCAGCGCCGTCTCCGCCGAATCCTGCAGCACGCCAATGATGAATCCCACGGCAACCACCTGCATGGCGATTTCGCTCGGGATACCGAACAGGCTACATGCCAGGGGGATCAGCAGCAGCGAACCGCCGGCCACGCCGGACGCGCCGCAGGCGCAAATGGCTGCGACGACGCTCAACAGCACCGCTGTCGGAATGTCCACCGCGATCCCCAGGGTATGCACCGCGGCCAGCGTCAGCACGGTGATGGTGATGGCGGCGCCGGCCATGTTGATGGTCGCACCCAGCGGTATCGATACCGAGTAAGTGTCCTCATGCAGGCCCAGGCGGTTGCTCAGTTCGAGGTTCACCGGAATATTGGCCGCCGAGCTGCGGGTGAAGAACGCGGTGATGCCGCTTTCGCGCAGGCAGGTGAACACCAGCGGGTAGGGATTGCGCCGCAGCTTCCAGAACACGATGAGCGGGTTGACCACCAGTGCGACGAACAGCATGCAGCCGATCAGCACGGTCAACAGATGCAGGTAACCGAGCAGGGCGCCGAAGCCTGAGGTGGCCAGGGTCGAGGCCACCAGTCCGAAGATCCCTAGCGGGGCGAAGCTGATCACCAGGCGCACGATCACGGTCACGCCGTTGGACAGGTCATCGAGCACGGTGCGAGTGGTTTCGCCAGCATGACGCAGGGCAATACCCAGGCCGATGGCCCAGGCCAGGATGCCGATGAAGTTGCCGTCAGTCAGCGCGCGGACCGGGTTGTCCACCACGCTGAGCAGCAGGCTTTGCAACACTTCGCCGATGCCACCGGGAGCGGTGACGGCAACGTCCTGGGCCGACAGCACCAGGCTGGAGGGGAACAGGGTGCTGGCAACGACCGCAACCACCGCCGCGGCGAAGGTGCCCAGCAGGTACAGGAACAGGATCGGACGGATATGGGTTTCCTGGCCTTGCTTATGGTTGGCGATCGACGCCATGACCAGCACGAACACCAGGATAGGGGCCACGGCCTTGAGGGCGGACACGAAGACCTTGCCGATGAATGCGGTGGATTTCGCCACGTCCGGCGCCAGCCAGGCGAGGGCGATACCAATGATCAGGCCAATGATGATTTGCGTCACCAGGCCGGTGCGTTTGAAGCGTTGCAAAAGGGAGGGGGATAAAGCAGTCATAACGGCTATCCATGTGTTTTTTGTTGTGGGCGACGGTCGGCGTTCAGGGCAACAAGCGGGCAGGCCACGTGAGCGGGACCGGAAAAAATGTTCAACGTTTGCGGGGCGCGGACTTTAGCACAGCCCGGTAAAGAATCTGACGGACCTGTGACGATCCGTCACTCAGGTGTTTAAGCACATTTGTCTGTGGCCCACATTCTGTTAGGCTTTGGTCCTCTCATCTCTCTCTTCTTCCAGCGGGCCCTCAAGCCAACGCTGGTGTTGTCGTTTTGCTGGAGTTCTGCATGTTGTTACCCATTTTCCTGTTGTCGGCCGCCGGCTTCACCGTGCTGACCACGGAATTCATCATTGTCGGCCTGCTGCCATCCATCGCTCGCGACCTGCACGTCAGCATTCCCCAGGCGGGATTGCTGGTGACACTGTTCGCGTTTACGGTGGCGGCGTTCGGTCCATTCCTGACAGCCTGGTTTGCCCGTTTCGAGCGGCGCAGGCTGTTTATCAGCGTACTGCTGATGTTCGGCCTGGCCAATACATTGGCGGCCGTTGCCCCCGATATCTGGGTCATGGCCGTTGCCCGGTTGATCCCGGCCCTGGGCCTTCCGGTGTTCTGGGCGCTGGCCAGCGAAACGGCGGTAGACATCGTCGGGCCGCAGTACGCCGGGCGCGCCATCGCCCGGATCGGCTTCGGCATCGTCTGCGCCACGGTATTCGGGATCCCGGTGGGTACGCTGATATCCGATGCGTTCGGCTGGCGCAGTGCGTTCGCGATCCTGGCCGTCATCGCTTTCGCCAAGGCGTTACTGCTGTTTATCTACCTGCCGAAAACCAACCTGCACTTGCATCAGGTCAGCTTCCGCTCGCAGTTCAAGATTCTGCGCAGCCCGTTGATGCAAGGCCATGTGCTGTTGTCGATTCTGGTGTTCAGCGGCATGTTCACGGCCTACACCTACCTGGCCGACATCCTCGAGCGCCTCGCAGGCTTCGATGGCACGCTCGTGGGCTGGTGCCTGATGGGGTTCGGCGCCGTGGGGCTGCTGGGCAACTCCCTGGGAGGCCGAGCGGTGGACCGGCACCCGCTGATCGCATCGATGGTGTTCTGCCTGTTCATGATCGGCGGCATGGTGGCATTGGTGCCGAGCATTCATTCGACCCTGTGGTTGGCCGCAGCAATGGCGATCTGGGGCGTGACCCAGGCCGCTCTGTTCCTGGTCAGTCATGTGCGACTGATGAAGGCCGCCCCCGAAGCGCCAGCCTTTGCCGCGTCGCTGAATATTGCCGGTGCCAACCTGGGCATTGGCCTGGGGGCGATGGTCGGCGGGCGGGTCATCGATACACTGGGCCTGGGCAGCGTCGGTTTTGCGGCGGCCGGTTTCATTCTGGTATCGATCCTGTTGGCGTTGTTGCTGATGACGTTCAAGCCCCGACCCGTCCACGCTTAGTGGAACAACTCACGACGTGCGCCTTCGGCAATCGCGACGATGCCCGGATGACTGACCTTGCGTTCCACGGAGATGGCATAGAACGACTCGCTCACCGCGTCGGTCTGGCCGATCTCCTGCACGCCGTATTGGCGCTTCACTTCTTCGGCGATCACGCTCGGGCCGATGAAAATTCCGCTGCCTGACTGACCGAAGGCCTGCATCAACGCACTGTCGTCGAACTCACCTACGATGCGCGGCTGGATCTGTTGCTCGGCGAACCAGCGTTGCAGGCGGCTGCGGACCACGGTTTCCGGGCCGGGAATCAGCAGGGGGGCGTCCTGCAGGCCGCGGGGAAAATCCTGCCCGTAGCGTTCGGCCAGTGCGGCGGTGGCGAAGAAGCTGATGCCGCATTCCCCCAGTTTCTGGCTGTAGCCCTTGATGTCCAGGTGACTGGGCATCGGACTGTCGGAAATCACCAGGTCCAGGCGCTGGATCGCCAGGTCAGCCAGCAGCCGTTCGAGTTTGTCCTCGCGGCAGGTGATGCGCAGCGGTTCGCTCAGTTCCATGGTCGGCGCCAGCAGTCGATAGACGATGGACTTGGGCACCACGTCCGCCACCCCGACCCGGAACAGCGTCTGCTGTTCGTTGGGCTGGGCCCGGAGCATCAGCTCCAGTTCGCCTCCCAGTTGGAACATGTGCTCGGCGTAGGGCAGCGTCTGGCGACCGGCTTCGGTCAGCTCCAGTTGCCGTCCGACGCGGCGAAACAATTTGATGTTATACGTCTGCTCGAACAGGGAGATCTGCCCGCTGATGGTTTGTGGAGTCAGGTTCAACTGCTCGCACGCCCGCACGATGCTGCCCGTTTTGGCCACCACCCAGAAGTAATGCAGTTGTCGATAATTGAGCATGGGTTCACTTGGATTCGTAAAAATCGAAGTATAACCGCTGAAAATACGAATTTTCCTGAAGTGTCGTCGTCTCTAGAATCCCTGGCCATTGGTGAGCCATCTTCGGGCTCCGTGTTTCCTCAGAGGCATCTATCCATGACATACAAATCCTTGGGGCTTGCAGCCTTGCTGGCGATGTCTTCACTGGCTCTCGTGGGCTGTGAGCAGGCTGAAAAAAGCGCGGAACAATTGGCCCAGCAGTTGAAGGAACAGGCGGTCGATGCGGCCAAGAAGGCCATCGACGATACCCACAAGGCTGCCGAGCAGGCGCTGAACGACGCCACCGGCGGGTTGATCAGCCCCAAGAAAGAACCGGCGCAGGACGCTGACAAGGCCGACTCTTCCAACCAAGCCATCTAACCCCGTCACATCGAGCCAGGACTGACCCATGGACTATCTTTTACAACTCGCTGCCAGCCCCACTGCCTGGATCGCCCTGGCGACCCTGGTCGTCATGGAAATCGTGCTGGGTATCGATAACCTGATCTTCATTTCGATCCTGACCAATAAGCTGCCCGAGCAGCATCGTGCCAAGGCGCGGCGGATCGGTATCGGCATGGCGCTGATCCTGCGCCTGGGCTTGTTGAGCACCATCGCGTTCATTGTGCAGTTGACGGAGCCGGTCATCGAAATCCTCGGCCAGGCGTTCTCCTGGAAGGACATGATCCTGATCGCCGGTGGCCTGTTCCTGTTGTGGAAGGCCACCACCGAGATCCACCACAGCATGGACCCCGCGCCAAATGATCCGAAGTCGGCCACGTCTGGCGTGACCCTCGGATTTGCCGCCGCAATCGGTCAGATCCTGATGCTCGACCTGGTGTTCTCCATCGACAGCATCATCACGGCCGTAGGCATGACCGAGCACTTGCCGATCATGATCATCGCGGTAGTGGTGTCGGTGCTGGTGATGCTGTTGGCGGCCGAACCCCTGGCCCGATTCATCAATAACAACCCAACGGTGGTCATGTTGGCGCTTGGCTTCCTGATCATGATCGGCATGACGCTGATCGCCGAAGGTTTCGGTGCTCATGTGCCCAAGGGCTACATCTACGCTGCCATGGCGTTCTCGGCTGCGATCGAGGTCCTGAACATGATGGCCCGTCGGGCCCGGCAAAGGGCGTTGGGCAACGAAGCCTGAGTGACCAGGCATGCAAAAGCCGCCCGGGTCCAACCAGGGCGGCTTTTGCAGTTCTTTGAAAAGTGGCGGTCAGTGGGCCGCGGCGTGGCGCTGGCTGGCTTCCGTGGTCTTTTCCGTGCTCGATGGGGACGGATGATGATGGCGACGGGTGATCCGCAGCACGCCCCACAGCATGGCCGCCGCTACGCTCAGCCAGCCGAATACCAGCATCAGGATTGTCGTTGTCAGGCTCATGTGGGCCTCCCTCAGCCCCGGTAGGGGCAACGCACTCAGTTCAATGGACAGTCTAGTCGTTCAAGTGTTGCAGGCAGTGGTTCGCGATGCCCGGCCGACGAACCGGTTCGTTCTATCGCGGCAGCGAGACTGCTGTTTAAGGCTATACCCGGGCCAGTGCGCGCTTTATGATCGACGGCCCAAGCCTGACCCGTTCATCGGGTACCTGAACTAGAGACTCATCATGTTGCCGGTCATTCCCTCTTTTCGATCACTGGTATTCGCGGCCGCCTGTCTTGTGGCCCTGGCGGGTTGCGCAGGCAGTGTGTCGCCTCAGATCCAGCGCCTGCCCGAACGGGTGGAGCTCAACAGCGTGCCGTTCTATCGCGGCGATATGTACCAGGGGGCGCCACAATCCCTGGCCGCCGTGTTGACCGCGCAAGGTACGGTGATTACCCCGGGGTTGCTGGAGAAACCATTGCACCTGCCAGGTGGCGAAGCCGGCTTGCAGCAGACTATGCAGACCCTGGCGCGAGAGTATGGGTTGGTGGTGTATCCCCTCGACAGTGAACTGTCCGCCTTGTTGGAGCAGGTCGCCGCGGGGAACCCGGTGTTGCTGCGCTACACCGAAGGCACGGCGTTATGGTCCGGGCCTCGTTACGGGATTCTTGCCGGCTATAACCGGCAGAAGCGCACGGTCTTGCTGCGTTCGGGCATGAACCGGAGGCTGTTGATGAGCTTCAGTGGGTTCGAGTCGGCCTTCAAGGACGCCGGCGGCTGGGCGGTACTGCTCCAGCGCCCCACGCAGCTTCCGGCCAACGTCAACCCGCAGCGCTGGTTGAAAGCGGCGGATGAGCTGGCCGGGGCAGGGCAGGAGCAGGCAGCGGCGCGTGCCACCAAGGCTCTGGGTGCAGCGCATTGATGACTTGCCCCGTTCGTCACCTGCCGGGCACGACCCGGTACGCCTGAAACTCTTATCGTCAGGGTCCGGACTGTCCGGGCCGTGATTCAAGGAGGCAGGTATGGCACAGTCGAAAACGCCCACGGGGCCCCATTCTTCCGAGCACTCGTCCGCTGATGATGAGTTGGGGTTCGATCCCGATTCCCCGGATCTCGATGATCCGCAAGTCGATCCCATCGGGCCGGCCAAGGCTCCTCGTGATGAGAAGGACGAGCACGGCGAATCCCGGGCCAAGGCCTATGACCCGCTCGGTGACCTGAAGCATTGAGGGAAAGAAAGCCCAACGGGGCGGGTAATGCTGCTCTCTATGATTTATGAGCCATTGTGGCGAGGGGATAAATCCCCTCGCCACAGATGCCGTCGCATTCATCAATTACTTGGAGGCTTCGACCACGCCGCTCTGGCGACTCTTTAGGTTCTTCGCCGCTTTGTACTGCATCGCGACCGCTGGAACGTTGCTGCTCTTGCCCGTTTCCACCCAGCTGCGAATCCGGCTGGCGTCGGCGAAATGGGTGTATTTGCCAAAGGCATCGAGAATAACCAGGGCCATCGGGCGATTGCCCATTTTCGTCACCAGCACCAGGCAGTGACCGGCCTGGTTGGTGAAGCCGGTCTTGGTCAACTGAATATCCCAGTTGTCCTTGTGGATCAGGTGATCGGTGTTGCGAAAGCCCAGGCTGTAGACCGGCTTGCGGAAGGTGACGGTTTTTTCCTTGGTGGTGCTCAATTCGCTCAGCAGGGGGTATTTGCGAGCGGCGATCAGCAACTTGGTCAGGTCCCTGGCGGTGGAAACGTTATGGATCGACAGGCCGGTCGGCTCGACATAGTGGGTGCTGGTCATGCCCAGCGCCTTGGCCTTGGCGTTCATGGCGGCGATGAACGCTGCGTAACCGCCCGGGTAATGATGCGCGAGGCTGGCGGCGGCGCGGTTCTCCGAAGACATCAGCGCAATCAGCAAGACGTCACGACGCGACAGTTCGCTGTTGAGCTTGACCCGGGAAAACACCCCTTTCATTTCCGGGGTGTTGGTAATGGTGATGGAGATGTACTCGTTCAGGTCCTGCTTGGCGTCCAGCACGATCAGCCCGGTCATCAGTTTGGTCACCGATGCGATGGGGACCACCACATCCGGATTGCTGGAGTAGACGACTTTATCCGTCTGCAGATCCAGCAACATCGCGCTGCCCGAAGCGACTTGCAATTTTGACGTGTCTCGTGGGGCTGCGATGGTTTCCTGCGCGTTGATGTTCTGCGTGATAAGCGCGCCTGAGAAAGCGATGAACAGGCTGAGGATCGAAAGACGGATTTTCACGCGAATAGACTCGATAGAATTGAAGAGGCCGTTCAGCAACGGCTTTTGAAAAAAAGCGCTGCATTTTATGAGTATGGGCGACAACAGCGCTACATGCCTGTACCGCTGGGCCTCGAGAATAAATAAAGTTTAATGAAAGAGGGTACCAAACCAATGTGGGAGCGAGTCTGCTCACGAAGATGGCGTGTCAGCGAGTTGATGGCTGACTGACACACCGCTTCGCGAGCAGGCTCGCTCCCACAGGGTTTTGCTTTGGCCGGGGGAACTCAGCTATGCAGCGTCTCGGCCGCGTAGAGCGTGTTTTCCAGCAGGCAGGCACGCGTCATCGGGCCCACGCCGCCAGGCACCGGTGTGATCCAGCCGGCGCGGGGCAGGGCGGTCTCGTAGACCACGTCACCCACCAGCTTGCCGTCGTCCTGGCGATTGATGCCTACGTCGATGACGATGGCGCCTTCCTTGATCCACTCGCCCTTGACCAGGCCTGGTTTGCCGGCGGCCACGACCACCAGGTCGGCGCGTCCGACATGGCCGGCCAGGTCCTTGGTGAAGCGGTGGGTCACGGTCACGGTGCAGCCGGCCAGCAGCAGCTCCATGGCCATCGGCCGGCCAACGATGTTGGACGCGCCCACGACAACGGCATCGAGGCCATAAAGGTCCACGCCCGTGCTTTCCAGCAGCGTTATGATGCCTTTGGGCGTGCAGGGGCGAAGCAGCGGGATACGCTGGGCCAGGCGACCGACGTTATAAGGATGGAAGCCGTCGACATCTTTATCCGGGCGAATGCGCTCCAGCAGTCTGGAGGCATCCAGGTGTTCAGGCAGAGGCAACTGGAGCAGAACGCCGTCGATGTTCGGGTCATCGTTCAGGCGATCGATCAGATCGGTCAGCGCTTGCTGGGTGGTTTCGCAAGGCAGGTCGTAGGCCTGGGAAAGGAAGCCGACCTCTTCACAGTCTTTACGCTTGTGCGAGACATAAACCTGAGAGGCGGGATCGCTGCCGACCAGGATCACCGCGAGGCCCGGGGTGCGCAAGCCTTGCTGGCGACGCTCGGTGACGCGTTGGGCGATCTGCTGGCGCAGGCTGGCGGCGATCGATTTGCCGTCGATAAGTTGTGCAGTCATTGCGCGTGGTTAACCATCGAGAGGGGAAAAAAAGAGAGCGCATTCTCGCATGCCGAGGCGTGAGGGCAAAGGCGCTTGGTCTGCAAATTCCCCTAACCCCTTTAATTAAATGAATTTTTTTTAAAAAAGAGTTGACGACCTATCAGGCCGTCTATAACATTCGTCGCACTTGTCGGGCACAGCCTAGCACTGGTTAAGAAGGTGGAGCGGAGTTGGTTGTTTCAACTCAGCAAAACTGAAAGCACTTAGTTTGTAATCGTCAAAGAATACAGATTAAAAAGGCGCCCGTAGCTCAGCTGGATAGAGCATCCGCCTTCTAAGCGGATGGTCGCAGGTTCGAGTCCTGCCGGGTGCGCCATTAGGCAGCTTTGGCACAAGTAACGCAACAAGGCAATATGGTGGGCGTAGCTCAGTTGGTAGAGCACGGGATTGTGACTCCCGTTGTCGTGGGTTCGATCCCCATCGTCCACCCCATATTCTAGAAAGGCGCCAGATCTAACAATCTGGCGCCTTTGCTTTAAAAGCTTGATACGCGGATGTGGTGGAATTGGTAGACACACTGGATTTAGGTTCCAGCGCCGCAAGGTGTGAGAGTTCGAGTCTCTCCGTCCGCACCATACAAGTCGCTATTTGAATAGCAGAGAACGGCGCAGTACCTGAAGAGGGCTGCGCCGTTTTTGTTTTCGGCATTCAGGTGGTTTGTTGCCTGTCTTGTTTCGCGGCAGGTTTTGGCGATGGGTTGTTGCGATTATGTTTCGCGATGATGCGCGGTATGCCCGTCGGTCTCCTGGTGAAGGTCGAGTGCCGGGGAGGCGCAGGTTCACGCCTCTATATATAGAAGCATATAGAAGCGTTGGCGCAGAGCCCCTGGGATGATCGGTTGTATTTGCAATCCGGGCGAGGCATGACCGTTTGTCTCGCTTCTAATGCCGGCGCCTGTTTTCCAGCCGTTTTCAGTAGGGTGACTTCTTGAGTTTGACCTACTAGAATGCATGCCCTTGATTCTGGGGTCGGAAAACGCCCGGCCAACGTCTGTGCAACGAGGAATATCCATGCAAGTTTCTGTTGAAAATACTACTGCTCTTGAGCGCCGCATGAGCATCACCGTGCCGGCTGAGCGCATCGAGACTCAGGTCAACAAGCGTCTGCAGCAGACTGCCCAAAAGGCCAAAATCCCAGGTTTCCGTCCAGGCAAGGTGCCAATGAGCGTGATCCGTCAGCGTTACGAAGCTGATGCGCGCCAGGAAGCCGTGGGCGACGTGATCCAGTCTTCGTTCTACGAAGCCGTGGTCGAGCAGAAACTGAACCCTGCCGGCGCGCCATCCGTCGAGCCTAAAGTGCTGGAAAAAGGCAAGGACCTGGAATTCGTCGCCACTTTCGAAGTGTTCCCCGAGTTCACCGTTGCCGGTTTCGAGTCCATTGCCGTCGAGCGCCTGAGCGCTGACGTGTCGGATGCCGACCTGGACAAGATGCTGGACATCCTGCGCAAGCAGAACACCCGTTTCGAAGTGGCCGATCGCGCTGCCCAGAACGAAGATCAACTGAACATCGATTTCGTCGGCAAGGTCGACGGTGAAGTGTTCGCTGGCGGTTCCGCCAAGGCCACCCAGCTGGTACTGGGCTCCGGTCGCATGATCCCGGGCTTCGAAGATGGCTTGGTCGGCGCGAAAGCCGGTGAAGAGCGCGTTCTGAACGTGACCTTCCCAGAGGACTACCAGAACCTGGACCTGGCTGGCAAAGCCGCCGAGTTCACCGTGACTGTAAACAGTGTTTCCGAGCCTAAGCTGCCTGAGCTGAACGAAGAGTTCTTCGCCCAGTTCGGTATCAAGGAAACCGGTCTGGAAGGTTTCCGCGCCGAAGTTCGCAAGAACATGGAGCGTGAGCTGCGTCAGGCCATCAAGTCCAAGGTCAAGAACCAGGTCATGGACGGTCTGCTGGCTTCCAACCCGATCGAAGTGCCGAAGGCGCTGCTGGAAAACGAAGTGAACCGTCTGCGCGTGCAGGCTGTTCAGCAGTTCGGTGGCAACATCAAGCCTGATCAACTGCCGGCCGAGCTGTTCGAAGAGCAAGCCAAGCGTCGTGTCGTACTGGGCCTGATCGTTGCAGAAGTGGTCAAGCAATACGAACTCAAGCCTGACGAAGCCCGTGTTCGCGAGCTGATCCAGGAAATGGCTTCGGCTTACCAGGAACCTGAGCAAGTCGTGTCCTGGTACTACAAGAATGACCAGCAGCTGAACGAAGTCCGTTCGGTTGTGCTCGAAGAACAAGTTGTGGATACTGTTCTGCAGAAAGCTAGCGTGACCGATAAAGCGGTCTCTTACGAAGAAGCGGTCAAGCCGGTGGAAGCTCCACAAGCCGATTGATTGTTCTGCGGTAAGAAATACACACCATAAGCCAGCCTTCGCGCTGGCTTATGCGTATTCAAGACATAACTATTTGGGAGTGACTGCGAGACATGTCCCGCAATTCTTTTTATCAGCAGAGCTCTGACATCCAGGCCGCAGGCGGCCTGGTCCCGATGGTTATCGAGCAGTCCGCCCGTGGCGAACGTGCCTATGACATCTACTCGCGTCTGCTCAAGGAACGCGTCATCTTCCTGATCGGACCCGTTGAAGACTACATGGCCAACCTGGTTGCGGCGCAACTGCTGTTCCTTGAAGCGGAAAACCCGGACAAGGATATCCATCTTTATATCAACTCACCCGGCGGTTCGGTGACTGCAGGCATGTCGATCTACGACACCATGCAGTTCATCAAGCCAGACGTTTCCACCATCTGCATCGGCCAGGCCTGCAGCATGGGCGCTTTCCTGCTCGCCGGCGGCGCAGCGGGCAAGCGTCATTGCCTGCCTAACTCGCGGATGATGATTCACCAGCCATTGGGCGGCTTCCAGGGCCAGGCGTCGGACATCGACATCCATGCCAAGGAAATCCTCCACATTCGTTCGCGTTTGAACTCGCTGTTGGCTCATCACACCGGTCAAAGCCTCGAAACCATTGAGCGAGACACCGAGCGTGACAACTTTATGAGCGCCGAGCGTGCAGCCGAATATGGCCTGATCGACTCTGTGATCAACAAGCGTCAAATGCCTGCCTGAGCCACTCAAAATGCAGGTGGTTGGGATGACCGGCCGCCTGCGGGCTTGAAAAAGCCCGCAATTGCCTTCATCTTGTGTTGCAAGCCTATCGGATTTGGATCGATCGAATGACTGACACCCGCAACGGCGAGGACAACGGCAAACTGCTTTATTGCTCTTTCTGTGGCAAAAGCCAACATGAAGTACGCAAATTGATTGCCGGACCCTCGGTCTTCATTTGCGACGAGTGCGTCGACCTGTGCAATGACATCATCCGCGAGGAGGTGCAGGAAGCCCAGGCCGAAAGCAGCGCGCATAAGTTGCCTTCGCCTAAAGAAATCAGCGGCATCCTTGACCAGTATGTAATTGGTCAGGAGCGTGCGAAAAAGGTATTGGCCGTAGCGGTTTACAACCACTACAAGCGCCTCAACCAGCGTGACAAAAAGAATGACGACGTCGAACTCGGCAAGAGCAACATCCTGCTGATCGGCCCGACAGGCTCGGGTAAGACCCTGCTTGCCGAAACCCTGGCCCGTTTGCTGAACGTTCCGTTCACCATCGCCGACGCAACCACCCTCACCGAGGCGGGTTACGTGGGGGAAGATGTCGAGAACATTATTCAGAAGTTGTTGCAGAAGTGCGACTACGATGTCGAAAAGGCCCAGATGGGCATTGTCTACATCGATGAAATCGACAAGATTTCCCGCAAGTCCGACAACCCGTCCATCACCCGGGATGTATCCGGCGAGGGCGTGCAGCAGGCCTTGCTCAAGTTGATCGAAGGCACGGTCGCTTCCGTTCCGCCCCAGGGTGGTCGCAAGCATCCGCAGCAGGAGTTCCTGCAGGTCGACACCCGCAACATCCTGTTCATCTGCGGTGGTGCGTTCTCCGGTCTGGAGAAGGTCATTCAGAACCGCTCCACGCGCGGCGGCATCGGTTTCAATGCCGAAGTGCGGAGCAAGGAAGAGGGCAAGAAGGTCGGTGAGTCCCTGCGTGAAGTCGAGCCTGACGATCTGGTCAAGTTTGGTCTGATCCCGGAGTTCGTCGGTCGTCTGCCGGTTCTGGCGACGCTGGACGAGCTGGATGAAGCCGCGTTGATGCAGATTCTGACCGAGCCGAAGAACGCCCTGACCAAGCAGTATGCCAAGCTGTTCGAAATGGAAGGTGTAGACCTGGAGTTCCGTTCCGACGCGCTGAAGTCGGTGGCCAAGCGAGCCCTGGAGCGTAAGACCGGTGCCCGTGGGTTGCGCTCGATTCTCGAAGGCGTATTGCTCGACACGATGTACGAGATCCCCTCGCAGTCTGAGGTGAGTAAAGTCGTGATCGACGAAAGTGTCATAGAAGGCAAGTCCAAGCCACTGTATATCTACGAAAACAGTGAGCCGGCTGCCAAGGCCGCACCGGACGCTTGAGCGTCCTGCTGCTGGAACAAAGGAGGGGCCTTCGGGCCCCTTTGCTTTTGTGTGGCGAGGGGATTTATCCCCTCGCCACACAGAGTTGTGCATAACTTTATTTCTTTCTAACCGTCTGGCATTTGCCTTAGCGCTTGTTTTTTTTCAAGGCTGCCCCCATCTTGGTTTCAAGCTTACTTCCATCTGTTTCCGGCCTTGTGGCCGCCGTTGAGGCGAAATCATGAAGACAACCATCGAATTGCCTCTCTTGCCATTGCGCGATGTCGTGGTATATCCGCACATGGTTATCCCGCTGTTCGTGGGGCGCGAAAAGTCCATCGAAGCCCTCGAGGCCGCGATGACGGGTGACAAGCAGATTCTGCTGGTGGCTCAGAGAAATCCTGCTGATGATGATCCCGGTGAAGACGCGCTTTATCGCGTAGGTACCATTGCAACGGTCCTGCAATTGCTCAAGCTGCCCGACGGCACCGTCAAGGTCCTGGTCGAAGGTGAGCAGCGCGGGGCGGTCGAGCGTTTCAGCGAAGTGAACGGCCATTGCCGCGCTGAAGTGTCACTGATCGACGAAGCCGATGTACCCGAGCGTGAGTCGGAGGTGTTCGTCCGCAGCCTGTTGTCCCAATTCGAGCAGTACGTACAGTTGGGCAAGAAAGTGCCGGCTGAGGTTCTCTCGTCGCTGAACAGCATCGATGAGCCAGGCCGGCTGGTCGATACGATGGCCGCCCACATGGCGCTCAAGATCGAACAGAAACAGGAAATCCTCGAGATCATCGATTTGTCCGCCCGTGTCGAACACGTGCTGGCATTGCTCGATGGCGAGATCGATCTGCTGCAGGTTGAGAAACGCATTCGTGGTCGCGTCAAGAAACAAATGGAGCGCAGCCAGCGCGAGTACTACCTGAATGAGCAGATGAAGGCCATTCAGAAAGAGTTGGGTGACGGCGACGAAGGCCATAACGAAATCGAGGAGCTGAAAAAGCGCATCGATGCCGCAGGTTTGCCGAAGGATGCCCTCGCCAAGGCTCAGGCCGAGCTGAACAAGCTCAAGCAGATGTCACCGATGTCCGCTGAAGCCACCGTGGTGCGCTCCTACATCGACTGGCTGGTGCAGGTACCTTGGAAAGCCCAGAGCAAGGTGCGTCTGGACCTGGCCCGGGCCGAGGACATCCTCGACGCCGACCATTACGGCCTGGAAGAGGTCAAGGAACGCATCCTCGAATACCTCGCCGTGCAAAAGCGCGTGAAGAAAATCCGTGGTCCGGTGCTGTGCCTGGTCGGTCCTCCCGGGGTCGGTAAAACTTCCCTTGCCGAGTCGATTGCTCATGCGACCAATCGCAAGTTCGTGCGAATGGCCCTCGGCGGCGTGCGTGACGAAGCGGAAATCCGTGGTCATCGCCGTACTTACATCGGTTCGATGCCAGGAAGATTGATTCAAAAGATGACAAAGGTCGGCGTGCGCAATCCGCTGTTCCTTCTGGACGAAATCGACAAGATGGGCAGCGATATGCGTGGCGATCCCGCTTCCGCGTTGCTCGAAGTGCTCGATCCGGAGCAGAACCACAACTTCAACGACCATTATCTGGAAGTCGACTACGACTTGTCGGACGTGATGTTCCTGTGCACCTCCAACTCCATGAACATTCCGCCGGCATTGCTGGACCGTATGGAAGTGATTCGTCTGCCGGGCTACACCGAGGACGAGAAGATCAACATCGCTGTCAAATACCTTTCGCCGAAGCAGATCCAGGCCAACGGCCTGAAAAAAGGCGAGCTGGAATTCGATGAGGACGCGATTCGCGACATCATCCGTTACTACACCCGCGAAGCCGGTGTACGGGGCCTGGAGCGCCAGATTGCCAAGGTCTGCCGCAAGGCGGTCAAGGAACATGCGCTGGAAAAACGCTTTGCGGTCAAGGTCACTTCCGACCTGCTGGAGCACTTCCTGGGCGTGCGCAAATTCCGCTACGGCCTGGCCGAGCAACAGGATCAGATCGGTCAGGTGACTGGCCTGGCATGGACTCAGGTGGGTGGCGAGTTGCTGACCATCGAGGCCGCTGTCGTACCGGGCAAAGGGCAATTGATCAAGACCGGTTCCCTGGGCGATGTGATGGTCGAGTCGATCACCGCGGCGCAGACGGTCGTTCGCAGCCGTGCCCGGAGCCTGGGCATCCCCCTGGACTTCCATGAGAAGCGCGACACGCATATCCACATGCCTGAAGGGGCTACGCCCAAAGACGGCCCCAGCGCGGGCGTAGGCATGTGCACGGCCCTGGTGTCGGCATTGACCGGCATTCCGGTACGCGCCGATGTTGCCATGACCGGTGAAATCACCCTGCGAGGGCAGGTACTGGCGATCGGTGGGCTGAAGGAAAAACTGCTGGCGGCACACCGTGGCGGGATCAAGATCGTGATCATTCCGGAGGAGAATGTGCGTGATCTGAAAGAAATTCCTGACAATATCAAGCAGGATCTTCAGATCAAACCGGTTAAATGGATTGACGAGGTCCTGCAAATTGCGCTGCAATACGCGCCGGAGCCCTTGCCGGATGTGGCTCCGGAGATTGTCGCGAAAGATGAGAAGCGCGAGTCTGACTCTAAGGAAAGAATTAGCACGCATTAATACGCATTTTGCCTGGGGGGCTTCCTTGACAGTTTTTTAGAGCCCTTGTTATAAAGCGGCTCTTAAGTGTCTGTAGGCCATCCAGCACTCGTTTTTGCTTTCACCAAAAAAACTTAGAATCATCTCAAATAGATATAAGGGGACTTAGAGTGAACAAGTCGGAACTGATTGATGCTATCGCTGCATCCGCTGATATCCCGAAAGCTGCTGCTGGCCGCGCGCTGGACGCTGTAATCGAATCCATCACTGGCGCTCTCAAGGCTGGCGACTCCGTTGTCCTGGTTGGTTTCGGTACCTTCGCCGTTACCGATCGTCCAGCTCGCACCGGCCGTAACCCGCAAACTGGCCAGGCACTGCAGATCGCTGCTGCCAAGAAGCCAGGCTTCAAGGCTGGTAAAGCACTGAAAGACGCCGTTAACTAAGTTTCATTGAGTTTATCCGGGTCGGGGTCATGCCTGGCTTGGCAGCGGAGCGGTAGTGGGATCGGTTCAACCGGTCTGTCGTACCAGGGCTCGCGGGTTCGAGCCCGGTCCGCTCCGCCAGTTACGAGAAGGCGCATCCTCGGATGCGCCTTTCTTCTATCCGGATTCTACCCACGCTCCACGGTTGCCTAATTTTGAAGTTCAACCGTTTCTGGGGGACGCATGCTGCAGAATATCAGGGACAATTCACAAGGCTGGATTGCCAAGACCATCATCGGGGTCATCGTCGCATTGATGGCGCTGACCGGTTTCGATGCCATTTTCAAAGCCACCACCCACAGTAATGACGCGGCCAAGGTCAACGGCGAGAACATCAGCCAGAACGAGCTGAGTCAGGCGGTCGACATGCAACGTCGCCAGCTGATGCAACAGCTGGGCAAGGACTTCGACGCTTCCCTGCTGGATGAAAAGATGCTCCGCGATTCGGCGCTCAAGGGCCTGATCGATCGCAAGTTGCTGCTGCAAGGCGCGCATGATGCAAAGTTCGCCTTTTCCGAAGCCGCGTTGGACCAGGTGATCCTGCAAACGCCTGAGTTCCAGGTGGATGGCAAGTTCAGCCCGGAACGCTTCGACCAGGTGATTCGCCAGCTGGGTTACAGCCGCCTGCAATTCCGCCAGATGCTGGCCCAGGAAATGCTGATCGGCCAATTGCGCGCTGGCCTCGCCGGAAGCGGTTTCGTGACCGATGCCCAAGTGCTGGCGTTCGCCCGTCTGGAAAAACAGACCCGTGATTTCGCCACCCTGACCCTCAAGGCTGATCCGTCGGCGGTGAAGCTGACCGATGAGGAGGTCAAGGCCTACTACGACAAGCACGCCAAGGAATTCATGAGCCCCGATCAGGTGGTGATTGACTACCTGGAATTGAAGAAAGCCGCTTTCTTCGATCAGGTCAGCGTCAAGGATGAAGACCTGCAAGCGGCGTATCAGAAAGAGATCGCCAACCTGTCCGAACAGCGTCGGGCGGCCCATATCCTGATCGAAGTGAACGACAAGGTCACCGAAGCCCAGGCCAAGGCGAAGATCGAGGAAATCCAGGCTCGCCTGGCCAAAGGCGAATCGTTTGAAGCCCTGGCGAAGGAGTTCTCCCAGGATCCGGGTTCGGCCAACAATGGCGGTGACCTCGGCTATGCCGGTCCCGGTGTCTACGATCCAGCGTTCGAAAAGGCGCTGTACGCGCTGAACAAGGATCAGGTTTCGGCACCGGTGCGCACCGATTTCGGTTTGCACCTGATCAAGCTGCTGGGTGTCGAAGCGCCTGAAGTGCCCACCTTCGCCAGCCTCAAGGACAAGTTGACCCGCGAGCTGAAAGCCCAGCAGGTGGAGCAGCGTTTCGTCGAGGCGACCAAGCAACTGGAAGATGCTTCGTTCGAAGCGTCCGATCTGGCGCAGCCGGCCCAGGACCTGAAACTGACCGTCCACACGTCGGCGCCGTTCGGTCGCGAAGGCGGGGACGGGATCGCGGCCAACCGCGCTGTCGTCACGGCCGCGTTCAGCCCGGAAGTGCTGGATGAGGGTGCCAACAGCACCGCCATCGAGCTGGATCCGGAAACTGTCGTGGTGTTGCGTGCCAAGGAGCATCGCAAGCCAGAGCAACTGCCGCTGGAAAGCGTGGAAGTAGCCATCCGTACCCAATTAGCCAAGGAACACGCCAGCGAGGCCGCCAAGACCCGGGCCGATGAGCTGATCGCCAGCCTGCGGGAAGGAAAAACGCCGCCGGCCAAGGCTGTCGACGGCCAAAACTGGAAGGTCGTCGAGGCGGCAACTCGCAGCCAGGAAGGCATCGAACCTACGGTACTTCAGGCGTTGTTCCGCATGCCAAAACCGGAGTCCAAGGACAAGCCGACGTTTACCAGCGTGACTTTGCCCGACGGCAACCTGGTGCTGGTGCAACTGCGTGGCGTGAATGAAGCCGCGGCACCGACCGACGCGGAGAAGGCCGAATATCGCCGCTATCTCGCGTCCCGTGTTGGCCAGCAGGACTTTGCGGCTTATCGCAAGCAGCTGGAAAGCGAGGCGGACATCAAGCGTTTCTGATGTTCTGATGGCTTGCCAAGAAAAGACCCCGGCCGAAAAGCCGGGGTCTTTTTGTATCCGCTTATTGCTAAATGACAGGATGTTCATCGGCCTACTGGATTTACGCCTTTTTCCCGCAAACAACCCCCAGTAGACTTGTAACCCCTTTGAGACACGAATACCCACGCTGCCGGGGGCGTTCTGTTGCACAATACGCCCCCGGACCGTTTTCCTCAGGATGTTCAATGTTCAGATCATTTCACATGCGCACCGTCGGACTGGCACTGATGCTGGTCGCCGCAGCCGGCTGCTCGTCGAAGAAAGCCGCTATTTATGAGCATGAAAACTTCGATGATTCCGGTACGTTCTCCCGCACTTATCCGGTGAGCGACGCGGTGACCTGCGAAGCCGGGCGCCGGGCCTTGCTCAGCCAGGGCTACATCATTACCAGCAGCGACCCGAAACTGGTCAGTGGTCACAAGAGTTTCCAGCAGACCGGCGATACCCACATGGAGATCAGCTTCAATCTGGTCTGTGCCGAAGACGGTGGTGCCGGACATCATGCGACCATGTTTGCCAACGCGTTGCAGGACCAGTATGCGCTGAAGAAGGTCAACAACTCCGCCAGCCTGGGCGTGGGTGTGTTGGGGTCTGTGTCGATGCCGATCGGTTCGTCGGATGATTCGATGGTCAAGGTGGCCAGCGAAACCGTGTCGGCGGCCAAGTTCTACGAGCGTTTCTTTGCCCTTGTGGAGATGTTCCTGCCTGCAGAAGCGAAGAAAGGCGTGCCAGCTACCGAAAAGCCGAATACTGAGCTGGGGGTTCCGGAGCCCAAGGCCGAACCGGCTGCGTTGGCGCCTACTGCGCCGCCTGCTGCGCCGGCCCCCGTCGAAGCGACGCCGGCAGCATCGGAGCCCGTCGCACCGCCAGCGGAGCCTGCGCCGATTGCGCCCAGCGAGCCCGCGCCATACGTAGGTCCGGAATCGACGCTGGAAGAGATCAAGCCACCGCCACCCAGTGATTTGCCTCCGCCGACCGAGGCAATCCAGCCGCTGCCTTCATCCTGAGAATCCGTGGCAAGGATGTCATGCCTTGTCACACCTCCATAGGTTGATTTCCCATCGCTGTGCTACGTTTAAAACATGAAGCCTTTGCTTCATGTTTTGTTCATAAAGCAGCTTTATTCTGACACCAAGGCCATCAGGCGTCGGTTCAACGATATGGGAAGGATTCAAAATGGATGATTATCAGGAAGAGCTGCTGGAATATCAGGCTTACGAGCTGGATCCGCTGGAGCCTGCCGAGGATGCGACGGAGTTGTGACAGCCGCTGCAGGTTATTGGCATCAAGCTGAGCGCTTTAAGCTCTATTGGCCTTCTGGCTGCGGCGAAACTCTCCCGGCGTCTGGCCATTCCAGCGTTTGAAAGCGCGCTGGAATGCCTCGGCTGAGGCGAAGCCCAGCAAGTAGGCAATTTCGCCGAACGCCAGTTCGGTATCTCGAATGTAGGTCATGGCCAAGTCGCGGCGCGTGTCATTGAGGATCGCGCGAAATTGCGTGCCTTCCTCTGCCAGTTTCCGGCGCAGTGTCCAGGTCGGCAGCTTCAGGCGCGCCGCCACTTCTTCCAGGTCGGGTTCCCGTCCACCATTGAGTAACGGCCCAAGCAGTTGAATGATGCGTTCGCGCAGGCTGCGGGTACGGGTGAGTTGTTCCAGTTCCCGTTCACACAGTTGAACCAGGTGCCGCCAGGTGCTGGGGCAATGCTGCGGGTTGCGCCGGGCAAGGTCTTCCAGGCCCAGGCGCACCTGGTTCTGGTCGGCGCCGAACAGGATCGGACAATCGCCGAGCGTACGGTAGGCGTCCAGGTACACCGGTGCCTCGAACTCGATCTCGATGCGTTCGGCTCGTAACGGGGTGCCACTTACGCTGGACAACTGTTGGAGCCAGCCGGCAACGATCGAGTCCACGACGAAGCGGTTATAGGCGTTATAGGGGCTGATGGAATAGAACCGCAGCCAGGCGCCCCGGGCGTCCTCGTGAAAACTCGATTGGCCACGATAGTTGGAGCCATACAACGGCTCGAAGCGGATCAAGCAGCGTGCCGCTTCGCGTACCGTCGGAGCCTGGGCCGCGGTGACCCCAGCGAGGCCGGCCTGGCTCAACCGGCTGAGGCGGCCCATGCGCAGGCCCAGGGCCGTATCCTGGGTCTGCTGGATCGCAGCGTGACCGAGGCGCATATAGCGTGGAATCGATAATCGGGCCCCGGGCTCGGCCAGGCGTGCGGCGTCGAGGCCGTATTGTTCGAGCAGGGGCAGGGGATCCAGGCCATGGCTGGCTACCGCATCGGCCAGGCTGTGGACGAAGCCCACGGACAGGTCGCCCAGGCGCATCGGTTTCATGCTCACAGCCACAGGTTCAGCAGGCGGGCGCCACGGGCTTCGCCATCGGGGAAATGCTGGCCATCGTGGCTGATGAAGCTCTGGCCGGCATTGCCGTTGTCCCAGAACTGGCCGCGTAGAAACACGCTGACACCGCCCTTGGCCTGGCTGATGGGCAACTGGCTGGTCAGCGTCAGGCGATGCCAGGCCTGGCCTTCGCTCATCTCACCGGGCTTGAGGCTCACCTCGCTCGGTGTGGACAGGCCTTTATAGCCGTTCCAGGGTTTGTCCCAGGTGTCGCGCCCGCTGATGAAGGCGGGCACCGCGATCAGTTGTGCGCCCTGATCGTTGAGTTGTCGATAATAGCGCGGATACCAACTGTCGCTGCCGATCAGCACGCCCAGGCGCCCGGCGGGGGTATCGACGACGCGGAGGGCGTCCTGGCGGTCGGCCTCCAGCACATCCCGTTGCTCGAACACAGGATGCTGTTGACGCTGGGGCTGCCCGAGCGGTCGACCGTCCCTGCCAAACACCAGGCTGCTGTTATACAGCGCGCCGCGGCCGATCTTCAGTTCACCTTCGCTGACGCTGGGCTCGGGCAATATGATGGAGCCGGCTACCAGGGTCACGCCAAACTCCCGGGCCAGCCCGCCGAACATGGCCTGGTAATCATGAGCCATGGTATTGGCTTTCATGCGCAGGTACGCGTCCTCCAGGCGGTTGTCGCCTTGGGCCCTGATCAATCCACGGATGAACGCCAGTGGGTTGCTGATCGCCAGCCAGTTCATGGCTTCCTTCAATGTACCGGCCTGATACAGCTCGTCCTTTTCTCCGCTGATCATCAACCAGGTGCCAATGTGCTCGGGCAGGACCACGATGGTCTTATCGCTGAGCAGACCCAGGTCGCGAGCGGTCTCCAGGTAGGCCGCCAGTTTGCGGCGCAACTGCCCGGGGCTCTGATAGTCGGTTGGGAACAGCTCGGGCTGGATGCCCAGCAAGTTGCCTCGATCGGCAGGAACGCCCTGGTCGACCGCCAGGTCGATGCGCAGGTCCGAGAGGTAATGCCCCGTCGGACGATCCGCCGTCCACAGTGCATAGCTCATCAGGGCGGCGATCAGGGCCAGTGAAAACAGCAGATACAGAAGTTTACGCATGGAGAGCAATCAGCGGCCGTGTGCAGTTCTTACGGGGCAGGGTACGGTAAAACCTGAAATTAGCAAAAGAGAAGTCCCTGTGTGTGCGAGCCTGCTCGCGATGGGTGTGTGCAAACAGGTATCGCGCAGACTGCTCAGATGCCATCGCGAGCAGGCTCGCTTCCACAACTAGGACTCGCCGTCCATGGGGACTGGATCGCTGCACATTAAGATCAATAAGTTGTCAGTTTCGGTCATTGAGCGCAGTGGTCCCGGCTTTTAGGCTGTGGGACATGACTGATGGAGGCCGCAGAGCTTCCGCATTTTCCGTGATTGCCCGTTGTGGAGTGACCCCAATGACCGCCCCTCATTACCCGCATCTGCTGGCCCCGTTGGACCTGGGTTTTACCACGTTGCGCAACCGTGCCCTGATGGGGTCGATGCACACGGGGCTTGAGGAAAAGCCCGGTGGTTTCGAACGCATGGCGGCGTATTTTGCCGAGCGTGCCCGTGGCGGTGTGGGCTTGATGGTAACCGGCGGGATCGCGCCGAACGACGAGGGCGGCGTGTACTCCGGCGCCGCCAAGCTGACCACCGAGGAAGAGGCGCTCAAGCACCGGATCGTCACCCAGGCCGTCCACGAGGCCGGTGGCAAGCTCTGCATGCAGATCCTTCACGCCGGCCGCTACGCCTACAGCCCGAAGCAAGTGGCGCCCAGCGCGATCCAGGCGCCGATCAACCCGTTCAAGCCCAAGGAGCTGGGCGAGGAAGGGATCGAGAAACAGATCAGCGATTTCGTCACCTGCTCAAGATTGGCCCAGCAAGCAGAATACGACGGTGTCGAGATCATGGGCTCGGAAGGTTATTTCATTAACCAGTTCCTGGCGGCCCACACCAACCACCGTACCGACCGCTGGGGTGGCAGCTACGAAAACCGCATGCGCCTGCCGGTGGAAATCGTACGTCGGGTGCGCGAGGCGGTAGGGCCGAACTTCATCATCATTTTTCGCTTGTCGATGCTCGACCTGGTGGAAGGCGGCAGCACCTGGGAGGAAATCGTCCAGTTGGCCAAGGCCGTCGAACAGGCCGGCGCGACGATTATCAACACCGGTATCGGCTGGCATGAGGCACGCATTCCCACCATCGCCACCAAGGTTCCGCGGGCGGCGTTCAGCAAGGTCACGGCCAAGCTGCGCGGTTCGGTGACTATTCCGCTGATCACCACCAACCGCATCAACACGCCGGAAGTGGCCGAGCAGATCCTCGCTGAAGGTGATGCCGACATGGTCTCTATGGCACGGCCGTTCCTGGCGGATCCGGATTTCGTCAACAAGGCTGCTGCTGGCCGCGCGGATGAAATCAACACCTGCATCGGCTGCAACCAGGCCTGCCTCGACCACACCTTCGGCGGCAAGCTCACCAGTTGCCTGGTGAACCCGCGTGCCTGCCATGAAACCGAACTCAACTACTTGCCAGTCACTCACGTGAAGAAAATTGCCGTGGTCGGCGCCGGGCCGGCGGGGTTGTCCGCGGCTACCGTGGCAGCCGAGCGCGGTCATCAGGTGACGCTGTTCGATTCGGCCAGCGAGATCGGCGGGCAGTTCAACGTCGCCAAGCGCGTGCCGGGCAAGGAAGAATTCTTCGAGACCCTGCGTTACTTCAAGCGCAAATTGCAGACAACCCATGTCGAGCTGTGCCTCGATACTCGTGTGGATGTGGAGCAACTGGTGGCGGGCGGTTACGACGAGATCATCCTTGCCACCGGGATCGCGCCGCGGACGCCGGCGATTCCCGGTGTGGAGCATGCCAAGGTGCTGAGCTACCTGGATGTGATTTTGCAGCGCAAGCCGGTGGGCCGCAGCGTGGCGGTGATCGGGGCCGGGGGGATCGGTTTCGACGTGTCGGAGTTCCTGGTGCACCAGGGCGTCGCCACCAGCCAGGACCGCGAGGCGTTCTGGAAGGAGTGGGGGATCGACACCCGACTCGAGGCACGCGGTGGCGTGGCCGGGATCAAGGCCGAGCCCCACGCGCCAGCGCGGCAGGTGTTCCTGTTGCAGCGCAAGACGTCCAAGGTCGGTGACGGCCTGGGCAAAACCACCGGCTGGATTCACCGCACGGGGTTAAAGAACAAGCAGGTCCAGATGCTCAACGGTGTCGAGTACCTGAAGATCGACGACGAGGGGCTGCACATCCGTATCGGCGACAGCGGCGAGCCGCAGGTGCTGGCCGTGGACAACATCGTGATCTGCGCCGGCCAGGATCCGTTGCGTGAGCTGCAAGAGGGGCTGGAAGCGGCAGGGCAGACCGTCCACCTCATCGGCGGCGCCGACGTAGCGGCGGAGCTGGATGCCAAGCGGGCCATCAACCAGGGTTCGCGGTTGGCGGCGCAGTTGTAAGGGGGCGCAGATCCCCTGTGGGAGCGAGCCTGCTCGCGATAGCGGTGGTCCAGTCGACAGAAATGTTGGAGGTGCCGCCGTCATCGCGAGCAGGCTCGCTCCCACAGGGGAATGTGGTGGATGCTGAATCTGCGGCCATCCGTGACCGCCTGTTAGAATGCGGGCCTCTGTGCGCCAGGCCTGCTCGCAATGCTTCTTTCTGCCCTTGATTGGCACCCCAACCCCACACTTGAACCCCTTCATCTGGATTGGCTCACCCGCGCCGGTGTCGAAGTGGCGGTGTTGCGCCTGGACCGGATCGATACCCTGATCAGCGGCAACAAGTGGTTCAAGCTGGTTCACCATGTGCGCGCCGCACACGAGGCCGGCGCCGAGGGGATCATGAGCCTGGGCGGGGCCTATTCCAACCACCTGCATGCACTGGCCGCTGCCGGCAAACGCTTTGGCTTTCCGACGGTCGGGCTGCTGCGTGGGCATCCCCGGGAAACACCGACGGTGCTCGACCTGCAAGCATTTGGCATGGATTTGCACTGGTTGGGGTACGGCGGATACCGGGAGCGGCATGCCGCGGATTTCTGGGCGTCCTGGCAGGCGCGCTACCCCCATCTGCACCCGGTGCCCGAAGGCGGGTCAGGCTTGCCGGGCGCGCAGGGCTGCAAGGCCTGGGTGACCAGCGCCCGTGAACAACTGGTGGCATTGGGGTGGACGGGCTATCACGGCTGGTGGTTGGCTTGCGGCACCGGAACATCATTGGCGGGACTGGTGTTGGCCGAAGCGGGAGCGCATCCGGTTCATGGTGTGCTCGCGGTGCCCGAGGACCACGGCGTGGCGCAGCAGGTCGAAAGCATCATGCGCGAGGCGGGCATTGCCGATCCGCGTTATGAATTGCTCGACGGCAGTCGTGGCGGTTTCGCCCGGGTCGACGGGCCACTGAGCGCCTTCATCGACGCCACGGGTGCAATCGAACTGGAGCCGCTCTACACCGGTAAGGCGCTGATGATGCTCAAGGCGCACGTCGAGGCTGGCCGGTTTGCCCAAGGCACGCGCTTGATCTTCGTCCACACCGGCGGCTTGCAAGGCCGCCGGGGATTTGAGTAAGCGCCGTCAGCCGCGCTTTGGCATCATCCGCAGCAGCGTGTTATCGCGCACGATGTAGTGGTGATACAGCCCCGCCAGGGCATGCAGGCCGATCAACCAGTAGCCGATGGTGCCGCCCAGCACATGCCAGCCTTCCAGCCGTTTGGCGAAGTTCTTGTCCTGATCGATCAGCAGCGGCAGATCGAAACCGTAGAACATCACTTGATGCCCTTCGGCGCTGGTGATCAGCCAGCCCAGCAGCGGCATGGCGATCATGAACAGGTACAGCGCCCAGTGCATCAGGCGCGCAAGGAAGGTCTGCCAGACAGGCGAAGCCGGAAAGATGGCCGGTGCCTTGCCCACGCTGCGGGCGAACAGGCGTAGCCAGACCAGCAGGAACACCGTCAGGCCGAGCATGAAATGCGCTTCCTTGATCAGGGTTCGACCGCCGCTGCCCTTGGGGAATATCCCGCGAAATTCTATGCAGGCATAAACCACGGCCAGCAGCACCAGCATCAACCAGTGCAAGGTGATCGTGACGGTACTGTAGCGGTTCTCGGAATTTTTCCAGGGCATGCGGGTATCTCCAGACATCAGGGTAAAGCGCCGTCTCGAGCGGCGTTGTGATGTTACTTTAAGCCCGTTTCGCTGGGTTTGCATGAGTCAGATCAGCTTTTGTCCGTACGGCCCCGGTTTCCGGCCGCTGGGCAGCCAGGCCGCCCATCGCGGTATTCGGTGAGGCGTCAGGGCGTTGTGTCGGGAGGGTTCAGAAGCCAGTCGAACAGCAGCCTGACGTCGGTATTGCCCGGCGCCGGTTTTGACGGCGCCATGAAGCGTCCGCCACCGCTATCGATACCGCCCGGGCACAGCACCGGCCGATCGGGATCGCCGTCGAGAAAACTGACCAGCACTTCACTGCCGGCCATCGGGGGCGGGCTGTCGTGGAGGCTCAACCTTGACAGGGGCAGGGGAATGCCTTCGTCATCCGGGCTCCACAAGCTGACACGGACCTGACCCCGTTCATCCGGCACCGCCGGCTGCCCGGCAGGGCCAAGGACATGCGCCACGTGGTAACCGGGAATGCTGGGCCTGGGTTGCTTGAGGGCAGGCCTGAATACGGTGGACCATGGGATGGCCGAGAACCTGTTTCGATAGTCCCTGGCCGACGACACGGGCGGCTGACTCGCTTCCAGGATCGAAAACTGCCGCCCGCGATGCTGGACCTCGATGACCAGCCATTGATCGTTGAACGTCGATACCGGGTGCTCGCCGATCTGCACGATGTGGCCACTGCGCAGGGCCGGTTGAGTGCTGTGGCCGTGGATTTCCCGTTGCCGGCAGCGCAGGCGCTCCAGGTTCCGGTGCCCGATCTGATAAGCATGAGCCAACGCTGGATTGCTCCGTATCGCCTCGTGATCGGTGCCGTTGAACCCATGATTCGCTGCGCTGGTTTCGGTGGGTGTCATTGCCCGCTCGGCGAAGTGGATGGGCAGGGCAGACGCCGTCGGGTGGTGGCGCTGGTACAGCCGTTCGAGTGCCGGTTGCTCATCGGCCTGCGTCCGCAGTGTCAGCTCGACCGCCCGTGCCGGGAAGCTCTTGGGATCTTCGGCAAACACCAGGACATGGCCGGAAGGGGAGTGTTCGAAGTGATAGTGAATGCCTTCTTGCTCACATAGCCGCTGCAGCAGCTCCAGGTCGCTTTCTTCGTACTGGATACAGAACGGGCGGGATGGGTACTGGCCGTGGGGCAGTTCGAAACGGTAGCTGTGCGCGGGCAGCGCGTTGTCTTCCAGCAGGCGCTGCAGTATCTGTACGACGCTGAGCTGATGGAAAACCCGTCGTCTCGGACCCTGCTCCAGACGCTGGAGATGGGGAACCAGGGTCAGGCGATAGCCGATACGGTGCGGTGCAGGGGCGCTCAGGCTGACGCTGTGGACGATGCCATGGACACCGGACTCGCCGTCCAGGCGCAGGAACGCCGGTTGCCCGAGCAACGTGTCGGGATTGATCGGCGGCGCGAGGCCGATCAGTTCGAGGTCGAAGCGGTACGGCTGGTTGAGGGCCTCCCTACCGCTGAACCGCAGCACTTGCAGGCGCAAGTCGCTTTGCGTGAGTGTCAGGCTGAAGGGGCTTTCCGTGTCGTTGCGCATCGCGGTGCTTACTTGAAAGAGAAGAAGCCGCGAGGGTACGAAACCGCGGGGCGAAACGGTGCTCCAGAATCGCTATTTCGGAAACGGCCTACAGCACGTTGTGAAAAGGTCGATTCGCCGGAGAGCATTTTTTGGTCGATCAGCCGGTTTAGGCCGTATAAACTTGCGCCACAGCGCCGGCCGGCAGATGTCTTGGCGCGTCAGACAAGAGAGTGAGTGATGGGCGCACAGTGGAAGGTTAAACACAAAGAGGCGGCTGCCAACGCCAAGGGCAAGATCTTCGGCAAACTGGTGAAGGAAATCACCATTGCCGCGCGCAACGGTGCCGATGTGGCGACCAATGCACACCTGCGGCTGGTGGTCGAGCAGGCGAAGAAGGCCTCGATGCCCCGCGAGACCCTGGAGCGCGCGATCAAGAAAGGTTCGGGCCAGCTCGGCGAAACCGTGCAGTACCACCGTGTGACCTACGAAGGGTTTGCGCCACACCAGGTGCCGTTGATCGTTGAATGCGTGACCGACAACATCAACCGTACCGTGGCTGAAATCCGCGTCGCGTTCCGCAAGGGCCAGTTGGGCGCTTCGGGTTCGGTGGCTTGGGACTTCAACCATGTCGGCATGATCGAAGCCGCTCCGGACAGCCCTGACGCCGATCCGGAAATGGCCGCCATCGAGGCCGGTGCCCAGGATTTCGAACCGGGCGAAGAGGGTGCGACGCTGTTCATCACCGATGCTGCCGACCTCGATGCGGTGCAGAAAGCGCTGCCTGCCCAGGGCTTTACGGTGTTGTCCGCCAAGCTGGGCTACCAGCCGAAAAACCCGGTCAGCGGCCTGACCGCCGAGCAGATGGCCGAGGTCGAAGCGTTCCTTGAAGGCCTCGACAACCACGATGACGTGCAGGATATGTTTGTCGGGTTGGCGGGTTAAGGGGATTCCCTAAGCGCGAAATAGTCTTTGTGGCGAGGGGATAAATCCCTCGCCACAAAGGCAAGCTGCGTTCGATCAGCCGGTGGTCAAGCTGCCGGCCAATACCCGCTCAATCTCCTCGAACCCCGGCCGCGCCAGTACATCCGGCTGACAGCAACGCGCCTCCAACGCCTGCAGCGTTGCAAATTGCCCGTCATCGCCCCTCGGCTCGATCCGTGCCAGCAACTCACCGAGCAGAATCCCGAAGGCCCTCACTTCGATGCGTTGCAGTGCGCGGGTCTGCGGAGTGTCTGCGGTGGCATGGAAAGACGCCGCGCCAAAATCCCCCAGCAGGCATTCGCCCTGGTCGTTGTAAAGGATGTTGTGTCCGTACAAATCCCCGTGGGTGATGCCCTGATGGTGCAGGTGTGCCGCCACCGAGGCGATGCCCCGGGCGATACGCAAGGCTGCGGTGGCGCTCAAGCGCAACGTGTCGGCATACACATCGCGTGTGCAGGAGGCCAGGCTCGGCAGCCCGGCCAGGTTTCGATAGCTGGGCTCGATCAGCGCCATGACCAGCCCGGCCTGTTCTTCAGGATGTCCGGCGACCTGGCCCAACACTTCAATCAGGTTCGGGTGTCGGCCCGCGGTGATGCAGGCATGCATTTCATGCAGGGGCGAGCCGTCGCTGGTCATCTCGCCCTTGTACATCTTCACCGCGACGTTTCGCGCCGGTTGGCCTGTCGGTTGCCAGAACGCTTGATGGATCACTCCCGAGGCGCCTTCGCCCAACTGTTGTCGCAGGCTCAGTTGGGCCCAGTCGATGGGTGTCGTGCTGTGCAGCGCGGCGTCTTCGGCTTGGGTTTCCAGCGGGTTACCGGCGTAGGCGAGCCAACTGAGGCGGGGCAGTTCCAACAACCATTGCGGCAGATCAACCAACCGATTGGCGGCGATACGCAGCAGCTCAAGTCGGTGACACTGGGCCAGGCTGGCGGGCAATTGCTGCAAGCGGTTGCCAGCCAGCATCAGTTTTTGCAGATGTGGGCGTTGTCCCAGTTCATCCGGCAACTGGCTGATGCGGTTGTCCGTCAGAATCAGCCAGCGCAGCAGCGGCGGCAGGGCCGCGGCGGGTACACGTTCGATGCGGTTGGCCTTGAAACCGACCATGGTCAACGTGGCACAACGGCCCAGGCATTCGGGCAGCTCAGTGAAGCGATTGTCCGAGCAGAACAGTACCCGTAGTCGGGTCAGCCGATGCAGGTCATCGGGCAGGGTCTCCAATTGGTTGCCGCTGAGATTGAGGATCTCGAGGGAGTCCGCCAGGTCGAAGATTTCCCGGGGAAACTGCGTCAGGCCGCAGGCCAGGTCCAACCGGGTGATGCCTGACAGTTGGCCGGCGCGGAGTTGGGCGAGGGTGTTCATGGGAGGGGTGGCACCGTTTATCAAGAAAAGTTCGATGCCACCTAGTTTGTTACAAAACCCTGTGGCGAGGGGATTTATCCCCGCTGGGCTGCGCAGCAGCCCCAACGCAGTCGCCCCCAACTGCCTGATTCACCGGCTTGCATGGTTTAGGGCTGCTACGCAGCCCAACGGGGATAAATCCCCTCGCCACAAATGCCAGTTCGGCTAGCGCTCGATACTACGGCTCCAACGCGCGTTCCACGCCGGACGCTGTTCGTTGACCTGGTCCCAGTCCACCGCAATCGCCGTTTCCAGGTATTGCTTCATGGCTTCCACCTGGCCGCGAGTCTTGTCAGTAGTGGGGGTGTTGGGGTTGGACGGGATCTGGTCGCCTTCTTCCAGGGCAATGGCCTGGGCTTCGGGCGCGAGCAGGAAGGCGGCGAGTTTTTGCGCCAGCTCGGGTTGGGTGTTGTGGGCGATGGCGCATTCGGCAACGTTGAGCACCACGGCGCCTTCCTTCGGTTGCGCATATTCCACGGGCATGCCCTTGAGCTTCAACGCGGTCACTTGGGTCGGCGTCAGCGGGAACAGCGCGGCTTCGTCGGTCTGCAGCATTTCGGAGATTTTCGCCGAGCTGGGGATGTATTCCAGCACGTTGCGTCCCACGGTGTTCGGCCAGGCCTTGAAGCCCGGCTCGACGTTGGTCTCGTTGCCACCCTGGATCCGGTTGAACATCAGGAAACCGTGCAGGCCGAAGGTGGACGAGGCCACCGACTGGAACACCAGTTTGTCCTTGAAGCGCGGATCGGCCATGTCCATCCATGAGGTCGGTGCGCTCCAACCTTTTTCCTTGAACAGGCGCGTGTTGTAGGCGAGCCCTGTCACACCCAGGCTGACGGCCACGGCCTGATCCTTGATACGGCCCTTAGCGGGGATTTGCGCCAGGGTCGGGCTGTCCTGGAGTTTGTCGCAAAGCCCCATGGAAATGGCGCGGTACATGATGCCGTCATCCAGGAACATGACGTGCATCTGTGGGTTGTCTTTGCTGGCCTGCACTTTCGCCAGGATGTCCGCCGAGGTCCCGGGCACGATCACCACTTTGACGTTGTTGGCTTTCTCGAAGGCCGGCAAGACCTTGTCGGCGTAGAGCCGCTCCATGGTGCCGCCGTTCATGCCCAGGTAAAGCGTTGGCTCGGCGTGTGCCTGGCCGACGGCGAGCAATGCGCTCAAGCAGGAAAAGCCCAGCAGTGCAGTGCGTTTGACGTTATTCATGGCGCGACCTTCCTCTATCAAGAAACGGAGATGGAGTGAAACCGGGTGATGGAAAACGCATCCAGCGACGTTTTCGATTCGCCGCAACAGATGATTTCGGTGAGCGCCTGGCCCACCGCCGGGCCGATCTGGAAGCCCGCTCCGGCAAAGCCGAACGCATGCAACAGGCCGGGTTGGGTGCTGCTGTGCCCGATCACCGGCTGGCGATCGGGCAGGTAGCCTTCGGTGCCGCTCCAGGTGCGAATCGCCTGGGCGCCCTCAAGGAACGGGTAGAGCTCGACCGCCTGGCGCAGGATCTCGATCACGGCGTTCTGGCCGGGCCGGGCGCGAGCGTCGTCCAGGGCGAAACCCTGGCCGCCGCCCAGCACGCAATTGCCGCGCGCAACCTGACGCGCATAAATCCCGCCGCCTTCCACGCCGGTGCTGGCATCCATCACCAAGGGCAATGGCTCGGTGACCAACATCGCCGGGTGCCCGGCATACATGGGCACGGCTTCGCCGAACTGAGCGGCGAAATGACTGGCCCAGGCGCCGGCGCAGTTCAGCAGCCAGGGTGCACGCAGCGTCAGGCCCGTTTCGGTTCGCACGGTAAAGCGCTGGCCGTCGTGCTCTACAAGGCTGACTGGACACTGTTCATGAACTTGAGCGCCATGCCGACGTGCAGCCTGGGCAAAGGCCGGGGACACCAGTCGTGGGTTGGCGTGACCGTCGTCCGGGCAAAAGGACGCGCCGACAGCCACCGCACCGACCCAGGGAAAACGCGTGTGCAGTGCCTGGCGATCCAGCAGTTGCAAGTCGAGACCGAAGCCCTGGCTGCGGGCGGCGTAGTCCTGCAACGCACGCATGTCCTCGGCGCTGCGGGCCAGTTTCAGGTGGCCGCTGCGCTGGTATTCACCATCAATGCCGATCAACTGGGGCAGCTGGCTCCAGATTTCGTGGGCCCGTTGCGACAGCGGCAGTTGAGACAAGGGCCGCCCCTGGCGTCGCACGCCGCCATAGTTCACACCGCTTGAGTGCGAGCCGCAGAAGTCCCGTTCCAGCAGCGCTACCCGACGCCCGGCCTTGCTCAGGAACAGCGCGGCCGACGAACCGACGATGCCGCCGCCGATGATCACCACGTCGACTTCGATCATGGTTCCACCTCCAGGCCAAACGGCACGGGTTTGACCGGCGCCTGTGCCCGCAAGCGACCGATGCCGCAAATGGGTCGTCCACTTTCGTGGGCGATGATTTCCGCCGCCGCGGCGCCGCACATTCTTCCCTGGCAACGCCCCATGCCGACGCGGCAATGGGCCTTGACCCGGTTGATTTCCCAATGGCCTTCGCCGATCACCCGACGGATGTCGCCGACGCTGACTTCTTCGCAGCGGCAAATCATCAGTTCGTCAGCCGTGTCGGCGGCCCAGCTTTGCGGGAAGGCAAAGGCCCGCTCCAGGCCCTGGCGGAAATGGCCGATGCGCTCGAGTTCTGTTTCCAGTTGGGTGCAGCGCTGCGGATCGACTCGGTAACCGCTGTCTTCGAGCAAGGCCAGGGCGGCGCGTTCGCCGGCTTTCTCGGCGGCGTCGGCGCCCATGATTCCCGCGCCGTCACCTGCGAGATAGACCCCGTTCACGCTGCTGCGGCCGGCGCTGTCCCGCTGGGGCAGCCAGGCGCGGTTGAGGGCGTTCCAGGTGAACTCGCAGCCCAGCAGGTCCGCCAGTTGGGTTTCGCTGCGCAAGCCGTGGGCGAAGGCCACCGCGTCGCAGTCGAGGGAATGCTCGCTTTTTGCGTTGTACCATTTCAGCGACTGCACCCGGCGCTCACCGTCGATACGCGACAGGCTCGCGCCCTGATGCACGGCGATGCCATGGGCGGTCAGCCAGCCCCGGTAGTAGAGACCCTTGGCGAGTGTGGCCGGTTGTGTCAGCAGGGCGGGCAGGGCGCGGGCCTGGGCGCGCAGAGGGGAGCTGTCGAGCACGGCGACCACATTGGCGCCGGCCTTGGCGTATTGATAGGCCACCAGATAAAGCAACGGCCCGCTGCCGGCGAACACCACGCGCTCACCGATGGCGCAACCCTGGAATTTCAGGGCGATCTGCGCGGCGCCAAGGCTGTACACGCCCGGCAACGTCCAGCCCGGTACGGGCAGGATCCGGTCGGTGGCGCCAGTGGCGACGATCAGGCTCGAATACTCCAGCCGGGCGGCACGACCTTCATGCAGGGTATCGAGCAGTCCGGCTTCGGCGTTCCATACCAGGGTGTCGGGACGATAGTCGAGCTGGTCGCGCAACTCGTCGATGGTCTGGTGGATCGAGCGGGCCTTGTGCGCTTCGAAGCCATACAACTTGGCTGGCGAGCGCTTGAAATTGGCCGGTTGCCGCCGATAGATCTGCCCGCCACCGCGCAAGGCTTCATCCAGCAGGACAGGGTACACGCCGTGGGCGACCAGGGTCTGGGCGGCACGGATTCCGGCAGGGCCGGCGCCGATGATGGCGATTGGTTTCATGATGGCCTCATCGACATGATCAGGGGATGTGTGGCGCCGTCGAAGGCGCTATCGCGAGCAGGCTCGCTCCCACAATGGATCGGTGCGGAACGCCGATTTTGTGACCGCCGCAGAACCCCTGTGGGAGCGAGCCTGCTCGCGATAGCGGTGGTCCATTCAGCAACGATGGCGGCAGGAGGATCGCTTTCGCGAGCAAGCCCGCTCCCATAGGGCATAAGTGAGCTATTCATACCTGCCGTCCCGGTTCGCGGGTGATTTGCTGGCCGGCTTCGAGCAGGGTGGCGCAGGCGCGGACGCGGCGGCCGTCGCCGAGGCGGACCCAACAGTCCTGGCAGGCGCCCATCAGGCAGAACCCCGCCCGGGGTTCGGCGCTGAAATCGCTGCCGCGCAGGTGTTCGCCGCAGGTCAGCACGGCGGTCAGCAGCGTATCGCCCAACAGGCCGCTGGCCGGCTGGCCGTCGAGGGTAAAGTCCAGGGCCGGGCGGTCGCCTTCGGCCAGTCGTTTCAGCAGCGCCATGGTGCCCTCATTGTTTGCCCACCAGAACCCGATCCAGGCCATAGATCCGGTCGAGCAGAATCATCGTCAGTGCGGTAAGCGCAATGACCAGTGCCGACACCGCCGCCATCATTGGGTCGATGGATTCGGTGGCGTACACATACATGCGCACCGGCAGGGTTTGCGTCGCCGGTGACGTGACAAAGATCGACAGGGTGACTTCATCGAAACTGTTGATGAACGCCAGCAGCCAGCCCCCGGCCACCCCCGGCAGGATCATCGGCAAGGTGATCTGCCGAAACAGCGTGAAGCGCCCGGCACCCAGGGATTGCGCAGCCTGTTCGGCACTGCGGTCCAGGCCGATGGCCGACGCCAGCACCAGGCGCAACACATAGGGCGTGATGACCAGCACGTGGGCGAAGATCAGCCAGGTGAAATTGCCGTTGACCCCCATCAGCGCAAACAACCGCAGCAGCGCCACACCCAGCACCAGGTGCGGAATGATGATCGGTGACAGGAACAGGCCGTTGAAAAAATCCCGGCCGGGAAATTCGAGGCGGGTGATTGCCAGCGCTGCCGGCACCGCGATCAACGTTGCCAGCGAGGCCGCGCAGAACGCCAGGGCCAGGCTGTTGTAGAACGCATCGACGAAATCCGCGCGCTCGAACACAGCGCGGAACCAGCGCAGGGAGAATTCCGTGGTCGGCAGGCTCAGGGTGTTTTCCGGGGTGAAGGCGACGAGACAGACCACCACCAGCGGCGCCAGCATGAACACCACGACCAAGGCATGAAACAACAGGGCGAAAGGACCGTTCCTGGACATGATGAGTTACCCCAATGACTTCTTGTAGCGGCCTTCGATCATGCGGTTCCACGACAGCATGATCAGCAGGTTGAGCAGCAACAGCGCTATGGCGATGGCCGCGCCCATGGGCCAGTTGAGTTCCGACAGGTACTGGTCGTAGATCAGCGTGGCGACCATCTTCAAACGGCGTCCGCCGAGCAGGCCGGGAATGGCGAAGGAACTGGCGGCCAGGCCGAACACAATCAGGGTGCCGGACAGCACGCCGGGCATGATCTGCGGCAGCACCACCTTGCGGATCACCGTGAATTGGCTGGCCCCCAAGGACATCGCCGCCTGTTCCGCGGCCGGGTCGAGTTTCTGCAGCGAGGTCCAGACCGGAATGATCATGAACGGCAGCATCACGTGAACCAGGGCAATCACCACGGCGAACGGCGTGTACAAAAGCTTCATGGGCGAGCCACCGAACGCTTGCAACGTCTGGTTGACCAACCCGTCGGCGCCCAGCAGCAGGCTCCAGCCGAAGGCCCGGACCACCACCGAGATCAGCAACGGGGTGAGAATCAGGATCAGGAAAATCGAGCGCCATGGCGCGCCCATGCGGCTGAGCACGTATGCTTCGGGCACGCCGATCAGCACGCACAACAGCGTGGTCAGGGCACTGATCCAGAAGGTGCGCAAAAAGATCTCGTAGAAGTACGAATCGCCCAGCAGGCTGATGTAGTGATCGAGGGTGTAAGCGTGGCTGTCGATCCCCGACCCGTAGTCGAAAACGTTGAACGACAGCACCAGCGTCAGCCCCAGGGGAATCACCAGCAGACCCAGGTACAGGGCCAGGGCCGGTGCGGACATCAGATAGCCTTGTCGGCCCCGGCGCATGCCGTCCAGCAGCTTCATGCCGGCACCTCATCGACACTCAATACACGCAACAACGCCGGATCCCAGTCCAGGCCCACCGCCGTGCCTTCGGTCATCGGCGCAGAGCCGTCATTTCGGCGTACCACGCAGAGCTCACCCAGGCTGGTCGAGACCCCATACAACCATTGGCTGCCGAGGAAGAAACGGCTGGCGATCGTGCCTTGCAGGCGGCCCGCGCCAACGGCGCACAGGTCGATTTTTTCGGGGCGCAGGCTCAGGGTCAGTTCGCCCTGGCCCGGCTGACAGGCTTGAACCACGCCGGCGCTGTCACGTTCGCCGGGCAGCAGATTGGCTTTGCCAACGAAGCCGGAAATGAAGGTAGTGCGTGGGTGTTCGTAAAGGGTGTAGGGCGTATCGATCTGAGTGATACGCCCGGCTTGCATCACCACGACGCGGTCGCTGATGGACAGCGCTTCGGACTGGTCGTGAGTGACCATCAACGTGGTGATACCGACTTCCCGCTGGATGCGGCGGATTTCGAATTGCATCTCTTCGCGCAGGTTGGCGTCGAGGTTGGACAGCGGTTCGTCGAGCAACAGCACCGGCGGTTCGATCACCAGCGCCCGGGCCAGTGCCACGCGCTGGCGCTGGCCGCCCGAGAGCTCCCGGGGGTAACGCTCGGCATGCCGGTCCAGGCGCACCAGCTTCAGCACCCGGTCTACCCGTTGCTGGAGTTCGCCGCCCGGCACCTTGCGCATGCGCAGGCCGAAGGCGACGTTGTCCCGGACGGTCATGTGGGGGAACAGCGCATAACTCTGGAACACAACGCCCAGGCCCCGGCTGGCGGGTTTGGCGTGGGTGATGTCGCGGCCGTCCAGCACGATACGCCCGCTGCTGACATCGACGAAGCCGGCGATCATTTGCAGGGTGGTGGTCTTGCCGCAACCGGAAGGACCCAGGAGCGAGACGAATTCGCCTTTTTCTACCGCGAGGTTGGTGGCAACCACGGCGTCGATATCGCCGTAGCGTTTACTCAAGTTTTCAAGTTGCACGAAAGCCATGACTGCGCTCCACCTGAGATTGTTATGCGTCGCCGTGAAGCGCGCTTTTTTGTAAGGGCAGATACGAAGGGGTGACGCAGGACACTCGGTGCGTTGGCGCTCGACCTGGATCGGCTGCCGCTGTTGTTCGAATCGCCCCTGTATGGACGCAGAGTAGGACGAAGAATAGGATGGGCTCAATGGCCTATTTCACTGAGGCGATGACTATTTTCAGTTTCATTCGACCAGTGAATTGATGAGTAAAAAACTGAATGAATAATTCCACTGATCGGAATACTGAAAAAAATGAAGTCGGAGTTGGCGCCGTTTCCAGGTTGTTTGCCGTGTTGCGCAGCTTGGGCGACACCGCCGAGGGCGGGGAGCGGGTGACGCAATTGGCCCAGCGCATCGGCCTGTCCCAGCCCACCACCCATCGCCTGCTGCGCAGCCTGATGGACGAGGGCATGGTCGAGCAGGATGGGCGCAGCAAACGCTATCGCCTGAGCCTGGACTTTTTCGCCCTGGCCGCCCGTGCTGGGAACACCGGCAACCTGCGTGAACTGGCGCGACCGGCCATGCTGCGGCTGTCGGCGTCCCTGGGGGACTCGTTGTTCCTGCTGGCGCGCAGCGGCTTCGATGCGATCTGCCTGGACCGCAGTGAAGGGCCGTTTCCGATCCGCACCTTTACCGGTGATATCGGCGGCCGAGTGGCGTTGGGCGTGGGCCAGGGCAGCCTGGCGATCCTGGCGTTCCTGCCGGAGGAGGAGCGCGACACGGTGATTCACTACAACCTGCCGCGGCTCAAGGATTTTCATCTGTACGACGAAGTCTTCCTGCGCTCGGAAGTGGAGAATGTGCGCAACCTGGGCTACGCCGGACGCAACACCGGCGTGCTGCAGGGGATGGCGGGGGTGGCGGTGCCGATCCTGGATCGCGGCGGCCGTGCCGTGGCGGCCTTGAGTGTGGCGACCATCAGCGATCGCCTGGGACCGGATCGCCTGCCGACGGTGGTGGAAATGCTCAAGCGCGAGGCGGCCTTGATCGGCCCACGGATCAACCCGTTCGACCCGTTGCTGCGCCGGCCTTCGCAGGTGTTTGGGCAGGGGTGAGGTTTCGAGCCCCTTGTGGGAGCGAGCCTGCTCGCGATAGCGGTAGGTCAGTCAGCAAGGTGTCGACTGATCCACCGCTATCGCGAGCAGGCTCGCTCCCACAGGGGAGGGCGGCGGGGGTCAGAAGTCCAGGGTCTGCTTGAGTTTTTGGGCCGCCGGCATGTCACTGGGAATCACCACCGCATAGTTGTACCCCGGGCCGGACCAGTATTCGGCCTGCAACTCGCCGTCGCGCCGGCTGCCACGGGGCAGCAGGAAATTCCTGGGCCCCGGTGGGCGCACATAGAAGCTGATCTTCTGACCGCTTTCGTCCTGGTAGACGATCATCGCCGCCGCGCCTTGCTCGGTGCTGAGCAAGCGGCCACTGACCGGTTTGAAGCCCGCGCCGGAAAGATCCGGCAGGCGATTGGCGTCGCTGAAGTAGCGGTCGAGCCAGCCTTGCATGCTGCTTTCGTCACCGGTCTGGTAATCGGCCGGCAGGATGCCCTGCTGGGCAAACAGCCGATAGGCCTGCAAGGCGTCAGCCATGGGTTGGGCGGCGCTGAGGAGGGTCATTTGACGGGCCTGCCAGCCACCGAAACCGCCCACGCTGACGGCCAGCAACAGCATCGCGGCGCTGGCCAGGTGTCGGCGTGAGCGATGTTTGAGCCGTTGGCGGATCAACGTCGGGTCGAGCGCCGGATTGGCCGGTTGTTGCAAGGCGCCACTCAGGGCCGTGCGCAGGCGCAACGCGTCCTGTTGCCAGGCCCGGACCCGGGCGGCAACGTCGGGGTGGCTGCCAAGGTAGGTGTCCATCAGGTGCTGGTCGGCTTCGCTCAATTGACGATCGACGTAGGCGTGCAGGTCGCGGTCGCTGGGGGGCATGCTGATCATTTGAGTATCCGCAGGGTGGGGCGGGTGATTTCGCCTTCGCTGAGTTGGCGCAAGGCCTGGCGGGCGCGGGACAGGCGAGACATTACGGTGCCGGTTGGCACGCCGAGGATGTCCGCGACTTGCTGGTAGCTCAAGCCTTCCACCGACACCCACAGCAACAGCGCTCGCTGCTCGGTGGTGAGTTGGTCGAAGGCCTGCAGGGACGACTGGGCGATCACGCTGCGCTCGGCCGAGGGGTGCGTCTCGTCGCGGCCGGTGAAAAATTCCAGCATGCGGGCGTAGCGTCGGGAACGGCGGTGGGCATCGAGAAACTGCCGGTACAGGATGGAAAACAGCCAGGCCCGCAAATCGCCGTCCGGACGCTTGTCGTCCCATTTTGACAAGGCCCGCTCCAGGCACGTCTGCACCAGGTCGTCGGCATTGCTCGAGTTGCGCGTCAGGGACACGGCGAACCGCCGTAGTCGGGGGATGAGCATGCGCAACTGGTCATCGAGTTCGTTCATGGGCGTTTGGCATCCGGTGAGCCGTCGCTGGGTGAGACTGGAAAGACGATCCCCGAACGAGATTATTCCAGCGTAGGAAAAATAAATACGAGGCATGGGAATAAAACCATCGGGCCTTCGTCTGACGGGTCCTTTCCTCAAATGGCCTTGAGCCTTGGAGCTTCGTCATGGTTGACCCTTCTTCTTCACCTGGCCCGGCATCGGCTCGGCCGCCGTTGAGTGCCGTCAGCCTGACGTTGCGCCTCGGTGGCATTGCGGTGATTGTTGCCGCACTGGCGGGGGCGTTTGCCTACGTCAATGGCACCCTTGACCCCCAGCGCCTGACGCCCCAGGCGCTGGTCAATGTGCTGGAAAAGAACAATGGTGTTCATCCGGGCTTCCGGCGCAATCACTCGAAGGGTGTCTGTGTCGCCGGTTATTTCGAAAGCAGCGGCGAGGCGCGAACCTATTCCAGCGCCCAGGTGTTCATGGATGCACGGACGCCGGTCGTTGGACGTTTCGCCTTGCCCAGCGGTAACCCTTACGCGCCGGACGGCAGCGTACCGATCCGCAGCCTGGCGCTACGCTTCACCCAGGCCAACGGCCAGCAATGGCGGACCGGCATGAACAGCATGCCGGTGTTCCCGGTGGGCACGCCTGAGGCGTTCTATCAGTTCCAGCAGGCCCAGTCACCGGATCCCGCCACGGGGAAACCGAACCCGACAGCAGTGCCGGCGTTCTTTGCCGCTCACCCGGAAGCCGTGCCGTTCCTGCAATGGATCAAGACCGCCAAGCCGTCGGCCAGCTATGCCACCGAAACCTACAACGGTATCAATGCGTTTTACCTGGTCAATCCGGCCGGGCAGCGTCAGGCAGTGCGCTGGGGCGTGGTCCCGCTGACTGCGGACGCGGCGGATGCGCCACCCGCCCAGGGCGCCGACTACCTGGCGCAGGACCTGACCAAGCGTCTCGCCGCCGGGCCGTTGCGCTGGCGGTTGAACATCACCCTGGCCAATCCCGGCGATCCGGTGAATGACGCCAGCAAGCCTTGGCCCACCGATCGCAAGGTGCTCAATGCCGGCACGCTGGTGCTGGAGAGTACCCAGGCGCAAGACAACGGCGAGTGCCGAGACATCAACTATGACCCGTTGATCCTGCCCAGCGGTATCGAGGGTTCCGAAGACCCGCTGCTGGCCGCGCGTTCCGCCGCGTATGCCAGTTCCTATCTGCGGCGTACCAGCGAAGTGAGCCAGTTGCCCGCCACCCAGGAGTCCCGCCCATGAGCGCCCCCCGTCACTTCGCACCCCTGGCCCGGCTGCTCCACTGGCTGATGGCATTGATGATCATCGCCATGCTGTTCATCGGCGCGGGCATGGTGGCCTCGGTGTCTGAACGGCATGAGTGGCTGCTTCAGTTGCACAAGCCCCTGGGCATCGCGATTCTATTGTTGGTGATCGTGCGCCTGGCGGTGCGCTTCACCACGCGCCCACCGGCACTGCCGAGGGATCTGCCGGGCTGGCAGGTACTGGCGGCGAAGGCCTCGCATATCTTGTTGTACGCCTTGATGTTGGTCTTGCCGCTGTTGGGCTGGGGCATGATTTCTGCGGCGGGGGACCCGGTGATGCTCAGCAGCTCGCTGCAACTGCCCTCGATCCTGCCGGCGAATGCCCAGACGTTCGCGGTGTTGCGCAAGGCCCACGGGTACCTGGCCTACCTGCTGTTCCTGACCGTGCTGGTGCATCTGGCGGCGGCACTGTTTCACGGCTGGGTGCGGCGGGATGAGGTGCTGGATAGCATGTTGCGCGGGCGTGATCGAGCTTGAGTGCTCGATAGCGTCATGGGCGAAGAAAGCCTGTGGCGAGGGGATAAATCCCCTCGCCACAGGCTGAATGGGTCAGACGGCGTCAGCGCAGCTCATCGACCATATCCGCCACAGTGCTCAGCACATCCTTGCCCAGTTGCATCGAGCGCTTGCCGGACCAGCCGGTCTGTGGGTTCGGGTGGTCGTCGTGGTCCTTGAACGGCATTTCCAGGGTCAAGGAGAGGCAGTCGTATTTCTGGCCGACCGCATTGCAGGCCAAGGTCATGTTTGCCTGGCCCGGTTCGTCGCGGGTGTAGCCATGCGTGGTCTGGAAGTCCTTGGTCTGGTGCTTGAGGTGGCTGCGAAAGCGCTCTTCAAGCTTGGCAATGCGGGGTGTGTAGCCGGGGTTGCCCTCGCTACCGGCGGTGAAGACGTGGGGGATGGTCTCGTCACCGTGGATGTCGAGGAACAGATCGACGCCATACTTTTCCATTTGCTGCTGTACGAAGAATACCTCGGGGCTGATTTCCGGGTTGGCGTCCTGCCAGGCACGGTTGAGGTCCTGGCCCATGGCGTTGGTGCGCAGATGCCCATGGAACGCGCCGTCCGGGTTCATGTTCGGCACCAGATAGAGATCGGCCTTGGCCAGCAACCGGTTCAGTTGGGCGTCGTCCTGATCCTGCAGACGTTCGATCACGCCCTCCATGAACCATTCGGCCATGTGCTCGCCGGGGTGCTGCTGGGCGATGATCCAGACCTTGCGCCGGCCTTCGGCACCGCTGCCTTTACGCAGCAACTGGATATCACGTCCCTCGACGCTTTTACCGGTGGCCAGCAGTTCGATTCCGGCCTTGTGCTGCGCCTGCTCGATCAGCCAGTCATGGCGGCCACGGCTGTAGGGCTCAAAATAGGCAAACCAGGCGTGAGGCTGTTCGGCTTCCAGGTAGAAACGCAGGGAGTCGCCTTCGAACTGGGTGGGCACACGGAACCAGTTGACATGATCGTAGGAAGCAACGGCCTGGTAACCCGGCCATCCTTTGCTGTAGGTCGATTGACTGGCGTTGAGCAGGCGGAAGGAATATTCATGGCCCACATGCAAGCCGCTGGCCTTGAAGTGGAACCACTGGAAGTGGGCGCTGCGGGTGTCGGGACGGATTTTCAGCAGCGATTGCAACGGGTTGCTGATGTCCACGACCTGGATATTGCCGCTGTCGAAATTGGCGCTGATATCAAAAGACGATTTAGCCACGGTCACGATTCCTTTGAGAGGATTTCCATGGCCGTTACTTTACACGCAAGGAAGGGTAGATCGAGACGAATTGCGTCATAAAACAGGGGGCGTCCTCCCTGGACGCAGAAACAGCTTAGAGAGTCCACACCTGATTCTCAAGTGCTGGCTGTCGATAGTTTTTGCCGGTCTGACGAGGCTTTGAAAATGGAAAATCCTAGCCGTTATCGAATCAGTAACCCCCCGTCAAAGACTTCATTGGCCTGAAGCCATCAGCCGGAAAATCGGCAAAAAAAAGACCCGGCAAAGAGCCGGGTCAAAAACCGTGATTAGCCTGATGAGGAGATACTCCAGAAGTCCGACCTAAGGCCTTCTGGACTATCGACCGATCTCGCGATCAGTTGATGCAATAATAATCATTATCATTTGCAAGTCAAATGTTTTTATTGCGCGCATTGGAAAATATGTCCTGACGCCCGCGTCCACGATGCGGTTCTCGTTGATTCAAGCTGCTTATCGAGTCGGGTAGCCGTCCAGGGACCGATCCAGCATGACCTTGGCCAGATCAATCATATGCACCACCGAGAATGCCAGGTCACGGTTCGAACCCTGTAACCGGTTGGCGGACTCGTGAGCGGTGGCTGCCGCACAGCGCAGCAGGTCGCACGCATGGACAAGGGCTTCTTCGCCATTGATATTGCGGTTCACGTCGAAAAAGCGGTGTTCCTGTTCATCCGAAACACTCGGTTTCAAGTAATAGTCCAAGGCCCGTTGGGCGGCCGGGCAATCCTGTAGCGAGGGGAACGGGGTGTTGGAAGGGGCTGTGGGCTCGTCTTTGCTGAGTGTATCCATGGTGTCGAGTTTCTCCGTAGTGGGCTGAAATCCTCGATCCAGAATAGTACGCATCGTAATTGTGACGGCAATTTAAATACTACAATATGTGTTTTGATGGTCGGAGTCATCCACGTATCGTGCCGCTCATGGATAAATGGATAGAGTTGGTCAAGGCCAAAATGAAGGAGCTGCGCGTCACGCAAGTGGTGCTCGCAGAGCGTCTGGGCATGTCACAGGGCGGCGTCGGCCATTGGCTGACCAAGCGCCGGGAGCCCAGTGTCGAAGACATGAACCGGGTCCTGCAGGCGTTGGGGATGGAGTTCCTCGAAGTGGCGATGGTGATCCGCGAGCCGGATACGTCGACCGAAGAGGGCATGGCCCTGGCGCAGAAGTACAACCCGTACTTCCGCTACCCGGTGAGTGACTGGCACGACGTCGGCGAAATCCGCGAAGTCGATCCCGAGCGCTACAGCCAGGCGCGTTATGAGTTGACGGATTACCACGCCCAAGGCGATGCATTCTGGCTGGTGGTGATGGGCGATGCGATGACCGCACCCACCGGGCTGAGCATTCCCGAGGGCATGTCGATCCTGGTGGACCCGGCCATCGAGGCGGTGCCCGGCAAGCTGGTGGTTGCCCAGTTGCCGGGCAGCAGCGATGCAACCTTTCGCAAGTTGATCGAGGAGAGCGGGCAGCAGTACCTGGTACCGCTCAACCCGACTTACCCGAAAAACCTGTACACCGAGCAATGCCGCATCATCGGTGTGGTCGTGCAGGCGACCATCAGGTTCTAACCGGATCGGCCCTTGGACGGGGCCGATGCCTATTCTTCGAATGCCACCAGTGCGCTGCCCTCGCTGACCATTTCCCCTTCCTGGCAATACAGCGCCTTGATCACACCGGCCTTGGGCGCACGAATGCTGTGTTCCATTTTCATCGCTTCCAGGACCACCAGTTGCGCGCCAGCCTCTACTGCCTGGCCGGGGCTCACCAACACCCGCACGATGCTGCCGTTCATGGGCGCGGTCAGGCCGCCCTCGTGGCTGTGGCTGGCTTCGGCGGCGGCCAGCGGATCGTACAGCTCGACGCGACGCAGATCGCCCTGCCATTGCAGATACAGGCTGTCGCCCTGGCGGATGGCTCGATGGCTATGGCGCAGGCCGTTGTGGTCGATCACCAGGTGTTCACCGCGAAGCTCCGCGGCCGTGGCCTGGACGTCCAGTGTCATCGCTCGATCCTGGTCCTCGCAGCTCAAATGCAACGTGGTTTCCCTTGGCAGTCCCAAACGCAGACCGGAGGTATCGGACCAGGGGGAAGCGGCATCGTCGGGGCGTACCCGCGGCGTCAGACCCAAGGCAAAACCTTGGGCGGCTGCGGACCAGAAGTCGTCATCCAGTTCACCAGGTGCTGGCAGTAATTGCGCCTGGTAGCGTGGGATAAAACCGGTGTCCAGCTCCGCCGCGGCGAAGGCCGGGTGGGCGATGATGCGACGCAGGAAGCCGATGTTGGTTTTCAACCCGCCGATGGCAAACTCATCGAGCATGCTCAACAGTCGCAACCGCGCCTGTTCACGATCCTCGCCCCAGGCAATCAGCTTGCCGAGCATTGGGTCGTAGAAGGGCGAGATCTCATCACCCTCTTCGACGCCGCTGTCGACCCGCCGTCCCGGCCCTGCGGCCGATTCGCGGTACAGCGCCAGGCGCCCGGTGGCCGGAAGGAAGTCGTTGGCCGGGTCTTCGGCATATAGCCGTACTTCGATGGCGTGGCCCGACAGTGGGACCTGTTCCTGGGTGATCGGCAGCGGCTCGCCCTGAGCAACGCGAATCTGCCAGGCCACCAGGTCCAGCCCGGTGATCGCTTCGGTGACCGGGTGCTCGACCTGCAACCGGGTGTTCATTTCCATGAAGAAAAACTCGCCCCGCGAATCCAGCAGGAACTCCACCGTGCCGGCGCCGACGTAGCCAATCGCCTGGGCCGCGCGCACGGCGGCCTCGCCCATTGCCCGGCGCAGTTCCGGAGTCAGGCCTGGGGCGGGAGCCTCTTCAACGACTTTCTGGTGACGGCGCTGAATCGAACAATCGCGTTCGTTGAGGTACAGGCAATGGCCGTGCTGGTCGGCGAACACCTGAATCTCAACGTGACGTGGTTTGAGCAGGTATTTCTCAACCAGCATCCGCGAGTCGCCGAACGACGATTGCGCCTCACGCTGCGCTGAGGCCAGGGCTTCGGCCAGTTGGCTGACGTCTTCGACGACTTTCATGCCCTTGCCGCCGCCCCCGGCGGTGGCCTTGAGCAGCACCGGGTAACCGATACGCTCGGCGGCGGCGCGGAACGTCTCCAGATCCTGGGCTTCGCCATGGTAACCGGGCACAAGGGGCACGCCGGCGGTTTCCATCAGGGCCTTGGCCGCGGATTTGCTGCCCATGGCATCAATGGCCGAGGCGGGCGGGCCAAGGAAAATCAGCCCGGCGTTTTCGATGGCACGGGCGAACCCGGCATTCTCCGAAAGAAAACCGTAACCAGGGTGGATGGCCTGGGCGCCACTGGCCTGGGCGGCGGCGATCAACTTGTCGATTTGCAGGTAGCTGTCGGCCGCCTTGCTGCCGCCCAGGTCGACCCGGATGTCGGCTTCGCGGCTGTGGCGGGCGTCGCGGTCGGTGGCGCTGTGCACCGCAACCGTGGTCAGGCCCATGGCCTTGGCGGTACGCATCACGCGGCAAGCGATTTCACCGCGATTGGCCACCAGCACGGTGGTGAGGACAGGGGCGCTCATCAACGGGGCTCCTTGTGTTTCGACGGGGCAGGTTTCGAAGGGGCAGGGGGCGACTCGGCCTGCCAGTTCGGCGGCCGCTTCTGCAGAAAGGCGCGCAGGCCCTCCTGCCCCTCCGGGCTGACGCGGATGCGGGCGATGGCATTCTCGGTATACCGTCGCAGCGCCGGGGTCAGGGCGCCGTTGCCGACTTCGCGCAGCAGTTCCTTGCTGGCGCGCATGGCCGCCGGGCTGTTGAGCAACAGGTTATCGATCCATTGCGCGACTTGATCGTCCAGCGCCTCGGGAGGGTAACTTTCCGACAGCAAGCCGATCTCTTTCGCACGTTGTCCGCCGAAACGTTCAGCGGTGAGGGCGTAGCGTCGGGCTGCCCGTTCGCCAATGGCCTGCACCACGAATGGGCTGATCACCGCCGGGGCCAGGCCAATGCGCACTTCCGACAGGCAGAATTGCGCATCATCGGCGCCGATGGCCATGTCGCAGGCGCTGATCAACCCCAGCGCGCCGCCAAAGGCCGCGCCTTGGACGACTGCCAGCGTCGGAATCTTCAACTTGGCGAGGTTGTACATCAGCTCCGCCAGTTCCCGGGCGTCGTCGAGATTGGTGTGGTAGTCGAGCTCGGCGGACTGTTGCATCCAGGCCAGGTCGGCGCCGGCACTGAAGTGTTTGCCACGACCGCGGATCAGCAGGAAGCGCACGCTTTGATCGCTGCTGACCTGGTCCAACGCGAGGATCAGCTCGCGGATCATTTCGGCGTTGAACGCATTGTTCTTCGACTCGCGGCTCAACCACAGGGTGGCAACGCCGCGCGGGTCGGTCAGCAATTCGAGGGTGTTGAAGTGGTCCATGGGCATTCCCCGGTTACATCCGGAACACGCCGAAGCGGCTCGGTTCAATAGGTGCGTTCAGTGATGCGGACAGGGCCAGGCCCACTATGTCGCGGGTCTGGGCCGGATCGATGACGCCGTCGTCCCACAGCCTCGCGCTGGAATAGTAGGGGTGACCCTGTTCTTCGTACTGATCGAGAATCGGTTGTTTGATCTCGGCTTCCTGGGCGGCGCTGAATGGATGGCCGCTGCGTTCGGCCTGTTCGCGCTTGACCTGCACCAGCACACCGGCGGCCTGTTCGGCGCCCATCACGCCAATCCGCGCGTTCGGCCACATCCACAGGAAACGTGGGTCGTAGGCTCGTCCGCACATACCGTAGTTACCCGCGCCGAAGCTGCCGCCAATGATGACCGTGAACTTCGGCACCCGGGCGCAAGCCACCGCGGTGACCAGCTTCGCGCCATGCTTGGCGATGCCACCGGCCTCGTATTTCTGCCCGACCATGAAGCCGGTGATGTTCTGCAGGAACAACAACGGGATGCCCCGCTGGCAGGCCAGCTCGATAAAGTGCGCACCCTTTTGCGCGGCTTCTGCGAACAGGATGCCGTTATTCGCCAGGACCGCGACGGGGTAGCCGTGCAGATGGGCAAAGCCGCACACCAATGTGGTGCCGAACAATGCCTTGAATTCATCGAACACCGAACCGTCCACCAGGCGCGCGATCACCTCCCGCACGTCGAAAGGCTGCTTGGCATCGGCCGGTACCACCCCGTACAACTCGTCGCTGGCATACAGCGGGGCGATGGGGGGGCGTGTCTGCAACTCACCGAGCTTGCGCCAGTTGAGGTTGGCGACGCTGCGGCGGGCCAGGGCCAGGGCATGTTCGTCGTTGTCGGCGTAGTGGTCGGCGACGCCGGAAATCTTGCAATGCACGTCGGCACCGCCCAGGTCCTCGGCGCTGACCACCTCGCCGGTGGCGGCCTTTACCAATGGTGGGCCGGCCAGGAAGATGGTTGCCTGTTCGCGGACCATGATTGCTTCATCGGCCATCGCTGGAACATATGCCCCGCCTGCTGTGCACGAACCCATGACCACTGCCAGTTGCGGGATGCCCTGGGCGCTCATGTTGGCCTGGTTGAAGAAGATCCGGCCGAAGTGCTCCCGGTCCGGAAACACTTCGTCCTGGCGCGGCAGGTTGGCGCCGCCGGAATCCACCAGATAAATGCAAGGCAGGCGATTCTGTTGGGCGATGGTCTGGGCGCGCAGGTGTTTCTTCACGGTCAGCGGATAATAGGAGCCCCCTTTGACCGTCGCGTCGTTGGCGACGATCATGCATTCGACGCCTTCCACGCGACCGATGCCGGCGATCACCCCAGCCGCAGGGACTTCTTCGCCGTAAACCTCATAGGCCGCCAGCGGGCTGATCTCCAGGAAGGGCGAACCGGGGTCCAGCAACCGGTTGATGCGCTCCCGGGGCAGCAGCTTGCCCCGTGAAGTGTGCCGCTCCTGGGCCTTGGGCCCGCCACCCTGCTGGACTTGCGCGAGCAGGGTGCGCAAGGCCCCGACCTGTTCGAGCATGGCGTCGCGGTTGGCGATGAATTCCGGTGAACGTGGGTTGAGCTGGGTGTGCAGCGTGGCCATGGTCAGCTCCGTTAGCGGGTTTCGTTGAACAGTTCGCGACCGATCAGCATCCGACGGATCTCACTGGTGCCGGCTCCAATTTCGTACAACTTGGCGTCACGTAGCAAACGCCCGGCCGGAAACTCGTTGATGTAACCATTGCCGCCCAGGATCTGTATGGCGTCGAGGGCCATCTGCGTGGCGCGCTCGGCGGTGTAGAGGATCACCCCGGCGGCGTCCTTGCGCGCGGTTTCGCCGCGCTCGCAGGCCTGGGCCACCGCGTACAGATAGGCGCGGCTGGCGTTGAGCTGGGTGTACATGTCGGCCACCTTGCCCTGGATCAGCTGGAACTCGCCGATGCTCTGGCCGAACTGCTTGCGGTCGTGGATGTAGGGCACGATCAGGTCCATGCAGGCCTGCATGATCCCGGTGGGACCGCCGGACAACACCACCCGTTCGTAGTCCAGGCCACTCATCAGCACCCTGACGCCGCCGTTGAGCACACCGAGGATGTTCTCTTCCGGCACTTCGACGTCATCGAAGAACAATTCGCAGGTGTTGGAGCCGCGCATGCCGAGCTTGTCGAACTTGTTGCTGCGGCTGAAGCCTTTCCAGTCGCGCTCGACGATGAACGCGGTGATGCCGTGGGGGCCTTTTTCCAGGTCGGTCTTGGCGTAGATCACGTAGGTATTGGCGTCGGGGCCATTGGTGATCCAGGTCTTGCTGCCATTGAGCACGTAATGGTCGCCGCGCTTGTCGGCCCGCAGCTTCATGGAAACCACATCGGAACCGGCGTTCGGCTCGCTCATGGCGAGAGCGCCGATATGTTCGCCGCTGATCAGCTTCGGCAGGTATCTGGATTTCTGCTCGTGGTTGCCGTTGCGGTTGATCTGGTTGACGCACAGGTTGGAATGGGCGCCGTAGGAGAGGGCGACCGAGGCCGAACCACGGCTGATTTCCTCCATCGCCACCACGTGGGCCAGGTAACCCAGGCCGGCGCCGCCGTATTCTTCCGGTACGGTGATGCCCAACAGGCCCATGTCGCCGAATTTGCGCCACATGTCGGCTGGAAACAGGTTGTCGACGTCGATCTGCGCTGCTCGTGGCGCCAGCTCGGCCTTGACGAAGGCCTGCACCTGGTCGCGCAACATGTCGATGGTTTCACCGAGGGCAAAATTCAGGGATGGGTAGCTCATGGGACACCTTTGGCTTTTTTATCGGGTGTGGAGAGGGGCGGGAGCGCTCTCGGCTTTACGTTAACGTAAGCCTGCAATAAATGGCTGTCAATCACCTTTACGTTAACGTCAACTTGGTCCAGAGTAGATGCGGCTGACAGCGTGACCCTGTGGGCTTTGTTTCACCGGTTCAGCGTAGCAACCCACTAATAAAGACAAGAGGGGGCGTCATGGATCAACCCGGTTCGCATTCGCAGCTCAGCTACACCCGCGGCTCTCAGGCCAAGGCCTTGTTGACGCAGACCATCGGCCAGGCTTTCGACCGGACCGTGGCCCGTTATCCCGATAACGAGGCGTTGGTGGTTCGCCATCAAGCGCTGCGTTATACCTGGCGGCAACTGGCCGAAGCGGTCGATCTGCACGCCCGGGCGTTGCTGGCGTTGGGCCTGAAGACCGGTGACCGTCTTGGCGTGTGGGCCCCCAATTGCGCCCAGTGGTGCATCAGCCAATTCGCCAGCGCGAAGATCGGCGTCATCCTGGTCAACATCAACCCGGCCTATCGCAGCTCCGAGCTGGAGTACGTGCTCAAGCAGTCCGGGTGTCAGTGGCTGGTGTGCGCCGGGGCGTTCAAGACCTCGGACTATCACGCCATGGTGCAATCCCTCGCGCCGGAACTGGCGCAACAATCGATCGGCCAATTGCACTGCGAACGCTTGCCGGACCTGCGGGGCGTGATCAGCCTCGATCCCCAACCACCGTCAGGGTTTCTGCCCTGGTCGCAACTGGCAGACCTGGGCATGGCGGTTTCGCCTGAAGCGCTGGCCGAGCGCGAGGCCAGCCTGCATGTCGAGCAACCGGTGAACATCCAGTACACCTCAGGCACCACCGGATTTCCCAAGGGCGCGACCCTCAGTCACCGTAACATTCTCAACAACGGCTACATGGTGGGCGAAAGCCTGGGCCTCAGCGCCAATGACCGGCTGGTGATCCCGGTGCCGCTCTACCATTGCTTCGGCATGGTCATGGGAAACCTGGGATGCCTGACTCACGGCAGTACCATGATCTACCCTAACGACGCCTTTGACCCCTTGCTGACCCTGAGCACCGTGGCCGAGGAAAAAGCCACCGCGCTGTACGGCGTACCGACCATGTTCATCGCCATGCTGGATCAACCGCAGCGGCGTGGATTCGACTTGTCCAGCCTGCGCACCGGGATCATGGCCGGCTCGACCTGCCCGATCGAAGTGATGCGGCGGGTGATCAACGACATGCACATGAGCGAGGTGCAGATTGCCTATGGCATGACGGAAACCAGTCCGGTGTCGCTACAGACCGGTCCTTCAGACGAACTGGAGTTGCGCGTTACCACCGTCGGCCGTACCCAGCCGCAACTGGAAAGCAAAATTGTCGACGAGGCTGGCGACATCGTTCCCCATGGCACCATCGGCGAGCTGTGTACCCGTGGCTACAGCGTGATGCTCGGTTACTGGAACAACCCCAAGGGTACCGCCGAGGCCATCGACGGGGACGGCTGGATGCACACCGGCGACCTGGCGACCATGGACGCGCAGGGTTACGTCCGCATTGTCGGACGCAACAAGGACATGATCATCCGGGGAGGTGAGAATATTTACCCGCGTGAGCTGGAAGAATTCTTCTTCACTCACCCTGCGGTAGCCGATGTGCAGGTCATCGGCATCCCTTGTTCACGCTACGGCGAGGAGATCGTGGCCTGGATCAAGTTCCATCCCGGGCACAGCGTGACCGAACAAGAGCTGCAGGCCTGGTGCAAGACGCGCATCGCCCACTTCAAGACGCCACGTCATTTCAAGTTCGTCGAGGAGTTTCCGATGACGGTGACCGGCAAGATCCAGAAATTCCGCATGCGTGAAATCAGCATCGAAGAACTGCGCGATCGATAAGACTCGCCACGACACCTGTGGGAGCGAATCTGCTCGCGATAGCGGTCAGTTGATAGGGAGGTCGATTGATACGGCCTCATCGCGAGCAGGCTCGCTCCCACATAAAAAGCCAACCACCAGACAGCACAAAGGGGAGCCGAAGCTCCCCTTTAATTTTGTCGTCGCGTGCTCTTTTTTATTATTGAAGGGCGGCCTGTTGTTGTTTTTGGTAGCCGTGACCCTTTACCGCTGTTTTTGGCGATCCCCATCCGGGATCAAGAGCAAACGTATTTTTTTGAGCGCTGATCTGCTTTTTCGCCTTGCGATCCAACCGATTCGGGTCCTACCTGAAGGTAGTCTTATTGTTCTCTGCCCGGTTGCGGGTTGCTCCTGGAAGCACCCTGAAAAGCACATCTTCTCCAAAAAAATCTGTTAGCTGCGTCTCTGCCGTGTTGTTTTTGTTATGTCAGAGTCGTTTCGTCTTGTTTTTATTGGGTTTGCCGCTTTTTTTATTCTTGTTATGCAAGAGAGATAGCAGGTGCCGTGCCAACTTTTAAAAATCGTTATAAATCAGTAAGTTAATTTTTTCAGGTGAAAAGAACAGCGAGGTGAATCTGACAAATTGTTTCCGTGTTACTCGTTTCACCGCCGGTGCGGTAACACCTTATTGAGCATTGCGTGCCTTGGCGACGCGCGAACCGGTCGGGCGCCCGAGCACATCACAGATCTGTCGACCCGCGACGATCAGCGCGTCCAGGTCGACGCCGGTTTCAATGCCCAGGCCATCGAGCAGGTACAGCACGTCTTCGGTGGCGACGTTACCGCTGGCACCCTTGGCGTAGGGGCAGCCGCCGAGGCCGGCGATGGAGCTGTCGAACACGGCGATGCCTTCGAGCAGACTGGCATACACGTTCGCCATGGCCTGGCCGTAGGTGTCATGGAAATGGCCGGCGAGCTTGTCCCGGGGAACGTCCGCCGAAACCACTTCGAACAGCTTGCGCGTGGCGCCGGCGGTGCCTGTGCCGATGGTGTCGCCCAGGGACACCTCGTAACAGCCCATTGCATACAGCTCGCGAGCGACCCAGGCCACTTGCTCGGGTTTGACGGCGCCTTCGTAAGGGCAGCCCAGCACACAGGACACATAGCCGCGCACACTGACGCCGTTGCGCTTGGCGGCCTCCATGATCGGCGCGAAGCGCTCCAGGCTGTCCTTGATGGAACAGTTGATATTGCGCTGGGAGAACGCTTCGGACGCGGCGGCGAACACCGCCACTTCCTTCACCCCGGCCGCCAGCGCGTCCTCAAACCCTCTCAGGTTCGGTGCCAGGGCCCCATAGGTGACACCGGGTTTGCGCTGGATCTGTGCAAATACCTCGGCGGAACCGGCCATCTGCGGGACCCACTTGGGCGAGACGAAGCTGCCGACTTCGATGTAACCCAGGCCGGCGGCACTCAGTGCATCCACCAGGCGCACCTTGTCGGCGACGCTGATGGGTTGCGCTTCATTCTGCAGGCCGTCGCGGGGGCCGACTTCGATCAAGCGTACAAAGGAGGGAAGGGACATGGGTTTGACCTTTAATGGGTTGCCAATATGTCGAGGCTACGGCGATCCAATGTGGGAGCGAGCCTGCTCGCGATAGCGCTATGTCAGGCAACGTTGATGTTGGCGGTTACACCGCTATCGCGAGCAGGCTCGCTCCCACAGTGGGTATGACAGCTAAACAGCGTCCTGCCCCTTGAGCGTCTGCTCCAATGCCTGGATACAGCGTTCTTCGGCGGTGTCGAGCTCCAGCTTCATCTGTTCGATGTCCAGCAGTTGCTGTTCGAGTTGCTCCCGGCGCTCGGTGATTTTCGCCAGCATGCTGTGCAGTTGTTTCTGGTTACCGCTGGAAGGGTCGTAGAGCTCGATCAGCTCGCGGCACTCGGCCAGGGAAAAACCGATGCGCTTGCCCCGCAGGATCAACTTCAGGCTGACCTTGTCCCGCGGGGAATAGATGCGCTCCTGACCCCGTCGTTCCGGACTCAGCAGGCCTTGCTCTTCATAAAAACGGATGGCCCGGGTGGTAATGTCCAGTTCCCGGGCGAGGTCGGAGATGCTATAGGTCTGACTGCTCATGGACGCGCTCGAAACGATAGGGGCTGGCGCTAAGCTAATGTCAGGTTGACGTTCACGTCAAGCAATGAAACCGGTGGGAGCGAGCCCCTACGCGTTCTCAAGTTTTTTCTCATGGGCCGTCACCTGCTGGCACAACTCGATCATCTGTTCGCGCATCCAGCGGTTGGCTGGGTCCTGATCGGTGCTTTCGTGCCAGTAGAGATGGGTTTCCACCGGCGGCACATCGTTGACTGGCAATTGGAAGGCGTGCAGGTCGTGACGACGGGAGAAACGCTCCGGGACTGTCATGACCATGTCGGTCTGCTGCAACACCTGGGAGGCCATCAAGTAATGCTGGGAGCGCAGGGCGATCTTGCGCTGGATACCCATCTTGCCCAGGGCCAGGTCGACATAGCCCAGCCCATTGCGACGGCTGGAGATATGCACATGGGTCTGGGCGAGATAGTCATCGAGGCTGATTTTTTCCTTGCCCGCCAAGGGATGGCCCTTGCGCATGGCGCATACGTAACGGTCTTCCATCAGTTTGACGTGGCGTACCTGCGGGTCGGTATTGAGCGGGGCATCGACGGCAAAATCGAGCCGGCCGGCGGCCAGTTCCTTGGTGGTTTCACGGCGCTTGGACAGGAAACTCTCGATGGCCACGGTCGGCGCCAGGCGCCGCAGGCGCTGGAACAGCGGTGGCAGGATCACGCCTTCGGTGAGGTCGGTCATGCTGATGCGGTAGGTCTTGACGGCCTGCAGCGGGTTGAAAATCCGGCTCTCCTGCACCGACACCCGCAGCAGCGACAGTGCATTGCGGACCGGGCCGATGATGTTCTGGGCCATGGGCGTGGGCACCATGCCCTGGGCGGTGCGCACGAACAGCGGGTCGTTGAAGGTCTCCCGCAGGCGCGCCAGGGCGTTGGATACGGCCGGCTGAGTGATACCGACGATCTGCCCGGCGCGGGTCAGGTTGGCTTCGGTGTAGATCGCATCGAAGACGATGAAGAGATTGAGGTCGACCTTGCTCAGATTCATGGCGCTGCACTCTTGTTTTTAGACGGTTTCTCGGGCGTGTCGTGAGGTGTCGGATGGCGATGGAATCAGTGAACCATATATCGGTGATGAATGTTAATACACGCCGAGAATAGGTTAGGTAAATTTTCGTAGCTGAACTAGCATCGATTTCATGATCTGAAATCAACCTCTGCCCAGAAGGTGCTGCCCATGGATTTTGCCTATTCCCCCAAGGTTCAGGAATTGCGTGAACGCGTCACGGCGTTCATGGATGCCTACGTCTATCCGGCCGAAGCGGTGTTCGAGCGGCAAGTGGCCGAAGGTGATCGCTGGCAGCCCACAGCCATCATGGAAGAACTCAAGGCCAAGGCCAGGGCCGAAGGCCTGTGGAATCTTTTCCTGCCCGAGTCCGAGCTGGGGGCTGGCCTGACCAATCTGGAGTACGCGCCGCTGGCAGAGATCATGGGCCGATCGTTGTTGGGGCCGGAGCCGTTCAACTGCTCGGCGCCGGACACCGGCAACATGGAAGTACTGGTGCGTTACGCCAATGAAGAACAGAAGCAGCGCTGGTTGGAACCGCTGCTGCGGGGCGAGATCCGCTCGGCCTTCGCCATGACCGAACCGGATGTGGCGTCCTCGGACGCCACCAACATGGCCGCCCGCGCCGAGCGCGAGGGTGACCAATGGGTGATCAACGGCAAGAAATGGTGGACCTCGGGGGCCTGTGACCCGCGTTGCAAGATCCTGATCTTCATGGGGCTGAGCAACCCCGATGCGCCGCGCCATGCCCAGCATTCGATGATCCTGGTGCCGGTGGACACCCCCGGGGTCAAGATCGTGCGGCCGCTGCCGGTATTCGGTTATGACGATGCGCCCCATGGTCACGCCGAAGTGTTGTTCGATAACGTGCGGGTACCGTACGAAAACGTCTTGTTGGGTGAAGGCCGCGGCTTTGAAATTGCCCAGGGCCGCCTCGGCCCGGGCCGTATCCATCATTGCATGCGTTCCATCGGCATGGCCGAGCGGGCACTGGAGTTGATGTGCAAGCGTGCCGTCAGTCGCAGCGCTTTCGGTAAACCGCTGGCGCGCCTGGGTGGCAACGTCGACAAGATCGCCGACTCACGGATGGAAATCGACATGGCCCGCCTGCTGACCCTGAAAGCGGCTTATATGATGGACACCGTTGGCAACAAGGTCGCGAAAAGTGAAATCGCCCAGATCAAGGTGGTCGCGCCGAATGTGGCCCTGAAGGTCATCGACCGTGCGATCCAGATCCACGGTGGTGCGGGGGTGTCCAACGACTTCCCGCTGGCCTACATGTACGCCATGCAGCGCACCCTGCGCCTGGCCGACGGCCCGGATGAAGTGCACCGCGCCGCTATCGGCAAGTTCGAAATCGGCAAGTACGTGCCCAAGGAAATGTTGCGCAGCGAGCGCTGAGGGCTCGGCATTCATCACAAGCCCCTGTGGGAGCCGAGCTTGCTCGCGATGACGGTATCACAGCCACTCTTTCAATCGGCTGACCCACCGCCATCGCGAGCAAGCTCGGCTCCCACAGGGGATCTGTGGTGAACACCCATTTCGCAGTTATTCCTTGACGCTCATGTACTCCTCGGCCCAACGGATGTATTCCTCGGGCTGGGTGTAGGTGTGGGTCAGTTCGGTGGCGCTGAGGTCCGAGGCCTGGGTGAAGATCTGCCGTTGTTCGCGCAGGCTGTCGTAGGTGGCCTTGATCGCGGCGAAGTAGGCGCCGTGACCGTCGATGGTCACCCGCACGCCCAGCTCGGCCAGGCGTTTGTCGTCGCGCAGCAGCGGATTGCCATAGGTGACGAGCATCAAGGGCACCGTCAGGTTTTCGCTGATCTTCTCCAGGTGCTCGAAGTCCTGCACGCCCACCATGCAAATCCCGTCCGCGCCGGCACGTTCGTATTGCTGGGTACGGCTGATGATTTCCTGGACCGGCAGGATCCCGGCATTGGTACGGGCGATGATTGCCATTTCCGGATCGACCCGGGCTTCCAGCGCCGCGCGGATCTTGCCGACACCTTCCGCCACGCCGATCAGGTCGGTGGATTTGCGGCCGAACTGGGCCGGCAGCAGGGTGTCTTCGATGGTCAGGGCTGCCACGCCGGCGCGTTCGAGTTCGATGATGGTGCGCATCACGTTCAGGGCGTTGCCATAGCCATGATCGGCATCGGCAATCACCGGCAGTTGGGCCACGCGGCCGATGCGGGTGGCCTGTTCGGCGAACTCGCTGAGGGTGATCAACGCAAAGTCCGGAGCACCCAATACTTGCAACGACGCAACCGAGCCGCCCAGGATTCCCACTTCAAAGCCCAGGTCGGCGGCAATGCGCGCCGACATCGGGTCAAACACCGATGCGGTGTGGTAGCAGGTCTGGGAAGCCAGGAGTTGGCGGAAGTTACGACGCAAATCTTGATGGGAAAGCCTGGACATATAAGTTCCACCAATGGAATGGAAGGGCTTGAGCAAAAATGTCAACGCCGAAAGAACCAAAGGCTATCACGTGGCAAGCGTAAAGATGATGACGAATGCGCATGGGCCATGTTTGCCGCGCATCGAAAAAGGCCGCAGACCTGAGAGGTCTGCGGCCCGGCAGGAGATCATCCGAGGGCTATTCAGTCCTGGATTGGCACGCTCCAGATCTGCTTGATCTCATGGATGTTCCCAACGTTGAAGCGCGTCGGGAAGCCCGGAATGGTGCATTGGATCTCGCTGCTGAGCTGCATGGCGGTATCGACCACATTGACTGCGGCGCGCAACAAGGGGGTTTCATCCCAATTGTTCATTGGATTATTCACGGTTTCTTCCTTCTTTGGTTATTGGGCAGCGGACGACTGTCCAGGGGGGAGCAATGACAGCATCTGTGTAAACAGAGCTGTCTCTTGCGCAGCGATGCCGGGGTAAAGCGGCGTGTAGTGCTCGTCAAAACACCAGGCTTCGTCAGCGCGGATCGAGTGTTCCGGGTGAATAAGTAGACTCAATGATGCGGACATGGATTGGGGGGCGATCTGTTTATGGATTTCCTTCAAGGCGGGCATATATAAAACTTCGCCGGGCGAAAGTTTGACGCTGCGCTGTTCCCCCAGTCGGGGAGTCTTGCCTGCTTGCAATGGCAGGTCGTCCAGTATTTCGCGGATGATTGTCGTGTAGCCATCGCCACTGTAGCCGACAACATACATTTCAAAGTCATGGCTGTGGTTCAGGTCATAGATAAAGGTTTCATGTTCATCCTGCAGGTTGACCGGCGACCAGAATCCCAGGCGAAGGGTGAACAGGTCATTGCTGTGCAGTACAAATGCGTAGGCATTGTAGAGGCTGTCGCGAACACTGAAGCCATCTCTCTGGATCGAGGTATAGAGGTGCTCGCTTAATAAGAACCGGTTTGAAGCCAACTGACGCAGGTCGTCAATGATGCAGTTCTTGTCGCGCTGCAAATCATAGGTATTTAAGCGTGCGATAAATGTTTCCAGGTTCATGCGGCCTTCTCCAAGGGAGAAAGCAAACTATCCAGGCGCGGGCTCTTGAGTTTCTTTAACAGCGGGACATAGTTCAATGCCTTGTGCGGGGCGGCCTGATAAAGCAGCTGAAAGGCTTTCCACGCTACGGCCGGGTGGTAGTGATAAAGCAGTTCTTCGGCAACCTTCGCCCCTCCGGGATCGCGGAGGGTTTCGAGCAATTCCAGGCTCACCAGAAACCGGGCGGCGCTTTCGTCGTGAGGCAACCAGGCTATTTTACGCAGTGAAAGGCGATCAAATACGCTGATATCCGAACTTCTGTCCAGCAAGTTGATTCGCCCCGTCAAACGGGCAACTTCCCGTTCTGTGGCAGCGTAATCGAATAGTGTTCGGTTGCCGTCAATGATAAGCGGGTTTTGCTGGTCAATGATAACGCTGTCGAGTGGTTCAAGTTGCTGGTCATGGCGCACATAAAGTTGCACCTCGAACGGTTGATCGAGCGCAAATAAAATGCTTTGCCCGGGGACCGAGTAGAGGGGCGAAAGAGCGGTGTTTGGGGTGGGGGTCCTGATGCTGATATTGCCGATGCTGGTGCAATGCAATAGGAGGGTTCCCGTGTGCGGATTGGAAATGTTCATGATGGCCGCACGCCGGGACTGTGCCTTGGCAAACGACGGTTGGCTGTTCAGTTGGCTAATCAGTTGGTTGACTTGCGCGGTCATGTCTAATGTTTTTATTTTTTTCGCTATATGCTCTGGCGAAAAGTTTCTGGTAATTAGATTTGTGATCATGAGCATTTTCGCAGCAGTGGGTCGATGCGCGAAAGTATGAGTTTTGTGTGGGGGAGCGGCAACTAAGGAATTGTCGGCAAGTATTACGAATGAACTAATTCTTTTTTGGCGAGTTGCCAGAAGCAGGGTAGGGAACCCTGCCGACTGGTCGCCAGTGATCCAGCGACCACAGGTGGCTTATTGTATTTAGGCTAAGCCGCCACAGCCTGTCGCCCCTGCCCGAGCAGTGGCACGGCGCGCACGGTGTCACCTGGCTGCACTTGCAGGCGTTTGGCGGTGAGACGGTCGACAACCAGGCTGTGACCGTTCTGATGGCCTCGGGCGCTGGTGACGCGGCAGTTTTCCAGGCGCCGGTTGTGAATCAACCAGACGGGCGCCCGTTCGTCCGGCGAACCGACGGCCAGGACCAGTGACTGGCTGTCGCGGATGCTGCGGATATTCGAGACCGGCGCTTCGATCACCGGGCCGCCGTCGAAAATATCGATGTAACCCTTATGGCGGAAACCCTCGGCGCCGAGAATCTTCAAGGCCGGTTCGGTATTCGGGTGGGCCTTGCCGATCACGGCCTGGGCCTGTTGGGTGAGCAGGCAGGTGTACAACGGCTGGCGCGGCATCAATTCGGCAATGAACGATTTATTGCCCATGCCGGATAACTGATCGGCGTAGCTGAAGTCTTTCTGAAAAAAGTGTCGTCCCAGGCTGTCCCAGAACGGCGAGCAACCGTGCTCGTCGGCATGGCCGCGCAACTCGGCGATCAGTTTTTCACCGAACAGTTGGGAGAACTCCGCAACGAACAACAGGCGTGCCAGGGACAGCAGCCGCCCGTTATGACCACGGCGCTGGGCGGGGTGCAGGAACAACGAGCAGATTTCCGATTGCCCGGTCATTTCGTTGTTGAGGAACAGGGTAGGAATCTGCCGCTGGATGCCCAGCTCCGGCGCCGAATTGACAGTGACCCCGACCCGATAGTTGTACCACGGCTCACGCAGACCGACCGCGCCGGTCAAGGCGCTGATACCGACCACTTGCCGGTCATCGTCCTCGAGTACGAACAGGTAGTCGGCGTCGGCCCGCTCGACTTGTCCGGCAAAGGTGCGCTGGGCCCAGCGTATGCGATGGGCCAGGCGCTCTTCATTGGCCGGCAGGCTGGTGAATCCCGGGCCTGCGCAGCGGGCGAGGTCCAGCAATGAAGGCAGGTCGGTGATGGCGACCGGGCGGACAATCATGATGCAGCTCCTTCATCGTGTCGGCCTGGGACACGGCGTTGCGTGATGTTCATAAGGCAACCACCCGGATCTGCTGCCCATCAGTGATATCCAGCGCTGCGAGCATCCCGGGTGTCAGGGTTACGGTCCCTGCGGAGCCGACATCCAGCTCGGCCACGATCGCCCGGTAGTTGCCAAGGCTGTCGTTGCTCACCAGATAGCGACCCCGGGCGTCAATCTGCGGGCTCTGCCGGGCGGAAACCATACGACTTTCGGCGATGGAGCGGATATTCGCGATGCGGGCGTACAGTGTCGGTCCGCCATCGAAGAGGTCCACGTAGCTGTTGGTTTCGAAACCCTCGCGCGCCAGGATGTCGAAGGCTTCCTGACCGTCAGGGTGCACCTGGCCGATGCAGGCCTGGGCCGCAGGCGGCAACATGGGGACATAAATGGGGTACTGGGGCATCAGCTCGGCAAGAAAAGTACGGCTCTGCAGGCCGCACAAGCGCTCGGCTTCGGCATAGGGCAGGTCGAAAAAATGCTGGCCGATGGCGTCCCAGAACGGTGATTGGCCGTCTTCGCTGCTGAAACCGACGATTTCCGTGATGACCGAATCGGCGAAGCGTTGCGGGTGAGCGGCGATGAACATCAACCGGGCCCGGGACAGCAGCTCCGACTCCGGCGTGCGCACCCGTTCGGCGTCGATGTGAAAACCGCGCAGCAGGGTCTGGCCATTGAGGTCCTGGCACAGCGACAGTGCTGGCACGCCGTGGCGGATGTTCAGTTCCCGGGAGGCGCTGGAAAACGGTCGGTTGCGCAGGCTGTAGAACGGTTCGTTGCAGCCGGTGCTGGCGAGAATCTCCGAACAGCCCACCAGGCGCCCGGACACCAGGTCTTGCAACACGAAAAAATAATTTTCCCCACCCGGGCCTTGCACATCGGCCTCGAACGAAGCGCGCGAGTCGAGAATTTTTTCCCGCAGGCACTCGGTATCGTCTGGAAGCGAGGTGACCCCCACCAGGCTGTCACGAGCCAGCTGCTGCAGTTGTTGCAGATCGCTTAACTGAACTGGACGTAAGGCCAGCATGGATTGCACTCCTGTTCCAGGGGCCCGGTGGCTGCACCGGGCTTGACGATCACTGTCGATGTCCACGCGTTGTAACGGTTACAACTACCGCGGCGGCTGGCCTATCCCTGCGGCCAGCTCCGAATTTCAATGACCCGCCGGGTCGGGCAGGGCGGTGTGACTGCTGAACTTGTTGAGCGCGCACAGATAGACCAGGCCCGCTGCAATCCAGACCAGGCCCAGCTTCTGCGCATCCACGCCCATGTTGTACATGATGGCCGCGACGATAACGAAGCCGACCAGCGGGCAGATCAGGTGACGGATCAGTTGCCCGGACCGCTGGCGGCGCCAGTAGTGGTTGATCACGGTGATGTGCAACAGCATGAAGCCGCTCAATGCACCGAAGTTGACCAGGGAGGTCAGGGTGTCCACGGCATTGATGAACAGGTAGCAGATCAGCAGTGACAGCACGGCCACCAGATAGATGCTCATGTAGGGCGTGTTGTGTTTCGGATGGACCTTGGCCAGTACCTTGGGCAGCTTGCCGTCCCGAGCCATGCCGAACAACAGGCGCGACACCGCGGCCTGAGAGGTGATCGCCACCGCCACGCCCCACGCCAGCGCCGTGGCGACAGCGGTCAGGGTGGCCAGCCAACTGCCGGCCGCCAGTTCGGCGATTTCATAGAAGGCGGTGTCGGCGGACTTGAAGCCCATGCCCGCCGCCAGATCCGTGGCGATCCAGGTCTGTACCACGAAAATCGCGCCCATGACCAACAGGGTCACCAGCGCTGCCTTGCCGATGCTGCGTCCCGGGTCACCCTTGATTTCTTCGGCCAGGGTGGAGATGGCATCGAAGCCGAGGAACGACAACACGGCGATCGACACGGCTTGCATCAGCAGGGCGAAGTTGAAGTGTTCCGGGCTGTACAGCGGCGCCAGGGTTATCTGGCCGTTGCCGGCCCCGCCGTGCAGGGCATTCCAGGCGTAGAACAGGAAAATCCCCAGCACCACCAGTTGGGCCAGCAGGAAAATGATGTTCATCCGCGCGGTGAAGGTGATGCCCCGCAGATTGACGAAGGTCGCGCTCACCAGGAATGCCAGGATGAAGCCGACCTTGGGAATGTCCGGATACAGGTGATTCAGCGCCATGGCGGCGTAGACATAGAGCAGCGGCGGGATCAGCAGGTAATCCAGCAACATCAACCAGCCGGCAATGAACCCGACGTGTGGGTTGAGGCCTCTTTGTGCGTAGGAATAGACGGAACCGGCCACCGGGAAGGCCCGGGCCATGCTGCCGTAGCTCAGCGCGGTGAACAGCATCGCCACCATGCCGATGATGTACGCCAGCGGCACCATCCCCGGCGCTTCGGCGTTCACGTAGCCATATACGCCGAACGGTGCGATGGGGATCATGAAGATCATGCCGTACACCACCAGATCCGTCAGCGACAGGCTGCGTTTCAATTCCTGTTTGTAGCCAAATGCCTCGATACTCACAAGCCGTTCTCCATTTCAGCCAATCATTGATTTTGTTTTTCTATCGTTCGTTGCTGCCCTGTTACAGCAGCGGCGCCAGGTAGGCGCTCCAGGTACGCACGGCCTCGGGACTGCGCAGCAGGTCGTTGCGCACTTCAATCAACACCGAATCCAGGCCGCGAGCATCGCCGTGAACCGGAACCGTCATGTCGGTCAACGGGTTGATCCGGTAGGGCTGGTTGCCTGCCACCCGCAACGAATGCCGGCCCAGCCCATCGACGATGCGCTGGGCGTAGTCCACGGCTTCGCCGAACAGCACGCCGGCTTCCAGAGCGCGCGGCTGGCCATAGAACACGGGGGTGAAACTGTGGATGCCCACCACCCGCGTCGGTCGGTTGTCGGCCAGGCGCTGGTCGATCAGCGACCGCAACCGGTCATGGAACGGGTGGAACAGGCGTTGCTGGCGGTACTTCCGAGTGGTTTCGTCCAGAGCCTGGTTGCCCGGGACCTGGTAGATCTCGCTCTGGGGCGGGATGCTGTCCGGCACGTGGAGCGGGCGATTCAAGTCAATCAATAGGCGTGAATAGTTGGCCGACAGCAAGGTTGCACCGAGCGTCTCGGACAGGCGCTCGGCCAGCGCCAAGGCACCGATGTCCCAGGCAATGTGTTCATGGGCCGCCGTTTCGTCCAGGCCCAGGTCATTCAGTGCAGCGGGAATGAAGCGGCTGGCGTGCTCGCACACCAATATCAATGGGTGCTCGGCGTTCTCCCGGATCAGCCGGTAGGGCGGCTCGGTGTAAAGCCCCGACTCGGCGCACTCAATAGATTCGCGCATAGTGCTCACATCGCTCGGCAGGTGACAGCGCCTGGGTCAAGGCCAGTTCCTGGGCCTTCAAGGCGAAGTAGGTTTCGACCAGCGGGCCGGGCAGGGTATCCAACAGCGCCCCGCTGTGACGCAGGCAATCCAGGGCCTGGGCCAGGGTGGTCGGCAGGGCGATAATGCCACGAGTCCGGCGTTCCTCCTCATTCAGGTCGTCGGGTATTTCATCGGTGACAGCATTGAGCGCCAGCCGTTGTTCGATGCCCAGTCGTCCGGCGATCAGCAAGGCGGCCATCGCCAGGTGCGGTGACGCGGTGGCGTCCATGGCACGGAATTCCAGGTTGTACTGGTTCGCCAGCGGTTTCCCCCCCAGGCTCACGGTCGGGCAGATGCGCAGCGCGGCTTCGCGGTTGCGCTGTCCCAGACAGGCGTAGGATGCGCTCCAGTGATGGGGTTGCAGGCGTTCGTAGGAGACCGGCGTCGGCGCGGTCAATGCACACAGGGCCGGCAGATGCTGCAATACACCGGCGGCCCAGTGTCGACCGAGGCTGGACAGGCCGTTGCTGCTCGCGCTGTCGTGGAGCACGGGATCGCCGTCCAGGTCTTGCAGGCTCAGGTGCAGGTGGACGCCGTTGCACACCGCATCTGCCGACGTCTTGGCAGCGAAGCTTGCCTCCAGGCCCATCTGTCGGGCGATCTCGCGGGTGATCTCCCGCACGTTCACCGCACGATCGGCAGCGGCGACGCCCAGGGTCGGACGGCAGGTGATTTCATATTGTTGCTTGCCGTATTCGGGCAGGAACATTTCCGGTTCGACGCCGCCGGCCCGCAGGGCACTGAGCAGCCAGCCGGCGAAACCGGCCTGCTGGCGCTGGGCCTGGAGGCTGAAGGCCAGGCGATCGGGTTGGGGCAGGGGGGATTTGAGATTGAACTCATGCTCGAACGCGGCGAAGACCTGCAAGCCCAGCTCGGTGCGATAGCGTTCCACTTCGTCATGCAGCAGCGTGCGTGGGCAAGCGCCCCAGGGCCGGCCGTCGGTCTCGCGCACGTCACAATGGATGAAGTCCAGCGCCGGTGCCTCGGGGTCGGGACCGTTGCTGATGGTGACCCGACTGGACAGGTCCGGCACCAGCCGCAGGTCGCCATACGCCCCCCAGGGATTGGTCGACGCGATGATGTCCTGGGGTGTCAACGCGCTGTTGGCCGGCACCCAGCCACAGCCGGCAGTGACGTAATGGGGCAATTCATCGCTGGGAAACGAGCGCCCGCGGGTCACGCCGATCAGGTCGGTGCTCACCAGCGTGGTGACGGGCAGCGGTGCAAGCGTTGCGGTTTCGAGACGGCTCATGGCTGCATCTCCTGCAAGCGACCGAGCACGGTGTCGGTGTCGGTGATCCAGCAATAGCCCTTGATGGCATTCAGGCAGGCCAGGTGACGCTGTTCGGTGTACGTGGCACAGGCGTCCTCCACCAGCGTGACCAGATAACCGCGGTCGGCGGCGTCGCGCACGGCCATATCGACGCACTGGTCAGTGACGATCCCGGCGACGATCAGGTGCCGGACCTGCAGGTTGCGCAGCACGTAGTCGATATTGGTGGAGTTGAAGACCCCCGAGGAAGTCTTGGGCAGCACGATCTCGTTTTCCATAGGCATCAGCTCGGCGATGATCTGCGCCTGCGGGCTGCCCTTGGGCAGGTGCATGTCCGACAGTTTGTGGTCCAGGGAACGGTCGCGGCCATCGGCGGTGAGGCTTTCGATGTGGGTGTGCAGCACGTTTTGCCGGGCCACACGCACTCCGTCGAGCAGGCGTTGCTGGTTGGGAATCACACGTTGGCGGGCGCGGCGGATGAAATAGTCGGCTTCGGGTGTGTCCAGGTGAGCATCGAACTGCGGCTCCAGCCAGGCGCGTTGCATGTCCACCAGCAGCAATGCGGTGTGGTCGCGGGTGAACGGCAGGTCCCGGGGGGAGCGGTGAGGGAGCGAGAACATCCTTATTTTTCCTCCAACAGGTGCGTGTCGAATTCAGTGCGCAAGCCGTCGATACCGTCCAGGCGTTCGGCCAGGCCAGGACATTGCAGCGTCAGGCAGGCGATCAATGCTTCGACCTGGGCCAACGCCGGTACCAGGCTATCGAAGGCCGAGACTGACTCCACCGGCGCGCTGATAATCAGATCGGCCAGTTCGCGCAAGGGCGAGGCATAGATGTCGCTGAACAACACGACCCGGGCATGGCGTTCCTTGGCCGCACTGGCGACACGAAGGGCCTGGGCCTGGTAGCGACGATAATCGAAGATCAACACTACGTCCTGGCGTTGCACATCGAACAGTCGGTCGGGCAGTTGGGCGTTGTCTTCCAGGGCAAAACAGCCGGCCCGCAGCAGGCGCAGGTGATTGAGCAGGTAATGGGCCAGGAAGCTGCTGAAGCGTCCGCCGAAGCAATGCACCTGATGCCGGGTGTCGAGCAGCCACTGCACGAGAATGCGCACGTCTTCGGGCTGGGTCAGAACCTGGGTTTCCAGGATGCTGCGCTGGCTGGCCACCAGGTACTGGCTCCAGGTGTCGCCTTGCTGCAATTTGATCCGAGGCTGCAACATCGTGCGGGGAGAGCGCAGGCGGTGGTCCATGTCGACCAGCAGTGCATCCTGGAACTCGGAATAGCCACCGAATCCAAGTTTTTTTACCAGCCGCACGATGGTCGGGTCGCTCACGCCAGCGTGTTCGGCCAAGCGCGACATCGGGCCCAGGCCGTTGCGCGGATAGTGATCGAGCAGAGCGCGTACGACCTTGCGTTCCGACGGCGTCAAGATCAGACCGGGGTCGGTAATAAGCTCTCTGAGAGGCGGCATCCGTGCTCCTTGCTGGATGGGTGTTGAATTTCTTTCATAACTCCTAAAAACAGTATTTATGTAGCCAGTGCTACATGTCCAGTGGTTTTTACGTTTCGTTTAAAATGCCCAGAATTGGTGCGAAAGTCCTGTAGGTCGGGGCTTTGGAAAGGATGGCGGGGTATGTCAGCCAATGCCTTTTTCCGTGTCAGACATAACGACTTTTTGTCTCGGATATTGGATTTCCTATATAAGATGCCGTACACCAACGATCCCAGTATCCGCCCTCCGCCAGTGTGAGCGTCCGCGTGCAATCCACTCGTCTGACCTTGATCAGCCATGCCCGAACCGTCGCCCAGAAGCAGGCGCGTTTCGCGCTGGACGAATCACTGGATGCTGACTGGTTGGCCAGGCGTCCGGAGGCCGGCCACGGGTATCGGAACGTTCGACATGTCTTGTGCGGGCCTGAGTTGCGAACCCGCCAGACCGCCGCATTGTTCGGCGACGAGTTCCGGGTGGTCCAGGCCCTGGCCGATTGTGATCTGGGACGGTGGCGCGGGTTGTCCATCGACGAGTTGCTCCAGGCCGAGCCGGAACATCTGCAAGCCTGGCTCGATGATCCCCATGCGACTCCCCATGGCGGCGAGTCCCTCGACCGACTGTGCCGTCGTGTCGGGGACTGGCTGGCAAGCCTGGAAAGTGAACCGGGGCACCTGCTGGCCGTCACTCATCCGTTCGTGATCCGGGCGGCCTTGGTAAACGTGTTGCAATGCCCGACAACCAGCTTCAGCCGGATCGACATCGAACCGCTGTCCGCCCTTGAGTTGCGTTTCAACGGGGTGTGGCGTTTGCGTGCCCAGGAGTCACAGGCATGAAGAAGCTTTCAGTCATCGGCATCGGCGCCGGCGATCCGGATTACCTGACGATGCAGGCGGTAAAAGCCCTGAATCGGGTAGACGTGTTCTTTCTCATGGACAAGGGGCCCGCCAAGCACGCGCTGCTGGACCTGCGGCGCGACATCTGTGCACGCTACATCGTTGATCGCCCATATCGTTTTGTCGAAGCCTGTAGTCCTGAGCGTCAACGCGAGGACCCCGACTACACCGGCAGCGTCGAAGATCTGAACCGCGCAAAGCAGGCGACGTTCGCAAGGTTGATCGATGAAGAACTGTCTGACGGGCAGTGCGGCGGTTTTCTGGTATGGGGTGATCCGTCGTTGTACGACAGCACTGTCCGCATCCTGCAGACCCTTCTCGAGACGGGACGCTGCGTCTTCGAGTTCGAGGTGATCCCGGGCATCACCAGCGTCCAGGCCCTCGCGGCGCAGCACAAAGTGTCGTTGAACAGCATTGGCGGCGCGTTGGAGATCACCACCGGGCGGCGGTTGGCGGCGGGCCAGGTGGGGGACGCGGCGAGCGTGGTGGTGATGCTCGACGCCGAGGATGCGTACCGCCAGGTGGGCGATCCCGATACGCATATTTACTGGGGCGCCTACGTCGGGACGCCGGATGAGTTGCTCATCGCCGGGCGGTTGGGGGATGTGGCCGATGACATCGAGCGCACCCGCAAGGCGGCGCGGCAGGCGAATGGATGGATCATGGATACTTATTTGTTGCGTAAGCCTTGAGGGTTGCGAATCAAGCCTGTGGCGAGGGAGCTTGCTGTGGCGAGGGAGCTTGCTCCCGTTGGGCTGCGCAGCAGCCCTCTTGGCCTACAGGGGCTTAGGGGCGCTGCGCGCCCCAGCGGGAGCAAGCTCCCTCGCCACAAGCAAGCGCTTTTGCCACAGGGGGCGTGTCCTGAGACAACTCTGTACATTCACCCCCGCCCAAACCGCTCCCGATACGCCGATGGCGCCAGCCCCACCACGCTGCGGAACGCCACGCGAAAGCTTTCCACCGAGCGGTAGCCGCACAGCTGGGCAATGTTGTCGGTGTTGTCCTGGGTGCTTTCCAGCAACTCCCGGGCGCGCGCCAGGCGTTCATGCTGCAGCCAGGCCTTGGGCGACAGGCCGCAGGCCTGGGTAAAACGGCGCAGGAACGTCCGTTCGCTCATGGCCGCCTGGCTGGCGAGCTCGCGCACGCCGAGGGGCTCGTGCAGGTGTTCACGGGCCCACTGCATGACGCCGGACAGATCGCTACGCGGGGTGCGGCTGACGGGTGATGGAATGAACTGCGCCTGGCCGCCGGTGCGTTGCGTCGGCATCACCAGTCGGCGCGCCACGGTGTTGGCAACCTGGGCGCCGAAATCCCGCGCCACCAGATGCAGGCAGGCATCGATGCCGGCTGCGCTGCCGGCTGAGGTGATGACCTGGCCTGAATCCACGTACAGCACGTCCGGATCGACCAGGATGGCCGGAAAGCTTTCGGCCAGTTCATCGGTGTAGCGCCAGTGGGTCGTGGCCCCCAGCCCGTCCAGCAGCCCGGCGGCCGCCAGCACGAATGCCCCGGAGCAGATCGACAGCAGGCGCGCGCCCCGGGCATGGGCGTTGCGCAGTGCTGCCAGCAAGTCTTCGGAGGGGGGCTCGCTGCGGCTGCGCCAGCCGGGTATCACGATGGTCCGGGCCGTATCCAGCAGCTCCATGCCACCGTCGGCCAGCACCTGGAAGCCGCCCATGGCGCGCAATGGGCCGTCATCGACGGCGACAATCCGGTGTTCATACCACGGGAAATCGAACTCGGGACGGGCCAGTCCGAAAATCTCGACGGCAACGCCGAATTCGAACGTGCACAAGCCGTCATAGGCGATGATGGCGACGAGGCCGGGGGAGAGCTGCATTTGGCGGAAAATTCCCACTGAGTGTCTTCTGCGCCACTTTAGCGGTTAGCATAGGGCGGATAAAGTCTCCTTACGCCCTCATCCCCCTTGGAGTACCCACAATGCCCAGCCCGGTTAGCGAAGTGCCTGCTGCTCCGTCCGACATTGCCTTACAGCATTTCAGTAGTCGGCTGACGTTCGAAACAGATTGTTCCGACGTTCATGCCAGCCAACAGGCCGGCGAGGTCGATTTTGTATTGGTGGATGTCCGTGGGCCCCTGGCCTATGAACGCGGTCATGTGCCAGGCGCGATCAATATCCCGTCACGCTCGCTCACCGCCCAGGCGTTAGCCGCTTATCCAAAAACCACGCTGTTCGTGGTTTATTGCGCGGGGCCGCACTGCAACGGCGCGAACAAGGCGGCAGTGCGCCTGGCGACCCTGGGCTATCCGGTCAAGGAAATGATCGGTGGCGTCATGGGCTGGCTCGATGAGGGCTTTCGCCTGACCGGCCTGGTGGAGCGCGTGGCGGACACGGCGGTCAGCTGCGACTGCTGAGTTTTTGCAGCGATCCCTGTGGCAAGGGAGCTTGCTTCCTCGCCACAGCAGTTTGTCCTGTCAGGTTTTTCGCAAACTTCAAGGACATCGGACACGCCTGGTTATTTTTATAATTATTTGTCGCCTCAACACAATTCCGCCTCTGAGTGCCCCTCTAGACTCCCGGCCACTTCGGTTTTTGCCAACCGAACGCTGCCTACGATCTGTCAATAAAAAACCTGCGCACTCAGGAGTAAAAATGAAGAAGCTAGCAATGTTCGGTGCCCTGGCACTGTCCGTGTTGTCCTTGTCGGCCATGGCCGCTGACGCCCAGCCGATCCGCCTCGGGATCGAAGCCGGTTACCCACCTTTCTCGATGAAGACCCCTGACGGCAAACTGGCCGGTTTCGATGTCGATATCGGTGATGCGTTGTGTGAGCAGATGAAGGTCAAGTGCGTCTGGGTCGAGCAGGAGTTCGATGGCCTGATCCCGGCGTTGAAGGTGAAGAAAATCGACGCGATCCTGTCGTCCATGACCATCACCGACGACCGCAAGAAAAACGTCGATTTCACCATCAAGTACTACCATACCCCGGCACGCTTCGTGATGAAGGAAGGTTCCGGGATCAAGGACCCATTGACCGAACTCAAGGGCAAGAAGGTCGGTGTGCTGCGGGCCAGCACCCATGATCGTTTCGCTACCGAAGTGCTGGTACCGGCGGGCATCAACCTGGTGCGCTACAGCTCCCAGCAGGAAGCCAACCTGGACATGGTCGCCGGCCGTCTCGATGCCATGCTGGCCGATTCGGTCAACCTCGACGATGGCTTCCTGAAAACCGACGCTGGCAAAGGCTTCGCGTTCGTGGGCCCAACCTACGACGATCCGAAGTACTTCGGCGGCGGTGCCGGCATTGCCGTGCGCAAGGGTGATCAGGCCCTGGCCGAGAAATTCAACGCCGCCATCACCGAAATCCGTGCCAACGGCACGTACAAGAAAGTGCAGGACAAGTACTTCGCCTTCGACATCTACGGGCATTGATCGTTGAAACCAAGGTGGCCCACCGTTGACGCGGTCGGCCACCTTTTTCATGGGCGATTGTTTTACCCTGCGCGATGAACGCTTTCGTATCTGGAGATTTCATGCAACGCATCGACCATACCCTGCCATGGAGCCACCTCGGCACCGAACGTCGGCTCAGTGTGTTTCGTTATGGCCATGGCCCACGCAAGGTCTACATCCAGGCCAGCCTGCACGCCGATGAGTTGCCCGGCATGCGCACGGCTTGGGAACTGAAGCAACGGCTCAACGCGCTCGAGGCCCAGGGCTTGCTCAAGGGCGTGATCGAGCTGGTGCCGGTGGCCAACCCCATCGGCCTGGATCAGCACCTGCAAAGCGCCCACATGGGGCGTTTCGAGTTGGGCAGCGGCAAGAACTTCAACCGTTCCTTCGTGGAGCTCAGTGCCCCGGTGGCGCAACGTGTCGGCCAACGGCTGGGAGACGATCCGGCGGCCAATATCACCTTGATCCGCCAGACCATGCTCCAGGTGCTGGACGAGTTGCCCGCGCCCCCATCACAGCTCGAAGCCCTGCATCGCCTCCTGCTGCGCCATGCCTGCGATGCCGATATCACCCTCGACCTGCACTGCGATTTCGAGGCGGCGATTCATCTGTACGCCTTGCCGCAACAGTGGCCGCAGTGGCGTTCCCTGGCTGCACGGTTGAAAGCCGGCGTGGCGTTGCTGTGCGAGGACTCCGGCGGAAGTTCGTTCGACGAATCCTGCTCCACCCCCTGGCTGCGCCTGGCGAGGGCCTTTCCCGAGGCGGCGATCCCGCCGGCCAACCTGGCGACCACCCTGGAACTGGGGAGCATGGGCGACACTCGGGTGGATCAGGCCCAGGCCAATTGCGAGGCCATTCTCGGATTTCTGGCCGAGCAGGGCTTCATCGGCGGCGACTGGCCGTCCGTGCCCGCCCAATGCTGTGAAGGCTTTCCGTTCGAGGGCACCGAGTACCTGTTCGCGCCGCACCATGGCGTGGTGAGTTTCCTGCGCGAGGCGGGTGAATGGGTGGAGCGGGGCGATCCGTTGTTCGAGGTGGTCGACCCGTTGGATGATCGGGTGGCCACGGTACGGGCCGGCACCAGCGGCGTGCTGTTCGCCCTGGACCGTGGGCGTTATACCCAGCCCGGGATCTGGCAGGCGAAAGTGGCGGGGCGTGAGCCGATACGCACCGGGAAATTGACCAACGACTGAAAAGTGCTGTCTACCTCACCGTACGGCCCTTGCCATGGGCTATCGAATGATGGAGGAAGATCAATGTTCAAAGCGTTCGCCCTGTTCCTGTTGCTGGTCTCGTCCGGGTTGCAAGCGCAACCCTCGCTGCACACGGACTTGCCACTCAGTTATCTGGCCCAGGCCGACGAGCAGGCCAGGGACCGGCCGCTGGTGATATTCCTGCATGGTTCCGGCAGCAACGAACAGGACCTGTTCGAGCTCAGGGACGAGCTGCCCAAGCACTACAACTACCTCTCGGTGCGGGCGCCGAAGACCATGGAACCGGGTCATTACCAGTGGTTTGCGAAGAAGGGCGAGGGTGCCTATGACGGTGACACCTCGGACTTGAAGGCCAGCGGCCAGATGCTGCTGGATTTCATCGAAAAGGCCCGGGCCAAATACCCGACGGATGCCAGCCAGGTCTATCTGGTGGGTTTCAGCCAGGGTGCGATGATGAGTTACGAAGTCGCCCTGCGACACCCCGATGCCGTCGGTGGTATCGCGGCGATGGGCGGGCGGGTTCTGTCCGTGCTGCAAGCCGAACTGACCCCCGACGAATCGCGGCGGTCGCTGGCGGTGTTCATCGGCCACGGCACGGCAGACCCGATCATCCCCTATCACGATGGCACCGAAGCCGACACGTTCCTGAAGACCTTGGCCCTGGAGCCGGAATTCCATGCCTATCCGGGCGTCGGGCATACCATCAGTGCCTTGGAAGTACAGGACCTGCGGGCCTGGCTGGAGCGGCTCAATCCGTAGCGGCTTCAGGTTGAAGCGTTGTTGCATGGGCTGACGCCATCGCGAGCAGGCTCGCTCCCACAGTGGGTGCCGGTTGTTCACACGACTCCAACCCACCGCAGCCCCTGTGGGAGCGGGCTTGCTCGCGAATGAAGCAACGCGGTCCCCTCAGGCACACCCCCGCATCCAGGCCGTCACTTACCGTTGGCGATCTGTTTCACCAGCGCTTCATGACCGTTCTTGTCGCTGGCCCGGGAGATGATCTGCACCACGGCTACGCGTGTGCCGGAGGCTCCCAGCAAGGTGGTGTCGAGGGTCGGCCCGCCGCCCTGGGTGGCGCTGGTGTCGAGTTGACGCAGGCCCAGGCCACTGCCTTTCTGGGTCAGGCTTTTTTCGCTGAGGATCTTGGCGTCCGGCAAGGCTTTGCTTCGCTGGGCGGCAAAACCGGCCATGGTCGTGTCGAGAAACGCAGCATCGTCATCCTTGACCTTCCCACCATTGACGATGGTGTTTTCGGCCGTGATCACCACGGTCCGGCTGGTGGCGTTGCTGTACATGGTCCCGGTCGCCCCCGCCGTGCCCTGGGCGGCATCGCCGGCAGGCAGAGCTGTCGCAGTGAAGCCCTTGGGCAAGGTAAAGACAAATTTGCCACCCAGCATCGATACTTTCTGGGCCGGCAGTTCTCCGGTGGTTTTAGCCGGGGCCGAATAGGCCGGCACGACAGCCAGACCGGCAACGGCTGTCAGCAACAGCGCAGCAGTGTGTTTAATCAGCAATGACATTGAAACTCTCGGCGTGGTGGGCGTGTTCGGAGGCCGATCATCCCACGGGCATCGCGCCGGACTCCAGTGCTGCGCAGGCTTCCCCGCGTGTCAGTCAGGCTCGACATCCAGTTGCAGGCTGTCATCGGCCAGGCGCTCGGTACGCCGGACAATCCCGCTGATCCGCCGCCCCTCGGCAGTGAACACCACGATCTGGGCCTTCTCCAGATCATCAGGCAACGGGGGGCGGATGTGCAGCGCGAACCATGGCGGCTCACCGTCATCGAGGCGTTTGACATCGAACTGGCAGTCGACACTTTTGGTTTCCCGGCCGAACAGCGTGTCGAGCCCGTAATCAAGATGGCTGCTGTCGGCATTGGCGGGGGAAAGGGACATCGGCAGTCTCCTGTTGAGCACTCGGTTGATGTTCAAGTGATTCTCGCGATGCACGAAAATTCCATCGCCAATGCCCTCGATCAGAATTGATAACCTACCCCGGCATAGTACCCCCAGCCCTCGGAGCGGGCGCGGAAGTTGCCATCGCCGAAGTTCAGTTCACTGCCATCCTCCCAGTTGCCGCCGTTGTGGAAGTAACGGCCCACCAGCGTGAAGCGCAGGTGGGTGAAGGAGTACAGCAACACGTTGGTGGCAACCGTGGCGTTGGCGGTGCGTGCCGGATTGTCCTTGTGCAGGTCCGAACCGAAATCGAAGTTGGTGAAGCCGATGTAAGTCAGGGAAGCACCGTTGCTGAACCGGCTGATCGGCACGATGTATTTGAGTTGGGCGCGGTAGCCGTCCCAGGAGTATTCATTGCTGGCGCCGTAGTTTTCCCATTGATAGCGACCATAGAAGTTGGCCGACAGGTTGACCCTGGAATGGGTGTCGATGTCGGTGCCCAGCCCGCTGTACAAGGTGTTGCCGCGATTGGCGCTGTTGCTGCCATGGTCGTAGATCCAGTCGAACGCCACATACCATTCCTTGAACGGCCCGATGGCCAGGCTGCGGCCTGCCAGGTAGTCGATGGAAATGCGTGGTTCGTGTTCCATGAACAGCGGTGAACCGTGGTCCCATGCCCCTTTGTCGTGGCTGTTGCCGATGTCGAAAATCTTCGGAATGTCGACGTAGCCGTACAGTTCGAACGGACCCTTGCGGCCGAAATACTCATATTCCAGGTACACATCGTCGACCGGTTGCGGGCCGAAACTGATGTCCTTGCTGCCGATGATCGTCAGGTTCTGGTTGTACCAGTCCGACAGGTAGGCGCCTTTTTTCGGCGCTGTGGCTTCGGGGCTCAAGGTTTCGCCCTGGGCAGATGCGTCGGCGGGTGCGGCTTGGGTTGCAGGGCTGAGTAGTCCGGTAACGGCGGTCAGTAGCAAAGAGGCTGCAAATACGCCGGGCACGGTGTGACGGCGGGAAATGAAATGCATGGAAAGTCCTTGTTCGTGCGGGCCGAAGCCCGTGTTCCTGGATGTAAAGAAAATGACCCGGTCAGAAGGCCTTGATGGGGCTCGCAAACGTTTGCACATCCCGTACCAGTTTTTTCCTGGCCCTTGCGGCACGAGCACTGGACCGTCGACGTTACTGCTAGAATCGCTGATCTTGACTGATAGGAGGTATGCCATGAGCGAGCCCATTCGCCTGACCCAGTACAGCCACGGCGCCGGTTGTGGTTGCAAGATTTCGCCGCAAGTACTGGAAGTGATCCTGGCCGGCAGCGGTGCGCAGAACCTCGATCCGAAGTTGTGGGTGGGCAACGCCTCCCGGGACGATGCAGCGGTGTATGCCATCGATGAAGAGCGCGGGGTGGTGTCGACCACTGACTTCTTCATGCCGATTGTCGATGATCCCTTCGATTTCGGCCGCATCGCCGCCACCAATGCCATCAGCGACATCTACGCCATGGGCGGTGATCCGCTCATGGCCATTGCGATTCTCGGCTGGCCCGTCAATGTGCTGGCCCCGGAAATCGCACGGGAAGTGATTCGCGGTGGGCGTTCGGTGTGCGACGAGGCCGGTATCCCCTTGGCCGGCGGGCATTCGATCGATGCGCCTGAGCCGATATTCGGCCTGGCCGTCACCGGCCTGGTACAAAAGCGCCACATGAAACGTAACGACACCGCCACTGCCGGGTGTCGCCTGTACCTGACCAAGCCCCTGGGCATTGGCATCCTCACCACGGCGGAGAAGAAGGGCAAATTGCGCGCCGCCGACGTCGGTCTGGCCCGTGACTGGATGTGCACCCTCAACAGACCCGGCAGCCGCTTCGGCAAACTCGATGGCGTGACGGCCATGACCGATGTCACCGGTTTCGGTCTGCTTGGGCATCTGGTGGAAATGGCCGACGGCAGTCAGTTGACCGCCCGCATCCGCTACGAGGCGGTGCCGCGCCTGCCGGGCGTCGAATACTACCTGGAGCTGGGCTGTGTGCCAGGCGGTACGCTGCGCAACTACGACAGCTACGCCAGCAAGGTCGGTCGCGTCCAGGAACTGCACAAGCGCGTGCTGTGCGATCCGCAGACCAGCGGCGGCTTGCTGATCGCCGTGACAGCACAAGGCGAAAGCGAGTTTCTTGCGGTAGCTGCTGAACTGGGCCTTGCGCTGGAGCCGATTGGCGAGTTGGTCGAGCGACAGACCAACGCGGTCGAGGTGTCTTGATGAGCAACGACATTACCGATTACCGCGACATTTTCCTCAATGATCGACCGATGATGGACACGCGCGCGCCCGTGGAATTTCTCAAGGGTGCCTTTCCCGGCGTGGTCAATCTGCCACTGATGACCGACATCGAGCGGCAGCGGGTCGGTACTTGCTACAAGCAGCAGGGTCAGCAAGCGGCCATCGTCCTGGGGCACCAATTGGTGTCCGGCGAAATCAAGGCGCACCGCATCCAGGCCTGGGCCGACTTCGCCCGGGCCCACCCTGACGGGGTTCTGTACTGCTTTCGCGGCGGCCTGCGCTCCCAGATCGTCCAGCAATGGCTCAAGGATGAAGCCGGCATCGAATACCCCAGGGTTGGCGGCGGCTACAAGGCAATGCGCACGTTCCTGCTGGACACCGTTGAGCAGGCGGTTACCCAGTGTGATTTCGTCCTGCTGGGCGGCATGACCGGCACCGGCAAGACCGAGGTGCTGGTCCAGCTGGGCAACGGGCTGGACCTGGAAGGTCACGCCAACCACCGTGGTTCCAGCTTCGGCAAACGCGCCACGGGGCAGCCTTCCAACATCGATTTCGAGAACCGCCTGGCCGTGGATATGCTGAAGAAGCGCGCAGCCGGTCTCGGGCAATTCGTGGTGGAAGATGAAAGCCGCATGGTCGGCAGCTGTGCCTTGCCGTTGCCGTTGTACCTGCGCATGCAACAGGTTCCGATGGTCTGGCTGGAAGACAGTGTGGAGCGGCGGGTCGAGCGGATTCTGCGGGATTACGTCATCAACCTGAGCGCCGAGTTTGTCGCCGTGCACGGCGAAGAAGGGTTCGCGCGGTTTTCCGAACGGTTGCTGGCGAGTTTGAACAACATCCACAAGCGCCTGGGGGGCGACCGTCATCGGCGCCTGATGGCAATCATGGAAGTCGCCCTGGCCGAGCAGGCCGATAGCGGTGCGGTGGACTTGCATCGTGGCTGGATCGAAGGGTTGCTGCGTGAGTATTACGACCCGATGTACGTGTTCCAGCGGGAAAAGAAGGAGAGTCGGATCGAGTTTGCGGGGGAGCAGGCGGCTGTGCTCGAGTATCTGCGTGAACGCGCCGCCCGGACAGGATGAACCCCGGGACCTCGTGGGAACGGGTGCCGCCAATCGCGAGCAGGCTCGCTCCCACAGGGGATTTGCAGTAGACGATACCTCTGCGATCACCTCAGGCCCATGTGGGAGCGAGCCTGCTCGCGATAGCGGTGGATCAGTCGACGGCGATGTAAATCTTGAAGCCTAAAGCAACACCGCCCCGATCAACCCGCAGACGATGCCCACCAACATGGTCAACAGCGCCACGGTCACCAGCACCCGGGCATCGAAATCCTTGCGCAGCATCAGCAGCGACGGCAGGCTGATGCTCGGCAGTGTCATCAGTAACGCCACGGCCGGTCCGGTGCCCATGCCCAGGGTCATCATCGTTTGAACGATAGGGATTTCCGCTGCGGTGGGAATCACGAACAGCGTGCCGACAATCGCCAGCGGAACCAGCCACACCAGGCTATTGGCCATGGCGCCATCGACATGGGGAAACAGCCAGACCCGCGCCGCGCCCAGGACCAGCACAGCCAGCACGTAGACTGGAATGGTGCTCCAGAACAACTGCCACAAGGTCCGTCCCCAACGAGCGAGGAAAGGCTGTGCATCGACCTCGCTGGCCTCGGTCACGGCTTCGACGGCCGCCTCGGGTAACACCTCCGGCCGGGCAATGCGCTGGGCCACCATCGACACGCCAAACACCAGCACAATGCCTGCCACCAGCCGCAGGGCGGTGAAGCCCCAGCCCAACACGAAGCCCATGAAGACCAGGGTTGCGGGGTTGAGCACCGGGTTGCCGATCCAGAAGGCCAGCGCCGCGCCCACCGAGACATTCTGCCGACGCATGCCGGCCGCCACCGGTGCCGCGCAACACGAGCACATCATGCCGGGCAGCGCGAACAGCCCGCCGCGCAGGGTCGAGGCAAAGCCGGCCCGGCCGAACAGGCGCAACAGCCAGTCACGGGGAATCAGTACCTGTAACAAGGAGCCCAGGATCACCGCCAGCACAGCTGCTTTCCAGATCGCCAGGAAATACACCTTGGCATAGGTCAGTGCGGCCATCAGCGGTGCGGTCTGTGCATCGTTGAGGATCGAACCGCCGATGCTGTGGTTATCGGCGGCGACAAACGCCTTGAGGTAGTAGGGCGACCATTTGACGTAGTAGAGACCGACGCAGGCCACCAGCAGGAACAGGGCGGGTTTCCACCAGAACGACCAGCCCCGAACGGGAGTGGCAGAAGATAACGACATGGAGAAGGTCCGGGCAACAGGGATGTGAGCGCATCATACCCTGTGGCGACGGAGCTTGCTGTGGCGAGGGAGCTTGCTCCCGCTGGAAGGCGAAGCCTTCCCAGCCGTCACGGAAACCACTGGCGGGGAGCGAGCGCCCTCGCCACCCTGCCTGCCGCTTACGTTGGACAGGTCTCCTGACCATTATCCAGGCCCTGCTTGTAGCTCTGGCTGGAAAGGCTGGCCTTACCGTTGTGCCAGGTCAGGGTCAGCACATACAGCGAATCGAAATCCCCCGATTCCCAGTCTTGGGCAATGGTCTGCTTCTTGCCCACGGCCTCGCCGGCCACCTTGTTGATCAGTTCCGGCAGATAGCCGTGTGACCAGGCCGTGTAGATGGTGGCGTTGTGGTACTTGTCATGCAGCAATTCGTCGGCCAGGGCGCTGGTGTCGTTGGCCGAATATTCGATATTGACCGGCAACCCGAGTTTGATCGCACTGGGGCTGATGGTCATCAACGGGCGAATATAGCTATAGGAATTATCCCGCTCGCCTTCTTCCACGTTGCGGGTCGGGTTGGCCGCAAATACGTAGTCGGCCTTGCCGAATTTTTGCGGCAGCAGGGTGGCCAGGTCGATGGCGCGATTGAGACCCTGGCAATTGAGTTGGCCCAGGCCGCCGGCGGGTTTTTCGGCGTGGCGCAGGAACACCAGGGTCTGGACGCCGTCGACTGGCTGGGCGCGACTGACGCTGGATTCCAGTGACAGCGCCAGGCCGCAGACCATAAGCAGCGTCGGCAGCACCAGCCATGAACGGCGTTTGAGGTGTCGGGTGAACTTCAGGGGATTGATCATCGGATTATGTTCTTCGGCTGTCTCGAGTCAGGCTTCGAGTCAGGCTGACAAACCCTGGCACCGCGAAGTCGTGGCTTCGGGTGTTTTCCTTGTCGTTACGCCGCTTCGATTCCTCGGGGCATTGCTCTGAGTCTCCTGAAGCCCTTTGGTTCGATCCTGCCACGGCTCTCTTCCATGAGATGGGGTGGAGATTAACGACAGGATGTTGCGAAATTAATAACGATTGGCGTGAATACCGTGACCGTCAGGAGTGGGCATTTCCTGATGCCATCCACCCGATCCTGAATTATGCTCCAGCATTTCCCTCCTGCCATGGAGCTCCCCATGCCCAACCTGACCCAATTCCCCATCACCCGGAAATGGCCCGCCCAGTACCCTGAGTGGCTCCAGCTTTATTCCCTGCCAACCCCCAACGGCGTGAAAGTCTCGATCATGCTTGAGGAGATCGGCCTGCCCTACGAACCCCACAAAGTGGATTTCGGCAGCAACGATCAGCTTTCTCCTGAATTCCTTTCCCTCAATCCCAACAACAAGATTCCGGCGATTCTCGATCCCCATGGGCCGGGGGACCAGCCGCTGGCGTTGTTCGAGTCCGGGGCGATTCTGATTTATCTGGCGGACAAGAGTGGCCAGCTACTGGCCCAGGAATCGGCGGCGCGCTACGAGACGATCCAGTGGTTGATGTTCCAGATGGGCGGTATCGGGCCGATGTTCGGGCAGTTGGGTTTCTTCAATAAATTTGCCGGCAAGGACTATGAGGACAAGCGCCCTCGCGACCGTTACGTCGAGGAAAGCAAGCGTTTGCTCAAGGTGCTCGATGGCCGCCTGGAAGGACGTGACTGGATCATGGGCGAGCGCTACACCATTGCCGACATCGCCACGTTCCCCTGGGTGCGCAACTTGATCGGTTTCTATGAGGCCGGCGATCTGGTGGGCATCCAGAACTTCCCCAACGTGACGCGGGTGCTGGAACGCTTCCTGGCGCGGCCGGCCGTGGTTCGGGGCTTGAAAATTCCGGAGTGAGCAAGGCGATGTGCCGCTCAAGGGCAATGACCCGCATCAACGATTCGCAGAGCCTGTAGCGGATTATTGCCTTGCCGGTAACACACTGTTTTCCAGGCGTCGTTTGTACCCGGGTCGGCCAAGGCATAAGCTTTGGCCCCCTGTGATTGACACCCATTTGCCCAGGAGTCCCATGTCCAGCCAGTTCCCCGAAGCACGTCCACGCCGCCTGCGTCGTAATGCCAGCCTGCGCAGTCTTTTCCAGGAAACCGAGTTCACGTTGAATGACCTGGTCCTGCCGATTTTCGTCGAAGAAGAAATCGATGACTTCGTGCCGATCAAGAGCATGCCAGGCGTGGTGCGCATTCCTGAGTCGAAACTGGCCGGTGAGATCGAGCGATATGCCCGTGCGGGCATCAAGTCGGTGATGACCTTTGGCGTGTCCCATCATCTGGACAGCGACGGCAGCGATACCTGGAACGAGCGTGGCCTGGTGTCGCGCATGGCCGCGATCTGCAAGGACGCGGTACCGGAAATGATCGTGATGTCCGATACATGTTTCTGTGAATACACCGATCACGGTCATTGCGGCGTGCTTCATGGGCATGAAGTGGACAACGACCGGACCCTGTTCAACCTGGGTCGACAAGCCGTGGCCGCGGCCCGCGCCGGTGCCGATGTCATCGCTCCGTCCGCGGCGATGGATGGGCAGGTCCAGGCGATTCGCAAGGCCCTGGATGAGGCCGGTTTCAGCCAGACGGCAATCATGGCCTATTCCACCAAATTCGCCTCGGCGCTCTACGGCCCGTTCCGTGAGGCTGGCGGCAGTGCTTTGAAGGGTGACCGCAAAAGCTACCAGATGAACCCGATGAACCGTCGCGAAGCGTTGCGCGAATCCCTGCTCGATGAACAAGAAGGCGCCGATGCGCTGATGGTCAAACCGGCCGGTGCCTACCTCGATATCATCCGTGACATTCGCCAGGCATCGAATCTGCCTTTGTCCGCATATCAGGTCAGTGGCGAATACGCGATGATCAAATTCGCCGCCCAGGCCGGCGCCATCGACGAAGCCCGAGTGGTGCGAGAAAGCCTTGGCGCGATCAAGCGGGCGGGAGCGGACCTGATCTTCACTTACTTTGCGATGGACCTGGCACTGAGCGGCATCTGATCCAGCCATTCCCCTGTGGGAGCGAGCCTGCTCGCGATAGCGGTGGGCCAGTTTGCATCGATGTTGGATGTGCCGCCGTCTTCGCGGGCAAGCCGGGCTCCCACATGGGTTTTCCGGTGGTTATTGAGCCGGTTTTATCCATGTGTAGAACGACGGAATATAGCCTCTCCCTGCTTTTGATCGTATGGTGCTCTGGAGTACAAACCTGATGGAGCCCTATGCTTTTCAATCGATGGATGTTCATTCTTCCGGCGCTGCTGGTCCTGGCCGGTTGCGGCAGTCATCAGGTCCAGGAGCCTGAGCGGCAGCCCACCGAGGTCAAGGCGCAGATCGTGCGGTTGTTGCCGGCCAAGACCGCGGACCGCGAAGGTTGGGCCACGGACATCTATGTTGCGTTTGCCGCGCAGCAGATCCCGCCTACGACGCAGAATATCTGTTCGGTGCTGGCTGTCGCTGAGCAGGAATCGACGTTCCAGGCCGACCCCACGGTGCCGGGGCTGGGCAAGATTGCCCGGCAGGAAATCGACCGTCGTGCGGCGAAGCTGCATATTCCCGGGCTATTGGTCAGTGGCGCGCTCCAGGTGCGTTCGTCCAATGGCAAAAGTTACAGCGACCGGCTCGCCGCGGTGCGCAGCGAGAAGGAGCTGAGCGGCATTTTTGATGATTTCATTGGCATGGTGCCGTTGGGTAAAACGCTGTTCGACGGTTTCAACCCGGTGCACACCGGCGGGCCGATGCAGGTCAGTATCGCCTTCGCCCAGGCCAATGCCCGAGATTATCCTTATACGGTGGAGGGTTCGATTCGCCAGGAAGTGTTCAGCCGGCGCGGCGGGATGTATTTCGGCATTGCGCATTTGCTGGGGTACCCGGTGAGCTATCCCGAGCCGCTGTATCGCTTCGCCGACTTCAATGCCGGTTGGTACGCCAGCCGCAACGCGGCGTTCCAGCATGCCGTGAGTCGCGCCTCAGGCATTTCCCTCGCCCTCGACGGTGACCTGATCCAGCATGGCTCCATCATGCCCGGCAGTACGGAACTGGCGGTGCGCACGCTTGGGAAATCGTTGGGAATGCGCAACCCCACCATTCGCGATCAGTTGGAGCAGGGCGACAGCCTGGTGTTCGAGGACAGCAAGCTCTACAAGCGTGTATTCGAATTGGCTGAAAAGGCCGAGGGTAAAAGGTTACCTCGTGCGGTGTTGCCGGGGATCGTACTCAAGAGCCCGAAAATCACCCGCAAGCTGACCACCGCATGGTTTGCCAAGCGGGTGGACGAGCGCTATCAGCAGTGCATGGCGCGGTCGGCGGGACGCTAGGCTCTGTGTGAAAAGCCTTGATACTCAGAGCTTTTCACACAGAGCCTGGCGATCAGCGACCATGAAAAAAGCCCGGCGGATAAGGCCGGGCTTTTGTCGGGCAGAGCAGGGCGGCAAGTCATGCGCGGTTCTGGGTCAGGTGATCCGAACCACCTTCAGCGACGCGGTTTTCGATCAAACGATCCGAACCACCTTCAGCGACGCGGTTCTCGATCAGACGATCCGAACCACCTTCAGCGACGCGGTTCTCGATCAGACGATCCGAACCACCTTCAGCGACGCGGTTCTCGATCAAGCGATCCGAGCCACCTTCAGCGACACGGTTCTCGATCAAGCGATCCGAACCACCTTCAGCGACACGGTTCTCGATCAAGCGATCCGAACCACCTTCGGCCACACGGTTTTCAATCAGTCGATCGGAACCACCTTCGGCAACGACCGGGTGGGAAGAAGCGGCGAACGCGTTGGCTGCCAGAACCGAGAAAGCGAGGCTGAGGATGATTTGGCGTTTCATGATGGTGTGCTCCGGGGATGCTGTGGGTTTGTGTGGGGCCATTGTTGCGTCGGGCAGCCATCATGAGAACTTCATTGACGTGATGGTGAACATCGACGGCGGTGATAGCTGGTCGATGTGCAGGTCGTCCACAGAGCGGAACATCGGTCGTCCTCGGGGTTCTATCGACTGAACCGTCCCAGGAGGCAGGCTTATGTATCAGTTATTCGGCTACAGGCAATCCGGTTCTTCGGCGGTGGAGATTGCCCTGTGCTTATGTGGTGTGCCATATCGCCGGGTTGATGCCTATTCGACCGAGGACAATGACGCGGCGAAAGCACTCGAGGCGTTGAATCCTCAGAAACAGGTTCCGACCTTGCAGTTGCCGGACGGGTCGGTGCTGACCGAAGCCGCGGCCATTCTGATCCATCTCGGGCTGGCCTATCCGGAATCGAAGTTGCTGCCCGAGGACCCGGTCCAGCGTGCACAAGCCATACGGGGCCTGGTTTACATCGCCGCCAATTGCTACACGCCCATCGGGATCATCGATTTTCCGGAGCGCTGGCTGGCCGAGGCGGGTGAGGCAACCCGGCGGCAATTGGTGTCGGGCACGAAGCAACGCCTCTATCGCAACTGGGCGTTGTTTGCCGATCAGTTTCCGGCGCAACCGTTTTTCAGCGGCGCCGAGCCGGGAGCGCTGGATATTCTCGCGGCGGTGATTACCAAGTGGGCCGGAACGCGCGAGGCGATGCTCAGTGCACGACCGGAATTCCATGCAGTGCTGGAGCGCATCGACCAGCATCCGCGTGTGGCCCCGGTGCTGACACTGCATTGGCCTGCGTAGCCGTGCCCGAAAGGGTCATGGGCATGCTTTTCGAGTGGCCGCCTGGGCGATGAGGTCGACGAACTGGCGGACGTTATTCTGGTGGGCCAGCACCAGCGCGTCGAGGGTGCTTCCGGCAGGCGTCTGCAGGTGATTGCGGCAGGTAAAGGCGTGGACTTCGTCGCTGAGGTTGCGCAGGCGCCATTGCACGTCCATGCGGGCGTACTGACCGGGGACTGAATCGAAACGCTGTACGTCGACCCGCAGCAGCGCCTTCGGCGCGCCGGGATTGCTCAGTTGTTCCTCCAGACTGCTTCGCAGCTCATCCGCCAGGCTGGCGCCCCACCATTCGGTCTCCAGGATCGCCAACCCGCTGTTGCCTTGGCGTATGACCATCTGGGTGCGATCCACCTGAGGCGGGACGCTGACCTGCTCGACCTGGATGTCGACCTTGGAGAGCGGTTTACCCGTCGGTTGGACCGGGCTCAAGGTGTGGTAATGAATCGGATCGCTGCGACAGGCACCGAGCAGCAGCGCCAGGGCGACGAGGGCGAGTTTCAGCATCGACGGCATGGCGTGTGCTCCTCTGATCATTCTTTCACCGGGAAAGTGAGCGGGGCGTCCTTGGGACGACCGCGCAGCAGCGATTCGGGATGACGGCTCAAGTAGTCGGACAGCTCACGCAGTGAGCGCGACATGCGGCCGAGATCGTCGAGGGTCTGGCTCAACTGTTCGCGCTGTGGGGAGTCTTCGGCCAGCGTGGCATTGGCCGATTGCAGGGTCTTGCTGACGTCTTGCAAGGTGTTCTGCACGCCTGGCAGGGTCTTGCCGTTGAATTGCTTCAGGCCTTTGCGCAACTCCACGAGGTTGCCATCCAGGTTGCTGGCGATGCTTTCCAGTGGCAGCTTGTTGATCCGCTCGACCACCGACTGCAGTTGCTCCTGCAACTGCTGGAGGCTGCCAGGGATGGTCGGGATACGGACGGGGCGGGCGGCGGGGTCGAAAGCGACTTTTTCAGCCTTGGGATAGAAGTCCAGGGAAATGTACAACTGCCCGGTCAGCAGGCTGCCGCTGCGGGCCTGGGCGCGCAGGCCACGTTCGACGAAACTGCCGATCAGGCGGGCCGAGGCGGCTTCGTCTTCGGGATCATGATTGAGCGCCTTGAGCAGTTTTTCGTGGGCTTTGCCCAGGCGCTGGGGGTAGATCACCACGCCGACGTTGACGGGAAAACTGCGTTGCTTCTCATCGAAATCCAGGTTGATGGCGACGACCCTGCCGACTTCCACGCCAAGGAATTCCACCGGTGCATCGACCTTCAAGCCACGCAGCGCCTGGTCGAAACGTAGCGCCAGGTATTGCGCCTTGCCACTGGGTGGCGCCAGGGCGCTTTGTTGGTCGGCGAACAGTTCGTAGTTCTTGTCTTCGGCTGCCGGCGTGTCGTTGGGGCTGTATTCCGGTGCCCTGAACGCGATGCCGCCGACCAGCAAAGCCGAAAGCGATTCGGTCCTGACCGCGAACCCATTGGCACCGACATTCAGGTCCACACCGCTGACGTTCCAGAAGCGAGTGTTCTCGGTGACATAGGCATCGTTCGGTGCGTTGATGAAGACTTCGATATTGACGCCCTTGCCGTCGGCGTCCAGGGCGTAGGACACCACCTGGCCCACGGGAATCTTGCGCAGATAAACCGGCGAGCCGATGTCCAGCGAACCGAGGTCCTGGGAGTGCAGGGTAAAGCGCTTGCCCGGTTCGCCGTAGGTGATCGGCGGCGGTGCCTCGAGGCCGGTAAACGACTTGGCGCGTACTTTCGAATGCCCGGCGTCGGCCCCGATGAAGTCCCCGGACAGTAACGTGTCGATCCCGGAAATGCCGCCGGCGCCGATGCGCGGCCGGACCACCCAGAACACCGAGTCTTCGTGGGTGAACGTATCGGCGTTCTTGGCCAGCTTGACCGTGGCGGTGACGTTTTTCTGGTCGTCGCTCAACTGCACGTCCGTGACCTGGCCGATCACCACGTTGCGGTATTTCACCGCGGTCTTGTTGGCGGTCAGGCCTTCGCCAGTCTTGAAGGTAATGGTGATGGTCGGGCCTTCCTGCAGCCAGTTGTGGATCACCAGGGACAGGCCCACCAGCACTGCGATGATCGGCACGATCCACACCAGCGACACCGACCAGCGACGGCTGGTGACGTGGGCGCGACCCGGCGCGGGTTGCTGCCCGTCAGTGGCTTGCGACTTCATCCATGGCCTCCTTCGAGGGTGGAGTATCCCAGATCAGCCGTGGGTCGAAACTCATGGCCGACAGCATGGTGAACAGCACGACGAGACCGAAGAACAGGATCCCCGGTCGCGGTTCGATATCGCTCAGTGCCTGGAACTTCACCAGCGCCGCCACCAGGGCCACCACCAGCACGTCGAGCATCGACCAATAGCCGATGACCTCCACCAGCCGGTACAGCTTGGCCCGTTGGAGCTGGGCCCAGTTGCTGCGGCGTTGCACGGTGAGCAGCAGTAGCGTCAGTACCACGAACTTGATGCCGGGCACGGCGATGCTGGCGATGAAGATGATCAGGGCGATGTCCCAGGCGCCGCTGCGCCAGAATTCGATCACGCCGCTGATGATGGTGCTGTCGGCGCCGTCCCCGAGCATCCGGGTGTTCATCACCGGCAGCAGGTTGGCCGGGATATAGAACACCAGCGCGGCCAGCATGTAGGCCCAGGTGCGGGTGAGGGCATCGGGTTTGCGTCGGTGCAGGGCCGCGTCGCAGCGCGGGCAGGTCTCGGGCTCGTCGGTCATGTCGCAGGCCAGGCCGCAGCCGTGGCACAGGCACAGGTTCAGCTCACCGGCCAGCGGCGGGGTATCCAGCGGTTCGCCGTTCACAGGCTGCTCCACAGGTCGCGCACGTCGCGCCCGGCAATCCGGATCATCAGCAGGCTCAAGGCCGCCAGGGCGAACAGGCCGATACCCGGCAGTACGTCCAGCATCCCGGCGAGTTTGATCACCGCCACCAGTGCGCCCAGCAGGCAGACCTCCAGCATGCTCCACGGTCGCAGCGTTTCCAGGCTACGCATGCACAGGTTGAACCCCGGCGCACGGCGGTTGGCGTAGGCATGGCCGAGCACCCAGAGCAGCAGCACCAGTTGAAGGACCGGGGCGATGATAATCGCCACCGCTGCCACCAGAGCGATGAAAGCAATCGGCCCCTGGCTCAGGGCCACGATGGAGTCCCACAGCGTGGCGCTGTTGCTCAGGCCTTGGAAACGGATGCTCATCACCGGGTAGACGTTGGCGAAGGCCCATAACACCGCCGCCGTCACGCTCAAGGCCAGGCGTTTTTCGATGGTCAGCCCGTTATAGCGCTGGATCACCGCGCCACATCGCACGCACGAGGCTTTCTGATGCGGGACGAGCTCCACCGGCTCGTACACCGCATCGCAATGTTCGCAAATGATCAGTCGCTCGGCGTCGGCCATCGGGGTGCTCGGGCAGGGACAACCCCTTCAATATAGAAGTGAGTTGGGAATGAGCAACCTGACGCGCCGATCATTCGCCCCGAATGTACTGCTCCAGTTGTTGGATCAGGTTCGCCTGTTCGGCAATGGCTTCCTTGACCAGGTCACCGATGGACAGCAGGCCGACGAGTTTGCCGTCATCCACCACCGGCAAATGCCGCAGGTGCTTTTCGGTCATGATGCTCAAGCAGGTCTCGACGGTCTGGTGCGGATCGATGGTGATCACGGGAGATACCATGATGTCGCTGACTTTCGTGCCCACCGATGAGCGGCCGTGCAAGACCATTTTGCGCGCATAATCGCGCTCGCTGATGATTCCCAGCACTTCATCGTTCTTCACCACCAACAAGGCGCCGACGTTTTTCTCGGCCATGCGCATCAAGGCCTGCAACACCATGTCGTCCGGTGAGATGGTGTGCACATGCTGGTTCTTCTCGTCCTTCATCCGGAGCAACTGCGCGACGGTTTTCATTGGGAGGGGCCTCGGGGGTGTTTTTGCAGGTGTTGTTAAAGAATCGTAGACCCAGCGGCGCAGGGCAAGCGGTAAAACGGCGGCCAGTCGTCCAAAAACGCCATCGGTAGCGAATTTATCTCGATTTCTCGCCACACACCGCCCCTGTGGCGAGGGAGCTTGCTCCCGCTGGGCTGCGCAGCAGCCCCATCGTAAGTGAGCATCAACCCGACACTGATACCCTGCGGTTACTGATTTTCGAGGGCTGCTTCGCACCCCAGCGGGAGCAAGCTCCCTCGCCACAAGGGCAGATGGTGGGTCAGTTGAGCGGGTTAAGTGTTCTTGCCGCAGGTAGAATTACCCCCCTCACCCAAGATTCGAGGTCACCGCGGTGGATTTACAGCAGGGCTTCGTCCTGACCCGGCATTGGCGCGATACCCCGGCGGGCACCGAAGTCGAATTCTGGTTGGCGACAGACGCCGGGCCCCGGCGTGTGCGGCTGGCGGTACAGCCGTCGGTGGCGTTCGTGCCGCAGCTCCAGCGGGGACAGGTCGAAGCCTTGCTGCAAGGGGAGAAGGACATTGAACTACGACCCCTCGACCTGCTGGATTTCGAGCATCGACCGGTGCTGGGCCTGTATTGCCGCCAACACGCCCAGCTGATGCGTCTGGACACGACCCTGCGGCGTGCGGGCGTGGACGTATTCGAAGCCGATATCCGGCCGCCCGAGCGCTACCTGATGGAGCGTTACATCACCGCGCCGGTCTGGTTCAGTGGTACGCCGGGCGCCGATGGCCTGTTGCTGGACGCGCAGATGAAACCGGCCCCCGATTACCGTCCGGCGTTGCGCCTGGTGTCCCTGGATATCGAGACCACGGCCCAGGGTGAACTGTATTCCATTGCCCTGGAAGGCTGCGGCGAGCGCCAGGTGTACATGCTCGGCCCACCCAATGGCGACGACAGCGGCGTGGATTTCCAGCTCGAATACTGTGATTCCCGCACGGTCCTGCTGAAGAAACTCAACGACTGGTTCGCCCGTTTCGACCCCGACGCGATCATCGGTTGGAACCTGGTGCAGTTCGATCTGCGCGTGCTGCACGAACATGCCCGGCGGCTGGCCGTGCCGTTGCGCCTGGGGCGAGGCGGGGAAGAGATGCAGTGGCGCGAGCACGGTGCGCGCGACAACCACTTTTTTGCCTCGGCGGCCGGTCGGTTGATCATCGACGGCATCGAGTCCCTGCGCTCGGCAACCTGGAGCTTCCCTTCGTTCAGCCTGGAAAACGTCGCCCAGACGCTGTTGGGAGAAGGCAAGGCCATCGGCACCCCTTACCAGCGCATGGACGAGATCAATCGCATGTTCGCCGAGGACAAGCCGGCCCTGGCCCGCTACAACCTCAAGGACTGCGAGCTGGTGACGCGGATCTTCGCCAAGACCGAGCTGCTCAAGTTCCTGTTGGAGCGGGCCAGCGTCACCGGCTTGCCGGCGGACCGCAGCGGCGGTTCGGTGGCGGCCTTCACGCATCTGTATATGCCACTGATGCACCGCCAGGGGTTCGTTGCACCGAATCTTGGCCAGCGTCCGCCCCAGGCCAGCCCGGGCGGCTTTGTCATGGACTCCCAGCCCGGGCTCTACGAATCGGTCCTGGTACTGGACTACAAGAGCCTGTATCCGTCGATTATCCGCACGTTTCTCATCGACCCGGTGGGCTTGATCGAAGGCCTGCGCCACCCCGACGACCGCGAGTCGGTGCCGGGCTTTCGCGGCGCACGGTTCTCACGCACCCGCCATTGCCTGCCATCCATCGTGGCGCGCGTCGCCGAAGGCCGGGAAACCGCCAAGCGCGAACACAACGCGCCGTTGTCCCAAGCCTTGAAGATCATCATGAACGCGTTTTACGGCGTCCTTGGTTCCAGCGGTTGCCGCTTCTTCGATCCACGGTTGGCCTCATCCATTACCTTGCGCGGCCACCAGATCATGCAGCAGACCCGGCAGTTGATCGAAGCCCGGGGGCATGTGGTGATCTATGGCGATACCGACTCCACCTTCGTCTGGCTGCGCCGGGCCCATGGCCAGGACGAGGCCGCCCGGATCGGTCGTGAGCTGGTGGCGCACGTCAACCAGTGGTGGCGCGAATACGTGCATGAGGCGTTCGGGTTGCAGAGTGCGTTGGAACTGCAGTTCGAAACCCACTTCAAGCGTTTCCTGATGCCGACGATTCGTGGCGCCGAGGAAGGCAGCAAGAAGCGCTACGCCGGGCTGGTGACCCGTGCCGACGGTAGCGACGAAATTGTCTACAAGGGGCTGGAGGCCGTGCGCACCGACTGGTCACCGCTGGCCCGGCAGTTCCAGCAGGAACTGTACGAGCGAATCTTCCACCGCAAGCCTTACCAGGATTACGTGCGCGATTACGTCCAACAGACCCTCGCCGGAGCGTTCGATGACCGACTGGTCTACCGCAAGCGCCTGCGTCGACCGCTGGATGACTACGAGCGCAATATTCCGCCCCACGTGCGAGCGGCGCGGATTGCCGACGAGTTCAACCAGCGCCAGGGGCGCCCGCGGCAATACCAGAGCGGTGGCTGGATCAGCTACGTCATCACCGTCGCCGGTCCCGAGCCGCTGGAAACCCGCAGCGCCTCCATCGACTATGACCACTACGTGAGCAAGCAGCTGCAGCCGGTGGCGGATGCGATCCTGCCCTTCGTGGGGGATGATTTCCAGACCTTGGTGGGCGGGCAGATGGGGTTGTTCTGAGGATGCCCGTCATACCCATGACGAAAGTGTGATCACGGCGACCGGAAGGGCAAGCGCGGCGAGCAGCGTCTGGCCCGCGATGATGCCGGCCATCAGCGGGGCATCACCGCCCATCTGCCGGGCCATGATGTAGGACGACGATGCCGTCGGCAGGGATTGGAAAAGCAGGACTGCAATCGCTGCATCGCCCTGCAAGCCGATCAGGCGGCAGGCGATCAAGGTCACGGCCGGCATGATCACGAATTTGGTGATCGAGGACATGCCAATCGGCTTCAACCAGCTGCGCGCCGTTTTCAGGTCCAGGGCCGCCCCGACACACAGCAGGCCCAGGGGCAATGACGCCTGGCCCAGCGACTTGAGCACGGCTTCCGGTCCGCGGGGTATCCCGATCCCTGTCCCTTGCAAGATGATGCCGGCCAGGCACGCCAGGATCAGTGGGTTCGTTGCCAATTGCCTGGCGATGAGTTTTACCGGCAACCGTCCCCCAGGACCAAAACGGGCGAACACCAGCACGCAAAGGATATTGACCGTCGGCACGATCGCCGCATTGGCCACCGCTGCCAACGTAATGCCGGATGCACCGAACAGTCCGGCGGCCGCCGACACACCCACATAGTTATTGAAGCGCACGCCCCCCTGGAAGACCGAGGTGAAGGCTGCGTCATTACCTGGAAAAATACCTCGCGAACCCACCAGCAATACCGCCACCGTGACGGTCGACAACACCAGCGTCAGGATCATCCCGCCCACCGGGACATCACCGAGGTGGGCGGTTGCCAGGCCATGGACGAACAGCGACGGCAGCAGCACGTAGTAGCCCAGTCGCTCGGCCTGGGGCCAGAAACTGTCGGCCAGGAAATTCGATTGCCTGAGCCAGGCGCCCAGGGCGATCAACAAGGCAATGGGAAAGAGGGCAAGCAGCAACGCCAGGGTCATCTTGCATTCACCGATCAGTTCAGAGGAATAAAGGCGGCTGTGCAGCCTGCGGGGGTCCATCCCTCGGTCCCACAGGGTAAAGCAGATGCGGCGTTCCCTGCACACCCATAAAGTTTTTCTTGTCCTGCGCTAAAAGTAATCTGCTTTGTCCGGCAAGCGGCATCTGCACACACTCGACCCCAGGTTTTGAGCACAGAGGCGAGAGAAAATGGCAAAGAACACGTACAAGGCTATGCAGGTGACCCGGCCGGGCCTGCTGGAGCTGGTCGAGCGGCAAATACCCGAACCAGACGCCGGTGATGTACTGATCGAAGTGCACGCCTGCGGAGTCTGTGGCGCGGACGCCGGGGCTATCGAAGGGCTGGAGGGCGGTCTGCAATTGCCCCGCGTGCCTGGTCATGAGGTAGTGGGGCGGATCGTGGCCCTCGGCGCGGCTATCCAGGGTAACTGGCGGGTGGGTCAACGGGTTGGCATCGGACGTTTGGGAGGGCATTGCAACACTTGTGAGCAGTGCCGTCGCGGGCACTTCAACCTGTGCAGCAACCAGCCCATGGTGGGCAGCTCCCGGGATGGCGGCTACGCAGAGATGATGACCGCACGCGCCACCGGGCTGGTGGCGATCCCGGATCAGTTGGATGCCGTGGAAGCGGCGCCATTGCTGTGCGCGGGCATCGCCACGTTCAATGCCCTGCGCAAGTCTGGCGCCCAGGCGGGGGATCTGGTGGCGATCCAGGGCATCGGCGGCCTCGGTCACCTGGCCATCCAGTACGCGCGGCGGATGGGTTTCAAGGTCGTGGCCGTCGGGCGTGGCGCCGACATTGCGCAAGATGTCCTGGCGCTCGGCGCTCATCACTACCTCGATACCCATGTCGACGATCCGGTCGCTCGGCTCAAGGAGATGGGTGGGGCCCAGGTGATCCTGACCACCATCACCGACAGCGCCGCGGTATCCTCGCTGATGCCTGCCCTTGCGCCACAGGGTTGTTTGCTGGTGGTGGGCGTGGGGCAACAGCCGCTGACGATCATGCCCGGTGCGCTGGTGGGCGGCGAACGCAGCGTCCAAGGTGCGATCACCGGCACCCCCTACGAATCCGAGAAAACCCTGGATTTCAGCGTCATGACCGACGTGCGCGCCATGATCGAAACCCAACCCCTGGAGAATGCCTGGGAGGCTTACCAGAAGGTGAAGTCGGGTGAGGTGAAATTTCGCATGGTGCTGACGATGGATTCGGGCGTCGTCTGAGCCTCAATGGGTGGGCGGTTGTTCCCGGGCAATGTCGAGGAAACCGACGTGATTTGCCCGGGCTTTCGTCGTCGCCGATTCCCCGCGCATATATGCCTGCGGGCTGCTGCCCAATTCCTGGCGAAACGCGTAGATGAACGCGGAGGTGGAACCATAGCCCAGCTCCAGGGCTGTGCGGGTCACGTCCAGGCCGTCGCGCAGCAGTTCGATGGCCCTGAACAGGCGTAGCCGTCTTCGCCAGGTCCGCAAGCTCATGCCTGTTTCACTGACAAAGTGCCGCGCCAGCGTCCGCTCGGACATGCCCAGTCTCCGAGCCCAGGTGTCCATTTCCGTCGGGTCTGCCGGGTCTGTGTAAAGGGCTTCGCACAGCGTTGCCAATGCCTGGTTACGGGGCCAGGGCAGGGCGGTGGAAAGAGGTGTGGTGCGATGCAGTTGGTCGAGGATCAATTGTGTGATGCGGCGGGTGTAGCCGTCGGTGTCTGCTTCATCTTCCACCCGTGCCGCTTCGATGATCAGCGCCTTGAGCAGGGGCGACACCTCGAACAGTGTGGGACGGTCGCCAGGCAGCACGGAAGGAATGCGATCGCTGATCCACAGGCTGCGAAACTCCGCACCGAACGTCGAGCCGACCTGGTGACTGAGACCGGTTGGCAGCCAGGCGGCCTGTTCCGGAGAGATCATGAAGGAGCCGGCCTGCGTATTGACCGTCAGCACGCCGGAAATCGCATAGACCATCTGGTGCCAGTCATGAGCGTGTTCGGGGTAGCTGTGTCGCGCAGGAATGGACTGGGCACGTACCTTCAAAGGCGCGGGGGGTGTGAGGCCATGAGGGGCTTCGAGGATGCCCCATTTCATGATCGATCTCGGGCAGAAGGTCCTTGAGTGATGGACGTCGACACTGCCTGTACGCCCCTTTCAGCCGCATCGACTGCCCCGGCGACATAGCCGGGAAACTGCGGCGACCATTCACTGGCGATACCGGCAAGGCAACCGCTCCAGGGCCCAGAGGCCGCCATGGCCGAGGGCGCCGCGGCATGTTGGCTCGCACCGGTGATATCCGCGTCGGTGGCGGTGAAGGGCTCCGCTGCCCAGTCTTTCAGGAACTCGGCTTTTGGAGCGCCCGCCTGAGGTCCGAACATCCGGACCAACTGAGCGCGGCAAACTGATCGCAATTCGCTTTCGGGCACGCTCTTGCGAAATGTCGCGGGTACGCCAATGAAGCCGAACAGCGCAGCGCTGCCTTGTGGAATCGAGGCGTCATGGATTTCCACCAGCGGACCGACGCTGCTTCGACCTTCGCCGGAAAGCCCTTGCTCGCGCCAGAAAGGCGTGTCGAAGATAGCGAAATACTTGGCATGGGGGGCCATCCATGTAGCGGTCGCTGCCCAGCTTCGTGCGAGTTCTGGCGGCAGGGCCGGCGAAAACTCAATGGTGGCCTGCACCAGTCGCGGTGGCATGGCCAGGAGCACCTGCTCCACGTCCCACGTCGTGATCTGGCCCGAGGCGTCGATGCTATCCAGCTCAATGCCCTGTGCTGTGCGGCGCATGCTGCGCACGGCGTGTCCGGTGAAGATTCGCGCCGGGTCCAGAGGGGCGAGCAGGGCCTCGACAAGGGCGCCCATGCCCCCCTCGAGACGCATCGAAGGCGGTGAGTTCACGTAGCCACGCATACGTGCAGGCGGTGTGTCACGTGAGCGCTCCACCATCATGTCGCCGATCTCATACTGCTCGTAACGACGCAGCTCCAGCGCCTGGATGAGCCGATCCAGCTGCCGTTGATAGCCAGGCCAGAACCACGAGGGGCCCAGGTCGAAGCGGTCCAGGGTATCCGGCTGGTCCGGCCCCGTGGTGCAGGGCGTGGGAACGGAGACGATGCGTCCCCCGGGAATGTCCCGGGCTTCGAGTACCACATAGTCCGTGATGCCCTTTTGCTGCAGTGCATAGGCGGCATACAGACCACTCAAGCCTGCCCCGACGATTGCAATTCGAGTTTTTTGCATGCCTAAGCCTCCGTGGGCATATCGAGCAGATGCCCGGTCTTGAGGTACACCGTGGCGCCTTGGCTGCCGGCGGCAATGTCCGGGTAGGTGCCTGGCGGCAAGCGCATCCAGCTACCGCGCTCGAAGGATTGCCCCGCGGTTTCGATCTGGCCCGAGAGCACCAGCAACTCAGCGCTGTCGATGCCTTGGGTGAAGAGGGGATCATCGGGCCGCAGGCGTAGCAGGCAGACCTGTTCGTTCTTGGCCGAGAACAACGGACAGATTTCCCGACTGTCCTGCTGCTGCCAGGCCAGGGGATCGCTTGTATCGATACGCACTGGATCTCTTTCGTCAGGTCTCATCTGCCAGAGCTTGACGAAGATGATCGCACCTTCGCGGCTGGAAGGCTGATGGGCCGATCCTGGAGGGTTGCGTAGATAAGTGCCCGCAGGGTGATGTTCATCGCCTTCGGAGAATGTCCCTGACAGGACCAGGATCTCCTCGCCCCCAGGATGGGGATGCGGCGGAAAAATGGACTGTGGCGCATAGCGCACAATACTGGTCGCTCGGGCTTTTTCACCCCCGAGCCGATCCAGCATGACGCGTTCGACGCCACTCTTCGGCGAGGCGACCCATTGGTAGTCGCGGGACGCAACGGTGGCGGGAAGGGAAAAGTCTGCATTGACGAGCATGGGCGAATGTCCAGGAGCCAGCGAAAGGGGACCGGCAAGCCGGCCCCCTCGTCAGGGCTCAAGCGTTGGGGAGTTGGGCGTGCGCCTCGAGGACGCGTGCCGAGTAAGTCAGGGCCGCACCTGCGTTCAGGGCAATGGCAACACCCAGTGCTTCGGTGATTTCCGCCTTGGTCGCACCCAGTTCGACGGCCTTCTTGGTGTGCACCGTGATGCAACCGTCGCAGCGGGTGGTGACGGCCACGGCCAGTGCGATCAACTCATGGATCTTGGGTTCCAGGTGGCCGGTCTTGGCGGCCGCGCCGTCAATCGTGTTCAAACCGCGGAGAATTTCGGGGCTTTGCGTCGCGAGATCGCCGACGCGTTCCAACAGTGCGGTGCGGTAAGTGTTCCAGTCATTCATCATGGAGATAGGTCCTTTCAGATTTGAGGCCGAGTGTCGCAATGACACCCGGCGCAGAGCGTGCGTCGTGAATCAGTTGCGGCCGGCCATCACACCGCCGTCCACGTCCCAGATGGCGCCGGTGACCCAGCTGGCTTTGTCGGACAGCAGGAAGGTCACGACTTCGGCGACGTCCTGCGGGGTGCCGACACGCCCGATCGGGTGGAAGCTGTTGAAGCCTTGCAGAGCGCTATGGACGTCGGCCTTGGGGATGAAGCCTTCGTAGATCGGGGTCTGTACAACGGCTGGCGAAACGGCGTTGACACGGATGTGTTTCGGCGCCAGCTCCATGGCCAGATGCTGGGTCAGCGAGTGCAGGCCGGCCTTGGCCATGGAATAGGCCGAGGAGGGCGTTGCAGCGATCGCCTGCTTGGCCCACATCGAACCGATGTTGACGATGGCGCCCGGACGTTCGTTGGCAACCAGGTTGGCGGCGACCTTCTGGGTGATGAAGAAGAAAGCCTTGTTCAGCTTCATGTACTGGTCGTAGTCCGCACCTTCGTATTCCAGGAACGGTTTCGGGAAAAACACACCGGCCGCATTGACCAGCAGGTCGATGTTCCAGTGGTGTTCATCGATGGTTCGGGTCAGTTGGGCCAGGCCTTCTTCGCTGGTCAGGTCAGCGGTCAGCGCGACGACCTCGCCGAGGGCGGACAGCTCCTTGCGGGCTTCTTCGGTTTTTTGTGGACGGTTGCCCACGATGACTGCACTGCCACCTTCGGCGAGTACCATCCGGGCCACTTCCAGGCCCATCCCACTGGTGCCACCGACGACCAGCAGCTTTTTACCCTTGAATTGATTGCTCATACCGCACCTCTCTGGACTTCATGGTTGGCAGTGACCGCCACGCGGCGCTGTTCTGCCTTGGAGCCCATTATTCGAGGCTTCCCTTCCAGGCGACAAACCACATAAAGTGTCCTTCCGAGAAAGAAAAAGTTTATCGACATGAAGATGCCAGTCCACCTCAATGCCTTGCGTGCCTTCGAGGCCAGTGCCCGTCATCAGAGTTTTTCGGCTGCTGCCGCCGAGCTCAACGTCACCCCTGCCGCTGTCGGTCAGTTGGTGCGCTCCCTGGAGGATTGGCTGGGCACGCCGCTCTTTCACCGGGCGTCCAGCGGGCGGGTCAGGCTCGTGGCGACGGAAGCGGCCGAACATGCGCTGCCTGATATTCGGGCCGGCTTCGACAGGCTCTCGCTAGGCCTGGAAAGGCTCAAGGAAGAATCGAATGGCGGCGTGCTCACGGTCACGGTCAGCCCCGCGTTCGCCGCAAAATGGCTGTTGCCGCGCATCGAAAGTTTTCATGCCGCCTGGCCCGACATGGATGTGCGCCTGGACACGAACCTGCGGACCGTGGATTTCCTCGCCCAACGGATCGACATCGGTGTGCGATACGGACCGGGAAGCTGGCCAGGCCTGGTCGCGGAAAAGTTGATGGATGAGGAGGTCTATCCGGTCTGTTCGCCCAAATTGCTGATGGATACTGCGCGCCTGCAGACGCCAGACGACCTTGCCCGGGAAACCCTCATTCATGACCTGTCCATGGACAGTCATATGGACTTCCCGACGTGGGCGGCGTGGGTCGGGAAAATGGGCCTTGCCGGTGTGGCGACTTCACGTGGGATGAAGATCAATAACTCGGCGGCAGTCTTGCAGGCGGCCATCGATGGGCAGGGAGTGGCCCTGGCTCGCAGTGTCATGGCACGCGATGACCTGGCGGCGGGGCGACTGGTCAGGCTGTTCCCGCAGATAAGGTTCGAGTCGCCCCTGGCCTATTACGTGGTCTACCGACCAGGGTGTTCGAGCCTGCCCAGGTTGAAGGCTTTTCGCGATTGGTTGTTCGAGACCGCTGCCAAATAGCGGTCGCCGGCATGGTTGGCTGCTGTTCTACATCACGTGGCGGTTCGTCGAAAGTCTGCCGGCAGTGTTTGCAGTCTAATGTTGCTCATTCTTGAACCGGAACAATCAGGAGCCTCGTATCTGCCATGCGATGCAGACGTTCTGCCCCAGGACGCTATGCTGACTGTGCGAAGCTCCACGAGCCGGTGGCCCGTGATGTCGTGCGCATCGGTGGCAGCGGCGCCCAACGGGAAATCGTCCAGGACACGTTGCTGGTGGCGCTGATACGCGCCGGCGAGGTGAAGAAGGCCAGTGGGCTGCTGGACCAGCGGTTGCATCGCCGGCCATCGCCACGGGACAGCCGCTGGCTGGCCGGGCTTGCCGTGGGCTGAACGACTGCAATCCCTGTGGGAGCGAGCCTGCTCGCGATGGCGCTCATTCAGTCGGTACAAACGTGACTGACAGAGCGCCATCGCGAGCAGGCTCGCTCCCACAAGGGATGCAGTGTGAACCTTTCATTCATCCATTGTGCGGCCTGGTGACTTGAACATGAATCTCTCCGTAGCCACCACGCCTTCAGGTTTGCGCGGTCTGCTCATCCGTTCGATGGGGCCTGTGGCGACGATTGCCATCGCCCAGCTGTTCGGCACTTCGCTGTGGTTCAGTGCCAACAGCACCGCTGAAGAGCTGATGAGCGCCTGGAGCGCGACGTCCACCGACATCGGCTGGCTGACCAACGCCGTGCAACTGGGCTTCATCCTCGGCACATTGAGCCTGTCGCTCAGTGGCGCTGCCGACCGTTTTCGCGCGAGCACGTTGTTCGTCTGCAGCGCCATCGCCGGTGCGTTGTTCAATCTTGGTTTCGCCTGGTTGGCGGAGGGGTTGCTGAGCGGTGGCGTATTGCGTTTCGGTGTGGGGATCACGTTGGCCGGTATCTATCCCATGGGCATGAAGCTGATCGTGGGATGGGCGCCGGAGCGCACCGGCCTGGCCCTGGCTCAATTGGTGGCGATGCTGACCCTGGGCACCGCGCTGCCCCACGCCTTGCGGATGGTGGGTGCGAATTGGCCGTGGCAGGCGATCATCACCGCTTCCTCGGTGCTGGCGCTCGCCGGTGCGGTTCTGATCGGCGTATTGGGCGAGGGGCCTCACGCCCGTGCCGGCTCCGCTCCTGAAGCCGCCAAGACCCAGCGAGCAGGGGCGATCCTCGGTGCCTTCAGGATCAGCCGCTTTCGGGCGGCGACCCTGGGTTACTTCGGCCACATGTGGGAGCTCTATGCGTTCTGGACGCTGGTGCCGTTGATCGTGAGCCGTACCGGGTTGGCATCGTCCTTCCCTGCCTTGGGGGTGGCGGGCCTGTCGTTCTGCATCATGGCGCTGGGGGCGGTGGGGTCGATCCTGGGGGGCGTGCTGTCCCAGCGAACAGGTAGCGCCAAAGTGGCGCTGGGAGCGTTGAGCCTGTCGGGTACGTGCGGACTGTTGTTTGTCCTCTGCGCGGACTATTTGCCGGTGTGGGCCTTGTTGGCGTTGCTGGGGATCTGGGGCGCGTCGGTGGTGGCCGACTCGCCGCAGTTCTCCGCACTGGCGGCCCAGGCCTGCCCGCGCGATGCGGTTGGCAGCGCCCTGGCGATCCAGAACAGCATCGGCTTTGCCATCACCGTTGTCTCGATTGCGGTCACCAGCTGGCTGTTCGAGCGCATCGGCATCGACGCGCTGTGGTTGCTGGTACCGGGTCCGGTTCTGGGCGTCAGCGGGTTCATCCTTTCCTCCCGCCAGGCATGAGGCTTCGGCCTGACGGGTGGGGGCGTCACACCATTGCCAATCGCTGCTTGCCCTGGGGCTGCGGAAATATCAGGTCCAGGGCAGCCAGGTCCTGGGGCGCCAATTGCAGGTTCGCCGCTTCGGCGTTCAAGCGCACATGTTCCGGTTGCACAGCCTTGGGAATGGCGATGACCTTGTCCTGGCGCAACAGCCAGGCCAGTGCGATCTGCGCCGGCGTCGCGCCGTGGCGCTCGGCGATCTGCCGCAGGGTGTGGTCCTTGAGCAGACGTCCGCCCTGGCCGACCGGGCAGTAGGCCATGATCGGCATGGACTGTTGCCGGCACCAGGGCAGCAGGTCGAATTCGATGCCCCGCTCTTGCAGGTTGTACAGCACCTGGTTGGTGGCGCAGGCCGGCGAAGCCAGTTCTTGAAGGTCTTCTACATCAAAGTTCGATACGCCCCAGCGGCCGATCTTGCCTTCTTCACGCAGGCGTTCGAAGGCGTCGACGGTTTCTTCCAGCGGGTACTGGCCGCGCCAGTGCAGCAGGTACAGGTCGATGTAGTCGGTGTCGAGCCGCCGCAGGCTGCGTTCGCAGGCCAGCGGAATGCCTTTGCGGCTGGCGTTGTGGGGATAGACCTTGCTGACCAGGAACACCTGGTCCCGCAGGCCGGTGATTGCCTCGCCTACGACGGCCTCGGCACCGCCCTCGGCGTACATTTCCGCGGTGTCGATCAGGGTCATGCCCAGTTCGATGCCCAGGCGCAGGGCGGCTGCTTCTTTCTTGTGAGCGGACGGTTCCTCACCCATGTGCCAGGTGCCCTGGCCGATCACGGGTACGGACACGCCGGCCAACTCCAGAGTCTTCATGCCTGTCTCCTATGTGCTTGAACATCAGACGTGTGGCAGCAGGATAGACCAAGTGTTCAGCTCGATCGACGGGAGGCCCGCGCCGTTCCCTGTGGGAGCGAGCCTGCTCGCGATAGCGGTGGGTCAATCGGGATTGATGTCGACGGGTACACCGTCATCGCGAGCAGGCTCGCTCCCACACTTCAGGCGACCATGTGGGAGCGATCAGGTGGGAGGGTTATTTCGCAGAGAACTTCAACACCATGGTCTGGGTGTAGGTCTGGCCCGGATCAAGTCGCGTGGAAGGGAATTTCGGCTGGTTTGGCGAATCGGGGAAGTGTTGGGTTTCCAGGGTGAATGCGCCCCAGTGCGGATAGACCTTGCCCTGCTTGCCCTTGACGGTGCCATCGAGGAAGTTGCTGGTATAGAGCTGCACACCGGGCTCGGTGGTGTAGAGCTGCAAGCGGCGCCCCGACTGCGGGTCGTAGACATCGGCGGCCGGTTTTTTCACATCACCCTGGGTGTCCAGGACCCAGTTGAAATCGAAGCCACCCTGTTTCGGTTCGGCGAACTTGAGTTGTGGATGGTCGGCCTTGATGTGGGTACCGAAGGCGGTGGGCTTGGTGAAGTCCATGGGCGTGCCGGCCACGGGCGCCAATTCGCCGGTAGGGATGAGTTTGGCGGTCACAGGGGTGTAGTGGGAGGCGTACAGGGTGGCGACCTGTTTCAGGATGTCGCCGTTACCGGCACCCGCGAGGTTGAAGTAGCTGTGGTTGGTCAGGTTCAGCACCGTGGGTTTATCGGTGGTGGCCTTGTAGTCGATGCGCAACTCGTTCTGTTCGGTGAGGCTGTAGGTGACATCGGTCTTCAGGGCACCCGGGAAACCCATTTCACCGTCCGCCGACAGGTAGGTCAGGGTCACGCCTACCGAGTCCTTGCCGTTATGGGGTGCGGCTTTCCAGACGCGCTTGTCGAACCCTTGCGGTCCGCCGTGCAGGGAGTTGCCGTGGTCATTCTGGGGAACCTGGTAGCGCTTGCCGTCCAGTTCGAATGCACCGTCGGCCAGGCGATTGCCGAAGCGGCCGATGGTCGCGCCGAAATACACGTTGCCGTTCTTCTGGTAGCCCTGGACATCATCGAAACCAAGTACCACGTCGGCGGCCTTGCCGTGTTTGTCCGGCACGATCAAGGACTGGAGGATCCCGCCGTAAGTAATGACCGTGGCCTCCATGCCATGACTGTTGCGCAACACATACTTTTCCACTGCGGTGCCGTCGTCGGTCTTGCCGAACGCAGCACGTTCATTGGTCAGGCCGGCGGCCTGGGAGGCTGAGGTGGCGATCATCAGAGACACTCCGAGGGCCGTGAGCAGATGTCTGGATTCGAGCATGGTAGACCTTCCTTCCTGTGGTTTTGTTGTTGTTTTGAACGCGGGTAGAGTCGGTTACTTGGTCGGACAGCGGTGAAGGTTTTTCTGTTCAGTAGTCTATCTATTTGAGGGTTGAGAAGGGATTTATAGCCATAAATCGAAAATTATCAATTAAAAAGTAATACTAATTAAGAAGCGAGTCTTGCCCAAGCGTCAGGTTCCACGCCCGACACTGCACTTTTAAGGTTTTTGCCGCTCTATCCATGGCCAGCAAGCGGCGACTCCCCACCGCTTCCCCATGCCCAGATCGAGATTCAATGGCCGGTGTTTCCTACTGTCTGCAGGTATTACGACGTCGCTGTCCGGCGCTGCTGGCTGGAGCGTTGTTACTGCTCAGCGTGGGTTGCAGTCACCAGCAGGGCCAGGACATGGTCACTCAGTTCAGCAACGCCCGGCCCCAGGAGTTCTTGCAGACCAGCGTCGATCGCATGGCCACGCTGTCGATGCACGACAACCTGCAAAGCCTCTATCTGTTGATGAGCAAGCTTTACCTGCGCAATCCCCAGGAGTTGCGAAAATCCGGCTTTCTCGATGCCCGCACCGCGGAAAAACAGGTGCGCATGGCCATCGAGCAGCAGCAACCCTTGCCGACATTGGGCGGCAGGAAGGACCTGGCGGCCCTGAGCTATGCCATGAGCCCGGAGTTTCTCGGCGATCGGGTCGGTGCCTTCATCTATGCCATCGGCAGCATGCTGGTAACGGCCCATGGCAACCGGCTCGAGTTCTACATGACCGACACCATCGACCCGCGCTTTGTCAGCAACGCGGCGCGCAACATCGAAAAAGCCACCTGGATACTGAGCCAGCGACAGGATAAGGATGGCAACCTGCTGCTGTTTTCCAACGAGATCTCGGAGGAGGGCAGCAATCTGAGTTTCGCGGTGGAGTTCGGGAAAATCGTCGCGCGGCTGGACTTGCTGACGCAGATGCTGGATGAGCGCTATCGGCGGATTGGGCTGAACTACGCTCAGAGCCTGCTGTTTCTCAACTTTTTGCCGGTGCAGTAGGCTTTAGGGGAAAAGGCATAAAGATAGATCACAACGTTATAGGGCGGTTATAAGAAAAATCGCTATGCTCGCGGCGAGATTTTCCACGCGGTTATGCTGAGACGGGTTTGATGGATTTCGGTAATGTCGGTTTAGTCGTAGCGGGCCTGGTGGTCGGCTTCATCGTCGGAATGACCGGCGTCGGCGGCGGGTCGCTGATGACTCCCATTCTGTTGTGGTTCGGTATCAACCCTGCGACAGCTGTGGGTACGGACTTGTTGTACGCGGCCATTACCAAATCCGGTGGGGTGTTGGTGCATGCCAGAAATCGCAATATCGATTGGGCAATCACCGGTTGGCTGACCTTGGGCAGTGTGCCGGCGGTCGGGCTGACGTTGTGGTTTCTCAGCAGCTTGCACAGTTCGCCAGATGCCATGAACGCCGTCATCAAGCAGGCCTTGGGCTTCGTGCTGTTCGCCACGGCCCTGGCAATCCTGTTCAAGAAGCGCCTGCTGCAATTCGCCCATGATCGTGCTGGCGGTCACTACAATCCCTCCGGCGCGCGACTCAATGTGCTGACGGTCGTCACCGGCCTGGTGCTGGGCACGATGGTTGCGTTGACCTCCATTGGCGCCGGCGCCCTGGGCACCGTCGCCTTGTTCATTCTCTACCCGTTCCTGGTCACCAAGCGCCTGGTGGGCACTGAAATCGCCCACGCCGTGCCGCTGACCCTCGTTGCCGGCCTGGGCCATGCGAGCATGGGTAACATGGACTGGCACATCCTCGGCTATTTGCTGGTTGGCTCGTTGCCGGGCATCTACCTGGGCAGTCACTTGTCGGGGCGCATCTCCGACGAATTGCTGCGCCCATGCCTGGCGGTGATGCTGGCGATGATCGGGTTCAAATTGGCGTTCTGATTGCCGTGGCCGGACACAGCTCTCAGGCATTTCAAAAGACCCTGTGGGAGCGAGCCTGCTCGCGATAGCGGTGGGTCAATCAGCATTGATGTCGACTGACACACCGTCATCGCGAGCAGGCTCGCTCCCACAGTAGTTCGTGTCTGCCTCTGCATCGACTGACTCCCTCCCGCACCCGGTTGCGCAATGACCCCGCTGACCTAAGCTTCATGGCAGGCTGGCGCAGCATTGGGCGACTCTCTCGCGGAACAATTGCCGCCCTGTGCAATCAGTACAGCGTGAATATCAAAAGGAGAGGCGCATGCTCATTCGGTCGTTGACCTTGGCAACCTTGCTGGCCATCGCCGGCCCCCTGTTCGCCGCTGATGGTGACTCACCCCTGGTGGCGGAAATGGGCAGATCCCGCCCCCTGGTCGTCATTGCGCCCAGCACCGTGGACCCTGCGTGGGTCAGCCTGAAAAAAGCCCTGGATGAACCGGCGGGCAAGCAAGGATTTTCCGAACGCAACATGGTGCTCTACACCGTGCTCAATACCATTGGGCAGCGCGACGGCAAGGATCTGGATCCCCAAAGCACCATGGCGCTGATCCGTTCACTCAAGCTCGGGGCGGGTGCCCAGACCAAGATCATCCTGGTGGGCAAGGATGGGGAAAAGAAGCTTGAGCATTCCGGGCCAATCGAACTGAAAGAGCTCTTCGACACCGTCGACAAGCTGCCTGCGGCAGAAAAAGAAGCAACGCCTCCCGCGCCACCTCCAGCGCCTGAAGTCGCACCGGCCAAGGATGCGAAGGGCGCAAAACCTGGCAAGGCCGCCAAGCCGGCGGCTGCGCCGAAGCCGTTGGATGATTGACTTTCAAGGGGATGACTTCCAGGAGGCAGTTGTGGGAGCAAGGCTCGCCCGCGATGAGGGCGATACGTTCTTCTGCGGAATCGCGGTGCCTGTATCGCGAGCAAGCTTTGCTCCCACATTCAGCGGAATCGCGGTGCCTGTTATCGCGAGCTAGCTTTGCTCCCACAATGTGTACCCTGCAGCTACCTCTGCCTTATCGCTCTTCCAACGCCGTCAGGATCCGGTGCGCGGCCTTCACCCGTTCCTCGATGGGATAATTCTTGTTCGCCAACAGCACGATGCCCATGTTCTTGCCAGGCACGAAAGCCGCATAGGCGCCGAAGCCACCGGTGGATCCGGTCTTGTTGATCCACGCGCTGTCCGGGGCAGGCTGGGGCGGATCGAGAGGTTCGACCTTGTTCGGCTTCATGGCAACTTCCGCCGAATTACCCGCCAGCAGCTCGCTGACCGTCACCGGGTAAGGGTAGAACTCCCAGCCCAGCCCCTGGGTCATGCCGCCGACCTGGTAGAACCCGGTGTGGGTGGTGGCAATGGCTTGTTGCAGGGCGGGGTCCAGTTTTTCCGGTCGCAGGTTGGCCTCGACGAAACGGATCAGGTCCGAGGCGCTGGTTTTCACGCCATAGGCCTCGGAGTCCAATGCCCCGGGACCGACCCGCACTGGCTTGCCGTCCTTCGCGTAGCCTTGGGCGTATCGGCTCGACTCTGATGCTGGCACCCGCAGATAACTGTGCTTGATGCCCAGGCCCGGCATCAACGTCTGTTCCATCGCCTCATCGAAAGGGCGGTCCAGGCTACGGGCGGCCAGATAGCCGAACAGGCCGATGCTCGGGTTCGAGTAGAGCCGTTGGGTACCGGCCGGGTAAAGCGGTTTCCAGGTCTTGTAATAGCCGAACATCCGGTCCGGATGGTCCGCGGCGTCGGGGAACTGCAACGGCAATCCGCCGGCGGTGTAGGTGGCGAGGTTGAGCAGGCTGATGCTCTCCAGGGCGCCGCCGTGCAACTCGGGGGCGTAGCGGCCGGCCGGATCCGACAGCGACAGCTTGCCCCGGGCCTGGGCGTAGGCACCGAGGGTTGCGGTGAAGGTCTTGCTGATCGAGCCTATTTCAAAGAGTGTCTGGTCGGTGACCGGCTGTTTCGTCTCCCTGGAGGCCACGCCGTAATTGAAATAATGAGGTTGGCCGTCCAGCGTGATCGCCACGGCCATACCGGCGATGTCCTGTCGTTTCATCAAGGGTTCGATAACCGCATTGACGGTGTCTTCGAGGCGATCCTGGGCAAAGCCCGGCATCATTCCATACCCCAGCAAAAAGGTGCCTGCGAGTATCGATCGGGTCATTCGCATGTGGACCGTTCTCCATGAAATGGCGAGAGTTCAAGCCGCTCTGCGGCCGGCAGCCTTGACGGCTCGGTGCACTGTTGGGGTGCACGCTGTGGAGCGCACTCTAGGAAGTTTTCGGCCACCAGGCAACCCAAGGCCTTGCGCTTCAGGGCAGGTTCCGAGCGATCCGACGGGGGCGAAAGAGGGATCCTACAAAAAGCCTGGATCGCACAGGCGGGTTACCCATTGGCAAACCACCACAAATCCATGGCCGCCGGGTAGACTTGTGCTCTTTCTAAAGGAGTTCACATGAGTTACTACCAGCCCGGCATTCTCGCCACCCCTGTTCCGCCTCAGGCTCGCCACTTGTTTTTCGCCCTGGAATCGGTCGAGGCGCTGCCGGCTGCGATCGACAGGTTGGTGCTGCAACTGGACGGTCGTGAGGTGATCGGTCTTGGCGAGTCGCTGGTCCAGGCGTTGGGTGCGCAGATCGAAGGCTTGCGGGCGTTTCCTGCCCTGGCGGGCGTGGGCGTGGACAATCCTTCGACCCAGCACGCATTGTGGTGCTGGCTGCACGGCGAAGACCGTGGCGAACTGCTGCACCGCAGCCGCGCCATCGAGGCGGCGCTGGCACCGGCGTTGCGCCTGGTGCAAATGAACGAAACCTTCCGCCACATGACCGGCCACGATCTGACGGGTTACGAAGACGGCACCGAGAACCCGCACGACGAAGCCGCCATCGCCGCGGCCCTGGCCCAGGGCGCCGACGGGCTGCGAGGTGGCAGTTTCGCGGCGATCCAGCAGTGGCAGCACGATCTGGACGGCTTTGCGGCCCTGCAACCCCACGAGCGCGACAACATCATGGGCCGGCGGCTGAGCGACAACGAAGAGCTCGACGATGCGCCGGAATCGGCCCACGTCAAACGCACCGCCCAGGAAAGCTTCGCGCCAGAAGCCTTCGTCGTGCGCCGCTCCATGCCGTGGATCGAGGGGGATCGGGCCGGCCTGATGTTCCTCGCGTTCGGTTTCTCCCTCGACGCTTTCGAGGCGCAACTGCGGCGCATGAGCGGTCTTGAGGATGGCATCACCGATGGCCTGTATCGCATGAGCCGGCCGATTACCGGTGGCTACTACTGGTGCCCGCCGTTGCTGGACGGGCGCCTGGACCTGCGGGTCCTGGCCGGGGGTTATGCAAAAGCGTGACGTGAACGCTATTCTTGGCCCCGGACGTCTACCGTGAAACAGGGGAAGCAGCGTGGATAAAGTCATCGTGATCACCGGTGGTGGCCGTGGTATCGGCGCGGCCACGGCGTTACTGGCTGCCGAGCTGGGGTATCGGATCTGCATCAACTACCAGGCCGATGAGAACGCCGCGCAGGACGTGCTGGCGCAGGTCCGCGCCAAGGGCGCGCAGGCCATCGCCGTGCGCGCCGACGTGAGCATCGAGGATGAGGTGGTCGGCCTGTTCGAGCGGGTGGATGCGGAGCTGGGGCGCGTCACGGCGCTGGTGAACAATGCCGGTACGGTCGCGCACAAGTCCCGGCTCGATGAGATGTCCGAGTTCCGCATCCTCAAGATCATGAAGACCAACGTACTGGGGCCGATTCTCTGCGCCAAGCACGCCGTGCTGCGCATGTCCCCCCGGCATGGCGGGCAGGGCGGCAGTATCGTCAACGTGTCGTCGGTGGCCGCCCGCCTGGGCTCGCCGAACGAATACGTCGACTATGCCGCTTCCAAGGGTGCGCTGGACACCTTCACCATCGGCTTGTCAAAGGAAGTGGCTGGCGAGGGTATCCGTGTCAATGCGGTACGCCCGGGTTACATCTACACCGATTTCCATGCCCTCAGCGGCGATCCGGAGCGGGTCAGCAAGCTGGAATCGGCAATCCCCATGGCCCGGGGCGGGCGTCCGGATGAAGTGGCCGAAGCGATTATCTGGTTGCTGTCGGACAAGGCTTCGTATGCGACCGGGACGTTTGTGGATCTGGGTGGGGGGCGCTGAGTTTCGTCAGTACTGGTCCCATCGCGAGCAGGCTCGCTCCCACAATGAATCTTCAGCGATCTTGTACTCAGGTTCACAGCAGATCGATGTGGGAGCGAGCCTGCTCGCGATACTGCCGGCGCCGACAGCCCGACCTCAGAATGACCGGATAATTCGTCCCAGCGTCTCCATGGCCTTTTCCGATGCATCCGTCCACGGGCTGCCATAGTTCAAGCGGATGCAATTTCGAAAGCGTCGGGTCGCTGAGAAGATCGGTCCTGGCGCGATGCTGATGCCTTGGGCCAAGGCCATCTGGAACAGTTTCAGCGAGTCCATCTGTTCCGGCAGCTCCAGCCACAGGAAATACCCCCCGGCCGGGTGGCTGACGCGGGTCTGAGCCGGGAAATGGCGGGCGATGGCGGCGAGCATGGCGCTTTGCTGTTCTTCCAGGGCGTAACGCAATTTGCGCAGGTGACGGTCGTAGCCGCCGTGCTGCAGGTAGTCGGCAATGGCGGCCTGGGCCGGCATCGAGGCGCACAGCGAGGTCATGAGCTTCAGGCGTTCGATCTTCTGCGCGTAGCGGCCGGCGGCAACCCAGCCGATGCGGTAACCCGGTGCCAGGCTCTTGGCAAACGATCCGCAATGCATCACCAACCCTTCGGTGTCGAACGCCTTGGCCGGCTTCGGAGCTTGCTGGCCGTAATAGAGTTCGGCGTACACATCATCCTCGATCAGTGGCACCTGGTGGCGGCGCAACAACGCCACCAGCGCTTGCTTCCGTTCCTCGGGCATGGTCGCGCCCATGGGGTTCTGGAAACTGGTCATGCACCAGCATGCCTTGATCGGATGGCGCTCCAGGGTTTGTTCCAGTACATCCAGGTCGATACCGTCGCGCGGATGCACAGGGATTTCCACGGCCTTGAGCTTGAGCCGCTCCAGCACCTGCAGGCTGGCATAGAACGCCGGTGCTTCGATGGCCACTAGGTCGCCGGGCTCGGTCACGGCCTGCAAGCACAGGTTCAAGGCTTCCAGGGCACCGTTGGTGACCAGCAGTTCCTCCATGGGCAGCATCAGTCCGCCGACCATGTAGCGCAGGGCGATCTGTCGGCGTAATTGCGGGTTGCCCGGCGACATATCAGTGACCACCACCCGCGGGTCCATATCCCGTGTGGCGCTGGACAGTGAGCGGGACAGTCGTTGCAGCGGGAACAGCGTCGGGCTGGGGAATGCCGACCCGAAGGGCACGGTGCCCGGATCCTTGATTGAGTTCAGCACCGAGAACACCAGTTCGCTGACGTCGACCTCGGTGGATTCGTGCACCTGGCTACTGATGACCGGCTCGGAAAACGGCCTTGGCGCATGGTTGTTGACGAAGTAGCCGGAACGCGGCCGGGCCCGGATCAGACCGCGGCGCTCCAACAGGTAATACGCCTGGAATACCGTGGACGGGCTGACGCCGTAGGTCTGGCTGGCATAGCGCACCGACGGCACGCGCTGTCCCGGTCCCAGCATGCCGGAGCGGATCAGCTCCGCGATGTCGTCGGCGAATTTCTCGTAGCGTTTCATTTACGGTCCAGTCATCCACGGTTCAGGTTGCGCATCAACTGTGGGAGCGAGCCTGCTCGCGATAGCGGAGTGTCAGGCACATCAAGGTTGACTGTACTGGCCTCATCGCGAGCAGGCTCGCTCCCACAAAAGAACAGCTCTGCATCTTAAGGCGTCAGCGATTCATCGGCGCGACAAAACGGCTCTTGGCCACGCTATGGATGGCGGGCTCGTCGCTGTCGGTCACCTTGAAGGCAATTTCCTGCGAACCGCTGCGGGGGCGTTCGCTGAGCATCGCCACCGACACCGGTACATCGACGATTTCCCCCGGCGCCAGGCTCAGTCGGGTCTTGCCCTGCAGGACGAAGTCGTCGCCGTCCACCAGAGAAAGCTGATAGTCCTGGCGTTGCTGGGTCTTGTTGATGATCTTGAGGCTGTAGATGTTCTCGATCAGGCCCTGGCTGTTTTCGCGGAACAGGCCGCGGTCCTTGCTCACGTCCAGGGAGACCATCGGCCGCTCCACCAATGCCACCACCAGTGCGCCGATCATCACCAGCAGCACGGCGGTATAACCGATCAGCCGCGGTCGCAGCAGATGGGTCTTGCCACCCTGTAACTGACGTTCGGAGGTGTATTTGACCAGCCCGCGGGCGTAACCCATCTTGTCCATGATCGAATCGCAGGCGTCGATGCAGGCCGCGCAGCCGATGCATTCCATTTGCAGGCCGTCGCGGATATCGATGCCGGTCGGGCAGACCTGCACGCACATCTGGCAGTCAATGCAATCCCCCAGGCCGAGATTGGCCGGGTTCGCATCGCGCTTGCGAGGGCCGCGGATTTCGCCACGGGCGGCGTCGTAGGAAATGGTCAGGGTGTCTTTGTCGAACATCACGCTCTGGAACCGCGCATAGGGGCACATGTGCATGCACACCGCTTCACGCAACCAGCCGGCATTGAGGTAGGTGGCCCCGGTGAAGAACAGCACCCAGAACAGGCTCACACCGGCCATCTGCAGGGTCAGCAGTTCTTCGGCCAGTGGCCGGATCGGCGTGAAGTAGCCGACGAAGGTCAGGCCGGTGAGCAGGCTGATGGCCAGCCACAACGTGTGCTTGGCCGAGCGGCGCAGCAACTTCTCCAGGCTCCAGGGCGCGGCATGCAGCTTGATCCGCTGGTTGCGATCGCCCTCGGTGATCTTTTCGCACCACATGAAGATCCAGGTCCAGGAGCTTTGCGGGCAGGTGTAGCCGCACCACACCCGGCCGGCGAACACGGTGATCGCAAACAGGCCGAAGGCGGCGATGATCAGCAGCGCCGACAGCAGGATGAAATCCTGGGGCCAGAAGGTGGCGCCGAAGATGTGGAATTTGCTTTCGGCCAGATCCCAGAGTACCGCCTGGCGTCCGCCCCAGTTCAACCACACCGTGCCGAAGAACAGCAGGAACAGCACACCCGCGCCGCTCATGCGCAGGGTGCGGAACAGGCCGCTGAAGCTGCGGGTATGGATCAGATTATCGGTGGTCCTGGCCTTGATCTTCGCGGGCGCGGGTTCGAAGGTCTGTATCAACTGGACGGGGATTCTATCGCTCATGGTCGGTCGCTCATCAGCCTTATCTGGCCCGCGCACTATGACCATCGAACTGTTTGCATAACAGACTCAGGTGTTTCGATAAAAACCGGATCAGATGGCCTGGAGGCCAGGGCCTGCGACAGGTTGAAGCACCCTGGGATAGACAAACTCCCGTGTGGCGAGGGAGCAGGCTCCCTCGTCACAGATTGCCCACTTGCCGACAAGGTGGGGCTCAGATCGCCGAGCCGCTGTCGCTGGCCTTGAGGTGCTTGCGGTCATCGGTCGCGCCGGCCACGGTCAAGGCGTCGGCTTCGGCCTCGGTGATGTAGATACGCTGGCCATCGACCTCCACCGCCGACATGGCCTTGTCCGCGTCGGTGATGATCGTCAGCTCGCTGGCGGAATAGTGTTTCGGGCCATTGGGGGTATCGAAACGACAGGTCTGGTGGTTGATCTCAACGGTCATGGTGCTGCTCCTTCCTGATGTCCTGAGCGTTAGGCGCTTGTCGCTTGCCAGGGTTCGTTGCGCCGGATCAGCGGTCAGGTGCACCTCTGGCGTCCGCTGCGGTCAATCGGTTATCGACTGCAAGAGGAGGGGCGTATGGAGGCGTGGTGGCATCAGGTCTGGATCACCCTGCAATCGGAATTCGCCGACATCGGCGATATCCAGCAAATGACGCGGGTCACGGTGCGCCTGCTGATGGCCGCGCTGCTCGGCGGCATCCTGGGGTTCGAGCGTGAGCACAAGGGCAAGGCGGCCGGCGTGCGCACTCATATGCTCGTGGCGCTGGGCGCGGCGCTGTTCGTGCTGGTGCCGCAGATGTCCGGCTCCCAGGCCGACGCCATGAGCCGGGTGGTGCAGGGTGTGATCGCCGGAATCGGTTTCCTGGGGGCGGGCACGATCCTGAAAAACAACCAGGGCGACGAAAGCCATGTAAAGGGCCTGACCACCGCCGCCGGCCTGTGGATGACGGCGGCCATTGGCGTCGCCGCCGGGTTGGGCCGGGAAGCGACCGCAGTGGTGAGCACGTTGCTGGCGTTGGCGGTCTTCAGTGTGATGCCGGTGATCGTCCGGGCGCTGGAGAGGGATGATAAAGCGTGATCCATCACACCGGTGCAACACCTGTGGGAGCGAGCCTGCTCGCGAAACGGTATGTCAGTCACAGATGTGTTGTCTGGTATTCCGTCATCGCGAGCAGGCTCGCTCCCACAGGTTCTCCACTAAGCTTGTTCTTCACACCCGTTCCGGCGGCGCCTCGTTCGGTGGATCGCCCACGGGCTGCTGCGGGGCGAGTGGAGGATCTTTCTCCGGAACAGGCTCCGGGTCGGGACCGGGAGGCGGCAGGGTGGGGTCGTCGATATTGGGATCGGGGGTTTCGGCCGGGATGGGAATATTCATCAGGACGGGTCTCCGTGACACACATGGCTTGAGTTGTGCTTACTGCTGTTGACCACCCTGGGCCGGGTTTGATCCCGGTCACCGCCGGGCAAATCCCGCTGAACTTTTCCCTGCCGGTCCGGTTCGGAGTTTAAGTGAGTTCTTTCAGGGACCAATTTCAAAGACTAGTGGGCCTTTACCGCCATAACGTCCATGGGGCGTAAAAGGAGCGATGCTCGATGACTGCCGAACACCCGACCGACTTGGCGTACAACCCGAATCTACCGCTGTCCCACGCCTTGTTATTGCCGCGTATTGCGATTGAAAACACCATGCCGGTGATCGACGGCGGGCAGTTCGCTGCCAAGGCCGTGGCAGGGCAGGACGTCACGGTGACCAGCAAGGTCTTCACCGATGGCCATGACAAGCTCGCCGTGCGAATTCGCTGGCGTGCACTGGACGATGAGGTGTGGAACAGCGAGGTCATGACCGACCTGGGCAATAACGGCTGGCGGGGCCAGTTCAATGTCCCGGCCCAGGGCCGCTATGTATTTTGCATCGAGGCCTGGTTCGACCAGTACGCCAGTTTCTGCTACGAACTGGAAAAGAAATATGGCGCCGGCGTCCCCATCAGCCTGGAATTGCAGGAAGGACGCAACCATGTGCTACAAGCCTCCGAGCGCAGCGATGGCGAGTTGAGCGAACAACTGGCCGCGCTGCATCACGAGCTTTCGGGGTTGTTGCCGGCCGAGCAGGTGGCCCTGTTCCTTGCACCGCACAGTGCCGACCTGATGTCCCTTGCCGATCACCGGCCTTACCTGAGCATCAGTCCCGAATACCCCCTGGATGTGGAACGCGAGCGGGCCGAGTTTGCCAGTTGGTATGAGCTGTTTCCTCGCTCGATCACCGACGATCCTCGCCGCCATGGCACGTTCAACGATGTGCATTCGCGCCTGGCGATGATTCAGGACATGGGTTTTGACGTCCTGTACTTCCCGCCGATTCATCCCATTGGCCGCAGTTTTCGCAAAGGGCCGAACAATTCCCTCACCGCCGGCCCCGACGACCCAGGCAGCCCATATGCCATTGGCAGCGAGGACGGCGGGCATGAGGCGATCCATCCGCAACTGGGCACCCGGGAAGACTTCCGGCGCCTGGTCGCGGCTGCCGAGGCCCATGGCCTGGAGATCGCCCTCGATTTCGCCATCCAGTGTTCCCAGGACCACCCCTGGCTCAAGCAGCATCCGGGCTGGTTCAGTTGGCGGCCGGACGGCACGATCAAATACGCGGAAAACCCGCCGAAGAAATACCAGGACATCGTCAACGTCGATTTCTACGCGGCGGAGGCGATTCCCAGCCTCTGGACCGAGCTGCGGGACATTGTGGTGGGGTGGGTCAACGAAGGCGTGAAAATGTTCCGCGTCGACAACCCCCATACCAAGCCGCTGCCGTTCTGGCAGTGGTTGATCGCCGATGTGCGGGCCCAACATCCCGAGGTGATCTTCCTCGCCGAAGCCTTTACCACGCCGGCGATGATGGCCCGGCTGGGCAAGGTCGGTTATTCCCAGAGCTACACCTATTTCACCTGGCGCAATACCAAGGCCGAGCTGGCGACCTACTTCAGCGAGCTCAACCAGTCGCCGTGGCGCGAGTGCTATCGACCGAATTTCTTCGTCAATACTCCCGACATCAACCCGGCCTTTCTCCATGAGTCGGGGCGCGCGGGTTTTCTGATCCGCGCGGCGCTGGCGACCATGGGTTCGGGCTTGTGGGGGATGTACTCGGGCTTCGAACTCTGTGAGTCGGCGCCGGTGCCGGGCAAGGAGGAATACCTCGATTCGGAGAAATACGAAATTCGGCCGAGGGACTTCACCGCGCCGGGCAACATCATTGCCGAAATCGCCCAGCTCAACCGCATCCGCCGCCAGAACCCGGCGCTGCAGACGCACCTGGGCCTGAAAATCTACAACGCCTGGAACGACAACATTCTGTTTTTCGGCAAGCGCACGCCTGATGGCAGCAACTTCGTCCTGGTGGCGGTCAGCCTCGATCCGCACAACCCCCAGGAAGCCAATTTCGAGTTGCCGTTGTGGGAGATGGGCTTGCCGGATGACGCCCAGACCCAGGGCGAGGACTTGATGAACGGGCACCGCTGGACCTGGTATGGCAAGTACCAGTTCATGCGCATCGACCCGGGGTATCAGCCGTTCGGGATCTGGCGGATCAGCACGTCTTGAGAGGTTCCATGGCGAGCGCAATGGTGAGGCAACCTGTGGGAGCAAGGCTTGCCCGCGATGAAGCTGACGCGATCGTCCAGAAACCGAGGCATCTGTATCGCGAGCAAGCTTTGCTCCCACAGACAGATCCTTTTGCCCTAAAGAACAGCGCAAGCCCGTCCCAGCGGCTTTATTGAATTCATCAGGAGTTGCACATGGCGAAGAAACCGCGGTCAGCCACGTTCATCAAGGACCCGCTCTGGTACAAGGATGCGGTGATCTATCAGGTACACGTCAAATCCTATTTCGATTCCAACAACGACGGTATCGGCGATTTCCCTGGCCTGATCGCCAAGCTCGACTACATCGCCGACCTGGGCGTCAACACCATCTGGCTGCTGCCGTTCTACCCATCGCCCCGGCGCGACGACGGTTACGACATTGCCGAATACCGTGGCGTCAGTCCCGACTACGGCACCATGGCCGATGCGCGGCGCTTCATCGCCGAAGCCCACAAGCGCAACCTGCGGGTCATCACCGAACTGGTCATCAACCACACCTCCGACCAGCACCCGTGGTTCCAGCGGGCACGCAAGGCCAAGCGCGGTTCCAAGGCGCGGGATTTCTACGTCTGGTCCGATGACGACCACAAATACGACGGCACCCGGATCATTTTCCTCGACACCGAGAAGTCCAACTGGACCTGGGACCCGGTGGCCGGCCAGTACTTCTGGCACCGCTTCTATTCCCACCAGCCCGACCTCAACTTTGACAACCCGCAGGTCATCAAGGCCGTGCTGTCGGTGATGCGCTATTGGCTGGACATGGGGATCGACGGCCTGCGCCTGGACGCGATCCCATACCTGATCGAGCGCGATGGCACTAATAATGAAAACCTGCCCGAGACCCATGATGTTCTCAAGCTGATCCGCGCCGAGATCGATGCCAACTATCCCGACCGCATGCTGCTGGCCGAAGCCAACCAATGGCCGGAGGACACCCAACTGTACTTCGGCGATGTCGATGCCCAGGGCCTGAACGGTGACGAATGCCACATGGCGTTCCACTTCCCGCTGATGCCGCGCATGTACATGGCGCTGGCCCAGGAAGACCGCTTTCCCATCACCGACATTCTGCGTCAGACGCCCGAGATCCCGGCCAATTGCCAATGGGCGATTTTCCTGCGCAACCATGATGAGCTGACCCTGGAGATGGTCACCGACAAGGAGCGCGACTACCTGTGGAATTACTACGCGGCCGACCGTCGGGCGCGCATCAACCTGGGCATCCGTCGACGCCTGGCGCCGCTGGTGGAGCGTGACCGTCGTCGGGTGGAACTGCTCAACAGCCTGCTGCTGTCGATGCCCGGCACGCCGACCTTGTACTACGGTGACGAAATCGGCATGGGCGACAACATCTACCTGGGGGACCGTGATGGGGTGCGCACGCCGATGCAGTGGTCCATCGACCGCAACGGCGGCTTCTCCCGGGCCGATCCGGCCAGCCTGGTGCTGCCACCGATCATGGACCCGCAGTACGGCTACCAGTCGGTCAACGTCGAAACCCAGGCGGGCGATCCGCATTCGCTGCTCAACTGGACCCGGCGGATGCTGGCGGTGCGTAAACAGTCCAAGGCCTTCGGTCGTGGGACCCTGAAAATGCTGTCGCCGAGCAACCGACGGATTCTGGCCTATACCCGTGAATACACCGGGCCGGATGGCAAGCATGAAATCATTCTCTGCGTGGCCAACGTGTCCCGTAGCGCCCAGGCCGCCGAGCTGGACCTGTCGGCCTATGCGGGCATGGTTCCGGTGGAGATGCTGGGGGGCAATGCCTTCCCGCCCATCGGCCAGCTGAATTTCCTGCTGACCCTGGCGCCTTATGGCTTCTATTGGTTCGCCCTGGCGGCGGAAAACCAGATGCCGAGCTGGCACGTGGAGCCGGCCCAGAGCCTGCCGGACTTCACCACCCTGGTCCTGAAAAAACGCCTGGAAGAATTGCTCGAAGCACCTTCGCGCACCACCCTGGAGCAAACCATCCTGCCGAGTTGGTTGCAGAACCGGCGCTGGTTCGCCGGCAAGGACAGCGCCATCGAGAAGGTCGATATCGTTTATGGGGTGCGCTTCGGCGATCCCCAGCATCCGGTGCTGCTCAGCGAGATCGACGTCACCAGTGGCGGCCAGACGCTGCGTTACCAACTGCCTTTCGGTCTGCTGGCCGAAGATCAGGTCGGTGCGGCGCTGCCGCAACAACTGGCGCTGTCCCGGGTCCGCCGGGTACGTCAGGTGGGGTTGATCACCGACGCGTTCGCCCTGGAAAGCTTCATTCGGGCCGTGTTGAACAGCATGCAGGCGGCCACGGTGCTGCCGTACGCCGATGGCGAGTTGCGTTTCGAACCCACCGAGGGCCTGGCGGCGCTGAACCTGGGTTCCGAGCCGGAGGTGCGTTACCTGTCCGCGGAGCAGTCCAACAGTTCGGTGGTGGTGGGCGGCAGCCTGGTGCTCAAGCTGATCCGCAAGGTCGCTTCCGGCGTGCACCCGGAACTGGAGATGAGTGCCTACCTGACCGCTGCGGGTTTCAGCAATATTTCGCCGCTGCTCGGTTCGGTGATCCGTCGCGACGCCCAGGGCGAGGATGCGCTGCTGATGATCGCCCAGGGCTACCTGAGCAACCAGGGCGACGCCTGGGAATGGACCCAGAACAATCTCGAACGTGCGTTGCGTGATGAGCTGGCCGATGCAGTGTCCGAGCAGGAACAGCACTACAACGCCTTGGGTGAACTGAAGGATTTCGCCGGCATGCTCGGCCAGCGCCTGGGCGAAATGCACCAGGTGCTGGCACAAGCCACCGACAACCCGGACTTCACCCCGCAGAAAACCACGGCCAAGGACGCCCAGGCCATCGGCCGGGACGTGGCCGCCCAGGTGGAAAATGCCTTGCGTCTGCTCAAGCAGCACCAGAGCCAATTGAACCCGGCGGACCAAGCCATGGTCGCACGCTTGCTGGAGCAGAAAAAAACTGTCCTGGCCCACGTCCAGGAGTTGGCCGGCAAGGCCGCCGGTGGTTTGCGCATCCGGGTCCATGGCGACCTGCATCTGGGGCAGGTGCTGGTGATCAAGGGCGACGCCTATCTGATCGACTTCGAGGGCGAACCGGCTCGGCCGTTGCATGAGCGCAGGGGCAAGCACAGCCCGTACAAGGATGTCAGCGGTGTGCTGCGCTCCTTCGATTACGCGGCAGCCATGGCGATTCACTTGCACACCGTCGATAGCACGGGGGATGCCGACGCGGCGCGGCAGCGGGTCGCCGATCGCTATTTGAGCGAAGCCCGACAGGCATTTGTGCAGGCATATCGACTGGCGGCAGCTAGTCTTGCCCATGAGTGGAAGGATGCTGAAGGCGAAGACGCCGCGCTGGCGTTGTTCGGCCTGGAGAAGGCGGCCTATGAAGTGGCCTATGAAGCCGAGAATCGCCCCGCCTGGCTGCCCGTGCCATTGCACGGCCTGTACGGGTTATTGAGTGGGCTTGAACCCTTTTCCGATTTTTAGTGGAGAGCATCATGAGCGTCTCGAACAAGGAACCACAGGGACAGGCCAAAGAGTCTTTGCTGCCGTCCCCCCGTGATATCGACGCGCTGGTGCGTGCCGAACATCACGATCCGTTTTCCATCCTGGGGCCCCATGGCGACGGCGCCGGCGGCCAGTTCATCCGGGCATACCTGCCCGGTGCACTGAGCGTGCACGTGATCGCCCGTGACGGTGGCGAGGAGCTGGGCGAGCTGCAGCTGGGCGATACGCCGGGGCTGTTCTTCGGCCATTTCGACCATGCCCAGCCCTATCTGCTGCGCACCCGCTGGGCCGGTGGCGAGCAGGTGGCCGAAGACCCCTACAGCTTCGGGCCGTTGCTGGGGGAAATGGATCTCTACCTGTTTGCCGAAGGCAATCATCGCGACCTCAGTTCCTGCCTGGGAGCGCAACTGACCACCGTCGATGGCGTCGAAGGCGTGCGGTTCGCCGTGTGGGCGCCAAATGCCCGACGGGTGTCGGTGGTCGGTGACTTCAACGCCTGGGACGGGCGCCGGCATCCGATGCGCATCCGTTATCCGTCGGGCGTGTGGGAGCTGTTTATCCCGCGCCTGGGGGCTGGAGAGGCCTACAAGTATGAGGTCCTCGGTGCCCACGGCATCCTGCCGCTCAAGGCCGACCCGGTGGCGCTTGCCAGCCAGATGCCCCCGGACACCGCATCGAAAGTCGCCTCACCGTTGAAAATCGAGTGGCAGGACGGCGAATGGATGCAGCACCGTCGCGAACGCCAGGTTCCCAGTGCGCCGTTGTCGATCTACGAATTGCACGCTGGCTCCTGGCAATGCGAAATCGACGAGGCCGGGGAGGTGGCCCGGCAATACAACTGGCATGAACTGGCCGAGCGGCTGATTCCCTACGTCAAGGAGCTGGGGTTCACCCACATCGAGCTGATGCCGATCATGGAGCACCCGTTCGGCGGCTCCTGGGGCTATCAGCCGCTGTCGCAGTTCGCGCCGACGGCACGCTTCGGCTCGCCGGACGATTTTGCCGCGTTCGTCAACGCCTGCCACCAGGCTGACATCGGCGTGATCCTCGACTGGGTGCCGGCGCATTTCCCCACCGATACCCACGGCCTGGCCCAGTTCGACGGTACGGCGCTGTACGAGTACGGCAACCCGCTGGAAGGCTTCCACCAGGATTGGGACACGCTGATCTATAACCTGGGACGCACCGAGGTCCACGGCTTCATGCTGGCGTCGGCCCTGCACTGGTTGAAGCATTTCCACGTCGACGGCCTGCGTGTGGATGCCGTGGCGTCGATGTTGTATCGCGATTATTCGCGCAAGGCCGGGGAATGGGTACCTAACCGCCACGGTGGGCGCGAGAACCTGGAGGCCATCGATTTTCTACGCCATCTCAACGATGTGGTCGCCCTGGAAGCCCCTGGCGCGCTGGTCATCGCCGAAGAGTCCACCGCGTGGCCCGGGGTCAGCCAGAGCACGCAACAGGGCGGCCTGGGCTTCGCCTACAAGTGGAACATGGGCTGGATGCATGACTCGCTGCATTACATCCAGCAGGATCCGGTGTACCGCGCCCATCATCACAACGAACTGAGTTTTGGCCTGGTGTATGCCTGGTCCGAGCGGTTCGTCCTGCCGATTTCCCATGACGAAGTGGTCCATGGCAAACGCTCGCTGATCGACAAGATGCCCGGCGACCGCTGGCAGAAATTCGCCAACTTGCGCGCCTACCTCAGTTTCATGTGGGGGCATCCGGGCAAGAAGCTGTTGTTCATGGGTTGCGAGTTCGGCCAGTGGCGCGAGTGGAACCATGACCAGCAATTGGACTGGTACCTCACGCAATACGCCGAACACCGTGGGGTACAGAAGTTGGTGGGCGACCTGAACCGGCTCTATCGCGAGGAGCCCGCGCTGCACGATCAGGATGACGCGCCTCAAGGGTTTCAGTGGTTGATCGGCGACGATGCGATGAATAGCGTCTACGCCTGGCTGCGCTGGAGCAAGGAGGGCCGGCCGGTGCTGGTGGTCGCCAACTTCACGCCGGTGCCACGCGAGGCCTATCGCGTTGGCGTGCCTTTCGCCGGGCGTTGGGTGGAATTGCTCAACAGCGATGCCGACACCTATGCCGGCTCCAACTATGGCAACGGCGGCGGCGCCTCCACCGAAGCAGTGCCCAGCCATGGCCAGGCCTTGTCCCTTGAACTCAACCTGCCGCCGTTGGCGGTGTTGATCCTGCGGCCGGAGGGGTAGCCGTTATCAATACCAGAGGCGAATGATGACTGTGGCGAGGGGATTTATCTGTGGCGAGGGGATTCATCCCCGCTGGGCTGCGTAGCGGCCCCCTTTTTTGGCGGTCGCTGCGCAACCGAGCGGGGATGAATCCCCTCGCCACAATCCCTTAGCCACAAAGCGGTGTCGTTCTGAAGATCAGCGCACCAGACACGGCTGCTTGTTGTTGAACGTCCAGCCCGGGATCAGGTACTGCATCGCCACCGCATCGTCCCGCGCGCCCAGCCCCATGCCTTTGTACAGCTCATGGGCCTTGGCCAACTGATCCATGTCCAACTCGATCCCCAGCCCCGGCTTCTTCGGCACCTGCACGCAGCCACCCTGGATCTGCAAGGGCGCCTTGGTCAGCCGTTGGCCGTCCTGCCAGATCCAGTGAGTGTCGATGGCCGTGATGTCACCCGGTGCGGCGGCGGCCACATGGGTGAACATCGCCAGGGAAATGTCGAAGTGATTGTTGGAGTGCGAGCCCCAGGTCAGCCCCCATTCATTGCACATCTGCGCTACCCGCACCGAACCTTGCATGGTCCAGAAATGCGGATCGGCCAAGGGGATGTCGACTGACTGCAAGGTGATTGCGTGACCCATCTCGCGCCAGTCGGTGGCGATCATGTTCGTCGCCGTCTTCAGGCCCGTGGCACGACGAAACTCAGCCATGACCTCGCGCCCCGAATAACCGTTCTCGGCACCGCAAGGGTCCTCGGCATAAGCGAGTACCCGGTGCTGGTCGCGGCACAGGCGGATGGCTTCCTTGAGCGACCAGGCGCCGTTCGGGTCCAGGGTGATGCGCGCCTGGGGGAAGCGTTCGGCCAGGGCGGTGACCGCTTCGATCTCCTCGTCGCCCTTGAGTACGCCACCCTTGAGCTTGAAGTCCTGGAAGCCGTAGCGTGCATGGGCGGCTTCGGCCAGGCGCACCACGGCGGCGGCGTCCAGGGCCTTCTCGTGGCGTACGCGGAACCAGTCGTTGTCGGCATCCGGTTCGCTGCGATAGGGCAGGTCGGTCTGCTGGCGATCACCCACGTAAAAGAGATAACCCAGCATCTTCACTTCATCGCGCTGCTGGCCTTCGCCGAGCAGGGCGGCAACCGGTACGTCCAGGTGCTGGCCGAGCAAGTCCAGCAAGGCCGCTTCCAGGCCGGTGACCGCGTGGATGGTGATGCGCAGGTCGAAGGTCTGCAGGCCACGGCCACCGGCATCGCGGTCGGCGAACGCCTGGCGAACGCTGTTGAGGATCTTCTGGTAGGTGCCGATGGGGTTGCCGACCACCAGCGCCCGGGCGTCCTCGAGGGTCTGGCGAATGCGCTCGCCGCCGGGCACTTCGCCGACGCCGGTGCGGCCGGCATTGTCCTTGAGAATGACCACGTTGCGGGTGAAGAACGGGCCATGGGCGCCGCTGAGGTTCAGCAGCATGCCGTCATGGCCGGCCACGGGCACGATCTGCATGCTGGTGATGATCGGGGCTTTGCTGGCTTCTTGTGAATTCATTGTGCTTATCCTTGAACGAGTCGAATGATCAGACGTGGCTGGCCGTTGGATTGACCGGTGTCGTGGCGGCTTTGGGCTTGGGCACATTGCGCGCGGCGAAAACGATGATTGCGGCGATGATGGACGTGCCCGCCAAGCCGTAGAGACCGCCCTGGATCGAACCGGTGTGTTCCTCCAGCAGGCCGAACGTCGTCGGGGCGACAAACCCGCCGAGGTTGCCCACCGAGTTGATCAGCGCGATAACCCCGGCAGCCACCCGTGCGTCCAGGTACGCCTGGGGAATTGGCCAGAACAGCGACGACGCCGACTTGAAACCCAGGGCCGCGAAGCAGATGGCGACGAAGGCGAAGATCGGCCCGCCGACGGTCGACATGAACATCCCCGCCGCTGCAATCAGCAGCGCCGCCGCGACCCAGGCTTGCTGGAACTTCCATTTGGCCGACAGCGAGGCGAAGGCGTACATGCCGACAATCGACAACAGCCAGGGAATCGAGTTGAACAGCCCGACCTGGAAGTCGCTAAGGTCGCCCATCTTCTTGATGATGCTCGGCAGCCAGAACGTGGCGGCGTAGATCGTCAGTTGAATGAAGAAGTAGATCAGGCAGAACAGGAGGATCTGGCGATCCTTGAGCAACTGGCCGATGGACAACTTGACGGGAGTAGCCGCTTCGCGGGCCCGTTGTTCGTCATCGATGGTCTTCACCAGCGCGTCTTGTTCGTCACGCTCCAGCCATTTGGCGTCGTGAGGCTTGGAGTCCAGCCAGAACCAGACGAAAACGCACAGGCCGACAGAGAACATCCCTTCAATGAAGTACATCCATTGCCAGCCGTGCATGCCCAGGCCGTTGATCTGTAGCAGTAACCCGGACAGTGGACCGGAGATCAACGAAGCGATGGCCGAGCCGCTGAGGAAGATGGCGATGGCTTTGCCGCGCTCGACGGCGGGGAGCCAGCGGGTGAAGTAATAGATCACACCGGGAAAGAAACCGGCCTCGGCCACACCCAGCAGGAAGCGCAGGATATAGAAGTGGGTTTCGTTCTGGATGAAAGCCATGCCGGCTGCCACCAGGCCCCAGGTGAGCATGATGCGGGTCAGCCAGATACGTGCGCCGATTCTTTGCAGCAGGATGTTGGAAGGCACTTCGAACAGCGCGTAGCCGATGAAGAACAGGCCGGCACCGAAGCCGTAGGCCGCGGCACCGATGCCCAGGTCGTGCTCCATGTGGGCACGCACGAAGCCGATGTTCACACGGTCGATGTAGTTGACGATAAACATGATGACGAACAGCGGCAGGATATGGCGCTTGACCTTGGAAATGGCCGACGACAGCACCGGATCCGCGCCGGCATTCGCCTTGAGGCTGGATGTGTTCACTGGTTTTTCTCCCACTCATTGTTTTTATGCGGGGCATCGAGCAGGTGTCGATGTTGATAGACATCATACAACTCGATTTTTTTTGATGACAAGTTGTTTTTGATGATGTTTGGAGAGAGTTGTAGAGCGGCTTATGCCGTATTTGCTGGTTTGGTTGAGTTTTATGAGAAGCTGGTGGAATGTGGGGCGGGCGCGTAAAGGCGGTCTTGAAAGGCTTGGGTGGTCAAGGAAAGCTTGAAATTCAGTATGTTGTCATACAAGTTGAAAGTGCCACGGTGACCACTCTCAAGCCAGCGGGTGGTAGGATCATCCAGCCTGTACTTAAGGAACCCCGGCGATGCAAGACACCGACGCGCCCCAGCGTAAACGTACCCACAACCTGGCCCATGATCTGGTGGCGAAGCTCAGCCAGAGCATCCTCCTGGGACAGTTGAAACCGGGACAGAAACTGCCCTCCGAAGGCGCCATCGTGCTGGAGCATGGCGTCAGCCGCACGGTGGTGCGCGAAGCGATCTCCAAGTTACAGGCTTCGGGGCTGGTGGAAACGCGCCATGGCATCGGCACCTTCGTGCTGGAGCAAACCGACGAGCCGGGGCTGCGCCTCAACGTGGATACCGCGGCAGGGGTGCGGGGCATCCTGGAGCTGCGCCTGGGCCTGGAAACCCAGGCGGCTGCCCTGGCGGCCCAACGCCGTAGCGAACAGCACTTGCAGCAGATGCGCCAGGCACTGGATGACTACCAGCGATTGCTCAGCAACAACGACAGTTGCGTCGAGGCCGACCGGCGTTTCCACCTGCTCATTGCCGAGGCCACGGACAACGCCTGTTTTGTCGAAGTCATGCAGCACCTGGGCAGCGCGATGATCCCCAGGACCCGGGTAAACGTGGCCGAAAGGGGTCAGGTTGACCTGGGGAAACTGGCGCAGTTGGCCAACCTTGAGCACGAGGCCATTTTCAACGCTATCCAACGCCAGGACCCGGACGCCGCCCGCGCCGCCATGTGGCTGCATCTGACCAACAGCCGTGACCGGTTTGGCGCGAGGGCCTGATCGGCCGCTGTCGCGAGCAAGCTGTGCTCCCACCAAAAAGCTGCGTGGTCACAACAGTCCATTCACCACTGAACATCGTGGGAGCAAGGCTTGCCCGCGATAGCGCCATTGGATTCAACATCATCTTTGCTGATCCACCGCTATCGCGAGCAGGCTCGCTCCCACAATAGGTCTTCAGTGAGCACCCATTCTGCGACCGGCACTAGCCCCCTGTGGGAGCGAGCCTGCTCGCGATAGCGTCCTCACAACCAACATCACCCCGACAGTCAGCAGGCAAAAAAAACCGGCGCAACCGAGGTTGCGCCGGTGGTGGTGCCGGTGGCTGTGCGGATGTTCGTGGGTCCGCTCAGCCGCCGTTGAACCCGTTGCCGGTCATGGCCGCTCCAGGGCCAGGGCCACGCCCTGGCCGCCGCCGATACACAGCGTTGCCAGGCCTTTCTTGGCGTCGCGCTTGATCATCTCATGCAGCAACGACACCAGTACCCGGCAGCCCGAAGCACCGATGGGATGACCCAGGGCGATGGCGCCGCCATTGACGTTGACCTTGTCCATGTCCCACTTCAGCTCCCTGGCCACGGCCAGCGACTGGGCGGCAAAAGCTTCGTTGGCTTCGATCAGGTCCAGTTGCTCCAGGGACCAGCCGGCCTTGTCCAGGCAGCGGCGGGTGGCCGAGACCGGGCCGATGCCCATGATGGCCGGATCGACGCCGGCGTTGGCGTAGGCACTGATTTTCGCCAGTACCGGCAAGCCCAGCGCCTTGGCTTTTTCGGCGCTCATCAACAGCACTGCCGCCGCACCGTCGTTAAGTGACGAAGCGTTGCCAGCGGTGACGCTGCCGTCCTTCTTGAAGGCGGGCTTGAGTTTGCCCAGGGATTCGGCGGTGGTGCCGGCACGCGGTTGTTCGTCGGTGGCAAAGGTCAGTGGATCGCCCTTGCGCTGAGGAATCAGGATCGGCGTGATCTCATCGGCGAAGCGGCCACCTTCAATCGCGGCCACGGCTTTCTGCTGGGACGCGGCGGCAAAGGCATCCTGCTCCTCGCGACTGATGCCGTACTTGTCCACCAGGTTCTCGGCGGTGATGCCCATGTGGTAATCGTTGAAGGCATCCCACAAGCCATCGGTGATCATACTGTCGATCATCTGCGCGTGGCCCATGCGCAGGCCCGTGCGGGCGGCCGGCAGTACATAGGGAGCCAGGCTCATGTTTTCCATGCCGCCGGCGATGATGACGTCGGCATCGCCACAGCGGATTGCCTGGGCACCGAGATGCAACGCCTTGAGGCCCGAGCCACAGACCTTGTTCAGGGTCATCGCCGGCACGGCATGGGGCAGCCCGGCCAGGATCGACGCCTGGCGCGCCGGGTTCTGCCCGGAGCCTGCGGTCAGCACCTGGCCAAGAATCACTTCATCGACCTGCTCGCCGGAAAGGCCGGTCTGTTCCAGCAGGCGGCGGATCACCGCTGCACCGAGCTCCGGCGCAGCAATGGACGCCAGCGACCCCTGGAAGCTGCCGATGGCGGTACGGGTAGCGGCGACAATCACGACTTCTTGCATCGCATCTCTCCTCATTGGGCAGCGAATTGCATTTCAGGCACATGGTCCGGCACGATCAATTTGCCGGCGGTCTTGGCGACGATTTCCTCAACGCTGACGCCTGGGGCACGTTCTTTCAGGATGAAGGCGCCATCCTGGATTTCCAGGTAGGCCAGGTCGGTCAGCACGCGCTTGATGCAACCGGCACCAGTCAGCGGCAGGCTGCAACGGGGCAGCAGTTTCGATTCGCCATCCTTGGACGCATGGGTCATGGTGACGATGATGTTCTCGGCACCGGCCACCAGGTCCATCGCCCCACCCATGCCCTTGACCAGCTTGCCGGGGATCATCCACGAGGCAATGTTGCCTTCGACGTCTACCTCGAACGCGCCGAGCACGGTCAGGTCGATGTGGCCGCCGCGGATCATGGCGAACGATTCGGCCGAAGAAAAGATCGATGCGCCGATACGCGCGGTGACGGTCTGCTTGCCGGCATTGATCATGTCGGCATCGACTTCGGCCTCGGTGGGGAACGCGCCCATGCCGAGCAAGCCGTTTTCCGACTGCAGCATGACTTCCATGCCTTCGGGGATGTAGTTGGCAACCAGGGTGGGAATGCCGATGCCCAGGTTCACGTAGTAGCCGTCCTGCATTTCGCGGGCGACGCGTTGAGCCATTTGTTCGCGGGAAAGTGCCATGTAGTTATTCCTTCTTTGGCTGGAGGCTGGGGATCACTTGCGTACGGTGCGCTGTTCGATGCGCTTCTCGAACGTGCCGCAGATGACCCGGTCGACGTAGATGCCAGGAGTATGGATCTGCGTCGGGTCCAGCTCGCCGGGTTCGACGATCTCTTCGACTTCGACCACGGTGATCTTGCCCGCCGTAGCGGCCAGCGGGTTGAAGTTCTGGGCGGTGTGGCGATAGACCACGTTGCCGAAGTGGTCGGCTTTCCAGCCTTTGACGATGGCGAAGTCGCCGGTGATGGATTCTTCCATCAAGTACTGACGACCATGGAACTCACGCACTTCCTTGCCTTCGGCCACCGGTGTACCGACGCCGGTGGCGGTGAAGAACGCGGGGATGCCTGCACCGCCGGCACGCATTTTTTCCGCGAGGGTGCCTTGGGGGGTGAGCTGGACTTCGATCTCGCCGCTCAACAACTGCTGCTCGAAGAGGGCGTTCTCGCCCACGTAGGAGGCAATCACCTTGCGGATCTGCCGGTCTTCCAGGAGCACGCCGAGGCCGAAGCCATCGACGCCGCAGTTGTTGGACACCACGGTGAGGTCGCGGATGCCCTTGCGCTTGATCTCGGCGATCAGGTTTTCCGGAATGCCGCACAGGCCGAAGCCACCGGCGATGACGGTCATGCCGTCCTTCAAGCCCGCCAGTGCTTCCTCATAGGAACTCACGCGTTTGTCGAAACCTGCCATAGACACCTCTTTTATTCTTGATGGGGTCGCAATGGAATGCAGTGTTGCGCCAAGTCATATATTTGTTAAGTTGATTTTTAGATTGGATTGATTGATAAATCTCAATAATCGCCGCCCACCTCTGCGGCTTGGAGCTGAGCGACCATGACCCTCAAGCAGATCCGTGCCTTTCTGGCCGTGGCCCAGAGCCTGAGCTTCGCCGTGGCCTGTGAGCGACTGCATCTGTCCCAGTCGGCGCTGAGCCTGACCATCAAGGCCCTGGAAGAGGGCCTGGGCGGGCGCCTGTTCAGCCGCAACACCCGCAACGTGGCCCTGACGCCTGAGGGTGAATCCCTGTTGCCCCTGGCCCGACGGCTGATCGCCGACTGGGACAACGCCGAGGATGAGATGCGCCAGCGCTTCACCTTGCAGCGCGGACGGGTGACGCTGGCGGCGATGCCGTCGTTCGCTGGCAACCTGCTGCCACCGATCCTCAAGACCTTCCGCGTCCGCTATCCGAATGTCAACGTCACGGTCAACGATGTGATCAACGAACAGGTGCTGGAGATGGTGCGTGACCGTCACGTCGAACTGGGCGTTGCGTTCGAGCCGCTGCCGGGTTCATCCCTGGCATTCACGCCGTTGTACCTGGATCGTTTCGTCGCGGTGGTACCGTTGGACTCGCCGTTGGCCCAACGCAGCGAAATCCAGTGGCAGACGTTGCTGGAACAGCCGTTCATCACCTTGCAACGGCCCTCCACCGTGCGGGTGATGCTGGAGGAGCATCTCCAGGCCCGGGGCATGAAGCTGCCAGTGGAGTTCGAAAGCCATCAGCTGGCGACAGTCGGACGCATGGTTGCCAGCGGCCTGGGTGTGAGCGCGGTGCCGGCGCTGTGCGTCGGGCAGATGCATGAGTTGGGCGCCCGTTGCATCACCCTGGGCGATCCGGTGGTGGAGCGCGCCATCGGTGTACTGACCAAACCGGGGCATGAACTCTCAGCGGCCGCGCAGGCGCTGTTCGATACCCTCAAGGATCAGGACCTGGGTGCTCGATTGGGTATGCACTGAGCCTGGACCTTCGGGCGTCAGCTTACATTGATGTCGCTGACAAATTGCCTTCGTGAGCAGGCTCGCTCCCACAGGGGACAGCGGTGACCTCCTGTGGGAGCGAGCCTGCTCGCGAAGGGGCAGAACATTCAAAACAAATGCAAGCCGAACCGCCACCCGTGCCTTTCGTCGCCCTGCATCGCGGTTTCTTCAAACTTTCCCACCGCCTGGAACATCCACTTTTATGTGCGGTATTTCAGAACCGTCGCACTGCGCTGCAGTCTCGACCACGGAAAAGGAGAAGGAAATGGCAACGCCTAAAGAGAACCTGCTGGACTGGCTCAACGACGCCCACGCCATGGAGCAGCAAGCGGAAAAAATGCTCAAGGCCCAGGCCGAGCGGCTGAAGCACTACCCGGTGCTCAAGGCCCGCATCGAAGAGCATCTGCAGGAAACCCTCGGGCAACAGAAGCTGGTGGAGGAATGCATCCAGCGCCTGGGCGGCAGCACGTCGATGATCAAGGACATGGCTGGCAAGCTCATGGCTTTCGGTCAGGCGGTGGGTGGCATGACCATGAGCGATGAAGTGGTCAAGGGCGCGATGAGTGGCTACGTGTTCGAAAACCTGGAAATCGCTTCCTACACGGTGCTGATCGCGGCGGCGAAAGCGGCCGGCGACGTCGATACCCAGCGGGCCTGCGAACAGATCCTGCCACAGGAGATCGCCATGGCCGATTGGCTGCGCGACCACTTGCCGGAAATCACCCAGGCGTTCCTGGAACGCTCCGACAATCCCCATACCGAAGCCAAGCGCTGAACGTGGAGGGCGGTCGACCCAGGGCCGTCCGCCAACCCGGCGCATAGAGGAGGTGTATGAATCAGACCAGTGGTGAGGTACGCGCCATCAACCGACAGAGCGCAATGGTGGGTGTGTATGTGGCGCAGGAGGACGGCCACACCGTGCTCGAACTGCGTTCTGCCAACGACATCGACGTCGGTGACGTCATGGAGTGGAGCAGCGGCACGGCCCTTGGCATCCAGTCCTACCGCAACCTGACCAAAGGCTGGGACGCCGAGGTGTATGTGGTCAAGCACGGTATCGCGGCAGCCAATCTGGAGGTCCAGTTGCTGGTGGGCTCCTAGGAGAAAAAGCATGAGCGAGTCGAAGATGAAATGCGGCTGCCCCGATTGCCAATGCGAGGTGGATCCGCAGCGGATGTTCAACCACGACGGCGAGGCGTATTGCAGCCAGGCCTGCGCGGAACAGCACCCCAACGGCGAACCCTGTCCGGCCCCTGACTGCCATTGCGAGCGTAGTGGCAAGGTCGGGGATCGGGACGTGACCAATAAACAACTGGACGACGCACTGGAGGAAACCTTTCCGGCCAGCGACCCGATTTCTCCCTGATTAACGGCACGTCTTTATCCGGACAGCGGCGACAGGGTGTCCGGACGCCGCAAGCCGGACAGTGCGGTGGTGCAAGATAACGCCGGCAGCCCGCGGGTTTTGGCTTCCTGGAACGGCGCGAGGCATGGGTGACGAGACCGGTGCAGTGGGGTGCCGGCGCCATCCGGCCTTTGGCGGACGGCGTGGAAAGACACGCACTGTTCAATGGGCTTTTGCGGGCCTGTTTGAGCTCCGTCGATAGCTTTGATTATTTAAGTAAATTTATCGGTTGCCGCTTGTTCGATAGCGTTTGATGGTTTGTTTTAAATGAACTTCAAAGTGCTGACCGTTCGTCGCCGGTTGCCGAACTCTATTCAAACCTTATCGGCGTCGGGTTCTCCGAATACTACGAGCCGACAGGTTCGATGACAGTAACTAACGAGGTGAATGAAATGGCTAATACAGGCAATAACAACCCTGGCAATTTCGCTAACGATCGTGAAAAGGCATCGGAAGCCGGGAAAAAAGGCGGGCAAGCGTCCGGGGGCAATTTTGCCAACGATCCTGCACGTGCTTCAGAAGCCGGCCGCAAAGGTGGCCAGGCGTCCGGCGGCAATTTCGCCAATGACCCTCAACGCGCCGCAGAGGCTGGCCGCAAGGGCGGGCAGGCGTCTGGCGGCAATTTTGCCAACGACCCTGAACGCGCTTCGGAGGCCGGTCGCAAAGGTGGCCAGGCATCGGGTGGCAACTTCGCCAACGACCGGGAAAAAGCTTCGGAAGCCGGCAAGAAGGGCGGCGACAGCAGCCACGGCGGTGGTCGTAAGTCGTAATGCGCCATGACATGCAGGCCCCTTGGCGCCACGCCGGGGGCCTGTATTGTTAAATCCAAGAAGACAGGTCGTGGGGGCATTGGCCCTTTATTTCGATAGCTGAAGGTTGGAAGGGGCCGTATTTACCGTCTGTCTTCGTTATTGAATAAAAAATAAATTTAATTCCTTTTATATATTCAGACTCTTGTCAGTCTGCCGTTTATCGGTAGACCCATAAGTTGTGCCGTGATCGAGGAGTTCAAAATCATGTTTCTACATAACAAGCGACTGCAGTACACCGTGCGTGTGGCGGAGCCGAATCCAGGTCTTGCCAACTTGCTGCTGGAACAGTTCGGTGGGGCCCAGGGAGAACTGGCGGCGGCATCCCGTTATTTCACCCAGGCGCTGGCCGAGGACGATCCGGGCCGCAAGGATCTGCTCATGGACATCGCCACCGAAGAGCTCAGCCACCTGGAGATCATCGGTTCGATCATCGTGATGCTGAACAAGGGCGCCAAAGGCAGGATGGCCGAAGGCGTGGAGAAGGAAGGGCAGTTGTACCGGGACATCAACGGTGCCGGCAACGATTCCCATATCACCAGCCTTCTGTATGGTGCCGGTTCACCCCTGACCAACTCGGCGGGTGTACCTTGGACCGCAGCCTACATCGACACCATTGGTGAGCCGACCGCAGACATGCGCTCCAACATCGCAGCCGAGGCCCGGGCCAAAATCGTCTATGAACGGCTGATGAACGTCACCGACGATCCGGGTGTAAAAGAGGCCTTGGGTTTCCTGATGACTCGGGAAATCGCTCACCAGTTGTCATTTGAAAAAGCCCTGCATTCCATTCAGCCCAATTTCCCTCAAGGTAAGTTGCCAGGCATGCCGGAGTTCACCAACGTGTACTTCAACATGTCTCAGGGCGAGCCTGCCGTGCGCGGCTCCTGGAACCAGGGTGACGATTGGGAGTTCGTCGAAAACCCCACGCCGGCGGTGGATGGCGGCGACGGCTTGGCCAGCGTACAGCTGAGTAAACAAGACGAAGCCCTGCTGATGGACATGAAGGCGCGGACGATGTCCAACCCCGAGAGCGATCCCACCACGGGTGCCGACTTGGGTTCAGGGATGCAAGGTGACAAACTGTAGGCACAACGCGGCGAGGGGGCCTGGCTTCCTCGCTGAACCTTCCATAGGGCCTGGCTAAAGCCTGTAAGGATATTTGATGGACCAGCAGACTTCCCGGATCCGATCGCCCTGGCGTACTTGGCTGGATCCTCTGCAAGGCAATCTGCTGCTGGGCGCGAGCTTCTGGCTCGGGTTGGCGGTTGTCGCCGCGTTGTTGCTTTACAGCGGTTATAACGCACTGGTAGGCGCGGACCGTCACCACTTGGGCTATGCGGTGTTGGGCGGGGTATCCGGATTTGCCGCCACGGCCTTGGGCGCAATCATGGCCGTGGTGCTGCGGGATATCTCCTCTCGCACCCAGGACATCATGTTGGGCTTCGCTGCGGGCATGATGTTGGCCGCCAGTTCGTTTTCGCTGATATTACCCGGCATCGAAGCCGCCCGAGTGATTTGCGGCAATCAGTTGCTCGCCGCGTTTGTCGTGGTGCTCGGCCTGGGGTTGGGCGTTGCGCTGATGATCGGCCTTGACCGGTTTATTCCCCACGAACATGAATTGAGCGGCCGGCGTGGGCCGCAAGCCGAGCGGATCAATCGCGTCTGGCTGTTCGTGCTCGCGATTACCTTGCACAACCTGCCGGAGGGCATGGCCATCGGCGTCAGTTTTGCCGACGGTGACTTCAAGGTCGGCCTGCCTCTCACCACGGCAATTGCCATCCAGGACATACCCGAAGGGCTCGCCATTGCCATGGCCCTGCGGGTCACCGGCATCAGCACCTTGCGCGCCGCATTGATCGCGGTAGGCTCGGGGCTGATGGAGCCGCTGGGCTCGGTGATCGGCCTGGGCATGTCGTCGGGCGTGGCCGTGGCCTATCCCATCAGCCTGGGCCTGGCGGCCGGGGCGATGATCTTCGTAGTGTCCCATGAAGTGATTCCCGAAACCCACCGCAACGGTCATGAAACCCCGGCCACCCTGGGGTTGATGATGGGGTTTGCGGTCATGATGTTCCTCGACACGGCGCTGGGCTGAAGGGCCTGGCGACAGTTTTGGCGCGATACTGTCAGGACTGACAGTATCCAATGTTCCCTCGCCGGTATTTCATGGCTCGACTACTCGTAGCCCGGAGAGACAGCAATGGAACACCAGGCCACTTTTACCGGTCATCTGGTCTTTATCGGATTTGGCACTATTGCCCGCGCCCTCCTTCCGCTGGTGTTGGGGCAGGACTACATTCCGATCGAGCGCATCACCGTCATCGCGCCGGTGATCGACCATAACATCTGGTTCAAGGAGCTTGGAATTCGGTTTGTCCGCAAGGCGCTGACCGAGCCTACCTTTGTCCAGACCCTGGAACGCATCGTCAAACCAGGGGACTTCATCATCAATGTGTCGGTGGATGTCAGCTCGCTGGCGCTGATGGCGTATGCATTCGATAAAGGAGCGCTGTACCTCGATACGTGTGTCGAACCGTGGGCGGGCGGTTACCGTGACCCGCGACTGGACCTGTCGCGTCGCAGCAACTACGCGTTGCGCGACCAGGCGCTGAAGCTGCGCAGAAAATTGGGTAAAGGTCCTACCGCAGTGGTGGCCCACGGGGCCAATCCCGGTTTGATTACTCATCTGCTCAAGGCCGGCCTGGTGGAGCTGGCGACGCAACTGCAACATCCCTTGCCGCTGCACCGCACAGCCGTGGATTGGGCCAGGCTATGCATGGAGATGGGCATCAAGGTCATACATTTTGCCGAACGCGATACCCAGTGTTCCCATTGGCTCAAGCAGGACGATGAGTTCGTCAATACGTGGTCGGTGGATGGGTTCATCAGCGAGGGCAGCCAACCGGCGGAGTTGGGCTGGGGAACCCATGAACGAACATGGCCGGCGTCTGCCAGACGCCATCGCTTCGGCACCCGCAATGCCATCTATCTCGAACGACCGAGCGCCAGCGTACGGGTCAAGACCTGGACGCCCTTGGGCGGGCCCTGTCTGGGGTTATTGGTCACGCACCACGAAACCGCGTCCACCGCAGACCTGCTGACACTGAAAAAGCGGCAGGTCCTGCTCTATCGACCCACGCTGCACTACGCCTACCACCCCTGCAACGACGCGTTGCTGTCCGTCCACGAACTGATCGGTCGCGGCTGGCAGCCTCAGCACCGACAGCGGATCCTCAATGGTGAAATCGAAAGCGGTGGCGTCGACGCGCTGGGCGTTCTGCTGATGGGGCACGCATTGAACGCTTACTGGTTCGGCTCGATGCTGAGCGTCGACGAAGCCCGGGCGCTGGTGCCCTTCAACAATGCCACCAGCCTGCAAGTGGCCGCCGGTGTGTTGGCGGGGCTTGTCTGGGCAGTGGAACATCCGGATCGCGGCATCGTCGAGCCGGAACAGATGGACTACGAGCGGGTGCTGGAGGTGGCAAGGCCCTACCTGGGCTCGCTGGTGGGCAAACGTACCGACTGGACACCCGCCGGGGAGGGCGCGGCGGCTGATTGGCAGTTCGAGCATTTCGTCCAGCTCTGACGCACCTATACTCAATTGCATGGATGACATGAATCCGGGGTGGCGCGATCGTGCTGCGTTCGCTGGTGCTGGCCGTTTTGATCGCTCTGGCGGGGTGCGCCACGCCCCAGCGCGCCCAGCAGGCGAGCGCGGTTGCCCCGGACACCTGGCGGCAGGTCGACCAGCAGATCATCGCCGCCTCCAAAAGCGCTGTCGGGCAAGCCGAGGTCTATGCTCGCGGGTCGATGGAGCATTGGCGGGTGCTGGTGTACGAACGGACTGAGGCTGAGTTCATCCCGTGGTTCAGCAGCTACTGGACCCAGGAGTGGATGGCGGTGAAAGTCAGCTGGTACGCCGCCAGTGCCAAGGGCGAAGCGGATTCCCCCTCCAGCCGGCTGGCGCTCTACCTTCAAGAGCAATATCGCGAGCGGGTGCTGGAACCGGTGGCCGTGGAGATCGATCCTGAAGCGATCAGGGCCGCCGCGACAAGCTATTACGTACGCCTGCTGAATCAGCAGGTCCAGGTGATCGCACAGAGGCATCAAATTCCAGACGAATTGATGAACCGGCGCCTCCACGGCATTACTGCGATCAACCTGGGACCGCCGGCGGCGCGCAATGCTTCGTTGTATGAAATGGTCCACACTGAGCCGCTGAATACGCTTCCGGCCTACGCCGCGTTGATCGACCACGTCAACAAGGCCACCGCCACGGGGGCGGGCCCGTCGGATGCGGTGATTGCCACGGTGGCGCAACGCACCAGTGAAAAGATCGAAGCCCAATTTGCCACGCGAGGGGCGGCCAGTGCGGCCGCAGCCGTGGCCGGGAAGGCGGTAGGGGCGCTGATTTCGGTGGGCGTGGCAGGTGTTCGCGCGGTCATCCACGAAGGCGAGCGGCCGGAAATGGAGGCGCAGATTCGCAAAAGCCTGAGCGCCGCGTTCGATGAAGCCTGGTTCAAGTCACTCAAGCATCCCCTCAGTGGTGTGCTGGCACCGGTGTACTATCTGGACGAAGAAATCGAAGGCAACCTGGTGGAGGCGGAGTTGGCGAATCAGGCGGTGGCGTTGCCGGACATCAAGCCATGACGGGCGGGTTCATTCTGCGCCGAGCGTGACGCGACAGCCCTTGCGGTGACGGATCTGTTCGTCCGAAGGGCGTTCCCTGACGAATTCGAAGCGTGGCTCACCTTCGCTGTAAATCACCAGCCAGCCCCATTCCAACTCGCTTTCATCTTGCCCTGGTCTGGGCGGCGAGGCCCACCAGGGTTCTTTCTGCATGATCTGGCGCATCGTGTCCTCCTGCCGGTTGGTCTTTCACTATAGACCCTCGATTGTGTGCTCTGTGGGAGCAAGGCTTGCCCGCGAGGCAGCGACTCGGTTCCAGGACGGACCGCATGGACTTTATCGCGGGCAAGCCTTGCTCCCACAGCTACTCTCTTCCCCAGCGAAAGGTGAGCGGCTTGATACATGAGTGTGCTCTGATCCCGTCCACCAGCGTCTAGGGTCTGTATCCCCGCACTCGAACGGGGAATCACTGGACCCCCGCACATGCAAGCACTGTTGAACGAGATCCTCGATGCGGTTCGCCCCCTGATCGGTCAGGGCAAGGTGGCCAACTACATTCCGGCCCTGGGCAGCGTGCCTGGCAATCAGTTGGGCATTGCCGTGTATGGCAACGACGGCGAGATGTATTGCGCAGGTGATGCCGAAACGCCGTTTTCGGTACAGAGTATTTCCAAGGTATTCAGCCTGGTGCAGGCCATCGAGCATTCCGGCGAAGCCATCTGGGAGCGCCTGGGCCATGAGCCGTCCGGCCAGCCGTTCAACTCCCTGGTGCAGTTGGAGTTCGAGCGCGGTCGCCCACGCAATCCGTTCATCAACGCCGGCGCCCTGGTGATCTGCGATATCAACCAGTCGCGTTTCGCCGCCCCGGCGTTGTCGATGCGTGATTTCGTGCGACGCCTGTCGGGCAATCCCCAGGTGATGGTGGATGGCAAGGTCGCTGAGTCGGAGTACCAGCACCGCGCCCGGAATGCGGCGATGGCTTACTTGATGCAATCGTTCGGTAACTTCCATAACGACGTGGAAGCGGTGTTGCGCAGTTATTTCAGCCACTGTGCGCTGCGAATGAGCTGCATCGATCTGGCTCGGGCGTTCTGTTTCCTGGCCAACGACGGCTTTTGCAAGCACAGCGGCGAACAGATCCTGAGTGCCCGCCAGACCCAACAGGTCAACTCCATCATGGCCACCAGCGGGCTGTACGACGAGGCGGGTAATTTTGCCTACCGTGTCGGCCTGCCTGGCAAGAGCGGCGTGGGCGGCGGGATTGTCGCCGTGGTACCGGGGCGCTTCACGGTGTGCGTCTGGTCGCCAGAGCTCAACGCCGCCGGCAACTCCCTGGCGGGCATGGCGGCGCTGGAGTTGCTCAGCCAGCGAATCGGCTGGTCAGTGTTCTAGGGTTAATTCGAGCAGGCCACCAGGCCATAAAAAAGGCCCGTTCCTGATGGAGGAACGGGCCTTTTTTTCAACTGCGCATCAGCAGAAGCGGTCGATGACCTGCACTTGCGAAGTGTTTTGCATCGACTGCCAGGCCTGGGTCAGCGTTTGCAGCACGCGACCGATAAAGTCCTTGTCGGCCGCAGCCTTCTTGCCCACGTAGCCTTGGCCGCGGCGGTACATCTTCAGCCGGGCGCACAGGTCTTGTTGGTGCTGTTCGAACTCGCCTTCATGCGCGTAGGGCGACAGGCAATCCATGTGGACCTGGCCAGTCTTGCTGATCCACAGGATATGGCTGTCGAGTGTGTCCTTGTGTGCTGCGAACATGCGAGCCAGTTCATCAATAGATGGTTGATTGTTCAGATTCATGTGTAAGCCCCTTGACCATTTGGTTGATCTGTCTGGTGGTTCGCAAAGATTTCGCTTCTCGGTAAGTGCCTGCCTGCTACCGAAACCAGGCCGTCAGCGTTCGTCCGTCAGACTTCAACGGGGTCGTGCATCGGTTGTGTAGTGCTATCGAAGGGCTGCTACGCAAATGCGCTACAACGAAGAGAAACAGCGAAGAACCTTAAGGCAGTGTCAACTTTCGAGGGTCGACCACGCGCGTCATGAGGACCTTCACCGACGTTTCTCGTCCTTGTTACCGGACGGTCATGCCAGGTCAGCACCTTCAATCTGCCTTGTGGGCAGTCCCTTATCCAAAAAAACAGCTCGGCGGTCAGACGAGCTTGCTCAAACGGTTGCTTGTACTCCCGATCGGGGAGACGTCTGCATCATGCAAGGGCAAATCGGAGGCGTCAACGGTTTTGTAGTGATTATTTTTGGTCACTACATATTGTCGGACAAAATGGTTTGGGTATGAAAATCTTGGAGCGCGCAGTGGGGCAGGTCAGGCTTGGGATTATTTGTGGCGAGGGGATTTATCCCCGCTGGGCTGCGAAGCGGCCCCAAGTGAGTCGCCTCAATCTATCTGATATACGAGGTGTTGGTGTTTAGGGCCGCTTCGCGCCCCAGCGGGGATAAATCCCCTCGCCACAAGGTGCTTCAGGTTGTTTTGGCTTTGGCGGGCTTGCGCTTGGCCGGCTTGCGCTTTTTCTTCCAGGGCGCTGCGGCAGGGCTGGCCGGGCCGTTGATGGTCAGGCTCATGCCCTGGCAGCGGGCGACATGCTTGCTCATCCAGGCGGCTTGTCGGGTGACGAATTCCTCCAGGCTCATCTCACCGCTTTGCACCATGTCCAGCGCCTGTTCCCAGATGGCGGTGGTGCCCGGGTCGGCGATGGCGCGGGGTACAGCGTCGATCAGGCTGCAGGCCGCCGCGGTGGCAGACAAGGCCTTGCCGTTCTTCACCAGGTAGCCGCGATCGAGCAAGCCCTGGATGATCGAAGCCCGGGTCGCTTCGGTGCCAATGCCGGTGGTGTCCTTGAGCTTCTGCTTGAGCAGTGGATCATCCACCAGTTTGGCGACGTTCTTCATCGCCTTGATCAGGTCGCCTTCGGTGAACGGCTTGGGAGGCTGGGTCCACAGGTCCTTGAGTGTCACTTCGTCCACATCACAGCCGTGACCTTCGACCAGGGCCGGCAAGGTTTGCGGCTGCACGGCTTCACGGCCCCTGGCGGGGGCCAGCGCTTCGGGCAAGGCACGTTTCCAGCCGGGCTCGACGATCTGCTTGCCCACGGCCCGCAGCGCCTGGCCGGCGCAATCGAAGTCGGCCTGGGTCCGGTCGTACTCATGGTTGGGCAGGAACTGCGCCATATAGCGTGCGCGGATCAGCGTATAGACGGCCCGTTGCTTGCCGGCGAGCTTGTCGAGGTTCTTCGCCGCGGCGGTGGGGATGATGCCGTGGTGGGCGCTGACCTTGGCGTCGTTCCAGGCCCGGGACTTGCGTTGCGGTTGCAGGTGTTCGCGCAGCGGCGCGAGGCCCGGGTCGGCCTGGGCGAGGGCGGCCAGGATGGCGGGGGCTTCGCTGTGCTGGCTCAAGGGCAGGTAGCCGCAATCGCTGCGGGGATAGGTGATGACTTTGTAGGTTTCGTAGAGCGACTGGGCGATGTCCAGGGTTTCCTGGGCGCCGAGGCCGAGTTTCTTCGAGCAGACTTCCTGCAGGGTGCCCAGGTCGAATGGCAGCGGTGCCGCTTCACGCAGGCGTTCGGTGCGCACCTTGGTCACCAGGGCGGTATGGGCGTTGCTCATGGCCTGGGCGGCATCACGGGCCAGGGCCTGGTTCAGGCAGCGCTCCTGGTCGTCGCAGGCGTCCGGATCGGCGCGCCACTGGGCGGTAAAGGCGGTGCCATCGTGGCGCAGTTGCACATCGATGGCCCAGTAGGCGACCGGTACGAAGTCAGCGATGCTGCGGTCGCGGTCCACCACCAGTCGCAGGGTGGGCGTCTGTACCCGGCCCACCGGCAGCACGCCCTGGTAGCCGGATTGACGCCCCAGCAACGTGAACAGGCGACTCATGTTCATGCCGATCAGCCAGTCGGCCCGGGAGCGACCCAAGGCCGAGTGATACAGGTTGAAGGTTTCGGCTCCCGGCTTGAGGGCCGCCAGGGCCTTGCGGATCGAGGCTTCATCGAGGGCCGACAGCCATAGCCGCTGGATCGGTCCGCGATAGCGGCAATACTCCACCAGTTCCCGGGCGATCATTTCGCCTTCCCGGTCGGCGTCGGTGGCGATCACCAGTTCCTTGGCTTCCCCCAGCAGGCGCTTGACCGCCTTGTACTGGCTGGCGGTTTTGGGCTTGACGGTCATTTTCCATTGCGCCGGCACGATGGGCAGGTCCGCCAGTACCCAGCGCTTGTAGCGGGCATCGTAGGCGTCGGGCGGGGCGGTTTCCAGCAGATGGCCGATGCACCAGGTCACCGTGACGTTCGCGCCCAACCAACAGCCGTCGCCGCGCCGCGTGGCGCCGAGCACGGCAGCGACGTCCTTGGCCTGGGACGGTTTCTCACACAGGTACAACCGCATAACGCCCTTTTCCTGAGCTGGTTTCATGGGGCGATAGCATGGTCAGGGATCGGCCCGGGAGCAAGCTTTATCTGTATGGATATACAGATAAAACGTTGCATGGAGCGTCTGGGATGACGTTCGGCGGGTGGTTTGTACTTGGAATGAATTTCTCGCGAGGGCGTCGCTCATAACTTTCAGAGCGGCTGAAACCGCGTAAACCATTGGCGGGATCAAGGAGAGTCACTGTATGAATTCGATGCCGAAGGGCGACGGACAGGCCACCACGCGTCTGATTCTCGTTGTTGAGGATGACCCGACGATACTGGAATTCCTGTGCGAAATCCTGGAGGACGAAGGGTTTGTCGTTGAGCCTCGGGAAAGCGCCGATTCGGCGCTGACATTCCTCGAGCAGAGCGCGGATTTTGTCGACCTGTTGCTGACCGATATCACCATGCCGGGCACGTTGGACGGTGCGGACCTGGCAAACCTGACCGGAGATCGCTGGCCACAGATACCGTTGCTGATCATGTCCGGCTTTGAAACGCCGGAAAGCGCCGGGATCAAGCACCACGCCGCATTCATTGCCAAGCCATGGGCGCTTGGGCAGATGCTGGACCTGGTGGAGAGCACGGTAAAGGATCACCAGCTCCATTGACGGATACAGATGAGTATCTGTGGGAGCCTGATGCCAGTCAGTTGAGCCCCCGTGGGAGCATAGCTTGCTTGCGATAGCGGTAGACCCGTCAACATTGTGGTTGGCCGACTTACCGTAATCGCGAGCAAGCTATGCTCCTACAAACAGGAGTGACGCTGCTGTTTCTCAGTTCTTGTCCAGGTCCACATGCCTGGTTTCCCGCAGGCAGAGCATGCCCACCAGCAGGCTCACCCCGGTGATCACCACGGGGTACCACAGCCCGTAGAAAATATCCCCGGTATAGACCACCAGGGCGAACGACACGGTGGGCAGGAACCCGCCGAACCAGCCGTTGCCGATGTGGTAGGGCAGGGACATGGAGGTGTAGCGGATGCGGGTCGGAAACAGTTCGACCATCAGCGCCGCCAGCGGGCCGTAGCACATCGCCGAGATGATGATCAGCGCGACGATCAAGGCGACGATCATCGGTCGGTTGATCTGCTGGGTATCGGCCTTCTGCGGGTAACCCGCCAGGGTCACCGCGCCGCGCAGGGCGGCTTCGTCGTATCCGTCGATCTTCACGTCACCGACGTTGACCTGTACCGTGCTGCCCGCCGGTGCCGCGACGCTGCTGTAGGGCAGGCCTTGCTTGACCAGGAACGTCTTGACCTTGTCGCAAGGGCTATCGAAACGCGCCTTGCCCACCGGGTCGAACTGGAAGGTGCAGGTGGCCGGGTCGGCGACCACGCTGATCGGTGCCTGGCGGCTTGCCAGGTCGATGGCCGGGTTGGCGTAGTGGGCCAGGGTCTTGAAGATCGGGAAGTACAACGCCGTCGCCAGCAGCAGGCCGATCATCAGCACCGGCTTGCGCCCGACTTTATCCGAGAGCCAGCCAAAGAAGACGAAGAACGGCGCGCCGATCACCACGCTGACGATCAGCAGGCTGTTGGCCAGGGCCGGGTCCATCTTCAGGAACTGGGTGAGGAAAAACAGCACATAGAATTGCGCGGCGTAGAAGGTCACTGCTTGCCCGGCATTGATGCTGAACAGCGCGATCAGCACGACCTTGAGGTTTTCCCATTGACCGAACGATTCACGGATCGGCGCCTTGCAGCACTTGCCTTCTTCTTTCATTTTCACGAAGGCCGGTGATTCGTGCAGGCTCATGCGGATCCAGGTGGAGATGCCCAACAGCAGAATCGACAGCAGGAACGGAATGCGCCAGCCCCAGACTTCGAACTGATCCCCCGTGAAGTAGCGGCAGCCCAGTATCACCAACAGCGAGAGCAGCAGCCCGAGGGTAGCGGTGGACTGGATCCAGCTGGTGTGGAAGCCGCGCTTGCCGATGGGGGCGTGTTCGGCGACGTAGGTTGCTGCGCCGCCATATTCACCGCCCAGGGCCAGGCCCTGGAGCATGCGCAGCGCGACCAGGATGATCGGCGCGGCGATGCCGATGCTGGCGTAGTTGGGCAGCAGGCCGACGCAGAACGTCGCCAGGCCCATGAGGATGATGGTCGCCAGAAACGTGTATTTGCGCCCGATCATGTCTCCCAGCCGTCCGAACACCAGTGCACCGAATGGCCGCACGACGAAGCCGGCGGCGAACGCCATCAGGGCGAAGATGAATGCCGTGGTGTCGTTGACACCGGCGAAGAACTGTTTGCTGATCACCGCCGCCAGGGCGCCATAGAGAAAAAAGTCGTACCACTCGAACACCGTCCCCAGGGACGAGGCGAAGATGACTTTCTGGATATCCCGGTTGGTGCCGACGCTGTGCGTGGCTTCCAGGGGTTGAACATGCTCGGACATAGCGGTATCCCTCACAGTGATTGTTTTTGTTGTTCCACTGTCGATGCCGGATTGGCATCTCCTGCTTTGACGCATTCCTCGGGTGACTGCTGTTCCCTGTGGGAGCGAGCCTGCTCGCGATGGCGGTGTGTCAGTCAACCTATTCGCTAACAGGCATACCGCTATCGCGAGCAGGCTCGCTCCCACAAGGGATTTGGTTGTTTTTCAGGCTGTGGCAGGCTCCTTTGCAACGATGTTGTTCGTAGCGTTCGGCTCAAGCATCATCCGCGCCGCCTTCTCTGCGATCATCAGCGTCGGCGAGCAGGTATTGCCCGAGGTGATGCGCGGCATGATCGAGGCGTCGGCGATGCGCAGGCCCTTGATGCCGTGGACCCGTAGTTGCGCGTCCACCACCGCGTCACCGTCCTGGCCCATGCGGCAGGTGCCCACCGGATGAAAAATCGTCGTGCCGATGCGGGCGGCGGCCTGATGCAGTTCTTCTTCGCTCTGCAGGCCTGGGCCCGGCAGGTATTCCTTTGGCTTGAAGGCTTGCAAGGCGGGCGCGGCGACGATGCGTCGGGTCAGGCGGATGGCGTCGGCAGCGACCCGCAGGTCTTCGGGATGGCTCAGGTAATTGGGCTGGATCAGCGGCGCCTCGTGCGGGTCGGCCGAGCGGATGTCTACCCGGCCACGGCTTTGCGGACGCAGGTCACAGACTGACGCGGTGAACGCCGGGAAGCTGTGCAGGGGCTCGCCGAAGCGTTCCAGGGACAATGGCTGCACGTGGTATTCGAGGTTGGCCGAGGTCTGCTCCGGTCCTGAGCGGGCAAACGCGCCGAGCTGGCTGGGCGCCATGGACAGGGGGCCGCTGCGGTCATAAAGGTAGCGCAGGCCCATGCCCATCTTGCCCCACAGCGTGCCGGCGATCTGGTTCAGGGTTCGCGCATTTTCCAATTGGTAGATGAGCCGCAGTTGCAAGTGATCCTGCAGGTTGCCGCCCACTCCCGGCAGTTCATGCACCACGCCGATCCCCAAGCGCTGTAGCAGGTTGCGCGGACCGATCCCGGAGCGCTGCAGGATCCCCGGTGAGCCGATGGCGCCGGCGCACAGGACGATCTCCTTGCGCGCCTTGAAGGTCATGCCTTTGCCTTGCCAACGGGCGCTGACGGCGTGGGCCCGGTCATCGCGCAGCAGCACGCGGTCGACTTCGACTTCGGTGAGGACCGTCAGGTTGGCGCGCTGCCGAATCGGTTTCAGGAAGGCCTTGGCCGCGTTCCAACGCACGCCGGCTTTCTGATTGACCTGGAAGTAGCCGCAGCCTTCATTGTCGCCACCGTTGAAGTCGTCGACATTGGCAATGCCGCTCTGTTCGGCGGCGTTGCGGAAGGCGTCGAGGATCGGCCATGACAGGCGCTGGCGTTCGACCCGCCATTCGCCGCTGGCGCCATGCAGTTCGGAATCCCCGGCGAAGTGGTTTTCGCTTTGCCGGAACAGCGGCAGCACATCTTTCCAGGCCCAACCGGAGTTGCCCTCGGCGGCCCAGCCGTCGTAGTCCGCGGCCTGGCCGCGCATGTAGATCATGCCGTTGATGGAGGAGCAGCCGCCCAGTACCTTGCCCCGCGGATAGCTCAAGGCACGCCCCTGCAGGCCGGGTTGCGCTTCGGTCTTGAAGCACCAGTCGGTACGTGGATTGCCGATGCAGAACAGGTAGCCGACCGGGATGTGAATCCATGGATAATTGTCGCGTCCGCCGGCTTCGAGCAGCAGCACCCGATGTTGGGGATTGGTCGACAGTCGGTTGGCCAGCAGGCATCCGGCAGGGCCGGCGCCCACGATCACGTAATCGTATTCATCGACGACAGGTTGCATCCGCGACCTCATTTTTTTGTTTTTGTCTGACCCATCGTAGTTGTTAGTTTTCGTTAAAAGAATGTTAGTTTTTGCGCAACGGCTGTGCGTTTATAAACAGCGATGTGCAAGGAGCGTTCATGTTCGACTGGAATGACCTGCGGTATTTTCTCGAGCTGCAACGCAGTGGCCGCCTGTTGACCGCGGCGCGGCGGTTGAACACGACCCATGCCACCGTGGCCCGGCACATCGAGGCCATCGAGAAAAGTCTGGGGACCGCGCTGTTTGTCCAGCACGCCCAGGGCTATGAACTGACTCCGGCTGGCGAGACGCTGCTCAAGCACGCTGAGGCCATGGAGAACGTGGCGCTGCTGGCCCAGGAGGACATTACCCAGTCCAGCGCGCCCCTGGGCAAGATTCGCCTGGGCGTGACCGAGGGGTTGGGCATCATGTTCCTGGCCAGTCGCATGGACGGCTTGTTCCAGCGCTATCCGGGGCTGGAGGTGGAGCTGGTGGCGGTGCCGCGATTCGTCAGCATCCTCAACCGCGAGGCGGAAATCAGCATTCACCTCGAACGCCCGGCGGCCGACCTGCTGGTGACCCGCAAGCTCACCGACTACAGCCTGGCGCTGTATGCCAGCCAGGCTTACCTGGACCGTTCGCCGCCGCTGCGCAGTCGCGAGGACTTGGCCCGTCATGCCTGGATCGGTTACGTCGATGACCTGCTGTTCAGCCAGGAACTGATGTTCCTCAACAGCTTTTGCCGCAACCCGCGAGTGGTGTTCCACAGCACCAGCGTCATCGCCCAGCAACAGGCCGCACGCTCGGGCCTCGGGATCGCCGTGCTGCCCTGCTACATGGCCAGCAACGACCCGGCGCTGGTGCCCTTGCTGCCCGACGAAACCCTGCGCCGCAGCTACTGGATCAGCACCCGGCGCGAACTGCACAAGTCCGTGCGGCTGCGGGTGCTGTGGGATTACGTGGTGCAGCTGTGCGAGCGGGAGCAGGGGACATTGCTGCCCTGATTCTGAATTGGGTGGGCATGGCTCTATGCAAAGCATTTCTGTGGCAAAGGAATTTCTCTGGCAAAGGGATTTTTGTGGCGAGGGGATTTATCCCCGCTGGGGTGCGAAGCGCCCCCAAAATTCATCTGTCGCTGCAGTATCAGGCCGAACACAGGGGCTGCTGCGCACCCCAGCGGGGATAAATCCCCTCGCCACAGGTCCTCATGGACAGATATCAGCCCTGGCCGCCCAAGCCCCCTTTTCTGGCCCCCAATGACCTCAAGCCGACACGCCGGCGTGCCTTAACGTGGGAACTGCCAGACCCACAACAAGAAAGGCGCACCCATGCGCCGCCGAGAGGGGCTTTATGTCGGCAACTTTTCCTTCTGTCCTGCTTCAAACCGCGACCCTCACGCTGCTTGGTGCGCTGCTCGCCGGATGCGGCGAAGAGGCCAAGCCGCCTGCGCCCGCGACCCTCAACGCCATGCCCGCCGATGCGGCGCTGGCCCAGGTCTATGACAGCAGTTGCAAGCTTTGTCATGCCAACCCCGGTGCCGGGGCACCGCTGACCGGTGACGCCAATGCCTGGGCGCCGCGGTTGGCCCAGGGCGCCGACACCCTGCTGGACCACGCGATCAACGGCTACAACGGCATGCCGCCGATGGGCATGTGCATGCACTGTTCCGAAGAGCAGTTCATGGCGTTGATCGCTTTCATGTCCGGCCAACAATTCCAATAGCAGGGGCATGACGATGGACTACTCACGACGCCAATGGCTGCAGCGGGCCGGTGTGGTTGCCGCATTCACGGCACTCGGCAGCCAGTGCACCCTGGCCGATTTGATACGCGCGCCGCGATTGATCCCATGGCGCAACTGGTCCGGTGCACAGAGTTGCCTGCCGGCCGCGCGCCTGGCACCCAAGGACCTCGATGAACTGGTGCAAGTGGTGATCCGCGCCGAAGGGCGGATCCGTCCGGTGGGTTCCGGTCATTCCTTCAGTGCCCTGGTGCCCACCGATGGAACCTTGCTATCCCTGAGTTTTTTCAGCGGCCTGCTGGAGCATGACGCGGCCCGCCTGCAAGCCGAGTTCGGCGGTGGCACGCCGATGTCCCGCATTGGCCCGGCGCTCAAGGCCATCGGCCAGGCGTTGCCGAACATGGCCGACGTGGATTATCAGACCCTGGCCGGCGCCATCGCCACCTCGACCCACGGTACCGGCAAGACCTTCGGCTCGTATGCGTCCCAGGTCGTCGGCCTGCAATTGGTGACCGCCAACGGCGAGGTGTTCGATTGCGATGCCAACCGTCATCCCGAGGTGTTCAAGGCAGGGCGTGTGTCGCTCGGAGCGCTGGGGTTGGTGACCCGTGTGCGCTTGCAGAACCGCGCCGCCTATCGGTTGCGCGAGCGCCAATGGGTGGCGAAAACCGAAGAGTTGCTGGAAGACGTGGATGCCAATACCCGGGACAACCAGCACTGGGAAATGCAGGTGGTCACCCATTCCGACTATGCGTTGTCGATCACCTTGAACGAAACCACCGATCCGGCCACGCCGCCCATCAGCCCCGAGGAGGAGGGTGGCAACGAATTCGTCACCCTGATCGAGAAGCTCGACAAGTACGGCAGCGACTTCCCGGCGATCCGTCGATCGTTGCTCAACAGCCTGAGACTGGTGGCCGACTTCGACGATCGGGTCGGTGATTCCCATGACATCTACGCCAATGCCCGCACGGTGCGTTTCAACGAAATGGAATATTCGGTGCCGGCCGAGCATGGACCGGCGTGCCTGCGGGAGATCCTCGCGCTGATCCGCGACAAGGACCTGCGCACCTGGTTTCCCATCGAATACCGCTACGTGAAGGCCGACGATATCCCCTTGAGCATGTTCGAAGGACGGGACAGTTGTTCGATCTCCGTCCACCAGCATTACCAGATGGATCATCACAATTTCTTCGCTGCCATCGAGCCGATCTTCTGGAAATACCAGGGCCGACCGCACTGGGGGAAATTGCATTCCCTGAACGCCAGGGCGCTTCAGGCGCTGTACCCGCGCTGGAACGAATTCATCCAGGTGCGCCAGGCCCTGGATCCCGCTGGGAAGTTCCTCAATGGGCATCTGTCAACGATCCTGGGGGTGAGCTGATGGCTTTCAATCGTCGTGGTTTGCTGAAGGGAACGTTGGGTGCCGGGGTGCTGCTGGCCGGCGTCGGGGCCTGGCTGCGGCCGGATGACCGGGGCGGACCGTACAGTGATTATTTCCGTCAATTGAACCGCGAGCTCAAGGCCCATGGCCCCATGCGTCCGGTGATGCTGATCGACCTGGATCGCCTCGATCACAACATCGACGTGGTGAAAGCTTCGGTCCGGCGCGCGGGCAAGCAGTTGCGGCTGGTGGAGAAGTCCCTGCCTTCGCCTCAATTGCTGAAGTACATCGGCGAGCGGGCCGAGACCCGGCGGTTGATGTCGTTTCACCAGCCGTTCCTCAACCACGATGCGCTGCAGTTTCCCGATGTCGATATCCTGCTGGGCAAACCGCTGCCGGTGCGTTCCGCCGAGCTGTTCTATCAGCTTCACAAAGGCCCGTTTGACCCGTCCCGCCAGTTGCAGTGGCTGCTGGATACCCCCGAGCGCGTCCAGCAATACCAGGCCCTGGCCCAAGGGTTGGGCACGCGCATGCGGGTCAACATCGAACTGGACGTCGGCCTGCACCGGGGCGGGGTGGCCGATGACGCGAGCCTGGACGCGATGCTCAAGCTGATTCGTGCCCATCCGGCGCAACTGGAGTTCGCCGGATTCATGGGCTATGACCCGTTCGTGGGCATGGGCGTGCCCGAGCTGTTGGCAAGCCCTGAAACACTGCTGGCGCGGGTCATGGCGATCTACACCGCACGGGTGGATTTCGTCCGGTTGCGCTACCCCGACCTGTGGCATCCGGGCCTGACCCTCAACACCGCGGGCAGCCCCAGCTATCGCCTGCATGAACAGGAACGGCTCAGTAGCGAAGTGTCGGTGGGCACGGCCATGCTCAAACCCAGTCATTACGACCTACCCTCCTTGAGCGAGCATGTGCCGGCGGCCTACATTGCGACCCCGGTGCTCAAGCGCACCGGCGCGGTGAACATTCCGGCGCTGGACGACAAGTCGCGGATTATTTCCTGGTGGGACGTGAACCAGCGCGAGACGTTCTTTCTCTACGGTGGCAACTGGATGGCCGATTTCGAATCCCCTCCCGGCCTGAAGAGCAACAGTCTTTATGGTCGCAGTTCCAACCAGGAGATGGCCAACGGCTCCGAGGCTGTGGGGTTGACGGTGGAAGACCAGGTGTTCCTGAGGCCGACCCAGGTCGAGTCGGTGCTGTTGCAGTTCGGTGATCTGCTGGCGGTGCGCGGGGGGCGGATTGTCGAGACGTGGCCGGTCTATGGCTGATCCAGTGTGGCGGTGATCGTTCCCGCGTTCCGCGTGGGAATGCCTCAACGGACGCTCCGCGTTCGGCTCTTCGGGACGCGGAGCGTCCCTGGCTGCATTCCCACGCAGAGCGTGGGAACAATCAGAAGAGGCGCTTATAGCTCAAACGGAATACTCAACTTGGCCCAGAGCATCTCGCCTTCGGGACGGTTCTCCACGTCGAATTCCTTGGCCCAGCGGATCTCGGCGCTGGCGTACTTGAGGAAGGTCAGGTGCAGCGCCGGGCCGATGGCGAAGACCTGGCCGCGCACGCCATCGTCCACATCCTGACCGGCGAATTGCACGGTGTGGCCGAACTGTTTGTCATCGGTGATCTGCTTTAGGTAGTAGCCGTTGAGCCCCACCCTCAGGTTGTCGGTCAGTCGGTAGCTGGCGGAATAATCGAAATGAAAAATCTGCCCCGAGCGGTAGTCGGTGTCCTTGTTCTTCTGGTTGAAGCTGTAGGTGGTTTTCATCGACACCTCGGTGTTTTCCGTGGGCAGCCAGGTGAAGGAAAACAGCGGTTTGTAGGTGTAGAAATTGTTGCTGGTGTTGGCCAGTCGATCGGAACTGTATTCGCCGGTGGGCACGGTGATCTCCACGGCGGCGGCCAGGGTCAGGTTCTTGCCCATGTCCCAGAGCACGATGGGGGAAATGGTGGTATCGCCCATGCCTTCGCGGGTATCGCTCATGCCGAACAGCGCGACTTCCTGCTTGATCCAGGGCTGGGCAACATAGATCCCCAGTCGCCCGCCGGCGAACCGCAACGGACTCAGGTAGTCGATGCGCGGGATCACCGCAGTGGACTCGATTTCGACCCCCGGCACCTTGCCGCCCAGCGAGCTGATGTTGAATGTCCGGGCTTTGTAATGGTTGTAGTAGAGGTTGAACGCGACCATGTTGTCCGGAAGGCTGTCGACCTCCAGCGGCAACACGAAAAAGCCGTCGGTGCCGGGGCCGATGTTGTCGACTCCGTTCTCGGTGGCCAGGGCGGGCAGCGCGTAGCTGCAGGCCAGGCCCAGGGTCATTTGCAAAGCGAACGTCGTGCGGATCGGGTTCATGTGAGGCGCTCATTATTATTGTTGGAGGTACACCGAAGGTCCGAGCCATACAAATAAGCCGTTCGCGACTGGCAGGGCAGGGTATTGGCGGCCACACAGGGGACTTGGGCGGCCAGATTTCGCGTCCCTCTTCCCTGGGGGACATGCTAACGTTTATGAAACAACCGGTTACAAAAACGCCGCCTAACGTGCCCCGGAACCCGCCATGCAGATGAAAGTCATCGACCCTACCTATGAGCTGGCGCTGGTCTCGCCATTTCTGCTGCAAACCCTGGCCGAAGTCGTGGCGGACAAGGGGTTCGACGCCGCCAGCCTGTGTCGCGGCCTGGGGTTCGGCCTCGACGATCTGCAAGATCCGGCCCAGCGCATTTCCCATCGCCAGGCCGTGGTCATGATCCAGCGGGCGCTCAAGCTGGTGCCGGACCAGGGACTCGGATTGTGGGTCGGCGACCGCAACGTGCTCGGTACCCTGGGCCTGCTGGGGCATGTGTTGTCACTGTGCGAAACCCTGCGCGATGCCTTCGCCCTGGGGATCCGTTATCAGCACACCACCGGCGGCATCGCAGTGACCAGTGTCGAAGAGGCTGTCGATCGGATCATGGTCGACGCAACCTGCCGCTTGCCCTTCGCCGACGTCCAGGTGTTTGCGGTCGAAGAGTTCTTCGCCAGCCTGATGGTGTATGGCCGGGCGCTGGCTGGCCCGGATTTCAGGCCCCTGGCCGTAGAGTTCATGCACGCGGCGCCGTCCTATGCCCTGGAGTACCAACGGATCCTGGGGCCGGAGGTGCGCTTCGGTTGCCGATACAATCGCATGCTGATCGATATCCGCTGGTTGGACGTGCGCCTGCCCAATCATCACCCGCTGGCCCTGCGTCAGGCATTGGCCTTGCTGGACCAGGAGGCGGCCGAGGTCCATCAGAAGATCGACCTGATCCAGGCGGTGGAGCGGGCGATTGCCCGGGACCTGACCCGGGGCAGCCACATCGAGAAAATCGCCGGCGACCTCAACATGAGCAGCCGCACCCTGCGACGGCGCCTGACCGAGCACAACCTGACGTTCGAAGCCTTGCTCGAACAGGTGCGTCGTGGCCGGACGCTGAGCCTGCTGGCCAACCCCGAGCTGTCCATCGAGCGCATCACCGAAGAGGTTGGCTACAGCGACGTGCGCAGTTTCCGCCGGGCCTTCCGGCGCTGGACCGGGATGAGCCCCAGCGCGTTTCGCAGCGAGGGCGTCGACGCTCGCTAATCTAAGGTTATGTCCAAACAGTATTTCTCATGCCTTGGACAGTTTCCCTAAGATCACGTCATAACTCGTTATGACAAGTGATCCAGCCCATGTCCGACAATGTGCTTGCCCTCAGCAGCGTTCCACTGCACACCCAACTGCGTGACGTGTTGCGCGCCCGCATTCTCGACGGTGAATACCCCCAGGGCAGCCAGATGCCTTCGGAAAGCGAGCTCGGTACGTTATTTCGCGTCAGCCGCATCACCGTGCGCCAGGCCCTCGGCGATCTGCAGAAGGAAGGGCTGATTTTCAAGATCCACGGCAAAGGCACCTTCGTCGCCAAGCCCAAGACGTTCCAGAACGTCAGCACCCTCCAGGGCCTGGCCGAATCCATGACCGGGCGCGGCTTCGAGGTGATCAACCGCCTGCGCAGTTTCAAATTCGTCCCGGCGGACAAACAAGTGGCCGAGCGCCTTGGGTTGATCGAAGGGGAGCCGGTGGCGCAGATCAAACGGGTGCGGTTGATCAACCGCGAGCCGGTATCCCTGGAAATCACTTACCTGCCCAAGGTCCTTGGCGAGCGCCTGGAGAAGGCCGACCTGGTGACCCGAGACATTTTCCTTATCCTGGAAAACGACTGCGCCTTGGCCCTGGGGCACGCGGACCTCGCCATCGATGCGGTGCTGGCCGACAGCGATCTGAGCCAGGCCCTGGAGGTCGAGCCGGGATCGCCCATCATGCGCATCGAGCGCCTGACCCACGACGCCGATGGCCGGCCGTTGGACTTCGAACACCTCTATTACCGCGGCGATGCTTTCCAGTACCGCTTGCGGATCGACCGGCAAAAAGGAACGCAAGCATGACTGACAGCGCTGTGACTGGAAGCACTTTGGAACAGGAATACGACATTGTCGTCATCGGCGGCGGCACGGCCGGCCCCATGGCGGCGATCAAGGCCAAGGAGCGCAACCGCGATTTGCGCGTGCTGCTGGTGGACAAGGCCAACGTCAAGCGCAGCGGCGCCATCAGCATGGGCATGGACGGCTTGAACAACGCGATCATTCCCGGCCACTCGACACCCGAGCAGTACACCAAGGAAATCACCATCGCCAACGACGGCATCGTCAACCAGGCGGCGGTGTACGCCTACGCGACCCACAGCTTCGAAACCCTCTCGCAACTGGACCGCTGGGGCGTGAAGTTCGAGAAGGACGAAACCGGCGACTACGCGGTGAAGAAGGTCCATCACATGGGCGCCTATGTGCTGCCGATGCCGGAAGGGCACGACATCAAGAAAGTCCTCTATCGCCAGTTGAAACGGGCGCGGGTGAGCATCACCAACCGGCTGGTCTGCACCCGCTTGCTGACGGATGCAGAGGGCGCGGTGAACGGCGTCATGGGCTTCGATTGCCGTACCGCCGACTTCCATGTGATCAAGGCCAAGGCCGTCATTTTGTGCTGCGGGGCGGCGGGGCGTCTGGGCTTGCCGAGTTCCGGCTACCTGATGGGCACTTATGAGAACCCCACCAATGCCGGGGACGGCTATGCCATGGCCTACCATGCCGGCGCCGAACTGGCGAACCTGGAATGCTTCCAGATCAACCCGTTGATCAAGGACTACAACGGCCCGGCCTGCGCCTACGTCACCGGCCCCCTGGGCGGCTATACCGCCAACAACAAGGGCGAGCGCTTCATCGAGTGCGACTACTGGAGCGGGCAGATGATGTGGGAGTTCCACCAGGAACTCGAGGGCGGCAATGGTCCGGTGTTCCTCAAGCTCGATCACCTGGCCGAGGAAACCATCCAGACCATCGAGGACATCCTGCACAGCAACGAGCGGCCCAGCCGCGGCCAGTTCCACGCCAACCGCGGCACCGACTACCGCACGCAGATGGTGGAAATGCACATCTCCGAAATCGGTTTCTGCAGCGGCCATTCGGCCTCGGGCGTGTGGGTGAACGAGCGGGCCGAGACGTCGGTCAAGGGCCTGTACTCGGCCGGCGACATGGCGGCGGTGCCGCACAACTACATGCTCGGGGCGTTCACCTACGGCTGGTTTGCCGGCCACAACGCGGCGGATTTCGTGGCCGAAAAGGATTTCACGGCGCTGGATGCCGGGCAGATCGAGCGGGAAAAGGCCCGCGTCTACGCACCACTGACGCGCGAACACGGTCTGCCGCCGGCCCAGGTGGAATACAAGCTGCGGCGCTTCGTCAACGATTACCTGCAACCACCGAAGGTCACTAAAAAGATGCAGATCGGCCTGCAACGCTTCAGCGATATCCAGCGCGACCTGGACCAGATCAAGGCTCACAACGCTCACGAGCTGATGCGTGCCATGGAGGTCAGCGTGATCCGCGACTGCGCCGAAATGGCCGCCCGGGCCTCGCTGTTTCGCGCCGAAAGCCGTTGGGGGTTGTACCACTATCGGGTCGATCACCCGCAACGCAATGACAGTGAGTGGTTTTGCCATTGTCACCTGAAGAAGGGCGGCGACGGCGTGATGACCTCATTCAAGAAAGCGGTCGAGCCCTACATCATCGCCCTCGATGCCGACGAACTGCAGGCTTACGAGCGGCTGCGGGTCGGCGCCGATGCGGCGTGAACCGTCCACCCAGAGAGAATACCCATGGCTTATCAACCCCAGGAAATCTTTTTCCGCTCCAATGCCCCCGTCACCGTGGACGAGGACAAATGCATCGCCCACAAGGGCTGCACCGTGTGTGTCGATGTCTGCCCCATGGACCTGCTGGCGATCAACCCGGCTACCCAGAAGGCCTATATGGCGTTTGATGAATGCTGGTACTGCATGCCATGTGAAAAGGACTGCCCGACCGGCGCCGTGAAAGTGGAGATTCCTTACTTGCTGCGCTGACATTCAGAACCGCTTTCGCGAGCAGGCTCGCTCCCACATGGGATGTGTGGTGTACGCCGAATCTGTGAACGTTGAAGAAAACTGTGGGAGCGAGCCTGCTCGCGATGGGGCCAGCCCAGTCACTACAAAGCCATCCGGCCACCCCCGGACGCCTGATCCAAAAACACCCCTCGTTTCCCACCGTGCCCAGATCACGGCGGAGACGAAACCTCCCATACATGATTCGAGGGGAATCCCCATGTTGCGTGCAGCGCTGGCCGGTCTGGTACTGGCTTCATTGACCTTGTCTGCCCAGGCAGAAACCATCCGTATCGCCATCGGCACCCAGGACACCACCATCAATTGCGCCGCCGGCGGGTTGTTGATCCGTGAGCTGGGCCTGCTGGACAAATACCTGCCCCATGACGGCGCCTATAAAGACGCCCGGTACGATATCCAGTGGAAGAACTTCACCAGCGGTGCGCCCCTGACCAACGAGATGGTTGCCGGCAAGCTCGACTTCGGTGCCATGGCCGATTTCCCCGGCGCATTCAACGGCGTGGCATTTGAAACCGCCGGCAAACACAGCCTGTTTATCAGCGTGCTGTCGGGCAGTATCCAGGGCAGCGGCAATGGCATCGTCGTCCCCAGCGCGTCCGGCGTGCAGTCCCTGGCCGAACTCAAGGGCAAGACGATCTCCGTGCCGTTTGCGTCCACCGCCCACGGCATGTTGCTGCGTGCCGTGGCGGCCCAGGGCTGGGATCCGCTCAAGGATGTGAACATCATCGCCCAGCCGCCGGAAGTCGCCGGCTCGGCTTTGCAGGCCGGCAAGATCGACGCCCACGCCGACTTCGTGCCGTTCGCCGAACTGTTCCCCAGCCGGGGTTTCGCCCGCAAGATCTACGACGGCGCCCAGGCCGGCGCGCCGACGTTCCACGGTGCGTTGGTGGACCAGGCCTACGCCAGGAAATACCCGGAGATCGTCGTCGCTTACTTGCGTGCAACCCTCGAGGCCAACCAGCTGCTGGCCGCCGAGCCGGAGAAGTACAGCGAGCTGATCGCCCAGGTCACCGGGGTGGATGCCGAAGTCAACTATCTGTTCCACGGGCCGCTGGGTGTGCAGACCCGTGACCTGACCTGGAAGCCGGAATATCGACAAGCCGTCGGCACCGCCATCGACACCCTCAAACTATTGAAGAAAGCTGATCGTGGCCTGGACCTCAATACCTTCATCGATGACCAGTACATCCGTGCCGCGTTCAAGGCCTCGAACCTGGATTACGCCGCGCAACTGGGCCACTACGCCCGGACACCGTTGAGCGGCGTCGATGCTTCGACCGGGCAGGCGATTACCGACTTCAGCCATGTGGCCGAAATCTGGGTGCGCGGCGAGCCGAAAGTGCGTCACTACGCTTCGGCGCAATCGGCTTTCGCTGCCCTGGCGAGCCTCAAGCAGGAAGGCAAAGGCATCCGTGCGGTCTATGCCCAGGCCAGTGACAGCGGGATCAAGCTGCTGGCCGAGCAGGCGTGGTTCGCCAGTGATGGCAAAGGGCGGCTCAGCGCGTTCCTGCTTAAGGGCCAGGCCGAGCAGTTTGCCGTGCAGCAGGGCGGCAGGGTTCTGGATTTCAGCGAAGCCACGGCCCAAGCCGTAGCCACCCGATAACCTGCCAAATGACCTGTGGGAGCGAGCCTGCTCGCGATGGCGTCAGATCAGTTGGAACTGATGTGACGGGAACACCGCCATCGCGAGCAGGCTCGCTCCCACAGGATCTCGGCCGAGAGGAAGAATTGTGAATCGAGCTTACCTGCGCTGGCTCCCGCGAGCCGCCTCGTTGCTGTTCTGCCTGCTGTTCTGGCAATTCGCCGCCGACGGCCATTGGGACCTCGGCCTGGTGACCTTCGCCAACGTCCCGACGCCCCTGGCCGTGACCCAGGCTGCGCTTGGGCTGGGTCAGTCGGGCCATCTCGCCCGGCACCTGGGCAGCAGCCTGGGGCGGGTCTTTGCCGGATATGGCGCGGCGGTGTTGGTCGGTGTGGCTGTGGGCCTCGCCATCGGTCGTTCGAAATGGGCGGAAGACCTGCTGTTGCCACCGCTGGAAGTCCTGCGCCCGATCCCGGCGGTAGCCTGGATTCCCCTGGCAATCCTGATGTTTCCCTCGTCGGAACTGTCGATGGTGTTCATCACCTTCACCGGCGCGTTGTTTCCGATCCTGCTCAACACCGTGCACGGCGTCGAAGGCGTGGACCGGCGGCTGATCGCGTCGGCGAAAAGCCTGGGGGCCGGGAGCCGGGCGATCCTGCAGGAAGTGATCCTGCCGGGGGCGGCGCCGAGCATCATCACCGGCCTGGCCATCGGCATGGGCACGTCCTGGTTCTGCCTGGTGACGGCGGAGATGATCGCCGGCCAGTACGGCATCGGCTACTACACCTGGGCCTCCTACACCGTGCAGAACTACGCCGACATCGTGGTCGGCATGCTGCTCATCGGTGTGCTGGGCATGGGTAGCAGTATGTTGATCAAGCGCCTGGGCGGGCTGTTCACGCCCTGGCATCGACCCCGAGGAAAAGCCTGATGAGCGCGATGCAAACGCCCGAAGGACGGATCGATATCCGTCAACTGTCCATTGTCCTGGGCCTGGGAGCCCAGGCGTTCGAAGCGGTTCAGAGGCTCGATTGCCAGATCGAAGCGGGCCAGTTCGTCTGTGTCCTGGGACCGTCCGGCTGCGGAAAATCCACCTTGCTCGGCGCCTTGGCCGGGCATCTGCAACCGCGTGCCGGCACCCTGAATGTCGACGGTGTGCCGGTGTCCGGGCCGTCGCCCCAACGGGGCATGGTGTTCCAGCAACACACGTTGTTTCCCTGGCGCAGTGTGCGCGACAACGTCGCTTTCGGCCTGAAGATGCGTGGCCTCGGCAAGGCCGAGCGATACCGCGCCGCCGATGAAATCCTCGCGCTGGTGGGGTTGGAAGGCTTTGCCGGGCATTGGCCGGACCAGCTCTCCGGGGGGATGCAGCAACGGGTGGAAATCGCCCGGGTGCTGGTCAATCGCCCGCGACTGCTGCTGATGGACGAGCCTTTCGGCGCGTTGGACGCCCTGACCCGGTTGCACATGCAGGAGCTGCTGCTGGACATCTGGACACGGATCCGTACCACCGTGGTGTTTGTCACCCATGACATCGATGAGGCGCTGTTCCTGGCCGACCGCTTGCTGGTGATGAGCCCGCGCCCCGGCCGGATCATCGAGGACCTGCGACTGGATTTTGCGCGTCCACGGACGACGGCGCTGGTGACCCACCCCGAGTTCACCCGTTTGAAACGCCACTGCCTCGAGTTGTTGCGCCATGAAGAGGGCCGGCAGTTGCCGCGTCTCAATCCCCTCGGTCTCCCTGAAACCTCCTTGCCGCGATTTGCCTTATGACCTCTCTATTCGAAAGCACCGACAACGACGATATTCTCCTCCTGCAACCGCGGTTGACTGACGCCGATCCCGGTGTGCGCCGTATTGCCCTGATTGAACTGGCTGACCTGGAAGAACCTGAAGGCCTGTCGTGGCTGGTGGATCGCCTGGGCCGGGACCCCAGTGACGAGGTGCGGGCCGAAGCGGCGCGACTGCTTGAGGCCTGGGAAGAGACGGTGGTGGTCGAGGGCCTGTGCCAAGCCCTGATCGATCCGTCTTCGACCGTTCAGGCCGCTGCTGCCCAGAGCCTGAGCCTGCTCAAGAGCGAAGCGGCGGGGAGGGTGATCCTGCCTTGGACTGCCCACGGGGATATCGGTGTGCGTATTGCGGCGTTCAGGGCCTTGCGCGAGTTGCGTCTGATGGACGCTGCACCGGCTGCGATCGCGGCCCTGGCCGATAGCGATGCCGGCGTGCGCCGAGAGGCCGTCGGGGTGCTGGGGTGGCTCAAACACCTTGAGGCCTTGCCGGCCCTGGCAAGGCTTGCCAGTGAGGATCCGGACAATGAGGTGCGCCGAGTGGCCACCGGTGCCCTGGGCCTGGCTTCGGACCCACGGGTCTTGCCGGCGCTGTGCCGGGCGCTGCGAGACCCGATCTGGTCGGTGCGCGAGGAGGCGGCCACCACCCTGGGCAAGGTCGGCCACAGCGAGGCCGGTCCGGCCCTGATCGATGCGCTGGGTGACGATTATTGGCAAGTGCGCCTGCGGGCCACCCGCAGCCTTGGCCGCTTGCGCTACGCCCCGGCGTTGCAACCCTTGATCGATACCCTGGGGCATCCCATCAGCAACCTGCGCAAGGAGGCGGCCCTGGCGTTGGGGGAGTTGCATGATCCAGGCGCCATTGCGGCCTTGCAGGCTGCCCAGGACGATGGCGACCCCGAAGTGCGCAAAGCCGTGCGCATTGCCCTGGAGCAGTTGCGATGAACCCGCTGGCGATTGGTAATTCCCAAGGCAAGGGACAATTGCGGCTCGATTGGCCCGATGGTCGCGAACAACGGCTGGACCACGCCGAACTGCGCCGCCAATGCCCATGCTCCCAGTGCCGAGCGTTTCGCCTGCAAGGGCTGGCGGTGTTGGTCGATTCGCGGATTCGGGTGGTTGAAGTCAATGCCCAGGGGTATGGGGTTCAATTGGTCTTCAGTGATGGGCATGAGCGCGGGATCTATCCGTGGGCTTACCTGGCAGCGTTTGAACACTGAGTCCCCTGTGGGAGCCGAGCTTGCTCGCGATAGCGACGGCACTGCCGACCGGTGAACTGACTGGTGGTGCTTGTCAGAAAAAACCGACAGGAGTACAAATGTACTCCATGACGACTCTCACCCCCCGCCGCGCCGCCATCCTGACCTTCATCCGCGAACGCATCGCCGACCAGGGCCAGCCTCCCAGCCTCGCTGAAATCAGCGAGGCGTTCGGTTTCGCCTCCCGCAGCGTGGCGCGCAAGCATGTGCTGGCGTTGACCGAGGCCGGCTTTATCGAAGTCAATCCGCACCAGGCCCGGGGCATCCGTTTGCTGAACCAGCCACCGCGTCCCGAGCTGCTGGACGTGCCAGTGCTGGGGCGTGTGGCCGCCGGTCGGCCGATCGGCGCCGATGCCGAGGTCCACGATCGCCTGATGCTGGACCCGGCGATTTTCACCAAGGCGCCGGATTATCTACTGCGGGTCCAGGGCGATTCGATGATCGGCGACGGCATCCTCGACGGCGACCTGGTGGGTGTCCAGCGCACGCCCCAGGCCGCGAACGGACAAATCGTGGTGGCGCGGCTCGACGGCGAAGTCACCATCAAGCGTTTCGAGCAAATCGGCGAGCGGGTGCGCTTGTTGCCGCGCAATCCGGCCTATCAGCCGATCATCGTCGAGGCCGACCAGGACCTGGCGATAGAAGGGGTGTTCTGTGGCCTGTTGAGGCAAGGCTGATGGGCGCGGTCGTTGCGCTGGACACGCTGTTCAATGGCGGCCAGGTCTGGAAAGGTCGGCCTGCGCCTCCGGCCGCCAGCCCGCAACCCACCGGCCATGCCGCACTGGACGCGGCGTTGCCCAGTGGTGGCTGGCCGGAAGCGGCGCTGACGGAAATCCTCCTCGCCGCGCCGGGCCTGGGTGAGTTGCAACTGGTGTGGCCGACCCTGGCGCGACTGTCTGCGCAGGGGGAACGGATCGTGTTGGTGGCACCGCCGTTCGTGCCCTATCCCCAGGCCTGGCAGAGCGCCGGGGTGGACCTGAGCCAGCTGTCGGTGATCCGGGCCGATGAGCGCGATGCCCTGTGGGCCACTGAACAATGCCTGCGTTCGGGCAGTTGCGGGGCGGTCCTGTGCTGGCCGCGTCAGGCGGATGACCGTGCCTTGCGCCGCCTGCAAGTGGCCGCGGAAACCGGTCAGACCCTGGCGTTCGCCTGGCGCCCGATCCAGGAAGCCATCAATCCGTCGCCGGCGGCCCTGCGCATTGCCATCGATGCCGGGCCCGGACAACTGCGCGTGCTTAAATGCCGGGGCGGGTTGGTCCGTTCGGCACCGATTGCCTTTGCCCACGCCACGTCAACAGGGCATTGAGGTTGCGATGCGCTGGGTCTGCATTCTCTTCCCGCAATTGGCGCTGGACGCCGCGCTGCGTCAGCGCCCCGATCCCGAGGAACCCCTGGCGCTTTTGACCGGCCCGGCCCAGCGCCGGGTGCTGCAAGCGGTCAACGGGCCCGCCCGGGCCCTGGGCCTGCGTCCCGGCCAGACCATGACCGCCGCCCAGGCCCTGAGCAAAGGCTTTGCCACCGCCGAATACGACGCCGCGCAGATCGAGCACTGGCAGCAATTCCTGGCGGCCTGGGCTTACCGGTTCAGCTCCCAGGTCAGCGTGCATTACCCACGCACGGTGCTGTTCGAGATCGAGTCGAGCCTGGGCCTGTTCGGGCCCTGGCCGGTCTTCGAGGCACGGCTGCGGGCCGAACTGACGGAACTGGGCTTTCGTCATCGCATCGTCGCGGCCCCGAACCCGGTGGCGGCGCGGGTGCTCGCCAATGCCCATGATGCCCTGGTGGTAGCGGATGCCGAGAGCCTGCGACAACGCCTGGGACAGATGCCGGTGGATCGGATCGGCCTGCCCCCCGACGTCGCCACGGCGTTGTCGCGCATGGGGTTGCGCTGCCTGGAACAGGTCCAGGCATTGCCCCGGCACACGCTGGCACGGCGCTTCGAAGCCCAGGTCCTCAAGCACCTCGACGCATTGATCGGCAGTCGCTCCCTGGCGCTGTCGTTCTATCTGCCGCCGGACCGTTTCGATGTGCGCATCGAACTCAACTACGACGTCCAGTCCCATCAGGCGCTGCTGTTCCCGTTACGCCGGTTGACCGGTGACCTGTCGGCTTTCCTGTGCGGCCGTGACAGTGGTGTGCAGCGTTTTGACCTGCACCTGGAACACGCCGGGTTGCCGGACACGATCATCAAGGTCGGCCTGCTCAGTGCCGAACGGGACCCCTCGATGCTCTTCGAACTGGCCCGTGGCCGTTTGGAACAGGTGCAGGTCGAGGCACCGGTGCGCGGCTTTCGCTTGTGTGCCGAGGACCTGCCGAGCTTCGTGCCCCAGCGCCTGGAGCTGTTCGATGAGCGTCCCCAACAGTCCTTGCCCTGGGAGCAACTGCGGGAGCGGTTGCGCACACGGTTGGGGGACGACGCAGTGCAGGGACTGGGGTTTCGCGACGACCACCGGCCCGAGTGCGCCTGGCAGATGACGCCTCAGCCCCGGCCCCAGGCCTGCGCGATACGCAACGGTGTGCAGCGTCCCGGCTGGCTGCTGGACGAACCCCAGGCGCTGCCGGAAGGCCAGGCGCGCGTCCTCATGGGGCCTGAGCGCATCGAAACCGGTTGGTGGGACGGTGCCGACGTGCGCCGCGATTACTACCTGGTCGAAACCCTTGCGGGACAACGGGGCTGGGCCTATCGACCGGTGGGCGAGGGCGGCCCGCTGTGGTTGCAGGGCTGGTTCGCATGAACGTCGACTATGCCGAGCTGCATTGCCTGTCGAATTTCAGTTTCCAGCGTGGCGCTTCCAGTGCTTTGGAACTGTGTCGCCGGGCCAGCCAGCAAGGCTACCGGGCCCTGGCGATCACCGACGAGTGCACATTGGCCGGCATCGTTCGGGCCTGGCAAGCGGCCAAGGAATTGAACCTGCCGTTGATCGTCGGCAGCGAGATCCGGATCGAGAACGGCCCGAAACTGGTGCTGCTGGTGGAAAACCTTGAGGGCTATCAAGCCTTGTGCCGGTTGATCACCCGTGCCCGCCGTCGCAGCGAGAAGGGCCGCTATCGTATCGTGCGGGAAGACTTCGACGATCCCTGGCCGGGGTTGTTGGCACTATGGGTACCCGATGGCAACGAGGTCGAGGAGCAGGGCCGCTGGCTTCAGTCGATCTTCGCCGGGCGCCTGTGGCTGTCGGTGCAGTTGCATTGCGGCCAGGACGACCGGCGTCGCCTGGCCGACTTGTTGGCGCTGGCGGACCGCCTGGCGCTGCCTGCCGTCGCCACGGGCGATGTGCACATGCACGTGCGTGGCCGTCGCGCCTTGCAGGACACCATGACCGCCATCCGGCATCACGTCACGGTGGCTGAGGCCGGCCAGCGCCTGCACCCCAACGGCGAGCGCCATCTGCGCAGCCGTAAGGATCTGGCCGATCTCTATCCCCGCCGGTTGCTCGATGAAACCCTGGCGATCGCCCGGCGTTGTACCTTCGACCTGGGTCAGTTGCGCTATGAATACCCCCGGGAGTTGGTGCCCGAGGGGCATGATCCGACGTCGTGGTTGCGGGAACTGACCGAACGGGGCCTGCGCGAGCGTTGGGGAAAAGGGGGAGACGATAAGGTCCGGGAACAGATCGACAAAGAATTGGAATTGATCGCCGAGCTGGGTTACGACAGCTACTTCCTCACCGTGCAGGACATCGTCAGATTTGCCCGCCAGCGCAATATCCTTTGCCAGGGACGTGGCTCGGCGGCCAACTCGGCGGTGTGTTATGCCCTGGGCATCACCGAAATCGACCCGAGCCGAACCAACCTGTTGTTCGAACGCTTCCTGTCCCGAGAGCGCAACGAGCCGCCGGACATCGACGTGGATTTTGAACATGAACGCCGCGAAGAGGTGCTGCAATACGTCTTCCAGCGCTACGGTCGCCATCGCGCGGCATTGACGGCGGTGGTCAGCAGTTACCACGGCGCCGGGGCGGTGCGGGACGTCGCCAAGGCCCTGGGCCTGCCGCCGGATCAGGTCAATGCGTTGGCCGACTGTTGCGGTCGCTGGAGCGATGAGGCGCCACCCGTGGAGCGTCTGCGCGAGGGCGGTTTCGACCCGGACACTCCGATCTTGCGCCGAGTGCTGAGCCTGACCCAGCAACTGATCGGCTTTCCCCGGCACCTGTCCCAGCACCCCGGCGGCTTCGTGATTTCCGAGCAGCCGCTGGACACCCTGGTGCCGGTGGAAAACGCCGCCATGGCCGAGCGCACCATCATCCAGTGGGACAAGGATGACCTGGATGCGGTCGGGCTGTTGAAAGTGGATATCCTGGCCCTGGGCATGCTCAGCGCGATTCGCCGATGTTTTGACCTGATCCAGCACTACCGGGGGCAGCGATACACTTTGGCGAGTCTGCCCCGTGAAGATGCCGCCACCTTCGAGATGATCAGCCGTGCGGACACCATCGGTGTGTTCCAGATCGAATCACGGGCTCAGATGGCGATGTTGCCCCGGCTCAGGCCCGAGAATTTCTATGACCTGGTGATCGAAGTGGCGATCGTGCGCCCGGGGCCGATCCAGGGCGGCATGGTGCATCCGTACCTGAAGCGGCGAAATAAAGAGGAGCCCGTCACGTACCCTTCGCCGCAATTGGAGGAGGTGCTCGGACGTACCCTGGGCATTCCGTTATTCCAGGAACAGGTCATGCAGATCGCCATCGTGGCGGCCGACTATACCGCCGGCGAAGCGGACCAGTTGCGCCGTTCCATGGCCGCCTGGAAACGTCACGGCGGGCTTGAACCGCACCGTCTACGCCTGGCAGAGGGAATGGCGCGCAACCGCTACACCCCCGAGTTCGCCGCGCAGATCTTCGAGCAGATCAAGGGCTTCGGCAACTACGGTTTTCCGGAGTCCCACGCCGCCAGCTTCGCCTTGCTGACCTACGCCAGCAGTTGGCTCAAATGCCACGAGCCGGCAGCGTTCGCCTGCGCCCTGATCAACAGCTGGCCCATGGGGTTCTACAGCCCGGACCAGATCCTGCAGGATGCCCGCCGGCACCAATTGCAGATCCGTCCGGTGGACGTGCGCGCCAGCGATTGGGATTGCAGTCTCGAACCCCAGGAAGGTCGGCAACCGGCGATTCGCATGGGCTTGCGCCTGATCAAGGGCTTTCGTGAAGACGACGCCCGGCGTATCGAGGCGGCTCGTCGGCAGCGGGCATTCACTGACGTGGCCGACCTGGGCGAGCGCGCGCAACTCGATGCCCGGGCCCAGGAACAATTGGCCGACGCCGGGGCCTTGCGTGGCCTGGTCGGTGATCGCCATCGTGCACGCTGGGAAGTGGCCGGCGTGCAGAAGCAATTGGGTCTGTTTGCCGGTTTGCCCAGTCAGGAGGAACCGCCGGTGAATCTGCCCAAGCCCTCGTTGGGGGAAGATCTGTTTGCCGACTACGCCACCCTCGGCACAACACTGGGCCCTCATCCGCTGGCCTTGCTGCGCCCTGAACTGCGTGCCCGCCGCTGTCGCAGCTCCCGGGAATTGCAGGAGGTGGAGCATGGCCGCAACGTCAGCGTGGCCGGTCTGGTGACCGGTCGCCAACGTCCGGGTACGGCCAGTGGAGTGACCTTCGTTACCCTGGAGGATGAATTCGGCAACCTCAATGTGGTGGTCTGGCGCGACCTGGCCGAGCGCCAACGCAAAGTCCTGGTGGGTTCGCAGTTGCTTCGGGTCGACGGGCGCTGGGAAAGCGTTGGTGAAGTCCGTCATCTGATTGCCGGACGTCTGAGCGACCTGACCGGGTTGCTGGCGGGCATCAACGTGCGCAGCCGCGATTTTCGTTGAGCCCGTTGTCGTCTGGCCACGGGTGTCTTTGGCTTGGCCGGCATGAAACCAAATGCCAACCTCGCGCTCGAAGGTCTGAGCACAAGGGGCTCGCGATATGCCGATTCCCCGCAGCCATTCGAGGTTCAGAGTCGCCCATGGAGTTCTTATCCCAGCCTCACGGATGTCCCGGATGGGACGGTGAAATGGCCCGGCGCATCCGGGCATACGATTGGCGCCAGACCGAGCTGGGCCCTATCGAAGATTGGTCCGCCAGCCTGCGCAGTGCCGTTCAGGTGTTGCTGGCTTCGCCCTTGCCGATGGTCATGTTGTGGGGCCGCCAGGGCTTCATGATCTACAACGATGCCTACGCCGAGTTCGCCGGCGGGCGTCATCCCTATCTGTTGGGATGCGCGGTGGAACTGGGCTGGCCGGAAGTGGCCGAGTTCAATCGCCACGTGTTGGACGTATGCCTGGCCGGCGGCACGTTGTCCTATCGCAGCAAGGAACTGGTCCTGTTGCGTGATGGCAAGCCCGAAGATGTGTGGTTGGATCTTTTCTACAGCCCCGTGCCCGACAATGACCAGGCACCGGCCGGCGTGCTGGCGATTGTCGTGGAAACCACCGAGCTGGTCCTGTCCGAGCGGGCTCGCCAGGCAGCGGAACGCAGTTATCGCGCCGTCAATGAACGCATCCAGCTGGCCCTTTCGGCAGGGCCACTGCTGGGCTCGTTTGTCTGGGATGTCCAGGCCGACACCCTGTCCGGCGACGAGCGTTTCGCCCGCACGTTCGACTACCCGCCAGATACGCCGCTGGAGGCGCTACCCATCGAGATTGCCCGCCAGCGTGTTCATCCCGATGACCTTGATGAGCTCAAGCAACGCATTGAACTGACCTTGAGCACCGGTTCGGCCTTCAATGCCGAATACCGGATACGTCGCCCCGAGGGCGATGACCTGTGGGTGCAGGCCAGCGGTCGATGCGAGTTCGATGCGTTGGGCAAGCCCCTGCGTTTCCCCGGTGTGCTGATTGACATCAACGAACGCAAGATCGCCGAAGCGTCGCTGCTCAGGTTCACCCGAGACCTGGAGCAGCGGGTCGCCGATGAGGTCCAGGCGCGGCTGGCGGCCGAAGAGCAGTTGCGCCAGTCGCAGAAGCTCGAGGCCATTGGCGGGCTCACCGGCGGCGTCGCCCATGACTTCAACAACCTGCTGCAAGTGATCGCCGGCAACCTGCACTTGCTGGCACGGCACGAGCCGGACAATGCCAATGTGCAGCGCAGGATCAGTGCTTCCATCGAGGCGGTGGAGCGGGGCGCCAAGTTGTCATCGCAACTGTTGGCCTTTGCCCGTCGTCAGCCGCTGTCACCGGCGGTCTACAACCCTCGGCGTATCTACGACGACCTGGAGGAATTGCTGCAACGGGCCTTGGGCGAGACCATCCGGATCGAAGTGACCCTGCCCGACGAGCCCTGGTGCATCCATGTGGATCGCAACCAGTTGGAAAATGCCCTGCTGAACCTGGCGATCAATGCCCGCGATGCCATGGGCGGCGAAGGCACCATCCAGATACTGGGCGAGAACATCCTGCTCGACGAAGCGTCCTGTGCCGGCAAAGGCATCCCGGCGGGTGACTATGTGCGGTTGTCGGTGGTCGACAGTGGCACCGGCATGCCGCCGGACATTCTCAATCAGGTATTCGAGCCGTTTTTCACCACCAAGACCGATGGCCAGGGCACCGGGTTAGGCCTGAGCATGGTGTTCGGGTTCGTCAAGCAGAGCGGCGGGCATATCGAGATCGCCAGTGACCTGGGCAAGGGCACGCGGGCGCAGATGTACTTTCCTCGCAGCTACCAACCTGAAGCCGGTGAACAGACCCACGACTACACGCCCCAGCCCGGCAGGCACGAGACGATCCTGGTGGTGGAGGACAACGATGCGGTGCGCAGTGCATCGGTGGAATTGCTCGAGCAATCCGGCTATCGAACCCTCACCGCCGCCAACGCCGATGCGGCCATGAAGCTGTTGCTCGAAGGCGTCAAAGTGGACCTGATTTTCACCGACGTGGTCATGCCCGGCCTGATCAAGAGTGCCGACCTGGCGGCCTGGGCGAAGGTGCAGAAGCCACCGGTGCCGGTACTGTTCACGTCCGGTCACACACGGGACATCATTTCCCGCAACCATCAACTGAGCCCCGACACCCATCTGCTGAGCAAGCCCTATGGGCCGGATGCCTTGACCCGTATGGTCCGCTCGGTGCTCGGCGGTTGATCGCACTGCCGCAAACAAATGGAACCGAAGCCGCTGCGTTCCCTTCGAATGATCAAGGCCGGTCCATCGCCCCGGCCTCTGTCATGAAGAGGTGCCCATGAACGACGATCGCGCAAACACGGCGCAACAAGGTCAGACGCAGAACCCGTCACCCCGCAACGACCCGGCCATCGATCCCCAACTGCCCGATGCCAAGCCAATCAGTCCGGCTGGCGCGGACCAGGCCCAGAGCGCTGCCGAGGAGGTCGATCAGAAAAAACATCATCAGGAAAACGACAACACCTTCAGCCCGGGTTTCAAGCCCGATCCTGACCGGCCGAAATCCGGCGATGACACGGACGCCGATATCGACACCGACGGCGGTTGATCGACCTACGCAAAAAAGGCTCGTCCTCCTGGGGGGACGAGCCTTTTTCTGACCTTCAGTACTGCCTGAAACACTACTTGCTGGGATGTGCGGCCTGGAGTTTCTTGGCCATTTCCAGGTGGTGCTGCAGATCCGGCAGCATCTTCTGGGCGAACGCCTTGAGCTCGGTGTTGCCGGGCTTCTTGTCGTCGGTGACGGTCTCGGCTTCTTTCTTGAACAGGGTGATGGTTTCTTCGTGGGCCTTGACCTGATTATTGGCATAGGCGGCATCGAAGGACTCATCGCGCATATCGAGAATCTTGGCCTTCGCCTTCTTCACTAGAGTGGTTTCGTCCGGCACTTCGATGTCGTGCTTTTTAGCCAGGGTCATCAACTCCTGGTTGGCCTTGGTGTGGTCGGCGATCATCTTGTTGGCGAACTCCTTGACGTCCGCCGATGCGCTTTTTTCCAGGGCCAGTTTGCTGGTTTCGATTTCCGCAATGCCACCGGCCGCCGCGTTGTCGACAAAGTCGTTGGAACTCGCGGCCCATGCCATGCCCATGCTGGTACTCAGGGCAACTGCCAGGCCGAGTTGACGCAGGGTAAATCCGTCCATAGGTATTCTCCGTACAGGTTGTACAAGTGATCTTGAGTGTCACTGTTCAATGGAGAGCGGTGTATGGCTAAAGGTTTGATCGCAAAGCGATACGGTACGACGAACGGTCACCGCTGGTCGGATTGGCGGTCGACAGAACCCCGTCGGCAAGGCCATCCTGATGGTTGAGGCGCCCCTCAAAGGCGCCTGTCATTGACCGTCAGAAGGAGGTGTTCCATGCCGGTGTCCCATGATCTGTGCCAGGATCTCAAGTGCGAAAAAGACCACATCCAGCAAAAGCGCAGCGAGAATCCAAGACTCGACTCGCTGCTTCAAAAATACTCCCAGCTTGATGCAGAGGTGGTAGACGCCGAGAAGCCGACGTCCGCCGCACTGTCCGACGTTGCCCTGGAGACGCTCAAGAAGAAACGATTGCAGGTAAAGGACGAGATCATGGAGCACTTGCGCAAGTAACCTGATGGCGCGGGGGCTGTTTCTGTGGTGGGGTTTAGCGAAACGTCGCACCGCTCCGCCGGGCTGCAAACGGCCCCCGCTCTTTAACCCAATGCATCAACTCAGCGGATCCCAGCGCTGGGACCAATCACTGCCGCTCTTGACGATTGTCCTCAACACTTCGAACGCCTGTTGCAACGGCGCCGAATCCCGGTCCCGGGAATAGACCAGGTAAGTCGGATAGTTGAACTCCGGTGCCTTGGGCACCCGTTCCAGGATGCCGCTGTCCAGGTAGCTCTGCACCACGCGTGTGCGAAAGTAGCCGCTGCCGCCGTTTTCCAGGATGTATTGCAAGGCCAGGGGGCCGAGATTGAAGGTGACGGCAGCCTTGGCCTTGTCCGGCAGGGCGGTGTCGTGCTGGCGACGGAAATCGACACCCCAGTCGATGTACACGTAGGGCTCCGGGCAACTGGCCAGGCGCACCAGGATCAGTTTCTCTTCCAGTAGCTGTTCAACCTGCAGTCTCGGCCAGTATTCGGGTTGATACACCACCGCAGCGTCCAACAGGCCCAACTCCAGCTGTTGCAGCAGTTTCTCGCCGTCGCGGATGTCCATGCGCAAGCCATGGCCGGGAATCGTCCGACGCAGTTCTCGGGCCCAGCTGAGCATCAAGGGATTGCACAGGCTGACCTCGCCACCGATGTGCAGCACATTGCGATAGCCCTCGGGCAGCGGCAGGTCCCGGCGGGCCGCTTCCCAGGTCTGCACGAGCTGGTTGGCGTAGACGACGAAGGCTTCACCGTCGGTGGTCAGTCGCGCACCGGCACGGTTGCGCACGAACAGCGCGCAGCCGAGCTGGCTTTCCAGTTTCTGTACCCGGGCGGTAATCGCCGTCTGGGTGACATGCAGCTTGTCGGCCGCTGCGGCGAGACTGCCGTGGCGGACAATTTCCAGGAAGGTGCGAGCGAGGTCGATGTCCATGGGCTGGCCGATACGGGAGGTGGGTATGAAAGAATTGCCAAGCCTGCCCGAAAAACACGAATCCCGCCACGAGGGCGGGATTCGTTGCAGCCAGCAGCACCCCGTAGAGGGCGTACAGGCTCAGGCCGGGAACAGCTCGGAGAGTTTCATCGACAGCATCATGTCGCCTTCGACACGCAGTTTGCCGCCCATGAACGCTTGCATGCCGTCGGTTTCACCGCTGACGATGCCCTTGAGGGTTTCGCTGTCCATCACCAGTGTGCAGTTGGCGTCGGCATTTTCGCCTTCCTGCAATTCACAGGTACCGTCCTTGACGATCAGCGCGTATTGCTTGTCTTCGTCGGTGACGTTGAAACCGAATACCAGGTCCAGGCCGGCAGCGGCGGATGGGTTGAATTTTTCTTTCATCTTTTGTACGGCGTCGACTACGGAGGTCATGGTTTCGATCCTTATCGGGTTGATACAGCAAGGGTCTACGATTAATTCGGCCTCAGCGATAGGTGATGAGGTCCGGGGTCTTCAGCAGTTGCAGATGAGCATGGCTGTTGAAGGAAGCCAGGGCCACGTCGCGCCCCCTGAATTTCAGGTGGTTGAGCGAGGTGTTGACGATTTGCCAGTTGAGTTCGAAGGCCTGTCGGGCCGGTATCCGGGTGATCAGATGGAGCAGGGCGGTAATCGTGCCGCCGGAGGTGAAGACGGCAATCTTGTGGCTGTTGTCGGCCTGTTCCAGGATGCGCTGCAGGCCGGCCTGGACCCGCTCGACGAAACCCTGCCAGCTCTCCAGTCCGGGCGGGTCGTACTGGCCGCTGAGCCAGCGCTCGACCACGAGGGCGAAAATGCGCTGGAATTCGGCACGGTTCTGTGCGGCATTGCGCAGGATGTGCAGGGCCTCGGGTTCCTGGGGCAGCATGTCCGGCAACAGGGCGCGGATCACTGCGTCGGCATCGAATTCGTTGAATGCCGAGTCGGTTTCCACCTCGGGAACCGGCAGCCCGGCGGCGGACATCCGGCCCAAGGCGCCGGTGGCGGTATCCTGCTGGCGACGCAGGTCGCCCGAAAGGCAACGATCGAACACGACACCCAGCTCCGCCAGGTGGTTACCCAGCACCTGTGCCTGGCGTATGCCATTGGGTGAAAGGACATCGTAGTCGTCCGCACCAAAGGAGGCCTGGCCATGTCGAATCAGATAGATACTGCCCACGTCCGCGTCATCCCGGTACGTTGAAGGTCTGGCGAGGTTATGAGGATGGCAGTGAGCTGTCAATGAAAAAACATACGCTTGTTTGAAATGTCCGTTACAGCCTTGTCCTGCCTGGTCCGGGCTTAAGGTAACCACAGGTTTCCCGGCTGGTAGCGATGCAGGCGCATGGGTATGCTGGGAACGTTTAATGTCCGCCGTCGAGCGGCGAGTCGAGAATCAATTAGGAGTGATCGTGGAGTTCTTTATCGAATACGCCGGTTTTCTGGCCAAGACCGTGACGCTGGTCATCGCCATCCTGGTGGTGCTGGCCAGTTTTGCTGCCCTGCGCAGCAAGGGGCGGCGCAAGTCGGCCGGCCAGTTGCAGGTGAGCAAACTCAACGATTTCTACAAGGGGCTGCGCGAGCGCCTCGAACAGACGCTGCTGGACAAGGATCAGCTCAAAGCCCTGCGCAAGAGCGAAGGCAAGGCTGAGAAGGCGCAGAAGAAACAGAAGGAAAAACCGGCGGCCAAGCCCCGGGTGTTCGTGCTGGATTTCGACGGCGACATCAAGGCCTCGGCCACCGAGAGCCTGCGCCATGAGATCACCGCGCTGCTGACCCTGGCAACGCCCAAGGACGAAGTGGTGTTGCGCCTGGAAAGCGGCGGCGGCATGGTCCACAGCTATGGGCTTGCTTCGTCGCAACTGGCGCGGATCCGCCAGGCCGGCGTGCCACTGACCGTGTGCATCGACAAAGTCGCGGCCAGTGGCGGGTACATGATGGCCTGCATCGGCGAGAAGATCATCAGCGCGCCTTTCGCCATCCTCGGCTCCATCGGCGTCGTGGCCCAGTTGCCGAACGTCAATCGCCTGCTGAAGAAGCACGACATCGACTTCGAAGTCCTGACCGCCGGCGAGTACAAGCGCACGCTGACGGTGTTCGGCGAAAATACCGAGAAAGGCCGGGAGAAATTCCAGCAGGACCTGGACATCACCCATGACTTGTTCAAGAGCTTCGTGTCCAATTACCGCCCACAACTGGCCATTGATGAAGTGGCGACCGGCGAGGTCTGGCTGGGTGTCGCAGCCCTTGGCAAGCATCTGGTGGACGAGCTGAAGACCAGCGACGAATACCTGGCCGAGCGCGCCAAGAGCGCCGAGCTGTACCACCTGCACTACGCCGAACGCAAAAGCCTGCAGGAGCGCGTCGGCATCGCGGCCAGCGGCTCAGTGGACCGTGTGCTGCTGAGCTGGTGGAGCCGCCTGACACAGCAGCGGTTCTGGTAAGAACGGGTCGCTCGGATCGTTCCCACGCTTCGCGTGGGAATGCAGCCAGAGACGCTCCGCGTCCCAAAGAGCCGAACGCAAAGCGTCCGTTGAGGCGTGCCCACGCAGAGCGTGGGAACGATCGAAGCCTGCAGGAGCGCGTCGGCATCGCGGCCAGCGGCTCAGTGGACCGTGTGCTGCTGAGCTGGTGGAGTCGCCTGACACAGCAGCGGTTCTGGTAAGAACGGGTCGCTCGGATCGTTCCCACGCTTCGCGTGGGAATGCAGCCAGAGACGCTCCGCGTCCCAAAGAGCCGAACGCAAAGCGTCCGTTGAGGCGTGCCCACGCGGAGCGTGGGAACGATCGAAGCCTGCAGGAGCGCGTCGGCATCGCGGCCAGCGGCTCAGTGGACCGTGTGCTGCTGAGCTGGTGGAGTCGCCTGACACAGCAGTGGTTCTGGTAAGAACGGGTCGCTCGGATCGTTCCCACGCTTCGCGTGGGAATGCAGCCAGAGACGCTCCGCGTCCCAAAGAGCCGAACGCAGAGCGTCCGTTGAGGCGTGCCCACGCGGAGCGTGGGAACGATCGAGCCCATAAAAAAAGCCCTGAACCGGAATGTCCGGGTCAGGGCTTTTTTTATGCAACGGGTTCAGCGGCGACGAAACAGCGGCAGCGGTTCGTCAGTGGCGGCCTGGTAGGTCACCGAGAAGTCCTTGAGGCTTTCGAGGGCTTCGTAGGGGTCCTTGTCGGCACGCAGGGCGAACGCGTCGAAACCGCAGCGGCGCATGTAGAACAGCTGGTCGCGCAGTACATCGCCAATGGCCCGCAATTCACCCTTGAAGCCGTAGCGATCACGCAGCAGGCGGGCATTGGAGTAGCTGCGCCCATCGGTGAAGGCCGGAAAGTTCAGGGCGATGACCTGGAGCTGGTTGGCGTCATCACCGATCTCTTCAGCTTCCTCGTCGGCGTCCAGCCACACGCCCAGGCCGCCATCGCGGGCCTTGAGGTAGTGCGAATGGTCACGCCACAGGGCCAGGGGCACGATCAGGTCGTCGCAGTTGGAAATGCCATCGAGGGTCGCGTCCTTGGGCAGCAGGTGCCAGGTTTCGTCGATGACCTCGTTGTTCTTAATGATTCGCTGCATAGACGCGTTCCTTGAAGAGGTCGATGCCGATACGTTGGTAAGTGTCGATGAAACGCTCGTCTTCGGTACGTTGTTCGATGTACACGTCGATCAGTTTCTCGATCACGTCTGGCATGTCGTCCTGGGCAAACGATGGCCCGAGGATCTTGCCCAGGCTGGCGTCGCGGCTGCCGCTACCACCCAGGGAGACCTGGTAGAACTCTTCGCCTTTCTTGTCCACGCCCAGGATGCCGATGTGGCCGACATGGTGGTGACCGCAGGCGTTCATGCAACCGGAAATGTTCAGGTCCAGTTCGCCGATGTCGAATAGGTAGTCCAGGTCGTCGAAACGGCGCTGGATCGATTCGGCGATCGGGATCGACTTGGCGTTGGCCAGGGAGCAGAAGTCGCCGCCCGGGCAGCAGATCATGTCGGTCAGCAGGCCAATGTTCGGCGTGGCGAAACCCTGCTCGCGCAACTCGCCCCACAGGGCGAACAACTGGCTCTGTTCGACGTCCGCCAGGATGATGTTCTGCTCGTGGGAAGTGCGCAACTGACCGAAGCTGTAGCGCTCGGCCAGGTCGGCCACCGCGTCCAGCTGCTTGTCGGTGATGTCGCCCGGCGCAACACCGGTCGGCTTCAGGGACAGGGTGACCGCGATGTAGCCAGGCTTCTTGTGGGTCAGGGTGTTGCGGCTACGCCAGCGGGCAAAGCCCGGATGTTCCTTGTCGAGTGCCGCGAAGTCCTGGTTGTCCAGGGCCTTGTATTGCGGGTCGACGAAGTGTTTGGCCACGCGGTGGACTTCAGCTTCGGTCAGGGTGGTCTGGCCGCCACGCAGGTGAACCATTTCGGCTTCGACCTTCTCGGCGAACACTTCTGGTGTCAGGGCCTTGACCAGGATCTTGATCCGCGCCTTGTACTTGTTGTCACGACGGCCATAGCGGTTGTACACCCGCAGGATGGCGTCGAGGTAGCTCAGCAGGTCCTGCCAGGGCAGGAACTCGTTGATGAATGCACCCACCACCGGCGTACGACCGAGGCCACCGCCCACCAGCACGCGGAAGCCCAGCTCGCCTGCAGCGTTGTAGACCGCCTCCAAGCCGATGTCATGGACTTCGATGGCGGCGCGGTCCGAGGTCGAGCCGTTGATGGCGATCTTGAACTTGCGCGGCAGGTAGGCGAATTCCGGGTGGAACGTGGTCCACTGACGGACAATCTCGCACCACGGACGCGGGTCGATCAATTCATCGGCCGCGACACCGGCAAACTGGTCGGTGGTGACGTTGCGCAAGCAGTTGCCGCTGGTCTGGATCGCGTGCATCTGCACGGTGGCCAGTTCAGCCAGGATCTCCGGTACGTCTTCCAGGGCCGGCCAGTTGTACTGGACGTTCTGCCGCGTACTGATGTGGGCGTAACCCTTGTCGTAGTCGCGGGCAATCTGGGCCAGCTTGTGCACCTGGCGCGAGGTCAGTTGGCCGTAAGGCACCGCCACCCGCAGCATCGGGGCGAAACGCTGGATATACAGGCCGTTCTGCAGGCGCAGAGGGCGGAATTCTTCTTCGCTCAGCTCGCCTGCCAGATAGCGTCGGGTCTGATCACGGAACTGCTTGACGCGGTCCTCGATGATCCGCTGATCGTACTCGTCATATACGTACATATAAGTCTCGGTCTCAGGCTTGGGCCGATCAGAAACAGCTGCGTATTGGCTCGCTGGAATCGGGTTCTGCCTCGGCAATTCTGCGCGCACGGCCGCGCACTCCTAAAGGAGCCGGTGCACGATACCTGTTTTGAGTTATGCGCAAAAGTGATGTTTGAGTATATGTAAAGAACCAAATGACCTAATGGGGGCCATCGGCTCGGAACCCACATTTGTCGTATGGGCAATCATCGTCTTAACTGTGGTCGAGTCCCTATGCAATCACCTAAAAAACCGACAAGAGGCGATGCAATGAGCAATCCGACCAAAGCAAGGAAAAGCGACAGCACTGTTGATGCCTGGGCCATTCTGTTCCTGATTATCCTGGTGGTAGGCACGGCGGTGTTCTGGGTCAGTCATCAGTAATCGGTCGTCCAACGCAATAAAAAACCTGTGGGAGCAAAGCCTGTGGGAGCAAAGCTTGCTCGCGATGAACGATGACGCGGTCTCGACCGTGTCGTTTGCGTCGCGAGCAAGCTTTGCTCCCACAGGTTCGCTCCCGCAGGGGGATGTGCAGGAAGATCGTTCTAAATTCCCGCCAGATGCACCACCAGCTTGACGATGCCGAACAGCGTCAGGGCGAAGATCACCGTGAACGCGATCCCCAGTATCACGAAGTGACTCGGTTTGCCGTGGGTGAAGTCACGGGCGCGGTTCTTGCCGCTCTGCACGCCGAAGGCGGCGGCCAGCACGCTGTGCATCATCTGCAGCAGGGTTGGCGGCTTGTTGTCGACTGGGTCGTCCATAAATCCCTCGTCTGCCATGGGTTTGGGACAAGCATAGACAACCCCTGGGAAAAGATCGCGGCCGCTGCCGGCCGCGATCGTCAGGATCAGTTGTCGTAACCCAGGTTCGGCGCCAGCCAGCGTTCGGTCACGCTCAGTTCCTGGCCCTTGCGGCCGGTGTAGCTCTGCACCTGGTCCTTGTCGATCTTGCCGACGGCGAAGTACTGCGCCTGGGGATGGGCGAAGTACCAGCCGCTGACCGCCGCCGCCGGGAACATGGCGTAGTGCTCGGTGAGGAACACGCCGCTGCGACCGGCCTTCAGTTCGCTGGCCTCGGGGTCGAGCAGGCGGAACAGCGTGGCTTTCTCGGTGTGATCCGGGCACGCCGGGTAACCGGGGGCAGGGCGGATGCCGGTGTACTGCTCCTTGATCAGCGCCTCGTTGTCCAGGCTTTCGTCCTTGGCATAACCCCAGTGTTCCTTGCGCACCTGCTGGTGCAGCCACTCGGCGCAGGCCTCGGCCAGGCGGTCGGCCAGGGCCTTGACCATGATCGAGTTATAGTCGTCGCCGGCTTCCTGGTAGGCCTTCGCCACTTCTTCGGCGCCAATGCCTGCAGTGGTGATGAAGCCGCCCACATAGTCGGTCACGCCGCTGTCCTTCGGCGCAACGAAGTCGGCCAGGGAGAAGTTCGGCTTGCCGTCGGTCTTGATGATCTGCTGGCGCAGGTGATGCAGGCGGGCCAGCGGCTTGCCGTCGTCGCCGTAGACTTCCAGGTCGTCGTCATGCACCTGGTTGGCCGGCCAGAAACCGAACACCGCACGGGCGCTGATGAGTTTCTCGTCGATCAGCTTGCGCAGCATGGCCTGGGCATCGGCATACAGCGCGGTAGCGGCTTCGCCGACCACTTCGTCGGTGAGAATGCGCGGGAACTTGCCGGCCAGGTCCCAGGAAATGAAGAACGGCGTCCAGTCGATGTATTCGGCCAGGACGTTCAGGTCGATGTCGTCCAGTACCCGGGCGCCGGTGAATGTCGGCTTGACCGGTTGGTAGCTGCTCCAGTCGAACTGCGGCTTCTTGGCGACGGCGGCGGCGTAGCTCAAGCGTTCGGTGCGGGCGCTGCGGTTGGCGGTGCGCTCGCGAACCTCGATGTAGTCCTGGCGGGTTTTTTCGACAAACGCCGGTTTCAGTTCCTTGGACAGCAACTGGGTCGCCACCCCGACGGCGCGGGAGGCGTCGGTGACGTAGATCACCGCGTCATTGCTGTACTTGGGCTCGATCTTCACCGCCGTGTGGGCCTTGGACGTCGTCGCGCCACCGATCATCAGCGGCAAATGGAAGTCCTGGCGCTGCATCTCGCGGGCCACGTGCACCATCTCATCCAGGGACGGGGTGATCAGGCCGGACAGGCCGATGATGTCGCATTTTTCGTCCTTGGCCACCTGCAGAATTTTCTCCGCCGGCACCATCACGCCCAGGTCGACGATGTCATAGCCGTTGCAACCGAGCACCACGCCGACGATGTTCTTGCCGATGTCATGGACGTCGCCCTTGACCGTCGCCATCAGGATCTTGCCCTTGGCCTCCGGCTTGTCGCCTTTTTCCGCCTCGATGAACGGAATCAGGTGGGCCACGGCCTGTTTCATCACGCGCGCCGATTTGACCACCTGGGGCAGGAACATCTTGCCGGCGCCGAACAGGTCGCCAACGATGTTCATGCCGGCCATCAGCGGACCTTCGATGACTTCGATAGGACGGGCGAACGACAGGCGCGACTCCTCGGTGTCTTCGACGATGTGGGTGGTGATGCCCTTGACCAGTGCATGCTCCAGGCGCTTGTTGACGTCCCAGTTGCGCCACTCCTCGGTTTCCGCTTCCTTGGTGCTGCCGTCGCCCTTGTACTTGTCGGCGATGGCGAGCAGGGCGTCGGTGCCTTCCGGGGTGCGGTTGAGGATCACGTCTTCCACGGCGTCGCGCAGTTCCACCGGGATCTGGTCGTAGATCTCCAACTGGCCGGCGTTGACGATACCCATGGTCAGGCCTGCGCGGATCGCATACAGCAGGAACACCGAGTGGATCGCCTCGCGCACCGGGTTGTTGCCCCGGAACGAAAACGACACGTTGGACACCCCGCCGGAGGTCAGCGCGTAGGGCAGTTCGTCGCGGATGTAGGCGCAGGCGTTGATGAAGTCCACGGCATAGTTGTTGTGTTCTTCGATACCGGTGGCGACGGCGAAGATGTTCGGGTCGAAGATGATGTCTTCCGGCGGGAAGCCCACTTCATTGACCAGGATGTCGTAGGAACGCTTGCAGATTTCCTTCTTGCGCGCCTCGGTGTCGGCCTGGCCGGCTTCGTCGAACGCCATCACCACCACGGCGGCACCGTAGCGCTTGCACAATTTGGCGTGATGGATGAACTGCTCGACGCCTTCCTTCATGCTGATGGAGTTGACGATGCCCTTGCCCTGGATGCATTTGAGGCCGGCTTCGATCACTTCCCATTTCGACGAGTCGATCATGATCGGCACGCGGGAGATGTCCGGTTCGCCGGCAATCAGATTGAGGAAGGTCACCATGGCCTTCTTCGAATCGAGCATGCCCTCGTCCATGTTGATGTCGATCACCTGGGCGCCGGCCTCGACCTGCTGCAGGGCCACTTCCAGGGCTTCGGTGTAGTTGTCTTCGCGGATCAGTCGGGCGAACTTGGCGGAACCGGTGATGTTGGTCCGCTCGCCGACGTTGACGAACAGCGAGCTGCGATCGATGGTGAACGGTTCCAGGCCCGACAGGCGGCAGGCGCGGGGAATTTCCGGAATCGGTCGTGGTGCGTAACCGGCCACCGCCTTGGCGATGGCTTCGATGTGCGCCGGAGTGGTGCCGCAGCAGCCGCCGACGATGTTCAGAAAGCCGCTCTGGGCGAACTCTTCGATGACCTTGGCGGTTTGCGCCGGCAGCTCGTCGTACTCACCGAACTCGTTGGGCAGACCGGCGTTCGGGTGCGCCGAGACGTGGGTGCTGGCCTTGTTCGACAGCTCTTCCAGGTAAGGGCGCAGTTCGCGGGCGCCCAGGGCGCAGTTCAGGCCGACGGAGATCGGCTTGGCATGGGCCACGGAGTTCCAGAAGGCTTCGGTGGTCTGGCCGGAGAGGGTGCGGCCGGAGGCGTCGGTGATGGTGCCGGAAATCATGATCGGCAGCTCGACGCCCAGTTCTTCGTAGACCCCTTGCACAGCGAAGATCGCCGCCTTGGCGTTCAGGGTGTCGAAGATGGTTTCGATCAGGATCAGGTCGGCGCCGCCCTCGATCAGGCCCTTGGTGGCCTCGGTGTAGTTCTCTACCAGTTCGTCGAAGGTCACGTTGCGGTAGCCGGGGTTGTTCACGTCCGGCGACAGCGAGCAGGTGCGGCTGGTCGGGCCGAGCACGCCGGCGACGAAGCGTGGCTTGTCCGGGGTTTCGAGGGTCTTGGCGTCGGCCACCTTGCGGGCCAGGCGCGCACCTTCCAGGTTCAGCTCATAGGCCAGGCCCTGCATGCCGTAGTCGGCCTGGGACACCTGGGTGGCGTTGAAGGTGTTGGTTTCGAGAATGTCGGCGCCGGCATCCAGGTAGGCTTTTTCGATGGAGCCGATGACGTCGGGACGGGTCAGCACCAGCAAATCGTTATTGCCCTTGACGTCGCTCGGCCAGTCGGCGAAACGCTTGCCGCGATAGTCCTGTTCCTCCAGCTTGTAGCTCTGGATCATCGTGCCCATGCCGCCGTCGAGGATCAGGATGCGTTCCTTGAGGGCCTGCTGGAGAAGATAAAGGCGAGCGCTGCGATCAGACATAGGACTACCCGGAAAAAAAGACCATTACGAAGCCGGGAATCATAGCAAACCTGTGCCGGATTTGATCGCGGGTGGCTTTTGCATGAATCTTGCTCATGTTTGCAAGCGACTGCTGGCCCGGTAGAATCACCGTTCCATCTCTTAGGGACCGAGACATGCCGTACCGCGTCTTATTCGGCAGTCTGTTGCTGCTGTTGTCTTTCACCGCAGCCGCCAAGGATCCCGTCCCCGCGCTGTCCTATACCCGGGACATCCAGCCGATCTTCACCGAGAAATGCGTGGCCTGCCACGCCTGCTATGACTCTGCCTGCCAGTTGAACCTGGGCAGCGGCGAAGGCGCGGCCCGGGGCGCGAGTAAGATGTCGGTGTATGACGGTGAGCGCCGCCAGGCCGCCGTCCCGACCCGCTTGTTCTATGACGCTTCCGGTCCGCAGGCCTGGCAGCGTAAGGGCTTCTATTCGGTGCTCGATGCCCAGGGGAGCCAGGCTGCGTTGATGGCGCAGATGCTGGCGCTGGGGCACGGCGCGCCGCTGCAACCCAACGCCAAGCTGCCGGAAGACATCGCGCTGGGCCTTGCGCGTGAAAACAGCTGCGCGATGCCGGGGCAATTCGATGGATACGCCGCCGCGCACCCCAGGGAGGGCATGCCCCTGGCGGTCACCGGCCTGACCGATCAGCAATACCAGACCTTGCAGCGCTGGCTGGCTGCCGGCGCCCCCATCGACCAGCAAGCCCTGGCCCCGAGCGCCGCCGAAGCCTTGCAGGTGGTGCAATGGGAAAACCTGCTCAACGCTCCCGGCGCTCGGGAAAGCCTGGTGGCTCGCTGGTTGTTCGAGCACTGGTTCCTGGCGCACATCTATTTCAAGGACGGCGAGCCGGGGCATTTCTTCCAGTGGGTGCGCTCGCGCACGCCCAGCGGTCAGCCGATCGATCTGATCAACACCCGTCGCCCGAACGACGACCCCGGCACCCGCGTCTATTACCGGCTCTGGGCGGTGCAAGGGGTGATCGTGCACAAGACCCACATCACCTACGGGCTGAGTGCGGCCAAGATGGCGCGGATCAAGAGCCTGTTCTACAAGGGCAACTGGCAGGTCACGGCGTTGCCCGGCTACGGGCCGGAGCGCCGCTCGAACCCGTTCTCCACCTTTGAAGCGATCCCGGCCCAGGCCCGCTATCAATTCATGCTCGATAACGCCGAGTATTTCGTGCGCACCTTTATCCGCGGCCCGGTATGCCGGGGTCAGATCGCCACGGATGTGATCCGCGACAACTTCTGGGCGCTGTTCCAGGCCCCTGAGCACGACCTGTACATCACCGATCCGAACTATCGCGGCCAGGCCACGCCATTGCTGGCGATGCCGGGGCAGAACGACGATGTGGGCAGCGTTGTCAGCCTGTGGCTCGACTACCGGGACAAGCGCAACGCCTACGAGGCCCTGCGCCGGGACAATTACGCCGAATTGCCGGCACCGAGCTGGTCGACGCTGTGGGCCGGTAACGACAATGCCTTGCTGAGTATTTTCCGGCACTTCGACAGCGCCTCGGTCACCAAGGGCCTGATCGGCGAAGTACCGCAGACGATGTGGCTGTTCGACTTCCCGTTGCTGGAACGCACCTATTACCAATTGGCGGTGAATTTCGATGTGTTCGGCAACGTCTCCCATCAGGCCCAGACGCGGCTGTACTTCGACCTGATTCGCAATGGCGCGGAACAGAACTTCCTGCGCCTGATGCCGGCCGACTCCCGTGAAGGCTACCTCGACGACTGGTACCAATCCGGCGGCAAATTCAAGATGTGGCTGGATTACGAGAGCATCGACAATGACAAGCCGACCGCCCTCAAGCTGGATGAACGCGACCCCAAGGGCGATTTCGCCCGGCAATTGCTGGTCCGCTATGGCGAACTGAATGCGCGGCCCGATCCGATCAACCGTTGCGACGGCGCTTATTGCTCGCGCCCGAACATCGATCCGGCCCTGCAAAATGCCGAGCAGGCCCTCAGTCGCCTGGTGTCGCGCCCGGCGGCGGGGCTGCGGGTCATCGACCAGTTGCCGGAAGCGACGATGCTGCGCATCGAAACCGCCGACGGTCATCGCGAGATCTACAGCCTGCTGCGCAACCGTGCCCATAGCAACGTGGCGTTCCTGCTGGGCGAGGAGTTGCGTTACCAACCGGGGCTGGACACCTTGACGGTCTATCCGGGCGTGCTCAGCAGCTACCCGAACTTCATGTTCAATATTCCCGCCGGGCAAGTCCCGGCGTTCGTCGACGCCATGGAAAACGCCCAGGATGAACAGGCGTTCGAGCGGATTGTCGAGCGTTGGGGGATTCGTCGCAGTCACCCGCAGTTTTGGCACTACTTCCATGACCTGAGCCGTTACATCGAGGAAACCGAGCCCCTGGAGGCCGGCGTGCTGGACATGAATCGCTACCAGAACCTCTGACCGGCATGTCCCGGCGGCGAAACCCGTGCCGCCGGCTGCTTTCCTGACAAAAATACTGGGACTTTGTCCGACGCCCTGATTTGGCGTAAACTGCCGGCAAGCCTGCGAGGAGTTTCCATGACCGCCATTACGATTACCGATGCCGCCCACGATTACCTGGCCGACCTGCTGTCCAAGCAGAACACGCCGGGAATCGGGATCCGCATCTTCATCACCCAGCCCGGCACCCAGTACGCAGAGACGTGCATTGCCTACTGCAAGCCGGGGGAAGAAAAGCCCGAAGACACCGCGTTGGGGCTCAAGAGCTTCACCGCCTACATCGATTCGTTCAGCGAAGCGTTCCTGGACGATGCGGTGGTCGACTACGCCACCGACCGGATGGGCGGCCAACTGACGATCAAGGCGCCGAATGCGAAAGTGCCGATGGTCAATGCCGACAGCCCGATCAACGAGCGCATCAACTATTACCTGCAAACCGAGATCAACCCGGGGCTGGCCAGCCACGGCGGCCAGGTGTCGCTGATCGACGTGGTGGAAGACGGCATCGCCGTGCTCCAGTTCGGCGGCGGCTGCCAGGGCTGCGGCCAGGCTGACGTGACCCTGAAGGAAGGTATCGAGCGCACGCTGCTCGAGCGTATTCCTGAACTCAAGGGTGTGCGCGACGTGACCGACCACACGCAGAAAGAAAACGCTTACTACTGATTGTTGCAGCCTGGGCTACCGCAATCGCGAGCAGGGCTCGCTCCCACAAGGACCCATAACTCTGTGGGAGCGAGCCCTGCTCGCGATTGCGGCGGTACATTCAACATCATTTCTGCCTGATCCACCGCTATCGCGAGCAAGCCCGCTCCCACAGGGAATGCGTGTTGCCCGATCAGGGCCTGTACAGATGCGCATGCCCGGCGCGGTAGAGCGATGATTCGCTGAACACCTCGTTGCCCAGCACCCGTCCCACCAGAATCAGCGCCGTGCGGCGAAAGCCCTTGGCCTGCACCTTTTTTGCGATGTCGGCCAACGTCCCCACCACCCAATCCTGATCCGGCCAAGTCGCCCGGTGAATCACGGCAATCGGGCAATCCGCGCCGTAATGGGGCAGCAGCTCACCGACGATTTTTTCCAGATGATTGACTCCCAGGTGGATCGCCATGGTCGTTCCATGTTGCGCCAGGCTACTGAGCTCCTCTCCGGCGGGCATCGCGGTCTTGTCCGCGTAGCGGGTGAGGATCACGCTCTGGGCGATGTCCGGCAAGGTCAATTCGGCACCCAGCAGGGCGGCGCAGGCTGAGGTTGCGGTCACGCCGGGAATGATTTCGAAGGGGATGCCCAATTCGCGCAGGCAACGAATCTGCTCGCCGATGGCGCCGTACAGGCTCGGGTCGCCGGAATGCACCCGGGCGACGTCCTGGCCGTTGCGATGGGCTGCCTCCATCAGCGCGATGATCTGTTCCAGATGCAGTTCGGCGCTGTTGATCACCTGTTCGGCGCAATGGCCCTCGAGCACGGCAGCGGGCACCAGGGAGCCGGCATAGATGATCACCGCGCAGCTGCGCACGAGCCGCTGGCCCTTGACGGTGATCAATTCCGGATCGCCGGGGCCGGCGCCGATGAAGTAGACGGTCATGACCGGGTTCCTGAAAAAAGAGGGGAGAGCGACGCCTGAATGAAGATCGCTCATGATCCATGGAGTGCGATTATCGGGTTTTACGAGGCGACCGCCAATGCCAGGGTGGCGTGGGCGCGCTTCTGACGGGAAATCCGCAAGGTGGCGGTCGTTTTCCCCAATTGTTCGGCGAGGGCCAGTGCCGCGCTTTCGGCGATGCCGTAGCAACCCGTGCGCTCGAAAGCGATCTGCGAGCGGTGGCTGAGGCGTCCCAGGTAACCCGCCAACTGTCCGGCACTGAAGAATGTCAGTGGCAGGGCCAGTTGCCCCGCCAGTTCCAACAGGCCCGGTTCGTCACGCTTCAGGTCGATACTGGCCAGGGCTGTCACCTCTTCAAGCGCGATGCCATGGGTCAGCAGCGTCTCATCCAGCAGCGCCCGCAACACACTGGCCGGGCAACCGCGCTGGCAGCCCAGGCCGACGACCAGCACCTGCCCGTTACTCATGCCTCGTGGTGAGCTTGGCCGTCGCGGCGGAACAGCCAGGCGCTGATCAGGCCCAGGGCCAGCCAGAACGCGACGTTGGTCAATTGCGAGGCGATCTTGAATTGGCTTTCAAGGGCTTCGGGCGCCAGCATCGAGTGGACTTCCGGTTGCGGTGCGCCGATGACATGAGGCACCAGTAAAGTCGCCACGCCCAGCAGCTTGAGCAGCCAATGCCTGCCGAACGCGATCAGGGCGATGCCCACGGCCGTCGACGCCGCGGTGCCGATCCACCACATTTGCCGTTGAGCCAGGTCGGCCGCAGCGGTGCCGGGCAGTTCCGGCGGCAGGCCAAGGGTTGGCGCGAGGACGAAGGTGGCATAACCGGCCAGGCCCCAGAGCAGGCCCTGGGAGGTGCGGGTGGGGGCGCGCAAGGTGTACAGGCCCGCCAGCATCAGGGCGAAACCTACAGCGACGACCAGATTGCCGCCGGTGGTGGACAGCACGCGTTGCCAGCCATCTTCGGGCTCCCAGGCTTCGGCATCATGGGTATGGGCGACGCCGTCGGCATGCTGATGGGCCTCGACAGGGGTTTCGGCGGCCGGGGCTTTTTCGTAGGTTTCGGCCTGCAGGATCAGTGGCGAAACCCATAGGCTTTGCAGAAGGGTCAGCAGCAGGGCGGCCAGCAAACCACTGAACCCGGCGGTTTGCGCGATACGCTTGATCATGTCGGCAGGTCTCAATGGCACGGGAAGGCGGCGCTGTGGCGGGTGTCGTGGGCCGCGTTGTGCACCGCTTCGATGTGGGAGAAACCGGCGAAATAGACCAGGCCTGCACCCAGGATCGAGGCGAGGATCGCCGCGCTCAGGCGCTGGCTCAGGGTCGTGGTGCTGCTGGCGGTGCGGGCGGTGGTGCTGATGGTCGACATGGCGCTTCCCTCTGTTCTTGTCTTGGCCAGTGGGTACTCGAGCGCAATGAAACCCCGGGCAAAAGCCCGTCAGGATTCGAACAGCGCCCGCCCACCGCGGGTTTGTTGATGTTTGAATTACGGGCCGGTCTCCGGGCTCACGAGGGGCAGGGCCTTGGCCTTGCCTGCAAGCGTCACCTTCCCATGCCATGAGGCACAGTGGATCTGACGCTTCGCTCGCTTACCGTTGCGGGGGCAGCACCGGACTGACGTGGCCTTGAAGTAAAGCACACGATTCACCGGTTTCCCGTTTCACCCTGTGAAGGGCACCCGTAACAAATGGTCTGTGTAGCGACACAGACCGTGCACAGGAGAGCATGGGGCAGGGTGGGGCGTCAATTGTCAGCAACTGGATCTGATGTGGGAACACCCTACCGTGGGAGCAAAGCTTGCTCGCGATCCAGACGACGCGGGGCTATGGAGCAAACCGCGTCATCGTTTGTCGCGGGCAAGCCTTGCTCCCACGGTATGAGTTGTCCTTGAGCCTGCTTGCAGACATTGACCCGCCCGCACACCCTGCGTAGCCTTGCGCCTTCGAGGTTCTTCGGTTTGCGCCGAAGCTAAGAAGGGAACGCGGTCCAAGCCGCGGCTGCCCCCGCAACTGTGAACGGTGACGTTCCTGCCAGGCCACTGTGCATGCCGCACGGGAAGGCGCAGGAATTGCCAGGGCTTTCCATGAAAGCCGGGATCGGCCCGCCGTCAGCCAGGAGACCTGCCTCGAAACAGATTCTCACTACAACCGGGCGGGGTGATCCGGTGGCGAAATCTTCCGTGCACGCCTGTGCCTGCGGTTGTCGTCCCGTTTGCCCGCCATCTTGCCAAAGGGCATCCGATGAAAACACTGGCCAAACTTCCCGTCACTATCGTTACCGGTTTCCTCGGTTCGGGTAAGACCACGTTGCTGCGGCACATGCTCGACAACGCCCAGGGCCGGCGTATCGCGGTGATCGTCAACGAGTTCGGTGAGCTGGGCATCGACGGCGAGATCCTCAAGCAGTGCTCCATCGGTTGCACCGAAGAAGAAGCCAGCGGTCGCGTCTATGAACTGGCCAACGGCTGCCTGTGCTGCACCGTGCAGGAAGAGTTCTTCCCGGTGATGCGCGAGCTGGTGGCCCGACGTGGCGACCTCGACCATATCCTCATCGAAACATCCGGCCTGGCCTTGCCTAAGCCGTTGGTCCAGGCCTTCCAGTGGCCGGAAATCCGCAGTGCCTGCACCGTCGACGCGGTGATCACCGTGGTCGATAGCCCGGCCGTGGCCGCCGGTACCTTCGCCGCTTTCCCCGACCAGGTCGATGCCCAGCGCAAGCTCGACCCGAACCTGGACCACGAATCGCCGCTGCACGAACTGTTCGCCGATCAGTTGGCGAGCGCCGACCTGGTGATCCTCAACAAAGCCGACCTGATCAGCCCGGAAGACCTGGCGAAAGTCCGTCTTGAAGTGGTCGAAGAACTGCCACCGGCGGTCAAGGTCATCGAAGCCAGCAACGGTCGCCTGCCGCTGGAGGTGCTGATCGGCCTGGGTGCCGGTTCCGAAGAACACATCGACAGTCGCCACAGCCATCACGACCACCACCATGACGGCGACGAGGATGACCACGATCATGACGCCTTCGATTCCATTTCCATCGAACTGCCCCAGGCTGACGAAAGCTTGCTGCTGGACGCGCTGACCCAGTTGGTGGTCCAGCACGGCGTGCTGCGGGTCAAGGGTTTCGCGGCGATCCCGAACAAGCCGATGCGCCTGTTGATCCAAGGGGTCGGTACGCGTTTCGACAAGCATTTCGACCGCCAGTGGGGCGCTGACGAAGCGCGGGTGACGCGTCTGGTGTTGATCGGCCAGGCGCTGGATGCCGGGCTGCTCGAAGCGCAGCTGCGCGCCGCCCTCAGCGTCTAAGCCATGCACCTGCTCAGGACCCAGCCCGGCGGTTTCGTTTCGGACGACAATATTGCCGACCTGGGGCAAACCCCCGCCGAGCTGGTGATCCTGTGCAGCGGCGACTCCAGCCTGGCGCTGCTGGCCGAAGCCGCGCGTCAGTTGCCGGACGACTATCCGCAGTTTCGCCTCGCCAACCCGATGCAGGTGCAGAACCATGCTTCGGTGGACCTTTACGTTGAGGACGTGCTGCGTCACGCCAAGGTCATCCTGTTGTCGCTGCACGGCGGTATCGGCTATTGGCGCTACGGCATCGAGCGCTTGCTGGAGTTGGCCGGACGCGGAGTGACATTGATCCTGGTGCCGGGGGACGACCGTCCGGACCCGGAACTCAGCGACTTGAGCAACGTGCCCGCCGCTGACCGCGACCGGCTGTGGCAGTTTTTGCGCCAGGGTGGGCTGGGCAATGCCCTGGACCTGTTTCACAACCTCGGCAGTCAATGGTTCGGGCGCGACTACCCCTGGGCTGAACCGCAGACCCTGCCACGCACGGCGATCTACCATCCGCAAAAAACCGGTGCCAGCCTCGACGACTGGCGAGCTGACTGGCAGGCCGATCAACCCGTGGCGGCGGTGCTGTTCTACCGTTCCCACCTGCAAGCGGCGAACACGGCGTTCATCGATATGTTCTGCCAGCGGTTGCAAGTGGCCGGGCTCAATCCGTTGCCGATAGCGGTGGCGAGCCTCAAGGAGCCTGGTTGTCTGGTGCAGGTTGAAGACTGGCTGGACGAGGTCGAGGCCGGGGTGATCCTCAACACCACCGGGTTTGCCCAGTCGAGCCCGGAAGCGCCGCACTTGCGGCCGTTTCGTCGCGACATTCCGGTGATCCAGGCGATCTGCGCCCAGGACAACGAACCCGGTTGGCGTGCCAGCGAGCAGGGTCTGGGCCCGCGGGACCTGGCGATGCACATCGCCTTGCCGGAGCTGGACGGGCGGATCATCAGTCGCCCCATCAGCTTCAAGGACATGGCTTGGCGCAGCGAGCGCAGCCAGAGTGACGTGGTCTGCTACCGGGCGGTGCCCGAGCGCATGGATTTCGTTGCGCACCTGACCCGGCGCTGGACCGCACTGGCGCGCCTGCCCAACGAGCAAAAGCGCGTGGCGCTGATCCTCGCCAACTACCCGACCCGGGATGGACGCATCGGCAACGGCGTCGGCCTGGATACCCCGGCGGCGGCATTGAACATCCTGCGCGCCATGCGGGACGAGGGCTATCCGCTGCCCGCCGAACTGCCTGCCAGTGGCACCGCGCTGATCCAGCAGTTGCTGGGCGGGGTCAGCAACGACCTGGACAGCCTCGACCTGCGCCCGTGCCACCAAAGCCTGGCGCTGGAGGCTTACCGGGCCATGTTCGACGCCCTGCCCGAGGCCAATCGCCAGGCGGTGCTGGAGCGCTGGGGCGCGCCCGAGACGGATCCGATGTTCCGCGCCGGTCGCCTGATGATCGCCGGCCTGCGCCTGGGCCTGACGTTCGTCGGCATCCAACCGGCCCGGGGGTATCAGGTTGACCCGAGTGCGGTCTATCACGACCCGGACCTGGTGCCGCCCCATGGCTACCTGGCGTTCTATTTCTGGTTGCGCCATACCTATGGTGCCCATTGCGTGATCCACGTCGGCAAACATGGCAACCTCGAATGGCTGCCCGGCAAAGGCGTCGGGTTGTCGGAAAGCTGTTGGCCGGATGCGTTGCTGGGACCGCTGCCGAATATCTATCCGTTCATCGTCAACGACCCGGGCGAGGGTGCCCAGGCCAAGCGGCGTACCCAGGCCGTGATCATCGACCACCTGATGCCGCCGCTGACCCGCGCCGAAACCTACGGACCGTTGCGTAACCTCGAGTTGCTGGCCGACGAGTATTACGAGGCACAACTGCTGGACCCGCGCCGTGCCCGGGAGCTGCAGCGGGACATCCTGAACCTGGTGCGCGAAACCCACATCGATCGCGAGCTGCAATTGGATGCCGACGCCGATGCGGCGATCTGGCTGCCGCGCCTGGACACCTACCTGTGCGATCTGAAGGAGTCGCAGATCCGCGACGGTCTGCACATTTTTGGCGAGTCGCCCAGCGGACGGCTGCGCATCGACACCTTGCTGGCGTTGTTGCGCATTCCCCGGGGCGATGGCAAGGGTGCGCAGTCGAGCCTGTTGCGAGCGCTGTCGAAGGCGTTCGGGCTGGGCTTCGATCCGTTGGATTGCGCCTTGGCCGAGCCGTGGGCCGGCGACTGTCCCGAGGCGTTGCGGCGGGTCAGCGATGAGCCCTGGCGTACCGCCGGCGATACCCGCGAGCGCCTGGAGCTGTTTGCGGCAAGCTTGATCGAGCAGGCCTTGGAAGGCAGGGTCGAGCAATTGGAAGCGCCGGGTTGGCAGGACGTGAGCAGCATCATCGAGAGCCTGCGCTCCGTCGTGGCCCCGCGCCTGGATGCCTGTGGCCCGGCGGAAATGCGCGGCCTGCTCGATGCCTTGAGCGGACGCTTCGTGCCGGCGGGCCCCAGCGGTGCGCCGAGTCGTGGGCGCCTGGACGTGTTGCCCACCGGACGCAACTTCTTCTCGGTGGACGTACGCAACCTGCCCACCACCACGGCGTGGCGCATCGGTTTCCAGTCGGCGAACCTGATTCTGGAGCGGCACTTGCAGGATCACGGCGATCACCTGCGCCAGCTCGGCCTGTCGGTGTGGGGCACCGCCACCATGCGCACCGGCGGCGATGACATCGCCCAGGCCATGGCGCTGATGGGCGTGCGCCCGGTATGGGCCACGGGCAGCCAACGGGTGGATGACTTCGAGATCCTGCCGCTGAGCCTGTTGGATCGGCCCCGGGTCGATGTGACGTTGCGGGTATCGGGGTTCTTCCGGGACGCCTTCGCCAACCTGATCCGGCTGTTCGATGCGGCGGTGCAGGCCGTTGCCGCGCTCGACGAGCCGGAAGACATGAACCCCCTGGCGGCCAAGGTGCGGAGCGAACGAGAGGCTTTGCTGGCGTCGGGCCTTGAGGCGGACGCGGCTGCCCGCCAGGCCGGCTGGCGGATCTTCGGCGCCAAGCCCGGTGCTTATGGCGCGGGCGTGCAGGGCGCCATCGACGGTCGCCTGTGGCAGAGCCGCGAAGACCTGGCCGAGGTGTACCTGAACTGGGGCGGCTACGCCTACGGCGGCGCAGATGAAGGCACCGCTGCGCGAGATCAGTTTTCCCGGCGCTTGAGCCAGGTACAAGCGGTGTTGCAGAACCAGGACAACCGCGAGCACGACCTGCTCGATTCCAACGATTACTACCAGTTCCAGGGCGGTATGCTGGCGGCGGTGGAGACCCTCGGTGGAACCGCCGCGGCCAGCTACCACGGCGATCACAGCCAACCCGACCTGCCCCGGATCCGCACCCTCAAGGAAGAGCTCAACCGCGTCATCCGTTCCCGGGCGGCCAACCCGAAGTGGATCGACGGGGTCAAGCGTCACGGTTACAAGGGCGCGTTCGAACTGGCGGCGACGGTGGACAACCTGTTCGCTTTCGACGCCACGACGCAACTGATCGACGATCACCAGTACGCCTTGCTGGCCGATGCCTACCTCCTCGACCCGGACACCCGGGACTTCGTCCGCCAACACAACCCCGATGCCTTGCGGGACATGACCGAGCGCATGCTGGAAGCCCAGCAGCGGGGGATGTGGCAGGCGCCGGGAGCGTATCGCGAGGCGCTGGAGAATCTGTTGCTCGACATTGAAGAAGATGGTTGATGGGTACCATCAGTTGGCCATGCCCAGAACCTGTGCCAAGGTCGTCTGTGGGAGCAAGGCTTGCCCGCGATACAGGCGGTGCGGTCCTTCAGAAATCGAGGCGTCTTTTCGCGAGCAAGCTTTGCTCCCACAGTGTGGGGATAAATCCCCTTGGCACAGAGCTGTGTTCAAACTGAACTTACCGACCACTCCCGAGAACTCACGATGACCGACACCCCTCATTTCCCACTCTCCGCCGTGGTCGGCGCCGATGACCTGAAACTGGCGCTGTGCCTGGCCGCCATCGATCCGAAAATTGGCGGCGTGCTGATCGAAGGGCCTCGCGGCATGGCCAAGTCGACCCTGGCCAGGGGGCTGGCGGACTTGCTGGCCAGCGGTCAGTTCGTCACCTTGCCTCTGGGCGCCACCGAAGAGCGGCTGGTAGGCACCCTCGATCTGGACGCTGCCCTGGGAGAAGGGCGCGCGCAGTTCTCCCCCGGTGTGCTGGCCAAGGCCGACGGTGGCGTATTGTACGTCGATGAAGTGAACCTGCTGCCGGATCACCTGGTGGACCTGCTGCTGGACGTCGCCGCCAGCGGCACCAACCTGATCGAGCGCGACGGTATCTCCCATCGGCATCCGGCGCGTTTCGTGCTGATCGGCACCATGAACCCGGAAGAGGGCGAGTTGCGCCCGCAACTGCTCGACCGGTTTGGGCTGAATGTGGCCCTCGACGGTCATACCGCACCGGCCGAGCGTGGGCAGATCATTCGGCGGCGGCTGGATTTCGACAGTGATCCCGTGGCGTTTTGCGCGCAATGGGCGTCGGCCCAGGGCCAACTGCGCGAACGCTGCCAGAACGCTCGCGAGCGTTTGTCACAGATTCCCCTGGACGATCAGGCCCTGGCGCAGATCACCGAGCGCTGCTTTGCCGCCGGTGTCGATGGCTTGCGTGCCGACCTGGTCTGGTTGCGCGCCGCACGGGCCCATGCCGCCTGGCGCGGGGCGCCGGTTATCGCCGCCGAGGACATCGATGCGGTCGCCGAGTTTGCCTTGCGTCACCGTCGGCGCGAGCACTCAGCCCCGGCACCTTCACCGTCCCAGGCCCCTTCGGCTGGCGAAAGAGCCGCCGAGCCAAACGAAGGCCAGGGCCAATGGGGCGACTTGCCGGCCCAGGCGCTACCGACCGGTGCCCGGCGTGAAGTGCCGAGCTGGCCAAAAAAGCCCTAGGCATTCGCCCCCGTTCGGCCGCGGGGGAGAATGCCAGACCCCGTGCGGGGCCGTTGCAGCAGGGACGCCAGGGTCGTAGCAAAGCCGCGGCCAGCGGCGTGGTGAATTGGCCGGGCACCTTGTTGAACGGTCGCCCGCGCCTGCGTGAAGACCTGCGCTGGCAGGCCCGTCATCGCTCGCCCCATGAACTCTGGCTGGTGATCGTCGATGCGTCGGCCTCGACCCGTCGTCATCGGGCCTTGAGCGATGGCAAGGGCCTGCTGGCGCAGCTGTTCGACGATGCCTACCGGCAACGCGCCCGGTTAGCGCTGCTGACGGCCAGCGGCAGTGTTCCGAATTGGCAGGTGCAAGGTCTCAAGGCCTCGGCCGGGTTGCGGGACTGGCTCGAGGGGCTGGGCGCCGGTGGTGGTACGCCGTTGCTGGCGGCGCTGCAGGAGGCCGGTCATTGGTTGGTCGCCCGGCGCAAACGCTACCCGGCGGAGCAGCAGAGGGTGTTGCTGATGACGGATGGACGGGTGAAGGAGGGCTCGCCGCTGCCGCCGCTCGATTGCCCGTGTCTGTTGATCGACATCGAGCGAGGCCCGATCCGCCTGGGCCGGGCCCGGCAGTTGGCGGAGCAATTGGGGGCTGAGTATCGGTATATCGATGATGGGGTATCTGACTGATATCCGTTGCTTGGACGGGCCCCATCGCGAGCAGGCTCGCTCCCACATGAGATGCGCTGTGAATACATGATAGATCTACGCCACAACCCCCTGTGGGAGCGAGCCTGCTCGCGATAGCATCGCCTCGGTCCCCGATCTGCCCACCCCCAGACGGATCCCTGTTCTATGCTGAGGCAACTTCACAGGAGTGAACCATGCGCATACTCGTCACCAATCCCCAGGACGATTTCCGGGTCAAGGCGTATGCCGGCACCAATGGCGTGTTGCTCGCCATGGACCTGGCCGAACCGCGGCGCAAGGGCCTGCTGGGATTTGCCATCGAGAAACAGCAGGGTGACAAGCCCTGGCTATTCCTGTTCAACAGCCTGACGTTCCCCGACAAGGCCCACACCTTTCCCGAGTTCCATGCCACGCCCAGCGACAAGGCGCCTTTGCAGAAATTTCGCTGGGCCGATTACGCCGTCAATCCCGGTATGACCATTCATTACCGTGTGCACTTGGCCTACGGCAGTCCCGATGCGCCGCAGTTGGGAGAGTCCCTGGAGGTCACGGTCACCAGCGATAACGGCCAGCCGGCCAACCAGCGAGTGATCTTCAATCGTGCCGTGGCCGCCAGCCAGGCGTTCCAGCGCAAGTTCCCCGAACTGGATGCGTTGATCAGTGCCAACCGGAACCTGTCCATCGACGATTGGCCCGATGCGCCGCGGCGCTGGCTGGAGAACGGCCTGCTGGGACGCCTGACCGGCTTCATCGACCGGGCATTGGATGCCACCTGGGCCCTGGATGTTGCCATCTACGAGTACGAACTGCCGGTGATCGTCGATGCGGTGAATGCCGCATTCGCCCGCGGCGCGCAGGTGCGGGTGCTGTACCACGCCGAGCCGGGCGACGACACCACACTGCGCAACGAAGCCAGCCTGGAAAAACTGCCGCCGGCCAACAAGCGGGGACGGGTGACCCAAGGCATCTTCCACGACAAGTTCATCGTCTTGAGCAAGGTCGATGGCAGCGGTGCGTCGCATCCCGAGGCCGTGCTCTGCGGCAGCACCAATTTCACCGCCAACGGTGTCTACCGCCAGGCCAATGTCGTTCATGTGCTGGACGACCCTCGGGTGAGCGACAGCTATCGCCAGGTGTTCGAGCAGATCTGGGCCGCACCCCAGGACGTCGATGCCACCCGCCAGTGGCTGACTCAGAGCAACCCCATGGACCCGCAGCAACGGTTGTTCGTCGGGTTCTCGCCGCGCACCGGAGAGGGCGATCTGGAGCGCTTCGTCGAGATCATCAATGCCGCCCGCAAGGATCTGCTGTTCGTTACCGCCTTCGTCCTGCCCGACCGGATCCTCGACGCCTTGCTTGGCCAGCCCCATGACGACGTCCTGCGCTATGGCCTGCAAAACACCACCAGCCGCATCACCGGATTCCATGCCGACCGCACCGCCGAATTCGCCGCCACCGCGTTGCTCAACACCGGGCTGGAAGGCTGGCTCAGGGAAAACATGAAAGGCCAGAAGGGCAACCTGCTGGTGCACACCAAAGCCATCGTCACCGACTTCACCAGCGACACGCCGACCATCATCAGCGGCAGTCACAACCTCAGCGCCGCCGCCAGCAGCAATAACGACGAGAACTACCTGATCATCCAGGGCGACACCGACCTGGCCGACCGCTATGGGTTGGAACTGCTGCGTTTCTACGAGCATTACCGCTTTCGTTATTTCGCCAGGAAGCTCGCGCTCAAACAGGTCAAGCCGCTGGCGGTGGATGACAGCTGGAGCGATGACTATTACCGCGACGGGGACCTGCGGATGTTGTCGAGGGTGAGGTTTTGCGGGCGCTAGCGGCAGCGGCAATTATTGCTACAAGCGCAAGTAGTCCCGGCACCGCCGACCCTTGTGGGAGCGAGCCTGCTCGCGAAGACGGCTTCACATTCAGCCTCAATTCCAACTGACCCACCGCTATCGCGAGCAGGCTCGCTCCCACAGAGGGCATGCGGCACCGGTTTGGGGCCTTGCTACCCGCGCCTCGTAGCCAACGGTAGCAGTCTCGGGATCACGTCCCGAGTCATCCACGCGTGGCCGATTTCTCCATCTCCCTGATTCCATTCACTTTCCATTTTCGTCACCCATGGGTCTCAAGCCTGTGGCACACTTTCTGCTGTCTATTCCGTTGTTACATACCATGTTCCGGTATAGCGGAATAAACTCATCCTGGAGTGCTTGCCATGCATCGCCGACCTTCCTTGTTCAAAGCGTGTGTTTTTCTCTTCGCGGCCACGACGGCTGCCATGGGTGTCGCTCAGGCGGCCGACAGCAAGCTGGACAGCGTGCTGCAACGGGGGAAATTGATCGTGGGCACGGGCAGCACCAACGCGCCGTGGCACTTCCAGGGAGCGGATGGCAAGTTGCAAGGGTTTGATATCGACATCGCACGGATGGTCGCCAAGGGCCTGTTCAACGATCCGACGAAAGTCGAGTTCGTGGTGCAGTCTTCCGATGCGCGGATTCCCAACCTGCTGACCGACAAGGTGGACATGAGCTGCCAGTTCATCACCGTGACCGCCAGCCGTGCCCAGCAAGTAGCCTTTACCTTGCCGTACTACCGCGAAGGCGTAGGCCTGCTGTTGACAGCCAACAGCAAGTACAAGGAAATCGACGACCTGAAGGCTGCCGGCGATGGCGTTACCGTCGCGGTGTTGCAGAACGTCTATGCCGAAGAATTGGTGCACCAGGCGCTGCCCAAGGCCAAGGTCGACCAGTACGACAGCGTCGACCTGATGTACCAGGCGGTGAACTCTGGCCGCGCCGATGCCGCCGCAACCGATCAGTCCTCGGTCAAGTACCTGATGGTGCAGAACCCTGGCCGCTATCGCAGCCCGGCGTATGCCTGGAGCCCGCAAACCTATGCCTGTGCGGTCAAGCGCGGCGACCAGGATTGGCTGAACTTCGTCAACACCACCCTGCATGAAGCCATGACCGGCGTGGAGTTCCCCACCTACGCTGCGTCGTTCAAACAGTGGTTTGGCGTCGAGCTGCCGTCGCCGGCCATCGGGTTCCCCGTTGAGTTCAAATGATCCCGTGAGCCCGGGGCGCCCCATGCGGGCGCCCCGTCGAAGGTACTGCCGACCATGAACTATCAGTTGAACTTTGCCGCTGTCTGGCGCGATTTCGACACCTTGCTGGCGGGGCTTGGCCTGGGACTCGGCCTGGCACTGGTGTCGATCGCCATCGGTTGCGTGATCGGCCTGGCCATGGCTTTCGCGCTGCTCAGCAAGCACCGCGTATTGCGGGTGCTGGCGTCGGTGTACGTCACGGTGATCCGCAATACGCCGATCCTGGTGCTGATCCTGTTGATCTACTTCGCCTTGCCGAGCCTCGGCATTCGCCTGGACAAGCTGCCGTCGTTTGTCATCACCTTGTCGTTGTACGCCGGGGCCTACCTGACCGAAGTGTTCCGCGGTGGGTTGATGAGCATCCACAAGGGCCAGCGGGAAGCGGGCCTGGCGATTGGCCTGGGCGAGTGGCAAGTGAAAGCCTATGTCACCGTGCCGGTGATGCTGCGCAACGTGCTGCCGGCCTTGTCGAACAACTTCATTTCGCTGTTCAAGGACACCTCCCTGGCGGCGGCGATTGCCGTGCCGGAGCTGACCTATTACGCCCGCAAGATCAACGTGGAGAGCTACCGGGTGATCGAAACCTGGCTGGTGACCACGGCCCTGTATGTCGCGGCCTGTTATCTCATTGCCATGCTGCTGCGGTATTTCGAGCAGCGCCTGGCGATTCGCCGTTAGGAGCGTCCCATGTACGAATCCCCCAGTTGGTTGCATGAGCTATGGGTTGCCCGGGATACGCTCTGGGCCGGTTTTCTGACCAGTGTGCAGTGTTCGGTGCTGGCGATTTTTCTGGGCACCTTGATTGGCCTGGTTGCCGGGCTGGTGCTGACCTACGGCCGCACCTGGATGCGCGCGCCGTTTCGCTTCTATGTCGACCTGATTCGCGGCACGCCGGTGTTCGTGCTGGTGCTGGCCTGCTTCTACATGGCTCCGGCGCTGGGTTGGCAGATCGGCGCGTTCCAGGCCGGTGTCCTGGGCCTGACGCTGTTCTGTGGTTCCCACGTGGCCGAGATCGTGCGCGGTGCCTTGCAAGCGCTGCCCCGAGGGCAGATGGAAGCCAGCCAGGCCATCGGCCTGACGTTCTTCCAGGCCCTGGGTTACGTACTGTTGCCCCAGGCATTGCGGCAGATCCTGCCGACCTGGGTCAATTCCTCCACCGAGATCGTCAAGGCCTCGACCTTGCTGTCGGTGATCGGTGTCGCCGAGCTGCTGCTCAGCACCCAGCAGATCATCGCCCGGACCTTCATGACCCTGGAGTTCTACCTGTTCGCCGGGTTTCTCTTTTTCATCATCAATTACGCCATCGAATTGCTCGGGCGGCACATTGAAAAGCGGGTGGCCTTGCCATGACTGACGTTTCGACCCCCTCCAACGCCCAGCCGCTGCTCGACATTCGCGGCCTGCGCAAACAATACGGCCCACTGGAAGTGCTCAAGGGCGTCGACCTGAGCATGCAGCGCGGCAACGTCGTCACGCTGATCGGTTCCAGCGGTTCGGGCAAGACCACACTGCTGCGCTGCGTGAACATGCTGGAAGAATTCCAGGGCGGGCGGATACTGCTCGACGGCGAGTCCATCGGTTACGACGAGGTCGATGGCAAGCGCGTGCGCCATCCCGAGAAAGTCATCGCCCGGCATCGTGCGATGACCGGCATGGCGTTTCAGCAATTCAACCTGTTTCCCCACCTGAGCGCGTTGCAGAACGTCACCCTGGGCCTGCTCAAGGTGAAGAAGCTGCCCAAGGACGAAGCGGTGGCCCTGGCCGAGAAGTGGCTGGAGCGGGTCGGCCTGCTGGAACGCCGCAATCACTTCCCCGGTCAGTTGTCCGGTGGCCAGCAGCAGCGGGTGGCGATTGCCCGGGCAATTGCCATGAACCCCAGCCTGATGCTGTTCGACGAAGTCACCTCGGCCCTCGATCCGGAGCTGGTGGGTGAGGTGCTGAACGTGATCAAGGGGCTGGCCGAAGACGGCATGACCATGTTGCTGGTGACCCACGAAATGCGCTTTGCCTTCGAGGTTTCCGACAAAATCGTCTTCATGAACCAGGGCCGCATCGAAGAGCAGGGTCCGCCGAAGGAACTGTTCGAGCGGCCGCAGTCACCGCGCCTGGCGGAATTTCTCAAGAACACTCGTTTTTAATCCATTGAACAAGGAGAACCACTCATGAGCATCAAGCGCTACGGTACCGGCAGCACCGCAGGCGGCGGCCAGCCACGGCCCTTTGCCCGCGCCGTCGAGGCCGATGGCTGGTTGCACGTGTCCGGACAAGTGCCGGCGGTGAACGGCGAGATCGTCGCCGGCGGGATTGTCGAGCAGACCCACCAGACCATGAAGAACGTGATCGCCATTCTCGAAGAGGCCGGCTACGAGCTCAAGGACGTGGTGCGCTGTGGTGTGTGGCTGGATGACCCTCGGGACTTCTGGAGTTTCAACAAGGTATTCGGCGAATACTTCAGCCCCGAACACGCCCCGGCCCGGGCCTGTGTGCAGGCGAGCATGATGGTGGATTGCAAGGTCGAGATCGATTGCGTGGCCTACAAGAAAAAGTGAGGCCATCGCGGGCAAGCCTTGCTCCCACAAGATCAAGCTGTGCCTGTGGGAGCAAGGCTTGCCCGCGATAGCGATCTACCAGACGCCACCGCTGTCTGGTTACACTCGCGGCCAACTGAATGGGAACCCAAGACATGACCGAAGACACTATCAAACGCCGGGCCCGGGGACTGGATCGGGCGTTCGATATCCTCGATTTCCTCAAGGAGATCGGCCAGCCGCTGCGCCCGAACGACATTGCCAGCGGCATCGGCAGCCCCAAGTCCACGGTCTATGAACTGGTGGCATCGCTGCTGGAGCGGCGCATCCTCGAGCCGGTGGGCAAGGACGGCCACGTCTACCTGGGCCGCCAGTTGTACTTTCTCGGGCAGGCGCACCTGCGGCATTTCGATTTGAGCCGCGAGGCCGATCACGCCTTGCAGGAGATCGTCCGCCAGACCCGGGAAACCGCGCAGATGTGCCTGCTCAACGGGCGCAAATACACGGTGGCACTGATGAAGGAGGGCGAGCGGCATTTTCGCATTTCATCGGACATCGGTGAAAACGCGCCTATCCCCTGGACCGCCTCCGGCCGCCTGCTGCTGGCGCATCTGAGCGACCAGCAGATCGTCGACCTGATCGACCCCGACGACTTCATCCTGCCGGACGGCGAGCGCCTGCCGGTGGAGCAGTTTCTCAAGGAGATCCGCCAGGCCGGCCTCGATGGTTTCTTCTCCTTCGACAGCGTCGCCGACACCTTCACCCACTGCTTCGCCGCACCGGTCAAAGACCCCAACGGCGTGGCCATTGCGACCCTGTGCATCGTCGCCCCCCGGGCCGATGCCAAGAACAATTACGCCGATTACCGCCGGGTGCTGATCGACAGCGCCAACAACCTGGCCCGGCGCATCAATGAATAGACAATAGCGGTCACCCGCGACCGCGAGAGGAGTTCGACCATGTCTTCTGCCATTCAGGACGCTGCCGTAGAGAAGGGCGCCGCCATTGTCGGCGCTCACCTGTTGCGCGACGTCAGCCTGCCGGCGCTGGTGCTGCATCGTGAAGCGCTGGAACACAACATTCGCTGGATGCAACAGTTCGTCAGCAACAGCGGTGCCGAGCTGGCGCCCCACGGCAAGACCAGCATGACCCCGGCGCTGTTCCGCCGGCAACTCGATGCCGGCGCCTGGGGCCTGACCCTTGCCACCGCCGTGCAAACCCGTGCCGCTTACGCTCACGGTGTGCGGCGGGTGCTGATGGCCAACCAATTGGTGGGCACGCCGAACATGGCGCTGATCGCCGATCTGCTGGCCGACCCGACATTCGAATTCCATTGCATGGTCGATCATCCGGACAACGTCGCCGACCTGGGCGAGTTCTTCGCATCCCGCGGTGCGCGGCTGAACGTGATGATCGAGTACGGCGTGGTCGGTGGTCGTTGCGGGTGCCGGAGCGAGGCCGAAGTGCTGGCCCTGGCCGAGGCGATCCGGGCGCAACCGGCGCTGGCCCTGACCGGTATCGAAGGCTACGAAGGGGTGATCCACGGTGACCACGCCGTCAGCGGTATCCGTGCGTTCGCGGCGTCTTTGGTGGGGTTGGCGGTGCAGTTACAGGACAGCGGCGCGTTTGCCCTCGATAAACCGATCATCACGGCCTCGGGGTCGGCCTGGTACGACCTGATCGCCGAATCCTTCGAGGCCCGCAATGCCCACGGGCGTTTCCTCAGCGTGCTGCGTCCCGGCAGCTATGTGGCCCACGACCATGGCATCTACAAGGAGGCCCAGTGCTGCGTACTGGAACGACGCAACGACCTGCACGAAGGCCTGCAGCCGGCGCTGGAGGTCTGGGCCCATGTGCAATCACTGCCGGAGCCGGGTTTTGCGGTCATCGCCCTGGGCAAGCGCGACGTGGCCTACGACGCCGGGCTGCCGGTGCCGCTCAAGCGCTACAAGCCTGGATCTGATGAGGTAGCCGGTGACGATGTAAGCGGCTGCAAAGTGACGGCGGTGATGGACCAGCATGCGTTCATGACGGTGGCACCGGGAGTTGAGTTGCGGATCGGCGACATCATTGCGTTCGGCACTTCCCATCCGTGCCTGACCTTCGACAAGTGGCGGGTGGGGTGCCTGGTGGATGAGCAGTTGCGGGTGATCGAAAGCATGGAGACTTGTTTCTAGGCTTGAAACTGAGTTGCGCCTATCGCGGGCAAGCCTTGCTCCCACAGGTCTTGCTCCAACAGGACCTGCTCCCACAGGTCTTGCTCCCATAGGTCTTGCTCCAACAGGCTTGTGGGAGCAGGACCTATGGGAGCAAGGCTTGCCCGCGATGGCGGCCTGCTCGACACCATAGAATCATCAGGATCACCCCATGAGCAACCCGAAACCCCGCATCGCCCTGATCGGCGAGTGCATGATCGAACTGCAGCAACGCGCCGACGGCAGCCTGCAACAGAGCTTTGGCGGCGACACCTTGAACACGGCGGTGTACGTGTCCCGCGCCTTGGGCGACAGGGCATCGGTGGATTACGTCACGGCCTTGGGCGATGACAGTTTCAGTGATGCCATGTGTCAGAGCTGGGCCGAGGAGAACATCGGCCTGGAACGGGTCCAGCGTTTGCCCGGCCGCTTGCCCGGATTGTATTGCATCCAGACCGATGCGGCCGGTGAGCGACGGTTCCTGTACTGGCGCAACGAAGCGGCGGTGCGCGATTGCTTCACCACGCCGGCCGCGACGCCGATCCTGGCGGCATTGCCGGATTACGATGTGCTGTATTTCAGTGGCATCACCCTGGCGGTGCTGGGCGAGCAGGGGCGCGGCAAACTTATCGAAACCTTGATCGAGGCGCGTCGGCGAGGCGCCCAGGTGGTCTTCGACAACAACTATCGGCCAAGGCTCTGGGCCTCGGTCGACGCTGCACGCGCGGCCTATCGCAGTGTATTGCCTTATGTGGAGCTGGCATTGCTGACGGTGGACGACGAGCAGGCGTTGTTCGGTCATGCCGACAGCGAAGCGGTATTCGCCGCCTACGAACAGCTTGGCACCCCGGAAGTGGTCCTCAAGCGCGGTGCCGAGGCATGCCTGATCCGGTGCGCTGGCCAGTCGTATGAAGTGCCGGGCCAGCGGGTCGAACGGGTGGTGGACACCACGGCGGCGGGGGATTCGTTCAGCGCAGCCTACCTGGCGCGCCGCTTGATGGGCGGAAACCCGGTGGAGGCCGCCGAGGCCGGGCATCTGTTGGCGAGCCGGGTGATCCAGGTGCCGGGGGCGTTGATTCCCCGATAGCGACCCACCACAGAACCTCATGTGGGAGCGAGCAGGCTCGCTCCCACATTTGATCTGCGTTGGGCCCGATATCAATCCCGATAAAACACCTGCACCAGGTGATATCCGAACTTGCTCTTGATCGGCCCATGCACCACCCGCAGGGGCTTCTTGAAGATCACCGCATCGATCACCCCGACCATCTGCCCCGGCCGCACTTCACCCAGGTCGCCGCCGCGTTTGCCGGAGGGGCAGGTGGAGTATTTCTTTGCCAGCACATCGAACGCTTCGCCCTTGGCGATGCGTTGCTTGAGCTGTTCGGCTTCTTCGGCGGTTTTCACCAGGATATGGCGGGCTTGGGCTTTCATCGCGGCGCTGACCTGAACAAAAGGGGACGATTATGCCTCAACTCAGGAGACATGGTTGATCATCGTCCGAATCTTGTTCGCCAGCAGATCGAGGGCGAAAGGCTTGGCGACCATGTCCATGCCCTGTTCGAGGAAACCCTGGCGTTCGGCGGCTTTTTGCGCATAGCCGGTCATGAACAGCACCTTCAGATCGGGTCGATGCTGGCGGGCGATTTCCGCCAGTTGCCGGCCATTCATGCCGGGCAGGCCGACGTCGGTGACCAGCAGGTCGATGCGCTGGTTGGACTCCAGCAGCGGCAGGGCGGTCTTGGCGTCTTCGGCTTCAAGGGCGGTGTACCCCAGCGTCTGCAACAGATCGAGCACCAGCATCCGCACCGCCGGCTCGTCTTCCACCAGCAAGACGGTTTCTCCTTCGATCGCGGCCGGAGCCTCCACGGTCGTGGCTTGTGTCGGTTGTTCGACGGGCGCTACCCGCAGCCGCGGCAGGTACAACTGCACCCGTGTGCCCTGGCCCGGTACGCTGTCCAGGTTCAGCAACCCACCTGACTGTTGGGCAAACCCATAGATCATCGACAATCCCAGGCCGGTGCCCTGGCCGATGGGCTTGGTGGTGAAGAACGGGTCGAAGGCCTTGGCCAGCACGGACGGGGTCATGCCGCTGCCGTTGTCGCTGACGGCAATCATCACGTAATCCCCGGGCTTGACCGGTTCCAGGGTGCTGATGTCGCTGCCGTCGAGGTAGATATTGGCGGTTTCGATGGTGAGTTCGCCGCCGTCGGGCATGGCATCCCGCGCGTTGATCACCAGGTTGAGCAAAGCGTTTTCCAACTGGCTGGCATCGGTGCTGACGGGCCAAAGCTCATCGGCCAGTTGCAGCCGCAGCGCGATGTGATCACCCGTGGTACGACTCAGCAGGTCTTCCAGGGACAGCACCAGGCTGTTGGCGTCCAGCGGTTTGCGATCCAGGGACTGGCGCCGGGAGAAGGCCAATAGCCGATGAGTCAGGGCCGCGGCGCGGTTGGCCGATGACACCGCCGCTTCGGTAAAGCGTCCGATCTCGTCGACGCGGCCGTTGGCGATGTAGCGCTGCATCAGGTCCAGGCTGCCGAGGATACCGGTGAGCATGTTGTTGAAGTCATGGGCGATGCCCCCGGTGAGCTGGCCCACGGCTTCCATTTTCTGGGCATGGCGCAAGGCTTCCTCTGCGCGCTCGCGTTCGAACATCTCGTTTTGCAAGCGGTGGTTGGCTTCGGCCAGTTGCTGGGTGCGGGCGATAACCCGTTCTTCCAGGGTTTCGTTGAGGTTGCGCAGGGCCTCCTCGGTTTTCTTGCGCTCGGTTTCGTCGATCACAAAGATATAGAAACCATTCACCGCGCCGTCCGCGCCGTGGCGAGGCAGGTAGTTGGTCAGCGCATGTCGCGGCCGGCCGTCGCGGTGGTCCGATTGGACGGCGAAGCTGCACGGCTTGCCCGCCAGGGCCGCGGCAATCTGTTCGGCGCGAGCCGCATAGCCTTCCTCGCCGATCACTTCGCGAATGGTCTTGCCATAGAGTTCCTGCGGGGTCAGCCCGAACCAGTCCAGGTAGGCGCTGTTGTTCAGGCGAAAACGTTCCTCGTGGTCCACGTAGCTGATGAGGATCGGCATGGCGTTGATGATCAGTTGCAGCTCGGTCTGGCTCTGGCGCAGGGCCTGTTCGGTGCGCTTGCGCTCGGTCAGGTCCAGGGCCGCGCCGAGAAAGCGCTTGGGCCGACCATGGCGATCCTTGTAGCAGCGACCGCGCACGAACACCCAGCGCAGTTCGCCGTCGGGCTGCAGCAGGCGATACTCCTCGGCATATTCGGTGCCGTGGGTGATGCAATGCTTGATGCTGCGGGCGACCATCGCTCTGTCCTCGGGATGTACGCCTTCGAGGTAGGCACTGATGGGCAACTGCCGCGACAAACTGGGATCGACACCGTGCAACAGGGCGAAATGCGCATCGGCAGTGAAGCGGTCTTCGCTGATGTCCCAGTCCCAGGTGCCCAGCGTATCGGCTGCCGCCAGGGCCAGTTGCAGGCGTTCTTCGCTTTCCTGCTGAGCCTTGAGGCTGGCTTCGGAACGGCGTTCGAACTCCAGGGCCAGGCGTCGCCGCTCGCTGGTCTCGATGGCCGTGATCAGGATGCCGGTCACGGCGCCGCTTTCGTCACGCACGGGGCTATAGGTCAGGTCCAGCCAGAGATCGCAGAGGCGACCGGCAAAGGGCAGGCGCCATTGTTGGTCGCGGCTGCTGTGGGTGCGGCCTTGCAACACGTTGTGATAAATCGGCTCGGTCAGGCTTTTGAGTTCGGGCCATGCCGTATGGGTCGGCTGGCCGAACGCCTGGGGATGCTTGTCGCCGGCCAGGCGGGAAAAGGCGTCGTTGTAGAAATGGATCAGTTGCGGCCCCCACAGCAAAGCCATAGGCATCGGCGAGTGCAGCACGATGTCCACGGCGGTGCGCAGGCTCTGGGGCCAGGTTTCGGCAGCGCCCAGCGGGCTGGAGATCCAATCCAGTCGGTCGATCAGGCGTTGTATGCCGCTGCCGGCGGGTGTTGCGTTCATCACGGAATCCCTGGTTGTCGTGTCGCGTCTACTATCCTCTGAAGGAGGTAAGCGCGGGTTGGTCTGCAGAGGTACGTGCTCGGGTCAGCTTGTTTCATTGATGTCTCGCGGAAGTTTCAGTCCATGGAAATCGATCCCTTGTTACGCATCCTGGCCAGCCAGGAAGGCTCCGATCTTTACCTGTCCACCGGGGCACCGCCGTGTGCCAAGTTCGAGGGCGTGCTCAAGCCCCTGGGCAACCAGGCGTTCAAGGTCGGTGACATCGCCGGGCTCGCCGAGTCTTTGATGGACGCCGAACAGCGCCTTGAGTTCGATCGGGAATTGGAAATGAACCTGGCCATTTCCCTCTCGGGTGTCGGGCGATTCCGGGTCAATATCTTCAAGCAGCGCAATGACGTGTCCATGGTGATCCGCAACGTCAAGCTGGACATACCGCGATTCGAGGACCTGAAACTGCCCAAGGTGCTGCTGGACACCATCATGCAGAAGCAGGGGCTGATGCTGTTCGTCGGCGCGACGGGGTCAGGCAAATCCACCTCCCTGGCGGCATTGATCGATTATCGCAATCGCAACAGCAGCGGCCACATCATCACCATCGAGGATCCGGTGGAGTACATCCATCGGCACAAGAAGTCGATCATCAACCAGCGGGAGGTCGGTGTCGACACCCGCAGTTTCCATGCCGCCCTCAAGAACACCTTGCGGCAGGCACCGGATGTGGTGCTGATCGGCGAGATTCGCGACCGGGAAACCATGGAGCACGCCCTGGCCTTTGCCGACACCGGGCATCTGGTGATTTCCACCTTGCATGCCCACAACGCCAATCAGGCCTTGGACCGGGTGATCAACTTCTTCCCGGAAGAGCGCCGGCCACAGCTGTTGAGTGACTTGGGCAACAACCTCCAGGCATTCGTGTCCCAGCGCCTGGTGCGCACCCGTACCGGCCAGCGCCGGGCGGCGGTTGAGGTCATGCTCGGCTCGCCGACGGTGGCCGACCTGATCCGGCGCAACGAGCTGGGCGAACTCAAGGGCATCATGGAGAAGTCGGAAGAACTGGGCATGCAGACCTTTGACCAGGCCCTGTTCAACCTGGTGGTGGAAGGGGTGCTCGATGAGGAAGAGGCCCTGAAGAATGCCGACTCGGCGAACAACCTGCGGTTGCGGTTGAAACTGCATGCGGAGTCGGGCGCCGCGCCCCCGGCCGATCCGGCGGCGGGGGAGTGGGGGTTGATGGATTGATGGGGTTTGGCACATTCCCTGTGGCGAGGGGATTTATCCCCGCCGGGCTGCGGAGCAGCCCCAATGCAATCAACACAATCTATCTGATGTACCGAGGTGTCTGGATTTAGGGCTGCTTCGCAGCCCAGCGGGGATAAATCCCCTCGCCACAGAAAAGCAGTTTTGTGGGGGGCTAGGTGGCCAGCTCCGGCCGATCCCGAAACTGCTCCAGCGCCTCCGGGTTGGCCAGGGCGTCGGTATTTTTCACCGCTTCGCCATGCACCACATTGCGCACCGCCAGTTCCACCACCTTGCCACTGATGGTCCGCGGTATGTCGCTGACCGCCAGGATCTTCGCCGGTACATGGCGCGGCGTGGTGTTGGCCCGGATGACCTGGCGGATCCGCTGCTCCAGGGTGTCATCGAGGACTGTGCCCTCTTGCAGACGCACGAACAGCACCACCCGCACATCCCCCTGCCATTGCTGGCCGATGGCGACGCTGTCCAGCACCTGTTCGACCTTTTCCACCTGTCGATAGATTTCCGCCGTCCCGATGCGCACGCCACCGGGATTGAGCACCGCGTCGGAGCGGCCATGGATCAGGAAGCCGCCATGGGACAGCTCCTCGGCGTAATCGCCTTGGGCCCACACACCGGGGAATTGGCTGAAGTAGGAGGCTCGCAGTTTTTCCTGCCGGGGGTCGTTCCACAGGCCGATGGGCATCGCCGGGAAATGCCGGGTGCACACCAATTCACCTTTCTCACCGATGACGGCCTGCCCGGCCTCGTTCCAGACCTGTACCGCCATGCCCAGGCTCTTGCCCTGCATCTCGCCGCGCCGCACGGCCGACAGTGGATTGCCGTTGACGAAGCACGACACGATGTCGGTGCCACCGGACATCGACGCCAGGCAGACGTCGGGCTTGACGTCGCGGTAGACGTAGTCGTAGCTATGGGGGGCCAGTGCCGAGCCGGTGGACAGCAGGGTCCTGAGGCTGCCCAGGTCGTGGGTCTGCCGAGGTTTCAAACCCTGGCTCTCCAGGGCGGCCAGGAACTTGGGGCTGGTGCCGAACACGCTGATGCGCTGTTGGTCGATCAGGTCCAGCAGGCGCTCGGGGCCGGGGTGGAACGGTGAGCCGTCGTAAAGCACCACCGCACTGCCGACGGCGAGGGCGGACACCAGCCAGTTCCACATCATCCAGCCGCAGGTGGTGTAGTAGAACAGCCGACCCTCGGGGCCGAGGTCGACGTGCAGGCCATGCTCCTTGACGTGTTGCAGCAGTACGCCGCCGGTGCCATGGACGATGCACTTCGGTACGCCGGTGGTGCCGCTGGAGTACAGGATGTACAGCGGATGGTCGAACGACACGGCAACGAACTGCGGCTCGCCACCGGCTTGGTAGAACCCGTCCCACAGCGCGACGCTGGCCGGGGTCCTGAAGTCCTCGGCGCAGGCATCCGGCTGGGCATAGGGCAGCACGATGAGTTGCTGCAGCGATGGCAGTCGTTCGAGGATCTCGTTGACCTTGGGCCGTTGGTCGATGACCTTGCCGGCGTAGCGGTAACCGGCGCAGGTGATCAGCACTTTGGGCTCGATCTGGCCGAAACGGTCGATCACCCCCTGGGTGCCGAAGTCTGGCGACGAACAGGACCAGATCGCTCCCAGGCTGGTGGTGGCGAGCATACCCACCAGGGTCTGCCAGGTGTTGGGCATGCACGCGGCGACGCGGTCGCCTTGGGTGACACCGGCCGCTTGCAGGCTTTTCTGCAGGCCGGCGACGTGGGCCGCGAGTTCGGCCCAGGTCAGGTGTTCCTGGTCGCCGTCTTCGCCGACGGCAACCACGGCCACCGTTGTATCGCGACGGCGCAGCAAGTGTTCGGCAAAGTTCAGCGTCGCCCCTGGGAACCACTGGGCGCTGGGCATTTGCTCGCCTTCCAGCAGCACCTCGGTGGGCGCCTGATGAAAGCGGATCCCGAAGAAATCGACGATGGCCTGCCAGAACGCTGCGCGCTGGTCGATGCTCCAGGCGTGCAGGGCGGGGTAGTCACTGAGTTGCAGGTGATGCCGTTCGTTGACGAACCGGCGAAAGGCGTTCATGCGCGACCGCTCGATGCGTTCGGGGCTGGGTTGCCAGAGGGTGTCGGACATGGCGTATCTCTTATTCTTGTTCAGGATCGTCAGGATCGTTCCCACGCTCTGCGTGGGAACGCCTCAATGGACGCTCTGCGTCCGCTGTTGGAACACGCAGCGTCCCTAGATGCATTCCCACGCTTGGCTCTTTGGAACGCGGAGCGTCCCTAGTTGCATTCCCACGCAGAGCGTGGGAACGATCAGTGTCAGGGTAGTCCTGGGTTACTGGGCCAACCACCCACCATCGATATTCCACGCTGCGCCACGCACCTGGCTGCCGGCTTCGCTGCACAGGAACAGCACCAGTTCCCCCAGTTGCGGCGGAGTGACGAAATCCAGCGACGGCTGCTTCTCGGCCAATAGATCATGCTGGGCCTGTTGCGGGTCGATGCCGCTGGCGATGCGGTCGTCGATCTGTTTCTGCACCAGCGGGGTCAGCACCCAGCCGGGGCAGATGGCGTTGCAGGTGACGTTGCTGGTGGCGGTTTCCAGGCCGACCACTTTGGTCAGGCCGATCACCCCGTGCTTGGCCGCGACATAGGCGGCCTTGCCCACCGAGCCGACCTGGCCGTGTACCGAGGCGATATTGACGATCCGCCCCCAGCCCTTGCTGCGCATGCCTGGCAGGCTCAGGCGGGTGGCGTGGAACACCGAGGACAGGTTGATAGCGATGATCGAGTCCCAGCGCTCCACCGGGAAGTCCTCCACGGCGGCCACATGCTGGATGCCGGCGTTGTTCACCAGAATGTCGACGCCGCCGAATTCCCGCTCGGCATAAGCGAGCATCTCGGCGATCTGGGCCGGATCACTGACATCGGCCGGATGATGGCCCACCTTGCCGCCGAACTGCTGCACTTCGGCGATCACCGCCGACGCATCGCCAAAGCCATTGAGGATCAAGTCGGCGCCGGCCTTGGCCAGGCTCAGGGCGATGCCCAGGCCGATGCCGCTGGTAGAACCGGTGACCAGGGCGGTCTTGCCGGAAAGAGTTGTCGTCATAAGAACCTCATACAATGCCAGTGGCGTAGAACACACCGATCACCACGAAAACCGCGAGGGTCTTGATCAGCGTAATGCAGAAAATGTCTTTGTAGGCTTCACGGTGGGTCAGCCCGGTGACCGCCAGCAGGGTGATCACCGCGCCGTTGTGAGGCAGGGTGTCCATGCCGCCGCTGGCCATCGCTGCGACCCGGTGCAGCACTTCCAGGGGGATATTGGCGGCGTGGGCGGCGCTGATGAAGGTTTCGGACATCGCCGCCAGGGCGATGCTCATGCCGCCCGACGCGGAGCCGGTAATGCCCGCCAGCAGCGTCACGGTCACGGCTTCGTTGACCAATGGGTTGGGAATGCTCTTGAGCCAGTCGGCCAGTACCAGGAAGCCCGGCAGCGAGGCGATGACCGCGCCGAAGCCGTATTCCGAGGCGGTGTTCATCGCTGCGAGCAACGCACCGCCCACCGCACTTTTACTGCCTTCGGCCAGTTTGCTGCGAATGGCCCGGAAGCCGAACAGCAGGACCATGATGATGCCCACCAACAGCGCGGCCTGCACCGCCCAGATCGCGGTGAGCTTGGCGACGTCGCTGGTCACCGGTGTCGCCATGCCCGGCAGCGCCAGGCTGTGGGTCTTGCCGTACCACTGGGGAATCCACTGGGTGAACAACAGGTTCATGATGCCGACCGCCAGCAGCGGTGAAACGGCGATCCACGGGTTGGGCAGCTTGATGTCTTCGGCCGTTTCCGGCTCGTTGCGCAGTTCGGTGCCGTAGCCTTCGCCCACGCGCTGGGCCTTGTTGCGCTGGCGTTGCAGGAACAGCATGCCGATGCTGAAAACGAACAGCGTGCCGATCACACCCAGCCACGGCGCGGCCCAGGCGGTGGTGTTGAAGAAGGTGCTGGGGATGATGTTCTGGATCTGCGGCGTGCCGGGCAGGGCGTCCATGGTGAAGGAGAATGCACCGAGGGCGATGGTGGCCGGGATCAGGCGCTTGGGAATATTGCTCTGGCGGAACATCTCGGCGGCGAACGGGTACACCGCGAACACCACGACGAACAACGACACGCCGCCATAGGTCAGCAGGGCGCAGACCAGCACGATCACCAGCATCGCCTGGCGCGTGCCCAGCAGGCGAATCGCCGCGGCCACGATGGAGCGGGAGAAGCCCGACAACTCGATCAGTTTGCCGAACACCGCGCCGAGCAGGAACACCGGGAAATACAGTTTGATGAACCCGACCATTTTCTCCATGAACACCCCGGTGAAGGCAGGGGCGACGGCGGATGGGTCGGTGAGCAGGACGGCGCCGAGGGCGGCGATGGGGGCAAAGAGGATGACGCTGTAGCCACGGTAGGCGGCAACCATCAGCAGCGCGAGGGCTGCCAAGGCAATGATCACACTCATGGTGTGTCTCCTGGGATTGTTATTTTTGTGGTGAAGCGGTGGGAGGAGCTTTAGCGAGTTTTGTGCCAGGTTGGTAACTTGTTGAAATATATGAGGTTTGTTGTTTGACTTGAGGAGATACGAAGAGTGCTGTCTCTTTTTTGAGATTTTTTGATTCGGATGGCCTCATCGCGAGCAGGCTCGCTCCCACAGGGGAGCGCGGTCGTTTGTGGGAGCGAGCCTGCTCGCGATGAGCGCGAAGCGCTCGGAAGTAGTCGTCTACAAAAAGAGAATTGATTTCTCTCTATTGAGACTCGGCAATCCCCAACGCCACCATCTTCTTGTACAACGTCGAACGTCCCAGCCCCAGTCGCTCCGCCGCTTCGATCACCTTGCCGCCGCATTGCGCGAGGGTGGTTTCGATCAGTTGCCGGTCGAATCGGGCCCGGGCCTGGCTGAAGGTTTCCTGCGGCAGCAGTTCCAGGCTTGGGCTGGCCGAGCGGGTCACCGGGGTGAACGTGCCGATGGCCGCACGGATGTCGGCGACGGTGAGCTGCAGGTTATCGCTGAGCAGAGCGGCCCGCTCCAGCACGTTGCGCAATTCGCGGATGTTGCCCGGCCAGGCGTGTTGCCCCAGCAGGTCGAGAGCATCGGGGTTCAGTTCGTGCTGGCTGCGCAGGTCTTCGAGGATCGCCTCGCTCAGGGCCGGCAGGTCATCCAGGCGCTCGCGCAGCGGGGGGACCTGGATCGGCAGCACATTGAGGCGGTAATACAGGTCGGCGCGGAACTCGCCGCGCTTGATCGCCGCCTCCAGATCCATTGACGTGGCCGCGATCACGCGGACATCGCTTTGCAGCACCTCGTTGGACCCCACCGGTTCATATTCCTTTTCCTGTAGCACTCGCAGCAGTTTGCTTTGCAGCGGCAGCGGCATGTCGCCGATCTCATCCAGGAACAACGTGCCGCCCTGGGCGATCTGCAGCTTGCCGGCGCGGCCCTTGCGATCGGCCCCGGTGAAGGCTCCGGGGGCCGTGCCGAAGAACTCGGCTTCCAGCAGCGATTCCGGAATTGCCGCGCTGTTGATGCTGACGAATGCCTTGTGCGCCCGTGGCGAGGCACTGTGGATCGCTTGGGCCAGCAGTTCCTTGCCGGTGCCGGTTTCGCCGAGCAGCAACACCGGGGAATCGGTGCTGGCGCTGCGCCGGGCGCGGCGCTTGACCTCCAGGCCGGCGCTGCTGGTGCCGATGAAATGGGCGAAGTTGTACTTGGTCTGCCGCGCCCGCAGCAGCGAACGGGTCGAGGCCAGTTCTTCCTGCATGCTCTGGTAGCGCTTGAGCATCGGCGACAGACTATGCAGTTCACCGAACAAGGCAAAACCGATGGCGCCGATGACCGCGCCGGCGCTGTCATGGATCGGCAGACGCATGACCACCAACGGCTCCTTGGGCATTTCCTGCATGTCCAACAGGATCGGCCGCCCGGTCCGCACCACTTCCCGCAGCAGGCTGCCGGGGATCACGCTCTCGCAGGCCCGACCGACGGCCTCCTGCGCCGAGTTCAGGCCGAAGCGCCGGGCGTAGCGCTCGTTCATCCAGACGATGTTGGCGTCACGGTCGACAATCACCGTGCCTTCGCTGGACTGTTCGATGATCTCGAACAAGGAGCGAATCGCCAGGGTGCGTACGCGCTTGTAGTCCTTGAGGTTTTCGGTGGGGGTCATGGTCTGGTCCGGGTTGTGTATTGCCTGTCAGGCCGCCTTCGCGAGCAGGCTCGCTCCCACAGGTGATCGCGTTCCAATGTGGGAGCGAGCCTGCTCGCGATGGGCGCGACACGGTGTCGGTATTATGCCCACCCCGGATGCGCCGCCGCCAACAGCTCCTTGGTGTAAGGGTGTTTTGGTGCGTCGAACACCTCATGACTGGCGCCGCATTCAACCACTTTGCCGTCCTTGATCACGATCATGTCGTGGGCCAGGGCGCGCACCACCGCCAGGTCATGGCTGATGAACAGGTAGGTCAGGCCGTGCTTCTCCTGGAGCTGGCGGAGCAGGGCGACCACTTGTTTCTGCACGGTGCGATCCAGCGCCGATGTGGGCTCGTCCAGCAGGATCAGGGCCGGCTTGAGCACCAGGGCCCGGGCGATGGCGATGCGCTGGCGTTGGCCGCCGGAAAATTCGTGGGGGTAGCGATGGCGACTCTGCGGGTCGAGGCCGACTTCCTTGAGGGCCTGGATCACCCGGGCCTCGCACTCCTGGGCGCTGGACGGACTGTGGACCTCAAGGCCTTCGCTGATGATCTGCTGTACCGACATCCGTGGGCTGAGGCTGCCGAACGGATCCTGGAACACCACCTGCATCTGCTTGCGCCACGGCCGCAATGCTTTCTGCGGCAGCGCGTCGAGGGCTTCACCCTGGAAGCGAATGCTGCCTTCGGATTCGATCAGCCGCAGGATCGCCTGGCCGAGGGTGGACTTGCCGGAACCGGATTCGCCGACGATGCCCAGGGTCTTGCCGCGCTGGATGTTCAGGCTGATGCCGTCGACCGCACGCAGGTACTCCTTGCGCCGGAACAACCCACCGCCCAGGGCGAAACTCACCCGCAGGTCCTGGACCTGCAACACGTCTTCGCGCGCGTCCCGGGGCAGGGCTTCACCCTCCGGTTCGGCGTGCAGCAGTTCACAGCTGTAGGGGTGCTTCGGCGCGCTGAAGAGGGTTTCGCACGGCGCCTGTTCGACGATTTCCCCGGCCTTCATCACGCACACCCGCTGGGCGATGCTGCGCACCAGGTTCAGATCATGGCTGATCAATAGCAGGGACATGCCGAGCCGTTGCTGGAGGGATCTGAGCAACAACAGGATCTTGCGCTGCACGGTCACGTCCAGCGCAGTGGTCGGTTCGTCGGCGATCAACAGCTCCGGCTCGCAGGCCAGGGCCATGGCAATCATCACCCGTTGGCGCTGACCGCCGGAGAGCTGATGCGGATAGGCCTTGAGCCGTTCGACGGGCTTCTGGATGCCGACCAGGGCCAGCAGTTCCAGGATGCGTTGCCGCGCCGCTTTACCGCCCAGGCCCTTGTGCAGCATCAGGGTTTCGCCGATCTGCTTTTCGACGCTGTGCAGCGGGTTGAGGGAGGTCATCGGTTCCTGGAAGATCATCGCGATACGGTTGCCGCGCAACGCTCGCAGGGTGCTGGCTTGGGCACCGACCAGTTCCTGGCCGCGATAGCGAATGCTGCCGGTGGTATGGCTCTCGGTTGGCGGCAGCAGTTGCAGGATCGAGTGGGCCGTCACCGATTTGCCGGAACCCGATTCGCCCACCAGGGCCAGGCACTCGCCGGGGCGGATGTCCAGGCACAGGTTGCGCACGACGGCCTGGTCGTTGAAGGCCACGCTCAGGTCGCGGATTTCGATCAGGTTGTCTCGCACGTCCGGATCAGGACCTGGGGTCGAATGCATCGCGCAAAGCCTCGCCAATGAACACCAACAGGGAAAGAATCAGGGCCAGGGTGAAGAATGCCGTCAGCCCCAGCCAGGGTGCTTGCAGGTTCTGTTTGCCCTGGGCAATCAGCTCGCCCAGGGACGCGCTGCCGGCCGGCATGCCGAAGCCGAGGAAGTCCAGGGCGGTGAGGGTGGAGATCGCTCCGGTGAGGATGAACGGCAGATAACTCAGGGTCGCGTTCATCGCGTTGGGCAGGATGTGCCGCACGATCACCTTGCGGTCGGTCAGGCCCAGGGCCCTGGCGGCCTTGACGTATTCGAGGTTGCGCCCGCGCAGGAACTCGGCGCGGACCACGTCCACCAGGGCCAGCCAGGAGAACAGCGCCATGATTCCCAGCAGCCACCAGAAATTCGGCTCGACGAAACCGGAGAGGATGATCAGCAGATAGAGCACCGGCAGCCCCGACCAGACTTCCAGCAGGCGTTGTCCCAACAGGTCCACCCAGCCGCCGTAATACCCCTGCAACGCGCCGGCGGCGATGCCGATCAGCGCGCTGATGGCCGTCAGTGCCAGGGCGAACAGGATCGACACTCGGGCGCCGAAGATCACCCGGGCCAGCACGTCCCGGGACTGATCATCGGTGCCCAGCCAGTTCACCGAGGTGGGCGGGCTCGGGGCCGGTTGGTTGAGGTCGTAATTGGGGGTGTCGTCGCTGAACGGGATCGGCGGGAACAGCAGCCACCCGCCGTCCTTGTGGATCAGGTTCTGCACGTAGCTGCTGCGGTAGTCGGCCTGGAACGGTAGCTGGCCGCCAAACTCCTGCTCGGTGTAGCGCTTGAACACCGGGAAATACAGCGAGTCCTGATAGCTCACCACCAGCGGCTTGTCATTGGCGATCAGCTCGCCGCCCAGGGTCAGGATGAACAGGCCGATGAACAACCACAGCGACCACCAGCCGCGGCGGTTCTTCTTGAAACGCTCGAAACGTCGTCGGCCCAAGGGCGAGAATCTGAACATCAGGCGTTCCTCGCGGCGAAGTCGATGCGCGGGTCCACCAGGGTGTAGCAGAGGTCGCCGATGAGTTTGATCAGCAGGCCGAACAGCGTGAAGATGAACAGCGAGCCGAACACCACCGGATAGTCCCGGGACACGGCTGCTTCGTAGCTCATGCGGCCCAGGCCATCGAGGGAGAAGATCACCTCGATCAGCAGCGATCCGGCGAAGAACACGCTGATGAACGCCTGGGGAATTCCCGACACCACCAACAGCATGGCGTTGCGGAACACGTGCCCGTACAGCACCCGACGTTCGCTCATGCCCTTGGCCCGCGCCGTGACCACGTATTGGCGGGTGATTTCATTGAGGAACGAGTTCTTCGTCAGGATGGTCAGGGTGGCGAAGCCGCCGATCACCAGCGATGTGACCGGCAGCACCAGGTGCCAGAAGTAATCGGTGATCTTGCCCAGGGTCGACAGCGATTCGAAGTTATCCGATACCAGCCCGCGCACCGGAAACCAGTTCAGCGACGTCCCGCCCGCGAACACCACGATCAGGAACATTGCGAAGAGGAACGCCGGCATGGCGTAGCCGATGATGATCGCCGTGCTGCTCCAGACATCGAAGGCCGACCCGTGATGCACCGCCTTGCGGATGCCCAGCGGGATCGACACCAGGTAGGTGATCAGCGTGGCCCACAGCCCCAGGGAAATGGTCACCGGCATCTTTTCCAGGATCAGGTCGGTGACCGTGGCGCCCCGGAAGAAGCTCTTGCCGAAGTCCAGGCGGGCGTAGCTGCTGAGCATCAGCCACAGGCGCTCATGGGCCGGTTTGTCGAAGCCGTATTGTTTCTCGATGTCCTTGATCAGTTGCGGGTCCAGGCCGCGGCTGGCCCGGGAGGTGCCGGTCATGGCATTGCCCGAGCTGCCGACGCTGGCGCCGCCGATGCCTTGGAGGTGGGCGATGGCCTGTTCCACCGGGCCACCGGGAGCCGCCTGGACGATGACGAAATTCACCAGCAGGATGATCACCAGGGTCGGAATGATCAGCAGCAAGCGTCGCGCGACATAGGCCCACATCAGTGACGCCCTCCGGAGGTGCCACGCCTGATTCGCTCGGCGGTCATCTGTTCATTGGTCAAGGGCGTGGTGCTGACTTCCCACCAGCTCTCGATGGCTTCGTCATTGGCGGCCTGCACCTTCGGCATGCCGAAGCGGTTCCACCACACGGTCGAACTGCCCGGTGGGTAGTAGTTGGGAATCCAGTAGTAGTTCCATTGCAGCACCCGGTCCAGGGCGTGGGCATGACGGAGCATGTCGTCCTGGGTGGTGGCCTTGACCAGCCCGTCGATCAGGGTATCGACGGCGGGATTCTGCAGGGCCATGTAGTTGTTGGCGCCCGGGTCGTTGGCCGCCGCCGAACCGAAGTAATTGTAGAGCTCGGTGCCGGGGGAGGTACTGACCGGATAGCCGGTGACGATCATGTCGTAGTCACGGCTCATCAGGCGGTTGACGTATTGGGACGGGTCGATGCGACGGATGCTCATGTCGATGCCGATCTGCGCCAGGGTGCGTTTGTAGGGCAGCAGCAGGCGGTCCATGCCGTTCTGGCTGTTGAGGAAGGTGAAGCTCAGCGGCTCGCCCTCGGCATTGACCAGGCGATCGCCATCGGGTTTCCAGCCGGCCTGTTCCAGCAGCGCCAGGGCCTGCAATTGCTTGTCGCGAATCACGCCGCTGCCGTCGGTCTTCGGGGCCTGGAACACCTGGGTGAAGACCTCGTCGGGGACTTTCCCGCGCAGCGGTTCAAGGATCGCCAGTTCGCTCGCGTCGGGCAGCTCTCGGGCAGCCAGGTCGGTGTTGGAGAAGAAGCTCTGCTGGCGCACATAGAGGTTGCGCATCATCTGCCGGTTGCTCCATTCGAAATCCCAGAGCATCGCCAGGGCCTGGCGGACGCGGGGATCCTGGAACTGCGGCTTTTGCAGGTTGAACACGAAGCCCTGGGCCGTTTGCGGGGCTTCGGTGGCCAGGTGGGCTTTCTGCAGGCGGCCGTCGCGCAGCGCCGGGCTGTCGTAGCCGATGGAAAAGCCCGTGGCGGAGAACTCGCGGTTGTAGTCGTAGGCGCCGCCACGCAGCACCTGGCGCGCCACGTCGGTGTCGCCGAAGTACTCGATGCTGAAATGGTCGAAGTTGTAGAGCCCGCGGCTGACCGGCAGGTCCTTGCCCCACCAGTCGGCGTTGCGCTCGAAGGTGATGCTGCGCCCGGAGTCGACCTTGCCGACCCGGTACGGCCCACTGCCCAGCGGCGCTTCATAGCCACCGCCGCTGGCAAAGTCGCGGGTTTTCCACCAATGCTCGGGAAACACCGGCAGGGTGGCGATGTCCAGGGGCAAGGTGCGGTTTTCGTTGTTCTTGAAATCGAAGCGAACCGTGCGCTCGCCTTCGACTTCGACGCCTTTGACGGCCGCGAATTGGGTGCGATAGCGCAGGCTGCCCTGGGTCATCAGCAACTGGAAGCTGTAGCGCACGTCTTCGGCGGTAATGGGCTTGCCGTCGGCGAAGCGGGCCTTGGGGTTCAGATAGAAGCGCAGGGACAGGCCGTCGTCCGCGCGTTCCATGCTTTGGGCAACCAGGCCGTAGACCGTGTAGGGCTCATCCAGGGAACGTTGGGCCAGGGGCGAATACAGCATGCCGTCGATCTGGCTGACCCCGATGCCTTTGTCGATGTAAGGCAGCACGTGATCGAACTGGCCGATCTCGATGGCCGAGCGGCGCAGAGTGCCACCCTTGGGAGCCTGGGGATTGGCATAGGCGAAATGGCTGAAGCCTTCGGGGTATTTGGCCGGTTCGCCATAGACGGTCAGGGCATGTTGCGGTGCGGCAGACACACCGGCGGCGCCTGTCAGCAGGAGCGCGGCGGTCAGGAACAGAGAGGGAAACACCAGTCGCATTGTCAGCCTTAAAGCCGGGTGATCGATGACCACGATTTTTACGCGAGCGGCGTGCTGATCGCTAGCCCTGTGGTCAAGGAGGTGGTGAGGAGGCACGGTGGTGAGGGAGCAGGCTCCCTCGCCACCGTCATCCTCAGTCCTGGCGGCTGGTCACTTCCAGCAGGTGATAGCCGAACTGGGTCTTGACCGGGCCCTGCACCACATTGATCGGTGCGCTGAACACGACGGTATCGAACTCCTTGACCATCTGGCCTGGGCCGAACGAACCCAGGTCACCACCCTGGCGGCTGGATGGGCACGACGAGTTGGCCTTCGCGACTTCGGCGAAATCGGCACCGGCTTCGATCTGGGCCTTGAGTTCGTTGCACTTGTCTTCGCTGGAAACCAGGATGTGGCGGGCAGTGGCTTTGGCCATGGGAAATTCCTTTCAATGGATTTTAAAGGGTGTGAGCCTACCGGAATCATTAAAGGGTATGTTGTCAAAAATGCGTCAAAACCTTGAACCTGCCGATTACAGGCCCGCTTTGCGCAGGCGTTCGGCGTGCCGCACATAAAGTTCCAGCGGGGTTGTCCCCTTGTGCGCGCACCCGGACGGTTGATTGATGGCCTGCAGGTGATCCATCGGATAGTCGGAGCGGATGACCTTGCCCAGGTGCGAGCTGAAGCGACCCACCAGCCCGTCGTTCTGCCCGGCTTCGGTGATGAAGTACTCGGAAAAGGCCCGGCAGAACACCTGGAAGGGATCCGTCGCCTTGGGCCCTCCGTCGGGTGCTTCTTGCAGCGTTCCGCTCCAAGAGTAGTAGCGCACGCCGTTGACCAACTCCGGTCCCTTGCTCCCCCAGCTCTTGGGTAAACCTTGCGGGTATTTGTCGTTGAATGCGCCAACGCCTTCGGTGGTCAGTGCCGCCAGTGCGGCGATGGCGTTGTGTGGGAGCTGTGCCTGGCCGCTCAGCAAGGAAATGAAGTCGACAAACAACGTGGCGACTCTGCTTGCCACATGCTCCGGCAGGCGCCCGGGCGTGAGGGCCTTGCGCAGGAAATCGGCCAGTTCGGAGCCGTGGTTGGGCCCGCTGACCGATGTCACCGAGGCGACCTTCGCGGGTGCCAGTGCGGCGGCGTAACGGGACGCCAATGCGCCTTGGCCATGCCCGATCAGGTTGACCCGAGTGGCCCCGGTTCCGCTCAGGACCCGATCAATCTGGGCCAGTAACTCTTCACCGCGAGCCTCATTGGCGTAGGTTGCCGACAGGTAGGGAATGAATACCCGGGCGCCGGCGGTGCGCAGCGCCTGCTTGATGCCGTGGAAAAGTTCGGAGCCTGCGACCCTGTCAAACCCGAACAAACCATGTACCAACAGGATAGGAAATTGAGTGGTTGCATTCCGTTGCATGTTCGTACCTTTTTCGAAGAGGTTCATGTTGAATTTGCGACACCACTGTAATGCAGGCTCCTGCGCTGGGGTGTAGGAAGAAACCGCTGTGCCCGACCGAAAACGGACTAAAGAAGGAAGGAAGAATCAGAAAAGTGGCCGAATGATGTGTTTGGTTTCGGGATGCGTCTGATAGACCCTGTCGCATGCAGCTACAGTCTCAAGTGCAAGGGACCACCTGCACTGTCGTCTTGTCTGACTGCGGGTTTGCGAGGAGCAGGTTTTAATGGCTCTATCGGGCGCCGTTACAGGGAGATGGCGCCTTCATCCAAGGACTGGAATCCACACATGACCACTGACCCATTTGGCCGGCGAGCCCGGCTTAGCGCTCGGACGAAATTCCGGGCCCCCATCCTGGCGGCGGCAAAGGGCGGGGTGATCAACCCGGCCTGGAGCAAGGTTGCCATCACCCTCAAACCCTACCCGATGATGACGTGCGGCGATGAAGTGCTGCTGTTCTGGCACGGGCTCAATTCGGACGGCGAACCGTACCGACATGAAGTTCGTCGGTCTGTCACGGAACGACAGGTCGACCGGGACGTCATCTTCGTCGTGCGCGAACCCCATATCGCTGAGCTGGACGGCGGCTCGCTGGAGATTTCGTATCAAGTCACCGGTAAACGACTGCCGGCGCCGATGCATTCGGAGCCCCTGCAATTGGTGATCGGTGATGTAGCACCGCAACTGCTGCCGGCCATCGCCACCGATGCGGTGGGCGGCAGTCTCGATCCGAAGCGTGTCCCCGAGGGCACCTGCGTGAGCATCCGGCCCTATTCAAGAATGGCTGTCGGGGACCGGCTGATCCTGATCGGCAGCAGGGATTCCAGGGCGCTCTGGCGTGACGTGCTGGACATCGAGGCCCATGCCGTTGGCCGCGAGGTCTCATTCTGGATAGATCAGGCGCAGATTGTCCCGCATCTGGGCCATCGCCTGGACCTGTCTTACGTCGTCAGGCGGGGGCATTCCGTGCGTCGTGCCGAATCCTTGTCACTGCATATCGGCGCCCTGGTCCGCCCGCCACTGAAAGCGCCCCGGATCCTGGGTCTGAAGGAGGGGGAGCTGGATGTCGATGAGCAGGAGAAGGGCGTGAAGGTGATCATCGAGACTGGCGGATTCGAGATTGGCGAGTTGGTCTGGCTGCAATGCGATGGCAGCTATGCCTATGTCGAGGAGCGTGAAATCGTCCCGGCCAACGTCGGTCAGCCGATGACCTTCGTAGTCCCGACGGACTATTGGCAGAGTCAACGGGGCAGATCGGTGCGCGTTCGCTATCAGGTCGAGCGCCTGGACGATGTGAGCCAGCCTTTCGCCGGGGTCGAGGTTCATGTGCGTTCCAGGAGCGCCCTCCCGAAGGAGGGCGCGCACAAAACTCAGCTGGCTGACAGCAACTGACGATGGGCCTGGCGCAGCAGTTGCTCGGTGGATGCCCAGCCCAGGCACCCGTCGGTCACCGATACGCCGTAGCGCATCGACGGGCTGATGGGCTGGCAGCCTTCGAACAGGTGGCTCTCGATCATCATGCCGATCAGCGCGCGGTTTCCTTGCAGCCGCTGCGCCAGCACGTCGTTGAATACCTCTGGCTGGCGCGAGGGATCCTTGCCGCTGTTGGCATGACTGCAATCCACCATGATCCGGGCCGGTATCTTCAGGCGGTCCAGGTCATTGTGTATTTGCGCGACGCTCTGGCGGTCGTAGTTCGGGCCGCGGTGTCCACCCCGCAGCACCAGGTGGGTGTCGGGGTTGCCCTGGGTCTGGATGATTGCAGGGTGCCCCTGGCTGTCGACGCCGAAATGCCGGTGGGGGTGGGCGGCGGAGCGCATGGCGTCGCAGGCGATCCCGACGCCGCCGTCGGTGCCGTTCTTGAAGCCGACCGGCATGCCCAGGCCACTGGCCATTTCCCGGTGGATCTGCGATTCGGTGGTGCGTGCGCCAATGGCGACCCAACTGAGCAGGTCGTCGAAGTAGTTGGCGGCCATGGGTTGCAACAGTTCGGTGGCGACGGGCAGGCCGAGCTGCAGCATTTCACGCATCAGTTCCCTGGACAGGGTCAGGCCGGCGGCCATGTCATCGCGGCCATCCAGATCGGGGTCGTAGGCCAGGCCTTTCCAGCCCACCGTCGTGCGGGGCTTTTCCACGTAGGCACGCATCACCAGCAGCATGCTGTCGCTCACTTCGTGGGCCAGACGCGCCAGGTTGGCGGCGTATTCGAGGGCGGATTTCGGATCGTGGAGGGAGCAGGGGCCAACAATGATCAGCAGGCGAGCGTCCTCACCGTCGAGAATTGCGCGGATGGCCTGGCGATGGGCATCGACTTGTTGGCTCAACATGTGGCTGAGGGGCAACTGGTGTTTGAGCTGCAACGAGCTGGGCAGACGCAGGGTCAGGGCTTCGTTGGCCGGGGTGAGCGTGGACAGCGGCAAAGCGGAGACGGACGAATTCATGATCTGGCTTCCTGGGCGGGCAGCGGGTTCTTCCCGCGCCGGCCCTAGTGGGGTGTTCGACAGTTGGCCGTACTGGCCTCAAGTGTTTGCATGCCACCGATAGGTGACCGATCGGAGGCGGCAGGCTGTCCCGAGCGGAGGCTGGTAAATCGCCAGGCGCAAAAGTCGTAACGGTAATAAGTGGCGTAATTCATGGCTCGATCCTCAAAGTTGTCGGTGTTGCGAAAAATACAGGGCTGAAAAAACAAAACCCCCGGTCGGGAGGCCGACCGGGGGTTTATGAACTCTGGAAGGCGACCCGTTTAAAGTGGGCGCCGGTTGGGTATCAGGCGCGCCAGTGGCTAAACCAATACCCAAAATAAAAGTTGACCGGAGCAGCAACGCTGTTCGCCCGGACAGCCGCAACCGAGCGCGGGGCGCTAACGGATTGAAGCGGTGAGAGGGCGTTGAACATGGTCTGTCTCCGATGAATGGTCCTGAGCTTACTCGACGCTGGGGCGCGGGTTCAATAAGAAGTTTCTATCGTCGAGGTGCAATTGTTCATGGTGTTGAGTCTGGCTGGCATTATGACAAACTCGGGTTTTGATCTTTGACGAGGTGGCCATGAGTTTCCAATGGCGTGCGGCCACGGCTACGGACATCGATTTCGTCCGGCAATTGACCTGCGCCAACATGCTGCCGTATTACCTGCGTCATGATTTGCTCTGGCAGGATGAGGCGTTCGACCTGGCGTGGATCATTCGCCAGAACTGGATTATCAGTCGCGAGGATCGGGTGCTGGGGTTTGTCAGTCTCAGCCGTGATGCCCGGGCGCTGTATATCCGGGAGTTGCAGATCGATCAGGCATTCCGCGGGCAGGGTGCCGGTACCTGGGCAATCGGACAGGTCTGGGACATGGTGACCCTGGAACGGCGTCCGGCATTGCGTCTGACGGTGTTCAAGGACAATCCGGCGAGGAAACTCTATGAACGCATGGGACTATACGTCGCGGGCGAGGATGAGTGTTTCCTGAGGATGCAGCGAGACGCCGATGCTTGAGGCCTCGGATCACTTGTCCCAGGAAGATTCGCTGTAACTTTTTAATGCCTCTTGGCGCTAGGTCTGCCGGAAGCTTTTTGCTAAGGTGTAACGCAGTCCATATAAGACCAAAATGGTGAGGTGTCTGCTTGATTAGGGTGTTAGTGGTCGATGACCATGATCTCGTTCGTACGGGCATTACACGAATGCTGGCTGACATCGACGGTCTGCAGGTGGTTGGTCAGGCCGAATCCGGGGAAGAGTCCCTGATCAAGGCGCGTGAATTGAAACCCGATGTGGTCCTCATGGACGTGAAGATGCCTGGCATCGGCGGTCTTGAGGCCACGCGCAAACTGCTGCGCAGTCACCCGGACATCAAGGTGGTCGCGGTCACCGTCTGCGAAGAAGATCCGTTCCCGACCCGGTTGTTGCAAGCGGGCGCGGCGGGTTACCTCACCAAGGGTGCCGGCTTGAACGAGATGGTCCAGGCCATCCGCCTGGTGTTCGCCGGGCAGCGCTACATCAGCCCGCAGATTGCCCAGCAGTTGGCGATCAAATCCTTCCAGCCGACTAATGAGTCTCCCTTCGACGCGTTATCGGAGCGGGAAATCCAGATCGCCCTGATGATTGTCGGTTGCCAGAAAGTGCAGATCATCTCCGATAAACTGTGCCTGTCGCCAAAAACCGTCAACACCTACCGTTACCGTATCTTCGAGAAGCTTTCGATCAGCAGTGATGTCGAGTTGACGCTGCTGGCAGTGCGTCACGGCATGGTCGATGCCAGCGCCTGATAATGACCGAACTGTTTGATCCCAGTGCTTTCCTGTCCACATGCAGTGGCCGCCCCGGCGTGTACCGCATGTTCGACGGCGACGCACGCCTGTTGTACGTAGGCAAGGCCAAGAATCTCAAGAAGCGCCTGGCCAGTTACTTTCGCAAGACCGGCCTGGCCCCCAAGACCGCCGCGCTGGTGGGACGCATCGCGCAGATCGAAACCACCATCACCGCCAACGAAACCGAAGCGCTGCTGCTTGAACAGACGCTGATCAAGGAATGGCGGCCGCCGTACAACATCCTGTTGCGGGATGACAAATCCTACCCCTACGTGTTCCTGTCCGATGGGGCGTTCCCGCGCCTGAGCATCCACCGTGGCGCGAAAAAGGCCAAGGGTCGCTATTTCGGTCCTTACCCCAGCGCCGGTGCGATTCGTGAAAGCCTGAGCCTGCTGCAGAAGACCTTCTTCGTGCGCCAGTGCGAGGACAGCTATTACAAGAACCGCACCCGGCCCTGTCTGCAATACCAGATCAAACGCTGCAAGGCGCCTTGCGTGGGCTTCGTCGAGCCCGAAGTCTATGCAGAAGACGTGCGTCACTCGGTGATGTTCCTGGAAGGTCGCAGCAATGCGCTGACCGATGAATTGTCGAGCGCGATGGAAGAGGCGGCGATCAACCTCGAATTTGAAAAAGCCGCCGAGTTGCGCGACCAGATCGGTTTGCTGCGCCGCGTGCAGGACCAGCAGAGCATGGAGGGCGGCAGCGGCGACGTCGATGTGATCGCGTCGTTCATCAACCCGGGCGGTGCGTGCGTGCATCTGATCAGCGTGCGGGGCGGCCGCGTGCTCGGCAGCAAGAACTTCTTCCCCCAGGTGGGTATCGAGGAAGACGTGGCCGAGGTCATGTCGGCGTTTCTCGGCCAGTACTACGTCAGCAGTCCGGAACGCGACCTGCCGAGCGAATTGATCGTCAACGTGGTCCACGAGGACTTTCCGACCCTGATTGAAGCCATCCATACGCTTCGCGGTCGCGAGCTGACCATCAGCCACCGCGTGCGCGGCACCCGGGCGCGCTGGCAACAACTGGCGGTCACCAATGCCGAGCAGGCCCTTGGCGCGCGTCTGGCTAACCGCCAGCACGTCGCGGCGCGGTTCGATGCCCTGGCCGATGTCCTCAACCTGGACGAGCCACCGCAGCGGCTGGAGTGCTACGACATCAGCCATTCCAGCGGCGAGGCTACCGTGGCGTCCTGCGTGGTGTTCGGCCCGGAAGGCCCGATCAAGTCCGATTACCGCCGCTATAACATCGAAGGCGTGACCGCCGGCGATGACTATGCGGCGATGCACCAGGCACTGATGCGACGCTTCGGCAAGCTGAAGGACGGGGAGGGCAAGCTCCCGGACATCCTGCTGGTAGACGGCGGTAAAGGCCAACTGTCCATGGCTCGCGACGTGCTCAATGAGCTGATGGTCCCCGACCTGATCCTGCTGGGCGTGGCCAAGGGCGCCACGCGCAAGGCCGGTTTCGAGACCCTGTACCTGAACGATGCGGCCCATGAATTCACCCTGAAAGGGGATTCCCCGGCGTTGCACCTGATCCAGCAGATCCGTGACGAAGCCCACCGGTTCGCTATCACCGGCCACCGTGCCCGCCGTGGCAAGACTCGCCGCACCTCCACCCTGGAAGGCGTGGCAGGGGTTGGCCCGACCCGGCGGCGGGACCTGTTGAAACATTTCGGTGGATTGCAGGAGCTGTCTCGTGCCAGCATCGAAGAGATCGCCAAAGCCCCTGGTATCAGTAAAAAGCTCGCAGAGTCGATTTATGCAAACCTGCATAGCGAGTAGAATGCCCGTCAACCTCGCAGCCAGTTGTGCCGATGAATATCCCAAATCTGCTTACCGTTCTACGCGTCCTGCTCATTCCGATCTTCATACTGCTGTTCTATTTGCCGTACCACTGGAGCTACGTGGCCTCCGCTTCGGTCTTTGCCATCGCCGCCGCGACGGACTGGCTGGACGGTTACCTGGCCCGCCGCCTGGAGCAGAGCACACCGTTCGGCGCGTTCCTCGATCCGGTGGCCGACAAGCTGATGGTCGCAGTGGCCCTGGTGCTGCTGGTGCAGGAACACGGCAACCTCTGGCTGACCTTGCCGGCAGCAGTGATCATCGGTCGTGAGATCGTCGTCTCGGCACTCCGTGAGTGGATGGCCGAGCTGGGCGCTCGCGCCCAGGTCGCCGTGTCAAACCTCGGCAAATGGAAAACCGCCGCGCAGATGCTCGCCCTGGTCATCCTGCTGGCCAACCCCTCGGACTTCAGCTTCTGGGTGCTGCTGGGCTATGCATTGCTGCTGATTTCCGCCGGCCTGACGTTGTGGTCGATGGTCCAGTACCTGCGCGCCGCCTGGCCGCATCTGCGGACAGATGTAGAGAAGAAATAAAACTTTTTTGAATCAAAGGGTTGACGGCGTAATCTGAATCTATAGAATGCGCCACACCAAGACGCGGGAATAGCTCAGTTGGTAGAGCACGACCTTGCCAAGGTCGGGGTCGCGAGTTCGAGTCTCGTTTCCCGCTCCAATTATTTTTCTATAGACTTCCATTGAAGTATTTAGAAGTCAAAGAAAGAGGCCTCGGCCTCTTTTTTCGTTCCAGTAAAGTCTACTCTGATACATTAGTATCCACGATTTTTTAGTACATTTTTTAGTACATCAATTCGACGCTTGGTAAATCAGTTTTTTGAGCAGCTTGGTACTCTGAAAACTGTACAACACACCTTCATTTCATATGAGGGAGTTAGTACGATGGTCCTTACCAATACGGCGATCCGGCACGCCAAACCTCGCGCCAAAAACTATACCCTTCCTGACTTTGATGGCCTCGCACTTTTCGTGAATACGAAAGGCACCAAGAGCTGGCACTTCCGCTTTTCCTGGGCGGGCAAGCAGCCTCGTATTTCGCTCGGTACTTATCCTGAAATAGGTCTGCGCAATGCTCGCGCTCTGCGTGATATCGCCAGGGCGCAGGTCGCGAAGGGTATCGATCCCCGCGACCAGCGACGGCTTGAGCTCAATGCCAAACTGTTGGCGGAGAGAACACCTTCTTAGATCGATGTGGTACAAATTTTCGGCCCTTAGGGGAGCGGGACCGCCGGGAATTCAAGCAGTGCTGAGTTGGGTTATGCCAACTTTTTCGATCCACCATTGCTGGTCTTTAGCTCGCTCGCCACACCTGAAAGCCAAGATCGTATCCTTAGACTTTTCGTCCCCAGAGTCACCGTGCTGATCGACGGCATGGCGTGCTCCCCTCAATCCTACCTATGTATCCGGATGAATGGAGGCTAGGCCAGGGCTGGGGTTATCAAAGATATGCTAGTATTTGATAGCGCAGATAACTGGTGAGGAGATTTCCATGAGCGTTACAGAGCAGTCGGGCGTCTCCACTTTGGTCGGTACGCCTAAGGAGGCTCGGGCGAGCTTAAGCCGCTCGCATGCGGACCGAGTGCTGGTCGTGTCTTTTGATCAGGTCAACCTCAGCGTATTTGAGGCGTTGGCGGAAAACTTCGCCAATGTGGCTTCTTCGATGTACGAGGTGCTGCAGGAGCGTCAGGACCCGAAGTCGCTGGAGCGACTGGCCGAGGTGTTTGTGACGCGTAAGCCGCCTTCGCCTCGACTGCTAAAGGAAGCGGCAATGCTGGTCCAAGCCCGCAAAGCGGTGTTGGAAAGCGGTGACTGGCTGACCGCCGCAGACATCGCCCAGGTGGCCCAGTTGAGTACTAGAAACCCGAGTGCCCAGCCCAACAAATGGAAAAAGCAGGGGCAGATCTTTGCCATCAGCCACGGTGGGGTCGATTATTTCCCGGGGTACGGCTTGGATCCGGATGCGGGCTATCGGCCGTTCAAGCCATTAGCCAAAGTCATTGAGGCTTTCGCTGGCCACAAGGACGGCTGGGGTATGGCTTACTGGTTCCGTTCAGATAACAGTTTTCTGGGGGGCAAAAGGCCCCAGGACCTGTTGGCATCGGCGCCTGATCGGGTGATTGCTGCCGCACTGGATGAGATCCAGGGCATCGTCCATGGCTAAGCAGCGTACCGAGTCCAGTGAGGGTAGCGCGACGCCTCCCACGGATTTGGCGGCGTCCGTTACCCCAGTGCCTGCGGCTACGTTGCACGTCACTTTCACCGTGATCGCCAAAGGCGATGTGCTTCACCGTGTGCACCAGGATAAGTATCAGCCTGATCAATTCAATCCTGGTGTGCACGGCAACGCACGCTTCAGCCCGATCCAGGATGATCAGGGGCGGGCGATTCCCACCTTGTATGGAGGCACGACAGTCGATTGCGCCTTGATGGAGACCGTCTTCCACGACGTTCCCCATACGGCTGGGTTTAAGAGCTTCGACAAAGGCAAGCTGACTGGACAGGTGCATTCTGCCGTCCAGGTTAGCCAGCCGCTGCACCTGGTTGATCTGTCCAGCGTGCCACTGCGGAAACTGGGCATCACGCGCAAGCAATTGATCGACACTGAGAAAGATCAATATCCTGCGACGCGCAAATGGGCCGAGGCAATCCACCGTCAGTGTCCAGATGCCCAGGGGCTGTCTTGGGTGTCGCGACAAGATGATTTGGCACGTGCGGTGGTGCTCTTCGGTGACCGGATTCCTGACGGCGCACTCCATCCGCAGGGGGCGTCACGCAGCTTGACCGGCGACTCGACTGTATTCGACACGGTGCTCAATCTGGCAGAGCGGATTGGGGTCGTTATCATCGCGGGAAAAAGCTGAGTCAAAATGACCGAACAGTGGCCCTTGGAATCCGCTCTCTGAGACTGAAATCGTCACTCACCAGTCATTAGATCTTGCTGAAGTCGGCGGGCTTTGATGGGGCATTGATGGGATTCCGTACAAATTTTATGTGGCGTCGACGGCCAGACACGTCTCGCGTACATCCCAAGGAATTGGTGGTGCTTGCCACAGAGCGCAGCAACAACGATGGCTGGTGCCGTGCAGGCCTAGAATGCGGAGCTCGTTATGAAGGTCAACCAGATGTTAAGTGATGAACTGGTGAGCCGGCTGGAAGAGAAAATTCCAGCCATGGCGAAAGGCGCGATTCATGCCGCTTATATCAATATGCTGGCGGCCGGACTCAGTGTGATGGAGATCAGGGATGGCATGCTCATTGAAACAACGGCCGATGGTCCGCACACGGTTATTCGGATGGCCAACCTCAAGCATAAGGTAGCTTCGGGCAGGATTATCAAAGTGCGCCACCTTTCATAGCGAAAGGTTGAGGGCGTCCGTATCTTCACGATGTCGCCGCGCAGCGCGCGGGGAATCTGCACATCCGTCAGGTCAATCTTTATGCTTTGCGCGAAAAATCGCCAGGCTCGCCATCGTATGGGCGGTTAAATCAGTGACCGGTGGCTCTCAGCTTAGCCAAACCCTGTTTGATGTGTCCGGCGTTCTCGCCGATGGTCTGAAGTGCACCTCTGACGTTGGCGCCAATCTCTGTTGCATCTTGGTCTTCTACCTTCAAGGTCAGCTCCATCACCGCCGCCTCCAAGGCGAGCTGATTTTGGTAAAGCCGCTCAAGAACATCAGAAAGTGAATATTCGGTGGGCATTGTTTCGACTCCGATCGAGGAGTCGAAAGCGTAGCAGCGGGAAGGGCAGAAACCAAAAACCAGTAGGGCGGGCGAGTATTTGCAGCAATCGAGTGGCTGCGATCCTCTGAACGAATAACTACGGTATCGAGCTACCGGGCAATCTTTCTAGTGATCGGTATCGTGTTGCTCGCCATCGGCTTCGAGTCATCCAGTGCCTGGCTGCGGCTTATGGTGTTGAAATCAATGGAGCGTGTGCCAAAATAACGTTGGTTAACCGTGATATCCAGCAGATAACTGCCAGGTGCCACAAAGTCGGCATGGGAAAACTGCCCAAGACTGATATCGTCATGGCGATCAATATTCAGGAATTCCGAATTGAACTCCGTTGCGTTCAAACAACGCGCGCAAGAGATCACCGCGCAAAAAATGAATAGTTTGCGACCGGACACGAAAAATCCCTTTGTCAGTGCTTGGGCGGAAATAAAAGAGGGGAGTAGTCCCCTTCTATGCAGCCGATACAGACGTGTTAGTTATAAGCGACGGTGAAGTTGGCAACGCTGTCCGCTTCACCCGTGGTGACGGCAGTGGCGGTGGCTTCGTACATAGCGGCGAAGCTAACGGTGTTATTGCCGTTCTGTAGGCGATAGGAGCAACTTGTTGTTTGCCGTTGTCGAGCATTTCGCCGGCGTTGGCCTGCAAACGAATGCTACGTTCTGGGCCAGGCCAGTGGTGGCGAACAGCGCCGGAACCACCGGATCCTGCACGCCGCTGAAGGTGAAGCGAGCGTTTTGCTGGGTGGTGGTGTCGCAGTCGGTCAACACAATGTCGAATTTGGTCGGCGTTGAACGGTCCCCGTTGCCTTGAACTGATTCGACGGAACCTGGCCCAAGCGAACAGTCTGATCCAGGAAGTTAGCGTCGATACCGCAAGGCGTCGATACGATTTCACCAATGAAGCGCACGGCGCCCGGGTTGCCGGTGGTCGGCGTGGTAGCGTTAACGACGAAAGAAGTGAGGCCCATCACAAGGGGCGCAGCTGTAACAACTACTAATTTTTCATTACGCGAATCCCTTTGAGTAGTTATTTGTTCGGCCAACGGTGATGTCCTGAATGACGCGTGACGGCAACTAGGATTGCCTTGCGGGTCAAAAGACGAACTTCCCGGTACTACAACGGAAGTCTTTGTGCTGCGGGTAGTTGCCGTCGACAGTTAACCGGTTGGCCAGTCAGAGAAAGATGCCGTAATGGTTGTTTAGAACATGAGGCATCCTTGCTCTGGGGAGGATGATGAGCCAAACAATAAGCCAAAATGTAGAGTTTTTCCTGCGTAGCTGTAGGAAATTTTCTGCGGCTATCTTTGGGGCGGTCTGTCGTTTTTTCGGGTGTTCATTTATCGGTCGAAAGATAGCCCGAACGAGGTGCTATGCGTTCTTCAGAATTTTCCTACAGACTCTTGGGAGCCATGTCATATCGTCCTTCCCCTTCTGCTGCAACGATGTTACGCCTTGGCCCAAGGCACCGGCAGACGACAGATGACCTCATTGCGTGTTCTCGTTCTAGACAATCACTCTTTACAACGCGATATGGTCATCAATGCCCTGCAGCGCTCCGGGGTTTCGGACATTTTGCTGGCGAGCAGCGGCGAACAGGCATTGGCATCGATGCAGCGACAGGGCGGGGTGGACATTGCGCTGTGCGATCTGAGCGGCCAAGGCATGGATTGCCTTGATTTCCTGAACTGTGCCAGCCGACTTTCCCTGGTCCAGACGGTGATCATTTATTGCGAGTTCCAGCCGCAATTGCGGCGAGCCATCGAGCAAATGGCTTCGTTTTCCGGCTTGAAGCTTCTAGGCATCCTGAGTACGCCCATTCACATAAAACCGTTGCAGAAAATGTTGCTGCGTTTCAAGTATGAGCACGTCCTGAATGCGCGAGTCCCGGTTCCGGCCAGCACACTGCCCAGCGAAAGCGATATCCGTCGCGGGCTTGCCCTAGGTGAGTTCTGCGCCTTCTTTCAACCGAAGTTCAGGCTGGCTAACGGCAGGGTGGCGGGCGTTGAAGTTCTGGCGCGTTGGCAGCATCCGGTCCACGGGCTGCTATTGCCCAAGGATTTCCTGGCCGCTGTGCTGGCTTATGACTTGATCGATGAGATGTTCAAGCAGTTGCTCAAGAAGGGCTTGGGTTTGCTGGGTGTATTGGATCGGGAAAAACAGCCGTTGGAATTATCCTTCAACCTCCACGCGTCGCAACTGAAGGGCACCACGCTGATCGATCACATCCGCCAGGCACTGCGTTTCCATAACTTGCCCGGGGCAAAGTTGACGTTTGAACTGGCAGAGAACGGTTTGCTCGAAATGCCGCCGGATGTCCAGGAGAACCTGCTGCGCTTGCGGATGATGGGGTGCGGACTTTCAATCGACGATTTCGGCGTGGGCTTCTCTTCGCTCAAGTTGCTTTGCCAATTGCCCTTCACTGAAATCAAGCTGGATGGCGAGTTTGTCCAGAGTCTCCATGAGCCCCGAAGCCGGGCGGTCATCATCAGCACCATCGCCTTGGCCCGCTCATTGAATATGGAGCTGATCATCGAAGGTGTCAGCGAGGATAAACAGTGCCAGGCGCTGATCGAAATGGGCTGTGTGCTCGGGCAGGGGTTTTATTACGCAAAACCGATGTCATCCCATGAATTGCTGCTCTGGTTGCAGAGCCCGGCCATTCTCTCCCGCAAAACCTAAGGGTGGGTCGCGCGATTTGTCTACAGAAAGGACTTCTTTTCGTAAAAAGGTGAGGGCTGGCGCACGGCAAATGGAAAATTATCGGGCAGCTATTCACGCCGACCCGGCGGGGGGCTATCTTGTCTGATTATTTGCCTGCAAACGGCTTTTTACTTCGCTCGTTATTATCAAGTCATTGATTTTAGAGGTTCAAATGCTGAAGGCTATAGTCGTCGATGATCACCCGTTCATTCGTTCCGCGGTGAGAGCCATTCTGAAGCAAGAGCAGTATGAGATCGTTGCAGAAGCAGGCAATGGCGCCGAGGCCGTGCAGTTGGTACGCGAGCATATGCCAGACCTGGTCCTGATGGACATTGCGATGCCCGGTGTCGACGGCTTGGACGCCCTGGGTCGGATTGCCGATTTGAAGCTGCCGGTCAAGATCCTGGTCCTGACGTCCTTGTTGCCGGTTTTTTTCTCCATGCGCTGCATGAGAGCCGGGGCGGCGGGCTATGTGTCGAAAGCCGATGACCTGGACGAATTGGTCAAGGCGATCAACGCGATCAAATCCGGCTACACCTTCTTTCCCGATCTTACCGTCAATACAGTGTGCCGCGACGACGCCCAAGCGTCGGAGCAAGCCCTGATCCAGAAACTGTCCGATCGTGAATTGTCGATCTTGCAGCAACTCGCCAGGGGCATGTCCAACAAGCAGATTGGCGAGGAAATGCTGCTGAGCAACAAGACCATCAGTACCTATAAGGCCCGCCTGATCGAAAAGCTGAATCTGAAGTCGCTGGTGCACCTGTCGGACATGGCCAAACGTAATAGCCTGATCTGATGCGTGCCTGTTTGCGGTTTTCCCTGGTGTGGTTTTTCGCGCTATGGGCCGCTTCCTGCCTGGCCCAAACCAAGACACACGCAGAGCCTGAGCCCGAGGCGTTTCAGCTGTTCGGGCGTTCGACGGTTGATGGCTACGAAGTCGAGCTGGATGAGTCGGACTGGACCTGGCTGCGACACAAAGGCGTGTTGACCTTGGGTATTTCCACGCCCGACTACCCGCCATTCGACCTGACGACCAATGGGCATGATTACGAGGGGCTCACCGCCGACTACGCCGGACTGATTGCTCAGCTCTTGCATGTCCAAGTGCGTATTCGTCGCTTCGATTCAAGGTCGGAGCTCATAGAGGCCTTGAGGAACCGGGAGATTGATTTCCTGGGCACCGCCAATTCCTTCGAGGCGAAGGACCCGGGGGTGGCGATGTCCATGGCATACGCCGAAGACCAGCCGATGCTGGTCACGCGCAACGATGACAAGGCGACGACGGACCTGGCGGGCAAGCGAATCGCCATGCTTTATCACTATTTGCCTTCCCAGGATGTCCATGAATTCTATCCCGGCGCCCATTTGGTGCTTTATCCCTCGACATTGAGCGCGATCAGCGCCGTGGCATTTGGCCAGGCCGACGTCTATCTGGGTGACGTCATCAGCGCTAACTACCTGATCGAGATGAACTACCTGAACAACATCCAACTGGCGGATTTCTCCGGCATGGAAGGTGGTCGTTTCGCCTTTGCCTTGTGTCTGGACGACGAGCGTTTACTACGGATTATCAACAAGACGCTGGACTCCATTCCCTTGGGCGAACGGATGAATATCCTACGTCGCTGGGGCGCGACGGACGTGAATATTCCAGGGCAGCAGCGCTTGCATTTGAACGCCAAGGAACAGCGTTGGATCGAACAGCATCCCCGCGTCAAAGTCACCGCCATGGAGAATTTCCTGCCGCTCTCGTTCTTTGACGAGAATGGCCGGTTTCGCGGTGCCAGTGCCGATGTCCTGGCCAAGATCAGTGCGCGTACCGGCCTGCAATTCGATGTCGAGCGCAATAATTCGGTGGTCAGGCAAGTGGATGACGTCCAGACCGGCAAAGCGGATCTTATCGCCGGCATGACGCCCAGCACCGAGCGTGAAAACAAGGTGCGCTTTACCCGGCCCTACCTGTCGACGCCTTTCATCCTGGTCAACCGGGCGGGCGCGGAAAGTTCGGTAACGTTGAGTGATCTGGAAGGCAAGCGGGTTGCGCTGGTGCAGGGGATCATGTCCCAGGATTACCTTCGCAACAATTATCCGGACGTGAACCTGCTGTTCGCCGACAACAACGACCAAGCAATGGCCATGGTGCTCAAAGGTGAGGCCGAGGCGGCCATCAACACCTTGATCAGTGCCCGCTATACCATCGCGCGGCGCTACCAGGGGCGCCTGCAAATGACCAGCACCGTGGGAACGGAGCCGGCGAGGGTGGCCTTTGCGACCAATCGGGGCGCCTTGGAGTTGTACTCGATCCTGGACAAAGCCTTGTTGAGCATCTCCCCTGAGGAAATGGCCGAAATCACCAATCGCTGGCGCAACGATGTGGTGGTGAACGACAGCTATTGGCTACGCAACCGCGAGGCCATTGTTCAGGGCTTCGCGATTGCCGGCGGGCTGCTGTTGGTGGCCTTTGTCTGGATCGCCTACCTGGCCCGATTGATCCGCCGACGAAAAGAGGCGGAGCGGGCCCTCAGCAACCAATTGGAATTCATGCGCGTCTTGATCGACGGAACGCCTCATCCGATCTATGTCCTAGACCGGGAAGGGCGCCTGTTGATCTGCAACAGTGGTTACCTCGATGCGGTGGGGCTGCCTCAAGAAAAAGCCTTGGGTCAATGGGCGGCTGAAAGCATGTTTGCCGACCCGTCCGAGGCCAGGGCCTATCACGCGGAATATCTCCACGTCATGGCCGAAGGCGTGGCGCGCACGGAGGACCGTGAGTGGACCCTGGCGGACGGGCGTTTATTGACGATCTATCACTGGATGCTGCCGTACCGGGACAGCGACGATGCGATTATCGGCATGATCGCTGGCTGGATCGACGTCAGCGAACGCCAGCAACTGTTGGGGATGGTCCAAGAGGCGAATCGGGCCAAGACGACATTCCTCGCAACCATGAGCCATGAGATTCGTACACCGATGAACGCCGTTATCGGCATGCTCGAGCTCGCGCTGAAAAAGGCCGATCAAGGCGTGCTCGATCGTTTCGCGATCGAGGTGGCCTCCGGCGCGGCCCATGGTTTGCTGGACTTGATTGGTGACATCCTCGACATCGCACGGATCGAGTCGGGCAAATTGTCGCTGGCCCCGGAACGGGCGAACCTGCGGGAAATGCTCAAGTCCCTCGGGTGTATTTTTGATGGACTCGCGCAGCAGAAACACTTGCAGTTGACGTTGGATCTGGATGCCGGGACCGATTGTGACGTGCTGATCGATCCGCTGCGCTTCAAGCAGGTCGTTTCCAATCTGCTGAGCAATGCGATCAAGTTCACTTCCGAAGGGGAGGTGCGGTTGAGCGTTGAAGTGTTGCCGGCGAGCACCGACGAACACCTGTCCATTCGCTTGCGTGTGAAAGACTCGGGCACGGGTATCTCCGAAGAAGACCAGCAGCAACTGTTCAGTCCTTTCAGCCAGGCCAGCAACAACAGCCAATCGGCTCGCAGTGGTTCGGGGCTGGGGCTGATGATCAGCCGTACCTTGTGCGAAATGATGGGCGGCCGGTTGCAGTTGCACAGCGTGCTGGGCGAGGGCACCCAAATCGAGGTGTTGTTGCAGTTGCCGTTGCTGGAACCCGTTCAGGTTGAACAGGAAGCTGTTATCGAGGAATCTTGCGCGCAGCACACCCTGACGATTCTGGTGGTCGATGACTACCCCGCCAACCGGCTGTTGCTGTCCAAACAGTTGGGCTATCTCGGGCACAAGGTCGTTGAGGCGCAGGATGGCGCCCACGGCTTGCGGGCCTGGCGCAGCAAGCATTTCGATGTCGTCATCACCGACTGCAATATGCCGATCATGAGCGGCTATGCGCTTGCCCGCGCGATCCGTGACGAGGAGGCGGAACGACAAACCGCTCGGTGCCTGATTATCGGTTTCACCGCCAACGCCCAGCCCGACGAAAGAGACCGATGCCTGGATGCGGGCATGGATGACTGCCTGTTCAAACCGATCAGTTTGAAAGAGCTGGGCAGGCGCCTGGACCAGATCGCGCCTGAGGAAGCGGATACCTTTATGGAGCAGCCTGTATCGGAGCAAACCAGCGGTATCGACCTGGGCAGTCTCGAACAGCTGGTCCGTGGCGATGAAGCGGCCATGCAGGCGCTGGTGAACGACCTGACCGTCAGCAACCAGGAAGACCTGGAAAACCTGCCGGTTATCCTGCAGGAACAGGACCTGCCAGCGTTGTCGAACCTGGCGCACAAGATAAAAGGCGGGGCGCGCATCGTCAAAGCGTGGCGGCTGATCGCCGCGTGCGAACAAATGGAAGCCGTTTGCGAAGCCCGGGATTTGCATTTACTTGAAGAAGTGGGCGATGCCTTGCAACTTGAAATGACGGAATTAGCGGCGGCGTTGAATATTTACAGTCATAACGCCTGATGACTTGTTTGTTTTTTTGGTCGCAGGAAAATTCCTACAAAGTCTTGAGCCGATGCAGATAGGTCTGTGTCGGCTGTCCCTTTATCCTGTACTCAAATGAAAACGCATTGTTTCGTCTCTTTCTTGAGCGAGGATGTTCGATTTGAGTGCTCTTAAAAAGTTGTTCCTGTTGTTTTTTACTGTGGCGGCTTTAACTGCCGGGCAGGCCTTTGCCTTGGAATGCCAAGTAACGCTCAGCGAGTCGGATGTGAACCTCGGCGACGTCCTGAGGCTGGAACCCGAAGGGTCTCTCGGTAAAAAAGGCAGTCGTACCCTTCGTCTTGACGCGAGCTGTCCCAAGTCGTCTCAGTTGGTGCTGACGCTGCAAAGCGAATTGAAAGAGCCAGCTTCGCCACTGGCGCGGGCCGAACCGTTGACGGTGCGCTTGAGCCAGGTCGAACTTGATGGGCGTAGGGTCGATCTTTCCCAGCCGCGTTCTTTCAACGGCGGGCGCGGCGCTTATGCTTCTTCGATTGCGATGGTGCCGGGCGACATGGTGATTCCGATCCTGGGGGGACGGCCCGTCAAGGGCAGCGTACTGTCGATGAAGGTCGACATCGAAGCGCCGGAGGCGCAGGGGCTGGTTTCGCTGCTGCTCAATGGGTATTGAAGAACCCTGACTGATGGATGCAGGTAAACCACAGACTTCCCTTTTGCCCAACGAAAGTTGGGTTTTTTTTGAACACGATTTAGGGAAACAGCGTCGTGCGGCCGAAAACGCTTGGGAAAATTCCTACATCTTCTGCGGAATTCGCATCTTCAGGATAGCGGTCGCATTTGTGAATATCGTTTGACGTTTCCTGTTTCTTGCGGCTTGAGTTTATTGATCATGATTAATAACAAAGCGATGCGAATATTAATCGTCGATGACAGCCTTGAACGATCATTGCAGATTGAAAAGTGGTTGAATCGGCTGGGGTACTATCGGATCGCGCCGATTCGATGCCCCAAACAATTATTGTCATTGACTGAATATCCCAGCGCACCTTTCGGGTTGTTGATTGTAAGCCGGGCCCTGGTTGAGGAAGCGAACCTGGATATGCACGCGTTCTGCCTGGAGCGACCCAATGTCCTGCGTACATTGATCTTTTGAACACTGACCAGTTGACCCCAGGTTCGAACAGCGACGCTAGTGGAGATGATCACTTGAACATGTTTGGAGTATTCGCCGCGCTCAAGAAGTCAGGCAGATTGTTGAATCACAACCGCAAACAGTTTGACGAGCGAATCAGGCGGGCCGTCAAGGGTTGTCCGGCGGATCGTGGCCAAGTCGTCACTTTCGATGATGAGTTGTTCGAGACGGACAGGACGGAACTCAACGACGGCGCCGAGCGAAAACTACGGCTGCTCGCCGCGTTCCTCAGCGCGCACCCGGAGCGCCGGGTGCGCATCGAAGGGTTCACCGACGACTTCGGTGATGACGCCCTCAACCGACGCTTCTCCGAGCGCAGGGCTGACAGTGTCGCGTTTGCACTGGACCAGATGGGCATTGATGGCAACCGTCTGGTTACACAGGGCTATGGCAACAAATATCCCGTTGCCGACAACGGCAGCGCTCAATCGAGGCAGTTCAATCGCCGTGTCGAGGTAATCATTTCCGACGACGCGAGCGACGTCGAGGCGCGGCCTTGATCGCCTGAAAAAATCTGGGTCGCCATACAGTCACGGCGATTCCCGTTCCCCTTTGCCCAACGAAAGTTGGGTTTTTTTTCGCGGTGTTCCTCCGTCGGCTCAACACCTCAATCCAAAGCGAGCGTCCTGATGTCAATGTCTGCGTTGCGTGTCATGGTTCTTGAAGATCATTCATTCCAGCGGTCAGTGGCTGTCAGCGTATTGCGGGAGCTGGGGTGCGGCGAAATATTCCAGGCGGCGGACGGTGCCAAGGCGCTGGGTGTCCTGGAGAAGGTCGGTCCAGTGGACATCGTGCTGTGCGATTTGCGCATGGAGGGCATGGATGGCCTGGGCTTCCTTCAAGCGGCAGGCCCGGCAGGGCTTGTCGCGTCGGTGATCCTGTGCAGTTCGCTGTCCAGCGATTTACGTCGCACGGTGCGGCAGATCATTCCGTTCCTGGGGCTTGAGTTTCTCGGTGATATCGGCAAACCGCTGCGCTATGAAGCGCTGGAATTGCTAGTGGGCAAATACCTGAGCACGCCGCGAACCCGCAAGGCCCCTCGCGAACCGATCCGACTCCCAACTGAAGCCAAGGTTCGCCAAGCACTTGCCGCCGGTGAATTCCAGGCCCATTTCCAGCCCAAGTTCCAATTGGATACCGGTGAAATACGCGGCGTGGAAGTGCTGGCGCGCTGGCAACAGCCTGACGGGAAAATCTCGCCACCCTCGCACTTCATGCCGGTCCTGGAGCGCTGCGGTTTGATGGACGAACTGCTTTTCAGGCAGATACGCCAGAGCCTCGAACTGCAGCAACGGTTACGCGTCTTCGGTTACGACCTCAATTTCGCCTTCAACTTGCAGGCCGAGCAACTGCTTAACACCGCGCTGGCGCCACGGATCCAGGCCCTGCTTGACGAGCACGACGCGCGGGGCGGCAGCTTGACGTTCGAGCTGACGGAAAGCGGACTGTTGCAGTTATCCGAAGCCAACCTGGAATGCCTGTTTCGTTTGCGCATGATGGGCTGCGGCTTGTCCATTGATGACTTCGGCGCCGGGTTTTCTTCCCTCCATCGCTTGTGCCAGTTGCCGTTCAGCGAAATCAAGCTGGACGCCGAATTCATTCGCACCGCCTTGTATGACCCGCGCTGTCGAGCGGTGATCAGCAGCACCCTGGCCTTGGGGGAAACGCTGGGCATGACGGTGGTCATTGAAGGCATCGAGACCCAGGAACAACAGCAACTGTTGCTCGGCCTGGGCGGGCTGTATGGCCAGGGCTACTGGTGTGCGAAAGCCATGAGTGGTGATGACCTGTTGCAATGGTTGTTGACCGGAAGCTCACGGCTGATCGACGCCTGAACCCACGCGGCTTAGTTCCTGGTCATTACTCGCACTGTTTGAAGCTGATGCTTGGGAAATTTCCTACAAGCTCTACGGAAACCGTATCTGTGTTGCGGAGTAGGTACCTGCGAAGATTCCTACAGCTCTCCTACAGAACAAAGAGAGTTCAAGCCCTTATTAACGTGTAGCTGTTGAATGGGTTTGTAGTTTCGCTGATGCATTACGCAACTTGATAAACGAAAGATTTTCTCAACCTGAAAGGAAGACTGCTATGAAAAAGACTTTGATCGCTGTAACTCTGCTGGCCGGTACGGCTGTTGCAGGCCTGGCTAACGCCGCCGACGGTAAAATCAACTTTACCGGTACTGTAACTTCTGCGGCTTGTACCATTACTCCAGCCACCGCCACCCAGTCGGTCGCCTTGGGTACCGTCAAGACATCAGCTCTGGCAACTGTAGGTAGTGTTGCTTCTCCGACCAAGTTCAGCATCGTATTGAGTTCTTGCCCGGCCGCAGTTACCAGTGCCACCGTGAAGTTCGATGGGCCGACCGATGCAACTAACAAAAATCTGTTGGCACTGACAACCGGTACCGGTGTGGCTACCGGTGTGGGTGTCGGCCTGTATGAAAGCGATGCAACCACTCAGATTCCGGTGGGCAGCGCCTCGGCAAGCAAAACCCTTTCGACCACCGCCGACACCACCTTCGAATTCGTCGCCAAGTACATGGCTACCGGCACCGTGGCCGCCGGTACCGCGAACGCTGTAAGTGACTTCACCGTCAGCTACAACTAAGCAAAAGGGCCGGGCATTAATAAGTTAATGCCCGGCCTGCTCTGGCTATTCAAAGTTGTATCCCTGTGAATGACTGCAACGCTATTCAAGGAGAGTTATCAATGCATTGGCTAAAATCCGTTTGTATCGTCACTTGTCTTGTAGGGGTCGTTAATACCTCTTGGGCCGGCGTGGTGGTCGGTGGAACACGCGTTGTGTATGACGGTTCGAAAAAAGAAGCGTCGATTTCCGTGAGCAATCAGGAAAAGAAAACCCCTTATTTGATTCAATCTTGGGTCGAGGACGGCACCCAAAAGGCGCCGTTTATCATGACACCCCCGTTGTTCCGTCTTGATGCCGGGCAGGAAAACGTGCTACGCATCATCCGTACCGGCGGCCAGTTTCCGGATAACCAGGAGTCGGTGTTCTGGGTCAACGTCAAGTCTATTCCTGCTTCGGAAAAGACCGATACCAATCAACTGCAGATTTCCGTAAAGACCCGGATCAAGCTGTTCTATCGTCCGGCCGGTTTGCCTGGCGACGCTGCTGAAGCTTACAAGTCATTAAAGTTCACCCGCAGCGGGAATCAGTTGGTGGTGAACAATCCTACGCCTTACTACGTTTCTTTTTATAGCGTGAGTGTGGGTGATAAGGAAATCAACGATGCCGGAATGGTTGCGCCAAAAAGTACATTGACCTGGACCTTGCCTGCCGGTGCGGGCGGTGCTGTCAGTTGGACGGCGATCAATGATTATGGTGGCATTTCCCCAGCGGCTGATGCACCGCTCTGATGATATAGCTGCAATGCATCAAGTATCTATCTAGTTCAAGTTTCAATTGCCGGATCGACTGCCTGCCGGGTGTGGGGGTGGCTTGCATTTATACGTTAGTTGGGTGGAGAGTTTTATATGAGAGCGGAATGTCAGGGCCAGGCGCGACAGTGTGAATACAATACGCGCTCTTCTATTTTTACTCCCTCCCGTCTGGCAATGTTGATTACGGCCCATTGTATGGTGGGGTTCAGTTTGCAACCGGCCGTGGTAGTGGCCGAGGATTATTTCAATCCCCATGCGCTGGAAATCGACACCACCGGCCAAGGCTCCATCGACCTTCAGCATTTCTCCAGCCAGGGCGGGCAGCTTCCTGGTACGTATCGGGTGGATATCTACGTGAACGACAACCGGGTCACCCAACGTGACGTGACTTTTGTCGACGTCGAGGGCAAGTTGCAACCCGAAGTAACCCCGCAGCAATTAAAAGACATGGGCGTCAATCTGGAAGCATTGCCGAACCTGCAGAAACTGCCGGCCACCGAGGTGATTACCCGCCTGCAGGACTATATCCCTGACGCCAGCAGCCGTTTCGACTTCAGCCGGCAACGGCTGGACATCAACATTCCGCAAGCGGCGCTCACCAGTGAGGCCCGTGGCTACGTTGACCCTGCCACCTGGGACCAGGGGATCACCGCCGGGCTGTTGAACTACAACTTCAGCGGCGCCAACACTTCTCGGGATGGCCGCTCGGGTACCGACGACAACTATTACCTGAACCTGCGCAGCGGCGTGAACGTGGGCGAGTGGCGCTTGCGCAACTATTCCGCTTTCAACCAGAGCAATGGGAAAAGCAACTGGGACAACGTCAACACCTACGCGCAACGGGACCTCCAGTCGCTGAAGGGCCAGTTGACCCTGGGTGACAGTTCGACCCCAAGCGATGTGTTCAACAGCGTGCAATACCGTGGTGCGCAACTGGCGTCGGACGACAACATGTTCCCCGACAGCCTGAAAGGCTTTGCGCCAGTGGTGCGCGGTATTGCCCAGAGCAATGCCCAGGTCACCGTGCGGCAGAACGGCTACATCATCTATCAGACCTATGTCGCGCCGGGTGCGTTTGCCATTACCGACCTATACCCCACTTCCTCGAGCGGGGATATGGAAGTCATCATCAAGGAGGCCGACGGCACCGAGCGTCGTTCCCTGCAACCGTTCTCCGCAGTGCCGGTGATGTTGCGTGAAGGGCGGCTGAAGTACTCGGCGACTGCCGGTGAGTACCGCTCAAATGCCACTGAAAGCAGCAATCCTACCTTTGCCCAGGGCACGCTGATCTACGGCATGCCTCACGACACCACGTTGTATGGCGGCCTGTTAGGCTCCGATAAATACGCGGCAAGTAGCCTTGGCGTCGGCCATGGTTTTGGCGACTGGGGTTCGATTTCTACCGACGTGACCCAGGCCAAGACCGAACTGCGAGACGGTTCCAAGCATAGCGGCCAGTCCTATCGCTTCCAGTACGCCAAGGACATCGCCGCTACCGGCACCGCGTTCACCCTGGCGGGCTATCGCTATTCCACCAGCGGTTACTACGATTTCCAGGAAGCCAATGAAATTGATCCAGGCAACTTTAACAACTGGCGCGGGCTGTACAACAAGCGCAGCAAGGCGCAAATCAACGTCAGCCAGTCCCTGGGCGGGTACGGCAACTTCTACGTCAACGGCTATCAGCAGGACTTCTGGCGCCAGAAGGGTTACGAGCGCAGTGTGAGCGCCGGTTATACCGCCGGTTATAAGGGTGTGACCTATGGTGTGGATTACACCTACACCCAGGCTCCGACCTACGAAGGCCGCAACAGCAAGGATCAACAGCTGTCCGTGAGCGTGCAGGTACCTTTGGAGAAAGTACTGCCCAACAGCTGGGCGCGCTACAACCTCAGTACCAGCAAGCGGGGTAATACCACCCAGGACGTGGGCCTGAGCGGCACCGCGCTGGCGGATAACAACCTCAACTATAACGTACAGCAAAGTTATGCCAACCAGGGTGTCGGTGGCAGTGGCGGTGCCAGCGCCAACTACAAGGGCACCTACGGCGAAGCGACGGCAGGCTACAACTACGACCGTAATGCCCAGCAGGTGAACTACGGGCTGCAGGGCGGCATCGTCGCTCACCCTTATGGCGTGACGTTCTCCCAGGAGCAGGGTGAAACCCTGGCACTGGTGCGGGCACCGGGCGCTTCGGGTGTGAAGGTGCAGAACAATACCGGAGTCAAAACCGACTGGCGCGGTTACGCGGTGGTGCCGTACGTGAGTACTTACCGTCAGAACCGCGTCACGCTGGACAGCGAAACCCTGGCCGATGACGTCGACATCGAAAACACCACCAAGACAGTTATCCCGACCAAGGGCGCGGTGGTATTGGCCGATTTCCAAACCCGTACCGGCAGCCGGGCGATGATGACCCTCAAGCACCTGGGTAAACCGGTGCCGTTCGGAGCCACGGCCTCCGTGGTGGAAGACACGACGGCGACGCCGAACAGCGCCATCGTAGGGATGGATGGCGAGGTCTTTCTCGGTGGTGTACCGGATGCAGGGCAACTGCAGGTGAAGTGGGGTGATCGTGCCGACCAGCAATGCAAGGTGGACTTCACATTGCCGAAAGTTTCCAAGGACGCGATTTCGACGGTGCGGACATTCGACGCCGCGTGCAGATGAGGGCAATCCATGAAAGGGTTAAAGAGTGGCATTGATATGAAGAAATTATATTTGGCTGCGGCGTTGTTTCTGGCTGGGAGTTATTCGGCTGTTTCGCAGGCGGCCTGTACGTTTATGTCTGGGGCAGCGACGGATGGAGGGGCCATAAATTGGGGTAACCTCGTAGTACAATGGGATACCGCAGTTGGCGCAATATTATCAACTGCTACTCTCCCAGGGGTCTCCGGAAGGAATAATTTTCTTCAGTGCAATCAAGCCAATTATACGACCCGCTGGAGTGCAGAGGGCGTTACCACCATAACATTTAACGGGGAGCAACTTATCAGTACAGGTATCGCCGGAGTCGCGATGAGGGTCATCACGCCGGGCGCGGGAAGTACAACAGGCCGATATACTGGGGTGTTTCCACGAGAGGCTTCCAATAATTTGGGTTGCACTTGGAGTGGCACATATTCATATTTTTGCGGTGGCAGTTTTGGGGCGACTACCCTTCAATTGGTTAAGGTCGCTAATGTAACCGGTAGTGGGTCGTATATTGTGCCTGGATCTATTCGAGCTTCTGTTGCAAATCAAGTTTACGTATACACTATTGGTTTTGTCTCGTCTTCGATATCCACCGTTGCCTGTAGCGTATCCAACACAACTATCCCTGTCGCTATGGACAAGGTGTCGACAAAAGACTTCACCGGTGTAGGCACTACAGCCTCCACGAAAGCGGTCACCATTCCGCTTAATTGCAACGCAGGTACTAAAGTCAATGTGACCCTGGACGGCACTCGCCACAGTTCCGGTGTTACCGGTGTACTGGCGTTGAATTCGGCCTCTACTACCGTGGCTACCGGCCTGGGATTGCAACTGCTTTACAAAAACACCGCGGTCGCTTTGGGCACGCCTATCGCCGTGGGAACGACTACCAGTAGCGGTGCTTACAATATTGATTTGACCGCCCGTTATTACCAGACGGGCGCGAAGGTCACCGCTGGGCAAGCCAATAGTACTGCAACGTTTACCATGACCTACAACTAAGCATTGCAAGCGCCAGTCCTGTTTTTCTTGGTCTGGTTCTGCTGACTACCCCGCGACCCCAGTTCCCTCCCTTGAACCAGCATCTGCTGGTTCTTTTTTATCCAGTACTTTTGCTTGCCTCATCCCTTGGGAAATTTCCTACAAGGATTAAGGCCGTTACCACGGTTGTTCCCTTGAGGCATCCGACAGAATAAGCCCCATGCACTTACGTCAACTCCAGTTCGAGGTGCCAGTAGTTTCGTGGGACTGCACTTGCCAATTTCCCTTTACTGCAAGTGTCTTTAATGCGCGAGGTGACAATCATTCAATAAACCGTGTTGGTAGGTGAAACGCTATGTGCCGTTCAAGTGCACACATGAAGTGTTCGGAAAACAGTTGACCTGAAAAACTTGGAGAGTCCTTATGAAAAATCAACACTTTTACAGCCGGGCCGGCTTCGCGGGCCTGATCATCGTCATGGCCACCGTGCTGGGTGGCTGCTCCAGCGCGCCGATGCCCAATGAGCAAATCGCCTTGTCCACCGATGCTGTCAATCGGGCCGTGGCGGCCGGTGCCACTCAATACGCGCCGCTGGAAATGAAAACTGCCCAGGACAAAGTGTTCGAAATGCAGCGCGCCATTGGCGAAAAAAAATATGTAGAAGCCAAGGCCCTGGCCGAGCAGATCGAAGCCGATGCCAGCTTGGCTGAGCGCAAGGCCCGGACAGTGAAAACCCAAAAGGATCTGGAAGCCGCGAAGCAGGGCATTCAAGTGCTGAAGAACGAAATGCTCAATGCACCGAACTCCGGCATCAATCCAACTTCCGCTCAAACTCACTGAGGACGCACCCATGCGAATTTCTTTGCTGGTACCCATGGTTTCCCTGTTTGGCCTGACCCTGGTGGGCTGCGCCGCGACCCCGGAGAACGCCAATCTGCTCGCGGCCCGCTCGCAGTTCTCGGCTCTGCAGAGCAATCCAGCGGCCAGCACCCTGGCGGCCATTGAAACCAAGGACGCGTTCACGGCGCTGAGCAAGGCCGACATGTTGTCGAACCAGGACCGCAAGGCGCCGGGCGTCGATCAACTGGCCTACATCGCCCAGCAGAAAATCGCGCTGGCCGAGCAGACTATCCAAGGTCGTCAAGCCGAAGCAGGCCTGAGTAATATCGCCGTGGAGCGGACCCAGGTTCAGCTGGATGTGCGCACCCAACAGCTCAAGGCGCTCCAGGCCATCAATGCCAAGAGCACCGATCGCGGGCAAGTGGTGACGTTCGGTGATGTGCTGTTCGACACCGGCAAGGCCGAGCTCAAATACAACAGCGACAGCAATCTGCGTCAGCTCGCTGATTTCCTCAAGGCCAACCCTGAGCGCAAGCTGCGCGTCGAAGGTTTCACCGACAGCGTCGGCAACGACACCTTCAACCAGCGTCTCTCCGAACGTCGCGCCGACAGCGTTGCCTTTGCACTGACGCGCCTGGGCGTGGACCCAAGCCGTATCACCACCGCAGGTTATGGCAGGGAGTACCCGGTGGCCGACAACGCCACGGCTCGCTCGCGTCAGCTTAACCGTCGCGTCGAGGTGATCATTTCCAATGGCTCGTCAGCCGTTCAAAGTCGCGGTTGATCAAGACCCGAGGGCAGGGCAGCAGGGAAGCGCTCTGTCCTCGCGCTCGCGACGGTCATACTCGAAGTGTCCTACATGAAAGCTCAATACTTCTATGGCTGTGCCGGCTTGGCAGGGGCGTTGTTGGCCTTGGTCCTCTTGCTGGACGGTTGCGACAACGCACCATTCCCCAGCAAGCAGATAACCCTGGCCAACGATGCCTTCAATCGGGCTGTCGCCGCCGGTGCCAGTCAATTTGCACCGCTGGAAATGAGAAATGCCCTGGACAAGGTCTTCCAAATGGAGCGCACCCTTGAGCAAAAAGACTACGTGCAAGCCAAAGCGTTGGCCGAGCAGATCGAGGCCGACGCCAGCCTGGCCGAACACAAGGCCCTGACGCTAAAAATGCAAAAGGCGCTGGATGAAGCGCAGAACGGAATTCAAGTGCTGAAGCAAGAGAGTCTGCGAGCGCCGGACTCGCGTTTCAATCCAGCGTCTGCCCAAACAATCGGAGCAGCGCCGCTGTTCGTTTTCTGAGCGACTTTCTGAACGAAAAAATCGATGCTCGCCCAACGCGTGGGATGGTCTATCTGCCCATAACCCATCTCTGTAGAATCGCGCTCACAAGCCTCCGCAAATGGCGGCAGGGCAAGTCGAATTCGGCGCAGGTCGGGCCATGGAGTGGAGTTGTCTTACCTATGAATGTTGACCCCTCGAGCCGACCCAATGCGCAGGACTCGCGCCAGTCAGCTTCTGCCCTGGCGTTTCTCTCGCGCTTTTTCGCCGCCGAATCAGCCGGAGGCCTGATCCTGATGGCTGCGGCATTCCTGGCCCTCGTCGTGGCGAATTCCCCTTGGTCCGCCCTTTATTTCTCGGTGTTGCAGGTCAAAGTCATTGGCCTGTCGGTCGAGCATTGGGTCAATGACGGCCTGATGGCGATCTTCTTCATGTTGGTCGGCCTGGAGATCAAGCGAGAAATGCTCGCGGGCCAATTGTCGACCTGGAGCCAGCGCGCGCTCCCGGGTTTCGCCGCGTTGGGCGGCATGCTGGTGCCGGCGCTGATCTATGTCGCGGTCAATTGGGGCAACCCGCAGACCTTGAGCGGGTGGGCCATCCCCGCGGCGACCGACATTGCGTTCGCCTTGGGCATCCTGTCGTTGCTCGGCAAACGGGTTCCTGTTTCCTTGAAAATTTTTTTGTCGGCCCTGGCGATTCTCGATGATTTGGGCGCGGTGCTGATCATCGCTTTGATCTACACCACGGGCCTGTCCATCGGCATGCTATTGGCTTCGCTGGCGGTGGTCGTTTTCCTGATGGTCTTGAACCGTTGTGGCGTGAAGGCGCTGCTTCCCTATCTGATCGCGGGGGCGCTGCTGTGGTTCTTCATGCTGCAATCCGGCGTTCACGCGACCCTGGCCGGCGTGATCCTGGCTCTTTGCATCCCGCTCGGCGACCCGGAAAACGAACAACAGTCGCCACTGCTGCATCTCGAAGAAAAAATGCACCCGTGGGTCGCATTCGCGGTGGTACCCATCTTCGGCTTCGCCAATGCCGGCGTGTCCCTTGCCGGGATTTCGCCCAGTGACCTGGCCAATCCGGTGCCGCTGGGCGTAACCCTCGGGCTGCTACTGGGCAAGCAAATCGGCGTATTCGGCCTGGCGGCCCTGGCGATACGCGGGGGCCTGGCGAAACTTCCCGAAGGCTGCGGCTGGTTGCAGCTCTATGGCGTGGCGCTTTTGTGCGGCATCGGTTTCACCATGAGCCTGTTTATCGGTGCGCTGGCGTTTCCGGGTGCGCTGGAGCTGATCGACGAGGTCAAGATCGGCGTGCTCCTGGGCTCCATCCTGTCTGCCGTCATGGGCGTTATCGTCCTGCTGATGCCCGGTCGCCCGAAGGCGCCAGCTTCAATCTGAATGGAAGAGGGGGGTTATAACGACAGGCGCGCCCCCTAGTCCGTTTCGTTCCGTCGCCGCTTCCACGGGAAGCTATCCTCACCTGACCGTTAAAGAACGCTTCATGACTGACGACATAGGGTTTAACGACCTGAGGAGTATTCAGTATGAAAAGTCGGTGTTGGGTGATTGGCGTTTCGTTGTTCATGACCCTGGGCAGTGTCTGCCAGGCGGCGCCTGCGGTGAGCCGCGGGGTTATCCACTTCACGGGAAACATTGTCGAACCGGGGTGTCAGTCCCGCGTTGCTTCCAGTTCGGCCATTGAGTTCAATGAGTGTCCAAGTGCCGTTCGAGGCGCGACGCTCAACGTAACCCCCCTCGCCACGAAGAATACCGTCACGACAGATCGGGCCGGCGTCTCTGCCAGACTGGTTGCCGACAGTGGGTACGGCGGGCGTTATTACAACCAGCGCTATGAATTGGTGGACGGTGCCGGTAAGCCTGTGCTCGCGGGGGACTACCTGATCACCGTGACGTCGCCATAAAATCGCTTACAGGACTGCAGATCGCGTGACGGATTCTCATCAAGGCCCAGGGGGAAGTCACTTCTTGGCCTTGATACACCGCAAAAACAAGTCCAGAATCAAGTCTTTTCCTGCTCTGGCAAGAAAAGAAACCCCTTAGATTTCAATGGGTCGGACACCAGATACGAGTCTCGTTTCCCGCTCCAAGATTCAAAAAAAAGCCACTCAGATGAGTGGCTTTTTTTTTGCCTGAGATTTGGATTTGGGGTGCCGGCGATATCCCCAGCAGAGTGAAATGGCGTCTGACGTGGCGTTTGCAGCCGGCTATGAAAGCGCGTCTCAATTCAGCCGCGAGTAGGTAAGGCAATTCGGCGCCTTTCCTGCCCGCGATGCACGCGAAATACGTCAGGCAATCACCGGCGAGGCTTTTAACGCGACTTCAAGGTTTGACAACCATCAGTGAAGCCAACCGAGACTGCTTGATCAAACAGATTGCCACTTAGCGGCAGAAACTGATCGATCTCGCTTATTCAATGCGTAGGCAGGCGTGTAGGAACGTCTTTCAAATATGCATATGGATCAAGTCCATTCATGCACGCCGACTGGATCAAGCTCATGATTGGTGCCGCTCTTTTTCCACAGCGTAGCGACCCGGCAAACAACCCGTTCTAGCGCCCCAAGTGCCTATGGTGGGATTTGATTTTCGACCGGATTGTCAATGGGCACCGCCCCGTCAGCGCTACCCAGTGTTCAAAGCTGTAATCCAGGGCTTTAGCCGTCGCGGATCCGTTAGGCACTACGTCTCGCGAGCCCAGCATCCAGTCTGCGGGTTGTCGTAGGTGCCATCGGGCAGAGCCAGATGGCTACTTTGCGCGCCGGCGTAACTTATCTCTTCGTTGCTGAGGCAATCGCGCAGGTTCTGTTTTTCCAGGCGACCCAGACTCAGGATCAGACCTTCGACTTCCTGGTAGTTGACCAGTCAGTGTCGTGCGAAGAAGCACCTTTTGTTGTTTTTGTAGGCATCGCCCCCCTATTCGGTAAGGGGCTCGTCAGTGACAGTCAATCCCGTGGCACGGTGGAACAAGACGTCGGTTTCCCCCCGTCCCTATGCTTGCCTGGCTTGTTCGCGACACCCAATAAGAAGTCAATTTCAAGATTGTCCACCTTGTTCCCTGCCAAAATAATTCTAATCCAGGTGAAAAGAATGTCTCTTGCAGATGGCGTTGCTCTTAGCGACAAAAAGCCGGGTCGTCCTTTCGACCGTATCGTTTTACGTAGCCCAGCCTGGGCCAAGGCATCCTTGGGACTGGTGCTGGTCGCGTTCGATCACGGTGCATGGGCCACCACGCTTTATACGGACGATGAATCGAAGCTCGATTTTACGGTTCAAGCCATGTATGGCGCTTTTCACAGCAGTGAGTCCTATAACCAGGGTGGGCCTATCGCCTCCGGCGCTGCGGGCTGGCAAGAGGGCTTTATACGCGCAGGCCTGAAAGGCACGACGCGTTTTCCTGCGTTTTTGAACAGCTCCCTGTATGGGGGAACCACGCTGGTGGGCAGCGGTACCTGGGACGGCGGTGATGCCGCCGGATATACGGATGGTTCCGAGCGACGAGTCTCTTTCGACCATGCTTACCTGGGCTGGCGCTCGGGGGATTGGCTTGAGGGGTTGGGCAAGGACTTCGTCGACATTTCCGCTGGCAGCCAGAAAATTCAGGTCGGCGATGGTTTTATCATTAATGGCGACGGTTTGAGTGTGGGCAACAACGTGGCCAACGGGAAATTCGACCGGGGCGGTGCTTACTATTTGACCCCTCGTAACGCCTTTCACCAGACCGCCAAACTGCATTTGGGAGCCCAGGGCGAATGGCGCGGGGATCTGATCTGGCTTAAATCCGACAACGAAATCAAGGCCAAGCCCGAACTGGGGATCGCCGTGCTCGAGCACGGCGACGAGCACGCAACTCTTGGCTTGACCTACATCAAGGGACTGGGCGTCGATGAGCGCCTGGCCAATGCCTTCAGTCGCCAACGCGATGGTCTGGAAGTCACGAGTGTGCGGGGGCAGGGCGACCTGGGGGTGAAGGACTTGTTTTTATCGTTCGAGTACGCCCATGAAGACAAGGCTCAAGGGCAAGAGCACGCGTGGTATGCCGAAGCAGGCTGGACCTTTTCCGATGTGCCGTGGTCCCCTCGAGTGGGATACCGCTATACCCGCTATTCGGAAGACTATGACCCCCTCTTCAGCGGTTACAGTCGGGGATACGGAACCTGGTTCCAAGGCGAAGTTGCCGCCAACTATTCCGGACCTTTTCAGCGCAATGCTGGCATCCATATGGCCCGCCTGGATCTGCACCCGTCTGATCGCTTGACCGTCGGTGCGGTGGCATATTCTTTTCGAACACTCGATAAACGCCAGGGCGATCTGGATGCCGAAGAGGTCGACGCCTACCTCGATTGGGAGGTGGACGAGCATTGGGTCATCAGTCCGCTGGTAGGTCTGTACAAGCCGAAAAAGAGCGCCGAGCAAGGAGGCTCACAGCTAGGTAATGACAACGTGAATCTGTACAGCCAACTGGTCGTGGCTTTTCACTTCTAAGATTGCTCGAGAACGGGAGGCGCATCATGAAACGTAACTTAACCTGGCTGGCCTGTGGTTCCCTCGCCGCGGCGGCGTGCCTGATCACGCCTGCGTATGCGGCCACGCAAAAGCCCAATGTATTGCTGATCGTTGCCGACGACCTGGGCTATTCTGATCTGGGTGCGTTTGGAGGGGAAATCGACACACCCAATCTCGATGAGCTGATCAAGCACAGCACTCAACTCGAGTCTCTATATGTGGCGCCAACCTGTTCACCTACCCGCTCGATGTTGATGTCAGGCACCGACAATCACTTGGCCGGTATCGGTAACATGGCGGAGATGATCACCCCGCACCTGACTCCGGAACAGATCGACAAGCCAGGATACGAAGGGTACTTGAACGATCGGGTCGCAGCCTTGCCCGAGCTATTGAAAGACGCCGGTTACCATACCTATATGGTTGGCAAGTGGCACCTGGGCGGCGCCGATGGCCGACGGCCGCAACAGCGCGGTTTTGAAAAATCTTATGCCCTGATGGGCGGCGGCGCGGCGAATTTCAAGCAGGCTTCACCCATGCAGGTTGCTTCCGATGCGCCTGAGCCTGTGTACCGTGAGAACGATGCCAAGGTCGAGTTGGCGACGGATTTCTATTCCTCGAGCGCCTACACCGACAAGCTTATGGAGTACGTCGATTCCAACCTGAGCGACGCCAAACCGTTCTTCGCGTACGCGGCCTACACTGCGGCGCATCTCCCACTGCAGGCTCCGGACGACTATCTCAAGAAGTATCGCGGACGCTACGATCAAGGCTATGACCTAACGGCTGCGAAACGCATCGAAAAAATGAAAGTGCTAGGCCTTGTAGACGCTGAGGCGACGCCGGTGCCCATGCCCAAGGGCGTCAAGCCCTGGACCAGCCTGAGTGGCGACGAGAAAGCGTATTCCGCGCGTACCATGGAAGCCTATGCGGCTATGGTCGACGCTTTCGACCATGAAGTGGGCAGGCTCATCACGCATCTCAAGGACAAGGGAGTGTACGACCAAACACTGATCATTTTTCTGTCAGATAACGGCCCGGAAGGCAATGACTGGAGCCAGGATGTCGAGAATGACAAGTGGATTCCACAGCACTTCGATGTTTCTCTGGACAACATCGGTCGGCCCAACTCCTTTGCCTATCAAGGCCCCGCTTGGGGGCAGGTTAGCGCCCAGCCGTTCAGGATGTTCAAGGCCTATACCAATGAAGGCGGCGTGCGCTCGGCGTCCTTTATTCGCTTCCCTTCACATGTCGATTTGCAACGCAGTGATGCCGTCGTGACTGCCATGGACATTATGCCGACCATTCTCGACGCCGCTGGCGTCAAGCATCCCGGCGTCGAATACCATGGCAAGACCATTGAGCCCATGAAAGGCATGAGCCTGTTGCCCATGCTCAAGGGCAAGGCGAGTACCGTGCACAATAAGGATTACACGCTGGGTATCGAGCTGATGGGGCGCAGCGCCATTCGCAAGGGCGACTGGAAAATTGTCTACAGCTATACCGATGGCAAAGGGGCCTGGGCGCTGTATGACCTGAAGACCGACCGCGGCGAACTGCACGACTTGTCTGGCAAGAACCCCGGCAAGTTGAACGAGTTACTGGCGGAGTGGGCCCAGTACGTCCAGCAGAACAACGTCATCAGCACTGGTCGGGACACCACGTACCCGCGCCGCGACTATTGAGCCACAGGCCTCCCGCTGACCCGGGAGGCTGCCTCGATGAGTAATCACAATGAATGTTTTTGCGCCATGGGCACTGATCAGCGCACTGCTGGCATGCACTGCCGTACACGCTGAGCCTGCATCCCCCCCTCTGGGCGACGTATCGGCCTGCAAGCAGTACTCCGGCCTCCCACCCAATGGGGGCGCGACAGAGCAGGTCTGGGTTCCCGGCGGCAGTTTCGTCATGGGCTCCAATACGCACTATCCCGAAGAGGGCAAGGCCCGGGAAGCGACAGTCGATGGCTTTTGGATCGATCGGCATGAAGTGACCAATGCCCAATTTCGCGCCTTCACCACTGCCACCGGATACAAGACACTCGCCGAGCGAGGGCTCGATCCGGCGGCCTATCCCGGCCTGCCGCCCGCGATGTATCGCCCTGGGTCCACGGTGTTCGAGATGCCCCGGCAGCTCGATATCGCGAATATGCAATGGTGGCGTTACGTGGAAGGGGCTGATTGGCAACACCCCACAGGTCCGGGTAGCTCCATCGTCAACATGGACAACCATCCGGTGGTGCAGATCGCCTACGAGGATGCACTGGCCTACGCTCGCTGGGCGCACAGGAGCTTACCCGGCGAGGCGCAGTTCGAATATGCGGCCAAAGGCGGCAGCAGCACGACCTACCCCTGGGGCAAGACGTTACACCTGAACGGCAGAGATATGGCTAACACCTGGACTGGGGTATTTCCGTTTCAAAACACCGCAGGTGACGGTTTCGTGGCAACGGCGCCGGTGGGTTGTTTCGCCGAGAACGCTTTTCACCTTTATGACATGGTGGGGAATGTCTGGGAGTGGGTGTCCGACGACTGGACGCCTTACCACTCGCTTGAGGAGCAGCCGCATCCCGATGTCGATCTGGAAGACGCGCTCGCTACCCAGGCTCGCACGACCATGTTGGGCACAATCAAGGGCGGCTCGTTCCTGTGCTCACCTGCTTATTGCAAGCGCTATCGGCCCAGTGCGCGGCATGCTCAGGATCGCACTATGGGCACGAATCACATTGGTTTTCGCACTGTGGCCATCCCTTGAAAGGCAGCGCTGCGGCGATCTGTGCAAGCTCGGCCGCGTCCGTCTTTCCAATATGACGAAGCGCCTGGACGACGGCCCGGGCCAAGCTGCACGTAGAAATCAAATGCTTATCCACCCCCATGAGCGTTGCCGCCGTGCGCGGCGATGAACATGGCAACGGCCGACCGGCAATAGGATTCGACTTCATTGTCATCCGTTGCTCTCGCCTCATCGAAGCGGGCGATCGTCAATAGATCGGATCCTTTGAAAAGCGCGGCGAACAAGCGGGCGGACCCCAGAGGATCGGGCACGTTCAGAACCGCCTTCGCATGCAACTGGCGCAACAGGGCCTCGATCTGAGCGATGACATAAGCGGGGCCAGCTTCATATTGGCGCTTGCTTAACGACTTTTGATTGGTTTTGTCGGCCATGATCATGGCTTCGACACTGCGCACGTCCGGGCTTAACAGCGTGCGAAGCAGGGAGGTTCCCACTGCCATGAGCTGATCTGCCGCCGAACCGCCGACTCCCTCAATAAGGGCCTGCGGTGCAAATTGATGGCAGTGGGCCGCAATGGCCGCACTGAATAGCGCCTCCTTGTTCTCGAAGTGCCTATAGATGCTTAGCTTGGATATCTTCGCCCGCTGGGCGACCTTGTCCATTGTCGTCGCTTGAAAACCCAATTCCACAAAAAGTTCGCCCGCGGCGTTGACTATCGTTTGGCCAAGCGCCTCGTTGGCGGGCCGGCCGCGTCGGCCTTGGCTGTTTTCGGTCATAAAAAATTCCAGTACTTTACAGTATCCTAAATCTTGGATTACAGTACTTCAAAGTATCTTATACGGCAAGCCCATCGCTAGACGAGTCCGCACGCCCTCCATCCACAACACGGAGCCTTTCACCATGAATGACGTCATCATCATCGGCGGCAGCTTTGCCGGCCTCGCCGCCGCCCTTCAGCTCGGCCGTGCCCGCCGCAAGGTCACCGTTCTCGATACCGGCCTGCCACGCAATCGCTTCGCCGGCCGCTCGCATGGCGTGCTTGGCCACGATCACAAGCCTCCATCGGACATCCTGGCCGAGGCGCGGCAGCAACTGGCGCGTTATCCCGCGATCAAGCTGGTCAATGCCCGCGCCGACAGCATCTCCGGTACCCTCGACAATTTCTCCGTCCTCACTGGCGATGGCGAAAGCCTTGGCGCACGACGCTTGATCCTGAGCTATGGCGTCGCCGACCAGATGCCTGCTGTTCCGGGCTTTGCCGAAGGCTGGGGCACATCCATCATCCCGTGCCCCTATTGCGATGGCTTCGAAGTCGCCGACCAGCATTGGGGCCTCGTCTGGTTCCGCCCGCAGTCGCACATTCAGGTCAAGCTGTTTCAGCATTGGACCGACAGGTTGACGGTCTTCGCCGATGGTCACGACATTGCACCCGATATCCGGGCCGATCTGGCCCACCGCAACATACCTGTCGTTGATGGTCGGATCACCGGGATCGCCCGTCACGGGGACCATAGCGCCACCGTCAAGCTCGATACTGGCCCCGATGTCGCAGTCGACATTCTGTTCGCGCATCCGCCCACCAAGCCGTCCGCAAGCCTGCATGACTCATTGGGACTCGCCACGGTCGATACGCCCCTCGGCATCGTCCTCAAGGTCGACGAGCGCCGCGAAACCAGCATGCCCGGCATCTATGCCGCCGGCGACCTCGCCACCCCCGGGCTGCCCTCAGTCACGACGGCATCATGGCAAGGTGCAATGGCGGGTATCTTTGCCCAGCAGTCGATGCTGGTTTGAGAGCAGGCAGCATCGATCACCCTGGTTCAATTTCACAATAGACAGGAGCGCCACCATGCCCGCAGCAAAACCATTCAAACCCCTAGACGAGAAATTTCCGTTTGACCGCCAACTCGGTATCTCGGCCGGGCCTGTCGTGCTCATCAACCTATTTACGGTCGATCTCGCTGACGAAGCGGGCTTCCTGGATGCTTTCAAGGCGGCTGGCGAGATCATAACGAACCAACCAGGCTTCATTTCCATGCAACTGCATCGAGCGATCGGCGATAGCCCGACTTACCTGAATTATGTGGTGTGGGAGTCCACCGAGGCGGTTCGCGCCGGCTTTTCCCAGGCCGAATTCGTCGCGAGACTTTCAGCATACCCTTCGTCCGTCGTGGCCAGTCCGCACCTGTTCCAGAAGGTCGCCGTCCCTGGCTTTTGCACGGCCTGACTCCGGAAATGGCGACTTTGATATGAAGGACCGGTCGACCTGGGGGCGTCATGGCACGCTGTCCTGCAAGCTGACAGGGATTAACAAGGAGACGCCTACGCTTGGTGGAGCGGCGTCTTAGACCGGTTCAGATTGATGCGCCCTCTGGTTTGGACGCCGCTATTGTAGAGGTGGGTTTGGTCGAGACGATGCGCGCCTTGGCATCGGCCCAGCTTTCCCTTGCCTCGTTCAAAGGATTGCTAGTTAAGAACGAATCAAAACGAGGAGATGTCATGACAGAGCAAAATGCCCATCAGGTCGCCGACTGGAATGGCCAAAGCGGGGAGTCCTGGGTCGCCAACCAGGCTCGGCTCGACGCCATGATGGCGGTGTTCGGCGAGGCTGCGATCGAAGCGGCCGCGCCCGCCACGGGCGAACGCGTTTTGGACGTCGGTTGCGGTGCGGGCGCGTCGAGCCTGGCTCTGGCCGCTCGCGTAGGCGCGGGCGGCTATGTTCTGGGCGTGGACATCTCCGAACCGCTGATCGACCGTGCACGTGCGCTTGCGCCACAGGATACGTCGGCTCTGTTCCGTGTGGCCGACGCTAGCAATGCCGTTTTGCCCGAGGGCGCGTTCGACCTTTTGTTCTCGCGCTTCGGAGTCATGTTCTTCGACGATCCGACAGGGGCCTTCACCCATATGCGACACGCGCTCCGGCCGGGCGGGCGGGTCGCTTTCGTCTGCTGGCGCGGTGTGGGCGAGAACGATTGGGTGCGCCTGCCGATGGGCGCGATCAAGGACATCGTCCCGCTACCCGCGCCGCCCGGTCTCGAAGCGCCCGGCCCGTTCTCGTTCGGCGACCGGGGACGCGTGACGCGCATCCTAACGGCGGCCGGCTTTACCGATATCGCCATTGAGCCCTTCGATGCTTCCATTTCATTCGGCGAGGGTGAGACGCGGGACGCGGCAATCGACGACGCGGTAAAAATAGCACTCGAGAGCGGCCCGCTATCGCTTGTGCTCGCCGATCAGCCCGACGACATCCGGGCCCACGCCTGGGCAGCGGTTCGTACCGCCTTCGCGGACTGCCCCGGTGAGCGCTCGGTGATAATCAACGGCGCGGCGTGGATTGTCATGGCTCGCAATCCGACAGCTAGCAGCGATTAACAGGGGGAGACGCCCCCGCAGGGGGAGTGGTGTCCAACTGCGCTACGTGCGAATCGTCTCTCTTTTGGCAGGTGCTGGAAAGTTTTCACTTCGCTAGTACGTGCTCAGGTGTTGGGAGGTTGCTGCCGTGAAACTGGCTATGGGATGAATCAAATCGCATCGTCCCGAAGCCACCCTTCTTTTGGTCCTTGATACCCCTTCGGGAAGAAGTCCAAGATTGAGTCTTTTTCTGCTCCGGCAAGAAAGGAAACCCTTTAGATTTCAATAAGTCGGACGCCAGATGCGAGTCTCGTTTCCCGCTTCAGGATTCAAAAAAAAGCCACTCAGATGAGTGGCTTTTTTTTGCCTGTAATTTACGTGCTGAAACATCGTTCTGAGCGTTTTTGATCAGTCGCAGTTGCAAATCCAGGGTGTCCTGGAGGGGGGGGCGAATGGTTCGAGCTGCAATCAGAACTTTGGCTTGACCACGCAGCTCGGTAAGAAGGCACAAGCTTTTCTGGCAGAAACGGTGGCACGACTTCAGGGCCGCGTACAACATGGGCGACCCTGGCAAACAGTATTTCACTGCCGAGTTTGATCCTTGGTTCTTAGGCGTTCCGGTAAAGCCCAATACAGCAGGGCTGCTGCCAGTAGACTGGTGCAGCCAATCACATAGAGTGCTGGGGTGGTGCTACCGGTTAAATCCTTGATGTGACCCACCATGACTGGGCTGACAATGCCACCGAACTGACCCATGGTATTGATCAGGGCGATCCCACCTGCGGCCCCGGCCCCGGCCCCCGCCAGCAATTTGGGCGGCAACGCCCAAAAGGCCGGGATCGAAGCGATAATGCCTGCGCCCAGCAGCGCCAGGGCGCCGATCAAAAAGATCGTGTGTTGTGCGAAGATGCCGGCGCTGAAGAAGCCGACCGCACCCAGCACGACCAAGCCGCACACGAACTTGCGTCGCTCCCCACTGGCATCAGAAAGTCGACCGATGACCACCATGCTGATCGCACCGCAGATGTAGGGCACAGCGGTCAACAAACCAATGATGACAGGACTTTGGGTGCCGGCACTGCGAATCAGTTGAGGCGCCCAGAAGTTCAGTCCATAGGAAGCCACCTGGATCAAAAAGTAGATCATGCCGAGCATGAGGAAGCCGGGAAGCTTGATCGCCGCCAACAGCGAGCCATGCTTGTTGGCTTCGTGGCTGGAAATATGCCGGGCCAGCAGCGCCTTTTCTTCAGTCGTCAGCCACGCCGCATCCTGCACACGGTCCTTGAGCGTCCGCAGCACGATCAAGCCCAATAGGACACAGGGAACGCCTCCCAGCAGGAACAGCCAATGCCAGCCACGTAAGGCGAGGACACCATCCATATGTCCGAGCACCAGACCGGACACTGGAGCACCGATCAGGCCCGCGAAGGCAGAGGCCAGGAAGAGTGTGGAGGTGATGCGCCCACGGTAGCTCTGGGGGAACCACAGAGTAAGGTAGTAAAGCACGCCAGGTGCGAATCCTGCTTCCATGGCGCCAATCACGAATCGCAAGACATAGAACTGCCATTCGGACGTAACGAAGACCATCAAGGCAGTGGCGACGCCCCAGGACATCATGATCCGTGCGATCCAGCGTCGTGCACCGACCTTATAGAGCATCATGTTGCTTGGCACTTCGAACAGCACGTAACCCACCACAAACAGCCCGGCGCCCAAACCGTAAGCCGTGTCGCTCAAGGACAGGTCGGCCTGCAGTTGAAACTTGGCGAAGCTGATGTTGATACGATCAAAAAAAGCGAACAGGTAGCAGATCATGATCAGGGGCATGATCCGCCAGGCGACTTTGCGCACGACCGATTTTTCAGCATTGACATCGTCGCCGAGGCTGCCGGCAGAGGTTGCGGATACACTCATTTCAATCTCCAGATAGGCTTCCGTTTTGGAGCCCGATTGTTTTTGTAGTCTGGACAACGACCAGGAACTTCGCGCAAGTCCATCGCTTGCGCTGGCGAATCTTCAGAGGGTCAATCCGGCAGGCGTCGGATGGAGATCGCAATTGCGACCGGCCTTGACCAGTTGGCCAGGCAACTCATGCCCGAGTAGTGCGGGAAGCTTGCGTGACTGGTCCAGCAGGAGGGGCAAATCGATGCCCGTCTCGATACCCATCTCATGACACAGGTTCACCAGGTCTTCGGTGCAAATGTTGCCGGATGCTCCGGGGGCAAAGGGACAGCCGCCCAGACCACTCAGCGAGGCATCGAAACGGCGGGCACCGGCCTCATAAGCCGCCAGGACATTGCAAAGCCCCAGGCCGCGGGTGTTGTGGAAGTGCAGGGTCAGCGCAGATGGAGCAACCCGAGTGAGCACGCGCCGGACAATCCGATGGACCTGGCGAGGATTGGCCATGCCCGTGGTATCCGCGAGGGTGATGCCGGTAACGCCAAGGTCCATGTACGTCTCGACGATGTCCAAGACCCGGTCTTCGTCGATGACCCCCTCGAACGGGCAGCCAAAAGCGGTGGCGACGGTCGCGTTAAGCAGGAGGGAAGTTTCTTGGGCCGATTGCACAATGTCGACGAATGCGGCAAGCGACTGCTCACAGCTCATGCGCATGTTCGCTCGGTTATGTGTCTGACTGGCGGACATCACCATGTTGATCTCATCAGCCCCCGCCTGGATTGCCCGCTGGGCACCCTTGAGATTCGGCACCAGAGCGGTATAGATGACTCCCGGCTGCCGCTGGATGCCGGAAAAGACCGCTTCGCCGTCTCGCAGGGCGGGAATTGCCTTGGGCGACACGAACGAACCCGCTTCGATACGCGAGAAGCCGGCCAGCGACAACGCGTCAATCAAGGCAATCTTGTCCACCGTCTCGACCCACACCGGCTCGATCTGCAGGCCATCGCGAGGGGACACTTCCTGCACGACTAGACGCTGTGAATAGTCAGTGATCACTGCACGACTCCTTCAGCCTTGAAGCGCTGGATCTGCGAATCGCTGAAACCCAGCTCGCCGAGAACGCCCTCGGTGTGCTGTCCTAGTGCAGGACCTTGCCAGTTCACCTGACCAGGGGTTTGTGAGAGCTTCGGTACAATGCCGGGCATCATCACCTCGGCACCGTCGGGCAAGGTTGCATCGAGAATCATGTCGCGAGCTTGATAATGGGGATCGGCAACGATGTCCGCCACCGAGTAGATGCGGCCAGCAGGAACTTCAGCCTGTTCAAGAACCCTCAACACGTGCTCGATCGGGTGGCTCGTGGTCCAAGCTGCGATCGCCGCATCGAGCATTTCACTTTGAAGCGCGCGGCCGTCGTTCTGCGCCAGGTCGTCACGTGCGGCAAGGTCAGCCCGACCGATGGCCGTCATCAAGCGCTTGAAGATCGGGTCGCTGTTGCCGGCGATCACCACGTAGGCATTGTCGGCTGTTGGGTAGGTATTGGAGGGTGCGATGCCCGGCAAGGAGCCGCCCGTACGCTCACGAACGTGCCCCATCATGGCGTACTCCGGTACCAGGCTTTCCATGACGTTGAACACACTTTCGACCAGCGATACGTCCACAACCTGCCCGTCACCCTGGCCTGTCTTGACCCGAAGCACCGACATCAGCGCCCCGATCACCGCATGCAACGAAGCGAGCGAATCACCGAGGCTCACCCCGACCCGCGCCGGTGGGATGCCAGGCGTACCGGTGGTGTAGCGAATACCTCCCATCGCCTCGCCAATGGCACCGAAGCCCGGTCGGTCGCGGTAGGGGCCCGTTTGGCCATAACCGGAAATGCGTACCAGCGTGAGCCTGGGGTTCAGTGCATGCAGTACATCCCAGCCCAATCCCAGCTTTTCCAGCGCCCCAGGGCGAAGGTTTTCGATAAGCACATCGGCGCTTTCGACCAATTGCTTGACGATGTCGATGCCCTCAGGGGCTTTCAGATTGAGCGCAAGGGACTTCTTGTTTCGCGATTGCAAGTACCACCACAGCGACGTGCCTTCGTGCATCTTTCGCCACTTGCGTAGGGGGTCACCATGACCCATCGACTCGATCTTGATCACCTCCGCACCAAACTCACCGAGTAGGCGTGCTGCAAACGGAGCGGCGATTAACGTACCGATTTCAATGACGCGAAGGCCGTTAAGGGCAGTCATGGGGATGTAGCCTCGTGTTCTTGGAATTTGATCCAAGCCTAAGAGAGGCCAACCACTCGCTACCAACCGTAAATTTGGAACGAGTCTTCGCGAAATACGAAGACCGCGATTCAGAGCCCTTGAAGATGCCTGTACAACAACTTGCTAACCGGCGAAATTGCGTCCTCGTTCCGGATCACCAGCAGCATGCTGCGAATGGCCCAATCATCTTCCAGTGCCGCCGCCTTCAAGCCCAACGACCGGCCAATAAGCTCGAAAGCCTTGCGCGGCAGTACTCCGATGCCCAGGTCAGCCTGGACCATCCGGCACACCGCGTCGAACCCCGGCACATGGATGCGAAGCCGCAGCGCTTTTCCGCAACTGCGTGCGGCCGCGTGGGTGCGCAGATTGATGAAGCTGTCGGCGTGCAGGCCGACGTGATCGAAGTCGAGCGTCTCGGCGAAGGCGATCCGTTCTCTTGCGGCCAGACGGTGTTCCGGGCGCATGACCACGACCAACTCATCCTGGCGGTACGGTACCGCGTGAAGCCCTTTGATTTCTGTATCCGCAGAGCAGATCCCGATGTCGGCCACCCCATCCAGAATACCCTTCACCACCCCGGCACTGGGGCGCTCTTCCAGATTGATCTTCACTTGCCCGTGATCGGCAATGAATGCCTGTAAGTCCTCCGGCAAGAACTCGATGATGGCGGAGATATTGGCGAGCATACGGACATAGCCACGCACCCCGTGCAGGTGCTCGCCAACATCGATACTGATCTTTTCGACATCGGTCAGAATCCGCTTGGCGTAATAAAGCAGGGTTTCGCCTGCGGCCGTCAGCTCCATGCCCTTGGCGTTGCGCTCGAACAGCTCTATTCCAAGGGCCTGTTCCATGTCGTTCATACGCTTGCTCGCCGCCGAAAGCGCGATCATCTCCAACTCCGCTGCTCGGGTCAGCGTACCCTCCTGATGCACGCTGACGAACAGCTGGAGGGTGATGAGGTCGAGCCGGCGGATGAGGTGTTTCTGGAGCATCGGGGTAAGCTCAAGCTGTATAACAGTTCAGGAAGCCGAGGTTACACTTCTGCTGACCCTTTTGTCCTTGAGTCTTACCGGCTAACTACAGATTACGCGTATAGATGGATGGGTGGCGGACCTAGGCTAACCCTCAAGTGTTGAGGATACGTTTGCGTTCTTCCTGCTGCAGATGAGTCAGTAGAAAATCGGTAAAGGCGGGAACGAAGGACATGGGATCTCCGCATCAGATTCGAAAAGGTGGTGCAAGGTTGATTGATCGGCTGACATCTATTCGGGGAGTTCATGCCGCGTTGATCCTATGGAAATTACAATGCCAGCTTGATGATCGTTCATCCTATTGGCTTGGGCAGCATCCAAAAACCTTGCATGGATTTGCCGCTGTTTTCGCTCTTGTAGCACCCCGAAAACAAGTCCGGAACTGAGTCTTTTCTTGCTTCAGCAACAAAAGAAACCCTTGGATTTCAATGGGTCGGAAACCGGATGCGAGTCTCGTTTCCCGCTCCAGGATTCAGAAAAAAAAGCCACTCAGATGAGTGGCTTTTTTTTGTGCCTGAGATTTGTAGGGTGAAGCGTGGGCCCTCGCGTTTTTGATCAATCGTTCTCGCCATCAACGATATTCATCTGTTTAGCAAGTCTGCAGGCCTTTGCAGGTGGCGATTTCGGTTGATCCATGCTGGAGTGATTACCCATTCGCAGAGGACGGCCACGGCGAGGAGTGGGACAAGTCGCAACGTCCCGCGCTGTAGAAGACGCGCTGCAAAATCTTCCGTAGCAACAATGAGAGGTGGGCCGGTTTCAGTGCTACAGTCTTGCCCTTCCAGGGTGAGGGTACATCATGCGGCTCATGCTAACGGTTTTGACCATGGCGCTGCTGACAGGGTGCGCGACTGTCAACGAAAGCTCCAGTTACGGGCACATGTGTGGCCTCCATCCTTACTGCGGCGTTACTGTCGATCTGGAGATCATCAAAGGCGCGGCTGACGACCACGCTGGGGCCATGAGTGCCCTGACTCCGTTTGCAGTCATTGACCTGCCGTTCAGTTTCGTCGCCGATACGCTGATCCTGCCGTACACGATTTTTCATATGAAGAGTGCCGACGAGTAGCGCTGGCTGATCGCGACCATCATGGCGATCACCCTGGCGGTATGTCCAAGGCTGTGCATTGCGATCGAGCGCTCGATGACGGACCAGGGAATGATCGCTTGGCTTGCGGCGGGGTCGTTAGCGGTTCATTGATGAAGAGTCTTTTGCTGAGCAGCGATTGCCTCTACGCCCGGCGCGGAAACGCTCGTTTCTTTAAGCGGTACTTCACCCACCGAAAGTGCCCGCTCGATCAGCAACTCGCAGCCCTTATCTTGCAATAAGGCTTGTAACCGCTGGAATTCGCCGCACCAGATGGTTTCAACGTCGCGATCCCGCGTCTTGTCGCGGTCGTTGCTGAGAGCGACCGCGCGAACTTGCAGGCGGCCGTTGTCGGCTTTGCCACCCACTTCAACGCCATAACCGGGCGTCGCGGTTTTGCGCAGCACGACCTTGCCGGTTTCTGCCCAGGCGGTTGCCATGCCTTCGCGTACCTCGTAGCCGAGGCTGGCCAAGCCGCCGAGCACGGCTTCGCGGCGGGCAAGGGCGGCTTGAGTCTGCAAGTGGGTTGCGATATGCGTTTTACACTGCTCGATCAGCCCAGCCATCACCGAGAGCTCGCTATCGGTCGTGCAGGCGCCAATCTGACTCAGTAAGGTTGCGTGTTCGGTGCCCATGCAGGTTTCGATTTCGCTGGCCAGGTCCTCCAGCTGTTCGAGGCACTCGCGCTGGCGTTGGAAGTTTCGAGTGGAGGTGCCGAGGTCGAGTACCAAGCTGTCGAGCAACAGATTGCGCCGTTTGGCGTCGACTTCCGTTTCAGCTCTTTCCAGTGCCAGAAGGAACGGTGCGGCACGCTCTGCGCCTTGCAGCAGTTGCAGTTCCACGATGTGGCGATCGATGCGCAGCAGACGTATGTCTCGCGTGGCTTCCGGTTCCTGTGCCGTTATCCAATCGCGCAGGGAAAGCTCGGGTTCGGCAACCTTGAGCTGCTGCGCCAGGGCGCGTTGGGTATCGCTCAGCACTGGCTTCTCGGTGGCCTTGGTCAAGTGGGTGAAACCTTCGGCCAGCAGACGTTCGGCATCTTCCCGATTGGCGCCGCTCGCCAATTGTGAGAGGGACTGCAGCAAGGTTTGATCGGCGCTTTGGGGATTGGCGTGCAAGGCGTCAAGCAATGTCGCGGCGTTTTCCTGGACGCGTCGGTCGCGTTGGCGTCGCTCGGCGGCACGAATGATCGCGCGTTCTTCGCGGTCTTCCAGGTCCCGGCGCAGGTGCTCAATCTCCAAGGGCACGGCCTTCTGCAATTCGGCCAATCGATCTTCTGCCAGCAGAGCGCGCAGGCGAGCGTGTCGCGCCGTGGCGGCGATGCGCTCCTGCTCACTGAGTTCGCCAAGCCTTGTGGCTTGTGTCTGCCAACGCTCCACGGCGCGCTCCAGGCGTTGCAGGTGGCCTTCACAGATGGCGATGATTTCTTCGCGAGTGACAATGCGAACGACCTTGGGACCACTCATGGGCAGATTTCCGTATCAACTGGAACAGGATTGGGTTGCAGTGGCTGCTCGACCTTCATGGCGTCTTCGATTGCTTCACGCAGCCGTGATCGCTCGCTGTCGCCGTTGTGATACCAGGCCTGCGATGACACGCGATGGATGTGCGGAATGGCGCGATGCAGCACGGACGGGCGCCAGATTTCCCGGGCGCGGGCGCGTTCGAGCAGAGTGTGGCAAGGCGCATCGCACTCGATGCCAATGGCGTACAGACCCGTATCTGGATGCTCGATGGCGAAGTCGAGGCCGAAAGCATCGCCTTCACTGGCGGGAGCGGCTTGCCATCCCAGAGAATGAATGAATTCGCCGACCAGCCTGACAAAACCATCACGTTGCGGACCTTGTTCGCGGTGCACGCTGCTGCGATCGGTCTGCAGGCGCTCCAGCAACTTGCCGCTGCTGCTGAACTCGCCAGAGGAGAGCGCGCGGGCATATTCCAGATAGCCTTGCAGATAGTCACGCGGGCTGGCGGGGGCACGGTGGGTGTTGAGCATGTCGGAGATATCGGCGATCGGCATCGATGTGATCATCACCACCTTGTGCCGCGCACGGGTCACCGCCACGTTCAGGCGCCGTTCGCCACCGGTCTGCCCGAGCACGCCGAAGCTGCGGCGGAAGGTGCCTTGGCTGTTGCGGCCGAAGGTGGAGGAGAAGACGATGATGTCGCGTTCATCGCCCTGCACGTTTTCCACGTTCTTGACGAACACCGACATGTCCTCGCCGTCTTCGCTGCGCTCGCGTTCCTGGGCGTAGGCTGTGCGGAACAGCTCATCCTGCTCCGCACGCTGCTCCAGGTGCTCCTCGATGAGGTCGGCCTGCTTGCGGTTGAAGGTGACGACACCCACCGAGGGGCGCTGGTCGTAAGGTTTTTGCCACAACTCGTTGAGGTACTCGACGACCCGCTCGGCTTCTTGGGCATTGCTCTGGTTCTGATACAGCCCACCGACCTGGATCAGTTCCAGCGGTTTGATCCGTTGGATGCTTGCCTGTGGATGACGGACCGGAACGTTCAGGCGATTGCCATAGAAGGAGGCGTTGGAAAAGCCGATCAGTTCACGGTAGGCCGAACGGTAGTGGATCTGCAATGTGGTGCTGGGCAGGGCGTTGCGCGCCAGTTGCAGCAGGTCAGGGCAGTCCTTGATCTCACGACGGTTCCAGGTGTCTTCGAACGCTTCGCGCTGTTCCTCATCCGCGTCCTCGTCAGGCTCGTCGCCGTCGAACACTTCGGCTTCGTCGCTTTCGATGCGACTGGAAAAGAATGCCGTCGGGGGCATTTGCTTCTCATCGCCACTGACAACAGTGACTTGACCGCGGAATAAGGTCGGCAGGGCGAACTCAACCGGCATCTGCGAGGCTTCGTCATAGATGACAGTATCGAACAGGCCGGCCTTGAGTGGCAGTACACGACTGGCGACGTCCGGGTTCATCAGCCATACCGGACGCAGGCTCATCAAGCCGAGGTTACTGCCCAGTTCAATGAATTCGCGCAGGCGCCGCGAGCGTTTGCCCGTCAGGCGGGTGACATCCTCCCATTGCTTGCGATTGCCCAAGTGATCGAGGTTGATGCCTTTGGCCAGCAGCTCACGATTGAGCAGCCGCATCTGTGCATCGGCTTGCGCGAGGCTGGCGACTTTGGCGCGGGCTTCGTCCTGGCTGAACAAGAGTTCGGGATTGGCTTGCTCGACGCGATGTTTCCAACCCAGCCGGGCTTCACGGTTGAGCAGGCGTCGCACTTCGGCTTCCAGTTGCTCGGGTGCAATGTTGTCCAACTGTTCCTGGCGTTGGCGCAGCAGGGCGAGCAACTCGAGGTCGGCTGTCGTCAACTGACCGGCACGCCCGCGGAATGTCTGGTAGGCGGCCAGGTAGGACAACGCCTCATGCAGACGATCAAGACTCAGTTGATTGCTCAGGTTGTGTTCGACGGCATGCTGCAGTTGTCGCACCAGCTCATCACCCAGCCAGTCGCCGAGTATCTTGAGTTGTTCGAGGCTGGAATGGCGAACGCCATGGCGCACCAGCGAAGCATCCAGATCGCTGAGCAGCGCCTCGAGGTGCTGTTTGTCGCCGGCGAGGGCGGCTTCATCCGCCTGTCGGGCGCGAGGCGATTGTGCCAAGGCCAGTGCCAGTGCCTGGATTTCCAGCAGATGGCGGATGTCGCTCTTCACGAGACTGGACAATTCCAGGCAGGCTTGCCTGTTCACCGTTTCCAGTTCCAATGCCTGGTGCAGGGTACTCAGCTCGGCGCGCAAAGGTCGCCACTGGCTTTCCAGGCGAATGGCTGCCTGCAGCGTTGGCAGCGCTTCAACAACCAGACTTTCCCCTTGCTCTTGAAGAAAGTTGCGCAGTCGCTTGCGCCGCAGCAGATGCAGCGGGTTGATGTTCGCCAACCAGGACCGTGCGGCGATGACCTTGGTACAGTCCTGATCCAGATGCCTGAGGGCTTTGTTTTCGAGCAGGCAGAGTGCCGGTGACAAGGTGGGGGCGTAGTGGTCCTGATCCAGTTGGCCGAGTTGCTGATCCAGTTGCTGCAGTTCGGCGAGAATCGACTCGCCCCGTGGGAGTTGGCCCTCTTCGCGGCTGCGGAACAGCGGCAGCCAGCGCGCAAGACGCAGACGTTGCTCTTGCTTCAGACCGAGGAGGGTCGCGACATGGGTCGTCATCCAGTCGCGGTACGGCGCGGGGTCGTCGATCTCGAAGCTGGCGGGGTGTGCCTGCAACGTGGCCTGACGGTTGTTTTCGGCCTGGGTGAAACTGTGCAGATTGTCGGTGAAGGCCTGCAAGGTCGCCCGATCGGCGGCGAATGACTGCAACTGGGCCAATGGACTGCCTTCGTAGCGTGCGGGCAACCACAGGCGTACCAGCGGCGCGCAGCTTTCTTCCAGGCGGGTGAGGCTGGCGAGGTCCAGGGATGCCAGGCGTTGGCGCAAGGCCGGAAACTCGAGCGGCGCTGGGCCGGACTCCAGTTCGATCAATTCGCCAAGCAGCCTGCGGTAGCTGAGGCCGGTATTGTCATCAAGGCGATGCAGGCTCTGTTGGAAGCGGTCGAGCTCGCCCTCCAGGGCTTCGATGCGGGCCGCGACCTGTTCGCGCTGGCGTTGCCAACCCTGCGCCTGGCTGCCGTCCGTGAACAGGCTTTCCAATTGTTCACGAATGCTGCGGATGACGGGCTCGCGGTCGCGGTTGACGTCATTGAGCATGACGATGCGTTGACCGAGGCCTTCGGCGACCAGACGTTTGTACACCACCTCCAGCGCCGCATGCTTCTGACAGACGATAAGCAAGCTGCGCTGGCGGCCGATAGCATCGGCGACCATGTTGACGATAGTCTGGCTCTTGCCGGTCCCGGGCGGCCCCTCGACCAGCAGTCCCGGGCTCTGCCGGGCCTGGATCACGGCCGCTTCCTGTGAGGGGTCGCTGGCCACGGTGAAATAGCGTTGCAGCTCGCCTGGCGGCGCCTCGCGTGGGGATTCGTCGGCGACCTTGAGGCGCAACGCGGTTTCCAGTCCGGTGCCGGCAGGCGAAAGCGTCTTCAGTTGGCGTAGATCTTCACCGATGGCTTGCCCCATGAAGGTCACGTGAAACAGCACGGCCGCGCAGTCCAGTTCATCCTGGTAGGGCGCGATCTCCACGGTGCTGGCGGGTAGATTGCCCAGGGTGCGTGAGCGAATGGTGGCGAGCATCCCGAAGGCGTCCATGACATCCGTTGCGCGAATGGACGAGCGCCCCAGCAGCTCATCGGCGGTCTTGTGCCAGCGCTTGCAGGTTTCGGCACCGAGTACGCTTTCCAGTGCGGGGTTGAGCCGCACTTCCTCACGTTCACTGTCGAACGCCAAGGCGGCGTGCCCACGCGAACCCAACTCCAGCAGCAGCTTCACTGGCCACAGCAGCAGCGGGATGATTCGCGTGCGCGTGGTGCCGCGAGGGTCACGGTTGAGCAGGAAAGGGAAGCCCAGGTACAGGCCATCGATGCCGGTGTCGCGTTTGTAGAGTGCGCTTTGCCGGTACAGGGTATGCAGGCGTGATTCCAGCTGGCCGTTGAGCTGAAAACTCTCCGGGTCGAGATTCACGGCCCGGGCATTACGTTGCAACAGGTGATCGAGCAGCGCCGCGGCCGGACTGCGCTCGCTGTTGAGTTCGTTGAGATCGACCCGTGCGGTGGTCTTGCCGATGCTCATGCGCACCAGCGGCCCGCGCATCACGGCGGTCACAACCTTCTTTTCGAAGAAATCGAGGATCTGTGAGACATACTGCTGTTTCTGTGGCTCCAGCCAGTGACTGGACGGTATAGCCAGCAGCACCAGTGTCTGGGCCAACGGCATACGTCGTTCCAGGCGGAACTGCTCGGCCCACTCGTCCACGACTGGCACGCCACAACGGGCAAAGCCCTGGATACGCTCATCGACACTCCGGTACAGCTCAAGTCGAGAGTGCAACAGCAGCTGGGTTGCCGCTTCGGCGTCGAACCAGCCGACATCGGCGTTCCTGGCCAGCTCGGCGGCGCTCTCTATGATCGAGGGCGCTGAACGAAACTGGCTGATCGCGGCGCTGAGCAGCACAATCAGATCTTCTTCGGCGATCACCCGGCGTTCCGACAGTGAGGCCAACCCCGGATGGTCGGTGTCGGGGAACAGCCGTTGGCGTTCCTGCCACTGTGTGGCCAGCTTGGCGCGCGAGGTCGACAGCAGGAATATCCGCAGTTGCTCTTCGACCAACTCGATGTGTTGGTGCAGGGCACGCTGACGGACGTTTTCGGCGCGGGTTTTGAGACGCGATAGCCAGTTGTCGGTCTGCAATTGCTCAAGCAGGTCCGGGACCGACCCGCTGATCAAGCGATAGCCTTCCAACGGATGCTCCAGCAGCCATCCTGGCGTGACGATGTCGCCACGATGGATCAACGGGATTTCCGGGTTGAGGATTCTCAACGCCAGCATGAGACGGAAGTCGTCCTCGATACCTTCGTGCTGGACAACCTGTCGTAAGCCGGCGACCAGGGAAGGGGCGAGACCGACCTGTTCGGCCCATGTCACGATCACACCGCGCAGCAAGTGGTCCAGGGCCTGTTGCCAGTTATCCGCCTGGGCCGCCGCCAGGGCGAATACGCCGGGCTTGTGGAAGCGACGCTCTCCCAGCCGTAGGGTGGCACCTTCACCTTCGTCCGTTTGCTGGACGGAGGAGGCCGGCGCCTCGATCGCAATGCCGTTGAGCCAGTCCTGGACCTGTTGCCATTGCCAGCGCTGATGACGGTCGCGTGCCAGCAGCCCTCGCAGCAACAGGTTCAGACGCGGGTCGAGGTCGTCGGGGATCGGCACGCCATTGGCCAGCACGTGAATAAGAAAAGCGTTGGCATTGATGCCGTCGAAGCAGGCGCCCTGGGTCAGTTGCTCGAGCAGAATCATGCCCAGGCTCCACCAGTCCGAGGCGGCCGCAACGCCACCTGCGATAGCTTCTGGCGCCATGTAGCGACTGGTTTCCAGAGGCGAGACGATGTCCAGGTCGAACTCGGACAGGCGTGCCGAACCGAAACCGCTGATGACCAGGTCCAGGGGTTCGCGGGAACGTACCAGCAGGCTGGTTGGGCGCAGGTCCCGATGGCGTAGGCCAGCTTCGTTGAAAGCATGCAGCGCCTGTCCCAGTTCCTTGACGACATGGTGCACGCTGTCGCTGTCGCGGATTACGCTGCCGAGTTCTGCCAGGGTTCCGCCGGTGAGTTCTTCAATGACCTCGTAGGCACGGTCATCCCAGCGGCCGGTGGCGATGATTTCAGGCACGTGCTCGCGGGGCAGTCGGCGAATTACATCGTAGATCGCCGGGTCCGGTTCGGCACCGGGTCGATACAACGTCAGAACTGCTCGTTGCGCGGTTTCATTGTGCTCGGCGACGTATCGCTCACGCACGCCGTCGGTACTGCTGATCTGGCGGATCAGGCGCCAGCCGTCGATCAGGGTCTGGGTGATGCCTTCCGGTTCGCTGTTGTCTGGCAGCGCGCCGCAGGGCGTTGCTTGCGCAAGTGAGCTGCCACATTCAAGGCACATCAGGTCGCCATCGACCATCGGGTGACCATTTTCGCAGAGCAGGTCAGGGACAGTTTCCTGGGCCGGACTTACCTGCGGCAGGGTTTCCTCAGTGAAGACGGTTTGCGGCCGCCAACCGGCGGCACGAATGGGTTCGCCGGCGAGGTCCCAGCCGCAGGGTTGTTCCTGAATGAGCCCTTCGCAGAATATCTCCTGGAGAGCGCGCTCGGTTTTGCAGTTGGGGCAGAAACGTATCATGGGGGCTCCACTCAGCGGCGTCGCGACGCGTGTGCGCTGATCTGTAAATGATGGCCTTGTTCATGCAGCAGGTCGCGTAAGCGCAATAAGTCGCCACGTCGTGGGATGCCGGCCATCCAGACGCTGCCGCTTTCGTCAAACATCAGGTCAAGCGCCTTGTCGGCGGGTTCCAACTGACGTTCGTAACGGCCCAGGCGTGCCCGGCCCAGTGGCGTGAGCAGGCTCAGGCGTTGATTGTCACTGCCGCGCAAGGCCATGGTCTGGCCGAGTGCTTCGATATAGGGGTCGCTGATCAAGGCGTCTATCAGGCCATTGGCTTGAAACAACGGCTCATCGAGTTGCTCCAGGGAGTAGCCGCTGTAGACCAGAATGTCGAGATCGCTGCGTTGACGCAGGCTTTCGAGCAGCGACCGCAGGGCGTCGAACTGGTCGAACGGCTCTCCCCCGGAAATCGTGATCCCGTCTGCCTCGTGCAGCCAGGGGGTGATCTGTTCAAGCAGTTGCTCCAGGGACAGGCGTCGGTGTCCTGGTCCCCAGGTATCGGCAGAGATGCAGCCCGGACAACGGATGCTGCAGCCCTGGAACCAGATACCAAGGCGCCGCCCGGGGCCAAGGGTGGTGACCGGAAAGTGTACACGCGACAGACTGAGGTCCATGTTCAGCGACGTTCCATCTTCAGCCCAGAGATGTCCAACTCGTTGATGGTGAAGTGCTCGCCTGGTTGAGCGTCCTGATCAAATAGCGCCCGCGACAGGGGATTGAGCAGGCGTGCCTCCAACTGATTGCGGATGCCTCGGCCACCGTTGGACAGATCCTGCAGACAGAGGCCATGCAATGCCTGGCGTGCCTGGGGGGCTAATTCGATAAACAGGTTCTGTCCCTGCAGATCGCTGAAGGTGGCGTTGACCATCTGTTCAAAGATCTGCATTGCAACGTCTTCACGAATGAAGTCGAAGACAATGATGTTCTCGCCGATTCGATTGAGGATTTCCGGTCGGTTGAGCACTAGCTTGAAATACCGGTCGATCTCGCTATGCACCTTGTCCTGGACCTGCTCGAAGGCTTCGCCCGGCAGGACGTTCGCGACGCGTTCGCCATTGTCGCCCTGGCGATAGATCCCGAGGTTGGAGGTGAACACAATCAGGGCCTCCGAAAAGTACACACGGTCACCACGGCCTGAAGTCAGCACGCCATCGTCGAGAATCTGCAGGAATTTATCGAGGATCCGCGGATGGGCTTTTTCGATTTCATCGAATAACACCACGCTGAACGGCTTCTCGCGGATGGCATTGGTCAGCTCACCGCCGACGTCATAGCCGACGTAGCCGGGCGGTGCGCCGATCAGGCGTTGGTCGGCATGCTCGGCGCTGAATTCGGACATGTCGAAGCGGATGTATGCACTTTCGTCGCCGAACAGCAGGCTGGTGATGGTTTTGGCGAGTTCAGTCTTGCCTACGCCAGTCGGCCCCGCGAGAAAGGCTACACCCCGTGGACGATTGCCCTTGCGACTGGCGCCGACGCCCGTCATCGCCCGTTTGACGATATCGAGCATGTGCGTCACTGCATGCTCCTGGCCTTTGACCCGCTGGTGGACGAGGGCGTCTGCCTGCCGGATACGCTGACGGTCGATCTTCAGCCACGGATCCTCGGTGACACCGATCTTGTAGCGGCGCACCGCGTCGGCAATCTGTGGCATGGGTACACCCTCGACGCGCGCCAGTTGAGCAATGGCACTGAGATCGAGCAGCAGCAAGCCTTCGGTGTTCTGTACGAAGGCATCCACAGCTTGATGCATGATCTCTTCGCTGGCGCCTTGGCTGCCACTGAGCCCCTTGAGCAGCGCCGGTGCCAGTGCGCGGCGGGCCAGTTGATCGGGCTTGGATACAGGAATGTGGCGCAGGCGCGGGTTGTCGACCAGTAGCCAGTCGGGTAGATCACCTTCTTTTTCCACCAACCACAGCAGCGTATTGAAGAAAGGCTTGCGCAATTCTGTGGCCGGACGGCTGCGAGCCTGATGGGATTGCACCAGGGCCTGGGTGAAGAGCTGATGTTCAGCCGCGTTGAGGGCGTCGTTGCGGACCGCCAGGCGCGAGGCGAAATCGATGATCAGCGCGACCGGTTCGCCAGCACGACTCACCAGCCGTGACAGGGTGGCGCCCAGCAGGTCGATACCTGCCGGTGCGACGCCGTTCACCGGGGTCAGGCCAAGTTCCTGAAGTAACGTCAGGCCGGCCTCTGGATCGGAGCCGGGTTTGCCGACTGCCCGGAAACCGGACACCGGATCCCAGGCGATAACCTGGGCGTAGCCAGCATCGAGCAATGCATTGCAAAGGGTCTGGTTGAAGCTCTGTGCGGTCACCGTACCGGGGGCCACTTCACTGGCCTGTAGGTCCCGGATGTTGCCTGACAGGACGAATTGGCTCTTCAGCGGCAAGAAGCGCAGAAGATCTCGCAGCCAACGTGGGCTTTCAAATATCGCAATCCCTGACATGTTTCAGCTCGTAACGTTGGGTCGGTATGGGCAGGGTATTGCTCAATGCGCCCATTTGCCAGTGCGCTGCTACGGAAAGTTGTGTTGAGAGAGCGCTTCTGAGGGGACGCTCGCTTCTTTTATCCTGCGGCACGTAGGCCGCGGATAATCTGCAGCCTTGAGGCATCCGCTACGCTGATCGGAGCTGAGCTTCGATCGCTACCTTATCGATGACCGACCAGACCTCGCGGATCCTGCCGTCCTCGAACGCGTAGAAGACGTTTTCGGCGAAGGAGATGCGTGTCCCATTCACCGCCAGGCCCAGGAATTCCCCAACCGGCGTGCAATTGAACGCCAGGCGAGCCGCCAACTTCGGCGGGTCGATCACCAGGAATTCAATTGCAAAGCGCAAGTCGGGAATGGCCCGATAATCCGCTTCCAGCATGCTTCGATAGCCGTGCAACCCTAATGGTTTCGCGTTGTGAACCACATCCGGGTGCACAAAATGGCCCAGGTTTTCCCAGTCCTGTGCATTCAGGCAGGCGATGTAGTCGCTATAAAGATCGGCAAGGTTCGGGCTCATGGGGCTGATTCTCCTCATCATGTCTGTTCTTGCCTTTGCGATCCTAGGTCCTGTTGTCATGTCTCATCAAGGCAGTGAGCAGAACAGAAAGTCATCGGCGCAGGCATTGACAATGGTCATCACGTCGCTGAAGAGCCATGGCGGAGCGTTCGGCGGACACGGGGCCGCCGACGCGAAGGTGCCAGGCGATGCTGACTTCCAATGGGGTTGAACGGCGACTGGCGAACTTCCCGCCGCGGTCCGGTGAGGGTTCTACAGCGTGATACTGGTGGCAGGGTAGAACAGAATATTGAGTGCGAAGAGGATCATCCAGAAACCGATTTCGAGTGTTTCGGTAATAGGCTGGATCTTTTTGATTGCGCCGTAGACATGCACGAAAAACATCAGCGTGAAGACCGCGAAAAGAATATCGAAGGCATAACTGAAACTGGTGCCGGTGGTGGCCGAACGCAACATCGCTACTTCAACGACAAGGATGAATGCACCGAGGCAACGGCCGAAATAGATAGCCAGATGTTCGTGTTCGGGAACGCTCCAGCGCATGAGCCGGGCCCATTGGAGCGGGGCGAAAAAGATGGGCAAGGCAAACAAGAGGGTGGTCACCACCATCAGCGTTGTGATGTATTCCTTGCTGTATTGCGCATAGTAACCAAGCATATAAGAACTCCTTGTCTCATCGGCGTATCTAGGCGCCCGGCAGTCATTGTTATTGTTGTGAGCGGCGTGAAGTGTTACGAGGGCTGACCAGATGCGTCAATTGTACAAAAGCGCCTGCTACCAAAAGCGCGGAGGGGAGTAGTACCACTTACACACGAAGTTTCGACCGATGGCCGCGGTATCTGGGCGGAACTCACTGCGACGAGGGCGACTGGCGTTTGCGCGGCGGGAAACAGGTAGCGTTGAGGTTGAGCACAGCTGTGGGTTAGAGGCGAAATCGCCCACGGAAGCCAGAGGATCGCTTCCCAAACAAAAAAGAGCATTTCGGCACTCTTATCGAGCATTTCGGCACAGTAGCCATTCTTTGTTCAACCTAGACTCGAGCTTCACTCTAAGACTCAGATGGAGCCGCGATGAACATCAGATCAGTCCTGCCTGCACTCTCCATGGCAGTAGCATTCAGCGGATATGCCGCCGACTTCTCACTGACCAGCCAGGATATTGCTGACAACCGTCCGCTGACCAAGCGCGAGGTGTTCCAAGGCTTCGGTTGCGAAGGTGGCAACACTTCTCCCGAGCTTTCCTGGGCAAACGCTCCCGCAGGTACTAAAAGCTATGCGATCACGGTCTATGATCCCGATGCGCCGACCGGTAGCGGTTGGTGGCATTGGACGGTGGTCAATCTGCCGACTTCTACCCATAGCTTGCCAAGAGGCGTGGGAGCGAACCTGCCTGCCGGCGCAGTACAAGGGCGCACCGATTATGGCCGGCCGGGGTTTGGCGGGGCTTGCCCACCTGTGGGGGATAAACCCCATCGATATCAATTCACCGTATGGGCATTGAAAGTAGATAAGCTACCGCTCGACAGTGAGGCCAGTGGTGCGTTGGTTGGGTACATGCTCAATGCCAACGCCCTTGCCAAAGCGACCATTACTTCAACTTACGGACGTTAAGAACGATGCGCCCTTGTGACGGCATACAGCACCGGGAAAACATTATCGATGCGTGTGTCATACGGGCGCGACAGCCATTGACCTTGCCAAGGGTGCGGGTGTTCGTGACCACCTTGTGTCGAGTGCGACAAGGGGAAAAGCTGTTGCAATGGGATGATCGGGAGATGCGCGCCGGGCCGCAACATCTGATTCTGATGCCGGCCGGACGCGAGCTGGGTTTCTCGAATTTCCCTGGGCTTCACGGTCACTACATCGCCGATGCAGTCACCTTTCCCGTCTCGATATTGCGTAACTTCAGTACCCGATATAGCCAGCAGATCATGAGCCGTCATGGTGAACTGAAGACCGATCTATGCGTCCCTCTGGACAGGCACACCACACAGGCGTGGGATCAATTGTTGGCCTCTATCCATGCGAACTCCCCGGACGCATTACGCGCGCTCTATGGGGAGGCGGTTCTTCTGAGTCTGTGCCTGGGTGGCCACATCGGACCTCTGCTGATGGGGCGCAACGATCCCGTTCGTGAACGTGTGCAGCAGATCGTAATGGGCAGCCCGGAGAAAGACTGGACAGTTGCGACCATTGCACAACGCCTGAACCTGGGTGAGTCGACGTTGCGTCGCCAGCTGGCGAATGAGGGGGACAGTTTCCGGAACATCCTGGAGGGCGTTCGACTGGCCACGGCGTTGCAAGGCTTGCAAACAACGTCTCGCCCTATCGGGGAAATTGCTGCGGCCTGCGGTTACGCCTCGGCCTCACGTTTTGCCGTGCGCTTTCGCTCACACTATGGTCTGTCGCCACGTGAATTGCGGGCAGGGATCTAAGCCTGAAACGTTGCGCTCCGATCAGGGCATTCCTTTGCAAGCACCCGCCAGAGGCAGATGCAATTGCACAGCCGGGATTGATCAGGCGCGGGTCATCAACTACCCGAAGTGGATTTGAAAACACCACTGAGGATGAAGGCATAGCGTTCCGGTCGGATGTAAAACGTCGTACGGTCGCAGCAACGGCCGTCGGCGAAATAGGACGTGCGCTCCATGACCAGCAGCGCTGCGCCGCGTTTGATCTGCAGCGCGTCGGCCAGCTTTTTGTCGGCCTCTTGCGCACGGATTGCCAGGTCGGCGCGAATGACCGGCAGGCCGGTGATGGATTCGAGAATGGAATAAATCGGTTGATGTTCGACTTCCGTCCAGGCCACCTCGGCCAGCTCGGCGGGTAAATGGCTGCGGCCCAGGGCGATGGGTTCGCCATCGACAGAGTGCAGCCGTTCCAGTAGCAGGCAATCCCCGGTGTTTTCAAACAATCCCCGCAATGCCTCTGGAACGGCCTGCAAGGCATGACTGATCACCTGCATGGTCGGCTGAAGTCCTTGCAACAACAACGCCTCATGGAAACTGCGCAACGCATCCAGGCCGTGGCGCACCTGCTTGGCCGCGACGAATGTGCCTTTGCCTTGTTTGCGCTCCACCACGCCGTCCTCGCTGAGCTTGCCGACCGCCAGGCGAACCGTGACGCGGCTCACCCCGAACCGCTCGCCCAACTGCGCCTCGGACGGCAGCTTGCCGCTGGGTTCATAGTCGCCGCGTTGAATTTCCTCCAGCAACCGGTGGGCGATCTGTTCGTAGAGCGAGGTGGTGCTGTCGCGAAGAATGGACGTAGACACTGTCAGCTTCCATGGTCTTGAGTGGGGCAGGGCCGTCACTTCTAAGGTTATAAAAATAGGTTATTAGGCTAACTTGTATTAATACGTATTATGTCGAGCATTGCCATTGTAAACGACCCGACGATACTTGCCATGCTCAAAACCCTACCGCGCCGACAGCTGCAAGCCGATGCCCTGACCGTCGCTGATATCAGCTTCAGTTACCCCAATGGGCATCGGGTGTTTTCCTCGTTCAGCCTGAATGCCAGGCCCGGTGAATTCGTCGCGATCCTCGGGCCATCCGGCTGCGGGAAAACCACGTTGCTGAACTTGTTGTCGGGGTTCGTGCAACCGCAAAACGGGCATATCACCATCAACCAAACCGCGGTGCGGCCAGAGCGTTCGGAGTTGGGGTATGTGTTCCAGGCGCCGCAATTGTTTCCCTGGTTGAGTGCCCTGGAAAACGTCCGTTTTGGCTTGCGGATGAGTGCCCGGACCAGCGAAGCGCAGCAGCGCCAAAAGGCGCTGCAATACCTGCGCCTGGTCGGTCTGGAAAAAGCGGCGCATCGGCTGCCGCATCAGCTGTCCGGTGGTATGCAACAGCGCGTCTCCCTGGCCAGGACCCTGGCGCTCGAACCCAGCGTGCTGCTGATGGACGAACCCTTCGCCGCGCTGGACGCCATCAGTCGCAACAGCATGAACGAAGAGACGTTGCGTATCTGGGCCGAGCTCGGCCAGACGGTGTTGTTCATTACCCACGATATCGACGAAGCGGTGTTCCTGGCGGACCGGGTCATCGTGTTGAACATCGCCCCTGGCGGTATTCACAGCGAACTGGAGATCCGCCTGCCGCGTCCCCGTTCCAACCTGCAAACCCGCCGCTTGCCGGCCTTCCTCGATTACCGCAATGAGCTGATGGAACGCATTTCCCAGGTCATGGACGCGCCGCAGGGTACGGCTTCTCCCACCCCCCGACTTGAGATGACAGCATGACCAAACGTTCGCTGCTTGCCTTTTCCTTGTCTGTTGCCACGTTGGCAGGCAGCGCTTTTGCCGTGGCTGGCGAGGATAAACCCTTGCGTATCGGCTACGTCTTTGCCATGGCCAACGCGCCGGCGTTGATCGCCGACAAGCAGGGGTTCTACCGCGAGGAAGGCCTGGACGTCGACCTCAAGGCGTTGGGCGATGGCCCAGTGATCCAGCAGGCCTTGGCTGCCGGGGAGCTGGATGTGGCCTACGTCGGGACGCCGCCGGTGTACCAGTGGTTTTCCCGAGGCTTGCAAAGCCGGATCCTGGCAAAGGTCAACTACGGGCAGGCCGCCGTGATTGTCGATAGCAAGAGCCTGATCACCGGCCTGGACGCGCTCAAGGGCAAGAAGCTGGCGGGGGTCAAGAAGGGCAGTGGCATGGATGTGCTGCTGCGTGGTTACGTGCTCAAGGAAAAAGCCGGCCTCAATCCTGACAAGGACCTGGACATCATCGACATGCCGCCCGGCAATATGAACGCTGCCCTGGAACGCGGCATCGTCGACGCGGCGTTTTCCTGGGAGCCTTTTGTCAGCCAGTCAGTGCTGCGCGGCTCGAGCCGGATCCTGCTGGATGTCAACCAGGCGCTGCCACAGTATCCCTGGTACGTGGTGATCGCCTTGCCGAAAACCTTGCAGGAGCGACCCGATGACGTGGTCAAGCTGCTGCGCGCCCATCGCAAGGCCATCGCCTTTCTCAACGAGCATCCGGCCGAATCGAACCGGCTCATCGCCGAGGCATTCAAGCTAGAAGCGGTGCAAGGCCTGGATGGCAAGACCATTGCCCCAGAGGCCATTGTTGCCCAGGCACGTACGCGGCTGGGCTGGTCGGCGGATTTGCAGGCCTCGGATATCCAGTTCATCCAGCGCCTGATGGATTACTCCCACGACCTGGGTTTTATCGATACCACGCTCAAGACCGAACAGATCGTGGATACCGCTTACTTGGAAAAAGCCTCGCACTGAGTCCGTCATGTCCCTACCAAAACCGAACTGGGGATGGGCTTCACTGCCGTTCCTGTTGTTGATCTGGGTGGCCTTGGCCAGCCGCTTTCCCACCTACATCCTGCCGCAGCCCTGGGATGTGGCCCGCGAGGCTGTTCGCTGGCTAGACGACAGCTCACTGTGGCAACACCTGCGGGCCAGCGTCCTGGAAGAGCTGGGTGGTTTCTGCGCGGCGGTCGTCGTCGCTGTCGTGCTGGGTACGGCGGGTGGACTGTCGTCGCGTTTTCGCGATTTCAGCTCGCCGCTCAACAGCCTGTTCATGGCTATCCCGCCGATCGCCTGGGCGCCGCTGATCATGATCATTTTCGGCCTGGGTTATGTCTCCATCGTCCTGGTGATCTTCATCGCGGCGATGTTTCCCATGGCGGTGACCATCCAGGAAGGCGTGCAAAGCATCCGTGGCGGAGAAGTCCGCGCGGCACGCACCCTGGGCGCCAACGCCTGGCAACTGCTGGCCCACGTCTACCTGCCGGCTTCGTTGCCCTTCGTGACCGCCGCGTTGCGCATCGGCTTCAGCCAGGGCTGGCGGGCGTTGGTCGCGGCGGAAATGATCGGCGCCTCCCAGGGTATCGGCTGGATGGTGTCCACCGGTGGGCAGATCGGCAACAGCAGCCAGGTGCTGCTGGGCATCGTCGTGATCGGCCTGATTGCCTGGCTGATGGAGAGTTTTGTGTTCCGGCGCATCGAGCGTCATTACCAGAAATGGCGAGTGCAATAAGCATCGCCATTGTCCTGGCCCCCTTTCAAACCTTCAGTGGACCATTGCACGAGGTGTCATGTGAGTAACGTTTTCGATCCCCGCGACGCCGGGCATTACATCGCTCCCCAGGGCCTGTACGAGCGCAATAAGCAACGGCCGTTCCTGGGCAGTATTCACTGCGACCGTGACACGCTGGTCGCCGGTCAATGGGATGAAATCACTCTGATCTACGAGGTCGGTGGCAGTGGTCTGGCCGACGGCGCCTGGCTCAAGCTGGCCTTCAAGTTCTACTCCGATTGGGCCCTGTTCCAGACCTCGAACCCGGCCGGCCCCAACTATGTCAGCGCGGAGTACCAGGCCGGCGAGCTCGTTCCGGGCCAGAGCCAGGCCACCGTGCAGCACCTCAAGGTGCGCTTCGACCAGAAGGGCCATGAGCGGCCGTTCCAAAAGGCGATCATCATCGATATCGTCGACGGCTATCTGAATCCGGGCGACAAGGTCATCATTCGCCTGGGTGATCGCCGTCAGGGCGGGGCGGGCACGCGGGTGCAGAGTTTCGTGGAAAAAGACTTCCGCTTCCGGCTGTTCATCGACCCGTTGGGCAGCTCGAAATTTGCCGAGGTGCCGGGTGATCCGTTGCTCGACATCGTGCCGGGGCCTGCCCACGGCCTGCAGTTGATCGTGCCACGGCTGGTCAGCGCGGGAGAGGCGTTCGATGTGCTGCTCAGGGTCGATGATGCCTGGGGCAACACCTGCCGTGAGTTGCCGCTCAACGGCACCCTGACGTTGGTTGATCCTGAAGGGGTGGAGCGCCAGCAGCCGTTTACCCTGGCGACTGAAGGCTGGGCCATTGCCCGGATTGCCGCCGTTGACCTCGGCACGCCGGGTGAGTGGCGCTTGCGGGCCGAGGTGAAGGCGCGGTCCGTGCGTGGGGCCCAGGCGTTTGTCACGGTCGATCCAGCGGGAACAGCATTGCGCCCTCTCTACGCAGACCTGCATGTGCATTCCGACGACACCGTGGGCACCAACGACACCTTGTACAACCTCAGTTACGGCCGCGACGTTGCCGGGCTCGATGTGCTGGGCTACACCGCCAACGATTTCAATATCACCGAGCAACGCTGGGACCAGGCGGTCAAGTTGATCCATGAACTCAATGAGCCGGGCCGGTTCGTCTGTTACCCCGGGACCGAGTGGTGCGGTAACTCTTGTGCGGGCGGGGATCGCAATGTGGTGTTCCTGCATGACCGCAAGCCCGAGTTTCCCTTCGATAATCAAGGGCGCCTGGTGCGCTCCTTCGAATGGAACGAGTTCACCGCCGGTACCATCAAGCCGGGCGCCTGGCCGGTGGATGAGTTATATGCCGCTTATGCCAAGGATCCCGAAGGCCATCTGATGATGCCTCACGTGGGCGGACGCCGTTGCAATCTTGACTGGCACCACCCGCAGCTTGAGCGGTTGATCGAAGTCGGTTCGGCCTGGGGACAGTTCCATTGGGTCTACGCCGAGGCGCTGGCCCGTGGTTATCGGGTGGGAGCCGCGGCCAATAGCGACGAACACCAAGGGCGTTGCGGCGGCGGTGTCCCGGCCACGGCGGTGTTTGGTTCCCGTGGCGGGTTGACCGGTGTGTTGGCCGACGGCTTTGACCGGGCCAGTGTCGGCAAGGCGCTTCGCGCCCGACGCACCTTTGCCACGACCGGCGAGCGCTCGTTCGCCAGTCTGCGCCAGGGCGAACATTTCATGGGCGAGATCTTCAGCGCCGATTCGACCGCCGCGCTGGACTATCGACTGCTGGGAGAGGCCGGCTGGGAACAGGTCGACCTGTTCGACGGCGACCAGTTGATCTGGTCGCGCAACCTGCATCAGGAGCTGGGTTTTTCCGCGCAACGCATCCGTCTTCGCCTGGGCGGTGCACGGATCAAGGACCGTTATCGCGGGGCCTACTGGACCGGCGAGATTCGCATCACCGGCGCAGTCATCAACGGCTTTCAAGCGTTGGGCCTCGATCACCCCGAGCAAACAGTCTGGCGCCAGGATGCTACGGTCCTGGCCTTCCGTACCGACACCAATGGCGATACCGACAGCATCGAAATCGAGCTGTCGCAACTGGCCGGCGCCACGCTGCAGATCCACAGTCGCATCGACAACTACATCAAGGTCGGCGATCCATCGGAACCGCAGTCCTACGTGCATGCGCCTATGGTGCGGATGGAAGTGCCCGGTGAGCAATTGCTGGCGCTATCGGAAGTGGTTGAAGAGTTGCCGGGTGCCGAGCTGAAGGTGTCCCTGGAGAGGGTCACGGCTGCGTCGCTGCCTCGCGAGTTGCAAGGGACAATCGACCTTGCCCGGTTGAACCTGGAACGAGGTCGTGAACACCCCCTGTTCATTTGCGCCCGGCAGCGGGATCAGTCGCGGGTCTGGACATCCGCGTTGTTTCTCACCTTGCCTGCCTGACAGTGCGCCAAGGAGAGCAGATAGCGTTCGTCGTTGACGCTGATTTCCAGGAGGCGCCTGATCAAATGACATGGGCGTTGTGCAATTCGCCGAGGGCCACTGCCTTGAGCCGAGCCAGCAACGGGTCGCGCCGGTCCCGCGGGTGCTCCAGTTGCACCGTCAGCTCTTGGCGAATGCTGCTGGGGCGGGTATCCATCATCAGCACTCGATCGCTCAGGTACAGCGCCTCGTCCACATCGTGCGTCACCAGCAACAGAGCGATGTCGTGTCGCTCGGTCAGTTGCAATAGCAGGTCCTGCAATTTCATCCGGGTGAAGGCGTCCACCGCGCTGAAGGGTTCGTCCAGCAACAGCACCCGTGGTCGCGAATACAGTCCGCGGGCAATCGCCACACGTTGTGCCATACCGCCGGACAATGCCTTGGGCAAGGCGTCGGCGAAGCCTGTGAGGCCGACTTCGTCGATCAGATGCGCGACCCAGGCTTCGTCGTAGTCGTCGTCTTCGCTGAAGCCGATGTTCTGCTGTACCGTCAGCCAGGGCATCAATCGCGCCTCCTGGAACACGAAGGCCAGTTGTTCGGTGTCGCTGAGCAGGTGTCCTTCGAAGTCTTTTTCCAGGCCGGCGACGATGCGCAGCAAGGTGCTTTTGCCGCAGCCGCTGGGACCCAGCAGGCTCACGGTTTCCCGGGGTTGCAGTTGAAGGTGGATGTTACTGAGCACGGTGGTGGTGGCGAAGGTCTTGCGCTCGACATGGATATCCAGCAGGGCTTGGGTCATGGCTCATTCCTCGGTGCCGGTAAAGGTGTCGCGCCAGGCCAGGAAACGTTTTTCCAAGCCGGCAAGAATGCCGTCGCTGAGCTTGCCCAGCACGGCGAGCACGATGATCGCCGCCAGCACGATATCCGGGCGCGAGGTTTCGCGGCCGTCGCTCAACAGATAGCCCAAGCCCTTGGTGGCGGCGATCAGTTCGGCGGCTACCAGGAACATCCAGGCCAGGCTCATGCCGCTGCGCAATCCGGTGAACAGGCCGGGCAGGGCGGCGGGCAGGAGAATCCGGCGCACCAGGCGGCGGCGATTGAAACCGTACATATGGCCGACCTCCACCAGCTTGCGGTCGATGTTGCGAATCGCGGCCACGCCATTGAGGTAGACGGGGAAGAACGCGCCGATGGCGATCAGCACCACCTTCGAAGTTTCGTCGATGCCCAGCCACAGCAGGAGCAGCGGCACCCAGGCCAGGCTGGGGATCGAGCGCAGGCCGGCGAAGGTGGGTTCTAGGTAGGCTTCGGCCTCCCGGCTCAAGCCAACCCAGGCGGCGAAGATCAATGCCAGGCTGGCGCCGATGGCGAAGCCCAGCAATACCCGCAGCAGGCTGGCGCTGATGTGTTTCCACAGCGCACCCTCGGCCAGGTCGCCTAGCGTCAGGGCGATCTCGCTGGGGGCCGGCATCTGGTAAGAGGGCAGCCAACCGATGCGCACGATGATTTCCAGGATCAAGATGATCAACACCGGCAGCGCCAGCCCCTTGAGCCGCAAGCGCCAGTCGGGGTTGAACGGGGGCGCCTTGCTCGGTAGTGATAGGGCCAGGCGTGGGCTGGAAAGGTCTTTGCTATGACTGCTCATGGTGGTTCTCCGTCAATGCCGAATCCGCGCCAGGCGCGGATCGGTTATCGCCTGGGTTATTGACGGGCCACGGCCTGCTGGCGACCGGTGTCGAGCAGTTGTTCGATCACCTGGTCCACATTCACCCCGCGACGGACCAATTCCTCGGAGACCAGGATCGGCGCGGCCGCCTTGGAGGCCAGCACATCCTTGGCGCTCAGTTGTGGGTTACCCAGGTCAGTGCGCGACAACTGCAATCTGGCCACTTCCAATGGCAGCCCGGATTCGTCGGCCAGCAACTTGGCCAGCTCCTGCGGATGACCTACCGCCCACTCACGCGCTTGTTCGTAGGCGGCAAGCACAGTCTTGATGGTCTGCGGGTGCTCCTGGGCATATCGCTCCGTGACGCTGACCACGCCGTAGCTGTTGAAAGCGGGGTTGCGATACAACAGGCGCGATCCGGCCTGGACTTCGCTGGCGGCCATGTGCGGGTCGAGGCCTGCCCAGGCGTCGACGTCACCTTTTTCCAGGGCGATGCGACCGTCTGGATGTTGCAGGTGCACCAGCTCCACGTCGTCTTTGTTCAGTCCAGCCTGTTGCAGGCTGCGCAGGGTAAACAGATAGGGATCGGTACCTTTGGTGGCGGCGATCTTCTTGCCCTTCAGGTCGGCGACCGTCTGGTACGGCGAGTCCTTGCGCACCACCAGGGCGGTCCATTCGGCGCGGCTGTAGACATACACCGACTTGATCGGGCTGCCGTTGGCTCGGCTCAGCACCGCCGCCAGGCTGGCGGAGGAGGCGAAATCGACGCCGCCGCTGTTGAGGTATTCCAGGGAACGGTTACTGCCCTGGCTCAGGACCCAATTCACCTTGGTCTGGGGCAGGGCCTTTTCCAAATAACCAAAGTGCTTGAGCACCAGACTGACCGGCGAGTAATAGGCGTAATCCAGATGCACCTCGGCCGGCGGGCTTTCTGCGGCCTGAGTCATGGACGGCAAGCCCAGTACCAGGATGCAGGCACTGATCAGGAATCTGGCACGGGCCAGGGGGAAGCGGAAGGCGGGTTTCATGGAACAGCTCCAGACAAGGCGGCGAGAGGGCTATTTTTTATTTCCAAAAGATCGGGAGGCAGAAGCAAATCCCGCTTGAATGGAAGATTGCAGGCTCCGTGCCATAGCTGGGAAAGGACTGTTTTCCGGACACTCCACGGAGTGAGGAGCTTCGGAAGATGTTGCAGGGCCAACAGTCTGTTGCTGCACTGTTGCGCCATGAGCAGTGGTGACGGGTAACGATGAGCTTATGCGCAAATAGAATTTCAAATCGTATTTGTGAGAGCGCTATGTTCTATCAAATTCAATTAGGAGCCTCTCATGACATTCTCTCGAACGTTGCGCCGTCTGCTGATCAGTACATTATTCGCCGCCCCCCTGGCCCAGGCCGCCGAGTCGCTTGTGCTGCATGTCGGTGACCAGAACTACTACAACGTACGGGCTTCGGTGGAAGCCTCCGGTGTGCTTGAAGGTGCGCCTTATCGCGTTGACTGGAAACACTTCCAGGCCGCCGCGCCCTTGGCGGAAGCCCTGGGCACCGGTGACCTGGACTTGGGATTTCTCGGTGATTCGGGCTTCCTGTTCCTGGCCGCCAAGCAGGTGCCGGTCAAGTTGATCGGTGTCTCCCGGCAAAACCCGGACACCATCGCGCTACTCGTACCCAAGGATTCGCCGGTCAAGACCATCGCCGACCTCAAGGGCAAGAAGATTGCCTATTGGCCCGGTGCCTGGAGCCAGCAACTGACGCTGCGTGCCTTGGAACAGGCCGGCTTGCCCGAGAATCATGTCCAACTGATCAAGCTGATGCCCATCGACGCGGCAGCCGCCTTGCCCCAAGGCAGCATCGATGCCTTCCCGGTGTGGGAACCCTACATCTCGCAACAGATTCTGTTTTCCGGCGCACGGCCGATCCTGACGGCGAAGAACCTGATGCCCGGCCTTAGCGCCATCGCCGCCTCGACGCCGGCCATCGACAGCAAGCGTGAAGCGATCGCCGACTTCCTCGCTCGCGTGAAACAAGCCCGCGCCTGGGTTGACACCCATACCGACCAATACGCCGACCTATGGGCGAAAAAAGCCAATCTCGACCAGAACGTCTCGCGTCATTGGTTACGTCAGGCCCACATGAGCGTCGGCCCGGTGGACCAGCAGGCCGCCGCCGATCTGCAAAATACTGCGGACTTCCTGTTCAGCGTCAAGGCACTGCCGGCTCCGCTGGCCACTGCCGGGATTATCGATGCGTCCTTCAGCCAGGCGTTGAGTCATTGAGTGCGAATAGCAGGATCAGTCACGGGCAGGTAGGCGAGCTGTTGGCAGCACTCAGCGTATAAACATATGTGTTTTGAGTCTTTGGTGAATCACTGGCTGATCGAGACGCTTCAGCGCACTATGGGAGCGGGACCCAACCAGAAGCCGCGTGGCTTCCATCCGCGAGCCATCGGACGAAAAATGCGAGTCTCGTTCCCCGCTCCAGAATTCAGAAAAAAGCCCCTCATGAGTGCCGTGAATGAAGGGCAGCGATTTAGGAACCGTCATGCAGACTTCACTGGACCATTTAGTCGTCGTGGCGCCTACGTTGGACGCGGGTGACCGCTTCGTGAGTCAACGATTGGGTGTGGCGCTTCAACAGGGCGGCTGCCATTCGCTTATGGGAACCCACAACAAACTGCTGCGCCTGGGGACGAGTTTCTATCTGGAAGTGATCGCTATTGACCCGGCGGCACCGCCTGTAGGCAGGCCTCGCTGGTTCGCCCTCGACGGGTTGCCAGACAACGCGTCTCCTCGGCTGGCCCATTGGGTTGCTAGAACCGACACCCTGATATCGCTTGGCTCGATATTCGCAGAGGTCGTCGGCCAGCCACAGCCAATGAGCCGAGGTGAGTTGAGCTGGGATATCACGATTCTTGCGGACGGTGGATTGCCTTTGGGGGGAGCCGCCCCCAGCCTGATTCAATGGGGGCAGCCGGCGCACCCTGCGCAGATGCTTGAAGACAGAGGTTGCTCATTGCAGATGCTCGATATTTTCCATCCTGCGCCAGAGAGGATCAGCCACCTGCTTGATGCCATGAATTTTTCCGGGCCGGTTCGGCTTCATCGTTGCGATAGCATGGAAACGTCACGCTTGGTTTCCTGTATCGAAACCCCAGGGGGGCTCAGGAATTTATAGGGCAAACTCGGGAATCACGGAAACCCCTTGTATTGCTGATGCTGTTCGCACCATTCCCGCTATCAACCGGCTCCGTACGCCTTCACAACAACGCTTACTTGGGTAGCGGCGAATTGACCACTGGCGCCGGCGGCCGCTGGGGCTTGACCGACGTACCGAAAGTGTTGCCCATGCGCACCCCGGTGGCCGCCGGGGTCGCCAGGCCGATGCTGTTCGGCGCGCGTTTATCGATCGGTACATTCAACCCCTCCTGCAGGTGCTGCGCAGCAGCCCCGGCCTGGGGATCGTTACCCATCTGTCGGCTCAGGCAATGGTAGTCCGGGGTCTTGTAGCCGCCGACGATCACTTCGATACAGGCCGGGGCTTCTTCGCCCTGAGCCCCGGGTAATGTCATCAGCAACCCGATACCGGCTGTCATGCTCATCCACGGTTTCATCGTTCACCTCCTGGCGCGTCACGGCGGCGGTTCGTTGCCACGGCATCAGTCTAGTGCGGGCGATGAGATTTGTATCGGTTGTCATACGACATTCATAAACACCCATCAGGATGACGTTTTTCAACGGATACGTCAGTCGTGCAGCAGGGCTTAACCGGGGGCGGACGCAGGCGTGGATCGGCCAAGGCGCCCTTAGGGTGGCTGATGGTCGCGTGGTGTCTACTTGCCTGGCCGGTCCAGGCGGCAGGCTGGGTGGACCTGGACATCGCTCCGCAGGAACTGGCTCCGGCACTGGAGCAATTCAGCCGGGCGACGGGCATGGCGGTGCTGGTGGATCACGCATTGTCGAGCAAGCGGCGTACGTTGGGGGTCCAGGGGACGTTCACCCCCGCCCAAGGGTTGAATGTGCTGCTCAGCGGCACCGGGCTGGTGGCACATTACGCCCGTGCCGATGCATTCACCTTGCAACCGGCGCGGGTCCGTGAGGTGCCGCTGCCGCCTGGCACTACCCCTGGCTTGAGCGACAGCAACTATGCAGCGTCGATCCAGGCGGTTATCCAGCGCAACCTGTGTCATTCGCCATTGACCAGGCCGGGCAGTTTTCGCGCGGTGCTGCAAGTGTGGATCGGTCGTGACGGCGTGGTGCAACACAGCCGGTTGGTCAGTTCCACGGGCGATGTATTGCGTGACAAGGCCCTGGTCAACAGTTTGCAAAACCTCAGGATCGACCGCCCGGCGCCCAGTTCGCTGCGCCAGCCGGTGACCCTGCTTTTGTTACCCGACTCATCAGGAAAAAGCATGGAATGCACAGCAGGGGAAGAGGTGTTCGGGCGATGAAAGACGCTGGCCGTAGCCCGATGGTCAAGCTGTTCCTCACCTCCTATGAAGATTTCAAGGTGCGCTTGCGCAGGCGCTTGGGCTCCGAAGAGCTGGCCAACGATGTGTTACATGAAACCTACCTGAGGGTCGATCGAATGGTCGACACGCCGGACATCGCCCAGCCCAACGCCTATCTATACCGCATGGCCCTGAATATCGCTGCCGACCGCCGGCAATCCGATGCTCGCCTGCTCACCGGCAGTGAGATCGAGGAGCTGCTGCAGATCTCGGACGACGCGTTGGACCCCGCCCGGGTGGTGGGTGGGCAGAAAGAGCTGCAGACACTGCTCAAGGCCTTGTATGAGCTGCCGGCGCGGCGCCGGCGGATCTTCATCGCCGCGCGCCTGGAAGAAGCCCCGCACCTGGAAATCTCCCAGCGCTTTGGCATTTCCACGCGCATGGTGGAGAAGGAAATCAAGGCTGCGCTGGGGCATTGCGCCCTGCGGCTGGAAAGAAAAGTCATTCAGCGGTTCGGTCCCGGCGCGGGAAAACCGTCTTGAGAGTAGAGACCCGACCCTTTGGTGAGTGTGTGTGCGCTTGAACATCTTCAGCATCGCTTCCCCTGACGATACGCCAGAGACCCGATTGGCCAGCGAGGCCCGGGATTGGCTGATCCTGCTGACCTCGGGGCGCGCCACCGTCGCCGACGCCCGCGCCTTGCGTCAATGGTGCGGGCAAAGCCCCGAGCATGCGCGGGCATTCGAACAGGCCAAGGCGCTGTGGCACGGCTTGCAACCGGCCGTCGAGGCAGTGCAGGGGCCTCGGCATTTCGGCCGGCGCGCCTTGCTGGGTGGTGCGATCGCCGCGTCGGCGGGGTTCCTGCTGATCCGCGCCACGGTGCCGGGTGGCGTTTCCGGGCTGGGTGCGGATTACGTCACCGAAGTGGGTGAGCAGCGTCGGGTCGAACTGGGAGCCGGCGTGAGCCTTGAGCTCAATACCCAGACTCGTCTCAGTCGCCGTCCGTTGGCTGAGGGCAAGCAAGGGCTGGAATTGCTCGCCGGCGAGGTTGAAGTGTCGGGCGGCGGCACGGCGACGGTCAGTGTCCAGGCCGGCGCCGGTAGGATCAGCGCCGCCGGCGCCCGGTTCAATATTCGCTACGTCGACCAGAGCGTCTGCACGACCTGCCTGGAGGGCGTGGTGCAGATCCAGGTGCAAGGCCAACAGTTTCGCCTCGAGCCAGGCATGCAATTGACTTACGACCCCCGTCATGTCGGCAGCCCACAAACCGCCGATGTGTCGTCTGCCATTGCCTGGCGTGAACAAGTGCTGGTGTTCAACGATGCGACCCTGGCGAGCGTTATCGATGAGATCAACCGCTATCGTCCCGGCATGTTGTTGCTGCTCAATCGCGAATTGGGCCTGCGCAAGGTCCAGGCTCGCTTCCGCCTCGATCAGTTGGCGGGCGTGGCGCTGCTGATTCGTGATGCCTACGGTGCCAAGTGCACCGAGTTACCGGGTGGGGTGGTGGTGCTGAGTTAAGGTCGGCGGGGCCTGGGCTGGTCTCATCGCGAGCGAGGCCGCATTACAAGGGGACGGGATTTACTCCAAAGGCCCCAGCACCTGGCGATAGTGTTCAACTCCCTGAGGCGTCTGCCGGGTCAGGCTGATCTCGATGCCCGCCGGGTTCTCCTGCCGGTTGCCGCTGAGCTTGCGCCAGCCTCTTTCCTTGTCCCAGAACCGCAGCCCCGCATCGCTGACGTCAGTGAGCACTGCAAGCCCTGCGCCCGGTGCCGGCAACGGGTAGCGGCTGCGGGACTGGCCCTGGGCGCGGTAAAGCGTGTCGCCCTTGAGCCACCAGCGCACCCGTTGCAGCCCGCCCTCCAGATCGGCGGCCTCGCGGATCACGTCCAGGCGAAACCCCTGGCCGTCGGTGCTGCGCACAGTGACGGCGGGTGGGGCCGTCGAGGGTTCGTCGTCGGCGCCAGGCTTCCCCGGTTCGCTCAACTCGACGCTGGCGCGCAGGGCGACGTCGCGCTCCAGTTGGTTCAACACCCGCAGCAACGCTTCGGTCTGCTCGGTGCTGGCCTGCAAGTGGCTGTCGGCCCGGGTCACGCTGTCCAGACCGCGCCAGGCGATCAGGCTGACCACCGCCATCAGCAGGATCGCCACCATGACTTCAAGCAAGGTGAAGCCCGTCTCCCGGCCGCTCATTGCACTTGCACCTGGCCGGCAGCGCTGCGTTGCACGCTGAGGCTGTTCTGGCCGTCCGACAGGCGGATCACTACAGGGGCGCCGATCCATTCGGCGTTGAGTACGACACGTTGCCTGGGTTCCACACGAATCTCCATGGACGGGCTCTGCCACCGCTGCGGATGCAACTGCGGGTCTTCCTTGAAGCGGTCCAGCCCCGGTCCTTGGTCCAGACGCCGGCTGAAACCGAACCCCTTGGCGTCCCCGCGCCAGGTGATCGGCCGCCCGTCGCTGCGAGCTTCCGTCTGGGCCAGTTGCAGCAGTTGCGCCAGCCGTTGGGCATCCTGGCGCAGCAGCTTCGTCGGGTCCGGCTTGATGCTCAGGCTCACGGCGGCGCTGGCGATGCCGATGATCACCAGCACCACCATCAATTCGATCAGGGTGAAACCGCGTTGCTTGTCGCACATAGGGGGCGCGCTCCTTGGCATCGGTCCTCATCCTGCCGGGTGAAGATGATAGGGATGTGAAATAAAACGGAGAGAATTGACGTGTACGCTGGGCACTGGATCGAAAAGGAGATCAAGCCATGGTGTTCATCGAGCGGGTGTCCGCGGCGCAAATCGTACAGGCGCTGGGATTGTTGGCGGCGCTGGCCGGGGTCGCGACCTGGTCTTCGCTGCTGCTGACCTCCGCCGAGTCACGCACCCCGGACGTGGCCCCGCAACGCATGGCCGAGCGCTCCGATAGCCCGGCGTTGCAGTGGTTCTCCAGCCAGCCGGCGGCGGTGGAAATCAAGGTCAGTGGGGTGCTGGCCAGTGCTCGCGGCGCTGTGGCGATCATGAGCCTCAACGACGGACCGCCACGCAGCTTCCTGGCCGGCGAACGGGTCGCCCAAGGGGTGAGGCTGGTGTCGATCGAGGCGCAATCCGTGGTGATCGAGCGCGGTGGCGAGCAAACCCGGCTGACGCTTGCGCGGTTGCCGGATTCGGTGGTGTTGCCTTCGCTGACCCGTCCCTGAGATCACCGCGTTTCATTGACTGACCTCCCGACTGAGCAGGGTCTCCAGCCGAGCCAGCGGCGGCGCTTCATGGCTGCGGTCGGATACGCTCAACTCGACCCGCAGCATCCGCCCGTTTTCCGCCGGGCGCAGGTTCTGCTCGCAGCGCAGCAGCAACCGTCCCTGGTCACAATCGAAGACCTTCGTACCCGGCACCGAGCGTCCTTCCAGGCGCAGTTGCGCCAGTTGGCTGCGAGCCGCCAGCAGGGCGATGGATTTGTCCCGCAGCAAGCCGTTGCTCTGGGTCATGACCGCGGCCACACGCACCGCGGCGGACATGGCCACGGCTATGATCGCCAGGGCCACCAGCACTTCGATCAGGGTGAAGCCGGCTTGCGAGGCAGGGCGTGGCATCGGTAGGGCTCGATGGGCGAGGGCAGCCCCCAAGCGTACTCGACGCTTTTGACAAAATGACGACGCAAGCTCCTGAGCAATTTCAATATCACTGACATATTTTCTTGCAACACTGCGCCTCGAATCGAATCCAGCGAAGGACCGTCGAGATGCAGATCGCCTATTACAACACCCCAGGTCCACGCGGGCAGCGGGGGTTCACCCTGATCGAAATCATGGTCGTGGTGGTCATCCTTGGCATCCTCGCGGCGATGGTGGTGCCCAAGGTCCTCGACCGGCCCGACCAGGCCCGCGCCACGGCGGCGAAACAGGACATTGGCGGACTGATGCAGGCCTTGAAGCTGTATCGCCTGGACCACGGCAGCTACCCCAGCATGAACCAGGGGCTCAAGGTGTTGGTGGAGCGGCCGGCCGATGCCAAGAACAGCACCTGGCGTTCCTACCTGGAACGCTTGCCCAACGACCCATGGGGCCGCCCCTACAACTACCTCAACCCTGGCGCGAACGGCGAAGTCGACGTCTTTTCCCTGGGGGCCGACGGTCAACCCGATGGCGACGGCGTGAATGCCGATATCGGCTCCTGGCAGCTATAAGGGTCGTGATGCGAACGGATTCGCCCACAGCGGCGAAGCAGCGCGGCATGGCGGTCATCAGTGCCTTGCTGATCGCCGCCGTGGTGGCGGTGATCGCCGGTGGCATGCTCAGTCGCCAGACCCTGTTCACCCGCAGCCTGGAAGCCGAGCAACTGCGCATCCAGGGCACGGCGCGGTTGCAGGGTGGTCTGCAAGTGAGCCGCCAGTTGCTTTGGGATGCCCGCCAGCGAGACCCCTTGACGCGCTTCGGCCAGGCCTGGGCGAAGCCTATCGTGATGCCGGGCTCCGGCCTGGTCGACACGCCGTTCGAAGGGCAACTGGAGGATGAACAGGGCAAGTTCAACCTGCGTAATCTCGTGGCCAATGAGCAGGTGGATCAGGAACAACTGCGGGCCTTCGAGCGGCTGTGCGAGCAGCTTGGCGTCGCCGTTACGGTGCGGACGCGGATCGTCGAGCGGGTGATTGCCGGTTATCCGCGCCTGTTGAATCCGGAGCACGCCGACAAGACGCCCGCGAACAATACGTTCGACAGTGGTCGCAGCACCGCCCCGGACGCGCCCGGCGTCCTGGCGCCGACCCGGCCAATGCTCCGCACGCTGCAAGACCTGAGCGACATCGAGGGCGTTACCCCGGCATTGCTGGAGACGCTGGCCCCTTTTGTCACGATCCTGCCGGCCAATACCTGGCTCAACGGCAACACCGCCAGCGCTCCAGTGCTGGCCGCCTATGTGCCGGGATTGTCGCTGCAACGGGCCCAGGCGCTGGTCAATGAACGCGACGGCGGCCACTGGTTCATCAATCGTGGGGATTTCGTCAATCGCCTGCGCATGCCGGAATTGGAAACGAGTGCCGTCAAAGTCGGCATCACCAGCGACTGGTTCCGCCTGCGGGGCCAGGCACGCAGCGGTCAACGGAGGGTCGAGCTGGATGCCTTGCTGCAACGCAGTCAGGACCAATTGCCACAGGTGATCTGGTCGCGGGTGGGGGTATGAGTCGTTTGCGCATCGCCCTGGCGCCGCTGGATGGCCTGGGCCTCGACAGCCCGGTGCCGTTTGCCAGGCTGGATCGCCAGGGTCAGGTTCGCGACGCCGGACGCAGCACTCTCAGGGCCCTTGGCCAGGGCACGAAGCACCTGGCGGTCGAGTGTTTCCTGCATCCGCGTGACAGCTTGCTGACGAGCCTGGAATTACCCCCGTTGTCCGCGGCGAAGATTACTGCCGCCGTGACCTGCGCGGCCCAGGCGTTGATGCTGGGTGCCGATGACCAGATGCAGGTGGCCCACGGCCCACGAGGTGCCGACGGGCAGGTGCAGGTCGCCTGGCTCGACCGTGAGTCGCTGGGCGCGCTGGGCCGGATCTTGCTCCAGGCGGGCCTGAAACTGCGCGGCCTTTATCCGGCCGCCTACGCTTTGCCGGTGCTGTCCGGGCCAGTGGCTTGCATTGAGGACGGGCACCTGTTGGTGCGCCACGGATTGCAGCACGCCGTGGTCCAGCCGTTGATGGAGGAAGCGCTGGATGAGTGGTTGCTGGAAGTAGGCCCCGGCCTGCATTGGGTGGGCGAGTCGCCGCCGCAAGGGTCGATCGACACCTTGCCCGCTACCCAACGGTGGACCGGTACTGCACCGGGCTGGGGACTGCATGCCGGGCTGACGCAGGGTCGGGGCGAACGTGGCGGGTGGGGACGGGCCGCGGGAATCTGCGCACTGGCGTTGGCGGTGTGGGTGATCGGTCTGAATCTCTATGCCAGCCGTGAAACCGCTCAGGGCCAACGACTCAAGGCGCAGATGAGCCAGCGGGTCAAGCAAGCGTTTCCTCAATTGCCACTGATTCTCAACCCTCTGCAGCAGGCGCGCCAGCAAGTCGCCGCTCGGCAAAACGGTTCGGTGTCGGACCCGGCGCAACGCTTTGCCAGCCTGGTCCAACAGGCCGGCAGCGCCATGCCGTTCATCAGCGGCAACGTGCAGGAACTGGTGTTCGAGGACGGTGAGTTGCGCTTGAAGGTCGTGGCCGAGGCGCAGAAAACCGCCGCGGGAGAGGATTGGAAAATGCCCCTGACCCAGGCCGGCATCGAGGTCGCAACCATTGACCAGGGCTGGATCCTGCGGGTGGCTCCCGTGGGGCAGGGCAGCTCCGGCGAAACCCCGGAATCGGACGATGAATAAGTCATCCGCAGGCCTGCTGTGGGCGCGTTGGCAGCACCTTCGCGCGGGTTGGCGCATGCGCTGGCAGGGCCTGGCTACGCGGGAGCGACGTGCCGTGACCCTGGCGGCGCTGGTGCTGGGCAGCGGGCTGGCCTGGCTGACGCTGATCGAGCCGCCGCTGAAAACCATCGCCTACTGGCAGGCCGAAACCCCGAAGCTGCGTTCACAGACCGAGGCCCTCGAAGTGCTGCTGCGCGACATCGGCGGGCCTGCCCGAGGCGAGCCCCTTGACGTCGCCCTGCGCCACAGCCTGGAGGCCAGTGGCCTGGGCGAGCACTACCAGTTACAACCGCCGGGGGTCGAGGCCACTGAAACCTGGCAGCTCACGTTCACTGACGCGCCGGCCGATGGTGTGATCGACTGGTTGCTGGGCAATCCACGGCAGTTTTCCCTGGAAGTGACCGAGGCCCGCTTGCACCGTACGGCCCCGGCAAATTCCGCCCAAACCCCCGGCACTCTGTCCGGAACCGTTCGCATGAATCAGGCGTCAAGCGCTAAGGAAGCTTCATGAAGGGGTCCGTATACCCGCATCATTGGCGCAAGGTCGCGCCGCTGCTATTGCTTGCATTGGGCGCGTGCACCAGTACGCCGCCGGCATCGCAGCGACCCTTGCTGGTGGACAGCGAACTGGGCATGCCGCTGGGCAGCACTCAGCGCAGCGGCGATGTACTGCTGGACCGCCAGCGGGCCCAGGCTTCGCGTGAGCAGAAGCCGCCGGTGCGGCACCAGGTCGATCTCACGGCCCGCGCCCGCGAGCCACGCAGCAGCGCTCCGGCGGCCAACCCCTTGGGCGATCAACCGGTGACCCTGAATTTCGTCGAGGCCGATATCCAGGCGGTCGTTCGGGCCTTGTCCCGTTCCACCGGGCAACAGTTTCTGGTGGATCCGCGGGTCAAAGGCAATCTGACCCTGGTCTCCGAAGGCCAGGTGCCGGCCCGCCAGGCCTACCAGATGCTGCTCGCCGCCTTGCGCATGCAGGGGTTCAGCGTGGTGGACGTCGGCGGGGTGGCCCAGGTGGTGCCTGAGGCCGATGCCAAGCTGCTGGGCGGGCCGATCTACAGCGCCGACAAACCGGGCGGCAACGGCATGCTGACCCGCACCTTCCGCCTGCAATACGAAAACGCGGTGAACCTGATTCCGGTGCTGCGCCCGATCGTTTCGCCGAACAATCCGATCAATGCGTACCCCGGTAACAACACCATTGTCGTCACCGACTACGCCGAGAATCTGGCCCGTGTCGCGCAGCTCATCGAGGGCATCGACACGCCGAGCGCCATCGACACCGACGTGGTGCCGGTCCAGAACGGCATCGCCGTGGACATCGCGCAGATGGTCTCCGACCTGTTGGAGACCCAGGGTGGCGACCAGACCCAGAAAATCAACGTGATCGGCGACCCGCGCTCCAACGCCATCATCATTCGCGCCGGCAGCCCCGAGCGGACCGAGCTGGCGCGAAACCTGATCTACAAGCTCGACAATGCCCAGAACAATCCGAGCAACCTGCATGTGGTGTACCTGCGCAACGCCCAGGCCGCCAAACTGGCCCAGGCCTTGCGCGGCTTGCTCACCGGGGAAAGCGAAGGCGAGGGCAACGACAACTCGCGTTCAGTGCTCAGTGGCATGGGCGCCAGCACCAATGGCCAGAGCGGACAGAGCAACGAAAGCAGCACCGGCACGGCGAACGGCGCAACCTCGACCAGCAGCAGCGGCTACGCCAAGGGCAGCAGCGGGCAAACCTCCACCGCCAGCCAGAGCGAGCAGAACACGGCCTTCAGCGCCGGTGGCGTGACCATCCAGGCCGACGCCACCACCAACACCTTGCTGATTTCCGCGCCAGACCCCTTGTACCGCAACCTGCGCGAGGTCATCGATCTGCTGGACCAGCGCCGGGCCCAAGTGGTGATCGAGAGCCTGATCGTCGAAGTCGGCGAAGACGATGCCAGTGAGTTCGGCGTGCAATGGCAGACGGGCAATCTGGGGGGCAGCGGCGTGATTGGCGGGGTCAACCTCGGTGGCAGCGGGCTCAACCTCAACGGCAAGACCAGCATCGATGTGTTGCCCCAGGGCTTGAACCTGGGCCTGGTCAACGGCACGGTGGACGTCCCCGGCATTGGCAAGATCCTCGACCTCAAGGTGCTGGCCCGGGCCTTGAAGAGCAAGGGTGGCACCAACGTCTTATCGACGCCGAACCTGCTCACCCTGGACAACGAGGCGGCGAGCATCTTTGTCGGCCAGACCATCCCCTTTGTCAGTGGCAGTTACGTCACCGGTGGGGGTGGCACCAGCAACAACCCGTTCCAGACCGTGACCCGTGAGGAGGTGGGGCTGAAGCTCAACGTCCGCCCGCAGATTTCCGAGGGTGGTACGGTCAAGCTCGACATCTACCAGGAGGTCAGCAGTGTCGACAACCGCGCCTCCAGCACCACGGGGATCGTCACCAACAAACGGGCCATCGATACCAGCATCCTGCTGGACGATGGACAGATCATGGTCCTCGGCGGCTTGCTGCAGGACGGCTACAGCCAGAGCAACGACGCGGTGCCTTGGTTGTCGACCATCCCCGGCATCGGCGCGTTGTTTCGCAACGAGCGGCGTCAGGTCACCAAGACCAACCTGATGGTGTTCCTGCGGCCCTACATCATCCGCGACACGGCGGCAGGACGCGGGATTACCCTTAATCGCTATGACTTTATGCGCCGCGCCCAAGGCCTGCTGCAACCGGAGCGCAGTTGGGCGCTGCCGGACGTGCAGGCTCCGCAATTGCCGGCCTCGGCCCGGGCGATTCCCGCTATCGCGCCCGCCGGGCTGCAAACCCCGAGGGCGGCGATCAAGGCGGTGCCTGTCGAAGGAGGCACTCGCTGATGAACAACAACCCTGGAAACACTGCATTTGTGGCGAGGGGATTTAGCGAAACGTCGCACCGCCCCGTTGGGCTGTGCAGCGGCCCCAAAAAATCTTACAACATCCACCTGGCATACCGTGGTGTCAGGCTGGGGGCTGCTGCGCAGCCCAGCGGGGATAAATCCCCTCGCCACAGGTTTTGTGCATGGCTAAGTGGTCGGGGGTTGTTTTCATGAGCACGCTTCCATACGCCTGGGCCAAGGCCCAGCGCCTGGTGTTGCGCCAGGCCGGGGAAGAGGCGGTGTTGATGGTGTGCCCATCCACGCCGGGCTGGTCCATCAGCGAAGTGCGTCGCCAGTTCGGCGAGGTGCGGCTGGAGCGGGTGCGTGACGAGGAGCTCGACGGCCTGCTCAACATGGCCTATGCCGACACCGGCAGCGCCGCCGCGGTGGTGGGCGCGGCAGAGAACGAGGTGGATCTCGACCGCCTGATGCAAGACATGCCCGAGATCACCGACCTGCTGGACACCCAGGATGGCGCGCCGGTGATCCGCATGATCAACGCCTTGCTGACCCAAGCGGCGCGGGACGAGGCCAGCGACATTCACATCGAGCCCTATGAGAGCCATTCGGTGGTGCGCTACCGGGTCGACGGCACCCTGCGCGACGTGGTCTCGCCACGCAAGGCCCTGCACGGCGCGCTGGTGTCACGGATAAAGATCATGGCCCAGCTCGACATCGCCGAAAAACGCCTGCCCCAGGATGGTCGCATTGCCTTGCGGGTGGCTGGGCGGCCCATCGACATCCGGGTCTCCACGGTGCCCACCGGCCACGGTGAACGGGTGGTGATGCGGCTGCTGGACAAACAGGCCGGACGCCTGCAACTGGAAACCCTGGGCATGGACCCGGACGTCCTGGGCAAACTCGATCACCTGATCCGCCAGCCCCACGGTATTGTGCTGGTCACCGGCCCCACCGGCAGCGGCAAGACCACCAGCCTCTATGCCGCCCTGGCCCGACTCGACGCCAGTGTGCATAACATCCTCACCGTGGAAGACCCGGTGGAATACGACCTGCCGGGCATCAGCCAGATTCAGGTCAATGCCAAGATCGACATGACCTTCGCCCTGGCCCTGCGGGCGATCCTGCGCCAAGACCCGGACATCATCATGATCGGCGAAATCCGTGACCTGGAGACGGCTCAAATCGCCGTGCAGGCTTCCCTCACCGGTCACCTGGTGTTGGCGACGTTACACACCAACGACGCGGTGTCGGCCATCAACCGCCTGATCGACATGGGCGTCGAGCCGTTCCTGCTGGCCTCGTCGATGCTCGGTGTGCTGGCCCAGCGCTTGGTGCGCAGGCTCTGCCCGCAGTGCAAACAGCCTGATCCGGCCACGCCCGGCACCTGGCGCCCGGTGGGTTGCCCGGGCTGTAACCAGACCGGCTACAGCGGGCGCACCGGCATCCATGAATTGTTCTGTATCGACGACGACATTCGCACACTGATCCACCAAGGGGCGGGGGAGCAGGCGTTGCGCGCCGCCGCCCGCCAGGCCGGTATGTTCAGCATGCGCGAGGATGGCGAACGCTGGGTACGCAGTGGCACCACGGCGCCTGAGGAAATCCTGCGCGTGACACGGGACGCCTGATGAATCGTTACCGTTTTGAAGCCGCCGACGCCACTGGCAAGATCGAGATCGGCCACCTGGAAGCCGACAGTCAGGGCGCCGCTTTCAACCTGCTGCGCAGTCGCGGGCTGACGGCGCTGCAGGTGCAGTTGGAACGCAACAGCGCCCAAGCCAATGGCGGCGGCTTGTTCAGCGCCAAACTGTCGGATAACGACCTGGCCTGGGCCACCCGGCAACTGGCGAGTCTGCTAGGTGCCAGTCTGCCGCTGGAAGCCGCGTTGAGCGCCACAGTGGAACAGGCGGAAAAAAAACACATTGCCCAGACCCTCAGCGCGGTGCGCGCCGATGTGCGCAGCGGCATGCGCCTGGCCGAAGCCTTGGCGGCACGACCCCGGGATTTTCCGGAAATCTACCGGGCGCTGATTGCCGCCGGTGAAGAGTCCGGCGACCTGGCCCAGGTGATGGAGCGGCTGGCGGACTACATCGAAGAGCGCAACAACCTGCGGGGCAAGATTCTCACGGCGTTCATCTACCCCGGCGTGGTGGGGCTGGTGTCGGTCGCCATTGTGATTTTCCTGCTCAGTTACGTGGTGCCGCAGGTGGTCAGTGCGTTCTCCCAGGCGCGCCAGGATTTGCCTGGATTGACCTTGGCGATGCTCACCGCCAGTGACTTCATCCGTGCCTGGGGCTGGCTATGCTTTTGTATCTTGGCCGGTGGCTTCTGGAGTTGGCGGATGTACCTGCGCAACCCCCAGGCGCGGTTGAGCTGGCACGCACGGGTGCTGCGCCTGCCGCTGCTCGGACGTTTCGTGCTGGGCCTCAACACCGCGCGTTTCGCCTCGACCCTGGCGATTCTCGGCGGCGCCGGGGTGCCCTTGCTACGGGCGCTTGAGGCTGCACGCCAGACTTTGTCCAACGACCGCCTGAGCCTGAGCGTCAGCGAGGCCACCGCCAAGGTCCGCGAAGGCGTCAACCTGGCGGCAGCGCTGCGGGTGGAAAAAGTCTTTCCGCCGGTGCTGATCCACCTGATCGCCAGCGGTGAGAAAACCGGCTGCCTGCCACCGATGCTCGAACGTGCCGCGCAGACCCTGTCCCGCGACATCGAACGCCGGGCCATGGGCATGACCGCGCTGCTGGAGCCGCTGATGATCGTGGTCATGGGCGGTGTGGTGCTGGTGATCGTCATGGCGGTGCTGCTGCCGATCATCGAGATCAATCAGTTGGTTCAATAACCCGACCGCCTTCTGGTTGACCCATTATTTGTGGCAGGCACAGTTCTCTCGCCACAAAAGCACACCGAGCAAAATAAATTTTGACACCGCCAACACCTCCCGAGCCTCGCTATCGCCAAACTCGGGTTCCTCGTTCTGTCATGTTTCGCCGTCGCACCACCGCCCGCCGCCGACTTCGCTGACAACCCTTGCCGCATCCCCGCAAAACCAGCCTGAAGTCTTAGTCCAGAGCCCTCGAACACCCGAGGAAAAAACTCGGAAAACGGCCCTCAGCTCCCGAGGTTTTTTCCTTTATCTGTCACCGGAAGCTGCGAATTTCTAACCCATGGCCTCACCCCATCGCCGACGGCACAGGACCGAGCGCCATGACGGCAAGCACGCGTCATCCAACCTACGTACGAACACGATGAAAGGAGATTCTTCATGTTTAAGCGCAACGTTCTCGCGGTATCCCTGACCCTCGCCGGCCTCTGCGCCGCTCAGGCCGCCATGGCTGATGTCAACGGCGGTGGTGCTACCTTGCCTCAGCCGCTGTACCAGACTTCCGGCGTACTGACTGCCGGTTTTGCCCCCTACATCGGCGTGGGCAGCGGTAACGGCAAACTGGCATTCCTGAACAACGACTACACCAAGTTCGTGGCCGGCAACACCAGCAAGAACGTGCATTGGGCTGGCAGCGACTCGAAGCTCAGCACCACTGAACTGAACAACTACGTCACCGCTCACGGTGCTGCCTGGGGTCCTTTGATTCAAGTGCCTTCGGTTGCCACTTCGGTTGCGATTCCGTTCAACAAGACTGGCACTGCCAACGTTGACCTGAGCGTCAATCAACTGTGCGGTGTGTTCTCCGGCCGTTTGACCGACTGGAGCCAGATCACCGGTTCGGGCCGTACCGGTACGATCACCGTGGTTTACCGTGCAGAAAGCAGCGGCACCAGTGAGTTGTTCACCCGCTTCCTGAACGCAAAATGCGCTGAAACCGGCACGTTCGCGATCACTACCAACTTTGCCTCCAGCTACAGCGGTGGCCTGCCGGCCGGCGCCGTGTCTGCCACTGGCAGCCAGGCTGTGATGACTGCGTTGAACGCTGCCCAAGGCCGTATCACCTACATGAGCCCGGATTACGCCGCTACCACCCTGGCCGGCCTGGATGACGCCACCAAGGTTGCCCGCGTTGCCGGTATTTCCCCAGCCCCTGCCAACGTGTCGGCCGCCATCGCAGCCGTCGCCGTACCGGCCGCCGCCAACCGCGCCAACCCGAACGCCTGGGTACCTGTGTTCGCTGCGACCACCAACCCCAACGATCCAAGTGTTGTGCCTTACCCTTCGACCGGCTACCCGATCCTGGGCTTCACCAACCTGATCTTCAGCCAGTGCTATGCCGACGCTGCACAAACCACGCAAGTGCGTGACTTCTTCACCCGTCACTACAACGGCACGGCAGCCAGCAGCAACGATGCCGCCATCACTGCAAACCGCTTCGTACCGCTGCCAGCCGCCTGGAAGTCCGCCATTCGTGGCAGCTTCCTGACCACCACCAGCGCTCAAAGCATCGGCAACACCAACGTCTGCAACGGCATTGGTCGTCCGCTGTAACACCACGCCTGAGCGGCACGCAGTATCAATCAGCAACGACGTCAGTCGTTGCTGATTTTTTGCGTAACGCCCGTACCGACACAGCCACATGAAATTTTCATGACATCCGTTCGGTCCCGAGCGGCTGTAACCGCCTATCCCCTATAACCAACGCTGGCAGCTTGATGGCACTGCGTTGCGATCCCTTAGAGCGAACCCGAAAGGATGAGTAGGATGCTGCGCTGCAAACCCCAGACGAACCTGAATGCTCCACGTTGCGATGGTGAGTTGTCGCTCTTGCGACTCAAACCGTTGGCTCAGGCCATTGCGCTGCTGATGGTGGCCGGCAATGCCCACGCGGCGACGGCGTTCAGTTCGGCCTGGTTTGCCGCCAAGGGCTCATCCCAGGCCGGTGGCGCGACGCGACCTACGACCGCGCAGCCAGGCATGCCGCCGCCCCTGGCGCAACAACAACGGGCCAATGCGCAGTTGCAGCGTTCGTTGACCAACCTGAACAACACCGTCGCCGCCATCGCAGCCCAGCAGGCCGCCCAGGCTGCGGGGCGGCAAGCGGCGTTTGGGCAGGTGCAGGTCGTGCCGGATGGGCTGGGCGAGGGTGGGCTCAAGGTCGATAACAGCCTGACCCAGGGCTGGCTCAACGCCAAGGGACCGCAGCAGACCCAGGCCGGCGGCAAGACTACGGTGAAGATCGAGCAGACCGCCGACAAGGCGATTCTCAACTGGGAGACCTTCAACGTCGGGCGCAATACCACGGTGGATTTCCAGCAACAAGCGGACTGGGCCGTGCTCAACCGGGTCAATGATCCCTTGGCGCGACCGAGCCAGATCCAAGGCCAGATCCAGGGCAACGGCACGGTGATGCTGGTCAACCGCAACGGCATCATTTTCAGCGGCACCAGCCAGGTCAATGTGCGCAACCTGGCAGCGGTGGCGGCCAACATCGGCGATGAGCAATTCAGCCAGCGCGGGTTGTACGTCGATGCCACCGGCAGCCAGCCGACCTTCACCGATGCGGCCGGCAAGGTTGAAGTGCAGCGCGGCGCACGGATTGAAACCCATCGCGCCGCTACCTCCACCTCCGGCGGTGGTTATGCCCTGCTGTTGGGCTCGGAAGTGGAGAACGCCGGCTCCATCATCACCGCCAAGGGCCAGACCACCCTGGCGGCGGGTGACAGCTTCTACATCCGGCGCGGCCAGGGCACCAGTGGCAACCTGCGCTCCACTACCCGTGGCAACGAGGTCGCGACGTCGCTCAAGCCGGGCAGCAGCGCCGGCACGGTGATCAACAGCGGCCTGATCCAGGCGAGCACTGGCGACATCACGCTGACCGGGCACCGGGTGGAGCAAAACGGCGTCGCCGTCGCCAGCAGTTCGGTGGACACCCGCGGCACTGTGCACCTGCTCAACGCCGCGAGCGACAGCAGCGGCAGCGTGACCCTGGGGCAGGGCAGCGCCACGGCGGTGCTGCTCGATGCCGCCGGCGGCAGTGCACTGGACAGCCAGCGCAACGCCGGGCCTGCCGGCCTGGACGGCACACCGAACAACCTGATCACCGGTCAGTTCAACAACCTCAGCAGCGTGGTCGACCGCACCGATCAGTCGCGGGTCGAAATCGTCAGTGGCGGCAGTGTCGATTTCCAGAACGGCTCCATCACCCTGGCCACCGGCGGCCAGGTCGCGGTCAGCGCGGCCGGTCGCAGCCTGGTGCGCGATGGCGCGGTGATCGATGTGTCCGGCGCCATTGGCGTGAAGGTGGCGATGGAATCCAATTCCATCAAGGTCAACGTGCAGGGTAACGAGCAGCGCGATGCGCCGGTCAACCGCGAGGGCGGAAAACTCACCAACAACGATATCTGGGTCGACGTGCGCGACTTGATCTACGTCCCGGCGGGCACCAACGGTTACGCCACCGATCGCTGGTACACGGCGGGTGGCTTGCTGGAGGTCGGCGGGTACCTGGGCACCCGTGGGCACAGTCTCGGAGAATGGGCGGCCCAGGGCGGTACGCTGACGTTCACCGGCAACGATGTGGTGACCCAGCAGGCGGCGCAGCTGAACCTGTCCGGCGGCACCCTGGATGTGCAGAGTGGCTACTTGCGCCAGTCCTGGCTCAAGGGCGCCAATGGTCGGCTGTACGAGGTGTCCAAGGCGCCGGGGGACATCCTCTATACCGGCCTCTACAAAGGCTATGAAGATCACAGCCAACGCTGGGGCCAGACCGATTACTACTACAACCCGCTGATCGCTCCGCGCGAGCGCTTCGAAGCGGGTTATACCGTGGGGCGCGATGCCGGCAAGCTGGTGGTGTCGACCCGCAACGCGGTGCTGGAAGGCCAGATCGTCGGCGAGGTCTACCAGGGCGAACGCCAGACCCAGGCACCGAACCTCAACCTCGATGGCTACCTGCAATCGCAAACCGCCGTGGCCCGACGCGCCCAGTTGTGGGTGGGTAGCTACACGCCGATCTATGACAAGGCCAGCGGCGTGATCAACAGCGGCCTGAATCCGACCTTCGATCAGGTCACCCTTGGCAAAGTGACCGATAAGATCGCTGCGGGGCTGGACCTGACCTCGGTGGTCGGCACTGATCGGCAAGGCAAACTGGTTCTGGATAACGATCTGCTCAATGGCTTCCAGCTCGGCGCGGTCAAGGTGGCGGCGCGCGAGGGCATCAAGGTCGAGGGCGCACTCCAGGTCGCCGATGGCGGTGACATCACGCTTTACGCGCCGCAGGTCGAAGTGGATGCCGACCTGACTGCCCGTGGTGGTCGTATTGCCTTGGGCAACGTGCTTAAACAGGTCAGGACCGACAATTTCAAGATCGAAGATGTCGTGCTTGCGCCTGCCGCCGGTCAGCGGGCAAAAGTCACATTGGCCGAAGGCCGGACGCTCAATACCGCTGGCCGTTGGAGTAATTTGTTGCTGGAGGGGGGCGACCGGCAGGACCTGCCGTTCATCAATGGCGGCACCGTGTCCGTGCGCAGTGGCGGCGACATCGATATGCGCTCGGGCAGCGTCATCGACGTCAGCTCCGGCGCCGCCGTCATGGCCGATGGCAAGACCCGTGGCGGCAAGGGCGGTGATTTGACCCTGACGGCGGCCACCCTTGCGTCGTCAGGCGGCAACTTGAACCTGGGCGGTGAACTGCGCGGTACCGGTGTGAATGGTGGCGGTACCTTGAAGCTGGCGGCTAACAAGGTGCTGATCGGCAACAGCGTCGCTCCCCTCGAATCCGGCACTCTGCAACTCGGCGGCGATTTCTTCGACAAGGGTTTTTCAGCCTATGACATCACCGGCAACCAGGGCCTGACGGTGGCCGACGGAACCCACGTCAATGTGACCATGCCGGTGTACCGCTTTGGCGAGCAGGCGTTGAGCACGGGCAGCGATGCGGAGCCGGCCGCTGCCTTGCAGCGTTGGACGCCGGAGCTGTACCAGGAAGACGCGATCAAGGGGGTACTTACCCAGCGTCGCGGCGCGAGCCTGAGCCTCAATGCTGGCACCGAGAACGCCAGCGCCGCCGACATGGCGAGCACGGTATTGAATCTGGGCAAAGGCAGCGTGATCAGCGTTGATCCAGGCCAGGGCATCGATGTGCGCAGCATCGGGCAATTGACCGTCAATGGCACGCTCAATGCCTGGGGTGGCCGGGTCAGCCTGACCGAGTTGAGCGTCAACGATACGGTCCGCGATCAGGTCAATGCCCAGGGTCACGGTCGCTCCATCTGGCTGGGTGAACACGCGCTGATCGATGTATCGAGCCGGGCCATGACTGCTCGGGACATGCGCGGCCAGACTTATGGCCTGGTCCGCGACGGCGGCCAGATTGTCATCGGCGGCCAGATTGATGCCGCGAAAGGATCGACGTCAGCGTCCGAACTGTTTGTGGTGGTGCGCGAAGGTGCGCGTCTGCAAGCAGATGGCAGCCAGGCGCTGCTGGACATCCCAGGCCAGGGACGCACGCTGGTGGCGAGCAATGGTGGCAGCATTTCGCTGGCGTCGGCCAATGGTTTGTACCTGGACGGCGAGTTCCGCGCCCGTTCGGGGGGCACAGGGGCGGCAGGTGGCAGCTTGTCGGTGGCGCTGGAAACCCCCTATTACTTGAAAAGCGCGGTCAATGACCGTGTGTTGAACGTGCGTGAACTGGTGTTGGAGCAAGTTGCCCAGAAAAATTCGCTGGACGCTACGCCTGAAACCTCGGCGGACCTGCTGACTTATGGTCACGGTTGGCTAGGTGTCGACCAGGTCCAGGCAGGCGGTTTCGACAACCTGTCCCTGTTGAGCAACGGCCTGATGAGCGTCGATGGCAACCTGTCGATGTCCCTCGGACAAAGCCTGAGTCTGTATGCCCGCAGCTTTGGACTGAGCGCAACTGCGCCTGCCGGCACTCGGGTCCAGCTCAATGCTCCCCATGTATTGTTGTCTGCTGCAACAGGGCTGACGGCCACTCGACCCAGCTTTGACCCTTACACCCGACCTGTGGTCGATGGCGGCGGGGTGTCGCGGTCGTCGAACGAGGCCGTGCTTTCCGTTAACGCTGACCTGCTGGATGTGCGGGGCAATGTGATGTTCAGCAGCAAAGGCACGGTGAGGCAGGCCGACGGCAGTACGGTCGAGCTGGAACGCGCCGGTTTCGACCAGGTTCAGCTAAGCAGTCGGGGTGATTTTCGATTCCTGGCCGGGCTTTCGAGCGACGGGTTGCCTACCGGTTTCACCACTCAATTGCTGACCCCTTCGGACATGCTGCTGCGAGCGGCGCAGCTGTACCCGGCGACCGGCGTTGGCGCGCGGGTGTTGGCGGGATACATCGGCGCCGATGCCCCGGTCTTTGATCCGACGCGCAGTCTGGTTATCGAGCGCACTACCCAGGTCACGCCGCCAGTGCCCTATTCGGTATTCGGCCGCTTGCAACTGGGCAGCGCGAAGATCGAGCAGGGCGGTGTGGTACGAGCTCCGTTGGGGCTGATTGAAGTCGGCATCAACGACGGCACCGGCACCACTGATCTGGTGCAGTTGTTACCGGGTAGCCTGACTTCGGTCAGTGGCCTGGGCCTCGTTTTACCTTACGGCGGCACTGTCGATGGCCAGAGCTACGAATACGCCGGCAAGAAGGTCGTGTTGTTGGGGCAAGGCGCGGTACCCAGCGAAAACGGCGATTTGAACATCGGCGTGATTCTGGGTGGTCGATCGGTGGCGGCGCAGGAAGGCTCGGTGCTCGACCTCTCGGGTGGCGGTGAGTTGCTCGGCGCCGGTTTTATCTCGGGCCGCGGCGGTTCCACCGATGCGCGTTTCAACCCGCTGGTGCAAATCGGCGCCAACGGTGGTTTTACCTTGCCTGGTCTGTCCAGCAACCCGGTCTACGCCATCGTGCCGGGCAACCAGAGCCAGTACGCGCCGGTCGCTCCTGAAGGCGGCGCGGTGGATCCCAGGGTCGGTCAGCAAATGACCATTGGCGCCGGTGTGCCAGGGCTCGCCGCTGGTACCTATACGCTGATGCCATCCACTTACGCCTTGCTGCCGGGAGCGTTCCGGGTCGAGATCAATGGCTTGGCGGGGCAAGGCTCCGTTTCAGGTACCCAACAGATGCGCAACGGGTCCTGGACCACCGCCGGTGTGCTGTCGGTGGCCAATACCGGGCAACGTAACAGTTTGTCCAGCCAAGTCATCCTGACCTCGGGAGAGGTGCTGCGTCGTTACTCGCAATACAACGAAACCAGCTACGCCCAGTTCGCTGTGGCCGACGCCGCGCGCCTGGGTATCCCCAGGGCTCTGTTGCCAGTCGATGCCAAGACGTTGAAGTTGAACCTGGCAAAGGGCGCAGGAGATCAGGCGTTCTCCTTCAAGGGGATCGGCAAGTTCGCGCCTCAGGCCGGAGGGTATGGCGGTTCCGTCGCGGTAGTCGGCAGCACCGGCACCGCGCTGGAGGTGGTTGCCGAGGGGCGAGGGGCTACGGCCGGCTTCGAGGGCGTGACCCTCAATGCCGAAAGCCTCAATGCGTTGAATGCTTCACGCCAAGTGATCGGCGGCCAGTTTTCGGTCCTCTATGGCCAGGGTGGTCAGTACATCACGCCACAACGGGTATCCCGCAGTGTCGCGCTGCGTGAAGGTGCGACCCTGTCGGCGCCTGAGGTATTCCTCTTGGCCGATGGGGGGGAACTGTTGGTGGAACAAGGCGCCGCCATCAACACCGTCGGACAGGGCAAGGCCGCTTACGATGCGCGTGATGGTTTTATCTATAACCTCGATGTGAGAAATCAAAACTACAGTTTGCTGGCTGTTTCCAATGGCTTGCTCAATGTACGGGCCCCTATGTCAGGCACCACTGGCAGCGTCAACATAGGCGGGTGCAGCCTGACACCGTGCAGCGGCGTGACGCGAATTCACTCCGAGGGCAGCATCGTTGCGGCTTCCGGCAGCAGCCTGGCGTTGGACGACCAGGTGCGCTACGGCACCCGTCACTTGACCCTGGCCCTGAGCAACATCAACGTCGGCACCGCCCAGGCCCTGAACGACGCGGCGACGCGCCACGTCTTGCCAGCGGGTTTGACCCTGAGCCAAGCCGTGCTCGATCGCCTGCTGCGCGGTGACACCGAATACGGCGCCCCGGCCCTGGAAACCCTGGAGCTGTCGGCCAGCCAGGCGCTCAACTTCTACGGCACCGTCAGCCTGGACACTTATGACCCCACGACGGGCAAGTCACGCCTGAACAACTTGATGCTCAGCACCCCGGCCCTCTATGGCGCTGGTAACGCCGGTGACGTGGCGAGCATCCGCACGACCAACCTGATCTGGAACGGCGCTGTCGGCGCGCCGGGTTCGGTGATTGCCGGCGGGGCCGGCACCGGTGCCGGTCGCCTGGACATCCAGGCCCAGCGCATCGAGTTCGGCTACGGCGACTTCGCCCAACCGAGCTCGATCACCACCCTGGATCGTCTGGCGCTGGGGTTCGCCAACGTCAACCTCCGTGCCAGCGAACGCCTGACCGCCAACCACAAGGGCAGCCTGGCGGTGTATCAGAGCCAAGGGGCCTATGACGCAAAAACGGGTTATGCCTACAGCGGCGGCAACCTGAATATCCTCACCCCGTTGCTGACCGGTGAAGCCGGATCGGTCAACCGCATCACGGCAGGCGGAGCCCTCAATGTGGCGGGAACAACCGCCAAGCCGGGCACCGTTTCGGGACTTGGCGGCGAGTTGTCCCTCAAGGGCGCGAGCCTCAACCTCGCCAGCGCGATCATACTGCCCAGCGGCAAAGTGACCCTCAGCGCGACGGATGATCTGAACCTGGCCGATGAGGCGCTGATCGATGTGGCCGGCCGCACGCTGACCTTCAACGATGTCACGCGCTACAGCGCCGGTGGCGAGGTGATCCTGCAAAGCCGCAACGGCAGCATCCGCCAGGCGGATGGCTCGAGCATCGACCTCTCGGCCCGCCACAATCAGGCCGGTCGGCTCAGTGCCGTGGCCCTGGGCAGCACGGCGGGAGTCGTCGATCTGCAAGGACGGATCCTGGGCACCAGCACGGGCGAATATGACGCCGGCGGTACCGACATGCCGTATTTGGCCGGTGGCGTGGAGATCCAGGCTCAGCGTCTGGGTGGCAACGGCAATCTCAGTGCGCAGTTCGCGGCGTTGAACCAGCGGTTGAATGACGGGCAGGTGTTCGGCTCCCGCGGTTTCCAGCTCAAGCAGGGCGATCTGGTGATTGGCAACGAGCTCCGGGCCTCGTCCATCGACGTGTCCCTGGACAACGGCAGCCTGTTGGTCAACGGCAAGGTGGACGCCAGTGGCGAGCGCGTCGGCAGTATCCATCTGGCCGCCGGGCACGCCCTGACCCTGGGCGACGGCGCTGTGCTCGATGCCCATGGCCGCCGCCTGCGGGTGGACAGCTACGGCAAGATCATCGATTCACCGAACCGCGCCATCGTTGATTTGACCGCCAGGGAAGGGCTGCTGACCCTGGGTAACGGCGTGCGTATCGACCTGCGTCACGGTACCGAGGTCGCGCAGGGCAATTCGTCCGGCATGAATGACGGTCGGCCTCGCGGAACGTTGCAACTCAGCGCACCGCGACTGGGCGGCGTGTCCGGGGGCGACGTGGCGATCGACGCCAGCGGCGCCCTGGACGTACAAGGCGCTCGTTCGATCGCGGTGGTTGCCACGTGGCAGTACAGCGACGCGCCGCTGGTCAACGTACCGGCGGCCAGCGGCAAGCCTTATCAGGTCATCAATCAAGCGTGGCTGGAAGGGGTGCATGACGACAACACTGCCTTCATCACCAACGCCCTCGACAACACCGATCTGTTGCAACACAAACTCGCCGGGCTGAACAACAGCCGCTATCGCGATGTGTTCCATCTGCGCCCAGGCGTGGAGGTGGTGAGCGCGACCGCCGATGGCGATCTGGTGGTCCAGGGCGATCTGGACCTGTCGCGCTATCGCTATGCGAGCCTCAATCCGCATAACGTCCTGGATGCCAACGTCTACGGTTCCGGTGAGTCCGCCAGTCTGACACTGCGGGCCGGCGGCGACCTGAACATCTACGGCAGCATCACCGACGGATTTGCCCAGCCACCGGCCAGCAACGATGACAAGGGCTGGGTGCTGTTGCCGGGGATTGATTTCGCAGCGGGCGATATCGTCGTGCCCGGTACCGGCGTGACCCTGGCGGACGGCACGGCGTTTCCGGCCGGTTCGGTACTCAATTTCGACGTGCCGCTCAAGGGCGCCACGTTGGCGGCGGGAACGCGGCTGCCAGTGGCGGCGACGCTCGACCAGCCACTGGAACTGCCGGCCGGCACGGTGCTGGCTGCGGCGGTGCACGATGCCTCGGGCAACCTGTTGTTTGCGGCCGGCACCTTGTTGCCGACGACCCAGACTTTTGACGCGGGAACGGTGTTCGGGGCCGGCAGCCTGATGAGCAGCAGCGTCACGGTACGAAACCTGATCTGGCCCAAAGGCGTCGCACTGCCAGGCATTGCGGGCGCGAGCAACGGTTTGACCAATGTACAGCGCCTCAATGGTGAACTGCCGCTGAGCATCGGGTCGAAGATCCCGTCGGGCACCGACATCAAGTTGCCGACCGGGGTCGAATCGGTGCAACTGCGTCCGGAAGTGGCGGGCAGCAACTGGGCCATCGCGCCGATGCTGGCCGAGGGCTCGCAGTCCTGGTCATTGCGACTGGTGGCGGGTGCCGATACGCAGGCGGCGGACAGTCGGGTCGTGCAGCCTGTGACGACTGGCGGAGATCTGCATTTGGCTGACAGTCATTACGGCATGTTTGGCGCGCCCAAGGCCAGTGAAATGCTGTGGACCGAAGCAGGATCACTGGATTTTTTTGGCGACACTAGCATGGCTGGCAAACCGATTGACTTCGAGGCGATTGGTTACCCTGGGCTATGTACTGAGATACCGGATTTTTGCAAGGCCAGCAGCGGATATATCTGGACTGAGGTAGGGGCTATCGAATGGGGGGATCCGAGTCTCGCCGGTCAGCCAATTGATTTCGATGCCATCGGCTGGCCTGAGATGTGCACGGACAATCCAACGTATTGCCAAGCCTCGGGACAAGCCGAGTACAAAGTCGGCAGCCAACGTTGGAGTGTCATTCGCACGGGCGCAGCGGACCTGGAACTATTGTCTGCGGGCGATCTGAAAATGGACTCGCTGTATGGCGTCTACACCGCCGGCAGTTCAGCCAGCGAAACTTATGCCAACGACCCGTACAACCAACCCAAGGCGCGTGGGGCGGCGGGCAAGGTGCTCAATGACGCGCTGGGTGAAAACGAGCAGTTCGTGGATGGCGGTAGCAACAGTCTCTATCGCGCCTGGTACCCGGACTTTGGTGGGAACCTGAGTTTGAAGGTCGGCGGCGATCTGACCGGCAATAGCCTGGACGTATCGAGAACCAATGCTGGGCGGCCCAATGGGGGAGACGTTGGTTACGACACGGTTAATCCTGGCAACTGGCTCTGGCGCCAGGGCAATGGCTCAGTCGCAACCGGCACGCAGGCACAACCCACCGCTTGGTGGATCAATTTTGGTAGCTACACCGCCGTACAAAATGGCAAGGCCGACCTGATGGTGGGCTTCACCGGCTTCGGCACCCTGGGCGGCGGTAACCTGAATGTTCAGGTCGCAGGCGATGCCGGGGTCATCGATCAAATGGCGGGGAGTCTTCTTGAACCGCGCAGCAACAGCCGTAGTCAAGGGCTGGTGCTTGCCGTGGGCAGCACCGGGCGCGTGAGTGCTGACGGCAGCCTGCAACTGACCGGCGGCGGTGATCTCAATCTGCGGGTGGGCGGTGGCTTGAATCCCGGCAGTTCGTTCACGAATGGTCATCTCAACGGCGCGCTGATCAACCTGCGGGGGCACGCTCAAATCGATAGCGGCGCCATCGGCCGAATCGACCTGCGCTATGGCAATCTCGCTTCGGCACAATCCCCTGGCGAAACCCGGGCATACGATTCCTTCAGAGCGACACGAAGCCTGCCCACAGGCGGACTCACACTGATGCCGGGTGATGCCACTTTCGATCTGGCGACGTCGGGCGATCTGGTGGTGACGGATGTAGCAGACCCGGGCCGGACGCCGATGATGAGCGTGTCGCCCTTCAAGGATGGCCAGACTAACGGATCCGGTGTGAGCTGGTTTTCGTTATGGACAGCCAATACGGCGATTGACCTGTGGTCGTCGGGAGGCAATCTGACACCTGTGGTGTCAGGGGTCGAGACGGATCTGGCCGTGGTCTATCCCTCGATCCTGAGGGCGGTGGCGGCCAATGGCAGTCTTTACTACGGGCAGTCCACGGTATGGGACGGAACAGGCTACAACGGCGAAAATCGCCCGGCCCTGCTGCTCGCTCCCGGCAAAAACAGTGAACTGCAATTCATGGCTGGCGACTCCATCTACGGCGGCGACATGTCAGTCAGTCGTTCCGGTGCCGCATCGACTGCCTTGGCGACGCCGTTGCGGCCGGCCTATGCAGCGTCGGTCGATGGGGGCATCAGCATCAAGGCCAGCAACCTTTCGGCCGATGGTAATCCCGTGCGCTTGAGTTCGAACCTGTTGCCGCTGCTTGCCTTCGACACCAGCAGCGCCTCCGGTGAATGGGCCCTCAATGACGATCCTGCGCGCTTCTATGCACTGGAAGGCGACTTGCTGGCAGTCACCACCGGACGGTCCATGGCATCAGCCTCCGTAGGCAGATGGCCGGGGCGAATCGCCTACGAAGGTGCTGGCACTGTACGGATGATGGCTGGGCGAGACATCGTCAGCAGCGGGATACCCCTGGGCGGCTCTCGGAACAACATCAACGCCGAAGCGGGGAATTACACCAGCACCGGCAACCTCTTCATCCACAACAACCCCACCGACATCTCCATCGTCTCGGCCGGGCGCGACATCCTCTACAGCAGTTTCAACGTCGCCGGCCCCGGCCTGCTGGAGATCACCGCCGGGCGCAACATCCTGATGGACGACAAGGTCAGCATCAACAGCATCGGCGCCGTGGTGCCGGGGGATTCGCGCCCTGGGGCGAGCCTGGTGCTGCAAGCCGGCGCGGGCCTCGACGGCGCGGATTACCAGCGCTTCGTCAAAGCCTACCTGGACCCGGCGAACCAGGCCCTGGCCGGTGTGCCATTGGCGAGCCAGGACGGCAAGGTTGCCAAGACCTACGAGGCCGAGTTGGTGGACTGGCTCGAGGAGCGCTTCGGCTTCAGCGGCGACACCGAACAGGCCCGCAACTTCTTCGCGGGGCTGCCGGCGGAGCAGCAGCGGGTATTTGCCCGCGATGTGTACTTCGCCGAACTCAAGGCCGCTGGCCGCGAGTACAACGAGGCCGGCGGCGTGCGCCAAGGGAGCTACCTGCGAGGCCGGGAGGCTATTGCGCTGCTGTTCCCGACCAAGGACGTGGCGGGCAATCCGATCACCTACAAGGGCGATATCACGATGTTCGGCGGGGCGGGGGTGCACACCGATTTCGGTGGCGGTATCCAGATGCTCACGCCGGGCGGCGGGCAGACCTTCGGCATCGAGGGCAACGCGCCGCCATCCACCGCCGGGGTCATTACCCAAGGCGAGGGCGATATCCAGCTGTATGCGCAGAACAGCATCCTGCTGGGGCAGAGCCGGATCATGACCACCTTCGGTGGCTCGATTCTCGGCTGGTCGGCCCAGGGCGATATCAACGCCGGCCGTGGTTCGAAGACCACCGTGGTCTACACACCGCCCAAGCGCTTGTACGACACCTGGGGCAACGTGACGTTGTCGCCGTCGGTGCCGAGCACCGGTGCCGGTATCGCCACCCTCAACCCGATTCCCGAAGTGGCACCGGGGGATATCGACCTGATCGCGCCGCTGGGCACCATCGATGCGGGCGAGGCGGGGATTCGGGTGTCGGGCAACGTGAACATTGCGGCGTTGACTGTGGTGAACGCGGCCAACATCCAGACCCAGGGCAAGTCCACCGGGGTGCCGTTGGCGGCTTCGGTGAACACCGGGGCCATCACCTCGGCCAGTTCGGCGGCGTCTTCCGCGACACAAGCGGCGGAGGACGTGGCGCGCCAGCAGCAGAACGCGGCGCGGCAGAACCAGGCGTCGGTGTTTACCGTGCAAGTGGTGAGTTTCGGTTCGGAGCAACTGGCGCCATCGCGCGACGGTGCCAGTCGTGAGGCGCCACGCAGCTATGATCCGACCAGTCCCGTGCAGGTACTGGGCGCGGGGCCGCTGGATGAGCAGGCGCGGCAGCGGTTGACCGAGGAGGAGCGGGGGCGCTTGAGCTTGTAGTGCCCGACGACGCTGCGCTGGTAACAAGGCTCTGTGGCGAGGGGATTTATCCCCACTGGGCTGCGTAGCGGCCCCAGGCAGTCAACTCAATTTTCCTGACACACCGAGTTGCCTGGTTTGGGGGCCGCTGCGCAGCCCAGCGGGGATAAATCCCCTCGCCACAGAGAGGGGGCGCAAGCTCCTCGCCTCACTCCGCGAAATGAAGCTTTCATGACAAAAGTTCGGTAGCACATCGCCATTCCCGTCATGCCTGTGTGACGTGTTCGAGGGGACCTTTCAGGTCGTTTGGAACCGGGGCGCGAAGCCGGGAGTGAGGCGATGGGAACTATGGAACGTTATTCGAAAGTGGGCATGCAGGAGCTCGACCAGCGGCTGTCGAAAATCGTCGAGGCGGCGCGCAAGCAGCCGGTCTCGGTGTATCGCTACGGCGCGCCGTGGGTCTGGATCGTTTCCCAGGATGATTGGCAGGGCGCGCTCAAGGAGGTGTCCAGCTACATCCCCCAGGGTCATTCCCTGGTGCTGTTACGGCCACAGATCGACGACCTGCTGGCCGAACACCGCGACGTACTGCAGGGCCTCAATGCCGATGCCGGCATGCTGATCGCACCGCAAACGGCCATGCACATCCTGCTGCTGCAACTGCTCTATTCGGTGCCCAGCGAGCAGCAACTCTACGAACAACTCAATTACAACCTGCTGTTCCGCTGGTTCGTCGGCCTGGACCTGAATCAGAAGGTCTGGAGCTTCAACGTCCTGAGCAAGGACCTCGCCACGCTGCTGGGCGATGGGCGGGCGGTGCGGCTCATCGAGAAAATCATCGGTGAAGTGTTCTGTGGCGCCTTGCTGCAAATGCCGGAGTTCTCCTTGAACTTCGCGCTGCTGCACACCTGGCTGGCCCGACATGCCTCGACATCGACCGCAAGCAATTGAGCCGTATCTTGAATTCAGGGGGTGATGTGGAGCATTTCTTCAAATTGCGGCCAGCATTGTGGGGCTGGCTGTTGCTGATGGTCGGGGGGCCGTCAGCCTATGCGGCAGAAGGAGAGCCGGAGGTCGAAGCGGCGCCGGCTCGCCTGGTGGACGTGAACGAGTATTTCGTGCGGGGCAATACGGTGCTCGATGCCCGGGCGATCGAGGAAGCGGTGTACCCGTTCCTGGGCCCGCAAAAGACCTTGAACGACATCGAAGGCGCCCGCGAGGCGCTGCAGAAGGTCTATCAGGCTCGCGGCTACCAGTCGGTGTTCGTGGAGTTGCCGGAGCAGAAAGTCGAGGACGGCATCGTCTACCTGCAGGTCAGCGAGACCAAGGTGGGCCGGGTGCGGGTGGTCGGCGCCAAGCATTATTCGCCCGTGGAAATCCGCGAAGACGTCCCAGCGCTCAAGGAAGGCGAGGTGCCGGACTTCGCCCAAGTCCAGGCCGAGCTGGCGCAACTGAATAAAACCCCGGGACGCCAGGTGATGCCCCAGGTGCGCGAAGGACAGCGGCCCGGCACCATGGACGTGGACTTGCAGGTCGAAGACCAGGACCCCTGGCAGGCCAGCCTGGGCTTGAACAACGACTACAGCGCCGACACCGAAAAGCTGCGCTCGGTCGCCAGCCTGGGCTACAACAATCTCTGGCAACTGGGCCACAGTGTTTCGCTGACCTTCTTCACCGCCCCCCAGGACACCGAAAACGCCAAGGTCTGGTCAGGCTCCTACACCGCGCCGTTGAGCGAGCGCTGGAGCGTGCAGTTCTCCGGCTACCAGTCTGACAGCAACGTGGCGACCGTCGGCGGTAGCAACGTGTTGGGCAAGGGCCATTCCTATGGGGTGTCGGCGATCTACAGCCTGCCGTCCAGCGGCGCATGGGCCAACAGCTTTTCGGTCGGGGTGGATTTCAAGGACTTCGACGAAGAGCTCAACCTGGGCGGCGCCAGCGACAAGGCACCGCTCAAGTACGCACCGTTCACCTTCGCCTACAACGGCTTTCGCTACACCGAAGCCAGCCAGTTGGGGCTGGGCCTGAGCCTGGTGGCGGGTACCCGCGGCCTGCTGGGTTATGGCAGCTCCGACGAAGAATTCGACTACAAGCGCTATCGCGCCAGCCCCAGTTTCGCGGTGCTCAAGGGCGACGGCAACTACACCTTCACCTTCGCCAACGACTGGCAGACCGCTTCCAAGGCTGCCTTCCAGCTGGCGTCCGGGCCGCTGGTTTCCAACGAACAGTTCTCTGCCGGTGGCGCTACGTCGGTGCGTGGCTACCTGGCCGCCGAGCGTACCGGTGACGACGGCTATCTGCTGTCCCAGGAGCTTCGCACGCCATCCCTTGCCAAGTTTCTCGGCACCTATGTCCAGGAGTGGCGTTTCTACGCCTTCGCCGAGGGGGCGCGGTTGTACCTGCGCGATGAACTGCCCGACCAGGATCCCGATTACAGCCTCGCGAGCGTCGGCCTCGGCACCCGCGCGAGCTTGAGCAAATGGTTGTCCGGCAGCCTCGATTGGGGCTACCCGCTGCTCGACGGGCCGAATACCACGAAACAGGAGTCGCGCCTGCACTTCAACCTGCAAGCGACGTTTTGAACCCAGGAGTCATGTCCATGCAACGCTTATTCATACCGCTGTTGATCTGCCTGGGGCTGCTGCTTCCGGCGACCGCCAACGCCTGGTGGCAGGACGACTGGCATTACCGCAAACAGATCTCGGTGGACACCACGCCACAGGGCGCGGCCATCGCTCAGGCGCTGGGCCGCACGGCATTGCTGGTGCGCCTGCACACCGGCAATTTCACCTTCGACGGAGTCAAGGACGACGGTTCGGACCTGCGTTTCGTCAGTGCCGACGACAAGACCGTGCTCAATCACCAGATCGAAAGCTTCGACCCGTTGATGGGCATGGCGTTGATTTGGGTCGACGTGCCGAACCTGGAGGGCGGCCAGCGCCAGGACTTGTGGATGTACTACGGCAACCCGAAAGCCGCAGCCACCTCCAGCGGCCAACTGGCCTTCGACCCGGACTACACCGCGCTGTACCACTTCGACACGGCCACCGGCGTGCCGCCCAAGGACACCACGGCTTACGGCAACAATGCCCAGGGCGCGGCGGGTGCGACTATTGACGGCGTGATCGGACGGGCCTTGCAGTTCAATGGCCAGCCGCTGCTGTTACCCGCCAGTCCTTCGTTGCAACACAACGCCGGCGCGGCGTTTACCTTCAGCACCTGGTTGCGCCAGGACCAGGCCAGCGGCGAACAGATCGTCCTGGCCCGTCGCGAAGCCGCCAGTCTGCTGGTTGGGGTCAATCAGGGCGTGCCGTTCGTGGCGATCGATAACCAGCGTGCGGTCTCGACTCAGCCGCTGAACCCTGGTCAATGGCAGCACCTGGCGGTGACCGCCTCGGGTGATCGGGTCGTGCTGTACGTCAATGGGCGTGAAGCCGCGAGCCTGGCGCTGGCGATGCCGGCGTTCAACTCGCCAATCGCCCTGGGGGCGGATGTTATCGCCGGTCCCTTCGCGCCGTTCAACGGGGCCATGGACGAGGCGCGCCTGTCCAAGGTCGCCCGGCCGGCGCCGCTGCTCCTGGCTGACGCCAATGCCCAGGGCGCCGAGTCCAAGTTGGTGGCCTACGGTGTCGATGAAGAACAGTCCGGGTTCGGTTTTGGCAGCCTGGGTTTCCTGCTCAACGCCGTGCCGCTGGACGCCTGGGTGATCATCGCTGTGCTGGTGCTGATGATGTTCCAGTCGTGGATCATCATGATCCGCAAGAACCGTATGGTCAGCCGCCTCAGCGTCGCCAACGAAGCCTTCCGCGAGCAGTTCGCCAGGATCGGCACGCGCCTGGAAATGTTCGCCGACGACCAGGAACTCGCCCAGCGCCTGCAACACTCGTCCCTGTGGCGGCTGTACCTGGTGGCGGTCAAGGAAATCCGCACCCGTCGCGAGCAGGGCGCCGATACCTCGTCGGTCTCGGCGGCCACCATCGAGGCGATCCGCTGTTCCATGGACGGCGTGCGCACCCGTGAAAACCAGGCACTGAGTTCGAAGCTCTCGACCTTGTCCAACGCCATCGCCGGCGGTCCGTACATCGGCCTGCTCGGCACCGTGCTGGGGATCATGGTGGTGTTCCTCGGCACGGCCATGGCCGGCGACGTCAACATCAACGCCATCGCCCCGGGCATGGCCGCGGCCTTGCTCGCCACCGCCATGGGCCTGTTCGTCGCGATTCCGGCACTGTTCGGCTACAACCGCCTGATCACCCGCAACAAGGAAGTCAGCGCCGACATGCGGGTGTTCGTCGACGAGTTCATTACGCGCCTGGCGGAAATGCACGGTGAAGGCCAATCCGGTGAAGCGGTTCATCGCCGCGACCATCACATCCAATCGTCCGTACCGGCCTGAGGAGCATCGCCATGGCTAGCGTCAATGCTTCACACGATGACGACGATGATGCGGCAGTCGACAGCATCAACATCACGCCCCTGGTGGACGTACTCATGGTGGTGCTGGTGATGTTCATCCTCACCGCCACGGCCCAGGTCTCGGGTATCCAGATCAACTTGCCCAAGGCCAGCGCCTCGGTGTCGCTGTCGGAGGCCAAGACCAAGGCAATTTCGGTGAACGACGGTGGCCAGGTGTTCCTCGATGCCTACCCGGTGACCCTGGCCGAGCTGGAGGAACGCCTGCGTATCGAGAAGGCCCAGAGCCCGGACTTTCCGGTGATCGTGCGTGGCGACGCGACGGTGCAGTACCAGAAAGTCATTGAAGTACTGGACCTGTTACGGCGTCTGGAATTGTCCCAGGTCGGTCTGGTGACCGGCAAACCGAGCCAGGGCTGATCATGACCGCCAGACTTCCCGTCAATCCACCCCCGGTGAAGCGCTCGCCGCTGCGCCTGCTCAAGTGGGCCCTCGGCCTGGCGCTGGCGGCCGTGGCCGCCTGGCTGCTGTGGCAGTGGGTCAACGATATGAGCGGCGTGCGCCGTGAAGCGCCGAAGGTGCCGACCATCATCCCGCTCCCACCACCCCCACCGCCGCCCCCGGAAAAACCCAAGGAGCCGGAACCCAAGGTCGAGGAGAAAGTGGTCGAGCCAGAGCCGACCCCGGAGCCCGAAGAGGTCAAGCCCGAGGAAGAGGCACCACCGTCGCCGGTGGATGACCTGGCGAACCCGATGCAGATGGACGGCGATGCCCAGTCCGGCAACGACGCTTTCAACATCGGCGCCGGCAAGGGCGGCGGCATGGCCGGGGCTGGAGGCGGGCGCCTGGGCAACGGCACCTACAGCCAGTTCCTGGCGTTCACCTTTCAGCGCCTGCTGCGGGAGAACCCCGATTTGCGCAGCCTGGCGTTCTCGCTGCAAGCCGATGTCTGGCTCAGTGCCGTGGGCGAAATCACCCGCGTCGAGCTGGTCAAGTCCAGCGGCAACCCGCAAGTGGACGAGCAAGTGATTTCCGCCCTGCGGGCCGCGCCCCATTTGAGTGAACGGCCACCGGCCTCCCTGACCTTGCCCGTGCGCCTGTCCTTGCAGGGACGGCGTCCGGGCTAACCCGAATTCTTCAAAGTTTGCCAACAGGAGTTGTGTGCTGATGATTGCCAATGTGAATCGATTGTCGTGGGCGGTCGGCCTGGTTGTCTTGAGCCTGGCCGGGCACGCGTCGGCGGCCCCGGCGCCTTCGGAAAACGCCACGATCAATCTGATCCGTCTGCTGGTGCAGCAGGGCGTGGTGAAGCAGGATCAGGCCGATGCCCTGATCGCCCAGGCCGAGCGTGAAGCCGTGCAGGCCCGCCAGGCTGCCACCGCGGTCGTCGCCCCCAGCGGCGCCCCGGGCGATGTGCGGGTGCAGTATGTGCCGAACATCGTGCGCGAGCAGATCCGCGATCAGGTCAAGGCTGAAGTGATGGCCACCGCCAAGCAGGAAAACTGGGCCCAGCCCAACACGTTCCCGGACTGGGTCTCGCGCATCAGTTTCAATGGCGACATTCGCTTGCGGGATGAGTCGCGCTATTACTCGGGCACCAACAGCAACGAGATCGTCGACTTCGCCCGACTCAATGACAAGGGACCTTACGACGTCAATCCCAACAGCAGCTCCAGCCTGCCACCGTTGCTCAATACCCGCGAAGACCGGGAAAACCTGTTCCGTCTGCGCGCCCGCCTGGGCATGAAGGCGGTGATCGCTCCGCAATGGACGGCGGGCATCCGCATCGGCACCGGCTCGGACAACAATCCGGTGTCCACTACCCAGACCCTGGGTGGCGGCTTTGGCAAAAAAGACATCTGGCTCGACCAGGGCTACCTGACCTGGAAGCCCTCGGACGAATTGACCCTGACCGGCGGGCGTTTCGCCAACCCGTTTTTCTCCACCGACCTGTTGTATTCCGGTGATCTGAATTTCGATGGCGTGGCGGCGAACTTCAACCACAAGCTCAGTCAGGACTGGGGCCTGTTCGGCACCGTCGGCGCGTTCCCGGTGGAGTACACCAACGACACCAGCACCAGCAACGGCAGTGACAAGGAAGAAAGCGATAACAAGTGGCTGTACGGCGCGCAACTGGGGGCCAACTGGGCCATCAACGACAGCAACCGGATCAAGGGGGCGGTGGCCTATTACCGCTTCGACGACATCGAAGGCCAGCGTTCTTCGCCGTGCCAGCCCTGGGCGGGTGATCCCGGGTGCGACAGCGACGGTTCACGGGTGGCGTTCATGCAGAAGGGCAACACTGTGTTCCTGCTGCGCGACATCACGGCCAATCCGCTTAATCCGGCCACCACGCCACAGCCGCAATACGTCGGCCTGGCCTCGGAGTTCAACCTGTTGGACCTGAACTTTGCCTGGGACACCGACCTGCCCGAAGACCTGAAGCTGCGCAGCCAGGCCCATTACGTTCACAACCTGGGCTACGACGAGGGCGAGATGCGCAAGCGCTCCGCAGGCCAGTTCGCCAACAACCTGGACGAGAACGGCGAGGTGGAAAGCGGCGCCAACGCCTGGATGCTCCAGTTCACCCTCGGCAACTCGTTGGAACTCAAGCGCGAGGGCGACTGGAACCTGTTCGCTGGCTACAAGTACATCCAGCCGGACGCCTTGCCGGATGGCTTCAACGATTCGTCGTTCCACCTGGGCGGTACCAACGCCAAGGGGTATTTCCTGGGCGGCAACTACGGCTTGGCGAGCAACGTCTTCGCGACCGGTCGCTGGCTGAGTTCCGAAGCAGTCTACGGCGCGCCGTACGACATCGATGTCTTGCAGCTTGAAATCAACACGCGCTTCTAAGCGCCGGGAGGCCTCATGAAAAGGCGAGCCATCAACCCTTGTCCGGCCGCGTTGTTGCTGGGCCTGCTGCTCGGTCCGTTGCTGAGCGGTAGTGCCCACGGTGAAGGCCTGGAAGAACGCCTGCGGGCGCAATTGCGCAGCACCACCGCCCAGTTGCAGGCCTTGCAGAGTGAACAGGCCCAGGCCAGTGCCGCCCGGCAGGCGGCGGAAAACCGGGCCAAGGAAGCCGAGGGGCAGGCCACGCGCTTGAGCGCCGAACTGGCCAAGGCCCAAGGCGTGATCGAGCAATTGACCGGGCGCCAGGAAAGCCTGCAAAGCCAGGCCCAGGCTCAGGTCGCGGCCAGTCACGAACAGATCGGCAAGTTCAAGAAGGCTTATGACGAACTGCTGGTCCTGGCCCGTGGCAAGGAAGCCGAACGGACCCGTCTCGAGGCTCAGCTGCATGAACGTGACACACAAGTGCAGCAATGTTCGGTCAAGAATCAACAGATGTACGAAGTCGCCAAGGAGGTGCTGCATGCCTACGAGACCATCGACATGGCTGACGTCATGAAAATCCGCCAGCCATTCGCCGGCAAGGCCCGGGTGCGCTTCGAAGAGCTGGCCCAGGGCTTTGGCGACGAACTCTACAAGAACCGTTTCGACGCCCCCCAGGCCTCGATCACCCATTGATAGCAAGGATGAACCGTCCATGACTGCATTGATTGAACACGTCACGCCCCAGTCCCTCACCGAGGTGTTGCAAGCCGCCGGTTATCGGGTCAACGAAACCGAGCAGAACGGCATCGTGCAACTGCTCAGCGCCAGCCAGGGCATCGGCTACGCGGTGCGTTTCGGCAATCCAACGCCCACGCCGGGTCAATACCTGGATTTCACCTTCAGCTGTGCGTTGCGCGTGCAGGGTGAGTTGCCGGCCGGGCTGGCGGAGCTGTGGAACGCCTCGCGGCGCTTCGCCCGGTTGTCGGCGCAGAGCGAGTTCCTGGTCATGGAAATGGACGTGGTGGTGGCGGCCGGTGTCAGCGCCGAGCACCTGCGCAGCAACCTGGAACTGTGGGACCGTCTGCTTCAGGAGTTCATCGTTTACCTGCGCGAATTCAGCCAGAACGCGGCGCGGATGGACAGCGCCGCCGAGCCTGCTGAAGCCGTTCGGGAGGAGGCCGCTGCACTGTGAAGAAGCCAACCTTTGTCATCAGCGCCACGGCGCTGGGCCTGGTGGCCGTCGCTGTCACTCTCGGCTTGCGCCCCGGCAACGATCCGGTCGCGGCGGTGCAGACGGCCGCCGTGGCGACAACCGACTCGCCGAGCCTGGCGCGATTGGGCAGTCAACAGGTCAGCCCTGAAGAGTTGAAGACCCTGCTCGCCGGGCTGGCGCCCGAGGTTCGCCAGCAGATGCGCGGCAACCGGGCTGCACTGGAAGGCTGGATCCGCGCGCGGCTGGCGGAAAAGGCCGTGCTGGAACAGGCCGATGCCCAGGGCTGGCGGCAGCGACCGGAGGTGGAGCGCCAGACCCGGGCGGCTACCGAGCAGATTGTCTTTCGTGATTACCTGCAGTCGGTCAGCCAGGTGCCGGCGGGGTATCCCAGCGAAGAGGAACTGAAGCAGGCCTACGAGGCGGGGAAAGCCAACTGGACTGCGCCAGCGCTGTATCGGGTGAGCCAGATCTTTCTCGCGGCGACCGAACCGCAGACGGTGGAAGCGGTACGCCGGCAAGCCGTGGAGCTGAGCAAAAAGGCCCAGGCCTCACCGGCTGAATTCGCCGCGCTGGCCAGCCGCTTCTCCCAGGACCGCGCCAGTGCCGAGCGCGGCGGCGACAACGGTTTCCAGCCCTTGCAGCAACTGCTGCCCACAGTCCGCGAAGCGGTGATGCGGTTGAAGGTGGGGGCGGTGTCGGATCCGGTGCAGAGCGCGGCGGGGTTTCACGTGATCAAACTCACCGAGCAGCAACCGCCTCGGCAAGCCAGCCTGGATGAAGTGCGCGAGCGCCTGACCCAGGCCTTGCGTGCCCAGCGCCAGGAACAGATTGCCAAGGCCTACCTGGACGGCATGCTCGACACCGCGACGTTGAGCATTGATGGCGCGCAGTTGAGCAAAGTGCTGGAGGAGGCGTTGTAACCATCGGCGCTGATTTTTGTGGCGAGGAGGTTTGTTCCCTCGCCACCGGGAAGATTGGCAGTACCGCTTTTCCAAAAAACGACAGGGAGTCAACAATGTCATTCACCGAGCCCGCAGGACGCCTGGCTGTCACCGGATACCGCGCGCCCTTGCGCCCCCCCGAGTCCTGGCTGTCCCTCGCCGTCAGCATCGACCCCCAGGTGGCACAGTGCTTTCTGGTCAGCGCCCGTTGCGGCTGTTTCATGCAGGCGGCCCGTAGCTTGAACGTTAAGACCTCCTGGCTGCGAAAACAATTGGCCCGACTGGAAGCACGCCTGCAGCAGTCGTTGTTCAGCTTCCAGGGCACCACCTTGACCCTCAGTCGCGAAGGTCGGCAGTTGCAGAAACGCTTGCTCACGCTGGTCGAGGACGACCCGCCGCCGCTTGCCGGTCAACCGCTGATCCGCCTCGCTGTCGCCGAGTCGATCCTGCATGACATTCTGGGCCGCGACCTGATCTCGTTGCTGCGCCGCAACGCCAGCGTGCGACTGCAAATCATCACCCTGGATAGCGAGCTGGCGTTGCAGGCCGTCAACGCCGACCTGGCGCTGTGGCTGAGTGATCCACAGGGATCGGCGCCTGGGCCGAGTTTTCCAACGCAGGCGCCGGAGCGGTTGGCGCGCTTGGATTACCTGCCGCACATTGCCAAACGCTATTCGCGGCCGGCCACCCGTCCGGGCCGGCTGGATGATTTGAATGATTACCTGCTGGTGCAATGGCAGGCTGACCGGCAGCTGGACAGCTTCACGCCATGGAATGCCCTGGTGGAGCAGCGCCACGCTGGCGTCGTGCAAGTGCAATCCTATGGACTGATGCTGGAGATGATCCGCTGCAGCGCCTGCATTGGCCTGTTGCCGCAGTACATGAGCCGTTTCGACCGTGGCCTGGTGGGCTTGCCGGGACTGTTCGACCAGCCGATGCAGCGTCATCTGTGGCTGGCTGTGGGCTCCGAGGTCCAGCAGACGCCGCAGGTGCAGATGCTCGTCGAATTGATCCGCCACACACTGGTTGAGCGCAGGGAGTGGTTCTGATGCTGAAACCCATGGACTGTGGTCTGGCGGCGAAGCCAAGGCGCGTATCAACTTGCTCCATGACGATGCCCCAGAAGCTCATGGACCTGGTTCCAGGTGATGTTGAATCGCGCCAGGAATTTTCGAATTCGATCGGAGTCGTTACTCGATGACTTGACCGATCGGCTCTGTGAAAAGAGTTTGCGACCGGCATCCGCCTGGCTTGCCGCTGTGCTGCAGACCTTCAGGACCGATTCCAGTTGCAGCCGATCAAACAAGTCGATCTCAAGACCGGCCTTTGCCAAGTGCTCTGACAATGGGTCCGGTGCGGTCGGTATCCGCCAATCCAGGCGCAGTCGCTCCAGCTCGTCCTCCACTAGCGCCATGTCGATGCGTCCACTGTCAGCCAGTGTAGCCATGCGAGTGATCGAAGCAGAGAGCTGTCGGAAGTTTCCTGGCCAGGCGGCATCCCTGGCGGTCGCAAAGGAAAGGTATCGGCGCCGAGCTTCGGTGTTGAAGCGAACCAGCTGACCGTGGTCTCTGGCATATCGCTGCAATTCGAAATCGATGTTCGGTTCGATGTCCTCGCTCCGGCTGGCCAGTCCGGGCAGTGCAAACGTCCAGATGTTAATCCTGGCCAACAGGTCTTCGCGGAACAGGCCTTCGGCAACGCGCTCGTGAAGGTCCCTATTGGTGCCCGCTATCAGCGTGAAGTCAGATTCGACTTCCTTGTCGGAGCCCATCGGCAGGAACTTTTTTTCCTCGATCGCTTTCAGCAGTATTGCTTGTTCGTCGAGCGGTAATTCTCCGATCTCGTCGAGGAACAGGACGCCCTTGTGTGCCGAGCGCAGCAAGCCCTCGCGAGCCTGTTGAGCGCCGGTGAACGCGCCTTTCGTATGACCGAACAACGTCGACATCGCGGTATCACCGCGCAACGTGGCGCAGTTCACCTCGACGAACGGACCGTCTATCTGGTGGCGGCCCCGTTTGAGCTCGTAGATCTGCCGCGCGAGAAGGGACTTGCCTGCGCCGGTGGGGCCGCTAATCAAGATCGGCGCCCGGGATCGCACGGCGACCCGTTCGATCTGTTCTATCGTCCGGTTGAACGCCGCGTTGCGGGTCGCAATACCGGACTTGAGCAGTTCCGTGCCTTCCAGGCGCTCGGCTTGGAATCGCTTTGCGATCTGGTCGTAGCGTTGAAGGTCGAGGTCGGTGATGACGTGTTTGCCTGCTGGCCCTGAATCATCATCGCGCAACCCGCTCGGCTGCGTCTGTATCAGCCTGGCAGGGATGTGCCGGGACTCGGCCAGCAGGAACCAGACGATTTGCTGGACATGGGTGCCCGTCGTGATGTGAACGAGATAATCCTCATCCTCCGTATCGAACGGGTAGTCAGCCGCGAAATCATGCAGTGCGGCGTAGACCTCTTCGAAGTCCCAGGGGTTTCGCATCGCCATGGTATGCAGGCGAACCTCGGTCTCCGGCGAGACTTGGGCGATATCAGCCGCTATTTTCAGAGCGAGATCGATGTCCCAGCGCGCTTCGCCGTGAATCAGTTCCAGGCGATCGATCACCAGGTCGGGCTGCTGGCACAGCGAGAGGGTGGGGCGCCATTTGTTCCAGCGTTGCTCCCCCTTGCCGACGCGGTCAAGCTTTGACCCAAGGATGCCAATGGCGATCGTCTTTTTGTTCTGCATTGTTGAATATCTCAAAAGATAGCGAGCGATAATTGAGTATAGTTTTGCGGCCTTTCAGTGAACAGTACCGACCTGTGAGGACTAACGGAATTACGTTTAAATTCCTTTAATATCAATCGGATAGTAGGAATATGATCCGTCAACCGTAGAACTGGCATGCCGCTCGCTATAGAGCTCCCAAACAGAAATCACAGGAGCGAAAAACAATGACCACTCAAACCTTCGAGCTGCTTGAAGTCGAAAACGGCAAGCCCATCAAAATGTGGACCCGAGGCGTTCCGGTTGAGCCCGAGGCCAGGCAGCAACTGATGAACACGGCGCAGATGCCGTTCGTGTTCAAGCACATGGCCGTCATGCCCGACGTTCATTTGGGGAAGGGGTCGACGATCGGGAGCGTGATTCCTACCAAGGGCGCGGTCATTCCCGCTGCCGTCGGGGTCGACCTCGGTTGCGGAATGTCGGCTGTCCGCACCTCGCTGCGCGCCAGCGATCTTCCCGATCATCTGTTCGGCCTGCGTTCTGCAATCGAGAAGGCTGTGCCGCACGGACGCACCTCGGGACGTAGCGGCCGGGACAAAGGGGCCTGGGACACCGCACCGGCGATTGTCGACCAGGCCTGGTCAGCCCTCGAGGGGCGTTTCGACCTCATTACCCAGAAGCATCCTGGCCTTGAGAAGTCCAACAACCACAAACACCTCGGAACGCTGGGCACCGGCAACCATTTCGTCGAGGTGTGCCTGGACGAAGCCGACCATGTGTGGGTGATGCTGCACACCGGTTCCCGTGGCGTAGGCAACGCGATCGGTTCCTATTTTATCGAGAAGGCCCGTGAGGAAATGCGCAGGCACATGGTGAACCTGCCTGACCGGGACCTGGCCTACCTGCGGGAAGGAACGTCCAGCTTCGATGACTACGTCGAGGCTGTCGAGTGGGCCCAGGATTTTGCCAAGCAGAACCGCGCGGTCATGATGTTGGCGGTGCTGGATGCCGTACGATCGGTCATCACCAAGCCCTTTGAGTCGCGGCTGATCGCCGTCGACTGTCACCACAACTATGTGGAGCGAGGGACTTACTTTGGGGAGGATATTCTTCTCACCCGTAAAGGCGCTGTCTCTGCGCAGAAAGGTCAGATGGGGATTATTCCCGGGTCGATGGGCGCAAAGAGTTTCATCGTCCGGGGCCTGGGGAACGAGGAAGCCTTTTGCAGTTGTTCACACGGTGCAGGTCGGGTGATGAGTCGTACCAAAGCCAAGGCCATGTTTACGGTCGAGGACCAGGTGCGGGCGACCGCCCATGTCGAATGCCGCAAGGATGCGGCGGTCATCGACGAGATCCCGATGGCCTACAAGGACATTGATGCGGTCATGGCGGCCCAGCGCGATCTGGTTGAGGTGGTCCATACGCTGCGCCAAGTCGTCTGCGTGAAGGGGTGAGTGGATGAGCCAGGATCTGATTCTCATCGACGGCACCGAGGGAGGAGGGCAGGTGCTGCGTACCGCCCTCAGCCTCTCCATGATCACCGGCCAGGCGTTCCGGATGACAGGGATACGCGGCAAGCGCTCCCGGCCCGGCCTGTTGCGCCAGCACCTCACCGCAGTACGAGCAGCGGCTGAGATCTGCGGCGCCAAAGTCCTGGGAGCGGAACTCAATTCGACCGCTATCGAATTCCGTCCCGGGACCGTAAAGGCAGGGGAGTATTCGTTCGCGATCGGCACGGCGGGCAGCACGATACTGGTATTGCAGACCCTGTTGCCTGCGCTGTTGCAGGCTCACGGGCCGAGTACAGTGCGGATTACCGGCGGAACACATAATCCGGCGGCTCCTCCTTTCGATTTCATAGAACAGGCGTGGCTGCCATTGATACGGTGTATGGGGGCGCAGGTGGAATTGTCGCTGCTGCGTCATGGTTTTGTCCCCTGCGGAGGTGGCGTGATCGAAGCGACCATTCGACCATCGACGCTTGAACCATTGGTGCTGGACGGCGAGCAGGAACCCGTCACCATCGTTTCGGCTGAAGCGCTGGTTTCCGGCATTCCTGTCTCGATCGGGAATCGCGAACTCGATCGACTCTCGGCAAGGCTGAAGATAGCGCGACGCGATCTGTCGGTTACCGATCTGGGTGACCAGGCGGGACCCGGTAATGTGGTGTCGATCACTGCCACCAGAGCGGGCGTTACCGAGGTGTTCGCGAACATCGGGCAAGAACGTGTGCGCGCAGAGCAAGTCGCTGACTTGGCAATCGACGAGTTCACGGCGTGGGCCCAGTCAACCACAGCGGTTGGCAATCGCCTGGCGGATCAGTTGATGTTGCCGATGGCCATCGCCGGCGCTGGCAAACTGACGACGGAGCGCTTGAGCAATCACATCCGCACCAACGCCGCGGTGATCCAGCAGTTCATCGCTGTTGATGTGCGTCTCACTCGACTTTGTGACCAAGGAAACGTTGTTGTTGAGTTTCATGCCCGCTAGGCGAAGGGAAAACCAATCTTCGCGGGATCAACTAACAAAGAGTTTGCTCGGTTACTCATTTCGGTAGGCCAAGGCTTGTGGTTCCGTTGGGGAAGATTCTGTATGCCCGGATGTTGCTGGCCTGGACGTTTTGATCATCACAGGCCAACGGTCGCGAGTCGCTGACCCAGTGAACCTTGGGACGAACGGTGGCCATGAATTCGTTCCATGCGCTGCACTCACGCTTCCAAAAACTGCGACTACACTCGGTCTTGCTGGCCCAGAGATGGAGCTGCGGCTCTGTGGGGAACCTAAATCCAATTGCTCGAGCTATGAGGCTCAATCCGGCTACCAGCACATCTATGAGTACATGTCGTTGCTGGGGTTGCAGCTTAACGATATACCGATGCCGCCACCGTCCGGCAGCTAGTGTCCTGTATCACAAATACTGTTCTTTTTTGACGGCGTCTGTCGTCGTCATGCTGCGTTGCCGCTCCTCGCCATAGCGGGCTATGACTCGTCGCGGCGCCTTGCCTGACGACAACAGACACTCGTCAAAAAGGAACGTATTTGTGAAACAGGACACTAGGTCCTGACCGTACAGGGCCCTGGGACGATCCTCTGATCGTGCCGATGTTCGAGTTGCAGTTGCGGGCATTTCTTCGAGGTGCTCTCCAGCTGCAACTCCTGCGCAGCAGATCGACTTGATCTGCGGACGCTGACCTTGACCCTACTAATAGTGCGACCAGCCCAACCGCTCATTTCCCCCCAGTCACGTCGAGGAACGTGCCGGTAACAAAGGATGCCTCCGCACTGGCCAGCCACAGAATGGCCCGCGCCACTTCCTCCGGCTGACCGCCTCGGCCCATGGGGATCGAATCCTTGACGCGATCGACTCGCCCCGGCTCGCCGCCGCTGGCATGCATGTCGGTGTAGATGTGACCGGGCCGAATACCGTTGACGCGTATCCCTTCCCGAGCCACCTCTTTGGCCAGCCCGATGGTGAAGGTCTCCAGAGCCCCCTTGGACGCCGCGTAGTCGATATATTCGTTGGGGCTGCCAAGGCGCGCCGATGCCGAAGAGACGTTGATCACTACGCCGCCCGGACCGTTGTGCCGATAAGACATACGCTTCACCGCTTGCTGGGCGCAAAGCATCGGACCGATGGAATTGACCGCAAAGATGCGCTGCATGCGCTCGAAACCGAGGTCCTCCAGGCGTGACTGAACGGACAGTATCCCGGCGTTATTGACCAGGACGTCGATGCGTCCGAACGAGCGGTCGATGGCTGCGAACAACTCGGCGACCTGCTCGGAGTCGGCACTGTCGGCCCGCATGGCCAACGCCCGGCGTCCCATTGCCTGCACATCCGCCGCCACGGCCAGCGCCGCGGACTCGTTGGCCACGTAGCTGATCGCGACGTCGTAACCTCGGGCTGCGGCTAGCCGCGCGGTGGCGGCACCCACTCCGCGACCGCCGCCAGTAATCAGCATCAACGGGGCCTGTGAGACGTTATTCATCGAGATTACCTCCTGTAGCGGGGGGAACAGACGTGTCAGCCAATCATGAGAGTGCCGCTGACGATCACCGCGCACGCCAGGACCCGGCGGGCGGTGAGTCTCTCGCCGAGGAACACGGAGCCAATCAGCGCCGCAAACAGCACGCTGGTTTCGCGCAGTGCCGATACCGCGCCCAAGGGCGCTTCGCTCATGGCGTAGATGACAATTCCATAGGCCAGCAAAGAGACCAGCCCGCCGACCACGGCGGCCAGCATTCCGGGCCGGACGCAGAACAAGCTTCGGGCGTCGCGCAGGCCGATATACACCCCAGGCATCATCAAGCCCCACAAGGCGCACATCCACACGGTGTAGGCGAGCGGGGCGCCGGAGAGCCGGGTGCCGATGCCGTCGGTGACGCTGTAGGCGGCGATGAAGCAGCCGGTTCCCAGGGCGTAGGGCAGGCTGGGGACAGACAGTCTGCGCCCCCGGAAGGCCAGCGAAATAATCCCGCCTGAGACCAGCGCAATCCCCAGTAATGTGACAGGGGCGATGCTTTCTCCGGCAAAGACAGCGGCGCCAAGGGTGATCAGCGCCGGTGACGACCCTCGGGAAATCGGATAGGTCTGCCCCAGGTCGCCGACCCGGTAGCTGCGTACGAGAAACAGGTTGTAGCCGACATGCAGCAGTGCCGAAAGCACCATGTGGCCCCAGCTGGCGGGCGCCGGTGGCACCATGAACGCCGCGGCGACGGCACTGACGATAGCGATGGCGATGCACATGATCGTCATCGACCAGAGCCTATCGGCGCCGCCGCGCAGCAACGCATTCCAACTGGCATGCAGGAGCGCGGCGAAAAGAACCAGCAGGGTGATTTGGATTGGCATTCGCCATCTTATGCATTCGGGCGGGAGGAACTACAGCGAAGTCTCCTCATCGTTTCATGAGCAAATCCTCATGCATCATTCATAGGCGCGTTGGACTTTCAGCGCCTCACCGTTCAGCCACTGGCGAAAGCTGACGATGTGTGGCTGCGATTCGATGCCTTTTGGGCAGACGAAGTAGTAGGCAAGGGGTGATGGGAACGGCACGTCAAACAGCCGCACCAGACGACCATCGCTGATCTCGGTTTCGACATGCCCGCTGCGCACCAGGGCAACTCCCTGGCCCAGCAGAGCGGCCTCGACCGTCATGTTGCTATCGCCAAACCTGACGCTTTCCTTGAGTGGCAAAAACTCCAGCCCGACCTTTTGAAACCAGGCCTCCCATTTTGGCACCAGGTCGGCGCCATCTCGGGTCAGCAGTGGGTAGTGCAACAGTTCGGCAGGGCTGCGTGGTGTCCCGTATCGCTGCAGCAGATCGGGGCTTGCCACTGGAAACACCTGTTCGCCGAACAGGAACTCTGAATACAAGCCCGGGTAGATGCCCTTGCCGAGCCGGATCGCGACATCGGCCTGGGCGTCGGAGAAGTGGATGATCTTGTCCGTGGTGTCCAGCGACACCAACAGCTCGGGATGCTGGCGAGAGAGACTTGGCAAGCGTGGCAGCAGCCATTTCAGCGCAAAGGAATACGTAGTGCTGACTTCGAGCCGGACCCTGCCTTTCTGCTCGCGCAGATCGGCCAGGGTCGCCTCCAGGCTCAGGAAGAACTCCCTCACGATGGGCGCCAGCGTAGCCCCCGCTGGGGTAAGGCTTAATGATTTGCCGCGCTCGAACAGTTGCAATCCCCAAAGCGCTTCGAGGTGCTTGAGCTGGTGGCTGACCGCGCTTTGAGTGACATGCAGCTCCTGTGCGGCAGAGGTGAAGGTCGCGTGCCGGGTGGCGACTTCAAAGGCACGCAATGTAGCGGTGGGCGGCAGATCTCTCACGGATAGGGTATCCCGGCGAATCGTCAGAACAGGCGTGTCATGAATGTCAGCTCATGATAGAGCATCGTCGGGAGGTGTCGATCAGCGTTGTGATGGAAGCTACTTGAGGTACGCCATGCGTCTTTTGACTTTGTAGCAATCATTGATATCAAGCGCCTTCTGGTAATACGCCAATCGTTGCGCGCGATTGTTGTCGCCCAACAGTCGGTAGATTTCGGCCTGGTAGTCTCGACTGCCGCCCCACTGCATGGCGAAGCCCACCGGTTCTTCTTGCCTGCACTCAAGCCTGACAACCGGCTGCGGAAAATACTGCTCGTAGAGGGGCATGCTGGCTTCCAGCGCCAGCAAGGCTGTTTCGTATTGGGGCGTGTCGGTGAATGCCAAACACCAATATGCAATTTCAAGTGCAGGCGGAGCGAAGCCCTGGGCGAGGCTCCGTTCGAACAAGGGGCACGCTTTGTCTTTGATCACTTCGCTTGGAGACAGCATCACGTAGATAAGTCCGAGGCGATACTGGGCGACGGGATGATCAAGGGCCGTGGCTTGTTCGAGCAGCGTAAAGGCTGGCTTGAGCAACGCGCCACCTTCTTGCGCCAGGGCCAGGGAGCGCTCTCTCTCCTCTGCGCTTGTCGTAGGTGTCTCGGCAGTGACCGCTTCAAGCTTGCGATCCGCCTGTACCAGTTGCGCAACAGCCTGCTGGTAAAGGCTCTCGCCACGAGGATCGATGTGTAGCGCGTTGGCCATGCTCCACTGAGGTAGCAGGCACGCTAACAGGGCGTAGTTCCAACGGTTCAAGTGCACGATTGGCGTCCTTGCATCAACTATTCGACTGGCGGGTAGAGTACTCGAAATCCGGAGCGGAGGAGGGAGTGCTTAGCCTGAACTGATGAGGCGATGTAGGTATATGAAGGCGCAATTTTGTGACCATATTGTGTTTTGGTCATTGCTTGTCACCCCATGGGGGGACAGGTAAGCTGGCGCCATGAACCAAACATCCTTCCCTTCGCGCAACGTCCGTGGTCCTGTCGACCATGAAATCCGAGCCCAGATTGTCGCAGCGGCGAATGAGCATTTCAGTCGCTATGGCTATGGCAAAACCACGGTATCGGACCTGGCCAAGGCTATTGGTTTTTCCAAGGCCTACATCTACAAGTTCTTCGATTCGAAACAGGCAATCGGCGAAGCCATTTGCAGCAATTGCCTGGAGACGATTGTCACGGCCGTGGATGAAGCGGTCAGCGTGGAGTCCCTCAGCGCCACCGAGCGCTTTCGCCGCTTGGTCAAAACCGCGGTCGTCACCGGTGTCAGCCTGTTCTTCAACGACCGGAAACTCTACGACATTGCGGCATCCGCGGCGTCGGAGAGTTGGCCTAGCGCCCAGTTCTATGAGGCCAGCATCCGGGCATTCGTGAGGCAGATCGTCTCTGATGGGCGTGAGCTGGGTGAGTTCGAACGCAAGACGCCCCTGGATGAAACGGTCAATGCAATCTACCTGGCGTTGCGCCCGTACATCAATCCATTGCTATTGCAGTACAGCCTTGATGGCGTGGAGGATGCGTCCACGAGCATCGCCAATCTGGTACTGCGTAGCCTCATGCCTTGAGTCTCGGCGGTACGGGTATAGCGGTCAGCTGCGTTTCCATCACGACATACGTCTCCTCCATTCGATAAAAGCAGGATTAACGCTGGGCTCCTCTGCGGAAACTCGCTCTACATGAATCGTGACCATTGGCTAAAATGGTTACCAAGTAGCAGCGAGTACAGCCTGAGAAAAACATCCGACCTAAGCACGAACGCATGCATGCTGACCGATAAGCATCGGGTTCATTTCCCGAGCGTCCGTTCTAGCGGTTCATGAGACGGCTTTCATTCAGGAAAATGGAAGTGAAGCTTACGGTCGAGCAGCAAATGCAGTCAGCGCGTAGCCACGGGTTGGGTTTCAGTCGGCTGCCAACCGCCACCGAGCGCCCGGAATGCAGCGACCGCTGCGCGTGCCGACTCCGTTTGGGCCTGCGCTCTGGCGTCGGATGCCTGCAGCATTGTTTCATCGGCGTGCAGCACGTCGATCAGGCTGGCGGAGCCTTTCTGGTAAGCGATGAAGGACGACTGTCGAGCGCTGGTCAAAGCGCTTTCACCTCCGGTCAGCGTAGATGCCTGCGCCTCGCGGTTGACCAGCGCGGAGAAGGCGTTCTCGACGTCTTCGGTGGCTCGCAGCACTGACTGGCGATAGGCGGCAAGCGCTTCGGCTTCCTCTCCTTTCGCCTGATCGATCTGCGCGTTGATACGGCCGAAATCGAAAAGCCTCCAGCGCAACCCCAGGACCCCCGAGGCCTGGCTGGCCCCGCTGGAAAACAGATGACCGCTGGAAACGGCTGTCGCGCTACCAATCAAGGCGCTGAGCGAAAACTTTGGATAGTACTCACTGATCGCCACGCCGATGCGGGCATTGGACGCCGCCAGTCTGCGCTCGGCCACGATGAGGTCTGGCCGGCGGCGCAGCAGATCGGCCGGGGTGCCAGCGGAGGTAATCTGCGGTGCCTGAGGAATCGCCCCCGTCTCAGTCAATTGAGCCCGGTGGGTGCCGGGAGGGGTGCCGAGGATGACATCCAGTGCGTTCATCGCAGCGTCCAGACCAGTATTGAGGACCGGCACTGTCGCTTGAACCTGCGCAAGCGCCCCCTCGGTCTGGCGAACCTGAAATTCGGCGGCCAGCCCTTTGCCGTGGAGCAGTTGTACTTTCTCCAGCAGGTCTTGTTGGGTCTTGACCTGTCGATTGGCAATGGCCAGCCGGGCCTGCAGGCCTCGCAGGGTGATGTAGATGTCCGCGGTCTGCGCGGCGACGGCCAGGCGCGTCGCGGTAAAACCGGCCTCGGACGCCTGGTATTCCGCCAGTTCCGCCTCGCGGCCTCGGCGTAGGCCGCCGAATACATCCGGCTCCCAGCTTGCGCCGAGGTCCAGTTCATACAAATTGCCATAGCGATCATAGCCGGGCGTCGAGTTGAGCACCTGGCCCAGTGGTGTTTCGACTGACTGATAAGCGCGTGCGGCTTGTCCGCTGATGTTGCCCGACGGCAACAGGGCAGCGGTCGCCGCGCCAAGCCCCGCGCGTGCCTGAGTGACTCGTGCCGAGGCCTGGGCCAGATCGAGGTTCTGCGCAAGCGCCTTGGCGATGAAGTCACTGAGCAATGGATCACCGAAGCCTTCCCACCAACTGGCAAAGTTTGCCGGGCGGGCTGCCGTCCTCTGTTGAACGACGGATTGAGCCTGATAGCTGTCCGACAGCGGAGCGTCCGGACGTTGATAGTCCGGGCCAACCGCGCAGCCCGCCATTAAGCCGGTGTTCACAAGCAGAGCAAGCGTACGGAGGGAAGGCATGACGACTCCAGGTTTAGCCAAGTACTGTTCGTGACGATATTACCAATTGGTCACTCGTTGTCAATGAGGGTGCATGGAGCTAAGCTGGAAAAATGACTAAACACATGCATGCACCCCAGATACGTGGGCCGTCAGACCACAGCGTTCGCGATCAAGTCGTGGAGGCCGCCACGCTGCACTTTGGCCGCTATGGATATGAGAAGACGACCGTGTCTGACATCGCCAAGGCCATTGGTTTCTCCAAGGCTTATGTCTATAAGTTTTTCGATTCCAAACAGGCGATTGGAGAAGTGATTTGTACGAACCGTCTCGTCATGATCATGGCGATTGTGGATTCAGCGATCGTGGATGCGCCGACCGCTGCCGGAAAGCTGGAGCGTCTATTCCGGGCGCTGGCAGAGGCGGGCAGCGACTTGTTCTTCCATGATCGCAAGCTCTACGACATTGCTGCCATTGCCGCTCGCGAGCAGTGGCTTCCTGCGCAGGCGCATGATGAACGCTTGCGCCAGCTTATCCAGCAAATCCTCCTGGAGGGGCGTGAGTCCGGGGAGTTCGAGGGGGAAACTCCGTTGGATGAAGCCGTCCAGGCGATCTACCTGGTCATGAAGCCTTATGCCAATCCCGTGCAGCTGCAATACAACCTTGATACGGCCTCATCGGCCGCGGCGCTTCTATCGACGCTGCTGTTACGAAGCCTTTCGGCGCAGTCGTCCTGATATTTGTGACTGTTGACATTATTGGTCACTAGAATGAAGATGTGTTCCTGTTCTTTTTATTGAGTAGAGAACCATGCTTCGGCTAAAACCTGTTGCCGTCTGCTTAATGCCTCTCGTCCTGGCGGCGTGCGGTAATTCATCGACCGCCGTCGACGCACGCACCCAGTCTCCTCTGGTGAGGGTCGCGGGCGTCGAGAACTCGGTCGACATCGCGCGTTCGTTCACAGGCGTTGTGGTCGCTCGTGTCCAGAGCGATCTTGGCTTTCGAGTATCGGGGAAGGTGCAGGAGCGTCTGGTGGATGCCGGCCAGACGGTCAAGCGTGGTCAGCCACTCATGCGCCTGGACCCGGTCGACCTTGGCCTGCAGGCGCGTGCGCAGCAGCAGGCCGTGGCTGCGGCCCGGGCGCAAGCCAAGCAGACGGCGGATGACGAGGCGCGTAATCGCGAGCTGGTGGCGGCAGGGGCGATCTCGGCCTCTGCATACGACCAGGCAAAGGCCGCCGCTGACACGGCAAAGGCGCAGTTGAGCGCGGCGCAAGCGCAGGCTGATGTGGCAAGCAATGCCATGGGCTATGCGACCCTGTTGGCCGACGCCGATGGCGTCGTGATGGATACGCTGGCCGAACCTGGCCAGGTCGTCAGTGCGGGACAGCCGGTGGTCAAGCTGGCACGCGCCGGTCAACGCGAAGCCAGCGTGAACCTGCCCGAAACGCTGCGTCCAGCTGCGGGCTCGGTGGCCCAGGCGACTTTGTACGGCAACGGCAAGGTAGCCACGGTTGCGAAGCTGCGGCTGCTTTCCGATGCCGCCGACCCGGTAACGCGCACCTTCGAGGCCAGGTACGTGCTCGAAGGCGCGCTGGCTAATGCGCCGCTCGGTTCGACCGTCACGCTCAATATCGCCCAGGACAAGTTGCCGGGACAGGCGCTGCGAGTACCTGTCGCGGCTGTTTTCGACGCGGGTAAGGGCCCCGGTGTATGGGGCGTTTCCGGCGATCCGGCAAAAGTCTCGTGGCGTCCGGTTCAGGTCCTTGACCTTGGCGATGACATGGCGACGGTCTCCGGCAGCCTGAAGCCGGGTGAGCAGATCGTGGCTTTGGGCGCGCATTTGCTGCATGACGGCGATGAGGTTCGGGTGGCGCAAGAGGAACAGGTTGTCGCCAAGGGGAACCAGCCATGAGCGAGGGGCGTTTCAATCTCTCGGCCCTTGCCGTTCGTGAGCGATCGATCACCCTTTTCCTGATCTTTCTCATCACGATTGCCGGTGTCCTGGCGTTCTTCGGTCTGGGGCGTGCGGAAGATCCGCCCTTCACCGTCAAGCAGATGACGATCATCTCTGCCTGGCCGGGGGCTACCGCGCAGGAAATGCAGGACCAGGTCGCCGAGCCGCTGGAAAAGCGCTTGCAGGAATTGAAGTGGTACGACCGCACCGAAACGTACACGCGGCCTGGGCTGGCGTTCACCATGGTGTCGCTGCTGGACAAGACGCCGCCGGCAGAAGTGCAGGAAGAGTTCTACCAGGCCCGCAAGAAAATCGCGGATGAGGCGAAGACCCTGCCGGCCGGTGTCATCGGGCCGATGGTCAACGATGAGTTCTCGGACGTGACCTTTGCGCTGTTTGCATTGAAGGCCAAGGGCGAGCCGCAGCGCTTGCTGGCCCGCGATGCCGAGTCGTTGCGCCAGCGCCTTCTGCATGTGCCGGGGGTGAAAAAAGTCAACATCATCGGCGAGCAGTCCGAGCGTATCTTCGTGTCGTTTTCCCATGATCGATTGGCGACGCTTGGGCTTTCGCCCCAGGACATTTTTGCCGCGCTGAACAATCAGAACGTACTGACGCCCGCCGGCTCGATCGACACCAAGGGACCGCAAGTATTCGTGCGCCTGGATGGCGCGTTCGACAAGCTCGAAAAAATTCGCGATACGCCGATTGTGGTGCAGGGGCGGGCGCTGAAGCTTTCGGACGTCGCGACGGTCGAGCGTGGCTACGAAGATCCGGCGACCTTTCTGGTCCGCAACCAAGGCGAGCCAGCCCTGTTACTGGGTGTCGTGATGCGAGAGGGCTGGAACGGCCTGGATCTGGGCAAAGCGCTGGATGCCGAGACGGTCAGTATCAACGAAGGCATGCCGCTGGGCATGACGTTCACCAAGGTCACCGATCAGTCGGTGAATATCAGTTCGGCTGTCGACGAATTCATGATCAAATTCTTCGTCGCGTTGCTGGTGGTGATGCTGGTCTGTTTCCTCAGCATGGGCTGGCATGTGGGTGTGGTGGTGGCGGCGGCCGTGCCGTTGACCCTCGCTGTGGTGTTCATGGTGATGGCCGCCACTGGCAAGAATTTCGACCGCATCACCCTGGGGTCACTGATCCTGGCGTTGGGCCTGCTGGTGGACGACGCGATCATCGCCATCGAAATGATGATGGTCAAAATGGAGGAGGGCTACGACCGGATCAAGGCCTCGGCCTATGCTTGGAGCCACACGGCCGCACCGATGCTCGCCGGTACGCTGGTGACGGCCGTCGGCTTCATGCCCAACGGTTTCGCGCATTCGACCGCGGGCGAGTACACCAGCAACATGTTCTGGATCGTGGGCATTGCCCTGATCGCGTCCTGGGTGGTCGCGGTGGCCTTCACGCCTTACCTGGGTGTGAAGCTGCTGCCGCAGGTCAAACAAGTCGAGGGTGGTCACACGGCCATCTATGACACACCTCACTACAATCGTTTTCGCCGGTTGCTGACACGGGTCATCGCTCGCAAATGGCTGGTGGCCGTAGCGGTGATTGCCTTGTTTGTCATCGCCATCCTCGGCATGGGCCTGGTCAAGAAGCAGTTTTTCCCAGCGTCCGATCGCCCGGAAGTGCTCGTTGAAGTGCAAATGCCTTATGGCACGTCCATCGAGCAGACCAGCGCGACGACGGCCAGCATTGAGGCCTGGCTGCAAAAGCAGGACGAAGCGAAAATCGTCACCTCCTATATCGGACAAGGTTCACCGCGTTTCTACCTGGCGATGGCGCCGGAACTGCCCGACCCATCCTTCGCAAAAATCGTGGTACTGACCGGTAGCCAGGAGGCGCGTGAAACCCTCAAGCACCGTCTCCGCCAAGCGGTGGCTGACGGACTCGCGCCTGAGGCCCGTGTGCGGGTTACCCAGCTGGTGTTCGGTCCCTATTCCCCCTTTCCCGTCGCTTATCGGGTGATGGGGCCGGATCCCGCCAAGCTGCGTGAAATTGCGGGGCGGGTCGAGGCTGTCATGCGGGCAAGTCCTCTGATGAGGACCGTCAACACCGACTGGGGCACGCGCATACCGACACTGCATTTCTCATTGGATCAGAACCGGTTGCAGGCGGTCGGGCTGACGTCCAGTACGGTCGGCCAGCAATTGCAGTTCCTGCTGTCGGGGATTCCGATCACATTTGTGCGCGAAGACATTCGTTCCGTGCAAGTGGTGGGGCGTGCGGCGGGCGATATCCGCCTCGATCCGGCAAAAATCCAGGGCTTCACGCTGGTGGGCGCGGCCGGACAACGTGTTCCGCTGTCGCAGATCGGCAGCGTCGAGGTGCGCATGGAAGAGCCGGTCCTGCGCCGTCGTGACCGTACACCCACCATTACGGTACGCGGGGACATTGCCGAGGACCTGCAGCCGCCGGATGTATCCACGAACATCCTGACCCAGCTGCAGCCGATCATCAGCACGCTGCCGGCCGGATACCGCATCGAACAGGCCGGTTCGATCGAAGAGTCGGGGAAAGCCTCAAAAGCGATGTTGCCGCTGTTCCCGATCATGATCGCTCTGACGCTGCTGATCATCATTCTGCAGGTCCGTTCAATGTTGGCGATGGTGATGGTGTTCCTCACCGCACCGCTGGGACTGATTGGTGTGGTACCGACCCTGCTGATCTTCCATCAGCCGTTCGGCATCAACGCCTTGGTGGGCCTGATCGCCTTATCGGGCATCTTGATGCGCAACACGCTGATCCTGATCGGGCAAATCGATCACAACCAGAAAGAAGGACTCGATCCATTCCATGCGGTTGTAGAGGCGACGGTGCAACGCGCCAGGCCGGTACTGCTCACAGCGATGGCCGCCATCCTGGCCTTTATTCCGCTGACTCATTCGGTGTTCTGGGGAGCCCTGGCTTACACACTGATCGGTGGGACATTCGGTGGGACCGTCATGACGCTGGTGTTCCTGCCGGAGATGTATGCCATCTGGTTCAAGATCCGTCCCGACACCGCAGCAAGAACTGAAGCGCAGACAGCCAACTGAACGTCGACATCAAGAGGGTCTCATGATGAATTCCAATGATCAAACGCGAATCGTAGTCACGGGCGGCGGTATTGTCGGCCCCCTGGGATGCGGCATGGAAGAAGTCTGGAGCAGGTTGCTGGACGGCCGTTCGGGTATCCGCCGCCTGCCAGACGAAATCGCTGAAGGCACTGGCGTCGCCGTGGCGGGGCAGGTGCCGACCCTGGAAGAAGATCCCGTCGCCGGTTACGCGCCCGAGCGCATCATTGCGCCCAAAGAGCGCAAGAAGATGGACCGCTTCATCGAATTCGCGCTCATGGCCGCCCATGAAGCGCTGGAACAGGCAGGCTGGCATCCCACGGATGAAGCGCAACAACAGCGGACCGCGACCATTATCGCTTCCGGGGTCGGCGGTTTCGGTGCGATTGCCGAAGCCGTACGGACCACGGATGCCCGTGGGCCACGCAGGTTATCGCCGTTCACCGCGCCGGCATTCCTCGCCAACATGGCTGCGGGTCATGTCTCTATCCAGAACGGTTTCAAAGGCCCGCTCGGCGCACCGGTGACGGCCTGTGCCGCCGGCGTACAAGCCATTGGCGATGCGGCGCGACTGATCCGGAGCGGGGAGGCCGATATCGCCATTTGCGGCGGCACCGAAGCGGCGATCGATCGGGTGACGCTCGGTTGTTTTGCTGCCGCCCGCGCGCTGTCCACCGGGTTCGCTGACCGGCCACAGGAAGCATCGCGTCCATTCGATCGCGAGCGCGACGGGTTTGTCATGGCCGAAGGCGCAGGGTTGCTGGTGATCGAATCGCTGGAGCACGCACTCGCCCGTGACGCGACGCCCCTGGCGGAGCTGGTGGGCTACGGCACCAGCGCGGATGCCTATCACCTGACCGCAGGGCCGGAAGATGGGAATGGGGCCCGGCGCGCCATGGAACAAGCCTTGCGCCAGGCGGGTGTCAGCGCTGGCGACGTACAGCATATCAACGCCCATGCGACTTCGACGCAGGTGGGCGACAAGGGCGAACTGGCGGCTATCAGGTCCGTGTTCGGCGGCCACTCAGGCGTGGCGATCAGCTCGACCAAGTCAGCCACCGGGCATTTGCTGGGCGCGGCGGGGGGCATCGAAGCGCTTTTCACCGTGCTGGCTTTGCGGGATCAGATCATTCCCCCGACATTGAATCTCCTCAACCCCGATGAAGCCGCTGGCGGCCTCGACCTGGTTGGCCTGGCGGCACGCAAGGCCTCGATCACCTATGCGCTCTCGAATGGATTCGGCTTCGGCGGCGTCAATGCCAGCGTTCTGTTTCGTCGCTGGGAGTCGGCGTCGTGATCGCGAGGGGAGTGTCTGTGTAGGTTCTCGTCGTGAGTATCGATTCTGAATATTCAGTTTCCCGTAGAGGAAAAGACCGTGACTTCATTTTCCCAGCTGGTTAATCAGTTCGACCCTGACAGGCCTTTCGAGGCCCCCGCCAATTGGCTGCAAGGCAGGACCGTATTTGGCGGGCTCTCGACGGCTCTGTCGTTGCAGGCGGTGCATTTGGTGAATGGTGGGCAACTGCCGCCGTTCAAGTCCGCCCAGGTGTCCTTCATCGGCCCGGTGACCAAGGCGCAGACGTTCAATACCAGCGTCTTGCGCGAGGGCCGATCAGTCACCTCGGTGGCGGTTGACTGCCTGTCGGGGGATGAACTGGCGCTACGCACGACCTTGTTGTTCGCCCATCCGCGTGCCAGTCGGATCAGACACGACTTATGGGAGTGTCCGTCCGTGGGAGGGCCCTCCGAGCACCAGACGCTGGAGCTGGACAGACGGGTTGCCCCCGCCTGCGCCTACAACTTCGAGATGCGCCCGGCCGGCGGATCGCTGCCGGTGTCGGGTGCTGAAAATCCTGAGTTGCTGATGTGGGTGCGTCATCTGGACGCCCAGGGGGTCGATCCGGCCGTCGCGTTGATCGCACTGGCTGACAGCTTACCGCCCGCGGCCATGACCTGCTTTATCACGCCGGCCGCCATCAGTTCGGTTTCCTGGACCATAGACCTGCCGCAACCCGCCGTGGTCGGCGAATGGTTCCTGATCAATTCGTTCAGCCAACAAACCCAAGAGGGCTATTCCGTCCAGGATATGGAGATCTGGGATGAAAGCGGTCTGCGCGTGCTGTGGGCACGCCAGACCGTGGCGATTTTCGCTTGAAGCCAAAAGAGCCGAGGCCCCTGTTTTCCCTGCAACACCTATCTGCGACCACCCTAGAGATCCAATAATGAAAAAAATGATCTTCAAGACTCCGCTTGGCCTTGCTGTCGCTCTGGCCTCTTCGCAACTGTTCGCCAGCGGCTTTGCGCTCAATGAACAAAGCATCAGTGGGATGGGCACCGGTTTTGCCGGTCGATCCTCTTCCGCCGATGACGCGAGCACCGTTTTCGGTAACCCGGCGGGCATGTCTCGTTTGAAGCGAGAGCAAGTCAGCGTGGGCGCTGCGACGCTGTTCGCCAAATCAGACATCAGCCAGACCCGCAGCACGTTCGGCGGCCAGCAAGACGGCGACATGGTGCCCGTGGTCACGGTGCCCATGGGTTATTACGTCAATCCCATCGATGAGCATTGGGCGTTCGGTGTCGGTTTCTACGCGCCGTTCGGCCTGATAACGGATTATGGCAGTGGGTTCGCCGGTCGTTACTTCACCAACAAAAGCGAGGTCAAGACACTGACCTTCCAACCGACGGTCAGCTACGCCTTCAATGACAGGGTTTCCATCGGTTTCGGTCCGACGATCAACCGCATCAGCGGTGAGTTGTCGGCAATGGTCCTGAACCCCTTCAGTCCCGGTACCAATGACGGCAAACTCACCAGCAAGGGCGACGACACCGCCCTGGGTTTCAACGCCGGTATTCTGGTGCAGGCCACGAACAGCACCCGGGTGGGCATGACCTACCATTCCAAGGTCAGCTATCACCTGGATAATGCCAAGACCAAAGTCACCGGCGGCGTCTTTTCCCTACTGGGAGTCAGCGGCGAAAGTTACGATGCTTCGCTGGACGTGGACACGCCCGAATCCGTGGACTTCTCGGTGACCCAGCAACTCAATGACGATTGGACCCTGTACCTGGGCAGCACCTGGACACGTTGGAGTCGCTTCAAGGACATCACCATCGAGAACAGCGGATTGCCTCCGGCGCTGAGCGGCACGTTGAGCAGTGTCACTGAAGAGGAGAACTGGCACGACACCTGGGCACACGCGATCGGCGCTTCGTACCAGCTCAATAAGCAATGGGTGCTGCGCACTGGTTTTTCGGTGGATCAGTCCCCCACCAACAACACCAACCGTTCACCACGTATTCCAACAGGTGACCGCACGGTGGTCAGCTTGGGCGCCGGGTGGACGCCCGTGGACAATGTCACCGTCGACCTCGCTTACTCCTATCTGTGGGAGGAGAGCGTGAAGGTCAACGACGCTTCAGCCAGCCGGGGCGCCTACAGCTCCAAATACAAGAACAGCGCCAGTGGGTTCGGCACTTCCATCACTTATAAATTCTGATTCGCTAACGATGAAGCGCCTCTGCGAACGGAGGCGCTTTTCAGTGTTTTGAGGCAGATCCCGGCTTTTGATCTTCCTTATGTACTCGAGCCCTGGATTTCCAACGTCGGTACCATGCGAATGGCCTTGGAAAAATTTGCCAGATTCACCGATGTCCTGCTGACCACCCGGTGCAGTTCCTCGACCTTGTCGGGTTCAGCGTCCGTACTGATACATACCACATAGCCAACTTCGTCATACCCTGGGTTGACGTTATCATCCAGGCCGAGAAAACCGCGCAGATCAAGGCGGCCATCGGTCTCGATCTCCAGGCTCCTGATTTCGATGCCCATGGCGGCGGCGTTTGCCACATAGCCGACTGACAGGCAGGCGTTCAAGGCGGCCATCAGCAGTTCCTGAGGATTGGGGGCGGAGTTGGTGCCCAGCAACTCTGGCGGTTCGTCGGCGGCAATTTCAAAGTGGCGCTGGTGTGTTTCGCCGCCCAGGGTGTAGTGATTGACGGTCGCCACTGTGCGCGTCTGATGCTGCCATTTTGTTTTCACGTTGAAGCGAACTTCGCCTGCCGCCGGTGATGCGGCCACGCTTTTCGAAAACTGCTGCAGGGCAGCGACATCAATGCCGTTCAGGTTATTGCTCATCTCATAATCTCCAGTCGTCGGGGACGGAGCGATGAGGGAACTCTCTCTTCGAAAAAGACAGCTCCCTCGGTCGCTTTAGCCTTTCAGGCGCTCACGCAGTGTTTCGGCAAGGGGGACGGCCGACGCCGGGCTTTGGCCAGACATCAGCAAGCCGTCGACGACCACGTGCGGTTCCCAGTTGGCTGCGCTGCTGTACTTGGCGCCGCGTACCTTCAGTTCATCTTCCAGCGAGAACAGCAAGTGATGCAGCAGTTCGATCTCGCTGTCTTCGGCGTTTTTGAAACCAGTGACGTTCAGGCCCTTGACCAGATACTCGCCGTCGCTTTTCTTGACGTCGCGCAGGATGGCCGGTGCATGGCAGACCATGGCGATCGGGCGGTTGGATTCGTAGAAGTCGCGGATCAACTTGATCGCATGGGAGTCGGACGCCAGGTCCCAAAGCAGGCCGTAGCCGCCTGGGAAGAAAACGGCGTCGAAACCGCTGTAATCGATGTTGCGCAGCTTGCGGGTGTTTCTGGCGGCAAACAGGGCGACCGGATCGGCGAGGAAGCGATCGGTGTACTCGGTGGTGAAGGGCGCCTTCATGCTCAACAGATCAATGGGGGCCTCGCCGCCAGCCGGAGATGCGAAGACCACCTCATGGCCTGCTTCGGTCAGGATGTAGTAAGGCGCTGCCAGCTCGTGAAACCAGGTGCCGCTCTGCTTGCCGCTGATGCCCATCTCGTCGAGGGACGACATGATGAGAAGGATGCGTTTCTGTTTATTGACGTGGCTCATGGTGGTTCTCCCGTTGGATTTGAGAAACGAAACCGGGGCATAGCTCGACGCTTCTGCCACCCAAGCCAGGGTCAGCGATGAACGCAAGAAAATCTATTTGATGAAGGACAGCTCGAATGACTCTGCTGCCCTGATTTTTTGGGTTAATCTCCCTGGCTTGGTTGGGATTTTCCGGTCATTTCTGGCGGTCAACAAACGAGATTAAATGTGTTTTATCGATAGAAAATCTTCTAGCCTTGTGTTTGCTTCAGGCAGGTGCAGTTCTTCTCGAGGAAGAGAGCAGTTCGCTGGCGATGGGCAGGTTGGCGCTTACCGGCTGATAGTCATTTCGCCGTGGCCTTTGACGGGCGTGTTCACGCCCGAGTCTGGGCTGTTCTCAAGCGGTAGGCCGACGCATGGCGAGGATAGCCGCGCCGAAGCCGATGAATGTCGAGCCCACCAGCCTACTGATCCACACAGAGAACGCCGGGCGGGTCAGCAAGCCTTTGACCTGAGCCGCTGCGAGGGCATACACGCTCAATGATGTCAGCGACAACCCCATGAAGATGGTCGTAAGCAGCAGGAATTGCGGCAGCAGCGCTGCGCCCTGATCGATGAACTGCGGGAACAGGGCGGTAAAGAACATGGTCGCTTTGGGATTGGTGGCGGCGGTCAGGAACGCCGACTTGTAGAGTTTCATTCGCGACGGGGCCGTTGCTTTTCCATCCGGCTGCACATCCTGGGCGAGGATCGGGCGTTTGTTGAACAACTGCTTCGCACCCAGGTAAAACAGGTAGCCGGCCCCCAGGACCTTTACCGCATTGAACATCCATTCGGAGCTGGCGAGCAAGGCGCCCAGGCCGGACATCGCGGCAGCCGACAGGCAGAACAGTCCGCACGCATTGCCCAAGGATGACCACACCGCGTAACGCGGCCCGTACGCCAGACTGTTGTTGATCGCCATTAGCGTCGCAGGTCCAGGGCTAGCGATAGCAATCGCGGCGACCAGGGTAAAGGCCAAGACTGAGTGCAGTTCCATGTTTTCACGTTCATAAGTGGTTGGCGGGGAGGGGGCATAGTACAGGACTCTTTGCACCTGCCTGATACCGAGTGCGAAAAACTCGGGCTCTGGGGCGAGGTGCATAGGGTTTAGATTTTTGCGCAGGGAGCAAGGCTTCTGACGCGTTTTACAACGTATTGATACCGTCGGCTCCGGGCAGTGTGAGTTGGGCTGATACACGCAGGTGACGGGAGCTTATAGCGTAGTGGCTCAACGCTCCCGTGCCAGTCCGACTCGGCTTTGCTTTACAGGCTGGGTGCTAGCGTGGATCGACGTTATCCAACGCCCGATTTGCCAACAGCTCACTCAACTCGATGACTTGCTGAATACCCAGCGCAACATGCCGCCGCGACCCCTCAAGGTCGAACGCCAGGTCGTTGATCATGGCGTTGGCCGAGGCCAGGCTCTCGCTGAGGTTGGCGAGCAGACTTTCGGTGTCGATGCCGTCGATGACGGTGAAGAGCTGACCCGGGGGTGTGTCGGTTCCGGCGTCGGTGTCTTTCGGGTTCAGATAGAAATCCAACGCCCGATCGGTGGCCTCTTGAACTTTCTTTGGATCGAGGCCGTTGGCGCTGGGGTCTGTTTGCGGAGGGTTGGGAGTTACTTTGAACATGATGACGCTCCTATAGGGAAATGAGAGCCGCCAAGACCTGTCGCTAAACAGAATGGTGGCGACTGCACGCAGGTTAGCGAACCGGACATAGGCACCCGGTAGACCCGAAGGTCTCCTACATACAGCCGCCATAACGTAATTGCAGTTAGATCCCGCAACGAAGCATGGACGCTTATGTGCCTACGGTTCGGGTCGCTAAACCCGATCACTGATGAGCAGTGACGGAAACCAAGCTACCGGTACGGCCCGGGGCACACAATCGGGCGGATTCTGGCTTAGTTGTAGGCAAAGGTGCAAGGCGACGTAGCCTCGGGACTAGGGCTCGGTGTTACGGAGGTGTATGGCTAGAGGACTCGACCCGCCGGATAAAATGGATGTCCTTTTCCGGGGTTGTAGGCAAGCTCCGATAGTTGCGTAGGAGGAGCCTTTTACGGTGTTTTTTTAATCGTAACTGCCTTGATGGCCAGCTCTTCACCGGGATATTTTCCTCAGGTGGCTGCAAATTCAGCGACCGGGATTGGTACCCGATGAGTTTGTCGAAGACACAGCGTTCATACGCGATACCGACCGAAAAGCCAGGGCTGGGCATTACTTCACGGTGATGGGCAAGGCGGTCATCGATGACGTGGTAATGGCCGTTACGCCCAAATCCGGGCTGGACCTGTACGGGGCAAAACCATGACGGTCCATAGGAGCACACGCCGCATTGACGCCGCGGTGATGAGCGCAGATACTTAACCCAATAGCGCCCGAACCTCTGGTGCTGGCTCAGTCCAGCACTATGTTCGGGCCTTCTTGTTTCTGGACAAAGGATGTCGCAGCCATTAGCTCCGCCAAAGCCGTTTCGATCCTATAGCGATCTGTGCACTCTGCTCACCAGCCGTGGTATGCAGATTCTCGATGTACCCCGCGCCAAACGTAAACTCAGTCAGATTGGCTACTACCGCTTAAGCGGATTCTGGTATCCGTGCCGTGAATTCCTTCGTAATGCCAGGGGTGACGTGGTGCTGTGCGCCACGGGTAAAAGACCACGGCGTCAAAACGCGTTTGCCCCAGGCACCCATTTCGATTCCATTATTGAACTCTATCTGTTCGACAAAAAATTGCGCCAACTGATGCTGGATGCCATTGAGCGCGTTGAGGTGCACCTACGCTCGGCAATCGCTCACGAGGTGGGTTTTCACGACCCGCTGGCCTATCAAGACATCCGCTATATCAATCCTTCGCAAACCAGGAACTTCACAACCAGACAGGGTAAGCCGCGCAACATTTGGAACGACTGGTCAAAGCGTCAAGAAGAGCAAATTGCTCGTAGCCGCGAGGACAGTATCGAGTGGCATCGACAGCAGCGTAAAGCAATGCCCTTTTGGGTGATCGTCGAAGCATGGGACTTTGGAATAGCATCGAAGTACTACGAGATACTCAAAGATGGCCATCGGAACAGAATCTGCAAACGGTTCGGCCTCACTCACGCAAGAATTCTTAAAGAATGGCTCCAGGAGATCAGCATCCTACGCAACCGGTGTGCGCACCATAGCCGCATCTGGAACCAGGTTTCAGCCAATCCTGTACCCACCGTGCCAAACGATCCCTACTTCCAGAGGATCGGCCTCGACTCGAATGCGACGAGCCGTCTTTATGGTCTGATCGCGGTGCTCTGGTATCTGGTCAAAAACATCGGCGTCAACTCGAAATGGATACATCAGGTAGCGGATGTCATCGACGCTAAACCCACGTTGCCTGGCTGCCCGTTTGCGGCGCTGGGTTTTCCTGATGAAACCGGATTCCCTCGGAGTCTGTTCGGGATATGACTGTGCTTGAGTGATGTGGTGCTCGCAAAAACACGTTAACCATTATCGTTCGGTATGGTCATTCTTCCTCACAATTATCTTGTGAGGAACCCAACGGAGGCTCTTCAACGTGTTCCCATTCCAAGTACCACTCGTATGTTTCGTTGTCAGCCTTGAATTCATGTTTAATAGTCCAGCCAAGCCCCACTAGCTTTTGAGCCTTGTGAGAGCCGTGTGTCTTAGTCATTCTCGACGCTTTCATATTTCGGCCTCCTTTTTTCTGCGTCCTGCCTTTGGTGAGCGCACTGCTAGAGTTTGGCATTCAACCAGCATGTTAATTTATCCCCAACAGGACTTCGGTGCAGCCCAATTCTATCGGCTGTTCTTGGCCGGTAGCCGGCTACTATCTGATGTTGAAAATTCGAGAGATCAGGGCTGTAGCTTTTTGACCGTCAGCCTCATAGAGGCCAGTCAGCAATCTCTGATCCGTGAGCTTATGAAGGTTGAAAAAGTTGTAGAAGGCTTGACCGAGTCTCTGTTGTTGGAAGGCGTCTTGGTTCCATTGGATCAGAAACTCATCGTAAGCAGCTTGCTCGATTTCCAATGCTGCATGGCTTTCCATATGCACCTCCCGTTGGCTATAAGCGCTTTCAGAGCGTACTCAGCCCGTTTGGCTGGTGCAAGGAATGACGGCTGCTAACTCGAAGCGGACATTGCTTGGATTTGAAGTTGACCGTCAATGAAGCCGGATTGCAGCATGGCATTGAACATGTGGCGGCTGTGCGGCCACTCTGTTGGATAGAAAACTTATGAGTGATGCAAGCGTACTTTCGTACCTAACCGGAAGAAGCTCATGATCAGGGTGTTACCCAAGAGTGAGCTCGAGAAGCTTTCGATAAAAGCTGGCGCAGAGGGTTTGATCCTGAGTGATCTTGTCGCCACATGCGAGAAATTTGATGTTACACCGCAAGATGTGCTGAACGAGCTGTCCGTTGCGGTTGCGGAAGGTTATTTACAGGGATCTTTGCTCTATGATTTTTGCGACGGCGTCATGAACGGGATCATAAATGCCGTGGTTGAGGTGGGTGTGACCAACGAAATGCCTCAGCCTGCTTTCTCGCTTTACCAAGCGTTCGATCAAGGTGAGTGGATTCGTAGTAGCGACCCGCCTGAGACTGACCCCAGTGAGAAATATACAAGGCCGGTGGTTAGCGAAATAATGCGAGCTCTTACAAATTGAGAGTTTTTTGTTTTTCTGGTTCGCCCCGCCAGATTATGGCTAAGCGGGGCTATTCCTGTTGCACCGGCCGCAAGGGTATTGCATAGGCTGTCCCAATTTGTGCCAGCCTATCCCGGACTGTGCCTGCGCGGCCACGGACATGCCTACCCAAGCCTTAAATGAAGTCAGTACCGTCCCAGGCGTGCATCCACCGAATACGCTCCACCGCCGCGCGCGACGATGTAGAGCGCCAGAAACCCCATCAACACCGGAAACTCGATGCCCCGGTCTATCCAGGGCCATGTCGGTCCCAGCGCATAGCTGATGGCAAGCATTTGAAGGGCAATAAGCAGGGCGACCAGCCTCGTGGCGAGGCCCATCGCCAACAGAAGGGCGCCTGCTGTTTCCAGCAGCATGACCAGAAAAGCGAGTTGCGCAGCAAAAGGCAGCCCCATCACGTTCTGGATGAGGTTGATCGAAGCGGCCATGGGGTCGGCCATCGAGCCGTGGGAGGTTCCCAGTGCCTTGGGGAGTCCGTGGGTCAATAACACGACAGCGAAGACGGTGCGCAGCAAGGCGTACAGATAAGATTCGAGATCCGTGGCTCGTGCGCTCAGCATGGTCAGGGCGGAGCGTAATGACGATGGGGTTTCGCGTGTCATGGGAAATCCTTGCGCAGCGGCGGATGACTAGGAACCGGGGTACCTGGGCGGGCTTGCGGGCATTTTTCTTGTTTGGGGCGAAGAGATAAATCCTGTGAAGTTGCCATGTGAATTCAAGGCAGAACAACAATCGGCCGGCTCCAGTTCTGCGTACAACGCAAAGCCATAACCCTTCGATAGGGTTCAAGCTTTTCTATTTTATGAAACCTAATAATCGAAATTAGGCGTCTTTTTAGATAAGTGAATTACCCGCAGAATTTCCCTCATTGCGGTTCACCAAGGTGGTGGGCCCTTCCAGAGGAAATCGCCATGACTCATTCCAACCTGTCGTCCAGCACCCTTGCCAACACTGCCATCGGCTCCGCCAGCACACTGTCTTCATCGGTTGCGCTCTCCGGGCGTATCCTGTTGAGCGCCATCTTCCTGCTCTCTGGCGTCTCCAAGATCGGTGCGTCGGCCGGCATGATCGCCTACATCGAATCGGTCGGCTTGCCGTTCCCGAGCCTGGCGCTGGCCATCGCCATCCTGGTGGAAGTGGGTGGGGGGATCGCGCTGATCCTGGGCTACCGCACGCGTCTGGTCGCGGCCGGGCTGGCCTTGTTCAGCGTCGCCACCGCGTTGGCGTTCCACAACCAACTGGGGGACCAGAACCAGTTCATCCACTTCTTCAAGAACATCGCCATGGCGGGCGGCCTGTTGCAGGTTGTCGCCTTTGGTGCCGGTCGTTTCAGCCTGGACGCGCGCCGCGCGTGACCCGAAGCCGGTTTCCCGCCGGCTCGCCACTTTTTACGAGGTGAGATATGAAAACGATTCGCGTAGCGCAATATGGGCAGGTCGAAGGTTTGTCGTTCGAGGAGCTTCCTTCACCAGTGCCAGGCCAGGGTGAGGTGCTGATCGAGGTGGCCGGTAGCGGGGTGAATCCGATTGACTGGAAGATCCTTTCCGGCGCCATGAAAGCTTTCATTCCGCTGCAGTTGCCCTACACCCCTGGCGTCGAGGTAGCCGGTCGTGTGGCGGCCATAGGGGAACACGTCACGGGCTTCGCCGTCGGCGATGAGGTGTTCGGTTTTATCAATATCGTGGGTGGGTACTCTACTGAGGTTGTCGCCAGTGCGGACCGTCTCGCGCATCGGCCCGAGCGGCTGTCAGCGTTGCACGCCGGTGGTGTCCCGGCCGTCGCGTTGACCGCATGGCAGGCCCTGCATGAGCACGGGCAGATCAAGGCCGGCCAACGGGTGCTGATCCACGGCGCTGCGGGTGGCGTCGGTAGCATGGCGGTGCAGATGGCGCGTATTGCGGGTGCGACCGTTATCGCCACCGCCTCGGCGCGCAACCGTGACTACTTGCTCAAGTTGGGCGCCACGCAGGTGATCGATTACAACCAGACGGCATTCGAGGCCGCGGTCGAGCCGGTCGATGTGGTGCTGGACCTGGTCGGTGGCGATACCCAGGAACGCTCCTGGTCGGTATTGAAACCCGGCGGTGTGCTGGTGTCCCCGGTGAGCCCACCGGATGCCAGGCGGGCCGAGGCTGTTGGGGCGACCGGCAAGCATTTCGCCACGCGCTCCGATGGCGCGCAGCTTCAGGAGATCGCCGCGCTGTTCGAAACCGGCGAGCTGGTGATCGAGGTCGAAGTGCTGCCGTTGTCCCAGGCGCAAGACGCACTGCGCAAGAGCCAGGACCGGCATATCCGTGGCAAGCTGGTGCTCGACGCCCGTCGGTAAGCCGGGAATCGGTAGCGAACCAAGCCGGGCGGAAGCCCGGCTTTTTTCATCGGGGATTTTCCCTGGACAGAGCATCTCACGTCTGGCGGTAAGCGCTGGGCGTGACGCCCACCTCGCGACGAAACACCTGGGAGAAATGGCTTGGGCTGGAATAACCGACCTCCAGCCCGATGTCGATGATACTGCGGTCGGTTTCCAGCAACAGGTGCCGGGCGCGACTCATCCGCACGCGGATGAAGTACTGCGAGGGCGACAATCCGGTCGCGCGCTTGAATACCCGGCTGAAGTGGTACTCGCTCAATTCGGCGATCCGGGCCAGTTGCGCCAGATTGAACTCATCGGCCAGGCCCTGGTTCATTGCCGTCAGCACACGGCGCAACTTGTACGCTTGCAATGCGCTGCCGCGTCTCTGGCTGCCGTGTGGAGCGGGGTAGCGACGGAGCAAGTGCACGGCCAGCGCCTGGGCCAGACTGTGAACGAACAGCGGGCTGGGCTGGCGTTCTTCGATGAGTTCGATGCGCAGCTGATCGAGAATGAAGTGTACCCGCTCATCCCGGGCGCCGGAGATGTCCAGGAAGCTTACGGGCGCGGACTGCTCGCCCAGGAGATCGCGGGCAGCCTGGTCGATCAGCGACAGGCCTAGGTACAAGTGCATCACTTCGAAGGTGTCGCCCTCGAGGGTTTGCCAGCGCATCTCGTAGGGCTCTTGAGTATGGGTGAGAAAAAAGTCGCCGGCCTTCACGGTGGTGGCTTCCCATGCGCCGTTGAGCGCGCGTTCCTCGACCCTGGCCTTACCTGCCAGCACCCACACCAGCAGCGGCTCCACGACGGCAGGTACCTGTATCGGTTCGACAAGGCTGTGATGGCTGAACAACTGAACGACCACATCCTGCAAGTGCGGATGCGATGGCAACGCCTGTGCTGTTCCTGGCAGGTGATGGGGCATCGACTCGGCCATGATCCGCGGGGTGTCGCTGGCTGCCAGGTCGTCATGTTCAGGTGGATGCACAGGAGGCTCCTTGGACAGGTTCGGCTTGATCAAGTCTTCAGAGGGCAGTTGCCTGGGCCTTGAAGCGCTCGATCAGCCAGCGGGTCGCAGGCCCGGGTGGCATGTCCGTCCGGTAGATGGCGTCAAAGGCATAATCCCCGCCAACGCAGTCAGGCAGTTCGAGACGCACCAGTCGGCCGCTGGCCAGGTCGTCGCGCACCCGGTCGATGGGCATGTTGCCCCAACCGATGCCTTCGCGAAGCAACATGTGCTTGGCACCCAGATCCGCCAATCGCCAGGTACGGGTGCCGACCACTGCGAACTCTTGATCTTCGGTCAGACGGGAGCGGTCAGTGAGGACCAACTGCACATGGGAGCGCCCGGTACCCGGCGCATGCGGCCCCGGTTGTGCCAATGGGTGATCGGGTGCAGCGACCGGTATCAAGGCCACCTTGCCCACGCCGATACGCTCGATGCCGTCGAGGCTATTGGTCAGCGGGCCGCTCACGCCCAGCGTGGCCATGCGGTCGAACACCCGCTGCGTCACGCCGCCCAGGGCCTCGATATGCAAGTGCAGCGACACGGTCGGGAACTGCTCGCGAAACGCCTTGAGCGCGTCGACCATCCGTTCACTGGGCAGCATCACATCCAGTACCAGGTGCACTTCGGCTTCAAGGCCGTGCAGCAGCCCGCGAACCTTGGCCCGCAGGCCGTCGATACCGTTGTAGATGGTGCGTGCTTCGGCCAGCACGGTGCGCCCGGCGTCGGTCAGTTGCGGTTTGCGGGTGGTCTTGCGGTCGAACAGGCTGACGCCGAGCTGCATCTCCAGGTTGGCGATCGAATAGCTCACCACGGAAGTGGCCCGATGCAGTTTGCGCGCCGCGCCGGCGAAGCTGCCGACATCGACCACGGTCAGGAATACGCGTAGCTGGTCTAGGGTAGGCGTGCCTGGGTCTGAAATCATTGCTAATCGCTCGAACGTTTCATGGATGTTATCCGGATTTTTCGGACAAGCGCAAAACCCCGACAGCCTCGGCAAACCTGCGAAAGCCTGGCGCTCCCCGTTGCGAGACAGTGAAGCCGTCGATAACGACCGCGCCCCGTGGGCGCTGAGCCGGCGAATGTCTCCTCGGCTCGCAACGCAGGAGAACATCATGACTGATATCAAGCACGCTCTACCCAACGAAGTCGAAGGCAAGGTCGCACTGGTCACCGGCGCCGCCAGTGGCATCGGCAAGGCGATCGCACTGTTGCTGCATGCCCGCGGAGCCCAGGTCGTCGCCGAAGACCGCAACCCGGCCGTCGAAGAGCTCGCCCGCCCAGGGCTGGTGCCGCTGGTGGCCGACATCACCGAGGACGGCGCCGCCGAGCGCGCGGTGGGATTGGCCGTGGAACAGTTCGGTCGTCTGGACATTCTGGTCAACAACGCCGGGATCATCATCAACAAACGGGTGATCGACATGACCCGTGAAGACTGGGAGCGCATCCAGGCGGTCAATGCCACCGCAGCCTTCTTGCATTGCCGCGAGGCGGTCAAGGCCATGATGCCCAACGAGGCCGGCGCCATCGTCAATATCGCGTCCTATGCCTCCTATTTTGCCTTTCCCACCATTGCCGCCTACACGGCATCGAAAGGCGCGTTGGCTCAACTGACCCGCACACTGGCGCTCGAAGCGATCGAGCATGGCATCCGCGTCAATGCCGTTGGCGTCGGCGACGTGGTGACCAACATCCTCAACGACGTGGTCGATGACGGTCCGGCTTTCCTGGCCCGGCACGGCGAAGCCGCCCCCATCGGTCGCGCCGCGCAACCGGAGGAAATCGCTGAAGTCGTGGCTTTTCTCGCATCGGATCGCGCAAGTTTTATCGTCGGCTCGGTGGTCATGGCCGACGGCGGCATGACCGTCACGGCCGGTTGATCAATCCGGTAGTGCCTTGCGGTGAAGAAAAAAGCCCGATGCAGGAGGGCATCGGGCTTGCGCTTGGACATTACCGCCCGGTTCGCTTGAACGTCTGCCTGAACCTGTGCAGCAGCTGCTCGGTATAACCGTTGGGCTGGTCGCAGCCTTCGAATACCAGGGCGCAGGCGGCTTGGAAGGCGAGTGATTGTCCGAACTCGGGCGCCATCGGCTTGTAGAGCGGATCGCCCTTGTTCTGCTCATCCACCACCCGCGCCATGCGTTGCAGGATGTCCAGGGTCTCGTCCCGAGTGATCACCCCATGGCGCAGCCAGTTCGCCATGTGCTGGCTGGAGATGCGTAGCGTCGCCCGGTCTTCCATCAGTCCCACGTCATGGATATCCGGCACCTTCGAACAGCCGATCCCATGTTCGACCCAGCGCACCACATACCCCAGCAGGCCTTGCGCGTTGTTCTCGACTTCCTGGCGAATGTCCTCCGCCGACCACGGCCTGTCGGCTGACACAGGGACGCTTAGCAGGCCTTCCAGCAGCGCCTGGCTGAGCCCATCCAGATCGACGTCTTCCAGCGCCGTTTGCACCTGTCGCACACTGACTTGATGGTAATGCAGCGCGTGCAGTGTCGCGGCGGTGGGCGAGGGCACCCAGGCGGTGTTCGCACCTGCTTGCGGATGGGCGATCTTCTGTTCGAGCATGTCGCGCATGCGGTCCGGCATCGCCCACATGCCCTTGCCGATCTGCGCCCGGCCGCGCAGGTTGCAATCGAGGCCGACGAGTACGTTGTTGCGCTCATAGGCGTCGATCCACGGCGTACTTTTCATATCACCCTTACGTAGCATCGCGCCGGCCTGCATGGCGGTGTGCATCTCATCGCCGGTGCGATCCAGGAAACCGGTGTTTATGAAGGCCACCCGTTCGGCTGCCGCCGCGATGCAGGCCTTGAGGTTGACACTGGTGCGGCGTTCTTCGTCCATGATGCCCATTTTCAGCGTGTGACGTTCGAGCTTGAGCAGGTCCTCGATGCGGCTAAACAATTGGTCGGCGAAGGACACTTCGGCGGGTCCGTGCATCTTCGGCTTGACGATGTAGACACTGCCGGTGCGGGAGTTGCCGCGGCGTTGCAGGTCATGCAGGGCGATCAGGCTGGTGATGACGCCATCGAGAATCCCTTCCGGGATTTCCAGTCCGTCCCTGTCGAGGATGGCGGGGTTGGTCATCAGGTGCCCGACGTTGCGAATGAACAGTAACGAGCGCCCGTGCAACGTCAGCGTGCGTCCATCGGCCGTCGTGTACTCGCGGTCCGGGTTCAGGGAGCGGGTGAGGAGGCGGCCGTTCTTCTCCAGGTCCTCCTTGAGATCACCCTTCATCAGGCCCAGCCAGTTGCGGTACACCTGGACCTTGTCATCGGCGTCGACCGCCGCCACCGAGTCCTCGCAATCGATGATGGTCGAAAGGGCCGCCTCGATCAGCAGGTCCTTGACGCCGGCGGCGTCGGTCTTGCCGATGACGCTCTGCCGGTCGATCTGGATCTCCACGTGCAGATCGTTATTCTTCAACAGGATGGCCGCAGGCTCGGTGAGCGAACCTTGATAGCCGATGTACTGCCCGGGGTTCGCCAGGCCGGTTTGGCGGCCGTCTTCCAGTATGGCTTGCAATGTTCCGCTGTCGATCTGGTAACGCATCACCCCGGCGTGGGAGCCGCTGCTCAAAGGGAACGCCTGATCGAGAAAGCCACGGGCGAATGCAATGACTTTCGCACCGCGCACCGGGTTGTAGGTCCGTCCCGGCTCGGCCCCGCCGTCGTTGGCAATCACATCGGTGCCGTACAGCGCGTCGTACAGCGACCCCCAGCGGGCATTGGCGGCATTCAACGCATAGCGAGCGTTGGCGGCCGGCACCACCAGTTGCGGCCCCGCCTGCACGCTGATTTCCGTATCGACGTGGTCGGTGCCGACCTTGACGTTATCGGGTTGCGGTTGCAGGTAACCGATGCGGGTCAGGAAGTCGCGGTACGCCGACATGTCCGCCACCGGTCCCGGGTGAGCGCCGTGCCAGGTGTCCAGCTCGCTTTGAAGGCGATCACGTTCAGCCAGGAGTGCGCGGTTGATCGGTGCCAGTTCATGCACCAGTGCGGCGAAGCCGGTCCAGAACGCTTGCGGGGCCAGGCCGGTTCCGGGCAGTACGTCGCAATCAACGAAGCGTTGCAGGACGGGGGCCACCTTTAGGCCTTGGCAGTTGACGAAATCAGTCACTGGGATCTCTCCATCACTCGGGTTTCCAACGGGGCGCAGACCGCCCACTTCAGTTCAGGCCTTGCGCGCCGGCTTTGGCGACCTGGGCGTCCTGCTCGGCCTTGACCCCGGACACGCCCACGGCGCCGATCACCTGACCGTCGACAATGATCGGCACGCCGCCCTCCAGGGACGTCAACAGCGGCGCGGACAAAAAGGCCTGGCGTCCACCGTTGACCATCTCTTCATAGCCTTTGGATTCGCGCCGGCCGAGGGCCGAGGTGCGGGCTTTCTCAGTGGCGATATAGGCACCGATGGGCGCGCAGCCGTCGAGGCGTTCCAGGGCCAGCGGGTGACCGCCATCATCGACAATCACGATGGCGACGGCCCACTGGTTGCTGTTCGCTTCATCGCGGGCGGCCGAGAGGATCCGGCTGACTTCGTTCTGGCCGAGTACGGCTTTGCTTTTCATGGGAGGCTCCAGAGGTTTAAGGCAAGGCGGCTTCGACCCACTCGATCCAGTGCCGGACCGGGGTCCGGCCTGCACCGTCGAGATGGGACTGGCAGCCGATATTGGCAGTAACAATCACGTCGGGGCGCCCGCTTTCCAGGGCGTTGAGTTTGTTGTCGCGCAGTTGCCGGGACAGTTCGGGTTGGGTGATCGAATAGGTGCCCGCCGAGCCGCAGCACAGGTGACTGTCGGGAACCTGCGTGAGGTTGAAACCCAGCTTCGTCAGCACCGCCTCAACGGCGCCGCCCAGTTTCTGCGCATGCTGCAAGGTGCAGGGGCAGTGGAAGGCCAGGCGCTGGTCGCTGTGGATGCTCAGTTTTTCCAGTGGCTCTTCGCGCAGTACTTCAACCAGGTCCTTGGCCAGGGCGCTGACCTTTTTCGCCTTTTCGGCGTAGGCCGGATCGCTGCCGAGCAAGTGCCCGTAATCCTTGATGAACGCGCCACAACCGCTGGCGGTTTGCACGATGGCTTCGGCACCGTTCGCGATGCTCGGCCACCACGCATCGATGTTGCGACGGGCACGGTCCAGGCCCACGGCCTGGGCGTCCAGGTGATAGTCCACGGCACCGCAGCAGCCGGCTTCGGCAACGGGCGTCACACTGATCCCCAGTCGATCCAGGACCCGGGCGGCGGCCGCGTTGGTATTGGGCGACAGGCTCGGTTGCACGCAGCCTTCGAGCATGAGCACCTGCCGGGTATGGCGGGTCACCGGTCGCGGTTTGGCGGCAGGGACATGCCGAGGTAACTTGCCGCGCAGGGTGTCGGGCAGCCATGGACGAAACACCCGGCCGCCGAGGACCAGGCCCTTGAACATGCTGGGGTTGGGCACGACCGCTCGCAACCCCTCGCGCAACAGGCGCTGGCCGAGAGGCCGTTCGACCGCCGCATCGACCACGGCGCGGCCAATGTCCAGCAGGTTGTGGTAGTCGACCCCGGAGGGGCAGGTGGTTTCGCAGTTGCGGCACGACAGGCAGCGGTCCAGGTGTTGCTGGGTCTTCGCCGTGACCGGGTTGCCTTCGAGCACTTGCTTGATCAGATAGATCCGCCCCCGCGGGCCATCCAGCTCATCGCCGAGCAATTGGTAGGTCGGGCAGGTGGCATTGCAGAAACCGCAGTGCACGCACGTGCGCAGGATGCTTTCGGCTTCTTCGGCGCGGGGCAGTTGGCGAGCCTCTTCACTCAAGGTTGTCTGCATGATCAAAGCTCCGCGTAGAGGCGACCGGGGTTGAAGATTCCCTGTGGGTCGAGCCGATGCTTCAGGTTGCGGTGGTAACGCATCAGCGCGTCGGGCAGCGGCTGGAACGGACTGTCGATCAGGCCATGGCTGTAACAGGTCACATGGCCGCCGACGCCTTCGACGATCCGGCGAATGAACGCGGCTTCGGCACCGGACTTGAGCCAGCGCTGGGCGCCGCCCCAGTCGATCAGTTGCCTGCCGGGCAGGGGCAGCCACGCTGTGTTGTGCGGCACGGACAGGCGCCACAGCGGCAGATCCTCATCGAAGAAACCCAAGCGATGTTCGTTCAGATCCTCCCAATACGAAGCGTCCAACACCTCGCCGCCCAGTCGGTCATGGGCCGCCGCCACCGAACCTTCGCCGCCCTCGAGCCGCAGGTGCAGGCGTTGGCCATCGTGGCAGGCGGCGCTGATCGGCAGCGGCTGCTGGCCCCATTCCGCGAGGCGCAGCAAGGCGCGATCGCTGTCCATTTCCAGGCTGATGCTCAAGGCTTGCCGAGGTTTGGGCAGGACTTTGAGCGACACCTCGGTGATCACCCCAAGGGTGCCGAAGCTGCCGGCCATCAGGCGCGACAGGTCGTAACCGGCGACATTTTTCATGACTTCGCCACCGAAGCGCAGAAGCTTGCCCTGGCCGGTGATGACCCGTGTGCCGAGGACGAAGTCCCGCACCGAACCCGCCCACGGACGGCGTGGGCCGCAGAGGCCGCTGGCAATCATGCCGCCCACCGTGGCGTCGCCGAAGGAGGGCGGTTCGCAGGGCAGCATTTGCTGCGAGGCGTTCAGCACCTCGGACAACTCCCGTAGGGGCGTACCGCAACGCACGGTCACCACCAGTTCCGTCGGGTCATAGCTGACGATGCCCCGGTGGGCGCGGGTGTCGAGGCGCTCGCCGGTGACCGAACGCCCCAGGAAAGCCTTGCTGTTGCCACCGTGGATCCACAGCGGCGTGGCGTTCTTCAGCGCCTGATTGACCTGTTCGAGCAACGCGTCGCTGGCGTCCCTATCGAGTGCGTTGTGCATCAGAAACGCTCCAGTTCAGGGAAGGGCAACTGCCCCAGGTGCACGTGCATGGCGCCAAACTCGGCGCAGCGGTGCAGCGTCGGGATGTTCTTGCCGGGGTTGAGCAGGCCGCTCGGATCGAAGGCGGCTTTGACGGCGTGGAACACGGTCAGTTCGTCGCTGTTGAACTGCGCGCACATCTGGTTGATTTTCTCCCGGCCCACCCCGTGTTCGCCGGTGATGCTGCCGCCGACTTTCACGCACAGTTCGAGGATCTTGCCCCCCAGGGCCTCGGCGCGATCGAGCTCGCCCGGTTGGTTGGCGTCGAACAGGATCAGCGGGTGCATGTTGCCGTCGCCGGCATGAAACACGTTGGCGACCCGCAGGCCGTATTCGGCCGACAAGGCGGCGATGGCGTGCAGCACTCCAGGTAGCTCCCGGCGCGGGATCGTCCCGTCCATGCAGTAATAATCCGGCGAAAGGCGGCCCACGGCCGGAAACGCATTCTTGCGCCCGGCCCAGAAGCGCACGCGTTCGGCCTCGTCGCGGGCCTGGCGCACTTCGGTGGCGCCGGCCTGCTCCAGCACCTGGCGCACCCGGTCGCAATCATCATGGACGTCGGCTTCGACGCCATCGAGTTCGCACAACAAAATGGCTTCGGCCTCCACCGGGTAACCGGCGTGGATGAAGTCTTCGGCGGCGCGGATGGCCAGGTTGTCCATCATTTCCAGCCCGCCGGGAATGATGCCCGCGGCGATGATGTCACCCACTGCGCGACCGGCTTTTTCGACCGAGTCGAACGCCGCCAGCAACACCTTCGCGGTCTGCGGCTTTGGAAGCAGCTTGACCGTGACTTCGGTGATCACCCCGAGCATGCCTTCGGAGCCGGTGAACAACGCCAGCAGATCCAGGCCCGGCGAATCGAGCGCGTCACTGCCCAGGGTCAGCTGTTCGCCGTTGACGGTGAGGATGTCGACCTTGAGCAGATTGTGCACGGTCAGGCCGTATTTGAGGCAATGCACGCCACCGGCATTTTCCGCGACGTTGCCGCCGATGGAGCAGGCGATTTGCGAAGACGGGTCCGGTGCGTAATACAAGCCAAACGGCGCGGCCGCCTGGGAAATCGCCAGGTTGCGCACCCCGGGCTGGACCCGTGCGGTACGGGCGGCCGGGTCGATGTGCAAAATGTTGTTGAAGCGCGCCATGACCAGCAGAACGCCTTTTTCCAACGGCAGCGCACCACCGGACAAACCGGTCCCGGCACCCCGGGCGATGACAGGCACCTGCCGTTCATGACACAGCGCCAGCACGCCCCGAACCTCGTCGAGATGGCGGGGCAGTACCACCAGGAGCGGCGTGGTGCGATAGGCGGAAAGTCCATCGCATTCGTAGGGCATGAGTTCTTCGCGCTGGTGCAGGATTTCGAGGTCCGGCAATCGCGCCTGCAAGGCCTGCAGCAGCGTGGCCTTATCCACGACAGGCAGGGCACCATCAACGCGTTCATCGTAGAGAATGTTCATAGTCGGCTGACGACACTCGGTTGTTTTTATTTGAGGTCAGGTTCCGCATGCAGCTGACTTGCATCATTGGTCCGAGGCGATCTACTGTCTATGCATTGTTGAGGTGGTCGAACCAGTTTTTGACTGGCTGTTTTTTTATGGATTTTTATAAATCTTCTAAAAACAATGAGTTGAAATGAATGGTGAGACGACTTGAGAAGCATGGCTAAGCTGGTCATACCAGTTGGAGGCGCAATGGACGACACCCAGACCCGTCGCAATCTGCAAGTGGCCGATGTGGTGTGCGAGCGCATCGAGCGCCTGATCGTGGACGGCGTGCTCAAGACGGGGCAGTTGTTGCCGTCGGAGCGTCGGCTGACGGAAAAACTCGGTGTTTCACGCACGGCGCTGCGCGAGGGGCTGAAGCTGCTGCGGGCTCGCGGGATCATCAAGACGGAGCAGGGCAAGGGCTCTTTCGTCGCCGATCTGTCGGGCAACAGTGCCGCGTCGCCATTGATGCACCTGTTCAGCTCGCAGCCACGCACGCTTTACGATCTGTTCGAGGTCCGCAGCCTGCTCGAAGGCGAGTCCGCACGGTTGGCGGCCTTGCGTGGCACGGAAGCCGATTTCGTCCTGATCACCCGCAGCTACGACGCCTTGCTCGATGCCCACACCCGCGCACTGGAGCCCTCCGAACACGCCCGGCTCGATCATGCGTTTCACCTGGCAATCTGCGAGGCGTCGCATAACCCGGTGCTGGTGCAGACCTTGCGCTCGCTGACGGACCTGCTGCTCACCACGGTGTTCGCCTCGGTCAACAACCTCTATCACCGTGAACCGCAGAAGCGGCAAATCGATCGCCAGCATGCACGGCTCTATAACGCCGTGACCGGACGCCTTCCCGAACAGGCGCGCAAGGCCGCCATTGCGCATATCCAGAGCATCTGCGAAAACCTGAAGGAAATCGAAAGCGAAGAGCAACGCCTGGTACGTGCCACGTTGCGACTTGAGGGGTGGGCATGACGCAGCACCTGGATCATTTGTCCTTGCACCTGTTTATCCTGGTCTGCGAGGAGGGGACGATCGCACGGGCGAGCGAACGCGCGTTCATCGCGCCCTCGGCGGTCAGCAAGCGGCTTTCCGACATCGAGGCACGATTCGGGACGTCGTTGCTCAAACGCAGCAAACGTGGAGTGGAGCCGACGCCGGCCGGCTTGGCGCTGCTGCGGCATGCACGGTCCCTGACGCGGGCCATGGAGCGGCTCGACAGCGAGCTCAGCGAGTACGCCGAGGGCGCGCGCGGGCATGTCCGTATATGGGCGAACGTCTCGTCGATCATGGAGTTCTTGCCGGAAGAACTGTCCGACTTCATGTTGAAGCATCCAGGCGTCCAGACCGACATCGAAGAGCGTATCAGCCCCGATGTGGTACGTGGCGTCGCCGAGGGCTCGGCCGACCTGGGTATCTGTCGCCGCTCGATGGCCATGGGCGACCTGGAGTTCCTGCCTTACCGCCAGGACCATCTCGCGGTGGTGGTGAGCGCCGGTCATCCTTTGGCCGATCGTCTCGGCGTTGCATTCGAAGAGACATTGGATTTCGATCATCTGGGCATGTCGGCCTTCGCCACGATCAACACGTTCATGCGCGAAGATGCGCAGAAGCATGGTCGGGAGTTGCGGTTCCGCTCCTACGTGTCATCGTTCGACGCCGCGTTCCGCCTGATCCAGTTCGGACTGGGGGTCGCGGTGATCCCGCTCGAAGCGGTGGAGCGCTACACGCAACTGTTCGATCTGCGCATCATCCCCCTGACTGATGAGTGGGCGCGGGGCGAATTCGTGATCTGTGTGCGAAATCGTGAGGCCTTGTCACTGTCTGCGCGTCGGCTCCTGGACCATCTGCTGTCACGGTCACCGCCACGTCCTTCCACGACCGATCCTATCCATCGCAGTTGACGATGGATCAACGCGCCAATGGCGTCTTTTCATCGCATCCGGGGCTCTCTAGTCTGAAATCACGCTTCCGCCTAAGAGAGCCTGTTCATGACAACAATAACAATCAACGAAGTCGGCATGCGCGATGGTTTGCAGAGCCTGCAAGCCATCATGCCGACCCGCGCCAAATGCCAGTGGATCGATGCCGCCTATGCCGCCGGCGTGCGCCACATGGAGGTCGCGTCGTTCGTCCCCGCCAAGCTGTTGCCGCAGATGGCCGACGCCAGGGAAGTGGTGGCCCATGCCTTGGGTTACCCGGAACTGGTGGTCACCGTGCTGGCGCCGAACCTGCGGGGTTGTCGCGATGCCCTCGAATCCGGCGCCCATCGGATCATCGCGCCGGTGTCCGTCAGCGCCGCCCATAGCCTGGCGAATGTGCGTCGTACCCCCCTGGAGATGGTCGAGGAACTGGCGCGGATGTGCCAGCTGCGCACCGAGCTGGGACTGCATCAGGTCCAGATAATTGCTGGGATGTCCGTCGCATTCGGCTGTACCCGCCAGGGCGAGGTGCCCCTGGGTGACCTCTGTGAATTGACTGGTCACGTCCTTGAGGCCGGCTGCGACCTGGTGTCACTCGGCGATACCACCGGCTACGCCAATCCCGCCCAGGTGATCACCACCTTGCAGGCGATTCGTGCCATTGCCGGCGACAAGCTCAGGGCCGCGCATTTCCATGACACGCGTGGCTTGGCACTGGCCAACAGCCTGGCGGCGGTGCAACAAGGCATCACCGAACTCGATTCGTCACTGGCCGGGCTGGGCGGTTGCCCGTTCGCGCCGGGTGCGTCCGGCAACACTGTCACCGAAGACCTCGTATTCATGCTCCAAAGCATGGGCTACGACACCGGTATCGACCTGGCTGCACTGATCGAGTCGCGGGACGTGCTGCATGCGGCGCTGCCGGACGAACCCCTCTACGGCTGCGTCGCCCGCGCAGGCCTTCCGCTTCATTACCCGTCAGCTGTTCGCCACGCCTGAACCGGTCCAATCGAGGAAAACCGTCATGTCCAGACTTCCATTGGACGGCATTCGTGTCGTCGAAATTTCACACATGGTGATGGGGCCGACCTGCGGGATGATCCTGGGTGACCTCGGTGCCGAGGTGATCAAGATCGAGCCGACTCGCGGTGACGGGACGCGTCGCCTGCTGGGTGCCGGTGCGGGATTCTTTCGCACCTTCAACCGCAACAAACAGTGCATCGCCGTCGACGTCAACACCCCTCAGGGGCGCGACGCGGTGCTGGAACTCATCGACACCGCCGACGTGTTCATCGAGAACTTCAAACCCGGCCGCATGCAGGAACTGGGCTTTGGCTACGAGGCGATTCGCGAGCGTAACCCGCGCATTATCTATGCCTCGCACAAGGGCTTCCTGAGCGGCCCCTATGACCACCGCCTGGCCCTGGATGAAGTGGTGCAAATGATGGCGGGCCTGGCCTACATGACCGGTCCAGTGGGGCGACCGTTGCGGGCGGGCAGTTCGGTGAACGACATCATGGGCGGCATGTTCGGCGCCATCGGTGTGCTTGCCGCGCTCAATGAGCGCAATGTCACCGGCGTCGGCCGTGAGGTGCAAAGCGCGCTGTATGAAAACTGCGTGCTGCTGGCTGCCCAGCATATGCAGCAATACATTGTGACTGGGCAGGCGGCCGCCCCGATGCCGAACCGCATCAGCGCCTGGGCGATTTACGATGTGTTCGAGTTCGCCAACGGCGAGCAGATGTTTGTCGCCGCCACCGGCGAAGGGCAGTGGAATGCGCTGTGCCAGGTGCTGGGACAAACCGCATTGCTCGATGACGAGACGCTGGCCACCAACAACGATCGGGTGCTGCAACGCCCACGGCTGCTGGCGCATCTGGCTGAAGTCTTCGCGACCGTGGATGCCCAGGCCCTGGCGCCACAGCTCGAAGCCCACGGCATTCCCTTCGCGCCGATTCGTCGTCCGGAAGAGTTGTTCGAAGATCCTCACCTGCTGCAAAGCGGTGGGCTGGCGAACCTGGAACTTGAAGACGGATCGTTCACCGCCATGCCATTGCTGCCCCTGTCCCTGGATGGCGAGCGCCTGCAACCCCGTCGATCGATTCCCCGCATCGGCGAGCATACCCACCTGGTCATGCGCGAGCTGGGTTATAGCGATGAGCACATTGCCGAGCTGTGTGCAGCCGGTGTCCTGAAAACAGATGCTCAGGCCTGAAGAGGAACTGCCATGGCGATCTATCGATACGACACACTCATCCCCGCCATTCACGCCGAGACGTTCGTCGCCGAGGACGCCACGGTCATTGGCGATGTGACCCTGGCGCAAGGCGTCAGCATATGGCCCCAAGCGGTTCTTCGCGGTGACAACGAGCCGATTCGCATCGGTCAGCACAGCAACGTGCAAGAAGGTGCAGTGCTGCATGCCGACCCCGGTTTTGCATTGACCGTGGGGGAGGGCGTCACCGTCGGACACCAGGCCATGTTGCACGGGTGCACCGTCGGCGACGGTGCGCTGATTGGGATCCAGGCGGTGGTGCTCAACGGGGCGGTGATCGGCCGAAACTGCCTGGTCGGCGCCGGTGCCATCGTCACCGAAGGCAAGGTGTTCCCCGACAATTCACTGATTCTCGGCGCGCCGGCCAAGGTCGTGCGCGAGCTGACGCCCGAGGCCGTCGCCGGCCTGCACCGCAACGCAGAGGACTATGTCCTCAAGGGACAGGCATACCGGGACAAATTGATTCGAATCAGCTAAACCAGCAACGTCCCCAAGGGCGTTGCCGCTCTCCAATAACTACAACAATGGAGAAACATCATGGTTGCCATGACTGGCGAAATCCCGCTTGCACGCAGCGAAGACATCAACGAGCTGCTGCTCTATCGACGCGTGGCCTGGCGCATCATGCCGCTGGCCATTATCTGCTTTCTGTTCTCCTATTTTGACCGGATCAACATCAGTTTCGCCAAGACCCAGATGCAGCAGGAACTGGGCTTGACCGATGCGGCGTATGGCCTGGCCGCGAGCATGTTCTTTATCGGCTACGTGCTGTTCGAAGTGCCCAGCAGCCTGGGCCTGAAACGCTACGGAGCGCCGGCGTGGATCTGCCGCATCATGATCTCCTGGGGGCTTGCCACCGCTGCGTTGGTGTTCGCCTACACCCAATACACGCTCTACTTCCTGCGCTTTCTGATCGGTGTCATGGAAGCCGGTTTCGGCCCGGCCATCCTGTTCTACCTGGCGTGCTGGTTTCCCAAGAAGCATTTGGCGAAAATGAACGGCCTGTGGTTCCTGTCAGTGCCGTTGGCCGGTGCAATCGGCGGCCCGGTGGCCGGCGTCCTGCTCGGTACGATGGACGGTGTGTTCGGGCTGGCGGGCTGGCACTGGTTGTTCCTGATGTCCGGTCTGCCCTGTGTCGTGCTGGGGTTGCTGGTGCTGTGGAAACTGGATCGCGACATCGAATCGGCCAAGTGGCTGAGCCGTAGCGAGAAAGACCTGCTGGCGGCCAATCTCGAGCAGGACAAGGTCAACCAGAAACCCGTGCTGGGGTCTTTGTGGCGGGTGCTGCTGACGCGGGAAGTCGCGATCATGGCGTTCATCTACTTCGTGATCAAAAGCGCGTCCTATGGCCTCAATTTCTGGATGCCGCACCTGATCAAATCCTCTGGCGTGCAAAGCCTGTTCTGGGTCGGCATGCTGTCGGCCTTGCCCTACATCGTTGCCTGCCTCGGCATGGTCTGGCTGACCCGACGCTCGGACCGTTCCGGTGATCGTAAAACCTACCTCGTCCTGTGCCTGGCGGCGGCCGCCGTCGGCTACCTGTTGGCCTGCCTGTTCTCCGACTCGTCCTGGGCGATGATGGCCGCCTTGCTCCTGGCGACTGCGGGCACGTTCATTGCCATCCCGATCTTCTGGACGATTCCGCAATCGACCTTCTCGGGCCTGGCGATTGCCACGGGAACTGCGGCGATCAACTCCATTGGCCAGCTCAGCGGCATTGTGGCCCCGGTGATGGTGGGCAAGATCAACGACCTGTCCGGCTCCACCTACATGGGCATGCTCTCCATTGCGCCGCTGATTCTGATCGCCTGTTTTGTCGTCGTGCGCTACGTCAGGAATCCCAGGTCCTGACCGGTGTGTGCGGGCTCCGGCTGCATCGGTGGGGACATAGTCAAATCATGAACGCCGCAACGTCTCGATGGTGTCGATCAGGGCGTCATAGGACACCGGCTTGCCCAGGTGCTGGTCAAACCCTGCCGCGTGGGATTTCTGAACATCGCCATGGGTGCCGTAGCCGGTGAGGGCGATGGCCGGTACGTTTTTCGCCAGCGGTAGCTGGCGCAGCGCACTGATCAGTTCATGGCCGTTCATGATCGGCATGCCCAGGTCGGAGATGATCAGGTCGAAACGCTGGGATTCTGCCGCTTTCAGCGCCTCCAGCGGCTGGTCAAAGGCCAATACCTGGGCGTCTTCCATTTCCAGCAGCATCTTCATGGTTTCCAGCACTTCCGGCGAATCATCCACCAACAGGATCTTCAAGCCATCGAGCTTGCCTGACGCTGATTCGATGGTCGCTACCGGGGCTGTTTCGCTCTGTGGGGCGGCCAGGGGCAGGCAGACGCTGAAGGTGCAGCCGGCGCCCAGTCCTGCGGAGGTCACCTGGACGGTGCCATGCTGTGCCTCGGTCAGCTGTCGTACCAGGGACAGCCCAATGCCCAGGCCTTCGCGCTGATGATGCACCTGCTGTTTTTCCGCCTGGCCGAACATGTCAAAGACGTGTTCGAGGTTTTCCACGGCAATACCGATGCCGGTGTCCTTGATATCGATCCGCGCCATTTGATCCTGACGACGGGCGATCAGTTGGATGTGCCCCGTGGGTGGGGTGAATTTCAGCGCGTTATTGACCAGGTTCCAGATGATCTGGTCGACCCGGATCGGATCGGCATAAACGACCAGCGGTTCATCTGGCAATTGCAGATCGATCTGGGTCTGGTGTTGTTCGTTGATCACCACGGTGTAGATATCGCGAAGAACATCGATCAAGTCGATTCGCGACGGTTGCAGTTTGAGTTTTCCGGTGCGTACACGGGCAACGTCCAGCAGGTCATCGATGATACGGGCCTGGCTGTTGACCGCATCGCGGATGGTCTCCACGGCTTTGGCCGCAGAACTGGAGGTGCGGGTGATCGGCAAGCGACGCAGCATTTCGGCGTTGAGCTGGATCAGGTTCAGCGGATGCTTGAGCTCATGGGACATGACCGCAAAGAATTCGTCCTTCAGGGAAATGGTATTGCGGGACTGTTTCAGTTCCTGGCTCTGTTTTTCGTGTTCCTGCTGGTGCCCGGTCAGGTCGCGGGCGATTTTCACGTAGCCTTGCAGGTGATCGCCGCTGAGCAGGGTGACCTCGCCACTGCAATAGAAAAGGCTGCCGTCCTTGCGCAAGTGCCAGCGTTCATCTTCGGCGCGACCGTGGGTACGGGCAGTCTTCAGCTCAGCTTGCGGCGCACCGTTGGCGCGATCCTCTTCGGAGAAAATGAACTCGTAGGAGGCGCCCTCGGCCTCCGCCTTGGTATAGCCAAAAATCAGCTCGGCACCCTTGTTCCAGTGGGTGATCACGCCTTCTTCGTCGAGGATGATGATTGCGTAGTCATGGGTGCTTTCCGCCACCAGTCGCATGCGCTCTTCGCCCAGGCGCAGTTCCTCTTCGGCGGCGCGGCGGGTAGTGATGTCGATGAAGGTCAGCACCGTGCCATCGATATGGTCTTCGCTGGAGCGATACGGCAGCAGCCGGGCGATGTACCAACGCTTGTCGCTGATGCTGCTGACTTCACGTTCGATCATGTTCAGCGTCTCGAACACTTGCGCCGCATCGTCGGCCAGGTCGGTGTAGTCCAGGCGATGGGTGATATCGAGCAGTGAACGACCGGTGTCCACCGGCAGCATGTTGAAAATCTCCGTGGCCCGTGGCGTGAACCAGCGGATGCGCATGCTGCGGTCGACAAACACCGTGGCGATGTCGGTCGATGCGATCAGGTTGGTCAGGTAGTCGTTGACCTTGTCGGTTTCTTCCACCTTGGTCTTGAGCTCGAAATTGACCGTCAGCAATTCCTCGTTGATCGACTGCAATTCTTCCTTGCTGGTTTCCAGCTCTTCGGTGGCCGAGCGCAGCTCTTCGTTGATGGCCTGCATTTCCTCGTTGGAAGCCTTCAGCTCCTCGTTGGAGACCTCCGACTGCTCGATCGTATCCTGCAGGTGCAGCTTGGTGCGTTGCAGTTCGCGTTCGAGATTGGACAGGACCTGGCTTTCGGTTTGCACCTGGGCCATGGCCGCTTCTGCCGAGTCGATGTCGCTTTCCTCGAAGATCACCAGCAGGTAGTCGCTGTCCGACTGCTCGTCCCGATAGGGTTGGACGATCATGTCGATCCGTAGATGCCGGTCTTCATACTTGATCGATACGTCCCGCGACTTGACCGCCAGGCCACTCTGTTGCACCTGGAACAAGGCGGTGCGAATTTCCAGGCGCAGCTCCGGCATGATCAATGTCAGCAGGTTGCGCGACAACTCGCCGCCGACGTGCCGCAGGAAGCGCCCGGCGCCTTCACTCATGTGCAGGATGTCGGCGTTGGTGTCGACGATCATGCTCGGCGGTGCCGCGCGTTCGATAGCGCGTCGGTGGATGTCGGCGAACGACAACTTGGGTTGCACGTGATTCTTCAGTTCGGGAAGCGAGTGGCCGGTGCTGCGGGTGTAGCCACCCCGGGGCATGGTGGGAACGCGCCGGCTGTTGGGGCTTGTGTTCTTGGCCCGGAAGATCCGGTTGCGCTTGTCCACCGGACTGAACAGCTCATGGCAGGCATCGGCGCTCTCGGAGGTGCCGAGAAACAGGAAGCCACCGGGGCGAAGCGCGAAATGGAACATCTGCAGGATTTCGCGTTGCACTTCCCGATCCAGATAGATCAGCAGGTTACGGCAGACGATCAGGTCGATCTGCGAGAAGGGCGGATCGGCCAGCAGGCTGTGCTTGGCAAACAACACCTTCTCTCGGAGTTCCTTGCGAATTCGATAGTGATCATCTTCCTTCACGAAATACTGGCGCAATCGGGTCGGCGGCACATCGGTGACGATGGCCTGGGGGTAACGACCGGCCCGACCGAGGCTGATTGCGCGCTCGTCGATGTCCGTGGCAAACAGTTGCAACTTGGCTTTGCTGCCTTTGATCTGCAACTGGTCGTCGAGCAGCATCGCCAGGCTGTAGACCTCTTCCCCGGTGGAACAACCCGCCGACCAGATGCGCAGTTCTTCATGTTCCGGTCGCGACGGCGTCAAGCTGGCGACCAGCTGCGGTATCACGTCGCGCTCCAGCGCTTCGAAAGCCTCGCGGTCGCGGAAAAAGTTGGTGACGCCGATCAGCATGTCCCCCAACAGCGCCTTCGGCTCCTCTGGATTGCCTTGCAGGTACTGGGAGTAGGTCGCCAGATCGGCCTGGGTGGTGACTTGCATCCGCCGTTCGATCCTACGCAGCACCGTGGCGCGCTTGTAGTGCTTGAAGTCGTGACCGGTGCTGGTGCGCAGGTAGGCCAGGATCTCGTGCAGATAGTGCTCGGCGGCGACGGCTTCCTGTTCGGCGATATTTTCCAGCCCAGGATCAATGGCGCTGGGAAGGGTGATCGCTTGGGAGTTACGCCACAGTTCGAGGATTTTCTGCGGCATGTCCACCACCGGCAGGACCAGGTCGACCATGCGTGTTTCGATGGCGGCGCGGGGCATGCCGTCGAACTCGGCGTCTTCCGGCGATTGCGCCAGGGTAACGCCGCCCTGTTCCTTGATGCGCGACAGCCCCACGGCACCGTCCGAGCCGCTGCCCGACAACACCACGCAAAAGGCCCGTTCACGGTGAACATTGGCGAGGTCGCGAAAAAACAGATCAATGGCACAGTGGCGATCGAGGGTGGAAACGGCGGGACTGACGTTCAGGTAGCCATCGTTCATCGTCAGCTGCTGCGCTGGCGAAATGACATAGACGTGGTTCTTTTCAATGGGCACGGTCTGCGTGACCTGCACAACCGGCATCTTGGTCGATTGCTGAATGATCTGGTCGGCAATGCTTTGATGGTCAGGCGACAGGTGCAGGACAATCACGAAGGCCATGCCGGTTTCCTGTGGCATGTTCTCGAAAAACAGCTTGATTGCCTGCAAACCGCCCGCGGACGCGCCAATCCCGACGACGCCAAATTCAAGGTGGGAGGCGGTTTTACTCAATGGTGATGGCGTTGTCATGGGGCTTCTCTTGATAAAGCGACGACCTGACGCCGCACACATCGGACTTTTACCTGGAGCAGGCGAATGTTGGCGAAGCGGTGGAATGCCGCACCCAAAACATCATTGTACGCTATGTAACGAGTGGGTCTTTGGAAGGGATGTGCGTTGGATGAGCGGCCATCCGGAAACAGCTCTATCGGACCCGATTACCGAGGAGACTTTTGCTGATCGAGCGCTACAACATACGCACTGAACATGTCCGCCATGGCATCGGCGTATGCCGCGATTTGCGCGTCGGTCCGTGGGCTTCCTGAAAAATCCTTGCCCACGGAACTCAGCGTGGTCAGGATCAGATCGCAGGCCGCCGAACGGCTGGACTCATTGACGCCGGGGAGCAACTCGAACATGAAATCGGCGAAGATCCGCTTGCCTGTCGCACGCACTTCCTGGGCCTGCGGCGCGTCGCGATAGAGCGGCGCGGCGTCGTTCAGCGCGCCACGCATCGGCGCTTCCTCGCACTCGGAACGAATGAACGCATGCACCAGGTTGCGCAGGCGATCCAGGGGCGGCTCCTCCAGGTTTTCCAGAATCCGGCACAGCATTTGGGTGGTCTGCTGCCATTCATCGCTTTGCAGCCGGAACAGGATCGCAACCTTGTTGGGAAAATACTGGTACAGCGAGCCGATACTCACGCCGGCCTTTTCCGCGACGCGGGCGGTGGTGAAGCGAGCGGCGCCTTCCTTGGCCAAAACCTGAACAGCAGCCTCGAGAATGGCTGCCACCAGCTCGGTGGAGCGCGCCTGCTGCGGCTGCTTGCGTGAGGAAATACGGGCGGTCTGGCGTTGGGTCATGGGCGGCTCGGGCGTCGTGGGGAAACGCGAATAGCGAATGGGGCGAATCACTCGCATCATTTAAATGCGATGAATCAGTCGCATCTTAGTCCCCTATCGATGGAAAGCAATCATGACTACTTTGACCACTGAACCTCTGGCGACCCTGATCGAACGTCTCTACACCCAGGCCAGCGCGGCCACCAGTCCGGTGCTGAGCACTGTGCCGAGTGAAGAGCGCGAGCGGCTGATGCGCAGCAAGACCGAATACCTGGAACTGTACGGGATGCTCAAGGACTTGTGGCTGCCGGTCTCCCGCGACACCGGCAAGCTGCTGTACATGCTTGCACGCAGTGCGAAGGCCAGGGCCATCGTCGAGTTCGGCACTTCGTTCGGCTTGTCTACCCTGCACCTGGCGGCTGCGTTGCGGGATAACGGCGGCGGCGTGCTGATCGGCAGCGAATTCGAGCCTTCGAAGATCGCCCTGGCGCGTCGTCACTTCGTTGAAGGTGGGGTCGACGACCTGGTGGACATTCGCGAAGGCGACGCACTGGTTACCCTGGCCAGCGATCTCCCGGAAGCGATTGACCTGCTCCTGCTCGATGGCGCCAAGGCGTTGTATGGCGACGTGCTTGGCCTGGTTGAAAAACACCTGCGGCCGGGCGCCCTGGTAGTGGCGGACAACACCAATTACTGCCCTGAGTACCTGGCTTACGTGCGTTCGCCGCAGAATGGCTACCTCTCCGTGCCTTTCGCGGATGACATTGAGGTGTCGATGCGCCTGGGGTGATACAGGCCTCTCAAGGGGCTAGCGGGATCGGTGGGGTTGGTTGTTCACCGACCGATCAGCCCTGTCTCGCTGCGGCCGCTTCATTCACCGCCTCATCCCAGGCCGGCGTTGCGGGAAACAGTTCAAGCAGAAAGGCGATGAAGGCTTTTACGTTGGGGCTCCCACGGCGGCTTTCCGGCCACAAGGCGGTGATGGAGAAGCGCTCCGCGGTGAACTGGGGGAGGACTGGAATCAGTTCTCCGCGGCGGACATAGGGCGCAGCCACGTAGTGCGGGGTGATACCGATGCCTCCTCCCGCCGCCATGATGGCCGCTACCGCGTCGCTGACATCCACGGTGAACGCGACGTCGGGACTCCACTCGAGTTGTTTGTCGCCCGCCTGATAGGGCCAGCGTAGACTCTGCCCGGTGCTCTGGTAGCGAAAGTTCACGCACTCATGTTCCGCGAGATCTTCGGCGATCACCGGCATGCCTTTGCGTTGAAGGTACCGGGGCGACGCAAACGCGCCGATTCGATGAGGGCCCAAGGGGCGGGAAACCAGGCGTGAGTCGGTGAGGTTTCCCACGCGAATGGCGACGTCGATCCCTTGTTCGATGATGTCGGAATACTGATCGCCAAGTCGCAGGTCGATGGCCAGTCTGGGATATTGCTCGCGGAACCTGGGCAAGGCCGGCGCCAGGATGTTCACGCCGATGGGGAGCGGAGCCGTGACTTTCAAGACGCCAGCAGGCTCGGCGCGGGAGGCGACGGCGGCTTGATCGATTTCTTCGACCTCTCGCAGGATTCGCAACGCCCGTTCGTAAAGATCCCGCCCTTCAGGGGTGAGGGTCAGGGAGCGCGTGGTCCTGGTGAATAGCATCAGCCCAAAATGTTCCTCAAGCCGCTGCACGCTCTTGCTGACGGCGGAGGGGGATACCGAGAGCGCCCGCGCCGCTGCGGTATAGCTGCCCAGGGAAGCGGCTCGCGCGAATGCGATAAGCCCGGTAAGACGGTCGAGACCAATTTGTGCCTTCATGGCACTAGTAAAGCGACTTATGCCCTGATTATCAATCCGTGTTCACAGCCTTACGCTTACTCCATCCCACGCCATCCTGGCGTTCACTGGAGCCTCGACATGACCATCACCCCAACACTTGCATCCAATCTCACCGGCCGTACCGTTGTTATCTTCGGCGGCACGTCGGGCATCGGCCTGGCAGCCGCAATACAAGCGAAGGCCGCCGGCGCCAAGGTCGTGGTCATCGGCTCGAATGCGGAACGTGCCGAGCAGGCGGCGAAAGAACATGGCCTGGACGGCTGGCGCGCGGCCGACGTGACCCGCCGTGAGGCGATCGAAGCGGCCCTGGCGGATATTCCGGTGGTGGATCACCTGGTGCTGCTCGCCGGTACATTCGTCACCGGAAGCATCCTGACCGCTGACGTCGATCATCTGCGCCGGGCGTTCGATGAGCGTATCTGGGCGTCCATCAACGCGATCCGTATCCTGGGTGACAGGTTGTCCAAGGCGGGATCGATCACCTTCATCTCGGGTGCGCTCGCTGATCGACCCAATGCCCATGGCACTGCCGTCATCGGGGCGGCATCGGCCGCCATGGAGTCGCTGGCTCGTGGCCTGGCCCTGGAGTTGGCGCCGATTCGGGTGAACACCCTGTCGCCAGGCCCGATCGACACCCCGATCTTCAGCAAGGCCTTGGGCGAAGGCCGTGATGCCTACGTGGCTTCCCTGGAGCAGGCCCTGCCGCTGCGTCGCATTGGTACGGCGGAGGAAGCCGGTGCTGCAACTGTGTTCTTGATGACCAACACGTTCATGAACGGTGCCGTGCTCAACGTTGATGGCGGTGTTCGATTGGTTTGATCTTGAAGGGACGAACGGACACCCCACGGTAGAACGACAGGATGGCGAACATCTGCACGACGACGGCGGCTGTCACGACGGCGACGATGGCTTGATCCGGGTGGCTGAAGGCGGTGCGCACCAGGCCGAAGAACGCAGGGGCGAAGGCATAGGTGGCTTGGCTGATCGCGACCATCAGCGCGATGACCCTGGCGGTGTGTTCATGGCTGAACTCGGTCTGTGCGATCAGTGGCGGCAGGGAGGTGGCGTTGCCAATGCCCGAGCCGATCAGCACCACTGCCAACCAGGCCACGGATGGGTGCAGGTCCAGGCCGAGGAGCATCAAGGTGCCCAGCAGTTGGATGGCATAGCCCAGGCACGCCAGCAGCCTGCGGTCGATGCCTTGGATCATCAGGCGCGCGGCGATGTAGCGTCCGCCCATGGCGCTGGCGGTGGCCAGGCCCATGGCAAGTGAGGCGTCGTGGGCTCCCATGCGTCCCGCCAGGATCGAGTACAGGTGGGCGATCAAACCGATCTGGGCGAACAGTCCGAGGGCCATGCCGGCTGTCAACGTGCGGAAATTGGCCACCTTGAGGGTCTGCACGACCGTCCATGGAACGGCGCTGCTGGCGGGTGTCACGGGTTCCGGCTGCTCGGCGTTGTCAGGATGCTGTCCCAGGCTCTTTGGGGTTTTGTTGAAGACCAGAAAGGCGAAAATGCCGATGATCAGCACGGCCGCGAGGCTGATCACCAGCGCCGCCGTGGCAAAGCCAAAGCCCTCGATCAGCCATACCCACAGGGGCGAAAAGACCACGCCGCCCATGCTGGCGCCGTTGTAGGCTTTGCCCAGGGCCTTGGGCCTTTCCTTGACGTACCACGGCGCGACCAGGGTATTGACGGCCGTGGCCCCCAAGGTCACCCAGCCGACACCCGAGCACACGGCGCCGGCATACAGCACCCAGAGCTGGGTGGCCTGGGCCCAGATATTCACGCCGATGCCCAGGAGAAGGCTGCCCAGCAGGGTGATGGCAGGAATGCCGAAGCGTGCGTAGAGCCTTGGCAGGTTGGCGATGACGATCGTGCCGCTGAGAAAGTGCAGGGTGACGGCAGTCGACACCTGGGCAATGGGCCAACCCGTGCGCTCCATGACCGCTTGCATGTAGATCGGCGGGCCATAAAAGCCGATTCCCCAACCGATCATTGCCAGGATGAATGTGCAGGTCAGTACGGTTTTTCCAAAAAAACGGCTGTGTTTCATCGCCAACTCCTCCATGTGGGCTCACAGCGTATGCGTCCGGCAGATGTCTCACTTCGAGGCGCAACGAACAATGGATGTTTCGCTACACATGCAAGCGACGAGGGGAGATAGTGAGGACTGGGTGAGATGACTCAATGAAAAACGCCACTGTCCCTGGCCGGGATAGCGGCGTTGACATCCAGCCTTTCGCGCTTACTTGTAATGCTGTTCAAACATCGCGACCTGTTCCGGCTTGATCAGCTGAAAAGGCACCCAGACTTCCGCGTCGACCGGCTCGCCCTTGATCATTTTGACGGCCGCTTGCAGCGCGGCGGTCGCCTGGGCCTTGGGGTCCTGGAACACCGAGGCGACCAGCATTCCGCGCTTGATCGCCGCCAGCCCGTCGGGCAGGCCATCGATGCCGACAATCGCGATTTCGCCCTTGGCTTTTCCCGCTTGTTGCAGGGCCATGGCCGCGCCGATGGCCATTTCATCGTTGTTGGCGACAATGGCGTCGAACGAGGTACCGGCCAGCAGCCAGTTGCTGGTCAGGTCCATCCCCTTGGCCCGTTGCCACTCGGCGCTTTGCTGTTCGACGATCTTGATCCCGGGGTAATCCTTGAGCACCTGTTTGACCCCTTCGGTGCGGTCGTGCGTAGCGTTCTGCGCGAGGTCGCCCATGATGATCGCGAGGGTGCCTTTGCCGTTCAGTTTTTCCGCCAGGTAGTGCATTTGCAGTTGGCCGGCCTCGATGTCGTTCGAGGCCACGGTGACCACGCCCTTGGGCAGGATGCGTTCGTCCGGGTGCCGGTTGACGTAGACCAGCGGCACCTTCGCCTCGACGGCGGCGCGGGTCATGTTGGTGGTGGCGGCGGTGTCCACGGGCAGGACGATGACCGCGTCGACCTTCTGGTTGATGAAGCCCTGGACCTGGTTGAGCTGGCGCACCACATCGCCCTGGGCATCCTCGAACTGGATCTGTACGTTGTCTTTCTTTGCGGCGTCTTCCAGGCCGCTGCGCACATAGGTCATGAAGTTGTCGTCAACCCTGGCGATGCTGACGCCGATGCGATAACTGGCGTTGGCCCATTGGCTGAAGGCGAAGAGCAGCGTGGCAAGAAGCAGTGTGCAACGACGCATGGTGATATTCCTTTTGTTGTTATGAGTCGATCAGGCGTGAAGGTTGCCGGCGCACCTCGATCAATGCCCGAGGGCGCCGCCGTTTCATCGATCCAGGCTAAACGCTTGCCGGAAGCGTTGGAGTGCTGCCTCGCTGTCACCGCTGGCCCAGCCCTCAAGGCCGACGACACCGGTGTATCCCATGTCGAACAAGGCTTTGGCAATGGCCGGGTAATGGATTTCGCCGGTTCCCGGTTCCATTCGGCCAGGGACGTCGGCCACCTGGATTTCGCCGATGGCGCTGCCGGCGCGCTGGATCAGTTCGATCAGGTTTCCCTCGCCGATCTGCGCATGGTAGAGGTCCAGGTTCAGCTTCAGATGAGGGCTGCCCACGGCCTCGATCAGTGCCAGGGTGTCATCGGCGCGGGCGAACGGCGTGCCGGGGTGGTCTACCTCGGTGTTGAGGTTTTCCAGCAGGAACACCCGGCCGGCGTCTTCACCCAGGCGCGCGATTTTTTCCAGGGTCTTGCAGGCGTTCAACCACATGCGGCCGGTGGTGAGTGCCACCGGTTTGACCGGCAGGCCTTTGTCGCCCAGGCCCGTGCCATGCAGGTTGAGGCTCGGGCAGTTCAACCGGGCGGCGACGGCCAGGGATTCCCGTGCGCTGTCGAGCAGGTGCTGAATGTCCTCGGGGTCGGTCAGGTTGCCCGCGATGTAGCCGGTCATCGAGGTGAAGTCGGCACCGGTGGCGACCAGGGCGGCAATGTCCTTCTTGGTCCAGTCCCAGATTTCGGCGCTGAAGCCCAGTGCATGAATCCGTTTGACCCGTTCGGTGAACGGCAGGTCGAGGAAGACCATCTCGGCGCTGATCGCCAGTTTGAACGGAGTGAAACTCATGACCGGCCTCCCTGCACGCGCACCGGCTGGCCTTGCTGGAACGACTCGATGCAGGCGCGGGCAATGGCCAGGGCAGCGCGGGCGTCTTCACCGCTGGCGAGGGGTTTTTCGCCGGTGCGCAGGCAGTCGACAAAGTGGTTGAGCTCGGCCACGTAGGCATCCCGCAGCAGGTCGGTGTCCAGGCGCTGTGTGTCGGCCTGGATGCCACCGGCCAGGTAGCGAACCAGATCCGAGTCGTTGACGGCACCCATGGTCAACATGCCGGCGCTGCCGAACACTTCGCCGCGGACATCGTAGCCATACACCGCCTGGAAATTCGCCTCGGCGGTGGCGAGGGCGCCGTTGTCGAAACGCAGGTTCACCAGGGCGGTGTCGAGGAAGCCCTTGTCCTTGAAGTCCGGAGCGATCAAGGCATCGGCCATCACGAAGACTTCGACGACCTCGGCCCCAGGATTGAGGTAGCGCAAGGTGTCGAAGTCGTGGATCAGGGTTTCGAGGAAGATCACCCATTGCGGCGAGTTGGCCGGATTGTTCAGCGCCGGATCTCGGGTCAGTGACCGCAGCAGTTGCGGGGTGCCGATACGGCCGGCGGCCACGTCCAGGTGCGCGGTGCGAAAGCTCTTGGCGAACCGGCGGTTGAAGCCGACCTGCAAGGTGACCCGGGCATCGGCGGCAGCGGCGATGGCGCGGTCGGCTTCGTCGAGGGTGATCGCCATGGGTTTTTCACAGAACACACTTTTGCCGGCGCGGGCTGCGCTGATGACCAGCTCGGCATGGCTGCGGGCCGGAGCGGCAATCAGTACGCCGTCGATCTCGGGGTCGTCGAGCAATTGCTGTGGATCGGTGTAGACCCGCTCCACGCCCAACTGTGCCGCCAGGCGGGCGGCTTGGCCCGGCGTGGGGTCGGCGATGGCGGCCAGGCAGGCACCGGGAATGTGTCGGGCAGCCGTCAAGCCGTGAAAGCTGCCCATGCGGCCGGCGCCAATGAGGCCGAGGCGGATGATCTTGGATGTATTCATGAAACTGACTTCCCCTTTTTTTGTTATCAGCAGGATTGTTTCGCTGTACAGGCAGGGGAGCAAAGCCTGTGCCAATGCTTAACTGATTGATAAATAGGGGTTTATTTCTTGTTTGGCGAAATAGGTGTTAATTCTCATGACATGCCTATACTGGACATGTACAAAAAATGAACATTGGAGCCTTCCGTGATTCCGGCACCCATCGCTGTCAGCGAGCAAGACCTCGACTACATCGCTTCACTCGGTCCGGCGTCGTTGAGTGACGGGCCGATTGCCGCGTTGGAGCAGGCCTGGCTGGCTTGCCTGGACGGATGTATCGAGCGGCCTGACGGGGTCCGGCAGGTGATCTGGAACTCCTGGTTGCGCAGCGTCGGCGCCGGCCTTGACCCCGAGGATGGCGCGTATCGTTTTGTCGAGCCTGCCGACCTGGCCGCAACGCTGGCCGCCCATCGCGTGATGATCGCGGTGGCGGCCGAGGTCATGGGCGGGTTGCTGGCCTACAACCCCAGGGGTCATATCAACCTGACCGATGCCGAAGGGACCACCCTGTATTTTTGCGGCAGTGATCTCACCCCGGTAGGCAGCCGCTTGCTGGAGTCGGTGCAAGGCACCAACTGTACGGGGCTGGCACTGGCTGAAGACCGGCTGGTCTATGTACTCGCCGAAGAAAACTTCGGCATCGGCTTGCGCAAGCGGCGCATGCATTGCGCCGCCGCGCCGATTCGCGATGCCCGGGGACGGACCCTGGCGATCCTGACCCTGACCGCCGAGCCGGGCTGGTTTCATTTCCACACGTTGGGCACCGTGCAGGCCGCGGCCGAAGCCGTATCGCGGCAAATGGCGCTGCAAGCCTTGTTGGAGGAACAACAGACGATGCTTGAAGTGCTCAACGAAGGCTTGGTCGTGCTGGACGACCGTGGCTGCATCAGGGCCATCAACGGTTATGCCCGGCAGTTGTTTCACGTCGGGCGGGACCTGCTGGGCCAGCCGTTCCAGCGCTTGGGCCAGAGTGAGCTGACCGATGAGATCCTGCTGCGTGGCGGGGAAGGGCTGCGGGATCTGGATTGCACCTTCGAACTGCATGATCGCAGCCACCTGGCTTGCCTGGTGTCGGTGTGCTCACTGGAGCAAGGTGGACGCATCGTTTCGCTGCGGGAAAACCGGCGCATCCGCGAAATCACCCGGCGGATCATCGGCACCCAGGCCAGTTACACCTTCGACACCATCCAGGGTAATTCCCGGGCCATCCAGGACGCGTTGCACCTTGGACGAATCGCCAGTCGCAGCGACTCCACCACGTTGATCCTTGGCGAAAGCGGCACCGGCAAGGAGCTGTTCGCCCAGGCGATCCACAACGCCAGTGAGCGTCGCAGTGGCCCATTCGTGGCGGTCAATTGCGGGGCGATCCCACGGGACCTGGTGCAGAGCGAATTGTTCGGGCATGTCGAGGGGGCTTTCACCGGTTCCGCTCGCGGCGGATCCGCCGGCAAGTTCGAGTTGGCCGATGGTGGCACGATCTTCCTCGACGAAATTGGTGACATGTCGTTCGGGGCCCAGGTCAGCCTGTTGCGGGTCTTGCAGGAAGGCGAAGTCACTCGCGTGGGGGCGAAGAAATCCCAGCGGGTGAACGTGCGCATCATCGCCGCCACCCACCGCAACCTGAGCCAGGCGGTGGCTGACGGCGCGTTTCGCGAGGATCTTTATTATCGGCTCAATGTGCTGAATCTGACGGTGCCGCCGCTGCGCATGCGCCGGGAGGACGTACCGTTGCTGGCGCACCATTTCCTCTCCCGTTGCGCCCGCTCACTGCGCAAGTCGGTGCGGGGCATCTCGCCCCAGGCGCTGGACGTGCTGTCGGCCTACCACTGGCCAGGCAACGTGCGTGAGTTGGAAAACATCATCGAGCGTGCGACCAATCTGGCGGTCAGCGAACAGTTGCAGCCGGATGATCTACCGCTGGAAATCAGGCAAGGCCCGCGGCCGTCATCGCCAGGGAATGTGCCTGAGCGACCGGCAGCCCTGGGCCTCGACGCCCATGAGATGAACGCGATTGTCGCCGCCCTAGAGGCCACTCGGGGCAATATCCGCCTGACTGCCCAGCAGTTGAACGTTTCCCGGGGTGGGCTGTACAACAAGATGAGTCGGTATGGATTGAGGGCCGAAACGTTTCGTTCTGGGGGTAAGGCTGCTCACTTAAGTCAGTAGATGAACCTGTGGCGAGGGGATTCATCCCCGCTGGGGCGCGAAGCGGCCCTAAGATTTTGGGGCTGCTACGCAGCCCAGCGGGGATGAATCCCCTCGCCACAGTGAACCGGGCGAGTCTTGAGTGAACAGCATTGCGTTCAGGGGTGAGCATTCTCCGAGGTCATGATCTGCAACGGGATATGGATGCGATGCCGCACCGGATCGAAGGTTGGTGCAGTCTGCAATTCAACCAGTAGATCAACCAGCGCCTGGGCCAGCAAGCGCGGCTGGGAATCGATGACCAGGCTGATCAGGCCCTGGGCAAGGGCCTGGCGCGACAGCTCGGTGGACTCCTGCAGGATGCAGCACAGTGACGGCCGGCTCGGCAGTTGCGAAAGGGCGCTGATAATGCCGTCGCCACCGCCACCGACCACACACAAGCCACGCAAGTCATCATGGCGCGCCAGCAGGTCCAGGGTCGCCTCTTCGGTGATGTCGTCGTTGTCCAGGTTGATCAGCGCCTCCAGCGGTCGCAGGCCGGGAGCATGCTCCGCCAGGTAGCTGCGCAGCCCGTCGATCCGTGCCTGGTGGCCGAGGAAACGATGGCCACCGAGTAGCACCCCGACACTGCCTTCACGGGTGCCGCAGGTGTGGGCCATCAGCCAACCCATGGTGCGCCCGACTGCATGATTGTCCTGGCCGACGTAAGGCTCGTCGGCCGTTTCAAGTATGTCGGACAGTAGCGCGATCACCGGCACGCCGGCGGCCCTGATCTGGGCAATGCTGGCGTTGATCGACGGGTGCGCGAAACTGACCACTGCCAGGCCGTCGCACTGCACCGCCAACTGTTCGATCTGGGCAACGATTGCGCTGGGCGTCCGATCGAAAACGTACTCGAATTGAATGCTCAGGTTGGCCCCGGCGTGACACTGCGCCGCTTCCGTGATGGCTGCGGCCACGTTGCCGTAGAACGCCTGGGCGGTGCCGAGCAGGAGAATGCCGAAACGGTAGCTGGGACGGCGCTCACGGATCCTTTGGCCGATCAGTCGGGCGGCGAAATAGCCGACTTTTTCGGCGGCCTGGAACACCTGCTCGGCGGTGGCCGGGGTGACCGGCGCTCGGGCGTTGAGCACCCGGTCCACGGTTGCGACACTCAACCCCGCGTACTGGGCGACGGTGGCGATGGTTGGGCGTTTGGTGGTGTTGGTCATGGCAGGCCCCACAGCGCGTTGATAGAAAACTATCAAGCTTCGATGGGCCTGGATGATAGCTTGATAGGGAATCAATTCAAGGGCTTGAGGCTAATCGGCGCGCTCTCTATGGTTTCTCCAACGATGCGAACCTGCATCGAGCAAGGGTTCAACACCATCCAGCTTGCGGAGAACAATAAAATGCCTGAACAAAACGCAGCCTCCGAACACCTCGATAAACCCGCACGTCGGGACTATTCACTGCTCGGACCCGAAGCCGCCAAAGCGGCGCAAAAAGGCCTGGTATCCGCCAATTGGTACCAATCGCCGATCTCGCGTAAACGTATGAAGGAATTGATGCAGCGCCGCGACGGCCCGGCGCTGCGGGACACCGCGATCTGGTTGCTGTCGATGGTCGTCACCGGTTTCGGTGGTTACTGGTTCTGGGGATCCTGGGCCTGCGTGCCGTTCTTCTTCGCCTATGGGCTGCTCTATGGCACGGCGTCGAATGCCCGTTGGCACGAAACCGGTCATGGCACCGCGTTCAAGACCCGTTGGATGAATGACGTGGTCTACCAGGTGTCGAGCTTCATGTTCATGTTCGAGCCCCATGTCTGGCGCTGGAGCCATGCGCGGCACCACACCGACACCATCATCGTCGGTCGTGATCCGGAGATCGTCGAGCCGCGCCCGCCAAGCCTGATCGGCATGGTGCTGAGCCTGATCAGGATGCCTTACGCGATCAAGACCATGGGGTCGGTCTGTCGGCATGCGACCGGGCGGATGGCGGAAGAAGAGCAGACCTTCATCCCCGAATCCGAGTGGCCGAAGATCTTTCTGGCAGCACGGGTCTGGCTGGTGATCTATGGATTGACCGTGGCGGCTGCACTGTACCTGCGGAGCTGGTTGCCGCTGATGTTCATCGGCTTGCCGACGCTCTATGGCGGCTGGCTATCCTACGTGTTCGGCCTGTCCCAGCATGTCGGCCTGGCTGAAGACGTGCTGGATCATCGCAGCAACTGCCGCACCATCTACATGAATCCGGTGCTGCGTTTCCTGTACCTGGACATGAATTATCACCTCGAACATCACATGTATCCGATGGTGCCGTTTCATGCGCTGGCGCAGCTTCACGAAGAGATCCGCCACGACTGCCCGCCGCCCTATACCAGCCTGTGGGAGGCGTTCAAGGAAATCCTCCCGACCATCTGGAAACAGCGCAAAGACCCGAGCTATTTCGTCCGTCGCCCTTTGCCGCCACGCACGGCGCCGACCGCCAGCACCCAGGCTGAAGCAACACCGGCCTGATCCTTCCCGTTTTACCACTACAAGAGAACGCGCCATGACCGATCAATGGATCGACGTTTGCGCCGTGGGCGAAATAAACGAAGAGGACGTCATTCGTTTCGACCACGGCCCGCAGACCTACGCCGTCTACCGCTCCGCTGACGATGAGTTTTTCGCCACCGCCGGCCTGTGCACCCATGAATCCATCCACTTGGCCGACGGTCTGGTGATGGACCATGTCATCGAGTGCCCCAAGCACAACGGGCGCTTTGACTACCGCTCCGGCAAAGCCCTGGGCGCGCCGGTGTGCGTCAACCTCAAGACCTATCCGGTCCGGGTTGAGGCAGGGCGGGTCCTGCTCGGTATTGACGTTTGACCACGTGGAGGTTGTGCCATGAAAGCTGACAACGCTCCCTTGGTGATCGTCGGTGCCGGGCATGCCGGCGGTCGTGCGGCGCTGACCCTGCGCGAGGAAGGTTATGGGGGGCGCTTGATTCTGATCGGCGATGAAGTCCATCCACCCTATGAACGTCCGCCGCTGTCCAAGGGGCTGTTGCAGGGTACGGCCGAACTGAGTGGGTACAGCCTGTGTGACAGCGCCCGGTTCGCCGAACTGGACATCGAGCACTGGGCGGGCAATCCGGTGGAGAGCCTCGACCCGCAACGACATCGACTGCAGTTGGCCGATGGTCGTGGGCTGCACTATGCGCGGCTGTTGCTGGCGACCGGGGGCAGGGCGCGGCGATTGACGTCGGTGCCTGAGCGTCTAGCCAATGTGCTGTATCTGCGCACCCATGACGAGGCATTGAGATTGCGTGCCTCGCTGCAACCCGGCAAACGATTGGTCGTCATCGGCGGAGGTTTCATCGGCCTCGAAGTCGCCGCCACCGCCCGGGCCTTGGGTTGTACCGTCATTGTGCTTGAAGCAGGACCGCGACTGGCGGGCCGCGTCCTGCCGGAGCGACTGTCCCACGAACTGCTGGCATTGCACCGCAGCCAGGGCGTGGACGTGCGCCTGGACGTCGCCATCGAGGCGGTGCAGGGCGACACTCGCGCCGAGTCAGTACAACTGGTTGACGGCGCGTTGCTGCCTTGCGATCTGGTCGTCGTTGGCATCGGCATGCAACCCAACATCGAATTGGCTGCGTCCGCCGGACTGGCCGTCGGTCAGGGCATCCGCGTCGATGCCCAGCTGCGTACCAGTGCGCCGGACATCTTCGCCGCCGGTGATGTCTGCGAGTTTCGGCTGCATCCGGAGGGCGTTTTTCAGCGTCAGGAGACCTGGCGCAACGCCGAAAACCAAGGGCGGCATGCAGCCCTCAACCTGCTGGGCCACGAGCTGCCCTTCGAGGTGATCCCCGGCTTCTGGTCCGACCAGTACGACTGGGGACTCCAGACCGTGGGCTTGATTTCAGATACGCAACCGACAGCGAGCCGACCCCTCGCAAACGGCGGTTTCCTGATGTTCTACCTCGATGCCGAGCGTCGCCTGCAAGGCGCCTGCGGCTGGGGCCAGGGCAACAGCGTCGCCAAGGACATCAAACTGTGTGAGCGACTGATCGCCAACCGAAGCTGCCTCGCCCTGGACGCCCTGGCCGATGCCGATGTGTCGCTTAAACAATTACTGAGGACCTGACATGCGCGAGTTCCTGATCTTTCAATCGCTCTGGGCCATGCAGGATCACCGTGGCGAATGCGTGCTTCCCCTCGAAGCACAGCTGGAAAACATTGCCGCCGCCGGCTTCGATGGCATCACCGATCACTTCTGGGAGCCTTCCCACGCTGCGCGCCTGCACGCCGCCGCCAAGGCACTGGACCTGCGAATCGAAGGTCAGCTCTTTCCCCGTACCGTGGATGATCTGGCGGCCGCCCTCGATGTCGCTGCGCGCCACGGCTGTCACCATCTCACGCTGCAAGCCGACGTCCGGCCGCGCACACTGAGGCAGGCGATCGCGCTGGTCGAGGGCTGGCAGCGCCTGGCCGAACAGGTGGATTTTCCGATTCTCCTAGAGACCCATCGTTATCGCCTCAGCAATGACCTGTTGTTCACGTTGGACCTGCTCGAGCAGATGCCCGACCTGAAACTGTTGGCGGACCTGTCCCACTATGTCGTGGGGCGCGAGATGCCGGAACCGGCCACCGCTGAAGACGACGAGTACATCCAGCGCATCCTGCGGCATAGTTGGGGTTTTCATGGACGTGTCAGTAATGGCGAACAGGTGCAAGTGCCCTTGAGTTTCACCCAGCACCGACCCTGGCTGGAGCGCTTCCTCGGTTGGTGGCGCTACGGAATCGAGGATTGGCTGGCTCGCCCGAGCACACCTGCGAGCCTGTCCTTTACCTGCGAACTTGGTCCGCCACCCTATGCGATCACCGGGGCCGATGGGCGCGATATCAGTGATCGCTGGGAAGAGGCGTTGATATTGAAGCAGTTGATGCGTGAGGTTTGGAGGGATTGTCACGTTCCGGGCGGAGGCTGATGGGTGTGGGATGACAATCGATGGCTATCGCGAGCAGGCTCGCTCCCACAGAGGGTTGTGTGTACAGAACTTTAATGAGCACCCCGGAATGTGGGAGCGAGCCTGCTCGCGAAGGCGTCGGCACAATCAATATCCATGCAAGCTGACCCACCGCTGGACAGACAGATTGTGCTGCATAAAGCCCTCAACAAAATTTTTCCTGCGATTTCATGGCCTGAAAACGAGACGGCGTTACCTGCGATGCATGCGGTAATGGATGACACGAAATCCGTGCCCTTAAACAAGGCCAACGCGCAGGAGAATTCCATGACCCAGCGGATCGCTTTCATTCATACCGTCGGTTTCCTGATCGAGGAGTTTCGGGCACGTATGCGTGCTGAGCTTCCCACCGCCGACTGCTTCCATATCCTGAACGAAAGCCTGCTGCAGGACCTGTTGCGTGGCGTACCGCAGCCGCAGGTCTACCAGCGCGTGGTTGATCAGATTGTGCTGGCGGCGCAAGCGCAGCCTGACTTGATCGTCGTCACCTGTTCATCGACGTCTCCGGCTGTCGACATCGCCCGCAGCATCGTGTCGCAGCCGATCCTGAAGATCGATGACCCGATGGCCTCGGAAGCGGTGCGCCGTGGCGCGCGCATTGGCCTGCTTTGTACGGCGACCAGTACGGTGGAACCGAGCAGCGCGCTATTGCACGCCCATGCCGCAGCGCAAGGGCGCGACATCATGATCAAGACGGTGCTGTGCCCCGAGGCCTACCAGGCGCTGATGGCGGGTGATCGGGCGCGGCATGACGCAATTCTCCATGAAGCGGCCCGCGGGATTTCCAATGAGGTGGATGTGTTGGTGCTCGCCCAGGCATCGTTGGCGCATTTGCGCGACGGGCTCGCCGCGGAGCTGAAATGCCCGGTATTGGCAAGCCCGTCGTTATTGATGGGGGAAATCGCCCGGCGCTGTGCCGAATGAGTCGATGAGGTGACACAAGGAGGCCGTGGCAGATTGTGCTGCACATGCCCCCAAAACAAGTTTTTCTGCGATTTAATGCGATGAAAACGAGACAGCTCTGCAGGCGGTGCATGGCGTAATGATCACTATCAGGTTGTTGGAAAAAACTACCTGCATTGCTCGGCTTGATAACCCCATCCAGATGAGACTCTTGGCATGTCACCCTCGATAAAACGCATCCCCAGCGATGAAAAGCTTCCTTCCCATGCCGATGTGGTGATCATTGGCGGCGGCATCATCGGCGCGACTGCCGCCTATTTCCTGGCAAGACGGGGACTCTCTGTGGCGCTGGTCGAGAAGGGCTATGTCGGCGGCGAACAGTCGAGCCGCAACTGGGGTTGGTGCCGCCAGCAGAATCGCGATGCCCGCGAGCTGCCTCTCTCTGGCATCGCCTTGCGGTTGTGGGATGAACTCACGGCGCAGATTGGCACCGATCTCGGTTTTCGCCGCTGCGGCCTCAAGTATGCGACCGACGATGCCAAGCAGCTCGCCGAATGGGAAGCGTGGCTGGCTATCGCGCGTCAATTCGACATCAAGACGCGGATACTGAGCCCCGGGGAGGCCACCTCCGCGATTCCGGCTGTCGGTCGGCAATGGCTGGGGGGCGTGCATTCCGTCGATGACGGCAAGGCAGAGCCCGCGCTCGCGGCGCCGGGGATTGCCGAGGGCGCACGTGCCCTTGGCGCGACCATCCACCAGGACTGCGCCGCCTACGGTCTGGATATCACCAATGGTGCGGTGACGGGGGTGATCACCGAAAAAGGTGTCATCCGCACCCAGGCCGTCCTCTGTGCCGCCGGCGCCTGGGCCTCGGCGTTCTGTCGGCGACACGGGTTGAGTTTTCCTCAGGCGAGCGTGCGCCAGACCGCACTGCGTACGCGCCCGGCGCCGAACCTCGGAGATGCGCTCTACACGCCGGATTTCGCGCTCACTCGCCGTCTGGATGGTAGTTATACGATCGCCATCAGCGGCAAGGCCCGGCTCGACATCACGCCCCAGGGCCTGCGTCATGGGAAGGCTTTTCTGCCGATGTTCATCAAGCGGCTGGCCGCCATGGAGTTCGGTATCGGCAAGGCCTTTATCCATGGCCCCGAAGGGTTGGCGGGCTGGGGCGCGGAAAAACCCCTGGCCTTCGAGCGCAACCGTGTACTCGACCCCGAGGCCAGGCCCGAGGCTATTGCCGAGATCCTGAAGCGGGTCCGGACGCGCTTCCCGGCCCTGGCGAACATTGAAGTGGCTGAAACCTGGGGAGGCTACGTGGACTTCACACCCGATGCCGTGCCGGTGATCTCTACCGTGGAGGGGCTGTCAGGCTTCGTTCTTGCGGCGGGCTGTTCCGGGCATGGGTTCGGCCTGGGGCCGGGGATCGGTTATCTGGCCGCTGATCTGGTCGCCAACGATACCCCTTGTGTCGATCCCAAGCCCTACCGTCTCTCGCGCTTGACCGATGGCTCGAAAATGGATGTGGGCGCGATTTGAGCATCAAGGGCGGCCTCGGAGCCGCCCTTGACCTGATCATTGATAAGCTGGGCCAGTATCCGCACCGGTTCGGTGAACGTCTGTCCAGGCCTGTGCACCAGTCCGATATCACGATGGAACGTATGCTCTCCCAGGTCGAGTGCACGTATGCCCGCTGGCCATTCCCGATGGGACACGGTCTGTGGCACGAGCGCTACACCTACGCCATTCTCGACCAGCTTGATGATGGCCTCCAGTTCATCCAGCTCACAGACTTCACGCAAGGTGAAATGCATCCGCCGCAGGAAGCGATCGACCTGCCTGCCACCGAAGGACGAACGGTCGTATCGAACGAAGGGCTGGCTGGAGAGCAGTTCCGACCAGTCTTCTCCCGGAACATCACGGGGGACGATCAGGCGATAGGGCTCCAGCGCCAAGGTGGTCCAGCGCAGATCGCTCTGGAGCGAGAAGGGCGGGCGGATGATGACCGCCATGTCGATTTCGCCGGCATCCACCAGGTTGACCAGTTCCATCGACAAGCCCGGAATGATCCGCGTCCGGCACTGTGGGCATTGTTGGTGGAACCGGGCCAGCGCGTCGGGCAGATAGGAGCGCTGGACGGACGCGATGGCGCCGATATTCACCAGGGTGCTGGCGGGCAGTCCCACGGTGGCGGAGCCGAGGTTGTCATAAAGACGAAGCAGCTCTTGAGCCTGCAGGAGTACTTGGTGGCCCATCCGGTTGAGGTGGGCCGAACGGCCTTTCCTGTCGAAAATCTCGAAACCGAGTTCGGCCTCCAGACGCTGGATCTGGGCGCTGACCGCTGCCTGGGTGAGGCCGATCCTGTTCCCGGCAGCGGCGAACGTACCTTCCCGGGCCACGGCGACAAGTGTCTTGAGTTCTTTGATCATTCACAAATATTAATTGTGATTTTGAAAAATATATATTGATTTTTCTTGATGATTTTCCGGCTTAGGCTCCACGTTCATCCACAAATATCACTCTTGGAGTGCTGATGAGCCTTTCGCCTTTCCACCTCGCAATCCCCGTTTACGACCTGGCAGCCGCACGTTCCTTTTATGGTGAAGTCTTTGGCCTGGAAGAGGGGCGTTCCAGCGCCCAGTGGGTCGACTTCAACTTCTATGGGCACCAACTGGTGATTCACGAGCATCCCAAAACGGCTTCGCAGGAAGACGTTCACAGCAATCCGGTCGACGGACACGATGTTCCCGTTCCGCATTTCGGCATCGTCCTGGGTTGGGAAGAGTGGGAGGCGCTGGCGGATCGCTTGAAGTCCTTTGGCATTGAGTTCGTGATCGAACCGTACATCCGTTTCAAAGGGCAGGTAGGGGAGCAGGCCACCATGTTTTTGTTCGACCCATGTGGTAACGCCCTTGAGTTCAAAGCTTTCAAGGATATGACCCAGCTCTTCGCCAAATAATCCGCCATTGCCGGGACGCTGATAAACCCGTGAAACAGTCGGCGCCAATAGTTTGGCGCCCACTTGTCTTGTTCTTAATTGGATCCAATAAAAACGCTTGTTGTTAACAAAATATTGACGATATCATTTGGCCACGCGAAGCCAGTCGTTTGCCGTTATACGAGCCCGAATGCTTCTTACCCTCGCAGTGAAGGGCTTATGAATCGGACAAATGATATTGACAACCTGATGAGCAGGTTCGGAGAAAGTGCGGCCAGCTATATCGAGATGGATAATTCCTTTAATTACAAGGAACTGTCCGAATCTCCGACGCTTGCCGCTCCTGTCATTCCTGCGCAAACGGAGAAATCGACAGGGGCTGTCCTGCCTGAGCCGGTCGAGATGGCGGACCCGCTGCCTGTCACAGTAGCGACGACGCTTCATCCGCTGGAGCGACGCGTCGAGCCGGTGCTGGATGAGCTGCTCCAGACCACGTCGGCCGGCGATGCGGTATCCGAACCTGTATCAGCCCCCGCCAATGCTTGTTCCTTGCGTTCACTGCTGGCTGAAGTCGCCCTTGAGCGCCAGGCAGAAGCGCGTGCGCAGAACGAGGAGGCGTTACGCCGGTCGATCCCGAACGGCCCGGCGGCGGTCATCCCGGCTCGGGTCATTGCGGTGGTATCGCCCAAAGGTGGCGTGGGCAAGAGTACGCTCTGCGCGGCGCTGGCTGGTGCGCTGGATGCCAAGGGGCGCCGGCTGGCCATCGACCTGGATCCGCAGAACGCTTTGCAATATCACCTGGGTGTCAGTCCGGATGTCGCAGGCATGGCCAGCGCAAGCCTGACCGGCGGGTGCTGGAGCGGCTTGTTGCTCGATGGCATTGGCGCAACGCGCGTCCTGCCCTTTGGCCCGGTTTCCGGGCAGGAACGTCGCGCCCTCGAGCGTTTCCTCGAGGACGACGCCCATTGGCTGGCGCGCCAGCTGGCACGCATGGATCTGACGGCCGACGATGTGGTCATTCTCGACACACCGCCTGGCCGCACCCTGTATCTGGAGCAGGTGCTCGATGTCGCTGATCAGGTGATCGTCGTCATTACACCGGACGCGGCTTCGTTCATGACGCTGGACCCGATCGATCGATTGCTCGAAGGGCGGACCCATCAGGCTTGGCGTCGTGACTGTCACTACATCGTCAACCAGTACGATGCCTCGCGCACGTTCTGCCAGGACATGCTCGAAGTGCTCAAGCGCCGCTTCGGCAAGCAGCTGATCGGTGTCCTGCCGCTCGATCACGCCATCAGCGAAGGCCTCGCCTTTGGCGTCAACCCATTACTGGAAGACGAAGACTCATCTGCGCGGCAGGAAATCCTGGCCATTGCCGATGCGCTGAAGTCGCCTGTCCGAACCTCTGCATTGGCAGGTAATCGCGCATCATGAGTCAACCCAACGAGCAGCATGAAGTTTCCGGCCGCCTGCAACGCTGGGTGCAAACCCTTGCAGACGGCTTTGACGGCCTTTCGCAAGGTGTTCGTCGCACCGTTCAGCTCAGTATCCTGCTGGTCTCGGGTTTATTGGCGCTGTTTATTATCACGGTGCCTTTCGACCTCCAGTCACAGTGCTATTTCGCCGCAGGCTGTTTTGTCGTCGCGCTGATTCTGCGCAAACAATCCGGCCGGTTCCCGGTGGTGCTGTTGATCGGTCTGTCGCTGACGGCTTCGCTGCGCTACATGTACTGGCGGATCACCTCGACCCTGGGCTTCGACGACTGGCTCGACATACTGTTCGGTTATGGTCTGCTGGCGGCGGAGCTGTACGCGTTGGTCGTACTGATTTTCGGTTACCTGCAAACCGCCTGGCCGCTGCGGCGCCAACCGGTGCTGATGAGTACGCCGCCTTCCGAATGGCCGGTGGTGGACGTGTTCATTCCAACGTACAACGAAGCGCTGGATATCGTGAAGGTGACGATCTTCGCCGCCCAGGCGATCGACTGGCCGAAAGACAAGCTGCGCGTGCACGTGCTGGACGATGGCCGTCGTGAAGACTTCCGGATCTTCTGCGACAGCATTGGCGTGAATTATCTGGCCCGTGACAACAATCGCCATGCCAAGGCCGGCAACCTCAATGAAGCACTGAAAGTCACGGAAGGCGAGTTCGTCGCGATCTTCGACGCCGACCACGTACCGACCCGTTCTTTCCTGCAGATCTGCCTGGGCTGGTTCGCCAAGGATCCAAAACTGGCGATGCTGCAGACGCCGCACTTCTTCTTTTCGCCGGATCCGTTCGAGAAAAACCTCAACACGTTCCGCTCCGTCCCGAACGAAGGCGAGCTGTTCTATGGCCTGGTCCAGGACGGCAACGACTTGTGGAACGCCACGTTCTTCTGCGGTTCCTGCGCCGTGATGCGCCGTACCGCGCTGCTGGAAGTGGGCGGCGTCGCGGTGGAAACCGTGACCGAGGATGCGCACACCGCCCTGAAGATGAACCGCGCCGGCTACAACACCGCCTACCTGGCCATTCCGCAGGCGGCAGGCCTGGCTACCGAAAGCCTTTCGCGTCACATCAGCCAGCGTATTCGCTGGGCACGGGGCATGGCGCAGATCTTCCGGACCGACAACCCGTTGATGGGCCGCGGTCTGAAACTGGGGCAGCGGCTGTGCTACCTGAACGCCATGTTGCACTTCTTCTACGGTCTGCCGCGCATGGCATTCCTGACGGCGCCACTGGCCTATCTGTTTTTCGGGGCGCAGATTTTCCACGCCTCGGCATTGATGATCACCGCTTACGTGCTGCCGCACATCTTGCACGCCAGCCTGACCAACTCACGGATCCAGGGCCGTTTCCGGCACTCGTTCTGGAACGAGGTCTACGAGACGGTACTGGCCTGGTACATCATGGGGCCGGTGCTCATGGCGCTGGTGAACCCCAAGTTCGGCGGTTTCAACGTGACCGACAAGGGCGGGATCATCGACCGCAAGTTTTTCGAGTGGAAACTCGCGCGTCCCTACATTGTGCTGTTGACCCTCAATGTCGCGGGCCTTGCCTTCGGCCTCTGGCAGCTGTTCCAGGGCGAGGAGGGCGCGATGACCACGATCCTCATCAACATGGCCTGGACGCTCTACAACGTCGTCATTACCAGTGCGTCGGTGGCGGTGGCCAGTGAAACGCGCCAGGTGCGCAGCGAGCCGCGGGTTGCCGCCGAACTGCCGGTGCGCATTGAGCTGGCGGATGGGCGCACGTTTGACGGCATCACCCAGGACTTCTCGCAGAAGGGGCTTGGTTTCCGTCTGCCGGACGGCGTTGAAATCGCCCAGGGCGAACGCATCCGCATGACGTTGTTTCGCAACCAGCAGGCCAGTGTGTTCCCCGGGACCGTGATGTTCAGTCGCGGCACTCTCCTGGGGGCTCAGTTCGACCCGCTGAGCCTGCGTCAGCAAAGCGAACTGGTGCGCCTGACTTTCTCGCGCGCCGACACCTGGGCGTCGACCTGGGGCGGTCGGCAGGTGGATACCCCCCTGGCTGCATTGCGCGACGTCGCTTTCATCGGCATGGGCGGTATCTACGAATTGCTCAAGGCAACCCTCGCCGAGCTGCAAAAATTCTTCTCTGCCCGCCGACCGTCTTCCCAACCACTCGACAACCTCATGGACAAGCAATGAACGCGAAGCATTTTTCAGGCGCGGGCCAGCGCGATAACAGGCGCTCGCTGGTTATTTTGGCTTCAACGTTGCTGGCTTTGAGTGGTGGCGCGGCTTTCGCCGATACGGCGCCAGCGGACACGGGCAATGGCTACAACCTGACCCTCAAGCAGTTGGGGCGGGCCTATCCGATGAACCTGCACGGTGTCGAAGCGACCGATAGCGTCAACTTTGACGTGCGTGCCGATCAGGTGGTGACCGGCGCGCACCTGACGCTGCAATACAGTTATTCGCCGGCGCTGCTGCCCGACCTGTCGCAGATCAACATCATGGTCAACGACGAAGTCGCGGCGAGTGTGCCGCTGCCCAAGGAAAACGCCGGCACGCTGCAGAAGCAGACGGTGGAGATTCCCCCGCAGTTGATCACCGAGTTCAATCGCCTGAGCGTGCAGTTCATCGGCCACTACACCATGACCTGTGAGGATCCTCAGCACTCGAGCCTGTGGGCCAAGGTCAGCAATGACTCTTCGCTGCAGATCCAGACCTCGCCGCTGGCCTTGCCGAACGATCTTTCGCTGATGCCCGTGCCGTTCTTCGATCGGCGCGATGCCCGCCCCCTGGATCTGCCGATCATCTTCAGCGCCGCGCCGGACAACGGCACCCTCGAGGCCGCGGGTGCGCTGTCGTCCTGGTTCGGGGCCCTGGCGAGCTATCGCGGGGCGACCTTCCGAGTCCAGCTCAATACGCTGCCCGCCCAGGGCAACGGTGTGATCGTGCTCAGCGGCGACGTGCCTGCGCAGATTGGCGGATTGTCGATTCCTGCGCCAAAGGGGCCGACCCTGAGCATCCTGACCAACCCGAACGACGCCAACGGCAAGTTGCTGGTGGTGGCGGGGCGCAACACCGAAGAACTCAAGCTGGCCGCCATCGCGCTGACGGTCGGTGGCCAGGCGCTGTCGGGCAGCACGGTGGTCATCAACAAGCTCGATACCCTCAAGCCCCGTAAGCCTTACGATGCACCGAACTGGCTACCCACCGATCGCCCGGTCAAGTTGGGCGAGCTGATCGCGAGCAAACAACTGAACGTTTCCGGGTACAACCCGGGCGACATCACCGTGCCGCTGAACTTCCCGCCGGATCTGTTCAACTGGCACCAGGATGGCGCACCGCTGAACCTGAAGTATCGCTATACGCCGCAGCCGAAATCCGTCAATTCGTCCTTCATCGTCAGCTTCAACGACGGCCTGATCAAGTCCGAGACCCTGCCTTCGGTGGAGCGTCTGGACAAGAGCCTGTTGAGCGCGATCAAGGACGAGACCCTGGTGCGTGACATGCGCGTGTTGCTGCCGCTCAATTCCGTTGCGCTGAAGTCGCGCCTGCAACTGCGCTACATGTACGACTACATCAAAGAGGGGGAATGCCGCGACATCATCATCGACAACATGCGCGGCAGCATCGACCCTGAGTCGACGCTGGACCTGACCGATTACGACCATTTCATGGCCATGCCCAACCTGGGCGTGTTCAAGGACGCCGGCTTCCCGTTCACCCGCATGGCTGACCTGTCGCAGACCGCGGTGGTGCTGCCGGACCACGCCGGCACGGGTGACGTAAGCGCTTACCTGAACGTATTGGGCCGCTTCGGTGACTCCACCGGTTACCCCGCGACCGGCGTGACGGTCATCCAGGCCGCACAGGCTCCATCCTTTGCCGACAAGGACCTGCTGGTGATGGCGTCCGGTGACAACCAACCCTTGCTGAGCCAATGGGCGGATCGTCTGCCGGCGGCCGGGACCGGTCAGCAGCAACGTTTCGAAGTGTCTGACCTGACCCTGCGCATACAGGACTGGCTCAGCTCCGATCCTGAAGCGAACCTGCGCAAAAGCCGTCTGGCCATGGCGTTCTCCGGTGACCAGCCAAACACCTATCTGACCGGCTTCGAATCGCCGCTCAAGAATGGCCGCAGTGTCGTGGTCATTGCCGGCGGGGATGCTGTCGGTCTGGCCCAGGCCACTGAGGCATTGGCCCGTACGGACCAGGGCGCAGGTTCCATTCAGGGCAGCCTGGTGGTCATCCGTGGCAAGTCCATCGAGCCGCTGGTGGCTGACGAACAGTATTTCGTCGGCAGCCTGTCGCCGGTCAAATACGTGCAGTGGCTGATGTCGCGGCATGTGGGCTGGACGCTACTGATGACCGCACTGGGTGTGCTGTTGCTGAGCGGACTGGCCTACCTGGGCCTGCGTTCCAAGGCCAGGAAACGGCTGAGTGTCTGAGCGCGACGATGAGACTTTATCGATGACGGTGCGTCACGCTCTATCCGGCGGTTGGCTGCGCGGCACTGCCTGCGCGATGCTGGCTTCCCTCGTGTCATTGACGTGCTTGCCGTCGTTCGCGTCGGAGCCGGCGTGTGCCGCCAAGGCCTGGCCCCTGTGGGAATCCTGGGCCACGCGCTACATCCAGGACGATGGCCGGATGTTGTCTTCCAGCATGGAGGCCAACCACAGCACCTCGGAGGGGCAGTCCTACGGCATGCTCTTCGCGTTGATCGGTAACGATCAGGCGCGCTTCGAGCATCTGTGGACCTGGACCCGCGCCAACATGCTCGGTTCGGATCCCTCGACCCGTCTGCCGGGCTGGCTGTGGGGGCAGGGCAAGGACGGGCGCTGGCAGCTTCAGGATGCGAACTCGGCCTCCGATGCCGACCTGTGGATCGTCTACTCGCTGCTCGAAGCCGCGCGTCTATGGCAGCGTCCCGAATACCGTGTCGATGCGCTGCGGTTGCTCAAGACCATTGAATCGAAGCTGGTCGTCACGTTGCCGGGCCTCGGCAAAATGCTGCTGCCGGGCCCAGAAGGTTTCGTTCAGCCAGACCATCTGTGGCGCCTGAATCCAAGCTATCTGCCTCGGCCGTTGCTCCTGCGCCTGGCCAAAGAGCAACCGAAGGGACCGTGGAAAGAGATTGCGGACAACACCGTCAAGCTGATCCGCAGTGCCAGCCCCAAAGGCTATGTCGCGGATTGGGTGGGCTATCGCGGGACTTCCGCGCAGTCCGGCCTGTTCGTGATCGATCCGATCAAGGGCGGATCGGGCAGTTACGATGCGATCCGCGTTTACCTGTGGGCGGGGATGACCCCCAAGACCGATCCAGCGAATCCAAAGCTTCTGGAAGCATTGGATGGTATGGCGCAAAGCACGGCGTCCAGCGGTGTCCCGCCAGAAAAAGTCCAGGTGGCTTCCGCTGCGATCGATGGCACGGGGCCGTTCGGCTATTCGGCGGCACTGGTGCCGTATTTCATCGCCAAGGGCCACCCATGGCTGGCCGAGCAACAGCAACGTCGCGCCCAGGACGGTATTGATGCGGCCTTCGCTAAAGGCAGCGACCAAGGTGCCGATCCTCTTTATTACAACGTCATGCTAAGCCTGTTCGGGTTGGGTTGGGCAGAGAAGCGTTACCAGTTCCGTGATGACGGAACGCTCACTTTGTCCTGGGAGACGTCATGCGCCCGCGCCGCTCTACGCTAGCTGTTGCAGTTTTCATTGCGCTGATTGCCTCCGGTGTCCATGCCGAAGGCACGGACATCCAGGCTCAACTGGTTGAACAGGGTCAGTACTGGCAAGCCCGTTCGAATGCGGCGCGCTCTGCCGAGATCTGGCAAAAGGTCCTGCGCCTCGATCCGAATCAGGTCGATGCCCTCTATGGCATGGGCTTGATCGGCGTCAAGCAGAACAAGCCGCAACAGGCCCAGGAATACCTGACGCGCCTGCAGGCGTTGTCACCGCAACCCTGGATGGCTCGCCAACTGGAGCAGGACATTGCGCTGGCCAGGCCGGACAACAAGGCCCGGCTGGATGAGGCCCGTCGGTTGGTCGACGCCGGTGAGCGTGACAAGGCGACCGACGTGTTTCGCCGGATGTTCAACGGGCTGACCCCGGAAGGCACGGTGGGGCGCGAGTACTACAACAACCTGGCCTTCAATGCCAACGGTTGGCCCGAGGCGCGCCAGGGCATGGAGCGTCTGCTGCGGGAAACTCCCGATGATGCGATCCTTGCGCTGTTCTATGGCAAGCAACTGATTCGTCACGAAGACACCCGCGCCGAGGGCGCTCGCGTGCTCGCCAGGCTGACCAAACGCGTGGAAATCGCCGGCGATGCCGATGAAAGCTGGCGCTTGGCGCTGGTCTGGATCGGCCCGCCGAATGCTGCCCAGGTGCCGCTGTTCGAGGAGTTCCTGAGGGCTCACCCGGATGATCAGGAAATCCGTGACCAGATGAACAAGGGTCGCCAAAAAGCGGCCACCGCCGGCGGTTCCACCTGGCAGCAGGATCCGCTGGTGGCGAGCGGGTTGCGGGCCTTGGAAAAGGGTGATCAAGCCGGCGCGGAAGCGGCCTTCCAGGCACGCCTCAAAACCCGTCCGGATGATAGCGATGCCCTGGGCGGCCTGGGTGTGGTCCGTCAGCAACAGGGGCGCTTCGCGGAAGCCGAGCAACTGCTGACCCGTGCGATCAACACCGGTGGGACCCGCTGGAAAACCGCATTGAACGGCGTTCGCTATTGGGCGCTGTTGCAACAGGGCCGCGACCTGCAGGCCAAAGGGCAGACCGCCAAGGCGACCGAGGCCGTCGCTCAGGCCATGCGCTTGAACCCCAATGGGGTCGACGCTCGTCTTACCCTGGCCGACATCCAGGCCCAGGCCGGCCAGTTCGACAGCGCAGCCGCCAACTACCGCCAGGTACTGGCGAGCCAGCCTGGCAACCCGCAGGCCATACGCGGCCTGGTCAATGTGTTGTCGCAAACCGGGCAGGCCGATGAGGCCTTGAGTCTGCTGGACAGCCTGCCTGCCGCTGAACAGGCCAAGCTCGGCAATACCGGCCAGTTGCGTGCCTTGCGTTCCACCCAGATGGCCAGTGTGGCCGAGCAGCGTGGCGATATCCGCAGTGCCCAGAATGCGCTGCTCGATGCCGTGAACAGCGATCCGGATAACGTCTGGACGCGCTTCAGCCTCGCGCGCCTGTATCTGAAAACCGGCGAATCGAAAAAGGCCCGCGATCTGATCGACGCCTTTCTCAAAAGCCACCCGGACAACGTCGATGCGCTGTACACCAGTGCCTTGCTGTCGGTGGAAATGGAGCAGTGGAAAGACGCCCAGGCCACCATCAACCGGATTCCCGTCGACCGTCGCACCGCTGACATCAACGAACTGGCGGATCGGATCACCTTGACCACGCAGATCAATCTGGCGGCGGCCATGGCCAAGCGTGGGCAGCGTCAGGAAGCCCTGGCTTTACTGGATCGCCTGCAGCCGATGGCCGGTCGCAGTCCTGGGCGCACGGCGACGTTGGCGTCGGCCTATGTCGACGCCGGGGATGTCGAGCAGGCGCTGTCGATGATGCGTTCGTTGCTGACCCAAAGCAGCGCACCGTCGGCCGATTTGATGCTGCAATACGCCTCCCTGCTGCTCAAGACGGGGGACGATGCCCAGGTCAACTCGATCCTGAACAGCTTGCAGAACCAGCCGTTAAGCGTCGCGACCCGCAAGCGTTATGACGATGTGCTGTACCTGTACCGTATCCGTCAGGCCGACCGCTTGCGCGAGGGCGGTGACCTGGCGGCGGCCTACGACACGTTGGCGCCGGCGCTGGCCCAACGGCCGGGCGATGTCGCCGCGACCTCGGCCCTGGCCAGGATGTACACCGCCAATGGCGATAACGCCAAGGCCTTCGACCTGTACAAGCCCCTGCTCAAGCGCAACCCGAATGACCCGTTGGTGCTGTTGAACGCGGCCGATGCCGCGGTGCTCGCCCACGACAACGGCTATGCGGAAAACGCCTTGGAACAGTTCATGGCGTTGCAGAACTACGATCCAGAATCGTTGACTGAAGTCGCACGCATCTACCGGGCGATGGGCAACAGCGGCAAGGCGACTGAAGTGCTGCGCAAAGCGGTAGCCATCGAGCAGAGCGAGAAGCAACGCAGCCTGGCCGCCCAGCCTGGTGCGATGAACGTGGCGGCGAATCCGTTCGCTGGCGGGGCGGGGCAGCGTCGGCAGGTCTTGCGTGGCCCGGCGTCGGCCATTCCGCCGCCGGCGGAGGCCATTCTCAACGGCGGCGTCATGCTCGCCAGTGCCGACGGCGTGCCTGCCGATGCCTATCCAGGCCAGCCACGAAGCAACAGTCAAGCGGCCTCCGTGCGGGGTACCCCGGTCGCCCAGAGCAATCCTTTCAACGCACAGCCGCAGCCCCGAACGGTACTGACTGTCGTCGACTCGACAAGCTCCGCCCAGCGCGCGCTCAACGATATTCTTCAGGAGCGCAGCGGTTACATTGCCCAAGGATTGAGCGTTCGCAGCAACAACAGCGAATCGGGCCTGAGCAAACTGACTGACGTGGAAACGCCATTCGAAGTGAATGTGCCGGCCGGTGACAACCGCGTGGCCGTGCGCATCACCCCCGTAGCGCTCACGGCCGGCAGTGTGAAGGGTGAGGCCGCCAGTCGTTTCGGCAGCGCCTCCAGCGCGACCTCCGGCATCGGTTCGCAGCGTGCCGAGGGCGTCGGCCTTGGGGTGGCGTACGAGCGTCCCGACGAGGGCATCAAGGCCGATATCGGTACCACGCCGATCGGCTTCAAATACGCGACAGCGGTAGGGGGCGTGAGCGTTGATCGTCCACTGAGCGATAACGGCAATTTCCGTTACCGCATCGCCGCTTCGCGTCGCGCGGTCACCGACAGCCTGACATCGTTTGCCGGCACCACCGACAAGCGTGACGGTGGATCGTGGGGCGGGGTGACCGCCAACGGTGTACGTGGCGAAATGAGCTACGACAACTCGCAGGTCGGTGCCTACGGTTATGGCTCCGTGCATGAACTGGTGGGCCACAATGTCGAGTCCAACACCCGGGGTGAACTCGGTGGTGGCGTCTATTGGTACCTGGACAATATGCAGGACCACTCGCTCACCGTTGGCCTCAGCGCCACGGCGCTGGGCTACGAGAACAACCAGGACTTCTTCACCTACGGGCATGGTGGCTACTTCAGTCCCCAGAGCTATTTCGCCCTGGGCGTGCCGGTGACCTGGCAGCAGCGCACCGAGCGCTTTACCTATCAGGTCAAGAGTTCGGTGGGCATCCAGCACTTCCAGCAGGACGGCGCCGATTTCTTCCCGAGCGACAGTGACCGCCAGGCAGCCAACGATTCGCGCTACTCGGGACAGAGCAAAACCGGCGTGGGCTACAGCCTGGCGGCAGCCGGTGAGTACAAGTTCGGTTCGCGCTTCTTCCTGGGTGCAACGATCGGCATGGATAACGCCAGTGACTACCAGCAATTCAATGGTGGCCTGTATGCGCGCTACATGTTCGAGGACATGACTGGCAGTCCGATGGCGCTACCGGTCAGCCCCTACCGCTCACCTTATTCGAACTGATTTCCGGAGATACCTATGCCTGCCTCTGCCCTCGCTGGCCTGACCCTTCTGGTGCTTGGCGAAAGCCATATGAGCCTTGCCGACCACCTGATGGAGCCGCTCAACGCTGATCTCTCCCGTCAGGGCGCGATCGTTCATTCCATCGGCGCCTGTGGCGCCAGCGCCGGCGACTGGTTGATCACCAAGAAAGTCGATTGTGGTGCCGAGCAAAAAGGCACCGCCAAGATCGAGATCAAAGGCCGTGACGCGACCACCACGCCCATCGCCGAGCTGATCGCCAAGGACAAGCCCGACCTGGTCGTACTGGTCATCGGCGATACCATGGCGTCCTACGACAAACCGGCGTTTCCCAAGGCCTGGGCCTGGCAGAGCGTGACCAGCCTGACCAAGGCCATCGCCGCCACCGGCACCAAATGTGCCTGGGTCGGCCCGGCATGGGGCAAGGCGGGCGGCATGTACCAGAAGAACGATGCGCGTACCCAGTTGATGTCGCAATTTCTCGCCAGCAACGTCGCGCCTTGCACCTATATCGATTCGCTGACCTTCTCCAAGCCGGGCCAATGGGTCACCACGGACGGTCAGCATTTCACCGTGGCGGGTTACAAGGCCTGGGGCACCGCAATCGGCGCTGCACTGGGCAAGCTGCCGCCTGAAGCGTTGAGCAGCAAAGGGGCGAAAAAATGACCAACGCCAAGGCCCTGAGTGCGGCTGCGCTGCTGTTGTCGAGCTTGAACGTAGTGGCGGCGGACATCCCGCTGTACCCGACCGGTCCCGCCGAAGATGCGGCGTTCATTCGCTTCGTCAACGGCAGCACCGAGCCGATGCAGGTCATTGCCCAGGAAGGCCAACCGCCGCTGAGCCTGGACGCGGCGCAGCCCGCGTCGCTGTTCTTCCCGGTCACGGCCAGCAGCGCCATCAAGGGCACCCTGGTCCGCGGCCAACAACGTCTGGCGCTGGACGTCAAAGCCGAGCCCGGCGAATTCGCGACCGTGGTCGCGCTTCCCGACGGCAAGGGGCTCAGGCAAGTGACGGTGCATGACATTCCGGACGACTTCAACGGCCTCAAGGCCTCGCTGGGCTTCTTCAACCTGGACAGCAGCTGCGTCGATGCCAGCCTGCGCCCCGCAGGTCGCACCGCCGACCTGTTCAAAGGCGTGACCGAAGGCAACCTGCAACGTCGCTCGATCAACCCGGTGAAGCTGTCCGTGCAACTGGTCTGCGCCAACGCCAATGTCGGCCCCGCGCTGGATCTGGGTGAACTGAAGGCGGGCGAGCGCTACAGCGTATTGCTGCTACCGACCGCTACCGGCCCCCGACTCTTGGCCGCCACGGACACGTTGTCCCACTGATCGGATTGCGCTGTCGCCATGGTTTTCGCCTCGCTCGAGTTCCTGACGCTGTTCCTGCCGGCCTTCCTGTTGATCTACGCCCTGGTTCCCCACGGCTGGCGCAACGGGGTGCTGCTGGCGGGCAGTTGGTTGTTCTACGGCTGGCTGAGCCCGCTGTTCCTGTCGTTGCATGTCGTACTGACCATCGTCGCCTGGGTCGGTGGCCTGCTGGTCGACCGTTCCCGCGAGGACTCCCGTGGGCGTCTGCGGCTGCTGGTCGCGTTGATCGTGTTCAACACCGCCGTGCTGTGCTGGTACAAGTACGCGAACATCCTCGCCGGCACATGGAGCGAGCTGATGACCCACTACGGCGCCATGCCGCTCGAGTGGCAGAAGGTCGCGTTGCCGGCCGGGTTGTCGTTCATCGTCTTGCAGGCGATTTCCTACCTGGTGGACGTGCATCGCCACACGGTTCCGGTGGAGCGCAGTTTCCTCAACTACGCCACCTACATTTCCATGTTCGGTCACTCGATTGCCGGCCCGATCATTCGTTATGACTGGGTCCGCCGTGAGCTGGTGCAGCGCTGGTTCAACTGGAAGAACTTTACCTTGGGTGCCCGCCGCTTCATGGTCGGCATGTGCATGAAGGTGTTGGTGGCCGACACCCTGTCGCCGTTGGTGGACGTGACCTTCCATCTGGAAAACCCCTCATTCGTCGACGCCTGGATCGGTTGCCTGGCGTACTCGCTGCAGCTGTTCTTCGACTTCGCCGGGTACAGCGCCATGGCGATCGGCCTGGGGCTGATGCTGGGGTTTCATTTCCCGGAAAACTTCAACCGGCCGTACCTGGCCAGCAGCATCCAGGATTTCTGGCGACGCTGGCACTTGTCGCTGTCCAGTTGGCTACGCGATTACCTGTACATCGGCCTGGGCGGTAACCGTCACGGTGTCTGGAAGACCTATCGCAACCTGTTCCTGACCATGGCCATTGCCGGGTTGTGGCATGGCGGTGATAGCTGGAACTACTTGCTGTGGGGTTCGGCCCATGGCGTGGCGTTGTGCGTCGACCGGGCCTGGTCGCGCTCGAACCTGCCTGCTGTCCCGCGTGTATTGGCGCATATGCTGACGCTGTTGTTCGTGTGCCTGGCGTGGACACTGTTCCGTGCCCCGGATTTCCACTCGGCCATGACCCTGTACGCCGGGCAGTTCGGTCTGCACGGGTTTGCCCTTGGCGATGCGCTGGCGGTGACGTTGCGCCCGGTGCAGGGCCTGGCGGCGGTGCTGGGCGTGGTGTGCGTGATCCTGCCGATCTGGCAGGTACGTTTTGAAAGACGAATGGCGGGCAATGCGCTGTATGCGTTGGCTGTCGCCTTTTGGCCCGTAGCCGGTTTCCTGCTGTCGTTCGCTCTGATCGCCAGCCGTGAAGCCGTGCCTTTCCTGTACTTTCAGTTCTGATGACGACGCCAAAGAAGACTCCACCCAGCGCACCGACGCCCCCCAGCGACCTGGTGACCCGAACCAGCAAAGTCTCCGGCTACACACTGATCGGCTTGCTCGGTGTCGGCTTGATTTCCTGTGGCTGGCTGCTGTTCAGCGGCAAGGTGCAAATGCTGCCGCCCAACCTGACCCGCGATGCGGCGATGCATGGCGACGTCACCCACCGTATCGCCAAGCAGCTGTCCAGCGCCTGGTTCCCGGAACAGGCCGCCAATCTGGAGCGCGGCGCCAGTTGGCTGCTGTTCCATGACACTGGGCCGCGGGTTCGTCCGGGCTGTCAGGGCTGGCTGTTCCTGACCGATGAGATGCGCATCAACCACCACGCCCGGGCCAACGCCGAGGCCAAGGCGCAGGCGGTGATCGACGTACAACGGCGCCTGAGCCAACGTGGCGTTCAATTGCTGGTGGCGGTGGTGCCGGACAAGAGCCGCATCGCTGCCGAGCAGTTATGTGGCCTGGATCGCCCGGCCGAACTGGCCCGGCGGGCGGAGGAGTGGACCGCGACACTGAACCAGGCGGGGGTATCGGCGCTGAACCTTGCACCCACATTGCAGCCGTTGGGTGCATCGGCTTACCTGCGTACCGACACACACTGGAGCGAGACCGGCGCCAATGCGGCGGCCCGGGCGATTGCGCAACAGGTCCAGGGGATGGGTATTCACCCCACGCCACAAAAAACCTTTGCTACCCACACCAACCCGGCGGCCCTGCGTGCAGGTGACCTCGTACACCTGGCCGGCATCGATTGGCTGCCGCTGAGTTGGCAACCCACCCCGGAAACCGTCGCGGCCACGCAAGTCAGCGAGCAGCAGCAAGCCGTTCAGGACGGAGGCGACAACCTCGATGATCTGTTCGGCGATGAAGGCCTGCCCAACGTCGCGTTGATCGGCACCTCGTTCTCGCGCAATTCCAACTTCGTGGGTTTCCTCGAGCTGGCGCTGGGAGCCCCGGTTGGCAGTTTCGCCAAGGACGGTGGCGAATTCTCCGGTGGCGCCAACCAGTACTTCAGCAACCCGGCTTTTCGGGATACGCCCCCCAAGTTGCTGATCTGGGAGATCCCCGAGCGTGATCTGCAGACGCCGTATGAGGCCATCGGGATGTTGAGCGGGAAGGAGTGAGCCTCAATGCGAATGCCGCGGCTCACCGCTACGGGCAATCACCCGCAGATGCAACGTGGCGGGTTCCAGGCAGCCTCCGGTGGAAAGTTGCCCCACCAGTTGCCGGTAGAGTTCTTGCCAGGGTGTCTGTGAGGGAGGGATCTGCGGTACCCATTCCCGTCGGCGCCGCTCCATCTCCGCCTCGTCGATCAACAGATTGACGGTTCGGGTGTTCAAGTCCACTTTCAGGCGATCGTTGGTCTTGAGCAACGCCAGGCCACCGCCTACGGCGGCTTCCGGGGACATGTTGAGAATCGATGGACTCGCGGAGGTGCCGCTCTGGCGTCCGTCGCCCAGGCACGGCAGCGAGTCGATGCCGCGTTTGATCAGGGCCGCCGGCGGAGCCATGTTCACCACTTCGGCACTGCCGGGATAGCCGACGGTGCCGACGCCGCGAACGACGAGGATACAGCGCTCGTCGATGTCCAGCGCCGGATCGTCGATGCGCGCGTGATAGTCCTCCGGGCCTTCGAACACGATGGCCCGGGCTTCGAAACTGTTCTCGGCGCCGGGTTCGGACAGGTAGGTCTTGCGGAAGGCCTCGCCCACCACCGACATCTTCATGATCGCGCTGTCGAAGAAGTTGCCACTGAGCACGATGAACCCGGCGCGATGCTTGAGTGGCGTGTCGAAGGGATGGATGACGTCGACGTCGTTGGTCCGGCTGTTGCCCACGATTTCGCCAATGGTTCGGCCGCTGACCGTGGCGCAGTCTGTGTGCAAGCGCCCGGCTTTTTGCAGCTCATGCATGACCGAGGGCACGCCTCCAGCCCGGTGGAAGCCTTCACCCAGGTACTTGCCCGCCGGCATGCAATTGACCAGCAGCGGTACGTCTTCGCCAATCCGCTGCCAATCATCCAGGCTCAATTCGACACCCATGTGTCGGGCAATGGCTATCAGGTGCGGTGGGCAGTTGCTTGAAGCGCCCAATGCCGAAGCGACGGCGATGGCATTTTCGAAGGCCTGGCGGGTCATGATCTGCGAGGGACGAATGTCTTGTCGGACCAACTCGCAGATGCGCTTGCCAGTGGCATAGGCCATTTGTCCGCGCTCGCGGTAGGGCGCCGGAATGCTCGCGCAGCCCGGCAGCGACATGCCCAGGGCTTCGGCCAGTGCATTCATCGACAGGGCAGTGCCCATGGTGTTGCAGTGGCCCACCGAAGGCGACGCCGCAGTGGTCATTTCCATGAAGCCTTCATAGTCGATTTCGCCGGCGGCCATCAGGTTGCGCGCATGCCAGAGTACGGTGCCTGACCCGATCAGGTCGCCCTTGTAGTGACCGTCGAGCATCGGCCCGCCGGACAGGACGATGGCCGGCAGGTCGGTGGTTGCGGCCGCCATCAGGCAGGCCGGGGTCGTCTTGTCGCAACCCGTGGTGAGCACCACGCCGTCCAAGGGATAACCGTGGAGGATTTCCACCAGCCCCAGATAGGCCAGGTTGCGGTCCAGTGCTGCGGTGGGCCGACGCGACTGTTCGGCAATCGGATGCACCGGGAACTCCATGGGAATGCCGCCTGCATCGCGAATACCGGCCTTGACCCGTTGCGCCAGCTCCAGATGGTGGCGGTTGCAGGGCGTCAGGTCGCTGCCGGTCTGGGCGATGCCGATGATCGGGCGTCCCGATTGCAGCTCTTCGCGGGTCATCCCGTAATTCATGTAGCGCTCGACGTACAAGGCCGTCATGTCCGCGTGGGCGGGGTCGTTGAACCACTGTTCGCTGCGCAGGCGGCGTTTGGGCGTGTCACTCATGATGCTTGTCTCTCTTATAGTTGGATGAATCGACAAACCGCACCGGCGTCAGCGTGCGAGCAATCCTCGAGCGGCGAGATTGCGCAACAGGGCGCTCAAGCCGAACGTCCAGGGTGCCGCTTCACAGCTGAGGGTTACACGGTTGTGCAGGCTGCCGAGCAATGGGCTGCTGATCCGGACCCGGTCACCCGGTTTATGGGTGAAGCCACTGCCGACGGCGTCTCGGTCTTCGGTCGGGGCAAACAGGGTACCCAGGAACAGCAGGAACCCGTCCGGGTATTGGTGATTGGCGTTGAGTGTCTGGGCCGCCAGGTCCAACGGATCCCGGCTGATCTGGCGCATGGAACTCGATCCCCGCATCCGATAACCGTCCTCGCCCTGGACGTCCAGGTCGACCACGCAGGTGCGTACATCGTCCAGGCTGAAGTGCTCATCGAACAGGCGAATGAAAGGGCCGATGGCACAGGAGGCATTGTTGTCCTTGGCCTTGCTCAGCAGCAACGCGCTGCGTCCCTCGAAGTCTCGCAGGTTGACATCGTTGCCCAAGGTGGCGCCATGGACCTGGCCACGGCTGTTCACCGCCAGCACCACCTCGGGCTCAGGATTGTTCCACTGGGAGCCGGGGTGGATACCGATGTGACTGCCGCTGCCCACGGCGGCGAGTACCGGCGCCTTGGTGAAGATTTCCGCGTCCGGGCCGATGCCGACTTCCAGGTATTGCGACCACATGCCTTGCTCGATCAGCAGCGCTTTCAGGCGCATGGCCTGTTCGGAGCCCGGTACCACCGAGCGCAGGTTGTCGCCGATCACACTGCGCACGGTGGCTCGCACGGCATCGGCTTTTACCGGATCACCACCGGCCTGTTCCTCGATCACCCGCTCGATCATGCTGGCGGCGAAGGTCACGCCGGCGGCCTTGATCACTTGCAGATCCAGCGGTGGCAACAACCAAGGCCTGGAAAGATCGGCCTCAGGCCCCGTGTTGGCGAGCAGGGCTTCGACGCTGGCGATGAAGATACCCGGCGTTTGCCTCACCGCGGCCAATGGCGATTCCGTTTCCAGCAGGTCGCTCAAGGTCGCAAAATGCTCCGACAGATCGAACACACCATCGTTGCGCAACACAATCGGCGAGGGCCCGGCGATCCGCCCGGGCACCCAGGCGCGGCCAATCAGCGTTCCGGCCAGGCCGTCGGACGGCAATGTATTCTCGGGCGTAAGCAGTAGCGACATGGCAGTTCTTCCTGGTTCGTGATTGCTTTCACGCTAGGGTGGGCGGACGATAAACTCCAATGAGATATATTCAGTAATCGATAACGAACGGTTATTGCAGGCTCGAGGAAATCGCCCATGTCAGATGTATCCTTTTCCAGCTTCTGCGGCTGGCTGAAATTCCGTCATCTGCTGCTGATCGATACCTTGGGCCGCACTTGCAACATGCACCTGGCGGCCCAGCAGATGAACCTCAGCCAGCCGGCCGTCAGCAAGATGCTCAAGGAAATCGAGAGCCTGCTCGGCTTTGCCTTGTTCGAGCGGCGACCGCGCAGCATGCCGCCCACGGCGTTGGGCGAACATGTGCTGCGGTATGCGCAGATCGCCTTGAATGACGCGCGTTCGTTCGTTGAGCAGATCAGCAGCCTGCGCGAGGGGGGCCATGGTTACCTCAAGGTCGGCGGGATTTTTGCCGCGACGGCGGTAGCCCTGCCCGAGGCGATTTTGCAGATCAAGCAGCGATGGCCGTTGCTATCGATCGAGGTCGTGGAGCAGACCAGTAACCATCTGATGGAGATGCTCGAAGAGAAGAAGCTCGATCTGGCGGTGGCTCGTTTCACCGATCAAAGCCAGCAGCAGCGTTATGACTTCCAGCCCCTGGCTCCAGAACCGTTCTGCATTGTGGTCAATAGCCACCATCCCCTGGCCGGTGCCGGGCCGACCTCCCTGCAGCAATTGGTGGATCTGCCCTGGATTCTCTACCCGGTCGGCACGCCCATTCGCGCGCGTATGGAGCTGGCTTTCGCCGAGGCCGGGGTAGGCATGCCACGCAACACCATCGACACCATTTCCATGCAGACCTTCCTCCAGGTGCTGCAGCGTGGTCCGATGATCGGGATGCTGCCCAATGCCATGGTCGATCCATTGCTCGAGAGCGGCCAACTGAAAACCCTCGACACCCCGCTGCACCTGGTGCCCCAGGACTACGGCATTCTCACGCGCAGAGGCGAACCGTTGATGGGCGCGGCGCTGGAGTTCGCGGAAATCCTCAAGGACCACGCTCGCCTGAGCAGTGATCATGTTGTTGGAACACTGGGAAACGACGACTGATCCGATAACGGATCGTTATCGATTAATCAGAAAATGCCATTGGGAAAGAATCGTTTCACGGTCGTAGAGTGAGCCCCAGCTCCCATCCGATAAAAACAATCAGGCATGTCCACGTGCCCAGGGGTTATCACATGCAAACCGTCTCCGAGCATTTACTTGCCCAGGCGCAAACCGGTGAACTCGATTTCGAAGACCGGACCTACCGCAAAGTCATCTGGCGCATCCTTCCCGTCCTGCTCCTGTGCTACATGGCGGCTTATCTTGACCGGGTGAACATTGGTTTCGCCAAGCTCGACATGCTCAACGAACTGCAATTCAGCAACACCGTGTATGCCTTGGGCGCCAGTATGTTTTTCTGGGGCTATTTCATCTTCGAAGTGCCCAGCAACCTGCTGTTGCATCGCTTCGGTGCGCGGTTCTGGATTGCCCGGATCATGCTCAGTTGGGCGGTGATCTCCATGGCCGTGGCCTACACGGTACCGCTGGCGGGCTTCTTTCATATCGAATCGAGCACGATGTTCTACGTGCTGCGCTTTCTGTTGGGTGTCTGCGAAGCGGGCTTTTTTCCCGGCGTGATCCTGTACCTCAACTACTGGTTCCCGACCCATCGGCAAAGCCGGGTGATGTCCGGCTTCCTGTTGGCGTTGCCGGTCAGCCTGACGTTGGGCGGGATACTCTCAGGTTGGCTGATGAACAGCATGCAAGGGGTGAGGGGGCTGTCCGGTTGGCAATGGATGCTGCTGATCGAAGGCATTCCCTCGATCATCATGGCGTTCGTGGTGATTGTCTGCCTGGCCGATAACATCGATAAGGCGAAATGGCTTTCCGATGCGGAGAAAAACCTGCTCAAGGCTAATCTGCAGACGGACAACCAGGGCAAGGCCAGCCGTTTGAGCGAGGTGTTCCTCAACCCTCGGGTGTGGTTGCTGGTGCTGATTCTGTTGACCTTCAACACAGGTTTCTATGGCCTGGCGTTCTGGATGCCCTCGATCATCAAGAGCACCGGGATCACCAACAGCTTGCACATTGGCTTGCTGACCGCGATTCCTTACGCGGTGGCCGTCGTGGCAATGTTGCTCAACGCGCGGCACTCCAACCGCACCGGCGAGCGGCGCCTGCACGCCGCCATTCCAGCCTTCATCGGCGGCGTCGGCCTGATCCTCAGCGCTTTCTTCGCCAACAACCTGGTGTTGTCCGTACTGTTCCTCAGCGTTGCCGCTTCGGGAATCCTCAGCCTGATGCCGATTTTCTGGACCCTGCCAGGGACGCTGTTGTCGGGCGTCGCGGCAGCCGCTGGCATCGGCATGATCAATGCCATCGGCAACCTGTCGGGTTTCACCGGCTCGATGATCACCGCAGTAGCGGAAACCCTCACGGGCAACATCAATAACGGCACCTATGTACTGGCCCTGTGTCTGTTGGTCAGCGGTGGACTGATCCTGGCCATCCCCGCCTCGATGCTCGCCCGAACCCCCAAGGCCGCCGTCACGTCAGCAAAACTGGAGGTCGCTTGAATCTGCTCAATAAGCGCGTATTGGTCACGGCCGCGGGGCAGGGCATCGGCCTGGCCAGCGCCATCGCCTTCGCCCGGGCCGGTGCCGAGGTGTTCGCCAGTGATATCGATATTGGTGCGTTGGCGGGCATCGAAGGGGTTACAGCCATGACCCTGGACGTGACGTCTGCCGAGGCCATCGACACGGCTTGCGAACGAATCGGTGGGCTGGACGTGCTGTTCAACTGTGCCGGTTACGTGCACAGCGGCAATCTCCTGGAATGCGACGAATCGGCCTGGGCGCGCTCGATGGACCTCAATGTCACGGCGATGTATCGGACCATCCGTGCGTTCCTGCCGGGCATGCTGGCCCGTGGCGGCGGTTCGATCATCAACATGTCGTCGGTGGCGTCGAGTATCAAGGGCGTGCCGAACCGTTTCGCCTATGCGACCAGCAAGGCCGCGGTGATAGGCCTGACGAAGGCCGTCGCCATTGACTTTGTCGGTCAGGGCATTCGCTGCAACGCGATCTGTCCGGGGACGGTGGACTCGCCCTCGTTGCGCCAGCGCATTGCCGCCCAGGCCCGGCAACAGGGCGTCGATGAATCACAGATCTATCATCAGTTCCTTGAGCGCCAGCCCATGGGCCGAATTGGCAGCACCGAGGAAATCGCGCAGTTGGCTGTGTACCTGGGCAGCGATGCGTCGACCTACACCACCGGCGCTGTGCATGTCATCGACGGCGGCATGAGCCTCTGAGTCGTCTTTACGTTGGGTTTGAATGAGGAGCATTCGATGAAACTGTTGCGCTACGGCGAAAAAGGCGCGGAAAAACCCGGTCTGTTGGATGCGGATAATCGAATCCGCGACCTGTCGGAGCACGTGCCGGACATCGCGGGACACGTCTTGAGTCCGGAGGGGTTGGCGGCGCTGGCCGACCTCGACCCGAACAGCCTGCCGATCGTTGCTGGACAGCCACGGCTCGGTGCCTGTGTCGGGCACGTCGGCAAATTCATCTGCATTGGCCTGAACTACGCTGACCATGCGGCCGAGTCGAATATGGACGTGCCGAAGGAGCCGATCATCTTCGGCAAATGGACCAGTGCCATTTGCGGGCCGAACGACGATATCCAGATTCCCCGCGGCTCGCTCAAGACCGACTGGGAAGTGGAGTTGGGCGTCGTCATCGGCAGGGGCGGACGCAACATCGATGAAGCGAATGCGATGGAGCATGTCGCCGGCTATTGCGTCATCAACGATGTATCCGAGCGGGAGTGGCAGTTGGAGCGGGGCGGCACCTGGGACAAAGGCAAGGGCTTCGACACCTTCGGCCCCATGGGCCCGTGGCTGGTCACCCGGGACGAGGTCGGCGATCCCCATGGCCTGGACCTATGGCTGGAAGTCGATGGGCACCGCTACCAGAACGGCAATACGCGAACGCTGATCTTCAGCGTACCGCAACTGATCGCCTACCTGAGCCGATGCATGAGCCTGCAGCCGGGGGATGTGATCTCGACGGGAACACCCCCCGGGGTCGGCCTGGGCATCAAGCCGCAACCGGTGTTCCTGCGCCCGGGGCAGACCGTGCGCCTGGGCATCACGGGGCTGGGGGAGCAACGCCAGGTCACGGTGCAGGCGGAGTAATACCGGACCGTTTATCGCGTACGGGCTCGCCCAGTGTCTCCAGTGCTGCCCTGGTCGCTGAACTCAAGTTCCCAGCACCAGGGCCGGACCGTCACCCTCCGGCAATGCGATGGCTGAGTCGCCCGGCGTCAGGATGACCTTGCGGCAGTCCTCCTGCTTCTTGTCGAAAATCTCGTACCCCTCGGCGGCCTGTTCCAGCGACATCCGGTGGCTGATGATGACCTCCGGCGCCAGGCGACCGGTCTCGATGTGGCCGAGCAACTCGGGAAGATAGCGCTGCACATGGGTCTGTCCCATCTTGAACGTCAGGCCTTTGTCGAATGCATCGCCAAACAGGAAGCCGTGGATGAAGCCCGCATACACCCCCGGCACGCTCACGACCCCGCCACGGCGGACGGCCGCGATGCACTGGCGCAGGGCTTTGCCGCTGCTGCCTTCAAGCTTGAGCGTGGCGAGCACCGTCTCGGTGGTGCTGCCTTTGGCCTCGAAGCCCACCGCATCGACCACACCGTCGACACCGCGCATGCCTTTGGTCTGGCGAATGATCGTGTCGGCGGGGTCGTCGTCTTCATCGAAGTTGATCGGAATCACGCCATAGGTTTGCTGTGCGTAGGCGAGGCGATAGGGGTGGTGATCGACCATGAATATCTGCTCGGCGCCCAGCATCCTGGCGCATGCGGCACTCAACAAACCGACCGGCCCGGCGCCGTAGATGGCGATACTCGAGCCGTTGCCGATGCCTGCGTTGGTGACCGCCTGGAAAGCAGTGGGCAGGATGTCCGAAAGAAACAGCACCTTCTCGTCCGAAAGGGTCCCAGGCACTTTAAAGGGGCCGGTGTTGGCCTTCGGCACCCGTACATATTCGGCCTGCCCACCGGGTACGCCGCCATACAGGTGGCTGAAGCCGAACAGCGCTGCGCCGGGTGGGATGGCTTTCTTGTTGAGGATGGCACCGCGACCGGTGTTGGTCGTTTCGCAGGCTGCGAACAGGTCCATCTGGCAGAAAAAACAGCTGCCGCACGCGATCACGAACGGGATCACCACGCGGTCGCCGGGTTGAACGGCGGTCACTGCGGGACCTGCCTCTTCGACGATTCCCATGAACTCGTGTCCGAAGATATCGCCATGCTCGACCGAGGGGATCTTGCCGCGATAGAGGTGCAGGTCCGAACCACAGATGGCGGTCGCCGTGACGCGCAGGATGATGTCGTCGCTGTCCACCAGAACCGGGTCCGGAACGGTGTCGACTTTTACAGTGTGCGCACCGTGGTAAGTGAGTGCTCTCATGACGTCCTGCCTCTCTCTTTGTTTACATGCTGGTAAAGGGCAGAGGGAGGATGCCGGATGGAAGTTCAGAGAGATCTTGCGGCGCGGGGACTGGCGGTCATCGCGAAAGCGGTGGGTCAGTTTGGGGCGGTGTGGCGTGCGCTGGCGCCATCGCGAGCGGGCTCGCTCCCACATGGGAGCTGCTTCGCCCACAGATCTTGCAATCGTCCGAAAGCCCTGTGGGAGCGAGCCCGCTCGCGATGACGGCAGCCCGGCTAGCTGACGGCCGCCTGCTGGACCTTGCGATGCACCCACCGTGCCTCATCCTTGAGTTCCAGGACTTGCCAATGAATGTGCTCCAACGAGGCGTTGTGCCCGACGCTGATCAGAATCGTCTCCGGCAGCGTCTGCTTGAGCAGCTGATAGCAGCGCAGCTCGTTGACCGCGTCCAGTGCCGAGCTGCTCTCGTCGAGGAACAGCACCGTCGGACGGGCCAGCAGGGCGCGGACGAACGCGCAGCGTTGCTGCTCGCCAACGCTGAGGGTCTGGGCCCAATCCCGTTCCTCATCCAGTTGATCGCCCAGGTGTTGCAGGCCAACCTGCTCCATCACCTGGCGCAACGCGGCATCTTCTTCGGGCCGTGGCGGGTTGGGATACCAGAGCGCCTCGCGCAGGCAGCCCAGCGGCAGGTAGGGTTTTTGCGACAGGGTCAGGGCCCGCTCACGGTCGTAGCGGCTGGTGCCGCGAGCATGGGGCCAAAGCCCGCTGATGGTGCGAAGCAGGGTCGATTTACCGTAGCCGGACGGCGCGCTGATCATCAGGCTGTCGCCGGGTTTGAGCGACAGGTTGAAGCCCTTGAACAATTGCCGGCCGCTGGGCAGCCAGACGTCCAGGTCCTTGATCTCGAGGCCGCTGGCCTGCTGTTCGAGCCGGACCTCGGACTTGATTTCGAGGTGGTCCAGACGCTCCTGGAAACCGTTCAAACGGTCGATCACCGACTTCCATTCCGACAGTTCCGGAAACACGCTGACCAGGTAGGCGATGGCCGCGTGGACTTCGCCGAAGGCTGCGCTGATCTGCGTCAGGCGACCCAAGGGGAACGCGCCGGCGAAGAATTGCGGCGCCATGATGAACATGGGAATGACCGTGGCGCTGCGCAGGTAGAAGGTCGAATAGCCCATGATCAGCTTCTGCTTCTTGACCAGCGCCCAGAAATTCTCCAGCGCCGCTTCCAGACGCTGGTTGAAGCGCTCGTTCTCCACCGCTTCGCCACGGTATTGGGCTACCGAGTCGGCGTTTTCCCGCAGGCGGATGAGAGAGAAGCGGAAATCCGCTTCACGCCGTTGTTGCATGAAATTGAGGCTTGGCAATGCACGTCCCAGCCAGAAGGCCAGGCCGGTGCCCAACAGCGCATACACCAGCGCGATCCACACCAGCAGCCCCGGGATGACCACCGATTGGTCGTCGAACGGCACGCTGACCAGGTTCGACGCCTGCCAGAGAATATTCAGGAAGGAGAACAGCGACACCACCGACGTCAACAGTCCCAGGCTCAATTTCAGCGACTTGACGATAAACAGGTCGATGTCCTCGGCGATCCGCTGGTCGGGGTTATCGACCTCGGTCTCGGTCAGTTTCAGCTTCTGGTAGCGCTGGCTGCCCAGCCATTGGTCGAGCATGTTGCGGGTGGCCCAACGGCGCCAGCGTATGGTCAGCTTCTGCTGGAAGTGGAACGCGCCCACGGTAAACCCCGCCATGCCGACCTGCAGCAGGATGAACTGTAGGCTGCCGACGAGAAAGCCCTGATAGTCCAGGGCCTGCAACGCGTTGTAGAAATGCAGGTTCCAGAAGTTGTTGAGGATGTTGATGCCCACCAGGCACAGGGTCATCAACACGGTGCCCAACAACAGCAACAGGGCCGGGTATTTTTCCTCGGATGTCCAGAACGGCCGCGCGAGACGCCAGAAAGTGCGGAGTGTGTGCATGTGGTCTTGGTAAGCCCGGTCGCTGACGACGTTGAGTTTGCAGATGAGGAAGGATAGGATCAGCCAATGCTAATCGTTTGCATTAATTAGGGAAAGGGAGACCCGTCATCGAATTTCCAGAATGGCTCAACCAGGCCTGGCCGCCGATACGGCGGGTGATCCGGCAGGGAGCTGGCGACCAGCCTTGCGTCGCGTTGAGCCGACTTGCCGAGCCTGAGGTCCTGCAACCGCTGCTGGCCCGCTTCGCCCTGCGTTATCCGGGGGTGAACCGCGCCGCCGTGGTGTCGCAGTGGTCGATGAACTACATGAGCATCGTCCTGCCGGCGACCCTGGCCTGTGTGTTGACCCGCCATAGCGCCATCGATTTCTGGGGCGAAGAGGCGGTGCTGTTGCACGATGACGGTCAACCCTCGGCGCTGGGGCTGGCGAACCGACTGCCGGCGTTGGGCCCGGACGAGCGCGGGGCCTACTGGTCGCGGTTGGTCCACGAGCACCTGGCACCGCTGTTCGCGACCCTGGCTGCCGCCGGAGGGCTGGCGCCGAAGATACTGTGGGGCAACATGGTTGCCATCTGGGATGGTGCGTTCGCGCGAATGGACCCCGACCTGTCCCGGGACGGATTCGCCGAGGCACATGGGTGGCTGGAACCGGTCACGGTGAATGACGGGCGTCTGAAGCTGCGGGGCCTGCAACGCATGGTCGAATCACCCGCGCCGCAGATCTGCCCGTGCTTGCCCTTGCGCCGGCATTGCTGCCTGCATTACCAACTGCACGAACCCGTCGAAGGCCAACCGCCGGTGCTCTGCGAGTCCTGCCCCAAACTGCATCGCCTGCCCCTGGCGGAGCAGGTGAGCTACCTGCATTACATCTATGAAGAGGCGTGAGCCTCGTTAGGGGTAATGCTGTTCACCTAAGAAGAACGATGAACCTGTGGCGAGGGGATTTATCCCCGCTGGGCTGCAAAGCAGCCCCAAAGCCCTGCTACTCGGTATATCAGGTGGATTGAGTCGCCTGTGTTGGGGCTGCTACGCAGCCCAGCGGGGCGGTGCGACGTTTCGCTAAATCCCCTCGCCACAGGTCTATCGACCGCTTCAGGAGAGCATGGCCGGCGTCTTCATGGCGGCCTGGGGCGCGATTTCGCTGAGCTGGCCATGCTCGATACGAATCAACCGGTCCGCCAGGCCGAAGTAGGCATCGTCATGGGAAATGACGATCAGCAGTTTGCCGCGCTCGCGCAGGTCAGGCAGGATCCGGGTGTAGAAAAAGTGCTTGAACACCGGATCCTGGTCGGCCGCCCACTCGTCGAACAGGTAGCACGGACGATCATCCAGGTAGGCGCTGAGCAGCGCCAGACGCTTGCGTTGCCCGGTGGACAGCGCCAGTGTCGTCAGCTTGCCTTCCTCGATGTGCACCTTGTGATCCAGCTGCAGGTGGATCAGGTAGTCCTGGGCCTGCTTCACCAACTGCGGGTCGTCGCCATCGAACAGGTTCTCGAACAGGCAGAAGTCGGTGAAGATCGCCGAGAAGTGCTGGCGGTAGTGGTGGTTGTCATTGCTTGAGGAGACTTGCTCGTCGAGCATGATGTCGCCGCCTTCCGGCCGGTAGAGGCCCGTCAGCAACAAGGCCAGGGTGGTCTTGCCGCTGCCGTTGCCGCCGGTGATGAACACCACTTCGCCGGCATTCAACGTCAGGTCGATGGGGCCAAGGGTGAAATGACCGTCTTCGCGCTCGCGGTAGTAGGTATGGCTGACCTGCCGACACACCAGGCTGCGAACCTGGGTCGGAGAAAGGGAACCGTCGGCCTCGTCGGCGGTTTGCATCTCACCTTCCAGGGCACGGATCTTGTTCAGCGCGACGCTGGCCCGGCCCAGGGTCGGCAAGGCGTGCATCAGTTCCGACAACGGCGTGATCATGTACAGGATTGCCAGGATGTAGCCGGTCACCAGGCTGGCGCTCAGGTCGATGAACTGCGGCGCGGCGAACAGCACCACGCCGATCAGCAGGTAGAACACCGCATTACCCCAGTTCAGCACGAGGGCATAGATGCTCATGCCCCGTACAAAGTCCCGGCGGTACTGCTGGCTCACCGGTATCAGCAGGCGCGTGAAGAAGTGTTGCCGGCGCGGGTGGTTGAGTTGCAGCTCCTTGCTGCCGTCGGTGAGCAGGCGGTATTGGTCGAACAACTGGTCCTTGAGCTCCCGCGCGCGGGAGATCGAGGTCAGTGCCCGGCGCTGCGGCCAGTTGAAACTGAGGCTGCCCAGGGCAATCAACAGCATCGTCAAACCGAGCAACGGCAGGCTCAGCCAGCCCAGGTAGGCCAGGCACGCGGCGATGATCCCGGCATTGACCAGCAGGATCGGCACCAGCTCCACCGCCTGGCTGATGGTCTGGGTGTCGTCGGTCAGCATCGCCAGCAGACGGTGCTTGCCCAGGCGTTGCAACTGCGCGTAAGGCGTGTCGATCAGCTTGGCGCTCAGGTGCAGGCGCATGTCGTTGACCGCCCCCTGGCCCAGGCGCAGCAGACTGATGTCGGAGATCACCCGCGAAATCGCCACCAGCACCACCAGGCCACCGAAGTACAGGCCGTCCACCGGACGCAACTGATCGAACACGGTCAGGCTGTGGTTGATGTTGGCGATCAGCCCGGCGGCCGCGAGGCCGCAGATCAGGCCCGTCAGGGTCGCCACCAGCAGTGCGCGCCATGAGCGTTTAGCCATGAGTAACAACAGATCCATTTCAAACCGCTCCGTGTGTTGCAAAAGTCTCGAGATGCGCCGCCAATTGTTGATGCAGGGCGCCTTGCTCGAGAATGGTGAGGTGCTGCGCCTGGATGACTTCGCGGGTCAGCGGCCCGCTGCTCAGGCGTTCCCAGTGCGGGTCGACGAACTCGGCCTGGGCCAGGGTGTCGCTGGCCCACCAGACATGAACCGGGCAGCTTAGCTGCGCTGGCTTGAAGCTGGCTAGCAGGTGCTGTGTGTGCTGCTGATAGCGTAGTCGTGTTTGCAGGTGGTCCCAACTGTCGCCATCGAGTTGCAGGCCTTGCTGCCGGGCCCACTGCACCAGTTCCGGCAGGCGTGCTGCTGGGGGCAGGGCGCCCAGCTGCGCGGTCAACGCGGCGATGACGGCTGGCGGCAACTGACGCATCAGCGCCTGGCTGTCCAGGGTCAGCGCCTGCGCAGCCGACTCCAGCAGCGCCTCGACACTGTCTTCCGGCGCCTGATGCTGGTACTGCGAGTCGAGGATGCCGAGGAAGGCCACTTGCTCACCCTGGCTTTCCAGGCGTGCGGCCGCGGCAATCGCCAGCAGTCCACCGAGGGAGAAGCCCAGCAGGTGATAGGGCCCGTGGGGTTGCTGTTGGCGCAAATGCTCGACATAGAGCGCGGCGAGGCCCTCGATATCACCGTCCAGCGTGGTGCTGTCCTCGGCCAGATAGGCCGCCTGCAAACCCCAGAGGTTCCAGGACTGCAGAGGGGCCAGCAGCGTGCGGTAGTCCTGCACATGGCCGGTGGACGGATGGAAGCAGAACAGATTGGCCGCCTCGGCGTTGGGCGCCGACAGTCGGACCAGCGGCGAGAGCTTGAGCTCGGCCTGCACCAGCGCCGCAAAGGCCGAGACGCTGGGGGCGTTGAACACCGCATTGACCGTCACCGGTGCCGACAACGCGGTCTGCAGGCGACTGGCAAGCGTCACCGCTGCCAGGGAGTGGCCGCCCAGTTCGAAGAAGTCATCGTCGATGCCCACCCGCTCCAGGCCCAGCACTTGCGCCCAGACGTCGGCGAGCAGGGCTTCCAGCGGTGTGCGCGGCAAGGCGCTGCCAACCGTGTCGAGCACCTTGTCCGCCCATTGCTGCAAGGTCTTGCGGTCGAGCTTGCCGTTACCCATCAGCGGCAGTGCTTCGACAATCCGCAGGGTCGGCAGCATGTAGTCCGGCAGGCAATCCTGGGCCTGGCCGTGCAGCCGGGCGACGGAGGTCGAATGCCCGGGTACCAGGGTCATGAAGGCGAACAGTTGCTGGCCGAGCTCGCCCCGAGGGATGCATTCCACGGCGGCTTGGGCAACGCCGGGCAGTCCGGTCAGTTGCGCCTGTATCTCGTCGAGTTCCACGCGGAAGCCGCGGATCTTCACCTGGCGATCCGCCCGCCCGGTGATTTCCAGGCTGCCGTCATGGAGATAACGGGCCATGTCGCCGGTGCGATACAGGCGCTCGCCAGGCAGTTGGGCCAGTTCGATAAAGCGATCGGCGCTTTGTTGCGCGTCCAGGTAACCCCGTGCCAGTTGTGGGCCGCCGATGTACAGCTCGGCGCTTTGGCCAGGAGCGGCCAGGGCCTGCTGGTCGTCGAGCAAGTACAGGCGCATGCCGTCGAGACGGTCGCTGAGAGGCAAACGACGATAATCCACCGCCGGTTCGACAGCGTGCATCACCACCCCGACCGTGGTTTCGGTAGGGCCGTAATGGTTGAAGATCATCAGCGTAGGTGCGTGCTGGCGAATGCTCTGCAACAGACGCCGCGAGCAGCTTTCACCACCGAGGATCAATTGTTTGCGCGGCAGCACCGCAGCGCTTTGGGCGTGGATCAACCAGGCGTCAAGCAGCGACGGCACGATCTTCAAGTGATCGATCGGGTACTGCGCCTGCCACGCTGCCCAGGCCTGGGCGTCCATGGCGGTTTCCTTGTCCAGCAGGTGCAATTCGCCGCCGCTGAGCAGCGCCGGGAACAGCAGGGTGTAACCGAGGTCGGCCGCCAGCGACGTGACCACCGCGCTGCGCTCGCCGGCTGCGAGTTTCAAGCGCCGGGAGACGCTGGCGACATAACTGCCAAGCTGCCGGTGTTCGACGATGACGCCTTTGGGCGTGCCGGTGCTGCCCGAGGTGAACAGCACGTAGGCCGCGTCCTCGGGTTGGATGTCGACATCCGGTGCGCTGGTCGGCCCTTGTTGCCAGGCGGCCTCATTGCGCAGGTCGAGGCTGTCGACGGATGGCAGCACGGGAGCGCTGCCGGCCGCGCCGCTGAGGACGAAGGCCGGTTGCGCCTGCTGCAGGATCGCCAGGGAGCGTTGCGCGGGCTGCTGGGCATCCAACGGGATGAACGCCGCGCCGCTCTTGAGCACGGCCAGCATCGCCAGCACCATCTGCACCGAACGATCCAGGTACAACGCCACGCGGTCCTCGCGGCCGACACCCTGGGCCCTCAGGTAATGGGCCAGTTGATTGCTGCGTGCGTCCAGCTCGGCGTAGCTCAAGTGCCCGTTGTGATCGCGCAGGGCCAGGTGTCCGGGGAACTGCGCGGCACATTGGCTGAAGCGCGCTGGCACGCTGGTAAACGTCGGCGGCGCGTCGAGCGGGGGTTGCAAGGCTGCCAGCGTCGCCGCGAAGCCCGGCGCCTGCAACGACAGTTGCGACAGCGGTTTGTCCGGGTTGGCGAGGGCATCGAGCAACAACGATTGCAATTGTTCCAGCAGCGTCGTGGCGGCTTGTTCGCTGTAGCGGCTCGGCGGGTGAGACAGGTTCAGGCGATAGTCGCCGCCGAGGGTTTCGGCCACCAGCAGCAGCTCCATCCCCGACGGGATGGCTTGGACGTCCAGCACGGTAAGCGTCGATGCGCTGCTGCCCAGAAGGCCGAGCGGACCAGGCAACTGCGCACCCCATTGGAAGCCGTAATGGGAAGCCTCGATCGCCTGCGCAGCGCCGACGCCGCAATACTCCTGCCATTCGATGGCGTGTTCACAGAGTGTCTGCAGGTTCGCCAGCGCCTGGGCAAAAGAGTGCTCGGGCGCCGGCTCCCAGCGCAGGGGCAGGGGCTTGGCGAACTGGCCCCAGCAATCGGCAAGTTCTTCGTAATCGTCGCGGCAATCGTGGACCCAGTTCAGGGTCAGCGCCGGGCTGTCTCCGCTGCTCAAGCGCTGCAGCAGCACGCCCCAGGCGGCCATCAGCACTTGTTCGGCGGATGCACCGCGACGCTGGCAAAAACCGTCCAGGGCCATGCGCAATTGTGGCATGGCGGTCAGGCGAGTGATCACCGGCACATCGGCGTGATCGCTGCGTACCTGGCGGTAGAGCAATTCGCCGGTGGTCGAGTCGTCCAGCGCCTGGGTAGCCCAGAAGCGCCGGCCCTGCTCGGCATCGTCGTCGGCCTGCAATTCGTAGAGCCAGGCACTGTATTGGGTGTAGGTCATGGCTTCGTCGTCGAACGCCGGAGCCTGCACCGACGCCAGTGCCTGTACCAGGCGCAGCAAGGTCCCGCGGTCCGCGCTCAGCACGGGCAGTTGCAGCACGACCCGGTGCCGGTCTTCATCCACCGATTGCACCTCGACGGTGATCCCATCGGCTGCGGTGACGGTGGATTCAATGACCTGCAACGGCGTCAGCAACCCCGGCTCCGGCCGCACCCGCAAGCGCAGGGCTTCGTGGCAAGCACTCAACGCGGCGAGCCGTTGTTGCAGGCGCTCCAGCACCAATGCACCGCGAATTTCCAGTTCCAGCCGCACCGGCGGCAACCCACCCAGCCACTGGCTGCGTTGCTGCGGCGAGAGGGCGAAGGCTTCTTCACGCTTTTCGTAAGCCGTCATGCCTGCACCTCCGCCATTGGCAGCGCCTGCGCTTCAGGCAAATGCTCCTTCAGTTCTTCGCGGCGCATCATCTGGCCCATGGCAACACAGATCTTGCGCTCGCCTTCAAAAGGGTCCCGGGCGTGGGCCACCAGCATGTTGTCGAGCATCACCATGTCACCCTTTTGCCAGGTAAACCGCACGGCGCAGTCTTCGTAGGCCGCGCCGATCACCTCCATCACCGCATCTTCGATCACGCTGCCATCGCCGTAGTAGACGTTGCGCGGCAGATGCTCCGGGCCGAACAGATTGATCAGGTTGCTGCGCACTTCAGGCTCCAGGCAGGCGGTGTGGTGCAGTTGCACCTGGTTGAAGAACGACAGCTCGCCGGTCTCTGGGTGCTCGACAATCGCCGGGCAGTGCTGGGCGATACGCAGGTTATCGACCCCCAGCCATTCCCAGCGCATGCCCGATGCCCGGCATTGGCGTTCGACTTCCTCGCGCTGTTCGGTCTTGAAGAAGTCCTGCCAGCGCACGTCCAGCTTGTCGGTGAAGTGGCGCACGTAGAGCAAGCCGTGGGTTTTCAGACGGATGACGATGTCGTTCGGCAACCGCGCCAGTACCTGCCGGCAATCGACGATGGGCGTGCAGCCGCCCACGGGCGACGGTGTCTCGCAATAGAACCACTGCTTGCGCGGCCATTGCGGCAGGTGCGAGCTCTCGTTGTGGAAGAGAATCATGTGTTGTTCCGGGTACGGCGTGGAATGGTAGATGTTCTTGCCGGAGGTGTTCTTCGGCAGGTCGCCGTAGGTCCCGTAGAGGTCCGGTTCGATGGCCTGGGCGAATTGTTCGAACGCGGCGGCGTCCGGCAGGTTGAAGCCACGGAACAACAGGCCGCCGTGGGTGCGCAATTGCCCGTTGATCCATTCCCGGGCTTGCAGCGCCCAGTGCACCGGATCCAGGTCGCCCAGCAACGGCTCGATTACCAACGGCAGGGGTTGCCCGGCGATCAGGCTGCGGCTGCGCACCTGTTCGTGGGCCAACTGGCTGACGGCGGTGGCGCGGGTCTGCTTGAGCTTGCTCAGCTTGGAAAGCTTGCGGGCGCTGCGGGCCGTGGCGTCGTCGGCGGGCGAGTCGGACAGGGCGGGTGCGGCGCTGCCTTGGCCTTCCTCGAGGCGCCAGGACCAGTGGTCCAGTGCCTGTCCGGAGACCGAGGTGATCTGCTCGACCAGGCTTGCGAAGCCTTGCTCGAAACGCTGGACGGTCGCTTCCTGCAACACGCTGGTGCGATACACCCAGCGCACGTTCAGGCCCTGCTCTTCGTCTTCCTCGACAAACACCGCGAGGTCGAACTTGCTGCTCTCCTGGCGCGATACCAGGTGTTCCACCGCAAGGTCCGGCAGGTTGGCGTTGCCGCTCGGCGTGTTCTGCATGACGAACAGCACCTGGACCAACGGGTTCACCCCCGGTGTGCGCGGCGGTTGCAATTCCTCCACCAGCTTGTCGAACGGCACCTGCTGATGCTGGAAGGCCGAGAGGCAATCTTCACGCAAGCGTTGCAGGCGAGCGTCGAAGGTGTCGCCTTCGGTCAGGCGTGCGCGGATCGGCAGCACGTTGACGAAGAAGCCGATCAGGTGTTCCAGGGCCGGGTGTTCGCGGTTGGCCAGGTCGGTGCCGACGATGAAATCGCTGGCCCCGGTGGCGCGCTGCATCAGGCTGTTGAAGGCGTTGAGCAGGACCATGAACAGCGTCGCCCGTTGCTCCTGCGCATACGCCTTGAGCACTCGGGTCTGGGCCGGTGTGAAGCGTTGCTCCAGGGCCGCGCCCTGGTAATCGGGAAGCGCCGGGCGTGGGCAATCAAGCGGCAGCGGGATCAGCGTCGGTGCGCCTTCCATTTGCCGGCGCCAGTAGTCGATGGCCCGTGCCAGCAGCTGTTGCTGTGCTTCGCTGCGTTGCCAGTGGGCATAGTCGGCGTACTGGATCGGCAACGCCGGCAGGGCCGGCGTCGAACCGCTGGCGTACGCCTGATAGCCGATGATCAGTTCCTGGACGAGGATGCCCATGGACCAGGCGTCAGTGGCGATGTGATGCAGCACCAATTGCAGCACATGATCATCCGTGCCCAGGCGCAGCAGGTTGGCGCGCAGCATCGGCGCCTGTTGCAAGTCAAACGGGGTGCCGGCCTGCTCGTCGATCAGGCGTTGCATTGTGCTTGTCTGCGCTTCGCCGACCAGTTGACCCAGCTCGGTCGGCGTCAGGTCGACCCGCGGTGCCGGGCTGATCACCTGGCAGGGCTGGTCACCGTTGAGGTGGAAGGCGGTGCGCAACGACTCATGGCGCTCCAGCACAGCCTGCAACGCTGCTTGCAACGCCTGGATGTCCAGCGCCCCGCGCAACCTCACCACCGTACTCATGTTATAGGCGGCGCTCGGGCCTTCGAAGCGATCGAGGAACCACAAGCGCTGCTGGGCGTAGGACAACGGCAGCGGCTGGTGACGTGGCGCCAGGGCGATTTCATTGTCGCCCTCGGCCGCGACCTGGGTGTCGCGCTGCCGATCCACCGCTGCGGCCAGTTGCTCCAGGGTGCCGCGTTCGAACAGTGTGCGCAGGGGCAGGCTGACGTTCAGGCGCCGACGGATCCGCGACAGCACTTGGGTAGCCAGCAGCGAGTGGCCGCCGATGGCGAAGAAGTCATCGTGTACACCGACGCTGTCCAGGCCGAGGATCTCCTGCCAGAGTTCTGCCAGGACCTGCTCGGTGGCGGTGCGCGGTGCCACGCACCGCTCATCGGTGGTCTCGGTCTGAGGCACGCCTTTGGCGGCGAGGGCTCGGCGGTCGACCTTGCCGTTGGCGTTCAACGGCAATTGTTCCAGCGCCAGCCAGCGGGCCGGGACCATGTAATTCGCCAGTTGCGAGCCCAGGTAAGCGCTCAGTACCTGTTGCGCGGATTCGCCGCCCAGGTCGGCAGCGCTGTCGAGCACGTACCAGGCGACCAACTGCAAGGCGCCCCGGGTGTCGGGCAGCGCCAGGACGGCGGCGCTATCCACCGCCGGGTGTTGCATCAGGCGGTTTTCGATCTCGCCCAGTTCGATACGGTGACCACGGATCTTCACTTGCTGGTCGCGACGACCGAGGTACTCGATCACACCATCGGCGCGCATCCGGCCGATGTCGCCGCTGCGGTACAGGCGTGCGTCCGCCTGGAACGGGTGCGGGACAAAGGCTTCTCGGGTGCGCTGCGGGTCACGCAGGTAACCGCGACCCACGCCGACGCCACCGATGCACAACTCACCGGGAACGCCGAGGGGCACCATGCGCAGCTCCGAATCCAACACGAACACCTGATTATTGGCGGTCGGCTTGCCGATGGGCATGTGCAGGCAATCGTCGGTCGGGGCCTCGGTGATCGGGTGGAAGGCGACGTCGTCCGAGCATTCCGCCGGGCCGTAGGCGTTCATCAACGGAATCGCCGGGAAGCGTGCGAACCAGTCCCGGGCCAGGGCCGGTGGCAGGGCCTCGCCGGTGGGCAGTAGCCAGCGCAGGCTCGCCAGGCTGTGATGTGCCTGACTCTCCTGGAGCATGCCCCGGATCAGCGCCGGTACGGTTTCCAGCAGCGTCAGCCCGTGTTCCTGGACGGCATCGAGCAGGGCCACCGGGTCGTGGGCCTGAGCATCGGGCAGGATATGCACGGTGGCGCCGAACAGTGGCGCGGCGAGGAATTGCCACACGCTAATGTCGAACGCCGCGGACGCCGTCTGGGCAATCCGGTCGTGTTCACCCAGGCCCAGGCTCGGCACCTTGCCGAACATGTTGTTGAGCATCCCCCGTTGTTCGACCATGACCCCTTTCGGTGTGCCGGTGGAGCCCGAAGTGAAGATCACGTAGGCCAGTTGGTCAGGGTTGTGCGAATACGTAACCGGTGCTTGTTCGCCGCCTTGCCAGAGTGCTTGGGCGATCAGGCAGGTGGGTTGCCGGCGCAGCTGCGGCAGGACGTTGTCCAGCGTCGCCGTCGCGCTCTCGCAGACCAGCAGCAGCGGGGCTTCGCCGAGGTTCAGCAGTTCCGCCAGGCGGGTGGGCGGTTGCTGGATGTCCAGGGCCTGGAACGCGGCGCCGACCTTGAGCGTGGCGATCATCATCGTCAGCAAGGCCAGGCCACGCTCGGCAAACAGCGCCACCAGGGTTTCCGGACCGGCGCCGGACGCTTGCAGCGAGTGGGCGATGGCGTTGGCGCGGCGGTCCAGTTCGGCGTAGGTCAGCGATTGGCCCTGGCTGACCGCGGCGATGTGGTGCGGACGGCGCTGCACCTGATCGGCGAACAGCGCCGCATAGCCGCGCTCCAGCGGGAAGTCCACGGCGCTGCGGTTGCATTCGATCTGCAACTGCTGGCGCTCCGCTTCGGGGAGCATGTGCAGGCTGCCCAGGGGCGCCTGCGGCTGATCGAGCATGCTCGACAGCAGTTGCACCAGATGACCGAGCATGCGCTGCACGGTGTCGGTGCTGAAGCGCTGGCTGTCATAGGACAGGCGAATGCCCAGGCGGTCGCCGGGGTACAGCACCACCGTCATCGGGAAGTTGGTGTGCACCCGGTCTTCGTAGATGTCGATGCTGAAGGCATCCAGTTGCACGCTGCTGATGTCCAGCGGGGCGTTTTCGAACACCACCAGGCTGTCGAACAACTGCTGGCCACGGGGCACTTCACTGCAACGCTGGATGTCCACCAGCGATGCGCTTTCGTGCTCGCGCAATTGCGCGTTGTGCGACAGCAATGCCTGCAGCCAGTCGGCGACCGGCGCTTCGGGGTCGACGTCGACCCGCAGCGGCAGGCTGTTGATGAACAGCCCGACCATTTCCTCCACACCGGCCAGATCGGTCGGGCGGCCGGCCACAGTCACGCCGAACAGCACGTCGCGGTTGCCGCTGTAGCGCGACAGCAGCAGGGCCCAGGCGCCCTGGATCCAGGTGTTCGGCGTCAGCTGGTATTGCTGGCACAACTGCTGCAACCGCTGGGTCTGGGCGATGCTCAGGGTCTGGTCGAAGTCGCCGACCTGCTCCGGTGCCTGCTCGGGACGGGCCACGGGGCTGTCCACGTGCAGCGGCGTCGGCTCGCTGAAACCGGCCATTTCCGCTTGCCAGAAGGCGTGCGCGGCGGCCATGTCATGGCGCTCCAGCCAGCTCATGTAGCCGCGGAACGAACGCAGGCGCGGACGGGCCACGGGCTCCTGGCGTACCAGGGCCTGGTAGATCGCCAACAGATCTTCCATCAACAAACCGAAGCACCAGGCGTCGGTGAGGATATGGTGGAAGCTGCGCACCACGGCGAAGCGGCGCTCGTCGAGTTGGAACACCCGCAGATGGGTCAGCGGCGCGCAGGCCATGTCGAAACCTTGCAGGCGTTGCGCTTCCAGGGCCTGGTCCATCGCCAGGCGCTGCTGCTCTTCGTCGAGATGGCGCAGGTCCTGCCAGTCGAAGGCCCGATGGGTGTGCCGGTAGACGCATTGCAGCGGCTCGTGGTCTTCCTGCCACCAGAACGCGGTGCGCATCATCGGGTGCCGTTGCAGGAACAACTGCCAGGCCGCTTCCATGGCCGGGCGCTGCAATACGCCGTCCCAGCTGTAGCGTTGCTGCATCAGGTAGATACCGCTGTGGGGTTGCAGCAGGGTGTGCAGGAGCATGCCCTGTTGCATCGACGACAACGGGTAGACGTCTTCGATGTTCGACCAGTCCAGGGGCTCGGCCGCCAGGGTCGCCGCTTGCGTGTGGCACAGCGGGAAGGCCTGGCTGGCAGGGCGCAGGTCGGTTGCGCTGTGCAGCCCGGCGAGTTCGACCAAGCGTTGCATGAGCCGTGGCGCCCAAGTGGCGGCGAGGCCGCCCTGGTTGCGCAGGTGCAGGCAATCGTCCTGCCACCAGGCATCGAGTGTCAGTGGGCAGTCAGACGCCGCCAGTGGGTTTGCCGCTTCGACCCCGGTGAGGATGCCGTGCTCCTCGCGATGGCTGTCGAGGTTGCCCAGCCAGCGAATGGCGACCGCTGCCGCCGGCAGATCGCGCAGGGGCTCTTGCAGGTAGGTGTTGTCCGACAGGTAGCGCAAGGCACCGTAGTCAACGCCGTGTTGTGGGTAGGCGCGCATCTGCGCAACCACGGCCTGCACCCGTTGCAGCAGGCTGTCGCCTTCGGTCTGGAGGAAGTACGGCACGGCCAGATCCAGGGGGCCGAGGATGCGTGCCGGTTCGAGGTCGGCCACGGCGATGGGCGCATCGACAGGCAGGCGCTCGGTGGCGGGGCGGGTGCCTTGAACGCTCAGTGCGACCAGGCCGTCGCCGCCCAGCTCACGGCATTGTTCCACCACGGCAGCGGCCAGCAGGCTGTTCCAATCCAGCTGCAGCACCTCGGCCACGCGCTTGAGTTCGCTGGAGGTGGTGGCTGGCAGGGCGTGCTCGACCACGCTGGCGGGCTGTTCGCTTTCCGGCAGTTGCAGCGGATCCATGCTGGCGTATTGCAGCCAATGTTCCCAGGCATCGTCCAGGGCGTCGCTTTGTGCGTGTGCCTGCTGGTGTCGCGTCCACTGGCTGAAATCGCCGCCGGCATAGGACAGGCGGACCGGCCGGTGATACATCAGCTGTGCCAGCGCCAGGTTGAGGTCAGTGAGCAGCAGCGACCAGGATGCTTCATCCACACACAAGGGGTGAGCGGCCAGCAGCAGGGACGGCTTGCCGTCCACGTCCAGCAGGCAGGCGTGCAAGGTCTGGCCAGCGTCCAGCTCAAGCGCGTCGACACCGGCCTGGGCCAGGGCCTGCAAGTGCACCGGGTCGCACACGGCCAGTTTCTCGTGGGCGATCAGCGGTGCTTTGGCCGAGCCCAGGACGCGTTGCTGCCATTGCCCCTCGGGTAACGCTTTCAGTGCCAGGCGCAAAGCCTGGTGGTGTTGCTGCAAGGCGCTGATTGCCTGGCCCAGCAGGTTGCTGTCGATGGCCTGGGACAGCGCCACGCAGCGCCAGGTGGCCTTGAGCGGGCCCTGTTGCAGCCGCGCCAACTGGCCGGCGCCCAGTGGCAACTCGTAGCCATCGGTAAGGTTTTCCGCCACCCCTTGGCTGGCATCGGCACCCAGTACCCGGGCGATATCGGCGATGGTGCGGTTCTCGAACAACTGCCGAGGCGTGAGCTTCAGCCCCTGCTGGTTGGCGCGGGCGATGATCTGCAGGTTGATGATCGAGTCCCCCCCCAGCGCGAAGAAGTTGTCGTGCACGCCCACCCGTTCAAGCTTGAGGACGTCTTGCCAGATGTCGGCCAGCAGCGCTTCGACTTCGTTGCGCGGGGCGACGTGGCTGGCGCTGTCGTCGGTGGGTTTTTGCGGTGTCGGCAAGCGCTGGACGTCGACTTTGCCATTGCGGGTGAGGGGCAGTTCGTCGAGGGTGATGAAGTGCGCCGGCACCATGTAGTCCGGCACGCGGGCGCTGAGGTCGTTGCGCAGCTTGGCGGGGGAGATCGATTGGCTGGCGACCAGCCAGGCCACCAGGCGTGGGCTGCCGTCCAGTTCGACGACGCGCACCAGTGCCTGCTCGATCAGCGGTGACAGGCGCTTGATCTGCGCCTCGACTTCGCCCAGCTCCAGGCGGTTGCCACGGATCTTCACCTGGCTGTCGACGCGGCCAAGGAACGCGATTTGACCGTCGACTTGCCAGCGCACGCGGTCGCCGGAGCGATACCAGCGTTGCTCGTTCGCATCGAGATGGAAGCGTTCGGCAGTGAGGTCGTCCCGGTGCAGGTAACCCCGGGCCAGGGCGCCGCTGATCAGCAGTTCACCGGACACGCCGATGGCCGCCAGGCGACCGTTGCCGTCGACCACCTGCAGTTGACGGTTCGGCAACGGCCGGCCGAGGGCGATGCTGCGCAGGCCTGCCGGCAGTTCGGTCGCGATGGCGCCGACGGTCGCTTCACTCGGACCATAGTGGTTGAACACCTTCAAGCCCGGTGCCAGGCGGTTCACCTGCTCCAGCAGCGCCGGGCTGAGGGCGTCGCCACCGAACACCAGCAGCGCGCGCGGCAGCAGGCGCGCATCGGGCAGTGCCTGCAACAGGCCGGCGAGGTGGCTTGGGGTGATTTTCAGTACATCCACCGGATGCTGGTCGAAGAGTTCGGCCAGGGCCAGTGGGTTGAAACCGCTGTCTTCATCCACCAGCAACAGGCTGGCGCCGCTGCACAGGGCACCGAACAGTTGGGTATGGCCGAGGTCGGCGGCGATGCTCGACAACAAGCCGTAGCGGGCGGCCGCCGGCGGGTTGAGTACGGCCTGCACCGCCGTCAGGTAGTCGACGATGGACCGGTGCTCGACCACCACACCCTTGGGCGTGCCGGTGGAGCCCGAGGTGTAGATCACGTAGGCGGCATCGGTCGGGCTGTGGGCCACGGCGGGTGGCGTGTCCGGCTGGGTGGCGATGGCCTGGGCCTGTTCGGTCAGCCACAGCGCCGGCGTATGCTCGGCCAGGCCCTTGAGCAGCGGCGAAGGGCTGGCGCCGATCAGCAACGCGGCACGGCTGTCCACCAGCACGTCGACCAGGCGGCCGGCGGGCTGCTTGATGTCCAGCGGCAGGTACGCCGCGCCGGCCTTGAGGGTGGCGAGCAGGGCAACGACGAAATCGGCGCTGCGTTCCATGGCCAGGGCGACCACGCTGTCGTGGCCGATGCCCTGGGCGCGCAGGTATTGGCTGAGGCGGTTGGCCTGTCGATCGAGTTCACGGTAGGTCAGTGCCACCTGGCGATCGCGTACCGCCAGTTGTTCGGGGTATGCGACCACCTGTTGTTCGAAACGCTGGTGCAGGCAGTCCTGAGGCACCGGCAATTGCGCGCCGAGCCCTTGTACCAGCAACTGCTGGCGTTCTTCCGGGCTCAGCCACTCCAGTTCGTTGACCCGGCACTGCCCCTGCGCCGTCATCGCCAACAGAATCGCGCGCAACTGTGCGGACAGCACCGCGACCTCGGCGTCGCTGAAGCGGCTGCGGTCGTAGCTGATCAGGTAGTGCAACTGTTTGTCCGGCATCACGATCAGCGACAGCGGGAAGTGGTTGCGACCCTGGGTCAGGGTGATGCCGTCGGCCCGCTGCTCGCTGGCCGGGGCGCTGAAGCTCAAGCCGCCGGTGTCCTGGTTCAGTGCATCGGTGACCGGGAAGTTTTCGAACACCAGGATCGAATCGAACAGCGCCTGTTCAGCGGCGATGCGCGTCATCGACTTGAGTTTGCCCAGGGGCAGGTAGGCGTGGTGGCGCAGGTCGCTGTTGGCGTGCTGCAACTGCTGCAGCCAATCCACCAGCGCCGGGCTGTCGGCCCACTGTACCCGCAGCGGCAGGGTGTTGATGAACAGCCCGACGGTGCTGTCGACCGCCGCCAGGTTCTCCGGGCGGCCGGCGACGGTGACGCCGTAAACCACGTCGTCACGCCCGGCATGTTGGCCCAGCAGCAACGCCCAGGCGCCCTGGATCAAGGTGTTGATGGTCAGGTCGTGGCGACGGGCGAACTGTGACAGCTGCTCGGTTTCGCTGTCGTCCAGCAGGCTTTCCCGCTCGGCGAAAGGCGCCCCTGCAGGCGCGGCCTCGCGCACGGCAAAGTTGGGCAGCGGAGTCGGTTCGCTCAGGTCCTGCAACTGCTCGCGCCAGAAGCCTTCGGTGGCCGCCATGTCCTGCTCCGCCAGCCAGGCGATGTAGTCGCGGTAGGCTCGGGTCGGTGGCAGGTGGGCGGGGCGGCCATGGGCTTGCTCGTAGTAGAGCGCCAGCCATTCCTGCACTGCGATGCCGACGCTCCAGCCGTCCATGAGGATGTGATGGAAGGTCCAGATCAGGTGCCAGCGCTCGGGTGCCAGGCGCACCAGGCAGACGCGCATCAGCGGCGATTCATTCAGCTCCAGGGGTTGCGCCCGTTGCTCCAGGCCCAATTGTTCCAGGGCGGCCTGTGGGTCGGCGCGGTCTTGCCAGTCCAGTTCGGTCAGGGGCAGCTCGACGTCCTGCTGCACCACCTGATAGGCATCGTCCAGCTCTTCCCAGAGAAACGCGCTGCGCAGCACGGCGTGGCGCTGCATCAGCGCCTGCCAGGCACCGCGAAAGGCGTTGAGTTGCAGCGGGCCGTTCATTTCCAGGCTCAATTGCTGGTAGTACACCCGCGAATCCGGTTCAAAGACACTGTGGAACAACAGGCCGTGCTGGGTCGGCGATAGGGAGTAGATGTCTTCGATGTTGTTCATGCTTGCTTGGTCCATTTCAAAGGCTTGAAAACAGTGAGTGTCGGGCTGACGCCGCGGTGGTCGGGCGATGACCCCGCGGCGGCTGCGCCACTCACTGGCTTTGGGAGTTCGGTTTGGTCTTGAGCTTGCCCAGCAGTTTGTCCAGGGACTTCTGGTTCAGCGCCTTGGCGAGCGGGAAGTCCGAGGGCATCAGCGCACCGGCCTGCGGATCGAGGCAGTGCTCGACCAGCGCTTGCAGATGCTCCAGCAGGCGAGCGGGCAAGCGGCTGTCGGCCTCCGGCGTGACGCTGTGCCATTCGACACGCAACACGCCGTCCTCCAGCCACGCCACCACTTCGCGGGCGTGGGTCACCCGGTTTGCCGGCGACACGTCTGCCGGTGGGGTCAGGCTGCTGGCGCGCAACCAGCCCTCGGGCGTTTGTTCATGCCCCAGGTAGTTGAACAGCACGTCGCCGTGACTGGCCGGCAGCTGGCCGCGTTGACGCAGCAAGCCGTAGCCGAGGCCTTGGCCCGGCACGGCACGCAAGGCTTCCTTGGCGTTGCGCACCTGGTCACCACGGGCGCCGCTGGCGCTGACGCGCAGCGGGAACAGCGTGGTGAACCAGCCGACCGTGCGGCTGACGTCCAGACCATCGAAAGGCGCATCGCGGCCATGGCGCTCCAGGTCCACGACGATGTCGCTGCGACCTTCGGTTTCCGCCAGGGTCGCTGCGAGGGCGGCGATCAGCAGTTCTTCCGGTTGCGTGCGGTACGCCGCGTGGGACTCGGTCAGCCATTGGTGAGTGCGGGTCGCCTCCCAACGGGCCGACAGGGTCCGGCGCTCGGCCACGGTGGCAACCGGCGGCCGGTTCACGCTGATCTGAGTGCTCCAGTAGCGCTGTTCGCCCGCTACCTTGGCGGCGTGGACGTGCAGGTGCTCGGCCCATTGCCGGTAGGAGGTGGTTTTCGCCGGCAAGGTGGGTTGTTCGCCGCGCTCCAGACCTGAATACAGGTGTTGGAAATCCTCCAGCAGCGGCGTCCAGGACACCGCATCCACCACCAGGTGATGAGCCACCAGGTACAGGCGCTGGGGTTCACCTTCCAGCAGGGCCGCGGCAAACAGGGGACCGTGTTGCAGGTCCAGGCTTTGCGCGACGCGCAGCAGTTGGTCCGGGTGCTCGCAGCAAGTCAGTTGCGCCGGCGCCACGGGGGCGATCCGCGCCTGCCATTGCCCATCGACTTCGGCGAAGCGCAAGCGCAGGGCGTCGTGATGCCCGACCAGGCGATCCAACACCGCCTGCACGATGGCCGGCTCAAGACGCCGGTCGCTGTCGGCCAACACGGACTGGTTCCAGTGCGCGGCCTGGGGCTGCTGCTGATCGAAGAACCACTGGTGCAACGGCATCAACGGCATCGCACCGGTGACTTCACCCTGTTCGGCCTGGGTCAGCAGGGCCGTGGTCACCTGGGCCAGCGCCGCCGGGGTGGGCGAGCGGAACAGGTCCCGTGGTGTCAGCGAGTAGCCGTGTTCGCGCAGACGTGAGATCAGCTTGAGACCGAGAATCGAATCACCGCCCAAGGCGAAGAAGCTGTCGGTGGTGCCGACTGCGCGGCCGCCGGTCAGGCTTTCGCCGAGCAGCTCGCCGAACAACTGGCACAACAGGCTTTCCAGCGCGTTGCGCGGTGCGGCGTAGTCTTTCTGGGTTTGCGGCAAGGGCAGGGCCGCCAGGGCCTTGCGGTCGATCTTGCCGTTGCTGTTCAGCGGCAGCGTCGGGATGTGGACCCATACCGCCGGCACCATGTAGGCCGGCAACTCGGTGGCGAGCAGGGTGTCGAGGCCCGATTGCGCGGCGCTGCTGCTGTAGAACGCCACCAGACGGTTATCGATGACCAGGGTGCAGGCCCCGGTGATGGCCGGCAGGTTCAGCACGGCGGCGTCGATCTCACCGAGTTCGATACGCTGGCCGCGCAGCTTCACCTGATGATCCAGGCGCCCGAGGTATTCGATGTTGCCATCGGCCAGGAAGCGGCAGCGGTCGCCGGTGCGGTACAGACGATCACCGTCGATGAACGGGCTGGCGAGGAAGCGTTCCTCGGTCAGGTCGGGACGCTTGAGGTAACCCCGAGCAACGCCGACACCGCCGATGTGCAACTCGCCGATGCTGCCAATCGGCAGCGGCTTCAGGCTTTCGTCGAGGATGTACAGGCGCAGGTTGGCGATGGGTTTGCCGATGGGCACGATCACATCGTCCACCGAGCAGCGCCAGACCGACACGTCGATGGCCGCTTCGGTCGGGCCGTACAGGTTGACCAGTGCCGCCGGGTGTTGGCCCATGAAGCGCCGCACCAGATCCACCGGCAGCGCCTCGCCGCTGGCAAACACCTGGCGCAGGCTGCGGCAGTCGACCAGGCTCGGCTCCTCGACAAAGGCGCGGAGCATCGACGGTACGAAGTGCAACGTGGTGACCTGTTCCTGCTGGATCAACTGGCTGAGGTACGCCGGATCGCGATGACCATCGGGACGCGCGACCACCAGGGTGGCGCCGGTGATCAGCGGCCAGAAGAACTCCCACACCGAGACGTCGAAGCTGTACGGGGTTTTCTGCAGCACACGGTCGTTCGGACCAATCGGGAACGCGTCCTGCATCCAGTACAGGCGGTTCATCAAGGCGCCGTGTTCGTTCATCACGCCTTTCGGTTGGCCGGTGGAGCCGGAGGTGTAGAGCACGTAGGCCAGGTCGCTGGCGGCGACGCTGATCGGGTCGAACGCCGGCGCCTGGGGCAGGGTGTCAAGGGTCCAGGCCTGATGGCTGGCCGGCAGGCGCGACAGCCACTGGGCCTGGGTCAAGGTGACCTTGGCGTCAGCGTCTTCGATCAGGAAGGCCAGGCGTCCGGCGGGCAGTTCCGGATCCAGCGGCAGCCACGCGGCGCCGGCATGGACGATGCCGAGCAGGGCGACGACCATGTCCACCGAGCGCTCCATGCACACCGGCACGATGTCATCGGTGCCGATGCCGGCCGCGCGCAGGGCCCGGGCGACGGCTTGCGCCCGTTGATCCAGCTCGGCGTAGCTCAGGCGTTGGCCTTCGAACACCAGCGCCGGGGCGTTGGGGCTGAGGGCGGCTTGCTGGCTGAGGGCAGTGTGCAGGTCGGTGGGGCCGCTGTAATGGCGCTCGGTGGCGTTCCAGCGGTCCAGTTGCTGCTGATCCTGCTGCTGCGGGAACAGCTCGATCAGCGTTCGCCCAGGCGCCGCCACCAACGCATCCAGCAATGCACACCATTGCGCGCTCCAGCGTTGCATCGTCAATTCGTCGAACAGCGCCGCCTGGTATTCCAGCGCCAGGGTCATGTCGCTGCCGTCGTCCTGGACTTCCCAGCTCTGTTCGAACTTGGCATCGACCACCGGCAGCGTCTGCTCTTCGACCTCCAGTCCCGGCCATTGGCTGCTGTCCACGCGGCCATAGTTGAGGGAGAACAGCACCTGGAACAGCGGTGTGCGGTTCAGGTCGCGGTGCTGGGCGACGGCGCCGACCAGGGTGGCGAAGGGCAGGTCGGCGTGGGCCTGGGCCGCGCGCAGATCGGCTTCGAGACTGGCGAGCAACTGCTCGGCCGGGGCTCGCTGGTCGACTTCGCTGCGGATCACCAGGGTGTTGACCAGGCACGCCAGCAGCGTCTGGGATTGCGGCTGATCGCGCTGGTCCGCCGGGGTGCCGAGACGAATCTCGCGCTGACCGCTGTAACGCGCCAGCAGTGCGCTCAGGGCCGAGGCCAGCACCACGTAAGTGGTGGTGCCGCGCTGACGGGCGAACTGGCGGATCGATTCGGCGCGCTGGGCGCCGAGGTTGACGATCAGTTGCCGGGCCCGACGATCGGCTTCGGCGCCCCGTGGATGGTCGATGGGCAGGTCGAGCTGGTAGTCGTCCTGGCCCAGGTGGTTTTTCCAGTAATCCAGGCTGTTATTGCGTCGGGCCTGGGTGTCCGGGTGCTGTTGCCACAGGGCGAAGTCGACATAGTCGATCTCCAGCGGCGTCCAGGCCGGCGACTGTCCCTCGAGGCCGGCGGCGTAGGCCTGGGTCAGCTCGTCGATGAGCAATTGCATGGCCCAACCGTCGGTGGCGCTGTGGTGCAGGCACACCAGCAACAGGTTTTCGTCGCTGTCCTGGCGTTGCAGCAGGTGCGCACGCCAAGGTGCGGCGGCAGCCAGGTCGAACGGCGCCATCAACTCGGCTTGGGCCGTGGCGCAGGTCACGGTCCAATCCTGTGTGGTAACGGCAGTGACCGTGAGCGCCGCCCCGTGATCGTCGATCAGCAGTTGCGGCTCGCCCTGGACTTCGACAATCCGGCTGCGCAACACCAGGTGGCGTTGGCTGACCTGTTCGAAGGCTTCGCGCAAGACGCGGACCTGCAGGTCGCCGCGCAACGTCAGGGCGAACGGCATGTGGTACTCGCGGGAGTCCGGCACCAGGCGACTGAGCATCCAGAAGCGCTTCTGTGCCAGCCCCAAGGGCAGTGCCGCCGGACGCGGCTGCGCGGTGATCGATTCGTCCGCTGTCGCCACGCCCAGGTAATCGGCCAGAGCTGCGACTGTCGGGCGTTCGAACACCACCGCCAACGGCAGGGAAACCCCCAGGCGTTCACGGACCCGGCTGACCAGTCGGGTCGCCAACAGGGAATGGCCGCCGAGCTGGAAGAAATGAGCTTCGATGCCCACCGACGCGCATTCCAGCACTTCGCTGAACAGCTCGCAGAGCGCGCTTTGCGTGGCGGTGAGCGGCGCGGTGTACGGCCGGTCGCTGTGGTGTTCCGGTAGCGGGGTGGCGGCGAGGGCCTTGCGGTCGAGTTTGCCGTTGCTGTTCAGGGGCAGGCTGTCGAGCTGGACGAAGAAGCTGGGCAGCATGTGCGAGGGCAGGTTGTCGCTCAGTGCGCTGCGAATGGCAACCTCGTCAGCGTCGCCACACCAGAAACTCACCAAGCGTTGCTCCAGCAGCAGGGTCGCGGCGTCGCGCACACCGTTTTGCGCCAGCAGCTCGGCGTCGATTTCGCCAAGTTCGATGCGCTGGCCGCGCAGTTTCACCTGATGATCCAGGCGCCCGAGGTATTCGATGTTGCCATCGGCCAGGAAGCGGCAGCGGTCGCCGGTGCGGTACAGGCGATCCCCGTCGATGAACGGGCTGGCGAGGAAGCGTTCCTCGGTCAGGTCGGGACGCTTGAGGTAGCCCCGAGCGACGCCGACACCGCCGATGTATAACTCGCCGATGCTGCCGATGGGCAGCGGTTGCAGGCTTTCGTCGAGGATGTACAGGCGCAGATTGGCGATGGGTTTGCCGATGGGCACGATCACATCGTCCACCGAGCAGCGCCAGACCGACACGTCGATGGCCGCTTCGGTCGGGCCGTACAGGTTGACCAGTGCCGCCGGGTGTTGGCCCATGAAGCGCCGCACCAGATCCA
>NZ_NOIN01000019.1 GCF_014596565.1 Pseudomonas sp. PSB18 | reverse complement strand
AAAGCCTCAACAACAGCGGCAAGAGCGTGATCGCCAGCCGCAACCTGACGGCCAACGTGGCGCAAACCCTGAACAACCAGGGCGGGACCCTGAGCGCCGGGCAGGCCTCGACTGTCAAAGCCGGGACCCTGGATAACCAGAACAATGGCCGGGTACTGAGCAGCAACACGCTGAGCGTCAGCGCCGACACACTGCTCAACACCCAGGGCACCGTCAGCAGCAATGGCAACCTCACGGCCACTGTCGGGCAGTTGAATAACCACGACGGCGAAGTCTCCAGTGCTGCGACCACCCAGCTCACCGGCAGCACCGTCGACAACAGCGACGGCCTGCTCACCGGCGATGTGGCCCTGAACATTGGTTTGATCGGGGCGCTGGACAACCGGAACGGTGTGTTGGGGTCGGGTGCGATGCTGACGATCACTGCGGCCAGTCTGGACAATACCCTAGGGGGAAGCCTGGTCAGCGACGGTAGCCTGACGGCACGCATCGGTGGTCTGTTCGATAACCGCCAAGGCAGCCTCGGCGCCAAAGGTGTCGTTGATGTGCAGGCCGCTCGCCTGGACAACCGGGTCGGCAGCCTGACCGGCAACGACCGCTTGACCCTGCGCAGCGATACCCTGGACAACCGCGCCGGCAAAGTCCGTTCCGCCAAGGACATGCAACTGACAGTCGCCGAGCTCGACAACCGTCAACAAGGCTTGCTCAGCAGCCAGGCGGGGCTCCGGGTGGATGGCACGCAACTGAATAACGTCGGCGGCCTGCTCAGCGCCGGCGGCCCGGTGCGCCTGGAAACCACTGGCGTCGATAACAGCGGCGGGCGCATCTCCAGCAAGACCGACCTCACTGCAAACGTCGACCAGTTGACCAACCAGGGCGGCGAGCTGGTTGCCCAGGGTCTGTTGACCGTCAGCGGCCAGAGCCTGGATAACCGCAACGGCGGCCTGATAGGCGCGACAAAAGCGCTGAAACTCGACATCGATGCCGTGGACAACCGCGGCGGGGAGATTTCCAGCTCGCTCGGGATCGACATCGACGGCCAGCGCCTGAACAACAGCGACAACGGCAAGGTCCTGGCCGGTACCGACCTGGGCCTGAAAGTCGCCGCGATCATCAACCAGACCAAGGGCCTCCTGTTCAGCACCGGCACCAGCACCGTCACCGGACAAAGCCTGGACAACAGCGGCGGCAGCCTCGTCGCCCGCCAAGGCCTGGATATTCGTCTCGACAACGCCTTGACCAACGTCGCCGGCCTGATCAGCAGCGAAGGCACACTGACGGCCAATACCGGCAGCCTCGACAACACCGACGGCAGTCTCACCGGTGTCGGCGCGTTGGCACTCACCACCGTCGGCGCCCTGGTCAACCAGGGTGGTTCCATCACCACCGATGCCGGCCTGGCCGTTACCAGCCAGAGCCTGAACAACCAGCAGAACGGCTTGCTCAGCGCCAAAGGCGCGACCCGCGTCACCACCGGCACTTTCGACAACACCCAGGGCGGGTATCTGGTCAGCGGTGACACCCTTGACCTGACCGCCAGCCAGGTCAGCAACGGCGCTGCCAGTCGTATTGCCAGTGACAAGGCACTGACCGCCAGCGTCAGCGGTTTCGATCAGCAGGGCGGTGAGCTGTTCAGCAAGACCTCCTTGAACCTGGACCTGAATCACGGCCAATTGAACAACCTCAAGGGCGTGATCACCGCGCCGGTCCTGGTGCTGAAAAACCTCAAGAACGTCGACAACCGGGGCGGCGAAATCTCCAGTGCCCAGGCGTTCACCCTGGCCGCGCAAAACCTGGACAACGGTGACGGCAAACTCATCAGCAACCAGGCCCTGACCCTGCGCATCGATCAAGTGCTCAACAGCATCAAAGGGCTGATTTCCGCGCAATCCCTCGACAGCCACAGCGCCAGCCTGGACAGCACCGGTGGTCTGATCAGCAGTCGTGGCGCGCTGGTCCTGAGCGTGGACGGGCAACTGCTCAATCGCGACGCTGCCGTGATCGCCGACGGTGATCTGCACATCGAGGCCGCGAGCCTGGACAACACGGCCGGCCAGATTGCCGGCAAAGCCGCCGTTACGGCCGATGTCGCCAGCGTCAACAACCAGGGCGGCCAGATGATCGCCCTCGGCGGCCTGACCCTTACCGGCACTTCGCTGGACAACCGCCACGCTGGGTTGGTCGGCGCCACCGACGCGTTGACCCTGAAGGTCGATTCGATCGATAACCGTGGTGGTGAACTCTCGGGTCAGGCAGACATATCCCTGATCGGCAATGCCCTGGACAACAGTGACGGCGGCCAGGTGCTCGCCAGCGGCGCATTGGCCTTGACGGTGAAGGACGTCCTCAACCGCGCCAAGGGTCAGTTGTCGGGCAAGACTGGCCTGAGCCTGACGGGCAAGACGCTGGATAACAGCAGCGGTTCGGTGTTGAGCCAGAAAGACCTTACCGTCGACCTGTCCGGCGACCTGAATAGCACCCAGGGCGTACTGAGTGCCGAAGGTGCGCTGACGCTGACGGCGGCCAGCCTCACCAACACCCTGGGCAGCGTCTCCAGTGCCGGCGCCCTGGGACTCAAGCTCGACAATGCCTTGCTCAACCAGGGCGGCGAAATCGTCACCGACGCCGGCCTCACGGTCAAAAGCGCCAGCCTCGACAATCGCAATAACGGCACCATCAGCGGCAAGCAAGGCGTGCTGGTCGAGACCGGCGCGTTCGACAACAGCCAGTCCGGCCGCCTGAGCAGCGGTACCAGCCTCGACCTGACCACGCAAAAACTGACCAACCAGAACGGCGGCCGCATCGCCAGCAACGGCGCACTGATCGCCAGCGTCACCGATCTGGACCAGCAGGGCGGTCAACTCTTCAGCAATACGGCCCTGACCCTGGACCTCAACCAGGGCCAGTTGAACAACCAGGGCGGCCTGATCAACGCACCGCTGCTGGTCCTCAAGAACCTCAAAGGCGTCAACAACAACGGCGGCGAGATCTCCAGCGCCCAGGCGTTCACCCTGGCCGCGCAAAGCCTGGACAACGACAACGGCAAGTTGCTGAGCAACCAGGCCCTGACCTTGCGCATCGACAACGCCCTGACCAACCTCAAGGGCCTGATTGCAGCCGCTGCGCTGGACGTCCAAGCCGCGAGCCTCAACAACAACGGCGGCACCCTGACCAGCCGCGCCAACCTCGACCTGGCCCTCAGCGGCCAGTTGAACAACCAGGGTAACGGGCTGATCAGCGCCACCGATGCCTTGAACATCCACACCAGCGGCCTGAACAACCAGCAAGGCTCGTTGCTGGGCAGCGCTATTGCCATCGACTTCGGCGCCGCCACCGGCGACCTCAACAACAGCGCCGGCCTGATCACCACCGCCGGTGTTCTCAGCCTCAAGCACCTGCGAGACCTGAACAACCAACACGGCGAAATTTCCAGCAGCCAGAGCCTGGACCTGAATGCCCGCGACCTGGACAACAGCGCCGGCCAACTGATCAGCAACGGCGTGCTGACCCTGGGCGCCCGCGACGTCATCAACCAGGGTGGTTTGCTGTCCGGCTTCAAGGGCCTGGGCCTGGCCGCTGCAAGTCTGGACAACCGCAACAGCGGCACCCTGTCGAGCCGCGACGAAGACGTCAGCGCCACCCTCAGCGGGGCGCTGCTCAACGGCAATGCCGGCGCACTGGTCGGCAAGAAGCAATTGACCGTCAGCGCCGCCAGCCTGGACAACGGCGGCGGCATCCTCTCCAGCGGCGGCGACCAGACCCTGACCGTCAGCGGCGGTCTGCTCAACAACGCCCAGGGCGGCTTGATCGACAGCGGCAACGCCCTGGTCATCAACGCCATGACCCTCGGCAACGCCGGCGGCACCGTCAACGCCCAGAATGCCCTGAGCTTCACCGGCACCGGCCTGGACAACACCGGCGGCCAGTTGATCGGCAACGCCGCCGTGACCCTCGACCTGCTCGGCGCCCTGACCAACACCAACGGCAAACTCGCCAGCGCCGGCCCGCTGCGGGTCGAGCGCGCCACGCAGATCGACAACCAGGGCGGCCAGATTGTCAGCCAAGGTCTGCTGACCTTGCTCACCGCCGGCCTGGACAACCGCAATCGCGGCACCGTCGCCGCCAATGATCAACTCACTTTGACTTCCAGCGGCACCGTACAGAACGACGCCGATGGCCTGATCTACAGCCAGAACGGCGGCGTGCGGATCGACGCCGCCAGCTTCAGCAACGGCAAGGGCACCGTGCAGAGCCAGGGCGCCATGACCCTGACCGTCACCAACGATCTCGACAACCAGAGCGGTCGCCTCCAGGCCAAGGCCGGCGACCTGATGGTCGTCGCCCGCAACCTGGACAACCGTGGCGGCGTGCTCGCCAGCCTGCAAGGTTTGCTCACCAGCCAACTGAGCGGCGTGCTGAAGAACGGCTACGACCTGAACAACAACCGCCAGGGCGGCATCACCCAGGCCCAGCGCCTGAACCTGATCGCCCTGGGCGGCCTCGACAACTACGGCGGCCGTATCTCGGCGCAAACCGGCGATGCCAGCGTCACCACCCGCAACTTCGACAACCGCAACGGCGGGCTCTACGCGAAGGGCAAGGTCAGCGTTACCGCCAACGATTTCGACAACAGTGGCGACAACGACGGGCAGATTGCGGGTAGCCAGATCGATCTGAACCTCACCGGTGCGTTGAACAACCGCCTGGGCATCATCGAGAGTGACAGCACCCTGGCGATCAAGGCGGCCAGCCTGGATAACCAGACGGGGCAGTTGCGGGCGTTGGGTGTCGGTGGCAAGACCGAGTTCCAGATCGGTGGGCTGTTCGATAACCGCAACGGTACCTTGGAAACCGCCAACACCGACCTCACGCTTGGCGCCGCCAGCTTCCTCAACACTGCTGGCAGCCTGCTGCACGTGGGCACTGGCACGTTCGACATCTCCACAGCAAATCTCATCGCCGCCGGCGGCACGCTCGTCACCCGTGGCGGCCTGACCATCAGCACCGACACGTGGAGCAACAGCGGCGTCATCCAGGCCGGGCGCCTGAACGTCAACGTCAACAACTTCACCCAGACCGCAAGTGGTCAACTGCTGGCCTCCGACAGCTTCACCGGTAGCGGGGTCAACTGGTTCAACGAAGGCCTGCTTGCCAGTAATGGCAGCGTGAACATCGGCCTGAGCGGTGCCTACTGGGGCGCTGGTCGCCTGAGCAGCCAGGGCACCCTGGGGCTTGGCGCCGCGCAAGTGAGCCTGAACAGCGTCAACTCCAGCATCGCTGGCGGTGGCAACACCACCGTCAACGTCAGTGGACAACTGGATAACGCCGGTCGGCTGACCTCCGCCGCCAACCTGGTGGTCAACGCCGGTGGGGTGAACAATTTCGGGACGTTGGGCAGCACTCAGGGGCTGACCGTCACGACCGGTTTGCTGACGAACAATCAAGGGTTGATCTTCAGCGGCGCCGACATGGGCCTGCGGGTCGACACACTGAACAACCTCGACGCCAATATTTACAGCCTCGGCAACCTCAGCGTTGACCGCAACGGCCAGGGCGCGCTGGCGAGCAGCATCCTCAACCGGTCCGGCTCGATCCAAAGCGACGCCAGCATGAGCCTGACGGCCAGCACCATCCAGAATATCCGGACTTTGTTGACTGTCGGCAATGCCGGGATCTACACCGCCAGAATCGACGAAGTCACCTGCATCGAGGGCTACAACGCCGGGGATTGCAGCGGTAAACAGAACCACGTCTGGGAAATCCTGCAGCGGGAGAAAACCGAAGTCACCGCCGCCAGCGCGGCCTCCAGTATCACCGCTGGGGCTAACCTGACCCTGCGTGGCGGCGATCTGCTGAATCAGAGCAGCACCATCGCCAGCGGCGGCAACCTGACCGCCTCCCTGGCCAACCTGACCAACAGCGGCGTCGAAACGGGTGAAACCGAAACCTCGCGGACTTACATGTCCGAACGGACCCGAAATGCAGGTGGCTGGTACAGCGCGGCGAGCAACTTCAACAACCAGTACTGGTTCGAAAGCACAGGTTACAACGCCAATAACCTGGGAGGCCTCGAGGGGGGCATCGCCAATTTCATCGGCATGACCGAAACGGAGCTTGGGCAATTTCGCAAGACCACCCAACTCTCCGGCGGCGACCAAAGCTACGCGGCCGTGATCCAGGCCGGCGGCGCTGTCAACATCTCGACCCAGAACAACATCGACAACAGCGTCGTACGCCCGGGCTACAGTTACGTCGGCAGTGGTCCTCGTACCAGCACGGCAGCGGCAGGCAGCCAATATTCCACCCGCATCACCCTCAACCAGCAACTGCCCCCCAACCTGGCGCAACAGCAGGTCAACCCGGTCGCCTTGCCCGGTTTCAGCCTGCCCACCGGCCAGAACGGCCTGTTCCGCCTGAGCGGGCAGGGCAGTAGCACGCCGGCCGCCAGCGGCCCGCAGAGCTGGACCCTGGGCAGCACGAGCCTGACGACAGCCCAACGCCAACAGGTACTGCCTACCGGTCAGGCGCGGAATCCTGGCGTAGGGAACATCACCCAACCCACTGCCAGCAGTCTCGACCTGAGCGTCGCTGACAGCCAAACCGCCAACATCGCCAACCAGGCCAGTAGCCTCGACACCAGCACCTCGGGCGCTACCGTGACAGGCACCTTGCCCGGCCGTAGCGCCGACTTCACGCTCAACCGCGTCCAGGGCCTGCCCACCCGCACTGTGGCGGCCAACCCGCACAAATACCTGATCGAAACCAACCCGGTGCTTACCGACCTCAAGAGTTTCATGAGCTCGGACTACCTGCTGCAGAACCTTGGCTACGACCCGGACCAGAGCGCCAAGCGCCTGGGTGACGGCCTCTACGAGCAGACCCTGATCCAGCAAGCCGTGGTCGCCCGCACCGGCCAACGCTTCATCGACGGCCAGACCTCCAACGAGGACCTGTTCAAGTACTTGATGAACAACGCCATCGCCAGCAAACAGGAACTCAACCTGTCCATCGGCGTGAGTCTCACCTCCGAACAAGTCGCGGCCCTGACCCACGACATCGTCTGGATGGAAAACGCCGAGGTCAACGGCGAGCAAGTCCTGGTGCCGGTACTGTACCTGGCCAACGCCAACAATCGCCTCGCGGCCAACGGCGCGTTGATCCAGGGCAGCGACGTGACCCTGATTGCCGGCAAGGACCTGAACAACGCCGGCACCCTGCGCGCCAGCAACAACCTGTCGGCTAAAGCCACCAATGACCTGGTCAACAGCGGCCTGGTGGAAGCCGGCAACCGCCTCGACCTGCTGGCGGGCAACAACCTCGTCAACAAGGCCGGCGGAATCATCGCCGGACGCGACGTCACGCTTACCGCCACCAACGGCGACGTGATCAACGAACGCACCGTCACCACCCACGAAAGTGACAGCGGCTACCGCAGCGAACGCACCGACTTCATCGACAGCGCCGCCCGCATCGAAGCCGCCAACAACCTGACCATCAACGCCGGGCGGGACATCAACAACGTCGGTGGGGTGCTGAAGAGCGGCGCCGACACAACCCTGAGCGCCACCCGCGACCTCAACCTCACCTCGGCCGAACGCGTCGCCAGTGGGACCCGCGGTCTGCATCGTGATGAAGACATCAAGCAATACGGCTCCAGCCTGGACATCGGTCGCGACCTGACGGCGAAGGCAGGGCGTGATCTGACGGCGGTTGCGAGCCAGATCGATGCGAAGCGCGATATCAGCATGAGCGCGGTGGGTGATCTGACGTTGGCGTCGGCGGCGGATGAGCAGCATTCGTATGGGAAGACCAAGAAGGTTACGGCTCAGGAAGACCATGTGAGCCAGGTGTCCACCAGCGTGACGGCGGGTGGGAATGTGGCGCTCAGTGCCGGGAAGGATCTGGAGTTGATTGCCAGCAAGGTCAATGCTGGGGATGAAGCCTATCTGGTGGCGGGCGCGAACCTGGTGCTGCAATCGGCCGAGGATTCGGACTACAGCTTCTATAGCAAGACCAAGAAGTCGTCTTCCGGGAAGAAGTTCCGGCTGGATGAGACCAGTTCTGTGACCAACGTGGCCAGTTCGGTGACGTCCAGCGGAAACAATGTGCTGAGCGCCGGTAATGACCTGACGATCAAGGGCAGTAACGTCACGTCGGAAAAAGGCAGTGTTGGCCTGAGTGCCGGCAACGACGTGGAAATTCTCGCGGTCACCGATTCCAACAGCGCACGGCACGAGCGCAAACAAAGCAAAAGCAGCTGGGGTGGCTTGAAGTCGAGCAAGGTCCAGGACCAGTTGGCCGAAACCCAGACCACCGCCGTCGGCAGCATGATCTCGGGCGACACCATCGCCGTCGTTGCCAAACGCGATGCCACTGTCACCGGCTCGGCATTGGTCAGCACCGACGACCTCACGGTACGTGCGGGACGTGACCTGACCATCGACGCGGCAGAAAACACCTTTTCCCGCACCCAAATGCACAAGGAGAAAAATCGCGACCTGACGGGTGTATTGACGGGTAACAACCTGGGCCTCGATGACATCACCGGCAACCAGCACCTGTCGATCAGTAACCAGAAACACAACGGCACGGCGTCACAAACCACGTTAACCGGCAGCACCATCGGTTCCAGCAAAGGCAACGTCAGCCTCGTGGCGGGCGGCGACCTCAACGTCATCGCCAGTGACCTGGTCAGCACCAAGGACATGAGCCTGCGTGGCTCGAATGTCACCATCGCAGCGGGCATGGAAACGGCGACGCAAAGCACCGTCGACAAGGCCAACAGCCTGGCGGTTGGTCGTGTCGTCGGTGGTGCGATCATCGATACGGTCAACACCATTCGCTCCTCCGTCGAGGCCGCGAAGGATACGGATGATCCTCGCCTCAAAGCGGTGAAACTCGCCCAGGCAGCCTTGGCGGCCTACAACCTCGGCGGTATGACGGAAGACGCGAATGCCCAGAAAACCGGCTTCGCCGATAAACAGGGCGGCACTGCGAGCAACGGTTCGCTGATCAAAATCGGCACCGAACTCGCCAGCACCCACAGCAAAAGCACCAGCGACTACGCCAGCCAAACCGCCAAGCAAAGCACCCTCAATGCGGGCAGTACCTTATCCATCATTGCCAATGGCAATGCGGCGGCAAACGAGGGGGATCTCCACGTTATCGGCAGCAGCATCAAGGCGGGCAACACGTCGTTGCTTGCCAGTAACAACATCATCCTGGAGAGCGCGCAAAACACCGCCGATTGGTCCAACCACAACAGCAACAACAAAACCGCCATTGGTGCCAGCTTCAACATAGGCCAGCAAAACGGCTTCACCCTGGACCTGGGCGCCCAGCTCGCAAAAGGCATGGGCAACGGCAGCTCCGTCACCCAGGTCAACAGCACGGTGAATACCGGTTCGCTGTTGCTGCGCAGTGGCGGCGACACAACGTTGGCAGGGGCTCAGGTCCATGCCGACGAAATCAAGGCGCTGGTCGACGGCAACCTCAACATCGTCTCTCGTCAGGACACCCAGGACCAGAAGAGCAAACAAAGCAGCGGCGGTTTCGGCGCCAGCATCTGCATTCCACCGTTCTGCTACGGCACACCTGTCGCGGCCTCGGCAAACGTGGCCGCGGGCAACATGAACAGTGAATACAAAGCGGTTACGGACCAGACCGGTCTCTTCGCCGGCACGGGCGGCTACACGGTCGATGTCGGCAAGACCACCACCCTCGAAGGCGGTGTGATCGCCAGCGATGCTTCGGCCGACAAGAACACGCTGATCACCGACCGGCTCATCGCCACCGATATCAAGAACGTCAGCGAAATCCACGCCCAATCCGCAGGTGCCAGCATCTCGGGCAGCTATAGCGGCGCCGGCGCTTCAGCCTCGATGGGTGGATTGTACGGGATCTCCCTCAGTGAATCGGATAAGAGCCACACACGTAGTGCCGTGAGTGAAGGCACGATCATCGTTCGCAATCCGGAAGGTGCGAAGGATGTGGTCGGGTTGAACCGCGATACGGCGAATGCTAACGAGAAGCTCGACAAACCTGACGAAGATGCGATGAACGACCGCATCGAGTTGGTGAAAAGCTCGATTGAATTGGTGAAGGGGATTGGAAGTGCCGTTGCAGCCGCGCGGATTAAAGAAGCTCAGGATTCGAATAGTGAGGCTTACAAGGCTGCACGCGAAAAACTGAATGACAGCGGTGTGGCTGATCCAACGCCTGAGCAAATCAGCCAACAAGTTCAGCGTGATTACGGAACGGGCAGTAGCTTCCAGAAGGCCAGCCAGGCAGTGGCCGGGGTTGTCCAAGGCATTCTCAGTGGCGACATAGTCGCTGCGGTGGGAGGAGGGGCTGCGCCTTACCTGGCCCAGGCCGTTAAGCAACTGACAGAAGGAGACGACACAGCCAACCTGATGGCGCATGCCGTACTCGGTGCGATTCTGGCAAAAACGCAAGGAGGCTCGGCACTGGCTGGCGCCGCAGGTGCAACTGCTGGTGAGCTGATCGCCCGCCAGCTCTACCCGGGCAAGTCCAGCGATCAACTGACGGATGCAGAGAAACAAACAATCTCAGCCCTGTCGACACTGGCCGGCGGATTATCCGGTGCGCTCGCAGGGGGCGATGCCTTTGACGCTGCGCTGGGGGCTGGGACGGCGAAAAATGCCGTTGAGAACAATCATCTGAGCGATATAGAAAGGATCTCGCTAACGGGACTGCAGAAGGAATATGACGCGTCGTGCAAAGGCTCTACATCAAGTCAATGTAAGAGCCTGTCGGATGACATCGCGGCGCTTATTGCCAAGGGTTTTAGTGTCCTCAAGAACGAACCTATAGCCGAGGACGGCGATTTCACGCGTGCTTTTGTTTGGACGACCAATCCTGGGGACGTGGTCTCCTGCGCCACTTCGCCAAATGGTTACTGCGTTGCTACCGACAAGTCGATCACGACGAGTCAGGGGGAGGAGTGGGTTCTGCAGCCTGCCTCGTTTGAACAGGCGACGGAAGGGAAGGCGAGAAGCGATCTGGATGAAGCAACTACGACGGCCCAGCTTAAGGGGCTTTCCAATGAGCTGTTCTCAGCGGGCTGTGGCGGGGCTGGTTTGGTTGGCATAGGGTGCCAGGGCTACATGGCGGCGGGTGGTGAGAATCCTGTTACGGGCGAAGTGGCCAGCAGTACCGAGCGGGTCATGTGGGGTATACAAGGCCTATTGAATACGTGGGGAGTGCTCGGTTCTGTTTACACCGGTGGGATAAGCACAACGGCCGATGCTCTGTTGAAAGTTGGCGAAACAAAAGTTATTAATGGCGTTAGTGAAACCCGAGTGGGAAGGTGGATGTCTCCTGGCGAACTGTCACAGATGAAAGATACGGGGCGAGTGGTGCAGGGGGGGGGAGGGCAAACCTTTATTTCGATCAATGGCATATCGGACTTTAAAGGCGCTGCGCCAAAAGGGTCGGTTTATGTAGAGTTCGACGTGCCCACTAACTCGTTGTTGCAAGGCGGGAAGGAAGGGTGGTTTAAAATGATTGGTCCGGATGCAAGCAAGTCTCAGCAATTTTTGCTTAATAAGCAGGGGGGGGAGCACCTTCCTGAAGTAAAAAATATTCTAATTAGAGACAGGAAGTGAAGTGTTTATGAATAGCTCTTGGTTTGATGAGCACATAAAGCCTAGGCTGGAGGGGTATTCCTTCGAATACTCAACATTTCTCAATGGGGATTTTGGTGACCTTGAAAGAATAGAGTTGGAAGGTTTGGATAAATTAGGGACTGTAGAGTTTTGGTCTAAGGGGTGGGTGGGGTTAGATGTCTATGACTGCGCTTGCGGTGATCAGATTATGAACGTATTGCTTTCGCCAGAGGAGGAAGGCTCCGTTTTGCAGAATTTTGAAAAATTAATTAGCGTGCTATTGCAAGGTGACTAGTGGCCTGAATAGCTGTGTTTCTCGCCCAAATCCCATGTACCCTGAACTCAGATGAACCAGGACGAAAAATAGTATGGCATGTGAGCGCTGTGGAGAAAAGTTGGAAGTCTTCAGGCAGGCTAGCACACAAGGATTAAGGTGTCCTAACTGCGATTGGTCAGCATTGACAACACAAATTCCAGGTGTTCAGGTGGATGAGACCGTCTACGAGGTTAGGTGTAGTGGAAACTATAAGAATGAAAGTCATATTAAAGTCGTATCTGAAATAACGAGTTTAAATTTTTTAATGTCTAGAGAAGCTCTTCAGGGAGGTGTTTTTATCGTGTTTTCTGGGCGAGCTAGGGAAGTTTTGCGAGTTAGGAGTGTTCTCTCTTCTGTCGGGTTGACTTGCAGAGTTTCACCTGGGTTTATTTGGGAGTAAACGGTGGGTGGCCGCTTATGATTTGTACGGATCGAAAGGTTTTACGCTTTTTGAGGTGAGATTAAAGGTCGAGGAATGCTTAAAGATTTTCTTTGAGGAAAGAGAGAGTGCATATCAAGGAGGTGTTTATTATCGCTTCGGTGATAATGAGTCAGAAAAATTTGTTTTGAAGCACAATATCGATCCTTTTGATGGGGAAGCTGTTGAGCGAAAAATGGGTGAGTATTCTGTTCTTCTTTACGTAGATATGACCACTCGCTCTGAGGAAATTAGGCACCTATTGAGCTCTGATTTTTGTTTGCTTAGGCATGAGCTATATGACTGAGGGGGTTGAGTCAGAAGGCCGTTCTGCTGGCTTCTTCTCAAGCGGAAGGTGAGGCTTGGATATATAAAAGTCGGTTTTGGCTTGTTGATGGAAGCTAATTTTTAACGATGTGCTTGGAGCATTTATGAAGAAAACCACGCTGCTGTTGCTGTCCCTTGTCCTGACGTTACCAGGCTGCAAATCCAACATCCGAGACTCTTCCCCAACCCTGCTCAACAACGGTATCCAACTCCAGCAAAACAAAGTGACCGCCGACGCCCAGCACGCCAAGGTCATCATGAAAGCGACCGGCAACGTCGTCCCGGTAGAGTTTTCGATCAGGCGTGCAACGGATCCTGACCAGCGCCTGGATGTGCAGGGCATCGTAGTGGATTCCGGTCGTGGCAAAGTGTTCGGCTGGATCGCCAAGCTTAACGAAGCGACTCACAGCGCGACTTTGAAGCACTTCCCTCAATTGGAAGTACAAGCTGATCCCGATCAGCCATTCGAGGTATCAGGTTACGCCAGTGGTGAGAGTATCAACCGTGGCTACCGCTGTGGTCCGATCAACACCACGTTCACGCCGGAGAAAGGTAAGGTTTATCTGGCGGAGTTTCAGTTTGTGGGTCAGGGCTGTGAACTGCATGTCTATGACACCACGCAGCCTCAACAGCGCGTTCCTGTTGCGAGTACACCTAGCCTCTGATCTGGTTAGCCAATGCGAAACGGGTGACCGCGCGTTTGCTGTTCGGCCGAGCAGGAGCAAGCCCCTCGTCACAGGGGGCTTTGCTCGACTGAGGTTAGATGAGTCTTCGCATCAACCGTGGCAGCAACTATGAGGCTTCGCATCCTCGTACTTATCGTGATGCCGTACCCAGTCCATGATCTCGTCCTCATTACGCCCCTTGGGCGCCAGGTCGAGGTATTGGTAGGTGCCGACCAGCATGTCCAGACCTCGCGCATAGGTTGAGTAGGTGTGAAAGATCTCGCCGGCTTCGTTGCGATAGAAGACGCTCAGGCCGGGGAGTTCGCCTTCGGCAGTGTCGGTTTTTTCGTAGTTGTAGGTGGCCGTTCCGGCGGCGGTGTCTTCGGCTTTGAAGCTGACGCCGAAGTCGTAGTTGAAGTCGCAACCGTTTGAGGAGACCCAGTCGAAGGCCCAGCCCATGCGGCGTTTGAACGGTTGGAATTCGGCGAACGGGGCACGGGAGACGGCGACCACCGCCACATCGTGGTGGGCCAGATGTTGGTTGACGCCGTCGATGTGGTCGGAGAGGAAGGAGCAGCCTTGGCAGCCTTCAGTCCAGCCGGGGCCGAACATGAAGTGGTAGACGATCAGTTGGCTGCGGCCGCCGAACAGGTCGGCCAGGCTGAGTTCGCCGTCAGGCCCCTGGAAGCGGTAGGGCTTGTCGATCTTGACCCAGGGCAGGGCGCGGCGTTCGGCGCTGAGTTTGTCCCGTTCGCGGGTGAAGGCTTTTTCGTGGGCCAGGTGTTGTTGGCGGGCCTTGAGCCATTCTTCCCGCGAGACGACTGGATGATTCTCTACGTTCATGGTGATTTCTCCTGGAGGCAGGGCGTTTCAACCAGTGGTCGTCTGGCCCTGGATGAATTCGACAGACCGTTGGTCGGTTGGCCAGAAGGTTCGCCTGGAAGCCTGGCTGAACGGTGGCGTGGCGCCTCGGTCACAACTTAAGTAGACATCTCACTCTTTGGAGGATGGACCAGGATGACGACTTATAATTGGGACTTGATCGAACGGTTGTTGCACGAAGTGCAGAACGGCGCCGGCCACAGTTTTACCCCTCGGCCTTATGCGGAGCAGTACGCGGCGGCGAAGGCGGCCGCAGGCGAGGAGATAGAGAACCTCGATCATCTGAAGGCGGTCGCCGGGGAGTATGAGAAGTTGCTGCTGGAGCGTGGCTTCATTGCGCCTCGGCCGGAGGAAGAGGGCGGCAATGGCGAGAATTTCGTGCTGACGGTACGGGGTTCGCGCTTGTTGAGCCTGATCGACAGCAGCATTCCTGGTAATGATCATCCGCGTCAGGTGTTGGATGAGCAGGAGGATGCGCTGGATGAGTTTACCTTTGATGACTTGGCTTCGAAGGCGCAGATTGCCTGAGGGTTGTACACAACATTTGTGGGAGCGAGCCTGCTCGCGATGGCGGTGTGTCAGTCGCCATGTATGCAGGATGACACTCCGCTATCGCGAGCAGGCTCGCTCCCACAGGGGTTCTCAGTGTTTTTGAGAGCTTGTTCGTTCAGCTTCTTGCCGCTTTCAGGCACTTCAAATCACTGAAATCCTTCTTCACCCCATCGATTTTCTTCAGCAACCGTTCGCGCTGGGGCGGGGTGCTATCGGCCATCAGGTCGATCAGCAGGCTGCGGGCCTGGGCTTCGGTGTTGTTGTAGGCCTCGCGGTAGGCCGGGGTCCATAGGCTTTCGCGGTTGACCAGCAGTTGCTCAATGCGTTTCGGAAAGTCGGGGGCGTGGCGCTGGGCCACGGCGGCGCTGAACTGGTTTTGCCAGTGGGCGCGGTTGGCGATCCATTGCTGGTTCTGGTCGCCCAGGGCAGTGGACCAGGCCACCACGCGCTGACGTTGGGCGATGTTGAGGGGGCCGAGCCAGTCGTTCAGGCGTTTTTCCATTCGCTCGCTGCGTTCCTGGATCTGCTGTTGCAGCGAAGGCTTGAGGTATTCCTGCTGGCGCTTGCGCTGATCCTTGATGAACGCGGCGTCCATGTCGGCGACCTGTTCGTCGTTCAGGCCTTGCAGCAACTCGATGGCTGACGGGGTGATTTCCCGAGCGGTTTCGGCGATGGCGGCCTTGGCTTCCCGAGTGCGTTGTTGCAGGGCTTCGTCGGTCACCTGATCGGTCTGGACCATGGTCTTCAAGCGGTCCAGCCAATCGAGGTAACCGGGCAACTGCGTGGTGCAGTGCCAGCTCAGGTGCTCCTTGAGACGTTCGTCGAACCAATCTTTTTGCTCGCCGTTGATCTCCAGGTAGTCATTGAGGGTCCAGGGGATGATCAGGTCGAGGTTGCGGTAGGCCAGACCAATGCGGGTACAGGCCGTGAGCAACAACAGGAGGGCGATAAACGTGACGGTGCGTGTAAGCCAGCGCGACATGAGCGAGTCCTTGCGAAGCCATCGGTGTTCTGTTTGAGCATGGCAGGCGCGCGGCAGTTCAGCCGATTGAATACGTAACCCTTAGTAAAACGGATGGGCCATCTTCAGGGTCAGCAGGCCGTCGCATTCGCTGTTGTGACCGGAGTAGGCCGAACAGCTGCTGCCGCTGAGGCTGGAGTCGCTGTAGATCAGGTCCAGGTCGAGGCCGCGCCACGGACGGGAAATTTTCAACGACCAGTCGCTGAAGCTGCCTACGTAGCCGTTCTCGACCGAAACCGGCGTGTTTAGCTGATGGGTGGTGTATTTGGCGCTGACGCCGATGCCGAACGGCACGTTACCGCCCAGGTCGGCGAACAGCGTGCTGTTCTGTTTGTCTGGGTCGTTGCTCAGGGCCGCGCCGAAACGGCTGCCGAGCACGGTCAGGCCGCCATAGAGTTCCTGGCTGTCGAGGGTGTCGACGGTGGGGTAGCTGTAGTGGATCAGGCCGACCTCGTAGCCCAGGGTTTGGTCGAAGGGCTGTTTGAAGCCCATGTAGGAATCCACCTCGAGATTGGCGGATGACGTCAGGCCGGCGCTGGGTGACCATTGTCCAAAGTACCAACCGCTGTCGTGGCTCAGGTCCAGGCCACCGTGAAACGAGCCGGTGCTCGAAGGCGTGACGAGGCCCTGGGCCATGCTGCGGCTGGGGCTGGTGCCGAGCTTGAGGTCGAAGTCGCCGAGTTCACGCTGGAAGATCTGTCCGTGAGCAGGTGGACAGGCCAACAGGCTGAGGGTCAGCAGGGCAATGGGGATACGCATGCTTCACTCCGTGAATTAGCGAGGAGCAGGACAAGCTGGAGCACTTGAGCTAGAACGCTTGAGCTAGAGAGGTGCAAGCATACCGGCGAATACCCGGCGATGAAGGCCGTTCGTCGATTTTTACGAGTGGGATGTGGCGGGGGAAGGTTCCAGTCCAAGCGCTTCGAAGCTCAAAGCGCTTTGGGACCAGGTGACGCGGGGATTATTTTTTGCCCAGGCTGATCTGCTTGGACGGGCCGAATGTCTGGCCGCTGACGCCTTTGGCGATTTGCTGGATTTCACCGCCGGACTTGAGGAACGCAGCGATTTGATCGTTGATCGATTCGCTGGTTTCAACGGCTGGAGCTGGCTTTGCTTTGCTGTTGGATGCTTTTACACGCATGGCGGCCATTAACCTGTCGATAATTAATTGGGCCAGGCATCGTACAGGAAATACATGACCCTTGCTTGGCTGATATCCCGCTGATTGATCTGGACGAGACTGGACAATTGGCGGATTTAAGCCGCACTCAATGCCCTAAGCCACTGTTTTAAATAACAACCGAGGGGGAAATATAACGTCGGGCGGTCTGTGCGAATCGGCCGCACCGAGCGTCGTCTGCCTGACGAATGGCCGCTTCACGGGTAAAACGCCGGAAAATCTAGGTCGGGACGGGCGCTTTCCCTTCGGTCACGAATCGCACCGCAAAACCGGGTAGAATGCCGCCCACGCAATGAGGGTATTCGGAAATGGCTTTAGTCGGGCGCTACAACAGTTTGCAAGTGGTTAAACACACGAACTTCGGTTTATATCTGGACGGTGGTGCGGACGGTGAAATCCTTTTGCCCAATCGTTATATCCCCAAGGATATTCCCAGCGAAGATGAAGATTGGCTCAATGTTTTTATTTACCTGGACAGCGACGACAAACTGATCGCGACCACGGAAAAACCCAAGGTCCAGGTCGGTGAGTTCGCCAGCCTGAAAGTGGTTGAAGTCAACAGCATCGGTGTGTTCCTCGACTGGGGCCTGCCCAAGGATCTGTTGTTGCCGTTCTCGGAAGAGAAGCGCCAGATGGCTGCCGGGGATTATTGCGTGGTGCACGTCTATCTCGACAAGCACACCCGCCGCATCACCGCCACGGCGCGCCTGGACCGTTATCTGGACAAGACGCCGGCCAACTACACGCCGGGGCAGGAAGTGGATCTGCTGGTTGCCGAGGCCACCGACATGGGCTTCAAGGCGATCATCAATAATCGCCACTGGGGACTTATCCACAAGAACGAAGTCTTCAAGTTCCTGCGCCCCGGCAAGCAGGAAAAAGGTTACATCAAGGAAGTCCGAGGGGACGGCAAGATCAGCCTGAGCCTGCAACCGGTGGGCCAGGAAGCCGCCACCAGCCTGAATGCCAAGATCCTCGCCAAGTTGCGCGACAACAATGGCACCCTGCCGGTCAGCGACAAGAGCGATCCGGCGCTGATCAGCAGCCTGTTTGGCGTCAGCAAGGGCAACTTCAAGAAAGCCATTGGTGCGCTGTACAAGAATGGGCAGATTGTCATTCATGCGGATCGTATTGAGTTGAGCTGATTTGACCACAGAGCTTTCTGGCCCTGTGGCAGACAGTACGTGCCCGCTGGGTCGCGAAGCGGCCCCTCGATATGCCACCTCGGTGTGCCAGTTTTGACCGAGCACACTTGGTTTGGGGCTGCTTCGCAGCCCAGCGGGAGCAAGCTCCCTCGCCACGGATTCTTTGCTGTATACAAAATCCTGCACCTTTAGCATGCACTAGCGCCCTGTTCGTGGGCATATCTATCTTCTTGGCTGCCTTGCAGCACTGCCGTACACCGCGGTTTGTATAACATCCCCCGCCCATGGCACGCATTCTGCGTAGCGCTTCGTATACAAACCATGCCGGCTCCCGTGCGCAGTATGGTGAGCAGGTCGTCTCGGGGGCACGGCGGTACTCATAAGGAGCCCCGCGATGTCCGAGCAATTGCCCAACGGCTACAGCCCCCGTCTCTTTAACGAAGACCTGGGCCCGCTGCCGCAGAAATGGAATTGGTACAACATTTTCGCGTTCTGGATGAGTGATGTGCACAGCGTCGGTGGCTATGTGTTCGCCGCCAGTCTGTTCGCCTTGGGCTTGGCGAGTTGGCAGGTGTTGATCGCGTTATTGGGTGGGATTTGCATTGTGCAGGTGATCGCCAACCTGGTGGCCAAGCCGAGCCAGCAGGCGGCGGTTCCGTATCCGGTGATCTGCCGGCTGGCGTTCGGCGTGTTCGGGGCGAACATCCCTGCGGTGATTCGCGGCTTGATTGCCGTCGCGTGGTACGGCATTCAGACATACCTGGCGTCCAGTGCGCTGATCATCGTGGTGCTGCGGTTCTTCCCCACAATGGACGTGTATGCGACGCCGCATTTTGCCGGTTTGTCTTACCTGGGTTGGTTTGGTTTCCTCAGCCTGTGGTTCGTCCAGGCGCTGGTATTCTGGACGGGCATGGAGTCGATCCGCCGTTTCATCGACTGGGCGGGGCCAGTGGTCTATGCCGTGATGTTTCTGCTGGCCGGCTGGATTGTGTGGAAGGCCGGTTGGAGCAACATCAGCTTTACGCTGGCGGAAAAATCCCTGTCCGGCTGGCAGGCGTTCGGTCAGGTGATCGTGGCGACGGCGCTGGTGGTGTCGTATTTTTCCGGACCGACCCTTAATTTCGGCGATTTCAGTCGCTACTGCCGGAGCATGTCTGACGTGCGCCGGGGTAATTTCTGGGGGCTACCGGTGAATTTCCTGGCGTTCTCGCTGGTCACCGTGGTGATTGTTTCCGGGACCTTGCCGGTGTTCGGCGAAATGCTCCATGACCCGATCGCCACCGTGGCGCGCATCGACAACGATGTGGCGGTGTTGCTCGGGGCCTTCGCTTTCGTGACGGCCACCGTCGGCATCAATATTGTCGCCAACTTCGTCTCGCCGGCCTTCGACTTCGCCAACGTCGCCCCCAGCAAGATCAGCTGGCGTGCCGGCGGTATGATCGCTGCGCTGACGTCGATTTTCATCACGCCCTGGAACCTGTTCAACAATCCTGAAGTGATTCATTACACCCTGGACGTGCTGGCCGCTTTCATCGGCCCGTTGTTCGGGATTCTGCTGGTGGATTTCTACCTGATCAAACAGCAGTCGATTGACGTCGATGCGCTGTTCAATGATGGACCGAGCGGGCGTTATTACTACAGCGGTGGTATCAACTGGACGGCGGTCAAGGCGCTGGTCCCGGCGACGCTGATGGGCGTGGCGATCACCTTCACGCCGCTGCTGCAACCAATGGCCAACTTTGCCTGGTTCACCGGCTGCTTCCTCGGCGGGGTGTTGTATTTTGCCCTGGCGCGGCGTGAGCCGGTCGCCCAACCGAGCCCGTCGTTCAGCTCGGTTGGCCAGGCCTGATCAACGCAGGACGGTTTGGGCGCAAGGGTTCACCGCGCTCCGGCGCGGTAGCAACAACCCACCGGACAGCACCAGGCCGCAGCCGGCAACGATCAGCGCCGGTTGCAGGCCACCGCTGAAGTGGCTGCTCAGCGCCGCCAGCAACGGCCCGCTGAGCTGGCCCACGGCAAAGCAGGCGGTCAACAGCCCGGCGTTGCGCTGGGTGGCATGGGGGGCCAGTTCCCGGGAGCGCAGCATCACCAGTTGCATGCACGCCAGGAACGGCGTGCCACACAGGATGACCCCCAGCGCCAGCCCCGGCCCGCTGCCCAGCAGGCAGGCGAACACTCCGGCGGCCTGCAGCCATAACGTGCCGATCAACCAGCGGCCGGTGCTGTTTGGAGTCGGTCGGCGCAGGCTCACCAGCAATACACCGAGGGCGGCGGCCAGGCCGAAGCAGGGCCAGAACAGATCGGCCTGCCATTGACCATGGAATTGCGCCGAGGCCATCTGCGACAGGAACGTGGCGGGAATGATGTAGCCCACGCCGTACAAGGCGTACACCACGCCGAGCCGGGCAATGTCACGGTTCGGCGATGAGCCGGCCGGCGGTGCAACGGTCACGGCTGCGGCGGGTTGCGGCAGGATTGGCAGCACCACCAGCAGCATCGCCAGGGCCACACCGGCATACACCAGCCACAGCGTGGCCGACGTCTGGGCCAACAGGTTTGAGCCCAAGGCCAGCAAGCCTGTAAGAAAAATCCCCAGCCCCGGTCCGGCGAATACCAGCGCGCCCAGTCGTGGCCGTCCCGCCGCAGCTGCCAGGGGCTGGCTCAAGGCCGTGATCATCACCAACACCCAGGCACTCGCCACGCCCGTGCCGAAGCGCAGTGCAAGGTGCGGCCAGAAACCCCAGGCCCAGAACGACGCCAGGGTCAGCAGCACGCACAGCCAGAGGCCGCCGAGCAAACGTCGACGCACCTGTTCCGGTCGACGGGCGAACATGGCGTCCAGTGCGCCAAGGAAATAACCCAGGTAGTTGGCGGCGGCAATCAGACCGGCGGCGGTCAAGTCGATCTGACCTTCGCCGATGAGATGAGGTAACTGAGGTGTCAGGGCGAAGCGGCCGATGCCCATGGCCATCATCAAGGCGATGAAGCTGGCGAGCAGGCGAACAAGGGGCGACATGGTCGTTCTCCACAGTGAGGCGAATGACCGTCAGGCTAGAACCGATTGACTTTCATTAAAAATGAATAATAGTGAGTAACTTGTTCCTTTTTGGAGAAAGTCGTGGAGTTCAGCCAGTTACGGATTTTCCAGGCCGTGGCCGAGGAGGGGTCCATCACCCGTGCCGCCGAGCGCCTGCACCGGGTACCGTCGAACCTGTCGACCCGGCTCAAGCAGCTCGAAGAGCAATTGGGCGTGGATCTTTTCCTGCGGGAGCGTCAGCGCTTGCAGCTATCGCCTGCGGGAAAAGTCCTGTTGGACTACGCGGCCAAGCTCTTTGCCTTGCACGATGAAGCCCATGCGGCCGTGCAGGGTGGTCAACCGGCCGGGGAATTTGTGCTGGGCACCATGTACAGCACGGCGGCGATTCATCTGCCGGACCTGCTGGCCAGTTATCACCGGGCGTATCCGGCGGTGAACCTGCAAGTGCAGTCCGGGCCCAGCGGCGAATTGCTCGAGGGCTTGCTCACCGGGCGGCTCGATGCGGCGCTGGTGGATGGCCCGCTGGAGCTGGCGGGATTGGACGGGGTGCCGTTGTGCGACGAGCGATTGGTGGTGATCACCGAGGCCGATCATCCGCCGGTGCGCAGTGCGCTGGATGTCCAGGGTCGCTCGGTGTTCACCTTCCGCCGGGGCTGTTCGTACCGCATGCGCCTGGAAGCCTGGTTTGCCCATGACCATGCAACCATGGGCCGGGCGATGGAGATCGAGTCTTACCAGGGGATGCTGGCGTGCGTGATTGCCGGGTCCGGGGTGGCGTTGTTGTCCGAGTCAATGCTGGCCAGCATGCCGGGCCGCGAGCGGGTGGCGGTGCATCCGTTGGCCGAGCCGTTCGCCAGCGCCACGACCTGGCTGATGTGGCGCAAAGGCATGGTCGGGGCCAACCTGAATGCCTGGATCGAGTTGCAGCAACAGGCCTGGCCGCGGAGGCCCGTGGCAACGGCCCAATCGGCTTGAACTACGGACGTGGGATTTGGATCAATTCAGTAACAGATCATTGCAAACAGAGACGAGCATTGCGCAGCACATCGGACTATTATCAACGCGAAGGGGCCACAGAAATCTGCCGCTCGCATGACCCTGAGGGGGCACCACGATGAAAGAGAAAATCCAGAACTGGCTTCACGACTTGGGTGTCGCACTCGGCCTGATCGAACCGCCCATGCAGCCGATCCCGATCCGCACCGATGACGAGCAACGCCGCCGCCAGCCGCGTCGCCGCTGATTATCCTCTGGCGCCATTTTTGTGGGAGCGAGCCTGCTCGCGAATGCGTTGTATCAGCAGTATAAGCCGTCGCTGATACGCCGCCATCGCGAGCAGGCTCGCTCCCACAGTCGTTTATCGATAATCAAACCATCTTCGCCACCACATTCGAGCGTGGCGACAACAGACTCACCACCACAAAACTCACCAACGCTACGCTCAGGCTGTAGTAGATCGGCGTGTTGGCGTCCAGGCCATCCTTGAGCATGAAGAACAGCGCGGTCAGGAAGCCCAGGGACATGCTGGTGATCGCCCCCGCCGTGGTGGCGCGCTTCCAGTAGATGGCACCGATCAACGGGATCAGCATGCCGCCCACTAGCAGGTTGTAGGCCAGGGTCAGGGCGCTGATCACGTCGCTGACCACCAGGGCGATGCCCAGCACCACCACGCCCATCAACAGGGTCGCGATGCGGTTTTCATGGGCGTCGCCGCTGGTGCTTTCGCGGCCTTGGCGCAGACGGGGCAGTAGGTCCTGGACGACGGTGGTCGAGGCCGCGAGCAGGCCTGCCGCGGCGGTGGACATCAGCGCTGCCAGCGCGGCAGCGACCACCAGCCCGCGTATGCCGCTGGGCAGGCTGGTCTGGACGATGCTGGCGAAGGCATTGTTGACGTTGGCAAGGTCCGGCAGCAGCACCTTGGCCGCCATGCCGATCAGCGCCCCGGCCAGACCGTACAGCACGCAGTACAAACCAGCAGCGGTGCCAGCCACTTTTGCCACGCCTTCGCTGCGAGCGGTGAACACCCGCTGCCAGATGTCCTGACCGATGAAGATGCCGAAGAAGTAGATCAGGAAGTAAGTGATGATGGTGTCCCAGCCGATCGCGGTGAGGTCGAAGTAACTGGCCGGTAGTTTCGCCACCATCGCATCCCAGCCGCCGGCGTCCATGATGGACATCGGCATCAGCAGGAACACCAGGCCGACGGTCATGATCAGGAACTGCACGATGTCGGTGAGGGTCAGCGACCACATGCCGCCGATGGTGGAATACAGCACCACCACGCCGCCGCCTACCAGGATCGAGACCCAGAAGGGCAGGCCGAACAGCACCTGCATGACGGTGCCAATGGCGATGGTCGACGTGGCCCCGATCATCAGCGCATAAACCAGCATGATCAATGCACTGGCATGGCGTGCGGCCGGGTTGTAGCGGCGCTCCAATACCTGGGTAACGGTATAGATCTTCAGCTTGAGCAACGGCTTGGCCAGGAACAGGCTCAGGCCGACGATGCCCAGGCCGATGGCGCCGCACAGCCAGAACCCGGAAATCCCATGGACATAGCCCAGGCGCACGGTGCCGATGGTGGACGCACCGCCCAGTACGGTGGCGGCCATGGTGCCCAGGTAGAAGCCCGGGCCGAGGTTGCGCCCGGCGACCAGGTAGTCGTCACGGGTTTTGGCGCGGCGCATGCCGTACCAGCCGAGGGCGATCATGCCGGCGGCATAGATGAGAACGACGATTAAATCCAAAGCCATAGTGGCGGGTCTCCGATTGTATTTTTTATAAGAAGGTCGGGATGAGTGATGCTTTTTGTGGCGAGGGGATTTATCCCCGCTGGGCTGCGAAGCAGCCCCCGAACAGTCGACTCAAGTCTGTCTGATGCACCGAGGTATCAGGGATTGGGACCGCTTAGCGCTCCAGCGGGGATAAATCCCCTCGCCACAGGTTCGGCGCTCGGCTCATTGGGATGCTCCAAACCCTTGCTACGCGAATCCCCCGGTCCATACACCGCCTTCGGTTCCGGGAACACCCCGAGCAACACCAGGTACACCACCGAAGCCAGGCCCAGCGTTACCGGCAGGCTGATGTCGATGCCGCCGGCCAGTTCGCCCAGCGGGCCGACGAACTGCCCCGGCAGGTTGACGAAGCACAGCCCGACCAGCGCGCTGGGGATCCACGCCCCCAGGCCACGCCAGTTCCAGCCGTGGCTGAACCAGTAGCGGCCGCCGGTTTCGCCCCGGGTGAACACTTGCAGGTCATCCGGGCAGTAGAAACCGCGTCGCACCAGCAGGCCGATGATCATGATCACCATCCACGGGGTGGTGCAGGTGATGATCAGCACGGCGAAGGTCGACACGCTCTGCACCAGGTTCGCCGCGAAGCGCCCGATGAAGATGAAGGCAATCGACAGCACGCCGATCAACAGCGTCGCCTTGACCCGCGACAGCACCCGGGGAAACACGCTGGACATATCCAACCCGGTGCCATACAGCGACGTGGTGCCGGTGGACATGCCGCCGATCACCGCAATCAGGCACACCGGCAGGAAGAACCAGGTCGGCGATACCGCCAGCAGCCCGCCCACGTAGTTATTCGCCGCGATGTAGTCCGGTGCCTTGATCGCCACGATGGTGGCGGTGGCGAGGCCGAACAGGAACGGAATCAGCGTCGCCAGTTGCGCGGCGATCACCGCTGCCATGATGCGACGCTTGGGCGTGTGGCGCGGGATGTAGCGCGACCAGTCACCGAGGAACGCACCGAAGGAAATCGGGTTGCTCATGGCCACCAGCGCCGCGCCGATGAAGGCTGCCCAGAAACCCGGTTGGCCGAGACCGACGGTGCCGGCGAACTGGCTGTCGAAGGCCGGTGCGAAGGCGAAGATGCCCAGCAGGAACAGCAGGCTGGCGGCCCACACGGCGATCCGGTTGACCCACAGCATGAAGCGGAAGCCATAGATGCACACCGTCAGTACCAGCAGGGCGAACAGGCCGTAGGCCAAACCCAGGCTCAGGTCGGTTTCTGGCACACCAATCAAGCGCTTGGCGCCACCGATCAGCGCGTCCCCCGAACTCCAGACGGACAGCGAGAAGAACGCGATGGCCGTCAGCAGCGACAGGAACGAACCGACTATCCGCCCGTGCACGCCGAAGTGGGCGCCGGAAGACACGGCGTTGTTGGTCCCGTTGAGTGGGCCGAACAGGCCCATGGGGGCGAGGATGATCGAACCCACCAGCACGCCCAGTACGATCGCCCAGGCTCCTGCCTGGAACGAAAGGCCGAACAGCACCGGAAAACTGCCGAGCACGGCAGTGGCGAAGGTGTTGGCGCCGCCGAAGATCAGGCGAAACAGGTCGCTTGGGCCGGCGGTTCGTTCGTGGTCCGGGATCTGTTCGACCCCGAAGGTTTCAATTTGCGTAAGGCTGTTGTCGTTATTGTTATGCATGATCTGCTCCGGTCATTAAGGCGCGCCCGTCGTGTGCGGGCGTCACCTGTTGCTAAGGGATTGGCAGCCCTTCCGGCATTGCGGACAAATGTTCGTGACAGGCCAGCCATAGGCCTTGTTGTTCTTGGCGAAACACAATGGTCTCGCGCTCCTGGCTAAAGTGTCGCTCCCCTAGCATGCGCAGCTCGGTGGCCACGTCATGGATGAAAACCGCCACGTCCCCTTGCAGGCTGACGAAGGCGTTGGTCGAGGTGCACGAGAGCACCTCGAAACCCTCCTCGGACCGCCAGCGGTCCCACAACACCTGATAGGCATCGCGAGACAACAGGGGCTGTTCGAGGGTGTGGAACACGAAGCTCGCGTCAACGGTGAATGCGCCGAAATAGGCGTCACGATCGTTGCGAGCGAAGGCCGACACCAGTTCAGCGGCGGCCTTGAGTACTTGATCCCGTTCGTTCATGACGGCGCCTCAGCGATGGGCCACGCCGGGCAGTACGCAGAGCATCTCGTACAGCAGGTTGGCGCCCAGCAGCGAGGTGTTGCCGGTGGTGTCGTACGGTGGCGAGACTTCCACCAGATCGCAACCGACCAGATCGAGACCTTGGCAGCCGCGCACGATTTCGATGGCCTGGATGGTGGTCAGGCCGCCGATTTCCGGGGTGCCGGTGCCGGGGGCCCAGGCCGGGTCGATCCCATCGATGTCGAAGCTCAGATACACCGGGCCGCCGCCGACTTTCTCCCGGACTTCGGCCATCAGCGGTGCCAGGGAATGGTGCCAGCACTCTTCGGCCTGGACCACGCGAAAGCCCTGGCGGCGGCTCCAGTTGAAGTCATCGGCGGTGTAGCCCTGCGCCCGCAGGCCGATCTGCACCACGCGGTCGCAATCGAGCAAGCCTTCTTCGACGGCGCGGCGGAAGGTGGTGCCGTGGGCGATTTTCTCGCCGAACATGTGGTCGTTCACATCGGCATGGGCGTCGATGTGCACCAGGCCGACCTTGCCGTGTTTCTTGTGGATGGCCCGCAGGATCGGCAGGGTGATGGTGTGGTCGCCGCCCAGGGTCAGCGGGATGACATTGTGTTCGAGGATCTTGTGGTACGACTCCTCGATGATCCGCACGGCGTCCAGCAGGTTGAAGGTGTTGATCGCCACGTCACCGATGTCGGCGACCGACAGCGAGTCGAACGGTGCGGCACCGGTGGCCATGTTGTAGGGGCGGATCATCACGGATTCGGCGCGGATCTCCCGGGGCCCGAAGCGGGTGCCGGCGCGCAGGGAGGTGCCGATGTCCAGCGGCACGCCGACGAAGGCAGCGTCCAGGCCTGCGGCGGTGGGCACATGGGGAAGTCGCATCATGGTGGCGATGCCGCCGAAGCGCGGCATTTCGTTGCCGCCCAGTGGTTGGTGAAGAATCTTGTCCACAGGTAGGGCCTCATCGTTTGTTTTAGTTATCAGGGGCCGATTCTGCGAAAAGCCTTGGCCGCGAAGAATCGCTGGGGGCAAATACTTAGTTCAGATTTTTCTAAACTAATGCGGAGCGGGGCGATAGACTCGCAAGCAGCGCATGCCCGTACTGGAACCCTCCCATGACCAACGCTCTACCCGACCTGAAACTGCTGCGCATTTTCGTCAGCGTGGTCCGGCACCAGGGGTTCGCCAATGCCCAGCACGAACTCAACCTCTCGACGTCGGCCATCAGCACCTACATGAGCCAGCTCGAGTCGGCCTTGGGCCTGGTGCTGTGTCATCGCGGTCGGGGCGGTTTCAGCCTGACCAGCAAGGGCGAGTTGTTCCATCAGGAAACCCTGCGCCTGTTGGGCGAGCTCGAAGGTTTCGAGCAGTACGCCGCAGCGCTGAAGGGTGAGTTGCGTGGCACGTTGAACCTGGGGGTGATCGATTCCACCGTCAGCGACAAGGCCCTGCCGTTCGCCGAAGTCATTGGCGCCTACAGCCTTGAGCACCCGGCGGTGCACCTGCACTTGTCGGTCATGAGCCCTTACGAACTGCAACTCGGCGTGCAGGACAACCGCCTGGACCTGGCCATCGGTGCTTTTTCCACGCGCATGAGCGGGCTGGTCTACATGCCGCTGTACCGCGAGCAGCACTGGTTGTACTGCAGCAACCGCCACCCCCTGTTCAACGAACGGCGCATTCCCGAACAGCTCATCACCCAACAGCGGATGGTCGGGCGTGGTTATTGGAGCCAGGCCGAGCTGGCCCGCCACGGCTTCAAGCACAGCGCTGCGACGGTGGAGAGCATGGAGGCGCAACTGATCCTGGTCTTGTCTGGCGCCTACGTCGGTTATTTACCCGAGCATTACGCCCAGGCCTGGGTCGACAGGGGCGACTTGCGGGTGCTGCTGCCGGCCACGTTCGGTTATCAGGCGCCGTTTTCGATGATCATGCGCCGGGGCCGCAGCCGCGAGCCGCTGATCCAGACTTTCCGCGACCTGCTTAAAGCGCAGCTCCACCAGGCCTGAGGTGACGATGTCCAGAATCCATTGCTCGCGCTGCCACAGACCGCAAAGCCATTGCCTGTGCCCGCTGATCCCTAGCCTCGACAGCCGCACCCGGGTCCTGCTGTTGCAACATCCCAGCGAAGTGAACCACGCCTTGAACACCGCCCGGTTGGCGGCGCTGGGGCTCAACAATGCCGAGTTGATCGTGGGGGAAGTGTTCGAGGATCTGCCTGCGTTGCTCGATCGACCGGGGTATCGGGCCTGCCTGCTGTTTCCCGGCGAGGACGCGCAGCCGTTGCAGACCTGTGGGCCGTCCGATGATCCACTGCTATTGGTCGTGCCGGACGGCACCTGGCGCAAGGCGCGCAAGTTGCTGCACCTCAATCCTTTACTGGCGGCGCTGCCGAGGGTGACGCTGGCCGACGGCGGAGTGTCCCGTTACCGCCTACGCAAGGCACCAGGACCTGGGGCGCTGTCGACGGTGGAGGCGATTGTCCAGGCGTTGCAGGTGCTGGAAGCGCCGATGAGTTTCGAGCCGTTGCTCAGGCCGTTCGAGGCGTTGATCGAGGGGCAGATTGCGGCGATGGGGGAGGAGACTTACCAGCGTAACCACACCCACTGATGATCGTTCCCACGCTCCGCGTGGGAATGCCGCCAGGGACGCTCAGCGTCCTCCCAAGGACGCGGAGCGTCACAGGATGCATGCCCACGCAGAGCGTGGGAACGATCAGGCCATTACCGCTCGCGCATCGCCTCGGTCCGCGCCTTCAACACCGGCTTGAGCAGGTAATCCAGCACACTTTTCTCCCCGGTAATAATGTCCACCGTCGCCACCATCCCCGGGATGATCAGCAGCGGTTTGGTGTCGCCGCCCAGATGGTTCTTATCGGTACGCACCTGGATCAGGTAGAAACTGTTGCCCTTGTCGTCGGTGATGGTGTCGGCACCGATCAGTTCGAGTCGGGCACTGAGCCCGCCGTAGATCGTGTAGTCATAGGCGCTGAACTTGACCATGGCTTTCTGGCCCGGATTCAGGAAAGCAACGTCTTGCGGGCGGACTTTGGCTTCGATCAGCAGGTTGTCCTCCATGGGCACGATTTCCACCATGTCGCTGCCTGGTTGCACTACGCCGCCGATGGTGTTGACCTTGAGCTGCTTGATCACCCCATGCACCGGTGAAACCACGGTGGTGCGGGTCACGCGGTCGTCGATGGCGATGCTCGAGGCGGTGATCTTCGACAGGTCCGTGCGTTTCTCGTTGAGTTCCTTGGCCGCGTCGGAGCGGAACGTCTGTTCCGATTCGTCGATCTTGCTCTTGATTTCGTTAATGGCCGATTCAGCCCGGGGAATCGCCAGGGTGGTGGCGTTGAGCGAGCCGCGGATCTCCACCGCGCTGCGCTTGAGCCGCAGGATTTCCACCGGTGATACCGCCCCGGTGCTCACCAGCGGCGCGGACATGTTCATTTCCTCTTGCAGCAGGGCCAGGCTGGAACTGAACTGGCCTTGCTTGGAGCGAAACTCCGCCAGCTCCTGGGTCTTTTGTCGCAGTTGTTCGGTCAGGGTCCGCTGTTCGCTGGCCAGGCGTCGTTGCCGTTGCTCATACAGCGAGCGCTCGTCCTCGGCCACTTGCGGAGCCTTGGCGGTCACCTCGGCCGATACCTGGAATGGTCGTCCCTCGGCTTCCGCCGACAGGCGCTGGACCTGGGCCATCAAGGCATAGCGGTCGGCCTCGCTCTCGCCCTTGTTCGACCGATACCGCGTATCGTCCAGGCGCAGCAGGGTGTCGCCCTTGTTCACCATCTGGCCTTCGCGCACAAAGATCTCGGTGACGATGCCGCCCTCCAGGTTCTGGATCACCTGAACCTTGCTCGAGGGAATCGCCTTGCCCTCGCCGGTGGTGACTTCTTGCAGGATTGCCAGTTTCGCCCAGACCAGTGCGGTGACGATCAGCCCTGCGGCCAGCCACACGGTGACGCGGGATCGACGGGGTGAGTCCTGCAGCGCCGCACCGGCGGTTTCCGGCATGAACTCGCTTTCGGCACTTTTGCTGAAACTGCCGAAGTAGCTTCGGGTGGCTGGATCGGATGTTTGGGCAGACATGGGGATACCCGTCGGTTAAGTGAAGTAATGCTGGGCACGGTTTTTGTGGCGAGGGGATTTATCCCCGCTGGGCTGCGAAGCGGCCCTAAAACCTGACACCTCGGTATATCAGGCAGATTGAGTTGACTGTTTTGGGGCCGCTTTGCAGCCCAGCGGGGCGGTGCGACGTTTCGCTAAATCCCCTCGCCACAGGGTTCGGTGGTGCTCGCTAGGCCGTTCCGGAGCCCACCCGCCCTTTGCGCAGCGCATCGATCACCACTTCCTTCGGCCCATCCGCGACGATCCGGCCGTTGTCCAGCACCACCAGGCGATCCACCAGGCTCAGCATCGAGGTGCGGTGCGTGACCAGTAGCAAGGTCTTGCCCTGGATGTGGGTGTGAAGCTTTTGTCGCAAGGTGTCTTCGCTGCTGTTGTCCATGGCGCTGGTAGGTTCGTCCAACAGCAGGATCGGTGGGTCGAGCAACAGGGCCCGGGCCAGCAGCACGGCCTGGCGCTGGCCACCGGAGAGCAGTTGGCCGCGTTCGCCCACCGGGCGGTCGAAGCCCTGGGGGTGCTGGCGGGCCAGTTCGCTGACACCGGTCAGTTCCGCCACTTCAAGCATGCGTGCATCGCTGATGTAGCGGGCACCGAGGGTCAGGTTATCGCGCAGGCTACCGGCCAGCAGCGGCAGGTCATGGGCGACATAGCCGATCTGTTGGCGCAGGTCGGCGACGTCCAGTTGCCGCAGGTCCAGGCCGTCGAGCAACAGCTGGCCTTCCTGCGGTTCATAAAAACCCATCACCAGGCGCGCCAGGGTGCTTTTGCCCGAGCCACTGCGTCCGATGATCCCGACCCGTTCGCCGGCCTTGAGATGAAAGCTCGCGTTCGACAGCGCCGGTGTGCTCTGGTCGTTGTAGTGGAATGTCACGCCTTGGACATCCAGCGCGCCCTGCAACTGGGTGCGGTCCAGGGGCCGTTGCTTGGCATCGCGTTCCTGGGGCAACGCCATCAGGGCATCGGTGCTGCGCATGGTGAGCTGGGCCTGCTGGTAACGGGTGATCAGTCCGGCGATCTGCCCCAGCGGCGCCAGGACCCGGCTGCCCAGCATATAGGACGCCACCAGTGCGCCGACGCTGAGGTTGCCGGCGATGATGCTGTAGACCCCGGCGACAATGGTGGTCATGCCGGCCAGTTGTTGCAGGAACAGGGTGCCGTTGGTCGCCAGCGCCGAGAGGCTGCGTGCGTGGCTGTCCAGGCGGGTGAGGGCACCGTGGGTGCTTTCCCATTGATGCTGGCGCTCGCTTTCCGCGCTGCAGGCCTTGAGGGTCTCCAGGCCGCCGAGGGTTTCGATCAGCAAGGCCTGGCGCTGGGCACCCAGGGCCAGGCTTTTTTGTACGGTGTCGCGCAGGCGCACCTGGATGATCATCGCGAAGATCACCGTGATCGGAAACGCCACCACCGGAATGACCACCAGCCAGCCCCCCAGCAAGCCGATCACCAGCAGCATCAACACGGCGAAAGGGAGGTCGATCAGGCTGGTGAGGGTCACGGCGGTGAGAAACTCCCGCAGGCCCTGAAAGTCATGGATGCTCTGGGCGAACCCGCCGATGGTCACCGGCCGGGCCTTCATCGCCATGCCGGTGATGCGTTCGAACAGGGTGGCGGAGAGAATCACGTCGGTTTTCTTGCCGGCGCTGTCCAGCAAGTGGGCGCGCACCACCCGCAGCACCAACTCGAAGCCGGTGCCGATCAACAGCCCCACGGCCAACACCCACAGGGTGGACGTGGCCTGGTTCGGCACCACGCGGTCGTAGGTCTGCATGACGAACAGCGGCACCATCAGCCCCAGCAGGTTGATGAGCAGGCTCGCCAGGATCGCGTCGCTGTACAGCCAACGGGACAGTTTCAAGGTGTCGCGAAACCATGCCTCGACCCTTGGCACCAGGGGCGAGCGCAGGTCTTCGAGTTCATGGCGTGGCCGGGCGAACAGTGCCTGGCCAGCGTAATCGGCGGTCAGTTCCTCGCGGCTGACCCATTGCTCGCCGCCATCGGCTTCGCAGGGCAGGATCAGTGCCCGGCCATCCTCGTGCCAACGTCGCAATACCGCGCAACGACCACCGGCCAGGATCAGCATCACCGGTAGATTGAGCGGTGAAATCTCAGCCAGGCCACGGCGCAGCAGCCGTGCCTGCAAACCGGCCCGGGCCGTTGCACGAGGCAGCAGGTCCAGGCTCAGTCGTTGGTGCGCCATTGGGAGCCCGGCGCTGAGGCTGGCGCGGCTGACCGCCGCGCCATGGAGTTTACAGAGGATCAACAGACCATCCAGCAGAGGGTCATCGAAGCTCAGGCGCGGATCGGCGCCGGGGATAGCGGGTTCCATGCTGGTCACATTGATCGCTCCCAGTGGGCTATTTCAATTCGGGCAGCCGTGCTTCGCTCTTGACTTCGGTCTGGGCGATGGCGTCGGCCGGCAGCACGATCCGTTGTTTGCTCAACAACAGGCCCATGTTCGCCAGCACCCGGTACATCGAGTATTCCTCGGTGTAGCGCACTTCGGTGTAGCGACGATTGGCGTTGTACAGCTCGTTTTCGCTGTCGAGCAGGTCGAGCAGGGTCCGCTGGCCGAGGCCGAACTGATCCTGGTAGGCGGCGCGCACGCGGGCGGTGGTGTCGGCGTATTCCCGGGCGGTGGGGGTCTGTTTGCGAGCGTTGAGCATCGCGTTCCAGGCCAGGCGCGTGTCTTCGTTGAGCTGGCGCAGGGCATTGTTGCGGATGTCCATGGCCTGGTCGATCTGGTGCGCGTTGGACGCCAACCGTGCCTTGTCGCTGCCGCCGCGGAACAGGTTGTAGTTCATCACCACACCGACCCGCCAGTTGTTGTCGTGACCTTCTTCGCCACCGATGTTGTTATTGGCGCCCACCGCGGCCTCGGCGTCGAAGCGCGGGTAGAACGGTGATTTGGCCACTTCATATTGGCTCTCGGCGGACTGCACGTCGGCCTGGGCCGATTTCAGATACGGGTGGTTGTCCACCATGCTCTGCTGGGCTTCGCGCAGGTCGGCGGGCATTTCCCCCTTGGTCGACGGCGGTGCTTCCAGCTCATCGGGCATGCGCCCGACCACGCTGTAGAAGTTCGCCTCAGCGTCGGCCAGGTCGACCTGGGCGGTGTCGTAGTTGTTTTCCGCCAGGGCCCGACGGGCATTGGACTGATCGGAGTCGGCGGTGCTGCCCACCCCGCGCTGGGTGCGCAGGCCGATCTGGTCGTTGACCCGCAGGTGTGCCTGCAGGTTGTTCTTGGCCAGGGTCACCAGTTCGCGACGCTTGAGCACTTCGAGGTAGACCTCAATGGTGCGCAGGGCCAGGTCCTGGGCGGTGCCTTGTGCGTAATAGGCACGGGAATTGACGACGCCCTTGGTGCGCTCCACCTCATTGCTGGTGTTGAACCCGTCAAAGAGCATCTGCCGCAGGCGCAGCTCCGACTGGGTATAGGTCAGGGTATTGGTGTTGTGATTACCCAGAGCGCGGGTGTTGGGGTTGTCACTGTAGCCACGGCCGTAGCCGGCATTCAAATCCACTGACGGAAAGAAGCCCCCTCTGGCGACCTTGACGTCTTCATTGGCCGACAGACGGCTGTCCACTCGTTGCGCCAGTTCAGGGTGAGTCGCGATGGTGCTCTGGATCGCTTCGGTCAGCGACATGGCCTGCGCAGCAGAAGTGCAGGCCATGGCCAGCAGAACGGCGCTGCAAAGAGGGGATAAAACGCGCATGGGGTGCATCTCCTGAGGTCTGTTGTGCTTCTGTGTCGCCAGAATATTGACGTATTTAAGATCAAAACCGTTTCAACCTTGTAACAACACAGCTAAGAACATCCTGGGGGAAACCTAAGAAGAATTTCTCATAAGGCTTATGTCGAAAAAAACTTATGAACCCGGAAAAAAGCGGCACATTGTTTTGGGGGTAAGCCTTTTAAAATGCGGGCTCTGACGACTTTTAGACGTCAAATAAAAGTTCCATTGGAATTTTGAAACAATGTGAAGAGGTGCTGACAGGGCAGAACGAGCAGGCGTTTAAGCGACGGTTTTTTGTCATTGTGGCAAAGAGCTAGCGCTTCTGAAACCTGCGAAAGCTGGCAGATTTTCCAGATTTCTTGGCCGCCCCGAGCACGAATTTCTTCACCTAAAACAGGTGCCGACCGCGGTTGGCAACGGAGGAATGCACATGGCAGCGCTCATCGGTACCGTCAGCAAGATCGTGGGGCAGGTTTTCGCAGAGACGGCCGCAGGCCAGCGGCGACCTCTGGTCGAAGGGGATCGGCTGTATGCCGGCGAGCACCTGATCACCGGTGCCGAAGGGGCGGTGGCCGTACATCTTGCGAACGGCCAGGACCTGACCCTGGGCCGTGAAAGCAACCTGACACTCTCCACGCAGTTGCTCGCCCATCAGGTCCCCCATGTCGAGGCGCCTGAAGAGGTGACTCCGACCACCGGGCAACTGACCGATGTGCAGAAACTGCAGCAAGCCATCGCCGCCGGTGCCGACCCGACCCAGACCGGCGAAGCCACGGCCGCCGGCCCCGGTGCCGGTAACGCGCCCGGTGCTTTGGGCGGGGGGCACAGCTTCGTTCTGCTGGAAGAGGTGGGCGGGGCCGTTGCACCGCAGATCGGCTTTCCTACAGCCGGGTTCAATGGAATTCCCGAATTTCCGCTGATACGCCTGGCTGGCGATGGGAATGACAACGGCAACAATGAAGCCGTGCCACCGGTGACCCCTGAACCCCCAGACAATCCCGTGACCCTCGACGGGCTGAGCGTGGAAGGTGGCGAACTGACCGCAAACGAGGCTAACTTGCCCGACGGCTCAGCCAGCAATCCGGGTGCGTTGGTACAAAGCGGCACTTTTACCGTGAACGCACCTGACGGGCTGAGCAGCCTGAGCATCGGCGGCATCAGCGTGATAGCCGGTGGCGTCCCCGCAGGTTTCCCTCAGGCCATCACCACCGCGCTGGGCAACACCCTGACCATCACCGGGTACAACCCCGCCACCGGCGTGGTCAGCTACACCTACACCCTGCTCGACAATGAAATCCATCCAACCGGCGACGGTGCCAACACCCTCACCGAGCAGTTCCCGGTCGTGGCCGTGGACACTGACGGCGACAGCGCCACCGGCACTCTGGACGTCAACATCACCGACGACGTGCCCCAGGCGATCGACGACAACAACGCCAGCACCGCCTCGGAAACCCTGGTCACCCTCACCGGCAGCGTATTGCCCAACGACCACCAGGGTGCCGACCGCATACCCACCGGTCCCGACAGCGGGCCGATCATCGGCGGGACGTTCACCGGAACCTACGGCACCCTGGTGCTCAACCCCAACGGTACATACACCTACACCCTGGACACTAGCGACCCGCAATTCGTGGCGCTGCACGGCGGGGGAAGCGGTACCGAAACCTTCACCTATACCCTGACCGATGCGGATGGCGATACCAGCACTGCGAACCTGGTGCTGCAAGTGCACAACAACGACGATCCGGTGATCATCACCGGCCTGAACACCGAGGGTGGCGAGCTGACGGTGCAGGAGAAAAACCTCAGCGACGGCAGCAGTCCCGATGCGCCGGCATTGACCCAAAACGGCACCTTTACCGTGACCGCGCTGGACGGCGTGCAAACCCTGAGCGTCGGAGGCATCAGTGTCGTCAGCGGCGGCGTGGCGGCAGGTTTTCCACAGTCCATCACCACGGCGTTGGGCAACACCCTGACCATCACCGGCTTCAACGCGGCCACCGGGGTAGTCAGCTACAGCTACACCCTGCTGGACAACGAAGCCCACCCGAACGCCAACGGTGCCAACAGCCTCAGCGAGCAGTTCACCGTCGTCGCCACGGATGACAACGGCACTACGGCAACTGGCAATCTCGATGTGAACATCGTCGATGACTTGCCCCATGCGGTGGACGACAGCAACGCCGGCACTGCCTCGGAAACCCACCTGACCCTGACCGGCAGTGTGCTGACCAACGACAGCGAAGGCGCAGACCACGTCGCTTCCGGCCCCATCACCCCGGGCACGTTCACCGGCACCTACGGCACTCTGGTGCTCAACGCCGACGGTTCCTACACCTACACCCTCAACCCCGCCGACACCGATTTCAAAGGTCTGCACGGTGGCGGTGACGGTACTGAGACCTTTACCTACACCCTGACCGATGCGGACGGTGACACCAGCACTGCGAACCTGGTGCTGCAAGTGCACAACAACGACGATCCGGTGATCATCACCGGCCTGGACACCGAGGGCGGCGAGCTGACGGTGCAGGAGAAAAACCTCAGCGACGGCA
>NZ_NOIN01000018.1 GCF_014596565.1 Pseudomonas sp. PSB18 | reverse complement strand
GACGAACGGCAGCCGGCCATCGAGCCGGCCGTCTTCCAGGGTCAGCAGTTCTTCGCCGGTGACCATCGACACCGGGCAGCCGTCGGTGCGGGTCAGGGCCGCGCTGTCGGCGCTGTCACCGTTGGGGTTTTTCGATTGGGCGGGGACGTCGTCGTGGGGTTCGTACTTGCTCAGCCGGGTAGCACTTTTGGATTTTTCCCGCGCCACGGCGGCGGGATTGCTGACTGACAACGACGGCCCATGCTCAGGAGTAATCTGCAACGGGCGGACAGGGGTCAGTTTCAATGACGCGCCCTGGGCGCTGACCACCAGCGGTTTCAACACATCGGCATGCTGGTTGAGCCGGTCAGGGGCGAATTGGCCCAGCCGTTGACTCGACGCCCGTAACCAATCCCGTGCTCGCCCGGACTGGAGTTGGTCCAGCACCTTGCCACTCATGCGCACACCCAGGCCGAGGGCGCCGGTCAAGCGGATCAGCAGGAAATTGATCAGCACCGAGGCCCGTATCTGCCCGACGACTTCGGCCAGGTACTGGGGCGGCAGCATCCGCAGCCAACTGGCGAATGCAGCCATGTGTACGAAGAGCAACGGCTCGTCGCTCAGCACCATCAGGCCTTTGGCAATCGCTTCGGATGAAGCCTTGAGCAACTGGTCGAGTTCGGCCTGGGTCAGGTACTCCAGCAGCTTCTCGCTGTTGGCTTGCAAATCCGCCAGCAGTTCGAAGACCTGCTTGACGTCATCCCACAGTGCCTGCAGGGCGTTATCGAGGCCGCGCCAGTCGGCTTGCTGCAACAGGTTGTAGCGTTCGCGAAACCCGGCGTCGGAAAACTCCGCCCAGAGCGGTTGAAACTGGGTTTCCCACTCCTCTTTCAGCCAACCCTCAAGCTCGCCAATCACCCCCTGATAAGACGCGTACAGCGCCTTGACGTGATCCTTGGTGACATTAGGAAAGAAGGTGATGCGATAGCGGCGCCCCCGCCAGCATTTGGGAATTTCCAGGATGCCGCTGGGGCCGATGGTGTGATGGACCGGCTCGCCGAAGGTTTCCTTCCCCGGTTCACCGTCGATGACCGGCTCCAGCATCACCGGCGTGTTGCCGATCGGCACGAAGCGCGCCGCCTGGAACATGTGCACCAGCGTCAGCGGGCCGCTCGCCGGACATGTCGCCATGGTGGTAATAAAGGGCTCATCGAGGTTTTTCGGCGCCGCGAGGGCTACCTCGTTGCCGACCTTGAAGACCTGTTCGATGTCCAGCGCCCAACCGGTCCAGAAGCTCTGCGCCCAACTGTCGTAGTCGTTCAGGCAGTTGCGAAAATCCGCCAGTACCGTTGCCGCATCGGGCTGATCGGGATCCATGGCCGCCACCACCAGCGAGCCGATGGCGTTGTTCAGGGCCAGGAGTTTGTCGGGGGCAAACATGCAGGGATCTCGCGGTACATGGGACGGACGCGAGACTTTGCCGGGGCGGGCTGGAGAAATAAGTCAGGGAAGGAGGTATTGGATGTAGGGCGATTCGCTAAATCCGGTCACGATGCCATCGCGAGCAAGCTTTGCTCCCACAGGGGATCAGTGCCGGGGCTAGAGACTCAGGAAATCCGCAAGTCCATGTGGGAGCGAGCCTGCTCGCGATGGCGTCGGCACAGCCCGCATCAGCGATGACTGGCACACCGCTGTCGCGAGCGGGCCCGCTTCCACATTTGAATGGTGTTTCCATCCCAGGCTGATTCAGCGCGAGATGTAGACCGAAGCTCATTCCCAACAAATAACCACCAGCAACCCCTCAACCTATCGTAATCTCGCTGCTGAATCCTTTATGCCCGCAACCGGCCCGAGATCCCGCCCCGATGCCCTCCATCTACCAACTCAAACCCGCCTTCCAGAATCTGCTGCGCCCTACCGTGCAACGGCTCTACGACAAGGGGGTCACCGCCAACCAGGTCACCTTGCTCGCAGGCCTCATTTCCGTGCTGGTGGGTGCGGTGATCGCTTGGTTTGCCAGTCACCCGTGGGTGTTTGTGCTGGTGCCGGTCTGGATGATCCTGCGCATGGCCTTGAATGCCGTGGACGGCATGCTGGCGCGGGAATTCGGGCAGCAATCGCATCTGGGTGCCTACCTGAATGAGCTATGCGATATCATCGCCGACGCGGCCCTGATCCTTCCCTTTGCCCTGATTCCCGATGCCAGTCTGTTGCTCGTGTTGTTGGTCACGCTGTTGGCGTTGTTCAGCGAATACGCAGGTGTGCTGGGGGCGATGGTCGGGGCTTCGCGGCGCTATGACGGCCCCATGGGCAAGAGTGACCGGGCCTTTGTATGTGGCGTGTTGGCGACCGGTATTGCCTTGGGTTGGTTCGGGGCGCTTTGGGTCGATGGTGTGATGGCGGTGGTTGCCGCCCTGCTGGTTTATACCTTGGTCAACCGGGTCCGTCAGGGCCTGGGCCAAGTGAAGGAAAACGCTCCCTCAGCATAAGGAAGTCGCAATGCGCGAAGCTCAAGACCGGACATTCTCCACCCACGACGGCGTGGAATTGTTCTACCGGCACTGGCCGGCCGTGGCCGCGGACCCGGGCGAACCCCGCAAGGCCGTGCTGCTGTTTCACCGAGGTCATGAGCACTCCGGACGCATTGCGCATCTGGTGGATGAGCTTGACCTGCCCGGCTTCGACTTTTTTGCCTGGGACGCCCGCGGCCATGGCCAGTCTCCCGGTGAACGCGGTGACAGCCCGAGTTTCGCCACAAGTGCGCGGGACGTGCAGACCTTCTGCGACCACATCGGCGTGACGCATCAGATCGACGAGCAGAACATCGCCGTGGTGGCACAAAGCGTCGGCGCGGTGATTGCGTCCACCTGGGTCCACGATTACGCACCGCGCATTCGCTCGCTGGTGCTGGCGTCGCCGGCGTTCAAGGTCAAGCTGTACGTGCCGTTCGCCCGCCCGGGCCTGGCGCTGATGCGCAAGTTTCGCGGCAACTTCTTCGTCAACAGCTACGTCAAGGCCAAGTTCCTCAGCCATGACCCGGAACGGGTGGCGTCCTATGACAGCGACCCGCTGATCACCAAGGCGATTTCGGTGAACGTGCTACTGGGCCTGTACGAAGCCGCTGACCGCGTGGTCGCCGACGCCCAGGCGATCCAGGTGCCGACGCAGCTGTTGATCTCCGGTTCCGACTTTGTGGTGCATCGCAAACCCCAGGAACAGTTCTTCGAGCGGCTGGGCAGCCTGCACAAGGAAAAACACATTCTGCCGGGGTTCTTCCACGACACCCTGGGTGAGAAGAACCGTGCGCCGGCCGTCGCCAGTGCACGCCGTTTCATCCTGCAGAATTTCGCCCGTCCGCTGGACCGCCCGTCCCTGCTGGACGCCGATCGCCTGGGCGCGACCTGCGCCGAGTCCGAAGCCCTGGCAACACCCCTGCCCCACAATTCATTGCGCGACCTGTACTGGCGCATGACCCGCGCCAGCATGCGCTTCGGCAGCAAGCTGTCGGCCGGGGTGAAGTTGGGTTTCGACACCGGCTTCGATTCCGGCAGCACCCTGGATTACGTCTACCGCAACCGCCCCACCGGCACCTCGCCGGTTGGCAAGATGATCGACCAGAACTACCTGAACTCCATCGGCTGGCGCGGCATTCGCCAGCGCAAACTGAACGTCGAGGAATTGCTGCGCCTGGCGATGGGCAAGTTGCGCGAAGAGAACCGCGAGGTGCGCATCGTCGACATCGCCGCCGGTCATGGCCGCTACATTCTCGAGGCACTGCAAGGCGTCAGCCCGTTGCCGGAGTCGATCCTGCTGCGCGACTACAGCGATATCAACGTGCGCGACGGCAGCGCGTTGATCGTCGAAAAGGGCCTGGGGGACATCGCCCGGTTCGTCAAAGGCGACGCCTTTGACCGCCAGGACCTCGCGGCGCTGGAGCCCAAGCCGACCCTCGCCGTGGTGTCCGGCCTGTACGAATTGTTTGCCGATAACCAGATGGTCGGCGGCTCGCTCGCCGGCCTGGCCGAAGCGGTGGAGCCCGGCGGTTACCTGGTCTACACCGGCCAGCCATGGCACCCGCAACTGGAACTGATCGCCCGCGCCCTCACCAGCCACCGCGCCGGCCAGGCCTGGGTAATGCGTCGGCGCAGCCAGGCCGAGATGGATCAACTGGTCGAGGCGGCGGGCTTCCGCAAGATCACCCTGCGGGTCGATGAGTGGGGCATTTTCAGCGTTTCGCTGGCGCAGCGCGTGCAGTGATGAGCGCCGTCATCGCACCGCCACGCGAACCTGCCCTGCTGAAACCGGCGGTGTGTTGGCTGCTGTTGCTCGCGCCGCTGTTCTTCAGCACCTACGGTTTCGCCACCTGGGTGACCTCCCAGCGCAACGACGTCGGCAGTCTGGTGTTCGGCTGGGAAAGCCACATGCCGTTCATGGCCTGGACCATCGTGCCGTACTGGTCGATCGACCTGCTTTACGGCCTGTCGCTGTTGCTACCCACCAGCCGTGCGGAACTCAAGCGCCACGCCTTGCGCCTGCTCACGGCCCAGGCCATTGCGGTCAGTTGCTTTCTGATCTGGCCGTTGCGCTTCACCTTCCCCCGACCGGAGATGGATGGGGTGTTTGGTTGGCTGTTCGATGTGCTCGCAGGCTTCGACAAACCGTTCAACCAGGCGCCGTCGTTGCATATCGCGCTGCTGGTGATTCTCTGGGTCTGCTATGAGCGACACTTGCGGGGCGTATGGCGCTGGTTGATGCACGGTTGGTTCGCGCTGATCGGCGTGTCGGTACTGACCACCTACCAGCATCACTTTGTCGACGTACCGACCGGCGCATTGGCCGGCTGGTTGTGTGTCTGGTTGTGGCCGCTGGACCGGCCGAGCCCACTGCAAAGTGCTCGGCTGACGTCTAACCGCAGCCGTCTGCAATTGGCCCTGCGCTATGGCGTGGGTGCGGCGGCGTTGTTCATCCCGGCGTTTGCCTTCGGCGGCGCGTGGCTCTGGCTGATCTGGCCGGCGGTGGCGGTCTTGTTCGTGGCGCTCAATTATCTGCTGTTCGATGCCGGCGGCTTCCAGAAGCGGGCCGATGGTCAGCTGAGCCCGGCGGTGCGCTGGTTGTTGGCGCCGTATCTCGCCGCCGCCTGGATCAACTCCCGCTGGTGGACACGCAAGCATCCGCAGCCGGATCACGTGACCGACAACGTCTGGCTGGGACGTATTCCCACGCCGCTGGAGTTGAAGGACAGTGCGTTTACCGGGGTGCTCGACCTCTGTGCCGAAATGTCCATGGACAGCACCGGGATTGCCTATCGATCGCTGCCGGTGCTCGATCTCACGGCACCGACCAGCGAGCAATGCCTGGAGGCCGCGCGGGCCGTTGAACAATTGCGTCAGCAAGGGCCGGTGCTGGTCTGTTGCGCCTTGGGCTATTCGCGCAGCGCCACCGCCGTGATCGCCTGGCTGTTGCACAGTGGCCGGGCGGCCAGTGTCGATGCCGCGATTGTGCAGCTCCAGCGCGTCCGCCCCCATATCGTTTTGCATCAAGCGCACCGTCAGGCGCTGGAGCCACTGCGCAAAGGCCATCGCCATGAGCAGTGATATGCAACTGCACGCCGTGGCGAGCCTGCTGCGTCGAGGCCATTCGCTGGACCGGTTTTCCACCGGGCTGACTCTGCTGGCGGCGCTGCTGGGGTTGGGGCAATGGCTGGTGGGCAGCGTCGATCCCTGGTTGCTGCTGTTCAGCGTCACGCTGTTCAGCCTCGGCGTGTTGCAAAAATACTGGGCATTGCGCGTAGCGTTCGATGCCGATCTGTTCCAGCGCGTGGCCGACGGTATCCAGCCATTGGCCGAACGCACCCAAGCCCTGGACCAGGCCCTCAATGTCCTTGGGCTGCAACCGGCTACACGCGGTGGTCGCCCCTGGAGCGAACGCAGCCACGGCGCCTTGCGGTTGCTGCGCAGGCAGTCGCTGTTATTGGCCGCACAAATTGTCTTGACGCTGGGCTTCATCCTGGCCAGCCCTTGGTTAGCTTTTTCAGGATAAGGAATCCTCATGCTCGAACCCGTCGTTGCCAACCTCATCACCTCCGCGGCCCGCATGGTCACGGGCGCCCGCAGCCTGTGGCTCGGCAGCGCGCCGCAGCCGGTGCAGCGGATCTATTTCGCCAACCACAGCAGCCACGGTGATTTCGTGCTGCTCTGGGCCTCACTGCCGCCGGCGCTGCGCAAGCTCACCCGGCCCGTGGCGGGTTCCGATTATTGGCAAAAGAGCCCGGTGCGCCGTTACATCATCAACCGGGTGTTCAACGGTGTGCTGGTGGATCGCGAGCGCAAGGACCCGTCCTACAATCCGCTGCAGCCGATGCTCGAAGCCCTGGAAAACGGCGACTCGCTGATCATCTTTCCGGAAGGCACGCGCAACCCCGACGAAGGCTTGCTGCCGTTCAAGAGCGGGATCTATCACTTGATGAAGAGCCACCCCGAGGTCGAGGTGATTCCGGTGTGGATCGCCAACCTCAACCGCGTCATGCCCAAGGGTCGCGTGCTGCCCCTGCCGCTGTTGTGCACCACCAGTTTCGGCGCACCGCTGTGCATCGAAGAGGGTGAAAGCAAAGAGCATTTCCTTGAACGCAGCCGCGCCGCGCTGCTGGCACTGGCCCCGGAGCACGTCTGATGGATCGATATACCCTGATGTTGTTTGGCGGGATTGGCGCAATTCTGGTGCTGGCCTCGCTGATCGGTTTCATTCTCAAGCTGAAGACCAAAGGCACGCCGAACTCGGTCATCGACAACCTCAACGCGCGAATCAACGCCTGGTGGATCATGGTGCTGGTGATCGGCGTCGCGTTCTGGCTCGGCAATGCAGCGGTGATCCTGTTGTTCTATGCGGTGTCGTTCTATGCCCTTCGGGAATTCCTGACCCTCACACCGACCCGGCGTAGTGATTATCCGGCGCTGGTGGCTGCGTTCTACCTGGCGCTGCCGTTGCAATACCTGCTGATCTACTACGACTGGTACGGACTGTTTTCGATCTTTATCCCGGTGTATGTGTTCCTGCTGCTGCCGATCCTGGCATCCCTGGGAGGCGACAGTACCCACTTCCTGGAGCGTGCTTCCAAGGTGCAGTGGGGATTGATGATCGCGGTGTTCTGCATCTCCTTCGTGCCAGCCTTGCTGACCCTGGACATCGCCGGCTTCGAAGGGCGCAACCTGCTGTTGATCGCTTACCTGGTGATCGTGGTGCAACTGTCGGATGTGCTGCAGTACGTGTGCGGCAAGCTGTTCGGCAAACACAAGATCGCGCCGAACCTGTCGCCCTCGAAGACCGTCGAGGGCTTTGCCGGCGGTATTTTCCTGGCCTCGCTGATCGGCGGCGCGCTGTGGTGGATCACGCCGTTCAACCCTTGGCAGTCGTTCCTCATCGCCTTGCTGATCAACCTGCTGGGCTTTGCCGGCGGCATCGTCATGTCGGCCATCAAGCGCGACCGGGGCGTCAAGGATTGGGGGCACATGATCGAAGGTCATGGCGGCATGCTCGATCGGTTGGACTCGGTGTGCTTCGCCGCGCCGATCTTCTTCCATCTGGTGCGGTACTGGTGGACCTGAAAAAAAAGCCCACTTGAAGTGGGCGAAGGGAAAGCGAATGTTACGGAACGTCGGGGGGCTTCAGCTTGACTGCTTGCCGGTGGCTGAGGGCATAGCGAAGTAATCACCCCGGACCTTGCGCGCCCGGGCCAGGGCGCGCTCCCATTCCCGGGCGTCGTGACTGCAAAAGATATCCACGGGTTGATGGTCCCGGGACAAGGCCAGTTCCCGCAAACGCCCCTGGTTATGCAGGCGCGCCGGGCGATGGGTGTCCATCATGTACTGGTAGAACCTCAAACCCGGCGGGCAATGGGGTTCGGGCTGGTGGACTTCATCGTGAAAGAAATACGCGTCACCGGCATGTAGCATCCAACCGTCCGGGGTGCGCAGGGCGATCCCGGCGTGGCCGGCGGTGTGGCCCTGTAGCGGCACCAGGAAAATATCCTCCTCTTCGGCACCGATCAGTGCCCGCACCGAATCGAAGCCGAACCAGGTGTCGCCTTCGGTGGTGTAGAACTCCCAACTCTCCACGCCCTGCCACTGGCGGGCCTGAAACCGACGCCGACCGATCCAGGTGTTTGCAGAACGAGCCACGGCCATCTCATCGCGCATCACATGCACCCGGGCCTGGGGGAAATCCTGCAACCCGCCGGCATGATCGAAATCCAGATGGGTCAGCAGGATATGGCGCACATCATGGGCATCGAAACCCAGGCGCCGTACCTGCTCCAGGGCCGTGAGGCGATGTTCGAACTTGATGTTGTTGAAGACACGAAAGAATCGGCTCAACCGCTCCGGCGTCTGGATATCCCGCTGACCGAACCCGGTGTCCACCAGGATCAGGCCGTTGGTGTCGGTTTCAATCAACAGGCAATGACACACCAGACACGCCGTCAGCCCCCCGCTATAGCCATCGAACAAAGCCCCACCCACCGGGCACATGCAACCGCAGTTCAGGTGATGGACGCGCATGGATGGCCTCCTGTCGCGAGGGTGGGCTTGCCCTGTTTTATGAATGGGCTCTTTGAAATCGACTGGAAGTAAGGGGGAGAATTCAGGGAAAGCGACAAGCGGCGGACCGCAAGCTGAAAAACCTGTGGTGCCTAATGCAAAACCTGTGGCGAGGGAGCTTGCTCCCGCTGGGCTGCGCAGCAGCCCAAAGCCAAACAATGCAATTTACGGGCTTAGCTCGGCTTTGATAGGGCTGCTATGCAGCCCAGCGGGAGCAAGCTCCCTCGCCACAGACTGATACGCTTGAAGTATTCGCTCGCCTGAAAACACCGCCGCAAACTTATGGATAGCTAAAGCTCTTCACCAACGTCAGCTCCCCCACCGCCCGCATCGGCACGACGAACGTTTCCATCTTCTCGCTCGGGGTGCCTTCCTCGGTGATCACGGTGACTTGTGCCGTGGTCAGGGCTTGCACCGCGTCCTGGCCGCCGCTGCTTTCCCCATCGCCTTCCTCATCATCCGAAACGCTGCGATAACCGCCGCCGTAGTAGTTCAGGTAGACCTGGTATTGCCCCTTGATCGGTGCGGGCATGGCGAAGATTTCCGGGCCGTAGCCGGTGGTGACGTCGACGTCGAGGACCGCGCCGTTGGGGGCAACGCGGTCGCCGTACCAGATGTGGGCGCCGTCCGGGGTGATGACGTGCAGGTCCAGGTCGGTACCGTCGCTGTCCCAGGTCAGCAGTACCCGCAGCTTGGCCGGCGTGGCGCCGCCGCTGGTGTTGAGGAACTGGGTGCGGTGACGATGCTGGCCGTCGGGGCTGCGCACCTCGACGCTGTTGCTGCCGTTGGGGAACGAGAATGGCCGGTCGAAGCGACCTTCCTCATCGAGCTTCAGCGGCAGGGCCACACCGTTGACGATGAGCTTGCCCGGATCGTTGTTGTCCTTGGGCATGGCCTTGATCTGGCCGGTGATGCGCGCAGTGTTGGCCTGGCCCTGGGGCGTATTGACCGACGAGGCCGGGTAATTGACGGTCTGGCTGAAGTTTTCACCTTCGCCGCCCGGCGCCCCGCTGCGCCACCCACCTATCGGAGTGTCGAGTTTGATCCCATCGGCGGCAATGGCCAGGGGCAACGCGGTCATGGCGCAGAGCAACAGCAAGACCTGTGGGTAACGGAGTGTCATGGTCTATTCCAGCAAGAGGTGACGGGCGAGCCCTTCGATATAGTCTTCGTCCTGGCCGTTGGGATGAGCTTCAAAGGCCAGATGCAAATATTCGTGAGTCAGGTCGAGACGGTCCTGCAGCGACAGCACGCCACGGACATAGATGCGCTGGCGCTCACGGTCGACGTAAGGCCGGCCGAAAGCGACGCGGCACACCGCGAATGAGCTGATTTCGTTGTAACCCACTTCGCTTTCCAGCCTGGTGCGCCAGCCTCGACGCTGCTTGAGCAACCAGTCCTGAGCGGCCGGCAGTGCTTCGCAGGACGCCACCGGGTTGTCCCAGCGACTTAGACTGGCACGCGGGTAGGCATGCAACAGAATGGCGTCGTAGCGTTGGCCGGCGTTGGCTTGTTCCACGGCTTGCAGCCAGGACAATTTGTCCGGGCCGGCTTGGTCGGAGTGGTAGGTGACGTCGGTACCGGCCAGGACCAGATCGCTCGTCCAGGCTGCAATGGCGCGGGTTTGCGCTGCCGCCGGACGTGGCGCGACGCGCTGGCGATGGCTGCTGTCGTCGATGCTCAGGCAATCGCCGTTGCGTTGGGCGTTTTGCAGCAGGTAGGTGCGGATCGCCACGGCCAGAGCCTTGGCCGCCTCGGCGGGCTCGGCCTTGGCCTCCCGTTGCAGGACCCGGGCGACGTACTCCTCCCGATCCAGCCGCGCCACCAGTTTGCCGGCCGTCAGGAACAGCTCGCCATCGCTGTGGATATCCAGCTGGTTACCATTGGTGAACTCGACACGGTAGTCGCCCCGCAGTTGACCCGGCGAAGCGGGCTGGCTGCCCGACATGACTCGCTGCAACGGATAACGGGCAAACAACCCCACTTCCACGCAACGCCCGGTTTCGGCCGGCCACTGGGTCGGCAGCGCCGCAGCCAGGCCATCACCGAATGCCCTCAGGACCTGCTGACTGGTGCCACGTCCACCGGCCCATACGGGCGTACCGTCGGCCAGCCAACCGGCGAAACCGCCCTGGCGCGACGATGGTCCCTGGTCGCCCAGCCAGCTCCAGGTCTTGACCCGCAAACGGCTGCCCAACTGCCCGACGAGACGACCATCCGCCGCGTTGAGCGCCACGTCCAGCAGCACCCGGCGAGCCTGGTCCTGGGCCGGCAGCGTCGCCAATGCCTTGAGCAATTGCGCGACGGGAACTTGCTTTTGCGGTTGCAGGGTCGGCAGGTCCAGCAGCCACGCCGGCGCCTGACGGGCCTGCCAGTAGTCGCGCCAACCGGCGGCCGAAAGCCCGAGCCGCTGCGGTTCGAAATACAAACCGCAGGACTTCACCAGTGCCTGATCGCGCCCGATGCTTTTCCCGGCGCTGCAGCAGTAAACCTCTTCTTTCGATTCACCGCGGCACTCATAGGCCGGTTCGTGGGCGCCGGTGTCCACCAGCCACGCGTAGATGAACAACTTCCACAGACTGCCCAGCGGTGCCTGCAGGGAATCGGGCAATGGCTGGCGATCCAGCACCTGGGTCTGGCTCACCCGCAGCAACTGGCCGTCGAAGGCCAGGCGCAACGGTTCGTCCTGCGCCGTCGCCAGCGCAGGTATCAAGCACAACAGCCACCCAACCCAACGCTTGCGCATGTCAGTTGACCGTGACTTGACCAAGCGCCGGTTTCTTTTCCCAGGCCTGATTCTGTGGCGCGTAGACCTGAGTGAAGCGCACCGGCGGCAGGTTGAACTGCCCCTTCTGGGAGAAGCGCACCAGATGCCGCAGACGCAGTTCGCCACTCAAGGCATCCACCGGCACGGCATACGCCATCTGGCCCGGCTCGAAGCGCGCCTTTTCCAACGACGTCGGCTCGCTGTCGGCTTTGCCCTGCAACTGGATACCCCAGGTGGTGCGTTCCACATCGGCGCCCGGCGGCAGCGGCACTTCGAGAATGCCGTAGCGCAGCGGTATGGTGGCCTTGCTGTTGATGATCACTTCATCCAGGTAGAGGCTGTCGCTGGACAACGGTTTGTTGCCCACGGCCTCAAGCGTGAAGGTGAACGCATCGCTACCCGGTACCAGGCGCGACAACCGACGGGTGATAGACACCGCCATCGGCGCCACCGGCGGTTGCTGGCTCTGGAAGCTCAACGCCGCTTGCAACGGACGCTGCTGCGCACCGTTGAGGGTCAGCGTGGTCGGCAACTGCGCGCCCTGCCACTGCCAGTAGGTTTCCCCGGTGGCGCCCTGGCGGGCTTTCCAACCTTCACCCGGGGCCAGTGCCACGGCCGGCGATGCCTGCTCGATGCTGCGCTGCAACCAGGTCAGGGCCAGGGCCCGTTCCAGGGTGGACTGTTGCGGCAACAGTCGCTCCAGCAACGCGGCGGCGCGGGCCTGATCGAAGGTTTGCAACGACAGCACCAAGGCCTCGGCAAACGGCTGGACGCTGACGTCCAGTTGCTGTTGGGCGGCGGCCAACTGACGGTTGAAGGCATCCGGCAGCGGCACTTTCGCCTGTTTGGCGAGGGCTGCGGTCAGTACGCGAGCACTGGCCAACCCCAGGGCCGAATCCGGCGCGTTCATGACCAGGCTGTCGTCACCGTTGTCCATCACGCTCTCGGCGCTGCCCGCACCGGCTTTCGCCAGATCGTCCATCAGGCCGCTGAGCAAGGTGTTCACCGGCAATTGCATCTGCTTGGCGAACGACAGGATCAATGCGCGCTGCAACAGCGGCGTGTCACCGGCCTGCTTGGCGTAGACCTCCAGCACCCGCTGCCAGTGTTCCGGCGGCAGGTTGATGTCCAATGCCTTGCTGGCGTGCCAATCGGCGTAATAGGCATAAGCGGTCAGGAAGGCATCCGGCTCGCCGTCCTGGCCCCACCAGGTGAAGCTCGCCGATGGGCCGGCCATCTGCACCAGGCGCAGGCGGCTGTTCTGCATGATCAGGCGCAAGCGGTCGCGGGTCTGCGAGTCCGACGCCAGGGTCGGGTACGCAATGCTCAACGGCAGCAGGCCACTGGCGGTCTGCTCGACGCCACCGTAGGGGTAGCTCAACAGGTCGTCCAGGGCGGAACGGAACAGCGCTTGCGGGCTGTCGTCCAGGCGCAGGCGGACATCGCTGGCGTCAGCCGGCAAGGTCAGCGGCGTGTCGCTGCCGGCCACGTCGAGGCGTTGGCTCTGGGTAACCTGCCAGCCATTGCCGCTGGCATTCAGGTGTACGGCCAGGGCGTCCTGGGTTTCACCGCTCAACTGCAACTGGACGGTCAGGTCACCGCTGCTCAATTCCATGGCTGGCAGCGCCACGTAGTTGATACCTTTCTTCAGGTCCGCCACCACACGTTGCTCGGCACCGGCGTAACGGATCAGCAGTTCCGCCTTCAGCGGTTTGTCCGCCTGGCTGAAAGCGAACAGGCCCAGTTGCGGCTTGTCGCCGGTGCGGAACCGGGTCGGGCCGCTCCACTTCAGGTACAGCGGTTTTTCCGAAGCGATGAATTGTTTTTTCTGACCGACCTGGCCGTCATCGGAGATGGCCTTGGCGGTGATACGCCAGCGGGTCAGCGAGTCCGGCATCTTGAAGGTGAAGCGGGCCTTGCCGTTGGCATCAGTCACCAATTCCGGCTGCCAGGCGGCGGTGTCCACGTCCTCACGACGCGGCCGTTCCAGCACCTTGACACCACGCTCGCTGCGGTTGGCCTTGCCCGGTGCGCCCGGGCTGCCCGGCAACGCCACGTCGTAGCTGATGAACGACAGACTGGCACTGGTGCGCACGTTGTTGCGGCGCGGGTGATAGAAGAACTGATCGATGGTCGGCGCCACTTCCGGTTGCAGGGCGTAGATCATTTCATCCACGACACTGACGGTCAGGTGTGCCGGAATCGCCTTGCCGGCGAACTGGGTACTCAGGTCCACGGTCACCGTGTCACCCGGCCGGTAAGTGGCCTTGTCGGTGACGACAGCCACGTCGATCTGCGGGGTGACCACCTTGATGCCGGCGTTCTGGAAGCTGTATTGGCCGCCCTTGGTGTACAGGACCGAGAACGTCATGTTCGGCGCAAAGTTGTCTTTCACCGGGATGCGGGCGCGGTATTGGGTCGGGCTGAGGCTTTCCATTTTCAGCCAGTCGCCGCCCTTGGACAGCAGCGCCGTGGCCTCGACCTTGTCCCGTTCCAGGGACAGCAGTGCATCGCTGACCGGCTCAGGGAAGGTGATCAGGGCCAGTGCTTCGTCACCGGCCTTGTATTCCGGCTTGTCGAGGACGATCTCAACGGTGCCCGGCACGGCCTTGACGCCTTCGCCAGTCACCGCATGAGCCGCAGCGCCGATGACCCGGCCATGGTCGTCCTTGAGGGTCAGGTTGTAGGTACCGGGACGGTCAAAGGCCACGGTGAAGCCCTTGTCCTTGGCCGTCAGCTTGCCCTCGCCAGTGCTCTGGTCTTCCAGGCGCACCCAGGCGTAGCCGGCCGGTGTCACGGCCTTGCTCTGTTCGCTGCCGCCTTCGTTGACGTAACTGAACGCGACCTTCTCACCGGCCGCGCTGAAACGCTGGCGAGCGTTCAGGCGGAAATTCGCGGCGCCACGGTCAATGAGGATTTCCTTGGTGGTCTTGACCCGATAGGCCGCGCCATCGCTGGCAAACACGGTGAGCGTGTAGCGGCTCGGCTTGTCGGCGGCCGGCAGTTCGAGCGTCGCGACGCCCTGGCCATCGGTGGTCACTTCACTGCTGGTCAACTCCACCGGGAATTGCCCCAGGTATTGCAGCTCGTTGTCCACCATCGACAGTTGCTGGGCCCGCAGGCTCAGGCTCACCGTGGCATCGACCACCGGCTTGCCGTCCGGGTAGAGCAGCACGAGGTTGCCCTTGACCGGCTCACCGGTGCGGTATTCCTGCTTGGCCAGGTTCAAGGCGATCTCGAAATGCGGCTTGATGTATTCAGCCACGCGGAAGGCGCTGCTGTAGAGCTGGTCCTTGTAGCTGAAGCGCAGTTCATAGCCGCCGGCCACAGCGTTTTCCGGCAGTTGGAAACGGCCTTGGGTGCCGGCCTTGGAGTCCAGCTTCAGGGCCAGGGTCTGCAGCGCGGTGCCCGTGGCATCCAGCACGCTGACGTTGACGTCGGCCGCCGTCGGTTGCACCGAGTCGCGGGCATTCTTGAATTCACGGCCGACGATCTTCAGCGAGACCCAATCCCCCGGGCGATACAGCGGCCGGTCGGTGAAGGCGTAGAGCTTGGTGTCGTAGATTTCGCTGTCGTAGTAGAAGTTCTCGGAGACGAATACCCCACCCTCCTCATCCTCGCCAATCACGAACGAACGCTCGGGGCTGACGTGCTTGAGGCGCAGCAGGCCGCTTTCATCGGTAGCACCGCTGTTCATCACACCCAGGCCATCGGTCCACAACACATTGACCTTGGGCACCGAACTGCCTTCATGCTTGCGAGCGGCCCAGACCAGCAGCTCGTCGCCGGAAATCTTGCTCACTGCCACGGTGTTCGAGACGAAAACCATGGTGGTCGCCCGGTACTTGCCGACCAGTGCTTCCACCAGGTACAGGCCAGGCTTGAGCTGGCCCAGCGGGATGTAGACGTTGCCCGGCGCGACGCTGACGAATTCGCTGGACGAACCGGCCAGGTTGACGCCCGCAGGCGGCTGGATCGGCTTGGCCTCCCACAGCGGATAACGGAACTGGCTGACCAGCGGCAGGCCCGGGATCAGGGCGAACTGGGCCGGAGCCTCGTAAGGCGTCGGTGCGACCAGGGCGTCACCGATCTTCAGCTCCGGTACTTCTTCGGTGACCTGTTGGCGGGACTCATAGGAGAACGCCCGCTGCATGACCCGCCGGGACTTGCGATACCAGTTGTCCCACAGGTACGCGAGGGTGTTCGAAAGCCCCTCACCCTTGAACTGGCCATCGCTGACGACGCGGTGCAGGTTCTTCTGGCGCTTGAGGAAGTCCAGGGGCTTTTCAATGCGATAGACCCGGATATCGGCGCCACCGTAAGGCTCCATGCGGAACCGGCGATAGTCGCGGCCCGGCGCCTCGAGGCGGACCATGGCCTGCTCATCGCTGGCGAAACTGCTGTCGGCCAGCAGGAAGAAGCTTTCACCGGCCACCGGCGTGTAGCCGCTGGGCTCCACCGTGTCCTCGGCGTGAACGAAGGAAGCCAGCAACAAGGCAAACAGCAGGGACAGTTTCGAACACAAGCGCAGCATGCGGGCACCGGTCATTGGGAGAGAAAGTTGAGTCGATAGACGCCGATGAAGTTGGGGTTGGCTGCGTCGGGTATCCATCGGGTGTCCTTCCAGTTCATGAGTTGTTGCAGGCTTGCGGAGCGCATGCCGTTGTCGGTAGGGGTTGTGGTGCCGGTGTGATAGGCGATGTAGCGGCCCATCCAGATCATCAGGTGCTGGTCATCGCCCTGATCGAAGAACATCAGGTCGCCGGGACGGGCCTGGGCCACGTCACGGCCCACCAGGCGACTGTTGAACTGAATCAACTTGATGGCGTTGACGTAGGGCCCAACCTTGCCGCCGCCCTGCTGCCATTGCTGGGCCAGGCGCCGCTGATCGTCGCTCAGCTCAAGCTCCGGCGGCAGGTAGCGATTGGACAGGCCATTGCTGCGCAGCCATTTTTCGTTGTGGACCTTCAGCGCTTCGTTGGCGGCAAAACGCACCAGCCCGGCACAGTCCTGCTGATACCAGCGCGGACTCGGACCCCGGCTCAACTGTTCCTCGGCGATGCGCACGAACCAGGCACGGAACACCTGGGACTGCTGCACATCCAGCGCCGGCGTTTCCACGGCAAAGGCCCGCCCTCCCAGGAACAGTGCCATCAGCCCGAGCGTGCGGATCATTCCGGTCACAGTGCTTTCCATTCCAGCGGCAACCACTGCCAGTGGCCATCCGGCTCGCTGCCTGCGGGCAGGGTCAACGCGTATTTGCCATAGCCGCCGAGGGTGCGCAGCTTTGGAATCAGGTAGGTTTGCGCGGCGTTGTAGAACACCGGTTCCATGTCCTGGGGCAAGCTGTCCAGGGTTTCACGCTGCATCAGTTGCGCCATGGAGTCCGGACCGAAGTAGAACGGCATCAGCAGGTCCTTGGGCACCACGTCGGCCATCGGCGGGAAGTGTTTGTCGAGGGTGCCGAGGGCCTTGTCCACCAGTTTGTCGTCGAGGGAGAACAGCAGGGTCGAACCGTGGCGCGCCAGGCTGACCCGCATGAACGCCTTGCCGGTGATGGCATCGGGTTGCAGCGAGTCCTTGGCCAGGTACGGGCCGAAGTTGGAGCTCACCTGACGCTGCCAGTGATGCATCGAGCCTTCCTGCTTCTCGACAACCGGGAACGCATGCTCGGCCACATTGTTTTCATAGGCACCCACCATCGACCCGAACAGGTTGCCCAGGTCGGCGTCGATCTTGCCGTCGTCTTCGTTCAGGCTGGCCACCAGCAGCGGCGTGTACAACCGCGAATCGGCGTACCAGCACAGGCCCGCCGCGCCGGCCATATGGTCGACCATGGCCTGGGCGGCCTTTTCCTCGGCGCCGAGTTTCACCAGCAGCGGTTTCTGTTGTTCGGCCGCCAATGGCAAGGCCACGCAGGCACTCGCGCCCATGGGCATGGCTTGCCAGATCGGCTTGAAGTCGAAATCCGGTTGGTTCTCCAGTTCGTCCATGGCCAGGAAGCTGTGCCAGCCCTTGTCATCCATGTCGAAACGCAACCCGGCGAAGTTCGGGATGAAACGCTGGTAGCCCATGGCGAGCACGCTGGCGTTGACCGAGATGCGTTGCTTGACCTCTGGCGCCTTGGGCGGCAGGCCGAAGGCTTCGGTGAAGAGCTTGTCGCCATTGAGCAACGCCGCCAGCGCGGTGGTCGAAACGCTGCCGTGTTCTTCGGACGCCCCGTTGGCCGGGTCGTAGAGTTTGGTCGGGTCGGACAGCACCACCAGCTTGTCGCCGTGGGAAGCGAAGACCAGGGATTTGCTGGCGTTGTAGCTGAGCTGGTAGAGCGCGACGTCATCGCCGCCGACCTTCAGGTCACTGAGCTTGCTCAACTGCGTATCGTCCAGGGCGACTTTTGCTAGCGGCTCCAGCACCTTGGCCAACCCGCCCCGGTCCATCACCAGCAGGAAATCCTTGAGCCGGCCATCCGCGCCGCGCCACAGCGCCACATCGGCCGGCTGGTCGAAAAGCTCTTCGATCAGGCTGTCCTGCAGCTTCAGGTCATGCTCGTAGATGATCCGGCGCAGGCTACCGATCAGCCCCAGGCGGTCGGCATGGGCCTGGTAATAGAAGACGAAATCCTCGGTGAGCGTGGCCTTGAGGAACGGCACCGCCAACAGGTCCTTGGGCAACTGGCTCAGGGAATGGGCTTCGAGCAGCCCGTCGGGACGACTCAGGCCGAGCTTTTCCAGGGCCAGCGCCGTGGGCGGCGCCTTGGGCTTGTGCATGAACCAGCCCAACCCGGCGGCGACACCGGCCACCAGGCACAGCCCGATCAGCAACGCCGGCCAGCGGCGCGCAGGTTTAGCGACAGGTGTCGGCACGGTCGGGGAAGCAGTGTTGTCGCTCATATTCACAAGGGCCTGTTCATCCGTGGAGCGGAATTAGTAGTTGAAAGTCTTGACCAGCAAAAGATCGCCAATGGCGCGCAATGGCACGACAAAGGTTTCGCGTTTCTCATTGACGGTGTTTTCGTTGAGCACCAGATTGATCTGCGAGGTGATCACCTCGTTCTGGTTGCTGGTTTCGTCGAAGTTGTAGCCGCCGTCGCCGTAGTTGCCCCAATAGTTCACGTAGACCAGGTAGGTGCCGTGCATCGGCGCGGTCATGGTGAACATTTCGGGGCCGGGGCCATCGACGCCGTCCGGGTCGAGGCCGCCGCCGTTGCTCAGCGCGGGCTGGCCGAAGAAGGCGTGCTGGCCGTCGGGGGTGATGATGTGCAGGTCCAGCTCGGCCTTGGGGTCGTCCCAGCCCAGCACCACGCGGATCTGCGCCGGGGTCCGCAGGTTGTTGGCCTCGTAGAATTGCACGCGCTTGAGGGACCTGCCTTCGGAACTGCGGACCTCGACGCTGTTGGAGCCGGCACCGAACGCGTACGGCCGGGCGAAACGGCCTTCGTCGTCGGTATAGAGATTCAGTGGATTGCCATTGACCGCCAGGCTGTGGGGCGGACGGGCGGTGCCCATGGCCTTGAGCCGGCCCTCGATCATCGTGCGATTGCGCTGCACGCCACGGTCGATGGGCGGCGTGGGATAGGCCACCTGCGGGTTTTCAGTGCGATCGAGCAAGCCGCTGTAACGCCAGCCGCCCACCGGCTCCGACATCTCGGCCGCAGGCTCGGCCCACACCAGCGGTGCGACCGTCAGCGCGATCAGCAATGAAAGAAAACGCATGTATGCCTCCTGCCATGCACAACGCAACCTGGCGCCCTTCCTCGGCGCAATGATTATCTTTTTTCAGGTTTCGTCAGGAGCCCGCCATACGGGGGCTATAGATGGCGCGAAGGTTAGCGATTCGGCGCGTTATTCACAATCGGGGAACGCGTGATTCTGTGTGGGAAATCACGTCTTGGGGGGAGCGTGAGCCGATTAGCGAAGTTATTCGGCTCACGAAATGAGCCGAATACGGAAAGCGGTACACATTCTGAGCTGGTTCGCGACCTGGGAGCCAACATATTCTCGACCCAATCGCCTATCAAACCGTGGCGAGGGAGCTTGCTCCCGCTGGACTGCGTAGCGGTCCCATCAAAGTTGGATACATTTCGCCTGACACACCGTGGAGGGCCGGGTTTGGGGCCGCTTCGCAGCCCAGCGGGGATAAATCCCCTCGCCACAAGCAAGTATCCAGCAACGCCACTGCGTACCTCATCCCACCGCTTGGCATACCGCTCTGCCTGCCCCGCCCTGATTTGCCCCAAAACCCCATGTCTGCTAGTGTCGCGCCGGTTTAACAGTCAACCGGAATAGCCGCCATGGCCCGCAAAAAAGCTGCATTGGACTTCGAACAATCCCTGGCCGACCTGCAAACGCTGGTCGAACGGCTGGAGAACGGCGAATTGTCGCTGGAAGACTCGCTGACCGCCTTTGAACAAGGCATCGGCCTGACTCGCGACTGCCAGGCGGCGCTGGCCCAGGCCGAGCAGAAGGTGCAGTTGTTGCTCGAGCGCGATGGCGAGCTGACCGAAGAGCCTTTCGACGCGGAACAGCCTGAATGATCGGCGCCTATCAGGCCAGCAGCCAGGCCCGGGTCAATGCTGCGTTGGGCACTTTGTTTACCCCACCGAGCCCCGAACTGGCGCGGCTGTACGAAGCCATGCGCTATAGCGTGATGAACGGCGGCAAGCGTGTGCGGCCGCTGCTGGCCTATGCCGCATGCGAAGCCTTGGGCGGCGTGGCCGAACAGGCCAACGGCGCGGCGTGTGCGGTGGAGCTGATCCACGCTTATTCCCTGGTGCACGACGACCTGCCAGCCATGGACGACGACGACCTGCGTCGCGGCCAGCCGACCACCCACAAGCAATTCGACGAAGCCTGCGCGATCCTGGCCGGTGACGGTTTGCAGAGCCTGGCCTTCAGCGCCCTGCTCGATCCGTCCCTGAGCGATTGCCCGGCGCAAGTCCGCCTGGACATGGTCAGCGCCCTGGCGCTGGCGGCAGGGCCCGCCGGCATGGTCGGCGGCCAGGCCATCGACCTGGGTTCGGTCGGCCTGAAGCTGGATCAAGGCGCACTGGAATACATGCATCGGCACAAAACCGGCGCCTTGATCGAAGCCAGCGTCAAGCTCGGCGCCCTTGCCAGCGGCCGGGCCACCCCAGAACAGCTGCACGCCTTGCAGATGTACGCCCGGGCCATCGGCCTGGCGTTCCAGGTACAGGACGATATCCTCGACGTCGAAAGCGATACCCAGACCCTGGGCAAGCGCCAGGGTGCCGACATCGCCCGCGACAAGCCGACTTACCCGGCCCTGCTGGGCCTCGACACCGCCAAGGCCTACGCCCTGGAATTACGTGACCAGGCCCTGGAAGCGCTGCGGCCGTTTGACGCGGCCGCCGAACCGTTGCGCGACCTGGCGCGCTATATCGTCGAACGACGCAGCTGATACGGGGTCAACCTTTCAGACTGCGTATCGGCCAAGTTCCGGCCAACGCGTGGGCAGCTTGCGATGCATAAGGTAAACTGCCGCCTCTTTCTATACCTATAACGATTCGCCTGATGCCCACGACGTTTCAAGAGATTCCCCGCAAACGCCCGACCACGCCCCTGCTGGACCGCGCCAACACGCCGGACGGCTTGCGTCGGCTGGGTGAAGCCGAGCTGGAAACCCTGGCCGATGAGCTGCGCCTGGAACTGCTCTATACGGTCGGCCAGACCGGTGGGCACTTCGGTGCCGGCCTGGGTGTCATCGAGCTGACCATCGCGCTGCATTACGTATTCGACACCCCGGATGACCGACTGGTGTGGGACGTCGGCCATCAGGCCTACCCGCACAAGATCCTCACCGGCCGCCGCGAGCGCATGGGCACGCTGCGCCAGAAGGACGGCATCGCGGCATTCCCACGGCGCTCCGAGAGCGAGTACGACACCTTTGGCGTCGGCCACTCCAGCACCTCGATCAGTGCGGCCCTGGGCATGGCCATTGCCGCGCGCCTGCAGAACAGCGACCGCAAGGCCATTGCCGTGATCGGCGACGGCGCCCTGACGGCGGGCATGGCTTTCGAGGCGCTGAACCACGCGCCGGAAGTCAATGCCAACATGCTGGTGATCCTCAACGACAACGATATGTCGATCTCGCGCAATGTCGGCGGCTTGTCCAACTACTTGGCGAAGATCCTGTCCAGCCGTACCTACGCCAGCATGCGCGAAGGCAGCAAAAAGGTCCTGTCGCGCCTGCCCGGCGCCTGGGAAATCGCCCGCCGCACCGAGGAATACGCCAAGGGCATGCTGGTTCCCGGCACGCTGTTCGAAGAGCTGGGCTGGAACTACATCGGCCCGATCGACGGTCATGACCTGCCGACGCTGATCGCCACGCTGCGCAACATGCGCGACCTCAAGGGTCCACAGTTCCTGCACGTGGTGACCAAGAAGGGCAAGGGCTTCGCCCCGGCGGAAGTCGACCCTATCGGTTACCACGCCATCACCAAGCTCGAACCGCTGGATGCCCCGGCCTCCGCCCCGAAAAAGGCCGGTGGCCCCAAGTATTCCGCCGTGTTCGGCCAATGGCTGTGCGACATGGCCGCCAAGGATGCGCGCCTGGTGGGCATTACCCCGGCCATGAAGGAAGGCTCGGACCTGGTGGCCTTCAGCGAACGCTACCCGCAGCGCTATTTCGACGTGGCGATTGCCGAGCAGCACGCCGTGACCCTCGCCGCCGGCATGGCATGCGAAGGCGCAAAACCGGTGGTGGCGATCTACTCGACCTTCCTGCAGCGCGGTTACGACCAACTGGTTCATGACGTCGCGGTGCAGAATCTCGATGTGCTGTTCGCCATCGACCGCGCCGGCCTGGTGGGCGAAGACGGCCCGACTCACGCCGGCAGCTTCGACCTTTCGTACCTGCGCTGCATCCCCGGCATGCTGGTGATGACCCCGAGCGACGAAAACGAGCTGCGCAAGATGCTCACCACCGGCCACCTGTTCAATGGCCCGGCGGCGGTGCGCTATCCCCGTGGCAGCGGACCGAACGCAACCATCGAGGCTACCCTCGAGCCGATTGAAATCGGCAAGGGTGTGATCCGCCGCCAGGGCAAGCAGACCGCCCTGCTGGTGTTCGGCGTGCAACTGGCCGAGGCCCTGAAAGTCGCACAGACCCTGGACGCCACGGTCGTGGACATGCGTTTCGTCAAACCGTTGGACGAAGCCCTGGTCCGCGAAATGGCCGCCAGCCACGAGCTGCTGGTGACCATCGAGGAAAACGCCATCATGGGCGGCGCCGGTGCCGCGGTCAGTGAGTTCCTGGCCCGGGAGAACATCCTCAAGCCCGTGCTGCACCTGGGCCTGCCGGACACCTACGTCGAACACGCCAAGCCTGCCCAGATGCTGGCCGAGTGCGGGCTGGACGAGGCCGGGATCGAAGCATCCGTGCGCCAGCGGCTGCAACTGCTGAGCCTGTAGCCCACCCACCCTGTGGGAGCGAGCTTGCTCGCGATAGCGGAGTGTCAGTCGACGGTTGTTTGGACTGGTACACCGCCATCGCGAGCAGGCTCGCTCCCACAGAGGAATGCATTTCAACTGTGAGAGCGAGCTTGCTTGCGATAGGGGCGCCGCGGTCTATCAGCCGAGCTGACGCGGAAGGCGATACAGGTAGAACAGCACCGCGGAAGACAAAGCCAGCAGCATCAGCGGCACGGCTTCCAGGCCCACGAACACTGCCAGGGCACCGATCCAGGCCGGTAACCCGGCGACCAGGAAGGCAGCACGCCGACTGGCAGCCAACGAGATCCAGGCCTGGGGCTCTTCGGGGGTATCGAGGGCATTCTGGGTGGCGATCAAAGCGTGTTTGTACGCGCCAAAGAAGCGCAGGCTGACGAACATCGAGGCCACGCCGGCGATGAACAGCGGCATCGCCAACACCGGCAGAATTGCTTCGCCCTGGCCGAAGACAAGATTGATCACGAACAGCGGCAACAACGCCAACGCCAAGTACTTCCACCAACCGATGGACAGCCGCCGCCGGACCTGACCCCGCGTCACGCCCGGTCGACCTCGCCCTGATGCTCGTTACCCATCATGTGGTCGAGCTTGCTGGCCTTGGTCGCCAGGTAGAGTTTGTTGTGAGGATTATGACCGGTGTGCAGCGGCACCCGCTCCGCCACCACGATGCCCATGTCGGTCAACGCCTTGACCTTGCGCGGATTGTTGGTCATCAACCGCAGGGACTTGACGCCCAGGTGTTCGAGCATGGGCAGGCAGATACTGTAGTCACGCAGGTCGGCGGCAAAACCGAGACGCTCGTTGGCTTCCACGGTATCGGCACCGCCATCTTGCAATTCATAGGCACGGATCTTGTTCAACAGGCCAATGCCACGCCCTTCCTGGCGCAAGTACAGCAACACGCCTCGACCTTCGCGGGCAATGGCCTGCAAGGCGGCTTCCAGTTGCGAACCGCAGTCGCAACGCTGGCTGAACAGGGCGTCGCCTGTCAGGCATTCGGAGTGCAAGCGGCCCAGTACCGGAGTGCCGTCGGCAATATCACCCAGGCTCAGCACAACGTGCTCGCGGCCGGTGGCCTCATCCAGAAAACCATGCATGGTGAATTGCGCAAAGGGCGTTGGCAGCTTGGAAGCGGCAACAAAAACGACAGGCACCGGTGTGCTCCTGATCTAGTACTGGAGATTCGCAGAGGAGGGCATTGTAACAGCAGGTCCCGGCAGACGCTTAGGCTGAATTGTCGACTATTACTATCGACAAGATTGATTAAGGCTTCGGCGGTTTACCGTGCTCGTCGAACGGATAAGGTTGCTTCCAGCGCTCGAAAATCGGTTTCAACTGACCACTTTTCACCAATACCTCCATGCGCCGGTCGAACAGCGCACACAGCGCCCGTCCGTTTTCGGTGTTGGCGAAGCCCAGGTAAAGCGGCAGGTTGATCAGCGGCGAGAGCTTGTATTGTTGGGGATTGTCGGCCTTGGCGAGCACGCCCTGGATTTCCATCAAGGCATCGATGTAGTAATCGGCCCGATCATGCAGCAGCATCGGCAGGATACCCACCGCCCGGTGTATTTCGTTGAAACGGCGGATGTTGGGCAGGTAGCTGTTATATTCGTACCCGCGCATCCACACCAGCCGATAATTGCCGACCGTCTCCAGTGTGGGTGACGGCTTGGAGGCCAGTCCCAAGGCATAGATATGATCGACGTCGTAGTGCCAGTGGGGATAGAGCAGCCCTTCGGTCTCATCGCGATAGGCACCGACCTGCGCATCGGCCTCGCCGCGCTGCACCAAGCCGATCGACCGGGTGTAGGGGACGCTGCGGATCTCCAGCTTCACGCCTTCGGGTTCGAACACCTCGCGCAAGATGTCCCACGCCATGCCCCGGCCATCAGCACCGGTATAGTCGCTCCACTCTTCACTGGCCGCGCGGATCTTGCCAGGCAACGGTGTCGACTCGGCCGCCAGAACACCGAAGCAAGTCCCTAGACATAGCAACAGCAACAACGCTCGGCTTACGCCCATGCCTGGATCCCTCAGGTAAGACACCACACCAGTCCTTGCATTGCCAGCCAGGCAAACACCCCGGCCAGGATATCGTCGAGCATGATGCCGACGCCTCCGTGGACATGCCGGTCGATCCAACGGATCGGCCATGGCTTGAGAATATCGAAGAAGCGGAACACCAGGAAACCCGCCAAGAGCCAGTACCAGCCCTCCGGCACCAGCCACAGGGTAATCCACATCCCGACCATTTCATCCCAGACGATACCTTCATGATCGTGCACACGCAGGTCGTCCGCTACCTTCCCACACAACCAGAAGCCGAACAGCATGGTGATGCCGAGCATCAGCCAGTAGCCCCAGTCCGGCAACATCTGCCACAACGGTATGAAGGGTAGCGCAACCAGCGAACCCCATGTACCTGGCGCCTTGGGTAAAGTGCCCGAACCGAAGCCAAATGCCAGGAAATGCCAGGGATTACGCCAGACCGAGGGAGGAACGAACTCGGCTGGAACCTGGTTGGGATGATCTGTCACGGTGTCTCCCGAAAATGTTGATAACCCCGGACTTGCGGGGTGATGTCGTCTCCATCGGCGTCCACCAGCGTGACGCCCTGTCCTGCAACGACACAGCCGATCACGTGGATGGGCCAGCCTTCAGCCTGCAATGCCGATAATCGGACCGGTGGCAAGCTGAACAGCAGGACGTAATCGTCCCCGCCGCTCAGCGCGGCCTGCTCCGCGCCCGTTTGGCCGAGTAAGGCCAGCAAAGCGTTGGACAGCGGTAGCCGGTCCCGTTCAACCTGAATGGCCACACCGGACGCCAATGCGATATGCCCGCAATCGGCCAGCAGGCCATCGGAAATATCCATCGCCGCACTGGCCCTGCCCCGTAGCGCCAGACCCAGGTCGCACTGCGGGCGCGGCGACCAATAATGCGCCAGCAACGGCTCGGCGACGGCGGGCTCAGTATGACGCTGGCCGAGCACGAGCGGCAGTGCACCGGCGGCATTGCCCAACTCACCACCGACGCAGAGCAGATCGCCGGGCTGGGCGCCGCTTCGGGTCAAGGCCTGGCCGGCCGGCACGCGGCCAAACACGGTCATGGTCAGGCTCAGCGGCCCGCGAGTGGTGTCACCGCCCACCAGCGCAACGCCACAGGCCTGGGCCATCTGGTTCAAACCACGGGCATAGGCCTGCAACCAATCGGCTGTCACCGTCGGCAAGGTCAGGGCAAGGGTAAAGGCCAGGGGGTTGGCGCCCATGGCAGCGAGATCGCTGACCGCCACGGCCAGCGAGCGCTGGCCGAGCAGGAATGGATCGCAAGGATCTGGAAAATGCACACCGGCCACGAGCGTGTCGGTGGACACTGCCAACTGCTCCCCGGGAAGAACCGCCAGCAAGGCACAATCGTCGCCGATCCCCAGCGCAACGCCGTCGCCGCCCTGCGCACAAGGCGCGGCGGCGAAATAGCTGCGGATCAGCTCAAACTCACCCATTCAGCGCTTGAACGCCTTCACTTCAGCTTCCCGCAGGCGCGGAGCGAGCTTGTCGAGCACACCGTTGACGAATTTGTGGCCGTCGGTGGAGCCGAAGACCTTCGCCAGCTCGATCCCTTCGTTGATCACCACGCGGTACGGTACATCGACACGCTGCATCAGTTCCCAGGTGGACAGGCGCAACACCGCCAGTTCGACCGGGTCCAGCTCTTCGATGGTCAGGTCCAGGCAAGGTGCCAGGGCCTTGTCGATTTCGGTCTTGTGCGCCGGAACCCCGTGAAGGATCTCGCGGAAATACGCGCCGTCGACATCGCTGAAATCGTTATCGACCCGAAACTGCGCTTCGATCTCGTTCAGCGACTGCTTGGCCATGTGCCATTGATACAGCGCCTGGGTCGCAAGCTGACGGGCTTCGCGGCGCTTGACGCTTTTCGAAGGCTTGCCGGCATCGGCAGGCTTGGGATCGCGCGGGTTGAAACGATCGCTTTCGTCGCTAATCACTTGGCCTCCAACTGCGCCAGCAGACTGACCATTTCCAGGGCGGACAGGGCGGCTTCGGCGCCTTTGTTACCGGCCTTGGTGCCGGAACGTTCGATGGCTTGCTCGATGGAATCAACGGTCAGTACGCCGAAAGCGACCGGCACGCCGAACTCCATGGACACCTGGGCCAGGCCCTTGGTGCATTCGCCAGCCACGTATTCGAAGTGCGGAGTACCGCCACGAATGACCGCGCCCAGGGCGATGATTGCGGCATATTCGCCCTTTTGAGCGACTTTCTGCGCAACCAGCGGAATTTCGAAGGCGCCAGGGGCACGGATGATGGTGATGTCGCTTTCGCTCACGCCATGGCGAACCAGGGCATCGACCGCACCGCCAACCAGGCTCTCGACCACGAAGCTGTTGAAACGGCCCACTACCAGAGCGTAGCGGCCTTTGGGGGCAATGAAGGTACCTTCGATGGTCTTCAGGGTCATTCGTCAATTCTCTTAAAGAGCCGGAACGCGCTCGATGCGCGCTCCTCGGTGATGTTTAGCCATGAATTACAGGGCCTGCCGTTCATTTCAGGAAACTGCACCCCTTGTGGGAGCGAGCCTGCTCGCGATGACGTCAGCTCAGAGACATTAATGTCGCCTGATGCACCGCTTTCGCGAGCAGGCTCGCTCCCACAGGGGGAAGACCTCCTTAACTGAACGAGGTCATTATTCAGAGGGCACGTATTCTACAACTTCCAGATCGAAACCGGATATCGCATTAAACTTCATCGGTGCGCTCATCAGGCGCATCTTGCGTACGCCCAGGTCACGCAGGATCTGCGAACCGGCGCCGACCGTGCTGTAAGTAGTGGTCTTCTTCACCGGCAACTGCTCGCCGGTTTCGCGAATGTGCGCCAGCAGCACGTCGCCATCGAGAGGGTGCCCGAGCAGCAGCACCACGCCGCTGCCGGCCTCCGCCACCGCGGCCATCGCGGCCCGCAGGCTCCAGCGGCCAGGTTGCTTGACCATCAGCAGGTCTCGCAGCGGGTCCATGTTGTGCACGCGAACCAGGGTCGGCTCTTCGGCGCAGACGGTACCCAGGGTCAGCGCCATGTGCACGTCGCCTTCCACCGAATCGCGGTAGGTCACCAGGTTGAAATGGCCCAGCTCGCTGTCCAGTGGCTGCTCGGCGATCCGCTGAACGGTACGTTCGTGGATCATCCGGTAATGGATGAGGTCGGCGATGGTGCCGATCTTGATGTTGTGTTCGGCGGCGAAGGCTTCCAGTTCCGCGCGACGGGACATGGTGCCGTCGTCGTTCATCACTTCGCAGATCACGCCGCTGGGCTCGAAACCGGCCATGCGCGCCAGGTCGCACGCCGCTTCGGTGTGGCCGGCGCGGGCCAGGGTACCGCCGGCCTGAGCCATCAGCGGGAAGATATGACCGGGGCTGACGATGTCTTCGGCCTTGGCGTCCTTCGCGGCGGCGGCTTGCACGGTGCGCGCGCGGTCAGCGGCGGAAATGCCGGTGGTCACGCCCTCGGCGGCCTCGATGGAGACGGTGAACTTGGTGCCAAAGCCGGAACCGTTGCGCGGGGCCATCAGCGGCAGCTTCAGCAACTCGCAGCGCTCGCGGCTCATCGGCATGCAGATCAGGCCACGGGCGTGCTTGGCCATGAAGTTGATGTGTTCGGCCTTGCAGCATTCGGCGGCCATGATCAGGTCGCCTTCGTTCTCGCGGTCTTCGTCATCCATGAGGATGACCATCTTGCCTTGGCGGATGTCTTCAACCAGTTCTTCGATGCTATTGAGCGCCACGCGGCACCCCCTTGGGTCAGGATTTGAGGTAGCCGTTGGCGGCCAGAAAGCTTTCAGTGATGTTACTGCCGGACGCCGGCTCCGCGGCCTTGTCACCGAGCAGCAGGCGCTCCAGGTAACGGGCCAGCAGGTCGACTTCCAGGTTGACCCGGCGCCCAGGCCGATACGAAGCCATGATGGTTTCGCTCAAGGTGTGCGGGATGATCGTCAGCAGGAATTCGGCGCCATCCACCGCATTGACGGTCAGGCTGGTGCCGTCGACGGTGATCGAGCCCTTGTGGGCGATGTACTTGGCCAGCTCCTTCGGCGCGCGTATGCGAAACTCCACGGCCCGGGCGTTATCGGTGCGGGAAACCACTTCGCCGACGCCGTCGACATGGCCGCTGACCAGGTGCCCGCCCAACCGGGTGGTGGGCGTCAGGGCTTTTTCCAGGTTGACCGGACTGCCGCTCTTGAGGTCATTCATGGCGGTGCAGTCGAGGGTTTCGCGGCTGACATCGGCCAGGAAACCGTTGCCGGGCAGCTCGACGGCGGTCAGGCAGACACCGTTCACGGCGATGCTGTCACCCAGTTTGACGTCGCTCAGGTCGAGCTTGCCGGTTTCGACGTAGACCCGCACGTCGCCGCCCTTGGGGGTGAGTGCACGGATGCTGCCGATGGATTCGATGATGCCGGTAAACATGGAGTCCTCCTCGAGAACAGGCCGCCGCTTGAGCGAAGGCCGGGAATTATACGCTGGCCGGCGGGACGGGAACGGCGATGACTCGCCAGTCATCGCCCACGGCGCGGATTTCGGTGATTTTCAGCGCCGGGGCGTCCTTCATGTGCGCCAGCGGCCAATCCAGCAAGGGTCGCGCCGAAGATCCCAGGAACTTGCCGGCGATAAAAATCTGGAATTCGTCCACCAAGCCTTGCCGGGCGAATGCCCCCGCCAGGCGCGGACCGGCTTCCACCAGCACCTCGTTGACACCACGGGCCGCCAACTCCACCAGCAGGCGCCGCAGGTCGACCTGGCCATCATCGCCTGCCACGATCATGCATTCAGGACCGTTGGCGTACTGTTCTTCCACCGCCATGCACGTGGCGACCAGCGCCGGACCGGCCTTGAAGAAGGGGGCATCCAGCGGCACCCGCAGGCGTCCGTCCACCAGCACCCGCAACGGCGGACGACTCATAATCAATGCGGTCTGGTCGGCACCCAGCCCGAGTTCATCGGCGCGCACGGTCAACCGGGCATTGTCCGCCAGCACCGTGTCGGCGCCGGTCAGCACCACACTGGCCTGGGCTCGCAGCCTTTGCACCGCCGAGCGTGCAGCCGGGCCGGTGATCCACTGGCTCTCGCCGCTTTCCATGGCGGTACGGCCATCGAGGCTCATGGCGAGCTTGACCCGCACGAATGGCAAGCCGTGCTCCATGCGCTTGAGGAAACCCTGGTTGAGCAGACGGGCCTCGCCTTCCAGCACGCCGCTGTCGGTGGCGATACCGGCCTGGGCCAGCCGCTGCAATCCGCGGCCGGCGACTTCCGGATTGGGGTCCTGCATCGCCGCCACGACCCGGGCAACACCGGCGTTGACCAGCGCATCGGCACAAGGCGGCGTGCGCCCATGGTGGCTGCAAGGTTCGAGGGTCACGTAGGCCGTGGCGCCCCGGGCCAGCTCACCGGCGGCGCGCAAGGCATGGACTTCGGCATGGGGCTCACCGGCACGGATATGCCAGCCTTCGCCAACGATCTGTCCGTCACGCACGATCACACAACCCACCCGCGGATTGGGATGGGTGGTGTAGTGGCCACGCCGCGCCAGTTCCAGGGCGCGGGCCATGTAATGGGCGTCGAGGACGGCCTGCTGCGCCGGGACGGTCATTCTTTCACCGGTTCGCGGGCCAGGCGGTCGATTTCCTCGCGGAATTCGTTCAGGTCCTGGAAGCGCCGGTACACCGAGGCGAAGCGGATGTAGGCGACTTCGTCGAGCTTCTGCAGCTCGGCCATCACCAGCTCGCCGACCACCAGGGATTTGACCTCCCGCTCACCGGTCGCCCGCAGCTTGTGCTTGATGTGCACCAGCGCCGCTTCCAGGCGCTCGACGCTCACCGGGCGTTTTTCCAGCGCGCGCTGCATGCCGGCACGCAGTTTTTCTTCGTCGAACGGCTGGCGGCTGCCGTCGGTTTTGATCAGGCGCGGCAACACCAGCTCGGCGGTCTCGAACGTGGTGAAACGCTCGCCGCAGGCCAGGCATTCGCGCCGACGGCGAACCTGTTCGCCCTCGGCGACCAGTCGCGAGTCGATGACTTTGGTGTCGTTGGCACCGCAGAAGGGACAGTGCATGGTGGCAGGCAACAAAAAATGGGAGGGCCATGGTAGCGCATCCCACTGGCAAGACAAGCCATAGGGTTTACGGTATACAGACGGGCTTACCGTCAGATCCATGGAATTCACCTTGCTGGAGCCGCACATGCCGCTACGATCGCTCGTTTTGCTCAGTTTTTTCAGCCTGCTGATGGCGTGCAGCAGTGACGCTCCCAAGCCCGCCGCGCCCGCACCGGCGCCCGCGCCGAAACAGGCCCAGGAAAAAGCCCGGCAAGCCGCCGAGCTGGGGCCATTGCCCGCGTACCAGCGGGAACTGAGCGGCACCCTCGAAGGCGTACCGACCGGGGCCGAGGTCGAACTGGCGCTGCTGGTGATCGATGACAAGGGCCGTCCACAGCAGTTGCTCGCCAGCTCCAGCCTGATCGGTACCAACCGCGCCCTGCCCTTCCGTCTGCGCTTCAACCCCGACGCCTTCCCGATTGGTGGCCGCGTGGAGCTGCGTGGCCGCGCCAGCCAGTCGGGCCAATTGATCCTGCACCTGCCGGAACAGCGCATCGCGCAACCGACCACCCAGGCGTTGGGCGCCCTGCAATTCGTCAAAGCGCCATGAATGCACCGCAGGACCTGCAACACGCGCTGAACGAGTTGCTCGGGGACGCACGCCTGGTGGACTGCCCGTTGCCCGGCACCGACCTGAAACTGTGGCTGATCGATGGCGATAACATGGACCGTGCCTTCAGCCCGGAAGAAACCCGGCGCATCCTTCACGAACCACCCTATTGGAGCTTCTGCTGGGCCAGCGGCCTGGCGATGGCGCGCTACCTGGCCGAGCGACCGCAGTGGGTCGAAGGCAAGCGGGTGCTGGATTTCGGTGCCGGTTCCGGCGTGGCGGGCATCGCAGCGGTCAAGGCCGGGGCGCTGGAAGTGGTAGCGTGCGACCTGGATCCGTTGGCCATCGCGGCATGCCGGGCCAATGCCCTGCTCAATGACGTGGCGCTGACTTACTCGACGGACTTCTTCGCCGAAGCGGATCGCTTCGACCTGATCCTGGTCGCCGATGTGCTCTACGACCGCGCCAACCTGCCGTTGCTGGACCAGTTCCTCAGCCGCGGCCGCGAGGCCCTGGTGGCCGACTCCCGGGTACGGGACTTCCAGCATCCGCTGTATCGACGCATCGAACTGCTCGAAGCCATGACCCTGCCGGATCTGGCCGAGCCCGAGGAGTTCCGGCATGTGAGCCTGTATCACGCGCGGCGTTCGCCCTGAAAGGCATCGCGAGCAGGCTTGCCCCACAGGTAATCGAGTTTTTTTCAGACAGCACGCGGTCACATTGTGGGAGCGAGCCTGCTCGCGATAGCGACCTACCAGACACCCCAAAACCCCGCGTATAGTTGCACCATTCAAGCGTTCTACGAGATTCCCATGACCCAGGACACCCCCTACATCTTCGACGCCACCACCGCCGATTTCGACCAGTCGGTGATCGCGAACTCCTTCCACAAACCGGTGCTGGTGGATTTCTGGGCCGAGTGGTGTGCGCCGTGCAAGGCGCTGATGCCGATGTTGCAAGGTATTGCCGAGAGCTATCAGGGCGAGTTGCTGCTGGCCAAGGTCAACTGCGACATCGAGCAGGACATCGTCGCCCGATTCGGCATCCGCAGCCTGCCGACAGTGGTGCTGTTCAAGGACGGCCAGCCCGTCGACGGGTTCGCCGGGGCCCAGCCGGAATCGGCGGTACGGGCAATGCTCGAACCCCATGTGCAGATGCCGCCTCCCGCCGCAGCCGATCCGTTCGAGCAGGCCCAGGCGCTGTTCGATGACGGACGTTTCGCCGATGCCGAAGCCCTGCTCACCGTGGTGCTGGGTGAAGACAATACCAACGCCAAGGCGCTGATCCTGTTTGCCCGTTGCCTGGCCGAACGCGGCGAGCTGGGCGAAGCGCAGACCGTGCTGGACTCGGTGAAAAGCGACGAGCATAAGGCCGCATTGGCCGGGGCCAAGGCACAGATCCAGTTCCTCGGCCTGGCCAAGCATCTGCCAGACGCCGCTGACCTCAAGGCCCGCCTGGCGAAAGACCCGCAAGACGATGAAGCGGTGTATCAATTGGCGATCCAGCAACTGGCGCGCCAGCAATATGAACCGGCTCTCGACGCACTGCTCAAGCTGTTCAGTCGCAATCGGGGCTACAGCGAGGGTCTGCCGCACAAGACGCTGCTGCAGGTGTTCGAACTGTTGGGCAACGATCACCCGCTGGTGACGACCTATCGCCGCAAGTTGTTTGCCGCGCTGTACTAAGCCTCAGCCCCCACCCAGCTATAGAGCGGCGTATCACCGCCGCTCAAGACCTTGACCTCTGCGCTGTGGCGCAAGCGCACCAACAGGCGCTTGCCCGCCAGGGCACTGCCCGTCAAGCCTTCCAGTTGTTCCAGCAGGTCCGGGCCGCTCAATTGCCCGGCCTTGCGCAGCAATTCCCTGGCGATCTGCCACAGCGCATCGTCCTGATTCGCCGGTTTGGTCGTAGCCATCGCCGCGCCTTCCGGCTTGACCGCCCGCAACTGCGCGCCGAGCTGCGCCCAGTCGCCCTCATCCATTTCGATCGACAAGTCCACCGGCCAATCGCCGACGGTTCCGCGTATGCGCAACATCACCGTGCTCCTGAAGATTTAATGTTCCCATGCTCCCATGGGCCTTGCGCGACGCCAAGCAGACGGTCAAACTCTGCGCACATTCGTTATAAGATTACATAACAAAACATTCACCTTTTCTGGAGACTCGTCATGCGTCGTCTGCTTCTCGCTTTGCCGTTCGCCCTGTTGCCATTGGCTGTCGCTCATGCGGCGGTCGAGCATGACCACGATCATGAACATGGCAGCCTGGGGGCCCATGAACACGGCGTGGGCCGACTGAACGCTGCGCTCGACGGCCAGACCCTGGAGCTCGAGCTGGAAAGCCCGGCCATGAACCTGGTGGGCTTTGAACACGAAGCCACCAGCGATGCCGACAAGGCCAAGGTCGCGGCGGCCCGCGCGCGCCTTGAGAAGCCGCTGGCACTGTTCAACCTGCCGGCCGCCGCCCAATGCACCCTGGCCCAACAGGAACTGGAAAGCCCGTTGTTCGGTGATGAACCGGATCATGAACAGCATGACGAAGACGAAGATGCCGATGGCGACGAGCACCACCACGAGCACAGCGAAATCCACGCCCACTACCAGTTCACCTGTGCCACACCCGGTGCGTTGAAGCACCTCGACCTGGCGACGTTGTTCAAAACCTTCCCGGCCACCCAGAAAATTCAGGTACAACTGATCAGCCCGAGCGGCCAGCAAGGCGTGGAAGTGACGGCCAAGGCGCCAGCCCTGAAGTTCTGAATACACTGCAACATCCTGTGGTGGAGGCCTGTGGGAGCAAAGCTTGCTCGCGATAGCGGTCCATGTGACAAGCCCATCGCGAGCAAGCTTTGCTCCCACAGGTACTCCACAGGGCTTCCATCATCCTGATATCAGCCAACATGACCCAAGCACTCATCGAACTGTCCGACCTGGTCTTCAGCTGGCCCGGGCATCCGCCACTGCTGGATATCCCGGCATTTCGCCTCGAGGCCGGCGAAACCCTGTTCCTCAAGGGCCCCAGCGGCAGTGGCAAGACCACCTTGCTGGGGCTGCTCGGCGGGGTGCAGACGCCGGATCGCGGCAGCATTCGCCTGCTCGGCCAGCCGCTCACCGAACTGGGCGCGGGCAGCCGCGACCGCTTTCGCGTGGACCACACCGGCTACATCTTCCAGCAATTCAATCTGCTGCCGTTTCTCTCGGTGCGCGAGAACGTCGAATTGCCCTGCCACTTCTCCAAACTGCGGGCCCAGCGGGCCGTCCAGCGTCACGGCAGCATCGATCAGGCTGCCGCCACGCTGTTGACCCACCTGGGGCTGACCGATGCGAACCTGCTGGAACGCCGCGCCGACTCGCTGTCCATCGGCCAACAACAACGGGTCGCTGCCGCCCGGGCGTTGATCGGCCAGCCGGAACTGGTGATCGCCGACGAACCGACCTCGGCCCTGGACTACGACGCCCGGGAAAACTTCCTGCGGCTGCTGTTCGCCGAATGCCGCGAGGCCGGCTCAAGCCTGCTGTTCGTCAGCCATGACCAGAGCCTGGCGCCGCTGTTCGACCGCAACCTCTCGCTGGCCGATCTCAATCGTGCCGCCAAGCCACTCGAGGTCTGAGATGTATTTGCTCCGTCTAGCCATGGCCAGCCTGGCGAACCGCCGTTTCACCGCGATCCTCACCGCCTTCGCCATTGCCCTGTCGGTCTGCCTGCTGTTGGCGGTGGAACGGGTGCGCACCGAGGCAAAAGCCAGCTTTGCCAGCACCATCAGCGGTACCGACCTGATCGTCGGCGCCCGTTCCGGCTCGGTGAACCTGTTGCTGTATTCGGTGTTTCGCATCGGCAACGCCACTAATAACATCCGCTGGGACAGCTTCGAACATTTCGCCAGCAACCCGAAAGTGAAATGGGCGATCCCCATGTCCCTGGGTGATTCCCATCGCGGCTACCGGGTAATGGGCACCACCGAGGCTTATTTCGAGCATTACCAGTACGGCCGCCAGCAACACCTGGAACTGGCCGACGGCCGGGCTTTCGCCACCGATCCGTTTGAAGTGGTGCTCGGTGCCGAAGTGGCCGAGGCGCTGCATTACAAACTCGGCGACAAACTGGTGCTGGCCCACGGTGTGGCGGCAATCAGCCTGGTCAAGCATGACGACAAGCCCTTCACTGTGGTCGGCATTCTCAAGCGCACCGGCACCCCGGTGGACCGCACGCTGCACATCAGCCTCGGCGGCATGGAAGCGATCCATATCGATTGGAAGAACGGCGTGCCGGCCCAGGGCAACGGTCGCATAAGCGCCGACCAGGCCCGCAACATGGACCTCACGCCCCAGGCCATCACCGCGTTCATGCTTGGCCTCAACAGCAAGATTTCCACCTTCGCCCTGCAACGCGAGATCAATGAATTCCGCGGCGAGCCGTTGCTGGCGATCCTGCCCGGCGTGGCCCTGCAAGAGTTGTGGAGCCTGATGGGCACGGCGGAAAAAGCCTTGTTCGTGATTTCGCTGTTCGTGGTCCTGACCGGGTTGATCGGCATGCTCACGGCGATCCTCACCAGTCTCAACGAGCGTCGTCGGGAGATGGCGATCTTGCGCTCGGTGGGCGCGCGGCCGTGGCACATCGCGAGTCTGCTGGTGCTGGAAGCCTTTGCCCTGGCGTTGACCGGGGTAGCCGCCGGGCTGGCCTTGCTGTACATCGGCATCGGCGTTGCCCAGGGCTACGTGCAGTCGGCCTATGGCTTGTATCTGCCGTTGAGCTGGCCAAGCGAATATGAATGGACGCTCATGGCTGGCATCCTGATCGCCGCCTTGCTGATGGGCAGCGTGCCGGCCTGGCGCGCCTATCGCCAATCGTTGGCCGACGGCTTATCGATCCGTTTATGAGGATATTGAAGATGCCCCGCGCCCTGTTTGTGCTGTTGATGATGGTCGCCCTGCCACTGTGGGCGGCCGAGCCGAGGGACCTGGCCTGGTCGGAAATGATTCCGCCCGACGCGCCGCCGGAAGTGCCGAACATGACTCCGTTGCATGACCTGTCGCAGATGGGCAATGCACTGTCCGCCGAATCCGCCCCGGCCGCCAAACAGGACCTGCCCGACGCACCGGTGGTCAAGGCGCTCGATGGCCAGCAGATTCGTTTGCCGGGCTACATCGTGCCGCTGGAAGTCAGCGAGGAAGGCCGTACCACGGACTTCTTGCTGGTGCCGTATTTCGGCGCCTGCATCCATGTGCCGCCACCGCCTTCGAATCAAATCGTGCATGTGAAAAGCGAAGTCGGGGTGAAGCTCGATGAGTTGTATCAACCGTACTGGGTCGAAGGGCCCATGCAGGTCAAGCCGTCCACCAGCGAACTGGCCGATGCCGGGTATCAGATGGAGGCTGAGAAGATTTATGTGTATGAACTGCCGGAGTGAAGCCGGCAGTCATGCATTGTCTGTGAAATAGCTATCGCGAGCAGGCTCGTTCCCACAGGGGATCTTTGGTGTTCTCACGGGCAGTGTGGGATCGAGCCTGCTCGCGATGAGGTCCTCAAAGTGTTCATCACACTTTCATTGAGCTGAGTCAAAAGACCGGCCTAGACGGCTCCGTACCATAGGACATCCCTTTTTAATGTCCTCTGGAGCCCCCATGCACAAGTCCTTGCTCAGCGCTTCCCTCGTCGCCCTCGCGCTCGCCGCCCCTCTCGCCCAGGCCCATACGGCCGGCGATATCATCGTCCGCGCCGGCGCCATCACCGTCAATCCGGACGCCGACAGTTCCAGCGTCAAGGTCGACCGTGGCCCGCTGGCCGGTGCGGACCTGGGCGGCAAGGCGACCATGAGCAGCGACACGCAACTGGGCTTGAACTTTGCCTACATGATGACCGACCACCTGGGCATCGAGCTGCTGGCGGCCTCGCCGTTCGAGCACGACGTGAAGATCAAGGGCACCGCCCTGGGTGCGGCCAACGGCAAACTCGGCACCCTCAAGCACCTGCCGCCGACCCTGAGCCTGGTCTACTACCCCCTCGAGGCAAAATCGGCTTTCCAACCGTATGTCGGCGCCGGCATCAATTACACCTGGATCTACGATGAGCATGTCGGCAGCGAGGCCAGCGCCAACGGCTTCAGCAACTTCCGGGCGAGCAACAGCTGGGGCATGGCGTGGCAAGTGGGCGCCGACTACATGCTGACCGACAACATCATGATCAACGGCCAGATCCGCTATATCGACATCGACACCACGGCGTATGTCGACAACAACGCCGTGGCCGGTGGCACCCGGGCCAAGGTGAATGTCGATGTGGATCCGTGGATCTACATGGTGGGGTTGGGTTACAAGTTCTAACCGAACTCGAACATACGACGTCCCTGTGGGAGCGAGCCTGCTCGCGATGGCGGCACGACAGTCACTGAAGAGGTGAATGTCAGGCCGCTATCGCGAGCAGGCTCGCTCCCACAGTTTTTTTGTGGCAATTGGAAACTCAGCGGCCCAACAACCGCGCCAGGCCCACGCTCATCGGCGTCTGTTGCGGGAAACTGAAGCGCTGCAACAGACGATGGTTATCGGCCCGGGAATGGCGGATATCCCCCGAACGTGCCGGGCCGTAGCTGACCGGAGGCAGGTCACCGACAACCGTGGCCAGGGCCTGAAGCATTTGCTTGAGGGTCGTGGCCTGGTTCCAGCCGACGTTCACCGCTCCGACTTCCACCTCAGGCTTTTCGATGGCCTGCACCAGCAAGTCCACCAGGTCTTCGACGTAGACGAAATCCCGGGTCTGCTCGCCATCGCCGAACACGGTGATCGGCAAGCCTTTCTGTGCCCGCTCGCTGAAGATGCTGATGACCCCGGAATACGGCGAGGACGGATCCTGGCGCGGGCCGTAGATGTTGAAGAAGCGGAACACCACCGGCTCCAGCGCGTGCTGGCGGCGGTAGAAGTCTAGGTAGAACTCGCTGGCCAGTTTGTCTGCGGCGTAGGGTGTGAGCGGAGCCTTGGGGGTTTCTTCGTCGATGGACTGGCCTTCGCCATTGTTGCCGTAGACCGCTGCGCTGGAAGCGAACAGCACTCGCCTCACGCCGGCCTGGCGCATGGCTTCGCAGACATTCAGGGTGCCGATGAAATTGCTTCGATGAGTGCGCACCGGGTCGTCCACCGAGGCTTGCACCGAAGCCACCGCGGCCAGGTGTGCCACGGCGCTGCAGCCGGCCATGGCCCGGGTCACCAGGGCGGCATCGGCGACGTCGCCTTCGATCAGTTCGATGGCGGGATTGTCCAGCGGCAGGTTGCTGCGCTTGCCGGTGGACAGGTCATCGAGGATGCGCACGGAATGTCCCTTGGCAAGCAAGGCGTCGGTCAGGTGCGAACCAATGAAACCCGCACCACCGGTAATTAAAACAGGGCCGTCAGCCATGGCGATAGAACCTATCCAGTAAGCCCGGGAGTGCGGCGCGCCAGGCGCGGGGCTTGATCCCGAAAGTGTGCAGAATTTTCTTGCAGGCGAGTACCGCATGCTGCGGTTCTTCCGCGGCATCCGGCCGTGCGGCGTGAGCCTGGGCCGTGGGCGATTCGATCGCCAGCGGATGCAGGGCACGGGCTTCGGTGAGGATCGCCTGGCCCAGCGCCAGCGGCGTGGTCGCCTCATGTCCGGCGTAATGATAGGTGCCCCACAGCGGCGCGGCACAGTCGAGTTGCTTGAGCACGGAGATGATCACCCGGGCCGCATCGTCCACTGGCGTCGGGTTGCCTCGACGGTCATCGGCCAGCAACAGCTCTTCGGGCTGCTCGGCCCGGGCGAGAAACCGTCCGAGGATGCCGTCGGCGCTGTCGTCCAGCAGCCAGCCGAAACGCAGCAGTACATGTTGTGGGCACGTGGCCCGCACACTTTGCTCGATCCGCCACAAGGCCTGACCCCGCAGGCCCAAAGGCACGGGCTCGTCCTTTTCGCTATAGGCGGTGGCGCGGGAGCCGTCGAATACGCGATAGCTCGACGGTTGCAGCAAGATGATGTTGTGGTGCTGGCACAATTCGGCCAGGCGCTCGACTGCACGCTCCTGGCTGGCCAGGCGCTGCTCGCTGACGACCTCGGCCTGAAACCAGTCGAAGTAATACGCCAGGTTGATCAAGGCGTCCGGACGGGTGTCGTCGAGCAGCTGCGTCAGGCTCGCGGCATCCCAGCCATCTTCGGGGGGGCGGGGGGCGAGAAAACCGATGTCTTCTTCCGCACCGAGGCGAATCAGCGCCTGCCCAAGGGCATTTCCGCCGCCCAGTAACATAAGGCGCATTCGCATAAAGTCAGCAGGCCCAGTCTGTTGGCACAAGAATTTGGTCGACAACGCCCACGGGCGTTGCCGGAATCGTTGCATTTTGCGGGTTTAGTGCGCAACCGTCATCCGTAAAGTGCAGATCAGGGATTTTGCGCCGCGCTTCAGGGCCCCATCGCGAGCAGGCTCGCTCCCACAATGGCTCTGTGGTGCTCCACCCTGTGGGAGCGAGCCTGCTCGCGATCGGGACTGCCAGACAACGGAGATATCAGCCGGCACTTGCATCTTCCCCCTCCCACCCGCATAACTGCCCCTATGAATCTGCCCCTTGCAGCCGACCACGCCATGGCAGGCTTCCACCCCGCCGTCCGTGCCTGGTTCGGCCAGACTTTCCCGGCGGTCACGGCCGCCCAGGCCCAGGCGTGGCCGCTGATCGGCCAGCGTCGTTCGACCCTCGTGGCCGCGCCCACCGGCTCGGGCAAGACCCTCACGGCGTTTCTCGCCGTGCTCGACGACCTGGTGCACCGCGGCCTGGAACAAGGCGGCCTGCCGGACCAGACCCTGGTGGTCTACGTCTCGCCGCTCAAGGCCCTGAGCAACGACATCCGGATCAACCTGCAAACCCCGCTGGCCGGCATCACCGAACAATTGCGGCAGATGGGCCTGCCGCCCCTGCAAATCACCACCGCCGTGCGTACTGGCGACACACCGCAGAAAGAACGCACGGCGATGCGCAAGACCGCGCCGCACATTCTGGTGACCACGCCCGAATCCCTCTACGTGCTGCTCGGCTCCGATTCCGGCCGGCAGATGCTCGCCAGCACCCGCACGGTGATCGTCGATGAAATCCACGCCATCGCCGCCAGCAAGCGCGGCAGCCACCTGGCCCTGAGCCTGGAACGCCTGCAAGCGCTGTGCAGCGAGCCGCTGGTGCGCATCGGCCTGTCCGCCACGCAAAAGCCCATCGAAGCGGTGTCGCGCTTTTTGGTGGGCGAAGGCCGCTCGTGCGAAATCGTCGACATCGGCCATGCCCGCCCCCGCGACCTGGACATCGAGGTGCCGCCAGTACCACTGTCGGCGGTGATGGCCAATGACGTGTGGGAACTGGTCTACAACCGCCTCGCCGACCTCGCCCGGGCGCACCGCACCACCCTGGTATTCGTCAATACCCGGCGCCTGGCCGAACGCTTGAGCCGCCATCTGAGCGAGCGCCTGGGCAAGGACGCCGTGGCCGCCCACCATGGCAGCCTCGCGAAAGAATTTCGCCTCGATGCCGAGCAACGGCTCAAGCGCGGCGAATTGCAGGTGCTGATCGCCACCGCGTCGCTGGAACTGGGCATCGACATCGGCGACGTCGACCTGGTGTGCCAGATCGCCTCGCCCCGCTCGATTTCGGCGTTCCTGCAACGGGTTGGCCGCTCCGGTCACCAGGTCGGCGGCACGCCCAAGGGACGCCTGTTCGCCACCACCCGCGACGATCTGATCGAGTGCGCCGCCCTGCTCGATTGCGTACGCCGGGGTGAACTGGACATCCTGCACATCCCCAAGGCACCGCTGGACGTGCTGGCCCAACAGATCGTCGCCGAAGTCAGTTGCCAGGAATGGCAGGAGCAGGCGCTGCTGGACACCTTTCGCCGCGCCTCGCCCTACGCCGAACTAGACGAAGGGCACTACCAGGCGCTGCTGCAGATGCTCGCCGAAGGCCTCAACGGTCGCCAGGGCGTGCGCAGCGCCTACCTGCACCGAGACGCGGTCACCCGCACCCTACGCGGGCGCCGGGGCAGCAAACTGACCGCCGTGACCAGCGGCGGCACCATCCCGGACAACGCCGACTACAGCGTGCTGCTTGAACCCCAGGGCCTGAACATCGGCAGCGTCAACGAAGACTTCGCAGTAGAGAGCATCGCCGGCGACGTGTTCCAACTCGGCAATACCTCCTACCGCATCATTCGCGTCGAGACCGGCCGCGTGCGGGTCGAGGACGCCCAGGGCCAGCCGCCGACCATTCCGTTCTGGCTCGGCGAGGCCCCGGGGCGCAGCGCCGAACTGTCCCTGGCCGTGGCCCGCCTGCAAGCGCAGCTCGATCAACTGCTCGGCGCCACGCCCGGCAATCTGCAACCAGCCCTCGACTGGCTGACCGGCACCCTGCAACTGAACCTGGCCAGCGCCGAACAACTGGTGGATTACCTGGCCCCGGCCCGCCTGGCCTTCGGCGCCCTGCCGTCCCAGGACACACTGGTGATGGAGCGGTTCTTCGATGAATCCGGCGGCACGCAACTGATCATCCATACGCCGTTCGGCAGCCGCATCAACCGCGCCTGGGGCCTGGCCCTGCGCAAGCGTTTCTGCCGCACCTTCAATTTCGAATTGCAGGCCGCCGCCAGCGAAGACGCCATCGTACTGTCGCTGTCCACCAGCCACAGCTTCGAGCTGGATGAGGTCTGGCGCTACCTCAACAGCCACAGCGCCGAACAGATCCTTGTGCAGGCGGTGCTGGATGCGCCGCTGTTCGGCGTGCGCTGGCGCTGGAATGCCGGGGTAGCCCTGGCCCTGCCGCGCTACACCGGCGGACGCAAGGTCGCCCCGCAGATCCAGCGGATGAAAAGCGAAGACCTGATCGCCAGCGTGTTCCCCGATCAGATCGCCTGTCTGGAGAACCTCGCCGGCGAGCGGGAAATCCCTGACCATCCGCTGGTGGAACAGACCCTCGACGACTGCCTGCACGAAGCCATGGACAGCGAAGGCTGGCTGGCGCTGCTGCGGCGCATGGAAGCCGGCGAGGTTCGCCTGATCAGCCGCGACCTGCCTGCCCCGTCGCCCTTGGCGGCAGAAATCCTCAGCGCCCGGCCCTACACCTTCCTCGACGACGCGCCGCTGGAAGAGCGTCGAACCCAGGCGGTCATCAACCGGCGCTGGAGCGATCCGCAATCCACCGACGACCTCGGCGCGCTGGACGCCGAGGCTATCCAGTCGGTCAGGGAGGAAGCCTGGCCGACCCCGGCCAACCTCGATGAAATGCACGAAGCACTGATGAGCCTGGCCTGCATCGCCGACAGCGAAGCCCGCGCCCACGAATCGTGGCCGGGCTGGCTGCAGGCGTTGGCCGAACGCGGGCGAGCCAGCCATGTGCAGATCAGCGCCGAGCGCGGCCTGTGGGTGCCATTGGAGCGGCTGACCTGCCTGCAAGGGATTTATCCACAGGCCCAGTGGCAGCCCGCGCTGGCACCCCTGGCCGGGTTCGATGAGGCCTGGGACAGCGACGAAGCCGTGGTGGAGGTGCTCCGCGCCCGGCTCAGCGCCTTTGGCCCGCTGCCGCTGACAGCCATCGCCTATCCGTTGGGGTTATCGACAGCGCAAGCCACCCAGGCCCTGGCGCACCTTGAACAACAAGGCTACGTGCTGCGCGGCCGCTTCACACCGGGCACCGGCCAGGAAGAATGGTGCGAACGGCATCTGCTGGCCCGCATCCACCGCTACACCGTCAAACGCCTGCGCCGGGAAATCGAACCGGTGATGCTGCAGGACTTCATGCGGTTCCTGTTCGACTGGCAACACCTGTCGCCGTCGACCCAGGGCCGGGGCAGCGCCGTGTTGCCGTCGATCATCAGTCAGTTCGAAGGTTACCCGGCCGCGGCCTCGGCCTGGGACAGCGACCTGCTGCCAGCGCGGATCAAGGACTACTCCGCCAACTGGCTCGATGAGCTGTGCCGTAGCGGCAAGCTGGTCTGGACTCGCCTCAGCGCCCGGCAGAAATCTTCCGCCGCGGCCCTGCGCAGCACGCCGGTGGTGTTGCTGCCGCGCAGCCAGGTCACCTTGTGGAGCAGCCTGACAGAACAGACGCCACTGAGCGAACTGTCCCTCAAGACGCAGAAAGTCCATCAGGCCCTCAGCGAGCATGGCGCGCTGTTTTTCGACGAATTGCTGCACGAAGCTCACCTGCTGCGCACCGAACTGGAAATCGCCTTGCAGGAGCTGGTGGGCGCCGGCCTGGTGAATGCCGACAGCTTCGCCGGGCTGCGGGCGCTGATCACCCCCGCCAGCAAACGCCAGGCCCGTAGCAGTCGGCGTGGGCGCGGGGCGTTTGTCGGTGGCATGGACGATGCCGGGCGCTGGGCCTTGTTGCGCCGCAGCCAGCCAGCACCGACCGAAGGCAACCGACCCGCGCCGACACCACCCGACACCCTGGAGCACATCGCCATGACCCTGCTGCGCCGTTACGGCGTGGTGTTCTGGCGCTTGTTGGAGCGGGAGGCGGATTGGCTGCCGAGCTGGCGCGAGTTGCTGCGCACCTTCCATCGCTTGGAGGCACGCGGCGAAATTCGTGGCGGACGCTTTGTCAGCGGCTTGGCCGGAGAACAATTCGCCCTGCCCGAAGCCATCCCGCTGCTGCGCGAAGTCCGTCGTCGTCCCACTGACGGCAGCGTGATTGCGGTGTGCGGCGTCGACCCGCTGAACCTGGCCGGGACATTGCTGCCTGGGGCGAAAGTGCCGGCGCTGGCAAGCAATCGCCTGGTGTATCGCGATGGACTGCCGGTGGCGGCACAGATTGCCGGGAAGCTGCATTTCTGGTTGGAGCTGGATGTGCAGGCGATGGGAGACATCCGGAGCAAGCTTATCCAGAAAGGTTGAAGAGCCGAACGCGGAGCGTCCGTAGAGGCGTTCCCACGCGGAGCGTGGGAACGATCAAACCGCCTCCTCGCCACCTTCTTTCGGCTCTTCCACCAATCGCTTCGGCAACATCACCTGCTGTGGATAAGTCTGCGCGAAATGCACTGCCGGATGGTTATCCACAAGCTTCTTCAAACGCTGGTTGAATGCCCGGCTCACCGCATACTGCCCACCTGAAACGGTACGGAACTGCGCCGTGAGCACCACGCCGTTGAGGTCCATCCGGTCCACGCCAAACACGTCCAGCGGCCCTTGCAGGTTGAACTTGAGAAACGGGTCTTCCGAAATCGAACGTCCGGCTTCGCGGATCAGTTCAATGGCCTGGTCCACGTCGGTGTCGTAGGTGAACTGCACCGAGAAAAAAGCAAAGGCAAACTGCCGGGACTGATTGGTCACCGCCTTGATCTGGCCGAACGGCACCGAATGCACGAAACCCTTGCCGTCGCGCAGGCGCAGAGTGCGGATCGTCAGGCCTTCCACGGTGCCGGCGTGGCCGGAGTCGAGCACCACCCAATCGCCGATGGACAAGGTGTCTTCGATGATAATGAACAGCCCGGTAATCACGTCCTGCACCAGTTGCTGCGAACCGAAGCCGATCGCCAATCCCACCACCCCGGCGCCCGCCAGCAACGGCGCGACGTTGATGCCCAGGTTGGCCATGGTGGTGATCGCGCAAATCACCACCAGGATGATTTTCGCCGCGTTGCGCAGCAGCGGCAGAATGGTCTTGATCCGTGTGCTGGGCTGGCGCGCGCCGCGCTTGTTCAGCGGTGGTTTCAAGGCTTCCTGAATCGCCGTGTCGAGCACCACCCACATCAGCCAGGTCACCAGGAAAATCAGGCCAATGCGGCTCAAGGAGTCGCTGATCGCCCGCCCCACCGCGTTGCGCGAGGCGAATTCGAACAGCGAAATCCCCCAGATCCGCCCGAGGATTTCAATGAACGCCACTGCCATGACAATCCGCAGCAAGGCGTGCAGCAGGCTCAGCAACCGGCCCTTGTAGGCGCTGTTGCGCTGGATGGTTTCGGCCTTGGGCGACTTGAACACATGCTGGAGCACGGTGCTGAGAAACACCGTGGCGATCAGCAGGATGGTGGTGAACAGCGCACAACGCAGGGCTTTCTGGTTGTCTTCGCCGACGCCGATGAGGCTGACCGCCGAAACCAGCACCATCAACAGGATCGGCCAGTTCCAGAGTCCGGAAAAGATCCGTAGCGACTCCTGCAAGGCGGGCTGCTTCAGGCGCTGGGCCAGCGGCCGGTTACGGATCAGGTGTGCCACCGGCCGGCGCATGCGAATCACCAGCCAGCCAAAGATCACCGAGGCCAGCAACCCGGTGAACACCGCCACGCTGCTGGTGATGTTGCTGCCCAATTGCCGGGCAATCTGCGGGCTGGTGAGCGCATCGCTCAGGGCGGCGAGGAAACCGATCAGGAACAACGGCCGCGGGCTGAAATGGCGAATGATCGCCACCGCCCGGCGTTTGTGGCCGGCGTTGAACATCACGATTACACACAGCAGCACTGAGGTCGAGAAAACGCCGCTGCTGGTGGCATAGGCGAAGCACAGCGCCAGGGCACGCCCGACCGACACTTGCAGGAAGTGGCTGACGTACAGGGTCAGCGGCAGACAGACCAGCGCCGGCACGGTGTAGGGCAACAGGTAACCGAGCAGGTCCAGCACCCGTTGACGGGTGCGCAGCCAACGACGCCGGCCCAGGTGACGCACCAACAACCGTGCGCCGGCCCAGATCAGCCCGAAGGCGCCCAGCCAGACGCCGGAGAGCAGCAGGAAATCCCCCGCCACACGCCAGGACGAACGGGAGGTCTGGTCCACCAGCCGGTCCACCTCATCCGCCGCCCGGTCCGCCCGCAAGCGCCAGGCATCGATCAGGCTCTGGTTGAGGTCGAGCTTGTCCTGGACGTCATCGATGCTCGAACTGATCGCTCCGAGCAAGCCACCCTGGACCAGCGGTTCGGGTTCGGCGGGGGCTTCACTGGGCGCGGGCGTGCCGGGAACGGCGGCGCCATAGGCGATACCGCCGGTCAGCGCCAGCAAGACCAGCAGGAATACACGGCTCAATCGAGACAAAACGCGAAGCTCCTTGATGGGATCGGTAAGGAACTGATCCACAACGGGCCGGCAAGTTCGCTCCAGAGGCCAATACAAAACCCTGTGGCGAGGGGATTTATCCCCGTTGGGCTGCGCAGCAGCCCTAAATACTGACACCTCGGTGTATCAGACAGATTGTGTCGATTGTCTTGGGGCTGCTCCGCAGCCCAACGGGGCGGTGCGACGTTTCGCTAAATCCCCTCGCTACAAGAACCCCACCGCTTTCGCCACCGGGCACTTCGTCGAAACTTTCTGCGTCGCCCGACAGTCATCAGCAAGACACCGGCAGTACGAGGTCATTTGGCACGGGAGGGACACATGACGGCGATCCACATCGGCATTTCCGGTTGGCGATACACGCCATGGCGGGGGGATTTCTACCCCAAGGGGCTGACCCAGAAGCGTGAATTGCAGTTCGCCTCGCGAGCGGTCAACAGCATCGAAATCAACGGCTCGTTCTACGCCCTTCAACGTCCCGAACGCTATGCCCAGTGGTATGCCGAGACACCGCCGGGCTTCGTGTTCAGCGTCAAGGCGCCGCGTTTCATTACCCACATCAAGCGCCTGCGGGATATCCACAAGCCGTTGGCCAACTTCTTCGCGTCCGGGGTACTGGAACTCAAGGAAAAGCTCGGCGCCATCCTCTGGCAGTTTCCCCCCAGTTTCAAATTCGACCCGGAGTTGTTCGAGGACTTCCTCAAGCAACTGCCCCATGACACCGAAAGTGCCGCCGCCCTGGCCCGGGAGCACGAGCCGCGCCTGGACGGCCACGCCAGTACCAAAACCGACAAGAAGCGGCCGCTGCGCCACGCGGTCGAGATCCGCCATGAAAGCTTCATCGACCCGCACTTCATCGCCCTGCTCAAGCGCTACGACATTGCGCTGGTGATCGCCGACACCGCCGGCAAGTGGCCATACCGCGAAGACGTCACCAGCGATTTCGTCTACCTGCGCCTGCACGGCGCCGAAGAACTCTATGCCAGCGGCTACACCGACGAGGCGTTGAAACGCTGGGGCGACCGGATCGAGGCCTGGAGCCACGGCACGCAACCGAAAGACGCCCACCTGATCGACCCGAAAAAGAAACCCAGGGCGCGCAAGAGCCGGGAAGTGTTCTGCTATTTCGACAATGACATCAAAGTCCGTGCGCCCTATGACGCGCGCCACTTGCTGGAGCGCTTCGACCTGGACAAAGACCTCGCCACCACACCCGGCGAGCGCCCGGCAGAGGGAGTATTGCCATGAGCACGTCTGGCCCTACCGAAGCGACCCGTGATGCGACCACCGATGCCCCACAGAATCTGGCGCATGACCTCGACCGGATCAGCCGCTTCACGGTCCTGACGGTCAATACCCACAAGGGTTTCACCGCCCTGAACCGGCGCTTTATCTTGCCGGAACTGCGCGAAGCGGTGCGCAGCGTGTCCGCCGACGTGGTGTTCCTGCAGGAAGTGCATGGCGCCCATGAACATCACCCCCAGCGTTTCTCCAACTGGCCGAGCATGCCGCAGTACGAGTTCCTCGCCGACAGTCTCTGGCCGCAGTTCGCCTACGGGCGCAACGCCGTGTATCCGGCGGGCGACCACGGTAACGCGCTGCTGTCGAAGTTCCAGATCATTCGCCATGACAACCTGGACGTCTCCATCAGCGGCCATGAGAACCGCGGCATGCTCCACAGCGTGTTGCGCCTGCCGGGTGGCGACGGCCCTCAGGTCCATGCCATTTGCGTGCACCTGGGGCTGCGCGAGGGTCATCGTGTCGAGCAACTGAAATTGTTGTGCAAACGCCTGAGCGAACTGCCACCCGAGGCACCGGTGATTGTCGCGGGGGACTTCAATGATTGGCGCGGCAAGGCCACCGACCTGCTCGAACCCTGCGGCCTGCGAGAAGTGTTCGCCGAACAATGGGGCAAGCCGGCCCGCAGTTTTCCGGCGCGCCTGCCGATCCTGCGCCTGGACCGAATCTATGTGCGCAACCTCAAGGCCCATCAGCCCAAGGTACTGAGCGTACGCCCCTGGTCGCACCTGTCCGACCATGCGCCGCTGTCGGTGGAGATCGAACTATGAGCGCGACGATGGACAAAGCGACGGTGGAGCAGGTCGAGACGCCGCCCACCGAGCGCGATCCGGCGCTGGTGGACGTCGAGTACGGCTGGCATGGCAATAACCGCGTCACCCTGCTGGAAAATGGCGAGGAATATTTCCCGCGGGTGTTCGAGGCTATCCGTCGATCCGAAAATGAAATCCTCATCGAGACCTTCATCCTGTTCGAGGACAAGGTCGGCAACGAATTGCGCGACGTGCTGGTGGACGCCGCCCAAAGGGGCGTGCGAGTCACCCTGAGCCTGGATGGTTTCGGCTGCGGGGAACTGACGCCGAACTTCCTCGCTTCGTTGAGCGACGCCGGTGTGCGCTTGCAGATGTTCGACCCCGCCCCCCTGCACCTGGGCATTCGCACCAACTGGTTCCGCCGCCTGCACCGTAAGGTGGTGGTGATAGACGGCGTGATCGCCTTCATCGGCGGGATCAATTTCTCCGCCGACCATCTGGGGAATTTCGGCCCCGAGGCCAAGCAGGATTATTCGGTGGAGATCAAGGGCCCGGCGGTGGTCGATATCCATCACTTCGCCTTGATGCAAAGCGGTCGGCCGGCCCGGGCCAAGTACTGGTGGCAGCGGCGCCGCAGCCGGCGCAGCGAGCTGGCTTTCAGCGAGCATGACGGCCAGGTGCGGCTGGTCTATCGCGATAACCACGAGCACCAGACCGACATCGAAGAGGTCTACCTGCAAGTGCTGCGCAGCGCCAAACGGCGGGTGGTCATCGCCAATGCCTATTTCTTCCCCGGCTATCGGTTGCTGCGGGAAATCCGCAATGCGGCGCGGCGCGGCGTGGAGGTGCGGCTGATCCTGCAAGGCCAGCCGGACATGATGATCGCCAAGCTGGCGGCGCGGATGCTGTATGACTACCTGCTCAAGGCCGGTGTGACGATCCACGAATATTGCGAGCGGCCCCTGCATGGCAAGGTCGCCTTGGTGGACGAGGACTGGAGCACCGTCGGTTCGAGTAACCTCGACCCCCTGAGCCTGTCGCTGAACCTGGAAGCCAACGTGCTGATCCGCGACCGGGGGTTCAACCGCGAACTGTTCCAGCGCCTCGATCACCTGAGCCGCGAGCACTGCACCGTCATGCGCGCCAACCACGCTCCACGGGGCCTGCTCTGGCGCATGACCATCGGTTTCATGGTGTTCCACTTCCTGCGTCACTTCCCGGCCTGGGCCGGATGGCTGCCGGCCCATAAACCGCGCCTGAAACCTTTTTCGCCGCCGACGGCGGTTCGGAGCGAACCCCATGAACCACTCTGAAGCGCATACCGCGCCAGGCGATGCCCGAGTCCGGGACGAGATCAAGCCCAAGTCACGCTGGAGCCGCTGGAAAAGACCGCTGACCCTGGCGTTCTTCCTGCTGCTGATCGTGCTGTTCACGACCCTGGCCCGGCGTATCGACTGGGCCGAGGTCTTCGACACCTTGGCAGACTTCAAGGTACGGACCTTGTTCATCGCCGCCGCGCTGACGGTCGCCAGTTTCATCACTTATGCCTGCTTTGACCTGATCGGTCGCACCTACATCCGCCAGAAGCTGGGTTGGCGGCAGATCCTGCCCGTGGGGGTGATCAGCTACGCCTTCAACCTCAACCTCAGCGCCTGGGTCGGTGGCATTGCCATGCGCTACCGGCTGTATTCCCGACTGGGGGTCAGCAACGGCAACATCGCCAAGATCCTCGGCCTGAGCCTGGCCACCAACTGGTTCGGCTACATGACCCTGGCCGGGGCAGTGTTCAGCAGCGGTCTGGTGACGATGCCGCCGGGCTGGAAACTGAGCAGCGATGCCCTGCAGGGGGTGGGCGCGCTGTTGTTGCTGGCGAGTGCCGGGTATCTGCTGGCCTGCCGGTTTTCCAAGCGTCGTGCCTGGACGATCCGCGGCATGGAAATCAACCTGCCCTCGCTGCGCATGGCGGTGCTGCAACTGGCGCTGGGGGCGCTGAACTGGTCGTTGATGGCGGCGGTGATCTTCACCCTGTTACCCAGCAAACTGGAATACCCAGTGGTGCTCGGCGTACTGCTGATCAGCAGCATTGCCGGGGTCATCACCCATATTCCGGCGGGGCTCGGCGTGCTGGAGGCGGTGTTCATTGCGCTGCTGCAACACGACGCATCCCGGGGCAGCCTGCTGGCGGGGTTGATTGCCTATCGGGCGATCTACTTCATCCTGCCGTTGCTGGTCACGGTGGTGATGTACCTGGTGATCGAGGCAAAGGCCAAGGCGTTGCGGATCAAGCCTGGGCTCAAGAAGCCCGAGCATTGACCATCGTCTGACCCTGCTCGCGATAGCGCCCGCATGGACAACGCCCCTCAACGCTCCTGAATGATGCTCAACCGCTCTCCCACCACCATTTCCGTGATCCAGTCCACCAGGATCGAGGTGTAGGCCTGTTGTGAGATGGGGTCGCTCAAGGCATGGTCGGCGCCATCGATGATTCGATGGGTCAACGAATGAGTCTGCTGGCACGCAGCGCGGTAGCTCATGATGGTGGCATGGGGCACATGGTCGTCGGTTTCCGACTCCACCAGCAGCACATCGCCGGTAAATTGCGAACAGGCGTGCAGCGCGCGGTTGGTACCGGCGTGCACCAGGGTACTGCGATAATCCAGCAGGTCACTCTTGTCCAAGTCGCGCTTGGGCGTGTGCCACTGCTCATCGCGGTACAGCGCCGGTACCCGCAACGCCAGCCAGCGGACCGGTCGCAGCGAGGTCAGAATCGCGGCGAGATAACCGCCGTAGCTGGTGCCGACCACCGCAATCGCCGACGTGTCCAAGGCGGGATGAGCGAGCAGTCGGTCATAGGCCGCCAGCAGGTCCCGCAAGTTGTCTTCCCGCGTCACCCGGGACAGCGGAATGCCCGCCCCGCCGGTATGGCCGCGCAAGTCGAAGGTCAGACAGACGCAACCCAGGCCGGCAATGCCCTTGGCCCGTTCCAGGTCACGCTCCTGGCTGCCGCCCCAACCGTGCACGAACAATACGCCAGGGACTTTCGACTTGGGGCTCAGGAACGTGCCGTTCATGCGCTCGTCGTCGATCTCGATCTGAATGGTTTCACTTCTAGCCGTCATGGGAATGGACCGTTACGTATTTAAGTAGAAAATCACCGTTGTGCGCCGGGCCGCGGTACACCTCCATGGCGCCGGGAGGCAACGGCTGGTCGATGTAGGTTTCCACCGAGGACACGCGGACCACGCTGGTCGACGGTTCCTGGACGAATATTTGCAGCGCCGCGAGTTCCGCACTGCTGGCCCCGCCCATGCGCCAGGATTGCTCCAGCACGCCGCCACGGGGCTGGCCGCAGGTATCGATGCCTTGGGCAATGTCGTAGTTGCGCCGGGAGGCAAAAAAACCCGGATAGGCCTGGTTGGCCGCATCGTCGAACACTTGCGCGAGCCGCACCGCTTCGCGTACCTCATCGGGCAGTTCAAGCCTGAGCAACTCGATGTAGCCGCCCTGCACCACCAACAGATCCGAGCCGCCGTACACTTCCAACCCTTGGCTGTCCCGGGTCAGGTGTTGCACACCGCAATAGCTCAGACTCTTGCCATGGATAGTGCTCTGGCCGACGCTCTGGGTCCTGACCTCATCGAGGTTCTGCTCCAGCACCACACCGTCGCGGAACACGGCCTGGGCCTCGGGATCAGCGGCGATTTCGTCGAACTGTGCGAGGTTCTGGATCACCCGCTGGTCGCGCCCGGCACACGCATGAATCGGCTTGAAGCGGATCGGCCCGGCGTACAACAGATGCTCAGCGGCCAGGCGTGCGTCCTTGAGTGAAAAGACACTCACGCCATCGAGCACCACGCTACGGGCAAGCTTGGCAAACAGTGGCGACCAGCCGATAGGGGCGACGGCATACTTGTTCAGTAGACCGTGGGTGATGGCCTTGGTGCAGATGAAATCATGCTCGACGTAACCGCCCCACAGATCGTCCGGCCCCGAGACACTCAGCTGTCGCGCGGCTTCCGGGCCGATCAAGGTTTGCGTGGGTAACAGATACAGATCGCGCCCGGCATGCTGCTGGCTGTCATAGCTGCCGCCGTATTCCATGCCTAGAATCTGCGCCAGCCAACGGGCCAAGGCACGATTGGTTTCCACTTCATGAAGTGGCGCGTGAGGGTTGACCGAATGGGCCACCACGGTTTTGTTGCGATTGACTGACGTCATGCGTTGCCCTTTTACCTGCGCTCATGGCTGTAGGTAAACGGGTGCAGAGATCAGGCCAACAGGGTGGCGCTGGTGGACAGCCAAGGAAACGGGCGGATTTCGGAAGACGGATAGCATCGAGCCTGTTTCATTCTGCACGATCCGTAGCGGGTATCCCGCAAATTGCACGATGCTTTGAATCTCACATCCCCCTCTAACGAGAGAGCCATTACTGTTTTGAAGCGCTTGGCGGACTCACTCCGAACCTTGCCCGATAATCGCTCGGCGCCAGCCCGGTGATTTTCTTGAATGTCGCCCGAAAAGCGCCAGGATCCTGATAACCCACGGTCCAGGCGATGTGATCAATGGTGCCGTTGGTGAATTCCAGCATCTCCCGGGCCTTGCCCACTCGCAGATGCTGGCAGTACTCGGTGGGCTTGAGCCCGGTGGCGCTACGGAACCTGCGCAGGAAGGTGCGCTCTTCAAGGCCCGCCTGCTCGGCCATCGCGGCCAGGGAGACGTCCACCGCGCCGCTGCCTTGCAACCAGTGTTGCACCTTGAGAATCGCCCCGTCGCCGTGACCGAGGATCGGCGCAAAATTGCTACCGCACTCGCTGGCGCTGTCACTGTGTTCGATCACCAGGAACCGCGCCGTGCGTGTCGCGATGCTAGGGCCCAGCAAGCGATTCACCAGCCGCAGCCCCAGCTCTGCCCAGGCCATCAGCCCGGCGGTGGTGATCAGGTCGCCGTCGTCGACGATCGGTTTGTCGGCGTCGAGCTTGATCTTCGGGTAACGCTCGGCAAAGGTCTTGGCCGACGTCCAGTGGGTGGTGGCGCTACGCCCATCGAGCAAGCCGCTTTCAGCCAGCAGGATCGACCCCACGCACACCCCGCCCAACACGGTGCCGCCGGCGTGCTGCGCCCGTAGCCAATCCACCAGCGCCTGGGAGACAAGCCCTTCGCTGAAACCGGCGATGGAAGGTGGAATCAGCAACGCAACCAAGCGGCCCGCAGCGCCGGATTCACTGTCGAACACCCGCTGCGGTACCTCACCTTGCTCTGCCCGCCAATGGCTCACTCGCAACCGTGGCAACTGCGCGCCGACCTGCTCGGCCGCGATCCGCTCCGCCACGGCAAACAGATCGGTCAAGCCGTGCACCGCCGCCAGTTGTGCACCGGGATAAATCAACACCCCCAGCTCGGCGACCGCCCTTTCCTGCGCCATTGTCAGTTTTCCCTCGCTTATTGTCGTTGCGGCCAATCCTCGAATTGGCGGCAAGAGCCAATACTGGCCCCACACACCTTTTCGAGGAAGCCTCCATGTCCAAGCAAGCGCTCATCGTAGTCGATATCCAGAACGACTACTTCCCCCAGGGTAAATGGCCACTGAGTGGCGTCGAAACCGCCGCGGACAACGCCGCCCGGATGATCGCAGCCTTTCGCCAGGCAGGAAATCAAGTGGTGCACATTCGCCACGAATTCACCTCCGAAGACGCGCCGTTCTTCACCCCGGGCTCCGAAGGCGCGAAACTGCATCCCAAGGTCCTCAACCAGGCCGATGAACCGGTGGTGCTCAAGCACTTCGTCAACTCATTCCGCGAAACCGAACTGCAATCCCTCCTCGACCATCACGGCATCACCCAACTGGTCATCGTCGGCAGCATGAGCCACATGTGCATCGACGGTGTCACCCGGGCGGCGGCGGACCTGGGCTACGACGTCACAGTGATCCATGACGCCTGTGCAACCCTGGACCTGGAATTCAACGGCGTCGTTGTCCCCGCCGCCCAGGTGCATGCGGCCTTCATGGCGGCGTTGGGGTTTGCTTATGCGAAGGTGGTGAGTACGGAGCAGTTTCTGGCGGCCAGCCACTGAGGCCCAGGCAAAGCAAACCGCGCTTCGAGTATCGAGGCGCGGTTTTTCATTCGAAACCGACGATTGCTGATTTCCACTAGGCGTAGTTGAGGAATAACGATAAGAATGGCCGCTCAGTTTTTTCCAAGAGCCAGCCGCATGAAACGCAAACACCCGCCGCGCCTGGTCGCCTCCCCAGTCCCAACCGATACCGCCACATCCACGCCACAACATCCCCCCACGTGGGATTACCCAAGCGAAATATCCACAACGGGATACCTGGGTACCCTGTTGTACGCTGTGGCGCTGTTGCTTGCCTTGCCGGTCTACGGGCTGGGGGTGATATCGATCGAGCTGTTCTCCACCGAAGGCTTGTCGAGCGCTCATACCAGGGTGATCGAGGACCCTCTGTTTTTGACACTCATGTTCGTCAGCGCATTAGCGGCCACCGGCATGCTCTACTGGCTGTTCTCCGGCCCTCAAGTGCTTGGCTTCTGCTTTGACGAACGCCAGCAACGCCTCACCTTCACCCAGCGCCGTCCAGCACGCGCGCCCACCGAAGAGTGCGTGCCCTACAGCGACATCTATTCCATCACGCCCTGCGTGGAAAACTCTATCGCCCACGCCTGTCATTTGGTGGTGTGCTTCACCGGGGACAATGGCAAGCCGATCGAGGTCCGGTTCTGGATGCACATTCCACTCAAGGACATGGCGTTTCATTCAACCTGGTTACGGCAGTCCATTGGCGAAAAGATGCAGGAGGTCTTGGATCTGGATTTGTGACCGGTCCTGATGCAGGCGCCAGCCCGATCTGGCCAGCGTCGAAACAAAAACCCCAGGCACGGGGCTCTGGGGCTTTCGGGGCGATACCGGGCAGGCTAGGCCTGAGACGCAGCCTTAGAACGGAATATCGTCATCAAAGCTGTCGAAATCCGGAGCCGGTTGCGGTGCGGCCTGTTGTGGGGCCGGGCGCTCGCGTTGTGGCTGTGGCGCCGATTGCGGGCGCGGTGCCTGCTGACGTGGAGCCGACTGCTGGTAGTTGTTGCCACCCTGCTGCTGGTCACCCTGTGGACGACCGCCCAGCAGTTGCATGGTGCCCTGCATGTCGACGACGATTTCAGTGGTGTAGCGCTTGATGCCGTCTTTTTCCCACTCACGCGTCTGCAGCTTGCCTTCGATGTATACCTGCGAACCCTTGCGCAGGTATTCGCCGGCGATTTCCGCCACTTTGCCGAACATCGACACGCGATGCCATTCGGTCTTTTCGACCTTCTGGCCAGTCTGCTTGTCGGTCCACTGTTCGCTGGTCGCCAGACTCAGGTTGGTCACGGCGTTGCCGTTAGGCAGGTAGCGAACCTCGGGATCCTGGCCGCATGTGCCGACCAATATGACTTTGTTAACCCCACGGGCCATAACGTTCTCCTAGGCTTCGCACGCAGTCGGGGCCGGGTTGTTCACCAGGCGCTCGAGGGTCGCACGATCCAATAATTCGGTGTCCAGTTTGATATAAACGGCCGCTTCGTCGGCGACCACCACTGCATCGGTTACGCCAACGACGGCCCTGAGGCGCTCGACCAGCCCTGCTTCGCGAATGGCTTCGGGCGATAACGGCAAGCGCAGGCTCGTCACATACGGTGGTTCGCGCATGGTAACAGCAAAGACCAGCCAAAGTGCAGCCAGCGCGGCGCATCCCAGGAAGACAACCGACAAACCGCCATGCTGGAACAGCCAACCACCGAGAATCCCGCCCAACGCCGAACCGAGGAACTGGCTGGTGGAATAAACCCCCATTGCCGTGCCCTTGCCGCCGGCCGGTGAAACCTTGCTGATCAGCGACGGCAACGACGCCTCCAGCAGGTTGAACGCGGTGAAGAACACCACCGTGCCGATAACCAGGGCCCGCAGGCTGTCGCCGAACTGCCAGAAGAATAGCTCAGTGAGCATCAGCGTCACGACGGCGCCGAGCAAAACTCGTTTCATTTTGCGTCGCTTCTCGCCATAGATGATGAACGGGATCATGGCGAAGAACGAAATCAGCAGCGCCGTCAGGTAAACCCACCAGTGCTGCTCCTTCGGCAGCCCGGCCTTCTCGACCAAGGCCAGCGGCAAGGCGACGAAACTGGACATCAGCATGGCGTGAAGCACGAAAATACCCAGGTCCAGGCGCAGCAGGTCGGGGTGTTTGAGCGTCGGGATCAGCGCCTGGCGCGCTACCCCGGATTCACGGTGCTGCAGCGGCCCGGTGGAACGGGGCACCATGAACGCCACGATCAGGATACCCACCAGCGCCATGCCACCGGTCGCCAGGAACAGGCCCGACAAACCGAAGGCACGGGTCAGCAAGGGACCGACAACCATGGCGACGGCGAACGACAGACCGATGGTCATGCCGATCATGGCCATGGCCTTGGTCCGATGCTGTTCGCGGGTCAAGTCGGAGAGCAAGGCCATGACGGCAGCGGAAATCGCCCCCGCGCCTTGCAGGATCCGTCCGGCGATCACGCCCCAGATCGAGTCGGCGTTGGCTGCCAGCGCACTGCCGAGGGCGAAGACGATCAGCCCCAGGTAGATCACGGGACGTCGGCCGATGCGGTCGGAAATGATCCCGAACGGGATCTGGAAAATGGCCTGGGTCAGGCCATAAGCGCCAATCGCCAACCCGATCAGGGCCGGCGTCGCGCCCGCCAGGTCCATGCCATAGGTCGCCAGCACCGGCAACACCATGAACATGCCCAGCATACGGAAGGCGAACACCAGGGCCAGACCGCTTGCCGCCCGGGTCTCGCCGCCACTCATGCGCTCGCTGTGGGGATCGTGCATGGAAAAACCTCATCTGAACCGGCGGCGATTCTACCAGTCCCATCGATTGAGGGGGTATATCGCGACGGTTTGACGCGCAGTCTTCATGTATGGCTTCAATCGCACGCTCAATAGTGTTTATCCATCCAGTATTTGCCCGTATACTCCTACGTTTTCGACGCCCGCCGAGCGAGGCCACTTTGGACAAGATCCTGATTCGTGGGGCCCGTACCCACAACCTGAAGAACATCGACCTGACCCTGCCACGGGACAAGCTGATCGTCATCACCGGCCTGTCCGGATCCGGCAAGTCATCGCTGGCATTCGATACCCTGTACGCCGAAGGCCAGCGACGCTATGTCGAATCGCTGTCGGCCTATGCCCGGCAGTTCCTGTCGATGATGGAAAAACCGGACGTCGACACCATCGAAGGCCTGTCGCCGGCCATCTCCATCGAACAGAAGTCGACGTCCCATAACCCGCGGTCGACGGTCGGCACCATCACCGAGATCTACGACTACCTGCGCCTGCTGTATGCGCGGGTCGGCATTCCCCGCTGCCCCGACCACGACATTCCCCTGGAAGCCCAGACCGTCAGCCAGATGGTCGACCTGGTGCTGGCCCAGCCGGAAGGCAGCAAGTTGATGCTGCTCGCGCCGGTCATTCGCGAGCGCAAGGGCGAACACCTGCTGGTGTTCGAAGAACTGCGGGCCCAGGGCTTCGTGCGGGCCCGGGTCAATGGCAAGCTCTGCGAGCTGGACGAACTGCCGAAGCTGGATAAACAGAAGAAGCACTCGATCGATGTGGTGGTCGACCGCTTCAAGGTCCGGGCCGATCTGCAACAGCGGCTGGCCGAATCCTTCGAGACCGCACTGAAACTGGCTGACGGCATCGCCCTGGTGGCGCCGATGGACGACGAGCCCGGCGAGGAAATCATCTTCTCGGCACGTTTCGCCTGCCCGATCTGCGGCCACGCCATCAGCGAGCTGGAGCCCAAGCTGTTCTCGTTCAACAACCCGGCCGGCGCCTGCCCGACCTGCGATGGCCTAGGGGTGAAGCAGTTCTTCGACACCAAGCGCCTGGTCAACGGCGAACTGACCCTGGCCGAAGGCGCGATTCGCGGCTGGGACAGGCGCAACGTCTATTACTTCCAGATGCTCGGGTCGCTGGCGGCTCATTACAAGTTCAGCCTGGACAAGCCCTTCAACGAACTGCCCGCCGACCAGCAGAAATTCATCCTGCATGGCAGCGGCTCGCAGAACGTCGACTTCAAATACCTGAACGACCGTGGCGATATCGTCAAGCGCTCGCACCCGTTCGAAGGCATCGTGCCGAACCTCGAGCGGCGCTACCGCGAGACTGAATCGGCCAGCGTGCGCGAAGAGCTGGCCAAGTTCCTCAGCACCCAGCCCTGCCCTGATTGCCGCGGTACCCGCCTGCGTCGCGAGGCGCGCCATGTGTGGGTGGGCGAGAAGACCTTGCCGGCAGTGACCAACCTGCCCATCGGCGACGCCACCGATTACTTCGCCGGCCTGAAGCTCACTGGCCGCCGGGGTGAAATTGCCGACAAGATCCTCAAGGAAATCAGCGAGCGTCTGCAATTCCTGGTGAACGTCGGCCTGGATTACCTCACCCTAGACCGCAGCGCAGACACGTTGTCCGGCGGCGAAGCCCAGCGTATCCGCCTGGCCAGCCAGATCGGCGCCGGCCTGGTGGGGGTGATGTACATCCTCGACGAGCCGTCCATTGGCCTGCACCAGCGGGACAACGACCGGCTGCTCGGTACTCTCAAGCACCTGCGGGACATCGGCAACACGGTGATCGTGGTCGAGCATGACGAAGACGCGATCCGCCTGGCCGATTACGTCGTGGACATCGGCCCAGGCGCCGGTGTGCATGGTGGACATATCGTCGCCCAGGGCACCGCCGCCGAAGTCATGGCGCACCCCGATTCCTTGACCGGCAAGTACCTGTCGGGACGGGTGAAGATCAAGGTCCCGGCCAAACGAACGCCGCGCAACAAGAAGCTGTCGCTGACCCTAAAGGGCGCCCGTGGCAACAACTTGCGCAACGTCGACCTGGAAATCCCGATTGGCCTGCTGACCTGTGTCACCGGGGTATCCGGCTCCGGCAAGTCGACGCTGATCAACAACACTCTGTTTCCCCTCAGCGCCACGGCCCTGAACGGCGCGACCACCCTGGAAGCCGCCCCCCACGACAGCATCAAGGGCCTGGAGCACCTGGACAAGGTCGTCGACATCGACCAGAGCCCGATCGGCCGTACACCGCGCTCCAACCCGGCGACCTACACGGGGCTGTTCACGCCGATCCGCGAATTGTTCGCCGGCGTGCCGGAATCCCGCTCCCGGGGCTACGGCCCGGGACGGTTCTCGTTCAACGTCAAGGGTGGGCGTTGCGAAGCCTGCCAGGGCGACGGCCTGATCAAGGTGGAAATGCACTTCCTGCCGGACATCTACGTGCCTTGCGATGTGTGCAAGAGCAAGCGCTACAACCGCGAGACCCTTGAGATCAAATACAAGGGCAAGAACATCCACGAAACCCTCGAGATGACCATCGAGGAGGCCCGAGAGTTCTTCGACGCGGTGCCAGCCCTGGCGCGCAAGCTGCAGACGTTGATGGATGTCGGTCTGTCGTACATCAAGCTCGGCCAATCGGCGACGACGCTGTCCGGCGGCGAAGCCCAGCGGGTCAAGTTGTCCCGCGAGCTGTCCAAGCGCGACACCGGCAAGACCTTGTACATTCTCGACGAGCCGACCACCGGCCTGCACTTCGCTGATATCCAGCAATTGCTCGATGTATTGCACCGTCTTCGCGACCACGGCAACACCGTGGTGGTGATCGAGCACAACCTGGACGTGATCAAGACGGCTGACTGGTTGGTAGACCTGGGGCCGGAAGGTGGCTCCAAGGGCGGCCAGATCATTGCGGTGGGTACGCCTGAGCAAGTGGCCGGGATGAAGCAGTCCCACACAGGGCACTACCTGAAGCCGTTGCTGGAACGTGATCGGGATTGATCCATCCCCGAGCATGAAAAAGCCCCTGTCATCTCATCTATGACAGGGGCTTTTGCTTTTCTGTGGGAGCGAGCCTGCTCGCGATAGCGGTGTGTCAGTTTGCATTCATGTGACGATCAATCGCTATCGCGAGCAGGCTCGCTCCCACAATTATCGCAATCAGAACTGCGACTGCAGGTAATTCTCCAACCCGATCAACTTGATCAGACCCAGCTGCTTCTCAAGCCAGTAGGTATGGTCTTCCTCGGTGTCATTGAGCTGAACACGCAGGATTTCGCGGGTGACATAGTCGTTGTGCTGTTCGCACAGCTCGATACCCTTGCACAGCGCGGCGCGGACCTTGTATTCCAGGCGCAGGTCGGCAGCGAGCATGTCGGGCACGGTAGTACCGATGTCCAGGTCGTCCGGGCGCATGCGCGGCGTACCTTCGAGCATCAGGATTCGACGCATCAACGCATCGGCATGCTGTGCTTCTTCTTCCATTTCATGGTTGATACGTTCGTAGAGCTCGGTAAAACCCCAATCCTCGTACATCCGCGAATGGATGAAATATTGATCACGGGCTGCCAGTTCGCCTGTCAGCAGCGTGTTGAGGTAATCGATTACGTCCGGGTGACCTTGCATCGCCCTACATCTCCACAAGCTTTGAAAGGCTGTAGTTTGAACCAAGCTGATCGCCAGGTCACGGTGCTATCGCAATAAATGCAAAGAAAATCTGAGAAAACCAGGTTAAATAACGCAAAAACCGCCCTAATGAGGGCGGTTCTGCTTCTCGTTTAGACTTAGTTAAGCTGTACGCCCAACGCCTTTGCGATACCTTCTCCATAAGCGGTGTCCGCCTTGAAGAAATGCTGCAGTTGACGGTCGACGACATCCGAAGAGACACCCCCCATCGCACCGGCGATGTTGCTGATCAGCAGGGCCTGCTGCTCGCTGTTCATCAGGCGGAACAGCGCACCGGCATGGCTGTAGTAATCAGTGTCTTCCCGGTGATCGTAACGATCCGCCGCCCCAGTAAGGGCCAGGGCTGGCTCCGCATAATGCGGGACCTGTTTCGGCGACTCGACGTAGCTGTTGGGCTCGTAGTTTGGTGCCGCCCCGCCGTTGCTGCCAAACGCCATCGCACCGTCGCGCTGATAGGTATTAACCGGACTGCGCGGTGCATTCACCGGCAATTGCTGGTGATTGGTGCCGACACGGTAGCGATGGGCATCGGCGTAGGCGAACACGCGACCTTGCAGCATGCGGTCCGGCGACAAACCAACGCCTGGCACCATATTGCTCGGCCCGAACGCCGCCTGCTCCACCTCGGCAAAGTAGTTCAGCGGGTTGCGGTTGAGCTCGAGCTCCCCCACTTCAATCAACGGAAACTCTTTCTGCGACCAGGTCTTGGTCACGTCGAACGGATTCTCGTAATGAGCGGCGGCCTGGGCTTCGGTCATGATCTGGATGCAAACGCTCCATTTCGGGAAGTCACCGCGCTCAATGGCGTTGAACAAGTCACGCTGGGCATAGTCCGGGTCAGTGCCCGCCAGACGTGCGGCTTCAGCTGGCGCCAGGTTCTTGATGCCTTGCTTGGTCTTGTAGTGCCACTTCACCCAATGACGCTCGCCTTGGGCGTTGATCAGACTGTAGGTGTGACTGCCGAAACCATGCATGTGGCGGTAGCCATCAGGAATGCCGCGATCGGAGAACAGAATAGTGATCTGATGCAACGCTTCTGGGGAATGGGACCAGAAATCCCACATCGCTTGGGCGCTTTTCAGGTTGCTTTGTGGCAAACGCTTTTGCGTATGGATGAAATCCGGAAACTTCAGCGGATCACGAATGAAGAAAACCGGCGTGTTATTGCCAACAATGTCCCAGTTACCTTCCTCGGTGTAGAACTTCAGGGCGAAACCACGAGGATCGCGCTCGGTGTCAGCAGATCCACGCTCGCCGCCCACGGTGGAAAAACGCAGGAACGTTGGTGTCTGCTTACCGACCGAATCGAACAGCTTGGCGCTGGTGTACTGAGTGATGTCCCAGGTGACCGTGAATGTGCCGTAGGCACCCGAGCCCTTGGCGTGTACGCGGCGCTCGGGAATGTTCTCGCGGTTGAAGTGAGCAAGCTTCTCGATGAGGTGGAAATCGTCGAGTAACAGCGGGCCACGTGGACCAGCAGAGCGAGAATTCTGGTTATCGGCGACAGGAGCGCCGCTTGCGGTCGTAAGCGTTTTGATCTGGCTCATGCTCAATCTTCCTCGGTCGGTCTTCGAACTGCCGGCTAATCGGCTGGAAAGGAGTATCGAACATGTTAGTGACAGTATCCAAATTTATTAAATCATGGATGTCGATAGTCATTATCTAACGTTGCCCTGTTGCCAATAGCGAAGCCAGCCGCAACGGCGCTTTCGCTTTTTCATCACGCACAAAAAACCGGGCACTAGGCCCGGTTTTTTGTATATTGCCGTCTTACTCAGCGGATACAGCTTCACCGCCGGTAGCACGATCAACCAACTCGACGTACGCCATAGGCGCGTTGTCGCCAGCGCGGAAACCGCACTTGAGGATGCGCAGGTAGCCACCCTCACGGGTAGCGTAACGCTTGCCCAGGTCGTTGAAGAGCTTACCAACGATAGCTTTCGAACGAGTACGGTCGAAAGCCAGGCGGCGGTTAGCCAGGCTATCTGTCTTGGCCAGAGTGATCAGCGGCTCAGCAACGCGACGCAGTTCTTTGGCTTTCGGCAGTGTAGTTTTGATCAGCTCGTGCTCGAACAGCGACACCGCCATGTTTTGGAACATGGCCTTGCGGTGCGAGCTGGTGCGGCTCAGGTGACGACCACTTTTACGATGACGCATGGTTCATTCCTTACCAAACACAACGTTCGGTGATTACGACGATCAGGCAGTCGCCTTGTCGTCCTTCTTAAGACTTGCAGGCGGCCAGTTGTCGAGGCGCATGCCGAGGGACAGACCGCGGGAGGCCAGAACGTCCTTGATTTCAGTCAAGGATTTCTTGCCAAGGTTCGGAGTCTTCAACAGCTCTACTTCGGTGCGCTGAATCAGGTCGCCGATGTAGTAGATGTTTTCCGCCTTAAGGCAGTTAGCCGAACGTACAGTCAGTTCCAGATCGTCAACCGGGCGAAGCAGGATCGGATCGATCTCGTCTTCCTGCTCGACAACCACTGGCTCACTGTCACCCTTGAGGTCGACGAACGCAGCCAACTGCTGTTGCAGGATGGTTGCAGCGCGGCGGATAGCCTCTTCAGGATCCAGGGTACCGTTGGTTTCCAGATCAATAACCAGCTTGTCCAGGTTGGTACGCTGCTCGACACGGGCGTTTTCCACCACGTATGCGATACGGCGAACCGGGCTGAACGAAGAGTCAAGCTGCAAGCGACCGATGCTGCGGCTTTCGTCTTCATCGCTCTGACGCGAGTCTGCCGGTTCATAACCACGACCACGAGCTACGGTGAGCTTCATGTTCAGGGCGCCGTTAGACGCCAGGTTAGCGATTACGTGATCGGGGTTAACGATCTCGACATCATGATCCAGCTGAATATCGGCAGCGGTAACCACCCCCGAACCCTTCTTCGACAAGGTCAGCGTAACTTCGTCACGACCGTGCAGCTTGATAGCCAGACCTTTAAGGTTCAACAGGATTTCAATGACATCTTCCTGTACGCCTTCGATGGCGCTGTACTCGTGGAGTACACCGTCAATCTCGGCCTCGACTACTGCACAGCCGGGCATTGAGGACAACAGGATGCGGCGCAGCGCGTTGCCCAGGGTGTGGCCGAAACCACGCTCGAGAGGCTCGAGAGTGATCTTGGCGCGGGTTGGACTGACAACCTGCACATCAATATGGCGGGGTGTCAGGAACTCATTTACCGAAATCTGCATGGATGCACCTATTTTCTAGCCCTTACTTGGAGTAGAGCTCGACAATCAGGCTTTCGTTGATGTCGGCGGACAGATCACTGCGAGCTGGAACGTTCTTGAAAACGCCCGACTTCTTCTCAGTGTCTACTTCTACCCATTCTACGCGGCCACGTTGGGCACACAGATCGAGAGCTTGGACAATGCGAAGTTGGTTCTTTGCTTTCTCGCGAACAGCAACCACGTCACCAGCACGAACCTGGTAGGACGGAACGTTTACGGTCTGACCGTTAACGCTGATCGACTTGTGCGATACCAGCTGACGGGATTCGGCACGAGTAGAACCGAAACCCATACGGTATACAACGTTGTCCAGGCGGCATTCGAGCAGTTGCAACAGGTTTTCGCCGGTTGCGCCTTTCTTGCCAGCAGCTTCTTTGTAGTAGCCGCTGAATTGACGCTCGAGAACGCCGTAGATACGACGGACCTTCTGCTTTTCACGCAGTTGGGTGCCGTAATCGGACTGGCGACCGCGGCGTTGGCCGTGGATACCAGGTGCTGCTTCGATGTTGCACTTCGATTCGATCGCGCGCACGCCGCTCTTCAGGAAGAGATCGGTGCCTTCGCGACGAGCGAGTTTGCATTTTGGACCAATGTAACGAGCCATTCTTTACAATCTCCTGGATTACACGCGGCGCTTCTTCGGCGGACGGCACCCGTTGTGCGGGATTGGCGTCACGTCGGTGATGCTGGCGATCTTGTAGCCACAGCCGTTCAAAGCACGAACTGCGGATTCACGACCTGGACCTGGACCCTTGACGTTGACGTCGAGGTTTTTCAGGCCGTATTCCAGCGCAGCTTGACCAGCACGCTCAGCAGCTACTTGAGCAGCGAACGGGGTGGACTTGCGGGAACCGCGGAAACCCGAACCACCGGAGGTAGCCCAGGAAAGAGCGTTACCTTGACGGTCGGTAATGGTCACGATGGTGTTGTTAAAAGAAGCATGGATGTGGGCGATGCCATCAACCACTGTCTTTTTAACTTTCTTACGAGGACGAGCAGCAGGTTTTGCCATGATTAAATTCCTGTCGATTCGCTGGGGCGATTACTTGCGGATCGGCTTACGCGGACCTTTACGGGTACGCGCGTTGGTCTTGGTACGCTGACCGCGTACTGGCAGACCACGACGATGACGCAGACCGCGATAGCAACCGAGGTCCATCAAGCGCTTGATTTTCATGTTGACTTCGCGACGCAGGTCACCTTCAGTGGTGAACTTCGCCACTTCGCCACGCAGCTGTTCAATCTGCTCGTCGCTCAGATCTTTGATCTTTGCCGCTGGGTTGACCCCAGCCACTGCACAAATTTTCTGCGCAGTAGTGCGACCAACACCATAGATGTAGGTCAGCGAGATAACAGTATGCTTGTTATCTGGAATGTTGACGCCTGCAATACGGGCCATTCAGTGGGACTCCAATTGACAGCTACCTACGCCCCGGAAGCCAAGAAATAGGGCGCGAGATAATATCGCTGTAATAACAAATAATCAACCCGGCAGCGCACTAGCTGCCGGGCTTAAAGCACAATCACACTCAGCCTTGGCGCTGTTTGTGACGCGGTTCCGCGCTGCAAATTACTCGAACAACACCTTCGCGGCGAATAATCTTGCAGTTACGGCACAGCTTTTTCACCGATGCACGAACTTTCATCACCAACTCCTCGAACCTTATGGACGCTACTCAGCGCAGCATGCCGCTGCCGTAGCCCTTCAGGTTGGCTTTCTTCATCAGGGATTCGTACTGGTGCGAAACGAGGTGCGATTGTACTTGGGACATGAAGTCCATCACAACCACGACCACGATCAGCAACGAGGTCCCGCCAAGGTAGAACGGTACGTTTGCTGCAACCACCAGGAACTGGGGCAGCAAGCAGACGGCCGTCATGTAAAGAGCACCGAACATGGTCAAGCGAGTCAGAACGCCATCAATGTAGCGCGCAGACTGCTCACCTGGACGGATGCCCGGAATAAAGGCACCGGACTTCTTCAGGTTTTCCGCTACGTCTTTCGGATTGAACATCAACGCCGTATAGAAGAAGCAGAAGAAAATAATCCCTGCACTAAACAGCAGAATATTCAACGGCTGACCAGGAGCGATCGACTGCGAGATGTCCTGCAACCAGCCCATACCTTCAGACTGGCCGAACCAGGCACCCAACGAAGCCGGGAACAGCAAGATGCTGCTCGCGAAAATAGCCGGGATAACGCCGGCCATGTTCACCTTCAACGGCAAGTGGCTGGTCTGCGCAGCAAACACCTTGCGGCCCTGCTGACGCTTGGCGTAGTGAACAGCAATACGACGCTGACCACGCTCAATGAACACCACGAAACCGATAATCGCTACTGCCAGCAAACCGATGGCAACCAGGGCAAAAATGTTGATATCACCCTGACGCGCAGACTCGAAAGACTGCCCGATCGCTCTCGGAAGACCGGCGACGATACCTGCGAAGATCAACATCGAGATACCGTTGCCAACACCACGCTCAGTAATCTGCTCACCCAACCACATCATGAACATCGCGCCTGCCACAAATGTGGTAACCGCGACGAAATAGAAGCTGAGGTCAGCATTGAACGAAACGCCCTGCCCTGCCAGGCCAATGGACATGCCAATGGCCTGGACGAGAGCGAGTACGACAGTGCCGTAGCGGGTGTACTGGCTGATCTTGCGACGGCCAGCTTCACCTTCCTTCTTCAACTGCTCCAGCTGCGGGCTGACGGCTGTCATCAGCTGCATGATGATCGATGCCGAAATGTACGGCATGATCCCCAATGCAAAGATACTCATCCGCTCCAGCGCGCCGCCGGAAAACATGTTGAACAAGCTAAGAATGGTCCCCTCATTCTGTCGAAACAGGTCTGCGAGTCGGTCCGGGTTGATACCTGGAACCGGGATGTGTGCGCCTATTCGGTAGACGATAATCGCCAGGAACAGAAAACGCAGACGAGCCCAGAGTTCAGACATACCGCCTTTGCCGAGCGCAGAGAGAGCACCTTGCTTAGCCATTTATTCCTCGAACTTGCCGCCAGCTGCTTCGATAGCCGCACGCGCACCTTTGGTGGCGCCGATTCCCTTTCCGATGGTGACAGCGCGAGCAACTTCGCCCGACAGCATGATTTTCACACGCTGTACGTTCTGGTTGATCACGTTGGCATCCTTCAGGGACTGCACGGTGACGATGTCGCCGTCCACTTTAGCCAGCTCGGACAGACGCACTTCTGCGCGGTCCATGGCCTTCAGGGAAACGAAACCGAACTTCGGCAGGCGACGATGCAGCGGCTGTTGACCGCCTTCAAAGCCTGGAGCAATGGTGCCACCGGAGCGGGAGGTCTGACCTTTGTGGCCACGGCCACCGGTCTTGCCCAAACCACTACCGATACCACGGCCCGGACGATGCTTTTCGCGACGGGAACCCGGCGCTGGACTCAGATCATTGAGTTTCATCGATTAACCCTCGACACGCAGCATGTAGTAAGCCTTGTTGATCATCCCGCGATTCTCGGGAGTATCCTGGACTTCTACAGTGTGACCGATGCGACGCAGACCCAGACCCTTAACGCACAGTTTGTGGTTAGGGATGCGGCCGGTCATGCTTTTGATCAGCGTAACTTTTACGGTAGCCATGATCAGAAGATCTCCTTGACGCTTTTGCCACGCTTGGCGGCAATGGATTCAGGAGACTGCATTGCTTTCAAACCCTTGAAAGTGGCGTGAACCACGTTTACAGGGTTAGTCGAGCCGTAGCACTTGGCCAGAACGTTCTGAACGCCAGCAACTTCGAGGACAGCACGCATAGCGCCGCCAGCGATGATACCGGTACCTTCAGAAGCAGGCTGCATGTACACCTTCGAAGCGCCATGGGCAGACTTCATTGCGTACTGCAGGGTGGTGCCGTTCAGATCAACCTGGATCATGTTGCGGCGAGCAGCTTCCATTGCCTTCTGGATCGCAGCAGGCACTTCACGCGACTTGCCACGGCCGAAGCCAACACGGCCTTTACCATCACCCACCACGGTCAGCGCGGTGAAAGTGAAGATACGGCCGCCTTTAACGGTTTTGGCTACGCGGTTAACTTGAACCAGCTTCTCGATGTAGCCTTCGTCGCGCTTTTGGTCGTTATTTGACATAACTTAGAACTCCAGCCCAGCTTCACGAGCAGCATCAGCCAGCGCCTTGACGCGGCCGTGGTACTTGAAGCCAGAGCGGTCGAAAGCCACCTGCGAGACGCCAGCGGCTTTAGCACGCGTAGCGACCAGCTGGCCAACCTTAGTGGCCGCGTCGATGTTGCCGGTGGCACCATCACGCAGTTCTTTATCCAAAGTCGAGGCACTTGCCAGGACCTTGTTGCCGTCGGCCGAAATGACCTGGGCGTAGATGTGCTGCGAAGAGCGGAACACGCAGAGACGCACGACTTCGAGTTCGTGCATTTTCAGGCGTGCTTTGCGAGCGCGACGCAGTCGAGTAACTTTTTTGTCGGTCATTTGCTATGCCCTACTTCTTCTTGGCTTCTTTACGACGGACGACTTCGTCCGCGTAGCGCACACCTTTGCCTTTGTACGGCTCTGGTGGACGGAAGTCGCGGATCTCGGCGGCCACTTGACCTACCAGCTGCTTGTCGATGCCCTTGATCAGGATATCGGTCTGGCTAGGAGTCTCAGCGGTGATGCCTTCCGGCAGTTCGTAATCCACTGGGTGCGAGAAGCCAAGAGCCAGGTTCAGAACCGAGCCTTTTGCTTGCGCTTTGTAACCAACACCGACCAGCTGGAGCTTGCGCTCGAAGCCTTGGCTTACGCCTTGGACCATGTTGTTTACCAACGCACGAGTGGTACCAGCCATTGCGCGAGTCTGTTGATCGCCATTGCGAGCAGCGAAACGCAGCTCACCGGCTTCTTCAACGATCTCAACGGACGAATGGATGTTCAGTTCAAGAGTGCCCTTGGCACCCTTCACCGAAAGCTGTTGGCCTGCGAATTTGACTTCGACACCGGCTGGCAGCTTAACGGGGTTCTTAGCGACGCGAGACATGCTTATCCCCCCTTAGAACACAGTGCAAAGAACTTCGCCGCCGACACCGGCAGCGCGCGCAGCACGATCAGTCATCACACCTTTGTTGGTGGAGACGATAGACACGCCCAGACCGCCGCGAACTTTCGGCAGATCCTCGACGGACTTGTACTGACGCAGGCCTGGACGGCTAACGCGCTTCACTTCCTCGATGACCGGACGGCCTTCGAAGTATTTCAGCTCGATGGACAGCAGAGGCTTGATTTCGCTGCTGATCTGATAACCCGCGATGTAACCTTCGTCCTTGAGGACTTTTGCTACAGCCACCTTCAACGTGGAAGACGGCATGCTTACGACGGACTTTTCAGCCATCTGGGCATTACGGATTCGAGTTAGCATGTCCGCTAACGGGTCCTGCATACTCATGGGCTAGACGCTCCTAATGCAAAAAAATTAGCCTTGCGGCTACTACGTGTCGCCGAGAAACTCCGGGCATGAAAAACACGGGCTCAGGCGAGCCGGTCATTCTAGACATACCCCAGAAATGAATCAAGCCCCAAAAGGGGCTTGATTCTGCTTCAAGGCCACCGGCGGTCAGGATCCTGGGATCCCGAACACCGAGACTTTGATAGTGCTTACCAGCTGGCTTTAACCAGACCTGGAACGTCACCACGCATTGCAGCTTGGCGCAGCATGTTGCGGCCGAGGCCGAACTTGCGGTATACGCCGTGCGGACGACCAGTCAGGCGGCAGCGGTTACGCATGCGCGAGGCGCTTGCGTCACGCGGCTGCTTCTGCAGTGCTACGGTCGCTTCCCAACGTGCTTCTGGACTTGCGTTCAGATCAACGATGATAGCTTTCAGCGCTGCACGCTTGGTGGCGTACTTGGCAACGGTGAGCTGACGCTTCAGCTCACGGTTTTTCATGCTCTTCTTGGCCATTTTCCTACTCCAATCAGTTGCGGAACGGGAATTTGAAAGCACGCAGCAGAGCGCGACCTTCGTCATCCGATTTGGCAGTGGTGGTCAGGGTAATGTCCAGACCGCGCAGAGCATCGATCTTGTCGTAATCGATTTCCGGGAAAATGATCTGCTCTTTCACGCCCATGCTGTAGTTGCCACGACCATCGAAGGACTTGGCATTCAGGCCGCGGAAGTCGCGAACCCGAGGCAGGGAGATCGACAGCAGACGATCCAGGAACTCGTACATACGATCGCGACGCAGGGTCACTTTGACACCGATCGGCCAACCTTCGCGGACTTTGAAGCCAGCGATGGATTTGCGAGCGTGAGTCACAACGACTTTCTGGCCGGTGATCTTCTCCAGGTCAGCTACCGCGTGCTCGATGACTTTCTTGTCACCGATCGCTTCGCCCAGACCCATGTTCAGGGTGATCTTGGTAATGCGCGGAACTTCCATCACGTTCGCCAGCTTAAGTTCTTCCTTAAGCTTCGGTGCGATTTCCTTCCGGTAAATCTCTTTCAGTCGTGCCATGGTCTTCTACCTAGCAGTGTTCAAGCATCAACCGCTTTTTGGGTCGACTTGAAGACACGAATTTTTTTGCCGTCTTCTACTTTGAAACCAACGCGGTCAGCCTTGTTGGTTTCGCCGTTGAAAATGGCGACGTTGGAAGCGTGCAGTGGCGCTTCTTTCTCGACGATACCGCCCTGTACGCCCGACATCGGGTTAGGCTTGGTATGGCGCTTGACCAGGTTCAGACCACCTACAACCAGACGGTTGTCAGCGAGAACCTTGAGCACCTTACCGCGCTTGCCCTTGTCTTTGCCGGCGATCACGATGATCTCGTCGTCACGACGAATCTTTTGCATGTCGGATCTCCTTACAGCACTTCTGGGGCGAGCGAGACGATCTTCATGAACTTCTCAGTACGAAGTTCACGGGTCACTGGCCCAAAGATACGGGTGCCGATTGGCTCTTGCTTGTTGTTCAACAGAACAGCAGCGTTGCCATCAAAGCGGATGATGGAGCCGTCAGCGCGACGAACACCATGGCGAGTGCGGACTACAACAGCAGTCATCACTTGACCTTTCTTCACTTTACCGCGAGGAATTGCTTCCTTGACGGTAACTTTGATGATGTCGCCAATAGCAGCGTAACGACGATGGGAGCCACCCAGCACCTTGATGCACATAACGCGGCGAGCGCCGCTGTTATCGGCCACATCAAGCATGGATTGAGTCTGAATCATATAATTTCTCCGACCCCTAGCCCTTAGACTTCCACAGCGCGTTCGAGAACATCAACCAGCGCCCAAGATTTGGTCTTGGCCATCGGACGGGTTTCACGAATAGTGACCTTGTCGCCGATGTGGCACTGATTGGTTTCGTCGTGCGCGTGCAGCTTAGTCGAACGCTTAACGTATTTACCGTAGATCGGGTGCTTAACGCGACGCTCGATCAGAACGGTGATGGTTTTGTCCATCTTGTCGCTGACAACACGGCCAGTCAGCGTACGGACAGTTTTTTCGGCTTCAGCCATGATTACTTACCTGCCTGCTGGTTGAGCACAGTTTTCACGCGAGCGATGTCACGCTTAACTTGCGAGAGCAGATGAGACTGCCCCAACTGGCCAGTTGCTTTCTGCATACGCAGATTGAACTGGTCGCGCAGCAGGCCGAGCAGTTGCTCGTTCAGCTGCTGTGCTGATTTTTCACGAAGTTCATTCGCTTTCATCACATCACCGTCCGTTTAACAAAGGAGGTGGCGAGCGGCAGCTTTGCAGCAGCCAGGGCGAAAGCCTCACGCGCCAGCTCTTCAGAAACACCCTCGATTTCATACAGGACTTTGCCTGGCTGAATCTGGGCAACCCAGTACTCCACGTTACCCTTACCTTTACCCATCCGAACTTCGAGTGGCTTCTTGGTGACAGGCTTGTCCGGGAATACACGGATCCAGATCTTGCCGCCACGTTTTACGTGACGGGTCAGAGCACGACGCGCTGACTCGATCTGACGAGCGGTGAGACGACCACGAGCAACAGACTTCAGCGCGAACTCGCCGAAGCTGACTTTGCTACCGCGCAATGCCAGGCCACGGTTGTGACCGGTCATCTGCTTGCGGAACTTCGTACGCTTTGGTTGCAACATTTGGCGTACCCCTTACTTAGCAGCTTTTTTACGAGGCGCTGGTGCTTGTGGTTTCAGCTCTTCTTGGCGACCACCAATTACTTCGCCTTTGAAGATCCAAACCTTTACACCGATCACACCGTAGGTGGTGTGAGCTTCGTAGTTGGCATAGTCGATGTCGGCACGCAGGGTGTGCAGTGGCACACGACCTTCGCGATACCATTCAGTACGTGCGATTTCAGCACCGCCGAGACGACCGCTCACTTGGATTTTGATGCCTTTGGCACCAATGCGAATTGCGTTCTGTACAGCGCGCTTCATAGCGCGACGGAACATTACGCGACGCTCCAGCTGCTGAGCTACGCTCTGCGCAACCAGCATACCGTCGAGTTCCGGCTTGCGGATCTCTTCGATATTGATGTGCACAGGCACACCCATTTGCTTGGTCAGGTCCTGACGCAGTTTCTCAACATCTTCACCTTTCTTCCCGATAACGATACCTGGACGAGCGGTGTGGATGGTGATACGTGCAGTCTGAGCCGGACGATGGATATCGATACGGCTTACGGACGCGCTTTTTAGTTTGTCTTGGAGATACTCACGCACCTTCAGATCAGCGAACAAGTAGTCCGCATAAGTCCGACCGTCTGCGTACCAGACGGAGGTGTGCTCCTTGACGATTCCCAGGCGAATGCCAATGGGATGTACTTTCTGACCCATCTCTTCGACTCCGTTACTTGTCAGCAACCTTGACAGTGATATGGCAAGACCGCTTGACGATGCGATCAGCACGGCCTTTGGCACGTGGCATGATGCGCTTCAGCGAACGCCCTTCGTTGACGAAAACGGTGCTGACCTTCAGGTCATCAACGTCTGCGCCTTCGTTATGCTCGGCGTTGGCTACGGCCGACTCCAGCACTTTTTTCATGATCTCGGCGGCTTTCTTACTGCTGAAAGCCAACAGGTTGAGCGCTTCGCCCACCTTCTTCCCGCGGATCTGGTCGGCGACCAAGCGGGCTTTCTGGGCGGAGATTCGAGCGCCCGACAACTTAGCGGCTACTTCCATTTCCTTACCCCTTAACGCTTGGCTTTCTTGTCAGCCACGTGCCCACGGTATGTGCGGGTACCGGCGAACTCGCCCAGTTTGTGGCCGACCATGTCTTCGTTCACGAGAACTGGGACGTGCTGGCGACCGTTGTGTACTGCGATGGTCAGACCGACCATTTGTGGCAGGATCATCGAACGACGCGACCAGGTCTTAACTGGTTTGCGATCGTTCTTTTCCGCCGCCACTTCGATCTTCTTCAGTAGGTGAAGATCAATAAAAGGACCTTTTTTCAGAGAACGTGGCACTGTCGTATCCCTCTATTTACTTGCGACGACGGACGATCATTTTGTCGGTACGCTTATTACCACGAGTCTTCGCGCCCTTAGTCGGGAAGCCCCATGGCGATACCGGATGACGACCACCAGAGGTACGACCTTCACCACCACCATGTGGGTGGTCAACCGGGTTCATGGCAACACCACGAACGGTTGGGCGAACGCCACGCCAGCGCTTGGCACCAGCCTTACCCAACGAACGCAGGCTGTGCTCGGAGTTCGAGACTTCGCCCAGGGTCGCACGGCATTCAGCCAGTACTTTACGCATCTCACCAGAACGCAGACGCAGGGTCACGTAGACACCTTCACGAGCGATCAGCTGAGCCGAAGCACCAGCGGAACGAGCGATTTGCGCGCCTTTACCTGGCTTCAATTCGATGCCGTGTACGGTGCTACCAACTGGAATGTTACGCAGTTGCAGAGCGTTGCCCGGCTTGATCGGCGCCAGGGCACCTGCGATCAGCTGGTCGCCAGCACTCACGCCTTTAGGGGCGATGATGTAGCGACGCTCGCCATCTGCGTACAGCAGCAGAGCGATGTGAGCAGTACGGTTTGGATCGTATTCGATACGCTCGACGGTGGCAGCGATGCCATCCTTGTCGTTGCGACGGAAGTCGACCAGACGATAATGCTGCTTATGACCACCACCCACGTGACGTGTAGTGATACGGCCATTGTTGTTACGACCACCAGACTTCGATTTTTTCTCGAGCAGCGGTGCGTGAGGAGCGCCTTTATGCAGCTCCTGATTGACCACCTTGACCACAAAACGGCGGCCAGGGGAAGTCGGTTTGCATTTAACGATTGCCATGATGCACCCCTTCCTTACTCAGCACTGCTGCTGAAATCGAGATCTTGGCCTGGCTGAAGGGAGATAACTGCCTTCTTCCAGTCATTACGCTTGCCCAGACCGCGAGCAGTGCGCTTGCTTTTACCCAGAACATTCAGGGTAGTCACGCGCTCTACTTTCACGCTGAACAGGCTTTCGACGGCCTTCTTGATTTCCAGCTTGGTTGCGTCGGTAGCAACCTTGAAAACGAACTGGCCTTTCTTGTCTGCCAGAACCGTAGCCTTCTCGGAAACGTGCGGGCCAAGCAGAACTTTAAATACGCGTTCCTGGTTCATCCCAGCAGCTCCTCGAATTTCTTCACGGCCGACACGGTGATCAACACCTTGTCGTATGCGATCAGACTGACCGGATCGGAACCCTGTACGTCACGAACATCGACGTGCGGCAGGTTACGAGCAGCCAGGTACAGGTTCTGATCAACAGCGTCAGACACGATCAGGACGTCAGTCAGGCCCATGCCATTCAGCTTGTTCAGCAGATCTTTGGTTTTCGGTGCTTCAACAGCGAAGTCCTGAACCACGACCAGACGATCAGTACGCACCAGCTCAGCAAGGATGGAACGCATTGCTGCGCGATACATCTTCTTGTTCAGCTTCTGGGAGTGATCCTGAGGACGAGCTGCGAAAGTGGTACCGCCGCCACGCCAGATTGGGCTACGGATAGTACCGGCACGAGCACGGCCAGTACCTTTCTGACGCCATGGGCGCTTACCGCCACCGGAAACGTCGGAACGGGTCTTTTGCTGCTTGCTACCTTGACGGCCGCCAGCCATGTAGGCCACGACTGCTTGGTGAACCAGCGTCTCGTTGAATTCGCCGCCAAATGTCAGTTCGGAAACTTCGATCGCTTGAGCGTCATTTACATTTAATTGCATGTCAGCTTCCCCTTAACCGCGAGCCTTGGCTGCTGGACGTACAACCACGTTGCCGCCAGTAGCGCCAGGAACAGCGCCCTTGACCAACAACAGATTGCGTTCAGCGTCCACGCGCACTACTTCGAGGGACTGCACGGTCACGCGCTCGGCGCCCATATGACCGGACATTTTTTTGCCCTTGAATACACGACCAGGAGTCTGGCACTGGCCGATAGAGCCTGGAACGCGGTGGGATACGGAGTTACCGTGGGTGTTATCTTGCCCGCGGAAGTTCCAACGCTTGATCGTACCCTGGAAGCCTTTACCTTTGGACTGACCGGTTACATCAACCAGTTGACCAGCAGCGAAGATTTCAGCGTTGATCAGATCGCCGGCCTGGTACTCGCCTTCTTCAAGACGGAATTCCAGTACGGTACGACCAGCGGCAACGTTCGCCTTGGCGAAGTGGCCAGCTTGAGCAGCTGTTACACGCGAAGCACGACGCTCGCCGACAGTGACTTGCACTGCACGATAGCCATCGGTCTCTTCAGTTTTGAACTGGGTGACGCGATTCGGCTCGATCTCAATGACCGTGACCGGAATGGAGACACCTTCTTCGGTGAAAATACGGGTCATACCGCATTTACGACCGACTACACCAATAGTCATGTTGTAAACCTCATGAGTGTACGGGGCTTTCACCCGCTATGGCCGCCCATTTCAGAGCGTTACACGACTAAGACCGAGTCTTAGCCGAGGCTGATCTGCACTTCCACACCGGCCGCAAGATCGAGCTTCATAAGTGCATCAACGGTTTTATCCGTTGGCTGGACGATGTCCAGAACGCGCTTATGAGTACGGATCTCGTACTGGTCACGCGCGTCTTTGTTGACGTGCGGGGAGACCAGAACGGTGAACCGCTCTTTACGGGTAGGCAGTGGAATTGGACCACGCACTTGAGCACCAGTACGTTTCGCGGTTTCCACGATTTCCTGGGTGGATTGGTCGATCAGGCGATGGTCAAAAGCCTTCAACCTGATACGGATTTGCTGATTTTGCATTGGATTTCAGACTCCGGCTGCTATTCCCACCGGGCGCAATACGCCCGTTAAAAGGAGGCGCAATTCTATAGACGCCCCTGATAGGTGTCAACCCAATAAAAAAGCCCCCGCTAAGCGGGGGCTTTTTCAACTCATCAAGCAGACTCTAAAAGAGACTTACTCGATGACTTTGGCTACGACGCCAGCGCCGACGGTACGACCGCCTTCACGGATAGCGAAACGCAGACCGTCTTCCATCGCGATGGTTTTGATCAGAGTGACAGTCATCTGGATGTTGTCACCTGGCATTACCATTTCAACGCCTTCTGGCAGCTCGCAGTTACCAGTCACGTCAGTTGTACGGAAGTAGAACTGTGGACGGTAGCCTTTGAAGAACGGAGTATGACGACCGCCTTCTTCCTTGCTCAGAACGTAAACTTCTGCAACGAACTTGGTGTGCGGCTTGACGGTGCCTGGCTTGACCAGAACCTGGCCACGCTCAACGTCGTCACGCTTGGTGCCGCGCAGCAGTACGCCGCAGTTCTCGCCAGCACGACCTTCGTCGAGCAGCTTGCGGAACATTTCAACGCCGGTGCAGGTAGTTTTCTGAGTGTCGCGCAGACCGACGATCTCAACTTCTTCCTGGATACGGACGATGCCACGCTCAACACGACCAGTCACAACAGTACCGCGACCGGAGATCGAGAACACGTCCTCGATTGGCATCAGGAACGGCTTGTCGATAGCACGCTCTGGCTCTGGGATGTAGCTGTCCAGAGTTTCCACCAGCTTCTTGACAGCAGTGGTGCCCATTTCGTTGTCGTCTTGGCCGTTCAGAGCCATCAGAGCCGAACCGATGATGATTGGAGTGTCATCACCTGGGAAATCGTAAGTGCTCAGCAGGTCGCGCACTTCCATCTCAACCAGTTCCAGCAGCTCAGCGTCGTCAACCATGTCAGCCTTGTTCAGGAAGACAACGATGTACGGAACGCCTACCTGACGGGACAGCAGGATGTGCTCACGGGTTTGTGGCATCGGACCATCAGCGGCCGAGCAAACCAGGATCGCGCCGTCCATCTGGGCAGCACCGGTGATCATGTTTTTTACGTAGTCGGCGTGACCTGGGCAGTCAACGTGTGCGTAGTGACGCACGGCCGAATCGTATTCAACGTGAGCGGTGTTGATGGTGATACCGCGAGCTTTTTCTTCCGGGGCGCTGTCGATTTTGTCGAAGTCAACCTTGGCCGAACCGAAAACTTCGGAGCAGACGCGGGTCAGAGCAGCGGTCAGAGTGGTTTTACCGTGGTCAACGTGACCGATGGTGCCAACGTTGACGTGCGGTTTGTTACGTTCAAATTTTTCTTTAGCCACGACAATTAACTCCTAGCCTAAAGGGGCTGAATCAGCCTTGTTTTTTAACGATAGCTTCGACGACGTTCGACGGAGCCTCGGAGTATTTGGAGAATTCCATAGAGTAGCTCGCGCGACCCTGGGACATGGAACGAACGTCGGTTGCGTAACCGAACATCTCGCCCAGCGGAACCTCGGCACGGATAACCTTACCGGAAACCGTGTCTTCCATACCCTGGATCAGACCGCGACGACGGTTCAGGTCACCCATCACGTCGCCCATGTAGTCCTCAGGTGTTACGACTTCAACCTTCATGATCGGCTCAAGAACAACACCGCCACCTTTGGTAGCCAGTTGCTTGGTCGCCATGGAGGCCGCCACCTTGAACGCCATCTCGTTGGAGTCGACGTCGTGGTAAGAACCATCGAACACGGTAGCCTTCAGGCCGATCAGCGGATAGCCGGCGACAACGCCGTTCTTCATCTGCTCTTCGATACCCTTCTGGATAGCCGGGATGTATTCCTTCGGAACCACACCACCCACTACTTCGTTCACGAATTGCAGACCTTCCTGACCTTCGTCAGCAGGCGCAAAACGGATCCAGCAGTGGCCGAACTGACCACGACCGCCGGACTGGCGAACGAACTTGCCTTCGATCTCACAAGCCTTCGTGATCTTCTCACGATAGGAAACCTGTGGCTTACCGATGTTGGCTTCGACGTTGAACTCACGGCGCATCCGGTCAACCAGGATGTCCAGGTGCAACTCGCCCATGCCGGAGATGATCGTCTGACCAGTCTCTTCATCGGTCTTGACGCGGAAAGACGGGTCTTCCTGAGCGAGCTTGCCCAGAGCGATACCCATTTTTTCCTGGTCATCCTTGGTTTTCGGCTCAACGGCAACCGAGATAACCGGCTCCGGGAAGTCCATGCGAACCAGGATGATTGGCTTGTCAGCGGAGCACAGGGTGTCACCCGTGGTGACGTCCTTCATGCCGATCAGGGCCGCGATGTCGCCAGCGCGTACTTCCTTGATCTCTTCGCGGGTGTTTGCGTGCATTTGCACCATACGACCCACGCGCTCTTTCTTGCCCTTGACCGAGTTGATCACGCCGTCGCCGGAGTTCAACACGCCCGAGTAAACGCGAGCAAATGTCAGGGTACCCACGAATGGGTCGGTAGCGATCTTGAACGCCAGAGCCGAGAACGGCTCGTTGTCGTCTGCATGACGCTCCATTTCGACAGTTTCGTCATCCGGGTCGGAACCCTTGATGGCTGGAATGTCGACTGGTGCAGGCAGGTAGTCGATAACGGCATCGAGAACCAGGGGAACACCCTTGTTCTTGAACGAGGAACCGCAAACAGCCAGAACGATTTCGCCAGCGATGGTGCGCTGACGCAGAGCAGCCTTGATCTCTTCGATCGACAGCTCTTCGCCTTCCAGGTACTTGTTCATCAGCTCTTCGTTGGCTTCGGCGGCCGCCTCAACCATGTTGCTGCGCCACTCTTCAGCCAGCTCTTGCAGCTCAGCCGGGATCGGACCACGAATGGCAGCCATACCCTTGTCGCCGTCGTTCCAACGAACAGCTTCCATGGTCATCAGATCGATCTGACCTTCGAAGTTGTCTTCGGAACCGATAGCCAACTGGATAGGCACCGGAGTGTGACCCAGACGCTGCTTGATCTGACCGATCACGCGCAGGAAGTTGGCACCAGCACGGTCCATCTTGTTCACGTAAACAAGACGCGGAACGCCGTATTTGTTGGCTTGACGCCATACGGTTTCAGACTGAGGCTCAACACCGGAAGTACCGCAGAACACAACGACAGCGCCGTCGAGTACGCGCAGCGAACGCTCTACTTCAATGGTGAAGTCAACGTGGCCGGGGGTATCGATGATGTTGAAGCGGTGCTTAGGGAATTGCTTGTTCGAGCCTTCCCAGAAAGCAGTAGTAGCAGCGGAGGTAATGGTAATACCCCGCTCCTGCTCTTGTACCATCCAGTCCATGGTCGCGGCGCCATCATGCACCTCGCCCATTTTGTGGTTTACGCCCGTGTAGAACAGGACGCGCTCGGTGGTAGTGGTTTTACCCGCATCCACGTGAGCAACGATACCAATGTTACGGTAGCGTTTAATATCGGTTGTACGAGCCATAAAGCCCTCGCAAATTGAGTGACGCTAAAATTAGAAGCGGTAGTGCGAGAAAGCCTTGTTGGCCTCAGCCATACGGTGCACGTCTTCACGCTTCTTAACTGCAGCACCTTTACCTTCAGCAGCGTCCAGCAGCTCACCAGCCAAACGCAGAGCCATGGACTTCTCGCCGCGCTTGCGGGCGAAGTCTACGAGCCAGCGCATGGCCAGAGCGTTACGACGGGACGGACGAACTTCGACCGGAACCTGGTAGGTAGCACCGCCTACGCGGCGCGACTTCACTTCGACCAGCGGAGCGATGGCGTCGAGTGCTTTTTCGAAGAGTTCCAGGGGATCGGAGTTCTTACGCTCTTTAACTTTTTCCAGCGCGCCATAAACAATACGTTCGGCAACGGCTTTCTTGCCGCTTTCCATTACGTGGTTCATGAACTTGGCGAGAATCTGGCTTCCGTATTTCGGATCGTCCAGAATCTCACGTTTGGCTGCTACGCGACGTCTTGGCATTGATAAGCCCTCAAACGGTCTTCAGGTTAGCCCGGGACAGCAAACGCGTGCCCGACCTTACTCTTATCGACTCAATAAAAATGAAAAACTGCAAAACGACCGATTACTTCGGACGCTTGGTACCGTACTTCGAACGACCCTGGTTACGGCCTTTAACGCCGGAGGTATCCAAGGAGCCGCGAACGGTGTGGTAACGAACACCTGGCAAGTCTTTTACACGACCGCCGCGGATCAGTACCACGCTGTGCTCTTGCAGGTTGTGGCCTTCACCGCCGATGTACGAGGAAACCTCGAAACCGTTGGTCAGACGCACACGGCATACTTTACGCAGTGCCGAGTTAGGTTTTTTCGGCGTGGTGGTATACACACGGGTGCATACGCCACGACGTTGCGGGCAGTTCTGCAGCGCAGGTACGTCGGATTTCTCGACGATACGCTTACGCGGCTGACGTACCAGCTGGTTGATAGTTGCCATCTACTAGCTCCACTGTTGTCTTGCGACGCTATTGTCTTACAAGAAAAGCAAAATGGCAGGAACGAATTCCCGCCAAATTTAGGGGATCAAGAGTCTAAAGAGGATCTTGTCCCCAGTCAAGGCAAGGCCCCGACCTCCCCGCTCACCGGATCTCGACAATTTGTCTCGATCCGGCGAATGAGGCGACCAGGGCCAGGCACTTAATTACTGCAGAACTCAGTTACCGCTCGAGTTCAACGCTTCGGTCAGTGCAGCTTCCACTTCACTGGCGCTTACGCGCAACGGCTTGTCTGCATCACGACGACGCTTGCGCTCGCTGTGATAGGCCAAACCGGTACCAGCCGGGATCAGACGACCCACGACCACGTTTTCCTTCAGGCCGCGCAGGTAATCGCGCTTGCCGGTGACCGCCGCTTCGGTCAACACCCGGGTGGTTTCCTGGAAGGAAGCCGCCGAGATGAACGATTCGGTGGACAACGACGCCTTGGTAATACCCAGCAGGACGCGGGTGAACTTGGCGACAAACTTGTCTTCCGTGCTCAGACGCTCGTTCTCTACCAGTACGTGAGTCAGTTCCATCTGGTCGCCCTTGATGAAGCTGGAGTCGCCGGACTCGGAGATCTCAACTTTACGCAGCATCTGACGCAGGATGGTCTCGATGTGCTTGTCGTTGATCTTCACGCCTTGCAGACGATAAACGTCCTGGATCTCGTTCACGATGTACTTGGCCAGCGCACTCACACCCAGCAGACGCAGGATGTCGTGTGGATCGCTCGGGCCGTCGGAGATAACTTCGCCGCGGTTTACCTGTTCGCCTTCGAAGACGTTCAGGTGACGCCACTTCGGAATCAGCTCTTCATACGGATCGCTACCGTCGTTCGGGGTAATGACCAGACGGCGCTTGCCCTTGGTCTCTTTACCGAACGCGATGGTGCCGCTGACTTCAGCCAGAATCGACGCTTCTTTCGGACGACGGGCTTCGAACAGGTCGGCAACACGCGGCAGACCACCGGTGATGTCGCGGGTCTTCGAAGTTTCTTGCGGGATACGAGCGATAACGTCACCGATCGCGATCCGCGCACCGTCCGCTACACCGACCAGGGCGTTGGCTGGCAGGAAGTACTGAGCGATTACGTCAGTGCCTGGCAGCAACAGGTCCTTGCCGTTGTCGTCGACCATCTTCACGGCTGGACGGATGTCCTTGCCGGCAGCTGGACGATCTTTGGCGTCGAGTACTTCAATGTTGGTCATACCGGTCAATTCGTCGGTCTGACGCTTGATCGTGATGCCTTCTTCCATGCCCACGTAGGTCACGGTACCTTTCATCTCGGTGACGATCGGGTGAGTGTGCGGATCCCACTTGGCCACGATTGCGCCAGCTTCGACCTTGTCGCCTTCCTTCACCGAAATCACAGCACCGTAAGGCAGCTTGTAACGCTCGCGCTCACGACCGAAGTCGTCCGCGATCGCCAGCTCACCCGAACGGGATACAGCTACCAGGTGACCATCCACACGCTCAACGTGCTTCAGGTTATGCAGGCGGACAGTACCGCCATTCTTCACCTGAACGCTGTCGGCCGCAGAGGTCCGGCTCGCCGCACCACCGATGTGGAACGTACGCATCGTCAGCTGGGTACCCGGCTCACCGATGGACTGGGCCGCGATAACGCCGACCGCTTCACCGATGTTCACCTGGTGACCGCGAGCCAGGTCGCGACCGTAGCACTTGGCGCAGATGCCGTAGCGGGTTTCGCAGCTGATCGGAGAACGCACGATCACTTCGTCGATGCTGTTGAGCTCGATGAATTCGACCCACTTCTCGTCGACCAGGGTGCCAGCAGGAACGATCACGTCCTCGGTACCCGGCTTGAAGACGTCACGGGCAATGACACGGCCCAGTACGCGCTCACCCAACGGCTCGACAACGTCACCGCCTTCAATGTGCGGCGTCATCAGCAGGCCATGTTCGGTGCCGCAATCGATCTCGGTCACGACCAGATCCTGCGCCACGTCTACCAGACGACGAGTCAGGTAACCGGAGTTCGCGGTTTTCAACGCGGTATCCGCAAGACCCTTACGAGCACCGTGCGTGGAGATGAAGTACTGGAGTACGCTCAGACCTTCACGGAAGTTCGCTGTAATCGGGGTCTCGATGATGGAGCCGTCCGGCTTGGCCATCAGGCCACGCATACCGGCGAGCTGACGGATCTGCGCAGCAGAACCCCGCGCACCCGAGTCAGCCATCATGTACATCGAGTTGAAGGACTCCTGGTCGACTTCGTCGCCGTGGCGGTCGATGACCTTCTCTTTCGAGAGGTTGGCCATCATCGCCTTGGAGACTTCGTCGTTCGCCTTCGACCAGAGGTCGATTACCTTGTTGTACTTCTCGCCCTGGGTTACCAGGCCGGAGGCGTACTGGCTTTCGATCTCTTTCACTTCTTCGGTAGCAGCACCGATGATGCGGGCTTTTTCATCCGGGATAACGAAGTCGTTAACACCGATGGAAACACCGGAGATGGTCGAATAGGCAAAACCGGTGTACATCAACTGGTCAGCGAAGATCACGGTCTCTTTCAGACCCACCACGCGATAGCACTGGTTGATCAGCTTGGAGATCGCCTTTTTCTTCATCGGCAGGTTGACGACGTCGAAGGACAGACCTTTCGGCACCACCTGGAACAACAGCGCACGGCCGACGGTAGTGTCGACGATACGGGTGTTGGTCACGCTGTTGCCGTCACGATCGTTCACGGTTTCGTTGATCCGCACCTTGACCTTGGCGTGCAGTGCGGCTTCGCCGGCACGGAACACACGGTCAACTTCCTGCAGATCCGCGAACACCCGACCTTCGCCCTTGGCGTTGATCGCTTCACGAGTCATGTAATACAGACCCAATACAACGTCCTGCGACGGAACGATGATTGGCTCACCGTTGGCTGGCGACAGGATGTTGTTGGTGGACATCATCAGCGCGCGCGCTTCGAGCTGGGCTTCCAGCGTCAGCGGCACGTGCACGGCCATCTGGTCGCCGTCGAAGTCGGCGTTGTACGCAGCACAGACCAACGGGTGCAGCTGGATAGCCTTACCTTCGATCAGTACCGGTTCAAACGCCTGGATACCCAGACGGTGAAGGGTCGGTGCACGGTTGAGCAGCACCGGGTGTTCGCGAATCACTTCGGCGAGAACGTCCCAGACCTCTGGCAGCTCGCGCTCGACCATCTTCTTCGCAGCCTTGATGGTGGTCGCCAGACCACGCATTTCCAGCTTGCCGAAAATGAACGGCTTGAACAGTTCCAGAGCCATTTTCTTAGGCAGACCGCACTGGTGCAGACGCAGGGTCGGACCTACGGTAATTACCGAACGACCGGAGTAGTCAACGCGCTTACCGAGCAAGTTCTGACGGAAACGACCTTGCTTACCCTTGATCATGTCAGCCAGGGATTTCAGAGGACGCTTGTTGGAACCGGTGATAGCGCGGCCACGACGACCGTTGTCGAGCAGTGCGTCGACCGCTTCCTGCAACATACGCTTTTCGTTGCGCACGATGATGTCCGGAGCGGACAGGTCGAGCAGGCGCTTCAAGCGGTTGTTACGGTTGATCACCCGACGATACAGATCGTTGAGGTCGGAAGTCGCGAAACGACCGCCATCGAGCGGAACCAGTGGACGCAGATCTGGCGGCAGAACCGGCAGAACGGTCAGCACCATCCACTCTGGCAGGTTGCCGGAGCCCTGGAAGGCCTCCATCAACTTCAGACGCTTGGACAGCTTCTTGATCTTGGTTTCGGAGTTGGTTTGCGGAATTTCTTCACGCAGACGGCCAATCTCGTGCTCCAGGTCGATCGCGTGCAGCAGTTCGCGGACAGCTTCGGCACCCATGCGGGCATCGAAATCGTCGCCGAATTCTTCCAGCGCCTCGAAATACTGCTCGTCGTTCAGCAACTGACCTTTTTCAAGGGTGGTCATGCCTGGATCGATAACGACATAGCTCTCGAAGTAGAGAACGCGTTCGATATCACGCAGGGTCATGTCCATCAGCAGGCCGATACGGGACGGCAGCGATTTCAGGAACCAGATGTGGGCAACCGGCGACGCCAGCTCGATGTGCGCCATGCGCTCACGACGAACTTTTGCCAGTGCAACTTCAACGCCGCACTTCTCGCAGATCACACCACGATGCTTCAAGCGCTTGTACTTACCGCACAGGCACTCGTAATCCTTTACCGGGCCAAAGATCTTGGCGCAGAACAGGCCGTCACGCTCAGGTTTGAACGTACGGTAGTTGATGGTTTCCGGCTTTTTTACTTCACCGAACGACCACGAACGGATCATCTCAGGCGAGGCCAATCCGATACGGATGGCGTCGAACTCTTCGACTTGACCCTGGTTTTTCAGCAAATTCAGTAGGTCTTTCAAGGCCTTTCCTCCTGGCGGAGCAGAGAGCGGGCAGGACAGCCCCGCTCTCGATTCGCGTCACGTGTTATTCGGTTTCCAGATCGATATCGATGCCGAGGGAACGAATTTCTTTGATCAACACGTTGAAGGACTCGGGCATGCCCGGCTCCATACGGTGATCGCCGTCCACGATGTTCTTGTACATCTTGGTCCGACCGTTCACATCGTCCGACTTCACTGTGAGCATTTCTTGCAGAGTGTATGCAGCACCGTACGCTTCCAGTGCCCAGACCTCCATCTCCCCGAAACGCTGACCACCGAACTGCGCCTTACCACCCAGCGGTTGCTGGGTAACCAGGCTGTAAGAACCGGTAGAACGAGCGTGCATCTTGTCGTCCACCAAGTGGTTCAGCTTCAGCATGTACATGTAGCCAACGGTAACCGGGCGCTCGAACTTGTTGCCGGTACGACCATCGAACAGCTGCATCTGGCCGCTTTCCGGCAGATCCGCCAGTTTCAGCATGGCCTTGATTTCAACTTCCTTGGCACCGTCGAACACCGGAGTGGCCATTGGAACGCCGCCCTTGAGGTTCTTCGCCAGATCCAGGATTTCCTGGTCGGAGAAGCTGTCGAGCTCTTCGTTACGACCGCCGATCTCGTTGTAGATCTCGTGCAGGAACTTGCGCAGGTCAGCGACCTTGCGCTGCTCTTCGAGCATGCGGTTGATCTTCTCGCCCAAGCCCTTGGCCGCGAGGCCCAGATGGGTTTCAAGGATCTGACCGACGTTCATACGCGAAGGTACGCCCAGCGGGTTGAGAACGACGTCGACCGGAGTACCGTTGGCATCGTGCGGCATGTCTTCAACCGGCATGATCACGGAGACCACACCCTTGTTACCGTGACGACCGGCCATCTTGTCGCCTGGCTGGATGCGACGGCGGATTGCCAGGTAGACCTTGACGATCTTCAGTACGCCCGGAGCCAGGTCATCGCCCTGCTGCAGCTTGCGCTTCTTGTCTTCGAACTTGTCGTCCAGCAGACGACGGCGATCAACGATATAAGCCTGAGCCTTCTCGAGCTGCTCGTTCAACGCGTCTTCAGCCATGCGCAGTTTGAACCACTGGCCATGCTCAAGACCGTCGAGGACTTCGTCGGTGATTTCCTGACCTTTCTTCAGGCCGGCGCCGCCTTCGGCCTTGTGGCCAACCAGCGCTGCGCGCAGACGTTCGAAAGTCGCGCCTTCAACGATACGGAACTCTTCGTTCAGGTCCTTGCGGATCTCGTCGAGCTGAGTCTTCTCGATGGACAGTGCACGGGCATCACGCTCAACGCCGTCACGAGTGAAGACCTGTACGTCGATGACAGTACCCTTGGTGCCGGTAGGCACGCGCAGGGAGGTGTCCTTAACGTCGCTGGCCTTCTCACCGAAGATCGCACGCAGCAGTTTTTCTTCCGGAGTCAGCTGGGTCTCGCCCTTCGGGGTGACCTTGCCGACCAGGATGTCGCCAGCGCCTACTTCGGCACCTACATAAACGATACCGGCTTCGTCCAGCTTGTTCAGTGCAGCCTCACCCACGTTCGGGATGTCCGCAGTGATTTCCTCTGGGCCAAGCTTGGTGTCACGGGCCACACAGGTCAGTTCCTGAATGTGGATCGTGGTGAAGCGATCTTCCTGAACCACACGCTCGGACAGGCAGATGGAGTCTTCGAAGTTGAAGCCGTTCCACGCCATGAACGCGATGCGCATGTTCTGACCCAGAGCCAGTTCACCCATGTCGGTGGACGGACCGTCAGCCATGATGTCGCTGCGCTGGACCCGATCACCTTTGCTCACCAGCGGACGCTGGTTGATGCAGGTGTTCTGGTTGGAACGGGTGTATTTGGTCAGGTTGTAGATGTCGACACCGGCTTCGCCCGGCTCAACTTCGTCATCGGCAACACGAACCACGATACGGCTTGCATCGACGGAATCGATCACACCGCCACGACGAGCCACGACGCAAACGCCGGAGTCACGGGCAACGTTACGCTCCATGCCGGTACCTACCAGCGGCTTGTCGGCACGCAGGGTCGGTACAGCTTGACGCTGCATGTTCGAACCCATCAACGCACGGTTGGCGTCGTCGTGCTCGAGGAACGGGATCAGCGACGCTGCGACCGAAACAACCTGCTTCGGCGACACGTCCATCAGGGTGACGTCTTCCGGCGCCTTGACGGTGAACTCGTTCAGGTGACGAACAGCTACCAGCTCGTCGATCAGCACTTTCTTGTCGTTCATCGTGGCCGAAGCCTGAGCGATCACGTGATCGGCTTCTTCGATGGCGGACAGGAACACGATCTCGTCGGTGACCAGAGCGTCTTTCACCACGCGGTACGGGCTCTCGAGGAAGCCGTACTGGTTGGTGCGCGCATAGGCGGCCAGGGAGTTGATCAGACCGATGTTCGGACCTTCCGGCGTTTCGATCGGGCAGACACGACCGTAGTGGGTCGGGTGTACGTCACGAACTTCGAAGCCTGCACGCTCACGGGTCAGACCACCTGGGCCGAGTGCGGAGACACGACGCTTGTGGGTGATCTCGGACAGCGGGTTGTTCTGGTCCATGAACTGGGACAGCTGGCTGGAACCGAAGAACTCTTTCACCGCCGCCGCTACCGGCTTGGCGTTGATCAGGTCTTGCGGCATCAGGCCTTCGCTTTCAGCCATCGACAGACGTTCCTTGACCGCGCGCTCTACACGCACCAGGCCAACACGGAACTGGTTCTCGGCCATTTCGCCTACGCAGCGAACACGACGGTTACCCAGGTGGTCGATGTCATCGACGATGCCCTTGCCGTTACGGATGTCGACCAGGGTCTTGAGTACTGCAACGATGTCATCCTTGTTCAGCACGCCCGAACCTTCGATCTCGGTACGACCGATACGACGGTTGAACTTCATCCGGCCGACCGCAGACAGGTCATAGCGCTCAGGACTGAAGAACAGGTTGTTGAACAGGGTTTCGGCAGCATCCTTGGTTGGCGGCTCGCCAGGACGCATCATGCGATAGATCTCGACCAGCGCTTCCAGTTGGTTGCCGGTGGAGTCGATCTTCAACGTATCGGAAATGAACGGACCGCAGTCGATATCGTTGGTGTACAGAGTTTCGATACGAACGACCTGGGCCTTGACGATTTTCGCCAGGATCTCGGTGCTCAGTTCGGTATTGCACTCTGCGAGGATTTCGCCGGTGGCCGGGTGCACGATGACCTTGGCCGTGGTGCGACCGAGGACGTAGTCCATAGGCACCTGCAGCTCTTTGATCCCGGCCTTTTCCAGCTGGTTGATGTGACGGGCAGTGATACGACGACCCTGCTCGACAATAACCTTGCCCTTGTCGTCCTGGATATCGAGGACCGCGATTTCACCGCGCAGGCGCTGAGGCACCAGTTCCAGGCTGAGGTTTTCACCCTGCACATGGAAAACGTTGGTGGTGTAGAACGCGTCCAGCACTTCTTCCGTGGTGTAACCGAGCGCACGCAGCAGCACCGATGCAGGCAGCTTGCGACGACGGTCGATACGCACGAATACGCAGTCTTTCGGGTCGAACTCGAAGTCCAACCAGGAACCGCGGTAAGGAATGATGCGCGCGGAGTAGAGCAGTTTGCCGGAGCTGTGCGTCTTGCCACGGTCGTGGTCGAAGAACACGCCCGGAGAACGGTGCAGCTGGGAAACGATTACACGCTCGGTACCGTTGATAACGAAGGTACCGTTCTCAGTCATCAGGGGGATTTCACCCATGTAGACTTCTTGCTCTTTGATGTCCTTGATCGCTTTGTTCGACGATTCTTTGTCGAAAATGATCAGGCGCACTTTTACCCGCAAAGGTACGGCGTAAGTTACACCGCGCAATACGCATTCTTTGACATCAAATGCCGGTTCGCCCAGGCGATAACCGACGTACTCCAGCGCAGCATTGCCGGAGTAGCTGATGATCGGGAAAACGGATTTGAAGGCCGCATGCAGGCCCACGTCGCGGAACTGATCTTTAGTCGCTCCCGCTTGCAAGAATTCACGATACGAATCCAGCTGGATGGCCAGGAGGTACGGCACATCCATGACGTCCGGCAACTTGCTAAAGTCCTTGCGGATACGTTTTTTCTCAGTATATGAGTAAGCCATCAGCGTTCCCCAGCTTGGTCACCTGCTTGTTTGGCTCCCCCCGACGGGAGCAGCCAGAAAATCGTGCAAACCCCATGGTTTGCGCCACCGCCTCGGGTGGTTACAGCTCGTTACCGGCACCGACCCAATCGGCTGCCAATAACGGAAAAAGGCCGGTGGCAAGAGCCACCAGCCATCAGCCTTTCGCTTGACGCTCGGGCTGGAGACGCAAGGTCGAAGTTACTTAACTTCGACGGAAGCGCCTGCTTCTTCCAGCTTCTTCTTCGCGTCTTCAGCAGCTTCTTTCGAAACGCCTTCAGCGATAACCTGAGGAGCGGTGTCAACCTTCTCCTTGGCTTCTTTCAGACCCAGACCGGTCAGTTCGCGAACAGCCTTGATCACGTTGACTTTCTTGTCGCCAGCGGCGGTCAGAACAACGTTGAACTCGGTTTGTTCTTCAACGACAGCAGCTGGACCAGCAGCAGCAACGGTAGCAGCAGCGGCAGTAACGCCGAACTTCTCTTCCATTGCCTTGATCAGCTCAACGATTTCCATTACGGATTTTTCGCCGATTGCTTCGATGATTTGTTCGTTAGTCAGAGACATGACTCAATTCCTGAATTGGGGGATAGCCTGCAAGGCCATCGAAATAAACAAAAATACGCGAGGAGGAAACGCTCAGCCTCAGGCTGCAGCAGCTTCTTTCTGATCGCGAATTGCCGCCAGAGTACGAGCCAACTTGCTGGTAGCGCCTTGAATCACGCTCATCAGCTGAGAAATTGCTTCGTCACGGGTCGGCAGAGTTGCCAGTACGTCGATTTGGTTAGCTGCGAGGAACTTGCCCTCGAACGCAGCTGCCTTGATCTCGAACTTGTCCTGACCCTTTGCGAACTCTTTGAAGATACGGGCAGCAGCGCCCGGATGTTCTTTCGAGAATGCAATCAGGGTCGGGCCGACGAACGCGTCGTTGAGCACGTCATATTGAGTGCCTTCAACAGCGCGCTTCAGCAGGGTGTTACGTACGACACGTACATAAACACCAGCTTCGCGGGCCTCTTTACGGAGTCCGGTCATAGCGCCTACTGTTACGCCACGGGCATCAGCCACGACAGCGGACAGAGCGACTTTGGCAGCCTCGTTGACTTCAGCGACGATGGCCTTCTTGTCTTCGAGTTTAATTGCCACGGGTTTAACTCCTGCTTGTTACCGTTTCATCCGATCGAAACCGAATGTCGTTTTGGTGTCTGATTCGGTAAGGAACCGGGAGCACCATCTGCGTAGGCTTGTGGTTTAAGACTTACGTCGCCTACGGTCTTGGATAGCCCCCGCCAGGCAGGGACCCCAATTTTTCAATTGGCGCAATTACTTGCGCCAATCTGTGTCTTACGCGTCCAGCGAGCTCTGGTCGATGACCAGACCTGGGCCCATGGTGGTGCTCAGGGTAACGCGCTTGACGTAGATACCTTTCGAGGAAGCCGGCTTGATACGCTTCAGATCAGCGATCAGGGCTTCAACGTTTTCCTTCAGCTTGACGGCATCGAAACCGATCTTGCCAACGGAAGTGTGGATGATGCCGTTTTTGTCGGTGCGATAACGAACCTGACCAGCCTTCGCGTTCTTGACTGCGGTAGCTACGTCTGGGGTTACGGTGCCGACTTTCGGGTTAGGCATCAGACCACGTGGACCGAGGATCTGACCCAGTTGACCTACAACGCGCATGGCATCTGGAGATGCGATTACTACGTCATAGTTCAGGTCGCCGCCTTTCATTTCAGCAGCCAGATCGTCCATGCCTACGCGATCAGCGCCAGCAGCCAGAGCAGCTTCAGCTGCTGGGCCCTGGGTGAAAACAGCAACACGGACAGTCTTGCCAGTGCCGTGTGGCAGCACGGTAGCGCTACGAACGACCTGGTCGGATTTACGTGGGTCAACGCCCAGGTTTACAGCAACGTCGAACGACTCGCTGAACTTGACAGTCGACAGCTCAGCCAGCAGAGCTGCGGCGTCTACAAAGTTGTAGGCCTTGCCTGCTTCGATTTTGCCGGCGATAGCCTTTTGACGCTTGGTCAGCTTAGCCATTACACACCCTCCACGTTAAGGCCCATGCTACGAGCAGAACCGGCGATAGTACGCACGGCTGCATCCATATCAGCTGCAGTCAGATCCGCGTTTTTGGTCTTCGCGATTTCTTCCAGCTGAGCACGGGTAACGGTGCCAACCTTAACGGTGTTTGGACGAGCGGAACCGCTGGTCAAACCTGCAGCCTTCTTCAGCAGAACCGAAGCAGGGGTGCTCTTTGTTTCGAAAGTGAAGCTACGGTCGCTGTAGACAGTGATGATCACTGGAGTCGGCAGACCTGGCTCAAGACCCTGGGTACGGGCGTTGAAAGCCTTGCAGAATTCCATAATGTTCACGCCGTGCTGACCCAGAGCAGGACCAACGGGTGGACTTGGGTTAGCCTGAGCGGCCTTCACTTGCAGCTTGATGTAAGCGGTAATCTTCTTGGCCATGAGGCACTCCAATTACGGGTTCGAACGCCTCGAAAGGCTCCCCGGTTACTTGCGCGTTTATCCCAGTGACGACAAAACCCCACAGCCTTGGGCTGCGGGGTTGGGATGCCTGTTCGATCAGACCTTTTCGACCTGACTGAACTCGAGCTCCACCGGAGTAGAGCGACCGAAAATGAGCACTGCGACCTGGATCCGGCTCTTTTCGTAGTTAACTTCTTCAACCGTGCCGTTGAAATCAGCGAATGGACCATCAGTGACCCGTACAACTTCACCTGGCTCAAACAACGTTTTCGGCTTCGGCTTGTCGCTACCATCAGCGACGCGACGCAGAATTGCTTCTGCCTCTTTATCCGTGATTGGCGCAGGCTTATCAGCAGTACCGCCGATGAAGCCCATCACCCGAGGGGTATCCTTGACCAAGTGCCAAGTCCCTTCGTTCATATCCATCTGCACCAGCACATAGCCTGGAAAGAACTTGCGTTCACTTTTGCGCTTCTGGCCATTACGCATTTCAACCACTTCTTCAGTGGGAACCAGAATCTCGCCAAAGCCATCTTCCATGCCAGCCAGCTTCACACGCTCTATCAGCGAGCGCATAACATGCTTCTCGTAACCCGAGTAAGCATGCACAACGTACCAACGCTTAGCCACGGGACACCCTTAGCCAACAATCAAGGAAACGAGCCAGCCGAGCAGGGAATCAAGCCCCCACAACAGCAACGCCATAACCAGAACGACAGCCACAACGATCAACGTGGTCTGCGTGGTTTCTTGGCGAGTCGGCCATACGACTTTACGAATCTCGGTGCGGGCTTCCTTAGCGAGTACAAAGAAAGACTTGCCCTTGGCTGTCTGCAGGCCTACAAAGGCAGCAACAGCGGCGATAGCAAGCAATGCGAGTACGCGGTACAGGATCGGCGAAGCAGAAAAATACTGATTGCCAACAACGCCAACAACCACCAAAGCGACTACCACTAGCCACTTGAGCAGATCGAAGCGAGAGCCTTGAGCTTCAGCTTTAGGAGTCATCTATGAAGATCCTGTGAAAAGAAAGCCAGACACACTGAGTGAATCTGGCAGGTCAGGAGGGAATCGAACCCCCAACCTACGGTTTTGGAGACCGTCGCTCTGCCAATTGAGCTACTGACCTAAAACAAAATCAGGCCGACCATTATGCCGGCCCGAAAAAGACATTACAACTGTTTACTCGATGACTTTTGCTACGACGCCAGCGCCGACGGTACGACCGCCTTCACGGATAGCGAAACGCAGACCGTCTTCCATCGCGATGGTTTTGATCAGAGTGACAGTCATCTGGATGTTGTCACCTGGCATTACCATTTCAACGCCTTCTGGCAGCTCGCAGTTACCAGTCACGTCAGTTGTACGGAAGTAGAACTGTGGACGGTAGCCTTTGAAGAACGGAGTATGACGACCGCCTTCTTCCTTGCTCAGAACGTAAACTTCTGCAACGAACTTGGTGTGCGGCTTGACGGTGCCTGGCTTGACCAGAACCTGGCCACGCTCAACGTCGTCACGCTTGGTGCCGCGCAGCAGTACGCCGCAGTTCTCGCCAGCACGACCTTCGTCGAGCAGCTTGCGGAACATTTCAACGCCGGTGCAGGTAGTTTTCTGAGTGTCGCGCAGACCGACGATCTCAACTTCTTCCTGGATACGGACGATGCCACGCTCAACACGACCAGTCACAACAGTACCGCGACCGGAGATCGAGAACACGTCCTCGATTGGCATCAGGAACGGCTTGTCGATAGCACGCTCTGGCTCTGGGATGTAGCTGTCCAGAGTTTCCACCAGCTTCTTGACAGCAGTGGTGCCCATTTCGTTGTCGTCTTGGCCGTTCAGAGCCATCAGAGCCGAACCGATGATGATTGGAGTGTCATCACCTGGGAAATCGTAAGTGCTCAGCAGGTCGCGCACTTCCATCTCAACCAGTTCCAGCAGCTCAGCGTCGTCAACCATGTCAGCCTTGTTCAGGAAGACAACGATGTACGGAACGCCTACCTGACGGGACAGCAGGATGTGCTCACGGGTTTGTGGCATCGGACCATCAGCGGCCGAGCAAACCAGGATCGCGCCGTCCATCTGGGCAGCACCGGTGATCATGTTTTTTACGTAGTCGGCGTGACCTGGGCAGTCAACGTGTGCGTAGTGACGCACGGCCGAATCGTATTCAACGTGAGCGGTGTTGATGGTGATACCGCGAGCTTTTTCTTCCGGGGCGCTGTCGAT
>NZ_NOIN01000017.1 GCF_014596565.1 Pseudomonas sp. PSB18 | reverse complement strand
CCGATGGGCACGATCACATCGTCCACCGAGCAGCGCCAGACCGACACGTCGATGGCCGCTTCGGTCGGGCCGTACAGGTTGACCAGTGCCGCCGGGTGTTGGCCCATGAAGCGCCGCACCAGATCCATCGGCAGCGCCTCGCCGCTGGCAAACACCTGGCGCAGGCTGCGGCAGTCGACCAGGCTCGGCTCCTCGACAAAGGCGCGCAGCATCGACGGCACGAAGTGCAACGTCGTGACCTGTTCCTGCTGGATCAGCTGGCTGAGGTACGCCGGATCGCGATGACCGTCCGGACGCGCGACCACCAGGGTGGCGCCGGTGATCAGCGGCCAGAAGAACTCCCACACCGAGACGTCGAAGCTGTACGGGGTTTTCTGCAGCACGCGGTCGTTCGGACCGATCGGGAACGCGTCCTGCATCCAGTACAGGCGGTTCATCAAGGCGCCGTGTTCGTTCATCACGCCTTTCGGTTGGCCGGTGGAGCCGGAGGTGTAGAGCACGTAGGCCAGGTCGCTGGCCGCGACGCTGATCGGGTCGAACGCCGGTGCCGGGGGCAGGGTGTCGAGGGTCCAGGCCTGATGGCCGGTCGGCAGGCGCGACAGCCACTGGGCCTGGGTCAGGCTGACCTTGGCATCGGCGTCTTCGATCAGGAAGGCCAGGCGCCCGGCGGGCAGTTCCGGATCCAGCGGCAGCCACGCGGCGCCGGCGTGGACGATGCCGAGCAGGGCGACGACCATGTCCACCGAGCGTTCCATGCACACCGGCACGATGTCATCGGAGCCGATACCGGCCGCGCGCAGGGCCCGGGCGACGGTTTGCGCCCGGTGATCCAGCTCGGCGTAGCTCAGGCGTTGGCCTTCGAACACCAGCGCCGGGGCGTTGGGGCTGAGGGCCGCTTGTTGGCTGAGGGCAGTGTGCAGGTCGGCAGGGCCGCTGTAGTGACGCTCGGTGGCGTTCCATTCGACCAATTGAAGCTGGCGCTCTGTCGCTGCCAACGGCGACCAGTCCGCAAGGCGGGTCTGCGGTGCGTCGAGCATGGCTTCCAGCAGTTGCTGCCATTGCACCAGCCAACGCCGGGCGGTGGTTTCGCTGAACAGCGCGGCGCGGTACTCCAGCAACACCGACAGCACCTCGCCGTCATACACCTCCCAGCTCAGGTCGTACTTGGTGGCCTGGGCGCTCACGGCGCGTTCGCTGACCTGCAACGACGGCCAGTGCTGGCAGGCCGCATCGGCGTTCTGCATGGCGAACAGCACTTGGAACAACGGCGTCTGGCCGAGACTGCGGGCCGGCTTGAGGTGTTCGACCACCTGATCGAACGGCACGTCCTGATGCTGCTGGGCGTCCAGTACACGGTTGCGGACCTGATTCAGCAAGCCTTCGAAATCCAGGCCTGGATCGAGATCGGCGCGCATGACCACGGTATTGACGAAGCAACCGATCAGCGGCTGCAGCTCGGCGAACGGACGTTGGGCCACCGGGCTGCCGACCCGCACGTCGCGCTGGTTGGCGTAGCGACCCAGCAGCAATTGCGCGGCGCTGAGCATCAGCATGTACAGGGTGGCGCCGCGTTGCTGGGCGAATTGTCGCAGGCGTCCCACCAGCGCTGGCGGCAACTGCAAGTGCACCGCACCGGCCGCCGGGGCGAGTTGGTTGGGGCGGCCCTGTTCGGTGGGCAGGTCCAGCAGGTAGTCGCCGTCCTCCAGTTGCCCACGCCAGTATTCCAACTGGCTGCTGAACGCGGTCTGTTGACCCGGCTCGCGCTGCCAGAGGGCGTAGTCGGGGTATTGCAAGAGCAGTTCCGGCAGTGTGGCCGCCGTGCCCTGGCAATGGGCGCTGTAGCAGTGGCCCAGTTCATCCAGCAGGTTCTGGCTGGAGGCATCGTCGGTGGCGCAGTGGTGCACGGTGAGCAGCAGCAAGGCCTGGGCGTGACCGCAGCGTTGCAGCAGGGTGGCGCGGATCGGCACTTGGCTGGCGAGGTCGAAACGGCGTCCGGTTTCTGCGTGGATGGCCTCGTCGGTCAGTTGCAGCCAGTGCGCGTCGCTGGTGGCTTCCAGGGCTGTCAGCTGCAAAGTGAGGTCGACTTGCGGCTCGATGACCAGCGCCAACTCGCCGTCGCTCTCGCGCACGATGTGGCTGCGCAGGATTTCGTGACGTTGGACCACATCGTTCAGGGCCGCTTGCAGGGCCCGGGTGTCGAGCTCTCCGTCCAATTGCACAGCACTGACCACGTTGTATTCGCCACCGCCGGCGCTCAGTTGTTCGAGGAACCACAGGCGTTGTTGCTCGAACGACAACGGCAGGCGCTCCGGGCGTGGCGCCGGGATGAAGGTCGCGGCGGACGCTTGCAGTGGATCGCCCAGCAGCGCGGCCAGGGCCTCCAGGGTCGGGTGTTCGAACACGGCCCGCAGCGGCGGCACTGTGGCGAACTGTTGGCGCAGACGGGCAAACAACGCCGCCGCCAGCAGCGAATGACCGCCGAGGTAGAAGAAATGGCTGTCGCGGCCGATCTGCGTCGACGGCACCTTCAGCAACTCCGACCACAGCGCAGCGAGTTGCTGCTCGGCGGCACTGCGTGGTGGGTCCAGGGTGTCCGGCGCGGCTTGAATGTCCGGGGCCGGCAGGGCCTTGCGATTGAGTTTGCCGTTGTCGGTCAGCGGCAGTTCATCGAGCAGCACAAACGCCGAAGGCACCATGTAGTCGGGCAGAGCGGCGCCGATGGTCTTGCGCCAGGCGTTGACATCGGCCTGCTCGTCACAGGTCACGTAGGCCACCAGGCGCTTCTCGCCGGGCACGTCCTCTCGGGCCAGCACCACGGCCTGGCGTACGCCGGGTTGGGCGCCGATCAGGCTTTCGATTTCCCCCAGTTCGACGCGGAAGCCACGGATCTTCACCTGATGGTCCATGCGCCCGAGGTATTCGAGCTGGCCGTCGGGCAGCCAGCGCACCAGGTCGCCGGATTTGTACATCCGCGCGCCTTCCAGCGGCGAGAAGGGGTCCTCGATGAACACCTTCGCGGTCTGCTCGGCACGGTTGAGATAGCCCAGGGTCACCCCGGCACCACCGATGTGCAGTTCGCCCGGAACGCCCACCGGCAGCGGGTTGAGGAACCCGTCGAGAACGTAGGTGCGCACGTTGGCAATCGGCCGTCCGATGATGGGGCGGGCCGGGAAGTCATCGACCGCGCAACCGGTGGCATCCACCGTGCACTCGGTCGGGCCGTAGGTGTTGAAGAAGCGGCTGCCAGCAATTGACGGCAGGCGCTGCCACAACTGTGCATCCACGGCATCGCCACCGAACAGCACGAAGCGCGGCAGGTACACCTCGCCACGGCGCACGCCGTCGCTTTCGAGCAGCGCCTTGAGTTGCGCCGGGGTGCACTCGAAGGCGTCCAGGCGGGTTTCCTCGAAGAACTGCGCCAACGCTTGTGGGTCGTAGCGCACGTCTTCCGGGGTCAGGTACAGGCTGTGGCCGTCGAGCAGCAGGATGAGTTCGGCCACCGAGCTGTCGAAGGCGAACGAGTAGTTGAAGCTGGTGCGCATCGGCTGGTCGGTGTAGCGACGGTACAGGCCATGGATCCGCGCCCAGGCCAGGTTGACCACCGAGCCGTTGGTGACCAGGGTGCCCTTGGGCTTACCGGTCGAGCCGGAGGTGTACATGATGTAGGCCAGGTCGTGCGGCCCGGCGAGCGGAGGTAGGTTGTCGTCCGGCTGATCGGCGAACAGCGCCGCGTCGCTGTCCAGGCGCAGGCGTGGCAGGTCGGCGCCCAACTGTTCCAACAGGCCCTGTTGGCCGAGGAACAGCGCCGGTTGTGCATCTTCGAGCATGTAGGCGAGGCGATCCACCGGGTAGGTCGGGTCCAGCGGCACATAGGCGCCGCCGGCCTTGAGGATCCCCAGCAGGCCGACCAACAGTTCCAGCGAGCGCTCGACACACAGCGCCACCGGACGATTGGCGACCACGCCACGGCTGCGCAGGTAATGCGCCACCTGGTTGGCCCGCCGGTTCAATTCGCCGTAGCTCAGGCGACGGCCCTCGAAGCACAACGCGTCACGCTCGGGGGTGCGCTCGGCCTGCTGTTCGAACAGTTGGGCAAAGGTCAGGTGCGTGGGCACCGCCATCTCGGTACGGTTCCATTCCACCACCGTGCGCTGCCATTCCGCGTCCATCAGCAACGGCAGGGCCGCTACCGGGCGTTGCGGTTCGGCGAGCATCTGCTCGAGTAAGTATTCCAGACGGGCCAGGGTCTGGCGGGCACTGTCGGCGACGAACAGGTCCAAGGCGAACATCAGCTCCAGTTGGATCGGTGCATTGGCCGGGCACAGCACGTGCAGATCCAGGTCGCATTCCGAATGCCGCAGAGGGGTGTCCAGGGCTTCGAATTCCAACCCGGGGAAGCGCAACCGCGATTCCATGGCCAGTTGCTGGGCCACCATCACTTGGTACAGCGGTGCGTGGCTGAGGCTGCGGGGCAGTTGCAGGCTGTCCACCAGTTGCTCGAAAGGCAGGTCCTGGTGCAGCAGGCCGCTGCGCAGACGCTCGGCCACCTGCTTCACCAGGGCGGTGAAGTCGGCCTGGGGCTCGAAGTCCGCCCGGATCGCCAGGTTGTTCAGCAAAATGCCGAGCAGGCCTTCGGTGCCCGGTTGCTCGCGATGGGTGACCGGGGTGCCGACCAGCACGGTGGCATCGCCGCTCAGGCGGTGCATCAACACGGCGAAACCGGCGAACAGCACCGTGAACGGCGTGGTGCCGAGGCGACTGGCGAAGGCTTGCACTCGGCCACTGAGGTCGGCACTGAGTTCGCGCTGGACGATCCCGGCGCGGTAGCTCTGCATCGACGGCCGTGGATGGTCGGTGGGCAGCGCCAGCAACGGGCTGCCTTCGCTGTCGCGGCGGTCCAGGGTGGTGGTCCAGTAATCCAACTGGCGCTTGAGTTCGGCGCCTTGCAGGTGTTCGCGCTGCCAGAGGGCGAAGTCGGCGTATTGCACCGGCAAGGCCGGCAGTTCGGCGGCGGCGCCGTTGCAACGGGCTTCATACCCCAGGGCCAGTTCCCGCAGCGCGATGGTGGCCGACCAGGCGTCCGACACCAGGTGATGCAGGGCGATGCCCAGCACGTGCTCTCCCGGTGCCAGGCGCAGCAGGCGGGCACGCAGCAACGGCGGGGAGGCCAGGTCGAACGGCTGCTCGAAGGTGTCTTGCAGGGCGTTGAACTGTGCGCCTTCGCGGGCGGTGGCGGTCAGGCCGGACAGATCCTCGAAGGGCAGGGCGATGTCCAGCGACTCGCTGATGCGTTGGCAAGGCACGCCGTCGGTGCTGTGGATGCCGGTGCGCAGGATTTCATGGCGCGCCAGCAGGTCATTCAGGCTGGCGTGCAGTGCCTGGACATTGAGTTCACCCTTGAGGTGCAGGGCGAACGGGATGTTGAACAGCGTCGTGCCCGGGGTCAGCTGCTCGATGAACCACAGACGTTGTTGCGAGAACGACAGCGGCAACAGGGGCGGGCGCGGCTGGGCTTTCGGTGCCTTGAGGGCGACGGCTTGTGGCGCGGCGGCGTCGGCCTGGCGGGCGGCGATGCTCACGGCCAGCAAGGCCACGGTGGGCTGTTCGAACAGCGTGCGCAGCGGCAGGTCGAGTTTGAAATGGCTGCGCAGTCGCGCAACGATCTGGGTCGCCAGCAACGAATGGCCGCCGAGGGTGAAGAAGTTGTCTTCCACGCCCACGGTGTCGCGCCCCAGGACCTCGGCCCAGATCGCCGCCACGGCGGTTTCCAGGGGGTTGCGCGGGGCAATGCTTTGCTGGGCGTCGGCCTGCCAGTCCAGTTCCCGGGCGGCCAGGGTCTTGCGATCGACCTTGCCGTTGTTGTTCAGCGGCAGGCTGTCCAGGCAGACGAAGGCGGCCGGGACCATGTACGGCGGCAGTTGCGCCCGCAGGTGCTCGCTCAGCCCGTCGCTGCCCAGGGTGTCGTCATGGGCCGACCAGTACGCCACCAGCCAGGCTTCACCCACGCTGTTTTCCCGCAGCAGGACGGCGGCTTCGCGCACGTTCGGGTGCTGCGCGAGACGGTGTTCGATTTCGGTCAGTTCGATCCGGTGGCCGCGCAGTTTTACCTGCTGGTCGCGGCGGCCGAGGTATTCGATCACCCCGTCTGCGCGCCAGCGTCCCAGGTCGCCGGTGCGATACACACGACCTTCAAGTTGCGGGTGCTCGATGAACGCTTCGGCGGTGCGCTGCGGATCGTGCAGGTAGCCACGGCCGACGCCGACGCCACCGACACAGATTTCCCCTGCGACACCCACGGGCACTGGACGCAGGGCTTCGTCCAGCACATACAGGCGGTTGTTGGCGGTCGGCTGGCCGATGGGCATGTGGCTGATGTGCGCGGCCGGGGCTTCGAAGATCGGCTGGAAGGCCACGTCGTCGGCGCATTCGGCCGGCCCGTAGGCATTCATCAAGGCGATGTCGGGGAAGCGCGCGAACCAGTCCCGGGCCACGGTCGGCGGCAGGGCTTCACCGGTGGGCAGCACCCAGCGCAGGTCCGGCAGTTGCAGGTTGCATGGGCACAGGGCGAGCAGGGTGCGCATCAGGCTCGGGACTATTTCCAGCACGCTCAGGCGTTCGCTGGCGAGCACTTGCAGCAGGCGCTGCGGGTCGTGGGCGACTTCGTCCGGGAGGATGTGCACGGTGGCGCCGAGCACCGGCGCGGCGAGGAACTGCCACACGGAAATGTCGAACGCCACCGAAGCGGTCTGCGGGATCCGGTCCTCGGCGCCGAGCCCCAGGGCCGGGACCTTGCCGAAGATGTTATTGAGCATGCCCCGTTGTTCGATCATCACGCCCTTCGGCGTACCGGTCGAACCCGAGGTGAAGAGCACGTAGGCGAGGCTGTCCGGGCGGCCGAGAGCAGGCAGCGGCGAGTCGTTGCCAGTCCTCCAGCAAGCTTCGGCGAACAGCGCCACGGGGGTCTGTTCCAGACCGCTGAGCAACGGATCGAGCAGGGCGCTGCAACCTTCACTGGCGACCAGCAACGGCGCGCGGGACAGGCTGAGGATCTCCCGCAGGCGCTCGGGCGGGTGATTGACTTCCAGGGGCAGCATCGCCGCGCCGGTCTTGAACACGGCAATCATCATGGTCAACAGCGCCAGGCCACGGGGGGCGGCTAGGGCGACCAGTTGATCTTCGCCGGCACCGGCCTCGCGCAAGGCGTGGGCCAGGCGTGTGGAGCGCTGGTCCAGCTCGGCGTAGGTCAGGGACTCGCCGTCACAGAGGGCCGCGACCTGCCCGCCGCGTTGGGCGACCTGGCTGGCAAACAACTGCGCGTAGCTTTGATCCAGTGGGAAATCGTGGGGATTGACCGCCCAATCACCCAACAGTTGTTGACGTTCCTCGGCGGCCAGCAGTTCAAAACTGCCCAACGGCGCATCCGGCGCCGCCAGCATGCCCGCCACGAGACTGGCGATATGGCCCAGCAGGCGTTCCACGGTGGTAGCTTCGAAGCGTTCGCGGTCATAGGACACGCGGATGCCCAGCTGCTCGCCGGGCAGGATCACCACGGTCAGGCCGTAGTGGGTGTGCACGCTGTGGTCCATGCCTTCGAGGCTGAACTGGAAACCGCCTTCGAGGATTTGCTCATCGATAGGGGCGTTCTCGAACACCAGGATGCTGTCGAACAGGGTTTCGCCCCGGGGAAAGTCGCTCCAGCCCTGGATATCCGTCAGGGGCATGTGTTCAAAGTCGCGCATGTCGACGTTGAGCCCTTGCAGGTCACCCAGCCAACTGCCGAGGGAGGCCTCCGGATCCACCGACACCCGCAGCGGCAAGGTATTGATGAACAGCCCGATCATTTCCGCGACGCCGGTCAGGTCCGCCGGACGACCGGCCACGGTGACGCCGAAGACCACGTCCCGTTGGCCGCTGTAGCGCGACAGCAACAATGACCAGACGCCCTGGAAAAAGGTGTTCGGGGTGATCCGACGGCTACGGCAGAACGCGGCCAGCGCCTGGGTTTGCTGTTCGCTCAGGTGGATCAGTTGATCGTCCACCAGCACCGCGTCGGTGTAGCGATCATGGGCCACGCCGTTGTCCACGGTCAGCGGCGTCGGCGCATTGAGGCCTTGCAGTTGGCCGCGCCAGAATTGCTCGGCCTTGCCCGCGTCCTGGCGTTGCAGCCATTGGATGTAGTCGCGAAACGGCCGTGGGCTTTTCAGCTCCGGAGTCCGGTCGTTGCACAGCGCTTCGTAGACCTTGAGGAAGTCCACCGTCACCAGGGAAATGCACCAGGCATCCATCAGGATGTGATGGAAGCTGCGAATGAACTCGTAGGACTCATCGGCCAGGCGCACCAGCCGAAAGCGGATCAGCGGTGGCTTCGACAGGTTGAAGCCGACTTTCTGTTCGTCTTCCAGCAGGCTGCGGATGCGCGCTTCCTGCTCGTGGGCGGCGAGCCCGCGCAGGTCGAGGGTGTCCAGCGGGACCTTGACCTCGCGGTGGATCACCTGCACCGGTTGCTTCTGGCTTTTCCATTGGAAGCTGGCGCGCAGGGACGGGTGCAGCGCCACCACCTGGCGCCATGACTCCAGGAAGGCCACTTCATCGATGGCGCCGCCGATGCGGTAGCGGTCCTGCATCAGATAGACACCGGAGTCTTCGTGGAGCAGGGAGTGGAAGAGCATCCCTTGCTGCAACGGCGACAGCGGGTAAACGTCTTCGATTGGATTGCCGGTGGTTTTTTCGGTGGTCATTGAAAGCGTCCTGCGTAAAAGGGGGCAGCGGTGATGGCCTGGCAGCGGGAGGCGCGACTCACAGGTCGGCCTCGTCCAGTTCGGCCATCAGCGCTTGCATTTCGTCGTCGGACAGGCCCGAGGCGCTGAACTCGGCACTGTCTGCCAGCGGCTCGGCGGCGGATTCGGCCAGTGGTTGCGCGACCTCGGCCATGGCGGCGATGGTCTGGCGTTCGAAGACTTGTTTGGCCGAGAGCGCGATTCCTTGCTCATGGGCCTGGGCAACCACTTGCAGGCTCAGGATCGAGTCACCGCCGATGGCGAAGAAGTTGTCGGTGACGCTCACGTTCGCCAGCTTCAGGACCTTGGCGACGATGGCTTGCAAGGTGGTTTCCATGGCGTTGCGCGGCGCGACGTGGGTGCTTTCGTCGAACTGGTCCGGGTCGGGCAACTGACGGGTGTCGAGTTTGCCGTTGGGGGTGCGCGGGAAGGTCGCCAGGGTCAGTACCCGGGCCGGGACCATGTACGACGGCAGGCGCTCACCGAGGAAACGCTTGATCGCTTCCGAGTCCGGTGCATAGCCATGCGCAGCGAGGACATAGGCGAGCAGGCGTTTACCGGCGGCGTGCTCCTGCACGATCACCGCGGCTTCGCGCACGTCGCTGTGGCTGCACAGTTGCCGTTCGATTTCGCCGAGTTCGATGCGGTAGCCGCGCACTTTGACCTGGTGGTCCTTGCGTCCGAGGAACGCCAGGCGCCCGTCGGCCAGCCAGCATGCAAGGTCACCGGTGCGGTAGGCGCGAGTGCCGTCGGCCAGGGTGACGAAGGCCTTGGCGGTTTCCTCCGGTTTGTTGCGGTAGCCCCGCGCCAGGGTCGGGCCGGCGAGGACGATCTCGCCCGGTTCACCGATGCCGCAGGCCTGGTCGAATTCGTTCAGCAGACGCAGGTCCATGCCCGCAATCGGGCGGCCGATGCTGACGCTGCGGCTCGGCTCCAGTACCTCGTGACTGGCCCAGACCGTGGCCTCGGTAGGGCCGTATTCGTTCACCAGGCGGGCCTGTGGCAGGGTCTTGCTGTGTTGGGCGACCAGGGCCGGCGGGCAAGCTTCACCGGCGACGATCCAGCATTCGAGGCTGTCGGCGCTGGCGCTGCGTTGCAATTGATCGAGCAAGGCCTGATACAGCGACGGCAGCGACAGGCCGTGGCTGACCTTGTGCTGGGCAACCAGCTGCGCCAGGCGCGCCATCTCCAGCTCTTCTCCAGGCGCCGGCAGTACCAGCCGGCCCCCTTGGGCCAGGGTCCAGAAGATCCCGGCGACCGAGCTGTCGAAAGCGAACGACGACAACAACAGGTAGGCGCGTACCGGCGTTTCATAGGCAGCCATCCGCACCTGGGTCGAAAAGCTCAGGGCGCCATGGCTGATTTCCACGGCTTTCGGTGCACCGGTGGAGCCCGAGGTGTAGATCAGGTAAGCGAGGGCGTTCGCGTCCGGCAGGGGCAGCGGCGGCAGGTCGCTCGTGTCGTGCTCGCTCAGGTCATCCAGCACGAAACGTTGCAGGGCGGCCGGCAGGCTGTCGGCCAAATCGGCGCTGACCACGATGTGGGCGATGCCGCTGTCGGCCAGCATGTAGGCGCGCCGATCAGCCGGGTAGGTCGGGTCGATCGGTACATAGGCACCACCGGCTTTCAATACCGCGAGCATGGCGACGATGGCGGCGTTGCTGCGCGGGAAGAGAATGCCGACGGGCACGTCTCGGCCGATGCCGGCGGCCACCAGTTGATGGGCCAGACGGGTGGCGCAGGCGTCGAGGCGGGCATAGGTCAGGTCGCCGTGCTGGTCGCTGAGGGCAATGGCGTCCGGTTGCTGACGAACCTGACGGGCAATCAGGTCCACCAGGGTCAGCGGCTCGATGGATGGTGAGCTCGGTGTGTTAGCGATAATCGCCGATTGCAACGGTCCGCCGAGGGGCAGGCGGGACCAGGCCTGTTGCGGTTCGGCCAGGGCGCCTTGCAGCAGTTGCAGCCATTGTTCGCCAAGGCTGCGTGCGGCTTCGGCGCTCAGGGTATGGCAATCGTAGCTCAGGCTGGCGTGCAGGCTGTCCGGCAACTGGCGGACATTCAGGCAGGCTTTCACCGGGCCCATCAGCGCGTCGGCGTAGCGTTCCCGGGCATCACCGGAACGCCAGGCGAAGGCGTAGCCCGTGGTGAGGTTCCGGGTGTAATAGTCTTGCCAGCCGGTGCTGCGTTCCACCGAGGCGGCCAATTGTTGGCTCTGCTGGAGCAGGGTGGCCTGAGTATCCAGGTCGATGTTCAGAGGCAGGCATTGCTCGAACACGCCCAGGACGTTGTCCAGTTCCGGCCCGCGGCTTTCGTGGGTCAAGGTGAGCGGGACCTGCTGCTGGCCGGCCAGGCGGCCGAGTACCGCCGTCCAGGCGGCCAGCATCAAGGCCGAGGTCATGGCCGGGTGACGGGCAAGGTCGGCGGGGAGGGCCAGTGCCTGTCGGGCAGGGGCGAAACCGGCTCCGCTGGGCGTTTCAAGGGGCAGTTGCAAGGTGGGCTGCTCGGCCTCGTCCATGGCTTTCCAGAAGCTCACGCCTGGATGGTCGGGTTCGTCTTCCACCAGGTTCCAGCGCCATTCGGCGTAGTCGGCGTATTGCAGGGCTTCGGACAGATCCGCCGGGGTAGCTTGCAGCAGGGCGTTGGCCAACAGCCTGAGGCTGGCGAGGTCGAAGTGGCTGCCCGCGCCGGCCAGGTCCAGCACCGATGCGTCATCCGCCAGGCGCACCAGGGTGACGGCCAGTGACGCGGTCCAGTCCCGGGTTTGCGAAACGAGACGCGCCAGTTCGGCATCCTGGTCGGCGCTGTTGTGCTGGCGCAGGTCCAACTGGGCCACCGTCAGTGTGCCGGTCTCGTCGATGACCTGCACCGGATGACGCAGGCCCGGTACCGGCACCAGGCGAGTCCGCAGGATTTCACTGGCGGCCAGCAACGCTTGCAGGCGGCGGTTCAGCGCTTCGACATCGGTCGGGCCGGACAGCGACCACTGCAAGTGACAACCGAACGGGTGCTCGGCAGCGCCCTTGATGTGGGGATACAGCGCTGCCTGTTGCGGCGAAATACGAAAACCTTGAAGTCCGCTCATGTTCAACTCGACTGGAAATGGGGGGGTGGACCTGCGGCAGCGCCGGCACCGGGGCTCACTGACTGAACATCACGCGAGCCGCTGGCGAGCGACGGATGCCGCCGTTGAAAGTCAAATAGCGACGTCGCTCGACAGCAGGGCTTCGGCCATGCCGGTCATGATTGCGCGCCTGCCGGTAAAGGGTTCGCGACCGTGGACCGCGAGCATGTTGTCGATGAACAACACATCGCCCTGCTGCCAACTGAAACGCACCAGCGAGTCGAGGTAGGCCGCTCGCAGCGCCTCCAGGACCTGCGGCTCGATGGGTTCGCCATCGCCATAAAAGGTGTTGGTGGGCAGGTCGAGGTCAGTGAAGTTGCTCTGCAGCGAATCGCGGATGTGCGGCGGCAGGGTGCTGATGTGGAAGAAGGTGGCATGGTTGAACCAGACCTCTTCACCGGTGCGCGGATGGCGTACCACGGCGGGGCCACGTTGGCGGGTGCGCAGGCGATTGTTGTCTTTCCATTCCACTTCGATGCCGACGCTGGCGCAGTAGCTTTCGACTTCGCTACGGTCTTCGGATTGGAACACGCTCTGCCACGGCAGGCCGAAACCGTCGCCGTAGTTGCGCACGTACAACACACCTTTTTCCCGGAAGCGCGCTTCGATCTCCGGGCTGATGGCGGCCTTGACCGCACGGGTCGAGCCAATTGGGGTTTCGCCACCGGTCTCGGAGGGAAGCTGGCAATAGAAGAACAGTCGCAGCGGGAAACGCGGCGAATAGGAGTGTTCGTTGTGGGGGAAAATCATCTGGTCGGCCGGGTAGTCGGTCGAGGTGTAGATGTTGCCGCCGACCCGGGTCCGGGGCGATGCACGGAACATGTATTCCAGGGCGCCAGGGGAGAGGGTGGCGATCACCTGGTCGAACTGTTCGACGGACGCCACGTTGAACCCGCGAAACAGCAGGGCACCGTATTGCAGCAGTTTTCTCTCGAGGGACTCGCGCTCGCCGGCGGCCCAGGCCACCAGATCGACGCCGCTGACCGCCGGCTCGATCACCAGCGGCAGGGCGTGGTCGGGGCTGAGCAGGCGTTCGGTGACCAGTTGCTGTTCCGAGACGTTCATGGCTTTGCGGCGCACGGCGCCAAGGGCGCGGGGCGATGGGGGCATGATAGACATAACGGCATCCGACTCGGTTAAAGGGACATTGAGCGACGTTTGGCTTGCAGCATCTGGCTGCGACCGGCCAGCGCCCGGGCCTGTTGCCGCTCGCGCTGGAAAGCCTGGTCCCAGGCATCGATGCGCTCGGCCAGGGCCGGCAGCGGTTCGTCCAGCAAGTGGCGCGTTTCTTCCAACAGGCGCGTCCACAGGTGTTGCAGGCGCAAGGCGCGGTCCTGATCGAAGTATTCGCCGCGGTACTTGAGGGTCGCGTCGAGCCCTTCGCTGCCATGCACCAGGTCGAGCACCAAGTGGAAATCTCCCGGCGCCTGTGCCACTTCCAGGGCCTGCAGGTGTGCGCCGGCAATGGCGGTCGGCGTGACTCGGGACGGCTGATAGTTGAGCTTTACCTGGAACAATGGCGAATGACCGGGCAGGCGCTGCGGCGCCAGGGCCGACACCACCAGGTCGAAAGGCAAGCCTTGGTGGGCATAGGCCAGGCGCGCCTCATCGCGAACACGCTCAAGGAAGGTCTCCAGGGTCGGTTCGCCCTGCAGGTCGCAGCGCAACGTCAGCTGGTTGACGAAGAAACCGATGACGTCGTTATGCTCCGCCAGTGGACGGCCGCTGACGTCAGTGCCCAACAGGAAGCGTTGTTGGCCGCCCAGTTGCTTGAGCACCAGTTGATAGCTGGCCAGCAACAGCATGAACAAGGTCATGCCGCGTTCGCGGGCCAGCGTCGAAAGTGGCTCGCAGAGGGCCTGGGGCACCTTGAAGTCCAGGCTGTGTTCACCCGGAAGCTGGCCACTGCCGCCCAGTTCGAGGGTCTGTGGCAGGCCGGCCAGATGCTCACGCCAGAAGCCCTGCTCGGTGGCGATCCGCTGTTCGCTCCAGTGCGCCGCTTCCCACTGGGCGAAGTCGAGGTACTGCACCGGCCATTCAGCGCTTGCCGAGCCGGCCAGTTCCGCCAGCAACATCTGCGCCGAGCGCCCGTCAAAAGCGATATGGTGCACGGTCAGCAACAGATCGTGTTCCTGGTCCGTTTGACTCAGCAACTGCGCCCGCAGCAGGGGGCCGTTGACCAGATCCACCGGCGTCGCGTGTTCGCTGGCCAGGCAGTCCCGCAGCGCTTGCTGTTCGGTCTGTCCGTGCCAGTTCAACGGCACCGGCGTGGCGGGGAGAACCTGTTGCTGCGGGCCGTCCACACCGTCGCGATAGACCGTGCGCAGCACGCTGTGACGGTTGACGAGGCTGTTCAAGCGCTCGGCCAACCCCTCGACGTCCAATGGACCTTGCAGGCGCAGGTGCAGCACCAGATTGTGGCGGGTGTCGTCCGGGTTCAACTGGCGCAGGAACCACAGCCGGCGCTGGGCGAAGGACTGGCGGGTTTCGCTGACCTCCGTACGTTCGGCAGAAGGGCTGACCGCGGTAGACGGCGCACTGAGGAACGCCAGCAGGTCTTGCGCCCATTGCGCCAGGGTTTGCTCACCGAACAGGCTCTGAGTGTCGAGATTCCAGCCCAGGTCCCTGTGCAGGCGAGCGGCAAAATCGGCGACGCCGATGGAGTCCAGGCCTTGGCCGATCAGACTCCGTTCGAAGTCTGGGATCAGGTACGGGTTCACCCCGTGCAAGGTCTGCCGGAGCCATTGCCGGCAAGCAGCCTGGGCGTCTTGCGCCGAAGCCTGCACAAGATTCTTGAGCTGGCCGAGGTCAAGGGCTTCGCCGCTGGAAACGAGCTCTCCGCCGCTCTGGGCGATGATGCTCAGCGTCCCCGCCGCGAGTTGCTTGCGCGCACCTTGGCGGGCGATCTTGCCGCTGGTGGTCATCGGGATGGTGCCGGCTTCCACCAGCACAATCTGGTCGATGCCACAGTCGGCGGCTTCGCGCACGGCGTTCTGCATCGAGGCAAACAGCGCCGGGTGGCGCGCCGGGTCGACGAATTTGCGCTGCGGCTCGGCGACGATCACCAGTTTCTCCCGGCCCAGGGCCGGGTCCATTTCCGAGAACGCGGCGATGCGCCCGGTGCGGATGCCCGGTTCGGCATCGGTGATGGCGAATTCGATGTCGTGGGGGTACAGGTTGCGCCCGTTGAGGATCAGCAGATCCTTGAGTCGCCCGCAGATCACTACTTGGCCTTCGTGCATGAAACCCAGGTCGCCGGAGCGCAGGTAATGTTCGGTCGAACCGACAATGCGTGCTTCAAAGGCTTCGCGGCTGGCCTCGGGGTTTTTCCAATAGGACTCGGCGTTGCTCGGACCCTTCAACCAGACTTCACCGATACGATCGGCGGCGCAGCGTTCATGGGTTTGCGGATCGACGATGGCGATGCTGTGCAAGGCCTGGGGGAAGCCACAGGCAACGAACTCGACCGCGGCGGCATCGGCGGCCGCCAGGGCCACGCGACCGGTTTCCAGCACTGCTTTGTCCAGGCGCAGCGTCACCGGCAAGGCATCTTCCGGGGTAGCGCTGACACACAGAGTCGCTTCGGCCTGGCCGTAACCCGGGCTGATCGCCAACGGATTGAGGCCGCAGGCGGCAAAGCGCTGGGCGAAGGTTTCCAGGGTGCCGGGGTGAATCGGCTCGGCGCCGTTGATGGCGTGTTTCCAGGCGCTCAGGTCCAACTGTGCGATCAGGTTGTCGCTGACCACCCGGTTACACAGGGCATAGGCGAAATTCGGCGCGAAACTGACGGTGCCACGGTAGCGGCTCAGCGCCTGCAGCCAGGTCGACGGCGCGTTGACGAAGGTCTGCGAAGCCATCAGGTAGCAGGGCATGCCGCTGTAGATCGGCGCCAGCAGGCCACCGATCAGGCCCATGTCGTGGTACAGCGGCAGCCAGTTGACCATGGCGCCGTGTTCATCGAAACCGTAGGCCTGGCGCATCAGCTCGACGTTGGCGATCAGGTTGCGCTGACGCACCTCGACGCCTTTGGGCGAACCGGTGGAGCCCGAGGTGTATTGCAGGAAGGCCACGGTCGAGCCGTCGATGGCCGGGCGCTGCCATTGGCTGGCCGGTGGCGTGCCCAGGTGCTGGACGGTGAGCACGTCGACACGGCCCTCCACCAGTTCCAGCAAACCTTCGCAATGATCCGCCGGGGCAAGAATCAATGCCGGCTCGGCGTCCACCACCACATTGCGCACGCGCTCGAGGTGCCGTGGTTTGCGCGACGGCGGCGGAAACAATGGCACGGCGATCATGCCGGCATACAGGCAGGCGCAGAACGCCCGGGCGTAGTCGAGGCTGCTGGGCAGCATCAACAGCACGCGATCACCCGGCGCATAGCGCGACTGCAACGCTGCCGCCAGGGACTGGGACTGCTCGTGCAATTGAGAGAAGGTCAGGGTTTCGCCGATCGTGACGCCGTCCGGCAAAAAGTGCAGGGCGGCACGTTCTGGAAAGCGCCGGGCATTGGTTTCCAGCACTTCGATCCACTGTTCGAATGAAGACATTGTGCAATTCACGCCATGGCCACGATGACTTTGCGGTCACCGGTGTAAGGATTGCGACCGTGTGCGACCAGTCGGTTATCGAGCATCAGCACGTCGCCAGGCTGCCAGGGGAAACTGATGGCGGTCTGGCGGTAGACCTCGCGCACGCGGTCGAGCATCTCGTCGGGGATGGCCGAGCCGTCGCCGAAATACACATGGCGCGGCAGGTTCTCTTCACCCACGGCGGCCAGGAGGCTGGCGCGTACGCTCGGTTCGATGGCCGACACATGGAACAAGTGAGCCTGGTTGAACCAGACCCACTCGCCGGTCTCGGGATGCTGCTGCACCGCCGCGCAACGCTGACGGGTGCGCAGGTCACCGTCGGCTTTCCATTCCCACTCGATGTCGTTGTCCTGGCAGTAGCGCTCGACCTGGGCCCGGTCTTCGGTGTTGAAGACTTTCTGCCAGGGCAGGTCCAGGGCGCCGCTGTAGTTGCGCACGTAAAGCAGTTCGCGGCTGGCGAACAGCTCGCGGATCTCGGTGGGCATGCGTTGGTAGATCAGGCGACTGTCGGCAATCGGCGTCTCGCCGCCGGTTTCACTGGCCTTGATGCAGTGGAACCAGATGCGCGAAGGCCAGGGCCGGGTATAGGCCTGCTCGTTGTGCAGGGGGATGAACTGGTGGGCCGGATATTCCGTGGAGCTGTACACCCCGGCGAAGACTTTGCTGCGCGGCGTGGAGCCGAATTCATAGCTGGCCAGCGGAGCACCGAAGCTGGCGGCGAAGCGCTTGAAATCGATAGGAGTCGCTACGTTGAAACCGCGAAACAAGACCCCGCCCACGGTGTTGAGCAGGTGGGGCAGGCTGTCGCGCAACGATGCGTCCAGATCATGAATCGACTGCCCAGGCGCCGCCTGCACCAGCACGGGCAATGAGTGCTCACCGCCGTCCATGGAAGTCATTGAAAAAGGCTCTGAACGCCTGTCCAGGTGTTCGATTGAGGTCATCCTTGCACATCCTCTTCTATCTTTTTCGACCCGTTACAAGGCCTGGAGATGGCGCGGCAGGCGCCTCTGTAGGACTCGTCTGTAGTGTTTTGGATCTAATACAGGACGACATACTAGGTACAAATGAGAGAGATTATCAATACTATTTATTTAATTTTTTTTTTGGATTAGACTCCGCTCCGCTGGCGCCAAACAGCGTTCGGCCAGCTCAAAAAAACCAAAAATATCTGTCGCAGGGGTGCGGGGCTTGAACTTCAAAAAGAATACAATTGCGTTGGCTGTGGGGTCGGCAATCGGCCTTGGCAACTGTGCATGGGCGGCCGAAGAGTCCACCGCGGTGGAGATCGCTCCGATCACTGTGACGGGTGAGAAAATCAACCGTACCCTGGAGCAGACCCAGTCCAGTGTGGTGGTGGTCACCGAAGAGAAGCTGCGTGAGCATGCCGACAAGGACCTGGTGGATGTGTTTGCGCGCACGCCGGGTGTCTATAGTCAGGCCGGCAACGAAAACTGGGGTATTCGTGGCGTGCCGGTGTCCGGCTTTGACGACCAGGGGCCGGCAGCCCTCAACGGTGCGGTCTCCGTGTATGTCGACGGTGCCGTACAGCCGAACCGTGCGTTGACCTTGAGCCCGGTTCCGCTCTGGGACGCGGAGCAGGTCGAAGTGTTCCTCGGTCCGCAATCCACCACACAAGGCCGTAACTCCCTGGCCGGTGCGGTGGTGATCGAGACGAAGAAACCGACGTTCGAGCCCAGCTTCTCGGCGCAGACCAGCATGGGGAACTATGGTGAGCATGGGGCGGCCGTCGCAGGTGGTGGCGCTATCGTCGATGACAAGATCGCCGGCCGGATTGCCGTGGACTATACCGACGGCGACGGCTACATCCGCAATACCACGCTGGATAAGGATGCCAACCCGCATCGCACCAGCAACAGCCGCGGCAAATTGCTGATCCTGCCCAATGACGACACTGACGTCCTGTTGACCTACGCCCATAGCGAACACCGCCAGGGTGACCGTTCGACAATGCGCGGCGCCGATGGAAAGCCCAGCTATTACGATATCGCGTCCAACACCGAGGCCTACGACAACCTCAAGCAGGACACCCTCAGCGCCAAGGTGGATTATCGTCTGAACGATGCCTGGTCGCTGACGAGCATGACCGCCAATACCAGCTCGGACTACAGCAACCGCCTGGACTTTGACCAGACCGCCGTGGACAACGAGGTCGTTCTGCGCAAGCAGGACGGTAACCTGTTCAGCCAGGAGCTGCGCCTGAACTACGCGTCGGACACCGTGAAGAGTTTCGTCGGTGCCTACTACGGTCACAACACCAACAAATTCCATGATCGGCTGTTGTTCGATAACGTCCTGGCTCGCACCGTCAAAGGTGATACCAAGATTGATAACCAGGCGGTCTTCGGTGAAGTCAACTGGACGTTCGTGCCGCGCTGGACATTGATCACCGGCCTGCGGTACGACCACGAAACGAATGATACCGACATCGAGGCAGACGGCCGCTTCGTTCCCGAGAAAATCAAGAAATCGTTTGACGCCGTGCTGCCGAAACTCGGCATCGACTACGAACTGGCAACGGACCAGTACCTCGGCTTCATGGTGCAGAAGGGCTATCGCGGTGGTGGCGTCAACCTGCGTTCCGGCAGCGGTCACCAGGCCTACGATCCGGAATACACCACCAACTACGAGCTGTCCTATCGCGGTTCGTTCTTCGACAAGACCCTGCGTACCCGCGCCAACCTGTACTACACCGACTGGAAAGACCAGCAGGTCAGCGTGCGGCAGCCCGGTAGTAACGTCATTGATATCTACAATGCCGGTCGCAGTGACATCAAGGGCCTTGAGGTCTTCGTCGAAAAAGACGTCACCGATCAACTGACCCTGAACTTCGGTGGCGCTATCACCGATAGCAAGTACAAGGACTTTGTCTCTGACAACGGCCAGGACAGGAGCGGCGAGTCGTTCCTTTACTCGCCTAAATACAAGGCCTCGGTGGGTGGTGTCTATCGCTTCGACGATCGCCTGATGTTCGGCACCGATATCGTCTATCAGAGTACCGCACCGTCGGAATACGAGTTCGACTCGAATGGCAAGGTCAGCGGCGAGCGCAAGAGCGATGCCTATGTACTGGTGAACTTCAACACCGAGTACAAAATCACCAAGAACGTTGCCGTGTCCGCCTACGTCAAGAATGCGTTCGACAAGGAATACATCACCAACAACCGCGACGACGACATCATCGACGTCGGCGCACCGCGCACGTTGGGCATGATCCTGCGTTACGACATGTAAGCCCAGGGGCGCGGGAAGGCAATCTTCCCGCGCCCGGCTTGCAGCGTCACGGAAGTTTGTTTTCAGGCTGTTGTTCCCTTCAAACCCAGCCTCCATGGAGGAAATCATGAACGCTTTTTCAAATGCCACGACAGGTGGCGCGCCACAGCTACGCCTGTTGCACACCGGTCTGTCGAGCCCTTACTGCCTGGATCCGACGCCGCTGCTGGAGCGCCAGCAACAACAGGAATCCAATGCCCGCAGCTACCCGCGACGCATTCCCCTGGTGCTCGAACGGGCCCATGGCATTTATGTGCAAGACAGCCGGGGGCAAGTGTTCGTCGACTGCCTGGCGGGCGCCGGCACCCTGGCCCTGGGTCACAACCACCCGGTGATCATCGAAGCCATCACCCAGGTCATGGCGGCTGGCGTACCCATGCACACCCTCGACCTCATGACCCCGGTCAAGGACGCCTTCGTCCAGGAAATCTTCGCGTGCCTGCCCAGCGAGTTCGCCCGTAACGCCCGCATCCAGTTCTGCGGACCAAGCGGCGCCGATGCGGTGGAAGCCGCGCTCAAGCTCACCCGCACCGCCACCGGCCGCCACTCGGTGCTGGCGTTCGAAGGCGCTTATCACGGGATGACCCTGGGCACGCTGGCGATCAGCGGCAACCTGTCGCCGAAAAATGCCCTCGGCGCACTGACGCCGGGGGTGCAACGCTTGCCGTACCCCCATGATTTCCGTTGCCCGTTCGGGGTGGCCGGGGAGCAGGGCGTGACGTTGAACGTGCGGTATCTGGAGCATCTGCTCAATGACCCGGAAAGTGGCGTGACCGCTCCGGCGGCCATGATCCTGGAGCCGATCCAGGGGGAGGGCGGGGTGATTGCCGCGCCGGACCGCTGGCTCCAGGAACTGCGCCGCTTGACCCAGGTCCACGGCATTCCGCTGATCGTCGACGAGATCCAGTGCGGCATCGGCCGCAGCGGCCGGATGTTCGGCTTCGAGGAGTCGGGTATCACCCCGGATGTCATCACCTTGTCCAAGGCCATCGGCGGTGGTCTGCCGCTGGCGGTGATGGTTTACAACGATTCGCTGGACACCTGGCAACCGGGCGCCCACGCCGGCACGTTCCGCGGCAATCAGTTGGCCATGGCGGCCGGCACCGCGACCTTGCGCTTCATTCGCGATGAAGGCCTGGTCAAGCATGCCGAAACGGTGGGTGCTCACCTGCGCAAACAACTCCAGGCGCTGCAAAGCGAGTTCGCCTGGATTGGCGATGTACGCGGTCGCGGCCTGATGCTGGGCATGGAAATCGTCGACCCACAGGGCACCCTCGACGTGCAGGGACATGCGCCGGCGGATACCACCCGGGCCAAGGCTTTCCAGCAGGCCTGCCTGAAGCATGGCTTGATCGTCGAACTGGGCGGGCGCCATGGCGCAACCGTGCGCTTCTTGCCACCGCTGATCATCACCGAACAGGAAATCGATTTCGTCGCACAAATCCTGTTCCAAGCGGCCAGCACGATCAACGAGCGTCCCGTTCGCTAATGGATCCCCCTTCAGGCTTGCCGACAGGGACGGCAAGCCTGTCGGGTGGGAAGAGGTCACCAGACTTTTGATACCCGTACATTCTGAAAAGGACTATTCGCATGTACAGACATTCCGCATCCACTTCTCCCGCGGCGCAAAAACAAGGCGAGACAGCGGCCACTCGACAACCGCCCGAAGACGACCGTCACAACATCCGTGAGCTGCTGCGACATTACGGCCTGCGCACCAGCCTGATCCGCCTCAAGGTCATCGATGCCCTGCTTGTTGCCGCCAGGAATGGGCGTTCCATCAACGTGCGCGGGGTGCACCGCTACCTGGGGCTGTTTGCGGCCGAGCTGTCGCTTGTCAGTGTCCGTGAGGTGCTCAGGCGCTTGTGTGACGAGGGCGTCATTCTTTTTCAGCCTGACAAGAGCTACCGTTTTACCCAAGAGGCCAGCGCAATACTGGAACAGTGCTCGAACCGCTGACCGGACCAGGTCGTTAGGGTCCTTGCGATTCTTTCTTGACGTCAATACATAATTTTGTTAGCCGGTATCAAGCCCCCGACTTATGAGTCGATAGCCCTATAAGGTCCGACTGATCGTGTCGTTTCGTCGAGGGGTGCGTCATGTTTAATACAGCGTTGAAAAGTGAACTGGTGACCAGGACAGCCGAATTGGCAACCTACAAGGGATTGGTCGGCGCCCTGGAACGGTCGATGGCCGTTGTCGAGTTCAGCCCCGATGGCAAGGTGCTTCGAGCCAATGAGAATTTTCTCAGTACGATGGGGTACCGTGCGGACCAGTTGGCCGGTCTGTCCCATCGTGATTTCTGTACCCCCAAGCTGTCAGGCAGCCCCGAGTATCGCGAATTCTGGAACCAGCTGCGTGCCGGTCAGTTCGTCTCTGGCACTTTTCAACGCGTTGGCGGACAAGGCCAGCATATCTGGCTGGAAGCCAGCTATAACCCTGTGAAGGATGAAAATGGCCGTGTAGTGAAGGTGGTCAAGTACGCACTGGATGTCACGGCCAAAGTCGCGAGCGAGGCCGAAACCCGCGGCAAGCTGGCGGCGCTCGACCGGGCCATGGCGGTGATCGAGTTTGACCTGGGCGGCAACATCCTGACCGCAAACGATAATTTCCTGCACGTCATGAACTATTCGCTGGCTGAGCTCAAAGGCAAGCATCACCGGATGTTTTGCGAGCCGGAGCTGGTCAGCCGTTCCGAGTACAGCGATTTCTGGCGCCGTCTCAACGCCGGCGAGTTTTTCAGCGGCCAGTTCAAGCGTATCGGCAAGCACGGCAAGGTGGTCTGGCTGGAGGCGAGCTACAACCCGGTCTACGACGCTGAAGGCAAGTTGAGCAAGATCGTCAAGTTCGCCACCGACATCACCGAACGGGTGGAGAAGTTCGAGGAAGATTCCCGAGGGGCGTCCCGTGCCTACCACATCTCCGCCGAGACCGAGAGAGTCGCCGAGCAGGGGGCCCAGGTGATCCACCAGACGGCCAAGGAAATGCGCGAGATTGCCGACAACATTGGTGCCTCCTCGCGTCTGGTCGGGCAGTTGGGGGCTCGTTCGGAAGAGATCACGGCAATCGTCAATACCATTCGCGGCATTGCCGAACAGACCAACCTGTTGGCCCTGAACGCCGCCATCGAGGCGGCGCGGGCCGGTGACCAGGGAAGGGGATTCGCGGTGGTGGCCGACGAGGTCAGGCAGCTGGCCGGGCGTACCAGTCGCTCGACGTCGGAGATCGCGGAAATGATCAATATGATCCTGTCTGAAACCCGCGAAGCGGTCGCCAGCATGAGCGTGACCCATGAGGGCGCGTTGCGCGGGGTCACCCTGGCCGACCAGGCCGGATCGGTCATCGTGCAGATCAGGGCCGGCACCACGGATGCCCTCGAAGCGGTGAGCATGTTTGCCTCCAAACTCGATGAATCCGAGGTCATTCCCAAGACGGCTGTCGGCTGGGTGGGTTGAAACGGGCCGGATCTCCAGGGCGAACGCGCCGCGGTCCTCAGTAGCGAATCATCACCGATTTGAGTTCGGTGTAGTCGTCGATGAAGGCGCCGCCGAACTCCCGGCCGATCCCCGAAGCCTTGCTGCCACCGAACGGCACGGCCGGGTCGAGCAGGGTGTGCATGTTCACCCAGACGGTGCCGGCTTCGATGGCCGGCACCATGCGCAGGGCCTTGCTCAAATCCTGGGTCCAGAGGCTGGCGCTCAGGCCGTAGGGGCTGTCGTTCATCAGGTCCAGCAGTTCTTCTTCGCTGTCGTAGGGGAAGAACGTCGCGATGGGGCCGAAGGTCTCTTCATGGAGCAACGTGTCGTCACGACGGTTGGCGAGGATGATGGTCGGTTCGACATAGCAGCCCGGCCCCTCGATCAGTTTGCCGCCGTGGACGATGGTGTTGTTCTGCGCCCGTGCCTTGGCGAAGAATTCGCCGAGTTTGCGTTGGTGCGGGCGGTTGCTGACCGGGCCGAACTGGGTGCCTTCGTCCAGGGGTGAGCCGATGCTGAGCTGGCCCAGGCGCTGTGCCAGCTTGTCCATGATCGGCTCGATCTGCGAGCGGTGGACGAAGAAGCGTTCCGCGGCGGCGCAGATTTGTCCCGAGTGCAGGAAACCGGCTTCGATAATCCCGTTGACCGCCACGTCCGGATCCACATCCGCCAGGAACCCCGCCGCGTTCTTGCCGCCCAGCTCCAGGGTGGCACGGGTCAGTCCGGCGCCCATGGCCGCCTGGCCCACCGCGATACCGGTCGGCACGGAGCCGGTGAACGAAACCTTGTCGGTGCCGGGGTGCTCGATCAAGCCTTTCCCCACCTGACCTCCACCGGTGAGCACGTTCAGGGCGCCCGCCGGCAGGCCGGCCTGCATGGCCAGTTCGGCGATGCGCAGGATGGTCAGCGGGGTGAATTCGCTGGGTTTGATAATGATGCTGCAACCCGTCACCAGCGCCGAGGCGAGTTTCCAGATGGCGATCATGGTGGAGAAATTCCACGGCACGATGCCCACCACCACGCCTACCGGTTCGCGCAGGGTGAACGCGGTGTAGCGTTCACCGGCGAAGGAGGGCAGCGACGGGGTGATGGTTTGGCCGCCGATCTTGGTGGCCCAGCCGGCGTAATAGCGCAGGAAGTGAGCGGCCTGGTCGACTTCGAACGCGCGGGAAATGTGAATGATCTTGCCCGACTGGCAGGTTTCGATCTGCGCCAGTTCCTCGCGGTTCTGCTCCATCAGGTCAGCCAGCTTGAGCAATACATGGCCCCGCACCGCCGGTGCCGTCCGGGACCATTCCTTGAAGCCGCGCCGGGACGATTCCACTGCCGCTTCGATGTCGGCGGCAATGGCGTCGCTGACCTGGGTGATGACTTGGCCGGTGGCGGGGTTGAGGACGTCCAGGGTCTGACCGCCTTGGCTTTCGACGTAGCGGCCGTCGATGAACAGCGCGTGACGCCGACCGAGAAAGGCCTCGACCTGAGGCAGCAGGGCAATATCGCTCATGGGAGTTTCCTGATCGCGAACAAGGGAAAGCCCGAGGTTAATCGCTGGCGGACGGCCCGGCTTGACTGTGCCTGCCGTGGCGTATGTCTGTGCCTGCCAGGGGTGAGTTGGCAGCCAGGAGCAAAACCCATTGCAGCCAGGAACAAGCCAGCTTCGCCGGTTTGCGGTCAGATCAGCGTTTCGACTTGATGGGCAAAGGGGCGGGCGATGTTTCTCCAGACCAACAGACAGAAGCTGGCGTTGAGCGCCCAAGTGCAACGGGCGCTGGCCGGTGAAACCGACGACACAGCTGTGCTCGACGTCTATCCACAACTACGGTCCTGCCTGGCCCGGCACGTTCGACAGATGGCGGAAACCACCGAGCGCTGTCGTAAGGTCGAAGAACAGTTGGACGAGCAAGTGGCGCGATGTCAGCAAGGTGAGCGTGAGCTGGAAACGGTGCACCAACAACTGACCCGGGCGGAGTTGCGCGAACGCGAACTGCAGATGCAGTTGGATGAATACCGTCAGCTGTTGCAGCAGCAACGCCAGGAGGCGCAGATCTGGGAGTTGCTGCAATCGACCCTGACCGAAGGTTGCTGGGACATCACGGTGGTCAATGGCGATCTTCAGCACCCGGCCAGCGGCATGCGTTTTTCCAGCCAGTTCCGCTCGCTGCTGGGCTACGGGCCAGACGAGCTGCCCGATGGCTGGGATGCCCAGGTGGGGATCACCCACCCGGACGACCTGCCGAAGATCATGGCGATTTTCGACCGGGAGATCCTCGACTCCCACGGCAGCGGCGAATACGTTTTCGAGTACCGCATGCGCCACAACAGCCGCGACTACATCTGGTGCCGTGAGCGCGGGCGCGCGGTACGGGATGCCCATGGGCGGCTGGTCCGGGTCATTGGCGCGGTGCGAGACATCAGCGATGAGCGCTCGGCCCAGTCCACCCACCAGCGCATGCTGGAGCAGAACCAGGTGACCTACGCCCAGATCGCCACGGTGGTGGGGGTGATCAAGGGGATTGCCGACCAGACCAACCTGCTGGCGTTGAACGCGGCGATCGAAGCCGCCAGGGCGGGTGAGGTGGGACGCGGTTTCTCTGTGGTGGCCGATGAGGTGCGCAAGCTGGCGGAGAGTACCCGCCAGGCGACGCACCAGATCCAGACGATGCTGCATCAGCACAAACAATGAGCGGGTCGGGAGCTGCCGTCCTGGCCGCTCCCGATACGTTCAGAACGGCACTGCCACCACCAGTTGGCTGTAGACGTTGGTGCCGTTGCCGCCCACCTGATTACCACCGTTGCTCTCATCCTTTTCCGGCTTGTACAGGCCCACCAGCGGCGTGACGATCAGGTGCTCGTTCAGCGCCCATTCCACATACAAGTCCAGCTCACGGCCGTCGAGGTTCAATGCCTGGCGGGTATGCAGGGTCTTGTAGTCGAAGAGCAGCGCGCCGAGGGTCACGGTTTCCGCCGGCTTGAGCTTGAGGCCGACGTGCTGGATGGCGGTATTGCTGTTGAACGGGCCGGAATAGTTGCCGGTCACCTCACCCTGGAACCAGGTCCCGTAGCCACGGCTCAGGCCGTTGAACATCGAGTCCCAGTTCTGCGAGTAGCGGCTGTAGCGATAGGTCAGGTCCGGCGTCCAGGGCAGGTCGGCGAAGGTGTAACCGGCCTCGGTGTACCAGGCTTTTTCCGGGCCGGCGTCCTTGTCCTGCCAGGCGTATTCGAAGGCGAAGTGAGCGTTTTCGAGGCCGGCGTTGCCGCTGCCGCGCAGGCTGTAGATGTCCATGCCTTCGCGCTGCTTCTGGAAGTCGCTGGCGTAGTGGTCGTCGACGTCGATGCCATGGATGTAAGTCAAGCCCAGGGTACCGGGGGCGCGGGTGTATTCCAGGGTGCCGGCGGCCATTTCGGTGTTGGCCTGGGCGCGGTTATCGGACTTGATCCACATCAGGCTGCCATGCACGCCTTCCTTGCCGCCCAGGCGCAGTACGGCGGTCTTGTCGAAGGCGTGACGGGCCGCCAGGTAATAGGCGCCGCCGCGATTGAACTCGCCATCCGCCGGACCTTTGCCCAGGTTCAAACCGTCGTCGTTGATGATGAAGCCGTCACCCAGGGTGATCACCTGGCGACCATAGGACAGGTCGACGCCGTCCTTGCCCAGCACCGGAAACAGTTCCCCCGAACGCCAGCCGGCGAAGGCTTCATCGAATTTGGTAGTGCGTTCGGAACCGTCGCTCAGGCCGGCCGGATCGCCATCGCCCCAAGTGCCGGAGCTGACCAGATTGGCCGTGCCGTAGACACTGCCGCTACCTGCGAGTGTCTGCTCGATACTCAGGCCATACTTGATGAAACCTTCCCGCCAACTCGAACCGCCGGCGGTGCCATCGTAGTTCTTGCGGCTATTGAACATCCCGTAGACCGCCAGGAAGTTGCCGGTGACAGTGGTGTCTTCGTCGGTATAAAGCTCATAGGCCTGGGCCGAAGGTTCGGCGACCAGCAAGGCGATGCCCAGGCCGATGGCGTGGCGCAGCGGTGGTGTGTGGCGTGTGTGCTCCATGGTGTTTCCCCCGTGTGGTTGGATGGCAGAGCACGCATTAAGGAGAGCAGGGGGCAGGGAAGTCTTTCACCTGGCTGCCAGGGAATTGACCCAGCCCGCCAGGTGGCGGACGCTGGCAGGCAGCAACAAAACCGGCGGCAGACATGGGCAAGACGCCCGGGACGGGGCGGCGCAAAGTGAGGCTGCACGCAACGCCGTTTCGATCAGGGACTGGCTGGGGGGCTTGAATGCCGGCTCCTGGACGGCTGTGGCATTCCTACTAAAAATCCGCTTTTCGAGGATCTGCACCATGTCGATCAATGACCGGCTCACCGCCCATCTGAACCGGGGCACGGTGGGCTTTCCCACCGCCCTGGCCAGCACCATCGGCCTGATCATGGCCAGCCCGGTGATTCTCACCGCGACCATGGGTTTCGGTATTGGCGGCAGCGCGTTTGCCGTGGCTATGCTGATCGCCGTGGTGATGATGCTGGCCCAGGCGACCACGTTCGCCGAGGCCGCGTCGATCCTGCCCACCACCGGTTCGGTCTATGACTACATCAACTGTGGCATGGGGCGCTTCTTTGCGATCACCGGCACGCTGTCGGCCTACCTGATCGTGCATGTATTCGCCGGCACCGCCGAGACCATTCTTTCCGGAGTCATGGCTCTGGTGAACTTCGAACACCTGAACACCCTGGCCGAGTCCGCGGGGGGCTCCTGGCTGCTTGGGGTCGGCTTCGTCATCGTCTTCGGGATCCTCAACGCCTTCGGTGTCAGCGCGTTCGGCAGGGCCGAAATCATCCTGACCTTCGGCATGTGGACCACGTTGATGGTGTTCGGCGTGCTGGGCCTGATCGCCGCGCCTGCGGTGCAACTGGAGGGCTGGTTCGGCGTGTCGCTGGTGGGCACTGACCTGATCACCATCTTGTCGCTGGTGGGCATGGCGATGTTCATGTTTGTCGGTTGCGAGTTCGTGACGCCGTTGGCGCCGGACTTGCGCAACTCGGCCAAGGTCATGCCCAGGGCGATGATCCTGGGCTTGTTGAGTGTCGCCTCGTGCATGTTCATCTACGGCGCGGCGATGAAGCGCCAGGTGGAAAATGTGCTGCTGGATGCCGCCAGCGGTGTGCATCTGCTGGACACGCCCATGGCGATTCCGCGCTTCGCCGAACAGGTCATGGGCGATATTGGCCCGCTGTGGCTGGGGATCGGCTTTCTGTTTGCCGGTGCGGCGACCATCAACACCCTGATGGCCGGCGTGCCTCGGATCCTTTACGGAATGGCGGTGGATGGCGCCCTGCCGAAGGTCTTTACCTACCTGCACCCGCGCTTCAAGACGCCGCTGCTGTGCATCCTGGTGGCGGCGCTGATTCCTTGCCTGCACGCGCTGTGGCTCGGCGGCAACACCGACAACATCATGCACCTGGTGCTGGCGGCGGTGTGTGCCTGGAGTTTCGCCTACCTGCTGGTGACCGTGTCGGTGATCAGCCTGCGGATCCGTCGTCCCGACCTGCCACGGGCCTATCGCTCGCCGTGGTTCCCGTTGCCACAGATCCTGTCCAGCGTCGGCATCGTGTTGGGCATGTGGTTCATCACGCCACCGGGCATGAACCCGGCGGACATCTACATCCCGTTCGCGGTGATGCTCGGCGGCACCGCAGCCTATGCGTTGTTCTGGACCCTGGTGGTGCAGAAGGTCAATCCATTCACGCCGGCGTCGGTGGAAGACGTGCTGGCCAAGGAGTTTTCCCATGAGCCAGGGCAACCTGTCGACGCGTTTGACGAGCGTGCTGCAAAAACTGTCTGAGCTGTTCAGCACCAGGCGTGCCCCGGCCGGTTATCGGCCTGGGGTGACCCTGGAGCATCTGCGGCGCAACCTCGGGCTGGCGCGATTCGAGCTGTCGGGGCCGGTGACGGCGACGCTGGTCAGCGACGATGGTAGCCTCCATCTGGAGGTTGTCGAACGCACCGAATCGCAGCTGCTGATGCACCTGGTGATGACCGAGTTCGTGCTGCGCGTGCCGGCGTCGATAGAGGGCACGGCCCGCCTGGAACTGCACCATGGCGGGGCCATTCGCCGCAATGGCATTCGCTGCCGGCAGCGGGGCGGGGACACGGCGTTGGCGGCCCGGCTACAGGCGGCCCTGGAGCAGGATCCTGCGCTGTATCAGGCGCTCATGCCGCTGGACTTCAAGCGCTTGCGCATCGAGCTGCAAGGGCGTCAGTGGTGCGTATGCCTGGAGCACATGGGCGGCAGCGAGGTGGTCAACCGCATGCCGGCCTTTCGTCGTTACATTCCTATCGGACGCGAGCAGCGCATGGCGTTGCTGACGGTCTTGAGCGGCTTGCAACGGGTCTTGAGGAACCTTTGATTCTGTTGTGATGCCCTGGCATCAATCCTGCTACTGCTCTGGCGATCAGGTACTTGTTGCGTGCATATAGATAACATGTTAACTATTGCCGTACAAAAACAATAAGCCACTGCGGAGAGCGCCATGAGCATGCAACAGGTTGGGCAAGACGGGCTGGAATCCTGGAACCGGGATCTGCGCGCCACTTGCGGTCACTTCGAGACGGAGCTGGCGTTTAATCGTGCGTTGTTTATCGGCCAGGTATCGAATTTCTGCCGTGGCGGCCTATCCCTTTCCAACCTGCGCACCAACGCCGGCTCCATCAAGCGGCATTCACCCAATCCGGATCACGACGATGATCAGGATTGCTTGCTGGTCAGCCAGCGCAGTGGCCATTGCCGTATCACCCAGAACGGCCTGAGCATCCAGTTGGCCCCCGGTGAGCTGCTGTTGATGGACTCGGCCGGCTCGCTTGAGATCAGCCCGTTCGGCTTGATCGAGCACGCCGTGCTGTCCTTGTCTCGCCAGGATGTGTCGAGGCAACTGGGCGCAGAGACCAAGACCTTCGGCAAGGTCTCTTCGAGCAAAGCCTGTGGACGGATGTTGCATGTGCTGATGGACCAGTTGTGCAAGGACACCCCGGACGGCGAGGGCGTGGCGGGCGAGGGGGAAGCCCTGCAGAATGCCTTTGTCTCGCTGCTGGGGTCGGCGCTGGAACACACCACCGATGCCCGCGATGACGCTGCGTCGCTGCAGGGCAGCCATCTGCGCAGCTATGTGCAGAAGGTCATCGACGAATCCTTGACCCAGCCCGGCCTGAGCCCGGTCGGGTTGGCCAATCGCCTGAACATCTCGGTGCGGCATCTGTACCGTTTGTTCGAAGAGCAGGATGACAGCGTCTGCCGCTACATCCAGCGGGCACGGCTCAAGCGCAGTGCCGATGACCTGAGCAACCCGTTCCTGCGGGACGAATCCATTACCTCGATCGCCTACAAATGGGGCTTCACCGACTCGGCCCACTTCAGCCGTTCGTTCAAGAAGCAGTTCGAGCAGTCGCCCAAGGATTTTCGCTCCAGCCACCTGCAGCAGGCGTTGGGGATGGTTTGAGCCGGGATGGTTGTTGACCGAACTACCGCCATCGCGAGCAGGCTCGCTCCCACAGGGGGAGTTGTGGTGTACGCGATTGCTATGAATGCCTCGAGCAAATGTGGGAGCGAGCCTGCTCGCGATGGCGGCGGATCTGTCACCACCACCGCAAGCCGACCCCGCTTCAAACCTCTGGCAAGGTCGAGCCGCCGTCGACCACCAGGGTCTGGCCAGTCACATAGCTGGCCAGGTCCGACGCCAGGAACAGCATGGCTCCGGCAATGTCGGCCGGTTTGCCCAGACGCCCCAGGGGAACCCGTCGGGCGATGTCCTGGTTGAGGTCATCGTCACCGAGGTTGGCCATGGCCGGTGTCGCAATCATGCCGGGTTCAACGCCGTTGACCCGGACATTCTCAGCCGCCAGCTCCAGTGCCGCGTTGCGAATGAAACCATTGACCCCGGCCTTGGACGCGGCGTAATGGCTGAGCCCCGGATACGCCACCCGTGGGCCGGTGACCGATGAAGTCACCAGCACGCAGCCCTGGCCCTGGCGCCGGAACAGCGGCAGCGCCGCCTGGGTCAGCCAGAACAGCGCCGACAGGTTCACCGCCAGCGTCCGTTCCAGTACTGCCGGCGTAATCTGCTCGAAAGCCGTCAGCGGAAAGTACCCGGCGTTGTGCACCAACACATCCAGGCGGCCCAGGCGCTGCTCCAGCCCGGCCATCATGGCAGCAATCGCCGTGGCGTCGGCCAGATCAACGCCGACGGCTTCCACTTCGCAGCCCTCGGCGGTCAGTTCATCGGCGAGCGCTTCGGCCCGCGCCAGGCCCAGGTCGGCGATCACCACGCGGGCCCCGCGCCAGGCGAAGGCTTCGACAATGGCCCGGCCAATGCCTTGGGCGCCGCCCGTCACCAACACCGTTTTACCGCTGAAATCCAGATCATCCGGCATGGGGTGTCTCCATTCGGCTGAAGGCCAGTGTCGGCACGTCGACGATGCTGGAACCACCATCGGCCACCAGCGCCGCGCCGGTGATGATCGACGCGTCCAGGGAAGCCAGGAAGCGACAGACATGGGCGATTTCCTCGGCGCTGGCTGGCCGACGCAATGGCACGTCGGCGCAGACCCGGTCATAGGCCTGTTGCAGCGTTTCGCCATGGAACTGCATCAGCATCTGCATTTCCTCATCGGCCATCGGTGTGCGGACCCAGCCTGGGCAGACGGCGTTGACCCGCACGCCCTTGGGGCCGTAATCCCGCGCCAGGGAGCGGTTCAGGCCCAGCAGCGCGTGCTTGGCGGTGGTGTAGCCGCAAACCTCCGGTCCCGCCGCCAATGACGCAATGGAGGCCACCAGCACAATGCTGCCGGCGCTTTCCTGAAGCAGCGGCAAGCAAGCCCGTGCGCTGTAGAACGCGCTGTCGAGGTTGCTGCGCATGGCCGCGTCCCAGGCCTGCGGGCTGGTCTCGGTGGCGCTGCCCTGACCCATGCCACCGGCACAGGCCAGCAACACATCGAGGCGGCCGAAGCGCTGGCGAATCTGTGCGACGAAACCGTCCCAGGTCGCCGGGCAAGCCGCATCGCCCACCAGCACCAGACCGCCGATCTCCGCGGCCAGTTGCTCCAGGGGCTCGCGGCGTCGGCCAATCAACACCAGATTGGCGCCTTCGGCGGCCTGCAACCGGGCACAGGCAGCGCCGATGCCGGTGCCTGCGCCGGTAATCACCACGGTGCGTGATTCAGGCATCGGGATACTCCGTGCGGTTGAGGACCTGGCAATAGGAACTGACCGGGAAGTTGGAGAACTCATCGAAGGACGCGCCGGCGTAGCCGAAGATCTTGCCGTCGCTGCGATGCTGTTGCAGGTCGATCAGCACTAGGCCGAGGGTCGGGATGATCTTTTCCCGCCAGACGAACAGGTACAACTCATCGGCGACCTTGTAGGTGTCGCAACGATCGGTGTCGCACAGGCCTTGCTCCACGCCTTTGAGGCATTGCCAAGCATAGAACCGGTCGTTGAGGTAGATGTGTTCGTAGACTTCACTCGGGCTATAGCGATACAGGTTGCGCAGGCCCACCAGTTCAGTGCTCGGGGCATGCGGGCAGAGGCCTGGCTGCCAAGGGCGATCAAGGCTGCCGTGGAAGAACTCGACGCCTACCGAAGTCAGCGGCTGACCCGCCAACGCACGCCCGTAGAGCCCTTCGCGGGTTTGCGCCTGCTCGGGCATGCGGCCGATCACGGCGGTGAACGCCGCGTTGGCGGTGTCGAGCACCAGGCTGACCGACAGGGTCTGCGCGCCTTCGCCCTTGAGGAAGTCCACCAGGTACAACCCGGGGCGCACCGACGTGGCCCGATACGCCGCCGTGCCGCTGGAGTGTCCGTCGGCCGCGTGCCAGGACAACCTGTCCTGCTCGAATCGATGCTCAATCTGCCAACCATTGGCGAAATTCAGGGTGAAGGTCTTGCCGCTCAGGTCCGCCAGGTTTGGCAGGATGAAGGCTTCTGGGGCAAAGCCATCGGCCAGGGCGCCGACGGTGATCCAGTCTGTAGATGTGCTCATTGCAAGGCTCCGGTTGGATGAAGTGTCCACCCGGATCATGGGCGCCTGCGCAACCGCGGACTATCAACCGAATGGTTGAGCCGCGTCAGAGAAACAACGTACTGACCAACTCGGTGCGGCTGCTCACGCCGACCTTGCGGAACAGGTTGATCAGGTGAGTCTTGATGGTCGGCAAGCCCACATCCAGCTCCCGGGCCAGGTGTTTGTTGCTGACACCTTGGCGCAGCAGCAAGGCGATCTGGCGCTCCTTGGGCGTCAGGTTGCTCAAGGCATCCCCGTGGGCGGGCAGGTGGGCGACGGCCAGTTGCAGCAGGGCCTGCAAAGCGTTGAGTTGGGTCAACTGCTGGCGGGTGAAGACGCCTTGTTCGGCGGTGCGCAGCAGCGAGATGGCGGCGTGCGGCTGACCTTCCCGACGGGCGAAGACTTCCACCACATCGACGATGCCGTGGCGCTGCAGGAAGCTGCGGTAGCGTTGGTTGTCCCGTACCGGTTGGCGAGTCATCGCCAGGCCCAGTGGCACCACCGTCTGCTCGCTGGACACGCAGTTGCGCGGTTGCAGCGGATCGAACTGGCGGTAATTGTCCAGGTAATCGCGGTGCATTTCGCCGCTCATGCCCTGCAGGCTGAAATCATGGGCCTGCAAGTGCCGGTCGACGCAGTAGAAGGCCGCCCGGCTGGCGGGAATCAGCTGGGTGAACGCTTGCAGACAGTGACCGGCGATGTCCTGGGTGGCGATCAGGTTCATGGGCGTAACCTTCGTCATACGGGCCGCCGGTGATTCCGGCGGCCCTGTTCCGGTCAGGCTACCGCGAAGTAGTGCTTGACGAAACTCTCGCTGACCACTTCCCACAGCACCGGCGTGCCCTTGGTCACGAACCAGCTGTCGCCGGCCTTGTAGCGGGTGCTCTGGCCGGTGGCTTCGTCGGTGAGCACCACTTCGCCGGTGACCACGGTGGCTTGTTCGGCGAAGGGATACACCATCCGGAACTTGCCCTGGGTGGTGCCGAAGTAAGCGCTGCTGATGGCGTCGGTCGGGGCACCGAAGGTCATCTTGCCGAAGGCTTTGACTTCGCCTTCGAGAATTTGCGAACCCAGGTCGGCAACGGTGCCCCAGGCGTCGAGTTCGGACAGCTGGATGTCTTTTTTAACGGTGGTAAGGGACATGGCAGTGACTCCTGATGATTGAGGAAAAAAAAGCGGTGTGGCTGTCAGCGACGCCCATTCCAGTAACCCGACAACTGATGCCAGGACTTGCCGGCGGTCAGCAGCAGCGGGCGGATGGCGTCTTTGCCGATGATGGTCGGGCGCTTGATGGAGCTGACCAGGTCGTAGCGCGCCGAGCCTTCGCTCATGCCTTCGGCCAGCACCTTGCAGATGATGTGGCTCGGCGTGACACCAAAGCCGGAATAACCCTGGACGAAAAAAGCGTTGCGGCGGCCGGGCAGGGTGCCGATCTGCGGGAACAGGTTCGGGCTGCACGCCATCGGACCGCCCCAGGCCAGGTCGATTTTCACGTCCTTGAGGTACGGGAAGATCTTCAGCATCAGGTGCCGGTTCCAGGCCTTGAGGTCCTGGGGAATGTGTTCCACCAGCGGCGTGGCGGCACCGAACAGCAAGCGGTTTTCATTGGTGACGCGGTAGTAGTCGATCACCGGGCGAATGTCGCTGTAGGCACCGCGGATCGGGCTGATGCGCTGGATCAGTTCGTCCGACAACGGCTCGGTCATCATCTGGAAGGCGTAGGTGTTGATGGTCGAACGATGCAGCTCCGGCTCCAGCTTGTTGAGGAAACTGTCGCAGGCCCACAGCAGCTTGCTGGCCTTGACCGAGCCGCGTCCGGTGCGCACGGTGATGCGCTCGCCATAGCTGACTTCCAGGGCCGGGCTGTTTTCGAAGATCCGCACGCCATGGCCGGCCAGGGCCTTGGCTTCGCCCAGCAGCAGGTTCAGCGAATGCACGTGGCCGCCACCCATGTGCAGCAAGGCGCTGCCGTAGGCTTTGGAGCCGATGATCTGCTGAACGTCGGAACCGCCGAGGAAGCGGATCTCATGCTTGCTGTTGATCGACTTGAAGTCTTTTTCCCAGGCCCGCAGGGTTTTCTCCTGGCGAGCGTTGAAGCCCATGTAGCCATAGCCATGGCAGAAGTCGGCATCGATGGCGTATTTGGCGATGCGGTCCTTGATGATATCCGCGCCCAGGTCGCTGATCTCGAAGACCTGGCGCAGGCCGTCTTCGCCCACGTCCTTCTTGATCTTTTCCAGGTCATGCCCGATCCCGGCCATGATCTGCCCGCCGTTGCGCCCGGTACCGCCGAAGCCCAGGTAACGCGCTTCGAGCACCACGATATTGGTGATGCCTTTTTCTGCGAGCTCCAGCGCGGTGTTGATGCCGGAGAAGCCACCGCCAATCACCACGACATCGGCTTCCACGTCTTGCTCCAGGGTGGGGAAGCTGAGGTTGTACTTCTTGGTAGCGGTGTAATAGGTGGGCGTTTCGATATTGATCATGACGCAACCTGACAAAGTGAAAGGAAACTCCGTGCAGAGCGCTGCACGCGATGGCTCTATTAAGGGCCCGGAACGGGGCGCTTGTCTTGATCATCCGTGCCGCGGGACTTGATCGAGCGCGCCATCGCTCGGTTCTGCCACCATGAAAAGTACAATCTTGGATCTGGAAGGTGCATTTTTCGGCTGCCCTTGAATGCCCATACTGGACCGGCCTTAATCATTTGATCCTACCGTTTCTGCGGCACGAACCTGCAAGTCCAGGTGGGATCGGCAGACGCCAATAATAAAAGAGCCCGTCCATGAAAAAGCCAAATCCGCTGCTCGAAGACCTCAAGCCCATCCTCCCGGTGATTGCCGCCAATGCTTTCCAGGCGGAACAGGACCGTAGCGTTCCGGCCGAGAATATCGCCTTGCTCAAGGGCATCGGTATGCACCGGGCGTTCCTGCCGAAGAAGTACGGCGGCATGGAGATTTCCCTGCCGCAGTTCGCCGATTGCATTGCGCTGCTGGCCGGTGCCTGTGCCAGTACGGCCTGGGCCATGAGCCTGCTATGCACCCACAGCCATCAGTTGGCGATGTTCCCGGCCAAGACCCAGGAAGAAGTCTGGGGCGACGATCCCGATGCCACCGCCAGCAGCAGCATCGCACCGTTCGGTCGAACCGAAGAGGTCGAGGGCGGCGTGATGTTCAGCGGCGAAATGGGCTGGAGCAGCGGTTGCGACCACGCCGAGTGGGCGATTGTCGGGTTTCGCCGCAAGAACGCCGAAGGCACCCAGGACTATTGCTTCGCGGTACTGCCTCGAAGCGACTATGCCATTCGCGATGACTGGTTCGCGGTGGGTATGCGCGGCAGCGGCAGCAAGACGTTGATCATCGACAACGCGTTCGTGCCGGAACACCGGATCCAGAAAGCCAAGGACATGATGGAAGGCAAGTCTGGCGGCTTCGGCCTGTACCCCGACAGCAAGATCTTCTACTCGCCGTATCGGCCGTATTTTGCCAGCGGCTTCTCAACCGTCAGCCTGGGCGTGGCCGAACGCATGCTCGAAGTGTTTCGCGAGAAAACCCGCAACCGCGTGCGCGCCTACACCGGTGCGGCAGTGGGGGCGGCGACCCCGGCCCTGATGCGCCTGGCCGAGTCCACCCACCAGGTGGCGGCGGCGCGGGCCTTCCTGGAGAAAACCTGGCAGGAGCACGCCGAGCACAGCGAGCGTCACGAATACCCGAGCCGGGAAACCCTGGCGTTCTGGCGAACCAACCAGGGCTATGCCACCAAGATGTGCATCCAGGCGGTGGACCGGCTGATGGAGGCGGCCGGCGGCGGTGCGTGGTTCGAAACCAACGAACTGCAACGGCTGTTCCGCGATGCGCACCTCACGGGCGCCCATGCCTACACCGACTACGACGTCTGCGCGCAGATCCTCGGGCGCGAACTGATGGGCCTGGAGCCCGATCCCACCATGGTGTGACCGTCGGCTCGCCGAGTCCCGCCCATAAAACAATAAATCGAGGCCGTCGTCTGAGGCGGCCGGGAGTCTTGCATGTCCAGTATTTCCGATAGCCCCTTCGATACCCGCGCATTCCGCCGCGCCCTGGGTAACTTTGCCACCGGTGTGACCGTGGTCACCGCTGCGGCTGAAGATGGCCGCAAGGTCGGCGTGACGGCCAACAGTTTCAACTCGGTGTCCCTGGATCCGCCGCTGATTCTCTGGAGCATCGACAAGCGCTCCAGCAGCCACGGCGTGTTCGAAGCCGCCAGTCATTTTGCCGTGAACGTATTGGCTGCCGACCAGATCGACCTGTCGAACAACTTCGCCCGGCCCAAGGAAGATCGCTTCGCTGACATCGAATTCGACAGCGGCGTCGGTGGCGCGCCGGTGTTTGCCGACTGCGCGGCGCGTTTTCACTGTGAAAAATTCCAGCAGGTCGACGGCGGCGATCACTGGATCATGATCGGCAAGGTCGTGGCCTTCGACGACTTCGGACGCTCGCCGCTGCTCTATCACCAGGGTGCCTACTCGATGGTCCTGCCCCACACACGCATGACGCGACGTGAAGAAGGGCAAGCGCCCAGCAGTCACTTCCAGGGGCGCTTGAGTCACAACCTCTACTACCTGATGACCCAGGCATTACGGGCGTACCAGGCCAGCTACCAACCACGGCAACTGTCCACCGGATTGCGGACCAGCGAAGCGCGGATGTTGATGGTGCTGGAGAACGACGCCGGGCTGAACCTGACTGACCTGCAACGGGAAGTGGCGATGCCGGTGCGTGAGATCGAAGAGGCCGTGGCCAACCTCAAGCGCAAGGGCCTGGTCAGCGATGAGGGCGACCGGGTGCGCCTTACCATCAAGGGCATCGATAAAACCGAAGGGCTCTGGGCCATTGCCAAGGAGCAGCAGGACAAGGTGTTCGGCCAGTTTGGCGAGGCTCAGGTGGAGCATTTCAAGACGGTGCTCAAAGGGGTGATCAAGGGCGCATAGAGCAGATCTGTGGGAGCAAAGCTTGCTCGCGAATGGGGGATTCGGTCGACAACGATGTTGACTGGGCCGCCGCTGTCGCGAGCAAGCTTTGCTCCCACAGGCTGGTCCCACAGGTTTAACGCTCCACGGGTAAATCCCTCGCCACAGTCCATCTGCACTCCGATGATGCTAAGATTAGTTAACTCATTAACTAATCCCTTGGCGAACACTCTCCATGCCCAAACCGCGCCAATCCTTGACCCTGACCCTGCTACAGGCCCGTGAAGCGGCCATGGGGTTTTTCCGTCCTTCCCTCAATCAACATGGCCTGACCGAGCAGCAATGGCGGGTCATCCGTATCCTCAGCCAGCACGACGAACTGGAGATCAATCGCCTGGCCGAACTGGCCTGCATTCTCAAGCCCAGCATGACCGGCGTGCTGGTGCGCATGGAAGCGGCGGGCATGGTGGTGCGGCGCAAGGCCGAGCAGGACCAGCGACGGGTCCTGGTGCGCCTGGCGCCCCAGGGACAGGCGTGCTTCGACTCGATGAGCCAGAGCATGGAGGCCAATTACCAGCGATTGCAGGAGAAGTTGGGGGAGGAGAAGCTGCAGACGTTGTTGGGGTTGCTGAATGAGTTGAAGGCGGTCAGGCGCTGAGCTTCCTGTTGCGACTTCTAAGGAGAGAAAGAATAGCTGTGGGAGCAAGGCTTGCCCGCGATGAAGCCATCTCGGTCTCATGGTGAACCGCATCAGCTTCATCGCGGGCAAGCCTTGCTCCCACAGGGTACTCGACTTGGGTCAGTAAACCCCGCCCGTCGCGGGCTTTGGCGCATCCTTGAACGTCGCCGCCAGAGTCTGAAGGCCGCGCATCAGCACGGTCGTATCCACCCCCACCGCCACGAACGCCGCGCCCAGCGCGATGTAGCGCCGGGCCAGTTTCTCATCGGCGCTGAGGATCCCAGCGGCCTTGCCGGCCTGGCGAATGCGGGCGATGGCGTCCTCGATGGCCGCTTGCACGTCCGGATGGCCCGGATTGCCGCGAAAACCCATGGACGCGCTCAGGTCCGCCGGCCCGATGAACACACCGTCGACACCTTCCACGGCGGCAATGGCGTCGAGGTTGGCCACTCCCTCGAGGCTTTCGATCTGCACCAGCAGGCACATCTGTTCATCGGCCTTGTCGAGGTAGCCGGGGATGCTGTTCCAGCGCGACGCCCGGGCCAGCGCGCTGCCCACGCCACGGATGCCGCTGGGCGGATAATGCATGGCGCGCACCAGTTCCCGCGCCTGGCCGGCGCTTTCCACCATCGGCACCAGCAGGGTTTGTGCGCCGAGGTCGAGTACCTGCTTGATCAGCGCGGTGTCGCCGATCACCGGGCGAATCACCGGCTGCCCGGGGTAGGGCGCCACGGCCTGGAGCTGACCCAGAAGGCTGCGCACGTCGTTGGGGGCGTGCTCGCCGTCGATCAGCAGCCAGTCGAAACCGGCATTGGCCGCCAGTTCGGCGCAGTAGGGGTCGGCCAGTCCGAGCCACAGGCCAATCTGCGCCTCGCCACTTTTCAGCCGTTGTTTAAAGGTGTTGATCGGCATGTCCATTGGGCAGTCCTCAGGCAGTCAGACGAAACGGCAGGCGATGGAACCGAGCATGTCGTAGTCGACATGGAAGGTATCGCCCGGGTTGGCCGCCACCGGGCGGGTGAAGGAGCCGCCGAGGATGATCTGCCCCGGTTGCAGGGTGACGTCGTAGGTCGCCAGCTTGTTCGCCAGCCAGGCCACGCCTTTTGCCGGGTGATTGAGCACCGCCGCCGAAACGCCGGACTCCTCGATCACGCCGTTGCGGTAGAGCACCGCCGGCACTTTGCGCAGGTCGATCTCGGTGGGTCGCACTGCACGACCGCCCATGACCACGCCGGCGTTGGCCGCGTTGTCCGAGATGGTGTCGAAGACCTTGCGGGTGGTCTGGGTCTGCGGGTCGACTTGCTGGATCCGTGCATCAATGATTTCCAGCGCCGGGATCACCCATTCGGTCGCGTCCAGCACGTCGAACACCGTCACGTTCGGGCCTTTCAACGGTTTGCCGAGGATGAACGCCAGCTCCACTTCTACCCGCGGGACGATGAAGCGTTCGAAGGGAATGTCGGTGCCTTCGTCGAAGAACATGTCGTCCAGCAGCGCACCGTAATCCGGCTCGGTGATGTTCGAAGAGACCTGCATGGCCCGGGAGGTCAGGCCGATCTTGTGGCCCACCAGCTTGCGGCCGTCCTTGATCTTTTGCGCCACCCAGGCGCGCTGGATGGCGTAGGCGTCGTCGAGGGTAATGCCTGGGTGATCGAGGGAAAACTGCCGCACCTGTTCCCGTGAGCGCTCGGCGTGGTCGAGGCGGGCGGCGGCTTGCTGGATGAGGCTTTGGTCGAGCATGACAAGGTCCCTACTGAGGATTGACGATGGCGGCCCGGGTGCGCAGCACCAGCAGGCCACCCAGGGTGATGAACAGCGCCAGGACATAAAGAGCCAGGCTGGCGCTCTGGGTGGTGTCCCGCATCCAGCCGATGAGGTAGGGCGCGAAGAATGAGGCGATGCTGCCGAAGGAACTGATCAGGGCAATCCCGGCGGCCTGGGTACTGTTGGAGAGAAAGGCGGGCGGCAATTGCCAGAACATCGGCAACGCGGCGCTGGCGCCCATGCCGGCGACGATCAGGCCACCGAGCACCAGCGTCGGGTTGCCGGGGGAGAGCCCGGCGATGGCGATGCCGGCCGCCGCCATCAGCAGCGGCACGCAGAGGTGCCAGCGGCGTTCACGGTGACGGTCGGAAGACCGGCCACAGCCGATCATGAAGAAACAACCCGCCAGGTACGGCACCGCACTGAGCAAGCCGACCTTGCCATCGCTGCCGATACCGGCGCCGTGGATCAGGGTGGGCATCCAGAACGCCAGGGTGTTTACCGCCAGCATCACAGCGAAGTACACCGCCACCAGCAACCAGACCTGCGGGTTATTGAGGATCGCCGAGAACGAGGTGATGGATTTTCGCTGCTCCTCGACACTCAGTTGTTCGCGCAGTTGCTGCTTGGCGTCGGGCGTGAGCCAGCCGACCGTCTCGAAATTGTCCGGCAGGCACTTGAGCACTACCAGGCCCAGCAGGATCACTGGCAACCCTTCGAGGACGAACATCCACTGCCAGCCGCGCAGGCCGCCGACATCGTGGAAGTGTTCGAGGATTCCACCGGACAACGGCCCGCCGATTACCCCGGCCATCGGCACGGCGATGGCGAACAGAGCGGTCACTTGGGCCCGACGGCGCGCCGGGTACCAGCGATTGAGGAAGACCAGGATGCCCGGGAAGAACCCGGCTTCGGCCACCCCCAACAGAAAGCGCAGCACGTAGAAACCGGCGGCGCTGTCAATCAGGAACATGCCCGTGGACAAGGCGCCCCAGACCACCATCAGCGTGGCGATCCAGCGGCGTGGCCCGACCCGGTCCAGGGCCATGTTGCTCGGCACGCCAAACAGCGCATAAGCGATGAAGAACAGGCCGGCGCCGAAGCCGTAGATCGTGTCGCTGAACTGCAGGTCGGCGCTCATCTGCATCTTGGCGAAGCCGATGTTGATACGGTCCAGATGGGCAAACAGATAGCAGACCAGCAGCAACGGCATCAGCCGCCAGGTGATCGTGGCGTGGGTGCGGTCGTGCGCGATGGCGCCGGCAGTGCCAGCGGGATTGGCTGTGCTCATGATCTTGTACTTTTTGTCAGAGGGCCGATGGGTAACCGTCAGGCGCGCTTAGCTCGTCTGGGCCTTGAGGAAGGCGTGGACGTTGTTGGCCTTGAAGTTGAGGTGCTCGTGCAGTTCGATCATCTCGAACGACAACGCCAGCAGGCGCTGGGCCTGGAGTTCGGCGAAGTGCGCGGTGATCGCTTCGAAGAGGTTCTGCGCGACTTTCTGGCGGGTTGCGAGGTCGCGGCCGTGGCCGACTTTCAGCGTCATGTGCACGAAGGCGTAGTCGTGCTTGCCGTCGGCCATGCGCCAGGTGTCCAGGCGCATCCCCCGGCTGCGGATGCCGCCGAGGGGAAACACGCCGCTGTCGCCGAGCAAGGCGTGGACCTTTTCAAACAGGCCGGGCAAGTCGGCCTGTTGTTCGATGTTGTCGGTGTACTCAGCAATGAAGTGCGGCATCGTCGGATCTCCTGCGCAGGCTGTTCAAACCGGAAAAATGGCGTTGATCTGGCCGGTGCCGGAACTGCCGAACGGCTCGGTGATGATTTCCGCCGGCTTGTCGTAATCCGGCCCACCCAGCAGCCCCAGGAGCATGGCGGTGTCGTGCATCTTGCCTTCGCCGAAGCAGTGTTCGGCGTAGTCCGGGAGCATGGCGCAGAATTCCTTCCAGCGACCCTCGCGCCACATCTGGACGACATGCAGGTCGACCTGTTTGTCGAATTCCCGAGTCCAGTTATGGATGTTGGCTTCGGCGTTGCGATCATCGGAGAAGCGGTGGGACAGCGAACCGGACGCCAGCACCAGCACCTTGCGGTCGCTTTTTTCGATGGCCCGGCGCACGGCGGCGCCGAAAGTGAAGCTGTCTTGCAGGCGATGCCAGGCACACCAGGCGGCAATCGAGACGACGTTGAGTTTTTGCTCCGGCGGGACATCCATGTGCATGTAGCGCATAGGCACCAGCGTGCCGTATTCCAGTTCCAGGCTGGGGATGTTGTGGGCCAGGGTACGGACATCGACGGCGTTGGCTTCGGCGGCAATCAACTCGCCCAGTTCCGGCGCGCCCGAGTACTCGTACTCCATGTTCTTGATGAAATGCGGCAGCTCGTTGCTGGTGTAGATGCCCTTGAAATGTTCGCCACTGTTGATGTGATAGGCGCTGTTGACCAGCCAGTGCACATCGAACACCACGGCGGTGTCGGCACCCAGCTCACGGGCGCGGCGGCCGATTTCCTTGTGCCCGGCAATCGCCGCCGCGCGGCAACCGTGGTGCTTGCCGGGCAGCTCCGACAGGTACATCGAGGGAACGTGGCAGATCTTCGCAGCCAGGACGACTTCGCCCATGATGATTCTCCTGAAAAATTGTTCTTGTTGAGGCTAGGGTCACATTAGGTTGATGAACTACAGCCTTTGTGGCGAGGGGATTTATCCCCGCTGGGGCGCGAAGCGGCCCTGAATCAGTCAACCCCGATCAACCTGACACACCGAGGTGTCTGGTTTGAGGTCTGCTTCGCAGCCCAGCGGGGCGGTGCGACGTTTCGATAAATCCCCTCGCCACAGGGGGTGTGGTCATCACAGGGGGCATCGCTGGTTTTAGATGCCCCACCTTGGAATGTGATGACCACCCATGGAGATGCAAACGTTCTTGATCTCGGCAAACACCTCGAAGCTGTACTGTCCACCTTCGCGCCCGGTTCCGGAACCCTTTACGCCGCCGAAAGGCTGGCGCAGGTCGCGGACGTTCTGGCTGTTGATGAATACCATGCCGGCCTCGATGCCGTGGGCCAGGCGATGGGCCTTGCCGATGTCCTGGGTCCAGATGTACGACGCCAGGCCGTATTCGGTGTCGTTGGCCAGTTGCAAGGCTTCGGCTTCGTCCTTGAACGGGATCAGGCAGACCACCGGGCCGAAGATTTCCTCCTGGGCGATGCGCATCTGGTTGTTCACGTCGGCGAACACCGTCGGCTGGATGAATTGGCCGCGACTCAGGTGCGCCGGCAGGTTGGCCGGGCGTTCCAGGCCGCCGGCCAGCAGGGTGGCGCCTTCTTCGAGGCCGATCCTGATGTAGCCGGTGACTTTGTCGTAGTGGGCCTGGGTGATCATCGAGCCGACCTGGGTCTTCGGATCCTGTGGGTCGCCCACGATCAGGCGCTTGGCGCGGGCGGCGAATTCGGCGACGAACTGCGGGTAGACGCTTTCCTGGATGAAGATCCGGCTACCGGCGGTGCAACGTTCACCGTTCAGCGAGAAGATCGTGAACAGCGCCGCGTCGAGGGCCCGTTCCAGGTCCGCGTCTTCGAAAATCAGCACCGGCGACTTGCCGCCGAGCTCCATGGAATACTTCTTCAACCCGGCGGTCTGCATGATTTTCTTGCCGGTGGCGGTGCCGCCGGTAAAGGAAATCGCCCGCACATCCGGGTGCCGCACCAACGCATCGCCTGCCGTCGCGCCGTAGCCCTGGATCACGTTCAACACGCCGTCGGGAATTCCCGCTTCCACGGCCAGGCGTCCCAGTTCGTTGGCGGTGAGGGGCGACAGCTCCGACATCTTCAGCACGGCGGTGTTGCCCAGGGCCAGGCACGGGGCGGTCTTCCAGGTCGCGGTCATGAACGGCACGTTCCACGGCGACACCAGGCCGCAGACGCCCACCGGCTGGTACAGGGTGTAGTTGAGCATCTGGTCGTCGACCGGGTAGGTGTGACCGTCCATGCGGGTGCAGACTTCGGCAAAGAAATCGAAGTTGTGGGAGGCCCGCGGGATCAGCACATTCCGGGTCTGGTGGATCGGCAGACCGGTGTCGAGGGTTTCCAGTTCGGCCAGTTTCGGCACGTCCCGATCGATCAGTTCACCCAGTTTGCGCATCAGCCGGGCGCGTTCCTTGGCGGGGGTACTGGCCCACTTCGGAAAGGCCTCCTTGGCCGCGGCCACGGCCTGGGCCACTTCCTCGGCACCGCCGCTGGCGACTTCGCCAATGGCTTCGCCGGTGGCCGGGTTGTAGTTGACGAAGACGTCTTTGCTTTCGACCTCACGGCCGTTGATCCAGTGTTTGATCATGTTGCTCAAGCCTCTTTACGGGATGCGAAGAACGCGGCTTCGCTGACAATTCGATTGACCAGGCGGCCGACGCCTTCCACTTCCACCACCACTTCATCACCGGGCACCACGTCCGCCAGGCCTTCCGGCGTGCCAGTGGCGATCATGTCGCCGGGTTGCAGGGTCATGAAGCTGGACAGGTATTCGATCAGGTAGGGGATGTCGAAAATCATGTCCTTCGTGCTGCCTTCCTGGCGCAGTTCACCGTTGATCCAGGTACGCAGCTTCAGGTTGGCCGGATCCGGCACATCGGCGACATCGACGATCCACGGCCCGACGGGGGTCGTGGCATCGCGGTTCTTCACCCGCAGGTTGGGGCGGTAGTAGTTTTCCAGGTAGTCGCGGACCGCGTAGTCGTTGCACACCGTGTAGCCGGCCAGGTAGTCGAGGGCGTCCTCGCGCTTGACGTTGCGGGCGGCTTTGCCGATGACGGCCACGAGTTCGCACTCGTAGTGCATGTAGGCGACATTGTCGGGGCGCCAGGTCTGCTGGTTGTGGCCGGTGTAGGTGCCGGGGGACTTGATGAACGCCAGGGGCTCGGTCGGCGGCTTGAAGGCCAGCTCGGCGGCGTGGTCGGCGTAGTTCAGGCCCAGGGCGAACATGCTGCCGGTGGCCGGGGGCAGCCACTCGACCTGATCTTCGGCCAGCAGGCGACCGTCGGCCAGGCGCACGGCGTTGCCGGCCTCGACAATGACGGCGTGGACCTGGTCTTCGAAACGAATGCGCGCATGCTTCATGAACGTGCTCCTGGTTGCTCGGCCACGACGGTGTTGATGAGACGACCCAGGCCGTCGATGTCCACTTCGACGCGATCGCCGGGCACCACATCGACCCGGCCTTCAGGGGTGCCGGTGATCAACACGTCGCCGGCGTGCAGGGTCATGAACTCGCTGATTTCGGCGATCAGTTGGGGGATGTCGCGAACGAAATTGGCCGTGCTGTTCTGCTGCCGTACTTCGCCGTTGACGTACAGCGTGATTGCCAGGCTGTGGGGATCGGCCACGTTGGCGCTCGGCACCAGTTCCGGCCCGATGGCGCAGAAGCCGTCCCGGCACTTGGCCTTGACGGCAGGGCGGTAGTAGCTGTCTTCCGGCAGGCTGAATTCATTGACGACGGTGTAACCGGCCACATAGTCCAAGGCTTCGGCGGCGCTGACGCGGCTGGCCGATTTGCCCATCACCACACCCAGGGCCGGGCCCGGTTGCAGGCGTTCGCCGTGGCCGGGATGAACCACATCGGCGTCGTGCCGGTTGCGGGTGTTGGGGGTCTTGATGAACAGCACCGGCTTGACCGGCGGCTTCTGGTAGGGCGGTTGCTCGAACTCGGCGAGGCGCTGCTTCAGCAGCCCCTGGTAGTTCAGCGCGACCCCGAACAGGGTGCCGGTTGCGACGTCATGCAGGGCACGGCTCATGCTTGTCTCCTGGCGGTGCAGAGGGAGGAGGGCTCTGCGATATTGTTAATGTGTTAACAGTTATAATTAAGATGTTAACTATCGTCAAGCGTGACAGAATGACCGGCACTGGTTGCCTTCCCGGATTCGGTGCAGGATGAGCCTCGGGCGCTGCCTGAATCAGCATAAAAACGAGTACTGCGTGATGACCGATCGTCAGCCGATCCCGAACATCAACATTGGCCAGGTGTACGACCAGCGCTACAGCGACGCCGAAGTGCACTACGACCGGCTCGCCAACCTGGCCGGCTTTTTCGGCCGGAACATGCCGGTGCATCGCCATGACCGGTTCTTTCAGGTGCACTACGTCAAGAGCGGTACTGTGCGGGTGTATCTGGACGATCAGCAGTACGTCGAATCCGGGCCGATGTTCTTTCTCACGCCGCCGACCATTCCCCATTCCTTCGTGACCGAGGCCGACAGTGACGGGCATGTGCTGACGGTGCGCCAGCAGTTGGTCTGGCAGTTGATCGACGCCGACCCCGGGCTCGCCCCGGCCGGTGTGCAGCTACCGGCAGCCTGTGTGGCGCTGACGCAGTTGGGGCCGGAGCAGGCCGGGGAAGTGTGCCGGTTGGAATACTTGTTCGAGGAACTGAGCGCGGAGGTGGCGGCCGCTCGGCCGGGGCGCAGCGTGGCGCTGGACGGCTTGACGCGGCTGATCATGATCAGCCTGTTGCGGTTGTGCTCCAACTCTCTGGAAGCGCGGCCGGCGCGACATGAGGACTTGAAGATCTTTCACCGCTTCAACGAGCTGATCGAAGCGCACTACCTGCAACACTGGCCGTTGTCGCGCTATGCCGAGGGCATCGGGGTGACCGAGGCGCGCCTCAACGACGTGTGCCGGCGCATTGCGGACCTGCCTTCCAAGCGGCTGATCATGGAGCGGTTGATGCAAGAGGCCAAGCGTCTGTTGCTGTTCACTGGTAGCTCGGCCAATGAAATCTGCTACCAGCTCGGGTTCAAGGACCCGGCCTATTTCAGCCGGTTTTTCCAGCGCTATGCTCAGCTCACCCCTGGGGAGTATCGCCAGCGGCAGTCGGGGTTGCGCTGAAATTTATCCTCGATGGAACACTAGCTTTTGTGGCGAGGGGATAAATCCCCTCGCCACAAACCCGTGGCAAATTTGAGCAAGCGGCTTGCTCTTGCAGCTAATTATCTGCGCCACTAAGCTGCCCACTCGTCCATTCCAAGCAGTCCGAACATGGCCAACCCCAGACCTTCATTGACGCTGACCCTGCTGCAGGCCCGCGAAGCGGCCATGGCATTTTTCCGCCCGGCGTTGAACCAGCACGACCTCACCGAGCAGCAATGGCGGGTGATCCGCATCCTGCATCAGCAAGGTGAACTGGAAAGCCACCAGCTCGCCCAGCAGGCCTGCATCCTCAAACCGAGCATGACCGGCGTGCTCAGCCGCCTGGAGCGCGACGGCCTGGTGCGCCGGCAGAAGTCCAGCCAGGACCAGCGTCGGGTATTCGTCGGCCTGACCGAACGCGGCCAGCAATGCTTCGTGTCCATGAGCGAGGGGATGGAAGGCAACTATCGACGGATCGAAGAGCAGTTCGGTGAGGAAAAGATGCAGCAACTGCTGGCATTGCTCAATGAGCTGAAGAACATCAAGCCTTGACGCCGCGAGGTGCCGTTATCGGCCCCTGAGCGACGTCCCGCATTCCTGGTAACAGCGAACAGCTGCCCCTCGACACTGTGAACCTTCCGCCAATGCAGCGCTCACTTGTTAGGCGAGTGATCGCGCTGTCTCCTTGCCGATAAGGATTTCGCATGCTTCAAACCTCGTCATCGCTGCCCCTCCATGCCCCGGTCGAACGGGAACTCAGCGTGCGCGCGGTCGTTACCGGCATCGTGATCGGTATCCTGTTGACGCCCTCCAATGTCTACGCCGGGTTGAAGATCGGCTGGTCGTTCAACATGTCGATCATTGCCTTACTGATCGGCTATGGCATCTGGCAAGGCCTGGCCAGGCGTTCAGCCGCGCGACTGCCCTGGACGTTGCACGAAAGCAACATCAACCAGACGGTGGCCTCCGCGGCGGCCTCGATCATTTCCGGCGGGCTGGTCGCGCCGATTCCGGCCTACACCTTGTTGACCGGCCAACAACTGGATGCCATTCCCATGGTCGCCTGGGTCTTTTCGGTAAGCTTCCTGGGCATCTGGATCGCCTGGTATCTGCGACCGTCGCTGCTCAACGACAAGGCGCTGAAGTTTCCCGAAGGCATGGCAACCCTGGAAACCCTGTTGCACATCTACAACCAAGGCCATGAAGCGGCGACGCGCTTGAGGGTATTGCTTGGCGCCGCGTTGTTGTCCGGCGTGGTCAAGTGGGTGGACACCTTCATGTGGGCTTTTCCGCGCTGGTCGCCAACCGCGCAACTGGAGCGCCTGACATTCACCGCGGATCCTTCGCTGCTGCTGGTGGGGTTTGGCGGAATCATCGGTATTCGCGTTGGTTTGACCCTGCTGCTCGGCGCCTTGCTGGCGTGGGGCGGGCTGGCGCCGTGGTTGCTGGAGCAGGGTCTGGTGCAATTGTCGCAAGGCAGCACGGGTCCGCAGTTCGCGGCGCTGGTGGAGTGGTTGCTGTGGCCAGGCGTGAGCCTGATGGTCTGTTCGACGTTGGCTTCCCTGGGGATTCGCTTGTGGGCTCTGCACAAGACTACCCGGGCTGGCGGTGGGGCGATCTGGGTGGTTCCCAAGGCCGGACCTGCCGTTGGCTTCTTGGTGTCCATCGTACTGGTGGTGAGCTTGCAGGCGCTGTTGTTCGGCATCAACCCGTGGATGGCGCTGTTGACCATACCCCTGGCGATCTGCCTGGCGGCGGTGGCCGCCCGGGTCGTCGGCGCCACGGGTATTCCGCCCATCGGCGCTATCGGACAGTTGTCCCAGTTGAGCTTCGGCATCGTTGCGCCGGGGCAGGTGCCGATCAACCTGATGAGTGCCAACACCGCCGGTGGCTCGGCGGGCAGTGCACGGACTTGATGAACGATTTCAAGGTCGGCCGGGCCATTGGTGTGACGCCGCGCAAGCAGTTGGTCGCCCAGACCCTGGGTATTTTCGTCGGCAGCATCGTCGGCGTATTGGCCTATCTGGCCCTGATCCCGGACCCTCAAGCCATGCTGCTCTCCGAAGAATGGCCGGCCCCGGCGGTGGCCACCTGGAAAGCCGTGGCGCAAACCCTGACCCAAGGGCTGGAGTCATTATCGCCGAGCATCCGCTGGGCGATCTTCATCGGTGGCCTGGCCGGCGTGCTGTTGGGCGTGCTCGACAGCTTGCTGCCCGAGCATCGGGCCCGGTACCTGCCGAGCACCGCAGCCCTGGGCCTGGCGTTCGTGCTGCCGGCCTCGGTGTCATGGATGATGGCCCTCGGCGCGGTACTCACCTGGGCGGTGAGCTGTCGCTGGTCGAGCCTCACGGAGCGCTTCGCAATCACCGCGGCGGCGGGGTTGATTGCCGGGGAGAGCATGACCGGGGTGGGCGCGTCGTTGTGGCAGATGCTAGGGAGTGGGTGATTCACCGAGCATGGCATACGCGGATAGTCAACGTACCCGCTCGCGACTTTCCACCGCCAGGTCCAATGCCTTCTGCATGTCCAACCGCGCCGAGCGCCCCACGTCCTTGTCATTGAGCTGGTAGCGGCGCTCCGACGGCAGGATGGGGGCGGTGAGGTCTTCCGCGTCCATCCGTTCGAAGTCGTGGTTGTCGCCGATGGTCAGGGCGCTGCGGCGCAGCAGCGTGCGCAATTGCTCGGGCTGAAGTTGCGGGTTGATGGACAGCATTGCCGCCAGCAGGCCTGCGACCATGGGCGTGGCGTAGGAGGTGCCGCAATGCACCGCACCGTCCTGGCCTGCACCGGGCGTCGAGGCGTGAGTGCAAGCGGCGGCGGTGATGTCGACGCGCATGTCGATGTTCGAAGAGCTGCGCTTGACCGCATAGGCCGGATCGTCGACCGCGACTCCGGCACGCTCGCTGCGTTGGTGACCACCGACCACCAGCAACTGCTCGGTGATGAAGGAGGAGGGCAGGCGGTATTCATCGCTGCCCGAGAACGAGGAGCCGTTGCCGGCGGAGTTCACCACGATCACGTCGGGGTGCTCCTTGCGCAGCCAGAGAAAGAATTCCTCCAGCAGTTCCTCGTAGCCGCTCATGGCGATGCCCGAGCGCAGCAGGGAATCCACATCGTCCCCCTTGACGTCCTTGGCGCCCACCCGGTGGATACCCCAGCTCCAGTTGAGTACGCGTACGCCATCCTCCACGAGGTTGACCGAGGCGGCGATATTGGCGGTAATCCCGGCATCGGAATTACGTTCGACGATGACCTCGAAGCCACCGCTGGCCTTATCCAGGCCGCGCAGAAAACCCGTGTTGCCACCGTCGTTCCAGCGCGCGGCGAGGATGCCCGCGACGGTGGTGCCATGATCGTCCGGGGCGCCGGCATCGCGGGCGTAGACACAGGTGCGCGGTACCGAGCAGGCACCGAGGTAGTCGGCAAAATCCGCGGTGTCGAAATCCACGTCGCGCTCGATCAGGCCGATACGCACGGGTTGCGGCCGGATGGGCGCCTGCTGTCCGGGGATGCGCCGCTGGTAGTAGTGCACCGCATCGAGAAAGCGGTTCGCGGCCCATTCGTCGGAGTCCTGCGCCGGTTTCTTCGGTTCTTCAGGCCGAGCGGCGGATTGCTCGGTTTCTTCCGCCGCGGACTCCTCGATCACCACCGCATCCACACTGGTTTCACTGCCCAGCCGCAGCACCAGTGCGTCACGCTGCATCAGGTCCGTGGCCGGCAGGCGAAGCTGATAAAGGTTCAAAGGGGCAATGCTGCCGACCACAGTCGCGCCGTACTTGCCGGCAAGGCGCTCGGCTTCCTGAGGGCCGTCGCGATCTTCCTCGATCAGCAGGCTGACCAGATTGACGTAAGTGGTCAGCCCGTCCATGTTCTTCGCCACTTCGTCCGGTCCGGCGGCCAGTACGTGGCTGTTGCGCAAGGTCAGCCAGGCGGCGTTGCTGGTGCGTGGGCCATCCTCCAGCCAGAGAGGGCCGCTCTGGTAGTCGGCGCTGTCCAGTTGCAAGCGCAGGTGCTGTCCCTCGCGCTGGACAGCGTCCGGGGGGATCGCTCGGTTACCCAGCTTCAATTGCGGCACGCCATCGTCCAACCCGCGCACCGTCAGGCACCAGTCCTGGCGCTGGTTTTCCAGAAGATTGCCGCAGCGCTTCAGGTTTTCCAGGCGTAGCGGTTCCTGTGCATCGGCGGTTGTGCCAGTCGCCAGGGTGAATAGCGCAGCGAGGACGGCTGATCGTAAGGGCATGGGACGATTTCTTTGCCAAGGGCCTGATTGCTCCGACTGTCTTTGCCATCGTTACGTTCCAAGGAAGACCGGCCCTGGCCGGACCGAAACTCCTCGGCGTGTTCAGGTGTCCATTGATCACCCCACAGCCTGTGCGCCAACATCTCAGTGCCCCGGCATCCTGGTCGCGTGTCCCTGGGGCGCATTCATCGAGAGATTGGGTTGGAGATGATGGACGTCGATAGCAAAGCCAAAGTCGCACAGATATTCGACCAGCTCCTGACGTTGCGCGAAAGCGTGAACGAACTTCAGGAAAAGGAACTGCGCAGGGTGATAGCGCTTCGTGGACAGCAAACCGTAGACGTCGACGAAGCGGTCCATCAGTCTTTTGTCGACCTTCAGAATCACATCGCGGGGATGGAAGAGGTGCTGGCAACGATTGCCGAGGCCACCGGTATTATCCCAAAGCTCTGATGTTCCCCGGAACACCCTGTGGGAGCGAGCCTGCTCGCGATGGCGGCGGCTCTGCTTGCATCTATCTCGAATATGCCGCCATATCGCAACCGCCCATACACATTGCCGTTACTTGAAAGGAGATACTCAAAATGGAATTACGCTGTACATCAATCGAAGAAGTCCGCCAGCAGATCGACCAGATCGACCGCCAGGTCGTTGCGCTCCTGGCCCGGCGCGGCAACTTCGTCACGCAGGCGGCAGCCTTCAAGAAAACCACCGACGATGTGCGCGCACCGGCGCGGGTCGAGCAGGTCATCACCAAAGTGCGCGGGCTTGCGAACGAAGCCGGTGCCTCGCCTGATGTCGTGGAGCGGGTCTATCGGGCCATGATCGCTGCGTTCATTGACGAAGAATTGAAGACCCACTCGGCCCTGACAGCCCAGTCCTGACGCCATCCGCTTCATCATGACCATGTTCAGCGAGGCTGGAATCCCGGCTTCGCGACACCGAGGCACGCGTGCCTGACCCCGTAAGGCACGCAACTATCGTTAGAAGTAATAGTGACCATCACTAAACGCATGTTCTGCTTTGTCGCCAGTCATTGGACAATTGCACCCATCGAACAGGTGGCTCCAGACATGACGCAACAGCCTTCCGTCGTCATACGAGTCTGACCCTTTTTATTTTCGGGATGAAACTGATGCGCTTTTTATTCGTGCCTGTCATGGCGTTTGCCTCTTTGCTGCTCGCCGGTTGTGCCTCCGCGCCAAACGATCCGACGCTGACCCTGCAGACCCAGAAGACCCCGGCCGAGTATGCCGAGTGCGTCATACCGAAATTGCAGGACAGTCAGTTGAACCCGATGGTCTCACAGACCCAGCGCAGCTACCGGATCGTCGTGCCGAGCAAAGTCTCCGCGGACAACGTGCTGGAGGCCTACAAGGCCGGGAACGGCGGCAAGGTGTTCATCTATGAGCGGCACCTGCTGGCCTCGAACCTGCTGCCGTCGAGTTTCGAGCGCGCCGCAGAAGACTGCATCTGATTCGACGGATAGACACTTTTCACAGAGCTCCTTTGGTTGGCCGCAACCAACCAATTCCTTGCCCCGCCGACCCATTTGGTTTGCGGGGCTTTTTTATGTCTGCGATAACTGCGGGACAGTTAGATCTGCTCCAACAACCAGCCACGAAACGCCCGTAACGACGGCAGCATTTCGTTGCGCGGTGGATAGGTGAGGTAGTAACTGCGCCGGCTGGCGAACGGCAGGTCAAGGCCGATCAGTTCGCCATTGGCCAATTCGTCGGCCACCAGGATGCGTGGCACCAGGCCAATGCCGATATCCGCACGCACCGCCTGGATCAAGTGCGAGGTGAGTTCGAAGCTGGGGCCCAGGCGCATCCTGGCGTGGGGCAGGGTGTAGTGACTGAACCAGTCGCCCCAGACGTTGGGGTTGTTCGCCACATTGAGCAGCATCTGTTCGCTGATGCGCTCCGGCGTCCACGTCTCATGGGCCTTGGCCGCCTGCGCCGAGATGATTACGATCAGTTCTTCGGCGTGCAGGCGGTGGCTGATCAGACCCGGCAGGTCGGCCGTGCCGACAACGATGGCGGCGTCGATGCCGCTGGTGTCGAAGTCGATGGCGTCGATCCGGGAACTGATGTGCACCAGTATGCCGGGGTGGGTTTTGTAGAACTCATGCAGGCGCGGCAGCAGCCACTTCGAACCAAAGGTCGGCAACGTCGCCAGGCGCAGGGTGCCGCTGCCGGACTGATAAGCCATGGCCTGCAGCGTCGCGCTGCGGATGCGTCCGAGGGCCTCGCTCATCTCCCGTTGGTAGAGGCGACCGACATCGGTCAGCCGGACCTGCCGGCCTTCGCGACGAAACAGCGTCAGCCCCAATTGCTCTTCCAGCGCCTGGACCTGCCGGCTGACGGCGCTTTGCGTCAGCGAGAGTTCAATCGCGGCCCGGGTGTAGCTTTCATGCCGGGCGGCGGCTTCAAATGCCAGCAGCAGTGACATGGATGGCGTGAGGTGGCGGTAATTCATTCGGAAAAGTCATCGATAGCGGCAGGATTATCCGGTTGTCTGCGCCGGGAACCTGAAGGAACATTGACGCAGGTCGTTCCGAGCCTGACCTATTCATGCGCCGGCGACAAGTATTTACGTGATTAGCCCACCAAGAGGCCGTTAATGATTGCCCAACTGCCCGTGGTTGCCCCCGCGGCCCACTACCCGGAATTCATCGAGGCCCTGCGCGCCAGCGGCTTTCGTGGTCACCTGAGCGCCGACTACGGCACCCGTACCGTGTTGGCGACCGACAACTCGATTTACCAGCGCCTGCCGCAAGCCGCGGTCTTTCCCCGGGACGCCGAGGACGTCGCTCGCATCGCCACGCTGATGGCCGAACCACGGTTTCGCCAGATCAAGCTGACGCCACGGGGCGGGGGTACCGGGACCAACGGCCAGTCGCTGACCGACGGCATCGTGGTCGATTTGTCGCGGCACATGAACACCATCCTTGAAATCAACGTGGCCGAGCGTTGGGTCCGGGTGCAGGCCGGTGTGGTCAAGGACCAGCTCAATGCCGCGCTCAAGCCTCACGGGTTGTTCTTCGCGCCGGAACTGTCGACCTCCAACCGCGCCACCGTGGGCGGCATGATCAACACCGATGCCAGCGGCCAGGGCAGTTGCACCTACGGCAAGACTCGCGACCATGTACTGGAGCTGCACAGCGTGTTGCTCGGCGGTGAGCGCCTGCACACCCAGCCGCTGTCCGACGCCGAGCTGGAAACAGCGTGTGCTGAACCGGGTCGGATTGGCGAGGTGTACCGCACCGCCCGGCAGATCCAGGAGACCCAGGCCGAGCTGATCGAGTCGGTGTTCCCCAAGCTCAACCGTTGCCTGACCGGTTACGACCTGGCGCACCTGCGCGATGACCACGGTCGCTTCAACCTGAACAGCGTGCTCTGCGGCGCCGAGGGTTCGCTGGGGTTCGTGGTCGAGGCCAAGCTCAACGTGCTGCCAATTCCCAAGTATTCGGTGCTGGTGAACGTGCGCTACGGCAGCTTCATGGACGCCCTGCGCGATGCGAACGCATTGCTGGCCCACAAGCCGCTGTCCATCGAAACGGTGGACTCCAGGGTGTTGCTGCTGGCGATGAAAGACATCGTCTGGCACAGCGTCGCCGAGTATTTCCCGGCCGACGCCGAACGCCCGACCCTGGGCATCAATCTGGTGGAATTCAGCGGTGACGACGCTGCGCAGGTGAACGCCGAGGTGGCGGCCTTCGTGACGCATCTGCAGCGCGACACCACCATCGAGCGCCTGGGCCATACGCTGGCGGAAGGGGCCGAGGCGGTGAACCGTGTCTATGCCATGCGCAAGCGTTCGGTCGGGCTGTTGGGCAACGTCGAAGGCGAGGTGCGGCCGCAGCCGTTCGTGGAAGACACCGCCGTGCCGCCGGAACGGCTGGCCGACTACATCGCCGAGTTTCGCGCATTGCTGGACGGCCACGGCTTGAGCTATGGCATGTTCGGTCATGTCGATGCCGGCGTGTTGCATGTACGTCCGGCGCTGGACATGAAAGACCCGGCCCAGGCTGCACTGGTCAAGCCGATTTCCGATGCGGTGGCTGAACTCACCCAGCGTTATGGCGGCCTGCTCTGGGGCGAGCACGGCAAGGGTTTGCGCTCGGAATACGTGCCGGCGTTCTTTGGCGATTTGTACCCGGCACTGCAATCCCTCAAGGGCGCGTTCGACCCCTATAACCAGCTCAACCCCGGCAAGATCTGTACACCGCCGGATGCCGCCGAAGGCTTGCTCAAGGTCAACGAGGTCACGCTACGCGGTGACTTGGATCGGCAGATCGACGAGCGCGTCTGGCAGAGCTACGGCACAGCCGTGCACTGCAACGGCAATGGCGCCTGCTACAACTTCGACCCCGACGACGCCATGTGCCCGTCGTGGAAAGCCACCCGCGAACGCCAGCACTCCCCCAAGGGGCGGGCATCGCTGATGCGTGAATGGTTGCGCCTGCAGGGCGCGGCCAATGTCGATGTGCTGGAAGCGGCGCGGGGCGGTGCGTCGTGGTTGAAGGACTTGCCGGCGCGGCTGTGCAACAACCTGGCGCGCTCACGGGGCGAGGCGGATTTCTCCCACGAAGTCTATGACGCCATGGCCGGCTGTCTGGCCTGCAAATCCTGCGCGGGACAATGCCCGATCAAGGTCAACGTGCCGGAGTTCCGTTCGCGTTTCCTGCAGCTCTACCATGGCCGCTATCAACGGCCGCTGCGTGACTACCTGATCGGCTCGCTGGAATTCACCATTCCCTACATGGCTTACGCGCCGGGCCTCTACAACGCGGTCATGGGTTCGACCTGGCTGAGCCGGCTGTTGGCGAACCAAGTGGGCATGGTCGACAGCCCGCTGATCAGTCGCTTCAACTTCCAGGCCACCTTGAGCCGTTGCAAAGTCGCGGTCGCCAGCGTACCGGCCCTGCGTGAACTCACGCCGGCGCAAAGGGAGCGCAGTGTGGTGCTGGTGCAGGACGCCTTCACCCGCTACTTCGAAACGCCGTTGCTGGCTTCCTTTATCGAACTGGCGCATCAACTGGGCTATCGGGTGTTCCTGGCGCCCTACAGCGCCAACGGCAAGCCCTTGCATGTGCAGGGCTTTCTCGGTGCCTTCAACAAGGCGGCGATCCGCAACGCTACCCAGCTCCAGGCGCTCGCCGACTGCTCGGTGCCCCTGGTGGGCCTGGATCCGGCCATGACCCTGGTCTACCGCCAGGAATATCAGAAGGTGCCAGGGCTCGATGCCTGCCCGAAAGTCCTGCTGCCTCAGGAATGGCTGGTCGATGCGGTTCCGCAGACAGCGAATCCTGTTGCCCGGACGTTCCGCCTGCTGGCGCACTGCACCGAAAAGACCAATGTGCCCGCCAGTACCTCGCAATGGCAAAGCGTGTTCGCCAAGTTGGGGCTCAAGCTGATGACCGAGGCGACGGGCTGCTGCGGCATGTCCGGCACCTACGGCCATGAACTGCGCAACCAGGACACCTCGCGGACTATTTTCGAACAGTCCTGGGCCGGCAAGCTGGACAAGGAAGGGGAGGCGCTGGCAACGGGGTACTCGTGCCGCAGCCAGGTGAAACGGTTGGCGGACAAGCAGCTACGGCATCCGTTGGAGGTGGTGTTGGAGCAGGTGTTGGCTGGGCGGCGCGGCTGACGAAAAGAAAGGGACCGACTGATGCCGGTCCCTGAAGTTTTCAGGGTTGCCCACAGAACCCATGCCCCCCCCAAATCCTCTGTGGGAGCGAGCCTGCTCGCGATAGCAGTGGGTCAGCTTGCATCCATGTTGAATGTGCTGCCGCCTTCGCGAGCAGGCTCGCTCCCACATGGGTTGTCCGAGTTGCCCACAGAACTCATGCCCACCCCCAAATCCTCTGTGGGAGCGAGCCTGCTCGCGATAGCAGTGGGTCAGCTTGCATCCATGTTGAATGTGCTGCCGTCATCGCGAGCAGGCTCGCTCCCACAGTTCCGTGGCTGAGCTGACATCAGCTCCCTGCCTCCAATGTATCTCTATGTATCCAGCCCCTTTGTCGATACGGACTGTTTCTTTACGGGCTGTTGCTGACACATCTGCGATACCTGTCCGTCCTTAAATGACCCGCATCGAGACAGCACACGAAACCGCGCGCGTCATACCTAGGTATCGACCGACACCATGGTGCAATCCTCCATGGGACATCGCGATGGTTTGATCGAGCTGCTTGAGCCGATTAGTCAAAAGGAGAACCACCATGCAAGCAGCTTCTTCCGCTTTTACCTGGCAACGTTGTCTGGCGTCATCCGCTCTCGTCAGCGTGTTCGGTCTTGCCCTGTTTGCCGGCAGTGGCGTCACCCTGGCCGCTGACAACCCGTCCGCCAGCGCCGCTCCGGCCGGGTCGGAGGCCATTCGCCCGTACCGTATTCACGTTGATGAAGCGCAGTTGACCGAACTGCGCAAACGCATTGCGGCCACCCGTTGGCCCGACAAGGAAACCGTCAATGACGTTTCCCAGGGCGTGCAATTGGCCCAGGTCCAGGCGCTGGTGAAATACTGGGGCGACGGTTATGACTGGCGCAAGGCTGAGGCCAAGCTCAATGCCTTGCCGGAGTTCATCACCACCATCGATGGCGTCGACATTCAGTTCATCCACGTGCGTTCGCGCCACCCCAACGCCATGCCGCTGATCCTCACCCATGGTTGGCCGGGATCGCAGTTCGAGTTCCTCAAGACCATCGGCCCGCTGACCGATCCGACCGCTTACGGTGGCCGCGCGGAAGATGCCTTCGATGTGATCATCCCGTCGATTCCCGGCCATGGTTTTTCCGGCAAACCGACCGAATTGGGTTGGGGCCCCGACCGGGTGGCGAAGGCCTGGGACGTGCTGATGAAGCGCCTGGGCTACAGCCATTACGTGTCTCAGGGCGGCGATCATGGTTCGGTGATTTCCGATGCGCTGGGCCGCCTGGCGCCGCCCGGATTGCTGGGCATCCACCTGAACATGCCGGCCACCGTGCCGCCGGAGCTGGTAAAGCCGATCAACAGCGGCGATCCGGCACCGTCGGGGCTGACCGATCCGGAACGCCGGGCCTACACCTCCCTGAGTACGTTCTTCGGTCGTAACGCGGCCTACGGCGCGATGATGGTGACCCGACCGCAGACCATCGGTTACCTGCTGGCCGACTCGCCCACCGGGACGGCGGCGTGGATGTACGAGAAATTCGCGGCCTGGACCGATAGCGACGGCAAGCCTGAGCGCGTGCTCAGCCGCGATGAAATGCTCGATGACATCAGCCTCTATTGGCTGACCGACACCGGGGCGTCGTCCTCCCGTTTCTACTGGGAGAACAACAACAATAACTTCAGCGCGGCCGCGCAGAAGACCACGGACATCAAGGTGCCGGTGGCGATCACGGTATTCCCCCACGAAATCTATCAGGCGCCGAAGACCTGGGCACAGCGCGCCTATCCGTCGCTGTCCTACTTCAACGAAGTCAGCAAGGGCGGTCACTTCGCGGCCTGGGAGCAGCCGCAACTGTTCAGCGAAGAACTGCGTGAAGCATTCCGGCCATTGCGTGCCGCGGCGAAATAATCCGGCACCGCGGCGCGTCCGGCAGACACCTTCGATTTCACAACTCGCGACCGCCGGGCGGCGGTTCGCAAGGGAGACTCACCATGACTACGAACCTGTTGAACCACACCTCCACACCGCGGCGCCGGCGTCTGCTCGCGCCGGCTGTCCTGGCGGTCGCCATGATGCAGTTGGGCGCCCTGGCTGCGACCTCGTCAGAGGCGAACGCTGCCGAGGTGCCGGCCGGTACCATCGGCGCCATCACGCCGGGAACCAATACTTCGTTCGGCCCGTTGAAGCACGTCAAGGCGGGTCTGCTGGACGTTTCCTATGCCGAGGTCGGCCCCGCCGATGGGCCGGTGGTCATCCTGCTGCACGGCTGGCCGTACGACATCCACAGCTACACTGATGTGGCGCCGGCGCTGGCCCAGAAGGGCTATCGCGTATTGATTCCCTATGCCCGGGGGTATGGCGATACACGTTTCCTGTCGGCCAAGACCGTGCGTAACGGCCAGCCTGCGGCGCTTGCCAGTGATCTGATCGATTTCATGGACGCACTGCACATCAAGCAGGCCGTGCTCGGTGGTTATGACTGGGGCGCGCGCACCGCCGACATCGTCGCGGCGCTGTGGCCGGAGCGGGTGAAGGCATTGGTGGCGGTGAGTGGCTACCTGATCGGCAGCCAGGAAGCCGGCAAGGCGCCGTTGCCGCCGGCCGCCGAGTTGCAGTGGTGGTACCAGTTCTACTTTGCGACCGAGCGTGGTCGCCTGGGGTATGAAAAGAACACCCACGACTTCGCCAAGCTGATCTGGAAACTGGCCTCGCCGAAGTGGAACTTCGACGACGCGACCTATGATCGCAGCGCCGCGGCGTTGCAGAACCCCGATCACGTCCCGGTATCGATCTTCAACTACCGATGGCGCCTGGGCCTGATCAAGGGCGAGGCCAAGTACGACGCGCTGGAGAAGAAACTCGCGGCGTTCCCTTCCATCGGGGTGCCGACCATCACCCTTGAAGGCGATGCCAACGGTGCGCCGCACCCACCGGCCGAGGCCTATGCCAAGCGCTTCACCGGCAAGTACGAGTATCGGCTGATCAGCGGCGGTGTCGGTCACAACCTGCCGCAGGAGGCCCCGCAAGCCTTCGCCCAGGCCGTGATCGATGCCGATCATCTTTGATCCGGCACGAGGGATAGCAACGATGAAACTCAAGCATCTGGCGGCCTCCGCCGCGGTTGCATCGGCGGCGTTGATCACTGCCGGCGTTGCCTTGGGCGATGCCGGCAGCGGTGAAGCATCACCGATCTACGGTGTGAAGTTGCCCGATGGCTATCGCCAGTGGGCGCTGATCGCACCGGCGCAAGAAGCCGAGCCGCTGAACGAGCTTCGCGCGGTACTGGGCAATGACCGCGCCATCAAGGCTTACCAGGACGCGACGCTGCCGTTTCCCGACGGCACGGTCCTGGTGAAGCTGGCCTGGAAGCACGTGCAGTCACCGGAGTTCGAGCCGGCCTCGATTCCTGGAGCGGCCACCACCGTCCAGGTCATGGTCAAGGACTCGAAGAAATATGCGTCAACCGGCGGTTGGGGGTTCGGTCGTTTTATCAACGGCAAGCCCGCCGACGAGGCCCAACACCAAACCTGTTTCGCCTGCCACCAGGCGCGGGTGCAGAACCATGATTTTGTCTTTACACGTCTCGCTCCATAACCCAGGTATCCAAGGAGTTTTCCATGAAAAAAGTCATTGCCGCATTGGCCTGCACGGCCGGCCTGATCATCGGCGCCAACGCCTCGGCGCAGACTGTGAAACCCACCGTCGTTCTCGTGCACGGCGCCTTTGCCGATGCGTCGAGCTGGAATGGCGTGGTGAAAATCCTCGAGAAAGATGGCTACACGGTGGTGTCCGCCGCCAACCCCTTGCGCAGCGTGAAAGGTGATGGTGCTGCGGTTTCGGCGCTGCTGGGCAGCATCGAGTCGCCGGTGGTGCTGGTGGGCCACTCCTACGGCGGCAACGTCATCAGTGAAGCGGCCAATGACCACGCCAACGTAAAGGCTCTGGTCTACGTCAGCGCCTTCGCCCCCGAGGCGGGGGAAACCGTCGCCGGGCTGGCTGGGAAGTTCCCCGGCAGCACCCTCGGCCCGACCCTGGCGCCGCCTGTCGTATTGGCCGATGGCGGCAAGGATCTGTATATCCAGCAGGGCAAGTTCCATGACCAGTTCGCCGCCGACGTCCCCGCCGCGCAGGCGGCCTTGATGGCGGCAAACCAGCGTCCGGTGACCGAAGCGGCGCTGAACGAGCAGGCGGGTACGCCGGCCTGGAAACACATTCCGTCCTGGTACATCTACGGCGACAAGGACAAGAACATTCCACCGCAAGCCATGGCGTTCATGGCCAAGCGTGCCGATGCCAGGGATGTGAAGGTGGTCAAGGGGGCTTCCCACGTGGTGATGGTGTCCCATCCGGAGCCGGTGGCCCGGTTGATCGAGGAAGCAGCTGCGGCGAAGTGATTCCTGCGCCTTGAGAGGGTTCCGCTCACGCATCGACTCCCGATGCGTGGGGGGCTTTCGATCAAGCCATCCATTGCCCATAGGGCCGATGGCGTATGCAAATGCTGCGCACGCCCTAATCCAATGTGGGAGCGAGCTTGCTCGCGATGGCGGCGGATCAGCTTGCATTGATGTTGACTGTGCTGCCGTCATCGCGAGCAGGCTCGCTCCCACAGGGATTGGCGTCATACCGGATGTTGTGATCAACCCGCAATCAGGGTGGGAGCGAGCCTGCTCGCGATGGCGGTGTTTCAGTCGCTCTGTCCAGGATCACTCAGGCCAGGGTGATTTCGACGTGGATGTTGTTGCGTGACAACTTCGAGTAGGGGCAGGTCTCGTGCGCGGCGTCGAGCAAGGCCTGGGCAGACTCCCGGTCGACTCCAGGGACACTGACCTTAAGGCGCGCTTGAAGAAAGTAGCTGCCGTCCGCCAGGCACAGATCCACTTGTGCGTCGATCGCCGGATTTTCCGGTAGCTTGATTTTCAGGCGCCGAGCGGCCAACTGCATCGCGCCTTCAAAGCAAGCGGACCAACCAGCCGCGAACAATTGTTCCGGGTTGGTGCCGGCCCGTGACGAGCCCGGGCTTGAAAGCTGGACGTCCAGGCGTCCGTCGTCGCTGTGCGAATGACCGTCGCGGCCACCTGTAGTGTGGACATTGGCGGTATAGAGCACATTGTCGGAACGGGTCGAAGCAAGCATGGGATTCTCCTGGTTGAAATCGGAAAAACCATCTCACCAAAAGCCTTCCGGACGGGCCATTGCACCAAGGTGTCGGCCTCAACTTCGACCGCGTCCCCAAGCGAGGGCCAGCATCGCCAACAGCAGGCTGCCGGCATAAAACATGAACAAGGCCTGTGCACTCCAGTGCGCATCCAGCAGCGTGCCGGCGACAATCGGTGACAGGATCGCACCCAGGCGACCCAATCCCAGCACCAGGCCGACGCCTCTGGCCCTTTCCTCGGTGCCATAGGTCTGCGGCGCGAGGATATACAGGCCGGCGATGGCCGCGTTGAGCAGCAGGCCGATGGAAAATCCCATGCCGATGGACAGGCTCAACACCTGGGTGGCGGGCATCATCAAGGTCATCAGCAAGGCGTTCAGCAGCAGGCAACCCAGTAGCAAGCGGCGGCTGCCAAAACGATTCGCGGCAAGTCCCAGGAGCAGGGCGCCCAGCATGCCGCCCAGATTGAGCAGCATGCCGCCCTTGATGCCATGGGTTGCGGATGCCCCTGTCTGAACCAGCAGTGCCGGTGTCCAGCTCACCACGAAGTAGAAGCAGAACATGACGAGGAAGCATGCAGTTGCCAGCGAAACGGTTGCGCGCCACTGCCTCGACCAGAAGTCTCGTCGAAGCCCGCGCCCGGCATTCGAGGCAGGCCGATGGCCGGGCGGTTGGGCGGGGGAAGCTTTCACGGCGAGGAATTCGAAGGACTCACGCAGCCACAGTGCACCGCTCAAGCCAGCCGCGAGGGTGAAGGCACCTCCGGCGAGGAACACGTAGCGCCATCCGACGGCGTCGTTCAATGCATGCGCCAGCAGGCCGCCCAGGGACACGCCCAAAGCGAAGGCCACGGACTGAAGCGCGATGGCCAGGTCTCGCCGGTGCAGGTGGGTGCACTCATGGGTCAGCACATTGGCACCGACGAGCGTCGCCCCTACACCCATCCCCGTCAGGGTGCGCAACAGCCAAAGAAACCAGAAGTCCTGGGACCAGAATGACAGCAGCATGGTCGTGCCGCTGAGCAACAGGCTCGCCAGCAGCAAGGGACGACGGCCATGACGGTCCGCCATGGGGGCGGCGAATGTCGATCCGCTGGCCATCCCTATGAGGCTTGCACTGAGCAACAAGCCCTGCTGGAAACCGCTCAACCTCCATTCTACCGAGAGGCTGGGGAGCACGAAGGCCGTGGCCAGGGTCGCCAGGCCGTTGATCACATTGAACAGCATGCACAGGCCGACGACCGTCCATTGCCCCGTCGCCTTCGAGCTGGCGGCCGAATGTTGTTGCCTTGAGGTAGTGCCTGTTTCCAGCGTTCTGTCTCGCAAATGCCGTTCCTTTTGACGGTGTCTGTTGCCAGGATGAATCAGAACAGGGTGTTGCCGAAAGGGCGATTACACGTTGGTATTGGTCGGTTTTCCATCCCCGGCGCTACACTGATCGGCGCGTGTGACACCAAGGTATGATAGGCGCGCCCCATCACCGGGGGCATGCTCTCTGAAGGGCCATTACAGAGCGGGACCGGCATGGATAACGAACCCGACAGCATCATCGACGGACTGCCAGGCATGGCCTGGACGGCCCGTGTCGATGGCGGCGTCGACTATGTCAATCAGTACTGGAGCCGGTACACCGGTCGCAGTCGTGAGGAGGCAATGGGAGAGGGCTGGCATGCTTCCATCCATCCTGACGACCGTGCGCAGGTGTTCGAGTGCTGGCGCGCCGTGCTGAAGGGCGACGAGCCACGAGGCATACAGGCCCGCTTGCGGCGGGCCGACGGGGTCTATCGCCGATTCGTCGTGCGCGTGAGCCCGCTGACCGACACGGCCGGAGCCGTCCGCAAATGGTGCGGAGTCTGCACCGACATCGAGGATTACTGTGCGGTTGCCCAGCCCGTCAACATGACCGAGCCCGGTCTGCGCACGATGATCGACAGCATTCCGGCCCTGGTTTCGCTGATGAGCCCCAGCGGAGACCTGGAGTGCGTGAACATCCACAACCTTGAATACATGGGGACCACCCTTGAGGAGCTCAAGGAGTGGGCCGTGAGTGAGATCGTCCACGTCGAGGATCGTCCCAGGATCATCGACAGCTGGGCGCAGGCGATGTCCACCGGTGAGCCTTTTCGCGCCGAGTTGCGCATTCGCCGCGCGGATGGCGCCTACCACTGGTTCATTGCCAACGGTATGCCGATGCGGGATGAGACCGGTCGCATCACCCGCTGGTGGGTCATCACCATCGACATCGACGAACAGAAGCGCGACAAGGCCTTGATCGCCAAGGCGCTGGCCGAGATCAGCGCGTCTGAAGCCCGGTTGCGCAGCATCATCAACGCGGTGCCCGGTTTTGTCTGGAGCGCCACGCCCGATGGCAATGTCAGTTTTCTCAACCAGCGTTGGTGCGATTACACCGGTATCGCGCTGGAGGACGCCTGCGGTACCGGCTGGATGGCCGCGATTCATCCGGATGACGGCGGTGCACTGGCTGCTTACTGGAAAGCGTTGGCGACGGGCGAACCGGGTGAATTCGAGGCCAGGTTGCGTCGCTTCGACGGCACGTTCCGCTGGTTTCTGATCCGGGCGGTACCGGAGCGCGATGAGTCGGGCCAGGTGGTGCGCTGGTACGGGGAAAACACCGATATTGAAGATCGCAAACGCGCCGAAATGCTGCTGGCCGGGGAGAAGCGTCTGCTGGGCATGATCGCCGGAGGTTCCGCCCTCAAACGGGTTCTCGAGGCGCTTTGCACCTTGGCCGAGGCGAGTTTCGATGGCTGCGTGTGCAGCATCGTGCAAGTCGACCGCAAGCACCCGTATCCGACGCAGGAAGCCATCCCACGGATATTGCCAGGGGCTGCCCCGAACGTGCCGGCGAGCCTGGTGGCAGGCCTGGAGGGGCGCGTGGCGGATGCGGACGCATGTCCAGCCGCCTTGGTTGCGATCCGTAACGAACAGGTGATTTGCTGCGACCTGGCCAGTGAGACGCGCTGGAAAGATTGGTGCACGACTGCCCTGGCCCACGGTTTGCGGGCGAACTGGTCGACACCGATCACCTCCGTCAACGGTGAGGTGACAGGGGTTCTGTCGATCCTGCATCCCGAATCAACCGCCCCTGGACCCCTGCAGCAGACCCTGATCGCCCAGATCACTCACCTGGCGAGCATCGCCATTGATAGAGCACGGGGCGAGGCGGCACTGCGCCAGAGCGAGGCGTTCCTGGCTAAGGCGCAACGGCTCAGCTCCACAGGCACCTTCTTGTGGAGCGTCGGCTCGGACGAGCTCACCTGGTCCGAAGAGATCTATCGGATACTCGACCTGGAACCAGGTGTGACGCCCACCCTGGATTTCATTTACACCCGCGTCCACCCGGACGATATCTCGGCCTACAAGGAGATGATCAGGCACCAGCGCAAGAAAGGTCAGGACTTCGAGCATGAACATCGGCTGCAATTGCCTGACGGCACCATCAAGCATGTCCACTTGGTTGCACACGCGATGAAAGACGGGGAAGGCCAGCTAGAGTACATCGCTGCGTTGCAGGACGTGACCCAGCGGCGTCTTTCCGAAGCCGCGCTCGGCAAGGTCCGCTCGGAGCTGGCTCATCTGGCCCGGGTTGCCAGCCTGGGCGCGCTGACCGCGTCGATTGCCCATGAGGTCAACCAGCCGCTGGCCGGTATCATCACCAATGCCAGCACCTGCTTGCGCATGCTCGGCGCCAATCCACCGAATGTCGAGGGCGCCCTGGAAACCGCGCGGCGCACCATCCGAGATGGCAACCGCGCCTCCGACGTGATCAATCGGTTGCGGGTGCTGTTCTCGAAGAAAAGCATCACGATTGAAGACGTCGACATCAACGAAGCGGCCCGGGAGGTGATCGCCCTGTTGCTGGGAGAGCTGCAGCGGGGCGCGGTGATACTGCATCCCGAATTCGCTGACGGCCTGCCGCCGGTCAGGGGTGATCGCGTACAGTTGCAGCAGGTGATCCTCAACCTGATCCTGAATGCGAAGGAGGCGATGAGCAAGATGAACGATCGGCCCCGGCGCATGCAGGTCAGTACCGGACTACAGGACGGTCATGTCTATCTCGACGTCAGGGACAACGGCGTCGGCTTCGATCCCCAGGACGCGGAGCGCCTGTTCAGTGCTTTCTACACGACCAAGAGTTCGGGCATGGGGATCGGTTTGTCGGTCAGCCATTCGATCATCGAAAAGCATGACGGACGGATCTGGGCCTGCGTGAACGATATCGGACCTGGCGCAACGTTTCGCTTTGCGATTCCCTGCAAAGGCCTGCGCGATCCAGCCGACGTCATAGAGGGTATCCGCGAGCCCACCAGAGAGGTTTTCAATGGATAAGCCTTTGCTCGTATCGGTGGTTGACGACGACGAGTCCGTGCGGGAAGCGTTGCCGGATCTGCTCAAGGAGTTCGGTTTTGCGGTCCAGGCCTTTTCGTCGGCCCAAGCGTTTCTTTCGTCCGGATACCCCAGCCAGACCCACTGCCTGATACTGGACGTCGCCATGCCGGGCATGTCGGGTCCGGAGCTGCAAAAGGAACTCGCCTTGCGCCATTTCAACATCCCGATCATCTTCATCACGGCGCTGGGCGATGCGGCCCAATGTTCACACCTGATGAGCCAGGGCGCCGTGGACTGCCTGATGAAACCCTTCAGCGAGGCGGCGCTGCTCAAGGCGCTCAGCGCTGCGCTGCCGGTCAGTTGACGGGTAATGACGACTACGGGAGGAGGTAGCGTGTTGAGCGCGAACAATAGAGCTGGTACCGAACGTCGTGGCTCGGCGATGAACAATACGCCCATCGTATTTGTGGTCGACGATGATATTTCCGTGCGCGAGTCGCTGGAATTGCTGATTGGCCACGCACAGTGGCGACCGCAACTGTTCGAGTCCGCCCAGGCCTTTCTCGCCCAGCCCCGGCCTGCGGTTCCCAGTTGCCTGGTGCTCGACATCAACCTGCCGGACCTGAGCGGGCTGGACTTGCAGAATGCGATTGCCGCTGACCGGCCCATGATCCCGATCATCTTCATTACCGGCTACGGCGATGTGCCGCGTTCGGTGCGGGCCATGAAGGCCGGCGCCGTGGAGTTCCTGACCAAGCCGTTCGATGACGAAGTGCTGCTCAGCGCCATCGCCGATGCGCTGGAATGCAGCCGTAGCGCCTTGAGCCGCGAGGGAGACCTGCGTGCGTTGCGAGAAGCCTACGCAACGTTGACCCCCCGTGAGCAGGAGGTCCTGACCATGGTCGTTGCGGGGCGCATGAACAAGGTCATCGCGGCGGAGTTGGGAATCAGCGAGATCACCGTCAAGGCCCATCGAGGCAAGGTCATGCGCAAGATGAAAGCGCGCTCCCTGGCTGACCTGGTAAAGATGGACGCCCAGTTGTCCCTGGCGCTCAGCTGAGCCCCGGTGGCGCCAGCGTCCTTTGCCACAAGGTTTGCAGCTGGCGTAGGTCCAGGGTGTCATGTCCTTCGGACATCTGCTCGCTGCACGACCTCAGCAACTCCCTGGCCTCATTGACCCGAGCCTGCTCCAGCCACAGGGTGGCCAGATCCATCGAGGACCGCAGTTCCCACGACAAGGCGCCTTGCTGCTGGCTCAGGGCAATCGATTCATTGAGCGTGTCTTCGACCGCAACGGGATTGCTTGGGGCCAGTGTCTTGAGGATAGCGGCCTTGATCCGAAGCAGTTCCGGCAGGGCATAGGCGTCGCCGCTATGGCGGCAGTGGCGGATGGTGGCTTCGACCTGCATCGAGGCCTTCTCGTACTGACCGTTCAGGATCAGACCTTCGACCAGGGACGTTTCGAACGAAGTGGTCAGCAATTCGTAACGCATGCCACGCAGCCGCGCCAGGCTTTCCTCCAGCAAGGCAACCGCGTTGCCGGGTTGCCCGGCACGTATCGCGATAGCCCCTTGCACGCCCATTGCCGCCGCTACATAGGGGGCCAGTGCATTGGCCTCGGCGGTCTTCCTGAAAGTCTCAAGACCTGTGGCGGCCTTCTCCAGATCGCCTGTCCAGATATGGATGCAAAGCGTCCAGACCCATGCGATGCAATAGGTCACCGGGTGGTCCAATGCGGCGGCCTCCGCTTCGACCTGCTCGGCCCAGCGCCTGGCCTGATCGGGAAAGCCCATCAACCACAGTGTCCGCGCCAGGGCCAGCCCGGTGCGGTTGCGATGATCAAAGCCATAATGAACCGTACTGCTGCGTTCTGACGGCAGGCTGTTGCGCAAGGACTTTTCCAGCTCCCGCCGCGCCAGCGTCTGGTTGCCGAGCAGGTGATGGGAAATACCGGCCAGCGAGGCAGCCACGGCGATGGCCTCGGGTGTGCCGATGAGGTTGCCCACTTCGACGGCTTGTTCGGCCCAGGCCAGCGACGACGGGAAGTCGCCAATGCGCTCCGAGAAGATTTGCAGGCGCCCGAGCAGCCTCAGCCTGGATTCGTGATCGCCCAGCCCCTCGGCAATGTCCAAGGCCCTGAGCAGGGCTTTCCGTGCGGCCTCGCTGTTACCCCGGGTGAACATCAACACCAGGCCCAGGGCGGCCTGCAACTCCATTTCGGTCGGTGTTCCGAAGTAACCCAACTCAAGCAGTTCGGTGGCCCGGGAGCACCAGGTCCGACACTCGACCATCAACGAAAAATGCAAGAACAACGGTGCACTCGCGGCGGCCAGCGGCAATGCCAGCCCCGGGTCGCCCTGTGGGCCAAAGCTCCATTCCAGCGCATTCCTGATATTGCCCAGCTGGCTGGCGAGTCGAGAGGACTGCTCGAAGACTTCATCGGGTGTGCTGCCGAGACGGCCGAGCAGATCCATGAAATAGGCCGCGTGCCTGAACGACAGCGCATGCACTTCAGTATCACCTCGGGACACGAGCTTTTCGCGTGCATAGGCGCGGGTCATTTCCAGCAGGCGATAGGTTGCCATCGCGTCACTGTGATCAACGCTGACCAGGCCCTTGGAGGCCAGTTCATCCAGCGTCGTGACCGCAGTGAGGGAATCGATCTGCGTGTCGGCGAGAATCTGCGAGGCCGCCTCCAGGGAAAACGGTCCGACGAAAATCGCGAGGCGATCGAACACCTGTTGTTCTTGCTCGGAGAGGAGGGCGTAGCTCCAATCGAGCATGGCGCGCAGCGTCTGATGACGCGGCAGCGCCGTTCTCCGTCCAGACCAGCCCAGGGAAAAGCGCTCGCCCAGCAAGGCATGTGTGGCGTGCACCCCGTGCCTGGCTACACGCACGGCGGCCAGCTCGATGGGCAAGGCCATGCCTTCGAGGCGTCTGCACATGTCGACAATCATCTGTGCGTTGCCGGCTTCCAGGAACAGCGAAGGATTGCCTGAAGAGGCGCGTTCGACAAACAACTTCACTGCCGCGAATCCCAACAGCTCATCGACGCTCAGCGCCTGTGTCTCGCCCGGAAAGTCCAAGGGGTTGAGCCAATGCACGTGTTCGCCCAGGGTGCGCAGCGGTTCGCGGCTGGTGGCCAACAGGCTTACGCCGGGCGCCGTTGCCCTGATCTGTTCGACAACGGCCGAAACGGCATCGATGAGGTGTTCGCAGTTGTCGATGATCAGCACCAGCCTGCGGGTTCGAAGGTGCGCGAGCAGCACAAACAGCGGATCGTCAGCCTGCACCGGAATGCCCAGGGAACCGGCGAGCGAAGAGGGCACCAGCGCGGCGTCCTCGACTTGAGCGAGATCGACAAAACGTACCGGCTCATCGCTGTCGGCAGCGAGCCTGTGTCCCACCTCTACGGCTAGGCTGGTCTTGCCGACTCCGCCGGGCCCCACGATGGTGAGCAGCTTGGGTTCTTGCAGGCGGTCGATGACCCTTTGCACATCGTTGTCCCGGCCAATCAGCCTGGCGCGGGCCGGTAAGTTGCCTACTGTGCTGATGAATCGTTTGCCGGCGGCCTGGGCGGATGGGACAGGGGAGCTGGTCGAGTCGCCGGACTGGAGCCGTTCGATGGGCGCAACAAAGGCGTAGCCGACACCCACCTGGGTGGAGATATAGCGCGCCCCGTCTTCTCCATCCCCGAGGATTCGACGTAGTCCTGTCATGTGAAAACGAAGGCTGCCTTCCGCGACGACGATGTCGGGCCAGACCCGTTTGATCAATTCGCGCTTGGACAGTACCCGTCCGGGACGTTCGAGCAACGCGATAAGCAGGTCCAGCGCTCGCCCGCCGATTTCCACAGGGGAGCCGCTTTTCGTGAGCAATCGCTTGCCCGGCGTCACGCAAAAAGGACCGAAGGCGAGTTGCAGGGTCAACGATTCGTGCAGGTCGTCCGGGGCTGACTCCACAAGAAGGCTCTCTAGAAATAAGATGGTGTTTCGCTGTACGACTGTCCCTACAGGCGAGTCTGCATGATAGGTGTTTTGATTAAACGTTCAAGTACGGGCGTCCCGTCAACCGGGCGTGACAGGGCTGGGCGTCCGCTGAAAGGAATCAGACGATGGTGAGGCAGACGTCGATGTTCTTGCGGGTGGCTTTGGAGTACGGGCAGTTCTGGTGGGCGGCCTCGACAAGCTCCTGGGCGGTATCCGGCTCGATGTCTGGCAGCGAAACGGCCAGCCGGGCTTGCAGGAAAAACCCTTGTTCGCCATGGACCAGATCAACTTGCGCGTTAACGGCCGCGCGGGCCGGAAAGTGGATCTTGCGAGCGTTGCAGGCGTGACGCAAGGAGCCCAGGAAGCAGGCTGACCAGCAGACTGCAAACAGTTGTTCGGGGTTGGTGCCGGTCCCAGGCGCGCCTGGGGGAGACAACAGCAGATCCAGTCGGCCATCGTCACTGCGCCCAACGCCCTCTCGACCGCCTGTTGTGTACGTATGGCTGGTGTAAAGCACTTTTTCGATATTGATCATCGGCATTTCCCGATCAGGAGGACGGCGTTGAGGCGCGGGTCAGACCGCTCTCAGGACTGCGTTGAGGGGGGCTGCAACGCTGGCGTCGTTGCCTTGGTTGTGCCAGTGATAGAGCAAGGTGTCCCGTGCAATCGCGATCAGCCACGCGCGAAACGGAACGCTGGGGTCATAATCAGCCCGTCGTTGCTGGAGCACCATGAAGGCCTCCTGGATCAGACCTTCGACTTCTTCGCGCCTGGCACGCCCGGCTTGTACCTGGCCTTCGTAGAACGCCTTGAGCAGCGGCTTCACTTTCGCCAGGAGCTGTTGTAAAGCTTGAGGGCCGTGTCTGTCGACCTTGGCCATCAAGGCGCACAGTTCATCGTTCCCCAGACGGTCGGTTCTGCACAGCCAGCTATCGCGGCAGCCTTCGGTCATGATCGAACCCTCTTGAGTCATTGGCTCACTGCTCATGAGCAACAGTTGAATGGACCTGCTGCCTCTGTTCAGTGCTGAGACCCAAGCGTGATGCCTTGCGGGGGCGATCACCAGTTATTCGGTGTTAGCGCTTGTTAGCTGAAGCGCTAACAGAGGCCTCTACTCACCACAAATCCCTCTGTGAGAGCGGCCAAGCCCGGCTCCCACCGGGTTGGGCGGTGTATGCAGATGCTGCGTATACCGCGAATCCAATGTGGGAGCGAGCCTGCTCGCGATAGCGGTGGGTCAGCTTGCGGGAATGTCGGCTGTGTCGCCGTCATCGCGAACAGGCTCGCTCCCACAACGTTCCCGAGCCGTTAAAGCGGTACCCGCCGAAGCCTGCCGCTGAGTGGGACGACATGGCCGTCGGGTGTGGGCAGTCGCCGTCCGGTCAGGCCCATGCCTTCGCTCACCAGCACCGCACCCTCCACCACACACAGGTTGGATGGGGTATCCAGGCCTTGGGCGAGCACGGTGACCTGGGCGGTCTGCAGGTTGCAGCTCAGCAATCGACCAGTGAACCGGGTGAAGCCACCATGCAACGGCTCGCCGTTCCAGTCCGGCAGCAGGGGTTGTTGCAGGCGGTCGCAGAGTTCCAGCACCAGCACGTTTCCGGCCGGGCACAGGGCCAGGCCAGTGGGCAATTGCAGGCCATCGATCAGCCGTTCGATCTGCCCGCTGCCGGGATGGATCCGGATCACCTGACCCGCCTTGTCGATGAAGTCGATGCCCTTGCGTCCGGGGTCGCCTTGTCGTTCGCCGGAGAACAGGCTGATCAGCACAGCGTCCGTCGCCGGTTCGTACACCAACGTCACGGGGACGGCTTCCTGGCCCTGGTCCAGCTCGGGTAACTGGACCAGCACCCGTTCGTCCTGGCCGGCGACGAACTCCACCAACTGATTGGTATCAGGCTTGACCGCCAGCCAACTGCGGCGAGAAGGGTGGTAGCACAGGGCATTGAGATTGCCGCGGCTGCGAAACACCGGCTCGGGTGGTGTGAATTGCAGGTCCAGCAGTTTGGAGCCCTCGACGTAATCGGTCTGACTCACCAGATAACGCCCATCTCCGCAGGCCACGTCCGACAGCCCCATGATTTCATCACGCAGCATGCGAGCCTGCATGTTCATGGCGCGAAACCCGTCCGCCAGCGTTTCACGGGGCAGGTAGGCGCCGGGTCGATTAGGATCGGGTCGCAGGCGACTGATGCGCCCGCTGAAGGTCTGTTCCGGCAGGCCGGAGCCGGCCTCGACGAGCAACAGGCTGCCATCGGCCCGCACGCAGACGCCACGAGGGTTCAGCAGGCCCTCGGCGATGAGGGTGCCCGGGCGCAGGCTTTGGCTGGGTTGCTCAGGAATATGGATAGACATGAAGCGGCTCTCCGTCATGAAGGGGGACGCGATCACTGCGGCCGTTGCCACGGCTCACCGGTGAGATAGGCCCGCAGCAGTGCCCGTTGGCAGGGCGACATCGAGCGCACCACGGGCATGAACAAGGTGGTGCCTTTGTAAGCGTCCGATGTCCGCGCCAGGATGGGATTCTTGGCGCCCATGATCGCGTCGGGCTGGTTCAACGGGATGTAGCGCGACATGGCGGGGAAGGCCAGGTAGTGAAAACGCAGGACGTTGGGATACATCAGCGGCCAGGTGATGGTGGTGCCCTTGGGGATGCCGAAATCGGTCTGGGCGTATTTGCGGAAGTTGCTGAAGTAGGCGCTGCTGTCCACGCCATTGACGGTGCAGGTCAGCGTGACGAAACCCGCCTGGGCGGCACTGGCCTGCTTGACGGTGACGGGGAAGCTGACGGCAAGCTGGCCGGCGTTGACGGTCAGCGAGTCGGGGAAGTCGAGGAAATCCCAGTATTCTGGCAGAACATAGGCCGCGGTCGCCGACGCCTTCACGCCGATTTCCGTGGCGCTGGGCACCGGCCCGCCCAGGTACCGGACCTGCAGGGTAATCGACAGGCCATTGGGGTAGTCCTCCAGGTAGACGTTGCGCTGGTCGGCATACAGACGATAGGTCGATTCAGTGGCCTGCAAGGTGGTGTCGGCGACTGTGCCGGGGGCGTTGATCGCCAGGGCGCTGGTCTGCACCGCTTGTATCTGGCTGGCGGTCATGGGTAGGTCGACGATGCCGCCGTACACGTAGTAGTTCAATAACGGGCTGCTGGTCGGGTCCAGGGTGGCCAGGGTGGTGGTGCCGGCACTGATGGTGACGGGGCCGTAATTGGCGTTGGGGCCGATGGGGCTGGTGATGTCGTCCCTGACGGCGCGGAAGGTTTCCTTCGGAATGACGTTCACCATGTCGATGCTCAGGTAACCGTTGCCGCTGCCCAGGTCGGCATAGCCGGCATTCCCCGTGCTCTGGTTGACCAGTTGCCGGCCCGGCTGGCAGCTCAGCGGTTCGTCGGCGAAGGCTGGGGCCAGCGTGCCGATGACCCGGCCGATGCTCGGGTTGGGAGTGTATCGGCCGGCCGCGTAGTCGGCGTCCAGTTGCTCGGTGGTCATCGTCGGGCACATTTCGAACATGACGAAACGCAGGACAATCCCCGTTGCCCCCGGCGCCTGGATGATCGCGCGCAGGCCGGCGCTGTTCGTGTTCCAGCTGACGATGCTGCTCAGGGGAAAGGTCAGTTGGAACGTGCCGCTGGCGTGAAACGAGCCCGGTGAGTCCATCGTTTTCGGCAGTAATACACGCCCGGCCACGTCAAAACTGCTGCACACGGTATTGCTGTGAATCAACAGTTGGATGTCGCTGTTGCCGCCGATTTGCAGACCACCGACGAAGATCTGTGTGGTCGTGGTGCCGGTGGGGTCCAGGTCCACCATCATCGGGCCGGAGACGGGCGCCTGGCCCGTTACCGGATCCACTGAGCCAAGCAGGTAGACCGGCTGGCCCACCAGGTCGCCGGTGGTGCTGACACTGCCCGGTATGCCCTGGGAACTGATCAAGGCGTTCTGCATGTCGACGACGTGCTGCCCGTAGTGATTCCAGCCGCCGGCGGTGTAGTAGTCGCCGTTGGGGGCGTTGATCATGTCATTCAACTGGTCGTCGGTGTAGGACTGCGCGCCCGGTGCCAGGGTCGAGGTGGTCAGGTCGAAGAGCGGCCAGTTGGCGTTGCCGTTGTAAGGAATGGTGGGAGAGTTGTTCGGCAGGCTGACGTCGGTGCGGATGCCGCCCCAGAAATTCAGTCGAGGTCCGTTCAGGATGCTCATGATTTATTCCTCGTCCTTGATGGATTTGATGACCGGCGAATTGGCGAATTTGAACAGGTAGGAGAAATCGGACTTGTAGGGGCTCTTGACCGGCGTCGCCATGGAGTGGCAGTTCATGCAACTGCTGTTGGGCTGGATGTAGCTCTCCATGGTCACGTTGGCCGAGAGCGACGGGGTCGGTTGGCCCAGGGGATTACTGGGGTTGTCCGGCATCAATGGGCGTTGGGTAGTGATGAGCTGGTAGTACTTCAACACGCTTTTCTGCAGGTCCGGGTTGCTGCGGTAGTCGGCGTTCACCTTGTTGGTGACCTCGGCAATCGGCGTGACCCGGTTCAATGGGTTCGGGGTCTGGAACGTGGTGCCGGACTTGGGCACGCAGACCAGGTGCGCGCCTTGGGTCTGCCAGTCACAGGGCGACTGGTTGAGGCTGGCGGCGGGTGCGTTGGCGTTGAAGTAGGAGTAGGCCATGCCCGATGCCGGCTGGTCGACCCACTGACCATGCACCAGTGCCTTGGGCGGTACGTTGTCGATCTGCTCGAAGGTCGACCAGATCCACTGCGGATAGCCGTTCACCTTGGTGATGATGTGCAGGCCCACCAGGCCCAGGTAGGCCTCGGTGACGCCAGTGCGCTTGCCCTGGTCATCGAACGTGGCGACACGGGCGAGCTGGGTCAGGTAGCGGCTGGCATTGTCGCTGGTGCTCAGGATGCGCCAGCTCGACTTGATCTCGATGACGCCGTTGGGAAAGCTGATGTTGTTGGCCTTGGACACGATATCGGCGTTGTAGTACTGGTTGTTGACGATGTAGTCGTAGGAGTCTTCGTTGGCCGAGATATCGTAGTAGGTCGGGTTGCCGGCCTGGTCGATCAGCCAACCACCGACGGCCTGGTCGACGGCGTTCACCTGGGTGCTGTTTTTCAGCGCGGCGATGTTGATGATGCCCAGGCTCTTGGCTTTTTGCGGGGTGTTCCAGGGGCCCGGATTTGCCCCCTGCGGCAGGAAGATTTCCTCCACGGTCTTGTAGGTTTGCCAGACGGTGTAGCCGGCGTCCCCTGGTTGTTTGCTGCAGTCGGGATCACCGCGCTGCCCGTTCTGGGCGGGCCAGTTCATGGCGATGAACATCTGCCAGCTGTACTGATCGAACAGGTCCTGGCTGGCGTTGGCGGCAGGCGCGGTGGTGGGGGGCTGACAGTTCAGGGTGCTGGCCTGTGTCGGTTTGTTTTGGTCGCGGGTTTGATTCAAGGCCAGGGCCGACAGACTGGCGAGCCCCAGCAATATCAGGATGAACGTTTTCATGGCAATCCTTCGTCTTGAGTCGATTCACTTGCGGCGAGGAAGCTTGTTGTGGCGAGGGAGCTTGCTCCCGCTAGAGTGCGCAGCACTCTCAACATTCATGGGTCTACTTCGTAGCCCAGCGGGAGCAAGCTCCCTCGCCACAATCTCCTTGTCACATAAATCCCTGTGAGTTTTCAGGGCTTGCGCTGCATCAGCTTGTTCCACTGGGCCTTCTGGCCGTTGCTCTGCGAAGCCGGAGGCTCGAACAACTGGCAGGGCGGCGGATTCGACGGGCACATGGCAGCCACCTGTGCCCAGGTCTGGGCCGGGTCGGGCTTGGCGATGCGGAAGTTGGTGTAGTTCTGGCTGACGATGGGCGCATTGGCGACGCTGGCGTCACCGGAAAAATAGAACGACTGCGGATGCCGGTAGGGCGGTTGCCCCGACATCTGTTTGTAGAAGGCGTAGCCGAACAGGATCGGCCCCTGCGGTGAGTCGAGGTCCAGGGCATAGGCCTGCACGCTGCCATTGAGGTTCTGGCTGCGCGCCGCACTGTAGGGCAGGTGCTGGATGAAATCCTGCCGCGGCGGATGGTTCATCGGCGAGAACATGCAGCAGGCCGGCATGTCCTTGGGGCGATCCTGCGGATAGGTCAGGAAGTACGCCTTGTTACCCAGGGACACGAAGGAGCAGGTGTAGTTGTTGTTCTTGATCGGGAAGATCGGCAGGCAGTATTTCTCGTAGTGCTCCATCATCGCGCCGAAGCCGTCGCCATCCGGCGGGATGTAGGTGGTGTCGTAGTAGCTGGTGCCCCGGGACACGGTGTAGTCCGCCGGGGCGAGGGTGGTGGGCGGGTTGCTGTAGGGCGGCGGGTTCTTCTCGTAGTTGTGCATCACCCGGTACATGGTCCAGTCGCTGATCCAGAACGCCGGGAAGAACGGATCGGAAGGGTCGCCCGGTGCGCGTTTGGCGATGCAGTTGCCGTTCTGTTCGTTACAGCCTTCGGTGTTGTGTACCCCCATGGTGAAGTACACCGCGCCGCTGTCCTGGGCGAAAAGCCCCGGACTGAACAACAGGATCAGTAGCAACAGTCGGCTCAAGATGCTGGCTTTCATATCGACACTCCTGTGAAGTGCCGGGCGGCGGGCTCGCCACCCGGTGATCCTGGGTGAAATCGTCAAAGACCGTTGTAGTCACTCATGCTGAGCGTGCTGGGCGGAAAGTTGAGCTTCACCAGGCGCTTGGCCCACAGCTCCAGTACGGCGCGGCGGCTTTGCGACAGGTCGCGGGTGATGGGCATCGCCAGGGTGCTTTCCTCCTGGTTCTGCTTGCTGATCAATATGATCAACTGATCGACGGCGCCCTCTACGCGTGTGCGGGAGTCGAGCGGCATGTACTTGTTCATGATGGGGTACAGGTAATAGAAGGTCTGCAGGACTTTTGGGAAGATGAACGTGTTCCATATCTTTTCCGGGGCGTCCGTGGCAGTGCACATGCCATTCCAGGTGCTGATGAAGTCCTCTTGCAACTTCATGTCCACGGGCAGGACCCGTATTGGCGCAAGGAAGTCGACGAAAGTCTGGGTGATCGGGAAGCTGAAGGGAATGGCCGGTTTCTTGTCGTTCTCCTGCACGAAGAAGCGCAAGGTGGGGAAGCCCGGCGCCACCGCTCGGTAGGCTACCTGGGCGATGCCTTGGGCGTTGGTGGTGATGACGGCGTAGGAGTAACTGATGCTGCTGGCCTTTTTTTCCTGCAGTGTGCCGGTGGCATTGATGCCCTTCTCGAAAACCAGGCAGGGGCGCAGGTTGACGGCGACCGGTGTGCCGGAATGATGGAGGAAGTCTTGATAACCGACCGGGCCGCTCACCGGTTGGGACACGTCCTGCAGGTCGGTCAGTCGACGACCGCTGCCGGTGCTGCGATAGAGGTCGACCGTAGCCGCATCGGTGAACTGCGGCAGATTGGCCGTGTTCTTGCTACGGTCCGACGGGTTGTCGTAGAACAGGGTGAAGTCGGCTGCGTTGCTGAATGCCAGGTAGTAGTTACTGCTGGTGACCATGAAGGGATTGCCATACTCCGCCACATACAATGTGGTGTTGGCGGCTGGCTGACCATTTTTCTGCACCATGATGCTCATTATCTTGCGCTCACCGACGTCGATGAAGCTGCCGCTCTCGATCACTTCGGCGGTCCACAGTTGCTGCTGGGCGGCCATTATCGAAGGGGTTGGGGCCGCGTTGCGCTGTTGCAGGAGCAGGGGGCCGGATTGCAGTACTCCCTTGGCATTGGAGCTGAGGACGAGGTCGAGGATGCCCGAACGTTTGTCGAAGGCCGATTGCTGGTATTGCTCGAAACCGAAGCCGGCCGCTGCGGTGAATCGTCCCTTCTGACGGACGCCCAACAGGTAGTCTCCGGAGTTGAATTTCTCCGGAACGAGGATGTCGGCGTCGGGATTCACCGGATAGCATGGAAACGTGTTGCTCAGGTCCAGTGACAGGACGTTGCCGGTGAACTGCGCCGAGATCACCCCCACGCTCGCACTTCGATCATCCTGCCCCGGTTGAATCATCGTCACTGGCTGGTTGGGCACCAGGCGCAGCCCGGCGGGGGCGGTGGGGTATTCGTTGGCGAACCACAGGCCCAGCACCGCCGAGGTGCGGCTGTAGGCGGGGTTGAAGAAAATCTGGTTGACGTTGTTCAAGCCCTTCTTGTACAGCTCGCGCACATGCTCCATGACGGCCGGTTCGTTGGAACGGGTGTTGAGGCGCTGGGGGTAATCGTTGAATATCCCGTTCTTGTCGTAGCAGGTCAGGTAGGCGGAAAACCGGAACATCAGGCCCTGCGCCCCTTGCTGCTCCATCTGCTGCTGGAGGTTGCTCAGCAGGGAGGAGTTGCCGATCAGCCATTCCAGATTCTCTTTGGGGAAGCAGGTCTGCCAGGTGGTACTGACATTCACCAGCCCACCCAGGGCGCCCCAACTGAAGTTCAGGAAACGGTCCATCATCCGGTACTTGCGCTTCAGCGTCAGGCCGCAGGACCCGTCCCCCAGCACCAGTTTGTCGAAATACAACGCGGTGAACGTGTTCTGCCATGGGCTGATGTCCACGAAGCGCGCCGGCGTCGGGGCAGAGCTGCCCAGGGGGCTGCCGAGCAGTTGGTATGGCTTGCCGACCAGCGGATCCTGGTCGATGTAGGTATTGGCCTGCAATTCGCCGCCGATGACGGTCGAGGTGGTTTTCCCGTAGTTCACCAGGCCGCAACCGTTGTCGCCGAACAGGTCCCATTCGGCGGGCATGTAGGGGTCATGGTTTGGATTGATATTGCCGGGCACCTGCTGCACATAGGTCGGCATGTTAGCCATGTACTGCGTCGAGAGGGTCCATGGCATCAGTGTGTCGGGGGCGTTGAGGGGGTCGATGCCGAAGTGCTTCACGAACGGCCAGTTGATGTCCATCTTCACCGCGTCATACAGTGGGTACACATCATTGTTATTGGCCGTCGGCGGATTCCAGAACATCTCGCCGTTGAGGTAGATGCGGGGGAAATTCAATACGCTCATGTCGTGCTCTCCTTAGCGTTTCCACTGGGCGCGTTTCAGCGACCAGACAAAGTCCAGTTTGTTGTAGCCGTTGAAGGCTTTGTCCGGCAGCGGTGCAGTGGGGTAGGTGAGACCCCCTGAACTCGGGATGGCGAAATTGAAGTAGCCGTCTTTCTTCGAGTAGGCGGCGGTACTGTGACAGGCCAGGCAGGACGACGAGTCCTGGAATGCCGATTCCAGCTGCGAGTTCGCCAGGACCTGGGTAATGGGCTGGAACTCCACGCCGATCAGCTCGTACTTCGACAGCGCCGGGTTACTGGCCTGGAACCGCGTATTGACCGGTATGGCATCCGGTGTCGGCCCGGTGAGGTTTGTCATCGGCTTGGGTGGATGGCCCTTGGTCACGGTGTACTTGTGGTTATTGATGTTTTCGAAGGTGGTCCAGACCCAGCTGGCGTCCAGCTTGTTGACGACATGCAAACCACTCAACGCCGCATAACCGACCTGATAACTGGAGCCCACGGCGTAGTAGGCCTGGGCCACGTAGTAGCCGTCTTTTTCCAGTTGCGTCTTGTAGTTCGTGTCCGTGCCGATCCACAGCCAGGAGGCTTTCAACTCCCAGGCCGTGGCCGGAAAGTTCAGGTTGCTCGTCAGGGCCGCTTGACCATTCACGTTGTAGACGTTGTTTTTGACGATGTAGTCGTAGGTGTCCTGGCCCATCAGCAGTTGAAAGCGCACGACGTGACCTTTTTGTGCCTCAGGCACGGCTTTGCCGCCCATTTCCAGGCTCAGACCGTCGACCTGCTGCACGGCGTTGAGGTTATGCAGCAGACGATTCGAATTCAGCCCCAGGGCTCGGGCTTGCCTGGTCACCTCAGCCGGAGGGGTTATGCGGCTGTCATAAGAACCGGGGTTGGCGCCATTGGCCAGATAGACCTGATCAGAAGGTTTGAACAACTCCCACTGTCGGTTGTAGCCGTTGACGTCGGCCCGGTTCAAACAGACGAACCAGTTCCAGGCCATGGTTTCGGGACTGGTGTTGAACGCGGATCGGGTCTGGTCGACGTTCGTTCCGAACTGCAGGAATTTGTCGCAGTTGAAGGGGCCGGTGTTCTCGGCCTGGGCCAATCCGGCCAGGGCACTCAGAACTGTGATGGTAATGGCTCGCCGCATGGAAGCTCCTTGGCATTGGCCGTGTCGGTGTGAGAGCGCCCCAGGAAGTGTTCCAGGAGCAGTTGTTTCACCGCCGTGGCCGCAAGCTGCTGGGGCAATGGCAGATCACAATTGGTGATGAGCAGCGGGCCGGTCAGCTCGCTCTCGGGCAGGCGTCCATGGCTGCCGCGAACCAGTCCGGTGTCCAGGGGAATCAGGTCCATGTAGTAGCGAAAACCGAGCTTCTTCTGCAGCAGGCGCCGCGCCACTTTCAGTTTTGGGAAACGAATGGCCGGGTCGATGAACAGCTCCAGCGGGTCGTAGCCCGGCTTGCGGTGGATGTCCACGGTGCGGGCAAAGTCGGGGGCCTTGCGGTCGTCGAACCAGTAGTAATAATCGAACCAGTGCCCCGGCTCGGCCACGGCCACCAGCTCGCCGCTGCGCGGATGGTCCAGGTGCCAGGCCCGTTGTTCGGCTTTATCCAGCACTTGCTCGATGCCGGGTTGGCGCAGCAACAGCGCCTTGACCCGAGGAATGTCCTGCGCCTGTTTCACATAGACATGGGCGATCTGATGATCGGCGACGGCGAACGCGGCACTGGCGCCGGGGTCGAGCAATTCCCAGCTCAGCGATTGACGCACTTGCAACAAACCTTCCGAACGCAACAACCGGTTGATGGACACCGATTGGCGGACGGCCTCGATGCCGTACTCGGAGAGCAACATCACCGCTGCGCCTTGCGCCTGGGCAAGATCCAGCAGACGGCCCACCTCACTGTCGATGGCACGCACTTCACCGGCAATCGACGGATGATCAGGGCCCAGGCGTTGCAGGCTGTAGTCCAGGTGAGGCAGGTAGATCAGTTGCAGGTCGGGACGGTTGATGGCGAATTCGGCGATGGCGCAGTCGACGATCCAGCGGCTCGACGCGATGCCGGCGGCCGGCCCCCAGAAGGCAGGGAAGGGGAACTCGCCGTTCTGCTGTTCGATACGTTCGTGCAACGTGGGCGGTGCCGAATACAGGCCGAACTGCTTGCGGCCATCGGCGGGGTAGTGCGGGCGAGGGGTGATGGCGGCATCCACGTCCGCGTACATGTTGTACCACCAGAACAACTGGCTGCAGCGAAATCCGGGAAGCTGGCGCTTGAGCGCATGCCAGACCTTCTCACCCTGGATCAGTGCGTTGGGTTGCAGCCAGAAACGTACTTCGGCCTGGTCGCGAAAATACCAGCCGTTGCCGACGATGCCGTGTTCCGAGGGTGTCAGCCCGGTGAGGATCGAGGCTTGTACCGACGAGGTGACGGCCGGGAACACCGGTTGCAGGGTGGCCATCCTGGCCGTCTTCAGCAGCGCATTGATGTGTGGCGTCGACGCGCCCAGCAACGCCGGGGTCAGCCCCACCACGTTGATCAGCAGCAGCGGCTGGCGCGGGCGCTCAGAGGGCATTGGCATACGCCTCCCGCGCTTGAGGCAGCAGCAGTTGCCGTTGGCGCAGTTGCTCTTCGACCCAGCGCAGCTCCCTGGCGATGCCCTGGAGCTGGGCATGTGCGGTGGCGGGGCGCAGTTGCTCGGGTAGGACGCCCCAGCTATAGGTTTCCACTTCCAATACCGGGCGAAAGTCTTCGTGGCCGGCGAGGAAATTGAAGGTCTGTGCCAGGGCGATCTGGCTGCCGCTGAGTTCGGGCAACAGCAAGTGTTCGCTGAACAGCGGAATGTGGAAATGAATCCGCAACTCGGGGTGTTGCTCCGGGTTTTTTGCGCATTCTTCGAGGGCGGCGGGGAGGTCCGCCCAGGCCGCCAGGCGATCCTGCCCGTCACGAGCTTTCACCTGATGCAGGTAGGTGGCTTCGGCAAAATCGCCCAGGGTCTTGAGGACCTGTTCGCGGCGCTCGAGATCCTGGGGCAGCTGGCAGATCAAGGCGTTGGACAGTTGAATCTTGCCCACCGGTACCCGGGCCTGGCGCAGCTTGTCCAGCGACTGATAACAGTCCTCGAAGACCACGGCCTGATGGCACACGTCAAAACACAGCGCCAGATGGTCATGGTGCGGATCGCTGGCTTGCAGGCGGTGGAAGAAGGCGATGGCCTGCTCGGTGTGCTCCAGCACGCAGTCCGGCTCCATCTCCAGGCAGAACACGATCTTCTTGCCAGTCTCCTGATGCAGCCTGTGCAGCGAGGCGGTGAGTTGGCGCAACTGATGTTCGGCGCGCCGGTGCAAGATTGCATTCCAGTGGGCGGCGTACCCCAGCGGCACGGTGGAAATGACCCCTTGGTGGCAGTCCACCGGTAAGGCTTCGGCAAGGATCCTCGCCAGGTTCAGGCTGTACACCAGCCGCTTCGGATCGGCCCAACTGGGCAGGTAGACCTCGGCCTTCACCGCGCCCTGATGAAACTGGCCGTAGGGAAAGCCGTTGAGCGAGGTCAGGCGCAACCCGCTGCATCGCAGCAGGTCGAGGAAGGCCGTGCGCGCCGAGGTTTGTTGTAGTTCGGCGGCGGCGAGGGCGCTGATCCACAGGCCGCTGTCCTGTTCGTCGAGCCTGCGCAGCATGCGCACGCCCTTGAAATGCTGCTCGATGGAAGACCGCAGCCCGGCCAGGTCACGGGTCGGGTGCACGTTGCTGCAATAGCCGACCTGCGCGGCCTGCCAGCCCATGCCGACGTTCATTTGATCACCGGTTCCTGACCACGCAGGGCGGAGTTTTCCTGCCACTGCCGACGCTGGTCGATGGGCAACGGGGTACTGACCAGGGTCTTGTCCAATTGGCCACTCTGAGCAAAGAAGTCCACCGGGTTGTGGAACAGCACCTGCTCGACCTGTGCTTCACTGAAGCCGGCCGCCAGCATGGCCTGGCCGGTTTTCGGCACCTTGAGCGGGTCGCTGATGCCCCAGTCGGCGGCGCTATTGACCACCATTTTCTCGGTGCCGTATTCCTGCAACAGGGCGACCATGCGCTGTTCCGACATCTTGGTATTGGGGTAGATGGAATGGCCGCGCCAGCAGTCGGTTTCCAACACCAGGGGCAGGGTCAATTCGTTGAGGTGGTCGATGATCACCAGGTGTTCGTCAATCCCGACTTCGCGAATGACCGCCAGGGTCCGCTTGGTGCCGCCGATCTTGTCGCGGTGTGGGGTGTGCACCAGTACCGGCAGATTGAACTGCCGGGCCAGTTCCAGTTGCGCGGCGAGGAAGCGATCCTCCTCCGGGGTAATGTCGTCGTAGCCGATTTCGCCGACCGCGACCACGCCGTCTTTCACCAGGTAGCGCGGCAGGATCTCCAGTACCTCGTTGGCGATCGACAGGTCGTTGGCTTCCTTGGGATTGAGGCCGATGGTGCAGAAATGATGGATGCCGAACATGCTGGCGCGAAAGCGCTCCCAGCCCAGCAGAGTATCGAAGTAGTCGATGAAACTGCCGACACTGGTCCTGGCCTGGCCCTGCCAGAAGGCCGGCTCGATGACCCCGGTGATGCCGGCGGCCGCCATGTTCTGGTAGTCATCGGTGGTGCGGCTGACCATATGAATATGCGGATCGAAGTACTTGGGCATGGTGAGTCCTCATCAAGAAGCAGGGAACCGTTGAGCATCAGTTCAGTGAGATGTGGGCCAGGTCGTCGTGCCACTCCGGTGGCAGGCGTTGCTGCCGGCCCAGGCCGACCAGGCGCTGGCGTTGCGCCGGGCTGAGCAGGTCGAAGTCGATGACCCGCGGCAACCCGGCGGACACCGTCCGTTCGGCGGCGAGCTGTTCGGCCAGCAGGTCGAGGGCCAATTGGTTGAGACTGACGCTGCGCCGTTGTGTCAGACCGAGCAGGCGCCGCACATCGAGTCCCATGCCCAGGGCCTTCAACACCAATTGATGGAAGGCCCGGTCGTCGTAGTGACGTGACGGATAAAGGGTGTCCAGGGCGACAGCGGCAAACACCTGGCTGTTGCTGGTGCGTCCGGCTTGCAGCGCCAACTCCACGCACGCTCCCTGGCTGTCGAGCCAGTCGAGGGCCTTCAAGAGCGCGATCTTTTCCTGGTCGTCGCCCCACAGGAACAGCTGGCGGAGCAAGGGTAACTGCTCGGCGGCGGGCTGTTGCCCCAGCACCTGGGCCAGCAACAATGCCCGTGTGAGCTGCACAGTGCTCCAGTCGGTCTTGCCGGGCAGCGCATGTTTCTTGAGATGACGCTTGCACTGGCTGCTCAGCAGCGCCGTGGTCGTCGCGTCCGGGCGTTGGGCAAGCTGTTCCTGGGCCTGAATCCACCACTGCCGTTCGGCGTCGTCGAGCTGCTGCGTGAGCAACTGGCGATGTTCAGCGAGGCAATCGTGACGCATTTCAAAGGCCGTCGATGACGGCGCGGTAACGTCCGTGTTCATGTCGGTTTGATCCAGCGTTGGAAGTGTGGGAGCAGGAAAAACACCAGGACACAGGCCAGGCTGCCCAGTGGCTGGTCAGCCACAGCCAGCACCAGGGCATCGAACAGCGGCAAGGCCGCCAGGCCGGCGCCGATGAACGCCCGAACCTGCCGTTGCCGTGGTTGCGCCAGATGACGCCAGTAATTGCGGCCCAGCCATCCCAGCCAGAGCAGCATGACCGGCCAGAACCAGAGGCTATTGGAGTAGAACGCCAGCACCAACGGGCTCAGCATCAGCAGCAGGGGCAAGCGGCTGAGCAACTGATTGCGGTGTTCCTGGCGGGCCAGATAGGTCAGGCCGCTGATGTAGACGCCGAGCAGCATCGCGCACAGCCAGATCGGCCCCGGCGGAATCGCCAGGCTGGCCGCCGCCGTGAGGTAGAGTGCCGAGCGACAGGCGCCCATCAGCCAGACGCTGTGGGCGTATTTCTTGTGCAGCACGTTGTAGCCGAGGATGCAGCCCACCAGCAGGGTCGCGCTGCCCAGCATCCAGTGTGGTTGATCGATCAGCCGGCTCAGGCCCAGCAGTGCCGCAGCAGCGAGCATCAGCAACAACGCCGTGGCCAACCGTACCTGCTGGCGGCTGACCAGGCCGAGGGTGATGGGGCGGGGATTGTGGTGTTGTTGGTCCCAGTCGGCGTCCAGCAGGTCATTCAACAACATGCCGGCCAGGTACAGCAGCGACAGGGCGGCCAGCAGCAGGAGCCACACCAGGGACGACGGCGGCGCCAACGCTCCGGCGCTGCTGGCGAGCAGGGCGGCGGCCAGGGTGTTGGTCCACACCGTGGGCAGGTTGGAGACCCGGCCCAGGGTCATCCAGGTCTTGATATTCAGCGGTGCCTGGCTCATTGCGCGCAGCCTTCGTTCAGGGTGAGCGCCGGATCGCCGAGGGCGGACAGCCGCTGCAATGCCTGTTCCATTCGAGCGGCATCGATCTCATGCAGGTCCAGCGATTCGCCGATCCGGTTGAGCATGGGGATGGAGAGCTCCCCGCCCAGATGCTGGCGGAACTCTTCCAGCCCGAGCAACACCTGCGAGCGACCCTGTGCATCCTTGAGGTTCAATTCCGCTGGGTTGAGGCTGAAGCCGAGTTTGAGCAGCAGGCGCAGAATGCGCTCGCTGTCGGCATCGCCCAACAAGCCCAGGGCGTTGGCGTAAAGGCTGTCCAAGGCGATGCCCACTGCCACCGCTTCGCCATGGCGCAGCCGGTGATGACTGAGATTTTCCAGCTTGTGCGCCGCCCAGTGGCCGTAGTCCAACGGGCGACCGTTACCGCGTTCGAACGGGTCGCCGGCCCCGGTGATGTGCGCCAGATGCAGCTCGGCGCAGCGGCGAATGGCATAGCGGCTGGCGGCGTGATCGAAGCGGGCGAGGGCGTCGGCCTGTTGCTCCATCCATTGGAAGAAAGCCTGGTCCTTGATCAGCGCGACTTTCACCGCTTCGGCCAACCCGGCGATCTGATCGCGATGGCTGAGGCTGATCAGCAGTTGGAAATCGTTGATCACCGCCGTGGCGGGGTAGAACGCACCGAGCAGGTTCTTCTGGCCGAAGGCATTGATGCCGTTTTTCACGCCGATGCCCGCGTCGTTCTGGGCCAGCACCGTGCTCGGGATACGGATCAGGCGCATGCCGCGGTGAAAAGTGGCGCAGGCATAGCCCACCGCATCCAGCACCGCACCACCGCCCAGGGCCAGCACATAACAATGCCGGTCCAGGCCATGCTGCAGCATGTCGCTGTAGAGTTGCTGCAGCACTTGTGAATCCTTGCTCAGTTCGCCGGCCGGTACCGCAATCGGCGGTGCCTGCAGATTCAGGTCTGCGGGGTGGGCGGCGAAGTAGGCGTCGATCTGCTGCCGCAACGAGGGGACGCTGTGCAGCAATTGTTCGTCGGCGAACACCAGGGCCGTCACCGGGCCTCGTTGTCGAGCGGTAAGCTGGCGGTGAAGGCACGGATTGAGCGGGTCGAACAGATGATCGGTGAATATCACCGGGTAGTCGTAACTGACCTCGAAACGTCCGCGCAGGGGTTGCTCGGTGTCGTGCTTGCGCAGGTTTTTGAACAGGCTGTACCCGGCGATGAACAACCCGGGCAAGACCATGCTGGCGAGCAGGGTCACCAGCAACGCATTCTGCTCGACGAGGAAGGTGCCGATTGCACTGTAGGCCAGCGCCAGGCCGGCATTGGCCAGGACAATCACCGGCACGAACGCACGCAACGGGTAGCGTTGCATCCCGGCCGCCACCACCGAGGTTTCCGCCAGCACCGGCACACCCCGCAGGCAGATCAATGACAGCGTGCCCAACCGATATCCCAGTTGCCCCGGTTGACGCTGATGCAGACCCAATCGGCCGGACAGCAGTCGGAAATAACCGGCCCCCAAGGCATAACCCAGCCCGGCCCCCAGGCACAGCCCGAGGAAAATCACCAGGTAACCACCGACGCTGCCAAGCATCGCCACGGCCAGCAGCGCAACCATGCTCGACGGCACCGGCAACACTACGTCCAGCGTCAGCAGGGCGATCAGCAACAACGCCAGGTTGAGTTTCTGGGACGGCGTCGTAGGCAGGTACAGGTTGAGATGGGTCAGGACGTCCTGGATTTGCTGTTCGAACAGCACGAAGCTGGCGATCACCAGGCCTGCGAAGCAGATCAGCGACAGCCAGAAAGGCGTGGCTGGACCTTTTTGCGAGAGTGCACGAAACCACCGGCTACGCTTCATCAAAGCATCCCTCTTTTATATTTTTGACTCATTCCGTGTCAGTAATCTAAAAGCGTCTGGTGGTTTTCAGGTCGATAGAGGCTCTCGCTTGAGGGGCTCACCCAGGGGCGTTGGGCTGCGCTGGTGAAGACAGTTTTGAATCTAGTCGGGCATCGTCTTTTTGCAAGGCGATTTGATGGCAAAGTGATTTTTTCGCCACATGTGCCGCCGCCATCGCGAGCAGGCTCGCTCCCACAGTGGTTGCTGGTGAATGCAGCATTTGCATACGCCAAGGACCCTGTGGGAGCGAGCCTGCTCGCGATAGCGGTGGATCAGCCAACGGTGATGTCAGCCGTGCCTCGCCATTCAACCATTCAGCAACGTCATCGTCTGGGCATCGTATCGTTCGCCTGCCACCGCCTCGTTGGCGCCGAAAATCTCATCCAGCAGGCCAAGTTCATCGGCACTCAAGACCACATCGGCAGCCGCCACATTACTTTCCAGGTATTTGCGCTGTTTGGTCCCCGGGATCGGGATGACATGGTCGCCCTGGGCCAACACCCACGCCAGGGCCAGTTGTGAAGCACTGATGTGTTTGTCCGCGGCCAGCGCCTTGACCCGTTCTACCAGCAGCAGGTTGCGATTGAAGTTGTCTGCCTGGAAGCGCGGGTTGAAGCGGCGATAGTCGTCGGCGGCGAAGTCTTCCGGTGTCTTCAGCTCGCCGGTCAGAAAGCCCCGGCCCAACGGACTGTAGGCGACAAACGCGATGCCCAGGCGACGGCAGGTATCGAGCACGTCATTGTGTTCGGGCTCGCGGGACCACAACGAATATTCGCTTTGCACCGCCGCCAATGGATGCACCGCGTGCGCCCGTTGGATGGTTTCGGCGCTGGCCTCGGAAATACCAATCTGACGGACCTTGCCGGCCTTGACCAGCTCGGCCATGGTCCCGACGGTTTCTTCAATGGGCACCTGGGGGTCGATGCGGTGTTGGTAGTAGAGGTCGATGTAATCGGTACCCAGACGCTTGAGGCTGCCGTCGACGGATTGCCTGACGTATTCGGGACGACCATTGACGCCACGGGCATGAGGATCGCTGCTGCGCACCAGTCCGAACTTCGTCGCCAGATAGAGGCTGTCGCGCTTGCCTTTCAAGGCCCGGCCGAGGAGCTCTTCATTGGTGTGGGGGCCGTACATATCGGCGGTGTCAAACATCGTCACCCCCAGCTCCAGCGCACGATGCAGCGTGGCAATCGACTCCCGTTCGTCAACGCCGGTGGTGTAGAAATCCGACATGCCCATGCAGCCCAGGCCGATGGCGGAAACGTGGGGACCTTGGTGGCCCAGTTGGCGGGTTTTCATGATGTTGCTCCTGCAGATGAATGACACGCTCAGTTTCCGGTAAACGATTGCATGGATAAATCCACGAATATTGGTTTAACTATTCGTGATTTCTGAATAGTGAGAGCGACCAATGGACCGTTTACAGGCCATGCAAGTGTTTCGGCGCATTGTCGAGCTGGGCGGTTTCGGCAAGGCCGCCGATGACCTTGAACTGCCCCGGGCCACCGTCAGCCTGCTGATTCAACAGCTCGAAGCGCACCTGGGCGTGCAACTGTTGCAGCGCACCACGCGACAGGTGCGCGCCACGCTCGATGGTGAAGCCTATTACCAGCGCTGCGGCCAACTGCTCGATGATCTGGATGACCTCGAAGGTTCACTGTCGACACAACGGAGCCAGCCTCGCGGCACCTTGCGGGTGGACATGCCCATCGCTTTCGGTTGCAACTGGATCCTGCCGCGCCTGCCGGACTTCTATCGGCGCTACCCGGCGTTGCAACTGGACATCGGCTTTCACGACCGGCAAGTGCATCTGCAGCGCGAAGGCGTGGATTGCGCGATCCGCGCCGGCAATATCACCGACCAGGCGTTGGTGGCACGGCCCATCGTGCGATTGCATCAGTTGACCTGCGCCAGCCCTGACTACCTGGCTCGTTCGGGCACGCCTCGGCTACTGGAGGACCTGGCGGCGCACCGCGCCATCAGCTTCGCGTCCGGCAATGGGCGATACTTCCCCTTCGAATTCGAGGTGGCAGGGCAGGTGCGTGAGTTGCAGATGCCGGGCGAGCTGACCGTCAACAATGCCGATGCCTACGTCAGCGCCTGCGAGGCGGGATTCGGCCTGATCCAGGTGCCGCGTTACCACGTCCAGCGGCAGTTGGCCGAGGGACGCCTGGTGCAGGTCCTGAGTGAATACGCGGTGCCGTTGTGGCCGATTTCGGCCGTGTACCCACCTCACCGACAGCTGTCGCCACGGGTGCGGGTATTCATCGACTGGGTGATCGAGGTGTTGCACGGGGAAGCGGAGTTGCACGGGGAGTGGATGGTAAGGATCTAATGGTCGTGACCGCAGGCGGCTCCCGGCGCCGACTACCGGAGTAGTCGCGCCAGGGCTCACGGTCACGGCGGATTTGTTATTTCGCCGTCGGCATCACGAACTCGGCACCCTTGCCGATGCTTTCGGGCCAGCGCTGCATGATCGACTTCTGCTTGGTGTAGAAACGCACGCCTTCTTCGCCATAGGCATGCATGTCGCCGAACAGGCTGCGTTTCCAGCCGCCGAAGCCGTGCCATGCCATGGGCACCGGGATCGGGACGTTGATACCCACCATTCCGACCTGGATGCGCCGGCTGAACTCCCGGGCTACGTTGCCGTCGCGGGTGAAGCAGGCAACGCCGTTGCCGAATTCGTGGGCGTTGATCAGGTCGACGGCTTCCTTCAAGTCGTTGACCCGCAGGCATCCCAATACGGGACCGAAGATCTCGTTCTTGTAGATGCTCATCTGCGGCGTGACGTGGTCGAAGAGCGTGCCGCCCAACCAGAAGCCCTCTTCGCAACCTTCGCCGGCCTCGTTTCCTCGGAAGTCGCGACCGTCCACCAGCATTTGCGCACCTTCGGCGATGCCCTGTTCGATATAACCGGTGATGCGTTGATGAGCCGCTTTCGACACGATCGGGCCCATTTCGGCCGTCAGGTTCATGCCGTTGAGGATCTTCAGCGCCTGGGTGCGTTCCACCAGTTTCGGCATGACTTTGTCGGCGACATCCCCGACGAACACCGCCACCGAGATCGCCATGCAACGCTCGCCGGCAGAACCGAAGGCCGCGCCGATCAGCGCATCGACCACCTGGTCGATGTCGGCGTCAGGCATCACCACCATGTGGTTCTTCGCGCCGCCCAGCGCTTGTACGCGCTTGCCCTGGCGGGCACCGGTTTCGTAGATGTAGTTGGCAATCGGTGTCGAGCCGACAAAACTCACGGCCTTGACTTCAGGGTGATCGAGCAGTGCATCGACCGCTTCCTTGTCGCCTTGCACGACGTTGAACACGCCGTCCGGCAAGCCGGCTTCCTTGAACAGGTCGGCAATGAACAGCGACGGTGACGGATCGGTCGGGCTGGGCTTGAGCACGAAGGTGTTGCCCGCCGCGATAGCCACCGGGAACATCCACATGGGCACCATCACCGGGAAGTTGAACGGCGTGATGCCGGCCACCACACCCAGCGGTTGGCGAACGGTCCAGTTGTCCATTCCGGTCGACACCTGCTCGGTGAAATCGCCTTTCAGCAGCTGGGGCATGCCGCAGGCGAACTCCACGATATCGATTCCCCGGGATACTTCGCCCTGGGCATCGGTGAACACTTTGCCGTGCTCCGCCGTGATCAACCGGGCGAGTTCGTCGCGGTGTTGGTTCAGCAGCTCGAGAAACTTGAACATGACGCGGGCGCGGCGTATCGGCGGCGTGTCGGCCCACTTGGGAAATGCCTCGGCGGCGGACTGCACGGCGGCATTGACCTGATCGACACCGGCCAGGCCCGCACGGCCGGTGGCCTTGCCGGTGGCTGGGTTGAAGACGTCTTGAGAGCGCCCGGAGGTATTCGGGACGTGACGACCGTGGATGTAGTGATCGATTGGGGCAATTGGATCCGTCATGCAGTTTCTCCGATGAGGGGGGTGGGAACCCTCGGGAGTGTAGGAAGGGTGCGTTAGCGCGCCTAGCCGTCTAAGATTGAACTCATTGTTCACATCGGCAAACAATCACCTTATGAAAAAGTCACTCCTCGACATTCCCTGGAACCAGCTCCATTGGCTCACCGTATTGTCGGAGCAGGGCAGTTTTACCGCGGCGGCACGCCGCCTGGGGGTCAGTAAGGCGGCGATGAGTCAGCACATTGCCGAGCTGGAACGGCAGGCAGGGATTGCCCTGGTACAGCGAACCACGCGCAGCGTGCGCCTCACGGATGCCGGTCGTGGCCTGGTCGAGGAAACCCGCGCCGCGTTCGGTGCAATCGCCCATAGCTTTGCCGGCGTCCAGGACCTTGCACAAACGCCGCGGGGATTGCTTCGGATCACGGCGCCTGTCGCATTGGCCCGGCAGCAATTGGTCCCCCGGTTGGCGACGTTCTTTCAGGCCTACCCGGAGATCCGCGTGGAACTGTCCATGTCGGACAACATCAGCGCCCTGGCGATGGAAGGGTTCGACCTCGCCATTCGCCACACACAGACCCCACCGGATACCCATGTTGCCTGGCCGCTTTGCCGCACCCGCACCGTTCTGGTGGCGACTCGTGAGTACTTGGAACGTCGCGGGACTCCAACGGAGCCCCACATGCTGGTGGATCAGGATTGTCTCTACTATCCCCGCCAGGATCAGCCGGCCTGGCACTTCGTGCCAAGGCATGCGGCGTCCGATCATCCTCGTATAACGGTGCCGGTGACCGGCGTATTTTCCGCCAACAACAGCGAAGCGTTGCGCGAGGCGGCACTCTGCGGATTGGGGATCGCCTTGCTGCCGGACTTCAGCGCGCAAGCCGCGCTGCGTGACGGCAAGCTCGTCGAGGTGATGCCCGAATGGGAGTCGACCGGAGCTTTCGCTTCCCACTTGTTTGCCATTCGCCCTTACTCCGCCCATGTGCCACGAGCGGTGAGTGTGTTTACGGCCTGGCTGCGGGAGACGTTTGCGCAGGGATTTGTGGCGGATTGATTATGTGTCGATGCAAAACACTTGTGGGAGCCGAGCTTGCTCGCGATAGCGGTGGATCAGCCGCCAAGGTCGTTGACTGACACACCGCTATCGCGAGCAAGCTCGGCTCCCACAGATCAGGTCGGGTACGTCAGAACAATTGGGTCAACAACCAATAAAGACTGCCCGACAACAGAATCGCCGCCGGCAACGTCAATACCCAGGCCATCAGCAGGTTGCGGATCGTGCGCATCTGCAAGCCCGAGCCATTGGCGACCATAGTCCCGGCCACCCCCGAAGACAGAACATGGGTGGTGGACACCGGCAAGCCGAACATGTCGGCAGCGCCGATGGTCAGCATCGCGACGGTTTCCGCCGAGGCGCCCTGGGCGTAGGTGAGGTGGGTCTTGCCGATCTTTTCGCCCACCGTCACCACGATCCGCTTCCAGCCGACCATGGTGCCGAGGCCAAGGGCGATGGCTACCGCGATCTTCACCCACAGCGGAATGAACCGCGTGGAGTTGTCGATCTGCTGCTTGAACAATTGCAGCTTGCCGCTGGTATCGGCGTCGAAGTGGCCGACTTTGTTCTTGTCCATCAGGCGGATGGTTTCGCTGGTCAGGTACATGTCGTTACGCACGTTCCCCACGGCTTCGGCGGGCACTTTGGCCAATGAGCCGTAGCCCTTGACCTCGGCCCCGATGGCGCCGGTGAGGGCGGCGAGGGCTGGCACCAGTTGCGGCGTGGCTTCCTTGCTGCGAACGAAATCGGAGAGGATCGCCCGGGGATCTGCCGGTGCCGGTTGCGGTGCGCTTTTGACCAGGGCTTGCTGAGTGACTTCGGCCACGGCGGCGAACTGCAAGGCTTGATCGGCAGGCATGGTGCGGTTCAACGCATAGGCCATCGGCAATGTTCCCACCAGGATCAACATGATCAGCCCCATGCCTTTCTGGCCGTCGTTGGAGCCATGGGCAAACGACACGCCGGTGCAGGTGGCGATCAGCATGCCGCGAATCCACCACGGTGGCGGGGTGTTGCCTTCCGGTGCCTTGTACAGGGCGCGGTTCTTGACGAAGGCTCGCAGCGCCAGCAACAGCAGCGCGGCACAGCCGAAACCCACCAGGGGCGAGAGCAGCAAGGCGTAGCCGACTTTGGCCGCCTGGGCCCAGTCCACCCCGCTGGTGCCGTCACGGCCGTGCATCAGGGCATTGGCCACGCCGACGCCGATGATCGAGCCGATCAAGGTGTGCGAGGACGACGCCGGCAGGCCCAGCCACCAGGTGCCGAGGTTCCACAGGATCGCGGCGATCAGCAGGGCGAAGATCATCGCGAAACCGGCCGATGAACCGACTTGCAGAATCAACTCCACCGGCAGCAAGGCGATGATGCCGAAGGCCACCGCACCGCTGGACAACAGCACCCCGAGAAAATTGAAGAACCCCGACCACGCCACCGCGACGTTCGGCGCCATGGAGTTGGTGTAGATCACCGTCGCCACGGCGTTGGCGGTGTCGTGGAAACCGTTGACGAACTCGAAACCCAGCGCAATCAACAGCGCCACGCCCAGCAGCAGGAACGGCGTCCAGGTGGTGACCACGGTGCCGAATTCGCCCATGTCACGCACCAGGCTGTAGGCGGTGAACAACAGTCCGGTGGCCAACACCGCGAAAAATACGATCAGGGTCAGCATGCTCGGTTTGCGGTTGAGCTGCGGCCTTGAGATGGAGCTTATCGAATCTGAGACGAGGGTCGGGGTGGTCATGATGACATCCGGTTCATGGAAGAAACGCAGTTCCGGCTCTCTTTGCCACTGCAATCAAGCTGCTCGTGGTGGATGTACTGCTGCCGGCATGGCGGAAGGGTCGGGTTGTGAGTACCAATGAAAATGCTATTCACAATTTGTTACGGGATGGTGACCGGCGTTAGCGAGGTAACTGATTCAGGCGAGGGTATTCAAAAAGCCCGAGTACACCCCTATCCCTTGTGGGAGCGAGCCCGCTCGCGATAGCGCTGGATCAGCTTGCATTGATGTCGAATGTGCAGCCGTCGTCATCGCGAGCAGGCTCGCTCCCACAGGGGGGACTGGCTGGCTTGCGAAAGCAGGCTTTTCGACGAAGTCCCTCTCTTCTGACTAAACAAAGTTGACGCCAAAATGATGGCTCTTTACCATTGCGCCACTATTTTGATGGCCACCCCCCCCTTCGCCCCCCCAAATCTGGAAGGCTCGGACGCCCTGACCGAGCGCGAAGTGCCGGGCGTACTCCTTTTAAAATTGCTGCAACGAGACCTGATCATGGACGACCGCCAATACGCCTTGCTGGCCCGCCAACCTTCTGCGGCCCTGAAAACCCGCGACCTGTTCTGCGGCATACCCAAGCGCGGCCTGGCGTTCCTGTTGGCCAACGTCATGTTCTGGCAACCGATGTGGGCTCAGGCCGACGGCATCGTCGTCAGTGCGCCGGGCACCAGCCTCGGTCAGGCAGGCAACGGTGTGCCGA
>NZ_NOIN01000016.1 GCF_014596565.1 Pseudomonas sp. PSB18 | reverse complement strand
ACATGCAAACCAAGCACCCGGACAAACCGGTGATGGACTACGAGGCGTTCTTCCGCGAACGCCAGGAGGCCCGTTACGGTGGCAAGGGTGGGCCGAAGTGCTGTTGACCCGGCAGCCCTGAGGTAAATCCCCTGTGGGAGCAAGCTTGTGGGAGCAAGGCTTGCCCGCGATAGCATCGCCTCGGTATTGCTGTAGACCGAGGCGCCTGCATCGCGGGCAAGCCTCGCTCCCACAGTTGTTTTTGGGCAACCTCAGGTTCTGTGTCCACCACCGATTCCCTATGGAAGCGAGTCTGCTCGCGATGGCGTACTATCAGCCGACCTCATAGTGACTGACCCACTGCTATCGCGAGCAAGCTCGCTCTCCCAAAAAATCCGCATCAAGGAGATTCTGTTTGTCCTCTCCCATTCCTGTGACGATCCTCAGCGGCTTCCTCGGTGCTGGCAAGACCACGTTGCTGCGCCATCTGCTCAAGGCCGAGCACGGCCTGAAGATAGCCGTGATCGAGAATGAATTCAGTGACGCGGGCATCGACACTCAGCTGCTGGGTGACGAGCCGGTGCAGGTCATGACCCTGGCCAACGGCTGCGTGTGCTGCACCATTCACACCGATCTGACCAAGGCCCTGTATCTGCTGCTCGAACGGCTGGACAGCGGTGACATCGCCTTCGACCGCCTGGTGATCGAGTGCACCGGCCTGGCCGATCCGGCCCCGGTGGCGCAGACCTTTTTCATCGATGAGGAGTTGCGCGAGCGCTACATTCTCGACGGCATCCTGACCTTGGTGGACGCCGCTCACGCCGAGGTCCACCTGACCCAAGCCATCGCCCAGGCCCAGGTCGGATTTGCCGATCGCCTTCTGGTGAGCAAGACCGACCTGGTGGACGCGGCCCATGTCGAGGCACTTGGTGAGCGCTTGACCCGCATCAACCGGCGGGCGCCCATCCGGATCGTGGAGCATGGCAAGATCGATCTGGCCGAACTGCTCGACATCCGCGGCTTCAACCTCAATGCGGACCTGGGCGCGGGGTTCAGCCTGCGCCCAGTCGCCAAGGCCGCTATGGGCGATCGCATCAGCAGTCTGGTATTGCGTACCGATAAGCCGCTGGATATCGACAAGCTCAGCGAGTTCATGAACCAGTTGCTGGAAGACCACGGCAAACAGTTGCTGCGCTACAAGGGTGTGCTGAACATCGCCGGTGAACCCCGGCGATTGGTGTTCCAGGGTGTTCTCAAGTTGTACGGCTTCGATTGGGACACTGAATGGGCCCCCGATGAGGCCCGGGAAAGCGTGATTGTGTTCATCGCCGACGAGCTGCCCGAGGAGAAGATCCGCGCGGGATTCGAGGCCGCTTTATTTTGACGCCGCCGTGCCTGCGGCCATCAGCAGCTTTTGCTCAAGATGGTCCAGGTGCTCATCCATCAGGCGCACCGCTTCCTCTCTGTTGCCGTTTTCCACGGCGTCCACGATCGCCAGATGCTCCTGCCAGGCACAATGCCGGCGAGACTTGATCTCGTGCCGGGCCAGGGCCAGCGAGGTCAAGGGCACCAGGCTGCCAAGAAACCGCGCCAACGGTGCGTTGCCGGCCATGGAGGCGAGGTGCAGGTGAAACTCGCCGGAAAGGCGTATCGCCGGGCCACGCTCACCGCGCTCCAGGCACTGCTGCTCCTGCGCCACCAGGTCGCGCAGATGCTCCAGGTCCCTGGGTTTTGGAGCCTTGCAGGCCAGGTGCACCAATGTCTGTTCGGTCAGCCGGCGGGCATGAAGGATCTGTCGGGTCTGCTCCAGGTCCGGTGCCGCGACTTGCGGCCGATGGTTGGGACGCAGGATCACCACTTGTTGGTGAGACAGGCGCGCCAATACACGACGAATGATGCTGCGGCTGACGCCGAACACATCCCCGAGGCCTTCCTCGGTGAAACGGCTGGCGGGCGCAATGCGCTGCTCGAGGATGGCGTCGAAGATCCGCGGGTAGATATCGTCCACCGACGGCTTGCCGATAGCGCCGGGCAGTGGCAGGGCCGCAAGTACATTGCGTTGATGCTGATGGGACATGGCGTTGTTCATGGCGGTCTCCGCAAGACGAGGCTCAGGTACCGAGGTTGTCGTCCGGAATATTCAATTCGATGCCCATGCGCTGGCCCTCCCTGAGGATATGCCGGCGCATTTCCGCACTGGCCTGGGCGCTGTTCTTGCCACGAATGGCGCGTACCACGGCTTCGTTCTCTTCCAGTCGTTCGGCCAGATGCTCGGGCGAATTGCGCAACACATCGGCACTTTGCTTGAGGGCATTGCTGGTCTGCTGCACCACACTGTGGAAGATCGGGTTGGACGTCAGGGCAAACAGCTCCTCGTGGAACGCGATGTAGGCGCTGGCGCAGGCATCGTTATCATTGGCTTCCAGGGCTTCGCGCATGTCCATGAGGGTCAGGCGCAACTGTCCGACTTCCTTGCTGCTGATGGACTGGGCTACCAGCCCGACGATGAAGGGTTCCAGGGTGTAGCGCAGTTGCAGCACGTCTTCCAGGCTCGCACCGGCTATCGCGCTGCCTTCGTGGATATCGCTGGCGTTGGTCTCCAGCACCACCACGCCTTTGCCGGGCATCGAGCGCACAAGCCCGAGGGTTTCCAGCACGATGACCGCTTCGCGCAGGCTTGGCCGGCTGATGCCCAGCTGTTCGGCCAGCTCCCGCTGGCCCGGCAGCATGTCGCCCGAGCGCCATTGGCCCCGGGCCAGGGCCGCGCGTAGTTTCTCCACCACGGAATTGACGACGGTTGATGAACTGATCACACGATGCTCCTTCAAAAATCAATCAGGCAATGCCGGCTCGGGAGCCGGCATTGCGGTCTTTCAGAATTGCTGCTGATGGGCGTTGCCCACCGGTTTTCTCGGTTGAAAGGTATAGCCCTGTTGGCCGGACAGTACCTTGCGCGCACGCGGGACATCGATGTCTTTTTCCCAACGGGCGATGGCAACCGTTGCCACGCAGTTGCCGATCAGGTTAGTCAGGGCGCGACCTATGCCCATGAACCAGTCGACCGCCAGCACCAGCACCAGGCCGACCACCGGAATCGCCGGGATCGCCGTCAGCGTGGCGGCGAGGATCACCAATGCCGAGCCGGGAATCCCATGGGCACCCTTGGACGTGATCAGTGACACCAGCAGGATGGTCAGCAGGTCAGTCATGGCCAGGGGCGTACCGGTGGCGTTGGCGATGAAGACGATGGCCAGGGTCAGGTAGATCGAGAAACCGTCCAGATTGAACGAGTAACCGGTCGGGATGACCAGCCCCACGGTGGAACTGCCGATCCCGAGGTGCTCGAGCTTGCGCATGACCTGCGGCAGCACGGCGTCGGAGGAGGCAGTGCCGAGCACGATGAGCAGCTCTTCGCGCAGGTATTTGAGGAACGGCAACATCGGCAGGCCCGACGATCGCATCACCAGGCCCAGCACCAGGGCGACGAAGGCGATGCAGGTCAGGTAGAACAGACCGACGAGGCTGCCCAGGTGTTGCAGCGAGTCCAGCCCATACTTGCTGGTGGTGAAGGCAATGGCGCCAAAGACGCCAATGGGGGCCAGGCGCACGACCATGCCCATGATGCGGAAGATCACGTGGCTGAGTTCGTTGATCAACCGGGAGATGCCGGAGGCTGCGTCCCCCACCAGGTTCAGCGCACTGCCGAACAGGACCGAGAACAACAGCACCTGCAGGATGTTGTTATCCGCGAAGGCCCCGAGCACCGAAGTGGGGATCAGGTTCATCAGGAACTGCGTGGTGGTTACCAGGTGCTGGCCGCGTTGGGCGATGTCACCCACGTCTGCGCTGGAGTACTGTTCCAGGTGAATGTTCGCGCCACTGCCGATGCCGGTGCTGAAGGCCAGCACCAGGCCAATCACCAGGGCGATGGTGGTCAGCACTTCAAAGTAGATGACTGACTTGAGGCCGATGCGTCCGACCTTCTTGAGGTCGCCTGCGCCGGAAATACCACTGACCACCACGCAGAACACGATCAGGCCGATGAGCATTTTGATCAGCTTGATAAAGCCGTCGCCGAGGGGTTTGAGCTGTGCGGAATATTCGGGAAGGGTCAGTCCGCAGACGATGCCGAGCACCAATCCGAGGACAACTTGAAGGAAGATCGAACGCGAGCACCATCTGAGCATGGGAGGGATTCCTGGTTCGGTGTCCTTGTTCGCCGGCATAGGGGCAGGCGTTGGGACTTCATTATTGTGGTCTTACCGGTTTGTCCAGTGCAGGCGCAGTCTAGGCGCTGTTTTTGGGAATTCGCAAGGTGATTTTTTGATATTTGGCTTTACCGGTCTTACCAGTTGGGATAAAGCCTTGTTCTTGAGCCTTTCTAGTCCCAAAAAAATAGCAGCGCGCCTGTGGCGAAGGGAAAGCCCCCACCACAGCGGCGCGCAGATCCAAGCTGGTTGAAGATGCTCGAGCATTCCTGCTCAGAGGATGCTGAATAGAAAGGTCAACTTTGAGCGTTCATTCGTTTCTGCCAGATAAACAAAAGGCGAACCCCGGGTCCGTAAGCCACCTACATACTTATTGTTTTTCGTTCTGAGCGACAGCGGGGCGTGTTTGGCCGTTATGTTCTCCAGCGTAATCGCTCTGTTCTTGTGATCAATTAACGTGAAGATGGAGGGGGTACCCGTTTTTTGCGCGCCTAATACTTCAAGCCAGCTTTTGCCGATGAAGTTATCGTAGTGTTCGCCTTGGTTTTTTATCGACAGGATGTAGCCATCGGCCGTGTGACGAAAGTGCAACTTCAGTGGCTGCGGCAGACCTTCTTTGGCTTTGGTCTGCATGCCCAGCAAGCTGGAGTGATCATAGGTGTGCGCCTTGCCGCTGAAAAAGCCGCCGCTGAACGCGGTAATGCTCGCCAGTGCCGGTTTTCCATGCAGCACTCCAAGCAAATTAACGCTCTTGTCAGGCAGGCTGATCGCAGCGGTAAAAGAGAGTTTACTGTCCATGTAGAGATTGCATCCTTTGTTGGCCGTTATTGATTGTCGTGAATGATGAAATCGATGTTAGGGGGTTCCCGGTTTTTTGTGTGGAGGGGTGTGTTTCAAAGATTGAAGTATGTACTGGCCGGATCTTGTATTTTGATGCGCAAATAAAAAGGCCCACATCTTTCGATGTGGGCCTTTCGCTATAACTGAACGGGCTGATTAAGCGCCGTACACCGGCAGCTTCTTGCAGATTGCCTTGACCTTCTCACGAACGGCGTCGATGACCGCTTCGTTGTTCAGGTCAGCCAGGATGTCGCAGATCCAGCCGGCCAGTTCCTTGCACTCGGCTTCCTTGAAGCCACGAGTGGTCACGGCCGGGGTGCCGAAGCGCAGGCCGGAGGTAACGAACGGGGAGCGTGGGTCATTCGGCACCGAGTTCTTGTTCACGGTGATGAATGCCTTGCCCAGCGCTGCGTCGGCGTCTTTGCCGGAGATGTCCTGCTTGATCAGCGACAGCAGGAACAGGTGGTTCTCGGTACCGCCGGACACCACGTCGAAGCCACGTTCGATGAACACGCCGGCCATGGCCTTGGCGTTTTTCACCACCTGCTGCTGGTAAGCCTTGAACTCAGGTTGCAGGGCTTCCTTGAAGCAGATCGCCTTGGCGGCGATGACGTGTTCCAGCGGGCCACCCTGGGCGCCCGGGAACACGGCAGAGTTCAGCTTCTTCTCGATGTCGGCGTTGGCACGGGCCAGGATCAGGCCGCCACGTGGACCGCGCAGGGTCTTGTGGGTGGTGGTGGTGACCACATCGGCGAATGGCACCGGGTTCGGGTAGACGCCAGCGGCGACCAGGCCGGCGACGTGGGCCATGTCCACGAACAGGTAGGCACCGACCTTGTCGGCGATGGCGCGGAAGCGTGGGAAATCGAGGACCTGGGAGTAGGCGGAGAAACCGGCCACGATCATTTTCGGCTTGTGCTCGAGGGCCAGGCGCTCGACTTCGTCGTAGTCGATCAGGCCATTGCCGTCGATGCCGTACTGGATGGCGTTGTACAGCTTGCCGGAGGACGAAACGCTGGCACCGTGGGTCAGGTGACCGCCGTGGGCCAGGCTCATGCCCAGGATGGTATCGCCAGCCGACAGCAGCGCCAGGTAGACGGCGGCGTTGGCCTGGGAACCGGCGTGGGGCTGAACGTTGGCGTAATCGGCGCCGAACAGTTCCTTGGCGCGGTCGATGGCCAGTTGCTCGACCACGTCGACGTATTCGCAACCGCCGTAGTAGCGCTTGCCCGGGTAGCCTTCGGCGTACTTGTTGGTCAGTACCGAGCCTTGAGCTTCCATCACCGCTGGGCTGGTGTAGTTTTCCGAAGCGATCAGCTCAATGTGCTCTTCCTGGCGCTGAGCTTCTTGCTCCATGGCGGCAAAGAGATCGGCGTCGTACTTGGCAATAGTCAAATCACGGCTGAACATGGCGGTCCTCAAGGATCGGGGGCAGAAAAGGGAGGCATTCTACCCCAACCGGTTTTGGAAGGGATATGAAAGGACGTCATGTGGTGGACGAATGGGATTCACCCAGAACCCGGCGGCCTCATCGCGAGCAGGCTCGCTCCCCCATTTGCAAAGCGTTTCCCCTGTGGGAGCGAGCCTGCTCGCGATGAGGCCCGCCCAGGCGCTATAAAGCCTCAGTCGAGCATGAACAGCGCATCATTGCTGAACTGCGCTTCGAACCGGTGGGCCGGCATCGGGCGACCGAACAGGTAGCCCTGGACTTCGTCGCAGCCGTGTTCGCGCAGGAAGTCGAGTTGTTCGTGAGTCTCGACGCCTTCGGCGATCACGGCCAGGTTGAGGCTGTGGGCCATGGCGATGATCGCCCGGGCGATCTGCGCGTCCTGTTCGCCGGACGGCAGGCCGTCGACGAAGGTGCGGTCGATCTTCAGCACATCGATGGGGAATTGCTTGAGGTAGTTGAGCGACGAATAGCCGGTGCCGAAGTCATCCACGGCGATGCTCAGGCCCAGGTTCTTCAACCCGGCCAGGATCTGCATCGCCTCGCTGACTTCGCGCATCAGGATACTTTCCGTCAACTCCAGCTCCAGGCAGGCCGGTGACAGGCCGGTGCTGCGCAGGGTATTGGCGATTCGCGTACCCAATTGGCCATCGGAGAACTGCCGGGCCGAAATGTTGACCGAGACTTTCGGCACCCGGACCTTGGCCTGGTGCCAGGTCTTGAGCTGCCGACAGGCTTCGTCGATGACCCAGTCGCCGACGTCCACCACCAGGCCCAGTTCTTCGAGCACCGGGATGAAGTCCCCCGGCGGCACCAGCCCACGTCGCGGATGACGCCAGCGCAGCAGGGCCTCGGCACCGGTCAAACGTTTGCCATCGCCACTGAATTGCGGCTGGTAATACAGCACGAACTCGTTCTGTTCGAGGGCGTGGCGCAGGTCGCTTTCCAGTTCCAGTCGCTCCAGGGCGCTGGCGTTCATGTCGGCCTGATAGAACTGGAAGTTGTTCTTGCCGCGCTCCTTGGCGTGATACATCGCCGTGTCGGCGTTTTTCATCAGTTGGCTCAGTTCGTTGCCATCCTGGGGACTCAAGGCGATGCCGATACTGGCGGTGACGAAGAACTCCCGGCCTTCGAGCACGAATGGCCGGACCAGGCTGGCGAGGATCTGCTCCGCCACGTTGATGGCCCGGTTCAGCGCCGTTTCCCGGCTGGAACGCGGCTCCAGCAGCAGGGTGAACTCGTCGCCGCCCATGCGCGCCACGGTGTCGTCGTCGGTGACGCAGCCGAGCAGCCGTGTGGCCATGTCCTTGAGCATCCGGTCGCCGGCGGCATGGCCCAGGGAGTCGTTGATCGGTTTGAACCGGTCCAGGTCGAGGAACATCAGCACGACCCAGTTCTTCTGCCGCTCGGCCGATTGCAGCGCGGTGTGCAGGCGATCCTGGAACAGCGTGCGGTTGGGCAGGTGGGTGAGGGCGTCGTAATAGGCCAGGCGATGGATGCGCTGCTCGCTGGCCTTGCGCTCGCTGATGTCGCTGAAAAAGCACACGTAGCTGGCCAGGTCGCCTTCATCGTCCAGCACCGCCGTGATGCCGACCCAGGCCGGGTAATGCTCGCCGTTACGCCGTTTGAGCCAGACCTCGCCTTCCCAGGTGCTGTGCTGTTGCAGTTGCTTGAGCACGTAGCGCAGGTGGGCTTCCTGCTGCTCGTCCACGGTCAGCATGTTCGGCAACTGGTCCAGCACCTGGGACACCGCGTAGCCACTGACCCGGCTGAAGGCTTCGTTGGCCTGGACAATGTAACCGGCCGGGTCGGTGATCAGAATCGCCGAGGTCGAATGCTCGAATACCGTGGCGGCCATGCGCAGGTCTTTTTCAGCACGCCGTTGCTGGCTGATGTCGCGGCCGACACCCAGCACGCCTTCGAACCCGCCGGCATCATCCCAGACCAGTACCAACCGCAGTTCGATGGGGATCTTGCGTCCGTCGGCACGCAGGCAGTCGAACAGGAACAATTGGGTTTGCATCTGGTTGCGCAGCTCGGCCAACTGCCCGGGTTTGTCGAGGGCCTTGCTGACCCGGTCCATCAGGGTATAGATCCCGGTCAACTGCTGCGGATTGGCGATGGTCGACTGCCAGCCGTTCTGGAAGATCCAGTCGGCGTTGTAGCCCAGTACCGCTTGCACCGACGGGCTGACGTAGTTGAGCGAAAGCTTGCTGTCGGTGGAGAAAATCACGTCGCTGATGCTCTCGGCGAGCATCCGGTAGCGCTGTTCACTGTCGCGCAGCGACTCGCTGGCCTCGATCTGTTCGGTGACATCCTTGGCCACACCGATGATCCGCGTCACCTGGTCGTGCCGGTCCCGGGCCAGGGCCTGCTCGCGGATGTCGAAGCGTCGCCATTTGCCGTCGCGATGGCGGAAGCGCAGTTGGCATTGCAACAGGTGCGCATACCCGCCCCGTCGTTGTTCCTGGCGCAGCGTGTGATAGTGGTCGGCGTCGTCGCTGTGCAGCAGGATTTCCCAGAAGTATTCACCCATCTGGTGCAGTTCGGTGCGGTCGTACCCCAGGGTCTGGCCCAGGTGGTGGTTGCTGAAGATCATCCGCTGGCTGATGACGTCCTGCACGTAGAGATGATCTGGCACGGTGCGGACCACGTCGGACCAGAAACCTTCGCGCTCGAGCAGCGAGAGCTCGATCAGCTTGCGGCTGGTGATGTCGTTGATGCTCAGGATAACGGCGTTGTAGTCGTTCTGTTTTTCCGGCAGGCGCAGTACCAGCCAGAGATGCTGGTCACGGCCGTGGGCATCCTGGAGCTTGATTTCCAGTTCCAGCTGCTTGTGCTGGTCAAGCAGGGTTTCGAGCAGTTGCGGGCCCACCGGATTGTTGTCCTGCGGCCCCTTGCCTACCAGCAACTGCCAGGCCTGTTCGCAAGAGTTGACGTTGAGCAGTTGCAACGCCATCTGGTTGACTTCGGTGATGCGCACTTCCTGTTGCAGTTGCTCGAGCTGGTGCGGGACTTTTATCCACGCCCGCAATTGATCGCCATTGTGCAGGCCGGCCCGGGCAAAGAATGATTTGAGGCTGGAAAGGTCGAGTACGCACAGGGCCACGCCGGTGCCTTCGAAAATGTCCTGATAGCGCCGACGACCTTCATGCAGCTGCCGCTGGCGTCGACGCATGTTCAGCAGTGCGATCACCGGCAGCATCGAAAACGCCAGGCCCAGCAGGCACTTGCCGATGAACGCCGGCAGCAGTTGCTCGAGCACTTGGCGCCGGTCGAACAGCCCCCGCAGTTGCCAGTCGCTGCTGCTCAGGGGCACGGTCAGCACGGTGTTATCCAGATCGTCCGACGACAGGTGCGAGGGGCTGATCGACGGCAGGCTTTCGTCACGGCTGACGATTTGCTGGTTGAGGCGGTTCTCCACCACCCACAGTGGGCGCAACCCGGTATCGACCTGTTTGATCAGCGTGGAGAAGAAATTCGGGGTCAAGCGCAAGGCCCAGTAGCCGCGGGTACTGCCGCTGGCCTGATGCAACAACAGATGCACCACGGAGCCGTCGTCGGCGTTACTGAAGTAATGCGCCTGGTTGTGACTGCGGTGCACCAGCTCGCTGAGGTAGCCGGCGTCGTGGCTGTCGGGGTCGGTGTCGCTGAGCACCATGCCGGACGGACTCAGCAATGCCAGGCTGCGTAGCTGGGGCAGCGATTGCTGAAGTTTGTGCAACAGGACCTGCTGTTCGTCGGCTGTCTGCGGTTGTTCGACGATCGGTAGCAGGTTGAGGGCGATTTGCGCGTTCAGGGCCATGTTCAGGCTGACTTGCGCGGCCAGGTCGGCGGTGTAGTCGATGGTGTACTGGCGCTGTTGCTGCTGGGTGACGCGCAGTTGATCGAGCAATTGCCAGAAGAGCAATCCGAGCAACAGCAGCACGAGCGTGGCCAGCGCGCCCTTCAATGTCCCGCGCAGGGGCGAGCCGGGCACGGTATCCGGTGCGCGTGGGGACAGGGTCGGCGTGACGTTGGACAAGCTGTAATCCTGCGGTTTGCTGGACTGGCGCGACACGCACTATAAGCCGGACGCCCGAAGGGCGGCTAGCATGCCTTGAGTTGTGGCAAAGTGCCAGTCCCTGGTGGCTGGACCTTGACGGACGGTTGAGGTAGCTTTGCCGGTCAAACAAGAGCGTTCCAGCTCCAGATCCCCAGGCTTTAGCTGCCCCGCAGGCATTGATGACCGTCAACTGCCGGCGCTGTGCATGGCCTGGTTCGTTCTTTTCACCTGTCACAGACGCTAGGTTCACCATGGCTCAATACGTCTTCACCATGCATCGGCTGAGCAAAGTTGTTCCGCCGAAGCGGGAAATCCTGAAAAACATTTCGCTCTCATTCTTCCCCGGCGCCAAGATCGGCGTGCTGGGCCTCAACGGTTCGGGTAAGTCCACGCTGCTGAAGATCATGGCTGGCGTCGATACCGAATTCGACGGCGAAGCCCGTCCAATGCCAGACCTGAACATCGGCTACCTGCCCCAGGAGCCTCAACTGGATCCGACCAAGACCGTGCGTGAAGTGGTCGAGGAAGCGGTCAGCGTGATCAAGGACGCCCAGGCGCGCCTGGACGAGGTCTATGCCGCCTACGCTGACCCGGATGCCGACTTCGACAAGCTGGCCGCCGAACAGGCCAAGCTCGAAGCGATCCTGCAGGCCAGCGATGGCCATAACCTGGAGCGCCAGTTGGAAGTCGCTGCCGATGCCCTGCGCCTGCCGGCCTGGGAAGCGAAGGTCGAACACCTGTCCGGCGGTGAAAAACGCCGTGTTGCCCTGTGCCGCCTGTTGTTGTCCGCCCCGGACATGTTGCTGCTCGACGAACCGACCAACCACCTGGACGCCGATTCCGTCGCCTGGCTCGAACATTTCCTGCACGATTTCCCGGGCACCGTCGTGGCGATTACCCACGACCGTTACTTCCTGGACAACGTCGCCGGCTGGATCCTGGAACTCGACCGCGGCGCGGGCATTCCGTACGAGGGCAACTATTCGGGCTGGCTGGAAGCCAAGTCCGATCGTCTGGCCCAGGAATCCAAGCAGCAGTCGGCTCATGAAAAGGCCATGAAGGAAGAACTGGAATGGGTACGCAAAGGCGCCAAGGCCCGCCAGTCCAAATCCAAGGCCCGTCTGCAACGCTTCGAGGAAATGCAGTCCCAGGAATTCCAGAAGCGCAGCGAAACCAACGAGATCTACATCCCGGCCGGTCCGCGCCTGGGTGACAAGGTCATCGAATTCAAGAACGTCACCAAGGGCTATGGCGACCGCGTGCTGATCGACAACCTGTCGTTCTCCATGCCTAAAGGTGCCATTGTCGGTGTGATCGGTGGTAACGGCGCGGGTAAATCCACGTTGTTCCGTATGCTGATGGGCAAGGAAACACCGGATTCGGGCACCATCGAAGTCGGCGAAACCGTGCAGCTGGCATGCGTCGACCAGAGCCGCGAAGACCTGGACGGCAGCAAGACGGTGTTCCAGCAGATCTCCGACGGTTCCGACCAGATCCGCATCGGCAACTACGAGATCCCGTCGCGCACCTACGTGGGCCGCTTCAACTTCAAGGGCGGCGACCAGCAGAAGTTCGTCAAGGACCTGTCCGGTGGTGAGCGCGGTCGCCTGCACCTGGCGCTGACCTTGAAGGAGGGTGGCAACGTCCTGCTGCTCGACGAACCGTCCAACGACCTCGACGTCGAAACCCTGCGTTCCCTGGAAGAAGCCCTGCTGGACTTCCCGGGCGCCGCCATTGTGATCTCCCACGATCGGTGGTTCCTCGACCGCGTGGCGACCCACATCCTGGCGTACGAAGACGATTCCCAAGCGGTGTTCTTCGAAGGCAACTACACCGAGTACGAAGCCGATCGCAAGAAGCGCCTCGGCGAAGCCGCTGCCCAGCCGCATCGGGTACGGCACAAGAAACTGGCCTGATTCCATCTGCCGGTAAGCCACAAAACCTGTGGGAGCGAGCCCTGCTCGCGATAGCGTCGGATCAATCAACATTCATGTTGCCTGACTCACCGCCATCGCGAGCAGGGCTCGCTCCCACAGTGGTTTCCTGACAGGGCAACCATTGTGTGCTGGCTGGCGATAAGACCAGCAGAATCACCCCGGTTCTATCGCCACCACCTCAATCGCCATATCCCCCACTGGCCGTTTCCAGACCACCTCATCCCCTACCTTGCTTCCCAGTAACGCCCGCCCCAGCGGCGAGCCCCAATTGATCAGCCCACTGGCCGCATCAGCCTGGTCTTCACCTACCAACTGCACGCGCTGCTCATGGTCATGCTCATCGACAAAGGTCACCCAATGTCCGATCCGCACCTGATCCGTTGAGGTTGGCGTAACGACCTGTGCGCTTTGCAGGCGCTGGTTGAAATAGCGCAGGTCCCGTTCCAGGTCCGCGAGACGCTGTTTGTCCGCCAGGTCTTTGCGGGCAGCCTGCTGGCTGTGCAGCGCTTGCAATTCGGCGACCCGGGTCTGCAACTGGGCGAACCCGGCGGGCGTGACGTAGTTGGGTTGCGCGCTGACCTGGCGTTCGACCGGTTGATCGGCCTGGGCCGCGGCGCTGTCTTCGTTGACGAAGGCACGACTCATGGTGTTCTCCTCTATTGGAGTTTGGGCCATGGTCGCAGGCTTTTGGTTTCGACGGATGTCTATACGCGACTCACTGCGAACGATAGGCCCGAGCGGCGTCGCGATCCTTTTCCTGCTGCCAGGCCCGTTCGCGCTCATCCCAATGACGGTCGCGGTAGGCGTCCCGGTCTTCACTTTCCCGCATGGCCTGGCATTGCCGGAAGCCGTCGCTCCAGCCTTCGGCGTAGCGCGGATCCTTGAGATAGCGCGGCACGTCTTTCCTGAACTGGCCGGTGATTGCGCCAGCGGCTTGCCGGCCACTGCTGCAGCCGTCATCGAAGCCGTCGGCGAACGCCGGCGGATAACCTCGGGCAATCAGGTCCTCATGGGTGGTCTCACAGCCGCCAAGCAACATCAATACTGCCAGTACCGCTACCGCGCGCCTCATTTCCTGCCTTCCTGCCGCATGCCCATATACAGGAAGTCTAGAAGCGGATTCGTCAGGCGGGTGTGAAACGGCTGTGATTAATCTGTTCTCCGTGTTGCAGGTGGGGGCCTTGCCTGATCAATAGTGATACCACTTCACCTCAAGCATCACCTCGTTCTCCGGCGAGGCCAGGTGGCTGAACTGCCGCTGGGCACTCAGGCGCAGGCCGAGGTTGCGGGACAGTTCCCACTGTTGGTTCAGGCTCAGGCTACGACGCACCTCACCGTTGACGAAATAGTCGCCCTTGGCTTCCAGGCTCAGATTGCCCAGCGGGTTTTTCCACAATACGCCACTGTTGAACCCGGTGGCCGGGGCGATGAATTGGGCGAAGTCGTTGTTGTGTTCCACTCGCACCGTGCCCAGGGCAAACCCCAATACGTCCTCACCCAGCGCCCAGGTGCCGCCCGCACCGCCATTGACGTGGCTGACCAGGGTTTCATCGTCGTGCTTGCCAGGCACCCGTTCCAGGCCCCCGGTGACCTGCCAGGACAGCGGTTGCAGCAACTCATTGCGTGGCGTCAGGGAGCGGATGGTCGCCAGGTCCAGTCGCTGCACCTGCCAGTCGTTACCTTCGTACTGGCGCAGCTTCAATTGCAGGATTTCAATCTGCGCCCCCAACGGGAAGCTTTCGCCATTGTCATTGAGGTCGTGATAAGCCATGCGCAAGCCGTATTCGCCGAACGCCCGGTCACCTCGGGTGCCGAGGCCGGCCTGCCAGGTGCGCGATTCATGGCCGTCTTCGGGCAGCCCCGGTTGGGGAATATCGAGTTCCGGCGCGGGGTTCTGGTTGATCGCCCGCAACAGTTCGAAACTGCGCTGGGCGCGTTGCGGGTCGCGCTCCTGGCCGTTGGCGCGGTAACGCTCCAGGCGATAGGCCGCGTCAACGATCAATGCCTGACGTTCGCGGGGCAACGCCTTGAATTCGGGGGCTTGCAATTGCTTTTGGTCGGCGCTGACCTTCAATACCCATTGCTGTTCGTCAGCGCTGAGCGGCTCGGCGCGGCTGAGCAGTTCTCGCTCGCGGGACGGCCGATATTCGACGCTCTCCACCAGCCCGGCTTCCTTCACGGCCTTGACGGTGTCGGTGGGGATCGCTGTCAACGGGAATTGTTCGGTCAGGCGCAGGCTGGGACGGGCCACTTGCAGCAATTCGAGCAGGCGGTAGGAGCAGTTTTCATCGAAGAAGAAATAATCGAACTGGATCTGCTTGAGTTCCCAGACGTGCTCGACCATGCGCTCGGTTTCCTCCGGGCTCAGGTTGAGGCGGTACTCCCACAGGTCGCGGTTCTCCAGGCTACGGTATTCGGACAGTTTTTCCTGATAGGGCACCAGGGCGAACAGGCCGGGATAGCCGCCCATCAAGCCCTTCCAGGCGTAGATGATGCTGTTGTCCGAACCTTCGATGTAGGCACCGAAATTGATCGCGTAGCTCAGCAGGGCGGTCTTGTCCCGTTGCACGTCGGCCTGGTCGATGCGCAACAGGGTATGGCCGAACATCGACGACGGGCTGTTCAGGTAAGCGGCCGGAAAAATCATCACCGCGCTGTGAGGGGAGACGTCCTTGAACCATTGGGTGAATTCGCTGCAGTCGACCACTGGCAGATCGGTCAGGTTGAGCTGTGCCTTGAGCCAGCGCGTGCGCGCCGGGTACGCGCACTGGGCATGTTGCTGGCCGGCGCTGGCCGGGCCGTAAAGGGCCTGCAGCGTGGCGGTCAGTTCATGGTCGGGATGTTCGTTGCCGTCGGGTGCGAGGAAGAATTTCCTGTCGCTGACGTAGCTGCGCCAGCCACCGAGCTTGGCGGTTTCGTAGTGGCCCAGGGAAATCCAGAAGCGGTCATTGGCCAATTGCTGCAAACGTTGAGGGTCGACATGAGGTGCGGCGGACAATGGGGCGCACACACAGAGCGCCAGCCAGGCAAGGCGTTTGAGCATAGTCGGCTACTTGGAAAGTCGAAAAATAAAGACCGGATGGGCCCAAAAAAGAAAACCCGCCCCCCGAGGGGAGCGAGTGAGGTCGAGCTTAAGCTTGAGTGGCGTACTTGGCCAGACGAGGATCGTTTTTCAGCACGGCCAGGGTATTGGTATGCACATCTTCTGCGGTCACATCAGCCTTGCTGAAGATCTGCTGGAAGTGCTCGTGGGTGACAGCGGAGAAGTGGGCGCGATCTTCCGGCGCCACACCCAGTACCACGGCATAGGTGGTCAGCGCTTCGCCCTGCCCCTTGGCCATGTCTTCGGACAGCTCGTTCATCATGCCATTCATGGACAGCCAGGACTTGCCACCGTAGGTCAGTGCCGCGTTGGTCGAGCAACCGTTGGTGCCGGAGGTCATGCCGAAGGTGGCGTTACCGGAGGTGCCGTTGGTGGTGGAGGCGAGGAAGTGAGCCGGGGTGCCACGCTGACCTTCGAACAGCATGTTGCCCCACCCGCAATCCGGGCCGCCCGGCGCCTGAGCCATGGCGTTGAGGGATACAGCGGTGAAGAGAGTACCGAGAAGAATCCGTTTCATAGCTATGTTCTCTTTATGTGCATACCAATGGACAGGGTCTGGCGCCTTCGTGGCCTCAACCACTCGTGCCAGTGGGCCGGTTATTGTTCCAGCCGCGCAGTTTGGAGTTTAGGCACGATCCGAGGGTTCCGTGACATTTTGCAAAAACTATCCTGCAAGTCATGAGGTTGCGGGCCTCGACTTCGGCTCGGGCCTGGCCGGTTGACTATGCTTTGACCTGAGGCGCTCCTTGCCAGTCAGGTACGGGCGGCGCCAGAATGCCGTTATCTGCCCCGCCTGATGTAAGGAAGCCCGATGCCTGATCCTGTTGCTGCCAGCTTGCGTCTAGCGCCCGAAGCGCTGACCCGTCCGTTTTCCGCTGAACAGTTCAGCTTCTCTACCACCAATGATCTGGAGCCCTTCCGCGGTGTGCTTGGCCAGGAGCGTGCGGTCGAAGCATTGCAGTTCGGCGTGGCCATGCCGCGCCCCGGTTACAACGTATTTGTCATGGGCGAGCCCGGCACCGGCCGGTTTTCATTCGTAAAACGCTATCTCAAGGCCGAAGGCAAGCGCCTGCAGACCCCGGCCGACTGGGTCTACGTCAACAATTTCGATGAGCCTCGCGAACCCCGGGCCCTGGAGCTGCCATCGGGCACCGCCGGTGCGTTCATCAGCGACATCAACGGCCTGATCGACAACCTGCTGTCGACCTTTCCGGCGGTCTTCGAGCACCCGTCCTACCAGCAGAAAAAAAGCGCCATCGACCGGGCATTCAACCAGCGCTACGACCGCGCCCTGGATGTCATCGAGCGCCTGGCCCTGGAGAAGGATGTCGCGCTGTACCGTGACAGCAGCAATATCGCATTCACCCCGATGAGCGACGGCAAGGCCCTGGATGAAGCGGAATTCGCCCAGTTGCCGGAGTCCGAGCGCGAGCGTTTCCATGAAGACATTTCCGGCCTGGAAGAGCGCCTGAACGAAGAGCTGGCCAGCTTGCCGCAATGGAAGCGTGAATCCAGCAACCAGCTGCGCCAGCTCAACGAAGAAACCATCACCCTGGCCCTGCAACCGCTGTTGGCGCCGCTGTCGGAAAAATACGCGGAGAACGCGGCGGTCTGCGGTTACCTGCAGGCGATGCAGGTCAACCTGCTCCGGACGGTGGTCGAGCAACTGGTGGACGACAGCAAGACCGACGCCATCGCCCGCAAAATGCTGGAGGAGCAATATGCGCCGAGCCTGGTAGTAGGGCATCCGGCGAGCGGCGGCGCACCGGTGGTGTTCGAGCCGCACCCGACCTACGACAACCTGTTCGGGCGTATCGAATACAGCACCGACCAGGGCGCGCTCTACACCACGTATCGGCAACTGCGCCCCGGTGCCTTGCATCGGGCCAACGGTGGCTTCCTGATCCTCGAAGCGGAAAAAATGCTCGGCGAGCCGTTCGTGTGGGACGCGCTCAAGCGTGCCCTGCAATCGCGCAAACTGAAAATGGAGTCACCCCTGGGCGAGCTGGGCCGGTTGGCCACGGTGACCCTCACGCCGCAGCACATCCCGTTGCAGGTCAAGGTCGTGATCATTGGTGCCCGCCAGCTCTACTACGCCTTGCAGGACCTGGACTCGGACTTCCAGGAAATGTTTCGCGTGCTGGTGGACTTCGACGAAGACATCCCGATGGGCGACGAGAGCCTCGAGCAGTTCGCCCAGTTGCTCAAGACCCGCACCTCGGAAGAAGGCATGGCACCGCTGACCGCCGATGCGGTGGCGCGCCTGGCCACCTACAGTGCGCGCCTGGCCGAACACCAGGGACGCTTGTCGGCCCGTATCGGCGACTTGTTCCAACTGGTCAGCGAGGCGGATTTCATCCGTCAACTGGCCGGTGACGAAATGACCGACGCCGGCCATATCGAGCGCGCCCTCAAGGCCAAGGCCACCCGTACCGGGCGGGTTTCGGCGCGGATCCTCGATGACATGCTGGCGGGAATCATCCTGATCGATACCGACGGCGCGGCCGTGGGCAAATGCAACGGGTTGACGGTGCTGGAGGTGGGCGACTCGGCGTTCGGTGTGCCGGCGCGGATCTCCGCCACGGTGTACCCGGGCGGCAGCGGTATCGTCGACATCGAGCGGGAGGTCAACCTCGGCCAGCCGATCCACTCCAAGGGCGTGATGATCCTGACCGGTTACCTGGGCAGCCGCTATGCCCAGGAATTCCCGTTGGCGATCTCCGCCAGCATCGCCCTGGAGCAGTCCTACGGTTATGTCGACGGCGACAGCGCCTCCCTGGGCGAGGCTTGCACGCTTATTTCGGCGTTGTCGAAGACACCGCTGAAGCAGTGCTTCGCCATCACCGGTTCGATCAACCAATTCGGTGAAGTGCAGGCGGTGGGCGGGGTCAACGAGAAGATCGAAGGCTTCTTCCGTCTCTGTGAAGCCCGTGGGCTGACCGGCGAGCAGGGGGCGATCATTCCCCAGGCCAATGTCGCCACCCTGATGCTCGATGAGAAGGTGCTGGCCGCCGTCCGGGCGGGGCAGTTCCACGTCTATGCCGTGCGCCAGGCCGACGAGGCCCTGAGCCTGCTGGTGGGTGAACCCGCCGGCGAGCCGGATGAGAACGGCGAGTTCCCGGAGGGCAGCGTCAACGCCCGCGTGGTGGAGCGGCTGAGGGTGATCGCGGAGATGATCAGCGAGGACGACATCAAGGAAGCGGAAAAGGAACTGGCGCAAGAAGCCTTGGCGGAGACCAAGCCGGCGTGAGAGAGATGATGAACTGAATGTGGGAGCGAGCCTGCTCGCGAAAGCGGTGGATCAGCATTATTGATGTGACTGACTTAACGCATTCGCGAGCAAGCCCGCTCCCACAATAGGTTTTGCGGTCATTTATTGTGAAAAATGCCACGCTCTTGGCGTCAATATTCACACTATGACCATTCGGCGTATTCTGGTCTCGCTTGGCTTGCAAGCGGAACTTTTCTTCTATCCTCAGTTCAAGGATAACGAGAGTCATCATCGGATCGAAACAGCCTCCCCGGGGCTGAATACCGTATCACTGAGGGGCGCCGCCATGTCGCGCAACCTTTGCCTCACCCGTCAATGCCTGGGTCTTGTCACTCGTATCGAATGCGCCATCCGTCCGTTGGCGGGAGATACCGGCATGTGGACCCTGCTTTTTGCCGCCGGAATGGCCGGCGAACAACCTTCCGCACTCAAGGCTCAGGGCCCGTTTCCCGGTCCGAACGCCGCCGAATCCATCCTCGACACTATCGTCCAGGCGTTGACCTTGCATGGTTATGAACTGGCCGACGACCCGCAGATCTGGTGCCTGCACATGCAGGCCCAGCTACGTGAGATCAATGGCGGTCGTTGCCGCAGTACCGGCGGCTTCGAGTTCCGTCCACCCCATTGAGGAGTGGATTCCGGCATCCGCAACCTGACACCGGAGACAGCGGCCAGGGACGGCCCTGGCGTTTGTGGGGCTCGTCGTGGCTGATATACTCGCCGCCATTTTCTGTCCCCGGTGTGAGATTCAATGGAACGCTTTATCGAAAATGCAATGTACGCCTCCCGTTGGCTGCTGGCGCCGATCTACTTCGGGTTGTCCTTGGGCCTGCTGGCCCTGGCGTTGAAATTCTTCCAAGAAGTCTTTCACGTCATCCCCAACGTGTTTTCCATGGCCGAGTCCGACCTGATCCTGGTGCTGTTGTCATTGATCGACATGGCACTGGTGGGTGGCCTGCTGGTGATGGTGATGATTTCCGGCTACGAGAACTTCGTCTCGCAACTGGACATCGATTCCGACAAGGAAAAGCTCAACTGGCTGGGCACCATGGACTCTTCATCGCTGAAGATGAAAGTCGCCGCCTCCATCGTGGCCATTTCCTCCATTCACCTGCTGCGCATTTTCATGGACGCCAAGAACGTCGATCCCGAACACCTGAAGTGGTACGTGATCATCCACATGACCTTCGTGGTGTCGGCATTCGCCATGGGCTACCTGGACAAGCTGACCAAGCACTAGTGGCGCAGCGCCTGTCTGTCGAGAGGCAGGCGGGCGTTGTCGTTTCCGGCGAGGCACTTTGACGTGAGCGCTCGTCATCCGTCATGGCATCTGTGCTAGTCTGCTCGCCCTTTTGGTTCCGGGCGCTCCGGGAGGCGCTGTGTCACGCACGGCCATTCCCGAGCCGTCCGCACAGCGGAGCAGCAGCATGTCCGAAGTTAACCTGTCCACCGACGAAACCCGCGTCAGCTACGGCATCGGCCGTCAACTGGGCGACCAGTTGCGCGACAACCCGCCACCGGGCGTCAGCCTGGACGCGATCCTGGCCGGCCTGACCGACGCTTTCGCCGGCAAGCCAAGCCGTGTGGGCCAGGAAGAAATGTCCGCCAGCTTCAAGGTCATCCGCGAAATCATGCAAGCCGAAGCCGCCGCCAAAGCCGAAGCCGCTGCGGGCGAAGGTCGTGCGTTCCTGGCTGAAAATGCCAAGCGCGACGGCATCACCACCCTGGCTTCGGGCCTGCAATTTGAAGTGCTGACCCAGGGTGAAGGCGCCAAGCCGACCCGTGAGGACCAGGTGCGTACCCACTACCACGGCACCCTGATCGACGGCACCGTGTTCGACAGCTCCTACGATCGTGGCCAGCCAGCCGAATTCCCGGTGGGCGGCGTGATTCCGGGCTGGACCGAAGCGCTGCAACTGATGAATACCGGCAGCAAATGGCGCCTGTACGTGCCGAGCGAACTGGCTTACGGCGCCCAGGGCGTTGGCAGCATCCCGCCGCACAGCGTTCTGGTGTTCGACGTCGAGCTGCTGGACGTTCTGTAAGGCAGTAACAGGCCTTTGTGGGAGCGAGCTTGCTCGCGATGGCGGTAGGTCAGTCGAGAGTAATGTGACTGACACGCCGTCATCGCGAGCAGGCTCGCTCCCACAGGGCTTGTGTGCTCATCCGTGAAACCTGCCATTAAAATCACCCGTCGGGCGCAACGCCCGGGCGTAGCAGAACAGGAACAGGTTTCGCACCAGCTCCTTGAGCACCAGCGGTTCGCTGGAGTTCAGGCTGTTGATGTCCAGGTCTCCCTGATCCTGTAATTCGCTCAAGGCTTCTTCTTCAAGCACCGCGCAGACTTCCCCGGTTTCCCGATGCAGGATCCTGAGGTAGGGATGTGGGCGGTCCAGCCAGGCATCGATCAAATAAGTCATGGTTCTCATCTCCTTGATGGGTTTGATGAGAATAATTCTTATTATCGAAATAGCAAGGTTCTATTTGTATTCCGGTTTGTTTTCTGACGATGGGTTGTCGCAGCTCAAGACGACTGGTAGTTGGCTGGCATGCGCAAGGCCGGGCTGAAGCGGGGAGGGCGAGGCACCATCCCACGCGAGGCGCGGGATGGGATGCAGAAGGCTCAGACTTTTCTGACAAACTCGGATTTGAGTTTCATCGGGCCGATGCCATCGATCTTGCAGTCGATGTCATGATCGCCGTCGCACAGGCGGATGTTCTTGACCTTGGTGCCCACCTTGACCACCAGCGACGTGCCCTTGACCTTGAGGTCCTTGATCACGGTAATGGTGTCGCCGTCCTGCAGGACGTTGCCGACCGAGTCTTTCTTCACGGTGTCAGCGGATGCCGCTTCGACTTCGCCGCTGGCAGACCATTCGTGGGCGCACTCAGGGCAGACCAGTTGGGTACCGTCTTCGTAAGTGTATTCGGAATTGCATTTCGGGCAGGGTGGCAACGTGCTCACTAAGGTTCCTTGGGTATCAGGAGGGCAAAAGGGCGCACATTATATAGGGTTTTTTGCAAGGCGGGTGGTGCTGCGAAGGCATTGTGGCGAGGGGATGAATCCCCTCACCATGGAAGCCCTTGGATCAATGGGTACGGGCGACCGCAAACTCGCTCAACTCCACCAGGGCATCGCGGTATTCGCTGGCCGGCAGGGCATCGAGGCATTTGATTGCGCGGGCGACATAGTCCCGGGCCAGTTTCGCGGTGTAGTCCAGCGAGCCGGAGGCTTCGACCGCCTCGCGAATGCTTTCCAGGTCCTCGATCCCGCCTTTCTGGATGGCCTGGCGTACCAGGGCCGCCTGTTCCGGCGTACCTTCACGCATGGTGTAGATCAGCGGCAGGGTCGGCTTGCCCTCGGCGAGGTCGTCGCCGACGTTCTTGCCCAGGGTCTCGGCGTCGCCCTTGTAGTCCAGCAGGTCGTCCACCAGTTGGAAGGCCACGCCCAGGTGATCGCCGAAGGTGCGCAGCGCTTCGCTCTGCTCGATGGTCGCGCCGGCCAGCGCGGCGGCGCTGTGGGTCGAGGCTTCGAAGAGCATCGCGGTCTTGCCGCGGATGACCTCCATGTAGGTTTCCTCGGTGGTGCTGGCGTCACGCACCTTGGACAACTGCAGTACTTCGCCTTCAGCGATGATGCGAGTAGCCTGGGACAGGATCTTCATCACCGGCATCGAGCCCAGTTCGACCATCATTTCGAACGAACGCGAATACAGGAAGTCGCCCACCAATACGCTCGGAGCGTTGCCCCACATGGCATTGGCGGTCGAGCGGCCACGGCGCATGCCGGACATGTCGACCACGTCGTCATGCAGCAAGGTGGCGGTATGCAGGAATTCGATGGTGGCAGCCAGCAGGCGCAGGTCGTCGCCTTCGCGGCCCAGGGCCTTGCCACACAGAAGCACCAATAAAGGACGCAGGCGCTTGCCGCCAGCCGAGGTGATGTAGTCGCCGATTTTCGACACCAGCGGCACTCGGGAAGTCAGCTGCTTCTTGATGATGCCGTCGACGGCACTAAAATCGTCCGCCACTGCGCGGTAGAAAGCTTGGGGTTGCATCAGCGACAGGCGCTCCAGAAGGGTTGCGCGGCATGCTAGGACCCACGTCCGGGGCTGTCAAGGCACGATGGACGGCTACTTGCATCGCCATTACAGCTTGCGTACAATCGCGCACCCTGAACTTCCTGGGCAGCACCTGCCTTACGCAATTGCATCCGGGCCTTCCAGCCCATGCAGCCATGCCAGCCAATACCTCTTCTTCTAAAGCGCTGGGTGAGCAGGATTATCGGAGAAATACCATGTCTTATGCAGTAATCGTTACTGGTGGCAAGCAATACAAGGTCGCCCCAGGTGAATACCTGAAGATCGAAAAACTGGAAGTCGCTACCGGCGAATCCGTGACTTTTGATCGCGTTCTGTTGGTCGCCAACGGCGATGACGTGAATATCGGTGCTCCAGTTGTTGCTGGCGCGACCGTTGTGGCTGAAGTGATCTCCCAAGGTCGTCACGATAAAGTCCGCATCATCAAGTTCCGTCGTCGTAAGCACCACATGAAGCGTATGGGCCACCGCCAGTGGTACACCGAGATCAAAATCACCGGTATTCAGGCTTAATTTCAGCCTAATTCCTCACTAGGAGAATTGAACTCATGGCACACAAAAAAGCTGGTGGTAGTACCCGTAACGGTCGCGACTCAGAAGCCAAACGCCTTGGCGTGAAGATGTATGGCGGCCAGAAAATCATTCCGGGCAACATCATCGTGCGTCAGCGCGGCACCCAATTCCACGCCGGTTACGGTGTAGGCATGGGTAAGGATCACACCCTCTTCGCTAAAATCGAAGGCGTGATCAAGTTCGAAGTAAAGGGCGCGTTCAACCGCCGTTACGTGAGCGTTGTCGCGGCTTAATCGCGAGAATGCTGGAGAAGCCCTGTCTTGCGACGGGGCTTTTTCGTTTGTGGGGTGAGTCTCTTGCAAAGCTGTTTGTATGGGCTGCCGGCGCTGCTATCGGGCGCTTGATCTGGTCGCTGCGTTCATTTTTGCAAGAGTCTTATGTCTTGTTTTTTTCGACTCGTCCGTATGGCGAGAGGCGTGTGTCATGAAGTTTGTTGATGAAGTATCGATTCGAGTAAAGGCCGGCGACGGCGGCAATGGTTGCATGAGTTTCCGTCGGGAAAAGTTCATTGAAAACGGCGGTCCGAACGGTGGTGACGGCGGCGACGGCGGCTCGATCTTCATGCTCGCCGACGAAAACCTCAACACCCTGGTGGACTACCGTTACACCCGGCACTTCGATGCCGAGCGTGGCTCCAACGGCGGCAGCACCGACTGCACCGGCAAGAAGGGCGAGGACCTGGTCCTGCGCGTCCCGGTCGGTACAACGGTGATCGACTCCGCGACCCAGGAAGTCATTGGCGACCTGACCAAGCCGGGCCAGCGTCTGCTGGTGGCTCATGGTGGTTGGCACGGCCTGGGTAACACCCGCTTCAAGTCCAGTACCAACCGCGCGCCGCGCCAGACCACGCCAGGCAAGCCGGGCGAGCAGCGTGACCTGAAGCTGGAAATGAAGGTGTTGGCCGACGTGGGCCTGCTGGGCTTGCCGAACGCGGGTAAAAGTACCTTCATTCGTTCGGTGTCGGCCGCCAAGCCGAAAGTGGCGGACTATCCGTTCACCACGCTGGTGCCGAATCTGGGTGTGGTCAGTGTCGACCGCTGGAAGAGTTTCGTGGTTGCGGACATCCCGGGGCTGATCGAGGGTGCCTCCGATGGCGCTGGCCTGGGGATTCGCTTCCTCAAGCACTTGTCGCGCACCCGCCTGCTGCTGCATCTCGTGGACATGGCGCCGCTGGATGAGAGCAATGCTGCCGATGCCGCCGAAGTCATTGTCAGCGAGCTGACCAAGTTCAGCCCGGCCCTGGCCGAGCGTGATCGCTGGCTGGTGCTGAACAAGTGCGACCAGATCCTCGAAGAAGAGCACGAGGAGCGGGTCAAGGAAATCGTCGACCGCCTGGAGTGGGAAGGTCCGGTCTACGTGATCTCCGCCATTGCCAAAGAAGGCACCGAGCGCCTGTGCCACGACATCATGCGCTACCTGGAAGATCGCGCCGATCGCCTGGCCAATGATCCGGCCTACAAGGAAGAGCTGGCCGAGCTCGATCAGCGCATCGAAGACGAAGCCCGTGCGCAACTGCAGGCGCTGGATGACCAGCGTGCCCTGCGTCGCAGTGGTGTGAAGTCGGTCCATGACATCGGCGAAGACGACTGGGATGAGGAAGATGTGGATGACGAAGATGGTCCGGAGATCATCTACGTTCGCGACTGATCCTGAAATGTTCGTCAGTTAAGCTGCAAAAACTGTGGGAGCGAGCCTGCTCGCGAATGCGTTATATCAGCCAATGTCCATGTCGCTGATCCAGCGCTTTCGCGAGCAGGCTCGCTCCCACAGGTTTAAGTGGCTCGGCGCGGTGTTATCATCGCAGCCAGCCGGTTTCCAGGGCGCCGCTCATTCGAGCGGCGTTTTGGTGTCTGCAAAACGCAAATACGAATAATCCCATGGACGGCGCTGGGTCGCGCCGTCCGCTGGCAAAGGTTGAAGATGATGCGGAGCAAGGTGACGGGTGCGCGGCGCTGGGTCGTGAAGATCGGCAGCGCACTGCTGACGGCGGATGGCAAGGGCCTGGATCGCAAGGCGATGGCGGTGTGGGTCGAGCAGATGGTGGCCTTGCATGAGGCTGGCGTCGAGCTGGTACTGGTCTCTTCGGGGGCCGTGGCAGCCGGCATGAGCCGTCTGGGCTGGACGTCGCGACCCAGCGCGATGCACGAATTGCAGGCAGCCGCCGCCATTGGCCAGATGGGGCTTGTGCAGGCCTGGGAATCCAGCTTCGCCGAGCATGGCCGTCATACGGCGCAGATTCTCCTGACCCACGATGACCTCTCCGACCGCAAGCGCTACCTCAATGCCCGCAGTACCTTGCGCGCGCTGGTAGAGCTGAAAGTCATCCCGGTGATCAACGAGAACGATACCGTGGTCACCGATGAGATCCGCTTCGGCGACAACGACACCTTGGCCGCGCTGGTGGCGAATCTGGTGGAGGCCGATCTGCTGGTGATTCTCACGGACCGCGATGGCATGTTCGACGCCGACCCGCGCAGCAATCCCGACGCCAAGCTGATCTATGAGGCTCGTGCCGATGATCCGGCCCTGGACGCGGTGGCGGGCGGTACCGGCGGCGCGTTGGGGCGTGGTGGTATGCAGACCAAGCTGCGTGCTGCGCGTCTGGCGGCGCGTTCCGGTGCTCACACCATCATCATTGGTGGTCGATTGGAGCGGGTGCTGGATCGCCTGAAAGCGGGCGAGCACATCGGTACGTTGCTTTCACCTGAGCGCGGCATGTTGGCGGCGCGCAAGCAGTGGCTGGCCGGGCACCTGCAAACCCGTGGCACCCTGGTGCTGGATGCGGGTGCCGTGACGGCGCTGTCGAAGGGCAACAAAAGCCTGCTGCCGGTGGGTGTGAAGCTGGTCCAGGGCAGCTTCCGGCGTGGCGAAATGGTGGTGTGCGTGGCGCCGGATGGTCGTGAGATTGCCCGTGGCCTGGCGAACTACAGCGCGCTGGAGGCGCAGAAAATCATCGGTCAGTCGTCTGATGCGATTGTCGGTCTGCTGGGTTACATGGCTGAACCTGAGCTGGTTCACCGCGACAACCTGATTCTTGTCTAAGGAAATTACATGGGTTTGGCAAAAGGATTGATCGGCCTGCTGTTGGCGATGCCGCTGCTGGCCTCGGCCGAAGAGATTGGCCAGGTGTCGACGGTATTCAAGTTTGTCGGGCCGAACGACCGGATCGTGGTCGAGGCGTTCGATGATCCCAAGGTGGATGGCGTGACCTGTTACCTGTCCCGGGCCAAGACGGGTGGCGTAAAAGGTGGCCTGGGTCTGGCCGAGGATCGTGCCGAGGCCTCCATCGCCTGTCGCCAGGTGGGGCCGATCAGCTTCAAGGGTGAGCTCAAGGACGGCGAGGAGGTGTTCCGCGAGCGTACCTCACTGGTGTTCAAGACCATGCAGGTGGTGCGGTTCCTCGACAAGAAGCGCAATACGCTGGTGTACCTGGTCTACAGCGACCGCGTGATCGAGGGCAGTCCGCAGAATGCGGTGACGGCGATTCCGATCCTGCCGTGGGCTCGCGCGCAATAATCAACACATAATCTCTGTGGGAGCGAGCCTGCTCGCGATGGCGGCGTAACAGTGACAGCAAGTCGTCTGGCACTCCGCTATCGCGAGCAGGCTCGCTCCCACATTTATATTGCGGTGTGTTTACAGAATTCCAGGCAATAAAAAACCGACCCGGAGGTCGGTTTTTTAACGAGCGCGTCGCTTAGGCAGCAGCGGCAACGTTCAGGGCCTTTACGTGGCCATTCAGGCGGCTCTTATGACGAGCAGCCTTGTTCTTGTGGATGATGCCTTTATCGGCCATACGGTCGATAACAGGCACAGCCAGAACGTAGGCAGCTTGAGCTTTTTCAGCGTCTTTTGCGTCGATGGCCTTAACTACGTTTTTGATGTAGGTACGAACCATGGAACGCAGGCTGGCGTTGTGGCTGCGACGCTTCTCAGCCTGTTTTGCACGTTTTTTGGCGGAAGGTGAGTTGGCCACCGTCGAGCTCCTCGAAAGACTTTTTGGGAAATAGCAAACAAAATAGGCCGCGAATCATGCCGATGAGTTGAGGTCTTGTCAAGGGCGGGTGACGCGTTCCGCTGAATGGCAGGTACAACGCACCGGATGATTTCTTTCCGGCGTGTGACCTGTAAACTCGCGGGCTTTGGCGCTGTGCTGTTTAGCGGCGCGGAGTATCGCACAAGTGGGCGCGTTGTTCGCCTGCTGTTTATCGACAGGCTGAAACTCTTTTCATGAATCTGCTCAAATCGTTGGCTGCCGTCAGCTCTATCACGATGCTTTCCCGCGTCCTGGGATTTGTTCGCGACACGCTCATCGCACGGATATTCGGCGCCGGAATGGCCACCGACGCCTTCTTCATCGCCTTCAAACTGCCTAACCTGCTGCGCCGGATCTTCGCCGAAGGGGCGTTTTCCCAGGCCTTCGTACCGATCCTGGCGGAATATAAAAGCCAGAAGGGCGACGAGGCGACCCGCACCTTCATTGCCTATGTCACCGGCCTGCTGACACTGGTGCTGGCGCTCGTCACGACGGCCGGCATGCTTGCCGCGCCCTGGGTGATCTGGGCCACGGCGCCGGGCTTTACCGATACTCCGGAAAAATACCAGCTCACCACCGATCTCTTGCGGGTGACCTTTCCTTATATATTGCTGATCTCCCTGTCATCCCTGGCCGGAGCGATCCTCAATACCTGGAACCGGTTTTCGGTACCGGCCTTCGTGCCGACGCTGCTCAACGTCAGCATGATCGTGTTTGCGCTGTTCCTGACGCCCTATTTCAACCCTCCGGTGATGGCCCTCGGTTGGGCAGTGCTGGCGGGCGGCCTGGCGCAACTGCTGTACCAGCTGCCCTACCTGAAGAAGATCGGCATGCTGGTACTGCCGCGCCTGAACCTGCGCGACAGCGGCGTCTGGCGGGTGCTCAAGCAGATGCTGCCGGCGATCCTCGGGGTGTCGGTGAGTCAGATTTCCCTGATCATCAACACCATTTTCGCCTCGTTCCTGGTGGCCGGTTCGGTGTCGTGGATGTACTACGCCGACCGTCTGATGGAGTTGCCGTCCGGCGTGCTGGGCGTGGCGCTGGGCACGATCCTGTTGCCGACCCTGGCCAGGACCTATGCCAGCCGGGATCGCCAGGAGTACTCGCGCATTCTCGACTGGGGCCTGCGCCTGTGCTTCGTGTTGGTGCTGCCCTGCGCGGTAGCGTTGGGGATCCTGGCGGAACCCCTGACCGTCTCGCTGTTCCAGTATGGCCAGTTCAAGGCGTTCGATGCCCTGATGACCCAGCGGGCCCTGATTGCTTATTCGGTGGGGTTGTTGGGGATCATCCTGATCAAGGTGTTGGCGCCAGGCTTTTATGCCCAGCAGAACATCCGCACGCCAGTAAAGATCGCCATCTTCACCCTGGTGATGACGCAACTGTTCAACCTCTTGCTGATCGGTCCCCTGGCCCACGCCGGGCTGGCGCTGGCGATCAGTATTGGCGCCTGCCTCAACGCCGGGCTGCTGTTCTACCAGTTGCGCAAGCAGAAGATGTATCAAGCGCAGCCGGGCTGGGGCGCGTTCGGCCTCAAGCTGCTGGTGGCCGTGGGGGTGATGGCGGCGGTGCTGCTGGGGGCGATGCATTTCATGCCGGCCTGGGGCGAAGGGCAAATGCTCGAGCGTTTCCTGCGCCTGGGCGTGCTGGTCGTCGCGGGTGTGGTGGCGTATTTCGGCATGTTGCTGCTGATGGGCTTCCGTCTGCGGGACTTCAATCGCAAGGCCTTGCGCTGAGGGATTGCCCTCGATGAGGGCGGGCCGGGCAGTGGTTTTGTCGGTTCGATCACTTTGGGTTACGGTGTTGCCTGTCGTTGGCCGCCGGGTGTGGTTATAATCGGCCACTTTATGAGCAAGAAGCGCGTTATGCAGCTGGTTCGAGGCCTCCACAACCTGCGTCCCCGGCATCGGGGCTGTGTCGCCACCATTGGCAACTTCGACGGTGTTCACCGTGGCCACCAGGCTATCCTGGCGCGGCTGCGCGAGCGTGCGCTGGAGCTGGGCCTGCCCAGTTGCGTGGTCATCTTCGAGCCGCAACCCCGGGAGTTTTTTGCCCCGGACACCGCGCCGGCCCGCCTGGCCCGCCTGCGGGACAAGCTGCAACTGCTGGCCGCCGAAGGCGTCGACCGGGTCCTGTGCCTGGCCTTCAACGAGCGCCTGAGCAAGCTCAGCGCCGCTGAGTTCGTCGAGACCATCCTGGTGGGCGGTCTCGACGTGAAGCATCTGGAGGTCGGCGACGATTTCCGTTTCGGCTGCGATCGGGCAGGGGATTTCGCCTACCTGCAGCAGGCCGGCCTCGCCCGTGGCTTTACCGTTGAGGCGGCGCAGACCGTCGAGATGGATGGCTTGCGTGTCAGCAGTACCCAGGTCCGCAACGCCCTGGCCGCTGCCGACTTCGAATTGGCCGAGCGCTTGCTCGGCCGCCCGTACCGGATTGCCGGGCGGATCCTGCACGGACAGAAGCTGGCGCGCCAATTGGGTACGCCGACCGCCAACGTGCAACTCAAGCGCCGTCGTGTGCCGCTGACCGGGGTGTTCCTGGTGAGTGTCGAGATCGACGGCAAGGCCTGGCCCGGTGTCGCCAATATCGGCGTACGGCCCACGGTCCAGGGGGATGGCAAGGCCCATCTCGAAGTACATGTTCTGGATTTTGCCGGCGATCTGTATGACCGGCGTTTGACGGTGGTTTTCCACCAGAAGCTGCGTGAAGAGCAGCGTTTTGCCTCCCTGGAGGCGCTCAAGACGGCGATCCATGCAGATATCGCCGCCGCCCGTGCCCTTGTCGCAACCAGCGCCAATCGCTAATGAAGAGCCTTAAATGACCGACTATAAAGCCACGCTAAACCTTCCGGACACCGCCTTCCCGATGAAGGCCGGCCTGCCTCAGCGCGAACCACAGATTCTGCAGCGTTGGGACAGCATTGGCCTGTACGGAAAGTTGCGCGAAATTGGCAAGGATCGTCCGAAGTTCGTCCTGCACGACGGCCCTCCGTACGCCAACGGCACCATTCACATCGGTCACGCACTGAACAAGATTCTCAAGGACATGATCATCCGCTCCAAGACCCTGTCGGGTTTTGACGCGCCATACGTCCCGGGCTGGGATTGTCACGGCCTGCCGATCGAGCACAAGGTGGAAGTGACCCACGGCAAGAACCTGGGCGCGGACAAGACCCGCGAGCTGTGCCGTGCCTACGCCACCGAGCAGATCGAAGGGCAGAAGTCCGAATTCATCCGCCTCGGCGTGCTGGGCGACTTCGCCAACCCCTACAAGACCATGGACTTCAAGAACGAAGCCGGCGAAATCCGTGCCCTGGCGAAAATCGTCGAGGGTGGCTTCGTGTTCAAGGGCCTCAAGCCGGTGAACTGGTGCTTCGATTGCGGTTCGGCCCTGGCCGAGGCGGAAGTCGAGTACGAGAACAAGAAGTCGTCGACCATCGACGTGGCGTTCCCGATTGCCGATGAAGACAAGCTCGCCGCCGCTTTCGGCCTGGGCAACCTGGCCAAGCCGGCCGCCATCGTGATCTGGACCACCACCCCGTGGACCATCCCGGCCAACCAGGCGCTGAACGTCCACCCGGAGTTCAACTACGCCCTGGTCGACGTTGGCGACAAGCTGCTGGTGCTGGCCGAAGAACTGGTCGAATCCTGCCTGTCCCGCTATGGCCTCGAAGGTTCGGTGCTGGCCACCGCCCCCGGTTCGGCGCTGGAGCTGATCAACTTCCGTCACCCGTTCTATGACCGCCTGTCGCCGGTGTACCTGGCCGACTACGTGGAGCTGGGCGCAGGCACTGGCGTGGTTCACTCCGCGCCGGCCTATGGCGTCGACGACTTCGTGACCTGCAAGAAATACGGCATGGTCAACGATGACATCCTCAACCCGGTCCAGAGCAATGGCGTATACGCGCCGTCCCTGGAGTTCTTTGGCGGCCAGTTCATCTGGAAAGCCAACCCGGCCATCGTCGACAAGCTGACCGAAGTCGGCGCGCTGCTGCACACCACCGTCATCGAACACAGCTACATGCACTGCTGGCGCCACAAGACCCCGTTGATCTACCGCGCCACCGCGCAGTGGTTCATCGGCATGGACAAGCAGCCTGCCAGCGGCGACACCCTGCGCCAACGTTCGCTCAAAGCCATCGAAGACACCCAATTCGTCCCGGCCTGGGGTCAGGCGCGCCTGCACTCGATGATCGCCAACCGCCCGGACTGGTGCATCTCCCGCCAGCGCAACTGGGGCGTGCCGATCCCGTTCTTCCTGAACAAGGAAAGCGGCGAGCTGCACCCGCGTACCGTCGAACTGATGGAGGCCGTTGCCAAGCGCGTCGAAGTCGAAGGCATCGAAGCCTGGTTCAAGATGGACGCCGCCGAGCTGCTGGGCGACGAAGCGCCGCTGTACGACAAGATCAGCGATACCCTGGACGTCTGGTTCGACTCCGGCACCACCCACTGGCACGTGCTGCGCGGTTCGCACCCGATGGGCCATGAGAGCGGCCCGCGTGCCGACCTGTACCTGGAAGGTTCGGACCAGCACCGCGGCTGGTTCCACTCGTCGCTGCTGACCGGTTGCGCCATCGACAACCACGCGCCGTATCGCGAGCTGCTGACCCACGGTTTCACCGTCGACGAGTCCGGCCGCAAGATGTCCAAGTCCCTGGGCAACGTCATCGCGCCGCAGAAGGTCAACGACACCCTGGGCGCCGACATCATGCGCCTGTGGGTCGCCTCCACCGACTACTCCGGCGAAATGGCGGTTTCCGAGCAGATCCTGCAGCGCAGCGCGGACGCCTACCGGCGCATCCGTAACACCGCCCGCTTCCTGCTGTCGAACCTGACCGGCTTCAACCCGGCCACCGACCTGCTGCCGGCCGAAGACATGCTGGCCCTGGACCGCTGGGCCGTGGACCGTACCCTGCTGCTGCAACGCGAGTTGCAGGAACACTACGGCGAATACCGTTTCTGGAACGTCTACTCGAAGATCCACAACTTCTGCGTGCAGGAGCTGGGTGGTTTCTACCTCGACATCATCAAGGATCGCCAGTACACCACCGGCGCCAACAGCAAGGCACGCCGCTCGTGCCAGACCGCGCTGTTCCACATCAGCGAGGCACTGGTGCGCTGGATCGCGCCGATCCTGGCGTTCACCGCCGACGAGCTGTGGGAATACCTGCCGGGCGAGCGCAACGAATCGGTGATGCTCAACACCTGGTACGAAGGCCTGAGCGAGTTGCCGCAAGGCTTCGAGCTGGACCGTGCCTACTGGGACCGGATCATGGCGGTCAAGGCCGCGGTCAACAAGGAAATGGAAATCCAGCGCGCGGCCAAGGTCGTCGGTGGCAACCTGCAAGCCGAAGTGACTCTCTACGCCGAAGAAGCCCTGAGTGGCGACCTGGCCAAGTTGGGCAACGAACTGCGCTTCGTGCTGATCACCTCCACCGCCAGTGTCGCGCCGTTGGTGCAAGCCCCGGCCGATGCCGTGGTGACCGAAGTGGCCGGGCTGAAGCTCAAGGTGGTCAAGTCGGGCTTCGTCAAGTGCGCCCGTTGCTGGCACTGCCGCGAAGACGTCGGCGTGAACCCGGAACATCCGGAAATCTGCGGGCGTTGTGTCGACAACATCAGCGGCACCGGCGAGGTTCGCCACTATGCCTAACGCAGCGGGCCGTTTCGGACGGCTGGGCTGGCTCTGGTTGAGCGTGCTGGTCCTGGTCATCGACCAGGCCAGCAAGTTCTACTTCGAAGGCTCGTTGACCATGTACCAGCAGATCGTGGTCATCCCCGACTACTTCAGCTGGACCCTGGCCTACAACACCGGCGCGGCGTTCAGCTTCCTGGCCGACAGTTCGGGCTGGCAGCGCTGGCTGTTCGCCCTGATCGCCGTTGTGGTCAGCGCGGTGCTGGTGGTCTGGCTCAAGCGCCTGGGCCGCGACGAAACCTGGCTGGCCGTGGCGCTGGCGCTGGTGCTCGGCGGCGCGCTGGGCAATCTCTATGACCGCATTGCCCTGGGCCACGTGATCGATTTCATCCTGGTGCATTGGCAGAACCGCTGGTATTTCCCGGCGTTCAACTTCGCTGACAGCGCCATCACCGTGGGCGCCATCATGCTCGCCCTGGACATGTTCAAGAGCAAGAAAACCGGAGAAGCCGTCCATGACTGAGCAGCGTATCGCTCAAAACACCGAAGTGACGCTTCACTTCGCCCTGCACCTGGAAAACGGCGACACCGTCGACAGCACCTTCGACAAGGCCCCGGCCGTGTTCAAGGTGGGCGACGGCAACCTGTTGCCAGGCTTCGAGGCGGCGATCTTCGGTTTCAAGGCCGGCGACAAACGCACCGTGGTCGTGACACCGGAAAACGCCTTTGGTCAGCCCAACCCGCAAAACGTGCAGACCATGCCACGCTCGCAGTTCCAGGACATGGAGCTGTCCGAAGGCTTGCTGGTGATCTTCAACGACGCGGCCAATACCGAGTTGCCGGGTGTGGTGAAGGCTTTTGACGACGCCCAGGTGACCGTGGACTTCAATCACCCGTTGGCGGGCAAGACCTTGAACTTCGAAGTGGAAATCCTCGACGTCAAGGCGGTTTAAGGTTTAACGGGCAATCACTGCTTTCACACTACCTGTGGGAGCGAGCCTGCTCGCGAAGGCGGACAGTCAGCGACAGGATCATTAACTGACACACCGCTTTCGCGAGCAGGCTCGCTCCCACAGACACGAGGCACAGCATGCAAATCAAACTCGCCAACCCCCGTGGCTTCTGCGCCGGCGTGGACCGGGCGATCGAAATCGTCAACCGCGCCCTGGAAGTCTTCGGGCCGCCGATCTATGTGCGCCACGAAGTGGTCCACAACAAATTCGTCGTCGAAGACCTGCGTAGCCGCGGGGCCGTTTTCGTCGAGGAACTGGACCAGGTGCCGGACGACGTCATCGTGATCTTCAGTGCCCATGGGGTTTCCCAGGCGGTGCGTACCGAAGCGGCTGGGCGTGGCCTGAAGGTGTTCGACGCCACCTGTCCGCTGGTGACCAAGGTGCACATCGAGGTGGCGCGCTACAGCCGTGACGGTCGAGAGTGCATCCTGATCGGCCACGAAGGGCATCCGGAAGTCGAAGGTACAATGGGCCAGTACGACGCCAGCAATGGCGGCGCGATCTACCTGGTGGAGGACGAGGAGGATGTGGCTGCCTTGCAGGTGCGTAACCCGGAAAAACTCGCCTTCGTCACCCAGACCACTTTGTCCATGGACGATACCAGCCGGGTGATCGATGCGCTGCGCTCGCGCTTCCCGGCCATTGGCGGACCGCGCAAGGACGACATCTGCTACGCCACCCAGAACCGCCAGGACGCGGTCAAGCAGCTGGCGGACGAGTGCGACGTCGTGTTGGTGGTCGGCAGCCCGAACAGCTCCAACTCCAATCGGCTGCGCGAGTTGGCCGAACGCATGGGAACGCCGGCCTACCTGATCGACGGTGCCGAGGACATGCAGCGCAGCTGGTTCGATGGCATCGAGCACATCGGCATTACCGCGGGTGCTTCAGCGCCGGAAGTCCTGGTGCGCGGTGTGATCCAGCAATTGCAGGCCTGGGGTGCCATCGGTGCCGATGAGCTGGCCGGCCGGGAGGAAAACATCACGTTCTCCATGCCCAAGGAACTACGCGTCCGCTCCCTGCTTTAGATTCTTTGCGCACAAAGCCTGCTCGGTGACCTTGCTGCGCAGGCTGACGCGGCCGGTGGGTGACAGCACCACTTGATGATGGCTGACTGGCTCGTACCGGGCGCACACGTGCAAAGTGCCTGCCTGAAAGGCGCCACTGGGCAGTAGCGCGGCCCCATGACCGGCGAACGTTACCCGGTGCTTCACCGGCCAGTTACCCACCACCAGGGTGCGATTGCTGCGCTGTTCCAGCAATGTCCGGTCATCGTCGTCCAACCTGATTTGCCACCCTCGGCTCCAATCGTTGTCTATCCCTTGAATGGTCACTGTCCGATTGCGCGTGATGGCTTCGCTGCGGGCACTGCGCAAGCCGCTGGCCAATAGCTGCGCGGTGTCATTGCGTTCAGTGGACTCCACCAGCGCTTTGAAGCTTGAACTGGCCCACGGTAGAACAATTGCGACAATCGCCAGTCCCATGAGCAGTTCGATCAGGCTGAAACCCTGTTGGGGCATGATGTCTCCTCCCTGGAGAGTGTGGGGGTGGTCCTTGAGGACTTGGGGGGCTCATTGTGGCGAGGGGATAAATCCCCTCGCCACAAGCAAGCGCCAATGGTTTGTTCTAGCGTTACAAGAAGCAGGTATAGCCGACGGCAACGGAGGGCATCGATGGATCTTCGTACAAAAGGTTTCACGCTGATCGAGCTGCTGGTGGCCCTTGGCGTACTGTTGATCCTCATCACCATGGCAGTGCCGGCGTTCACCGGTTCGATGCAGAGTACCAAGGCGGATACCGAGATCGGCGACCTGCGCCGGGCCTTGAACTTTGCCCGCATGGAAGCGATCGACCGGGGTGTCACCACGCGCATTGGCCCCACCGCCCAGGGCAGCGCCTGGAGCGGCGAACTGACGGTGTACGACAGTACTGGCAATCCGGCCAATGTATTGCGGGTTGTTCCAGCGATGAGCAGTGGTGCGACTCTGACGCTAACCTCAGACGTGACCAACATTGATTTCAACAACCTGGGTGGGTTGTCGGCACCGGCCACACCGGTGAGCTTCAATTATGTGAGGGGGACGCAGAGCCGGACGCTTAACGTTTGCCTCAATGGACGAATCGTATTGGGTGGAAGTTGCGGATGAAGGGGTGCAGTAAAAGGCCACAGGAGGGCATGACACTGATCGAAGTGCTGGTGGCCGTGCTGATTCTCGGTGTGGGTTTGTTGGGGGCGGCGATGATCCAGCTCAATGCCCTGAAGTACACCGACAGCTCGCGCATGACCAGCCAGGCCAGCTTCATCGCCTACGACATGCTGGACCGCATCCGCGCCAACTCCGGTGCCGACTACACCGTCACGCCGCCCAGCTCACCCAACCTCAACGTGACCCGGGACCAGGACCTCTACGATTTCAAGACCAACATCATCAGCTTCGGCGGCGCCACGGCCACCGGGACCATCGCGCTGAACCAGCGGGTCTACACCATCACCATTTCCTGGGACGATGCCCGGGCTGCCAACACCACCGACGCGGCCGAGGCGCGGCGTAGTTTCGTGCTGACCAGTCGCGCCGCCGTCGATCCGGTGGGGACGCCATGAACAAGGGCTGCCGGGGCTTTGGCCTGATCGAGTTGATGATCGCGTTGGTCATCAGTCTCATTGTGGTCCTGGGCGTGGTGCAGATCTTCATCGCCGCCAAGAACACCTACATCAGCCAGAGTGCGGCGGCGGTGATGCAGGAGGATGCGCGCTTTGCCTTGAGCAAGATGGTCCAGGAGATTCGCATGGTGGGGATGTTCGGTTGCCTGGGTACCATCACCGACGCGTCCTCGGCAGGGGACTTCAATGCCAGTCAGATCACGCCGATCCGGTGGGACAACACCAACCAGAAAATGACCCTGGTGACGACGGATGTGGGCAACAGTGGCGGCGTGCCGACCTGGACCGTCGTCTCCGACTGCCGTACCACGGCCACGGCCTATACCGGTGCGCGGGCTCCCGCGGCCGGGCAGTTGGCGTTTCCGGTACGCCGATTGATCTACAGCTTCAGCAACAACCAGCTATCGATGGGCACCGGGGCCGGCAATCCGACCCTGGCGGTGCTGGTGGACAACGTCCGCACGTTCAACGTGACCTTCGGCGTGGCCGGCAGCTCGACGGACATCGCGGCCTCGAGCTACAGCAGCAACCCGCCGGATCCGGCATTGATCCGCAGCGTGCGCCTGACCCTGACGCTCTTCGATCCGAAGAACAACGTGCGCGACCAGACCTTCAACGTGGTTGCCGCCTTGCGCAACCGGCTCTTGTGAGGGGCGCTTGATGAGATCGAGATCCTTCGGGCAGCGTCAGCGCGGCATGGCATTGCTGGTCAGCCTGGTCTTCCTGCTGCTCCTCACGCTGATCGGCCTGTCGTCGATGCAGAGCGCCACCCTTCAGGAAAAGATGACCAGTAGCGTCATGCTGCGCAACCAGTCGTTCCAGATGGCCGAGGCGGCGCTGAGGATGGGCGAGAACGCCGTGCAAGTCGAAACCTACTCGCTGGCGGTCTGCACCACCGCCACCCAATGTGCGCCACCGGCGGAATCCGCCACGCTGACGGGGGCAGGGCGCAATTCATCGTCGGGGGTCACCTGGGTCGCCGCCGCCGGAGGATTTTATGGGGTGCAGAACATCGGCACCACGCTTGCGGCGGTCAATGTACCCAACGGGACGTCGGCGACGCTGTACCGGATCACGGCGGTGGCGGTGGTGGGGAACAACCAGCGCAGCGTAGTGGAGAGCATCTATGCGAAATATTGAGGCTCGCCGTGGCTGGAGGCAGGCGCTGTGGGGGGTATTGCTCAGCCTTTATCTGACGGCCCCGGTCTATGGGTTCACGCCTTCGGATTCGCCGTTGTTGAGTGCGGCCGCGGTGACACCGAACGTGATGCTGCTGATCGATGATTCGGGGAGTATGAACAACATCATCTGGGCGGCGGGGTTTGATCCGACGGTGCCCCGGCCAGCCATTTCCAACTGCAACTCCAGTAGCAGTTGCTCGGGGGGGCTGCCCCTGGACCCGGATGACACGAACGTTTTGCTGGCGGGCCTGTTTCGCGGTGGTTGTTCCAGCGGCTGGTACGGTTTCTACCGAGGCAACCTTGGGCGGGTTTGCCTGCGCCTACCGGATCCTGTGGGCAACGGTAATACACGTTACACCACCAATTACCTGTCTTATCTGCTGACCCTGGCCAACGGCGCGAACCGGGACTTCACCACCGGCACGATTCCCAACGACTATCGAATCAACGTGGCCCGGGATGTCTCCAACGACCTGGTCACCAGCAACCGCGCCTTGCGCATCGGTCTTGCAACCTTCAACCCGCCCAACAGCACCAACTCCGGCCCGGGAGGCTTTATCGCCCGTTCTGTCAGCGACCTGTCGCCCGTGACCGGCAGCGTTACCCAGACCCAGGCCAACGCCAACTACACCGCCTTGATCAACGCCATCAACGGCCTGGGCGCTATCGCGAATACACCACTGGCCGAGAGTTATTACGAGGTTACCCGCTATTTCCGGGGCATGGCGCCGTACTACAACGGCACGCCCAGTACCTATACCAGCCCGATACAGTACCGTTGCCAGAAAAACTTTGGCGTAGTGATTACCGACGGCTTCCCCACCTATGACCGGACGTTCCCGACCAACGACCCGCAGGCCGTCGCTACGGGCGGCCCGCGTCTGCCAAACTGGGACGGCATAACCAACGATGGCAACGACCCTAATGGTGATGATGAGGGCGATACGCTGTATCTGGACGATATCGCCAAATTCGCCTTCGACATCGACATGCGCTCCACCGGTACCGATGCCACCGGCAAGAGCTGGGACACTGCGGATTTCCCCCGGCAGTACCTCAACACCTATACGGTCGGTTTCACCGCCACCAACCAGATGCTGTCCGACGCCGCTCGCTACGGTGCAGGCAGGTATTACCAGGCGACCGACAGCGAAGGCCTGAACTCGGCCCTGACATCGGCCCTGAGCGACATCACCTCCAAGGCCGGGTCGGGGGGCGGCGGCACCACCAACGGTGCGACATTATCCACCACGTCCAGCTTCTACCAGACCACCTATGACCCCAAGGACTGGCGTGGCACGATCCGGGCGTTCGGTTTCACTTCGGCAGGCACGGTCAACAGGGCTGCGGTGCAATGGACCACCGACACCGCCATTGTCCCCGGCGCCACGGCGCCGCTTTACCAATCGTGGAACCCCACGACCAATGCGCCGGTGACTCTGGCCTACAGCAACTTTTCAACGGCTCAGCAAACTACCCTCAGCCAGAACCTGCCCACAGGGATCACCGGGAATGATCTGGTGGAGTGGAGCAAGGGCACCAACAAAACCGGCTTGAAGGTGCGCAGTGCATTGCTGGGGGACATCATCAACTCGCCGCTGGTGCTGGCGTCACCCAATGACCAGACGGCCGCGGACCTGCTGAACGACACCAGCTACAGCACGTACCTGGCGACCAAGGCGACAAACATGAACACCAGCCTCGTGGTGAACGCCAATGACGGCTTCTTCAGCGTCATCAACGCTGCCAACGGCACGCGGCGTTACGCCTACATGCCTTCGAGCGTGTTGCCGGCGCTGGATGACATCGCTGATGTCAACTACATCAATGGGGTGAGCCACAGGTTCCTGGTGGATGGTCAGGTTGGCGTATTCGATACGCAATCGGGCAGTGCCTGGAAAACCGTGGCCGTGGGCGGGACCGGGGCCGGGGGCAGGACGTTCTTTGCGGTGCAACTGTTCGATGCAGCGGCCGGCAATACCATTCGGGCGCTGTGGGAAATCAGCGCGCCGACCGTTGCCAACACCGCCAATACCTTCAACGACCTGGGCTACGCCTATGCCCGTCCCGAAGTCGCCCGTTTGGCGGACGGTCGTTGGGCGGCGTTCATTTCCAACGGCTACGGCAGCAACAGCGGCGTGGCGGCGTTGTATGTGGTGGATATCCGCGACGGTTCGCTGATTCGGAAAATCGTCATCAATAGCAGCGAGACCGATAACGGCTTGTCGTCGGTCAAGCTTCGGGTCAACTCCCAGAATGTGGTGCAGGCTGCCTATGGTGGCGACTTGAAAGGACGGATGTGGAAGTTCGATCTCAGCGGCACATCCCCGACAACCTGGGGGCTGGCATTTGCCGGCCAGCCCTTGTTCACCGCGTCCGGCGGAGCGACCCAGCCCATCACCGTTCAACCGTTGCTGGCGGATAACCCTCAGGGTGGGGTTCAGGTTTTTTTCGGTACCGGTAAATTCAACGAGGCAACAGACAAACTCAACAAGGATCTGCAGGGGTTCTATTCGATCTGGGACGCCACCGGTGGCGGTGGGCAGATCACGGTATCGAGTCTGCAGGCCCAGTCGGTCACCGGTGTGTTCTCAGGCAGCACGGGGCAGTTCGTGACCACCAGCCAGACCGACGTGACTTACCCGGCGAAAAAGGGTTGGTACCTGCCCCTGGTGTACAACAACGCGCTGACCGGGGAGCGGGTGATCAACCCGGCCAACCTGGTGCTTGGGCGCGTTGTCTTTACCACGGCTGCGGTGGACACCACCGACCCTTGCGCCAGCTTCGGGACCGGCAAATTGATCGAAGTGGATGCGTTCAGCGGTAAGATGCTCAACTATGCGGTGCTCGACACCAACGGCGACGGCAATCTCAGCAGCCTCGACACGATCTCCGCCGGGGTGGTGTTCACCGGCGGTATCCCGACCTTGAGTGCCGTCGTCAGTGCCAACGGAGCCACCAACATGATCGTGAATGATTCCGGCGGCGGTATCACCGAGCTGCTGGGCAAATCCGTTGGCGGTAGCCGTCGCGTCATGTGGCGACAAATACAGTGAGGGGTAAGGGAATGCGCAGAACCAACCGGGGTTTCACCTTGATCGAAATCATGATCGTGATCGCGATCATCGGTATCGTGATCACCGTCGGCTACCCGAGCCTGACCGAGTACATGAAAAAGGGCCGCCGCGCCGAAATCGCCGGGCTGTTGTCGGAACAGGCGCAGATACTCGAGCGCTACTATTCGAAGAACAACGTCTATACCAACGCGACCGGGCTGAGCAATGGCAATGATTTCTACACCATCAACCGGACGCTGGCGGACCAGAGTTTTACCCTGACCGCGGTACGCAAAAGTGGCTCGTCCATGGCGACGGACAAGTGCGGTGATTTCACCATCAACAACACCGGCGTGCGCAGCATGCTCAACGCCGCGTCCGGGCTGACCACCAAGGATTGCTGGGGTCGCTGAGCTTCTTTTTTCGGGCGCTGTCATGCGCCCTTCAGTCTTACGAGTCGAATCAGAACATGACCAGGCAACAGCAAGTGGTGATTGTCGGCGGCGGAGTCATTGGCCTGCTGACAGCGTTCAATCTGGCGTCCGAAGGGCAACGTGTGGTGCTGCTGGAGCGTTCCAGTGTCGGCCAGGAATCGTCCTGGGCGGGTGGCGGCATCGTTTCGCCGTTGTACCCGTGGCGCTACAGCCCGGCGGTCACGGCGCTGGCGCACTGGTCACAGGATTTTTACCCACAGTTGGGCCAACGTTTGTTCGCGGCCACGGGTATTGATCCGCAGGTGCATGTCACCGGGCTGTATTGGCTGGATCTGGATGATCAGGACGAAGCGCTGGCCTGGGCCGCGCGGGAAGGGCGGCCGCTGCGGGCCGTGGATATCTCGGCCGTCCACGATGCGGTGCCGGTACTGGGTGCCGGGTTCTCCCGAGCGATCCACATGGCTGACGTGGCGAACGTGCGCAACCCCCGGTTGGTGAAGTCCCTCAAGGCTGCGTTGCTGGCGCTGCCCGATGTCACGCTGCATGAGCAATGCGAGGTCAATGGCTTCATCCGCGACGGCGGACGTGTCGTGGGGGTGGAGAGTTCGGCCGGGGCGATTCGTGGCGATCAGGTGGTACTGGCTGCTGGGGCCTGGAGCGGGGAATTGCTCAAGACCCTGGGCCTCAAGTTGCCGGTGGAGCCGGTCAAGGGGCAGATGATCCTGTACAAATGCGCGTCGGACTTCCTGTCGAGCATGGTCCTGGCCAAGGGACGTTATGCGATTCCGCGGCGTGACGGGCATATCCTGGTGGGCAGTACCCTGGAGCGCGAGGGTTTCGACAAGACTCCGACCGAAGCGGCGCTGGAGAGCCTGAAGGCTTCGGCGCAGCAACTGATTCCGGCGCTGGCGGAGGCTGAGTTGGTCGGGCATTGGGCCGGACTGCGGCCTGGATCGCCGGCGGGTATTCCCTATATCGGCGAGGTGCCGGGGTTTGCGGGGCTGTGGTTGAACTGTGGGCATTATCGCAATGGGTTGGTGTTGGCGCCTGCGTCGTGTCAGTTGTTTACGGATGTGATGTTGGGGCGTGAGCCGGTGATTGATCCTGCGCCGTATGCGCCGGCGGGGCGGATGTAGGACTTGCGGTTGTACTTCGATCCAATTGTGGGAGCGAGCCTGCTCGCGATGGCGGTCTTATTGAGTACATATCCGTTGCTGCGGTAACGGCTACTTATGGTTCCGCTCTTACAGCGGGTTACTTTTGGCAGACGCCCCAAAAGTAACCAAAAAGGCTTGGCCCCACCACTCGGCACCTCGCCTAGGCTCGGTGTGCCCTCACTCCGGCATTGCTCCGTGGGCCCGCCGCGAAGGGCCATCCATGGCCCAGCGCGGCTAACCCGGCATCCATGCCGGGTTGCCCACTACGCAATGCCTGCGTTCGGCCGTCATGGTTAACGGGGCCCGAAGATCAAAAGCAAAAGCAAAAGCAAAAACAAAAAAGCGAGCGGGTTTGTTCTTGAAGCTGAATTCGGAGCCCCCTGTGGGAGCGAGCCTGCTCGCGATAGCGTCGGTACGTTCAACATGTATTCGAACTGACCCACCGCTATCGCGAGCAGGCTCGCTCCCACAGGGGCTTCAAGTTGCTCAATCCAACCCCAACTTCTTCAACCGGTACCGCATCGACCGAAACGACAGCTTCAATCGCTGGGCTGCGGCGGTGCGGTTCCAGCGGGTTTCCTCCAGGGCCTGGAGGATGACTTTGCGTTCGACGTCTTCCAGATAGTCTTCCAGGTTGTCGACCCGCATCAGATCGGGGTTGGTGGCATCGGTGATGCCGTTGCCTTCGGCCAGGCGCAGGTCGTCGGCTTCGATTTGTTGGTGTTCGCAGAGGGTATAGGCCCGTTCGAGCATGTTTTCCAGCTCTCGCACGTTGCCGGGGAAGCGGTAGTTTCGAAGGGCCTCGAGGGCTTGGGGATGGAGCCTGGCGGCGGGGTTGCCGGTGCTGGCGGCCAGACGCTGGAGCATGTGGTTGGCCAGCGGTTCGATGTCTTCGCGGCGTTCGCGCAGGGGCGGGACGCGCAGTTCGATGACGTTCAGGCGGTAGTACAGGTCCTGGCGAAAGCGTCCCGCGGCCACTTCGGCGTCCAGGTCCTTGTGGGTGGCGCAGAGGATGCGGACATCCACCACTTCCTCCTGCTGGCCGCCAACGGCGCGCACGGCCTTTTCCTGGATCGCCCGCAGCAGTTTGACCTGCATCGCCAGGGGCAGGTCGGCCACTTCATCGAGAAACAGGGTGCCACCGTGGGCGGCCTGGAACAGACCGGGCTTGTCCTCGATGGCACCGCTGAAGCTACCTTTTCGATGGCCGAAAAACTCGCTTTCCATCAGCTCTGTCGGAATGGCGCCACAGTTGACCGGCACAAACCCCCGACTGGAGCGGGGGCCTTGTTCGTGGATCAGCCGTGCCACCAGTTCTTTGCCACAGCCGGACTCCCCGCTGATGTACACCGGTGCCTGGCTGCGGGCCAGTTTTTCGATCTGTTTGCGCACGCTGCGCATCGGTGGGGAGTCGCCCAGCAGGCAGCGTTCGATGGTGGTCGGGGCGGTGGCTGGCGGCAGGCGCAGGGCGCTGGTCACCAGTTCCCGCAGTCGACCCAGGTCGACCGGTTTGGTCAGAAAGTCAAAAGCCCCGGCCTTGAGGGCATCGATGGCGGTTTCCAGGCTGCCGTAGGCCGTGATCATGGCCACTGGCAGTTGCGGGAAGCGTTGCTGGATGTGCTGCACCAGTTCCAGGCCGGTACCGTCGGGCAGGCGCATGTCGGTCAGGCACAGGTCGAAGGCTTCATCCGCCAGCAGGGATTGGGCCTCGGCAAGATTCTTGGCGCTGCGGGTTTCGAGTTTCATCCTGCCCAGGGTGATGTCCAGGAGTTCGCGGATGTCCGGTTCGTCATCGACGATCAGGATTCGTTGCCGTGAGCGTGTATTCAAATCTGTTTCCGTCCGTGAGCAAAGGTGATGCGAAAGCAGCCGCCGCCTTGGCGTGGTTTGAAGTCTAGGCGGGCCTGGTTGCTTTCGCACAGCTCACGGGACAGATAGAGCCCAAGGCCGGTGCCCTGGCTGCTGGTGGTGAAGAACGGTTCGAACAGATGCGCCTGCTGTTCCGGGGGGACGCCGGGGCCGTTGTCGATGATGTCCAGCGTGGCTAAACGGCTGTGGGGATCGATGAACAGTTTCAGCCAGACCTCGGCTTCTTCATGGAGCATTGCGCTATGGCGCCAGGCATTGCGCAGCAGGTTGTCGAGGACCTGGGTCAGTTGGTCCGGGTCCATGAGGGTAATGTAGTCGCCCGGTTCGATGCTCAGGTGCAACTGCTGGTGCCCGGCCGCGTTTTCATGGGCTTGCCGGGCGAACTGCTCGAGCCAGACCCGCAGGTTCAGGCGCTGGGGCGTGGTTTGCTGGCGACGGGACAACTGCAGGACATTTTCGATGACGCGGTTCATTCGTTGGGAGTGATCTTGAATAATCTGCGTCAGACGCCGGTCGGCGCCGTTCAGTTCCTCGGACTCGCGCAGTAATTGCGCCGCATGGCTGATTGCCCCCAGGGGGTTGCGGATTTCATGGGCGATGCCGGCGGTGAGGCGTCCCAGCGAGGCGAGCTTCAGTTGCTGGGCCTGTTGGGCCACTTGGGCCAGGTCTTCGAGGAATACGAGGATCTGATGCTGTTCATTGTGGCCAAGGACGATGAAGCTCGGCTGCAAGGTCAGTCCCGTGCCGGCAATGGTCAGGCTTGCTGGGCGCAGGCTGGGGTTGTTCAACCACTGTTGCAGCCGTTCGACCAGGGCGCTGGAATAGTCGTCGATCTGTTGGCCTACCAGGTCGTGCATGCCCAACAGGTTCAAAGCGCTTTCGTTGGCCAGTTGCACCCGGCGTTGACGATCGAGCACCAGGATGCCAGTGCGCATGCGTTGCAGGATCAGGGCGTTGAGGGTTTCGAGGCTGGTCACCTCGCTGGCCCGCTGCTCGGCCAGGGTTTCGCTGGCTTCCAGTCGCCGGGTCAGGCCCTGCACCAGCAGCGCGGCGGCAAAGCACAGCGCGCCCAGGGTACCGGCCTGTAGATAGCTGCCGGGAGGGTTCGAGTCGTTCAGGCCAAGGAAAAAGCTCGAGCCGACAATGCCGATCGTGGCGACGGCGGCGATCAACAGGCCGATTCGACCGCGTAGCAGCGTATTGCCGATGGCCACCGAGACGATGAGCAGGTTGCCGATGGCACTGGGCGCGCCGCCTGCAACGAAGAACAGCCACGACAGCAGCAACACATCGGTCAGGGCTAGGCCGAACAGCCGGGCAGGGCGACGGGTGTTTTCCAGGAACACCACCAGCAGGATGTTCAATACCAGGTACAACCAGCTGCCACTGCGCAGCAGGTCGTCATTGGCGAATGCCAGCAGACGGTTGTCCATGTTGCTGGAGATCAGCAGCACCAGGGTGATGCCGATGCTCAAGCGGTACAGGTGATAGAGACGCAGCAGGCGCTGCGTCTGTCTGACTCGGGGGCTTGGAGCCTCAGCGATCACGAGGGTCCGGGCCTTGCTCGAGGTGAGCCTGGCTGCAATACCACTGTTGTTGGAGGGGGAGTGCCCGGTCACGCGGCAGGTGCACGCCACAATGGGCGCAGCGGACCATGGGCGGTGCATCCTGTTCCCGGGAGGAGCTTGCCGCGGACGCCTTGGGCTTCACGTTGCGAAAGATCCATATGGCTGAAGCAACGACGGCGAACAAGATCAATAGACGGAGCATGATAGGCGGCTTTCTGGCGAGAGATGAGGCAGTTTAGCCAAGGACTGGGGCTGCGCACAGTTCAATAGGATCCAGGCACAAAAAAGGGAGACCGTCGGGTCTCCCTTTTTGCTGAAGCACTGTACTCAGTCGAACAGGCCGAAGGTCAGGTGGCTGAACCAGGAACGGTCGCTGGATTTGTCCTCAGGCTCCGGTTCTTCGATCACATCGCCATTTTCATCCTTTGGCTTGAGCTCGTTCGGAATGGCTTCCTTGGCATCCTGGAACTGACGCTGTACGTCCTGGTTGGCGCGGGTTTCGCCCGGTGGCAGGGGAGGACGGGACTCGATCAGGCCCAGGGTCGCCTTGCTCAGCCACGAACGGTTGTCGGCTTCTGCGACGCGTGGGGTGAACTGGCCGTCGACCAGGGAAGGGTGATCCGGGTAGTTCAGCTTCAGGGTTTCCAGGCTGCTGGCCGCCAGTTCGTCCAGGTGCAGGCGTTGGTACGCCTCGGTCATCACCGCCAGGCCGTCACCCACCGAAGGGGTTTCCTGGAAGTTTTCCACCACGTAGCGGCCACGGTTGGCGGCGGCGACGTAGGCCTGACGGGTCAGGTAGTAGTCGGCCACGTGGATTTCGTAGGAGGCCAGCAGGTTGCGCAGGTAGATCATGCGCTGCTTGGCATCCGGCGAGTAGCGGCTGTTGGGGAAGCGGCTGGTCAGTTGTGCGAACTCGTTGTACGAGTCGCGCGCGGCGCCCGGGTCACGCTTGGTCATGTCCAGCGGCAGGAAGCGCGCCAGCAGGCCGACGTCCTGGTCGAAAGACGTCAGGCCCTTGAGGTAATAGGCGTAGTCGACGTTCGGATGCTGTGGATGCAGGCGAATGAAACGTTCGGCGGCAGATTTCGCAGCTTCCGGCTCGGCGTTCTTGTAGTTGGCGTAGATCAGCTCCAGCTGGGCCTGATCGGCGTAGCGGCCGAACGGGTACCGCGACTCCAGGGCCTTGAGCTTGGCGGTGGCGCTGGTGTAGCTGTTGTTGTCCAAGTCCTTCTGCGCCTGTTGGTACAGTTCGACTTCGCTCAGGTTTTCGTCTACGACTTCCTTCGACGAGCAAGCAGCAGTCAATGCGAGGATGGCGATCAGCAGCAGGTGTTTCACTTGCATGGCGGCTTGCGTCCCTATGACGGCCGCTGTCTTGGGCGGGGCCGTCCTGTTATGATGAGCGCCCCGTTGAAAGCCTCGGGGCAAAAGACGCCGTATTTAACCACAAGCGCGCAGCCGAAACCAAAGGCTGTGCCGACGCCCAGTCCGAGCATGTCCGATAAAATAGAACTTCGCGCAGAGGTGCCGTCCGATTTGGGCGGCCAACGCCTCGATCAAGTCGCCGCCCAACTCTTCACCGAGCATTCGCGCTCGCGCCTTTCCGCCTGGATCAAGGACGGCCGCCTGACGGTGGATGGGGCGGTCATCCGTCCGCGCGACATCGTCCATGGCGGCGCCATCCTCGAGCTGACCGCCGAACAGGAAGCCCAGGGAGAATGGGTTGCCCAGGACATTGCCCTGGACATCGTCTATGAAGACGACGATATCCTGGTGATCAACAAGCCTGCGGGCCTGGTGGTGCACCCGGCCGCCGGTCACGCCGACGGCACCTTGCTCAATGCCTTGCTGCATCACGTGCCGGATATCGTCAATGTGCCCCGGGCCGGTATCGTGCACCGCCTCGACAAGGACACCACCGGTCTGATGGTGGTGGCCAAGACCATTCAGGCGCAGACCCAACTGGTCGCACAACTGCAAAGCCGCAGTGTCAGCCGCATCTATGAATGCATCGTGATCGGCGTAGTGACCGCTGGCGGCAAGATCAACGCCCCCATCGGTCGTCACGGCCAGCAACGCCAGCGCATGGCGGTGATGGAAGGCGGCAAGCCGGCGGTCAGTCATTACCGCGTGCTTGAACGCTTCCGCTCCCACACCCATGTGCGGGTCAAGCTGGAAACCGGTCGTACCCACCAGATCCGCGTGCACATGGCCCACATCAACTTCCCGTTGGTGGGCGACCCGGCCTATGGCGGCCGCTTCCGCATTCCGCCGGCCGCCAGCGTGACCATGGTCGAGTCCCTGAAGCACTTCCCGCGTCAGGCGCTGCATGCGCGTTTCCTGGAACTGGATCATCCGACCACCGGTAAGCGCATGAGCTGGGAGTCGCCGTTGCCGGATGACTTCGTCTGGCTGCTGACGCTGCTCAAGCAGGACCGAGAGGCGTTCATCGGATGAGTGACTGGCTGATCCCCGACTGGCCCGCACCGGCCCGGGTCAAGGCCTGCGTCACCACCCGTGCGGGCGGCGTCAGCCTGGCGCCGTTCGACAGCCTCAACCTCGGCGACCATGTCGATGATGACCCAGGGGCCGTCACCGAAAATCGGCGTCGTCTCACCGATCGATTCGCCATCCGTCCGGCCTGGCTGCAGCAGGTCCACGGGATTGCCGTGGTCGAGGCCGACCCGGCCTTGGTCGCGACCGCTGATGCCAGCTGGACCGCCACGCCGGGTATCGCCTGCACGGCGATGACGGCGGACTGCCTGCCCGTGCTGTTCTGCAACCGCGCCGGTACGCGCGTCGCGGCCGCCCATGCCGGCTGGCGCGGGCTGGCGAACGGCGTACTGGAAGCCACCCTCGACAGCCTGGCAACGCCGGCGGATGAGATTATCGCCTGGCTTGGCCCGGCCATCGGACCGCAAGCCTTCGAAGTCGGGCCGGAAGTGCGTGAAGCGTTCATCGCGCAATTGCCCCGGGCAGAACAGGCCTTCGTACCCAGCCACAACGCCGGAAAGTTTCTTGCCGACATCTATGAATTGGCGCGCCTGCGGCTGGCCGCGCGGGGTGTCTCGACAGTCTACGGCGGCGGGTTGTGCACCGTGACCGATCCTCGCTTCTTTTCCTACCGTCGCAGCCCGCGCACCGGTCGCTTCGCCTCCCTGGTCTGGATCGAACAGTAGAAGGCTGTTTGGCGTGCCGCCGCCATCGCGAGCAGGCTCGCTCCCACAAGTCCCGCGCCGTGCACAAATACTACATACACCACAGACCCACTGTGGGAGCGAGCCTGCTCGCGATGGCGTCCTGTCTGCTTGCACCCATGTTGAATGTGCCACCGCTATCGCGAGCAAGCTCGGCTCCCACCGGTCCGGCGTCGTCCATCAATACTGCATGCACCGCAAATCCACTGTGGGAGCGAGCTTGCTCGCGAAAGTGGCGTGTCAGCTAACCTTTAATCGATTGGCACACCTATACCGCGAGCCGGCTCGCTCCCACAGGCCCACATTTGACTGATCTGTATCAACAGAGCCTGCTTGAATCTTCCATAATCGACCACATCTATATCGGTATCTGGCAGGTTTCTTCATTCAGGATGTTTTTCGGTCCGGCCTGCTCAAAAGGAAGGTGACCTTATGCGTATTGACCGTTTAACCAGCAAGTTGCAATTGGCGCTGTCCGATGCTCAGTCCCTGGCCGTCGGCCTGGACCATCCCGCCATCGAACCGGCGCATCTGATGCAGGCCATGCTCGAACAGCAGGGCGGCTCCATCAAGCCTTTGCTGATGCAGGTAGGCTTCGACGTCAACAGCCTGCGAAAAGAGCTGGCGAAAGAACTCGACCAGTTGCCCAAGATCCAGAATCCGACCGGCGACGTAAACATGTCCCAGGACCTGGCGCGGCTGCTCAACCAGGCCGATCGCCTGGCTCAACAGAAGGGCGACCAGTTCATTTCCAGCGAGTTGGTGCTACTCGCCGCCATGGACGAGAACAGCAAGCTGGGCAAGTTGCTGCTCGGCCAGGGCGTGAGCAAGAAGGCCCTGGAAAATGCCATCAATAACCTGCGTGGCGGCGAAGCCGTCAACGACGCCAACCACGAGGAGTCCCGTCAGGCGCTGGATAAATACACCGTTGACCTGACCAAGCGCGCCGAAGAAGGCAAGCTCGACCCGGTGATCGGTCGCGATGACGAGATCCGCCGCACGATCCAGGTGCTGCAACGCCGCACCAAGAACAACCCGGTGTTGATCGGTGAGCCAGGCGTGGGCAAGACCGCCATTGCCGAGGGTCTGGCCCAACGGATCATCAACGGTGAAGTACCGGACGGCCTCAAGGGCAAGCGCCTGTTGTCCTTGGACATGGGGGCGCTGATCGCCGGTGCCAAGTACCGGGGCGAGTTCGAAGAGCGGCTCAAGGCCCTGCTCAATGAGCTGTCGAAGCAGGAAGGACAGATCATTCTGTTCATCGACGAATTGCACACCATGGTCGGCGCCGGCAAAGGCGAAGGCTCGATGGACGCCGGCAACATGCTCAAGCCCGCGCTGGCCCGTGGTGAGTTGCATTGCGTCGGCGCGACCACGCTCAACGAGTACCGTCAGTACATAGAGAAGGACGCAGCCCTCGAGCGGCGCTTCCAGAAAGTACTGGTGGACGAGCCGAGCGAAGAGGACACCATCGCTATCCTGCGTGGCCTCAAGGAGCGCTATGAAGTCCACCACAAGGTGGCGATCACCGATGGCGCGATCATCGCGGCGGCCAAGCTCAGCCACCGCTACATCACCGATCGTCAATTGCCGGACAAGGCCATCGACCTGATCGACGAGGCCGCCAGCCGTATCCGTATGGAAATCGACTCCAAGCCGGAAGTGCTGGATCGCCTGGAGCGGCGCCTGATCCAGCTCAAGGTCGAATCCCAGGCCCTGAAGAAAGAAAGCGACGAAGCCGCGAAGAAACGCCTGGAGAAATTGCAGGAAGAAATCGTTCGTCACGAACGCGAGTATTCCGATCTCGAGGAAATCTGGAACTCGGAAAAGGCCGAAGTCCAGGGTTCGGCGCAGATCCAGCAGAAAATCGAACAGTCCCGCCAGGAGCTGGAGGCGGCCCGCCGCAAGGGCGACCTCAACCGCATGGCCGAGCTGCAATATGGGGTGATCCCGGACCTGGAGCGCAGCCTGCAGATGGTCGACCAGCACGGCAAGAGTGAAAACCAGCTGTTGCGCAGCAAGGTCACTGAGGAAGAAATCGCTGAAGTAGTCTCCAAGTGGACCGGGATTCCGGTGTCGAAGATGCTCGAAGGCGAACGCGACAAGCTGCTGAAGATGGAAAGCCTGCTGCACCAGCGTGTGATCGGCCAGGACGAAGCGGTCGTGGCGGTCGCCAATGCCGTGCGTCGGTCCCGTGCCGGGTTGTCGGACCCGAACCGGCCGAGTGGCTCGTTCATGTTCCTCGGCCCGACCGGTGTTGGTAAAACCGAGCTGTGCAAGGCGTTGGCCGAGTTTCTCTTCGACACTGAGGAGGCGATGGTGCGCATCGACATGTCCGAATTCATGGAGAAACACTCCGTGGCCCGGCTGATCGGCGCACCGCCGGGTTATGTCGGCTATGAAGAGGGCGGTTACCTGACCGAAGCCGTGCGACGCAAGCCGTACTCGGTGATCCTGCTCGATGAGGTCGAGAAAGCCCATCCGGATGTGTTCAACATCCTGCTGCAAGTGCTGGAGGACGGTCGTCTGACCGACAGCCACGGGCGCACTGTGGATTTCCGCAACACCGTGATTGTGATGACCTCCAACCTGGGGTCGGCGCAGATCCAGGAACTGGTGGGGGATCGCGAGGCGCAACGGGCGGCGGTGATGGACGCGATCTCTACCCACTTCCGGCCGGAATTCATCAACCGGGTCGACGAGGTGGTGATCTTCGAACCGCTGGCCCGCGACCAGATTGCCGGCATCACCGAAATCCAGCTGGGTCGCCTGCGTAGCCGCCTCACCGAGCGGGAGCTGAAGCTGCAACTGAGCGACGAAGCCCTGGATAAGTTGATTGCCGTGGGTTACGACCCGGTCTATGGGGCACGGCCATTGAAGCGGGCCATCCAGCGCTGGATCGAAAACCCGTTGGCGCAGTTGATCCTGTCTGGTCGCTTCATGCCGGGCGAAACCGTAACCGGAACGGTGGAAAACGACGAAATCGTCTTCAACTGACAGGCTGCACCGTCGTTGACCGAATGGCCTCGCATTGCGAGGCCATTTTTTTCATCAGGCCGTTGAACTCAAAGGAAAAGGCTTGTAAAGTGCGCCCCGCAGTCAGTCACCCCCTAGGATCACTTCTCCCTGAGAAGGAATCCAAAATAAGTTGCAAATCATTGTCTTGAAAGCAATTTAAGGGGTTGACAGAGGTTTTTAAGATTGTAGAATAGCGCGCCTCAGACACACGAACGCAGCGATGCAGGCGGGTAGAAGAGGTTGAAGCTGGCTTCAATCAAGCTTCAAGGTTGCAACTTGAAATATCAGTTCCGTGATAGCTCAGTCGGTAGAGCAAATGACTGTTAATCATTGGGTCCCAGGTTCGAGTCCTGGTCACGGAGCCATTTCAATCGGGGTATAGCGCAGTCCGGTAGCGCGCCTGCTTTGGGAGCAGGATGTCAGGAGTTCGAATCCCCTTACCCCGACCATATTTGGGTCGTTAGCTCAGTTGGTAGAGCAGTTGGCTTTTAACCAATTGGTCGTAGGTTCGAATCCCACACGACCCACCATTTTTGAGACCAGTTCGCTGGAATCGAATCTTAAGATCAGAGGCCAAAAGCGCTGATCGAGGAAGGCGACTTGAAAGGGTCGCCTTTTTATTACCGGGGTATAGCGCAGTCCGGTAGCGCGCCTGCTTTGGGAGCAGGATGTCAGGAGTTCGAATCCCCTTACCCCGACCATATTGAAAATCCTCGTATCGAAAGATACGGGGATTTTTTTTGCCCGCGAAAAAAGCTGGAAAGTCTTAAGTTATCGTACAACTTGCCGATAGCTCACCGACAGGGGCACGTCCCCATTCCAGGCCAATAACAAAAAAGGGCGCCCGTTATGTTTCTTCGTCAACTGAATATCGCCCCTCGCGCGGCGCTGGGTTTTGCCTTGATCGCCGTGCTGGTGGCACTGCTCGGGATGTTTGCGCTGGGGCAGATGTCGAGTATCCGTGACAGTGAGGTGGCGGTGGAAACCCAGTGGCTACCGAGCATTCGCGGCGGTGACGAGATTCGTGAATGGATGCTGCGTATTCGTACCATCTCCCTGCGCATGGCCCTGGATCAGGATCCCAAGAACACCTCGATCTACCGCGGGCAAATGGACGTCCGTGACAAGGAACTGAGCGAAAAAATCGCCAGTTACGAAAAACTCGTCGTGACCCCTGAAGGCAAAGCGCTCTACGATCAGTTCAAGCAGACTTTTGCCGCCTACCGCGCGGGTATCGCGCAATCCTTCGTCCTCGCGGAGCAGGGGCGCCGCGACGAGCTGATCAAACTGCTGCTGGTGGACATGAAAACCGTCGTGGACGGCTCCGGCAAGCAGCTCAACGATCTGGCTGAGCTGTTTTCCAAGCAGGTGTCCATCGAGAGCCAGAAGTCCCAGGAGCATTACGCCAATTCCCGCATGATTGTCAGCCTTTTCATCGTGCTGGCCGCCCTGGCTACGGTGGCCCTCGCGATGTTGCTGACGCGCAGCATCGTCAAGCCCCTGGGTGAGGCGCTGAGCGCCGCAGAAAGCGTGGCTGAAGGTGACCTGACCCGGCCAATCGAAACCCATGGCAACGACGAAGTGAGCCGCTTGCTCAAGGCCCTGACGACCATGCAGAAAAACCTGCGCGATACGTTGCAGAGCATCAGCGGTTCGGCGGCGCAGTTGGCAACGGCAGCCGATGAGCTGAACGCCGTCACCCTTGACAGCACCCAGAGCCTGCAACAACAAAACAACGAAATTGAACAGGCCGCCACGGCTGTCACCGAAATGACCACTGCCGTAGAAGAAGTGGCGCGCAACGCCGTTTCCACCTCCGACGCCACGCGTCAGTCCAGTGAGTCGGCATCCCTCGGACAGCAGCGGGTCAGCGACACGGTTGACGCGATTGGCGCCCTTGCCAGCGACGTGCAGGTGACGGGTGGGCTGGTGCAATCCTTGGCCAACCAGTCGCAGGATATCGGCAAGGTTCTGGATGTGATCCGGGCCATTGCCGAGCAAACCAATTTGCTGGCCCTCAACGCGGCCATTGAAGCGGCCCGGGCCGGCGAAAGTGGTCGTGGGTTTGCGGTGGTGGCTGATGAAGTGCGAGCGCTGGCTTATCGCACGCAGCAATCGACCCAGGAAATCGAACAAATGGTCCAGGGCATGCGCAGCGGAGCCACCCAGGCCCTGGATTCCATGCAGGCCAGCTCGACCCGCGCCGCCAGCACTCTGGCGATGGCGGAACGGGCGGGGGAGGCGTTGCAGACCATCACCGCGTCGGTCAGCGAAATCCACGAGCGCAACCTGGTGATCGCCAGCGCGGCCGAAGAGCAGGCCCAGGTGGCCCGCGAGGTCGATCGCAACCTGGTGAACATCCGTGATCTGTCGGTGCGCTCGGCCACTGGCGCGGACCAGACCAGCGCGTCCAGCCATGAGCTGTCGCAACTGGCGAATTCGTTGCGCACGATGGTGCAGCGGTTTCAGGTTTGAGTGCGGGGTTGTAGATCGGCGCCGACAGCACCGCCGTCTTCGCGAGCAGGCTCGCTCCCACATGGGATCCGGGGTGGATGCAGTATTAGTGTACGCCACCGGACCCTGTGGGAGCCGGGCTCCCTAATGTTAGTCAGTAAAGGATCAAACGGCGCAACACCTGTGGGAGCAAAGCTTGCTCGCGATAGCGATGGGCCAGTCAACATTGTGACTGACTTACCGCAATCGCGAGCAAGCTTTGCTCCCACAGGTTTGTGGCTTAACTGACTACATTAAGGCCTGCCCGCTTCCACATTGGGCATACGCCACCAGAACTTGTGGGAGCGAGCCTGCTCGCGAAAGCGCTGTGTCAGGCCACTGCTATTTTCAGTGCAACTTGAGCCGCGGCTCGGTCCCACGTCCAATCTTGCTGCCCAGCATCAACATCGCCGTACGGAACATCCCATACAACGCCATCTGGTGCATGCGGTACAGCGACACATAAAACATCCGCGCCAGCCAGCCTTCGAGCATCACGCTGCCGGTGAGATTGCCCATCAGGTTGCCCACCGCCGAGAACTTCGACAGCGAGATCAATGAGCCGTAGTCGGTGTACTTGTAATGCGGCAACGCCTTGCCTTCGATCCGCAGCTTCAAGGACTTGGCCAGCAGCGATGCCTGCTGGTGCGCCGCCTGGGCGCGGGGCGGTACGTTGCGGTCGCTGTCCGGTTGCGGGCAGGCGGCGCAGTCGCCGAAGGCGAAGATGTTCTCGTCGCGGGTGGTCTGCAGAGTGGGCAGTACGTGCAACTGGTTGATCCGGTTGGTTTCCAGCCCGTCGATGTCCTTGAGGAACTCCGGGGCGCGAATCCCGGCAGCCCAGACTTTCAGGCTGGCGTCGATCACCTGGCCATCGACGGTGATCAGGCTGTCGGCCGTTACCTGGCCGACCGCGGCGTTGGTCATGACATTGACCCCGAGCTTTTCCAGGGTCTTGTGCACGGGCCCGCCGATACGCTCCGGCAATGCCGGCAGCACCCGTGGCCCGGCTTCGATCAGGGTGATGTGCATGTTTTCCGGCTTGATCCGGTCCAGACCATAGGCCGCCAGCTCATGGGCGGCGTTATGCAGCTCGGCCGCCAGTTCGACGCCGGTGGCACCGGCACCGACGATGGCGACGCTGATACGCTCCACGGTATCGGTCTGGCCGGCGTGGGCGCGCAGGTAATGATTGAGCAATTGCTGATGGAAGCGCTCGGCCTGTTTGCGGGTATCGAGGAACAGGCAATGCTGCGCCGCGCCCTCTGTGCCGAAGTCGTTGGTGGTACTGCCGACGGCAATCACCAGGGTGTCGTAGCCCAGCACGCGGGCCGGCAGCAGTTCCACGCCGGCTTCGTCGTAGGTGGCGGCCAGTTGGATACTTTTTCGTTCGCGATCCAGGCCGCTCATGCGCCCGAGCTGGAACTCGAAGTGGTTCCATTTCGCCTGGGCGACGTAGTTGAGTTCGTCTTCGGAGGAGTTCAGGGAGCCGGCCGCCACTTCGTGCAGCAAGGGTTTCCAGATGTGGGTCAGGTTCGCGTCGACCAGCATCACGCTGGCCGTGCCTCGTTTGCCCAGGGTCTTACCCAGACGGGTAGCCAACTCCAGGCCGCCGGCGCCGCCGCCAACGATGACAATACGATGAGTCATGGGGATATCTCGCAAGGCTAAAGGAAATCGGTGTCGTTACCCTCGCGAGCGCCAGTGTCGTATCCCTCGATAGCAGGCCGCTCATAGCGTCAGGTAACTGATCAGTCGGCTCAACAGGCCCAGGCCGATCGTCACGGCCAGTACCACCACCAGGAGCATCCACGGCCGGAAAGGCCGGCGCTCGACTCGGTGCTGGGACAGTTGCAGGTACTCTTCGACATGCTTCTGGTCGTCAGGGTTCAGGCGGCTGGTCATAAAGGCCTCGTCAGGTAGACGTTGCGAAGTGTGCGTACGTTACAGGGGATTGCTTGCGGCTGCGAACAGCATAGCCGTTCGGTGGACGCGGTGATGCTTTACAGGCTGATCCCCACATCGAACACGATGCTGCGTCCCAGGTTGCCCCGCAGGAAATCCGGCGCATCGGGGTGGGCGAACAACACTCGGGCGAAGGTCGGCCCTACCAGCGACAGCGAGCGCCAGCCCTGGCGCAGGTATTCGGTGGGGGGCGGGAAATGGCTGTTGAGGTCCAGCACTTCACGCTTGAGGCTGGCGAAGGCAATGATATCCAGCTCTCCCAGGTCCATGCCGCGTTCGGTGTAGTTATGGGCTTTCTTGCGCAGGGTCGGTGCCAACCTCAGCAGGAATTCATTGGCCGGGATCCGCCTGGGCTTGGCTTCGCGGCGCACCAGTTGGCTCAGGGAGAATGCGCTGCGACGGCGTTGCAGTTCGTCACGCCATTCGTCATTGAGCCGCCGACCCTCGTCGAGGACGAAGAACACTTCGAAGTTGGCATCACGGAACAACACGTCCGGTGGTTCCCCGGCGGGGGCGAACTCGTCGGCGCGGTAGGGCACGTTCAGCCCTTGCAGCAGTCGCTGGCAGACCCAACGCTCACGCTCCCATTTGCGGGCATTGGAGAGAAAGGCGTTGGCTTGCTCGGCCGCGATGGTCAGCAGGCGTAAATAATCGGAATCATCCATGAACTCAAGCTTAGCGTTCAATTGCGACAAGCTGGAAGCGTTGCGTTGATTAGTGGTTATCCGAGCCGGTGTAGACTGCCGACATGAAACGACGGTAGCGAGGAAGACCCCGCTTGCGGGCGAAGCCCCTGGGAAGGGGGCTGCTGCACTGCTCTGCGGGAGTAAGCTCCCTCGCCACGGAACACAAGGGTAAAAAGGTGTAGTCACATGATCGGAGCCGAACTGCTCTCACCCCAGACGCTTGCGGTTGGCTGGTTGATCTATGTCCCGATGCTGGCCTGGGCGGCGTGGCGGGCGCCGTGGGTGGAGCTGTTTACGGACAGCCGTCGCCAGCACCTGCTGTTCGGCACGGTGCTGGCGTTGTTCATGTTGTGGCTGGTGCGACGGGATTTCGACACCGGTGTGTCTTATCACTTCATTGGCATGACCGCCGTGACACTGCTGCTGGACTGGCCGCTGGCGATCCTTGGTGGCCTCATTGCCCAGCTTGCGCTGGTGCTGCTGGGGCGCCAGGACATGCTGGCACTGGGTGTGAACGGGGTGCTGTTGATCCTGCTACCGGTGCTGGTCACCGAATGCTGCGCGATCCTGGTGGAGCGTGCCCAACCGCGTAATCTGTTTGTGTATATCTTCTGTTCGGGATTTCTCGCCGCCGCCCTGTCGGCGTTGCTGTGCCTGCTGCTGGGGCTGTGCCTGCTGTGGTACGACGGGGTGTTCGCCATGCCTTATTGGCTGAGCGATTTCGTCGGCTACCTCTGGTTGATCATTTTTCCCGAAGCGTTCATCAACGGCATGGTGATCAGCGCGCTGGTGGTATTCAGCCCCGAATGGCTGGAAACCTTCAACCGCACGCGCTATCTGTCGGCACCCTGGAACGACAACGACAAGCCTTGATTCATGCCAAGGCCGTGCGCAGTGTCCAGGACGACGGCTTCAATGGTGTGAGCGAGGATTGAAGTCTTCGCTGAACAGCTCGTCCTCGGCATCGGGGCTGACGGGGATCTTGTGTTCTTCCGACGCCCAGGCGCCCAGGTCGATGAGTTTGCAGCGATCGGAACAGAATGGCCGGAACTTGCTCTCCGGGCTCCATTCGACAGGGGCGCCGCAAGTCGGGCAATCAACGGTTGGGGTCTGGCTCATGACTGGCCTCCACGCAATGTAAGGTAAGAGTGATGCAGGCGTTCGACCTCGCTGTGCAGCCAGGCGAGGTCGCGGTCGTTGACCACCACATCGTCGGCATGGTTCAGGCGATCCTGGCGACTGGACTGTGCCTTGAGGATCGCCTGGACCTGTTGCTCGCTGATCTGGTCGCGCTGCAAGGTCCGTTCGATCTGAAGTTGTTCGGGTGCGTCGATCACCAGGATGCGTTGGGTCATGGCGTACTGCCCTGACTCGATCAACAGCGGCGATACGAGGATTGCGTATGACGAGCGGGCCTGGGCCAGGTGATGGGCAATTTCGTCGGCGATCAACGGATGCAGCAGCGCTTCGAGCCAGCGACGCTCATCGGCGTTCTCGAAAATCAGTTTGCGCAGGGCCGCGCGATCCAGCGTTCCGTCGGCCTGCAGCACGTCCGGGCCGAAGTGTTCGGCGATTTTCGCCAGTGCCGGACGCCCCGGTTCGACCACCCAGCGCGCGGCATGATCGGCGTCGATCACATGCACACCCAGGTCGATGAAATGCTGGGCCGCAGCACTTTTGCCGCTGCCGATACCGCCGGTCAGGCCAAGAATCCAGGGTTTTTCCACGGGATTGTTCATAAGGAAATCATTAGAAACCGACAGAGTGCCAATAGAAGTCGGTTATTTGACCACCCCAGAGCAAGGCAATCCAGCCGGCAATGGCCAAATAGGGCCCAAAGGGGATCTGGGTCGAAGCCGGAGCATTTCGCATGCGCAACACAATGACGCCGACCACGGCGCCCACCAGCGACGACAGCAGCAGTGTCAGCGGCAGGATCTGCCAGCCGCCCCAGGCCCCCAGCATCGCCAGCAGCTTGAAGTCTCCGTAGCCCATGCCTTCCTTGCCGGTCATCAACTTGAAGATCCAGAATACCGACCACAGCGCCAGATAACCGGCCACCGCTCCCCAAACCGCCTGGTTCAACGAGACGAACAGCCCGAAGCTGTTGACGATCAGTCCCAGCCACAACAAGGGCAGCACCAGGGTATCGGGCAGCAGTTGATGCTCGGCATCGATCAGGCTCATGCCCAGCAGGCCCCAGCTCAAGACCATCACCAGCGCGGCCTGCCAGCCGAAGCCGAACTGCCAGGCGACGAACGCCGACAGCACACCGCAGGCCAGTTCGGTCAGGGGGTAACGTCGCCCAATGGGGGTGGCACAACTGGAGCAGCGGCCACGCAGCAGGAGGTAGCTGAACAACGGGATATTTTCCCAGGCCCGGATGCGGTGGCCGCAATGGGTGCATTGGGAATGAGGCAGCATCAGGTTGTAGGCCGGGCCGGGTGTTTCGGCAGGCAGGCCCAGCAGGTCGTGGGCTTGCAGCCGCCATTCCCGGGTGAGCATCTTGGGCAGGCGCCACACCAGGACATTGAGAAAGCTGCCGACGATCAGCCCGAGCAAAAGCGCCGCCAGCACAAAGGCCAGGGGATAAATCACGAAGAATTCGGTCAGGGGCATGTCAGATCGCAGAGCCGAGTTGAAAGATGGGCAGGTACATGGCAACCACCAGGCCGCCGACGACCACCCCCAGGACCACCATGATGAACGGTTCCATCAGGCTGGTGAGGTTGTCCACCAGGTTGTCGACCTCGGCCTCATAGAAACCTGCCACCTTGTCGAGCATATCGTCCAGCGCCCCGGATTCCTCGCCGATGGCAGTCATCTGGATCGCCAGGTTCGGAAATATGCCTGAGGCGCGCATGGAAAAATTCAACTGCATGCCGGTCGAGACATCTTGCCGGATGCGCTGGACCGCACGTTTGAACACCACGTTGCCGGTGGCACCGGAGACTGAATCCAGCGCCTCCACCAGTGGTACGCCGGCGGCGAAGGTAGTGGACAGCGTCCTGGCGTAGCGGGCGACCGCGGATTTGTACATCAGGGCACCTACCAGCGGCAGCTTGAGCAACCATTTATCGCGCCAGTCACGAAAGCCCTGGGAGCGTTTGAGCGCGTACTTCACACCAAAAAACGCGCCCACCGCCCCGCCCAGCAGCAACCACCACGACTCTTGCATGAACTCCGACAGGCCGATGACCATCAGGGTGAAGGCAGGCAACTGCGCGCCGAACCCGGAAAACACCGATTCGAACTGCGGCACCACCTTTACCAGCAGAATGCCCGTGACCACTGCCGCGACGAGCACAACGGCCGTTGGATAGGTCATGGCTTTCTTGATCTTCGCCTTGAGGGCTTCGCTCTTTTCCTTGTAGGTCGCGACCCGGTCCAGCAAGGTGTCCAGGGCGCCGGCCTGTTCACCGGCGTCCACCAGGTTGCAGTACAGCTCGTCGAAGTACTGCGGGCACTTGCGCAACGACGCAGCGAAACTGTTGCCGGCGGCGACCTCCTGTTTCACCTCTTCCACCAGCTTGCGCATGTTGGCATTGTCGAAGCCCTCGCCAATGATGTCGAAGGCTTGCAGCAGGGGAACACCGGCCTTGAGCATCGTCGCCATCTGGCGGGTGAAAAGGGCAATATCCAGCGGCTTGATGCGTTTGCCCTTGCCGAATATCGAGGTGGACTTCTTGCGCACCTTTTCCGGGTTGATACCTTGTTTGCGCAGTTGCGCCTTGACCAGGGCCGGGCTCTGGCCGGTCAGCTCACCGGACACCTTCGTGCCTTTGCGGTCTTTGCCTTCCCAGGTGTAGGTGTCGGTTTTTACTGCCTTGACCGCCATGTTCAGTCCTTGGTGACCCGGTTGATTTCTTCGAGGCTGGTCAAGCCTTGCATCACTTTGAGCAGCCCCGAAGTGCGCAGGTCGTTGAACCCGTCCTTGCGCATTTGCAGGTCGATTTCCAGGGAATTGCCCTCGGCCATGATCAGCCGTTGCAGTTCGGGTGTGTTTTTCACCACTTCATAAACCCCCACGCGTCCTTTGTAGCCGCTGTTGCACTGTTCGCAACCGACCGGCTCATAGATCGTGAAGGAGCCGATGCGTTCCTTGGGGAAGCCTTCCTTGAGCAGGGTTTCCTCGGGAATCTCCGTGGCTTTCTTGCATTGGCTGCACAGTTTTCGCGCCAGGCGCTGGGCGATGATCAGGTGGACCGCCGTGGCGATGTTGAAGCCGGGAATGCCCATGTTCTGCAGGCGGATCAGGGTTTCGGCGGCGCTGTTGGTGTGCAGGGTGGAGAGCACCATGTGCCCGGTCTGGGCCGCCTTGATGGCGATTTCGGCCGTTTCGAGGTCGCGGATCTCGCCCACCATGATCACGTCCGGGTCCTGGCGCAGGAACGAGCGCAGGGCCTGGGCAAAGTCCATTCCCTGACGTGGGTTTACGTTGACCTGGTTGATGCCTTCCATGTTGATTTCCACCGGGTCTTCGGCGGTGGAAATATTGATGTCCACGGTATTGAGGATATTCAGGCCGGTGTAGAGCGAGACCGTCTTGCCCGAGCCGGTCGGCCCGGTGACCAGGATCAGCCCTTGTGGTTGTTTGAGCGCCGCGAGGTAAAGCTCTTTCTGATCCGGTTCGTAGCCCAGGGCATCGATGCCCATTTGGGCGCTGGAAGGATCGAGGATCCGGATCACCACTTTTTCGCCCCAGAGCGTGGGCAGGGTATTGACCCGGAAGTCGATGGACTTGGTTTTCGACAGGCGCATCTTCAACCGGCCGTCCTGCGGCTTGCGCCGCTCGGAAATATCCAGGCTGGCCATGACCTTCAGGCGCGCGGCGATGCGGCTGGCTAGCTGGGTCGGCGGCCTGGCCACTTCCCGCAGCATGCCGTCGGTACGCACCCGCACCCGGTAGGATTTTTCATAGGGTTCGAAGTGCAGGTCGGAAGAGCCGCCCTTGATCGCGTCCAGCAGCATCTTGTTGACGAACCGCACCACCGGCGCATCGTCGGCGTCCTGGCCGGCGATGGCGTCCTGCTTGCGATCGTCATCCGACTCGATGTCCAGGCCATCGAGGTCGACATCACCCATGCCTTCCAGGCCCGTGGTGCTGGATTCGAAAAACTTCTCGATGGCGTCGCTGAGTTTGTCGTCCTCCACCAGGATGGCTTCGGTAGTCAGGCCGGTACTGAACTGGATGTCGTTGATGGCCTGGTGGTTGGTGGGGTCGGAGATCCCCACGAACAGCTTGTTGCCGCGCCGCCATAGCGGCAGGGCATGGTGTTGCCGGACCAGTTTTTCACTGACCAGGCCGGTGGGCTGGCTTTCCTTGTCCAGGCTGTTGAGGTCCAGCAGGGCGACGCCGAAATGCTCCGAGGCGATTTCCGCAACCTGGCGACTCTGGACCAGTTTGTTCTGCACCAGATAGCTGACCAGGGGCATGCGGTTGCGTTGGGCTTGCTGCTGCGCCTGCTGCGCGCTTTGCTCGGTGATCAGCTCGGCCAGCACCAGTTGCTTGGTCAGGCCGCTGAGGGCGATGTCATTCATGGGGATACCGACTGCTGACAGTTCATGACTTATAGCCTAGTCAAGCATCGACGCCAAACCAGCGGGGTCGGGTGACAAAAAACGTCAGATAGTGCGGATGTTGGGGTAGGACGTTGGGCTTCCTTGGGCCAGAAGCTCTTGCTGGCAGGGTCGCGGGGATTGGCATGTGCCGTGCAATACACCCTCCAAGCATGAGATTTCGCCTCATGTTAATGGAGATGTCTATGAGCAAGCAGAATGGTTTCACGTTGATCGAGCTGCTGATCGTCGTGGCGATTATCGGCATTCTGGCGACGTTTGCGTTGCCGCAGTATTCCAAGTATCAGGCGCGGGCGAAGGCCACGGCGGGGCTTGGGGAAATCAGCGCGATGAAGGTGCAGTACGAGGATCTGGTCAATCAAGGTACCGACCCGACAGCGGCCCTTATGAACTTCCCGACGTCCAGTAACTGCACGTTTTCCGTCTCGGGAACGGCCGCCGCCGGGGGAACCCTTGTATGTACCCTCACGAAAGCACCCAGTCAGGTAATGGGCAAGACCATCACGCTCACTCGCACGGCGGCAGGTGCCTGGTCATGCGGCTCGACTGCCGCCCAAGAGTTTCTGCCGGCGGGTTGCACCGGCACTTGAGCAGCGCCGTGATTTGGAGTCGGTCATGTGGCGGGATTCACTTCCCGTCACATAAAGTCTTCGCGATTCATAAGCTTAGAAGTTGGACACAGAACCGGTAAGTTGCATGTAGATAACTGGCAGGTCATGCATTTTGCAAGATTATGAAAATGACCGCTTCGCTTAACACTTTGATTTTAAACAAATTAATTAATTTCTCAAAACTGGCACACCCTTCGCACTACTCCTGATAACCCTGCCGGGAATCACCTCCGGCAGTTTCTGAGAAAAACAGGAGTTACTCGTATGAAGAAGTTCGCTATCACTGCCGCTACTGCTGCCGCACTGACCTTGACCATGGCTAACGCATTTGCCGAGACTGCTCAAGCGACCCAGGCTCCGATGATGTTGGCTGCTGGTGAAGTGACTAAAGCCAAGGAAGAAACCAAGGACACCTGGATCACCACCAAGGTCAAAGCCGACCTGGTGACCGAAAAAGGTATCCCAGGCTCCGACATCAAGGTTGAAACCAACAAAGGCGTCGTATCCCTGTCTTCGACCGTTGCTGTTACCGCAGCTCAAAAAACCACCGCCGTGGCCATCGCCAAGAAAATCAAAGGCGTCAAAGCCGTATCGGCTGATGGCCTGAAGGCCGAATAAGGCCAAGACTTCTCGCCTGGACTGGGAGAGGGCACGGCAGACGGGCTGAGTCATACGTTTGCCGTTGCTTTGGAGTTCATGCGAAAGGCCACAGGGACGTGGCCGCCACAGGCCCTCGGAATTTTTCCGGGGGCCTGTTTTATTTTGGGTGAGAGTCAGCCGACACTTGTGTTGGCTAGGCTACTGCCATCGCGAGCAGGCTCGCTCCCACATGGGGCTGGGGTGTTCTCAAAATCCAAAGGCGGGCACCGATCCCCTGTGGGAGCGAGCCTGCTCGCGATAGCGGTGTCATTGCCAGCCTCAGTGCCCACGCCGACTGTTGATCTGCACCAGCCGATTACCCTCGAAACGCAAGAACTGGTACATGCCGCTGTTAGGACCGTAGGTCCATTCTTCCACCGGGTATTCCTCCCGGCGATTGACGCTGCGTTTGTAGCCCAGGTCATCCCGCGCCACCGGTTGCCCGCACTTTTGCAGCACTTCGCTCGAGCGGTCGCCGACGCTGATCAACTGGCTGCCGCAGCGCAATGTGTCGGCAGCCGATGCGTGAGCGGTGGTGAGCAGCAAGCCCAAGCCGAGCCAGTAGAGACGCTTCATCCTATTCGGCATCCAGATGCAGAGGGGTGATCACACGCCCGTCGCTTTCGGCCTGGCCGAGGCTGGCGTCGATGAAATAGACACGGTCATCGGCCAACTTGCCCTTGTCCACCAGGAAGTCCTTGATGCTGCTGGCCCGCTCCTGGCCCAACTCGCGCAGCAATACGTCACTGGCGCTCCAGAATTTGATAACGCCTTCACGCAGTTTCTCGATGCGGGCCTTTTTATCCAGTTGTGTCCATTCGGCCGGCGGCTGGGTCTTGAGACGGGTTCGATAGATGCCTTCCAGCAGCGGTGCCTTTTCGTCTTCCGGCACCTGCAGCAGCGCCGCCTTGGCGGGAACCTTGTCGCCCCGGCGTTGCAGCATCTTGTAGTAGTTGTACTGGTATTCACGTTCCAGGCGCTGGCCGGCGAGCAGCGGCCCGTCGCTGCTTTCGGCGGCAGTGCCTTCGATTTCCAGGCGCAGTTCCGGACGCTTGGCCAGCGCCTCGGAGAGCTTGAGCAGCACGCCTTCGTTTTCCGGGCTCAGGTCGCTGGAGCCCGGTGCAAAGGCCACGCTGCCCAGGTCTTCCGAGCCACCGCCGGCCACCAGCCCACCGATGAGTTTGAACGGCGCCTGGGCAGCCCGCACCACCAGGTTGCGCAGGGTTTGCCAGACAATCGGCATCACACTGAATTGCGGGTCGTTGAGATTGCCGGACACCGGCAGCTCGATGGAGATCCTGCCCTGGGAATCCTTCAGCAGCGCGACGGCCAGTTTCAACGGCAGGCTCACTGCGTCCGGGCTGTCGACCTTTTCCCCCAGTTGCAGTTGCTCGACCACCACCTTGTTTTCGGCCTGGAGCTGACCCTTGGTGATCCGGTAATGCAGGTCGAGATTGAGTCGGCCCTTGCGGATGCGATAACCGGCGAATTTGCCGGAGTAGGGCGTCAGCGTCGTCAGCTCGACCCGTTTGAAGCTGGTGGCGATATCGAGGCTGGCCATCGGGTCGAACGGGTTGAGAGCACCCTTGATCGTTACCGGCGCATAGCGGTCGACCTTGCCGTTGACGTCTACGCTGGCCGGTTTGGCCTGGCGGCTGTCGATGGTGCCGATCTGGCCGTTGAGCTGCTGGATGGCCGTGGCGAAATTCGGCGTCAGGCTGAAGTCGGCGAAGTTGGCCGAACCGTCGTTGATGGCAATCGCGCCGACGTGAATACCCAGCGGTTTTTCCTGGGACGCCGGTTTTGCTGCAGTGCTCTTCGTACCGCTGTCCGGCGGCTGTGGGATCAGCAAGTCATCGACGTTGGTGGTGCGATCGTCGTTGATCATGAAGCGGGCATAAGGTTGGAACAGGTTGACCTTGTCGATGGACAGGCTGTCGCCATGCTGATAATTGAGGCCTTCGAGCACCAGGCTTTGCCATTTGACGAAATCGCGGGTCTTGAGGGTGTCGAGGGTGTGCAGTTGGTCGACCTGGGCGCGGCCGGTGACCGCGAAGGCCAGCGGCGCGGTGCTCTTGAGGTCGACCGCCAGATCGCTGCCGAGCATCCCTGAGCGCAGCTCCAGGCGAATGAACGGGGTGATATAGGCCTGGGCGACACGCAGGTCGATGTCCTGGGTCTTGACCTTGAGCCTGGCGGTGATCGGGTTCAGGTTGACTTCGCCGTCGGCCATGAGCTTGCCCTGTTTACCCACGCCGGTATCAAGCTTGAGGGTAAAAGGCGAGCCGTTGAGGGTGTCGTAGTTCTGCAGGTCGAGGTTCAGCGGGCCGACGTCCAGTGCCACGGCGGGTTGCGCCTGGCGGTCGGCCAGATGCACCCGGTAATCGCGCAGTTGCACATCCTTCAACAGCACCTGCCAGGGTTTGGCGGCTGCCTTGGGCTCGGGTTTGGGCGAATCGGCCGCTGCCGGGGCCGATGCCGGTTCGACCTTGACCTGCGGCTTGGCCGGCTGGCTGGCGAAGAGTTTCTGCCAGTCCAACTGGCCATCGGCTTCGCGTGCCGCCCAGGTTTCGAGTTTCTGGCTGCGGATCTTGCCCACGACCACCTGCTGTTTAGCCAGGTCCACCGTGGTTTCGCTGACATCCAGGCGTTCGAGCTTCGCCAGCGGACGGCCATCGGGGGCCTTGATGGCAAAAGGCGCGACACTGACGGCCACGTTGTTGAGCAGCAGCTCGGTGCCCTTGGCCAGGTTGAGCTTGTAGTCGGTGCTCAGGTTGAGGATGCCGTTCTCCAGCACCAGCGGTACCGCGTCGCGGACGTAAGGCCACCAGAACTTCATCTGGCCATCGGAGACCTTCAGTTTGCCCTCGGACGCGATCGGCGAAAGGCTGAAGTTACCGGTCCAGTCGACCTTCCCACCTTCGGGACCGGCGGCCACCAGGGTCATGTCGGCGCTGTCGTCGGGCAGGGTGCTGAGGTTCTTCAGCTCGAAATCAAGGGTGTCGTAGAGAAATTCGATGGGTTCGCTGGGGCGAAGGTCCTGGAAATGGACATAGCCGGTGGCCAGCTTGATCCGGTCGACCCGCAGGGGAAACGGCTTGGCCTCGGGGTTGGCTGGGGTCGGTTCGCTGGGTGGCAGCTTGAACAAGCCCAGGAGGTTCAGTTGGCCGTCCTTGGCGAACAGCACCTCGGTCCGGGGCTTGTCCAGTTCGATGTCGGCCAGGTGCAGGGCGCCGGACCACAGGCTGTCGATCTGCAGGTTGGCGTACAGCCGTTCGAAGCCCACCTGTTCCTTGCCCGGTTCACCGATGTTCAGGCCCCAGACGGTGACTTCAAGGCTGAAAGGATTGAGTTCGATGCGCTGGATCTGAGCGGGTACCGTGGCATGGTTGGCCAGTTGTTGATTGGCGATGCGCAAGGCGATGCCTGGCAGTATCAGGAAACCCAGCAGGCTGTAGAGGGCCAGTGCGGTGAACAGGGCGCCAAGGGCGCGCAGCAATCCTTTGAGCATGTGTGGCTTCATCTGGTGGAATCGGAGTGCCTTGGAGTATGGCACGCGTTTACGGTTCCGAAGCCACTGGTATTTATGAGATTTGTCCGTTTTTCCCGTAGGAGTGCTGAGGTTGGCTCAGAACTGCAGGATCAGTGTCTTGAGCGGAGGATTTCGGTCCATGGAAGGAAAGTCCTCGCCGGGCGTCAGCACGCTCCATTCGCGCACCGGTCGGCCGGCTTTTTCCGCGCAGCGCAACACCTGTTCGCGCCAGTCGTCCATGGACACCTTTGCCAGATTGTTGCAGCAGATCAGCACGCCATTGTCGGCGGTGGTGAGCAGCGCCGGTTTGAGCAGGCTCTGGTAGTCCCGCAGCAGGTCGACGGTGCCGAAGGCGCTCTTGGCCCAAGCTGGCGGGTCAAGCAGCACCAGATCGTACTGGCGTTGCTCCAGGCGTACATAGCTGGGTAGTTTCTGCCCGCGCCGTTGGCTGATGGGCAGGCCTGCCAGTTGGCGGATCGCCGGGAAGTAGTCCGACTGCACGAACTCCATGGGGAGTAACGCGGGATTGAGCAGGCCGTTTTCGCGACCTACCGCCAGGTTGCCTTCGGCAAAGTCCAGGTTGCACACCTCCCGTGCGCCACCGGCCGCGGCGCTCAGGCCAACGCCGCAGGTGTAGGCGAACAGGTTCAACACGCTTTTGTTGCGGCTGTGTTCCTTGACCCAGCCCCGGGCATTGCGCAGGTCGAGAAACAGCAATGGATCCTGTCCGGCATGGCGTCCACGGACGCGATAATTCAGGCCCCATTCGTGGCCGACCAGGTCTTGCAGGGCGGCTTCTTCGGCTTGGTAGACCGTGTCCTGGCGGTCGATCCGCGAGTTGCCTCGGGCGCGGTCGTTGTAGACCAGCAGGGTGTCGACGCCCAGGGCTTCGTTGACGATACCGTGCAACTGCAACAAGGCCTCGCGCTCCAGCGACTGATGGAAACTCTGCACCAGCAATTGCGGGCCGTAGCGGTCGACGGTCAGGCCGGGGGCGCCTTCCTGGCTGCCATGGAACAGGCGATAACAATCGGTGCCTTGCTGGTGCAACTGGCTGAGCAGGTCCTGACGCTGGTCGAGGGCGGCGCGCAGCGCCTGATTCAAGGAAGACATGCCACACGCGCCTTAAGGAAATGAGGCGCGGGAGTTTAGCAGCTTCGGGAAGGATCGTTCCCACGCTCTGCGTGGGAATGCAGCCAGGGACGCTCCGCGTCCCCAGAGGCCGAACGCGGAGCGTCCGTTGCGGCGTTCCCGCGCAGAGTGTGGGAACGATCAGTACGGTGGTCGTTTAGCGATTCAGGCGTTTGTCGATCAGTCCCTCCACCACGCTCGGGTCGGCCAGGGTCGAGGTGTCGCCAAGGCTATCCAGTTCGTTGCAGGCGATCTTGCGCAGGATGCGCCGCATGATCTTGCCCGAGCGGGTCTTGGGCAGGGCCGGCGCCCACTGGATCAGTTCCGGCTTGGCGAAGCTGCCGATTTCCTTGCTGACGTGGGCCAGCAATTCTTTCTTCAATTCATCATTGGCCTCGACCCCGTTCATCGGCGTGACAAACGCATAGATGCCCTGACCCTTGAGGTCATGGGGGTAACCGACGACCGCCGCTTCGGCGATGCTGTCGTGCAACACCAGGGCGCTTTCCACCTCGGCGGTGCCAATGCGGTGGCCGGAGACATTGATCACGTCATCGATGCGTCCGGTAATCCAGTAATCGCCGTCCTCGTCACGGCGGGCGCCGTCGCCGGTGAAGTAATAGCCGGGGTAGGGCTTGAAGTAGGTGTCGACCATGCGTTGATGATCGCCATAGACGCTGCGGATCTGTCCCGGCCAGCTGGACTTGATCGCCAGTACGCCGCTGCCGGGCCCACTGATTTCCTTGCCCGTTTCATCCAGCAGGACCGGTTGCACGCCGAACATCGGGCGGGTGGCGCAACCCGGCTTGAGTCGCGGGGCGCTCACCAGCGGGCTGAGCATGATGCCGCCGGTTTCGGTCTGCCACCAGGTATCGACAATCGGGCAGCGCTGCTCGCCCACCGCGTTGAAATACCATTCCCAGGCTTCCGGGTTGATCGGTTCACCGACGCTGCCGAGCAAGCGCAGGCTTTTGCGCGACGTGGCCTGCAAGGGCCCGGAACCTTCGCGCATCAGCGCGCGCAGGGCGGTGGGAGCGGTGTAGAAGATGTTGACCTGGTGCTTGTCGATCACCCGCCAGAAACGCGAGCTGTCGGGATGGCTGGGGACGCCTTCGAAGATCAACGTGGTGGCGCCGTTGGCCAGCGGGCCGTAGACGATGTAACTGTGCCCGGTGACCCAGCCAACGTCGGCGGTGCACCAGAACACTTCGTTGTCGCGATAGTCCAGCACGTACTTGAATGTCATGGCCGCTTGCAGCAGATAGCCGCCGGTGGTGTGCAGCACGCCCTTGGGTTTACCGGTGCTGCCGGAGGTGTAGAGGATGAACAGCGGATCTTCGGCGTCCATCGGCTCGGGCGGGCAGTCGTCGCTGGCGTCATGCATAGCCTGGTGATACCAGAGGTCGCGACCTTCGGCCCAGCTCACCTCGGCCTGGGTACGCTCGACCACCAAGACCGTGCTGACGTTCGGGCAGCTTTCCAGGGCCTTGTCGACGTTGCGCTTGAGCGGGACGAATCGCCCGCCGCGCACGCCTTCGTCGGCGGTGATCACGGTGCGGCAATCGGCATCGAGAATCCGGTCACGCAGCGAGTCCGGCGAAAACCCGCCGAACACCACCGAATGCACCGCGCCGATGCGGGTGCAGGCGAGCATGGCGTAGGCCGCTTCCGGAATCATCGGCATGTAGATGCAGACCCGGTCACCTTTCTTCACGCCACGGCTTTTCAGGACGTTGGCCAGTCGGCACACATGGTTGTGGAGTTTTCGATAGGTGATTTCCGCCGACTCGGCGGGGTCGTCGCCTTCCCAGATGATTGCCGTCTGGTCGCCACGTTTTTCGAGATGGCGGTCGATGCAATTGGCGCTGACGTTCAGTTTGCCACCCGCGAACCAAGTGGCGTCGCCGTTCTTGAGGTCATAGCGCTGGACGGTTTGCCAGGGCGTCATCCAGTCGAGAAACCGGGTGGCCTGTTCAGCCCAGAAGGTACTGGGGTGTTCTATGGATTCCTGGTAGAGCCGCTGGTATTCGTCTTGACTCAGTTGCGCAGCCCGGCGGACGGCATCGGCTTGGGGGTACTGGCTGATATCGAACATGACGGTTCCCTATTCTTGTTTTTGCGACAAGTCATAAAGATGCGCCGAGTAGCCGGAGGGTTCAAGCCATGCACAAACGACTGTGGGAGCGAGCCTGCTCGCGATGGCGGCGTATCAGTCAATGGGGATGTTGACTGATCTACCGCTATCGCGAGCAGGCTCGCTCCCACAGAGGGTAACGCAGGCCTAGGGCTTAACCGCGATGACGTCCACGGAAGTAGTTGATCAGACCTTGGGTCGAAGCGTCTTCGGCAGCACTTTCTTCGCTACCCACCAGGCGGTTGTAGACACCCTTGCCCAGCTCCTTGCCCAGCTCCACGCCCCACTGGTCGAAAGCGTTGATACCCCAGACCACGCTTTGTACGAACACTTTATGTTCGTACAGCGCCACCAATGCGCCAAGACGCCGCGGGCTGATACGTTCCACCACCAGTGTGTTGCTCGGACGGTTGCCCGGGATGACCTTGTGGGCGGCCAGCTTCTGCACGTCTTCTTCACTGGCGCCCTTGTCCCGCAGCTCGGCTTCGGCTTCGGCGCGGGTCTTGCCGAGCATCAGTGCCTGGCTTTGTGACAGGCAGTTGGCGTACAGCCACTGGTGATGATCGGAAACCGGGTTGAAGCTGACAACCGGCACGATGAAGTCGGCCGGGATCAATTGGGTGCCCTGGTGCAGCAACTGGTGGTAGGCGTGCTGGCCGTTGCAGCCGACGCCGCCCCAGATCACCGGGCCGGTGTCGGTGGACACCGGTGTACCGTCCTGGCGCACGCTCTTGCCGTTGGATTCCATGTCCAGTTGCTGCAAGTGTTTGGTGATATTGCGCAGGTAATGGTCGTACGGCAGGATCGCGTGGCTTTGCGCGCCCCAGAAATTGCCGTACCACACGCCCAGCAAGGCCAGCAGCACCGGCATGTTCTGTTCGAATGGCGCACTCTGGAAATGCTGGTCCATGGAATAGGCGCCGGACAGCAGTTCCTTGAAGTTCGACATGCCGATGGCGAGGGCGATCGGCAGGCCGATGGCCGACCACAGCGAGTAACGCCCGCCGACCCAGTCCCACATCGGGAAGATGTTTTCTTCGCGGATGCCGAAGGCCACGGCCGCCGCGTTGTTGCTCGATACGGCGATGAAGTGGCGATACAGCTCCGCTTCGGAACCGCCCTGGGCGAGGTACCAGGCGCGGGCGGCCTGGGCGTTCTTCAGGGTTTCGAGGGTATTGAAGGATTTCGACGAGACGATGAACAACGTGGTCTCGGCGCGCAGCTTCATGGTCAGCTCATGGAACTCGCTGCCGTCGATGTTCGCCAGGTAATGGCAGCGAACGCCTTTTTGCGCGTAGGACAACAGGGCTTCGGACACCAGTTCCGGGCCGAGGAAGGAGCCACCGATACCGATGTTCACCACGTCGGTGATCGGCTTCTCGGTATAGCCGCGCCACAAGCCATCGTGAATTCGGCCCACCAGGTCAGTGATCTGGTTCAGCACCTTGTGCACATCCGGCATCACGTTGACGCCGTTCACCAGCAACCGGTCGCCCACCGGCCGACGCAGGGCGGTGTGCAGGGCGGGGCGGTTTTCGGAGGCGTTGATGATTTCGCCTTCGAACAGCGCCTTGATCGCGCCCTTGAGGTCGACTTCATTGGCCAGGCCCACCAGCAGGTCGCGGGTCTGGGCGGTGATCAGGTTTTTTGAATAATCGAGAAACAGGCCGCAGCTCGACAGGGTGAATTGGTTGAAACGCTGCGGATCGGCATTGAACGCTTCGCGCATGCTGAAATCCTGCATGGCCTTGCGGTGGTCATTCAGCGCCTGCCAGGCGGGCAGGGCGGTCACGTCATGAGGGTTTCGGTAGTACGCCATCGCTGCGGGTTTCCTTTTACTTGAACGACCTTTTGTACACTAAAAATTCCGGCATGGCCCGCGGAGGGCGTCCGGACACCTGCGTCGACACGATCTGCGGGCGCAGGGCGACTACAGTAAACCTCGCGTTGCGATCTGTCTTGGCTTTGTCAGACCGGTTCCCGGTACTTTTTTATACAACGGGTGCAGGAAAGGGCCGACAGACGGAAAGCGATGCACGCTTAAGAACACAGAATACTCACTGTGGGAGCGAGCCTGCTCGCGATGGCGGTGTGTCAGTTGGCATCAAGGTCAACCTCACTACCGTAATCGCGAGCAGGCTCGCTCCCACAGGGGAATGTGCGGGGGCGATCAGGCGACCTGCACCGGAATGGCATTGCTGGTGTGGCTTAGCTCGTTGCCCGGCGCCATGTACAGCATGCGGGGCTTGAAGTTGACCAGCTCGGCTTCGCTGTAGTGGGCGTAGGCGCAGATGATGACGCGGTCACCCACCTTGGCCTTGTGGGCTGCGGCACCGTTGACCGAGATCATCCGCGAACCTTCTTCGCCACGGATGGCGTAGGTGGTGAAGCGCTCGCCGTTATCGACGTTGTAGATCTGGATCTGCTCGTATTCACGGATCCCCGACAGGTCCAGCCACTCCCCATCGATGGCACAGGAGCCTTCGTAGTCGAGCACGGCGTGAGTGACTTCGGCGCGGTGCAGCTTGGCCTTGAGCATGATGGCGTGCATGGTTTTCTCCTCTGGTCGGGTCCGAACGGCGGGCAGTTTGCCCGAAGGCCACCGAGGCGGCAATGACTCCACCATCCCCTGTGGGTGAGCCCGTGGGAGCAAAGCTTGCTCGCGATACAGTCACCTCGGTTCCAGGGCCGACCGCGTTGCCTTCGTCGCGGGCAAGCCTTGCTCCCACAGTTTTTTCCACAGAGGGAATGGTGTCAGGCGGCGTCGAGGTCCAGGTGCAGGTTGTCGATCAGTCGGGTGGTGCCGAGGAACGCGGCGACCAGAATCACCAGATCGCGGTCTTCAGGCGTGGCCGGGCGCAAGGTCCGAGCCTGGCGGATCTCCAGGTAATCGGGGCGCAACCCCGCGGCTTCGAGTTGCGTGACCTGCTCGGCAACCAGGGCCGGGAAGTCCCGTTGCCCTTGTCGGATCGCCTCGGCAATGCAGCTGAGGCTGCGGTAGACCACGGGCGCCACGGCACGTTGTTCAGGGCTGAGGAAGCCATTGCGCGACGACAGCGCCAGGCCATCTTCGGCGCGAACGGTCGGTTCGCCAATGATCTGGATCGGCATATTCAGGTCGTGGACCAATGCGCGGATCACCGCCAGTTGCTGGAAGTCTTTCTGGCCGAACACCGCCAGGTCGGGCTGGACCATGTTGAACAGCTTGCTGACCACCGTCGCCACGCCCTCGAAGTGCCCGGGACGGCTGGCGCCGCACAGGCCTTCGGACAATTGCGGCACGCTGACCCGGGTCTGCCCGGCCATGCCGTCGGGGTACATCTCTTCGACGGACGGGGCGAACAGCAGATGGCAGCCGGCCTGGAGCAGTTTTTCCTGGTCGGCGGCGAGGGTGCGCGGGTATTTGTCGAGGTCTTCGCCCGCGCCGAACTGCAGCGGGTTGACGAAAATGCTGGTCACCACGAAGTCGGCTCGCTGCGCCGCTTTGGTGACCAGCGCCACGTGGCCGCTGTGCAGATTGCCCATGGTCGGCACGAAGGCGATTCGTTTACCTTCGCTGCGGGCACGAGCCACGGCGGCCCGCAGTTCACGTACGGTCTTGACGGTGTTCATGCAGAGAATCCGTGTTCGGCGCCAGGGAAGGTGGCCGCTTTGACCTCAGCCACGTAAGCGCTCAGGGCGGCCTGGATGTTGGGTTGCCCGGCCATGAAGTTCTTCACGAACTTTGGCGCGCGCCCCGTGAGCGACAGCCCCAGCATGTCGTGCAGCACCAGTACCTGACCATCGGTGGCGTTGCCGGCGCCAATCCCGATGACTGGAATCTTCACCGCCTGGGTGATTTCTTCGGCCAGCTCGCTGGGCACGCATTCGAGCAACAGCATCGCCGCTCCGGCCTGCTCCAGCGCAATGGCGTCGGCGCGCATCTGCCGCGCCTGGTTTTCATTGCGACCCTGGACCTTGTAGCCGCCGAGCACGTTGACCGCCTGCGGTGTCAGGCCCAGGTGCGCGCACACCGGGATGCCGCGCTCGGCCAGCAACCGGATCGACTCGGCCAGCCACAACGCACCTTCGACTTTCACCATGTGGGCGCCGGCCTGCATCAGCAAGGCGCTGTTGGTCATGGTCTGGTCGAGGGTGGCGTAGGCCATGAATGGCAGGTCGGCGAGGATCAGTGCATCGGTGTTACCGCGTTTGACGCAGGCCACGTGGTAGGCCATGTCTGCGGTGGTCGCCGGCAGCGTGCTGTCGTGGCCCTGCAACACCATGCCGAGGGAATCGCCCACCAGCAGCACTTCGACACCGGCCTCGTTGCAGGCGTGGGCGAAGGTTGCGTCATAGCAGGTCAGCATGGCGATCTTTTCGCCTTTCTGCTTGAGACCTTGCAGCGTGGTCAGGGTAATAGCTGGCATGAAAAAGTCCTCATTAGGCGCTCGTGAACTACTGCGAGTAACGCGCATGATTCGTCATTTATACAGGCGCACCCTCTATGCGTGGTGCTTGTAAGGCCTGGATTGCGCCCTTCAATGCCGCGTTGGCGGCAACGGGACGCCTATAGTCGTGAGGAGCACCGGGGAAGTCAATTGGATGTGTTACCGGCGGGTGTTACCGAGGTGACTGATGCGTTTCAGCCGTGGGGAGCGTCTGAAACATGACCGTCCAGTACTGACCCCTGTGGGAGCGAGCCTGCTCGCGATAGCGGTAGGCCAGTCAATATGAATGTCGGCTGATACACCGCTATCGCGAGCAGGCTCGCTCCCACAGGGGATGGTCTTTGTCAGATAGGCGGCAGGCGTTCCAGACCGGCGAATGGACACGCGGCCAGCAGATCCTGGAGCAGGCGCCCGTCGGCCAGACGCAGGTCGGCGGGGGCCAGTTCCGCCAGCGGGTACAGCACAAAGGCCCGGGCGTGCATATGGTAGTGGGGAACCTTGAGCCGAGGCTCGTCGATCAGCCGATCGCCGTACAACAGAATGTCCAGGTCCAGGGTGCGCGGGCCCCAGCGCTCCAGGCGTTCGCGGCCCTGGTCGGTTTCGATGGCTTGCAGTGCGTCGAGCAGGTCCAGCGGCGTCAGTTGGCTGTCCAGCGCCGCCACGGCATTGGTGTAGCGCGGCTGGCCTGGCAACAGTGAATCGCTTTGATAGAACGCCGAGACGCCGACGAATCGGCTATCGGGCAGGCTTGCCAGCGCCTGGAGGGCGCTGCGCAGTTGGGCCGCGGGTTCGGCCAGGTTGCTACCCATGCCGATGTAGATACGTTCCACCGATTACTCGCCCGACGCGCTCGGCACACCGGCGCGCTTACGCTTGGCGCCGCTGCTGCGACGACGCTTGCGTGGGCCGCTGGCGCCGTCTTCCTTGCCGCTGAGCTCGCGAATCATCTCGCGGCGCTCGCTGTCATTGGCGTCCTGGTAATCGGTCCACCACTCGCCCAGGCCGTTGGTCTGTTCGCCGGCGCTTTCGCGCAGCAGCAGGAAGTCGTAGCCGGCGCGGAAGCGCGGGTTGTCCAGCAGCAGGTCGGCACGCTTGCCGCTGCGACGGGGCAGGCGCTCCTGCATGTCCCAGATCTCGCGGATCGGCATCGTGAAGCGCTTCGGAATCGCGATGCGCTGGCACTGTTCTGCGATCAACTCGTGGGCAGCTTCCTGCATGGCCGGAATCGGTGGCATGCCGCGATCCTGCAGGCGCAGTACCCGGGCCGGCAGGGCCGGCCAGAGCAGGGCGGCGAACAGGAAGGCCGGGGTCACCGGCTTGTTCTGCTTGATGCGCAGGTCGGTGTTGACCAGCGCTTCGCTGATCAGGGTGTGGGTGTAGGTCGGGTTGTGCTCCAACGCCTCGGCACTGGCCGGGAACAGCGGGTCGAACAGTTGCAGGTCCACCAGCATTTCGAAGGTGTCCGCCGCATTGCCCGAGAGGAACAGCTTGAGCACTTCTTCGAACAGCCGGGCCGAAGGAATTTCCCGCAGCATCGGTGCCAGGTCGTGAATCGGGGCGGCGCTGTGTTTTTCGATGCCGAAGTTCAGCTTGGCGGCGAAACGCACGGCCCGCAGCATCCGTACCGGGTCTTCCTGGTAACGCTGCTTGGGATCGCCGATCAGGCGGATCAGGTGATTGCGGATGTCGTGTACGCCGTTGGCGTAATCGAGGATGCGTTCGCTGACCGGATCGTAATACAGGGCATTGATGGTGAAGTCGCGGCGCTGCGCGTCTTCTTCCAGCGTGCCGTAGACGTTATCCCGCAGGATGCGCCCGCTCTCGTTGCGAGAAGACTGATTGCTGTCTTCCTCTTCATCGTTTTGCGGGTGGTTGGCGCGGAACGTCGCCACTTCGATGATTTCGCGGCCGAAGTGGATGTGGACGAGCTTGAAGCGCCGGCCGATGATCCGCGCGTTGCGAAACTCGGCCCGGACCTGTTCCGGCGTGGCGCTGGTGGCCACATCGAAATCCTTGGGAGTGATGTTGAGCAGCATGTCGCGCACGCATCCACCGACCAGGTAAGCCTGGTAGCCGGCGTTCTGCAGGCGTTCGACGATGTTCACCGCATAACGGCTGAACTGGGCCTTTTGCAATGAGTGCTGGCCGCTGTTGAGCACTTCAGGCGTGCTGCGGATGTGTTGCGTACGACGCAAAGGAGAACGGAGTGACTGGAACAGCTTCTTCAGCATGGGATGCACTGTTTGAAGGAATGTTCGGCCAAAACGAAGAATGACCGCATGATGGGCGGGGATTCTAGCATTTAGTCTGGGGATCGTGTAGGACGCAGCAGATTTGAGCTGCAAGCTTTAAGCGGCAAGCCTTGTAGGCTTCGGGGTGGCGGAACGTCGGAAACCACAAGGGGAGCCGAAGCTCCCCCAGAATTAGTTGCGTGCTCTGTTTTTATTATTGGTTTCGGGCTTCTTGTTTTTGTTGAGTGCCCGCGTCACGAGGTTTTCCCTGCGTGACCCTCCCAATCGGGAGCCAAGAGCAAACGGATTGCTTTGGTCGCTGTGTTGCAGTGATCTATCGATCCAACCAGTTCAGGCACCTGTCTTGAGACAGTTTTTATTGTTCTCGGCCTGGTTGTGGGGCAAGCCCCAAATACAACGCCTCTCCAAAAGAATCAGTTAGCTGCGCCTCTCGCCGTCTTGTTTTTATTGTGCGTGAGTCGATTCGTCTTATTTTTATTGTCTTGTGCATTGCTTGTTATTGTTCTTGTACCAAAGCTATAGCAGGGTGCGTGCCAACTTTTGCGAGAGGCAGTGAAACCGGGGGTTCTAAGGTTATGCCGCTTTTTTTGGGGCGAAAAAAAGCCGGGATTTCGTTACCGTAAACCCCGGCTTCTGTTACGTGAAAAAAGCTGAGGTAACAGTTTTTTCACATTCACGGCGTTGTAACCGTCTACCTCTGTGGGAGCGAGCCTGCTCGCGATTGCGCTGTGCCAGTCGCCCTGAGTGCAAGCTGATACACCGCTATCGCGAGCAGGCTCGCTCCCACCCTTGATCTCAGCTTTCGCTGGCCACGCCGGTCTTGCGACGCGGAATCCCCAGGCGCTGGCGACGTTCCCACAGGCACTTGCGGCTCACCCCTAGCTTGCGTGCCAGTTCGGTCTCGGTCATATGGTCCTGATGTTCCAGGACGAAATGCTGGAAGTAGTCTTCCAGGGACAGGTCCTCGGTAGGCTCGTGGCTGGTGTTGTTGGCAGCGCCCCCCTGTTGCGGTGCCAGGCCGATGAACTCTTCATCGTCGAGATCACTGAGTTCGACATCGATCCCCAGCAGGTCGGCGGAGATTTCCGGGCTTTCGCACAGGATCACTGCCCGCTCCACTGCGTTTTCCAGCTCCCGGACGTTACCCGGCCAGGCGTAATGACGAATGGCCTGTTCTGCGTCGGGAGCAAACTTCAGGTCGGTGCGGTTGACCCGCGCGCTCTGGCGGGCGAGGAAGGCATTGGCGATTTCGTTGACGTCCGCGCCCCGTTCGCGCAGGGCCGGCAGTTTCAGCGCAATGACGTGCAGGCGGTAATACAGGTCCTCACGGAACTGGCCAATTTTCGCCAGGCTCTTGAGGTCGCGGTGGGTCGCGGCGATCAGGCGCACGTCGACTTTCTGTGATTGCACCGAGCCGACCCGACGGATTTCGCCTTCCTGAAGGACCCGCAGCAGCCGTGCCTGGGCCTCCAGCGGCAGTTCGCCGATTTCGTCGAGGAACAGCGTGCCGCCGTCCGCGGCTTCCACCAGACCGGCGCGCCCGGCGCTGGCCCCGGTGAAGGCGCCTTTTTCATGACCGAACAGCTCGGACTCGATCAGGCTTTCCGGAATTGCCGCGCAGTTCACCGAGATCATCGGAGCCTTGGCCCGGCGTGACAGGTTATGCAGGGCACGGGCCACCAGTTCCTTGCCGGTCCCGGACTCGCCCTGGATCAGCACGTTGGAGTCGGTCGGCGCGACCTTGCGGATCTTGACGTACAGATCCTGCATGGGAGGGCAGGAACCGATGATGCCGATTTCGCCATTATTGTTACCCGCAGCACCTTTGGTGGCGGCAGCTTTACCGTTCGTCGGCTCCGGAGCGTTGCCGGTAGCCGTCTGTCGGTCACGCAGGATACGGGCCACGGCCTGGAGCATCTCGTCATGGTCGAACGGCTTGGCGATGTAGTCCACCGCACCCATTTTCATGGAGTCGACTGCCGAGCGCAGGCTGGCGTAGCTGGTCATGATCAGCACCGGCGTGCCCTGGCCGAGCTTGATCAGCTCGGTACCGGGTGCCCCCGGCAGGCGCAGGTCGCTGACGATGAGGTCAAACGTTGGGATGCTGAATCGCTCTTGTGCTTCCTGCACAGAACCGGCTTCGCTGACCTGGTACTGGTTGCGTTCCAGCAGGCGGCGCAAGGCGGAGCGGATAATTGTTTCGTCTTCGACGATCAAAATGTGCGGCATTGATTCGATTCTCTCGACGGTCTCAGTTCACAGCGGACGTCGCTTCGACATGACGCGGCAAGGTCACCCGTATACGGGTGCCGCGTTGGCCTTGTACATCGGCCGGGCTGTCGATGGTGATTTGTCCATAATGCTCTTCAACGATGGAATAGACCAGTGCGAGGCCCAGTCCGGTGCCTTCGCCAGGATCCTTGGTGGTGAAGAAGGGTTCGAACAACCGATCCATGATGTTCTGTGGAATACCGCTGCCTTCGTCTTCGACGATCAGATCGATCGTGTGTTCGCTGGCTTCGCTCTTGACCCGCACGGCGCTGCCGGCCGGTGAGGCATCGCGGGCGTTGGACAGCAGGTTGATCAGGACCTGGGCGAGCCGCTGGGGATCGCCGTCGACCCAATGATCCGGGTCGCACAGATTGAAGAATTGCACTTCGAAATTGCGCCGGTTGAGGGCCAGCAGACCAATGGCATCCTGAGCCACTTCGGCCAGGCAGACGGGCTCGTCGTTGTGCTGGTGTCCGCCAGCGTGGGCAAAACTCATCAGCGACTGCACGATACGCGACACGCGTCGGGTCTGCTCGAGAATCTGGCTACTGATTTCCGTCAGTTCGCCATCCTCCTCGCGCTCTTCGCGCAGGTTCTGCGCCAGGCAGGCGATGCCGGTGATCGGGTTGCCGATTTCATGGGCCACCCCGGCTGCCAGCCGGCCGATGCTCGCCAGGCGTTCGGAGTGGACCAGTTTGTCTTCGAGCATCTGGGTATCGGTCAGGTCTTCCACCAGCAACACCAGGCCACTGTTGCCCGGTGCAAGCGGCTCGTCGATGGCCGCCTTGTGCAGGTTCAGCCAGCGGGTCTGGCCGTCGAGGGCCAGGTGCTGCTTGTGCAAATGCTCGTCCGGCAAGTCGATGAAACCTTGCAACAAACCTTTCCATGGCTCGCCCAGGGTGCTCAGGCGTGAACCGACCACACGCTGGGCGGCGATTCCGGTCAGTTCTTCCATGGCCTTGTTCCACATCAGGATCTCCTGGTCCTTGGCCAGGGAGCACACGCCCATCGGCAGTTCCTGCAGGGTCTGGCGGTGATAACGGCGCAGGGCATCCAGCTCGGCGGCCAGGCCGGTGAGGCGCGAGTGATAATCCTCGAGGCGGCTTTCGATGAAATGGATGTCCTCGGTGACGTAGTTTTCGCCGCCGGCCTTGTAGGGCAGGAACGTCTCGACCATGTCCTGGGCCACGCTGGGGCCCATCAGGCCGGACAGGTTGGCTTCGATCCGGTCCCGCAGGCGACGCAAGGCATAAGGGCGACGCTCATCGAAAGGCAGGTAAAGATCCCGCAGGGCCTGTTCGACTTCCTTTTGCGCGGCCTTCGCACCCAGGGGCTTGGCCAGTTGCGTGGCGAACTCCTGGGGCGAGGCCGCGTGCAGTTCACGGCGTTGCGGGCGGCGAACGTTGTCCACCGCGCAGGCTTCGGCGGCGCTGGCTTCTTCGCTGCTGGCGTTGGTGAACAGCGAGATCAGGGTGAACATCAGTACGTTCGCCGCCAGCGAGGCGATAGCGGCCATGTGCCAACTGGTGTCGTCGAGCACATAGATCATGTTCAGCAAGGGGATATAGAAGCCTTGCAGGTTGCCCAGCAGCGGCAACAGCATGGCAACCAGCCAGACCAGGATGCCTGCCAGCAGGCCGGCGATAAAGCCACGGCGGTTGGCGGTCGGCCAGTACAGCACCGACAGCACGCCCGGCAGGAACTGCAAGGTGGCAACGAAGGCGACGATGCCCAGGTTGGCCAGGTCCTGGCCATCGCCCAGCATCAGGTAGAAGCCGTAGCCGGCCATGATGATCGCGACGATCAGTGCCCGCCGGGTCCATTTCAGCCAGCGGTAGATATTACCCTCGGCCGGTGGTTGGTAGAGCGGCAGCACCAGGTGGTTGAGGGCCATGCCCGACAGCGCCAGGGTGGTCACGATAATCAGGCCGCTGGCCGCCGACAGGCCGCCGATATACGCCAGCAATGCCAGGGCCTGGTTGTTGGCGGCGATGCCGATGCCGAGGGTGAAGTATTCGGGATTGGTACTGGCCCCCAGCTTCAACCCGGCCCACAGGATCAGTGGCACCGCCAGGCTCATCAGCAGCAGGAACAGCGGCAGGCCCCAGCTCGCGCTCACCAGCGAGCGCGGGTTGAGGTTTTCGGTGAAGGTCATGTGGTACATGTGCGGCATCACGATCGCCGAGGCGAAGAACACCAGCAGCAGCGTGCGCCACGGGCCTTCCTGCAACGGCGTGTGCAGGGCGGCGAGGGCGGTCTGGTTCTGCAGCAGCCACAGTTCGAGCTGTTGCGGGCCGTTGAACACCCCGTACAACGCATAGAGGCCGACGCCACCGATGGCGATCAGCTTGATCACCGACTCGAAGGCGATGGCGAACACCAGACCTTCGTGTTTTTCCCGGGTGGCGATGTGCCGGGAACCGAAGAAAATGGTGAACAGGATGATCAGGACGCAGAAGCTCAGCGCCACCCGGTGCTGTACCGGCTCGTGGGTCAGGATGCTGATGGAGTCGGCCACGGCCTGCATCTGCAAGGCCAGCAACGGCAACACGCCCACCAGCATGAAGATCGTGGTCAGCGCACCGGCCCAGGTGCTGCGGAAACGAAAGGCGAACAGGTCGGCCAGGGATGACAGCTGGTAGGTGCGGGTGATTTTCAGGATCGGGTAAAGCAACACCGGCGCCAGCAGGAAGGCTCCCGACACACCCAGGTAACTGGACAGGAAGCCATAGCCATACTGGTAGGCCAGACCGACCGTGCCGTAGAACGCCCACGCACTGGCGTAGACGCCCAGCGACAGGGTGTAGGTCAGCGGATGGCGGATGATCGCCCGGGGGATCATGCCTCGTTCGCTGATCCAGGCCACGCCGAACAGTACCGCCAGGTAGGCCGCACTGATCAGGATCATCTGGGTCAGGCTAAAGCTCATCGGCATCTTTTTGGCTCTGCAGGATGAAGGTCACGACGATCAGGATCAGCCAGAGCAGGTACGGCCGATACCAGGCACCCGTGGCATCGATCCACCAATCCATGATGGCCGGGGAAAACAGATAAATCCCCACTACCAGGAGCAGGACCAAGCGATAGATGTACATCCCGGCCTCTCTTTTTTAAGCGCGTGCCCGAAAACGTGCGGCGATGGTAACGGATGGGCGCCAAGCTGCAAGGGCCGTCAGCGTATTTGCGCTTCGGGCAGGGTCATTGTGCGCGGGATCCTTGCCGCGTCCCAGTGGCGAACGCCCCAGGCCAGCAGCTCCCGAGGGCTGGCATCGACCAGTTCGACGCCGGATTCCTGGCCCAGTGCCCGCAAGGCCCTGAGCAGCAACGGTGTGGCCTGGTCGGCCGTCAGTGGCGGCGAACGGTAGGATTTGCCCAGTTTGTGTCCGTCCGGTTGGGTGATCAACGGCACATGCAGGTAGCGCGGTTGTGGCAGCCCGAGCAACTCTTGCAGATAGAGCTGGCGGGGGGTGGAATCCAGCAGGTCGGCGCCGCGCACGATATCGGTCACTTCTTGCCAGGCGTCGTCCAGCACCACGGCCAGTTGATAAGCATAGAGCCCGTCGCGGCGACGGATGACAAAATCGCCGGCCTCGCGACCCAGGTGCTGGCGGAACTCGCCTTGTACCCGGTCGATGAAGTGGTACTCGAGCTCGGGGACGCGCAGGCGGATGGCGGCGTCTTCGGTACCGTGCCCGGCGTTGCGGCATAACCCCGGATAAATACCCTGATACGCCTCCAGTTGTTTGCGCGAACAGGTGCAGGCATAAGCCAGGCCTTGGCTGAACAGGCGGTTGATCACCTGATCGTAGGCCTCGTGGCGCTCACTCTGGCGGACCATCTCGCCGTCCCATTCGAAGCCGTAGCTCTCCAGGGCTTTGAGAATCGCCGCTTGCGCGCCGGGTTCTTCCCGGGGCGGATCGAGGTCTTCCATGCGCAACAGCCAGCGTCCGCCCGCGGCCCTGGCGTCCAGGTACGACGCGAGCGCGGCGACCAGTGAACCGAAATGCAGGTGGCCGCTGGGTGTGGGGGCGAAGCGTCCGATGTAGGGAGAGGTGGCAGTCATAGGGACATGATAATGGAGGAACACCGTCCCTTGTGGGAGCGAGCCTGCTCGCGATAGCGGTATGCCTGTCACCGCAGAGGTGACTAATCCGGCGCTATCGCGAGCAGGCTCGCTCCCACAAGGGGTTCACACGTTCTGAGTAGGGGACCTGGTGCAAACAAAAAACGGAGCGTGTGAACGCTCCGTTTTTCGGTAACAGCCCTGGCAATCACTTGCCGACTTGTTTTTCCTTGATTTCAGCCAGGGTCTTGCAGTCGATGCACAAGTCGGCCGTCGGGCGGGCTTCCAGCCGGCGGATGCCGATCTCGATGCCGCAGGACTCGCACCAGCCGTACTCTTCGTCTTCGATCAGCTGCAATGTCTTGTCGATTTTCTTGATCAGCTTGCGCTCACGGTCACGTGCACGCAGTTCCAGGCTGAATTCTTCTTCCTGGCTGGCACGGTCGGCCGGGTCGGGAAAGTTGGCCGCTTCGTCTTTCATGTGGTCCACGGTGCGGTCGACTTCCTGCATCAAGTCCTGTTTCCACTTGTTCAGGATCTTGGTGAAGTGCGCGCGCATGGGGGCGCCCATGTACTCTTCGCCCGCTTTAGGGACATAAGGCTCAAACCCGCTGAGCGACTGATTTTGATTTTGCTTTGCTTGGGTGGGCATGAATGGACCGCCTCTACTCTTGTAATCCACTACGCAGGATTGCTCCATCACCGACACCTGCCGGCCCTGCGGCTGCAAGCGGGCGAACTTACCAGATCGAATCGGGCCGCGCCACTCCCGGTTGTCGAGCCTGTGGCGGGCGTGGCCTCGCAAGGCATGGCCGGGTTCGGTTCGGTGAAGAGGTCATCCTGCTCAATGCTTGATTCTAGTCAAGCCTGGGCCAATCGCCGGAGTCATTTCCTGCAATCCGGGGGCTATGACCTCTTCCTGCTCGCGCTCGTTCCGCAGTTGTTTCTGACTTGGGCAGAGAGTTGGGTAGAATCGGTTCTTTTTTATACGAAGGAAGGCTAATGGCTCAGCCCTACAGTGCGCGCAGTCGCGCCATCGAACCTTTCCATGTGATGGCGTTGCTGGCCCGTGCCAATGAATTGCAGGCCGCCGGACACGACGTCATCCACCTGGAGATCGGCGAGCCGGACTTCACCACGGCTGAGCCGATCATCCAGGCCGGCCAGGCCGCGCTGGCGGCGGGCAAGACCCGCTACACCGCCGCGCGCGGCATCCCCGAGCTGCGTGAAGCCATCGCTGGCTTCTATGGGCAGCGCTACGGGGTGAGCATCGACCCCCGACGTATCCTGATTACGCCGGGCGGCTCCGGGGCATTGCTGCTGGCCAGTGCCTTGCTGGTAGACCCGGGTAAACACTGGTTGCTGGCGGACCCGGGCTACCCCTGCAACCGTCACTTCCTGCGGTTGGTGGAAGGCGCGGCGCAGCTGGTGCCGGTGGGGCCGGAGGTGCGTTACCAGTTGACCCCCGAGCTGGTGGACCGGCATTGGGACCAGGACAGCGTCGGTGCGCTGGTGGCGTCGCCGGCCAACCCGACCGGGACGCTCCTCTCCCGGGATGAACTGGCCGGGCTGTCGAAGGCAATCAAGGCGCGTAAGGGCCATCTGGTGGTGGATGAGATCTATCACGGCCTGACCTATGGCACCGAGGCCGCCAGCGTGCTGGAAGTCGACGACGATGCCTTCGTCCTGAATAGTTTTTCCAAGTATTTCGGCATGACCGGCTGGCGATTGGGCTGGCTGGTGGCGCCTTCGGCCGCCGTCAGTGAGTTGGAAAAACTTGCGCAGAACCTCTACATCAGTGCGCCGAGCATGGCCCAGTACGCGGCCCTGGCCTGTTTCGAGCCGGCGACCATCGAGATCTTCGAGCAGCGTCGGGCCGAATTCGCGCTACGTCGCGACTTCTTGCTACCGGCCTTGCGTGAACTGGGTTTCGGCATTGCGGTCGAGCCGGAAGGCGCGTTCTACCTCTATGCCGATATCCGCGCATTCGGTGGCGATGCCTTTGCCTTCTGCCAGCACTTCCTGGAGACCGAACACGTGGCGTTCACCCCCGGCCTGGACTTCGGCCGCCATCAGGCCGGGCACCATGTGCGCTTCGCCTACACCCAGAGCCTGCCGCGGCTACAGGAAGCGGTGGAGCGAATCGCGCGTGGACTGCGGAGCTGGCAAGGCTGATGCGCTTTTCTCCCGCTTTGGAAGAGGGTCGACTGATTCGGCGCTACAAGCGTTTCCTTGCCGATATCGAAACCCTTGATGGCGAACAGCTGACTATCCACTGTCCCAATACCGGCTCGATGCTCAATTGCATGGCCGAAGGCGCGCGGGTCTGGTTCAGTCGCTCCGGCGACCCCAAACGCAAGCTGCCCGGGACCTGGGAGGTCGGCGAAACCCCTCAGGGGCGCCTGGCCTGCATCAATACCGGGCGGGCCAATGGCTTGATCGAGGAGGCGTTGCGTGCCGGGGTGATCAGCGAACTCAATGGTTTCATCGGGTTGAAGCGGGAAGTAGCCTACGGCGTGGAGAACAGTCGTATCGATTTTCGCCTGGACTACGAGCACGGTTCGGCCTGGGTCGAAGTCAAGAGCGTTACCCTGGGCTTCGATGGCACGAGCGTCGCCGCGTTTCCCGATGCCGTGACCCAGCGCGGCGCCAAGCACTTGAGGGAACTGGCCTGCCTAGCCCGCGAAGGTGTGCGTGCGGTGCAGTTGTATTGCGTGAACCTGAGCGGCATCGATGCCGTGCGCCCGGCCGAGGAAATCGACCCGGGCTACGCGGCGGCCTTGCGCGAAGCGGCTGCGGCGGGTGTGGAGGTGCTGGCCTACGGCGTCACGCTGACGCCCGAACAGATGTGGGTGGACCGTGCGTTGCCGGTGTTGCTCGAGCCGCTACATCTGGACCCAGATGCCTTGCGTGTCCTCCCGGCTGTCTAACGCCTCCAGGAACTGACCGGCACAAGGACCGGCCACGCATTCGCCGCTTTCGATCAGAAACAGTGCGCCGTGGGTGGCGCACTGGATCAGGCTGGCACTGGCGTCGAGGAAGCGGTCGGGTTGCCATTCCAGAGGGACGCCGCGGTGCGGACAGCGGTTGAGATACACGTGGACCTGACCCGCACGCCGTACCGCCAGCACTTTGCGCCCCTCGATGTCGAAACCGCGACTGTCGTTGTCGGGCAGTTCGGCGTTACTGCACAGAAATTTCATGTGAGTCTCGATGCTGATATTGAATGCCTCCCTGTGGGAGTGATTTCACAGTTGACGGTCAGATGAAAGTATTCATCAAATGTCGGGTCGAGAGTACTCGGCCTGACGATTCCATGCCTATCCGTGAACCACTTCGTCGAGAACGCCACCCGATGCGCCTGATCCTGATTCTGGTCTTGAGTGCCTTGACCGCTTGCCAGAGCATCGCACCGCCACCGATCAACGGGCGGATCCGTGACCTGCACAACGGTCAGGCGGTTGCGCCCGGGGAGCTGGTCGAACGTCTGGCGAAGGCACCTCGGCTCATCGTGGGCGAGCAGCATGACAACCCGGATCACCATGCGCTGCAATTATGGCTGCTCCAGGCCCTGGCCGGACAACGGGCGCAAGGCAGTCTGTTGCTGGAAATGCTGACGCCGAGCCAACAGTCGCGGGTCGATGGGGTTCGCCAGCTAGCGGCCATGCCGGAAAATCTGCCTGACGCGCTGGATTGGTCGCCGGGTTGGGATTGGAGTCTGTATGGGCCTGTTGTCGAATACGCCTTGGCGCAACCTTATCCATTGTTGGCCGCGAACCTGGATGCTGTCGAAATCCAGCGCTTCTACCGACAAGCGCCAGGCTTGAGTGGTGTTCGCTCCAATGGGGCGGCGGTAAAAGACGAGCTGCTGGGGCAGATTCGCGACGCCCACTGCGGCCTGCTACCGGAATCGCATATGCCGGCGATGGTGGCCGTCCAGCAACAGCGTGACCGACGCATGGCCGAGCGATTACTGGCCGCGCCAACGCCTGCATGGTTGTTTGCAGGCGCCTGGCATGGACGCAAGGATGTCGGCGTACCGCTGCACGTCCTGGACCTCGGGGCTGATGAGGCGCCGGTAGTCCTGATGTTGGCCGAGGAGGGCAGCGAGGTCACATCGGCCATGGCGGATTACGTCTGGTACACGCCGGCTACGCCGCCCGTGGACTATTGCGCGCAAATGCGCGGACAGCCGTAGGCTTCTCGCGGACAAAAAAAGACCCGGCAAGAGCCGGGTCAAATAACCGTGATTAGCCTGATGAGGAGATATCTGAGAGTCCGAACCAAGGGCTTTTCAAATATCGACCAGTCTCGCGACCGGATGTGGTAATCATAGCGATTCTCATTACCATGTCAAACGTTGTTTTTCTGTTCGTCGAAATAAGCGTGATGGCTTATGTCGACAACCGAGAGCATCAGGCTTTGTGGCGTGTCGAAATGGCGTCCAATTGCTTGTTCAATGCTTCCTTGCGTTCGGCGGGGATGTCATTCCAGTGCATGTCCATCAGCGCGCCTTCAATCGCGTACAGCAACACCTTGGAGGCCCGGAAACCACGTGTGCGTACGGCACGATAGGCGTCGACCGCTCCGAGTCGACGCAGATCCGAGGCGCTGTGGATCCCCACAGCGTGTAGCCATTGGGCCGATGTCTTGCCCAGATTTTTCAGGTGCTGCAGTTCATCATTCATCGAGCCTCCTTGCGACGGCCGACTGTTCAGTGGGCAAGCTTCTCAGGAGTGTAGCGCTCAGTAGGAAAAGCGTGATTCTTTGGCAGGATTGTCGCAAAAGCTTCTAAGGCATAACGCACGATGAAGGAAAACAGCGGCAACGCACCCACCTTCCTCCAGCGCGGGCGGGGGCGCTGGAGGGCGTCGTGTGGGCCTGTCTTGTCTGGCGAATCAGCGGGTGCGGTAGCGCAACCGGGTGCCGAAGTTCATCGACATCAGAATTTCATCGGCCGATAGCTCAGGGGGGAAATAGGCACCGGAGATCTGCGCATGGGCCAGGCTCGCGCCTTCCAGTTTCGACTTGCGGAAATCGACCCCACGCAGATCGGCGGAACGGAAGTAAGCGTCCGTGAAGTCGATGTCGTCCACGTTCAGTTCCCGCAGGTCGAGCCCGCGAAAGTCGCCGCCGCACAGGTCGACGGGGCCTTGAGGGCGCTCTTTATTGAAGCCTGCAATGTCGTCTTTGCGCAGCAAGGCATACAGCGGAGTGTCGAGAATCTTTGGGCGGTTCATGTCATGTCACCTGTTGGTTTTATGACGCCAGTATAGTGCCACCATTTGGCGACCGTGAAGCCGAGTGTCGCTTCACGGTCGAAATAGTTGTTTACAGACCTGGCAGGCGCTGGCGGATCTGCGCGACGACGTTGTCGAGCGTGCCGCTTTCATTGGTCTGGACCGGTTTGCTGCGGAGGATTTCCTCCGGCGTCAGCGCTTCGCGGTTGGCCTGCTGCGCGGCGATGACGGCCAGGGTCGCGTCGGAAGGGTCTTTTTGATCGGCTTGACGCTGCGCCAGCCTGTTTTCGACGACCGCTTGCGGCGCATTGCAATCGAGGATCAGGAACGGGGTGCCCGTCGCTTCGGCGATTTTCGCTGCGGCTTCACGCTGGTCGCGCTTGAGGTAAGTGGCATCGATGACCACCGGGAACCCGGCGCGCAGGATCCCGCCGGCGATTTCATGCAAGCGCGCATACGTGGCGCTGCTGGCATCGCTGCTATAGATGCCGGCCTGGGGATCGTTCGGCACCTGTTGCTCACCGAACAGGCGCTTGCGTTCCACGTCCGAACGCAGGCGAATCGCCCCCAGCGCTTCCACCAGGCGCATCGCGACGTGGCTTTTGCCTACGGCCGAAACACCGTGGGTAATGGCCAGGAATGGCGAAGGAATGGTGCTGTAGCTCTCCGCCAGGTTGGCGTAGTTGCGGTATTGGCGCAGGGTGGTGGCGCGTTGCACCGGGTCGGCTTCGGCCGGCATGCTGAACAATGCGATCTTGGCCCGGACCAGGGCCCGGTAGGCTTTGTAGAAGTTCAGCAGTTCCAGGCCCTGGTAGTCGCCGGTCAACTCCAGGTATTGGCTGACGAATCGCCGGGCCAGGGACTTGAGCCCGCGGTCTTCCAGGTCCATCGCCAGGAACGCGGTGTCGCCGTAGACGTCGGTGAAACGGAACGGTTCGTTGAACTCGATGCAGTCGAAAATCACCACGTTGCCATCGATCACGGTGGCGTTGCCCAGGTGAATGTCGCCGTGGCATTCGCGGATGAAGCCTTCGGTCTTGCGCTGGATGAACAGTGGCTTGAGGCGTTCGAAACTGCTTTCAGCCCAGGCTTGCAGGGCTTCGAGTTGCGCCAGGTCAGCCTTGTCGCTGAGGAACGGAAGGATCTGTTCGAAATTCTGCCGCACCGGTGCCATCACGCTGTCCGGGGTGCCGGCCGGGTTTTCGGCGGGAACCTTGGGCGTGGAGAGGTGGAACCGGGCGATCTGTTCGGCCATTTCGTCGACGTGGGCGGTGGTCAGTTCACCATTGGCCTGCAATGTGCTGAGCAGCTGGCTTTGCGGGAACTGACGCATTTTCAGGGCATATTCGATCGCCGGTCCGTCACCATTCAGTTGTGGCGCTTCGGCACTGCCGGTGATCGGCAACACTTCCAGGTACAGGTCCTGGGTCAGGCGCTGGTTCAGGCGCAGCTCTTCGCTGCAGAAATGCTTGCGGGCGTCGAGCTCTGTGAAATCGAGGAAGCCGAAATTGACCGGTTTCTTGAACTTGTAGGCATAAGGACCGGTGAGCAAGACCCAGGATATGTGGGTTTCGATGACCTGGAACCCTTCGACGGGGTGCGGGTAGAGGGCCGGGTTTTGCAGGGCGGCGATCAGGGACTGGCTCACAGGCGATCCTTCAGAGTCTGGAAAAATTCAAGGCCGTCATTATGGCGACAAGCTGCGCTAACGCAAACCGGATGACCTGTGCATCACGCAGCTTATCGGGCTCATGTTGAACCATCGCAAAGTGCGTATAATCCGCCGCCATGACTCGTACCCGATCCCCTCGTACCCCCAAGAAACCACCCGCCAGCCGCCTGCGGCCCTGGCTGGGCTGGGCCCTTAAACTCGGCCTGGTAGGCCTCGTCGTGCTTGCCGGTTTTGCCGTCTACCTCGATGCGGTGGTCCAGGAAAAATTCTCCGGCAAGCGCTGGACGATCCCGGCCAAGGTCTACGCCCGGCCGCTGGAGCTGTTCGTCGGACAGAAACTGAGCAAGGACGATTTCCTCACCGAGCTCGATGCCCTGGGCTATCGCCGTGAAAGCGTGGCCAACGGCCCGGGCGAAGCTTCCGTCAATGGCAATACTGTCGATCTCAATACCCGTGGCTTCCAGTTCTATGAAGGCATGGAACAGGCGCAAGCGGTGCGCGTGCGGTTTTCCGGCGACTACGTGGCCGCGCTGACGGGCGCCAACAATGCCAGTCTTTCGGTGGTGCGCCTCGAGCCGTTGTTGATCGGCGGCCTGTACCCGAAGAACCTCGAAGACCGGATCCTGATCAAGATCGACCAGGTGCCGCCGTTCCTGATCGACACGCTGGTCGCCGTCGAAGACCGGGATTTCTACCATCACTTCGGCGTCTCGCCCAAGTCGATTGCCCGGGCCGTCTGGGTCAACACGTCCTCGGGGCACATGCGCCAGGGCGGCAGTACCCTGACCCAGCAGTTGGTCAAGAACTTCTACCTGACCAACGAGCGCAGCCTCACCCGCAAGCTCACCGAAGCCATGATGGCGCTGTTGCTGGAGTTGCATTACGACAAACAGGAGATCCTCGAGGCGTACCTCAACGAGGTCTTCATCGGTCAGGACGGTCAGCGGGCGGTGCACGGTTTCGGCCTCGCCAGCCAGTTCTTCTTCAGCCAGCCATTGTCCGAGCTCAAGCTGCATCAGGTGGCACTGTTGGTGGGCATGGTCAAGGGGCCGTCCTCCTACAACCCGCGGCGTAACCCGGAGCGGGCCCTCGAGCGTCGCAACCTGGTGCTCGACCTGCTGCAACAACAAGGCGTGGCGACGGCCGAGCAGGTCGAAGCGGCGAAGAAGATGCCATTGGGCGTGACCAAGCGCGGCAGCCTGGCGGACAGCTCGTTCCCCGGTTTCCTCGACCTGGTCAAACGGCAATTGCGTGAAGACTATCGTGACGAGGACTTGACCGAAGAGGGCCTGCGGATCTTCACCAGTTTCGACCCGATCCTGCAGATGAAAGCCGAAGCGTCGGTCGAGGACACTTTCAAGCGCCTGGGCGCGCGCAAGGGTGCCGAGGACGTGGAAGCCGCCATGGTGGTGACCAACCCGGAAACCGGTGAAGTCCAGGCCATGATCGGCAGCCGCCAGGCCAGCTTCGCCGGTTTCAACCGGGCCCTGGATGCCGTGCGCCCGATCGGCTCGCTGATCAAGCCGGCGGTGTACCTCACCGCTCTGGAGAAACCAAGCCAGTACACACTGACCAGTTGGCTGTCGGACGAGGTGTTCTCGGTCAAGGGCGCGGACGGCCAGGTGTGGAAACCGCAGAACTATGACCGGCGTTCCCACGGCACGGTTTTCCTGTATCAGGGGCTGGCGCATTCCTACAACCTGTCCACGGCTCGCCTGGGGTTGGAAGTCGGTGTGCCGAATGTGCTCAAGACGCTGGCGCGCCTGGGGGTGAGCCGCGAACTGCCGGCCTTCCCGTCGATGCTGCTGGGGGCCGGTGGCCTCACGCCGATCGAGGTCGCGGCCATGTACCAGACGCTGGCCAACGGCGGCTTCAATACCCCGATGCGCGGGATCCGCAGCGTGCTCACCGCTGACGGCGAGCCGCTCAAGCGTTATCCGTTCCAGATCCAGCAGCGTTTCGATCCAGGCTCCATCTACCTGATTCAGAGCGCCATGCAGCGGGTCATGCGTGAAGGCACCGGCAGCTCGGTCTATAACGTGCTGCCCCGGACCCTGACGCTGGCGGGCAAGACCGGTACCAGTAACGATTCCCGTGACAGCTGGTTCGCCGGTTTCAGCCAGGACCTGCTGGCCGTGGTCTGGCTCGGTCGCGATGACAACGGCAAGACGCCGTTCACCGGCGCCACTGGCGCATTGCAGGTCTGGACCAGCTTCATGCGCAAGGCCGACCCATTGCCGCTGGACATGCCGCAGCCGGACAACGTTGTTCAGGCCTGGGTCGATTCGCGCACCGGACAGGGCTCCGATGCCAATTGCCCGGGCGCGGTGCAGATGCCGTATATTCGCGGCAGCGAACCACCACCCGGTGCCGCCTGTGGCGGACAGAATCCAGCCGAGTCGGTGATGGATTGGGTCAAGGACTGGATGAATTAAGCAAAGAGGGTTTCACGTGAACAAGTGGTTGATTCCAGCGGTAACTGCCGTGGCTTTGCTCAGTGGTTGCTCGACCGTACAGCGCGGTTCGATTCCGGTTGTCGACTCCGGCACTGCCGTTTCCAACAGTGAAAGGGTGTCGGCCAACGGCGGTTTCCGTCAAACGACGGTGAAACGGCCGGTGCAGGGCCAGGCCCAGGCGATTCCTCAAGGCGACACCGGTGTGGTCGTGATGGTACCCGGTGGCGGTGCCACGACCTCGGCGCCGATCAGCACTACGCCGATCACGCCCGGGCCCATCACGCCGGGGCCTATCGAAACTTCGCCGATCAATCAGGGCAGCTACAGCATGCCGGCGTCGCCAGGCAGCATTCCGTCGGCCGGCTCCGGTGGCCTGTCCGCCGATGAACAGCTGGATGGCCCGGTGTTGGCCCTGCTGACCACCGCCCAACAGCAACAAGCCAGTGGTGACCTCAACGGCGCGTCTTCCAGCCTGGAACGTGCCCAACGCGTAGCGCCGCGTGAACCCCAGGTTCTTTATCGCCTGGCCCAGGTACGCATGGCCCAGGGCGATGCGCCGCAAGCCGAACAACTGGCCCGTCGCGGTCTGACGTTCACCAGCGGTCGTCCGGCCCTTCAGGCCAGCCTGTGGGAACTGATCGCCCAGGCGCGTGAGAAACAAGGCGATTCGGCCGGCGCGGCGCTGGCCCGTCAGAAGGCCAAGGTTTCGCTCTGATGGATACGCGTTTTCCCCAGATCGCCGATCAGTTGCTGCTGATCGAGCGGGAGTTGCGGGTCCAGGGCTGGTGGAGCAGCGTTTCGCCTTCGGTCGAAGCGCTGGCCAGTGTCGAGCCGTTCGCGGTCGACACCCTGGACTTCGAGCAATGGCTGCAGTGGATTTTCCTGCCGCGGATGAAAGCCATCCTGGAAAATGACCTGCCGCTGCCCAACGCCTCGGGCATCCTTGCCATGGCGGAAATGGTCTATGCCCAACGACCAGGGCAGGGCATCGAGTTGCAGCGGCTGCTGTCGCAGTTCGATCGGTTGATCAGCGACGTCAGCTGATTGCCGTCACTGGCAGTGTTCCTCGATCTGCTTGCTCGTCTCGTCGATTCGCTGGCGTCGTTCCTCGTCAGTGAGGCGGCGCATTTCCCCTTCTACGTCTTCACGGACCCGCGGGTTGTTCTTCAATTGCGCGAGGTTGGTCCGGGCTTGCTCGCAGAACACCTTGAGCTGGGCTTCCTGGTCAGCCACCTGCTGCTTGACCTGGGCGTCGATGGCCTTTTGATCGCCAATGGTGCCGGCGGGTGGTGGCGCGGGCGGTTTGCCGACGGGCGGTGAGGATTTGATCACGGTCGTAGCCCCTGTGCCGTCGGGTGGCTGGGCGCTGAAGTGGGTCACCCCCTGGGCGTCTACCCATTTGTAGATCTGACCGGCCATGCATATCGGGCTCAGGCCAACCAGCAGGCTGGCCGTCAGTAGGAACATTCGCATGCTGTTTCCTTGTCATGGATTGCGCAATTGAAGCTAACACAGTTGCCGTTTAAAGGTTTTTTCTTGCGTTCTCATGCGCTTACTTCGAATAAAGCACATAGACGACTTGACTTGCAGAAGGCGAAACAGAAGAATCCAAAGTCCGCTGTAGAGGGACTGCCAGAAGCAGGCCCACTCGGCAGATCATGAGGCGCATATCCGCGTCGACCTGTTACACCCGCAACGCGTTACCTCGCGCTGGGTGGGAAAGGCCCGCAACACTTGGGACGATCCCAATACTTGCTCAGTCAGTGCTGACGTAGTCGGCGACCACCGTCGCTCATGCTCTGCCGAGAAGTAAACCTATTAAGACCCGTCCCCTTTTGAGGGCCGGTATTCTGGCGTTTTAGAGGTGAACAACGTGGAGCTTTTATCTGGCGGTGAGATGCTCGTCCGCTTCTTGCGTGACGAAGGCGTCAAATATATCTACGGGTACCCGGGTGGTGCTCTTCTTCATGTCTATGATGCCCTGTTCAAAGAACCGGAAGTGACCCACATCCTGGTTCGTCACGAGCAGGCGGCGACCCACATGGCTGACGGCTACGCCCGCGCCACCGGCAAGGCCGGCGTGGTGTTGGTGACTTCCGGTCCAGGCGCCACGAACGCCATCACCGGTATCGCCACCGCCTACATGGACTCCATCCCGATGGTGATCATCTCCGGCCAGGTGCCCAGCACCATGGTCGGCACCGATGCATTCCAGGAGACCGACATGATCGGTATCTCCCGGCCGATCGTGAAGCACAGCTTCATGATCAAGCACCCGTCGGAAATCCCGGAAGTCATGAAGAAGGCCTTCTACCTGGCCGAATCCGGTCGTCCGGGCCCTGTGGTGGTCGATGTCCCGAAAGACATGACCAACCCGGCCGAGAAGTTCGAATACATTTTCCCGAAAAAGGCCAAGCTGCGCTCCTACAGTCCGGCCGTACGTGGTCACTCCGGGCAGATCCGCAAGGCAGCCGAAATGCTCCTGGCGGCCAAGCGTCCCGTGTTGTATTCGGGTGGCGGCGTGATCCTCGGTGGTGGCTCCGCGCCGCTGACCGAACTAGCGAAGATGCTCAACCTGCCGGTCACCAATACGCTGATGGGCCTGGGCGCCTTTCCGGGCACCGACCGTCAGTTCATCGGTATGCTCGGCATGCACGGCAGCTACACCGCCAACCTGGCGATGCACCATGCCGATGTGATCCTGGCCGTCGGCGCGCGTTTCGATGACCGGGTCATCAACGGTGCGGCGAAGTTCTGCCCGAACGCCAAGATCATCCACATCGACATCGACCCTGCGTCCATTTCCAAGACCATCAAGGCAGACGTGCCGATTGTCGGTCCCGTGGAGAGCGTCCTGACCGAAATGGTCGCGATCCTCAAGGAAATCGGCGAGACCCCGAACAAGGAGTCCGTGGCCAGTTGGTGGAAGCAGGTCGATGAGTGGCGTGGCGACCGTGGTCTGTTCCCCTACGACAAGGGCGACGGCAGCGTGATCAAGCCGCAGACCGTGATCGAAACCCTCTGCGAAGTGACCAAGGGCGATGCCTTCGTGACCTCCGACGTGGGCCAGCATCAGATGTTCGCCGCGCAATACTACAAGTTCAACAAGCCCAACCGCTGGATCAACTCCGGTGGCCTGGGCACCATGGGCTTCGGTTTCCCGGCGGCGATGGGCATCAAGTTGAGCTTCCCGGATGTCGACGTCGCCTGTGTTACCGGCGAGGGCAGCATCCAGATGAACATCCAGGAACTGTCCACCTGCCTGCAATACGGTTTGCCGGTGAAGATCGTGATTTTGAACAACGGCGTGCTGGGTATGGTCCGCCAATGGCAGGACATGAGCTACGGCAGCCGTCACTCGCACTCCTACATGGAATCGCTGCCTGATTTCGTCAAGCTGGCCGAGGCCTATGGTCACGTCGGCGTGCGCATCACCGAATCGAAGGACCTGAAGTCGAAGATGGAAGAGGCGTTCGCCATGAAGGATCGCCTGGTGCTCATCGATATTGCGGTCGACACCAGCGAACACGTCTACCCGATGCAGATTAAAGACGGTTCCATGCGCGATATGTGGCTGAGCAAGACGGAGCGTACCTAATCATGCGGCATATTATTTCCCTGCTTCTGGAAAACGAACCGGGTGCTCTGTCTCGCGTAGTGGGCCTGTTTTCGCAGCGCAACTACAACATCGAAAGCCTGACGGTGGCACCAACCGAAGACCCGACCTTGTCGCGTCTGACGCTGACCACCGTGGGCCACGATGAAATCATCGAGCAGATCACCAAGAACCTGAACAAGCTGATCGAGGTGGTCAAGCTCGTGGACCTGTCGGAAAGTGCTCACATCGAGCGCGAACTGATGCTGGTCAAGGTCAAGGCCACCGGCGCCCAGCGCGCCGAGATCAAGCGCACTACCGATATTTATCGTGGGCAGATCGTCGATGTCAGCGCCAGCGTCTATACCGTTCAGTTGACCGGTACCAGCGACAAGCTCGACAGCTTCATCCAATCGATCGGCACTGCCTCGATTCTGGAAACCGTACGCAGTGGCGTCACCGGGATTGCCCGTGGCGACAAAGTACTGAGCATCTAACCAAATTAGCGAATGGCCTGAACGGCCGGATATAGGGGAAATTCATGAAAGTTTTCTACGATAAAGATTGCGACCTGTCGATCATCCAGGGCAAGAAAGTCGCCATCATCGGCTACGGTTCCCAGGGTCACGCCCAGGCGTGCAACCTGAAGGACTCCGGCGTTGACGTGACCGTCGGCCTGCGCAAAGGCTCGGCCACCGTTGCCAAGGCAGAAGCCCATGGCCTGAAAGTGGCTGACGTGGCTTCCGCCGTTGCCGCCGCCGACCTGGTCATGATCCTGACCCCGGACGAATTCCAGGGCGCGCTGTATCGTGACGAAATCGAACCGAACATCAAGAAGGGCGCTACCCTGGCCTTCTCCCACGGTTTCTCGATCCATTACAACCAGGTCGTGCCGCGCGCTGACCTCGACGTGATCATGATCGCGCCGAAGGCTCCGGGTCACACCGTGCGTTCCGAATTCGTCAAGGGCGGCGGTATCCCTGACCTGATCGCGATCTACCAGGACGCTTCGGGCAACGCCAAGAACGTGGCCCTGTCCTACGCTGCCGGCGTTGGCGGCGGTCGTACCGGCATCATCGAAACCACCTTCAAGGACGAGACTGAAACCGACCTGTTCGGCGAGCAGGCCGTTCTGTGCGGCGGCACCGTCGAGCTGGTGAAAGCCGGTTTCGAAACCCTGGTTGAAGCTGGCTACGCGCCGGAAATGGCCTACTTCGAGTGCCTGCACGAACTGAAGCTGATCGTTGACCTCATGTACGAAGGCGGTATCGCCAACATGAACTACTCGATCTCCAACAACGCCGAATACGGCGAGTACGTGACCGGTCCGGAAGTGATCAACGCCGAGTCCCGCCAGGCTATGCGCAACGCCCTGAAACGTATTCAGGACGGCGAATACGCCAAGATGTTCATCAGCGAAGGCGCTACCGGCTATCCTTCGATGACCGCCAAGCGTCGCAACAACGCTGCCCACGGCATCGAGATCATCGGCGAGCAACTGCGCTCGATGATGCCTTGGATCAGCGCCAACAAGATCGTCGACAAAGCCAAGAACTGAGTCGCGGACTTGATCGAAAAACGCGGCCTCGGCCGCGTTTTTTCGTTTGGGCGATGGCTTCTGGTATAAAGCTGCATCGTTTGCGGCCGAACCGTCGTCCCAGACGCCTGTCGAATTTTTTCACACCGTTGCAAGGTACTGTCCATGAGCGAACGTCCCGACGAGCCAAACCAGGCTCCTGACGCCGAAAGCATGTTGCCCATCGATGAACACGTCGAGGAAGGTCATGACGCTGAAGGCCGTAAGGTCCGGCATCGTGGCATCTATCTGCTGCCGAATCTGTTTACCACCGCCAACCTGTTTGCCGGTTTCTACTCCATCATCAGTTCCATGAGCGCCCAGGCTGCGTTGAGCGCTGGCGATAGCGCGGGGGCGAGCCGCTATTTCGCTTTCGCCGCCATTGCGATCTTTGTCGCCATGGTGCTCGATGGTCTGGACGGGCGCGTGGCTCGCATGACCAATACCCAGAGCGCATTCGGTGCCGAGTACGACTCGCTGTCGGACATGGTCGCTTTCGGCGTGGCCCCGGCGCTGCTGGCATTCGGTTGGGCGCTGGGGGACATGGGCAAGGTTGGCTGGATGGTCGCCTTCATTTATGTGGCAGGCGCCGCGTTGCGTCTGGCGCGTTTCAACACCCAGGTCGGCAAGGCCGACAAGCGTTACTTCATCGGCCTGGCGAGTCCGGCTGCGGCAGGCGTCGTGGCGGGGGTGGTCTGGGCGTTCAGCGACTATGGCATCCAGGGTTCGAAGATGTCCTTCCTGGTGGCACTGCTGGTGGCGGCGGCCGGTATGCTGATGGTCAGCAACATCAAGTACAACAGCTTCAAGGAGCTGGATCTGAAAGGGCGTGTGCCGTTCGTGGCCATCCTGGCGGTGGTGCTGGTGTTCGCGGTGGTCTTCAGCGATCCGCCGCGCATCCTGCTGCTGGTATTCCTTGCCTACGCCGCGTCCGGCCCGGTTCAGTATCTGTTGCGCCTGCGTCGTCACAAAAGCGCCGAGTGATGTAATTTCCCCCATACTCCGCAGTCTATTGGTGCACCTGCCCTCCAATACTGCGGAGTTGTCATGCTGATCAAGATCCCCAAGTCGTCCGACTGCCGTGAATCGGACGTCACGCCCGAATCCTTCTATCTATCCCGTCGCCAGATGCTGGGAGCGACCATGGCTGGCCTTGCCGTGAGCAGCCTGCCGCGCTGGGCCAGCGCCGCCGATGTGGCGCGCTACCCTGACGTAGAGCCGGGCAAGGCGCCGTCCTGGTTTGCCGAGAAGCTACCCTCGACCCAGTGGGGCGCGGTGACGGTCAAGAATGAACCGATTACGCCGTTCAAGGATGCAACCCATTACAACAATTTCTATGAGTTCGGAACCGACAAGGGCGATCCTGCGGCCAATGCCGGGTCCTTGAAAACCGAGCCCTGGAGCGTGGTGGTGGATGGCGAGGTGGGCAAGCCAGGGCGCTACGCCCTGGAAGACTTCATGAAGCCTTATCAATTGGAGGAGCGGATCTATCGACTGCGCTGTGTGGAGGCCTGGTCGATGGTTATTCCATGGATCGGCTTCCCTGTCTCTGCGCTGCTCAAGCAGGTTGAACCGACCTCCAAGGCCAAGTTCATCCGTTTTGAAACGCTGCAGGATCCGAAGACCATGCCCGGCCAACGCTCCGGCTTCGCCTTGATCGACTGGCCTTATGTAGAGGGGTTGCGATTGGATGAGGCAATGAACCCGCTGGCCATCCTGGCGGTTGGCATGTATGGGCGGGAGTTGCCGAACCAGAACGGCGCACCACTGCGGTTGGTGGTGCCATGGAAGTATGGTTTCAAAAGCGTGAAATCCATTGTGCGTATCAGTCTGGTCAGCGAACAACCCAAGACGACCTGGCAAAGCATTGCGTCGGACGAATACGGCTTCTATGCCAACGTCAACCCGACGGTCGATCACCCGCGCTGGACCCAGGCGCATGAGCGGCGCCTGCCGAGTGGACTGTTCAGTCCCAATGTACGCGATACATTGATGTTCAACGGCTATCAGGATGAAGTCGCTTCTTTATATGCAGGGATGGACCTGAGGAAGGACTACTGATGCGTTTTCCAGTGTGGCGGATGGGCGTCTTCGTTGCGGCGGCGATCTGGCCGTTGCTCTGGCTTTACGAGGCGTTGATGAATGCGTTGGGCCCCGACCCCGGCAAGGTGCTGGTGGATCGGTTGGGGTTGGGTACGCTGATCCTACTGCTCATCACTTTGAGCATGACCCCTTTACAGAAGTTGACAGGGTGGGCGGGGTGGATCGCGGTCAGGCGTCAACTCGGATTGTGGTGCTTCGCCTATGTGGTGCTGCACCTGAGTAGCTACTTGGCCTTCATCTTGGGATTCGACTGGTCGCAGTTGGGTGTCGAGTTGAGCAAGCGACCGTACATTATCGTCGGCGTACTTGGGTTTCTCGGCTTGTTGGCTTTGGCCGTCACGTCCAACCGTTATAGCCAGCGGCGCCTCGGCATCCGCTGGAAGAAGCTGCATCGCCTGGTTTACCTGGTCCTCGGACTTGGGTTGCTGCACATGCTGTGGATCGTGCGGGCGGATCTGAAGGAGTGGGCAATCTACGCCTTCATTGGGGGTGTCTTGATGATGCTGAGGATTCCTTCGATTACGCGTCGGATCCCGCGTTTGATGGGTAAGAAAGTGTCTTCTGCAACAAAAGCGTAATTAAGGGTTGACGGCAGATTCTGAGTCTCTATAATTCGCCCCACTTCCGGCGCAGTCGAAACGGAAAACTCCTTGAGTTTCAATGAGTTAGACGTTTAAGGCGGCGCAGGGCTTCAGTTCATCGAAGTCCGGAAGGAGTCGGCAGGGTGCGTTATTGGGCTCGGTTGACGGTTCGATCTTCTCGGTCGAAAGCGGTGAAAAAGAGGTGTTGACAGCAGCGACTAACGCTGTAGAATTCGCCTCCCGCTGACGAGAGATCGAAAGCGCAAGTGGTTGAAGTTGTTGAGGTTTTGAAAAGCAAAACTTTGAAAACTTCCAAAATAACCGCTTGACAGATACGCAAGGCGCTGTAGAATGCGCGCCTCGGTTGAGACGAAAGGCTCAACCCACCGCTCTTTAACAACTGAATCAAGCAATTCGTGTGGGTGCTTGTGGAGTCAGACTGCTAGTCAACAGATTATCAGCAT
>NZ_NOIN01000015.1 GCF_014596565.1 Pseudomonas sp. PSB18 | reverse complement strand
TGCATACGCTCGACACAGGTGCGCGGTTGTCCGCGACCTTGCTCGAACACCGCCACCGGACGGAGCAAGTCGTCGAAGGCCACGTCGCGCTGCGTGCCCCGGCCATCCCAGCCCTGCCGGCTTTCACTGGCGAGCCCAGGCAGGTCGAGCTGCCAACCCGCATCGACACTGCTCGCCAGCAGCACGTCACCGGACAGCGCATACACCGTCGAAAGATTGGCCGGGGTCGCCCCATCGTCCTGTTGCAAGTCCCACAATCGCGGATCCCATTGCTTGACCGCGCGGCCGGCCAGGTCGAAAAGGCTGCGATTGACCCGCGATTGCGCGGGCTCACGCTCCAGCGCACGACAGTAATCGACCGAACGGACCGGAAAGGACCTGGGATCCACCGCAATCAACCTCGGTGTACCGTGATCCATGCTCATGCCTTGGACCTCCTGAGAGTCGTGCGATCTGGCCGACATCTAACAAGGGGCAACCCCTGGTGGCTACTGTCAGAGATGACAGTGACGACCGATGGAGCAGATGGATGAGATATCCATGGCCCGTCCCCTTCGGTAGGATGGAGCGACGGTATCGGAGGCTTCGAACATGCTTATCGGCGTCTTGCTGGTCATTACCTGGCTGGTCCTGCTGCTGCGCTATCCGGCCAAGGCGCTGCCGGTGTCACTGGCCGCATTCGTCGGCTTGGGGCTGGTCGCCGCCTGGGTGGTCTGGCAGGAAAACCGTGAAACCCGGCAACTGGCGCGCCTGGAACTGCGCATTACCTACGCCCCCGAACGCTGCCCCGCCGATCGCCCGCTGTTGCTGAGCATGAACAACGGCAACGACGTCCCCTTGGTTGAGCTGCGCTGGCGAATCGCGGCCTATGCCCCCGGCGATACCATCAATCTGGCCGACACGCCCTACAGCGCGCCGCGCTACCGGGGACCTGGCCAGTTGCAGGCGGGCAAGGACTGGCAGGATTGCCTGCCGCTGCCATCCCTGCGACCCGGCTACCGCCCGCAGACCCTGGAGTTTCGCGCCGAGCGATTGCAGGGTAGTTTCTCCGACTGATTGCTTTCCCTCCGACTTTTTCTGCACAAGGAACGCGCCATGCCCGTTGCGTTGATTACCGGATGTTCCAGCGGCATCGGCCGCGCCCTCGCCGATGCATTCAAGGTCGCCGGGTATCAGGTCTGGGCCAGTGCCCGCAAAGCTGAAGACGTTGCCCAACTCAGCGCCGCCGGGTTCACCGCGGTGCAACTGGACGTGAACGATGGCCCGGCCCTGGAGCAATTGAGCGAACGGATCAACCAACAGCACGGCGGCCTCGACGTGCTGATCAACAACGCCGGCTATGGCGCCATGGGTCCACTGCTGGACGGTGGCGTACCGGCGATGCAGCGTCAGTTCGAAACCAACGTGTTCGCCATCGTCGGCGTGACCCGGGCACTGTTCCCGGTGCTGCGCCGGGCCAAGGGGCTGGTGGTGAATATCGGCAGTGTCTCCGGTGTGCTGGTGACACCGTTTGCCGGCGCTTATTGCGCCTCGAAGGCCGCGGTGCATGCCTTGAGCGATGCGCTGCGCATGGAACTGGCGCCCTTCGGTATCCGCGTGATGGAGGTGCAGCCCGGCGCCATCGCGTCGAGCTTTGCGAAGAGCGCCAGTCATGAAGCCGAACAGCTGATCCACGAACAATCGCCCTGGTGGCCCCTGCGTGACGGCATCCGCGCCCGGGCCAAGGCGTCCCAGGACAACCCCACCCCCGCCAGCGAATTCGCCGCCGGTCTGCTCGACGCCGTGCGGCAACCCAGGCCGCCCCGCCTCCTCCGCCTGGGTAACGGAAGCCGGGCGCTACCGTTGATGGCGGGATTGCTGCCCAAGGGGTTGCTGGAGAAAGGCTTGATGAAGCGGTTCGGGTTGGGTCGGTCGCTCTGATCGAAATGGCATGACCGGCGAGTCCATCGACAACTGCCCCACCGCTATCGCGAGCAAGCTCGGCTCCCACAGGGATTGGCGGCGAACACAAGTCTCTCGCACATGCAGGAAGCCTTGTGGGAGCAAGGCTTGCCCGCGATGACGGCGGCACTGGCAACCTTATCTGCAAGTGAGCCACCGCTATCGCGAGCAGGCTCGCTCCCACAGGGATTTATGGCGCTCTCAGACCCTCAGTTGCCGGCCCGGGGCTCGACCACCACCGTACAGGTCATCCCCGCTGCCAGCAGCACGCCGTCCGGCACTTCGTCGAGATGGATCCTTACCGGTACCCGCTGGGCCAGGCGAACCCAGTTGAACGTCGGGTTCACGTCGGCGATCAACTCGCGACTGACCGGGTTGTCGCGGTCATAGATCCCCCGGGAAATGCTTTCCACATGCCCCTTCAGCACCTCACCACTCATCAACTGCAACTGCGCCGAATCGCCGATCCGCACCTTGGGCAGCTTGGTTTCCTCGAAGAAGCCATACACCCAGAACGAATTCATATCGACCACCGCCATCTTCGCCTCGCCGATGCGCGCATAGTCGCCACGGTGCACGTTGAGGTTGGTGACATAGCCATCCACGGCCGCGCGGACTTCAGTGCGCGACAGGTTCAATTCGGCCGCCTCCAGTTGCGCCTGGGCTTGCTGGTAATCGGCCAGGGCCGAGTCGGCGATGTTGCTGGCGTCGTCGCGGTTTTCCCGGGAAATCACCAGGCTGTCCAGGTCCGCGCGCCGATGGGCATTGACCTTGCGCATTTCCCACGTGGCCTTGCGCGATGCCACCAGGGATTGCGCCTGCTTGACCGCGATACGGTAATGCTCGGGATCGATGCGCATCAGCAGGTCGCCCTTTTTCACCTGCTGATTGTCATGCACCGGCACGTCCACCACCTCGCCACTGACGTCGGCGGCGACGTTGATGATGTCGGCGCGTACCCGACCATCGCGGGTCCAGGGTGTGTTCATGTAGTGAACCCACAGCGCACGACCGATCCACAGCGCGAGGGCCAGCACCAGCAGTGTCGCAAGCAGACTGAAAAACTTTTTCATTGCATCGATCTCAACGGTAGACCGTCAGCGCCAGCGCACCGAACAGACAGGTAAACAGACTCAGGCGCAACAGCGCCGGGTGCCAGAAGAAGCGGTACAAGTCCAGCCCCGACAGGAAGCGATCCAGGGCCCAGGCCAACGCCGCGGCGAGGAAAAACATCAAGGTCAGGGTGGGCATGTACACGCCGTGGAAGGCGATTTCACGGGGCATGTTGACGGTCCTGGGAGGGCACAGCGGCGAAGGCCGCCACGGGTGATTGCGGATCCAGCAGCGAAGTGCGGATGAAATGCAGGTAGCTCTTCACCCGGCGCAGGGCCGAGGTGTCGAAATGCGGGGCGAAAGGTTCATCGGTGGCCTGCACACGGCCGATGGCTTGGTCCACCGCCGCCAGGGCACGCTCCAGGTTGCTCTGGCTCGGCTGGCGGAAAAGCCTCACCAGGGCCCGTCCCATCCCACGAATCGCCTGACGCCACGGCTGGCTCTCGGCATAGGCCGGATGCACCGGCAGGATCGCCTGCTCCTTGCGCAGCTCGATAATCCCGTGTCCGACCTCCAGTACCACGAACATCCAGCGCAAAAGATCCCGCTGCACGGCGGGTTGTCCCGCCGCCAAACCGTAGGCCTGATGCAACAAGTCGCGGGTGCGGCTTTCGAAGCCCGACGCCAGCCCCTTGAGTCTGCCGCTGATGGCGAACACCACTTGCTCGCGCAGGTCCTGTTCGAGCCGGCGCCACAGCCAGCGGCTGTTGGGCGGCAGGATGATCGCCCCGGCAGCGGCGCACACCAGCATGCCGAGGATCATCGCGAGGTAATCGTTGATGAAGGTGTAGGGGTTGTACACCGTCAGGTTGTCGGGCACCGAACCCGTGCAGAAGAAGATCAGCAACCCCAGCCCGACCCCGGCGTATTGCGGTCGCGAACTGAGGAACGAACCGAACATGATCACCGGCGCCAGCATTACGCAGAGCAACGGGAAGCCGTCGATCAATGGGAAGATGAAGAACATCTCGACGAAACCCACCAGCGCCCCGAGCAACGTGCCACATGCCATCTGGAAGGCCATGCGCTTGGGGTTCGGCGTGGCGGCCGACAAGCCCACCGTGGCGGCGGCGATCATCGTCATGGTCGCGCCGCTCGGCCAGGCCGTGGCGACCCAATAGCTGCCCAGCACCAGCAGGATGAAGCCGGCGCGCAACCCCGAAGCCGCGGCGGCCAGCCAATTGGTCTGCGACACGAACGGCTCGTCCCAGCGCTCACGCTCGTGACGGTGCTCGGCCAGGGACGCATGGGTCAGGGCATAACCGTGCAGGTCATCGACGAAGCGATAGAGCAATTCGTAGGCGGTGTGGAAGTCCAGCAACTGCGCATCGCTCGGTCCTGTCTCCAGGAACACCGCCCGCAACTGGCGGACCTGGGCCGGCAAGTCAGCCTTGTAGCAGGCCAGGGCCTGGGCCAGGTGCGCCGCATCCCGATCGGTCAAGGCCCGCGCGCTGAAGCCGTCCAGCAATTCGGCGAGGTTCTGCAGACCGGGCTTGATCGCGTCCACCCCATGATCGACGGCGCCGGCCCGCAAGCGCTGGAGCAACTGGTGCAAGGCATTGAAGCGCGTGGTGATGCCCATGAACTCGCTGTTCAGGCGACTGAGCCGGCCGTTGCGCCGACGCATGTGCGGGTCTTCGAATACCGTCACGCTGCGCAGGCTCTCCAGGCCCACCGCTTCAGCAATAAAACGCACGTTGGCGGCTTCGAAGGCATCGCGCTGGCTACGCCCGCGCAAACCATCGGTGACGAACAGTGCGAACACCCCAAAGCGCTGGTACAAGGCATTGCGCATGGCCGCGCTGGCGGTTTGCGGCAGGATCGCGGCGCTGACCAGGGTGGCACAGAGAATGCCCAGGGAAATCTCCAGGACCCGCCAGAGCGCCGCCATGAACGCCCCTTCCGGATGGGCCAGGGCCGGCAGGCCGATCATCGCCGCGGTGTAGCCGGCCAGCACAAAACCGTAGGCCCGGAAGTTGCGATAACGCGCCGCGCCCGCCGTGCAGACACCGACCCAGAGAGTCAGGCAGCCAAGAAACCATTCGGTGTTCTGGGCGAACAGCGCAATCAACGCCACCATCACCGCCGAACCGGCCAATGTGCCGAGAAAGCGGTAGAAGCTCTTGGCGAACACTTGGCCACTCTGTGGCTGCATGACGATGAACACGGTGATCATGGCCGTGCGCGGTTGGGGCAGCTCCAGGCGCATCGCCAGCCACAACGTCAAGAACGCGGCAAACAGCACCTTGAAGATATAGACCCAGGTCACCCCATCGCTGCGGGCCCAGTCGAAGAAACCACGGCGCCATTCGAGGCGGTGGAGCCAGCGTACGGGGGGCATCAAAGGGCTCATGGGCAAGTATTCATCGGGCGAAATTCGGCATCGTGGCGGTGTCAGGCACATCGCTGCCGGCCTCCAGCCCACCGCCCAGAGCCGTCACCAGATCGGCATGGGCACTGAGGCGCGCCGCCTCCACCTGCTGCTGCACCTGTTGTTGCTTGAACAACAGGCTCTGGGCGTTGAGCACATTGAGGTAGTCCGTCAGCCCGCGCTGGAACGCCACCAGCGCAATGTCGTAGGTACGTTGCGCGGCGGCCACGGATTCGGCGGCGAAGGCTTGTTGCTTGTCCATGGACTCGCGACGGATCAGTTGATCGGAAATGTGCTTGAGCGCATTCACCAGCGTCTGGTTGTAATGCGCCACCGCGGCGTCATAGCCGGCCGCCGCCTCGCCCAACTGCGAACGCAGGCGCCCGCCGTCGAAGATCGGCAGCGTGACGGCCGGCCCTACGCTGTAGGTCAGCTTCTTGCCCGTCAGGAACTCCAGCGCACCGCCGCCCGTGGCCATGTAGCCCAGGCTTCCCACCAGATCCACATTGGGATAGAAGCCCGCCCTGGCTACATCGATACCCCGTGCCTGAGCCGCCACTTGCCAGCGTCCGGCAACCACATCCGGTCGCTGCCCCAGCAATTCGGCGGGCAACGCCGACGGCAGCTTCAAGGGGGCACCCAGGGCCAGGGCCGGTCGCCACAGGCCCGTACCCGCCCCCGGTCCCTTGCCCGCCAGTGCCGCCAGTTGATTGCGACTCAAGGCGATGGCTTCATCGAAGGCGTCGAGTTGACGATGGGTCTCGGGCAACGGTGCCTGGGCCTGGCTGACTTCGAAATGAGTGCCGATGCCACCGTCGAGACGCTTTTGCGCCAGGTCGAGAATCTGTTCCTGCTGGCGCAGGGTCGCGGCGACGATATCGCGCTGGGCATAGTGCAGCGCAAACCGGATATAGGCCTGCACGATGTTGTTCTGCAACTCCAACTGCGCCTGCCGTGCCTCGGCGACGCTGGCGTGGGCCAGGTCGACTGCTCGCTCGCTGGCGTTGCGCTCGCGCCCCCACAGGTCCAGGGCATAGCTCAGGCCCAGGCCGGCATCGTTGTCCCAGGTGGTGGTGTCGGCCAGTTCGCCAGGACCGTAGAACTGATCGGTGGGCCAGTTGTGGCGCTTGAGGGTCGCCCGGCCATTGACCTGCGGCGACTCCGCCGCTTCGGCAACACCGGCCATGGCCTTGGCCTGCCGCACCCGGGCGGCGGCCATGGCCAGGCTCGGGCTGTCCTGCACAGCCAGGTCGATCCAGCGGTCCAGTTGCGGGTCGCCATAAGCTTTCCACCACTGGCGGCTGGGCCAGTGGGCATCGCGGGCGGCCTCGCGGATCGCTTCATCGGTGGCCAGCCGATCGGCTGACAACACCTCGCCCTGGGGTGCGATCCCTCCCGTCCCGATGCAAGCGCTGAGGGTCAACGATAAAGCCCAAACACTGAGAGTCTTCAGCTCTCTGCTGATGCAACGCGGCACTTGCGCAAGATTCCTGGGAAAGGGACAACAAGGTAATGAGCGAGCATGCCGGTTACGCAACCTGTGGGAGCGAGCCTGCTCGCGAAGGCGGCGGCACCCGCCCTATCGCAGACAACTGACCCAACGCTTTCGCGAGCAGGCTCGCTCCCACATGAGGTCCGTGCCAGATGGCCCACCCCTTCAACGCCGGCAATTCTAGGCACCGATCCAAACGGCGATAAGCCGATCTTTCTGCGAATCTTTGTTACCGTAAACGCGATAATCCGTAAGTCGGATCCCGTAGCGCCGTAACTTCGTGTCACAATTTGCCATCGCCCAAGAGAGCCCTTCATGGACACCCTGCAAAACATGCGCGCGTTCTGCTGTGTTGCCGAAGCCGGCAGTTTCACCGCCGCCGCCGTGCAACTCGATACCACGACAGCCAACGTCTCGCGTGCGGTTTCCAATCTGGAAGCCCATCTGCAAACCCGCCTGCTCAACCGCACCACCCGCCGCATTGCCCTGACCGAAGCCGGCAAACGCTATCTGTTGCGTTGCGAGCAGATCCTGGCCTATGTCGAGGAGGCCGAAGCCGAGGCCAGCGACGCCCATGCCCGGCCGGCCGGGCAGTTGAAGGTCCATACCATGACCGGTATCGGCCAGCATTTCGTGATCGACGCCATCGCCCGCTATCGCAAGACCCATCCAGACGTGACCTTCGACCTGACCCTGGCCAACCGTGTGCCGGACATCCTGGATGAGGGTTACGACGTCTCCATCGTGTTGGCCAGCGAATTGCCGGATTCGGGTTTCGTTTCCCAACGCCTGGGCATCACCTACAGCATCGTCTGTGCTTCACCTGCCTACGTGAAGGCCAACGGTTGCCCACAGAAACCCAGCGAGCTGCTCAACCACGCCTGCCTGCGCCTGGTCAGCCCGGTCATTCCGCTGGAGAAATGGGTGTTCGACGGCCCGGAAGGCCAGGAAATGGTCACCATCAACCAGTCCCCCTTCCTGGTGAACTCCGCCGATGCGATGAAAACCGCGATCACCAGCGGCATGGGCGTGGGCGTATTGCCGGTTTACGCGGCCATCGAAGGCCTGCGCAACGGCACGTTGGTGCGGGTGATGCCCAATTACCGCTCCCAGGAATTGAACCTCTACGCCATCTACCCTTCGCGCCAGTACCTGGATGCGAAGATCAAGACCTGGGTCGAGTACCTGCGAGGTTCGCTGCCGGAAATCCTGACAGCGCACCAGGCCGAGCTGACGGCGTATGAGTTGAGCGGAAGTCTGACGGGCGCGCGAGCCGCGAATTGAAATCGCTGCTCCTGCATCGAGGAACGCTCCTCAGCGCTTGCCCATCGAACGACGGGTGCCGGGAGGTGCGGCGCCGGGGGACTTGGCGTGACCATCTTTCACGCCATTCTTGTACCACGGCAATTGTCCCGCCCCTTTGGCCGTGGCCAGTTCACCGGGCTTGAAAGGAAATTTGAAGGCCGGGATCGCCGCTTTGCCGCTCTCGGCGCTGGAAACATCGCCGTCAGGCAGGTCGGCCGGTTCGCCGTTCGGGGAAGTCATGTCAATGCCGTTCGCTCAAGGTAGGCCATCAATCCGTGGCGAGGGAGCTTTCTCCCTTGCCACACGGTGTGCACGTCGGGCCTGGAGGGAGGCGCGACGGGCGCCAGTATACCCGGCCGCTGCCGCAACGTATCGGGCAGATTCAACCTGACATCCGTCCGACAGCGATTCAGGACGAAACTGACAAGCCTGTCAGTTAGCCGTCACCTTCCTGACCGTCTCGCAACGCTATATAAGAGTCCTGTAAATCCCTTCGTCCCGGACCGGCTTCCCACATCCATGCACATCCAGAAAAAAACCGTCCTGCTCGTCGCGCTATTGATCGCCCTGGCGGCCCTCGTCCTCTGGTTCGTCATGAAACCCATCGCCGCCAAACCCGGTGCGCCTGCCGCCGTTCCGGTACGGGTCGTCAGCGTGGAGCAAAAGGATGTGCCGCGCTTCGCCAGCGGCATCGGCACGGTGCTGTCACTGCACAGCGTGGTCATCCGTCCGCAGATCGACGGCATTCTCACCCGACTTCTGGTCAAGGAAGGGCAACAGGTGAGCAAGGGTGACCTGCTGGCGACCATCGACGACCGCTCCATTCGCGCCAGCCTCGACCAGGCCCGGGCCCAGCTTGGCGAGAGCCAGGCGCAACTGGCGGTGGCCCAGGTCAATCTCAAGCGTTACAAATTGCTGAGTGTCGACGATGGCGTCTCGAAGCAGACCTACGATCAGCAACAGGCCCTGGTCAATCAGCTCAAGGCCACCGCCCAGGGCAACCAGGCGGCCATCGATGCCGCCCAGGTGCAGCTGTCCTACACCCAGATCCGTTCCCCGGTGACCGGCCGCGTTGGCATCCGCAACGTGGACGAAGGCAACTTCCTGCGCACCAGCGACACCGAAGGCCTGTTCACCGTGACCCAGATCGACCCGATTGCGGTGGAGTTTTCCCTGCCCCAGCAGATGCTGCCCACCTTGCAACGGTTGACCGCCGCGCCCGAACAGGCGCTGGTCAAGGCCTACATCGGCGCCGATGGTACGGCAGGAGAACTGCTTGGCGAGGGTCGGCTGAGCCTCATCGACAACCAGATCAATCCCAACACCGGCACCCTGCGGGCCAAGGCCGAATTCAGCAACGCCGGACAACGGTTGTGGCCCGGGCAACTGGTGACGCTGAAGATCCAGACAGCCCTCGACAAGGGTGCCCTGGTAGTGCCGCCGACCGTGGTCCAGCGTGGACTGGACCAGCACTTCGTATACCGGATCAAGGGTGACAAGGTCGAGAACGTGCCAGTGGAAATGGTTTACCAGGACAGCGGCATGAACATCATCAAGGGGGTGAACGCCGGGGATCAATTGGTGAGTGACGGCCAGTCGCGTCTCAGGCCGGGGGCCAGCGTCCAGGTGCTCACTGCCCCACCGGTCCTCGCCAAGGCCACGGAGCCGCAGCCATGAAGGGGCGCGGCTCGATTTCGGCGTGGTGCATCGACCACCCCGTCGCTACGGTGCTGCTGACGTTCGCCCTGATACTGCTGGGGAGTATCGCCTTCCCTCGCCTGCCCGTCGCCCCCTTGCCGGAGGCGGAATTCCCGACGATCCAGGTCAACGCCCAGCTGCCCGGCGCCAGCCCCGAAACCATGGCCTCCTCGGTGGCGACGCCACTGGAAGTGCAGTTCAGCGCGATTCCCGGCATCACGCAGATGACCTCCAGCAGCGCCTTGGGCTCGACCAACCTGATCCTGCAATTCAGCCTCGACAAGAGCATCGACACCGCCGCCCAGGAAGTGCAGGCGGCCATCAACACCGCCGCCGGCAAACTGCCCAGCGACATGCCGAACCTGCCCACCTGGCGCAAGGTCAATCCCGCCGACAGCCCGGTGCTGATCCTCAGTATCAGTTCCAGCCTGATGCCCGGTACCGAGCTGAGCGACTACGTCGAAACGCTGCTTGCCCGTCAGATCAGCCAGATCGACGGCGTCGGACAAGTCAACATCACCGGTCAACAGCGCCCGGCGATCCGGGTCCAGGCCTCCGCCGACCGCCTTGCCGCCATCGGCCTGACCCTGGCCGACATCCGCACGACACTCCAGCAGGCCAGCCTCAACCTGGCCAAGGGCGCCCTGTACGGCGATTCGAGCATCTCGACCTTGTCCACCAACGATCAATTGTTCCAGCCCGAGGATTACGGCGACCTGATCGTGTCCTACAAGGAGGGCGCGCCGGTGCACCTCAAAGACATCGCCAAGGTGATCAATGGCTCGGAAAACGCCTACGTCCAGGCCTGGTCCGACAACGAGCCGGGGCTCAACCTGGTGATCTTCCGCCAACCGGGGGCGAACATCGTCGAAACCGTCGACCGCATCCAGGCGGCCCTGCCTACCCTGGAAGCCATGCTGCCTGCTGCGGTACAGGTCAAGGTGCTGATCGACCGTACCCAGACCATCCGCGCCTCGCTGCATGAAGTGGAGATCACCCTGCTGATCGCCGTGCTGCTGGTGGTGGCGGTCATGGCGCTGTTCCTGCGCCAGCTCTCGGCGACACTGATCGTCTCGGCGGTGCTGGGGGTGTCCCTGACCGCGAGCTTCGCCCTGATGTACGTGATGGGCTTCAGCCTGAACAACCTGACCCTGGTGGCCATCGTCATCTCGGTGGGCTTCGTGGTGGATGACGCGATTGTGGTGGTGGAGAACATCCACCGGCATCTCGAGGCCGGTGACGGCATGCGCGAGGCGGCGATCAAGGGCGCCGGCGAAATCGGCTTCACGGTGGTGTCCATCAGTTTCTCCCTGATTGCCGCGTTCATCCCGTTGCTGTTCATGGGCGGCGTGGTGGGGCGACTGTTCAAGGAGTTCGCCTTGACCGCCACCTCGACAATCCTGATTTCCGTGGTGGTGTCCCTGACCCTGGCGCCAACGCTGGCGGCACTGTTCATGCGCGCACCGGTGCATCATGCCCACCGAGGTCCAAGCTTTGGCGAACGACTGCTGGGCGGTTATGAAAAAGGCCTGCGCAAGGCACTGGCCCATCAAAAGCTGATGATCGGTGTGTTCGGCCTGACCCTGGCACTGGCGGTGGCAGGCTACGTGTTCATCCCCAAAGGCTTCTTCCCGGTACAGGACACCGGCCTGGTACTGGGCACCAGCGAAGCGGCCGCCGACGTGTCATTCCCCGACATGGTGGCCAAGCACAAGGCCCTGGCCGAAATCGTCGCCGCCGACCCGGCGGTGCAGACGTTCTCCCACTCCGTCGGCGTCTCGGGCAGCAACCAGACCATCGCCAACGGCCGTTTCTGGATTGCCCTCAAGCCCCAAAGCGAGCGTGACGTCACCGCCAGCGGCTTCATCGACCGGATCCGCCCCAAGTTGCAGAAAATTCCTGGCGTGGCGCTGTACCTCAGGGCCGGGCAGGACATCAACCTCAGCTCCGGTCCCAGTCGCGCCCAGTATCAGTACGTCCTCAAGAGCAACGACGGGCCAACCCTCAACACCTGGGCACAGAAACTCACCGACAGACTGCGCAGTAACCCGGCGTTCCGAGACATCTCCAACGACCTGCAACTGGGCGGCAGCATTACCCACATCAACATCGACCGCAGCGCGGCGGCACGCTTCGGCCTGACCGCCAGCGATGTCGACCAGGCACTGTACGACGCCTTCGGCCAGCGGCAGATCAACGAATTCCAGACCGAGACCAACCAGTACAACGTGATCCTGGAACTCGACACCCGGCAACGTGGCAAGGCCGAAAGCCTGGCCTACTTCTACCTACGCTCGCCCCTGAGCGGGGAAATGGTGCCGCTCTCGGCCCTGGCCCGCTTTGATCCACCCGCCAACGGTCCGCTGTCCATTGCCCACGATGGCATGTTCCCGGCCGCCAACCTGTCGTTCAACCTGGCGCCAGGCGTGGCACTGGGAGACGCGGTGCGCATGCTCGACCAGGCGAAGAACGAGATCGGCATGCCGGCCGCCATCAGCGGCAACTTCCAGGGTGCGGCGCAGGCGTTCCAGAGTTCCCTGGCAAGCCAGCCGTGGCTGATCCTCGCCGCGCTGGTGGCGGTGTACATCATTCTCGGCGTGCTCTACGAGAGCTTCGTGCATCCGCTGACCATCATATCCACCCTGCCTTCGGCCGGCCTCGGCGCCCTGATCATGCTGTGGCTGTTGGGCCAGGATTTTTCGATCATGGCGCTGATCGGGCTGGTGCTGCTGATCGGGATCGTCAAGAAGAACGGTATCCTGATGATCGATTTCGCCCTCGACGCACAGCGCAATGGCGGACTGACACCGCAGGAAGCGATTTTCCAGGCGGGCATGACCCGGTTCCGTCCGATCATCATGACGACCCTGGCCGCCCTGCTCGGCGCCCTGCCGCTGATGCTCGGCCATGGCCCCGGCGCGGAGTTGCGCCAGCCCCTGGGCATTGCGGTGGTCGGCGGCCTGCTGGTGAGCCAGGCGCTGACGCTGTTCACCACACCGGTCATATACTTGTGGCTCGAGCGGTTGTTCCATCGGCCCGCCCATCGTTCCGGGCCTGCGTCAGCTACGGCGCTGGCGACTACAGACTGAGGCGGGGCCATGCGCGTTCTGATCATCGAAGACGAAGAAAAAACCGCGGACTACCTGCATCGTGGCCTGACTGAACAGGGCTACATCGTGGACGTAGCCCCCGACGGCGTCGAAGGGCTGCACCTGGCCCTGGAAAGCGAATATGCGGTGATCGTGCTCGACGTGATGCTGCCGGGCCTGGATGGCTTCGGCGTGCTGCGCGCCCTGCGCGCTCGCAAGCAGACCCCGGTGATCATGCTCACCGCCCGGGAACGGGTCGAAGACCGCATCAAGGGCCTGCGCGACGGCGCCGACGACTACCTGGGCAAACCGTTCTCCTTCCTGGAACTGGTGGCTCGCCTGCAAGCCCTGACCCGCCGCAGCGGCGGCCATGAACCGGTGCAGGTGAGCATCGCCGACCTGTGGATCGATCTGATCAGCCGCAAGGCCACCCGCGCCGGCCAACGCCTGGACCTGACGGCCAAGGAGTTCTCGCTGCTCAGTGTCCTGGCTCGCCGCCAGGGTGAAATCCTCTCCAAGACCGCCATTGCCGAAATGGTCTGGGACATCAACTTCGACAGCGACGCCAACGTCGTGGAAGTGGCGATCAAACGCCTGCGAGCCAAGCTCGACGGGCCGTTCGAGCGGAAGTTGCTGCACACCATTCGCGGGATGGGTTATGTACTGGAAAGTCGCAGTGAGTAACAGTATCGCGCTACGCCTCAGCGGCCTGTTCACCCTGGTCGCCGCGCTGATATTCCTGCTGATCGGCGGCGCCTTGTACCAGCAGGTCGAAAAAGGCCTGGGCCTGTTGCCCGAAGCCGAACTCGATGCCCGCTACAGCGTGCTCGAATCCACGGTGGGCCGTTACGGTACGCCCGAGCACTGGGTGAAGATCCACAACAAACTGCGTTTGCTGGGGGAGGAAGACAAGCGCATCCACTTCTGGATCGTCAGCGGTGATCCACACTTCGAATATGGCGATCCCGACCCGCAGATCCGTGCCTTCACCCAAGGGCCACTGGGTAAACGCGACCTGCAATTGCCCAACCGCCATTACCCGATGAAAGTGCTGCTGAGCCAGTTTCCGGCCAAGGACCAACGACCGCCGCTGCGTTTCATGATCGGCATCGACACCGAGACGTTCTACCAGACCCAGCATCGTCTGCTGGTGGCCCTGGTGAGCCTGGCGATTATCGGAGTGCTGCTGGCGTCCCTGTTGGGCTACTGGGTCGCGCATATCGGCCTCAAGCCATTGATCAGGCTGTCCGATGAAGCCCGGCGCCTGGCCCCTCCGCGCCTGTCCGGGCGTTTGCGGCTATCGCCGTTGCCACCGGAACTCAGTCAGTTCGTCAGTTCTTTCAATGCCACCCTCGACCGGGTCGAACAGGCCTACTCACGCCTGGAGTCGTTCAACGCCGATGTCGCCCATGAACTGCGCTCGCCCCTGACCAACCTGATCGGCCAGACCCAGGTAGCGCTGACCCGTGGCCGTTCGGCCGAACATTATTTCGAAGTGCTGCAATCGAACCTCGAGGAACTGGAACGACTGCGCTCGATCATCAATGACATGCTCTTCCTCGCCAGCGCCGACCAAGGCAGCAAGGCCACCAAGCTGACCACCACATCGTTGGCCGACGAAGTGGCCACCACCCTCGATTACCTGGACTTCATTCTCGAAGACGCCCAGGTCCAGGTGCGGGTCAATGGTGACGCCCAGGCCAGCATCGAGATCGCCCATCTGCGCCGGGCGCTGATCAACCTGTTGAGCAACGCCGTGCAGCACACCGCGCCGGGACAAATCATCGACGTCACCATCGAAGCCCAGGCCGACCAGATCTCCCTCGCCGTCACCAACCCTGGCGAACCGATTGCCACCGAACACCTGCCGCGGCTGTTCGAACGCTTCTACCGGGTCGATGCCTCCCGCAGTAACAGCGGCGCCAACCACGGACTCGGGCTGGCCATCGTCAGGGCAATCGCCCTGATGCACGGTGGGGATGTATTCGTGCACAGCGACCGGGGTGCCAACACCTTCGGGATCCGGTTACCGACCTGACGTGCACCGAGCGATCCGGACGCCTTTTTTCAGGCTATTGAATGCTGGGCGAAAGGCTACTAGCCCAGAATCAGCAGACCTTGGCCTCCGGCGGCTACGGCTTTTCGCGAACACTGATTGCCCCCTCTCGCCGATCCAAGCACAATCCGCAAAAGGCCAGCATCCGCTGAATTGCCAGCTATGCTCCCTTCGGAATGGATCGACACTATAGACATCGGAATCATGAGCACCAGCAGTGCGACAACCGGCAGCACCCCGCCTTCGATACGTTCAGAGCGGGTCCTCGTACTGGCCAGCTCACTGGTTGTCATTGCCATCCTGGGCATCGTCACCTTCCTGCTGATTCGCGAACACGCCAGCGCCCGTGAAGCAGCGATACGAGCGGCCAGCAATATCGTGCAGTTAATCGATGCCGATGTGCTGCGCAACGTCGAACTCTACGACTTGTCGGTGCAAGGCCTGATTGCCGCGGCCAAGCGCGACGACCTGAAAGACGTTTCCCCGGCCATCCGGCATCTGGCCCTGTTCGACCGTTCCACCGCTGCGCCTTACAAAGGCGACATCCTGCTACTGAACAAACAAGGCGATGTCATCGCTGACTCGGCCTCGGTCGAACCACGTGTCGGTAATTATGCTGAGCGGGAGTATTTCCAGTCCCACGTCCAGAACCCAAGCCCGGAGATGATGATCAGCCGCCCCTTCCGAGCCCGGAGTGGCGAGCACGACTGGCGTATCAGTTTCAGTCGACGACTTAGCGACGAACGAGGCGATTTCCTGGGCGTGGCCGAAGCCGCGATGCGCTTGAGCTACTTCAGTCAATTGTTCAGAAGCTTGAACATCGGGCATGGCGGTACGGTCAACCTGATCAGCCGCGACGGAATCCTGCTGGCACAGGAACCGCCCCTGGCCGAGGACATGATCGGCAGGGACTTCAGCAACCGGCCGAATTTCGTGCGCATCCTGCATGAAGGTAACGGCAGCTTCACCAGCATCTCCGGTTTTGACCAGAAACAACGCCTCTACACCTTTTCCCAGGTCGGCGACTTGCCCTTGATCGTCGTAGTGGCGCTCTCCTCCGAAGAGGTCTTTGCTTCATGGCTACGCACAACGCTGATCGTCAGCGGCGCTACCGGCGCGCTGTGCGTCGGCCTGCTCTGGCTCACCTGGCTACTGCGCCGCGAATTGAGACGCCGCCATCGTGCTGAACGGGAATTGGCCAAGCGGGCGGCGACTGATCCGCTGACGGGCCTGGCCAACCGCAGGGCCCTGGATGAGACACTGCAAAGAGAATGGCTACGGGCCTTGCGCTCGGGCCAACCGTTGTCGGTGCTGATGGTCGATGCCGACCACTTCAAGGCATTCAATGATCGCCATGGCCATCAACAGGGTGACGAAGCACTGCGGGCCTTGGCGCGACTGATCGGTGAACGTGTCCGTCGTCCAGCCGACCTGGCCGCCCGCTATGGCGGTGAAGAGTTTTCGGTGGTGTTGCCGGAAACCAACACTGCCGGAGCATTTGCCCTGGCCCAGAGCATTCGCGAAGCAGTGGAACAACTGCCCGTCCGGCCGGGCGAGGCGCCCATGACCGTCAGCATCGGCATCGCGACTTGGTCACAGGGACCGTATGACGACTTCGAACAGCTCCTGTTCGCCGCCGACAAGGCGCTGTACCAGGCCAAGGCCAGCGGACGCAATTGCGTGGTCTGCGCGATGTAATGCCCCGGTGCTCCTGTGGCGAGGGGATTTATCCCCGCTGGGCTGCGGAGCAGCCCCAAAACCAGGCAACTCGGTGGGTCAGACGGATTGAGTCCATAGTGATAGGGCTGCTACGCAGCCCAGCGGGGATAAATCCCCTCGCCACAGATAAATCCCCCCACCACAGATAAATCCCTCGCCACAAATACTTCTCTGACAGCCATAAAAAAAGGCCACCCGAAGGCAGCCCTTAAAAAACTAGAGAGGTTTTTTGCTTACACGGCCGCAACAGGGCGCATGTAAGAGATCGGTGCGGTACTGGCATCTTCGAACGTCACGACTTCCCAAGCATCTTTCTGCTCAATCAACTTGCGCAGCAGCTGGTTGTTCAGTGCGTGGCCGGACTTGAAGCCCTTGAACTCACCAATCAGGCTATTGCCCAGCAGGTAGAGGTCGCCGATTGCATCGAGGATCTTGTGTTTGACGAATTCGTCTTCATAGCGAAGGCCGTCTTCGTTCAACACGCCATCGGAATCGACCACGATCGCATTTTCAACACTGCCGCCGAGTGCGAGGTTGTGCTTGCGCAGGTACTCGATGTCACTCATGAAACCAAAGGTACGGGCGCGGCTGACTTCTTTTACAAACGAAGTGCTGGAAAAATCCACGCTAGCACTCTGGGTGCGGTCACGGAAAACCGGGTGATCGAAATCGATCTCGAAGCTCACCTTGAAACCATCGAAAGGGACGAAAGTGGCGCGCTTGTCGCCGTCTTCCACTGTCACTTCCCGCAGGATGCGGATGAACTTCTTGGCCGCGTCCTGCTCTTCCAGGCCAGCCGATTGAATCAGGAATACGAAGGGTCCGGCGCTGCCATCCATGATCGGGACTTCGGACGCGGAGAGCTCGACGTAGGCGTTATCGATGCCCAGGCCAGCCATGGCCGAGAGCAAATGCTCCACCGTATCCACTTTGGTGTCACCGTTGACCAGTGTGGTCGACATGGTGGTTTCACCAACATTTTCCGCGCGAGCAGGAATCTGCACCACAGGGTCGAGGTCGGCACGACAAAACACAATGCCGGTGTCGACAGGCGCGGGCTTGAGGGTCAGGTAGACCTTCTCGCCGGAGTGCAGGCCGACACCTGTGGCACGGATAATATTCTTCAGGGTGCGTTGTTTAATCATGGCATGGGCCGCTTCAGCGCAAATTGCGAACTGGTATCAACAAAGGCTGGCGATGATAGCAGACCAGACCTTTGCTGAACACCAATCACCCGAATACCCCTGATACATTTCATCAATCGGCCTGACGACGCAGGAAGGCCGGGATATCCAGGTAGTCCAGATCGTCTTGCGGATTCATCTTCGCGGCAGTCGCAGCACCGGCCTGGGCCTGGTTGCGCATGACGGTCGGACGGTCCAGGTCGCGGTAGTTCACCGCAGGCTGTTCCTGACGAACGGGGGCTTGCTGCTGAGGCTGCGAGGCCATTGTGGTCTGGACGGTGTTGTCGATGACCTTCATCGGCTTCTCGATTTTCGCACCCAGGCCGGTGGCAACCACGGTCACGTGCAGCTCGTCACGCATGTCCGGATCGATCACGGTGCCGACCTTGACCATGGCGTGGTCGGAAGCGAACGCTTCGATGATGCTACCCACGTCGGAGTACTCGCCCAGCGACAGGTCGGGACCTGCGGTGATGTTCACCAGGATGCCACGGGCGCCCTGCAGGTTCACATCTTCGAGCAACGGGTTGCGGATGGCCGCTTCGGTGGCTTCGCGAGCACGGTTCGGACCGCTGGCGCAGCCAGTGCCCATCATCGCCATGCCCATTTCGGACATTACGGTGCGTACGTCGGCGAAGTCGACGTTGATCATACCCGGACGCTTGATGATGTCGGAGATACCACGAACGGCACCGGCCAGTACGTCATCGGCCTTGGCGAAAGCCGACAGCAGGCTGGCGTCTTTACCGAGGATGGTCAGCAGTTTCTCGTTGGGAATGGTGATCAACGAGTCGACGCTTTCGCTCAGCGCGCGGATGCCTTCATCGGCAATCTGCATGCGCTTGCGGCCTTCGAACGGGAACGGACGGGTCACTACCGCAACGGTGAGGATGCCCATTTCCTTGGCCACTTCGGCAATGATCGGCGCTGCACCGGTACCGGTACCACCGCCCATGCCCGTGGTGATGAACACCATATTGGTGCCGGCCAGGACTTCAGCGATGCGCTCGCGGTCTTCCAGGGCAGCCTGACGGCCAACCTCGGGATTCGCGCCGGCACCCAGGCCCTTGGTCACGCCGGTACCCAGTTGCAGGATGGTCCGCGCGCCAATGTTCTTCAGCGCTTGAGCATCGGTGTTGGCGCAGATGAACTCGACGCCTTCGATGTTGCTCTTGACCATGTGGTTGACAGCGTTGCCGCCGCCACCGCCGACACCGATTACTTTGATAACCGGGCTAGCGGGGATGTTGTCTACGAGTTCGAACATTTTCCCTCTCCTTACATTCTCTAGTTTTTTTTCGCCTACTGCGTTTGTTGCCCTTCCGGTGGCAGGCCTGAAACCTGCCGCCCGAAGCCTGAAACCTGTATCAGAAATTGCCTTTGACCCACGCCTGGAGCCGCTCGAACAGCGGCGCCTTCGGCTCGTCGCTGCTGTAGCTGTCGCGGCTGCCGATGCCCGAGAACGAGATCCCGTCGGACTGCTTCTGCAGGCCGTACATCAACAGGCCCACGCCGGTGGAATAGATCGGGTTGCGCACCACGTCATCCAGACCCTTGACGCCATGGGGCACGCCCAGGCGTACCGGCATGTGGAAGATTTCCTCGGCCAGCTCGACTGCGCCTTCCATTTTCGACGTACCGCCGGTCAGCACGATGCCGGCCGGGATCAGGTCTTCGTAGCCGCTGCGGCGCAGCTCGGCCTGGATCAGCGTGAACAGTTCGTCGTAGCGCGGCTCGACCACCTCGGCCAGGGCCTGGCGGGACAGCTCGCGCGGAGGACGGTCGCCGACGCTCGGCACCTTGATGGTTTCACCGGCACCGGCCAGTTTCGCCAGGGCGCAGGCATAGCGGATCTTGATTTCCTCGGCATACTGGGTCGGGGTGCGCAACGCCATGGCGATGTCGTTGGTCACCTGGTCACCGGCAATCGGGATCACCGCGGTGTGACGAATGGCGCCTTCGGTGAAGATCGCGATGTCGGTGGTGCCGCCGCCGATGTCCACCAGGCACACGCCCAGTTCTTTCTCGTCGTCGGTCAGTACCGAGTAGGCCGAAGCCAGTTGCTCGAGGATGATGTCGTCGATTTCCAGGCCGCAACGGCGCACGCATTTCTCGATGTTCTGCGCAGCGTTCACGGCGCAGGTCACCACGTGGACCTTGGCTTCCAGGCGCACGCCGGACATGCCCAGGGGCTCGCGCACGCCTTCCTGGTTGTCGATCACGTAATCCTGCGGCAGGGTGTGCAGCACCCGCTGGTCGGCCGGAATCGCCACGGCCTGTGCCGCGTCGAGCACCCGCTCGAGGTCGGCGGAGCTGACTTCGCGATCACGGATCGCGACGATACCGTGGGAGTTCAGGCTGCGGATGTGATTGCCCGCCACGCCAACGAACGCCGAGTGGATCCGGCAACCGGCCATCAGCTGCGCTTCTTCGATGGCGCGCTGGATCGACTGCACGGTGGACTCGATGTTCACCACCACCCCTTTCTTCAGGCCACGGGACGGATGGGTACCGATCCCGACGATGACCAGCGTGCCGTCGTCCGCGACCTCGCCTACCAGCGCAACCACCTTGGAAGTGCCGATATCCAGCCCGACGATCATTTTTCCGCTTTGCACGTTTGCCATGGTCCTGCCTCTTCTTAATTCTTCGCGACGGCGGGTTGGGCCGTCGTGGGCGCTACCGGTTCCCGCCAGCCAACAGCCAGGCCATTGGCGTAGCGCAGATCGATGCGCGCGATGTTCGTAATCTGTTCTTTGAGCGTCTTGTCATAGATGGCGATGAAACGGCGCATCTTTTCCACCAGGTTGCCGCGCCCGAGCAGCAGCTCGATGCCCGGCCCCGAGCTGCCCGCGCCAGTGGTCAGGAACCAGCTGCCGCGTTCGCGCAATTCCAGGCGTGCGATGGAGAAGCCCAACGGCCGCAACATCTGACTCAATACCTGGTATTGCTGCATCACCTGCTGCTGAGCCCGCTGCGGGCCGAACAACTGTGGCAAATGTTCGTAGTTGGCCAGTTCCCGCGGCGTGAACGCCTGGCCCTGGTTGTTCAACAGCGATTCGTCGCCCCAGCGGGCCACCGGCAGTTGTTCTTCCAGGCGGATCGAGACCTGATCGGGCCACACGCGCCGGACTTCGGCATGGGCAATCCAGGGCATCTGCTCCAGTTCCGTGCGCATGCCCGCCAGATCGATGGTGAAGAAGCTCGACGCCACGAACGGGGCGATCCGCTGTTGCACCGCCTGCTGGCTGATGTAGCTCAGGTCGCCCTGGACGTTGATCCGGGCAATCGGCCGATCGGCGTAAGGCAGCAACCGTTGGGCGCCTTCATACGTACCGAACCCCAACACCACCAGCAGCACCGGCCAGAACAGGCTCTTGAGAAAACCAAAGTTGGCTTTCGGCAAGCGCGCCGACATCGGCTCTTTGGCCACCATTCGGCTGGCACCCCGCGGCACCGGCTTGCGGCCGGGTGCGGATGGCTGATGACGAAGCGATGCGCCTTGCATGGCTTAACCTCTTGGCTCTTGAGTGCCGACACTGGCAGCCAGGATCGACAGCACCAGTTGCTGGAAATCCAGACCGGCGGCACGGGCCGCCATCGGTACCAGGCTATGATCGGTCATGCCGGGCGCGGTGTTGACTTCCAGGAACCAGAACTGCCCATCGGCGTCCTGCATCACGTCCGCCCGTCCCCAACCGGCAATACCCAGCGCCTCACAGGCCTTGGCCGTGAGGTCCATCAGTTCTTTTTCCTTGGTGCTGTCCAGCCCGCAGGGAATGCGGTACTGGGTGTCATTGGCCACGTACTTGGCGTCGTAGTCGTAGAACGTGTGAGGCGTGCCCAGCGCAATCGGCGGCAACACCTGGTCGCGCAGGGTGGCGATGGTGAACTCGGGACCGGTGATCCATTGCTCGACCAACACTTGCGAATCGTAGGAACTGGCGTCTTTCCATGCCGCGGTCAACTCAGGCAGCGAATTCACTTTCGCCATGCCGATACTTGAACCTTCATGGGCCGGTTTGACGATCAAAGGGAAGCCCAGTTCCGTGGCCGCCGAAATACAGTCGGCCTCGGACGCCAGGACGGCATGCCGCGGCGTCGGGATGCCGAGGCTGTGCCAGACCTGCTTGGTGCGCAGCTTGTCCATCGCCAGGGCCGACGCCAGGATGCCGCTGCCGGTGTAGGGAATGCCCAGGCATTCGAGCAGGCCTTGCATGCTGCCGTCTTCACCACCGCGTCCATGGAGGATGATGAACGCACGGTCGATCTTTTCGCTCAGCAGGCGCTGCAGGAAGTCATCGCCCACGTCGATGCCGAATGCATCGACGCCGGCGCTTTGCAGGGCTTCGAGCACGGCCTTGCCGGACTTGAGGGACACCTCGCGCTCGGCACTCTTGCCACCGAACAGCACGGCGACGCGGCCGAAGGCTTTCGGGTCAAGGGTGGACACCAGGTTGGCGTAGGCAGCAGTCATTTCAGTTTCCCCTCGCTGGAGGCCACGATGGCACCGGCGAATAACGGACTTTTCAACAGTTTCGGCGCCAGGCCACCGATATCACCGGCCCCTTGGCACAACAGGATGTCGCCGGCGCGCAGCAGCGGCTTGACCAACGGCGCGAGGTCCACGCCGCGCTCGATGTAGATCGGGTCCAATTGACCGCGCTGGCGGATGCTGTGGCACAACTGACGGCTGTCGGCCCCCGGGATCGGCTCTTCGCCGGCCGGATAGACTTCCATCAACAGCAGCACGTTGGCGTCGGCCAGCACCTGGACGAAATCGTCGTACAGGTCGCGGGTGCGGCTGTAGCGGTGCGGCTGGTAGACCATCACCAGGCGGCGCTCCGGCCAACCACCGCGCACAGCTTTGATCACCGCCGCGACTTCGGTCGGGTGGTGGCCGTAGTCGTCCACCAGCATCACGTTGCCGCCATCCACCGGCAGCTCGCCGTAGACCTGGAAGCGTCGACCCACGCCCTGGAAACCTGACAGCCCCTGGACAATGGCCTCATCGCTGACGCCTTCATCGGTAGCAATGCAGATGGTGGCCAAGGCATTGAGCACGTTGTGGTTGCCCGGCATGTTCACCGACACGTCCAGCGGCTCGCGGTCGGGACGCAGCACGGTGAAGAACGTCTGCATGCCCTGCTGGCGCACGTTGATGGCGCGCACGTCGGCTTCTTCGCCGAAACCGTAGGTCACGGTCGGGCGCTTGATCAGCGGTAAAATCTCGCGCACCACCGGGTCATCCATGCACACCACCGCCAAACCGTAGAACGGCAGGTTGTGGAGGAACTCGACGAAGGTCTTCTTCAACCTGTTGAAGTCGCCGCCATAGGTGGCCATGTGGTCGGCATCGATGTTGGTGACCACGGCCACCAGCGGCTGCAGGTGCAGGAAGCTCGCATCACTCTCGTCGGCTTCGGCGATCAGGTAGCGGCTGGTGCCCAGTTGGGCATTGGTGCCCGCGGCATTCAGACGACCGCCGATCACGAACGTCGGGTCCAGGCCGCCGGCGGCGAACACCGAGGCGATCAGGCTGGTGGTGGTGGTCTTGCCGTGGGTACCGGCCACGGCGATGCCGTGGCGATAGCGCATCAGCTCGGCCAGCATCTCGGCACGTGGCACCACCGGAATGCGGCGCTCCAGGGCCGTGGCGACTTCCGGGTTGGACGTGTTCACGGCACTGGAAACCACCAGCACATCGGCATTGGCGGCGTTCTCGGCACGGTGGCCGATAAAGATCTGGGCGCCAAAGGATTCCAGGCGCTCGGTAACCGGCGAAGCCTTCAAGTCGGAACCGGAGACCTGATAGCCCAGGTTAAGCAGCACTTCGGCAATCCCGCACATGCCCACGCCGCCGATACCGACGAAGTGGATGCGGCGGATACGGCGCATCTCCGGTTGTGGCATGGCTTTGCGATTCTCAACCATGGGCCACCTCCAGGCAGGTATCGACCACTTGGGCCGTTGCATCGGGTTTGGCCAGGCGGCGCGCAGCGCGGGCCATGTCTTCAAGTCGTTGCGGTTGCATCAAGACCTCTGTCAGGCGGGCGGCAAGATCCGCGGCGCCGGTCGTTCTTTGCGGCAGCAGGAAGGCAGCGCCTTCGCGGGCCAAATAATCGGCATTGCGGGTCTGGTGATCGTCGATGGCGTGGGGCAAAGGCACCAGCATCGAGGGCAGACCGGCGGCAGCCAGTTCACTGATGGTCAGCGCGCCGGCGCGACAGATCACCAGGTCGGCCCAGCCATAGGCTTGGGCCATGTCTTTGATGAAAGGCTGCACTTGCGCCTCGACGCCTGCGGCGCGGTAGCGCTCGGCGGTCACTTCATCGTGGTGCTTGCCGGCCTGGTGAAAGACTTCCGGCCGCAGTTCGGAAGCGACCTGCGACAAGGCTTCGGGCAGCAATTTGTTCAACGGCTCTGCCCCCAGGCTTCCACCCAGGACCAGCAAACGCGCCTTGCGTCCGGCCAAGGCCGGGCGCGGAGTGTCGAGAAACAGCTCGTTACGCACCGGATTGCCGGTGGTGCGGCGGCTGCCCGACAGGGTAAAGGTGTCGGGAAAGGCTTCACAGACCCGGGCGGCCAACGGCACCAGTAACCGATTGGCGGTACCGGCGACGGCGTTCTGCTCGTGAACGATCACCGGCACGCCGGCCAGTTTCGCCGCAACACCGCCAGGACCGGTCACATAACCACCGAACCCGACCACACAGACCGGCCGCAACCGACGAATGATCGCCCGTGCCTGCCAGACCGACTTGAGCAGCATCAGGGGCGCCTTGAGCAAGGACAGCTTGCCCTTACCCCGCAGACCGCTGGCATTGATCCGGTGCAATTCCAGACCCGCACCGGGAACCAGTTCGTTCTCGATGCCCCGTGGCGTGCCCAGCCAGTGCACGGTGTAGCCACGCGCCTGGAATTCCCGGGCACAGGCCAACGCCGGGAAGACATGCCCGCCGGTGCCACCGGCCATGATCAGCACGTTAGCGCCCATGAGTCGGCTCCTCGGCGAAGTCGCTCTCCTGGAATTCCATCTCTTCGCTGCCCAGGTGCGTCCGGCTCTCCCATTCGATGCGCAGCAGCAAACCGAGGCAGGCACAGCAGATCACCAGGGAGCTGCCGCCATAACTGAGGAAAGGCAGCGTCAGGCCCTTGGTCGGCAGCAGGCCGACGTTCACACCGATGTTGATCAGGAACTGACCAATCCACAGGAACGACAGGCCATAGGCCACATAAGCGGCGAAGAACTGCTTGGCCTTCTCGGCCCACAAGCCGATGTACATGCCGCGCACGCAGACGAACACGAACAGGGCCACGGTGCACAACGACCCCACCACGCCCAGTTCTTCGGCCAGCACCGAGAACACGAAGTCGGTGTGGGCTTCCGGCAGGTAGAACTGCTTCTGCACGCTGTTGCCCAGGCCCACGCCCAGCCATTCGCCGCGCCCGAAGGCGATCAGCGCCTGGGTCAGTTGATAACCGGAACCGAACTGGTCGGCCCACGGGTCGGTAAAGGTGATCAGGCGCGCCATCCGATAGGGTTGCGCCTGCACCAGTACCGTCACGGCAGCCACCGCCAGCGCCACCATCAGAATGAAGCGGAACAGCCCGACCCCGCCCAGGAACAGCATCGCCGCCGCCGCGCCCATCATCACCACCGTGGCGCCGAAGTCGGGTTCCATCAGCAGCAGGCCCGCCATGGGCAGCAACACGATGAACGGCTTGAAGAAGCCCATCCAGCTCTCGCGCACTTCTTTCTGGCGACGCACCAGATAACCGGCGAGGAAAAGCACCACGAAGACCTTGGCGATTTCCGAGGGCTGTACGTTGAAGAAACTGAAACCGATCCAGCGCATCGAACCGTTGACCTCGCGGCCAATACCCGGCACCAGCACCATCACCAGCAGGCCAAAGGCGCCGAGCAGCATCATCCAGCCCAGGCGCTGCCAGGTGGCGATCGGCACCATCATGGTGACGACACAGGCGCCCAGGCCGATCACCAGGTAAACCAGGTGGCGGATCATGTGGTACAGGGTGTTGCCGGATTGCACGGCAGCCACTTCCGACGACGCGGAAGTGATCATCACCAGACCCAGGCCCAGCAATGCCAGGCAACCGGCGAGCATCGGGAAATCCAGGTCGATGCCACGTCCGGTGATCAGTGGCGACGGATACGGCTTGATGACGTTTCTCAGGCTCATGCCAAGTCCTCCGCGGCCCGGGCGAACAACTGCCCGCGCTCTTCGTAGTTCTTGAACATGTCGAAACTGGCGCAGGCCGGCGACAGCAGGACGGCATCGCCCGGTTGAGCGAGGGCGCGGCATTGCTGCACGGCTTCGTCCAGCGAACCGACGCGAACCAGCGGTACGCCGTCGCCAATGGCCTTGGCGATCAATTCGCGGTCACGTCCCATCAACACCACGGCACGGCAGTTGGCCGCCACCGGATCGCGCAGGTCCTTGAAGTCGGCACCCTTGCCATCGCCACCGGCGATCAGCACGAGCTTGCCTTCGATGTCTGCACCCAGGCCCTCGATGGCGGCCAGCGCGGCTCCCACGTTGGTGGCCTTGGAGTCGTTGTACCAGGCCACGCCATCCAGGTCGCGAACCCACTGGCAGCGGTGTTCGAGACCGGCGAAGGTCCGCAGCGCCGACAGCATGGCGTCGAACGGCAGGCCGACCGCATGCCCAAGGGCCAGGGCCGCCAACGCGTTGGCCTGGTTATGGGCGCCACGGATTTTCAGCTCGCGCACCGGCATCAGGTTCTGGAATTCGAAGGCCAGGTATTTCTCGCCGTTCTCTTCACGCAACCCGAAGCCCTTGAAGTCCGGTACGCCCAGGCCGAAGGACCAGCACGGCATGCCCTCGCCCAGCAGCGGACGGGTCAGGGCATCCTGGCGGTTGAACACCACTTGCCGGGCTCCCCGGAAAATCCGGTGCTTGGCCAGGTGATAAGCCGGCAGGCCGCTGTAGCGGTCCATGTGGTCTTCGCTGATGTTGAGCACGGTCGCCACTTCGGCGCCGAGATGATCAGTGGTCTCGAGCTGGAAGCTCGACAGCTCCATCACGTACAGCTCGACGTCGTCGCTGAGCAGGTCCAGCGCCGGGGTACCGAGGTTGCCGCCCACGGCGACCCGCTTGCCGGCCGCCGCGGCCATTTCGCCCACCAGGGTGGTGACGGTGCTTTTCGCATTGGAGCCGCTGATGGCGATGATCGGCGCCTTGGCGTTACGCGCGAACAGCTCGATATCACCGGACAATTTCACGCCACGGGCAGCAGCGGCCTGCAGGGCCGGCGTCGCGAGGGCCAGGCCGGGGCTCACGTAGAGCTCGTCGGCGCGGCACAGGAATTCGACGTCCAGCTCGCCACAACGCACGTCCACCTGCGGATAGTCACGCCGCAGCGTGGCCAGCTCAGGCGGATTCTCCCGCGTATCGGCCACGGCAAACGACACGCCCCGGCTCGCCAGGAAGCGAACCAGGGACATGCCGCTCTTGCCGAGGCCGACAACGATGCGGAAGTGGTCAGAAGCGATCAGGGACACTCGTTCTACCTCAGCTTCAGGGTGGCAAGGCCGATCAGCACCAGAATCACGGTGATGATCCAGAAACGGACGATCACGCGCGGCTCCGGCCAGCCCTTGAGTTCAAAATGGTGGTGGATCGGCGCCATGCGGAATACGCGGCGGCCGGTCAATTTAAAGGATGCAACCTGAATGACCACTGACAGGGTCTCCATCACGAACACGCCGCCCATGATGAACAGGACGATTTCCTGGCGAACGATGACGGCGATGGTGCCCAGGGCGGCGCCCAGCGCCAGCGCGCCGACGTCACCCATGAAGACCTGGGCCGGATAGGTGTTGAACCAGAGGAAACCCAGGCCGGCGCCGATCAATGCGCCGCAGAACACGATCAGCTCACCCGCCCCAGGCACGTAGGGGATCAGCAGGTATTCGGCGAATTTCACGTTGCCCGACAGGTAGCAGAAGATCCCCAGCGCGCCGCCGACCATGACCGTTGGCATGATCGCCAGGCCGTCGAGGCCGTCCGTGAGGTTGACCGCGTTGCTCGAACCGACGATCACCAGGTAGGTCAGCACGACGAAGCCTGCGCCCAGCGGAATGCTGTAGTCCTTGAGCATCGGCAGGATCAGGGTGGTTTCCACCGGCGAAGCGGCGGTCATATAAAGGAAGATCGCCGCGCCCAGGCCGAACACCGACTGCCAGAAATACTTCCAGCGGCTCGGCAGCCCACGGGAGTTCTTCTCGATGACCTTGCGGTAGTCGTCGACCCAGCCGATGGCGCCGAACAACAGGGTTACCAGCAGCACGGTCCAGACATAGCGGTTCGCCAGGTCGGCCCAGAGCAAGGTGCTGACGCCGATGGACGACAGGATCAACGCGCCGCCCATGGTCGGGGTGCCGGATTTGGACAGATGCGACTGCGGCCCGTCGTTACGCACCGACTGGCCGATTTGCAGGTTCTGCAGGGTGCGGATCATCCACGGGCCCAGGAACAGCGACAACGACAACGCGGTCAGCACACCCAGGATCCCGCGCAGGGTCAGGTATTGGAAGACCGCGAAGCCTTTGTAGAACTGTTGCAGGTACTCCGCTAGCAGCAGCAGCATCAATGTTTCTCCGTACGGGTGCCGCACAGCGCTGCGACGATGTTTTCCATCGCTGCGCTACGAGAGCCCTTGATCAATAAGGTGGTGTTCGGGTCCTGCTCGGCACCCAGGGCCTGGATCAGGTCGGCCTGAGTGGTGAAATGCTGTGCGTGTTCGCCGAACGCGGCGACGGCATGGGCCATCAGCGGGCCGACGGCATACAGCGCATCGACTTTGCCACGGGCATAGGCACCGACATCGTGGTGCCCCTGTTGCGCCCAATCCCCCAATTCGCCGATGTCTCCCAGCACCAGCACGGTGCGGCCGGAGAAACCGGCGAGGATATCCACCGCCGCGCACATGGACGTCGGGTTGGCATTGTAGGTGTCGTCGATCACTCGCATGCCGTTGCTGGCCAGTTGCGCAACCGTGCGCCCCTTGACCGGTTGCACGGCGTTCAAGCCTGCGACGATGCCCGGCAGGGACACGCCCAGCGCATGGGCGGCAGCGGCGGCAGCCAGGGCATTGGCGACGTTATGGGTGCCGAGCAGGTTCAACTGGACCCGCTCCGAACCGTCGGGACTGTGCAGGTTGAAGGCCGGGCAACCACGGGCATCGCGGTCCAGGTCGCTGGCGTAGAAGTTCGCGGCGAGGTTGCTCAGGGCAAACGTCAGCACCTTGCGCTCACCCGCCCGCGTCTTCCAGATGTCGAACGCCTTGTCGTCGAGATTCAATACGGCGACGCCATCGGCTTCCAGCCCTTCGATGATTTCACCCTTGGCCTCGACGATTTTTTCCGGGCCGCCGAACTCGCCGACATGGGCGGTCCCGGCGTTGTTGAGCACGGCGACGTGAGGCTTGGTCATGCCCACGGTGTAGGCAATCTCGCCCAGCCGCGAGGCACCCAGCTCGATGACGGCCGCGCTGTGCTCCGGCGCCAGTTCGAGCAGGGTCAACGGTACGCCGAGGTCATTGTTCAGGTTGCCCCGAGTCGCCAGCACCGGACCACGGGTACGCAGAATGCTGGCGAGCATTTCCTTGACCGTGGTCTTGCCGCTGGAACCGGTGATGGCCGCGACCGGATTGCCGAATGCCGCACGGTTCAGTGCGCCGAGCTGGCCCAGGGCCTGGCGGGTATCGCCAACCAGCAGTTGTGGCAGCGCACTGTTGGTGACTTCGCGCTCGACCAATGCCGCGACCGCACCTTTGGCCGCCACGTCATTCAGGTAATCGTGGCCGTCAAAACGCGGCCCGGCCAAGGCGACGAACAGTTGTCCCGGGGCAATGGCCCGGCTGTCGATGCTGACGCCGTCGAAACGGGCGTCCGCCGCGATGAGTCGCGCATTCAGGGCGCTGGTCAGCTCGCTGAGTTTCAAGGCTTTAAGCATGGGCCACCTCCCAGGCGGTCAAGGCGTGATCGGCCTCGACCAGATCGGAGAAGTCATGGCGCACGCCGTTGATTTCCTGGTAATCCTCGTGCCCCTTGCCAGCCAGGACGACCACATCGTCCGCCGAAGCGCTGGCGATCAACTGGGCAATCGCCTGGCCGCGACCCGCCACGAAGGTCACCTTGTCCGCCGCCGAAAATCCGGCACGGATGTCATCGAAAATCTGCATCGGGTCTTCGCTGCGTGGGTTGTCGTCGGTGACGAGTACGCCATCGGCCAACCGCTCCACCACCTCGGCCATCAGCGGGCGCTTGCCGCGATCACGGTCGCCGCCGCAGCCGAACAGGCAAAGCAGTTTGCCTTTGGCGTGAGGCCGCAGGGCCATCAGGACTTTTTCAAGGGCGTCGGGGGTGTGGGCGTAATCAACCACCACCAGCGGTTGAGTACCGCCACCCAGGCGCTGCATGCGACCGGCCGGGCCTTCGAGCTTCGGCAGGACCTTGAGGATTTCATCCAGCGCGTAGTCCAGCCCCAGCAAGGCGCCGATGGCGGCCAATACATTGCTCAGGTTGAAGCGCCCCAGCAAGGTGCTGCGCAGATGGTGCTCGCCCTGCGGCGTGACCAGCGTGGCTCGCACGCCCTCGTCGTCGAATTGCGCCTGGCGTATATAAAGGTGCGCGCTGGCATCTTCCAGGCTGTAGGTGATCAACCGGGACTCGGCCTGTTTGGCCGCCAATTGCCGGCCGAACTCATCGTCGAGGTTGATGACCCGGCACTTCAGGTTGTTCCAGGCAAACAGCTTGGCCTTGGCTTCGCCATAGGCCTGCATGGTGCCGTGATAGTCCAGGTGATCCCGGGACAGATTGGTCAATACGGCAATGTCGAACGCCAGGGCGGTAACGCGCCCCTGGTCCAGGCCATGAGAGGAAACTTCCATCGCAACCGCCTTGGCGCCGGCCTTTTTCAGGTCGGCCAAGGTCGCCTGCACGGCAATCGGGTTTGGCGTGGTGTGCAGGCCGCTCACCAGTGCACCGTGGAAGCCGTTGCCCAGCGTTCCGACAATGCCGCAATGCTGCCCCAGCAGGTCCAGCGCCTGGGCCACCAGTTGGGTGACGCTGGTCTTGCCGTTGGTACCGGTCACGCCAATCAGGTTCAGGTGACGGCTCGGCTCGCCATAAAAGCGCCCGGCGATGTCCGATAGCTGCGCCGCAAGGCCCTTGACCGGAATCAGCGGCACATCGGTGATCGGCAGCACAGTCGCGCCTTCCACTTCATACGCCACGGCAGCCGCGCCGCGCTGCAAGGCATCGGCAATGTGGGCGCGGCCGTCGTACCGTCCGCCCGGCACGGCCAGGAACAGGTCCCCGGCGCGGACGTTGCGGCTGTCCAGGGCCAGTTCGCGAATCAGCAGATCGTGACCGGCGTGGGCAAAAATCTTGTTCAGGCTCAGGGACATCAGCCACGCCCTCCATCGGCTTTCAAAGGGACGACCGGCGCGGTGCTCGCCTGCTGGGTGGGCGGCAGGTTATCCGGGGTGACGTTCATCAGGCGCAGGGTGCCGGACATGACCTTGCTGAATACCGGCGCCGACACCAGGCCACCGAAGTAGCCCGCCTTGCTCGGCTCGTCGATGACCACAACGATGGCGTAGCGCGGGTCACTCATCGGGCCGAAACCGGCGAACAGCGAGCGGTAGGAGTTTTCGGCATAACCCTTGGTGCCCACGGAGGTCTTGCGGGCCGTACCCGATTTGCCGGCGACGTGATAGGCCGGTACCTGGGCGCGGAACACGCCGCGCGGCGCCTCGATCACCTGCTGCAACATGCCCTGCATGGTCTTGGCGACGTTCTCGGGGATCACCTGGGTGGTCTGCGGCGGCTTGTCGGTCTTGATCAGGGTCAGCGGCGCGATGCGGCCGTTGTTGGCCAACGCCGAGAACGCGTGGACCAGTTGGATCGCCGTCACGGAGACACCGTAGCCGTAGGACAGGGTTGCCGTCTCGGCCTTGCGCCACTCGCGGTAATTCGGCAGGTTGCCGACACGCTCGCCAGGGAAGCCCAGGCCGGTGTCCTGGCCGAGACCGATCTTCTGCGCCAGGCGATAGATGGTCTCGCCGCCGATGTCGAAGGCGATCTTGCTCATACCGACGTTACTGGAGTTGATCAGGATGCCGGTCAGGTCAAGCACCGGGCCTTCGGTCTTGGACACGTCGCGAATGGTGTACTTGCCGATCTGCAAGGTCCCCGGATACACCTCGACGGTGTCGCTCGGCTTCCAGCGTCCGGTTTCCAGCGCCGCGGCCATGGAAACGGCTTTCATGGTCGAACCCGGCTCGAACACGTCGATCATCGCGCGGTTGCGCATCATCGCCGGTTGCAGGTTGCGACGGTTGTTCGGGTTGTAGGTGGGCTGGTTGACCATGGCCAGGATCTCGCCCGTTTTCACGTCCATGATCACCAGGCTGCCAGCCTTGGCACCGTTCTCGACGATGGCATTGCGCAGTTCACGGTTGGCCAGGTATTGCAGGCGCAGGTCAATGGACAACGCCAAGGGCTTGCCGGCCTTGGCGTTTTTGGTGACCTGGACATCCTTGATCAGCCTGCCGCGCCGGTCCTTGATGACCTGGCGCTTGCCGGCGACCCCGGCGAGCCATTCGTCATAAGCCAGTTCCACACCTTCGCGTCCCCGGTCATCGATGTCGGTAAAGCCGACCATGTGGGCCGTCACTTCACCGGCCGGATAAAAACGCCGGAACTCTTCGATGCCATAGACGCCCGGCACCTTCAGGTCGAGCACGCTCTGGCCCTGCTCGGGCGTCAACCCGCGCACCAGATAGATGAACTCTTTATTGGCCTGGGCTTCAAGACGCTCGGCCAGCGCTTTCGGATCCTGCCCGAGGGCGGCAGCCAGGGCCGGCCACTTTTCCTTGGCCAACTGCATTTCCTTGGCGTTTGCCCACAAGGTGGTCACCGGGGTACTCACGGCCAGGGGTTCGCCGTTGCGGTCGGTGATCAGGCCACGGTGAGCCGGGATCGGGATATGCCGCACGCTGCGGGCATCGCCTTGCCCCTTGAGGAAGTCACGGTCGACCACTTGCAGGTCGATGATGCGCCAGGAGATGGCAGCCACCATGATCCCGAGCAGCCCAAGGACCAGACGGAACCGCCACGGGAACAGCGCCCCTTCGAGCTTCATCATGGCGCCACCATCTGCACTTCAGCAGCATTCGGGATGCGCATTTTCAGCTGTTCGGTGGCCAATACTTCGATGCGGCTGTGGGCAGTCCAGGTGCTCTGCTCCAGGATCAACCGGCCCCACTCGGCCTGCGCCTTGTCGCGCACGCTCAGTTCGTTATAAAGCGTATTGAGCAACTGCCGGTTCCAGTGCGCGCTATAGGACACGCCGATGGCCGACACGAGCACGCCGATGAACAGGAGCAGCATGAAAAAGCTGCCGCCCGGCAGGGGCTTGGCGAAAAGCTTGCTCACCGCAACTTCTCCGCAACACGCATGACGGCGCTACGGGCCCGGGGATTGGCCTTGAGCTCCGCCTCGGAGGCAAACTGCGCCTTGCCATGGATCTTGATTTTCGGCACGAAGGCCTCGAAACGCACCGGCAGGTTGCGCGGCAGGTTGTCGGCCTCGCCCTTGGTGAGCTTGCGCATGAACAGCTTGACGATGCGGTCTTCCAGGGAATGGAAGCTGATCACCACCAGGCGACCGCCGATCTCCAGCACTTCCAGGGCGGCTTCAAGGCCGGCCTCGAGGTCGCCCAGTTCGTTATTGACGTGGATGCGCAATCCCTGGAAGGCTCGGGTCGCCGGGTTCTTGCCCTTCTCCCACGCCGGGTTGGCGACTTTCAGCACTTCGGCCAGGTCGCCGGTGCGCTCGAATGGCTTGATGTCACGGCGCTCCACAACGGCGCGCGCCATGCGTCCGGAGAAACGCTCTTCGCCGTACTCCTTGAAGACACGGGCGATTTCCTCCACCGGCGCGGTGTTGACGAATTCGGCGGCGCTGATTCCGCGAGACGGATCCATGCGCATGTCCAGCGGGCCATCATTGAGGAAACTGAAACCGCGCTCAGGATCGTCCAGTTGTGGCGAAGAGACACCCAGGTCGAGCAGGATCCCGTTGACCTTGCCGGCCAGGCCCCGCTCGGCGACCTCCGAACCCAGCTCCGCAAAGCTGCGCTGCACAATGACAAAGCGGCCGTCTTCGGCCGCCAGCGCTTGCCCGGTGGCAATCGCTTGAGGATCCTTGTCGAATCCCAGCAGCCGGCCATCCGGCCCGAGCTGGCTGAGAATCAGCCGGCTGTGCCCACCGCGCCCGAACGTGCCGTCCAGATAGCAGCCATCAGGACGTACGGCGAGGGCCTCGACGGCCTCGTCAAGCAGTACGGTGATGTGGTTAAAGCCGCTATTTATAGTCACAGGATCAGATCACGCAGTTCATCGGGCATGGCGCCCGGTTGTTGAATAGCAGCGAGGTCGGCGGCGGAAACCGCATTCCAGGCATCTTCGTCCCACAATTGGAACTTGTTCAGTTGGCCCACCAGCATCGCGCGCTTGTCCAGCTTGGCGTACTCGCGCAGGCGCGGTGGAACCAGGAAACGACCGCTGCCATCGAGCTCCAGGTCGACGGCATTACCGATCAGCAAACGTTGCAGCCGGCGGTTTTCTTCACGCAGCGAAGGCAGTGCGCGCAGTTTGGTTTCGATGATTTCCCATTCATCCAACGGGTAGACACATAGACAAGGGTCAACGGCATCGATCGTGACGATCAACTGACCGGAACTACGCGAAACGAGCTCGTCACGGTACCGGCTCGGCATGGCGAGACGGCCCTTTGCATCGAGACTGATAGCGTTGGCTCCGCGAAACACGTCAGCGTTTCTCCAAAATCTAGCGTTTTACGTCCAAAAAACCCACTTCATGCCACTTTCCTCCACTCGCGCACACTATAGGAATGCGCCTACCGCACCGTCAAGGCGCGGATTGAAGGAAAAGCCTTATAGATCGGAGATTTAGGAGCGTTTTAGGAGGGCCAACAAGAATCTGACGTAGGATTTTTCACCTCAACCCGAGCAACCACAGGAAGCTGCGCTCACAAGTTAAAGTGATTTGTTAAGAGTAAGATTTTTTTGGTCTTAGGAAATGCGTCTGCCAGTGATTTCGGCAGGAAGGGAAAAGGTGGAGAGTCGATCTGTAAGCCGGGTTCTGTCTTGAACAGTCATTCGTCTACGATGGCCATCACTGGACATCTTTAGCAACCTACCCGGTCCCAGCGCGGGCCACGCCTTGGGACCCTATTTGGTCTTGCTCCAAGTGGGGTTTACCTAGCCACGAACTGTTGCCAGCCGTGCGGTGCGCTCTTACCGCACCTTTTCACCCTTACCGGCGCCGAAACGCTTAGGCGGTTATTTTCTGTGGCACTTTCCGTAGGCTCACGCCTCCCAGGCATTACCTGGCACTTCGCCCTATGGAGCCCGGACTTTCCTCCCCCCTCCAATTCTCATAGAGGGCAGCGACTGTCCGATCGACTCTCCGCCGCGAAGGTTAACGGCAGAGCGCCTGAAGAACAAGCGCTAAAAGCCTTTGGCCATGTTGCCTGTCCGGTTTTACCGGGTCTTCTGCCGGTCCAGCGCGACCTGATACAGCACGTTCTTGCGCTCGCCGGTGATTTGCGCAGCCAGGGCGGCCGCACGCTTGAGCGGCATCTCCTCGAGCAGCAGATCCAGGATGCGCATCGCTTCGCTACTGACGGCCTCTTCACTCTCCGGCGCGGTCCAACCCGCCACCAGTACGACACATTCGCCACGCTGCTGGTTGCTGTCGCTTTCGACGAAGGCTCGCAACTGCGCCAGCGGCAATCCCTTGAGGGTTTCGAAGGTCTTGGTCAGCTCACGCGCCAGGAGCGCCGGACGCTCGGGGCCGAACACCAGCTCCATATCTTGCAGGCACTCGAGGATACGGTGCGGCGCCTCGTAGAAGATCAGCGTGCGCGGCTCTTCCTTTATAGACTCCAGGCGCGCCCGACGCCCCACGGCCTTGGCCGGCAGGAAGCCTTCGAAGATGAAGCGGTCCGATGGCAGGCCGGCCGCCGACAACGCCGCGATCAAGGCACAGGCGCCAGGCACCGGCACCACGTTGATGCCCGCCGCGCGGGCCTGGCGCACCAGGTGGTAGCCGGGGTCGGAAATCAGCGGCGTGCCCGCATCGGAGATCAGCGCGACGTTATCACCCGCCAACAGGCGCGTGATGAAACGACTGCCCTCGTCCCGCTCATTATGTTCGTGGCAAGCGGCCAGCGGCGTGGAGATGCCGAAATGCTGCAGCAGCCGCTGGGAATGACGGGTGTCTTCCGCCGCGATCAGGGCGACCTCCCGCAGGATCTTCAGCGCCCGCGCACTGATGTCGTCCAGGTTGCCGATGGGCGTCGCCACCACATAAAGCGAGCCCGCAGCGGAATTCAAAGCACCTGGAGCAGTCAAAACGCGCACCTCACAATCGGTAAAACCGCCATTGTAGCGCGTAGTGACCGTGTAGGCTGTTCGGGGCCCGGCAACCTTTTGTGCTGCACCGCAACATTTGAAATACCTAAATTGATCGATTCACACCACTGACATCGCGCCCCGGCCAGCGCTTGGGTACAATTCGACGCTAATTTGATCTCGTATCAGGACATTTACATGATCGCTTGCCTGCGGCTGCTCTCCGCCCTTTGCCTCGCCGCCCTTCTGGCGGCCTGCGTCAGCTCGCCCTCGTCCAGCCTTGGCGAACTCCCTCGGACCCCGGATGCCAGTATCGAGCAACTGCTCGAACAGGCCGCCCAAAGCAAGACACCGGAAAAGGCCGCCCTGCTGCGCCTGAGCGCGGCAGACCTGGCCTACCGCCAGGGCAATGCCGGCCAGTCCGCACAGATCCTGCAACAAGTGCCGATGGAACAGCTCAAGCCAGGCCAGCAGATTTTCGCCAGCACCCTGGCGGCAGAACTGGCAATGACGCGCAATCAGCCCAAGGCAGCGCTGACCGCCCTGAGCCACCCAAGCCTGCAACACTTGAGCGAAATGCCGGTGGAACAGCAGGTCCGCACCGGGACCATCCGTGCCCGCGCCCTCGAAGCCGATGGCCAGACCCTGGCGGCCGCGAAGGAACGCATTTTCATTGCGCCCCTGCTTGAAAACGAAGCGGCGGCCAAAAACCACGAAGCGATCTGGTCGCTGATTGCCTCGTTGCCCACCGATCAATTGCAACCGACCACCACCGACGACCTCGGTGGCTGGCTGAGCCTGGCTCGCGCCGTGAAAACCGCCGGCACCCTGGAACAGCAGCAAGCGGCTATCGACCACTGGCGCGAACAGAACCCGAAGCATCCGGCCGCCCTCCAGCTGCCGACACCCCTGGTCAAGCTCAAGGAACTGGCGAGCCAGCCCCTGAGCAAGATCGCCCTGCTGTTGCCGCAGAATGGCCAGTTGGCCGCCGTCGCCAAAGCGCTGCGTGAAGGCTTCATGGCATCGCACTACCAGGCCCAGCAGGCCGGACAGAACCCACCGAGCATCCAGTTCTACGACAGCTCGACCCTGACCTCCATGGACGAGTTCTATCGCAAGGCCCAGGCCGACGGCGTGCAACTGGTGGTTGGTCCCCTGGAAAAACCATTGGTCAAGCAGATCAGCACGCGCCCGCAGCTACCGATCACCACCCTTGCATTGAACTACAGCGAAGGCGAGCAAGGCCCACCCCAGCTGTTCCAGTTTGGCCTGGCACCCGAGGATGAAGCCCGCGAAGTCGCTCGTCGCGCCCGCGCCGATGGCCTGCATCGCGCAGCGGTCATGGTGCCGAAAGGCGAATGGGGTGATCGCGTATTGAAAGCCTTCAGCCAGGACTGGCAAGCGACCGGCGGTTCCATTCTCGCCATTGAGCGTGTCGACCAGCCAGTACAACTGGCCCAGCAGATCGCCGACATGTTCCAACTGCGTCAGAGCGAAGGTCGCGCCAAGAGCCTGCAGAACACCGTGGGCACCACGGTCGCGGCCCAGCCTTCCCGTCGCCAGGATATCGAGTTCATCTTCCTGGCATCGACCCCACAGCAGGCCCAGCAAATCAAGCCGACCCTGAACTTCCAGTACGCTGGAGACGTGCCGGTCTATGCGACGTCCCAGGTGTTCAGCGCCAGCGGCGATCAGAACCAGTACAACGACATGAACGGTATTCGCTTCTGCGAAACCCCGTGGTTGCTTGATGCCAACGACCCACTGCGCAAGCAGGTCACTGCCCAGTGGCCACAAGCTGCCGGCAGCCTCGGCCGGTTGTATGCGATGGGGGCAGATGCCTATCGCCTGGCGCCGCGCCTGGGCCAGCTGAAGACGCTGCCGGACAGCCGCATCGAAGGCCTGACGGGCAGCCTGGCGGTGTCCCAGTCCCAACGGGTTCAGCGTCAACTGCCTTGGGCCCAGTTCGTCAACGGCCAGGTACAGCGCCTGCCGGACACCCAGCGCTGATGCCCGAACGATCACGCCGGCAAAGCGGACGGGATGCCGAGGGCCAGGCCCTCGCGCATCTCCAGCAGCAAGGCCTGCGCCTGGTGGCGCAGAACTGGCTGTGTAAACGCGGCGAGCTTGATCTGGTCATGCTTGACGGCGATACAGTAGTATTCGTCGAAGTCCGCTACAGAAAAAATACCCAATGGGGTGGCGCGCTCGATAGCATCGACGAGCGCAAGCGCCAGAAACTGGTTTTCGCCGCGCAGTACTTCCTGCAAAACGAATCTCGCTGGGCCGATCACCCCTGCCGTTTCGACGTGGTTGCCATCGACAGCAACGCCGATCAGTTGAATTGGCTGCAGAACGCCTTCGACAGCTGAACGCCTGCGTCCATGACGAACCGAGCCGGACACCTTCACTCAACTTGCTCTTTGCTTTGCGCGCCGCACACGCTTGTGCCGATAAGTCGCGCTACTTAAGGTCACACAGATGGACATGCAATCACGAATTCGCCAGCTTTTTCAGGCCAGTATCGACACCAAGCAACAGGCGATGGACGTACTTGCACCCTACATCGAGCAAGCCAGCCAAGTGATGGTCAACGCCCTGCTCAACGAAGGCAAAATGCTTTCGTGTGGCAATGGTGGCTCCGCCGGCGACGCCCAGCACTTCTCGTCCGAACTGCTCAACCGTTTCGAACGCGAGCGCCCAAGCCTGCCGGCTATCGCCCTGACCACCGACAGCTCGACGATCACCTCGATCGCCAACGACTACAGCTACAACGAAGTCTTCTCCAAACAGATCCGCGCCCTGGGCCAACCCGGCGACGTGCTGCTGGCAATCTCCACCAGCGGCAACTCGGCCAATATTATTCAGGCGATCCAGGCCGCACATGATCGCGAAATGATTGTCGTAGCATTGACCGGACGTGACGGCGGCGGCATGGCTTCATTGCTGTTGCCTGAAGATGTCGAGATCCGCGTACCGGCCAAAGTCACCGCACGCATCCAGGAAGTCCACCTGCTGACGATCCACTGTCTTTGCGACTTGATCGACAGCCTAATATTCGGGAGTGAAGAATGACCCCTAATCGCCTGGGCCTTCTGGCCCTGACCCTGTGCCTCGGCATCAGCGGCTGCACATCGGTGGTTAATGCCAGCCGGGAAAAGCCGATTGAAGATGATCGCGGCACCCGCACCTTCGGCAGCAAGATCGACGACTCCCTGATCGAAACCAAAGTTGGCGTGAACATCGCCAAGGCCGACCCGGATCTGGACAATAACTCGCATATCGTCGTCACCAGCTTCAACGGTGTCGTGCTGTTGGCCGGCCAGACCCCACGGGAAGACCTCAAGGCCAAGGCCGAGCAGGAGGCCAGCGCCGTACAACGGGTCAAGACCGTGCATAACGAATTGCAGGTCCTGCAACCTTCCTCACTGCTGGCGCGTCAGAACGATGCCTGGCTGACCACCAAGATCAAGACCCAGATGCTGACCGATGCCAGCATTCCCGGCTCGCGTATCAAGGTTGTGACCGAGAATGGCATCGTTTACCTGCTAGGGCTGCTGACCAAGAAAGAGGCTGCCCAGGCGACCAATCTGGTGCAGGGGGTGTCTGGGGTGCAGAAGATCGTGAAGTTGTTTGAGTATATTGACTGAGGGTAGTTGCGGTTCTTGATGCTGCGCTTGGCTAGAAAACGGTGCTTCTTCAAGACGGGGAAGCGCCGTTTTTTTTGGAGGTGGTTGGTGTGTATATCCGTTTCTTCGGTAACGGCCACTTAAGGTTCCGCCCTTACGGCGGGTTACTTTTGAAAAGGCCCGGGGTGCCGGCCAGCCAAAAGTAACCAAAAGCGCCTCGCCCCACCACTGGGCACCTCGCCAAGGCTCGGTGTTCCCTCACTCCGGCATTGCTCCGTGAGCCCGCCGCGAAGGGCCATCCATGGCCCAGCGCGGCTATCCCGGCATCCATGCCGGGATACCCACTACGCAATGCCTGCGTTCGGCCCTTGTGGTTAATGGGGCGCCCAAGATCAAAAGCAAAAGCAAAAGCAAAAGCGAGGAGGTGTGACGGCCGGCCTGTCTTTACGGCTGCACCTCAATCCCACTGTGGGAGCGAGCCTGCTCGCGATTGCGATGTGTCAACCTACATCAATGCTGCTGACCTGACGCCATCGCGAGCAGGCTCGCTCCCACAATTGATCGGGGACAGCCGGTCGCCTCGCGAGCAAGCTTTGCTCCCACAGGTGGATTCAGGTGCAGCCGGAAGAGTCAGGCCGGCCATTAGGCCGCCTCGCTTTGGCTTTGGCTTTGGCTTTGGCTTTTGATCTTGGACGCCCCGTAAACCACAAGGGCCGAACGCAGGCGTTGCGTAGTGGGCAACCCGGCATGGATGCCGGGATAGCCGCGCTGGGCCATGGATGGCCCTTCGCGGCGGGCCCACGGAGCAATGCCGGAGTGAGGGAACACCGAGCCTTGGCGAGGTGCCCAGTGGTGGGGCAAAGACTTTTTGGTTACTTTTGGCTGGGCCGGCATTCCGGGCGTTTGCCAAAAGTGACCCGCCGTAAGGGCGGAACCATAAGCAGCCATTACCAAAGAAACGGATATGTACACCAATCCTTACTTCACCACCTTAAGACTAGGCCGACCACTAGGCCGCGGCGGCTCGTCATCCGGTGGCGGCAGGTCATCATCCACCTCGTACTCTTCCTCGCCATCCAACGGCGCTTCCAACTCAAACACCATGCCCTGGCCATTCTCCCGGGCATAAATCCCCAGGATCGAAGCGATAGGCACATACAGCGTGTGCGGCACACCGCCGAAGCGGCCTTCGAAGCTCACGGCATCGTTGTCCATGTGCAGATGGCGCACGGCGGCCGGCGAAACGTTCAGGACAATCTGCCCATCATTGGCAAACCCCTGCGGCACCTGTACCGATGGATACTCGGCATTGACCAGCATGTGCGGGGTGCAATCATTGTCCACAATCCACTCGTAGAGCGCGCGGACCAGATAAGGTCGACTGGAGTTCATAGCGGCTCCCTAAGCCTTAGCGCATGTCGCGTTCGACACCAGACAGGCTCGCCTGGAAAGTCTCACGCGCAAATTGGCGCTCCATATAATCAAGCAGCGGCTTGGCGGGCCGCGGCAGTTCGATACCCAGAATCGGCAAACGCCAGAGTATGGGCAATAGGCAGCAATCCACCAGACTTTGTTCCTCACTGAGGAAAAACGGCCTGTCGATGAACAGCGGCGATACGCCCGTCAGGCTTTCACGCAACTCCTTGCGCGCCACCACCCGCGCCGGCTCCTTGGTCCGTGGATCCAGGATCAGATCCACCAGCCCGCACCAGTCACGCTGGATACGATGGATCAGCAAACGGCTGTTGGCGCGCGCCACAGGGTATACCGGCAGCAAGGGTGGATGCGGATAACGCTCATCCAGGTATTCCATCACCACCGTCGACTCCCACAATGCCAGGTCACGATCGACCAGCGTGGGCAGGCTGCCGTAGGGGTTCACCTCGATCAGCTTCGGCGGCTGACGGCCGGCCTCGACGTAAATGATCTCGGCGCTGACACCCTTTTCTGCCAGTACGATACGTACCCGGTGGGAATAGTGGTCGGCGGGGTCGGAGTAACAGGCCAACCGATTGGTCACGCCCATGGCGATCCTCCTCGCTTGTTGAAATTTTAGGAAAGAAAAACGAGCGCGCCCAGAGGGCGTCTCCCGTAACACCTGGCTGACCAGGCTCGTTACACCTTCAGAGACGCCCTTGGGCGCGCACGATTAACAGCAACAGCTTACCGCTTTATCAATGTACGTCTTTCCAGTATTCACGCTTGAGCAGATAAGCGAATACGAAGAAGAACGCCAGGTACAGCAATACATACGTACCGATGCGCTGATGCTGCAGCTTCACCGGGTTGGCCGAGTAGGCCAGGAAGGTCACCAGGTTCTTGACCTTCTCGTCGAACTGCTCAGGCGTCAAGGTGCCGCTGTTCGGCACGATGGTCAACTGATCACAGGCTTCGTGAGTCAACGCGGTACCGGTCAGCGGGTCGTATTGCTTCTTGCCGTGCTCGACGACCTGCACCTGTTTGCAGCCTACCACCTGACGACCCTGCAGGCCGACCAGGACGTTCGGCATGCCGACGTTCGGGAAGACCTTGTTGTTCACGCCCCATGGACGCGCAGGGTCTTCATAGAACGAACGCAGGTAGCCATAGAGCCAGTCGGTACCGCGTACACGGGCGACGAGGGTCAGGTCGGGCGGCGCAGCGCCGAACCAGGTCTTGGCATCTGCCGGCTGCATGCCGATGGTCATGTGGTCGCCCAGCTTGGCACCGGTGAACACCAGCTTCTCGAGCATCAGCTCATGGGGAATGCCCAGGTCATCGGCCACACGCTCGTAACGCTGGAACTTGGCACTGTGGCAACCCATGCAGTAGTTGGCGAACGTCCGTGCGCCGTCCTGCATGGCGGCTTTATCGGAAACGTCGATGTCGACTTTTTCCAGCTCTGGACCACCGTGTTCAGCCGCGAAGGACAAGACAGGCATGGCAGCAAGAATCAGTACAGCAAATAGCTTTTTCATCAGCCAGTCACCCTTTCCGGAACCGGTTTGGTCTTCTCGAGCCTGGTATAGAACGGCATCAGAATGAAGTAGGCGAAGTACAGGAACGTACAGACCTGCGACAGCAACGTGCGCTCAGGAGTCGGTGCCAGTACGCCCAGCACACCCAGGATCATGAACGAGATGCAGAACACCACGAGCCAGATCTTGCTCAGCCAGCCTTTGTAGCGCATCGACTTGACCGGGCTGCGGTCCAGCCATGGCAGGACGAACAACACGGCGATGGCTGCGCCCATGGCAATAACGCCCATCAGCTTGTCCGGGATCGCCCGCAGAATCGCGTAGAACGGCGTGAAGTACCAGACCGGGGCAATGTGCTCAGGTGTCTTGAAAGCGTTCGCCTGTTCGAAGTTCGGCTTCTCGAGGAAGTAGCCGCCCATCTCCGGGAAGAAGAACACGATGGAGCAGAAGATGAACAGGAACACCACCACGCCGACGATATCCTTCACGGTGTAGTACGGGTGGAAGGCGATGCCATCCAGCGGTACGCCGTTTTCGTCCTTGTGCTTCTTGATGTCCACGCCATCCGGGTTGTTCGAGCCGACTTCGTGCAGCGCCAGGATGTGCAACACCACCAGGCCGAGGATCACGATCGGCAGGGCTACCACATGCAGGGCGAAGAAGCGGTTCAGGGTAATGCCCGAGATCAGGTAGTCACCACGGATCCACTGGGTCAGGTCGTTGCCGATGACCGGGATCGCACCGAACAGCGAGATGATCACCTGGGCCCCCCAGTAGGACATCTGGCCCCATGGCAGCAGGTAGCCCATGAAGGCTTCGGCCATCAGCGCCAGGTAGATCAACATGCCGAAGACCCACACCAGCTCACGAGGCTTCTGGTACGAACCGTAGAGCAGGCCACGGAACATGTGCAGGTAAACCACGATGAAGAACGCCGAAGCGCCGGTGGAGTGCAGCAGGCGCAGGATCGAGCCGTACTCGACGTCACGCATGATGTACTCGACGGAAGCGAACGCTTCTTCCGCCGACGGGGTGTAGCTCATGGTCAGCCAGACACCGGTGACGATCTGGTTGACCAGAACGAGCAATGCCAGGGAACCAAAGAAATAGAAGAAGTTGAAGTTTTTCGGAGCGTAATACTTGCTGAGATGGTCTTCCCACATCTTGGTCGCGGGAAAGCGCGCATCAACCCAATCCATAAGTTTGCTCATCACGCTTTCTCCGTGTCGACGCCGATGACAATGATGTCATCCGACTCATAGGAATGCGGGGGAACTGGCAGGTTCAGAGGTGCAGGCTGCGATTTGTAGACGCGACCCGCCAGGTCGTAGTGGGAGCCGTGGCAAGGGCAGAAATAGCCACCTACCCAGTCCTTGCCCAGATCGGCAGGAGCCACTTCGGGACGGAATGTTGGCGAGCAACCCAGGTGCGTGCAGATCCCGATCAACAGCAGGAGTTCAGGCTTGATCGAACGCGTTTCTGGATTGACGTATTCCGGTTGGACCGAGTTCTTGGAAGAGGGATCGGACAGCTGGCCCTCGATCTTTTTCAGATTCCCCAGGATTTCCTCTGTACGGCGGACGATGAACACCGGCTGGCCGCGCCATTCAGCAATCATCTGCTGGCCTGGCTCGATCTTGCTGACATTCACTTTCACCGGTGCACCTGCAGCTTTCGCCTTGGCACTGGGAAACCATGACCCCACGAACGGGACCGCAGCCCCCACCGCTCCTGCAGCACCCACCACGGATGTGGCTGCTACCAGGAAGCGACGCCGGCCTGCATTCACGCCGTCATTGCTCATTCAGTCCTCTCCCATCAGCTTTGTGGCCTGTTAGATCAGGCGTCTACTAAGTAAAAATCTGAACTTATAAAAATTTTGCCGAATGGTAATGAAAACCCCCAATTCTGACAAGGTAATTACCAAGCGGCCCTACCGCCAAGCCTTGTAGTATAGGGGCTCTACGAATGTGGCAAGTTGTCACAGAGCATTTATTTCGCCCATAAAAAAACGCCCAGCTCCGTGAGGAAACTGGGCGCCTTTTGAAAGCGGAAGCGAAATTAACGCTTCGAGTACTGCGGACGCTTACGCGCTTTACGCAGACCGACTTTCTTACGTTCAACTTCGCGAGCGTCGCGAGTCACGAAGCCAGCTTTGCGCAGTGCGCTACGCAGGGTTTCGTCGTAGTCCATCAGAGCGCGAGTGATGCCGTGGCGGATTGCGCCAGCTTGACCACTTACACCACCACCGATAACGGTGACGTAGATGTCGAATTTTTCGACGGTCTCGGTCAGTTCCAGCGGCTGACGAACTACCATGCGGGCAGTTTCGCGGCCGAAGAAGTTATCCAGGGAGCGGTTGTTGATGGAGATGTTACCAGTGCCCGGACGCAGGAAAACGCGTGCGGTTGCAGTCTTGCGACGGCCAGTGCCGTAATTTTGAGTCGCCGACATAATGAACTATTCCGTTAAAACTTCAGTTCTTGGGGCTGCTGAGCAGTATGAGGGTGAGCAGCGCCCGCATAAACCTTCAGCTTACGATACATGTCGCGACCCAGTGGGTTCTTAGGCAGCATGCCTTTAACCGCGGTCTCGATCACGCGCTCAGGGGCTTTGGCGATCAGCTTTTCAAAGTTGATCGACTTGATGCCGCCCGGAAAACCGGAGTGGGAGTAGTACATTTTGTCAGTGGTTTTAGCGCCAGTAACACGTACTTGCTCAGCGTTGATCACGACGATGTAGTCACCGGTGTCAACGTGAGGGGTGTACTCAGGCTTGTGCTTGCCACGCAGACGGCTCGCGATTTCGGTGGCCAGACGACCCAGGGTCTGACCAGCAGCGTCGACGACGAACCAGTCGCGCTGTACTGTTTCCGGTTTAGCAGTAAAAGTTTTCATTCTTTATAGCCTCAGGGGCCGCCCTGTAAATTAGACGGCGGATCTTACTGAATAGTGCGTACTTTGACAAGTCAAAGGCAGCCGGATACAGACGCTTTCGGGGGCTCGGGTCGGCGCGTCCGTTCAACGGCAAGATTCTTCGGCGGCGGCGCATCACTTCCACTGCAGAAAGAGGTGCGCAATTATGCAGATTGCGAAAAATATTTCAACCTGCTTTTATGATTGTTTTGCCCAAGGAGCCACCGATGGACTATCGCCAGCTAGGCCGTACCGATCTGAACGTGAGTGCCCTGTGCCTCGGAACCATGACCTGGGGCGAGCAGAACAGCGAGGCCGAGGCTTTTGCCCAGATCGAACGCGCCAAGGGTGCCGGCATCAACTTCCTCGACACCGCCGAAATGTACCCGGTCCCGCCCAAGGCCGAGACCTATGCCACCACCGAGCGCTACATCGGCAACTATTTCAAGAGCCGTGGCGACCGCGCCGACTGGATCCTGGCGAGCAAGATCGCCGGCCCCGGCAACACCATCGATTACATCCGCGACAAAAATCTCAAGCACAACCGCCGCCACATCGTCGAAGCGCTGGACGCCAGCCTCAAGCGCCTGCAGACCGACTGGATCGATCTTTACCAGTTGCACTGGCCGGAACGCAGCACCAATTTCTTCGGGCAACTGGGCTACCAGCACAAGGCCGATGAAGCGTTCACCCCGCTGGAGGAAACCCTCGAGGCCCTCGACGAACAGGTCCGTGCCGGCAAGATCCGCCATATCGGCCTGTCCAACGAGACGCCGTGGGGCACCATGAAATTCCTCGCCCTGGCCGAAGCCCGTGGCTGGCCGCGAGCGGTGTCGATCCAGAATCCGTACAACCTGCTCAACCGCAGCTTCGAGATCGGCCTGGCGGAAGTCGCCCTGCGCGAACAATGCGGGCTGCTGGCCTACTCACCGCTGGCGTTCGGCTTCCTGTCGGGCAAATATGAAGGCGGCGCACGGCCGGCCAAGGGCCGCCTGACGCTCTACAGCCGCTTCATGCGCTACTTCAATCCCCAGTCGGAAGCGGCATGCAGCCGTTATGTGGCGCTGGCCCGCGAACATGGCCTGGACCCGGCACAGATGGCCCTGGCGTTCGTCACGCAACAACCGTTCGTGACCAGCAACATCATCGGCGCCACCACCCTTGAGCAACTGGACAGCAACATCGCCAGTTTCGACCTGAAGCTGTCGGACGAAGTGCTGGCGGGGATCGAGGCGATTCACAAGGATCAGCCTAACCCGGCGCCTTGATCGACCCGCAGCCCCCATCGCGAGCAGGCTCGCTCCCACAAGGGTTGCTGATCGTTCCCACGCACAGCGTGATCGTTCCCACGCTCTGCGTGGGAATGCATCCGGTGACGCTCCGCGTCACCAGAGCGGAACGCAGAGCGTCCCTGGCGGCGTTTCCACGCAGAGCGTGGGAACGATCCCCCCGGACCACAACGCAATCAAAGCGACCGCGCAATGATCTCCTTCATGATTTCATTGGTCCCTGCATAGATCCGCTGTACTCGCGCATCCGCCCACGCCCGGGCAATCGGGTACTCCCACATGAAGCCGTAGCCGCCATGCAACTGCACGCATTCGTCGAGCACCTTGCATTGCAGGTCCGTGCCCCAGTACTTGGCCATCGCCGCCGTCGGCACGTCGAGCTTGCCTTGCAGGTGCAGCTCCAGGCAACGGTCGATGAAGACCCGGCCGATCTGGATCTCGGTGGCCATTTCCGCCAGCTTGAAGCGGGTATTCTGGAACTCCGCGATGGATTTGCCGAAGGCCTTGCGATCGCGGGTGTAGTCCAATGTCCATTGCAGCGCCGCTTCGGCCGAGGCCAGGCCACCAATCGCGACGGTCAGGCGCTCCTGGGGCAGCTCCTGCATCAGGTAGGCAAACCCCATTCCAGCCTGCCCGAGCAGGTTTTCCTTCGGCACGCGGACATCCTGGAAGAACAATTCCGACGTGTCCTGAGCCTTCATGCCGACTTTCTCCAGGCGCTTGCCCTTCTCAAAGCCAGGCGTGCCCGCTTCCACCAGGAACAAGCTGGTGCCCTTGGCGCCGGCTTTCGGGTCGGTCTTGGCGACCACGATCACCAGGTCGGCGAGAAAGCCATTGGTGATGAAGGTCTTCGAACCGTTGATGACGTATTCATCACCGTCCAGGACCGCCGTGGTTTTCACCCCTTGCAGGTCGGAACCGGCGCCGGGTTCGGTCATGGCAATGGCCGTGACCATTTCGCCGGAAACCAGTTTCGGCAGGTATTTCTGCTTCAACGCTTCACTGCCGTAATGCAGGATGTACGGCGCAACGATATCCGAATGCAGTGAGAAGCCGATGCCCGTCAGCCCCAGGCGGCCGATCTCCTCGATCACGACCGTACTGTAGAGGAAGTCCGCATCGAGCCCGCCATAGGCTTGCGGCAGATGCGAACACAACATCCCCGCCTCCCCGGCCTTGTTCCAGAGCCGGCGATCGACATGACCCTGCTTTTCCCACTGGCTGTGGTACGGAACGGCCTCCTTCTCCAGGAACGTTCGCACGCTGTCGCGAAACAATTCGTGCTCGGGGCTGAACAGGGTTCTGGGGATCATGGCGCACCTTTGGTTAGAGTTGGAGGGGGTCATCCGATGAGCCTAAGCCCGGGAGGTACCATAGGACACTGGACACATCCGACAAAAAATAAGACGATCCAGCCGTCTGGTGACCACTTTCCCCTATAAAAACAAGATGAAATTATGTCTATGCACCCCTCCACGCCCTTGCGGCGCGTCAGCATCCTGGCAGTCGACCGGGTTTTCGCTTTCACTCTCATGCAGGCCAAGGATTTCTTCCACCTGGCCAGCCTGCGCTACGGCAAGCAACTGGGCCTGGGCCTGACACCGGCGTTTGAAATCCGCTTGGTCAGCCCTGATGGCAAACCGGTGAACAGCTTCAGCGAAGTGATCATGCCGGTGGATGGCGGCCTGGAAAACACCGATGTGATTATCCTGCCGGCGTTCTGGGACGACTTCGCCACCCTCTGCCAGCGTTATCCCCAGGTCCTGCCCTGGCTGCGAGAACAGCACGCCCGCGGCGCTGTACTGTGCGGAGAAGCCACCGGGGTATTCTGGCTTGCCGAAGCCGGGCTGCTCGATGGCAAGGAAGCCACCACCTACTGGCGCTTCTTCAACGCCTTCAGGGAGCGCTTTCCCCAGGTGCACCTGAACCAGGACAAGCACCTGACCGACGCCGACAACCTGTTCTGCGCCGGCGGCACGACTTCGGTGTGCGATCTCTACATCTACCTCATCGAACGCTTCTGCGGCGCCAACGTGGCCCAGGCCGTGGCGCGGGACATCCTGTATGAAGTGCAGCGCAACTATTCACCGGGCAGGATCGGTTTTGGCGGACAGAAACTCCATCAGGACGTGATCATCCTGCAGATCCAGCACTGGCTCGAAGAGCACTTCGCCGACAAGTTCCGTTTCGAAGACGTCGCCCGGGAACACGGCATGAGCATTCGCAATTTCATGCGCCGCTTCCAGACCGCCACTGGCGACAAACCGCTGCATTACCTGCAACGGCTGCGCATCGAAACCGCCAAGGGCCTGCTCTCCGGGAGCCGCAAGAGCATCAAGACCATCAGCTACGAAGTGGGCTACGACGACGCGAGCTTCTTCGCGCGGCTGTTCCGGCAGCACACGGACCTGTCGCCGAACCAGTACCGGCAGCAATTTCAGCAGGCGGCGTAAGGCTTCGGAGCCCACTACCCCATGTGGGAGCGAGCCTGCTCGCGATGACGGCAGCACATTCAGAATCGTAGCAAGCTGACCCACCGCCATCGCGAGCAGTCTCGCTCCCACAGGGTTATGCGGTGGATCAGCCATAAAAAAGGCCTGCAATCGCAGGCCCTTTGTGCTTTCCGAATCAGCCTAAGGCTTATGCGCCCGCGACAGGAACTCGTGGGACTGCATTTCCAGCAGACGACTCAAGGTCCGCTGGAACTCGAACGTCAGGCGACCGCCGGTGTAGAGGTCCTTGAGTTCGACTTCGGCCGAGATGATCAGCTTCACGTTACGGTCGTAGAACTCGTCCACCATATTGATGAAGCGACGGGCGATGTCGTCGGTGGTAACGCTCATCTGCTCGACGCCGCTGAGCAGCACGGCATGGAAAATCTTGCCCAGCTCGATGTAGTCGTTCTGGCTGCGAGGGCCGTCGCACAGCTCACGGAAATCGAACCAGGCCACATCGTCACAGGTGCGGATGGCGCGGATCTCGCGATTCTCGATCATCAGCACATCGTTTTCGACCGCCTGGGTGCATTCCGGGGTCAAGGCGCGGAAACTCTTGCGCAGGCTTTCCTCGGCAGCGGCGTCCAGTGGGAAATGGAACAGCTCCGCCTGTTCGAGATGGCGCAGGCGATAGTCGACGCCGCTGTCGACGTTGACGATTTCGGTGTGTTCCTTGATCAACGCGATGGCTGGCAGGAAACGCGCCCGCTGCAGGCCGTCCTTGTACAAGCCGTCCGGCACGATGTTCGAGGTGGCGACCAGGGTCACGCCATTCTTGAACAGCTCTTCCATCAAGGTGCCAAGGATCATGGCGTCGGTGATGTCGGACACGAAAAATTCATCGAAGCAGATCACCCGCGTTTCACTGGCGAAACGCTTGGCGATGATGGTCAATGGGTTCTTCTCGCCACCCAGGGTCTTCATCTCTTCGTGCACACGCTTCATGAAGCGGTGGAAGTGCGTGCGGGTCTTTTCCTTGAACGGCAGCGCCTCGAAGAAGGTGTCCACCAGGTAGGTCTTGCCACGGCCCACGCCACCCCAGAAGTACAGGCCCTTGACCGGTGCCAGGTCCTTCTTGCCGAACAGTTTTCCCAACAAGCCCGGCTTGTTGTTCGACGCGGCGATCAGGTCGTCGTACAGGCGCTGCAAATGCCGCACCGCCGTTTCCTGGGCTGCGTCGTGGAAGAACTCCGGGCGTTTCAGATCAGCTTGATATCGTTCTAGGGGCGTCATATTCGTTAGCAAGGCAACAAAAACGGGCCGTCACTGTAGCGACGGCCCGTAAGAATGGCAATCGGCCCTTATTCAGGGCCGATGGTCGGATGATGCTTTGGATCAATCCTGCACGGGCGTCAGCGCGACGCGCAGCGCATCGATAGCCGCATCCCGCGCAGCATCGTCGGCAAAAGCCGGGCTGTCCGCCACGCACTCACCTTCGAGCCAGACGCTGAAACCCGCCGCTTCATTGCGCACGTCCAGTGGCTGGCCGGCTTGCAGTTGCTTGGTCACCTGGCCCGCGGTCTTGCCATCGGCAAAATGGCGAGACAGCAACAGTTGTTCGCCGTCGGCGGCCAGCAAGCGGAAGCGGAAACTGCCGTCGTCTTCGCGAAAGCTGACGAAGCGTGCCGCCTTGGTGGCTTTTTTCTTCGTGTTGGCCGCCACTTGGACCTGGCTGACGAACGAACGCAGGCCAACGGCTTCACGCAGTTCGTTAAGGAACGGCGTGGCCACGGCCCGGGCTTTTTTCGCGCCCAGTTGCAGGATGTCTTCAAGGTCCGCCGGGCGTTCGATCAACTGGTGATAACGCTCGCGGGATTCACCCAGTTCGCTGTCGAGCAACTGGAACAGACGATTCTTCGCTTCGCCCCAACCCAGGCCTTGCAACAGCTCGCTGCGGAACTCGGCTGACTGGGCCGGGGTGGCGAAGGCCTGGAACAGCGTGAACAGGTGCGAGTTGTCCGGATCCTTCGCTTCGCCCGGTGCACGGGAGTCGGTGACGATCCGCGAGATCGCGTCCTTCATCTCCTTGGCGCTGCTGAACAACGGGATGGTGTTGTCGTAGCTCTTGGACATCTTGCGACCATCGAGCCCTGGCAGCGTGGCGACGCTCTCTTCGATCAGCGCCTCGGGCATGGTGAAAAATTCCTTGCCCTGGCCAAACAGGTGGTTGAAGCGCTGGCCGATGTCCCGAGCCATCTCCACGTGCTGGATCTGGTCGCGGCCGACCGGCACCTTGTGAGCGTTGAACATCAGAATGTCAGCGGCCATCAGTACCGGGTAGCTGTACAGGCCCATGGTGATGCCGGCGTCCGGGTCTTCGCCGGTCTCGACATTCTTGTCCACCGAGGCCTTGTAGGCATGGGCGCGATTGAGCAGGCCCTTGGCGGCGACACAGGTCAGCAGCCAGGTCAGTTCCGGGATCTCGGGGATATCGGACTGGCGATAAAAGGTCACGCGATTCACATCCAGGCCGCCGGCCAGCCAGGTCGCGGCGATTTCCAGGCGCGAGCGCTGGATGCGCAGCGGGTCATCGCATTTGATCAGGGCGTGGTAGTCGGCCAGGAAGTAGAACGAATCGGCATTGCTGTCGCGGCTGGCGAGAATCGCCGGGCGGATGGCGCCAGCGTAGTTGCCCAGATGCGGGGTGCCGGTGGTGGTGATGCCGGTCAGGATACGGGTACGAGTCGTCATGAATTATCGCTTGTCAGACTGCAGTCAATTCGAAAGGCGCGGCAGGAGCAGATCCTTCAGATCGGTCAGCTTGCCATGAAAAAAGTGCCCGCATTCTGCCACTTTCAGTAGCTCATGGGGGCGTTGGAGCGCGTCGGACCAATCGTAGACCAGTTGGGGATCGACGACTTCATCATTTTCCGGCTGGATCACCGTCAACTCGCCGCTCTTCGCCAAAGGCGACTGCTCGTCCAGGCGCATCACCGCTGGGGCCACCATGAACAGGTGCTTGAGCGATTGCCCCTGGGCCTCGAGCCGTCCACCCAGGCTGGCAGCGACGAAGCCGCCGAAGGAAAAACCGAAGAGGCTCAAGGGCAGTTGCGGATGTTTTTCCCGCAGCCAAGCAGCGGCGGCCTCGGCGTCGTCCACTTCACCGGTGCCCATGTCATGGCTGCCGGCACTGGCGCCGACACCGCGATAATTGAAACGCAATGTGACCAGGCCAGCGTCCCGGGCAGTGCGTTGCAGGGTCGAGACCACTTTGTTGAGCATGGTTCCGCCCTGCACCGGATTAGGATGGCAGATCAGCGCCAGGCCACGGGGCGCCTCGCTGTCCAGGTACAAGGCTTCCAGTTGGCCCACCGGGCCTTCGATGACTACAGGGGTTTCGCGCATAAGCAAGGGAAAGAACTCCGTGACCCCGAATAGGGTCGACTCGTCTAGCTAAAAGTCTGTGCCTGGCATGATTGCGATGTTCTTCGCGGTATACAGCGCAGGTCCGAGCCGTTAACGTAAAGCAAAGCCGTTTATAGAGGAAGGACTCGTGGAACACTCGCTCTTAGTTTGGTTGTTGCCGACTCTTGCCCTGGTTGCCGGTGTCGCCATTGGATTCCTGCTTGCCCGACTGCTGCCCAACGCAGTGCCCAACAGCACGCAACGTCAGCTGGACGACATTCAGGAACGTTTCGACAGTTATCAGAATGAAGTGGTGACCCACTTCAACGCCACCGCCTCTCTGGTGAAGAAACTGACCCAGAGCTACCAGGATGTTCAGGATCATTTGTCCGAAGGCGCCAACCGCCTGGCCCTGGACGAACAGACTCGCCAGCGCCTGCTGGCCGCCCTGCACGCCGACTCGGCGCAGGCACCACGGGAACGCCTGACTCCACCAAGGGATCAGGAGCCACCTCGGGACTACGCACCCAAGGCACCGAATTCGCCCGGCATGCTCGATGAGCATTACGGTTTGAAGAAGTAAGCTGCAAGCAACACCAAAAGCCCGCCCGATCCTGTGATCGGGCGGGCTTTTTTCATGGGCGCAGGTTTTCCATCGGTGAGGCCAGTCCGCTGAGATCAGAACGCCAATTGAAGGCTCTGCTGGCCTTCGAGGCTGAGCAGCAATTGCTTGGCTGCGAGTCCGCCGGCGAAGCCGGTGAGGCTGCCGGAGGTGCCGATGACGCGGTGGCAGGGGGCGATGATCGAAATAGGGTTCCGGCCGTTGGCTGCGCCCACCGCCCGAACAGCAGTCGGCTGACCGATCTGGATGGCGATGTCGCGGTAACTGCGGGTCTCGCCGAAGGGAATGGTCAGCAGCGCCTGCCAGACCCGCTTCTGGAAATCAGTGCCGACAAAGTCCAGCTCCAGCTCGAAGCGGCGCCGCTGACCGGCGAAATACTCCATCAGTTGGCGCTCGGTTTCCTTGAGCAGCGGGTGATGGATGTCTTCTTCCAAGGGGCCCAGGCGCACGCGATTGAGTCGCTCGTTTTCCCACAGGATGGCGGCCAGTCTCGCACCTCGGGCGACGAGGATCAGTTGGCCGACCGGGGATTGGATGGTTTTGTACCGGGGTAACATCGAGTCATTCCTTTACTGACTGACTTTTGTGGCGGGTTCTCGCGGAGCTGGGTTCAGCCCAACAACCCCAGCTCCTTGGCCCTCGCCACGGCCTGGGTACGGCGCTCCACGCCCAGCTTGCTGTTGATATGACTGGCATGGGTCTTGACGGTGTGCAACGAAATGAACAGCTGCTCGCTGATTTCCTGGTTGGAACAGCCCTGGGCAATCAGTTGCAGTACCGCCCGTTCGCGGCTGCTGAGGCTTTCGACAGGTGCCGGGGAGTCGGCCGGTTGTGTCGACGTCGGCAGGCGTTCGAGCAGATTCTGGCACAAGGGGCTGGAGGGTGCGTGCAGCAGTTGCTCGCGCAGCCATTCACGATGCTCGTCGCCCAGCAGCCATTCGAACGGTTGCAGCACACCGCCGGCGGCGGCTTCAAAAGCCTGGAGCAGGGTGCTGCGGGCCGCCGGCTCGCGGCCAATACTCAGCAACAAGGCGACTTTCTGGTTGAGCGCCATCACGCTGAGCATCTGCCGGCCGGTTTGCTGGCCGTGTTCAAGCAAAGCGTTGAGCCGCCCTTCCGCCAGCATCGGCTGGCCCCGGATAGATTCCAGCAGCGCCTGCTGCAGTTCGACATGCAGCGGCAGTTGCGGGTGGAACTCTGGCGGCGCGGCGGCCTGTTCGCCGGTGTAGGTGCGCCCCAGCCGCGCCAGCCAGGCTTCGGCCAGCTCGGTGCGACCCTGGGCCAGCCAGAGCTCGCATTTGACCAGGGTGATCATCGCCAGGTAGTAGATCGGCGGAACATCCCAGATATGCATCAGGCGCTCCGCTTCGGCCAGTTCGGCAAAGGCCCTGGCGAACTCGCCATTGTTGCCTTCGATACGGGCGATCACGCAATGACCGAGTAGCACGCTGATGTCGCGGCAGGCCCGTGCTTCGGTAAGACCGGCCTGCAACCGCGCCAGTCCGGCCTGGGGCTGCATGCGCAAGGTCAGCAGGAACCCCTCGTACAGGATCAATCGCGCCCGTACCGCATAAAGCCGTTGGGGCGAGAGTTTGTGCAAACGTTGCAGACCCTGGCGCACTTCATCCAGCGCCCGCAGGATCTCTCCCCGCGCCTGCAGGACCCGGGCGCGATCGTAGTGGGCCAACGCCTCGAACAAGGGGTTGCCGACCCGCTGTGCCAGTTCCAGGGAGTCGCGATTCAGACCACGGGCCCGCCACAGGTCACCGTCGGCAATCGCCAGGTTCGACAACGTGGACAAGCACATCAGGCGTTGGCCGTAGCGTTTTTGCGGCAGGCTCTCCAGGGCTTCGGTGCAATAACGCACCGTGGCTTCACGATCCCCACGGCCACGGGCGACGATCCCGCTCAGGGCCAACCATTGAGCGAGCATGGACTTTTGCGCGGTGGCCGACGGGGCCGGCAGAAAACGGCTCAGGTGGGCGGCCAGCTCTTCGGCGGCGTCCAGCTGACAGGCCAGTCCCAACGCCCAGCTGTAGAGCACGATCAGTCTCGGGGTACTGATGAGCAGGCTGTCGGGCAAATCCATCTTCCAGCGCAACAACATGCCGACGTTCTGTTCGGCCAGCAGTTGCTCCTCCGAGAGGGTCTGCACCAGGTTCGCCGCCACATCCAGGTGCCCGGCCCGCAACGCCTGCTCCACGGCTTCGTCGATCAAGCCCTGGGCGTTGAACCAGCGACAGGCGCGCAAGTGCAGGGTCGCGGCCGGCACCATGGCCGGCGCGCTGGGGCGGCTGCGCAGCAGATCGGAGAACAGGTGGTGATAGCGATACCAGTGACCGTGTTCGTCCAGAGGCACCAGGAATACCTGATGGGCCGCCAGGTATCGCAGGATCTCGGCGCTGTCATGGGCTTCGCGCACCGCATCGCACAGTTCGCTGCAAAAGCGATCCTGTGGCGCGGTGTCGTAGAGAAACGCCTGCACCTCGGCGGGCAGGCAGTCGATGACTTCTTCAAGCAGATAATCGCGGATCAGCCCTTCCCCACCGTGCAACGCCTGGGGCAGCCGGCCCTCGGAGCCGGCTTCGGAGGCGGCCAGCAGCCAGAAACGCAGCCCGGCCACCCAGCCTTCGCTGCGCTGGATGAGGTTTTCCAACGCTTCACCGCGCAATGAGCTGCTGTGATGTTCGAGCAGTGTCAGGGCTTCGCCATGGGTCAGGCGCAGGTCCTGTTCGTTCAGCTCGAGCAACTGCCGCGACAGGCGCAGGCGCGCCAGATGCCAGTTCGGTCGCTGGCGGCTGGTGACCAGTACCAGCAAGCCGTCGGGCAGGTGATTGAGGAAAAACTGCAGGCAACGGTCCAGTACCGGACCTTGAGCCAGGTGGTAATCGTCGAGCACCAACAGCAAGGGATTGCGGAGCGTCAGGTGACTGGTCAACTCATCCAGCAGGCCGTCGAGCCATTCTTCGAACGCGAAGGGCTGGTGGCGCTGACGCATTTTCAGCAGCCCCGCCGCCCGGCCGCCCAACTGTGGAAAGAGCGCCTGGAGCCCTTCGAGCAACCGCTCCAGAAAACGTCCCGGATCATTGTCCCTGGCGTTGAGCCCCAACCAGAGGCTTTGCCAATGAACCGGCAGGCTCTGGCAGAACTCCACCGCGAGGGAGCTTTTGCCGAACCCCGCCGGCGCACTGACCAACAGCAATCGGCCGCCGAGCCCCGCACTCAAACGCTCGCACAACCGCGGCCGCACGACGTGCCCATCGGGCAGAGGCGGTCGGTAGAAGCGCCCGTCCTGTACCGCGATGGCTGCGCGGGCAGAATCCGGAAGTGAAGACAGATCGGTCATGGCCGGCTCTTGTTTAAATGCAGGTGACGGCGTTGCAGATGTCCGCAGCCTAGCTGTAAACGAAGAGGTATTGAAGGGAGTGCTACAAATGGCTACAAAAAGACTACAACTCAACTGTGGCGAGGGGATTTATCCCCGCTGGGGTGCGAAGCAGCCCCAAAAAGAAAAAAGTTGTTCTTTCTGATTCACCAAGGTGACTGGCTTTAGGGCTGCTTCGCACCCCAGCGGGGATAAATCCCCTCGCCACAATCCTGTGTTTAAACCTGAAAAATAAACGCCCCGAACCAGTCGGGGCGTTTATCCGAGGATGCGGCCTCGGGGTGAAGCGGTCTAGCGGATACCGTCCTGGCGCAGCGCGTTCGGCGTGAAATCCGCGGTAGTGGCGGTGAAGCCGAAGTCGTAGGCCGATTTCTCTTCGTTTTTCATGCCCAGGGCCAGGTAGCGACCGGACTGCAGGTCGTAGAGGGTTTCCAGGGCGTACCACGGCACTTGCTTGTCGTAGTAGTTCTCGGCATGGGCCTCGGCAACGCGCCACAGTTGGCCACGACCGTCATAATGATCGATCACTGCCGCCTGCCAGGTGTCTTCGTCGATGAAGAAATCACGCTTGGCGTAGATGTGGCGTTGGCCTTCCTTGAGGGTCGCGGTGACATGCCAGACACGACGCAGCTCGTAGCGCGCCAGGTCCTGGTTGATGTGGCCGGCCTTGAGGATGTCGGCGTACTTGAGTTGCGGCGAGTCGATCTTGTAGCTGTTGGCGGCGATGTACAGCTCTTTCTTGCCTTCCAGCTTCCAGTCGTAGCGATCCGGCGCACCGTTGTACATGTCCAGGTTGTCGGAGGTACGCAGGCCGTCGGCAGCGGTACCCGGTCCGTCGTAGGAGACCTGTGGCGCACGACGCACACGACGCTGGCCGGCGTTGTAGACCCAGGCCGAACGCGGTTCCTTCACTTGATCGAGCGTTTCGTGCACCAGCAGCACGCCACCGGCCAGGCGTGCCGGCGCCGTCACTTGCTGTTTGAAGTAGAACAGGATGTTGCCGGGGTTGGCCGGATCGAAATCCTTCATCTTGTCGCGGAACACGAACTGATCGCGGAAGTACACCAGGCTATAGGAGCCGTTGGGTTGCGGCGTGGCCTGGGTCACCAGGCGCGTCACGCTGCCGCCACGATAGCGGGTGATGTGGTTCCAGATCACCTCGACGCCGCTCTGGGGAATCGGGAACGGCACCGCCGTCTCGAAGTTTTCCAGACCGTTGCCGCCGGATACCAGCTTGGTGTTGACCGCGTTCTTCTTGATGGAGGCGAACACTTCATCCGGCACGGTGGCGCCACGATGGGTCGGGTAGACCGGCATCTTGAAAGTTTCCGGATAGCGCTTGAACATCGCGTACTGACCCGGTGCGAGCTTGTCCTTGTACTGCTCGACGTTCTGCGCGGTGATGATGAACAGTGGTTTTTCGCTGGCATACGGGTCGGCGAGGAACCCCTTGCTGTCCACGCTACCGGCGTTCTTCGCCATGGGTTTCCAGGCAGAAATCGAACCGTCGGCATTACCGGCCATTTCGGCGCCCATCGGCGTCAGGCTCTTGCCCAGTTTGTCGGCCTCGCCCGCAGGCACCGAGGCCATGACGCTGGCGGCCAGCAGGGACAGTCCCAGTGCGCCGGCCTGCAACAGACTCTTTGTTATTTTCATAGTGTGTCGTCCTGAATACGGTGCTTAGAAGGTCACGCCGACGCTGAGCGCCAGGAAGTCGCGATCATCCACGGTGCTGAAGTCGCCACCAAAGAAGTTGGTGTAGGCCAGGCTCGCGTTGTAGGTGTTCTGGTACTCGGCATCCAGCCCGAGGCTGACGGCCTTGCGGCCTTCCTCGAAGTTGCCGCCAGGGCCTGGCGAGTAGCCTTTGACGTCATGGGACCAGGCCACGTTGGGCTTGAGGTTCACGCCAGCGAAGACATCCGGGTACTCCCAGATGGCGCGCGCGCGGTAGCCCCAGGAAGTGGCGGTGGTGAAGCCGTCGTTGTCGCAGTTGCTGTTCACGCCGCCGAGGGTCTGACCGCCACCTGCTGCGGTGGAGGCATTGAGCGTCTGACAGGCTCCGTTAGGCAGTTTACCTGGGCCAAACACCGGATCACGACCGTAGCGGGCCTCGGACTTGCTTTCCAGCCCCCCCACATGCGTTACGCCCACTTCACCCACCAGGGTCAGGCGACTGGCGCCCATGACCTGGTCGAGAAAATGGGTGAAGGTCGTTTGAAACTGGGTGATTTCCTTGCGGCTATAGCCATGCAGATCCTGGCCCGGTACCCCCGTGAGCACCGAAGCGTTGGCCAAGGGACCACCGATCGGACGGACGCCAGCAAAAAGAATGTCGGTGGTACTCAGTTGTACCGGCGCATTCGGGCGATAGCTCAGTTCACCGCTCCACGCCGTGCCGGTAGGCAGGGTGGTGGAGAAACTCAGGCCATAGAGACGAATGTCTTCCGGATACTCAACGAAATAGTTGGAGTTGCCGGCCACGATCAGGGGACGCAGTGCCGCCAACGGACCCAACGGAGCCGTGTAGAACTGCGCCGGCGCGCCCGTGGCGCTGAAAATCGGCGCCCGGCTGTGGTAGTTCATGAAGTAGGCACCGAATTCGGTGTCCAGAGGCTCGAACATGTACTTCATGGACGCGCCCCACTGGCCGCTGTCACGGGCGTCGCGGTCCGGGCCACGACGCACCAGCACGCCCTCTTCGTTGACGTCGACCCCTCGCGCGGTCAGGGCCGGCAAGGCAGCACCAGGAATCGTGGAACGCTTGTTCAACACCCGCAGATTATCCGTACAACCATCGGCAATCACATCCGGCTGGGAAAAGAACGTCCCGCAGTTATCGACAACCGTCTGGTCCCACTCCAACTGATAGAACGCCTCAGCCGACAGGTTGTCCGTCAGGCTCTGGGACACATAGAACATGTTGACCGGGATCAGGCCTTCCTTGATCTCGGCACCGGGGCGACGGAACGCCGACACGTCGACCGGGTTGATGGAGTTGATGCCGCCCTGGATGAAGGTACTTTCACCCCAACTGACCACCTGCTTGCCCAAGCGAACGGAGCCTGGCTGATCGGCAATGGCGTAGTTGTGATAGACGAAAGCATCGAGAATCTGCCCGCCGGAGGACTTGGCGCCTTCCTTGCGGTTGTTGTCGCTGATGTCCTTGTACAGACGATTCTCGTCCTTGAGTTCGAAGTCGTACCAATACTTGCCTCGCACAAACACGCCGGTATCGCCGTACTTCAGCTCCAGGTCATGAATGCCCTTGAAGATCTTCGAGAAGGTTTCCCCGCGCTTGAAGTTCAAGTGGCCGTCATCGGAGGTCTGGGACAGGCCCCGGCCGCCGTTGTTGACACCGATCAGGTCCTTGTTGGCATTGGCCGTGGACCAGCTCGCCCCCACCGACAGGGAGGAATCGAACTGGCCCTCGATTTCACCGATGTTGAAACTGACACCGAATGCAGGCCCGGCGAGCGAAGAGGCGAGGCTGACCGCCAGAGGCAATTTTGCCCGGCGCCAGAACGTGTTTGCAGAGGTCATTCGACGCTACTCCATGTTCTTTATTGTTATGGCAGGGGGTATTTCCAAGGAACGTCTTCGGCGTCCAGCGACAGGCTTGCGGCACTCATTCAAAGTCGCATAGCCCGTTCGTGCAGGTGCCCCATTCTTGAAAATCCTTGAGCGGACTATAGCCAGCAGGTAGTACGGCTTGATCCCTCTAAAGTGTGATTTGCAGCCCCCGACCACTCTGGAACAGTCCTTTGCCAGGCCGACGGATATCGGCCCCGCAAGAATGGCTGAAATTTGCAGTTTGACAAGGCAAGCGCTTGCTCGGTGGGGCTGCCGCACCCTTTCGGGCACGGCAGGATCACCTCAAAGCGTGGACAGGAAGGCGCTGTTGTTGCTCTGCCATTCGGCGATGTCGACGCGGATGCGTTTCTTGTCGAGCTTGCCGACACTGGTCTTGGGAATTTCCGTAACAAGGGCTATCTGGCTCGGGATTGCCCACTTGCTCAGGTGTCCCTGTTCGACAAAAGGCTTGAGGTGTTCCTTGAGCTCGCGCGCCCCGACCTGATGCCCTTCGTGAATCACCAGCAAGGCAAACGGGCGCTCGCCCCACTGCGGATCGGGAATGCCCACCACTGCTACTTCGCGTACCGCCACGTGACGGCTGATGAGGTCTTCCAGGTCCAGGGACGAGACCCATTCACCCCCCGTCTTGATCACGTCCTTGATACGATCGCGGATGTCGATGAAGCCCATGCTGTCCAGCGTGGCCACATCACCGGTATGCAGCCAGCCACCGGCCCAGAGTTCGGCACCCTTCTGCGGTTCGTTGAAATAGCCTTCGCTGAGCCAAGGCGCGCGCAGCACCAGTTCGCCCTGGGTCTCGCCATCGGCAGGCAGGAACCGGCCTTCGGCGTCGACAATCGCCGCCTCCACCAAGGGGCCCGGCACGCCGGCCTTGATCCGGTAGCTGATGCGTTCGTCTTCGCTGCCGGCCATCAATTCCTCGTTGAGGTGGGCGCAGGAGACCAGCGGGCCGGTTTCCGACATGCCATAGGCGGCGGTGAGCTGGATCCCCCTGGCCTTGGCGGCTTCGTACAGGCTGCGATTCAGGGCGCTACCGCCAATGACGATTTTCCAGCCGCCGAAATCGGCGCCCTGGGCACTCTTGGCGTTGAGGACCATCTGCAGGATGGTCGGCACGCAATGGGAAAAGGTGACCTTCTCCTTGCGCCACAACTGGATCAGGAACTCGGGGTCGTAGCGGCCCGGATAGACCTGCTTGAGGCCGAGCATGGTCGCCACATACGGCAGGCCCCAGGCATGGACATGGAACATCGGCGTGATCGGCATGTACACGTCGTTGGTGCCCAGCAATCGCACACTGTCGATGGCGCCCATGATGGTCGCCTCGCCCAGGGAGTGCAGCACCAGTTGCCGATGGGTGAAGTAGACACCCTTGGGATTGCCCGTGGTGCCGGTGGTGTAGAAGGTCGTGGCGACGGAGTTTTCGTCGAAGTCCTGGAAGTCGTAGACGGGGCTGGCAGCCGCCAGCAACTGCTCGTATTCGCCCACCAGGTTCGGCAGGTCGGCGGTTTTTTCCGGCAGGTCGGTCAGCAGCAGGGTCTTGTCCACCGTGGTCAGGTGGCCGGCAATGGCCTGGTACAACCCGACGAACTCGCTGTTGACCAGCACGAAGCGGTCCTCGGCGTGGTTCATGGTGTAGACAATCTGTTCCGGTGACAGCCGCACATTGATGGTGTGGATCACCGCGCCGATCATCGGGATCGCGAACATGCATTCCAGGTAACGATGGCTGTCCCAGTCCATCACCGCCACGGTATCGCCCGCCTTGACCCCGGCCTCGGTCAGCACGTTGGCCAACCGTGCCACCCGTTCGATCAGCGTCGGATAGCTATAGCGCAACTGGTCACGGTAGACGATCTCGCGGGTTTTCTCGTAACGCACACCAGACATCAGTAGCCGCTTGATCAACAGTGGATATCGATAAGCGCCTTCGGCGGGAGGAATAACGCGAGTCTGCAACATAAGAATCCTTTTCTGACTGCATGGTCGTGACTGAAAGTAAGCACTCTAGAGGGCTTATACACGGTTCAAATCAGCCAAAGGAATGATTTGATCAGCCGGCAAAATACTGGCCCAGAGCCATCCACCCACCCATCCCGGATACTTTGAGTCTGCAATCCCGCCGGGACTGCCACCGCCAGAGGCCAAGCTGCAGAAATCAAGAAGATCGCAACCTTCTGCAGTGGCGGCAAGAAAGAGAGGTCGACCAGTCAATGCGCTTCGGTAAACGCCAGCTTCACACCAATAGCCACCAGGACCGCGCCCATGGTCCGATCGAACCAGTGGCCCATGCGGGCGAAACCGGCGCGCACCCGCTGCTGGCTGAACAGCATGGCCACCAGGCAGAACCAGGCGGCCGTTGCGACGGCCAGGTACACACCGTAACCGGCCTGGATCGCCAGCGGCGTATGAGGGTTGATCACCACGGTGAACAGCGACAGGAAGAACAGCGTCGCCTTGGGGTTCAGGCCATTGGTGACGAAGCCTGAAGTGAATGCGCCGCGGGCGGTGCGCTCACCCGCTTCCTTGTGCAGATTCTCATCGCTCGGCTTGGCCGGTTGCGCCCGCAGCGCCTTGAAGCCGATGTACAACAGGTATGCGGCGGCGGCCCATTTCAGCGCGTTGAACAGCACGATGGACTGCGACACGATCAGGCCGATGCCCAACAGCGAATACCCTACATGCAGGAAAATCGCCGTGCCGACGCCGAGCGCCGTCCAGGTCCCGGCGCGGCGGCCATGGGTCACGCTTTCGCGCACCACCACGGCAAAATCCGGCCCGGGGCTGGCAACCGCCAGCAGGTGGATCAGGGCGACGGTGAGGAATTCGGTGAGGTACATGGCGGGCTCCTTGACTCAATTTCGAAACGGACATCGACTCCTGTGGCGAGGGAATTTATCCCCTCGCCACAGGGCTGCAATTCATCTGGTAGGCTCGTCACCTTACGCCTTCGGCTTCTGACACAAAAGGTACAGTTGATGACGAACTCCGTCCGCGCCGTTTTTCTCGACCACCCTTCCCTGGATCTCGGCGACCTGGATCTGGCGTCGTTGCGCAATTGCTTCGACGAACTGCAACTGTTTGCCCACACCACACCGGACCAAGTGATCGAACGACTCAAAGACGCCACCGTGGCAATCACCAACAAGGTCGTGATCGATGCCGCCGCCATGGCCGCCAGCCCCGCATTGAAGTTGATCCTGATCAGCGCCACCGGCACCAACAACGTCGACCTTACGGCCGCTCGCCATCACGGCATTACAGTGTGTAACTGCCAGGGCTACGGGACGCCATCGGTCGCCCAGCACACGATCATGCTGTTGCTGAACCTGGCGACGCGACTGGCCGATTATCAGAAGGCGGTGGGCGACGGGCGCTGGCAACAGGCTTCACAATTCTGCCTGCTGGACTATCCCATCGTCGAACTGCAAGGCAAGACCCTGGGCCTGCTGGGCCACGGCGAACTGGGCAGTGCCGTCGGGCGGCTGGCGGAAGCCTTCGGCATGCGCGTGCTGTTGGGCCAGATCCCCGGACGTCCTGCCCGTCCTGACCGCTTGCCGCTGGATCAGCTGTTACCGCAAGTCGATGCCCTGACCCTGCACTGCCCGCTCAATGAGCATACCCGCCACTTCATTGGCGCGCGGGAGCTGGCGATGCTCAAGCCCGGCGCTTTCGTGGTCAACACCGCCCGTGGCGGCCTGATCGATGAACAAGCCCTGGCTGACGCCCTGCGCAACGGTCACCTGGGCGGCGCGGCCACCGATGTGCTGAGCGTGGAGCCGCCAATCCAGGGCAATCCGCTGCTGGCCAGCGACATTCCCCGCCTGATCATCACGCCGCACAACGCCTGGGGCAGTCGCGAGGCGCGGCAACGAATCGTTGGCCAACTGACGGAAAACGCCCAAGGCTTTTTCCGGGGTACAGCGCGACGGGTCGTCAGTTGATAAACTGCCGCACTTTTTTTCAAGGAGCAGACCATGGATCCACGCAGTGAAGTACTGCTTCGTCAGCCCGAACTATTCCAGGGGACGGTCCTGCTGGCAGGCCTGCCCGCCGACGACCTGCTCGGTCGCTTGCCCGACGCCCATGGCTGGTGCTGGCACGCGGGCGATCAGGCCGCACTGGACGCCCGCTTCCCCGAGCGCAGCCACTTTGGCGTGGACGTCCCTTCTCGTGGGTTCGACAGCGCAGTGGTGTTCCTGCCCAAGGCCAAGGACCTGACGGACTACATTCTCAATGCCGTGGCCTCACGCCTGGGCGGCCGGGAGGTGTTCCTGGTGGGGGAAAAGCGCAGCGGCATCGAAGGCGCTTCCAAGCAGCTCAACCCGTTCGGCAAACCGCGCAAGCTCGACAGCGCACGGCATTGCCAACTGTGGCAGGTCACCGTCGCCAACGCTCCAGAGGCCAAGCCCCTGGAAAGCCTGGCCCAGACCTATGAGCTGCCCTTGGAGGAAGGTCCGCTGAAGGTCATCAGCCTGCCGGGGGTGTTCAGCCACGGTCGCCTGGATCGCGGCAGCGCACTATTGCTCGAACACCTGGATAAATTGCCCAGCGGCCACCTGCTGGACTTCGGTTGCGGTGCCGGTGTGCTCGGGGCGGCCGTCAAGCGCCGCTATCCCCATAACACCGTCACATTGCTGGATGTGGATGCTTTCGCCGCCGCCAGCAGTCGTTTGACCCTGGTTGCCAACGGCCTCGAAGCCGAGGTGCTGACCGGTGACGGTATCGACGCCGCGCCGATGGGCCTGAACGCGATCCTGAGTAATCCACCGTTCCATGTCGGCGTCCACACCGATTACTACGCGACGGAAAACCTGCTGCGAAAAGCGGCCAAACATCTGAAGAACGGTGGGGAATTGCGCTTGGTCGCGAACAGTTTTCTCAAGTACCAACCGCTGATCGAAGAGCATCTGGGCGTGTGCACCATCAAGGCCGAGGGCCAGGGTTTTCGCATCTACCGGGCCAAGCGCGGTTGAAAGCTTTTTAAGACACAGCACTTGCCCAATCGGATTTGCCTAGGCAGAATCCGCAGCGTCCTAGGGGAGTAGTCTCCCGCGAGCACCCTGCTCGCCCGGCATACGTCAACATACTTGGTCAGCAGACCATGGCGTATGCGGCCCAAGCGTCCGGAACCGGTCGCAGGGTTTGACAAGACCTATGACACGCACACCTTACCCGGGGCGGGGAGGCTGTACGTGTCATAGCCGTGTCGACCCGCCCCTCTAGGAACCACCTGATGCTGGACTCTTTCCTCGTACCCACCACCATCGTTGCGCTGGCCGAAATCGGCGACAAGACGCAACTGCTTGCGCTCGTGCTTGCGGCTCGCTTTCGCAAACCCTGGCCGATCATCGCCGGCATTGTCGCCGCGACCCTGGCCAACCATGCGGCAGCCGGAGCTGTCGGGGCCTGGGTGGGCAGTATTTTCTCGAATGCGGTGTTGCACTGGATCCTGGCCGCGAGCTTCGCCGCCACTGCGCTGTGGACCTTGGTTCCCGACAAACTGGACGACGAAGAAGCGAGCACCGCGCGCAAGTTCGGCCCCTTCCTGACCACGCTGATCGCGTTCTTCCTCGCGGAAATCGGCGACAAGACCCAGATCGCCACCGTGATGCTCGCCGCGCAGTACCCGGAATTGTGGCTGGTGATCATCGGTACCACCGTGGGCATGCTGATTGCCAACGTGCCGGTGGTACTGGCCGGCAATTTCGCCGCCGATAAACTGCCGCTCACCCTGATCCGCCGCCTGGCCGCCTCGGCATTCTTCATCCTGGCGATTGTGGCGGTGTACAAGGCAATGCAGAGCAGTGGATGGGTTTGATCAGGTAGGCAAGAATACCGTGCCATCGTTCATCGCGAGCAGGCTCGCTCCCACAGGGGATATGCAGTGCCCACTTTTTTGTGAGCACCGCGCCCAATGTGGGAGCGAGCCTGCTCGCGATGAGGCCAGTCGCCTCACCGCATAAGAACGGTTACTTCTTGGCTTGCTGGTAAAGCGGCATCACCTTCGGAATCGCTGCCTGCAACGAAGCGATCCGGCTGCTGGATGCAGGGTGAGTGCTCATGAACTCCGGTGGCGCGCCTTCTGAAGCCTTGCTCATCTTGTTCCACAAGGTGATGGCGGCGTTCGGGTTATAGCCGGCGCGGGCAGCCAGTTCGAGGCCGATCAGGTCGGCTTCGTTCTCGTTGGCACGGCTGTTGGGCAAGGTCATGCCGTAGTTGGCCACGGTGTCGGCCAGCGCCAGGCTATCCTGGCCCAGGCCGAACAGGGCGCCGGCGCCCTGCTTGGCCATCTCGATGCCATAGGCCTTGGACATCGCTTCACGCCCGTGCTCGCGCAGGGCGTGGGCGATCTCATGCCCCATGACCGCGGCGATCTCATCGTCGGTCAGCTTCAGCGAGTCGATCAACCCGGTGTAGAAAATGATCTTGCCGCCTGGGCCGCAGTTGGCATTGAGCTCGTCACTCTTGATCAGGTTCACTTCCCACTTCCACTGCGCCGAGTCCGGGCGGAACACCGGCGCCTGGGCAATCAGTCGGTCGGCAATGGCCTGGACGCGCCTGGCTTCGCTGCTGGTCTTGTCCAGCGCACCCTGGGTGCTCGCCTCGCCTACGGTCTTCTGGTAGGACTGGGCGTACATCTGGTTGACCTCATCGGTCGACAGCATGCTGAACATGTACTGCTTGCGTTCCACGCCCACGGCGCCGCCGCTGGTGGTATTCACCGATTGGCAACCGGCAAGCAACAGGCTCGTGCCGAGGACACTCACCATCAACGTCTTGTGCATATAAAAGCTCCCTGGAAACGTGGTCGTATCCTATGCGGTGATGGGTATCGACGCCAGATATACAACGATGGATTACAGCTATTTCGGACAGAGCCCACCCCAACTCCATTAGCGACACTCACGATTCAAAAACAGTCACCCGACGAATAGCGCCTCATGCCGGGCCATCTGAACGCCGATACAAACTCCAGACGTCATTTCCGCGTCCGGAGCCTTTATGAAATTCAAGTCGATCCAGTTTTCCGTGGCCGCCCTGGCCGGCGCCATCGTGCTCAGCGTGGTCGGTGCCCTCGTGCTCTATGCGTTGTTCGCCGGGGCCCGCACCCAGGACATGGTGCAACAACGGACCAAGGCGCAGTTCGAACAACTCATCGAACAACGTCTCAGCGCCCTGGCCCGTACCCAGGCCAGCCTGATCCAACGGGAACTGGAAGCCCCACTGCTGCTCGCCAAGGGACTTGCCACCACGAACGCGCTGATGGGCATGAAGGGCACGGACGGCACCCCACCGTTGAAGATTGCTCGCGAGCAGATGATCAGCCTGCTGCGGGAAACCGTAGTGCGCAATCCCAAAGTCCTTGGCGCCTACATCGCCTGGGAACCGAACGCCATCGACCACGATGACGCCAACTACGTGAACAGCTCCGTCGTGGGCATGGAAACCAACGGGCGCTTCCTGCCGTGGTGGTTCCGCAATCAGGACGGCACCCTGGGCCTGGAAAAACTGGCCGACGTGACTGATCAGAAGTTGCTGTCCACCGGTATCCGCGCCAGCGAGTACTACCTGTGTTCCCAGGACAGCAGGAAAGCCTGCGTCATCGACCCGGCGCCCTACCGTGTCGGCGACACCATGACCATGCTCGCCTCGTTCATCGAGCCGATCCTCATCGATGGCAAATTCCAGGGCATCGCCGGGGCGGATCTGTCGGTGAACTTCATCCAGGACATGCTCGTGGCCGCCGATGCCAAGCTGTACAACGGCGCCGGGGAGTTGGCGCTGCTCTCCAGCAATAACCGATTCGTGGCGTTCACGAAGGATCCGGGCAAGCTCGGGGAAAAGGCCAGCGACCTGCTCGACGCCAGTGAGCTGGACAACCTGGGCAAGCTCGGTATGGGCGAGGTGCGTTACGACATCGATGAGGAACACGGGCACATCGAAGTGTATATGCCATTCGGCATTGGCGAGACCAATGCCCGCTGGACGCTGATGCTGCAATTGCCGCTGAACGCGGTGATGGCCGATCTGCAAGCGTTGCAGAAAGACCTGAACGATCGGCGCCAGTCTGACATTTTCGGCATGGCGATGGTGGGTCTGGTAATTGCCGGCATCGGTCTGCTGGTGATCTGGCTGGTGGGCCATGGCATTGCCCGGCCACTCAAGCAAATGGTGGCAATGCTCGATGACATTGCCCAGGGTGAAGGCGACCTGACCCGGCGCCTGGTGAGTGACCGCGCCGACGAATTGGGCGCGATTGCCAGGGGCTTCAACACGTTCCTGAGCAAGCTGCAGGGGATGATCACCCAAGTGGTGACCTCGGTGCAGAGCGTCAGCGATTCGTCGGAGCACACCGCCGACATCGCAATCCGCACCAACCAGGGCGTGCATAAGCAAATGTCGGAGATCGACCAGGTCGCCACCGCCGTGCACGAGATGACCGCCACGGCCCAGGACGTGGCCCGCAACGCGACCCAGGCCGCCCAGGCCGCCAGTCACGCCGACCAGGCCGCCAGCCAGGGCATGCAGATCGTACGGGACACGTCCACGTCCATCGGCGCCCTGGCCGTGGAAATCGGCAAGGCGGTGGGCGTGGTGCAGACCCTGGCCAAGGACAGCGAGAACATCAACGCGATTCTCACCGCCATCCGTGGCATCGCCGAACAGACCAATCTGCTGGCCCTCAACGCGGCCATCGAAGCCGCCCGGGCCGGTGAGCAGGGTCGCGGATTCGCTGTAGTGGCTGATGAAGTGCGTAACCTGGCGCAGAAAACGCAGCAGGCCACGGAAGAAATCCAGTCGATGATCCAGCAATTGCAGCAGGGTACCCGGGACGTGGTACGGGTGATGGAAGACAGCCAGCACCGCACCGATCAAAGCGTGCAGCATGCGGCAAAAGCGGCCCAGGCCCTGGAAACCATCACCCAGGCAGTGTCGGTGATCAACGACATGAACACCCAGATCGCCAGCGCCGCCGAGGAGCAAAGCGCCGTGGCCGATGACATCAACCGCAACGTCATCAACATCGGGCAAGTGGCGAACGAAGTGGCGGGCGGCGCGGATGAGTCCAGCGCGGCCAGTGCCGGCTTGACCAAACTGGCGGAACAGCAGCGGCGGTTGATCAATCAGTTCAGGGTCTGATCCAGAACCGCTATCGCGAGCAGGCTCGCTCCCACAGGAGATTGCGGAAATGCCCCTGTGGGAGCGAGCCTGCTCGCGATAGCGACAGTAAAAGCACAACGGAACTCAAGCCGGAGTCAGACACTCCGGCCCATTGAGCTTCGGGTCATTGACCATGTTGGCCAGCACCCGCTCGCGCAATTGCGCCGGCTCGCTTGCCAGCAGCCCTTGCAGGGTGTGCAGCGGCGTTTCGGGGTCGAGCCACAGGCGCTGGCCCTCTTCGTCCAGGATCAACGGCCTGCGCTGCCCCGCCGCCGGCTGAGTGATGACCGCCGTGCTCAACCACACCTGCTCCTGCACGGGATACGCTTCCCAGATCGCGGCAAAGCACAACGACGAACCCTCTCCCGGCGTCAGCCAGTAGGGCCGCTTGCGTGTGCCGCCGCGCCATTCGTAGAAGCCGTTGGCCGGCAGCAGGCAGCGCCGCAGACGCAGGGCTTCACGGAACATCGGCTGCTCGGCCACGGTTTCGGCCCGGGCGTGGGCCGGAGTACGGGACAGGTCGGTCAGCCACGCGGGCGTCAGGCCCCAGCGCGCCCGTGCCAGCTCGCGCTGCCCGTCGGCACCGGCACGCAGCATCAGCACCGAATCATTGGGCGAAATATTCCATTGGGCCTTCTGGTCGGCAGGAAAGCCGGGCAAGGCCGCGAAAGCGGGGTTCCAGCGAAACAGGGCATAACGTCCACACATGGGGCAACACGACTCTTGATCGAATGGCTGCCAGCCTAACAGACCAACGTGCCGGGATAGCTCTCCGGCTCATCACCGGGCACTGGCATCGCGGCATTGTACGCAACGATGAGCTCCCGGGCGTACTGCGCCTGGTCGTCTTCTACCGCCAGGCCCAGGAGGCCTTGCATCGGCAACTCACCCGCGCCGCCCACCAGGTCGCGCCCCACCAGATGCGCCGTGATGCCCTCGCTGGCGAGCATGCCTTGCAGCAGCTCGCCCTCCATCAGGCTTTCCAGTTCGTAGATTCTTTGCATGGGCATCCCCATCAATCGTTTTCGCTGAAGACCTCGAGATGCCACTCCTCGCCATGCACTTGCAGGTTGAAAGTGATCGGTCGACAGCACACCTGACAGTCTTCGATATAGACCTGATCCCCGCCCGACAGATCCACAGTCGTCTCGACCTCTTCACCGCAATACGGACAATCATAACAAGCGGCTTCCAGCATCGCGGTCTCCCAGGTGACTTGTGCGTATAATCGCCGGTCTATTTGCAGGGCAATTTTCGTCTGGCTTATCTTCCAGGCCGTGCCCCGTCGTTTTTTCGATCGAACCTTTAACTTACCCTAGCCGTTTCCAACAAGAGAGCATGATGGGCGAATTCGATGCCATCCGACCTTACGACGACAGCGAAGTCCCAGCGGTGCTGGCCCGGCTGCTCGGCGACAAGGCGTTTCTAGATATCCTCACCCACTTCCGCTTCCCACGCCTGGCCGGCGCCTTCGGCTGGATGCTCAAACCTCTTATAGCGCAAAGATTGCGCCGTGAGTTCGCCGGCGTGACGTCGGTCGCCACTTTGCAGGACAAAGTGGAGTTCTACGTCGACCACACCATCGAGCGCGCCACCGACGGCGTGACCTATACCGGGGTGGAGCAGTTCAAGTCCGGCAGCGCATACCTGTTCATCGCCAACCACCGCGACATCGTGATGGACCCGGCCTTCGTCAACTATGCGGTGTACCACGCCGGCCTGCCGACGCCGCGCATCGCCATTGGCGACAACCTGCTGCAAAAACCTTTTGTCAGCGACCTGATGCGCCTGAACAAGAGCTTCATCGTGCACCGCTCCATCACCGGGCGGCGGGAGAAGATGGCGGCCTACCAGTTGCTGTCAGCGTATATCAACCACTCGATCCGCAACGACTGCGCCTCGATCTGGATCGCCCAGGCCGAAGGGCGGGCCAAGGACGGCGACGACCGCACCGAATCGGCCATCCTCAAGATGTTCCATATGAGCCGCAAGGACGAGCCATTCGGCGAGGTCATCCAGTCGCTGAACCTCACCCCCGTGTCGATCAGCTACGAATATGACCCGTGTGACCAGGCCAAGGCCCGCGAGCTGTATATCCGCGCCACCACCGGCACCTACACCAAGGCGCCGGGCGAAGATGACGTGAGCATCGCCAAGGGCATCACTGGCTACAAAGGCCGGGTGCACGTGAACTTTGCCGCGCCGATCACCGAGCTGTTCGAAGACACCAAGCAATTGGCCCAGGAGATGGATCGGCAGATTCTCGGCGGCTACCGCCTGTTCCCTGTGCATTACCTGGCTTACGCCCAATGGGCCGACGCCGATCCGCAGCTACAGGTTCCGCAAGCGGCCGAGGTATTCGGCGCCGATGAACTGGCCAAGGCCCAGGAAGAATGGCAGCGCCGATTGGACGCGTGCCCGGCGGAACACCGACCGTTCCTGGTACTGCAATATGCGACGCCGGTGCGTAATCAGTATCGGGTCAAGGCGGGGTTGGCGCTGTAAGCCAACGCAGGGCCTTGTGGCGAGGGGATTTATCCCCGCTGGGCTGCAAAGCGGCCCTATCGCTATCGACTCAATCTGTCTGACCCATCGGGTTAGCTGGTTTTAGGGCTGCTTCGCAGCCCAGCGGGGATAAATCCCCTCGCCACAAGAGCAACTTTGCTACAGGTCAGGTCATCTCAACTGATCTGCGTGCTGATCCACGACACCAGCAACGCCAACGCCAGGCAGCCAAAGCCGAATCGGTAGAAAAACCGGTTCATGCGCTGCGTCGCCAAGTCCAGCAACGCTTCGAACCGTTCTTCGCTATTGCGATTGCCTGCTTGCAGGCTCGCTCGCGCCCGCTGCTCACGGCGGCGCGTCGCATGCAGTACCCAACCGCCAGGGCAGGCAAACAGCAAGGCGAACAGGTTGATCAGTTTGGCCGGGTGGGCAGCGAACAACGAAAGCAGATGCAGCGACATCACAAACCTCAAGCAAAACAGGCGGGACCTTCGGACAGGGCGCGGATTCTACCGAAAGCCCAGCACCCTGCCCCATTTTTTCCGACCTGTGGGAGCAAGGCTTGCCCAGAGCTTCGTTGCTGCGGGCTGAGCTATGGATTTATGTTCTCCGTCACGGTTTGGTCATCTGGATAAGCCACCCTGTCGCCCTCCAAACCTGCACGGACCCCGTCATGCTTCACGCCGAAAACCAGGATCGCCTCTACCTCATCACCCCAAGCGACGAACAGCAGAATCTCGTCGGCAGCCTGTCCTTCAACGTACAGGACCCACATTGGCTGGTGTATTGCGCCCTCGGTGGCCATCAACATGCCGACCTGCCGGAGACAGATCTGCTGACAGGCATCAGTGTGCTGGAACTGTATTCACAGGCCGCCTAGGAAATCGCGCAAAAAAAAACCTGTGGGAGCGAGCCTGCTCGCGATAGCGGCATCACATCTGAAATCAATGTGACTGATAAACCGCTATCGCGAGCAGGCTCGCTCCCACAGGTGGGGGGTCAGGCCCGGATCTTACTCAGCCAGTACCTGGCCGATGGTCGGGTCCTTGAACAGCCGGGTCAGGGCATCGCTCAACACGTCGCTGACCAGCTTGGTATTGGTGTCCTGGTTGGGCGCCATGCCGAAACGCTGATCCAGGGAAGCACCGTAACGGCCGCTGTAACGGCGGCTGGCATTCTGCACATCGGAACGGAAGGTCGCGCCGATGGTGGCTTCGGTCACGTACATGCCTTCCTTAGGCGACTGATACTTGAGTTCGGCCAGGGTAACGGTCAGTTGCGGAGCATTCATTGCGTTCGCGGTCGGGGTGAACCCCAGCAGACGCACGGCGGCTTCAGCCTGGGCCTGCAGCTTGGGCAGGATCTGCGCACCCTGTACCGTGATGACGCTGGTTTCCGGGTACAGACCGCCACGGGTGCCGAGCGTCGGCGACGGACGGCCGTCCACCACCCGTACCACCACCGGTTGGCCATGGCCCACAGGCGCCAGCTGGGCGTTGAGCTTGGGTTCCGGGTTAAGTTGTTGCGGGCTGTGGGCGCAGCCGACAAGGGTCAGACTGGTCACAGCGATCAAACCGAACAACAGGCGTTGCAACATGCGCTTCTCTCCAGAATCGGGCACTGACAGACCCGCAGTATAGCGGTGCGCCAGCGCGGCGAACCAGCCGAATGAATACTGAAATTTCAGACATGTACCGCCAATGCCGGTTCCTGTCATTCCATTGTCACGGTCCTTACACCGGCATGTCATGGCTCGCTGTCAGGCTGCTCATAAGTCCCCCGACACGGAAATCCGACCATGCGTCTTCTCGTCTCCTTGTTCACGCCACGCCCACAGCATCGCAGCTTTGCCCTGCTGGATCGCAACGGCCGTTGCCAGGCGTTCAAACAATGCAGCCTGCAACCCATGGGCGAAGGCTGGGTGGAAATCGAAGAAATCCGTCTCAACTGGCTGAATCAGCCTTTACCCGCCAGCGCCCGCGTACAGCCGCTTCGCAGTCGCGCGCGCAGCCGCCAGTTGTTAGCCATCTGACCGAATGGCTAATAAAAGTCATTAAACACGACCATTTTCCTGCGTTTCTTCGTTACAATCTCCCCCCGATTATAAGGACGTCTCCTGATCGGGCCTCGCAACGCCGCTGATGCGCTTGTATTGGCACCCCGCACCGCCCACAGAGAGCCGCCCACACAGATCGAGTGAAGCTGGCGCGCCCGCTGTTTCCGGGCCAATCACCACTTTTCGCGAATCTGCAGAGCTGTCATTACGCTCGGTCACTGAGCTGTCTGCCCGTTTTGCCTGTCATGTACTGCATGGGGCAAACAATCCGGACACGGTGCCTGGCTGGGACAGCCCTTTTTGAGGTTCACGTCTTCAAAAGAGCGTGAAAAAACGGGTTTTCACAACTTCACAAGAGTGTGGCGAGCAAATGAAAAGTTTTGCGTCTGAACAAGCACCATTGGCGTCTGAAACAGCCCAACGACACAGGACCGGATATCGCTCAAGAACCGGCGCCTGAAGCCTGTCCGCTACGGATTTGGTTGCACGAACGGATGTCTCGGCCATAAGTCGAATTGTGTGCCCGGCGCTTAAATGAGTTCATGTGACTCTTGAGGCCAGGCTGCATGCATCCGTAGCAGTTGCAAAAAATTGCGAAGATTCGGACATGGCGATCCTGGCCATGGGTACCTGGGGCGCAACCGACCTGCCCCGCCACTCCTGGCCGCTATGCCGACAATTTGGTGCTGCAGATTTTGGAGACGCGTTAAATGGCGCATAACGAAGCAGTCGATGTAGTTCTGGTAGGGGCCGGCATCATGAGTGCCACCCTGGCCGTGCTGCTCAAGGAGCTCGACCCCGCGATTTCGCTGGAAGTCGTCGAGCTGATGGATTCCGGTGCCGCGGAGAGTTCCAACCCCTGGAACAACGCCGGTACAGGCCACGCCGGGCTGTGTGAGCTGAACTACACGCCGCAGGCGGCCGATGGCAGTGTCGACATCAAGAAAGCCGTGCACATCAACACCCAGTTCGAGGTGTCGAAGCAGTTCTGGACGTACCTGACCCAGAAAAGCACGTTCGGCTCCTCCAAGTCCTTTATCGCGCCGGTGCCGCACCTGAGCTTCGTGCAGGGCGAAAAAGGCGTGTCGTTCCTGAAGAAGCGCTTCGAGCTGCTGAGCCAGCATCACGCTTTCGCCAACATGGAATACACCGAAGACAAAGGCAAGATGGCCGAGTGGATGCCGCTGATGATGCCGGGGCGTCCGGCCGATGAAGTCATCGCCGCCACCCGGGTCATGAACGGCACCGACGTCAACTTCGGCGCCCTGACCAACCAACTGCTCAAGCATCTGACCAGCGCGCCAGGCACCCAGGTCAAGTACTGCAAGCGCGTCACCGGGCTCAAGCGCAACGGCAACGGCTGGACCGTGAGCATCAAGGACGTCAACTCCGGCAGCAGCCGCGACGTCGATGCCAAATTCGTCTTCCTGGGTGCCGGTGGCGCGGCGTTGCCATTGCTGCAAGCCTCAGGCATCGAGGAAAGCAAGGGCTTCGGCGGCTTCCCGGTCAGTGGCCAATGGCTGCGTTGCGACAACCCGGAAGTGGTCAAGCACCACCAGGCCAAGGTTTACAGCCAGGCTGCCGTAGGCTCGCCGCCGATGTCGGTGCCGCACCTGGATACCCGCGTGGTCGACGGCAAGAAATCCCTGCTGTTCGGACCCTATGCCGGTTTCACCACCAAGTTCCTCAAGCACGGTTCGATCATGGACCTGCCGCTGTCGGTACGCGCCGGCAACATCGGCCCGATGCTGGCGGTAGCCCGGGACAACATGGACCTGACCAAATACCTGATCAGTGAAGTGATGCAGTCCATGGAGCAGCGTCTGGAATCCCTGCGTCGCTTCTACCCCGAAGCGAAAGCCGAGGACTGGCGCCTGGAAGTGGCCGGCCAACGGGTGCAGATCATCAAGAAAGACCCGAAGAAAGGTGGTGTCCTGCAGTTCGGTACCGAACTGGTAGCAGCCAAGGACGGCACCCTCGCCGCCCTGCTTGGCGCATCGCCAGGCGCTTCGGTGACCGTGTCGATCATGCTGGACCTGATCGAGCGCTGCTTCCCGGACAAGGCCAAGGGAGAGTGGGCGGCCAAGCTCGCGGAAATTTTCCCGGCCCGGGAAAAAGTGCTGGAAACCGACGCGGCGTTGTATCGCAAGATCAACGCGCAGAACAACATCGCGCTGGAACTGGTCGAAGACAGCAAGGCTCAAAGTTACGCCTGATACTGTCTCGTTATAAATAAAAAGCCTCCAACTGATGGAGGCTTTTTATTTTCCGCGTTTATTTCATGCTGAACTTGATGTGTGTTCCGCCATGACGAACGTAATCGTCGTCATCATCAATCTCAAACAACTCTGCGACACAGAAATCCTTGGGTTGTGCATCAACCCAACGGCGATAAGGCATTGTTTGCTCATCACTCACCGGAGCTTTGGCGATGTGTCCGAAACTGAAATGGCACTTGCGACTGCCTTGGGTGTAGGTAAAAGACTCCCGCTCGGCGCGCGACTGTGGCAGGTAATAGGTCAGTTCCTGACTCGCGCCGGGACTTACCGAAAAGCCATGGCCTGCATTGGCCGGGTCCTGGGTCCAGGTGAAGTCGCTGCCAGGAACAATCGTTGCCGACGTTGCGTTGAAAATTTCCACATTGACGATCTCATCGAATGCATTGGAAACCGAACTTGCCAGGCAACCGAGCAAGGCCAACAACGCCCCAGCAATACATTTACTTTTATCTTCCATGATGAATACAGCTCCATTAAAGCGATTGAATTGAAACCATCCGGTCCCAACGCAAAAGTAATGGAAGTCTAACTAAAACAGAACAGTCCGAATGGTGACATAACCTTTCGGACATTTCTTAAAAGGACTACTAGAAAACCAAAGGAAGGTGATCAAACGCCCCGAAAGGCGTCAAATCCGCGCTGACCTGCTCAACCGCGCGCCTTTTTGAACAACTCGATGTATTCCTCGGCATTACGCTGATCCTGGATCAACGCAACAAAATCGTTACCGTGTTCATCCTTGCCATTGAGGTCATAGCCGGCTTCGACGAAGAAGGTCAGGAAACGCTCGAAATCATCGACCCGCAGGCCACGGTAACCCTTGATCAGTTTGTGCAACGACGGCGAGATGGCATCGGCCGGTTCGAAATTGAGGAACAGCTTGATCTGTTCATCGCCAATCTCGTCACCAATCACTTGTTTCTTGTCTTTACGCATTGCCGGCTCCAACTCGCACAGTTCACGGGGCTGGCAGTTTACCCCCGGCAGGCCCCGGCGCTCAACGCGGGTGTACCGCTCCGGTGTGCAGATCGGCCCAGACGTGGCCGTTGGCATAGCTGAGGAACTGCACGTACACCGTGTCGTTGCGCAGCAGATCGATGACCGCCCGATAATGCGCCTGTGGATAAGACAGGGTCAGGGTCTTGCTCGCCTCGTCGAAGACCGGCTTCTTCAGGCTCTTGCTTTCGCCATCGAAGTTGAGGATCACCTGATTGATGGTGGCGCCCTTGTTCAAGGGCTTGCCCTTGAGGCGCACCAGCAACGGCGAAGTCACCGGTATCGGCTGCTGGTTGGACTGACGCTGATTGCCCAGTACCACCGAGTACTCGGTGACTTGCAGCAGTTGCTGCTGTTCGGGCTGTTCCTGGCGTACCGTCAGGTCGTCGGGTGGCAGGAACTGGCTGTGCATCGGCGCGGCAACGGCCACCAGCGGCAGGCTGGAAATCAGAAGCAAGGCGGCACGGCGGCGGATCGATACAATCATGACAGGCTCCGGGATCTTGGCCTCGCACTCTAGCATGAGCATGGCCAGTAAAAATAAACGATCCAGGTCAACACCGGGGGACGCCGCAGGAGGCATACTCAAAGGGCCATCATCCTGTCCCTCACCACAGGGAACTCGGTATTTTTTGCCCATTCCTTTTGAGGAGTACCCATGTCCTTCTCCGCGCCACCTCTATTCGCCGCCTGGCGTCAAAGCTGGCGGGCCGGTTATACCCTTGAACGCCTGCGGGGCGACCTGGTGGCCGGGCTGACGGTCGGGATCATCGCCATCCCCCTGGCGATGGCCTTGGCAATCGCGGTGGGCGTGCCGCCGCAGCACGGCTTGTACACGGTGCTGGTGGCCGCACCGCTGATCGCCCTGACCGGTGGTTCGCGTTTCAACGTGAGCGGGCCGACGGCGGCATTCGTGGTGATCCTGCTGCCCATCACCCAGCAGTACGGGCTAGGCGGCCTGCTATTGTGCACGATGCTGGCTGGGCTGATTCTGATCGCTTTGGGATTGATGCGCGCCGGGCGGTTGATCCAGTACATCCCCTATCCCGTGATCCTCGGTTTCACTGCCGGCATCGGCGTGGTCATCGCCACCCTGCAACTGAAGGATCTATTGGGCCTGACGACTGCCGGCCAGGCCCGCCACTACATTGAACAACTGGGCGAGCTGATCGTGGCACTGCCGGGCGCCCACCTCGGTGACAGCCTCATCGGTGCCACGTGCCTGGCGGTCTTGATCGTCTGGCCGCGCTGGGTACCGCGGGTGCCAGGCCATCTGGTCGCCCTGCTGGTCGGGGCACTGCTGGGGCTGGCACTGGAGCGCGGCGGGTGGCCGGTGGCGACGCTGGGGGAACGCTTCAGCTATGTGGTCAATGGCGTCAGCCACCCCGGGATTCCACCGTTCCTGCCGAGCTTCGACTGGCCCTGGAATCTTCCTGACAGCCAGGGTCGTCCGTTGGTGCTGTCCTACGACCTGATCCGACAGCTGCTGGCACCCGCCTTCGCCATCGCCATGCTCGGCGCCATCGAGTCGCTGTTGTGCGCCGTGGTGGCAGACGGCATGACCGGCAGCAGGCACGATCCCAACGCAGAGCTGATGGGCCAGGGCCTGGGTAACCTGGTGGCGCCACTGTTCGGCGGCATCACCGCCACCGCCGCGATTGCCCGCAGCGCCACCAACGTGCGTAGCGGTGCGTCTTCGCCCTTGGCATCGATCATCCACAGCCTCGTGGTACTGGCGGCGATTGTGTTGTTGGCGCCGCTGTTCAGCTATCTGCCCATGGCCGCGCTGGCGGCGCTGCTGGTAATGGTCGCCTGGAACATGAGCGAAGCCGGGCACGTGCTGCACACCTTGCGCATCGCCCCGCGCAGCGATGTGCTGGTGCTGCTGACCTGTCTGGGCCTGACGGTGCTGTTCGACATGGTCCTGGCCGTCTCCGTCGGCCTGCTGCTGGCGGCCGGGCTGTTCGTCAAGCGTATGAGCGAGCTGACCGACAGCGCCGAACTGCCGCGGCACTTTCATCAAGCGTTGCTGGACATGCCGGAGCATGTGCGTTGCTACGGGATTCGCGGCCCGCTGTTCTTCGGTGCGGCAGAAAAGGCCCTGGATGTACTGCGCAGGTTCGATCCGGGAGTCCGCGTCGTGGTGGTGGAAATGAGCGCCGTACCGATGCTGGACATGACGGCACTGGCTGCGTTTGAAAATATCCTGAAGGACTACCGCAAGCACGGTATCGGCCTGATCCTGGTAGCGACCGCGCCGCGAGTGCGCCTGAAGCTGCGCCGCGCCGGCATCCATCGCGAGCAGCGCCAACTGGCGTATGTGCAGACTCTGGAGCAGGCGCGGATCAAGAGTGAGCATTGGCTGGCGGCTTGTGAGAGCAAGGCTTGCCCGCGATGAAGCTGACGCGGTCTGCATTCGAAACCGAGGCGCCTGTTTCGCGAGCAAGCTTTGCTCCCACAAAATAGCCTGTTCGGCGCTCAGTCGAACTGCGCACGCATCCAGGCGTGGTACTCAGCTACACCCGCCTCGCCCTCGCGGGGCGCCCAGTGGGCCAGCTCGCCTTCGCCCACGGGCCGGTAAGGACCGGCCTTGCACTCGAACATCAGGCTGTCGGCTTCCAGTACCACCAGGCCGTGATACATCCCGGCCGGCAGGTCGACGCCGAGGCAATCACCACCGGCCTGGAGAATGCGCTTGTCCATCACCGCACCGGCGTCGTCAAAGATCAACACACCGAGACGTCCCCTTAGCACCAGCAGGGTTTCTGCCCTGTCGGCACCGAGGTGACGATGGGGCGGAATGTACGTGGACGGTTGCAACCCCACCGCCATCCGATGACAGGGTTCGTCCATCTGATGGAAGTTGTGGTGCTGCCGCCCGCGAGGGCTATCGGCAGCCTTCTCGGCCAGCTCATCGAACAGCGTTTGGTCCAGGAAACCCGGGCGAGTCATTCGATCACATGCCCTTGACGGCGAAAATGCCGTTGGCGTTGCGCCAGTAACCTTTGTAGTCCATGCCATAACCGAAGATGTAGCGGTCGATGCAGGGCAGGCCGACGAAATCAGCCTTCAGGTCGGGACGGGCCTTGCGGTCGTGGTCCTTGTCGATCAGCACTGCGGTGTGCACGGCGCGGGCGCCGGCATGCCGGCAGAAGTCGATGATCGCGCCCAGGGTGTGCCCCTCGTCGAGGATGTCGTCGATGATCAGCACGTCACGGTCGATGAACGAGACTTCCGGCTTGGCTTTCCAGAACAGGTCGCCGCCGCTGGTTTCGTTGCGATAACGGGTGGCATGCAGGTACGACGCCTCCAACGGGAAGTTCAGGTAGGTCAGCAGCTTGCCGGAGAAGATCAGCCCGCCGTTCATGACACAGAACACCACCGGGTTGGAGTCGGCCAGTTGGTCGTTGATCTGCGCACCGACCCGGGCAATGGCTGCTTCGACTTCGGCTTCGGTGTACAGGCAATCAGCCTCCGCCATGATTTGACGGATATGCTCGAGATCAGCGGACATGTTGCTCTCCAGGGGTGCAGGTTCGGAAAAGCGGGCAAAGGTACGCATCCCGCCCGGCCAGATCAAGGGTTTGTGGACTAACGTTCTGTATTGTCTATAGGACAAGCCATCGGGATAGATTAATCTAGCCCGGTTTTTTTGCCCGCCGCCGGAGCCTTCCCCATGCCCATCCTCGAGATCCGCCATCCGCTGATCAGACACAAACTCGGCCTGATGCGTCGCGCCGATATCAGCACGAAGAACTTCCGCGAGCTCGCCCAGGAAGTCGGTGCGCTGCTCACCTATGAAGCCACCAAAGACCTGCCGCTGGAATCCTACGAGATCGACGGCTGGGCCGGTGCGGTCCAGGTGGAGAAAATCGCTGGCAAGAAGATCACCGTGGTACCGATCCTGCGCGCCGGCATCGGCATGCTCGAGGGCGTGCTGAGCCTGATCCCGGGTGCCAAGGTCAGCGCCGTGGGCGTGGCTCGCAACGAAGAAACGCTGCAGGCCCACACCTACCTGGAAAAACTGGTGCCGGAAATCGACGAACGCCTGGCCATGATCATCGACCCGATGCTCGCCACCGGCGGTTCCATGGTCGCCACCATCGACCTGCTGAAAAAGGCCGGTTGCCGCGACATCCGCGCCATGGTCCTGGTTGCCGCCCCCGAAGGCATCAAGGTGGTCCAGGACGCTCACCCGGACGTGACCATCTACACCGCCTCCATCGACCAGAAACTCAACGAGCACGGCTACATCATCCCGGGCCTGGGCGATGCCGGCGACAAGATCTTCGGCACCAAGCAGAAGGACGCCTGAGCATGCAGGACGAGTTCAACGATCCGCTCTGGCGCCAGGTGCTGTCCGGCGCACAGATGCTGTTCGTCGCCTTCGGCGCGCTGGTGCTGATGCCGTTGATCACCGGGCTGGACCCGAACGTCGCGCTGTTCACCGCAGGCTTGGGGACGATCCTGTTCCAGATCGTCACCGGGCGGCAGGTGCCGGTGTTCCTGGCGTCGAGCTTTGCCTTCATCACCCCGATCATTCTCGCCAAGGGCCAGTTCGGCCTCGCGGCGACCATGGGCGGCGTGATGGCGGCCGGTTTCGTCTATACCTTCCTGGGCCTGGCCGTGAAGATCAAGGGCACCGGTTTCATCGACCGGCTGCTGCCGCCAGTGGTCATCGGTCCGGTGATCATTTCCATCGGCCTGGCGATGGCGCCGATTGCCGCGAACATGGCAATGGGCAAGGCCGGCGACGGCACCGAGCTGATTCACTACCAGACCGCGATGATGATCTCGATGCCGGCCCTGCTCACCACGCTGATCGTCGCGGTGTTCGGCAAAGGTATCTTCCGTCTGGTGCCGATCATCTCCGGCGTGCTGGTGGGCTTCGCCATGGCGTTTTTCTTCGGCGTGGTGGACACCGCCAAAATCGCCGCCGCACCGTGGTTCGCGCTGCCGGCCTTCACCGCCCCCGCGTTCAACTGGCAGGCGATCCTGTTCATCGTGCCGGTGGCCCTGGCGCCGGCCATCGAACACATTGGCGGGGTGATTGCCGTGGGCAGCGTGACCGGTCGCGACTACCTGAAAAAGCCCGGCCTGCATCGGACCCTGCTCGGTGACGGCATTGCCACCACTGCAGCCGGTCTGTTTGGCGGTCCGCCCAACACTACCTATGCCGAAGTCACCGGCGCGGTGATGCTGACCAAGAACTACAACCCGAAAATCATGACCTGGGCGGCGATCTTCGCCATCGCGCTGGCTTTCATCGGCAAGTTCGGCGCGTTACTGCAAAGCATCCCGGTACCGGTCATGGGCGGGATCCTGTGCCTGTTGTTCGGTTCGATTGCGGCGGTGGGCATGAACACCCTGATCCGTCACAAGATCGACCTGGGCGAAGCACGCAACCTGGTGATCGTTTCGGTGACGCTGGTGTTCGGCATCGGCGGTGTGCTGGTGGGGACCGGCACCGGTCCGGATGACTTCGGTCTCAAAGGCATCGCGCTGTGCGCGGTGGTGGCGATCGGGCTGAACCTGCTGCTGCCGGGTAATGACGGTTGGAAGCAGAAGAAGGCGGATGAGCCGCTGCTCTAGCATTTGTGTTGCCTGACAAGTCCCCATCGCGAGCAGGCTCGCTCCCACAATGGATCTCGGTTGGTCACAAAATCTGTGTACACAACCCACCCCATGTGGGAGCGAGCCTGCTCGCGATAGGGCCCGTGAATGTTACAACGCGATCGGCGCCCGTTCGCACAACCTGCTCAACGCCTCAGCCCACTGCGGCTGATCATTCAAGCACGGCACCAGCACCAACTCCTCTCCCCCCGCCTCGCGGAACTGCTCGCGCCCGCGGTCACCGATTTCTTCCAGGGTTTCGATGCAGTCGGCCACGAACGCCGGGCACATCACCATCACCTTCTTGACCCCGCTTTTGGCCAATTCTTCCAGGCGCACTTCGGTATAGGGCTCGATCCACTTGGCGCGGCCGAGTCGGGACTGGAACGACACCGACCACTGACCGTCCTTGAGCCCCATCTGCCGGGCGAAGAGTTCGGCGGTGCGAATGCACTGGGCGCGGTAGCACGTCGCAATGACCTCCGGCGGCGCGTTCTTGCAGCAGTCGGCATCCTTGAAACAATGAAACCCGGTCGGGTCGAGCTTGGTCAGGTGCCGCTCCGGCAAGCCGTGGAAACTCAACAGCAGGTGGTCGTAATCCTGCATCAGATACGGCCTGGCGCTGGCAACCAGAGCGTCGAGGTATTCCGGCTGATCGTAGAACGGCTGGAGAATCGAGAACTGCACGTCGAGCTTCTTTTCCCGCACGACCCGCTTGGCCTCTTCGACCACGGTGGTAACGGTGCTGTCAGCGAACTGCGGATACAACGGCGCCAGGGTGATCTTCTTGTGCCCCTGGCTCGCCAGGCGCACCAGCGCCGACTCAATGGACGGCTCGCCGTAACGCATCGCCAATTCCACCGGCCCTTGGGTCCATTGGGCGGTCATGGCCTGCTGCAGTCGACGGCTGAGCACCACCAGCGGCGAACCTTCCTCCCACCAGATCGAGGCGTAGGCGTGGGCCGATTGCTCAGGGCGCTTGATCAGGATCAGCGACACCAGCAAACGCCGCACCGCCCATGGCAAGTCGATGACGTAAGGGTCCATCAGGAATTGATTGAGGTAGCGGCGAACATCGGCCACCGAAGTGGAGGCAGGCGAACCCAGATTCACCAGAAGCAACGCGTGATCGGTCATGCAACGTCCTATTTCAAAAGCGGCCGGACAAGTCGTCCAGTGCCGCAGGCAAATCCGTGAACCGGAAAGTGAAACCCGCCGCCTGTAACCGGGCCGGCGTGGCACGCTGGCCGCCCAGCAACAGCAGTGACAATTCCCCCAATGCGACTTTCAATACCAGCTCCGGCATAGGCATCACGGCGGGCCGATTCAATACGTGCCCCAGGGCCTTGGCGAAATCGCGGTTACGCACCGGGTTCGGCGCGCAGGCATTATAAGGACCGCTGGCGTCATCGCGGTGCAGAAGAAAATCAATCAGGGCGATTTGATCATCGATGTGGACCCATGGCATCCATTGCCGCCCATTGCCGATACGCCCACCCAGCGCCAGTTTGAAGGGCAATAGCAGCCGCGACAAAAAGCCGCCCTCGGCGGACAGGACCAGGCCGGTGCGAACCAGCACCACGCGTATGCCCATGGCCTCGGCCCGCTGCGCGGTTTCTTCCCAGGCGATGCACAATTGGCTGGCGAAATCCTCGCTGACCGGCCCCGACTCCTCGGTCAACTCCCGTTCACCACCGTCGCCATACCAGCCCACGGCGGAACCTGAAATCAACACGGCGGGTTTGCGCTCGCAGCGCTCCAGCCACGCCAGCAAAACCTCGGTCAGGGTGACGCGACTGCTCCACAGCAGCATCTTGCGCTTATGGGTCCAGGGCCGATCAGCAATCGGCGCCCCGGCGAGGTTGACCACCGCGTCCACCGGCTCGTCGATCTCATCGAGCCTGGCGACTCCGCGCACCTGCGCCCCGCAGATGTTGGCCACCTCTTCGGCTCGGCGACTCCATACCGTCAGGCGATGTCCCTGCCTCGACCAGAGACGGCAGAGCTGACGTCCGATCAAACCAGTACCGCCGGTCAGCAATATGTGCATGAGATGTTCCTCGCAGCGCGTTTTACCTGGCCCATTAGTCTATTTTTATAAGCAGGGATTTTTCGTATCGGACAGGGTCTGTGTTTAACAATAGGTCAACCTGTTCAAATGCGAACGGTAAAACTTATACCAAAAACCCAAATTGTACAGGTTTACGCGACGGCGCAGCCTTTACAGAAAGATAAACGAGGCCCCCATGACTGTACCCATCGCAATCATCGGTACCGGCATCGCCGGACTCTCAGCCGCCCAGGCCCTGACGGAGGCCGGGCATGTCGTTCAACTCTTCGATAAAAGCCACGGCAGCGGCGGACGCATGTCCAGCAAACGCAGCGACGCTGGCACCCTGGACATGGGCGCGCAATATTTCACCGCCCGTGATCGCCGCTTCGTCACCGAAGTCCAGCGTTGGCAGGCCAACGGCTGGGCGGCGGAATGGAACCCGCAACTCTACAACTTCCAGGACGGACAACTGACCCCTTCCCCGGACGAACAGACCCGCTGGGTCGGCACCCCGCGCATGAGCGCCATCACCCGCGCCCTGCTCGGCAAGTTGCATGTGCAGTTCTCCTGCCGGATCACCGAGGTCTACCGCGGCCAGGAACACTGGCACTTGCAGGACGCGGAAGGCTTCACCCATGGTCCCTTCGGCCAGGTCGTCATTGCCACGCCCGCGCCCCAGGCCACTGCATTGCTGGCGGCCGTGCCGAAACTGGCCGGGGTGGCGGCCGGCGTGAAGATGGACCCGACCTGGGCCGTGGCCCTGGCCTTCGAACAGGCATTGGACACCCCCATGGAAGGTTGCTTCGTGCAGGACAGCCCCCTCGACTGGCTGGCCCGTAACCGCAGCAAGCCGGGACGCGACAGCACGCTCGACACTTGGGTATTGCACGCCACCAGCGACTGGAGCCGACAGCACATCGACCTATCCAAGGAAGCGGTGATCGAACATCTGCATGGTGCTTTCGCCGAACTGCTGCACAGCGCCATGCCCGCCCCCAGCTTCAGCGTGGCCCATCGCTGGCTCTACGCCCGTCCTGCCGGCAATCATGAGTGGGGCGCCCTGGCCGATGCTGACCTGGGCCTGTATGTCTGTGGCGATTGGTGCCTGTCCGGCCGGGTCGAAGGTGCCTGGCTCAGCGGCCAGGAAGCCGCGCGGCGCTTGCACGCCAGCCTGCAGTAGATTGCGTCACCCTGCGCCACCCGCTGCTGTCGAACGAGACGGCAGCCTGCCCGTGAATAACGCCAGCAGCTTCCCTCACCTGCAAACCGGGTTGACTTGTACAGCCATGGATCTATGATGAATAAAATTGTACAAACAATAACATTTTGTACAAGTTTATACGCCAGAGGTCCGCATGTCCGACTCAGTCGCTATCCGCCCGAAAATCGCCGTCAGCGCTTGCCTGATGGGCGCGGAAGTTCGCTTCAACGGCGGGCACAAGCAATCGCAGCTGTGCAGCCGTCTCCTAGCGGAGCATTTCGACTTCGCGCCGGTCTGCCCGGAAGTCGCCATTGGCCTGGGCATTCCAAGAGAGCCGATCCGTTTGGTAGGCAATCCCGAACACCCCGAAGTGGTCGGCACAGTGACACAAGGCCTCAACGTAACCCGCCCCTTGGTCAATTACGCTCGGCAAATGGCCGCGGAACTGGACGACATCTGCGGCTACATCTTCATGCAGAAATCGCCGTCATGCGGGCTGGAGCGGGTCAAGGTCTACGACCATAACGGCGCGTCGCAGCCAGGTGGCGGACGTGGCGTCTACGCCCAGGCATTCTGCGACCTCCACCCGGACCTGCCGGTGGAAGAAGACGGCCGCCTCAACGACCCGGTGCTGCGGGAAAACTTCCTGACCCGGGTATTCGCCTACGCCGCCTGGCAGTCGCTGCGCCGCAAGGGCCTGACCCGGCGTGGCCTGATCGCGTTCCACTCGCACTACAAGTACCTGCTGATGGCTCACAACCCCGTGCAATACAAAGTCCTGGGCAACCTGTTGGGGAACATGGGCAAGACTGACCCCAACGAGCTGGGCCCGCGATATTTCAGCGCACTGATGGCCGCCTTGAAAAAGTGCGCCACCCGCCGCACCCACAGCAATGTGTTGCAGCACCTGAGCGGTTACCTCAAACGCGCCATCGACGCCGAGGACAAACGGGAGGTTCAGCATCTCATCGCCCAGTACCGCCTCGGCATCGTACCGCTGGTCGTGCCGCTGACCTTGCTCAAACATCACCTTCGCCAGCATCCCGATCCCTATCTGGCGCAACAGGTCTACCTGCAACCGCACCCGGAAAACCTCAGTTTGCGGAACGCCATCTGATGAAAGGCGATATAGACTCCAGCGCTCGCGAAGACCTGGGCGCCGATTTCGCCAAGGCCCTGGCGGACGGTTGGCTTCCCATACGCGAAGTGGCGCGGCGAACCGGTGTCAACGCCGTGACGTTGCGAGCCTGGGAACGCCGTTATGGCCTGATCGTGCCATTGCGCACGCCCAAGGGTCACCGGTTGTTCAGCACCGAACATGTACAGCGGATCCTGAGTATTCTCACCTGGATCGACCGGGGCGTGACGGTCAGCAAGATCAAACCCTTGCTCGACACACCGCAACCGCCCACCGAACCGCTGGACAGCGATTGGCAGCGCCAGCGTCACGCTCTCGCGCTGGCAGTGACGCAATTGGCCGAGCGTCAGGTCGATGACCTGGTCAATCAGGCCATGGGTTTATACCCACCCGGGACGGTGTGCGAACAGTTGCTGTTGCCCTTGCTGGAGGAGCTGCAATCGCGCTGGCAGGGCCAGTTCGGCGCACAGGTGGAGCGGGTGTTCCTGTACTCCTGGCTGCGCAGCAAATTCGGCAGTCGGATCTACCACAACAACCGTCAGTTGCGTGGCGCGCCGTTGCTGCTGGTCAACCATTCGGACGTTCCCCTGGAACCCGGCTTGTGGCTCACCGCCTGGTTGGCGAGCAGCGCCGATTGCCCAGTGGAAGTCTTCGATTCGCCGATACCGGCAGGCGAACTGGCCTTGGCGGTCGAACGCCTCAAGGCCCGCGGCGTGCTGTTGTATTCCAGCCACGCCCTGAACCTGTCGCAACTGCCCAGGCTGCTGAATGGCATTGACTGCCCGATCATCATTGCCGGCACCGCCGCGTCGATCCATCACGCCAGATTATCCACCGGCGTCTCGATGAAGGGCATCACCTGGGCTGAAGACCCTTTATCGGCTTATCGCGAGCTGAGTCGCAGAGCACTCCTTTGAGATGGAAAAAACCATGCAACTGATCTGGCTGCGCAGCGACCTGCGTCTGAACGACAATACTGCGCTGGCCGCAGCCGCGGCGCGGGGGCCTTGCGTGGCAGTGTACCTGACGAGTCCTGAGCAATGGCGCGCCCATGATGATGCGCCGTGCAAAATCGATTTCTGGCTGCGCAACCTGGCCTCGTTGAGCGCGGCCTTGAACGAACTGAACATCCCCTTGCTGATCCGTCACGCGCCGCACTGGGATCAGGCTCCGTCGGTACTGCTCACGCTGTGCCGGGAATTGAGCATCGACGCGGTTCATGTCAACGAAGAATATGGAGTGAATGAAGCCCGGCGCGACGCCGAGACAGCCCGGAGCCTGAAAGCCCAGGGCATCGATTTTCATAGCTACCTCGACCAGTTGCTGTTCAAGCCCGGCAGCGTACTGACCCGGACCGGCAGTTATTTCCAGGTGTTCAGCCAATTTCGCAAAGTCTGCTACAGCCGCCTGCACCGTTCACTGCCGAAGCTGATCCGCGCACCGTCCCGGCAGGCGCCGACCGCTATCCGCCGCGACCCGGTGCCAACGCAGGTGGAAGGCTTTGCTCCTCCCGGTGAATCCCTGCGCGCCCTCTGGCCCGCCGGTGAAAACGAAGCCCGGCGCCGCCTCGACACCTTTGTCGATCAACACCTGGACGTCTACCAAAGCGAACGGGACTTCCCCGCCAGGCCCGGTACCAGCCAGCTTTCAGCTTACCTGGTGGCTGGCGTGGTTTCGCCGCGCCAGTGCCTGCACGCCGCATTGCAGGCCAACCAGGGCGAATTCGAGAGTGGAAGCGTCGGAACCGTGACCTGGATCAATGAATTGCTCTGGCGTGAGTTCTATAAACACATTCTGGTGGGCTTTCCCCGTGTGTCCCGCCATCGCGCGTTCCGCCCGGAAACCGAAGCCCTGGCCTGGCGCAATGCGCCTGAAGAGCTGACAGCCTGGAAGCAGGCACGCACCGGCTTGCCGATTATCGATGCAGCCATGCGTCAATTGCTGGAAACAGGATGGATGCACAACCGTTTACGAATGGTCGTCGCAATGTTTCTCACCAAGAACCTGCTGATCGACTGGCGCGAAGGCGAGCGCTTTTTCATGCAGCACCTGATCGACGGAGACCTGGCCGCCAATAACGGTGGCTGGCAATGGAGCGCCTCCACCGGCACCGACTCGGCGCCCTGGTTTCGCATCTTCAACCCATTGAGCCAATCGGAAAAATTCGACCGTGAAGGGCGTTTTATTAAACGCTGGTTACCTGAGCTGAACGATCTCGATCAGCAACAGGTCCATAACCCATTGGGCGGATTGTTTGATAGGACGGGCTACCCAGCTCCGATCGTCAATCTCAGCCAATCCCGGGAACGGGCGCTGGGGGCTTTCAGGAATCTGCCAGCGCGACAACAGCCATGACTGAAAAGCCGGGCGATCAGCGAACATGAAATTGTCGATACCCAGGTGTAGGCCCAGTCATGCGAGATATAGTCAACAGGCTTCGCCGTGGACGTCTCTCACCAACCGCGATGCGCCGCCTCTATGAAAGGAGTATGGAATGGGTCTGAGACCACCACGGCGATATTGGCTGACGGGCGCGGGTAACGGCGTCGGCGCTTCGCTGGCCCAGGCGATACTCGAAACCGGAGCGAATCTGGCCATCAGTTCACGCTCGGTTCAATCCTGCGAAGCGCTCTCGGCACGTTATCCAGGTCAGGTACTGACGATGCCTGGCGACTTGACCGACGACCAGACAGTACGCGACATCACTGATCGGATCGCCCAGCAGTGGGGGGCCCTGGACACGTTGATCCTGAACGCCGGCACCACCGAGTACGTCGACAGTCATCTCCCCGACGCTTCTCTTATCGAACACATTGTGCGCAGCAACCTGTTGGTCGCAAGCCTTTGCATCGAGACAGCCTCACCATTGCTGCGTGCCGGCATCGCGCCCCTGCTGGTGGGAATCATCAGCCCGGCAACTTACCTGCCGGCGTCCCACACCGAGGGCAGCAACGGGGCAATGCGTTATCTATTCGAATCGGCTCGCGCCTCCGAAAACATCGACCTAACGCTCGTTCGCCCGGACTTCGATAGCGCGCTTGGGAGCCTGGCAGACTTTCCGGCCGCACCAGGATCGGCAGACGAAGCGGCCGCCTACATCCTGAGCCAGTTGGTCGAACGCCCCCCTGAAGTGCTTCTCCCCGTCACGGCCCTGGCTGCGCTGTGGCCGTTACCGTCTTCTGGCCAGACCGCACAGACGGACATCGATCCTTGCCAGGCAAGCGCCTGGTCACCGATCAAGGGTCGACCATGAGCGGCCCGCTTGCCTTACACTGCGCGCCATGGAAACCATCCCTCTCGCTGACCTCACTGCACCGACCGTTACGTGTTCAACGTGCGCGGCGTGCTGCTGCCAATTGGAAGTGCTGCTGATCACCGACACCGGTGTCCCGCAACGCTTCATCGCCACGGACGATTGGGGCGGAGAAGTGATGCTGCGCCTCGACGACGGCTGGTGCGCGGCGCTGGATCGCGACAGCATGAAGTGCACCATCTACGAAAAACGCCCCCTGATCTGTCGGGAGTTCGAAATGGGAGCGCCGGAATGCATTGAAGAACGCCGCGGGATTACGACGGCGTATCGGTAGAACATCACCGCCACTATCGCGAGCAGGCTCGCTTCCACAGGGATCAGCGGGGGATATCAGACTCGCGGCTACCCGCGAAACAGTGTGGGAGCGAGCCTGCTCGCGATAGCGGTAGCGCAGTCGACATCAAAGCCAACTGCGCCGGCGCCGCTGCAAGCAATTGCTCCCCACTGGTTCAGGTATTACAACGGCATCGTGTAGTGCAGGGCGTAGCTTTCCACGCCATCGTTGTCCGATTTGATGCCCGCGTTGGAATAATGAGTGGCGCGAATGCCCACTTCATGTCCGCCGTTGAAGCGCAGGCCGAAGCCGATGCGGTCTTCGAACTGGAACGAGCTACCGAGCTTGTTATCTTCCAGCTCGGTCTTGTCGAACAGCGCAACGCCTATGCCGGCCTCGACGTAAGGTTTTACGTTCTGACCGGAAAATTCATACACGAAGACGGGCGAGAACGACAGGCTGTGGTTGCTGGACGTCTTGTCCCCTTCCCAGTAGGTGTAGGCACCGCTCCAGTAGCCGGTCAGACGGCCTACGTCGCTTTGCCACCAACTCTTGTCCCAATCGAATTGCATCCCCAGACGATAAGTCATGGTCGAGTCGCTGGTCTGCCCGACCCCGAACTCCACACCTGCTGCCTGTGCGGTGTAGGTGTGCCCCAGCAATGCAGCCGCAAATGCGGCAAAGCAGAATAAACGCTTCATTAGAAACATCCTTTTCCGAACAAACATCGTTAGTTTTTTTGTTACAAACAGACAAGGCTATAGAAATCCGCGCTGGAACAGAAGTTCAGCAGCATTTACGGAATTTTCACATTTTGCTTACAGACTGAAGCTTTGCACAAGGCCAGACGAATGCCATAGCGTCGGTAGGATATTTCTTAAATGTGTCGGATCAGCGCTAGTCCAGAACTGCGTGTCGCTGGCCGGCCCCTCGGCCAACAATGCCCGTTCTGCCAGCAGGCGCTGGAGTTGCCGGGCCACGGCTGCGCCGGTGTCGATCAGGCTGATGTGGGCCGGGATCATTTGCTTGAGCAATGGCCTGAGGAACGGATAGTGCGTGCAGCCCAGGATCAGCGTATCGCATCCGGCTGCGAGCAACGGGTCAACGTAATGTTGCAGCAACTGATGCAAGGCCGGACTGTGCAAGTCACCCGCCTCGATCAGTTCCACCAGTCCCGGGCACGGTTGAGTGATGACCTGCACATCGGTGGCGAAACGGTCGAGCAAGGCGGCGAACTTGGCGCTCTGCAAGGTGCCGGTGGTGGCCAGTACGCCGACAATACCGCTGCGGGTAGCGGCGGCGGCCGGCTTGACTGCCGGCTCCATGCCGACGATGGGCCAGTGGGGGAAATCGCGACGCAGATCAGCTACCGCAGCGACCGTCGCGGTGTTGCAAGCCACCACCAGCGCCTTGGCGCCCTGGCCGAGGAGAAAGTCGGCAATGATCGCGCAGCGCTGCCGGATGTATTCCGGCGTTTTTTCACCGTAGGGAATATGCCCACAGTCAGCCACGTACAACAGCGTTTCGTTGGGCAGTAGCCGACGGATTTCCCCCAGCACCGACAACCCGCCGACGCCCGAGTCGAGCACACCGACCGGCGCTTCACTCATGACGGACACCACAGACACTGCAGGCCGGGTCACGCTTGACCCGCAGCTCGCGGAAACGTGTTCCCAGAGCATCGATCAACAGCAGGCGCCCCACCAACGGCTCACCGAAACCGGCCAGCAACTTCAAGGCTTCGAGGGCTTGCAAACTGCCTACCAGACCCACCAACGGCCCAAGCACTCCGGCTTCGCTGCAGGTCAGCTCGGCCTCGCTGCCATGGCCGTAGAGGCAGTGATAGCAAGGGCTTTCGGAACGGCGTGGATCGAACACCGAGAGCTGGCCCTCGAGACGGATCGCCGCCCCGCTGACCAGCGGCTTGCCCGCCGCAACACACGCCGCGTTGACCGCGGTACGCGTCGAGAAATTATCGGAACAGTCCAGCACCAGGTCCACTCCTGCGACAGCCGCGGCCAGGCTGTCCTCATCCATGGCCGTCGGATGAGGCACCAGTCGAACCTCGGGATTGATCGCCGTGAGACGACGCAGGGCCGAATCGACCTTGCTCAGACCGACGCTGTCGGTGTCATGGATGATCTGGCGTTGCAGGTTGGTCAGGTCGACCGTATCGAAGTCCGCCAGGTGCAGTTCGCCAACGCCGGCAGCGGCCAGGTACAGCGCCACCGGCGCACCGAGGCCACCGAGACCGACGATCAATGCACGACTCTGCTTGAGGCGCAGTTGGCCGTCGATGTCGACATGTTGCAGCAGAATCTGCCGGCTGTAGCGCAACAACTCCTGATCGTTCAGCACGGCAAGCACCCCAGGCTGATGCGTTCATGGCCACCCAGGTCCTTGCGACTGTGGACTTCGGAGAAGCCCTGGGCCTGCAACAGATCCCGCACCGCTTCGGCCTGATCGTAACCGTGCTCGAGCATCAACCAACCGCCCGGCGCCAGGTGATCCGGCGCCTGGGCGATGATCTCGCGCAGGTCATCGAGCCCATCCTGGCCCGCGACCAATGCACTGGCCGGCTCGAAACGCACATCGCCTTCGGCCAGGTGTGGATCGGCGGCGGCAATATAAGGCGGGTTGCTGATGATCAACTCGAAACGCTCGCCACCCAAGGCACTGAACCAGTGACTGCTCGACACCGTGACGTTGGCCAAGCCCAGGCGCTGGCGATTGCGTTCGGCCAGGGCCACGGCCTCCAGCACCCGGTCGACCGCCGTGACCTTCCAGGCCTGGCGCTCGCTGGCCAGCGCCAGGGCAATCGCGCCGCTACCTGTGCCCAGGTCCAGAACCCTGGCCGCCGTGGTCGGCAACAAGGCCAGCGCGGTTTCCACCAGCAATTCGGTGTCGGGGCGCGGGATCAGGGTATGGGGCGCGACTTCCAGGTCGAGCTTCCAGAAGCCCTGCTGCCCCAGGATATAGGCCACCGGCTCGCCGGAACGACGACGACGCAAGTATTCGGAGAACAGCAGCGCGGCCTCGCTTGGCACGATCCGCTCGGGCCAGGTGTGCAGGAAGCTGCGGGACTTGCCCAGCGCAGCCGCCAGCAGCAATTCGGTATCCAGTTTTGGCGTGGGAGAATCCGGCAGCTCGGCGGCGCGTAGCAGACTGGCGATGATGGTCATGTGTTCACCTTTTATTCGCCAATCGCGGCCAATTGGTCGGCCTGGTATTCGGCCAGCAGCGGTTCGATCACCGCATCGACACCGCCGGCCAGGATTTCATCCAGGGAATACAAGGTCAGGTTGACCCGGTGATCGGTGACCCGGCCCTGGGCAAAGTTGTAGGTGCGGATGCGCTCGGAACGATCACCCGAGCCCACCAGCAACTTGCGCTCGCTGGCGATGGCACTGGCCGCGGCACTGGTCTGCTGGTCGTTGAGCTTGGCCGACAACCAGGCCATGGCCCGGGCCCGGTTCTTGTGCTGGGAACGCTCTTCCTGGCATTCGACCACAATGCCCGAAGGCAAGTGGGTGATGCGGATCGCCGAGTCGGTCTTGTTGACGTGCTGGCCACCCGCGCCGGAGGAACGGTAGGTGTCGATCCGCAGGTCCGCCGGGTTGATTTCGATGGCTTCCTGTTCGTCCGGCTCGGGCAATACCGCCACCGTGCAGGCCGAGGTGTGGATACGCCCCTGGGATTCGGTGGCCGGCACACGCTGTACACGGTGGGCGCCGGATTCGAACTTCAACTTGCCGTAGACGTTGTCGCCTTCAACCCGGGCGATGACTTCCTTATAGCCGCCGTGTTCACCTTCGTTCTCCGAGAGGATCTCCACGCGCCAGCCACGCCGCTCGGCGTAGCGCGAATACATGCGAAACAGGTCGCCGGAAAAGATCGCCGCCTCATCGCCGCCGGTACCGGCGCGGATTTCCAGGAACACGTTGCGTCCGTCGTTCGGGTCCTTGGGCAGCAACATGCGCTGCAGATTGCTCTCCAGTTCGATCAACTGTTCTTTGGCCGCTCGGACTTCCTCCACTGCCATTTCGCGCAGGTCCGGGTCGCTGTCCTTGAGCAGTGCCTGGGCGCCGGCGAGGTCGTCTTGCACTTTGAGCAACTGTTTATAGGTGGCGACAACCGGCTCGACTTCCGCGTACTCCTTGGAATAGGTGCGGAATTTGTTCTGGTCGGAAATGACTTCGCCATCGCCCAGCAAGGCGGTCAGTTCTTCGAAACGGTCCTGGAGAGTGTCCAGTTTATTGAGCAGTGACGCTTTCATTGCGATTTCTTATCCGAAAAGCTATCCGGTGAACCCTCACCGAGGGCAAAGAGTTCCTGGGCCATGGCCAGTGCATCGAGGCGGCCCTCGGCGGTCAGTTTCTTGAGCTGGACACTGGGGGCGTGGAGCAATTTATTGGTCAGGCCACGGGCCAGTTGCACCAGCACCTCTTCAGCGCTGCCGCCGTTGGCCAGCAGGCGCTGGGCCTTTTGCAGCTCTTCATCGCGCAGGCGTTCGCTCTGCTGACGATAGGCCTTGAGCACATCCACCGCGGCCAGCTCGCGCAGGCGCACCATGAAGTCTTCGGCGCCGACGCTGATCATCTCTTCCGCCGCCTGGGCCGCGCCCTGCCGGCTCTTGAGGTTTTCGGCGACCACTTCGTGCAGGTCGTCGACGCTATAAAGGTACACGTCGTCCAGTTCGCCGACTTCCGGCTCGATGTCCCGGGGTACGGCAATGTCCACCATGAAGATCGGCTTGTGCTTGCGCAGCTTCAGGGCGCTTTCCACCGCGCCCTTGCCCAGGATCGGCAACTGGCTGGCAGTGGAACTGATGACGATGTCGCTGTGCACCAGCTCGGCCGGGATATCCGACAGCAACACCGCATGGGCGCCGAACTGTTCGGCCAGGGTACTGGCCCGCTCCAGGGTCCGGTTGGCGACGACGATGCGCTTGACCCCCAGATCGTGCAGATGGCGGGCGACCAGGGTGATGGTCTCGCCAGCGCCGATCAGCAGCGCCTGGCTGCGTTGCAGATCGCTGAAAATCTGTTTGGCCAGGCTGACAGCGGCAAACGCCACGGACACCGGGTTCTCGCCAATGGCCGTGTCGGTGCGTACCTGCTTGGCGGCGTTGAACGTGGCCTGGAACAACCGCCCCAGCAGCGGGCCGACCGTACCGGCCTCCCGGGCCACGGCATAGGCCGACTTCATCTGGCCGAGAATCTGCGGCTCGCCCAGCACCAGCGAATCGAGCCCGGAGGCGACACGCATCATGTGACGAACGGCCGCATCATCTTCATGCACATAGGCACTGGCACGCAGCTCTTCAAGGCTCAGGTCGTGGTATTCGGCCAGCCAGCGCAGCACGGCATCGACCGAAACATGATCCTGTTCTATATAAAGCTCACTGCGATTGCAGGTGGAGAGGATCGCAGCCTCGCGGCTCTCGGTGAGCCGGCAGAGCTGCTGCAGGGCCTCCACCAGCTGCTCAGGCGTAAAGGCCACGCGCTCGCGGACGTCTACTGAAGCAGTCTTGTGGTTGATACCAAGTGCAAGGAAGGCCATTCAAGGTCGCTGATGGTGACGTGAAGCCGGCAATTGTCCTACTTCGCCAGATCCAGAACAACCACTGCATCTCTATCGCCCTCGCTCGCTCCGTAAATCGACGGGGCGGTTATGTTTGACCGAAGGCTTGTGTCATGATGATCCGACCGCAGGTTAGTCGTCCTCTTCCTATATGAATAGATCTTCCGCGTTGCTCCTCGCTCTTGCCTTGCTCAGCGGCTGCCAGTCCATGGCCCCCGTTTCGACGGACGGTGCGCCGCCGGTCGAAGACAGCACGCAGGCACCTGAAAAACCCAAGGTCTACGGCTCGTTCAGTGAAGAAACCATCTTCAGCCTGTTGAGTGCCGAACTGGCAGGCCAGCGCAATCGCTTCGACATTGCGCTGGACAACTACGTGACCCAGGCCATCAATACCCAGGATCCGGGTATCTCCGAGCGGGCATTCCGCATCGCCGAGTACCTGGGAGCCGACCAGGCTGCGCTGGATACCGCGATGATCTGGGCCCGCAATGCCCCGGACGACCTCGAAGCGCAACGCGCCGCCGCCGTGCAACTGGCACGCGCCGGGCGCTACGACGACTCCATGGCCTATATGGAGAAAGTCCTGCAGGGCAAGGGGGATACCCATTTCGATTTCCTCGCATTGTCTGCTGCCGATACCGACCAGGAAACCCGCAGCGGCCTGATGAAGAGCTTCGACCGCCTGTTGGAACGCCACCCGAACAACGGTCAGTTGATTTTCGGCAAAGCCCTGCTGCTGCAACAGGATGGCGACGCCCAGGGCGCCCTCACCCTGTTGGAAGACAATCCGCCGGAAGCCGGCGAAGTGGCGCCGATCCTGCTGCGTGCTCGCCTGCTGCAAGGCTTGAACCGCGGCGACGAAGCGCTGCCGTTGCTGGAAAAAAGCATCAAGAAGTATCCGGACGACAAGCGCCTGCGCCTCACCTACGCCCGCATGCTGGTGGAAAACAACCGCATGGACGATGCCAAGGTGGAGTTCTCCAGCCTCGTCCAGCAGTACCCCGAAGACGACGAATTGCGCTACTCCCTGGCACTGGTCTGCCTGGAAGCCAAAGCCTGGGATGAAGCCAAGGGTTATCTGGAAGACCTGATCGCCCGGGAAAGCCATGTCGACTCGGCCCACCTGAACCTGGGTCGCATCGCCGAAGAACGCAACGACCCGGAAAGCGCGCTGATCGAGTACGCCCAGGTCGGCCCGGGCAACGACTACCTGCCGGCGCAGTTGCGCCAGGCCGATATCCTGATCGGCAACGGCAAGACGGCCGAAGCCCAGAGTCGCCTGGCCGTACAGCGCGACGCCCAGCCGGACTATGGCATCCAGCTCTACCTGATCGAAGCGGAAACCCTGTCGGCCAACAATCAGAGCGACAAAGCCTGGAACGTGCTGCAACAGGCCTTGAAGCAATACCCGGACGATCTGAACCTGTTGTACACCCGCGCCATGCTGGCGGAAAAACGCAACGACCTGGCCCAGATGGAAAAAGACCTGCGCCTGATCATCCAGCGCGACCCCGACAACGCCATGGCCCTGAACGCCCTCGGCTATACCCTGTCGGACCGCACCACCCGCTACGCCGAAGCCAAGGTATTGATCGAGCAGGCCCACCAGCTCAACCCGGAGGACCCGGCGGTGCTCGACAGCCTCGGCTGGGTCAATTTCCGCCTGGGCAACCTCGATGAAGCCGAACGCCTGCTGCGCCAGGCCCTGGAGCGTTTTCCCGACCAGGAAGTCGCCGCACACCTGGGCGAAGTCCTGTGGGCCGCCGGCAAACAACGCGAGGCCCGGCAGATCTGGAGCAAGTTCCTCAAGGACCAGCCCGACAGCCCCATCCTGCGCGGTACCATCAAACGCCTGACCGGATCAGAGACCCTTTAAGATCATGTTTTTGCGCCACTTCATCGTTTTCAGCTTCATCGCCCTGCTCGCCGGCTGTGCGGGCTTCGGCGCCCGCGAATCCGTCCAGGGCCACGGCAACCCGGCCCAGTGGCGTGAGCACAAGGCACAACTGAGCGGCCTCGACGGCTGGCAGATCGACGGCAAAATCGGCATCCGCGCCCCGAAGGATTCGGGCAGCGGCACGCTGTTCTGGCTGCAACGCCAGGATTACTACGACATCCGCCTGTCCGGCCCGTTGGGACGCGGCGCGGCGCGCCTGACCGGCCGGCCGGGGCAGGTTTCGCTGGAAGTCGCCAACCAGGGCCGCTACGAAGCGCCCACGCCCGAAGCCCTGCTGGAAGAGCAGTTGGGCTGGAAATTGCCGGTCTCCCATCTGACCTGGTGGGTGCGCGGGCTGCCGGCACCGGACAGCAAGAGTCGCCTGACCCTCGACGCCGACAGTCGCCTGTCCAACCTGGAACAGGACGACTGGCAGATCGAATACCTCAGCTATGCCCAGCAGAACGGCTACTGGCTGCCCGAGCGGATCAAGCTGCACGGCAGCGACCTGGATGTCACGCTGGTGATCAAGCAATGGCAGCCACGCAAGCTGGGGCAATGACATGACCGCTGCGCGCCTGACCCTGCCCTCCCCGGCCAAGCTCAACCTGATGTTGCACATCCTGGGTCGTCGTCCGGACGGTTACCACGAGCTGCAGACGATTTTCCAGTTCCTGGACTACGGCGATGAAATCACCTTCGCAGTGCGCGAGGACGGTGTCATTCGGCTGCATACCGAGTTCGAAGGCGTTCCCCACGACAGCAACCTGATCGTCAAGGCTGCAAGAAAACTCCAGGAGCAATCCGGTTGTTCGCTGGGCATCGACATCTGGATCGAAAAAATCCTGCCCATGGGCGGCGGTATCGGTGGCGGCAGCTCGAACGCGGCAACGACCCTGCTCGGGCTCAATCACCTGTGGCAGCTCGATTGGGACGCCGATCGCCTGGCGGCGCTGGGCCTGACGCTGGGGGCCGACGTACCGGTTTTCGTGCGTGGCCACGCGGCTTTTGCCGAAGGCGTCGGGGAGAAACTCACGCCCGTCGAGCCCGAAGAACCGTGGTACCTGGTACTGGTGCCGCAAGTCTCTGTAAGTACAGCAGAAATTTTTTCAGATCCCCTGTTGACACGTAACTCTCCGCCCATTAAAGTGCGCCCCGTTCCCAAGGGAAACAGTCGAAATGACTGCTTACCGGTGGTAGCAAGGCGTTATCCAGATGTTCGTAACGCTTTGAATTTGTTAGGTAAATTTACCGAAGCAAAACTCACCGGAACTGGAAGTTGTGTGTTTGGGGGCTTCCCAAGCAAAGCTGAAGCTGATAAAGTCTCGGCCCTTCTGACAGAGACCCTTACAGGGTTTGTAGCGAAAGGAAGCAACGTTTCGATGTTGCATCGCAAGCTGCAAAGTCTGCTCTAAAAGGAATCGAGTGCTGGGCACTCGCAGCAACAGATACAGGGGCGTCGCCAAGCGGTAAGGCAGCAGGTTTTGATCCTGCCATGCGTTGGTTCGAATCCAGCCGCCCCTGCCATTTTCCTATACTCATCCAGGTATACCCTCAGCCTTCAGGTACTGCGCGTGTCCAAGATGATGGTCTTTACGGGGAACGCTAACCCCGATCTGGCTCGGCGTGTCGTACGTCAGCTGCATATCCCTCTCGGTGACATTTCTGTCGGTAAGTTCTCCGACGGCGAAATCACTGCCGAGATCAATGAAAACGTTCGCGGTAAAGACGTCTTCATTATTCAGCCGACTTGCGCTCCGACCAACGATAACCTGATGGAGCTCGTCGTGATGGCTGATGCCTTCCGCCGTTCCTCGGCTACTCGTATCACTGCTGTTATTCCCTATTTTGGTTATGCCCGTCAGGATCGCCGTCCGCGTTCCGCGCGCGTGGCTATCAGCGCGAAAGTCGTGGCTGACATGCTCACCGTCGTCGGCATCGATCGTGTGCTCACGGTTGACCTGCATGCTGACCAGATCCAGGGTTTCTTCGATATTCCCGTAGACAACATCTACGGCTCCCCAGTCCTGGTGGATGACATTGAAGATCAGCGCTTCGAGAACCTGATGATCGTGTCCCCGGACATTGGCGGCGTCGTGCGTGCACGGGCAGTGGCCAAATCCCTGGGCGTGGATCTGGGCATCATCGACAAACGCCGTGAGAAAGCCAATCACTCCGAAGTGATGCATATCATCGGTGACGTCGAAGGGCGTACCTGTATCCTCGTCGACGACATGGTCGATACCGCCGGCACCCTGTGCCACGCGGCCAAGGCCCTGAAAGAGCATGGCGCTGCCAAGGTCTTTGCCTACTGCACACACCCTGTGCTGTCGGGTCGGGCAATCGAGAACATTGAAAATTCCGTGCTGGACGAGCTGGTGGTGACCAACACCATCCCGCTGTCCGCTGCCGCACAAGCCTGCGTACGTATCCGTCAACTGGATATCGCACCGGTGGTTGCCGAGGCGGTTCGCCGCATCAGCAATGAAGAATCGATCAGCGCGATGTTCCGCTAAGGGCCCTGCCCTTACATGACATCCCGTTGACGAAAAGCGCCCCGCCCCAACACTCATGTTGGGGCGGGGCTTTTTTGCCCATCCGCTTTGACGTCGGTCGCAGACGTCACCCGGAATGGCTATTTTGGAGATACAAAATGACTGATTTCACCCTGAACGCCCAAGCGCGTACCGACCTGGGGAAAGGTGCGAGCCGCCGCCTGCGTCGTCTCGCCAGCCAGGTTCCTGCCGTTGTATACGGTGGTGACAAGGCCCCTGAGTCCATCACCATGCTGGCCAAAGAAGTGGCCAAGCTGTTCGAAAACGAGGCTGCCTTCAGCCACGTGATCGAGCTGAACGTCGATGGCAAGAAGCAGAACGTCATCGTGAAAGCGATGCAGCGTCACCCGGCCAAGCAGTTCATCATGCACGCTGACTTCGTTCGCGTTGTTGCCGGTCAGAAGCTGACTGCTACCGTTCCAGTGCACTTCATCAACGAAGCTGCCCCGGTCAAGAAAGGCGGCGAGATCTCGCACGTGACTTCCGAACTGGAAGTGACCTGCCTGCCGAAAGACCTGCCTGAATTCATCGAAGTCGACCTGGCTGACGCCGAAGTCGGCACGATCATTCACCTGTCTGACCTCAAGGCCCCTAAAGGCGTTGAGTTCGTTGCTCTGGCACACGGTGATGACAAGGCTGTTGCCAACGTCCACGCTCCACGTGTTGCTCCAGAAGCTACCGAAGAAGGCGCTGCAGAGTAATTTCACTCTGTCGCCGGAGTGACCGGAAAACATCGCGGACTGGAACGTAGCGAGACAGCGGGCGGGAACGCGAAGTTTACTTAACGGTAGATCCGCACTGTTCGTCCACTGTCGCTACCGTCTGATCGCGACGTTATCCACACTCCAGGAAGGGCCCCTATCGTGACTGCCATCAAACTGATCGTTGGCCTGGGAAATCCAGGCACCGAATACGAACAGACCCGGCATAACGCAGGGGCCCTTTTTGTTGAGCGCATCGCGCACGCGCAAGGCGTCAGCCTGGCGGCCGATCGCAAGTATTTCGGCCTGACCGGACGTTTCTCGCATCACGGTCAGGATGTTCGCCTGTTGATTCCCACCACCTACATGAACCGTAGCGGCCAAGCCGTGGCGGCATTGGCCGGTTTCTTCCGCATCAAGCCTGAAGAAATCCTGGTGGCCCACGACGAACTCGATCTGCCTCCGGGCGTTGCCAAGCTCAAGCAGGGCGGCGGCCATGGCGGTCACAACGGGTTGCGCGACATCATCGCGCAGCTGGGTAATCAGAATACCTTCCACCGCCTGCGGCTTGGCATCGGCCACCCGGGCGTAGCCAGCATGGTTTCAAATTTTGTCCTGGGTCGCGCGCCTCGCGCCGAACAGGAAAAACTCGATGCCAGCATCGACTTTGCCCTCGGCGTGCTGCCGGATATCCTCGCCGGTGAATGGAACCGCGCGATGAAAAACCTGCACAGCCAGAAGGCCTGACTCTTACCGAGGGGAAACACCATGGGATTCAATTGCGGCATCGTCGGCCTGCCTAACGTCGGCAAGTCCACCCTGTTCAACGCCCTGACCAAATCCGGTATCGCGGCCGAGAACTTCCCCTTCTGCACCATCGAGCCGAACAGCGGTATCGTGCCGATGCCGGATTCGCGCCTGGACGCACTGGCGGCCATCGTCAACCCCAAGCGCATCCTGCCGACCACCATGGAGTTCGTCGACATCGCGGGCCTCGTTGCCGGTGCCTCGAAAGGTGAAGGCCTGGGCAACAAGTTCCTGGCCAACATCCGTGAAACCGACGCCATCGCCCACGTGGTGCGCTGCTTTGAAGACGAGAACGTGATTCACGTCTCCAACAGCGTCGACCCGAAGCGTGACATCGAGATCATCGACCTGGAACTGATCTTCGCCGACCTCGACAGCTGCGAGAAGCAACTGCAGAAAGTCGCCCGCAACGCCAAGGGTGGCGACAAGGATGCAGTGGTCCAGAAAGGCCTGCTGGAGCAATTGATCGCTCACTTCACCGAAGGCAAGCCTGCGCGCAGCCTGATGAAGAACATGAGCACCGATGAGAAACTGGTGATCAAGGGCTTCCACCTGCTGACCACCAAGCCGGTCATGTACATCGCCAACGTCGCTGAAGACGGTTTCGAGAACAACCCGCACCTGGACGTGGTCAAGGCCATCGCCGAAGAAGAAGGCGCCGTGGTGGTTCCGGTCTGCAACAAGATCGAAGCGGAAATCGCCGAGCTGGACGATGGCGAAGAGAAAGACATGTTCCTCGAGGCCCTGGGCCTGGAAGAGCCTGGCTTGAACCGCGTGATCCGCGCCGGCTATGAAATGCTTCACCTGCAAACCTACTTCACCGCCGGTGTCGAGGAAGTTCGCGCCTGGACCGTACGCGTCGGTGCCACCGCACCACAAGCCGCTGGCGTGATCCACACCGACTTCGAAAAAGGCTTCATCCGTGCCGAAGTCATCGCCTACAACGACTTCATCCAGTACAAGGGTGAAGCCGGTGCCAAGGAAGCCGGTAAATGGCGCCTGGAAGGCAAGGAATACATCGTCAAGGACGGCGACGTGATGCACTTCCGCTTCAACGTCTGACGGTTTGTCGCGTGGCAGCTTCGCACTGCCACGCGACCTCCTCCACAGGCATCAGGACAACAGATGTCCTGGATCGACCTCTGGCGCTACCCCGACCAACTCTATCCCGGCATCGGGAGCAAAGATCATGTGATCTTCGTCGAGGCTTTCCCGCCAGTCCCCGGCAAGTCCGATCTGAAACCAGTGACCCTGGGCGTCTGCTTCCAGATCCGTCAGGTACGTGCGGTCCAACGCCTCGTTGTATACCACCTTCAGCGTAGTATCCGTACCCTCTCCAAAGCCGGTATAACCCAAGGCCGACACATCGATCCTGTCGTCAACCGTGAAGCCTTCGATCAGGTCGGCAAAGCTCTGGCTGTCAGTACGATAGCTGTCCTCGGTAGAGGTGTAGCGAAACACGTCATCGTTCTGATGGTTATCGGTCCACAACGAGATGTCGGCTCTGTCCCCGCCATTAAGGCGATCGGCGCCCCTGCCACCGATGATGACATCCGCTCCAGCGCCGCCGTTGATACGGTCGTTGCCGTCCAGGCCATAGATGATTTCCGATAAGGCAGAACCGCTGATCGTGTCTTTGCCAGACGTCCCCTCGATAGTAGGCGCGGTGAACACCAGGTTACTGCTGTTCAACTGCCCCACCCAATCGCCGTCCAAGGCCAGTTCGAAGCGTTGTCCGGAGGCATCGGCGTCGTAGCTCTTGAGGTAGGTGCGTGTGCCATCTGCGCTGGCCTGGATGGCCAAGGTGCCGTCATGGCCGTCGCCGATTCCGGTGAAACCCAGGGCAATCAGGTCGATGCGGTCGTGGGAGGCGTCGAAGTCCTGGATTCGATCGCTGCTGTTTTGCGTATCGGTGCGGAAGCTGTCGCTCAGTTCGGTAAAGCGGAAGATGTCGGCGCCAGCGCCACCTTGCAGAACGTCGCGCCCACCGTTGCCTTGGAGCACGTCATCACCGGCCAGGCCATGGATGACTTCGGCGGCATCGGTCCCCTGCAGGATTTCCTCGCCGGCGTATCCATCCACATGGAGCTTGCCGTCCTGGCTGCCGAAGCTGGTGTCTACACTGCCATCCGCGTTCAAGCGGATGACACTGAAATCCCCGTTGTTCGTGCCGGCAGCCACGATCTTGCCATCGGCTTGTACCGTCAAAGCCGCAGGCGTGCCGGCCTCGAAGGTCACCGTGCCGTTGGTGCCAAAGCCCGTGTCAAAGGAACCATCGGCGTTAAGCCTCACCACCGTCGTCAAGGTGTCGCCTTCGCCATGGCCCATCACGACGATCTTGCCGTCCGTTTGCAGAGTAATCACCGAGTCTTCGCCAAATCCCATGGCAGGGCTCAGGTAAAGGACACCGTTGTCACCGAAATGGGTGTCCAACTGACCGTCGTGGTTGAAGCGCTGCAGGGCGTATGTCGGATCCCCTGCACCGGCGGCATTGTAGGCAGCCCCGACCACAACACCTCCGTCTGCCTGCACTGCGGTGGAAATCCCGCCGTTGTAGTAGGTGTCTTCGGGAATGCTTACAGTCAGCACGCCGTTGTCGCCAAAACCATCGACAAAAGTGCCGTCATTGCCGATCCAGGACACGGTGGCCTGATCAAATCCGCGAGCGCTGATCTGGAAGGTGCCATCCGCATTGGCCGTCAGATCGATGTCTTTGAACGCATGGCTGATGTCGACGGTCATGGCGCCGTTCTGACCAAAGGTCGCATCGCGCGTCCCGTCGCTGTTGAAGCGCTGCACCTGGACGCTGGTGTCCTGCGCGATGGCGATAAGCACCTTGCCATCGGACTGCACCGCCGTCAGCTCATAGCGCGACGCCGGGGCTACCGCGGCAGGGATTATGTCGACGCCACCGTCATGGAAGCTGGTGTCCAGGCGACCATCCGCGTTCAGGCGGATAACGGAATGGTTCTGTTCGTAGCCATAGCTTTCTTCGCCTGGCGCCCCGGGGTAACCCCAGGCCAGGTATTCGGTATACCCCCCGACCAGTATCTTGCCGTCCGGCTGGATAACGATGCTTTGGTTATCATCGGACTGACCGGTGAGATCGATCTGGACGGTGCCTGGGCCACTTCTCACGGAATGGGTACTTGCCGTCGTGCTATCGGTAGTTGCCATGTCTTAATCCTTTAAGGGGGTGGACCCGTCACTTTAGTAGAGCGACAAGTCGGTGCCAGCAGCGCTCGACGGGCGGCTTCTTGAAGTCATGAAAAAGCCGCGTTGATACGCGGCTTTTTCATGGGCTCAGGGACGCTGCAGCGGCTCGACATGAGCACTGTCCCTGTGGGAGCGAGCCTGCTCGCGATAGCGAAGCAACAGTCGGCATCAATGCCACCTGACCCACCGCTATCGCGAGCAGGCTCGCTCCCACAGGTTTTTATGGCTGACTAAAACAGGTAGCCGATATAGACCGCCGCCCCACCACCGGCCTGCACGCCAGCGTTCATGCCCGCCATGACCAGCGCCCCCTTCGCCGACTGCACCAATTGCCGGTTGACGATGCTGGCGGCCATCATGGTCGCGGGGCTGGCGTTCAGCGCCACCGACAACGCCAGCAATTTGGGATCAAGCCCGAACAGCAACGCCGTGGCCGAACCGCCGACCACCAGGCCCGCTCCCACTTCGGTATACATGCACGGCCCGGTGATGTCGTCGCTGGTCAGGTCACGCTCGACCAGGGCATCGCTGACAAACACTTTGCCGGTACTCGGGAACGCCTCCGCCGCCGCGGCCCCACCCACGCTCTTGCCTTTGATCTGGATATTGACCTTGCCGAAACGCGGCAGTCGCGCACCAAATCCGGCCCCCACCCCGACGCCGCCGTAACGGTAGCTGACGTCCTCGCCCTGGGGCGAACGCAAGATGATCGAACCGCCACTGCCCGCCACCATCACCACGGTCAGACCGCCGCCGCTGGCGGTCTGGTACTGCCAGCGGCTTTCGTTGACCGGGATCGGGATGTTGTAACTCATGATTCAAAATCCTTTATGTAAATGAGCCGCACCGCGACCACGCTGACGGATGACTTCCAACAGACCGAAAATGGCGAACACCAGACCGAGGCAGCCCAATAACCCGGAAGTGCCCCACAGTGCGGCCGGGTCATCGACGATGGCGCTGCCCGCCGGCCGTTCGGGCAGGTAATGCACCCGCACCGACTGATCCTGCCGATAGCCGAAGATAAAACCGCCCTGGGGGTAGGAAATCTTTTCGCCACTGTCGGTGGTAAAGGCAATCTCGGGATGCGAGCCACCGGCATTCAAGCGGCTGACGACGCCATCGGCGGTTTGTGCATGGGCGAGGAATTCGCGTCGATCAAGTGTGAGATGAACGGCAATGCTCAACAGGCCGATACCGATCAGGGCAAACAGCACGCCCCGCAATATCTTCCCGAGGCGCGACGGAGGATGGTTGGCCATGGTAGGTCTCAGTATTCATCCATGAAAGAGGGAGGTCAGGATAGCAAGAAGCTTTATCCGAGTCCGCTCATTTGCTCGCGGAAGCCATCAGTACACCAAAACAGAAAAAGGTGATGCCCGACAACTTGCCAACGATCCCTGCGCCTCTGTTCGTGGCGAGCCAGCCCCTTGCACGGTTGGCCATGAGCGCATAGCCGGTGTGAACCAGTACGACCAGCAAGCCATAGGAAGACACCAACAGGAAAAACTGGCTGGAGTAGTTGTCCTCCGGTTTGATGAACTGCGGAAATACCGCGAGAAAGAAGAAACCCGCCTTGGGATTCAACAGCTGGATCGACAGCGCTTCGACGAATCGGTGCCACGGACGCGGCGATGTGATGGAGAGTTCCGGAATGAAACGCCTCGTACGCCACATCTTGACCCCAAGGTACAGCAGGTAGAGTGCGCCGACGTATTTGAGAACGGTGAACGCAGTGGATGACGCGGCGAGGATCAGCCCGACACTGGTGGCGGAAATACCCGCCACGACAAACGCCCCCAACGCGATGCCGAAGATGCCGGGAAACGAACCGGTCCAACCATGGCGCAAGGCATTGGAAATCGTCAGCACCACCCCCGGGCCTGGGCTGAGCACGGTCAGGGTCGCCAACATCAGAAACAATCCGTAATTCACCATGAGTCACTCCAAAGCAAGGGGTGCCCAGAGTGGTAGGAAGGGGCATCGCTGACAAACGCTTTAATTGCGCCCCTGATGTGACTAAATTAGACACATGATTGCCGACCTCCCACCCTTGAACGCCGTGCGTGCCTTCGCCGCTGCCGCTCGCCACCAGAGTTTCAGCCGTGCGGCCGAAGAACTGCATGTCAGCCACAGCGCTGTCAGCCGTCATATCAAGCTGCTCGAAGAACACCTGGGGGTGCTGCTTTTCGAACGTCGCACCCGCCAATCCGTACTCACGCCGGCCGGCCAGACGTTTTACGAGCAGGTCAGCATGGCCCTTGCGCAGATTGCCCATGCCGCGACCGGCCTGACCCGGAGCGCTTCGCGGCGCAAGGTGACGATCAATGTGCGGCCATCCTTCGCGGTACGTTGGCTGATCCCGCGATTGCCCAACTTCATGGCGCTGTATCCGGATATCTACCCTGAAGTGGTTACCAGCACCCTGCCGCCGAATCAATCGCGCGAGGCGTTTGACGTGGTGGTTCGCCGTGGACAGTCCGGATGGTCCGCCAATGTTCAACCCCATGCATTACTGGAAGATGACCTGGTACTGGTCGCCGCCCCGTCGCTGCTGAAAAACCAGCCGTTGGACAACCCCGGCGACCTAGCCCAACACTCGCTACTGGCCGGCAAAACCCGCCGCAGCGACTGGCCGGATTGGGTCAAGCGGGCGGGCATCGCTCTACCGCGCACTCAACCGACCCTGCAATTCGACCATATGCATCTGGTGTTACAAGCCGCCGTCGATGGCCTGGGGGTAGCCTTGTGCCCGGCCTCATTACTGGGCAGTGACTTATCCACAGGGCGACTGACCTGCCCGCTTCCCTCCTTGCGCCTGCCGTTGACCCGTTATTACTACGGCGTCTCCCAAGGCGCAGCGGCTGAAACCCAGGTGTTTATCGACTGGATGCTGTCTCATATCCATCGGGACGCAACAACACCCTCGTTACCCGACGCTCCTGGACCTCTACAACCGTCATGCGCCATGCCTGCCAACGGAGTTCATCGCCAATGACCGGCAAGCGATCCAGCAAACTCATGACCAATCCTGCGAGTGTCTGATAGTCCTCGGTGGCTTGTGCCTGGAAGCCCGTCTGCTCGCGGATCTGGCTGAGGTTCAGCGCGCCGTTGATGAGGAAACCGCCCTCCTGGGGCACGATATTCGGGCCTTCGATTTCACTGGCATCGGGCAGCTCACCGGCGATGGATTCGAGGATGTCGGTCATGGTCAGCAATCCCACGAAATCACCGAACTCGTTCACCACAAAAGCGATGTGCGTCGATTCCTTACGCATCTGCTCCAGCGCGTTGAGGATCGTGAAACTGTCCAGCAAGTTGATTGCCTTGCGGGCCATGGCCTCCAGATCGGGCTCGTGCCCGGCCAACAGCTCCTTGAGCAGTTCCTTCTTGTGGACGAAGCCCAACGGCTCATCGACCTGGCCGTTGCGAATCAACGGCAGCCTGGAATACGACGAGTGCATCAACCGCGTGCGGATCACGTCTGGGGCGTCGGCCAGATCCAAGTGATCAATTTCCGCGCGGGGAGTCATGACGCCGCGTATCGGGCGCTCCGCCAACTGAAGCACGCCGTTGATCATGACGCGTTCACGTCGGTCGAACGCCGGTTCGGCCTCATCGCTTGAGAGCATGTCGGCAATCTCTTCACCTACCTCGTCGGCGTCCAACGGGTGGCCACCCAACAAACGCATCACCGCATGGGCGGTGCGTTGGCGCATGGGGCGACGCCCCTGCAGGCTCTTCTTGCGGCGTGAACGAGCCAACTGGTTGAACAGTTCGATCAGGATCGAGAAGCCTATCGCGGCGTAGAGATACCCTTTCGGAATGTGGAAACCCAGGCCCTCCGCGGTGAGGCTGAAACCGATCATCATCAGGAAGCCCAGGCAAAGCATGATGACAGTAGGGTGCCCATTGACGAAGTTCGTCAGCGGCTTGCTCGCGACGATCATCAGGCCTATGGAGAAAATCACCGCGATCATCATGACCGACAAGTGCTCCACCATGCCCACGGCGGTGATCACGGCATCCAGCGAAAACACCGCATCCAGCACCACGATCTGCGCAACGATTGGCCAGAACATCGCATAGGCCGCGTGACCCGAGCGCTGGGCCACATGGCCTTCGAGTCGCTCATGCAACTCCATGGTTGCCTTGAATAGCAGGAATACACCGCCGAACAACATGATCAAGTCTCGACCCGAGAACGTCTTGTCGAAGACCTCGAACAACGGTTCGGTCAGGGTCACCATCCACGAGATGCTGGCCAGCAAGCCAAGACGCATCACCAGCGCCAGGGACAGGCCGATGATGCGGGCGCGATCCCGCTGCTCTGGAGGAAGTTTGTCGGCCAGGATGGCGATGAAGACAAGGTTGTCGATGCCGAGCACCAGCTCCAGCACGATCAGCGTCAGCAGGCCAAGCCAGGCCGTGGGGTCAACGATCCATTCCATGGCGTTATTCGCCCCCTCGGAAAGAGATCGTCAGATGGATGCGACGAATGGGAGGAGAAAAGCGACTGGGGGGCTCCATGGGGGTGTTCATATCGACCTGAAAGTAATTTGGGATAAAAATCCTACAGAAATTCAGGATGCTTCATACGAAACGAATCATTACAGGATCTGACAAGCGCGCCCGCGCAGCTAAGCCCGGTAACTGAGAGGGCTCAGACGGGCCTTAGGTACACACATTGTCGGCAATACAAACATCGCCCCAAGGGTAGCCCCAGCAACGTGCCATTTTTTGGTGCAACAACGATCCCCTTGGCTTGTTGCTATCCGCGTTGAAAAATTGTCCGCTTACAAGGTGATAGCCCAACGCCATGGTCTGAATCTTGCCTTATTAATCGTTATAACGCGGCCTCTTACAAAGGGGACCGAGAATGGGAAGTTTCGCTACGGAGCCCGCGTACAGAGCGAACCAGAGCGAACTTTCGAGGCCTTTTAAAAGAACACCTGTTTCGGCATTGTGTAGAAACGCACAAAAAGAGTGCGAGGGTGTTCAGGGGAGTATGGGCATGCAGGCTTTTCTATCACCGGGCATCGGATTATTGGGACGTTTCGGCTTCGCCGGTAAATTCCAGCTGTTGTTCCTGCTCTTCATCCTGCCACTCATGGGCAGCCTGTGGATCATCGGCCAAGACTATCGCGATCAGCTCAGCCTGATTTCCGGGGAGCGCGCCGGGGTCCGTCAACTGCTGGCCCTGGACAACCTGGACAACCTGCTCACCGCCCAGCGAAATCGCGCCGCCCGTTGGCGCGCCACGGAAACCAATCGGCAACCCACGCCTGCCACGCTTGCCGCGATGGCCGCTTTCGATGCCGTGCAACCTGCCCTCAACCAGGCCGCCGATGACCTGAACGCCACCTTACAGGCCGAGGGCGCCGAAGCCGATATTCTCGCCCGCTACCAGGCCTTGCAGACCAGCCTCAAGGGCCTGGACTCGAAAAGCCTGGGCGCCGTGGGTTGGTGGCCGGATGGCTATGACCGCTTCACCGCCGCCCTCAGTGCGCTGCAAGCCCTGCGCGAGCAGATCGTGATGGACAATCGCCTGACCCTCGCCTCCTGGCTGGAAACCTATCTGCTGACCCAGATCTCGACCCAACAGACCCCCGAACTGATCGAACGGGTCGGGCGCCTGGCCAGCGTCGGACAGGCTTCGGTGGTGTCGGGCCAGTTCACCCTGCAGAGCCGCCTGCAACTGCGGGACCTGCGCAGCCGCATCGGCGACGCCCGGGATCAATTGCTCAAGACCGGAGGGCTCCTGGAAGCACGCCTGCCCAACGACCTGCAAACCTGGGCCAGTCAATATCAAGGCAGCCTCAAGCATCTGGATACCGAACTGAAAGTGCTGGATGACGGCGTGTTCGGCGGCTCCATCAGCCTCAAGCCGGAAGACTTCGAGAAACACCTGGATACCCTGCTGTCCGATCTGGCCGCCCTGCGCCAGCAATCTCTCGTAGCCCTGGATACGCGGCTGAATCATTACCACGGCACGGCGATCCGCCAGTTCACACTGGTGGCGACGGTGCTGGGCTGCCTACTGTTGGCGGCACTCTACTTATTTGTCTGCCTGCAGGCGTCCATTCGCCGCAGCGCCAGCGGTATCACCTTGCTGGCCGAAGCCCTGCGTGACGGTAACCTCAGCTTGCAAGTGCCGGTACAAGGACGCGATGAACTGGCGGCGATCAGCACCGCCCTCAACGTCGCCGTGGTGCAACTGCGCAACAGCCTGCTGGGGGTCGACCACGAGACGTCGCAGGTAAGCAATGCCGTGCGCACCCTCAACACCCACTCCAGCGGCGCCCTGGGAGAGGTCGAAGCCCAACAGATGCAGATCAGCCAGATCGCCGCCGCGGCAACGCAACTGGCCGCGACCTCCCAAGGCGTGGCAAAAAGCTGTGAGCAGGCGTCCGACAGCGCCCAGCAGACCCGACGCATCGCCGCCGACAGCAGCCGCGACAGCCAACGCACAACCGCGAGTATCCAGCAGCTCAACCAGCGCCTCAACGACACCGCTGCCGCCCTGGGCCGGGTGAGCGAACAGGGGCAACAGATCCAGCTGGTGGTCGACACCATCCGTGGCGTGGCCGAGCAGACCAACCTGCTGGCCCTCAACGCCGCCATCGAAGCGGCGCGTGCCGGGGAACAGGGGCGCGGTTTCGCGGTGGTGGCCGATGAGGTCCGCAGCCTGTCGCAGCGTACCCAGTCCTCCACGCAGCAGATTGCAGGCACGGTCGACAGTCTGCGCGCGACGGTCAATGAAGCGGTCAGCCTGATGGAAGCCGCCTGCGAACAGGCACAGACCGACGCGCAGGCCGTCACCAGCCTGGGCGAGCGCCTGGGAGAAATCGCCAGCGCCGTGCAAAGCGTTACCGATACCCTGGCGCAGATCGCCACCGCGGTGGACGAACAGGCCAGCACGGCCGACGAGGTCAGCGGCAATATCCAGCAGGTCGATCAAGCCGCCATGCGCTTGCTGGACGGTGCGCGGGCAGTGAACCTGGCGGCGGATACCCTGAGCCAGGGAAGCCAGGCGCTGAGTGCGAATACCGGGAGATTTCAACTCGGTTGAGGGGCATTTGCGGCGAGGATGGATAAGCGGTTGAAAGCGCAGAGAAATATTTCAGATTTACGCTTGACACATCCTCGTTACCGGCGAATAATGCGCGCCACTTGGCTACATAGCTCAGTTGGTTAGAGCATAGCATTCATAATGCTGGGGTCCGGGGTTCAAGTCCCTGTGTAGCCACCAAGTACTAAAAACGGCTTATCGAAAGATAAGCCGTTTTTTTATGCGCTGAAAAAAGCTACACGGCAGGTATCGCCACGATTGCCTGAACCATCGTGTTTTGCGCAAATAAACCAAATCCAGTGCTGGCCTCAACACCGGATCGAAATGCCTTTCTGGTGGCCCCAAAGCACATCCCCGAAGTGGCTGAGCTGGCTCGACTCACCTCAGTTATTCAGTTGCAGTTCGTCCGGCACGGCCTCCGACGACGTCAAAGATTTGATGATCGCGACGTGACAGGCCTCAAGAATTTCATCAGCCAATGAAGAGTCGTCGGGACAGGCGCGGGACATCACAATGGCGCCGAGTGCCTGGGCCATTATCGCCAGATGCGTTGCACGAGCCTTCTCAGCGGCTTCAGGGCTCAAGTCCCCTCCTCCAAGCAACACACCCAGTTGGGTCTCGATACCTGCCGCAAAGGTAGCGCGGACCTCATCCTCTTTACGAGCGGCATCCGCGCACAACGCCGCGAATGTGCAGCCGGTGGCCCGGTTATCGCGATGTTCGCGCGAAAGATAGGCACGCACGAACTCTTGTATCGAGGCGCCGGCAGTGAGCTCCGCGGACTGCGCGATACTGCAAGCCGACGACTCCGCCATCAGATCGGCCTTGGAGCGGAAGTGCTTATAAAAGCCTCCCTGGGTAAATCCGGCAGCAGCCATGAGATCCGCGATGCCAACGCCGTCATAGCCGCGCTCCCGAAAGAGCGCGGACGCGGTTTCAACAATATGTGCGCGATTCGCCTGTGCCTGTTTCTTCGTGACTTTCATCGTCCATCCAAGCGTTGTCCAACTCGCCGGCAGTATACATTGATGTCATCCAACATCAAAATGTTGACATTTTAGAGTTCACTCGCAATCATTGAGGCCATTCCCCCCACCAGAAGCTGGAAATCATGTCTGAGAAATCGCTGTTCGAACCCTATTTGCTGGGTGACGTGACGCTCTCCAATCGCATCGTGATGGCGCCGCTGACCCGTAACCGCGCAGGCGCTGGCCTAGTCCCGAGCGAATTGAGCGCAACCTATTACGCCCAACGCGCCTCGGCCGGTCTGATCATCACTGAAGCCACCCAGATATCGGCGCAGGCACAGGGATATCAAGACACCCCGGGGCTGTACACGCCCGAGCAAATCGCCGGCTGGCGGACGGTGACGGACGCCGTACATGCAGCGGGTGGGCGAATCTTTGTGCAGCTTTGGCACGTTGGCCGTGTTTCCCACGTCGATCTGCAACCGGATGGCGCAGCACCTGTGGCGCCGTCTGCGATCCGGGCGCAGACGAAGACTTTCGTCAACAACCATTTCGCCGACGTCTCGGAACCTCGAGCCCTGCAATCGAGCGAGCTGCCAGGCATCGTCAATGACTTTCGCCAAGCGGCGGCGAACGCCATTGCCGCAGGCTTCGACGGCGTCGAGATCCACGGGGCCAACGGTTACCTGCTTGATCAGTTCATCAAAGACAACGCCAACCAGCGCACGGATGCCTACGGCGGCTCGATAGAGAATCGCGCCCGCCTGCTGATCGAAGTCGTCGCGGCAGTGGTCGATGAAATCGGTGCCGAGCGCACCGGCGTGCGGATTTCGCCGGTCTCTCCGGCCAATGGCGTCTCCAGCAGCGCTCCTCAACCCCAGTACGAATACATCGTCGAGCAGCTCAATGCGCTGGGGATTGTCTTGCTGCACGTAGTGGAAGGTGCCACTGGCGGCCCCCGCGATGTAGCACCGTTCAACTACGCCGCATTACGCCAGCGATTCAAGCAGACCTACCTGGCCAATAACGGCTACGACCTGCAATTGGCTACCGCTGCCCTCAACGAGGACAAGGCAGATCTGATTGCCTTCGGCCGTCCGTTCATCAGCAACCCGGACCTGGTTGAACGCTTGAAAACCGCTGCGCCATTGACACCGCTCGACGGCGCCACGCTCTACGGTGGCGGCGCCAAAGGTTATACCGACTATCCGACCATCGCTGGTTGAGGCTTCCCCACTCATCTTCTTGTACAACACGCCCCAGGAATTCCAACATGACAACGCTTGCGACTGTTCTTATCACGGGTGCCTCTACCGGCATCGGCGCCACCTATGCCAAACGCTTTGCCGAACGCGGCCATGATCTTGTCCTTGTCGCCCGAGACAAGGAACGCCTGGATGCGCTGGCCGCCCGCCTTCATGCAGAACACGGCGTTGCCGTTGATGTTGTGCAAGCTGACTTGACCCACCCTGCCGACCTCAGTGCAGTCGAAACCCGCCTGCGTGAGGACTCGCGCATTGGCGTATTGATCAACAACGCAGGGTTGGCTCAATCCGGTGCTTTCGTTCAACAGAACGCCGAGGCGATCGATCGGCTTGTCTCGCTCAACGTCGTTGCCGTGACGCGGCTCGCCGCTGCGGTAGCTCCGCGCTTTGCACAGTCCGGTGCGGGTTCCATCGTCAATCTGGGATCGGTGGTGGGTTTGGCGCCTGAATTCGGCATGTCGGTGTATGGCGCTTCGAAGGCGTTCGTACTGTTCCTGTCCCAAGGGCTGCACCTGGAGTTGTCGTCCAAAGGTGTCTATGTCCAAGCAGTCTTGCCAGCCGCCACCCGTACCGAAATCTGGGAACGCGCAGGGATTGACGTCAACTCGCTGAGCGAAGTGATGGATGTCGAAGAGTTGGTCGATGCCGCGCTGATCGGCTTTGATCGCCGCGAGCTGGTCACCATCCCGCCGTTACACACCGAGGCACGCTGGACGGCCCTGGATCAAGCGCGGCAGGGTTTACTGTCAGAGATTCGCCAAGCCCACGCCGCTGAGCGCTATCAACCGAAAGCCTGAGTGTCATTGCTCTCGCTCAGTCAACGCAATTGAACGCAAAGCTTCCCTGTGACCATGTCGCCGGGGAGCGAAGTGGCAGCGGCATATCCACATCGGAATCAGAGCACAATGAAAGCCCTCACATTCAAACGCTATGGCAAGTCGCCGCACATCGGGTTCGAGCAAGTTGCCCGCCCGACAATCGCGTCCAACGAGATGCTGGTCGAGGTCTACGCCGCCGGGCTGAACCCGATCGACAACATGATCCCAACGGGTATGTTCAAACCTGTCCTGAAGTTCAAGTTGCCGGCCGTCATAGGCAGCGATCTCGCGGGCGTGGTCATGGAAGTTGGCAGCGCGGTCACTCGCTTCAAGCCAGGTGATGCGATATTTGCCAGCCTCTTTGACCTTGGCACCGGCTCGATCGCCGAGTTTGCAGTAGTACCCGAGGCGGTTGCCGCGTTGAAACCTGAGAACCTGGATTTCGTGCAAGCCGCATCCCTGCCAATGGTGGGGCTGACCTCCTGGCAAGCGTTGAAAGAGCGCGCCCATCTCAAGGCAGGCCAGAAACTATTCGTCCCGGCAGGATCAGGAGGTATTGGTACCTTCGCGATCCAACTGGCAAAACATCTGGGGGCCAAGGTCGCGACCACGACCAGTACCACAAACATCGAGCTGGTACGTAGCCTGGGCGCAGACGAAGTGGTCGATTACAAGAAACAGGCATTTGAGCACGTGCTCAGTGGCTACGATGTGATACTCGGTACAACCCGAGGAGACACACTTGAAAAGTCCGTTGGCATTCTCAAGCCGGGCGGCAAAATGGTTTCACTGATCGGTCCCCTGGACAAAGCCTTTGCCAAGGCCCGCCGGATGAACGTTCTCTTCTCGTTCATCTTCGGCCTGATGAGCCGCAAGATCATCGGTCTGGCGAAAAAGAACAACGTGACCTATTCGTTCCTGTTCGTTCGCCCGGACGGCGCTCAGCTCAATGAAATTGGCATGCTCATCAAATCCGAGCGCATCAAGCCTGTCATGGATCGGGTCTTTGCTTTCGAGCATGCGAAGGAAGCACTCGATTATCTGGGTCAAGGTCGGGCAAAAGGTAAGGTCGTCGTTAAGATCAAATAGCAGGCCAGCGCGGGGACACTTCTGTGGCCTGGATGTGGCAAGTGCATGACTGCCCTTTTCAAACCTGGGGATAGCGCCTGAACCATTCGGTCTCTTCCAAGCGTGCCGCATGAGCATGCAACACGGGAAAATCATCTGCTCTGGCGACATCGGCCACCATCAGTTGAATGAAAGACCAGGCGACGGCACTGGTGATGGCGGCCTGATCCGGCCTGTCCTCGGCAGCCGGCGGCACGCGCGCCAGCTGGGCTTCCCATTCGCGGCAGGCCGCCAGCAACTGCCCCACCACCCGGTCCAGCCAAGGCTGATGACGCTTTTCCTCAGGGCGTAACTGGCGTTCATAGACAATCTGCACGGCCTTTTCGCAAGCAGCCAGCGCCGATCCCAACACCTGCAGCGAAGCGACCAGGGGCACGGCCTGTTGCGGCATCAACTTCTTGTCAGCGGGGCTCTGCGCCTCGAAGTAGTCGATGATCAGCGTCGAATCCATCAACACATTTCCGTCATCCAGCACCAGGCTGGGGGCCTTTACCACCGGGTTGATCGCGCGGAACGCTTCGAACGAACCGAATACCGACAGTGCCACATGCTCGAACGAGACGCCCATCAGATCAAGCGAGATGGCCACGCGGCGAACATAGGGAGAATCCAGCATGCCAATCAGTTTCATCAGGTCATTCCTCCGTATGCGGGTCAATCCTGTTTCCTGGTGGTACTGCTGAGAAGCGGGCTCCTGTCGGTTTGCACCCTGCGTCTCGCATCGCTACAGTCCGACTCTATATCCCATGCCACGGATGGAGCAACACGTGCTTACAGACCTCAAACCGAACCTTCATCGCCTGTCAGCCTCTTCATTGCTGGCTATCGCCCTCACCCTCGTTGCCTGTAAGGCTCCACCCTCCTCCACCACCCCCGCATTACCCGCCGCCCCAGAAATCACCTCCGGTTACCGCGCCGATCTGCAGACCCGCCATGCCGACAAGCACATGGCCGCCGCAGCCAACCCTCTGGCGGCCGAGGCAGGGCGGGAGATGTTGCGACGGGGAGGCTCGGCCATCGACGCAGCGATCGCGATGCAGGCGGTGCTGACCCTCGTGGAACCGCAGTCTTCGGGCATCGGCGGCGGAGCATTCATCGTGCTCTGGGATGGCAAGGCCGTGCGTACTTACGATGGACGCGAAACGGCACCGGCCGGCGCAACCGAGCGACTGTTCCTGCAGGCCGATGGCAAACCCATGCCGTTTACCGCCGCACAGATCGGTGGCCGTTCGGTCGGCACTCCGGGTGTGCTGCGAGCGCTGGAACTGGCTCACCGAAAACACGGACGCTTGAAATGGGCGACGCTGTTCGAGCCGGCCATCAAACTGGCGGAACAAGGTTTTCCGATCTCGCCCCGGCTGCATTCAATCATTGCCGGCGACCCGTCCCTGCCAGGCTCGCCGGACATGGCCGCGTACTTCCTGAATACCGATGGCAGTCCGAAAGCCGTCGGTACGCTGCTGAAAAATCCGGCATTGGCCGGTGTGCTCAAGCGCATCGCCAACGAAGGTCCCGATGCGTTGTACGAAGGACCGGTGGCCCGGGAAATCGTCGCCAAGGTGCAGGGCCACGCCAACCCCGGCAGCCTTTCGCTGAACGACCTGAAAGGCTACGCCGCCCGGGAGCGTGCGCCGCTGTGTACCGACTACAAGCGCTGGCAGCTCTGCGGCATGGCCCCGCCCTCTTCCGGCGGGATCGCCGTAGCACAGATTCTCGGGACCTTGCAGGCTTTGGAACAGCGCGACAGCCACACCGCCCTCGCCCCCTTGAAACCCATCAAGAGCGGCAAACCCGCCGGCCTCGAACCAGCACCCGAAGCCGTGCACCTGATCGCAGAAGCCGAACGCCTGGCCTACGCCGACCGCGCCCAGTATGTCGCCGATTCGGACTTCGTCCCTGTGCCGGTCAAGGGCCTGGTCGACCCCGGCTACCTGGCCAGCCGCGCCAACCTGATCGGTCCGCGCAGCATGGGCGTCGCTAAACCCGGTACGCCACCGGGCATCCAGGTGGCCTACGCCCCGGACCGTTCGCCGCTGCGTATCTCCACCTCGCAAGTGGTGGCGGTGGACGACCAGGGCGGCGCCGTGTCCATGACCACCACGGTGGAATCGGCGTTCGGCTCACATCTGATGGTCCAGGGGTTCATGCTCAACAACCAGATGACCGACTTCTCGTTCATCCCCGAAGAGAATGGACAAAAAGTCGCCAACCGTGTCGAACCCGGCAAGCGCCCACGTTCATCGATGGCACCGACACTGATTTTCGACCGTCAGAACGGCGAGCTGCTGGCCGCTGTCGGCTCGCCGGGAGGCTCACAGATCATCGAATACGTGGCCAAATCGGTGATCGGGTTGCTGGACTGGAACCTGGACCCGCAAACCGCCATCAACCTTCCCAATTTCGGCAGCCGCAATGGCGCCACCGAGCTGGAACAGGGGCAATTCAGTCCCGCGTTGATCCAGGCACTGAAAGATAAAGGCCACACAGTAAGCGAGATCGACATGACCAGCGGCACCCAGGCGATTGTCCGGGTGCGTGACGCGCAAGGGAAAGCATCACTGGCCGGGGGCGCGGATCCTCGGCGTGAAGGTGAGGCTCTGGGGGACTGAGCGAAGATCCGGCTCGCTCATGACTGCTCGCCCTCAGGTTGATAAATCAACAGATCGGCGGGCTGACATTGCAGGTAACTGCAAATGGCCTCGAGCGTTGCCAGGCGTATGCCCTTGACCTTTCCCTGTTTCAGCAGGGAGAGGTTGGCTTCCGTGATGCCGATTGCGGCGGCCAGGTCCTTGGATTTGACCTTGCGCGTCGCCAGCATCACATCCAGTTGAATAACGATAGGCATGAGTTTCTCAAACGAAAGTTCTGTTTTCTGAGTCGACTTCACTGGCCTGAGACAATATCCGGGCAATGATTGCGATACAGGCGGCAAGGAACAAGGCGACGAAGGACGGAGCGGTGATGCTGATGGTCAGTAATCGCTCACCCACCGGCGCATTGATCGTGACCAGCAGGCTGAGAAACGGTTCGCACAGGAAATCCAGCAACACCCACAGCGCGACCGCGCGACCTGCGTTTCCAAGATAAACAGCGGCCTCACTGGAAAAATACTGCCCTTGGGCATAGCGCCTGAAGAGCTGCCGCAGGTTGACCAGCCCGACCGCGAGCGCCAGCAGAGGCACGCTGGACAGAAGAATGCCGCCCAGACGTTGCCAGCCCATCAACCCCATCGCCTCTCCCCCGGGCAAACTGGACAATTGCCGCTCGGTCAGGGAAAAGCCCAGCCCGTACTTTGACGCAACATCAGGAAACAGCCAGGCAGCAGCGTTAAGTGCCATCATCGCGACAATGAAAACAAGCGTGATGGCAGCCATGCGCTGGCTGTACAGGGCGAGACGATTCGAACACATGTCAGGGCTCCAACAGAATAGGGGAGCGCCAAACATAGTCACGAAATTATCGTAAAACAACAATTAATATGTAAAAAACAATAAAACATCGCCTCAGTTCGACAGTTGATTGGCGAACTGGCTCACGGCATCGACCACCTTCTTCGCCCCATCCTGGATCTCGACGATCACCGTACCCGCCTCGGCAGCCAGGGCCAGGCCCTGCTCCGCCTGGTGCTTGCCGTCCGTCATCAACGACACGGCATTGCGTGCCATGTCCTGGTTCTGGCGAACCACGCCAACGATTTCGTCGGTGGCCTGGCTGGTACGCGACGCCAGTTGCCGTACCTCATCGGCCACTACCGCAAAACCTCGGCCCTGTTCACCGGCACGGGCGGCTTCGATGGCCGCGTTGAGTGCCAGCAGGTTGGTCTGTTCGGCGATGCCGCTGATGGTCTTGACGATGGTACCGATCACCAGGGATTGCTCGTTCAGCGCCTCGATGCCTTCGCCGGCGGTCTGCATGTGTCGGGCCAGGTCGCGCATCACGTCCACGGCCTGGGTCACCACAGTGGTGCCGCGCTGGGCGCTACTGTCGGTTTGCAGGGACGTGCTGTAGGCGATGTTGGCGGCCTGGGCGACAGCCTTTTCCTGGTTGACCTGATCGGTGATGTTCGTGGCGAACTTGACCACTTTGTACAGTCGATCGTTGGCGTCGACCACCGGGTTATAGGAAGCCTCCAGCCATATTTCACGGCCACTGCTGTCGAGGCGCTTGAACCGGCCTGCGACAAACTCACCGCTGTTCAGGCGTTTCCAGAACTGCTGGTAGGCGGGACTGTTGTATTCCTCCGGCTCGCAAAAGGTGCGGTGATGCTTGCCCTTGACCTGCGCCAAGCTATAACCCATGGCGTTGAGAAAGCGGTCATTGGCTGTCAGGACGTGACCGTCCAGGTCAAACTCGATCACCGCCGTTGAACGCACCAATGCACCGATGAGGTTTTCATGCTCGCGAGAACCTTCGATGGTGCGGGTCAGGTCATTGGAGTACATCGAGAAATAACGGACTCGCCCATCAACTCCTTTTACAGGCTGAAGGATCGAGCGCAGCCAGGCCTCCTTGCCGTTGCCCCGCAGCAGGCGCACGGCGCCAGAAAAATGCTCGCCACGGGTCAACGCCGACTTGAAGCGAAGCTGGAATTCATTGGATTTCAAATAGGCCGGCACCAGATCTTCCACTGCCCGGCCGATGAGGTCCTGGCTCTTGTAATGCATTTCATCTAGAAATTTCTGATTGACCGTCTGCACCCGCCCCCCGGCATCAAGGGTGAGCGCCAGCATTTCGCGGTCCAGGCTTTCCTTTACTTGCATGAGGCTGGAGAGTTCTTGGCGCAGAGCCGTCAGCTCCTGCTTCAAGCGTTGGTTGAACATAGGCATGCTCCGACTGGCAGGAGAATTGACAAGCTGTTCTCATGCCATCGGCGCGGCGACTTTTTTCTGAAGAGTGTCATTGGTCAGCCTGGCGCTTTGCGGGACGCTCGCGAACCCTGGCCCATCTTTCATGGTCAGTGGTTTGTTCTACCGTTGTCGGGGCCTCGCCGCTCCAGATACCCGTATCCATAAAACCAATATAAGAATCGAGGTAATCGCCGTGACCACCGACATCCAAGACAGCCGCTCCGCCCGCTTCGCCTTGCGTTGCTCCAGTTTTGCCGAACGCTGGTTTCCCGACTCCTGGGTCTTTGCCGCGCTGGCGGTGCTGGTGGTCGCGCTGGCAACGCAGTTTATCGGCGCCACACCTACAGCCGCCGCCATGGCGTTCGGCGATGGTTTCTGGAGCCTGATACCGTTCACCATGCAGATGGCCTTCGTCGTGATCGGCGGCTACGTGGTCGCCAGCTCGCCACCCGCCGTCAGGTTGATCGACCGCCTGGCACGTATCCCAAGGAACGGGCGCTCCGCAGTGGCCTGGGTCGCGTTGATCTCCATGGTCGCCTCGTTGCTCAACTGGGGCCTGTCGCTGGTCTTCGGCGGCCTGCTGGTGCGCGCCCTCGCCCGCCGCACCGATCTGAAAATGGATTATCGCGCCGCTGGCGCAGCCGCTTACCTGGGCCTCGGCGCGGTGTGGGCCTTGGGGTTATCGTCGTCGGCCGCGCAATTGCAGGCCAACCCGGCCAGCCTGCCGCCGTCGATCCTGTCGATCACCGGCGTCATCCCATTCACCCAGACCATTTTCCTCTGGCAGTCCGGCGTGATGTTGCTGGCGCTGATCGTCATTTCGCTACTGGTTGCCTACGCGACCGCCCCAGGCCCAAACAGCGCCCGTGACGCCGCCGCGTGCGGGATCGACCCCAGCTTCAGCATGCCGGCCCTGCAACCCCGCACCCGTCCCGGGGAATGGCTGGAGCACAGCCCGCTGCTGACTATCGCGCTGGTGCTGCTGGCCGCCGGCTGGCTGTTCCACGAATTTTCGACCAAACCGGCGATCAGCGCGATTTCGGGACTCAACACCTACAACTTCCTGTTCCTGATGCTCGGCGCATTGCTGCACTGGCGTCCGCGCAGTTTTCTTGATGCGGTGGCCCGCGCAGTACCGACCACTACCGGCGTACTGATCCAGTTCCCGCTATACGGCTCGATAGCCGCACTGCTGACCACGGTCAAGGGCAGCGATGCCCAGACACTGGCCCACCATATCTCGACCTTTTTCGTACAGATCGCTTCCCATGACACCTACGCGTTGTTGATGGGGGTCTACTCGGCAATCTTGGGTTTCTTCATCCCTTCCGGTGGAGGCAAGTGGATCATTGAAGCCCCCTATGTGATGCAGGTGGCCAATGACCTGAACTACCATCTGGGTTGGGCGGTGCAGATCTACAACGCCGCCGAAGCGTTGCCGAACCTCATCAACCCGTTCTACATGCTGCCGCTGCTGGGTGTGCTGGGGCTGAAAGCCAGGGACTTGATCGGCTTTTCCTTCGTGCAACTGCTGGTGCACACACCCTTGGTGCTGGTGCTGCTATGGGCGTTGGGGACGACATTGGCCTATTTGCCACCAGTGACGCCATAAAGCCATAAAAAAGGGCCGATATTTACATCGGCCCACTTTTTCTTCGGCTCGCTCTGTTTCAGTATGGGGGCGCCCTGTTCGAAGGGCTCAAACGCTGAAAAGGATCTGAGCATGTCTAAACTCGCAGTATTTCCTCTTGTCGCCCTGGCCCTGAGTGCCACCGTCCACGCGGCCGACATCGATGTACAACTTGGCAGTACCGAACGCGTCACCCGCCTCTTCGCTTACCCCAACAACTGCAATGTCGTCTGCTTCCGCAACTGGACGCTGGAACAGACCGTCGAGCATTACCTGACCCAAAGCGTTCAACGTGATGGCTACGGCGCGGCCAAGGTCAGCGTCAAACGCGACAACGGCAAGGTCTACGCCCACATCAGCGGCGTGCCGAAAGCCTATGGCCAACCATTGAGCAAACTGCTCGATGCCGGTGACCTGGCGTACAAGGGAGCCACGAAGCTCAACGACGACAAGAAATGGGCCTACAACTGGTACCTGTTCCTGCCGTTGGGCATGGCCCTGGAAAACCGCAAGAGCGTCGAACTTCTGCACTTCCCGCCGGATTATTCCCTGACCCAGGCCCAGGACTACCTGGAATCAGCCACCACCGATCGTTGGGCCACCCTGCTGACAGCCAACGGCATTGCCGCCAGCCAGACGCCGGCCTACCAGACCATCATCGATATCGCCCCCATCGCGGCGCCGTCCACCGCCGGCGCGACGCTGGAAGGTGTCTACGATTACTTCAACGACTACCAGACCACCATGGTCAAGCAAGTCAGCCAGAGCGCCAGCGGGACCGCGCTGCCGATGGTGGCCTTTGGCGCCCCCGTGCGGAACTGGATCAAGACCCAATATGGCCAGACCGTGGCGGTGCTCGGCCTGGCGACCATCTCTCCCGCCGCTGGCGTCAAGGTTCCAGTCCTGGGCTCCAACCACCCAAGCTACATCTGGTACGCCGCCGACCCGGAAAGCTACGGCGGCGACGAAGCCAAGGCGGACGCAGCAGGCCTGAAAGTCATGGGCCAGGACCTGAGCGCTGCCTGCTGGCAAGCCGGCATGGGCAGCAAGCCGAGCAGCGACCCGACGACTCAATTGAACCAGTGCACGCAGACCTGGCAGGTCACGCAAAAGGAAAAAACCTGCGAGTTGTTCTACACCTCGATTCGCAAACTATCGCCAGAAGATGCGGCGAAAAAATGCGAAACGCCGGCGATCAAGTCGCAACTTCCGCAGTTGAAGGTGCCCATGCCGCTGCCATCCGAGTCGGTATAACCCCTGAAGGCTTTGTGGTGAGGGGACATATGCCCTCGCCATGGGTCCGCTTCCCAGTGTAAGCCTTCGCTCACACAGGGAAGCGCTTTTGGCGCCTGTCAGAGTTGACAGTAGATGTCCCGCCGGACTTGGAGGAAGCTACCCGGGTCACTCACGACCGTTGGCAGGACGCCAACGGCAGCAAGTCGGCCTGTACCGACAAGGACTGTCATGACCATCTTCGTTGCAGATAAAGCCTTCTCACAGGACCGGGGCTGCATTTACCCGGAAAAAGCACTCAGCCTCCGCCTGGGTTATCCGTCTGCCCGTGATTTCGAAGTGCTACGCACCCCCAACGGGCGCGGCAATGCGGTTATCGCCCGGAAAAGGTTCGCCCCCATGGAGCGGATGTGCAGGGTATCGGGGTTGCTGGTGGGCCGGCGGCGCCCGCACACTGTGCAGGTCCTGCCGGACATCCATATGTATGACCCGCACTTCGCCGGATTGCTGCTGCATTCCTGCAACCCGAATGTCTTTCTCGACATGAGCGAACTGTGGCTATGGGCGCTGACGTCCATTCACGCAGGCGACTGCCTGACGATGGATCACGCCAGCACGGAACAGAAGCTCTACCGGCAGTTTGCCTGTCGGTGCGGTTCGTCCAATTGCCATGGCTGGATCACCGGCTATGACGAACCGCCCAATGAACAGGGCATGAAGTTCCTGAAGCACTGGCGCCGCCGCTGTCACCGCGACTGACGCCAGTCAGATCAAGGGGCGCCCACCGGACGCAAGCGATACTGCGGCGGCAATTGCTCGAAACCGCTGATCGTGGTGTCCAGGCTTTTCCAGCGCCCGTCCTTGATGCCATAAATGCAACCATGGATCGACAACTTCTGTCCGCGATGCCAGGCGTTCTGCACGATGCTGGTGTGGCCGACGTTGGCCACCTGTTGAATTACGTTGAGTTCGCACAGGCGGTCCACGCGCTCTTCTTCGGTCGGCAGTTGCGCCAACGCTTCGCGATGCTCGTAATACAGGTCGCGAATGGAACGCAACCAGCCATCGATCAGACCCAACTGGCGATCCTGCATCGAGGCACGCACGCCACCACAGCCATAATGGCCGGTGACGAGGATGTGTTTGACCTTGAGCACGTCCACTGCGTACTGGATCACCGACAGGCAGTTGAGGTCGGTGTGCAACACCACGTTGGCCACGTTACGGTGCACGAACAGATCGCCCGGCAGCATGCCGACGATTTCGTTGGCCGGCACCCGCGCATCGGAACAGCCGATCCACAGGTATTCAGGGGTTTGCTGACGAGCCAGCTTGGCGAAGAAGTCAGGATCCTCCTGCTTGATCGCATCGGCCCAGCGCGCGTTGTTATCAATCAGATCTTGTAGTTCGTTCATGCTGTCTTGCCCTCGAGAACAGTGCGCAACTTTGACAACGGAGCGGCTGTCGAGGTCACTTCGTCAATGCCGTTGGAATTCTCGACACGGCCACCGGTCCATCCAGTAAGGCCCAAACCAGGAGAACTACCATGAATGATTCACGACGTCCTTTCGATGCGGCGCAACCGGAGCCCATCGATGACAACGAAGACCGCATGGGTTCGATGCATGAACTGGAATTCGATGAAGATGAACCCAGCGCGAAGATTGGTGACGAGCTGCCGGAAAACGAGCGCGAACACTTGATGCCCCGTGAGCGCGTCCGCGAGGCCGGCATGACCGGTGCCTCGATGGATGATCATCAACCGACCGACGATGACATGAGCCCCGAGACGCTGATCCGTGAAGACGGCGCCCGGGATGCCCACGAGGCCGGCGACGACGAGCAGGCCGACTGGGACCTGAGCGTGGTGGATGAAAACGACATTGGCGGGGGCGATGGATTGGACGAGGCCGAGATGGCGGATATCGACCCGCTGGATGGCAAGCGCTGAGTGAAACGCAGCCCTCCAGCCTGCCTATACACCTGTGGGAACACGGCTTGCCCGCGATGAGGCCAGGACAGTCGATAGCTCGACAACTGACCCATCGCTATCGCGGGCAAGCCTTGCTCCCACAGGAGGCTTCTATGCTGGCTTCAATCCACCAGCGTGCAAGCCATGACCACCGCATCTTCACGTCCACCCACTGCCGGGTAGTAATCCCGCCGCCGGCCGATCTCGTTGAAGCCATAGCGCTCGTACAGCCGGAACGCCGTGCGGTTACTGTCACGCACCTCCAGGAAACATTCCCGGGCCTCGGCCTTGTAGGCAATCGACATGAGATGCTCCAGCAGGCGCAAACCCAGCCCCCGGCCCTGGTTTTCCGGCTTGACGGTAATGTTGAGCAGGTGCGCCTCGTCAAGAATGATCTGCACCACGCCATGCCCGACTTGCTGTTGGCCTTCGAACATCAGCCAGATCTGGTACTTGCCCAACCCATCGAGAAATATCCCTCGGGTCCAGGGGTGGCTGTAGGCCGCGTATTCGATCTTCAGCACAGCGTCGAGGTCCGCCTCGGTCATCGGGCGAAACGAAACAGCATCACTCATTCGATTCTTTCCAGCGCGCCATCAGCCGACGCATGGCTTGCCAGACTTCAGCCTTGTGCTGTGGCGTTTCCATTAACAGTTCCAGGCCCGGTAGTGCCCAGGCCGATCCCAGCCCTTCGACCTGCAGCTCGCGATTGAACGCTTGCGCGTCCGCTTCGCCGGCAAACTTCACCGCCGGCAGGCCGATCAGCCACAGACACGCACAGGGCGCCTCTTCGAGCCGCGCCGCTACAAAACCCTGGACGAACTCCCGTGCCGCTTCCGGCCCCTGGTCCATCGTCCCGCGGGACAACAGCGGCCAGCGCACCGGTTCACCCACGATCTGCGGACTGTCCGGCAGCCCGGCGGCGCGCAACATGTCCTTGAGCAGCAGATACGCGGGATCGCGGCTCTGGAATGGCTCGCCGGTGGGCAGCTCCACCAGCAACAGGCACCGTCCGGCACGCAGCAATTGCAGGGCGAAGCGCGGTGGCGGGACCGGCGCGACCCTGGCAGGGGCCGGCACCTCCGGCGCGTCCTCCACCGGTTTGGCACCGTTGCGGGTCGAGGCCAGGCTAGGCCGTGGCACTTCGATTTTCGGTCGCTCGGCCACAGGCGCTGCCGGCTCGGCCACGGTCCGGGCCACGGGGGCCGCAACCACCGGCGCGATCTCTGCCGGCTCGGGCATTTCCAGCAGCTCGGGCCGCGACGGGGCGGCGAACGGCAATTCGGTGCGCGGCAGCCAATTGACCACCTGCATGGCGGTCAGATAGGCGCGGCGACGGGACTCGATAAGCAAGGGTCGGCCACTTGTGGATAACTGAAAGTGGGAGGGATTCTACCGCCCTTCGACGCGGATCGCTTCCCTGTTGAGTCATTAGTTGGGCAATACAGACGACAGTCCGTCTCGGGGGGTGAATCGCAACCGGCCCGATGCAGTACAATCGCCCCTTTTAATTGCCAACCCGACGGCCATTGCGATGATCGAACCCAAGCGCGTCTTGCGCGCCCTCGCTGAACACTGGGCATTGCTGGAACCTTTGTGCGAGCACTTCGACCAGGGCACCCTGAGCCTCAACGAATTGCGTTCACAACTGGCCGCCCAACAGCTGGACAGCACGCCCCAGGACATCACCCACCTGCTGGACGTGTGGATCCGCCTGGACATCCTCGTGCCGGTGGCGAAAAGCCCGAACCGCTTCGAGCTGAATGCCCAGATCCATGACTTCCTCGCCTACCTGCGCCGCGAACACCGCCTGGGCCTGTGCCTGGAGATCGAAGCCTACCTGCGTCACCTCGAACGTCTGGCCGGCTACATCCAGGACGCCTTCGACGTGCGCGACGGCAACGACCTGGCCCGCCAGTTGCGCCTGCTGGACATGCGCGTGCGGGACGTCCTGAAGAAACTCGCCAACGACGAGCAGGCCCTGGTGGCCGTGGCCGAACGGGCCAAGACCAGCGACCGGCAGATCCCACTGCGTCAGCGCTACGCTGAAGTGCTGGCGACCTGGGACGAGTACGTCGAACCGATGATCCAGTTGGTGAACGCCGACGGTGCGTTCGAGCAAGGCGTGCGCAAGGTCGAGAACGTGCTGTTGCGCATGCTCACCGAGCAGCAGCGCCTCGGCCACCTGGTGGACGATGACATGTTGCTGCGGACCCACGCACGCATTCTCGAGATGCAGACCAGTGCCCAACTGACCCTGCGCCATGCCCGTGAACTGCTCCTGCCGCTGCGCGAAGAAGCCCGCCGTCACAACGCCGTGACCCGCGGCGCAGCCCTGGCGCTGGCGGCCATCCGTCGCAAAGGCATCGATGCCGTGCCCCAGGCGGCCATGCCGTTGTTCACCCGGCCGCAAAGCACCTTCCTCGGCAGCGCCAGTCAGGTTGAAGCCTATGTCTACGCCCTGGCCCGCTTCGAGCCGAAACCGGCACGCTTCCCCAAGTCCCACAAGACCCACAAGGGCGGCGATGCCCCACGGGCGCCGCGCACCGTGCGCGAGATGGTCGAGCGTTGCGAAGACGCCCTGCCGCTGCCGGACCTGATGGTCTGGCTGCTGGAGCAGGAGCCGGACGGCGCCACCGACGAATTGCTGTACTGGTTCTCGCGCCTGTCGCGGGAAAAACGCTTCAAGCGCGAGCGCCTGGAACGCCGCGAATACCACACTCACGAGCATCAGGTCAGCCTGCGCTCCTTCGCCCTGCTCTCGGCCCGCGACGTTGCCGAGGATTCTGCGAGCATCCCCCATGCATCTTGATCTATCCGAACTGTCCCAGCTGGCGCCGATCTTCCGCGAGCTGTTCAAGGGTTACCACGTCAGCCGCCGCGACCCGGAGCTGTACGCGCAACTGTCGAATTTCCAGGACCAGTACCGCACGCTGTTCAAGGCCCTGGGCTTCGAACTGGTGTGCGATACCCGTGGTTTCTACTACTTCGTGCCGGACCTGGCCGCTGCGGCGGTGAACAAGACCGCCCAGCGCCTGGCGCTGTTCACCTTCATCCTCGTCGAGCACTTGGCCGACCAGGGCCGCGACCCGATTGCCGTGCTCGACGGTGGCAGCCTGGGCCGCGATGAGCTGCCTTCGCTGCTGGAAAAGTACCGCGACCTGTTCATCCAGGCCGAAGTGCAGACCCAGGAAGAGCTCGAAGAAAAAATCATGCGCCGCATGACCCAACTGGGCTTCGCCAGCGAAGACAACGGCGTGTACCGCTTCCTGCCGCCGATGCACCGCTTCCTCGACGTCTGCCTGTCGGTCCAGCAGGACCGCGACCTGGCGGCCAGCGTGCACAGCGTGCTGCCGTTGCCGGCGCCGGTCCTGATCGACGAAGACAGCGACGAGAAACTGCTGCAAACCGACGACCCGCTCGACCTGGCGCCGTTTGAAGACGAAAGCGAAGAAGACGCACTGGCCCGCGCCATTGCCGAAGAACAGGAGACCGATGCATGAGCCAGGAACGCTACGGCATCCGCCGCTTTGCCCTTTTGAACACCGCCGGCTACAGCCTCGGCCTGTTCCCGCTGGAAGAACCGCTGTCGGTGTATGGCGCGAACAACCTCGGTAAATCCGCCTCGATCAACGCCCTGCAGTTCCCGATCCTGGCGCGTATGTCGGACATGAGCTTCGGCAAGTACAGCCTGGAACAATCCCGGCGTTTCTACTTCGCGTCGGACACCAGCTATATCCTGGTGGAAGTCGCCCTGCCCCACGGCCCTCATGTGATCGGCGTGGTCGGTCGCGGCCCCGGCGGCGGTTTCGGTCACCAGTTCTTTGCCTACGCCGGCAAACTGGACCTGGCCCACTACCAGAAAAACGACACCTGCCTGCGCCAGAAAGAGCTGTTCACCAACCTGGAGCGCGAAGGCCTCAAGGCTTACGAACTCAAGCCCGATGAACTGCGGCGCCTGCTGGTGGGTGGTCACACCTCGATTCCCCTGGACCTGACGCTGATCCCGCTGCGCTCCACCAGCGAGCAAAGCCTCAAGACGTTCCGGGCGCTGTTCATCAACCTGCTGCACATGCGCGAAATCACCGCGGCCAAGCTCAAGCAGCTGTTTCTCGACGCCTTCGAGCACAGCCTGCGTTCCGGCAGCGTGGACTACATCGCCGCGTGCGAAGAAGCCTTCCGCGATGTACGACGCATGGAGCAGGACTACAACTCCCTGGTGGCCGCAGGTCCGTTGGTGGAAGCCCTGGCCAATGGCGTGAAGCAGCGCGATGTCCTGCGTGGCAAACTGCATCGCCTGTCGCCCTTGCTCGACTCGTTGCTGGGTACCTGGTCGGACTACGCCGGGGCACGCAAGGAAGAGCTGACCATCCAGGCCGAACACTACCGCAACGAGCAGGACTCACTGCAAAACGACCAGCGCGGCAGCACCCAGGAGCTGATGCGCCTGGAGCGGGAAATCACCGGCATCCAGCGCTGGCTCGGCGAACTGTCGGTGCTCAAGCATCGCTTCGCCCTGGTGGATGACGTCAAGGTCCTGGAGCAGCAACTGCTCGCCGCCAAGGACGCCCACGACGAACTGGCCGGCGCCCTGGCCCAGTCCCGACAGTTCAGTGCCGAAGACCTGGAAGAGCGTCTGCGGGACCTGGAAAAACGCCTGAAGTCGGTCAAGCAGCAACTCGATCACGCCGACAACAACAGCTACGCCCGCCTGCGGGAAGAGTTCTCGCAGCAGGACGTCGAGCGCCTGATGCGCCTGTTCAACAGCGCCCTGTTCAGCCTGCCGTTGGGCGAACACGGCATCGCACTGGACGAGAACGGTGACTGGGTCAAATCCATGGAGTTGATCCTCGACGGCTTCAAGGGCGAGCGTTTCGAAGTGCCGGGCCTGTCCATCGACCTGTCCCACATCGAACCGCCGGCCCTGCAAGCCTTGGCCGACCGCGCCGCGTTGCGGGATCAGAAAGAGCGCCTGGAGAAAGAACTCAAGCAACTCAAGACCCAGCAAGCCGTGGCCGCCGACCGTGCGGCGAGCAAGACCCAGACCGAAGCGCTGTACCAGCAGGTACTGGACGCGCAAAAGGCCCTGGAAGACTTCCGTCGCAGCCAGACCCTGAGCGCCGAAGAAGGCGAAAAGCTCGAGCAACTGGCACAGATGGAAGCCGCCCAGGACGAACTCAAGCGCTCCAGCGACGCCTTCACTGAGCGAGTCCAGCAACTCTCCGCCAAGCTGCAGCTGGTGGGGCGGCAGATCGCCGATATGGAAGCCAAGCAGCGCACCCTCGACGACGCCTTGCGCCGCCGTCAATTGCTGCCGGCGGACCTGCCGTTCGGCACGCCGTTCATGGACCCGGTCGACGATTCCATGGACAACCTGCTGCCGCTGCTCAATGACTATCAGGACAGTTGGCAAGGCTTGCTGCGGGTCGACGGCCAGATCGAGGCGCTGTATGCCCAGGTGCGCCTCAAGGGCGTCGCCAAGTTCGACAGCGAAGATGACATGGAGCGCCGTCTGCAACTGCTGATCAACGCTTATGCCCACCGTACCGACGAAGCCCTGACGTTGGGCAAGGCTCGCCGTGCGGCGGTGACCGATATCGCCCGGACCCTGCGCAACATCCGCAGCGACTACGACAGCCTCGAACACCAGCTGGCGTTGTTCAACCGCGAGATCAACAAGCGCCAGGTGTCCAACCTGCAGAGCTTCCGCATCGTCCTGGCGCCGAACAAGGAAGCGCTCAAGCACATCGACCAGATCATCCACAGCGCCGGTCAATACGAGGAAGGCGAAACCCTCTCGGTGTTCGACCTCAGCCAGAGTGCCGAGCAGGACAACAAGAACGAGGAAGCCAAGGAATACCTGGCGCGCCTGGTAGCAGCGAACCACAACCAGCTCGGCCTCAAGGACCTGTTCGAACTGGCCTTCGAGATCACCAAGGTCAATGGCCAGCCAGTCATCCATACCGACATCGATGGCGCGGCCTCCAACGGCACCACCATGACCATCAAGGCGCTGACCAACATGTACCTGTTGCTGCACTTGATGGACCGCGAGCAGGCCGGTCGCGTGCGCCTGCCGTACTACCTGGATGAAGCAGCGGACATCGATGAAAAGAACCAGGCGGCGCTGCTGGAAACCAGCCTGCAACTGGGCTTCGTGCCGATCCTGGCCAGTGTGAAACCACAGGTCTGTGCCAGTGTCGCCATCGACCTGGAAGGCGGCAGCGGCCCCAACGGTATCTACATCGACGAAGCGGACTGGAAGTACATCCGCCGCCATGATGTGGTGAAGGCTACGGTGAACGTAGAGGCCGATGAGCCGGAGCTAGATCCGGTGTGATGTAAGTCTCGGAAATGAAAAAGGCCGCGATCCATTGGATCGCGGCCTTTTTCATTGGAGTGTCTGAAACACTTGTATCGACTGTCCCGTTATTTACCCAGCTTGATCTTCGGCGCCCAGGTCAGCCATTCATCCTCGAACTTATCGAACAGCGGGAAGGTCTGCTCCGGCCGCGCCGGGCTGCCCATGCTCTCACCATCCGGTGTCGCGAAAGCGACGCCCCCCTGGATCAACGTCTCCAACGACTCGGTCCGCACCGTCGCGCCCTTGAACAATCCGAAGTCCATGTCGAAGCCACTGGTGTTCCAGAATCGCGTGCCACTGCGTACCAGCGGCGCGTACTTGGGTTCGATCAGAATGTGGATCAGTACCCGGTCCGCCGTCTGGCCCAGCTCATAACCGGTGACCTTGCCCACGGTGATCTCGCGGTAAGTCACTGGCACGCCCGTCTTCAATGAGCCACGACGGGCAGCGCTCAACACCAGGCTCAAACCGGCTTCGGGCACGGCACTTTCCGGTGGGTTGGCAAGGGCCACAAAGCTCTTCTGCGGCCCGAGGTTTTTCGTCGCGGGCTGCACTTCGAGGTACTGACCAGTCACCAGCGTCTCCAGGTTCGAGGTCTTGATCAGCCCCAGCTCGGGCTTGACGACCCAGAACTGGCTGCCGACCCGGGCGATACGCTCCGGCACTTCGGTGATGCGAGCAGTGAGCAGCACCGACTGCAGATCGGCACTGAGATCAACATCTTCGACCTTGCCCACGTCCAACCCTTTGTAGCGAATCGGTGTTCCGCTGCGCAAACCGTCGGCACGATCGACCTTGATCGTCACCACGGTGCCATTCTGTTGCGCGGCTTCACGGTTCTCAAACAAGCGGAAGCGGGGGACACGTCTCTTCAACGGCACATTGGGCACCGGCGTTTCGAAGGCGATACCGCCGGCCATCAGGCTTTGCAGCGACTCACTCTTGACCTGGATTCCGCCCGTCAGACCTCCCGTGAGGGTAATACCACTGGCGTTCCAGAACCGCGTCGAGCCGTTGACCAGCCCTTCGTACTCCTTCTCGATGTGCACGCCAACGATCAACTGCTTTTTCTTGCGGGAGAATTGGTAGCTCTGTACCGAGCCGACCTTGACCTGCTTGTAGAGGATCGGACTGCCGACCTCCAACGAACCGAGGTTTTCAGTCAACAGGACCAGATGCAGGCCGGGCGAGCGCAAGTCCAGCGGCGGCGCCTTCGCCCTGGCTTCGAATTCACGCTGGGGGGCCGCGCCCTTGTCACCGGGTCGCACGGCAATGTAGTTGCCCTTGACCAGCGCTTCCAGGCCGGTGATCCCCGCCAGGGAAATCGACGGCTTGACGACCCAGAACTGAGTGCCGGTTACCAGGTAGTCTTCAGCCAGTGGGTCCATGGTCAATTCGGCCGTAGCGCTGGACAGGTCAGGGTCAATCTTGAGGTTCTTCAGGCTGCCGACCTGGATACCTTTGTACATCACTGGTGTGCGACCGGCCTGCAAACCTTCAAAGTCACTGAGCTTGACCTTCACGCGAATGCCGGCAGCGGCGGCGTCAAAGTCTTCGTAAAGGCGAAACGGCAGGCTGGGATCCGTGGGCGGACTGTCCTTGCGGCTCTCCGGCGTGGCGAACGCAATACCACCGGCAACGATACTTGCCAGGGATTCGCTGCGGACTTTGACGCCGGAAAGATTGGCATCGATGCTGATACCGCTGGCGTTCCAGAAACGCGTGTGTTTACGCACCAGGCTGGCATAGGTCGGTTCGATGAAGACCTTGATCTCCACCGTGTTCTGATCTTCGGATAGCTGGTAGCTCTTCACCTGCCCGACTTGAAGCTGCTTGTAGAACACCGGGCTGCCTCGATCCAGCGAACCCAAGCGGTCAGCCTTGATGGTCAGGTGCAAGCCCGGCTTGGCGTCCGACAGAGGTGGCTCCTGGGCGAGGGCCTTGAACTTGCGGGTGGATTCGCCCTCACCCGGGCTGATAGCCACGTAATTACCCGATACCAGGGTTTCCAGACCGGTGATCCCGGCCAGGCTCACGCTCGGTTTGACCAACCAGAAACGCGTTCCAGTCTTGAGGTACTGTTCTACGTCCTTGTTCATCTCAACGGTCGCGATCACCCCTTTCGAGCTGCCTTCGTCATCCAGGGTGAGGGCCTTCACCTTGCCGACCGGCATGCCCTTGTAGACCACCTCGGTCTTGTTGACCTGGATACCCTCGCCACTCTCGAAGCGCACGCTGATCTCGATCCCGGTCTCGTTATAAGCCCTCCAGCCGAGCCAGCCCCCGATGATCAAGGCAATCAGCGGCAAGACCCAGATGGCCGACCAGTTCGAGGCCGGTCGGGTTTTAGCGGTAGGCAAATCAGTCATGGTCGTTATCCGACTCCGTGTTATCCCAAATCAGTCGGGGATCGAAGGTTACTGCGGCAATCATTGTCAAAATCACTACGCTGGCAAAGGCAATCGCGCCTAGACCGGCTTCGACACTGGCGAGTCGTCCGAAATTCACCACCGCCACCAGAATCGCGATCACGAAAATATCCAGCATCGACCAGCGGCCAATGAACTCGATGAAACGGTACATAAGGATGCGTTGCCTTGCAGACATGGGCTGGTGCCGCTGCACGGAAAACAGCAGCAAGGCAATGCCCACCAGTTTGAAAGTAGGAACCAGGATGCTGGCGATGAACACCACGGCGGCAATCGGGATCATGCCATGCTGCACCAACTCGATGACCCCAGCCATGATGGTGCTGGGGGCACCGTGGCCCAGGGAGTTGATCGTCATGATTGGGAGCATGTTGGCCGGGATGTAGAGAATCGCGGCGGTGATCAGCAACGCCCAGGTGCGCATCAAGCTGTTCGGGCGACGAGAATGAATCCGCGCCCCGCAGCGGGTACAAGCTTGCGCGTCGGCGTCGGCATCCAACCGATTCAATTCATGGCATTCGGTACAGATCAGAATGCCTGCATCAATCGCCCGCATGGGCATCCTCTCCTGATAACGCTTGCCAGATCTGATGCGGCGACATCACCACCTCCAACCAGATCTGAACCAGCAACAAACTGATGAAACACACCAATCCAAGGCCCACGGTGATGGCGGCCATGTCTGCCAACTTGACGATGGCCACCAACACGCCCATGAGGTAGACCTCAAGCATTCCCCAATCGCGCAGATGGTGATAAATGCGATACAGCAACAAGCCGTAGCTGCGGCCGACGTTCCAGCGAATGGTCAACAATACAGCCAACTGACAAAACAGCTTGAGCAGCGGCACCCCCATGCTGCACAGGAACACCACCACCGCGATGCCTTGCATGCCGCTATCGAACAGACCGACCACGCCACTCCACACGGTGTCCTGGGAGGATTGGCCGAGCAGGTTGAGTTGCATGATGGGCAGAAAGTTCGCGGGCACATACAACAGGAGGGCAGCGATGACCAAGGCAAGACTGCGCTCGACAACATTGGGCCGGTGGGCGTAGAGCTCATATCCACAACGGGGGCATTCGGCTTTCTCGCCATGGGACAGTCGAGGCTTGCGCATCAACAGGTCGCACTCATGGCACGCTACCAGTTCGCCTAAAGGCAGTTCTGACAGCCGATGGGTGTCCAACGGGTCGGGCATAAACAACTCGGGCTCAACTGAGGTGGGGCTATTCTAGTGCTCCAGCTCAAAAATAACTGTGCAAATTTATTTCGAGCTTTCGCAGGCTTTTTCTGCAGGAAAAAACAAAACCCCTACCTGCATCAGCAGATAGGGGTTTCGGAATTTAATCTTGACGATGACCTACTCTCACATGGGGAAACCCCACACTACCATCGGCGATGCATCGTTTCACTTCTGAGTTCGGGATGGGATCAGGTGGTTCCAACGCTCTATGGTCGTCAAGAAATTCGGTAGCCAGCGCGTGCCTTGCGGTCACGTTCCAGCGAATGGGTATGCGATAGTTTGTGTGTTGCTGCTGAGCGATGCGAACTTTCGGTTCGTTTCGTCTTCACACACCGCAATCTGGTGCCCTTGCGCTTTTCAGCTCGGAGCCAACAAATTGCTTGGGTGTTATATGGTCAAGCCTCACGGGCAATTAGTACAGGTTAGCTCAACGCCTCACAGCGCTTACACACCCTGCCTATCAACGTCGTAGTCTTCGACGGCCCTTCAGGGAGCTCAA
>NZ_NOIN01000014.1 GCF_014596565.1 Pseudomonas sp. PSB18 | reverse complement strand
TGAGCACGGCAGGCGTGGCCCGGCGCGCATCGAGTTGCATCACGTTGTTGGCGATGAAGAGGCTGTAGTAGCGGTAGGCGACCAGGTAGATGGCCACGGCCGCGACGACGATCCAGAGGGCGTTGATGGGTTCGCCGCGGCGCAAGGCCACGACACTCAACGCACAGGCTCCCAGAACAGCCACGGCAAACCAGGCGAGGTGTTTAACCAGACGGGTTGTCATTGCGTGTCTCCTGCCGAGGTCCAGTGGACTGCGGCGATTGTTTTTATAGTGTGCCCCGGCTATTCGGAGCGGGCCCAATATCCCTGTCCGGCGTCAATAAATAAATCCGTAGTACTACGTAGATGCACACCTGTCCCTGTGGGAGCAAGGCTTGCCCTAATGCCAGTTAAGGATCAAACGGTGCAAACCTGTGGGAGCAAAGCTTGCTCGCGATTGCGGTAAGTCAGTCAGCGATGATGTTGACTGGTCTGTCGCTATCGCGAGCAAGCTTTGCTCCCACATGTCTTGCTCCCACAGGTTTATCTCCAATCCGGTACGATGTTTGGCATATGATGCCGACCATCCACCTCCCCCCGTCAGGCCCTGACAGGAGTACAGATGCTGCTCAAACACAAAATCGTCGCCCTCGGGATCCTGCCCCTGGTCCTGGCGATTGCCGTCATCTGCGCACTGGTGATCTCGCTCAACCGCCAGTTGGGCGATCAGCAGGCACAACTGATCGAAGACAGCATCCTGGCCAGCAAGCGCGCCGAGCTGAAGAACTACGTCGAGATGGCGCAGAGCCTGATCGCTCCGCTGTACAACGGTGGCCTTGGGGACGAACACGCACAGCAACAGGTGCTCGAAGAGCTGCGCAAGCTCAGCTTCGGCATCAACGGCTACTTCTTCGTCTATGACCGCCAGGGCCGCAGCCTGATGCACGCGCGCCAGTCGGAACTGGTGGGCAAATACCTCTGGGACATGAAGGATCCCCACGGCCTGCCCGTCATCCAGGCATTGATCAAAAGCGCCGAGACCGGCGAGGGCTTCCAGCGCTATGCCTGGAACAAGCCCTCCTCCGGCCAGGTGACCGAAAAGCTGGCCTACGTGGTGATGCTGGATCGGTGGGGCTGGATGCTCGGCACCGGGATCTACCTGGAAGATGTCGAACGCGCCACCCAGCAGGCACGGGATGAAGTCGCCCATGGCATCCACACCACCATGCAAGCCATTGCCGCCATTGCACTGGTGGCGGTCCTGCTGGTCTTCGCCGGCGGCATGACCCTCAACGTGAGCGAACATCGCCTGGCCGACAAAAAACTGCAGCGGCTGAACCAGCGCATTGTCAGCCTGCAGGAGGAAGAGCGTTCACGGGTATCCCGAGAGCTCCACGACGGCATCAGCCAGTTGCTGGTGTCGATCAAATTCCAGTTCGAGCTGGCCAGTCATGTGCTCGAAAACGGCCAGGAAAACGGCCTGGGCATTCTGAAGAACGCAACGGATCGGCTGGGGGAAGCCATCGGTGAAATCCGCAACATCTCCCACGACTTGCGCTCTTCCCTGCTCGATACCCTGGGCTTGCCCGCCGCCATCGGCCAGCTCGCGGCCGAATTCGAACAGCGCAGCGGGCTCGAGGTATCCTACCGAAGCAATGAGTTCGATTGCCGACTGGAGAATGGCGCCCCGGTCTCGCTGTTCCGCATTGCCCAGGAAGCCCTGACCAATATCGAACGCCATGCCGGGGCTAAACGTGTCGCCATCACCTTGTTTGGCTCCGCTCAATCCTTGCGCCTGACGGTGGTGGATGACGGAATGGGCTTCAACGTCCCGCAGGTCGAACGGGGCCATGCCGGCATCGGTCTGCGTAACATCCGCGAACGGGTCGAGCATTTCGGCGGGCGATTGGAGCTGACGTCGACGCCTGGGCGAAGCGAATTGGACGTCCTGCTGCCCATGGACCTGTCGGCCACCGAAAGCTGATGCGCGCCCCTTATACCGAGAGTCCCTGCCGATGAACCTGCCCCCTGCGATCCGCGTCGCGCTGGTTGACGATCACTCCCTGGTCCGCGATGGCATCCGGGCCTTGCTGTCCGTCATGCCCCAACTGGATGTGGTGGGTGAAGCCGAGAACGGCGCGCAGGCGATCGAAATGATCGGGCGCTGCCAGCCGGACCTGCTGCTGATGGACATCGGCCTCAAGGACATGAACGGACTCGAATTGACCCGGCTGTTGGGCAAGCAGTACCCGAGCCTCAAGATCCTGATCCTGAGCATGTACGACAATCATGAATACGTGAGTGAGTCGGTGCGTTCCGGCGCCAGCGGCTACGTCCTCAAGAATGCACCCTCGCGGGAGATCATCGCCGCCATCGAGGCCATCATCAGCGGCGGCACCTTCTACAGCGCAGAGATCGCCCAGCGGCTCGCCACCGCCCCCAACGCCGACGACGAGCTGACACCCCGCGAGCGCCAGGTGCTGCTCAAAATGGTCCAGGGCCTGAACAACAAGGAGATGGCTCGCGAACTGGACATCAGCGTGCGCACCGTCGAGACCCATCGCCTGAGCATCCGCCGCAAGCTCAACATCGACAAACCCGCGGCCCTGGCGAAGTACGCGATCGACCATGGGATCATCTCCCGCTAGTGTCCTTCGCGACCGAGCGGAGAATAGCCAACTCCGCCGACACGCCCGTGACAGCCTGCGAACACTTTTACTACACTGCCCCGTCTTGTCCCCTTCCCTTGCGAGACGTGTGCCCTGATGAAAAACATAACAAGCACAATGACCTTCTGCGGCCTGCTGGCACTGTCCTGCGGCGCCCAGGCCGAGCCGGCGCCTTCGCATCTGGACCAGGTCCTGCAACGCGGTGAGTTGACGGTCTGCACCACCGGCGACTACAAGCCCTACACTTACAAAACCGAAACCGGCGAATACGAAGGCATCGACACCGACATGGCGCGCTCCCTGGCCGCCAGCCTGGGGGTCAAGGTGCAATGGGTACAGACCACCTGGAAAACCCTGATGCCGGATATGATCGCGGGCAAATGCGACATCGGCATGGGCGGGATCTCGGTGACCCTCGAGCGCCAGAAGAAAGCCTACTTCAGCAATACCCTGGACGTGGATGGCAAGATCCCGCTGGTCCGTTGCGAAGACCAGTCGCGTTACCAGACCCTCGAGCAGATCAACCAGCCTTCGGTGCGCCTGGTGGAACCTGCCGGCGGCACCAACGAAGCCTTCGTCCGCGCCTTCGTGCCCAAGGGCCAGCTTAGCTTTCACGACAACGTGACGATCTTCCAGGAACTGCTGGACAAGAAAGCCGACGTGATGATTACCGATGCCTCGGAAGCGCTCTACCAGCAGAAACTCAAGCCTGGCTTGTGCGCCGTCAACCCGAGCCGCTACCTGCAATATGGCGAGAAGGCCTACCTGCTGCCACGGGACGACACCACCTGGAAGATGTACGTCGATCAGTGGCTGCACCTGAGCAAGGCGAACGGCAGCTACCAGAAAGTCATTGGGCAATGGCTGGCGGTCCCGGACGCTCAATGACCGCTTGATGTGCTGAACGTTGAGGGAGCGAGCAGGCTCGTGATGGAAGTGTGTCGGTTACAGCAAGATTGACTGTGCCGACGCCATCGCGAGCAGGCTCGCTCCCACAATAATCGAGGATGACCGCAGAAAGTTGTCTACCCCGGATTCATCGCTCGCGATGGCGGCGAATCAGCTCACTGCGCCGCTCGTACCTTGGCGATCTCGTCGTACATCATTTTCACCAGGTCGGCATCCAGGGACTTGGCGAACTTATCGATCACCGGCTGCACTCGCTCGCGGAAGCGATCCTTCTCGGCTGGACTGACTTCGTTGACCGTCATCGCGCCGGCCAGCGTCGCTTTTGCCTTGTCCATGCTCGCTGCGGTGGCATTTCGCTGGAACTTCTGCGCCTCGGCAGCGGCCTCGCGAATCATCGCTTTCTCATCGTCGTTGAGGCGACTCCAGGTTTTCTGGCTGATGATCAACGACTGCGGGTTGAAGATATGGCCCGTTACCGAAAGGTACTTCTGCACCTCGTAGAACTTGTTGCCTTCGATCACCGTGAAGGGGTTCTCCTGGCCGTCGATGGTGTGTTGCTCAAGGCCGGTGTAGACCTCGGGAAACGCCATCGGCACAGGGTTGGCCCCCAGTGCGGAGAAGGTTTCCAGATAGATGGGCGACTGGATGACACGAATCTTCAGGCCCTGCATGTCTTCAAGCCGGGTCACCGGGTGCTTGCTATTGGTCAGGTTACGAAACCCGAGATCCCAATAGCCCAGGCCCACCAGCCCTTTGCTGTCCAACTGCGCCGCGAGCTTCTGGCCGACCGGGCCATCGATCACTGCATGGGCTTCTTCGGCGTTGTTGAACAGGAAAGGAAAGTCGAGCATGGCAAAATCGGGGGCCTGGGCCGCCAGGATACCGGAGTTGAGCACGGTGATGTCCAGCGTGCCGCCCTGCAGGGCCGAGACCGTCTGCACATCGCCGCCCAATGTGCCGCCGGGAAACAGACGGACCTTGATCTTGCCGCCACTTTTTTCGCTGAGCAGGTCGGCGAATTTCTGCGCACCCTGGCCCTGTGGATGCTCCTTGACGTTCTGGAACGCGAATCGCAGGGTGCGTTCGCGGATCTCGTCCGCGTGGCTCGCCATGCTGCCCAGCAACAACCCCGTTGCACACGCCCCGGCCACGAGGGTTTTCATCAGTTTTTGCATTTCACTCTCCGATCATTATTGTTTTAAGGTCGAGCTACCAAAGGCTTACCCCCGGTTACCCGGTGAAGAATTTCAACGGCCCAAGAACCAATTGCGGGAACAGCACCAACAGGAACAGCACCACAAGCTGCGCGAGCAGAAACGGCCATACGCCGCGGACAACTTCTTCGAAATCCAGCTTTGCCACCCCGCAAACCACATTGAGCACCGTTCCCACGGGCGGCGTGATCAGGCCGATGGCCGTGTTGATCAGAAACAGCACGCCGAAGTACACCGGGTCGATACCCGCCTGGATGACAGCAGGCATCAATACCGGGGTGAGGATGAGGATGGTCGGGGTCATGTCCATCACCGTCCCCACCAGGATGATCAGCACCATCATCACCACCAGCAGCAGGGTCGGGTTGTCCATGAACGGTGACAGCAGTTCCGCCAACTGGCCTGGTAGATCGGCGATGGTCACCAGCCAGGACGAAACCATGGCTGCCGCCACCAACAACATCACCACCGAAGTGGTCTTGGCCGAGGACAGGATCACTTCATATAACTGGCTGACTTTCATCTCCCGGTAGATCACCAGGGACACGAACAGCGAATAGACCGCAGCGACCACCGCGGCCTCAGTGGGGGTGAAGATGCCGAATTTGAGACCCAGGACGATGATCAGCGGCAGCCCCATCGCCCAGCTGCCGTCGAGCAATGTACGCAGCACTTCGGAACGGGAACGCTTCGGCGGCGTCTCGACATGCTCGCTACGCGAGATGTACCACCAGGCCACGGCCAGCGACGCCCCGAGCATGAGTCCGGGCACTATGCCGGCCAGGAACAGCTTGGATATCGACACCCCGGATGCCACGCCGAACACAATAAAACCGATACTCGGCGGGATGACCGGTGCAATGATGCCGCCGGCCGCGATCAGGCCGGCCGAACGTCCCCGGTTATGCCCGGCCAGGACCATCATTGGCACCAGCAACGCCGCCAGTGCCGCCGCATCGGCCACGGCGGAGCCGGAAAGCGACGCCAGCAGGCAGGACGCGATAATCGCCACGTAACCGAGACCGCCGCGCTTGTGTCCCACCAGCGCCATGGCGATGTTGACAATGCGTTTGGACAAGCCGCCGGCATTCATGACCTCGCCGGCCAGCATGAAGAACGGCACGGCCATCAGCGGGAAGCTGTCCGCACCGTTGAGCAGGTTCTGGGCGATGATTTGCGCATCGAACAGGTCCAGGTAAAACATCAGCGCCACGCTGACCACCAGCAAGGCAAACGCAATGGGAATGCCCAGCGCCATGCTGCCTATCAAAGACCCGAGAAAAATAACCAGTGTCATGGGCGATCACTCTTGATGGGGTTATGCGCCACCGCCTCGACGGCGTCGTGGTCCTGGGTCATGACCCACTCGTCGGCGCCGAGCTTGCCTGACAAAGCCAGGTAGAGCTCATAGAGCAAGATGAAGGCTGCGCTGGCGCCGAACACCAGGCCGGCGGCGTAAAACACCGCCATCGACAAGCCGGAGGCCGGCGCGACCACGTGCAGGTTGATCACTACCTGCTGCCAACTGCCCCTGAAGATCAACCAGCAGATGTACAGCATCAGCAAATGCCCGATGACCAGGCAGGCGCGCCTGACCAAAGGCGGCAGGCGCTTGACCAGGCTGTCCATGCCCAGGTGCGCACGGTCCTTGAGCGCCACCAGGGCGCCGAGAAAAATCATCCAGACGAAGAACCAGCGCGAAAGCTCCTCGGACACACTGATGCCGGAATTGAAGGCATAACGCAGCACCACATTGCCGAACACCAGTACGCTCATCGCAACCATGCACAACACAATCAGCAGCTTCAGCAGCTTGAAATACAGATCGACGACTTTGGTCATCTTGAAGGCCTCTCAGGTTTGTCGAGCACCGGCACAGGCGGCGCGATAGGACCGCAGCAGCACAGGCCTGCTACAGGGCCTGACCGGAGACAAGGAGAACGGCTTCGGGGTTGAAGCGAGGGGACGAAGGGATGGCGTCGGGTGCCCGCAGACAGTTACGCATGGGTATTCCTCTGTTTTTATTATGGGTCTTGGTCGTGCCGACAAGACGTGCTGCGCCTAAAATGTACCAACCGGTTAGTTCGGTCAATAACCCAAGCGCATGCGCAGCACAAAGGGTGCGATTATCGGCTAATCCGGAGCCTGCGCTCCGCCACGTCCCGAGGATTTGTATCCGTCTGTATATGAACCGCCAACTGATACGTAAACGTCGATGTTGCCTTCTTCCGACACATAGCCCAGATACATCCGTGCGTTCAACTGTGATCACCGGACAGCAGTACCCCTTCGCTGCTGCAGACCTAATCCATTAAACGCAAGGAGAACCACCATGTTCAATTTTCCAAAAGCTTCGTCCCTGGCAATCGCTCTGGCACTGGTTGGCGGCTTCGGCCTGTCGAATATCGCTTCGGCTACCGTCAGCAGTGCCCCGGCGCAACAGCTGGCCGAAGGTGGGTCGGATCGCTTGATACAAAACCGTGTGGCTGAAGGTGGCTCCGACCGCCTGATAGAGAACCGTGTCGCTGAAGGTGGCTCTGATCGTTTGCTCGAGAACCGTGTCGCTGAGGGTGGCTCTGATCGTTTGCTTGAGAATCGTGTCGCTGAAGGCGGTTCAGATCGTTTGCTTGAGAATCGCGTCGCTGAGGGCGGCGCTGATCGTTTGCAGGAGCTGCGCGAGCGCAACGCCGCAGCAGTCGCCTAGATCGTCTCGAAACTCAGCGCTGCGACGCCCGCCGGGACCGTGTTATTCACTGCGGTCCCGATATCACCCTGTAGCGCTCCCTCCTGTGGGAGCGAGCCTGTGGGAGCAAGGCTTGCCCCGCGATAGCATCGCCCCGGTATTACTGTGGATCGAGGCGCCTGCATCGCGGGCAAGCCTCGCTCCCACAGTTGTTTTGGACAACTTCAGGTTCTGTGTCCACCACCGATTCCCTGTGGGCGAGCCTGCTCGCGAAAGCGGCCGACCAGCCCCCCACTTCCTGACTCAATCAACAGGGCTCTGGCGAAAACTCACCGCCAGCCTGTTCCAACTGTTGATGGTGCTGATCGCCATTGTCAGGTCCACCAGCTCTTCCTCGCTGAAGCAAGCACGAGCCTGGGCATAGACATCGTCCGGCACCTGGCTCTGGGCCAACAGCGTCACCGCTTCCGTCCAAGCCAGGGCTGCGCGTTCGCGATCAGTAAAAAAGCGACTGTCGCGCCATACGGCCACCGCGAACAGACGCCGTTCGGTCTCCCCCAGGCGTCGTGCATCCACCGAATGCATGTCGGTGCAGAAGGCACACCCGTTGAGTTGCGAGGCGCGGATCTTGATCAGGTGCAGCAGCGCCGGTTCGATACTCAGGCGGCTGGTCAACGCTTCCAGGCCAATCATTGCTTTCATCGCCCCTGGGGACGCACTGTAGTAATCCAGACGCTGGCTCATGACGGGCTCCGTGGCAGTGATCCGTTCACGGTAGAACCTGAAGGCCGTCGACGACAGGTCCAATTGGCCGAAAAAAGCCAGGGCCACCCGAGCCAGACCAATCTGCTGGATTTTCTCCACACAACTTTTATCAGGACGCACAATACGGGTAATCTTGCAGCTTTGACGCTGCCGCCAGGCGATTGTCCAGGAGCCCGCGGGTATGGAACTTCATGTCGTCATCAATGGCCGCAAGGACCTGACAAGTCAGTTGTACCAACAGCTGCGCAGCGCCATCGAAAGCGGTCGCCTGGCTGCCGGCACACAACTGCCCCCCAGCCGCCTGCTCGCCGAACAACTGGGCGTTTCGCGCAAGACCGTTTCCGACACCTACGCCCAACTGACCTACGAAAACTTCCTCACCGGCATCATCGGCAAGGGCACCTACGTCAATGCGCGGCCGGCCAAGATCGTGCGCAAACAAAGCCACCGGGAGCTGGCCGGGGCCGACGTCGTCGAGGCCTGGCGCAACATGCCGGACCTGCTGCGCCATCCGACACCCGAAAGCGCATTGCGTTATGACTTCATCGGCGGCGCCACCGGCAAGGGACAGTTTCCCCTGGACGATTGGCGTCGTTGCACCGCCCATGCCCTGCGCCAGATCGCCAACGCCAAGGGTTTCTACAGCCAACCCGGGGGTCTGCCGGCATTGCGCAATGCCATAGCCCGGCACATCGCATTTTCCCGGGGGGTCAACTGCCAAGACGATGACGTGGTGGTGTGCAACGGCGCGCAACAGGCCCTGGACCTGATCTCACGGGTATTGACCCGGCCCGGCAGCCTGGTGGCGATGGAAGATCCGGGGTATCCACCGGCGCGCCTGCTGTTCGGCTCCCACGGCGCCACGGTGGCCGGGGTGCCAGTGGATGACCAGGGGATGCGGGTGGACCTTATTCCGGACGGCACGCGGCTGATCTATGTCACGCCGTCCCACCAGTTCCCCCTGGGCATGCCCCTGAGCCAAGCACGACGCGAAGCCCTGCTGACGCGGGCCTATGAGCTCGGGGCGATCATCATCGAGGACGATTACGACAGCGAATTCCGCTACGCAGGCCGGCCCGCCGACTCGCTGCAGAGCATGGACGAGCGCGGCATCGTGGCGTACGTCGGGACGTTTTCCAAAACCCTGCTGCCGGAGTTGCGGCTCGGCTACGCCATCCTTCCGCCGGCAATTCTCGAGGCGGTGATCCTGGCCAAGCGCCTCACCGACCAGCACACCTCCACCCTGCCCCAATGGGCACTGGCCAAATTCATCGCCGAAGGCTGCCTGCTCAAGCACATCCGTCGCTGCCACGCCTTGTATGCCGGGCGTCGCGAACGGATCCTGGCGCGCATGGCCGGGGACCTGTCGCCCTGGTTCGAAGCCGTGCCCACCACCGCCGGCTTCCACCTGGCGGTATTGTGCAAAGTACCGATCGATCTGCCGCTGGTGGTCGAGCTGGCGAAAAAAGTCGAGGTCGGGCTGTACCGCCTCGATGGTTTTTTCAACGAAGCGCCACCGCGACAAGGGCTGTTCTTCGGCTTTGGTGCCATCGAAGTCCTGGACATCGACATCGCCCTGGATCGCTTGCGGGACATCCTGCAGCAGGTCGCCTGAACGATTGGACTGCCGGATTATCCGCCCATTGGCTGTTTTAGCCTTGTCCGTGCAGGCCTATCCTGCAGGGGTATCGTTGATTGTGCACATCCCGTCCGACTTGATTCAGGAGCCTGAACGATGTCTCGCCAAGTGATCAATACCGTACAGGTGCAAGCCGCCGCCGGTCGCTCGGAAGAACTGGGCCGACAGTTGCAGCAAATCGTCGAAACCCTGCGCACCCAGCCCGGCTGCGACGCCTACATGGTCGACCGGTGCCCGGTGGACGGCGACCGCTGGACCGTCAGCGCCCGCTGGCAATCGGAAGCGGCCATGCAAGCTCACTTCAACTGCCCCGAAGTGCAGGGCTTTATCGGCCTGATCGACAACCGCCTGGCCCGAAGCGTGGACTTCAACAGCTTCCCGATTGTCTGAACACACTTCGCCACAGGGGGTTAGTGATCTGATTCATCCTTCGCCGCCAATTGGTCTACCGGCCTTCCGAAAGATTGGACGTTTGCTTGCCCCGTCAGCGGGCATAGGGTGGATCCATCGCCGCGACAGCGCGGATCCACTCAAAACCCACGAAGGCCACTGCCATGAAAACCCTCTCTCTGATCGCCGCCCTCAGTCTGCTGCCCATTGCCCAGGTCTACGCCCACGAAACCGCACCGTCGGAAAAGGTCCAGGTGTTGCAGGAAAAAATGCTGAAAAACCTGCCGGGCAAAAAAGCCATGATGCTGACCGTCGACTACGCCCCAGGCCAGTCGTCCATCGCCCACAAACATGAGGGCACGGCCATGGCCTATGTGCTCGAAGGCGCCATTACCTCCCAGGTCAAAGGCGAACCGGCGATCACCTACAAGGCCGGGGAGTTCTGGTACGAGGCGGCGGGTTCCGAGCACCTGGTCTCGAAAAACGCCAGCGCGACCGAGCCGGCGAAATTGCTGGTGTTCATGGTGATGGGTGAGAAAGAAGCCGTATTGATCCCGCTGAAAAACTAACGGCTCACCAGACACTTCCCTCTGTGGGAGCGAGCCTGCTCGCGATAGCGGAGGCACAGCCAACATCATCCTCGACTGATCCGCCGCCATCGCGAGCAGGCTCGCTCCCACAAGGGATATCGGTGCCTGTGCATGAATCGCACCCACAAAAAAAGCCCCGCATCTCTCAATGCGGGGCTTTTTCATTCAGCGCCGGATCAGTTGGCCGTTACGACCGCCTGACCTGCCAACGCCAGGTCCAGCAGTTCGCGGTTGGCGACTGCGTACATGGCGTAATCGGTGGCGCTGGCGGCACGGATGTCCACCAGCATGGCACGCCAGCGCTCGACCATGTCCTGGTGCTGTTCCAGCCACAGCGCCAGGCGGGTTTCCACGTCCTGGGTGCCGTCGCCCTGTTGCAGGACCGAAATGGTGATCGCCCGTTGCTGCCAGTCGACGTCATCGCGGAACGCTTCGCGGGCCAGGGCCTGCCAGTTGTTTTCCACCGGCAAGGCACTGATTTGTTGCAGATACCACGTGATGTCCAGGGCGCTGCCCACGGCGAAGTAGGCCTTGGCCACATCGGCGGCGTTCTGGCCGGTGACGTCGGACGCCTCGATGATCGGCAGCAAGGTGTACAGGTGCGTGGTGCCTGCAACCATGCGTGCCAGCAGCTCCGGCACACCGGCGGCCACGTAGGCCTGGTAGCGGGTCTGCCAGCCCTCGCGGGTCGGGCCTTCCAGCAGTTCGTCGAGCTTGAGGCCCAACGCCGCCAGGTGTGGACCGAAGTGAGCCACGTCGCGAGCAGCGTTCTGCTCGTTACGGCGGCTGCGCAGGAACCAGCGGGTCGCACGACGGCCCAGGCGCATCAGCTCATCCATCAGCTCCAGTTGCACGTCGGCCGATACCTGGTGGTCCAGGGCTTCGATCTGACGGAACCAGTGTGGGAGATGGAAGATGTCCCGCACGATCACATACGCGCCCGCCACGTTCGCCGGGCTCATGCCCGTGGACTCCTTGAGTCGTTGAACGAAGGTGATGCCCATGTGGTTGACCAGGTCGTTGGCGATCTGGGTGCTGACGATTTCACGCTTCAGACGATGACGACGCATGGCCTCGGCGAACTTGTCCACCAGCGTCGCCGGGAACGCGGTCTCCATGTCGCGGGTCAGGTAGTCGTCGTCCGGTACCAGGGAGTTGAGCAGTGCTTCCTTGAGGTCGATCTTGCTGTAGGAGATCAACACCGACAGTTCGGCACGGGTCAGGCCATGGCCCGCCGCGACACGTTCGGCCAGCTGTTCTTCGGTCGGCAGGAACTCGATGGCACGGTCCAGCTTGCCGCGGACTTCCAGATCGTTCATCAGGCGCTTGTATTCGGCGATCCGCACGAATGCGCGACGGGCCGCCAGGGACAGGGCCTGGGTCTGCTTGTAGTTGTTGCCCAACACCAGGCCACCGACTTCGTCGGTCATGCTCGCCAGCAACTGGTTACGTTGCTTGTCGGTCATGTCGCCGGCCTGCACCACTTCGTTGAGCAGGATCTTGATGTTCACTTCATGGTCGGAGCAGTCCACGCCGCCCGCGTTGTCGATGAAGTCGGTGTTGGTGGCGCCGCCATGCAGGCCGAACTCGACACGGCCCAGCTGGGTCATGCCCAGGTTGCCGCCCTCGCCCACCACTTTGCAGCGCAGTTCGTTACCGTTCACGCGCAGCGCGTCGTTGGCCTTGTCGCCGACATCCGCGTGGCTTTCGGTGCTGGCCTTGACGTAGGTGCCGATACCGCCGTTCCACAACAGGTCCACCGGCGCCTTGAGCAAGGCGTTCAGCAGCTCGGTCGGGGTCAGTTTGTCAGCCTTGATGTCGAAGCGTGCCTGCATCTGCGGGGTGATGGCAATGCTCTTCGCGCTGCGCGAGAAGATGCCGCCGCCTTCGGACATGATGCTGGTGTCGTAGTCGGTCCAGGCCGAACGCGGCAGGTCGAACAGACGCTGGCGCTCGGCGAAGCTGCTGGCCGGTTCCGGGTTCGGGTCGATGAAGATGTGCAGGTGGTTGAACGCCGCCACCAGTTGCAGCTTGTCGGACATCAACAAACCGTTACCGAACACGTCGCCGGCCATGTCGCCCACGCCGACCACGGTGATGCTGTCTTCCTGGACGTTGATGCCGCGCTCGCGGAAGTGGCGTTGCACGCCGACCCACGCGCCCTTGGCGGTAATGCCCATTTTCTTGTGGTCATAGCCAGCCGAGCCGCCGGAGGCGAAGGCATCGCCCAGCCAGAAGCCGTAGTCGATGGCAATGCCGTTGGCGATGTCGGAGAAGGTCGCCGTGCCCTTGTCGGCAGCCACCACCAGGTACGGGTCATCGTCGTCATGCCGCACGACGTTGGCCGGCGGCACCAGAGCGCCGTCCTTGAGGTTGTCGGTGATGTCCAGCAGGCCGGAGATGAAGATGCGGTAGCAGGCAATGCCCTCGGCCGCGATCTCGTCCCGGCTGCCGCCCAGTGGCAGGCGGCGCGGCAGGAAGCCGCCCTTGGCGCCGACCGGCACGATTACCGAGTTCTTCACTTGCTGGGCTTTTACCAGGCCCAGGACTTCGGTGCGGTAGTCTTCTTCACGGTCGGACCAGCGCAAGCCGCCACGGGCGACGTTGCCAAAACGCAGGTGCACGCCTTCGACCCGTGGCGAGTAGACGAAGATCTCGAACTTGGGCACCGGCTTCGGCAGTTCCGGGATCAGGTGCGGGTTGAACTTGAAGCTGAAGTAGGACTTGTTCTGGCCGTGGGCGTCGGTCTGGTAGAAGTTGGTCCGCAGGGTGGCCTTGATCAGATCCAGGTAGCGACGCAGGATGCGGTCTTCGTTGAGCACCTGGACGTCGTCCAGTGCCGTGAGGATCGCCTGTTCCAGACGCAGTTGCTTGTCTTCCAGGTCCTCGCCGGTGAGCTTGCGGGCCAGGTAGAAGCGGGTCTTGAACAACCGGGTCAACTCGCGAGCGATGTCGGTGTGGTTGTTCAGGGTGCTGGCGATGTAACCCAGGTCGAAGCCCAGGCGGATCTGCTTGAGATAACGGGCGTAGGCACGCAGCAGCGCCACGTCGCGCCATGGCAGGCCGGCGGTCAGCACCAGGCGGTTGAACGCATCGTTCTCGGCGTCGCCGCTCACGATATGGACGAAGGCGTCCTGCAAGGTGTCGTTGAGCTGCTGGATGTCGAGGTTCACCCCTTCGGCGGCGGTGAAGGCGAAGTCGTGGATCCAGAACTCGCGGCCGTTGGTATGGCGCAGGCGGTACGGGAACTCACCCAGCACGCGCAGGCCGAGGTTTTCCAGGATCGGCAGCACATCGGACAGCGCCAGCGGTGTGTCGGCGTGATACAGCTTGCAGTGCAGCTCACGCTGGCCGGACACCTGGCCCAGCGGCTGGTAGAAGCTCATGACCAGCGGATTTTTTTCATTCAGGCTCAGCAGGTGCTGCATGTCGACCACCGCCGAATGCGCGGCAAAGCGCTCGCGGTAGCCGGCCGGGAAGCCTTTCGGGTAGTCGGCGAGCACGTTGGTGCCCTGGGCTTCGCCGAAGCTCTCGATTACCAGGCTGGCATAGTCGTCCTGCCAGCTGCGGCAGGCCTGCACCACTTCCTTTTCCAACAGCAGCGGGTCGATGTCGATGCGGTTCTTCGGGTCCACCCGCAGGATCAGTTGCACGCGGGCCAGCACCGATTCGGAGAAGAACGTCCAGAATTCGCAGTCCGAGGCCTTCAGGCGATCCATCAGCACTTGCTGGATCTTCTGGCGCACTTCGGTGGAATAGATATCGCGCGGCACGTAGGCCAGGCAGTAGCAGAAACGGCCATACGGGTCTTTACGCAGGAACACGCGGATCTTGTTGCGTTCCTGGATCTGCACGATGGACATCACGGTGCTGAACAGCTCGTCCACCGGGGTCTGGAACAGATCGTCGCGGGGCAGCACTTCGACCACCTGGGCCAGTTCCTTGCCCAGGTGCGCCTTGGCCTGGAAGCCCGAACGACGCTCGATTTCGGCAACCTTGCGGCGAATGTACGGAATAACGCGCACGCTCTCGCCATACACCGAGGAGGTGTACAAGCCCATGAAGCGGCATTCCTTGATGACCTTGCCATCAGCGTCGATTTCACGGATCGACACGTAATCCGGATAAGCCGGACGGTGTACACGGCTCGGGTGCGCGGCCTTGGCGAACGACAGCGGCGTCGGTTCACGCAGGTAATTGACGGCGTAGTCCTCGATGCGCAGGTCATCGGCGGTCAGGCCGGCGCGCAGCAGCTTGGTCAGGCCGAGGAACGACTCGGGGTCGTACTCGATATGGCCGCCGTCGGCATCGTCACGGACCACGAACTCTTCATAGCCCAGGAAGGTGAAGTGGTTGCCCACCAGCCATTCCAGGAAGGTCTTAATCTCGCTTTTTTCGTCGGCATCGATGGCGTAGGCGCTGTTGTCCAGGCTGGTGAGGATCTCCTGGACCTTGTCTTTCATCGGCTCGAAGTCGGCCACGGCCACGCGCACTTCGCCCAGCACCTGCTCAAGCTCCTTGCTCAGAACGTTGAGTTCGGCGGCGTTGGCGCAGCGGTCGATTTCCAGGTACATCAGCGACTCTTGCAGGACGCCCTCGCCCTGGGTGCCCTTCGGCAGGATTTCCAACAGTTCGCCCTTGCTGCCACGACGCACGCTCAGCACGGTGGTCTGCAGGGTATGGATGCTGTAGCCGCGGCGGTTCAGCTCGGTACGGACCGAGTCCACCAGGAACGGCAGGTCGTGGTGCAACACTTCCACGGCCGTATGGGTCGACTGCCAGCCGTGGCGTTCGTAATCGGGGTTGTAGACGCGAACCTGCGATTGCGCGTGGTCGAAGCGCTCAAGCAGGCGCCAGGCGGACAAGGTGCAGCCGGCGAGGTCGGACAACCGGCGCTGGGTAAGTTCATCGAGGGAAATGATGCCGAAGAATTGTTCAGCAAACAGCGCCACTTGTGGCAGTGCCTGTTCACTGATGTGCTGCGCCAGTACCGCTTGCAGTTGATGCTGGAAGTCGGCTTTGCTGGCTGCGGTGAAGAACGCCATCTGTGGTACTCCGCTTGGGCTTGTTATTGATGGAAGCGTCATGCAGCCCCTTTCGGGCTGCCGGCCATCCTGTTCCTGATTCTCGGGCAGAGGAAACAGGACGACAGGTGGGTGAAGCTGGACAAGACCCGCAGGTCACATTCCATTTCCATGTCACGGGCATCTACAGTAAACGCCCGTGCAGGTGCGCATCCGTTGCGCAGCTTAACGAGTGCGACAAGGCCCCTGCTTGCAGCGCTGCGACATATTCGGTCATCGGCTAGCTGTACAGTCGGCATGCATCGAACAACCCTAGCAGTCTGGGGAGCAATCGGCACCCCGCGATGTGAAATCGCGCACGGATGACGCCTGTGGTCGCAGTAAATCCCCCAGGCTGGCAAAATCCGCTTTTCCGCACCCGCAAGGCTCATCGAGCCAGGAGCCGTCCCGATGCAAATGACCACCGCCCTTCTGATCGCCAACCCGTGCGACGAGGAAGAAGACAACATGGCCATGCTGTGCTGCCACAGCGCGCAGGGCGAAATGTTCCTGATGACCCGCTACCCCGACGAAGACGAACTGGAAATCGCCCTTGATGGCGAGCCGTCGACCCTGGACGGCGTCAAGGTCACCCTCAGCCCGACCCGCTTACTGATTGAAATTGCGGCGGCGGATGCCGATGCGTTGAATGGGGATGATGTGCTGGAGATCAGCCATGACACTGATGCGGCGGATTTGGTTGAGGTGGAATTGACGCTGCAGAATATTCTCAAGGGGACGGGGACTTATATCAGTCAGCTCTGAATCCTATTACAACTTCGTTCAGCTACCGTGGGAGCTCGTATCGATATTTCCAACCGACACGAGCTTGCCTCGCATTCCATCTAGTTAGGACTGCCCGCCGTTGCATTATCGTAATATTGATCAATGAGCCTTATAACTTCTTCCTTGGTTTTGCAATATGAAGTCTCAACTAGGAACATGTCACCCTTTTTGTTAGGAATTCCATAAAATGGATTCGCCTGAGAAGCAGGGTCAACCTGACGAATGGTATAGTCTCGATATGTCGTATCTTTTGGATAGCTCATGGTTAGCCCCTTATTGAATTAAAGTGAGTTTCGAGCCAAGGCAAATACTTGACAGACTTAAACTATCAACGGAACCAAGCCCTGGCTACTGTCAGAAATAACAGGTGCAATTGAATATTTTTTATTTTTATACGCTTTTTAAATAACTGATAATTTCTAATAATAAATCTTAACTTCCAGCCCCTTTTGAGAGCCAAGCTTACTTATCGCCTCGTCGACGATACCGTAGCTGCCATCACGCTCGACCACCGCCATGCCGTTGGAAAACGACGTCACTTAGTCATATGGCAGCCACCGCCGGTCGTGCCTCTGACAGGGCGCCCTTGACGACCGATTGAGTTCTGGTGTTTCCTGAAACCGGTTTCAGAGCCACTAATAAATCCAAGAGGCAGGTTTCCAACCGTGAATTCTTTCTCCGCCGCCCAGCGCAGCCGCGTGACCATGCTCGATGTCGCCGAACGCGCCGGGGTTTCCAAGGCCAGCGTCTCGCGCTTCATCGGCGAGGACCGCGCCCTGCTCTCCGAGGCCATCGCTCGGCGTATCGAGCAAGCGATCAGCGAGTTGGGCTATCGCCCCAACCAGATGGCCCGCGGCCTCAAGCGCGGCCGTACCCGCCTGATCGGCATGCTGGTGGCCGATATCCGCAACCCCTATTCAATTGCCGTGATGCACGGCGTGGAAACCGCCTGCCGTCGCCACGGCTACAGCCTGGTGGTGTGCAACACCGACCGCGACGACGAACAGGAACGCCAGCACCTGGCCCTGTTGCGTGCCTACAACATCGAAGGGCTGATCGTGAACACCCTGGGTCATCATCGGGACGAACTGCTTGAACTGCGCAGCGAGATGCCCCTGGTGCTGGTGGATCGCAAGGTCGATCGGCTCGAAAGCGACCTGGTGGGCCTGGACAACCCCGCAGCGGTGAAGATGGCGCTCGATCATCTCGAACAGCGCGGCTACCGCGACCTGCTGCTGGTGACCGAGCCGTTCGACGGCACCAGTTCACGGATCGAGCGGGTCGACAGCTTCAAGTCGGAGATCGAACGACGCCCGGCCCTGGCCGGTGCCGTGGTGGAAATCCGCGATCAACTGACGGCCCGGATCAAGAATTTCCTCGCCCAGCCGGGCCCTGGCCCCAAGGCGCTGTTCTGCGCCAACGGCATTGCCGCCCTGGCCGCCACCCAAGTGCTGCGCGAATTGGGCTGCCACCTGTTTGACGACGTGGGCCTGATCGCCCTCGATGACCTGGACTGGTACCCGTTGGTGGGCAGCGGCATCACCGCCCTGGCCCAACCGACCGCCGAGATTGGCGCCCGAGCCTTCGAATGCCTGCTCAAGCGCCTGCGCGGCGACAACGGGCCGGTGCAAACCCTGGATTTTGCGGCGCAGTTGATTGAGCGTGGGTCGACGCGGGAGATGAATCAATGATGGCCTGCTCACGAGGGGGGGCCCAAGCCCTAAATGCCAATCAGTTAAGCCCGTGGGAGCAAAGCTTGCTCGCGATAGCGGCAGGTCGGTTAACGCTATTGCTGACTGACTTACCGCTATCGCGAGCAAGCTTTGCTCCCACAGATTCTGCACCGTTTGATCCTTAACTGATTGGCATTACTCCAAGCGCTCCCCTTTTTTTGAACAAAACTGAAACCGGTTTCAGAGGTGTAGAACAATGAATAAACCACCCGTTTCCATCAGCCTGTCCAGCTACGGCGCCGACTTGGTGCGGCAGCAAGGCCAAGGCTGTTTCACCACGCTATTGGCCGCCGCCGGCGCCTCACGGATCGAATGGCGCGAAGAACTGCTCACCCACGAACAACCCGCCGAGCTGGCCGCCAGCGCCCAGGCCCAAGGCCTGCAGAGTATTTTTTCGTCGCCCCTCGAGCTGTGGCTTGCCGAAGGCGCCCAGCCCAATTCCGCCCTGCCGCTGACCTTGCAGCGTGCCGAGGCGTTCGGTTCGAAATGGCTGAAAGTCTCGCTCGGGCATTTCACCGACGCCCATGACCTGACCGCCCTGGCGGACATGCTCGCCGCCAGCCCGGTGCAGTTGCTGGTAGAGAATGACCAGACGATGCAGGGCGGACGGCTCGAACCCTTGCAACGGTTCTTCGCCGCCACCGAGCAACAGGGATTGCCCATTGGCATGACCTTCGACATTGGCAATTGGCAGTGGCAGGACCAATCGGCGACCCTGGCGGCCCGGCTGCTCGGACCCCATGTGAGGTATGTGCATTGCAAGGCCGTGGCCCGGCGCGACGACGGCAAACTGATTGCGGTGCCGCCGGCATTGACCGATCTGCACCTGTGGGAACAGCTGTTCAAGCAGATGCCCGCCGGCGTGATGCGCGCCGCCGAGTATCCCCTCCAAGGCGAAGACCTGCTGCAGTTGACCGCCACACACGTCACCACCCTTGCCGGCCTCGGGCAAATACGCCGGGAGCCTGTCCATGTCTGAATTCGATGTCTTGTCGTTCGGCGAAACCATGGCAATGCTGGTGGCCGACAGCTGCGGCGACCTGGCCAGCATCCACCATTTCAGTAAACGCATCGCCGGGGCCGACAGCAACGTCGCCATCGGCCTCGCGCGGCTGGGTTTCAAGGTGGCATGGCTGAGCCGGGTCGGCGCCGACTCCCTGGGACGCTTTGTGGTGCAGACACTGGAGCATGAAGGCCTCGATTGTCGCCACGTGGCGGTCGATCCAATGCACCCCACCGGGTTCCAGTTCAAATCCCGTAGCGACGATGGCAGCGACCCGCAGGTGGAATATTTCCGGCGCGGCTCGGCGGCCAGCCACCTGTCGATCGACGCCATCGCCCCGGCGCTGCTGGGCGCCCGGCACCTGCATGCCACCGGGATTGTGCCGGCGCTGTCGGTGACGGCCCGCGAGATGTCCTTTGAGTTGATGACCCGAATGCGCGAGGCCGGCCGCAGCCTGTCCTTCGACCCCAATCTGCGACCCAGCCTGTGGTCCAGCGAGTCGTCGATGATCCGCGAAGTCAATCGCCTCGCCGCCCTCGCCCACTGGGTCTTGCCCGGGCTCGAAGAAGGCCGGTTGCTGACCGGCTTCGACGACCCGGCCGACATCGCTGCCTTCTACCTGGACCAAGGTGCCAACGCCGTGGTGATCAAGCTCGGCGCACAAGGTGCCTATTACCGCACGCCGCAGGACCAGGGCTTCGTGGCTGGCGTGCCGGTGGCCCGGGTGGTGGACACGGTAGGCGCCGGAGACGGGTTCGCCGTCGGCCTGATCAGTGCACTGCTGGAAGGCCGCGACATCACCGAGGCCGTACAGCGCGCCAATTGGATTGGCAGTCGCGCCGTACAGAGCCGCGGGGACATGGAGGGATTGCCGACCCGGGCCGAGTTATCGGCTGAATTTGAGGGCGCTATTCGCGAGCAGGCTCGCTCCCACATGGGCCTGGCGTGCGAGCAATGAAAGCCTGAAGCACACCGCAAATACACCTGCTGCGACAAAAACAACAAGCTCAGGAGTCAACGACATGCAAACGCTCAACCTCGCCACCCGCCGCTGGTGGTACATCATGCCCATCGTGTTCATCACCTACAGCCTGGCCTACCTGGATCGGGCCAATTATGGATTCGCCGCCGCCTCCGGCATGGCCAAGGACCTGATGATCACCCCGGGGCTGTCGTCATTGCTCGGCGCGCTGTTTTTCCTCGGCTACTTTTTCTTCCAGGTGCCGGGGGCGATCTACGCGCAGAAACACAGCGTGAAGAAGCTGATCTTCGTCAGCCTGATCCTCTGGGGCTCGCTGGCGACGTTGACCGGCGTGGTGGCCAACGCCTACTGGTTGATCGTGATCCGCTTCATGCTCGGTGTGGTCGAAGCCGCCGTGATGCCCGCCATGCTGGTGTACCTGTGCCACTGGTTCACCCGGGCCGAGCGCTCGCGCGCCAACACCTTCCTGATCCTCGGCAACCCGGTGACCATGCTGTGGATGTCGGTGGTGTCGGGTTACCTGGTACAGCAATTCGACTGGCGCTGGATGTTCATCATCGAAGGGTTGCCGGCGGTACTCTGGGCCTTCATCTGGTGGCGCCTGGCGGATGATCGTCCGTCCCAGGCCAAGTGGCTCAGTGCCCAGGAAAAACAGGACCTGGAAAGCGTGCTGGCGGCCGAACAAGTCGGCATCAAGGCAGTGAAGAACTACGCCGAGGCCTTCCGCTCGCCCAAGGTCATCCTCCTGGCGTTGCAGTTCTTCTGCTGGAGCATCGGGGTCTACGGGTTCGTCCTGTGGCTGCCGTCCATCCTCAAGGCCGGCCTGCAAATGAGCATGGTCGAGGCCGGGTGGCTGTCGTCGTTGCCATACCTGGCGGCCGTCGTCGCCATGCTCGGTGTGTCCTGGGCCTCGGACAAGGCACAGAAGCGCAAGCGTTTCGTCTGGCCGCCGCTGCTGGTGGCCTCCATCGCGTTCTACGCCTCGTACCTGCTGGGGCCTGAACATTTCTGGTGGTCCTACAGCCTGCTGGTGATTGCCGGCGCCTGCATGTACGCGCCCTACGGACCATTTTTTGCCATCGTTCCGGAAATCCTGCCGGCCAACGTCGCCGGCGGCGCCATGGCGCTGATCAACAGCATGGGCGCGCTGGGCTCCTTCGGTGGCTCCTACCTGGTGGGTTACCTCAATGGTTCCACCGGCTCCCCGGGCATGTCCTTCCTGCTGATGAGTGGCGCCTTGCTGCTGTCGGTGCTGCTGACCCTTGCCCTCAAGCCCGGCGCCAGCGACCGCGTCAACCCGCATTCCGCGACGCCACACCCGGCGCCCGCCCACTCCTGAATCGAGACCCCGCTCATGAAAAAGCACGTGGTGTTGTACAAGGCGCTGTCAGCGCCCCTGATGGCCCGTTTGCAAGCGCAGGCCGACGTCACTTTCATTGAACGCCTGGATGCCCAGGGCCTGGCGCAACTGCGCGCCGCCCTGCCCGGCGCCCACGGCCTGCTAGGGGCGAGCCTCAAGCTGGACGCTTCGCTACTGGACCTGGCGCCGAACCTGCAAGCCATCGCCAGCGTCTCGGTGGGAGTCGACAACTACGACATCGACTACCTGACCGAACGCCGGATCCTCCTGAGCAACACCCCGGACGTGCTGACCGAAACCACGGCCGACACCGGGTTCGCGCTGATCCTGGCGACGGCCCGCCGCGTGGTGGAACTGGCCAACCTGGTTCGCGCAGGCGGCTGGCAACAAAGCATCGGCCCCCAGCACTTCGGCACCGACGTCCACGGCAAGACCCTGGGCATCATCGGCATGGGCCGCATTGGCGAAGCCTTGGCACAGCGCGGTCACTTCGGCTTCGGCATGCCGGTGCTCTACCACAGCCACTCGCCCAAACCTGCCGTCGAGCAGCGATTCAACGCGCGCTACTGCTCGCTGGAAACGCTGTTGCGCCAAGCCGACTTCGTGTGCCTGACCCTGCCGTTGACGGCCGAGACCCAGGGTCTGATCAATGCACAAGCGTTTGCGCAAATGCGCCCCGAGACCCTGTTCATCAACATCTCCCGGGGCAAGGTGGTGGACGAAGCGGCACTGATCGACGCCCTGCGCAACGGCCAGATCCGCGGCGCCGGGCTGGACGTGTTCGAACGCGAACCCTTGGACCCGGACTCGCCGCTCCTGCACATGGACAATGTGGTGGCCACCCCGCATATGGGTTCGGCGACCCACGAGACCCGAGAAGCCATGGCCCGCTGCGCAGTGGACAACCTGCTGGCGGCATTGGCGGGAGAGCGGCCGATGAATCTGGTGAACCGGGAAGCCTGGAAAGGTTGAGTCGTTTGCCACCGGCATCACGATCATCGCCAGCAGACTCGCGCCAACAGGGTTCGGGAACCACCAAAAAACGGGCCCAATCCCTAATACCAGCCAGTTAAGGATCAAACGGCGCAAAACCTGTGGGAGCAAAGCTTGCTCGCGATAATGACAGATCAGTCAACATTGCTGCTGACCGACTTGCCGCAATCGCGAGCAAGCTTTGCTCCCACAGGGTTGTGGCTTAACTGACTGGCATCAGCCCCGCCCCTTCGCAGGCGCGAGCCAGCCCACCAAGACGCAAGACCCGCTGGCAAAGACGCGGGATGAACGGCCGTCATCTCAAGCACGCTCGTCGCCGCGATGACTACGAACCGATCACAATTGTGCACACCCGATCAAAATCCCGTTAGTCGCCACCCCCCGCCATGCATTAAAGTAACGCCCCCAGCCCCGGCGTTATCCGAATGCCCTGGGCCACCCTTTCCAGGAACCGTCACCGATGGAACATCGTGAAGCGCTGCTTGCGCTGCGAACCTTTCTTTCAACGCAGATCCTCGGCCAGGAAAAACTCATCGAGCGCCTGCTCATCGCCCTGCTCGCCGACGGCCACATGTTGGTGGAAGGCGCGCCGGGCCTGGCAAAGACCAAGGCCATCAAGGAGTTGGCCGAAGGCGTCGAGGCGCAGTTCCACCGCATCCAGTTCACCCCCGACCTGTTGCCCGCCGACATCACCGGCACGGAAATCTACCGTCCGGAAACCGGCAGCTTCGTGTTCCAGCAGGGGCCGATCTTCCACAACCTGGTGCTGGCGGACGAAATCAACCGTGCCCCGGCCAAGGTCCAATCGGCCTTGCTGGAAGCGATGGCCGAGCGGCAAGTCAGCGTCGGACGCAGCACCTATGAGCTGTCACCGCTGTTCCTGGTCATGGCCACGCAGAACCCGATCGAGCAGGAAGGCACCTATCCGCTGCCCGAAGCCCAGCTCGACCGGTTCCTGATGCACGTCAAGATCGGCTTCCCGGATGCCGCGGTGGAACGTCGCATCCTGCAACAGGCCCGGGGCGAAGCACTGCACGGCGAAACCCCGCCGGAGCGTCGGGTAAGCCAGCAGGCGATCTTCGCCGCCCGCAAGGAAATCCTCGGCTTGTACATGGCCGATGCCGTAGAGGAGTACCTGGTGCAACTGGTCATGGCGACCCGTACCCCGGCCAAGTTCGACCCGGAACTGGCCGAATGGATCGCCTACGGCGCCAGCCCGCGGGGCTCGATTGCCCTCGACCGTTGCGCCCGCGCCCACGCCTGGCTGGCCGGACGTGACTTCGTCAGCCCGGAGGACATCCAGGCCGTGCTGTTCGACGTGCTGCGCCATCGCATCATCCTGTCGTTCGAGGCGGAAGCCGCGGGCATCGATCAGGACCGGGTCGTGCAGCGGATCCTCGACGTCGTCGCTGTCGCTTGAGCATGAGTCATGAATAACCCACTGGCGCCCACACCGGGCATCCGCGTCAGCCTTTCGGAGCTGATCGAGATGCGCCACCGCGTGCGCGAAGTGCAATTGTTCTCGACGCCGGGCCAGCGCAGCCCGTTGATCGGCCTGCACCACTCCAAGCTGCGCGGACGCGGGGTGGATTTCGACCAGGTGCGGGTCTACCAGGCCGGCGACGATGTACGCACCATCGACTGGCGCGTCACCGCCCGGACACAGGAACCCCACACCAAACTGTTCCATGAAGAGCGGGAACGGCCGATCTTCATCATGATCGAGCAGAGCCATCGCCTGTTCTTCGGCTCGGGGCAGGTGTTCAAGTCCGTGCTTGCCGCTCAGGCCGCCAGTCTCATCGGCTGGGCCGCGCTGGGGCATAACGATCGGGTGGGTGGGTTGGTGTTCGGCAACAACACCCACTACGAGGTCAAGCCACGGCGCAGCAAGCAGAGCCTGTTGCAATTGCTCAATCGCCTGGTGCGGGTCAATCAGTCGCTGCACACCGAAAGCGAGCCGGACCGCGATTCGTTCGGCGTCGCCCTGCGCCGGGCCCGCGAGGTGCTGCGCCCGGGCAGCCTGGTCATCGTGATCTGCGACGAGCGTGCGCTGTCCGACAGTGCCGAGCAGCAACTGAGCCTGCTGTCCCGTCATTGCGACCTGTTGCTGCTGCCACTGTCGGACCCGCTGGACCATGCCCTCCCCGCTGCCGGGTTGCTGCGTTTCGCCCAGCGCGGCGCGCAGCTGGAACTCGACACATTGAACGTCGAACTGCGCCAGGCGTATCGGGCCCAGGCCGAGGCCCGCCAGGCGCGCTGGGAGTGGCTGGCGCAGAAGCTGCGAATCCTGATGCTGCCCCTCAGCACCCAGGGCGACATGGTCGAACAGCTGCGCGAATACCTGAACCCCGGCCGGACGGGGAAAAGCCAATGAGCAGCCTCGATCAGTTGCAGCCGCTGATAGCCCCCCCTCCCGTCGGTTTCTGGCCCCCCGCGCCCGGCTGGTGGCTGCTGCTGGTGCTGTTGCCGCTGCTGGGCCTGGGCTTGTGGCACCTGCGCCGGTTCCTTCCCGTCAAGCGCACCACCGCTCGCACCGAGCAGCCCCTGGACCCGGTGCGCCTGGCCGCCCTGGCCGAACTGGCGCTGCTGCCCAAACCTTATGACGGCGCACCGGCCGGTGCCTGGCTGCAACAGCTCAACGGGCTGCTCAAGCGCCTGTGCCGCAACCACTATCCCTATAGCCAGAGCCATACCCTCAACGGACGAAAGTGGCTGGCATTCCTGGATAACCGCTGCCCGGCGGCCGGCCTGACCCGCTGGATGGTGTTGGTCGAAGGCGCCTACAAACCCGAATGCAAGCTGGACGACAAGGCCATCGCCGGCCTGACCCAAGCCGTTGAAATCTGGATTCGCAAGCATGTTTGAGTTCGCCTGGCCGTGGATCTTTGCCCTGTTGCCGCTGCCCTGGCTGATGCGCCTGGTGCTGCCGGCGGCCGACAGCGGCGAGTCGATGCTCAAGGTGAGCTTCCTGGAAGACCTGGAAGGCCTCGTCGGGCGTCGGGCCCGGACCCACTTGCCGAGCTGGCGTCAGCAGGCACCCTTCATTCTACTCTGGCTGCTGTTGCTGATCGCCGCCGCCCGCCCGCAATGGCTCGGGGAACCGCTGCCCATTGCCGCCAGCGGCCGTGACCTGCTGGTGGCGGTGGATGTCTCGGGCTCCATGGATTTTCCCGACATGCAGTGGAAGGACGAAGAAGTCAGCCGCCTGACGCTGGTCCAGCACATGCTCGGAGACTTTCTCGAAAGCCGCGAAGGCGACCGGGTCGGCCTGATCCTGTTTGGCAGCCAGGCCTATCTGCAGGCACCGCTGACGTTCGACCGCCACACGGTACGGCGCTGGCTCGACGAAGCACGCATCGGCATCGCCGGCAAGAACACCGCCATCGGCGACGCCATTGGCCTGGCCCTCAAACGCCTGCGTCAGCGCCCAGCCCACAGCCGCGTGCTGATCCTGGTCACCGATGGCGCCAACAACGGTGGTGAGATCGACCCGCTGACCGCCGCCCGGCTGGCCGCCGACGAAGGCGTGAAGATTTACCCCATCGGCATCGGTGCCGATCCGGAGCAAAGCGGCACGGCGGGTTTTCTCGGCGTCAATCCGAGCCTGGACCTTGACGAACCGACACTCAAGGACATCGCCCAGGCCACCGGCGGCCGCTACTTTCGCGCCCAGGACGGAGAGCAGATGCTGGCGATCAAGACCACCCTCGATCAGCTCGAACCGGTGACCCAGCAACCGACCCAGGCCCGTCCCGCCCGGGCGCTCTATCAGTGGCCGCTGGCCGTTGCGCTGTTGTTGAGCGTGTTGCTGGTGGCTCGGGAACGCTGGCCGGCCAACCCGTTGCAACGGCTGTTCACCCAGCCGCTGTTCCAACCGGCCCACCACGCCGAATGGCGCCAACGCCTCAAGCGCCTGCGTTTGCGGAGGCGCCGATGATCGCTCTCTGGCCTCACTGGTTGCGTCCCGCTTTCGTGTTGCTGCTGCCCCTGCTGGGCTGGTTGCTCTGGCAACTGTGGCATCGGCAGAAACGGGTGGGCCGCTGGCAGATGATCCTGCCGCCGGCATTTCATTCCGTGCTGCTCAGTGGCGGCAGCGGCCGGGAAAGCCGGCTGCCCTGGATCGCCCTGGGCCTGGGCTGGTTGCTGATGGTGCTGGCATTGCTGGGGCCAAGCTGGGCGCGGGTCGAACAGACCAGCCAGAAACCCGTCGACCCGCTGGTGGTGGTGCTGGAATTGACCCCGGAAATGCTCGCCACCGACGTTCCCCCTACACGCCTGGAGCAGTCCCGGCGCAAGCTGCTGGATCTGCTGCATAACCGCAGCGATGCGCAGACGGCGATCATTGTCTATGCCGGTAGTGCCCATACCCTGGTGCCGCTGTCCGACGACCTGTCCACCAGCACCAACCTGCTCGAAGCCCTGTCGCCCTCGATCATGCCGCAAAGCGGCCATCGCGCCGACCTGGCGGTCAACAAGGCCATGGCCCTGCTGGACCAGGGCGGGCTGGGCCACGGTCGGATCCTGTGGATCGGTTCGTCGTTGAACGAGCAGGAACGCCAAGGCATTCATCAGGTGCTTGAGGGTTCCGCCACGCGTTTGTTGATGCTGGGCATCGGTACCCGGGAGGGCGCGCCGGTGGCCCAGAACGATGGCAGTTACCTCAAGGATGACCAAGGTGCGATCCTGCTGCCACGCCTGGACAGCCCGAGTCTCAAATCCTTCGCCAGTGAGCTGGACGGCCGTTATCGTCCGGCACGCCTGGACGATAGCGACCTCAAAGGCCTGGGCCTGCTGGCCGGTCCGCGCCATCTGCGCAGCGACGGGCAGACCCTGCGCCTGGACACCTGGGCCGACCAGGGTTACTGGTTGCTCCTGCCGCTGTTGTTGCTGGCTGCCTGTGCCGGGCGCCGAGGCTGGCTGTTCTGTCTGCCGCTGCTGTTCGCCTTGCCGCAGACTGGTCATGCCTTCGAATTCCAGGACCTGTGGCTGCGCCCCGACCAGCGGGGCCAGCATCTGCTCAAGCAAAAACGCCCGGCCGAGGCCGCCGAGCACTTCGAAGACAGCCAATGGCAAGGGGTCGCCCTGTACGAAGCCGGCGCCTATGGCGAGGCCGCCCGACGCTTTGCCGAAGGCAACGACGCCCGTGCGCATTACAATCGGGGCAACGCGCTGGCCAAGAGTGGCGAACTGGAGGCCGCGCTGGATGCGTATGAACAGGCCCTGGAGTTGCAACCTGACCTGCGCCCGGCGCAAACCAACAAAGCCTTGGTGGAAAGTCTGTTGAAGGAACAGGCACCGCCGCCGGATGACCCCAAGCCAGCCGAAAGCGAGGAACCGGGCCCCGCCGAGCAATCGCCGAACGCCGGTACGCCGTCCCAATCCTCGCAGACCGAATCGGCCCCTGCCGAGGCAAGCACGGCGCCGGATGAAACCCAGGCGCCCCACAAGCCTGCGACGGCCGCCCAGGACGTACCGGGCAGCGAGTTGCCCGACGAACAGACCACCACCCCACCGCTGCGCCCCGCCGCCGGCCAGCGCAACGAAGAAGAACAGCATCAGGCGCTGGAGCAATGGCTGCGCCAGATCCCGGACAATCCGGGGGAATTGCTCAGGCGAAAATTCTGGTATGAACAGCAAAGCCATCAGGCCCAGGGAAAAACCCAATGATCCGCTTCACCGCCCAGTTCCTTGCCTTGCTGTTCTGGATCGGCGCCGCCCAGGCGGCGCAGTTGACGGCCAGCGTGGATCGCAGCCGCCTGAACTCCGGGGAAACGGTGGAACTGACCCTGGAATCCAACGACGCCACGCTGTTCGGCAAACCTGACCTGAGCCCGCTGCAGTCGCTGTTCGATGTGCGCGGTACCCGCCAGGTCAACCAACTGACCACCCTGGACGGCGAAAACCGCGCCACCACCCGCTGGATTGTCACGCTGCTGCCACGCCAGAGCGGCACCGTGGTGATTCCCGCCGTACATCTGGGCGAAGTGTCCAGCCAGCCGATCACCCTGCAAGTGATCGAAAGCGAGACCCGCACCGCGGCCGGAACCCTGGCACCGATATTCATCGAGGCCAGCCTCGATCAAAGCCACGTGTATGTGCAGGCCCAGGCGATCCTGACCCTGCGCATCTACCATTCGGTGTCGCTGTACGACGACAGCAGCCTGACACCCTTGCACATTCCCGATGCACGCACCGAACAGTTGGGCGAGTCCCGCACCTATGAAAAAGTCATCAACGACGTGCGCCACGGCGTGATCGAACTGCGCTACGGCATCTATCCGCAGCGCAGCGGTGAACTGACGATCCCGGCCCAGACATTCAGCGCCACCCTGGTCGAGCCAGTGGCCCAGGGCTCGGCACCGTCGGGGCCGAAGCCCGGCCAGTTGATGCACGTCAGCTCGACACAACTGCTGCTGACCGTAGATCCCAAGCCGGCCAGCTACCCGGCCGATGTGCCATGGCTGCCGGCACGCAGCCTGTCCTTGAGCGAGAGTTGGAGCCCGGAACCGACCCACAGCCAGGTCGGCGACTCCCTGACCCGCAGCCTGACCCTTGAAGCCGAAGGCCTGGCCAGCGCCCAGCTCCCGCCCCTGCCGGCCACGGAAATCAACGGCCTGCGGCGTTATCCCGACCAGCCGGTGCTGAGCAGCCGCAGCAGCGAACGCGGGCTGGTGGGCAGCCGTGAAGACCGCGAGGCGCTGGTGCCGAACCGCAGCGGCACCATCGAGCTGCCGCCCGTTGAAGTGATCTGGTGGAACACCCTGGAAAATCACCTGGACCGCACCAGCCTCCCGGCGCGAACCCTGCAAGTGGCAAACAACCCGAGCCTGATGGTGGATACGCCAACGGGCACGCCGCAGATCGTGACCACTGTCGACAACGAAACCTTGTGGTACTGGCAACTGAGCTCGTTCCTCCTGGCCTGCACGACGCTGCTCGGCTTCGGCCTGTGGTGGCGCGCCCGCTCGCAGCCGGCGATCCTGCGCGCGGCCCAGGCGGGACCGAGCCCACGCACCCTGCTGGACGACCTCAAGCGCACCTGCCTGGCCAATGACCCCCACGCCACCCGTCAGGCACTCGACGCCTGGGCCCGCCAGCAGCCGGAAACCCTGGCCGACATGGCGGCGCGCTTCGTGCCGCTGTCCGACGCCCTGGATGGCCTCAACGGCGCGCTCTACAGCGAAACCGGCCAGCACTGGCAAGGCGAAGACCTGTGGCGCGCGATTCGGTCCATTCCCGCCGCAGAGCGCTCCCAGGACCCGTTGGGTGACAGTGGACTCCCGCCGCTCTACCCGAAATAATCCCCGGCCTTTGTGGCGAGGGGATTTATCCCCTCGCCACAGGATCGGTTCTTCCCAGTAAACTCTGTACTTTTCCAGCCGCCCTCTTCACCCGCGGCCATCATCTGTTTTCTGGAGTTTGCCTTGCGTCTGTTCCACACCTCCGACTGGCACCTGGGGCAAAACCTGCACGGCCAGGAGCGCGATTTCGAACACGCGTGTTTCCTCGAGTGGCTGCTGCGCCAGTTGGCCAACGAAAAACCCGATGTCCTGTTGATCGCCGGCGATATCTTCGACACGGTCAACCCACCGGTAAAAGCCCAGGAGCGGCTGTACGACTTCATCGTCAGTGCCCATGAACAACACCCCACCCTGACCATCGTGATGATCGCCGGCAACCACGATTCCGGCTCGCGGATCGAGCTGCCCGCGCCACTGATGCGACGGCTGCGTACCCACGCCCTCGGCCGGGTGTTGTGGCTGGACGACGGGCAACTGGACGTCGAACGCCTGCTGCTGCCCTTGCCCGATGCCAAGGGCAAGATCAAGGCGTGGTGCCTGGCCCTGCCGTTCCTGCGTCCCGCCGAAGTGACCGGCGCGCAACTGGGCGATGACTACCTGCGGGGCATCGGCCAGGTCCACGAGTGGCTGATCGCCGCCGCCAACGGCAAGCGCAAGAAGGGCCAGGCGCTGATCGCCGTCAGCCATGCGCACATGGCCGGCGGCTCGGTGTCCGAGGACTCGGAGCGCAGCCTGATCATCGGCAACGCCGAAGCCCTGCCCGCCAGTCTCTTCGGTCCGAGCATCAGCTACGTCGCCCTCGGCCATCTGCACAAGCCGCAGAAGGTCAACGGCGAGGAACGCATCCGCTATAGCGGCTCGCCGATTCCGCTGTCGTTCTCGGAAATCGGCTACCAGCATCAGATCCTCGACGTCACCTTGGACGGCGACACCCTGGTCAAGGTCGAGCCGCGACTGATTCCCCGGGCCGTCAACTTGCAACGCCTGGGCCCGGCGCCGCTGGCCGAGATCCTCGGGCAACTCAAGGACCTGCCGGACATCGACCTGCTGGCCGATGTCCAACGGCAACCCTGGCTGGAAGTCCGGGTGCGTCTCGACGAACCCCAGCCGGACCTGCGCAATCAGGTGGAAATCGCGTTGCAAGGCAAGGCGGTGCGGCTGGTGCGGATCGCCGCCGAATACGCGGGTCACGGCAGTGCCGCGAGTGCCGATGACGACGCAGCCTTGATCGAGCTGGATCAACTGAGCCCACAGGAACTGTTCAGCCGAGCCTGGCAGGACACCTATGGCAACGAAGTGGACGAGCAGACCCTCAAGGATTTTGCCGTGTTGCTGCAAGACGTCCAGATGGAGAGCGAGCAACCATGAAAATCCTCGCGATCCGTCTCAAGAACCTTGCCTCCCTGGCCGGGCCTTTCGACATCGACTTCACCGCCGAACCCTTGGCCAGCGCCGGCCTGTTCGCCATTACCGGCCCCACCGGCGCGGGCAAAAGCACCTTGCTCGATGCCCTGTGCCTGGCGTTGTTCGGTGCCGTACCGCGCCTGAACAACACCGGGCGCGATGCCAAGGTGCCGGACGCCGACGGTGAAATCGCCACCGGTGACCCCCGCACGTTACTGCGCCGCGGCACCGGCGATGGCTACGCGGAAGTGGATTTCCGCGGCATCGACGGACGCCGTTATCGCGCCCGCTGGGAAGCCAATCGCGCCCGGGAAAAGGCCGGCGGCAAGTTGCAGGCCAGTCGCCAGAGCCTGCGGGACCTGGACAACGACCAGTTGTTGGCGAGTCAGAAAGGCGAGTACAAGGCCCAGCTCGAAGCTGCGCTGGGCCTGAACTTCGAGCAGTTCACCCGCGCCGTGTTGCTGGCCCAGAGTGAGTTCAGCGCCTTCCTCAAGGCCGATGACAACGACCGCAGCGAGTTGTTGGAAAAACTCACCGACACCGCCCTGTACACCCGCCTCGGCCGCCGTGCATTCGACAAGGCCAAGCAGGCCAAGGAAAGCCACAAGCAGTTGCAGGACCAGGCCACAGGCGTCACACCGTTGCCCCCCGAGGCCCGGGCCGAACTGGACGCACGCTTCAATGAAGCCCAGCAACAGCTCAAGACCCAACAGGCACAACTCAAGCAGTTGGAACTGCAACACACTTGGCTCAAGGACCTGCGCCAACTGCAGGACGAACACGCCAGTGCCGCCGAACAACTGCAACAGGCCGAGGCCGACTGGAACACCCTGGCGGACGAGCGCCTGAAACTGATCCGCCTGGAGCAACTGGCCCCCCAGCGCCATCAATTCATCCGCCAGGCGGAACTGACCCGGCTCCTGGCGCCGCTGGCGATACAGGTCCAGCAGCTCGACCAGCAACGGATCGATCTGAATGAACAACAGGCGCAACTGGAAAAAAGCCTGGCCGCAGCACAACAGGCACTGGCCGCAGCCCGTCAACAGAACACTGACAACGCGCCGTTGCTGCGCCAGGCCTTTGAAGAGCAGAACACCCTCGCCCGCCTGATCACGGAGGCCAATCAGGCGGCCGAGCGCCAGACGCAGGCACAACTGGCCTGCACGGATGGCCAACGTACCATCGACACCCTGCTCGAACAGCAGAGCCAGGTGGCCACGCGCTTACAGCGCATCGCCGGCGAGCTAGAGCAAAGCGCCCACCTCGCGCCGCTGAGCGATGCCTGGAAGGCTTACCGTGATCGCCTCCAACAGTTGATGCTGATCGGCAATCGTCTGAACAAGGGCCAGGCCGAACTCGCTGCGCTGGAACACAACGCCACCCGCGCCGCCGAGGAACTGGTGGCCCGTCGACAAGAACTCGAGGTGCTGTACAAGGAAGCCGACGCCGAACCCGAAGCCGTGGCCGAACAGATCCAGCTGCTCGGCAATCTGCTGCACGATAATCGCAAGCAACAACGGGCCTTCGAAGACCTCACGCGGTTGTGGGCCCGCCAGCAGGAGCAGGACAAACGTGGCATCGAGCTTGAACAACGCCAGCAACAGGCGTTGCAAGAGCGCGACAGACTGGTGCGCGAAGGCGGCGAAGCCAAGGCCGAGCTGGCGGTTGCCGAACAGACCCTGACCGTGACCCGTGAACTGCTGGCACGCCAACGACTGGCTCGCAGCGAAAGCGTCGAGCAGTTGCGCGGTCAGCTACAGGACGAGCAACCTTGTCCGGTGTGTGGCAGCGTCGAGCATCCTTATCATCAGCCTGAAGCACTGCTGCAAAGCCTCGGCCGCCACGATGAACACGAAGAGGCCAGCGCCCGCAAAACCGTCGACCTGCTCAATGAAAAAGTCATCGACCTGCGTGCGCAATACAGCGGTGTCATGGCCCAGCTCAAGGAGCTGAAACAGCAGCAGGAACAACTGGCGACCCAGCAGCAGGAGCTGGCCCCCAGCCTGGAAGCCCATCCACTGTCCACGCAACTGCTGGCGCAGGACACCGTCAAGCGCGACGCCTGGCTGGCCCAGCAGAACACCCAGCTGCACCAGCGCATCACCCAGGACGAGCAACGACAAGCCGCCCTGCTGACCCTGCAACAGGAGGCCGCACGCCTGTCCCAGCACCTGCGCAATGCTGAAACGGCGAGCCAACAGGCGTCACTGCACCTGAGCAATCAGCAACAGGAACTGGACCGGGATCGGCAACGCCTGGACGATGAGCTGCGCCACTTCAGCAGCCTGTTACCGGCAGAGACCTTGCAAGCCCTGCGCACCGAGCCGGCCGCGACCTTCATGCAGCTCGACCAGCAGATTGCCCAGCGCCTGGAACAGCTGGAGCAGCAGCGCGACGAGCTCAGCGAACAGTTCCAGCGCCAGCAGACCCTGGAAAAGGAGCAGGACCGCCAACAGACCCGCGTCCAGCAACTGGAGTCGGCGCAACAACAACTCAAGGGCCTGACCGAGCAACAGCAGGCCTGCCAGCAGACCCTCACGCAATTACTCGGCGAACACCGCAGCGCCGAACAGTGGCAGCAACAACTCGACCAGGCCCTGGAACAGGCGCGCACTGCCGAGGCAACGGCCAATCAGCAATTGCACGAGTTACGCAACAGCCTGGTGCAGCTAGCCGCCGAACTCAAAGCCCGACAGGAGCAGGCACAGTCCCTGGACGCTGAACATCAGACGCTGGCCGCCGGTATCGCCCAATGGCGCACTTCCCATCCCGAACTGGACGACGCCTCCCTCGAGGCCCTGCTCGCTCTCGATGAGCAACAGGTCGGCCAATTGCGCCAGCGATTACTCAACAGCGAAAAAGCCATCGAACAAGCCCGTGTACTGCTGACCGAAAGAGAACAGCGCCTGCAGAATCATCAGGCCCAGCACAACGGCAACCTGTCGCCTGAACAACTGGCCGACGCCCTCACCCAACTGCAGCTGCAATTTTCCGCCAGCGAACAACGTTGTGCCGAACTGCGCGCCGAACAGGCTGAAGACCAACGCCGGCAAAGCGCCAACCAGGCCCTGGCCCTGCAAATCGAGCAGGCCTATGCCGAGTATCAACGCTGGGCCCGGTTGGATGCACTGATCGGTTCGGCCACCGGCGACCGCTTCCGCAAACTGGCCCAGGCCTACAACCTCGATTTGCTGGTGCACCACGCCAACGTCCAGTTGCGGCAATTGGTACGCCGCTACCGGCTCAAGCGCGGCGGCAGCATGCTCGGGCTCCTGGTGCTGGATACGGAAATGGGCGATGAACTGCGTTCGGTGCATTCATTGTCAGGCGGTGAAACCTTCCTGGTCTCCCTCGCCCTGGCGCTGGGCCTGGCCTCGATGGCGTCCAGTACCCTGAGGATCGAATCGTTGTTCATCGACGAAGGTTTCGGCAGCCTCGACCCCGAATCCCTGCAACTGGCGATGGACGCCCTCGACGGCTTGCAGGCCCAGGGCCGCAAAGTCGCGGTAATTTCCCACGTGCAGGAAATGCACGAGCGGATCCCGGTGCAGATTCGGGTGCAGCGTCAGGGGAATGGGTTGAGTACGGTGGAGGTGAAGTAAGGCGGTTGAACACCGGTGAACCTTGTGGGAGCGAGCCTGCTCGCGATCGCGGCGGTACAGTCAACATTGATGCAAGCTGACACACCGCTATCGCGAGCAGGCTCGCTCCCACAGGATCGGTGGCTTGGCTGACCCGATCAGTCTTGAAGCAAGCTCAGTAATCGCTCACGCGCCGCTTCCGGCTCGTCGGGTACCGGCTGGGCAGCCGAGACAATCGGGGTGGAATAGAGAAACAGCAGCATCACTGCCAGACGCATCGCCATGGTGTCGATCCTTATGGGAGAAAGGAGTCAATTTTTCAGCGTCAAATTTAAACACATGGCCATGTGATATTACAGTGAGTTTTTTCAGAACACGCTGAAGCGCTTGGTGAAAATGACGAAGCCTGCGATCTTTTCTCTCCCTGTCGAGACGAAAAGATCGCAGGCTTCAGTCGTTACGACGCGCTCAGTGTTGGATTTTGTGATCCAGTGCGGCGTAGAAGTTGGCGCTCTGTTGCAGGTATTTCTCGGTGTAGCTCTGGGTACGATTCTTCTTGTCGCTGATCTCGATGCTGGCATTGGCCGGCAATGCCACGGTGGCAGAGATGGCGGAAGCGGCGATGATGGAGAAGAGGTTCAGGTTCATGGCGGTATTCCTCGGATTCAGTTGGCTGTCTTGCCCGGTTGGGCCGTGAAGCAAACTTACGCGCCGAGGCGTCTCGTCTAGAAATGTTTTGCAATGCTAGCCAATATCACTCCCGTTGATATAACCGCGCAGGCCCCGCAAAACGGGGCCTGCGTCTTATTGAGGCTGGATGAACTTCACGTCGCTCGGCGCATCCATTGGCAGTTTTTGCACCGATTTACCCAGCAGGCCGGTCTTTGGATCGCGTTCGAATACCACGATCTGATTGCTTTTCTGGTTGGCAACCAACAGGAATTTCCCGCTCGGATCGAGGCTGAATTCCCGCGGATGGTCGCCTTCCACGGAGCGGCGTTGCAGTTCTTTCAGCGTGCCGGCCGCCGGATCGATGGCGAATACCAGCACTTCGTTGCTGGTGCCACGATTGCTGACGTACAGGAACTTGCCATCCTTCGAGGCGTGCAGCGCCGCAGCCGCCCTCGCCGGCTGGGGCTTGCCCGCCGCCAGGTCAACCAGTTGGCGTTGGACCAGGCGACCGTCCTGGTAATCGAACACCGCCACTTGCGCGGTCATTTCCAGGGTCAGCCAGGCGTGCTTACCGTCGGCACTGAACAGCAGGTGGCGCGGCCCGCTGCCGGGGGGCAGTTGCACGAATGCCGGGACGGCGGCGGTCAGCGGCAGCTCGGGATTGGCCTTGGGGTCATAGTGATAGACGAACACCTTGTCCGCCCCCAGGTCGTTGGCGAACACGTATTTGCCGTCGGGCGACGACACCGCCGAATGCACATGGGCCGACATCTGCCGCTCGGGGTTGACCCGGCTCGGCTGGTGACTGCTCAATTGCACCACGGGCGACAGCTTGCCATCGGCCCCCACGGGCAATACCGCAAGCGTACCGCCCGGATCCTCCACCACCGAATAGTTGCTGACCAGCAGATGCCGGCCATCGCCGCTGAGGCTGGAATGGGTCGGCTCATTGCCCAGGGACTGCACCTGATTGATCAGGCTCAGGGCGTGGGTGGCCGGGTCGATGGCGTAACTGCTGACCTTGCCCACTGGATCCTTCTGCCCTGGCCCGTTTTCGTTGACCACAAACAGGTGGCTCATGTCCGGGGACAGAGTCAGCCACGAAGGGTTGTCCGTCTTGATCACCTGCAACGGCTTGGCCTCGAGCTGGCCGGTGCGGCTGTCGAACTGCAGCCGGTAGACGCCCTGGCTCTGGCCCGCCGTGTAGGAGCCCACCAGTAATTGATAGCGCTGATCGGCGTTGGCCTGCGTGGCCATGGCACCAAGGCTGCCGGCCATCAACAATGGCCAGAGGCTACGCAACTTCATGTTCGTCATCCTCATCGTCGTGGCCGCTGATCGCTTCCACGCACTCCAGGTAGTGATCGCCCGAATCGCTGGAAATGATCCAGTGTTTCGCAGCCGGGTCGAACGTCGCGGCCTGCATCTGCGCGGGCGTAAAGCGCCAATGCGCGAGGGTGCGGCCGTTCATGCACTCGACGTGCAACTGGTCCTGCTCGTCGAGGGAAAAATCGAAGGCGTGCAACCCGTCGATGATCAGCATGTCGCAGGTTTCGAGGGCGTGCAGCAGGGTGTCGGTTACGGCAGTCATGGGAATTGGTCGGTCGTTGGGAAAGTGAGCATGATAGCTCAATGTCTGGGTTGGCCTTGGGCTATCAAGTCCTAAAGCGGTGCCGACCGGCAGATCGTCATCGCGAGCAGGCTCGCTCCCACAAGGGTTTCGGGGCTGCCGCAGGACTCATGTCCACCGCCAATCCCCTGTGGGAGCCGGGCTTGCTCGCGATGACGGCAGCCCAGGCACCTTCGACGAACCTGCCCACCCGGAACCTCAGAACAACCCCTGCACCTGCTCCAGCACCGCGCGGTTCATCTGGCCGGTGTGGGTGTGCAGGCTGACATAGCTTTGCAGCATGTCGAGCTTGGTATTGAGCAGATCCCGACGGGCCTGGAACACCCGCTGCTGGGCATCGAGGATGTCCACGGTGGAGCGCACACCGCCCTGGAAGCCTTTCTCCGTCGACGTCAGCGCGCGCTGGTTGGACTCCACCGCGCGCTGCATCGCCTTGCTCTTGGCGAACCCGGCCACCACGCCGAGGTAATCGGTTTCGATGTTCTCGGCCAACTGCTGACGTTGCACGTCATAGTCCGACTGCGCACCGGCCAGTTGCGCTTCGGCCTTGGCCACCGAAGCACGCACCGAGCCGCCGCGATACAGTGGGATATCCAGTTGCACCCCCACGTAATACGTGTCCTGGCGCGGATCGAGTTCCTGATACTGACGGGTTTCCCGGCGGGTCAGCTGAGTGGTCAGCGACAGGCTCGGGTAGTGCCCGGCGCGCTGGCTGTCGGCCTGGGCCTCGGCCACTTTCACCGCCGCCAGACGGGCCGCCAGCTCGGGACTGGCGTCACGGGCAATGGCCGTCCAGTAACCCAGGTCCTGTTCCGGCGGAATCGGACTGCCGAGGGGCAGTTCCTCGCGCATCGGCTGGATGTCGTCGATGGGCACGCTGGCCCGGCCGGACAAGGCCCGCAAGGCCGCCACCCGGCGAGCCTGCGCCTCGGCCTCCTGGGCTTCGACCAGATCAAGCCTCGCCTGGGCTTCGTCGATGTCGGTGATCGCGCCCTGGCCGCCCTGGTAAAGCTTCTTGCTCTGGATGACCAATCCATTGATGGCCGCCTTCTGCTGGGTGATCAACTTGATTTCGTTCTCGGCCCGGGCCACATCGAAATACCCTTTGGCAACCCGGTCGAACAAGGTCTGGCCGGCAACATCGAACTGCTGGATGCCCAGTTGCCCACGAGCCTTGCCCTCTTGATAAGCCGCCCAGCGGCCCTTGTCATAGAGCGGTTGTTGCGCCGCAAGGGTAACGCTGTTCGCCTGGTAGTCGTTGCTGTTGACGTAGCTCCTGTCGTCGCCACCGTCGGTGCGACCACCGTAACCGTAGCGCGACGTCAGGGATACCTGCGGATACAGACCACCGCGACCGATGGCCTCTTCGTTCCGGGAAGCATCGAAGGCATGGGTGGCCGATTGCAGGGTCGGGTCATTCAGGCGTGAGGCATCGTACGCGGCGGTCAGGCTCAGGCCACCTTCGGCAGCCCAGACGGGGCTGATCGCCACCCAACTGCTACACAGGCTCAACAACACGCGGGAGCGATAAAGGCGCCGGTCGGTCATGCTCATTCCTCCTTGAAGGCAGCCAGCAAGCGTTCGCGCAAAGGTTTCATCAGGTAGTTCATCAGGGTCCGTTCGCCGGTCACCACCGTGACATCGGCCAGCATGCCAGGACGTACCCACAGGCCGGCGGCCTGCAGCGAGGCGACGGTGTCGGCGGGAATCTCGACCTTGGCGGAGAAATACGGCTGGTGCGTCTGCTCATTGATCAACTGATCCGCCGACACCGTACTGACGGTGCCCGTGACCGTCGGCGTATCCACCCGCTGCAGCGCCGTGAAATGCACGTGCACCGGCAGCCCCGGCCGCAGCTTGTTGGCCATCAGCGGCTCGAACCGCGCCGTGATCGCCATCGGCGCATCCAGCGGGACCACTTGCATCAGGGTCTGGCTGGCCTGGACGACGCCACCGACGGTATGAATGTTCAAGTCCATGACCTGCCCGGCCGCCGGCGCGCGAATCGCACCGTTGTCGACTTCGAACTGCAAGGCGCGGATCTGATCGGCGTAACCCGCCGCCTCGGCGGACACTTCGCTGAGCTGGGTTTCGGCATCGCGACGGAATTCCTGTTGCGCCTGCAAAGCCTTGAGCCGACTTTCGTTGATCGACTGGCGGGTTTTACCGACATCGCCGATCCCGGAAGCAATCTGACCGGCCAGTTGAGCGGCGTTGCGCTCAGCCTCGAAGAGTTTGTTGCGCGGGACATAGCCTTCACGCGCCAAGTCCCGCAAGCCCTCCAGTTCCTGGCGCTGGAAGCGCATCTGCGCATCGTAGTTGCGCTTGACCCCTTCGTAGCCGAGCAGTTGCTGTTCCAGCGCCGCCACTTCGTGCTCGATGATCTGCAAGCGGCTGCCCAGCTCGGCACGACGGCTCAGGAACAACTGGCTCTGCAATGCCATGGCTGCCTTGACCCGTGGCTCGTCGGCACGGGCCAGCAGGTCCTCCGGCCACTGGATCTCGGCGCTGCCCAGACGCTCGGCCATCAGGCGTGCCTCGATGCTGCGGTCGTTGAGCAACTTGCCCAGGGTCACGTCCAGCTGCGATTGCGCCTGCACGGTATTGAGCTGCACCAGCAACTGCCCCTGGCTGACGCGATCGCCATCGCTGACCAGCAGCTTTTCCACCACGCCACCCACCAGCGACTGCACCGCCTTGCGCTCGCCCGCCACCACCACGGTGCCGCTGCCAACAACGCCCTGGTCCAGCGGCGCCAGGCAGGCCCAGAGCAATGCGCCACCCAACGCCAGCACCAGGAAACCCACGCCATAACGCGCCGCACCGCCGGCATCGGTACTGGCGCCGGGCAACGAGCTGACGTTGCGCAGGTTCCGCCCCTGCTCGCTATACGCGTGTGGACTTGGAGTCAGATCATGCATCTTCGCCAGCCTCCCTCACCGCAGCCGGCCGCGGCCCCGGCATCAGCGCCTTGAGTACCCGGTCGCGGGGACCGAATGCCTGTTGGGTTCCGTCCTTGAGCACAAGGATGTGATCGACCATCGCCAGCACACTGGGCCGGTGGGTGATCAGCACCACCGTGCTGCCGGCAGCCTTGAGCACGGCGATGGCCTGTACCAGGGCCAGCTCGCCGGCTTCATCGAGGTTGGAATTGGGTTCATCGAGTACGATCAGCGCCGGGCGCCCATAGAGCGCACGGGCCAGGCCGAGGCGTTGTTTCTGTCCGCCGGACAGACCGAGCCCTCCAGGCCCTAGAGGCGTGTCATAGCCCTTGGGAAACCTCAGGATCATCTCGTGGATGCCGGCGTGACGGCTGGCGGCGATGATCTTGTCGGCATCCTGCTCGCCGAAGCGGGCGATGTTGTCGGCCACACTGCCGTCGAACAACTCGATGTCCTGGGGCAGATACCCAAGGTGGGGGCCCAGGGCATCATGGGACCACTGGCTGATCTCGGCATTGTCCAGGCGCACCGATCCACCCAGTGGGGGCCATACACCGACCAGCGCCCTGGCCAGGGTCGACTTGCCACTGGCGCTGGGGCCCACGACCGCGAGCACTTCCCCTTTATCCAAGTGAAAATTGATCCCCCGCAGAATCGGCTGTGAGGCGCCGGGTGGGCCGACGTACAGCTGCTCCAGGCGCACCGCACCGGTGGGTGGCGGCAAGGGCATGCGCAGGCGATCACGGGGATGCTGGGCAAGGAGCAGGCTCAGGCGCTGATAGCTCTGGCGCCCGGCATTGAATTGCTTCCACGATCCGATGGCGATTTCCACGGGGGCCAGGGCCCGCCCCAGCAGGAGTGACATGGCGATCATCATGCCCGCCGACAACTGGCCTTCCAACACCAGCAACGCCCCCAACCCCAGCGACAGCGACTGGCCCGAGATGCGCACAAACCGTGTCATCGAGGTGATACGAGCGCCGCGATCACTGGCATGGGCCTGGGCGGCGATGATGCGTTGCTGCAGCAGGCTCCAGCGCTGACGCAACGGCCCGAGCATGCCCAGCGCCTGGATGACTTCGGCGTTGTGCAGCGTGCTGTTGACGTAGGCGGCCGATTGCACGCCCAGGCGGTTGGCTTCCCCCAGGCGCGTGCGAGTCGCCAGTTCGCCCCACAGCGCCAGGCCGATCAGCACGAGGGCGAGGACCAGGGTCAACACCCCGAACCAGTGATGAAAAATGAATGCCACCAACAGGAAGATCGGCAGCCACGGCGCATCGAGCAAGGCGATCAGCCCCTGCCCGGTAATCAACTGCCGTAGTGTCGCCAGATCGCTGAGCACCTGCGCCGGGTTGGCGTTGTGCTCGCGCAGGCTGCGGGCAAAGGCGGCATCGAAAATCCGCTCGCCCAGGGCATCGTCCAGCCCTGCGCTCATGCGAATCATCACCTCGCCGCGCACCCACTCGATCAAGGCACTGAACATGAACAGGCCCAGGGCGATCAGGGTCAGCATGAACAAGGTGGTTTCGTTGCGACTGGTCAGGACCCGGTCGTACACCTGCATCATGTAGAGCGACGGCACCAGCACCAGTAGATTGATGACGCCGCTGAACAGCGCCAGGGACCAGAATACCCGGCGATAGCTCAATAACGCGGCATCGATGTCATGACGAGGATCGAGAAGCAGCCCCATAGAATGGCAACCCGCAAAAAAATAGTCGGTCCAGGACGCAATCCATCGCGAGTTTTTTGCCCGAAGGCGTTCGAGAAGCCCATCGATACAGCTGACGTGACGCCGCCAGGGCGCCCATTAATGACAACGCTCGAACGGGTTAGTGCCAGATCGGCAGAAAGGGTTTACAGGCAGGGTGACAGGCGGAGAGCCTGGTTTCAGGAGGGTGTTTCAGAGGTGAAACAGATCGGGGATGGGCACGCCTCTTGTGGCGAGGGGATTTATCCCCGCTGGGCTGCGAAGCAGCCCCAAACCAGACAATTCAAAATCGCCGGCAAATGAGTGCTCTGCATGAGGGCTGCTGCGCAGCCCAGCGGGGATAAATCCCCTCGCCACAGATTCCCCTCGCCACAAGTGTTTTATCTAGCTTTCCCTGGGGCTAGCCCAGGGACGCCGCCCTCTCCCCCTGCGGCTGCTGCCGCGACGTGACCAGTCCGATAAAGGAAATGATCAGCGCCAGGCCAAGGGTCGAGCTGACTTCACTACGGTGTTCCGGCGTCACCATCATCACCGCCAGCGCCGCGCAGATGAACACGATGACCAGCCAGGTCAACCAGGGGAACAGCCACATGCGAAAAGTCAGCTCGACGTTCTGCTGACGCAGCAGCCGGCGCATGCGCAGTTGGGAGATGGCAATCGCCAGGTACACCAGCAACGCGATGGCGCCGGAACTGGCGAGCAGGAATTGGAACAGGCCGGCGGGCATGAAGTAGCTGAACAGCGTGATACCTGCCCCCAACACAGTACTGGCAATCACTGCTGTGCGCGGGACGCCTTCCCCCGACGTCACCTTCAAGGCCTTTGGCGCATCGCCGCGTCGCCCCAGCGAGTACAGCATGCGCGAGGCGATGTAGATCGAGGAGTTCATGCAACTGGCCACCGCGATCAGTACCACGGCATCCACCAGGAACTTGGCATGGGGGATGTTCATCAGCTCCAGCGCTCGCTGGTAGGAGCCCACCGAAGCCAGCTGCGGATCGTTCCACGGCACCACGGAGATGACCACGAAAATCGACAGCAGGTAGAACACGCCAATCCGCCAGATCACCGAACGCGTCGCCTTGGCAATGTTCTGTGCGGGGTTATCGGATTCGGCTGCCGCAATCGTCACCGCCTCCGTCCCGATGAAGCTGAACATGATGGTGATGAAGGCCCCGACCACCGCCGACAAACCGTTGGGAGCGAAACCGCCATGTTCTTCCATCAAGCGGCTCAGGCCGCTGGCTTCCCGCTCGGGAATCCGCCCATCAGGACGGCGAAACCCAGGGAAATGAAACCGATGATCGCCACGACCTTGGCCATCGCGAACCAGAATTCGAACTCACCGTACTTGGACACGCTGAACAGGTTCGTCACCGCCAGGGCCACAATCGATACCGAAGCAAACAGCCAAGCGTCAATGGAAGGAAACCACTGGTTCAACACATGCCCGGCGGCCAGCGCTTCGATGGGAATAACCAGGACCCAGAACCACCAGTACAGCCAACCGATGGTGAAGCCGGCCCAGCGCCCGATGGCCTGGTCGGCATAGGTGGAGAACGAACCGGTGTCCGGGCGGGCTACCGCCATTTCACCGAGCATGCGCATGACCAGCACCACCAACAGGCCGGAGAACAGATAAGCCAGCAGTACCGCTGGGCCGGCCGCCGCAATGGCATGCCCCGATCCTACGAACAAGCCTGCGCCGATGATCCCGGCAATGGACAGCATGGTGACGTGACGAGGCTTGAAGCCCTGTGCCAGATGGCCGTTCGAATCCTTGAAACTGGGGCTGGTCATTTTCTTGTTCTCTTTTTAATCGACATTGAACGTACCGAGGAACAGACGCTACGAAGAAACGGTGCGCCACGTTACCCGTCTCACTTGCTCGCTGAATTATCTGTAAGCGCTCCTTTTGTGCCTGATCTCGTCATAAATTACCTAGCATTTGGCCATACCTGCCTCATGCAAGGGGCGTTGCAGAGCGGTCGCACTAAAAAGCCAGCATCCAAATAAACGCTTTAAATATTTTATCGAGTTAAGTATTTTGCATGGATCCGGGCCTCTGTATGCCCTCTATTCCAGTGACAAAGGACCTCCCGTGAGCGGACTGCGTGAACGTCAAAAAGCCGAACGACGCCAAGCCATCAGCAAGGCGGCGATCGAACTGTTCGAGCGCCAGGGCTTCCAGAACACCACCATCGAACAAATCGCCGGCCAGGCCGGGGTGTCGGCCCCGACCGTGTTCAAGTACTTCGGCAACAAGCAGGAGATCATCCTGGAAATCCTCCATGAGGCGGATCAGCGCGCGCTCAAGGACACCCGATTGCAGGTCCCTGAAATAGAGGATCCGGTCGAGGCGCTGTGTTACCTGGAACGGCTGCTGACGGGCTACGCCCTGGAGGTCATGCACCCCAGCCTCTGGCGCGAATTGCTGCCCTTGATTCTGTTTGGCGGCGACGGCGGGCTGCCGGAGGGCTATCGCGCCATGAACGATGCGCTCAGGGCTGAGATCAGTGGCTTGATCAAGGAACTGCAGCAGGCCGGCAAGCTGCGCGCCGACCTGGACGTCGAGCTGGCCGCCTTCCTGTTGAACGATTATTCACACTTGCAGCTGTTCAGGCTGGTCAACCAGGAACAGCCGGATATCGAAGCACACTCCGCCCAGGTCAAGCGGATTACGGCGTTGCTGTTCCAGGGCATGCGTGCCTGAAGGAAGACACTGACAGATCGTCATCGCGAGCAGGCTCGCTCCCACACAGGTTTTCAGTGACCGCGCATTCTGCGTCCGACGCTAATCCCTGTGGGAGCGAGCCTGCTCGCGATGGCGGTGGATCAGCCACTGCAGAGTCGACTGATAAACCGCCTTCGCGAGCAAGCCCGCTCCCACAGTTCGTATAGCCCGGATCAGCGATTGGTCTTGATCGCCGTCCAGGTCCGCGTGCGGATCCGCTCGATGGCGGCCGGCATGGGCTCCAGGGCGAACAGCGTCTTGCGTGCGTCGTCCGGGATGTACATCGCGGGGTCGTTACGGACTTCCGGGATCACCAGCGCGGTGGCGTCCTTGTTCGGATTGGGGTAGCCAATCTTGTTGCTGATACGGGCGATGACATCGGCCCGCATGATGTAGTTGATGAACGCGTGGGCCTCCTGGGTATGGGGAGCGTTGGTGGGAATCATCATCACGTCCGACCACATCGGCGCACCTTCCTTGGGCAGCGCCATTGCCACTTTGACCCCCTTGCCAGCGGCATCGGCCAGGCGCTTGGCGAGCGCCACGCCGCCTGACCAGCCTACGGCGATGCAGACGTCGCCATTGGCCAGGTCCATGCCGTAGCGTGACGAATTGAAGTAGGAGATGAACGGCCGGATCCTGGCCATCGCCGCCTGCGCCTGCGGGTAGTCCTCACGTCTCTGGCTGTTGGGGTCCAATCCCTTGTAATGCAAGGCGATGGGCACGATCTCGTTGGCGGCATCGAGAAAGCCGACCCCGCAACTCGCCAGTTTGGACAGGTTCTCTTCCTTGAAGATGATGTCCCAGGTGTCTATCGGCACATCGGCTCCCAGCGCCTGCCGAACCTTGTCGACGTTATAGCCGATCAGTGTGGTGCCCCACAGGTATGGCGCCGCATAGCGGTTGCCCGGGTCACCCACGGCTTCCAGGCCTTTCATGAACTCCGGGTCCAATTGCTGCCAGCTTGGCAGTTGGCTGCGATCCAGGGGCTGGACGGCGCCGGCGGCGATCAGGTGACTGACGTTGGAACTGCTCGGGTACACCACGTCGTACCCGGAATTGCCGGTCAGCAGCTTGGACTCCAGGGTTTCGACACTGTCGAACACGTCATAGATCGGACGGATCCCGGTCTCTTCCTGAAAGCTCTTGAGGATTTCCGGCGGCAGGTACTCGATCCAGTTATAGATTCGCACCGTCCGCTCTTCGGCCATGCTTGCACCGCTGGCGAGCAACGAAACGAGAGCACCCAATACCGTATTACGCAAAGACTTGTTCATGGCAAAACACTCCAGCGCGGCCGCGAAGGCTCGCGGCATCAATAGCGATAGGTGAACGATAATTCCAGCGCGCTGAATTTCCGGTCGTTGCCGAACACCTGCTTGGCCGCGGCCATCGGCTTGACCCAGTTATAGGATAGCGAGGAAACCAACGCCTTCGACGGCGCCCAGTCCAGGAAGACGACGCTTTCGTCGGCAAAACGCCGATCACTGACCGCCGTGCCCATGTAGTTCTTTTCGTCCAGCCAGAACTGGTAGTGGATGGCGCCGAGGTTGAGGGTTTCGTTGAGGTGGGTCTTGATCGAGAATTGCTGAACGTTTTCGTTGCTGTTGAACAGCAGATAGTTGCCAACGACGTCCCCCACCAGCCAGGTGCCCCAATCGACATAGCCCTTGCTGAGCGGGTCCCAGGACGCCTGGCGGTTGTCCGTCAGGTTGTCATCGCCGGAAAAGCTCGTGTAGCGGTAACCCACGACCGGCGTCAACGGCAAGGTATCGAAGGCATAGTCCGCCTGGCCATACCAGGCCTCGGCATCATACTCGACGCCTTCGCCGTTGCCGCGTTCCAAGGCGTACTCGGCGTTGAGGGTCAAGGCCGGCAAGCCCGGAACCTTGGCGTTGAGCGCCCGCAGGTTGTACACCTGCATGCCGTCTCGGCGCAGCGGTGTGGCGCCTTTGGGACCGAGTGCGTTGACCTTCATGGCCATGGCCCCAAGCGTCACCCGATCGTCGAGGTTGTAGTCGAGGTTGGCCCCGGTCATCCGGAAGTCACCCAGGTCATCGTCGGTGCGCAAGGTGAATGCCTGGGTTTTCAAGGCACCGTGATCCCAGGCCAGCACCGCGGAATCCTTGAAGGCGCTTCTGGGTGCGAGCCAGTAGGCGCCGTCCTTGAGCTGATCCAGATTGCCGTCCATGACGATGAAGCCGGTGCCGATCATGTAGTTCTGGCGGCCGGCGGTGAACGTCCACTCCCCGGCCCGGAATCCCCCGTAGAGTTCTTCGGTGGCCACCTCGCCATCGGAACTGCGGGTGAAGCCGCCGGCATCGCCATCGCCGAAGGTCGTCGCCCCGACCAGCGAGCCACCGGCCAGCAGGCTGAAGTCCGGCTGCAAGGCATACTCCAGTTTGACGCCCGGCTTGACGTAGAACTCCTGCCAATCGATTTTGCTGCCGCCATTCTTGCGGCTGCGCATGTCCACACGGCCAGCGCCGAAGTTGACGTTGCGAGTGAAAATGGCTGCACCGCCGGCGGTGACGTTGACCTCACCCTTGAGGTTGCCATCCTCGAAGGTGTAGCCCGCCAGTGCGACCTGGGCGCTCAGGGGTAACCCGAGCGCTAAGAGCGTTCGGGAGAAACGCGTCGTGGAAACCATGTGAAGCTCCTGTGTGATTTATTGTTGTTACAGGGCAGTGAATGGCGGCGCAGAACGTCGCCAACACCTGGCGAGGCCAGGTGAATGGAACGTGATTCTTGTCATCGGAACGCGTGGTCAGTCGCCGAGGTGCGCCGCGATGGCGCGCAACATGCGCACGCTGTCCCCATCGAACGGGCTGACGGCATCGTTCAGGGACGACTGCTTGACGATCACCACGCCGGATGGCTTGTCCACGAACAGGTACTGGCCATGAATGCCACCGGCCATGAGCGCCTGGCTGTGGTCGTTGAAGACGTACCACTGGCTGCGATAGGAAGCGCCAGGGGTCCAGGCTTCAAAGTCGGGGGATGTGGCGTAGATCGCCGGGTCGGCGCCGGCGGCAATGCGCGCGACTGTCTCGGACGACAGCAACTGGCGTCCGTCGTGACGGCCGTCATTGGCCAGCAGGCGACCGAAACGGGCCATGTCGCGCAAGGTGGCGCTGAAACCGGCACCGGCCACGCTGCGCCCCCAGGGGTCGGCCATGAAATAGCCGTCGCGCTCACACCCCAATTGGCTCCAGATCTCTTCCAGCAGGCGATGGCAGGCCTTGCCGCTGGCACGTTCCATGACCCAGGCCAGGGCCTCGGTGGTGGCCGTCACGTAGTGAAAGAAACCGCCGTGCTCGCCCTGCTTTCGGAGCGACGGCAGGAATTGGTACAGCGATTCGAACTGGGCGTACTGCGCGGGTGCCGGTTGGAAACCGCAGGCATAGCCGTACTGGGAACTCTCCGAATCCGGGTCTTCGTACACTTCGCTGTAGTGGATGCCCACCGCCATGTCGAACAACTGGCGCACGGTTGCATCGGCGTAGGCACTGCCTTCGAATTCCGGCACGTAGTGGGCGGCGGGCAGTGCTGGATCCAGCACACCGTCGCTGACCAACTGTTCGCCGAGGGTGCCGACCAGCGATTTGGTCACCGAAAACATGACGTGTCGGTCCTGGGGCGCCTGGCCGTTGAAGTAGCGCTCGAACAGCACGGTATCACCCTGCATGACCAGGAACGCGTCGGTCTGGCTGGCCACCAGGTGTTCGATCACGCTGATGCTCAAGCCGCACTCGCTGTTGAAGTGCAGCTCATCCAGTGCCAGTGGCGCCTGCGGCAGGACGCTGGCCGGCCCTGCCCCCGCCTGCACATCGATTGAAGGCCGCAGGCGCGCCAGATTGCGAAAGCCCCATCGATTGAAGGGCGGACGCATCCAGTTGTGCCAGGTAACACGACGGTGAGGTTCGGCCGGAAAGCCTTGCATGAGCGAAGAGGTAAAGCGCGTGTCGGATGACGACTCATGCGTCTCGACATAAAGACTGGCCAATGAAGGCACGGTGTTCTGATTCATCGGGTTGCCCCTGGGAAATGACTCTGCGTGACAGCAGATGCAGGGAAATAATTACCCGATTATATTTTTTAGTCAATAAAACTTTTTACATAATAATTTTTACCTTGGAAGATGCGGGCCTATCATTACCTCCGGGAATGCATCGAACCTGTGGGAGCCGAGCTTGCTCGCGATGGCGGCGGCACATTTAGCATTGATACAAGCTGACCTACCGCTATCGCGAGCAAGCTCGGCTCCCACAGGGTTATTCGGGTGTTCAGGATATTTGGGAAGGCGCGAAAATCGGGGTTCAGCGACCCGGCCCGGCACCCAGCGACTCGGCCATTCGAACCAGGTCGGCGAACGATTTGGCGTGCATTTTCTTCATCGCATGGGCGCGATGGATTTTCACGGTGATTTCGCTCAGGTTCATCTGCCCGGCAATCTGCTTGTTCATCAGGCCCTTGACCGCAAAAGCCATCACCTCTTTTTCCCGGGCGGTCAGTGTCTGGTAGTGGGCATGCAGGTCGGCAGATTGCTGCCGGATTTCGCGACGCCTGATGTCTGCCTGGAGTGCAGCGGTCACGGCGTCCAGCAGATCCTGTTCGCGGAAGGGTTTGGCCAGGAAATCCACGGCGCCGGCTTTCATCGCCTTGACCGACATCTCGATGTCGCCGTGGCCGGTGATGAAGATGATGGGAATATTCGAATCCGACTCCGCCAACCAGCGCTGGAAGTCCAGGCCACTGCTCCCCTGCAGTCGCACGTCGAGAATCAGGCAGCTGGCGCAATCCGTCTTTGGTTGCTGAAGAAACTCCGTCGTGGAAGCGAACGTCTCGACACGGATCCCGACCGAGCGCAACAGATTGCTCAATGCATCGCGCATGGAGGCATCGTCATCCACCACGAACACCATGGAATCCTTGCTGCCTGACTCATGGGATGAGGGGCTACCGTTCATGCACGATCCTCTTGGGTGGACGGAAAAATTCTAGCACAGACCACTAGGCCACCAAGCGGGGCTCCAGTGCCGAAATCAACGCGAACAGATCATGGGGACGATGGAAGCAGGCGTCGACCTGGGCACTGTAGCTGTTCCCGCTGACGCACCAACTGCAGAAATGCTCACAGTTGTTGAAGAGCACCCTGTACTGCTTTTCACCCAATCGCGAACGCGCCCGATCAACGATTTCTTCGCTGGAGTATTTGCAGGGTTCCTGAAGCATCCAGACCGGCTTGCCGTTGGCAAAATGCTCAAGATCGGTCACTTCGATGGGACCCGGCCGGAGCGAACCGCTGAACCCCGAGTAATGGGCAACGTCTGCCCCGCCCAGGTAGATCCCGTGGTGCAGGTAGAACCGGCGCGGGCTGATCAGGTGTGCGCCTATCGGCAGGTGGCCCGCAGGCTGTTCGACATCGACCGGCCGCAATTCAACATCCGCCAGGCGCGCCGGACGTGGGTGGCAGTGACGTGGCTCGGCGAGCCTATGACTCTCGGCTATCGGCATGCTCAAGCGATAGAAGGCACTCGTCGTGATGAGCGCCATGCAAATCAGCGCGATCGAACGAAGAGATGACAGTTGCTCTGCTGCTCTGGCGGTCAAGTTGTTCACGACACATTCTCCGCAGTCCTTGATGGGGAATATATCGCCGGGGGATATCGCGTTTCATTTGTACGTGGGTTGGTTCGGGTGACCGATTGATATATGGCCCCTAAACCTAAGTATTAAACCGGCGCCCTCAAGGGCGCGCGATGGGCAGCGTGAATTGAACAGTGGCGCCACGGGGCGGGTTGGCGATGGCGCTCAGGCAACCGCCATGGGCTTCGATGATCGAACGACAGATCGACAGTCCCAATCCCAGGCCGGTGGGCTTGGTGGTGTAGAACGAAGTGAACACCAGGTCGGTGCTTTGCGAGGCAAACCCCGGGCCCGAATCACTCACACTGACAAGCACGCAATTCGCCTCGCCCAACGTCGCGCGGATCACCAACTGCCGCTCGCCTGCACTGACACTGCCCATGGCCTCCAACGCATTCATGATCAGGTTGAGCAGTACTTGCTGCAGCTCTACGCGGTCACCTTCAATCAGGGGCAAGCCGTCCATGAGTTGCGTCTGTATCGAGGCCCCGCTCTTGATGATCTGGCCACGGGTAAACTCGATCATCTCCTCGATGGCCGCATTGATGTCCACCGGGCCCTTCTGCGGCGGAGCCTTGCGGATATGCCCACGGATCCGGCCCAGCACGTCCGCCGCTCGATTGGCGTCGAGGATGAGGCGTTCAAGCACCGGCCGGACCTCGTCGATGTCCGGTGGCTGGGCGTTCAACCAGCGTAACGCCGCATTGGCGTTGAGGATGGCGGCGGCGATCGGTTGATTGACTTCGTGGGCGATGGAAGCCACCAATTGACCCATGGTCGCCACGCGGTTGGCATGGGCCAGTTCGGTTTGTACCTCACGATAGCGGCGTTCGCTTTCACGAATTTTTTCTTCCGCCTGCCTGCGCTCGGTCAGGTCCAGTACAAAGGCAACCCCCTCATTGCTGCCCGCTTCGAACAGCGCCAGGCCGACAATCACTGGCAAGCGACTGCCATCCTTCCTGAAGTATTCCTTTTCGTAGGGCCTGGAGTGCCCGGTCAACAACGCTTGCGCCAGCGAGCGGTCGCTGAGTTCACGAAACTCCGGCACGGTCAGGTCTCTCCAGCGCAGGCCGCCGGAAGCAAGGTCTTCTCGCTGGTAACCCAACATGCGCAGGAACGCATCGTTGGCCTCGATGATGTGTCCATCGGCGTGCCAGACGAGAATCCCGATGATGTTGGCATCCACCAGGCGGCGGATCTTCGCTTCGCGCTCGGCGACCTCGCGGTACAGACGGGCATTTTCCAGGGAAACGGCGGCCTGTGAGGCCACCAGCTTCAACACGGCGATCCGGCCAGGACTGAACACATGGGCCGCCAGATTGTTTTCCAGATAGAGCGCACCGACGAGTTTGGCCTGGTTCGTCAGCGGCAGGCATAAGACCGAACGGGCGCGCTGCTGGCGAATATAAGGATCCGTGGCGAACGCCGCCTCGACCAGCGCATCGTCCAGCACCACACTCTCACGGGTGCGCAGGACATGATAAAGAACCGACTCCGGCACCAAAACCGCGCTCACTGGCGCATTTCGCAGTTGAGTGGTGCCGCCGGCCGTCACTTGCGCAGCGACCCGCTGTTCACCGTCCTGCAAAAGAACCAGCAACCCGCGTTCGGCGCCAGCCTGCTCGATTGCCGTGGTCATGATCATGTCGATCAGTTTTTCCAGAACGATTTCGCCCGACACGGCCTGTGAAACCTTGAGGACCGTGGCCAGGTCAAGGTGTTCGACCGGTGTCGCCATCGTGGTGGTCGGACCGGGCGCAAGTTCTTCGGCCCTGAGCGCGGGATACTTATCCTCAAGCTGCCGCACCTTGCCATCGGCGCCCCAACGCAGGTAACCGTAACGGGCATCCTGCAAATAGACGCGGGCGATCTTGCCGAACCCCCGCGCCCGGTAGAAACGCGACGCAAGTTCATTGGCAAGCGCCTCGACATGGATAAAACCGCTTGCCTGGGCGGCTTGCAGGGCTTGCTCGTAAAGCAGCTCGGCCTCGATCAGCCGCCCCTCGACCCGGGCGATCTCCGCGCCGACCAGCGCCGCGCGGCTGGCGAAATTCTCCGGACATTGCCGGGCCCAGGCTTCGAGCCACTGGTGATCGACCGCCATGGCGATCAAGTGCTGCGCCTGCTCGTCTACCGAGACGCTGTCGCAGCGAGCGGCCCGGGCCAGTGCGCTGTAGAAGTGATATTCGGCCTCCTCGCAGAACGCCTGGCAAACCCAGAGCAGCTGCTGAGCCTTGGCGGCCGCCTCAACAGCTTCCTCGGCATCGTCGGCCAAGTAGCGCGCCTGTAATTTGCGGACCCAATACAGACACTCGGCCAGCACCAGGTCCGGGTTACTGGACAAATGGGCTTCGGTGACGGACTCGTTCAACTCGCCATCGTCCAAACGCCCGAAGGTGGGTGTCTCGCCACGGAGCATTCGGATCAGCGTGAGCTGCGTGACGATGAAGTCGGTCACCAATCCGAACCCCACCTTCTTTGCATACGCCAGGCCCCGCTCGGATTCACCTTGTACGTCATCCAAGGGCTCGCCGGCGAACAGCAGGTCGGCGACGAGGTTGTTGCCGGCATAGGCACCGTAGGGCAGATCGCCGATCCGGTTCGCCGCTGCAAATGAACGGCGCAGCAGATCGCGGCACTCCCCCACCGGCCTCATCCAGCGCACGGCAAAACAGGAGAAGCACAGGTAGGTACTGGCCTCGAATCGCGTCAGGCCTCGTCGTTCGACGAGTTCGCAACCGAGCTGGCCGAATCGGAACCCCATCTGGTGGTCACCGAAACGCCGGCCGGCGACCCGGAAGAAATTGGCGTAGAGCACGCAGGATGCATCGCAGTTACCCCGTTCCAGGCTCAGGTTGACCGCTTTGCAGATCAACAGATCCGCTAGGTTGCCATCGCTCTGCAGGGCCGGCGCGAAGAGTTTGCCCAACGCGTTGAGGGTCATGAGGGACGTTGGATCGTCCATGAGCGGCAAATCGATAAGCTCCTCGATGGCCCGCTCACCGAGCAACGACCCTGTACGCTCATACTCCTCCCGGACCTGGGCGTCGGTCGGATGGGCGGACCACTCGATGCCCACATGCCGCAGATAGGCCAGGCAGACCGCAACCGCGCCGTCACTGCGGTCCAGAAGCAGGTAGACGTCCATCAGCAGGCAAGTGACGCTGGCCCGTTCGATCACCGTCGTGGCGCGATCCGACAAGGCGGTCAGGCACTCGTCCGCAACCCCCAACTGTCCGGTCAGCAGCTCACACTCGGCTCGACTCAAGGCCAATGCAAAAATCAGCTCATGCCGACGGGTCCAGCAATCCTCATCCAGCAATTGCATGCCGGTACTGAGGTAATTAAGTGCCGAGGCATAGGCCGTCGACGCCTTGGCCCGCTGACCGGCGATCAGGTTGAATTGCGCCAGTTGCTCACGCTCGGCCTGATCAGTGATCAGCGCGGCGCCGCGGTTGAGCTGGCCGACGATTTCAAAAATCGCCTCATCCCGCTCTTTGGCGGACGCCTGCGCGGTTAGCAGACGCCCGACGCGCAGGTGGGCTTCGGCACGTGAATCCTCGGGAATCAGCGAATAGGCCGCTTCATGGATACGGTCATGAACAAACCGATAGGCGTCGTCCAATCGTTCGACCAACTCCTGGCGGATCGCCTCCCACAGCACCGCCCTGAGCGCTGTCTCGGAAGTGCCCAGGGCAGTCGAAAGCGTCTTGAAGCCGGCAACGTTACCCAGACACGCCAGTTGCTGCAGAGCCAGCTGCGTGTCCTCCGGCAGACGGCCCAGCTTGCCGACCATCAGGTCCACGATGTTGTCGGTATAGCCCTTGGCATGGATACGATCCGGGTCCCACCACCACTGCCGTGCCTCGTGGTCGAAGGTCAGTAGATGTTCCTCGGCGAGCGCGTGCAGGAACTGGATCACGAAGAACGGATTGCCGGCGGTTTTATCCAGCACCAACTGAGCCAAAGGCTCGATGCGTGAGCGTTCGTCCTGCAGTGCTTCGGCGATCAACAGCTCGACATGGGCCTTGGCCAGCGGCGTCAACGTAATCTCGCTGACCTTGCCGCCGGCGCTGCGGATGGCCTGGAGCTTGGCGGTCAGCGGGTGCGAGATATCCACTTCGTTGCTGCGGTAGGCACCGACGAGCATCAGGTGTCGCACGTCGGAGCTGGTCAGCAAGTCCTCCAACAGGTCAAGGGTCGCCGCGTCGAGCCATTGCAGGTCGTCGAGGAACAGCGCAAGGGGATGGTCTTCGCGGGCGAACACACCGATAAAGCGCCGGAACACCAGCAGGAAGCGGCGTTGCTCCTGTTGCGGATCAAGGGACGTGACCGGCGGTGGCTCGCCGATGATCAGCTTGAGTTCGGGGATCAGGTCGGTCATGAGTCGCGCGTTGACGTCCAGTGCCTCCTGCAAGGCGTCCCGCCACGTCGTCAGCTCTGCGTCACTCTTGCCCAGCAGCGTGCGCACCAGACTCTGGAACGCCTGCACCAGGGTCGAGTAGGGAATATCCCGCCGGTACTGATCGAACTTGCCGCTGGCGAAGAGCCCTCGCGGCGGCACCAGCGCCTTGTGCAACTCATTGACCACCGAGGACTTGCCGATGCCGGAATAACCGGTGACCAGCACCAGTTCCGGTGAGCTGCTTTGAACGATCCGGGAGAATGCGGCGACCAGGGTGTCGACCTCTCGCTCTCGGCCATAGAGTTTTTCGGGTATCAGCAGCCGATCCGACGCGCCATGTTCGCCCAGCGCAAAGGCATCGATGCGGCCCTGTTGCTGCCAGTCCGCCAGGCAGCGTCGCAGGTCATGCTCGACACTGGCCGCCGTCTGGTAGCGCTCCTCGGCGGTCTTGGCGAGCAGCTTCATGACAATGAGGGACAGCATCTCGGGAACGGTTGCGACCCGCTCGTGGGGTGGCAAGGTCATCCTGGCGATATGGCAGTGCACCCATTCGATGGGGTCGGACGCGGTGAACGGCAGCGAGCCGGTCAGCATCTGGTAAAGGGTGACACCGAAGGAATAGAGGTCGCTACGCGAATCGATCGAGCGATTCATCCGACCGGTCTGCTCGGGCGCCATGTAGGCGAGCGTGCCGGCCAGGGTCTCTGGCGCCTGTCGCTCCCGTGGCAGGCGCGAAGCAAGGCCGAAGCCTGTGAGCCGGGCCTGGCCGTCGGTGCAGTTCACCAGAATATGACTGGGCTTGATGTCCTTATGGACGAGGCCCTGTTGATGCAGCTTGCCCAGTGCCACGGCAATGCCCACGGCCAGTCGCAGGAACGTGGCGGTCTCCATGGGCGCGATCAGCAGTTGCATGAGCGGTACGCCGCCCGGGTCCTCGAGCACCAGGTGCATCTGGGCGCCTTCGCGCAGCATCTCCAGCGGGCGCACCGACCAGGTGCTGTCCAGCTCGTCCTTCAGGCCAAACTCATGGGCAAGACGGCCCAGACAACCAGAGCGAGGTTGTTCGCCCGCAGGCCGGGCAACCAGTACCGAGCACTTGCCGTCTACGCCCGAACGCAGTTGCCGAGAGAAGGTACGCTCACCATCGTCCCATAATATTTGCATGCTGTTTTCCATCGGCACGGAACAATAAATCGTTGGTTATCCGGGCTGTTGCAAGGCACCGTCGGGAACGGAGCGAGTCGTGTCACCGGCCCGTAGATTAGCGCTCCGCGAAAGCCCTTCACAGCTATTTCCGTCGAGCCGGGCCGGACCGCTTCATTGAAACGCACGAAACGACCCTTTGGTCTTAACCGGCTATACGTAGGTATACTTCTGTGCCTTGTGAGACCGCGTATCTTGTAATTCACGACAGGCGCTGTCACGAGCGACCCTTATGGAAGACACCCAGATACGCAACACGCAAACCATTGCAGTCGTCGATGATGACGAATCCGTTCGGGCAGCCCTCAAAAGCCTGTTGCGCTCCAGCGGCTACGACGTCCGCACCTATTGCAGCGCCCTGGATTTTCTCGACACCGCCGGCCCCGCCGGGACGAACTGCCTGGTGTCCGATATCCAGATGCCGGGCATGAGTGGCGTGGAACTGCACGAGCGACTCGGCGCGATGGGTTTCAGGATACCCACCATTCTCATCACCGCCTATCCCGGAAAGGTTTCCCATCTGGGCGCCAACACCCCAGGCCTGGTTGCCTGCCTGCCCAAACCCTGTGAAGCCGACCGGTTGCTGGAATGTATCGAAACCGCCCTCGGCCAACGGCACTGACCACCCCGCTCATACCTTCGTATAGTCCGCCGCCACTGACGTATGGTTTTTCTGAACCGATGTAGAAGTGCGCCCGCAAGCTGCCCTCAATAGCATGGATTCACGGCGGGCGACACGCCCGTGAATCTTCCGGGGGAACTGGCTATGTCGGCATTTTTCGAGTCACCCCAACGCGTCCTGAGACGGTTCAGTATCGGCTTTATAGCCATGGGAACGATGACCCTGGCGGGCTGCATGGTCGGTCCCGACTTCATGAAACCCGGCAACGATCTCGACGCCCTGCAACTCACGCCCCGGCCCGAGCATGCCAACACCACCCCCATGTCCAGCGCCGCGGTTCCATCCCAATGGTGGCTGCTGTTCAACGACGCAATCCTCACCCAACTGCAATCACAAGCCCAGGCCGGCAACCTCGACTTGCAGATGGCCTCCGAGCGCATCGAGCAGAGCCGGGCGCAACTGGGCATCACCTCATCGCAACTGCAACCCAACGTGGGTGCCTACGCCAGCTACACCCGCGAGGCCAACAGCGAAAACGGCAAGTTCGCCGCCCTGGGAGCGCCTACCGATGCCACCAACTTCTGGCAGCTGGGCTTCGATGCCAGTTGGGAAATCGATCTGTGGGGCCGAGCCCGACGTGCCCGTGAAGGCGCCGCGGCTGCCCTGGAAGCCACGGTGTATGACCGCGAAGCCGCTCGGGTCGCCTTGTCCGCCGAAGTGGCCCGCACCTATCTGCAGTTGCGTGGAACCCAGGCGCAGCTGGATATCGCCCGGCAAAACCTGTCCGTCGCCGAACGGACCCTGGGCCTGGCTGAAAGCCGCGAACGCAATGGCGTCGCCACCCATTTCGAAACCGCGACCGCCCGCGCGCAACTGGCGACGATCAAGGCCCTGCTGCCGGAACTGGGCCAGCGCCGCAATGCCCAGATGAACGCACTGGCGTTGCTGTTGGGCGAGCAGCCCCGCCGGCTCGACGCCCAACTGGGCCCGGCGATGCCCTTGCCGACGCTGCCCAGCCGCATACCGGTCGGCGTTTCTTCCGAACTGGCCCGCCGACGCCCAGACATCCTGCGCGCCGAAGCACGGCTGCACGCCGCGACCGCGGCCATCGGCGTTGCCAAGGCTGATTTCTACCCGCGTATCGGTCTCAAGGGACGCATCGGCGTGGAAGCCTTCGACAGCGGCGACCTCAGCAGTTGGGATTCACGCACCTTCTCCATCGGCTCGACGGTTTACCTGCCGATCTTCCAGGGTGGACGTCTGACCCAGCGCCTGACACTGAATGAATCACGGCAGAAAAGCGCCGCCCTCGCCTACCGCAAAACGGTGCTGCGGGCCTGGCATGAAGTCGACAACGCCCTGGATGCCTGGGCCGCCCAACAGCGCCAGCACGACGAACTGCAGATGTCCTTCGAGCAGAACAAGCAGGCATTGCATGCGGCTGAGCGCGGCTACCAGCAAGGTGCCGCTGACTATCTGAGCGTGCTGACCGCACAACTCAACGTACTCGCCAGCCAGACCCGCCTCAGCGCCAGCACGACCGACGCCACGCTCACGGTGGTCAATCTCTACAAGTCCCTGGGCGGTGGTTGGGATCCGGAGGGCGGACAATGAACGTCGCCGCCGTGTCGCCGGTCGGCGTAGCGATTGGCGAGGCGCCCCGGGCCCAATCCTCCGTCCGCCCGCTGGTCGGCCTGGTCGGCATTTTCCTCGCGGCCATGATGGCCGGGCTGAACACCCGGGTCGGCGCCCTGGCGCTGGCGGATGTCAGGGGCGCGCTGAGCCTGGGCTTCGACGACGGTTCTTGGCTGACCACGGTGTACAGCGCCGGAGAACTGATCGCCATGCCCTTTTCAGCCTGGTTCGCCCTGACCCTGTCGCTGCGGCGCTTCGAACTGTGGATGCTCGCTGTTTGCACCCTGCTCGCCATGATCCTGCCGTTCATTCACAACCTGGAGCTGTTGCTGGCCCTGCGTTTTGCCCAAGGCATCGCCAGCGGCACGACGATCCCCTTGCTGATGATGGCGGCCCTGAAATTCCTGCCACCGGCCATACGACTGTACGGCTTGGCGCTGTACGCGATGACCGCGACCTTCGCGCCCAACCTGTCCATCTGGCTGGCCGGAAGCTGGACCGATGGATTGCACGACTGGCGCTGGGTGTATTGGCAGATCATTCCCCTGGCCCTCATCGCTGCCGGTTTGATCGCCTGGGGACTGCCTCGGGAGGCCGTCCAGACCCCGCGCTTTCGCCAGGCCAATTGGTCCGGCATGGCGTGTGGCGTACCGGCGCTGGGCCTGATCACCGTCGCGCTGGACCAGGGTGTGCGACTGGACTGGTTTCAGTCGCCGTTGATCACCGCATCCCTGGCGATGGGCCTGACCTTGATGGCGGTCTACTTGTTGACCGAGTGGTATCACCCCTCGCCGTTCATCAAGTTGCAGATCCTCGGGCGCCGCAACCTGGGCCTGGGCTGCATTCTGTTTCTGTCGTTGCTGGTGGTGCTGATGTCCAGCTCATTGTTACCGGCCAGTTATCTCGGACCACTGCAAAACTATCGACCGCTGCAAATGGCATCGATTGGGCTGATTGTCGCGCTGCCACAAGTGGTGCTGGGGCCTGTCGTGGCGCTGTTGCTATACCGCAAATGGGTCGATGCGCGCCGCGTGTTCGCCTCGGGCTTGTTGCTGATCGCCCTGGCGTGCCTGTGTGGCGCGCAACTGACGGCCGACTGGAACCGCGACCAGTTCGTCCTGGCGCAAACGCTGCAGGCTTTCGGACAACCGATGGCCGTGGTGTCGATGCTGTTCCTGATCACCAGCGTGGTGCAGCCCCCCGAAGGTCCTTATGTGTCCGGCACCATCAACACGTTGCGGGCCTTTGGTTCACTGTTCGGCGCGGCGCTCATCGGCCAGCTCATGACCGTGCGCGGCCGCTTCCATGGGGACATGCTGCTGGATCAAGCGGCCTTGGCCGGCAACGCCCTTGTCGTGCCTGAGCCGTCATCGCTGATGGGCATCGTCAGCCAGCAGTCGCTGGTGCTGTCCATCGCCGATGCCTATCGCGTGCTGGGCATATTGGCGCTGCTGATGATTCCCCTGGTGCTGCGGCTGGCCTACATCCCGGCGCCTGTCTTGACACCTCCTTCTCCCTCACACGGGTAACTCATCATGGCCTTACCGAAGAAAGCCCGGATCCTCAGTGCTGCGCTGCTGCTCACAGTGGCCATCGGCAGCGTGTTCTATCTCAATCGCTCCGAATCCAGCGCATCGACCCAATCGACGGACGATGCCTATGTCCTCGCCGACTTCACCACGGTGGCGCCGCAGGTATCGGGCACGATTGAAACGGTGTTGGTCGAAGACAACCAGCCGGTCAAGAAAGGAGATCTGTTGGCGGTCATCGACGACCGGGATTTCATCGCCACCGTGAACGTGGCGAAGGCCCAGGTCGCCAGCGCCCAGGCCGGAATCGCCAACCTGGAAGCACGCCTGATCCAGCAGCAAACTGTCATACGCCAGGCCCAGGCCGCAGTCGCCGCAGACGATGCCGCGCTCAAGCTGGCCAAGGTCAACCACGCTCGCTATCGCAACCTGGCGGCCGACGGTTCGGGCACCGTGCAGGCCCAGCAACAGGCAGAAGCGCAATTGAGCGTGGAACAGGCCGGCCTGGAGAAAAGCCAGGCGGGCCTGCAGGCGGCCCGGCAGCAGGTGGACATCCTCAAGGCCGACCTGGAACAGGCCAGGGCCACCCTCGCCCATGCCCAAGCCGCGCAGGCCATCGCCGAATTGAAGCTGTCCTATACCCGCATCACCGCGCCGATCACTGGCACAATCGGGGAAAAATCCGTGCGCGTCGGCGCGTTCGTCAATGCCGGCAAGCCCTTGCTCGCGATTGTCCCGCTCGATGCCGTCTACATCACCGCCAACTTCCGGGAGACGCAACTGGCCCGTGTACAAACCGGCCAAACCGTGGACATCGAAGTGGATGCCCTGCCCGGCGAAACACTGACAGGAACCGTACAGAGCCTGGGCCCCGCCAGCGGCGTCAGCTACTCCGCCATCGCCCCCCACAACGCCACGGGCAACTTCACGAAGATCGTCCAACGCCTGCCCGTACGCATCCGCATCGAACCCGACCAACCGGCGGCGGCGAAACTGCGGGTGGGGATGTCGGTTACACCGCACATTCGTATCCGTGGATGACCACACCGGGGGGACGTCGCACACCCCACAAACACCGCCGACCACTGTGGGAGCGAGCCTGCTCGCGATAGCGTCGGGCCTGCCTCCATCGGGTTCATTAAAGGCTAAAGCCTTAAGCAAATAACAAAAAATTATTTATTGAGAGTTTTTTAGATCATTTAGATTGCCCTTAAGGCCTTTGACCAACAGGGTGTGTGGGCCCCGGCACTCCGATCTGCGATCTCATTAACGAGTCACCATCATGCAACTTCTCACGCTTCCGCCTTCCCCTGCCCTGGCCACGTCGATTCGTGCCACGGCGCAGGTCTTTGAAGACCCGAGCTCTCGGGCCCTGTTGGCTCATTTGCAGCAAGTGGCCCCCAGCGATGCCAGTGTGCTGATCATCGGCCAGACCGGCACGGGCAAGGAGTTGGTCGCCCGGCACATACATAATCTCAGCGCCCGCCGGGGCAAGGCGTTCGTTGCGGTCAACTGTGGGGCGTTCTCCGAGACGCTGGTGGAAGCCGAGCTGTTCGGGCACGAAAAAGGCGCCTTCACCGGTGCATTGAGCGCAAAAGCCGGCTGGTTCGAAGAAGCGGACGGCGGCACCTTGTTCCTGGATGAAATCGGTGACCTGCCTCTACCGATCCAGGTCAAGCTGCTCAGGGTATTGCAGGAGCGTGAAGTGGTCCGCCTGGGGTCGCGCAAGAGCATCAAGATCAATGTGCGCGTACTGGCGGCCACCAACGTGCAACTGGAAAAAGCCATCAACGCCGGCCACTTTCGCGAGGACCTCTACTACCGCCTCAATGTGGTCAGCCTTGTTCTCAAACCGCTGCGCGAGCGCCCCGGTGACATCCTGCCGTTGATACACCACTTCATCGCCGAGTACAGTCGCAAGCTGGGTTACGGCGAGGTCGCGCTGGATGCGCAGGCACAACGCAAACTGCTCGATTATTCCTGGCCGGGCAACATCCGCGAGCTGGAAAATGTCATCCATCACACGCTGCTGATTTGCCGCAGTCCGTTGATTGGCGTGCAGGATCTGCACCTGTCCAACTTCCGCATCGACCGCCAGGACGCACCCGCGGATAGTCCCCCTCAAAATGCCGAGACGCTCTTGCAACAAGCCTTTGAAAAACTGCTTGAACAAGAGCACGGCAATTTACATGAGAAGGTCGAAACGGCGCTGTTGCGCGCCGCCTACCGATACGCCCATTGCAATCAGGTTCACACAGCCGCCCTGCTGGGTCTCAGCCGCAATGTCACGCGCACGCAATTGATCAGGATCGGCGAGCTGGTGGTCAACAAGCGCCGTCCGGCGTTGAGCACGCTGAACGGTCAAGTGGTCAATCTTTCAACCTGATCCTGCGACCGCACTTAACGATGAAGTTCTCGCTTCGGCCCGAGCCCCCAAGTAGAAATCCTGAAGGTCGCTGCGGGCCGCCAGTTGTTCGGCGCTGCCTTCACTGACCACGCGACCATTTTCCAATACATAACCAAAATGGGCGTAACGCAGAGCAACGTTGATGTTCTGCTCGGCGATCAGAAAACTGACGCCCTCCTGCTGATTGAGCTGGCGGATGATTTCGAAGATTTCCTCGACGATCTGCGGTGCCAGGCCCATCGAGGGTTCATCGAGCAATACCAGTTGCGGTTTGGCCATCAGCGCCCGCCCTATCGCGATCATCTGTTGCTCACCGCCCGAGGTGTAGCCGGCCGGGGTTTTGCGGCGTAGTTTCAGGCGCGGGAAATGACCGTAGACCCACTCCAGGTCGGACAGTATCTGGCGCCGTGGAACCTGGCGCGCAAGGGCGCCCGACAGGAGATTTTCCTCCACCGTCAACTGGGCAAAGCAATGTCGACCTTCCAGCACTTGTACCAGGCCTTTTGCCGCCAGCCAGTGAGGGGCACTGCGGGTCACCTCTTTTCCTTGGTAGACAATCCGCCCCCGTACCACTTCGCCCCGCTCGGCGCGCACCAGATTGGAGACGGCCTTCAACGTGGTGCTTTTACCTGCACCATTGGCCCCCAGCAGCGCCACGACCTGTCCTTTCTTCACTTCCAGAGACACGCTACGCACGGCCAGGATGGTCTGTTCGTAGAAGATCTCGATATCGTCGATCTGCAGGATCGGCACGTTCGTCGTCATGCTGTTTCGCCTCCTAGTGGAAAGCCCGGACGCGAGTGTCCGGGTCATCGGGTTGCCTCAGGTTGGCTGGCTGCAATCACGCGGGGTAATGCCTTTTTCCCGGGCGTACTGACGTGACGAAGCTTCGATGATCGGCCGCAGCAAGGCGCGGTCGGCCTGGACCCAGTCGCTGATCAGCTTCCATTGCGTGCCATCCCATTGCTGGAAGCGCACCGCGCCACCGCCTTCATGGTCCGAGCATGACAGTTGCAGCGGCTGCACCAACCCCAATGCCCCCAGTTCCTTGAGTCGAGCGTCGTCGAGCTTGAGGTTCTCGAAACCCCAACGCACCTGCTCGCCGGTCAGCGGTTGCTTGCCGAACTTCTGCTGCGCAATACGCACCGCTTCGACATTGAGAATGCCGTTGACCACCCCGAGGTTGTAATACACGGTGCCGAAACGCTTGGGGTCGGCCAGGTCGCCGTGACCGGCGTCGACCACCTGCTTGCGGATACCTTGCAGCACCGGGAAATCGGTGCCCGAAGGGTGCGTGGTAATGGCGATGAACCCTTTGGCGGCGGCACCGGCCGGCGCGGCGTCATCCTCGGAGTTGCTCCAGATATTGCCGATGATGTGATCGGCCGGGAAGCCGACTTTCTGCGCGGTCTTCAACGCCACCGGGTTCATCACACCCCAGCCACGCAGAATCACCCAATCGGGCTTTTCCCGGCGGATGTTCAGCCACTGCGATTGCTGCTCGTTGCCAGGATGTGGCACTTCCAGCAGGGTCAGCGTAAAGCCGTACTTGTCCGCCAGGGTCTGCAGGACCTCATTGGTTTCCTTGCCATAGGGCGAACCGTGATACAGGGTGACGATCTTCAACCCCTTGAGTCTATCCAGCCCACCAGCCCGCTGGCCGATGTAGTTGATGATCGCCGACACCTCGGAATAGGGGTTGAGCTGCAACGGAAAGACATAGGGAAATACGCTGCCGTCGGTGGAGTCGGTGCGTCCGTGGTTGATGGTGATCAGCGGCAGTCTGTCCGCCGTCGAGCGCTCCAGCGTGGCGTAGGCGATCCCCACCGACAATGGGTTGGTCGCCGCCGCTGGTGCACCGTTCAAACCCTTCTTCAAACGCTCGTAGCACTCGACGCCTTTTTCCACCACGTATTCGGTTTCGCACTCGCTCCAGGTCAACTTGACGCCGTTCACGCCGCCGTTGGCGTTGACGTACTTGAGGTAGTCGATGAACCCACCGAAGAAACCGGTCCCACCGGCCGCATAAGGGCCAACGCGATAACTTTGCAGCGGGAAGTATTGTTCGTTGTCCGCCTGAACGGTAAAAGCCGCGGCGGTGAGGCTGAGGGCCAACGCCAGGCTGCTGGCGAATGATCGTTTGAACATCGGGTTTTCCTTGTGATGTAGCCGGTGATAAATCAATGCAATGGACGGCTGACCCCGGGCCGTTCAGTAACGCAGCGGCCACAACCGCGCGCGCTGGCGAAACCGCTGCCAGAGACGCGCAAGGCCCTCTGGCTCCTTGATCAGAAACAGAATGATCAGGGCACCGAACAGCATCTTCTGCAGGTTCTCCACCTGGCCGGCGTCAATCAGTCCGCCGGGCAGCAGAGAAACAAGGTTCGAGAGCAAAACAGGGAACAGGACGATGAAGGCCGCGCCGAGGAAGTTGCCCAACAGGCTGCCGAGGCCGCCGATAATGATGATGAACAGAATCTGGAACGACCGATTGAGGTCGAAACCATGGGGCTCCACGGTCCCCAGGTAAGCGAAGGCCCAGAGAGCGCCGGCCACGCCGAGGAAGAAGCCGCTGATGGCGAAGGCCAGCAACTTGGTCTTGGCCAATGGGATACCGATGACGGCCGCGGCGGTGTCCATGTCGCGCACCGCCATCCAGTTGCGTCCCAACTCGCTGCGCACCAGGTTCTTGCCCAACCAGAACAACGCCACCACCACGGTCAGCGTCAACAGATACCGGCCGGCCGGAGCGTCCAGGTTCACCCCGAATACCTCCAGGCGCGGTGCGCTGATCACACCCGAGGCGCTGTTGTTGGAAAACCAACTGAACCGGGTCAGCGCCCAGGTCACGAAAAACTGCGCCGCCAGGGTCGAGACCAGCAGATAGAAGCCCTTGATGCGCAGGCTCGGCAAGCCAAACAACACCGCCACCAGTGCCGCCGCCACCCCGCCCAGGCCGATGCTGCACAACAACGGCAAGGCGGCGACACGCACTTCGAGGTTGTAGGTGGCAAAAGCGCCGACCGCCATGAACGCCGCAGAACCGAGGGACAATTGCCCGGCATAGCCGGTCAGCAGATTGAGGCCCAATCCCGCCAGCGACAGCACCAGGAACGGAATCAGGATCGCGCTGAGCCAGTAGTCGTTGCCAAGCCAGGGCACGACGATGAAAGCCACCAGCAACAACGCGACAAGTCCGTGACGATCCTGGCGCAAGGCGAAGACCCGACGGCCTTGGGCATAGCGCGTACTGAACTGGCCGACTTCTCGATAGAACATGTGCTTCCCCTTAGACTCGCTCGATGGCGCGCTCGCCAAACAACCCCGCCGGACGCACCAACAGGAACAGCAGCGCCAGCACGTAGGGAAACCAGTTCTCGATGCCACTGCCGATCATGGGCCCGAGGTACACCTCCGCCAGCTTCTCCGAGGCACCGATGATCAGCCCGCCGACAATCGCGCCACTGATCGAGGTGAAGCCGCCGATGATCAACACCGGCAGCGCCTTGAGCACCACCAGCGACAGCGAGAATTGCACCCCCAGTCGGGCGCCCCAGAGCAGGCCGGCCACGAGCCCGACAAACCCCGCCACCGACCACACCACCACCCATACCCGTTGCAAGCGGATCCCCACCGCCAACGCCGCCAGCGGGTCATCGGCCACCGTTCGCAACGACAACCCGAGTCGGGTCTTGTTGAACAGCCAGGACAACACCAGCACCAACGACGCGGCCGTCAGCGCGGCGAAAATGTCGAACTTCGACAACAACATCCCGCCCAGCTCCAGGGGTTCATCGCTGATGCCCAGCTCCAATCCATGCACCTGGGCGCCCCACAACGCCTGGGCGAACCCTTCGATGACGTAGGACAGTCCAAGAGTGGCCATGAACAGCGTGATGGGCGAACGATTGACCAGCGGGCGCAGCACCACGCGCTCCACCGCCACAGCGATGAGGACCATGGCCGCCAGGCTGATGAGAAAGGCCAGCCAGAACGGCACGCCGCGCTCCAACAGGCTGACAAACGTCAGCGCAGAGAACAGCACCATCGCGCCCTGGGCGAAATTGAACACGCCGGAGGCCTTGTAGATCAGGACGAAACCGATAGCGACCAAGGCGTACATCACCCCCGCCAGCAGCCCGCCAATCAATACTTCAAAGAAAAATTCCATGCCTGTTCCTGTTCTGCGGGCGTGCCTGCTTTCCCTGACGGGAAGCCTCGAATATCCGGTATCAGTGACGAGCGCCCAGGTAAGCCGAAATGACTTCGGGGTCCTGCCGCACGGCCTCGGGCGAGCCGTCGCCGACCTTGCGGCCGTAATCCAGCACTACCACGTGGTCGCTGATATCCATGACCACGCCAATGTCGTGTTCGATCAACACCACGGTGGTGCCCAGTTCACGATTGATGTCGACGATAAAACCGCTCATTTGCTGCTTCTCATCGGCGTTCATCCCGGCCATGGGCTCATCCAGCAGCAACAGCCGGGGTTCCGTCGCCAGCGCACGGGCCAGCTCTACCCGTTTCTGCAAGCCATAGGGCAACGTGCCAACCAGCACGTCGCGCCACGGCTGCAAGTGCAGGAACTCGATGACGTGCTCCGCCGCCTCGCGCTGGCGATCATCCTCCCCCCGGGCCCGGCCGATGCGCAGGGCCTGTTCAATCCAGGTGCTGCGGCGCTTGAGATTGCGCCCGGTCAGCACGTTGTCGAGCACGCTCATGCCCTTGAACAGCGCGATGTTCTGGAACGTCCGGGCGATACCCCGCACCGCCACATCGTGGGCGCGCATCTTGCGCCACTCCTGCCGGTCAAAACGGATGCGCCCTGCCTGTGGCTGGTACACACCGCTGATGACGTTCAGCAGCGAACTCTTGCCGGCACCATTAGGGCCGATCAAGGCGCAGATCTCCCCGGTGGCGACCCGGAAGCTGATCTCGTTGACCGCTTTGACCCCTTTGAACGACAGGGAAATATTCTCCAGTTCCAGTAAATGCGTGACGACGGTGTCGGTCATGGAACACTCCCTCAGGCCCGTTGTGGCTGACGCTCGATCCATTCATCGGCGGCTTTCCCCACAGCATTCGCCGATGCTTGCCACTGGGCGAAATCGCCCCAGTGACGCACCCGGACTCCCAAGGTCTCGAAGAATGCCTGGGTCTCGGGCCGCAAGGCATCGCCCACCAACAAGGGTGTACGGGTGCGCGTAAAACCCAACACATCGCGCAGCGGCCGCCGAACCAGCCAGCCCCCCAGATGCCGTTGCAGCCTCCCCGGATCCGTGGCTAACGCCCAGTTCACTAACGTGCGACTCCAACTGCCTGGTTCCGGCAAACGTTCCAGCGCATACCCATGCAAACGCTCGTAGGTCTCCCGAGTCCCCGCCACCAGCGTCGGTCCCAGCTCACGCCGGTCACGGTCACGGGTGGCGAGGCTTTCTGGAAAATTCAGACGGAAACCGGCCATCAACCAGGGCGCCAGCAGATAGCGGGCCTGTCCGCCCGAAGCGAACGCACGCGCGGCCAGCGCCTCTTCCTGCCGGCCGAGCGACTCGCGCGTCACCAACCGTTGGCCTTCGCGCAATAACTCGGCGTGACTGATGGGTTGCTGCTCGATGGCCTGCGCACCTCGGCGATACAGCACGAATGCCGTGCGCTGTGCGCGTGCTTGCGGCGCTCGCTCAGCATGCGGCCGGGCGACCAGCACGGCGTAATCCAGCGCTTGAACATCCGCCAGACCACGCTTGTCGAGATAAATCAGCACCCGCGCTGTGACCTGTGCCGCGTGCAGGCGAAGGCTTTCTTGCGCGCCTTCGACCAGCACGAATTCCGGTTGCAGCGAGACAAGCAATTGCCCCTGCTCCATCGCCGACTCGAGCGGATCGAACAGACTGGCTACGCCCCCCAGCCACTGCGCAGCCAATGCCGCGAGCAGCGCCTGCGGCCTCGGCCGGCTGATGATCGCCAGGGTCGCACCCGCCACAAAGCCTCGGGTATGCAAGGCATTCGCCAGACACTGCACCTCTTCAGCCACCTGCCCCCAGGTCCGCACCTGCCAGATACCCAGGTGCTTGTGACGCAGGGCGATGTCCGCGCCCTGTCGCTGCGCCTGTAGCTGCAACCACTGGGGCAAACTGGACGGTGTTTCGTCGCGAAGGTCGGTGAACGTAGCCATATTCATCTCCCAGACCTAAGCAACCGCCGCTGTTCTGGTCGCCACTTTGCGCTGTTCCAGTTCGCGCACCAGGGGCAGGACCTCACGACCGAAATACTCGACCTCTTCCTGAAAGTGCAGGAAGCCCGCCAGCACCAGATCGACACCCACGGCCTTGAGCGCGACGATGCGCTCAGCGATCTGCCGCGGCGTACCGATCAGATTGGTCTTGAAGCCATCGTTGTATTGCACCAGGTCCTCGAAACTGGACTTGGCCCAGTTACCTTCACCTTCCGGGCTGGATTTGCCGGCCTGTTTCGCCGCGTCACCAAAGGCATGCACCGCCTCCGGGTCGGCCTGTTCGATGATTTGCGCAAGCACCGCACGCGCCTCTTCTTCGGTGTCGCGAGCGATGACGAAAGCGTTTATCCCAACCTTGACCTTGTGGTTGTTGGCGGCGGCTTTGGCCTGAATGTCATCGATCTGGGCTTTGACGCCCTCCACGGTGTTGCCATTGGTGAAGTACCAGTCGGACACCCGCGCAGCCATGTCCCGTGCCGCACGGGAGCTGCCGCCCTGGAAGATTTCCGGGTGCTGCTGCAAGGGTTTCGGCTTGAGGGTGTAGTCATGGAAGCGGTAGAAGTCACCGCGAAACGTGAAGTTGTCGGTGGTCCAGATGCCCTTGAGCGTCGTGATGAACTCTTCGGAACGACGATAGCGCTCATCGTGCTCCAGCCATGGCTCGCCAATGGCGGTGAACTCGCCCTTGAACCAGCCGGACACTACGTTGATCGCGACGCGGCCGCCGGTCAGCTGATCGATGGTCGCGATCTGCTTGGCCAGCACCGACGGCGTCCATGGCCCCGGCAACACCGCCGCGATGACTTTCAGACGCGTGGTGGCAGCCAGCAAGGCGTGACTGAAGGCCACCGACTCGTGCTGGTATTCAGCGCCATAGCCGGCAGTAAAACGCACCTGCGTCAAGGCGTAGTCGAATCCGGCCGCCTCGGCGATCTGGGCCAGCTTGCGGTTGTAGTCGATCCCCCAGTCGGTACGCTGCGCGATCTTGCTGACCACCAGCCCGCCGCTGACGTTAGGTACCCAGTAGGCAAACTTGATCGAGTCCTGGCTCATTGTATGTACTCCACGGCTTGTTGAAATGAAGGGGATGTTCGGGCAGCGCTGGCCTTGCGTCGGGCATCCGGGGCAAGGCTCGCCAGTGCCGATTCGACGGCACGTTCGATACGCTCCAACACCTCGGTGCTGGAGATCCGGTAGTGGGTAAAATCGGTTTCAGCGGCGTAGACGCCCACCGGCAGGCTGAGGGCCTGGAAAAACCCGAACAGCGGGCGTAGCTGGTGGTCGATGACCAGGGCATGGCGCTCGGAGCCCCCCGTGGCGGCCAATAGCACGGGAACGTTCCTGAGGGCTTCGTGATGAACGAAATCGAACAGATGCTTGAACAGCCCCGTGTACGACGCCCGATAGACCGGGCTGGCGGCGATCAGCAGATCGGCACTTTCAATGGCGCGCAGGTGATCTTGCACGGCGGCAGGCAACCCTTCACGACGCAGTACTCCAGCGAACTGGGGGCCGACTTCGGCCAACTCGATCAGGCGTACCTCGATCGGCAATTGCTGCCCGAGCTTCTCCACCAGGGCCTGGAGCAGGACCAACGTGCGGGACGGTCGCTGCACGCTGCCTGATATCGCCACCACTTTGAATTGCCTGCTCATCACTCACCCTAATGGTCTTCGATGCCTCACCAGCATCTGCACAAGGCATAGAGCAGCAACCGTGCCAACGAATTTTTTCTTTTTTAATCAGCGCGTTATCAGTAAAACCCCAATCCCTTCACTGTCACCCGGCAGACAGGTTGTTGCTCGGCTGTTGCCAGGCCAACACCTAGGGCGTTACGGCTTACAAGGGGCACTGTTGGCAGGCACACAGTCAGGCAACAGATTGCCCGCAGGACGACAGCGCCTTCACTCGAACAGCGACCTCAACCCCCCGGTTCCAGGGGCTTTCTAGGTTGGGCATGGAGCGTGCAATACCGGTGCTGCAGCGGCAGGTTCTCCCTGCCCGCCCCTCTCGTCATCAGAAGGAACTTCGCCATGACCGCACAGCAACAACATCTGCCCCAGCGCCTTTCCACCGGCACCGACTACGAGGCCTTGGCCGAGCGCTTCCGGCCGATCTTCGCGCGTATCCAGGCCGGCGCGCTGGAGCGTGAACAATCCCGTAGCCTGCCCTATGAGCAGGTGAAATGGCTGAAGGAAGCAGGCTTCGGTGCCGTGCGCGTGCCTGTCGAACATGGCGGCGCCGGTGCTTCGTTGCCGCAGTTGTTGCAACTGTTGATCGAACTCGCCGAAGCCGACTCCAACCTGCCCCAGGCCTTGCGCGGACATTTTGCCTTTGTCGAAGACCGTCTCAATGCCCATGCCGGCAGTGCCCAGGACACATGGTTCAAACGCTTCGTGGCCGGTGAACTGGTGGGCAACGCCTGGACCGAAATCGGTGATGTGAAAATCGGCCAGGTCGGTACCCGGGTTTCCCGCCAAGGAGATCAATGGGTGGTCAACGGCACCAAGTACTACAGCACCGGCAGTATTTTCGCCGACTGGATCGACCTGTATGCCCAACGCGACGACAACGGCACCGACGTGATCGCTGCGGTCCGTGTTCAACAACCGGGTGTCCGGCAAATCGACGATTGGGACGGCTTCGGCCAACGCACCACCGGCAGCGGCACGTCGGTGTTCGAGAATGCCGTGGTCGAGCCGGAAAACCTCATCGACTTTTCCACGCGGTTCAAATACCAGACCGCGTTTTATCAACTGGTCTTGCTGGCCGTGCTGACCGGCTCTGGCCGCGCAGCGGTCCGCGACATCACCGAGCAGGTGCAGAAACGCACGCGGATCTTCAGCACCGGCAATGCCAGTCAGGTCAGCCAGGACGTGCAGGTGCAGCAAGTGGTGGGCAAGGCCTCGGCCCAAGTCTACGCGGCCGAAGCCACCGCCCTACGCGCTGCGCAGGCCTCGCAACGCGCCTATGAAAGCCGCTTCGGCCACAATGCCGATACCGAACACCAGGCCAACATCGCCGCCGAATTGGAATCGGCCCAGGCCCAAGTCGCCATCGCCGAACTGGTCCTACGCGCCACCAGCGACCTGTTCAACGCCCTCGGCGCTTCGGCCACCAGCACCGCAAAGGCCCTCGACCGCCATTGGCGCAATGCGCGCACCGCGGCTTCGCACAACCCGCTGATCTACAAGGAACGCATCATTGGCGATTGGGCTATCAATGGTACGGAGCCGCCGTATGTCTGGCAGATTGGAGGCGGAGTGAAGGAGGTCAACGTAGCAAATCGCTGATCCAGCGGATCTGTCGGGCAATATCCTCTACCACTTCCTCGGGCACGGCCTGTCGCGCCCGAGCGATACTCACCAGGGTCTTCTGCTTCTGGCGTAACCTGCGCTGCCACTTACTCAGGAATTCAGGGCTTCGCGCGCCCATCAGCAGCGGGCCGAAGTACAGCTCCTCGACGGTGTACAGGATCGGCCCGGTGCGCTCGGCGACGATGATTTCGTAGTCGAAGCGGTTCTCTCGCAGCACTTCCTCGCCGAGAATGCGGTAGCCGTTTTCCATCAACCACAGGCGTAGCGGTTGCTCGCCGCCATTAGGTTGCAGAATCAGGCGTTCCCGGCCGTTCAGGCGCGATTGATCCCGCTCGAGGATGTCGCGGATCGTCTCACCTCCCATGCCACAGAAGCTGACCGCCGTGATCCCGTCTCCCGGCTCGATTGCAGCCAGGCCGTCAGCCAGGCGCACGGTGATCCACGGCTCCAGGCCATTCTCGCGCACCGTCCGTTCGGCCGAGCGAAACGGCGTCATCGCCACCTCCCCGGCCACCGCCGCCGCAATGACGCCACGGCGCATCAAGGCCACCGGCAAGTAACCATGATCCGAGCCAATATCGGCCAGCCGCGCCCCTACCGGCACCTGCGCCGCCACCCGCTCCAGGCGCATGGACAATGTCTGCTCGTTCAACCGCCCCCCTAATCATCATTCGTGTCCGACAGCGTTGGCCGGACCGGGCTGCGATTCTGTCGAGCTACGCGATGCATTTCAAATTTATGCGACCAGGGTCGTGGCTTTTGACAACAACGGCATCCACACCTATAACCGGTGCCGCCCGCTGCCAGATCGATAAACCATGAGAAGTCGCCATGAATGACCGTCAAGCAATCATCAAAGACTTGATCATAGCCGTGGTGAAAGCCCGCAAAACCGACGAAATCGTCTATCAGTCGGAGTGGCTCGGCTACATCCCGTTCGGGGTTTATCACTGGGTCGAATGCCAGGGCGAAGACGTTTCCAGCGACTTTCCGTTTGGGTGGTCGCTCGAAGACCTGGTGGGTCTTGAGCAGATAGGCTTCCTGGAAACGCTGGAAGCTTACGAAAACCCTGAGGACTCGTTTGATCGGGAGATCAGGTATCGCGTTTGTGGCTGAGCAATGGTCATAAGTTAGCGGGCCGTGCCCGTCGAAAACCTCACCGTTACAGTACTCTCTCGTCCATGAAGGATCTCAATGGAAGAAAGTCCTCACGGATTACCTGTACAGCCAGTTTCCGGACGTCCCTAAGGGCAATTACCTTCGTTCCTTTCCAGTCTTCTTTAGGCAACAAACTCCGGACAGGAGCCTCTGGCCCGTTATAGGCCACCGATGCAGTGTTCGACGTGAAGTCGATCCTGAAAAAGAGCAGGTGATCGGCAAAGCCCACTCCCGGCGTAAAAGCGGGTCCTGAATTGATCCTGCCCGTTGCCTTCACTTGTACGGTTCTTCCATTTCGAGTCAACGCATCCACCCCACCTGTACGTTTAGGTGGCAGCACAAGGTCGAAGTACTCCAGTGCCAAGGCTTCTGCGATGTCGCCCACCAGACGCCCATCGAGAGTGAACTTCAGTCTCGTACTCGAATAGTGATTAACCAGTGCTTGTTGTGCCTTCCATAAATCGCGTATCACCTCGGGTAACTGCAATACGGGCTCTTTTCCACCCATTCAATCCTTCTCCTTTATGGCAATTTTCAAATGTCTATTTGAAGTACCGATCTGGACCGTAGCGCTGCATACTTCAGATCTTGCCAGCCAAATACAACCAAACCCCTTAGGCTTCGCAGCCAATAAAAAGCGCCTGACAGATGGCATTCACTGTCTCGCGTGGTGCCCATCATCACCATCCAGACACAGGGATGTCCATGCTTCATCTACCCAGGGCTGCGGAGTAATAGCAATTATGGCCAAGGCTGCCCAAGCGCCTGAAAGACGGTTGGGAGGCCTTTGTTTGTGCGCCTCCGGCATAAATGGGTAGGATGCGGTCAACATCATCCGATCTAGAGTTTGCTCATGGTATCCGTGGTCGTTCAGGAAGAAGTCCGAAGTCGTCTTCGTCGTGCAGAGAGTGAGCATGAAGTGAAGGTCCTACTCGCCGTGGAGTCAGGCAGTCGTGCCTGGGGGTTCGCCTCGCCCAACAGCGATTACGACGCCCGTTTCATCTACGTCAACAAGCCTGAATGGTACCTCTCTGTCGGACTCGAGGAACGACGCGACGTCATCGAATACCCCATCGTCGACGACATGGACATAAATGGCTGGGACCTGCGCAAGGCATTGCGACTGTTCTGGAAGTCCAATCCAGGCTTCGTCGAATGGCTCCAGTCCACTATTGTCTATGAACACTCAGGATCTTTTCACGAACGAGCCAAGGCCCTGCTGCCACAGGTGTATTCGGTCGAAAGTGGAATCTATCATTATCGCAGCATGGCCAAGACCAACTATCGGGGGTACTTGCAGGCCCCTCAAGTACCGCTGAAGAAATACTTTTACGTCCTGCGCCCCTTGTTATCGGTGCGATGGCTGGAGCAGTTCAATACACCTGCCCCCATTGAGTTTGACACGCTGCGAACGGTCATCGAGGGGCAATCAGAACTCCAGAGTGCGATCGACGACCTGCTGGCAATCAAACGCGCATCTCCAGAATTGGGGCTGTCCCCGCAGATCATGCCCATCCAACAGTTCATCGAGCGCGAGCTGCTTCGTCTTGAGGCCATCAAGCCGACCCGTAGCGAACGCAAAGAAGTCGAACCCTTGCTTTCAACGCTGTTTCGCTCAGTGCTGGAAGAGACCTGGGGATGATGAGCAGCCTTTTTCCATATTCCCGTATTGAGGCAGGATGCGAGCAACCAACAAGACGACGGTGTGTGATCACACCTTCGGTCAATAGGCAACCCTAGACCGCAACGACGAATCGGTTATGAACAGACTGTCAATACAGCCGATCTGCGCACTATCTCCTGGCGTTCAGGTGTTAGAAGCAGAAGCGGTTGCGGAAGGTTTCAGGTTCCTGACGCGCTTGATTGCAGAGTGGGAAAGCGGCGTGAACCAATTTGATCGGTGCGGCGAGGGATTTTTTGGTGCCTTTCGCGACGATCAACTGATCGCTGTCGGTGGCCTTTCCTATGAGCCTTATGCCGGGTCAGACACCGGAAGGTTGCGCAGGGTTTATGTCGCGCCTGCATCAAGAGGTCAGAATGTGGGTAGGTTCCTGGTCAATCACCTTCTGGAACACGCAACCCAGCGATTTCGTACGGTACGTCTATCCACGGACACACCAGAGGGTGCCGCGTTTTATGTTCGCTGTGGGTTCCAGCCAATACGGGATGATTTTGCTACACATGTGAAGTCATTGACCCCAACAAAGTAGCCAGGCCAAGACCATGCTCATCGAATCCTTCTCCATCGACATCCCCGAACACGCCCTGGAAGACCTGCGTCATCGCTTGCGCCATACACGGCTGCCCGAGCCGTTGCTCGATCAAGGCTGGAGCGAGGGCATGGACATGGGCGTGCTGCGCGATCTGCTCGCCTATTGGTCGACGGAGTTCGACTGGCGCGCGCGGGAGGCGGAGCTCAATTGCTTGCCGCAGTTTGTCGCCAATCTCGGCGGGCACCGGATTCACTTTGTTCATCAACGCGGTATCGGGCCGGATCCAATGCCGCTCGTCCTGACCCATGGCTGGCCCGGCTCGTTCATCGAGATGCAGCGCATCATTCCGTTGCTGACGGATCCGGGCAGTCATGGTGGCGACCCGGCGGATGCGTTCCATGTGGTGGTGCCGTCGCTGCCCGGCTACACCTTTTCCGCGCCGTTCACGCAAGCGGGCATGGGGCCCCATGAGATTGCCGGATTGTGGCAGACGTTGATGGGCGGGCTGGGTTATGAGCGCTTTGGTGCCCAGGGCGGGGACATTGGCGCGGGGGTCTCGACCTGGCTGGGTGTGCGGTTTCCCGAGCAGGTGACAGGGATTCACCTCAACTACATTCCGGGCTCCTACCGCCCTCCCCTGGGCGAAACCGAGCCGCCGCAAACAGCGGAAGAAACGCTTTTCCTCCAGCGCGCCGCCGCATTTGGCGATGCCGAAGGCGCCTACGCTCACCTGCAGCGAACCAAACCCCAGAGCCTGGCCGTGGGCTTGAACGATTCACCGGCCGGACTATTGGCCTGGATGGGGGAAAAACTGTTGGCCTGGTGTGATACCGACCCGGCCATCGACCGTGACTGGCTGCTGACCAATGTGACGCTCTACTGGCTGACGAACTGCATTGGCTCGTCGTTTCGTCAGTACGTGGAGGGCAGCAAGCGCCCCTTGCAGTTCAACAGCGGCGAGCGGGTGAAGCCTGCGGTCGGGGTCGCGCTGTTCCCCAAGGAACTGCCCATGCCGCCAAGAAGCTGGGTGGAGCGGTGCTGTGCAGTGGAGCGCTGGACCACGATGCCCCGCGGCGGCCACTTTGCGGCGCTGGAACAGCCGGCGTTGCTGGCGGCGGATATCAGGGCGTTCTTTCGGGCGTTGCGCTAGCGATGATGCCTCTGTGGGAGCGAGCCTGCTCGCGATGACGGCGGCACATCCAACCTCAATGCAAGCTGACCCAATGCCATCGCGAGCAGGCTCGCTCCCACAGGGGATTGGCGGGGAATGAAGGACTTTGTCCTCTGAGGCCTTCTCGCAGGCTGACAAGGACTGAAACACATCACCCCACCGCACTATGCCAATCGGCCGATGTTCATCCGCCAGGGGTTTTCGATACTCGAATCTCCGGCACCACCTGGAACCGTCCGCGGTTCGAGCTGGATGGCCTTCGTTCGAATTGTGGAGTGATGCATGCGTAAATCGAATCTTCTGAACAGCGCCCTGTTGATCGGGGCGATGTCGGCCACCACAGCCCAGGCCTTCGAAGCCGGCGATGTTCTGATCCGCGCGGGAGCCGTGACCGTCGACCCTCGGGAAAGCAGCTCCAGCGTGCGCGTCGATCGCGGTAGCCTCGCCGGTACCGACCTGGGCGGCAAGGCGAGCCTGAACAGCGATACCCAGCTGGGCCTGAATTTCGCCTACATGATCACCGACCACCTGGGCGTCGAGCTGCTGGCGGCGACGCCATTCGAACACGACGTGAATATCTCCGGCACCTCCGGTGGCATTGCCGATGGCAAGTTGGGATCCCTCAAGCATCTGCCGCCAACCGTGAGCCTGATCTACTACCCGCTCAACAACAAGGCAGCCTTCCAGCCCTACCTGGGCGTTGGTATCAATTACACCTGGGTCTACGATGAAAGCGTCGGCAGCCGCGCCAGCGCCGCGGGCTTCGACTCGTTTCACGCCAGCAATTCTTGGGGATGGGCAGCCCAGGTGGGCGCAGACTACATGCTCACCGATCGCCTGATGCTCAACGCACAGATGCGCTATATCGACATCGAGACCGATGCCTATGTAAGCAATACAACGCTTGGGGTCAGGTCCAAAGTGAATGTCGAGGTGGACCCTTTCGTGTACATGGTTGGGCTGGGTTACAAATTCTGAACACAACAGCCCTCTGTGTCCGGGGAACGGTGCGCAGCCGACCAGGGCTGCGCACCGAACCTTTGCGCTAGGATTCCGTCAATGCCGCCTGCACCAGCGGGTGCAGCCCATCGCCAGGATTCTCCACCCGCCACTTCATCAGCTGATTGCGCATGACCGGTGTCCAGAAACTCTGGATATGCTGGCGCACGCCGTTCACCGCCAGCGTCTTGTCCGGCTCACTGGAGAAGTACTGGCCAATCTGGTTGGCCATCTTGATCAGGCTTTCGGTACTCATCGACGCACCTCGGCTTTCTCGGCATGACGGCGCTCGCGCAGCAGGCGCCCCTGTTCATCGCTGAAGGCCTGGTAGCGTTTCTGCCATTCCGAAGGTTGGCTGACCCGCACGATTTCCACCGCCGTCACCTTGTATTCCGGGCAGTTGGTGGCCCAGTCGGAGTTGTCGGTGGTGATCACGTTGGCACCCGATTCCGGGAAGTGGAAGGTGGTGTAGACCACCCCTGGCGCCACCCGCTCAGAAACCTTGGCGCGCAGCACGGTCTGTCCGGCGCGGCTACCGATACCGACCCAATCGCCCTCGACGATACCGCGGCTCTCGGCGTCGCTCGGATGGATTTCCAACCGGTCTTCCTCGTGCCAGGCGACGTTTTCGGTGCGCCGGGTCTGGGCACCCACGTTGTACTGGCTGAGGATACGTCCGGTGGTCAGCAGCAGCGGATAGCGACTGTTGACCTTCTCATCGGTCGGCACATAGCCGGTAAGCATGAAGCGCCCCTTGCCACGCACGAACTCGTCGATGTGCATGATCGGCGTACCGTCCGGCGCGTCATCGTTGCACGGCCATTGCAGGCTGCCATGGCGATCCAGCTCGGCGTAGCTGACCCGGGTGAACGTCGGCGTCAGGCGGGCGATTTCATCCATGATCTCGGAAGGATGCTTGTAGTCCATCTTGTAGCCCAGGGCTTCGGACAGGGCCATGGTGGCCTCCCAGTCAGCCTTGCCGGCCAGGGGCTCCATCACCTTGCGTACCCGCGAGATACGGCGTTCGGCGTTGGTGAAGGTACCGTCCTTCTCGAGGAACGAACTGCCCGGCAGGAATACGTGGGCGAACTTGGCCGTCTCGTTGAGGAAGATGTCCTGCACCACCACACACTCCAGGGCGCTCAGGGCCGCAGTCACGTGCTGGGTGTTCGGGTCACTCTGGGCGATGTCCTCACCCTGGCAATAAAGCGCCTTGAAGGAGCCATCCAGCGCCGCCTCGAACATGTTTGGAATGCGCAGCCCCGGATCGGGTTGCAGGGTCACGTTCCAGGCCTGCTCGAACTGGGCGCGCACTGCCTCGTTGGAGACGTGGCGATAACCAGGCAGCTCGTGGGGGAACGAACCCATGTCGCAGGAACCCTGCACGTTGTTCTGCCCGCGCAACGGGTTCACGCCGACGCCTTCGCGACCGATGTTACCGGTGACCATGGCGAGGTTGGCGATACCCATCACCGACGTACTGCCCTGGCTGTGCTCGGTCACGCCGAGGCCGTAGTAGATGGCCGCGTTGCCGCCGGTGGCGTAGAGCCGTGCGGCGGCGCGGATCTGCTCGGCAGGCACGCCGCACACCGGGCCCAGGACCTCGGGCGCGTTCTCAGGCAGGCTGACGAAGTCGCGCCAGCGGGCAAAGTCCGCCGCTTCGCAGCGCTCGTCGACGAAAGGCTGGTTGACCAGTCCTTCGGTAACGATCACATGGGCCAGCGCATTGAGCATCGCCACGTTGGTGCCCGGGCGAAGTTGCAAGTGCAGGTCGGCGCGGGCATGGGGCGAATCCACCAGGTCGATGCGCCGCGGGTCGATGACGATCAGCCGCGCACCCTGGCGCAGGCGACGCTTGAGCTGGGAGCCGAACACCGGGTGGGCATCGGTCGGGTTGGCGCCCATCACCAGGATCACGTCGGCCAGCATCACCGAATCGAAGGTCTGGGTACCGGCGGACTCGCCGAGTGTCTGCTTGAGGCCATAACCGGTCGGCGAATGGCAAACCCGGGCGCAGGTGTCGACGTTGTTGTTGCCGAAGGCGGTACGCACCAGCTTCTGCACCAGGTAGGTTTCTTCGTTGGTGCAACGACTAGAGGTGATGCCGCCGATGGAGTCGCGGCCGTATTTCAACTGAATGCGACGGAATTCACTGGCCGCGTAGTTGACGGCTTCGTCCCAGCTGACTTCCTGCCACGGATCGTTGATGTGCTTGCGAATCATCGGCTTGGTGATGCGATCCGGGTGGGTGGCGTAGCCCCAGGCGAAACGCCCCTTGACGCAGGAATGGCCATGGTTGGCCTGGCCGTTCTTGTCCGGAACCATGCGCACCAGTTGGTCGCCTTTCATTTCGGCGCGGAAGGAGCACCCGACACCGCAGTAGGCGCAGGTGGTGATGACGCTGCGCTCCGGCTGACCGATTTCCACGACGCTTTTTTCCATCAGCGTGGCCGTCGGGCAGGCCTGCACACAGGCGCCGCAGGACACGCATTCGGAGTCGAGGAAGTTGTCACCGCCAGCGGCCGCCACCCGTGAATCGAAGCCGCGCCCGGTGATGGTCAGCGCGAAGGTGCCCTGGGTTTCCTCGCAGGCCCGCACGCAGCGGTTGCAGACGATGCATTTGCTCGGGTCGTAGTCGAAATAAGGGTTGGAAACGTCCTTCGTTTCGGCCAGGTGGTTGTCACCCTCGTAGCCATAGCGCACTTCACGCAGGCCGACCTGCCCCGCCACCGTCTGCAATTCACAGTTGCCGTTGGCCGAGCAGGTCAGGCAGTCCAGCGGGTGGTCGGAGATGTACAGTTCCATCACGTTACGCCGCAGGCCGGCGAGTCGGGAGGTCTGGGTGCGTACCACCATGCCTTCGGTGACCGGCGTGGTGCACGAGGCTGGATAGCCGCGCATGCCGTCGATCTCCACCAGGCACATGCGACAGGAACCGAACGGCTCCAGGCTGTCGGTGGCACAGAGTTTGGGGATGGTGGTGCCGAGCAATGCCGCGGCGCGCATCACCGAGGTCCCGGAGGGAACGGTGATTTCGCGGCCGTCGATGCTCAGGCTGACTTGCACCTCGCTTTCGCGTTCCGGGGTGCCCAGGTCGATATCGCTGGCGGGATCGAAAATGTTGATCATTGGTCGGCCTCCGTGGTCGCCAGACCGAAGTCGGCAGGGAAATGCTTGAGGGCGCTGGCGACAGGATAGGAAGTCATCCCACCCAAGGCACAGAGCGAACCGTATTGCAGGGTGTCGCAGAGATCCTGGAGCAACAGGACCTGTTCCTGACGGGCACCGGCATCGGTGCTGGCGAGCAGTCGGTCCACCACTTCCACCCCACGGGTCGAACCAATACGGCACGGCGTGCACTTACCGCAGGATTCTTCGGCGCAGAACTGCAGGGCGAAGCGGGCCATGTGGGCCATGTCCAGGCTGTCATCGGCCACCACTACACCGCCGTGGCCGAGCATCGCGCCCATGGCGGCAAACGCCTCGTAGTCCAGCGGTGTATCGAACTGCGAAGGCGGGACCCAGGCACCCAGCGGACCACCCACCTGGGCGGCCTTCAATGGCCGGCCGCTGGCGGTACCACCACCGTATTCTTCCACCAGCTCGCGCAGGGTCAAGCCGAAGGCGCGCTCCACCAGGCCGCCATGACGGATGTTACCGGCCAGTTGGAACGGCATCGTCCCCAGGGAGCGACCCATGCCGAAATCGCGGTAGAACTGTGCGCCTTTCTCCAGGATCACCGGGACCGAGGTCAGGGTCAGCACGTTGTGGACCAGGGTCGGCAGCCCGAACAGACCTTGCAGCGCAGGCAACGGTGGCTTGGCGCGAACCGTGCCACGCTTGCCTTCGAGGGACTCCAGCAGAGCGGTTTCTTCACCACAGATGTAGGCACCGGCCCCCACCCGGACTTCCAGCTCGAAAGTGCGGCCACTGCCTGCCACGTCGCTGCCCAGATAGCCGGCCTGGCGGGCGATGCCCAGGGCATCGTTCAAGGTGGAGACGGCGTCCGGATACTCCGAGCGCACATAGATGTAGCCCATGCTGGCGCCCACGGCGATACCGGCAATGATCATGCCTTCGATCAGCAGGAACGGATCACCTTCCATCAGCATGCGGTCGGCGAATGTGCCCGAGTCACCTTCGTCGGCGTTGCACACCACATATTTTTGCGTACCCGGTGCATCGCGCACGGTGCGCCACTTGATGCCCGCCGGGAACGCCGCGCCGCCCCGGCCACGAAGGCCCGAGTCGAGCACGCTGGCGACTACTTGCGCGCCATCCTGCTGGAGCGCGCGTGCCAGGCCCTGGAAACCGCCATGAGCGCGGTAGTCATCCAGGGACAGCGGCCGGGTGATACCGGCGCGAGCGAACAGCAGGCGCTGCTGGCTCTTGAGATAGGGGATGTCCTCCACCGGCCCCAGGGCCAATGGATGGTTGCCGGGGTCGCCTGCCAGGGCGTCGAGCAGCCCAGGCACGTCCGCCGGTGTGACAGGGCCGAAGCCCAGCCGGCCGTTGGCGCTTTCCAGCTCCAGCAGCGGCTCCAGCCAATAGAGGCCACGGGAACTGGTGCGTTGCACCTCCAGCGGCAACTGCCGACGTTCGGCCTCGCGCACCAGCGCAGCAGCCACCGTGTCCGCGCCGACGGCACGGGCTACCGAATCGCGGGGAATGCAGAGCTTCAGCATGTGCCTTCCTCCAGGCAGCCATTGACCAACTCGCGCAGGCGCTCAGGCGTCAGCCGTGCGTGCAGTTGGCCATCCAGCTCCAGGGCCGGCGAGCAGACACAGGCGCCCAGGCAGTAGACCGGCCGCAGGCTGATGCTGCCATCGGCGCTGGTGCCGTGATCGTCCAGCGACAACTGTTCGCGCAACTGGGCAGCCAGCTGTTCGGCCCCCATGCTCTGGCAGGACTCCGCCCGGCAAAGGCGCAGGGTGTGACGCGCAGGCGGCGTGGTACGGAAATCGTGGTAGAAACTGATAACGCCGCGCACTTCAGCCAGACTGAGGTTGAGGGCATGGGCGATTTCCGGGACGGCTGCGTCGGGAACGTACCCGCAGCCTTCCTGGATGGCATGAAGAATCGGCAGCAAGGCACCGGGGGTGTCCTTTTCGCGCTCCAATACACGTTGAATCAGAGGCAGGTGAAGCGTCTCATCGGGCATAAACTTACCTCGGCATCTCGAACGACACTGCTGAAGGCAGTCGTCCGGAGTCTTGGCTGCGGCGTCCGGCCACGTCACGGAAGCGTGGTTATCCGGTCGCCCTCCTCGCTCTCCGGTCAGGCATCTTGGTGCGCCTGATCCGGGGCATCGTTACAGCTTGCCACTCCCGGGAACTGGCAATTGCACATGGACGACAAAACGCGTTCTGAAAGCGACTCGAGGTGAAAGTCACCCGCGCTCCACGGGAACTTGTCTTATAACCCATTGCCGGCGACTTGCACATTGGCGAAAACGGCTCTAAACCCACTCATCATATAGCTCATGAGAAACGCAGGATGCGGGAAGCAACGAGTGAACTGGAAAAGCAAATTGATCTGGTAACGAAGCTGCTTTCCCTGGCAGCGAAAGTGGGCTTACTGACTGGCGGGACGTGCATCGTCAGCTACCTGCTCGTCAACGGCCATTACCCGCAAGGCGTTTCCATCGGAGATAGCCTGCTGTTTTTGGTCGCGGCGTTCTGTTTCGGGGTCATCTGCCTTTACTTCTCGGCGTCCGTCACGGCTGCGGGCGTACTGCTTGCGCCACTGTTCGTACCAGTGCTGAGATTTCTCATCTGGTTCGCAACAATATTCAGCACTGAAAAGCCCAAGCCGGAACTGAAACTGCAGAAAATAACGTTCCTGACGGTGTTGCTTGGCATTTGTGGCGTGGTGACCATTTATTTTCTTGCGCGCAGAAATCCCATTGAGCATATGCCCCTCATTCTGCTGCCGATTTTTCAATACGTCGTTTATTCGGCCTTTCTTAAGCAGAACGAAAAAATAAAGGCCGTGTACGGGTCGCCCCCGCAGACGCAGACAGCCGGCGCCGAGCCTGTCGACAACGACGTCCACGTCGATGTGAAACCCATGAAAAGACTCAGGGCGATGATCGCCGGACTCCTCATCCTGGCACCCATTCTCATGGGCGGCGTTACCTCGGACTTGCTGCAAACCGCCATGAGCCTTGCCAAGATACGCATCGAACGAGCGACGATTCTGGTGAAACCGCCTTATGCCGGCCTACTTCCCGCTCCTAAGGATTCCCCCTTGGAGGGCTATAAAGCCTTTGATAACGCGACCGTGGTGTTCCGCGGAGTAGGCAACTCGACACTGATTGAAATGCGTACCGCGGATACAGCCATTCGGCTGGAAATCCCCAATGACTCGATCATCATCGAACGCAACACGAGGCTCATCACTCCACCCAAACCGGAGAGTGGAGATAAGGCCGGATAATCAAGGCAATTGAATCCCGCACGGCCCTGTGGGATTTCCAGATAGTGGGCGACCTTACAAAAAGGGGCGCACAAAACACTGCTCCATGACCCGCCGCCCCCACTGTTGTCCTTCCTGCTCATGTTCCAATCTGAAACCGAAATCTTCATATAACCTGCGAGCCGCATCGAGCCCCTGGAATGTCCAGAGCCGGGTAGCAGGAAACTGCCACTGGTCACAGAACTTCATCGCTTCGGCCAACAGGCGCCTGCCTGCGCCCTTGCCTCGGGCGCAATCGTCGAGAATGAAACAACGCAGGATCGCTTCACCGCCTTCGCCTTCACCGTCAATGGCAATCGAGCCGACAATGCGCTCCCCCTCCAGGGCCACCCAGACTTCATTGCGTGGGTTGTGCAAACGTCCCATCAGTTCGGCCATGTCCGAGGCCACCAGACTTTCGAAGGGCTGGCCGAAAGCCGAATGCCTGGCGTAGTAGTCCGCATGCATCTGCACAATGCGGCCGATGATTCCGGGGCGATAACCGCGGGCAATGTCCAGCAGTTGCGCCGGGGATGACAGTTCAGTACCGAGTCGATGTGCACGCAGCGCGACAGCATAGTGGGCGATGCCTTCACGGACTGTCCGGCGTTGCTCCTCGGTCAAGAGAGACATGGCCGCTTCTACCTGCTGCGTGGCGAAGCGATCGATGGAACGCAGTGTATCGGCTCCCTGCGCAGTGAGTCGCAGGTGCTTTGAGCGTGCGTCAGCCTCATTGGGAATTTCTTCGAGTTCACCCGCTTCGATGAGCTTGCGAACCATGCGGCTCACACTGGACTTTTCCAGGCCAAGGAGCTCGACCAGCTCGGCGGCCGTCAGCACCTGTCGGTTCCCGATCTCGACGATGGCATGCACGGACGATGGCGGATACGCCGTAGCCGCCAGCGTGGCGTTCATGAATCCCAATTCTCGCACCATGAGGCGCGACGCCGAACGGATGTGGTTGATCGCGCCTTGCGGGAAATGGTCCATGGGATACGCCTCAGCAGAAACATACAGTTAGTTGTATAGCACAACCAACTTAATCCTGGGCATGAGGAGAGGTGGGTTTCATTCGAACTCTATTCCTGGCAGGTCGGCGCAGGGAATGGACGCACGACCTGACCGACGCTGCGCTGACGACAGGAACTGGATCTTCAGGGCACGGCCTGACACGCCGCCCCTACTTCAACTCCACCAGTCGGAGCGACTGCGCCCCGTCCAGCGACAAGTGAATGGTTGCCGCCCGGCTAGGGAAATTCGGCGCATCGTCATCGGTATTCTCCATGACCGGAATATCGATCAACGTCTGCTCACCCGTCGGATCGCTGACCAGTTTGGCATCCAGCTTGTCGATCGAACGCCAGCTGTCACCACCGATGCGAATCACATCCAGCAAGTTGTAACGCTGCTTGCCCTCTTCGTTTTCTTCAGGGTTAAAAACCGCCAGGTATTGGCTGTAATTGTTGCCCATGCCAAAACCTTCAATGGTGAACACCGCAAGCGTTACTTCGCTGTCTTCCCCGGTATCCAGCGTCTGCACCAGCGTCGCTTCAGGGTAGCCGGTGGCGTAGCTGTCCTTGAGGAGTGCCACCAGATGCCCGACCTGCTCCTCCAAAGGTTTTGGAAGGGACTTCGGCTCGGCGGCGTGAGTCAGGGTACAGGCGAGGAACAGACTGGCAGTAAGCAAGTGCAATTTCATGAAAGAGAAAGTCCGAAGTACGGGAGGTGAGCGCAGATAGTAGCGCATCAACAGCATGGTTGATTAGCTACCACTCCCCACAGAAGACTATTCCCCAAGGAAGGTCATTCAACTCGTCGACGCCGGCACAAACACCGTTTCACGCCCTTTGCGGCCATCTGTCACGATGCGATTCACCAATTCATCCTGGATATGAGCGTACTCAGATAAAGAAAGTCGCAAGCGAGCTGCGTTGATCACCTGGGAGAAGATTCGCGTGCCGTTCAGGAGCACTTCCATGGTGATCAGGGTGCTGATCAATGTCCCGGGGAGGCAGTCTGCCTTGACGCTGTAGGTCAGGGGCCGCTTGCCATCGAATTGCTGGAGCACCATTTCGATGGCTGCCATTTCACTGTTGGCTCCGTGACTGCCCGCGACCAGATTACTGGGCTCTTCCCTGCCACCGAGACCATGGCCGCGCAGATGAAGCCATTCCTGATCGTCACGGGCGGCATAGCGCGATGCCGACAGCGACCCACTTTCGATCAATCCCACGGCTCGCCTTGCGTCTTCGACAGTGACACTGCTCAAGGGGGGCAGCAGGCCGAATGCCGTACCGTTAGCCACGGCGATGAAAAACTTCGCCATGACGCTGCCTTGAGACTTGCGCTTGTCGGCATTGCGGCCGGTGCCCACCAGCGCTTGTTCCAGCGACATATTGCTGTAGCCCGACTCATCAACCGCCCATTGACGATGGTTCCAGTCGGCGGCGATCTGGTGCATCGAAGGCTGTTCGCGCTCAAGCCGCATTGTCATGTGGAAACCGCCACCTTTGCGCTTGGCCTTGAAGATCTTGCGCCAATGGTAAAGGCTGGAGTGAGGTCGATTTCTCATCAAATACCAACCACGCCCCTTTGAATCAACAAGCCGGCCGAGTGCACCGGTTCCGCCGGGTGTCGGATGGAAATTGAACGGCGGAGTCACCCCTTCCGGCGGATCCATCTCGCCCAGCCCTTCGATTCGAACCTTACCGATGGCGATTTTCGGCGTGACGCGTGCGACATGTTTGATCGTTGCGCTGCTCGGTGGAGAGGCGCTTGGTAGAGAGGCTGAACCATCGTCCAGTAACGTATTGCAAAAAGGGCAATACATGAAAAGATCGCTGACCGGATAGTGGCACTTCTTGCAATTGGACACGGCACTCTCCTCCTTGGATGCGTTGAAAAAGGCTAGCACCAGAGTCGATTCCCAGCACATCAATCGGAAGAAAATAACGGTTTTGTCCAAGTGCGCTCAGCGGCGGCACATTCTACTTTTAAGGGAGGTTGCCCAGAGCGTTGGGGCAGTTTTCATGGGCATTGAATGTGCCACCGCCATCGCGAGCAGGCTCGCTCCCACAGGTTTCGTGATGGATTCGATTTTCCTGGGAAACTCGAAGAACGAGGGAGCGAGCCAGCTCGCGATGGCAGTGGATCATTGCGTAGGAGTATCACGTCGACGCTCGATGCCTCAACGCCAGGGTCATACGCTGCAGCAACTCGCTTTCCGAAAACGGCTTGTGCAGGACCGGGTAACCGGCGAATTCGCCCGGCACTCCGCTGGTACCGTATCCGGTGCTGAATAAGAACGGGATGCCGCGATCGCGCAGAATCTCGGCGACCGGAAAAACCCGTTCGCCGGCCAGGTTGACATCCAGGATGGCCAGGTCGATATACGCCGTGCTTGCCTCGTCCCGCGCCGTTGCGAGCCGTGCGACCGAGGCCACGATTTCGCAGCCCAGGTCTTCCAGCATTTCCTCGATCAACATGGCAATCGCGCCTTCATCCTCGACCACGAGTACCCTGACTCCAGCGAATGGAGGCATGCCTAGGCTCCGATCAGAAACGAGAAGCGGCAGCAAACGCCCTCCGGGGCAAAGGTCATGTCGAACTGGCCTCCCAGGTCGCGCTCGATACAACGCTTCATCAACCGCGAACCCAGTCCTTCCCGCTCCGGCCGGGCCACGAGCGGCCCGCCCTGCTCGCGCCAATCCAGGGTCAACAAGGTACCGTTTGGTTGGGGCTGCAGGTCCCAGGACACTGAAAGCGTCCCCGTCTCGACGGACATCGAGCCATATTTGAGCGCATTGATCGCCAGTTCGTTGAGGGTCATCGTGAAATTGAGCGCCACCCGGGTGCCGACGTCGATGGTCGCGCCCTCGACCGTGATGCGGTCGGGCTCGAGCCCGAAGACCGGCATCAGCACTTCCTTGGCCAGGGCGTCCAGAGGTGTGTTCTCCCAGTGCCGCTTCGTCAGCAGGTCATGAGCCCGCGACAACGCCAGCAGCCGGGCTTCGAATCGCCGGTAGCCGTCCTTGGCGTCTTCTGCGTTGCGCGCGGTCTGGGCCGCCAGGGATTGCACCGTGGCCAAGGTGTTCTTGACCCGATGATTGAGTTCGTCGATCAACGTCTTCTGGCGGTTTTCCGCCTGCTTTCGCTCGGTAATGTCCACCAACATGTTGATCGCGCCCACGAGGTTGCCATCGGCATCATGAAGGGGCGTGGGATAGGGGTTGAACGGCACACGGGTGCCATCCGGTCGTTGGGCAATAGCCTCGGCCCCCCGAATCGCCCGGTTCTCCTTCAACGCCACGGCCATTGGGCATTGGTCGTGGGGAAGCGGGCTTCCATCGGTGTTGAACAGCTTCCAGGTCACGCACCACAGGTCGCCCAACTGGGGCGTGCGCCCGGATAATTCGACAGCCGCACGATTGTAGAACGTGATCCGGCCTTCGGCGTCGGTGGTATAGACCGCAGCGGGCAGCGCTTCGAGCACATTGCGCATGTGCCGCTCGCTCTCGCGAACCTGGTTTTCCATTCGCTGCGCAAGGGTGACGTCCTGGAGCACCCGCACGCCATAGCGGAATTCGCCGCTAGCATCGCGTACCGACGAACTGTGTATGTCGAGATAGACGATCTCGCCATCCAGCTTGAGCGCGCGTTTGCGCAGCACGTAACTGTCCATTTCGCCGGCAACCTGGCGCGCGTACAAGGTCGCGTCCTGCTCGACGCTGTCCGGGTGGGTGTAGTCCAGGAATGTCATTGCCAGCAGTTGCTCGCGAGTACGGCCCAGCATGTGGCAGAGGGCGTCGTTCACCCGGAGCAGGCGACCGTCGACATCGGCCTCGGCAATCCCGATGGTCGCCGCCTCGTAGGTGGCAGAAAGCCTGTCGTCGCTCTCCTGGCGCGCAGCCTCGGCCGCATGAACGCACGTCACGTCGATGGTGAAACACCGGGTGTTGAAGAGTTTTCCGTCTTCGAACCGACCATTGGAAGTGATCGAGACATACTTGATCGAACCGTCCTTGGCCCTCAAGCGCGCCGGGTAGTTCTCCAGGCAATCACCGCTGCCCAGTTTATTGAGAATGTCGCCGATCACCGGCTCATCGACATGAAACTCGGTGATAGGACGACCGATATATTCCTCTTCCGAGTAACCCAGCAGGGCCAATTCAGCCTTGTTGGCACGCAGGATGATGCCCTCGCCACTGACGATATGCAGGCCCACGGCGCTGTTCTCGAAGAAGTCTTCAAGGTCGGCGCTCTTGCGCCGAAGCTCCTCGGCCATGGCGTGCTGCGCAGAGATGTCCTGGAAGCAATTGATTGCCCCTTGAATGACACCTCGCCGGTCTCTCAGGGCCCGGATATTCATGAGTGCCACGAACCGCGACCCGTCCGGGCGCTGGATGAGGATTTCCTGATTGCGGGTCACAACACCGGTACTGAGGGCCGAGGCCGTCGGGCTATCTGCAAACGCCAGCGGTGTACCGTCGGTCAAGAACAATCGATGGGAACCGCAGAAGCGATCACCGTTCACGCCGAGCTCCGGCCTGCGCCCCCACAGTTCGGCCGCCTCACTGTTGTATCTGACGAGCCAGCCCTCGCGATCACACAGATACACCGCACCGGGAATGGCCTCGAGCGCATTTTCGCCAATCGAAACCAGGCTTTCGTACTCGCTCGGAGCCAGTGTTTCCCTGGGAAGTTCTTCAACGTTTGACATCAGTGATCCTCGATCCACCTGGCTAACCTGCCCTTGCTGTCCATCGCCCCATGCATGTATTCGGGCCGGCAATCCGCCTCGAGCAACGCACTCTGAATTCAGGTGGGGGTCTCTTGCATGCAGCTACAATGGATTCTAGATCCTTATTCGTCGTACGAGTTCAGGTTAACTTGATGCAATAGCCCTTGTATCCGGAAAACCAAACAATGCTTGAGGTGCTTGCACCATCAGCGCCTTCATCAGCGACGCCGAACACCCCAGCGCGCGCAACTGCCCCATGACCGTCTCGAAGCCGACGCTTCGTTCATGTTGCGTATGCGGCCAGTCGCTGCCCCACACCAGGCGTCGGGGGCCGAAGCTCTGCGCCAGCAAGGCCAATGAGGCTCGGGCGAACTCCAGATTCTCATGATCGGTCCCGGCCAATCGGTAGATGCCGGACACCTTCATCCACAGCTGTCCGCTCAAACCCAGCTCCAGCAGCTCGGTAAAACCAGTTTGCTCGATGCCCAGGCGCGAATCCGCTCGTCCGAAGTGATCGATCACCAGCCTGATGCCAAATGGCATCAGTTGGCGAATCAGCCCCGGCAGGTCCGCCAGGTTGCGGTGTAATTCGACATGCCAGTCCAGCGCAACCAGATGGCCGAAGAAATCTCGCCAGGCTGCGTCCCGAAAATCAGGCAGGTCCTTGCCCATCAGATTCAAGCGCACACCGACCACCCCCAGCCGGGCCATGCCTTCCATCACCGCACGGCTGATGCCAGGCTCCAGCACCACGACCCCGCGCAATTGCTGGGGAGCCTGCTGGAGCGCGGCCAGTAGATAGCTGTTATCCGTGCCAAGAAAACTGGGCTGCACCAGCACGCCATGGCTCAGGCCATGGGCTTGCAAGTGGTGCAGGTATTGGCCAAGCGTCGCGTCATAGTCAGGTGTGTAGCGCCGCTCGGCAGCCAGCGCCAGCTCACGACTGAACACATGGGCATGGGAGTCGATGCCGGTGATTGGCGTAGAAAAGGTATCAGGCATGGGCGCTCTCGTTACCGTCGACCGTGGCGTTTGCCGGTGCAGTGGAGGCTTCAAGGTTGCGTCCGCGGGTTTCCGGCAGACACAGCGCCGCGAGCACCGCCACGCCATAAGCTATCCCGGCGTCGATGCCGATGGCTGAACCCAGGGACATGGAATCGCTCATGTGGCCGACCAGGAAGGGAAAGACCGCCGAGAGTACCCGGCCGAAGTTGTAGCAGAAGCCCACACCCGCGCCACGCACATCCGCCGGGTACAACTCGTTGAACAGCGCCCCGAGGCTCGCCGGAATGCCAGCGGCGAAGAAGCCGAGCGGGAACCCCAGGAACAGCATCTGAGTGTTGGTCAGCGGCAGGAATACGTAGCACTGCACAGTCACGACACAACATAGCGCGAACAGCACAATGTTCTTGCGACGGCCAATGCGATCGATCAGCAAGCCGCTGACCACGCAGCCACACCAGAAGGCGAAGATGATAACGGCCAGGTAGCCGCCGGAATTGAGGACCGACAGGTTGCGTTCGGTCTTGAGGAAGGTCGGCAGCCAGGTCATCACCGCGTGATAACCGCCATGTGCGCCTAGCCCCAGCAGCCCACCAAACAAGGTCACGCGGATCAGCTCAGGGCGAAAGATGCCGGCCAGGGACTTGAAGAAGCTCTGCGGGATCGCCTGTTCTTTTTGCAGGCGCTGGAAACTGTCCGGCTCCTCGACGTTACGCCGGACCCAGATGATCAGGAACGACGGCAGCAGGCCGACGATGAACATCACCCGCCAGGCCATGTCCTGGGGCACGAACGAGTAGATCAGCGTGAACACACCGACCGCCAGCCCCCAACCCACTGCCCAGGCGCTTTGTACCGTGCCCATGACCTTGCCGCGGTACTTGGGATTGATGGTTTCGGCCATCAGCACCGCACCGGCGGCCCATTCGCCACCGATCCCGAATCCCTGCAGCGCCTTGACGATCAGCAACTGGTGAAAGCCGGTGACGAACGCGGACAGAAAGGTGAAGAACGAGAACCACAGGATCATCCATTGCAGCGTGCGCACCCGGCCGTAGCGGTCCGACAACGTGCCGCCGACCCAGCCGCCGAGAGCCGAGGTCACCAGGGTCACGCCGCTGATCAGCCCCGCATCGCCCTTGGACAAGGCAAATGCCGCAATCAGCGCCGGTATCGCCAGGCCAAACATCTGTACTTCCAGCGCGTCGAGCGACCATCCGCCGAAACAGGCCCAAAACGTTTTGCGCTCCCGCGCGGTGACTTGGCGATACCAACTGAACATGATTTTTATCCTTATAAGCAGAACGAAAGGCAGCCGAGAGCGAACCGCGCCGCTACAGGGCCAGTGAGGGCAAACACAACGGTAAAAGCCGCGGCGACGACTCGCCGCCGGGTGACCCGCTAATCCGGCAGGGTCAACGGATCTCCACGCTGTAGCGGAAATGCTCGGCATGCCCGCGGGAGCGTCGCCACTCCAGCGGGTTGCCGGCGTAGTCCCGCGCCAGACGCTCGATCACCACAACCGGGCTATTGACCGGCACTTGCAGCAAACGGGCGTGAACGTCATTCACCGATTCGGCGGTGAGGGTTTCTTCGGCATAGGCGACAACCTGACCGCAGGTTTCTTCGTAGATGGGATAGAGCAGCGGCCCTTTCTGGCTCAGGTCGATATCGAGCAGCGATTGAAAGCGACTGCGCGGCAACCAGATTTCTTCGGCGAGCACTGGCTCGACGTCCAGCAGACGCACACGAACGATGCGGATCACCGGTGCGTCGACGGGCAATCCCAACGCCTGTGCCACCGCCGACGGCGCAGCCACTGGCTCGATGGACAAGATGCGGCTCTCCGGGACCCGACGTTCGCCCGAGGCGCTTTGAAACCGGAAGAAGCGGAACAACGAAGACTGGAACTGAGGGCGGCGAATAAAGGTACCGCGCCCCTGCTGACGCTCGAGAATGCCCTCGCTGACCAACGCATCGACCGCCTTGCGCACGGTACCGGTAGACAATTGGTACTCCGCCGAAAGGGCGGCCTCAGTGGGAATCGCTTCTCCCGGACGCCAGCGATTATTGGCGATCTGTTCAGCCAACTGGTCTCGTAGACGTTGATAGAGCGGCAGGCGGACATCGCTGGAAAGGGCTTTCATCGACTTTATTCACCTTGTTATCTAGTCATATATATGAATATACGCCGAGTATTTGCCGAGCCAGCGACGTTGTCAAGAATGGTCTCGGTATAGGGCTGACGAATGGCGAGTACACTACGCCGGCCCCCCATCACGGATCGGAGAAGCTTGATGAGCGTCGACTGGCTGAACTTCACACCTTGGTCATCCCTTGCAGGCGGCGCATTGATCGGCTTGGCCGCCAGTCTGTTGGTGGTCGCCAATGGGCGCGTTGCCGGCGTCAGCGGCCTGATTGGCAGCCTCTTGCAACGCCGCCGCGAGGGTGCGAGCGAGAAGATGCTGTTTCTCCTGGGGTTGCTGGTCGCACCGCTTGTGTGGGGCGCGTTCGCCTCGGTGCCACCGATTGAATTCCAGACCGGTGGGGTTGGGCTGGTTGCAGCGGGCCTGTTGGTGGGCATTGGCACCCGCTATGGCTCGGGCTGTACCAGTGGGCACGGCGTGTGCGGCATTGCACGGCTCTCGCCGCGTTCGATGGTCGCCACGGCGTGCTTCATGCTCTGCGGCTTCGTGACGGTGTTTGTCCTGCGCCATGGGTTGGGAGCCTGAACATGCTCAAGCTGACCGCGTTCATGGCCGGCCTGCTGTTTGGTATCGGCCTGCTGCTGGCAGGCATGACCAACCCGACCAAGGTGTTGGCTTTCCTCGATTTGAGCGGGGCCTGGGACCCGTCCCTAGCCTGGGTGATGGTCGGGGCGATTGGCGTCGCCATCGGACCGTTGACCTGGGCGAGCCGGCAATCGCGCTCGCTGCTGGGAAACCCGATGCAGTTACCGGTCAAGCGTGAACTGGACAGGCGCCTGATCGGCGGCAGCCTGGTGTTTGGCGTCGGCTGGGGCATCGCGGGCATCTGCCCCGGCCCCGCCGTCACAGTCCTGCTGACCGGACACTGGCAGATCATCGTCTTCACGTTGGCCATGCTGGCGGGCATGGCCGTGTTTTCTGTACTGGAAAACCGACCACGCCCTTGATCAATGACCCGCGTGACGGGGCAATGCCATGGAGATCAGCGCGGCGAGCAAGACAAAGCCGCTGGAAATCCATAGGCATGCCTCCAGCCCATGAGCCTGATACACCCAACCGGAAAGCAGCGTGCCGATCAGCCGGCCCATAGCGTTGGACATGTAGTAAAAACCCACGTCCAGCGACACGCCGTCCTCCTTGGCATAGGACACGATCAGGTAGCTGTGCAAGGACGAATTCACCGCGAACAACGCACCAAACACCGCCAACCCGCCGAGCAGCACCGTCTGTTGCGGCAGTCCGCTGCCCAGGCCCAGCGCAATAGCCATCGGCAGGCCCGCCAGTGCCAGCGCCCAAAGGAACGCGCCACGCCCGTCCGGTACATGCCCCCGTTTTTTGCCAGTGATATAGGGCGCGAACGACTGCACGAGGCCGTAGCCGATCACCCAGGCGGCGAGGTAACTGCCGACCTTCCAGAAGTCCCAGGCAAAGACGCTGCTCAGATAGACCGGCAAGGCCACCACGAACCAGACGTCGCGGGCGCCGAACAGGAACAGCCGCGCCGCCGACAGGATATTGATCGCGCGGCTCTTGGACAGCAGGTCGCGGAACCTGGGCTTGGCTTTCGCCTTGCCCAGGTCCCTCTTCAACAGGATCAGACTGCCGATCCAGATCAGCCCCAACACGCTGGCCATCGCCAGCAGCGCGCCCCTGAACCCCAGCGACGCCAGCAACGCGCCACCGAGGAAAAAACCAATACCCTTGAGGGCGTTTTTCGAGCCGGTGAGCATCGCCACCCACCGGTAGAGCGTGCCCTGTTGCCCGTCGGGCACCAGCAGCTTGAGGGTGCTTTTGGCACTCATCTTGTTCAGGTCCTTGGCGATCCCGGACAGGGCCTGGGCCGCCATCACCCAGGGGACCGTCAGCCAGACCGTCGGCACCGTCAACAGGAGCAATGCCACGACCTGCATGCCCAGGCCGACGTTCATGGTGCGATTCAAACCCAGCCGGGCACCGAGATAGCCGCCCACCAGGTTGGTGATGACGCCAAAGAGTTCATAGAACAGGAACAACGCAGCGATCTGCAGCGGGCTGTAGCCCAACGCGTGAAAGTGCAGCACCACCAACATGCGCAAGGCACCGTCGGTGAGGGTGAATGCCCAGTAGTTGCCCGTGACGAGCAGGTATTGCCGCACTTCCGGAGCGAGGGCCGCCAGTGACTTCATGAATGCCCGGCCAGACCGACCATTCGCGCCAGTTCGACGGTGCGATTGGCATAGCCCCACTCATTGTCGTACCAGGCATAGAGCTTGACCTGGGTCCCGTTGACGACGAGGGTCGACAGCGCATCGATGATCGATGAGCGCGGGTCGGTCCGGTAGTCGATAGACACCAGCGGCCGCTCTTCGAAACCGAGGATGTCTTTCAATTCGTTCTCGGAGGCGTCCTTGAGCCATTGATTCACTTCTTCGACGGTGGTGGCTCGCTCGACCTCGAAGACACAATCGGTCAGCGAAGCATTGGCCAGTGGTACGCGCACGGCGTGACCGTTCAGGCGCCCACGCAACTCGGGAAAGATTTCCGCGATGGCGGTGGCCGAGCCGGTGCTGGTCGGGATCAGACTCATGCCGCAAGCGCGGGCGCGGCGCAGGTCCTTGTGGGGTTGATCGAGCAGGCTCTGGGTGTTGGTCAGGTCATGGATGGTAGTGATCGAGCCGTGGCGGATGCCGAGCTTCTCGTGAATGACCTTGACCACCGGGGCCAGGCAGTTGGTGGTGCAGGATGCGGCAGTGACAATGGGATGTTCGGCAGCTTTGAACAGGTGGTGATTGACCCCCATGACGATGTTCAGCGCACCCTTTTCCTTCACCGGGGCGCTGACCACCACACGCTTCACGCCTTGGTCGAGGTAAGCCTTGAGCACCGCGACGGTCTTCATCTTGCCACTGGCTTCGATCACCAGATCGCAGGCCGACCAGTCGGTGTCGGCAATGGCCCTGTTGGCCGTCACTTTGATCCGCTTGCCCTTGATGACGATGTCGTTGCCGTCTGCATCAGCCTGGTGGCTCCAGCGGCCGTGCACGGAGTCGAAGTTCAACAGATGCGCATGAGTGGCCGCATCACCGGCCGGGTCATTGATCTGCACAAACTCGAACTCGGGCCAATGCCAGGCGGCCCGTAGCGCGAGACGACCGATCCGGCCAAAACCATTGATGCCCACTTTGATCGTCATGTTGTTCGAACCTATATGCGAAAAATCGAATATATGTTTTACCGTATGTAATGGGAACCCCCACGCGCCGGTATTGCGAAGGCAAATTGGGAGAGCGGTGGATCAGGTAGTTCAATGTTGAATATGCCGCCGCTATCGCGAGCAGGCTCGCTCCCACAGAGGTCCGGTGTCGTGCATAAGTAGTGCATGCACCGCCGATCCAATGTGGGAGCGAGCCTGCTCGCGATGACGGTGGTTCGGCTTGCATCCATGTCGAATGTATCACCGCCTTCGCGGGCAAGCCCGGCTCCCACAAAGGTCTGTATCGCACATGCACCGCCGACCCAATGTGGGAGCGAGCTTGCTCGCGATGGCGGTGGTAAAGTGCACGGCAATCGAATGAGAACCCACTTTGAGAGGCCCAGGGTGTCCAACCTCCATCTCTCGTCATCCGCAGCGATAACAGCATGATCGAAATCACTGAAGTTTCCATTGCCCAATTGCGCGCCGCGCTCGAATCTAGACAGACGACAGCGGTAGAGCTGGTCCAGGCCTACCTCGCCAGGATCGAGGCCTACGATGGGCCGGACACGCCCACCGCCCTGAACGCGGTGGTGGTGCGAAACCCGGAAGCGTTGAACGAAGCACAGGCATCCGATGCCCGCCGGGCCCAGGGCAAGACGCTGGGTCCGCTCGATGGCATTCCCTACACCGCCAAGGACAGTTATCTGGTGAAAGGCCTCACCGCCGCCTCCGGAAGTCCGGCCTTCAAGGACCTGGTTGCCTACCGCGATGCCTTCACCATCGAGCGGCTGCGCGGCGCCGGGGCGATCTGCCTGGGCAAGACCAATATGCCGCCCATGGCCAACGGCGGCATGCAGCGCGGCGTGTACGGCCGTGCCGAGAGCCCGTACAACGGCGACTACCTCACCGCGCCCTTTGCCTCGGGCTCTTCCAACGGCGCCGGCACGGCAACGGCGGCCAGTTTCGCGGCATTCGGCCTGGCCGAGGAAACCTGGTCCAGCGGGCGCGGCCCGGCCTCGAATAATGGCTTGTGTGCCTATACGCCTTCACGCGGCGTGATCTCGGTGCGCGGCAACTGGCCACTGACGCCCACGATGGACGTGGTGGTCCCTTACGCCCGGACCATGGCCGATCTGCTGGAAGTGCTGGATGTGGTGGTCGCACAGGACCCGGACACCCGAGGCGACCTGTGGCGCCTGCAACCCTGGGTGCCCATTCCAAGCGTCGACGCCGTGCGACCCGCCTCCTACCCCGCGCTCGCCGCCGCTCCCGAGGCGTTGGCAGGTATTCGCTTCGGCGTTCCGCGCATGTACATCAATGCCGATCCCGACGCCGGCACGGCTGAAGCCCCGGGCATCGGCGGTCCGACCGGGCAACGCATCATCACCCGCCCTTCGGTGATCGCCCTCTGGGAAGAAGCACGCAAGGCCCTCGAAGCCTGCGGCGCCGAAGTGGTCGAAGTGGATTTCCCGCTGGTGTCCAACTGTGAAGGCGACCGCCCCGGCGCTCCGACAGTGTTTACCCGTGGCCTGGTTTCCAAGGAGTTCCTCCACCACGAACTGTGGGACCTGTCGGCCTGGGCGTTCGATGATTTCCTGCGGGCCAACGGTGATCCGAAACTCAATCGCCTGGCCGACGTGAACGGCCCGCTGATCTTCCCCCACGACCCGGGCACCCTGCCCAACCGCGAGGACGATCTGGCCGCCGGGATGGACGAATACGTGAAAATGGCCGAACGCGGCATCACGCCCTGGGACCAGATCCCCACGCTGCCGGATGGCCTGCGGGGGCTGGAAAAGACCCGGCAGATCGACCTTGAAGACTGGATGAAGCGGCTTGGACTCGATGCGGTGATCTTCCCCACTGTCGCCGACGTCGGGCCGGCGGACGCCGACGTCAACCCGGTCTCCGCGGATATCGCCTGGAGCAACGGGGTCTGGGTCGCCAACGGTAACCTCGCCATCCGCCATCTGGGCGTGCCTACCGTCACGGTGCCGATGGGGGTCATGGCAGACATCGGCATGCCTGTCGGGCTGACGTTTGCCGGTCGTGCCTATGACGATTCGAAGCTGCTGCGCCTGGCCTCGGCATTCGAGTCGACCGGTTCGAAGCGGCGAGTACCTCCGCGCACTCCGCCGTTGTCGATTCGCTGAAGCTAAAGGGTGGCGGAGCCTGTCCCGCCACCCTCTCCCCTCGCCGCCGGGTAAGTCAGCTTGAGTCCGTGCGCTTGTGCAGCAGGGTTCAATATAGCCCTGCTCGATTTATCCTTGTCCATGACGTGGATCACCTCGACACCGCGGAGCAACAGATAATCGGCGATGATCCTGCGATGGCAGCGCCACCAGACGGCTTCCGCGCACATGATGACGCACCGCTGGGTTTCACCGAGCGCCAGCAACCGGTTCAGACCGTCCTCGAACTCATCCGAGAGCGCATAGTCGGCGTAATTGTGAAAACTGCGATTGGTCCAGAAGGCATTGGTCTCGTCGGGGACGACGCTTGATTTCTTTCGCAGTCCTCCCAGTTCCAGAATCTGCTCATGGTTGATTCCAAGCCGGGCCAATTCTCCAGGCAAGGTATCCAGGTTGTACTGGGGATTCGTCCGGGATCGTGGAACCGTTCGCACATCGACCACGGTGTCGATACCGAAGCTGCCGATGGTTTCCACGAACTGCTCAAGGGTCCTGGTCGAATGACCTATCGTATAAACCTCACTCATGACCAAAACCCTCGATACAGTACGATCAATGGCTACCGGATTCGGCGTTCGCGCCATATTTCTCCAGCAACTTCAGCGTGACACCGTTGGTCCAGCCGAAGCCGTCCTGCAACTCGTATTCGCCCCCGCCGCCACCCTGCCCCGCGCCGGACACGTCGTATTTCTCCACCAGTTTGTCTTCGTCGCGATAGAGATTCTGTACTTGCTGCAGAAAGCGCGTGCCAATCTGCTCCGCCAGCGCGGTTTGCCCATAACGGCTCAAACCTTCCACCGCTACCCATTGCAGCGGTGCCCAGCCGTTGGGCTCATCCCACTGCTGGCCATTGCTGACCTGGGTGGTCGCGATGCCGCCCGGACGCAGCAAGCCTGCGCGTACCGCATCGGCAGTACGGCCTGCACGCTCGGCTGAGGCCAGGCCGGTGTACAACGGAAACAGCGTTGCAGCAGTCAGGTTTGGGCGTGACTGCTTCAACTGCCAATCGTAGTCCACGTAATAACCGCCATCGGCCTTCCATAAATGTCGCTCGATGGCACGCTGGCGCTGGTCGGCGCGCTGGCCATAGGCCTGGACGCAAGGCACGTTCTGAACGGTCTCGCAGCCTTTGGCGATGGTGCGCTCCAGGTGATACATCAGGCTGTTCAGGTCCACCGGCACGATGGAGGTGGTCCGTATCGTCGTCAGGTCCTTGCCGTCGCCCAGCCAGCGGGAGCTGAAATCCCAGCCGCTTTCTGCCCCGGCACGCAGGTCACGCCAAACCTCCTGCTTCGGCCGGTCCGGCGTCTGTTCGGCGGTCTTGACGTCTTGCAACCACGATTCCTGCCGCGGCGTCGGACTGGCATCCCAGTAGCGATTGAGCACGCTGCCATCCGCCAGCTTGACCACATGCCGGGCAGCCGCGTCGGGCTTGAGCGTCTGTGCGCCGGCCATCCAGTAGGCGTATTCCTTTTGCAGTTGTGGCAGGTATCGACTGTAGGCCTGATCACCCTCGATGTGCGCCTGCAACTCCACCATGTAGGCAAAGAACGGCGGCTGGGTGCGGCTCAGGTAATAGGTGCGATTGCCATTGGGAATGTGGCCGTAGGTGTCGATCATGTAGGCGAAGTTGTCGACCATCTGCCGCACCCGGGCCTTGTCGCCGCTTTGCTCCAGGCCGAGCATGGTGAAATAGGAATCCCAGTAGTACATCTCGCGAAAACGCCCGCCCGGCACCACATAAGGCTGGGGCAAGGGCAACAGGCTGCTGTACTGAGGCACTTCCCTGTAGGTTCGGCTCAGCACCGGCCAGAGATTGTCGATGTGCTCCCGGATCGGCGCGCCGGGCTTGGGTGCCGGGCTTTCGGCTTGACCGGATTCGGTGAAATTGTCCTTGACGAAGGCCTTGAGGTCGAAGCCGGCGCTGTCGCGGCGGGCCAGGTAATCGGCACGGATCCGCGCCGGATCGCGGTTGGGCAGCGCGTCCACGAAGTGTTTCTGGTCGGTAAACACCTGGCCGCGTTGCACCGCTTCGAACAGTTCCGGGTAAGCCTGGTCAGGTGGTGAGTTGGCCCGTCCCTGGGCATCGGCGTAGCTCCATGTTGCCGACGGTTGACTGGAACAGGCCGCGCAAAGCACGACGGCGAAGGACAGGCTGGTGAAATGCAAAGGTCGCATCAGTGGACTCCCTGTTGTCGTTCCTGGACAAACGAGTGACAGGAGGGAGTGACACTGGGTTCCTTTAAATAACCGGATCGATGGTGTTTGTCATTCGCGTAGCAACGTCAAGCCCCAGCTCACGAAGCACTCGCCAGCATGGTCTGGTTACGCCCCCTGGCCTTGGCCATGTAGAGCGCCTGATCGGCTTGCTTGAGCAGGTCTTGCGCCGTCACCTCCTCCATGAGCACCATGACCGCCAGGCCAATGCTCACCGTCACGAAGCCGAACGGCGACCTGGCATGGGGCAGCGCCAGGGCTTCCACGGCTTCGCCCAAGGCCTGGGCATGCTGCAGCGCACTGTCGGCGTTGGGCGTCGTGGTGATGAGGACAAACTCCTCGCCCCCGTAGCGCGCCACCAGGTCACCGGCCCGCTGGGCATGGACTTTCAGCGCATTGGCGACGCTTCGCAGGCAGTCATCGCCAGCCTGATGCCCGTAATGGTCGTTATAGCTCTTGAACAGGTCGACATCGATCAGCATCAACGACAACAGTGTTCCCGCGCGCACCGAGCGCCGCCATTCGTTGACCAGGGTCTCATCGAAATGCCGGCGGTTGGCGATTCCCGTCAAGCCGTCAGTGGTGCTCAGCACAACCAATTGCCGATTGGCTTCCTCAAGCGCCGCTGTCCGGTCCTTGACCTTGAGCTCCAATTGCTCCTGGGCGTCCTGGATCCGATCCGCCATCGAGGCAAAGTCCCGGGCCAGTTCGCCAATTTCGTCGGCGGAGCGGACCGGCAGCCTGTCGCGGTTCAGGCGTTCCCTGGACAAACCCAGCGAGCGTGTTGCCTGCATCAGGCGAAACAGCGGGATGGCCACCTGCTTCTGCAGAATGGAGCGCAGGATGAAAATCTCCACCAGCAGGGTCAGCAGTCCAAGGGCAACCACGATCAGCAGGTTGTTGAGAATCGCCGGCACCATGTGCGCCCGGGGAAAGTGCACGGCAAGTGCCCAGGGCGTACCGGGAACGAGGCCCATCGCGACAATGTCGTCACGTGTCTGCACCACCACGGCCTTGCCGGGCGTCAGCGCAGGTACGGTCTCTAGAAGCGGATAGTCGCCGTCCAGCCCGAGCGAGCGGATGGAGGCTTTGCCCTCGCTGGTTTTGACCTGGTCCATCTTGCCTGGGTAGTAGATCAGCGTGCCGTCGCCATCGGCGATAAACATGGTGCTGTACGCACCGTCCACAAAGGGGCTCGCCGTGCGCTTCATGAGTTCATCGAGCAGCACATCGACACAGGCCAGGATCTGGTGCTTGCCGGAGGCGTCGGCCACGTCGGGCGTGGCCACGGTGGTCATCCAGGCGTCGTTCGATGCATCCCAGTACATCCGCGTGAACAACGTTTCGCTGGCTGGGCTCGCAAAACCGCGCGCATAGAACTCATAGGTTTCCAGCTTCAGGGCATCCGGCCCGGAATAGGTAAAGACCTTGGCGATATCAGCCTGCTGGTAGATGGGAAAGCCCTTCTCGGGCACCACACCATAGAAATTGAACAGCCGTCCCTGGACGCTGGAGCCGTATTTGTACGAGAGAATATACGACAGGGCAAACCGCGCCTTGATGTCATCGTCGGGTGGCATGTCGGGCGCGTAGGTGGCTGACATCCCGGCAAACCGACGGCCATCCGGCAAGGGTTCGCCTTCGAACAGCATCGGTCGCTGGGTGTAGGAGCCGTCCTCGTGCCGGTAGAAGATCCGGTCGAAGTCCTGCACCAGTGCAGCTCGACTTCCCGGATTGTCCAGGCGGCTCCTGAACTCATTCAGGAAATTGCGCTGCAGATCCTTTATTTCGTTGAACGGCAGGGATTCGCGCTGCAAGGTCTGCTCGGTGGAGAGCAACAATTGCGTGGTAATCGCTTTTTCCAGCGAGGACAGGTTCACATAATAGGAAATCGCACCGGCACACAACGAAACCAGGCCGATCCGCAGGACCGCCAGACGCAGCGCACGAGCAGTGAGTGAGTGTTTGCCGGAACTCAGCCCCGGGTCTTGTTGCACCATCTCTTGCTCTCCGCTCCAACATCTCGCCAGCGTCAATGCGCATATGGGCTGTATCGGCTCGGCAGCCAGGGGCTGGAGTTTTCCCGGGCGAATTTCAGCTAAACAATCGGGCGAACCTCTACAATCCCACGGAAACGAACGGCGGCGACGGGTGACACTCAAGCCTGGGTCGATCCAGCCGATAACTATCGAGAAGAGGGCTCTTTCGCCCCACCGTGTCCTGCCGGTTTCATAGGGTAATTGTCGATGGTCCTGTCGCTTGACCGTTTGCTGGTGTTTGGCGTTCTGATGCTCATGGCTGCAAGCGGATTCTCGCCGAAGGCCGCGGCAGAGCCTGCGTTGCGCATCGTTACGGAGGAACTGCCGCCCTATAACATGACCCAGGATGGGCGGATGACCGGTATGAGCACCGAGGTGGTCCAGGCCGTGCTCAAGGAAATCGGCGTACAGGCTCCCATCCAATCCATGCCCTGGGCGCGCGCCTATCAGCTAGCGCTCGATGACAGCAACGTGCTGATCTACTCCATCGCCCGTACTCCTGAGCGCGAATCGCTGTTCCAGTGGGTGGGGGCCATTGCGCCCACCCACTGGTATCTGTATTCGCTGGCTGACCGGCCGGTAAAACTCAACTCGTTGGACGAAGCCCGCGCCTACCAGATCGCTACCGTCAACCAGGACGTGGGCGAGCAGTACCTGATCTCGAAGGGGTTTCGCGTAGGCGAACAATTGCAGTCGAGCACCAAGTACGAGCACAACTACCGCAAGCTCAAGGTCGACCATGTGGAAATGTGGATTTCCAACGAGCTCAACGCACAGTACCTGGTTCGCCAGAACGGCGAAGACCCGGCCAAGGTGCTGGTGCGTTCACTGCCGATTTCCGGCTTGAGCAGCGATGAAGCGCTGAGCATGGCGTTCAGCCGCAACACGCCGGTCGAGACCGTAGAGAAATTCCGCGCCGGCCTGGAAGCCATCCGCCGCAATGGCGTCTATGACGCCATCCTGCACAAATGGCTGTGAGATGGCGCGAAACTCCGAGACTCCCTCAACCCAGCCACAAGTCAAGGCGTTCAGCTCCCTGGGGCGTCGCCTGGTACTCGCGACACTGTTGTTCTGCCTTCTGTTTACCCTGACCATGGTCACACTGCGTACCTGGCTCGCCTGGGAAAACAACCTGGCGGAAATGAACTCGGAACTGGTCCTGATCGACCAGGTGTTCCAGAACACCTTGTCCCACGCCATCTGGGAGCTGGACCGTGAATCCCTGGGCAAGCAACTCTCCAGCGTTGCCAAGGCAGCGCCGGTGGGCCGCGTGGTGCTCAAGATCCTGCGGCCCGGTCAATCGCCCGAGATCATCGAACTCAATCGATACGCCGTCGTCATGTCCGGCCCGGCGCCCGTGCTGCAACATGAACTCGTCGCGCAACCCTACGAAGGCGCCAACGAAAAGGTCGGTGAGCTGACCATTGAAGGCGATAACAACCTGCTCTGGGAACGTCTCTGGAGCGAGGCACGCAGCATCGTCATCGCCCAGGTGATCCAGTCGCTGCTGCTGGCCGGGTTGGTCATGACCGTGTTCAATCGCCTGGTGACCGTGCATGTCATCCACATTGCCCGGCATCTGGGCCAACTCACGCCACAGACCCTCAGGCAATACTTCAAGCTGCAGCGCTCGGTACGGCGCCCGGACGAACTGAGCCTGCTCGAATCCCAGCTCAACGAACTCCAGGACAACCTCCACGCTCACCTGGAACGTCAGCGCCTGGATGAACAGGCCATGGAGGCCAGCCGCGATCAATTGGCCGAGCTGGTCGAGGCGCGTACCGCGGAACTCAAGGCAGCCAACCAGGCGCTCGAAGCCCTGTCACGGCATGACGCGCTGACCGGGTTGCCCAACCGTCGCTATTTCGACGAACTGAAGGAAATCGAACTTCGTCGTGCGCTTCGCCAAAAGACCCCGCTGTCAGTGCTCATGTGCGACGTCGATTTCTTCAAGCTCTACAACGACACCTACGGCCATATCCAGGGCGACCAATGCCTGCAGCAAATCGCCGAAACCCTTCGCGCCGTCTTCGAGCGCTCCGGTGAGCTGACCGCCCGGGTGGGTGGCGAAGAGTTCGTCGTGATGCTGCCCAACGTCGGCGCAGCGCAGGCCTACGAAGCGGCCCAAAGGGTCCGGGCCAGCCTGGCCAAGCGCGAACTGCCCCATAGCGCCTCAGCGGTATCACCCTTTGTCACCCTCAGCATCGGCGTCGCCGAGCTGGACCCGCAGACCATGGATCACTTCGACCTGTTGCTGCAACGTGCCGACCAGGCGTTGTATCGGGCGAAACATCAAGGACGTAATTGCGTTGCCTTCTAATCCAGTGAGGCCTGTATGCACCATCGCCTGACGCTCTGCTTATGTTTGTTCGTGGCCTTGACCAGCCTGCACAGTCACGCCGAAGGAATCGAAGTCGTGACCGAAGACTCGCTATACGCGTACTTGCGCGACGGCAAACTCGTCGGGCCGGGCACCCGCGTCGTTGAAGAAACACTGACCAAAGCGGGGCTGACCGACCACCATATCCTGCTATATCCCTGGGCCCGGGCTTACGACAAGGCCCTGCACGAACCCAATGTGCTGATCTACCCCATGGACCGCACCGTGCTGCGCGAGCCGTTGTTCAAGTGGGTGGGCGAGCTGGAACGGGTGACCATCAAGCTCTACAAGCTGCGCGAGCGCCAAGACATCACGCTGGCCAACCTCGAAGATGCCAAGCTCTACACCGTGGGCGTGGTGCGCAACGACTCCAAGCAGTTGCTCATGCAACAGCAGGGGTTTACCCGGTTGGTGGTATCGGCGGACCGTCACGATAACTTCCAGAAACTGCTCAACCGCCAGGTCCAACTCTTGCCAATGCCGGAGAACGCCGCACGGATCGTCTGCGACGAAGCACATGTGGCCTTCGCCGACCTGGAGGAGGTCTACTCCTTCGATGAGCGCCCAGCCCGCGTCTACATGGCCTTCAGCCTGAGCACGCCGGACGAGGTCGTCGCCCGGGCGCAGCATGCTTTCGAGCAGTTGGAAGCGTCGGGGGAAGTGGCGCGGATCATGCGGGAAGAGCGTTAAACCCCAGGCGACGCAAGCCCTGCGGGAGCGATCCTGTTCGCGAAAGCAGCCCTACCGCTTTCGCGAGCAGGCTCGCTCCCACAGGTCTTTGGCTTGGCTGACATCAGGCAAGCCTGGCATGGCAAAGTTTTCCATCATTTCGCCGACACAGGTCTGATACGCTAGCCGGCTCGCACGCAGCGCCATCGCGAATCAACGACTAAGGAGAGTTGACGGACATGATTGTCGGCATTGACCTGGGTACCACCCATAGCCTGATCGCGGCATGGCGCGACGGCGCCGCGCAGCTGGTACCCAATGCACTCGGCGAGTGGTTGACCCCCAGTGTGGTAGGCCTGGATGACGAAGGTCGGATAATGGTCGGCCGCGCGGCGTTGGAACGGTTGCAGACCCACCCGCAGGTCACGACCTCGCTGTTCAAGCGCTACATGGGCAGCGCCCGCCTCACAGCGCTCGGCAACCGCCAGTTCCGCGCCGAGGAGCTGTCGGCGATGGTCCTGCGCAGTCTGCGCGAGGATGCCGAACGGCATTTCGGCGAGCCGGTCGAGGAAGCCGTCATCAGCGTCCCGGCCTATTTCAACGATGCCCAGCGCAAAGCCACGCGTATCGCCGGTGAGCTGGCCGGGTTCAAGGTCGAACGACTCATCAACGAACCCACCGCCGCCGCCCTCGCCTATGGGTTGCACCAGCGCGACAACGCCAGCACGTTCCTGGTGTTCGACCTCGGTGGCGGGACCTTCGACGTGTCCATCCTGGAGCTGTTCGAAGGTGTGATGGAGGTGCGGGCCAGTGCCGGCGACAACTACCTCGGTGGAGAAGACTTCGACACGTTACTGCTCCAGGCGTTCGTGGCTGCCCAGGCCGGCTCTGCCGCAGGCCCGGTGCCCATGGACGACGCGCAGTTGTTCGGCCGCCTGCGCCGTGAAGCCGAACGCGTGCGCAAAGCCCTGGGGCACGAGCCGAGCGCCACGTTCTCGGTTCGCCAGGGTGATCGCGAATGGCGCCATGAATACACCCAGGCAGCGATGGCCGAGCTTTACGCCCCGCTGTTCGCCCGACTTCGCGCCCCCATCGAAACAGCCTTGCGCGATGCACGTATCCGCGCCAGCGAACTGGACGAAGTCTTGTTGGTGGGAGGCACCACCCGCATGCCGCTGGTGCGCAAACTGACAGCCAGCCTGTTCGGACGCTTCCCCTCGATCCAGCTCAACCCCGACGAAGCCGTGGCATTGGGCGCCGCGGTGCAGGCGGGGCTGAAAAGCCGCGATGCAGCACTCGAAGAAGTGGTGCTCACGGATGTCTGCCCGTATTCGATGGGGATCGAGATTTCAGTCGAATACGGCAACAAACTCGAAACCGGCCACTACCTGCCGATCATCGAACGCAACTGCGTGGTGCCGGTGAGCAAGGTCAAGCGTGTGGTGACCTTGCGTGACCAGCAGAAGGTCGTCCTGCTGAAGGTCTATCAGGGCGAAAGCCGCCAGGTCAGCGAAAACATTCTCCTCGGTGAACTGGAAATACCCGTGCCGCCCATGCCGGCGGGGGAAGTGAGCATCGACGTGCGCTTCACTTATGACACCAATGGCCTGTTGGAAGCCGATGCGCTGATCGTCCAGACCGGGGAACGGCGTAGCCTGGTGATCGCCAACAACGCCGGCGTGCTCGACAACGAGGAGATCGCCCAACGTCTCAAGGCCCTGGAGTCGTTGAAGATCCATCCCCGTGACGAACAGCCGAACACCTTGTTGATCGCCCGGCTTGAACGCCTTTACCAGGAAAGCCGCGGCGAACTGCGCCATCGGGTCGATGACCTGGCCACACGTTTTGCGCAGGTGCTCGACACCCAGGAACTGCACGACATCCGCGCCTTGCGGATACAGATCAGCGAGCAGCTCGAAGCATTGGAGCAGGATGTCTGGCGATGAGCTGTTGGGAAATATTGGGTCTACCCGCCGATGCCGACAAGCGCAGCGTCAAGCGCCAGTATGCCAGCCTGCTCAAACGTCATCGGCCCGACGAAGACCCCGAGGGCTTCCAGCGGCTGCGTGAGGCTTACGAACAGGCGCTGGAGTGGAGCGAATGGCAAGAAGAGGAGATGGTCGTCGAGCCGCCGTCTGCGCCCATTGACCTCCCCCTTTCGCCGACGCCACCTCAGCCGCTGGAATCGCAAGGTCCCTCCCCGGCCCAGCGCCTGGCGGTTCAATGCCTGGAAGCGATCACGGCGGCCAACCTCGCCGACCGTCTGGCCCAGGCTCGCCTTTACGGATGCGAGCGAGCATTCGAACATGCCCTGCTGCAACGTTGCCTGAGCGACGAGGACAACTACGATCTCGCCGAAGCCGCCATTGGACATCTGCACTGGCTGACGCCCTGGCAACACGAGGATCTGCCCCGTGCAGCGCTCGAGCAGCTGCGCGGCAAGCTCATGGAATTGGCCGAGGCCCGCCTGAATGCAGCTTGCGCCGACACCGGACGCTTCCTCGAACTGGCCCGGGAACTGGCAGCCAGCCCGTGGCTGCAAGGGCTGGATGCGCGCCAATGGTTGAACCAGAGCCTGGCCATCGCGCTCTTGCAAGCACCGGTCTGGTCGGAACAACTGTTCGACGCCATTTGTGCGCAGCAAGGCTGGAAGCAGACCGGCCACCATAGCCCCTGCCCCGAGCCGTGGTGGAGTCAACTCCTGGCTCGCAGCCATTGCCACACGTTTCTCCAACAACAGGACCGTCTCACGGGGCTCTTCGACAGTAGTGAGTCTCAAGCAGCGCGCATGCTGTTTGGAGCCGCCGACGAAGACGCCCGGATACCCTTGAGCCTGACCTTCAGCGATGCCGATTGGGAGGCTTGCGAAGCGTTATATCGCACCGTTGAGCTTCGCTATCCGCAATTGCTGTACCAGATGCCACAACTGGCACCGGACAACTGGCGGCCGCTGCGTCGGCGACCACCGGTCCTGGCCGTGCCGCTGGCGATCCTCAGCACGTCCGCCTGTATGAGCTGGTTCCTGGAATATCGCCTGGGTGGCTCGTTCTATACCAGTGTGGTCGACATGCTCCTGCGCGCGATGTTGCTAGGCGTCGTCGCCTGGGGACTCAACGCAGCCTGCAAACCGCTGAGCCGTATCGCCTGGCGCCTGGACCAAAAGCTTCATGCGCGCTTCGGCCACTGGCTGAGCCTGCGACGTCCTACCCCGCTGCCAATCCGCGAGGGCCTTTGGGTCGGGCTGCTGGGCGGTATCATCTACCTGGCCGGAGGTATTCTCGGGGCAGTCGCGTACTTCACCAGCCTCGCCGTATTGGCGATCCTGAGCGGGAAAGCGTTCTCCGAACGTTGCGCGCCCTTGCTTTCCCGAGTCTATCAGCGGGTGCCCGGAGACATCCTTATCGGTTTCTTCCTCGGCATTCTTGTCCCCCTGCTCCTGCTGGGCAATGTTCTGGCCGGTAATGCGCCCCTCGCCGCGAATGAAGGCCTGCAGGCCTGGCCGCAGCGAACCTGCGCCGCCCGCCAGCTCACGGCCTCCCCCTGCCCGTCCCAGTTGTCGGCCGACCAGTGGCACCTGCCCAAGACGACCAAGGCAGGCCAGCCATGATCAGCAGCCGCGCGTTCGCAACCGCCGTGCTCGTGTCGTTGGGCCTGAGCTGGCTGGTCAAACAGATAGACACGGCGAATATCGACTATGGAACCCATTTGCGCTGGGAGGCAATCCAGCAAATAAACACCTGCCTGGTGGACGGCGCGGACCTGCTGGAACAGCGCTACAGCGATTACCGCAACCTGGTTGCTCAGTCCCAGGAAAAAAATGGGCTCTGGAAGGGCTTTGCCGGCTTCGGCATGGGCTCGGGCGATGCCATTCCTCCCCAGGGAGCGCAACCATCGCCATGCTATCGGTGGTTCGGCGGCGGCGAACCCGGTGGCCTGCAGTACCTGGCCAAAAACTACCTCGGGGCGTATGACAACCTGCGACCGAACGCTGAAGCTGCTGAACGATGGCTTGCGACTCGGGTGCAAGACCGGCCTCCCTTCGAACCCATCGAGCGGGCCCTGAACCTCCACTTGCAAGACGCACGCGACCAGGCGATACCTTTGCGCCAAGCCCTGGAGCAGCCGCAGTTACTCATTCGCGAAGAACAACTGGCATCCATCGAAGAACGACTGGGACACGACCAGCATTGGTACACGCTGCGCTTCATGATCCGCGCCCGCCAGACCATCAATGCCCTCGACGCGATGGCCAACGGCGCGTCACTGACGCCGCAGCAGTTGTCCAGCCTGCAGCAATCCCTGGCCGGCAGTTGGTCGGATGCCGAAACCTTCGTAAAGGCACGGCCACGCTTACGTTCGGCGAATGGCGGCCAGCCCGTCTGGAGCAAGATCAGTCTGGCGGGCGAGGAATGGCTTACTGCACTCAATCGCCTGCAACAACACTGGGCCTCCGGCGCCGATGCGGCAGAACTGAATCAGGACCTGGCCGCCGCTCAGGCTGGTTACGACGAGTTGCAGTCGCGGTACAACATGGCCGTGGCAAAGCAGTATTGATTGACGCGGTTGGTGATTCAGCGCGCAGCAGTCCTGTTTTCAGGGCTGCTGCGCATCCGTCGCCCGACAGTGCTCTCGCAACCTTGAGCAAATACGGCTAGGCGGACACCTATCGACATCACCGATCCTGTCGTCCAACGTCCTTCCAGGAGCCTTTGCCCGGTGCCCGCCAAATCGACCAATGCTGCCTACATAAAGCGATTCAATGCCGTACTCGCCTACATCAACGCCAACCTCGAGGGTGAGCTGTCGGTGAATACGCTGAGCCAGGTGGCGAACTTCTCGGCGTTTCACTTCCATCGACAGTTCACCGCCTACATGGGTTTACCTGTCGCACGGTACGTGCAACTGATGCGTCTGCGGCAGGCAGCCAATCGTCTGGCATCACGTGCAGATTATGCGGTGCTGGAGGCAGCCCTCGATGCCGGCTTCGAAAGCCCCGAAGCGTTCAGCAGAGCCTTCAGGCGGGCGTTCGGCGTGGCGCCGAGTACTTTCAGGCAGCAACCGAACTGGCAGGTCTGGAATGCGGCGTTTGAAGTCCCCCACTTTTCCAGGAGCGTCATCATGCAATTACACATCGTGGACTTTCCCGAAGTCAGAGTCGCTGCACTCGAGCACCGCGGCCCGGCACAACTTCTCGATGAAAGCGTGCGCCATTTCATCCAGTGGCGCATGCAGAGCGGGCAATCGCCAGTGGCATCGAGTCGCACCTTCGGCATTCCCTTCAGCAACCCCGATACCACACCGCCGGAGGCGTTTCGCTTTGCCATTTGCGGTGAGATACACCAGGCCGTCGCGCCTAACACCTTCGGCATACGCGAAATCCTCATCCCCGGCGGCCGCTGCGCCGTGGTGCGACACCTGGGCTCGACAGACCTTATCAGCGAAAGCATCTATCCGATCTACCGCGACTGGCTTCCGAACAGCGGAGAAGAGCTTCGCGACCAGCCACTGTTCTTCCACTACCTGAGCGTTTACCCAGAGACGCCAAAGGACCAGTGGGAGACGGATATCTATGTGCCATTGCAGTAGAGGTCTCGGGATGGGGGTTATTGCATAAGCCACAACCCCCTGTGGGAGCGAGCCCTGCTCGCGATGGCGGCAGCACGTTCAACATCTTCGTGACTGACGTTCCGCTATCACGAGCAGGCTCGCTCCCACATTGAATCTGGTGGTCTACGCAGCCTTTGCATACGCCAAAAAACCCTGTGGGAGCAGGCTTCAGATCGGCCTGTCCACAACCCGGGCATTCCACTGCGCACGGTAGCGCTCACGCCAACCCGGACTGCCTTTATCCAGCCACTCCAATGTCGCCTCGATACTGTCCGGGCTGATGATGAAGTGATTGATATGTTCCTCGATCCGCTCGTGGGACAAATGCAGCGCATCCAGATAGCCGGTAAAGGAACTCGCCAACACGACGTATTCATCGCCTTGCTGACGGCGGCCGGTCCAGGCGGGTAAGCCGGCGACCATCGCGGCCACGTCCTGGCGACCTTCACGCAGGTCCAGGAGCAAGACGCTTGCGCCACCGTCACGCCCGATTGGCAGCAGCCCGGTCGCGGGAAAGCCGGGTTCCGCCCGCAGTTGCTCCAGCTCGAAGGGGTTGGACTCATACGCTTTGTCCGGATCCAGCCCATACAGCGAAAAACTCAGCAGCTCCTCGTCGCCATTGGCCAGGGTCGCGACAACATCGTATTCCACGCAGGCGCCGTTGCAGGTCTTGAGAAACTGCCGGTAGTCTTCCGGCAGGCGGGCGCCAAGGCTGGTTTCCAGTTGCGAGATGGCAAGGTCCGTGGCACCTGTGCGGGTTCGTTCGAGGATCAATCCGTGATATTCAATCATTGGGGCTCACAAGCGCATGACGTGGAGGCGGTACTCAGCCAGTGGCCTGTACGTTAATTTGAGTGGACGAATCAGCCGCGCACTAGCCCTTGGTCGGGGCCTTATCGGTCGGTTTACGCTTTTTGGAAGCAGCCACCTTGTATCCACCGGTACCGGCCTCTGTTGCCAGGTGTGCGACCAGTGGCTCGTTGCGAACGCTGTACTTCGCGGGCTTCCTGGCCACAGGGCGAGCGGTTTCAATGGGGGTCGGCCTGGCCGGGGCTGTCGACAGGAAAGCACCCGGCTCCATCGCAAACCGCTGTGCCAACGCATACGCCATCTTGTGACTGATGGGCCGATCCCCACTCAACACCTTGGACACCGCCGTCTTGTCGCCAATTTCGGGAAGGTCCGAGCCCGTGAGCCCAAGCGTCTCCATCAGGTCCCTGATCAATTGCACCGGGGTGCATGTCGCTTCGAACGCGGCAGTGGATTCGCGAAACTGGTCGGAGTCGCGCTGGTAGGCCAGTATTTCGTCTTCGAGCTCGACGAGGATTTTCTCCTCGACCTTGCTCAGCTCACGCCCGTCGGTGAGTTCGTCAAGCAGATCGGTCGCACGCTCATAGTCGGCGGGCGTCTTGATGCCATGCACGAATTCACCGCGCAGACGCTCCAGCACCGCATTTAGCTCGCCAAGCGTTGCGATCACGGTCTGAAAGTCATTCGTGACTGCGCTCATCGTTTTACTCCTTTGTTTCTTGCATACCAGACGTTGGCAACGTCGTAATCGGCATGTGTGCAGATGTGCTTGACGTAGAATTTCTGTCGGATGTAGTGGACTCCCCCTATCACCCTGAGATTGTTGCCCCCTACATCAATCACGACCCAATTCGCCGTGGCCCTCGGCTTGAACAGATCGATACCGTGGGTACCGAACAGTTTTTGCAGGTCCGCGAACGCTGTCGGACGGGCCATCTTCAACATGCGCCGGCAGCGATCGAGCCCGGCCTTGTCGTTCGGGTACAAAATGGCGGCGGCGTCAAAACGTGATGGTTTGAGTATATCCATAGGCTTCCCTGTCCTTGAGTCGGATGCTACTCCAGTTGTGTTTTTTCACAACCGGAATTTTTCGGCAATGGTGAAGTTCAAAGAGCGCTTCCCGGAGAAGGGCCGCGCTCCTCCTGCTGATACTGCCTGGGAGTGCACCCAAACTCCCGACGAAATACTGTGTGCAGATATTGCGCCGACTTGAAGCCGCAATTGCGGGCAATGTCAGCGATCGCCAAATCCGTCCTCTCCAACCCGCTGGCAGCCGCGGCCAACCTGAACCGCAAGATCTCGTCATGCACGCTGCACCCTCGCTCCTTGCGAAAATGCGCTTCCAGCGATGACCGCGACACCCCCACATACCCCGCCACCTGCGCGGTCTTGATGCCCTGGCAAGCGTATTGGCGAATGAACAGCAGCGCTTGCATGACGTAGGGGTTACCCAATGGTTGATGCAGGCTCGAGGCCTGCACGTTGATCGCGTCGGGTGGAATCAGTATCTGCGTGCCCGTGGACGGCATGCCGTGCAGCATCTGGTGGAGCAGGCGCGCGGCGGTGCGACCCATGGTTTCGGTGCCTTGGATCACTGAGCTCAGGGGCACCCGGGTCAGGCTGCGGGTCAGTGGGTCGTTGTCGATGCCGATCAGCGCGACTTGCTCCGGCACGGCGATACCCGCGGTCAGGCAGGCTTGCAGCAGTTGTCGGGCGCGGGCATCGCTGACGGCGATGATGCCGATGGGTTTGGGCAGGCTTTGCAGCCAGGCGATCTGCTGTTCGACGGCACTGTCCCAAAGTGGCGCGCTGGTGCCCATGCCGCGATAGACCTCCGCCGGCAGGCCATCGCGCTGCACCAGTGAACGGAAGGCTTTCTCCCGCTCCTGAGCCCAGCGATTGGCCTGTGCTTCGGGCAGGCTGAAGCAGGCAAAGCGCGTGAGGCCGGCTTCGATCAAGTGCTCGTAGGCCAACTTCATCAGCGCGAAATTGTCGGTGGCGACATAGGGAATGCCCTGGGGATAGGCGCGCGTATCCTGGTAGGAACCGCCCACCGCCACCACCGGCAAGCGGATCCCGGCCAACGCCTCGCCAATCAGCGGGTCGTCGAAGTCGGCGATGATCCCATCGCCCTGCCAGCGTTCGATCCCCTTCAGCCGGCACAGGAAATCCTCCTCAAGAAAGAGATCCCAGGACGCACGGGTGCTGCTCAGGTAATTGCCGATGCCGCTGATGATGCCGCGGTCGTAGATCTTGCTGCCATTGAACAACAGCGCAATGCGGTGGACGGGGGGGACGGTTTTCATTGTTTTCACCCTGGGCCGGTGACCACAGACTAGGCGCGTGGACCTCGAAGCTCAATACAAAATCGAACTGCACTCTGGTGATTTTCATAATCATCACCCACAAGGCCGGCGTTAGTATCGAGACACCGCCAAGAATAAAAAGGATATCGCCCATGCCGTACTTTCCCGGTGTCGACAAGATTCGCTACGAAGGCCCCGCCAGCAATTCGCCCCTCGCCTTCCGTCACTATGACGCCGACAAGCTGGTCCTCGGCAAACCCATGCGCGAACACCTGCGCATGGCGGTGTGCTACTGGCACACGTTCGTCTGGCCGGGGTCCGATGTGTTCGGTGCCGGCACGTTCAAGCGCCCCTGGCAACACGCCGGGGACCCGATGGAGCTGGCCATCGGCAAGGCCGAAGCCGCCTTCGAGTTCTTCTCCAAACTGGGCGTCGACTATTACTGCTTCCACGACACCGATGTCGCCCCGGAAGGCGGCTCGCTGAAGGAGTACCGTAACCACTTCGCGTTGATGACCGACCACCTGGAGCGCCACCAGGAGCAGACCGGGATCAAGCTGCTGTGGGGCACCGCCAACTGCTTCAGCAACCCGCGCTTCGCCGCCGGTGCCGCCACCAACCCGGACCCGGAAGTCTTCGCCTGCGCCGCCGCCCAGGTGTTCAGTGCCATGAATGCCACCCTGCGCCTCAAGGGTGCCAACTACGTCTTGTGGGGTGGCCGTGAAGGTTACGAGACCCTGCTCAATACCGATCTGAAACGCGAGCGCGAGCAACTGGGCCGCTTCATGGGCATGGTGGTCGAGCACAAGCACAAGATCGGCTTCAAGGGCGACCTGCTGATCGAGCCCAAGCCCCAGGAGCCGACCAAGCACCAATATGATTACGACAGCGCCACGGTCTTCGGTTTCCTGCAGCAGTTCGGCCTGGAAAACGAAATCAAGGTCAACATCGAGGCCAACCACGCGACCCTGGCCGGGCACAGTTTCCATCACGAGATCGCCACGGCCACCTCGTTGGGAATCTTCGGCAGCATCGACGCCAACCGTGGCGACCCGCAGAACGGCTGGGACACCGACCAGTTCCCCAACAGCGTCGAGGAAATGACCCTCGCCACCTACGAAATCCTCAAGGCCGGCGGTTTCAAGAATGGTGGGTTCAACTTCGACGCCAAGGTCCGTCGCCAGAGCGTGGACGAGCTCGATCTGTTCCACGGCCATGTCGCGGCGATGGACGTCCTGGCCATGGCCCTGGAGCGCGCAGCGGCCATGGTACAGAACGACCGGCTCCAGCAATTCAAGGATCAACGCTACGCCGGCTGGCAGCAACCGTTCGGCCAGGCGGTGCTGGCGGGCAAGTTCAGCCTGGCCTCGCTGGCCGAGCATGCCTTCGTCAACGAGCTGAATCCGCAGGCGGTCAGTGGCCGGCAGGAGATGCTCGAAGGCGTCGTCAACCGGTTCATCTACCCCTGACTCCGTTGTGGCGAGGGGATTTATCCCCGCTGGGCTGCGAAGCGGCCCCCAAAAGCAATCCTGATTAGTCTGGCCTGCAAAAGAGGCTGTGACATTCCCACGACAAATCTCCGCCCACGACGCTGTGCAACGCTCTACAGTTCTACCGGCATCACGCTCATCGTCAGGCAGTGTCTTTCAAACAAAAATAAAAGGACGCACCACAATGAAAACTGTAAAACGCACCTTACTCGCCAGCGCCCTGGCCCTGCTGTCACTTCCGGTCATGGCCGATGCGGCGCACCCGAAGATCGGTTTTTCCATCGATGACCTGCGCCTGGAGCGCTGGTCACGGGATCGTGATTACTTCGTGGCGGCGGCGGAAAAAATGGACGCCAAGGTCTTCGTGCAATCAGCCGATGCCAACGAGCAGAAGCAGATTTCGCAGATCGAAAACCTCATCTCCCGTGGCGTCGATGTGATCGTCATCGTGCCGTTCAACGCCACCGTGTTGACCAACGCCGTCGCCGAAGCCAAGAAAGCCGGGATCAAGGTGGTGTCCTATGACCGGCTGATCCTGAACGCCGATATCGACGCCTACATTTCCTTCGATAACGAAAAGGTCGGCGAAATGCAGGCCAGCGGCGTGCTGAAAGCCGCGCCCAAGGGCAACTACTTCCTGCTGGGCGGCGCCCCCACCGACAACAACGCCAAGGTCCTGCGCGAAGGCCAGATGAAGGTGCTGCAACCGGCCATCGACAAGGGCGATATCAAGATCGTCGGCCAACAGTGGGTAAAGGAATGGAACCCCACCGAAGCCTTGAGCATTGTTGAAAACGCCCTGACGCGGAACAACAACAAGATCGACGGCATCGTCGCCTCCAACGACGCCACCGCAGGCGGCGCCATCCAGGCCCTGGCCGCGCAGAAAATGGCCGGCAAGGTGCCGATCTCGGGCCAGGACGCCGATCTGGCAGCGGTCAAGCGGGTGATCGATGGCACCCAGACCATGACCGTCTACAAGCCCCTGAAGCTGATCGCCTCCGAAGCCGCCAAGCTCTCGGTACAACTGGCGCGTAACGAGAAGCCGTCCTTCAGTTCGCAGTACGACAACGGCAGCAAGAAAGTCGACACCATCCTGCTCACCCCGACCCCGTTGACCAAGGACAACATCGACCTGCTGGAAAAAGACGGCTTCTACACCAAGGCACAGATCGCCGGGCAGTAAGTTGAACACCACCGGTCAGTGAAGCACAGTCCTGTGGGAGCGAGCCTGCTCGCGATAGCGATAGCACATTCAATATGGATGCAAGCTGAACCACCGCTATCGCGAGCAGGCTCGCTCCCACAGGGAACTGACCGGCAGGTTTATGTGTAAGACCTTCCCACGAGTCCTTGCCATGTCCGATTACCTGTTGCAAATGAACGGCATCGTCAAAACCTTCGACGGTGTCAAAGCCCTGAATGGCATCGACATCAAGGTCCGGCCGGGGGAATGCGTCGGCCTGTGCGGCGAGAACGGCGCCGGAAAATCCACCTTGATGAAAGTCCTCTCGGCGGTCTATCCCTACGGCACCTGGGACGGAGAAATCCTCTGGGACGGCCAGCCGCTCAAGGCGCAATCCATCAGCGAAACCGAAGCCGCCGGGATTGTCATCATTCACCAGGAACTGACCCTCGTCCCCGACCTGTCGGTAGCCGAGAACATCTTCATGGGCCACGAGCTGACCCTGCCCGGCGGGCGCATGAACTACCCGGCGATGATCCATCGCGCCGAAGCCTTGATGCGTGAACTCAAGGTACCGGACATGAACGTTTCGCTGCCGGTGTCGCAGTACGGCGGTGGCTACCAGCAACTGGTGGAAATCGCCAAGGCGCTGAACAAACAGGCGCGCCTGCTGATCCTCGACGAGCCGTCATCGGCCCTGACCCGCTCGGAAATCGAGGTGCTGCTGGATATCATCCGTGACCTCAAGGCCAAGGGTGTCGCCTGCGTCTACATCTCCCACAAGCTCGATGAAGTGGCGGCGGTCTGCGACACCATTTCGGTGATCCGCGACGGCAAACACATCGCGACCACCGCCATGGCCGACATGGACATCCCACAGATCATCACCCAGATGGTCGGGCGGGAAATGAGCAACCTCTACCCCACCGAACCCCATGACATCGGCGAGGTGATTTTCGAAGCGCGCCACATCACGTGCTACGACGTCGATAATCCCCGGCGCAAACGGGTCGACGATATCTCGTTCGAGCTCAAGCGCGGTGAAATCCTCGGCATCGCCGGGCTCGTCGGTGCCGGTCGCACGGAACTGGTGTCGGCGCTGTTCGGTGCCTACCCCGGCCGTCATGAAGGAGAAGTCTGGCTGGATGGCCAACCGATCGACACCCGCACGCCCCTCAAATCGATCCGCGCCGGCCTGTGCATGGTCCCCGAGGACCGCAAGCGCCAAGGGATCATTCCGGACCTGGGCGTCGGCCAGAACATCACCCTCGCGGTACTGGAGAATTTCTCGAAGCTGACCCGCATCGACGCCGAAGCCGAACTGGGCAGCATCGACCGGGAAATCTCACGCATGCACCTCAAGACGGCGAGCCCGTTCCTGCCGATCACCAGCCTCTCCGGCGGCAACCAGCAAAAAGCCGTATTGGCTAAAATGCTCCTGACCAAACCCCGCGTATTGATCCTCGATGAGCCTACCCGCGGCGTGGATGTCGGCGCCAAATACGAGATCTACAAGTTGATGGGCGCGCTGGCGGCCCAGGGGGTGTCGATCATCATGGTTTCCTCGGAACTGGCCGAAGTGCTGGGGGTTTCCGACCGCGTGCTGGTGATCGGCGAAGGCCAGTTGCGTGGAGACTTCATCAACCACGAACTCACCCAGGAACAAGTGCTCGCTGCTGCGCTCAGCCATCCCGATGGCCATAACAATAATGATCGGAAGTCCGCGTAGATGAATCAGGTCAAACAACTCTTCACCCGCTACAAAATGCTCGCGCTGGTGATCGCCGTGGCGATCATCTGGCTGTTCTTCAGCTGGCAGACCGACGGCGGTTTTCTGACCCCACGCAACCTGTCCAACCTGCTGCGGCAGATGTCCATCACCGGCATCCTCGCCTGCGGCATGGTACTGGTGATCATCAGCGGGGAAATCGATCTGTCGGTGGGCTCATTGCTCGGGCTGCTGGGTGGTCTGGCGGCGATTCTCGACGTGGTCTATCACATACCGCTGCTGGCCAACCTGAGCCTGGTCGCCCTGTGCGGCTTGGTCATCGGCCTGGCCAACGGTTTCATGACCGCCTACCTGCGCATCCCTTCTTTCATCGTGGGGCTGGGCGGCATGCTGGCGTTTCGCGGGATCCTGCTGGGCATTACCGGCGGCACCACCATTGCCCCGGTCTCGCCGGAGCTGGTCTACGTCGGCCAGGGCTACCTGCCGCAAACCGTGGGTGTAGCGCTGGGCGTACTGTTGTTCGCCCTCACCGTTTTCCTGACCTGGAAACAGCGTCGCAACCGCGCCCTCCATGGCCTGGCGGCACACTCCCTGGTGCGTGACGTGCTGCGCGTGGTGGCGATTGGCGCGGTGCTGGCGGGGTTCGTCCATACCCTCAACAGCTACGACGGTATTCCGGTTCCGGTATTGCTCCTGCTGATCCTGCTGGGGGTATTCAGCTACGTCACCAGCCAGACCGTGTTCGGACGCCGTGTCTACTCGGTGGGGAGCAACATGGAGGCCACGCGCCTGTCCGGCATCAACGTGCAGGCGGTGAAACTGTGGATCTTCGGCATCATGGGGGTGATGTGCGCCCTCGCCGGGCTGGTCAACACCGCACGCCTGGCGGCGGGCTCACCCTCGGCCGGCAACATGGGTGAACTCGACGCCATCGCCGCCTGCTTCATCGGCGGCACCTCCATGCGCGGCGGCTCCGGCACCGTCTACGGCGCCCTCCTCGGCGCGCTGGTCATCACCAGCCTGGACAACGGCATGTCGATGCTCGACGTCGACAGTTACTGGCAGATGATCGTCAAGGGCAGCATTCTGGTGCTGGCGGTGTGGGTGGATGTGAGTACACGGGTGGGTCGTCGCTGATCCGGGTGGTCAGCGCACAGGGGCAAGGAGAATATCTGGTCTATAGTTTCCCTCTAATCAACCGATATTTTTCGCACGGACGCGCAGGTGTCATTCAGGGAGCACAGCATGTCGATCCAACGGACAAGTGAACTGAGACTGGCTCCCGGTATCACGGCATCCGAAGACACGACGTCCAGGGGTACGAGCCATGTCTTTCGATATGGGCTCGGCCACCTCAGGGAAGCCTATATCCTGCTTCCGCTATTGTCCGCCTTGCTCTTGATTGCCCTCTGGTCCGCCACCTTCTACCTCATCAAGGTCGAACAGACCCGTGCCCAGCGCAACGCCGCCACGGTCAGCGAGGAAATCGGCGCCACGTATGAAGCGCAAATACTGCGTGCGGTTCGTGAGATCGACCAGACCCTCAAGCTCGTCAAATACACCTACGAAGCCGAGGGCGAGCGCAACCCGTTGCCGCGGCTCAAGGAGCGGGCGTTGTTGCCGCCAGCCCTGCTATTTGATGTCAGTGTGGTCGGTTCCGACGCCAAGCTGTTGGCCAGCACCCGAGCGGAGGAAACCGGACCCGCCAATGACCTGGATGAACTGCGGACGCTGCGCAACAACGATACGCTGCTGATCAGCCGCCCCTGGAAGGATCCCCTGACCGGGGAATGGCGCTTGCGCTTCAGTCGTCGCCTCAATGCGCCGGATGGCACCTTCTCGGGCATCGCCAGGGTCGAGGTCGATGCGGCCTATTTCGCCAGCAGTTACGACGCCTCGAAACTCGGTGAGCGCGGCGTGCTCGGGTTGTTGGGCACCGACGGGGTGTTCCGGGTACGGCGCACCGGGGAGTCGGTCCGGGCCGGCGATACGGTCGACTATGGGGCGTTGGTTCCGGATACCGAAGACATCCAGACCTCGTTGTTGACCAACAGCTGGGACGGGGTACGGCGCTACACCAGTGCCCGTCAGCTCTATGACCTTCCCCTGGCGGTGATCGTCGGCTTATCCGAAGAAGAACAGTTGGTTGCGGTGAACCGGCAAGCCCAGACCTACCTGCGGCGTTCGGCGGGTGTCAGCCTGTTGCTGGTGCTTCTCGCCGGCCTGCTGAGCCGAATGAGCTGGCAACTGGCGCAAAGCCGGCTGCAGGCCGCCGAAGCCAAGGTGGCCTATGCCGAGCGCGTCGAATACCTTGCCTATCACGACGCCCTCACGGGGCTGCCCAATCGCAGCCTGTTCAGCAAACTGTTGATTCAGCACATCCACGAAGCCCATCGTTATCAGCGGCAAATGGCGGTGCTGTTCCTCGACCTGGACCGCTTCAAGCAAATCAACGACACCCTCGGCCACGATGCCGGCGACCAGTTGCTGCAAGAGGTCGCGAACCGCCTCAAGGCCTGTCTGCGCGAGAGCGATATCGTGGCCCGATTGGGCGGTGACGAGTTTGTGGTGTTGCTGCCACAGCTGTCTGATGAAAAGTATGTGGCGGCCACCGCGCAGAAAATCCTCGCCGCGGTTGCCCGGCCCTTCAATCTTCGAGGGAAAGAGTTCCGGGTCACCGCCAGCATCGGCATCAGTCTTTTTTCCCGGGATGGCCAGGACGAACAGACCCTCAAGAAAAACGCCGATATCGCGATGTACCAGGCCAAGCAACAAGGTAAAAACACCTTCCAGTTCTATTCCGAAAAACTGAACGCGGAGTCATTGGAACGGCAGACGCTGGAATTCGGCTTGCGTCATGCACTGGAACGTAACGAGTTCCGGCTGCATTACCAGGCCAAGCGGGACATTCGCAGCGGCCAGATCACCGGCATGGAAGCCCTCCTGCGCTGGGAGCACCCCGACCTGGGGCTGGTGGCTCCCATGCAGTTCATTCCGGTGGCCGAAGAGACCGGCCTGATCGTCCCCATCGGCAAGTGGGTCCTCAGGACTGCCTGCGAGCAAAACGTGGCCTGGCAACAACAGGGCCTGCCGCACCTGTGCATCGCTGTGAACCTGACGGCCCGCCAGTTTGTCGATGAGCATCTCTTGAGCGACCTTGCGACGATACTGAGCGAAACCGGCATGGACGCCCGTCTGCTGGAGCTGGAGATCACCGAAAGCCTGCTCATGCAGGATGTCAGGAAGACCCTGCAGGTATTGACCGGCCTCAAGGAACTGGATATCCGGATCGCCATCGATGACTTCGGTATTGGCTACTCTTCGCTCTCGGCACTCAAACAGTTCCCGCTCGACTCGATCAAGATCGATCGCTCGTTCATCCGCGATGTCACCAGCCTGGCGGAAGACAGAGCCTTGACCGAGGCCATCATCACCATGGGCAGGAGCCTCAGCCTGACCGTGGTTGCCCAGGGCGTGGAAACCAAGGAGCAAGCCGATTTCCTGCGGGACAACGCCTGCGACGAATTCCAGGGGTTCTACTTCAACAAGCCGGTACCTGCCGATCAGTTCAGGGTGTTGCTGCAAACGCAGACGACACGTAACGACACAGGCGCGTAGGCTTTTGGTACAGAGCCTGATTGCTCATTGCGGACCGGACAGCACGACCCTGACACTGCCATCCACTTCACGCGCATCGATATAACCGATGGCAGCGGGATTGCCGGCGACATGCTTCTTGACTTCCGCACCGTTCGAAACCGTTTCCGGAGGCTGGCCCCGGCCGGTAAATATAATTTTTGACCAGTGCGTCTTGAGTTGCGCGGCGGATTTGCCGGTGTATGCGGTGTAGAACTCATCGCGGGCAGCAGAGCCTTCAGGCTGGTCGATTGGAATGGCCTGACCGCCCTCGGGAAAACGACTGGCCTTGCCCAGGAAAATATTCGCCACCTGATTGCCTTCCAGCGTTTTCACCGGGCTGGCCGTCGAAACAACTACCACCACATCAGCCATCACAAGCGTGCTGGCCGCGTACAAGACCATTACCGCCACGGCACATCCCGTGCCCTTGAGAAACCGCATGATCGGCCTCATCAGAAGACAAAATCGACAGCGAGGCTGAGCACGCTGAACGAGCCGCCCGGTTTGAAACCCGGCTGGAAGTTGGTCAACGGGCCCGTGGTGATGCCATCCATCCGGGTGTGGTCGTACTGCAATTTGGCGTCCATGTTTTTCGTGAAATCCCAGCGCACACCCAGCGACAGGGTTTGCTGGCGGCTGCCGGCGCCCAGGATGGCGTTGAGCGTTCCGTTGAGTTCCCCCGCGGGACCGGCCAGTTCCGGCGGCAACGTCGAGGTGTCCAACCCATCGGTGGACGTTTCGCTCAGAGTCTTTGATCGCGCATACGTGACATAAGGCGTGAAGGCATCGATCCGGTATCCACCACTGACATACCAGGCACTCATCTCACCAAACACCGCATGGCTGTCGAAATGCCCCCACTCGCCCATGACGAACCAGTCGCCGGGATCATAGATGGCCCCGACGCCGACGAAATTGAAGTCCTTGCCCTTGGTGTCGTAGCGGTCGGCGATGTCATTGCCCTCGTCACCGAACTGCCGGAAACCATCGAAGAGCGGGTTGAACGGCTCGAAGGTCAAGCGCGTGTGCTGATAGGTGATGCGCGTGGTCAAGGCACCGTATTCGGTCAGGTTGGAAACGCCCCATGAGCCTCTGGCCCGGGTCTCGCCCGTATCGTTGGGCATCCGGACCGTGCTCTGCCCGACATTGCCTTGCACGGTATTGATGACATCGCCCAAGTGCAGCCGGTAGCTGAGGTCCATGCCATCGGTCGCCGTGACGGGGATCATGCTGTAGACCTCCCCCGGGGGGCGCACCCAGGGCAGCGTGTAGCCTACCTTGCGGCTGTCGGAAAACAGGAAGGCTGGCTGCACCGTGCGGCCGATACGCAGGCTGAAATCGGGCGTGACCTGGTACTTGAAGTTCGCCCATTCGACGTAGGGACGGTAGCTGTTGTCGTAACGCTGCTCCGAGATCACCTGCACCACCGCCGAGAGCTCCGGGGTGAAGCGTGCCGTCACTTGCGCCCCGATCAGGCTGTCGACATCGGCACTCCAACTGCGCGAGTGACCGGCGCCATTGGGCTTGTAGATGCTGGAAGTGAAGTCGGCTTTCCTCTCGTTGGAATGAACCATGCCGACCGTGCCGAAGCTGCTCACGGAAAACGTCGGGCCGTCAGCATCGGTGGCGGTGGCCGTGCAGGCATAAAGCGACATCACGGCCAGGGCCAGCGGATGGAGTCGAGGCGCCATGGAGTCAGTGCGGCCTCGACAGGAGAACCCACCCATCCAGGCAGACTATTGCGCCGGGACCCTGTTCGAGATTGCCTGAAGGAATTGCCACCATTCGTTCCAGTCCTTATGACGTCGGCTCAATACCATGACCGAATTGTAGACGACAAAATTCTACGTGCCCGGATCATGCAACGGTTGCCGGGCTCAAGGCGGTAATGGGCAACTCCAGGGTGAACGTGGCACCCTGCCCCGGCCCGTGGCTATGGGCCTTCAGCACACCGCCCATTTCCATCGCTGCCAGGACACAGCTGTGCAAACCGAAACCATGGCCCTCTTTGCGAGTGGTGAAGCCATGGGCGAAAATTCGCGTCAGGTTCTCCTCGGCGATGCCTTCCCCATTGTCGACCACCCGGATGATCAGCTTGTGCTCCGGCGTCAGCTCGGCGTGGAGGGTGATCAATGGCTGCCGATCCGACATGTTGACCATCGCCCCGCTGGCATTCTTGATCAGGTTGACCATGATCATCAGCACCCGATGCTTGTCCAGTTGCACCGCGGGCATTGCCGAATACTCCTTCAGCACCGTGACCCGACGAGCAGTGATGATGCCGGCATTCATGCGCAAGGCGTCCTCCAGCAATTGCTCGACCTGGACGCTCTCACAGAGGCTGGATACGCCCGAGTAAGACTGCTGGGCCGCGACGACTTCCTTGATGTGATCGATGCTCTTGGCCAATTGCTCCAATTCATCGGACATGCTTTTTTGTTCGACAGCCAACGCTTCCGTCACCTGATTCAGATACCCCGGCAGCAACTTGCCTTTCTCGTCCTCAACGAGGAAATGGCCCAGATCGGTGGCATGCTGGTTCATCAACTGCATCGCTTTGCTCAACCCCAAGGCTTTGCTGGTGCGCAGCTTCTGCGTCAGGACCTCGGCGGAGACATTCACGCTGTTGAGCACGTTCCCCACATTGTGCAGGACGTTGGTGGCGATCTCGGCCATGCCGGCCTGACGCGCAACGGCGACGAGTTGGGTCTGGGCTTCGGCGGTGCGCAAACGGCTTTGTGCAAGCTGCCAGCTCGTCCGGCTGAGCAAGACGACCAGAACCACCAACAACAGACTGCCTCCAGCGGCCCGCCACTGATAGGTGTGGGCCAGCTCGGTCACGGCGGCCAATTGTTCCTCTTCGGATAACCCGACGATCACCGCCAAGGGAAGGTCATAGAGCTGACGGGCACTGGTGTAGCGCCGCACCCCGTCCCAACCGTTGGTCAACAGCTGCGCCTCGGTGTCCTCGCTGTCCGGCACCAGCGCCCCATAATCGACCGCATCGCCGGCCTGGATCGACTCCCCGGTGCGCCGCACCCGAAAGACGCCATCGGTGCCCAACAGCCCGAGCACACCTCGCTCACCGAGTTTCGAGGTGTCATAGCTGCTGGCGAAGTAGGCTGCATCGACCTCGACTCTGGCGACGCCCGAGAATGAGCCATCCGGCGCGTCGAGGCGGCGACTGAAACGCAGCCGCCACTCATCCGTCGAAGGGTCTTTCCAGGGGTGGCTGATCAGCAACGTGTCATTGTTGCGCAGGATTCGCAGCTCATCCGGGTCGCTGACCGGCCCCGTTTCGTTGGCCCGGGTGCTGGCCACGAGCTTTGCGTCGGCATTGACCACACTCACGTCAAACAACAGGGCCGGCGGCAACAACGCCCGCTCCTTGAGCCGGGGCAACGGATTGCGCTTGCCCTCGGCCTCGTAGGTGTACTTGACGAGCTTGAGGGTCTGATCGATCTCGTGAACCGCCCTCAACATCTGCGCTTCGTAGGTGGCGCTGATTTCCTGGCTGACCGTGGCGGCGTTGTACCGGGCACGCGCCAGCTCGCTGTTGATGAGGTAGAACGTTGTCATCCAGATCGCCAGCAATAGCATGACGGCGAGCAGCGGAAACAAGACGTAGGCTTCCTTGACATGAGCCAGCCCACGTCGAAGCCCCCGCCCCACGCCCCCCGAGGCGGCGTCCGTTGACGGGTTGATACCGGTGACCAACCTCAATCCATGGGGCCGTTGAAACTGCATGCTGTGCTCCCTGCGTTGTATCAGCACTTCAGGTTAGCGGGCACCCGCTGGGGCTTGGGCTCAAGGAGATGCCAGGAATCTCTTGCGGCGTCCGTGCGAGGCAGATTGCCGATGGGTTCGCTGGAAACTATAGATCACAAACCGCGTGGGCGAGCCCGAAGCTGCTGGGATACCGCTATCGCGAGCAGGCTCGCTCCCACCCTGGTCGTGGGCTGATCACTACATCGGCTATGACGCCAATCCCTATGGGAGCGAGCCTGCTCGCGATGACGGCAGCACATCCAACACCCATGCAAGACAGCTGCTCCCCCTGTGGCGAGGGAGCTCGCTCCCGCTCGGCTGCGCAGCAGTCGTGTGCTTTGCCGAGGCCTACGCAACCTCGATCGACATCAACGGCAATCGGGGCGGATTCCTACGTGAAGGTGGGAAAGTGGTGGCTTGTAGTGGTTTGGCGGGGAGGTCTATATTTTTCTCGTCGCCCAAATGGCGGCCAGGTTTGGCGACCCGAACTACAGAGAGTCATCTATTCACTGAGGCTCTTATATGACCAGATACATGCCCATCACCGGCGTCGACTGCACGCCGGCAACCCTGCTCATCGACACCGAAGCGCCGCTTGATGTCCTCCTCGAAACTGCCGACTACCGTGTTCGCACCGTGACTCAGGTGTTGGAGAATATTGCGTTTCGTTCCGATATCGGCTCGGATACGGTGGTGCTTTCTGATTTTTGCAAAATGCTGACGATTGCATTACGCGATGGGTGTGATGTGATGGTTGTGATTGGGAGGCGGTTGCGGGAGCAGGTTGCCGAATAATGCAAATGGGCGACCCAAGGTCGCCCGCTTAGCTTGCACTCATGCTATTTGAGGAAGCCTCCTACTTGACCGGTATATACGAGTATCCCATCACCATGGCTTTCCCTTCCTCGGCGTTCCGTATCCGGACCATTTCGACTGCATACTCCTGTGTATATTCAACGAAGTATTCTTTACCCGGTTCGACCGGCAGGTTCAGAAATACGTTATTGGGGTGCGGACGTGGCCCAGCTGATACCTTATGCAGACCCGGACTCACCTGCACCCAGGAATAGGTCTTGTTATTGAGCCCCACAACCGCACTGTCATTGATGCTGAACACGCTGTCATAAAAACTGCCTTGAAGGACCTGAGTCCGCATCATGTAGACCAACGCCTTGCCCTGTGGTAACGGCGGTGGCTCGAAATATGGCTGACTGGAACTGGTGTGAGCACAGCCGGCCAAGAACAGCACGAACAATAGGACCGGTATACTTTTTAATATTGAACTCATTTATTTTGCCCTAGCAACTGATTAATCACAGGCGCCATTTTCTGCTCGACTGAGGCTATCTTAGACGGATCAAAACCGCCCTCGCCCACCAGATGGTATTGCCCAAAACCTATCTGCTGATCGCCCTTGAAGAGCCGGACGCTAGCATCGGACAAGTACGGGGAAATGTCCCAAGAACGAATGGCGGTGTAAGTAAGGCGGTACTCACAACTACTTGGAACGCGCGCCGTGTAAAGCCGACTTTCGACGCCGTGCTGGTGCAGTAGTGTTTGCAAGCCATCCACGAAGTCATTCGTCACCACTTTCGGGTTTTCTTCGATACAGAGCTGCGAGATTTTGTATTGAGAAGCGACTGGCTCGACTGTGACATTGGTACAACCGACCAATGCCAATAGAAGGCCTGTCGTGATGGCTTTGGGCAGCATGTTCTGTCCTTAAAATACGAAACAATAGTTACTTACAAACCTTAAACTGCAATGGTGTTAGAGGCACCTGCGCAACGGCAACACCATCTTTATCACAAAACTCAATCTCATAAGCTTCCTCTGGCTCTGAGTACACGGCAACTATTACTCCAAGATCACCACTACAAATTCCTTCCGAAGGAATATCCTCTAGCAGGCGCACTAATGTATTAATCTCAAAAGACATATAGACTACTTCACAAAAATAGTTGTTAATTCCGGGACATTTGAGCCAGATTTATAAATCCAGCCACTTCTAACCACACCATTTCCAGCTGGTCCTGTGACGGGAATATCTACAGTAAAGCGCGCCCCATACTGATCTACCTTCCCTGGAGTTGGCGTATTACTCATTATACCTTCCCGAAGCTGCTTCATTAGTAAATCCGAATTATCCTTCGTAAATCCGAGTACAGATTCAAAAACACGAGCCTTGTTACCACCGACCGGATGATCTGGGTTCAATGCATAATCTGTTAGCTTGCGTGGATCGATGATCGCGCGATTAGCTCCTATAAGCGAATAAGCCCCTTCAACAAGCTCTGGAGATCCTTTCCCTCCTCCGCTATTACGTCCACGACCTGCCCCCATCCCGATCGCAAGCGTCACTGTGCCATCAATAATAGCCCTAGCGTATTCTGGACTAATACCCCACTTTGAAATCAGAACATCTGTCACCGCCTTGGCGGAGTGCTCTGTGGTCACTCCCGCCAGCAGATTTTGAAACTCGTAGTTTTCCGCAATCAACCGCTCATAGGCCTCACGGGCTTCGGGCGACGCAGAGTCCATCTGATCACGGAGCTGCTCCGTCTTGGCTTGCGCTTCGGCAACCACGCTCGAAGTTGGCTTGCAATTATCGGGGTTCTGAGCACAGCTAACCAATGCCTCCTGGGTCTGCCGCTCGCTCAACTCGTGGTAGGTGGTATATGCATCGTCTATGCATGAGCGGTCACTTCCACAACCTTGTAGCTTGCTTCCCGCCCGCTCAAGGTCGGAATGGCTCAGATAGTTGTACTGGGTTGCATTAGCAGCGATGTTCGCGGCAATGCTGGGGTCGCTGCCTGAGACGACCGCCGTGAGTACACCCAGTAGCTGTGACATCGCCGACAGATTGGCTTTGGCCTGATCGGCTCCCGGGCGATTTGGATCGTATCCTTCGGGCAGTACCAGTTCTGCCAGATAGCCCACGAGCGCTTCGTTGGCGCCTCCGGCCAGGGCCCCGGTCTTGAAGTCGCCGCCCATGGCCATCGATTTCAAACCACCCACAAGTGCGTGGGCAGCAATCTTGGTCGGGCTGCCTTCAGCCAAAGTCAGGTTGCCAACTTTATTGGCGGCAACCGCACCACCAATATCGATAACCGCCCCCAGCAGGTTATTGACGAAGTTATCACCCAGGCTGCCACCTTGAATAGCAGTCTGGACCAACGTGTCCGCACCCGTCTTGAGGATGACTTGACCTGCACTATTCAGGTCGAACCCTAGCTTGGTCGGATCATAACCAAGGCTGCTGCTACCGATGCCGCCCAGCATGCCTGAAACCACATAGCCCTTGAGGCTATCACTGCTGAAGGTGTCTTTTAGAACCGCGCCCAGGTCGCCGTTGTTACTGATGGCGCTGTTGGCAGCTTGGGTTTCCACGGCAATCAGCACAGCGTTGGCGAAACCAGCTGAGAAGGTGCCTGCCGTCGCCCCTACCAAACCAGCCCCTGCCCCGCCTGTGACCACTGCCAGTGCGATTGCCAAGACCATCTGAGCAGCCACACCGAGCCCCGAGTTCGAGTACTTGAAGCTCTGGTGAATCTCTTCCACGCGGCGCCAATCGACGTCCCCACGCTGTTCGGCTTCCTTGAGCCATGCCAACTTCGGATCTGCCTTGACCATGGCGTCGATGGTCTGGCTGACGGTTTGTTGATTGACGTGTTTGATGTCGATATTCAGGCCGTCGACGGCTTTGATGACCAAGTTCCCTTGAGCCACCAACTCACTCTGGCGCAAGGTTTCGTCGGTGTGTCCTTTACCCTTCATCGAGTTCCAGGCCATGCTGGAATTACTCTTTGTATGGGTTTCCTGGACCAGATCCTTGACGCCCTCGAAAGTAATTGAACCGTCGCTTTCCAACGTCAGATCAGCGCCACTATTCAGCTTGGCCGCTTGATAACGCTGGTCACCCCCACTTACCAATGTCAGATCCCCACCGGTGGTGATCTCACTGCTTATATTCGTGACCTTGGTGACCTCGTCATGCCGCGTTTGCTTTCTGCCAAAACTACCTTTCTTCTTTTTGTCATACAGCGAGTAGTCGGAGTCCTGCGCCGCCAACACTTCAAGTTTGTCGCCGGCCACCAGGTAGGCTTCGTCTCCGGCGCTGATGCGACTTGAGATGAGTGCCAGGTCTTTTCCGGCCTTCATCGTGACGTCTTCACCCGCGCTGATCGTGCTGCCGATCTGCTTGACGTGGTCTTCCTGGGCCGTGACTTTCTTCGTCTTGTAGTAAGAGTGGGTTTCATCCGCGCCGGAGGAGACTGTCATGTTTTCGGTGGCGGTGAGTGCCACATTGCGATCGGCGCCGATCTTGCTGGCGATGGCATTGAAATCCCGACCGGCATTCACGATGACGTCGCGACCGGCATCCACGCTGGAACCAAACTGCGTCACCGAACTTTTGCGAATGCCGTTGTTGCTGGCACTCTCCTGCTGGGCAGAGACAATGCTCACATCCCGACCTGCATCAATCCGGGTGTCACGACCGCTGACCATGACGCTGCCGATGTTCTTGAAGTCCTGGCCTGCGCCAATGTCCAAGTCGTTGGCAGCCTCGATACGGGCCGCGTTGTCCATGTAGTCCTGCCGCCGACTGTCGTTTTCAGTGGTGACGGTGCGCTCGTTGATGACATCGCCCAGGGTCGCCTTCAAGCTGACGTCACGTCCGCTGATGATGCCCCCGGCGCCGTTGATGATGTTGTTGCCCGCCAGCAGGTTGAGTCGGTTGCCGGCCTCGATCAGTCCACTGTTGGCGAGATTCTGACCTGCCAGGGCAGACAGGTTGTCAGTCGCTCGAAGCGTACCGGCATTGATCAGGTCTCTGCCGGCAATCAACGTCACATCCTGGCCGGCGATCAACGCGCCGGTGGGGGCCAGGCGATTGTTGGCTTGGGCCAGATAAAGCACAGGCACCAGGACTTTCTCGCCATTCACCTCATGCTCTTCGAGCCAGACGATGTCATGGGTCAGGGCTGCGACTTGCTCTGAAGTCAGGCTCACACCCACCGACAGATTTAGGGCGTCCTTGCTGGCGATGGCATTGTTCATCAAGTACTTGAACAAGCCTTCGTCGCTGGTTTGGCCGTCGATGTAGCGCTGGCCGGTACGGGCGACAACCGCTTGCTGGATCAAGCGCTGTTCGTAAAGTCCGTCACCCAGGCGTTTCTGACTCTCATCGGGGTTGTAGCCCAGGTTGGAGAGCAAGTAATCCGAGCTCATGAACTGCTTCAACTCGGTCAACACTGGGTTGGTTTCGATGAGGTATTTCTGCGGGTTGGTTTTGAACGCGTTATCCGGCAGCCCTTTGACGCGACTCAGTTGCTGGCCCGTTACTGAAGTAGCGACGACGGGATTGCCCGCAACTGGGACACTACCGATCGGTCGAATCAGGCCGCTGTCGTCGGAGCGCACCGGCCACATATGGGTGGCCGTGTTGGATCCCGTGCCACGGGCGGGCATTGGAATAGAGTGGCCGCTACCTTCGATGGGTGGACTGGCATCAAGCGCGCTGGGGTTGATGTGACCGATAACGGTTTGACGGTTGATCGGCGTCAGTTGCTGACTATCAGAGACGACTGGAGTGACACCGGCAATCTGGACGCTTCGAGACTGAGTGTCCGGCAAGCCCTGGGGCGCCCGGCCAGTGTCGACCGAAGCGCTGCCCATGCTCCAGTTTTGCGGACCGCTGTTGACCTGGGCGACTTGTTGAGCCGAACCATTCTGCCCGCTCAAGCGAAACAGTCCGTTTTGCCCGGTTGGCAAGGAAAAGCCCGGAAGGCTCAGCGGGTTCACTTGTTGCTGGGAGAGATCGGGTGGCAGCTGACGATTGAGTCTGACGACCGTGGTTGCGACGCCGGTTGCCTTGGTATCGGCAATTTTGTTCGTCCCACCGCTGATGCCGTAGTCCTGATGGATGACACTGTTCTGCAGATCCTGGGTGGCGGTAATCGAAACACTGCCACCCGCCTGGACAACGGCGTTACGACTACCGGCCATGCTTGCAGCGCCGGAACTGTCTGTGGCGACTTCAATGTCGCTGAGCAACTTGTACGGGGACAAGTCCGGTGCTTCAGCCAGGTTATTCGGATCGTATCGGGATGGCGTCGAAGTTTCGAAGCCATATTTCAATCCGGGCAACACGATGTTGTAGCCAAGACGGGCACTGACAACCTGTCCCGTCTGGCTGTCCTTTAGAGACACCACTTCATAGGTTTCCCCCTCTCGCCCGCCTTCCCTGACATGGGCTGACGTGGGAATGGCTTTGTGGATACCACCATCCAGGTCGAGGTAATACACGTAAGGGAAATCAGGATTGTTTCGCTGGTTGTAGGGGGTCAGGACGTTGGTGAAGAACCGATCGGTGCCACCGTCGCTCATGCCTGCGACCTGATAAGTGCGCGTGCGCTCGATTTTGCCGTTCTGCGAGCCGATGTTCTGAAAGCTGTCAGCCGTGATATTGATGTTACCAGCGGCACTGACGGTGCTTTTGCTATTGAGAAAAGTGCCGCCCTGGAAAATCAGATTCTTGCCGGCTGTCAGAAACGCCGAAGCGCTGGTGTCGTTGTCGATACTCTCGAAAACCTCACGAAGCGCCACTGTGAAGGTGTAGTAGTCCCCTCGGCAGTCGTTACAAATGTTGGCGATAAAGCCTGACAGCAACTTGCGTCCACCCGAGGCGACGTCTCCTTCGGTACGGTTCTGGAACACATCAGCGTTGATCGTGAAGGTGCCACCGCTTTCCATTGCACCGGCAATATTGCGGACATCGGCAGCGCGCGCGGCGGCGCCGTAACCACCGATCACGACATCGCCAAGTCCATACAGGTTACCGTTCCGATTGGTCACTTCAGCGGCTTTAAGAGTCATGTCCGCGCCACTGAAGATCAGGCCACGATCATTGAGCAACGACGGTGTTTTCAACACGAGGTTCAGCGCTGACCCCAGAGTGCCGTAGTTGACAAGGCTACCGGCCTCCACCGTCAAGTCGTCGTCTGAAGTCAGGCGTCCGGCGTTGGCCAGTTGTCCGCTTACCCTTACAGTGGAGTCATCCCCACCGGCGATGCTGGAAGAAGCATTCAGGTTCAGTTGCGCCGCACTCAGGTCTATCCCCCCGAGGCTCGACAGCCGCCCATTGCCCCCATAGCTGCCCCCCAACGCAAGGCTGATGGAGCCATCGCTGGCGATCAGACCATCGTTGGTCCAGTTACCCCCGTTGCCCACCAGGCTGGTGGACGCCAGCAACTGCCCGGTGCTGGTCTGGGTCAGGTTGTTGACGTTGACGGTCAGCCGCCCTGCCTGGATCACACTGCTGTTGGTCCAGTTGTCTGCCGTGAGCGTCAGTCCCCCGCGGGTGACAAGGCTGCCGCCGGCGTTGGTGATGTTGGCCGTGGAAATATCGAAGGTACCGCTGCCGACATGCAACAGGCTACCGCCCAGGTTCTGGAAGCTTGCGGCGTTGAGGATCAGGTCGCTGTTGGCGGTTTCTACCTTGCCGTTGCGGTTGTCAAACAGGCCGCCGATCTGGAAATCGGTCTTGCCGCCGGTACCCAATGCACGCAACTGCCCCGTCTGGTTATCAACGCTCGCCGCTCTGATCGCCAGGGTGCTGTCGCTCTCGATGATGCCCAGGCGGTTGTTCAGCGCCCCGGTCAGATTCAGATCGATCTGGCTACCGGCGATCTGGCCGTGATTGTCGCCACTGTTGTCGAAATCGTTGGCGGTAACGCTGACCTTGCCCTTCGCGTAGAGCCCACCGTTGCGGTTGTCGAAGTTGCGGGCGCTGACAATGGCATCGCCGGTCTGTGCCGAGATTCGCCCGCCGTAGTTGTCGAGGCCACCCAGGGCAATGAGGTTCAGGCGCTGGGCCTGGGTGATGCCGCCCAGGCGGTTGTTGTTCAGGTCGTAGCCGTTCTTCAGCACACCGCTCAGTTGGGTGGTGAGCAAACCTTGCAGGCTGGCGAGCACGCCGCCACGGTTGTCCAGGTTGCGGGCGACGACCATCAGGTCACCGGCCTTGGCCTGGAGGCGACCGCTCTGGTTGTCGATGTCGTTGGTGACGGTCAGGGTTATGGCGCCCTGGCTCTGCACCGTGCCCTTGCCGTTGGTGAGGCTGGCGGCGTCGATCTGCACGCCGCCGTTCTGGCTGTAGATCAAGCCATCGGCGTCGTTTTGCACCGTGCCCGTGGCGGTCAGGGTAAGTTGATCATTGGCCGCAACGGTGCCGCGATTGCGGTTGTCCAGGCCAGCGGTGAGCAAAGTCAGCAAGCCCTGGCTGGCAATTTGGCCGCCCTGGTTGTTGATTGTCGTCGCGCCTTGAACGCTCAACGGCCCGCCGCTGGCGAGCTTGGCGCCGCTGTTGTCGAGGACGCCATTGAGGTTCAGGTTGACCGCTGCATTACCGATCAGGCCACCCAGGCTGTTGTTCAGGTCGGAGGTGTTGAGGGTCAGTGTCTGCTGGGCATTGACCGAACCGCCGGCATTATTCATGGTCGTGGTTTTGATGGTCAGGCCGGCACCGCTGTCGATTAGACCGCCCTGGCCGTTATCGAGGGCACCGCTGAGATTGAGGTTCTGCGCCCCAGCACTGCTGAGGATGCCCTGCTGACTGTTGTCCACCGAAACAGCGAGTACGCCCAGACTGCCCTGGCTCACCAGTGCGCCGCCATTGCTGTTGAGCAGGTTGCCCAGCAGAGAGAGATTCAAGTTACCGTTGCGGCTGGACAGCGTACCGTTGTTGCGGTTGTCCAGGCTGGCGCCGTTGACCAGCAGGCCTTGCCACCCGGAGATCAAGCCGTTCTGGTTGACCAGCGCAGTACCATCGAGGCTCAGGTTCTGACTGCTGATCAGCTTGCCGCCGCTGTTATCGAGTGTCTGGCCGCGCAGGCCGAAGCTCTCGCTGCTGGAGATTTCACCGCCCTGGTTGTTCAGGTTGCGCAAGCCGTTGAGGGTCAGCGGGCCTTTGGTGGTGATCAGGCCATTGCGGTTGTTCAGATCGCTGCCACCGAGGTTCAGCGTGACGGCTTTCTCGCCCAGCAGTCGACCGCCCTCCTGAGTCAGCGCCGAGAGCGTGAGATTCACGTCACCCTTGGCTGACACCTCGCCCCCAGCACTGGAGTCCAGCGAATCGGCAGTGAGGGTCAGGTCACCCTGAGCATTGATCAGGCCGTTGACGCTGTTGTTCAGCGCCATGGCATTGAGGACCAACGCACCGCCCGCCAACAGACTGCCGCCTTGGTTATTCAGGTCCCCGCTGTTGAGCGTGAGCAATTGCGCGGCGCTGATAAGGCCCTGGGCCTGGTTATCCAGCTGGTTATCGATTGTCAGATCAAGATTACCGCGGCTGGTGAACGTGCCACCGTTGTTATTCAGGCTTTGTGCCTGGGCATCCAGGGTTGCCGCACCGATCATGCCTCTGACGTTGTTCAGCGCCTGGGCGATGCGCAGAGTCAAGCCCTGACTGCTCAGCACCCGGCCGTTATCGTTGTCGAGGTTTTGCGCCGCAAGGGTAAAGGCTTGGCCGCTGGAGATCTCACCGCCCCGGTTGTCCACGCCGCTGAGGTTTTTCAACAGCAGCGTACCGGGCGCGTTGATCAAGCCGTTCTGGTTGTTGAGCTGGCCGTTGTTCATGTCCAGGCTCAGCGAGGTGTTGCTGAACAACTTGCCGCCCTGCTGATCAAGACCGGCAACCGAGGCGGTCAACGCGTCTTGACTGCCGATGCGCCCACCGTCTTGGTTAGTGACTTGGGCAGCCTTGAGATTCAGTGTGGAGCCGCTGTTGAGACGCCCATCCTGACTGTTGTTGAAGGCGCCGGTGGTGACACTCACTGCGCCTTTGCCGCTGATATTGCCCTGTTGGCGGTTATCCAGCGCCGTACTGGTGAGCAACAACGCGTTGTCGGTGACCAGTTCGCCGCCCAGGTTGTCGAGACGTCCCTGGCTGTTCACAGTGAGGTCGCCAGCGCTGGACAAGCTGCCGCCGGTGTTGGTCAGGTTGGCCACGTTGACACTCAGCGCACCTTCGCTGCTGAGCTGGCCTTGATTGTTGACCAGGTCGCGGCTCAGGGTCATGCGCTGATTCTGCTGGCTGACCAGATAACCGCCGCTGTTGTCCAGGGAGCCGCCATCGAGCCTCAACTCGGTCTTGGCACTGAGCAAGCCCTTGCTACGGTTGAGCAATGTGTCCACGGTCAGCTTCAGCGCCTGTCCGGCGAGAACCTGGCCGCGATCGCTGTTGTCGAGGTTCTGGCTGAGCAACGTAACGTCGCCGTTACCCGACAACTCACCGCCACGGTTGTCGAGATGATCGACGTCGATTTCCAACGCTTTAGTTGCGCCCACCAGACCGGCCTGGCGATTGTCGAGGCTGGCCGCCTCTAGCTTCAAGGCGTCAGCGCTGACCAACGTTCCTTGGCGGTTATCCATGGTACCGACCGTGGCCTGGAGCCCAGCTTTGCCCGCAATGCTCCCGGCACGGTTGTCCAGGCGATCTGCCGCCAGTAACAATGCACCGTCGGCGACCACCGAGCCGCGCTGGTTGTCGACTGTGGAATCGACCGTCAGGTCGAGTTGACCAAGGCTGCTGATCAGGCCGTCGCTGTTGTCCAGGCTGGCGCTTCGGCTGTCCAGCGACGCCGCCGAAATCACTCCTCGGGCGTTGTTCAGCGGTTGCGCAGTCTTCAGCACCAGCCCTTGATTGCTCAGCAACTTGCCGCCGCCGTTATCGAGATAACGCGCGGCCAGGGTGAACGCTTGCCGACTGGAAATTTCACCGTTCTGATTGTTAACGTCCTTGAGATTGCTCAGCAGGAGCGTACCCGACGCATTGATCAGACCGCCCTGGTTGTTCAATTGGCCCTGGTTCATGTCCAGGCTCAGGTTGGTGTTGCTGAACAATTCCCCTTGCTGTTGATCCAGCCCGGTAACGGAGGCGGTCAGGGCTTGGCTGCTGGCGATACGACCGGCAGCGTTGTTCACCTTGGCAGCGGTAACCGTGAGCGTACCGCCCGAGGTCAGGCGTCCACCTTGGCTGTTGTCGAAAGCGCCGGTGGTGACCTGGGCCGCGGTCTTGCCCGAGACCAGACCGTTCAGGCTGTTGTCCAGTTGAGTGCTTTTGAGGGTCAGAGCGGCATCGGTGCTGATGGAGCCGTCCTGGTTGATCAGCCCACCGTTGCTGACAATCGACAATGCAGCGGCGCTGCTCAAGCCACCGGCTGTGTTATCGATCGTGCCCGCGTTCACGGTCAACTCGCCTTCGCTGTTGATCAGCCCCTCGCCGTTCAACAGAGCGTTATCGAGGGTAATCACCAGACCGTTGAGGCTGTTGAGCGCACCGCCCGTATTGTCCAGCGTGTCGCCGCGCAGCATCATGCTGCCTTGGGCGTGAATCAGCCCGCTGTTCTGGTTGATCAGTTGGGCGACTTTCAGCTCAAGATCAGTGCCGGCGATGAGTTTGCCGCCATCGCTGTTATCGAGCCGCTGTCCGCCGACTTTCAAACCAAGCGCACCGGATATCTCCCCCGCGCGGTTATCGATCTGCCCAACGTGCAGGTCCAGCGCTTTTGTGGTGCCGACCAGGCCACCGTTGCGGTTATCAAGCGTGTTGCCGGTCAAGCTCAAATTACCCTGGGCTATCAGCTCGCCGCCCTGCTGTTGCAGGGCACCGATCACGGCGGTCAAATCACTTTGGCTGGAAATACGACCGAGGCCGTTCTGCACTTCGCCGACCTTCAGGGTCAGCGGACCGACGCTCGTCAGCAAGCCACCGCTGTTATCCAGGTGCGAGCCTTCGACGTTGAGGCTGATCTTGCCCGTGATGACGCCGCTGTTTCGGTTATCCAGCTGATCGACCGTCAACTGCAACGCCTTGTCGGCGCGGATGCGTGCACCACGGTTGTCGAGCGCAGCGGCTTGTAGATCCACCGCGCCCTTGGCGGCCACTTCACCCAGGTTCTGATTGTCCAACAAACCTCTTATGCGTGCGGTCAGGGTACCGTCGCTGATCAACTGCCCGCCGTTGCTGTTATTCAGGCTGGCCGCGGTGATATCCACGGCTTCAGCCGAACCGAGCACGCCCTTGCGGTTGTCCAGAGCGCCGCCCAAGGTGATGCTCAAGGCCTTGTCGCCGAGGATCTGGCCGTTGCCGTTATCCAATGCCATCGCGTTGAGGCGGGTCAGGCCTGCACTGGACATCTGGCCACTGAGGTTAATCAGCGTTCCGTCGACACTCATGCTCAGGTCTGCGTCGCTGCTCAGGTTGCCAGCGCTGTTGTCCAGGCTGGCCGCGTGCAGCTCAAGGCCCTTGGCCGAGACCAGGCCTTTGGCGTTGTTCAATACCTGAGCAACAACCAGGTTGAGGCTTTGCTGGCTGATGATCGAGCCTGCACTGTTATCCAGGCTTGTGGCGATCAGACTGAACGCCGCATCGCTGGATATCTCACCGTCGCGGTTGTTGACTGCACCCAGGTTCTTCAACAACAAGCTGCCGGGGGCGTTGATCAGCCCACCCTGGTTATTCAATTGCCCATGGCTGAGATCGAGAGAAACGCTGGTATTGCTGAAGAGCTGGCCGTTGCGTTGATCCAGGCCGGTCACGGTGGCATTCAGGGCCTTCGCGCTGGCGATGCGACCATTGGCGTTATTAACCTGCCCCGCGTTCAAGACCAGCCTATCACTGCTGATCACACTGCCGCCCAGGTTGCTCAGGTTCGCAGTGCTGTCGACGTTCAAGGCACCGACACTGGAGATCTGACCAACGTCGTTATTCATCCCCGCCGCTTTGACACTACCCGTGGCGTCACTTTTCAAGCTGCCCTGAGCGTTGAGCAATTGCCCGCTCAGCCTCACGTCCAAGCCTTGCTGGGCATAAAGAGATCCCTGGCGATTGTCCAGATTCCCCGCATTGACGCTCAGCAGCCCGGCCGATGACAGCAATCCAGCCTGGTTGAGCAACTGCGCCGAAATGCTGGCGGTGAGCGCGCCGTCCGTGAGCAAACGTCCAGCAGTGTTATCCAGCGAAGCGGCCGTCAGTTGAACACCCTTGCTTGCGCTGAGGCGCCCATTCTGGTTGTTAACCTGGCCGCTGGCATTGATGTCCAGCACCTGACCGACCGCCACCAAGCCCGCCACGTTATCCAGCGAAGTGACGTGCACCGTGACGTTGCCCAGGCTGCTGAGTTGGCCACTGTTATTATTCAACTGCTCGATATTCGCCGTGAGGTTGCCATTGCTGCTGACGGTGCCCTGGGTGTTGAGCAGTGTGTCGGCGCTGACGCTCAGCGTGTTGCTGCTCAGTACTCGGCCATTGTTCTGGTTATCCAGAGTCCCGGCTTTGACAGTCGAGGCCTGCCCGGCGCTCAGGGTCCCGCCCTGGTTGTTCAGGGTTTGCGCCACGTTGGCCGTCAGGTTGCGGCTGGCGATCACGCTCTTGCCGCTGTTGTTGAGGCTTT
>NZ_NOIN01000013.1 GCF_014596565.1 Pseudomonas sp. PSB18 | reverse complement strand
TGAGCACGGCAGGCGTGGCCCGGCGCGCATCGAGTTGCATCACGTTGTTGGCGATGAAGAGGCTGTAGTAGCGGTAGGCGACCAGGTAGATGGCCACGGCCGCGACGACGATCCAGAGGGCGTTGATCGCCTCGCCTCGGCGCAAGGCCACTACGCCCAGGGCGCACGCGCCTACGACGGCCAGCAGTAGCCAGGGCAGATGGCGTAGCAGGCTATTATTGTTTTTCATTTTTTTATTCCAGCCAGGGGTGGACAAGAAAGACAGCAACCAAAGTTTAGCTCTAACGACAGCAAAGGCCATACCCGACATTCGTCTGTCACCGGTCGAACGGTGACGACGACGCCTCAGCTGGGTCTATAGTCAGTGAATCTTCAGAGGGATTGGGCAATGAGCGAACGCCGCCGCTTCGTACGAATCGAGTTTCATGCCAGGACCGAACTGAGCCAGGGCCAATACATCTGGCCAGTAAAACTGCTGGACCTGTCCCTGAAAGGCTTGCTGATCGAAAAGCCCGAGCCGTGGCTCGGCAACCCCGAGGAGCCCTTCAAAGCCGATATCCATCTGGGCAAGGACGTCGAGGTGAAAATGGAGGTTCGGCTCGCCCACGACGACAACGGCCATCTGGGGTTTGTCTGCGAACATATCGACCTGGACTCCATCGCGCATCTGCGTCGGCTGGTGGAGTTGAACCTGGCCGATCCCGATGAGCTGGAGCGGGAGTTGGCGGCGTTGATCCAGATCTGACAGGTTCGCAGCCAACCGGTTACTCGAACAACGCATCCAGCGCCTGTTCCAAACGCGTCACGGCAATGATCCGCAAACCTGCCGGTGCTTCCTTCGGCGCGTTGCCCTTGGGCACGATGGCGCGTTTGAAACCATGTTTGGCCGCCTCCTTGAGTCGTTCCTGCCCGCTGGGCACCGGTCGGACTTCGCCCGACAGGCCGACTTCACCGAACACCAGCAGATCATGGGGCAACGGTCGATTGCGCAGGCTGGACATGACCGCCGCCATCAACGCCAGGTCGGAGGCGGTTTCCAACACCTTCACCCCGCCCACCACGTTGAGGAAAACGTCCTGGTCGTGGGTAGGAATCCCCCCGTGTCGATGCAGCACGGCCAGCAACATGGCGAGCCGGTTCTGATCCAGCCCCAGGGTGACGCGACGCGGATTCGCCAGGTGGCTGTCATCCACCAGAGCCTGCACCTCCACCAACATCGGTCGAGTGCCTTCCCAGGTTGCCATGACCACGCTGCCCGGTACTTCTTCCTGGGCACGCGTCAGAAAGATCGCAGAAGGATTGGAGACTTCTTTCAGGCCCCTGTCGGTCATGCCGAACACACCCAGCTCGTTCACGGCGCCGAAGCGGTTCTTCACCGCCCGCAACAAACGCAGGCGACCATCGGACTCGCCCTCGAAATACAGCACGGTATCGACCATGTGCTCCAGCACTCGCGGCCCCGCCAGCGCGCCTTCCTTGGTGACGTGGCCTACCAGGAAGATCGCCGTGCCGCTCTGCTTGGCGTAACGCACCAGCAGCGCCGCGCTTTCGCGGACCTGGGACACACCACCCGGCGCCGATTGCAACTGCTCGGTGAAAATCGTCTGGATCGAGTCGATCACCATCACCTTGGGCTTTTCCAGGCGCGCCGTGGCGATGATGGTTTCGATACAGGTCTCGGTCATGACCCGCAACTGATCCTGGGGCAGCCCCAGGCGGCGGGCGCGCATGGCGACTTGTTGCTGGGACTCTTCGCCAGTGACATACAGCGCCGGCATGCGTGTGGCGATGTTGCACAAGGTTTGCAGCAGGATGGTGGACTTGCCGATCCCTGGGTCACCGCCGATCAGGACCACCGAGCCGTCCACCAGACCGCCCCCCAACACGCGGTCCAGTTCACCGGACGCGGTGGAAAATCGTGGGATTTCCTCGACGCTGACTTCCGCCAGGGTCTTGATCTGCGCCTGCTGGCCGGCCCACCCGGTGCGTCCGGTGGGCGCCGCGGCACCGCCACTCTCCACCATGGTTTCGGTCAAGGTGTTCCAGGCGCCGCACTCACCGCACTGGCCGGCCCATTTGGGAAAGGTCGAGCCGCACTCGGTGCAGCCGTACATGCGCTTTGCCTTGGCCATCTGAACTCCGGAAGAAAAACCGCGATGATAGCCCAGGCGAGGGTCAGCGCGGGGCCGGCATTCTGATTTCACCGCTGGCCAGATTCGCCGCCGTATTGCCCAACGGGTCCGCAGCGTCCATGTCGGCCCCCTTGGCCTTCAAGGCATCGAGCAGTTCGACACGTTTGAACAGGCCGGCGTACATCGCGGCGGTCTGCCCGGCGCCATTACGCTGGTCAGGGCTGCAATCGGTGGACAGCAAACGTCGGGCAATCTGCACCTCGCCCTTGAAAATGGCGCCCATCAGCGCCGTGTTGCCGCGCTTGTCCTGGACACAAGCATCGGCCCCCGCGGCCAACAGCCGCTCCACCGCAGGGCCGTGGCCGTGATAAGCCGCCAGGATCAGGGCGGTGTAGCCCTTCTCGTCCTGGGTATCGAGCGAATAATGAGCGTCGATAAAGGCATCGAGCATAGCCACATCACCCCGACGGGCGGCGTCGAAATAATAACTTTGCAACTCTTCTTGTACAGCTGCCGGGTCGGTCGGCAGGGACTGATCGGCCAACGCGGCCAATGACCAGGTGGCGAGCAGCGAACACAGGAAATAACGCATCACGGTGCCTCCTTTTGACACAAGACTGTGGGAGCAAACCTTGCCCCCACAGGGCATGTACCTGACCTATAGATCAGTCGGTCAGTTTTTCCGCCAGGGCCTTGACGCGGGCCAGGTCACCCTTGGCGACACGGGCCACGCCGGTGCCGTATTCCGGGTCGGCCTTGTAGAGGAACGACAGAATGATGTGCTTGCTCTCGTCATCGGTGGTCGCCAGCGACCCACCGAAGCTTTCGATCAGGTCATTGCGTTCCTTCTGGTTGAACGAGCGGTACAGGTCGCCGGCCTGCTTGAAGTTCTGCTCACGCTGGATCTTCGCCTGCTGGGTGTTGCCGCTCAGCGCGGTCTGGCTGTAGCGCGCCGACTGCAGCTCCTCGCGGGGCATCAGGCGGCTCGGCTGGTAGTTCACCCCGGTGCTGGTGCTCCCCGGATTCATCGCGCCATCCTGGTTACCGGTGTTCACCGCTACCTTGGGGGCGTTGATCGGCAGTTGCAGGGCATTGGCGCCTATCCGGTACATTTGCGTATCGGCGTAGGAGAACACCCGGCCTTGCAACAGACGATCCTCCGAAGGTTCGATGCCCGGGACCAGATTGGCCGGTGCCATCGCGACCTGTTCGGTTTCCTGGAAGACATTGGCCGGATTGCGGTTCAAGACCATTTGCCCGACTTTACGCTCAGGCACGCCCGGCCAGATCTTGGTTGCATCCAGCGGGTCGAAATCGAACTTGGACAAGTCCTGCGGATTCAGGACCTGGACATACAAATCCCACTTCGGAAAGTCGCCCTTATTGATATGACTGACCAAGTCGTTGGTCATATGGCTGTAATCCTGCCCTTGAACCTTCACAACTTCTTTCGGATCGAGATTCTTCAGGCCCTGCAGACTTTTCCAATGGAACTTGACGTAATGGACTTCGCCCTTGGCATTCACCAACTTGTAGGCATGCACGCCATTACCGTCCATTTCACGGTAACTGGCCGGAGTACCGGAGTTGGAATACAGCTCGGTCAGAGTTCGCGTTGCCTCGGGTACATGGGAGAAGAAGTCGAAACGACGTGAATCGTCGTCCAGGTTGGTCCGTGGATCGGGTTTGAACGCATGGACCATGTCCGGAAACTTGATGGCATCGCGAATGAAAAAGGTCGGGAAGTTGTTCCCCACCAGGTCCCAGTTGCCATCGGCCGTATAGAACTTGGTGGCAAAGCCACGGGGGTCACGCAGGGTTTCCGGCGAATGATTGCCATGCACCACGGCAGAAAAACGCACGAACACAGGAGTGGCCTGCCCTGCTGCAAAGACTTTTGCCTTGGTCAAGTCACTGAGGTCATTGGACACCGTGAACGTGCCATGAGCGCCAGTGCCACGGGCATGCACCACACGCTCGGGGATACGCTCACGGTCGAAACGCTGGAGTTTCTGGATCAGTTGCACGTCCTGCAACAAGGTCGGCCCGTTGGGACCTGCCGTCTGCGAGTTCTGGTTGTCGCCAACGGCCGCTCCGTTGTCGCGGGTCAGGGTGGCCGCATTGACGGAAAAGGACAGCAGGCCAGCGGTCAGCATAAAAAGGGCGCGACGTTGGGGAAAAGTCCCGCCGCCAAGGGAAGTGTTCATAGAATTTCCTCTGATGTTATAGAGCGCATCCATGTGCGCTTGTCAGAGGCTAGTGCTCGAAAAAGCAAAACCTAAATAGAAATGCCATACCGCGTTGATAGAAAAAACGTTGTAGGGAGTCCGCTTGAAACCGCGTATCACGCGCGATTGATGGCACTTTGTAAACTTTTAGAGGAACGTCAGGTCGATCGTTGGGAGCTTTGTAAGTAGACGTGTCGAGCGGAACGCATCTGGCTGAATTACACTGCCATTCAAACTCATCTGTCACAAGGAACAACTCATGGGCGTGCTAAGCGAGTTCAAGGCCTTCGCGGTCAAAGGCAATGTCGTCGACATGGCCGTCGGGATCATCATTGGGGCCGCTTTCGGCAAAATCGTTTCGTCGTTTGTTGGCGACGTGGTCATGCCTCCGATCGGCCTGCTGATTGGCGGGGTAGACTTCAGTGACCTGGCCATCACCCTCAAGGCTGCCCAAGGTGACGCACCGGCGGTGGTACTGGCCTACGGCAAATTCATCCAGAGCACCATCGATTTCATCATCGTCGCGTTCGCCATCTTCATGGGCGTCAAGGCGATCAACCGTCTCAAGCGTGAAGAGGCCGTAGCCCCGAGTGCGCCACCGGTTCCGAGCAAGGAAGAATTGCTGCTGAGCGAGATTCGCGATCTGCTCAAGGCCCAGAACGAAAGGTCCTGAGCGGTCTTTGCTGGAGTGGTTCGCCGCTGAACGCTGTGCATCGAGCAGCCCTGATTTGGGGCTGCTGCGCAGCCCAGCGGGAGCAAGCTCCCTCGCCACAGGATGGGTGCCTGGCTCGGCGCCATGAGGCCTACCAATAGTTTTCCACCGCCACCTGGCCCGGCCGCCGGGAAAGGCTCAGTTGCAGGCCCCTGGCCTTGAGCAGCTTGCGCGTGTCGTCGATCATCTGCGGATTGCCGCACAACATGACCCGGGAATGCTCCGGTGTCAGAGCGACTCCGGCCGCTCGCTCCAGCTCGCCACTTTCAAGCAACGTCGTGATGCGTCCGTTCAGTGCCCCGGGATGCTGTTCTCGGGTCACGGTCGGGATGAACCGGAACTTATGGGCATGCTCGACCAGGTAATCGCGCCGGCCCAGCCCGTCGATCAGCTCCTGATACGCCAGCTCCTTGGCCTCGCGGACGCTGTACACGAGGATGATCCGCTCGAATCTTTCCCACACCTCGAAATCCTGGAGGATCGAAAGAAACGGCGCCACCCCCGTGCCGGTGGACAGCAGCCATAAATCCCGTCCGTCAACGAAGCGGTCCAGCGTCAGGTAACCAAATGCCTGGCGATCCACCAACAGGCTGTCGTCCGGTTTCAAGCGGCTGAGTTCACTGGTGAACTCGCCATCCGGAACGACGATGGAAAAAAATTCGAGAAACTCGTCGAACGGCGAGGACACCATGGAATAGGCCCGCCAAACGGTGTCACCGTCCGCCTTGACCACCCCCAACCGGGCGAACTGGCCCGCCCGGAAACGAAAGCCACGGTCCCGGGAGACACGCAAGGTAAACAGATGGGAGGTCAATGGCTGCACGTCCAGCAGGGTTTGACGGGTGAAATTCTCTGCGCTGTCGGTCATGAGCCACTCCAATGGAACGAGGCTCACAGTCTCCCGCAAAGTGAGCGTCTTAACCACCGACAATGAGTAATGGCATTTTAATTACAACTGCACCACCACCTCTTTGGAACATCTACCAAAGTTATACAAATATAAAAACCTTGTAACAGAATAAACGCCTAAGTGTATTTTCTTAAATACCACCTGAACTCAGTGAAATTAAAAATTCTAACTATCGCGTAGGAAAAGTCCTACACTGTGTTTTCGCACCAGATTGGATCCACGTAGTTGAACGTCAATCCAGGAGAAGACGATGGACAAGTGGAAGGACTTACAGTTAAGGAAGTTATCCTGCGAAAAAGACCTGCAGACAGCCTATCGTCTGGTCCTGAATTTCTTTAATAATCAAGGATTTGAATTTTGCGCATTTGCATCTTATCTCGGCAACCCGGATAAACATGCCAGCAAGGTGAACCTGAATAACTACCCCTATGGGTGGGACAGGCTATATGAACAGAATGGTTACGCCTCCTGCGATCCAGTAGTAGCACACTGCAATCAATCTCCTCTTCCCATCCTTTGGGATGAGAGCCTTTTCGCCCAGGCACCCAAGTTATGGCTTGAGCTGAATCGACAAGGTCTCAGATATGGTTGGACACAAGCCGTTCATGATGAGCACGGGGGCTATTGCAGTCTGTTCAGCCTCGCTCGGACTCACTGCCCTATCGATATCGAGGAGCATTATGGAAACCTCGGCTATGCCATTTTCGCCAGTCAAAGATTGCATGCACTGGCGAGCAAGAAAATGGCAGACACCACGGCACCCACGCAAAAGTGCCACTTGTCGCCGAGGGAAATCGAAGTACTGAGATGGTCAGCCGAAGGGAAGACCGCATCGGAGGTCGGCAGGATCTTGTGTCTTTCCGAACGTACGGTGAACTTCCATGTCTGCAGTTGCATGCGAAAGCTGAACGTCAGCAATAAGATTTCAGCCGTGGCCAAGGCGGCTCACATCCATGTGATCTGATACGGCCAGCCCTCCTCGACGTTGAAAACCCTCGGGTAATGCGCAGCAAAAAAAAGTACCATCACGGCCCCACTTGAATGATGTCGCCCTCAGTACCCGACGCAGTTCATTCAGGCGGCCCCGCTGAAACACCTGCCTCAGGGCAGCGGGACATTCGTCGATTGCCAGAGTCCCAACCATGCCTTTGCTTGCCAGTCCCTTCGCTCAACTCGATCTGATCCGCCAACCCGAACAGCCGAACGAACCGCTGCAAGCCTTCGATGCAGCCGATGAGTACCTGCTCGCCCATCTGGCCGAGCAACAACCGACTGCAAGCACCCGGGTCCTGGTGCTCAATGACGGTTTCGGCGCCCTCGCCGCCAGCCTGGCCGGTCAGGTTGAGGTGATCAGCAGCAGCGACTCGTTCCTGGCCCTGCAAGCGTTGCAGAAGAACCTGGTCCGCAACGGACGTCCCTTCGATGCGGTGCCGACGTTGCCGGCCAGCGAACCGTTGACCGGGCCCTTCGACCACGTCCTGATCAAAGTGCCGAAGACCCTGGCCCTGCTGGAAGAACAATTGATTCGCCTGCAAGGCCAACTGGCCCCCGGCGCCCAAGTGGTTGCGGGCGCGATGATCAAGCACCTGCCCCGGGCTGCCGGCGACCTGTTGGAGCGTTACGTCGGCCCGGTGCAGGCCTCACTGGCGGTGAAAAAGGCGCGCCTGTTGATCGCCACGTCGCAAACCGTCTCGTCAGCCCCCCAGGTATCGCCCTACCCCACCCGCTACTCGCTGGATGAGCCGAAGATCGAATTGCTCAACCACGCCAATGTGTTCTGCCGTGAAGGACTGGACATCGGCACCCGAGCGTTCCTGCCGCATCTGCCAGCCAACCTGGGGACAGCTCAGGTCGCGGACCTGGGCTGCGGCAACGGCGTGCTGGCCATTGCCAGCGCCCTGCGCAACCCCGAAGCCCGCTATACATTGGTGGACGAATCCTTCATGGCTGTGCAATCGGCCACCGAGAACTGGCGAGCCGCCTTGGGCGAGCGCGAGGTCACCGTACGGGCCGCCGACGGTCTGGCCGGACAGCAAGCGCAATCGCTGGACGTGGTGCTGTGCAACCCTCCGTTCCATCAACAGCAGGTGGTGGGCGATTTCCTCGCCTGGCGGATGTTCCAGCAAGCCCGTGAAGCACTGGTGGTCGGCGGCGCGCTGTACATCGTCGGCAACCGGCACCTGGGCTATCACAGCAAACTGGCGCGGCTGTTCCGCAGTGTCGAGCAAGTGGCTGCCACCCCGAAATTCGTGATTCTCAAGGCTCGGAAATAACTGGCGCGGTGGGGGCAGAGTTGCCCCTGCGGCCTATCAATGAGTGGTCAGGCCTGCGGCATTCATGAACATCCGCATCAGGCTGGCGACAATGAACAGTGCCAGCACACTGCCCACCCAGATTCCCGCCAGCCAACCGAGACGCTGCCAGAGCGGCTTGCGTTCGGCGGCTTCGATATCTTTCAAGTCCGGCTTGGCCATCTCAACACCCCCCGCAGCTGGATCAATGGTAACCGTCGTCATGGGTCACCTTGCCCCGGAACACGTAGTAGCTCCAGAAGGTGTACACCAGGATCAATGGGATGATGAACAGCGTGCCCACCAGCATGAACCCCTGGCTCTGGGGCGGTGAGGCGGCGTCCCAGATCGAGATGGACGGCGGCACGATGTTCGGCCACAGGCTGATACCCAAGCCGCTGTAGCCGAGGAATATCAGCACCAGCGTCAGGATGAACGGCGTGTAGTGCGCATTGCGGGCGACCGCGCGGAATAATCCGTACATGGTCACCAGTACCAGGATCGGCACCGGCAGGAACCAGAACAGATTCGGCAGGGTGAACCAGCGCGCGGCGATATCGGCGTGGGCCAGCGGTGTCCAGAGGCTGACGATGCCGATCACCGCGAGCACCACGAACGCCAGCGGGCGGGCGAGGTCATGCATCTGCTGCTGCAATTTGCCCTCGGTCTTCATGATCAGCCAGGTACACCCGAGCAAGGCGTAGGCTGCGATCAAGGCCAGGCCACAGAACATCGTGAACGGCGTGAACCAGTCCAGGGAACCGCCGGCGAACTGGCGATTGACCACCTGGAACCCGTCGATGAACGCGCCCAGCGCCACGCCCTGGAAGAACGTGGCCGTCAGCGATCCACCAATGAATGCCTTGTCCCACAGATGCCGCTTCTCGGCCTTGGCCTTGAAGCGGAACTCGAAGGCGACACCGCGAAAAATCAGGCCGATGAGCATCAGGATCAACGGCAGGTACAGCGCCGACAGCACCACCGAGTACGCCAGCGGAAACGCCCCGAACAGACCGGCACCGCCCAGCACCAGCCAGGTTTCATTACCGTCCCAGACCGGCGCCACGGTATTCATCATCACGTCACGGTCGCGCTCGCCCTTGATGAAGGGGAAGAGAATGCCGATCCCCAGGTCGAAACCGTCCATGATCACGTACATCATGATGCCGAAGATGATGACCACGGCCCAGATCAGCGGAAGATCAATACCCATGACTCAATTCCCCTTGTTCGAGCGGTCGTTGTGGTCCATCTCTTCGTCGCCCTCGTTGGCGGCCGACAATGGTCGCGCCGGGGTACGTTTCTGGCCCGGGCCGCCATCGGTCGGCTCGGCCTCGTGGGCCACCGGCCCCTTGCGCACCAGGCGCATCATGTAACTCAGGCCGGCACCGAACAGCGCGAAATAGACCACGACGAACAACACCAGGGTGATGCTCATCTGCGCGAAGCTGTGCCCGGACGACGCATCGGCCGTGCGCATCAGGCCGTAGACCACCCACGGCTGGCGACCGATCTCGGTGGTGAACCAGCCGGCCAGGATCGCGACCAGGCCGGACGGGCCCATCCACAGCACCAGGTGGAGGAACGGCCGCGATTGATAGAGTCGGTCGTTGCGGCGCAGCCAGAGGCTGCACAAGCCGGTGAAAATCATCAGCAGCCCCAGGCCCACCATGACCCGGAACGACCAGAACACGATGGTCGAATTCGGTCGGTCCTCCGGCGGGAACTCCTTGAGGGCCGGTACCTGCTTGTCCAGGCTGTGGGTCAGGATCAGGCTGCCCAGGTAGGGAATTTCCACGGCAAAGCGGGTCTTCTCCGCCTTCATGTCCGGCAGGCCGAACAGGATCAGCGGCGTGGGCTCGTTGCCGACGTTTTCCCAGTGGCCTTCAATGGCCGCGATCTTCGCCGGCTGATGCTTGAGGGTGTTGAGGCCGTGGAAGTCGCCGATGACCGCCTGTATCGGCGCCACCACCAAGGCCATCCACATCGCCATCGACAGCATGCGGCGGATGGCCGGGTTGTCGCGTCCACGCAGCAAATGCCAGGCCGCCGATGAGCCGACAAAGAACGCCGTGGCGACAAACGCCGCGGTGGACATGTGCAGCAAGCGATAGGGGAACGAAGGGTTGAAGACCACCGCCAGCCAATCCACCGGGATGACCCGGCCATCGACGATTTCATAGCCCTGGGGCGTCTGCATCCAGCTGTTGGACGACAGGATCCAGAACGTCGAAATCAGCGTGCCGATCGCCACCATGACCGTGGAAAAGAAGTGCAGGCCTCGGCCGACACGACTCCAGCCGAATAACATCACGCCGAGGAAGCCCGCTTCGAGGAAGAACGCCGTAAGCACCTCGTAGGTCAGGAGCGGCCCGGTGACAGCGCCGGCGAAGTCCGAGAAGCGGCTCCAGTTGGTGCCGAACTGATAGGCCATCACCAACCCGGACACCACCCCCATGCCGAAGTTGACGGCAAATATCTTCGACCAGAAGTGGTACAGATCGCGGTACGTATCGTCGCGGGTCTTGAGCCACAAGCCTTCGAGCACCGCCAGGTAACTCGCCAGGCCGATGGTGATAGCCGGGAACAGGATGTGGAACGAGATCGTGAATGCGAACTGGATCCGGGCGAGATCGAGCGCCTCCAAACCGAACATAAGTCTTCCTCTGTCAGGTAAAACCGGCTGCGGGTGGGGCCTGCATCACGCCCCCTCGGATATGGAGTGCGATGCCTTTCAAATCGTTCTTTTTAAAACCGTCACAACGCAGGTATCTGGCCAAGTGGCCGCCAGGCCAATACCACGGACGGGTGTTGATCTGGATCAAGCAATGCTCAAAGAGTAGTCGCATTTCTGCCGATGAACGGCGTGGTCTTTTGTCGCGTGACAGGTTGACTCAGTGGCTGGCAACGCTGTTGCAGCTTGGCTGTGCTCAAAAATCTGTGGGAGCAAGGCTTGCCCGCGATGCAGGCACCTCGGTCTCGGGGGATACTTCGAACAGCATCGCGATCAAGCTTTGCCCCCACAAGAACTTCGCTGCTCCACCCATAGATCGATGTCTGGCTAACAATTTTTTCGCTGGTCGCAACTTCCAGTTACAGCTCGGTGATAATCTCGATGCCTTCATCACTGGACCCGCCATCGATGCCCAACCAAGCGCCAACGCTGCTCCGCCACCACCGCCCCTTCATCGCCTTCTGGCTGGCCCGGGTATTCACCGCCAGCGGTTTCCAGATGCTCACCGTCGCCATCGGCTGGAACCTCTATCAACTGACCGGTAACGTCCTGGACCTGGGGCTTGTCGGGCTGGTGGAGTTCGCCCCGCGGGTGCTGTTCATGTTGCACACCGGGCATGTGGCGGACCGTTATGACCGGCGCAAGGTCGCGGCAATCTGCCAGTCGTTGCAGGCGATGATCGCCCTGGCGCTGGTGATCGGCAGCGCCACCGACAACGTCACGCGAGAGATGATCTTTATCCTCGCCTTCCTGCTGGGCGCTGCCCGCTCCTTTGAAATGCCCACCACCCAGGCGCTGCTGCCGAGCATCGTGCCGGCCACACTGTTTCCCCGCGCCGTGGCCGCCGCCCAATCGGCCCAGCAATCGGCGACCATCGTCGCCCCGGCCCTCGGCGGCCTGCTGTATGCCTTCGGCAGTGTCTGGGTCTACGGACCGACCGTGGTGCTCTACCTCATTGCCTGCTGCCTGATGCTCAACCTGCCCGCTCGCCAGACGCCGCTGAACAAAGGCAAGGCGACCCTGGATTCGTTGCTGGCCGGGATCCGCTTCATCCGCAGTCGCCCGGACATTCTCGGCGCCATTTCCCTGGATCTGTTTGCGGTCCTGCTGGGCGGCGCGACGGCGCTGTTGCCGGTGTTCGCCAAGGACATTCTTCTCACCGGCCCCTGGGGCCTGGGCCTGTTGCGCTCGGCCCCGGCGGTGGGTGCGCTGCTGATGTCACTGTGGCTGGCGCGGTTCGCCGTGGAGCGCAAGGTGGGCCGGGTGATGTTCACCGCCGTGGGCGTGTTCGGCGTCGCCACCATCGCGTTCGGCCTCTCCACATCGTTCTGGTTTTCCCTGGCGGTGCTGGTGGTGCTGGGCGCGGCAGACATGATCAGCATGGTGATCCGTGCGTCCTTCGTGCAGTTGGAAACACCGGATGAGATGCGCGGCCGGGTCAGCGCGGTGAACGGGCTGTTCATCGGCGCATCGAACCAGCTGGGCGAATTCGAATCCGGCCTGACCGCCCACTGGTTCGGTACGGTGCCGGCGGTGGTCATGGGCGGTGTCGGTACGCTGTTGGTAACCGGGGTCTGGATCAAACTGTTCCCGACCCTGGCCAACCGCGACCGGATGCATGAACCGGTGGACGAGGCTAAAGCAACTTATCCAGGGTGATGGGGAAATCCCGGACCCGCTTGCCGGTGGCGTGATAAATCGCATTGGCCACGGCCGCCGCCACGCCGACGATACCGATTTCACCGACGCCCTTGGAGCCCAGTGCATTCACGATGTCGTCCTGTTCCTCGACGAAAACCACATCGATGTCACCGATGTCGGCGTTCACGGGTACATGGTACTCGGCCAGGTTGTGGTTCATGTGGCGCCCCAGGGCATGATCGGTCAGGGTCTCTTCGTGCAAGGCCATGCCGACGCCCCAGACCACGCCACCGAGGATTTGGCTGCGGGCCGTTTTCGGGTTGATCACCCGTCCTGCCGCAATGGCACTGACCACCCGATTGACCTTCACCGTCCCCAAGTCCTCGTCCACCCAGACTTCGACGAACACGGCCGAATGCGTGGCGGTGGCATAGGCCTGGCGCTTCTTGTCCGGCTCGGCGGTCACCTGGACCTGTAACGGCGTTTCACCACTGTTTTGCGCCAGCTCCGCCAACGACACGCAGGCATCGCCCAGGCGCAACTGACCATCGGCAAATATCACCTGCTCAAGGGTCGCGCCGCTGAAGGCCGGACAGGTCTGCCGGGCCACGGCCAGCAGTTTTTCCTTCAGGGCTTCACACGCCTGTTGCACCGCCGTGCCCACCGACGAGACAGTGAATGAGCCGCCTTGCAATGGCGCAGTAGGCAGGGACGAATCGCCCAGAATGAAACTGACATTTTCCAGGGAAACCCCTGACGCCTCGGCGGCGATCTGAGTCATGACCGTGTAGGTGCCAGTGCCGATATCCGTGGTGGCGCTGCTGACGGTCAGCTTGCCATCAGCCCCCAGCGAAGCCTGGGCGCTGGCCTTCTGCTGCATGGCTTCCCAGACGCCGCCCGCCATGCCCCAGCCCACCAGTTGTCGGCCTGTGCGCATGCTGCGCGGTTCCGGATTGCGCTTGTCCCAGCCAAAACGCCGGGCGCCCTCGGCGTAGCACTCGCGCAGCGCCTTGCTGGAGTAGGGCTTGCCTTCGTTTTCGTTACGCTCGGCATAGTTGATCAACCGCAACTGGAGCGGATCGATCGCCAGGGCACAGGCCAGCTCGTCCATGGCGCACTCCAGGCCGATCAGCCCGAGGGCCGCGCCGGGCGCCCGCATGTCCAGCGGCGTGTAGACATCCAACGGCACCAGTTTGTAGGTCAACGCCACGTTGTCGCAGTGATAGAGCATGCCGCTCCACTCCACCACATGCTCGGTGAAGTCTTCGAAGCGCGAGGTCTGGCCGATGGCGGTATGCGCCACGGCCAGCAACCGTCCATTGGCCGCGGCGCCCAATTGCAGGCGCTGGAAGGTCCGCGGCCGATAACCGAAGGTGAACATTTGCTGGCGCGTCAGGCTGACCCGTATCGAGCGCTTGAGGGACAGCGCGGCCATCACCGCCAGAGGCAGTTGATATTGCGGCCTCAGCCCGGAGCCGAAGGCACCACCGACAAACGCGGCGAATACGCGCACCTGCTCTTTCTCGAGCCCGAACACTTTTTGCACGTAGGCCTGGCAGTTTTGCGTGCCCTGGGTCTTGTCATGGATGTGCAGGCTGCCGTCAGGTTGGTACAACACGGTGCTGGCGTGGGGCTCCATCGGGTTGTGATGCTCCACCGGCGTGCTATAGGACACATCCACGTTGATCGCGGAGCTGGCGTACTCACCCTGAAAATTCCCACGGGGCTTAGGCAGTTCGGCCGGTGCCGGATGGGCTTCGTTTTGCAGGAGGGTCAGATCGGTCTGATGGTCTTGGGCTTCATATTCGATTTCAATGAGTGAACCGGCGTAACGGGCCAGTTCGAGATTTTCCGCAACCACCAGGGCCAGCGGCTGGCCACTGTAGAGCACCTGGTCGTTGTACAACGGCCGGAACGGCGAACCGTCCGCTGCGTCGGCATCCTGATAGGGCTCATCATAGCTGGCGATTTTGGGCCGGTTGGTATGGTCGATCACCGCGACCACGCCGGGCAACGCCAGGGCTCGGGAGGCATCGATGCGTACCACACGGCCACGGGCGACGGTGCCGGACACGACACTGCCGTGCAGCAAGCCATCTTCGGGGTATTCACCCGCATAACGGGCCTGGCCTGTCACCTTGAGCAGACCGTCGACCCGGTCCAGTGGCTGCCCAATGGGCTTGTTCGGAGCATTCATCTGGCTTGTCCTCCCAGTGCGGCATCGCTCAAGGCGCGAATGATCGCCCGGCGCGCCAGCCTGACCTTGAAGCCGTTGTGTGCCAACGGCTCGGCGTGCTGCAACAGTGCATCGGCGGCGGCCGTGAAGGTTTCGCGGCTGACGGTCTGGCCAGCCAGCCCACTCTCCACCGCCCGGTCGCGCCAGGGTTTGTGGGCCACGCCGCCCAGGGCCAGGCGCGCCTGACGGATGACCGGCCCATCCAGCTCCAACGCCGCCGCAACGGAAACCAGCGCAAACGCGTAGGAGGCCCTGTCGCGAATCTTCAGGTAATGGCTGTGTTCGGCAAAACCGGCGGCAGGCAACTCGATGGCGGTGATCAACTCATCATCGGCCAATTGATTGTCCCGCTCCGGTGCATCGCCAGGCAGGCGGTGGAAGTCGGCGAACTCGATGGTTCGCGCGCCGCCTCGACCGAGGACATGGACCACCGCCTCGAGAGCGGCCAGCGCGACACACATGTCGGAAGGATGGGTCGCAACGCAGTGATCGCTGGCGCCGAAAATCGCGTGGATCCGGTTCAAGCCGTCCCGCGCAGGACAACCACTGCCGGGCCGGCGCTTGTTGCATGGCACATTGGCGTCATAGAAGTAATAACAGCGGGTGCGCTGCAACAGGTTGCCGCCGGTGCTGGCCATGTTGCGCAACTGCGGCGAGGCGCCCGCCAGGATCGCCTGGGACAACAGCGGATAACGCCGTTCGATCCACGGATGCCAGGCCAGGTCGGCATTGCTCACCAGGGCGCCGATCATCACACCGCCGGAAGGGGTTTCACTGAGGTCCGCCAGGGGCAAACCGGTAATGTCGATCAGATGCGCGGGGCGGGTGAGGTTTTCTTTCATCAGGTCCAGCAGGTTGGTGCCGCCGGCAATGAAGTGTGATGTGGGGCTCGACAAGTCGATGGCCGCCTGCACGGTGTCGGGTTTGCTGTAGTGGAAGGGGTTCATTGGTCATCCCCCTGCTGCGGCTGGCACTGCGGCAGCGCCTCTTCGATGGCGTCACGGATATTGTTGTAGGCACCGCATCGACAAAGATTGCCACTCATCAGCTCGCTGATCTGGCCGCTCGTCTGCGCCCTCCCCTCGTTGACCAGCCCCACCGCCGAACAGATCTGCCCGGGCGTGCAATAGCCGCATTGGAAGGCGTCGTGCCTGATAAACGCCTGCTGCATGGGATGGAGTCGGTCACCGTCGGCCAAGCCTTCAATGGTGGTCAGTTCGACGCCATCGCACATCACCGCCAGGGTCAGGCACGCGTTGATGCGCTTGCCATCGCGCAGCACGGTACAAGCACCGCATTGGCCGTGGTCACAGCCTTTCTTGCTGCCTACCAGATCCAACTGCTCGCGCAACAGGTCCAGCAGCGTGGTCCAGGGCAACACCTGCAATTCACGCACTTGCCCATTGAGTGTCAGACGGATCGGATGGCGGACGAAGGACGCCTGCGTCGCTTCGGACAGGGTCGCGCTCATGGAACACCTCACGGTTGGTCGTACACGCGGCGTTTTGGAAAACCGCCGTCATAAGGGGTACGACTTCGGGGTGAGGTGAGTGTTCAAGGTAATTGCGCGGGCCTGAAAGACATTGCCCCGATGGCGGTCAACACCCGCCCTTGCCACAAAAACTTGTCAGGCCAACAACTCCGCCGCCACCACAGCCCGCACGCCTTTGCCACTGAGCTGTTCCACCAGCGTCAAGGCAAACGCCAGGGCGGCCGCCGAGCCCTGGGCGGTGATGCAGTTGCCATCCACCACCACGGGTTGATCGACAAAGCTGCAACCGGACAGTTGCTGGCTGACCGTGGGCAGGCAGGTCATGCGCCGCTGGCGCAGGACGCCGAACGCCTGTAGCGCCAGTGCCGGCGCTTCGGCAATGGCGGCGAAGAAACGTCCGGCGGCGGCCTGATCCTTGACCAACTGTTGCAGAGGCTGATGGGCCGCCAGATGCTGGGCACCGATGATGCCGCCGGGCAGGACGATCAGGTCAAAGTCCTGCACGAGCATATCCACCAACATGCCATCGGCCGTCAGGCGCGTGCCCCGGGCACAGGTCAACATCCGCCGCCCTTCGATACTCGCCACGACGACTTCGACCTGGGCCCGGCGCAGCACATCGATCAGGGTGACGGCCTGCAAGTCGTCGACACCTTCGGCGACGGCAATCAGGGCCCTGGGGATCTTGGTTCCAGGAATCATGGCGACTCTCCGCTGGGTGGATTACTGAAAGCCTAGTCAGGTTTGCCGGATTGCGTGCTGTCTATCGCGCGGGCTATTTGATGTACAACTGGGTCGACATGCGATTGCCCGGCGCGTTGATCGACGTATTGCTGAAACTGAAGGTGCCTTCCTGCTTGCCCTTCAGATCGAAGATATACAGATAGCCGACCACCTTGGTCCGGTTGGAACAATCATTGAGATTGCCATTGCTGAACGCGCACACCGGCGAACGGGTGCCGTCGACTTCGAAACCGTCGAGCGTGACCTGGGGCTGGTGGCCATAACCCACCTCCAGCACGTAGACCTTGATATTCGGACCGCTGTGATCACATCGGGTCTGGGCCTGCCCTTCGGTGATGTCTTCAAAGCCGCAGGCCGGCGACTCGACCTTGAGTACCTTGACCTGACTCAAGGGTGGGGCCGATGCGGCGTTGACGACCTGACCGGGCAGCCACAGGCTCACTGCGCATGCCACTGCCAGCAGATTTCTTTTCATTCGACACCTATCGACCTCCGGGAACCGCGCGCAGTATGGCCCTCTTTTTGCTTCGGTAAAACATCGACGACGATCGCAGTCACATCGCCGCGCTGCTGGTATCATGCGCGGCTTTTTCCGACCCGCAGAAAACTCCCGGACGCCAATGGCCGTCTGTGCTTTGCTGTTGAGGTCGATACATTCACGGCGCCCGGCGCGCCACGGGGAGCAGACATGCTGGAAAGGCTGTTTCAACTCAAGGCACACAACACCAACGTGCGGACCGAGATCCTGGCGGGCGTCACGACATTCCTGGCCATGGCCTACATTCTGTTCGTCAACCCGAGCATCCTCGGCGAAACCGGCATGGACAAGGGCGCGGTGTTCGTCGCCACCTGCCTGGCCGCGGCCATCGGCTCCACGGTCATGGGCCTGATCGCCAACTACCCGATCGCCCTCGCACCGGGCATGGGCCTGAACGCCTTCTTCACCTACACCGTGGTCCTGCACATGGGCCATACCTGGCAAGTGGCGCTCGGTGCGGTGTTCGTCTCCGCTGTGCTGTTCTTCCTGCTGTCGATCTTTCGCATCCGCGAATGGATCATCAACAGCATCCCCTTGCCCCTGCGCTCGGCCATTGCCGCCGGCATCGGCCTGTTCCTGGCGCTGATCGCCCTGGGCAACGCCGGCATCGTGGTGAAGAACCCGGCCACCATGGTCGGCCTTGGCGACTTGAAGCAACCGGCGCCGATTCTCGCCACGCTCGGCTTCGTGCTGATCGTCGCCCTCGAAGCACTGAAAGTGCGCGGGGCCGTGCTGATCGGCATCCTCGCGGTCACCCTCGTCTCGATCCTGATGGGCTTCACCCCGTTCGGCGGCGTGATGTCGATGCCGCCATCCCTGGCCCCGACCTTCCTGCAACTGGACATCAAGGGCGCCCTGGACATTGGTCTGGTCAGCGTGATCTTCGCCTTCCTTTTCGTCGACCTGTTCGACAACTCCGGCACCCTGATCGGCGTCGCCAAGCGTGCCGGGCTGATGGGCAAGGACGGCCACATGCCGAAGATGGGTCGTGCGCTGATCGCCGACAGCACCGCCGCCATGGCCGGTTCGCTGCTGGGCACCTCCACCACCACCAGCTACATCGAATCGGCGGCGGGCGTCAGCGCCGGTGGCCGCACCGGGTTGACCGCCATCGTCGTGGCGATTCTGTTCCTGCTGGCACTGTTCTTCTCTCCATTGGCCGCCAGCGTGCCAGCGTTTGCTACTGCCCCGGCCTTGCTGTTCGTGGCCGTGCTGATGACGTCGGGCCTGGCGGAAATCGACTGGGACGACATCACCGTCGCCGCCCCGGTCGTGATTACCGCTCTGGCGATGCCGTTTACCTACTCCATCGCCAACGGCATTGCTTTCGGTTTCATCGCCTGGACCGCCATCAAGCTGGTGTCCGGTCGCGGCCGTGAGCTGAACCCGGCGCTGGTCATCCTGTCGATTCTGTTCGTGATCAAGTTGGGTTGGTTCAACGCATGACTTTTGATACCCAGGCCTACACCGCCCAGCTCCAGGACAAGGTCGCCCGCCTGCGCGACCTGCTGGCCCCGTTCGATGCACCGGAGCCGGCGGTGTTCGACTCGCCGCTGCAGAACTTCCGTTTGCGCGCAGAATTCCGTCTCTGGCGCGAGGCCGGCGAACGGCATTACGCAATGTTCTCCCAGGACGACAAGCGCACGCCGATCCTCATCGAAGCGTTTCCCATCGCCAGCCTGCGCATCAACCAGTTGATGCCGCAGCTCAAGGCAGCCTGGCAGGCCAGCGCGCCCCTGAGCCAAAAGCTGTTCCAGGTGGAGTTCCTGACCACCCTGGCGGGCGATGCGATGATCACCCTGTGTTATCACCGCCCCCTGGATGAGCACTGGCACGCCGCGGCCTCGAAGCTGGCGAGCGACCTGGGCGTCAGCATCATTGGTCGCTCCAAGGGCAAGCGGGAAGTGATCGGCCATGACTATGTGGTAGAAAAACTGGACGTGGGCGGTCGCACCTTCAGCTATCGCCAGCCGGAAGGCGCCTTCACCCAGCCCAACGGCACCGTGAACCAGAAGATGCTCAACTGGGCTTATGAAGCCTTGGGCGATCGCAGCGACGACCTGCTGGAGTTGTACTGCGGCAACGGCAACTTCACCCTGCCCCTGGCGACCCGTGTGCGCAAGGTGCTGGCCACCGAAATCAGCAAGACTTCGGTGAATGCGGCGCTGAGCAACCTCAGTGAAAACGCGGTGGATAACGTGACGCTGGTGCGCCTGTCGGCCGAAGAGTTGACCGAAGCCTTGAACGAAGTCCGGCCGTTCCGTCGCCTGCACGGCATCGACCTGAAAAGCTACGCATTCGGCAGCGTCTTCGTCGACCCGCCCCGCGCTGGCATGGACCCGGACACGTGCGAGCTGACCCGGCGTTTCGACAACATCCTGTACATTTCCTGCAACCCGGAAACCCTCGCCGCGAACATCGCCCAATTGCACGACACCCATCGCATCACGCGCTGCGCGTTATTCGACCAGTTTCCATGGACCCATCACATGGAATCGGGAGTGTTGCTGACCCGGCGTTGAGCCAGATCCTGTGACAAGGGATTTATCTGTGGCGAGGGGATTTAGCGAAACGTCGCACCGCCCCGCGGGGCTGCGAAGCAGCCTCCTAAACCATGCACCGGGGTGTAACAGGCAAACCGTGTTGGCTGGTTTGCGACTGCTGCGCAGTCGAGCGGGGATAAATCCCCTCGCCACATTCATCAATCGCCACAAATCTCCCCCGCCTCTTGAGAGCTGGTGTTCGATCATCGAACACTTATTACTCCACAACAGCGGCTTCGTTTGACCAAATTAACCATCTAGTACAATTTATCTCCACCGGTTGAAACCGACCGAAGCCAACAATAACAACGTGGAGAAATTGCGATGCCTCCGATCGTTCTGGTGCTGAACGGCCCGAACCTGAACCTGCTCGGCACCCGCGAGCCTGCGACCTACGGCCATGAAACCCTGGCGGATATCTCGGCGCTGTGCGGCCGTGCCGCTGAAGAATTCGGCCTGGCGGTGGAGTTTCGCCAGACCAACCAGGAAAGCGAGCTGCTGGACTGGGTTCACGGCGCCCGTGGTCGGTGCGCCGGTATCGTGATCAACCCGGCGGCCTGGACCCACACGTCGGTGGCGATCCGCGATGCGCTGGTCGCCAGTGAAGTACCGGTGATCGAAGTCCACCTGTCCAACGTCCACGCCCGGGAAACGTTCCGTCACCACTCCTTCGTTTCATCCGTCGCCATCGGTGTGATGTGCGGCTTTGGCAGCCATGGCTATCGCCTGGCCCTGGAACATTTCAGTCAGCGGTTGAAAGGTTGAAGCGCATGTCGAATACCACCGTACTGGCCGGCCTGATCGGCGCAGGCATTCAGGCGTCTCGCACGCCCGCGCTCCACGAGCAGGAAGGCGATGCCCAAGGCATGCGCTATCTCTATCGACTGATCGACCTCGACGCGTTGAAACTCGACAGCAGCGCCCTGCCCGATCTGCTGACGGCTGCCGAGCGCATGAACTTCACCGGCCTGAACATCACCTTCCCTTGCAAACAGGCGATCATCCCGCTGCTCGATGAGCTCTCGGCCGAGGCCCGCGGCATTGGCGCGGTGAACACCGTTGTGTTCAAGGACGGCAAGCGCATCGGCCACAACACCGACTGCCTCGGGTTTGCCGAGGGTTTTCGCCGCGGCCTTGGCGATGTCTTGCGTCGATACGTGGTGCAGATGGGCGCCGGAGGCGCCGGCGCGGCCGTTGCCCATGCGCTGCTGGCGGAAGGTGTCCAGACGCTGAGTATCTTTGACGTCGAATTCAACCGTGCCGAAGCCTTGGCAAACAACCTGAACCAGCATTTCGGCGCTGGCCGCGCCCGTGCCGGGCACGATTTGCCCATGGCCATGGCCGAGGCGGACGGTCTGGTCAACACCACCCCGATGGGCATGGCGAAACTACCTGGCATGCCGGTGCCGGTCGAGTTGTTGCGGGGCGAATTGTGGGTCGCCGAGATCGTCTATTTCCCGTTGGAAACCGAACTGCTGCGTCACGCCCGGGCCCTGGGTTGCCGCACGCTGGATGGGGGCAACATGGCGGTGTTCCAGGCCGTGAAGGCGTTCGAACTGTTCAGCGGCATCGCGCCGGATGCGCAGCGGATGCTGGAGCATTTCCAAAGCATGAATCACTAAAGACCCTGTGGGAGCGAGCCTGCTCGCTCCCACAATGGATTCGGCGTCAGGCTTGCAGATACCGCAACACAGACTCGCAAATCATCTGGCGATGACGCTGCTTGATCGCCTCGTCCGACAGATCGATCTGAAAAATCTCGCCGAAGGTGTGACGGTTGGACACTCGGTGGAAACAGAACGAACTGATCAGCAGGTGCACATCCTGTGGTTCGAGACCGGTACGGAACACGCCTTCTTCGGCGCCGCGACGCAGGATCAGGTCCAGGGCGTCGAGGATGCTGCTGTTCATGGCCTTGATCACACTCGATTGCTTGACGTATTCGGCGTTGTGGATGTTCTCGATAGAGACGATGCGCACGAAATCCACATTGCGGTCGTGATGGTCGAAGGTGAACTCCACCAGACGCCGGATCGCGTCGACCGGTGCCAGCTCCGCCAGGTGCAGGCGGCTCTCGGTGCTGCGGATATCACCATAGAGTTTTTCCAGCACCTCGATGTACAACTGCTCCTTGCTGTTGAAGTAGTAGTAGATCATCCGCTTGGACGTGTGGATGCGCTCAGCGATGGCATCGACCCGGGCGCCGGCCAGACCCTGCTGGACAAACTCGACGATGGCTTCCTGAAGAATGTTTTCCCGGGTCTTTTCCGGGTTGTTCTTGCGACTCTTGCGCGGCGCGACGAGAGGCTCGTCGAGAGCGTCGGACAGTTCTGGATTCATAGTCATTGCGGGCTCACGGCCATCACTGCACAGGCTGGCGATTATGGGCTGCACCGTGCAGTGAAGGAAGGCACAGGATTGCCGTTTTACTGCCGCATTTACGATTTCCCTACAACTTGGCGTGCCGCAAGCCACCGCTGCGGGACTTGGCCATGGCCGCCAGCCGCACCGCAACGTTGGCGGCGCCATACCCAGCATAACCGTTCTTGCGCTGGATGATCTCAAAGAAGAATCGCCCTTCGAACGGTTCGGTGTAGACATGAAACAGTTCACCGCCCTGGGCGTCGCGGTCGTACAACACGTTGAAATATGCCAATTCGCTGAGAAACTCGTCGTCGAAATCGAAACGTGCCGCCAGGTCGTCGTAGTAGTTGAGTGGAATATCCAGCAATGGCACACCGGCCTCCTTGGCGCGGCTGACCTGGGCGAAGATGTCATCGCAGTCGAAGGCGATGTGATGCACGCCGGAACCGCGGTAGCTCGACAGCGCGTGAGAGATCGCGGTGTTGCGGTTTTCGGAAATGTTCAGGGGCAAGCGGATCGAACTGCAGCGACTGCGCAAGGCCCGACTTTTCACCAGGCCATAAGGGTCGGGCAACACCACTTCGTCATCGGCTTCGAAATCCAGCAGGCTCTTGTAGAACAGCACCCAACTGTCGAGGCTGTCGGCCGGCAACGCCATCGCCATGTGGTCGATACGCTTGAGCCCGGCCCCGATGACGGCACCCGGTTGCAGATTGAAATCCGTCCCGTAGACGTCCGCCTCCTGGTCCACCAGGTAGATCAGGCTGCCGTCCGGTGCGCGGACCGCCGCCAGTTCCAATTCGTTGGGCCCCACCAGGCCGCGATAGGGTTGCCCTTTGTAATCCACCGCCCGCTTCAGGGCGCTGGCACTGTCTTTTACCCGTATGGCGGTGGCGCACAACGACGGCCCATGGGCTTCGAAGAAGCTGTGGGCAAAGGAGTACGGCTCGCTGTTGAGGATCAGGTTGATATCACCCTGGCGCAGCAGGCTCACATTCTTCGAGCGATGCTGGCCGGCCTTGACGAATCCCAACCGTTCCAGCCAGTGGGACAGCTTGGCCCCGAGGTTATCGTCCACGGCGAATTCGATAAACTCGATGCCGTCGTATTCGCTGGCTGATGGCGGGGCAAACAATGTATCGAGGTTGGTCACCGGCGCGGCTTCCGCGGCCAGGCGCTGGCGGGTCTTCTCCTCCAGGTACAGCAACGAACGCAGGCCATCGGCGGCATTGGCCCGTGGCGGCGCGGCGCGGAAACCGTCGTTGAAGATCTCCAGCGACAGTGGCCCGGTATAGCCGCTCTTGATGATCGGCGCCAGGAAGCCCGGCAGGTCGAATTCGCCCTGCCCCGGGAAACAACGGAAATGCCGGCTCCACTCCAGCACATCCATCGCCAGGATCGGCGCGTCGGCCATCTGCACGAAGAAAATCTTCTCGCCAGGGATCTCGGCGATGGCGCTCGGGTCGCCCTTGAGGGACAAGGTATGGAAGCTGTCGAGCAGGACCCCCAGGCTGGGGTGATCGGCCTGGCGCACAATGTTCCAGACCTGTTGATAAGTATTCACGTGCCGCCCCCAGGCCAGCGCCTCGTAACCGATGCGCAAACCCCGCGCACCGGCCCGTTCGGCCAGCAGCCGCAGGTCATCCACCAGAATCCGCTCATCCCCCAGGCTGTCGGCCGAGGCGTTGCTGCATACCAGCACCAGGTCAGTGCCGAGTTCCTGCATCAGGTCGAATTTGCGCTCGGCGCGTTCCAGGTTGCGTGTCAGGCGATCACGGCGACAACCCTCAAAGTCACGAAACGGCTGGAACAGCGTGATCGCGATGCCCAGGTCAGCACACATCTGCCGGATTTCCCGAGGGCTGCCGTCGTAATAGAGCAGGTCGTTCTCGAAGATTTCCACCCCGTCAAAACCGGCGGCGGCAATGGCTTCGAGTTTTTCAGGCAGAGTACCGCTCAAGGATACGGTGGCAATGGAACGCTGCATGGGTTCGGCTCCCGGGACAGACATCGGCTACAGAAGGTTCGCCGCTTTTGAAAGAGTGAACAGATTATTGAGGCGCCACTGCCTTTCAGCAATTTAATATGTACCATCCAGTTAGTTTTTTGGGCGATTATCGAACAAAATGCCTTGGGGCGAATTGACGACTTTTCGCCCACTGAGCACCATCGCTCCACATTGCTGCCGGCCCGAAGCGCCGACATCAATGGATGAAATACCGATCACCCCATAAGAATTTCAAAAACGGGTACACCCTATGAATCCTTCCCAAAGTTCCTCCTTGACTTCAGGCATGGGCGTCACGACCGGCGGCGTTGGCGACAAGATCCGCGGCGCCCTGGCCGTGGGCAAGACCCGTTGGGGCATGCTCGCACTGGTGTTTTTCGCCACCACGCTGAACTACATCGACCGCGCCGCCCTGGGCGTGATGCAGCCCATCCTGGCCAAGGAAATGAGCTGGACGGCGATGGATTACGCCAACATCAACTTCTGGTTCCAGGTCGGCTATGCGGTCGGCTTCATACTGCAGGGCCGGTTGATCGATCGGATCGGCGTCAAGCGCGTATTCTTCTTCGCCGTGCTGCTCTGGAGCCTGGCGACCGGTGCCCATGGCCTGGCGACTTCCGCGGCGGGCTTCATGGTCTGCCGCTTCATCCTGGGCCTCACCGAAGCCGCCAACTACCCCGCCTGTGTGAAGACCACCCGGCTATGGTTCCCGGCGGGTGAACGGGCGGTGGCCACCGGCATTTTCAACGCCGGGACCAACGTCGGCGCCATGTTTACGCCCATGCTGCTGCCGCTGGTCCTGCAAGTGTGGGGCTGGCAGGCTGCGTTCCTGTGCATGGCGGCCTTGGGCGGGATCTGGTTGTTGTTCTGGGGCTTGAAATACTTCAACCCGGAAGACCACCCCAGCGTCAAGCAGTCGGAACTGGACTACATCCAGCGTGAAAGCGAACCGGACCAAACCCGCGTGCCCTTCTCCCGTATCCTGCGCATGCGCGGTACCTGGGCGTTCGCCCTGGCCTACTCGATCACGGCGCCGGTGTTCTGGTTCTACCTCTACTGGCTGCCACCGTTCCTGAACCAGCAATACAGCCTGGGCATCAACGTGACCCAGATGGGCATCCCACTGATCATCATCTACCTCACCGCCGACTTCGGCAGCGTGGGCGGCGGCATCCTGTCTTCGTTCCTGATCGGTCGCGGGCTGAATCCGATCAAGGCACGGCTGGTCTCCATGTTGCTGTTCGCCTGCTGCATCGTCGGCGTGATCATGGCCGCGGGCGCCAGCAACCTGTGGATGGCGGTGTTCGCCATTTCCCTGGCCATCGGCGCACACCAGGCCTGGACGGCCAACATCTGGAGCCTGGTGATGGACTACACGCCCAAACACATGATGAGCACGGTGTTCGGCTTCGGCGGCATGTGCGCGGCCGTTGGCGGGATGTTCATGACCCAGTTGGTGGGACACATCCTGACGGTGACCCACAACAACTACACCGTGCTGTTCACCCTGATCCCGGCGATGTACTTCATTGCCCTGACCTGGCTGTACTTCATGGCGCCGCGCAAGGTTCCGACGCTGGAAAACTGATTCACGCGGTGAAGCGAGATCCCAGAGAAATCTGTGGGAGCAAAGCTTTGCTCCCACAAGACTCCTTCGCCACAGGTTGTCCGTGTCATCTGCGCCGCTGCTGCCAAGCCGCGGCCAACCCACTGAGACAGATCAGCACAATACCCAGCACCGTGGTCAGCGTCGGCGTGTGGCTGAACAGCAGCCACCCCAGCAGGCCGGCGAACACGATCTGGCAATAGCTGAAGGGTGCCAGCAACGCCGGGGCGGCAACGCGGAAGGCCTGGGTCAGCATCAGGTGCGCCGTCATCCCACAGGCCCCCAGCGCCAGCATCATCGCGCCATGCAACAGGCTCGGCACCTGCCAGAAGAACGGCACCAGTGCACTCATCACCAATGTGTTGCACAGGCCGGCGAAGAAGTTGCTGGTGGTCGGGCTGTCGACTTCGCTGAGCTTGCGCGTGAGCAACTGATAGAAACAGAAGAACAGCGCCGAGCAGAATGGCAACAGCACGGCCGGTGTGAACAGGTCTCCGCCAGGATGGACAATGATCAGCACCCCGATGAAGCCGAAAATCACCGCCACCCATTGACCGCGTGTCACCCGCTCGCCCAGCAGCGGCACCGACAACGCCGTGACCAGCACGGGGGCCAGGAAGTTGACCGCCGTCGCCTCGGCCAACGGGATATACAGCAGCGACGTGGTGAAAAACAGACTCGTGCCCAGCAGGCACAACGCCCGCGCAAACTGCCACAACGGGCGCTTCGTGCGCAGCACCCGCAACCCCGAGCGCGGGAGGAAGATGCCCGCCATCAGCAGGGTATGCACCACATAGCGCGCCCACACCACCATGATGATCGGATAGAAACCCGAGAGGTATTTCGACAAGGCGTCATGGCTGGAAAACAGGAACGTCGCGAAAACAATCAGCAGGATGCCCTTGAAGGCCTGATTGACACCGGAAAGCGGGGTGCTGACGGTCATGGGGTGATCCTGGGTGGTAGGGCCAATATCTGCGAGTGTCAGCTGAACAGCTCCGACGCCTGACTCGCTTGCGACAATTCCTCGGCAAACACCAGCAAGGTCGGGGCCAATTCATGCAACCGCGCCCGCGTCATCCGCGCGCTGGGTCCGGCAACGCTGAGTACGCCGACGATCCGACCGTCCTGCGGATGACGCACCACGGCGGCAATGGCCGAAGTGCCGACCGCCGAGCTCTCCTCGACACAGGCATACCCCTGCTCGCGGGCCGCACGAAGGTATTCGAGCAGTTCATGGGTGCTGTGGGGCGCATTTGGCCCTACGTCGACGGGCACCTGCGCAGCCTGGCGCTCGACCAGCGCCAGCGCCTCGGCGTCGCTCATGCACGCCAGCCAGGCATGGCCCGACGCCGTGTAGAACAGCGGCGTCTCGCGGCCCATGTCCGGGTCGTAGCGCAAACCGGACCGCGCCCCTTGGGACTTGGCGATCCAGGTCTGGCGATCCCCTTCGATGACGCCCAGGCGCACCAGCTCACCGGTTTCCCGGGCCAGACGGTCCAGCACCGGCTGCACGATGTCGGCGCCGCTGCGCGAGAGATAGCGAAACCCCAAGGCGATCAGCCGGGTAGACACGTGATAACGCAGGTTCTCGGCGTTCTGGCGCACGTAGCCCAGGCGCATCAGTTCGGCGAGCAGGCGGTGCGTGGCACTCTTGGGGATCTGCAGTTGTTCGGCCAGCCCTTGAAGTGGCCAGCCGCGAGGTTCGCTGGCGAGAGTTTCCAGCACATCGAAAACCCGTTCAATTTGACTTCCAGCCATGGGCATCCTGATTAAAGCAGTCAATTCCAGAATATGCTGAGTTTAATGCAAATTCTGGAACCGGATACAGTATTCATCCATCGATGAACCAAAACCTGCAACCATTGCCTGAAAGCTTCAGGAAGGGCACGCATCCAGGCCTCAAAAACCACGCTTGCCACTGGCAGCATTCCCACTCAACGGCAACACTGTCCACACGGTCAATCAGAGGACTCCCACATGCTATGGAAAAAAGGTCGCCGCAGTGACAACGTGGTGGACGCCCGTGGCGATGGTGACGGCGGCGGTGGCGGGATGCGCTTTGGCGGCGGCAAGGGGCTGAGCCTGACGGCCATTCTGCTGATCGTCGGCATCGGCTGGATCACCGGCCAGGATCCGATGCAGATCCTCGGACAGTTGGCCGGGCAGATGGATCAGTCCGCACCGCCCTCCTCTCAAACCCGCCAGGCGCCACCGGCCAATGACGAACAGGCCGAGTTCGTTCGTTCGATCCTCGGTGATACCGAAGACACCTGGGGCCAGGTCTTCCAGCAGGCCGGACGCCAATACCAGCAACCCAAGCTGGTGCTGTTCAGCGGTCGGGTCAACTCGGCATGCGGCCTCGCCTCATCGGCCACCGGGCCGTTCTATTGCCCGGCGGATCGGCAGGTCTACCTGGACATGAGCTTCTTCAAGGAGATGTCCCAGCGTTTTTCCGCCGCCGGGGACTTCGCCCAGGCTTATGTCATCGCCCATGAAGTCGGCCACCATGTGCAGACCTTGCTCGGTGTGTCAGCAAAAATCCAGGAGGCTCGCCAGCAAGGCCGGCAGATGGAAGGCGACGGCGGGTTGCTGGTGCGTCAGGAATTGCAGGCCGATTGCCTGGCCGGCGTCTGGGCCAACCATGCGCAGAAGCGCCTGAACTGGCTGGAGCCCGGAGACGTTGAAGAAGCCTTGAACGCCGCCAACGCCATCGGTGACGATCGCTTGCAGCAACAAGGCCAGGGGCGCGTGGTGCCGGACTCCTTTACCCACGGCACTTCGGCGCAACGGGTGCGCTGGTTCAAGGCCGGGTTCGCCCAGGGCCAGGTCAGCCAATGCGACACGTTTGCGGCGAAAAACCTGTAGATGAAATGGGCCGCCTCGATCGTACTGGTGTTATGCAGCCTCTTCGCCCAGGCTGACGAACACGCTGTGAACACGGTGGCGCAGGGGCGACTGCAACTCAAGGGCGGCAGCATGGTTGTCGCGGTGAGCCCGCCCCCGACGTCTATCCAACGTGTGCTGATCATCCTCCATGGGCGGCTGCGCAATGCCGACACCTACCTGCATAGCGCCGAGAAAGCCGCCAGCCAGGCCGGACAACTCGCCACCACGCTGATCATCGCCCCACAGTTTCTCAACGAGCAGGACGTCGCTCGTCATCAACTCCCCAACGACCTGCTGCGCTGGCAAGGCAACGACTGGATGGCAGGTGGCTTATCCACAGGACCGAGTCCGGTCAGTTCCTACCAGGTTCTCGACGACATCGTTGCGCGGGTCAGCGACCGACAGCAGTTTCCCGACGTGAAGGAAATCGTCATCGCCGGTCATTCCGGCGGCGCCCAGGTGGTTCAGCGCTATGCCCTGCTCGCCCATGGGCAGTACCGGATCGCCCCGCGCTTCGTCATCGCCAACCCGTCGTCCTATGCCTACTTCGATGCACAGCGGCCCATGGCTTTCGACCCTGCTGGCTGCCCCGCTTTCAATCGCTGGAAATACGGCCTGCTCAACCTCCCCGCCTATGCCAACGGGCAAACACCTGCCCAACTGGAGGAGAACTACATCAAGCGCGACATCACCTACCTGCTCGGGCAACAGGATGTCGACCCGGAACACCCGGCGCTGGATAAAAGCTGTGAGGCGCAGACCCAAGGGCCGTATCGGTTGCTGCGCGGGCATTTCTTCTTCGACTACCTGACCCGACGTCACCCCGAGGGGCTGAACCAGCGACTGATCGAAGTGCCCGGCGTGGGGCATGATGGGAATGGGATGTTCAATTCAGCTGAGGGGCTGAAGGCCTTGTTCGGGCAGTAAAGGCCTCATCGCGAGCAGGCTCGCTCCCACAGGAAAGCTGTGTCGGTTACAACATCGGCGTTCACAGCAGATCTATTGTGGGAGCGAGCCTGCTCGCGATAGCGATTGACCTGCCGACCTGTCTCTCAAGCCGAAATCATCCGCCGCAACTCACCACAATCCCGGGCATGCCAATCCGTCAACTCCGGCCACGGATTGTCCGGCAGGTTCACCAGCACGGTGCGCGTACCCGCCGCACGGCCGCAGTCCAGGTCGAAGCGGTAATCGCCGACCATGACCATGTCCGCCGGCGCCACGTTCCAGGCCTCGGCCAGCTTCAACAGGCCACCCGGGTGCGGCTTGGGCGGTGCTTCGTCACGCCCCAGCACGTCCTCCACGGCGAAACAATCGGCCAGGCCAATGGCCTCAAGTGTCACATGGGCCAGTTCCCTGGCGTTGCGGGTCAGGATCCCCAGGCGATAGCCACGCCCGGCCAAGTCACGTACCAGCTCGACAGCGCCCGGCGCCGGCCTGGAGCCCAGCGCCAGGTCCCGCTCGTGCTCCAGCAGCCAGGCATGCTTGGCGGCGGCTTCATCCGCCGGCAATGCCGCCAAGTGGGTCAGGATGTCGTCTTCGGCCGGAATCGCCAGGGCCACGCGGATCGCCGCGAAATCATGCACGGCGACGGTCAGCGTGCCATCCATGTCGAACACCCAGTGCCGTACATCCACCAGGCTCATGCCCAGTCCTTGCGATGGCGGATCAGGCCTTCCTGGGTCACCGAGGCCACCAGTTGCCCGGCGCGGTTGAACACGCTGCCACGGGAAAACCCGCGGGAATTGCCGGCCCAAGGGCTGTCCATGGCGTAGAGCAACCAATCGTCGGCACGCAGGTCGGCGTGGAACCACAAGGCGTGGTCGAGGCTGGCGACCTGCATGTCCTTCTGCCAGACGGACTTGCCATGGGGCAGCATCGACGTGGTCAGCAGGCCGAAGTCCGAAGCGTAGGCCAGCAGGTATTTGTGCAACGCCGGCGAATCCGCCAGGGCGCCATCGGCGCGGAACCACACGTATTTGACCGGATCGGCTGGCTGCGGGTTGTAGGGATCTTTTTCCGTGACCGGGCGCACCTCGATCGGCTTGGGGCACAGCAGTTTTTCCCGCATGTGCTCGGGCAACAGGTGCGCCCGCTGCTGGGTCAGCTCCAGTTCGGAAGGCAGGTTTTCCGGGCCGACGACCTGGGGCATGGTGCTCTGATGTTCGAAACCCTGCTCGTCGTACTGGAACGACGCACTGCAGGTGAAAATCGGATGACCTTTCTGGATCGCCGTCACCCGGCGGGTACTGAAGCTGCCGCCGTCACGTACCCGGTCCACCTGGTAGACCACCGGCAACGCCGCGTCGCCCGGACGCAAAAAATAGCCGTGCATCGAATGCACATGGCGCGCCTCTTCCACCGTCTGGCTGGCCGCCGACAGCGACTGGCCCAGCACTTGGCCGCCGAACAACTGGCGGAACCCCAGGTCCTGGCTGCGGCCGCGAAACAGATTTTCTTCGATCGGTTCCAGGGTCAGCAGGTCGACCAGATCTTCCAACACGTGGCTCATTCAGACTTCCTCACACAGCACACCGCGCAGTCTGCGCCGCGACGGTGGATCAATTGTTGCCCATTCTGGCGGGCAGTGTAGACGTCCGTGTCGGTTAACCGTGCAGGGTCTGCAACCACTGCTCCCGGTTGATGCGATAGAGCACATGGTGACGCAATGGATGATCGACCGCGAGTTTTGGATGTTCGAAATCGTCGGCCGGGTCATGATGCATGCCGATCGCCTGCATGACCTTTTGCGACGGCAGGTTATCGGTCGAGGTGAATGCCACCACTTCGTCCAGGCCCAGGCGGTCAAACCCACAGCGCAACGCCGTCCAGGCGGCTTCGCTGGCATAACCCAGGCCCCAGTGCTCCCGGGCCAGGCGCCAGCCGATCTCGACCGCCGGCGTGAAGTGCGCGTCGAACCCCACCACACCCAGCCCGGTAAAACCGATAAACGCACCAGTGTCCTTGCGCTCCAGCGCCCACAAGCCAAAACCATGTTCGGCAAAATGCCCACGCACGCGCCCGATCAGCGCGGCACTTTCAAGGCGGCTCAGGGGGGCCGGGAAATAACGCATCACCTGCGGATCGGCAGACATGGCCGCAAACGCCGGCAAATCTTCGTCGCGCCACTGCCGCATGAGCAATCGCGCACTTTCCAGCTCCAGTATCGGCTCCATCTTTACTCACCTTCCTTGCCCATTGGCCTGTACGGTTAATTTGAGTACACGAATGAGCCACACACGCCACTAGAGTCTACATCGCTGGTAGGATTGGTCATTCAATCACCGCTGAAAACACCATGCCGCTGCCGCTTATCTATCACGAAGACTACAGTCCCGAATTCCCGGCGGAACACCGTTTCCCCATGGACAAATTCCGCCTGCTGCGCGACCACCTGGTGGACAGCGGGCTGACCCGCGACGCGGACCTGTTGCGCCCGTCGCTGTGCCCGCCCGAGATCCTCGCCCTGGCCCACGACCGCGCCTATATCGAACGCTACATGAGCGGCGAGTTGTCCCGCGAAGACCAACGGCGGCTTGGCCTGCCCTGGAGCGAAGCCCTGGCCCGGCGAACGGTACGGGCCGTGGGCGGTTCGCTGCTGGCGGCCGAACAAGCTCTCGAGCACGGGCTGGCCTGTCATCTGGCCGGAGGCACCCACCATGCCCACTACGACCACCCTGCCGGGTTTTGCATTTTCAACGACCTGGCGGTGATCAGCCGCTATTTCCTCGCCAGTGGCCGTGTTTCGCGGGTGCTGATTTTCGACTGCGATGTGCATCAGGGCGACGGTACCGCCCGAATACTCCATGACACCCCGGACGCAGTGACAGTTTCCTTGCACTGCGAAAAGAATTTTCCCGCACGCAAGGCCCAAAGCGACTGGGACATTCCGCTGCCGATGGGCATGGAAGACTCGGCGTACCTGCAAGTGGTGGATGACGCCCTCAACTACCTGTTGCCGCTCTACCAGCCGGACCTGGTGCTCTACGACGCCGGTGTCGATGTGCACAAGGACGACGCCCTCGGTTACCTGAAGCTGACAGACGAAGGGCTTGCCGCCCGGGACGAGAGCGTCATGCGCCATTGTCTCGGGCGCGACATCCCGGTGGTGGGCGTGATCGGCGGCGGCTACAGCAAGGACCGCAGGGCCCTGGCCCGACGCCACGGGATCCTGCATCACAGCGCACAAAAGGTCTGGACGTCATCAGGGTGTCATTGAAACCTGGGTGCTTACCCACAATGCCTGTGGAGCGGCCTGTGGATAACCTGAGCGAAACGGCCTACAGGCTATATCGGGTATAGCTTGCAGAGGGCTGGTTGTTTTTTAACCACATTATCCCCCTGTGGGAGCGAGCCTGCTCGCGATAGCGGTCCACCATCCACATTGATGTCGCTGATCCACCGCAATCGCGAGCAGGCTCGCTCCCACAGGATTTTCGTGCTGATAGAATGCCGCGCTTATTCCCCTCTCTACAGTCCACGCCATGACCTCGACCGCCCCATCCACCACCCCAACCGTCGCCATCATTGGCGGCGGCCCTGCCGGCCTGATGGCGGCCGAGGTGTTGAGCCAGGCCGGCATTCAGGTCGACCTGTACGACAGCATGCCCTCGGTGGGCAGGAAGTTTCTGCTGGCCGGCGTCGGCGGCATGAATATCACCCACTCGGAAGCCTTCCCGGCATTTCTGTCCCGCTACGCCGAACGCGCCGCGCATATCGCCCCGTTGCTACGGGCATTCGGGGCGGATGAGCTGTGCACCTGGATTCACGGGCTGGGCATCGACACCTTTGTCGGCAGTTCCGGACGGGTGTTCCCCACCGACATGAAAGCCGCCCCGCTGCTGCGTGCCTGGCTCAAGCGCCTGCGCGATGCCGGCGTGGCGATTCACACGCGGCATCGCTGGCTCGGCTGGAACCCCGACAACAGCCTGCGAATAGCCAGCCCGGAAGGTGAAAAGACGCTGCAACCCGACGCCACGCTGCTGGCGCTGGGCGGCGGCAGTTGGTCGCGTCTGGGCTCCGACGGCGCCTGGATGCTGGCATTGGAACAGCGCGGTGTCGCCCTCGCGCCGTTGCAACCCAGCAACTGCGGCTTCGACGTGCACGCCTGGAGCGACCTGATGGTCAGCAGGTTCGCCGGCGCTCCGCTGAAAAACATCGCCATCGGCCTGAACGACGACGTCCCCCGTCTTGGCGAGTGCGTGATCACCGCCACCGGTATCGAAGGCAGCCTGATCTATGCCCTGTCGGCACCGATTCGCGAGGCCATCAATCGCCATGGCAGCGCGACGATCCATCTGGACCTGTTGCCGGGCCGGCCTGTGGATAAAGTGCTCCAGGCCTTGAGCAAGCCGCGCGGCTCACGCTCGATGGCCAAGCACCTGCACAGCCAGTTGGGGATCGATGGGATCAAGGCGGCGTTGTTACGCGAACTCACACCGGCCGATGGCTTCGCCGACCCGGCACGCCTGGCCCAGGCCATCAAGGCATTGCCCATCACGCTGGTGAAAACCCGCCCCCTGGACGAAGCCATCAGCAGCGCCGGCGGCGTGATGTTCGAAGCCGTGGATGAACGCCTGATGCTCAAGCAGATACCCGGCGTGTTCTGCGCGGGGGAAATGCTCGACTGGGAAGCACCGACCGGCGGTTATCTGCTGACGGCTTGCTTCGCCAGTGGGCGAGCGGCGGGGTTGGGGATGCTGGAGTTCTTAAGGCAGTGATCATTCCCACGCTCCGCGTGGGAGTGCCTCAACGGACGCTCCGCGTTCGGCTTTTAGGACGCGGAGCGTCCTCGGATGCATTCCCACGCGGAAGATGGAACGCGGAGCGTCCCCGGATGCATTCCCACGCAGAGCGTGGGAACGATCAAGGCTTGCGTTTACGCGGCCCGGTATTGAACACCGGTACTTTGCGCACCGGCTTGACCGAAGGTTCCACCGGTGCCGAGTCCCCGCTGTCCACCCACTTGCCCAGGTTGCGCTTGCCACCACCGCCCGACGTTTTGGGCTTCTTCGGCTTTTTCGGTTTCTTGACCACCTGACCACTGGCGTCGGTATCCGGGACGCGGTGCTCAGGCTCGAAGTCCTGCTCCATCTGACGAGTCAACGTCTGGCGGGTCAACATCTCAATGGCTGACAGCAGGTTCACTTCATCGGCGCACACCAGGGAAATCGCTTGCCCCGTGGCGCCCGCCCGGCCAGTACGGCCGATGCGATGGATATAATCTTCGGCGACGATCGGCAAATCGAAATTCACCACCAGCGGCAGATCTTCGATATCCAACCCACGGGCGGCGACGTCGGTGGCCACCAGGATCTGGACTTCACCGAGCTTGAAACGGTCCAGCGCGCGCTGGCGGGTGGCCTGGGGTTTGTCGCCGTGAATGCCATCGGCGTTGACGCCCAGGCCCTGGAGTTTTTCCACCAACGCATCGACGCCGTTGCGGGTCTTGGCGAACACCAATACCTGCTTCCACTTATTCTTGCGCATCAGATGCACGAACAATTCCGGCTTGCGCTTCTTGTCCACCGTCACCACCCATTGCTTGACGGTGTTGGCGGCGACGTTACGCGGGCTCACTTCGATGCTCAGCGGATCATTGAGCATCTGCCCGGCCAGCAAACGGATGGCGTCGGAAAAGGTCGCCGAGAACAGCAGCGTCTGGCGTTTCTTCGGCAGCGCCTTGTAGATATTCGCCAGTTCCTCGGAGAAGCCCAGGTCAAGCATGCGGTCGGCTTCGTCCAGCACCAGGGTCTGCAACTGGTTGAACTTCAGCGCGTTCTGCCGGAACAGATCGAGCAAGCGCCCCGGCGTGGCAACCAGCAGGTCGACGCCCTTGCGCAGCTTCATCATCTGCGGGTTGATGCTGACGCCACCGTATACGGCGTAAGTGCTCAACGGCAGGTTCTGCGCGTACTGGCGCACGCTTTCATGGACCTGCTCGGCCAGTTCCCGGGTCGGCACCAGGATCAGCGCCCGTACCGAGTTGGCGGCCACTTTCGGCCCTTCGGTGGTCAGCAACTGCAACAGCGGCACGGCGAAACCGGCGGTCTTGCCGGTGCCGGTCTGGGCCGCGGCCATCAGGTCGCGACCGGCCAGCACCGCCGGCATGGCCTGGGCCTGCACCGGGGTCGGGGTCTGGTAGCCGAGCGTCTCGAGGGCGCGCAGCAAGGGTTCGATCAGGCCAAGGGTGGCGAAAGTCATGGAAGTACCGTAGGAAAAAATCAGCGCAGGGTGTGCAATGCGCGGCAGTTTACCTTAATTCAGGATTCAACCGGCGCAGGCTTGGGCTTGCGCCACTGGGGCAGCCCGATCAACACCACGGCACTGATGATCACCAGCATCGCCAGGGATTCTTCGACGCCAATGCTTTCACCGGCAAACACGATCCCCAGCAGCACTGCCACCGCCGGGTTGACGTAGGCATAACTGGTGGCCGCCGCCGGCCGTACATGCTTGAGCAGATACATGTAGGCGTTGAAGGCAATGATCGAACCGAAGAACGTCAGGTAGGCCAGTGCGAACCAGCCTTCGAACGGTGGGATGCGTTCCAGGTGTTCGCCACTGGCGAAACTGCCGATCAGCAGCACCACGCCGCCCACCAGCATTTCCACGGCGCTGGCCATTGCTCCCGCCGGCAACGGCAGATGTTTGCTCAGCACCGAGCCGAAGGCCCACGACGCCGCGGCGAACACCAGCAAGGTGGCCCCCAGCGGACTGGATTGCAGGTTGGAGCCCAGGTTGAGCATGGCGATGCCGATCAGCCCCAGCACAATGCCTGCCCATTCCAGGCGCGTATTACGCGCGCCCCAGAAATACCCGCAAAGCAGGGTAAACAAGGGCACCGTCGCCACGGCCAACGCCGCCACCCCGGACGCCACGCCGGTGTGCTCGGCGACGCTGACCGCGCCGTTGCCGAAACTGAGCAGCAGCACGCCGATGATGGCGCCAGCCTTCCACTGCGCCCAGGTCGGCGCCGGCGCCCCGCGCCAGCGCAGGAAGCCATACATGAGCGAGCCGGCCAGCACGAAGCGAATCCCGGCCAGCAACAGCGGCGGCCAATGCTCCACACCGATGCGAATCACCAGGTAGGTCGAACCCCAGATGATGTACAGGGCGAAGAAGGCAGCGATCAGCGGCAGTGGAAAACGGCGTGGGCCAGGCATGGTCAGCTCGAAGTCAGGACAATGAGAAGCGTTATTCTAGAAAGGCGCCGAACGGAAAATAAGCTACAAAACCTGTTTATCCAACCCATACACTTTTCAAACCACGGAGATCAGCGCTATAAACCGTGCTTTCGAAAGTCATGTCACTTGGAAGCCAAACCGTGGATAAATACGACCGCATGCTGCTCAGCGCCCTGTTGGAAAACGGTCGTGCGTCCTACGCCGAACTGGCCCGCAAAGTGAACCTCTCGGCCCCGGCCGTGGCCGAGCGGGTCAGCAAGCTGGAGGCCAGCGGGATCATTACCGGCTACCAGGCCAAGGTCGACATGGCCAAGATCGGCCTGCCGGTGCAGTGCGTGATCGAATTGCGGATGAACCAGCACGGCAACCAGAAGGTCTACGACGACTTGTGCAGAATCCCCCAATTGACCGAATGCCACCGGGTGACAGGCGATCCCTGCGTGATCATGCAAGCGGCGGTGGGCTCGATGCCGGAACTGGAAGAACTGATCAACCGGATCGCCAAGTTCGGCTTCAGCAAGACCTCGATCGTGCTGTCCAGCGCCATTGAAAAGCGGGTGCCGTTGGGGCAGTTGGAAGGCAACGGGAAGTAGCCGCCCCACACAGGGTTACCGGGTGTACGCAGCTTTTTCATACGCCATCAGACCCTGTGGGAGCGAGCCTGCTCGCGATAGCGTCAGGTCAGTCAATATCTGCACTGACTGACACACCGCCATCGCGAGCAGGCTCGCTCCCACATATGGATGGCTGTGGTCCTAGAATCCGCGATGACGCTTGAGATGCTCATTGATCTTCGCCGCCGGGACCTTCTGCAGACTGCACAACAGATCATGGGACAGCTCCCGAAGCCCATGCTTGTGTCGCAGTTCCGACGCCAGGTGCGCGGTGAGGTTGGCGGCCATTTCGGCGTCGGCCATGGCCCGGTGGGCCTGGCCGGTATGGGGCAGGCCGGCGAAGGCATTGAGCGTGCCGAGCTTGTGGTTCGGCGCGGCCGGCATCAGGCGTCGGGCGAGCAGCAGTGAACAGGCAAAATTCTGCAGGCGGGTGCGCTTGATCCGCCCCAGTTCGAAGTCCCAGAACTTCTGGTCGAACGCGGCGTTATGCGCCAGCAACGGCGTGATGCCGACGAACTCGTTGACCTCGTTCATCACCCGCTCGGCCGACGGCGCGCTGCGCAGCATGGCATTGCTGATGCCGGTCAGTTGCTCGATGAACGCCGGCACCCGCACGCCGGCATTCATCAGGCTCTGGTAGCGGTCGACGATCCGGCCTTGCTCGAGAATCACTACGGCGATTTCCGTGGCTCGACAACTGCTGCTCGGGGTGATCCCGGTGGTTTCAAAGTCGATGACTGCGATGCGTTCCAAACCTGTCTGAACTCCGTAACGATCAATTCTTGAGCAGCAGCGCGCCTTCGATAGGCACATAGCGACTGGCGGCGCGGATCAGCGAGTTGGCCGTCAACCCCGGTACGCCATACGCCACCGCCTGCACACCGTGCTTGCTGATGATGCGTTCGAGCAGCATGTCGAAGTCGCCGTCACCCGAGGCCAGCACCACCTCGTCGACATGGTCGGCGGCGTCCATGATGTCGAGCGTGATGCCCACGTCCCAATCGCCCTTGGCCGAGCCGTCGCTGCGCTGGATGTAGGGCTTGAGCTTCACGATGAAACCCAGGTTGCGCAGGATCTGCTGGAATTGCTGCTGCTTGCTGTCACCGCGATCGATCGCATAGGCGTAGGCCTCGACGATCTGCCCTTGTTTGCTGACATCGGCCCACAGGGCGGCGTAGTTGAAGTGACAACCATAGGCCTGGCGCACGGTGTAATAGAGGTTCTGAACATCGGCGAACACTGCGATTTTCTTCACCGCGGTTCCTCTTGAATGCACAAGCGCGCAGGCTCTGGGTCAGGCATTGGTGGCCGATGTGGCCACCAGGCCCGAAAAGGCGCCCAGTATGCCAGCCCGGAGGAGGATTCCGCGAATAATCGGTCCGAGGCGCGCGGGCACCCCGGACGAATGGCAGGTCAGACGAAGGAATCGTCGTCGCCAAAGAAGGAAGCGTCGTCGCTGTAGTCCGCGTCGCTGAAGCCGCCCTGGTCGTTGCCGTAGCTATCGTTGTCGGCCATGCGCTGGTCGTCGCCCCAACCGTTGTCGCCGCTGTTACCGACGTCGTTGACCGGTTGGGCCGGCTCTTCCTTGATGATCTCGACGATCTCCTGGGGCTGCTGGCCGCTGTGGAACAGACTGCTGATACCTTGCGCCAGCATCACGCCACCGGCCACGCCGGCTGCGGTTTTCAGGGCACCACCCAGGAAGCTGCTCGCCGCCGGGGCTTGTTGTTGCGGGGCGCCGTAGCCCGCTGGCGGCGCACCGAAGCCCTGCTGAGGCGGGGCATTGTTGAAGGAAGGCCGTGCCGGTTCGCGCCAGCCGCCTCCGCCGGTTGCCGGAGCGCTTGGGGCTGGGGCCGGTCGCGAATCGCGACTGCTGCCACCAAAAATACTCGAGAGGAAACCACCGCCGCCGCTGGGTGCCGAAGCCTGGCTGCGGGCGTCCTGCAGGTCCGCCTGCAGTTGCTGGACTTGCTCGGCCAGTTGCCTGTTCTGCTCGTCGAGGCGCTTGATTGCCGCCTCTTGCACCAGAATCGCCTGGGCCATGAAATAGCCAGCCGCGGGCTGGCTCGCCAGGTGCTCCTTGATCCGCGCCTCGGCTTGGGCGTCGCGCGGGGCTGAATCCTTTTCGGCCTGTTGCAGCCGTGAAAACAGTCCATCGATCAGGGTTTGTTCTTCGCTGTTCATGGCGACCTCATCAGATTGCCGGGTAGAAAACCAAGCCGATTCAATAGAACCGGCGTCCACCAGTAATGGGGCTTGCCACGAAGGTTTCAATGGTCTTTACCTGATGTTTACGTTTGCTTGTGCGGGTGCCTGATCGGTTAAAGTGTCGGACCGCTTCTGGACCTGCGATCCCGACTCATGAATCCGTTTGACGTGTTGCGCGACTCTTTGTATTTCTTCAAGCGCCATCTGGGCCGGATCGCCCAGCTGTGCCTACCGCTGGTGATACTCGAGGCCGTGCTGCAACAAGCCGTCGACAGCGCCGTCGGCCCGGATGGCTTTCCCGGCTATAGCGTGATCGTCGGGCTGCTGGTGTATCCGGTGTACACCGCTGCGCTGATCCTGTTTCTCGACGCCCGCAGCCGAGGCGAATCGCCGCATATTCGTGACCTCCTTGCCGCGGCCCTGACCCTCTGGCCGCGCTTCGCGTTGCTGACCGCCCTCAACACGCTGCTGATCCTGCTGGGTATATCGTTGTACATCCTGCCGGGTCTGTGGCTGATGGTGACCCTGGCGTTCAGCGAATACCTGCTGGTGCTCCGAGGCCTGGCGCCGTTGGCGGCGATGAAGGAAAGCCTGCGCATGAGTCGCGGCCAGTTCTGGCGGATCCTGTTGTGCATCATGGGCGTGATGGCCCCGCTGTGGCTGCTCAAGGGCGCCAGCGTCTCGGTGTATCCGCCGCCCCAGAACCCCTGGCTCGGCCTGTTGATCGACAGCGTCCACAGCTTCCTGCAACTGTTCACCAGCGTGGTGCTGTTTCGGATATTCATGCTGATGGGGGAAAAAACCGAGCCATGACCCGTCTACTGCGCTACACCCTGCTGGGTCTGTTGTCGGTCCTTTGCCTGACCGCCTTGGCGATCTATAGCCTGACCTGGCGCCCACATGCCCGGGAAACACTGCCGGTCAGTTGTAGCGCCAGCGCCGCACCGCTGATGCCCGGCCAGGCGGTCAAGGTGATGACCTGGAACGTCCAGTTCCTGGCCGGCAAGCGCTACGTGTTCTGGCACGACCTGGCCCAGGGCGACGATGAAAGCCCGACCCTGGAAGACATGGCCTTCAGCCTCGACGAAGTGGCACGGGTCATCCGAGACGAACAACCCGGCATCGTCCTGCTGCAGGAACTGGACAACGGCGCCAAGGCCAGCGACTACCAGGACCAGCTCAAGTTGTTGCAGGAGCGGCTCGCCGACCTTTACCCCTGCAGCACCAGCGCCTTCGACTGGAAGGCCGATTTCATACCCAGCCCCCATATCTTCGGCAGCGTCGGCCGACAATTGGCAACGCTGAGCCGCTACCGCATCGATCACGCCGAACGGGTGCAACTGCCGGTGGCCGAGGCCAACGTCATCAGCCGCCAGTTCCAACCGAAGAATGCCTTGCTGGTGAGCTACATTCCGCTGAGCGATGGCAACCAACTGGCCGTGCTCAACACGCACCTGGAGCGGGCCACGCAGCCGGACGAAACCCTGCCCAGGCAGGTCACTGCCGTGGCCAAGGCCCTGGACAAGTTCGAATCCCGAGGCATGCCCTGGCTGATCGGCGGCGACTTCAACCTGCTGCCCCTGGGACAGTACCTGCGCCTGCCGCCCGAACAGCGCACCCCCTACTCCGCCGACAGCCCGCTGCACCTGCTGTGGGACAAGTACCCGATGATTCCCACCAACAACGAGGCCAGCGGCATCGACCGTGCGCACTGGCTGACCCACTACCCTAACGACCCCGGCCTCAACGGCCCGGACCGCACCGTCGATTACCTGTTCTACAGCCCGCGCATCAAACGGGTCGAGGCCCAGGTGCGGCAGGACGACACGTTGCGCATCTCCGATCACTTGCCGGTGATTGCGCGGTTCCTGCTGCCGGTAACGCCTTGATCTGAAGCTCACCACAAACAAATGTGGGAGCGAGCCTGCTCGCGATGACGGGGTGTCAGTCAATCGTACGATTGCTGACAGATCGCTATCGCGAGCAGGCTCGCTCCCACAGGTGTGTTGTTGATTCGGAATCTGTCGCTCAGAACCCTATCGCTGCCTGCGCCCACAGCCTGGCCCCGTGCTGATCGGCACTGTCCTTGCCTTCGGTGGCCCAGGCCGAGGTGAGCGAGAACGCCAGTTTTTCCGTGCCCCAGCCCAGACCCAGGCCTGCGCCGCCCAGATGCGTGCGGTTGTCGTCGGAAGTCCAACGGCGATGGTTGATCGCCACCGTGCCCGCGTCATAGAACGTCTGCAATTGCCAGCCCGGCACCGGCTGCCAGCGCAGCGCCAGGTTGGCCAGCCAGCCTTCGTCACCAATGGCCTCGCCCTGGGCGAACGCCCGAACACCATCGCTGCCGCCGAGGCTGAATTTTTCCGCCGAGCTGAGGTTTTCGTCGGCCTTCTGCCCCCTGAAGTTGAAGGCCAGCGACCAGTTCGGCAGCAGCGCCTGGACCCGTTGCATCTGGTAGGCAAGCTTGTTGAAGTGCCCGGCGCTCCTGGCGCTGGCGGCGTCTTGTGCCTGGCTGTCGTCATCCAGTTGCAAATGCCCCGTCGTCAGGTTCACGCCCAGGCTGTTGCTGCCCAGCAACCGGTCCTGCCAGTCGCCGTTGATGCCCAGCACGGCATTGCGCAGGCGTTGCTCAGTGACGGTAGAGGTGATGCCCACGGTGTCACGCAGGTTCTTGGCATCCAGCTGGAGCTGGCCATACCAGTTGCTCGTCGGACTGCGCAGCAAGGGCTGGCGCAGATACAGGCTCGCGGTGTTGGTAGTGCCATCGGCGTCCAGCGATTCGAAGTTTTTGCCCAACCGATAGTCGATGTGGGAGACCGCTACACCGACGCGGGTGCCATAGTTGCCCATGGGCAACTGGTAGCCCAGGCGCTCGTAGTGCATGTCGGCGTCGCTGGTTTGCAGCCGCAAGCTGAGCTGGTCGCCGCGATCCAGTGGGTTGTTCCAGTAGAGGCTGGTGCCTGCACGGTATTCGCCGGTGTAGGTGCTGCCGAAGTTGTCGACGTCGGCGCTGCCTTGAACGCTGCGGGTCTTCTGGACCTCGACCAGAAGGTCCGAAGCCCCCAGCGTGCTACCGGGACGCAAGGTCGACTGAACGCGGGTGCCGGGCAGGTCCGACAGGGTGAGCAGCGCCCGATCCAGGCTGCTTTCCTGCACCGGGGCATTGAGCGGCAACGCTTGCACGGGTGCCAGTGCCGAGTCCTTCAAACCTGCGGTATTGGTGACCGTTACCTGACCCAGGTTGCCCTCCAGCAGGGCAATTTCCAGCTCGCCGTTCTTGACCTCCTGGGCCGGCAGATAGGCACGGGCCACCAGGTAACCCGCATCCCGGTAATACCGGCTGACGCGATCGGTCAAACGGCTCAGGTCAGCAAAGGTCAGCTCCTTGCCCACGGCATCGGTCACCACGCCTTGCAGCACTTCAGCGCTGAACGCTGTGTTGCCGCTGAAGCGAACGGCCGTCAGCCGCAGCCGGGCGCCGCCTTCGGGCACACTGCCGAAACGGGGCTTGTCGATGGTCAGCGCGGGGGCTTCGCTGGTGGGCGCTACCATGGGTTCACGCGGCTCTTGCAGGATCTGCCCGGCATCTGGGGTAGCGGCGACGGCCTGGGCGGTCGCCAGGGTCAGGGCCACGGATAACGAGCTCAGTAGAAAGCGGAATGTCCAACACATCGAGACGTATGCTCTGGGAAAGTAGGAAATCAGTTGCAGGTCTGGCCAGCGTCCAGGCGCAGGCCACAGTCGCGGATGCGCACGATCCCGTCGCCATCGTCGAGCGGGGCCAGGCCTCTCGAAGCGACGACGGGGACTTTGGCGATTGACGCGGAAGGCTCCAGTTGCGACCCCGGCGGACTGGCTTGCAGGCCTTGCTGGACCTGGACCAGCGCCGGATTGACGGTCGGTACCGCGTTGATCAGCAACGTGCCGTCCACATACGTCAGGTTGTAGTTGCCCGAACTCAGGCCGCTCGCGCTGATGTTGTAGCGACCCGCCTGGCTGGCGCCCTGGGCGCTGCCGCCGTAGACCAGGCTGCCGCCCAGCACGCTGCTGCTCTCGCCGTTCACCAAACCGTTGTAACGCACGCCGTTGCCACCGCTGTAGGCACCACCGCCAACGCGACGGCTATCATTGTTGGCCGTCACGGTCAGCGCGGCGGGGGTGATATCGGCCGTGCTGGTGCCGCTGTTCGAAGCCAACAAGTAGTTGCCGGCGTCGCCGCCACTGAGGCCGTTGGTGTAGGTGACGGTCTTGCCGGTACCGGCATTCTTGTCGCTGAAGCGGCCACTTTGGCTGAGGGCGACACGGTCGCCAGCAATCACACCGCCCAGCACGCCGCCACCGAGGGCGGCGACGCTGGTACCGTCGTAGGTCTTGTTGACTGCCGTGGTCCCGCTGACGCTGAGCGTGGCGGCGGTGATGTCGGCGGTGGTGCTGCCGGCGGCCACGACGTAGTTGCCGGCATCGCTGCCGCTCAGGTTGTTGGCGACGATCACGGTCTTGCCGAGGGCGGCATTCTTGTCGCTGAAGCGACCGCTCTGGCCGAGCGCCACGCTGTCACCGCTGATGACGCCGCTCAGTGCCCCGCCGCTGACGAGGGCGGTCGTCGTGCCGTCATAGGTCTTGCTGGCAGCGCTCGTACCGCTGACAATCAATGTCGCCGCCGCGATGTCGGCCGTGGTCGTGCCGCTGCCGGTCGCCAGCAGATAGTTGCTGGCACCGCTGCCCGAGAGGCTGTTGGTATAGCTGACCAACTTGCCAGTCCCGGCATTCTTGTTGTTGAAGCTACCGCTCTGGCTCAGCGTCACGCTGTCGCCGCCGACCACCCCGCCCAAGCTGCCACCGCTGAGGATGACTGCGGTGCTGCCGTCATAGGTCTTGTTCGCGGCGCTTGTACCATTGACCGTCAGCGTGGCAGCCGTGATGTCGGCGACGGTGGTGCCACTGCCCGATGCCAGGACGTAATTGTTCGCGTCCAGTCCGGACAAACTGCTCGTGTAGCTCACCGTCTTGCCGGTCGCGGCATTCTTGTCGCTGAACGTACCACTTTGGCTCAACGTGACGGTGTCGCCGCTGACCACCCCGCCCAAGCCAGCACTGCTGACGGTGGCGGTCGTCGTGCCGTCGTACGTCTTATTCGCCGCGCTTGTGCCGCTGACGATCAGAGTGGCCGCGCTGATGTCCGCCGTGGTCGTCCCGCTGCCCGAGGCGAGCAGGTAGTTGCCAGCACCGCTGCCGCTCAGGCTGTTGGTATAAGTAACCGTCTTGCCGGTGGCTACGTTCTTGTCGCTGAAGTTGCCGCTTTGACTGAGGCCGACGGTGTCACCCGCGATCACGCCACTCAACACGCCGCCACTGACGCTGGCGCTGGTCATGCCGTCATAGGTTTTGCTGGCAGCGCTCGTGCCGCTGACGGTCAAGGTCGCGGCGCTGATGTTGGCCGTGGTGCTGCCTGCGGCGACGATGTAGTTGCTGGCGTCGCTGCCGCCCAGGCTGTTGGCGAGGGCCACCGTCTTGCCAGTGCCGACGTTCTTGTCGCTGAACATGCCGCTCTGGCTCAGCGTCACGCTGTCGCCGCCGATCACGCCGATCAGGCTGCCGCTGTTGAGGACGGCAGCAGTGGTGCCGTCGTAGGTCTTGTTAGCGGCGGTGGTGCCGCTGACCGTCAAGGTCGCGGCGTTGATGTCGGCCGTGGTGGAGCCTGCAGCGACGACGTAGTTACTCGCATCGCTGCCACCCAGGGTGTTAGCGATGGACACGGTCTTGCCGGTCGCCACGTTCTTGTCGCTGAACGTACCGCTCTGGCCGAGCGTCACGCTGTCGCCGCTGATGACGCCACTCAGCCCGCCGCCACTGAGGGTAGCGACCGTCGTGCCGTCATAGGTCTTGTTGGCCGCCGTGGTGCCGGCGACCGTCAGCGTCGCCGCCGTGATATCGGCCGTGGTTGTGCCGCTGCCGGACGCCAGCACATAGTTGCTGGCATCACCGCCGGAAAGGCTGTTGATGTAGCTGACAGTCTTGCCGGTTGCCACGTTCTTGTCGCTGAACGTGCCGCTCTGGCCGAGCATGACACTGTCGCCGCTGACGATACCGCTCAGCGCACCGCCGCTGAGGGTAGCGGCCGTCGTGGCGTCATAGGTCTTGTTGGCCGCCGTGGTGCCGGTGACCGTCAGCATCGCCGCCGTGATATCCGCCGTGGTCGTGCCGCTGCCGGACGCCAGCACATAGTTGCTGGCACCGGAGCCGCCGAGGCTGCTGGTGTAGTTGACGGCTTTCCCGCTCGCCGCCTTCTTGTCGCTGAACGTGCCGCTCTGGGCGAGCGTGACCGTGTCGCCGCTGATAATGCCGGTCAACGCACCACCGCTGAGGGTGGCCGCCGTCGTGCCGTCATAGGTTTTGTTGGCCGCCGTGGTGCCATTGACCGTCAGCGTCGCCGCCGTGATATCCGCCGTGGTCGTGCCGCTGCCGGACGCCAGCACATAGTTGCTGGCACCGGAACCGCCGAGGCTGCTGGTGTAGTTGACGGTTTTCCCGCTCGCCGCGTTCTTGTCGCTAAACGTACCGCTCTGAGCGAGCGTGACCGTGTCGCCGCTGATGATCCCGCTCAACGCGCCACCGCTGAGGGTAGCGGCCGTCGTGCCGTCATAAGTCTTGTTGGCCGCCGTGGTGCCGTTGACCGTCAGCGTCGCTGCGGCGATATCGGCCGAGGTCGTACCGCTGCTGGAGGCGAGCACGTAGTTGCCGACATCGCTGCCCGAGATGCTGCTGGTGTAGTTGACTGTCTTGCCGGTCGCCGCGTTCTTGTCGCTGAACGTACCGCTCTGACTCAGGCTGACCGTATCGCCGCCGAACAGACCGCTCAAGCTGCCGCCACTGAGGGAGGCGCCGGTCGTGCCATCATAGGTTTTGCTGGCGGCGCTCGTACCGCTGACGTTCAGCGTGGCGGCAGTGATCCTGGCGGCGGAGGTGTACGTGCCCAAGGTGTAGTTACCGGCGTCGCTGCCGGAGAGGCCCAGGGTCACGGCTTTGTTGCTGCCCACATTCTTGTCGGCAAAGGCGACGCTGCCGCTCAGGCCCACGCTATCGCCGTTGACCACCCCACCCAATGTCCGGTCAATAAGAAAGAAGGTGCCGCCGGTCGTGCTGTCGTAGACCTTGTTTAACACAAAGAGGGTACCGTTGAACGTCAACGTGGCCGCCGTGATGTCGGCGGTGGTGCCACTCGCGGCCACCACGTAGTTGCCGGCGTCGGCACCGGAAAGTCCTGCGATCACACTTTTGCCACTGCCCACATTCTTGTTGTTGAAGACGCCGCTGCCGCTCAGGCCCACGGTATCGCCACTGATCACCCCGCTCAGGGTGCCGCCGGTGACGGTGGTCGCCGTCGTGCCGTCGTAGGTCTTGCTCGCCGCCGTGGCGCCACTGAGGGTCAACGTGGCCGCTGTAATGTTGCCGGTGGTGCTGACAAGGTAGTTGCCGGCGTCGGCGCCGGTGACGCCGACGCTCACCGTCTTGCCGCTGCCCGCGTTCTTGTTGTCGAAGACGCCGCTGCCGCTCAGGCTCACCGTATCCCCGCTGATAACGCCGTTCAGGGCGCCGCCGGTAACCGTAGCCGTTGTCGTGCCATCGTAGGTCTTGGTGGTGGCAGTGGCACCGGTGTTTGTCAGTGCAAGAGGGGTGATCGTGGCGGTACCGTTAACGATGTCCAGGTCATAGCCACGCTGGCTGGAGTACAACCCGCTGATGTCGATGCTGTGGCTACCGACGTTCTTGTTGCTGGTGCTGCCGTAGGCCGCCGTACCGAAGACGAGGCCAAGGTCTGCGCTGTTGTCGCCGATGGTGTAACTGCCGCCGCTGAAGGCGGTGCTACCGTCGTAGGTCTTGCTGACGTCATCGGTGGTAACCGCCAACCCGGTCATGAAGCTGCGCAGCAGCGGCGCGGTATGACCTTCGTAGATGCGCCAGACGGCGGAGCTGCCGCCACTGCTGGCCAGGTCCCAGCCGTTGAAACCGCCGGCCTGCATCATCTGCGTCGTGGTGAACCCGGTGCCGCCGGCGCTGCTGGCCTGGCCGGTGGTTTCGACGTTCCAGAGACTGCTGGTGACGCTGGTGCTGCCGTTTTTAACACCCACCAGACCGCCGACATCGGTGCTGCCGATGACACTGCCGGTAGCGTAGGTCTTGCTGATCGTAGTGCCCACGTTGGTGGCCTGGCCTACCAGGCCGCCGACAGCGTCCGAACCGCTCACGCTGCCGGAAGCATAGGCGTTGCTGATCATGCTCCCGTCGGCGCTACCCACCAGGCCACCAACGTTGTCAGCGTTGTAGGAAGTGCCGAAGGACGGACTGTCAGGATCATTATCGGCGTAGTTGCCAGTCACGCTGCCGGAGGCGTAGGCGTTGCTGATCGTGCTGAAGAGGTCATGGCCCATCAGGCCGCCGAAATTGTTACCGGCGACACTCATATTGGTGACATTGCCGGTGGCGTAGCCCCTGGTCAGTTTGCTGCCTGCGCCAAGCCCCACCAGCCCGCCGACAGAGTTTTCACCACTCACGCTGCCCGTGGCGTGAACATCGCTGATCGTGTCGCCTTGACTCCAGCCCAGTAGCCCACCGACATAGAGGTTGCCGCTCACGCCGCTGGTGGCGTAGGCATTGCTGATGACGCTGTTCTGGCTCTGTCCTGCCAATGCGCCGACATGCGTGTCGCCCGCCACGCTGCCACCTTGCAATCCGACGTCACGTATCACGCTGTTATTGGCCAGACCGAACAGGCCGACGTTACTCGCGCCACTGGCGTCGATCGTCAGGTTGCCGAGGGTATGCCCTAACCCGGCAAACGTACCCGTAAACGCATTGTTGCTGTCGCCCACCAGGGCACTGGTATAGGAGGTGCCGCTGGCATCCAGGTTCTGCGCCAACGCGTACTTGCCGCCCAGCCCGGTGCTGTCGATGGCATCAAGTTCGGCCATGCTGTGCAGCAGCGTGTAACTGGTGCCATTGATCGCCAACGTGGCGTTGCTGCCACTGAGGGTAATGGGGGCTTTGACGTTGTAATCGGTGCCGGCTCTGGCAGTGCCCGTCGCGGCAGAGTCGCCATGATTCAACGCCAGTCCCGCGCTGGCGCCGGTGGCGGTGATGGCCGCATTGATGTTGATGTTGTTGTACGCGTTCAGCGTCAACGTGGTGTTGGCGGCCCAGTTCACCGCAGCGTTCACGTTGATGTCGCCGCTGTCGCTGCCGCTGCTGTTGTCGGTAGTCAGCGTGACGTTGGTGGTTGCCAGGTTGTTCGCCAGCGTGGTCGCGCCGATGCCACTGCTGGTCTGGGCGGTGTTGCCGGCGGCAATCGTGAAGTCGGTCGGGTCGACCAGCCAGGTGCCGGTCTTGCCCTTGGCGGACTGGGTGTTGAGCTTCGCGCCATCGGCCACTTGCACATGGGCACCACTGGTTTCGATGAAGCCGCCCCCCTGATTGCCGCTGGCCGAGGCGTCCAGGGTGCCGGCGACCTTGACCGTGCCGCCGTTGGAGCCACCGAGCAAAACGATGGTGCCGCCCGAGGCGTCGATGCCCTTGGCTTCGATCACGCCTTCGTTGTTGACCACGGTATCGAGCAATGCGTCCTTGGCGCTGGCGGTGAGGATCACAATGCCGTTGTCGGCGCGAACCAGGCCTTTGTTTTCGGCCAGGGCGTTCAAGGTGCCGGCGTCGACCTGGACCGACAACAGCTTGTTGCCGCTGAAATCCAGGGTGACGCTGTCGCCGGCGGCCAGCGCGGCGGTACCGTTGGCCGAAGTGATCGTGCCCTGGTTGCTGACCTGTTTACCCAACAGGGCGACATAGCCACCGGTCAGGCTGCCCTGGTTGACGACGTTGCCTTGCTTGCCATCGCCGGTAAAACGGGCCTTGCCGGCCATGAACTCCGCGTCGCCCAAGGAGAGTGTCGACGCCACCAGCCCGCCGACGTTGACGCTGGCGCCGTTGCCGAACAGCACCCCGTTGGGGTTGAGGATCCACACCTGGCCGTTGGCACTGAGGCTGCCATTGATATAACTGGCGTCAGAACCGAGCACGCGGTTCAGGGCGATGGCACTGGCATTGGGCTGGATGAAGCTCACGCTCTCGCCGGCGGCGATGCCGAAGCTGGCCCAGTTGATGGCCAGGTTCTGGCTGCCCTGGGTGATGGTCGTGTTGCTACCGTTCTGGACAATGTTGCCGACGCCGGCACTGACCGTGCCCCCCACCGGACTGGCCCAGGCACCGCTGCCCAGCAGGGCCGCCGTGAATCCCACGACCAGGGCGCTACGACCGGCGGCCTTGCCGCGGCCCCTGGCCGTTTCGGGAGCAGGGACATAGCGCTGGACGGCGTCATTCCAGACAAGGCGGTAGGTATGGTTCACAGCGAGGCCTTTCTTGGGAAGAAGGTGAGAAAGTGGGAAAACTCATTCCTTTAATCCCTGGCTGCGCCTCTCCTGTGCCGCCGCGCGAAGCATGGTATTAACAGTGGGTAAAACCTGTCTGTAGAACGAATGCGCTACAGCGTCCGGTAAAATTCGCCCGACTTTTCATGCCTGCCCAGCGCATAATGGCCCTATGCTACCCACCCGTACCGACTCTGAACAGCCCCACATCCACGTTGCCATCGTGGAGGACGACCCCTGCTTCAGTACGGCCTTGATCCAGATCGTGCACCTCGCCCCGGACATGCGCCTGGCAGGCGTCGCCGGCACCCGGGCCGAAGGGCTCGCCATGCTTGAAGGCCCGCCGGCTGACGTGCTGCTGGTTGACCTGGGGTTGCCGGACGGTTCCGGGATCGATGTGATCGGAACCGCTTCGCGGCTGTGGCCGAGCTGCAGCATCATGGTCAGTACCAATTTCGGCGACGAAACCCATGTCATGCGCTCGATTGAGGCCGGTGCGGCGGGCTACCTGCTCAAGGACAGCTCGCCGGCCAAAATGCTCGATGAAATCCGCAGCCTTGCGAGCGGTGGCAGCCCTATCAGCCCGATCATCGCGCGGCAGATATTAGCCCGCTTCCGGCAAGTCACTGTGCCCCGCGTCGCGGACCAGGAATCCGGTGCGGAAACTGCGCCTTTGCTGTCGGTGCGAGAGAAAGAGGTGCTGGACTACATCACCAAAGGTTTTACCGCGAATGAAATCGCCCGGCTCATGCAGTTATCCCATTTCACGGTGCGATCTTTTGTGCGACGCATCTACAGCAAATTGAAAGTGACCTCCAAGGCGCAAGCCATTTATGAGGCAAGGACGCTGGGATTATTGGCCGATTAAAGACACGCGGATGAATTTCACCTTTGCGCGCCAACTCCCCATCCGGTGACACCGTGCCCATGACAAACCGCCCTACCCCGCTATTTGCAAATCTGGTGCTCATCTTCTCCGTGGCGTTGCTGGCCTTGGTGGGGGCCTTGTATATGAACGCAGGTGACAAGCAGTCGCCCGCCGTCAGCCAGCACATGATCCAGGCCGAATGGCAGACTACCGATTCCCAGGGTTTCAGCCCGCCGCCCCCCCTGCTGGACAGCCAAACCCTGGCGGATAACTGGCAACCCGTCGAGCTGCCCCTGGCACCCTCCATCGCTTTGCTGCGCCAGGCCGATGCGTATGCAGCGACCGGCACAACCCGCACCACCTGGCTCAAACTGTCCCCCCAAGGTTTAACCAGCCCCTCCGGACCGCTGGCGCTGTATGCCGCTCGCATCAAGACGGATGGCACCATCGCGGTCTATGTCAACGGCCATCTGGTGCATCGGGCGCAGCAACAAGGGCCGCTGTGGAATGGCACGCGTACCCCGCTGTGGGTGGTACTGGAAAAGAATCCCGACACCGCACCGGTGCGCGAAATACTCATCCGCCTGGAGCACACGCAAAAAACCCAGGTGGCGGTATCTTCGTTGTGGCTGGGCTCCGCCGAGTCGCTACGCAGTCGGTATTACATGCGCCAATGGCTGCAGCGGGAGTTGCCGGCGATGCTCAGCTCGGCTTTCCTGGCGGTGGGTATCTTTGCGCTGTTCGTCTGGTTCAAGCGCCGCCAGGAAACCGGCTACCTGCTCTTTTTCAACCTCGCCGCCACGTCGTTTTTACGCGGCCTGCATTTCTATGTGGACTTACCAATCGCCAACGACTGGTTTGCCTGGCTGACGGTCAACTCCCTGTTCTGGCTGGTCATGGTCGTGCATTTTTTCCTCTGCCAATTGCATGGCCGTCCGCTCAAATGGCTGTCTCGCAGCCTGGTGGGCGTCACGGTCCTGCTTGGCGTGCTGACGCTACCGGTGCTGGCAGTGCTGCCGAACACCCCCAAGGTCACCCCGCTGATTTATGTGATCGCAGCGCTAATGGGCAGCACCGTTGGCCTGGTCGGTGGCATCAGTGCCTGGCGCTGTTCCAGGGATGGTCGGCTGGTGGCCCTGGGCATCGGCGCATGCACCTTGTTCGGCGTAGCGGACTGGCTGCTGCAGAACAACTTCATCAGCCCCGAAGGCTGGTACCTGGGCGCCTACACCAATGCCGTCTGCTTCAGCATCTTCGGGGTCCTGATGTATCGGCGCTATATCAAGGCCATTGACGATGCGGAACAGGCCAGCGCCAGCCTGGCAAAGCGCCTGCAAGCCCGTGAAGCCGAACTCGAACTCAGCCACCGGCAACTGCGTGAAACGCAGATGCGGCAAACCATCAGCGACGAACGCCAGCGGCTGATGCAAGACATGCACGACGGCCTGGGCTCTTCGCTGATCAACGCCATACGCTCGGTGGAGAGCGGCGGCATGAGCGACAGCAAGGTTTCCCAGATCCTCAAGGACTGCCTGGACGACCTGAAGCTGACCATCGACTCGATGGAACCGGTCGAAGCCGATCTGCTGCTGTTACTGGCAACCCTGCGCTTCCGCCTGGACCCTCGCCTGGAAGGCACCGGCGTCAGCTTGCAGTGGGAAGTGCAGGAGCTTCCCACGCTCACCTGGCTCGACCCCTCCAGCGCATTGCACATCCTGCGCATCATTCAGGAAAGCATCGCCAACATCCTGCGCCATACCCACGCCACCGCAATCCGCGTAAGCACCGCGCTGGAGGCGACGGGCGTACAAGTGAGCATCGAGGACAATGGCCACGGCTTCGATGTCAGAAAAGCGCTGGCAAACGCCACGGGACGCGGCCTGCACAACCAGCAACGCCGCGCCCAGGCCATTGGCGGAGCGGTCGCATGGGAGTCCGGGGCAACTGGTACGCGGTTCACGCTGTGGTTGCCACTGGCGTCAGGGGTGAAATCGTCTGTGTAGGTGCAGGGAAGATAATTTGTGCAAACCAGACAGGGAGCGCGGTATCCGTGAATAACCCGCACTGTCGCTACTTGCGAAGCATCCGGACGAAAAAAAACCGGACAATAGCCCGGTTTTTTGAGGAGATGCGGAGTCTTACGACTCCGAACTGCATACAACAACCTTGAGGGTTGGGGATCAGCCGCTGCCTGACCATCCTGCTTTCTGCCCTTTACGAACTGACCACAGGGGGTGCTACGCGGGCCTCATCTGGATTTTGAGAGCGGGGAGGCTCATGCACACTCTTGAAGCGGACCTTACTCAAATTGGAATAACAAGTCAAAGGTCACTAGTGGCCTGTACGGTTAATTTGAGTACGTGAGTTAGCCACACAGGCCACTAGACATTGCTGAAGAGGCAAACAGCCTCCACAGAAGTAACCCCCGGCATCCCCTTAATCAGACCTGCTGCAACGCCCAATGTCTGGCCAGAAGCCAGGAGATCGTCCACAAGGACCACCCTACCGTGAATCTTGCCCTGAAAACGGGAATCAAGGTGCATCGGTGTAAAGAGGTGCCGATAGGGAACAGGGATATCCTTGAGAGAAAATCCATCCGACTTCTTCAAGCGAAAGTCCAGGCTTCGTTTGTCAGATGTTGAGACATCGCCATTTCTCTCGGCGCGGCTCAACATTTCGAAAGCTTCCAATTTGGTCGTTTTCCGGAAGACCGTATCCATCAATGGTGCACCGAAGGCTTTCGCACAACGTTTACCTATAATTTTGCTGAGGCTGTATCCAGATGGCATACAAACGACAATATCTGAATTCACCTGTTCAGATATCAAAGTCAGAATCTGACGGCCACTCACAATCAACAGACGGAGGGACGCCAGATTCGTAACCAGACCGTCCTTCTGTTTCAAGGCATAGAGCATGTGGCAGTTGTCGCCGATTTGGTTACGATCACGACGTCCTTTTGCCGATGCCTTCAAGCGGGTGAATAGGGAGGTGACGCGCAAGCCGTCTCCAGTTGTGGAAATCTTTGGATTGCCTTCAACCGTAGTAACCAAGTGTTCTTTGACGGCGTGGTCGACAATGACCAGATTTTTTTTGACGACCAGTCCCAACATGCTTCTCCATTCATGAGAAAGCCAAAATTTCCAACAATCACACAGGAATTCTAAATTTTCCTGAAGAAAACTTTCGGTTGTTTTCTCGTAGCCCCCTTCGGATCATCTGGTAGGAAACTTTACTTGAATGGCTCATCGCAACGCTGGAGTGGCACAGTCGCATCGATAGGCATGACGCAAACTCAACCCCTCACTTACGCGGCTTGACCCGCGCCGTCGCCTCCGCCACCAACGGATCATCCGGCCAGTAATGCTTGGGATATCTCCCCTTCAGATCCTTCTTCACCTCGGCGTAGGTGCTGCGCCAGAAGTTCGCCAGGTCCTGGGTCACCTGCACCGGCCGGCGTGCCGGTGACAGCAGGTGCAGCTTGACCACCTGGCGTCCGCCGGCGACGCGCGGGGTGTCGGCCAGGCCGAACAGTTCCTGCAAGCGCACCGCCAGGATCGGCGGATGTTCGCTGTAGTCCAGGCGGATCGACGAGCCCGAGGGCACGCTCAGGTGATGGGGTGCCAACTCGTCCAGCCGCTGCGGCAACGGCCAGGGCAGCAGGTTGTGAACGATGCTCGACAAGTCCAGGCTGGCAAAATGGCTGAGGCGCGAGACTCGGCCCAGGTACGGCATCAGCCAGTGTTCAAGACTGTCGAGCAGCGCTTTGTCGCTGACGTCGGGCCATTCGCTTTCGCCCTTGGTGTCCAGGTCCAGTCGACGCAGCAGTGCCACCCGCGCCTGCCATTGCCGCAATTCCGGGGTCCAGGGCAATAATTCCAGGCCCTTGCGCCGCACCAGGTTCACCAGGGCCTGGCTACGGGCGGACTCGTCCAGGCCGGTCAGCGGTTCGCGGCTGAGCACCAGCTCGCCAACCTTGCGCTGGCGCTCGGCCCGCAACACGCCTTCGCGTTCGTCCCAATCCAACTGATCCACTGTGCGCACCTGCTCGGCCAACACCGAATCGAACAGCACCGGGTCGAAATCCGTTGCCAGGTAGATTCGCTCTTCCCGCTGGCCCTGGCGGCTGCCGAGATCGGCGATCACCAACCATGGCTGCTTCATCAGGCTGTCGGCCTCGGCAAACAGCGCCGCACGGCCGTTGGCCAGGCGATATTCCGCGCCGCCGGGCCGACGCTGTTGGGCGACCCGATCCGGGTAAGCCAACGCCAGCAGCGCCCCGAGCCAACGCGGGTGATCCGGATCGGCCACCGCCTCTTCGGCCTTGCCCCGCAAGTAGCCGCGATATTGCCGGGCCAGTTGCCGTGCCCGTGTCACGCCGCCTTGCGCGCCCCGCGCCGCCCGCTCTTCGCCAGACAGCAGGGCCAGGCGACTGTGCAAGTCCGCGCCAGCGCCGCGCAGAATGTCGCGCTCGCCCAACAACGCAGCGACGTTGCAGGCCATGTCTGCCAATCCCAGCGCCTGGCCGCGCAACAGCAAATGGGCGATACGCGGGTGAGCCGGCAGCTCGGCCATGGCCTGGCCGTGACGGGTCAGTTGTTCGCCGTCCAGCGCTCCCAGGCGTTGCAGCAAATCCTGGGCCTGGGCGTAGGCGGCGCTGGGCGGCACGTCGAGCCAGATCAATTGCTGCGGCGTCACGCCCCAGCGTCCCAGTTGCAAGGCCAACCCGGCCAGGTCCGCCGAAAGGATCTCCGCGCTGCCGTAGGCGGCCAGTTGCTCGTGCTGGTCTTCGGACCACAACCGATAACACACCCCCGGCTCCAATCGCCCGGCTCGACCGGCCCGCTGAGTAGCGCTGGCTCGGGAAATACGCTGGGTGTCGAGACGGGTCATGCCGCTGCCCGGGTCGAAACGTGGAACGCGAGCCAGCCCGGCATCGACCACCACCCGCACGCCATTGATGGTCAGGCTGGTTTCGGCGATGTTGGTCGCCAGCACCACTTTGCGCAGGCCAGCAGGCGCCGGGTCAATGGCGGCACGTTGGGCCGCGAGGTCCAGTTCGCCATGCAAGGGACACAGCAACACGTTGCCGCCCTCGCCCAGGGCATCGGCCAGTTGCTGGTGGACTCGACGGATCTCCGCCTGCCCGGGCAGAAACACCAGGACGCTGCCGGTTTCATCATGCAGCGCCTCCAATACAGTCTGCACCAGTCGCGGCTCGATGAACTCGCCAGGCTGGAACGGACGCCCCCAACGCACGACCACCGGGAACATCCGCCCTTCACTGCGCAGGATCGGTGCGTCGTCCAGCAACCCGGCCAGGCGCTCTCCTTCCAGGGTTGCGGACATCAACAGGATCTTCAGCGGCTGGTCTTCGCGAAACAGCTCCCGGCCGTTGAGGCTCAGGGCCAGGGCCAGGTCGGCGTCGAGACTGCGTTCGTGGAATTCATCGAAAATCAGCAATCCCACGCCTTCCAATGCCGGATCGTCCTGCAAGCGGCGGGTGAGAATCCCTTCGGTGACCACTTCAATGCGGGTCCTCGGGCCAACCTTGCTGTCCAGACGAATCCGGTAGCCGACGGTTTCACCGACCTTTTCACCCAACTCACTGGCCAATCGCTCTGCCGCCGCCCGTGCCGCCAGGCGCCGGGGTTCGAGCATCAGGATGGTCTGTCCGGCCAGCCACGGCTCGTTCAACAGGGCCAGGGGAACACGGGTGGTTTTACCGGCACCGGGCGGTGCTTCGAGCACAGCTTCATGGCGAGATGCCAAGGCTTGACGCAGGGCGGGTAAAACTTCATCAATCGGCAAAGAAATCATGCTGGCTCCAAAACAGAGGGCCGAGTATAACGGCGAACTGTTTGGCGTGGTCTGGACTCAAACCAACAACGCCCTTACCTGCTCAGGAGATTGTTATGCGTATTCCCTTTCGCGTGATCGGTGGTGTCCTGGTCGCCACCCTGCTGACCCAGGTCAGCGCCTGCGGCTCGATCTTCTACCCTGACCGTCGCGGCCAGATCGACGGCAAGATCGACCCGGCCATTGCCGCGCTCGACGCCGTCGGCCTGCTGTTCTACATCATCCCCGGCCTGATCGCGTTCGCGGTGGACTTCGCCACCGGCGCCATTTACTTCGAACCGGGCAAGACCGCCCAGATCGCGCCGGAAAAACTCAAGCAGGCCGTCAACCCTGACGGCAGCGTCGACAACCATAAACTGCAGGCCATCCTGGAAAGCGAACTGGGTCGCAGCTTCCCCCTCGACGATCCACGGCTGATCCAACACAAGGGCAGCGCGCAGCAACTGGCCGCTCTCGGACTCAAACCGGCCGCATAACGGGCGCCACTGAAGGAACGACCGCGCCATGACCACCAGCACCGAACACGCTCGCCTTCTACGCCTGGCCACCCGCGCCTCGGTGGTCGTGGCGTTGATCCTGATTATCGCCAAGGCACTGGCCTGGTGGCTGAGCGGTTCGGTGAGCATGCTCGCCGGCCTGACCGACTCGGCCTTGGACGGCGTCACATCGCTGCTCAACCTGCTGGCAGTGCATTACGCCTTGCGCCCCGCCGACGCCGATCATCGCTACGGGCATGGCAAGGCCGAGTCCTTGGCCGGCATGGCCCAAGCGCTGTTCATCGGCGGCAGCGCCGTGTTGATTGCCCTGCAGGCATTCGAGCGCCTGAAAACCCCGGTCCCGGTGGAGGCGCCCTGGCTCAGTGTCGGCGTGATCGTGTTTTCCCTGGCCCTGACCCTGGCGCTGCTGGCCTTGCAGCATCGGGTCATCCGCGCCACCGGCTCCAATGCCGTGCGTGCCGACTCGCTGCATTACCGTTCCGACCTGCTGCTCAACGGCAGCATCCTGGTGGCACTGGTGCTGGCCGGGTTCGGCTGGTATCAACTCGACGCCTGGTTCGGCCTGGGCATCGCCGTCTACATTCTCTGGAGCGCCATCCAGATCGCCCGGGAAAGTTTCTCCGTGCTGATGGACGAAGAACTGCCACCCGACGTCAGCCAGCACATGCTGGAACTGGCCTGCGCCGTGCCCGGCGTGCTGGGTGCCCATGATCTGCGCACGCGGATTTCCGGCAATCACTGGTTCGTGCAGCTGCATCTTGAATTGCCCGGGGAGCTGACCCTGTCAGTGGCCCACGGTCTCAGCGACCAGGCCGCCGATGCCATCCACCGGGCCTATCCGAAGGCCGAAGTGCTGGTTCACGCGGATCCGTCGGAAGTGGTGAAAGCCGCCAGCGCCTAATCCTTGCAGGAGTCATTGTGGCGAGGGGATTTATCCCCGCTGGACTGCGAAGCAGTCCCAAAAACTTGCAATTCAACTCGTCAGCCAAACCGAGGTCTCAGGTTTCAGGGCTGCTTCGCAGCCCAGCGGGGATAAATCCCCTCGCCACAGGGGGACTGCATTCCAGGCTGCATGCTCAGTAACTCACCTGATACCCACGACTGCTCAAGCAACTCCCCTGGGCCTGTCGATAGGTCTGCACCACTTCCGGCGCGGGCGGATAGGTGTAGTTGCGCGGATCGAAACCGCTCTGCTGCACCGCCCAGCGATAGCACTCATAGCCGTCCTGATTGACCTGCTCAGGTGACTGGCCGTTGGCTGGGTACGCCACCACGTCATAGCTGTTGCCTTGGGGTTGTGGCTGCGGGTTGGCGACGGGCGCGTCGACCACGACGTAGTCCTGGGTGTTGGCTTCGTAAATGTAATAGGCACCGGCGGCTAGGAAGAACAACGAGCTGCCGATCCAGACTTCCCGGGCATAATCGGGCAGGTAACGGGTGCGGATGCCCCGAGGCGGCTGCACCACGACATAGCGCGGTCCTTGCGGGCGATACCAATAGCCACCCGAGAAGAAATAGTCCTGGCCGCGATAGGGCACGCGGTAGTTACGATCCGGAAAGCGGTCGATCACATAGCCGGGACGATACTGCGGCCCCGGTCCCCAACCATTGCCATGCCCGTCTGGACGACCGGCCCAGTGCTGGTCAGGACGATTGTCATGATCGGGGCGTGGCCGATTGCTCGGATAACCGTCGCTGCGGCGCGGGATATCGCGGTAGTAACCCGGTTGCGGCTCCCGGGTCTGGGTCACGCTGTCGGGCCGGCCCTGGATCGGCAGGTTGTTGCCCGGCTGCTGTTGCTGCTGCGGCGGACGACCATGACCGTTGGGGTCCTGGGGCGACCGATCATAGGATTGACCACCCTGGCGCTGGGCGCCGGGTTCGAACTGGCGACTGTTGTCGCCGCGGATGATTTCGTTGCTCTGGGGGCGCGGCTGGCCAGAGTACCCCTGACCGTTGCCGCCGCGTCCATCGTGTCCCCGATCACCGTCGGGACCACCATGATTCTGCTGATCATCGGCCATCCCTTGCGCACTGACACTTGCCCACAACAGACCAACACCTGCCAGACGCCAGATGCGCGACTTCATGTTATTCCTCACAACGGTTCAGGGCCTGATGATAAGACTGGGAAAAGCCCAGGCCGGTTCTGCACCAGATTATCAGGCCACCAGGTTTATTTCGCAGGCATTAAAAAAGGGAGACCCGTCGGCCTCCCCTTGAGAACTTCGTCCGTGCTCGACGCTTTTGACGTCGGCTCACCTCACGCCGTCTTCTGGACAGTGTGCAGCTCGGGGGTCTGCCAGCACCGGTGGGTGCCGCGACCGCAGCCGGCCTGCTTGGGCGGGCTGCATTGGACTGTTTGTCCGAGCAGTGATCTTGGTGATAAGAATAGGCCTGGGCCGCCGACAGATGATTGCGAAGATTGCTTGAATAAACATCACTTGCGCAATTTTTACCCACGGATAGATAATCTCACGCAATTATCAAGATAAAGGCCCGACCGATGAGCAAACTCGACCGTTACGACCTGAGCATTCTGGCGGAGCTGCAGCGTGACGCGCGCATCTCCAATCAGGAACTGGCCGAGCGCATCGGCCTGTCACCCTCGCCCTGTTCGCGGCGGGTCAAGCAGTTGGAAGACGACGGCTACATTACCCGCCAGGTCGCGTTGCTCGATCGCAAAATGCTCGGCCTGAGCCTGACCGCCTACGTGCTGATCGGCATGGACCGTCACACCCCCGAACGCTTCGAAAACTTCGAAGCCGCGATTCGCAACCTGCCACAGGTGCTGGAATGCAGCCTGGTAACCGGTATGGACGCGGACTACCAGCTCAAGGTGGTGGTGCCGGACATGGACCACTACCAGAAACTGCTGCTGGGCCACCTGACCCGGATCGACGGCGTCACCAGCGTGCGCTCGAGTTTCGTGCTGAACCAGGTGCTCAGCAGTACCGAATTGCCGTTGACTCATCTGCGCAGTTGAAACCGCCATCGCGAGCAGGCTCGCTCCCACATTGATCGCGATCCCCTGTGGGAGCGAGCCTGCTCGCGATAGCGTCAGCCCAGGCGATGAATAGCTGCGACACACCGCCGCAGGTCAATCCCTCGCCCTGCCCCCATGCCGTATACTCGCCCCGCCTTTTCAACCCCGCCCACGCCGGAGTGTTTCGATGGATCCTGCCGTTTTCGAAGAGTGGATGATGACCGGTCTGGTCAGCATCCTGATCATTTTCATGGGCTTCATCGTCTGGGATCTGGCGAAGAAATCCAAGGCCGGGCGTTTCGGTTCGTTCATCCTGTTTTTCGTGCTGGGGCTCGGCGTGGCGGCGTTCGTCATCAAGAGCGTGGTGATCGGCCTGATCGAGTCGGGAGCGCTATAAGCGCGCCGGGACCTCTTTCCACTGGCCCTGGTCGAGGCCTTCGATCGTCCAGTCGCCGATCCTGACCCGCACCAGCCGCAGTGTCGGCAGGCCCACCGCGGCGGTCATGCGTCGCACCTGACGGTTGCGCCCCTCACGGATGACCAGTTCCAGCCAACTCGTGGGCACGCTTTTACGAAAACGCACCGGCGGGTTGCGCGGCCATAGCTGCGGTTCCTCCAGCAGCCGCGCCTCGGCGGGCAGCGTCATGCCGTCGTTCAACTCCACGCCATCACGCAGGCGCTGCAACTGTTCAGCGCTTGGCTCGCCTTCCACTTGCACCCAATAAGTCTTGGCCAGTTTGTGTTTGGGGTCGGCGATACGCGCCTGCAATTGGCCGTCGTTGGTGAGCAACAACAGCCCTTCGCTGTCGCGATCCAACCGCCCGGCCGGGTAAATGCCCGGGATGTCGATAAAATCCTTGAGCGTCGCCCGCCCCTCGCCATCACTGAATTGGGTCAGCACATCGAAAGGCTTGTTGAACAGGATCAGCCTGGGCTCGGCCGGAGGCGCCTTCGCCACCCGGCGCGCGGCGGATGCAGGAGGTTTCACGCCAGGACGGCGGGAAACGGGACGTGGAGGTCGGGACATGGCGGCACTATCTAACGGTCAAGGCCGACATGCTAGTGGCCCGACCGTTAAATGACCACCGCCCGAGCAGTATCAGCGGAACGGCGGTTCGTCGAAGCTGCGCAGTTTGCGCGAATGCAATGAATTGAGCTGGTTGCGCAACAGATCCAATGCCTCGATACCGATTTTCAAGTGCTGGTTGACCGCACGCTCATAGAACGCGTTGGCCGAGCCCGGCAGCTTGATTTCGCTGTGCAGCGGTTTGTCCGAGACGCAAAGCAAGGTGCCGTAGGGCACCCGCAGGCGATAACCCTGGGCGGCGATGGTGCCGCTCTCCATGTCCACCGCCACCGCGCGGGACAGGTTGATCAGCGGACGCTCCTGGGCCCAGCGCAGCTCCCAGTTGCGGTCGTCGTAGGTCAGCACGGTGCCAGTACGCAGGCGTTTCTTCAGCTCATCGCCTTTTTCGCCGGTGATGTTCGCCGCAGCCTGCTGAAGCGCCAGTTGTACTTCCGCCAAGGCGGGAATCGGGATATTCGGTGGCACCACCCGGTCGAGGATGCCATCACGGCGCATGTAGGCGTGGGCCAGCACGTAGTCGCCGATGGTCTGGGACTGCCGCAGCCCGCCGCAGTGGCCGATCATCAGCCAGCAATGCGGTCGCAGCACGGCCAGGTGGTCGGTGATGTTCTTGGCATTGGAAGGACCGACACCGATGTTCACCAGGGTCACGCCATGGCCGTCGTTGGCCTGCAGGTGATAGGCCGGCATCTGGTAACGGTGCCAGACCACGCCGGCGGCGATGGCCGACGCTTCGCTGTGGTCCATGTTCTTGTCGATGATCACGTTGCCCGGCAGGACCATGCGTACGAAACGCGGGTCGCTACGCAATTGCTCCAGGCCATGGACGATGAACTGGTCGACATAGCGGTGATAGTTGGTCAGCAGGATCCACGGCTGCACATGGCGCCAATCGCTGCCGGTGTAGTGCACGAGACGGCGCAGGGAGAAATCCACGCGAGCGGCGTCGAACAACGACAGGGGCAGCGGGTCGGTGTTTTCCCAGTCATAGAGGCCGTCGGCAATGCCATCGGTGGCAGCCGACAGGTCGGTGCTGGGGAATACCCGCGCCAGCACCGCCGCCGTCACACCGGAACCGGCCAGTTCATCGCCCTGCTCCACGACATAGGGGTAAGGAATGTTCTGCTCGCTGACGCCCACTTCCACGGTGACGGTAAAGTCATGCATCAGCGGGACGAGTTGTTCGAGAAGGTACTTACGAAATGCGGCAGGATGGGTGACGGTGACGCTGTAGGTGCCCGGCAACTGGACCTTGGCATAGGCGCGGGTGGTTTGCGGGACCTCGCCATGGCAGTGGTAGGTCAGGCGCAGCGCCGGATAACGGAACAGCGCTCGTTGCTCGGCATCCGGCTCGATGCGGTCCTTGAGGTAGCGCATGAGCGCCTGGTTCAACGCGGTGGTCGCACGCTCGTGCAGGGCCGCCAGGCGATCCACGGCTTGTTCGGCGGTTTGAACAACAATAAACGCTTCGGTCACGATCAGCTTCCTGTGTTCTGACTTGCAGACCTTCATCTTGCCTGCATCGTCGTCTTACGGGAACAGCGGCGTGTTGGACACTCTCGATCATCCACCGAAGCCCCACTGTGGGAGCGAAGGCCCCCCCTTGAACGCTATTCCCCTGTGGGAGCGAGCCCGCTCGCGATTGCGGTGGGTCAGCTTGCATTGATGCTGGATGTGCCGACGCCATCGCGAGCAGGCTCGCTCCCACGAGGGACAGGCGCCTGTCGCCGGCTTCTCAAAACCCCTGCGGGGTGGAACGCGTCACGATGGCCTCCACATTCAACCCTCGCGGCAAGGCGCCGTAGACCCGGCCAGTCGAACCCAGGCGGCTGGCGATGAAGGCATCGCTGACGTCGCTGTTGCCCGCTTCGAGCAACAACCTGGCTTGCAGGCCCACCGCGATGTCTTCGGTCAATTGCCGGGCACGGTACTGGATGTCGTCGGTGTCCTTGAACGCTGCATGCAATTGGTGGATGTGCCCGGCCAAGCGTTTATCGCCATGGCCGTCACCCAGTTCGCTGAACAAAACCTCCAGCACACCCGGCTCCTTGGACAGGGCGCGCAGCACATCCAGGCATTGCACATTGCCGGAGCCTTCCCAGGTCGAGTTGACCGGCGCTTCCCGGTACAGGCGCGGCAGAATGCTGTCTTCGACGTAACCGGCTCCCCCCATGCACTCCGCGGCTTCGTTGATCATCGCCGGCGCGCGCTTACAGATCCAGTACTTGCCTACTGCCGTCACCAGCCGGGCGAACTTGGCCTCGTGCTCATCATCCAGGTGATCCAGCGCCCTTCCCATGCGCAGGCTCAGGGCCAATGCCGACTCGCTTTCCAACGCCAGATCAGCCAATACGTTTTGCATCAGCGGCTGCTCGCTCAACAGCCTGCCGCCGACGGTGCGATGGGCACAGTGATGGCTGGCCTGGGTCAACGCCTGGCGCATCAGGGCGCTGGAGCCGACCATGCAATCGAAGCGGGTCATGGCCACCATCTCGATAATGGTCGGCACGCCGCGCCCTTCTTCACCGACCATCCAGGCCAGGGCACCGCGGAACTCGACTTCGCTGGACGCATTGGAACAGTTGCCCAGCTTGTTTTTCAGGCGCTGGATGTAGAACTGGTTGCGGGTGTCGTCCGGGCGATGGCGCGGCAACAGGAAACAGGTCAGGCCCTTGTCGGTCTGGGCCAGGGTCAGGAAGGCATCGCACATCGGCGCCGAGCAGAACCACTTGTGGCCCACCAATTCATAGGCCTGGCCCGGCCCCCGGGCGCCCACCGGGAAGGCCTTGGTGGTATTGGCCCGCACATCGGTACCGCCCTGTTTTTCGGTCATGGCCATGCCAAGGGTGACGCCGGCCTTGTGAGCCATGCCGACATTGCGCGGGTCGTACTCGGTGGCGAGCACTTTCGGTACCCAGCGCTCAGCCAGGTCCGGCTGCAAACGCAGCGCCGGGACGCTGGCAAAGGTCATGGTCAGCGGACAGCCTGTGCCGGCTTCGGCCTGGCTGTGCAGATACGTCATCGAGGCACGGGCCACATGGGCACCGGGTTGCGGATGAGCCCAGGGCAGGCTGGGCAAGCCATGCTCGATGGCGGTACGCATCAGCTGGTGATAAGCCGGATGGAACTCCACCAGATCAATGCGATGACCATAGCGGTCATGGCTGGAGAACACCGGCTTGTTCTGGTTGGCCAGGAACCCCGCCTCCATCAGCGGCCCACCGGCCAATCCACCGTATTCATCGATCCGTGCCTGAGCCCAGCCGGCACCGAAACGCTGCGACCATTGCTGCAGCGGCAAGTCGATGCGATACAGGTTGGCGCCGTCCAGGGAGGGCGGCTGGTTGGTGACATCATGGGTTTCGGCGAACTGGTGCAGGTTCATGACGGGGCTCCTCGGTCGGCCAGCAGGAACCAGTTAAGCACTGCCTCCAGGCTGAACAAAGTGTCATACCCGCCTAAATGTCGGCGCTTTCGCCCTGCCCCGGACACAGCACACGACGTTGCAGAATCGCCTGCAGAACCTCGAATTTCACCGGCTTGCCCAGGTAATCGACCAAGGCGCCCGCCGGGCAACCATTCGGGTCCAGGTTCGGGCCGACCACCAGCACCGGCAAATCTTCACAACCGGCCAGGGTACGGATCTGGCAGCAGACCGACACGCCGTCCAAAGGTGGCGACTGGCAATCGAGCACCACGGCATCGAAACTGTCGTCCCGCAACAGCTCCAGCGCCCCACGGCCACTGTCGGCGGTGCGCACCCGGTAGCCCAGCTTGAGCAGCATGCCGCGCATGACCAGTTGATCGATGCTGTCGTCATCGGCCAGCAGCACCGTGCAGTCCTGGGGCTGACGGGTACCGTGTCTTCTGCTGAACGGAAACGGCGTGGGGCCCGCCAACGGCAAGGCCATTTCAAATTCGATGTCCAGCTGGAAACGGCTGCCGCGCCCAGGCTCGGAGGTATGGGTCAAGCGTCCGCCCATCAACCCCACCAGTTGCCGACAAATTGCCAGGCCCACGCCCAGGCCTCCGTACTCCCGGGTCATGGAACCGTCGAGCTGGAAGAAGCGCTGGTACAAGGTCGCCTCACCCAGGTCGGTGAAGCCGATCCCCGTGTCGATCACGGCAAAGGACAGCCCCCAGCGATCATGTTCCATCGGTTTGCCGCTGACGCGCAGGGCCAGACCGCCGATCCGGGTGAACTTGATGGCGTTGTCCAGCAGGCATTCCAGGCACTGGGTCAACTTGCAGCTGTCACCCAGCAGCCGGTCCACCAGCCCCGGCGCTACATCGACTTTGAAATCCAGGCCCTTGGCCTGCGCACTGGCCGCGAACTGCACCTGCAAGACATCGAGCATCCCGCGCAGGCTGAACGGCGCCGGATTGACCTTGAGCTTGCCGGCCTGCAATTCCGTGAGGGTCAGCATGCCGTTGACCATGCGCATCATGTCCCGCGCCGAGCCGGCGGCAGTCTGTTGGTATTGGGTCAGTTCCTCGTCCATCTCGACGGTTTCCATCAACTCCAGCGAGCCGATGACGCCATTCATGGGCGTGCGCAGTTCATGGGTCAGAGTCGCGAGGAATTCGTCCTTGAGCTTGTTACCGTGGGCCAGTTGCTGGTTGAGCACTTCCAGCTTCTGCCCGGCATCCAGCAGGGTCTGGGCCTGTTGCTCGCGCATGGCATTGATGCGGTCGGCCAGGGCCAGGGACAGCAACGCCACTTCGATGGCCGAGCCGATCTGGCTGGCGTACATGGTCAGGAACACGTTCGGCAGATAACCAAGCACCATCAGGGTGTTGACGATGCCTCCCAGCAAAAAGGCCGACCAGGCAATGATGAAGTAACGCGCCACCCTCAGCCCACGCCACCAGGCGAACAGGCCGGCAGCAAAAATCGCCACCGTGAACACCAGTGCCAACGCTGTCGCCAGACGCAGTGCCAAGGCGTAACTGGCCATCAGCGACAGGCCCACCACCGCCGCGCTGAAGATCATCAGCGCCAACAGCAGGCGATCGAGCCAGCGGCTGTGCTGGGCGGTTTGCAGGAAGCTGCGGGCAAACTGACTGCCGAACAGGCCCGCGCAGCCGATGAAGAACGGTGTCGCGGCGTTGGTCCACCAGGGGTTGTCCGGCCAGAAATACTCGGCGGCGGCACCGTTGACCGACAACTGGTACAGGCCGAACGAGGCGATATAGACGATGTAATAAAGGTAACTGGTGTCCCGCACACTCAGGTAGATGAACAGGTTGTACACCAGCATGCCCAGCAGCACGCCATAGATAACTCCCAGCACATACAAGCGCACCGGCTGCTGTTCGAGGTAAGCGGTGCTGGACCACAGAGTCAAGGGCGCCTGGATCGAACCCTGGCTCTGCAGGCGCAGATAAACGGTCTGGTGCTGATCGGGGACGAAATCCAGGCTGAACAGGTAGTTGTTCTGGCGAATTTCCCGGGCACTGAATGGCAGCGCATCACCGGTCTGGCGAACCAGGCGATAGACTCCGCTGGCATCAGGCAGATACAGATCGAGGTGGTCCAATGGCGGATAGGCCAGCTCCAACAACCAGGTGCGCTGGGCATTCATATTGTGGGGACGGTAGTGGAGGTCGATTTTCAGCCAGAACGCCGACCGCGAGTAACCGGCATTCAGCGTTTCCTTGTCATGGGGCTTGAAGCGGCCGGCAGCGGCTTCGGCCAACACATCGTCGAGGGTGGCGGTGCCGTTTGCGTCTTCGAACACTTGCAGCGCTTGGCCCAGGGGCAGGCTTTGGGTGAATTCGTCGAATTCGAGGGCGCTTGCCAAGGGGGACAAGCACAGCAGCAACATCAGCAAATAGCGCATTTAAGCCCCAGCGTGGCCTGTCCGGTTGAGTCAGGAAGCCCCCCATTCCCTGAGTAGACGTAAAACCGGCATTACCTGTTATTGAGTTGGATCCATCCTTAGCATAGCCGTTGATGGCCAACTTGCACCATCGAAATTTCTCTCTCAGAAGGCTCTAGAACGGGCGTTTCAGAACAAAGCATTGAGATAGAGCTGTTGCTTTGGTCAAGTAGCATGCCGCTGCGGAGCATCGTTCACCCAACGGCACGGGAATTTTATCGGTGGCGCCGACCGAAGGGGTTTGGTGGTAAGCTCGCGCACCATGAATATCTACAGCTCTCGCCCCGTTGTCCTCTGTCTCTCCGGCCACGACCCCAGTGGTGGCGCCGGCTTGCAGGCAGATATCGAAGCCCTGCTCGCCCAGGGCTGCCATGCCGCCCCGGCCGTTACCGCGCTGACCGTGCAAGACACGGTGAACGTGAGCGACTTCCGCGTACTCGATCGCGAGTGGGTCCTGGCGCAAGCCAATGCCGTGCTCAACGATTCGCCAGTAGCAGCGGTCAAGCTGGGCATGCTCGGCTCCCTGGAGATGGTCGACACCGTGGTCGAACTGCTCCAGGCGCACCCGCACCTGCCCATGGTCTGCGACCCGGTGCTGCGCGCCGGCGGTGGCGGACGCCTGGGCAAGGATGAAGTCGGCTACGCCATGCGCGAACGCTTGCTGCCCCTGGCGATCATCGCCACCCCGAACCTGCCGGAAGCCCGCATCCTTGCCGAACTGCCCGAGGGCAGCGCCGATGAATGCGCCGAAAAACTGCTGCCCTTCGTCCAGCACCTGTTGATCACCGGCGGGCATGGCGATGAACATGAAGTCCATAACCGCCTGTACAGCCGGGATGGTCGCCGCGAGACGTTTACCTGCCAGCGCTTGCCCGGCAGCTACCATGGTTCCGGCTGCACCCTGGCCAGCGCCCTGGCCGGTCGACTGGCCCAGGGCGAACAGCTCGCCAGCGCCGTGCGCACCGCCCTGGATTACACCTGGCGCACCCTGCGTGACGCCGAACAACTGGGCAAAGGCCAGTTCGTGCCACGTCGCCTGCCGCTGGACTTCTGTTCGTAACATTTTTGCCAGTCACATTTTTTGCCAGAAACAGAGGGCTGTGGAATGAAATTACGTGGCCTCTATGCCATCACTGACAGCCAGTTGCTGACCGGTAAATTCCTCGCCTATGTAGAAGCGGCGCTGGAAGGCGGCGTCACCCTGCTGCAGTACCGCGATAAAAGCAGCGACGAGGCCCGGCGCCTGCGGGAAGCCGAAGCCCTGCGCGACCTGTGCGAGCGCTACAAGACCCAACTGATCATCAACGATGACGCCGAACTGGCCGCGCGCCTGGGCGTCGGCGTGCACCTGGGACAAACCGATGGGCCGCTGGCGCCAGTACGGGCATTGCTCGGGCACAAGGCAATCATTGGTTCCACCTGCCACGCCAGCCTGGAACTGGCCGCACAGGCCGCCGCTGAAGGCGCGAGCTACGTCGCCTTCGGCCGCTTCTTCAATTCCAACACCAAGCCCGGTGCGCCCAGCGCCAACCTTGAACTGCTCGAACAGGCCCGCCTCAAACTGCATGTACCGGTGTGCGCCATCGGCGGCATCACCCTGGACAACGCCGCCCCGCTGGTGGCCCATGGTGTCGACCTGCTGGCCGTGGTGCATGGCCTGTTCGGCGCCGACAGCACTCATGAAGTGACGCGCCGCGCCCGCGCATTCAACGATCTGTTGAAGATCAAATAATTTCCGCTTTCGAGAGACCGACCATGTCCCGTTCCGAAACCCTGTTTGCCAACGCCCAGAAACATATCCCCGGCGGCGTGAACTCCCCCGTGCGTGCGTTCAAGAGCGTCGGCGGCACCCCGTTGTTCTTCAAACACGCCGAAGGCGCCTATGTAACGGATGAAGACGACAAGCGCTATGTGGATTACGTCGGGTCGTGGGGTCCGATGATCCTGGGCCACAGCCACCCGGACGTACTGGACGCCGTGCGCAAGCAGCTGGAACACGGCCTGTCCTACGGCGCCCCGACCGCCATGGAAACCGAAATGGCCGACTTGGTCTGTGCCATCGTGCCGTCGATGGAGATGGTGCGCATGGTCAGTTCCGGCACCGAGGCGACCATGAGCGCGATCCGCCTGGCACGGGGCTACACCGGCCGCGACAGCATCATCAAGTTCGAAGGTTGCTACCACGGTCACTCCGACAGCCTGCTGGTCAAGGCCGGTTCCGGCGCGCTGACCCAGGGCGTGCCGAGTTCCGCCGGTGTACCGGCGGCGTTCGCCAAACACACCCTGACCCTGCCGTTCAACGACCTCGAAGAAGTCGAGAAAATGCTCGCCGAGGTTGGCCAGGAGGTGGCCTGCATCATCGTCGAGCCAGTGGCCGGCAACATGAACTGCGTACCGCCGGCGCCAGGCTTCCTCGAAGGCTTGCGCAGCCTGTGCGACAAACACGGCGTGGTCTTGATCTTCGACGAAGTGATGACCGGTTTCCGTGTCGCCCTCGGCGGTGCCCAGGCCCATTACGGCGTGACGCCGGACCTGAGCACCTTCGGCAAGATCATCGGTGGCGGCATGCCGGTAGGCTGCTTCGGCGGCAAGCGCGCCATCATGGAATGCATCGCGCCATTGGGCCCGGTCTACCAGGCTGGCACACTGTCGGGCAACCCGCTGGCCATGGCCGCCGGCCTGACCACGCTGCGCCTGATCAGCCGGCCGGGCTTCCATGCCGAGCTGACCGACTTCACCACCCGCCTGCTCGACGGCCTGCAGATTCGCGCCGATGCGGCCGGCATCCCGTTCGTGACCACCCAGGCCGGCGGCATGTTCGGCCTGTATTTCAGTGGCGCCGACGACATCGTGACGTTCGAAGACGTGATGGCCAGCGACGCGGATCGCTTCAAGCGCTTCTTCCACCTGATGCTCGAAGGCGGCGTTTACCTGGCGCCGAGCGCGTTCGAAGCCGGCTTCACCTCCATCGCCCACGGCGAGGCCGAGCTGAAGATCACCCTCGACGCGGCCGAGCGGGCCTTTGCCGCCATGAAATAGGCCTGTGGATAACTGACGCTGGCTGATGCCGGCGTCAGTGATTACCGACAAGCATTGTCTCTTTTCCTACGTATTGATCTATAAAGCAGCCGCCGACACGCTCTGGCAGCAGAAAAACGAGTAAAGACTTTGTAAGGATGGCCCTGCTTATTTCATAATGCGCGCTTATTGGATCCCCCGGAGGGTCCGCGCGCCCCTCAGAGGTAAGTCGATTCCCATGAACCGCACCGGCCGCACCCTTGCCCTGGGCTGCCTGTTGCTCTTTCAGCCGCTGCTCGCGAATGCACAAGCAGGCGGCAACTCGTTGTTGATCCCGGCGGTGGGCCGTTGCACGCTCAATACCCAGCCACAAGATCTCGCACCGGCACTCGACGCCTGTCAAAAAGCAGCGGACGCAGGCGATGCACAAGCGCAATACGAGTTGGGCGAGTTCTACTACGAAGGCAAGGCCGCGCCACGCGACCTCAAGCAAGCCCTCAACTATTTCGAAAAAGCCTCGCTGCAGGGCCATGCCCAGGCCCAATTCAAGCTGGGCGGCATGTTCTTCCATGGCGAAGGCGTACCCGCCAATAACGTCCAGGCTTACATAGTGCTGAAGATGGCGGCGGTCAACGGCGCCGAAGATGCCTTGGACACCGCCGACGAAGTCGCCGAGCAGATGCCCCGTGACGAACTGGAAGTGGCGACCCAGGTGCTGGGACAGATCTTCCGCAAATACCTGATGGAACTGCAGAACGCCGATGGGCGCACGCCCTTCTCGCCCTTACCCTGATTTTGCTGTGGCCTTGATGGCCTCATCGCGAGCAGGCTCGCTCCCACATTGTCACCCTGTGAACACAAGATTTGTGGACACCTGTTATCCAGTGTGGGAGCGAGCCTGCTCGCGATTGGCAACGACTCGGACTTGAACCTTACTTCTCAGGCATCGGCATCGGAAACGGCATCACATTGCCGACCGCGCCCCGGGCTTCGCTGATTTTCGGGGTGCCCAGGCGTTCCACTTCGTCGATGCGCACGATCGAATGCATCGGCACGAAGCTGCGCACCACGCCTTCGAACTGCGCTTTGAGCTTTTCTTCGCTCGGGTCGACGACCACTTGCGTGCGCTCGCCAAAGACGAACTCTTCCACCTCCAGAAAGCCCCACAGATCACTTTGATAGATCTGCTTGGCGTACATTTCGAACACCTGGCCCTGGTTGAGGAAAATCACCTTGTAGATTGGAGCTTCACGTTTGGTCATGGCGGGCGAAACACATCGGCAGGTAAAAATGAGGGCGCGAACTATAGCATAGCCACTGCTCGCACAGCGGTAGGAACCGCGGGACTTGTTCCCTATAATGCGCGGTTCTTTGAATCACGTGATGACTCCCTCCATGGCCAAGAAGCTTTACATCGAAACCCACGGTTGCCAGATGAACGAGTACGACAGCTCGCGCATGGTCGATCTGCTGGGTGAGCACCAGGCCCTGGAAGTCACCGCACGCGCCGAAGACGCGGACGTGATCCTGCTCAACACCTGCTCGATCCGCGAACGCGCCCAGGACCGGGTCTATTCCCAACTCGGCCGCTGGCGCGAGCTGAAGCTGGCCAATCCGGAAATGGTCATCGCCGTGGGCGGTTGCGTGGCCAGCCAGGAAGGCGCCGCCATTCGTGACCGTGCACCGTACGTGGACGTGGTTTTCGGCCCGCAGACCCTGCACCGCCTGCCGGAGATGATCGACGCAGCCCGTGTCACCAAGCTGCCGCAGGTGGACGTTTCGTTCCCTGAAATCGAAAAATTCGACCACCTGCCCGAGCCGCGTATCGACGGCCCGAGTGCTTATGTCTCGGTCATGGAAGGCTGCAGCAAGTACTGCACGTTCTGCGTGGTGCCTTATACCCGGGGCGAAGAAGTCAGCCGTCCCTTCGATGACGTGATCGCCGAGATCATCCACCTGGCGGAAAACGGCGTGCGGGAAGTGACGCTGCTGGGGCAGAACGTCAATGGTTATCGCGGCCTGACCCACGACGGACGGCTGGCGGACCTCGCCGAGCTGATCCGCGTGGTGGCGGCTGTGGACGGCATCGACCGCATTCGCTACACCACCTCCCATCCGCTGGAGTTCTCCGACAGCCTGATCCGTGCCCATGCCGAGGTCCCCGAGCTGGTCAAGCACCTGCACCTCCCGGTGCAGTCGGGTTCCGACCGGATCCTCGCGGCCATGAAGCGCAACCACACGGCACTGGAATACAAATCCAAGCTGCGCAAACTGCGGGCGGCGGTGCCGGGAATCTGCATCAGTTCGGACTTCATCGTGGGCTTTCCCGGTGAAACCGAGAAAGACTTCCAACAGACCATGAAGCTGATCGAAGAAGTGGGTTTCGACTTCTCCTACTCGTTCGTCTACAGCCAGCGCCCCGGCACCCCGGCCGCCGACCTGGCGGACGACACCCCAGAAGAACTGAAAAAAGAGCGGCTCAACGCCTTGCAACACCGCCTGAACCAGCAAGGTTTCGAGATCAGCCGACAAATGGTCGGTTCCGTCCAACGGATTCTGGTCACCGATTATTCAAAAAAAGACCCGGGCGAACTGCAAGGTCGGACCGAAAACAATCGCATCGTCAATTTCCGCTGCGACACCCCGGCCCTGATCGGCCAGTTCGCCGACGTGCACATCGACTCCGCGCAACCGCACTCCCTGCGGGGTTCGCTGGTTCAGTAACCTTTTCAAAAACACTATTGCCTGTGCAAGCAAGACCTGTGGGAGCAAGGCTTGCCCGCGATCAAGGCAGCGCGATCTTCAGCAAGGTTGCGGCGCTTTCATCGCGGGCAAGCCTTGCTCCCACTATGGGTTGTGCCAACTCTGTGATCGGATTCACCTGTTTAAGAGCTTTCGCACCCAGCCTACTGGCGTTATCCTTGATTTCATCTCAATTGCCCCTGGGCGGCTAAAAACGACCTTGAACGCACCCATCGAACCCCATCGTTTCATCCTCGAGCCCTTTGAGGCTCGCCGCTTCGCCAATCTGTGCGGGCAATTCGACGAGCATCTGCGCTTGATCGAACAGCGCCTGGCCATCGAGATCCGCAACCGCGGAAACCAGTTCGAGCTGATCGGCGAACCCAAGCACACCACCTCCGCGGAAAACCTGCTGCGCCGCCTCTACCGGGAAACCAAGGGGAGCGAGCTGTCGCCGGACACTGTCCATCTGTTCCTGCAGGAGTCGGCCGTCGAAGAGCTCGACAACCACGCACCGGCGGAACCTGCCGTGGCCCTGCGCACGAAGAAAGGCATGATTCGCCCTCGCGGCTTGAATCAGCAGCGCTATGTGAAGGAAATCCTGGGCAACGACATCAACTTCGGTATCGGCCCGGCTGGTACGGGCAAGACCTACCTGGCCGTGGCCTGCGCGGTCGATGCCCTGGAACGCGAACAGGTGCGGCGCATCCTGCTGGTGCGTCCGGCGGTCGAAGCCGGGGAAAAACTCGGTTTCCTGCCCGGCGACCTGACCCAGAAAATCGACCCGTACCTGCGCCCTCTCTATGACGCGCTGTATGAAATGCTCGGCTTCGAATACGTTGCCAAGCTGATCGAACGCCAGGTCATCGAAGTGGCTCCGCTGGCCTACATGCGTGGCCGCACCCTGAACAACAGCTTCATCATCCTCGACGAAAGCCAGAACACCACGGTCGAGCAAATGAAGATGTTCCTGACCCGGATCGGCTTCGGCTCCACTGCCGTCATCACCGGGGACATCACCCAGGTCGACCTGCCCCGCGGCACCAAGTCCGGGCTGAACCACGTGATCCAGGTGCTCAAGGACGTGCCGGGCATCAGCTTCACGCATTTCCTGCCCAAGGACGTCGTGCGCCATCCATTGGTGCAGCGCATCGTCGAAGCCTACGAGCGCTTCGAGCAACGCGCCGAGGATATGCACGAAAGCAAAGGCAACCGCCAAGATGCTTGAACTTGACCTGCAACTGGCCAGCGCACACGCCGTCCCCAGCGAAGTCCAGTTCCGCCAGTGGTGCGAACTGGCCCTGCGCCAGCGCAGTGCCGACTCGGAACTGACGATCCGCCTGGTGGACGAACCCGAAGGCCGCGAACTGAACCGCACCTGGCGCCAGAAAGACTACGCGACCAATGTGCTGTCCTTCCCCGCCGACGTCCCCGACGAACTGCTCGACATCCCGCTGCTGGGGGACCTGGTGATCTGCGTCCCGGTGGTGGAGCGCGAAGCCACGGAACAAGGCAAACCTTCCGAGGCCCACTGGGCCCATCTGGTCATTCACGGCTGCTTGCATCTGCTTGGTTACGACCATATTGAAGATGACGAAGCCGAAGAAATGGAAGCACTGGAACGAACGTTGCTTGCAGAGCTGGGTCATGCCGACCCCTACGCCGGCGACGAACACTGATACATCAACCTGTAACGACAAAGGATTCAGAGTAATCGCTATGAGCGAAGATCGATCGAGCAACGGGCAGAAGTCATGGCTGGGCAAGCTCACCCAGGCTTTTGCCCATGAGCCGAAAAACCGCCAGGAGCTGCTGGAGCTGCTGCGCGACGCCCACCAGAACAAACTGCTGGACAGCGAAGCGCTGGCCATCGTCGAAGGCGCCATCCAGGTCGCTGACCTGCAGGTACGGGACATCATGGTTCCGCGCTCGCAGATGGTCAGCATCAAGGCGACCCAGACACCCCGCGAGTTCCTGCCGGCCGTGGTCGACTCCGCCCACTCGCGCTACCCGGTGGTCGGTGAGAGCCATGACGACGTCATGGGCGTGCTGCTGGCCAAGGATCTGCTGCCACTGATCCTCCAGGAAAACGGCGACAGCTTCAATATCAAGGACTTGCTGCGCCCGGCCACCTTCGTGCCCGAGTCCAAGCGCCTGAACGTGCTGTTGCGTGAGTTCCGCGCCAACCACAACCACATGGCCATCGTCATCGACGAGTACGGCGGCGTGGCCGGACTGGTCACCATCGAAGACGTGCTCGAGCAGATCGTCGGCGACATCGAGGACGAGCACGATGTCGAGGAAGACAGCTACATCAAGCCACTGCCCAGCGGCGACTTCCTGATCAAGGCCCTGACGCCGATCGAGAACTTCAACGAATTCTTCGACAGCCAATTTTCCGACGACGAGTTCGACACCGTCGGTGGCCTGGTGATGAGCGCTTTCGGACACCTGCCCAAGCGCAACGAAACCACGGAGATCGGCTCCTGGCGCTTCCGCATCCTGAACGCCGACAGCCGCCGGATCCACCTGCTGCGCCTGTCACCCATTGGCCGATAACCCCTGCGAGACCCGCTAAGGACATACATGCGCTGGATAACCCGCCCCGGCTGGCCCGGTAACCTGCTGGCCGTGGCGGCCGGTGCGATCACCACCCTGGCCCTGGCACCGTTCGACATCTGGCCACTGGCATTGCTGGCGGTCGGACTTTTCTATGCCGGGTTGCGCGAACTTTCGCCGCGACAGGCCCTGGGCCGGGGCTGGTGCTTCGGTTTTGGCCTGTTTGGCGCCGGCACCAGTTGGATCTACGTCAGTATCCATAACTTCGGTGGCGCCTCGGTGCTGCTCGCCGGGCTGTTGATGCTGCTGTTCGTGGCCGCCATCGCCTGGTTCTTCGCCCTGCCCGCCTGGCTTTGGGCACGCTGGCTGCGACGCAACGAAGCCCCGCTGGCCGACGCCCTGGCATTCGCCGCGCTGTGGTTGGGCCAGGAAGCCTTTCGCGGCTGGTTCCTCACCGGTTTCCCGTGGCTCTACTCCGGTTACAGCCAGCTCGACGGCCCCTTGGCCGGTCTCGCACCGGTGGGTGGGATGTGGCTGATTTCCTTCACCCTGGCCCTGACCGCTGCGCTGCTGTACAACGCCCCCCGCTTGATCCGCGCCGGACGCAAGGGCTTTATCGCGACGGGCGTGGTCCTGCTGATCGGCCCATGGGTGGCCGGCATGGCGCTCAAGGGCCATGCCTGGACCAGCCCCTCGGGTGACCCGCTCAGCGTTGCCGCCATCCAGGGCAACATCGAACAGAGCATGAAGTGGGATCCGGAACAGCTCAACGCCCAACTGGCGCTGTACCGCGACATGAGCTTTACCTCCAAGCGCGTCGACTTGCTGATCTGGCCGGAAACCGCGGTCCCGGTGCTCAAGGAATCTGCCCAGGGCTACCTGGACATGATGGGCAGTTTCGCTGCCGAGCGGCATTCGGCGTTGATCACCGGCGTACCGATTCGCCAGTTGGTACGTCATGAGAAACGCTATTTCAACGGCATCACCGTGACCGGCGAAGGTGACGGCACTTACCTGAAGCAGAAACTGGTGCCGTTCGGCGAGTACGTGCCCTTGCAGGACCTGCTGCGCGGCCTGATCGCCTTCTTCGACCTGCCCATGTCGGACTTCGCCCGGGGTCCGGCCGATCAGCCGTTGCTGCAAGCCAAGGGTTATCAGATCGCACCGTTCATCTGTTATGAAGTGGTGTATCCGGAGTTCGCCGCCGGCCTCTCGGCCCGCAGCGACCTGCTCCTGACCATCAGCAACGACACCTGGTTCGGCACCTCGATCGGCCCGCTGCAGCACCTGCAAATGGCCCAGATGCGCGCCCTGGAAGCCGGCCGCTGGATGATTCGCGCCACCAACAACGGCGTGACCGGGCTGATCAACCCCTTCGGCCAGATCACTGCACGGATCCCGCAATTCGAACGCGGCATCCTGTACGGCGAAGTGGTGCCGATGCACGAGTTGACGCCGTACCTGCAATGGCGCTCGTGGCCGTTGATCATCCTGTGCGTGTTGCTGTTGGGCTGGGCGTTGGTGACGGGACGGATCGCCAAGACCGTTTAACCGATTTGCAAGTTTGATCGTTCCCACGCTCCGCGTGGGAATGCAGCCCGTGACGCTCCGCGTCACATTGGCGGCCGACGCCAGCCCGATTTGGAACGCAGAGCGTCCCTTGAGGCATTCCCACGCAGGAGCGTGGGAATGATCCGGTAACACCTCAGCGATAGAACAACCAATACCCCACCAACCCCGCCGCCTCATTCATCAACTGCCCCGACTGCCAGATCGACTTGAACTCCGGCATCCAGCCGCCCAGTGGCCGGGCATTGTCCTGCCCCAGGAAGCCCACCGGTGCGGCGACCACTTCGAACCCGGCTCGCTGGAAACTCCAGACAGCGCGCGGCATGTGCCACGCCTGGGTCACCACCACGACGCGACGGATCCCTTCCGGGTGCAGGATCGCGGCGGTCATCTGCGCGTTTTCCCAGGTGGTGCGGCTGAGTCCCTCTTGCCAGCGCACGGTGACGCCAAAATCATCCAACAGCGAATCGGCCATCAGCTTCGCCTCGCTGGGCGGCGTGCCGTAGTGCAAGCCCCCGGAAGTCAGCACGGGCAATCCAGACGCCTTGACCAGCCGCGCCGCATAACGCTGGCGCTCCAGCCCGACGCCAGAGGGCTGGTCGGCGCCCCAGGCCAGGTCACCGCGCTCGCGGCCCGAGCCCAATACCACGATGGCGTCGGCACGCTCGGCCAGGGTCGCCCACTCACTGCGAGACAGCGGCGGCTCACGCTCCAGCGCCTTCGCCCCCCATTGCACCGCCACAGGCAGGCTCATCAGCCAGAAACCACCCAACCCCGCGATAAAGCACACCCGGGCCAGACGCGGCCGGGAGTTGCGCCACCACCAGGCAAGCGCCAGCAGCAGCAAAAGAATGCCGGGCGGCAGCAGCAATTGTTTGATGAAATAGCGAAACGGCATCGGGCATCTCCACAGATGCCCGAAGCCTAGGTGGGTTGACGCAAAGCGACAACTGATTCGAAAGAAACCTGAATCAAAAGCTTGGACCAAAAAAGCGCAACGCGTGAATCCGGCTTTACTTGAACTGCAGCGACCGGACTTTTACAGCATCCTTGTCAGGCGTCCGATCCTTGAGCCAGACAACCTTGGCCGAACGGGGCGCATCAAGACGCTGGAGTACCTGGGCCCCGCTTGTGCGGGCCTGATGTCCGACCTGTTCGAGGTAAGCCTTGACCAGTTCGAACTCCGCGGGGCTCAAGCCTCGCAGTTCCAGCTCTGCCGGACGTTCATTACGCAAGCGTCCGGCGGTTCTTGCAGCGTCCAGGGCCACCCCGAGACGATCGATCAGCTTTTCATACAACTCCGGTGTAGCGACTTCTCGTTGTGATTCAACCATCCCTCACCTCATTGAAGATAAGACTCACTCCCCATTGAGAAGCTTAGCTTCGCTGGGCAAACCGACAGGACGCCGCGACCAACGGCCCTGAACGCCCGGCAACGCCGGCTGTCGACACCGCCCGAGCGCAATCAGGGTTTCCCTCCGTAGAGTGCGGTCATGTATGCTACGGCGCTTCCTGTAACTCCACTTCCAGCTCCGCTGGGCATCGAAAGCGCCGCATTCGGCGTCGTCTGCGTCCAGCATGGCAACGAAGAGGATTGGGCCACCCCATTCAGTACAAAAGTAGCCATGCACGAACACTATCAGCCCCGTGAAATCGAAGCCGCCGCCCAGTCGTTCTGGGACGAGCAAAAGTCCTTTGAAGTCAGTGAACAGCCAGGCAAGGAAACCTACTACTGCCTGTCGATGTTCCCTTACCCCAGCGGCAAGCTGCACATGGGGCACGTGCGCAACTACACCATCGGCGACGTGATCTCCCGCTACCAGCGCATGCAAGGCAAGAACGTCCTGCAACCCATGGGTTGGGACGCCTTTGGCATGCCGGCGGAAAACGCCGCGATGAAGAACAATGTCGCACCCGCCAAATGGACCTACGAAAACATCGCCTACATGAAGTCCCAGCTGCGCAGCCTGGGCCTGGCGGTGGACTGGTCCCGGGAAGTCACCACCTGCAAGCCCGACTACTACCGCTGGGAACAGTGGCTGTTCACCCGCCTGTTCGAAAAAGGCGTGATCTACCGCAAGAACGGCACCGTGAACTGGGACCCGGTGGACCAGACCGTACTGGCCAACGAACAGGTGATCGACGGTCGCGGCTGGCGTTCCGGCGCGCTGATCGAAAAGCGCGAAATCCCGATGTACTACTTCAAGATCACCGCCTATGCGGATGAACTGCTGGAGAGCCTCGACGAACTGACCGGCTGGCCCGAGCAGGTCAAGACCATGCAACGCAACTGGATCGGCAAGTCCCGGGGCATGGAAGTGCAGTTCCCCTACGACGTCGCTTCCATTGGCGAAGCCGGCACCCTGAAGGTCTTCACCACCCGTCCGGACACCCTGATGGGCGCCACCTATGTGGCCGTGGCCGCCGAGCACCCGTTGGCGACCCTGGCGGCACAGAACGATCCTGCGCTGCAGGCGTTCATTGCCGAATGCAAGGGCGGCAGCGTCGCCGAAGCCGACGTTGCCACCCAGGAAAAGAAAGGCGTGCCGACCTCGCTGTTCGTCGAGCACCCGCTGACCGGTGAAAAACTCCCGGTATGGGTCGCCAACTATGTGCTGATGCACTACGGCGATGGCGCCGTCATGGCGGTACCGGCCCACGACGAGCGCGATTTCGAGTTCGCCCACAAGTACAACCTGCCGGTCAAGACCGTGGTCCGCACCAGCGCCGGTGACCAGACCCCGGCCCCTTGGCAGGACGCCTACGGCGAACACGGCGAGCTGATCAACTCCGGCGAGTTCGACGGCCTGGATTTCGCCGGCGCGTTCGACGCCATCGAAGTCGCCCTGATCAAGAAGAACCTGGGCGCCTCGCGCACCCAGTTCCGCCTGCGCGACTGGGGCATCAGCCGCCAGCGTTACTGGGGCTGCCCGATCCCGATCGTGCATTGCGCGACCTGCGGTGACGTACCGGTACCGGAAGATCAACTGCCCGTGGTCCTGCCGGAAGACGTCGTACCCGACGGCGCCGGTTCGCCCCTGGCACGCATGCCCGAGTTCTACGAGTGCAACTGCCCGAAATGCGGCGCACCGGCCAAGCGTGAAACCGACACCATGGACACCTTCGTCGAGTCCTCGTGGTACTACGCCCGCTACGCCTCGCCGCACTATACAGGTGGCCTGGTGGAAAAATCCGCCGCTGACCACTGGTTGCCGGTGGATCAGTACATCGGCGGCATCGAACACGCCATTCTCCACCTGCTCTACGCGCGCTTCTTCCACAAGCTGATGCGTGACGAAGGCCTGGTGAGCTCCAACGAGCCGTTCAAGAACCTGCTGACCCAGGGCATGGTGGTCGCCGAGACTTACTATCGTCGCGAAGCCAACGGTGCCTACACCTGGTTCAACCCGGCCGACGTCGAACTCGAACGCGACAGCAAAGCCAAGGTCATCAGCGCCAAGCTGATCGCAGACGGCCTGCCGGTGGAAATCGGCGGCACCGAGAAGATGGCCAAGTCGAAGAACAACGGCGTCGACCCACAGTCGATGATCGACCAGTTCGGCGCAGACACCTGCCGCCTGTTCATGATGTTCGCCTCGCCACCCGACATGAGCGCGGAATGGTCCGACTCCGGCGTCGAGGGGTCGCACCGCTTCCTCAAGCGCGTCTGGCGCCTGGCCCAGGCTCACGTCGTCCAGGGTCTGCCGGGGAAACTGGACATCGCGAGCCTGAACGATGAACAGAAAGCCATTCGCCGCTCGATCCACCTGGCCATCAAGCAGGCCAGCCATGACGTCGGCCAGAACCACAAGTTCAACACCGCCATCGCCCAGGTGATGACGCTGATGAACGTGCTGGAAAAAGCCGCGCAGGCGACCGAGCAGGATCGCGCACTGGTTCACGAGGGCCTGGAAGCCGTGACGCTGTTGCTCGCGCCGATCACGCCGCACATCAGCCACGAGCTGTGGAATCAACTGGGCCACGCTGCCCCGGTGATCGATGCTGGCTGGCCGGTGGTGGACGAAAGCGCGCTGGTGCAGGACAGCCTGACCCTGGTCATCCAGGTCAACGGCAAGCTGCGCGGCCAGATCGACATGCCGGCCACCGCAACGCGCGAAGAAGTCGAAGCCGCCGCACGGACCAATGAAAACGTGCTGCGCTTCGTCGATGGCCTGACGATCCGTAAAGTGATCGTCGTGCCCGGCAAACTGGTCAACATCGTCGCAAGCTAATTGGATCGGGCGCCGGGTCAGGGACCCGGCGCCGAATATGACCTGCCGGGGCCGCACTGCCGGCCCATAGGTTTCAAGGGGAGCAACAAGATGATGAAACGTAATCTGCTGGTGATGTGCCTGACGGTCCTGCTGAGCGCCTGCGGCTTCCAGCTGCGCGGCACCGGCACCACCGAACTGGCCATCAAGGAACTGGACCTCAGCGCACGCAACGCCTACGGCGACACCGTGAAGTTGCTCCGCCAGACCCTGGAAAACAGCGGCGTGAAGGTGTACGCCGGGGCGCCGTATAAATTGGTGTTGGTCAATGAACAGGAAAGCCAGCGCAGCTTGAGTTATGCCGGCGCCGGTCGTTCGGCCGAGTACCAACTGACCAACGAGCTGAGCTATGAAATCCGCGGCCAGAACAATCTGTCGCTGCTGGACGACAAACTCCAGGTGCAGAAGGTTTACCTGCACGATGGCAACAACATCACCGGGTCTGACCAGGAGTCGATCGAAGCACGGGGTGAAATGCGTCGTGACCTTGTCCAGCGCATGATGCTGCGCCTGCAACAGCTCAACCCGACCCAGCTGGCGCAGTTGCAACAAACTGCCGATGCCCGTGCCAAGGCCGAAGCCGACGCGCTGGAAGCGGCACGCAAGGCTGAAGCGGAAACCCCGCAGCAGTCGCCGATGCAAATCCCGGCTGAATAAGCTTCGTGGGGCGCTCCGGCGCCCCGCATGCCTTCTCTTATGAAACTCGCCCCCGCCCAACTCGGCAAACACCTGCAAGGCGCCCTCGCGCCGGTCTATGTCATCAGCGGCGATGATCCGCTGTTGTGTCAGGAAGCCGCCGACGCCATTCGCTCCGCCGCCCGCCAACAAGGCTTTGACGAACGCCAGGTGTTTGCCGCCGACGCCAGTTTCGATTGGGGCACGTTGCTGCAGGCCGGGGCGAGCATGTCGCTGTTCGCCGAAAAGCGTCTGCTGGAACTGCGCTTGCCCTCGGGCAAACCCGGTGACAAGGGCGCTGCCGCGCTGATCGAGTACTGCTCGAGGCCGGCCGAGGACACGGTATTGCTCATCAGCCTGCCGAAACTCGACGGCAGCGCGCAAAAGACCAAATGGGGTAAGGCCCTGGTTGAAGGTCCGCAGACCCAGTTCGTGCAGATCTGGCCGGTGGACGTCAGCCAACTGCCGAGCTGGATCCGCCAACGCCTGTCCCAGGCCGGCCTGTCGGCCAGCCAGGACGCGGTGGAGCTGATCGCCGCCCGGGTCGAAGGCAACCTGCTGGCTGCCGCCCAGGAAATCGAAAAGCTCAAGCTGATGGCCGAGGGCGGTCAGATCACCGTGGAAACGGTACAGGCCGCCGTGGCCGACAGCGCGCGCTTCGACGTCTTCGGGTTGACCGATGCGATCCTCAACGGCGAAGCCGCCCACGCCCTGCGCATGCTTGAAGGCCTGCGCGGCGAAGGCGTCGAGCCGCCGGTGATTCTCTGGGCCCTGGCCCGGGAGCTGCGCCTGCTGGCGAACCTGTCATTGCAATACAGCCAGGGCGTACCGCTGGACAAAGCCTTCAGCCAAGCCCGTCCGCCCGTATGGGACAAACGCAAGCCGCTGATGAGCAAGGCCCTGCAACGCTACTCGGCGTCGCGCTGGGCGCAGTTGCTGCTGGAGGCCCAGCGCATCGACGCACAGATCAAGGGCCAGGCCGCCGGATCGCCGTGGATGAGCCTCAGTCGCCTGTCCCTGCTGATGGCCGGTCAGCGACTGGCGCTGCCTGCCGAATAACCTACCTCACCTGTCAGATGCTTCTGTGGCTAGGGAGCTTGCTGTGGGAGCAAAGCTTGCTCGCGACACAGGCGCCTCGGTTCAAGGACAAACCGCGTCAGCTTCGTCGCGGGCAAGCCTTGCTCCCACAGCTCCCTCGCCACAAAGCTCGCTGGCCGCAACTTCCGCACACATTTCCTCCTGCCTGCAAGGACTGGACAACACCCCAGCCCTGCCCCATGATTTGCCCCGCAAAACCCACCGCCACGAGAGATCCGAGCATGAGCAAAAAGCCATCCAAGCATGGCCCCAACAAGGCCAAGTCCATCATCGCCCAGCCCCTGTTCCGCAGCCGTCAGGAACGTCCCGCCAAGGGCAAAGGCAGCTACCGCCGCGAAGCCTTCCAGTCTGACAACTGGGAGGCTTCTTGCTTTATGGCGGCTTGAAACATCCGGACAAGCCCTTTGCACCCTGCCCATGATAAGGTCAGCACCTGATTTGCATTTCTGGACCCCTGCATGCCCTTTTGCCTTACCCGCCGCTGGCCACTGCGCCAACTGATTGCCGCCACAAGCTTCGCACTGCTTGTCGCCTGCGCAGAAAAACCCACCGCCGCCGATGCCCAACCGCTCCAGACCGTTCCTGCCGTGACCGCCCCGGCCATGGTCCCGCCTGTGGTGCCGACCGGTGAAAACCTGGACATCGTCCCGACCCAGACCTTCGCCGAATGGCAGGCCGGCTTTCGCAAGGAAGCACTGGCCGCCGGGATCCGCGCCGACCTGTTCGATCGCGCCTTTATCGGCGTGAGCCCCGACATGAGCGTGATCAAGGCCGATCGCAGCCAGCCGGAATTCACCCGGCCCGTGTGGGAATACCTCGACGGCGCGTTATCGCCACTGCGGGTCAACAAAGGCAAGACGCTGATTCAACAGAACGCCCAGATCCTGCAAAGCATCGAGCAGCGCTACGGTGTTGATCGTGAGGCGTTGGTGGCAGTGTGGGGCATGGAGAGCAACTTCGGCCAATTCCAGGGCACCAAGTCCGTCATCAACTCCCTGGCGACCCTGGCCTATGAAGGCCGACGCCCGGGCTTCGCCCATGCACAACTGATCGCCGCGCTGCAAATCCTGCAACAGGGTGATATCGCCCCGGAAAAAATGCTCGGTTCCTGGGCTGGCGCCATGGGCCAGACCCAGTTCATCCCCACTACGTACAACACCCATGCGGTGGATTTCGACGGCGATGGCCGCCGCGACATCTGGGGCAGTTCCACCGACGCCCTGGCCTCGACCGCGCATTACCTGCAAAGCTCTGGCTGGCAACGCGGTCAGCCGTGGGGTTTCGAGGTAGAACTCGAAGAAGGGTTCGACTACTCCCTGGCCAACGGCACGATCCGTAAGCCGCTCTCCGAATGGATACGGTTGGGCGTATCCACCTACGACGGCATGCCGATTCCTCCAGGTGACCAACAACTGCCCGCAGCGCTGCTGCTACCGGCTGGCTACCGAGGCCCGGCGTTCCTGGTATTCGACAACTTCCGCGCCATCCTCAAGTACAACAACTCGTCATCCTACGCATTGGCGGTCGGACTGTTGTCGGAGCGCTTCAAGGGTGGCGGGCTAGTCTATGGCCAGTGGCCCAAGGACGACCTGCCATTGAGCCGCACCGAGCGCATAGAGCTGCAGACGCTGCTGGCTCAGCATCAATACGATGCCGGCACCCCCGATGGCATCATCGGTGCCAACACCCGAAAAGCGATTCGCAGCGCCCAGCAGTCACTCGGCTGGCCGGCGGATGGGTACCCGACACATCAGTTGCTGGAGAACCTGCGCAAGCGCTGATTGATCCGCTATCGCGAGCAGGCTCGCTCCCACAGGGAATTGCATTTCAATGTGGGAGCGAGCCTGCTCGCGAAGACTGACGTCCAATCAACGCCGCACTACCGCCCCACCACCACATCCTGCTCCAACACCAACCTCTTCTCCCCCGCATCCAGACTCACCAATGCGCCCATGGGCAAGGTCAGATTCGGATCGCAGTGACCGCTGCGCCAGCCGGACAGCACCGGGATCCGTAACGGCTCGAAGGTCTGCTTGAGCAAGCGGTTCAGCGCTTCGCCATCCACCCCGGCTACGTCGCCCACCAGAACCCCACGCAACTTCTGCAACGTGCCCGCCAACCGTAGCTGGGTCAGCAATCGGTCGATCCGATACAGCGGCTCGTTGACGTCTTCGATGAACAGGATCACGCCTTCGGCGTCGATCTGATAAGGCGTGCCCATGGTCGCCGCAATGATCGACAAATTGCCTCCCAGTAGACGCCCATGGGCGGTACCAGGCCAGACAGTGGTCAAGGGGTAAGCCTCTGGATGGCTCAGCACATCGCCCGCCTTCAACTGCCCACGCAGCAGGCTGAAAAACGAGGTGACCGTCGAAGGCTCCTTGCCGCCCAGGAGATCGGCATTGAGCAGCGGCCCGTGAAAGGTGACGAACCCCGCGTAACGGCTGATAGCCAGGTGCAGCGCAGTGATATCGCTATAACCGACAAAAGGCTTGGCGTTGCGCCGCAAGAGCTCGAAGTCGACGCGATCCAGCAGACGTGGCGTGCCATAGCCGCCGCGCAAGCAAATGATGGCGTTGACCTCAGGATCGGCGAAGGCTTCATGCAAGTCGTTGAGCCGCGTGTCATCACTGCCGGCCAGGTAACCGTCCTTCTCGTAGACCCCCGGGAATATCCGCAGCTCATGACCACGGTCACGCATCCACTGCACCGCCTTGTCCGTGTCCAAAGGGGCCGGGCCAGCGGGTGCGATCACGCCGATCAGTCCTTGGGCTGGGAGGGCCGGGACAGGTTGGTGGGGGCACAGGGTCTGGAGGGGGTGAAGGGTCATTCGTGGGGTTCCCTGTGGAGGGTCAGATTGGTCTGCAGATCCATTGCTTCATGCAAACTGAGCCACCGCTATCGCGAGCAGGCTCGCTCCCACAGGGGGAGTGTGTACGCGTCAAAGACAGATCGCTATAAAACCGCTTTGCTTTTGCTTTTGCTTTTGCTTTTGCTTTTGCTTTTGCTTTTGCTTTTGCTTTTGCTTTTGCTTTTGCTTCTGCTTTTGATCTTAGGGCCCCGTTAACCACGACGGCCGAACGCAGGTATTGCGTAGTGGGCAACCCGGCATGGATGCCGGGTTAGCCGCGCTGGGCCATGGATGGCCCTTCGCGGCGGGCCCACGGAGCAATGCCGGAGTGAGGGCATGCCGAGCCTAGGCGAGGCACCGAGTGGTGGGGCCAAGACCTTTTGGTTACTTTTGGGGCGTTTGCCAAAAGTACCCCGCCGTAAGGGCGGAACCGCCAGCCGCCATCACCGCAGCAACGGATATACACCCATACGGTCCAACCCCAATCAGGAACCCAACAACTCCGCCTTGACCAACTTAGCCTGCTCATCAGCATGATACGAAGACCGCACCAACGGCCCCGAAGCCACATTCTTGAAGCCCATCTTGTACCCTTCCTCAGCAAACCAGGCAAAGGTATCCGGATGCACAAAACGTTGCACCGGCAGGTGACTACGCGAAGGCTGCAGATACTGCCCCAGGGTCAGCATATCGATGTCATGTTCACGCATACGCTTCATGACCTCGATGACTTCCTCATCGGTCTCGCCCAGGCCCAGCATCAAGCCAGACTTGGTCGGAATGTGCGGCATCATCTGCTTGAAGCGCTGCAACAAGGTCAACGACCACTGGTAGTCCGACCCCGGGCGCGCAGCCTTGTACAGGCGCGGCACGGTTTCCAGGTTGTGGTTGAACACATCCGGCGGCTCGGCGGCGGTGATTTCCAGGGCGATGTCCATGCGACCGCGATAGTCCGGCACCAGCGTCTCGAGCTGCACGTTCGGCGACAGCTTGCGGATTTCCCGGATGCAATCGGCAAAGTGCTGGGCACCGCCGTCACGCAGGTCGTCACGGTCCACCGAGGTGATGACCACATACTTGAGCTTCAGGTCGGCAATGGCGATAGCCAGGCTTTCCGGCTCATTGACGTCCAGTGGTTTCGGCCGGCCGTGGCCGACGTCGCAGAACGGGCAGCGACGGGTGCAGATGTCACCCATGATCATGAAGGTCGCGGTGCCGCCGGAGAAGCACTCACCCAGGTTCGGGCAGGAGGCTTCTTCGCAGACGCTGTGCAGCTTGTGCTTGCGCAGCAGGGCCTTGATACGGTCGACTTCCGGGGACACCGGAATGCGTACGCGGATCCAGTCCGGCTTCTTCGGCAATTCGGTGGTCGGGATGATCTTGACCGGGATGCGCGCAACCTTCTCGGCGCCGCGCAGCTTGACGCCGGCTTCGACTTTGGCACGTGGGGCCGGACGCTCGGTAACATCCTGCGTCGGGATCATGGTTTGCACTGCATCAGTAGTCATATCAGTCGATTCCGCCCGTGAGGGTCGTCTGCTCAGCATAGTCGAGGTGTTTGACGAGCTGCGCGCGCAGCCGGGCACTTACCTCGGCAAATTCAATCGATCCTGTGTGATCGCGTAGCTGGGTCATCGCCAGCCCCGCGTAACCACAGGGATTAATCCGTCGAAACGGCGAAAGGTCCATGTCCACGTTCAACGCCAGGCCGTGAAACGAACAGCCGTGGCGGATCCGCAGACCCAGGGAGGCGATTTTCGCTCCGTCGACATACACCCCCGGCGCATCTGGCTTGGCCTGCGCCGTGACACCGTAGCTGGCCAGCAGCTCGATCAGGCAGGTCTCCATGCGCGTCACCAGCTCGCGCACGCCGAACCCCAGCTTGCGCACGTCCAGCAGCAGGTAGGCAACCAACTGGCCGGGGCCATGGTAAGTCACCTGCCCGCCCCGGTCGACCTTCACCACCGGGATATCCCCCGGCAGCAACAGGTGTTCGGCCTTGCCGGCCTGGCCCTGAGTGAACACCGGCGGGTGTTCCACCAGCCAGACTTCGTCTTCGGCGGTGTTGCCACGTTCGTTGGTGAAGCGCTGCATGGCATGCCAGACCGGCTCATAAGCCATCTGTCCCAGCTCGCGAAAGCCCAGCGTGCCCGGCATCACAACACCATGTGCACGACGCCGGTCGCCCGCAGCTCGCTATTGATGTCGTACAGCTGCTCCTGGCCGGTGGCAACGATGTGCAACTGAATCGTCGTGTACTTGCCATTGCTGCTCTGGCGCTCGGCCAGGGTCAGGAGATCGACGGTGGCGTGCTTTTCAAGGATGGCAACGACCTTGTCCTTGAAGCCCACTCCGGTGTCGCCAATTACTTTGATCGGATAGTCCTTGCAGGGAAATTCGATCTTTGGCGCCTTTACTTCTGAGTCTGTCATGGCGTAACGGCCTCGTAGACGTGATAACGAACAAGGCCCCGCGCCGGACAGGAACGGGGCCATGCAGTCAACATTCGATTCAGTTGAACAAGCCGTAGAAGAATAGCCGGATGCTATCCCACATGCGGCGGAAGATACCACCTTCCTCGACCGCATCCAGCGCGATCAAGTCGGCGCTGTGCACCACTTTGTCTTCCAGTTTGACTTCAACTTTACCGATCACGTCGCCCTTGGCGATGGGGGCGGTCAGTTGCGGGTTCAGGGTCATGCTGGCGGCGAGCTTCTTGAGCTGGCCTTTTGGCAGGGTCATGGTCAGGTCTTCGGCCAGGCCGGCTTTCACCTGGCTGCTGGTGCCTTTCCAGACCTGGGCCTGGGCCAGTTCGGTGCCTTTCTGGTAGAACGTCTGGGTTTCGAAGAAACGGAAACCGTAAGTCAAGAGCTTCTGGGTTTCAGCGGCACGGGCCACTTCGCTGCTGGTACCGAACACCACGGCGATCAGGCGCATGCCGTCACGTACCGCCGAGGACACCATGCAGTAGCCCGCCTCGTCGGTGTGGCCGGTTTTCAGGCCGTCGACGGTCTTGTCGCGCCACAGCAGCAGGTTGCGGTTAGGCTGCTTGATGCCGTTCCAGAAGAATTCCTTCTGGGAATAGATGGCGTAGTGCGCCGGGTCTTCATGAATGATCGCCCGCGCCAGGACCGCCATGTCGTGTGCCGACGAGTAGTGCTCGGGGTTCGGCAGGCCGGTGGGGTTCATGAAGTGACTGTTGGTCATGCCCAGGTCGGCGACCGTCTTGTTCATCATGTCGGCAAATGCATCTTCGCTGCCGGCAATGTGCTCGGCCAGGGCGACGCTGGCGTCGTTGCCGGACTGGATGATGATGCCGTGCAGCAGGTCGCTGACGGTCACCTGCGAGCCGACCTTGATGAACATCCGCGAACCGCCAGTGCGCCAGGCGTTTTCGCTGACAGTCACCGGATCGTTCTCACCGATCTGGCCACGACGGATTTCCAGGGTCGCGATGTAGGCGGTCATCAGCTTGGTCAGGCTGGCCGGTGGCAGGCGCTGGTCACCGTTGCTCTCGACCAGCACATTGCCGCTGCTGGCGTCCATGAGCACAAAGGCCTTGGCCGCCAGTTGCGGAGGCGACGGCATCATCTCGACCGCGAACGCGGCGGGTGAAAGAAGCAGCGGGACTAACAGGCAAAGGCGTTTGGCAAAGGTGGTAATGTTCATCCGTCTCTCGAAATCGCTAATGGACTGCCCGGAGGCAATACTAAACAGGCAGCCTTCTTGACGGGCCGCCGCGTATTAAGTTGCTCACTCACATCCCTTGCCGGGCTTTTGTTATTCATGGAGCCAACAACCGGACCCGCTCGAACCGCAAGCGGGCCTTCAATCAATCATTCGGCGGTGACCAGGCTCGGCGAACCGAGATTGGCCAGGCGCACGCTGTTCTGCACCTGCTGGACTTCACCCGGAGAACCGATCGGCCCCAGGCGCACCCGATGCAGTGTCTGCTGGTTGCGCACGATCGAGCTGATGAACACCGGAGCGCTCACCATCGAGCTCAGCTTCGAGCGGAGCAGTTCGGCAGCGTCCGGGTTGGCGAACGCGCCCACTTGCAGATACTGGCCAGACGCTGTTGCAGAAGCGTTTTTTTTTGCATCCAGCTGCACAGGCACTACGGCCGCGGCGTGTTGCTGCGGCGGCGGTGTCCATTGTTCGACCGTGCCGGTGGACGCCGTCACGGTCGGCGCGGCATTTTGCGCCACTTTTGGCTCGTTGAGCATCAAAGGCGCCGGACGGCCACGCTGGGCCCACCACTCCTGCGGGTCGATGCCCTCGACCTTGACCCGCGCGGTGCCGATTTCAGCGTAACCGAGTTTTTTCGCCGCCGCATACGACAGGTCGATGATACGGTCGGAATAGAACGGCCCACGGTCATTGACCCGCAGGATCACGCTCTTGTTGTTGTCCAGGTTGGTCACCCGCACGTAACTGGGCAGCGGCAAGGTCTTGTGGGCCGCGCTCATGCCGTACAGGTCATACACCTCGCCATTGGCGGTGTTCTGGCCATGAAACTTGGTGCCATACCAGGACGCCGTGCCCGACGCGACGTAGGTCTTGGAATCGGCCATCGGGAAATAGGTCTTGCCCAGCACCGTATACGGGTTGGCCTTGTAGGGGCCGGTGTGCAGAGTCGGGGTGGCGTCTGGAATGCGCGAGACATCCACGTCCCACCACGGCGCGCCGTCCTTGTGTGCACGGTTGATGTCCAGGCCCGGCATGGCGCGCACGGCGGTGGAGCTTTTCTGGGTCGGTGCGCGACTGGTCGAACAACTGACGACCAACAGCGACAGCGCAGCCAGTGCCACGAACTTCAGGGGCCTGGCTTTCAGGGGTTGATAGGTAGGCAATGCCTGCATTATTTGACGCCCCGTGCTTTGACCAGCTCTTCAGACAGTTGATGCACAGCCATGGCGTACATCACACTGCGGTTATAACGCGTAATTGCGTAGAAATTCTTCAGGCCCATCCAGTATTCAGGGCCCTGCTCGCCTTCCAGGCGGATAGCGGTGACGGGCATGTCGTCACGCAGCGCATCATGACTCGACCAGCCCAGCGCCCGCAACTCCCCGACGGTTTTCGTCGGCTCGATGCCCTCGCTCAGGCCCTCGTCCACCTGGTCGCCACGCACGTCGGCACGGCTGACCACCGGTTGGCCGGCTTCCCAGCCGTGGCGCTTGAAATAGCTGGCAACACTGCCGATGGCATCGGTCGGGTTGGTCCAGATATTGATGTGGCCATCGCCATCGAAATCCACCGCATAGGCGCGGAAACTGCTGGGCATGAACTGCGGCAAGCCCATGGCCCCGGCATAGGACCCCTTGAGGGTCAGCGGATCGACCTGTTCCTCGCGGGCCAGCAACAGGAATTCACGCAGTTCCTTGCGGAAGAACTCGGCGCGCGGCGGATAATCGAAGCCCAGGGTCGACAGGGCGTCGATCACCCGGAAATTCCCGGTATTGCGGCCAAAGAAGGTCTCGACACCGATGATGGACACGATGACCTGGGCCGGCACACCGTATTCCTGCTCGGCGCGGGTCAGGGCGGCCTCGTGCTGGCGCCAGAAGTCCACACCCCGGGCGATGCGCGCCTCGGTGATGAACATCGGCCGGTATTCGCTCCACTGCTTGACCCGCTCGGCGGGCCGGGAGATCGCGTCGAGGATCGACTGCTTGCGTTCGGCCTCGCGGAACACCCCCATCAGTTGCTCACCGGCAAAGCCGTAATCACGGGTCATTTCACCGACGAATTCGGCTACCTGCGGCGAGCCTTCGTATTCACCGGCCAAGGCGTGCGACGCACCGCCCAGGAGGCTGATCAGGCCGACCCACGCATGTCGCGTCGACCAGCCACGCATTGCTTGCATTGAACTCTTCACCTTATTCAAACCTGCGCGATCCACTTGCGGTGGGTATGGATCGACATCAAGACCCCAAACGCTGACAGTAGCGTCACCAGCGAAGTTCCTCCGTAGCTGATGAAGGGCAACGGCACCCCCACGACCGGCAACAAGCCACTGACCATACCGATGTTGACGAAAACGTAAACAAAAAACGTCATGGTCAGGCTGCCCGCCAGCAACTTGCCGAACAGGGTCTGGGCCTGGGCAGTGATGACCAGCCCCCGGCCGATCAGCAACAAGTAGATCAGCAGCAGCAGGCAGATACCCACCAGGCCGAACTCCTCGCCCATCACAGCGATGATGAAGTCGGTGTGGCTTTCCGGCAGGAAGTCCAGGTGCGACTGGGTGCCCATCAACCAGCCCTTGCCGAATACCCCACCGGAGCCGATGGCGGCCTTGGACTGGATGATGTTCCAGCCGGTACCCAGCGGATCGCTTTCCGGGTCGAGGAAGGTCAGGATGCGCTGCTTCTGATAGTCGTGCATCACGAAGTACCACATGGCCACCGACACCGGTATCGCGATGGCAATCACGCTCAGGATCCAGCGCCAGCGCAACCCGCCCATGAACAGCACGAAGGCGCCACCGGCCAGGATCAGCAGTGAAGTGCCGAGGTCCGGCTGGCGCACGATCAGGATGAACGGGATGCCGATCAGCAACAGGCTGATGCACACGTGCTTGAGCTGCGGCGGCAAGGTGCGCTTGGACAAGTACCAGGCGATGGTCGCCGGCATGATGATCTTCAGGAACTCCGAAGGCTGGAAACGGATCACCCCGGGGATGTTGATCCAGCGCGTGGCCCCCATGGCGTTATGGCCCATCACGTCCACCACCACCAACAGGCTCACGCCCACCACATAGGCCAGCGGCACCCAGCGCGCCATGAACCGGGGTTCAAGCTGGGCAATGACGATCATCGACACCAGCCCGATGCCGAACGAAGTGGCCTGCTTGGCCAGCAGGTCCCAGCTCTTGCCGCTGGCCGAATACAACACGAACAGGCTGCCCGCGGCCAGGATCAGCAGCAGGACCAGCAACGGGCCATCGATGTGCATGCGTTGCAACAGCGTGGCGCGACGGCGCATCACGTCTTCGCTGGAGAGGATCCGGTCGAAATTATTCTTCACGGGCCGTAGCCTCCGCGGTGGTGGGGCTTGCGTATTCAGGCTTGAGCTGGCCGTGTTCATCCAGCAGCCAGGCATCCATGACCTGGCGCACCACGGGCGCGGCGACACCGGAACCGGACTCACCGTTCTCGACCATCACCGCCACGACGATCTTCGGGTTGTCGGCCGGGGCGAAGCCGACGAACAGGGCGTGGTCGCGGTGGCGCTCCTGGACCTTGGAGCGGTCGTACTTCTCGCCCTGCTTGATCGCGACCACCTGGGCCGTACCGCTCTTGCCGGCGATGCGATAAGGCGACCCGATTGCCGCCTTGCGCGCCGTACCTCGGGCACCGTGCATCACCTGCTGCATGCCGTTGTTGACCTTCTGCCAGTCCGACGGATTGTGCAGGATGATGTCCGGCATCGGGTCCGGGTCCACGGGCGGCTGGCCTTCGATGGTCTTGGCCAGGTGCGGGCGATGCCACTTGCCCTTGCTCGCCACCAGGGCCGTGGCCTGGGCCAATTGCAAAGGCGTTGCCTGCATGTAGCCCTGGCCGATCCCCAGGATCAGGGTTTCACCCGGGAACCACGCCTGGCGGCGGGTCACCCGTTTCCATTCCCGGGACGGCATCAGGCCGGGCGATTCTTCGAACATGTCCAGGGAGACTTTCTGGCCGATGCCGAACTTGCCCAGGTAGGACGACAGCCGATCGATCCCCAGCTTGTGGGCCAGGTCATAGAAGTAGGTGTCGTTGGACCGCATGATCGCCGTTTCCAGATCCACATAGCCGTCGCCGGTACGGTTCCAGTTACGGTATTTGTGGTCGTAGTTGGGCAGCATGTAATAGCCGGGGTCGAAGACCCGGCTCGAGGCGGTCACCACGCCCGCGTCCAGCCCGGCAATCGCCACGGCCGGCTTGATGGTCGAGCCGGGCGGGTAAAGGCCGCGCAGTACCCGGTTGAACAGCGGCCGGTCGATGGAGTCGCGCAACTCGGCATAGGCCTTGAAGCTGATGCCGGTGACGAACAGGTTCGGGTCGAAACTCGGCTGGCTGACCATCGCCAGGACCTCGCCGGTGGCCGGGTCCAATGCCACCACGGCGCCCCGACGTCCGCCCAGGGCCGCTTCGGCGGCTTCCTGCAGCTTGATGTCCAGGCTCAGGACAATGTCCTTGCCGGGAATCGGGTCGGTGCGCTTGAGAACCCGCAACACGCGACCGCGGGCGTTGGTCTCGACTTCTTCGTAACCCACCTGGCCGTGCAGCTCGGGCTCGTAGAAGCGCTCGATACCGGTCTTGCCGATGTGGTGGGTACCGCTGTAGTTGACCGGATCGAGGCTCTTGAGCTCTTTCTCGTTGATCCGCCCCATGTAGCCGACCGAGTGGGCAAAATGCGCCCCCTGGGGGTAATGACGCACCAACTGCGCCACCACCTCGACGCCCGGCAGGCGGAACTGGTTCACCGCGATCAGGGCAATCTGCTCTTCGGTCAGCTCGAACAGGATCGGCACCGGCTCGAACGGCCGACGCCCCTGGCGCATGCGCTTCTCGAAGATGGCCCGGTCCTCGGGCGTCAGTTGCAGCACTTCGACGATGACATCCAGCACCTGTTGCCAGTCGCCGGACCGCTCGCGGGTCATGCTCAGGCTGAAACTGGGCCGGTTATCGGCGACCACCACGCCATTGCGGTCGAAAATCAACCCACGGGTCGGCGGGATCGGCTGCACATGCACACGGTTGTTTTCCGACAGGGTCGAGTGGTACTCGTACTGGATCACCTGGAGGAAATAGAGCCGCGCGATCAGCACGCCGATCAGCGTCACCACCGTAATGGCGCCGAACACGACGCGACTGCGCACCAGGCGGGCGTCTTTTTCGTGGTCCTTGATGCGGATCGGCTGAGGCATGAGGGCAGGATTACTTGTGGTAAGGGTGCCCGGACAGGACTGTCCAGGCACGATACAACTGTTCACCGATCAGGATCCGCACCAGCGGGTGCGGCAACGTCAGGGGCGACAACGACCAGCGCTGATCGGCCCGGGCACAGACTTCCGGCGCCAGCCCTTCCGGGCCACCGACCATGAAATTCACCGTGCGCGAGTCCAGCCGCCAGCGATCGAGCTCGACCGCCAGTTGCTCGGTGCTCCAGGGCTTGCCGTGGACTTCGAGGGTGACGATGCGCTCGTTCGGCCCGACCTTGGCCAGCATGGCTTCGCCTTCCTGGCGGATGAAGCGCGCCACGTCGGCGTTCTTCCCACGGGTGTTGAGCGGAATTTCCACCAGTTCCAGGGCCAGCTCGGACGGAAGACGCTTGGCGTATTCGTGCCAGCCTTCTTCCACCCACTTGGGCATGCGGGAACCGACGGCGATCAGGCGCAGTCGCACAGCGATCCCTTACTGCTGGTCTTTGTTGAGCTTGGTGAAGTGCTCATGGGTGTTTTCAGGGCTGTGGTGACGGGCATCCGCCGCACGGCTCTGTTCGGCACCGGCCCACAGGCGCTCCAGGTCATAGAACTGGCGTGCCGAGGCGGTCATCATGTGCACAATGACATCGTCCATATCCAGCAGGACCCAGTCGCTGTCGCCCTTGCCTTCTTCACCCAGCGGCTTGATGCCCTGGGCCTTGACCGCTTCGCGGACCTTGTCCAGCATCGCGCCGATCTGGCGGTTGGAGGTACCGGTGGCGATGATCATGAAGTCAGTGATGCTCTGCTTTTCACGAACGTCGATCACCTGGATGTCCTGGGCCTTGACGTCTTCCAGGGCCGCAACGGCCACCTTGACCAGCTCTTCGCCGGCCAGCACGGCGCCGGTGTGCGGCTCCACTGGCAGCGGGGCGCTCTTGAAGGTGCCCTTGCGCTTTACTTTGTTTACGTCTTTGTCAGTCATATAAAACTCGTTTTGCTCGTATATTCGGGCGCTTCGCTACACGTACTCACGTGCCTTGAAGCAGCCTCGTTCAGTTCGACGCACGGTACAGCCCGTGCGCATCGATGTAGGCCAGGACCGCGTCAGGCACCAGGAAACGTACCGACTTACCGCTGGCCAGCAGTTGACGGATCTGGGTGGCGGATACCGCGAGCGGTGTCTGCCAGACGAATGCAATCTGTCCGCTCGGCCCCTTGAGGGCCAGCGGGTCGCTCACCGAGCGTGCCGCCAGCAGGTTGCGCAAGGCATCCGGCGGTTCGCTGTCGGCATCCGGGCGTTGCAGCACCAGGATGTGGCAATGCTGGAGCAACTCTTCCCAGCGGTGCCAAGTGGGCAGGCCGCAAAATGCGTCCCAGCCCAGAAGCAGGAAAACCTGGGCGTCGGCGGCCAGTTCGGCGCGCATCAGCTCCAGGGTGTCAATGGAGTAGGACGGTTTGTCCCGCTGCAATTCGCGGGCGTCCACCACCAGCGGCGGCACTCCGGCCACCGCGCACTCGACCATCGCCAGACGGTCCTGCGCCGACACCTGCGGCGTATCCCGGTGAGGCGGCCTGGCGTTGGGCGTCAGGCGTAGCTCATCGAGGCCCAGAGCGTCGGCGACTTCCAGCGCACCACGCAAATGGCCGATGTGCACGGGGTCGAACGTGCCGCCCAGAATACCGATACGCCGGGGCGGGGCTGTCGTCGTCACAGCGGCTGACGGGTCGAGGTCGCCCAAGTCAGACCGGCTCCTGTCCGCGCAACTGGCCATCACCGACCACGATGTACTTCTCGCAGGTCAGGCCTTCGAGGCCCACCGGGCCGCGGGCGTGCAGCTTATCAGTAGAAATGCCGATCTCGGCGCCCAATCCGTATTCAAAGCCGTCGGCGAAGCAGGTCGGGGTGTTGATCATCACCGACGCCGAGTCCACTTCAGCCACGAAGCGCCGGGTTTCGCCCTGGTGCTCGCTGACGATGGCGTCGGTGTGATGGGAGCCATGACGATTGATGTGCTCGATGGCCTGGTCCAGCCCGTCGACCACGCGGATCGACAGGATCGGCGCCAGGTATTCGGTGTTCCAGTCCTCTTCGGTGGCCTCTGCCGCCTCGATGATCGCCCGGGTGCGCTCGCAACCCCGCAGCTCGACGCCTTTTTCACGGAACTGGGCAGCCATCGCCGGCAGGAAGTCCTGGGCAACGGCCTGGTCCACCAGCAGGGTTTCCATCGCGCCGCAGATGCCGTAGCGATAGGTCTTGGCGTTGAAGGCAATGCGCTGGGCCTTTGGCAACTCGGCGTGGGCGCTGACGTAGACGTGGCAGATGCCGTCCAGGTGCTTGATCACCGGTACACGGGCGTCGCGGCTGACCCGTTCGATCAGGCCCTTGCCACCGCGCGGTACGATGACATCGACGAATTCGGGCATGGTGATCAGCGCGCCGACAGCAGCTCGGTCAGTGGTTTCCACCACTTGCACCACGGCGGCCGGCAGACCGGCCTCGGCCAGGCCGCGCTGGATGCAGGCGGCAATGGCACGGTTGGAGTGAATCGCCTCGGAACCGCCGCGCAGAATGGTCGCGTTACCGGACTTCAGGCACAGGCTCGCGGCGTCGATGGTCACGTTCGGCCGCGACTCGTAGATGATTCCGACCACGCCCAGGGGCACGCGCATCCTGCCGACCTGGATACCCGATGGCCGGTAGCTCATGTCGCGGATCGCCCCGACCGGGTCCGGCAGGGCCGCCACCTGACGCAGACCGACGATCATGCCGTCGATGCGCGCCGGAGTCAGCGCCAGGCGCTCGAGCATGGCCGGCTCGAGGCCATTGGCCCGGCCGGCGGCCAGGTCCAGCTCGTTGGCGGCGGACAACTCGGCGCGAGCGGCGTCCAGCGCATTGGCGGCGGCTCGCAGGGCGCGGTTTTTCTGCGCGGTGCTGGCACGGCCGATGATGCGCGACGCTTCGCGAGCAGCGCGACCCAGGCGGGTCATGTAGTCAAGAACGGACTCAGTCATGGTCTGTGTGGTCTTGGCGAAGAGGAAAGCGGCAGATTATAGCTGTCGTAACCCTCGACTAACAGCATGGACTCACAGTGGTGACCGGCGGAGGCGCAAAACTGTCAGGAATTTCACCTGTTCAGCGGCGATTAAGATTTCCATTGCTATCATCGCCCTTCCTTTGGCCTCAGTTCGTCTACTGCCATGACCGATTCGCCTCATACGCCAAACGCCCTGCCCGACGCCTTTTTCGACCGCGACGCCCAGGTGCTCGCCAAGGACCTGCTGGGCAAAGTCATCCGCCACAAGGTCGGCGACCTGTGGCTCAGCGCCCGCATCATCGAGACCGAAGCTTATTATTTCGCCGAAAAGGGCAGCCACGCCTCCCTGGGCTATACGGAAAAACGCAAGGCCCTGTTCCTGGACGGCGGCCACATCTATATGTACTACGCCCGGGGCGGCGACTCGCTGAACTTCAGTGCCCAGGGCCCGGGCAATGCGGTATTGATCAAATCGGCATACCCCTGGGTCGACAGCATCTCCGGCCCGGACAGCCTGGCGCAGATGCTGTTGAACAACCCCGACGCCCAGGGCCGCCCGCGCACGCCGCAGAAGCTCTGCGCCGGCCAGACCCTACTGTGCAAGGCCCTGGGGCTGAAGGTGCCGGAATGGGACGCCAAACGCTTCGACCCCGAGCGGCTGCTGGTGGAAGACGTGGAGGTGCCGACGGTCAATGTGATCCAGACCACCCGCCTGGGCATCCCATCGGGACGCGACGAGCATCTGCCCTACCGTTTCGTCGACGCCGCCTACGCACCATGGTGCACCCGCAACCCGTTGCGGCGCGGACAGGTCGAGGGGCGCGATTATTTTTTGCTTTCATGATCGATGCAACACAGTTTCCTGTGGGAACCAGTTTTTTTGCTTCACAACAGATTCCCTGTGGGAGCGAGCCTGCTCGCGATGGCGTCCGTACATCCAATATTGATGTTGACTGACACACCGCTAATCGCGAGCAGGCTCGCTCCCACAGTAAAAAAACATCTTCAATGGAGTTGTATCTATGGGCCCATGGCTCGATAGCATCACTGGCTGGCTAGCTGCCAACCCACAATGGCTGGCGGTGGCGGTGTTCGTCGTGGCGTGCGTGGAGTGCCTGGCGATTGCCGGGTTGATCGTACCGGGCACCGTGCTGCTGTTTGCCGTGGCGGTGCTGGCCGGCAGTGGCGCCTTGTCCCTGGGCGAGACACTGTTATTGGGCTTGCTGGGGGGCTTGCTCGGGGACCTGGCCTCGTACTTCCTCGGTCGGCACTTCCACCAGAACATCCGGCGCCTGCCGGGATTGCGGCACCACCCGGAATGGATGAACGCGGCGGAAAGCTATTTCCAGCGCTACGGCATCGCCAGTCTGCTGGTGGGGCGCTTTATCGGGCCGCTGCGACCGATGCTGCCGATGGTGGCCGGGATGTGCGACATGCCCTTCCCCCGCTTTGCCGCCGTCAGCCTGCTGGCCGCGTCAGGCTGGAGCGTGGCGTATCTGTTGCCGGGCTGGGCTACCGGGGCGGCGATTCGCCTGCCGTTGCCCGAAGGCTTCTGGCTACAGGCCGGCATCGTCATTGGCAGCGTCGCGGTCATGATCGGGTTGAGTGTCAATAGCAGCCTGCGGCGTCACCGACATGCCACGGCACTGATTGCCGGCCTGGGCCTGGTGATTCTGCTCGGCCTGTTCATCGGCTTCCGCTACCTGACGGCCTTCGATCAAGGGTTGATGACCCTGGTCCAGGAACATCGCAGCCCGATGCTGGACGAAATCGCAGTGACTTTCACGCTGATCGGCGAATTCCGCTTCATGCTGATTTTCAGTGCCCTGCTGACCGGACTGCTATTGGTGGCCCGCCAATGGCGACAGGCAATCTTCGCTGGCGCCACCATGCTCTTCACCGCCCTGGCCAACACCGGTTGCAAGCACTTCTTCGCCCGCGTGCGCCCGGAAATCCTGACCGACCCACTGACCAGCTACAGCATGCCCAGTGGCCATGCCTCCGGTTCGTTCGCGCTGTTCCTGGCGCTCGCGGTCCTGGCCGGCCGCGGACAACCGCCACGCCTGCGCCTGACCTGGCTGCTGCTGGGCTGCCTGCCGGCGCTGGCGATTGCCTTGTCCCGCGTGTACCTGGGCGCCCATTGGCCCAGCGACATCCTGGCCGGCGCCATGCTCGCCGCCTGCGTCTGCGCCGCCGTCCTGTGGCTGAGCCAGCGCCAGACCCCGTTGCCCGCCATGCCGCCGAAGATCTGGTGGCTGATCCTGCCGGCGCTGGTGGCGGCATTCAGTTTCTTCGCTCTGCGGCACTTGCCTCATGGGATGTTGCGGTATGCCTATTGATGCAGACTGGCTCCATCGACACAGAAGAACCCTGTGGGAGCGAGCCTGCTCGCGATGGCGGTGCATCAGCCAACACCTACATCGCTGACACGCCGCCATCGCGAGCAGGCTCGCTCCCACAATGATTTGCGGTGAACAGCCTCAGGCGAAGAGCTCGCCCTGCAACTCATCGAGCAGCGCCTGAATCGCATCCAGGCGCTGTTGCGGATCATCCAGTTGCAGCAGGTCGATCTTGTCCAGCTCATTGAACGGCAACAGGTATGCCAATTGATTGGCCAATGATTGTTGGCCGGTCGCCTCGGTGCCCATGTTCAGGGCCTCGACCATCGGGTGCTCGGCCAAGGCCTGGAGCAGCGCCACCAGGTCGGCGTCTTCGTCCTGCAGCGGTTGCTCCGGCTCATCCTCCAGCCATTCGACATCGGCCACGGTGAGCTGGTCGGGCTGGACACTGCTGTCATGCACGATAAAGCGGCGCCCGCCCTGCACGCGAATTCCCAACAGGCCATTGTCCTGCTGGGAAAAGTCGGTGATCAGCGCTTCACAGCCGACCCGTGCATAGCCTTGCGGCGCGATACCGACTTCCTGCCCGTCCAGAATGCACACCACGCCGAACCCTTCGCCCTTCTTCATGCAGCGCCCGATCATGTCGAGGTAGCGTGCCTCGAATATCTGCAAATCGAGGATGCAGCCGGGGAAAAGCACGGTGTTCAACGGAAAAAGCGGCAAATTCATAACTGTTTCCTAGACCGTCATCGACACCACCAGCGGTAGCAGCACCGCCGTGGCCACGCCCATCAGACTCATCGCCAGCGCCGCAAAGGCGCCGGACTCTTCGCTTTCCTGCAACGCCACCGACGTCCCCACCGCGTGAGCCGTCAGGCCCAGGGCCATGCCCCGGGCTTCAGGGCTGTGGACGCCCAGCCGGTTCAGGATGCTCGGGCCCAGGATCGCCCCGAGCACCCCGGTGATCAAGACGAACACCGCCGCCATGGCCGCCACGCCGCCGATCTGCTCGGCCACCAGCATCGCAATCGGCGAGGTCACCGATTTGGGCGCCATGGTCATCAGAATCATGTGCTCGGCGCCGAACGCCCAGCCCAGCAACACCGCGGAACCGGTGGCGAACACCCCGCCTATCACCAGCGTAGTAAAGATCGGCCAGAACAATTGTCGGATCCGCCGCAGGTTCAGGTACAGCGGCACCGCCAGCGCGACCGTGGCCGGCCCCAGCAGGATGCTGAGGATCTCGGTGCTCTTGCGGTATTCGGCGTAGGTGATGTCGCAACTGACCAGCACCCCGATCAGCAGCACCATCGACATCAGCACCGGTTGCAGGAAGACCCAGCGGGTCTTCTCGAATGCCGCCAGCACCAGTTGATAGGCCCCCAGGGTAATGCCGATGCCGAACAGCGGATGATGGATCACCGAAGCCCAGGCGCCCTGCCAGTCGAGGATCATGGCTTGTCCTCCTCCACGACGGCGACGTGACGCCGGCCCAGGCGCTGCATCAGCACCCCGGCGAACGCCATGGACAGGACCAGCGACAACACCAGCGCGCCGACGATGGCCCAGAAATCGGCGGCGATGGCCCGGGCGTAGACCATCACCCCCACCGCCGGCGGCACCAGCAGCAACGGCAGGTAACGCAGCAGGCTGCCGGCGGCCAGGCTCAACGGCTCGGCGACCTCGCCACGGGCGATCAAATAGACCAGCAACAGCAGCAGGCCGATGATCGGCCCCGGCAGCACCGGCAAGAACAAATGATTGATGGCGGTGCCCAGCAATTGAAACAGCACCAGCCAGGTCAGGCCCCGTAGCAACATCCGTCCTCTCCCCTGCAACCTCTACCCAATGAAAGCGCCCGCATTATAAGCACGCCCAGGCTATGGACCGGCATTCGTAAAAAGCATGGTCCGTGACCTTCCCTGTGCGTCATGTTGATCTACAGTGGTTCCCCGGGGCCACCTACCCCGTACCAAAGATAGAACCGTTGAACCAAGGAGAGTCTCAATGCCCTATGTTCCCGTTGCAGCGCTCAAAGATTATGTCGGCAAGGAACTCGGACGTTCCGACTGGCTGACCATCGACCAGGACCGCATCAACCTGTTCGCCGAAGCCACCGGCGACTTTCAGTTCATCCACGTCGATCCGGTCAAGGCCGCACAGACACCATTCGGCAGCACCATTGCCCACGGCTTCCTGTCGCTGTCGCTGATGCCCAAACTGATGGAAGACATCCTGATCCTGCCCGAAGGCGTGAAAATGGTCGTCAACTACGGACTGGACAGCGTGCGCTTCATCCAGCCGGTGAAGGTCGATTCCAAAGTGCGGCTCAAGGTCGACCTGGTGGACGCCACCGAGAAAAAACCCGGCCAATGGCTGCTCAAGGCCACCGCCACGCTGGAAATCGAAGGCTCGGACAAACCGGCCTACATCGCCGAACCCCTGTCGCTCTGCTTCGTGTAACCCTTCGCGCATGCGAAACCGCCCAGGCAGTTTCGCAGCGCTTCTCTAGTTCTATCGCGCATAGCTGCGGCATACTCGTCGCCTGATTACCTGGATCCCGTTATGCGCTTACTTTTCCCCCTGGCTTTGACCCTCTTGCTGGCCGCCTGCGGCGATGGCGAATCCCTGTTGCCGCCTGACGCACGCCTGCCCGATGGCGGACGCTATCGCGGCGACCTGGTGAACGGGCTGCTGCAGGGCCAGGGACGCATCGACTATCCCAACGGCAGTTGGTATGCCGGACAGTTCGACAAAGGCCAATGGCATGGCATCGGGGAATGGCACGGCAGTAATGGCGAGGTCTATCGCGGCCAGTTCCAGCAGGGCCTGTTCCACGGCCAGGGCAGCCTCGATACGCCCACCAGCAGCTACACCGGTGGCTTCAAGCTGGGGCGCCGGGACGGCGAAGGCACGCTCAAGGAAAATGGCGTCACCTACCGTGGCGAATTCAAGGCCGACCGCTATTCGGGCCTCGGTCGCCTGGAACTCGCCGACGGCAGCCAGTACCAGGGCCCGTTCGCCAACGGCAAGCCCAATGGCGACGGCCAGCGCTTCGATGCCGCCGGCAACCAGTTCACCGGGCATTTCGTCGATGGTCAGTTGCAGGGCAAAGGCACGTTCAACAGTGCCGAAGGCGATGTCTACGTCGGCAGCTTCAAGAACAACCAGCTCAACGGCCGCGGCCGCTACGAAAATGCCGACGGTGATGTCTGGATCGGCCAATTCAAGGACGGCGCGCTCACCGGCAAGGGCGAGCTGATCGGCGCCGATGGCAGCCATTACCTCGGTCGCTTCAACGAGTGGCGCTTCACCGGCCAGGGCCGCCTGAACCTGCCCGATGGCAGTTTTTACATCGGTGAGTTCGAAAACGACAGTTACCACGGTCGCGGCACCCTGGTGTTGACCGACGGCACGGTACAAAGCGGCACCTGGGCCAACGGCCAGCGGGTGCGCGATGCCGATGGCAAGCTGCTACCGGACGCGCTCGAACTCGGCCTGCTGTCACAAGGCCGCCTGCTGGATGACGCCCTGGCCCAGATCCCCGCGTCGACACCGGCAGTGGAGCTGTACAGCCTGACCCTGGGCGGCGACGGCAAGCAAAGCGTGTTCCTGCGCGAATCCGACTATGTCGCCAACATGCTCGCCAGCCGTTTCGGCGCGTTCGGGCAGATCCGCCTGGTCAACCATCGCGATCACCTGGGCGACCGTCCCATGGCGACCCGCGAAAGCCTGCGCCGCGCCGCCAGCACCCTGGCCGAACGCAGCGGCCCGGAAGACCTGATTTTCATCTACCTGACCAGCCATGGCACCAGCGAACATGAACTGGTGCTCGACCAGCCGCGCATGGAGCTGGCCGACCTGCCCGCCGACGAATTGGCCGTGGTGCTGGCACCGCTGAAGAACCGCGACAAGATCGTGGTGATCTCGGCCTGCTACTCCGGCGGTTTCATCCCGGCGCTCAAGGATGAACGCACCCTGATCATGACCGCTTCACGGGCCGACCGGGTGTCCTTCGGTTGCTCCGAGGAAGCCAACTTCACCTATTTCGGCGATGCCTTGTTCGCCCAGGCGCTGAACCAGACCGACGACCTGGAACAGGCCTTCAAGTTGGCCAAGGCCACCGTGGCCGAGCGGGAGCAGGCGGATAATTTCGAAGCGTCCGAGCCGCAGATCTGGGCTCCCAGGACGGTCCTGTCCCACTGGCAATTGCTGCGCAAACTGCAGGCACGAAAAGCATTGCAAAGTGCTGCACTGAACGACGAGGCCAAAAAGAGCAACTAAGCTGAACCGTATCAAGGGGGAAACACTATGTACTTGACGCCTCAGCATGTTTTGCTCGCCGGCGCGACCGGATTGACCGGGGAACACCTGTTGGATCGACTGCTCAACGAGCCGACCATCAGCCGGGTCCTGGCACCCTCCCGCCGGCCGCTGGCCGAGCATCCACGCCTGGAAAACCCGATTGGGGAACCGGCCGACGTACTGCCTCGCCTCAGCGGCCAGGTCGACATCGCCTTCTGCTGCCTCGGCACCACCATCAAGAAGGCCGGCTCGGAACAAGCCTTTCGCGCGGTGGACCTGGATCTGGTCGTGGCGTTCGCCAAACGCGCGCGGGAGCTGGGGGCACGGCACCTGGTGGTCATCAGCGCCCTGGGGGCTGACGCGAAATCATCGGTCTTCTACAACCGGGTCAAGGGCGAAATGGAAGCCGCGCTCAAGGCCCAGGACTGGCCGCAACTGACCATCTGCCGTCCTTCCCTGCTGTTGGGCGACCGCGTCGAGCCTCGGCTGGCCGAGCAATTGGCCGGGCCCTTGTCGAAGCTGATTCCCGGCAAATACCACGGCATCGAAGCCTGCCAACTGGCCCGCGCCATGTGGCGCCTGGCGCTGGAAGAGCAGGATGGGGTGCGGGTGGTGGAGTCGGATGAGTTGCGTAGGCTGGGCAAGTGACTCTTAAGGCTGCTGAAACAGGATTTTCAGCAAGCAAACTGTGGGAGCAAGGCTTGCCCGCGATGAAGTTGACGCGGTTCTTGCCTTGGAACCGAGGCGGCCGCATCGCGAGCAAGCTTTGCTCCCACAGAAAGTGCTCTCGCCATAAGGCCAGGATTCGGTGATTACAACCCACCCGTCGCCTGGAATCCTACCCCCATCGCCGTGAACAACGACAACGGCAATAACAAGGTGTCGAGCAAGGCACTGCCCGGCAGGTCAACACCAGGGTAACTCGGGGCTTCGGCGCCAAAGCGATCCTTGGCGCAGCAGCCACCGTTGAGGGCGTAGAGATCCAGGCGAGTGCCCGCATACACCACCGGTGCGCCAGGCTTGGCCGCGTCGAGGGTGCGGGCGGTGGCGCAGCCGGTCAGTTGCAGCGCCAGCAGCACGATCAGCAGCTTATTCATCACTGCTCAAATGGTGCTCGCCCCAGCGCGGCAACATGTCCTGGGGGATATTCAGCAGGTTGAGAATCCGCGCGACCACGAAATCGATCAGGTCGTCGATGGTCTGCGGCTGGTGGTAGAAACCCGGCGAGGCCGGCAGGATGGTCACGCCCATGTTCGACAGCTTGAGCATGTGCTCCAGGTGAATGCTCGAATACGGCGCCTCCCGCGGCACGAGGATCAACTGGCGACGTTCCTTCAGCGTCACGTCCGCGGCCCGTTCGATCAGGTTGTTGCAGGCCCCGGTGGCAATCGCCGACAGCGTGCCGGTGGAACACGGCACCACCACCATGGCCGCCGGCGAGCCGGAGCCCGACGCCACCGGCGACATCCAGTCTTCCTTGCCATAGACCCGGATCTGCCCCGCCGCCGCCCCGGTGTATTCGGTGAGGAAGGCCTGCATCATCTGGGTCTTGGCCGGCAGGGTCACGTCGGTTTCCGTGGCCATCACCAACTGCGCGGCCTTGGAAATGAGGAAATGCACTTCGCGGTCTTCCCGCACCAGGCAATCGAGCAGGCGCAAGCCGTACTGGGCGCCGGACGCACCGGTCATCGCCAGCGTGATGCGCTCCGGACCATTGCTCTCGAAGCGAGTGTTCATTGCAGCGCCTCAGCCAGTTTGCCGTGCAGGCCGCCAAAGCCGCCGTTGCTCATGATCACCACGTGAGTGCCGGGCTGGGCCTGGCTCTTCACGCGCTCGATGATGCCTTCCAGGGAGTCGCTGACAATCGACGGCACCGTGCACAACGCAGCCGTGGCCCCCAGGTCCCAACCGAGGTTGGCCGGCGCATACCAGATCACCTGGTCGGCATCGACCACGCTTTCCGGCAGGCCATCGCGGTGGGCGCCGAGCTTCATCGAGTTGGAACGCGGCTCGATGATCGCGATCAGCGGCGCATCGCCAATACGCTTGCGCAAACCGTCGAGGGTCGTGGCAATGGCGGTCGGATGGTGGGCGAAATCGTCATAGATGGTGATGCCGTGCACTTCGGCGACCTTTTCCATGCGGCGCTTGACGCTCTTGAACGCACTCAATGCGGCAATGCCCATCGACGGCACCACGCCCACATGACGCGCGGCCGCCAAGGTGGCCAGAGCGTTGGCGACGTTGTGCTGGCCGGTCAGTTCCCACTCCACGACGCCTTGGGACTGGCCCTCGAACATCACTTCGAACTGCGAACCGTCGTCCTTCAGCAACTTCACCTGCCACTGCCCGCCTGCGCCAGTGGTCTGCACCGGGGTCCAGCAGCCCATTTCGATGACCCGCTGCAAGGCCGGCTCGGTGGTCGGGTGAATCACCAGGCCTTCGCTCGGGATGGTGCGAACCAGATGGTGGAATTGCCGCTCGATAGCCGCCAGATCAGGGAAGATGTCCGCATGATCGAACTCCAGATTATTGAGGATCGCCGTGCGTGGGCGGTAGTGGACGAATTTCGAACGCTTGTCGAAAAACGCACTGTCGTATTCATCGGCTTCGATCACGAAGAACGGCGTACCGCCCAGGCGCGCCGACACCGAGAAGTTCTGCGGCACGCCGCCGATCAGGAAGCCCGGGCTCATGCCCGCGTGTTCCAGCACCCAGGCGAGCATGCTGCTGGTGGTGGTCTTGCCGTGGGTACCCGCCACGGCCAGGACCCAACGGCCCTGCAACACGTGATCGGCCAGCCACTGCGGCCCGGACACATACGGCAGGCCTTTGTTGAGCACGTACTCCACCGCCGGGTTGCCACGGGACATGGCGTTGCCGATGACCACCAGGTCCGGTGCCGGGTCCAGTTGCGCTGGGTCATAGCCCTGGGTCAGTTCGATGCCCTGAGCTTCCAGTTGGGTGCTCATCGGCGGGTAGACGTTGGCGTCGGAACCGGTCACACGATGGCCTAGCTCCTTGGCCAGGACCGCCATCGAACCCATGAAAGTGCCGCAAATACCGAGAATATGGATGTGCATAGTCGACCTCGTAAAACATGGCCGCAGGTTAGCGTAGGGAGGGGGAAATCGCACCTTGTCTTTCGACTTCACACCGCTGATCGTTCCCACGCTCCGCGTGGGAATGCAGCCCGGGACGCTCCGCGTCCCAAAGAGCCGAACGCAGAGCGTCCGTTGAAGCGTTACCACGCGGAGCGTGGGAACGATCGTCAGCGAGCAATCGCGTGTTTGCGCAGCTTCCGGTAGAGGGTATTGCGGCTGATGCCCAGTTGCTCGGCCGTGTTGGTCATGTGCCAACGGGTCTGTTCCAGCGCATTGAGCAAGGCCAGCCGCTCCGCATCTTCCAGCGGATGTTCGGATGCGGAAGCGTCTTCCAACGCTGGCCGTGCCTGGCGAATCATCGCCGGCAGGTCGTCCAGCCCGATCCTGCCACCGTCGCATAACGCGGCGAGGGTGCGCAGCACGTTGCGCATCTGCCGCACGTTGCCCGGCCAGTCGAACGCCAGGAGCGCCCGGCGCGCCGGTTCGTCGATGAACACCTTCTCGGTGCCGCTTTCTTCGGCCAGCAGAAAATCCAGCAACTGCGACTTGTCGCTGCGCTCGCGCAATGCCGGCAAAGGGATTTCCAGGCCGTTGAGCCGGTAGTACAGGTCTTCGCGGAAGCTGCCGTCCTGCACTCGCTCAAGCAATTGCCGGTGGGTGGCGCTGATGATGCGCACGTTCACCGTCTCGGGTTCACCACCGATGGGCACCACCTGGCGATCCTCCAGCACCCGCAGCAAGCGGGTCTGCAAGGCCAGGGGCATGTCGCCGATTTCATCCAGGAACAAGGTGCCGCCATCGGCCTGCTGCAGCTTGCCGCGCATGCCCTCCTTGCGAGCCCCGGTGAAACTGCCGCCGCGATAGCCGAACAGCTCGCTTTCGATCAGGCTTTCGGGGATGGCCGCGCAGTTGAGGGCGACGAAGTTTTTTCCGGCACGCTGGCTGGCGTGATGCACGGCCTTGGCGAAGGCTTCCTTGCCGCAACCGGTTTCACCGTTGATCAGCAGCGGCACATCGCGCTCGAACACCCGCAGCGCCTTGCGGAAATGCTCCTGCAGTTGGGCATCCCCCAGGCAGATGCCCGACAGTCGCGCAGGCTCCATGGCCTTGGGCGCCGGGACGAGCGGAACCGGGATGCTGCGAGGCTGACCACGCAGCACCGCGAACAAATGCCGACCGTCACGGGTGCGCAGCGGCCAACTGGCGCTGGCCTGGGCGCTCGCCCGTCCCAGCAACTCGTCCAGTGAACAATCGAAAAACGCTTCTACCGGCTGGCCCAGCAAGCCACCACGAATATGCCCCAGCAGGTTGAGTGCGCTCTGGTTGACGGCGCAGATCCGCCCCTCACCGTCGAACGCCAGCAAGCCTTCGCTGAACAACCCCACGGACTCGGCCTGCAGATGAAAGCGCAGCAGCCATTGATTGTCGAAGCAGCGCAGGAAATAGCAGCTCTCGATCATCTTCGCCGAGAGATTGACCAGCGCCATGGTATGGAACTGGCTCTGGCGCGACACGTCTGGCCGGGCCGAGGACACGTCGAGCACCGCCAGCAGTTCGCCATGAGGGTCGAACACCGGGCTGGCCGAGCAGGTCAGGCCGGTGTGGCGACCGCGAAAATGTTCTTCCTGGTGGATGGTCAGCGCCTGGCGCTCCACCAGGCAGGTGCCGATGCCATTGGTGCCTTCGCAGGCTTCGCTCCAGTCGGCACCAAGCCAGAGGCCGGCTCGCTCGAAGATCTTGCGCTCGCTGGGGGCGGTGACGCAGTTGAGGATCACGCCCCGGGCGTCGGTGAGCAGCACCGCATGGCCGGCGCCGGAGAGCTGCTGATGCAGGCTGGTCATTTCGGAACCGGCAATGTGCAGCACCTGTTGCAGACGCTCACGGCTTTCCAGCACCCGACCATGCTCCAGCACCGTCGGTGCCAGGTTCTGGGCCGGGTCGAGGTGATAGTCCTCGAGGCAGCGCAGCCAGGAACGGGCAATCGACGGATCGCTGCCGGGGCCCTGCAGATGGGCCTTGCCCTGGGTAACTGTCAGGACCTGCTGGGCATGGCGACTCAAATGATTGCTGTGCATTTCTTATTATTCTCCCCGAAGGTTGCGGCCTTGCTGGAGTCACTGCTGAACACCTAGCCCCAGGTAAAGGGTTGTTCTGTGGGAGCAAGGCTTGCCCGCGATAGCCTTGGCAAGGATCACAAGCAGTCCGCGTCATCGTTCATCGCGGGCAAGCCTTGTTCCCACCGAATGCCTCACATCTCCATCGATACTTGGGCAACTCACAGATTGCCCCAGCATCCTCCAGGCACAAGCGCTTTGCAATGCTGGCGCGACCCGCCAGTCATTGGCTGTTTCAGAAATGGCACAAAGTGTCACACCCCCTGTATCGCAATCGTCACGCATGGCTTCCACTGGTCCGATGAAACTCTCCGAAAGTCTTGATTTTCGGGCCCTGCACGGCAATGGCCCGACCTTTGCTCTAGGCTTAGATACCGGCGCTCAATTTGCGCGGCCTCCCGTATAAGCACAAAAGCCAAGGAGAACTCATCATGCGTTACGCTCACCCCGGTACTGAAGGCGCTATCGTTTCGTTCAAGAGCAAATACGGTAACTACATCGGCGGCGAGTTCGTCGCGCCTGTCAAAGGTCAGTACTTCACCAATACTTCCCCGGTCAATGGCCAGCCCATTGCCGAATTCCCGCGCTCCACGGCCGAAGACATCGAAAAAGCCCTGGACGCCGCCCACGCTGCTGCCGATGCCTGGGGCTCCACCTCGGCCCAGGCCCGTTCGCTGATCCTGCTGAAGATCGCCGACCGCATCGAACAGAACCTCGAAACCCTGGCGATCACCGAGTCCTGGGACAACGGCAAGGCCGTGCGCGAAACCCTCAACGCCGACATCCCCCTGGCCGCCGACCACTTCCGCTACTTCGCCGGTTGCCTGCGGGCCCAGGAAGGCAGCGCCGCCGAGATCGACGGCAACACCGTGGCCTATCACATCCACGAGCCGCTGGGCGTGGTCGGGCAGATCATCCCGTGGAACTTCCCACTGCTGATGGCCGCCTGGAAACTCGCCCCGGCCCTGGCCGCCGGCAACTGCGTGGTGCTCAAGCCCGCCGAGCAAACCCCACTGGGCATCTGCGTGCTCATGGAACTGATCGGTGACCTGCTGCCGCCCGGCGTGCTGAACGTGGTGCAAGGCTTCGGCAAGGAAGCCGGCGAAGCCCTGGCGACCAGCAAGCGCATCGCCAAGATTGCCTTCACCGGCTCGACCCCGGTCGGCTCGCACATCATGAAATGCGCCGCCGAAAACATCATTCCGTCCACCGTGGAACTGGGCGGAAAGTCGCCGAACATCTTCTTCGAAGACATCATGCAGGCCGAGCCGAGCTTCATCGAGAAGGCGGCCGAAGGCCTGGTGCTGGCGTTCTTCAACCAGGGCGAAGTCTGCACCTGCCCGTCCCGCGCCCTGGTGCAGGAATCGATCTACGACGAATTCATGCAAGTGGTGATGAAGAAGATTGAGCAGATCAAACGCGGCGACCCGCTGGACACCGACACCATGGTCGGCGCCCAGGCGTCCGAGCAGCAGTTCGACAAGATCCTTTCGTACCTGGAAATCGCCAAGGGCGAAGGTGCCCAACTACTGACCGGCGGCCAGGTGGAAAAACTCGAAGGCAACCTTGCCAGCGGGTATTACATCCAGCCGACCCTGCTCAAGGGCACCAACAAGATGCGCGTGTTCCAGGAAGAAATCTTCGGCCCGGTGGTGAGCATCACCACCTTCAAGGATGAAGCCGAAGCCCTGGCGATCGCCAACGACACTGAGTTCGGCCTCGGCGCCGGCCTGTGGACCCGCGACATCAACCGCGCCTACCGCATGGGCCGGGCGATCAAGGCCGGTCGCGTCTGGACCAACTGCTACCACCTCTACCCGGCGCACGCCGCATTCGGCGGCTACAAGAAGTCCGGCGTGGGTCGTGAAACCCACAAGATGATGCTCGATCACTACCAGCAGACCAAGAACCTGCTGGTGAGCTACGACATCAATCCGCTGGGCTTCTTCTAAGCCGGGAGCTGATCGTTCCCACGCTCTGCGTGGGAACGCCTCAACGGACGCTCTGCGTTCGGCTTGAAGAAGACGCGGAGCGCCCCAGGCTGCATTCCCACGCGGAGCGTGGGAGCGATCGACAAGAAGTCCTCCACCCACACCATAGAATCAATGCCCTGTCGCTGGCATGAGCTTTGCGTATCCGCTGCACACCCCTACTGAAAGTCCAACAGATCAAAAAGAACAGCGAGGACTTATGACAACTACCACCCAACTCAAACCCACACTCGGCACACTCCATTTATGGGGCATTGCCGTCGGCCTGGTGATTTCCGGCGAATACTTCGGCTGGAGCTACGGCTGGGGCACCGCCGGTACCCTCGGGTTTCTGGTCACCGCGCTGATGGTGGCGCTGATGTACACCTGTTTCATCTTCAGCTTTACCGAACTGACCACCGCGATACCCCACGCAGGCGGGCCGTTCGCCTACAGCCGACGGGCCTTTGGCGAGAAAGGCGGCCTGATCGCCGGGATCGCCACGCTGATCGAATTCGTCTTCGCACCACCGGCCATCGCCATGGCCATCGGTGCTTACCTCAACGTGCAGTTTCCGGATCTGGACCCCAAGATCGCGGCAGTCGGCGCCTACATCGTGTTCATGACCCTCAACATCCTCGGCGTCAGCATCGCCGCGGCGTTCGAGCTGGTGGTCACCGTGCTGGCAGTCGCCGAACTGCTGGTGTTCATGGGCGTGGTCGCACCGGGCTTCAGCTTCAGTAACTTCGTACTCAACGGCTGGTCTGGTGCAAACGAGTTCAGTCTCGCTTCAATTCCGGGCATTTTTGCGGCGATCCCCTTCGCGATCTGGTTCTTCCTCGCCATCGAAGGCGCGGCCATGGCCGCCGAAGAAGCCAAGGACCCGAAACGCACGATTCCCCGCGCCTATGTCAGCGGCATCCTGACCCTGGTGTTCCTGGCCATCGGCGTGATGATCATGGCCGGCGGCGTGGGCGACTGGCGCCAGCTGTCGAACATCAACGACCCGCTGCCCCAGGCCATGAAGGCCGTGGTCGGCAACAACTCCACCTGGATGCACATGCTGGTGTGGATCGGCCTGTTCGGCCTGGTGGCGAGCTTCCACGGGATCATCCTTGGCTACTCGCGGCAGTTCTTCGCCCTGGCCCGGGCCGGCTACCTGCCACGGAGCCTGGCGAAACTGTCACGCTTCCAGACCCCGCACCGGGCGATCCTGGCGGGCGGCGTCATCGGCATCGCGGCGATCTACAGCGATGGCCTGGTGAACCTGCAGGGCATGAGCCTGACGGCGGCGATGATCACCATGTCGGTGTTCGGCGCCATCGTGATGTACATCATCAGCATGCTCAGCCTGTTCCGCTTGCGTAAGGTCGAACCGAACCTGGAACGCACCTTCCGCGCCCCGGGCTACCCCATCGTGCCGGGTATCGCGCTGTTCCTCGCCGTGGTGTGTCTGGTGGCGATGGCCTGGTTCAATACCCTGATCGGGCTGGTGTTCCTCGCCTTCATGGTCGTTGGCTACCTGTACTTCCAACTGACCGCCAAGCAACGCTCCGATGCCCCGGCGGACGCTATGCTCACAGGTATCTGACAGCGCACCGGCGCCGGGCCCCATGGCCGGCGCCAGCCTTATGGAAGTGCACGCAGAGCCTGCCAGGGGACTGTGTTCCTTGCCTGAACACAAGTTCCCCTGTGGGAGCGAGCCTGCTCGCGATAGCGGTGTATCAGCCGACTAGTGTTTTACTGACACTCCGCTATCGCGAGCAGGCTCGCTCCCACAGGGTTCGGTGGCGTACTTGAGTTAATGAGAAAACCAGGAGGACACCGCCCATGGCCGCATTCGCCCATTCCGTCGGCGCCCAGACCTATCGTTTCGACAGCCTCAAAGAGCTGATGGCCAAAGCCAGCCCGGCGCGTTCCGGGGATTTCCTTGCCGGTGTCGCGGCGCTCAACGACGGCGAGCGCGTGGCCGCGCAAATGGCCCTGGCTGACTTGCCCCTCAGCCATTTCCTGCAAGAAATGCTGATTCCCTACGAAGCCGACGAAGTCACCCGGCTGATCGTCGACACCCACGACAAACACGCCTTCGCCGTGGTCAGCCACCTCACGGTCGGCGGCTTTCGCGACTGGCTGCTCAGCGACGCCGCCGACGAACACAGCCTGCGGGCACTGGCCCCCGGCCTGACCCCGGAAATGGTCGCCGCCGTGTCCAAGATCATGCGGGTCCAGGACCTGGTGCTGGTGGCGCAGAAAATCCGCGTGGTGACGAAATTCCGCGGCACCCTCGGCCTGCGCGGACGCCTGTCCACGCGCCTGCAACCCAACCATCCCACCGACGAACCGGCCGGGATCGCCGCCAGCATCCTCGACGGCCTGCTCTACGGCAACGGCGATGCCATGATCGGCATCAACCCGGCCACCGACAGCACCGCCTCGATCTGCGCCATGCTGGAAATGCTCGACGCCATCATCCAACGCTACGACATCCCGACCCAGGGCTGCGTGCTGACCCACGTCACCACCTCCATTGAAGCGGCCAACCGTGGCGTCCCTCTGGACCTGGTGTTCCAGTCCATTGCCGGCACCGAAGCGGCCAATGCCAGTTTCGGCATCAACCTCAACGTGTTGAAAGAAGGCTACGACGCCGGGCTCAGCCTCAATCGCGGCACCCTGGGCAACAACCTGATGTATTTCGAAACCGGCCAGGGCAGCGCCCTGTCGGCCAACGCCCACCACGGCGTGGATCAACAGACCTGCGAGACCCGGGCCTACGCCGTGGCACGACATTTCAACCCGTTCCTGGTCAACACCGTTGTAGGCTTCATCGGCCCGGAATACCTGTACAACGGCAAACAGATCATCCGCGCCGGCCTCGAAGACCACTTCTGCGGCAAGCTGCTGGGCGTGCCGATGGGCTGCGACATCTGCTACACCAACCACGCCGAAGCCGACCAGGACGACATGGACACCCTGCTGACCTTGCTGGGCGTGGCCGGGATCAACTTCATCATGGGCATCCCCGGCTCCGACGACATCATGCTCAACTACCAGACCACCTCGTTCCACGACGCGCTCTACGCCCGCCAGACCCTGGGCCTGAAGCCGGCGCCGGAGTTCGAGCACTGGCTGGCGAACATGGGCATCTTCACCCAGGCCGACGGCCGGGTGCGGTTCGGCGACAACCTGCCTCCGGCGTTTCGTCACGCCCTGGCGCACTTGGGATGAGTGACCTGCCGATGGATAAAAAACCTGTCGATTTGCAAAACCCCTGGCTGGAACTGCGCCGCCTGACCCCGGCGCGCATCGCCCTGGGCCGCACCGGCACCAGCCTGCCGACCAAAGCACAACTGGACTTCCAATACGCCCACGCCCAGGCGCGGGATGCGGTGCACCTGGCGTTCGACCACCAGGGCATTCGCGCCCAACTGGCCGAGCGCGGCCGCGAGAGCCTGTTGCTCCACAGCGCCGCCAGCGACCGCAACAGTTATCTGCAGCGCCCGGACCTCGGTCGACGCCTGGATGAAGCCTCGGCGCAGGCGCTGGACGATTACGCGGCCGCCCACCCCGGCGGCGTGGACCTTGCCATTGTGGTGGCCGACGGGCTGTCGGCGCTGGCGGTGCATCGCCATACCCTGCCGTTCCTGGCGCGCCTGGAAGAACAGATCGCCGCCGATGGCTGGTCGGTTTCCCCGGTCATCCTGGTGGAACAGGGCCGGGTCGCGGTGGCCGATGAAGTGGCGGAACGCCTTGGGGCAAAAATGTCGGTGATCCTGATCGGCGAACGCCCCGGCCTCAGCTCGCCCGACAGCCTGGGCCTGTATTTCACCTACAACCCCAAGGTCGGCCTGACCGACGCCTATCGCAACTGCATCTCCAATGTCCGGCTCGAAGGCTTGAGCTACGGCATGGCGGCCCATCGCTTGGCCTACTTGATGCGCGAGGCCTGTCGCCGACAGCTTTCGGGGGTCAACCTGAAGGACGAAGCCCAGGTTCACACTCTAGAGACGGAAAACGGTGCCGACATGAAAGGTAATTTCCTACTGATGCCGCCCCAAAGCTGATCCGTAGATCCAATTGCGTTTTTGATCCGATTTCAGGCAGCATCAAAAGCACGGCAGCGCGCCGTTGTTGTCAGACTTTGTGTCGACCTTTGTAAACGGGACCTGCCATGCAGATTATTCAAGCGACCCTGGAACACCTGGACCTGCTGACCCCATTGTTTGTCAAATACCGGGAATTCTATGGCTCGCTGCCATACCCGGACTCGTCCCGGGCCTTTCTCGAAAAGCGCCTGCGCCGCAAGGAATCGGTGATCTACCTGGCCTTGCCCGATGACGACAACAGCAAGCTGCTGGGCTTCTGCCAGCTCTACCCGAGCTTCTCGTCGCTGTCCCTCAAACGCGTGTGGATCCTCAACGACATCTACGTCGCCGAAGACGCCCGCCGCCAACTGGTGGCCGACCACCTGATCCGCACCGCGAAAAAAATGGCCAAGGAAACCAACGCCGTCCGCATGCGCGTCTCCACCAGCAGCAACAACGAAGCGGCGCAGAAGACCTACGAGTCCATCGGCTTCAAGGAAGACACCGAGTTCAAGAACTACGTGTTGCCGATCAGCGAAGATTTCACCTGAACGCCACTGATCGTTCCCACGCTCCGCGTGGGAACGCCGCCAGGGACGCTCCGCGTTCCGCTTCAGCAATCGATATTGCAAAAACCGAAATCCCCCGCAACAAACTCAACACGCCCATCACATTCCAGCCCGTATAATCCCGATCTTCCCGGCTTGTAAGGAAAAGCTACAAACCCGGTAGCCCGACTCAAAGCCAGACCCACCAGCCCGCCCAACCCGGCCGTCATCACAGGTGTATTGCATGGATTTCAATCCCCTCGACCTCATTCTGCATCTCGATGTGTACCTCGACATGCTGGTGACCAACTACGGCACGTGGGTCTACGCCATCCTGTTCCTGGTGATCTTCTGTGAAACCGGCCTGGTGGTAACGCCATTCCTGCCCGGTGACTCGCTGCTGTTCATCGCCGGCGCCGTGGCCGCAGGCGGTAGCATGGACCCCGTATTGCTGGGCGGCCTGCTGATGTTGGCGGCGATCCTCGGCGACAGCACCAACTACCTCATCGGCCGCACGGCGGGCGAGAAGCTGTTCAGCAACCCCAACTCGAAAATCTTCCGCCGCGACTACCTGCAACAAACCCACGACTTCTACGACAAGCACGGTGGCAAGACCGTGACCCTGGCGCGCTTCCTGCCGATCATCCGCACCTTCGCGCCTTTCGTCGCCGGTGTGGGGAAAATGCCTTATGCGCGCTTCTTCGGCTTCAGCGTCCTCGGCACCGTCCTGTGGGTCGGCGGCCTGGTCACCCTCGGCTTCTTCTTCGGCAACGTGCCCTTCATCAAGCAGAACCTGTCGCTGCTGGTGGTGGGCATCATCCTGGTCTCGCTGTTGCCGATGATCATCAGCCTGGTCCGCAGCAAACTGGGCCAGCGTGCTTCAAAAGCCTGATCGCCCATGTGGTCCTTGAGCAACTGGCGCCGCCAACGCATCCTCGCCAAGCACCCCGTGGCCGAGGACACCTGGCGGCGCGTGCGTCATCACCTGAGTTTCCTCGATGGCATCAGCGCCGCCGAGGACCAGTGGCTGCGCGAAGCCTGCGTGTTGTTCCTGCAGGACAAACACCTGACCGCCCTGCCCGGCGTCGAACTGCACCAGGAACAACGCCTGTTGCTCGCCGCCCAGGCCCAATTGCCGCTGATGCACCTGGGCGAGCTGAACTGGTACCAGGGCTTCCACGAAATCGTCCTGTACCCCGACGACTTCCTCAGCCCCCAGCGCCATCGCGACGCCAGCGGCATAGAACACGAATGGGACGGCGAACACAGCGGCGAAGCCTGGCCCCAAGGCCCGATCATTTTGGCCTGGGACGGCGTGCTCGCCAGCGGTGGCTGGGACGGCTACAACCTGGTCATCCACGAGCTGGCACACAAACTCGACATGCTCAACGGAGATGCCAACGGCCTGCCGCCGCTGCATGCCGACATGCGGGTCAGCGACTGGGCCGAAGCCATGCAGCAGGCTTTCGACGACCTCAACCGCCAACTGGACCATAACCCCGACGCCGACACTCTCATCGACCCCTACGCCGCAGAAAATCCGGCGGAGTTCTTCGCCGTCACCAGCGAATACTTCTTCAGCGCTCCGGACCTGCTGCATCAGGCGTACCCGAAGGTCTATGCCCAACTCAAGGCGTTCTACCGCCAGGACCCATTGGCCCGGCTGCGGCAACTTCAGGCCGAAGATCCGGTCTATCAGGCGTCATACTAAGGTCTCTAAGACCCTGGTAACGTGGCATCGATGGCTGAATATGCCTATAATCGCCGCCACTTTTGGTCAATCCGACCAGCCTTTTGGTCAACTAACGGGGACACCGCCCAATGAGTTACAGCAAGATTCCGGCTGGCAAAGACCTGCCGAACGACATCTACGTTGCGATCGAAATTCCGGCCAACCACGCCCCGATCAAATACGAAATCGACAAGGACAGCGATTGCCTGTTCGTTGACCGCTTCATGGCCACCCCGATGTTCTACCCGGCCAACTACGGTTACATCCCCAACACCCTGGCCGACGACGGTGACCCCCTCGACGTGCTGGTCGTGACCCCTTACCCAGTGGCTCCAGGCTCGGTCATCCGTGCCCGTCCAGTCGGCATCCTGAACATGACCGACGACGGCGGCGGCGATGCCAAAGTCATCGCAGTGCCACACGACAAACTGTCGCAACTGTACGTCAACGTGAAGGAATACACCGACCTGCCGCCACTGCTGATCCAGCAGATCGAACACTTCTTCGAGAACTACAAAGACCTCGAAAAAGGCAAGTGGGTCAAGATCGAAGGCTGGGCCGGTGCTGACGCCGCCCGCGAAGCGATCACCAAGTCGGTTGCCGCCTACAAGGGCTGAAACTGATTCAAAGAAGAACCCCGGTTTGCACCGGGGTTTTTTATGCCTTAATAGTGCTTAATACGAAACTGTATTAACAATGTTTAACTGCGTTTATCCCGCCGCTTTCAAATCCTGCAAACGGAAAGATCGTCTTATAAATTTGAACGACTTGTTTATTGCTCAAAACACAGTCGCTCCTAAACTTTCCGTTTATGAAAAAGACCTCCAGTGGCGACCGCTTCAGAGCCCTTCTCAAAGAAGCACAAATCCGATCCGCCGACTTCGCGAAGTTATACGGCGTTAAATCGCAGCACGTGAACAACTGGTTCAACCGCGGCATCCCGCCGGGTCGTATCCACAGTATCGCCGGCCTGCTGACCGTCAGCCCGCAATGGCTCGCCCACGGCGAAGGCCCACAAACCCCGTTGGGCCTCGGCCCCGGCACCACCTATGAAGCCGCCGAAGTCCAAGGCGTCTACAGCGTGGCGGAAACCCAGGACATCGAACTGCCCTTCTACATGGAAGCCCCTATCGCGACGGGCAGCAACAAAACCCACATCACCGAAATCCCCGACCAATCCATCCGCCTGCCCCGCAGCCACCTCGAATCCCTGGAAATAAACCCCAACGACGCCATCTGCACCGTTATGGTCGGCGACAGCATGGCCGAACGCATCGAAGACGGCTCCATCCTCGCCATCGACCGCGGCCTTACCCAAGTCATCGACGGCCAGATCTACGCCCTCGAACACGACGGCATGCTGCGCATCAAATACCTCCACCGAATCCCCGGCAACCGCCTGCGCCTGCGCAGCCACAACAGCGCCGCCTACCCGGACGAAGTCTTCAGCGCCGAACAGATCGAAGCACAAAACATCAGGGTATTGGGCTGGGTATTCTGGTGGTCAACCCTCAACAAGCAACGACCGCAGGTGTTCGATTGAGCCTATGAACTAAAGGACAGTAGCCAGCGCTCCCTACCTAAAGGAGATTGCTTGTACCAAGGATTGTTTGTGCCAAGGAGATTCTCTGTGGCGAGGGGATTCATCCCCGCTGGGCTGCAAAGCAGCCCCCCGCTTTCCCCTTGAACCACCGGTAACCCAATGATTCCACACCACTTACCCCTGGGCTTCCGAAGAAAACCCGCGTATCCTGCGCCCCACATTTGCGAACCCATGCCTCGCACCGACAAGGCAGATCACTTTCTGACCAAGTCCCACAGCCGGCCGCAAGAGCCGGATGTACGTTTTGAAGGCTGGTGAGGTTTGTCAAAAACGAACTGAGTCAGTCAACGAGAAGCCGGCCATAAGCCGGCTTTTTAATGCCTGAAAACCAGCAGACAAACACACGCAAGGATGCTTGAAGTCACCGTAACAGTCGTACGAAAGCACGCTACTCAGCCGGCTAGGTGCAATGCCTGGACGCTCCCAGTGATAACCTGCGCGCTCTTCTACAAATGGCATTGGATAAGTAATGAATAGCTGTCTAAGGACGCTAGGCACCAGCCTCGCTAACAGTATGGTGATCCCCGCCGCCTGGTTATCCGGCCTTACCACGACAGCACTCGTGTGGGGCGTGATTGCGTATTGGCCCGATAAGCTTACCGCCGAAGCACGCCAGCTCTTCCTGGCTTCTGTTTCTGTTTTTTGCCTTTCCATATGGCATTTGATCCGGCGCAAGAGAAGAGCAAAAGCACTTGTAGCGTCCATCAACCTAAAAGAAGGTTTGAGCCTGGACGATACTCAACTGCTCGGCTTTCCAAGCCCCCTATTTTTTGTCTTTGACCTTTCCAACCAGAAACTCGCTCAATGCCAAAGCGCTACCGGCGATTATCAAATTCGAGATTTCACGTGGATAACAGGCTGGCACCTCGAGTGGCGACGGATTGACCGCAGGGTATCGGGCGGGGTTCTTCGAATAGTCGATGAGGTAGGCATGAGCGTTCCAGCCGAGGAGATTCGGCGTGAATTCACAGGGTTCTCACTGGTTTTGACGGTTGCCAACTCAGGTCATCCCCCCTTCCGTTTTCCAATGAACCGGAGCGTAGCTGAAGGGTGGTGTACCCGGTGCAATGTGTTTTTCAACGGCTAGACACAAAGCCACAACGGCCCCTCCTACTCCAGTCCCTCAAAGCCCAGCTCAGACACAAATGCGCCCGGTATCATTTAGGGACTCTCGATACGAAAAAGGTCTTGCTCAGCAAGACCTTTTTTACGCCAGGAGGCAGCGAACGCCCTGCCCTACCTCACCTCACCTCACCTCACCTCACCTCACCTCACCTCACCTCACCTCAACAATATCCAAAGCCCGATTCGCTAAAAGCTCACTCAACTCAATCACCTGCAAAATCCCCAACGCCACATGCCGCCTTGACCCATCCAGGTCAAACGCCAGATCGCTGATCATGGCATTCGCCGAAGCCAGGTTCTCACTCAGATTGGCAAGCAAACACTCCGAATCAACATCAGGCGCAATACGGAAAATGGTGTTGGGCTTGTCAGACGCTTCCTTCTCAGACGTAGGGTTCAGATAGAAATCCAAAGCCCGGGTGGCGGCATCATCAAGCTTCTTGTTACGAACAGACTGAACACGGGACACGGCTTCGTCTGTAGCTGGCGGGTTCGGTGTAATTTTGACCATGGTAAAGCTCCTAGAGTCTGTTGGAGCTACCACCATCCGCTGCGAAACGAAGTTAGGGTGGCAGCTGTACGCGGGTTCGCAGACCGGGACTCTAGGGACCGGCAGACCAAAGGTCTCCCACGCACAGCCACCTCTGACGAAATCACAGACATAGGCTATCTGCTTTCGAAGGTGACGTTGTGCGCCTATAGAGTCCGGGCTGCGAAACCCGATCACTGATGAGCAGTGACGGATTCAAACTACCGACGCGGCCCAAGGCACACAAGCCGGCGGATTCTGGCGTAGTTGTAGGCAATGGCGCAAGACGATGTCGGTCGTGGCTAGTCTCGTGGAGTCACGATAAACAGCGGGCCGGAAGGTGGCTGATACACAGCTATCGCGAGCAGGCTCGCTCCCACAGGGATTGGGGGTGGGCCAGGTGATCATGTTGCAGCGACGTAGCGTGCCATCCATCGTCAGGTGCTGTCTTTGTTGGGCCGCTGCTTATAAACGCCGAGCCATCAGGCATTGTTCTTTCCCCCAGGCCTCGAAGCGCTCCAACACTTCCCAGCCCAGCTTGGCGTAGTAATGACTCTGGCTGTGGGTGTGCAGGTACAAGGTGGAAAATCCAGTCTCCCTCGCATGAGCACAAATGCCTTCGATCAACTGCGCGGCGAGCCCTCTGCGTCGGGCTTCTGGTGCGATGTAGACGCATGCCAACCATGGCCCCAGTTCTGGCCGGTCGGGCAGGTCGTTGTCGGCCAGTGAGACGCCGCCCAGCAGTTGGCCTTGCTCCGTGGCGATCAGGCATTTCCAGCGACCATCGTGTTGCCCGGCCGAGAATTCGTGCTGCCAACTGGCGAGGGATTGTTGTGCGAATTCGTAGCTGAACTCCTGATAAAGCCATTCGGCCATCAGGTCGCATTTGTCCATGTGGTGACTGAGCCAATCCATTTGCAGCATGTGGGGCGTTCCTTGGGGGGGTTCTGGTGCCACTGGTGGGCAGTGGCTGGCCTCAAACTACCGACCCAACCCAAGGCGCACAAGCCCGGCGGATTCTGGCGCAGTTGCAGACAACGCTGCGAGAGTGTCGATTGAGGGGGTTGTCAGGGACATCAACGCGGCATGACCGTTGTTGGCCCCGATCCACGGCGAGTAGACTGCCTCACGGTATGCAGAACGCCACTCCACGGCGGCGTCGAACAGACGGCCAGCATGTCGTTGCTGGTGTACTGAAGGAGAAGAAGCATGAACCTACCGCCCGACGGGCTTCCCATCTACAGGGTGCTGACAGGCCCCGACGATGCTGCATTTTGTCATCGCGTCAGCGATGCCCTGAAAATGGGTTATGCGCTACACGGCGGTCCGGCCGTCACTTTCAATGGCGAGCGAACCATTGTCGCTCAAGCGATTATCTGGCCTTTGGGTTCAAGCACGACAGTGCCTTCTGACGAGACCAGATAGCACTAAAAAGCCATGATTCCATCCGGCAAATGGATTGGATCCAGGACTTGTCTCAAAGGGCGTAATGGGGCTATTTTGTGTTCGCATAAGAATATAGCCATTCGAAATTATGGCTGCAGCCCGGGTGCAAGCCACGCGATTCGTATCGAACAGGAAATTCGAACGCGACGCGCCACACCCATGGACGGGCTTGTGATTTGAACAACTGGGGCAGCGTTCCCCATGACAGTCTTCCTTATTCAAACGATCCGATTTTTTCGGATTGCTGCCAATGAAAATGTATGTGGGGTGGCCATTGAGCCACGAGCACACGGATGTTCATAACCTTGCGTTATTAGCCTGATAACGCAGTGGCTTACAGGGAGGTTGACATGCTGGATCGCCAACAGTTGGAAGCGTTTGCCTGTGTCATTGAGCATAAGAGTTTTGAACGCGCTGCCTCGGCGCTCAACATCACCAGCGGTGCCATTTCGCAACGAATAAAGTCGCTGGAAAACTCGCTTTCAACCATCCTGGTCATTCGCGAAAGACCGATCCATCCCACCTCAGCCGGCCAGGCCCTACTACAACATGTCTCGGCATTGCGTTCGCTGGAACATGATGTCCTGAGGCTGCTTTCGCGCAAGGGCAATACGAATTCAAAGATTGCCATTGGTGTACATCCCGACTCGCTCAACACCTGGTTCGCCCCGCTACTGATCGAGTTGATGCGGGCCGAACAGGTCTGTGTGGAAATCATTTCCGATGATCGTTGCTCCAGCCTGAACATTCTCAAACGCGGGGATGTCCAGGGTTGCGTTTCGGTGGTTGCCGAGCCCCTCGATGGGTTTGAAGTCCATCCGCTGGGGGTCATGGAATACAAATGCGTCAGTACACCTGACTATATGCACCGCTATCTGGCCCGGGGCCTGGGCACACATTCGCTGCTCGATGCGCCGGCGATCACCCGCGGGCGTAATGACACGCGCCATGCAGCCTTCCTCCGCGAACTGCTGGGTGTTTCGATCGAGCGCTTCCCCTGTCATTACTTGCCTTCATTGCCGATGGTCCAGGATGCGGTCCTGGCGGGGCTTGGTTACACGCTGATGCCTGCGGATGTCGCCGCGCCGCTGCTCGAAGAGGGGCAGTTGGTCGATCTGATGCCGCAAAACTGCTACAGGGAACCCCTGTATTGGCATGGCTGGATGAACCATTCAGTGGTCAAGGATCTGGTGGGAAGACGCATCATCGATACCGCCAGCAAGTCCCTTCAACCCACGCCCTGTTGAGCGATCCGCAACGCCGTCAAGGCTCGTTAAGCGTTACTGCCGTCGCTTTAAAAAATCTAACGTGCCGTTTGCCCGGCATGCTTGGGCGTAGACTCAAGTGACATCAAGACAGGGTGAGCGAGAGGGTTCGTCATCGTGAAAAGTACTGTATCGGATGCTTACCACGCACACCCCATGGCCCCCGATGCCACATTGAGATGTTTGACCGACGCCATGGGGAGCGATACCTGGCAACGGGTCCTGGCCCAACGCTTTTCCAGCCCGGATGATTGTGTCGCAGAGATATTCAATTCCCGTCGGCCGGGTGGCGCCTATCGCTGTACGCGCGGGGACGGAGTGCCGTTCGGCTGGGCCGTGTACTTTCGGTTTCACGAACGCGCCGGTTACGACGGCAGCATGAAGCTGGTCCTGCACAGTGAAGACGAAGACGCCAGTTCCACTGTGTTCGATGTGCTTTCCACGGCATGCGCTTCAAAGGGAATAGAGCAAGGCGTTCACACGCTGATCAGCGTGGTGGATAGCCATATGCAACACCATGCTTCATGGTTTTCCGACAGCCCCTTCCTGTTGGGCGGCGCAGTGGGCGCACGCGGAAATTCGATGCTGAACGTGTTTTACAGGAAGTTACTAGATGATTCGGCCGGCCACTCCCGATGATTTGCCCTCCATGGTGGAAACCTACAATCAGGCCATTGCCGACAAGGTCTTCGCCAACTGCGATGTCCCCCACGACTCGATTGAAAAGTTCAGGCTGACCTATTTTGGAAAAGATCGGCGCTTTGCCGTGCTTGTCTATCTATCGAGTGATGGCGATACGGTCGCGTGGGGTGCCCTGAAGCCATTTTCCGCCCGGCCCGACGACGAAACCATGGCGGAAGTCGCCGTGTATGTGCGGCGAGACATGCGCGCACGCGGGGTCGGTATTCGATTGTTGCAGGCCCTGGAGGTCTCGGCCCGGGAGGCAGGTTTCGAATCGTTGGTCGCCATTATCCTGGGGCCGAATCACGCCAGTGCCCGCGGGTGCAAGTCTCAGGGCTTTGCCGAATGTGTACGGATTCCTCGAATCGCAAGGCTGGAAAACAATCTGGTCGACATAGTCTGGCTACAGAAAAAAATGGAAGGGAATGCTCATGGTTTTGATCGTTGACGAGTCGTATCAGTTGGGAACCTTTCGTGACAACGAAGACTCCCTGCGCCGCCTGAAATCCCAGGCAGGCATTGCGCTGGACCTGGAGTTCGATCACTTGAGGCAAGCCGGCCTGTCCCAGGGACAACGGGTTCTGGATGTCGGCTGCGGTCCCGGCATCATCACCACCCAGATCGCGCTGCGTGCCCAGCCAAGCCGCCTGACGGCACTGGATTGCAACGAAACCAGTATCAGCGAAACGCGCAAGCAATTGTCCAGCGCCGGGATTGACGAAGCGCAGGTACGCCAATGCAACCTTTATGACGACAGCCTGACCGACCCCGGGCAGTTCGATTTCAGCTATGCGCGGATGGTTTTCCAGCACTTGTCGGACCCGTTGAGCGCCTTGCGCAATATCCACCGCAGCCTGGCCATCGGCGGGCGACTGTGTATCTGCGACATTGACGACCGGTGGTTCGGCGCGTCACCCCAGCCGCCCGAGCTGCAGTCCTTCCTCGCTCGCGTGGCCAGGGCTCAAGCCGCTCGCGGAGGCGATCGTCACGTCGGCAGCAAGCTGGCGAGTTACCTCGAAGAAACCGGCTACGGCGACATCCGCTGCAGCATGTTGCTGGTGTCCACCTCGCTGATCGGCGCGAGCGCCTTCTGCGACCTGGTCTTTGGCTACAAGATGGAAGTGATTCCAGAAGACGAGCTCGAACAGGCCCGACGCGAGATGGCCGTGATCACGCAAAGCATCGAGAGCCCGGGCGGCTGGGCGGGGATCGGCGTATTCTTCGTCTCTGGAGAAAAACAATAACTGAAAGGAATCGTGCACATGCCTGACAAAACCGAACCCAAACAGAAAATTGCTCCCACCGCGCGGATTGCATCGAGCGCGGTCCTGGAAGGCAATGTGTCCATCGGTGCCGGAACGGTCATTGGGCACGGCGCGGTCCTTGTCGCAGAAGGCGGCGCGCTGATGATCGGGGAGAACTGCATCGTCATGGAAAATGCAGTGATCCGCAGCACCGCCCATGACGACTGCCATATCGGCAATCACGTGATGGTGGGACCGCACTGCCATCTGACCGGTTGCCGCATCGAGGACGAGGTGTTTGTTGCAACCGGTGCGTCCGTCTTCAACGGCGCCCGCCTCGGCAAAGGCTCGGAGGTCCGCATCAATGGAGTGGTCCATATCAAGACCGTGCTGGAGGCAGGCACGACGGTGCAGATCGGCTGGATCGCCGTGGGTGATCCAGCGCAGCTCTTTTCCCCGGACCAGCATGATCGGATCTGGGACGTACAAAAGGACCTGGATTTCCCCCGCTACGTTTTCGGCGTCGACCGCGAAAGCGAAGGCGTCGTCAGGCAGATGATGGAGCGTTACGCACGCTTTCTGCGCAAGCAGCAGGTGGGCGATGAGTGATGTGCCCGGGGATATCGACGAACCGACGCTCATCGACGGCCATAGCCACGTCGCCTCCACACGTTTCACCCCGCTGAGTTTCCTGGAAGGGGTGGCCGATAACATCGAAGTGAAGCTGCGGGCCAGCGGATTCCCGGTTTCCCGATCGAGAATCATCGATCAGTTCCAGCGCGAATTGAGCGATCACCAGGGGGACGCCCAGATTGCCGCGATGGACAGGGCGGGAATCAGCCGCTCCGTCCTGCTGCTGCCGGACTTCTCTTTCGCGTTGCCGGACGTCGAACTGAGTATCGATGAGATGTTCCAGGAACACCGAGCCATTCTCCAGCGCCATGCCGGACGTTTCGACGTCTTTGCCGGCGTGGATCCACGCTGGGGACAGGACGGGCTCGACCTGTTCATCCGAGGCATCGAGGAGTACGGCTTCAGCGGCCTGAAGCTTTATCCACCTTGTGGATACCAGGCCGATGACCCGGCGCTGACGCCCTTCTACGAATACTGTGACGCTTATCGCCTGCCGGTATTGCTGCACATCGGGCCGACCTCCCCGGCGCTCTCCTTCGCTCCCGCCCAAGCGATGTGGGTGGACGAACCGGCGCGTCGCTACCGGAATATCCCCTTCATCCTCGCCCACGGGGCGGTCAACGATCAGGCTCAATGTATCCAACTCTGCAAGTACCGCCCCAACGTCTACCTGGACCTGAGTGGCGCCCAGCACGCAATAGATGCCCGGGGCAACGCCCCCGTGCTGACCACGCTGTTCCAGAGCGAGATCAATCACAAGATCATCTTTGGTACGGATTGGCCCATCAATAATCATGAGGCGATCAACAAACGACTGCGCGCGTTCATCGTCGACCCGGATCAGGGTATCGGCGCTGCCGATGTTCGCCTGCTGCTTTCGGGAAACATGCAACGTCTGCTCGACGGAATCACGCCACGCGGCCGGTGAGGAAGTGCATTGCGCTCTTGAGCGCAACGCACGGGCCCGCCCGGTCAAGCTCGCAGGTGGATCGGTTCCTCATCCTGTAAACGGTCGACAAAGAATGTACGAAAGGGTGAAGGGTGACGCAGGCTGCGTCCCTGTTGGATGAGCTGTCTTGCACGATCGAATTGCCGGGCCCGTATGGCCGCCTCGATCGTGGTCAGTTCCAGCAGATCACGTTGCGCATTGCTGCCGCCAATGGCCCGCACCGCCGGCAATATCTTGCTCAATAATTCCAGGGCACTGTCGTAGTCCTCTTGCTGGAAGGCAATCAGCCCCCGGCAAACGGTGCGAGTCACGTTGGCAATCATCGGAACCTTGGCATACGTCGCGTCGATACGTCGCAAGATGCGCTGCACCAGCACTTGGTGATTGGAGCTGGCCATCGCCATGATCGAATGCACATCGTTGAACCAGTACTGTGATTGATCGATGGACGGCATCCAGTATTGCGCCACTTCCTGCCACAGCTCGGAGACATCCACCCCCGTCAGCGACAAGCGCCACAACAGACTGACTGCGTCCAGATCCTCATATCCGTCGGGGTCGTTCTTGATCCTGATTTTCTGATGAAACGTCTGCAGGACCGCATCCGGGCGCTGCATGTAGAGATTGAACAGCGCGTGATGCCACCACAGGTGAATGCGCATGCAGAGGTTGTCGGCCCAATTACGCTCGGTGTCGTCCAGCCACTTCAGCGTTTGGGCGTACTGCCCACGCTCGTAGCCGACGTGACAGGCGGCATGGATCGCATAGATGTCCCGAGGGTTGATCGCCAGCGCGCACTCGGCCGCGATACTCGCGGCGTCATAGTCGCCGTTTTCCACCAGGGCAAAGGCTTCGATGCCCCGCACGTACCCATACAGCGGATGCGCGGGTTCCCAGAAGGGCCTTATCGCGACCACGGTTTCGCGCATCCGCTCGGTCCACCCCATGTTGAACTCGAGCATATGCACGCTGAACAAGGCCACGATGTCGCGCGGATGCTGGACCAACAGTTCGCGCCAGCAGGCGTGGGCCAGATCATAGTCCTGGTTGACCCAGTGATTGCAGGCCGCCAGATGCCCTCGCTCACGGGGGTTCAACTGTTCAGGGTCGAGACTGCCCAGCAGCAGCGTGGCCTGCTGGATCTGCCGGTCTTCCATGCTCGATAACCTGACGACACTTTCGATCAACCGAGAAATCGGGCAACGCACTTCGCGCCGCTGCAGGAGTGGGAGTGGATCGAACTCCATTCCAAGAATGCCCGTCAGGGCAGTCTCCAATTCGTCTGCTTCGGCGGCGTCCTGCACTCGCACAGGCACACCGCGAGAATCAATGAACTCGATCATAAAAAATCCTTCCCTGTGGGTCTCTGCGTCGACCTGGGCATGCTCAGGCGGCCAGTTCAGCGAGCCTGGCCGGGGTGATACCGTCGACCAGCGCGGCCGGGTTGATCTCGCGGTCGAGCCGCTCATGGACCAGGTTCAGTATCGCGATCAGCAGCATCGAGTTGCCTCCGGCGTCGAAGAAGTCCGCCTGGTCGGTTTGCGCCGGATGCTTGAGCACTTCGGCCCAAATGGCGTGGACCGTCGACAACGTATGGGTGTCGGTCGGAGTGTGCAGTTCCTGGGTTGGCATGTTCATGGGCATTCCTCCAGAGAGCGATATGGGATGAGTCACGGTTGATGTTTGTATTGAGCAAGCAGGTTGGCGCGCAGGTTGGGGGCATCGATCGAGAACAGGAATTTCTGGTCCTCGGCCGGCGTGTTCTGTCGGGCATAGTCGACGTAGTTGATTAACGTATCTGCCGAGAAGCAGTGCCCGCAGCGCGCCACGTTATCCAGGTACAGCTGCCGGCGCGAAAACCCGAGACGGGTTTCCTTGAGCTGCGTCACTGGACGGAAGATGTTGTTGCAAAACACTTTGCTGACATCGGCCAGGGTTACCGCGCTAGCCTCCAGTACGTCAGTCAGGATGCGCCCGTAAAGCTCAGGCTCGTCTTTTCCGTGATTGGAGGTGATCGGATCCTGGCTGACACCGAAACGCGCGGACACTATTTCCAGGCCCGGCCCATCGCAACGGGTCACCAGGCAACTGGCCGCCGAATCGCTGAGCAAGGCGAAGTTGTTGAAGCGTATGGACTCGTCGTAGACCTTGTCGGCGGTGATGATCAGGATGTTGTTGTAGATCCCGCTGCGCACCATGCTTTCAGCCATCACGATCGCACTCATGAAACTGATGCAGTTGTTCAGCGTGATGCCGATGGGAAACGCTTTCTTCAGTTCCAGACGTTCATAGAGTCGAACGTTGTAATTGATGTACTCGATCTCGTTTCCGGGAAAACAGGTCGAGCAGAACATGACGAAATCGACATCGTCCGAAGATACGCGGCTCTGGGCCAGGGTCTGGCGAGCGGACCTGATGCCCAGGTCGAATATATCGCCGTCGGTCTTGAAGTAACTTCCCCAGCCAAATACCGAGGGTTCATCCGGATAACCAAAGCGATCAAGCATATTCTTGAAGTCAGGCACATCGTGATAAGGACGTTCGACTTCACCCAAGGCGTAGGAACAAGCGTCAATCATTATGCGCATGCGCATTCGTCCTTATACAGAACAGGGCCGGAGACGATCCGGCCCGAGAGTGATCAGGCAGGGATGAACGGCTCGCCCAGCATGTTCTTTTCGCGAATGCGGTTATGGGTATAGCGGTTCTCGCCCGACACCACGACAGCGCCGTAGTTTTCGAGGCTGACCTCTCCACCGAACTCGTGGAGCATGTCGGTATCGGGGTGGATGAGCACCTCTGGTGGCACGTAGCGAGCGGAATAGCCCAGGCGCATCTTGTCGGTCAGGCCCAGGTGCGGAAGCGAGGAATGCAGCACCGTCGACCAGAAAATCACGCATTCGCCGGCTTTCATCTCGAAGTAGACCGCTTTCGACTCGTCAGGCTTCCAATCCGGATCGACTTGCAGATCGCGGTAGTCGTAACCCCACAACCCACGACGAACACCGTCCTTGACGAGGTCGTTGTTTTTTTCCGGATTGAATATCAGGCGCTTATCTTCGTCGTAATGCATCATGTTGTGGGTGCCGGGGACGATCGCCATACAGGCCGTGTCTTTCATCGTGTCGGTGAAAGCGGTCCAGGCGGTCAGCGTCCCGCGACGCCCCGAGTCATCGGGCCAGATGATATGAGGACGCCCCGCCACCCCAGCGAAGGTGTTTGCCTGGTGCCAGTCGGTCCCGGCATCGCCCGGGTACTTCGAGAAGAACTCGGTGCGCCAGCACAGCAAGTCTTTGCCCATGAGACTACGCACTTTATGTACGATCTTGGGGTTACAAACGTGTTGACCGAGAAAAGGAATATCCAGATGCCGGTCATAGTTGGCGAGGTTATTACTGCCTGAGTTGGAGATGGTATTGTCGGAATAAACCGCATTGCTGCGATCCAGTGTCTGCAGGCGCACCGTTCGCCATTGCCGTTCCATCTCTTCAGGCTCGTAGACCTTGAACGGCTTTACGTATCCATTCTTGAAGAAAAAAGCAATTTCCTCATCGCTAAGTCCGAAGTCTTCTTTTAACGCGTCCAAGGTAAATCTCCTTGCCTTCTCAGTGTGGAAGATCAATGTTTGCGTGACGACTCAGTTGAATACGCAAGTTTCGTATCGGGACGATATGTTCTTGCGCTGCAGCTTCAGGTTCCGGGTCAGCAAACCGTTCTCGGCGGTGAACGGCTCGGTGGACAGGAAATAGTTGCGTATCGGTACGCTGGCACCGACGTTGTAATCGCTGATGGTTTTTTCAATCAGTTGCCGGGCGCTCGAATCGATCTGTTCGACCACCAGCAACATCCCCAGGTGAGGCCGGCGAGCACCCAGCGCGACGGCATACTGCACACAAGGCAGGCTGTTGAATGATTGTTCGACGGCCGTGGGGTGAATTTTCTGGCCACCCGAGGTGATGATCGTGTCGTTCTTGCGCCCCTCGATGAAAATAAAGCCCTCATCGTCGATGCGACCGACGTCGCCCGTGGCGATCGCGACCTCATCCCGATACACCGCTTGCTCGACGTCAACAGGCTGGTCCACATAACCGCAGGTCAACCGTTGACTCGACCTGAGTAGAATTTCCCCGTCACTTTCCAGCGTCACGCTGCCTGGAACCAGCGCCCGTCCCACCGAACCGGGCCGGTTATGCTGGAGGGTGTTGACGGCGATCGGGCCGTACTCCGTCATGCCATAGGCTTCGAGCAGCGGCAGCCCGCCAGCGCGATATCCCTCCAGGATGACCGACGGCAGCGCAGCCATGCCACTCCACATCTGCCGCATGCCCGTACCGAACAACTCGCGCAGCTTTTCCCCGCGTCCATCCGCCAGGCGCCACATCGAGTCATAAAAAAGCGGAGGAGCCAGAAACAGGCTGGGGGATGTTTGCTTCAGGGCCTGCATGACGTTCTGCATGTCACTGAGAACAATATCGATGCCGGTATCGATGCAGCCGTAGATCAACAACTTCTGCTGATAATTGGAAAGGGGCAGGAAGATCAGGAAACTGTCGTCTTGTCGGGCATCGATGGCTGAAAAAAACTGCCGGGCATTCAGCAGGACGGTCGCATTATTGACGCGAATCTTCTTCTCTTTGCCGCTCGTCCCGGACGAAAAAATAATGGGCCCCGCGACCGGGGCGAATGCATTCGAACAGGCCGGGTTGCGGAACAGGCTCATCCCCTGCAGTGTTCCAATGGGCTCCCACGAACCGGTGTCCACCTCATCTCTGTGCAAGGCGCTGACCAGCAGAAAGGCAATGTTCTGCAGGCCGATGTCGGCCAGGGCGCTCCCCGCGGTTTTCTCGGGAACCTGCAGGGCGATACAGCCGATATTCAACAAGGCGAGATCCAGCAAAAAAGCCGCCTTGCCGTTCTCGGCGACCATCGCGACCTGCATGCCCGCCTCCAGGCCAAACTCGCCGAGCCGCTGCGAGACAAGCGAAACAGCCTGGTGCAAGTCAGAGAACCGGACACGCTCCATTTCACTACGTCCGTGAAACACAACCGTGTTGCGCGGGTTCTCTTTCAACTTTGAAATCAGTGTTTGCAGTCCTTCACTCACGCTGCTCGCTCCTGCGTCCGATGTCATCGGTGGTCAGAGCCTACTACCGGCAACCGCGCTCGTGGCGTTGCGTTAGGTTTTTGCAGTGGCCTTTAGTTTTGCTAACGCAAGTTGCGGAGCGTGTCGGGGCCTGGGTATTTTCAGGCGTCCTCGTAGCGCCTTTCAGCCGATCATGAAGGCGATGGCCTGCGGTTTTTCTCGAGGAAATCGTTCGACGGTCCATGCTTTCGTCACTCACCGGTCACGCGATTGGCCCCACCGGAGTTCCATTCATGTCGTCGCGAAACTTGCTGTTCTACGGTGTCGTAGCGCTTTCCACGGCTTGTGACCAGGCTGTACTGACCGGCGTGATCTGGATGTCGCTCAAACTGTCCGGTTCGAGCGTCCCCCTGGGTGTCGTCCTGTGCCTCTCGGTGGCTGTACCGTTCGCGCTGGACCTGCTGAGCCGAGGGCGAGCGGCCAACATCGGCGCTGCCTGGCTGGTCGCGTTGCGGGTCTCCGCCTTTGTCATTGCGGCACTCTTTGCCTGGTTTGGACTGGCCACGGTTCTCGGTGTATTCCTGCTGATCGCATTGATGGTGGGTACGGTCGACTTCCTTACCGCCAGCTCCCTGGAAATCGAGAATACCCGCCGGGTCGTCGCCGGCTGGCTACCGGCGGACGATGCCGCGCGTTATATGCAAACCGCCATCCAGGTCGGTGGCTTCACGGGCTCGTTGGCCGGAGGAGCGCTGTTGGGCCTGCTCGATGATTCGGTCTTTCTGATCGCCGTGGCACTGACGGGCGCGGCCCTCAGCCCGGTCTTGCTGGCTGGCAGGATGAAACGTAGCGTAGCGATCGAGACGCCGGGCCCTGCGCCCACGCAGACCAGGAAACACCCTGACGATACCTTCGAAATGCCTTACGGCTGGATGGCCTGCCTTGGGCTGATTGCCCTGCATATCGGCGCATTCAACAGCATGATGCCCGTCGTCTATCAGCAAGTTAACCATTGGAGCCCCACCAGTTTCGGCATCGCTTCCGGCGTCGCGGGCATCGGGGCTTTCCTGGCCGCGCTGATGCCGCTGGGCAAACATCGCCTGGTGATGTTCGCGACCTGTCTGATCGTGGTCGACGCGCTGATGGTCCTGGCGCCCCAAGTGCTGCTATCGCTGGTCGGGGCGTTTCTGGTCGGATTCGTCACCAACCACCTGCGAATCGCCGTTCGCAGCCAATTGATGCGCTGCGCGAACAACGATGCCCAGGCGGCATTGGTGGGCAGTCGCAGCACGTTCTGTGCGTACTCGATGCAGGCCACCGGCCCTTTGTTATTGACCTTTGCAACCTCTGCATCGGTCTTCGGCCCGGCATCCGGCCCAGGGCTGATGATCGGCACCGGCCTGGTCACCGCCATTGGGCTGCTGGGGCTGGCTCAGTTGCGTCGAGCCTCGCAGCCCGTTCCGCTGGCGCGTTTATGATTGATTGACGGAGGCACCCGATGAGTTCCACAGACCTTGAAACCGATCGAAACACCGTACTCGCACAGATCTACCAATTGATGAAGGAAGTGGCGCCCCAGAGCGTCCAGGTCAACCCTGAGTTGTCTTTTCTCGAAGCAGGTGTTGACTCGATGAAGCTGATGCTCCTGGTGACGCGCCTGGAAGACGCCTTTCAAATCGAGTTCGAAACCGACCATCTGGCCCCCCAGTTCCTGGGCAGCCCGGCGTCCGTCGCCGGGCTTCTCCTGAACCACTACCTGACTGCCTAGGCCAAGGATTGCCCGTCATGGAAGAACAACAGTTCCCCTACGATGTACATCTGTACGACCGGCGTTTCCTCAACTGCTTCCAGCGTCATGCCGTTGTGTTCATGAAGCGCCTGGGCATTGAAGTGGACTGGCTTTTTTATAACGCGCTGCCTGCGGTGGACGACATCTTCCAGCAAATGGTGGTGGAGAACAAAGCCAAGTACGCGCTGCAAAGCCCCTATTTCGCCGCCGACGACCTGGCGCTGCTGGGCGTACGTTTTCACGAGCGCAAAGCCGAGCGCCTGGATGATCTGCTGCCCGTCATCCATCAGCAGATCCAGGCTTACGGCTGCGCCTTCCTGTCGGGGGATGTGTATTACTTTGCCCACTGTCCCGAATACCGCAGCTCACATGCCCAGCACGTTGTCGTGCTGCGCCAGGCCAATACCGATGGCAGCTGGGACATCGTCGATGACAACCCCGCCAGCGTGCTGTGCGAGTACCGATACCCCCAGGAGGTGCTTGATCAGTTCTTCCAGAATGAGGGCAGTCGGCGAATGTTTTGCCTGGAATGGACGCCGACTCAACAACACGATGTCGACGCGGCATTCCGACAGCGGCATCAGGCATTCCTGGATAACTTCCAGGCGCAACCCTGGTTCTACGCCCACCTGGAACAGCTGCTCGACAATCCCCTGGCCTGCAACACGACCAAGTTTCGCGCGCTGCATGATGTGTTCACGCTCCTGGCCGGCTCCCGCCATTGCTTTGCCCGGTACCTGTCGATGACGGGTGTACCCGAGGCGACCATAGAACGGGTCGAGCGGTTTGCCAAAGAAGCCGGCGTGCTCAAAGGCTTGATGGTCATGGCGCAAATTACCGGCAAGGTTCGTCGCCGCGACCTGATCGACCGTTGCGCCGCCCTGGAAGGACTGGAAGCCGAATACCTCGGCGATCTGCGTTCGCAGCATCAACGAAGAATGGCCCAGGCCTGACAGGACCGCTCGCGCCGGGGGGCGCCGCCAATGCTGCCTGTCAGCCGGGGCCGAAGCCAGGCGGACAGCGCTCCCCGATACCCGGATCGTTCAACCCAACGTATTCAGGCACACCACCTTCGGCTGGGTCATTTCCTCATAGGCAAACCGCACCCCTTCCCGCCCCAGGCTGCCGTATTTGGAGCCGCCGAATGGCATGGCGTCGAAGCGGAAGTCCGAGGAGTCGTTGATCATTACGCCTCCGGCCTCGATTCGCCGTGCAGCGCTCATGGCGGTGGTCAGGTCGTTGGTGAAGATCCCAGCATGCAAGCTGTACTCAGGTTCGTTGGCCAATTCCACCGCTTCATCAAACGTCTCGAAAGGCTGTAACACCACCACCGGGGCGAAGACTTCGTTGCGCCACAGGCGACTGGCGTGGTCGACGTTTTCCAGGACGGTGGCGGCGTAGCAGGCGCCTTGGCGGCGGTGGCCGCAGAGTAAGGTGGCGCCTTCTTGCAGGGCCTCGTTCACCACGTGCTCGGCATTTTGTGCGGCTTGCGGGGTGATCATCGGGCCGATGTCGGTGTCGGCCAGCAAGGGATTGCCCACCACCAGCGCTTGGGCCTGGCTGACGAAACGTTCGCGGAAGGCTGCGTAGATCGGAGCCTGGATCAGCAGGCGTTGGGTGCCGATGCAGTTCTGGCCGGCGGCCCAGAAGGCGCCGGACAGGCAACTTTCAACGGCCGCGTCGAGGTCGCAATCGCCCATGACGATGACCGGTGCGTTGCCGCCCAGGTCCATGGCGAGTTTCTTCAGGCCGGCGGTGCGGGCGATTTGTTCGCCGGTGACGAAGCCGCCGGTGAAGGAGATCATGCGCACCTCGCGGGCGGCGACCAGGGCTTTGCCGAGTTCGGCGCGGCCGGTGGCGACGGTGACCACGGATTCAGGCAAACCCGCCGAAACCAGATACGAGACCAATTTCAGCGCCGACAACGGCGTCAGCTCGGACGGTTTGAGAATCACCGCGTTGCCGCCGGCAATGGCTGGGCCGAGTTTGTGGGCCACCAGGTTCAGCGGGTCGTTGTAGGGCGTGATGGCAACGATCAGGCCCAGGGGCTCGCGGGAGAACCAGCCCTGGCGCGATTCGGCGCCGTCATAGGCATCGAACGGCACCACTTCTCCGGCGTTGCGCCGGGCTTCTTCGGCGGACAACTTGAGGGTGTTGATGCAGCGTTTGACTTCCTTTTCGGCCTGCTTGAGGGTCTTGCCGGCTTCATCGACGATCAGCCGGGCAAACGCCTGGGCGTCGCGCTGGATGTTCGATGCCGCCTGCTCGAGGATGCTGGCGCGGCGATGACGGGGAAGCGCGGCGCAGGTGCGCGCGCCGCTGCGGCCGGTCGCCAGCAACTGCGAGACCTGGGAGGCGCAGACATCCGCGACGGTGCCGACGACGCTGCCGTCAAAGGGGTTGAGGACGTCGATGTGCGCTTGCGTCACAGCCAGGGCCAGTCGAGATACGTTCATGGGTTACTCCTGGTTGCGCACGGCAGACTGGTGGATGGCGATGATGTCCGAGAGCAGCGCAAACGCCGTTTCCGTGCGCCCGGCTCCAGGGCCGGACACCGTCACGGCGCCGAGCAGTTCGGAGGTGAACGACACGGCGTTGATGGCGCCGCTCACGCCGGCGAGCGGATGATCGTGGCTCAACAGGCGCGGTTCGACGCTGGCGCTGATCGAGCCGTTGGCGTGTCGGCTGGCGGCGCCGATGAGTTTCCAGCAGGCGCCGTCCTGGCGGGCTTTTTCGATGTCGCCGAGGTCAAGGGAGGAAATCCCTTTGCAGCTGACATCGCTGACTTTCAGCTTGGCGTCGAGCAGTTCGTTCGCCAGGATCACCACTTTGAGGCGCACGTCGTGTCCTTCGACATCCGCGGTCGGATCGGCTTCGGCATAGCCCAGCGCTTGTGCCTTGCTGACCGCTTCGGCAAACCCCAGTCCGTTTTCCATGCAAGTGAGGACGAAATTGGAGGTGCCGTTGAGGATGCCCTCGAAACCCGTCATCGCACTGCCGGCCAGCGACTGCTTGGCGACGCGAATGACCGGCGTGCCGCTCATCACCGAGCCTTCGTATTCAAAGGCGACGTTGTTGCGGCGGGCCAGTGCTTTCAGCTCGGCGCCATGCAGGGCAATCGGTCCCTTGTTGGTGGTGACGACGTGCTTGCCGCCTTCCAGGGCCCAGCGGCAGAACGACGTAGCGGGCTCGCCGTCCACCGGGTTGGTGAAGGTAGCTTCGGCGATGATGTCCGCGCCGCTCTCTTTGATCACGGCTTCATTGAGGGCTTCGGCGTTGCCACCCGGCCATTGCGCGAAGGCACCCTTGGTCGCCGGCAGCTTGGCCAGCAGTGCGGCGTCCAGGCCTTCGCGGCCCATGACCGAGCCAAGGAACAGGTCGGTCACGCCGACGATTTTCAGGGTGAAACCCAGTTCGGTTTTCCAGCGGTCGTTACGCTCGGCGATCAATTGCGCCAATGCCCGATTCACACCGCCGAAGCCGACCAGCGCCAGTTTGTATTCAGTCATTTTTGTTGTGTCCCTTGATCCGGGTGATGAGGTGGTTGGATCTAGGTTAGGGGGGTGGGCTGGGCAGTGAAATATGCCAATTTGCTCTATTTTATGGGCGTTTTGACCAGGGATTTGTCTGGGTCGATCAGGCGCGGAACGCGGAGCGTCCCTGGCGGCATTCCCACGCGGGAGCGTGGGAACGATCAACAGACACATAGCCCCTGTGGGAGCGAGCCTGCTCGCGATAGGGCCAGGGCAGTCAACATCGAAGTCGGCTGGTCTACCGCTATCGCGAGCAGGCTCGCTCCCACAGGGCTTATGTGTCCGCTTCTACAGTTTCAGATTACTGACGACAGTACGAATGAGGTGACAGTGTTCTCCACCCCAGGCAATGCCGAGATTTCCTTCCAGACCCTGTGCACCCGCTCCGGGCTCGCCGCGCCGACCCGCAGCATCAGGTCGAATTCGCCACTCATCACGTCGCACTGAAGCACTTCCGGCATGGCTTGCAGCGCCTGCAATACTTCCGCGCCGCGCATGCGGTCGTAGCGGTAGACGAAAATCACCGCATTGATGTTCGACGCTGCCGAAAGCCCCTCCCCCGTCCGCACCGTATAACCCTGGATCGCCCCGTCGCGTTCGAGGCGTTCGATGCGTTGGCGCACGGCATTGCGCGACAGGTTGACCTTCGCCGCCAGCTCGGCATGGGCGGCCCGGGCGTTGAGGCGCAGTTCGGCGATGATGCGTTCGTCGAGCGGGTCGAGAATTCGCTTCACGGAGCCTCCTTACAGCGTGCCGAGCAGTTGGTGGAGGGTGTCGAGGTCGTCCGCCTGGATCCGATGGATCTGCACCAGGCCGTGTTCCGCGAGCGGGTGATGCAGCGGCGAAACGCTGATCCCCAACTCACCAAGCAACACCGCCGATTTGGCCGGTGAGATTTCCCCCAGGGTCACCATCGGCGCCACCAGGCTTCGCCGGTACAACCTGGCCGCAAGCACGCCGGTGGCGGTGTGGGGGTCGATGACGTAGCCGGTGTCGCGGTACAGCGAGGTGATTTCTTCCAGGGTCTGTTCATCGCTGACGGCATAGGAGTCGATGATCATCCGTGCCTGCAGCCAGAACTCGTTGGCGATGGTCATCTCGCCGCTGCTTTCGAAGTGTTCCATCAGCGCGCTCACAGCCTGGTCGTCATGCCCGTAGAGCTCCCAGAGAAAGCGCTCCAGGTTGGAAAAGATCGACAGGTCCATGGCCGGCGACAAGGTTTTGTTGGCACGCAACCGGGAGTAGTGGTTCTTCAAGAACAACTGGTGCAGCGCATCGTTCTGGTTGGTCGCCACGATCATCTGGGTGATCGGCAAGCCCATCTTCTGTGCAATGTAACCGGCATAGACCTCGGCAAAACTCGCCGCCGGCACGCTGAAGCCGATGGGCCGCTGGCCGCCGCCCAGTTGCAGTACGGCGTGGAAATAGAACACCAACTGCGCCAGCACCCCCACCCAGTTGCTGGAGTTGAAACTGATCGCTTCGTGCCGGGTGCACGGCCACTGGCGGAACAACCGACTGACGAGGGTCTGGCACTCGTCGAAGCTGCCATTGACGGCGAACTGGTGGACCCGGGGATGCGCCACCGCCTGGAGGTGCCGGAGCTGGTCCTGGGGTACGCCCGCTTCCGGGTAGACCACGACCACCACGGTTTCCTCGCAGTGCTTGAAGGCTTCGATGGCCGCCAGCCCGGTATCGCCATTGGTGGCGCCGATCACCACGGCGCGACAGTCGCGTTTGCGCAGGAAATATTGCACCAGCCGAGCCTGGAGCTGGGCGGCGAAATCCTTCGAGGAGCGGGTCGGGCCATGGAACAGTTCCAGGACCCATTCGTTGCGATCCACCTGATGCAGGGGCGCCAGGGAGCGATGGCTGAATTGGCTGCCAGCCTCCTTGAGCATGCGCTTGAGGTCTGCCTCGGGAATCGTCTCGCCCACGAACGGGCTCATCACTCGATAAGCCAGCTCGTCATAGGACAAGGTCGACCAGTTGGCAATCTCCTGGGGTTCGAACAGCGGCAGCTCCAGCGGCACGAACAGCCCGCCGTCCGGGGCTATGCCCGATAACACGACCTTTTCGAAATCGACCTGCACGGCCGAGTTTCGGGTACTTACATAGCGCATGGTTGGCTCCGGCCATTCATTTGAAACGATGTGCCTGCTCGACCAGCCAGGTGGCGAACATGACGGCGTCGGGGTGCTGCTCGGTCCCGGAACCGCGTACCAGGTAGAACGACTCGCTGGCTTCGATGCGCTGGGTGAAGGGTTCGACCAGGCGTCCCTCCTCAAGCAGGTCAGCGACCATCGACGACCGGGCCAGGGCGATCCCCTGTCCGAGCTCGGCCATGCGCAAGGTGCAGACCAGCGTGTCGAATTGCATGCCCGTCGACGAATCAACGTGGTCGGCACCGACCATGTTCAGCCAGTACCCCCAGCCTTCTTCATACCCCAATACATGCAACAGCGGATGCTTCGCCACGTCCGCCGGTTCCTGCAGCGGCGAGCGTGCCATCAGCGCTGGCGAGCAGACGGGGAACAAGGTGTCCCAGGTCAGCCGCTGCGACACCAGGCCGGACCACTGACCATGACCCCAGCGAATTTCCAGGTCGTCCTCGCCATCCAGTTCCTTGACCCAGATGTTGCTGATGTAGCGGATGTCGACCTGGGGATGGGCCTGGCGGAAGTCCACCAGTTTCGGCGCCAGCCAATGCACGAAGAACGCCAGGCTGCCGCGGACCTTGATCGGCCGGCGCTTGTGCTGGCCGAAAATCTCGTTGGTCCCCACCGCCAGGCGCGTAATCGCATCCTGTACCACCGGCAGGTAGGACTGGCCCTCCTCGGTCAGACCCAAGCCACGGGGCAGGCGTTTGAACAGTGCCACCCCCAAGTGGCTTTCCAGCTGACGGATCTGCTGGCTCACCGCGCCTTGGGTCAAGCACAACTCCTCGGCGGCGTGGGTGAAGTTCAGGCAGCGGGCCGACACTTCGAATGCCCGCAGCCAGTTCAACGGGGGTAACGGTTTCTGCTTCATGATCCTGCCTCATTGACGCCCTCCCCCCGGCACCGCCTAAATTGCATCGGACGGCTGCGCCAACGGGTTCACCAGCAAGCGTTGCTCGCGGCTTTTGCGGGTAATGAAGTACACGAAATAGCACCAGGCGATGAATGGCAAGCCGAAGTACAACGCCACCCGTTGTTCCGGATCGAAAGCAATCCCGACGCACGCCAACCCGCAGGACACCAACGCCCCCAGCGGCACCCACGGATAGCCACGGACGCGGAACTTGAGGTGGCGCACATCACCGCCATTGGCGACGTAATGACGGCGGAAGGCAATCTGGCTGGCGGCGATGCTCATCCACACCACCACCACGGCCAACCCGGAGATCGACACCAGCGCCAGGTAGATGGTGTCGGCGGCAAAGACGCTGCTGAGCAACGAGGCGGCGCCGCCGGCCATGCTGACGATGATCGCGTTGAGGGGCGTGCCCATGCGGGTCAGGGCCGAGAACTGCTTGGGCAGGTGGCCTTGGTCGCTCAGAGTCCAGAGCATCCGAGAGGCGGCGTACAGGCCGGAGTTGGCGGCCGACAGCAAGGCACTGATGATCACGAAGTTCATGATGTCGGCGGAGTACGGAATGCCGATGTAGGTGAACACGGTGACGAAGGGGCTTTCGACGATCCCGGCCTGCTCGCGGGGCAACAAGGTCGACAGGACGAAGATGGTCCCGACGAAGAAGATCGCCAGGCGCAGCACGGTGGTGCGGATGGCGCGAGGCACATTGCGCTGGGGATCCTTGGTTTCACCGGCGGCGATACCGATCAGCTCCGTGCCGGAGAAGGCAAACGAAACCGCCAGCAGCGTCATGGCAATCGGCATGAAACCGGTGGGGAAAAGCCCTTCGCGGGTGAAGTTGCTCAAGCCGATGCTGTGGGCCTGATCGATGTGCAGCAGGCCGAGAATCGCGCCGCCGCCGATCAGCAGGAACGCCACCACGGTCGCGACCTTGACCAAGGACAACCAGAACTCGGTTTCGGCGAACAAGCGCACCGAGACCACGTTGCTCAGGAACACCACGCAGGCGAACAGCGCGCTCCAGATCCATACCGGTGTATCTGGAAACCAGCGTGCCATCAGGATACCGGCGGCGGTGAATTCGGACCCGATGGCCACGGTCCAGGTCAGCCAGTACAACCAGGCCACGGTATAACCGGTACCCGGGCCGAGGAAGCGCGTGGCGTAGGTGCTGAAGGAACCGGTTTCCGGCATCTGCACCGCCAGTTCACCGAGGCACATCATCACCATGTACACCATCAAGGCACCGATGATGTAAGCGATCACCGCACCCAACGGACCGGCCTGGTTCACGGTGTAGCCGGACGTGAGAAAAAGCCCGGTGCCGATCACGCCACCCAATGCCAGCATGACGATATGGCGGGTTTGCATCTCCTGCTTGAAGCCGACCTGCGTACTGAGTTGTTCTTGTTTTATGGACATGGTTGCTCTCATGAAAGTCGTGAGGACACGCTCCGACCTCTGCGCGCAGTGACAGCACAGAGACAACACGGGTCGTCATCCGGTTTTATTATTTTCCTATTCATGAACACCCCCGTGACCGCCTTGTCGCGGGGGTCTGACGCTGATGGTTCAACGGCTGGTTTCGGTGCACACTTCCAGGGTTGAAGCGTGGGTATTCGCTTGCGTCCGCTGTTCCCGCGAAGCCCGGACAAAGGCGAACGCCTGCTTCAAATCGTCGAGCAAATCATCGGTGTCTTCGATGCCCACCGAGACCCGCACCAGCCCCTCGGAGATGCCCAGGGCCAGCCGTTCCTCCAGGGTGTTTTCGACATGGCTGGTGGTGCGCGCCGGGCCATAGATGGTTTCCACCGCACCCAGGTTGCCCGCGCAGTGGGCGAAGCGCAGACGCGGCAGCAGCGCGGTGACGGTGTCCATGCCTCCGACCAGGACGAAACTGACGATGGCGCCAAAGCCGGCCATTTGCGCACACGCCACGGCGTGGTTCGGGTGATTGGGCAGGCCGGGATAGTTGACCGATTCCACCAGCGGCTCGGTGCACAGGAACTCCGCCAGGGCACGCGCGCTGGCTTGCTGCTGACGCATGCGCAGCACCAGGGTTTTCATGCCACGAATGATCATGAAGGCCGAGAACGGGTCCAGTGCCGCACCGTTGATTTCCCGATAATGCCGCACCTTGGCCATCAGGGCTTCGCGGCCACAGACCAGGCCGCCGAGCACATCGCCATGGCCGCTGAGGAACTTGGTCGCGCTGTGGATCACCACGTCCACGCCCAATACCAGGGGGTTCTGGTTGAGCGGCGTGGCGAAGGTGTTATCCGCCACCACCACGGCGCCGACCCGCTTGGCCGCCGCCACCAGACGCTGGATATCGAGGATTTTCAGGGTCGGGTTGGTCGGGGTTTCCAGGTACACCACCTGGCAGCCCTTGGCGATTTCCCGTTCGATCTCATCGTGATCGAAAGTCTCGCACAAGGTCGCCTCCACCCCCATGCGCGGCAGGAATTCTTCGAAAATCTTGTTGGTGCCGCCGTAGCTGTCCTTGGTGGACACCACCCGATCGCCCTGGGCCAGGAAGGTGTAGAGCACACTGCTGATCGCCGCCATGCCGGTGCTGAACGCCACGGCGGACTCGGCCATTTCCAGTTCACGGATCTTGGCTTCGAGGGTCTCGACGGTGGGGTTGCTCATGCGGCTGTAGATAAAGCCCGGCGCCTTGCCCAAGGCGACGTCGTACCAGACGTCGATATCGTCATAACCGTACGCGGCGCTGACCACGATGGGGGTTTGCGTGGCGTTGTAGGGATGCCTGACCTGCTCGCCACCCCAGACTGCCCGGGTTCCCGCTCCTGCGTTATCAAGCCCTGCGCTGTCAGGTTTGTTATTCATTGAGGCTACTCGCACTTAGGGGGTGAATGCTGAGTCATTCACCGGATCTGGCAGCCAATATAGGGAAAAGAAAACCGCCCGAGAAACGATGTTATCGGTGCCAAAGGTCTGCTTTTTTTAATGGCTGGGTGCGAAGATGCGGAGGGGAATCGATGCTTTAATCATGGAGAGGAGCCTTGCCTGTGACTGACAAATCCAAACTCAATCCCACCGAACAGCGGAACATTCACCCCACGACGAAAATCGCCTCAAGCGCTGTGCTGGAAGGCAATGTGTCCATTGGCGCCGGTACTGTCGTAGGGCACGGCGCGGTACTCGTCGCGGAGGGCGGCGCGTTGGTAATCGGGGAAAACTGTATCGTCATGGAGAATGCGGTCATCCGCAGCACTTCCCACGATGACTGTCGGATCGGCAATCACGTGATGGTAGGACCACACTCTCACCTGACCGGTTGCTGGATTGACGATGAGGTGTTTGTCGCCACCGGCGCGTCCGTTTTCAACGGCGCTCGCATCGGCAAAGGCGCGGAGATCCGCATCAATGGGGTGGTACACATCAAGACCGTGGTAGAGCCAGGCGCGACGGTACCGATCGGCTGGATCGCCGTAGGCGACCCGGCACAGTACTTTTCCCCGGACCAGCATGAACAGATCTGGAACGTGCAGAAGGATCTGGATTTCCCCCGGTACGTTTTTGGCGTCGACCGCGAGAGCGAGGACGTCGTCCGGCAAATGATGGAACGTTACGCACGCTTCCTGCGCGAGCGCGGCGATTCTACAGACGGTTGACTCTGCTTGGTCTGCAAGCCCCTTCAGAGTTGAAGACAATCACCCCGCTGAACTCGCGGGCAACTAACCGACAGTGAAACGTCAGGTGGCAGGTTGACAATCAGTTCCCCGGGCGAATAACCACCTTCCCTCGGGCATGCCCAGTGGCAACCTTTTCCAACGCTGCTCGGGTTTCAGCCAGTGTGAAAGTTGAATCAATGACGATCTGCAACTGCCCCGCACTGAACTGCCGAATCGCCTCGGGAAGGAAAGGCACGGCGCTGGCGAAGAAGACGAACTCACCCGCGCGACCGTCCCGGCCTTCGATGTTGAATTCCACCAGGGTCGAGATGCGTCCGCCTGGGCGCAGCACTTGCCAGGATTCTTCCAGCGTTTCGCCGCCCAGGGTGTCGAGCACCAGATCGACTTCACGCACGCTGTCCAGGGTCTGGGTTCGATAGTCGATGACCTCGTCGGCGCCCAAGCTTTTCAGCAGTTCGAGGTTCTTCGCCGAGGCCGTTGCGATCACATGGCAGCCGGCAAGATGAGCCAGTTGGACTGCCATGCTACCGACGCCACCGGCACCGGCGTGAATCAGCACGCGTTGGCCGCGCTGCAACCTGCCGATATCGAAAAGCGCCTGCCTGGCCGTGCCATACGCGGTCGGCAATGCGGCGGCCTGTTCGAAACTCATCTGCGCGGGAATGACACAGAGCTCAGAGGCGGCGATGACCAGATGGGTGGCGAACGCACCGCCCTGCTCGGGGGAGGTTCGTCCGACCACCCGGTCTCCGGTCTTGAGGACGCTCACCTGCTCGCCGACGGACTCAATCACACCGCTGAAATCGGTCCCTGGGGCATAGGGAAACTCCACCGGGAAGATCGGTTGCATGTAACCGGCGAGTATCTTGACGTCCAGCGGATTGACGCTGGCGGCCTCAACGCGCACGACCACTTCGTTGGGGTGTGGGTTTCGTAACGTGGCTTCGCCGTCGACGATGACATCCGGGCCGCCGAACTCATTAATCAAAGCGCTCTTCATGGGAAAACTCCTTTCAGGCCTGGGCAGGGAACTGGCCGAGTTGAAGGAACAGGGCAAACCAGTCTTCCATGTGCCATGTCGTGGTCAGCTTCGCGTCACGGAACGTGTGGAATTCATGGATGCGGAAACTGACCTGCTTGCCGGTGGCGGCGATGCCGAAGAGTTCGCCTTGATGGGTGCCGGTAATTTCGGCGCGCACGCCCATTTTTCCTGGCTCCTGGACCATGTCGTGGACGACGATCCGCACATCGGGAAACGCCTGGACGAAGCTGCGGATGATGGCCTTGATGCCTTCCGGGCCAGGTGCCTGGCCAGGTGCCAACGGGATGTCGTCCCAGTCACGGGTAAGTACTTCGTCGACGAGGTCCGGCTGTTGGTCGCTGAACGCGCGGTAGAAGGTTTCGACGGCCAGGCGCTCGGCGCGCAGCTGTTCGGCAAGGTGGGTGGTTGATGGGGTCATTGAAGTTCTCGCCATTGAAGTGGGGTGGTAGCGAGAGTTTGGGATTGAGGGCTATGATCCGTCTAACAAATAGCCGATATGAATGATTATTTGATTTATGGATTTTCATGGGATTGATTTGAACCTGCTGGTGGCCTTCGACGCGCTGATGACTGAGCGCAATGTCACCCGCGCGGCGGCTCGGGTGGGGGTGAGTCAGCCGGCGATGAGTGCCGCGTTGGCGCGGCTGCGAACGCTGCTTGGCGATGGGTTGTTTGCCCGCAGTGCCGAAGGGCTTTTGCCGACGCCCCGGGCTCGGGATCTGGCGGTGCCGATTGCCCAGGCGCTGCACCAGCTTCAAGTCGCATTGGTAGAGCGGCCCGAGTTCGAGCCTGGCAAGGCTTCGCTGGTGTTCAAACTCGGCCTCTCCGATTACCCGGCCTATGTGCTCCTGCCTGCGCTATTGCAGGCACTTGCAGAGCAGGCGCCGGGGGTTTCGGTGAATGTGTATGCGTTCAACGACCGTGACCATGCCGTCGACATGTTGGACAGTGGCCTGATCGACGCGGCGGTGGGCGTGCCGCCGACTCAGGCCGCGGCGCGGATATTGAGCCGGACCGTGCTTACAGATGAATTCGTCACCATCGTCGCCCATGACCATCCGGTGGCCCGTCGCGCCATGACCCTGAAGACCTACCTGGAGCTTCGCCATGTGCTGGTCTCGCCTGAAGGAGACTTGCACGGTTTGGTGGATCACGCCCTTGCTCAACAGGGCAAGCAGCGCGAGCTGGCCCTGACACTGCCGCAGATGTTCGCAGTGCCCTCACTGATCGCCCGCACCCGCTTGACCGCCACGGTGATGAAACGGGTGGCGATGGGCGCGGCGGGCAGCAACAAGCTGGTGATGTTTCCACCGCCGGTGACGTTGCCTCGGATGGCGTTCGACCTGATCTGGCACCGGCGCAGCGAGTCTCATCCGGCACAGCAGTGGTTCAGGGGGGTGGTTGAGGAAGTGGCTGGGCGGGTTTGATTTACATTTGATCCGCTGGTGTCTGGCCCTGAGTTGACTCTCTTCAACAGTGGATGGTGGTAGCCTTGGCTCGGCCTCTTGAACTGAACGGAGACTGCTACCCCCGAAGTCACCCCTTAAGTCGCCCCCGAAGTCACCCCTTAAGTTGAGGGGCTTCTGAAAGCGAAGCACGAGACTTTACTCATCTATATCTTTTATAGACTCTAGCCAACGGAAGAAATAGTCTTTTTGTAGCTGAGGATCGCTCACTATTTGCTGATCTTCATAATCAAATATATTTACGAGACTCGCTCTTGAGGCACGTACACCCAAGACATGATCATATGCCACTATTCCTGATGACATTTGAGAGGACATGCTGGAAGGGCGCACGCTCAACTTAGCTCCTTTACATAAAAATTTTAGATTGGAGTGCTCCTTGATAATTTCACCAAGGCATGAATACACATCCAGTCCAGAATACTTTTTTTTCCAGCCGCTTTTAAAGGTTAAAGAAATAGTTGATTTCGCAGCATCCACATCTAGCTGTGCCTCTTCCCTTTTGCCATCTTTGATAATCACGACAACTTGCTTCGTCATTTTTTCATTTCCTTTCTGGATTGGGCAAAGAATACCCAACATAGGAACCATCCTTCTTCAACGGAGTGACCCCAAGGATATCTTCCGTCTTTATTCGATCAGGAATTGCGATCTCATGTTCGTAGCTATAAGGGATATCCTTACGCGGCAGCTCCTTATTCACATCGCGCCCAGGGATTCTCTTTAAAACATACAAATACCCTTTTTGCGTCCTGTATCTTGTTCCAAAATCGATCCCAACATCGACATCGGTGGAGGTGCTTACAAAATTACTCAGCGGGTTTCTATTATCCAAAACATGAAGCCGTAAGTCAGTGCTTTTTCCCAAACTCACAAATCCTTCTTTAAAAATGACTTCTGGCGTTCTCAAATCTCCACGATAAAGAAACTTAGGTTTTGGTGGGGATAATTCGTCCTCCCCCACCCCAACCTTCGCAGCCGGATCCTGCTCCGCAACCGCCGGCCTGCACCCACCCTTCCCCGGACAATCCACCAACCCCAACGGATCCACCCACCCCGTCGGGTTCAGGGTGTACCGGTACCCATTGAGTCCACCCGCCAGTTTGCTTGGATCAGGGGTCAGGTAGCGGCCCGTTTCCGGATTGTAGTAGCGGTGCCGGTTGTAGTGCAGGCCGCTTTCCGGGTCGAAGTATTGGCCCTGGAAGCGCAGCGGTTGTTCCAGTTGTTCGCCGCCGTCGTGCTGGATCTCGCGGACCTTGCCGTAGCCGTTATAGCGCGCCGACCAGACGACCTGGCCGCCGTAGTTGGTCAGTTCCTGGGGCGTGCCCAGGTGATCGAGGTGGTAGTAGAACGGGCAGGCGTTGAGGCCTTTGCCGTCGAGCAGCGCCAGCGGGCGGAAGGTGCCGGGTTCGTAGAGGTAGCTGCGGTGGTGCTGGCGGCTGCTTTCGGCGACGAGTTGGTCGCCCTGCCAGAAGAACTCGGTGGTCAGGCCGGCCACGGTCTTGCTGATGCGTCGGCCGAAGGCGTCGTAGCGGTAGGACGTTTCGCGGCCGCCCGCCGTGGTGACGCCGATCAGGCGGTGCTGGCTGTCGTAGCGGTATTCGGTGACGAGGACCTGGGCCTTGCCCCGGCGTTCGCGGATCAGGTTGCCGAAGGCGTCGTAGTCGTAGTGGCGGTCGCCCTCCATCAGCAGGCGATTACCCTTGAGGTGGGTCGGGCCGGGGCGGTCCTGCATCAACAGGTTGCCGGCCGGGTCGTGGGCGAAGTGTTCCGCGGGATCGGTGTGGGAATGCTCGATCCGGGTCAGGCGGTCCAGCGGGTCGTACTGGTACTCGCGCCGCCCTCGACGGCTGTCGGAAAGGGCGGCGAGGTTGCCCTTGGGGCTGTAGGCATAATCGCGCCAGAACAAGGTCTGCTGGTTCTGCAGCACGCTGTGGGCCTTGAGCCGGCCCTGTTCGTCGTGTTCGTACTGGCTGAGCAGCAGGCCTTGTTGGCGCTGATATTCGCGGCCGCCACGCAGCTGGTGTTCGGTGAGGCGTGCGCCGTTCAGGTCGATGGCGGTCAGTGCACCGCCCGGGGCATGGTGGTAGTCGAGCTGGCTGTTGTCCGGCAGGCGCAGGTGATTGAGCCGCCCGCAGGCGTCATAGCCATAGCGCAGGGTCCCCCAGCCCTGGTGCTCGGTGATCAGCCGGTCCTGGGCGTCGTATTCGAAGGCCAGCGGATGGTCGCTGCCGTCATCGACATGGACCAGTCGGCCCAGCCCGTCGTAGCGGTACTGGATTGTCTGGCCGTCGGGCAGGGTCTTGATCAGCAGGCGTCCGGCCGTGTCGCGCTGGTAGGCGGTGACAAGCTGGCTGCCGTCGGCACCGAAGTCGGTTTTCTCCAGCAGGTGCCCATTGAGGTCGTAGGCATAGGCGGTGCGTTGGCCGTCGAAGCCGATTTGCTGTCGGATCAAGCCGCTGGGGGTATAGTCCAGCTGATATTTTTCGCCGGATTCGTTCTCGATCTCGGTCAGCAGCAACCGCGCCGAGTCGTAGCGGTAGTGCAGCGTGCTGCCGTCGGGATTGAGACGGCGGCTGACCAGATGCAGATCGTCGGCGTATTCGTAGCGGGTGACGCGGCCCTGTTCGTCGCGCTCGGAGATGACCTTGCCATAGGCGTTGTAGGTCCAGGCC
>NZ_NOIN01000012.1 GCF_014596565.1 Pseudomonas sp. PSB18 | reverse complement strand
CGCAGCGTATAGGTGCCTACCGGCAGGTGCGCGTCATAGAACCAGTAGCCATCGTTGCCTCTGGCCCGCACCCTTGCCAAAGGCTCGTCCGCACCGTCGAGCCACAACTCGACGGTCGCGGTGTCCAACCCCGACACTTTGCGGGCATAGCCGTCAATGACCGAGACCCGGGCAATGGCATCGCCCGGCTGGGGATGGTCGATGGTGGGCGGAAACAGGATCACCTTGAAGCTGACGGGCTCGCTTTTCTCGGAAGGAGACTCGCCGTACTGCTGGACCGCGTAAACCTTTTGGTCGCCAAACGCGAGATCCTCGGTAAGGGGCACCGACCATTCGTTGTCGGTGACCTCGGCTTCGCCGAGAAGGGTTTCTGACACGAAATCAAATACACGCATCAAAGCCCCAGGGATACCACCCGAGCCCTGGATGATCGGGTTGTGGTCCACCTCTTCATCATTCACCGGTGAGGTGATGACCGGCCGCAACACGACGACCTCGAACGGTTGGGACACCTCATCCGAGGTCTGGCCACCGAAGGACTGGGTCACCCTGGCGGTATAAGTGCCGGGCATGAAAGGCTCCGTCCGGGTAAAACTCCAGGTCGCGCCGCTCACTTGCGCGGCATAGGGGGAATTCGGGTCCCCATCGAACTGAAGCTGCACCTGCGCACCATTCAGGCAGGTGCCGGAGAAGCGCGGAGTCAGGCCGTCCTGGCGAACCTCCACGGTGGGGACCGGGGCCCGGATAACGAATTGCCTTGAAGTGGGCTCGGAAGAGAGGTTATTGAACAACTGCCGGGCTTCGACGGAATAACTCCCCGGATTCCAGGCTTCGTCCGCAGCACTTGACCAGCGGTTGTTGGCGACGTCGACAATCGGCACGGCAGGCGTCGATTCGCCCACTCGTAGCACCTCGATCTGCGCCGCGGGTTGTCCCGTCCAGCTGTGACCGATACCGGCAAACACCGGTTTGCGGTCCCCGCCGATCTGAACCTCCAAGGTCGGCATCGGCACAGGTATCGTGACCGTGAGCCTGTCGCTCCAATCCGAATGAATCCAGGCGGAACCGTCGGGGAGTTTTTGCCGGATATCCACCGAGTAGCTTCCCGGCGGCTGATCGGACCATTCCACCGCCCACTGGCCGCCACTGACGCCCGTGCTGACCTGCGGGTCGTTAACGCCGGTTTTATGGACATCCACCGTGGCACCGACGTGACCGGTGCCGGAGAATTTCGCCGTGCCGGGGCTGGGGTAGGTGACCTGGATATTGGTCAGTTTTGGAGGCTTGATCTTGACTGCCCGGGCGTCGCTGCGTTGCGAAGGCACGTTTTGATAAACCTGCTCGGCCACCAGCGAAGTGGGACCTGCCTTCGGCATTTGCACAGCGGCGCTCCAAGACCCGTTTGCTACCGCTGTTGTAGTACCGACAACGACGTTGTCGAAGTCGATCTTCACCCGAACCGTGGCGCCCGCCAGCGCGTTCGTTCCGCTCAGGGTGAATGACATGTTCTGATTGCCGCTAGGGGCCGTGATGACGGGTTTGGCTAACACCGTGAACGGGCGGTGCTCCACGGTATATTTAACGGGCCCGTTTCCTATTTGATATGCCGCTTGCGCCGTGTAAGACCCATTATTCAACGGTACCGCCCGGGCTTCCCATGTTTTATCTTCAGTGACTGAAACCGTTTCAGACAGCACGGTTCCAACATTGGGGACGACCACCCAAACCCGGGCACCTGAAAATCCCGCCCCCTTGAAGACAAGTTGATCAGCTCGTACTACCGCATTCGACGCAGGTGTTGTAAGGGTGGTCCCAGCCAAGCTAACCGTCATCCGATTGGAGTGTGGGGATGTGAAACCCATTACTTGTTGCACTGCGTAAAAACTCAGTGTCTCCAACCCGCTTGGCATGTCGAACGTGGCAGTCCAGCTACCATCGAGCCGAATGTCAGCTTGGCGCAGAAGACCGTTATCGCTCACTTTATGAACGGTAATTGAGCCACGACCATAGATGCCCCCCCTACCTGTCACAGTGAGCGGTAGCGTATCGATGTCACCGGAGGGAGATTCAATAACAGGGGGAGGGGCATAATGCACATCCATAGAAGTCCAGGCAGTAGGGTCTCCCCCCTTACGGTCAAATACATAGGAAAACTCTATGGTCGCTTTTGAAGCGTTTGCCTCTACTGCCCCACCCGTTGGCGTGCTCGATAAGAAATGCCATACGCCATCTTGCCGAGCATTTGTTGTTAGTTCGCGATACCAACTGCCCACTGAAGAAAATCCTAACCTAACATCGCCTTCATGACGTCCATTAGCAGTAACCCAGTACTGAACCCCCGAGCAGTTAAATACAGTCCCGGCCGCAGTCCAGGTGTAGGTCACTTCAAGTTTCGCCACTTGACCGCTGTGCATGACCTCCAGAACTGAAATTGCACGGCTGGAAGCAGGCCACTCAGTATCTTCCTGTTCAATGCCAATACGAGAAAGCTCGACGTGACTTTCACTCTCATCACTTTCTGACGATTGCAACGATGTTTCCTTTGGCGCTTCGTCTGCATCACCTTTTTCAGCATCGTCATCAATACTCATAGCTCGCTCCATCGGCAATGCGGCACGTAGGTTGTAGATCATTGGAAGCCAATGTCCGAGGCTCAAACACCTGTTAGTTCCGACAGTACCGACGAGCGGCGGAAGGATGTAGGGGCTGTCCGACTGACTACAACGCCTTGCGCAACGGACTACAGATCCGCCAGAATCCGCCGGCTTGTGTGCCTTGGCCTTGCCCCGTAACTTGATTCGTGTCGCTGATATCCAGCGGTCGGGTTTAGTCGCCCGGAGGTATAACGAAGTGCATAAGCATCATCCAGTCGGGTTCCCTATCCCCGTGCTTAATGGTGGCTGTGCGCAGGGCGCCCTCGGGCGCGCCGGTTCTTTCGTTATCCTCCCGGTCGACTAACCTGCGTTCAGCCGCCACCCTCGTTTAGTCGCGAGTCGGTGGCAGCCCATTTAATGGATAACGAAACATGATCAAACCAACACCCAATCCCCCGCACACCGACCCACTGTCCCCCCACGAAACCCTCGACCCCGCCAGGCTCGACCAGGCCGCTCAAAGAGCCCTGGACTACTACCTCAAGCCCGACAACGGCCAGCCCGACCCGAAAGCCGCCAAGCACCTGGATTACTTCATCGTCGCCCCCGACGCCGATCCCGAAGGCATGCTCGCGCACACTTACGAAACCTTCTGCTCGGTCAGCACGCTGATTCTGGATTTATCGGAAGATCTGGAAGGTGCCCCGCGCAACCTGGCCCTGGCGATTCACCAGATGGGCGAGATGGGGGTGTTGTTGCTGGAGAGGCTGCTGGACGGCGAAGAGAAGATTCAGCGCTGAAGACCGAATGGTCTGTGAGGTGAAAGGTTGATGCAGGACCTGTGGGAGCGAGCCTGCTCGCGAAGAGGGCGGTCCATTCAGCATCGATGTGACTGCCCTACCGCTATCGCGAGCAGGCTCGCTCCCACAAGGGGTCGGGATCAGCCTGACCTTGCCTCTCGCCTGTCTCACTGGCTTGAAGTATGCCCGGCAAAAGTCAGGCGGGCATCAAGCCGAAGCCGGCAACGAGTGGAAACTGAAGTAATGCTGCAGCGCGCCGACCAGCTGACCGTACTCCGGCGGCGCCCCATGGAGGCTGAAGCCGGCGTCGAAATGCTGTGGCGTCACGTCTTCATGGCACCACAGGCAGGTGGCCTTGAGCTTGATGTTCTTCTGCGGCCCTTCGTCGGCGGGGATTTTCAGGTGCAGCTCAAAGTCTGCGCCGACCATCAACGGCAGCGTGCTGATCAGCATCAGACCCTGTTCAGAAACGTTCCCCAGATAACCAATAAGCCTGTCATTGACGCCGTTGAACACTTTCAAGAAGCACGGCAGATCCTGCCGATCAATTCGACGTTTTTTGTACATGTTTTGTATCGCTTTTCCCAGCCCTCAACGAGGACCTACCCAATGCTTCGGAACGAGCCCAAGCGAGCCCGCTCTCCCCGATCCCGGTGCCAGACGCTTGCAAGCGTCTTGAGCCTGTTCCTGCCGGTCACAGGTGTTGCCTCGACATTAGAGATCTTGCTCTAGCCACGAGTTGTACAAATATAGCTCAAGCTTGGACAGAAGCCAGCCCGTAGCGATGCCGGCCATCCGCCGGGGAATCTCCCTCGGCGGCTGTGCCGCGTTGGCGGTCAGAATGCAGTCGGGCGGATCGCCGAGGCACTGCGGGTCGGGTAGTGCCCCAGGCTTTCGAGGGTTTCGAGCCGGGCACGGGCGCGGAAGGCATATTCGCTGGTGGGGTATTGGGCGATGATGAACTGGTAGGTCTGCGCTGCGTCGACGAACAGCTTCTGCCGCTCCAGGCACTGGCCGCGCAGCATCGAGACTTCCGGCTGCATATAGCGACGGGCCCGGCTGGCACGGTCGACCTGGGACAGTTCGAGCATCACCTGATCGCAATTGCCACGGTCGTAGGCCTTGTAGGCCAGGTTCATGTGGTGGTTCATCGACCACCGGGTACAGCCCGTGATGCTCAGGGCCAGGGCAATAAAAAGCACGAATCGCATGGGAAGGTTCTCCTGTCTTGAGCGCTGTATCGGCCTACCCTTAGAAATCTTCAACTCTATATGACGCCGGGCTCGCTCTTGTGGCGAGGGGATTTATCCCCGCTGGGCTGCGAAGCAGACCCAACACCGGCGACTCAATCCGCCTGAGACACCGAGTAACAGGGCTTTGGGGCCGCTTCGCAGCCCAGCGGGGATAAATCCCCTCGCCACAGATGAATGCTCATGGCCACAAGAGTGATCCAGGCCAAAGAGGCGTGAAAATCTTCGGGAATGTTCACTTCGAAAAAGAAACGAATAAGTAGTGCACATGAACAATGACTACACCCAAAGACCATAGTAGCCTTCGCTGGCGCTTGAACCTGAGGAGTCTTGCATGTCCGTCCGTCGCACCAAAATCGTCGCTACCCTTGGCCCGGCCAGTAATTCGCCGGAAGTTCTCGAACAGCTGATTCTGGCTGGCCTGGACGTTGCCCGCCTGAATTTTTCCCACGGCACTCCCGATGAGCACAAGGCTCGTGCCAAGCTGGTGCGCGACCTCGCCGCTAAGCACGGCCGCTTCGTTGCCCTGCTGGGTGACCTGCAAGGCCCCAAGATCCGTATCGCCAAATTCGCCAACAAGCGCATCGAGTTGAAGATCGGTGACACCTTCACCTTCTCCACCAGCCATCCGCTGACCGAAGGCAACCAGCAGGTGGTCGGCATCGACTACCCGGACCTGGTCAAGGACTGCGGCGTGGGCGACGAACTGCTGCTCGACGACGGTCGTGTGGTGATGCGCGTCGACACCGCCACCGCCACCGAACTGGTCTGCACCGTGACCATCGGCGGCCCGCTGTCGGACCATAAAGGCATCAACCGCCGCGGCGGCGGCCTGACGGCACCGGCCCTGACGGAAAAAGACAAGGCCGACATCAAGCTGGCCGCGGAAATGGAAGTCGACTATCTGGCCGTGTCCTTTCCCCGCGACGCCGCTGACATGGAATACGCCCGTCAACTGCGCGACGAAGCCGGCGGCACCGCCTGGCTGGTGGCGAAGATCGAACGCGCCGAAGCCGTGGCCGACGACGAAACCCTCGACGGCCTGATCAAGGCATCCGACGCCGTGATGGTGGCCCGTGGTGACCTGGGTGTGGAAATCGGCGACGCCGAGCTGGTGGGCATCCAGAAGAAGATCATCCTGCACGCACGCCGCCACAATAAAGCGGTGATCGTGGCGACCCAGATGATGGAGTCGATGATCCAGAACCCGATGCCGACCCGTGCCGAAGTGTCCGACGTAGCCAACGCCGTGCTCGACTACACGGACGCCGTAATGCTCTCGGCCGAAAGCGCCGCCGGCCAATACCCGCTCGAAGCAGTGCAGGCCATGGCCCGCATCTGCATGGGTGCGGAAAAGCACCCGACCGGCAAGACCTCCAGCCATCGCATCGGCAAGACTTTCGAACGCTGCGACGAGAGCATCGCCCTGGCGACGATGTACACCGCCAACCACTTCCCGGGCGTAAAGGCGATCATCGCCCTGACCGAAAGTGGCTACACGCCGCTGATCATGTCGCGCATCCGTTCTTCGGTGCCGATCTACGCGTTCTCCCCGCACCGCGAAACCCAGGCCCGTGCCGCCATGTTCCGTGGCGTCTACACCGTGCCGTTCGACCCGGCCGCCCTGCAACCGGGCGAAGTCAGCCAGGCGGCGGTGGACGAGCTGGTCAAGCGCGGCGTGGTGCAGACCGGTGACTGGGTCATCCTGACCAAGGGCGACAGCTACCACACCATCGGCGGCACCAACGGGATGAAAATCCTCCACGTCGGCGACCCGATGGTCTGAGTGCCCCCGCTGAAAGACAAAAGCCCCGCCATGTGAATGGCGGGGCTTTTTGTTTTTTGCTTTGCCTGGGCGGACGCCATCGCGAGCAGGCTCGCTCCCACAGGGGGCTGGTGGTGTCTGTAAATGCTGTGTGCACCGCTGATCCACTGTGGGAGCGAGCCTGCTCGCGATGGCGGAGGCTCAGCCTGCGCCGCCCTCACGGGTAAGGAAGACATCCGCCAGCAACTGATTACGCGGCAAACCGGCCAGGTAGAGGCGTTTGGCGAAGGCTTCGACCCGCTCGGGGTGGCCGCAGGCCAGGGCCTGGGTTTGTCGGGAGGCCAGCCGCAGTTGCGCCAGCGCTGAAGGCGCCTCGACCGAGGTCAGCAGTTGGACGCTGAGTTGCGGGTACTTGGCGGCCAGCGCCGCCAGGGGTTTGCCCAGGTAATGTCCGCTGGCGTCATGGGCGACATGCACAAGATGAATCGGCCCTCGATGTTGCTGGCGCAGGGCTTCGCGCAGGATGCCGAACAACGGTCCCAACCCGGTACCAGCGGCCAGCAGCCACAGCGGTTTGTCGTGCCAGGCGGGATCGTAGTGCAGCGCACCGCCACGCAATTCACCCAGGCGGATGGGATCCCCCACGCTCAGGGAACGAGCCCGGTCGATAAACTGCCCGGGCTGGCGGCAGTCGAGGTGAAACTCCAGGAAGCGGTCTTCCTCCGGCAGGCTCGCCAGGGAATAGGGCCGGGCGACGTCGCCGAGCCACAGCACCAGGTGTTGCCCGGCCTGGTAGCGCAGCCTCCGTTCAGGGGTGACGCGCAAACGCAGCACATCGGGCCCCAACCAGTCCGCCGCCACGACCTGGGCCGCCTGACCGTCACGTTGCGGATCGAACGTGTGGATCTGCACATCCTCGACTACCTGGCATTGGCAGGCCAGCCGCCAGCCCTGATCGCGCTGCGTCGGGCTCAAGGCATCAGGTCGAGCATCGCGCACATCGCCGCCGATGCATTGCACCAGGCAGGCATGGCAACTGCCGGCGCGGCAACTGTAGGGCACCGGCACCCCGGACTGATTCAACGCGTCCAGCAGGTTACTGCCGGGCGCGACCGTCCATTGCCGGCCGGCGACCGTCAGTTCAGGCATCGACATTCTCCCAGGCGGCGGCACACCGATTACGACCGTCTCGCTTGGCCCGGTACAAGGCCTGGTCGGCGCGTTGTAATGCGTTGTCCAGGTCATCGTCCATTTCCAACAGCGTCATGCCCGCCGACAGGCTGAGAGCCCCTACCCGCAAACCGGTCAACTCGACGGCGGCAAACGCCAGGCGCAGCCGCTCGCAACAAGCCGTCAGGCGCGCGGGGTCGCAGGCGGGCAGGAGCATGACGAACTCTTCGCCGCCATAACGCGCCAACACGTCGCCTTCGCGCAGGCAGGCCGTGGCGACGCTGGCGAAGGCCTGGAGCACCTGGTCGCCGGCAGCGTGGCCGTGCAGGTCGTTGATGCGCTTGAAATGGTCAAGATCGATCAAGGCCAGGCCATGGGCCATGTCCGGCTTGAGCGTGTTGAGTTCACGGGACGCCAGGCGCAGGAAATGCCGGCGATTGAACAGGCCGGTCAGTTCATCGGTGGCCACCAGGTCTTCGAGCTGGCGCATCATGCCACGCAAGGTGTCCTGGTGCGCCTGCAAGGCAAATCGCCGCTGACGCATGCGCTGGCGCGACGTCTGGACATAGCGGGCGTACAACACCAGCCACACCAGCACGATAAACAGCACGCACACTTGCAAACCGGCCAGCGTGGGGTCGGAAAGCCGGAAGAACCAGGCGTCCCAGAGGACGATCCCGGTGAAACTGAAGAACACCAGCGACGCGCAACGCACAAAAGCCCGGCGGGACAGGTGAAACAGCCCGAACAGCAGGATCAGTACATAGAACACCAGGAACAGGCCCCGGGCCTGGTCCAGGTGCCCCATCATCCAGGTCTGCCAACCCAGGCCGATCAGTACTTGCACTTCGGTGAGGCTGGGGTCGGCGAACCGCAGGTTGCGACCACTGATAAACACTGCGAACAGCGCACCCTGGCACAGCACCACCAGGGCGCTGCCGATGATGACGCCGCGTAACGAGTCGAGGTAATGCCCACTGAAAAATGCCAGCCACAGCAACACCAGCGCCAGCGCGTAAGTCGCGGCCGCCAGGGCGAAGCGTTTGAGCAGGAGACGTTGAATGGCGTTATGGGTCAATCGTTGACTCACCATGGGAAAGGAAACTGACAGGAGGCGTCCTACGCTACAGGCCAGACGCCACTTTAGTGGCGTGTAGGACAAATGACCATTCAATTCTGGAGCAGAAAAATGGCGTCAAAGCAATGGCCCATATTGACGCAGAGGTTTCTTGCTCGACGCACACCCATTTGCTGAGGGATTTATCTGTGGCGAGGGGATTTATCCCCTCGCCACAAGGCAGCTCGCTCCCACAGGGTGTCCGCCTGCGATATACTGCCGCGCCTTTTTAGCGTCGCGCCAGCATGCCCGGCGTGTCTTAAGAGGTGCCGCCCGTCGACCGATGCACCCAAACGAGCGGTACCTTATTGAATGTTCCCGTCTTAGAGAGGAGCGCGACTCATGACCGTGATCAAGCAAGACGACCTGATTCAGAGCGTTGCCGACGCCCTGCAGTTCATTTCCTACTACCACCCCGTGGACTTCATCCAGGCGATGCACGAAGCCTACCTGCGCGAAGAATCGCCAGCGGCCCGTGACTCCATGGCGCAGATCCTGATCAACTCGCGCATGTGCGCCACCGGCCATCGGCCGATCTGCCAGGACACCGGCATCGTCACCGTGTTCGTGCGGGTGGGCATGGACGTGCGCTGGGACGGCGCGACCATGAGCCTGGACGACATGATCAACGAGGGTGTGCGTCGCGCCTACAACCTGCCGGAAAACGTCCTGCGCGCTTCCATCCTTGCCGACCCGGCCGGTGCGCGCAAAAACACCAAGGACAACACCCCCGCGGTCATCCACTACTCCATCGTCCCGGGCAACACCGTGGAAGTGGACGTGGCAGCCAAAGGCGGCGGCTCCGAGAACAAGTCGAAGATGGCCATGCTCAACCCGTCCGACTCCATCGTCGACTGGGTGCTCAAGACCGTTCCGACCATGGGCGCCGGCTGGTGCCCACCGGGCATGCTCGGCATCGGCATCGGCGGCACCGCCGAGAAAGCCGCGGTCATGGCCAAAGAAGTGTTGATGGAATCCATCGACATTCACGAACTCAAGGCCCGCGGCCCGCAGAACCGTATCGAAGAGATGCGCCTGGAGTTGTTCGAGAAGGTCAACCAACTGGGCATCGGTGCCCAGGGCCTGGGTGGCCTGACCACCGTGCTCGACGTGAAGATCATGGATTACCCGACCCACGCCGCTTCCCTGCCGGTGTGCATGATCCCCAACTGCGCCGCCACCCGTCACGCCCACTTCGTACTGGACGGCACAGGCCCGGCAGAGCTGGAAGCGCCACCACTGGACGCCTACCCGGAAATCGTCTGGGAAGCCGGTCCGTCGGCTCGTCGCGTGAACCTCGACACCCTGACCCCGGAAGAAGTGCAGAGCTGGAAGCCGGGCGAAACCGTACTGCTCAACGGCAAGATGCTCACCGGTCGCGACGCGGCGCACAAGCGCATGGTCGAGATGCTGAACAAGGGTGAAACCCTGCCGGTGGACCTCAAGGGCCGCTTCATCTATTACGTCGGCCCGGTCGACCCGGTAGGCGACGAAGTGGTTGGCCCGGCCGGTCCGACCACCGCCACGCGGATGGACAAGTTCACCCGCCAGATCCTCGAACAGACCGGCCTGCTGGGCATGATCGGCAAATCCGAGCGCGGCCCGACCGCTATCGAAGCGATCAAGGACAACAAGGCCGTCTACCTGATGGCCGTTGGCGGCGCCGCGTACCTGGTGGCTCAGGCGATTCGCAAATCCAAGGTCCTGGCATTCGCCGAACTGGGCATGGAAGCGATCTACGAGTTCGAGGTCAAGGACATGCCGGTGACCGTTGCGGTCGACAGCCAGGGCGAGTCGGTGCACATCACCGGCCCGGCCATCTGGCAGAAGAAGATCAGTGACAGCCTGGCGGTAGAAGTGCAGTAACGCGCACTTTCGTACCGTAGAAAGGCCGGTGGGCGACAAGCCCACCGGCCTTTTTTTGTTTTGTGCGGGAGCGCCTACCACTTATCGGCCTACCTACGCACCTGTCGGATCTGACAGGTTACCCATCGTTCATCTCTTGGCATCCTCGTGTTCACCCGGGTACTCCCTGACATTGCCTAACGAGAAGATCCCCCGATGGCAGAACAAACGCCCCTCCAGATTGTGACCCCCATCATCGCCAACAGTGCATCCATTGCCGCGATGGGCAGCCGGATCGGCCCCGTTGGCACGCGGGGGGCAGCCTCTTTCCAATTACCCTTGCCGCTTTCCGGCGCCCGCCATCTGACACCGGCGCTGGCGCTGCACTACAACAGCCAGAGTGGCAACGGCACCTTCGGCATCGGCATGCAGTTGTCCCTCGCCAGCATCGCCCGCCGCACCAGCGAAGGTATCCCGCACTATGCCGATGACGATGTGATGATCGATGCCGACGGGGTCGAGCGCTGGCCCGAATTCAACGAAGGCATGCCGGTCATTCGCACATTGGCCGGGCCCGGTAGCCGGGCCTGTTCGGTGGTGCGCTATTACCCCAGGATCGAAAGTGCATTCGATGTGTATGAACTCTGGAGTCCCGACGATGGCCAGGCGCCGTTCTGGCGGGTCCAGGGCAGCAACGGCCATCTGTATTGCTATGGCAACAGCGAAGCGTCGCGCATCGCCGCCCCCGTTGCCGACACCGATCCGCAAGCGCCCGTCCGCATCGCCGAGTGGTTGTTGCTCGAAGAGCTCGGCCCGTCGGGTGAGCACATCTTTTATGAATACGAAGCCGATCCCGGTCCATTCGACGGGCCCCATGACTATCGCGCCCAGCGCTACCTGCGGCGGGTGTGCTACGGCAACGCCACGGCCAGCGACGACTTCTACTGCTTCGAAGAGATCGATCCGGCCAGCAGGCACTGGCATTTCCATGTGCTGTTCGACTATGGCCAGCGCGCCCTCGACCTTGCGCGCAAACCGGTTTGGTACGTCCCCAAAGGGGTGCCATGGCAATTGCGCAGCGACCCGATCCATGCCTACCGGTACGGTTTCGAAGTCGGCACGCGGCGCCTGTGCCACCAGGTACTGATGTTCCACCATTTTCCCGCCGAAGCGGGCACCGAACCTGCGCTGGTCGCGCGGTTGCTGCTGGAATACAGCGCCACCGCGCTGGGCTACAACCTGCTGACCGCAGCCCATTATCAGGACTGGGACGCCGAGGGCCGCGTCGATTACCGTCCTCCTGTCGAACTGCACTACAACGGTTTCGAGCTCAATCTGACACCTGAACCGTTCTCTGAATTGCAGACGATGCCCGCCCTTGAAGACGGCAGGCGCTACCACTGCGTCGACTTGTACGGCGAGGGTGTTCCGGGTTTCCTGTGCCGCTACACCCATGGCTGGTATTACCGCGAACCGGAACGCGGCGAGGCCGACGACAAAATTGCCTACGGCCCGTGGTCACGCCTGGAGAACATTCCGATCGCCGCCGACAACCCGACGGTGTTGCAGGTGCTGACCGACCTGACGGGCAGGGGGCGCCTCAATTGGCTCATCGTCCAGCCCGGCATGAGCGGTTTCTACACCCTCAACCCGGACCGCAGCTGGTCCACCTTCACCGACTTCAAGCGTTTCCCGATGGAGTTACTCCACCCATCCGCGCAATTGGGCGACCTGAACGGTGACGGTTTGCGCTCCCTGGCCATGATCGGGCCCAAGAGTGTGCGGTTGTACGCCAACCTCCGCGAGGAAGGATTTGCCCCTGGCGTAACAGTGCCCCATGAACCGGACAGCACCCTGCCTTTGTTCAGTGACCTGCGCAACGAGCTGGTGATGTTCGGCAATTTGCTGGGCAGCGACAGTACCGAGCTGTGCCGCATCCGCTGCAACGAGATCAAGTGCTGGCCGAACCTGGGCCGTGGGCGTTTCGGCGAAGGCTTTGTCATGAGCGCCCTGCCCTTCAGCTACAGCCAGTTCGATGCCGACCGGGTCCGCATCGCCGACCTGGACGGGTCCGGGGCTCCGGCGTTGATCTACCTCCAGAGCGAGTGCTTCGAGATCTACCTCAACCGCGGCGGCAATGGTCTTGAACAGACGCCCGTGCAAGTGCCATGGCCCGAAGGCGTGCGGTACGACAATCTGTGCCAGGTTACCCTGGCCGACCTGCAGGGCCTGGGTTGTGCCAGTCTGATCCTGAGCAAGCCGCACCTGACGCCTGACATGAAGCCCGGCCATTGGCGCTATGACTTCGTCGCGGCCCGCCCCTATCTGCTCAATGCCATGAACAACAACATGGGCTGCAGCAGCTCCCTGACTTATCGCAGCAGTGCGCAGTACTGGCTGGATGAAAAACAGCAACGCATGGACAGTCGGGAACCCCTGACCTGTTACTTGCCCCTGGCCCTGCCGTTGGTGGCGCGGCAACAACAATTGGACGAGATCACCGGTAGTTGCCTGACCCAACGCTTCACTTACTTCGAAGGCGACTATGACAGCCACTACCGGGAGTTCCGCGGCTTCGGCCGGCTGTATCAGGTCGACAGCGAAGTGACCGAAGGTGAGACGCCAACCGGCTTCACCGCGCCGGTGCTGGTCAAGACCTGGTTCCACACCGGTCGCACCGTCGATCAACCCCTCAAGGATTGTTTTGCAGGGGACACCGATGCGGTGCCGTTGGGCCCGACGCTGCTGACCCGCTTCCATGAAAGCGACGAGGCCAACGAGATCATCAGCCCCGACCCGGACACCGCGCGGGAGATGGCCTACGCCCTGGGCGGCCATGTGTTGCGCACCGAAACCCATCCCGCCGAGCCGGCCGGCGCGGCCGGGCCTTACACCGTGACCCAACAGCGCTACCTGCTGCGCCATCCCCATGTCCATCACAAGAGCCTGCTGGTGCTGGATCTGGAGACGATCACCTATCAATACGACGGCTTTATCGACGACCCGCAAATCCAGCACGCCCTCAACCTGAAGTGGAACCCGTTCGGCCAGCTCATCCACGGTTTCCTCGTCCACTACGCCCGGCGCCTCACCGCCCTCGACCCACCGCCCTTCGACAATGACGACGAGAACGGCTGGTGGCGTGATGCCCATGACGACCAGCAGCAGGTGTTCCACCTCGTCGAGAAACGCGCCGAGCACTTGCACCTGATCGATGACGACAGGCTGCGCCAGCGGCTGAGCCTGCCGTGGCGTTCCAGGGCCAACGGGTTGCAACGTCCGAAAGGGGAACTGCCGTTGGGGCTCAACCCCGGGCAGGTCAGCTATGAAACCTTCACCGAACATCAGGACTCCCCGCAATGGGAGGCCGCCCGACAATTGATCGCGCTTCAGGAACAGAACTACCTGCTGGACGAGCACGACGACATTGCCTTCCAAGCCCTGCGCGGCCCGCTGGAGGTGGCCGAATTCGACAAGCATGCGCTGCAAGCCTACGACGAGCTGCCACCGCCCTTCGATATCCGTGAGCAGTTGGAAAGCATCGGCTTCGAGCCCATGAAACTGTTTCTGCCAGACGACCCGGATGAGGACGACCACGAAAACCTATGGTCCAGGAAAGTCGGATTTGCGACCTACGAACCCCTCGAGGGCTTTTTCCAGCTGACGACCCTGCAGGAAACCCAAAGCCACGGGGTGACCACCGTCGAGCACGACGCCTATCACTTGATGACCACCGCCGTGACTCTGCCGGACGGCTGCACGACCCGGGTCGATTACGATTACCACGCGTTGCTGCCACGCAAGATCGTCGATGCCAATGACAATATCCAGCAAGCACTCTATGGCCCGGCGGGCGCTCCACTGGGCGTGACCTTCCATGGCAGCGAGAACGGCGCTCCGGCAGGCTTCGACGATGTCGCCAGCTACCAACCGCCCGAAGACCTGACACCCGGCCATGCCATCGACCATCCGGAAGCCACCCTGGGCCGGATCGCCAGTGCCGTGCGCACCGACGCGCTCAGTTGGATGGGGTCCCTCGATCTCTCCCTGGTACTTTCCATACAGCGCGACGAGTGGATCAAAGAACGCTACCTCCTGCCCGACGGCCACATCCGCGCCTCGGCGCGCACGCGCCTGGCACGACTGACCGAGCGCAGCGCCGCCGAGGAACTCCTGCGGGTGCTGATACAGGCAGCGACCCGCGAGCCGGTCCACAGCGTCGTGTTGAACGCCGATCGTTACCCGGACGATCCCTTGCAACAGATCCGCATCACCGTCAATGCCGTCGACGGATTCGGCCGTGCCCTGCAAAGCAAACAGCGGGTGGAAGCCGGGCAAGCCTATGCGGTGGCCAAAGACAGTGCGCTGCTGTTGCAGAATGGGCAGCCGCTCCAGCACCTGGCCGAACAGCGCTGGCGCGTGAGCGAACGGGTCGAGTACGACAACAAAGGGCTGATCACGCGAGTCTATCGGCCCTATTTCGCCGATGCCTGGCGTTACATCAACGACGCTTCGCTGCGCGTGCATGGTTATCACGACCAGCAGTTCTACGATCCGCCAGGACGCCTGGTCAAGGTCATCAATGCCAAGGGACACGAAGCCTGGCATGTCTATCACCCCTGGTACCAATGCGACTTCGATTACAACGATACGGATCCTGGGGACTGAAACAGGGACATCGGCCGACTGAGACAGACACAAACAGCGCTCCGATAGCCCGGGACGAGACGCATTACGACACGCGGGCGGCATGCTATGGTGCCAGTCCCGTCGCCCCTTGAAGCGCTCACATGCTCGCAATGCCTCGTCCCTTGCGCCTGTTCCTGATCATCGTGCTGATCCTCGCCGGTGCTGTCGGCGCCGCCGCCCTGGCCATACGCCACGCCGAACGCCAGGCGCTGGAAGAAGACGCCAGCCGCGCGAACCAGCAACTGGCGCTGTACGCCAACTCCCTGCATACCCTGATCGACCGCTACCGTGCCCTGCCCGCCGTACTGGCCCTGGACCCGGAGTTGCGTTCGGCCCTGGCGGGCCCGGTCAGCGCGGCGCAACAGGACGCGCTGAATCGCAAGCTGGAGAAAATCAACGACACCGCGCGGTCCTCGACCCTGGAGTTGCTCGACCGCACCGGCCTGGCCGTGGCGGCCAGCAACTGGCGCCTGCCCAGCAGTTACGTGGGGCACAACTATGGCTTCCGACCCTATTTCCTCCAGACCCGCACCCAAGGCACCGGGCGTTTCTATGCAGTGGGCGTGACCAGCGGCATTCCGGGTTACTTCCTGTCCAGCGCAGTGACCGGCGACAACGGCGAGTTCCTCGGAGCGATGGTAGTGAAACTCGAATTTCCGGAGCTTGAACGTGAATGGCGCCAAGGCAGCGACACCCTGCTGGTCAGCGACGCCCGGGGCATCGTGTTCATCGCCAACCGGCCGGGCTGGCGTTATCGCCATCTGCAGCCCCTGACCGACAGCGACCGTGCCGAGCTCAAGGCCACCCGCCAGTACGACAAGCAACCTCTGCAACCGTTGGGCTACGAAGCGCTGCGGCGTTTCGACGATAACAGTCATCTGGCCCGGGTCGATGCCCCTGATGGCCCAGCGGACTACCTGTGGGAATCCTTGCCGCTGACGGCCGAAGGTTGGACCCTGCATTTGCTGCGTCGGCCGCAGATCGCTTTCGAAGATCGCCGCAACGCCGGGCTCGCCGCCGCCGGATCGTGGTTGGCACTGGTTTTTCTGCTGCTGTTCCTCAACCAACGCTGGCGCCTGGCGAAGCTGCGTCAACGCAGCCGCGCAGAGCTCGAACGCTTGGTGGAAGAACGGACCCGGGAATTACGCACGGCCCAGGAAGGGCTGGTGCAGTCGGCCAAACTGGCGGCGCTGGGGCAGATGTCGGCGGCCCTGGCCCATGAAATCAACCAGCCGCTGACCGCCCAGCGCATGCAATTGGCGACCCTGCGCTTGCTGTTGGATCACGGCCGGGTCGACGATGCCTACAAGGCACTCAAGCCGGTGGACGACATGCTCACCCGCATGGCCGCCCTCACCGGTCACCTGAAAACGTTTGCCCGCAAGAGTCCCAGCGGCCTGCGCGAACGCCTGGACCTGGCAGCGGTGGTGGATCAGGCCCTGCAACTGCTGGACACCCGCCTGCGGGACGAACAGGTCAGCACCGTGCTGCACCTGACCCGTCCGGCGTGGGTGCGTGGCGATGCGATCCGCCTCGAACAGGTGCTGATCAATCTGTTGCGCAACGCCCTCGACGCCATGGCCGGTCAACCCTTGAAACGCCTGGAAGTGCGCCTGGAAGCCGATGAGCAACTGTGGCGCCTGACGGTCAGTGACAGCGGGACCGGGATCGCCGAGGAACACCTGGCCCAGGTCTTCGATCCGTTCTTTACCACCAAGGCGGTGGGCGATGGACTGGGCCTGGGGCTGGCGGTATCGTTTGCCATCATCCATGAGTCCGGCGGGCGACTGACGGCGGACAACCATGAAGGCGGCGCCGTATTCTGCGTGGCGTTGCCCATCGATCAGGAGACCCGGTTGCATGCTTGACTCTGTCATGGTCGTCGATGACGAAGGCAGCATCCGCAGCGCCGTCGAACAATGGCTGAGCCTGTCGGGTTTCCAGGTGCAGTTGTTCAGCCGCGCCGAAGAATGCCTGGCGGCGTTGCCGGCGCACTTTCCGGGAGTGATCCTCAGCGACGTGCGAATGCCCGGGCTCAGCGGCCTGGAGCTGCTGGCCGAAGTGCGCCGGCGCGATGCGGATCTGCCGGTGATCCTGCTGACCGGTCACGGCGACGTGCCGATGGCTGTGGAAGCCATGCGCGATGGGGCCTACGACTTCCTGGAGAAACCCTTCAGCCCCGAAGCCCTGCTGGGCAGCCTGCGCCGCGCCCTGGACAAGCGCTCCCTGGTGCTGGAGAACCGCCGCCTGCATGAGCAGGCCGACGCCAGGGCCCGACTCGACGGAACCTTGCTGGGGGTTTCCCGGACGCTGCAGAACCTGCGACGCCAGGTGCTGGACCTGGCGACCCTGCCGGTCAATGTGTTGATCCGCGGCGAAACCGGCAGCGGCAAGGAACTGGTCGCCCGTTGCCTGCACGACTTCGGCCCCCGGGCGAACAAACCGTTCGTGGCGTTGAATTGCGCAGCCATCCCCGAATCGCTCTTCGAGGCGGAACTGTTCGGCCATGAAAGCGGGGCCTTCACCGGCGCCCAGGGCAAGCGCATCGGCAAACTCGAGTACGCCCATGGCGGTACGCTGTTTCTCGATGAAATCGAGAGCATGCCCCTGGCCCAGCAGGTCAAGCTGCTGCGGGTCTTGCAGGAACAGAAACTCGAACGCCTGGGCTCCAACCAGAGCATCGCCGTGGACCTGCGCATCATCGCCGCCACCAAACCCGACCTGCTGGACGAAGCCCGAGCCGGACGCTTTCGCGAAGACCTGGCGTATCGCCTGAACATCGCCGAACTGCGCCTGCCGCCGTTGCGCGAACGGCGCGAGGACATCCCCTTGCTGTTCGAGCATTTCACCCACAGCGCCGCCGAACGCCTGGGCCGCCCTGCCACGCCCTTGAGCGGCCCGCAATTGAGCCATCTGCTGAGCCACGACTGGCCGGGCAACGTGCGCGAACTGGCGAATGTTGCCGAGCGCCAGTTGCTGGGGCTGGATCACGCCCATGCCCTGGAGACGGACCCCGGCCAATCCCTCGCCGCCCAGCAGGAAGCCTTCGAAGCCCAATGCCTGCGCGCCGCCCTCACCCGCCACAAAGGCGATGTGAAAGCCGTGCTCGAAGAACTGCAACTGCCACGCCGCACCTTCAACGAAAAGATGCAGCGGCATGGGTTGAGTCGGGAGATGTTTTTGCAAGACAACTGAGTGTTGTGCCGCCTGTACAGGCCCCATCGCGAGCAGGCTCGCTCCCACAGGGGGATTGGGCCAGTCGCAGGGTACGTGTCCACTGAAGATCCTGTGTGGGAGCGAACCTGCTCGCGAATAGGCCGATCCATGCACCGCCGAATCAGCGGATTCCCGCTCACCCTCAATCCAGGATAGGCGGTTTTCCGCTCATTCCATTCGCCAAACCCCTCTGGATCGGCCTTCCACCATATGGCACAGCTCCTGCTATAGCCCAATCAGGCTGCGTTCCTACGCGCTCCACAAAAACAATTAAACGAAGGATCCTTCAATGGATAACTCCAACACCCTGCCCCTCGGGTCGGCGGCCGTGCCCGCCCGTGAAAGAACCACCGCCAGCCGGATCAAATCGATCTTCAGCGGTTCGGTCGGCAACATGGTCGAGTGGTATGACTGGTACGTCTACGCCGCTTTCTCGTTGTACTTCGCCAAAGTCTTCTTCCCCAAGGGCGACACCACCGCCCAGTTGCTCAACACCGCCGCGATTTTCGCCGTGGGCTTCCTGATGCGTCCGATCGGCGGATGGTTGATGGGCCTCTACGCCGACCGCGCCGGTCGCAAGCGGGCGCTGATGGCCTCGGTCTACCTGATGTGCTTCGGCTCGCTGATCATCGCCCTGAGCCCCAGTTATGAAACCATCGGTGTCGGCGCTCCGATCCTGCTGGTCTTCGCCCGCTTGCTCCAAGGCCTGTCGGTGGGCGGCGAGTACGGTACGTCGGCGACCTACCTGAGCGAAATGGCGACCAAGGAACGTCGCGGTTTCTTCTCCAGCTTCCAGTACGTGACCCTGATCTCCGGCCAGCTCATCGCCCTCGGCGTGCTGATCGTATTGCAGCAGTTCCTCACCAGCGACCAGCTGTACGCCTGGGGCTGGCGCATTCCGTTCGCCATCGGTGCCTTGTGTGCGATCGTGGCGCTGTACCTGCGTCGTGGCATGGAAGAAACCGAGTCGTTCACCAAGAAGGAAAAGTCCAAGGAAAGCGCCATGCGCACCTTGCTGCGCCATCCGAAAGAACTGATGACCGTGGTCGGCCTGACCATGGGCGGTACCCTGGCGTTCTACACCTATACCACCTACATGCAGAAATACCTGGTGAACACCGTCGGCATGAGCATCTCCGACTCCACCACGATTTCCGCCGCCACGCTGTTTCTGTTCATGTGCCTGCAACCGGTGATCGGCGGGCTCTCGGACAAGATCGGACGCCGACCAATCCTGATTGCCTTCGGCATCCTGGGCACGCTGTGCACCGTGCCGATCCTCACCACGCTGCACACCATCCAGACCTGGTGGGGTGCGTTTTTCCTGATCATGGCTGCACTGATCATTGTCAGCGGCTATACCTCGATCAACGCGGTGGTGAAAGCCGAGTTGTTCCCCACCGAAATCCGCGCCCTGGGTGTGGGCCTGCCGTACGCGCTGACCGTGTCGATCTTCGGTGGCACGGCCGAATACATCGCACTGTGGTTCAAGAGCATCGGCATGGAGACGGGCTACTACTGGTACGTGACGGCGTGTATCGCGGTGTCGTTGCTGGTGTACATCACCATGAAAGACACCCGCAAACATTCGCGGATCGTGACGGACTGATGTTTCAGCAGTCATTACAACAGTGACTGTAAGGGCCTCATCGTCGGATCGCCGCCCGGAGCAGGCTCGCTCCCACATTTGATCGGCTGTGAGCAGAATTTTTTGCTCACTGAAGATCCTCTGTGGGAGCGAGCCTGCTCCGGGCGGCGATCCGACGATAGGTGCAACTCGGTATCAACCCAACTCGGCAGCGCCCTGCTTGCCATAGCGATTCTGCGCATACGCCGCCCCGGCGATCATCACCACCAGAATCCCCGCCAGCACCGCAGACGAACCGATGGTGCCGAAGTCCAGGCCGCCCTTTTCATGGGACTTGGTCATCAGGTCACCCAAGGTAGCACCCAGGGGACGCGTCAGTACGAATGCGATCCAGAACAACACCACTGCCGAGATCCTGGTGAAGTACTTGAGCAGCACGACCAGGGCAATGGTCGAGCCGATCAGCAACGCACCGCCGCCAAACCCCAGGCCCGAATCATCCGCCAGGAAGTCGCCAAGCGCAGTGCCCAGGGTGTTGGAAAACAGGATCGCCATCCAATAGAACATCTCCCCACGGAAAGTTTGCACCTTGGTGACGTTGAGCGAATCGCCGCTCAGGCGCCAGGCCGCGAAGATCGCCAACAGAATCGCAATCAGGATCATCGACCCGGTGGCGTAACCCAGTTCGAGGGTGCGATCCATGAAGTCGGACATGGTGGTGCCCGCGGTACTGGTGGACAGAATCACGATCCAGTACAGCAACGGCTTGTAGGTCTTGGCCATCAACTGCGTCACCAGCGTCAGGACGAACACGCTGATCAGGATCAGCGAGCTGAGGGCATAACCGACATTGAGGGTCATCGACAGCAAGTCCCCTGCGGTTTCGCCGAGGGTCGTCGCGCAGATTTTCATGACCCAGAAGGCCAGGGTGATTTGAGGCAGTTTGTTCATCGCAGGGGAAGCTCCAGTGTGAGGCGATCGGCCTTGATTACAGGCCCTGCGGAAGGCTGGCTTTGCGACGGTGAAAAACAGGTCGGGAATACATGAAAAATCTGTCACATCCCGTCCGACACGGAATTAATCGCCGATTAATGTTGGCCGGGCATCCTTATCTCACTTGAATCGATATGTGCGTGACCTACGCAGTGGCTTGTAAAGCAGTGAGATGCGTCAGCTATAACATCGAATTAATCGATTATTTTTAGCATTATTTTGCGCTTTTTAATCAAATTTGCATGCGTAGAATTAAACCCATGCAAGACACCCCTCTCAACGATTTTGGAGCTACGACGATGAAAACCAAACTGATCCTTGCCTTGACCCTGTCCGTACTGGCTGCCAACACCTTCGCCGCCGACGGTTTCGACCGTACCGGTTCAGCTATTGCCGCTGATGGCTACGATCGCACGGGCGCTGCCACCGTTGCTGCAGATGGCTTCGACCGTACCGGCAGCGCCACCGTCGCTGAAGATGGTTTCGACCGTACCGGCAGTGCCACCGTCGCTGAAGATGGTTTCGACCGTACCGGCAGCGCCACCGTCGCTGAAGACGGTTTCGACCGCACCGGCAGCGCCACCGTCGCTGAAGACGGTTTCGACCGCACCGGCAGCGCCACCGTCGCTGAAGACGGTTTCGACCGCACCGGCAGCGCCACCGTCGCTGAAGACGGTTTCGACCGTACCGGCAGCGCATCCATCAGCTGATCCTCCAAAGGCATCCTTACAGCCCGGCTTCGGCCGGGCTTAGTCGTTCAAGCCCCCTGGCAATCGCCATCCCAGTGCAAAGGACTTCCTGCGAAACGCCGCGCTACTGACAAAACCGACGCGGCCCGGCACTATTCTCGAATCCCACCCAAACCAGGATCTGTGCACTTTCATGCCCGACGATATCCACTATTACGAACCTGCCAATGGCCATGGCCTGCCCCACGATCCGTTCAACGCCATCGTCGGCCCACGCCCTATCGGCTGGATCTCTTCCCAGGACGCCGAAGGACGCCTGAATCTCGCGCCCTACAGTTTCTTCAATGCTTTCAATTACATCCCGCCGATCATTGGTTTCTCCAGTGTCGGACGCAAAGACAGCCTGAACAACATCGAACAGACCGGCGAATTCGCCTGGAACTTGGCCACCCGCCCGCTGGCCGAGCGAATGAACCAGAGCTGCGCGATGGTCGCACCCGAGGTCAACGAATTCGAACTGGCGGGCTTGACGCCAACGGCGTCACGGGTGATCCAGGTGCCGCGAGTGGCTGAAAGCCCGGTGTCCTTCGAATGCAAGGTCACCCAGATCATTCAGTTGCAGCGAGCGGACAAGGCGCTCGTACCGAGCTGGCTGATCCTCGGCGAAGTGGTTGCGGTGCATATCGCCAAGTGGCTGTTGAAGGACGGGGTCTACGACACGGCCGCCGCCGAACCGATCCTGCGCGGTGGCGGGCCGGCGGATTACTTCCAGTTGGGGCCTGAGGCACTGTTCAAGATGCATCGCCCGAAGTAAGGGTGTGCACAAGCCCTTGTGGCGAGGGGATTTATCCCCTCGCCACAGAAAAGCTCTATGAGTGATCGAAGTCACCAGAGCAACCCACCCTCCTCGTCGACGCCCTTGAGATGGGTCAGCTGCACAGCGGCAGCTTCATCGGCTTTGGCAGCCGTCTCGAAACTCTGTTTCTCAAGTAGCTTGTTGAAACGCGGCGCACCCGAGCCACCGATGGCTTTAGTGGCGATTGCTGCATAGTAGCCACCACCCTCCCGGGGCATGACGGCGGAAACAGCTTCAAAGGGTCCAAAGACTTTACGTGCCATATTGCGCATCCTGGCGATGAGAAATGACAGTCATTAAACCTTCATCCGGCCAGTTTGTGTACCGTCGCCAGCGTCGCCTGGGCGGCGGATACTTCCCTGAAGGTATGAAAATCCAGGCTGCTCACCACCAGATCCTGCACCAGCTCGGCGAAAACCCCCATGGCCGGGGAGTTGAAGTACGCATCCATCGCCTGCTGATCGACCCAGAGTCCGGACATCAACCACAAGTCGGCATCACATTGCGATTGTTGCAGCGCGAAGTGCACGCAACCGGGGGCTTGGCGCGAAGGCGCGATGAGCTTACTCAGACGCGCGCCCAATAATTTGGAGCTTCCGGCGCGGGCCCGCACAAAAGCCATGTGACTGACGGGGATCTGTGTAGACATGTTCAACCCTCCCAGGTCATCCATTGTGCAGCCGGGAACAGCTGCGACAGGATTGAAGGTTAAGCGCCACGACGCCAGGTTCGTTAGTCGATTTCTGCCGACGCCTTGCACAATCCTGCGTAAAAGTGCTCGACAAAGCCGCAACGCCCCGACAAGAACCGACTAATTTAAGACGAAAGATTTCAAGCAAGTTTCGGCGGCATTGCAACGCTCCGGCGCGGAGGCCATGCAGGATCAGGCAAGCTTTCAACAGAATGTGACTACCACTGGGCCTTGCACAAACATAAGCTTTGTCCATCGCTCCTATTTCCGAGGATCCTGGCATGTCGCCGCTCGACCACGCCCACGTCCCCCTGGACCCGCATCTGGAACAACAACGCGCCGAACTGGCGTCGATCATCGACCGTAATACCCGCGAAGACGGCAGTTACGCCACGGCCATCGGCTCATTGAATCTGTCTCGCCACAGCAAGCCCCATAAATTTGCCCCGGTGCTGGCGCAACCGGCGCTGTGCATCATGGCTCAGGGCAGCAAACAGGTGCGGCTGGCGGACGAACTGTTCAATTACGACCCACTCCATTACCTGGTGGTCTCGGTGTCGATGCCATTGAGCGGGTGCATCGCCGACGTTTCGCCCGAACACCCGATCCTGGCCCTGCGCCTGGACATCGACCCGGCGGAAATCACCGCGCTGATCGCCGATGCCGGTCCGCTGGGCGTGCCGACCCGCCCCGCCGGTCGTGGCCTGTATGTCGAACGCCTGGACACGTCGATGCTCGACGCGGTGTTGCGCCTGGTGCGCCTGCTGGACCACCCCAAGGACATCTCCATGCTCGCGCCCCTGGTGCGACGGGAGATTCTGTACCGACTGCTACGCAGTCCCCAGGGCTACCGGCTGTACGAAATCGCCATCGCCAACAGCCAGAGTCATCGCATCGGCCAGGCAATCAAATGGCTCAACGGTCATTTCGAACAGCCGTTGCGCATCGACGAACTGGCCCGGGAAGTGAACCTCAGCGTCTCGACCCTGCATCATCGCTTCAAAGCCATGACCGCCATGAGCCCGTTGCAATATCAGAAACAATTGCGTCTGCAGGAAGCCCGGCGGCTGATGCTGGCCGAAGGGCTGGAGGCCTCGGCGGCAGGGTATCGGGTGGGTTATGAAAGCCCTTCGCAGTTCAGCCGCGAGTACAGCCGGTTGTTCGGGGCACCGCCGTTGCGGGATCTGGCGCGGTTGCGGCTGACGGTTTGATTGGGCTTTTGCGTTGGCTTCGTCTGCCCCCATCGCGAGCAGGCTCGCTCCCACATTGGAATGCGTTCCCCTGTGGGAGCGAGCCTGCTCGCGATGGGGCCAGAAGACACACCCCACGTTTCCAGATCAGGCCCCCAGCAACCGACACGCCTCCGCCGGTAGGGTCACCGACACCGCATGTCCGATGCCCAGGTCCATTCCCTGGCACGGCGTACTCAGCGCAGTGAATGAAACCCCGGAACACTCCACCGTGGTCTCGATGGTCGCGCCAATGTCACGCACGAATGTCACCTTGCCCAGCAAGCGGTTACCCGCCGTGGCCTGGGGTGCAGACAGCTGCACGTCTTCCGGGCGCACCAACAATTTGATCTTTTCGCCAACAATGGCGCTACGGCTGGCCGGCACGTCCAGCGCGTCCCCGCCCGGCAGGCCGACGCGTCCGGTACCCAGTGTGGTCGCCGGGAAAATATTGCCCGAGCCGATGAAGTCGGCGACGAATTCGTTGGCCGGGTGCCGGTAGATCTCGATCGGCGTCCCCACCTGCTGCACCCGATGCTCACCCAGCACCACCACGATGTCGGCCATGGTCATGGCCTCGCGCTGGTCGTGGGTCACCAGAATGGTGGTGATGTTCAGCCGCTGTTGCAACTGACGGATTTCCACCTGCATCGACTCACGCAGCTTGGCGTCGAGGGCCGACAGCGGTTCGTCCAGCAGCAGGATTTTCGGCCGTGCGGCAATCGCCCGGGCAATCGCCACGCGCTGGCGCTGGCCGCCGGACAGTTTCGCCACCGGCCGGTCGATCATGGCCTGGAGCTGAATCAGTTCCAGCAGTTCCACCACCCGCGCCTGCTGCCCGGCCTTGCCCACGCCGCGCAGTTTCAGTGGATAGGCAATGTTCTCGCCGACGGTCATGTGGGGAAACAACGCCAGCGATTGAAAGACCATGCCGAAGTTGCGCAGGTGCGCCGGGGTATGACCGATGTCATCGCCGTCCAGGCGAATCTCGCCGCCACTGAGGCTTTCCAGGCCGGCGATCATCCGCAGCAGCGTGGTCTTGCCACAACCCGAAGGCCCGAGAAAACAGACCAGCTTGCCTTCCGGCAAATGCAGGTTCACGTCCTTTATCGCGCAAGCCGAGCCGTAATGTTTCTCGACGTTTTCCAGTATCAGTCCAGTCATGTCTTCACCTCGAAATCAAAAGGAAACGCCGCCCTCGCCCACCAGTTTCTCCAACGCCCAGATCAGCACGAAGTCGATCAGCACGATGAGCACGGCAAACGAAAAAACGGTGGGATCAAGCGACGACACGGTGCGGCTGTACATCCAGATCGGCACGGTCATGACGTCGACGGTGTAGAGAAAATAAGTCACGGTGAATTCGTTGAACGAGACAATGAACGCCAGCAACATCCCGGCGAGGATGCCCGACTTCATCAACGGCACCACCACATCGACAATAGCCCGCTGCGGTGACGCCCCGAGCATCCGCGCGGCTTCCTCGACTTCGCTGCCGATGCCGAGCATGGCGGCGGTGCAGTTCTTCACCACGAACGGCAAGGCAAGGATGACGTGGGCAATGACCAGCCTTGAGGTGGTCATCTGGAATGGCAGGCTGTCGAACACCAACAGCAAAGCCAGACCCAGCACCACCATGGGGAACACCAACGGCAGTGACATCAATTGCAGCGCCACGGCCTTGCCGCGGAATTCACAGCGGGTCAGCGCATAGGCCGCCGGTACCGCGATCAGCGTGGCGAAGATCATGGTCAGGCACGCCACCAGCAGGCTGGTGCCCATGGCCTGGCCCAGGCTCAGGACATCGCTGGTATCCGGGGAGACGAAGGTCTGCCAGGCAGCCCGATACCATTGCAGGCTGTAGCTGCTTGGCGGGAAATCCAGGTTCGCCGCGCCACTGAAGGACATGACGATCATGGTCAGGATCGGCAACACCGCCAGCAATAGAATGAAACCCGACAGCAGCCCCGCGATCCGACCGGTTTCACCGGGCAACAGTGACTGGCGTTTCTTACTCAACGCGCTCATTGAGAGGCCTCCAGCAGCCGCCGACGGCGGCCGGTGAAATACTCGGACAGGGTCATGATCAGCAGCGTGGTGACGATCAACACCACCCCGGCGGCGGACGCGGCCGGCCAGTTCATCAGCGGGGCAATCTGGTCATGGACCATCACCGCCAGCATCGGCACCCGCCTTCCGCCCAGCAACAGCGGTACGACGAAGCTGCTGGCGTTGTAGGCGAACACCAGGGTCGCGCCGGTGATGATCCCGGGCAGGCTCATGGGCAGTACCACTTGGCGAAACACCTGGAAGCGGCTGGCGCCGAGGGTGGCGGCCGCCTCTTCATAGCTGCGAGCCACCCCTCGCATGGCACTGGCGATGGGCAATACGGCCAGGGGGAATGCGGTCTGGACCAAGCCCATGAGCACGCCGTTCTGGTTGTACAGCAACATGATCGGCCGCTTGATCAGACCCAGGCCCATGAGCGCCTGGTTGAGCATGCCGGCCGGGCCGAGGATCACCAGCCAGCCGTAGCTTTGCAGCAGCAGGTTGACCAGCAGCGGCAACAGCACCGCCGCCAGGAACACCCGCCGCAACAATGGCGAGGCCAGGCGCGACATGGTGTAAGCCACAGGGATCGCCAGCAGCACGGCGATCACCGCGCTGATCAGAGCCAGACGCAAGGTCAGCAGCAGGGATTTGAGGTAATAGGGTTCCAGCAATTGCCCGTAACTGGCAAGGCTGAACCCACTCCACTCCGCGCCCTTGGTGCCCACGCTCATGCGCAGTACCAACAGACTGGCGGCAATCAACACGCCGAGAAACAACATCGACGGCGACAGGAAAAACCACGCCCGCGTCGTGGGCGAAATACTCCGGCTGGAACGCGTTGGCGCAACGCTCCGCGGATGGGCTAACGGTTGGTGTTCCATGGCAAGATCTCGTCAGTGGAAAACGACAGCACAAACACAACTTTCTTGTGGGAGCGGGATTGCTCGCGAAGGCGCCGGCACAGCCAGCATCCCCTTCAACTGACCCACCGCTATCGCGAGCAGGCTCGCTCCCACATGGGCTCTCGGGTGGCTCACAGATCCCGCATCCACCCCCACTTCCCTGTGGGAGCGAGCCTGCTCGCGATGGCGCCGGCACAGCCCACATTTTCATCAACTGATCCACCGCTATCGCGAGCAGGCTTGCTCCCACACTTGGATATCGAGCGGGCCCGGCATCCGGTTCAGGAGGAGAAAATTTCTGTGTACCGGCGAATCCACTGGTCGTGCACCGTTGCCAGGAAGGCGTTGTCGTGCATGATCGCTTTCTCGGCGATTTGCTCAGGGGTGAGGATGTACGGGCTCTTGCGCGCTTCGGCGGAGATGATGGCCTTGGCATTGACCGGGCCGTTGAAGATGTCTTCAGCCATCTTGCCCTGCACCAGCGGGTCGAGGGAGTGGTCGATGAAGGCGTAGGCCAGGTCGGTGTCGCCCGGGCGGTTCTTGGGCATGACCGAGAGCATCAGGTCGGTGTAGAAGCCTTCCTTCATGCCGAACGTCGCCCCCAGACCATAGGCCGGGTCGCGGATCTGCTTGGGGAAAAACGCCGGCGCATACAAGCCGCCCATGTCCAGGGAACCGGTGCGGAACAGTTCGGCGATCTGGTTCGGGTTTTCGCCCAGGGTCACCACCCGTTCCTTGAGCTCGGCGAGTTTCTTGAAGCCCGGTTCGATGTTGTGTTCATCACCGCCGGCCAGCTTGGCGGCGATGATGATCAGGTCCATGGCCTCGGTCCAGTTCGGCGGCGGCAGGAAGATGTTCGGCGCCAGGTCCGCGTCCCATAGCGCAGCGTAACTGTCCGGCGCTTGTTGCAAGGTGCGGGTGCTGTAGACCAGGCTGTTGCACCACAACAGGTAACCGATGCCATGACCGCCAGCGCCGGTGCGGTATTGGGCCGGCACGTCCACCAGATTGGGGATCCGGTTCAGGTCCGGCTTTTCCAACAGGCCCGCCGCAGCCAATCCCTCGGCACCGACGCCGGCCAGGGTAATGATGTCGTACTGCGGCCGATCGCCACCGGCCTTGAGCTTGGCGACCATTTCCGAGGTGCTGCCGGTGCGGTCGGCGATGACCTTGGCCCCGGTCTTGGCCTCGAAGGTCGCGGCGATGTTGCGCAGCGCCGCCAGCCCGGTGTCGTCGGACCAGGTCAGCAGGCGCAGGGTCTTGCCGACGAATCGCGTATCGCTGGCCCGGGCGCTGATGAAGGGCACGCTCATGGCGGCGGCCGCGACCGACACTACGCTGGCGGTCTTGATGAATTGACGTCTGTTCAGATCATGCTTGCCCATGGAGGACCTCTTTGTTCTTCTAAGTATGAGATGGCTGAAACCGTTGCGCCCTAGCCGTTCGAGATCGACCAAAGCCCCGTACCGCAAGGACTTTGTCGTTGTCGAAGGCCATCCTGGGGTTGCACAAAATCCCTGACTATCGAAAAAAACTCATTGAAGCCATGTCCCTGGCGCATGCCTTTTTTCGAGGCATGCGCGACCCGATAACGTGCTGTCAGACCGCCCGGATCACATGCTTGATTTCCTGGAACGCGGCCAATCCCCAGGGTCCCAACTCGCGGCCCAAACTGCTCTGTTTGTAGCCGCCCCACGCCGCCTGGGGAAAGATCACCTGGGGCGCGTTGATCCACACCAGGCCCGCCTGCAAAGCGTTGGCGACCTGCTCGGCAACGTCGAGATCACGGCTGACGACGCTGGCCACCAGGCCGAAACGGCTGTCATTGGCAAGCGCAATCGCCTGTTCCACGCCGCTGAAACGGCGCACGCACAGCACCGGTCCAAAAATCTCCTCGCACCACAGCGCACTGTCCGGGGGCACGTCGGTGAAGATCGTGGGCTGAAGAAAAAAACCTCGCGACAGATGCGTTGGGCGCTGGCCGCCGCACACCAGCGTCGCACCCGCGCTCAAGCCCCGGTCGATATGCCCCAGCACCCGTTGGTATTGCGCCTGATTGACCAACGCGCCCATTTCCACGTCCGGGTCGAACGGATCCGCCACGCGAATCGCCTCGGCGCGGATCTTGAGCCGCTGCAGGAATTCATCGGCCAGCTCGTCAGCGACCAGCACACGGCTGGTGGCCGAACACATCTGCCCGGCATTGAAGAAGCCGCCGCCACAGGCCAGCTCCACCGCCAGTTCCAGATCGGCGTCGGCCAACACCAGCAGGGACGATTTGCCGCCCAGTTCCAGGCTCACGCCCTTCACCGTTTCCGCCGCCCGTTGCATCACCTGCACACCCACCGCGTTGCTGCCGGTGAAGGAGATCTTCGCCACCCGCGGATCGGCGGCCAGCGGCGCGCCCACAGCCAGGCCGGTCCCACAGATCAGGTTGAAGACCCCATCGGGCAAGCCGCAGTCGGCGATGATCGAGGCCAGCTCCAGCTCCGGCAACGGCGTGACCTCAGAGGGCTTGAGCACCACGCAGCAGCCGGCGGCCAGGGCCGGTGCGAGTTTCCAGGCGGTGGTGACCATCGGGAAATTCCACGGCACGATCAAGCCGACCACACCGCAAGGTTCGCGGCGCAGGCGGGCGCTGAAATCATCGCTGGGCAAGGCCAGCGCACTGTCCTGTCGAGTGTCCAAGCCTTCGGCCAGCTCGGCGTAATACTCGAAGGTCGCGACCACATCATCGACATCGATGGCCGCCTCGAACAGCGGTTTGCCGTTGTTGCGCGATTGCAATTGCATCAACTGCTCACGACCGGCCTGCACGCCAGCGGCGATACGGCGCAGGATCGCGCCGCGCTCGCCACCCGTGGTTTTCGACCATGGGCCAAAGGCCGGGGTCGCGGCGTCCAGGGCTCGGTCGACTGCGCGTTCATCACCGCCATGAACAGTGGTCAGCAAGGCCTCGGTCGCCGGGTTGATCACCCGCAGATACTGCTCACCGCAAGACCACTGGCCGTTGATGTACAGCCCTTCCAATACCGTGGGAAGAGTCATTGCGCCACCCCGCTCATCCAGCGCGCCTGATCGATTTCGATCAGCGTCGGGCCTTGCCGGTCGTTGGCGGCGAGCAGTGCGGCATGCAGTTGCGCCACATCATCGATGGCTTCGGCTGCACAGCCCAAAGCCTTGGCGACGCCAATGAAGTCCGGGGTATAGATGTCCACGCCCACTGGTTCGATGGCGCGGTTGACCATGTATTTCTTGATCTCTTCGTAGCCTTGGTTATTCCACAGCAGCACAATCACCGGCACCCGCGCCTCCACGGCGCTGGCCAGTTCCGGCAGGGTGAATTGCAAGCCGCCGTCACCGATCAGGCACACCACCGGGGGACGGCCATGGCCCTGTTCCTTGCCGCCAAGCCAGGCGCCAATCGCCGCCGGCAACGCATAGCCGAGGGTGCCGTAGCCGGTAGACGAGTTGAACCAGCGGCGCGGATGCTCCGGGTTGAACGTCAGGTTGCCGGTGTACACCGGTTGGGTGGAGTCGCCGACGAATACCGCCTCAGGCAGCGTTTGCAAGACGCTGTCGAGAAAAACGTTCTGGGCGCGGACCGCAGCGTCCCAGCTACCTTCCAGGTCAGCACGCAACCGGGTAGCACGGGCAGCGCCCCATTCGTTGCAGCGCTCGGCCAAGGGTTGCCGGTTCAATTCGTCGAGCAAGGCCCGGGCGGCGGTGCGGGCATCGGCAACCAACGCCAGGCGCGGCGGATAGTTGCGCACGGTCTGGTCCGGGTCGATGTCGATGCGCAGCAGCGCACCAGGGAGCTCGAAGCCACCGGCAAAGGTGATGTCGTAGTCGGTTTCAGCCAGTTCGGTGCCGATGGCCAGCACCACATCCGCTTCGGCCACCAATGCGCGGGTGGCGACCAGGCTCTGGGTAGAGCCGATCAACAAGGGATGACGGGACGGCAGCAGGCCCTTGGCGTTGATGGTCAACGCCACCGGTGCGCCAAGGCGTTCGGCCAGCTCGGTCAATTCGACAGCGGCGTCGATGGCGCCACCACCGGCCAGGATCAGCGGTCGCCTGGCCGAGGCCAGCATCGCCGTCATCTGTTTCACCGCGCCCGGCGCGGCGCCGGCGCGATCGACGCTCACGGGCATACTGGCGAGCAAGTCATCGGCGTCTTCGACCAGCACGTCCAAGGGGATTTCGATGTGCACCGGCCGCGGGCGCCCGGCCTGGAACACCGCAAAGGCTCGGGCCAGTACGCTGGGCAATTCAGCGGCGGACATCAGCGTGTGGGAAAACGCCGCGACCCCGCCCACCAACGCAGCCTGATTCGGCAACTCATGTAACTTGCCGCGTCCACCACCCAGTTGGCTGCGCGACTGTACGCTGGAGATCACCAGCATGGGGATCGAATCGGCGTAGGCCTGGCCCATGGCGGTGGTGATGTTGGTCATGCCGGGGCCGGTGATGATGAAACACACACCGGGTTTACCGCTGACGCGAGCGTAACCGTCGGCCATGAAGCCTGCGCCCTGTTCGTGGCGCGGCGTCACATGGCGGATGCTTGAACGGGCCAGCCCGCGATACAGCTCGACAGTGTGCACGCCGGGAATGCCGAACACCTGCTCCACGCCATAGCCTTCGAGTAACTTGACCAGTACTTCGCCACACGTTGCCATTGCCACTGCCCTTTTTCTTGTCTTGGAATGGCTTCATTGAACGGTCAGGCCATAGCGGCAACAATGGATAAAAAGTCATACTAGCCATGTCCCCACGTCATGGCTTGGATCCAAATGAAACGACTTCCTCCGCTTCCGGCGCTGCACACGTTTCTGATCACGGCCCAATGCTGCAACTTCACCCGGGCCGCTGAACAACTGCACATTACCCAGGGCGCGGTAAGCCGGCAGATCGCCGGGCTGGAGGATCATCTGGGCTACGCGCTGTTCCAGCGCCAGGCCCGCGGCCTGAGCCTGACGCCTGAAGGGGCGGCGTGGTTGCCACGGGTGCAACAGGTGTTCCGGCTGATCGGCGACGCGGTGGAGCAGATCGGCGAGAAGCGCCAGACCCTGCAACTCAAGGCCCCGACCTGTGTGATGCGCTGGTTGCTGCCGCGGTTATTGCAATGGCAGAAGGAACGGCCGGATGTGCCGGTGGAACTGACCACCACTGTCAGGCACGGTGTGGACTTCCAGCGCGAGGCCTTCGACGCGGCCGTGATCTATGGTCCGCCACCCGACACCTCATTGGCGTGCCTGCATCTGTTCGATGAGCAACTGACGCCGGTCTGCTCCCGCCCGGTGCTGGACGGCCCCGTGCCGCTGCGTGAACCCGCCGACCTGCAGCAACACTTGCTGTTGCACCCGACCCGCGACGAGCGCGACTGGACGGCCTGGCTGGATGCGGCCGAGGTGCACTTGAGCAATGTCAGCAAGGGCCAGCATTTCGAAACCCTGGACCTGGCGATGTCCATGGCCTCACAGGGCACGGGGGTGGCGATAGGTGACTGGTCGCTGATCGGCGATGACCTGAGCGCCGGGCGGCTGGTGATGCCGTTCGAACTGAAGGTCAGGACCGGGTTGGGTTATCACCTGGTATTCCCCCGCAAGACCCAGGCTTCGGGGCCGTTGCAGGAGTTGATGGGGTGGTTGGTGGAGCAGGCCCGGGTTCGGTGAAGTCCTGCAGATACTCCTTTGTGGCGAGGGGATTTATCCCCGCTGGGGCGCGAAGCGGCCCCAAGGCAGTCGACTCAATCTATCTGATGCACCGAGTCGCTTGGCTTTAGGGCTGCTTCGCAGCCCAGCGGGGCGGTGCGACGTTTCGCTAAATCCCCTCGCCACAGGGATCTCTACAACCCTCGACCTCTATCAGAGCAGATTCGGCGCCTGCGTCGGTTCGACCTGCGCCCAATGCGAGGTGTCTTCGCGATGCTGTTGCAGATAGGGCAACACCGCCCCCAGCAATGGCTCCTTGAACGCTTCCTGGAAACGATGGGCCAGGCCCGGGATCAGTTTCAACTGACTGCCACGGATATGCGCCGCCAGATGCACGCCGTGCATCACCGGCAGTAACGGGTCGGCGGTGCCATGGACCACCAGGGTCGGCACTTGCAATTGATTGAGCAGTTCGACCCGGCTCGGCTCGGCCATGATCGCCATGATCTGGCGTTGCACACCTTCGGGGTTGAACGCCCGATCATAGGCGACAGCAGCCTGATGCAGCAGCGCCTGGCGATCATCGACTACCAGGGGGCTACCCAGTGCGGCCAGCAGGTCAGCCTGCTGTTCCAGCGCCACCTCGCGATTCGGCGCACTGCGGCGGGACAGCAATCGCACCAGCGTTTCGCTGGGCGCCGGTAAACCGGCGGCACTGGAGCTGGTCATGATCAGGGTCAGGCTTTCGACCCGCTGCGGCGCCATGGCGGCCATGTGCTGGGCGATCATGCCGCCCATGCTCGCCCCCAGCAGATGAAAGTTCTGCACATGCAACGCGTCCATCAGTCCCAGCCCGTCATTGGCCATGTCGGTGAGGGTATAAGGCGCGTCGACCGTCAAGCCCAGTTTGTAGCGAAGCGCTTCGAATGTCAGGTTGGCGCTGCCCGGCGCCTGCCGCCAAGTGGATAAGCCCACGTCCCGGTTGTCGTAGCGGATCACCCGAAAGCCCTGCTCGCACAGGGCAACCACCACTTCGTCCGGCCAATGGATCAATTGTCCACCCAGCCCCATCACCAGCAACAAGGCCGGATCGGAGCCACGGCCAATGCTCTGGTACGCCAGGCTCACCTGATCCAGATCGACCCGTTGGGTCGGGACGTTGACATCACAACGAGACGCCGCAATCGACGGCAGGCCGAACAACAGGACGGCCAGAAAAATAAACACACGCATGAAGAAACACCAAAACGCAGAACCCCAGTAGAGCGCGAGTCTGATGAAATTCGTTCAAGCGCGCTGCCACAGTTGCGTGACAGTTTGATGAAGATTGCCGAGTGGTTCCTGCGGTGTGAATTTTCTGTGGGAGCAAAGCTTGCTCGCGATAGGGCCAAGTCAGCCAATAGTGATATTGGCTGGGCCGCCGCCATCGCGAGCAAGCTTTGCTCCCACAAGTTTCCTCAGCGCTCACAGGTACAGCCAAGCTCCGCAGTTACTCAGGCCCACTGCCCTCGCAACTGTCGCGCCGCCGCCACCATGTTCACCAGCGCCGCTTCGGTTTCCGGCCACGCCCGGGTCTTCAGGCCGCAGTCGGGGTTGATCCACAGGTGCCCGGCGGGAATCCGCTTCAGGGCCTTGCTCATCAACCCGACGATCTCGGCAGTGTCCGGCACCCGTGGCGAGTGGATGTCGTAGACGCCCGGGCCGATGTCGTTGGGGTAGTCGAACGCTTCGAAAGCCTCCAGCAGTTCCATGTCCGAGCGTGAGGTTTCAACGGTGATGACGTCGGCATCCATGGCCGCGATGGCCTGGATCACGTCATTGAATTCGCTGTAGCACATGTGGGTGTGGATCTGGGTTTCGTCACACACACCCGACGCGCTCAAGCGGAAGGCTTCCACCGCCCAGTCCAGGTACTCCTGCCATTGCCCGCGCCGCAGCGGCAGGCCTTCGCGGAATGCGGCCTCGTCGATCTGCACGATGCTGATCCCGGCCGCTTCCAGGTCCACCACTTCGTCACGCAGGGCCAGGGCCAGTTGCTGCGCCTGGACCCGACGCGGCAGGTCTTCACGGGGGAACGACCACATCAGCATGGTCACGGGGCCGGTGAGCATGCCCTTCATGACTTTGTCGGTCAGGTTTTGCGCGTAGCGGATCCAGTCGACGGTCATAGGCTTCGGCCGGCTGATGTCGCCGTAGATGATTGCCGGTTTCACGCATCGCGAACCGTAGCTCTGCACCCAGCCGAAACGGCTGAAGGCATAGCCGTCCAGTTGCTCGGCGAAATATTCCACCATGTCGTTGCGCTCGGCTTCGCCATGGACCAGCACGTCCAGACCCAGGCGTTCCTGGATCTGCACGGCGTGGCGGATTTCGGTGTGCATGGCGTCCTGATAATCGTTGGCCGACAGCTTGCCCTGCTTGTAGGCCTGACGCGCCAGGCGAATCGCCGGGGTTTGCGGGAAAGAGCCGATGGTGGTCGTAGGAAAGGCCGGCAGTTTCAGGCGTGCCCGCTGCCGTTCGATGCGCTGGGCAAACGGCGAACGCCGCTGGCTATCCTGGGGTTTGATGGCCGCTAGACGGGCCTGGACCTCGGGTTTGTGAATACGCGTCGAGGCGGCGCGGCTCGCCTGTACCTCGCGGCTGGCGGCCAGCGCCTGTTGCACACCAGGGGCTTGCGGATCGTTCAATGCGTCACGCAGCACCGCCACTTCACCGCACTTCTGCACTGCGAAGGCCAGCCAGCGCTTGAGCTCGGGGTCGACCCGGTCTTCACGCTCCAGGTCTACCGGGCTGTGCAGCAACGAGCACGATGTACTGACCCAGAGGTTGTCGCCAAAGCGCTCCTGGGCCGGTTGCAACTGCGCCAGCGCCTGTTCCAGTTCGCAGCGCCAGACGTTACGGCCATTGACCAGGCCCACCGAGAGAATCTTGTAGGTCGGCAGACGGTCCAGCACCTGGCCCAGTTGCTCCGGCGCGCGTACCGCATCGATGTGCAAACCGTCCACCGGCAGGCTCACGGCCAGGCCGAGGTTGTCTTCCAGACCACTGAAATAAGTCGCCACCAGTTTCTTCAGCGGCGAATACTGGAGAATGTGGTAGGCCCGTTCGAAGGCACTCCGCCAGGCCAGGGGCAGGTCAAGGGTGAGGATCGGTTCGTCGATCTGCACCCACTCCACGCCTTGGGCCTTCAGGCGATTGAGGATTTCACCGTAGACCGGCAGCAGTCGTTCCAGCAGGTCGAGCTTGTCGAAATCCCGCCCCTTGGCCTTGCCCAGCCACAGATAAGTCAGCGGACCGATGATCACCGGTTTGACCCGATGCCCCAGGGCATGGGCTTCATCCACTTCATCGAACAACTGCTCCCAACTGAGGGCGAAGGTCTGGTCGACGGAAAACTCCGGGACCAGGTAGTGGTAGTTGGTGTCGAACCACTTGGTCAGTTCCTGGGCGTGTTGTGCCTGGCCGTGGTTGGCAGCGCAACAGGCCGGCGTGGCGCCACGGGCCATCGCGAACAGGGTGTCGAGGGTCGGTCGGCCCTGCGGGTTCAAGGTGTTGTGAAACCGCGCCGGAACCGCGCCCAGGGTCAGGGTGTGGCCGAGCACCTGGTCGTACCAGGCGAAATCCCCCACCGGCAGCAGGTCGATCCCGGCGTCTTTCTGCACTTGCCAGTGCCGGGCCCGCAGCTCGCGCCCGACGCTCTGCAACGCGGTCGGTGCCAGGTCGCCCTTCCAGTAGGCTTCGAGGGCTTTCTTCAGTTCGCGGTCGGCGCCGATGCGGGGAAAACCAAGGGTGTGGGCCAGGGCCATGGTAAGAGTCCTCCTGTAAAAGATGACGCCATTGTCGACAGTCGACCCTACATGAGACAAACTCAACCTTTTCGTGTTGATCACAAGTTTTACTCATGGAGCCATTCCGGTGCTTGAACTCCGCCACCTCAAGACCCTGCACGCCCTGCGCGAAGCCGACAGCCTGGTAGAAGCCGCCGAACGCCTGCACCTGACCCAGTCCGCCCTCTCCCACCAGTTCAAGGAGCTGGAAGAACGCCTGGGGATGCAGTTGTTCGTGCGCAAGACCAAACCGGTGCGATTCACCAGCGCCGGGCTGCGCTTGCTGCAACTGGCCGATGCCACCCTGCCGTTGCTGCGCAGCGCCGAGCGGGACATCGCGCGGCTGGCCGGAGGCACCGCCGGGCGCTTGCACATGGCAATCGAATGCCACAGCTGTTTCCAGTGGCTGATGCCGACCATCGACCAGTTCCGCGATGCCTGGCCGGAAGTCGAACTGGACCTGGCCTCGGGCTTCGCCTTCGCCCCGTTGCCGGCCCTGGCCCGTGGCGACCTGGATCTGGTGGTGACGTCCGACCCGCTGGAATTGGCGGGCATCACCTACGTGCCGCTGTTCACCTACGAAGCGATGCTCGCCGTGGCCAACCAGCATCGGCTGGCAAGCAAACCGTATATCGTGCCCGAAGACCTGCTTAGCGAAACCCTGATCACCTACCCCGTGGAACGGGATCGACTGGACATCTTCACCCGTTTCCTCGAGCCGGCCGACATCGAACCGGCCCAGGTCCGCACGTCTGAACTGACGGTGATGATGATGCAGTTGGTGGCCAGCGGCCGTGGCGTCTGCGGCATGCCCCACTGGGCCCTGCACGAATACAGCTCACGGGGTTATGTGAAAGCCAAGCGGCTGGGAGAGAAAGGCCTGTTCGCCACGCTGTACGCTGCAGTCCGCACCGACATGCTCGATGCACCGTACATGCGCGACTTCCTGTTGACGGCTAAGGACACCTCGTTCTCCACGCTCGATGGGGTCAGTGCCGTTCGGTGATACCGGGGCGCCGCTATCGCGAGCAGGCTCGCTCCCACAGGGGGCTGTGTCGGCCTGGATCTCTGTATGCACAAAAATCCAAATGTGGGAGCGAGCCTGCTCGCGATGGCGCCTTAGAGCTCGCGCCACATGTGGATCTTGTCGAGATACTCGTCATCCACCCGTATCGCCATCGGCTCCAGGCCGTAGAGCACGAAACCGCAGCGTTGATAGAGCTTGAGCGCCGGATCGTTGCCCGCCGTGACGGTCAGTTGCACCAGGCGCAGGAAGGTATGGCGACGGGCTTCGTCAAGCGCGGCCTCCAGCAGTTGCTGGCCAAGCCCACGGTGACGATGGGTATCGACAACGTACATGCCAAACAGCGTCGCCTTGTGCCGGGCTTTCTGTCGGGGCTCCAGGGACAGGCCGACGATACCGGCCAGTTCCCCCTCGATGAACGCCCCCAGCACCACGTCAAGCCGGTTGGTCAGGCGAGACTCCCACCAATTCATGGGCATCGCCGCCCGTTCGCTGACGCTGGAGGTGAACGCCTGCGGATGCAGTCCGTAGGCCTGGAGCATCAGCTCGCGATAGGCCGGAGCATCACCAGCCCGCAGCCGTCGGATGCTCACGCGGCCCGCCGTTGCTCAAGCATCAGCCGAAGCGCCAGCGCACCCAGCACAAACCCCATGAAATAACGCTGCACCGCCAACCAGGTGGGGTTATGAACGAACCACGAAGCAATGCCCGCAGCGAACAGGGCGATCAACAGGTTGACGCTGAAACTGACGCTGATCTGGGTCAGCCCGAGGATCAGGCTCTGGGTGAACAGCGACCCGTGTTCCGGGCTGATGAACTGGGGAAATACCGATAGATAGAACACGGCGATCTTCGGATTCAGGGCGCTGGTGAGAAAGCCCATGGTGATCAGCTTGCGCGTCGAGTCCGCAGGCAACTGCTGTGCCTGGAACGGCGAACGCGCGCTGGCTTCACGGCTTGCCAGGCCAGCCACAACAGGTACAACGCGCCGGCCCATTTCAGGATCTCATAGGCCATGGGCACGGCCAGGAAGACCGCCGTCAGCCCTGCCGCCGCCGCGAACACATGCACGAAGAACCCCGCCACCACCCCCAGCAAGGAGGTAACCCCCGCCTTGCGGCCCTGGCAGATCGAACGGGAAATCAGGTAGATCATGTTCGGGCCGGGCGTGAGCACCATCAGCAACGCGGCGGCGGCAAAAACCAGCAGGTCCGGCAAGGGAATCATGGGGTCAATCCTTGAGGCACGGGTTCGAAAGCTCTGTAGCCCGATAAAACGGCAGGATCACCTCGCCTGTCAATGGTGCCAACGACAACCCGCCGTCGCCGGCCGGGTCGATCCAGCGAACCTCTTCAATTTCGGCAGCGGGGGAAACCGCAGCATCGATGTCCAGCAGGAACACCTGCGCCTGGACGACAAAACCCGGCTCGTTGGCGGCCGGCGCGCTGAACGGGCCCAGGTAGCGAGCCTGTGCCGGATCGATTATCAGCCCCAGCTCTTCTTCCAGCTCCCGGGCCAGGGCCTGGACCGGTTGCTCATGAGGCTCGATCTTGCCGCCCGGTTGCATGAAGGCCTGGGTACCGCGCTTGCGCACCAGCAGGGTTCGACCGTCCGGCCCGATCAGCAGGGCGGCGGCGATGTGGATGAGGGGAGTGGTCATGAATGATTGGCCTTGGCGGAAAAATGCCGGGGAGATTACAGACCACAGAGACTGGAGCAAAGCCTACCCCAGTTGTACAGGCACGACACCACCCCTGTGGGAGCGAGCCTGCTCGCGATAGCGGTGTATCAGTTGACTGCTCAACATCAGACACTCCGCTTTCGCGAGCAGGCTCGCTCCCACAGGGGATTCGAGTCGCCAGTCAGGCTTGGATCACCCCAACATCGGCTTCGGTGCCGAAGGATCCAGCGCCTCCTCGGGGATCTTGACGAACACGCTGTACCGGGCCCCTTCCATCGCTTCGAAGGCGATGAGTTTCTCCACCAACGGGCCGCTCAATACTTTGCCGGCATTGAGCAGCAACATGCCGTTGTCGGCGTTGAGGTTGCGGGCCAGGACCATGCCGGATTCCAGTTCCCGGGTGGTCATGACTTTCACCGTCGGGTCGGACAAGGTGACGTCTTCCAGGTACTCGCCACACGCCTTGATGAAGTCCTCCACCATGTCCGGGTCGTACAGCTTGCCGGCGTATTTGCGGATGTAGACCAGCGCCTCGTCGCTGTTCATCTGCCGTTCGAGAATCAACCCGCGCTGCAACTCGATGAAGTCCACCGCCAGCTTCAACAGCCTGGAACCGAACGGGATCGCCTCGCCCTTGAGGTGATCGGGGAAACCACTGCCGTCCCAGCGCTCCTGGTGATGGAGAATGATTCGCGCCGCGTCCTTCATCGGGTCCAGGGTCATCAGCAGCGATTCGCTCTGCTTCGGATAGGAGCGATACAGGTCCAATTCGTTGTGATGCAGCAGGTCGGCCGGCGTGACCATCATGTTATCGGTCCAGCTCAGCTTGCCGATGTTGTAGAGCGCCGCGGCCATGGTCAGGTCGCGGTCGGTGGACTCGTCGAGAAAGTGCAGCCGGCTGTAGACCCGGATCAGTTCGATGATTTGCCGGTTGGTCTGCTTGGCCTTGGGCAGGCGCAGGTTGGCGATCAGCGAGAACACCTCGGTGCCGGTCACATAGCTGCGCTTGAGCTCTTCATAGGCCAGGTCGAGCATGTCGGCGGTCTGCTGCAGCTCGGCGGTACGTGACGCCACGCGCTTTTCCAGGGTGGCGTTGAGGGTCTTGAGTTGCTGGTTCTGCTCGCGGTTCAGCGCTTCGAGGCGCTGGCGTTCGCTTTCGGAATGCTGGTGGGCCAGGGCCTGGCGCAAGGCCTGCACCAGTTCGTCGTCGTTCCAGGGCTTGCTGAGGTAACGATACAGCCCCCCCTCGTTGATGGCCTTGGTCATCATGTCCACATCGGCGTAGCCGGTGAGCAGGATGCGCAGGGTCGACGGATAGAGCTTGCGGATCTGGGCCAGCAGCGTCGCACCGTCCATGTTGGGCATGCGCGCATCGGTCATCACCAGGTCGACCGGCCGTTCCTTGAGGATTTCCAGGGCCTTGGCACCGCTGTCGGCCAGCAGGATTTCATAGGGCTGGCTGCGCAGTAACCGACGCAGGCTATTGAGAATCGACTCTTCGTCATCGACCAACAGCACCGTCGGCTTCGTAACCGGAACGTCCGGCGATTGATCTTCCATTACTACCCCCTCCTATAAGACGACCACCGTTCTACCTTACCCCCAAAAGACAGGCTAGTAGATTGCGTAAATTTAGACACGATTTGCCATCGCTGACCAAGCGCATCCCGATCAGACGACTATGCTGTACCCCATGAAGGGCCAAGTACAGGCCAGAATACTCATGCCAGCGAAAGGGATATCAGATGTACCCACGGTTCTGTAGTCAGCATCACCTCGGTGCACGGCCATGAGTCTGCCCCTGGAAAAAGCCAATCGGCGAATCCTGATTGTCGACGACACCCTGACCATCCATGAGGATTTTCGCAAGATCCTCAGCCCCCAGGCACCTGCCGAAGATAACCTGAGCAGTGCCGAAGAGGCCCTGTTCGGCGCACCGGTCGCGGTCGCTACCCAGAGTTTCGTGCTTGATTCGGCCTTCCAGGGCATGGAAGCCTTGAACAAGGTCGAGACAGCGCTGACCCAAGGGCTTCCCTATGCCATGGCCTTCATCGACATGCGCATGCCCCCTGGCTGGGATGGCCTGGAAACCATCGAACGGCTGTGGCGCGCCGACCCCAAGCTGCAAGTGGCGCTGTGCACCGCTTACTCGGATTACTCCTGGGAAGACATCGCCGACCGCCTCGAACTGGGCGACCGCCTGCTCATCCTGAAAAAGCCCTTCGACGCCATCGAGATCCGCCAGATGGCCAGCACCCTGACCGTCAAATGGCAGATGACCGAAGACGCGGCGCTGAAGATGGACATGCTCGAACAGGCCGTGGAGGAACGCACCCGGGAACTGGCCGACGCCAACATCATCGTGCAGAACAGCCCGACCATTCTCTATCGTCTGCGCGGCGAACCACCGTTTCCGTTGATGTACATCTCCCACAACATCACCAAGTTCGGTCATGTCGCGGCGCAACTGGTCAACTCACCGGACTGGGCGCAGGCGCTGATCCATCCCGATGACCAGTCCAAGATCGACCAGGCCATGGTCCGGGTACTGGATCGGGACATGGCCGGGGCGTCCATCGAATTCCGCATGCGCACCGGCGAGGGTACGTGCCGCTGGGTGGAGAACCGCTACATCCCGGTGCGCAACGAACAAGGCCTGTTGCTGGAGGTGGAAGGCATCATCCTGGATATCACCGAGCGCAAGCTGGCCGAGGAAAAAATCGCCCTGCTGGCCCGTACCGACGGCCTGACCGGGCTGGCCAACCGCGCCACGGTGATCGAACGGCTGCACCAGGCATTCGCCGCTGCGCGCCGGGGGGCGCCGGCGTTCGCGATGTTCTACCTGGACCTGGACCATTTCAAGCGGATCAACGACACCCTGGGCCATCCCATCGGCGACCTGCTGCTGCAGGAAGTCGCCGCGCGCATCAAGGGCTGCACCCGGGAAAACGACGTGGTCGCGCGCCTGGGCGGCGACGAGTTCGCCATCCTGCAACTGGATGTCCACGAACCCACCCAATGCGCCGCCCTGGCGGCCAAGATCCGCGACACCCTCGTGGCGCCCTACTCCCTGGACGGCAACGACGTACGGATCTCCGTGAGCATCGGCATCGCCCTGTACACCCCAGAAAGCCAGAGCGCCGACAGCCTGATGGCCCAGTCCGACATGGCCCTGTATCGCTCCAAGGAAAAAGGCCGCAACCAGTACCACTTCCATAACGAGGAGATCAACCAGGAGGTGACAGACCGGGTCGCCCTGACCAACGACCTGCGCCAGGCCATCGAGAACCACGAGCTGCACCTGCATTACCTGCCGGAAGTCGACCTCGGCACCGGCAAGATTCTGGGCATGGGCGTGCAGGTCCGCTGGAAGCACCCCGAACGGGGTTGGCTGGAGCCGTCGGCGTTCATGCCGGCGGCCGAAAAAACCGGGATCATCATTGCCCTCGGACATTGGGTACTGGACCAGGCCTGCCAACAGATGCGCCAGTGGCGCGACCAGGGCATGGCGCCGCCGGTGATCGCCCTCGACCTGTCCCTGACCCAGCTCAAGACCGGGCCGGAACTGATCTACGACGTCTTGCGCACCACCGCCCGCTGGGAGCTGGCCCCCTGGGACCTGCGCTTCGATGTCACCGAAGCCACCCTCGCCCAGACCAAATGGACCCACAACGACGTACTGCCGCGCCTGTGTGAGCTGGGGGTTCAGGTGGCCATCGATGATTTCGGCACCGAGTACTCCTCGTTCGATTACCTCAAGACCTACCGGGTCAATCATCTCAAGCTCGCCCAGCGCCTGCTCGACAGCGCCAACGACGACCCTGACAACGCCATGACCCTGCGGGCGATCATCAACTTTGCCCGGGACGTGGGCATCGGCATCATCGCCGAGGGCGTCGAGACCCAGGAACAACGCACCACATTGATGTCCACCGGCGGAGCGATGCAAGCCCAGGGGCATTACTTCAGCACGGCGGTGGACAGCGGCCAGGCCGCCGAACTGCTCAAGGCCGGTACCATCGTTCCCGTGGTGGATCACTGGACCCGGCCGGCGAGCCAGCTATCGGAGAGCAACCCATGAACCCCATGTCGGTACCTGCCAACCGGCGGATCCTGGTGGTGGACGATACACCGGCCATCCATCAGGACTTTCGCAAGATCCTCAGCCCCGGCAACGGCGGCGATGATTCGCTGGACGATACCGAGAGCCTGTTGTTCGGAACGCCCCAGGTCAGCCGACTGCAATTTCAGATCGACTCGGCCTATCAGGGTGAAGAAGCCCTGGAGCTGGTCAAGCGCGCCCAGGCCGAAGGCCAGCCCTACGCGCTGGTGTTCGCCGATATGCGCATGCCGCCGGGCTGGGACGGCCTGCAAACCATCGAGCGCTTGTGGCAAGCCGACCCGCGCTTGCAAATCGCCCTGTGCACGGCCTTCTCGGATTACACCTGGGAAACCATGGCCGAACGCATCGAGTTCGACGATCAACTGCTGATCCTGAAAAAACCCTTCGACACCCTGGAAATCCGCCAGATGGCCAGCGCCATGACCTGGAAATGGCAACTGGCCCAGGATGCGGCGAGAAAAATGCGCAGCCTGGAGCGCACGATCGAGGAGCGGGTCCAGGAATTGCTCAAGGTGTCCCACCTGCTGCAATACGACGTGCTCACCGAACTGCCCAACAGCATGTTGCTCGGTGATCGCCTGACCCAGGCCATGGCCCAGTGCCGGCGCCATGACCGGCAACTGGCGGTGATGTTCATCGGCCTGGATCGCTTCAAGCGCATCAACAATGCCCTCGGCCATCCGGTGGGTGATGAAATGCTCAAGCGCGTGGCCCGTACGCTGGCGACGGTGGTGCGTGAATCCGACTCAGTGTTTCGCTACGGTTCCGATGAGTTCGTGGTGGTGCTGGGGGACATCGCCGACCCACAGCAGATCAAGGGCGTGGCGGAAAAACTGCTGGCAGCCATCAACTCGCCCCAACCCATCGATGGCCATGACCTGAGCGTCACTGCAAGCCTGGGAGTCAGCGTGTATCCGGCCGACGGCTTCGACGCCGTGGCGCTGATCAAGAAAGCCGAGACGGCGATGCGCAACGTCAAGGAAACCGGCCCCAACGACTACCGTTTTTTCACCGAAGACATGAACCGTCGGGCCCGACAGCAACAGACCATCGAATCCGGTTTGCGACTGGCCCTGCAACGCAAGGAGTTCGTGCTGCATTACCAGCCCAAGCTGGACCTGCGCAGTGGCAAGGTGGTCGGCGTCGAGGCTCTGGTGCGCTGGAACCGGCCGGGTCAGGGACTGGTCCCTCCATCGGATTTCATCCCGGTGGCCGAGGACAGCGGACTGATCGTGCCATTGAGCCAATGGGTGCTCCAGGAAGCCTGCCAGCAAGCCTGCACCTGGCAGGCCCAAGGCATGCGGCCGCTGTACCTGTCGGTCAACGTCTCGGCCATCGACTTTCGTCAACGCGGCTTCGTCGAAGGCATCGCCCGCACCCTCAAGGAAACCGGACTGGATCCGACACAGTTAGAACTGGAGATCACTGAAAGCGTGTTGATGCAGAACATCGATACCACCGTCGCCATCCTCAAGGCCATCAAGCAACAGGGGATCCGGCTGGCCATCGACGACTTTGGCACCGGCTATTCGAGCTTGAGCTACCTGCAGAAATTTCCGGTGGATGTGCTGAAGATCGACCAGTCATTCGTCGGCGACCTGAGTATCGACAGTAATGACGCCAAGCTGGTGAGCACCATCATCAACCTCGGCAAGGGGCTGAACCTGCACATCATCGCCGAAGGTGTGGAAACCCTTGAGCAGCTGGAGTTTCTCCAGGCCCACCAGTGCGAGGAGGCCCAAGGCTACTATTTCAGCAAGGCAGTGGAACCGCTGGCCTTTGTCCAGTGGATGGCCGAGTGGGAGCGACGTCCGAATCCGTTTTCGTGAAACACCCATCAATCAAAAGATTCAAGGAAGCATCCGATGGCGTCATCTGGACTGTTACTCGCTCTCGGCCTGCTCATGGGCTTGGGCGTGGCTGCTCACGCCGCTCCACTGGACGAGCCGCTCAAACCGCTGCCCCCCGTGCCGGCCCTGGACCCCAAGCGCGTCCAGCTGGGCCAACGGTTGTTCTTTGACCCACGGCTGTCGGTCAACAACACCCTGTCCTGCGCCAGTTGCCATCACCTGGACAAAAGCGGCGCCGACGACAAACGGTTTTCCCTGGGGTTCGATGGCAAACCGGTGGAAGTCAATACGCCCACCGTGTTCAATGCCAGCCTGAACTTCCACCAGTTCTGGGACGGCCGCGTCGATACCCTGGAAGACCAGGTGCACGCCGTAGTGATCAGCCCCACCGAAATGGGCAATACCTGGGAAGCGGTGGTCAAGCGTATCGCCGAGGATCCGGGCTATGCCAAGGATTTCGCCAGCGCCTATCCAGACGGCGTCACCCAGCCTAACATCCAGGGTGCCCTGGCCGATTTCGAGCGCACCCTGCTGACGCCCAACTCGCGCTTCGACCAATACCTGCTGGGCAACACCGACATTCTCAGCCCTCGGGAAAAGTTCGGTTACCAGCGCTTCAAGGAATATGGCTGCATCGCTTGCCATCAAGGCGTGAACATTGGCGGCAACATGTTCCAGAAGTTCGGCGTCATGGGCGACTACATCGGGGACCGGGGCAACCCCACCCATGTCGATGAGGGTCGCTTCAACGTCACCGGCGACGATGCCGACCGTCAGGTTTTCAAGGTTCCCAGCCTGCGTAACGTGGCCGTCACCGCGCCGTATTTCCACGACGGGTCCGCACCGACCCTCGAGCGCGCGGTGGAAGTGATGTTCAAATACCAGTTGGGCCGTGAGCCCTTGAAGAACGATACGGAGCTGATCGTCGAATTCCTCAAGACCCTGACCGGCGAACACGAGGGCAAGCCACTATGAAGGCCCTTCGCCGCTTCGGCCTGTTCGTCATCGGCGCCCTGCTCGCCTCGGTCCTGCTGTTCATGTACGTCAATTCCAGTGCCCAGCAGGCTGCTTCGTACATCGAGTCCCGGGACCTGATCCGCCTGCTCAAGCAGCAGGACGCCATCTGGGACAACGAAGTGCTCAAATCCCGGGTCGCCCTGAGCCACAACTACGACCCGCTGGTTTCCCCGCTGCATGAAATGTCACGTCTTTGGCAACGCCTCGACGCCATTGAATCGGAGCCGGGTCGCCATGCGCCCTCGCTCTGGGAGACCCAGCGCGACGACTACCTCAAGGCTATCAAGGAAAAGACCCGCCTGGTGGAACAGTTCAAGTCCCACAATGCGGTGCTGCGCAATTCCCTGGCGTTCCTGCCCACCGCCGAGGACGACATCCAGGCTGAGTTCGCCCAGCTGTCCGACGAGGACAAACTGCAGTTGCAGAGTGTCGCCATCGACACCTACGACCTGCTGCTCAGCAGCATGGAGTTCTCGCTGCTCACCACCCGCGAAATGGCCGCCGAGGTCCTGCTTGGCCTGAACCGCCTCGATGTCAACAAGGAGCGCCTGCCGGTGGGCCTGCATGACTCCATCGACATCCTGAGCCGGCACATCGCCCTGATCCTGCGAGAGCAGCCGCGGGTCAACGAGTTGCTGGAGGGCATCGAAGCTGTTCCCGTCTCCGATCATCTGGACACCATCACCCAACTGATCGAGAAGGACCAGGAAATAGCCGCCAGCAAGTATCAGCGCAATCACGTGTACCTGCTGGTGTTCGCCACCCTCCTGGTGTTGATATTGATCTGGCTGGCCATCCGGCTGATACGCAGCTTTGCCGAGATCAAGCGCGTCAACAAAGCCCTGCAAACCGCCAACGACGAACTGGAACAACGGGTCGAAGAGCGCACCCGCCAGCTCAAGGATACCCAGAGCGAGTTGATGGACACCGCCCGCCAGGCCGGCATGGCGGAAATCGCCACCAACGTGCTGCACAACGTCGGCAATGTGCTCAACAGCGTGAACATCTCCGCTGACCTGGTCAGTCGCAAGTTGCGTAGCAGCAAGTCCCTGGGGTTGGGCAAGGCAATGAGCCTGATCAACGACCACGCCCATGACCTGGGGCACTTCCTCAGCGAAGACGAGAAAGGCAAGCTGCTGCCCGGTTATCTCAACCAGTTGGTGGAGGCCATCGCGGTCGAGCAGCAGAGCCTGATCGATGAATTGACCCAGTTGAGCAAGAGCGTGGACCACATCAAGGACATCGTCTCCACGCAGCAATCCTATGCTGGAGCCAACAGCCTGGTGGAACCGCTGGTGGTCAGCGAACTGCTTGAAGATGCCCTGCGCATGAACTCCGGCGCCCTGACCCGGCACCATGTGACGGTGATCAAGGAGTACGGCAACTTGCCGCGGATCATGGGCGACAAGCACCGCTTGTTGCTGATCCTGATCAACCTGATCAGCAACGCCAAATACGCCATGGCCGGGGTCTCGAATCATGCGCGGAACATGACCCTGAGTGCGGCGGTCGTAAATGACGAAACGTTGCAGATCAGCGTCAAGGACGAGGGTGAAGGTATCCCGGAAGAAAACATGACACGTATCTTTGCCCACGGTTTTACCACACGCAAGGAAGGCCACGGGTTCGGCCTGCACAGCTGTGCAACGGCTGCCATCGAAATGAACGGCCGCCTCACTGCCCACAGTGAGGGACCCGGCAAGGGAGCGACGTTTGTGCTGCACGTACCCCTGAAACTCGCGGAAGACGATTCATGAACAATTTAAGTAACCGGCGCATCCTGTTGATCGACGATACGCCCGCCATTCATGAGGATTTTCGCAAGATTCTCACCCCCGAGGACGACAGCAACGCCGACCTGCAGGACATGGAAAGCGCGCTGTTTGGCGAAGCACCGAAACCGGTCGGCACGGTATTCGAGCTCGACTCGGCCTATGGCGGCCAGGAAGGCCTGAGCAAATTGCAGGCGGCGCTGGCTAAAGACCGCCCGTATGCCCTGGCTTTCGTAGACATGCGCATGCCCGAGGGCTGGGACGGTGCCAAGACCATCGAGGAACTGTGGAAGTGCGACCCGCAGTTGCAGGTGGTGGTGTGCACGGCCTACTCGGATTATTCCTGGGACGAACTGCTGGATCGACTGAACGGCCACGACCGCCTGCTGATCCTGAAAAAGCCCTTCGATAACATCGAAGTCCAGCAGATGGCCAACACCCTCACCACCAAATGGGAAATGACCTCCCGCGCGCAACTGAAAATGAACAAACTCGAAGAACTGGTGCAGCAACGCACCCAGGCCTTCAAACAGGCCAGTACCTTGCTGCAGATGGAAATCGACGAGCGCAAGATGCTGGAAACCCAACTGGTGCAATCGGAAAAACTCGCGTCGCTGGGGCAACTGGCAGCCGGCGTGGCCCACGAAATCAACAACCCCATCGGTTTCATTTCTTCCAACCTGGGCGCGCTGGACGGCTACTTCAACAAGTTGGAGGAAATGCTCCTGGCCTACGGCAACGCCGAGGAAGCCATCGCCTCGCCGGAGCTGGTGTTGTACCTGACCAAGCTGCGCGAGCAGGTGGAGCTGGACTTTCTGGTCGAGGACATTCCGCTGCTGATCAAGGAATCCAAGGACGGCATCGCCCGGGTCGGACAGATCGTCAAGGACCTGAAGGACTTCTCCCGCGTGGACTCCAACCAGGAATGGCAGATGGCGAACCTGCAGCAGGGCATCGATTCGACGCTGAACATCGTGGCCAACGAAATCAAGTACAAGGCCGATGTGGTCAAGGAGTACAGCCCGCTGCCAGAAGTCGAATGCCTGCCGTCGCAAATCAATCAGGTGATCATGAACCTGATCGTCAACGCCGCCCAGGCCATTGGCCCCGAACGCGGCACCATCACCCTGCGCAATGGCGTCGACGGCGACACCGTATGGATCGAAGTCGCCGACAACGGCTCGGGCATCCCGCCGGAAACCCTGCAAAAAATCTTCGACCCGTTCTTTACCACCAAACCCATCGGCCAGGGCACGGGGCTTGGACTGTCGTTGTCCTATGGCATCGTGAAGAAACACAACGGCGAGATCACCGTGCGCAGCGAAGTGGGGGTGGGCACGACGTTCCGGGTCGAGTTGCCGGTGCGGCAGATGAAGTTGGCGGGGTGACATCGATTTATCTGTGAAAGAGTGACCGTGTGGCGAGGGGATTCATCCCCTCGCCACAGATAAGCCCTCAGCACATGAAATCCTCTCATCACCGGTTGCCCAGCGTTTCGCCACCAGCGCAAAATGCCCCGATCCCCGTGGCGAGGGAGCTTGCTCCCGCTCGGGTGCGAAGCAGCCGCCTTCGGGATCGCTTCGCAATCCAGCGGGAGCAAGCTCCCTCGCCACAGCCCTTCGCCCCTACCCCAAGGAAACTGCATGAGCCTGTCTCTACTGAGCCGTTACGCCTTCTTTGCCGGCTGTGTGCTGTTCACCCTCGCCAGCCTGCCGTTCCTTGCGCATGACTGGCTCTGGCCGATCGCGCTGGTGACAGGCCTGCTGAGCCTGCTGGGGTTGTTCGACCTGCTGCAAAAACGCCACGCTGTGCGACGCAACTATCCGATCCTGGGCAATATCCGCTACCTGGTCGAAGGCATTCGCCCGGAGATCCGCCAATACCTGCTCGAATCCGACAGCGACGCCCTGCCCTTCTCCCGCGCCCAGCGCTCACTGGTGTATTCCCGGGCCAAGAACGAAAGCGCCGACAAACCCTTCGGCACCCTGATCGACGTCTACCAGGCCGGTTTCGAATTCATCGGCCATTCCATGCGCCCGGCTCCGCTGAGCGACCCCAGCGGTTTTCGCGTAACCGTCGGCGGCCCGCAGTGCACCCAGCCGTACTCGGCCTCGGTGTTCAACATCTCCGCCATGAGCTTCGGTTCCCTGAGCGCCAACGCCATCCGGGCATTGAACCAAGGGGCGAAGCTCGGCAACTTCGCCCACGACACCGGCGAAGGCAGCATCAGCCCCTACCACCGTGAACACGGTGGCGACCTGACCTGGGAGCTGGGCAGCGGCTACTTCGGCTGCCGCACACCGGACGGCCACTTCGACCCGGAGCGTTTCGCCGCCCAGGCCCGCACCCCACAAGTACGGATGATTGAGATCAAGATGAGCCAGGGCGCCAAACCCGGCCACGGCGGGATTCTGCCCAAGCACAAGGTCACCCGGGAAATCGCCGAGACCCGCGGCATCCGCATGGGTGAGGATTGCATTTCACCGTCCTGCCACAGTGCGTTCTCCACCCCCATCGAGTTGATGCGGTTCGTACAGCAGTTGCGTGAGTTGTCCGGTGGAAAACCGGTGGGCTTCAAGTTCTGCCTGGGTCATCCTTGGGAGTTCATGGGGATCGCCAAGGCCATGCTGGAAACCGGCATCCTGCCCGACTTCATCGTGGTGGACGGCAAGGAAGGCGGCACGGGCGCCGCACCGGTCGAGTTCACCGACCACATCGGCGCGCCGCTGCGCGAGGGCCTGCTGTTCGTTCACAACACTCTGGTGGGGCTGAACCTGCGGGACAAGATCAAGCTCGGCGCCAGCGGCAAGATCGTCAGCGCCTTCGACATCGCCAGCGTACTGGCCATCGGTGCCGACTGGGCCAACGCCGCCCGGGGCTTCATGTTCGCCATCGGCTGCATCCAGTCGCAAAGCTGCCACACCAACAAATGCCCCACCGGCGTCGCCACCCAGGACACCTTGCGCCAGCGCGCCCTGGTCGTCCCGGACAAGGCCCAGCGGGTCTACAGCTTCCACCGCAACACCCTCAAGGCCCTGGCGGAAATGCTCGCCGCCGCCGGCCTCGAACACCCTTCGCAGTTGCAACCCAAGCACCTGGTTCGACGGATGTCCGCGACCGAGATCAAGCTGTTTTCCCAGTTGCATGTGTTTCTCAAACCGGGGGAGTTGCTGACGGGCGAGGTCAATGGCGCGTTTTATTCGCGGATGTGGCAGATGGCGCGGGCGGACAGTTTTGAGCCTTTGGAGGTGGGGGTTGCGTAACCGTTAACGGAGCCCCCAGGCTAATACCAGTCAGTTAAGGATCAAACGGCGCAAAGTCTGTGGGAGCAAAGCTTGCTCGCGATAGCGACAGGCCAGTCAACATTGTTGCTGACTGATTTACCGCCATCGCGAGCAAGCTGTGCTCCCACAGTTTGTGACTTAACTGACTGGCATTAGCCCCCCCATGCCTCTATCAGCCGAGGTTTCGGACCTCTCCACCTGTCAACTCTGACAGTAGACGGCTGCGTCCCTGCAATTGAACATCCCCTCAGATGTTCAATTGCAGGGACGATACCGTGTTGACCCGCCGTGATCTCGTGAGCTTCACCTCGCTCTGTGCAGCATTGGCCTCGTTGCCCCTGCCTACCCCCGCGTTTGCCAGCGACGTGACGCCCGACACCTCGACTCCCTTCAGCTTCGACACATTGATCCTGCTCGCCGAAGCAACGGCGCTCAAACCCTATGTCAAGTCGACCGCCATCCCCGAGCACCTACTGTCGAACATCGATTACGAGGCGTTGGAGAAGATTCGATTCGACAGCACACGTGCGCTTTTTGCCAACGGGCCCGGCCTGTACCCCATCACCTTCTTCCATCTCGGAGAGTTCTTTCGTATTCCGGTCAAAATACACGTCGTCGCCGGCGGCGTCGCCCTTGAAATCCCTTACAACAAATCACTCTTCGATATGCCCACCGACAGCCCGGCCCAGGCACTGGCCTCCAATATAGGATTTGCCGGTTTGCGTTTTCAGGAAAGCCGTCTGGGCAAGCAAAAGGATCTTGATTGGAAGCAGAACGATTGGGCGGCGTTCGTCGGAGCCTCCTATTTTCGGGCCATTGGAGAGCAGTACCAATACGGTCTTTCAGCACGGGGAATAGCGCTGAATGTCGCACAGGCGGGCATGGCCGAAGAATTCCCGGACTTCACCCAATTCTGGATCGAGACACCCACCGACGATCGCCAAGCCAACATGACGCTGTATGGGTTGCTTGAAGGCCCCAGTCTGTGTGGTGCCTATCGCTTTGTGTTGAACCGCACCAAGGGTGTGCTGATGGACGTCGAGGCGGCGCTGTTTCTACGCCAGAATATCGATCGGTTCGGTATCGCACCGCTGACATCAATGTATTGGTTCGGCGAAACGACCAAGCCCGCCGCTCTCGACTGGCGTCCTGAAGTGCACGACTCTGACGGATTGGCGCTATGGACAGGAGCGGGTGAACATATCTGGCGACCGCTTAACAACCCCTCGCGCACCATGGCCTCCGCATTTTCCGATAATAATCCCCGAGGTTTCGGGCTGCTCCAGCGAGATCGCTCTTTCGACCATTACTTGGACGGGGTGCACTATGAACGCCGTCCCAGCTTGTGGGTCGAGCCATTGGGGGACTGGGGAGCCGGCAGCGTACAGTTGGTGGAAATCCCGACTGACGATGAGATTCACGACAATATCGTCGCAATGTGGGTCCCCAAAGAGCCCGCCGAGGCTGGTAATCAATACCGTTTCAAATATCGGCTGCATTGGCTGTCCGAAGAACCCTATCCCTCCAGCCTCGCACGCTGCGTGGCAACACGCCTGGGGAATGGAGGCCTGGCGGGCCGGCCGCGACCCAAGGGCGTACGCAAGTTCTTCGTCGAATTCTCAGGCGCGCCGCTGGAAAAACTCTCCCCGAGCGAAAGACCCGAAGCCGTGCTCTGGGCCTCCAGAGGGACGTTTTCGAATATTTTTTCGGGAATAGTCCCAGACGGACGAGCCGGTCGCTGGTACGCGCAATTCGATTTGAGTGTCGAGCCGGGCGAGCCGGTCGAAATGCGCCTGTATCTGAGCCTCGAAGGCGAGACGCTTACCGAAACCTGGCTTTACCAGTACCACACCACCGAACCTCCATCAGCCGCGAAGAAGATGTATCCGGTGCCCACCTGACGTCGCCTGCGAAGGGTCCGACACCATGAACCATCTTTTTATAGCCACCCTGGTTGGTACACTGCTTGTCATGATCGGATTGGAACCCACAAGCGGCGATAACGACCCGGATAGAAATAAGAGGGTCTTTATCGAACAGTTGATTGGGCAGATGACGCTCGAAGAAAAAGCCGGCCAATTGACTCAACTGGGCATGCAACTCACGGCCACTGGCCCGATGATCGACACCAAAGGCCTGCGCCTCCCTGACGTCGCGGATGTTGGTTCGGTGCTCGGAGTGTATGGCGCGGAAAACACCCGAAAAGTACAGCAGCAGGCCGTGCAAGGCTCGCGTCTGCATATTCCACTGTTGTTTTCCTTCGATGTGATCCATGGATTCCGCACCGTCTTCCCCGTGCCGTTGGCCGAGGCATCGGCCTGGGATCCGGACCTGTCGCGACGTACCGCAAGGGCAGCCGCCGTAGAAGCAACGGCCGCAGGTGTGCATTGGACCTACGCCCCCATGGTGGACATCACCCGGGACCCCCGTTGGGGGCGAGTGGTCGAAGGTGCCGGTGAAGATCCATTTCTGGCCTCAGCGCTGGCGGCTTCACGCGTCCGCGGCTTTCGCGGTGAGGACGCTCCCAATACGGAGAAGATGCTTTCTACCGCCAAACATTTCGTCGGTTACGGTGCCGCGGAAGGTGGGCGTGACTACAACACTTCCGATATATCCGAACGTACGCTCGAGGAGGTCTATCTCACGCCGTTTCGTGCCGCGGTACAGGCTGGCGTCGATGCGATCATGCCGGGATTCAACGAGGTAAACGGTACCCCCATGCACGCCAGCCAACGATTGCTGAAGGATAAACTGCGCAAGGAGTGGGGGTTCCAAGGGCTCGTCGTCGGCGATTTCGCCGGTATCCATGAACTGATCCAGCACGGCGTCGCTTCGACGTCCCAAGCGGCCGCCCTGCGGGCCTTCAATGCGACAGTCGATGTGGACATGGTCGGTGTCGACTACGTTTCCCAATTACCGGCTTTGATACGTAGCGGTCAGGTTCCAGAGGAGCGGTTGAACGATGCAGTACGACGGGTGCTACTGGCAAAACAGCGGCTGGGGTTATTCGAAGATCCTTATCGCTATAGCGATCCGGCCCGAGAGCGGGCTCTACTTCTGACCTCTCACACCCGTGCGCTGGCACGGGAAGCCGCGCAAAAATCCATTGTGTTGCTGAAAAACGACCGAGCGTTGCTGCCGCTGTCTAAAAATCTGCGCAAGCTCGTCGTCGTCGGCCCCCTGGCAAACGATGCGCAATCGACATTGGGCCCCTGGTACGGAGATGGACATGCCGAAGATTCGATCACCGTCCTGGAGGGTATAAAGCGCGCTGTATCACCCGCAACGGAGATTAACTACCTGCCCATGGGTTCTCCTGAGAACAGCGACATTCCAGTCATGAAGGAAATTGAACAGGTGACGAGCGACGCCGACGTGATCGTCGCCGTGCTTGGCGAAACCGGAGACATGAGCGGTGAAGCCCGCAGTCGCACCTCCCTCGGCTTGCCTGGAACGCAGAATGCGTTACTCGGGGAACTGACCAACACGGGCAAACCTGTGGTGGTCATACTCATGAATGGCCGGCCACTGACCCTCCCCGCCGTGGACGAACAAGCGCCTGCGATTCTCGAAACCTGGTTTCTGGGTTCGGAGACGGGCCACGCGGTTGCCGACGTGCTGTTTGGCGATATTAACCCCAGCGGCAAGCTTCCCATCACATTCCCACGATCGGTGGGACAGATTCCGATTTACCACGCCCATAAAAATACCGGACGGCCACCGAGCATAACCAACCCGTATGCCTCCGGATACCTGGATGAACAGTGGACACCACTCTATCCATTCGGCCACGGCCTGAGCTACACCACGTTCACCTATGAAACCCCGATCCTCAGTAAACAGCGGTTGGCCTTCAATGAAACGCTGAACGTACAGGTGAACGTTCGCAACAGCGGTCAACGAGGCGGTGACGAAACGGTGCAGTTGTATTTGCGCCAGAATGTCGCGAGCGTCACACGGCCCGTCCGCACGCTACGTGGTTTCTCCAAGGCGCCAGGGGAAACAAAAACCGTAGGGTTCACGCTCGATCAAGACGACTTCGCGTCGCTCGATACCGATTATCTACCGGTTGTCGAGTCCGGGACATTCACGGTATACGTCGGAGGTAGCTCCGCCACTGATAACCAGGCCAGTTTCGAAGTGACATCAGGGACACACCTGAACGAACAACGCTCGGCCATTCCACGGTGGCTGCGGGAGACGTCATTGCGTTAGCGCTCGATCATTCGGAATCGAGCGAGGCTACCGTCAAGCCTGACAATAGCCTCGCCGGATCTATCACCTCACTGAACCGAACTCACCGCACCTTGCGCCTCACCCGTCGGCTGCAACTTGAAGGTGTAGAACAATACCGTCAACAGCACCAGAAACGCCGGCCCCACATACAGCGCCACCCGTGTATCCGGGAAGTACGCCATCAGCCCCACCACCAGCACCAGGAAGGCCAGCGCCAGGTACGAGCTGACCGGGTAAAGCCACATGCGGTATTTCAGGGCGGCACGCTCGGAAGCGCTGAGGCCTTTGCGGAATTTGAGCTGGGCCAGCAGGATCATCACCCAGGTCCAGATCGCCCCGAAGGTGGCGATGGAGGTCACCCAGACGAAGACTTTTTCCGGCACCAGGTAATTGAGCAACACGCCCAGCAGCAACGCGGCAATGGACAGCAGCAACGCCCGGCGCGGTACGCCGTTGGCCGAGGTCCTGGCAAAACCGGCCGGGGCCTGGCCGTTCTGCGCCAGGCTGTAGAGCATCCGCCCGGTGCTGAAGATGCCGCCGTTACAGGACGACAGCGCAGCGGTGATCACCACGAAGTTGATGATGCCGGCGGCGGTCTTGATGCCCAGGCGCTCGAACGTCATCACGAAGGGGCTGCCCTGGGTGCCGATCTCGTTCCACGGGTAGATCGACAGGATCACGAACAACGCGCCGACATAGAACAGCAGGATCCGCCAGAACACCGAACCGATGGCGTTGGGGATGGTTTTCTGAGGGTTCTTCGCCTCACCGGCGGTCAGGCCGATCATCTCCACGCCCAGGTAGGCGAACATCACCATCTGCAGGGACATCAATACACCCTGCACCCCGTTGGGCATGAACCCACCATGGGTCCAGAGGTTGGAAATACCCAGGGCCACGCCGTCGTTGCCGAATCCGAAGGCGATGATGCCGACGCCGCCGATGACCATGGCGATGATGGTCACGATCTTGATCAGGGCGAACCAGAATTCGAACTCGCCGAAGGCCTTGACCGCGATCAGGTTGATCGAGCCCATGCTGACCAGTGCGGCCAGGGCCCAGATCCAGCGGGGCACGTCGGGGAACCAGATGCCCATGTACACCGCCACCGCGGTGATTTCCGCCACGCAGGTCACCAGCCACAGGAACCAGTAGTTCCAGCCGGTCAGAAAACCTGCCAGCGGGCCGAGGTAATCCTGGGCATAACGGCTGAACGAGCCGGCCACCGGATTGTGCACGGCCATCTCGCCGAGGGCGCGCATGATCACCAGGATCGCCAGGCCGCCGATGATGTAGGACAGCATGATCGCCGGACCGGCCATTTCGATGGCCTTGGCCGAACCGAGAAACAGCCCGACCCCGATGCAGGCGCCGAGCGCCATCAGGCGGATATGCCGTTCGCCGAGTTCACGTTTGAGCGGACCGCCCTGAGCGGTCTCGCCAGGGGGCAGATGATTGCCGACAGGCATAGGGATACAACTCCGTTTTGTTATTGGATTATCCACCGGGTTCCCAAGGCCACAGGCCGATAAGCCTGCCACCTTGCCGAAACCGGGCCTGCCTCGTGGACAGACCGTCCCGCAAACCAGAACGTCAAGATCGGTGGGTCGTGCAGTATAAAAAGCCAAGGATAGAGAGTTTCACTGTAAAACTTTGGAAATTCAGGGATAAGCCGCAGCAAAAGTGGGCTTTTTGGAGATGTATTGACTGGGTTTACAAGGGGTTTATGAGCACCGCCCCCCCTGTGGCGAGGGGATTTATCCCCGTTGGGCTGCGTAGCAGCCCTGAAACCTGCTGATTCGGTGTGTCAGACAGATTGAGTGCTTTGGGGATGGGGCCGCTGCGCAGCCCAGCGGGGATAAATCCCCTCGCCACAGGGGACTACGCAGATTTCGGAATTTTCATTCACACGTCTCAGCCTCGTGGAAACACTTGCACGGCTAGGCTGCATTGACACCTCTCTCACAGGGAAGCAAGGAATGCATCCACGCCCCAATTCCCATCGCTTGCGCCAAGGTCGCTGTTCGGAGCAAGGGCGCGGCTACCTGGTAACGGCTGTCATTCATCGACGACGCCCAATATTCGCTGACTGGAACGTTGGAAGATTGTTAGTCGCTGAATTTAAACGAGCCCATGACTCGGGCCAGGTCAAGTCCTTGGCCTGGGTGGTGATGCCGGATCATTTCCATTGGCTGGTTCAAATCAACAATACCCCTCTGAGTCGAGTCATTGGTGCCACAAAAGCTCGATGCACACACAGCGTCAACAGTCGGACCGGGGCGTCCGGCCCGCTCTGGCAAAGCGGCTTCCACGACCGTGCGATCCGCGACAACGAAGACCTGCTGCCCTTCGCCCGCTACATCATTGCCAACCCGCTTCGTGCAGGGCTGGTGGATCGTATTGGCGATTACCCGTTGTGGGACGCCATATGGCTCTGAAGCTGTGGCGAGGGGATTTATCCCCGCTGGGCTGCGCAGCGGCCCTAAAACCAGACTACCTCGATACATCAGGCAGATCTAATCGACTGTTTTAGGGCCGCTTCGCGCCCCAGCGGGGATAAATCCCCTCGCCACAGGGGTTTCATGGTGTCTACAGGATTTCAGGGTGCCGGCCTGTCCACAATTTTCCCCTCCCCCACGCAAACCACCGTCTAAGCTTCAAGCAAGTCCGATCAATCTGCGTGAATGGATCAGTCGACTATGGGCGCTCTATGGCAAACCGATTCGAACAAACCTATGGTCCCGACTGAACGTATGGAAGAAGCGCCTATCACCCCAAAAAAACGCCGCGCGCGGCATGGCTGGCGGGCGTTCTGGTTGTTGCTGCTGATTATCGTCGTGGTGGTCGGGTTCGCGGTGGCCAAGGAAATGCGTACCTCCAGGTTTCAGGCCAGGGAGATCAGCAAGTACGCGGCCTCCCTGAGCTACTCGCTGCAACCGGGGCCCAGCGATGCCATTGTCTATCCCGGTGCTGGCCCATTCGATCGGCGGCTGGGCTACAGCTCGCTGGGGGAGTTCCTGCCGCGACTGCTCAAGCGCAACTACGTGATCCAGACCCAGACGCGGTTTTCGCCGGCCTTGATGGACTACATCGGAAAAGGCCTGTTCGTGCCCTATACGGAAAAGATCCAGGCCGGCCTGACCATCACCGATTGCCGTGCCGCGCCGCTGTATCAGTTCAAGTACCCACAACAGCTGTATGCGAGTTTCGACGCCATCCCCCCCGTGGTGGTGCAAAGCCTGCTGTTCATCGAAAACCGCTTCCTGCTCGATCCCCGCCAGCCCCAGGCCAACCCGGCGGTGGATTGGCCGCGCTTCGGCATGGCGGCGTGGTCGCAGGTGGCCAAGCTGTTGAGCTTGCCGGGACAGTCCGCCGGGGGCAGCACCCTGGCGACGCAATTGGAAAAGTACCGCCACTCCCCCGATGGCCTGACGGTCTCGGGGGGTGAGAAAATCCGCCAGATGATTTCCGCCAGCGTGCGCGCTTATCGGACCGGTCCGCAGACCCTCGAGGCGCGGCAGCGGATTGTGCGCGATTACCTCAACAGCGTGCCGCTGTCCGCCGTGCCGGGGCATGGAGAGGTCCATGGCATGGCCGAAGGTTTGCGGGTCTGGTACGGCGCCGACTTCAACCGGGCCAATGAGCAGTTGTTCAGCACCGCCACCGATCCGCGGAGCCTGGCGGAAAAGGGCCTGGCCTTGCGGCAGATGCTGTCGTTGATGATCGCCCAGCGCCGCCCTTCCCATTACCTGTCCAAGGGGCACGACGAACTGGCGAGCCTGACGGACAGCCACATCCGGCTGCTGGCCCAGAACGGTGTGATCGACGGCGCCCTGGCCGATGCCGCCCTGGCGAGCCAGGTCAGTTATCGCGATTGGGTGCAGCAACCGACGATCCAGCCCAACGAAACCAACAAAGGCATCAGCGCCGCCCGCAGTCGACTCGCCACGCTGCTCGACCGGCCGTTGTATGACCTCGATCGCCTGGACCTGTCCGCCACCAGCACCTTGCAGAACGATCTGCAGACCCAGGCCACCGAGTACCTCAAGCGCCTGGCCGACCCGGCCTTCGCGACCGAGATCGGCCTGATGGGAGAACGCCTGCTCACCCCCACCAGCACCACCCAGGTGCGCTACAGCTTTACCCTGCTGGAACTGACGCCGGACGGTTCGCGCGTGCGGGTGCAGACCGATAGCACCGACCAGCCTTTCGACATCAACGAAGGCAGCAAACTCGAACTCGGTTCCACCGCCAAGTTGCGGGTACTCACCACCTATTTGCAGATCATCGCCGAGCTGCACGACCGCTATGGTGCTGAAACCCCGGCGGCGCTGAAAAAAGTCGAGGTCGCCGAACAGGATCGCCTGTCCCGCTGGGCTGTCGACTACCTGATCCAGAACAGCGACCGCAGCCTGCCGAAGATGCTCGAGGCGGCGTTGGATCGGACCTATTCCGCCAGCCCTGGCGAGGCGTTCTTTACCGGCGGCGGGCTGCACACCTTCCACAACTTCCGCAGCGAGGACAACGGCCGCAACCCCACCTTGCGCGATGCCCTGCGCGAGTCGATCAACCTGCCGTTCATCCGCCTGATGCGCGACCTGGTGCGCTACGCCACTTATGCCGGGCCCAACAGCAGCGCCGAATTGCTCAAGGACGACAGTGACCCACGGCGCCAGGAATACCTGGCCCAATTCGCTGACCGCGAAGGCACCTCGTTTCTGCTCAGGTTCTGGAAGAAGTATCAGAAGAAGGACACCAGCCAGCGCCTCGAAACCTTTCTCGACAGCATGCACCCCACGGCGATCCGCCTGGCCGCCGTGCACCGCTATTTCTTTCCCAACGACAGCCAGGACAGCTTCAACCGCTTCGTGCGTTCGCATCTGCAATCAGCCAAGAACGCCGAGAAACTCACCGACGAACGCCTGGAGCGGCTCTACCAGAGCTACGGTCCCGGCGCCTATGACCTGCCGGACCAGGGCTTTATCGCCAAGGTCCACCCGCTCGATCTATGGTTGATGGGTTACCTGCTGAACAACCCGGACGCCAAGTTCAGCCAGATCGTCAAGGCCAGTGAGTTCGAACGCCAGGAAGTCTACAGCTGGCTGTTCAAGAGCCGGCACAAGAGCGCCCGTGATAGTCGTATCCGCACCATGCTCGAGATCGAAGCGTTCCTGGATATCCACCAGCGTTGGCAAAAAGTCGGCTACCCGTTCGACCATCTCGTGCCTTCGCTGGCCACGGCCATCGGCAGCTCCGGTGACCGCCCCGCCGCACTGGCGGAGCTGGTGGGCACCATTCTCAACGACGGTATCCGTCAACCGGCACTGCGGGTCGACAGCCTGCACTTTGCCGTCGACACCCCCTACGAAACGCAACTGATCAACGACCCGGATAAAGGCAAACGCGTGATGCCGGCGGAAGTGGCCCAGGCCCTGCGCGGTGCGTTGTCCCAGGTGGTGGATGCCGGCACCGCGAAACGGGTGGCCGGCAGTTTCAAACTGGCCGACGGTACGCCGTTGGCCATGGGCGGCAAGACCGGCACTGGCGACAACCGTATCGAAGCCATCGGCGCCGGTGGGCGCATCCTCAGCTCCAAGTCGATCAACCGCACGGCCACCTTCGTGTTCTACATCGGCGACAGCCATTTCGGCACCCTCACCGCCTATGTACCGGGGGCCTCGGCGCAGAACTTCAAGTTCACCTCGGCCTTGCCGGTGCAGGTGCTCAAAGGGATGGCGCCATTTCTCATGCCGTACTTGCAGCCGGGCAGTCACACCCAGTGCACGCCGTTGGTGGCGCGCCAGTAAGGAACGTGCGGATTACGGCGTCACCCGAGGCACCGCGTCGAAGATCACGGTAAAGCCTACTGTGTATAAGCCTCCCTGAAGGTTTGTAGGCATGGCATCAGGTCTGATGACCATCTCGGCCTGCGTACCTGGCGTTGACGAAGCATCGTCCACCACTTCAACCGGCACGGCGCTCAGGCGCACATTATTGAACAGGACGCGCAGGGGAATAGCTTGGGCACCGTTGCTCAAGTCAGGCTGATCCTCGGGCAGGTACGCATGGATCGACCCGTCGGTATTTTTCACGTCGTAGGTCTGGCGCAGGGTGCTCAGAGTATTCTTGATCGGATCGTAATACATGTATTCGTCCTTACCGAATTCCGGATCCCGTGGCTGCACATGAAACTGCTGGGTCGGAATGTTCGCGCTGATATGGATGGCTGAACGTGCATCATCAGCCCCCCATGCCAGCGAAGGACTCAAGGCCGCAGTGACCAGAGCAGTAACGGATACGAATTGCTTGAACATGCTTAACATCCTTTTATTTTGTATTTGAAAAGCGGAGAAGTAACGCCAGTGCTCCGCAATCACTGTCCAGACACAGAACCTGTGGCGCCGGGCACAGGGGCCGAGTGCCCTACGGCGCCGTGGCGTCGAACACCATGTGCACCGTGCCGTAGTAGTCGCCGGGCTTATAGTCGTCATCGGGCTTGATGGCGGCGATTTCCAGCGGCACCTGTCGGCCCGGCCGCGCCTCGGCGGCCGTGACCACCTGGGCGGAATCCAGGGTCAGTACCACGCCGTTGAAGCGCACGCGCAGGTCGATGCGATCACGGCCATTGGACAAGTACGCCTCCTCCCCGAGGCGGGCACCAATGGAGCCGTTGCTGTTCTTCACCTCGTAAGTGGCCCGCAACGGGCTCAAGTCCGAGGTGATGGTGCTGAACGGCAGCCGCTGTTCCCGCTGGACCAACTGCGGGTCGAGGGGCAACACATAAAAGTCGGCCGTCGGGATGGTCACGTAGAGTTCGAAGGTTTCCCGCTCGACCGCCCCCCAGACCGAGGTCCAGGGCATCAGCAGGGCCGTCAATGCGAGGGGACGTAGCCGTGTCTTGATCATGTTTGATTTACCTCTTGCGTCAACGACGGTTCGACGACGGTCACCGTCAGCCCTTGATCTCGACGTTCTGGGTCTTGCCGCCTTCGATCAGGGTGAAGCGATATTCACGCCCCGCCTCCTTGTCGAACGAGAACGTGCGGCCGGTCATGACGTGGTGCTTGGTGGTCGGCCGGCACTCGTTCTCTTTCTTCGCTTCGCAGTCCTTGAACTCATCGACCACCACCACGCTGTTGCCGTTGTTGCGCAGCACGTAGCGATTGGCGTTGTTATCGATCACGGTGTCGAAGCGGGTGTCCTTGGGCCGCACGAAGAACACCGTGCCGTACCCCGCCAGGACCTTGACCCCGGCCGCCACGCGCTCTTTTTTATACGCTTCGCGCTCCTCCGCGCTGACGGCGAATTCGTCCTCCGCTTCCGGCACCACCGGCACGAAACGCACACGGAAGTAACGCTCCTTGTCGCGGTTGCCCATGAACAGCAACCGCGTGCCTTGCACACCGTTGGCCGGCACGATCAGGCGCGCCGGGCTGGCCATCAGGCCATCCTTGGCTTGGGCACTGGCCTGGTTCTGCAGGGGCACCTCGCTGTAGGTGCCGTCTTCGTTGTAGATGATTTCCAGGATGTTCACCTTGACGAAAGCCGTCGACGTGCCGCCGTTGAACACCCGTTTCATGTACGTGGTCTTGTTGCCGTCCAGGTAGTCGTAAACCACCCCGACACCAATCTGCGGACCGGCGTGGGCCACGCCGCAAAACAGGGAAAAACCAACCCATGCCCATAGCTGTTTCATCACTTGCTTAACCTCATGCATTAAACGCAACTCATTAGAAATTTGGCCGGCAGGCCACTAGACTTCCGAATCCCAGATCACCGTGACGCTGCCGGAGTAAGCCTTGGCGCCGGTGTCCAGCATCTGCTCGACGCTGCCCTGGGCCACTTCGAAGTGCAGCATTCCCAACCTGCGGTCGACATAGAATCCCGGCTGGAACAGCTCGGTTCCGCTGCCGTCAAGCCGCAACGGACGCTGACTGACCGGTTGCCCGGCGGCGTCGGTCAGGCCTTCGGGCAGCGTCACCTTGATGCCCACCGGCACGGCATGGCCGGTGCCGGTTTCAGTGATCGCGCAGGTATTGCCACTGATGTATTGGCATTCGAGCCCCATCTTGAAACGCGAAGAAGTCGAGATATGGAAGCGCTGGTCACGAAACAGCCGCGTCGGTTTGCGTCCGCTGTTCAGCCAGGCTTGCCAACCTTCCTGCGGCACCAGTTCCACCCGGTTGCCGCCGGGAGGCACCTCCACCTTGAGATTGTGTTCGACGTCCAGTTTGAAATTGAGGGTGATCACCGATTCATTGGGGATCATCACATCACCGAAGTCGAAGTCCTGCCTCGGGCCGAGACCATAGACCAGGGAGCCGGTGTACTGGCCGGACGACATCTTCAACGGGTTGGGAGTGCGCAGTTCGTAGGCGAAGTTCATGGAGGTGTACTCCATGCCCGGGATCAGGTACCGGGCCCTTTTGGCACAGCTTCCTTCGACCGGGGTTTTCCAGAAGAAGATGTAGGTACGGTCGCTCAGACTCGATTGACTGCTGGATCGACAAGGTGCGGGGGCGTACTTCCAGGTAGATCCCCACAACATCGCATGGGCGGTCCCCATGTCCACGCCACCTCCGACCAAGTCAATAGCGCTGACCCCAAGGTCGTACATGGAGCCGATGCCGGCGATGCGCACCTGGACGATTTCAGTCTCGCCCGTGCCGGTATGGGTGACCTGCGCCAGACGCCAATTGGCAGGCACATGGAATATCGCCCCTTGCCGCAGATCCGCATGATTGGCCTGGATGGGCGCGTTGGAATACGAGTTGATGTTCCACTGAAGGCTGGACATGTTCTCCCTTTCACAGTCGGCTGGGTAAAAGGCGCAATAACCCGAGACCGGCGTGGTATTGCGAAAGGTATTCTCGTTGGGCTTCGAAGGGTCGGGCCTGAAGACTGCGGTGATCTCCTTGCTCACGGCATGGGCCGTCGATGCGCCGGCCAATAACATCACCGAAACCACACTACGCACTGCTACTGGTAGACCTTTCATCAATCCCTCACCTTCCTTTCGCCTCAGGCTGGCCAATCCATGCCCTTTAAACTTCCGAATCCCAGATCACCGTGACATCGCCGGCGTAACGCGTGGCGCCCGTGTCAAGCATCGCTTCGACGCTGCTGCGGCCTACTTCGAAATGCAGCATCCCGAGTCGGCGGTCGACGTATAAGCCGGGCTGGAACAATTCGGTGCCACTGCCATCACGCAGCAGTCGCCGGCGGTTGACCGGTTGCCCGGCGCCGTCCGTCAAGCCATCGGGAAGGGTCACGGCGACATCCACCGGCACGGTATGCCCGGTGTCGGTTTCGGCGATCGCGCAGGTGTTGCCACTGATGTACTGGCATTCGAGCGCCATCTTGAAACGGGATGAGGCGGAAATATGAAAGCGCTGGTCACGGAACAGCCGTGTGGGCTTGCGTCCGCTGTTGAGCCAGGATTGCCAGCCTTCCTGGGGCACCAGCTCCACACGATTGCCGCCGGGGGGGACTTCGACCTTGAGGGTGTGCTCGACAGTCAGCTTGAAATCGAACGTGAGTATCGGATCGGAGGGGATCATGATGTCGCCCATGTCCAGATCCTGGCCCGGCCCAATGTTGTAGGTCAAAGAACCCGTGTACAAACCACTCGACATTTTCAGCGGGTTCGGGGTGCGCAATTCGTAGGCGAAGTCCAGATAGTCGTAGACCAGGCTGGGGATCAGAAAACTACTCTTTTTGGAGCAAGCCGCTTCGACCCGGGTCTTCCAGAAAAACCGGTAAGTCGTTGCGTTCAAACCTCCGTGACCGGTATATCCGCAAGGTGAAGGGGGGTTCACCCAACTGTGCCCATAACCGCCCCATAACCGGTTGTGTGCCAACGTAAGGTCTATGTTTGGATTACCTATCAGGTCGAGCACGTTCATTGGAAGACGGTATCTCGAGCCGATTCCCGAAAAGCGTACTTCAACGGTTTCAGTTTCACCGGTACCGACATGAGTCACCTGGGCGGTACGCCAGTTGGCGGGTACCTTGAACGTCGCTCCTTGCCGGTAGTCAGTGTGATTCGCCTGAATAGGGGCGACCGAACTGAAGCGGACAGGCAACTGAATACTGAATATCTTGGTGGCCGCGCAATCCGCCGGATAGAAGGTGCAATAGCCACTGACCGGGGTGGTATTGGTAAATTGATTCAGGTTTGGCTTCGAAGCATCGGGCCTGAATATCGCGCTGATATTCTGGTTCACGGCATTGGCAGCAGGCACGCAGGCAAGCAACAGCATCGAGACCACGCTGCTCACGGCTACCGATAAGAATTTCATTTATACAACCTCATACGTCAAAGCAAATCCCTGCAAGTTTTTGGGAGAAAATTTCACAGTGGGAGCAAGGCTTGCCCGCGATGCAGGCGCCTCGGTCTTCACGCGAACGGCGTTATCGTTCATCGCGGGCAAGCCTTGCTCCCACAACTCATGAACGCTGCTTGACCGGGTCGGCCGCGGCCAGCGAGCTATCGGCCAGGCTGTCCGGCGTGCAATGCAAATCGCCGATCATCAACACATCGCCTTCGTCGCTGGCGGTTTCCGGGTCGAGGCGGAAGCGGCAGAACAACTCGTTGCCGTAGCGCACCTCCAGGGTCGGGGACGCGGCATTCATCTCCATGGAGAAGAATCCGTCCGCCTCGCTGACGCCGCGGCTGGCGTGGTTGATCACGTGGTGGCCCTTGAGCGGTTGCCCCTGTTCGTCCAGCAGGCGCCCGAGCACGGTCACGGTTTTCATCACGCTGACCTTGCGGTAGTCCACGCCGCCTTTGTTCAGGTGATAACGGGTGCGTGCCGGCTCGATGCTCGCCGCCGGTGGATGCACGCCCTCGAAGTCGAAGGTGACCATGCTGTTGCGGTAGGCGGTGATCGGCACGAAGTTACGGCCCGGATGCAAAGTGGTACTGCCGCCGGTCAGGTCGTCGGCGCGCAGGACGATGTCGTCCAGGTCGGTTTCCACATCGACGATCATCCCTGCGCCACGGCCCTGGGGCACGCCGGTGAAGACGGCTTTCTGGCCGCCAACGGCCACGGTGCTGCTGAGGTTCAGGCCGCCGGTGAGGTTGTCGTTATAGGACGAGCGCTGGAGGAAGCCGTCGCCATAGACCGACTCAGTGCTGAAGCTGGCAATGCCGGACATGCCCACGCCATAGGTATCGGCCAGCGCCGTGCCGGAGACGCTTTGCAGCACGTGATCCTGGAGGTCGCGGCGATAGGTCAGCGACGCATTGTTGTCCCGGTCACCTTCGCGAGAAGTGCGCGTGCCGATGCTGCCCGACCAGTATTCGCCCGGTCCGCCCAAGGCCACGCTGAAGCTCAGGTCCACGCCACGATTGCGCCGGTCGCTGGTACTCGAGGTGCCGGGACGATCGAACACCGACAGCCGCCAGTTGGCATCGCTGCCACGCAACTTGCCGCGCTGGGTCCACCCCAGGTCCAGGCCCGCGCCCTGGACATTGCCTTCGCTATAGGCCAGCCGTCCGTTGATGGAGGACTTGTTGTTCAAGCGATGATTGACCGACAGCGATGAGTTGCTGGTCTGGCCGACGAACACGTTGCGTTGCCGGATGCGGGTGCCATCCGGCAGGATCTCGTAGGTATTGCGGGTGTCCAGCCAGCTGCGGTTGTGGCTGGCGACGAGGCTGCCCTGGCCGTAGCTGTACAGGGCTTGCACGTCCATGCCGTTGCCATACTGCTCGGTGTGATAGACGTTGGCATACAGACTGGTGTGGGAAGCCAGCGTCCAGTCCACCGACGTGCCGAGTTGCAGTCTGTCCTGCACCTGGCGCGTGGAACCGCCGACGATGACCCTGGGGTGCAGCAGGTAGTTGACGCCAAACCCCGCCGTCGTGAATCCCGAGGGCTGGTCTTCCCAATTGCTCCAGAGCCGGGTTTCGCGACCGGCGAACAGGTTGTAGCGCCAGCGCTCCTCGGTGCTGCTCCAATTGTTCGGTTTGTAGACCAGTTCCTGACTGGTGGCAGTGGTCTGTCCGTCCTCGATCAGCCGCACTTCCACTTCATAGATGCCGCCGGGCAACGGGCGGGTGTCCAGGCTCTGCAGGCCTGCGCTGACGGCCTGGGTATTGATCAGCAGGCCGCTGCGATAAATCTCTACCGAAGCCTGACGGCTGGCGGTGACGTAAATGGGGTAGACGCTGGGCTTGGGGTTTTCGATGACCAGGCTGTCCGAGCTGCCGTACATCACGCCCAAGGCAGTGTCCGGATTGGCGCCGAACGAACGGATCTGGCGGTTCAAGCCATCGGAGCTGGGGGTGAAATACCCCAGGCGGAAAAAATGCCCTTCCAGTTCACGTTGGGTGAACAGCTCATAAACGGCGTGGTAGAGCTTGTCGTCCGGCCCACCCAGGCGCGAGAGCTGGAGATCCATGGACTGGCTCCAGTTGCCCACGCTGGAACTGGCGTTGAGGCCATAGCGGCCACCGGTGTCCTGTTCCTGGCCACCGTTGAGGTTGAGTTGGTTGTTGAAGATCAGGCCGAGGCTGCCGCCCTGAGGCTGGTCGTGATAACGCTGGGTTTCGGTACCGCGCTCGACATCCCGAGTGAGGATCGACACCAGTGAGTTTTCAAGACTGTAGTGCACTGCAAGCAGCCCGGCGGTGCAGTTCTTTTCACAGGCACCTAACAGTTGTCCCTGTTTGAGTGTCTGTTCCCATTGGTCCCGCTCGGCGGCCTTGATCGTGCTGTCGTGGGTGTCGGTGAACTCGAGCAGCGTAATGCGATCATCCCGCGTCAAGACCACCATGGCTTCACCGAGGTACTGTTGATTGAGCTCAATACGAACGGCCAGTGGCACATCGAAAAAGTGCGCTTCAAACTCCGCCGGCAGGCCCTTGGCCTGGGACAGCAGGCTACTCGGCGTGGTACCGGGGGCAGTCGGCGCGGCCAATGCGCTCGCGCACAATAACAGCGCGAGCGCACCCGCGATGGGTGTCATCGGTAACATCAACGGACTCTCATAATCAGCGAGCTTTCGGGGTGTTTCAGGTTCAGGCCGACCGGCTGGGGAGAGCCGGTCGGCCTGGTGCTGGCGAGGTGAGGCTCACCGGGTAACGAACAGCCTTACGGACGCGGCACGGCGTCGAAGATGACGGTCATGTCGGCGGTGTACAGGCCGTTCTGGGTCGCGAGCGGCTTGGCCGGAACGATGGTCATCTCGGCCTGGGTGCCCGGGGTGGAAGTTGCGTCGTCGACCACTTCCTGGGACATGGCGGTCAGGGTGACGCCATTGAAGGTCGTGGTCAGGGCGATGGCATCGCTGCCGTTGTACAGCGAAGCCGGGCCACCTTCGATGTAGGCATTGACCGAACCGTCGGTGTTCTTCACGTCGTAGGTCTGACGCAGCGACGTCAGAGTGCCGCTGACCGTGTTGTAGGACATGGTCTCATCCTTACCCCAGTCCCCGTCGCGTGGCTGCACATGGAACTGCTGGGTCGGGATGTTCGCGGTGATGTGGATGGACGAACGTGCGTCATCGAGAGCGAAGGCCAGCGAAGAACTCAGGGCCGCGGCGGTCAGGGAAGCGGCAGTTACGATTTTCATGAGCATTGTTAACACCTGTTCATAGCAATAAAGAGAGAAGGGCCGAAGTTGCACACCAATACAGCTTGGCGTGCCCCTTCAACGCCGGTGCATGATCGTCGCTCTTTAATTAAAAATAAGCAGGAAAGTTCGTAGACTCATGTAGTAAAGCGCGCATGCAAAACAACGAAAAATACGCAATTTTCGATAAATCGTAACTTTGAATGTAAGAGACTTCCGACATTCTCACTAGTTGCGGTTAAAACACCCAGACGCCCATCCGGTTTCGTCCCGCACCCATAAGGGATTCAGGTAAGGTCTTGTTTCACTTCAAGTATGACGCAACCGAGATATATCTTTTAACAAAGATATATCTATAGTCGAAGATATATCTGAAGTCAAAGATATATCTCGGTTCTATTTATGCAGAACAGAGAGTAGATAGATGACAGTTCCTTATTACCCCCCCGCTCGCGAACAAGACCATCGCGATGGTTTCGAACGGCGCCTGCCCGGTCGTGAGCGCGGTGGGCGCGGTCCACGGGTGTTCGCTGCCGGCGACCTGAAGTTGCTGTTGTTGGCACTGATCGCCGAAAAACCCTGTCACGGTTATGAGCTGATTCGCCAGATCGAGGCCATGTTCGACGGTGCCTATACCCCCAGCCCCGGCGTGATCTACCCCACCCTGACTCACCTGGAAATGAGTAAGATGGTCAGCGGAGACGCCGAGGGCGGGAAAAAATGCTACAGCGCGACCGAGGTCGGACGTCTATTCCTCCAGGACCAGGCCGAGGCGCTGGAGGGCGTGCGGATACGCATAGAAGCCAGCAAGCGCATCCTGCGCGAGCAGGATCGACCGGCTGAAATCCACGAAGCGGTGGGCAACCTGCGTCGCGCCCTGCAAAGACACCAGGACCGCTGGAACCCGGAAGAAATCCAGCGGATACGCGATCTACTCAACGACACCGCCAAAGCCATCATCGACGGCCCGGCCCGTCCACCTGTTTCGGAGTCAAGCGATGACTGAAATCGATCCAAACACCATTCACCGTGTCAGCCACGAGATCAAACGCCGTCGCCTGCAAGTCCTGCGGGTGGTGGACCTGACCCCGCGCATGCGCCGCATCACCGTCGGTGGGCCGGAACTGGCCGGGTTCGTCAGCCTGGGCACGGATGATCATGTAAAACTGTTTTTCCCACAGAACGCCGAGGAACGGGCCGCCCTGGACACCTTCGACCCCAGCGCCGGCAAGGCCCAGGGCTCGCTGCCGGAAATGCGCGACTACACCCCGCGCCGCTACGACCTGGAAACCCTGGAGCTGGACCTCGATTTCGTGCTCCATGGAGACGGCCCTGCCTCGACCTGGGCTGCCCAGGCCAAGCCTGGGCAGGCCCTCTACATCGGTGGGCCACGGGGATCGATGATCGTGCCGGACATCTTCGACAGCTACCTGCTGATCGGCGACGAAACCGCACTCCCCGCCATCGCCCGCCGCCTCGAAGGCCTGGCGCCCAACCGGCGAGCGCTGGTGGTCGTGGAAGTGGAGAACGGTGCCGAGCAGCAGGTTTTGCAAAGTCCGGCCCAGGTCCACGTGATCTGGGTGCTGCGCGAAGGTCGCCAGGACAGCCTGCTGACCACCGTCCGCCAACTGGAAGTGCCTGGCGGCAAGCTGTACGCCTGGGTCGCCACCGAAAGCAAGGTGTCGCGGCAGATTCGCAAGGTGTTGCTGGAGGAGAAAGGGTTGGATCAGGACTTCGTAAAGGCAGTGGGTTATTGGAAGGCGGATGGTAGCGAGGAGGACTAATCCCCTGACAAACCCAGCCTGCCAGGGCAAGGCAGATTTATCTGTGGCGAGGGGATTTATCCCCTCGCCACAGGTGTATCGTTGCCCGAAATTCATCAGGTATTTCCTATTTATGCTTTTCCTGATCGCCTACATCGCCAGCGTCGTGCTGATCAATTACGCTTTTTCCGCCGCACCGCACCTGGACATCATCTGGTCGGCCTGGGGTGGCCTGGTGTTTGTCCTGCGGGACATGGTGCAGACCCGGTTCGGCCATGGCGCCATCGCGGCGATGCTGGCAGCACTGGTGTTGTCCTATGTCACTTCGGACCCGACCATCGCCCTGGCCAGCGCCACGGCGTTCGCGGTGTCCGAGTGCATCGACTGGCTGGTGTTCACGATCACCAAGCGTCCGTTGCATGATCGGTTGTGGATCAGCTCGGCGCTGAGCATTCCCCTGGATACGTTCATCTTCTTCGGCCTGATCGACGCGCTGACCCCACCGGTGGTGATCACCGCCCTGGCCTCGAAATTCGCCGGGGTCACCGCGGTCTGGCTGATCATGGCCTGGCGTTTGCGCAAGCAGGCCGTCGCCGGCTGAAGCCAAACCCCGTGGTTCATGTAAAATGCCGCGCTTTCTCCCTATGGGAAGCTCGCCCGGCGTGCAACCCTCGATGATCCGCTCCTGTTTGAGGACCTTCAGATGACCCGTATCGGAACTCCCTTGTCGCCCACCGCGACCCGCGTTTTGTTGTGTGGCAGCGGTGAACTGGGCAAGGAAGTGGTAATCGAATTGCAGCGCCTGGGCGTGGAAGTGATCGCCGTGGATCGCTACGCCAATGCACCCGCCATGCAAGTGGCCCATCGCAGCCATGTGATCAACATGCTCGACGGCGCCGCCCTGCGTGCCGTGATCGAGGCCGAGAAGCCGCACTTCATCGTGCCGGAAATCGAAGCCATCGCCACCGCTACCCTGGTGGAACTGGAAGCCGAAGGCTTCACCGTGATCCCCACCGCCCGCGCCGCGCAGCTGACCATGAACCGCGAAGGCATCCGTCGCCTGGCCGCCGAAGAGCTGGGCCTGCCGACCTCGCCGTACTTCTTCGCCGACACCGTGGAAGACTACCGCAAGGCCGTTGAAACCCTGGGTTTCCCGTGCGTGGTCAAGCCAGTGATGAGCTCGTCGGGCAAGGGCCAGAGTCTGCTGCGCGGCAGCGACGACGTGCAGAAAGCCTGGGACTACGCCCAGGAAGGCGGCCGCGCCGGCAAAGGCCGGGTGATCATTGAAGGCTTTATCGATTTCGATTACGAAATCACCTTGCTGACCGTGCGTCATGTCGGCGGCACCACCTTCTGCGCGCCGGTCGGTCACCGCCAGGAAAAAGGCGATTACCAGGAATCCTGGCAGCCCCAGGCCATGAGCCCGGCGGCACTGGCCGAATCCGAGCGCGTCGCCAAGGCGGTGACCGAGGCCCTGGGAGGGCGTGGGATGTTCGGCGTCGAGCTGTTCATCAAGGGCGATCAGGTGTGGTTCAGCGAAGTTTCTCCGCGCCCACACGACACCGGGCTGGTGACGCTGATTTCCCAAGACCTGTCGCAGTTCGCCCTGCACGCTCGCGCCATTCTCGGCCTGCCGATCCCGCTGATCCGTCAGTTCGGCCCGTCGGCATCGGCGGTGATCCTGGTGGAAGGTCAGTCGACCCAGACCGCTTTCGCCAACCTGGGCGTCGCCCTGAGTGAGCCGGATACCGCGCTGCGTCTGTTTGGCAAACCGGAAGTCAACGGCCAACGCCGCCTGGGCGTGGCCCTGGCCCGCGACGAGTCCATCGAAGCCGCCCGCGCCAAGGCGACCCGGGCTTCCCAGGCGGTGAAGATCGAGCTGTAAGCTTGGCGACTACCCTGCTGCATTGATCGTTCCCACACTCCGTGTGGGAACGCCTCTGCGGACGCTCCGCGTTCGGCTCTTTGGGACGCGGAGCGTCCCGGGCTGCATTCCCACGCAGAGCGTGGGAACGATCAAATAAAAAAGGCGACACCTGCAAGGGTGTCGCCTTTTTCATGAACGCCGGTCTGGCTTAATCCGGCAGTTTGTACGCGATCACATAGTCACCCTGCTTGGTGCCCAGGGAACCATGACCGCCAGCAACGACCAGCACGTATTGCTTGCCGTCCTTGCCGGTGTAGGTCATCGGCGTGGTCTGGGCGCCGGCGGGCAGGCGGCCTTCCCACAGTTGCTTGCCGTTCTTCACGTCATAGGCACGCAGGTACTGGTCGAGGGTACCGCTCAGGAACGCCACGCCCCCGGCGGTGGTGAACGTGCCGCCCAGGCTCGGTACGCCCATGCTCAGCGGGATCGGCACCGGCGAGCTGTCACGCACGGTACCGTTCTTGTGTTTCCACAGGGTTTTGTTGTTGGTCAGGTCGACTGCGGCCACATAGCCCCAGGCCGGCGCCTGGCAGGGCAGTCCCATGGGCGAGAGCAGCGCTTCGAGGATCACGCCATAGGGCGCGCCCTTGTTCGGCTGTACACCTTCGGTTTCGCTCTTGCGACCCGGACCACCGGCCACGTCGGCCGCCGGTACCAGCTTCGACTTGAACGCCATGTAGCTCGGGTTGACGAAAGCGATCTGGCGCACCGGGTCAACCGAGATGCCGCCCCAGTCGAACACCCCGAAGTTGCCCGGGTAAACGATGGAACCCTGCAGCGACGGTGGCGTGTACATGCCGTCATAGCGCAGCGACTTGAAGTCGATCCGGCAGAGCATCTGGTCGAACGGGGTCACGCCCCACATGTCGCGTTCCTTGAGGACCGGCGGCACGAAGTTCAGGTCGGACATCGGCTGGGTCGGCGAGGTGTGGTCACCTTCCACCGCGCCTTGCGGCACCGGGATCTCCTTGATCGGGATGATCGGCTGGCCGTTGCTGCGGTCCAGCACGTAGATGCTGCCCTGCTTGGTCGAAGCCAGTACCGCCGGCTTCACGCCGTCGGCGGTTTTCATGTCCATCAGGGTCGGTTGACCGCCGACGTCCATGTCCCACAAGTCGTGGTGGGTAAACTGGAAGTACCAGCGCACCTTGCCGGTGGCAATGTCCAGCGCGGTCAGGCCGGCGGAGTATTTTTCCGATTCCGGGGTACGCAGGCCACCGAACTGGTCGGGGGTCTGGTTGCCCATCGGCAAGTAGAGCATGCCGAGTTTTTCATCGACGCTGAACATGGACCACATGTTCGGCGAGTTGCGGGTGTAGGTCTGGCCCTCGGCAATCGGCGTAGTGTCGTCCGGCTTGCCGCTGTCCCAGTTCCACACCAGCTTGCCGGTGTGCACGTCGTAGGCGCGGATAACACCGCTGGGCTCGTCGGTGGAAACGTTGTCGGTGACGTGACCGCCGATCACCACCAGGTTCTGGGTGACGGCCGGAGGCGAGGTGGAGTAGTAACCACCCGCGGTGAAGCCACCGATGTTGGCGCTCAGGTCGACCTGGCCTTTGTCACCGAAGTCTTCGCACATCTTGCCGGTGTCGGCATTGAGGGCGATCAGGCGGGTGTCGGCGGTCGGCAGGAAGATCCGGCGCGGGCACACGGTGCTGGCCGGCGTGGTGCTGGCAGTACCGGTGGGGCTCTGCTCGGCAGAGGTGTACGCGGCGTCATCGTGATAGCTCACGCCACGGCAGGTCATATGGGCCCAACCCTTGAAGTTTTCCGCCTTCTGCGTGGAAAGCTTCGGATCGAAACGCCAGATTTCCTTGCCGGTCTCAGGCTCCAGGGCAATCACCTGGCTGTGAGGGGTGCACACGTAGAGCATGCCGTTGACTTTCAACGGGGTGTTTTCAGCGGTGGTCTCGCCCGGGTCGTTCGGTCCCGGCAGGTCGCCGGTGCGATAGGTCCAGGCCGGTACCAGCTTGCTGACGTTCTGCGGCGTGATCTGCGCCAGCGGCGAATAACGGTCGCCATGGGCACTGCGGCCATAGGAGTTCCAGTCGCCGTCCGGCATTGCCGGTGCGGTGTTGGCCATGCCAGCTACGTTGTCACGGTCCAGTTGCCCCTTGATTTCACCCGGGTTGGTGAACTGGCTGGCCAGTGCCGCGACACCGGCGATGACCACCGCGGCGCCCAGAGCACGAGTACCCATGGGGGACGCATCGGCCGTCAGCAGCGGACGGCGGAACCATGGCAACAACAGGACAATGCCCAAGGCGAACAGCAGCGCCAGGCGCGGCACCAGTTGCCACCAGTCCAGGCCCACTTCCCACAGGGCCCATACCGTACTGGCGAACAGCACCAGCGCGTACAGCCCCAGGGCCGCGTGACGGGCCATGATCAGCAGCACGCCGGTCAATGCCAGACCGATACCGGCCAGCAGGTAATACCACGAACCGCCAAGCGTGCTCAGCTTGACCCCGCCGGCCAACAGGGCCAGGCCCATCAATAGAAGCAGAATGCCGAGCAGACTCGGTAGCAGACGGCTTCGATTCAAAGCACCTTCAGTGCTCATAGTGTGATTCTCCGTGATATTTAAGGAGTCCCGCGCAAGTAATCACTGTAGATGACGATCCTGCGAAGGCATGGTTCAGTAAAAAGCTGACCCGTTATTGGCAGCCCGTTGTGGGAGCGAGCCTGCTCGCGATAGCGGTGGGTCTGCCAACAGGCATGTTGAAAGTGACGCCGCAATCGCGAGCAGGCTCGCTCTCACATGAGGTTACAAGGCAAGACAGCGCTATCTTTTAAAATCCTGATACGCCAGAAAAACCGTTTCAGCAGAGGGCGCAAGAATAAGGTCCCGCCTCCGATAGAGAAAGCGCTTTTACCGACATGAATCTTTTCGAATCCGGTAACAGTGTTGCCACTAGACTTCCAACACATGGGCGCCTCGGATAAGGTGCGCGGCTTATTCCTCTTCACGCAAATACCTCCATGACCGAACAGCACAACAACCCCCTGCACGGCGTGACGCTGGAGCAGATCCTTAACGCTCTGGTGCAGCACTACGAGTGGTCGGGGCTGGCCGAACGCATCGATATCCGGTGCTTCAAGAGCGACCCGAGCATCAAGTCGAGCCTGACCTTCCTGCGCAAGACACCGTGGGCGCGGGAGAAAGTCGAGCGGTTGTATATCAAGCTGATGCGTACCAAGCGGCCGGTCTGAACCATGAACATTCGACAGCGCTTCGTATCCGTGGCGGCGCTGCTGGGCTGGGCGGGATTGAGCATCCAGCTGTATCTGATTCTGCTGGGGCGGTGGGAACTGGGCGCGAGCCTGCTGGGCGGCCTGGTGAATGCCTTCAGCTTCTTCACGGTGTTGACCAATACATGGGTGGCCGTGGTGCTGACGTGCGAAGTGACCCGCCGCGAATCGGCCGCCCGGCGCTGGTTCCTGCGGCCCGCCGTCAGCAGCGGTATCGCCGTGAGCATCGCCCTGGTCGGCCTGGCCTATAACCTGTTGCTGCGCCATCTTTGGCAACCCGAAGGCTGGCAATTCGTCGCCGACGAATTGTTGCACGACGTGATGCCACTGCTGTTCATCGCCTATTGGTGGCGGTGCGTGCCCAAAGGCACCCTGCGCCTGTGGCATATCGGCCTTTGGGTGATTTACCCCGTGGTGTACTTCGCCCATGTCCTGTTGCGGGGGAGTTTCCTGGGGGCGTACCCCTACCCTTTCATCGACGTCGCTAGCCTGGGTTATCCACAGGTGTTCATCAATGCCGGAGGGATATTGCTGGGGTTTGTCGGAATTGCGCTGGGAGTGGTGGGATTGGATCGGTGGATGGGGCAGCGGTATTAGAAGACTGCCACAGAGGACTTGTACTCAAGACCTCCCCGGCAACATCCACACCAACCCACTGGCCTTCGCCCGCTCATGACACAACGCCAATACGCTACGCCGCTCATCGTTGTCCATGCTGCGCCAACGGGTGATCTCGGACACGGTGCGCTGGCAGCCGGTGCAGACGTCGTCATCGTCCAGCGAGCAGATGCTCACGCAGGGCGAAGGCACCGGGCGTTCGGGGGCGTTCATGATGTCTGCTCGGCCAGGTCGCGGGCATAGCGCTGCGCGTTGTGGACGTAATGCGCCGCACTGGCCTCGAGCATCTTCTTCTGGGCCTCGGTCAACTCCCGGACGACCTTGCCAGGTGAGCCCATCACCAGCGAACCGTCGGGGATTTCCTTGTTTTCGCCGATCAACGCATTGGCGCCGATGATGCAGTTCTTGCCGATCTTCGCGCCGTTGAGAATCACCGCATTGATGCCGATGAGGCTGTAATCCCCCACCGTGCAACCGTGGAGCATGGCGTTATGGCCAATGGTCACACCGGTGCCGATGGTCAGTGGAAAACCCATGTCGGTGTGCATCACCGTGCCGTCCTGCACGTTGCTGTCCTTGCCGATCAGGATCAACTCGTTATCGCCGCGCAGCACGGCGTTGAACCAGACACTGGCGCCTTCTTCGAGGCGGACCTTGCCCACCAGCGTGGCGTTGGGGGCGACCCAGCTCTGTGGGTGGGTTTCGACACGGGCATCGCCCAGGCGGTATTTCATGAGGATCCTCGGGCTCAGGTATTGATGAAGCTTCTGGGTGGTTTGTGCAGGTCAATGCCGGCGTCGAACAGCAGGTTCACCAGCTCGACGATCATGATCGCCGTCAGGCCCCAGATCTTGTACTCGCCAAAACGGTAGCTGGGCACGTACCAGCTGCAGCCCTGGTAATCGATGCGATGGGTGTGTTCGCGGGGATCCTTGCGGAAAAAGTCCAGCGGTACATTGAAGACCGCGGCGATCTCGGCATCGTTGGCCTGATACTCGACGAAATCCGGAATCACCCCGACATAGGGCGTGACCTTGATGCCATGCAACGAAATCAACGGGCTGAGGGGGCCGATCACTTCCACCAGGCCGGGGGGCAGGCCGATTTCTTCTTCGGCCTCGCGCAGGGCGGTGAACACCAGGTCCGGGTCCTCCGGGTCACGTCGCCCGCCGGGAAAGGCCACTTCGCCGCCATGGGTCGAGAGCCCGCTGGCGCGCAAGGTCAGTACCAGTTCCGGCTCGTCACTGCGGGTGATCGGCACCAGCACCGCGGCTTCAGGGAAACGTCGGTCGGCCTGCAGATCACGCGGGGTATGGTTGCTTACTCGATGCAGTAGCTCGTCCAGCATGAGACTTCTCGATTCATTCGCTGCCTTGCATCATGCACCAATCGTTCAAGCCGCCCAACCCCCGGACCACGTCGTGTCGCGAAACGACAACTTGCCGACACCCGTCCCGCACGCCAAGATAGGCGCAGCATTCAGGAACCCAAGCATGAAATTCTGCAGCCAGTGCGGTAACCCGGTGATCCAGCGCATACCCGAAGGCGACTCGCGCCTGCGCTTTGTCTGCGACACCTGCCACACCATCCACTACCAGAACCCCAACATCGTGGCCGGTTGCGTACCGACCTGGGGCAGCAAAGTGCTGCTGTGTCGACGCGCCATCGAGCCGCGACGCGGCTACTGGACGCTGCCGGCGGGCTTCATGGAAAACGGTGAAACCGTCGAACAGGCCGCCGAACGCGAAACCGCCGAGGAAGCCTGCGCCCGGGTACGGAATTTAAGCATCTATACGTTGATCGACGTACCGCACATCAGCCAGGTGCATGTATTCTTCCGTGCCGAGCTGGTGGATGAGAACTTCGCCGCCGGCCCCGAGAGCCTGGAAGTGAAACTGTTCGAAGAAGCGGACATTCCCTGGGACGAACTGGCTTTTCGCACAGTGGGCCGGACCCTGGAATACTTCTATGCTGATCGACGAACCGAGCATTACCCGGTGCGATCCGAATCGATCCCGCCACTGGCTCAGCCTGCCAAGACCTGAAAAACCATATCGTCACGACCTTTAGGGATACCGTTTCAATGCGCTGGTTGCTTGTGCTGTTCTGCTTGTCGTTCGCTGCTGTGTCCCAGGCTTCTGCGGTGGGAACCTATGACGGCAAGGTCATCGAAAAAGTGCTGGTGCTCAAGTCCGCCCATCAATTGCAATTGATCAACGACGGCAAACCACTCAAGACCTACCGTATTTCCCTCGGCAAGGGCGCCAAGAAAGGCCCCAAACTGATCCAGGGCGACAAGCGCACCCCTGAAGGTTTCTATTGGATCGACTGGCGCAAGGTCAGCGACCGTTTCTACCTGTCGATGCACATCTCCTACCCCAACATCAGCGACGCCGCCCGCGCCCGACGCGAAGGTGTAGAACCTGGGAGCATGATCATGATCCACGGCACGCCTGATTCCGAAGAAACCCCTGAACAGCTGTTCCACACCCTGGACTGGACCGATGGCTGCATTGCCATGCGCAACGTCGACATGCGCGAAGTCTGGAACCTGGTGCCGGATGGCACGATGATCGAGATTCGGCCGTAGCGTCTGTCCCTTATGCGGCAAGCGCTTGTTGAGGCATGGAAGCCTTGTTGCGACATGTAAGCTTTTGTGGCGAGGGGATTCATCCCCGCTGAGCTGCGCAGCGGCCCTAAAGCCAAACAACCCGGTGCGTCAGGCAGATTGAGTCGCTTGCTTTGGGGCCGCTGCGCGCCCCAGCGGGGATGAATCCCCTCGCCACAGGGGGGCCACACATCTGAGCCTGCTCGCGATGGCGCCGGCCCTTACGCCATCAAGCCCGTAGCTCCACCCGATCCAGCGCCTTGTCCGCCAACAGCGCGCCCAACTCAATCATCTGCGCCACCCCCAGCGCCACATGCCGCCGCGATCCGTCGAGGTCGAAGGCCAGGTCGCTGAGCATGGCATTGGCCGAGGCCAGGGTTTCGCTGAGGTTGGCTAGCAGGACTTCGGTGTCGACGCTGTCTGCGACGATGAACAGCTGCGATGTGGGTTCGGGGGCTGGGTCGCTGTCGTCAGGCTTGAGGTAGTAGTCCAGCGCACGGTCGCCGGCCTCCTGGAGTTTTTCGGGGGCGTAGTCACCGTAGGGGAAGGTGGAGGTGGGTTTTGGAGGGTTTGGGGTTTCTTTGATCATGTGCAGCTCCTGATTCGGTGGAGCTACCAACCTTCTGCGGTCAAACAAAAAGTGGCAGCTGTACGCGGGTTGACCGACCGGGAATCAGGAATCCGGCACGTCCGAAGACGTCCCACGCACAGCTGCCGCGACACGATACCTCAGACGGAAGAAAAACGCCTGAACTAGGTCTTGGAACGCTGGCGCGTCTAGATTCTCGGACGGTCAAATCCGGTCGCTGAATTGGCAGCGACACCCACAGGCTAGAGCCACCGCTTCCGAGGGACAACCTGAAAAACTTGTCGGAAACTTCGGTGCGTCTGACAGACCGCGCGATAGATCGCTGATGATTTCAATCGCCTGCAAATGCCAGTAGGTGTGTATATCCGTTTCTTCGGTAACGGCCACTGGCAGTTCCGCCCTTACGGCGGGTCACTTTTGGAAGAGCGCCAAAAGTAACCAAAAGCGCTTTGCCCCACCACTGGGCACCTCGCCAAGGCGAGGTGCTCCCTCACTCCGGCGTTGCTCCGTGGGCCCGCCGCGAAGGGCCATCCATGGCCCAGCGCGGCTAATCCGGCATCCATGCCGGATTGCCCACTACGCAACGCCTGCGTTCGGCCCTTGTGGTTTACGGGGCGTCTAAGATCAAGATCAAGAGCAAAAGCAAAAGCAAAAGCAAAAGCAAAAGCAAAAGCGAGGCGGCCTAGTGGCCGGCCTGACTTTTCCGGCTGTACCTGAATCCACTTGTGGGAGCAAAGCTTGCTCGCGAAGGCGACCTATCTTTTTCCGCTGTCCCCGATCAATTGTGGGAGCGAGCCTGCTCGCGATAGCGGTGGGCCAGTTTGAAAAGTGCTGCATGAACCGACGCCATCGCGAGCAGGCTCGCTCCCACAGGGGAACGCGTGTGCTCAAAAAGCAGGTCGGCTGCAAGGCCGCCTTGCTTTCGCTTTGCTTTGCTTTTGCTTTTGATCTTCGCGCCCCGTTAACCACGCTGGCCGAACGCAGGTATTGCGTAGTGGGCAACCCGGCATGGATGCCGGGTTAGCCGCGCTGGGCCATGGATGGCCCTTCGCGGCGGGCCCACGGAGCAATGCCGGAGTGAGGGCACACCGAGCCTAGGCGAGGTGCCGAGTGGTGGGGCACAGACCTTTGGTTACTTTGGGGCGTTTGCCAAAGTAACCCGCCGTAAGGGCGGAACCACCAGTGGCCGTTACCGCAGCAACGGATATACACACCACACCTCAACCCAACCCAACCGCCGGTCGGCATAAAAAAATAAATCCAACCAGCCCCTATCACCAAAGCGCAAATACCACTTCCCCCAAAGCCCCCCTTAGCAGCTACGGTCCTCTTTCACCAAAACGACCAAAAGTAATACCACTTGAAATCCACTCCAAAAAATCCCCCCGACAATCCCAGAAACCCAAAGGCCACCCTCATTGACGTGGTATTCAAGTGGTATTAATTTCCACCCCATCACCGAGCGACAACACCCCAACAACCGCATCGGAAACCCCATGAACGACATCCTGGCCCTGCGCCCCGACGACACCCAAGCCACACCGCTGTACCTGCAACTGGCCCGCAACCTGGAAGCCGCGATCCACGCCGGCCAATGGAAAGCCGAACAAGCCATGCCGTCCGAACGCAGCTTGAGCGAACAACTCGGTATTTCCCGGGTCACCGCCCGCAAGGCATTGGAAGTGTTATTCGACCAAGGCCTGATCCGCCGCAACCAAGGCTCGGGCACGTTCATCACCCCGCGCCTGGAACAACCGCTGTCACGCCTCAGCGGGTTCAGCGAGATGTTGCGGCTCAAGGGTTTCGTGCCCGGTTCCCAGTGGCTGGAACGGGAAATCACCCCACCCACCCACGAAGAACTGATCCGCCTGGGCCTGTCCCCCACCGACAAAGTCGCGCGGCTCAAGCGCCTGCGCAAGGCCGACGACACGGTCATGGCCATCGAGATGAGCACCCTGCCCGCCGCCATCATCCCCAAACCCCAGGCCATTGGTGCTTCGCTCTACGAATTTCTCGACAGCATCGGCAAACCGGTGGTGCGCGCCCTGCAGCACATCCAGGCCATCAACGCCTCGGACGAATTCGCCGCCCTGGTGGGCATCGCCCCCGGCACCGCCATGCTGTTGATGACGCGGGTCGGCTACCTGGAGGACAACACGCCCATCGAGGTCACCGACACCTATTGCCGCAACGATTACTACGACTTTGTCGCCGAGCTCCGGCGCTAACAGCGCTGCCTCCCCAGACATCAGAGACTGCCCATGTCCGAAGACAACATCCTCACCGCCCACGGCTGGGTTCGCGGCCGGCTGATCCACGCCCACGGCAAGGTCGTGTCCGTCGAAGGCCAGCCTTGCGATCCAGCGAGCAATGACTTGCCCTACCTGCTGCCCGGCTTCATCGACCTGCATGTCCACGGGGGCGGCGGCAAGGACATCATGGAAGGCGCCCCGGCGTTCGATACCATCGCCCGCACCCACGTGCGCTTCGGCACGACATCACTGCTGGCGACCACCATGACCGCACCGGGCGAAGAGATCACCCGCGTGCTCAAGGCCCTGGGCGAGTTCTGTGAGCAACGGCAGCACGGCAGCGCCCGGATGCTCGGCGTGCATCTGGAAGGTCCCTACATCAACCCCGGCAAACTCGGCGCGCAACCGAACTTCGCCCACACCGCGTTGATGGCCGAAGTGGAAGGTTATCTGGCCCTGGCGCCGATCCGGGTGATCACCATCGCCCCGGAAATCGCCGGCCACGATGCCTTGATCCGCGCCCTCAGTGCCCGTGGCGTGCGCATGCAGATCGGCCATACCCTGGGCAGCTACGAAGAAGGCGTCGCCGCACTGGCCGCCGGCGCCAGCAGCTTCACCCATCTGTATAACGCCATGAGCCCGCTGCATCACCGCGAGCCGGGGATTGTCGGCGCGGCGCTGGCCCACGCCCGCTATGCCGAGCTGATCCCGGACCTGCTGCACGTGCACCCCGGCGCCATGCGCGTGGCCTTGCGCGCGATCCCGTGCCTGTACTGTGTCACCGACTCCACCGCCGCCGCCGGCATGCCCGACGGCGAGTACAAGCTGGGCAGCCACACCGTGACCAAATGCCTGGGCGGCGTGCGATTGGCCGATGGCACCCTGGCCGGCAGCACCCTGACCATGGACCAGGCCCTGCGCAACCTGGTGAAGATCGGCCTGCCCATCGCCGAAGCCTCGCAACGCCTCTCCCAGTTCCCTGCCGACTACCTCGGCCTGCCCGAGCGTGGACGCCTGCAACCGGGCGCCTGGGCCGACTGTGTGCGCCTTGACCGTTCCCTGACCCTGACCGACGTGATGGTCGAAGGAGAAGCCATTGACTTCCAAAATGCTTGAAGAGGCCCTCGCCGCCTGTGAAGCCGTCGAACGCCAGTTGCAACAACTGGACCCGGCCCTGCAGGAAATCGCCGGACGCCTGCGCCGTCAGCCGCCGCAAGTGGCGATGACCATCGCCCGAGGCAGCTCCGACCATGCCGCCAGCTACTTCGCCTACCTGACCATGCAGCAACTGGGCTTGCCGGTGGCGTCGCTGCCGATGTCGGTGGTGACCATGCAGCAGGCACCGCTCAAGGTCAGCGGTCAGGTGGCGTTCGGTTTTTCCCAGTCGGGACAGAGCCCGGACCTGGTGAACAGCCTGCGCCTGCTACGCAAGCGCGGCGCCTTGAGCGTGGCCCTGGTCAATGCGCTCGATTCGCCCCTGGAGGCAGCATGTGAGTTCAGCGTGCCGCTGTGCGCCGGCGTCGAAAGCAGCGTCGCTGCCACCAAGAGTTTTATCGCCACCCTCAGCGCCAGCGCACGGCTGGTGGCCCAGTGGAAGGACGACGTCGAACTACTGGAGGCCGGCAGCGCCCTGCCCGAAGGTTTGCGCGAAGCCGTCCGTCAGGATTGGAGTGCCGCCGTCGAGGCCCTGCGCTCCTGTCAGCGGTTGATGGTGATCGGCCGTGGCGCCGGGTTCGCCATCGCCCAGGAAGCGGCGCTCAAGTTCAAGGAAACCTCGGCGATCCAGGCCGAAGCCTTCAGCAGCGCCGAGGTACGTCACGGGCCGATGGCGCTGATCGATGAAAACTACCCGCTGCTGGTGTTCGCTCCTCGCGGCGCCGAGCAGGCCGGCGTGTTGAGCCTGGCCGCCGACATGCGCCAGCGTGGCGCCCGGGTCTTGCTGGCGGCGCCCGATGACATCGCCGAACGCGACCTGACCCTGACCCGCGCCGAACACCCGGCCCTGGACCCGATCCTGGCGATCCAGAGCTTTTACGGGATGGCCGCCCACCTCTCCGTGGCCCGAGGCCTGAACCCCGACCAACCGCGGCACCTGAGCAAAGTCACCCGTACGCACTGATTAATGACAGCCTGATGAGAGCGCGCCATGCCCAACAATAATAAAGAGTTGACCCTCAGCGCCCCGCTCAGCGGCCCGGTGCTCACCCTCGCCAATGTCCCGGACGCGGTGTTCGCCAGCGGCGCCATGGGTGACGGGATCGCCATTGATCCGCTGAACGACACCCTCTACGCGCCCTGCGACGGCGAGGTGATCCATGTCGCCCGCACCAGCCATGCCGTGACCCTGCGGGCCGACAACGGCGCCGAACTGCTGTTGCACCTGGGGCTGGACACCGTCGAGCTGCGCGGCGAGGGGTTTTCCATGCTGGTCAAGGAAGGCGCGCGGGTCAGTAACGGCCAGCCCCTGCTGCGTTATGACGTGGACAAAGTGGCGCGGCGCTGCAAGAGCCTGGTCAGCCTGTTGGTCATCACCAATGGCGAGCACTTCCAGGCGCGCCCCGTCACGCTCAAGGGGGTGAAAGTCGGCGAGCCGCTGCTGCATATCGTCGCCACGGCTACTGGCTCGTCATCGGACGAGAATCAAGAGGCCGGCATCGAGGTCTTCGGCCAGATCCGCATCGCCCATCGCGGTGGCCTGCATGCGCGACCGGCGGCGCTGGTGCGCCAGACCGCCCAGGGTTTCAAGAGTCGCTCGCAGCTGCATTTCGGCGGCAAGTCGGCCTCCTGCGACAGCCTGATGGGGATGATGGGCCTGGCAATCACCGAGCAGGCAGAAGTGCAGGTCAGTTGCCGTGGCAACGATGCCGAAGCGGCGCTGCAAGCATTGCTGACAACCCTGTCCACCGCCCTGGCCGAAGAGACCCACGCCGCTGCGCCTGCATTCAAAGCACAGCCTCGTCCCGCCGAAGACGGCGTGCTGCACGGCGTATGTGCCGCCCCCGGCCTGGTGGCCGGGCCGCTGGTTCGGTTGAATGGCATTCAGTTGCCCGAAGATGCGGGCGGTCACGACGTCGAGGAACAGCGCCAGCACCTGAGCCGTGCCTTGGCGCACGTCACCTGTGACATCCATCTCACCCTGAACCACGCCAAGGCCCGGCGCAACAGCGACGAAGAAGCGATTTTCAGCGCCCATCTGGCGCTGTTGGAAGACCCTGTCTTGCTGGACGCCGCTCACCTCTGCATCGAACAGGGCAGCGCCGCGACCCACGCCTGGAGCCAATCCATCGAAGCGCAATGCCGGGTACTGGAGCAATTGGGCAGCACGCTGCTGGCCGAGCGCGCCAACGACCTGCGTGACCTGCGCCAGCGGGTCCTGCGGGCATTGCTGGGGGAAACCTGGCAATTCGACGTGCCGGCGGGCGCGATTGTCGCGGCCCAGGAACTGACCCCGTCGGACCTGCTGCAACTCAGCGCCCAAGGCGTGGCCGGTGTGTGCATGGTCGAGGGCGGCGCCACCTCTCACGTGGCCATCCTGGCCCGAGGCAAAGGTATCCCGTGCCTGGTAGCGCTGGGCGCTGCACTGTTGGAACAGGAACAAGGCCAGTCGGTGGTACTGGACGCCGACGAAGGCCGTCTCGAACTACACCCCACCGCCGAGCGCATGACCCAGGTGCAACAGGCGCACGCCCAGCGAGCCGCCCGCCGCGCTCAACAACAAGCCCTGGCCCACACCCCGGCCCGCACCGTTGATGGCGTGACGGTCGAAGTGGCGGCCAACGTCGCCTCCAGCGCCGATGCGGCCGAGGCCTTGGCTAACGGCGCCGACGGTGTGGGACTGTTGCGCACCGAATTCCTTTTCGTTGACCGCCACACCGCCCCGGACGAAGCAGAACAGCGCCAAAGCTACCAAGCCGTGCTCGACGCCATGGGCGACAAGCCGGTGATCATCCGCACCATCGATGTCGGCGGCGATAAACAACTGGACTACCTGCCACTGCCGAGCGAAGCCAACCCGGTGCTGGGCCTGCGGGGTATTCGCCTGGCTCAGGTGCGCCCGGAATTGCTCGACCAGCAACTGCGCGCGTTGTTGCAAACCCGTCCGCTGGACCGTTGCCGGATCCTGTTGCCGATGGTCACCGAAGTCGGCGAACTGCTGCACATCCGCCAGCGCCTGGATGCATTGGCCAGCGAGTTGGGCTTGAGCGAACGGCCGCAACTGGGGGTGATGATCGAAGTGCCGGCCGCCGCCTTGCTGGCCGAACAACTGGCCGAGCATGCGGACTTCCTGTCCATCGGCACCAACGACCTCTCGCAGTACACCCTTGCCATGGACCGCGACCACGCCGGCCTCGCCGCCCGGGTCGATGCCCTGCACCCGGCATTGCTGCGGCTGATCGCCCAGGCCTGCGCCGGCGCGGCCCGGCATGGGCGCTGGATCGGCGTGTGCGGCGCCCTGGCCTCCGATCCGTTGGCGACGCCGGTGCTGGTGGGGCTGGGCGTGCGCGAACTGTCGGTGAGCCCGGCGCAGATCGGCGAGATCAAGGCGCGGGTGCGCGACCTCGATGCCGTCAAGTGCGCCTGCCTCAGCGCCGAATTGCTGGGCCTGGGCAGTGCCGCTGCCGTGCGCCAGGCCTGTCATCAACACTGGCCCCTGGGCTGAGTACGTCGAAGAACAACAAGGAGAACCGCCATGTACCAGCATTTCATCGAAGGACTGCAACGTCTCGGCCGGGCGCTGATGCTGCCCATCGCAATCCTGCCGATCGCCGGCCTGTTGCTGCGCCTGGGCGACACCGATCTTCTGAACATCGCCATCATCCATGATGCCGGGCAGGCGATTTTCGCCAACCTGGCGATGATCTTCGCCATCGGCATCGCCGTGGGCTTCGCCCGGGACAATAACGGTACGGCGGGGTTGGCCGGGGCCATCGGTTATCTGGTGATGATCGCCACGCTGAAGGTGCTCGACGCCAGCATCAACATGGGCATGCTCGCCGGGATCATCAGTGGCCTGCTTGCGGGGGCACTGTACAACCGATTCAAGGACATCAAGCTGCCGGAGTACCTGGCGTTCTTTGGCGGCCGACGCTTCGTGCCGATCGTCACCGGCTTCAGCGCGGTGGGCCTGGGAGTGGTGTTCGGCCTGATCTGGCCGCCGATCCAGCAGGGCATCAACAGCTTCGGTGCGCTGTTGATGGAGAGCGGCAGCGTGGGGGCATTCGTATTCGGGGTGTTCAACCGGCTGCTGATCGTCACCGGCCTGCACCACATCCTCAACAACATGGCCTGGTTCATCTTCGGCAGCTTCACCGACCCGCACACCGGTGCGGTGGTGACCGGCGACCTGACCCGCTATTTTGCCGGCGACCCCAACGGCGGCCAGTTCATGACCGGCATGTTCCCGGTGATGCTCTTCGGCCTGCCCGCCGCGTGCCTGGCGATGTACCGCAACGCCCTGCCCCAGCGGCGCAAAGTCATGGGCGGAATCCTGTTGTCCATGGCGCTGACGTCGTTTCTCACCGGGGTCACCGAGCCGGTGGAGTTCGCCTTCATGTTCCTCGCGCCGCTGCTGTTCCTGTTGCATGCCTTGCTCACCGGGCTGTCGATGGCGATTACCGACTGGCTGAACATCCGTCTGGGCTTTACTTTCTCCGGCGGCTTCATCGACATGGTCCTGGGCTGGGGCAAATCGAACAACGGCTGGCTGGTGGTGCCGGTAGGCCTGGCCTACGCGGTGATCTACTACACCGTGTTCGACTTCTGCATCCGCCGCTTCGACCTGAAGACTCCCGGTCGTGAAGACGTCCCGACCGCAGACAAACCGGTCTTTACCCAGAATGAGCGAGCCGGGGCCTATATCGCAGCACTCGGCGGCGCCGACAACCTGATCACCGTCGGCGCCTGCACCACGCGCCTGCGACTGGACATGGTCGATCGCAACAAGGCCTCCGATGCGCAACTCAAGGCTCTGGGCGCCATGGCCGTGGTGCGCCCCGGCAACGGCGGCAGCCTACAGGTGGTGGTGGGGCCGATGGCCGATAGCATTGCCGATGAAATCCGCCTGGCCTTGCCTATGACCGCCTCGATCGACAAGCCGGTGAGTGAACCGGTGCAGGCCGAGCCGGCCTCGCTTGGCACCGAGCAGGTCGGTCAATGGCTGAACGCACTGGGCGGCAAAGACAATGTGCTGGCCTTGGAATGCGTCGCCCAGACGCGGCTGCGGGTGCAGCTCGATGACGCCCGACGGTTATCCGAAGCGGATCTGAAAGCCTTGGGTTGCCAGGGTGTCAGCCAGATGGAAGACGGCATCTGGCATGTATTGGTGGGAAATCAGGCCACTGCAATGAGCGAAGCGCTAAGGGCAATGCTGAACAACCGGAAAACCTGCGCGCAATCCCTCTAGCGATCTCCGCCGGAGAAGCTTGTTACAAGATCGGATCCAAAAAGACGACTGACCAACCTGTCGTTATCTATTCTCAGAATTCACGCGGTGGACCGAGGCGCAGCCCAGCGGCGCCCTCCCACCGCCATCGATCATCAACCCCGTCACGTCGAAGAATAGGCAGTCATGACGTATGTGATTCGACTGGCTCCTCGTTCCAGCTGAGGCATTCAATCATGACTAGGAAAAGCACTTTCATACGGGCGGCGACTGTCGCGGTGGTACTTACAAGCGCCTGGCAGCCCGGCCCTTATGCGTGGGCAACTGCCCAGGATTCCGCGCGGAACGAGGATCCCTGGTACCAGGCCTGGCTTCAGGTCACGGCAGACGCCAGCGTAGACATCCGTGCGACCACCCCCTCCCTGCGCTGGCGGACCGACATGGACACACTCTATCGGGGCGACACCACCAGCCAAGGGCTGGAAGCGTTCCAGCAAGGGCTCCTGCCTAAATCCGTCGCCTTCCCCGTGAATACATGGATGTACGACTGGTTCGCTCATGGGGCTGGCGCTCCGCGGTCGGTCTACAGCAGTACGACCCGCAGCCAAGAGATCGCCCAGAAATTCGCCAAGGAGTGGGTGTTCGAGTTCAAGGCACCCCACGGCATCGACCAGGTGAAATCGGGCGGGCCCATTCCCGCCGAGGAAGAGATCAGCTATCCAGGCGGGGTCAAGGGGAGCTTTATCAAGCAGGCCTGCAAGAAAACCGACCCGCACGACTGCGTCGCGAACCCGGATTACCATGAACCCACTGGCCACGAGACGATGCAGGAGATTGCCGCGACCCCCATAGATTGGAGCAAGCTCGTGCCTGTCGAAGGGCTGGCCTGGGTCACGAACAAGCAGCCTCTGTGGGCGGTGGGTTCTGTGAAGATCAATCCGGTACAGGGTGCAGATGCGCTGGCCCAAGGCTTGCGAAGCTGGAATTCCTTGCCACCTGATTTGCGCCTGGCGTCCCACCCGGAGTCCTCTCTTGCGCGATCACTCGTCATGGCGTTCCGCGACTATAGCGACGCCAAGATCTGGGCCGTCACGGAAGCGGAAAACGGGGGCTGGGTGTATGAAGTCAGGCCCAACAGCGTGGCAGTGGATCTGTCCGGGCGCTACACCGGCAACCGTGAAGGCGCCTTCGCGTTCATCGGGGGTATCAAGGGCGGGCTGTTGATGAATGCGCGGCGGTTCGAGAAAGGGATAGGTGAGCCGGTCGAGTGCATTGGTATCGAGAAGGAAGTTTGCCGACTGGAGTATCGGCATCAGTAGATGGGCCGGGCGTCGCCGCAGGTCGGGACGTCATTGTCTGGTCGGGCGTCATCGCGAGCAGGCTCGCTCCCACAAGGGATTTGCGGTGCTCATAGAAGTCGTGACCTGCACCCTACCCTGTGGGAGCGAGCCTGCTCGCGATGGGGCCAGCACTGACTGCAACAATTTGTTCGCCCAATAAAAAACCCGCTGAATCAATCAGCGGGTTTCTCATTTCAACGGGCAGGATCAGAGATCCTCCAACCGCCACACCTCATACGCCGGTGTCTCGTAGGGATGGCTCTGTTTCAAGGCCTCCACCACCCCACGAATCAACTCATCGGCCACCACAAGCTCCACCTTCCACTCCTCGACCTGCTCGACCTGCCCCACTTCGCCCATGAACGGCTGGCTGCCATCCAAGGGACGAAACTGGCCCAGGCCCAGCACTTGCCAGGCGCAGTGGTCATAGTCGCCGATCCTTCCGCCACCGGCAGCGAATACGGCGCTTTTGACCTCTTCCACATGGCTGGCCGGGACAAAGAAGCAGAGCTTGTACACGCCTTTAGTTCACCCAGACGCGAGCGTTGCGGAACATGCGCATCCATGGCGCGTCTTCGTTCCAGTCGTCCGAACGCCACGAGTTCTGCACCGCGCGGAAGACCCGCTCCGGGTGCGGCATCATGATCGTCACGCGGCCGTCGCGGCTGGTCAGGCCAGTGATCCCGCGTGGCGAGCCGTTCGGGTTGGCCGGGTAGGCTTCGGTGACTTTGCCGTGGTTGTCGACGAACCGCAGCGACACGCAACCGGACAGGTCGGCTTCGAGCAACGCCTCTTCGCTTTCGAATTCCGCATGACCTTCACCGTGGGCGATGGCGATCGGCATGCGCGAACCGGCCATGCCCTGCAGGAAGATCGAATTCGATTCCTGCACCTGGACCATCGCCACGCGGGCTTCGAACTGCTCGGAACGGTTACGCACGAAATGCGGCCAGAACTCGCTGCCCGGGATCAGTTCGTGGAGGTTGGACATCATCTGGCAACCGTTGCATACACCCAGCGTGAAACTGTCGGTACGCTCGAAGAAGCCCTGGAACGCATCGCGGGCGCGGCTGTTGAACAGCGCCGACTTGGCCCAGCCTTCACCGGCACCCAGCACGTCACCGTAGGAGAAGCCGCCACAGGCCACCATGCCCTTGAAGTCGTTCAGGTCGACACGACCCGCGAGGATATCGCTCATATGCACGTCGATCGCATTGAAACCGGCACGGTCGAACGCCGCCGCCATTTCCACCTGGCCGTTGACGCCCTGCTCACGCAGTACCGCCACTTGTGGACGAATGCCTTTCTTGATGTAAGGCGCGGCCACGTCCAGGTTGACGTCATAGCTGAGCTTGGCGCTCAGGCCCGGGTTGTCTTCTTCGAGCAGGACGTCGAACTCCTGATCGGCGCAATCGGCGTTGTCCCGCAGGCGCTGGATCTGGTAGCTGGTTTCAGCCCACTGGCGCTGCAACAGGCGACGCTGGCCTTCGAAGACGGTATCGCCATTGAAGGTGATGTTGACGTGAGCGTTATTGATCGGCTGGCCGATCACCGAGACGCACTCGGCCAGGCCTGCCGCGCTGAACTGGGCGAGGATGTCCGGAGTGGCGTCCTGGCGAACCTGGATCACCGCACCCAGTTCCTCGTTGAACAGGATGGCCGGGATCTCGGCGGCGGATTCCGCCACGCTGTCGAGAGTCAGGCTCAGGCCGCAGTGGCCGGCGAAGGCCATTTCCATCACGGTGGTCAGCAGGCCGCCATCGGAACGGTCGTGGTAGGCCAGCAGATGACCGTCGGCATTGAGGCCCTGGATGACGGCGAAGAACGCCTTCAGGTCTTCGGCATCGTCGACGTCAGGCGCCTGCTTGCCGAGCTTGCCATGCACCTGGGCCAGGATCGAGGCGCCCATGCGGTTCTGGCCACGGCCCAGGTCGATCAGGATCAGGTCGGTGGTGCCCTTGTCCATGCGCAGTTGCGGGGTCAGGGTCTGGCGGATGTCGGTGACCGGGGCGAAGCCGGTCACGATCAGCGACAGCGGCGAAGTCACGCTCTTGTCCACGCCGTCTTCGTTCCAGCGCGTGGCCATGGACATGGAGTCCTTGCCCACCGGAATAGTGATGCCCAGCTCCGGGCACAGCTCCATGCCGACGGCCTTGACGGTGTCGTACAACCGAGCGTCTTCACCTGGGTGGCCGGCGGCGGACATCCAGTTGGCCGACAGCTTGATATCGGAAATCTTGCCGATGCGCGAGGCCGCGAGGTTGGTCAGCGCCTCGCCAATCGCCATGCGGCCCGACGCCGGGGCGTCCAGCAGGGCCAGCGGCGTGCGCTCGCCCATGGCCATGGCTTCACCGGTGTAGACATCGAAACTGGTGGCGGTCACGGCGACATCAGCCACCGGCACCTGCCATGGGCCGACCATCTGGTCACGGGCCACGAGGCCAGTGATGGTGCGGTCACCGATGGTGATCAGGAAGCTCTTGCTCGCCACGGCCGGGTGGTGCAGGACGCGTTCGATGGAATCGGCGATGTCGAGGGTGGACGGATCGAAATCGTCGCCCAGCTCGGTTTCGCGAACGGCCGAACGGTGCATGCGAGGGGCCTTGCCCAGCAGCACTTCCAGTGGCATGTCCACCGGGCTGTTGCCGAAGTGGCTGTCGGTGACGGTCAGTTGCGGCTCGGCAGTGGCTTCGCCGACCACGGCGAACGGGCAGCGCTCGCGCTCGCAGATGGCCTGGAAGCGCTCGAAATCGGCCGGGCCGACGGCCAGGACGTAACGTTCCTGGGATTCGTTGCTCCAGATTTCATGCGGGGCCATGCCCGGCTCGTCGTTCGGAATATTGCGCAGCTCGAAGCGGCCACCACGGCCACCGTCGTTGACCAGTTCCGGGAAGGCGTTGGACAGGCCGCCCGCGCCCACGTCGTGGATGAAGCTGATCGGGTTCTTGTCACCCAACTGCCAGCAACGGTCGATGACTTCCTGGCAACGGCGTTCCATTTCCGGGTTTTCCCGCTGGACCGACGCGAAATCCAGGTCCGCCGAGCTGGTGCCGGTGGCCATGGAGGACGCCGCGCCGCCGCCCAGGCCGATCAGCATGGCCGGGCCGCCGAGGACGATCAGCTTGGAGCCGACCACGATCTCGCCTTTTTGTACGTGTTCGGCGCGAATGTTACCCATACCGCCGGCGAGCATGATCGGCTTGTGGTAGCCGCGCACTTCTTCGCCACGGGGCGTGGTGATGGATTGTTCGAAGGTACGGAAGTAGCCGGTCAGGGCCGGACGGCCGAATTCGTTGTTGAACGCGGCGCCACCCAGCGGGCCTTCGATCATGATGTCCAGGGCGTTGACGATGCGCTCAGGCTTGCCATACGGTTTTTCCCACGGTTGTTCGAAGCCCGGGATCTGCAGGTTCGACACGGTGAAACCGGTCAGGCCAGCCTTGGGCTTGGCGCCGCGACCGGTGGCACCTTCGTCGCGGATCTCGCCACCGGAACCGGTGGATGCGCCCGGGAACGGCGCAATCGCGGTCGGGTGGTTGTGGGTCTCGACCTTCATCAGAATGTGCACCGGCTCCTGGACCGCACCGTACTGGCGAGTCTCGGGATTCGGGAAGAAGCGGCCGGCAACGCTGCCGACGATCACCGAAGCGTTGTCCTTATAAGCGGACAGAACGCCTTCGCTGTGCATCTGGTAGGTGTTCTTGATCATGCCGAACAGGCTTTTTTCCTGGCTCTGGCCGTCAATGTCCCAACTGGCGTTGAAGATCTTGTGGCGGCAGTGCTCGGAGTTGGCCTGGGCAAACATCATCAGTTCGATGTCGTGAGGGTTGCGCTTCAAGCCCTGGAAGGCGTTGACCAGGTAGTCGATCTCGTCTTCGGCCAGGGCCAGGCCCAGCTCGGCGTTGGCTTTTTCCAGCGCGGCACGGCCACCGCCCAGCACGTCGATGGCGGTCAGCGGCTTCGGCTCGGCGTGGCTGAACAGGCCGGAGGCTTGCTCCAGGTTGCCCAGAACGACCTGGGTCATGCGGTCATGCAGGCTGTCGGCGATCAGTCGGGCTTCGGCCTCGCTGAACTCACCGGCGACATAAAAGGCAATGCCGCGCTCCAGGCGCTGGATTTTCGCCAGGCCGCAGTTGCGGGCTATGTCGCTGGCCTTGCTCGACCACGGCGAAATGGTGCCGAAGCGCGGCAGTACCAGGAACAGGCGACCGGCCGGCTCCTGGACGGGAACGCTGGGACCGTATTTCAGAAGGCGCGCGAGCACCTGCTGTTCGTCGCCGGTCAAACCGCCGGTGACTTCGGCGAAGTGAGCGAATTCAGCATACAAGCCGCTGACAGCCGGAACTTTCTGGCTCAGTTGCTCAAGGAGTTTGCTGTGGCGAAAGGCAGAAAGGGCAGGAGCGCCGCGCAGGATCAACATCTTCGGGACAGCCTCGGGAAGGGGGTGTGCTTTGAGGCCGTGCATTCTAGCCTAAACCGTCGGCAACGGCACCCGAAACGGCATCTGCGATGCTGGCCGAATGTCGGTCTTTACGCCAAACCCCTTGTCGAACGTCCGTTCCAATGTGCCAGCACCAATATTTTTAATCGGCATAAAACCCGCCACACGCCGGCCGGCTTGTGTTGCAGACATGTTTTGCAACCGCTAGCAGACTGGCCTTTCGCTGTCGAGATATGGCGGTAAGGGCCGTTTGCGTATACTGCGCAGATGTTTTCCCCAACGGCTTTGCGTCCGCGGTACGCCAGATGGCTGATCGCAACCGGACTCTTCCTGGTGCTCAGTGGTTGTGTTGAGAAACCCAACACACTGGAGCGCGTAAAGGAGGATGGCGTGCTGCGGGTGGTTACCCGAAACAGCCCTGCCACCTACTTTGAGGATCGCAACGGTGAAACCGGCTTCGAATACGAGCTGGTGAAGCGTTTCGCCGACGATTTGGGTGTGGAACTGAAAATCGAGACCGCCGACAACCTCGACGACCTGTTCAGCCAGATCGGCAAACCCAACGGCCCGGTACTGGCCGCCGCAGGCCTGGTCAGCAGCGAGGCGCGCAAGAAACAGGTACGGTTCTCCCATTCCTACCTGGAAGTCACGCCCCAGGTCATCTACCGCAACGGCCAGTCACGGCCCACCGACGCGGCAGCCCTGGCCGGCAAGAAGATCATGGTGCTCAAGGGCAGCACCCACGCCGAGCAACTGGCGCAACTGAAACAGCAGTATCCGGGCATCGAATACGAAGAATCCGACGCCGTTGAAGTGGTCGACCTGCTGCGCATGGTCGATGAGGGCCAGATCGACCTGACCCTGGTGGACTCCAACGAAGTGGCGATGAACCAGGTGTACTTCCCCAACGTCCGCGTGGCCTTCGACCTGGGCGATGCCCGCAGCCAGAGCTGGGCGGTGGCGCCTGGGGAAGACAACAGCCTGCTCAACGAAATCAACGCCTACCTCGACAAAGTGCAGAAGAACGGCACCCTGCAACGCCTGAAAGACCGCTATTACGGACACGTCGATGTCCTCGGCTACATGGGCGCCACCACCTTTGCCCAGCATTTGCAGCAACGGTTGCCCAAGTACGAGCAGCACTTCAAGGCCTACGCCAAGCAGGAAAAAATCGATTGGCGCCTGTTGGCCGCCATCGGCTACCAGGAATCGCTGTGGCAACCGGCGGTCACGTCCAAGACCGGTGTGCGCGGCCTGATGATGCTGACCCAGAACACCGCCCAGGCCATGGGCGTGTCCAACCGCCTGGACCCGAAGCAAAGCATCATGGGCGGCGCCAAGTACCTGGCCTACATGAAGGATCAATTGGACGAGAGCATCCAGGAGCCGGATCGCACCTGGTTCGCCCTCGCCGCCTATAACGTCGGCAGCGGTCATCTGGACGACGCCCGCAAACTGGCGGCCAAGGAAGGGCTGAATCCGAACAAGTGGCTGGACGTGAAGAAGATCCTGCCGCGCCTGTCCCAGAAACAGTGGTATAGCAAGACCCACTACGGCTACGCCCGGGGCGGCGAGCCGGTGCACTTCGTCGCCAACATCCGGCGCTACTACGACATTCTGACCTGGGTCACGCAGCCGCAGCTCGAAGGCAACCAGGTGGCCGAAGGCAACCTGCATGTGCCGGGCGTCGACAAGAGCAAGCCGAACCAGGAAAGCCCGCAGCTCTGACGGCACCACACCAGCCGAATGTGGGGACTTGCTGTGGGAGCAAAGCTTGCTCGCGATACAGGCGCCGCGTCTATCAGAAGGACTGCATCCACTTCATCGCGGGCAAGCCTTGCTCCCACAGGGGCCTGACAGTGATATCAGGGCCTGGCGGCCGCCAGGATCAGCGCTTTCATTTCCGCCACCGCCGACTTGAACCCGACAAACAACGCATGGGCCACCAGCGCATGGCCGATGTTCAGCTCGTTGACGCCCTTGATGGCCGCCACGGCTTCGACGTTGTGGTAGTGCAGGCCATGGCCGGCGTTGACGATCAGGCCTTGGGCCAGGCCGAAGGCGACACCGTCAGCCACTCGTTGCAGCTCATCGGCCACATCCGTGGGAGTTTCGGCATCGGCGTAGCGGCCGGTGTGCAGTTCGATGGCTGGGGCACCGACCCGCTTGGAGGCTTCGATCTGCCGCTCGTCGGCATCGATAAACAACGACACCTCGGCACCGGTTTTCGACAGCCGCTCCACCGCCGCCCTGATCCGCGCTTCCTGCCCTGCCACGTCCAGGCCGCCTTCGGTGGTCAGTTCCTGACGCGTTTCCGGGACCAGGCAGATGTGCGCCGGGCGGATGCGCTCGGCGAATGCCATCATTTCTTCGGTCACGCCCATCTCGAAATTCATGCGGGTCTGCAACACATCCTTGAGCAGTAGCACATCGCGTTCCTGGATATGACGACGGTCTTCGCGCAGGTGCACGGTGATGCCGTCGGCGCCCGCCTCCTCGGCGTCCAGTGCGGCCTTGACCGGATCCGGGTAGCGGGTACCGCGGGCCTGGCGCAGGGTGGCGACATGGTCGATGTTCACGCCGAGAAGAATGCGATTGCTGGTGCTCACGAAAAGCGCTCCTTGAATGGACAGAGATTCGGCCCACAGCATACGGGTTGATCAGGGCTTGCGAAACAGCTCGCGACTGACCAGCGGCTTGCCGCCCAAGTGAACCGCCAAGGCCTGGCGCATCAGACGCTTGGCCGCGGATAAGGCACCCGGCGCGCTCCAGTCGGCCTCGGCCATGGCCAGCAGCTCGACGCCGTTGAACAGACCGGGCTGCAGCAGGTAGACGCGCTCCAGGCCCGCATCCACTTGCAAGCGGTACAGGCCATCGGCGGCAATGGGCTCGCCGTGCAGGTCGGCGTCGAGGGCGAAACCGTAGCCCAGGTCATCCAGCAGCCGCCACTCGAAGGATCGCAACAGGGGCTCCAGCGGCCGCCCTTCGGCCAGGGCCAGCAGCGTCGCGGCGTAGTGATCGAAGACGGCGGGATGGGGATCTTCGGCGGGTAACAGGCGGATCAGCAGTTCGTTGAGGTACAGACCGCTGAACAAGGCTTCGCCGTTGAGCCAGGCCGCGACCCCGTCGCTTTCCATGCGCCCGACATTCTTCAGCTCGCCCCGCCCCCGGAATTCGACCTCCAGGGGCACGAACGGCCGCGCCAGCGTCCCGGCCTTGCCTCGCGCCCCGCGCAACACCGCCCGCAACCGTCCTTGTGGCGTGAGAAAATCCACCAGGGCACTGCTTTCGCGGTAGGCGCGCGAGTGCAGGACGTAGGCGGCTTGGGCGATGGGATGGGTGGGGGACATGGAAGTCGCAGTTCTCAATAAGGAAACGCAGTATTACCAACAACCAGAAACCACTGTGGGAGCGAGCCTGGTGGGAGCAAGGCTTGCCCGCGATGAACACAACGCGGTCTTCTTGAAACCGAGTCGCTTGTATCGCGAGCAAGCTTTGCTCCCACCAAGCCCGCTCCCACAAGGTCCGTGGTGTACTGCCGGACGGATTACAAGTCGCCGTAACCCAGCGAACGCAACGCCCGTTCATCATCCGACCAGCCGCCCTTCACCTTGACCCACAGGTTGAGCATGATCTTGGAGTCGAACAGCAGCTCCATGTCCTTGCGCGCCTCGGTGCCGATGCGCTTGATGCGCTCGCCCTTGTCGCCAATGATGATTTTCTTCTGGCCGTCACGTTCGACGAGGATCAACGCGTGGATGTGCAGCGTCTTGCCCTGCTGCTTGAACTCCTCGATTTCCACGGTGATCTGGTACGGCAGCTCGGCGCCCAGCTGGCGCATGATTTTCTCGCGCACCAGTTCAGCGGCGAGGAAGCGGCTGCTGCGGTCGGTGATCTGGTCTTCAGGGAAGAAGTGATCGTTTTCCGGCAGGTGCTCGGCAATCACCCGCTCCAGCGCATCGAGGTTATGGCCGTGCTGGGCCGAGATCGGGATGATCTGGGCATTGGGCAGCTGTTCCTGCAACCAGGTCAGGTGCGGCATCAGCTCAGCCTTGTCCTCGATGCGATCGGTCTTGTTCAGGGCCACGATCAGCGGGCCGGTCACGTACTGGACGCGTTCGAGGACCATCTGGTCTTCTTCGGTCCACTTGGTACGGTCGACTACGAAGATCACCACATCGACGTCTTTCAACGCCGCCGAAGCGGTCTTGTTCATGTAGCGGTTGAGGGCTTTTTCGCCACCCTTGTGCATGCCCGGGGTGTCGACGTAGATCGCCTGCACATCGCCCTCGGTCTTGATACCCAGCATATTGTGGCGGGTGGTCTGGGGCTTGCGCGAGGTGATCGCCAGTTTCTGGCCGAGGATATGGTTCAGCAATGTGGACTTGCCCACGTTCGGCCGGCCAACGATGGCGACATAGCCGCAACGGGTAACGGTTGTATCAGTCATTGCCATTCTCCACGCCCAGGGCGATCAATGCTGCGGCGGCCGCCACCTGTTCGGCGATACGACGGCTCACGCCCTGGCCACGGCTTTTTTCATTCAGTAGGACCACTTCGCATTCGACGAAGAAGGTTCGGCAGTGCGGCTCGCCCTGGATATCCACGACTTCGTAGCGCGGCAGCTCGCAACTGCGCGATTGCAGGAATTCCTGCAAACGGGTTTTCGGATCCTTGTTGGTGTCCACCAGCGTCAGGCTGTCGATTTCGGAGGTCAGCCAGGCCAGCACGCGCTCACGGGCCTTTTCCATGCCCGAATCCAGGTAGATCGCACCGATCAGGGCTTCCAGGGCATCGGCCAGAATCGACTCGCGACGAAAACCGCCGCTTTTCAACTCGCCGGAGCCCAGGCGCAGATAATCGCCCAAGTCGAAACCACGGGCCAGTACGGCCAGGGTCTCACCTTTTACCAGCCGTGCGCGCAAACGCGACAACTGGCCTTCGCGGGCCAGCGGGAAGCGCTCGAACAACGCCTCGCCGGCGACGAAATTGAGGATGGCGTCACCGAGGAATTCCAGGCGTTCGTTGTTGCGCCCGGCAAAACTGCGGTGAGTGAGGGCCAGGAGCATCAGCTCCGGGTCCTTGAAGGTGTAGCCGAGCTGGCGCTCGAGGCGGCTTAGAGAAACGCTCACGGTTTACCCACGCTGAGTTCGTGGCTGGATTCCACCGCCAGGTCGGCAAGGCGCCGTTGGCTTGGGACAATTAACGCTGTGTTCAAAAATGACGTCCTGACTATCGTTGGCGCCTTGTACAGGCTCCAGAAATGCATTCGGCGCTGTGTTCAACAGCGCCGTGTGTGTTTACTTGATCAGGCCAACCCGCGAGAAGTTCGGCAGGTGTCCGAGTTTGGGCTCCGGCCAGCTCATCCAGACCGCGAAGGCCTTGCCGACAATATTTCGGTCGGGGACCATGCCCAGCATGTCCTTGGGAATGTTCGGATCATCCCAGTACCGGCTGTCGTTGGAGTTGTCGCGGTTGTCGCCCATCATAAAATAGTGCTCGGCGGGCACGGTCCACGAATGGTCCGGCGTGGCGCGGTAGCGGCTCATTTCCTTGCGGATCAGGTGCTCGACCTCGCCGAGTTTTTCCTGGTAGAGCTCGGCGCTGCCCAGGGTGCCCGGCTCGGAGCCAAGCAGCTGCTCAGCCACCAGCTCGCCATTCACGTACAAGCGCTTGTCGGCGGTGTAGCGGATCTTGTCGCCCGGCAGGCCGACCACGCGCTTGATGTAGTTGACGTTAGGGTCGCTGGGAAAGCGGAACACCATCACGTCGCCGCGTTGCGGATCACCCACCTCGATGATCTTCTTGTCGATCACCGGCAGGCGGATTCCGTAGGAGAACTTGTTCACCAGGATGAAATCGCCCACGTCCAGGGTCGGCTTCATGGAGCCGGACGGGATCTGGAACGGTTCCACCAGGAACGAACGCAGCACCAGCACGATGAACAGCACCGGAAAGAACGACTTGCCGTATTCGACCAGCAGCGGTTCCTTGTTGAGTTTCTCGACCACCACACCATCGGGCTGGCTGACGCTGCCCTGATAAGAGGCAATGGCCGCCCGGCGCCGAGGCGCCAGGAACAACAGATCAATCAACGCCAACAGGCCGCAGACAAACACGGCGATGACCAGCAACAGCGGGAAATTTAGCGACATAGGACCTAACTATCCAACCTGAGCACCGCAAGGAAGGCTTCCTGTGGAATCTCCACGTTACCGACCTGCTTCATGCGTTTTTTACCGGCCTTCTGCTTTTCCAACAGCTTGCGCTTACGGCTGACGTCGCCGCCGTAGCATTTGGCCAATACGTTCTTTCTGAGCGCCTTGACGGTTGTACGCGCCACAATCTGCCCGCCAATGGCGGCCTGGATTGCCACGTCGAACATCTGCCGCGGAATCAGTTCCTTCATCTTCTCGGTCAATGCACGACCTTTGTAGTGCGCGTTGTCACGGTGCACGATCAATGCCAGGGCATCGACCTTCTCACCGTTGATCAGCACATCCAGCTTCACCAGATTAGCCGATTGGTAACGATCGAAATGATAGTCCAGCGAAGCATAGCCGCGACTGGTGGATTTCAGGCGATCGAAGAAGTCCAACACCACTTCGTTCATCGGCAGGTCGTAGGTCACCTGGACCTGCGTGCCGAGGAACAGCATGTCGTGCTGCACGCCGCGCTTCTCGATGCACAGGGTAATGACGTTGCCCAGGTGCTCCTGAGGCACAAGGATGTTGGCCCGCACGATCGGTTCGCGCATGTCTTCGATGGCCGACAGGTCCGGCAGCTTGGACGGGTTGTCGACGTAGATGGTTTCACCGTTCTTGAGCAGCAGCTCGAAGATTACCGTCGGCGCCGTGGTGATCAGGTCCAGGTCGTACTCGCGCTCCAGGCGCTCCTGGATGATTTCCATGTGCAGCATGCCCAGGAACCCGCAACGGAAGCCGAAGCCCAGGGCGTCGGAGCTTTCCGGGGTGTATTGCAGCGACGAGTCGTTCAGGGTCAGCTTCTGCAGCGCTTCGCGGAAATCCTCGAAATCGTCGGAGCTGACCGGGAACAGGCCGGCGTAGACCTGGGGTTGGATACGTTTGAAACCCGGCAGCACATCGACGTCCGGGGTGGAGCTCAGGGTCAGGGTGTCGCCGACCGGTGCCCCGTGGATGTCCTTGATGCCGGCAATGATGAAGCCCACTTCACCGGCCTTGAGGTCGGCGGTGGCGGTGTGTTTCGGGTTGAATACACCGACGCTGTCCACCAGGTGGATCTTGCCGGTGGACTTGACCAGGATCTTGTCGCCCTTCTTCACGCGGCCGTGGCGCACGCGAACCAGGGACACCACGCCCAGGTAGTTGTCGAACCAGGAGTCGATGATCAAGGCTTGCAGCGGATCTTCGATGTTGCCCGTCGGCGCGGGGATGGTGGTGACCAGGCGCTCGAGCACTTCATCCACGCCCAGGCCGGTCTTGGCACTGCAGGTGACCGCGTCGGTGGCGTCGATACCGATGATCTTCTCGATCTCATCCTTGACCCGTTCCGGCTCGGCCTGGGGCAGGTCGATCTTGTTCAGGACCGGCATGACCTCCAGGCCCTGCTCGATGGCCGTGTAGCAGTTGGCAACCGATTGAGCCTCGACACCCTGGCCGGCATCGACCACCAGCAACGCACCTTCACAGGCCGCCAGCGAACGGCTGACTTCGTAGGTGAAGTCGACGTGGCCCGGGGTGTCAATGAAGTTCAGTTGATAGGTGACGCCGTCTTTGGCCTTGTAATAGAGGGTGACGCTGTGGGCCTTGATGGTAATCCCGCGTTCACGCTCGAGGTCCATGGAGTCCAGGACCTGGGCTTCCATCTCACGCTCGGTCAGGCCGCCGCACATCTGGATGAAGCGATCAGCCAGCGTCGACTTGCCATGGTCAATGTGGGCGATGATGGAGAAATTGCGGATATGACTCAAATCACTCACGGATCAACACTCAAAAAGGCTGCAGGCAAGGCCCGCCGAAAAATAGCCGGGAATTGTACCTGATACAGCGCGCAAGCGTCACGTTCGCCTGTCGATGAGCTCTTGTGGCGAGGGAGCTTGCTCCCTCGCCACAGAAGCCCGCTCACCATAAGAAATTGGGATCAACCCGCCCGGCGCAGCAGCCAGAGTCCGGCCAATGCACAGACACCCGCCGGCACCAGCACAGCGAACAGTGGCGAGAAACCGAACACCAGGCTCGATGGCCCCAGCAGGTCCTGGGCAATGCGGAAGGTAAAGCCCACCAGAACCCCGGTGAACACCCGCTGACCGAGGGTTACCGAACGCAGCGGACCAAAGATGAAGGAGATGGCCATCAGCACCAGGGCGGCGGTGACCAGCGGTTGCAATACCTTGACCCAAAAAGCCAGCCAGTAGCGGCCGTTGTTCAGGCCCTGGTCGGCCAGGTAGTGGATATACCCCCACAGACCGGTAATCGACAGGGATTCCGGTGCCATGACGACCGTGCTGAGCAACTGCGGGCTGATCGCTACGTCCCAACGCTCCTGCGGGGTCGCGACCACCTCGGTGTTCTTGTCATGGAACAGGGTGGTGGTGACATCGCTCAATTGCCAGTGATCCTCGACAAACTGGGCACGCTTGGAGAAGCTCGACGACAGCATGTGACGCTGTTCGTCGAAGCGATACCGGGTCACGCCATAGAGGATGCCGTTGGGCTGGACCGAGTTGATGTGGATGAATTCATCGCCCTGGCGGTGCCACAGGCCATGCTTGGCACTTTGTGCATCGCCGCCGCCCTGGGCCAGGGAACGGTTCGCCTGGGCGGTGTTCTCGGTGGCCGGGGCGACGTACTCGCCGATCAGGACGCCGACCAGCATCAGTACCAGCATCGGCTTCATCACCGCCCAGACGATCCGACCGACGGAAACGCCGGCGGCGCGCATGACGGTCAGCTCACTGTTGCTGGCCAGGCTGCCCAGGCCGATCAGGCAACCGATCAGCGCCGCCATCGGCAGCATGTCGTACAGGCGCCTTGGCGCGGTCAGCAGCACATAGCTCGCCACGTCCGCCAGGGTATAGGTGTCGCTGACGTCGCTCATTTCATCGATGAAGGCAAACAGGGTCGCCAGGCCAAGGATGATCCCCAGCACCGCGAGGATCGCCATGAACACGCTGCTGCCGATGTAGCGGTCGAGCTTAACCACGGGCCACCTCCAGCGCGCTGCGGCGGCTCGCCAGTTTCAGGCGCAACGGCTCCCAATAGAGCAGCCCCAGGCCGATGGCCAGGAAAATCGAATGCACCCACCACAGGCCCAATGCCGGCGGGATCTTGCCTTTTTCCAGGGCACTGCGGGCGGTAATGAGGATGGTCAGGTAAGCCATATACAGGAGAATCGCCGGGAGCAGCTTGAGGAAACGACCCTGGCGCGGATTGACCCGTGCCAGCGGGACCGCCATGAGGGTCACGATGAAGACCAGCAGCGGTAGCGACAGGCGCCATTGCAGCTCGGTACGCGCGCGGATGTCATTGTTGCCCAGCAGGCTGGCGGTAGGCATCGCGTCGCGGTCGGTGACTTCCTCGCTGGCCTCGGGCTTGGGCAGCAGCACGCCATAGGTGTCGTACTTGATGGCCCGGTAATCGGCCTGCCCCGGCTTGCCGTCGTAACGATAGCCGTTTTCGAGGATCAGGTAGCGGTTGCCGTCGGGTTTGATTTCCTGGCGCCCTTTCTCGGCCACCAGCACGGAAATGCCGCGATCTTTCTGGGTGCTGGAGGACAGGTTCTTTTGCGTGATGAAGACGCCGGCCAGATCGACCCGGTCATCCGAAAGCTGTTCGGTATAGGTGACGCGCGTGCCGTCGCGCAGGGCCTGGAAGCGCCCCGGCACCAGGGTGTCGAACTCGGTCAGGGCGTCCTGCTGGTTGATCAGCAACTGGAACTGGTTCGCCCCTTGGGGCGCCAGGCTCAGGCTCAGCCAGGCCACCAGCAACGCCACCAGCGTTGCCGGGAACAGGGTAATGCGAAACAGGCGCTGCTGGCTCATGCCGGTGGCCGACAGGACTGTCATTTCGCTGTCCAGGTACAGGCGACCATAGGCCAGCAGAATGCCGAGGAACAGGCCCAGCGGCAGGATCAGTTGCAGGAAGCCTGGTAGGCGGAACCCCATGATCAGGAACAGGGAACCTGGATCCAGCGCGCCGGAAGCGGCCTGGGCGAGGTACTTGATGAAGCGCCCACTCATGATGATGACCAGCAGCACGGCACTGACCGCGCTCAGGGTCAGCAGGACTTCGCGGGATAGATATCGAAAGACGATCAAACCAGACACTCCAGGATTGTCAGGCTAGGGGGCCAAACAAGCTATCGAGCAACTCGCCATCACGAGCCACCGAAAAAAAGAGCCGCATTATCCTGTGATTGGAGGCGCCTGTCACTTCGCACGCTTTAAACCGGTACCCAAAGCCATGAAGATAGCTGTACCAAGGGTTGTCAGCCTCGGGGGCCGGGGTTCAAACTGCGGCCTTTGTCGCCGGCGCGATACCGTGACGTTGCGTCACTCGAGACGTGTGGCGAGGGGAACTAGCTCCCGCTACAGTCGGCGCCCGACATATTGACCATTCATTCAGGGATCCGGACATGGAACTGGTTGTAAAAAGCGTTAGCCCAGAAACGTTGAAAACCGCCACCCTGGTGGTTGCCGTCGGCGAAGCCCGCAAGCTCGGCGTCGTCGCCTCCCAGCTCGACGCCCTGTGCGGCGGCGCCATCAGCGCCGTGCTCAAGCGCGGCGACCTCGCCGGCAAGGTCGGCCAGAGCCTGTTGCTGCACAACCTGCCCAACCTCAAGGCCGAACGCGTGCTGCTGGTCGGTGTGGGCAAGGAAGCCGAACTGGGCGACCGTCCATTTCGCAAGATCATCGCCGGCGTGCTGGGCACCCTCAAGGGCCTGGGCGGCAGCGATGCCGCACTGGCGCTGGATGAGCTGGTGGTCAAGGGCCGCGACAGCTACGGCAAGACCCGCCTGCTGGCCGAAACCCTGGTGGACGGCGAATACCAGTTCGACCGCTTCAAGAGCCAGAAGGCCGAACCCCGGGCCTTGAAAAAAATCACCCTGCTGACCATCAAGGCCGCCCAGGCCGAAGTCCAGCGCGCCGTGACCCACGCCACCGCCATCGCCAATGGCATGGCCTTTACCCGCGACCTGGGCAACCTGCCGCCGAACATCTGCCACCCGACGTTCCTCGGCGAACAGGCCAAGGCGCTGGGCAAGCAATTCAAGGGTCTGAAGGTCGAAGTCTTCGACGAGAAGAAAATCAAGGACCTGGGCATGGGCTCCTTCTATTCCGTCGGCCAGGGCAGCGCCCAGCCGCCCCGCCTGATCGTCATGCAATATAACGGCGGCAAGAAGTCCGAGAAGCCCTACGCACTGGTGGGCAAGGGCATTACCTTCGACACCGGCGGCATCAGCCTCAAGCCTGGCGCCGGCATGGATGAAATGAAATACGACATGGGCGGCGCCGCCAGCGTATTCGGCACCCTGCGTGCCGTGCTCGAGCTGCAACTGCCGATCAACCTGGTGTGCATCCTGGCCTGCGCCGAGAACATGCCCAGCGGCACGGCTTCGCGCCCGGGCGACATCGTCACGACGATGAGCGGCCAGACCGTGGAAATCCTCAACACCGACGCCGAAGGCCGCCTGGTGCTGTGCGACGCCCTGACTTACTCCGAGCGCTTCAAGCCGCAAGCGGTGATCGACATCGCGACGCTGACCGGCGCTTGCGTGGTCGCCCTCGGCGCCCACACCTCGGGCCTGCTGGGCAATAACGATGAATTGATCGGCCAACTGCTCAGCGCCGGCCAGCAAGCCGACGACCGCGCCTGGCAGTTGCCGCTGTTCGACGAGTATCAGGAACAACTGGACAGCCCGTTCGCCGATATCGCCAACATCGGCGGCCCGAAAGCCGGGACCATCACTGCGGCGTGCTTCCTGTCGCGCTTCACCAAGAACCTGAACTGGGCACACCTGGACATCGCCGGTACGGCCTGGACCAGCGGTGGCAAGGATAAAGGTGCCACCGGTCGTCCGGTTCCGCTGCTGACCCAGTACCTGCTGGACCGCGCCAAGGCCTGACACCCATGATTGCCGGTGGCGCCGTCCGCGGACGGCGTCACCGGCAGCTCAGGAACCGCAATGACCAAAGTCGATTTCTATATCCTGCCCAGCGCCGATCCGTCGGCCCGGCTGGATTTCGCCTGCAAGCTCACCGAAAAAGCCTGGCGCATGGGCCATCACATCTACCTGCATTGCAGCGATGCTGCCCAACGCGAAGCGCTTGACGCACGCCTGTGGGCCTTCAAGGGCGAAAGTTTCCTGCCTCATGGCCCGGCCGAAAGCGAACCCGAAGGGCTGATCGTGCTGGGGCTGGGGGATGATTGCGGCCAACACCAGGACCTGCTGGTCAACCTCGACCTGAAGGTGCCGGCCTTTGCCTCGCGCTTCGCCCGGGTGGCGGAAGTGGTGGTGGAGGATCCGGCCATCCGACAAGCCGCGCGGGAGAGTTTCCGTTTCTACCGCGAACAGGGCTATCCTCTGCAAGACCACCGTTTACAGCGACTCTGAGCCTACGATGGATACTCCAAAACCACCGCAAAAGCCTCCACACCTGCTGGACGACCTCGAGTCGATCCGCCAGTTGCTCGGCGACGACACCCTGCAACCGCCGTTGCTGACCGACACGGTCGTGCATGAGCCCGTGCATGAAGAACAGATCCCGCTGCTGTTCGAGCCGATCACCGGCCAGCCCGAACCCAAGCCGGCGCCCAAGGCCGACCCCAAGGGCCCCGACGCCCTGCTGCACCTGGACACCGAATTGCGCGCCGCCGCGCAGTTGATCATGCAGGACGTCATCGACGACTTCGCCCCGCACATCGAGACCGAGATCAAGCGTCGGCTGGATGCGCGGATGGAGCGGTTGCTCAGTCAGTACGAGTAATTTTTCTACCTCACAGCGAACACCTTGTGGGAGCCGAGCTTGCTCGCGATGGCGGTGGCACATCCAGCATTGGATGCAACTGATCCGCCGTCATCGCGAGCAAGCTCGGCTCCCACAGGGGTCAACGGTGTCCACAAACTCTGCGCCCGACGCCTCCCGCCAGTGGCTTGCATCTGCCCCGCCCGCTATACTTCCCGGCTTTTCCTGAATAAATGCCAATAGGGTCCCGCCGCGCATGGATAAGACCTACCAGCCGCACGCCATTGAAACTTCCTGGTACAACACCTGGGAGTCCGAGAATTATTTCGCTCCGCAAGGCGCGGGCGATTCCTACACCATCATGATCCCGCCGCCGAACGTCACCGGCAGCCTGCACATGGGCCACGGCTTCAATAACGCGATCATGGACGCCCTGATCCGTTTCCGTCGCATGCAAGGCCGCAATACCCTGTGGCAACCGGGCACCGACCATGCCGGTATCGCCACGCAGATGCTGGTGGAACGCCGCCTCGAAGCCCAGGGCCAGAATCGCCACGACCTGGGTCGCGAGAAATTCCTCGAGAAAGTCTGGGAGTGGAAAGACGAGTCCGGTGGCAACATCAGCCGTCAGATCCGTCGCCTCGGCTCGTCCGTGGACTGGAGCCGCGAGCGCTTCACCATGGACGACGGCCTCTCGGAAGCGGTAAAGGAAGCCTTCGTGCGCCTGCATGAGGACGGCCTGATCTATCGCGGCAAGCGCCTGGTCAACTGGGACACCAAGCTGCACACCGCCATTTCCGACCTTGAAGTGGAAAACCACGACGAAAAAGGTTTCCTATGGAACCTGAAATACCCGTTGGCCGATGGCGCCAAGACCGCTGAAGGCAAGGATTACCTGATCGTCGCCACCACCCGCCCGGAAACCATGCTGGGCGACTCGGCCGTAGCGGTGAACCCGAACGACGAGCGCTACAAGGCGCTGATCGGCAAGTTCGTGGAACTGCCCCTGGTTGGCCGTCGCATCCCGATCATCGGTGACGATTACTGCGACCCCGAGTTCGGCACCGGCTGCGTGAAAATCACCCCGGCCCACGATTTCAACGACTACGAAGTCGGCAAGCGCCATAACCTGCCGCTGCTGAACATCTTCGACAAGAATGCCAACGTCCTGCCGGCAGCCCAGGTGTTCAACCTGGACGGCACGCTGAACGAGGGTATTGACGGCCAGATCCCGGCCGAATATGCCGGCCTCGACCGCTTCGAAGCGCGCAAGCAGATCGTCGCCGCGTTCGATGCCGCCGGCCTGCTGGTCAGCGTCGACGACCATGCCCTGAAGGTGCCGAAAGGCGACCGTTCCGGCACCGTCATCGAGCCGTGGCTGACCGACCAGTGGTACGTCTCCACCAAGCCCCTGGCCGAGCCGGCGATTGCCGCCGTGGAAGACGGCCGCATCCAGTTCGTGCCCAAGCAATACGAGAACATGTACTTCTCGTGGATGCGTGACATCCAGGATTGGTGCATCAGCCGTCAACTGTGGTGGGGCCATCGCATTCCGGCCTGGTACGACGAGTCGGGCAAGGTCTACGTCGGTCGCGATGAAGCCGAAGTCCGCGCCAAACACAACCTCGGCCCGGACGTTGCGCTGCAACAGGACAACGACGTCCTCGACACCTGGTTCAGCTCGGGCCTGTGGACGTTCTCGACCCTGGGCTGGCCGCAACAGACCGAGTTCCTGAAGACTTTCCACTCCACCGACGTGCTGGTCACCGGTTTCGACATCATTTTCTTCTGGGTCGCCCGGATGATCATGATGACCATGCACTTGATGAAGAACCCCGACGGCACGCCGCAGGTCCCGTTCAAGACCGTCTACGTCCACGGCCTGGTACGCGACGGCCAGGGCCAGAAGATGTCCAAGTCCAAGGGCAACGTCCTCGACCCACTGGACATCATCGACGGCATCGACCTGGAAACCCTGGTGCAGAAACGCACTTCCGGGCTGATGCAGCCAAAACTGGCGAAGAAGATCGAGAAAGCCACCCGCGAAGAATTCGCCGACGGCATCGCCAGCTACGGCACCGACGCCCTGCGCTTCACCTTCTGCTCGCTGGCGTCCACCGGGCGCGACATCAAGTTCGACATGGGCCGCGTCGAAGGCTACCGCAACTTCTGCAACAAGATCTGGAACGCCGCGCGCTACGTGCTGGACAAGGGGGAAGACTGCGGCCAGAACGGCGAAGCCTACGAGCTGACCCTGGCGGACCGCTGGATCATTTCCCAGCTGCAGCGCACCGAAGCCGAAGTGACCCGCCAACTGGACCAGTTCCGTTTCGACCTGGCCGCACAAGCCTTGTACGAGTTCATCTGGAACCAGTATTGCGACTGGTACCTGGAACTGTCCAAGCCCGTGCTGTGGGACGACAACGCACCGGTCGAGCGCCAGCGCGGCACCCGTCGGACCTTGGTGCGAGTGTTGGAAGTTGCCCTGCGCCTGGCGCATCCGTTCATGCCGTTCATCACCGAGGAAATCTGGCAGCGCATCGCGCCGCTGGCAGGCGCCCAAGGCAAGACGATCATGCTGCAACCGTGGCCGGTGGCCAACGAAAGCCGCATCGATCCGGCAGCCGAAGACGACATCGAATGGCTCAAGACCTTCATGCTCGGCCTGCGCAACATCCGCGCCGAGATGAACATCGGCCCGGGCAAGCCGCTGACCCTGTTCCTGAAGAACGCCAGCGCCGAAGACCTGCGCCGCCTCAAGGAAAACGAAGCGCTGCTCAAGAAACTGGCGAAGCTCGAGTCGGTGACGGTCCTGGCTGCCGGCGAAGAAGCGCCGCTGTCCGCTACCGCCCTGGTTGGCGAGATGGAAGTGCTGGTGCCGATGGCCGGCCTGATCGACAAGGCCGCCGAGCTGGCACGCCTGGACAAGGAAATCCTGCGTCTCAAGGGCGAAGTGCAGCGCGTCGGCGGCAAGCTGTCCAATGCCGGCTTCGTCGACAAGGCCCCGGCCGATGTCATCGAGAAGGAACGGGCCAAACTGGCCGAGGCCGAACAGGCCTTGGGCAAGCTGGCCGAGCAACATGCGCGGATTGCCAGTCTGTAACGGCAAACTGCAATGAACGAAGGAGGCCTGGCGGCCTCCTTTTTTCTGCCCGCCATTTCCTCCAAACGCTGAACAAATCCTGTGGGAGCGAGCCTGCTCGCGATGACGGCAGTAAAATTCGCCACAGATGCAGCCTGACACACCACTATCGCGAGCAGGCTCGCTCCCACATTTAATTCGTGCAAGCCTCAATACCGTGCGGGATGTGGGACAATGCCCGCCACTTTTTGAGCCAACCCCGAATCGACCCGCCCATGACCGCGCCTCGCCCCCCCAGACCTGCACGCCAGAAGCCCAAGCCCGCCTCCGAAGCCAAGGCTGTCGTGCCACGTGAGAAAGCCAGCCTGCACCCACGCAATCGCCACCAGGGCCGTTACGATTTCCCGGCATTGATCAAGGGCACGCCGGAACTGGCCAGGTTCGTGATCATCAACCCCTATGGCAAGGAAAGCATCGACTTCGCCAGCCCTGAAGCCGTGCGGGTGTTCAACCGGGCGTTGCTCAAATCCTTCTATGGCATTGCCCACTGGGACATTCCGGCCGACTACCTGTGCCCTCCGGTGCCTGGGCGTGCGGACTATGTGCACTTCCTCGCCGACCTGCTCGCCAACCATAACGACGGGGAAATTCCTCGGGGGGCGGCGGTGAAGGTGCTGGACGTCGGCACCGGCGCCAACTGCGTGTATCCGCTGATCGGCTACAGCGACTACCGCTGGCACTTCCTGGGTTCGGAGATCGACCCGACGGCCATCGCCTCGGCCAAGACCATTGTCCAGGCGAATGGGTTGGCCAAGGCTATCCAACTGCGCCAGCAAACCAATCGCAAGCAGATTCTGCTGGGCCTGCTCGACGAAGCCGAGCGGTTCGACCTGACGATGTGCAATCCGCCGTTCCACGCCTCCCTGGAGGAGGCCACCCGAGGCAGCCAGCGTAAGTGGCGCGCCCTGGGCAAGGCCGATCCGAAACGCAAGTTGCCGGTCCTGAATTTCGGCGGTCAGGCCGCCGAGTTGTGGTGCGAAGGTGGAGAAGCCCGCTTCGTGACCCAGCTGATCGGTGAAAGTGCGCAGTTGGCCCGGCAGGTCCTGTGGTTCAGCACCCTGGTGTCGAAGGTGTCGAATCTGCCGGCGATTCAGGCCGCATTGAAGAAGGCCGGCGCGGTGCACAGCCAGGTGGTGGAGATGTCCCAGGGACAAAAGCAGAGTCGCTTCGTGGCCTGGACCTTCCATACCGAGGCCCAGCAGCAGGCCTGGCGTCAGGCGCGATGGGTTCGCAAGGACTGAACGGGCCGCATTGCACCGACCACTTTATTCAGGACAACAAAAAACCGTGCCCGGACTGCTCCGCTGCACGGTTTTTTTAAAGCGTCTTACTTGGCGTTGATCGAATCAACCAGGCCTTTGGCCGGAACCAGCTTGACGACTTTCTTTGCAGCGATTTCGATGGCAGCGCCAGTCGAAGGGTTGCGACCGGTACGGGCAGGACGCTCGGTGACTTTCAGCTTGCCGATACCTGGCAAGGTGATTTCGCCGCCGCTTTCCAGCTGATCGGCAACGATTTGGCCCAACTGGTCCAGAGCGTTACGCGCGGTGGTTTTCGGCGCGTCGATAGCTTCAGCAATGTCAGCGATCAGTTGGTCTTTAGTAAGAGCCATGTAGTGTTCCTTCCCTATCAAATTCATATGGATTGCAGAGTGCAGTGTCAGCCATCGAGCCCGATCTCCTCGGATCAGACACCCTCGGTCATCACCACGACGGGTCGGGGTAATAGATGCCGAAATCCGGGTTTGGTTCGACCTGACAAATGCTGAATGCACGCTTAACGCAGTGCCTTCGCGTAAGACCGGGCAAAACTAGCACAACGCCTGTGAAATATCCGCCCTTAGCTACCCATTTGGTCAGCTTTATTGCGCTAAATCGGTAAAAAAATGCATATGGGCCGTCGGACGGCTCCGAAATCCCCTTCGCAACGCTCCAAAACCAGTGATTGCGGTACACTGGGCGCTTTTCAGGGGAGCCCGCCCTCCTCTCTTTCATCAGCCGAGAAGCCCATGCCGATCCGTCATTGCATCGTCCACCTGATCGACAAAAAACCCGACGGCACCCCTGCTGTGCTCCATGCCCGGGACTCCGAACTGGCAGAGTCCACGGCCATCGAAAACATGCTTGCCGACCTCAACGAGAGCTACAACGCCAAACAAGGCAAGGCCTGGGGGTTTTTCCACGCCGAGTCCGGGGCACATCCATTCAGCGGCTGGCTGAAGGAATACCTGGACGGCGGCAAGGATTTCACTGCGTTCAGTCGCGTGGCGGTGGAACACCTGCAGAAGCTGATGGAAGAGTCCAACCTGTCGGTGGGCGGCCACGTGCTGTTCGCCCATTACCAACAGGGCATGACCGACTACCTGGCCATCGCCCTGCTGCACCACAGCGAAGGCGTGGCGGTCACCGATGAGCTGGACGTCACCCCGTCCCGCCACCTGGACCTGGGCCAGTTGCACCTCGCGGCGCGGATCAACGTGTCGGAATGGCAGAACAATAAACAGTCCAAGCAGTACATTTCCTTCATCAAGGGCAAGAACGGCAAGAAGGTCTCGGAATACTTCCGCGACTTCATCGGCTGCCAGGAAGGTGTCGACGGCCCCGGCGAAACCCGCACGCTGCTCAAGGCCTTCAGCGACTTCGTCGAAAGCGAAGACCTGCCGGAAGACGATGCCCGGGAAAAGACCAAGACCCTGGTGGATTACGCCAGCAGCCAGGCCAAGCTCGGCGAACCCATGGGCCTGGAAGAACTGTCCGAACTGATCGACGAAGACCGCCCGAAGGCGTTCTACGATCACATCCGCAACAAGGACTACGGCCTGTCGCCGGAAATTCCGGCGGATAAACGCACCCTCAACCAGTTCCGCCGCTTCACCGGCCGCGCCGAAGGTTTGTCCATCAGCTTCGAAGCGCACCTGCTGGGCTCCAAGATCGAATACGACGAAGAAGCCGGCACGTTGATCATCAAGGGGTTGCCGACGTCCCTGACTGACCAGCTCAAGCGGCGCAATTGATGCTCGGCGGGGTCCTGAGGAAGTTCCTGCTGATCTTGCTGGTGGTCGTGGCGTACCAGAACTGGGGCAAGATCGAGCGGCTGTTCAACCCCTCGCAAATGGTCTCGCAGCAGATCCGCAGCCATGCCCGCGTTACGCTGTACGCCACCGACTGGTGCGGCTACTGCAAGGCAACGCGACGGTTCCTGGATGAAAAAGGCGTGCCGTATCGCGAGTTCGACATCGAGAAAGACCCCGAAGCACGCAAGGCCTATGAGGCGCTGGGCGGTCGGGGAATTCCGATCCTGGACGTGAATGGCACGTTGATTCGTGGGTATGAACCGCAAAGGATTCTTGAGGCGTTGTCTGCAACATAGCGCTTTGCAGCCGCTGGCCTCAATCGCGAGCAGGCTCGCTCCCACATTGAATCAGCTGCTGACCGCAATCCTGGGAACATCGCCGATCCAGTGTGGGAGCGAGCCTGCTCGCGATGAGGGCATTCCAGTCACCATTTGCACTGACTGTCACACCGCTATCGCGAGCAGGCTCGCTCCCACAGGTCATAGGTGACTTAGCGAGCCTCTATCCGAAACCCTAACCGCGGAAAGTGCACATGCACCACCCCGCCGCGCTCATCTTCACGACGCAGGATCAGCTCTTCGCGCCCGGCAAACAGCAACTCCCCCGCCACCGGATCGACACCATAGTCAGTCGCGGCGACGCTCACCCGTTGCCCTTTCGCAAACCCGTTCGACTCATCGAATGGTTCATCCGGCAACGCGGCCGGCGTAGCGTTGCGGGCTACTTCCAAGGCCTCTTCGGAACTCATGGCGCTCGACGCGCCATGACCGAAAGCCAACACCCGCGTCAGCCAGGCCGAGACGGCCGGATATGCATCCACCAGTGGCGAAGTCACCGGCGTGCCCTTGAGAAACCACAGGGGGTGAGCCATGGCGAAGTCGGCAATCGAAGGCTCCCCCAACAGGAAGTCGCCCTCCTCGCGCTGCAATTGCTGCTCAAGGCGCGCCATGATCGTCGGCCACTGATGCCTGGCCTGCTCGGCAGCCAAACGCGTGGCGCTGCCACCACTGAACAGCCCGGCGCGATCCGCGATGAACGCCTTGATCGCCTCAGGCGACAACTTGGCGAAACGCACGGCCATCGACTCGGGCTGGAACACCAGGCTCACCCCATGCTGGAACACCACCGAATCAGCCCAGGCCGCGAAGGATGCCGCAATCATTTCCCGGCCTTCGGGAAACAGCGCCGGCGTGGTTTTTTCCTGCTCCAATCGACGAGCGATCAAGGCCGTATCGCAATAAACATCCGCTCCGATCTGCAACACCGGCGTCTTGCGGTAGCCCCCCGTCAATGCCGTCAGATCGGGCTTGGGCATCATCGGCGGGATGTTGACCGAGCGCCAGGACAAGCCTTTGAAACCCAGCAGCAGGCGGGCTTTTTCGGCGAAGGGAGACGTCGGGTAATGATGAAGAATCAGCTCTGACATGAGATTTGCCAATGCAGGAAGGAGGTCGACAAGCTTAGCGCGCCGTGGACAGACAGCCTACCCACCTGATGAGCACTCATCAGTGGGATGGATGATGCGACGCCACCAGGCATTCCTTGGCGCTTTTGCGCAGCTTTTTGATCAGCCGCTCCTGGCGCAAGGCTTCGCCCTTGTCACGGCAGGCTTCGGTATAGACCAGTGCCACCGCCGGGCTGGAGAGAAAGAAACGTGCGCCCTTGCCGCTCTGGTGCTTGGCGAAACGGCGCACCGGATCGTCGCTGATGCCACAATACAACGCGCCGTTGGCGGCCCGCACCAGATAGACGAACCAGGGCTTGCCCGGCTCGGTCGCGGCCTCCACAGGCAGCTCTGAAGTGTTGTTGGCAGTCGTCACGAAATGTTCTACAGACGCGTAGGAAGTAGGTCGCGATCTTATCAGCGACTGGCCTGGAACGCCCGAAGCCCTTTGAGCGCCTGCGCCCTGACCGCGTTGCGCACCAGCGGCGTCCAGCCCAGCAGCAGGCCCTTGGCACCCAAGGCCTGACGGGACCAGCGCCACAGATCGAAACTGTCGTGATGCTCGCAGATCTTGCCATCGCGAAACACGAAGCGGGCCTGGATGTCGTTGACCACGACATTGCCGGTCTGGCTGAACAGGTAAGTCGCCACCCAATGCGCGCCACCGGAGCGCTCATCGCTGCGCACGTTATCGAAGGTCAGGGAGAAGTCCTTGGCGCGGGTGGTGAGCATGCGCCACATATCACCGGCATCACGCCCGCGCAGCTCGCCGAACGCCGGGTCGCTGAAGATCACGTCGTCGGTGTAGCAGGCGCTCATGGCTTCGGCGTCCAGGCGCTGAAAGGCCTGATAGAACCGGTTGATCAGGGCGGTATGGGCATCACTCATGGACAGACTCCGAAAAGCGTTTCAGTGGACCCACCACAATAATCTGCCGCCGCCGGGAACACTATCGTCATTCGCCATGTAAATGACATCAGCGAAGGCCGGTGATTTTTTCGCTGCTGACCCCGACGTACAACGCCCGCCCCGCCCCGATGCCGGCGATGATCGCACCCAGGCCGATCAAGCCGAAGATCCAGCCCAGGGCTTGCCATCCACCGGTCCAGTCATGCACCACACCCACTGCGAACGGCCCCAGGGAGGCCAGGGTATAACCGAAGCCCTGGGCCATGCTGGAGAGGTTCGCGGCCACATGGGCGTCGCGGGAACGCAGCACGATCAGCGTGAGCGCCAGACTGAACGTTGCACCCTGCCCTAACCCCAGCAGGATCGCCCACCCCCACAAACCGTCGAGGGGGGCATAGAGGCAGCCAAACAGCCCAGCGAGGGTCATGAGCATGACGATCACGATGGCCGTGCGCTGATCCTTGCCACGGGTCGCCAGCCAGGGCGCCGCCAGGGAACTGATCAACTGCACGATGACCGAGCCCGACAACACCAGGCCGGCCTGGGTCGGGGTCAGGCCACGGCCGATGAGGATCGAAGGCAGCCAACCGAACACGATGTAGGCCAGGGACGATTGCAGCCCCATGTATAGCGTCACTTGCCAGGCCAGTGGATCGCGCAACAACCCGCGAACCCGATACGCCGCCTGGTGGGCACCTTGTTTCTGACTGGTTTGCGGCAGCCAGAACATGGCGGCCAGCAATGCCGGAACCGCCCAGAACCCAAGCCCCAGTGCCCAACTATGGTTCAGTTGTTCGCTCAACGGCACCGTGGCCCCGGCGGCCATCGCCGCGCCCAGGCACAACGCCATGGTGTAGACCCCGGTCATCGCGCCAGCTTGCCGGGCGAAGTCACGCTTGACGATGCCCGGCAACAGCACCCCGATCACACCGATGCTCGCACCGGCCAGGATACTGCCGGCGAACAGGCCAACCTGGCCGAACGAACTGCGCAGCACAATCCCGCCGGCAAGCGTCAGCAAGATCCCCAGCACCACGCGCTCTGCACCGAAACGCCGCGCCAGCACAGGTGCCAATGGCGCGAACAAGCCAAGACACAGCACCGGCAGCGTGGTCAACAAACCGGCCTGGGCGGCCGACAGGCCGAGGTGCTTCGAAACCTCGCTGAGCAGTGGCGCCATGCTCGACAGCGCCGGGCGCAGGTTCAACGCGACCAGGATCAACCCGAGCAGCAACAGCCAGGGCCGGCGCAGCAGCGGATGGGCCTGCTGGGCCTGTTCGTCGTCGGCTTCGGCGTCGATCAACAGCTCTTCGAGCTCGGCACCGCGCTTGGGCGTCTTCGAGGCGGTAGGGTCAAGCAGATCGCGGGACATGGAAAACTCGGATTCAGGGTTCATTGATCAACTGTCGACACAGGGCCTTGGCCCGCTGGGGATCTTGCTGCTCGACGGCTTCGAGGATTTCGGCATGCAGGTCGAACACGTGTTGATGGCGCGGGACGATGTTCAGGCTCTGGCGCAGTTGCGCAGCGATCACGCTGGAAAAGTAGCGATACAACTCACTGAGCGCCGGATTGTGCGCGGCGTCTACCAAGCGGCGATGGAACACCAGGTCGCAGGCGATGTATTGCTCCAGGTCGCCGTGATAGTGCGCGCCGCTGGCGCGTAGCGCCTGGTGCAAGGCCTGCAGGTCTTCGTCGGTACGCCGCATCGCCGCCAGGCCGATGGCCTCGACCTCCAGGATATGCCGGGTTTCCCGAGCCTGTTCCAGCGAACAGCGGGACAACACCTTGAGGGTATCCAGTGGATCGACCAGCGCCCGTACATAACTGCCGTCGCCCTGGCGAACCTCGATCAATCCGGAAAAGGCCAACACGCGCATGGCCTCACGCACGGTGTTACGGCTGATCCCCAGCTCGGCCACCAGTTCCGGCTCGGTGGGCAGTCGCTGCCCCACCGGCCACAGACCGTCGCTGATACGCCGACGCATCTGGTCCAGCGCCTGATCGACCAATGATCGACGGATTATTGGAGAAATTTCTGTCATTAAAAGCGCCCTTTCATCCAATCATAGGATGAATTTTCTGACATGTTAGTCAGCTTCGTGTAGGACGGCAACCGCCTACGGTCAGTGAGAGGGAAAACAAAGCAAAATTTCCGATGGTAAAATTACCCTTTTAGGGTAAATCTAGAAGCAGAGGCCCACGGTTTCTTATGGAAAAGAACACACCTCATTACGCGTTGGCGGTGATACGGGCGGATGTCAGGCGGCTCAGGGGAAATGCGTTCACCAGCACCGCAAAAAACAATGCATGGGTGCTCGGCCTGACGCTCTCGGATATGCAGGAAGTCATTTGCGGACTCCAGCGAAAGCAGTTCTATAAATCGATGACTGCCTATGACGATCATCGAGTCTGGCACGACGTCTATCACGCCAACACACACGGTTTGGAGATTTACATCAAGGTGACCTACCGTCCGAGCGGAGGCCCACCGGTAATCTCCTTCAAGGAGAAAAACGTATGACAACCCAGCAATGTTTCAGTTGTGGTACCCCGGAGGGCATGTTGTATTTCGAAGGTCGCGGCGAAACCTTGAGCGTCAAGGGACTGGAGTGCCGGGTCGATGACCTGTCGGGCTGGGAATGCCGGGTGTGCGGGGAAGTCGAGCTCGATACCGACTGCGCGGAGCGCCATGCAAAGGCGGGGGATGAGCTGGTCAACGCCGCCAGGCAGATGATCGGCGAGGAAATGAAACGCATCCGCCGCAAGCTGCACCTGTCGCAGAAAGACGCCGTATCGCTTTTGTCAGGCGGAGGGCACAACGCGATGTCCCGCTACGAGCGCGGCGAGGTATTGCCGCCAAAACCATTGATGCTGCTGATGCGCCTGCTTGACCGCTATCCCCATCTACTCGCAGATGCACGAACCCTGGCGGAAGGCGTCGACTTAAGGCAATTCAAGACCACGGTGCACAAGGAGCACGAAATCCTTACGGATTCCTGAGCATCGCACCACAAAAAATAAACCCGGAACACAGTCCGGGTTTATTTCATGACCTGGCGTCGATCAATGCAGAATCTGGCTCAGGAACAGCTTGGTGCGGTCGTTCTGCGGGTTGTCGAAGAAGTCGTTCGGCGCCGCCTGTTCGACGATTTCACCCTTGTCCATGAAGATCACGCGGTTGGCCACGGTGCGGGCGAAGCCCATTTCGTGGGTTACGCACAACATGGTCATGCCGTCTTCGGCCAGGCCGATCATGGTGTCGAGTACTTCCTTCACCATTTCCGGGTCGAGAGCCGAGGTCGGCTCGTCGAACAGCATGATTTTCGGTTTCATGCACAGGGCGCGAGCGATGGCCACACGCTGCTGTTGACCGCCGGAGAGCTGGCCCGGGTACTTGTGCGCCTGCTCTGGAATGCGCACGCGCTCCAGGTAATGCATGGCGATTTCCTCGGCCTTGCGCTTGGGCATCTTGCGCACCCACATCGGCGCCAGGGTGCAGTTCTGCAGGATGGTCAGGTGCGGGAACAGGTTGAAGTGCTGGAACACCATGCCGACTTCACGGCGGATCGCTTCGATCTGCTTGAGGTCGTTGGTCAGTTCCACGCCATCGACCACGATGCGGCCTTGCTGGTGCTCTTCCAACCGGTTGAGGCAACGGATGGTGGTGGATTTGCCGGAGCCCGACGGGCCGCACAGCACGATACGCTCGCCCTGCTTGACGTTCAGGTTGATGTCTTTCAAGACATGGAACTGGCCGTACCACTTGTTGACGCCCTGCATCTGAATAATGCCTTCAGGGCTCACAGGCTGTTTGATTGCTTCGCTCATTACAGAACTCCTAACGCTTGTGGCCAGTGTCGAGCTTGCGTTCCAGATGCATGGAATAGCGCGACATACCAAAACAGAAAATCCAGAACACCAGGGCGGCGAACACATAGCCTTCAGTGGCCATGCCCAGCCATTTCGGGTCGGCGGCAGCTTGTTTCACGCTGTTGAGCAGGTCGAACAGGCCGATGATGATCACCAGGCTCGTGTCCTTGAACAACGCAATGAAGGTGTTGACGATGCCCGGGATCACCAGCTTCAGGGCTTGCGGCAGAATCACCAGGCCCATGCTGCGCCAGTAACCCAGGCCCATCGCCGCAGCCGCTTCGTATTGCCCCTTTGGAATCGCTTGCAGACCGCCGCGCACCACTTCGGCCACATAGGCCGACTGGAACAGGATGACCCCGATCAGCGCTCGCAGCAGCTTATCGAAGTTCATGCCTTCAGGCAGGAACAGCGGCAGCATCACCGACGACATGAACAGCACCGTGATCAACGGCACGCCACGCCAGAACTCGATGAACGTCACGCAGACCACGCGGATCGCCGGCATGTTCGAACGTCGCCCCAGGGCCAGCACGATACCCAACGGCAGCGCGCCGGCGATACCGACGGTAGCGATCACCAGGGTCAGCATCAGGCCGCCCCATTGGCTGGTCGCCACGGCATCCAGGCCGAACACGCCACCATGCAGCAGGCACCAGGCGACGATCGGGTACACCACCAGGAAGCTCAGGCCATAGATTGCCTTGCGCGGGAAGCGCGAGATGAACAACGGCGCCGCGCCGATCACTGCCAGCCACACGGTCAGGTCCACGCGCCAGCGCAGATCCGTCGGGTAGTAGCCGTACATGAACTGACCGAAACGCTGTTGGATGAACACCCAGCAGGCGCCTTCCTTGGTGCAGTCGGCGCGGGTAGTACCTACCCAGTTCGCATCCAGGATCGCCCAGTGCAGCAGCGGTGGGATAATCAGGTAGATCAGGTAGAACGCAAACAGGGTCAGCAGCGTGTTGATCCAGCTGGAGAACATGTTGGCGCGCATCCACGCCACCACACCGATGCTGTTGCTCGGTGGAGGCATGTCGGGTTTGAAAGTATGGGATGTCATGCGCGTTTCCTCACCGCTCGATCAGCGCAATGCGCTTGTTGTACCAGTTCATCAGCAGGGAAATGCTGATACTGATCGCCAGGTACACACTCATGGTGATCGCAATCACCTCGATGGCCTGGCCGGTCTGGTTCAACACCGTACCGGCGAACAGCGACACCATTTCCGGGTAACCGATACCGGCCGCCAGGGAGGAGTTTTTTGCCAGGTTCAGGTATTGGCTGGTCAACGGCGGAATGATCACGCGCAGGGCCTGCGGGATGATCACCTTGCGCAGGGTCGGACCGTTGCGCAGCCCCAGGGAGCGGGCCGCCTCGGTCTGGCCGTGGCTGACCGACTTGATGCCCGAACGCACGATCTCGGCGATGAATGCCGCGGTATACACGGTCAACGCCAGGGTCAAGGCCAGCAGCTCCGGGATCAACACCCAGCCACCGACGAAGTTGAAACCCTTGAGCTCCGGCATTTCCCAACGCACAGGAGCACCGAACACCATCGCGCACACGGCCGGAATCACCAGGAACAGCGCCAGGCCCACCCAGAACTTGTGGAACGGCTCGCCGGTCGCTTCGAAACGCTTGTTGGCCCAGCGAGTCATCAACACGATGGCGACAATCGCCAGCACGACGCTGACCACGAACGGCCAGAACCCATCGGCAATCAGCGCGGCCGGCATGTTCAGGCCCCGGCTGCTGACGAAGAAGGTGTCGCCGAAGTTATGACTGTTGCGCGGCCCAGGCATGCTCAGAAATACAGCGAAGTACCAGAACAGGATTTGCAGCAGCGGTGGGATGTTACGGAAAACCTCCACGTAGACGGTCGCCAGCTTGGAGATGATCCAGTTCTGCGACAAGCGCGCGACACCGATGATGAAGCCGAGGATGGTCGCCAGGATCACCCCGATGAAGGTCACCAGCAACGTGTTGAGCAAACCGATGACAAAGACGCGGGCATAACTGTCCGCTTCGGTGTAGTCGATCAGGTGTTGAGCGATGCCGAACCCGGCACTGCGTTCCAGGAAGCCGAAACCGGACGTGATGCCCCGGTGCTGGAGGTTGGTCTGTGTGTTGTCGAACAGGAACCAGCCCAGCGTGATAACCGCCACCACAGTGACGATCTGAAATACCCACGCACGCACTTTTGGATCGCTGAGGCTGAGCCTCTGCTTTGGTGCGCCGATTGAATTTTGCATGAAGTGCCCCGCAAAGAATGGAACAGAACATCACCCGGTGGTTGGCCCACCGGGTGATAGAACCATCAGCGCACTGGTGGTGCGTATTGGATGCCGCCGGCGTTCCACAGCGCGTTCAGGCCGCGGTCGATTTCCAGCGGGGTGCCCTTGCCGAGGTTGCGCTCGAACATTTCACCGTAGTTGCCGACTTGCTTGACGATCTGCACGACCCAGTCTTTCGGCAGTTTCAGGTCCTTGCCGTATTCACCGTCAGCGCCGAGCATACGAGCGACGTCCGGGTTCTTGGTGGACTTGGCTTCGGCCTCGACGTTCTTCGAGGTCACGCCGGCCTCTTCAGCGTTGAGCAGTGCATAGCCGGTCCAACGCACGATGGCCAGCCACTCGTCGTCGCCATTACGCACGACCGGGCCCAAGGGTTCCTTGGAAATGGTTTCCGGCAGAACCACGTAGTCCTTCGGCGAAGCCAGCTTGCTGCGCTGGGCGAACAGCTGGGATTTGTCGGAGGTCAGTACGTCGCAACGACCGGATTCCAGCGACTTGGCGCTTTCATCGGAGGTGTCGAACGTGATCGGGGTGTACTTCAGGCCATTGGCGCGGAAGTAGTCGGAGACGTTCAGTTCGGTGGTGGTACCGGCCTGGATGCAGATGGTTGCACCGTCCAGTTCCTTGGCGCTCTTGACGCCCAGTTTGTTGTTGGCCAGGAAGCCGATGCCATCAAAGTAGGTGATGAAGCCTGGAAACTTCAGGCCCATGCCCGCGTCACGGGAGCTGGTCATGGTGGAGTTACGCGAAAGCACATCGATTTCGCCGGACTGCAGCGCGGTGAAGCGCTCCTTGGCGTTCAACTGGCTGAACTTGACCTTGCTTGCATCACCGAATACCGCAGCGGCAACCGCGCGGCAGAAGTCAGCGTCGATACCGACGATCTTGCCGGTCGAATCAGGCACCGAGAAACCCGGCAGGCCATCGCTTACGCCGCATTGCACAAAGCCTTTCTTCTGTACGGCGTCCAGGGTTGCACCCGCCTGAGCGAACCCGCTAACCCCGAGCACTGCAGCAGCAGTCACTACTGCCAGGGTGGATTTCAGTAACTTCATTCAAACCTCCAGTTTTGCTCTTGTTGTGTCGGAGCTTGAGTCCTATCGCACCCTTTTGGGGCATTGCCGACCCTTGTTGGCTTTTTTTAGGGTCAACCGACGTCTGGACCTTCGCTATGAGTCTATTAATGAGGACGGTGTGCCATTGGCAGCCATACCCACTTCTCACCAATCGGCCGAACGGGCTGTAGCCCTTCACGTTCGCGAAGCCCGTAGCGGCTATTGGCGAACATCCATCACCGGATTTCCGATATCCCATGCGTCGCGTCGAGCTGATAGTGTTACCGCGCAGCGTAAGATTCATCACTCGGGTATCCTCATAGCAAAGCCCGTACCAGACCGTCGCGCTGGGCCCTTGAGAATTACGTCAAGACAAAAAGTTGTAATTTTGCGACATCTAATTAACTGAGACGCCGGGCACGCACCGTAACCATGCACTGATAGAGCGCGCCCGCACAGATTTGGAGCACAGCCATGACCGACCCCCTGATTCTCGAGCCCAACGGCACTGCGGACGCATGTGTTATCTGGCTCCACGGCCTGGGCGCCGATCGTTATGACTTCATGCCGGTAGCCGAAATCCTGCAGCAAAACCTGCACACCACGCGTTTCGTTCTACCCCAGGCACCGACCCAGCCAGTAACGATTAATGGTGGCTATGCGATGCCCAGTTGGTACGACATCCGTGCCTTGAGCCCGGCGCGCGCCATTGACGAGCAGCAACTGGAAGTGTCGGCCAAACGAGTCATGGACCTGATCGAAAGCCAGCGAGCCAGCGGAATAGACGCCTCGAGGATCTTCCTGGCCGGTTTTTCCCAAGGCGGTGCGGTGGTCTATCACACGGCTTTCGTGAAGTGGCAGGGGCCGCTGGGCGGCGTGATCGCGCTGTCCACCTATGCGCCGACATTCGGTGATGAACTGCAATTATCCGCCAGTCAGCAACGCATTCCGGTCCTGGCGCTGCACGGGCAATACGACGAAGTGGTGCTCAACCCCATGGGCCGGACCGCAAAAGAGTATTTGAAGCAGCATGGTGTCACCGTGACATGGCAGGAATACCCAATGGGCCACGAAGTGTTACCCGAGGAGATTCGCGACATCGGCACCTGGCTGGCCGAACGCTTGCGCTGAATCGCCGCCAAGCCTTTGACGAACCCACTACGCCGCGCCCGTTTCTTGCATTACACTGGCCGGCGTACATTCCTTAACCAATCGATGAGATGACCGTGCTCAAAGCACTCAAGAAGATGTTCGGTAAGAGCGAGGCCGAGCAGCTCGCGCCTGGCCCCAGCGCCCCGGTCCAAGGCCCGAGCCATACCGAAGCGCCACAACAATCGCGCCGCTCCGCACCTGTTGCGCAGACGAAAAAAGAGCCGGTGACCTCGCCTGACGCCGCTCCTGCGCCGGACAAGCCGCGCAACGAAGCCCCCAAGCCACGCCGCGAACGCGCACCGAAGCCACCGGTCGTCGCCTGGAAGCTCGAGGACTTTGTCGTAGAGCCCCAGGAAGGCAAGACCCGCTTCCACGATTTCAAGCTTGCCCCGGAACTGATGCATGCCATCCAGGACCTGGGTTTCCCCTATTGCACGCCGATCCAGGCCCAGGTGCTGGGTTACACCCTGGCCGGCAAGGACGCCATCGGTCGCGCCCAGACCGGTACCGGCAAGACCGCCGCGTTCCTGATCTCCATCATCACCCAGCTGCTGCAGACGCCACCGCCCAAAGAGCGCTACATGGGCGAACCGAGGGCACTGATCATCGCGCCGACCCGCGAGCTGGTGGTGCAGATCGCCAAGGACGCCGCCGACCTGACCAAATACACCGGCCTGAACGTCATGACGTTTGTCGGCGGCATGGACTTCGACAAGCAGCTCAAGCACCTCGAAGCCCGTCATTGCGACATCCTGGTGGCAACGCCCGGCCGCCTGCTGGACTTCAACCAGCGCGGCGACGTGCACCTGGATATGGTCGAGGTCATGGTGCTGGACGAAGCCGACCGCATGCTCGACATGGGCTTCATCCCGCAAGTGCGCCAGATCATTCGCCAGACCCCACCGAAAAGCGAACGCCAGACCCTGCTGTTCTCCGCCACCTTCACCGAGGACGTGATGAACCTGGCCCGGCAATGGACCACCGACCCGGCCGTCGTCGAGATCGAAGCCGAGAACGTCGCCAGTGAAAACGTCGAACAACATATCTACGCGGTAGCTGGTGCCGACAAGTACAAGCTGCTCTACAACCTGGTCAACGACAACGGTTGGGAACGGGTCATGGTGTTCGCCAACCGCAAGGACGAAGTGCGGCGCATCGAAGAACGCCTGGTGCGCGACGGCGTCAATGCGGCCCAGCTGTCAGGTGACGTGCCCCAGCACAAACGCATCAAGACGCTCGAGGGTTTTCGCGAAGGCAAGATCCGTGTGCTGGTGGCGACCGATGTGGCCGGCCGCGGCATTCACATCGACGGCATCAGCCATGTGATCAACTTCACCCTGCCGGAAGTGCCGGACGACTACGTGCACCGCATCGGCCGTACCGGTCGTGCGGGTGCCGAGGGCGTGTCCATCAGCTTCGCCGGAGAGGACGACTCCTATCAGTTGCCGTCCATCGAGGCACTGCTGGGTCGCAAGATCAGTTGCGAAATGCCGCCAACCCATCTGCTGCGGCCGGTTGAGCGCAAACGTCCCTGACAGTCGCCCTCGCCCAAAAAAGCGCAGCCCTCGACGGCTGCGTTTTTTTTTGCCCGGCATATTGCTCCAATAAACTAAAAGTCCATAATGGACAAATTAGTTTAATACGAAGCCCTCCGGAGTTCTGATGTCCAGCACACCTTACGTGATGACCCAAGCCCAGGCTCGCGCGCTGCTCGGGCAAGTCGATGTGCCACACATTCTGCGCAAACTGTTTCGCGACCTTGCAACCGGGCAGGCGCTGCAACCGGCACAGCAATGGGTGGAATTTCCCCAGGGCGCCGGGGACTTCATCAACTACCTGGGGGTGCTGGCCGAAGATCAGGTCTATGGCGTCAAGACGTCACCCTACATCGTGCGCGAACAGGGCCCGCTGATCACCGCCTGGACCTTGCTGATGTCGATGCGCACCGGCCAGCCGCTGTTGCTGTGCGATGCCGCCGAACTGACGACCGCCCGCACCGCAGCCACCACGGCCGTCGCCGTCGACGCCCTCGCCCTGCCCCACGCCCAACGCCTGGCCGTCATCGGCAGCGGTGCGGTAGCGCGGGCGCACGTGCATTACGTCAAGGGCTTGCGGGATTGGAAGACCATCAGCCTCTACTCGCCCGGCCTGCAGAGCAAGACGGCACAGGAACGCGCGTCGATCACCGGCCTGGATCCGCGCCTGGAGATTGCCGACAGCCTTGCGGCGGCGGTACACGATGCCGATGTGGTGATGCTCTGCACCTCGTCCGCCAAAGCGGTGCTGGATCCGAAGACACTGGGCAAACCGGCGCTGATCACTTCAATCAGCACTAACGCCCCGCGCGCCCATGAAGTGCCACCCCACAGCCTCGATGACATGGACGTGTACTGCGACTATCGTCAGACCACCCCAGGCTCGGCCGGCGAGATGCTGATCGCTGCCGAACAACATGGTTGGCAACCGTCGAGCATCATCGGTGACTTGCCTGAACTGCTCAGCGGACAGGTTGCGCGACCAGACCTAGAGCGCCACGTGTTCTTCCGCTCCATCGGCCTGGGACTGGAAGATGTGGCGCTGGCGAATGCGCTTTACCAACTCCGCAACTGATACAGCACATTCCCCCGTGGGAGCGAGCCTGTGGGAGCAAAGCTTGCTCGCGATGAACGAAAACACGGTCAATGGATCGAGGCGTCTTCATCGCGAGCAAGCTCGGCTCCCACACAGGCTCGCTCCCACAAGGAACCCGCGACATTCCCGGGACCGCGCTCCATAGGAGAGCTTCATGACCTCAGCAGATTTCATCATCATCGGCGGCGGCATTGCCGGTGCCTCCACCGGCTACTGGCTGGCTCCCCATGGCCGGGTCATTGTGCTCGAACGTGAATCCCATCCGGCCTACCACTCCACCGGACGTTCAGCGGCGTTGTTCACCGCCGCCTATGGCACGCCTCAGGTACGGGCATTGACCCTGGCCAGCCGTGACTTCTTCGACGCGCCGCCCGCCGGCTTCTGCGAACATCCCCTGCTCACGCCCCGGGGCGAGATGACCGTGGACTTCACCGGTGATCCGGCCGAGCTGAACACTCAGTACCTCAGCGCCAAGGCCACCGTGCCGCAGATGCAATTGCTCAGCGCCGACGAAGCCTGCACGCGTCTGCCGATCCTGCGCCGGGAAAAAGTCCATGGCGCCATCTATGACCCCACGGCCGCCGACATCGACACGGATGCGCTGCACCAGGGTTACTTGCGCGGCATCCGCCGCAACGGCGGCGAGGTGCACACCGACAGCGAAGTCCTGGACCTGATTCGCGATAACCAGGGGCTGTGGCAGGTGAGAACGGCCAACCGGACCTTCACTGCGCCGATTCTGATCAACGCGGCCGGTGCCTGGGCCGACCAGGTTGCGCAAATGGCCGGCGCCCGGACGTTGGGCCTGCAACCCAAGCGGCGGGCGGCCTTCATCTTCGCCGGCCCCGAAGGCCTGGACATCCATGACTGGCCGATGCTGGTGAGCCTCGACGAATCCTTCTACATGAAGCCCGATGCCGGCATGTTCCTGGGCTCGCCGGCCAACGCCGATCCGGTGGAGCCCCACGATGTACAACCGGAAGAGCTGGACATCGCCCTGGGTATCTACCAGATCGAAGAAGCCACTACCCTGAGCATTCGCCGCCCGACCCGCACTTGGGCCGGGTTGCGCAGTTTTGTCCACGACGGCGATCTGCTGTCCGGGTTCGACCCGCAGCTACCCGGATTCTTCTGGGTCGCCGCCCAGGGCGGCTATGGCATCCAGACCTCCCCGGCGATGGGCCAGGCCAGCGCAGCGCTGGTGCGCGGCGAACCACTGCCCGAAGCCCTGGCTCGCTTCGGCCTGAGCAGCGCAATGCTGTCGCCAGCGCGACTTGCCTGACCTACCTGGAGGTGACGCATCGCCACGATTGCGGCACACTCCCTGCGCCCCTGCTTCACGGGGCGCCGACGCTGCCTGGAGCCCTGTGATGACTGCCCCGCAACCCGATCCGGCCATGGACAATTTCCACACCATCGCCGATGCCATCGCCACCCTGTTCTATCCTCACGCCGAGGTGGTGCTGCACGACCTGCGCACGCAGAAAGTCGATTACATCGCCAACAACCTTTCCAAGCGCGAGATCGGTGACGACTCGTCCCTGGAGGACATGCTCAGCGAGGATGTCAACGAACGGAACATCGGTCCGTATGAAAAGCTGAACTGGGACGGACAGAAGATTCGCAGCCTCAGCAGCGTCTTGCGCGATGCCGAAGGCCGACCATTGGCGGTACTGTGCATCAACCTGAATATTTCACTGTTCGAGAATGCCAAGGCCGCGCTGGACCTGTTCCTGTCACCCGGCAAGTTGATTCCGCAGCCCGACTCTCTGTTCCGCGATGACTGGCAGGAGCGCATCAACACCTTCCTGCACGCCTGGATGCGCGAGCGTCAGTTGAGCCTGAACCTGCTGACTCGCGACCATAAACGCGAACTGGTGCTGGCGCTGCACGCCGAAGGTGCCTTCAAGGGCAAGAGCGCCTCCAATTACGTGGCCAATGTGCTGAACATGGGGCGGGCGACGGTGTACAAGCACTTGAAAGAGTTGAAAGGCTGAGGTTGCGTCGCCTGGACTGACGCCATCGCGAGCAGGCTCGCTCCCACAGGCGATCGGTGGCGAACACATTATCTATGTTCAATGAGATCCAATGTGGAAGCGAGCCTGCTCGCGATGACAATCAATCAGTCACCATAAATATCCGACTTGAAATACTTGGCCTCGATCTTCTGGTACTCGCCGTTGGCCCGAATCCCATCGATGGCCTTGTTCAAATCCGCCACCAACTGGGCATTGCCCTTGCGCACCGCAATGCCAGCACCTTCCCCAACGTACTTCGGGTCCTTGAGTTCAGGACCGACAAACCCGTAGTCCTTGCCCCGGGGCATCGACAGGAAATCTTCCAGCGGAATGGTGTCGGCAAAAATCGCATCCAGGCGAGCCGATGCCAGGTCCATGTAGATTTCTTCGTTATTGCTGTAGCGCTTGACGATCACGCCTTTGGGTTCGAGAACTTCGGTGGCGTAGCGGTCGGTGGTGGTCGCCCGCTGCACACCCACGGTCTTGCCCTTCAGGCTCGCGTACTGATCATCCACCACCGCTCCCTTCTTCATGACCAATCGCGATGAGGTGAAGTAGTACTTGTGGGTGAAATCCACCGACTTCTTGCGCTCCTCCGTGATGGTCATGGACGACAACGCCATGTCGATCTTCTTCACCTTCAACGACGGAATCAGCCCGTCGAATTCACCCTCGACCCACTCGCAGTTGACCTTCATCTGCGCGCACAGCGCATTGCCGATGTCGTAGTCGAACCCCACGATCTTCCCTTCCGAGGTCTTGGAAGCAAACGGCGGGTAAGCCGCTTCGATGCCGATGCGCAGGGTCTTCTCAGCGGCGAACAGGCTGCTGGAGGCCAGCAGGCTCAGAGCCAGGCCAGTGATAAGGGGGAATTTCTTCATGATCGTTCTCTCGCGGGATTGTTGTTGGTTTGGCAGAGAAAAAGCAGGCACGACTAATTATGTACTTATAAATCCATACTGGACTTTAATGTACAGATCGTCAATTGAAGAAATGATGGAAGGCTGATGCCCCCCATCGCGAACAGGCTCGCTCCCACAGAGGATCCCGGTTTGCACGGATCCAATGTGGGAGCGAGCCTGCTCGCGATGACGGACTATCAGCTAACCAAGGAGTGTCTACTGCTTCCAGCGATCCGCCGCCGCATGGTCACTGTCCCGTCCCTCGACCCAGCGCGGGCCTTCCGCAGTGTTTTCCTTCTTCCAGAACGGGGCACGGGTCTTGAGGTAGTCCATGACAAAGGCGCAGGCGTCGAATGCCGCCTGGCGATGGGCACTGGCGGCAGCGACGAAGACGATGGGCTCGCCCGGCTCCAGGGCGCCGATGCGGTGCAGCACTTCCAGCTTCAGCAGCGGCCAGCGCTGCTGCGCCTCGATGGCAATCTTGCCCAGGGCTTTCTCGGTCATGCCCGGGTAGTGCTCCAGGAACATCCCGGACACGTCCAGGCCGTCATTGAAATCCCGCACGTAGCCGACAAAACTCACCACCGCGCCTACACCGACATTGGCCGCGTGCATCGCGTTGACTTCGGCGCCCGGATCGAACGGCTCGGCCTGTACACGAATCGCCATGACTCAGCCTCCGGTCACCGTGGGAAAGAAGGCGACTTCGTCGCCATCCACCAGTGGCTCATCGAGCTGACACAACTCTTCGTTGCGGGCACACATCAGGTTCTGCTCGCTCAACACCTCGAAGCCCGGGCGATCCGCCAACAGCGTGCGAACGTCGTCTACGGTAGAGAACTGATCCTCGACGCTCAAAGCGTCCATGCCCACGGCCTCGCGGTAACGGGCAAAGAATTTCACATTGATTTTCATGACGCGTCCGCCTGGAAATGACCACTCTTGCCGCCGAGCTTTTCCAGCACCCGCACCCCTTCAATGGTCATGCCCCGGTCCACGGCCTTGCACATGTCATAGATGGTCAGCGCGGCAACGCTGGCGGCGGTCAGGGCTTCCATCTCCACCCCTGTTTGTCCCGAGAGCTTGCAACGGGCAACGATGCGCACCCGATCCTCCCCTTCGGCATTGAGCTCGACCTTGACGCCGGTGAGCATCAGCGGATGACAGAGCGGAATCAGATCGCTGGTTTTTTTCGCCGCCTGGATGCCGGCAATGCGTGCGACGGCGAACACATCGCCCTTGGGGTGACCGCCGCTGACGATCATCTGCAGCGTAGCGGGCAACATGCGCACAAAAGCTTCGGCGGTGGCCTCACGGAACGTCACGGCCTTGTCGGTCACGTCGACCATGTTGGCGCGACCTTGGGAATCGAGATGGGTCAGCACAGGGTTACTCCTGATCAGGAGCGTCGATTGTAAACCCGTGAGTCAAATTCCGGCACGCCTGATTGTCGCATCTGCTCTTGCCTATGAGAGCCGGCTCGCTGAAGTAGAGCTTGCTGTGGGAGCAAGGCTTGCCCGCGATCAAGTTGATGCGGTCTGTCAGAAATCGCGGTGTCTTTATCGCGAGCAAGCTTTGCTCCCACAGCAGGCTCGCTCACAGGGTTATTTGGCGTGTTTAGGAACCGGGCGACCACAAGGTCGCCCGGTTTTTTTTCAGGGGTTACAGATGGGATTCGGCGTATTCGGCCAGGATCGAGCGCGGTACACCTTGCAGGGTGATGTGGACCCCGTTGGGGAAGTCTTTGAAGCGTTCGGTCAGGTAGGTCAGCCCGGAGCTGGTCGCGGACAGGTAAGGGGTATCGATCTGCGCCAGGTTACCCAGACACACCACTTTGGAACCGGCGCCGGCACGGGTGATGATGGTTTTCATCTGGTGCGGGGTGAGGTTCTGGCATTCGTCGATCAGGATCAGGCTTTGCTGGAAGCTGCGGCCCCGGATGTAGTTGAGGGATTTGAACTGCAACGGCACCTTGCTGAGGATGTAGTCGACGCTGCCATGGGTGCTTTCGTCATCCATGTGCAAGGCTTCGAGGTTGTCGGTAATGGCCCCCAGCCAGGGCTCCATTTTTTCCGCTTCGGTACCGGGCAGGAAGCCGATTTCCTGGTCCAGGCCCTGCACGCTGCAGGTGGCGATGATGCGCCGGTAACGCTTGCTGACCATGGTCTGCTCGATGGCGGCGGCCAGGGCCAGAATGGTCTTGCCGGAACCGGCGGCGCCGGACAGGTTGACCAGGTGGATATCCGGGTCGAGCAAGGCGAACAGAGCCAGGCTCTGGTAGATGTCACGGGGTTTGAGGCCCCAGGCCTCCTGATGCAGCAAGGGTTCCTGGTGCAAGTCGAGAATCAGCAGCTTGTCGTCCTCGATCTCCTTGATCCAGCCGACGAATCCCTGCTCGTCGATGATGAACTCATTGATGTGCACCGCCGGCAGGTTGTCGATCAGTTGCACCTGATGCCAGGTGCGACCATGGTCCTGGCGGGTATCGACCTTGCTCACGCGGTCCCAGAACGAGCCCGTCATGGTGTGGTAGCCATTGGGCAACAGCGAGACGTCGTCGACCAATTGGTCGGTGCTGTAATCCTCCGCCGCAATCCCGCAGGCTCGGGCCTTGAGGCGCATGTTGATGTCTTTGGTCACCAGCACCACGGCGCGATCCTGGTTGCGCGAATGCAGGTCGATCAATTGGTTGATGATGATGTTGTCGTTCAGGTGTTCGGGCAGTACCAGGTTGGGTTCAGTGCGCTTGCTCATCAGGATCGAGAGCAGGCCCTTGGGGCCGCCTTTGCCGCGCTGGATCGGTACGCCCAGCTCGACGTCTTCGGGAGAGGCATCCCCCAGGGTCTTGTCGATCAGGCGAATCGCCTGCCGGCATTCGGCCGCGACGCTGTGGTGGCCGCTCTTGAGCTTGTCCAGCTCCTCGAGCACGGTCATCGGGATGGCAACGTGGTGTTCTTCGAAATTCAGCAGGGCGTTTGGATCGTGGATCAATACGTTGGTATCGAGTACATACAGGATTGGCTGGTTGGAGGAAGGGCTACGTCCGTGGTCATCCATACTCGGTCACCTTTGTGGGGGCCATTCGACGCAATACCATGACAGTGCTGCGCCTCGAGGTAGCCACCGAATTCACCCGCGAGGATTGAGGTGAACTGCACACAAACGGGGTCTTGGAAGACGCCACCTGTGTTGCAGGTTTCGGCGGTCTGACTTCTTGATACCCCAAAAACCATGACAGGAAAAAGCACTTTGACGCTTTTTTGAAGTTTATTTTTCAGAGTGACGAAAAGCCCTTGGCGTACCGTCGCTACGCCGTTAAAGTCGGAAGTCCGCTCGTCACGAATGCGCAGCGGATTTTTCCTTTCCCCCAATGTTTCCGGGCCTTCTACGGCTTCAGCGGAACGCCTCCTGACAATCCTCCCAACCGATTCCGCTTTGCGCCGTCTGCGTAATGAGCCAGGGCATCGCCGTCTTCACCGCATCCTGCTTGGCGTTGAAGTTGATCACTCCATGGCGCCACAACAGCATCAAGGTCAACGCGCGCTGAGCACTCTGCTCGGGCTTGAGCCGGTTGGTGCCGTCCTGGGGATCGATATCCCACAACGCGACTTGCAGGCCCTGCTGCCTGAAAAATGCCTCGGCATCGCCACGCCGCTGGCCCTGGGGCGGGCGGAACAGCGGCACGTAGTTCTCCGGCAGCTTGCCCTTGACCAGGTCGACACTGCGCCGTATCGAGTCTTGCCAGTCCTGCCAATAGCTATGGGAACGGAATTCCCAGCCCTGAACACCCACACACTGTTCCGAATATAACGACTGGAGGTTGTTGACCGAGTCCTCCACCAGCCGCGCCTGGATGTCCTTGCCCAACACAAAAAAGGTGCCGTTCATATTCAACTTGCGCAAGTAATCCGCCAGCCACGGAGTATTGTCCGGCGCAACATTGGCACCGCTGTCGAAGGTCAGCAGAAACAGCCGGTCATGCATGTCCTCGCCATTGCGTTCGTAATCGCCGAATCGTTCGATTTCGCTGCTTGTTTGCGGAAAAAGCGCGGCTTTTCGCAACAATTCGTCCCGGTATTGGGTATGAAAAATCTGGCTTGGCCCGGCCCATTTGAAATAGAACGAGTCTTCATCCAGATGAAACCTGCGCGCCTCGTCACGCAAAGTCGCCATGTCCTCCACCAGGTAACAGAAAGAGGCGTCCTGATCACAGCTCTGCTGGGCAAAGTTGTAGCTGGCCAGTAACCGCTGCCACAACCGTGCACGCAGGGTGGTGATTGCCGCCATGTTCACCGAGCGCAATCCCAGGTACTGCTTGAGGGCGATTTCGTCCATGGCATCGGTGTCCAGCAAAACCCGGGCGAACATCAGAATCTCGGCCCGCGAAGCGACGTCGAACAGGGTCGGGCTGGTCAGTTGCTCCGGCCAGGTACTGCGGTCCAGGGTGGCGATGTCGTTGGGCGCGGCAGTGGCAGTGAAGCTCAAGAGCCAGGCCGATAACAGAAGCACGATACGCAAAGGGATGTCTCCATAACGAAACCCGCGCGGCATCATAGCTGATCCAAGAACGACGCCCGCTTATCTCATTGCTCGAACAGGGCTTTTGTGGCGAGGGGATTTATCCCCGCTGGGCTGTGAAACAGCCCTAAAAGCGCCCGCGCGGTGCTTCAGGCTGATCTCGCTTCACTTTGTTGGGCCTGCTGCGCAGCCCAGCGGGGATAAATCCCCTCGCCACAATTGAGGGGCTTTGAATATTTCCTTTACACCACGATCACCTATTACCCCGATAGCTGGAGTCCACCCGGACAACCCCCTAGAATCGCCGCACCCTCAAAGGAGACGATTGCATGCTGATGGTGATTTCCCCCGCCAAGACCCTCGATTACGAAACACCGCCGGCCACCGAACGCTTTACCCTGCCGCAGTACCTGGACCACTCCCAGGAACTGGTCGAGCAGTTGCGTGAATTCTCGCCGGCACAGATCAGCGAACTGATGCACGTCTCCGACAAGATCGGAGGCCTCAATGCTGCGCGATTCGGCAGTTGGACCCCGGCGTTCACCCCGGCCAATGCCAAGCAAGCCCTGCTGGCTTTCAAGGGTGATGTGTACACGGGTCTGGACGCACAGAGTTTCAGCGAGGCCGACTTCGATCATGCCCAACAGCATCTGCGCATGCTCTCCGGCCTTTACGGCCTGCTGCGGCCGCTGGACCTGATGCAGCCCTATCGCCTGGAAATGGGCACGAAGCTGGCCAATGCCCGAGGCAAGGATCTCTATGCATTCTGGGGCACCCGCATCAGCGAATGGTTGAACGAAGCCCTCGCCGATCAGGGCGATGACGTGCTGTTGAACCTGGCCTCCAACGAGTACTTCTCGGCGGTCAAGCGCAGCGCCTTGAACGCGCGCATCATCGATACCGAATTCAAGGACCTGAAGAACGGCCAGTACAAGATCATCAGTTTCTACGCTAAAAAAGCCCGCGGGCTGATGAGCCGGTTTGTCATTCAGGAACGCATCAACGATCCGGCCTTGCTCAAACAGTTCGATGTGCAAGGCTATCGTTACAGTGCCGAGCAATCCTCACCCGGAAAACTGGTTTTCCTGCGCGACCACGCCCCACAATAACGCAACACTCTTCCAGGCCCCTGATCAGGGGCCTCGATCAGCCCCAACAGGTCATTCAACTTCCCCACTCAATTCGCCACATTCTTGGCGTCAATATTTAAACCACCCCCTGTGCTAACTTTTCTTTCACTCGACAAATGTCAGTTTTTTCCGTAGTGGCACGGAAAATTTTCAACAGTAGTGGCAAAAAAACATCTAGGCCTCTTAACTCCCCGTAACTAAAGGGCGAAATAGCAAGTGCTATCAATATGAGAGCAGTGCCATCTCTGCCAATATTTCAAAAAATTTCCAAAATCGCGATGAGCGGGCAGGAACTATGTCCAAATGCACGGCTCATACCACCCGTAACGATTCTCGCCGAGCGTGTACGAGATAACTTACATGGGACGTCGACTGAAGTAACCAAGTTGTCACGACAACTAAGCGAAACGGTCGCTCTTATGGATCCAAGATGAAAGGACAGGAGATAAGGCACCATCGCTATCCCCTACAAGGCCAAGGCTGCGCCCCTATAACGTGCTCACCCGAGCACACAAGCTCCTGATTTTGTGGGCTTTTTGCCAGAAGTCAGAAGTGAACGACCTTTGCACGAACGTTCTGGACAACGAGGACTGGCTGCATAACAGGGCAGGTCATAACAAGAAGGCCGCATTGCGCACAACTTGAGTGCAATTATTTAGACACTCGGAACTTAGTATGCCTGCACACGGCACTGTGGCGCCTGCATTCCACACTTCCGAGTGCACTATGACCGCTGAACACTATTAACTCCGGCCATTTAATGGCGTGAAAAACAGAGGTAAATGCGATGCGCATTAGCATATTTGGTTTGGGTTACGTCGGTGCAGTATGTGCCGGTTGCCTGTCTGCACGGGGCCATGATGTGGTTGGCGTAGATGTCGCCAAAGACAAGATCGATATGATCAACGCCGGCAAATCGCCTATTGTTGAACCGGGTCTTGGGGAGTTGCTGGCTCAAGGTATTCAAACAGGTCGCCTGCGTGGCACCACCAACTTCGCGGAAGCCATTCGCGATACAGACCTGTCGATGATTTGCGTCGGCACGCCGAGCAAAAAGAACGGCGACCTGGAACTGAACTACATCGAGGCCGTCTGCCGCGAGATCGGTTTTGTCCTGCGCGAAAAGAGCACCCGCCACACTATCGTAGTGCGCAGCACCGTATTGCCGGGCACGGTCGCAAACGTTGTCATCCCGATCCTCGAAGACTGCTCCGGCAAAAAGGCCGGTGTCGACTTCGGTGTCGCGGTCAACCCTGAGTTCCTGCGTGAAAGCACCGCGATCAAGGACTACGACCAGCCACCGATGACCGTCATCGGCGAGTTCGATAAAGCCTCTGGCGACGTCCTGCAATCGCTGTACGAAGAACTCGATGCGCCGATCATCCGCAAGGACATCGCTGTCGCCGAGATGATCAAGTACACCTGCAACGTCTGGCACGCCACCAAGGTGACCTTCGCCAACGAGATCGGCAACATCGCCAAGGCCGTGGGCGTCGACGGTCGCGTCGTGATGGATGTGGTCTGCCAGGACAAGGCCCTCAACCTGTCCCAGTACTACATGCGTCCCGGCTTCGCCTTCGGCGGCTCGTGCCTGCCCAAGGACGTACGCGCCCTGACCTATCGCGCCAGCTCCCTGGACGTGGAAGCGCCGCTGCTCAACTCGCTGATGCGCAGCAACGAATCCCAGGTGCAGAACGCCTTCGACATCGTCTCCAGTCATGAAAAACGCAAAGTCGCCCTGCTGGGCCTGAGCTTCAAGGCCGGTACCGACGACCTGCGTGAAAGCCCACTGGTAGAACTGGCGGAAATGCTGATCGGCAAGGGCTACGACCTGCGCATCTACGATAGCAATGTCGAATACGCCCGTGTCCACGGCGCGAACAAGGATTACATCGAGTCGAAGATTCCTCACGTCTCGTCCTTGCTCAACTCCGACTTCGACTCGGTGATCGATAACTCCGACATCATCATTCTTGGCAACCGCGACGAGAAGTTCCGTGCGCTGACCGAGAACGTACCGGAAGGCAAACAGGTCATCGACCTGGTTGGGTTCATGGCCAAGGCCACTACACCGAATGGCCGGACCGAAGGTATCTGCTGGTAAGTCTGTTTGCCGGCCCGGGCCCGCCCCGGCCGGCCTTTCGCCTGCCTTAACCCATCGGGCCGCTCACAAAGCCCGCCCGAGATAGAGACGGATGCAGATTATGCACAGGCTAAAGCACGGCCTGCTTCAGGCCGCCGGTTGGCTGTTTTACTTGAGTTTATTGATGGGCATCGCCATGGCGTTGCCCACGTCCACGTTCGACTCCGAATCCAAGGATTTCATTTTCCTGATCGGCGCCGTGGGCATCTGGCGTTACTCCATGGGAGCAACGCATTTCGTGCGTGGCATGATCTTCCTGTACATCGTCTACCCGCATCTGCGTCGCAAGGTACGCAAGCTGGGCGCGGCGGCGGATCCTTCCCACGTCTACCTGATGGTCACCAGCTTCCGGATCGACGCGCTGACCACTGCCCAGGTCTACGGCTCGGTGATTCGCGAGGCCATCGACTGCGGGCTGCCCACCACCGTGGTCTGCTCCATCGTGGAAATGTCCGACGAACTGCTGGTCAAGAGCCTCTGGGCCCGCATGAACCCGCCAGAACGGGTCAAGCTGGACTTCGTGCGCATCCCGGGCACCGGCAAGCGTGACGGCCTGGCCTACGGTTTCCGCGCCATCTCCCGCCACTTGCCGGATGACCGTGCCGTGGTCGCCGTGATCGATGGCGACACCGTGCTCGCCGAAGGCGTCGTGCGCAAGACCGTGCCGTGGTTCCAGCTGTTCGGCAACGTCGGCGGCCTGACCACCAACGAATTCTGCGAAGTGCGCGGCGGCTACATCATGGCCGAATGGCACAAGCTGCGTTTCGCCCAGCGCCATATCAACATGTGCTCCATGGCCCTGTCCAAGCGCGTGTTGACCATGACCGGGCGCATGTCGGTGTTCCGCGCCACTGTGGTGACCAACCCGGACTTCATCGCCGACGTGGAAAGCGACTCGCTGCAACACTGGCGCCTGGGTCGTTTCAAGTTCCTGACCGGTGACGACAAGTCGAGCTGGTTCAGCCTGATGCGCCTGGGCTACGACACCTTCTACGTACCCGACGCGGCGATCAACACCGTTGAGCACCCGCCGGAAAAAAGCTTCATCAAGGCCAGTCGCAAGCTGATGTTCCGCTGGTACGGCAACAACCTGCGGCAGAACTCCCGGGCATTGGGCCTGGGCTTGAGACGTCTGGGCCTGTTTACCTCGGTGGTGCTGTTCGACCAACGCGTGTCGATGTGGACCTCGCTGCTGGGCCTGACCGTGGCACTGATCGCCAGCTTCAAGTACGGCACCGCGTTCATCCTGGTGTACCTGCTGTGGATCGGTATCACCCGGTTGATCCTGACCTTGTTGCTGTCGTGCTCCGGACACCGGATCGGCCCCGCTTACCCGGCGATTCTCTATTACAACCAGATCGTCGGCGCGATGGTGAAGATCTACGTGTTTTTCCGCCTCGATCAACAATCCTGGACCCGCCAACCCACTTCGCTTACCCGTGATCTCGCCAGCTTTCAACGTTGGTTCAACACCTGGTCGTCTCGGACCATGACCTTCTCTGCCGGCAGTATTTTCGTCGCCGTGCTGTTGACGATGGTCTGACCGAACTCGCCTGAATTAACTAGGAAATCGCCCCTATGAACACCGCCGTGAATGTCAACGTAGTGCATGAATCCGAAGCCCAGCGCCAACACGCCCGAGTGAAAATCCCGGCCAAGTTGCGCTTCTTCGGCCCCGACCGCACCCCCATGGAAGTCAAGGTCCTGGACTTGTCCGCTGGTGGCCTGAGCTTCAACGCCGGCCAGATGCCGCTCAAGGTGGGCGAGGCCTATAAGGGTCGCCTGCAATTCGTCATCGACAACCTTGGCCTGGCCATGGACGTGGAATTGCAGATCCGCTCCCACGAGCGCCAGACCGGCCGCACCGGTTGCCAGTTCCAGAACCTGGAGCCTCGGGATATCTCGACACTGCGTCACATCATCACCTCGCACCTGGCCGGCGACATCGTCGGCGTCGGTGATGTGCTGGCGACTCTGCAACGCGACAACTTCACCAAGGCGCGCAAGCAGAAGGATGAAAGCAGTGGCATGAGCGCCCTGGGTCGCCTGCGGGCCGTGACCTTCAGCCTGGGCGTATTCATCGTCGGCCTGGCGGCATTCGGGTTCATCTTCAAGTCGGTGTACGGCATGTACTTCGTCAGCCACGCCCAGGCTGGCCTGGTAAACGTACCGGGCATGGCAATCACCATGCCACGCGACGGTACTGTGCAGAGCCTGGTCAAGGCTGACGGCGTGGCCGCCAAAGGCGCCCCGCTGGCGACCTTCAGCACCAGCATGCTCGACGTGCTCAAGGGTCACCTGGATGACAACCAACTGCAACCGGCCAAGGTCGAGGAACTGTTCGGCAAACAGATGACCGGCACCCTGACCTCCCCTTGCGACTGCATCGTGGCCCAGCAATTGGTCGCCAACGGTCAATACGCCAGCAAGGGTGACGTGATCTTCCAACTGGTTCCGCGCGGCACCGAAGCCAACGTGGAAGCCCGCTTCTCCTATCGCCAGTTCGGCGAAGTGCGTCCAGGCACCGCGGTCAACTTCCAGGTCGCCGGCGAAGACATCACCCGCACCGGCAAGATCATCAGCAGCACCAGCCTGAAAAGCGAAGACCTGTCATCGGATATCCGCGTGCTGATCAAGCCCGACGAGCCCCTGGACAGCGCCCTGGCCGGTCGTCCCGTGGAAGTCAACAGTGACCGTGGTCCGAACCTGAACTGGCTGATCGAAAAAGCCATGGCTGTCGGTAAGTAAGCGGAGGACTGCCCGTGACGACTCCACAAAACAACAATGCGCTGCATTCCCTGTGGGAGCGAGCCTGCTCGCGATGGGATCAGCGCGGTGTGTCTGATGTATCGAGTGGCCTGCATCGCGAGCAGGCTCGCTCCCACATGGGAACCCTCAGTGCCATTGCGCTGGCAATCAGCCTGGCCGGTTGCGCCGGCCTGCCCGACCAGCGCCTGGCCAATGAGGCTCTCAAGCGTGGTGATACGACGCTGGCGCAGCAGAACTACCAGCAACTGGCCGACCTGGGCTACAGCGAGGCCCAGGTGGGTCTGGCCGATATCCAGGTGGACAGCCGCGATCCCGAGCAGATGAAAAAGGCCGAGGCCACTTACCGCGCCGCCGCCGATATCTCGCCACGGGCCCAGGCTCGCCTGGGTCGCCTGTTGGTGGCCAAGCCAGGTTCCACCGAGGCTGAAAAGCACGAAGCCGAAGGCCTGTTGAAAAAAGCCTTCGCCAACGGTGAAGGCAATACCCTGATCCCGCTGGCGATGCTGTACCTGCAATATCCCCACAGTTTCCCGAACGTCAACGCCCAGCAGCAGATCAGCCAGTGGCGCAGCGCCGGCTACCCGGAAGCGGGCCTGGCGCAGATTCTGCTCTATCGCACCCAGGGCACCTACGACCAGCACCTGGACGAAGTCGAGAAGGTCTGCAAGGCCGCATTGGCCACCACCGATATCTGCTACGTCGAACTGGCCACGGTCTATCAAAAGCGCGGCCAGCCGGAACAGCAGGCCGAGTTGCTCAAGCAGATGCAGGCTGGCCACGCCCGTGGCGTCGTATCCGCCCAGCGCGTAGACAGCGTCGCCCGTGTCCTGGCCGATGCCAGCCTGGGCAAGACTGACGAAAAAACCGCCCAGTCGTTGCTCGAAGGCATCGCCCCGGGCTACCCCGCTGCCTGGGTCAGCCTGGCGCAGTTGCTCTACGACTTCCCCGAACTGGGCGATGTCGACAAGATGATGCAATACCTGGAAAACGGCCGCGCCGCCGACCAGCCTCGCGCCGAGCTGCTGCTGGGCAAGCTGTACTACGAAGGCAAATGGGTGCCGGCCGACGCCAAGGCCGCCGAGGCACACTTCCAGAAAGCCGTCGGCCGCGAAGTGGCCGCCGATTACTACCTGGGCCAGATCTATCGCCGTGGCTATCTGGGCCAGGTGTACTCGCAAAAAGCCCTGGACCATCTGCTCAAGGCCGCCCGCAACGGCCAGAACAGCGCCGACTTCGCCATTGCCCAGTTGTTTTCCCAAGGCAAGGGCACCAAGCCCAACCCGGTCAACGCCTATGTGTTCAGCCAGTTGGCCAAGGCCCAGAACACCCCGCAAGCCATCGAGCTTGCCCAGACCCTCGAAGCACAATTACCGCCGGAGCAGCTTGCACAAGCCAAACGCCTGCTACAACAAGAGCAGGCCATTCGTGGCGTCATGAGCCCCGATACGCTGGAACTGCAAGCCCTAAAAGAAGATAACGGCGAGGAACAACTATGAAGTCTTTGAAATTCAATCCTTTTGTGCAGGCTGGAATTGGCCTGACATGCGCATTGATGTGGTCCTGCCCGACCCTGGCGGCCCTGACCGAAAGCAAGAATTTCGGCCTGGAAGTGAAGATCACCGGCCAATCCGAAGACGACCGTGACCTGGGCACCCAGAGCGGTGGCGACGTCAACGGCGTGGGCCTGGACCTGCGTCCGTGGATCTATGGTGAAAGCGGTAACTGGAGCGCCTACGCCATGGCCCAGGCCGTGACCTCCACCGACGTCATCGAGACCGACACCCTGCAACAGTCCGATGGCGCCAACCAGCAGACAGACAGCGGCGATCGCGAAGCCAAGAAAAACTACCTGGCCATGCGTGAATTCTGGATTGGCTACAGCGGCCTGACGCCTTACCCGGGCGAACAGTTGAAGTTCGGGCGCCAGCGCCTGCGCAACGACGACGGCCAATGGCGCGACACCAACATCGAAGCCCTGAACTGGACCTTCGACACCACGTTGCTGCGGGCCAACCTCGGCGTCGCCGAACGTTTCAGCGAATACCGCACCGACCTCAAGGAGCTGTCGCCCAAGGACAAGGATCGCCTGCACGTCTATGGCGATGTGGCGTACCAGTGGATGCCAGGCCAATGGGCCGGTATCCGTGCCCATCACACCCATGACAACGGCAGCCTCGATTACCCGACCCCGGGCGAACCCACCGATACCCTGGACAAGACCCAGAACGGTGACTTGACCTGGCTCGGCCTGGAAGCCAACAGCGACGCCTATAACTGGCGCAACACCAACACGGTCAACTACTGGGCGAGCCTCACCGGCATGACCGGCGACCGCGACACTGTCAACCCGCTCAACGCCGACGGCACGCGCCCTGCGCAAGCCAAGCGCAGCGAAGACCTGAACGGCTGGGCCACTGACCTGGGTATCCGCCTGCGCCTCGATCCGCAATGGCAAGTCGGTGCGACCTATGCCCGCGCCAGCGATGAATATCAACAGAACGGCCTGCAGAGCAACCGCTCGAATTTCACCGGCACCCGCTCGCGGGTCCACCGTTTCGGCGAAGCGTTCCGCGGCGAAATGGCCAACACCCAGAGCGCCAGCCTGTTCGGCTCCTGGCAGTTGCGCGACGAATACGACGCCAGCCTGGTGTACCACAAGTTCTGGCGTGTGGACGGCAACAAGCCGGTGGGCAGCAACGGCATCAACGCCGTGCAGAACAACACCGACGACGTGACCGGCGCCATCCTCTCCACCTCGACCCTGCCGCTGCGTGATGGCGACAAGGACCTGGGCCAGGAGGTCGACCTGGTGGTCACCAAGTACTTCAAGCAAGGACTGCTGCCGGCCGCACTGAGCCAGTCCATCGACGAGCCCTCGGCGCTGGTGCGCTTGCGTGGCGGCGTGTTCAAGCCAGGCGATGCCTACGGCAAGGAAGTCGACTCGTACATGCATCGCGCCTTCGTCGACGTGATCTGGCGCTTCTGATGCAAATGGCCATGGGAGTGCCCGAAATGAACCGCTACCTCAGGAACAGCCAGGCGATGAAAGGTTCGATCAGCCTGTTGGTCGCAGCGATGCTGCTGGCCGGCTCGCCGGCGTTCGCCAACGTTGAACCGGTGGTCAAGCCGGGCAACGTGGTCAAGGAACTGCAACGAGCCAAGACCTACACCGTCAACAGCGCGCCGACCGAGCCGCTGGAACTGGCCAAGCCGACCTTGCCCGACCTCAAAGGCTTCACCGCCGAAGCGGTCGCGGCCAAGATCGTGCGGACCAAACCCGGCAAGATCAGCGTGCGCCGGATGATGCAGGAAAACGCCTTGAAGGACTTCATCGGCGGTGACAACAAGATGGCCGAGTGGGTGGTGCGCCAGCATGGCATCCCGCAGGCCATCTTCATCGACGACGGCTACATGAACTTCAAGGACCTGGCCAAGAAGCTGCCCAAGTACGTCATCGAAACCTCGCCAGGTGTCTACCTGGCGAAGATTCCGATCGTGGTTGGCCAGAAAGGCATCCTGGAAATCGACAAACAGACCCAGGAACTGCGCCTGTCCCAGGAAGGCGGTTCGTTCCTGGTCAACGATGGCCGGATGTTCATCCGCGATACCAAGGTCACCGGCTGGCGCGAAAAGGACAATGGCCCCGCCACGTTCCGTTCGCCCAAGGAGTTCCGTCCGTTCCTGCTCGCGTGGGGCGGCACCGAGACCTACATCGTCAACACCAAGATGGCCAGCTTCGGCTACTCCAACAGTAAGTCGTATGGGGTGAGTATTTCCCAGTACACGCCGAACATGGCCAAGGTCCTCAAGCGCCCGGAACCGACCGGCTGGATCATCGGTTCCGAGTTCTCGGACATGTGGTACGGCTTCTACTGCTACGAGACGCGCGACTTCGTGGTCAAGGGCAACACCTACAAGGACAACATTGTCTACGGCATCGACCCCCACGACCGGTCTCATCGGCTGATCATCGCCGACAACACCGTCTACGGGACGAAGAAGAAGCACGGAATCATTATTTCCCGTGAGGTCAACGACAGCTTCATCTTCAACAACCGCAGTTACGACAACAAGCTCTCGGGTCTGGTGATCGACCGTAACAGCGTGAACAACATCATCGCCTACAACGAGATCTACAAGAACCACACCGACGGCATCACCCTCTACGAGAGTGCCGACAATCTGTTGTGGGCCAACCAAGTGATCAGCAACCAGCGTCACGGCATCCGGATTCGTAACAGCGTGAACATCCGCCTCTACGAAAACGTGGCCATGGCCAACGGCCTGACCGGCATCTATGGCCACATCAAGGACCTGTCCAACACCGACCGGGACATCAAGCTCGACCCGTTCGACGCCGAGGTCTCGCTGATCGTGGTCGGTGGCGAACTGGCCGCCAACGGCAGTGGCCCGCTGTCCATCGACTCGCCCCTGAGCGTCGAGCTGTATCGCGTGTCCATGCTCGCGCCGACCAAATCCAGCGGCATCAGCTTCACGGGAGTCCTGGGCGAACGCCAGGACGAAATTCTCGACCTGCTGGTGCGCCAGCAGAAAGCCGTGCTGATCGACCCCGTCGAAAGCCAGACCGAATTGCGGGATTGAGGATGACCTTTATGAACCCACTGATGATCAAACTCTTGGGCCTGTCTGCCCTGACTGCCGGCATTCTCGCCGCTGCAAGCGGCGCGCGCGCCGACGAAATCAAGGCGCCTGCGTTCACCGCAGAGCCGTGCTGCAACCTGTGTCCTGCCGCTCACGATGCGAAGAACTACACCACGCGCTACCAGCAGAACTTCACCACGCTGGTACAGGCCCAGGGCGACTGGCTGTTCCGGACCCAGGAAGACTTGCGCACCGAATTCAACACCACGCCGGCCGGCTACAAGCGCATGCAACAGCTGCACGATGCGTTCAAGAAGAAAGGCGTCGAGCTGGTCATCGTCTACCAGCCGACCCGGGGCCTGGTGAATCGCAACAAGCTCAATCCGCAGGAAAAAGCCAGTTTCGACTACGAAAAAGCCCTGGCCAACTACAAGACCATGCTCGGCCGTTTCGCACAGATGGGCTACGTGGTGCCGGACCTGTCGCCGCTGACCAACGAAAGCCTGCCCGAAACCCTGCCGGCCCACGATTTCTACTTCCGTGGCGACCAGCACTGGACGCCATACGGTGCTCAGCGCACAGCGAAGATCGTCGCCGAGAAGGTCAAGCAGATCCCGGCCTTCGCCGACATTCCCAAGCGTGAATTCGAGACCAAGAAGTCCGGCCGCATGGGCAAGACCGGCACCCTGCATAACATGGCCGGACAACTGTGCGGCACCAGCTACGCCATCCAATACATGGACCAGTTCACCACCGAGCCTAAAGGCGAGGCCGGTGACGGCGATCTGTTCGGCGATTCCGGCAACCCGCAGATCACCCTCGTGGGGACCAGTCACAGCGGCAAGAACTACAACTTCGCCGGTTTCCTGGAAGAAGCCATCGGCGCCGACATCCTCAACGTGGCCTTCCCCGGCGGCGGTTTCGAGGGCGCGATGATCCAGTACCTGGGCAGCGAAGAATTCCAGAAGAGCCCGCCGAAAATCCTGATCTGGGAATTCTCGCCGCTGTATCGCCTGGACCAGGAAACCATCTATCGCCAGATGATGGCGCTGCTGGACGACAACGGTTGTGAAGGCAAGCCGGCGCTGATGAGCAGCAAGACCGCCCTCAAGCCGGGCAAGAACGAATTGATGGTCAATAGCAAGAACATGGATCTGCGTAACAGCAGTCACCAGGTCGATATCCGTTTCGCCGATACCTCGGTGAAAACGTTGCAAGCCACCCTCTGGTACATGAATGGGCGCCACGAGGATATCAAGATCGAAAAACCGAATACCTCGGACACCGACGGACGTTTCGCCTTCCAGTTGCGCACCGATGAGGACTGGGCTTCGCAGAACCTGCTTGCCGTTGAAGTCCAGGGCCCCGAAGCCGGTGCGGCACCGCAACAAGTGGAAGCGAAAATCTGCAAACGCAATGTCTCTCCGCAAGCCGAACAAACGGCTCAAATCGGACAATGAGGTCTCGCTTTATGACCAGGAACATGCGCAACCGAACCTTGAAAACGCTGCTGGCGCCGTCCCTGCTGACCCTGGCGATGTTCGCCGGGGCCACCCAGGCCGCGGCCCCGCTACGCCCGCCACAGGGTTACTTCGCACCGATCGAAAAGGCCAAGGCCGGCGACTCCGGCCAAGGCTGCGACGCCGTACCGGCGCCTTACACCGGCTCCCTGCAGTTCCGCAGCAAGTACGAGGGCTCGGACAAGGCCCGGGCGACGTTGAACGTGCAATCGGAAAAAGCCTTTCGCGACAGCACCGCCGACATCACCAAGATCGAGCGCGGCGTCAGCAAGCAAGTGATGCAGTTCATGCGCGACGGCCGTCCCGAGCAACTGGATTGCACCCTGAACTGGCTGACCACCTGGGCGAAAGCCGATGCGCTGATGTCCAAGGACTTCAACCACACCGGCAAGTCCATGCGCAAATGGGCCTTGGGCAGCATGGCTTCGGCCTATGTGCGCCTGAAATTCTCCGACTCTCATCCGTTGGCGAACCATCAGGAACAGGCGCAACTGATCGAAAGCTGGTTCAGCAAGATGGCCGATCAGGTGGTCAGCGACTGGGACAACCTGCCGCTGGACAAGACCAACAACCACTCCTACTGGGCCGCCTGGTCGGTGATGGCCACTTCGGTCGCGACCAACCGCCGCGACCTGTTCGACTGGGCCGTCAAGGAATACAAGGTCGGCGTCAACCAGATCGATGCCGACGGCTTCCTGCCCAACGAACTCAAGCGCAAGCAACGGGCCCTTTCCTATCACAACTATGCCCTGCCGCCATTGGCGATGATCGCCAGTTTCGCCCAGGTCAACGGTGTGGATCTGCGCCAGGAAAACAACGGCGCCCTCAAGCGCCTGGGTGACCGGGTGCTGGCCGGGGTGAAAGACCCGGAGATCTTCGAGAAGAAGAACGGCGAAGAGCAGGACATGAAGGACCTGAAGGTCGATTCGAAGTTTGCCTGGCTCGAACCGTTCTGCAGCCTCTACACCTGCTCCGGCGATGTGCTGGAGCGCAAACATGAAATGCAACCGTTCAAGACCTTCCGCCTCGGCGGGGACTTGACCCGGGTCTACGACCCAGCCAACGAAAAAGGCAAAGGAAGCTGATTCACCGCTGATCGTTCCCACGCTCTGCGTGGGAATGCAGCCGGGGGACGCTCTGCGTTCCCAAAAGCCGAACGCGGAGCGTCCGTAGAGGCATTCCCACGCAGAGCGTGGGAACGATCGTAACCGCCCTTTTTCACTGGGGGGGTTTGGGGGGGCTCTGGCCCTTGACTGTTGATTCAACATGGAGAGATCGGGATGGTATTTTCATCCAACGTGTTCCTGTTCCTGTTCCTGCCGATCTTTCTCGGCTTGTACTACTTGAGCGGGCAACGCTATCGCAACCTGCTGCTGCTGATCGCCAGCTATGTGTTCTATGCCTGGTGGCGGGTGGACTTCCTCGCGCTGTTCGCCGCCGTGACCCTGTGGAACTACTGGATCGGCCTGAAAGTCGGGGCCGCCGGCGTGCGCACCAAGCCGGCCCAGCGCTGGCTATTGCTCGGCGTGGCGGTGGACCTGTGCATCCTGGGCTACTTCAAGTACGCCAACTTCGGGGTGGACAGCCTCAACGCGATCATGACCAGCTTCGGTCTCGAACCCTTCATCCTGACCCACGTGCTGTTGCCGATCGGGATCTCGTTCTACATCTTCGAGTCCATCAGCTACATCATCGACGTCTATCGCGGCGACACCCCGGCGACCCGCAACCTGATCGACTTCGCAGCGTTCGTGGCGATCTTCCCGCACCTGATTGCCGGCCCCGTACTGCGTTTCCGTGACCTGGCCGACCAGTTCAACAACCGCACCCACACCCTGGACAAGTTCTCCGAAGGCTGCACGCGCTTCATGCAGGGCTTCATCAAGAAAGTGTTCATCGCCGACACCCTGGCGGTGGTGGCCGATCATTGCTTCGCCCTGCAGAACCCGACCACCGGCGATGCCTGGCTCGGTGCCCTGGCTTACACCGCACAGCTGTACTTCGACTTCTCCGGCTACAGCGACATGGCCATCGGCCTGGGCCTGATGATGGGTTTCCGTTTCATGGAAAACTTCAAGCAGCCCTACATCAGCCAGTCCATCACCGAGTTCTGGCGGCGCTGGCACATCAGCCTGTCGACCTGGCTGCGCGACTACCTCTACATCACCCTGGGCGGTAACCGCAAAGGCACGTTGATGACCTATCGCAACCTGTTCCTGACCATGCTGCTCGGTGGTCTGTGGCACGGCGCGAACATCACCTACGTGATCTGGGGCGCCTGGCACGGTATCTGGCTGGCCATTGAAAAAGCCGTGGGCATCAACACCACCCCACGCAGCCTCAACCCGATCCGCTGGGCGCTGACCTTCCTTCTGGTAGTGATGGGCTGGGTGATCTTCCGTGCCGAGAACCTGCATGTGGCCGGTCGCATGTACGGCGCCATGTTCAGCTTCGGCGACTGGTCGCTGTCGGAACTGACCCGCGCCAACCTCACCGGGCTGCAAATCGCCACGCTGGTGGTGGCCTACATAACCCTTGCCTTCTTCGGCCTGCGGGACTTCTACACCAACCGTCCGCCGGTCAAGACCAAGCCCGAGGTCAGCACCGAAGCCAATGGCCCGGCCACTGCACAACCAGGGCTGATCAAGGCCGTACCGGGCGACAACCCGGCGCAGATCCACGAACCGGGCTACACCGTGGGCGTCGAAGCCCAAGTGCAACCGGCCTACTGGGTTGCCGACTGGCCGCGTTATGTCATGCGTGCGTTGGTGCTGCTGCTGTTCATCGCTTCGATTCTCAAACTCTCGGCGCAAAGCTTCTCGCCGTTCCTTTACTTCCAGTTCTGAGGGATCTGAACATGACCCGCTCATTACGCATCTTTTACATCGCACTGTTCCTACTGATCCTCGCGGTCCTGGGCCTGTGGTCGATGCGCAGTTTCTTCGGCTTCAGCACCAACCCCGATGCCACCGTGCTCAACGGGCGCTGGACCAAGGCTGTCGAAACCCACTACGACGACCAGTTCCCGATCAAGCGCCTGGGCACCAACATCTGGGCCGCGCTGGACTACAAGCTGTTCAACGAGGGCCGCAAAGGCGTGGTCCTGGGCCGCGACCAGTGGTTGTACAGCGACGAAGAGTTCAACCCGATCGTCAATGAAGAACTGAACCTGCAAGGCAACTACGCGCTGGTCGAAGGCGTGCGCCAGAAACTCAAGGAACAGGGCATCACCCTGGTGATGGCGATCGTGCCGGCCAAGGCGCGGCTGTATCCGGAGCACTTGGGTGAAGTGAAGCCAGCCAGCATTCACGCCAATCTCTACCAGGACTTCCATGCCCGCGTCGCGGCCGACAAGATCCTCGCCCCTGACCTGCTCGGCCCGCTGCAACAGGCCAAGCAGAGCGGCCAGCAGGTATTCCTGCGTACCGACACCCACTGGACCCCGGAAGGCGCCCAGGTCGCCGCCGAAAACATCGCCAAGGCCATTGCCGAACGCGCGCCCCTCAACGGCGAGCCGCAACGCTTCGTCACCGAGCCTGCGGAAAAGATCATCCACAAGGGTGACCTGCGCCAGTTCCTGCCCCTGGACCCGCTGTTCGAAAACCTGATGCCGGCCCAGGAGCCACTGGTCAAGCGCAATACCCGCGAGGCCGACGACCAGCCGGCCGGCGACGACGCGCTGTTTGCCGACGCCCAGGTTCCCGTGGCCCTGATCGGCACCAGCTACAGCGCCAACCCCAACTGGAACTTCGTCGGTGCGCTCAAGCAAGCCCTGCACAGCGACGTCGTGAACTACGCCGAAGACGGCCATGGCCCGATTCTGCCGATGCTCAGCTACCTCAAGAGCGACGCTTTCAAGAACAGCCCGCCACAAGTGCTGATCTGGGAGTTTCCTGAACGTTATCTGCCCGTGAACAACGAAATCGGCGACGCCGACCCGCAGTGGGTCGCAGAACTCAAACAAGCCGGTGCGCGCCAACAGAACGTTGCCGCCAACACTCAATCCGAGACGCCCGACCGGGCGCAAAACTGAAAGAGAGGTCCACCATGACTTTCAACACTACTCCTCGCCGTCTCGCTGCTCGTTCCTTCAAGGCCGTTGCCCTGGTTGCCAGCATGAGCGCCCTTTCCTTCTCCGCCTTTGCCGGTGACTCGGCGCTGTACGGCCCGGTCGCACCAAAAGGCTCGAGCTTCGTGCGCATCTACAACGCCAGCAACAGCGAAGTCAGCGCCACCGTCGGCAGCACCAACCTCAACGACGTCGCCCCATTGGCCAGCAGCGACTTCAGCTTCATGCCCGGCGGCGACTACAGCGCCAAGGTCGGCAGCCAGACCGTTCCGGTCAAACTGGCTCCCGATCACTACTACACCCTGGTCAACAACGCGACCGGCCAGCCGCAACTGATCGAAGAACCACCGTTCAAGAACAAACAGAAATCCCTGGTGCGGGTGCAGAACCTCACCGACAAGGCACTGACCCTCAAGACCGCCGACGGCAAGACCGACGTGGTGCCGAACGTGGCGGCCAAGGGCCGTGGCGAACGTGAAATCAACCCGGTGAAAGTCAGCCTGGCGCTGTTCGAAGGCGACAAGAAAGTCGGCGACCTCAAGCCCGTGGCCCTGGAGCGCGGCGAAGCGGCCGTGCTTTACGTCACCGGCTCCGGAAGCAGCTTGTCGCCGGTCTGGGTAAAGCGTCCAGTGTCAACTCGCTGACGGATTCACTCGACTGACGCCCCCTGTGGGAGCGAGCCTGCTCGCGATTGCGGTAGGACATTCAGCAACGATGTCCACTGACACTCAGCCTTCGCGAGCAAGCCCGCCTCCCACACTGACCCGGGACGTCATTCGAGTACGGAATAAAAACAAGAGTGAAACGACAGAACGCAGTAGCTCTATAACCATTACGCTTCAAAGGAGTAACACACATGATTCCGGTGATCTTGTCAGGTGGTAGCGGCTCACGTCTTTGGCCGCTTTCGCGCAAGCAATTCCCTAAACAGTTCCTGGCCCTGACCGGCGAACACACCCTGTTCCAGCAGACCCTCGAACGCCTGGTGTTCGAAGGCATGGATACGCCGATCGTGGTCTGCAACAAAGACCACCGTTTCATCGTCAACGAGCAGTTGAACAATCGTAACCTCGAAGCCCAGCGCATCCTGATGGAACCGTTCGGCCGCAACACTGCGCCAGCCGTGGCGCTGACCGCGATGATGCTGGTCAACGAAGGTCGCGACGAGTTGATGCTGGTGCTGCCGGCCGACCACGTGATCGAAGACCAGAAAGCCCTGCAACGTGCCCTGGCCCTGGCCACCGTGGCCGCCGAGCGTGGCGAAATGGTGCTGTTCGGCGTACCGGCCACCAAACCGGAAACCGGCTACGGCTACATCAAGTCGACCAACGACGCGCTGCTGCCTGAAGGCGTGAGCCGTGTCTCGCACTTCGTCGAAAAACCCGACGTCAAGCGCGCCACCGAGTTCGTCGAGGCCGGCGGCTACTTCTGGAACAGCGGCATGTTCCTGTTCCGCGCCAGCCGTTTCCTCGAAGAGCTGAAAAAGCACGATCCGGATATCTACGACACCTGCCTGCTGACCCTGGAGCGTAGCGAGCAGACCGCGGACACCATCACCTTCGACGAAGCCACCTTCGCCTGCTGCCCGGATAACTCCATCGACTACGCCGTGATGGAAAAGACCCAACGCGCCTGCGTCGTGCCGCTGTCGGCCGGTTGGAGCGATGTCGGCTGCTGGGCGTCGTTGTGGGAAGTCAATCCCAAGGATGCCGACGGCAACGTCACCAAGGGCGACGTGGTGATCCAGGACAGCCGCAACTGCATGATCCATGGCAACGGCAAGCTGGTGTCGGTGATCGGCCTGGAAAACATCGTGGTGGTCGAAACCAAGGACGCCATGATGATTGCCCACAAGGACAAGGTCCAAGACGTCAAGAAGATGGTCAACACCCTCAATGCCCAGGGTCGCACCGAAACCCAGAACCACTGCGAAGTCTATCGTCCGTGGGGCTCGTATGACTCGGTGGACATGGGCGGGCGTTTCCAGGTCAAGCACATCTCGGTCAAGCCGGGTGCGTGCCTGTCCTTGCAGATGCACCACCACCGCGCCGAACACTGGATCGTGGTCAGCGGCACCGCTGAAGTGACCTGCGACGAGAACGTGTTCCTGCTCACCGAAAACCAGTCGACCTACATCCCGATCGCGTCGGTTCACCGCCTGCGCAACCCGGGCAAGATCCCGCTGGAAATCATCGAAGTGCAGTCCGGCAGCTACCTGGGCGAAGACGACATCGAGCGCTTCGAAGACATCTACGGTCGCTCCACCCCGATCGAACGCGGCGTGTCGGTGAAGACCATCGCGCAGTAACGATCAGCGAAACAAGAAGCCCCCATCCAGCCCACTGCGTCCCCTATCCGCAGCGGGTTGGGTGGGGGCTTTTTTAGTTTCTTCTTTCGCATCCCTGATATTTATTTGGAGACTGAGCGGGGCAGCATTTTCGCCTTGATTATGTATCGATGCGCCACTCCGAATCGCTCTGCATTATTCATATAGGACTTTCCTTTTGGAATGTAATGCAAGGAGACTATTTGAATTCTGTTATGTAGCGGAAACGTTACTTCGCCCTCAGATGCATACAACCCCTCAGAGACCCCTGCATGTCCAGGTTCCAACTGAAAGTGCCACATTATTGATTTACCGGACACGTAACCCATTCCGGGGTCTTTTGCCGTTGACATTATAAGTTGAGAGCGAATCTCCAAATTTATTGTTTCTTCTATCGCACTATCCCCTCCCCTCTTTGCAAAGGTCGCGAGCCATGGATAGCTTTTCAATATAGCCGGCGAGTCTCCGCGGAATACCTCCTTTACCTCTGCTCGACGATACGTAGACCATTCTGCATCTATTTCTCTGAGCACGCCTTGAACCTCCAAGGCCTTTTCATAATCTATGCTTCTGGCGGGCGGAATCATATTACGCCCGGTTTCACGCCATACATCTACAAACATCTCCATATCAAAAATCGAACTGTAATGCTCAATATTCAGCTTCTGCAGAGTAATTGAGAACGAAGAGTAGTAAGGGTACTCACCCCCCTGTTGCTTATATAATGCCGGGTCTTTTTTAATGACCCATTTTTTTTGGATGGGTTGCTGGGAACCAGCTCCAGGAGGGGGCGGCGGACCGCCCATGGGTGGAGGAGGCATGGGGGGGCCTCTCATTCCAGGGGGCGGAGGGGGTGCAGCGCCTGTGGGTATCCTGCCATCGGTGTCGAACAGGGTGAGCGGGTTGTTGCGGACCATCCGATAGAAATTCAGCCCATCAATCGCCCAGTCTGGATCCGGACTGGCCCAACGCTGCAACCACGGCACATAGAACCGGTAGCCGTAGTAGTAAAGCCCCGTCGCATCCCGCTCCTTGCCCGAATAGCGGGCCGTCTTGTAGCTGACCTCGATCACATCGTCCCCGGCCAGAAACGCCGTTTCACCGAAGGGGTAGAAGTGTTCCTGGCTGATGATTCGCCCGTCCTGGTCAAGCTCCAGGCTGATCGAGCCCAGGTGCTCGGCAACACCGTAGCGATAGCGGTCGTTCGCGCCTGAGGGCGGTGGACTGTCCCAGTGCAAGACCCGCACGCTGTTGAGCCCGCCCTGGGCGGTGATGACCTGCAATGACTCCCCGGTGCCGCTGTCGACGCGCAGTTCCAGTCCCGGCAGATAACGGACCTCGGCGGCCAGGGTCCGCGCTCCGGTGTGCAGTGTGCGCAGCTTGCGCACCCGCTGGCCGTCGCCATCGTAGACATAGGCCTCGCGGTCATTGAGCCCCGATTCGCGCTCGATCGGCGTGACCGAGCACAGCTGGTTGCGCAGGTCCCAGGCCAGGGTCCGGCGGCTCTCCAACGCCAGGCAGTTACCTCGCGCATCGAACGCCGCGGCGATCTCCTCTTCGGTCGGCGGCACGCCGTCACGGTACGGCAGGCAACGATTGCTGTAGCGCGCCGCTTGCAACTGGCGACCATGGTTCTGCGCCCCGACGTGGATCAGTTCCAGCAGGTTACCGCCGGCGTCGTAGCGGTAGGTTTGTCGGTAGTTGCTGAGCGCAGCCGGATCGACGCGCCCCACAGAGTCGGGCCCCTGATTCGGGCCGCCCGCCTCCCATCCCGTGGCCTCGATCAGTTGATAGAGACTGTTGTAACGAAAACGACTGGTCGGGTCGATGCGCTGGTTGGCGAAGTACCGCACCGGCAGGGCCTTGTCCTCGATCCCCAGCACGTTGCCCATGGGGTCGTAGGTGTAGACCAGGTGTTGCAGCGACTGGCCGGCCCGCCGGACATGGCGTTCCATCAGCCATCCATTTTCAGGGGCGTAAGTGAGCGTGGTCTGCACGTCGTTGCCGGCCATTTCCCGTTCGATCTGGCCTTGGGCGTTGTAGTCGATCTCGCTCACCAGCGATTGCCATTGGCTCTGGCCCTGCAGCAGCAATTGGCTGCTGGACAGCCGGCCATCGCGGGTCATGACCTGGCGCTGCCGATTGCCCTTGGCGTCGATCTGCTCCAGCACATCCCCCAGCGAACCGAGACGCCACGTCGACAGCGCACCGTCGCCAAGCTCGAGCAGGGATTCGCGATCGGCTTCCGAGGCCGGCCAGTCCGGGGTGGCGCCATCCAGGCAGAACCGTCGGTTCAGGACCAGGTTCTGGCCGGTCAGGGCAAAGGACGCCAGCAGCAAAGTGCCCGCCGGGTCATCATGACGAATCAATTGTCCGTATTGATTGAAGGCCTGCTGGCCCTGGCCTGGCGCGCCATATTGCATACGCTCGACACAGGTGCGCGGTTGTCCGCGACCTTGCTCGAACACCGCCACCGGACGGAGCAAGTCGTCGAAGGCCACGTCGCGCTGCGTGCCCCGGCCATCCCAGCCCTGCCGGCTTTCACTGGCGAGCCCAGGCAGGTCGAGCTGCCAACCCGCATCGACACTGCTCGCCAGCAGCACGTCACCGGACAGCGCATACACCGTCGAAAGATTGGCCGGGGTCGCCCCATCGTCCTGTTGCAGGGCCCACAGGCGCGGGTCCCATTGCTTGACCGCGCGTCCGCCAATGTCGAAAAGGCTGCGGTTGATCCGCGATTGCGCAGGCTCCCGCTCCAGCGCACGACAGTAATCGACCGAACGGACCGGAAAGGACCTGGGATCCACCGCAATCAACCTCGGTGTACCGTGATCCATGTTCATGCCTTGGCCTCCTGAGAGTCGTGCGATCTGGCCGACATCTAACAAGGAGCCCCCCCTGGTGGCTACTGTCAGAGATAACAGTGACGACCGATGGAGCAGGAGATTGAATCAGGCGGCCATTCTTCCGACTCTGGGGACCGCGACTTTCTTCTGCCACGCCTGGACTTTAATCGAGCCGGGTAGCTTGATCTCCAGGCTGCCCCCGAATGCCCGATCAATCGTGTCGAGCAGCGCGCGTGCATCCATTCTTCCCACTTGCACGGGAGAGATTCCCGAGTTGCCCAACAGCAGGGCCTTCAGGTCTTTCAGACGACCTTTCACCATCGGAACGTTTTCCAACTTTGCAGAATGCTTGGGGTCCAGCACATCCGGCGACGCAAAAAACTCGACCTCCGCAAAGCCCGCTCCCAGTGCAGCCTCCAATGCCTTGTCGTCCTCAAGGTCATATTCGGCATAGTGGGTCATGCCCTGAAGAAACCTGCGTTCATTGACCTCGCCATCCACGGCCAGGAGGAAGAAGGTGAATGCGCTGTTTCCCGCTTTGGTCCAGTCCTTCTCATTGGTATTGCCGCCCTTGGCGCCCAGGGTTTTCACCTTTCTATGGACCAACGCAAAGTTTGATGCAATCTCCATGAAGGGCGGCGCCTCGCCCTTGTCCCCCACCGTGTAGTGCCTCAAGGTGAAACGCTTGCCTTCGGTCTTCGCGAGCACCGACGGTGGTGCTTTGTTGGTTTTGAAGTTCAGTGCGTTCTGGGTAATCTCGGCCATCATCTTGAAAGGCAACTGCCGGTCCGTATCGCTGTAACCCTCTTTGTAAGCATCATAAATGCCAGCCGCGGTGGTTAACGACGAGTTCGAGTGCGGCTCTTCACCCTGCTCGTCAAAAAACGTCAGCGGGTTGTTGCGGACCATCCGATAGAAGTTCAGCCCATCAATCGCCCAGGCCGGATCCGGACTGGCCCAACGCTGCAACCACGGCACATAGAACCGGTAGCCGTAGTAGTAAAATCCTGTCGCATCCCGCTCCTTGCCCGAATAACGGACCGTCTTGTAGCCGACCTCGATCACATCGTCCCCGGCCAGGAACGCCGTTTCACCGAAGGGGTAGAAGTGTTCCTGGCTGATGATTCGCCCGTCATGGTCAAGCTCCAGGCTGATCGAGCCCAGGTGCTCGGCAACACCGTAGCGATAGCGGTCATTCGCGCCTGAGGGCGGTGGGCTGTCCCAGTGCAAGACCCGCACGCTGTTGAGCCCGCCCTGGGCGGTGATGACCTGCAATGACTCCCCGGTGCCGCTGTCGGCACGCAGCTCCAACCCCGGCAGATAGCGGACCTCGGCAGCCAGGGTCCGCGCCCCGGTGTGCAACGTGCGCAGCTTGCGCACCCGCTGACCGCCGCCATCGTAGACATAGGCCTCGCGGTCATTGAGCCCCGACTCGCGCTCGATCGGCGTGACCGAGCACAGCTGGTTGCGCAGGTCCCAGGCCAGGGTCCGGCTGCTCTCCAACGCCAGGCAGTTACCTCGCGCATCGAACGCCGCGGCGATCTCCTCTTCTGTCGGCGGCACGCCGTCACGGTACGGCAGGCAACGATTGCTGTAGCGCGCCGCTTGCAACTGGCGACCATGGTTCTGCGCCCCTACATGGGTCAGTTCCAGCAGATTGCCGCCGGCGTCGTAGCGGTAGGTTTGTCGGTAGTTGCTGAGCGCAGCCGGATCGACGCGTCCCACAGAGTCGGGCCCCTGATTCGGGCCGCCCGCCTCCCATCCCGTGGCCTCGATCAGTTGATAGAGACTGTTGTAACGAAAACGACTGACCGGGTCGATGCGCTGGTTGGCGAAGTAGCGCACCGGCAGGGCCTTGTCCTCGATCCCCAGCACGTTGCCCATGGGGTCGTAGGTGTAGACCAGGTGTTGCAGCGACTGGCCGGCCCGCCGGACATGGCGTTCCATCAGCCATCCGTCTTCAGGGGCGTAAGTGAGCGTGGTCTGCACGTCGTTGCCGGCCATTTCCCGTTCGATCTGGCCTTGGGCGTTGTAGTCGATCTCGCTCACCAGCGATTGCCATTGGCTCTGGCCCTGCAGCAGCAATTGGCTGCTGGACAGCCGGCCATCGCGGGTCATGACCTGGCGCTGCCGATTGCCCTTGGCGTCGATCTGCTCCAGCACATCCCCCAGCGAACCGAGACGCCACGTCGACAGCGCACCGTCGCCAAGCTCGAGCAGGGATTCGCGATCGGCTTCCGAGGCCGGCCAGTCCGGGGTGGCGCCATCCAGGCAGAACCGTCGGTTCAGGACCAGGTTCTGGCCGGTCAGGGCAAAGGACGCCAGCAGCAAAGTGCCCGCCGGGTCATCATGACGAATCAATTGTCCGTATTGATTGAAGGCCTGCTGGCCCTGGCCTGGCGCGCCATATTGCATACGCTCGACACAGGTGCGCGGTTGTCCGCGACCTTGCTCGAACACCGCCACCGGACGGAGCAAGTCGTCGAAGGCCACGTCGCGCTGCGTGCCCCGGCCATCCCAGCCCTGCCGGCTTTCAC
>NZ_NOIN01000011.1 GCF_014596565.1 Pseudomonas sp. PSB18 | reverse complement strand
GGACCGGCAGCAACTGGGTGCCGGCGGTGCCTTTGCCGCCGTCGAGCTTGATCGAGTACAGGCCCAGCACGTCCATGCCGAACCCCACCGGGCCCTGGGTGAAACCGGACTTGGCGTCGAGGATGAAACTCTGGGTCCATTCTTCGGCCTTGCCCTGGGCTGCGCTCGGGTTGGTGAAGTTGCGGTTGAAGTAGAAGTTGCGCAGGTTGAGATTGACCTTCGCATCTTCGACAAAACCCGACTCTGCGGCCAGGACAGGCAGGGCGGAACCGGCCAGGGCAACGGCGATGAGGCTGGGGAACAAATGCTGTGTGGACTTCATGGGCGTGTCTCTATTTTTTATGGACGAGAAGAACCGCTGCCGCAAACCTGGGTTGCAGACGAAACGGCGGAACCAAGGGGTTGGATAGCTGAGGATCAGCCGGGCGAGGCGGGGCGTGTGGTCATGGCGAGACACCTGTCGTTCTTGTTGTGTGCGAGGGATGGTGAAGGGCAGGCCGGGATCGCTTCAATTGGCGATTATCGGTTTTGGGCGATTATCGAACGGCAAAAACACACCTCAGTCCCACACAAAAAACCTGTGGGAGCGAGCCTGCTCGCGATAGCGGCGTGTCAGACAACTCAGCTGTGCCTGGTCCTCCGCTATCGCGAGCAGGCTCGCTCCCACAGGGTTCGTGGACGGTCTGACAGACGCGTCGATTTTTCCGACAAGCTTTTAAGGTTGTCGCTCGGAAGCCGTGCCTCTAGCCTTTTTGTGTCGCTGCCCATTCAGCGACCGGGACTGCAAGCCCGCCGAATTTGTTAGGCGCCTAGCCGCGCCCCTATAATCCATGGCGTTTTCTGATGTCATCGTTTTATGGTGGCTGTGTGCGGGAGACCTTCGGGTCTGCCGAGGTTGCCTAACGACTCGGTCTTGCAGACCCGTACACAGCTGCCACCTATCATCTGCAAGTGATGCTGGCGGCTCTCATTTTCGTTAGGAGCACCATCATGATCAAAGAAACACCCAATCCCCCTGCGCCCGGTTCCACCCTCCCCTACAACGACCCCGATCCAGACAAACTCCAAGAGGCGGCAGACCGGGCACTCGATTTCCATCTCGGCACCCACCCTGATCCCAAGCCCAAAACCTCAACTCAAGTTTTCACCGTCATCGATACCATCGACACCGAGTCTCTGCTGGCGAATCTCAGCGAAACCCTGGCTTCGGCCAATGCCATGGTCAGCGACCTGGCGTTCGATCTGGAAGGCTCGCGGCGGCATGTCGCATTGGGCGTGGCGCAGATGATTGAATTGAGTGAGCTACTGGCTAATCGTGCGTTGGATATCGTCGACCCGCGTTAGCCAAGTGGGGTTTATCCCCAAGCTGGGCTGTGGGAGCAAAGCTTGCTCGCGATGGCGCTACTTCAGTTGATCACAGCGCTTTGGCTTTGGCTTTGGCTTTTGATCTTGATCTTGAATGCCCCATTAACCACGCTGGCCGAACGCAGGCATTGCGCAGTGGGCATCCCGGCATGGATGCCGGGATAGCCGCGCTGGGCCATGGATGGCCCTTCGCGGCGGGCCCACGGAGCAATGCCGGAGTGAGGGAACACCTCGCCCAGGCGAGGTGCCGAGTGGTGGGGCCAGCGTTCTTTGCTTACTTTCTTTGGCGTCTGAAAGAAAGTAAGTCGCCGTCAGGGCGAAACCCTAAGCAGCCGTTACCGCAGCAACGGATATGTACTCAGTAAACAAACCCCGGCCGCCTGCTCCCACACAACCCTGTAGAAACCCAAACAAAAAGCCCACCTTACGGTGGGCTTCGTGTTCAACACTCAAACATCGATCAGAACAGCTTCATCTTCGGCGCCTCTTCCTTCACCGGCTCGTTCTTGCCGGTCTCGGCATTCCAGCCGCCGCCCAGCGCCTTGTACAGATTGACCTCGCTGGTCAATTGCGCCAGGCGGTCGGTGATCAACGATTGTTGGGCGCTGAACAACTGGCGTTGGGCATCGAGGAAGGTCAGGTTGCTGTCGACACCAATGCGATAGCGACGCTCGGCCAGACGGTAGTAGTCCTGGTTGGCGGCGACGAAGTCGGTCTGGGCCTGCAGCTGTTCGTTGTAGGTCTGGCGCGCGGCCAGGCCGTCGGAGACCTCCTGGAATGCCGTCTGAATCGACTTCTCGTACTGAGCGACGTTGATGTCTTTTTGGATCTTGGCGTAGTCCAGGCTCGCCCGCAGGCTGCCGGCGTTGAAGATCGGCAAGTTGATCTGCGGGGCGAAGGTCCAGGTGCCCGAGCCGCCCTTGAACAGGCCGGACAGGTCCGGGCTCAGCGTGCCGGCGTTGGCCGTCAGGCTGATGCTCGGGAAGAACGCGGCCCGCGCGGCGCCGATGTTGGCGTTGGCGGCAAGCAGGTTGTGTTCGGCCTGGAGAATGTCGGGACGACGTTGCAGCAAGTCCGACGGCAACCCGGCCGGCACTTCGCTGAGCAGGTCGTTGCTCAGCGGTTGCGAGTTCAGGTTGGCCGGCAGGCCGGTGCCCAGCAGCAGGGTCAGGCTGTTTTCGTCCTGGGCCACCTGGCGGGTGTAGCGGGCCAGTTGCACGCGGGCGTTTTCCACCGCCGTGCGCGCCTGACTCAGGTCGAGCGCCGAGGCGACGCCGACATCGGCGCTACGGGTGGTCAGCTTGAGGCTCTGCTCGTAGGTTCCCAGGGTTTCCTGGGTCAGTTTGAGCAGTTCCTTGTCGGCCTGCCAGGTCAGGTAGGCATTGGCGACGCTGGCCACCAGGCTGATCTGGGTGCTGCGGCGGGCTTCTTCGGTGGCGAAATAGCTTTGCAGTGCCTGCTCGCTCAGGCTGCGAACCCGACCGAACAGGTCCAGTTCGTAGGCGCTGATGCCCAGGGTGGCCGAGTAGGAACTGCTGATGGCCGCTTCACCGGTTTGCGAAGCCCGTGCCGGTATCCGCTGGCGGCTGCCGGAACCCGTGGCCGAGACCGCCGGGAACAGGTCCGCCCGCTGGATGTTGTACTGCGCGGCATAGGCATCGATGTTCAGTGCCGCGACGCGCAGGTCGCGGTTGTTTTCCAGGGCGACCTGGATCAACTGCTGCAGGGCCGGGTCATGGAAAAACTGCTTCCAGCCCTGTTCCGCGGCCGCCTGGCCGGCCGCCTTGGCCGGCTCGTAGGCCGGGCCTTGTGGATACTGCGCCGCGACCGGTGCTTCGGGCCGCTGATAGTCGGGGATCAGCGAGCAGCCGCTGAGCACGACGGCGGCGATGGTCAGAGAGAGTAACGACTTGCTCATTGCCCAGCCTCTTTAAAAGTTTCAGGGGTGTCGTCCTGCTTGCGACGACCTATCGACGACACGGCCACGAAGAACAGCGGCACCCAGAAGATTGCCAGGACGGTGGCGGTGATCATCCCGCCGATAACCACGGTACCGATGGCATGTTGGCTGCCTGAACCGGCACCCGTGGATATCGCCAGTGGCACGACGCCCAGGATAAACGCGAGCGAGGTCATGATGATCGGCCGCAATCGCATCCGGCAAGCCTCGATGGCCGCCTCCTGCAAGCTCTTGCCCTGTTCGTGCAGTTCCTTGGCGAACTCGACGATCAGAATGGCGTTTTTCGCGACCAGGCCGATGGTGGTCAAGAGGCCCACCAGAAAGTACACGTCATTGGAAAGGCCGCGCAAGCTGGTGGCCAGCAATGCTCCGATGATCCCCAACGGCACCACGAGTACGATCGCAATCGGGATCGACCAGCTTTCATACAACGCTGCCAGGCACAGGAACACCATCAGGATCGACAGGGCGAACAGCGCTGGCATCTGGGAGCCGGCCAGTCGTTCTTCGTACGACAGGCCGGTCCAGGAAATACCGACACCGGCCGGCAGTTTCTTGGCGATGGCTTCGACTTCGGCCATGGCTTCACCGGTGGAGTAGCCCGGAGCTGGGGTACCGAGCACTTCCATCGCTTCCACGCCGTTGTAACGGGACAACTTCGGCGAGCCATAGACCCATTCGCCCTTGGCGAACGCGGTGAACGGCACCATGGTTCCGGCGCTGTTGCGCACGTACCACTTCTGCAGGTCTTCGGGGCTCATGCGAGCGCCTGCCTGTCCTTGGACATACACCTTCTTCACCCGACCACGGTCGATGAAGTCGTTGACGTAGCTACTGCCCAGGGCAATCGACAGGGTGTTGTTGATGTCCGAAATGGTCACGCCCAGTGCGCTGGCCTTCTCGTCATCGATTTCCAGCTGGTATTGCGGCTCGTCGTTCAGGCCGTTCGGACGCACCTGGGCCAGTACCTTGCTTTGGGACGCCATGCCCAGGAACTGGTTACGCGCTTCCATCAACTTCTGATGGCCGACGCCGGCACGGTCCTGCAGGAACACGTCGAAGCCTGTGGCGTTACCCAGCTCCAACACTGCCGGAGGGGCAAAAGCGAACACCATGGCGTCGCGGAAGGTGAAGAAGTGCTGCTGGGCGCGGGCGGAGATCTTGAACACGCTGTTATCGGCGTTACGCTCTTCCCACGGCTTGAGCATGATGAACGCCATGCCCGAGCTCTGGCCGCGGCCGGCGAAGTTGAAGCCGGTCACGGTGAACACCGAGGCCACGCCATCGCCTTCACCGCCATCCTTGCCTGGACGCAGCAGGTACTCACGCATCTTGTCCACCACCACCTGGGTGCGCTGGGCGCTGGACCCGGCTGGCGTCTGGACCTGGGCAAACAGCACCCCCTGGTCCTCCTCGGGGAGGAACGAGGCGGGAATACGCATGAACAGCCAGATCATACCCACGACGATAATCAGGTAGACCAGCAGGTACGGCGCTTTATGGCGCAGGATATTGCCGACACCCCGCTCGTAGCTTTGCACGCTGCGGTCGAAGTTGCGGTTGAACCAGCCGAAGAACCCACGTTTCGCCACGCCGTGGTCACCCTTGGCAATGGGTTTGAGCATGGTCGCGCAAAGTGCCGGAGTGAAGATCAGCGCCACCAGTACCGACAGGGCCATGGCCGAGACGATGGTGATGGAGAACTGTTTATAGATCACACCGGTGGAACCGCCGAAGAACGCCATCGGCAGCAGTACCGCCGAAAGCACCAGGGCAATACCGACCAGGGCGCCCTGGATCTGGCCCATGGACTTCTTCGTCGCCTCCTTGGGCGACAGGCCTTCCTCGCTCATCACCCGTTCGACGTTTTCCACCACGACGATGGCGTCGTCCACCAGCAGGCCGATGGCAAGCACCATGCCGAACATGGTCAGGGTGTTGATGCTGAAGCCGAACGCCGCGAGGATCCCGAAAGTACCCAGCAGCACCACGGGCACGGTCATCGTGGTGATGATGGTGGCGCGGAAGTTCTGCAGGAACAGGAACATCACCAGGAACACCAGGGCGACGGCTTCGACCAGGGTTTCCACCACGCCCTTGATCGACTCGCTCACCACTGGCGTCGTGTCGTAAGGGAACACCACTTCCATGCCTTGCGGGAAGAACGGCTTGAGGTCGTTGATGGTCTTGCGCAGGGCCTTGGCCGTGTCGAGGGCGTTGGCACCGTTGGCCAGTTTGACGGCCAGGCCCGAAGCCGGGGCACCGTTGAACTGGGCGCTGATGCTGTAGTTCTCGCCACCCAGGCCGACATCGGCGACGTCACCGACACGCACTTGCGAGCCGTCCGGGTTGACCTTGAGCAGAATCGCCTTGAACTGCTCGGCGGTCTGCAGGCGGGTCTTGCCGATGATAGTGGCGTTCAGTTGCTGGCCGGGCAGGGCGGGCAGGCCGCCGAGCTGGCCGGAGGACACTTGGACGTTCTGCGCGGCGATGGCGGTTTTCACGTCCACCGGGGTCAGGGCGTAGTTGTTCAGCTTGGCCGGGTCGAGCCAGATCCGCATCGCGTACTGGGCGCCGAAGACCTGGAAGTCACCGACACCGGCCGTGCGCGAGATCGGATCCTGCATGTTGGACACGATGTAGTTGGACAGGTCGTCCTTGGTCATGCTGCCATCGCGCGATACAACGCCGATCACCATCAGGAAGTTTTTCACTGACTTGGTCACGCGGATACCCTGCTGCTGCACTTCTTGCGGCAGCAGTGGGGTGGCCAGGTTCAGCTTGTTCTGGACCTGGACCTGCGCGGTATCGGAGTTGGTACCCTGCTCAAAGGTCGCGGTGATGGTCATGCTGCCGTCGGAGTTACTTTCCGAGGACACATAACGCAGGTTGTCGATACCGTTGAGCTGCTGCTCGATCACCTGGACCACGGTGTCCTGCACGGTTTGCGCGGACGCACCCGGGTAGGTGACCTGGATCGCGATGGCCGGCGGCGCGATGCTCGGGTATTGGTTGATCGGCAACTTGAGGATCGATAGAGCCCCGACCAGCATGATCACCAGGGCGATCACCCAGGCGAAGATCGGACGGTCGATAAAGAATTTCGACATGGTTTACTCCCCTTTGCCGCCGGCTGCTTTGTCAGCTGCCTGAGCGGGGGCCGGGTTCTTGGTGGCTGCGTCGGTGCCTACGTTGCTGGCTTCGGTGGCCTTGACTTCAACCCCGGGCCTTACGTACTGCAGGCCTTCAGTGATCAGGCGGTCGCCGGCCTTGAGCCCGTCTTCGATCAGCCATTGGCTGCCCACGGTGCGGCTGGCCTTGAGCTGACGCAGTTCGACCTTGTTGTCCGGACCTACCACCAATGCGGTCGGCAAGCCCTTGAGGTCGCGGGTCACGCCCTGCTGCGGCGCGAGAATCGCCGCGCTGTTCACACCGGCCTGCAACTGCGCATGGACGAACATGCCGGGCAGCAGGGTGTGATCCGGGTTGGGGAAAACGGCGCGCAAGGTGACGGAGCCGGTGGTCTGGTCGACCGACACTTCGGAGAACTCCAGCTTGCCGTCATGGGCATACTGGCTGCCGTCCTCCAGGGTCAACTTGACCATGGCTGCATTGTCGCCTGCCTTCTGCAACCGGCCGCTTTCCAGCTCACGGCGCAGTTGCAGCAGCTCGACCGAGCTCTGGGTCACGTCGACATAGATCGGGTCCAACTGCTGGATAGTCGCCAGGGCGTCGGCCTGACCGTTGCTGACCAGCGCGCCCTCGGTCACTGAAGAACGACCGATGCGACCGGAAATCGGTGCATAGACCTTGGTGTAGCGCACGTTGATCTGGGCGGTTTGCAGGTTGGCTTCCGACTCGAGGCGATTGGCCACAGCGGTGTCGTATTCCTGGCGGCTGACGGCCTGTTCATCCACCAATTGCTTGTAGCGATCGGCGATGGACTTGGTCGACCGCAGGTTGGCCTCGGCGCTCTTGAGGGTCGCGTCGTATACGGCCGGGTCGATCTGATACAACTGCTGACCGGCCTTGACGTCGGCGCCTTCCTTGAACAGACGCTTGAGGATGATGCCGTTTACTTGTGGGCGAACTTCCGCAACGCGGAACGCGCTGGTACGGCCAGGCAACTCGGACGTCAAGGTGAAAGGCTGGGTTTTGAGGGTTACGACGCCGACCTGAGGGGGTGGTGCGGCGGGGGCCGCCTCTTCCTTTTTGCATCCGCTGAGCAGTGATGCCAGGGCGATGGCGGTAACCAGAGCGGTAACAGCTGGCTTGAATTGCATGGAAATCCTCGGGTCAGGCGCGCAACAGGCGCACTCGAAAGGTGGAAGGTTTAGAAAGGCATCATTTTTCAATTAGTAGGTTGCTAAGAAATATACTTACGTACATGGTTGTTTGTAAACAGCCAAATTGCGTACCATCCGGATTTACAAAAGCCTGACAAAGGCCCTGTTGACCGGAGGCGTTCTCTATGAGCAAGCGCCCTCCAGTCGCTTAGCTGACCTTACGCATTGCCGATGCATCCTGATTGAGGTGTTTACTGCCATGGTTCGTCGTACCAAAGAGGAAGCCCTGGAGACTCGCAGCCAGATACTCGAAGCGGCCGAAAAGGCCTTTTTCGAGCGGGGCGTGGCGCGCACGACGCTGGCCGACATTGCGACCCTGGCCGGTGTGACGCGCGGGGCAATCTACTGGCATTTCAGCAACAAGGCGGATCTGCTCCAGGCCATGCTCGACACCTTGCATGAGCCGCTCGATGAACTGGCCCGGGCCAGTGAAAATGAAGAGGAGCTGGACCCGTTGGGCTGCGTCCAGAAGTTGCTGGTGCGGTTGTTCCAGCAGGTGGCCCTGGACCCGAAAACCCGACGCATCAATGAGATTCTTTTCCATAAGTGCGAGTTCACCGATGAGATGTGCGATTTGCGCCAGCAGCGGCGCGAAGTCAGCCTCGACTGCAATGTGCGTATCGCGCTGTCGTTGCGCAATGCAATGAAGCGTGGACAGTTGCCGGGTGATCTGGACCCGGAAAGGGCGTCGGTCGCCCTTCATGCCTACATCGACGGCATCCTCTACCAGTGGCTGTTGGTCCCCGACAGTTTCGCCCTGGCTGGTGAGGCCGAGCGCTGGGTGGACATCGGGCTGGATATGCTGCGCCTGAGCCCCAGCCTGCGCAAATGAAACAAAATGCGTAATTGCGTCGATATGTGTCAATAGCGGATGGCAAATACCCCGTCGGACTTCGAGCCCGATGGGGTACTTATAGATGAACCGCTGGCAGGTTGACAGCGTGTGAGTCGCTACCGTCTATTCGACAATCAGGCGGACAGTGTAGTTGAAGGGCGGCTCGAGCCTCTTTCGGGAGATTTCCGTTCTGCACGTGAACTGGCCATTGCCGGTGTAGTTCGATCGGCTTTTCCAGTCCGGCTTGTAACTGGGCTCCAGAGCGCCAAAAACGATGGGGGCCTGGAAGCGGGTTTGCATCTGACACTCGAAATTGAAGTTGCTCATTTTATAATTGAGAACCAGCTCGATAGGTTTGACTTTCTTTAATGTCGGTTGCCAGCCAGATGTAGGGTGAGTGTAGTTCCTTTCGTGGGCTACACGGAGGATGTAAGTTGATTTTGGCGGTACGTCATGAGCGCTTAAGGGAAAGTCCGCATGTTGCGGTGGGTCAGTCAACAAGTTGGTCATGTTCAATGTGCCGCGAGTATTGTTGGTGATTTCCACGGTGACTTCGGTGGCGGCCATGGCGTGGGCAACCATGGTGAGGCCCAGTATCAGGGCAAGGATAAGACTTTTCAGGGTGTTCATAGTCATGGGTCTCTCATGAACGCAGGGCTCGCTGAAGCCTGCCTGCGTTGGGCTTGTATGCTGTTGTGTTTGATTAAGTAATGCTGTTGCTGATTTCCATTGCTCAGCGTCTTTAATGCTTTCTAAAAAATAAATATATATAAGTATCAGTCCTTTGAGTGGGTGGGGTGTTGTTCGGGTTTTATTATTAGCGTTGTCCGCAGCGGGAATCCATAGTGAACAGGTTTCGTCTTGTTATTTGATATTTCGATTCTGAATGATTGATGCGGGATAAAGTCGGCAGGCATAAAAAAGCCCCGGCTCTTTCGAGTCGGGGCTTTTCAGTAGGGCCGTTTTGAAACTTACATCACCGGGTAATCGATATAACCCACCGGGCCTTTCCCATAGAACGTTTCCGGGCGTGGCTCATTCAGCGGTGCATCGGCTTTCAAACGTGCCGGCAAGTCCGGGTTGGCAATGAAAGGCACACCGAATGCCACGGCGTCGGCCTTGCCTTCGGCCAGCCAGGCATTGGCGCTGTCCTTGGTGAAGCGCTCGTTGGCAATGTATGGGCCGCCGAAGGCTTGCTTGAGTTGCGGGCCGATGCTGTCGTCGCCTTCCTTCTCGCGGGAGCAAATGAAGGCGATGCCACGCTTGCCCAGCTCACGGGCCACATAGCTGAACGTTTCCAGGCGGTTCTCATCGCCCATGTCATGGGAGTCGGCACGTGGCGCCAAGTGCACGCCCACCCGGCCGGCGCCCCAGACTTCGATGGCGGCATCGGTCACTTCCAGCAACAGGCGGGCGCGGTTTTCCAGGGAGCCGCCGTAGTTGTCAGTGCGCTGGTTGGTGCTGCTTTGCAGGAACTGGTCGAGCAGGTAGCCGTTGGCACCGTGGATTTCCACACCGTCGAAACCGGCGGCCTTGGCGTTCTCTGCGCCTACGCGGTAGGCGTCGACAATGTCGGCGATTTCAGCGGTTTCCAGGGCCCGTGGCGTCGGATAGTCGGCCAATGGACGCACCAGGCTCACGTGGCCTTTGGGCTGGATCGCGCTGGGTGCCACCGGGGTTTCGCCATCCAGGTACGACGGATGGGAGATCCGGCCGACGTGCCACAGTTGCAGGAAGATCTTGCCGCCGGCGCCGTGGATCGCCTTGGTCACGTTGGACCAGCCACGTACCTGATCGTTGGACCAGATGCCCGGGGTGTCCGGGTAGCCCACGCCCATTGGTGTGACGGAGGTGGCTTCGCTGAGGATCAGGCCGGCAGAGGCGCGTTGCACGTAGTACTCGGCCATCAACGCGTTCGGCACGCGGCCTGCGTCGGCGCGGCAGCGGGTCAGGGGTGCCATGATGATGCGGTTGTTCAGTTCGATGTCGCCAAGTTTGATCGGGTCGAAAATAGTCGTCATGAATTACAGCCTCGAAAGTAACAGGTAAAAGTCAACGAGTTGCCGGAGCCAGGTCGGGGTTGGCGCCCTGGCGGAAAGTAATCAGGGTGATCAACAGCGCCAGTACCGCCAGTGCTCCGGCGGCCAGGGGGACGGTGGTCAGGCCCAGGCCCTGGTCGATGACGCTGCCGCCGACCCAGGCGCCCAGGGCATTGCCGATGTTGAAAGCGCCGATGTTCAGGGTGGACACCAGGTTCGGTGCCTCTTTGCCGAAGGTCACCACGTTGACTTGCAGGGCCGGCACGGCCGCGAAGCAGGCGGTGGCCCAGAGGAACAGGGTGATTTCGGTAGGGATCAGCGCCACGCTGGTCCAGCTCAATACGGTGGAGACCACGGCCATGGTGATGAATACGCCGATCAGCGTGTTCGCCAGGCTCTTGTCCGCCAGCTTGCCGCCGATGATGTTGCCCAGGGTCAGACCCAGACCGATCAGCACCAGGGTCCAGGTCACGCCACGGGGCGACACGCCGGTGACTTCACCCAACAACGGGGCGACGTAGGTGAACAGGGTGAACACCGAGGCGGAAAACAGCGCCGTCATGCCCAGGGACAGCCACAGGCCCGTTCCCTTGAGCGCCACCAGTTCCGAACGCATGTCGAGCTTTTCTTCATCGCGCTTGGCCGGCAGGAAGCGGATCAGACCGATCAATGCCACCACGCCGATGACGGTCACGGCCCAGAAGGTCGAACGCCAGCCGGCTTCCTGGCCCAATGCCGTACCCAGCGGGACGCCGAGCACGTTGGCCAGGGTCAGGCCGGTGAACATCAGGGCCACGGCCGAGGCGCGCTTGTTGGGCGCCACCAGGCCGGCGGCCACCACCGAACCGATCCCGAAGAATGCACCGTGACACAAAGCGGTCACGACCCGGGCGAACATCAGCACGTTGTAGTCGCTGGCAATGGCGCACAGCAGGTTGCCGATGATGAAAATCCCCATCAGCGTCACCAGGGCGGCCTTGCGTGGCAGCCGGGCGGTGGCCAGGGCCATGAAGGGAGCACCGATGGCCACGCCGAGGGCGTAGCCGGTCACCAACCAGCCGGCGCCAGGGATCGATACGCCCAGGTCAGTCGCCACATCGGGCAACAGGCCCATGATGACGAACTCGGTGGTGCCGATGGCGAAGGCGCTCAGGGCCAGGATAAGGAGTGAGAGGGGCATGGCGAATCCTTGTCAGAGTTCTTGGCTCATTTGCTTGAGGAACTGCTGGATCACTTCCTCGTTGCGTTTGAAGAAGTGCCATTGACCGACCTTCTGGCTGGTGATCAGCCCCGCCCGTTGCAACACCGCCAGATGGGCCGACACCGTGGACTGCGACAGGCCGCAACGCTGGTCGATCTGTCCGGCACAGATGCCGAACTCGTGGTTGTGCAATTGTTCAGGGAACTGGACCTTGGGGTCTTTGAGCCAGTTGAGGATGTCTCGCCGTACCGGGTGTGCCAGTGCTTTTATTATTTCGTCGAGGTCAAGGGTCATGAGGGCAGTTCGTATGGGTGAGTAAAACGCTATATCGCGATGAAGCGAACCTTAAATCGTTATTTCGCGATATACCAATATGGATTTGATCTGAATACCGAACAAATCGCTATATCGGGTTATAACGATATGAGCGCGACGATGCTAAGCTGCCGGTCATGAACTATCTCGCGCACCTGCACCTCGGCGGCACCGGCCGGGAACAACTGCTCGGCAGTCTCTATGGCGATTTCGTCAAGGGACCGCTGCAAGGCACCTACGACCCACGGATCGAAGCGGGCATTGCCCTGCATCGGCGCATCGACCAGTACACCGACCGCCACCCGCTGGTGGATACTGCGTTGTCGCGTTTTTCCACGGTGCGGCGGCGCTACGCCGGCATCGTGCTGGACGTGTTTTTCGACCATTGCCTGGCCCGGGATTGGGCGTTGTATGGCGACGGTGCGCTGGCGGACTTTACGTCCAGGGTGTACCGGGTGCTGGCCGACGAACCGCAACTGCCGGGACGTCTTGCGCACATCGCGCCGTACATGGCCGCGGATGACTGGCTGGGGTCCTACCAGGAATTCGAAGTGCTCGGGCAGGTGCTGCGGGGTATTTCCCGACGTCTGTCCCGGCCGGAGGAGCTGGCTGGCGCGATGGAAGAGTTGATCCGGCTTTATGAGCCGTTGAGCGAGGATTTCCGCTTGTTCTATCCGCAGCTTCAAGCGTTTGCGACGAACCACCTGTGGGAGCGAGCCTGCTCGCGATAGCGGTGTAACAGTCAACATCTCCACTGAATGTCAGACCGCTATCGCGAGCAGGTTCGCCCCCACAGGGGATTGCGCAAGGGTTTCGGATCAAGCCGCAATGGCCGGGCGCATCGGCGCCTGTTGCTTCTCGGGAACTACACCGAACAAGGCCTTGTGCACCGCCTGCTGCGCCTGGAAGGCCAGGGCCGCACGTTCCTGGCCGTGACAAGCGATGGGCTGCAGCAGGTGGATGTGCACATCCCCCAGGTCGTTACTGAACAAGCGCATCAGGTGTGACAACAAGTCGTCATCGCCTATGAACGGCGCCAGCGAATCAGGCTCGCCGTTGCGCAGGTAACGGATCGCCACGGGCTGCAACGCTACGTCGGCGTCGATGGCCGCCGACAGCAGGCGACCGTGGAACGTGCGCAACGAACGGCCGTCGGTGGTGGTGCCTTCCGGGAACATCAGCAGCGGATGCGCCTGTTCCAGATGACGGCTCATCTGCTTGCGGATCAACTGGCTGTCACCCGAACCGCGCCGGATAAACAGGCTGCCGGCCTTGGCCGCCAGCCAACCCGCCACCGGCCAGGTGCGCACTTCAGCCTTGGACAGGAACGACAATGGCGTGAGCATGCCCAGCAGCGGGATGTCGGTCCAGGACACGTGATTACTGACCCACAACATCGGTCGCTGTGGCAACTGACCGTGGACAGTCACGGAAAAGGGCAGCGCGTTGCTCAGGCGTGCCATGAAGAATCGCGACCAGCGCTGACGACGCATCATGGAGTTGGCGAGCCCCAGGCGCTCGAACAGGCTGAACACGCTGGCCATCGTCAGGCCCAGCGTCACCACCAGCAGCACTCGCGCGATACGCGCGTACACCCGCAACCGGCTCATCACACCGCTGCCTTGAAGTGGCGGGCGTAGCGTGGGCAGAGGTCGTCGCGCTTGAGCAGGATAAACACGTCGGCCACCTGGAAGTCTTCGTCCCAGCACGGCTCGCCGCAGATCTTCGCACCCAGGCGCATGTACGCCTTGAGCAGCGGCGGCATTTCGGCGATGACGTTGGACGGTACGTCGAGGGCCGGCAGCGGCTTTTTCGGTTCGGCTTGAAGGTGGTCGGTGCACAGGTAGCGTTCACGCAGGCGCTGCATGATCGCCTGGGCCTGGATGCCACCGTCCTGCATCGGAATGCTCGCGCACCCCATCAGGTAGCTGTAGCCGCCTTCGTTCAGGACTTCGGCCAGTTCACCCCAGAGCACCGCGATGGTGCCGCCGTTGCGGTAGGCCGGGTCGACGCAGGTACGGCCGATTTCCAGGATCGGACCCTTTAGGTGGATCAGGCCGTGGAGGTTGAATTCCTCTTCACTGTAGAAACGGCCCAGGCTGCTGGCGGCTCGGTGGTCGAGCAGGCGGGTGGTCGCCACGAGGCGGCCGGTGTTCAGGTCGCGTACGCCGATGTGGGCGCAGTGAACATCGTAGTCATCCATGTCCAGACCCATTTCCGCGCCCTTGAGCTTGGCGTTGAATTCGCCGCTGAAGACGTTGAAGCGCAGGGCTTGGGCTTCTTGCAAAGCCTGGACGCCGAGCAGGCGTTCGGCTTGCAGGCGGCGTTCATTGCCGGTGTCGCTGATGCGGGCGATCTGAGTCATAGCGAATCTCCGTGCGGGCTGTGTACCCGTCTTGGGGTTGAGCCAATCGACTTTCTTTATGCAGCCATGTTGTGCAAAGTCAGGCTATGTAGCCCCGGTGTCATCGCCATGAAGCTTTGGTGATGCTTATGTGACAGCCCTCAAGGATCCGCCTGTTGATTGATCGTTCCCACGCTCCGCGTGGGAATGCAGCCCGGGACGCTCCGCGTCCCCAGAGCCGAACGCGGAGCGTCCGTTGCGTCATTCCCACGCAGGAGCGTGGGAACGATCCTGAAACCGTCATCAACCTCGATTAAGCTCAACCGGTTCAATCCTCCGAGCCCCACCATATGCGCAAAGGCTGGTTCCTGATTCCGCTCCTGCTGTTCAACCTGAGCATCCATGCCGAAGACTGGCCTGGCGAGCAATGGCCAATCGGCCCGACGCCCGCCGGGTCGAGCATCGAAGCCCTCGAGCAATATGCTTTTCCGCCGCGTGACGACGCCACCCGTCAAGGCATTCGCACTGACGCGCTGCTGGTGATTCAGGACGGTCGCCTGGTCTATGAGCGCTACGCCGGCCCCACCAGCGCCGACACCCCGCACCTGACCTGGTCCATCAGCAAAAGCCTGATGGCGACGGTGTTTGGCGTGGCCTACGGTGAACAACGGTTCGCCCTGCAGGATCCGGTGGCCCGGTATTACCCCGCGTTGGGCCACTCGCCTGACTTGACCCTGGCCGATCTTTTCCACTGGGCCTCGGGCCTGGACTGGCAGGAAGACTACGAATACGCACCGCTCCATTCCTCAGTGGTGGCGATGCTCTACACCCGAGGACGTCGCGACATGGCGGCGTTCACCGCACAACACGAACGTTACAGTCCACCGGGGCAGTCGTTCCGTTATTCCAGCGGCGACAGCAACCTGCTGGCGGCGGCCTTGAAAAATATCGTCGGCCCGGCGCGATACCCCGACTATCCCTGGACGGCGTTGTTCGACCCCCTGGGCATCCACCATGCTGTTTGGGAAACCGATGCCAGCGGCACCTTTGTCGGTTCGTCCTATGCCTACCTCACCGCCCGCGACCTGGCCCGTGTCGGCTTGCTGATGCAACGCGATGGCCGCTGGGGCGAGCGGCAACTGATTCCCAAGGAGTGGGTGGCGTTCAATCGCGAACCCTTCGCCCGGTTCCAGGCCGGCCAGGACGAGGCCGTGCCCGGCGGACACTGGTGGCTAAACCGCGCCGCCGACTCCACCCTTCGTCCCTGGCCCGATGCGCCGGCGGACACCTACGCTGCGCTTGGGCATTGGGGGCAGGCGTTGTATGTCATCCCCAGCGCCCGGTTGGTCGTTGTGCGATACGGTGACGATCGCGACGGCAGCTATCGCCATAACGAATTGCTCAAGCGCGTCATGGCGGCGTTCGCCGGGGCGGTGCAACCATGAGGCGTAGACCATGGCTGACCTTGGTGGTGGCATTGCTGATCGCGCTGTTCGGTTGGCTCTGGATCGATCGGGTGGCGCTGCGGGCGTTCCCCGACATCATCAGCGCCTACACCGCCAAGGAGTATTGCTCGTGTCGTTACGTGATGGGGCAACCGGCCGACTACTGCCGTGGCTACGTGAAACAGTCGGTGCCTATCAGTGACTTTCTCGAAACCCCTGAAGCGAAACGCGTGACGGTCTCCGGGCTGGGACGCAGCAACAGCGCGCGGTGGTTGGGGGAGCGCCAGGGGTGTCGGTTGGAGCCGTGAGCCTGGATCGACGCGAACCTTGTGGCGAGGGGATTTATCCCCGCTGGGTTGCGAAGCGACCCCCTGCGTCCTGTCTGTCTCATCGCGGTGGCTGATAGTTTTTTGGGGGCGCTTTGCACCCCAGCGGGGATAAATCCCCTCGCCACAGGATCTGTGTGTTTGCTGACGATGGATTAAACAGACAGTTTGCAAGCGCCCTCGGCCCGGTTAAGGTTCGCCACAGGTTTATCTGCCCTCCGAGTGTGTATGTTCAAGCGGTTTCTTTCCGTCGCTGTCGCGACCTTGCTGCTGGCTGGCGCTGCGCTGCCCGTTCGGGCCGACTGGTACCTGGACGGCGAATCGTCACGGTTGTCGTTCATCAGCAGTAAGAATGGCAATGTTTCCGAGGTCCAGCGCTTCCTGGTGCTGCATGGCCAGGTCCAACCCAAGGGGCTGGCGCGGCTGGAAGTGGAGCTGGAATCGATCAACAGTGGTATCCCCTTGCGGGACGAGCGCATGCGCGCCGAACTGTTCGACATCAAGCAGTTCGGCGAAGCCATCGTCACCGCGCAGATCGACCTGTTGCCGATCCAGGACCTGGCCAACGGCGCACAACTGGAACTGCGCCTGCCGCTGACCGTGGATTTGCACGGCAAGCAACACGAGTACAACGTCGAACTCCTGGCGACACGCCTAGATGAACACCGCTTCCAGGTGGTGACCCTGGAGCCGGTGGTGCTCAACGCGGCGGACTTCGACCTGGCGCCGGGGCTGGAGACGTTGCGGAAAATGGCCGGGTTGTCGGCTATCAGCCTTTCGGTGCCGGTGAATGCGGTGCTGATCTTCACGGCGCGCTGACATGAGCGGCCCGGTCTTTCCATGGCGTGAAGGCAATCGGTTCGAGCTGTTGATCGACGGCCCGCAGTTCTTTCCGCGCATGCTCGTGGAGATCGCCCGCGCCCAGGAGCAAGTCGAACTGGAGCTGTATCTGGTGGAGGCGGGCGCCTGCGCCGAAGCGATGGTCCAGGCCCTTGTCCAGGCTGCCGAGCGCGGCGTCCGGGTGCGTTGCCTGTTCGATGACTATGGCAGCCTGGCGTTTACCTTGAGCTTGCGTAACCGCCTGATCGAGGCGGGTGTGGAACTGCGTTTCTACAACCGCCTGAGCTGGCGCCGCTGGGTGCGTAATCTCTACCGCGACCATCGCAAACTGTTGTTGGTGGACCAGCGTCTGGCGGTGGTCGGCGGTACCGGGGTGACCGATGAGTTCTGGAACCCCCTCGACGACCGCAGCGACTGGCACGAAGTGATGGTGGAAATCGTCGGCCCGCTGGTGCTGGACTGGCAGTTGCTGTTCGATCGCCAGTGGCTCGCCAACCGCCATCGCCGGGCCTGGAAACCGGCCTCCAATTTTGGCTTGCCGCGACTGCCCCGGGTGCCGCCGGCGGGCGAGGGCATGGGCCGGGTGGCGTATGCCGACGCCCGCCAGCACCGCGACATCCTGCAATCGCTGTCCCGGGCCTTGAACAGCGGCCAGAAACGCATCTGGATGGCGACGCCGTACTTCCTGCCAACCTGGAACGTGCGCCGCTCCTTGCGCAAGGCCGCCGCCCGGGGCATCGACGTGCGCCTGTTGCTCACCGGCCCGCGCACCGATCATCCGTCCGTGCGTTACGCCGGGCACCGCTACTACCCGCGTCTGCTCAAGGCCGGTGTGAAAATCTTCGAGTACCAGCCGTGTTTCCTGCACCTGAAGATGGTGCTGGTGGACGATTGGGTCAGCATCGGTTCCTGCAATTTCGACCACTGGAACCTGCGCTTCAACCTGGAAGCAAACCTCGAAGCCCTGGATTCCAGACTCAGCCATGCAGTGGCGGCAAGCTTCGAGCAGGACTTCAGCCAAAGCCTGCAAGTCAGCCTCGACGCCTGGCAGCGCCGCCCGTTGTGGAAGCGTTTCAAGCAGCGGGTGTGGGGGCTGGTGGATCGGTTGGTAGTGAATCTGCTGGATCGGCGGGGCTGATCCAGACACCCCAAAACAACTGTGGGAGCGAGCCTGCTCGCGATAGCGGTGAATCAGTCAACCATTCAGTCGCTGACATGCCGCTATCGCGAGCAGGCTCGCTCCCACAGGGGAGTCGTGTCGCTCTGGGATCAGAGCAACTCAAAACTCTGCTGTTTCACATCCTGGGAGTCCAGGCCGATCTGCACGTTGAATTTGCCTGGCTCGGCAGCGTACTTGAGCTGGGCGTTGTAAAACTTCAGGTCGTCTTCGCTGATGGTGAAGTGAATGACCTTCTTCTCGCCGGCCTTGAGCATCACTTTCTGGAAGTTCTTCAGTTCCTTCACCGGGCGGATGATCGAACCTGTCACGTCCTGGATGTACAGCTGCACCACGGTTTCGCCGTCACGCTTGCCGGTGTTCTCCACGGTCACGCTGGCGTCGAGCTTGCCGGTCTTGTTCAGCGTGGTGGAGGACAGGGCCATGTCCGACAGGCTGAACTCGGTGTAGCTCAGGCCGTAGCCGAACGGGTACAGCGGGCCGGTGGTGTCGTCGAAGTACTGTGAGGTGTAGTTGCCTGGCTTGCCCGGGGTGAACGGACGACCAATGCTCAGGTGGTTGTAGTAGGTCGGAATCTGACCCACGGAGCGTGGGAAGGTGATCGGCAGTTTGCCCGACGGATTGTAGTCACCGAACAGCACGTCGGCGATGGCGTTGCCGCCTTCGGTGCCGCTGAACCAGGTTTCCAGGATCGCATCGGCCTGCTGCTTTTCTTCCAGCAACGACAACGGACGGCCGTTCATCAGCACCAGCACCAGCGGCTTACCGGTGGCCTTCAGGGCCTTGATCAGCTCGCGCTGGCTGGCGGGGATGTTCAGATCGGTGCGGCTCGAAGACTCATGGGACATGCCACGGGACTCACCCACGGCAGCCACCACCACATCGGCGTCCTTGGCGGCTTTCACCGCTTCGTCGATCAGCACTTGGGCCGGGCGCGGATCGTCCACCACTTCCGGGGCGTCGAAATTGAGGAAGTTCAGGTAATCGAGCACCTTCTTGTCGCTGGTGATGTTGGCGCCACGGGCATAGATGAACTTGGCGTCACCGCCGAGGGCGCGGCTCATGCCGTCGAACAGGGTGACCGACTGCGCAGGACGACCGGCGGCGGCCCAACTGCCCATCATGTCGATCGGTGCCTTGGCCAGCGGGCCGACCAGGGCGATTTTCGCGTTCTTCTTCAGGGGCAGGGTCTGGTTGCGGTTTTCCAGCAGGACCATGCTGCGGCGTGCCACGTCGCGGGCATCGCTGCGGTGCAGTCGGTTTTCAGCGTAGGTGTCGGCCGGGTCATCCTCGGCCTTGCCGATGCGCAGGTACGGGTCCTTGAACAGGCCCATGTCGTACTTGGCGACGAGCACTTCACGCACGGCGTTGTCGATGTCGCTCTGCTCGATCTCGCCGGACTTGAGCAGCCCCGGCAATTCCTTGCCATACAGCGAGTCGTTCATGCTCATGTCGATGCCGGCCTTGATCGCCAACTTCGCCGCTTCGCGACCGTCCCGGGCGACACCGTGCTTGATCAGTTCGAAGATGGCGCCATGATCGCTGACGGCCAGGCCTTTGAAGCCCCATTCCTTGCGCAGCAGATCGTTCATCAGCCAGGTGTTGGCCGTGGCCGGCACGCCGTTGATGGAGTTCAACGCCACCATTACCCCGCCGGCACCGGCATCGATGGCGGCGCGGTAGGGCGGCAGGTAGTCCTGGTACATTTTCACCGGGCTCATGTCCACGGTGTTGTAGTCCCGGCCACCTTCAACGGCGCCGTACAGGGCAAAGTGCTTGACGCTGGCCATGATGCTGTCGGCCGCGTTGGCACCGTTGCCCTGGAACGCCTTGACCATCACACCGGCAATGCGCGACACCAGGTAGGTGTCTTCGCCAAAGCCTTCTGAGGTCCGGCCCCAGCGTGGGTCGCGGGAAATGTCGACCATCGGCGCGAAGGTGATGTCCAGGCTGTCGGCGGCGGCTTCCTGGGCGGCGATGCGGCCGGAGTGGTAGATGGCGTCCATGTCCCAGCTCGAAGCCAGGGCCAGGGGAATCGGGAAAATGGTGCGGTGGCCGTGGATCACGTCATAGGCGAAGAACATCGGGATCTTCAACCGGCTGCGCATGGCCGCGTCCTGCATCGGACGGTTTTCGGCGCGGGTAATGGAGTTGAACGTGCCACCGATGTTACCGGCGGCGATTTCCTTGCGGATCATCTCCCGGGGCATTTCCGGGCCGATGCTGATCAGGCGCAACTGGCCGATCTTTTCCTCGAGGGTCATTTGTTTCATCAGGTTGCTGATGAAAGCGTCCTTGTTCTCTATGGGGGCTGGCAGGTTGTTGGCTAATACGGATTGACTGGCCAGACTGACAAACAGGCCCAGCAAACACAGCTTCTTCATGAATAGTTTTCTCGCAGGCCCAAAGGCGGTAATCAGGACACGCCGTCAGCCAAAATGTGAGGAGTGGCTATTGTTGTTCGCTCAAATGCAGCACACTTTCGAACCCAGGGTGCTGAACTTAGTTTCGCACCGAGCATCTTTTAGCCCATCGATCCGTTTCAATCCAGTGCGGCGGCGGATTATGCCCCAGACACCGGTGGGATAGGTGGCCGTGTTTTCCAATGTAAAGGCAAGGGAGAGCTTCACCCGATGAATCTACGACTGAATCACCGAAGCGGCTTGCAACTGCTGGCCCTGATGCTGTTCACCTCGCTGCTGGCCGGTTGCGGCATCAACACGATTCCGACCCTCGACGAACAGGCCAAGGCTGCCTGGGGCCAGGTGCAGAACCAGTACCAGCGCCGTGCCGACCTGATCCCGAACCTGGTGGAAACCGTCAAGGGTTATGCCCAGCACGAGCAGGAAACCCTGACCGCCGTCATCGAGGCGCGGGCCAAGGCCACCTCGATCCAGGTCGATGCCAACACCCTCGACAACCCCGAGAAGCTCAAGCAGTTCCAACAGGCCCAGGATCAATTGACCGGGGCGCTGAGCCGCTTGATGGTGGTGTCCGAGCGCTATCCGGACCTCAAGGCCAACCAGAACTTCCTGGCGCTGCAATCGCAGCTCGAAGGTACCGAGAACCGCATCGCCGTGGCCCGTCGTGACTTCATCCTGGCGGTGCAGAAGTACAACACCGAGATCCGGACCTTCCCTGGGCGGTTGTGGCACAGCGTGATGTACAGCGACCTGCCGATCCGCGAAACCTTCGAGGCCACCAGCCCCGATGCCGAAAAAGCACCGCAGGTGAAATTCTGATCGATACCCGGCAGCCTGAAGCGTTGTGGGAGCGGGCTTGCTCGCGAAGGCGGCAGCACATCCAATGATTGTTGCCCGCTGACCCACCGCTTTCGCGAGCAAGCCCGCTCCCACAGAGGTTCCAATGCGCATGTTGAAGTTTGGCCTGGTGCTGTTGCTCTGGGTATTTGCAGTCACGGCCCAGGCCGAGTTGAAGTTTCCGGCGCTGACCGGCCGGGTAGTGGACACCGCCCAGTTGCTCCAGCCGTCGGTGCGCGAACAACTGGAGGCGCAGCTCAAGGCCCACGAACAGGCCACCGGCGAACAGGTGGTCGTCGTTACGCTGCCTGACCTGCAAGGCACCAGCATCGAAGACTTCGGCTATCAGTTGGGACGCCACTGGGGCATCGGGCAGAAGGACAAGAACAACGGTGCGCTGCTGATCGTGGCCCGGGACGATCGGAAACTGCGGATCGAAGTGGGCTATGGCCTGGAGGACCGCCTGACCGATGCCCAGAGTTCGGTGATCATCAACCAGGTCATCACCCCAGCCTTCAAGACCGGCAATTTCAATAAAGGCATCAGTGACGGCGTGGCCGCGATGCTGGTGGTGTTGGGGGGCAGCCCTCTGGACGAGCCGGCCGCTGCGTACAATGCCAGCGAGCAGGAGGAGGGCGACTTCGTCTCGCGTCATCCGTGGCCGTTTGTTTTGCTGGTGATGTTGTTCATCGTCACGATCATGGTCTGCCAGGTGCTGGGGATCCTGCCGGCCGGGGGAGGCGGCTCGAGCGGCTCAAGCGGAGGAGGCTTTGGCGGCGGCGGTTTCGGTGGCGGCGGCGGGGGTGGTGGTTTCAGCGGCGGCGGTGGCAGTTTCGGTGGCGGCGGTTCGTCGGGCGGCTGGTGACAATAATAATGAGCAGGCACTTTTAACCATGGCATTACTGACTGAACACGAACAACGCAAGGTGGCCGAAGCCATCGCCCGGGTCGAGCGGGACACCGACGCCGAACTGGTCACGGTGCTCGCTGCACGCGCCGACGACTATGCCTACATCCCGTTGCTATGGGCCAGCCTGTTGGCCCTGGTGGTACCCGGTGTGCTGCACTACCTGACGGGCTGGTTGACCATGCACAGCCTGTTGCTGGTGCAATGGGTCAGCTTCATCGTGCTGTGCCTGGTGTTTCGCATTCCGAAGGTCACCACCCATCTGATCCCCCGCTCAGTGCGCCACTGGCGGGCGTCCAACCTGGCTCGTCGGCAGTTTCTCGAACAGAACCTGCACCACACCGTGGGCAGCACTGGAATGCTGATCTTTGTCTGCGAGGCCGAGCGCTACGTGGAGATCCTGGTGGACGAAGGCATCTCCAAGCGCCTCGACAACCGGAACTGGGATGCCATTGTCGCGGCCTTCACCGAACAGGTCCGCCAGGGGCAGACCTTGCAGGGCTTCGTGACCTGCATCGAAGCCTGCGGCGAGTTACTCAAGGAGCACGTCCCGGTGACTCATGAACGCAATGAGCTGCCGAACCGGTTGGTGGTGCTGGGCTAGAACCTGCCGGCGAAACACATTGGGGGAGCAACTGTAGGGAACCTGTGGGAGCAAGGCTTGCCCGCGATGAAGGCGCCTCGGTCCCAGGGTAGATTGCGACAACTTCATCGCGGGCAAGCCTTGCTCCCACAGATAAATCCCCTCGCCACAATAATTCCCCGTGCCCTCGACCCCCATCCCCCCTAAAATACCCGCCATTCCCGATCCGCCCGCCCCGAGGCCGCTTGTTCATGTCCGTTACCACCATCGCCCGTCCCGCGCCGGATCATCACGCCGAGTTCATCGAGTTGCTGCAGGCCAGCCTCGACCAGAACGCGTTCATCAAGCTGGTGCTGGCCAAGCATGTCGGCGACGAAGCGGACCTCCAACGGCTGATCATCAAGCAACTGACGGTCAAGGAGCAGCCTTGCCTGTCCTTCGTCTACCGCTACAAAACCCGTGACATCACCAAGAATTTCCCGCTGGCCGAAGGCGTGGCGACCATCGCGGCGTTATTGCCGGCGTCCTTCAAGAACGCCCATTTGCTGGCGGTCACCGACGAGGCGCAGCTGGAATACAGCAAGAAGGGCAAACCTTCACTGTTCAAAAGCAAGCCCCAGCAATTGCGCGAAGTGCCCTCGGTGGAACACAACCGCGAGAAAAACCGCTTCCTCGACCTGAGCCGACCGTTCCTGGCCGACCTGGGCGTGACCAACCACAAGCACGAGCTGATCCCGGCCATGTCGCGCAAGTGGAAGCAGATCAACAAATTCATCGAAGTCTTCAGTCACGCGTTGACCTCCTCGCCACTGGCCCTGGACAAACCGGTTCGGGTGTCGGATTTCGGCTCGGGTAAGGGTTACCTGACGTTCGCCATCCATGACTACCTGCGCAACACCTTGCAGGCCGAAGGCGTGGTGACCGGCGTCGAGTTGCGCGAGGACATGGTCCGGCTGTGCAACGAGGCGGCCGCGCGCCTGGAGCACCCGGGCCTGAGCTTCCAGCACGGCGACGTGCGCAGCGTGGCGCCGAGCGCGGTGGACGTGATGATCGCCTTGCATGCCTGCGACATCGCCACCGACTACGCGATCCACATGGGCATTCGCTCGGGCGCTTCGATCATCATGTGCTCGCCGTGCTGCCACAAGCAGATCCGCTTGCAGATCCAGAGCCCGGCGCTGCTCAAGCCGATGCTGCAATATGGCCTGCACCTGGGCCAGCAGGCGGAAATGGTCACCGACAGCCTGCGGGCGCTGTTCCTGGAGGCCTGTGGCTACGAAACCAAAGTGTTCGAGTTCATATCCCTGGAGCACACCAACAAGAACAAGATGATCCTGGCGGTCAAACGTGCCACGCCGATCGATCCGGCCGAACTGCTGGTGAAGATCCAGGAACTGAAAGCGTTCTACCACATCACCGAACACTGCCTCGAAACGCTGCTGCGGGCTGACGGTTATCTCGCCTGAAGCGGGACAGATGCAACGCTGTGGGAGCATAGCTTGCTCGCGATGAGCGATTACTCAATTGTGCTGCTGAACCTCGGCGCTGAATCGCGAGCAAGCTTTGCTCCCACAGAACGACATTCGCCCCCCCATCGTCGTGCAGCCCGTCAGATGACGAGTGAAGACTTCCCCACCGGACTACCTTTAATGCGTTCACCCCTCACGCATGCCCAAAGGAGCCCAACCCATGGCCGCAAAGAAAATCCTGATGCTGGTCGGCGATTACGTCGAAGATTATGAAGTGATGGTGCCGTTCCAGGCCTTGCAGATGGTCGGCCATACCGTGCACGCGGTGTGTCCTGACAAGACCGCCGGGCAGACCGTGCGCACGGCGATCCACGACTTCGAAGGCGACCAGACCTACAGCGAGAAGCCGGGCCATCTGTTTACCCTGAATCGTGATTTTTTCGGTGTCGACGTGGCTGACTACGATGCGCTGCTGATTCCCGGCGGGCGGGCGCCGGAATACCTGCGCCTGAATGAAAAAGTCCTGCAACTGGTGCGCGATTTCGATGTGGCGGGCAAGCCGATTGCCGCGGTGTGCCACGGCGCGCAATTGCTGGCGGCGGCGGGCATTCTGGAAGGGCGCGAATGCAGCGCTTATCCGGCCTGTGCCCCGGAAGTGCGCCTGGCGGGCGGGACCTTTATCGACATTCCGGTGACCGAAGGTCATGTCCAGGGCAACCTGGCGACTGCACCGGCCTGGCCCGCTCATCCGAACTGGCTGGCGGGGTTCCTGACGCTGTTGGGCACGGCCATTACCCTGTAGCGGGGTCAACTGGCAGAGCCAGCGGGGCAGGCCTTCTTGACTTCTCAAGGAAATGATCATGTCCGGATGGTACGAAATCAGCAAAAGCAGCAGTGGTCAGTTTCGGTTCGTGCTCAAGGCAGCCAACGCCGAGACAATCCTGACCAGCGAGTTGTACACCACCCGCAGCGGTGCCGACGGTGGCATCGCCGCGGTGCAGAAAAACAGCCTGTTGGCCGAGCGCTACGAGCTCAAGAACACCAGGGACGGTCATCCCTACTTCAATCTCAAGGCCGCCAACCATGAAGTGATCGGCAGCAGCGAAACCTATTCATCGGAGGCTGCTCGGGACAAGGGCATTGCCAGCGTCAAGGCGAACGGGCCGACCACGGTGGTCAAGGACAAGACTCTGTTGGCGCTCTGACCTTCCAGTAGGTAAAGACGCTTTTCCTATGGCGAGGGGATAAATCCCCTCGCCATAGGTCTCTACGCGGATTCCATTCCTACACCTCCACCGGCACCGACAGCTTCGGATCGCCCAGCGGATGGCTCTTGGCGTCGAAGAATCGCAGCTCTATATCCAATCCCTGGAACAGCTGGGCGTAATGGCGCTTCTGGTGCTGGATGAATGCCTGGCTGCGGGGGTAGATCGAGATCGCCAGGGTGCGGGGTTTCGCCTGGCGCAGGGCGCGGACGATGTGCCGGTCCTGCTCGCCCAGCGCGTGGCCGAACAGGCACAGGTTGTCGCCGTGGTGCAGCAGTTGGTCGTAGCAGAACGACAGGTAGTCGGAACTGCGGATGGTCTTGAGCTTGTCTTCGCTCGGGCCTTCATTGACGAACAACGGTACGTCGTCGAGGGTCTTGAGGGAGTTGTTGATGGCGAAGTTGCCCAGCAGCGTGCCTTCGGTAGACGTGAGCTTGCGCGCCGTGCCGTCCTGGTTGCGCACCAGGTGCAGGCCGCCGTGCAGGTACAAGAGGCGCGATTTGTCCGTGCCCACCTGGCCCAGATCGAAACTGTGATCGGCGCCGGTGAACAGATCGGTAATGGCCTGCGGCGCCTGCTGGATCGCCCAGTAGTTGAGCAGGTCGTAGTTGGTGGTGAACACCGAGGCATAGCGGCTCAACTCCTGGCTGAGGGTCGCCAGGGTCGATGGCTGCACCAGTCGCCATGGGATATGCACCGCGTGCACGGTGTTGATCAGCGCTTCCTTGATCGCGTAGTAGCGATTACGCGGGGCGGCGGAGCTGACGGCGAGGGCCTTGTTGACCCGGCTGGTGGTTTTCAGTGCACCGAGCACCTGTTCGAAGCTGCGGGTCTGCAGCGCGTCGAACACGCTCAGCTCCGACGGGCTCAGGGGTTTTTCCTCGACGGTACGGGCGTTTTCGAACAGCGAGTCGTAGCCGAAATCATCCCATACGGCACGGCTGGCGCCATTGCCCACCAGCAGCCCGCTGAAAGCGGTTTGGGCGCGCAAGGTCTCCCAGTCTTCAAGCCGGGCGTCGTATTCCTGGAAGTCGGTCATTGGTAAGTCATCTCAAAACATGGCAAGGGCAGGGCGCGACTTTATCACGACCTAATCTTGAGCCAGATCAAGGAGCCGCGTGACTGACTGGTCAATTCTGTAGGCCCGTGCCGATCCGGCTCCGGGGCGGCATGGTTCTCAAGCAGACCGTGGCCGCTACCGCCAGCAATGTGCACAGCGTCGCCAACGGCCAGGCCTGTTGACTCGATAACAGGCTGGTCATGGCCCCGATCAGCGCGGCCAGCAGTTGGTGCAGGAAACCGCTCAACGCCATGGCGTAGGCGCCGGGCACCGGCGAGCCTTCGTTGGCCAGGGACAGGCTGATGGGGTAGTTCAACGACTGGCCGAACACGGCCAGGCAATACGGCAACCAGAACAGCAATGCGATGCTGCTCAAGGTAAGGCTGCCCACCAGCATGGTCGCGCTTCCCACCAGCACCAGCGCGAGGCCCCAGTCCATGAGCCGCCGCTGGCCGGTGCGCAGCACAAAGGCGTTCACCACCAATGCGCCGAGCAGATACGCGGCACTGATCGGCCAACCCAGCAGGCCGTACTCGATGGCCGACCAGTGAAAGCCTTCTTGCAGAATGAGCGGCGCTGTCGTGTTGAAAGCGATGATCACACCGTATCCCAGCCCTCCCGCAAGGGCCGGCAGTAGAAAGCTGCGTTGCTGCAGTATCCGTCCGTACACCTTCCATGCCGACTGCCCATTGCCGCCCTGCGCCAGGATCGGGAACCTGGCCCTAAAGACCGCTGCGGCCATGATCAGGCTGGCGGCACCCACACCCTGGAAGATCGCTTTCCAACCGAAGGCCGCCTGGATCAGCGAGCCCAGGTATTGGCCAATACCGAGGGCGATCACGAAGGCGATCGATATCCATGACAGGGCTTTTGCCAACTGATCGCCGCTGAAACTGTCACGAATCAAGACCCGCGCCATCACCGAGATACCGCTGGCACCGATGCCCTGGATCAACCTGAACGCCAGGAACGCCTCCACCGAGGTACCAAGCGGCAGCGCCAGATTACCCAACCCGTACAACCCCAATGCCGCCAGCAAGACCGGTTTGCGCCCCAGGCGTTCGCTCAGGCTGCCCCATGCCAGCATGGGCAGCGCCATGCCGATCAGGTACACCGACAGGCCCCAGGACACCCGGGACGCATCGGCCTCAAGGTCCCGGGCGATATCCGGCAGTGCGGGCAAGTAGATGCTCATGCCCAGTTGTGCCAGGAAAACGGTAGTGCAAGTGACGATCAGGGTTGTACGACTTTTCATTGAGGACTCGTGTCAGGGGCGGATATCGCGCCCGTGGACCTGGAGCAGGTTGATGAGCTGTTCACAAAAAGACTGGATCATGCTCGGTTCCATGTCGGCGCGCAGGGTAATGCGTATGGCCGCCTTGTCTTGTGGCACAACGGGGAAAAAGACCGCCGAAGTGAGGTACCCCAGCTCGGCCAGCTCGACCGCCAGGCGGTTGGCCAAGGTCGCTTCGCCGCAGGGCACCAGACGTATCGCCATCGGGCTGCCGTGTTGTTCGGTACGGACAAGGTTGTCGAAGACGCGGATATTAGCCTGCAAACGCTCCTGCAACGACATCAGCTCCCGGCTGCGATGCAGGCGGATCGAGGCCATGCCGGCCCCGATGGCCGCTGCGTTCAGGCTCTGGGACCAGTTGCTCGGCCCACCGTAACGCTGCACCAGTGCTTTATGCCGCTCACTGCCGAACATGGCCAGCCCGCCACTGGCGCCGAACGATTTGGCCAGCGAGGCGACGATCAGCGTGCGTTCGTCCACGGCGGGCAGACGCGAACGGACCAGCCCCGCACCGCATTTGCCGACAGTGGACAATGCATGGGAGTCGTCGAGGTACAGGAACAGGCCATATCGCTGCTTGAGAAACAGCAGGCTGTCCAGGTCGGCCATGCCGCCCATGCTATAGGCACCATCAGTCACATAGGCGACGTTGCGCTCTCGTTTGCACAGGTCCTCGATGAAGTCCATGTCGTTGTGCGGGCAGGTGATGACCTGGGTTTCATCGGCACAGGCGGTCTTGAGGTGGTTCATCGAATAATGGGCCTGTTTGTCGAACACCATGACCGGGGGCCGATTGCCCGTGAGCGCACCGCTGGCCAGCAGCGGCAGGATCCCGGCGCTGGCCGCGCTACAGGACAAGGCACTCAGGCAACTGGCGCCGAACAGTTCCGACAGTTGAGTTTCGTATTGGGCCAGGATCGCCAGTTTGCAGCGATTCTTCGAGTTGGCGACACGCAGGGTTCCGGTTTCCCAGAGTGCGGTCATGGCACCATCCAGCAGGGCGGGATGATAGTCCAGGCCCAAGTAGGACGTCGTACAGAAGTGGTGGAGGGTACGGCCGTACTGGTCGACCAGGACGTTGGGCGTTTTGACCTCGACATCGAGTCCGGAGATTTTTCCGGCCTCGGCATACTGCCAGTCCTGATCCGCCAGGGAGATGACCTTGCGGTAATTGGTAAAGCGGTGGGTGGGTTGCGCGATCTGGTTCATGGTGCGATTACGATCCTTGGTTGAGTGCTGCTGTCCGTGGGTTGTTTCAATATCTGTGTGTTTCCGGACTTTACAGACCACCGCCCAGGGCTTTGAATCGGCTGTTTCCGGTGTGTTTGAGGGCTGCCGGAGTCTTCCGTGTAGGACCTTGCCTATGAACGTGGACGGGGAATCCCAGCAGGGAGTCGGAGTGCGGAGGGGGTATCCGGATATCCCCGGATCCGCTGGGTTCTGCCTGGCCTGAAGCGCTGTCAAGGCATGGGTAAACGGGCGTAACATTCATTTCTTTTCTGTGGAGGTTGCCTGTCGATGCTCTCAGGCCTCAATCACCTGACCTTTGCCGTCACCGACCTGGATCGAAGCGTGCGGTTCTATCGCGAGCTGTTGCAGTTGCGTCTAGAGGCTCGGTGGGATACCGGGGCATATCTTTCCCTGCCCGGATTGTGGTTGTGCTTGTCTCTCGATCCCCAGCGTAAAACTGAACCCATGGCGGACTACACCCATTACGCATTCAGCCTGGCTGTCGAACACTTTCCGGTGCTAGTGGCACGGCTGAGCGCAGCGCAGGTAACGTCATGGCGGGACAACCGCAGCGAAGGCGACTCGTTTTATTTCCTCGACCCGGACGGACATAAGCTTGAAATCCATGTGGGGGACCTCGCGTCGCGGCTCGAGGCCTGTCGGCAGGCACCTTATGCCGGCATGGAGTTTTTCACGGTCCCATGACGGGCCACTCATACCGATTAGCCAATGGGTGGCGCATTGCAATCAATTTCTCGGGTGGCCTGATTGCCTGCGCTATCCTCCTTGTATCGTGGGTGTACGTCCGATCACCCAATTCGCCCACCGCTGCATTCTCCGGATGGCTTCCAGCCAATGGGTACTCGAGATTCCGCGCCGCTGGCCAGTTACATCGACCTTCTGCTGGACGCCGTGTGTGCCGTCGACGGCCAGGGGTGTTTCGTGTTCGTCAGTGCCGCCTGTGAACGCATTTTCGGTTACACCCCCCAGGAGCTGATCGGTCGGCCGATGATCGATCTGGTTCACCCCGGCGACCGCCAGCGCACCCTCGAGGCGGCGCGGGAGATCATGGGGGGCGAGCCCAAGCTCAACTTCGAGAACCGCTACCTGCGCAAGGACGGTCGGGTGGCGCATATCCTGTGGTCGGCACGCTGGTCGGAAATTGATCAATTGCGCATCGCCGTGGCACGCGACATTACCGAGCGCAAACTGGCCGAGTCCCGACAGGCGGCGCTGTACGCCATTTCCGAAGCGGCCCATGCCGCGGCGGACCTGCTGGCGCTCTTCAAGCGTATCCACCTGATCATCGGCGAGTGGTTGCCGGCTCTGAACTTCTCGGTGGCGCTGTACGATGAACAGTGCGCCCAACTGAATTTTGCCTATCACGTCGACGACCAGGAACGGCAACCCGAACTGCCGGGGACAATCACCGGGCGTTTGTGTACCGAGGTGATCCGAAGCGGTCAGCCGATCCTGTTGACGCCTGATTGCAATCCACTGCCACCGGGGTTTTTCGACCTCGTGGCGCAACCGGGCGCGCCATGCTGGCTGGGTGTGCCGCTGAATTCGCAAAACGGCACGATTGGCGCAATGATCCTCAAGAGTGCCCAGGACAAGCAGCGCTACACCGAGCAGGATATGGAACTGCTGCAGTACGTCTGTGCGCAAATCACCCTCGCCGTCGAGCGCCAGCAATTGCATGCCCGGTTGCAGCGTCTGGCGCAATATGACCAACTGACCCAGGTGCCGAATCGCGAACTGCTGCGTGAACGGTTCAAGGCCGCACTGGCGAGTGCCCGCATAGCGTCAGGGCGCATGGCATTGCTGTATATCGACCTGGACCGCTTCAAGCAGGTCAACGACACCTACGGTCACGGCGTCGGCGACATGCTGTTGCAAGCGGTGGCCAGTCGGCTCCAGGGGTGTGTACGTGATTCCGACACGGTTGCGCGTATTGGCGGCGATGAGTTCGTGGTGCTGCTCCATAGCATCCAGACTCTGGAAGACGCCCACGGAGTGCAGGAAAAAATCCGTCAGGCGCTGGCCCAGCCGTTGCGACTGGACGGGCACTGCCTGAGCATCGAGCCGAGTATCGGCGTGGCCTGTTTCCCGGACCATGGCATCGAAGACGTCGCGCTGTTCCGCCATGCCGACGAAGCGATGTACGCCGCCAAGCGCCAGAATCACAGAGCCTTCGGCATCTGAAAGACGTCACCGTTCGTCGTGGCGTCGCGTGTTTATTCAAACCTTTGCGCCCCTGGTCCTTTCGAATATCAGGCGGGCCCTGCTCGCCGACGTTCATGCATCTGGAGGACCAGACCAGGCCGGGTTCACGAAGCATTCACCCCGGAAATATCGACCAGGATCGAACCAAGGTGCTTGAAGCGGGTCGCAAAAGTGGGAGGACCACCCTCGTGACCGCCGACAAGCCCCGTTGAACATCGGGTCGGACATGTCGCAGAACGGTCATCGGTGGTCCTGATTCAGAGGCAGGGGAACCTGCCCGAACTTTTAACTACGAGGAGGGCGCGACCATGAGCCGGATGGCTACCTTTTTTCGCACCACCAGTCTCGTCGTGCTGATGGGCCTGGGTGCCAACAGTGCCTGGGCCCAATCGCCAGCCGAATTCATCAACGATGCCTCCGCCAAAGGCATGGCCGACATCGAGGCCAGTCGCATGGCCCACGGCAAAGCCGAATCCAGGGAGGTCAAGGATTACACCATCATGGTGATCAACGACCGCACCACCGCCAATCAGCATCTGGCCAAGATTGCGAAGAAACTCGACCTGCCTGTCGCACCACGGGAGGAAGTCGCTGACAAGGCCAAGACCATGATCCCGCCGATGCAGGAAGGCGAGTCGTTCGAAGCCGCTTATGCCGCCAGCCAGGTCAAGGCCACCGAGGAAGCCATCGCACAGATCGAGCAAGAGGCCAAGACCACCGAAGTACCGGAAATCAAAGCGTTTGCCGATGAAACCCTGCCTAAATTGCAGACCCACCTGGAGATGGCAAGGGCGCTGCAGGCCAGCCGCTGATCGCGGCACGTCTTACATTCAGGGCCGGGGCGTTCGCCCCCGGCTTGTCTTGCCCGCCGAAAAGGAGAACCTCGATGTCCACACGCCGAGAACCTAACCAATACGCGATGCAGAACCCGCTGACCCAATATCCCCGTCCACCGTTTCCCGACCAGCCACAATCGCCGCCGGGCATCGACCAGGATATGGTGCCGAAGCCTGATCACGGTGAAAAAAGCTATCAAGGCTTTGGCCGTCTGGAAGGTCGCAAGGCGCTGGTGACCGGCGCCGACTCGGGGATCGGTCGCGCGGCAGCCATTGCCTATGCCCGGGAGGGCGCCGACGTCGCGATCAATTACCTGCCCAGCGAAGAGCGCGACGCCCGGCAAGTCATCGAACTGATCGAAGCCGAAGGCCGCAAAGCCATTGCGATTCCCGGTGATCTCAAGGACGAAGCCTTCTGCGTCCAGCTGGTGAGAAGCGCCCATGAGCAATTGGGGGGCCTGGATATCCTGGTAAACGTTGCCGGTAAGCAGGAGGCGCAAAAGGACATCGCCGACATCACCACCGCGCAATTCGATGACACCATGAAAACCAACATCTACGCGATGTTCTGGATCTGCAAGGCCGCGGTGCCGCTGATGCCGGCGGGGGCGACGGTCATCAACACCGCCTCGATCCAGTCTTACGATCCGTCCGCGACGCTGCTGGATTACGCCACCACCAAAGCGGCCATCGTGGCTTTCACCAAGGCATTGGCGGGGCAGGTGATCAGCAAGGGCATCCGCGTCAACGCCGTGGCGCCTGGACCGATCTGGACGGTGCTGCAACCCAGCGGCGGACAACCCCAGGAGAAAATTCCTACCTTCGGCTCCCACGTGCCGATGAAGCGTCCCGGGCAACCGGCCGAATGCGCGCCGTTATATGTACTGTTGGCGTCTCAGGAGTCGAGTTACATCACCGGCGAAGTTTTCGGTGTGACAGGTGGTAATCCGCTGCCTTGACGTGTGTTCAGGATGCGCGAGTGACGCACGCCACTCGCGCATCGCGATCAGCACTGATTCAGATCGATCTTGTTCTTCTTTTCCAACCCTTCCAGGCTTTTAGCCTCGCCTTGTCCCATGGCCTGGTAATGCTTCCTCAGCGCTTCCAATTGCTTGAGGTCCAGCGCTTCGAGCCCGAGCATTGCGTTTTGCGCTTCGCTGGTCGCGCGCAACAACTCGTCGATCTTCAGGTGCAGGATATCGGTGTCGCGGTTTTGCGTGTTCTGGATCAGGAACACCATCAGGAAAGTAATGATCGTTGTGGACGTATTGATGATCAGTTGCCAGGTATCGTTGAACTTGAACAGTGGCCCGCTGCAGGCCCAAAGCACGAGGAGCACGATAGCCCCCAGAAATGTCTTGGGGCTCCCCGCCCACAGGGACAGTTTTTGCGCGATTTTGGCGAAGGTCATTGCTGTGTTCCTTATTGGATTGCACCTGTCTGGTGTGACAGCAACGCCTCGGTGAAAATTCTACTTACATTTAAGTGCAGCCCTTGGGCGAACGCCTGTCGTCCTGGCCGAAGACTGTCGCAACCATTTACCGCCTTCATCGGTCACTCCTTAAAGCCCTCAGCCGGAGTACACCATGAACCTCACGCGCACATTCTGCCTCGCCTGTAGCCTGTTCGTCCTGCAAGGCTGCTTCGACAATTCGGACAATGAAACCAAGGACAACACGGATGGCACCAAGTCTTCGGTGCAGATGAAAGAGTCCGACGCCCAGAAAAAATAGGCATCGATCCGCAAAGTCCTGTAGGAGCGAGCCTGCTCGCGATGCCGGTGTGCCAGGCAACACCAATGTTGCTGAACCATCGCCATCGCGAGCAGGCTCGCTCCCACAGCGTTCGTACCCAGGCGCCAGCTGTTTATCGCCCTTGCTGCAACACCTTGAGCGCCGCCGAGGCCAGGAACCCGGAGCGGCTCTTTTCTTCAGGATGATGCAGCACATATTCATCGATACGGTTCAGCAGATAGCCGGGAAGGGTGATGTTGAGTTTCTGCGCCTTGCCCAGGTACTTGGTTACGTCAATGTCCACCAGTGCCCATGTGCAACCGGCATAGTGTGGATTGGCCGCGTGGACGGTGACTTTACTGGCCGATGGAATCGGCGAGCCGTCTTCGGCGAGAATCTCGAAGTGACCTTCGATGGCCTCGCGGGCCATGGCCATGGCGTCATCCAGATCATCTCCCGCGGAAAAACAGCCTGGAATATCCGGCACTTCAACACCCCAGGCGTGTTTGTCATCACCCATGGAAATCGCAATCGGGTACAGCATGTTCATCGTCCTCCGGGAACGCAGGGCAACGGGCGGTCTGGAGCAGGGCCTGTTGCAGGATACTGATGGCCGTTTTCTTGAGCAGGTCCTTCTTCGGGTGAGGAACGGTGACCAGTCCCGGCTTGCTCGGGTGCTTGAAATGATGATGACTTCCCCGAACCCGCACCAGGTACCAACCGTCCGCAAGGAGTTGGCTTATCAAAAATCGGCTATTCACATCACCTCCGTGTGGTGTGCTTGGTGGGAACTATACCTACTATGAGTTTATGATCAACACTATAACCACCGCTCCGAATCGGGCGAGCAGGCGCGTTCATCGCAACCAAGTCTAGAAGCCGCGCCAGACAAGGCCGGTGGGTAGTGGGATGGAGTTGTTAGCGGATATGAAGGACGGAAAAAACGTGGCGAGGGAGCTTGCTCCCGATGGGCTGCGCAGCAGCCCGGATTCAGGTCTCTATGGGCGGGCCCTTGCGACATCCGCAGTGCTATGACTGCTGTACGAACGTCAATCGCACTGCAAAACCAATCAACAGGCTCCCAAACAACCACTGCTGCATGCGCTGAGCCGAAGGAGAACGCTGTAGCCAGCGCCCAAGCGCCACACCCACCAGGGCGTAGGCGCAATCGAACAGCAAGCCGACACCGACCAGGATCACACCGAGGACCGCAAATTGCCCAAGCACCGGGCCGCCTTGCGGGTCGATGAACTGCGGCAGCAAGATCGAACAGAACAGCAATGCCTTGGGATTGAGCAGGTTGGTCAACAACCCGCGCCGAATTGCCTGGTACCAACGCTGCTTTGCGGGCTCGATACCAGCCGTTTCAAAGCTTGGCAACAAACGGGTCCGCAGGCATTGAAAGCCGATCCATAACAGGTAGGCAGCACCGGCCAGGCGTACCGCATCGAACGTCCAGGGGGCGGTCTTGAACAATGCCGAGAGCCCCAATGCGGCCAATACGACATGACATCCTCGAGCGATTCCCAAGCCTACTGCTGTCGCCAGTGCCGGGCCCTTACCCTGACGTGCGCCGGTTTGCAGCAACAGAATCATATCGGGCCCCGGTAACAGATACGCCACCGTCAAGGCCATCAAGAACAACCAGAACTCTGCCATGCCACGCCCCTCCGTAACGTTTGATAGGCCAGTCTAAGGCGGAAGGGCAGGGCAGGTGGTTGCGAAGTCAGCTTCTAAGTTGGCAAAAGTTGGCATAACCTGCCAACGATCAAATAAAAGAATCTGGAAAATGCCAAATCATGAAACTCGATGCCTTCGATCGCAAGATCCTCGCCGCGTTGCAACGCGATGGCCGCCTGAGCAATGTGCAATTGGCCGAAGAAATCGGCCTGTCACCCTCGCCGTGCCTGCGCCGCGTGCGGATGCTCGAAGAGGCCGGCGTGATTCGCGGCTACCAAGCTGTCCTCGACCGAGACGAAGTGGGCCTTGGACTGACGATCTTCGTCGGCATAAAGGTTGAGCGGCATAACGATGAACAAGCCGACGCGTTTCGCCAGGCTGTTACGGCATTGCCGGAGGTGATTTCAGCGTTCCTGGTATCGGGAGAGTCGGACTTTCTGCTGCAAGTGGTGGTGCCTGACTTACGGGCGTATGACCGCTTTCTTACGGGGCGACTGCTCAAGCTGCCGGGGGTCAGTGATATTCGCAGTAACTTTGCGATTCATACCGTGAAGACCCCGGTGCCGTTGCCGTTAGGGCATTTGCCTGGGGCATGAGTCAGTCTTTGCCGGCTATGGTGCAAATCGCAATTCGGACGCATGGCTAATGAAGATCCCCAACGGCGCGGGCGCCGCGTCGTTGGGGCTAACGCCTGCGGATTAACGGGTATAGGGGCCTTGCAAGTTGACCTGGGTGCCAGCGAACCAGCCAAACCAAGCGGCGATACCGAGCCAGGGCTGGGTCCGCGCCAGGACATCCATCAGGTTGACGTTCAGTGTGTCGGTGAGGTCCGTCATCATCGCCGGTGTCGGGTAGCTTTTGATGACGCCACTGCTACTCCAGACGATCGCAAATTCGTAATACGGCCCTTCGACATAGGTGCCCTCGGGGGCTTCTGGAATAGTAAGTGTCGTATAAGCACTGTATCCCGGGCCGACGTATGGATCGGGACAGGCCCAGGCGATTGCCCAGTAGAGCGGCATCAGGTTCTGGTAGGCCTGCAACATCAGACCGTTGGCCATGGCGGTGGCAGTGGAACTGTCGTGGTCCGTCGAAGAACCGCCGTTGTTGCCAGTGGGTATCGGAAGGTTACCGTTGTCGGCATACCTGTAGAAGTTCACCAGGCGTCCGTGGTCGCTGGCGATGGTCGTGTAGAAGTTACTGAGGCTCTTGTTGCTCGCCTCGAAGGAGTCAGCGACCTGGTCCCAGTACTGGCCGATGGTGATCGAACCGGACGTTCCGCCGAGAGCGCTGGTAATCACGCGAATGACATCGGTCACGGCAACCGCCGCCAGGTTGGCCCAGGCAGCAGTGGTTCCGGAGAAGAACCATACCAGCGAATAACCGAGGTCTTTGAGCAACTGGCCGAAGTCCAGCAGCGTGCTGTCGTCGGTCTTGGCTTGCATGTTGGCGATAGCGCCGCTTATCAGGGTATTTGCTGTGCCTTGCGCTGTGTTCAGGGTTCCTTGGGTGTAGGTGTAGAGCGATTGGAGTTGTCCGACAGCGCTCATCTCCTGCCAGACGGTATAGATGATCTGGAGCCAGTCGTCGGCGGCCACACCGGTCGGCACCGCGGGGGCGGTTGGAGACAGGCTGTAGTCGCCGTTTGCGTTGAATTGCAACCAGTTGTCGAGCTGGGTGGCGACGGTGTTCGGAGACCAATCGGGGGAGGCCGCTGCCAGCCCACGCGGATCGAGTGGGTCATTGGAGTTCGCGCCATTGATGATATTGCCAAGCGCGATGCACAGCGCCGAGTAGGCGCCGTTGAAATCAGGCCAGGCCACGGCCGGCTGATCGACGATGGATTGCAGCAAATCCATGGTCGGCTGCTGTGGCGCGAAGCAGATGACGACGTCGTGCGTGAAGATGGTGTCCCACTCGTCCCCCTCGGGGTATTTGGCAGAGCAATAGCCAAAGGTACCGGCGCCGCATGCGCCACCGTAGCGCATGGCCCAACGGTTGGCGGCCACGGCGAGGACACTCATGTTCGTGTCCATCAGGTTCGGACTGTTCAAGGGTTCGAGAATGCCCGCGAGGATCTGATCCATCAGGGCGGCGCGACCCGCCTTGAGCACTTGGATACCAGGGGTGTTGCTGAAAGCGAAAACGCCGCGGATGGTCTGGTCGCCCTCGACCGCCATTTCCCAGCTCGGGATACCGGCCACGTAGGCGTTGCCGTTGGCGTCGCTTTGCGTCAGGGCATAGGCGTGGGCGGCAGCGGCCCAGCGGCGCTCGTCAGGATCGCCGGTCTGGTTGGTGGTCAATGTGAGGGGCGGCTGGTTGCCATAGGCATTTGCCAACGCGGCGTTGAGTTCGTCGCCGCTGGGCTGGAGCACGGTAACCTGGGTACCCACAGGAAACAGAAACGCCCCGACGACAGGATTGCCGTTGTCATCGAAGCCCGTTTCCCATGACGGGATAGCGAAAGCATAAAGCGGGTTGCCATTGTCGTCCTGCTGGCTCAGTGCCCAGCGGAGAATGCCGTTTGCCCAGTATCGGTAATCAATGAAGGAACCGGTCAGAGGAGGATTGATTTCCGAGAGCATCTGAAGCACATCACTTTGCAGAATATTCTGCCAGACAACGGTCACGCTGGTGCTTCCGATGCCTCCACTGATGGGCGGAACGGTGGCAAATGCAGGGGTGGTGGCGCTTTTTGTATATCCAGAGGCGTTGAGGCTGAACATGAGAGATCTCCCTATCCGCGGATAAAAGCAGCTTTTGAGTGATGCGCTTCGTGGCTGCCGAAGCGAAGCGCTGAAAAGTCTAGTCCGGTATCCGTTCCGTGCTAGTGGCCTGTGGCCTCTCTATTCACGCAAATAGGGTTAACAAGCCGGGTTTATTGCACAAGACAGACCATCCGCTTCTGGCCATTCCCTGCCGCTCACAATCTTTATTGCGTGAATGCGGGCGCCTGGCGTCTACTCTGGACAGTCAAACTGTCTTCGTGTGTCTCTCTGTGGAGCCGTGCAATGGTCAAAAGCTGGAGTGGTCAGGTCGCGTTGGTCAGTGGCGCTGGCAGCGAACACGGGATTGGCCTGGCTATCGCGCGACGGCTCGCGGAGGCGGGTGCACAGCTGATCATTACCGGCAGCAGTGCCCGTATCCATGATCGCGTCGCGCAGCTGAGGGCGGAAGGTCATGAGGTGCAAGGACGTGCTGCGGATCTTACCCAGCCGGCTCAGGTCGTCGAACTGGTGACGTGGGCTGAATCGCTCTGGGGACGAATCGATATACTCGTGAACAACGCCGGTATGGCGATTCAGGGTGAACCTGAAACGTTCTCTGAAGTGGCCAATATGAGCGTCGAGCTGTGGAACACTTCGATTGCCCGTAATCTGACCACTGCATTTTTGCTGACCCGTGCTGTGTTGCCGGGGATGCAGGATCGTCGTTACGGACGCATCGTCCATATCAGCTCTACGACCGGCACCCGCGTCAGCAATCCTGGCGAGGCGGCCTATGCGGCGGCGAAAGCGGGGATGGTGGGCATGAACATGAGCTTGGCGCTGGAAGTCGCGCCCTACGGTATCACCGTGAACTCAGTTGCCCCCGGGTGGATCGCGACGCAGTCCAGCACTGCGGAGGAAATGAGCGCAGCGCAGTATGTTCCCGTCGGACGTGCCGGTAGGCCAGATGAGGTTGCCGCAGCGGTCGCTTTTCTGGCTTCCCCGGAGTCCAGCTACATTACGGGCGAGGTTCTCGTGGTGGATGGGGGCAACTGCCTCTCCGAGAACAAAAGCCGCAGGTGAGCGCTGGGAGCTTCGATGGTGAGCAGGGGTTAACCATTCAACCGGCCCCAGGCGAGCCATTCAAAAACACCAGACCAAAAAAAACCGGCCATTCAAATGCCGGTTTTTTTATCCCCCGTCAAACCACCACGACGCGAGACCTGAATTCGATTGGAGCGGGTGAAGGGAATCGAACCCTCGTTATCAGCTTGGGAAGCTGGAGTAATGCCATTATACGACACCCGCTCAGAGCGGCTGACTTTGTACCAGATGTGGGCGCGGATTTGAAGTTTTTCTTTGCCTGCGGTGAGGTTTCCGGTCGACCCAAGCCTCAAAACAGAGCGGTCATTCGCGAGCAAACCCCGTTGTCGAGGGGACGGGGTTTGCCCGCGAGGACGCGGTTTCAGATTGCCAGTGCATGGTAGCCCTGCACCTGGCTGTAGCGTGGCCGGCTTTCGTGGTGACCCGGCTTGAGGAAGCCCAGCAAGGCGTTGCGACTGTCCCGGAAGGCGGCCTTGTGTTCCATGTCCAGGAAGTGCCCGGTGGCTTGCAGCGTGCTGAATGTACTGTGCTGCACATAGTCGGCGAACAGCCTGGCGTCGGCGGCCGAGGTGTACTCGTCCCATTCACCGTTCAGGAACAGCACCGGTACGTTGATTTTTTTTGCTGCCGTCGCGTAGCAGCGCAGGTCGCTCTGGAGCACTTCGCTGATGTGGAAATGCATCTGTCCATATTCATGCTCGGCCAGGTTGCTGACATGACGATAGTTGAAGCGTTTGAACAGTGGCGGCAGGTGTTTGCCGATGGTGCTGTTGACCAGATGCCCCACCCGGTCGCCATCCAGGCTGCCCAGGTAATCGACGCCACGCTCGAGGTAGTCGCGCATCGGCGCATTGAGAACCGGTGAGAATGAACTGATCACCGCTTTTTCGATGCGTCGTGGGCGATGGGACAACGCGGTCAACGTGGCGGCGCCGCCCCACGAGAATGACAGCACGTGTTCGGCGGCGAAATGGTCGATCAGCTCCAGCAGGATCTGGCCCTCGACCTCCTTCGTCAGCATCTTCTCGTGCCGGTTGTGGGGCTTGGACTTGCCTGCGTACGGTTGGTCGTACAGCACGACGTTGAATTGCGGATGAAGGTTCTTGACGGTCTGTGCAAACGACGCGGTAGTGGCCAGCGAGCCGTTGACCAGAATGATGGTCTTTTGTGCGGCGTCTGCGCGATAGAACTCCGTGTAAACCCGATACTGACCTTGTATATCCAGCACAGCGATTTCTGGCCTCATGTCATAGACTCCTGGCAAGCGGGTATGCGCGCAATGAGATTGCACGGGCAATGTGACAGGTAGGCATTCGCCTGGAAGATCAGGCCCAAGTCGATCCATACAGACCGGTCGACGGGTGTTGTTATTAGGCGGGCAGTTTGTCGGCGGGCAAGGTGGAACCAGAGGGTTCCGGCCGACAAAAAGTTTCTTAGAGGTATGGGGTGACTCATCGGTCACATTTCGGCCGACGGTCTGATTCAAGCAGGGGGACGGCCGTTGCGCAAGTGTCCTTTTGAAAATTGTTCGACACTTCTGCCCGGCGGTCGTCCGCTCAGATCAGGCTGACTTCGTCAGGGCTCAAGGCGCGGTATTGGCCCGGCTCGAGCTCGGCGTCCAGCGAAAGCGGTCCCATACGTTCGCGGTGCAGGCGCAGCACTTTGTTATCGAAGTGGCCGAACATCCGCTTGACCTGATGATAGCGCCCTTCAACGATGCTCAGCCGCGCCGAGTTCCGCCCCAGCAGCGTCAACTCCGCAGGCTGGGTGATGAGGTCTTCGAAGGCAAAGTACAGGCCACGGGCGAAGGTGATAGCGTATTCGGCAGTGATGGTCTGCTCGGTCTCGACGTAGTAGACCTTGGGCAGTTTCGTTTGCGGCTGGGTCAGCCGTCGCGACCAACTGCCGTCATTGGTGATCAGCATCAGCCCGGTGGTGTTGAAATCCAGCCGCCCGGCGATGTGCAGGTCGTCCTTGTCCGGTTCGTCCAGCCAATCGAGCACGGTGGGATGCTGCGGATCGCGCGTGGCGCTGACGCAGCCGGCGGGTTTGTGCAGCATGAAATACCGCGCCGGTCGGCCTGCCTGCAACAGTTCATCGTCGACTTCGACGCGGCTGAACTCACGGACCTGGGCGTGTGGGTCACTGATCACCAGGCCGTCGATTCGCACCCGGCGTGCCACCAGCAATAACCGGACCTGCTGGCGATTGAAACGCGACAGATTGCTGAGGAAACGGTCGACACGCATGGGGCATTCAGGCAAAGGAGCGGAGGGCGAGAATCTTACGCGATCGGCGGCTGCTTGGCGCGCAATTGGCTTTCGACCTGGGCGCAGCGCGGGCACAGGCAGGATTGATCGCGCAGCTCGACCGGCAATGCTTCGAGCACAGCCGGGTCGATACTCACGCCGTAACACCAGCAGGTTCGGTCGACTGTCTTCGGGTTGGCCAGGGTGCAGTCGTTGGCGCTGCCGCAGGCGGGGCACAGGTCGGGTTTATTCATAACTGGAGTGAGGCATCTCTACACAGGTTCGGTTGCTTCCGGTCTGTCGGGCACGTTGAAGCGCATGATCGGTCCGCGACAGCAGGCTGTGCAAGGTGTCGTTGTCCTGCAAGGTGGTGAGGCCGATGCTGATGGTCGCCAACAATTGCTTGCCACTGCAGAAATAGCGTTGCCTCTCGATGTGCTGACGAATTTTCTCGGCGATCTTCAGACCTGTCTGTCCGTCGGTGTCCTTGAGCAGGACGACAAAGGCGTCGGTACTCCAGCGACACACGATGTCCGAATGCCGCAGGCTCTGGGTCAGGTCGCGGGCGAACGCGGTCAGCAGTTGGTCGGTGGCGATGTGACCGTGGGTGGTGTCCAGCCGTTTGAAGTCGTCCAGCTCCACCAGCAGCGCCGTCAAGGGTTTTGGCTCGCGCTGGGCTTCGTGCAGGGCTTGCACGGCCAGCAGGTCGAAGCCACGACGGTTCGGCAATTCGGTCAGGCTGTCGAGTGTGGATTGGGCGTCGATGCGCTGCTGGTAGTGATTGATCAGCCGATAAAGGATGGCCAGGACCGCCAGCGTCACGAGCACGCCGATCAGCAGGTTCAAGTACAGCGTCTTGAGCATGTGGTCACGCACAGAGGCATGGGCTGCGTAATAACCCAGCAACGCAATGATCAGGAAACCTGTACCGAGCAGCGCCACCACCGCCAGGAGCGGCTTGCGCTGGGAATACAACGGCGAACGGAGCGACATGGCGATTCCCTTGGCACAGACAATGACGTCAGTTTAGTGGCCTTGTGGGAAAAGACATTCAGATTTGCCGGTTTGCAAGATTGTGGCGAGGGGATAAATCCCCTCGCCACAGGGCAGTGTTTACTCAAGGGTCGTTAGATAAGCCCGCCATCCCCCCAGATGGCTGATGTCCTGAGCGCCCTCCAGGCCATACGACTCGCAGATGAATCCACTTTCCCAGCGCCCATCGGCCAGTTGCACCTTGCCCAGCCCCAACGGTGCGGGAATGCCAGTCAGGAACGAGCCCAGTTCACTGCTTGGCAGCTCCCAGACTTCGACCTTGATCGCCACACCGCCTTCACGAACCCGAACCATGCCGGGACGCAAGAGTGGGCCACCGGCCAAGGCATGGAGGCGGTAGTCCGGCGAGCTTTGGGTGGCCTCGATCAGCCGGGCACCGCGTTGCTTGAGCTGCCAGTTCAATGCCAACCCGTCCAGATGTGCGCCACACACCACCAGTCGCGCCCGATCATGGCGGGCCGGATGGCCGGGAACGGGCAAGGCCTTGCCCTGTTGACGCTGCAAGGCGTCGGCCACGCTCAAGAGGTATTGATCGGTGAACGCTCGACCGAACAGTGTCACGCCCCAGGGCAAGCCGTTGGCCATGAACGCGCTGGGCACGGCGACGGCGGCATAGTCCAGCAGGTTCATGAAATTGGTGTAGTACCCCAGCTCCGAGTTGCGCAACACGGGTTCGGCGGCCAGCTCTGCGAGGGTCACCGGCCGGCCGATGGTCGGGGTGAGTACGCAATCGAGCGCGTCCATGGCCCGGTCGCATTGGGCTTTGAGCGCTTGCAAGCGATAGCGGGCGCGGAAGGTTTGTACGCCATCCACCGTAGGTGCTTTCGCCAATACGGCACGGATGACGGGCAGTACGGCGTCGGGCTCGCGCTCCATCAATGGGCCGGCAACGCTGTAGCGTTCGGCCACCCACGGGCCTTCATAAAGCAGCCGCGCCGCTTCCAGGAACGGCGACAGGTCTAGTTCCACGGCTTCGCCGCCCAGACGTTCGAGGCGCTCAATGGCATCCAGAAACAGTTGCGGACCTTCAGGACAGCCGAAAAACGCCAGGTCCTGTTGGCGCGGCACACCGAAGCGAAAGCGTCGGGGCGTGCCGAACGCGGTGCCATCGTTCCACTGCGGGTTGTGGCGACTGTAGTCATCACGAGGGTCTGGACGGGCCGTCAGCGCCAAGAGCTGGCTGGCTTCTTTCGCCGTCCCTGTGAAGGTGGTGACGCAGTCCAGCGTGCGACAGGCCGGAACCACGCCCGCCGTGGAGATCAACCCCAGGGTGGCCTTCAACCCCACCAGATTGTTCAGCGCCGCTGGCACCCGACCGGAGCCGGCGGTGTCGGTGCCCAAGGCAAAACTTGCCACGCCCAAGGCCACGGCCAGCGACGAACCGGCGCTCGAACCGCCTGCCGGATAGTCGGGCAACACACTGTTGCGGCAGGCACCGTAGGGCGAGCGAGTGCCATTGAGTCCGGTGGCGAATTGGTCGAGGTTGGTCTTGCCCAGGGGGATCGCCCCCAGTGCCAGTAACTGCTCGACAATGGTGGCCGAACGGTCCGGTACGTAGGCAAATGCCGGACAGGCTGCGGTGGTTGGAATGCCGGCCAGGTCGATGTTGTCCTTGATGGCAAACGGTATGCCGTACAGCGGCAGGCTCTCCAGGTCGCGGCCTTCCAGCGCGGCCAGGTAGGGTTCCAGTTCCGCGGCCGTCAGCAGGTGGATAAACAGGTGATAGTCCGGGTTCAGCGCCGCGGCTTTTTCCCGCAGGTCCAACAGCAATTTCCGAGGCGTCAGTTCGCCGCTGCGGTAGGCATTACGCAGGTCGTCCAAGCGAAGCGAAAGGTTCATGGTGTTAATCCTTTGATTGAGTTCAGTCACGTTCCAGCACCACGACGCGCTGTCCGGCGCGCACCGCCGAACCGGGCTGGACGCGCACCTCGTGTACCACCCCGGCCACGGGTGCCAGCACCGGGATTTCCATCTTCATCGACTCCAGGATGACCAACACATCGCCGGCGGCTACCCGAGCGCCAACCTTCACCTGAACCTGCCAGAGATTGCCGGCGATGTGGCTGTCGACGCTCAGTTGACCGTCAGTCAGCTGCGCATCTTCACTCGGCGCGATAGCCGGCTCTTCACTGTCGAAGTGCGCCTGGCCACTGGCGATCCAACGCTCGCGCTCAGCGTCGAAGGCGCCTTGTTGCTGGTGGCGGAACGCGGCGATGCTGTCAGCTTCCTGGATCAGGAAATGCTGGTAGTCAGCGAGATTGAGCTGGCTCTGCTCGATCTCCAGGTCGAAGCGGCCCAGGGGGAAGTCCCGGCGGATGCGCAGCAGTTCATCGGCGCTGACCGGGTAGAAGCGGATCTGGTCGAAGAACCTCAGCAGCCAGGGTTTGCCGTCGAAGGCGGCGACGTCCCGATAACGATTCCACATCTGCAACGTGCGCCCGACGAACTGATAGCCGCCAGGCCCTTCCATGCCGTATACGCACATGTAGGCGCCGCCGATGCCCACCGAGTTTTCCGCGGTCCAGGTTCGGGCCGGGTTGTATTTGGTGGTCACCAGTCGATGTCGTGGGTCCAGTGGCGTGGCGACCGGTGCGCCGAGGTAGACGTCCCCGAGGCCCATCACCAGGTAGCTGGCGTCGAACACTGTGCGCTGCACTTCATCGAGGTTGGGCAGGTCGTTGATGCGCCGGATGAACTCCAGATTGCTCGGGCACCAGGGCGCGTCCTTGCGCACCGTGGTCATGTATTTCTCGATGGCCAACTGACAGGCCGGATCATCCCAGGACAGCGGCAGGTGGACGATGCGCGACGGCACTTGCAGGTCCTGGGCGGCGCACACTGCGTCCCATTCACCGACGATGAGGGGCAGCAGATCGGCCAGGGGTATTTGCTCGGGTTGGTAATGCACTTGCAGCGAGCGAATGCCTGGCGTCAGGTCGATCACGCCGGCAAGTTGCTTGTGTTCCAACGCCTGCATCAAGGCATGGGCGCGAAAGCGCAGCACCAGATCCAGTTCGGGGGCGCCGATTTCCAGCAGCAGGTGGGTGTCGCCGGCTAATCTCGCCACCATCCGGGTGTCGCCTTGGCCGATATCCAATACCACAGGCGACACGATCCCCTGTGGGAGCGAGCCTGCTCGCGATAGCGGCCTGACAGTCAATGATGCAATGACTGAAAGATCGCCTTCGCGAGCAGGTTCGCTCCCACACTGATCCCATTTCAGGGCCAGTGAGCGGGCGGTGGAGATATCCACCGGCACAAACCGCACCTTGTCTCCCGCCTTGAGTTGCCCCAACTGCCAGAGGTCCGCTTCGATCACTGTCACCGGGCAGACGAAACCGCCCAGGCTCGGGCCGTCGGGGCCAAGGATGACGGGCATGTCGCCGGTGAAGTCCACGGCGCCGATGGCGTAGGGGTTGTCATGGATATTGGAAGGGTGCAGCCCGGCCTCGCCACCGTCGGCACGGACCCATTCGGGTTTTGGCCCGATCAGGCGCACGCCGGTGCGGCTGGAGTTGAAGTGCACTTCCCAGGCCGTGTCGAAGAACGTCTGGATGTAGCGTTCGGTGAAATATTCGGGTGCGCCGTGGGGACCGTAGATCACGCGGATCTGCCGCACGCTTGGCAGTTCCAGGATCGGCGCGCGCGTTGGCGGCAGTGTCGCGTGCTCGTCCAGCGATTCCAGCGATGCCAGGTGCAACACGTCGCCGGTACACAACGCTCGTCCGCCGTGGCCGCCAAACTGGCCGAGGGTGAAGGTGCTTTTACTGCCCAGGTAATCCGGCACTTGCACGCCGCCTTGCAGGCACAGGTAACTGCGCGCCCCGGCGCCAAAGATGTTGCCGATCGCGAGGGTGGCGCCGGCAGCAATCGACAACGGTGTATTCATCGGCACCGCTTCGCCGTCGAGCGTGAGGGCAATCACCGCACCGGTCACCGCCACCCGGGCAGCGCAGTTGAAACGCAGCAGCGGCCCGTTCATGGTGATTTCCAATGCCGCCGCACCTTCTTCGTTGCCCAAGAGGCGATTGCCCAGGCGCAGGGAACGGCTGTCCATCGGCCCCGACGGCGGCACACCCACGGCCCAATAGCCGAGGCGGCCGGGATAGTCCTGGACGCTGGTCTGGGTGCCGGGGCTGAGCACTTCGACGGTGTTGGCGCGATAGACCAGCGCTTCCAGGCAGCGGGTCCAGGGCTGGCCGCTGGCAAACGGTGTGTCGAGGAGAATCTGTTGCAGGTATTGGCGGTTGGTCTCGACGCCGTACAGCAGGCTTTCGTCCAGTGCTTGATGCAAGCCCAGGCGTGCCTGCTCGCGGGTGGGCGCCCAACGAATGACCTTGGCGATCATCGGGTCGAAGTAGGGCGGGATCTGGCAACCGGCCTCGACCCAGGTGTCGATGCGCAGTGCTTTGCCGTCGGCCTGGGGAAATTCCACGGCGGTCAGCAGCCCCGGGCTTGGCTGGAAATCCCGACCGGGGTCCTCGGCATACAGGCGCGCCTGGATCGCGTGCCCCTCGGCTTTCAAACCTCGGCCCAGCTCGCTCAGTGGCGGTAAGTCACCGGCCGCCAGTTGCACCATCCAGCGCACCAGGTCCACGCCCCACACCTGCTCGGTGACGCCGTGCTCCACTTGCAGGCGGGTGTTCACTTCCAGGAAATAGAAGCGCCCTGCGTCGCTGTCGAACACGAACTCCACGGTGCCGGCGCTGCGGTAGTTCACGGCCTGGGCCAGTTGGATCGCCGCTGCGCAGAGTTCGTCGGCCATGCCCTCGGGCAGGTTCGGCGCCGGGGTTTCCTCGAGGACTTTCTGGTTGCGCCGTTGCACCGAGCAGTCGCGCACGCCCAGGGCGATCACCTGGCCCCGACCATCGCCGAATACCTGCACTTCAAGATGCCGCGCGCGTTCGATGTACTTTTCAATGAACACCCCGGCGTCGCTGAAGTTGTTCTGGCCCAGGCGCTTGACCGCTTCGAAGGATTCGCTCAGGTCGGCGGCGCTGCGACACACACGCATGCCGATGCCGCCGCCGCCCGCGGTACTTTTGAGCATCACCGGATAGCCGAGCTTTGTACCCGCCAAGAGCGCGGCGTCGAGGCTGTCGAGCAGTTCGGTGCCTTCGAGCAGTGGCACACCATGCCGGCGCGCCAAGTCGCGGGCGGTGTGCTTGAGACCGAACACACGCAGTTGCTCTGGCGTCGGACCGATGAAGGCAATCCCGGCAGCCTCGCAAGCTTCAGCGAAGGCGGCGTTTTCCGAGAGAAAGCCGTAGCCGGGGTGGATCGCGGTCGCGCCGCTGCTTCTAGCAACCGCCAGGAGCTTATCCACCGCCAGGTAAGTACCGGCCGCCGCGCCTTCGCCCAGGCAGTGGGCTTCATCGGCCTGGAGGATATGCAAGCTGGCGGCGTCGGCCTGGGAATACACCGCCACGCCCTTGACCTTCAGCTCACGCAAGGTCCGCAGGATACGGCAGGCGATGGCGCCACGGTTGGCGATCAGGATTTTTTCGAACATGGCATTACCCCTCAGGCATGCGTGCTGCCTGAACTGGGATGCGGGTCGTCCCGCAGTTTTCGATGGCCGCCGGGGTCGTCCCAGGTGGCAAACCTCCAAACATCACTGCGGCCCTTGTGGGAGCGAGCCTGCTCGCGAAAGCGGTGGTACATCCAACATCAATGTGACTGACAGACCGCTATCGCGAGCAGGCTCGCTCCCACAGGGGGGAGGAGGTGTGCATGAATCTGTGTTTACTTGATGCACTGCCCCGACCGGCTCTGGCACAACGCGAACAGCCAGCGGCGAAGGCGGGTGAGTTTCAGTTCCATATCAAAAGCTCCGCTGGCGTGGGGTTGTAGGCGTTGCACGGGTTGTTCAGTTGCGGGCAGTTGGAGATCAGGACGATCACGTCCATCTCGGCCCGCAGGTCGACATATTTGCCCGGCGCCGAGATCCCGTCTTCGAAGGTCAGGCCGCCATCGGCGGTGACCGGCACGTTCATGAAGAAGTTGATGTTCGGCCCGATGTCGCCCTTGCCCAGCCGACCGTCGTGGGCGCAGGCCCGCAGATAATTGTCGCGGCAGCTGTGCATGTAGCGTTTTTCCAGTGCATAGCGCACGGTGTTGCTTTCCTGGGCGCAGGCGCCGCCGAGGGTGTCGTGGCGCCCGCACGTGTCTTCGACGATGGTCAGCATCGGGTGGCCGAGGTTGGAATACAGCACGCTGCCGGTGCTCAGGTAAACGCAGTTCTGCCGGCGCAGGGTGCGCTGCACGTCATAGCGTTCCTTGGGGTTGGCCAGGCTGTAGAACAGCGTATCGATCGCCTGGTTGCCTTCCAGGTCGAGGATGCGCAGGGTCTGGCCCTTCTTGACCTCCACCAGCCAGGGTTCCCCGGCGGGGATGGTGGCGCGATAGATGGCGGCGTCAGGCTGCTTTTGTACGGTGGCGATGGCGAATGACATGGCGGCGATCCTCAGGCGAACAGGCGGTCGGTGTTGATGAAGCCGCGCTGGTTTTCCGGGCGCGAATGACGGCAGTGCTCGGCGACGCTGGCGTCGGCGTTCATCCAGCTGAGCTTGAGCGGTTGTGGCGCGTATTGCGGGTTCGGGTCCATCGGGTGTTGCAACGCGGTCAGTACCACCAGGGTGTCCATCGGGGCGTACAGCTCGATGTAATCACCGGCCTTGGAATGGCCTTCGACGAAGTGAAAGTGGCCGGCCTCATCGACGTTGACCCGGCTGAACAGGTTGAGGGTCATCAGCAGGTCGGACAGGCCCAACCCCCATTTGCCCAGCTCCACCAGCAGGTTGTCGGTGCCGTTGCGAAAGAACCCGTTGCGCAGCTCCTGATAGCGGCCCTGACCGTATTTTTCAGCGACTTCCTCGGCGCAGAGCACGCCGCCCAGGCTATCGCTCCAGCCGCAGGTGTCGGCGGTGATGGCCGCCAGCACCCGGCCCATGTCGGAGTAGAGGCAATGGCCGGCGGTGAGCTTGGCGGTGTGTTGGCATTTGAGGCTGTCGGGCAGGTTCAGGCGTTCGGTTTTTTCGTTGGCATTGAGCAATGTCAGGCTCACGTTGGCCCCGCCGCGCAGATCGGTCAGGCGCAGCAGTTGGCCGCGCTTGAGCACGAAGGAACGGTGGCCGCCGCCGGGCAGCAGTTCTTCGGTGAAAGGTGTAAACAATTGGGTCGAATCGGTCATGGCAAAAACTCCTTTCAAGCGATACGCAACGTACCGGCCAGTTCGGCGGGCAGGGCGTCGACGGCGGCACGGGCGGTGCGGCGGTCGCTGTTCAATGGAATGTCGTAGGTAATACGTGCGCCATAGGCGCCGGGGGCGTGCGGGTCGACACGGACCTTGTCGAACACCAGCAGGCGCGTGCCGAGGCTGAAACCTTCACTCAGGTCGTGGGTGACCATGAACACCGTCAGCCGGGTTTCTCGCCACAGCTCCAGCAACAGGCTGTGCATGTCTTTGCGAATGCCCGGGTCGAGGGCGCCGAAGGGCTCGTCCAGCAACAGGACACGCGGCTTCATGATCAGTGCCTGGGCGATCGCCAGCCGCTGTTGCATGCCCCCGGACAGTTGCGCCGGGTATTTATCCAGCGCATGGCCCAGGCCGACCTTGTCCAGCAGTTGCGCGGCGTCTTCGCGGGCCTGGCGCTTGGCGCTGCCGAACAGGCGGCCCAGCAGCGGCGAGCGCGGCAACTCCAGGCCCAGGGTCACGTTGTCCAGCACGCTCAGGTGCGGGAACACCGAATAACGCTGGAACACCACGCCCCGGCTGGCATCCGGTTCGCCGGCCAAGGGCTCGCCGTCCAGTAGAATCTGTCCGCGGCTGGCGCGTTCCTGGCCCAGCAGCAGACGCAGGAAGGTCGACTTGCCGCAACCCGAAGCGCCCACCAGGGTGCAGAACTCACCCTCGGCGACCTTCAGGTTCAAACGCTCCAGTACCACCTGATCGGCGTACTGTTGCCAGACATTGTTCACCGTAATGAAGCTCATGCCTTCGCCCCCTCGTACCAGGGGAACGCTTGCCGGGTCAGGCGCTTGAGGCCCCAGTCCATCAGCCAGGCGAGCAGGGTGATCCACACCACGTACGGCAGGATCACGTCCATCGCCAGGTAACGACGCACCAGGAAAATCCGATAGCCCAGTCCATCCGTGGAGGCAATGGCTTCGGCGGCGATCAGAAACAGCCAGGCCGAACCCAGCATCAGCCGCAGGGAAATCAACAGGCGCGGCAGCAGTTGCGGCAGCACCACCCGCAGCATCAGCGTCCAGGTCGACGCGCCGAGGGTCTGGGCCTTGATCAGCAGTTCGGATGGAATTTCCCGGGCGCGTTGTTCCAGGTCGCGGGCCAGGCACGGTGTAATACCAATCACGATCAGCATCACTTTCGACAGTTCTCCCAGGCCGAAGACGATGAACAGGATCGGCAGGATGGCCAGCGGCGGCACCATCGACAGCACGGTGAGCAACGGCGATAACGGTGCGCCAAACAGTGGCAGCGTCCCGGCAGCCATGCCCAGGCATAACCCGGCCAGGGCGCTGATGCCCAGACCGATGGCCAACCGGCGCAGGCTCGACGCGGTGTCTTGCCAGAGCAGGTATTCGCCACTGCGGGCATCTGGTGTGAAGGCCAGGCGTTCGACCGCATCGGCCATTTGCACGGCACTGGGCAGCAGCTTGTCGTTGGGGTTGTCCGTCAACCGTTCGGCCGAGCCCATGAAGTAGGCGAACAACACCAGCGCGAATGGCAGGATCACCAGCAACAAGCGGCTGGGACGATCCGGGTAGCGGTTGATCAGGCGCATGCCAGGTCCTCCGGTTTACAGCTTGGCGTCGGCGGCCAGCCGTACGTAGGTCGGGTCGAAGCGCAGCTTGAGGTTGGCCTTGTCGCCGCGGGTCACGCCATTGGCGAACGTCATGCCAACCGCGTCGGTGCTCTTGGCGCCTTCGCCCAACAAGCCGTGCTGGAACGAGAACTCGGCCACTTTGCCCATGGTGGCGGGCAGTTGCTCGCTGGTGGCGAAGCTCAGGGCTTCCTTGGGCGTGGCGAACAGCTTGGTGGTGTCCAGTTGCGCCTGGAAGCCGGTCAGGTCAGTGCCCGAGGCTTTGGCCATGTGCTCCAGCGCTGCCTTGCTGCCGGCGTTTTTCTCGTTCATCAGGGCGACCACTTCAAACCAGGCGCCGGTCAACGCTTTACCCAGGGCTGGGTTGTCCTGGAGGGTCTGGGTGTTGACCACCATCATGTCCATGATTTCGCCGGGGACCTGACTGGAATTGAACACTTCGCTCACGCCTGGCTGGGATTTGATGTCCGAGAGCATCGGGTTCCAGGTGGTGACGGCCTTGACCTGGTCGGTGTTGAAGGCGGCGGAAATATCGGCGTCGGAGGTGTTGACGACTTTCAGGTCTTTCTCGGCGAGGCCAACGGAATCCAGGGCGCGTGCCAGTAGATAATGGGACACCGACAGTTCCACCAGATTGACGTTCATGCCCTTGAGGTCGGCGACTTTCTTGCCTTCGCCCTTGAGGACGATGCCGTCGTTGCCGTTGGAGAAATCACTGACGATCAGCGCCGTGCTGTCCACGCCACCGGCTGCGGGAATGGTCAGGGCGTCCATATTGGTCATGGTGCAGCCGTCGAACTGACCGGCGGTGTACTGGTTGATGGATTCGACGTAATCGTTGAGCTGCACGACATCGATCTTGATGCCGTATTTTTTTGCCCATTTATCGACGATGCCTTGGCTACCGGCGTATTCCCAGGGCATCCAGCCGGCGTAAATGGTCCAGCAGACGCTGAAATGGTCTTTCTGGGCGGCGATGGACGAGAAGCTCGCGAGGGCCGAAAGGGCGGCGAGGAGCAGGGCGGACAGACGAAGCTTGAGCATGGTGGTTCTCCAGTTGATCAAGGGCGGACAGGAGCAACGCGGCACCGCGAACGGTGGCTTGTCTCCCGGGCTTTTGTCCCGCCGTGTAACCTCAACTGGAGGTCGCCAACTCTCGGACCAGCCACTCGCCAGAAGCGAGCCGGAACCCTAGTCAGCCATTGCAAATTGTAGTGCCGCGAACCTGTGATGACTCCTGCACGGAATTGTTAAAGCGAGAGCCGTGCCAATTCGGGCAAAGGCCCGGGCTAGAGAGAGCGGGTGGTGAGGAGGGAGGCTTGAGGGCGGATTTGTGCGTGCTTGTGGTGCCGTCGCGCACCGGAAGAGGGCGACGAGCGACATGTTTCCAGTTGTTGCCACATCGCACCAGATTCCGATTTTGCTGTCTGAATATGCGTCAGTCACACAATGTTGACTGCCGCCCATCAGCGTCGCTGATGTGGCCCATCCGCGGTCCAGGAGGCCGCCATGTATCGACGATTGCTGCTCATTGCGTTTCTCGGTTTGACTCTTTCGGCATGCGTGCCCTACTACGACGGAGACTCGAGCTATTACCGTTCCGAGGTCTACACCTCACCGGCGCCGGTCTATTACGGCGGTGGGAGTTACTACTCGGCGCCGCGCTACTATTCGGCACCGAGGTATTACCAACCGGCGCCACGCTATTATCCGGCACCGCGCTACTACCAACCCGGCCCTCGCTACTATTCACCACCGCGGGCGGCCTATCGGTCTTATCCGAGTCGGGGCGGCTGGGACGGCCGTGATCGGGGGGGTTGGGATGATAATCGGCATGGCGGGCGTGATCATCGAGGACGGGGCGATCACGATGGACGGGGCGGTCGCCGCTGATCTCCAGATAATTGAAAGCGGCGCATCGAGCGCCGCTTTTTTTCGTCTGCAACAAACCCTGTGGGAGCGAGCCTGCTCGCGATAGCGTCGGGTCAGTAGCATCAAAGTTGGCTGGCACGCCGCTATCGCGAGCAGGCTCGCTCCCACAGGGCTTTTCATTCAGGACTTCTACTCGTTGGCCAGATCCGCCAGCGGATGCCGACCTTCCCAGGCCTTGTGGAAGTGCGCCTCCACCGCCGCTTCCGGCACATGGTTGATGTCCGGCCAGTGCCAGCGGGGTTTCTGGTCCTTGTCGATCAACCGGGCTCGCACCCCTTCGCTGAACTCAGGATGCCGGCAGCAGTTGAGACTGAGTGTGTATTCCATGCGGAACACGCCGGCCAAGGACAAATGGCTGGCTCGGGCGATCTGTTCCCAGACCAGATGGGCGGTCAGCGGTGAACCTTCGGTCATGGTCCTGGCGGCCCGGGCGATCAGCGGGTCCGGATGGTCCACCAGCAAGCTGAGGGCCTTCCAGGCGCAGCGCACGTCGCTGACATCCAGCCATTCGTCGATTTGCGGTCGACGTGGCAACCATTGGGCTTCGGGTAATCGGTCGAGGGCTTCGCGCTGCAAGGCCTTGAGCAGGCTGTTGAGTTGCATGTCGGTCTGTTCCTGCCAGTTGAGCTGCAGCAGGCCTTCGATCAGGTCGTCCTGTTGTTCATCCAGCAAAAAACGGTCGGCCAGGTCCAGGTCGATGGCATCCCGGGCGTTCATGTGGGCGCCGGTCAGGCCGAGAAACAGTCCGAGCTTGCCCGGCAGGCGCGACAGGAACCAACTGGCGCCGACGTCCGGGTACAGGCCGATGCTGATCTCCGGCATCGCCAGGCGACTGCTCGGTGTGACGATCCGGGTGCTTGCGCCCTGCAACAGGCCCATGCCGCCGCCGAGCACATAACCATGGCCCCAGCACACCAAAGGCTTGGGGTAAGTGTGCAAGTTGAAGTCCAGGCGATATTCCGCCGCGAAGAATTGCGCCGCCAATGGCGGCACTTCACCGGGATGGGCCCGGCAGGCTTCCACCAGGCTGCGTACTTCGCCGCCCGCGCAGAAGGCCTTGGCGCCGTTGCCACGCAGTAATACACAAACGATTTGCGGTTCCCGGGCCCAGGCATCGAGACGATCGCGCAAGGCGTTGATCATCGGCAAGGACAGGGCATTCAAGGATTTTTCGGCGTCCAGGGTGGCGATACCGATGCGGGCTCCAGTGGTGCCCGTGAGTTCTTCGAAGTGCAGATTCATCGTGACCTCGATCAGAAATTGAATATTCAGTATGAACGCTGCGTGGGAAAGTGCCGGTTCTGCGTCAGATCAATTGACAAGCCATGTAGGCTTTCCTAGGGTGCGCCCATTGTTTTTACCGGGTGCAATCATGACTGCTGACGACCGTATCAAACTCGAACCGAGCTGGAAGCAGGCGCTGCGTGCCGAGTTCGACCAGCCCTACATGGCAGAGTTGCGCGAATTCCTGCGACAGGAGTACGCCGCTGGCAAGGAGATCTATCCACCGGCCTCGTTGATTTTCAATGCCCTCAATTCCACACCGTTGGACAAGGTCAAGGTCGTGATCCTCGGGCAAGACCCCTATCATGGGCCGGGCCAGGCCCATGGCCTATGCTTTTCGGTGCAGCCGGGCGTCCCGGCGCCGCCGTCGCTGGTGAATATCTTCAAGGAATTGAAGCGCGACCTGAACATCGACATCCCCAACCACGGTTATCTGCAAAGCTGGGCCGACCAAGGCGTGTTGCTGCTCAATACCACCATGACCGTGGAGCGCGCCAATGCCAACGCCCATGCGGGCAAGGGCTGGCAGCATTTTACCGACCGGGTCATCGAAGTGGTCAGCGCCCATCAGCCGCATCTGGTGTTCCTGCTATGGGGCGCCCATGCCCAGAGCAAGCAGAAGCTGATCGACGCCACCAAGCACCTGGTACTGACCTCGGTCCACCCATCGCCGCTGTCGGCTTATCGGGGCTTCCTGGGATGCGGGCATTTCAGCCGGACCAACAAGTTTCTGGAACAACACGGCGAGGCGCCGATCGACTGGCGGTTGCCGCCGGTTTAAGTGTTCGGCAATGCGGGCCTCATCGCGAGCAGGCTCGCTCCCACAGAGGATCCGCGGTGCTGGCACGGATCCATGTGGGGGCGAGCCTGCTCGCGATGAAAGCGCCACGGACGATCAGACGGAACCCGGTCGTCGCATCCAATACCTGAACAACGGCTCCGCCAGAAACAACACGAACAACAGTCGCATCACCTGCAATGCCGTCACCAGCGGTACCGACAATTGCAGCGTCTCCGCTGTCAGGCTCATTTCCGCGATGCCACCGGGCATCATGCCGAGGGTCAGTGAACGCAGGTCCAGACGGGTCAGCATGCTCAGGCCCAAGGCCGCGAGGGTGGCGATCAGCATCGTCAACACCGTGCCGATCAAGGTGCGCCCCATGAACGAGGGCGCCCGGCGAAAGAATTGCCGGTTGAAATGACAACCCAGGCCGCTGCCGATCAGCCACTGGCCAATCTGGCTGCCGCCATGGGGCAAGCCGATGTGCAGGTCCCAACCGATACTGACCGCCGCACTTACCAACAGCGGCCCGAACAGCCACGGGTTGGGTTGGCGCAGGCGTTCCCAGACCCAGGCGAGCAGGGCGCCCGCCGGGAACAACAGCACCAGCCACAACCAATCCACGGTGGTGGCGTGCTGCACCGGAGCGCCTTCGCCCAACAGGTATTTGAAGGCTGCGGGCACGCACAGCACCACCACCAGGACCCGCAAGCTCTGTCCCGCGGCGACGCGGCTGAGGTCCGCACCATTGCGCGAACCAAGGTTGACCATTTCGCCGGAACCGCCCGGCATGCTGGAGAAGAAAGCGGTGGCGCGGTCTTCGCCGGTGCGGCGCATCAGCCACACACTCACCACGCTGGACACGCTGGTGATCAGCGCGCCGAAAAAGATCAGGCCGAAGTGGCCCAGGACCTGCTCCATCACCAGTGGGGTGAAGTGCAGGCCAATACCGATGCCCACGATCCATTGGCCGCATTTACGGCCGCCGGGGATTTCCTGCAGTTGCCATGGCGTCAGGCAGCGCACCAGGATGATCGCCAGCAACGAGCCGACCATCCAGGGCAAAGGCCAGCCGATCAGGCTGGCCAGATAACCGCCGGTCAGACCGACCAGCGGTGTTCCCCACCATTGTCTGAAGGTTGTTTCAGACATCGGCCACGGCACGTCGTTGGGCGGCGCGGCGACGCCAGATCCGCAGCAGTGGCATGACCAGCATGATCGCCGTCAGGATCCAGCAGCCAAAGGTGATCGGGCTTGACCAGAGGATCTCCAGCGCACCGTTGGAAATCGACAGCGCACGCCGCAGGTTCTGCTCCATCAGACCGCCGAGGATGAAACCCAGCAGCACTGGCGACAGCGGGAAGTCCAGCTTGCGCAGGATGTACCCAAAGATGCCGATGCCGGTCATCAGGAACAGGTCGAACGTGGTGGCGTGCACCGCGTAGACACCGATGCCGGTAATGATGGCGATGACTGGCACCAGTGCCCAGTTCGGTACTGCCAGGATACGGGTGAACACGCGGATCATCGGAATGTTGAGGATCACCAGCATGATGTTGGCCACGAACAACGACGCGATCAGGCCCCAGACGATGTCCGGTTGCTGTTGGAACAACAGTGGACCGGGGGTGATGTTGTACAGCGACAGCGCGCCGATCATCACCGCCGTGGTGCCCGAACCGGGAACGCCGAGGGTCAGCATCGGTACCAATGCGCCGCAGGCAGCACCACCGATGGCGGTTTCCGGCGCGGCGAGGCCACGCTTGTCGCCCTGGCCGAAGGTACCGCTGGCGCCGGCGATGCGCTTCTCGGTCATGTAGGCCACGGCACTGGCCAGGGTTGCGCCAGCACCCGGCAGTACACCCATGATGAAACCAAGCACGCCGCAACGCAGGTTCACGACGAACACCGAGGCGGCTTCCTTGAAGTTGAACATCATCCGTCCGGTGGCTTGCACCGCTTCCTGGCCGCGATGGGTTTTTTCCAGCATCAACAGGATTTCGCTGACGGAGAACAGACCCAGTACCAGCACGACGAACTGGATGCCGTCGGCCAGGTGGACGCTGTCACCGGTGAAGCGGTACACGCCGCTGTTGGCATCGATCCCGACAGAAGACAGGAACAGACCGATCAACGCCGCGATAAACGTCTTGAGCGGGCGGTCGCCGGCCATGCCGCCGAGGCAGACGATGGCGAATACCATCAGGACGAAATATTCCGCCGGTCCGAAGGCAATTGCCCATTTGGCCAACAGCGGGGCGAACAGCACCATGCCGCAGGTGGCAATGAACGCGCCGATGAACGAGCTCCACGCCGACAGCGACAACGCTACCCCAGCCAGGCCCTGGCGGGCCATCGGGTAGCCGTCTAGGGTGGTCATCACGGTGGAGGCTTCCCCCGGGATGTTGAGCAGGATCGAGCTGATGCGCCCGCCGTATTCGCAACCCAGGTACACCGCTGCCAGCAGGATCAGCGCCGATTCCGGCGGCAGGCCCAGGGCAAACGCAATCGGGATCAGCAGGGCCACGCCGTTGATCGGACCCAGGCCGGGCAGCAGGCCGACCACAGTGCCGATCAGCGTGCCGGTCAGCGCCGTGACGAGGTTATAAGGCGTCAGCGCGACACCGAAACCCTGGCCGAGATAATTCAGGGTATCCATATCAATTCTCCAGGACGTCGAGCAGGCCCAAGGGCAGCGGCACGTCCATCAGCTTGTCGAACAACAGATAAAGACCGATGGCCATCAGGCAGATGATCACCACGCTCGGCACCCAGCGGCCGCCATACAGGCGAGCCATCGGTACCCCGATCAGGATGCTGGAGAGGATGAAGCCCAAGGGCTCGAAGGTTCCGGCGAATACCAGTAACAGCACCACGCAGATGCCGATCTTTTGCAGGGTTTCACGGTCCAGTTGCGGTTCGTCTTCGCTGTGCACGATGGGAACAGGGCGGAACACCATGTACAGCAGTGCCAGGCCCATCAGTCCCAGCATCAGCAAGGGAAAGGCACGTGGGCCCACGGGTTCGTAGGAAAAAGCGGCCTGGTACGGCCAAGCCATCAGCGCGAGGCCAATACAGACCAGCAACAGCACCGCGGCAAAAATACGTTGGAGGGTGAGCATGACTAACTCCTGGGCAGCGCCGGGGAAACCGACGCCACCGCGAGAACAGAGACGGTTACTGGATCAGGCCGAACTCTTTGGCCAGCACCTTGTAATCGGCCACTTGCTTCTTCACGTAGGTGTCCAGTTCCGGGCCAGTCATGGCGAACGGGAACAGTTCGCGCTGGTCACGCAGCTTGGCGAACTCTTCGGAAGCCAGCAGCTTGTCGAACGCGTCTTTCCACCAGGCGTAGTCTTCGTCACTCACCTTCGGCCCCAGGTAGAAGCCGCGCACCACCGGCCACAGGATGTCGTAGCCTTGCTCGCGAGCGGTGGGGATGTCCTTCATTTCCGGCTCGTCCAGGCGTTTCTCGGCGAACACCGCCAGCAGGCGCATGTCACCGCTCAGGATGTGGGGCATGGAGTCGGAAATGTCGGTGCTGCCCACCTGGATGTGACCGCCCAGCAGGGCAGTGGCAATCTCTCCGCCGCCTTCGAGCGCCACGTAGCGCAATTTGCGTGGATCGATACCTGCAGCCTTGGCGATCAGTGCGGTTTGCATCCAGTCCTGGCTGCCGACGGTACCGCCGGAACCGATGACGACGGATCCAGGATCTTTCTTCAGGGCCTGTACCAGATCGTCGAGGTTCTTGTAGGGCGAATCGCTTTTTACTGCGATGGCGCCGTAGCTGGTGCCCACGGCTGCCAGCCAGCGCACGTTGGTTTCGTCGAAACGACCGAACTTGCCTTGTGCCAGGTTCAGCAATGAGCCACTGGACCAGGCCACCAACGTGCCGGCGTCCGCCGGACGTTGCGCGACCACGGCGTTGTAGGCCACCGCGCCGACACCGCCAGGCATGTAGGTGACACGCATCGGCTTGGTCAACAGCTTCTGGTTCACCAGCGCGCTTTGCGCCAGCTTGCAGGTCAGGTCAAAACCACCGCCGGGCGCTGCGGGAGCGATGCACTCCGGGCGTTTCGGTTCGGCGAGCAACTGTCCGGTGAACATGAGGCATCCGACGGCCAGGGCTACTTTACGCATTGATAGGTTCATTCTCGTCTCCACGGGAGTTGTTATTGTGTGTTGCAGTCGTTGTGCTGCCGAACCCTTTGGATCGGGCAACAGGTCCATCGCAGGAACATGAATCTATAGCTGAGCCACCGGTATACGTCCGGGCATTCGCTGGCGGCACTGGCCACGAGGGGGCGGGTTGGGGCGGGAAAAGCGAGCAGGCATCGGCGCCTGGGGCTGCATGGACAGCATGGGGATACTCCGCTTTATTGTTCTTATGTGAAAACGCATCGGGGCGTTTCTCGTTCGCGATTGTGTTTGGCGATCGGCAGTCGAAACTGTCCGTGAGAGGACTCTAATGGCTCAACCTTTCGCTAACCTTTCAAAAGCTTTCAGGATGTTTTTAGGCTTCACAGCAGCGGATGCGGCTGTAAACTCCGCGCCATTGAATGGCGCCGACCGTTCCTGAATCGAGGAAAAAACATGCGTGTTCTGCTCGTCGAAGACCATTTGCAGCTCGCCGAAAGCGTTGCCCAAGCGCTCAAGAGCACCGGTTTGACGGTGGATGTGTTGCACGACGGGGTGGCCGCCGACCTGGCGCTGAGCAGTGAGGAATACGCCGTGGCAGTACTCGATGTCGGGCTGCCGCGCATGGACGGCTTTGAAGTGCTGGCGCGCCTGCGGGCCCGGGGCAAGACCTTGCCGGTGTTGATGCTGACGGCTCGCAGTGACGTCAAGGACCGGGTGCATGGTCTCAACCTCGGCGCCGACGATTACCTGGCCAAGCCCTTCGAGCTCACTGAGCTTGAGGCCCGGGTCAAGGCACTGTTGCGGCGCAGCGTACTGGGCGGCGAGCGCCAGCAACGTTGTGGCGGACTGATCTACGACCTGGACACCCGGCGCTTTACCCTCGACGACGAACTATTGACCCTGACGTCCCGCGAGCAAGCCGTGTTGGAGGCGTTGATCGCGCGGCCGGGGCGGGTGATGAGCAAGGAGCAACTCGCCGCCCAGGTGTTCGGCCTGGACGAGGAAGCCAGCCCCGATGCGATTGAAATCTACGTTCACCGCCTGCGCAAGAAACTCGATGGGCATGCCGTGGCGATCGTGACATTCAGGGGTTTGGGTTATCTGCTGGAAACCCGCGATGCATAAACCCGACAGCCTGCGCTGGCGACTGCTGCGCAACCTGGCGTTGCTGCTGGTGGTATTGATGCTGGCCAGCGGCCTGAGTGCCTATTGGAACGGTCGCGAGGCCGCGGACACTGCCTATGACCGGACGTTGCTGGCCTCGGCCCGGACCATCGCCGCCGGTCTGTCGCAACGCGACGGCAGCCTCAGCGCGGATGTGCCCTACGTGGCCCTGGATACCTTCGCCTACGACAGTGCCGGTCGCATCTATTACCAGGTCAACGACATCAACAAGAAACTGATCTCCGGCTACGAGAACCTCCCCGGCCCGCCACCCGGCACACCGCGCACGGACGATTACCCGGCCCTGGCGCGCTTCTACAACGCCCGCTATCAGGGCCAGGATGTGCGGGTGGTGAGCCTGCTCAAGGCCGTGAGCGAGCCGAACATGAACGGCATGGCGGAAATCCGTGTGGCGGAAACCGAGGAGGCCCGCGTCAGCATGGCCCGCGGCCTGATGGCTGACACGCTGTTGCGCCTGGGCATGCTGGCCGTGGGCGCCCTGTTGTTGGTGTGGTTCGCGGTCAGCGCGGCGTTGCGTCCGCTGGAGCGCTTGCGTACGGCGGTGGAAGAACGCCAGTCGGACGATCTACGGCCGTTGCCACTGGTGGAGGTGCAGCACGAGTTATGGCCTCTGGTGCGGGCCCTCAACCACTTTACCGAGCGTTTGCGTGGGCAGTTCGAGCGCCAAGCGCAATTCATCGCCGACGCCGCCCATGAACTGCGCACGCCCCTGGCTGCGCTCAAGGCGCGGCTTGAACTGGGGTTGCGCGCCAATGAGCCGGCAACCTGGCGGGAAACCCTGGAAACCGCGGCCCAGGGCACTGACCGGCTGACGCATCTGGCCAACCAGCTGCTGTCCATGGCACGGGTGGAGAACGGTGCGCGGGCCATTGCCGAAGGAGGCGCGCAGTTGCTGGATCTCAGCCAGTTGGCCCGTGAGTTGGGCATGGCCATGGCGCCGCTGGCTCATGCGCGGGGCGTGGCATTGGCCCTGGAGGCCGACGAGCCTGTGTGGCTGCGAGGTGAACCCACCTTGCTGAACGAGCTGTTGAGCAATCTGGTGGACAATGCCCTGGCCCATACGCCCTCGGGCGGCAACGTGATTCTGCGGGTCGCCGCGCCGGCGGTGCTGGAGGTCGAGGACGACGGCCCCGGCATTCCATTGCACGAGCGCGACCGTGTCTTCGAACGTTTCTACCGGCGCAACCAGCAAGTCGCCGGCTCTGGCCTGGGTTTGGCCATCGTCGGAGAAATCTGCCGCGCCCACCTGGCCCAGATCAGCCTGCATGACGGGCTGGAGGGTGGGTTGAAGGTGCGGGTGAGTTTTATCCCAGGCTCAGACTGATCCTGAAGCGAACCCGGTTGTGGCGAGGGGATTATCTGTGGCGAGGGGATTTATCCCCGCTGGGCTGCGAAGCGGCCCCCTGCGTTGTATCAGACAGAACGCGGAGGGCCGCTTCGCGCCCCAACGGGGCGGTGCGAAGTTTCGCTAAATCCCCTCGCCACAGGTGAGCAGCCTGGTCTAGTAAAACATCGACCGCGCTTCTTCGAGATGCGCACATCGTTCCTTATCGCTCGGGTCGATGCCCAGCTTCTGGAATGACGGCACCTTGAACGCGTCGACTCTGCCGAAGGGATGATCAGTGTCCTTGTAGCAGTACAGCGCGGCGACCTGCACCAGGTCGACATAGTCGAGTTGTCGGGACTCCCGGGAGAAATCCAGGTAAAGGCCCGGCAGTTTCACCAGTCTCTCCGGAAACTCCCAGACGCTGAGCAACTTGTCCCCCAGCACAGGGTGGATCGTTTCGATGACATGGTTGAGGCTGACCGGGTCTGACAGCAGCTCATTATGGTCTTCGGCGTAGGTCAGGATCGGCAGTACGCCGATCTGGTGCACCAACCCTCCCAGTGCGGCCTGATCGGGCTTGAGCTGTGTATAAGTCCGGCACAACGCATAGCTGACGCCGGCGATCTCCAGGCTTCTACGCCAGACATCGCGCATCTTCTGTTCCACCACTTCGGAGCGGGCATGGAAGATCTGCTCCATGACCAGACCGATGGCCAGGTTGCTGCTGTAATTGACGCCCAGCCGGGTAATGGCCGTGTGCAGGTCGGTGACTTCCTGGGTGGCGCGCAGCAATGGGCTGTTGACCACTTTTATCAGGCGTGCCGAAAGCGCCGTGTCGCGGCCGATCACCTTGCTCAGGTCACTGACACTGATTTCCGGGTCTTCGGCGGCACGGCGAATCTGCAGGGCCACTTCCGGCAATGTCGGCAGAACCAGGTCATCGTTATCGATGGCCTCTACCAAGTCCCGTTGGACCTTATCCGCCAAATCGCTCATTTCGATTCTCTAGGTATTGCGACAAATGCTGCGATCAACGCTGGATTTCGCGGTCGCGGTCCAGTTCGTAAGGCAGGTCCAACAGTTTCAGTATCGGGCCTTCCAGGTCACCGAGATGCACATTGCCCTCTTCTGCTGTTTCGGCCTGCAGCACCGCCAGCAGTTCAATGTTTCGTTCGGCTTGCGCCGCGATCACCACCTCGCCGATGGCGCTGCCGTGAGCGGGAGAGAACAATGCCGTGCCGGGTTCCGGCAGTTCGCCGGCGTCCAGTTGCAGGCGATACAGGCGTCGCTTGAGCTTGCCCAGGTACTGCATGCGGGCGACGATTTCCTGGCCGGTGTAGCAGCCTTTCTTGAAACTTACGCCGCCGACGGCCTGCAGGTTGAGCATCTGTGGGATGAACAGCTCGCGGGTGGCAGGCATGACCTGGCCGATGCCTGCGCGGATCTGGCCCAGCAGCCACGGGTTCAGGTCCGTCTCGGCCAAGGTTGCGTTCAGACGGGTTTTCAGCGCGTCGGTCTGTTCGGCTGGCGCCCACAGCTCGACTCGACCGGGGGACACACGGATGGCGATCAAGGACTCGTGGCGCGCCACGCTGTCGATGTCGCCCGGCAGCGCCAAGCCCAGTTGAGTCAGCGCCGTGTCGGCGTTCTCCAGGCCGAAGCGAACCCAGGCAGCGCTTTCGTCGGTGAGCTTGGACTTGGAAAATACTGCGTATTTCTTCAGGTCCGCCAATTGCGGCTCGAGCAATTCGGAGGCCATTGCCATCAACACACCATCGCCTTCGAGCAGGATCCGAAAGCTCGATTGCATCCGGCCCTTCTGGGTGCAACGGGCGCCGAGGCTGGCCCGGCTGTCGCTCAGGTAGTTGAGATTGCAGGTCAATTGGCCCTGCAGGAATTTGCCGGCGTCCACGCCGCGGACCGCAAGGACGCCTTCGTGGGACAGGGTGCAGAAAAAAGCGGAATCAGCCATGAGTCATCGCAGGGTAAAAAGTCTGGGGGACATCATAAGGGCGCGCCCTTGAAATGGGTAGTTCACAAAGGATCGGTGGCGACCGACCAAAGCTGTCTGTTTCACCGCGGTGGTGCCTGTATACTTGCGCTCTATTTGAGGAGCGCTCCATGGTCGAAGATGTAGAACTGAATCGCCTCTACTGGCACAGCCGTCGCGGCATGCTTGAGCTTGATGTATTGCTGGTGCCATTCGTGAAAGAGGTCTACCCCCACCTTAATGAAGTGGACCGTGCCTGCTATGTCCGCCTGCTCGAATGTGAAGACCAGGACATGTTCGGCTGGTTCATGGAACGCAGCGAATCCGAAGATCCGGAACTGCAGCGCATGGTCCGGATGATCCTGGACCGTGTCCAGCCGAAGTAATCGCTTCGAATGCCGCTGGCAGGCCTCCGGGCAACTGCTGGCGGCCTACCTCCTGGCTCAGCTGTTCGCGCTGGCCTCGTTGCTCCTGATGTCTGTCCCGCCAGGGTTTACAGTGCTTGGCGTTGGGTTGTGCCTGGCCCACGGTGCCTGGACGATACCGCGGCACGTGTTGTTGACTCATCGCCAGGCATTCCGCGGGTTGCGTCGGGACGTTGATGGCTGGCAGCTCTGGAACGAGGCCAATGGCTGGCAGGCGGTGCAGTTGTGCCCCGACAGCCTGGCACTGCCATTGATCGTGATACTGCGCTTTCGCCTGAAGGGTGAGCGGCGGATCCGCTCGCTGTGCGTGCCCCGCGACGCGCTGGCGCCAGATGTCCATCGGCGCCTGCGGGTGCGGCTCAGGTTCAGTCGGCGTAGGTGGGCGGCACCAGGATAGTGTCCAGTGCTTCGGGCAACAGGTTCGGATAATCGAGGGTGTAATGCAGCCCTCGGCTTTCCTTGCGTTCCATGGCCGAGCGAATCATCAGCTCGGCCACCTGGGCCAGGTTACGCAGTTCGATCAGGTCACGGCTGACTTTGTAATTGCTGTAGAACTCATCGATCTCGTCCAACAGCAAACGTACCCGATGCTGGGCCCGTTGCAGGCGCTTGTTGGTACGCACGATACCCACGTAGTCCCACATGAACCGCCGCAGTTCATCCCAGTTGTGGGCAATGATCACGTCTTCGTCCGAATCGGTCACCTGGCTGGCGTCCCACGCGGGCAGGGCGGCCGGAATGGCAATCTGCGGTAGTTGTTCGAGGATGTCCGCCGCAGCCGAACGGGCATAGACAAAGCACTCCAGCAGCGAATTGCTGGCCATGCGGTTGGCACCATGAAGGCCCGTGAAGCTGGTTTCGCCTATGGCGTACAGGCCCGGTACGTCGGTGCGGCCCTGCTGGTCGACCATCACGCCGCCGCAGGTGTAATGCGCGGCCGGCACCACCGGGATCGGCTGTTTGGTGATGTCGATGGAAAATTCCAGACAGCGCTCGTACACCGTCGGGAAATGGCTTTTGATGAACGCCTCGGGCTTATGGCTGATATCCAGGTAAACGCAGTCGATACCCAGGCGCTTCATTTCATGGTCGATGGCCCGGGCGACGATGTCCCGCGGTGCCAGCTCGGCGCGCGAGTCGAAGCGCTGCATGAAGCGCTCGCCGTTGGGCAGCTTCAAGTGCGCGCCTTCGCCACGCAGGGCCTCGGTAACCAGGAAGCTCTTTGCCAGCGGGTGATAGAGGCAGGTGGGGTGGAACTGATTGAATTCCAGGTTCGCGACCCGGCAGCCCGAGCGCCACGCCATGGCAATGCCGTCGCCGCACGCGCCGTCGGGGTTGCTGGTGTACAGATAGACTTTGGCTGCGCCACCGGACGCCAGGATCACGAAGCGTGCGCCGTAGGTGTCGACTTCGCCGGTGCCACGGTTGAGCACGTAGGCACCGAGGCAGCGATCGCCGGCCAGGCCCAGGCGTTTTTCGGTGATCAGATCGACGGCGACTCGCTGCTCCAGCAACTCGATATTCGGTCGCCGCTGTGCCTGGGCCAGCAGCGTCTTGAAAATCGCCGCACCGGTGGCATCGGCCGCATGGATGATGCGCCGATGACTGTGGCCGCCCTCACGGGTCAGGTGGAATTCGAACCCACCGTCTTCTGTGCCGGACTGCTCGTCGCGGGTAAAGGGCACACCCTGGTCGATCAGCCATTGGATGGCTTCGCGGCTATGCTCGACGGTGAAGCGCACTGCTTCAGGATTGCACAGGCCGCCACCGGCATTGAGGGTGTCGTCGACATGGGACTCGATGGTGTCGGTATCATCCAGCACAGCTGCGACTCCGCCCTGTGCCCAGAACGTCGAGCCGTTGGCCAGGTCGCCTTTGCTCAGTACTGCGATACGCAAGTGCTCCGGCAATGTCAGTGCAAGGCTCAATCCGGCGGCACCGCTGCCGATTACCAGAACATCATGTTGGAACTGTTGGCTCATTCGATAGGTTTCCGCTCAAGGCGACCCGGGTCGGGGTTGGCGCAAGGCATCCGCTTCAGCGGCGTCAGGCAGCCACGCAGCCCACTAGTATATAGAGGGGTGGAACGGCACAATAGCCGGGCATTCATGGCAATGTGAAACCAACGTGACAGAAAGGCGACGCGCTTCGTCGGATCGGTTTTTTCGCCGATGGGTGACAAGACCGTCTTTTCGAGGATAAACGCGGCTGATCTCCTCACGGTTGGGCAATGTCTGCTTTGAATGACTGTAAATGGCGGGAACTTTTGCTGATCGCTTACGTTCAATAGACGGTTGTCTGCAAAAGGGAACAGCGTCGGGTTGGTGCAAGACCTCGATTGAGAGTCCTTGCCGGCAGGCCCGGTGACAGATTATTCGCGCAGCCGGGGAATCTCGTGCTGCGTTTTTCGTGCGTGCCGGGATCAGAGCACGCCGGAAACTTGCTTGAAAGGGGGAGAACTTTTGCGAAAAGCCCGAGTCTATGTTTGCAAGTCCGGTCAATTAGTCATGCAAGCCTCCTTCGAGCTTATCGAGGAGTGTTCATGCTAACCCAGGAAGAGGATCAGCAGCTGGTCGAACGTGTTCAGCGCGGCGACAAGCGAGCTTTCGATCTGTTGGTGCTGAAATACCAGCACAAAATTCTCGGGTTGATCGTGCGGTTTGTGCACGACACCCATGAAGCCCAGGATGTTGCTCAAGAAGCCTTCATCAAGGCCTATCGCGCACTTGGTAATTTTCGCGGGGACAGCGCGTTTTATACGTGGCTTTACCGCATCGCCATTAACACGGCGAAAAACTATCTGGTTTCACGCGGCCGCCGGCCGCCGGATAGCGATGTAAGTTCCGAAGATGCAGAGTTCTACGACGGCGATCATGGCCTCAAGGATCTCGAATCCCCGGAGCGAGCGTTGCTGCGGGATGAGATCGAAGGCACCGTCCATCGGACCATCCAGCAACTGCCTGAAGATTTACGTACGGCGTTAACTTTACGTGAATTCGACGGTCTGAGTTACGAGGACATTGCGAGCGTCATGCAATGTCCGGTAGGCACCGTGCGCTCCCGGATCTTCCGCGCCCGGGAGGCCATCGATAAAGCCCTGCAACCGTTGTTGCAGGAAAACTAAAGACAGCGGCGACAGCCAAGAGAGGAACGCCATGAGTCGTGAAGCCCTGCAGGAATCGCTGTCCGCAGTGATGGATAACGAAGCGGACGAACTGGAATTACGTCGGGTATTGAATGCCTTTGACGATGTTGAAACCCGTGAGACCTGGGCTCGTTACCAGATCGCCCGGGCTGTGATGCACAAGGACCTGCTGCTTCCGCGCCTGGACATCGCTGCGGCCGTTTCTGCTGCATTGGCTGACGAAGCCGTACCGGCAAAGGTTTCCCGTAGCCCATGGCGCAACCTGGGTCGTCTGGCAGTGGCCGCTTCGGTGACCGTCGCCGTTCTGGCCGGTGTACGTCTGTATAACCAGGATGAAATCGCTGGTGTACAGATGGCGCAGCAGTCCAACCAGCCAGGTCTGGTCGCTCCACAGGTCAAAGGCCCGGCGGTACTGGCCGGTTACAGCGAAAGCTCGGAAGCTGCTGGCCCCATGGTCAACGGTGTTCTGCAAGGTCAGCCAGGCTGGCATGACCAGCGTCTGCCCAACTACCTGCGTCAGCATGCCCAACAGGCTGCCCTGAAGGGAACTGAAAGCGCATTGCCTTACGCCCGTGCCGCCAGTCTGGAAAACCGTTAAGGATAACCCTTGCGCGCGATACCTCTATTCACGCTGCTGCTGGGTGGCTGGTGTGCTGTCCCAGCGTACGCCGATGAGGCTCAGGACTGGCTGAATCGTTTGGGTCAGGCCGAGCAACAGCAAAGCTTCCAAGGCACCTTCGTTTACGAGCGCAACGGTAGTTTTTCTACCCATAACATCTGGCATCGTGTCCAGGATGGAAAGGTTCGCGAGCGGTTGCTCCAACAGGACGGCTCGGCACAGGAGGTCCTGCGCATTGATGGACATACTCAATGCGTTAGTGGCTCCCTGATCCCAGGGCTTGGGAACACCGATGGCACTGCTCGTGCGCTCGATCCGCAAAAACTCAAGAATTGGTACGACCTTGCCATCATCGGCAAGTCCCGTGTGGCCGGGCGACCGGCTGTCATCGTTGCTCTGACACCCAAAGACCAGCATCGCTACGGCTTTGAGCTGCATCTGGACAAGGAGACCGGCTTGCCGCTCAAGTCCCTGTTGCTTAACGACAAGGGGCAGTTGCTTGAGCGCTTCCAGTTCACGCGCCTGAACACCGCGGAGCCGGCGGACAGCGACCTGCAAGCCAGTGCCGAGTGCAAGGCAGTCGTCCAGGACGCCGGTAAGGCTGCTGTGGCGAAGGCCACCTGGCATTCGGATTGGCTTCCCCCCGGCTTCGAGCTCACCAACAGCGCCGTGCGCAAGGACCCGGAAACCAACGTTCAGGTCAGCAGCCTGATGTACGACGATGGCCTGGCCCGTTTCTCGGTGTTCCTGGAGCCACTGAACGGCGCGAACGTCACCGACACGCGTACCCAGCTTGGCCCGACGGCGGCTGTCTCACGACGTCTCACGACGCCCCAGGGCGAAATGATGGTGACTGTGGTCGGGGAGATTCCTATTGGGACGGCGGAACGGATCGCACTTTCGATGCGTTCCGATGCCACGGCGATTCAGTGACGTGCTGGCGCGGTGGCTCGGTCTTGATCGAAATGCCGAAACTTCCTGTCAGCATTTTCATTTGCAAAATTTCAGTTTTTTTTCTATTAGGTCAGAGCCGCTCGGCTCTGGCCTTGCCTGTTTTTCCGGAACGATGAGACCGGCGTGTCTTCCTACCGGTATTCCTAGTTCCATATCGCTTAACCCTGCTCGTCGTAACGGGAGCCGTATGTCGATACCAAGCTTGAAAACCTATTTTTCCATTCTTGCCACCGTGCTGGTGCTCGGCCAGGCCGTTCCCGCCGTGGCGGACAGCTTGCCTGACTTCACTCAATTGGTCGAAAACGCCTCGCCTGCGGTGGTGAACATCAGTACCACCCAGAAGCTGCCGGATCGCCGCGTCTCGGACCAACAGATGCCGGATCTCGAAGGGTTGCCTCCGATGTTGCGCGAGTTCCTGGAGCGTGGGATGCCACAGCAACCCCGTTCGCCTGGCGGTGGTCGTCAGCGTGAAGCGCAGTCCCTGGGTTCGGGTTTCATTATCTCGCCAGACGGCTACATCCTGACCAATAACCATGTGATCGCCGATGCCGACGAAATCCTGGTGCGCCTGGCCGATCGCAGTGAACTCAAGGCCAAGTTGATCGGTACCGACCCGCGTTCCGACGTGGCGCTGCTGAAAATCGAAGGCAAGGACCTGCCGGTCCTCAAACTCGGCAAATCTCAGGACCTGAAAGCCGGTCAGTGGGTCGTGGCCATTGGCTCGCCGTTCGGCTTCGACCACACCGTGACCCAGGGCATCGTCAGTGCGATCGGTCGCAGCCTGCCGAACGAAAACTACGTTCCGTTCATCCAGACCGACGTGCCGATCAATCCGGGTAACTCCGGAGGCCCGTTGTTCAACCTGGCCGGTGAAGTGGTGGGCATCAACTCCCAGATCTACACCCGCTCGGGCGGTTTCATGGGCGTGTCTTTCGCGATTCCGATCGATGTGGCCATGGACGTGTCCAACCAGTTGAAAAGTGGTGGCAAGGTCAGTCGCGGCTGGTTGGGCGTGGTCATCCAGGAAGTGAACAAGGACCTGGCCGAGTCGTTCGGGCTGGAGAAGCCAGCCGGTGCGCTGGTGGCGCAGATCCAGGAAGGTGGTCCGGCCGCCAAGGGTGGCCTGCAGGTCGGCGATGTGATCCTGAAGCTCAATGACCAGCCGATCATCATGTCCGCGGACCTGCCACACCTGGTGGGCGCGCTCAAGGCCGGTGCCAAGGCCAACCTGGAAGTGATTCGCGAAGGCAAGCGCAAGAACGTCGAACTGACGGTCGGTGCTATTCCTGAAGAGGGCGCGGAGTTGGAGTCGCAACCCAAGTCCGGTGTCGAGCGCAGCAGCAATCGCCTGGGTGTGGCGGTGGTCGAGCTGACGGCCGAGCAGAAGAAAGCCCTGGACCTGCAGGGTGGGGTGGTGATCAAGGAAGTGCAGGATGGTCCTGCTGCCCTCATCGGCCTGCAACCCGGCGACATTATCACGCACCTGAACAACCAGGCGATCGGCTCCACCAAGGAGTTCACCGAAATCGCCAAGGCCCTGCCGAAGAATCGTTCGGTCTCGATGCGGGTTCTGCGCCAGGGGCGTGCGAGCTTCATCACCTTCAAGCTGGCCGAATGATCGGTTAGCGGCTCAATGAAAAACCGCCTCGAGAGAGGCGGTTTTTTTGTGCCCGGAGAATGGGCATACATTGGCGGACACATGGCTGATGTGGGAGCGGGCTTGCTCGCGAAGGGGGTAGCACATCCAACATCATTGCAAGCTGACCCACCGTTTTCGCGAGCAGGCTCGCTCCCACAAGGGCAGAGCCTGACCGAGAATATTGTCTTCTCAGCCCATCATGTCCTTGACCATGCGCTCCTGCTCCATGAGTTCCCGTTGCCGGGCATCGATACGTGACGACAGCGGGAAGTTGGTGCCGGCGCGCCGTTTGGCGAAGTCCAGTTGCTGGATGGCCTGGCGGTAGTCACCCACCAGGGCGAAGTACTCGGCGCGGGCCTGGTGCAAGCCGATGATGTTGCCCGACAGCCCACGCGTCTCGGCCACCATGTACCAGACATCCGGATCGTCCGGGCGGGTCTTGAGCAGGGTTTCCAGGGCTTTCTCGGCGTCGGCGGGACGGTTCTGCTTGAGCAGCAGGTCGACACGCACCTGATTGAGTGGGTAGTTGCCTGGGTATTGGGTCAGCATCCGGTCAACGCGGGATTGAGCGTCGGCCAGCTTGTTGCTGGTGATGTCCAGATCGACCTGGGCCAAGTTGTAGATGATTTCGTTGGGTGACTTGGCCAGCAGTGGCGCGAGGTTCTCCCGGGCTTCGTTCAACTGGCCGCCCTTGATCTGCGCAATCGCCAGGCCATAGCGGGCCACGTCGTTCTTGGGGTTTTCATCCAGTTGTGCCCGGAAACGCTTGGCACCCAGGCCTGGGGTTTCCTCATAGATCAGCTGGACACGTGCGCGGATCAGTTGATAGCGCATGCTGTCTTCCGTGCCGCCCGGCTTGGCCTGTTCGGCACGGTTGCGGGTGTCGGCGATGCGGGACTCGGTGACCGGGTGAGTCAGCAGGAATTCAGGTGGCCTGGCGTCGAAGCGGTACTGACGCATCAGGCGCTCGAACATGGTCGGCATGGAGCGCGGATCATAGCCGGCCTTTTCCAGGTTCTGGATGCCGATGCGGTCGGCCTCCTGCTCATTCTGACGTGAGAAACGCCGTTGTTCCTGGATAGCGGCCGCCTGGGTCCCGGCAATGGCAGCGATCCCCGCATCACCACCGCCGGCGGCGGCGATCACGATACCGGTCAGCAGCGCGGCCATCATCGGGACCTGCATGCGCTGTTGGGCTTCGACGCCACGGGCGAAGTGGCGTTGCGACAGGTGAGCCAGTTCGTGGGCCATCACCGAGGCGTATTCACCTTCGGTCTGGGCGTTGAGAAACAGGCCGCCGTTGACCCCGACGATCCCGCCAGGTGCGGCGAAGGCGTTGAGCTGCGGGCTGTTGATCAAAATGAATTCCAGACGGCGGTCGTTGACCTGGCTGGTTTCCACCAGTTTGTACACGCTGGTCTCGACGTAGTCCTTGAGCTGTGGATCGTTGAGTTGTTCGACCTGACTGCGCAGCAGGGCCAGCCAGGCACGACCCAACTGGTGTTCCTGCTCCGGCGAGACAACGGCAGAACTGGCATCGCCAAGTGACGGCAGGTCGTCGGCGAAGCCTGGTGAGGCGAGCAGGCAAGCGAGCGTCAGCAGGGTGGGGCGCAGAAATGTCATGCACGGGGCCTTAGTCGACAAAGACCCTACTGTAGCCGGACACCGGGCCCGGGACCAGATATTCTAGGCGGCTCTACGACCTGCTGCGGAGTGAACCCATGACCGATGCTGTAGCCCACGATGCCGAGCTGGACGCCAGCGGCCTGAATTGTCCGTTGCCATTGCTCAAGGCCAAACTGGAGCTCAACCGTCTGGCCAGTGGCGCCGTGCTCAAGGTCATCGCCACGGACGCAGGCTCCCAGCGTGATTTCCGCACCTTCGCCCGGCTGGCCGGTCATACGCTGCTGCATGAAGAAGACGATAACGGTGTCTACCGTTATTGGCTGAAGAAAGCCTGAATAATCGATGGCGTTGCTTAAGGATTTTTAATGTTCAAAGTGTTACGCGACTGGATTCAGCGCTACTTCTCCGACGAAGAGGCGGTGGTGCTGGCAGTGCTGCTATTCCTGGGATTCACCGCGGTCCTCACGCTAGGCGGCATGCTGGCGCCAGTGCTGGCGGGGATGGTGCTGGCGTACCTGATGCAAGGACTGGTGACGACACTGGAGCGCCTGCGGCTGCCGGGCACGGTGGCGGTGGGCCTGGTGTTTGCGCTGTTCATGGGGCTGTTGGTGGTGTTCATCGTGATGATCGTGCCACTGCTCTGGCACCAGTTGGTGACGCTGTTCAACGAGTTGCCGGGCATGCTCGCCAAATGGCAGTCCCTGCTGTTGCTGCTGCCCGAACGCTATCCGCATCTGGTATCGGACGAGCAGGTGCTCCAGACCATCGAAGTGGTGCGCGGCCAGATCGGCAAGTTCGGCCAGTGGGCGCTGACGTTTTCGTTATCCAGCTTGCCGCTGCTGGTGAACATCATGATTTACCTGGTGCTGGTGCCGATCCTGGTGTTTTTCTTTCTCAAGGATCGGGAAATGATCGGCCGCTGGGTCCGTGGCTACCTGCCGCGTGAGCGAGCGCTGATTACCCGGGTGGCCCAGGAGATGAATCGCCAGATCGCCAACTACATTCGCGGAAAGGTTATCGAGGTGTTCATCTGCGGCGGTGTGACCTACATCGGCTTCGTCGCCCTCGGGCTCAATTACGCCGCATTGCTGGCACTGCTGGTGGGGATCTCGGTGGTGGTGCCTTATGTCGGCACGGTGGTGGTGACCGTGCCGGTGGCCTTGATTGCGCTGTTCCAGTGGGGCTGGAGCGATCAGTTCATTTACCTGATGGCGGTCTACGGAATCATCCAGACGCTGGACGGCAACGTGCTGGTGCCGCTGCTGTTCTCCGAAGCGGTGAACCTGCATCCGGTGGCGATCATCTGCGCGGTGTTGCTGTTTGGCGGGTTGTGGGGATTCTGGGGCGTGTTCTTTGCGATTCCCCTGGCGACGCTGTTCAAGGCTGTGCTGGATGCGTGGCCGAGCAAGGAGCCGATTGTGGCGCCGTTGCTCTAGCTGACTGATCAGGTGAGGCTGATGCCTCATCGCGAGCAGGCTCGCTCCCACAGGGTCCTACACAATCCCTGTGGGAGCGAGCCTGCTCGCGAAAGGTCAGTGCAAATCAGGCCTTATCAAGCGCCTGAGCTGCCGCCAGCACGGCATCCACATGCCCGGGCACTTTCACGCCACGCCATTCCTGGCGCAGCACACCGTTCTTGTCGATCAGGAACGTGCTGCGATCCACGCCCAGGTATTCCTTGCCATAGAGTTTTTTCAGCTTGATCACATCGAACAACTGGCAGACGGCTTCGTCTTTATCGCTGATCAGCTCGAACGGAAACTCCTGCTTGCACTTGAAGTTCTCGTGGGATTTGAGGCTGTCCCGGGAGACGCCGAACACTTCGGTGTTGGCAGCCTTGAACTGTGGGTACTGGTCACGAAAGCCCTGGCCTTCGGTGGTGCAACCTGGGGTACTGTCCTTCGGGTAGAAGTAGATCACCACCTGCTTGCCTTTCAGGGCCGCGAGGTTGACGGTCTGCCCGCTGGTGGCAGGCGCCTGGAAATCGGTAACCGGCTGGTCGATGGCAACGGCCATGAGCGCTTCCTTACATTGGGTTTTGTGGGCGCCACGGTTCGATCAGAGCGTCCAGGTTCATCGCGTCGGCGAAGTCCAGGAACTGATCGCGCAGCCAACTGATCTGGGTGCCGGCCGGCAGGGTCACGGTGAAGGTGGCGTTGAGCATGGTGCCGCCGGTCTGCGGAGCCTGGTAGGTGTCGCAGGTGAGGTTTTCCAGCTCGACATGGTGGTCCATGAAGAACTGGCACAGCTCGTTGATGATGTCCGGCCGGTAGGCCGAGCTCACATAGGCCACATAGGGCAGGGCCTGTGGGCGGTTCTCCAGCGCGGCGCTGCGCACCACGTTGACGGTGAAGGTGTGCTTCTTGGCCAATACCGGCAGGCTGCCTTCCAGGCGGGCCAGGGCGTCCCAACTGCCGGAAACCTCAAGCACGAGCGCACTGCATTCGCCGTGGCGGGTCAGGCGTGAGGTCACGACGGCGCAGCGGTTTTCATGGCTGGCGCGGCACAGGACGTTGGTCAGCTCCATGGGGTTGGCGCCAAGGGCACTGATGACAAGGAATTGTTCGCGGACTGTGGGGGTGGACATGCAGCATTCCTAAAGCGATGAGCGGTCGATACCTACGTCACCCTGCACGGCGCCGGCCTGCGAAAACGAACGACTCAAGCCCTGTGCCTGGGGTTGCGCGGCATTCCGCAACAGAGGGAAATACGCCAGGGCAAACGCAGGATCGGGGCTTGTGGCGACGAAAACGGAGGCTGGGAACCGGCCTGTGAGCGTGTCGGTACCGATCAAAGTCTGAAGGGTAGCGAAAACCATCGCCAAGGGGAATGGGAGTTCGCTTGTACAAGCATCTTGGCGCCAGTACCATTACGGCTCTCTTTTTCCGGCAGGAGCGGTTTCATGATTGCGGGCAGTATGGTGGCACTGGTCACACCCATGGATGCACAAGGGCGTCTTGACTGGGCCAGCCTCAGCAAACTCGTGGACTTCCACCTTGAAAACGGCACCCATGCCATTGTCGCCGTCGGTACCACCGGCGAGTCGGCGACCCTCGATGTCAACGAGCACATCGAAGTCATCCGTGCCGTGGTCAAGCAGGTCAACGGTCGCATCCCGGTCATCGCCGGTACTGGCGCCAACTCGACCCGCGAAGCCGTCGAGCTGACCCGCAACGCCAAGGAAGCCGGTGCCGACGCCTGCCTGCTCGTCGTTCCGTACTACAACCGGCCGACCCAGGAAGGCCTGTACCAGCACTTCAAGCATATCGCCGAAGCGGTCGATATCCCGCAGATCCTCTATAACGTTCCCGGCCGCACCTCCTGCGACATGCAGGCCGAGACCGTGATCCGCCTGTCGACCGTACCGAACATCATCGGCATCAAGGAGGCCACCGGCGACCTGAAACGCGCCAAGGCGATCCTCGATGGCGTGAGCAAGGACTTCATCGTGATGTCGGGTGATGATCCGACGGCGGTCGAGCTGATCCTGATGGGCGGCAAGGGCAACATCTCCGTCACCGCCAACGTCGCGCCACGGGAAATGGCCGACCTGTGCGAGGCCGCGCTCAAGGGCGACGCCGAGACCGCACGGGCCATCAACGAAAAACTGATGCCGCTGCACAAGGACCTGTTCATCGAAGCCAACCCGATCCCGGTGAAGTGGGCGCTGGTGGAAATGGGCCTGATGCACGAAGGCATCCGCCTGCCGCTCACCTGGCTGAGCAACGCCTGTCACGAACCGCTGCGGCAGGCCATGCGCCAGTCCGGCGTCCTGGTTTAATTGAGGAAGCACACCGCATGAAGCGAATTGCCGGACTTTCCGCACTTGCCTTGATTATCTCCAGCACCAGTGGCTGTGGGTGGATCTGGGGCCCGGAAGGTTATTTCCGCGATCGTGGTAGCGATTACCTGAACGCGCAACAGACTGCACCGATGCAACTGCCGCCGGATGTCCATGTCGCCAAGCGCCTGGATCCGCTGCTGCCGATCCCGCGTAACGTGGCCGATGACACCGCCAAGGGCGAGTACGAGGTTCCTCGTCCGCAGCCGCTGTCGGCCATCGCCGATGCCAGCGACTACACCCTGCAGAAGAGTGGCGATTCACGTTGGGTCATGGCCCAGCACCCTCCGGCCGAAGTCTGGCCAGTGGCGATCCAGTTCTTTCAGGACAACGGTTTCCGCATCGATGAACAGCGTCCGCAGACCGGCGAGTTCACCACCACCTGGCAACACGCCGATGAACTGTCCGCCGCCATGGGCAAGCGCCTGAGTGCCGCCGGTGTCGCCAGCGACAGTGAATCCCGCGTGCGGGTGCGTATCGAGCCGGGCGTACAGCGCAATACCAGTGAAATCTATGTGGTCAGCGCCGAACGTCCTGCCGGCAGCACCGCCGACGTGGCGTTCACCAACCGTTCGGTGAATACCGGTCTCGACGCCGCGCTGGTGGACGACATGCTTGCCAGCATGACCCGTTCCGCAGAGCAGGGCGGTTCGGTTTCGATGCTGGCTTCCCGGGATTTCGACACGCCGAGCCGTGTCAGCCTGACCGAAGACGGCAGCGGCAACCCGGTGCTCAACGTCGGCTCCGACCTGGACCGTGCCTGGTCGAGCGTTGGTCGTGCGCTGGAACAGGGCGAATGGCGGGTTGAGGACATCAACCGCAGCCTGGGTCTTTACTACATCAACCTCGCCGAAAAAGCCGAGAAGAAAGACGAGAAGCCCGGCTTCTTCAGTGGTCTGTTCGGCGGCAAGCCGGACAAGGAAGCAATCGAAGCCCGCGCCGAGCGCTATCAGGTTCGCCTGAGCAAGGTGGGCGACAACGTCCAGGTGACCGTGGAGAAAAACATCAACACCGTGGCGCCGGCCGAAGTGGCCCGCAAGGTGCTGGGTATGATTCAGGACAACCTGGGCTGATCCGATGCGTTTTGCCGTTCTCGGCAGCGGTAGCCAAGGGAACGGCACGCTGGTAGCCAGCGCCGGTACGTATGTGCTGGTCGACTGTGGTTTCTCCTTGCGGGAAACCGAGAAACGCCTGCTGCGCCTGGGTGTGCATCCGGCGCAACTGAGCGCGATACTCGTGACCCACGAACATGCCGACCACGTGCATGGCGTGGGTTTGCTGTCCCGGCGCTACAATCTGCCGGTCTACCTCAGTCGGGGAACGTCGGAAGGCCTGCGCAAGCCCATCGAGCCAGCCGGCTTCGTGGTCGGTGGCGAGCGATTGCGTATTGGCGCCCTGGACATCGACGTGGTCAGCGTGGCCCACGATGCCCGGGAGCCGACGCAGTATGTATTCAGCGACGGCGAGCGGCGTTTCGGCTTGTTGACCGACCTGGGGTCGTATTGCGACAGGGTCATGGACAGTTATCGGGATCTCGATGCGTTGATGATCGAATCCAACCACTGTCGCGACATGTTGGCCCGTGGTTATTACCCCTACTTTCTCAAGCAACGGGTGGGCGGGGAGCGCGGACATTTGAACAACCACCAGGCGGCGTACCTGGTGGCCGAGTTGGGCTGGCAAGGCCTGCAACACCTGGTCCTGGCCCATCTGAGCAGCAAGAACAACCTGCCGCAGCTGGCCCGGCAATGTTTTGTCGACACCCTCGGGTGCGACCCGGACTGGCTGCAACTGGCCGATCAAGATTCAGGGCTCGACTGGCGACATATCGCCTAGCCCATCTACTTAGCAAGCGGAGCCCATCATGGAAAAACGTGAAGAACTCTACCGCGGCAAAGCCAAATCGGTTTACAAGACCGACGACGCCGACCGCTTGATCCTGCTGTTTCGCAACGACACCTCGGCGTTCGACGGCAAGCGCATCGAACAGCTCGACCGCAAGGGCATGGTGAACAACAAGTTCAACGCCTTCATCATGCAGAAACTCGAAGCCGCCGGCGTGCCGACCCAGTTCGACAAGCTGCTGGGCGACAACGAGTGCCTGGTCAAGAAACTGGACATGATCCCGGTGGAATGCGTCGTGCGTAACTACGCCGCCGGCAGCTTGGTCAAGCGCCTGGGTGTGGAAGAGGGCATGAAACTCAACCCTTACACCTTCGAGCTGTTCCTGAAGGACGACGCCAAGGGCGACCCGTTCATCAACGAATCCCACGTCGTGGCATTCGGCTGGGGCACCGCCGAGCAACTGGCGCGCATGAAGGAACTGTCCCTCAAGGTCAACGAAGTGCTGAGCAAGCTGTTCGACGATGCTGGCCTGCTGCTGGTGGACTTCAAGCTTGAATTCGGCGTGTTCAGCGACGGCTCCATCGTCCTGGGCGACGAATTCAGCCCGGACGGCTGCCGTCTCTGGGACAAGGCCACCAAGAAGAAGATGGACAAGGACCGCTTCCGCCAGGGCCTCGGTGACGTCATCGAAGCCTACGAAGAAGTTGCCCAACGCCTGGGTGTGCCGCTGTAATCGACGCAAGCATCTGATAGCACGGAAAAAAATTCGCTCGGGGGTTCGCTTCCGGCGAATGTGCTGGTATGATGCGCGCCACTGGAGAGATGCCGGAGTGGCCGAACGGGACGGATTCGAAATCCGTTGTACTGGCGACAGTACCTAGGGTTCAAATCCCTATCTCTCCGCCATATTTAAAAAACCTTTGTAAATCAATGAGTTGCGAAGGTTAAGAAACAGCGATTTATAGCAGTGGTTTGCAGCAGGTTTTGCAAACCACAGCGAATAAATCGCTGTTTTTTTTCGTCTGTCCTTTTTCGATTGAGTTATGAGTGTTAACGCCCTGTCCATCAGCCGTTACCCTCTGTGGCCGTCTATGGTTTGTGAAAGGGTGTCGACCGGGGAAGGTGCGGCCGGACCCGTTGAGACGTATTGGAGGGTGTCTGGTGTGCCTGCTTGGCTGCCGGTGGTTGACTGGGTACACCCGGGGAGCCACTTGTCTATTTTGGCTTTTCTCTCTTTGTCCTAATGTCCTATTGCCATGTGTTTGCCTTTCGGGCATAAAGGGCGAGGGCACCCCTCCAAGCTTTAACTATGCAGTGCTACCACTGCAATGATCGTTAATGTAAGGACATATGCTACTGTGAGTTACGCTGAGACTATCGATTCGCAATGTTATGAGTCTCGCGGGGCGTAAGGTAAATAGCGGGGGGTGCCGCTTCTTACTCCGGTAGCGTACAGGCCGGAGGCTGCCTTGAAGCTACTGAATCCCCCAAGTCGATCTATCCATAAGCTCGATTCTCTTGATCTTCTTTGCAACCTTCTGGGTGTAAAAAAAGGACAACTTCTTTATATCTGCTACAAGCGAGCAGATGAACTAAAATATAATTCCTTTGAGATTCCCAAAAAACGTGGCGGTCTTCGTAAGATTGATTCACCTCAAAAGGGATTGAGGGTGGTTCAGCAAAAGTTGGCAGAGCTTTTGACTGAGAATTTAGAGTTCAAACCTTGCGTTCAGGGTTTTATTAAAGGAAGGGGCATACTTCAAAATGCCATTTTGCATAAAAAATCTAACTGGGTGTTAAACGTAGATATTAAAGATTTTTTTGGTTCAATTAATTTTGGTAGGGTTCGTGCTGTTTTCATCGCCAAGCCTTTCGAAATTCATCCGGACGTAGCGACAGTTATTGCTCAAATCTGCTGTTTCAATAATTATCTTCCCCAAGGTGCTGCAACCTCTCCAGTTGTGTCGAATATTGTTGCCAGTATTTTGGATAATCGAACTATAAAACATGTTAGAAGCCATCGTCTTATTTATTCAAGATACGCTGATGATATAACACTTTCCGCGAAAAGGAATTTTCCCCGAGAAATCGCTCATATTAGCGACGGACGAACAATCATTGGGGAAGATTTAGCCAATATTTTTTCGAGGGCCAGCTTTGAAGTAAATGAAAAAAAGAGTCGGCTTCAATCAAAATATGATCGGCAGGAAGTGACAGGGCTAATAACAAATAAAAAAGTAAACATTCCTGCTGAGTATAAAAACAAAGTCCGTACCGCGATATATCACTGGATTCAAGACCCAAAAGAGGCGGAGCGTAAGTGTTTCATTGATATACTAAAGCTTAATCCCGACGAAGTGGAGCTGACGGAAGATGGGCGAAAACTAAAGCATAACATATATGGTAGATTATCTTTTATCGCAATGGTGAAAGGAAAAGACGATCCAACATACGTTAAACTAATATTGAAAATGGCCGAGCATGATAAAACCCCTCCTAAATTTTTAAAATCCATTAAGGAAGAATATAAAATGTACGATGTTTTTCTCTGTCATGCATCAGAAGACAAAGCAGCCATTGTGGAGCCGTTGTATGAAGCACTTACGAAAATTGGTGTTCATGCATTTTATGACTCTAAGGAAATTGCGTGGGGTGATTCTCTTATCGAAACAATCAACAAAGCCCTTATTAAGTCGCAATATGTGATTGCGGTAATGACTGATAACTCTGTTGTGAAAGCGTGGCCGCAAAAGGAAATCAACGCCGTTCTCAATGGGGATATTTCTGGTGGAACCAAACGACTGCTGCCATTAATTCATGGAAATAAAGAAAAAATCCTCAATAATAATTTTTTGATGAGCGACAAGCTTTATGTTGTGTGGCAAGACAATCCAGACGAAATAGCACAAAAAATAAAAGCTTTGCTGGCATCATAATTTATAAAAAATTTTAACTCGTCGAGAAAAAAACATGACTTATGTTCAGGTAAATCACGATTTTATAAAATTTATTGATCCAAGTTTGTATGCCGATATTCTTAATAAAAGTGATGATGGAATTTGCGTGATAAGGCTGCAGCTGATATGTGAGCGGTTTTTAAGCGTCTATTTGAAAGAAAGGATTTCTCCAGAAAATATTGAGTTTTTCGTTAGTGGAAAAGGCAAGAGTGCTGAAATTCTCCGCCATTTTAATGAAAGACTAACTACATCGATAGCTTCTGGCTTGCCTGCTGAGTTGGCAAGGGCTTTAAAGCATATAAATAAAATTAGAAACCATTTTGCTCACAACCTCGATCATAAAATCATGCAGTCTGATATGGATAAATATTTTGAGCTGGTGGATTTGTTTGAAGTGGATGTCGGTATGATCCACGGTTATGAAGGGCCAGTGAGGGAGGCAAAAATTAGTTCGGATGGCAAGGTAGTAAATGCCATAGATAATTTTCAAGCTGGGTTTACTGCTGCTACTTACTTTTTAATGGCAAAAGCCGGACTCTGGCTGGCCAATGATTTGCAAAAGCGAGGGCAGTTAAGCTTAGGTGAGCCATTGCAATAGAGGCTCGATCGGCTTGAGGTGTAGGCCTGTGAGCTAGGCGTTACTTTATAATCGGAATCAAATAGAGCGTCTTTGGTTTGCGTAAACATGCCAAGTAATTAACTGAAAGCCAGATTTAATCTTTACAAGGAGTTGGGGTGGCTAAGCTTAGCAAAGTTAAAATAAAGAATGACAAAGTCATCTTGGCGGATGGGTCGATTGTTGATATGCATCCACGCCATAATTTCGATAAGCCAACACGTTTGCTTTTGCAACATATGGCGGCAGGTGTCTGCTCCAACCCTGATTGCCTGAGTCACACCATAGGCTCGAATCTTAAGCGAAACGATTATGCAGGTAACGGTGTCGCCGCTCACATTTGTGCTGCCGCTCCCGGCCCCGGTGCTGCTCGCTACAATAAACATCAGACGAAAGAAGAGCGTAGCTCGTACAAGAATGGGATTTGGCTCTGCGGGTCTTGCTCCATCATCATCGATCGGGATGAGTCACGCTATCCGGTTGATCTACTCTGTGAGTGGAAGGCTAAGGCTGAAAAACGTGCAATGACTATGGTTGGAACCAAATCTCTGACCCAGTTTGAATTGGCTGATAGTATTCGTGCTGAAGTGGTTAGAGCTTTGACGTGCAATTTTAATAATATGGTCAATCCTTTCGAATTTCCTGTTCAGTCCATTCATCATTCTTATAGCGAAGCAATAGAGAAGCTTGATCCACGCTTCAGCGTTAAGACAGTAGTTGATGGTGCTATCACTCACGTACTGTCGGCCAAAAACATTTCTGATTCCCGGTTTTCAGTTGTTGCAACCGGTGAAGCTGCGTCTGAATTACAGGGCAAAATTGAAAATCATCGGCTGACAGGCCAAGGATTCAAAATTGACTCATCAAAAATAAATTTTATAAATAATGATATTTTTCAGGCGTTCAAACAATCACGTCCCGGTTCATATCTATATCTAAAGCCTGCTGTTTTAAAGGTTCAAAGCTCTTTGTATCTGGTGTCTGCGAATTCTCGTCATTTTCTTTGTACATTTGAAAGTAGTTATGTCGGTGGGGAGAAGGTGATAACGGTCGATGGTGAGACGCTAGATGGATTCTTAAGCTTTTGCTTTAAAGTTAACGCTATAGATTCAAATGTATTTATTGAATTTAAGACATCAATTGAGTCTTGGTTTGGGAATTTGGTTTCAGGGCTCAAGCATCTTCCAAAATACTTAGAGGCTAGTAGGTACCTTGACTCGGTTGCAGAATTCGGCTTTCTAATTGAATATGAAAATGCGGACACCCTTGTTCAGATTCCACCTGCCAAGGCTGAGTGCTATATACAAAATAATGAATCAACGATAAGTTTTAAGAAGTGTTTGAGTGCCCTGTGTGCGTTGCACGGATTTTCAAAAATATTATCTGATAATTTATATATAAAGCATTCCCCTTTGGATACGGACTCAGTACTGCTCTCACAGAGTTTTTTGCAGCTTGAAAAGGGGGCAGTGCTGCAGCCGTTAGAATATGGCTCGCTTATTTTTTCACAAAGGATGGATTCGATTGACCCTGAATTAGCTAGCTATTTTTGTTCTGGGGTTGAGGGTGTTTATTTTAGTATTAGTGATGGAGTCAGGGTTCTAATAGAAGTTTTTGGTAATTTTATAGAGTGTCCGCCGGTAGTCGCTTCTTATGAGGGTTTTGAAGTGGCTCTTTATTATGGTATATGTGGAGAGGATTCTGGTTTTTTGTTCGTTAATTTGTACTCGAATCAAGAGACAAAAGTTACTTTTAGCTTGGGTGATGGGGGCTTTGTTTTGAGGGGGTGATGTTTTTCATCTGGCGAGTAATTACTAAGCCATAAATATTGATTACTTACCAAGTCTAGTGTTTGGTTTGCCAATGGCTTTAATGGTCGCGGAAAATTAAGCTTGGATAATATTATGAAATAATAGGTGCGTCGTTGAGCTCAACTAGCTTGGACAAGCACCCTGAAAAAAGTTCGTGATACCAAAAAAACCTAACAGCAGGAGGTACGTCATTTTGTAGCAGAGTTTTGTAGCAAAATACTCAAAACTGCCTGTGTTTGTTGGTTTTGGCGGGCTGCAGCGTTCGATTCTGGACGTCCCTATCTCTCCGCCATTATTGAATACGACTAAGCCCCTGAAATGGTTGAACATTTCAGGGGCTTTTTCGTTTCTGGCGTTTGATTTAGGGCAAATTCAGGGATTCTGGCTCACGCCCTCTGACGATTACCGGGAAATGGCCATCCACCCTGCGCATCCTGTCATAACACCTGCAGAGGTACGATTCAGGCGTTTCATGGCCTTAGGTGATTGCACTGCACGTTTGATACGAGAGGCCATGAGGAGATAAGCCATCTGGACAGTAAGATCAATCCCAATGCCCAGGGCGGTGATGAAGACGACCTCTGGGACGGAAAGCGCAGTGAGATCGAAGGCGTGGGGCAGGACTGCACCGAAAAAAACCACTGCTTTCGGATTGCTCAGTGTCAGCAAAGCACCCGATAGCAAACCTCGGCCAGCTGATCGCGGGGCAGGAGCTTGAGGTTGATGGGTATTTTTCGACCATAGGTTCCATGCGATGAACAGAATAAAGGCAACGCCAAGCCACTTGATTGCGACAAAGACCTGCTCGAACTGAAGGGCTAACGCAGCAAGGCCAAGCGTCGCGATCAGCAGCCAGACGGCGTTGCCCAAGACCATGCCTATGATGAACGGCAAGGTCGATTTGGCACCCCGAGACACCACCTGGCCCAGCAGAGCGCCTTGAGCAGGCCCGGGAATAGCCGCTGCGATAGCAAACGGAACCACAAAAAACCAGATTGAAGACTGAGCCAGCACGGCGAAACTCCAAATGTTTTGGCGAAAAGCCAGATCCTTGCACCAAGAGATAAAACCAGCAAGCGAATATAGGCTCTGCGTCGCGGAGCCATTGCAAGGCCGTGGCTGAAGGTCCTTCTCTCGATAAGGGCGCCGATGCCGGGGTATGTTTGCTGAACAAAGCCCGCCATCAACTCCCCCGCTGTATCTGCTCCAATATCTGGCTGTCGGTGATATTCATGTCGTCCTGCAGCAGAAACATCTTGCTCAGCACTTCGGTCATTTTCCTGTCGGTATCGGCGAACGGCAGGTAGAGCTCGGGAGCGCTGCCGCCGGCAGGCACGATGCACAGATAGTTGCCGGGTTCGATATGGATGGCTGCGCTGCCCAGGTGAATGCGATAGTTCGCCCGCTGGCCGGTAATGTGCAGGAAATGCCCCTCACATCTGACGTTTTGCAGTCCCAGCCCCTGAATCAGCTCGCCGATCAGTTCGGCCCGTCGTTGCAGGGTTTCGTGACTGGTGCTGTAGCCATCCGCGGCGTGGGCCACGGAAACCAGCAGGTCGGCATCACGCATGACTTCCGAAAACAGCAGAGGCGGTACCTGTTCAAGCGGCAGCGCTTTCTGGTCGCGATAGAACGCAATCGTGTCGAAGGTGAAGTGTTCCGTTTCTGACAGGTAATGGCCGGTATCCAGAAAGTTGAACGTGGCGTAGATGCCGTGTTCCTTGCTCTCGTAATAGATGTCGTCGACGCTTGAGGTCGACCAGTTGCGGACCTGCAGCAACCGCGCGGCTACTTTGCCTTTCAGGCGGTGGCCGACAAATCGATTGGACCACAAGCGCGTACTGCGCTCGGCGGGTGTCAGCAGGTACAGTTCGCGAAAGGCCTGCTTGAACGGCTGTACGCGGCGATGGCTGACGACTTCTTTCTGCCAGGCCGACAGCTGTCCTGCCGCGAACAGATGAAAAGGATGAGCAATGCGCAGGTGCTGTTCGATGGCGTGTTGACGGCCTTCAAGGTCGGTCACCGTCAGCGTTGCACTGTCAAGCCAGCCCAGCACCGCGTCATCGGCTTGCACGATCAGCTGTTCCAGCAGCAGGCGAACGGCGGGCATGTTCAACAGGGTTTTCAGGACATCCGGGGTCAGGGTTTCGCCGTTGCTCATCATCGTTTCCAGGGTGCGGCAGAAGCGTGCGATCTGTTCCTGGAGTTGGAGCTGCTGTGCTTTGAGGGCGACGAAGTCTGCGTTTTTGCGAATCGCCGGCGGTGCGCTCTTGAGTGTCTTGCCGGCTTTGCTGACGCGCAACGTGGGCGACAAGCCCTCGATCACCAGCGTGACGTCATAGCCATCGACGGTGGCGGCTGTCAGGGCGGATTCGGCGATTTCCGATTCCATGGCCCATTCCAGGCGAATCGCCGAGGGAAAACCGGCCACACGTGCCAGATTTTCCAGCCCCGCCTGAATCGCTGCGTGGGAGTTGGCCTGTCGTTGAGCGCCGTACTTATGTACCTCCTTATGCAATTTCTTGAGCGTCAGGTAGCGCTGGCGTACGTCGTCCGAATGCGTGACGGGGAAGACCCCATAGATGCGCATTGCCGACTGAGCGTGGCGGGTCAACTTCTTTTCCAGTGCGGGACGGCCGATGCCTTGGTAGGCGTCGAGCAGCACGCGGGTTTCGGGAAACGCCCAGTGCGAGGGGGCGAGCGCGGCGAGGTAGTCGTGCAGGTGCTGCGGGTCGGCCTCGGCCAGCGCCTTGTCCAGCAGGTAGCGGTCCACCACACCTACGGTTTCATCCAGCGTATTGGGCAGGTCGCTGCCCCAGCCGGACTGCGGTGCGAGGGCGATGCTCAGGTATTCCCGCTGGAAGGTTTGCAGATCCCCCCAGCCGAGCGCGTCGAGTACCACTCGGCTGGCATGCCCGGCGTAGGGCAGGGCGGTCAGCAGGGTATTTCTTGAAAAACCGGCCAGCGACGCGAGCAGCTCTGCCGATTGCTCCCTGGGCAATGCCTGGAGCGACAGGAAACGTTCGAGCACCGCGGCCGTATGGCCGAAGACGTCATGAAAGGTGTCGGGAGTCATGCCCAGTCGTTCGACGACCGCCAGCGCCTGCAGCACCCAGCGGGTCTGACAGACCTCCACCGAATGGAAGGTGTCGGCCAGTTTCTCGGCATTATCGGGTAATCCGGCCAGGGCGTCCTCGACATAGCGAACGGTGAAGTTCGCCAGTTCAGGTGGTACGTCGGCCGACTCTTCAATCGGGGGATCTTCGTGCTGAGATTGCTCGGCCTCGTCGTCAGGGGTTTCGTCATCTGGGTTGTCCTCGTCGAACGCTTCATCGGCGTACCGATTCAGTGCCACGTCATCACTGTCGAGCCCCGTGTCGTCTGTATAGAACATCATGGCGCGACCCCAGGTGTTGGCCGCCCGGACGAAGCGAGGGTAATCGAGCCGGCCGGTTTCCATCAGGCCTAAAGCAATACGCCCGATGTCCTTGTGCACGTAGATATACGCGTCGGCGACTCTCCTTTGCTCTTCATCAGGCGGGGAAGGAGGTTGCACACGGTTCCAACTGCCGTCCAGCAACCATTCGGCGAACGTCTGCCAGGCGGGGGTGGGCGGGTAGTTGCTCAGGCGGTTGATGCAATCCGACACATCGGGAAAGGCCCAGGCGTGTTCCGGACGTCTTCGGTAATAGGCCGGGTCGTCGTCATCGGTGGGCAGTGGGTAGTCGCTGTCCTCGAAAGCAAATTGCAGCATGTGCCGCAGTCGCGCACCGATCTGCTCCAGTGCGTAGGCATCGGGGTGGGCAGTGATCCACGCATCGCAGAGGCGATATTGCAGGCCGTAGCGCTGTTGGTCGCGGCGGTCCTTCAAGTCGTCCCAGACAGTCGGGAACACAAAACCGTCCGCCAGTGCCCTGGCGCCTTCCTGTGGCTGCTGCCTGACCCAGTCATCGGCAATCCGCAGGAAGTCGATGCCATCCCAGAAATCGAGTTCGAATTCGTCATATCGACTGAGCTCGGGATAGGCATCCAACGCGCTGTCGCAGAAGGCCCCCAGTGCTGCGAGGCGTATGGCTTGGTCGGTCACAGGACGACGTGATGGCATGAGGGGTTCCGAAGAAATGAACGACAGGAGTCAACCGCCAATCAGCGGCATCAGACGGATAAACGCAATCGTGGAAGGGGGACTCACCTCGATGAGGTCATCCAGGTTCTGCAGCATGACGCCATTGTGCAGGACGCGGAATGCGCGGGTTTCAAAGCCCTTCAAGGCGCGCTCGATCTCGACGTCGACATCCAGTTGGGGGGATGCCTTGGCTTGCGGCATGAGGATTGCGCCTTCACTCGCTTGCCGGCGGATGTCCCGCTCGCTCAGGTACTGGCGATCGAGTACCTCGCGCATGGCCGCCTGTTCCAGACAGTGCTGGACCGACAGCGCGGCGATCTGTTCGGCAACGGTGAGACGAATGAGCTCGGCGACCGTCAGGGTCGACGAGGTCGGTGTCAAGGAAACGGGAGGAAGCAAAGGCTCCTGACGTGCGCCTTTCAGGCAATAGCTATGAATCACCAATTCCATGAGGTACCTCTCGCAAGCCAGGCCAGCCGGGCGGCAGCTTAGCATCTTGCGGTCGGTGTGCCTAAAGTTGGAGTGGATCGAGCCCTGGCGCGGAAGGAGTAGGCAAAGGCGCAAGACGATGTGGCCTCGGGCCTGCGCTCGGTGTTACGTAAAGTCCTCAATCCCTCTGTCACTTCTTTGTGACAATTGGACTAATGGTCTATAGCTCAAGGTATGCCTGCCGATAGGCAAATCAAACCCCGTAAAGGAGTAGTTCCCATGCTGCGGTTCTTTGCCGACTTGGGCTTTCGCTGGAAAATCACCCTGCCAATCGCTTTCCTGGCGTTGCTGTTGGTGTTGATGGGCTGGTCGGGTGTGCGTGGCATCGATCAGGTGACTGACTCCAGTACGGAATTGACCAAGCGTTATCTGCCGGCCATCAGCCTGCTGCTCAATGCCGACCGCGATCTCTACCAGGCGTTTGTGGCCGAGCGCAGCCTGCTTGTCGGCAGTGCCGGTGACCATGTGCAGGCACTGCGCGCCAGCCATGCCGAGAATCTGAAGCAGGCCTATGATCGCGTGCACAAGTACGCGGCGATGCAGCCGGGGGCCGAGGCGCTGGCGCTGGTCAAACAGTTCGATGACAGTTTTGCCCAGTGGGCGCAGCTCTCGCGGCAAGTGGTCGAGCAGGCCGCGACCAATCCGCAGGCGGCCAGCGCCCTCAGTTTCGGCGACGGCGAAAAGCGGTTTGACACCATGCGCGATGCCATCGACAAGCTGGGCGAGCTGGAAGACCAGGCGTCGCTTAACGAGGGGCAGGCGGCGATCGACCATGGCGAAGCGGTGGGGCGGCAACAGGGCGGCATTTTGTTGATCGGCCTGCTGGGGTGCATCCTGCTGGTTTTTGCCCTGCCGCTGGTGGTGTTGCATCCCATGCGTCGATTGCTTCACCGCGTCGAGCAGATTGCAGAGGGCGGCGGTGATTTGAAGGGGCGCCTTGAAGTGCGTTCGGCTGACGAGTTGGGGCAGCTTGGCAGTGCTTTCAACCGTTTCCTCGACAAGCTCCAGCCGCTGATTGCCGAGGTGGGCCGGGTGACCGGGGAGGTCGATGCCGCGGCCCGCACCATGGCCAGTATGGCGGCGACCAATGATCAACTGATCAGCAGCGAACATGCGGCGCTCGATCAGGTCAGTACCGCCGCCACCCAGATGAGCGCGGCGGTGCATGAAGTGGCGCACAGTGCCGTGAATGCCTCGGACGCCGCGAAACAAGCCAGCAGCCAGTCCCGCGACGGCGCCGAAGTGGTCAGCAGCACCGTTGAGTCGATTCGCCAACTGGCCCAGGAGGTGGAAAGCGCCTCGGGTACCATCGGCGCATTGGCCCAGGAAACCTCCAGCATCGGTGCTGTCCTCGAGGTGATTCGTGGTATCGCCGAGCAGACCAACCTGCTGGCGCTGAACGCCGCCATCGAGGCCGCGCGGGCTGGCGAGCAGGGCCGCGGTTTTGCCGTCGTGGCCGATGAAGTCAGGGCCCTGGCGGCACGTACCCAGGATTCGACCAAGGACATCCAGGTACGTATCGAGCGGCTGCAGAGCGGGGTGGCAAAGGCGGTGCAGGCCATGCAAGCCGGCAGCGACAAGGCCCGTGACAGCGTCGAGCGCGCCGCGGGCGTCGATCAGGTGCTCAGCGGCACCAGTGGCTCGATACAGCGGATCAACGACATGGCCGCGCAGATTGCCAACGCCTGTGAAGAGCAGAGCAGCGTCACTGAGGAGATTGCCCGCAACATCTCCGACATCCGCGACCTGTCCAACGAAGCGGCAGAGAATTCCGCCCAGAGCATGCAGGCCAGCCGGCAGTTGTCCAATCTGTCGAAGAGCCTGGCGGAACTCACCGGCCGCTTCCGCACCTGAGTCGGGCACGACCGTGTCCACTCGCAAGTCCCAGGCGGCGCTCACCCGCGACCGCCTGCGGGCTCTGCATCAGGACGGTTTCGTGCTGCTGCCGGCAGCATTGAATGCCGCGCAAATCGTGGCGCTGCGCCAGGCAATCGACCAGCTCAAACCCCGGCACTGGGACTACAGCGGTGTCATCGACCATTACAAATGCGTTTTCAACCGTGACCCGTTCTGGCTGCCATTTCTGGAGGTGGACGGCGTGATCGAACTGGCCGAGGCGGCCCTGGGGGATGACTGTCATGTCATCGGCCAGACCGCCTGGCGTTGCCATCCCGGTTTTATCGGGGCACCGCTGCACCTGGACTATCTGCCGATGGCGCTGCCACCGAGCCTCTTGGCCGACCCCGCCTTCGAGTTGCCGATGCAGATCTGTACCGCGCAGTTCTACCTTGATGACATCGATGCCGACCTGAGCCCAACCCGTGTCATCCCCGGCAGCCACCGGGCGGGACGGGCGCCCGTGGCGGGTGAAAGCCAGTGGTTGGGGCGTACTGCGCAGCCGGTGTTGTGTCGGGCTGGTGATGTGCTGGTGCTGCGCAGCGAGTTATGGCATGCCGGCAGCGACAACCGGACTGCCGACCGCACACGTTACCTGCTGCAAGTGCACTATGGCCGACGCATGGTGGCGCAGAAGTTCTCACCTTACCTGCACTGGCAATTCAACCCGGCCGTGCTGGCGGCCGCGTCACCTCGCCAGCGGCGCCTGTTGGGCGAGCATCAGGAAGCCGAGTACGACTGACTGCCCGGCACCTCAACCCCTAGACGTTTTCCGATCATGTGCAACAGGTGTTCCGCCACGTTGCTCACCCCTTTGTTCTGGGCGACAACCTGGGCCCCTTCAAGCAGGAACGTCAGCTCGCGGGCGATGGCTTGGGCGTCGGGCAACTTTGCCTCCTGGCATAGAGCGACCAGCCGCTGGAACTGACGTTGCTTGTGCGCCTCGATCAGTTGCCGTGCCGGATGTTGCGGGTCGGCCAGTTCGGCCAGGCAATTGGTGAAGGAGCAGCCGCGGTAGCCGGCGCGAGCCAGATCCTGCGCGATGAATTGGCTGAAACCCAGCAATTGCTGGATCGGCTGACCTGGCCATTGCGCGGCGAGGTCGTCGAGCACCCTGCTGTACTGGGCGGTGAGCAAGCGCAGCCATTCCAGCACCAACACATCCTTTGTTTCGAAATGCCGGTACAGGGTCATTTTGGTCGAGCCGGCGAGGGCGGCGATGGCGTCCACGGTCACCCGGGTAATGCCTTGTTCGACAAACAGCGCATGCGCGGCATCGATGATGCGTTCACGCGGCGGTAGCTGCGCGATGCGTTCAGGGTGAATGAGTTTCAAGGTGTTCTCCGAGGCTTGTGATTTCTGCTTGACATGGATACTACATGGTATTGCATGATACTAACTAGTATCGTTCGATACTATTTGGTATTTCGGTCTGGGTAGGAGGTCATATGAATCGCTTTGAATACGCCGAACAGGATGCTGTAGGTCTGGCGCAGTTGATCAGGGATCGCCAAGTCAGCCAGGAGCAGGTGCGCAGCGCCGCGTTAGCGGCAATCGATGCCGTCAATCCCCGCATCAACGCGGTCGTCGAGGTCTGGGAGGATGAGCCAGCACCCCAGTCGGGGCCTTTTTTGGGCGTACCGTTGCTGGTCAAGGACCTGGGGTTGACCGTGCGCAATCGTCGTAATGAATTGGGCAGCCGTCTGGCCGAGGGGTGCGTTGCCCCGGCGGATTCCGAATTGACGCTGCGGTTGCGTCGGGCAGGCCTGTTGCCCCTGGGGCGCACCACCACGCCGGAACTCGCAGCCAGTACCACCACCGAGAATCGTGTGGATGGACCGACTCGTAATCCCTGGGACCTGGCGCGCAGCACAGGTGGTTCAAGTGGCGGCTCGGCCGCTGCGGTGGCGGCTGGAGCGGTTCCCGTCGCCCATGCCACCGATGGCGGCGGCTCCATTCGCGTGCCCGCCGCGTCCACTGGCTTGTTCGGCCTCAAGCCTGGCCGTGGTCGCCTGCCCATGGGGCCTGATGTCGACGAAGTGTGGTCCGGGTTGGCGGTACACGGTGTGTTGAGCAGGACGGTGCGGGACTCCGCGGCCTTGCTGGACTGCCTGCACGGTCCTGCCGTAGGCGACCCGTTTCACGTGGCGCCCCCGGCCGAACGCTATGCCTCTTTGCTGGAGCGCGACCCCGAACCCTTGCGCATTGCCGTGCAGCATCGGGCCTTGAACGGCCAGTTGAACGCACCCGCAGTGGATGAAGCGCTCGACCAGGTATGCAAGATGCTTGAAACCCTCGGCCATCGGGTCATTCCCGTACCTGCGGATATCGGACTGAGCTGGGAAGCATTCGTCGACCTCAATGCCTGCTTCTGGTCCAGCAATACCGCAGCCTGGATCGACGCTCTCGCGAGTGCGACCGGACGTCCGATCGATGCCAGCACCCTGGAGCCGGCTACGCTTGCCTTGTACCGCATGGGCCAGGGGTTGAGCGCCATGCAGTTGCTGGGTGCGATGCACAATCGAAACCTGGTGACCCGGCACATGGGGCAAATGCTCACCGATTACGACGTGTTGCTGACTCCCACGCTGCCAGACGTCGCCCCATTGATTGGGGAATACAACGCCGGCCAGGAGCGACTCAGCGGGCGCGAGTGGATGGCCCGGGTATTCAACTACTCGCCGTTCACCGCGGTATTCAACGTCAGCGGTTGTCCGGCCATGTCCGTGCCCCTGGTTCATGACGCGCAGAGCGGCCTGCCCATCGGGCTGCAATTCGGAGCGGGTTTTGGTCGTGAAGACCTGCTGCTGCAATTGGCGGCACAGTTGGAACGTGCGATGCCCTGGCGCGGCCGACGCCCGACAGTGTGGGCAGGTGATCGGGATGCCCAGGCATCGGCCCCAACGGAGCGCGCGTCGAAAGGCTGATTCGCCATCCGATGAGCGTGCGGAGGTCGACCTCAGATCCAGACATCGTTGTCTGCCGTTCGCTCATGGGTTTCCCCCGTGTTGATGACCCCACGCGGTTCGATCAACAACACTTTTACTTCCTGTGCGGCCCAGGGCTTGTGTTCGATGCCTTTCTTGACGACGTACATCTCGCCAGGGCCGATGGTCACCGCACCGTCGCGAAAATCGATACGAAGCTCGCCTTCCAGCACGATGAAGGTTTCATCGGTGTCGGCGTGGGAATGCCAGACGAAATCGCCTTCGAGCCGGGCGACCTTGAACTGGTAGTCGTTCATTTCAGCCACGACCTTGGGGGCCCACTGATCCTGGAACAGGGCGTATTTCTGGGCAAAGTTGACAGGAGAATCATGGGTAGCCATCGCGCAATGCTCGCTGTGGGATAGGGATGAGGCCACAACAAGCTGCTCGACAGGCAAGGCCCGGCGAAGCAGCTGATGGGGCGGTAATGGCACGACGCTGTGTCAGATTTCCTTCACTGGCGTCTCGCCCTGGACGTTCTTGATCAGCCCGATGACGTGCAGGCAGTCCGCCTTGTTCACATAGGATTCACCGCTGGCGATCGTTTCGTGGTTACCCGCGCGCAAGCGCCAGCGCCATTGGCCTTTGCCGCTGCTCTGGGTGCCTCGGGTCTGTCTGTAGATTTCAAAGTACATCGGTTCGCTCCCTGCGATTGACTCATTCAAGACATGTTTTTGAACATGTCGTCGAAAGCCTAGCCAAGCTGAAAGTTTTCGCTATCGGAAATACGTTTCCAATGGTTATGAGATATTGCCGATAATGACAGCGTTCGCTCGAACTGACTCGAACCGGGAGCAAAAGGATGAACCGCAACGAATTGCGCAAAGCTGACATCAACCTGATGGTGGTTTTCGAAACGCTGATGCTTGAGCGCAATGTGACACGGGCGGCAGAGAAACTGTTCCTGGGCCAGCCAGCCATCAGTTCGGCCCTCAACCGATTGCGCGCGCGGTTCAACGATCCACTGTTCATTCGCGTCGGCCATCGCATGGAGCCCACGGCGCGGGCGGAGGAGATCATCCAGCACTTGTCGCCGGCATTGGACTCGCTGTCGGCGGCCCTGAGCCTGACCCACGATTTCGACCCGGCCAGCAGCAACATGACGTTTCGTATCGGCCTGTCGGACGATGTCGAATTCGGCCTGTTGCCACCGCTGTTGCGCAGCCTGCGCCAGGAAGCACCGCAGGTGGTGTTCGTGGTCCAGCACGTCGATTACTGGAGGATTCCCGATTTGCTGGCGTCCGGCGACATCACCGTGGGGATCAGCCAGACCCGCGGTCTGCCGGCCAACGCCAAGCGAAAACTTTTGCGACACATCCAGCCTTGCGTGTTGCGGGCTGATGCCTCGCAGACGCCGCTGACCCTGGACGAATATTGTTCGCGGCCCCATGTGCTGGTATCCCATACCGCGAACGTGGCCGGATTCGCTGACGAATGGCTGGCCGAGATCGGTCGCAAGCGTCAGGTGGTGTTGTCCGTGCCGCAGTACAGCGCGTTGCCGGCGCTGCTGGCCGGCACCGATATGATCGCCAGCCTGCCGGATTATACCGCCGTCGCCATGGCTGCTTCGGGCCAGTTGTTCAGCGAACCTTTTCCGTTCAAGACCCCGACCCTGGACCTGTCCATGGTCTGGCTGAGCCATGTCGACACTGACCCGGCGGAGCGTTGGTTACGGTCCCGGCTGGAAGCGTTCATGAGTGAGCGCGGAGTCTTGGGGGCGGCTCAGATACCGGGTGGCTAAACCCCTCGCCACAGGGTTCTGTGCTTGAGCGGCAACTAGGCGTATGGTTGCGTCGGCTGAATTCACGTCGTCACATTTCGAACCGGAGTCGAACACATGCCTCACCTGCACATCGAGTACACCGCCAACCTGCCCGAGCTGAACGCCGACGTCGCGTTGCTGCGCTTGAATAATGCGCTGGTGGCGTCCGGTCAGTTCGCGGAGACGGATATCAAGAGCCGGGCCGTGAAGGTCGAGCATTTCCGGGTGGGCACCGGCCTGGGCGAGCGTGGTTTCGTGCACGTGCAGCTAGCGTTGTTGAGTGGTCGTTCGCCGGAAATCAAGAAGCAGTTGGGGGAAAGCCTGTTGACCGTGATCCAGGATCTGGGGCCGTGGCCGGCCGGCCTCAGCGTGCAGTTCAGTGTGGAAACCGTCGATATGGATCGCGGCTGCTACGCGAAGGCTATCCTCGACAATTGAGGCTCAGGCGTCAGCCGGGTGCAGGTCCCGATCGCCCGTTCGAGGCATGGGTGAGCCAGCACCGGCGTGGCACAAGTTGATGCTTTGCAAGATGGTGCGCACATGATCGTACATGCCCTCGGCTTTGAACGTCGGGCGCATGCCGGTGCGAGTGTTGATGAACAACTCGTCCTTGAAACAGGTCCGCAGTTTCTTCAGGCAGTAACTCACCGTTGACTGGCTGACACACAATGCCTCGGACACGCCGCTGACACTGCTTTGTTCATACACGGCGCTAAACACCATGAGGTCTTGCATATCGAGCTTTCTGAGGGCGTTACTGTTTAGCATCCGTTGCTTCTCGCTGTGCTCCTTGCGCGGATCTTGCGCAAACAAGATCCGTGATCCTAACGGAACGATGGTCCCAAGTGAATGCCGTGGAGGCTGTTTCGCTGTCGGGAACGGGACAGATAATGTAGGGAATACGACGAACAGATCGTCTTTCGTTGCGAGGAAGATTGTTTAGCGAATTCCCATCCACGCTCCAGCAGATCCAGGTTTAACGGCGCGGGGCGACGTGGGACGCTCGCGGGGGTGTGTTTACTGTGATGCGCTTATGGACGGTCGGCCCGCAGCACTCCTTTATCCAGCATCCGCCGCGGTCGGTCCGGTCGGTCGACTCACGCCTGCCTTCGTCCCGTCACTTTCTGCGCTGCCCTCCGAACTGGCTTTCTGGGCCCTCTGGCATTGCCGCCATGCCCGTCCTCCGGATGTCCGTATTTCCTGTTGATCACTTCACAGTGTCCGCTCATTGCGGGTACAGACTGACGGCACCTTGGTGCCCGTCCGACATGAAAATACGAGCATTCTCATGAGCATTGCCAATCCTGCGTTCGCGCCCGTTGAACAAGCCCGGGCGTTCCTGGCCCAGCACCCGGACATTGAACTGTTCGAACTTTTTATCCTCGACAATAACGGCGTGCCCAGGGGCAAGTTGCTGCACCGCGATGAGCTACTGGGGGTTTATGAAAGCGGCCGTCCGCTGCCGAGCACGATCCTTGGGCTAACCCTCAATGGCGACGATGTGGAAAACTCGGGGCTGGTATGGGAAGTCGGTGACATCGACTGCCGGGCCTACCCCATCAGCGGCAGTTTGCAGCGCATGCCGTGGCGGTTGATTCCCACTGCTGCGGTGCAGGTCGCCATGCATCCCCAGGAGGGCCTGCCGGCGGCCATTGCCGACCCGCGTTATCTGCTCAGCCGGGTAATCGAGCGGTTGCAGGCCGACGGCTATTACCCGGTGATGGCGGCGGAACTGGAGTTTTATCTGCTGGACGCGCAACGCGACAGCCGGGGCCGGCCGCAACCGGCGCGGGATGCCGATGGTGGTCGGCCGCGCGCCACCCAGGTCTACGGTTTGCGCGAGTTGGAGCAGATCGAACCGTTCCTGGCGGATCTTTATGCCGCCTGCAAGCTCCAGGGCATCCCGGCTCGCACGGCCATTTCCGAATACGCCCCGGGTCAGGTGGAAATCACCCTCGAACACCGCACTGATGCGTTGCAAGCCATGGATGAAGCGGTGCGCTACAAGCGACTGGTCAAGGGCGTGGCGCATAAACATGGCATGGTGGCGTGTTTCATGGCCAAGCCATTCGAGCATCTGGCGGGTTCCGGCATGCACATGCACGTCAGCCTGGCGGACTGCGAGGGCACTAACCTGTTCGCCAGCGAGGCCGCCGATGGCGCACCGTTGCTGCGCTGGGCCATCGGCGGGATGCTCGACACCCTGCTCGATTCGTTGCTGATGTTCTGCCCGAACGCCAATTCCTACCGGCGATTCCAGAGCAACAGTTATGCACCCCTGACGGCGACCTGGGGGGTGGACAACCGCACCGTGAGCCTGAGGGTGCCAGGCGGGCCGGCCTTCTCCCGGCACATCGAGCATCGCATCTGTGGCGCCGACGCCAACCCGTACCTCGCGGCTGCGGCGATGCTGGCCGGCATCCATCGCGGCATACGGGAACAGTGCGATCCCGCTGCGCCCGTTGAAGGCAATGGTTATGCACAAGCGGCCCGTTTGCTGCCCACTGACTGGCTCACCGCCCTGCGCACGCTCGAGGCTTCGACCTGGGCGCAAGAAGCCTTCGGTGGCGAATTCCTTGGCGTCTACCTGGCGGTCAAGCGCGCCGAATACCGTCAGTTCATGGGCGAGGTGGGGGAGCAGGACTGGCGTTGGTACCTGAATCAAGCCTGACGACTGCGTCAGGTTTGTCGATTAAATAATAATTTAATAGCAACTTTTTCACGAAAAATTGATGGTGGGCTGCCTAAAGTTTGTGCTGCCGTAGGAAACGAATTTTTCACACTTTCCTTAGGCACTTCTTCTCCAAAGAGCAACTTTCAGGAAAACGCCCACCATCATGCTGACCATTAAAGCCGTGCGCCCCGAGTGGGTGACGCTGATCGCCAGTGCCTTTTTGTTAGTCGGCTTCAACGTCATCCTCTGGCAGCACTTGCTGACGATCACGGCGGCTGACGGTCGGGGTCTGCTGATATGCGCGGCCTTTGGCGTGATGGTTTTCTGCGCATTCAACCTGGTGTTGACGCTCCTGGCGTTCCGGCCGGTGCTCAAACCCGTGCTGATGCTGATGTTCCTGATCAGCGCCGGTGTGGCTTATTTCATGGCCCAATACGGTGTATTGATCGACGTCGGCATGTTGCGCAACTTTGCCGAGACCAATGCCACCGAAGTCCGTGACTTGTTGTCGCTGAAGTTATTTGCCTATCTCGGGCTACTTGGCGTCTGTCCTTCCTGGTTATTGTTCAAGACACCGATCAAGTACCGTAGCTGGCCCAAAGAGTTGTTAAGTAAGCTGATGGTCGGTGTGGCTTCGGCTGCGATGATTGGCGTGGTCGCCCTGGCGAATTACCAAGGGTTGTCTTCCCTGTTCCGCAACCATCACGAATTGCGTCTGATGATCGTGCCGAGCAACTACATTGGCGCTTCGGTCAGCTACCTGCGTGAGCAGGTCGTGTCGGCCAAGCAGCCGTTCGTCAAGCTGGGCGAGGATGCCAGTCGCAATCCGGCCTGGCAGGCCCACGCCCGCAAGTCCCTGACTGTACTGGTGGTCGGGGAGAGTGCTCGGGCCGAGAACTTCGGCATCCTCGGCTATAAGCGCGACACCACGCCGAAGTTGGATCATGAAGCCGGCCTGATTGCCTTTACGGATGTGCATTCCTGCGGTACCGAAACCGCCGTGTCGGTGCCCTGCATGTTTTCCAACATGGGCCGCAAGAACTATGACGCCAGCAAAGCGAAGAATCAGGAAGGCCTGCTGGATGTACTCCAGCGCGCCGGCCTGGAGGTGATCTGGCGGGACAACCAGTCTGGTTGCAAGGGGACCTGCGACCGGGTTACCCAGCAGGATGTGAGCAATCTCAAGGACCCGACCCTGTGCGCCAACAGCGAGTGCCGGGATGAAATCCTGCTCCAGGGGCTGCAGCATTTCATCGACACCCTGGACAAGGACACGGTGCTGGTGCTGCACCAGATGGGCAGTCACGGGCCTGAGTACTTCAAGCGTTATCCCAAGGAGTACGAACATTTCACGCCGGTTTGCGAAAGCAATGCGCTGAACAATTGCAGCCGCGAAAGCATCGTCAACGGTTACGACAATACGCTGGTGTACACCGACCATGTGCTTTCGACCCTGATCGATCTGCTGCGGGCCAACCAGGACAAGGTCGATACGGCCATGCTGTACCTGTCGGACCACGGTGAGTCCCTGGGCGAATACAACCTGTTTCTCCACGGCACGCCCTACATGCTTGCCCCGGAGCAGCAGAAGCATGTGGCGATGCTCGCCTGGTTTTCCGACAGCTATCAGAAATCCTTCGCAGTGGACACCCATTGCCTGCAGATGAGCCGGGAAAAGCCCTTGAGCCAGGACAACCTGTTTCACTCGATGCTCGGCTTGCTGGAGGTCAACAGCAAAGTTTATAACCGGGACCTGGATCTGTTCGCCGGTTGTCGTGGCGCGGTGATTGACGGTGTGTTGGCGCGGGAGTGATCGCCTACACCTTTTTTTCACGCAGCGCCGTTTAATCTGTCATCTATCCATTTTCCAAGAGCCGTTCGTATGTCCGGGCTATCCCCATCCACCGTCGAGCTTGAGTTCGCCAGGCATCACGACCAGGAGCATGCACAAGTCTGCTGCCAGCCGGCGCCTCGACGGCTGCGCCTGGCGTTCTGGCGTGATGAGCATATGGTGCGCAATGCCCTGAAAGTGGCCGGTGAGCCAGGGCTGGTATTGGATGTGGCGTGTGGGGCAGGGCGGTACTGGCCGGTACTGGCCGAACATGCCAACCGGGTGATCCTGGCGGCGGATCCATCGCCGGACATGCTCGAACACGCGCTTACCCACCATGGCGGTGCGTTGCTCAAACGGGTCAAGACCTTTCCGAGTTCGGCGTTTACCATCGGGCTGTCGGAAAATGCGGTGGACTGTATTTGTTGCCTGCAATTGTTCCGCCACGTGAGTGCCAGTGAGCATCGCCTGGCGCTGCTTCGCGAATTTCATCGGGTCAGTCGCGACACGGTCATCGTGTCGGTTCAAATCGAGGGGCGTTTCAAGCTCGGCCAGCCACCGCAACGAAACCTGGCAGACAGGGCCGATGTCGAGGCCGAGTTCCTCCAGGCCGGTTTCAACGTGCTGTGGCACCAGGATTTCCTGCCCGGTTTTGCGCTGACGCGAGTTTATGTGTTGCGTAAGACCAGTTAGCTTCTAATGTAGGACTATTCTTGCCGGTGCGCAGGCGATTTCTCTCAGGCTCTTGCTCTATGGATGCTCGCAATCGCTGACGGCGATATATACTGCGCGCCATTCTTCAAGGGAGAGCCGTGTGGCCATCGATATTCACTGGATTCGCGACAACGATAGCCTCGGTCGGTTTTGCGCCGAATGGCAGCAGTTGCCCTTCGTTGCCCTCGACACCGAATTCATGCGGGTCGACACCTTTTACCCCATCGCCGGTTTGCTGCAGATCGGTGACGGCAAGCGTGCCTACCTGATCGACCCCTTGACCATCGATAACTGGCAGCCCCTGGCGGCATTGCTGAAGAACCCGGCCGTGCTCAAGGTGCTGCACGCCTGCAGCGAAGACCTTGAAGTCCTGCTGCGCCTGACCCGCAGCCTGCCCGCGCCGCTGTTCGATACACAGTTGGCTGCCGCCTACCTGAACCTGGGTTTCTCCATGGGCTACTCGCGGCTGGTGCAGGACGTTCTGGGCATCGAGTTGCCCAAGGGCGAGACCCGCTCCGACTGGTTGCAACGGCCGCTGTCCGAAACGCAGATCAGCTACGCCGCAGAAGATGCGGTGCACCTGGCTGAAGTTTTCGTACAACTGCGTCCGAAGCTTTCCGATGAGAAGTATGCCTGGGTCCTGGAGGACGGTGCTGAGCTGGTCGCCAACCTGCGCCGTGAAGTCGACCCCGATGAGGTGTACCGCGAAGCCAAGCTGGCCTGGAAACTCTCCCGCGCGCAACTGGCCGTGCTGCGTGAGCTCTGCGCCTGGCGCGAGCGGGAGGCGCGGGCCCGTGACTTGCCGCGTAATCGCATCATTCGCGAGCATTCGCTGTGGCCCCTGGCCCGTACCCAGCCGGATAACCTCGGCGCCCTGGCGAAAATCGAAGACATGCACCCGCGCACCGTGCGTCAGGACGGCGAGTTTCTGCTGGACCTGATCAAGCGCGCTGCCAGCGTGCCGCCCGAACAATGGCCGCCGGCCGTGGCCGAGCCGTTGCCCATCGAGGCTGCGGCGCTGGTCAAGCGCCTGCGAGCCCTGGGGCAGGTTGAAGCCGAACGCCTGGGCATTGCCCCGGAACTGATGCTGCGCAAGAAAACCCTCGAAGCACTGATCAAGAGCGGCTTCCCCGAGGGGCCTTACCAATTGCCTGATTCGCTACGTGGCTGGCGTCGCGAACTGATGGGCCAGGCGCTGCTTGACAGCCTGGCCACTGCCGGAGAACAGCCTTGAAACGTATTTGCTCCATTTACCGCAGCTCGAAGAAAAACGAGATGTACCTGTATGTGCTCAAGAGCGATGCATTGGCGCGTGTGCCTGAGCCGTTGATGGCGGCCTTTGGCAAGGCGACCCACGCCTTCGACCTGGTCCTGAGCCCTGAGCGGCAGTTGTCCCGGGAGGACATCAACAAGGTGCTGGAGAACCTCGATACCCAGGGTTATCACCTGCAAATGCCGCCGGCCGAAGAAGAGTACATCGAGCATTTGCCTGAAGAGTTGCTGCGACGCAACGACCCGGTCTGACGCAGTACCGAGGTACCCGTCCTGGGGCCTTCGGAGACACATTGGATTTTTTTTGATGATCGCCGCATGGATGGAGCGACACTCTGTCGGCGTTCGTCTGCACTGTTTTTGAAAGGTTTGATTCATGCGCGTTCTGATTGCCGAACACGACCACGCGGTATATGCCCAACTGTTGCGCCAGGCTGCACCCGATATCGAAGTGCTGACCAGCGGTGACTCTGCCGAATTATCCCGGCTGGCCGCTGATTCCAAGGTCTGGCTTGGCCAGCCCGATCTGTTGGCTACCCTGTTGCGCCAGGGGCATCAACCCCAGTGGCTGCAATCGACCTGGGCGGGCATCACGCCGCTGTTGGCCGAGGGGTTGACGCGCGATTACCGGCTGACCCGTGCAGTGGGTATTTTCGGCCAGTTGATGGCTGAGTACGTGCTCACCTACATGCTTGGCCATGAGCGCGAGGTATTGGCGCGGCTGGTCAGCCAGGTCGAACGCAAGTGGGACAATCGCCAGGGGCAGGGCCTGGCGGGGCGCAAGGCGCTGATCGTCGGCACCGGTGATATCGGTCAACGGGTGGCGCAGTTCCTCGTGCCGTTCGGCGTGCAGCTCTATGGCATTGCCAGCGAAGCGCGGGAGCTGGCCCCTTTCGTCGAGGTCGGCGCGATGAAGGATCTGCCGCGTCTGGTCGGCGAAGTGGATTACGTCATCAATCTGCTGCCCAACACGCCTCACACCCATGACGTGTACGACGCGGCGCTGTTCAAGCAATTCAAGCCCACCGGACTGTTCATCAACGCCGGACGCGGCGTGGCCGTGGTGGACGCGGACCTGGTGCAAGCGTTGAAAGACGGGCACCTGGCCGGCGCAGTGATCGACGTCTGTCGCCAGGAACCGCTGCCACAACGTCATCCGTTCTGGACGGCCTGGGGCCTGCTGTTGACCGGCCACAGCTCGGCACCGACGTCGCCGCCATTGATGATGCAGCTGTTCCTGGAAAACCTGCGCGCCTATCAGGCCGGCGAAGCCTTGCGCGGGGAAGTGGATTTCACCCGGGGTTACTGATCCCCAATCAGCCCTGTGGGAGCGAGCCTGCTCGCGATAGCGGTATGACAGCCAACGAAGAGGTCATGGCTGAAACCGCTATCGCGAGCAGGCTCGCTCCCACAGGGCGGCGGCATTGCCGTCTTACCGACAGTCGCCGACGCTTGGCCTGAAGAAGTCCCGGCACTAGACTGTCGGCCTTTTCACCACCTGATGTTGATGCTCGAGCCATGGCCGCCAAAGTCGAACCCTTCTGGATACGCAAGACCCTCGATCAGCTCGATGCGCAGGAGTGGGAATCGTTGTGCGATGGCTGCGGTCTGTGTTGCCTGCAAAAGCTCGAAGACGAAGATGACAACAGCGTCTACTACACCCGCATCGCCTGCAAACTGCTGGACCTGAAAACCTGCCAGTGCACCGATTATCCGCGCCGCCGTGAGTCGGTTCCCGATTGCATCCAGCTCACGCCGGGCAAGGCCGATGAGTTCAAATGGTTGCCGCCGACCTGCGCTTACCGGCTGGTCAGCGAGGGCAAGGACCTGCCACTGTGGCACCATCTGGTCTGTGGCGACCGCGATGCCGTGCACCACGAACGCATTTCCCAATCCGGGCGGATGCTGGCCGAAGGCAGCGTGCCCGAAGACGATTGGGAAGATCATCTGATTTTTCGCGCCGGCTGAATCGGCGGGCGTTGCATCATCGGGGAGAATCCATGGGGGCAGGATTGAAACGGATGCTGGCGGCCGGCGGACTGCTGGCGATGTGCGGCCCGCTATGGGCGGCGCAGAAGGTCGATCTGGATTACCACGTGCACCTGTTGCCCCAGAGCGATCAGGCCGAAGTGCGCTTGACCCTGGCCCGTGGCTCGGCAGTACGTAGCCTGGATTTCGACCTTGGCGATGGCAGCCGCTACAGCGATTTCAAGGCAGACGGTCAATGGCAATTTACCCCGGGTAAAACTGCGCGAGGCCTCTGGCGCCCGAGCGCCGACAAGGCCAGCCTGACCTATCGGGTGCGCATCAGCCATGGGCGCAAGAACGGCACCTTCGAAACCCGAATGACGCCCGCCTGGGCCTTGCTGCGCGGCGATGACCTCGTGCCGTCGGCCCGGCTCGACCAGCAGGACGGCATCGAACTGGTGGCGCGCCTGGACGTTGAATTGCCCGCCGGCTGGAAGAGCATCGAAACGCCCTGGCCACGTATCGGCAAGCAACGTTTTCGCATCGATAATCCCTCGCGATTGTTCGACCGTCCAACGGGGTGGATGCTGGCCGGCAAACTGGGCAGCCGCCGCACGCGCCTGGGTGAAACCGAGGTCACCGTGGCCTCGCCCCAGGGCCAGGGCATGCGCCGGATGGACGTGCTGACACTGCTGACCTTCGTCTGGCCGCAGGTGCAGGCGCTGATACCGCGTCACCCCACGAAACTGCTGATTGTCGGAGCCCAGGACCCGTTATGGCGTGGTGCCCAGGCCGGCCGTGAGTCGATTTACCTGCACAGCCGTTCGCCGCTGGTCAGCGAACGGGGCACCAGCCCGTTGCTACGGGAACTGGTGCAAACCCTCGCCCGCGTCCGTGACCGTGAACGCAGTGACTGGATCAGCGAAGGTCTGGCCGAGTACTACGCCATCGAACTGCTGCGCCGCGCTGGCGGCATGAGCGACGAGCGTTACCAGACCCTGAACGAACGCCTTGCCCGCGACAGCCAGGGCGTGACGACCCTGCGCGGCGAGCAGGTCAGCCCGGCGATGATGGCCAAGGCGGTGCTGTTGCTGCAGGAGCTGGATCGGGAAATTCGTTTGAAAACCCGTAACAAGCGCTCGCTCGACGATGTCTTGCAGGCGGCGATGCGCCTGGAAACGGTCGACACCCGGGAGTTTGTGCAGCTCAGCGAGAGCATCCTGGGCAGTGCGTCTACGGTGCTGGATAACCGGTTGCTCCAGTAATACCGCCATCGCGAGCAGGCTCGCTCCCACAGGGAACCGCATTCCAATGTAGGAGCGAGCCTGCTCGCGATGGGGCCATCAGCCCCTGCGCAGCTTCCAGCTCAGAGCCCGGCCTTCGGTGAATCCAACGAATCATTCCCCGTTACCGTAGCCGTGCCGGTTGCCGCCTCGGCGTTGGCCTTCATGCGGCTCAACTCATCGCCGGCCTGCTCGATCCGGGCGCGGGCGTCGCTCAGGTTCTGGCGGCTCTTCTCCAGCAGCGTCTTGGCCGAACAATGCCCGGTGATGCCCCGCGCCAGCGCCATGCCGCCGATGGCCAGTTGAGCCAGACCGATGATGCCGCCACGACGCAAGCCCTTGCCCATCATCAGTACACCGCCAGCCAGGGAACCCGCGCGTTCCCAGCCGTGTACGTTCTGCGCTGGGCGGGATTGGAACGGCGTGCTCTCGATCGGCTCGAACGGATTGTTATCGCTCATGGTCTGTCTCCAGTGTGGGAATGGGTATAAAACTGACTGCCGGAGCGGATCCGTCGTTCCATGGAATTTCCCACCGGTCAGCGGAATTGCGGCCCCGAGCGGGTGTTGTTGCCTTTGGCCATGCGGTCGTACAGCACGACGTTGACCGTGGCTGCCAGGTTCATGCAGCCGGTGGTGGGGATGTACACCACGTCTTCGCACCAGTCCCGGATGTCCTTGTCCAGCGAGCCGTCTTCGGGGCCGAAGATATACAGCGCCCGGTCGGGGTGGGTGTATTCGGGCAGGGGGCGGGCACCTTCCACCAGCTCCACGGCCACCGGCACACAGCCCAGGGGCAGGATCTTCTTCAAGTCGTCGATGCCGATCAACGGAATGTCGTAGTGAACTTTCTTGGTGTCGGTGACGAAGTCGGCGGCCCGTTCATAGCGCTTGCCGGTGTAGAACACCGACGCCACGCCGTAGCAACCGGCGGCACGCATGACCGAACCGACGTTTTCCGGTGATTTTGGGTTGAACAGACCGATGCAGCTGTAGCGTTTGTTGGCCACGGGCGGGGTGCCTTTGGGAAAAGGCGCGATTATACGGGGAATGGGGGAGGGTGGTCAGTTTCAAGATTGGCGGTGAAGGTTGCATCGCCATCGCGAGCAGGCTCGCTCCCACCTTGGAACGCGGATCCCTATGGGAGCGAGCCTGCTCGCGATGGCGGAGGTAGCCTGAACTCAGGTTACTCGTCTTTCTTCATTAACCCAGCCAGCGCGGCAAACGGGTTGTGAGTCGCCTTGGCGATTTTCGGGGTGCTCAGGGAGCCATCGCCAAAGTACTGCTGATCGGTGTAGCGCGAGTGCTCGTTGTCGTGGCAGTACAGGCACAGCAGTTCCCAGTTGGAACCGTCCTGCGGGTTGTTGTCGTGGTTGTGGTCGCGGTGATGAACGGTCAGTTCGCTCAGGCGCTTGCCGGAGAACTCACGGGCGCAGCGGCCGCAGACGTGGGGGTACATTTTCAGGGCTTTGTCGCGGTAACCCATTTCCCGGTCACGCTGGGCGTCGGCAAGGATGCGGTCCAGCTTCGCGGTATTGGAAGGAGGCGTTGACGAACTCATGGGTTCACCTTTGTAGATAAGACTGATGACGGTTGAACGAAGTTTAGCTCAGGCCTTGAGCTTCTCGGCAATCCAGATGGTGTGGCGGGTGCCTTTGTTGCCATGGGCGAACACCTGCACCTCTTCAGCCTTGAAGCCGGCCTTTTTCAGTTTGTCGGAAAACTGCCGGTCGGCGCTGGCCGACCAGACCGCCAGCACCCCCTTGGGCCGCAGGGCTTTCGCGCAGGCTGCCAGGCCGCCGGCCGAATACAGCCAGCTGTTGGCCTTCTGGGTCAGGCCTTCGGGACCGTTGTCGACATCCAGCATGATCGCGTCGAAACCCTGAGGCTCGGCTTGCAGCACTTTGGCTACATCTTCCTGGCGGATCACCGTGCGCGGGTCGTCCAGCGGCCGACCGGCCTTTTCGCCCAGGGGGCCTCGATTCCACTCCACCACGCCGGGCACCAGTTCGGCCACCACCACTTCGGCGTTCTTGCCCAGATGCTTGAGGGCCGAGGCGAGGGTGAATCCCATGCCGAGGCCGCCGATCAGCACCCGCGAACCCGGCCGGCCGGCGACCTTGCGGCAGGGAATCTCCGCCAGGGCATCCTCGGAGCCGTGCATGCGGGTGTTCATCAACTGCCCGCCGTCACCGCCCTGGATCTTGATGACGAAGTCTTCGCCGTACTCGAACAGGCACAGGGCACCGCCATTGTCGGGGATGGGAGTGGTGTCGAGCAGAACGAAACGTTTCATGGAAATCTCATGAGGAAGGGCGGACCAGTGCGCTAGGGTCTAGCCTGAAGGTGACAGTAGCCACGGAGCCATTGATGAAGTGCATCATTCTAACGGCCATTGCCTTGGCGGCGCTCTCAATAAGTTGTGCACAGGCCCAGCAGCCGACGATTCCGGTAAGCCCACCCAGCGTCCCTGGTTCGCCCGGCACCGCCACACCGATGCCTTACCCACCGGTCGCACCCAGCAACGTGCCCAAGGCCGGTTCCGGAAATGATGGGCCACCCTTGCTGCCACCGATCGAGATACCCAGGCCGCCGCAGGATCAACCGCTGCCGGGAATGGAGGTAAAGCCGCCCAAGGCCAAGTCGCCGGGGGGCTGACCCCCGTTCTGCGTGAATGACGGGGTCCCCTGTGGGAGCGAGCCTGCTCGCGATGGCGTCAGGTCAATCAGCATGCAGGTGACTGACTCTCCGCTATCGCGAGCAGGCTCGCTCCCACAGGGGTGATGTACAGCTAGACCTGCTGCGACAGCAATTGCCCATCAGCCATGCGCAGGCGCTTGGACAGGGAGACGGCGAGGGCGCGGATGATTTTTGCGGCGACCTTGGGGGCGTCGTTGAGCATTTTTTCCAAGGAGTCCTTGCCCAGGTTCAGCAGTTGGCAATCACTGGCCGCGATGCAACTGGCCGAACGCCGTTCGCCATCCAGCACGGCCATTTCGCCGAACGCCCGGCCACTGCGCAGAGTGGCGATGGTCACCGCTTGCCCGTCGGGACCGGTCTTCTGTACGGCCACCTGGCCGGTGTGGATGATGCACATGAAGCTGCCGGCATCGCCCTCACGGAAAATCGCTTCGCCCTGGGCGATGGCGCTGATACTGAAGTAGCCCGACGCGGCGGCGAAGTCCACAGGCAGAAACTGATCGAACAGGCCACAGTCCATCAGCCAGTCGCGGATTTCGTTGTTCAGTAAGGTCGGTTCTGGCATGGCTTACGGTCTTTTTCTTGTGTTCTTTGCAAGAGTGGGATGATCCCTGTGGGAGCGAGCCTGCTCGCGACGGCGAAGTGTCAGTCGACTTCATGTTGAAAAGTAGACCGCTTTCGCGAGCAGGCTCGCTCCCACAGTTCTGAATTGTGCCAAGGCTGGGCCTTGCTCATGGAGCTAAGACCCGGCCCTCAACCAGAGTTCCTCAAGCCTTGCCCAAAATCTTCAACACAAATGCATATTCGAGCGCTACGTCACGCAACCCCTGGTAGCGTCCGCTCATTCCACCGTGGCCGGCGCCCAGTTCGGTCTTGAGCAGCAACGGGTTGTCATCGGTCTTGGTGGCGCGCAATTTCGCCACCCACTTGGCCGCTTCCCAATACTGCACGCGGCTGTCGTTGTAGCCGGCGATGACCAGCAGCGCCGGGTACGCCTGGGCGCGGACGTTTTCGTAAGGCGCGTAGGCCCTGATCCGATCATAAACGTCCGGCTCTTCCGGATTGCCCCATTCGTCGTATTCGGTGACGGTCAATGGCAGGTCCGGGTCGAGCATGGTGTTGAGCACATCGACGAAGGGCACTTCGGCAATCGCGACCTTGAACAGCTCCGGGCGTTGATTGAGCACCGCGCCGATCAACAGGCCACCGGCGCTGCCGCCGCTGATCGCCAGTTGGTCGGCCGTGGTAAACCCATTGGCGATCAGATGCTCGGCGCAAGCGATGAAGTCGCTGAAGGTGTTGTGCTTGTGCTCCTGCTTGCCGGCGCGATACCAGGCTTCCCCGAGCTCGCCGCCGCCGCGCACGTGGGCAATGGCAAAGGCGAAGCCGCGGTCGAGCAGGCTCAACCGGGCGTGGGAAAACCACGGGTCGAGGCTTTCGCCATAGGCGCCGTAGCCGTACAGATACAGCGGCACCGGTTGGCCAAGGGCCTCGCGCTTGACCACCAGGCTGATGGGCACCTGGGTGCCGTCCGGTGCCGTCGCCCAAAGCCGTTGGCTGACGTAGGCATCGGCGTCGAACGGACCCAGCACCGGGGTTTGCTTGAGGACCACCTGTGCGCCACTGGCAAGGTCCAACTGGCGGATCTGCGCCGGGCGGTTCAAGGCTTCGTAGCGCAGACGGATGCGGTCGCTGGCGAACTCCAGGCTGTTCTGCACATGCAGGCTGTAGGCTGCGTCCGGCAGTTGCACACGATACGCCGGCAAATCCTGTGGATGCACCTCGATGATCGGCAGGCCACCCTCCCGCAGGCTCAAGGTCATGGCGCCGGCGTTCAGGCTCAGGCCGTCGATCATCACGGTGTCGCTGTGAGGAATCAGGTTCTTCCAGTCGGCCTCGGTCGGCGCCACGCCTGTGTCGGGGGCCTGGTACAGCGCGAAATTGATTCCGTCGCGGTTGGTGCGGATCAGCCAGGTCCATTGGCCGTCGAGCAGGCCGTGGTCGACGTCGTATTCATGATGCTCCACCCGTGCTGCCAGGCAGGTGAAGGGCAGCTGGGGTTGGGCGGCATCCAGTACCCAGACTTCGCTGGTGGTCTTGCTGCCCAGGGATAGGATCAATTGCCGCTCGGAGCTCGAACGGTAGCAGTGCAGGAAGAAACGTCCGTCCGGCTCATGAAACACTTCTTCGGCGGCGGTGCCATCAAGGCGATAGCGCCAGAGCTTGTGGGGACGGTGGGTATCGTCCAGTTCACCGAAAAACAGCGTCAGGCTGTCGTTGGCCCACGTCATGCTGCCGTCGCAGTTTTCGAAGGACAGCTCGCTGACTTTGTCGTTGGACAGTTCTTTCACGAACAGCGTGTAGATCTCTTCGCCCGTGGTGTCCAGGCTGTAGGCCAGGCGCTGGTGGTCGGGGCTGATGCTGAACGCACCGAGGGAAAAGAAACCTCCATTGGCCAGCGCGTTCGGGTCCAGCAGCAACTGCTCGTGGTGTTCGTCCACGGTCAGGCTGTCATCCGCCGGGCGCGGGCAGCGGTAGTGGCGCGGGTATTCGTCGCCGGCCGTGGTGCGGGTGTAATACAGGTAAGGACCCCAGGGCGAGGGCAGGGACAGATCGGTCTCGAGGATCCGGCCCTTGATTTCCTGGAACAGGGTTTCGCGCAGTTCAGCCTCGTCGGCGAGTTGGTCTTCCTGGAAGCGGTTTTCGGCCTTGAGGTAGTCGAGCACGGCGTCGGTGTCGCGTTCCTGCAGCCAGGCATACGGGTCGACACCGGGGTCCTTGCGGGCTACCGGGGCGTTGGAAACATGGGCGGATAAGGACATGAAAGGCTCTCGAACATATTCATGGCGCACGTCTGGGCAGCCTGACGGGCGAAAAGCCGTTACTATAAGCGCCTCTTTGCCTGCCTTGCCATGGACACCATGACCGAGAACGACTATCTGATCGCCTGGGGCCTCTACGCCTTCGCCGCACTGGGCTGCCTGCTGGTATGGATGCGCCTGACCCGCTGGATGTGGCGCTGGTTGCGCGAACCGCTGCGGTTGCTGGTGGCGGTGTTGCTGTTCTGCCCCACCATTGTCGACCCGGTGAAGGACAAGTTTGCCCCGGCCCTGGCCATTGTTGCCCTGGACATTCTGTTCAAGGTTGGCAACAACGTCTGGCGGGCGGCATCCGATTTGCTCATGTACGGCATGATCGCCTTCGGCGTCTACCTGATCTTCGCATTGATCCGCTTTCCCATCGAGCGTGCTTCCAACGCCCGCAAGGAAAGGGCCGCCGCCGCGAAAGCCGCTGCCGCCGCGGCTGATGCGGAGGATGACGAGCCGCCGTTCGGTGTGGCCGGCGATGACCGTTACGGTCGCCCGCCGGTGCCGAGCAATCCGCAGCGTTCGCGTATCGAGCCGCGTCTGTAACCCGGCCTGCCCCTTCAAGCGAGAGTCCGAGCATGTGTGAGTTATTGGGCATGAGTGCCAATGTGCCGACCGACATCGTGTTCAGCTTCACCGGGCTGATGCAGCGCGGCGGCAAGACCGGGCCGCACCGGGACGGTTGGGGCATCGCGTTCTATGAAGGCCGCGGCCTGCGCTTGTTCCAGGACCCGGCGGCCAGCAGCGAGTCGGAAGTGGCGAACCTGGTGCAACGCTATCCGATCAAGAGCGAAGTGGTGATCGGTCATATCCGCCAGGCCAATGTCGGCAAGGTCTGCCTGTCCAACACCCACCCGTTCGTGCGCGAGTTGTGGGGGCGCAACTGGTGTTTTGCCCATAACGGCCAGCTCGCCGGTTTCCAGCCGGGGTTGAGTTTTTACCGCCCGGTGGGCGATACCGACAGCGAAGCGGCGTTCTGCGACCTGCTCAACCGTGTGCGCCAGGCTTTCCCGGAACCGGTGGAGGTGGAGCAATTGCTGCCCTCGCTGATCCAGGCCTGTTCCGAATACCGCAGCAAGGGCGTGTTCAATTGCCTGCTCAGCGATGGCGACTGGCTGTTCTGCTATTGCTCGACCAAACTGGCCCAGATCACCCGTCGCGCGCCGTTTGGCCCGGCGCGGCTCAAGGACGTGGATGTGATTGTGGATTTCCAGGCCGAAACCACGCCCAACGACGTGGTCACGGTGATCGCCACCGAACCCTTGACCGAAAACGAAACCTGGACCCGCTACGAACCGGGCCAATGGAGCCTGTGGCGACGCGGCGAATGCGTCAGCCATGGCCGCACCGAATAAGGACGTCACGTTATGTTGCTCAGTTATCTACGGCTGGTGTTGTTTGCAGTGGGCCTGCTGGTGGGGGTCCAGGTGCCGGGTTTCATCAGCGATTACGCCAAGCGGGTCGAGGCGCACCTGATCGAAGCCCAGAACGGCCTGCAAGGTTTCCAGGGCACCGCCAACCAGTTTTTCAAAGGTGACATGCAGGCCCTGGTGGCTCATTACCGTGCCAGCGAGGACCCGATCTTTCGCAGCGATGCCGACAGCCTGAACACCCTGCTGGTGCGCCAGCAGGCGTTGGACAAGCAATACCAGGCGATGCAAGGCCCGTGGTATATCCGGTTGCTGCAAGTGGCGCTGGCCGCCGATCCGGACATCCGCAAGGAAACCTGGAATGGCTACAGCTACCAGATCCTGCTGACCCCCGAAGCGATGATCTGGGGCATCAGCGGTGCCATGCTGCTGTCGTTCGGCCTGGAGTGCCTGTTCCGCCTGATCGACTGGGTGGTGCTGGGCGGCAAGCGCCTGCGCCAGAGCCGGCCGATTGAAGAGCGGGATTTGCGCGGGCTTTGACCCCAGATAGAGCTTTTCTGTGGCGAGGGGATAAATCCCCTCGCCACAATAGTGAGTCGCCAAGCCCCCACGTTTTCCCACCCAATCAACTTTTTCTTATGACCCGTCCGCAATTTTATTCGTTGGACGCGCCGCGCCGTGGGCCCAAGAATCGGGGCAACCGGTCTCTACGTTCCCATCGTCGAGGCTTATAACAATAAAACCGTGGAGAACCACCATGAGTGCCCCTGACACACTCGGCGTCCCCCAGCCCCAGGCCCGTTCCGGTCCGTTCGACTGGTATCGCAACATCAATCAGCAGGAACGCCGCACCTTCTGGAGCTGCAAGATCGGTTATGCCCTGGACGGCATGGACACGCAGATGCTCAGTTTCGTGGTGCCGACCCTGATCGCGATGTGGGGCATCACCACCGGGCAGGCGGGGCTGATTCATACCAGCACCCTGATTGCCTCGGCCCTTGGCGGCTGGATTGCCGGTATCCTCTCGGACCGTATCGGTCGGGTCCGTACCTTGCAACTGACAGTGCTGTGGTTCGCTTTCTTCACCTTTCTGTGTGGCCTGGCCCAGAGTTACGAACAACTGCTGATCGCCCGCACCCTGATGGGCTTTGGCTTCGGTGGCGAATGGACCGCCGGCGCGGTGCTGATGGGCGAGGTGATCCGCGCCAAGGATCGCGGCAAGGCGGTTGGCATGGTGCAGGCAGGGTGGGCGCTGGGGTGGGGCATGACCGCGATTCTGTATGCGCTGCTGTTCTCGGTGCTGGCGCCGGAAGATGCCTGGCGCGCCCTGTTCATGCTCGGCCTGGTCCCGGCGGTGTTCGTGATTTTCGTCCGGCGACTGGTCAAGGATCCGGAAATCTATAATCAGACCAAGGCCCGCCAGGAACCGAGCAATCCGGCGAAGTTCTACGAGATTTTCGCCCCCGGCATCCTCTTCACCACAATTCGCGCCTCGTTGCTGACCACCGGTGCGCTGGGTGGCTACTACGCCATCACCTCGTGGTTGCCGACCTTCCTGAAGAATGAACGTGGCTTGAGCGTGCTGAGTACCGGTGGCTACCTGGCGATGGTGATCGTCGGTTCCTATGTGGGTTACGTCATCAGCGCCTATTTGACCGACATCCTGGGCCGCAAGAAGAACTTTATCCTGTTCGCCATCGGTTCGTTCGTTATCGTGCTGCTGTACACCCAGATGCCGGTGAGCAATAACGTGATGCTCTGGCTGGGCTTCCCCCTGGGCTTCTTCGCGTCGGGGATGTTCAGCGGCATGGGTTCGTTCCTTACCGAACTGTTTCCGACCCGCATCCGCGGTTCGGGCCAGGGTTTCTGCTACAACATCGGTCGGGCCCTGGCGGCGCTGTTCCCGCTGCTGATCGGCCTGCTGAGCCAGAAAGTACCCCTGAGTGTCGGCATCGGTGCGTTCGCGGCCGTGTCCTACGGCGTGGTGATCCTGGCGGCCCTCAGCCTGCCGGAAACCCAAGGCAAGCAGTTGGATGCCGAGTAACTGATAAACCTGCGGGGCGGTGCTCATGGTCAAAGCCCCCTGGTGAAAAAGATAGAACCCAAAGGAGCGTTCAAGTGAACCGCTTGCTACTGAACTGCGATATCGGCGAAAGCTTCGGCAACTGGACCATGGGTCTGGACGCAGAGGTGATGCCCTTCATCGATTGCGCCAACATCGCCTGCGGTTTTCACGCCGGTGACCCGAGCATCATGCGCAAAACCGTCAGCCTGGCCCTGAGCCATGACGTGCAAATCGGCGCACACCCGGCCTATCAGGACCTGGTGGGTTTCGGCCGCCGCTCCATGGCCTACACCGCCCAGGAACTGCAGGACCTGCTGCATTACCAGATCGGTGCCCTCGACGGCATCTGCCGGGCCCAGGGTGGGCGGGTCAGCTACGTCAAACCCCATGGCGCGATGTACAACGACATGATGGCCAACCCGGCGCAACTGCGCGCCGTGATCCAGGCCGTCGCGGCCTACGACCCGCAGTTGCCGCTGATGCTGATGGCGACCCGGGACAACAGCGCCGCCCAGGCCCTGGGTGACGAATATGGCCTGACGTTGTGGTTCGAAGCCTTCGCCGACCGTGCTTACGACAGCGCCGGTCACCTGGTTTCGCGCCAGTTGCCGGGCGCGGTGCATCACGATGCCGAGGTCATCATCGGGCAGGCCCTGACCATCGCCCGTGGTGACTCGCTCACCGCCAGCGATGGCAGCGCGTTGGTCCTGCATGCCAATACCTTGTGCGTGCACGGTGACAACGCCAGCTCCGTAGCGGCGGTGCAACGCATCCGCGAAGCACTGGACCGGCAGCGCGCATCATGAAACCACGGGTGGAAGTGGTCGCGGTGGACTGCCTGATGGTGCGCTTGTTCGATGAGATTGCCGAGACCCATATGCCGTGGATGCTCGCTGCCAGTGAGCGTCTGCGCGAGGTGTTCGCCGGGGACCTGATCGACCTGGTGCCGTCCTACACCACGCTGATGGTGCATTACGACATGCTGGCGTTGAACCCGGCTCAGGCGCGGGATCTGGTCAACGAGGCGTTGAACAATCTTTCCCCTGACGCCCGCTCGGTCGGCCAGAACCATGTGCTGCCGGTGTGGTACGACCCCAGCGTCGGGCCTGAGCTGAGCCTGTTGTCGAGTCGCAGCGGGTTGACGGTGGAGCAGGTGATCCGTCGTCACAGCGAGCACGAATACCAGGTGTTTGCCCTGGGCTTTGCACCCGGTTTTGCGTTCATGGGGCTGGTGGACGAAGTGCTGGCCGCGCCGCGCCTCGACACGCCGCGCAAGCGGGTGGCCGCGGGCAGCGTCGGCATCGCCGAGCGCCAGACCGCGGCGTATCCGCTGGTATCACCCGGCGGCTGGAACCTGATCGGTCGTACCCCGGCCAAACTGTTTGATCGCGAGCGTGACGGCTACAGCCTGATGCAGCCCGGCGACACGGTGCGCTTTGTCGCCGTGGACCACGCCGAATTCATCGCATTGGGCGGCGACGACACACCGCAGGAGGCCCTGGCATGAGCCGTTTGTTGATCGAGGCCAGCACACCGCTGTGCCTGTTGCAGGACGGCGGCCGTTTTGGCGTCAGGCATCTGGGCGTGACCCAGGGCGGTGCGGCGGACTGGCTGTCGATGGCCTGGGCCAACTGGATGCTGGGCAATGCCCTGGACGCGACGGTAGTGGAGATCACCCTCGGTGGCTTCACGGTGGTGGCCGAAGAGGATTGTGTACTGGCGCTGGCCGGGGCGGACCTCGGGGCACGGCTGGACGGCCAGGCCGTGGCAACGTGGCGTTATTTCAGTTTGCGCAAGGGCCAGACCCTGGCGTTGACCCAACCTGTACTGGGTGCCCGGGCGTACCTCGCGGCCCCCGGTGGCTTCGATGCACCGGCGGTACTGGGCAGCCGGGCGACGGTGGTGCGTGAAGAACTCGGCGGCCTGGATGGGCTGGGTCGTGCGCTGGGTCGTGGCGAGCATTTGAGCTATTCAGGCCCGGTCACGCCTCGGCCGATGCCGGGCAGGCTGATTCCGGATTTCCAGCAGGCCCAGCCACTGGACCTGATCCTGGGGGCGCAGAATGGCGCGTTCAGCGGACAGAGCCTGTTCGACGCGTTCAACAGCCCTTGGACACTGGACAGTCGTGCCGACCGTATGGGCATTCGCTTGCTGGGGGCTGAGCTGAAATACCAGGGACCCGCGATGATTTCCGAGGGCATTCCCTTGGGTGCCGTGCAGGTCCCGCCGGACGGCCAGCCGATCGTGCTGCTCAACGACCGGCAGACCATCGGCGGCTATCCCCGCCTGGGCGCCTTGACGCCATTGGCCCTGGCGCGGCTGGCGCAATGCCTGCCAGGGACGCAGGTGCGGTTGCGTCCGGTGGTGCAGGAGGTTGCGCATCGGCAACAGGTAGCGTGTTTGCAGGGGCTTTTAGACCGCTAGAAGCATCGCGAGCAGGCTCGCTCCCACAGGGTGTGACGAAGATCCAGTGTGGGAGCGAGCCTGCTCGCGATGAGGCCCGGATGCTCGACAACAATCCTTACTTGGAAAGAAACCGCATCCCTTCCTCCAACCCCCGCAGGGTCAGCGGGTACATCCGGTCCTCCACCAATTCCCGCACGATGTTGGTCGAGGCGGTGTAGCCCCAGGTGTCCTTCGGATAGGGGTTGATCCAGATGAGTTTCTTGTACTTCTCCATGAAGCGCTGCATCCATACATAGCCCGCTTCCTCGTTCCAGTGTTCGACGCTGCCGCCGGCCTGGGTAATTTCATAGGGCGCCATGGCGGCGTCGCCGATGAAGATCACTTTGTAATCCGCGCCGTACTTGTGCAGCAGGTCCTGGGTCGAGGTGCGTTCCGAGGTGCGGCGCAGGTTGTTTTTCCACACCGACTCGTACACGAAATTGTGGAAGTAGAAGTACTCCAGGTGCTTGAACTCGGTCTTGCAGGCCGAGAACAGTTCTTCGCAGATTTTCACGTGGGCGTCCATCGAGCCGCCGATGTCGAACAGCAGCAACAGCTTGACGGTGTTGCGTCGCTCGGGGCGCATCTGGATGTTCAACAGGCCGGCGTCTCGGGCGGTGTGGTCGATGGTGCCATCGATGTCCAGCTCTTCGGCCGCCCCCTGACGGGCGAACTTGCGCAGGCGGCGCAGGGCAATCTTGATGTTGCGGGTGCCCAGTTCCACCTGGTCGTCGAGGTTCTTGTACTCGCGCTGGTCCCAGACTTTCACGGCCTTGCCCTGGCGCTTGCCGGCGTCGCCGACGCGGATGCCTTCGGGGTTGAAACCGCCGGAGCCAAACGGGCTGGTGCCGCCGGTGCCGATCCACTTGTTGCCGCCGGCATGGCGCTCTTTCTGTTCCCCCAGGCGCTTCTTGAATTCCTCGATCAGCTTGTCGAGGCCGCCCAGGGACTGGATCTGCGCTCGCTCCTCATCGGTCAGCGAACGTTCGAATTCCTTGCGCAGCCAGTCTTCGGGAATCAGCGCCTGGAGATGGTCGTCGAGTTTTTCCAGGCCGTTGAAGTAAGCGGCGAACGCCCGGTCGAACTTGTCGAAATGGCGCTCGTCCTTCACCAGGATCGCCCGGGACAAGTAATAGAATTCATCCATGTCGGCAAAGATCACCCGCTGTTTCAGCGCGTTGATCAGGTCCAGCAGCTCACGCACCGACACGGGCACCTTGGCGGCGCGCATCTCATTGAACAGGTTCAGCAGCATGGCAGTTGCCCTCGCGCTTGTTGACGAAGAAGGCTCAACGCGTGCCGCGACGGCTCATGAACGCCAGGCGCTCAAGCAACTGCACGTCCTGTTCGTTCTTGACCAGGGCGCCGGCCAGCGGTGGGATGGCCTTGGTCGGATCGCGTTCGCGCAGCACTGCTTCGCCAATATTGTCGGCCATCAGCAGCTTGAGCCAGTCCACCAGCTCGGACGTGGAGGGTTTCTTCTTCAGGCCCGGTACTTTGCGCACGTCGAAGAACACGTCCAGCGCTTCGCTGACCAGGTCTTTCTTGATGTCCGGGTAGTGCACATCGACGATTTTCTGCAGGGTGACGCGGTCCGGGAAGGCGATGTAGTGGAAGAAGCAGCGGCGCAGGAACGCATCCGGCAGCTCTTTCTCGTTGTTGGAGGTAATGATGATAATCGGGCGCTGCTTGGCCTTGATGGTTTCATCGGTCTCGTAGACGTAGAACTCCATCTTGTCGAGTTCCTGCAGCAGGTCGTTGGGAAACTCGATGTCGGCCTTGTCGATCTCGTCGATCAGCAGGATGACCCGTTCCTCGGATTCGAAAGCCTCCCAGAGCTTGCCCTTCTTCAGGTAGTTGCGCACGTCATGGACCTTGTCCACGCCCAATTGCGAGTCCCGCAGGCGGCTGACCGCGTCGTACTCGTACAGGCCCTGGTGGGCCTTGGTGGTGGACTTGATGTGCCAGGTGATCAAGCGCGCGCCGAAGGACTCCGCCAGTTGCTCGGCCAGCATGGTCTTGCCGGTGCCCGGTTCGCCCTTGACCAGCAATGGCCGCTCCAGGGTGATGGCGGCGTTCACGGCCAGCTTCAGGTCATCGGTGGCCACGTAGGCGCGGGTGCCTTCGAACTTCATCTGCAGTTTCCTCGAACGTGTCGCTGGCCCGGCGAGGCGGGGCGCGCGAAATAAATGGCGTGCCCGACTATAACGCGACGTCCCGCCGACTGTGAACGCAGACGCTGTATTCAGTCTCTGAATGGGGCGTCACATGTTGACCCGGTCTTGGCGGATGGCCGGACAAAGGAGGGCGATTGTGGCGAGGGAGCTTGCTCCCTCGCCACAGGCTAGTCCTTCGAGGGCGGCGGCTGCTCGTAGCGCGCGTTGAAAGCCTCGACGAAACCGTTGCGCAGGATCTGCAGGAAGGCTTCGAAGGCGCTGATGTTCTGTTGATGGACATTGCCGCTGAGTTCAACCCGGGTGGCGAACTGGTTCTTGCGCTGGTTCTTCAGGGCCGTTTCGCCTGCGCCGACCAGCGCTTCCCAGACCGAGCGGAAAATATTCTTTTTCTCGTTTTCCACGTCTTGCTGCCAATCGAACACGTCCACATCCCGCAGCAGCGGTTTGATATAGCCGCTGAGCCTGGCGTTGTTCGCCTCGGCCTCGATCACCAGGTCGCCATGGCCGGCGTTGAAGTCGAACTTGCCGTAGGCCGCGGCGAAATCGTTCAGACGCTTGAGTTCGATGTCCCTGGCCCGCAGGCGGAAGTCGAAATCCTCGAACTTGCTCAACGGGTCGAAGGTGGCTTGCACCTCCAGCGGCGCGTGTTCGGCCACCAGGGCCTTGCCCTCGAAACGGGCGTCACGCTTGCCTTCGGTGTCGACCACGTTGGTCAGGTTATAGAAACTGGCGTTGACGTCAGTGGCCCGCAGGTTGACTGGCGGCTTGGAGTTGAAATTGCGAAAGGTCACCTTGCCGTCCCTGATCCGCACCTCGTTGAACGTGATCGGCAGCAGTTTGCTCAGTTGCTCACGCCAGTTGGTGCCCTGGCCGGTCTGGGAGTTCTGCCGGTTGCCACCACCATCGACGAAGTTCACTTCGGGCCGGGCGAACTCCGCCTCGGCCACCACCGCGTGGTCGTACCACAGCGAGTGCCAGCTGACGGACAGGTCGACCAGCGGCGCATCGACGAACGGTACCGGGACCTTGCCGTCGACCTTGACGATTTTCAGGCCGTTGATCCGGTAGGCCCCGCGCCAGAGCGCCAGGTCCACGTCAGTGACCTGGCCGCGGTAGTCGCCCATGTCGGCCAGTTTATCGTTCAGGTAATTGCGCACGAGATAAGGCAACGTGAAATGCAGGGCCACCAGCACCACGACGATGGCCGCGAGGGTCCACAGCGGCCAGCTGTATCGACGCTTCATGTCATTCAGTCTCCGGCGATATTAAAAGCATTGACCGTTGCAGCACGGGGAACGTTCGGTGCAACTGGACGCCCTTGGGTAACAGGCATACCTTTAAGCGCTTGTATTCACGCCTCACTAAGGACCTCGTCATGAGCCGTATCTACGCTGACAACGCCCATTCCATCGGCAATACGCCACTGGTGCAGATCAATCGCATTGCCCCGCGGGGCGTGACCATCCTGGCCAAGATCGAAGGGCGTAACCCGGGGTATTCGGTCAAGTGCCGGATCGGCGCGAACATGATCTGGGACGCTGAAAGCACCGGCAGGCTCAAGCCGGGCATGACCATCGTCGAACCGACCTCGGGCAATACCGGAATCGGTCTGGCATTCGTCGCCGCTGCTCGCGGCTACAAACTGATGCTGACCATGCCGGCCTCCATGAGCATCGAACGGCGCAAGGTCCTCAAGGCCCTGGGTGCCGAGCTGGTGTTGACCGAACCGGCCAAGGGCATGAAGGGAGCCATCGAGAAGGCCGCCGAGATTGCTGCCAGTGACCCGTCCAGTTACTTCATGCCGCAGCAGTTCGATAACCCGGCGAACCCGGCGATCCACGAAAAAACCACCGGTCCTGAGATCTGGAACGACACCGACGGCGCGGTGGACGTACTGGTGGCGGGCGTGGGCACCGGTGGCACCATCACCGGGGTCTCCCGCTATATCAAGAACACCTGCGGCAAGCCGATCCTGTCGGTGGCGGTGGAGCCCGAGAGTTCGCCGGTGATCACCCAGGCGCTGGCGGGTCAGGAAATCAAGCCCAGCCCCCACAAGATCCAGGGGATTGGCGCCGGATTCGTGCCGAAGAACCTGGATCTGTCGATGGTCGATCAGGTTGAGCGGGTGACGGACGACGAGTCCAAGGCCATGGCCCTGCGCTTGATGCAGGAAGAGGGCATTCTGTGTGGCATTTCCTGTGGCGCGGCGATGGCCGTGGCCGCACGCCTGGCGGAAAAACCGGAGATGCAGGGCAAGACGATCGTGGTGATCCTGCCGGATTCGGGCGAGCGGTACTTGTCGAGCATGCTGTTCAGTGATCTGTTTACCGAACAGGAAAACCATCAGTAATACAGTGGCAGGACAGCTTCTGTGGCGAGGGGATAAATCCCCTCGCCACAGAAGCCTTCAGCAGGATTGAAGGTGTTTTGACCAGGGTCAGCCAGGGTTCAGGTGACGCCTGTTAGGTTTATTGCGTCCTGCACAATGGTGAATATTGCGTCAGACGATTTTTACCCGGGCCATGAGCCGTTAGCATTGCCCGCCCGGCCAAGTCGGGCAGTTGACGTTGCACCCGCTGTTTTTGACAAGGAGTTATGAATGACCGTTTCGTTTGTCGCCAAGGCGTCGGTACTGCTGCTGTTTCTGGGCAGTACCCTTTACGTGCACCTGCGCGGCAAGGCGCGTTTGCCGGTGTTGCGCCAGTTTGTCAACCATTCGGCGCTGTTTGCCCCCTACAACACTCTGATGTACCTGTTTTCCGGCGTACCTTCCAAGCCGTACCTGGACCGCAGCAAATTCCCCGAACTGGATGTGCTCAAGGACAACTGGCAGGTTATCCGTGATGAGGCGATGCATCTGTTCGACGAGGGTTACATCCGGGCTGCCGAAAAGAACAACGATGCCGGCTTCGGCTCGTTCTTCAAGAAAGGCTGGAAGCGCTTCTACCTCAAGTGGTACGACAAACCGCTGCCGTCGGCCGAAGTGCTGTGTCCCAGGACCGTCGAGCTGGTCAACCGGATTCCCAATGTCCGCGGCGCGATGTTCGCACTGTTGCCGGGTGACAGCCATTTGAACCCGCACCGCGATCCGTTCGCCGGCTCGTTGCGTTATCACCTGGGGCTTTCCACACCCAACTCCGACGATTGCCGGATCTTCGTCGATGGCCAGATCTATGCGTGGCGCGACGGCGAAGATGTGATGTTCGACGAAACCTACGTGCACTGGGTCAAGAATGAAACACCCCAGACCCGCGTGATCCTGTTCTGCGATGTCGAGCGCCCCTTGAGCAATCGGTTGATGACCCGCCTCAATCGCGCTGTCAGCGGCATGCTTGGTCGCGCCACCGCTCCGCAGAATCTGGATGATGAACGCGTCGGCGGCATCAACCAGGCCTACGCCTGGAGCAAATCGTTCAGCGATGGTATCAGCGGCCGGGTCAAGCAGTGGAAACGCAAGTATCCCAAGGTGTACCGGGTGATGCGGCCGATACTGGCGGTGCTGGTGCTCACGGCGCTTGGCTATTGGTTGTTCGGTTAGCCATTGCGCAATACATCGGGCGCTGGTTATAGTCAGCGCTCGTCGGGTTTTCGAACCCACCCTCCCCAAGAGATCGGCTCATGTCTGTATTCCCTGTCATCGCGGTTGTGGTTCCAGCGTTCAACGCTGGCGTCGTGCCGTGCGGGAATCAGCAGCCTGTGCAGACCGGTCAATATCCCCCACCTGTCAGTAGCTCATCGGTGTACGCCGTCGTATCACCGCCGGGTGTTGGCGTTCAGGGCTGATCGGCAACGGTTGCCATCCCCCTGTGCCTGCCTGAAAAAACTACTGGACTTCAGCCTCGGCTGAGTTGGCTTTTGCCTGACTACAGGTGGTATCCATGTTTTTCCTATCCAAGAACGCCTTGTTGGCGGCGGCTTCCACGAGCCTGTTCGTCCTGCTGTGGAGCAGCGGGGCAATCTTTTCCAAACTGGGCCTGGCCCACGCCTCACCTTTTGCTTTTCTGCTGGTCCGGTTTGCCATCGCACTGTGCGCATTGGTGCTGTTGATCCCGGTGTTCAGGTTCAAACTGCCCAAGGCCGGCAAGCCGATGATCTATGCCGCGACCACTGGGTTGGTGCTGCTGGGGGCCTATCAGATTTTTTATCTATTGGCCTTGCAAATGAACGTGACCCCCGGCGTGATGGCCACCCTGATGGGCGTACAACCCATTCTCACGGTGGTGTTCGTGGAACGTCAGCGTTCCTGGCAGCGTCTGTTCGGCCTGGCGCTCGGGCTGGTCGGATTGGTCATGGTGGTGTACCAGGGCATCGGGTTGGCCGGGATGTCCTTGGCCGGAATGCTGTGCGGGTTGCTGGCACTGGTGTCCATGACCGCCGGGTCGATCATGCAGAAGCGCATTACCGATAATCCCCTCGGCACGCTGCCGGTGCAATACCTGGCCGGGCTTCTACTGTGTGCGGTATTCGTACCGTTCCAGCCATTCCATTTCGAGGCCAATGCGGGCTTCGTCGTGCCGGTGTTCTGGATGGGATTGGTGGTATCGGTGCTGGCGACCTTGCTGCTGTACCGGCTGATTGCACGGGGCAACCTGGTGAATGTCACCAGCCTGTTCTACCTGGTGCCGGCGGTGACCGCGGTCATGGATTACCTGGTGTTCGGCAACCGGCTGGCGCTGTTGAGCTTGCTGGGGATGGTGCTGATCATCGTCGGGCTGGTGTTTGTGTTTCGTAAACGCGGCTAGCCGTTAGCGGTTCAGTGACTGCAGTACCTCCATCGCGGGCAAGCCATGCTCCCACAGGACGTCGTATAACCTGTGGGAGCAAGGCTTGCCCGCGATGACATGCTCGAATGCGCCGATGCACTATCGGGCAGACACCTCGACCGGTTTCTGCACCGCCGGTTTCAGCACCAGCCACAACGCTGCCGCAATCAGCAACCCACCATACAGATGCGCCATTCCCAGCGGCTCATCCAGCAACAACGCTCCCCATAGCACGCCGAAGGGCGGGATCAGGAAGGTGACGGTCATGGACTTGACCGGCCCGATGGAGCTGATCAGCCGGAAATAAAGGATGTACGCCAGCGCGGTGCACACCAGGCCCAACCCGAGCAATGACAGCCAGACATTCCAGCCACCCCAACTGGCCGGGGGATGGCTGATGACGCTGTAACCGAACAGCGGCAGCAGGAACACCGTGGCGCCGAACATGCTGCCCAGGGTCGAGAGACGGCTGTCCAGCCCACCTTGATGATCGAGCCAGCGCCGGGTGAGGAATCCGGCAAAGCCATAACAAGTGGTCGCCATCAGGCAGGCGAGGGCGCCCATCAGCAATTGCAGGTCGAAAGCCACCGGGCCGGCGCGGGTCAGGATGCCGACGCCGAGCAGTCCCAGGAACACGCCGCTGACCTTGGCGACCGTCAGTTGCTCGCTGAAGAACAGTCCGCCGATCAACACCCCCATCAGAGGCGTCGTGGCATTGAAAATCGCGGAATAACCGGCCGGAAGGGTCTGGGCCGCCAGGGAATAGAAGGTTGCCGGAATGCCCGAGTTGATCAGGCCCAGCCCCATCACGACTTTCAACTTGCCGCGGAAATTCCAGTCGACCCGCATCAGTGCCAGGATCACCACCAACCCGACGAAGGCGATGGAGACCCGAAAAAAGGCCGTGGGGATCGTGCCGATGACGGGCGCGATAATGCGCATGAACAGAAAACTCGCCCCCCAGATGGCGGCCAATGACAGCAGACGCAGGAGATCGACGAGGTTCACGAGGGATTCCTTCCATGGTTGGGTCGCAAGTGTCGCCCTCCCGGGGACCGATGGCAATGGTTGCGTTGCCGCGTGATTGGCCTCTAAGCTCAGTCGCTCATAACAAGACGCCCCCGCCGAGGTTTTCCCTATGCCGCAGCCATGGCCCGCCAGCGATATCGCCCGCTCGATTCTCGACGGCTTTGACGATTATCGCGAGCATTTCCGGCAGATTACCGACGGTGCCCGTGCCCGGTTCGAGCAGGCCCGGTGGCAGGAGGCACAAGCGGCGTCGGCGGCGCGGATCAATCTGTACGAAGAAAAAGTCTTCGAAACCGTGGCACGGCTGCGCAAGGCTTTCGACGCCGAGGCGCTGATGGATGTCGGCTGCTGGCCGCTGGTGAAAAGTGCCTACATCAGCCTGATCGACCTGCGCTTCGACGATGAGCTGTCCGAGACCTGGTACAACTCGATTTTCTGCGGCCTGTTCAGCCATGACCTGATCAGCGACGGCACCATGTTCATCCACACCACCCGGCCGAGCCTGCGCCGGGCCCGCTCTGCGCAGACCCGTACCTACAAGCCCCAGGGACAACTGGACCGGATGCTCGCGGGCATCTTCGCCGATTACCGTTTCAGCGAGGACTACGCCGACCTGGCGGGCGATCTGCAGCGCCTCGAAGCCCAACTGCGGGAGAACCTGCCGGATTGGGTCTGCAAGGACCCGGAACTGACCGTGGAGCTGTTTTCATCCGTGCTCTATCGCAACAAGGGCGCGTACCTGGTTGGCCGGATCTTCACTCGCGACGATCAGTGGCCGCTGGTGATTCCGCTGCTGCACCGCGAGGGCCGGGGCATCCAGATCGACGCGCTGATCACCGACGAGGCCCAGGTCTCGATCATCTTCTCGTTCACCCGCTCGTATTTCATGGTGGACGTGCCGGTGCCGGCGGAATTCGTCGGCTTTCTCAAGCGCATCCTGCCGGGCAAACACGTCGCCGAGCTGTACACCTCCATCGGTTTCTACAAGCACGGCAAGTCCGAATTCTACCGGGCCCTGATCAATCACCTGGCGAACACCGACGACCAGTTCATCATGGCGCCGGGGGTGCGCGGCATGGTCATGAGCGTGTTCACGCTGCCGGGCTTCAACACGGTGTTCAAGATCATCAAGGACCGCTTCTCGCCGTCGAAAAACGTCGACCGTGCCACGGTGATCGAGAAGTACCGGTTGGTGAAAAGTGTCGACCGGGTCGGGCGCATGGCCGATACCCAGGAATTCGCCGACTTCCGTTTCCCCCTGGACAAATTCGAACCGGCATGCCTGGAAGAACTGCTGGAAGTGGCACCCTCCACCGTGTCGGTGGAAGGCGATACGGTGCTGATTCGTCACTGCTGGACCGAGCGGCGCATGACACCGCTGAACCTCTACCTGGAAAACGCCAGCGAGGCTCAGGTGCGTGAGGCGCTGGAAGACTACGGCCTGGCCATCAAGCAATTGGCGGCGGCGAATATCTTTCCCGGCGACATGTTGCTCAAGAACTTCGGCGTGACCCGTCATGGCCGCGTGGTGTTCTACGACTACGACGAGATCTGCTTCCTCACCGAAGCCAACTTCCGTCACATCCCCCAGCCGCGCACCCCGGAAGACGAAATGGCCTCCGAACCGTGGTACTCCATCGGTCCGCTGGATGTCTTTCCCGAAGAGTTTCCGCCGTTCCTGTTCGCCGACGCCGGGCAACGCAAGCTGTTCGACCAGTTGCACGGTGAGCTGTACAACGCCGATTACTGGAAAGGCCTGCAAGAGGCCATTCGGGCGGGGAAGGTGATTGATGTGTTCCCGTATCGGCGCAAGGATCGGAACAACGAATAACCCCGTGGGAGCATAGCTTGCTCGCGATGCAGGCGCCTCGGTCCCCCGGGGGAGACCGTGTCATCTTCATCGCGGGCAAGCCTTGCTCCCACAGGGGCGCAAATCTGCGACAATCGCCCCCTGCATAAAGCCGACGACCCTTTGCGTACCCGATGACTGACCAAGCCCCCGCTATCGACAAACTGCTGAAGAACCTCGACCACGCCATGCTCGCCGACCGTCACCGGTTGCGGCGGCAGTTGCTCGAGCTGCGCAAGAAGCCCGATGAGGCCAAGCTGGCCCAGTGGGTGGCGCGTATGCAGGCGTCGTGCGACCAGGTGCTGGCGCGCAAGGCCAGTCTGCCGCTGATTCGCTACGACGACAATCTGCCGATTGCCGCCAAGCGCGACGAAATCAAGGACGCGCTGCTCAAGCACCAGGTGCTGATCATCGCCGGCGAAACCGGTTCGGGCAAAACCACGCAATTGCCAAAGATCTGCCTGGAAATCGGGCGCGGCCAGCATGGCTTGATCGGCCACACCCAACCGCGCCGGATCGCCGCCCGTAGCGTGGCGAGCCGGGTCGCCGAGGAATTGGCCACGCCGCTGGGCGCGCTGGTGGGGTATCAGGTGCGGTTCGAGGACCAGAGCGACGCCAACACCCTGATCAAGTTGATGACCGACGGCATCCTGCTGGCCGAGACCCAGAACGATCGCTACCTCGAGCGCTACGACACGATCATCGTCGACGAAGCCCACGAGCGCAGCCTGAACATCGACTTCCTCCTGGGGTATCTCAAGACCCTGCTGCCGCGTCGCCCGGACCTGAAGGTCATCATCACCTCGGCGACCATCGACCTGGAGCGCTTCTCCAAACATTTCGATGACGCGCCGATCGTGGAAGTCTCGGGCCGCACCTTCCCGGTGGAAACCTGGTACCGCCCGCTGACCCTGGAGCAGGACGAAGAGGGCAACCGCGTCGAGGACGACCTGACCGTCGACCAGGCGATTCTCGCTACCCTCGATGAAATCGCCGCCCATGAGCGCAGCGAGCGCCGCAGCCCTGGCGATGTGCTGGTGTTCCTGCCGGGGGAGCGGGAGATTCGTGACGCGGCGGAAATGCTGCGCAAGGCCCAGCTCAAGCACACTGAAATCTTGCCGTTGTATGCGCGCTTGTCCCCGGCCGAGCAACAGCGGATCTTCCAGTCCCACCCGGGCCGTCGTGTCGTGCTGGCGACCAACGTCGCCGAAACCTCGCTCACCGTGCCGGGCATCCGCTACGTGATCGACAGCGGCACCGCGCGGATCAGCCGCTACAGCTATCGCGCCAAGGTCCAGCGTCTGCCCATCGAAGCCATCTCCCAGGCCAGCGCCAACCAGCGCAAGGGGCGTTGCGGGCGGGTCGAGCCGGGGATCTGCGTGCGGCTGTACAGCGAAGAAGATTTCCTTGGTCGACCGGAATTTACCGATCCCGAGATCCTGCGTACCAACCTGGCGGCGGTGATTCTGCAGATGCTGCATCTGCGCCTCGGCGAGATCACTGACTTCCCGTTCATCGAGCCGCCGGATGGCAAGGCCATCAGCGACGGTTTCAACCTGCTGCAAGAGTTGTCGGCAGTGGACCGCAACAGTCAACTGACCCCGTTGGGCCGTCAGTTGGCGCGCTTGCCGGTGGACCCGCGCATGGGCCGCATGTTGCTGGAAGCGGCGAAGCTGGGCAGCCTGCAGGAAGTGCTGATTGTCGCCAGCGCCATGTCGATCCAGGATCCGCGGGAGCGTCCGCCCGAACGGCAACAGGCCGCCGACCAGGCCCACGCCCAATGGAAGGATCCGGATTCGGACTTCGCCGGGCTGGTCAACCTGTGGCGTGGTTTTGAAGAGCAACGCCTGGCCCTGACGGCCAGCCCGTTGCGCACCTGGTGCCGCAAGAACTTCCTCAACTACCTGCGCCTGCGCGAGTGGCGCGACGCTCATCGCCAGTTGAGCCTGATCTGCCGCGACATGCAGTTGAGCCTCAACAAGGACCCGGCCGATTACCCGAAACTGCACAAAGCGGTGCTCTCGGGCCTGTTGAGCCAGATCGGCCAGAAAACCGAAGACGGCGACTACCTGGGCGCCCGCCAACGGCGGTTCTGGGTCCACCCTTCGTCGGGCCTGGGCAAGAAGCGTCCGCAGTGGCTGATGACCGCCGAACTGGTGGAAACCACCAAGCTGTACGCACGCATGGTCGCCAAGATCGAGCCGGACTGGATCGAACCGCTGGCCGGGCACCTGATTAAGAAGAACCACTTCGAACCCCATTGGGAGAAGAAGCGCGGACAGGTGGTGGCGTATGAACAGATCACCCTGTTCGGGCTGATCGTGGTCGGCCGCCGGCCGGTGCATTACGGGCCGGTGGACCCAGTGGTGTCGCGGGAGCTGTTCATCCGCGAGGCCCTGGTGCGCGGCGAGATCCAGTCCAAGGCCAAGTGCCTGGCGGCCAATACCCGATTGCTGGAGCAACTCGACGAGCTGGAGGCCAAGGCCCGGCGCCGCGACATCCTGGCGGACGAAGAAACCCTGTTCGCTTTTTATGACGCACGGTTGCCGGCCGAGATCCACCAGACCGCGACGTTCGACAGCTGGTACCGGATCAACAGCCAGAAAGACCCGCAGCTGTTGATCATGCGCGAAGAGGACGTGCTGGCGCGCGAGGCCAGCGAAGTGACCGCCGCGCACTTCCCCGACACCTTGCGCGTCGGCGACCTGACGTTGCCGCTCAGCTACCACTTCGAGCCCAACCACCCCCGCGACGGCGTGACATTGCGGATGCCGGCGCCGCTGTTGCCGATGCTGCCGCCGGAGCGCCTGGAGTGGCTGGTGCCCGGTATGATCGAGGCCAAGTGCGTTGCCCTGGTGCGCAACCTGCCCAAGGCCCTGCGCAAGAACTTCGTGCCGGTGCCGGACTTCGTCAAGGCTGCGTTGCAGCGCATCACCTTCGCCGACGGCTCGTTGCCGCAATCCCTGGGCCGTGAGCTGCTGCGCATGACCGGCGCGCGGGTCAGCGACGAAGCCTGGGCCGAAGCGGCGCAGCAAGTGGAAAGCCATCTGCGCATGAACCTGGAAATCGTCGACGGCCAGGGCAAGTTCCTCGGCGAGGGACGCGACCTGGCCGAACTGACGGCGCGTTTTGCCGAGGCCAGCCAGGCAGCGTTGGCGGTGCCGCAAAGTGCAAAAAGCCAGGCGCCGGTGGAGGCCAAGGTCTTCGCGCCGGTGGCGGAAAAGACCCAGCAGAAGATCGCCGGGCTGTCGATGACGGTGTATCCGGCGCTGGTGGAAGAGGGCGGCGTGGTCAAGGAAGGGCGTTTCCCGACTCCGGCCGAAGCTGAGTTCCAGCATCGCCGCGCCTTGCAGCGGTTGTTGATGCAGCAGTTGGCGGAGTCGGCCAAGTTCCTGCGGGGCAAGTTGCCGGGGCTGACTGAACTGGGATTGCTCTACCGCGAACTGGGACGCATTGACAACCTGGTGGAAGATATCCTGTTGGCCAGTCTCGACAGCTGCGTGCTGGAAGGCGAGGCGAGCCTGCCCCGCGACGGTGCCGCGCTGGCGTCCCTGGCCGAGCGCAAGCGCGGCGGCTGGACCGAACACGCCGAACGCCTGGCGAAGCTGACCCTGGATATCCTCAAGCTCTGGCACGGCCTGCAAAAGCGCTTCAAGGGCAAGATCGACCTGGCCCAGGCCGTGGCGCTGAACGACATCAAGCAACAGCTCAGCCATCTGGTGTATCCGGGCTTCGTGCGCGAAACCCCGCATCAATGGCTCAAGGAACTGCCGCGCTACCTCAAGGCGATTGAGCAGCGTTTCGAGAAGTTGGGCAGTCAGGTGCAGAAAGACCGGGTCTGGAGCGGCGAACTGTCGAACCTCTGGGCCCAATACCAGACCCGCGCCGGCAAACACGCCCAGGAAGGCAAGCGCGATCCGCAACTGGAGCTTTACCGCTGGTGGCTGGAGGAATACCGGGTGTCGCTGTTCGCCCAGCAGTTGGGAACCAAGGTGCCTATTTCGGACAAGCGCCTGGGCAAGCAGTGGGGGCAGGTGGAGCCTTGAGGCGACACCGTTGATCCTTGTGGGAGCGTTGCCCTGGCTTTCGCATCAGGGTTTTGTGTCTTGGCTTATGGAGAATGGGCCAAACGCCAGCGTTTATGGCAAACTTCGCCGCTATAAAGCCGGTCCCGTGGTTTTGAGCTTCAATTCCCCGGGCGGATCGGAATAAAGCGATGCCAGGTCTGCTTCCCCAGGATGGGAAAAGACCCTTTGCGTATTGGTACGTTGGTGCCAATGCTTTCTGCCTGAACAGATCAGAGACACGACCATGCATAACGTCGTCATCAGTGGCACCGGCCTGTATACCCCGGCCAACAGCATTTCCAATGAAGAGCTGGTGCAATCCTTCAACGCCTATGTCGCGCAGTTCAATGCCGACAACGCCGACGCCATCGCGCGCGGTGAAATCGAGGCGTTGACCGAATCCAGCGCGGCGTTTATCGAAAAGGCTTCCGGTATCAAGAGCCGCTTTGTCATGGACAAGGACGGTATCCTCGACCCGCAGCGCATGACCCCACGCTTGCCCGAGCGCTCCAATGAGCAATGGTCGGTGCTCTGCGAAATGGCCGTCGGCGCCGCGAAACAGGCGCTGGAACGCGCCGGCCGTACCGTCGCCGACATCGACGGGGTGATCGTCGCCTGTTCCAACTTGCAACGCGCATACCCGGCCATCGCCATCGAAGTCCAGGAGGCCCTGGGCATCGAAGGTTTCGGTTTCGACATGAACGTGGCCTGCTCCTCGGCGACGTTCGGCATCCAGGCTGCGGCCAACAGCGTGCAATTGGGCCAGGCCCGGGCGATCCTGATGGTCAACCCCGAAGTGTGCACCGGCCACCTGAATTTCCGTGACCGCGACAGCCACTTCATCTTCGGCGACGCGGCCACCGCTGTGATCATCGAGCGGGCGGACTTGGCGACCTCGTCGCATCAGTTCGATGTGGTCAGCACCAAGCTGCTCACCAAGTTCTCCAACAACATCCGCAACAACTTCGGCTTCCTCAACCGCGCCGCGGAAGAGGGCATCGGCACCCGTGACAAGCTGTTCGTCCAGGAAGGTCGCAAGGTGTTCCGCGACGTCTGCCCGATGGTGGCCGAGCTGATTGGCGCTCATCTGCAAGAAAACCAGCTGAGTGTCGAGCAAGTGAAGCGCTTCTGGCTGCACCAGGCCAACCTGAGCATGAACCACCTGATCGTGCGCAAGCTGCTGGGACGCGAGGCCACCGAAGAGGAAGCACCGGTGATCCTCGACCGCTACGCCAACACCAGCTCGGCGGGTTCGGTGATTTCGTTCCACCTGAACCAGGATGATTTGCCCAGTGGCTCGGTCGCGGTACTCAGCTCGTTTGGGGCGGGGTATTCAATCGGCAGCGTGATTCTGCGCAAGCGTTGATTGAATGACCTCCACCAACGACACTCAATTGCTCCAACGCCTGCTGGCGGGAGAGCAGCGCGCCTACAAGGAGCTGGTCAGCACCTACCAGAGCCCGATGCGCGCGGTCGCCTATGCCATCGTTGGCAGCCGCCATGCCGACGAAGTGGTGCAGGACGCCTGGCTGTCGGTGGTGCGCAACCTCAGTGGTTTCCAGGGCCGCTCCAGCCTCAAGACCTGGTTGCTGACCATCACCGCCAACGCTGCCAAGGGGCGCTACAAGCAGAACCGTCGCGAGGTGCTGCTCGACGACCTGCCGTCGCCCCATGGCACCCTGGGCGACGACCGCTTCGCCGCCGATGGCCACTGGCTGCTGGCGCCGTTCGCCTGGCACCAGGACACGCCGGAAGCGCTGCTCACGGAGGGTGAATTGCGCGATTGCCTTGAGCACACGTTGCTCAGCCTGTCGGAACTGCAGGGCAGCGTGTTGACCTTGCGCGAACGCCAGGGGCTGGAGCTGGAAGAGATTTGTAATCTTCTGAGCATCTCGCTCTCTAACGTACGCGTGCTGTTGCATCGCGCCCGGCTGAAGGTCTTCGCGACCGTGGAACATTTCGAGGAGACCGGCGAATGCTGACCTGCAAGGAACAAGTGGCGCGCTCCAGCGATTATCTCGACGGTCAATTGAGCTTTCGCGAACGCCTGATGGTGCGTCATCACCTGATGTTCTGTCCCAACTGCCGACGTTTCATCCGCCAGATGAAGCTGATGCAGGCCACCCTCAGAAAACTCCCCGAACCGCCCGTCCCCGACCTGGATCACCTCGCCGAAAAACTCGCCGCCGAGCGCCGCCGGCATTCACGCTGAATCTTGAGTCACCACAACACACCCTGTGGGAGCGAGCCTGCTCGCGATAGCGGTCTGTCAGTTGACAGAAATGTCGACTGACACGGCCTCATCGCGAGCAGGCTCGCTCCCACAAGGGGGCGGCTCAATGAAAAAAACCTGGCGTTGCTGAATCGGACGGATGATGGGACCGATGCAACGACGTCAGGCGGTAAGATGCGCGTCGGGCTTCCTTGCCCGAGCTGTAGTGCGATGATCAGAACTTCGCTTCAGCATCCAGTTGCAGGGTGTTGATCTTCGAGTCCTTCAGCGTGGCGTTGGTGTAGTCGGAGTCGGCCATGAAATACGTCGCGCCGAGCGAGAAGTTCTTGTCCAGTTCGTAGCTCGCTTTCAGCTTGCTGCCACGCGAACCGGTGAAGCCGTTGGCGAAGTCGGAGTCGGTGAAAGCACCGACCACGGCGTTACGCTGTACGTCGCGATAGTTGTAGTCCAGGCCGAAGCCGAAGACCTTGGTCTTGGCACCCACCAGCCAGCCCATGTCCTGATCGTTGCTGGCGTCCTTATTGTTGACCACTTGACCGTACAGCGACAGAGGCATTGGCAGGCCGCCGATGTCGAGCTGGCCAAAACCTTCGTACAGCTTGAATTGCTCGTTCGCGCTGTTGCCGTTGATGGCCAGGCGGCAGTTGTTGGCCGAGCAGGTGTTGTTGATGTCGTTGTCGTTATCGTAGGCGTAGATACTGCCACCCAGGGTCATTTTCAGGTTGTCAGTGATCGCGAAGCGAGCGCCCAACTGGCCTGCGTAGAGGCGCAGGTCGTGACGGAACTGTTTGCCTTCGCCGTCCACGTTGTCCTTGAGGGTGTAGTGGCCGGCGCTGCCGAACAGCTCGGTGCTGGCGCCCAGCGGGTACTTGTAGGAAGCCGACAGACCTTCCGGGCTGATGTCGCTATCCCAGATGATGTCGCCCATGCTCACCCATTGCTGTGGCATCTTGCCGCCCACGAGGTGCAGGTTCTTGATGGCGTCCGGGTGGTAGTCGACGTAGCCCTGGTCCAGCCACAGGTCTTTCTTGGTGAAGTTGTTGTCCAGGCTCTGGTTGGTGGAGCGCGAATCGTTGTCGCTGCCGGTGGCGATGCGGATGCCGGTATCCACTTGCGGGTTGATTTCGCTGTAGGCACCCAGGCGAACGCGGATACGTTGACGATCCTGGTCGCCGGTGTTCGAGACGCCGTCGTTCTTCACGGTTTCCTGGCGGAAGCGCACGTCACCTTTGAACTGGGTTTTGGCCGCCCACGCCAGTTTCTGGTCGAAGGAACTCAGCTCATTGGTCTTCTTCGCGGTCGCGGCGATCTGTTCGTTGGTCTCCTGCTGGGCCTGGCGAGCGATTTGTTGCTCCTTTTGATCCCGGGCCAGTTCGGCCTGCAGTTCGGTGTACTGCGCGGTGGTAATCGAACCGTTGGCCTTGAGCATGTCGAGCAGTTTGGCGTCGACTGCGGCGCTGGCCGGTACACTCATGGCCAGCAGCAGACCGCCACACAGGGCCGCCGCAGTTTTTGTGGAAGCAAGACGCATATCAATCTCCGAAGGATGAGAGAGGATGACGGATCATCCAAGACACAACCGACCGTTGAAGGACGGAAACGGTGACCGGGTTGTTAGAACCCGGCGCTCTAAAAACAGGCGCCAGTATCGCGATGGTTTATGACAGGGCGGTGGCAATGTGATGGCGCATCGGTGACCATTCAGTGTCGTTCTGAACTTTTTCGAGCGTGTCTTGTCGGCCACTGCGGGGTGTGGAACTCACGACGATAAGCGATACTGGCCAGGCTCTGAATCGCGAAGTGGAGAGGATCGATGCCGTTGCAGCGCCTGCACAGACTGTCTGAAATAGCCCCGCACACCTGGGATGCCCTGGTACCGCAGAGTCAGCCGTTTCTGCGCCACGCCTTTCTCAGTGCGCTGGAGGACAGCGGCAGTGTCGGCCCGCATTCCGGATGGCAGGCCGAGCATTTGCTGCACATGGACGGTGATCGTCTGATCGCCGCGTTACCCAGTTATCGCAAATGGCATTCCTACGGCGAGTACGTGTTCGATCATGGCTGGGCGGACGCTTGCGAGCGTGCCGGCATCGACTATTACCCGAAGCTGCTGACGGCCGTGCCGTTCAGTCCTGTCAGCGGGCCGCGTCTACTGGCGGCCACGGTCGAAGACGGTTTTGAGTTGCTCAAGAGCTTGCCGGGCTACCTGGAAATCGAGGGGCTTTCCAGTGCCCACATCAACTTCACGGATCCCTTCACCGACACGGCGTTGATCGGGCAAGAGGGCTGGCTGCAGCGGATCGGCTGCCAATACCATTGGCATAATCGTGACTACCGGGACTTCCAGGATTTTCTCGACGCACTCAGTTCCCGCAAGCGCAAGCAGATGCGCAAGGAACGCGAACAGGTGGCGGGGCAGGGCATCGATTTCGAATGGTTCGAGGGGCATCAACTGGACGAGGCGCAGTGGGATTTTGTCTACGCCTGCTACGCCAATACCTACGCCGTGCGTCGACAGGCACCGTACCTGACCCGGACATTTTTCAGCCTGCTGGCCGAGCGCATGCCCGAGGCCATTCGCGTGGTGCTGGCCAGGCAAGGATCCCGGCCGGTGGCGATGGCGTTCAGCCTGGTTGGCGGCGATAGTTTCTACGGGCGTTACTGGGGCTGCCTGGCAGAGTTCGACCGCCTGCACTTTGAGACCTGTTTCTACCAAGGCATGGACTACGCGATCGCCCAAGGCTTTCAGCGATTCGATGCCGGCGCCCAAGGCGAACACAAATTGATTCGCGGTTTCGAACCGGTGATTACCCGGTCATGGCATTACCTGCGCCATCCCGGGTTGAAAGCGGCGGTGGCGGATTTCCTTGTTCGGGAACAGGCCGGGGTGTTGGCGTATGCCGAGGAGGCGAGGGGGGCGTTGCCGTATCGGCAGTGTTGAGTCCACTGGCTGAAATGGGGCCCTGTGGCAAGGGGATTTATCCCCTCGCCACAGGTGGGTTGAGTCAGGTTTCAGTCAATCCCCACAAACCCTCCCGTCTGATGCTGCCATAACCGCGCATATAACCCGCCGTGGGCCAGCAGTTCGGCGTGGCTGCCGGTTTCGGCGATGCGGCCGTTTTCCAGCACCACCAACCGGTCCATCCGGGCGATGGTCGAGAGACGGTGGGCGATGGCGATCACGGTCTTGCCTTGCATCAGCGTCTCGAGGCTTTCCTGGATCGCCGCTTCCACTTCCGAGTCGAGTGCTGACGTCGCTTCGTCCATGATCAGGATCGGCGCATCTTTGAGCAGCACCCGGGCAATGGCGATGCGCTGGCGCTGGCCGCCGGAGAGTTTCACGCCGCGTTCACCCACGTGGGCGTCGAAACCGGTGCGACCCTGGGCGTCCGACAGCAGCGGAATGAACTCATCGGCACGAGCCTTGCGCACGGCTTCCCAGAGCTGTGCGTCGGTGGCGTCGGGCTTGCCGTAAAGCAGGTTGTCGCGAATCGAGCGGTGCAGCAGCGAGGTGTCCTGGGTGATCATGCCGATCCGTTCACGCAGGCTCTCCTGGCTCACCTCGGCGATGTCCTGGCCGTCGATGAGAATCCGCCCGCCCTCGACGTCATAAAGACGCAGCAGCAGGTTGACCAGGGTGGATTTCCCCGCGCCGGACGGGCCGATAAGACCGATCTTTTCCCCTGGCTTGATCACCAGGTTCAGGTCGTCGATCACACCGCTCTTCTTGCCGTAATGGAAATCCACATGCTCGAAGCGCACTTCGCCCCGGGCCACGGCCAGTGGCCTGGCGTGCTCGCGGTCGGTGACGCTGACCGGTTGGGCAATGCTCTGCAGGCCGTCCTGGACCATACCGATGTTTTCGAAGATGCCGTTGACCACCCACATGATCCAGCCGGACATGTTGACGATACGGATCACCAGACCGGTCGCCAGGGCAATGGCACCGACGCTGATCAGCGACTGGGTCCACAGCCACAGCGCCAGGCCGGTGGTGCCGACGATCAGCAACCCGTTCATGCTGGTGATGACCACATCCATGCTGGTCACCACGCGGCCGGCCAACTGGGCCTTTTCGGTCTGTTCCTGGATGGCTTCGCGAGCGTACTGCTGTTCGAAATGAGTGTGGGCGAACAGTTTCAGCGTGGTGATGTTGGTGTAGCCGTCGACGATCCGGCCCATCAGCTTGGAGCGGGCATCGGACGACACCACCGAGCGCTCCTTGACCCGTGGCACGAAGTAATAGAGCGAGCCGATATAGGCGGCGATCCACAGCAGCAGGGGGATCATCAGGCGCCAGTCGGCTTCGGCGAACAGAACCAGCGAGCTGATGGCATAGATCAACACATGCCATAACGCGTCCACGGCCTGCACCGCCGAGTCACGCAGAGAGTTGCCGGTCTGCATGATGCGCTGGGCAATGCGCCCGGCGAAGTCGTTCTGGAAAAAATTCAGGCTTTGCTTGAGCACATAGCTGTGGTTCTGCCAGCGGATCAGGCTGGTCATGCCGGGGCTCAGGGTCTGGTGCACCAGCAGGTCATGCAGGGCCACGAAAATGGGCCGCAGGACCAGTGCCACCACGGCCATCCACGCCAGTTCCAGGCCATGGACCTTGAAGAAGTCGACGTTGGGGGTGCCTTGGGCCAGGTCGATGATGCGACTCAGGTAACTGAACAGCGCCACTTCGATCAGTGCGCCAATCAGGCCTACCACCAGCAGGACGGCGAAGCTCGGCCAGACTTGTCTCAGGTAATACGTGTAGAAGGGCAGGACGCGGTTCGGCGGGGCCGAGCTTGGTGCGTCGCGGAAGATGTCGATCAGCTTTTCGAAACGGCGATAAACCATGGTAAACAGCCCGGGCGGGGGCTCTCCTTTTTTGCTGTGAGCGGCGCGGGATTACCGTCGCCGCTCAGGCTTGCCCTGTACCTTCAGTTAGTCGATGCGCTTGGCCGACTTGATGATCACAGGGTCGATCGGCACGTTCTGCATGCCCTGTTTGGTGGTGGTCTGGGAGTTGACGATGATGTCCACCACGTCCATGCCCTTGACCACTTTGGCGAACACGGCGTAACCGGCGTCACGGCCCGGGTCGAGGAACGCGTTGTCGGCCACGTTGATGAAGAACTGGCTGGTGGCCGAGTTCGGATCGGAAGTACGGGCCATCGACAAGGTACCGCGAACGTTGTGCAAGCCGTTGCTGGCTTCGTTCTTGATCGGCGCCTTGGTGTCTTTTTGTTGCATCTGCTGGGTGAAGCCGCCGCCCTGGGCCATGAAGCCCGGGATCACACGGTGGAAAATCGTGTTGTTGTAGAAACCGCTGTCCACATACTCGAGGAAGTTCTTGGTACTGATGGGGGCCTTGACCGGGTCCAGTTCGATTTCGATCTGGCCGTTGGTGGTGTCCAGCAACACATGGGGCGCAGGCGCGGCCATCAGGTTGGCGGCAAACAGAACGGAGCCGGCGGCGAGGGCGATCTTTTTCAGCATGGGTTCATTGATCCTGAGTGGTGGAATCGAGTGCGATCAAAAAGTCGAGCAGGGTTTGGTTGAAGCGTTCGGGTTGGTCCAGCGGAGTAGCGTGCCTTGAATCGGTGAAGACCACCAGCCGTGCATCAGGCAGCAGTTTTACATAGGCTTCTTTCAGTGCCACCGGGGTGTAGTCGTGGTCGGCGCAGATGACGAGGGTTGGACACGCCACCTGCGAGAGTCGTTCCTGCACCCCCCAGCCCACGACGGCATCGAAGCTGGCGAGATAAGCATGTTTGTCGTTCTTTGCCCAGCGTCGGGCCATTTCAAAGCGTAAATCCGCCTGTTCGGGCTTGGGAAACAGCTTGCCCCCCAGAGCCTTGCCGATGGTTTCCAGGCTGAGGATACGCATCAGGCTCCAGCGCTTGAACCACTGCCAGCAATCGTCCAGGGTGCGGATCTTGACTTGCGGCGCGCTGTTGACGATGCACAGGCTCTTGACCCGCCCGGGCTCATCCACCGCCAACTGAAAGGCGATCATGCCGCCCATGGACCAGCCCACCAGGTGCACCGGACCCAGGCCCAGGTGTTCGATCAGGGCGATCAGGTCGGCGCTGAAGCCTTCGATGCTGTAGGGGCCGCGGGGCTTGTCGGAGCGTCCGTGGCCGCGCACATCCACCACGATCAGGCGGTAATGGGCAGACAGCACCGGAATCTGCTTTTCCCAGTCCAGGGTGCTGGAACCCAGCCCGTGGACCAGCAGCAGGGGGGCGCCGTGGCCATATTCCTCGTAGTGCAGATTGCAATCTTCGTGTGCGAAATAGGCCATTGGCGAAGTCCTTGTCAGGCTTGTTCAGGGGCGGCGAACGGCGCATCCAGTGGTGCGGTATCGAAGGTACGCAGCAGTTCGATGAGGATCTGCGTGGCCGGGCCCAGGGGTTTTTCCTTGTTCGAATACAGGTAGAAGCTCGGGTTGCGGCTGCCACCCTGATCCAAGGGTAGCCGCTTGAGCGTGCCTTCCCGCAGTTCCCGTTCAATCATGTGCCGGGGCAGCCAGGCAAAGCCCAGGCCGCTGCCGACGAAGGTCGCGGCGGTGGCGAGGCTGCCGACGGTCCAGCGTTGCTCGGCTCCGAGCCAGCCGACGTCCCGGGGTTGCTGGCGACCGGAGTCGCGGATCACCACTTGCAGCTGACTTTCCAGGTCCTGGAACGTCAGCTCGCGATTGAGTCGATGCAACGCGTGTTCGGGATGGGCTACCGCGACGAACTCCACGTCGCTCAGCTCCGCGCCGAGGTATCCGGGGATGCTGAAGCCAACGATGGCCAGGTCGGCGACGCCTTCGAGCAACACCTCTTCCACGCCCGACAGCACTTCTTCCCGCAGGCGCACCCGGCAGCCGCGACTCTGCGGCATGAACGCTGTCAGGGCCCGGACGAGACGAGCGCTGGGGTAGGCGGCGTCGACCACCAGCCGTACTTCCGCTTCCCAGCCTTGTTCCATGTGGTGGGCCAGGTCTTCCAATTGGCTGGCCTGTTTCACCAGTTGCCGGGAGCGCCGCAACAGCACGCCGCCGGCTTCGGTCAGCACCGCTTTGCGCCCATCAATGCGCAGCAAGGGCACGCCGAGCTGATCCTGCATGCGGGCCACGGTATAGCTCACCGACGATTGGGAGCGGTGCAACACGTCGGCGGCCTGGGCGAAACCGCCGTGGTCCACCACGGCCTGCAACGTTCGCCATTGATCAAGGGTCACGCGGGGCGCTTTCATATTGAGCTCCTCTTGTCCTAAGCTGGCGGTCCCTTGGTGGAGACAGCCGAATGAAGAAAATCTGTTGTGCAGTGCTGGCCCTGTTGCCGTTGACTGCGTTCGCGTACCCGATCGATGTGGAAAAACACCTCGACGGCCTGAAGATCGACTACACCGCCTACGACACTGACGCCGACATCGGCTCCATCCAGGTCAACAACTACGGCAGCACCGACGCGGCCTGCACCGTGGTGTTTCGCAACGGTCCGGAAGCGCCTCGCACCCGCAAGATCGATGTGGCCGCCGGCAAGTTCAAGAACGCCACCGCCAAGTTCAACCGCAACATCATCAAGCTGCGCATCGAGCTGACCTGTAAGCCAAAGTAATCCGAAACTGGGACGCTGGTTCAGCTTATAAACGAATTTATCGATGCTTTGCAGCAAATATTTGCGCTTTTTCATCGATATAGTCCCTATTAATCTCTGCTCCATCGACTGACAACACATTCAGATGGAGCCTACATCCCATGTCCCGCGTTCTGATCATTGAAAGCAGTGCCCGCCAGCAAGACTCGGTTTCCCGTCAGCTGACCCAGACCTTCATCAAGCAGTGGAAAGCCGCTCACCCGGCTGATGAAATCAATGTCCGCGACCTTGCCGTCAACGCCGTGCCTCATCTGGACGCCAACCTGTTGGGTGGTTGGATGAAGCCCGCCGAGCAACGCAACGACATCGAGAACGCCTCGCTGGAGCGCTCCAACGAACTGACCGATGAGCTGTTGGCCGCCGATGTACTGGTGATGGCCGCGCCGATGTACAACTTCGCCATCCCAAGTACCTTGAAAGCCTGGCTCGACCACGTGCTGCGTGCCGGCGTGACCTTCAAGTACACCCCAACCGGGCCTCAAGGTCTGCTGACGGGCAAGCGAGCCTTCGTCCTGACCGCTCGCGGCGGCATCCACGCCGGTGGCAGCTCCGATCACCAGGAACCCTACCTGCGCCAGGTCATGGGCTTCATCGGCATCCATGACGTGACCTTCATCCATGCCGAAGGCATGAACCTGGGCGGTGACTTCCAGGAGAAGGGCTTGAATCAGGCCAACGCCAAACTGTCACAGGTCGCCTGATCCGTTAATCCTCGGGTAATCGTCGGGTGGTCTAGTGGCTTGGCGATTCCCTTCAAACCGTTTCGCGCATCGAACCTCCCTTTGCACTTATTGCTCCTGAGTGCAGTAGCCCGATTGAACGCATTGGCGAGATCGGGCTTTTTTTTGAGAATGGTTTTTAACCAGTCTTCACTCTATGCTGGGCGGACAGAATGGAGGCTGTGAAAGATGTTCAAACTCAGGCGGAAAACATGGGCGTTACTGCTGGTCTACATCATAGGGGTCAGTGGCTATATCTATTACCTCTATGTCGAGACCCAGGGGATCCTGACCGACAACATCAATAGCAAACTGCTCCATGCCGCGCTGGGCGCTTCGGCCATCCTCGGTGACCGCTATCATGACAACCTGATCGACAAACTGTCCAAATCGCCGGAGCAAGACTGGGACGCCATTCAGCGGCTTTCCAGTTTCAACGAGTCAATGGGCACCGCCTTTGTCTACAGCGTGATCAAGCGTGATGGAAAGGCCTACCTGATCAGTTCCAGCGCATCGAAGAAGGAAATCGAGGAAAAGAACTTCGTGCGTTTCTTCGATCCTTATCCTGATGCCAGTCAGGCGCTACTCGACAGCTTCGAGCGCAGCGAGCCCACCTGGATCGACTACTCGGATCATTGGGGGGACTTTCGCGCCGTCTTCGTTCCGATGAAGTCGAAGGACGGTACGGTTTATGTGGCCGGGGCGGAAATGACGTTGGCGGCTTACTACCACCAACTCAATCAGGATTCGCTGCACCATATCATTCTGGCCATTCTGGTGTTCCTCGCCTTCAGCCTTTTCCGCACCCGTGCTCATCTCCAGCAATTGCAAACGAACGAGCGGATATTGAACGAGGCAAAGAATGCCGCCGAAGAGGCAGACCGCTCGAAAACCAGATTTCTAGCCACCATGAGCCATGAGATCCGTACCCCCATGCACGGGGTCATCGGTGCAACCGAGTTGCTGGCACGTTCATCCCTGACCGTCGAGCAGAACAGCCTCCTGAAGACGATTCAGACCAGCGGACGAAGCTTGCTGTCGCTGATCGACAATGTTCTCGATCTGGCAAAAATCGAGGCGGGTAAACTTGAGTTGAAGCCTCGTGTATTTGAATTGCGGACCCTGGTTTCATCCAGCGTAGAAATTATCCAGCAAAGCATCAAGGACAAGCCGATCGTTATCGAGACTCAGGTTTCTGTGAGCGTACCCCGTTGGGTTAAAACCGATCTCGATTGTCTGCGTCAGGTATTGATCAATTTGCTGGGCAACGCGATCAAGTTCACCGAAAGCGGAAAAGTATCGCTTACGGTCACGACGAGTGGACACGACGCTGGAACCCGGCTCGACTTCTCCATACACGATACCGGCATAGGCATCCCCGAGGAGCGGCAAGGCAGTCTGTTCGAACCCTTTGTTCAGCTTAAAGGACAAGCCAGTCAACGCTCCACCGGGAGTGGTCTTGGTCTTTCCATTTGCAAGAAACTGGTCGAAGCACAGCAGGGGACGTTATCTTTTACCAGCCAATCGGGAGTCGGTTCGACATTCACCTTCTCGCTCCCCATGGAGCCTTTTCGAGGCTCGGAAATCCCCTTGGATGACGAGCATGCAGCAGTGGATTTCGACTCATATTTCGCCACGCGTTACCCGCTCGATATCCTGCTGGTAGAGAACCATCCGGTGAATCAGAAAGTGGCCATGGCGATGCTGGAAGCGCTGGGGTACACCCCTGATCTCGCATCCGATGGCCTGGAGGCGGTCAGTCGGTGTGCGACTTCGATGCCAGAGGTCATTCTCATGGACATCAACATGCCTGTGATGGATGGGGTGGAAGCGATCCGTAGGATCCGTGCGCTGCCCCAGGGCAATGCTTGTTACATCGTTGCTTTTACCGCGAGTGTCTTTTCGTATGAGGTCGAACGTTTCAGGGCCGCCGGTGCCGATGACATTCTAACCAAACCGGCGAATTTCCAGGCCGTGACTCGGGTGCTTCAGCGTGCAACCAACGATCGGCAGCAGCGTCAGGTTCGCACGCCGGCGATGGATGAAGTGTCCTGTTGAAGTGGTTTGGAGTGAACGCCTTTCACTGATCCGGCAAAAACCGCTATCTTCGCCGCCTTCCGAAACGAGGGGCGTATGGGCTATCTACTTTTTGTGACATTGATCCAGGCATTTTCCTTCAGCCTGATCGGCGAATACCTGGCCGGGCATGTGGACAGTTATTTCGCGGTGCTGGTCCGGGTGCTGCTGGCCGGGCTGGTGTTCATTCCATTGACCCGCTGGCGCCAGGTGGAAGCGTCGTTCATGCGCGGCATGCTGTTGATCGGCGCCTTGCAGTTCGGCGTGACCTACGTCTGCCTGTACCTGAGCTTCCGCGTGCTGACAGTGCCCGAGGTGCTGCTTTTCACCATCCTCACGCCGCTGCACGTGACCTTGATCGAAGACGCGCTGAACCGCCGTTTCAATCCCTGGGCACTGGTCGCTGCACTGGTGGCCGTTGCCGGCGCGGCGGTGATTCGCTATGACCGGATCAATCCGGATTTCTTCATGGGCTTCCTGCTGTTGCAACTGGCCAATTTCACCTACGCGGCCGGGCAGGTGCTGTACAAGCATCTGGTGGCCCGCCACCCGAGCGACCTGCCGCACTACCGGCGGTTTGGTTACTTCTACCTTGGCGCGCTGGCGGTGGCGTTGCCGGCGTTCCTGCTGTTCGGCAAGACCAATTTCTGGCCGGAAGCGCCGTTGCAATGGGGTGTGCTGGTGTTCCTCGGCCTCGTCTCCACTGCACTGGGGCTGTATTGGTGGAACAAGGGCGCCTGCCTGGTGCAGGGCGGTACATTGGCGGTGATGAACAACCTGCACGTGCCGGTGGGGCTGTTGCTGAACCTGTTGATCTGGAACCAGCACGAGGCATTGGGCCGATTGTTCCTGGGCGGCGGCGTCATTCTGCTTGCGGTGTGGATCAGTCGGTTGAGCTTGCGCAAGCCGCAGGTTGCCTAATCGCCAATTGTTCGACCAGGAAGTCGATGAAGGCCCGGGTTTTCTGCGGCAGGCGCCGGGCTGACGAATACACCGCGTTGATGCTGATCGCCGGCGCCTGCCATTCGCACAGTACCGGTACCAGCCGCCCGGCAGCCAGAGCGTCTTCAACGATGAAATCCGGCAGCAGCGCAATGCCCATGCCGGCTTCGGCGGCCTGCGCCAGCAAGTCGCCGTTGTTGACGTGCAGTGGGCCGGTGACATTGACCCGTTGCGTCTCCTTGCCATTGCTTAATTGCAGGCTCACGCCACTCTGCAGATAGCCGTAGTTGAGGCACTGATGGGCGCGCAGGTCCTGGGGTGTCTGCGGAATGCCCGCACGGCTGAGATAGGCCGGGGCGGCGACCATGATGCGCGGCGCCGGCGCCAGTTGCCGGGCGATCATGGTGGAGTCGGGCATGCTGGCGATGCGAATGGTCACGTCGAAACCGCCGCGCACCGGATCGACCTGTTGGTCGCTGAGAACCACTTGCAATTCTATGTTCGGGTGCCGCTCATGGAACAGCGGTATCAGCTTGCCCAGCCGTCGCAGGCCGAACGACATCGGCGCGTTGACCCGCAACACCCCGCGTAACTCACCGATCCCATTCCTTGCCCGCTGCTCGGCCTCATCCAGGGCCGCCAGGACCTCCCGAGCCGCTTCGAAATACTCGGCGCCCGCTTCGGTGAGATGCAGGCTGCGCGTGGTGCGTTGCAGCAGTTGCACGCCGATGGCGTCTTCCAGCGCTTGAATCTGCTTGCTGACTTTCGACCTCGGCACATCCATGGCCCGGGCGGCTGCCGCGAAGCCGTTCTCGCCCACGGTGACGACAAACGCACGCATGCATTCGATGCGATCCATGATTGTTCCTTTTTTAGAATCAATGATTCTCGATTTTAGGTAATTGTCCCTTTTATGGCTAGCCCCTAAAGTACACCCATGCCGACGACATCACCGCCGAAGCGAACGTCGACAAACCCTAACCGATTGAAATTTCGATATTAAAAAGGAACACACCATGTCTATCCGCGAACTGCTGAACCCAACCAACTCCGCCCTGATCCTGATCGACCACCAGCCACAAATGGCCTTCGGCGTACAGTCGATCGACCGTCAGACCTTGAAGAACAACACCGTCGGCCTGGCCAAGGCAGCGAAGATCTTCAACGTACCGACGATCTACACCTCGGTCGAAACCGAAAGCTTCAGCGGCTACATCTGGCCTGAGTTGTTGGCAGTCCACCCGGATCAGAAGCCTATCGAGCGTACCTCGATGAACTCCTGGGAAGACAAGGCCCTGGTCGACGCGGTGAAAGCCACCGGCCGCAAGAAACTGATCATCGCGGCGCTGTGGACCGAGGTCTGCCTGACCTTCCCGGCACTGGAAGCACTGGCTGAAGGCTACGAGGTCTACATCGTCACCGACGCCTCGGGCGGCACCAGCAAAGAAGCCCACGACATGTCGGTACAGCGGATGATTCAGGCCGGTGCGGTGCCGGTGACCTGGCAACAAGTGCTGTTGGAGTACCAACGTGACTGGGCACACAAAGAGACTTACGAGGCGGTGATGGAACTGGTACTGGAACACAGCGGCGCTTATGGCATGGGCGTGGACTACGCCTACACCATGGTGCACAAGGCTCCGCAGCGCCAGGTCAAGTAACCAGTAGATAGCTGCAACCCCTATGGGAGCGAGCCTGCTCGCGATAGCAATCAGTCAGACGACATCGATGTCGACGGGGATTGCCAATCGCGAGCAGGCTCGCTCCCATATTCTGTATGGGCGCAACGCAGTTTCCCCCCCGTTTGCGTAAGATAATTAACGCCAGCTCCTACGCCGCTGGGCATTGGGTATAGGCCGGGTCTGGCGTAGACTCCCGCAGCTTGGATTGCCAGTGTTACCGGCTCGGGCGGTGACGTCTGTGATGGAATAGATGAATAGGGAGCTGTGAAATGGACAAGGTTGATGAACTTATTATTGCGGCCTTGAAGGATGATTCCAGAGTGAGCTTGGCGCAGCTGGCGCGACAGGTGCACAAATCCCGCACAGCCGTAGAGTCCCGTGTGCAAAAACTGATTGAGAAGGGCGTGATCCTCGGCTTTACCATCAATGTCGCCCAGGATGATGAAGCCCTGCAATCGGCATTTTTGATGCTGCGACTGGAGGGCAATAGTTGCCATCTGGTTTTTCCGAAGCTTTGCCACCACCAGGAAGTGCTCCATGCCTACTCGCTTTTTGGCGACGTGGACATGATGCTTGACGTCAGATACAAGAATTTCGAAGCGCTCATGGCGTTCAAGGACAGACTCTTGAAGATAGAGCATGTCAACGAAGTGGTGGTCAATCCTGTCTTGAAGGCCTGGCGTTAAGGGGATTGAGCAGGCGGGTATGCTCCGCTCAATCACACTCGGTGCCGTTAGCAGCCGTGGTCGAGCACTCTTTCCAGAAAGTAATGATTCAGGCCCGGCATTTTCTGGCGCAGCATCTCTATCAGTTCTTCAATGACCGATTGATTGAACTCATCAGGCGTTGATTCATGGCCCAGCACGACGACCAGCAGGCTCGATGAGTCCTGCGTCAGCCGGAAATCATGGGCATCGGCGTCAACCAGGCCGATACTGGCCAAAGGAGCGTCGCCGCAGCTGTAGAGAAGATCGCCGGTGGGAATGGTAATGTCTTTTTTGGCAAACAGCGGGCGGAAGCTCCTTGGCTCTTCGCAGCGGAATACGTGAATGTCTTCCTGATGATGGTAAGTGTGCACGCCAATGCTGACGCCATGACGAATGGCAACGGCATTATAGGCGTCGACAACATTGTTGATGGACTGAGCGCCCTTGGATACGAATCGCTTGAGCAACTTTTCATTGGCGCTGACGGTATTTTCATAACCGAGCTTTTTCAGCTGTCTGGAGAATCCTTCGTACACGCTGTTCGAAATCAAACTGTTCAAATGTGAGGCAACGTGATTGAGATTGCTTTGCAGCACGCCCATGAAGCTCTGATCGTTTGAAACGGTAACGTTGTTGATCACTGCCGCACAGGCGTTATTGATGCCCAAGTCGCTGGCGGATTTCTGAATGATTAGACGTGGTTTCATCACATTAACACCATAGTTTGTTGCGTATGCTTTCAGTACTGGCGTCCAGCTGTCCGGCCTCGGGGTGATGTAGCCAGAACAGGCCTGGACAAGTGGCGAAGTCGATCGTTATGGGCGTGGTATCCCCAGGACTGATGAAGTATTTATGACCGCAGTAAGCTGCATCTTGCTCGATACTGCTTAGCGCCGTAGGGGAAGGTGCGTTGAAGATGCGGTTCTCGTTAGAACAGAAAAAGCCGATTCTTCCCTGGCTGATCTGGCTGACCACTTCGGCCTGAATTCGCGCGCGGTCCAGGTAGCAATCAACGGAAAGCGAAAGCAGATCGGGCTGATAGACCTGTTGGAAGAGTTGTGGCGCGACTCCACCGTGCAGTCGTCCTCCCGCTTCAATCATGACTGGGCCTGCATCGGACCAGATGATCTCCATATGGATGGGACCGATGTTGATGCTCAACGCGGCGGCGGCCTCGCGTGCATAGTCGATCAAGGGCTTGAGGGCGGGCGCACGAGGGTCAAGGGTGTCCAGGCTTTCGTAGACAAACCGGCTGCCGTTTTTATGGATCTTGGTGTACTTGCACACGGAGGCCACAACGAACGTACCCTCGAATGCAACCATATCGACCACATACTCCGGGCCCGATACGAATGGCTGAACGATGAAGCCGAGGTTGATTTCACCCAGGTCATTCTTTTTCTCCCATGCCGCACCGTCCAATGCTGCCTTTACCGCTTCCTTGCCTTCGGCAAACACCACGCCTTCGGTTGCGGCCGAATTCAAGGGTTTGATCACGTATTTGAGTGCAGGGTCTAGTGACGCCAGCAGATCGCCAATCTGCGTGGGCGAACTCAAGATGTCTGAAGGAATATGCATTAAGCCGTGATCTTTCAGAGCTTTCTGCATGGCGAACTTGTTGCGACGAAGATCGCTGGTACTACGGCTGTTACCCTTGATACCCAGGGTTTCTGTCAAATAATCGGTGAGATAGATCGCGGTTTCACACCCTGCGATGACGGCCGTTACCGACAAGCTTTTCAGTACATCCAGTGGATGATCATCCCAATAGTAAACAGCCTCGAAATTATCCTGCACCAGATCGCTGGTGAAGTGCTGGGGCAATTCGCGAGTGGAAATCACCGCAATACAGCGCACATTCTGGGCATTGAGCACCGGCGCGTAGAGTTTTCCTGTAGAAAAGGGGTCAACAATCAATACGGTTTTCAAATCACTTACTCCTGTTCAGCGGTGATAGCGGGCGAGATCCCGCGGCTGAGGTTCCAGGCCAATACGGCACATCCCAACAGTGCGGCGGACACGATCATCAGAAGACGAGCGCCTTCGGTTCCCAAGAGTCCGGCTGTGGTGAAAAAGGTAAGGACCATAGGGGCGGAGCCGCTGACCAGCAGGTAATAAAGTGAGCTTTTGGCGGCGATGACGTCAGCGACTTGCGCATTGGGTGCCGATTCGATCAGCGTTTTGCGCAGCTGGATCCTCAGGCTATTGATGCAAAAGCCCAACAGGAACGCTGCGACCATCATCACGTAGAGATTCTGCAAATAGACAATCGCCACATCGGCCATTGCGATCATCAATATGGCGCTGTAACTGTTGAGTTTGATCCGCGGCAGTACGGCAGCGCTGAAAGCGCCCAGGCCGGCCAGGCCACTTGCCACGCCGAACAGCGTGGCGTTCCACTCATTGAGCTTCTGGAAAACGATGGGCACCAGACTATTGAAGGCACCAATATGGAAACCGATCATGCTCAGGACAACGATCAGGATATAAAGATTGGCTGACAACTGTCTGGTGAGAGCTTCGTTGTTGCCAGGCGCCTTCTCGGGGGTATTGGAGGCAGGGGTTGCGGCTACCAGCAGGATTGCCGCCAGCGATACGATAGCCGCGATGCTGATGATCTGCAGTGTTTGATTGACCGAAAAGACATCCACGATCATCCCACCCAGCAAAGCACCACCAAAGGCCCCGATCTGAATGGAGGTTTGCATCAGCCGCGCGGAAGTGTCGCTGTTGGTCAGGCCCGCCAGCACCAACTTGGTATTTTTCGACTCCAGGGTACTGATAGTGAAATAGTCAGTGACCCCGACCACGAACGCGATACTCAAAAAGCCGATCGGGAGCAGAGCCACATCTGTAACGGACAACCCAAGGATGGCCCCAAAAGCGATGAGTCGGATGTAGAGCAGCCGTCTCATGGTCAGTTCGACGGTAAAAAACTTACCGATGAACTGTTCGCAAAGGTAGGGCACCACTGTTGCCACACATAGCGTTGCCCCCACCAGGAATGTCGAACCAGTGGTTTCCAGCCCGAACCAGACCATGGCGATGACGATCGCCATGTCGAGACCGGTGAAAAGGGTAACGATCGAGTAGAACGCGCCCAGGGTTGATTTATTGGTCATACGCTCACTTATTCATGGCGAGAAAGTTTAAATAAAGGCACGCACCGGTTGTCGTCGCCAACAACGGTGCTGATCACATCGCGTACGCGCACGGTAGGCAGGGATTTCTTTTCCAGGTTGCATAACTTGTACGTGTTGTCATGCCACGGGCAGATCACGCTTTGTCCGTCGTGCGTTAGCTCGCCCATATGCAACGGCCCTCCTCTATGGGGACAACTGGTGGGCAGGAGTTGAGTTGAATGAGAGTGACGCTTGAGAAAATAGGTTTTCTCGTCCACGGCGACATAGTTGGCGTGGGTTATGTTTAAACGGATGGCTTTCATGGGTGGCTACTCAGATTGCCGTGACGGTGTAAGTGCAACTGCTGCTGGTGACGTAGGTGCCATGAATCATCCCTTTGGGTATGACAACGCCTTCCCCTGCTTTCAATCGGATAGACAAATCAGGGCTCATCACAAAGTCCAGCTCTCCCGACTCCACCCAGAACAGCTCATCGTTGGAGTGGGTATGCAGCACGGAAAGCTCGTGTTCGGATTCGGTGATGCGCATGTCCACGTTGCGCTTTCCATGGAGTTCGGCGGCGCGGGCGCGATGTGCGTCCAGGTCGTCGTGCCATTGGATATGGGCATAGAGTTCTTCGTCAGCAATGTCCTGCAGCAGTTTGAATTCTTCAAAACCGCGGATAAGGTCTGGAATGATCTTGTTGCCGAACTGTTCGATCATTGGGACGATCAGGCGCTTTAAGGCCATTCGTCCGTGATGAACGTCGATATGTGAATGTTCGTCGAAATACTCAGTGGATACCGAGTTGTCGAAGATGGTTCTGATCGCACGGGACTGGTGTTTAGTCGTCAGTGCCAACGTGGCTTCGGTGTAGTACATGGCGCCGATGTAACGGAACAGCTCACCGTGATTGGCTGACACGTAGTGAAAGTAGTTGGTCAGCGACAGGGAGCTGGCGGTATAGAACTGCCAGTAGTGATGGACGTGGTGCGACATGCCCATCTCCTTGAGCATGTCCTCGAAAATGGTGCTGTGTTTCTTTTTATCTACGCCGTAGCCGTACTCGTCGATCAGTATCTTGAACAACTCACTGGTGTACTCGCCGCAGTTGCCCAGCACATTGCGAGCCATGGCTGAGGCTTCGCTGAGGAAGTCACCTGCACACTGGGTCATGAAGAATTTTGCTGCGCGTTGGGGATCGCGACTGCTGGTCAGCACTTCAAAGAGCTTGGAGTCGGAACGGGCCACATCGTCCAGCACTTTATCGGTATGAGCCAGGAAGGACTCCAGCTCCCAGGGGCCATTGATGTGAACCTCTTCCTTGAGCCAACCGTAGAGGTAGTTTTCCAGTACTGGACGGATTTTTTTACCCGATGCTACATGCAGGGGATCGTAAAAAGTCTTGAACTCTTTGAGGTTGAGTTCCAAGGGAGGCTTGGGCAGAAAAACCAGATCCTGCTCATAAATATTCAACAGTAAGCGCTGCGCCAGTAAATGTTGGCTGCATGAAAATTGATGGCTTTTCAGGCTGTCCGTGAGGATCGAGTCATTAATATCCTGTGGTCGCGAGGGACGCTGGTACGGGCTGCTTGTATAAAAACCACGGGGTTGGGCAAACGCATCGGCTCGGGCGTAGAGAGCCAGTGCTTCGGCGTCTGCGTTCGATCCATGGGCAGATTCATCGGTAAGCTTTGTTGTCCATAACATGCAGTAGCGCCTTTCGCCGATCAGAATTGAAGGCGAAATGCTAAAGGTTTGAAACCTTTTGAAACAGGCGAAAACCGAGGGCGCAAATAGTGAAATCCACTAAAAAACCTGGCGGATTTTGCTGATTCGATTAAGCGCTGGAGGCTGCTTTCTGTCTTCCTCTGCGTGGGGCTGGTACAGGTCAGACCACCTGCTTCTGCCCCTCCGGAACATGACTCCCTCCCAACACCGCCGGCAGCAACCCCGAACGCAAATCCATGCCGCTGGGCTGTTGGTACAGGTTCAAGCCGAACTCCGGCATCACCGCCAGCAAGTAGTCGAAAATATCTCCTTGGATGCGCTCGTAGTCGGCCCATGCGGTGGTGCGGGTAAAGCAGTAGATTTCCAGCGGGATGCCCTGGGCCGTGGTTTGCATCTGGCGGACCATGCAGGTCATGTTCGGCTGGATTTCGGGGTGGCTCTTCAAGTACGCCAAGGCATAGGCCCGGAAGGTACCGAGGTTGGTCATCCGGCGACGGTTGGCCGACATCGCCGCAACGTTGCCCTGGGCTTCGTTCCAGGCTTTGAGCTCGGCTTGTTTGCGGCTGATGTAGTCGGTCAACAGGCGGACGTGGGTCAGGCGCTGTTCTTCCTCGTCATGCAGGAAGCGCACGCCGCTGGCGTCGATGAACAGGCTGCGCTTGATCCGTCGTCCACCGGATTGCTGCATGCCGCGCCAGTTCTTGAACGATTCGGACATCAGCCGCCAGGTCGGGATCGAGACGATGGTCTTGTCGAAGTTCTGCACCTTGACGGTGTGCAGGGTGATGTCCACCACGTCACCGTCGGCGCCGACCTGGGGCATTTCGATCCAGTCGCCGACTCGCAACATGTCGTTGCTGGTCAGTTGCACGCTGGCGACGAATGACAGGAGGGTGTCCTTGTACACCAACAGGATCACTGCCGACATCGCACCCAGACCCGACAGCAGCAACAACGGCGAACGGTCGATCAGGGTCGCGACGATGACGATTGCGCTGAATACGTACAGCACCATTTTCGTCAGTTGCACATAGCCCTTGATCGAACGGGTCCGCGCGTGTTCGGTGCGGGCGTAGACATCCAGCAGGGCGTTGAGCAGGGCGCTGAGGGTCAGCATCAGGAACAGAACGGTGAAGGCCGTGGCGACATTGCCGAGGAACACCAGGCTGGTTTTGCTGAGCCCGGGTACCAGCGGCAGGCCGAACTGGATAAGCAGCGAGGGTGTCATCTGCGCCAGGCGATGGAAGACCTTGTTGTGGCGCAGGTCGCTGACCCAATGCAAGGCCGGCTGGCGACCGAGCAGCTTGGCACCGTGCAGAATCAGGTAACGCGCCACGCGTCCGAGCACCAGGGCAATGGTCAGCAGCAGAATCAGCGCGAGGCCGGTATGCAGGAGCGGGTGCTGGTCGAGGGCACCCCAGAGGTCTTGGATGTTGAGCCAGAGCTGTTTGATGTCCATGGGCGAAACGGGTCTTCTATTGAAATGCGACAGGGGATTAGAGCATTTAAGCCTGCCGAAGTGACCGTCGATGGCGAGTCGGCCGTGAAAAAAGCCGCTGATTGTCGCCGTTTGCATAAAGAAACTCGGCCTTCGCGCTCGAAACCGTTACCCTATGCAGCTGTTTTTTTGCATTTCTTCGAGGTAGCACCCGTGTTTTCCGAATTCGCCCTGCACGAACGCCTGCTCAAAGCCGTGGCCGAGCTTAAATTTGTCGAGCCAACGCCGGTGCAGGCAGCGGCCATTCCGCTCGCGCTCCAGGGGCGTGACCTGCGGGTGACGGCGCAGACCGGCAGCGGCAAGACCGCCGCGTTCGTGTTGCCGATCCTCAACCGCCTGATCGGTCCGGCCAAGGTCCGTGTCAGCATCAAGACCCTGATCCTGCTGCCAACCCGTGAACTGGCCCAGCAGACCTTGAAGGAAGTGGAGCGCTTCTCGCAATTCACCTTCATCAAGTCCGGCCTGATCACCGGCGGCGAGGACTTCAAGGTCCAGGCCGCCATGTTGCGCAAGGTGCCGGACATCCTGATCGGTACGCCGGGGCGGATGATCGAACAGCTGAACGCCGGTAATCTCGACTTGAAGGAAGTCGAAGTGCTGGTGCTCGACGAAGCCGACCGCATGCTCGACATGGGCTTTGCCGAAGACGTGCAGCGCCTGGTGGACGAATGCGCCAACCGCCAGCAAACCATGTTGTTCTCTGCCACCACCGGCGGCTCGGGCCTGCGGGAAATGGTCGCCAAGGTGCTGAACAACCCGGAGCACTTGCAGCTCAACGCGGTCAGCCAACTGAATTCCACGACTCGTCAGCAGATCATCACCGCTGATCACAACGTTCACAAAGAACAGATTGTGAATTGGCTGCTGGCCAACGAAACCTACGAAAAAGCCATCGTGTTCACCAACACTCGCGCCATGGCTGACCGCATCTACGGCCGTCTGGTGGCACAGGAATACAAGGCGTTCGTGCTGCACGGCGAGAAGGACCAGAAGGACCGCAAGCTGGCGATCGACCGCCTCAAGCAGGGGGGCGTGAAGATCCTCGTGGCCACCGACGTCGCCGCGCGCGGCCTGGACGTGGACGGCCTCGACATGGTCATCAACTTCGACATGCCTCGCAGCGGCGACGAATACGTGCACCGCATCGGCCGTACCGGTCGTGCCGGCAACGATGGCCTGGCGATTTCGTTGATCTGTCACGGCGACTGGAACCTGATGTCGAGCATCGAACGCTATCTCAAGCAGAGCTTCGAGCGCCGCACCATCAAGGAAGTCAAAGGCACCTACGGCGGACCGAAAAAGGTCAAGGCCTCGGGCAAGGCCGTCGGTGTGAAGAAGAAAAAGGTCGACGCCAAGGGCGACAAGAAAAAAACCGCCGCCAAGGCACCGACCAAGCGCAAGACCGCCAACCGTCCGAAGACCGACGCGCCTTCGCTGGTCAGCAAGGATGGCATGGCGCCGCTCAAGCGTCGCAAGCCGGACGCGCCGGCGGCTGAGTGAATCGCCTGTAGCGCATCATAAAAACCGGACCTTGGGTTAATGCCAGTCAGTTAAGGATCAAATGGCACAACCCCTGTGGGAGCAAAGCTTGCTCGCGATAGCGACAGATCAGTCAACGTTGTTGCTGACTGACTTGCCGCAATCGCGAGCAAGCTTTGCTCCCACAGGTTTGTGGCTTAACTGATCGGCAATAGAACCTTGGGTCCGGTTTTTTATGCGTATTTGCCAAGCAATCAACCCGCCTTCTTCCCCGCATCCTTCAATTCCTCCAGACGCTTATCAATCAACTGGCACTTGTCCGGCACGTCCTTGCTGGCTGTCTCCAGATCCATGGCCTGCAACTCATCATTCATCTGCTTGGCCTTGGCCGGGTTTTGTTGAGTGAGCTTGGTCACTTCCTGAGCGAGCTGTTCGCGCTTGGCGGTGGCTTCCTCGGGCGTACAGGTAGCCCAGACAGGCAGGGCGCAGACAAGCGTGGTGGCGAGGGTGAATGTCAGGAAGGTTTTCATGGTGTGGGCCTCGTATTCCTTGTTGGGCAGGTAATGAGTTGAGGCCGATGTCGGGTGGAAAGTTCATCCTGGTGACTTCTTTTCAGAATGACCCTGGCCGATATTAAACAGTCGTCTACCATGGAGAAAACGGCCGGTTGCGTTGCGCTTGCAGCGTTGGGTCGTTCCTTGAGCAGGATTATTCAAAGGAATGAAAGCTATGACCCTTAGAGCGGTATTCAGCCGACTGATGTTGTGCCTGTGCAGTGCGTTCGCGGTCTCATCGACTTATGCGGAAAGTGTGATCATTGCCACTCCGCAACAAGGTGTTGGAATTGAAGTGGATGTATTCGACAGTCCTGATGCCAGCAATGGAACACCTTCTGCAACCAGCAACTTGCCAGCCGCTTCGGTTGGGGTGTTTACACCCACGGTGCAATCGTTCAAAGGCAAGCTGTATATGTTCTGGGTAGGCGATAGTGACACCGCTCATATCTATTTTTCCACTTCGGTGGAGGGAAGTAATTGGTCTCCTCCACAGTCCATCCCCGTCGGCAATATCTTGGGTAACGTTTCAGTAACGGTGTTCAAACAAAAGCTGATACTGACCTTTACCGACCAGGCTCAAATCAACAGCATCAGTTCCGAGGATGGCACGAGCTGGTCCGACGTTAGCCCTATTACGGCCTCCAGCGACGCCGCCTATAACAGCCCTGTGGTGTACAACGGACAATTGTTTGTCTTCTACTGCGAGGAGGACGATAGCACTGTTTACTACGTGACCTCGGACGATGGTCTTCAGTGGAGCCAGCCAAATCTCGGGTTCAAGGCAAACGCTTACAGGATCCTGAGCATAGTGCCGGTGGTTTATAACGGTGAGCTGCTGCTTTACTACTCTTATGATATTGGCCATCTGGCCGTGCGTGCTTACGACCGCAGTGCTCATTGGGGCGATGAGCAAACGCTGTCGGGTATAGCCAATGAGCTTCTCCTGAGCCGTGCAACGATGATCGGCAACCGCATTTTTATCAGCAGTGGCGCTAATACGTTTGCTTCAACCGACGGAGTCAACTGGACCCCCTATTTTTCCAAGTCGTTCGGAGCCTTGACGAGCGCGCCGGGATTGGGCGTTTCCTATGCCATTACTACAAACGATCTGACGGCGGACAATCCGCAGTTGCCTGCGGACCTGGCGACGGGGCTCAGCCATACCGACTATGCAACCTTCGCCTGGCGGAGCTTTTTCGCCCTGAACAATACGGCCAAGACCCCGTTGCCGGCTAACCGTGGTGTCGGCAATCCCGATAGCAGCTTTGCGGACTCGGGCAAGGCTTCACAATCTCCCAACCCCTTGCTGTGGCAAACCTTTGCTCACCGTACCGAGCTGTTTCCGGCGGCACAAAAGCAGAAAAACTCCGCGGGCGGTCCTATGCGTCCGTTTGGTTCCGACCCGCAATACAGCTATATCAACTTCCCCAACGGTATACCTCTGGCAGCAGGTGCCACCTTTGCCCATTACAACAATCTGGACGAGGCGACCCAGATAGGGCAGAACGCGATATTTTTCCCGGTCAACCCACCCAATGCTGCGAAGACGGGTAGCGACTATGCCCCTTCGAACGACAGCCAGATCCTGTTCGAGGCCAAGGCCAACCCTGTCGTTTACGAATATGCGAGAACCTTGAGCAATTTTCCGGGCCATATCGTGCTGCCCGACGGCGCGGTGGAGGTCAAGGCGGCTTGGCGCAAGCTGGCAGACATTCCGGTACAGAATCGTGCGCGCTACCATACGGCGACGGTGGTGACCTATCAGGGCAAAGATGATGCGCCGGTGGCGCACAATGAAGACTACGCGTTGGTCGCCCTGCATATCATCCACAAGACGCCCAACTACCCGACTTTCATATTCGCCACGTTCGAGCACGAGGATGCCCTGACCTTGTCCGATGGCAAGTCACCGAGCGGACTCTACTACATCGCCAACTACGACAAGATTGCCTATCCCGGTCTCGATACTACAAACAATCCCCCGACCGCCACTTTCTCTGACGGCAACAAAACCTATACGGTTTCTTTGCCGAACGCGGGTCTCGTCGCCACTTCGAAGAATCCTGGTGTCTACTCCAACAGCAACGGGATTCCCGAAGGACAGGCCGGTCCGATCCGTGTGGTGCAACCGCTGACCATTTATTCCGAAGTTGAAGCGGTGAACAACCAGGTCAAGCAGCTCATGGACGGCAGCAGTGAGTTCAACAATTCGGTCTGGAAGCACTATCGGCTCAAAGGCGTGCAAGCCATCCCGTCGAGCACTCAAACCGATCCGGATTACTACCTGGCCAATATCATGGTCGAAAGCAGCCAGCCGGGGATTCAGCTGTTTCGTGGGAGCAATGTATTCCCGATTCCGAATGACAACACCCTGACCAATGCCCGCAATCAACCGAACATCAACGTGCCGGATTATGACCACAGTACCCAAAGCCTGACCATGGGCGGCTGCATGGGGTGCCACGGCATTGCCCAGAGTTCGCTGAAACAAGGTTTCAGTTTTCTGTTCGATGCCATCAATCCCATGCTCGGTAATAAACAAACCGGATTTGCGAACCCGGAGACCGTAGGCTTGCCGGACCCGCGGACGATGAAGGAACGGGCCCAGAAATATTCATTCGGCCCTCAGAACAAAGAGGCTATCGAGAAGGCGGGTCAGTAGCAGCTCACACCTCGAGCGGTGAAGCTCATAAGCGCGGATAACCCCGTTTCCTGAAGCAGGCACCAGGTTCTTTCGATAAAAATACCGGACGTTGGGTCCGGTTTTTTTATGGGATGAGCCATAGTTTGAATGGCGGTAGACATAGACCTCTCGCCACAGATGCTGGCTTGGGTGACTCGGCATCCTTTGCGTCTTTCAGCTTCCTAAGACCGTTCCCGTTTCCGCAAAGGATGTTTCGTACCCTTTTTGCGGAAGGCGCCTGATTTCAGACGAACGGGCCCATCGATACCCTTGAGTGCAACTATTTAATTGACGCCAAAATGGTGGCCATCTAACATCGCGCCGCTATTTTGATATCACTTCGCTCGAGGGATCGAACATGTTTACACCCGCCCATTGGGCGAGGTTGTGCCTGGCTTTGCTGTGCCTGTCTCCGCTTACCCTGGCTCACGCCGCTCCCACCCCCGGTGAAACCGACCTGATCCGCGAGCGCCAGAACCGTTTGCTCGAAGAGCAGCGCCGCCGTCTGGAAGAACTCAAGGACTTGCCCGGCCAGGAGGCGAAACCGACCCAGCCGACCGCGCCAGCCGATACCCGTTGCTTCCCCATCCAGACCATCGAACTCAAGGGCGCCGACAGCCTTTCGGCCCGTGAGCGCGAGCGGCTGCTCAAGCCCTACATCGGCCAATGCCTGGGCGTGCCCCAGCTCAACGAGCTGCTCAAGGTCATCACCGACCACTACATCGAGAAGGGCCTGGTCACCAGCCGTGCCTACTTGCCGCAGCAGGATCTGTCCAGCGGGCATCTGCAAGTGCTGGTGGTCGAGGGTCGGCTCGAAGGCTTGAAAGGCGCCGAGAACAGCCAGCTGTCGGAGCGTGAATTGGCGATGGCGTTTCCCGGCAAGACCGGCGAGCTGGTCAACCTGCGGGAAATCGAGCAGATGGTGGACCAGCTCAATCGCCTGCCGTCGAACCAGGCCAAGATGGAGCTGACCCCCGGCCAGAACGTCGGCGGCAGCGAAGTGCGGGTCACCAACGACCCCCAGAAACCCTGGCGCGCCGGCCTGTCCCGGAGCAACGATGGCCAGCGCAGCACCGGCGAGCAGCAGTGGGGCACCAGTTTCGAGTGGGACAGCCCCTTGGGTTTGGCCGATCAGTTGATGCTGCGCGGCGGTCATGACGCGATGACCGATCACCAGCACACCTCGCGAAACGCCATGCTTTCTTACAACCTGCCGTTTGGCTGGTGGAACGTCAGCTACACCTACAGCCAGAGCGAGTACCGCTCGCAGATCGCGGCCAATGGTTTCAACTTCAAGCAGACCGGTGACAGCCAGAACCATCAGTTGCGGGTGGAGCGGGTGATCTACCGTGACGCCCTGAGCAAGACCTCCCTCAACACCGGCCTGGCGTACCTGCGCAGCAACAACTTCATTGAAGACAGCAAACTGGCCCTCAGCAGCAATCGCCTGAGCGAAGCGCAGTTCGGTATCAACCACGGGCGGCGGGTCGGCAGTGCCTTCGTCAACCTGGACCTGGGCATGCAGCAAGGTATCGGTGCTTTCGATGCCCAGGCCAACCACGACCCGGCCCCCGGTCAGGCTGACGCCCGCTATCGCAAATACACCGCGACGGCCAGCTACCTGCAACCGTTCAAACTGTGGGACGAGTCGTTCAGCTTCAGTAGCTTGATGACCGGCCAGCACAGTGAAGACGTACTGTTCAGCCCGCAGCGCATGAGCCTGGGCGGACAGTCGTCGATTCGGGGTTATAAGGATCAGTCGTTGGCTGGCGACAACGGTGGCTACTGGCGCAACGACCTGCGCTGGAGTCGCCCGGTGACCCTGGAATGGTTACGTCCGGTGTTTGCCGAGTACGGCACCAGCCTGGGATATGACCAGGGCGTGATCAGCGGGACCCGCTACAACGGCGATCAGCACGGGCGCATGTCGAGCAACTCGGTGGAATTGTTCGCCCGCGGCCAGCACCTCACCACCAGTGTCACCTTTGCCCACTCCCTGGAACGCCCGGATGCCCTGACCGAGCGCGAAGCGCCGATCTATTTCCGGGTTGATGTATCCATTTAATTCTGTTGCAACGAGACCTGATCATGGACGACCGCCAATACGCCTTGCTGGCCCGCCAACCTTCTGCGGCCCTGAAAACCCGCGACCTGTTCTGCGGCATGCCCAAGCGCGGCCTGGCGTTCCTGTTGGCCAACGTCATGTTCTGGCAACCGATGTGGGCTCAGGCCGACGGCATCGTCGTCAGTGCGCCGGGCACCAGCCTCGGTCAGGCAGGCAACGGTGTGCCGA
>NZ_NOIN01000010.1 GCF_014596565.1 Pseudomonas sp. PSB18 | reverse complement strand
GGACCGGCAGCAACTGGGTGCCGGCGGTGCCTTTGCCGCCGTCGAGCTTGATCGAGTACAGGCCCAGCACGTCCATGCCGAACCCCACCGGGCCCTGGGTGAAACCGGACTTGGCGTCGAGGATGAAGCTCTGGGTCCATTCCTCGGCCTTGCCTTGGGCATTGTTCGGGTTGATGAAGTTGCGGTTGAAGTAGGCGTTGCGCAGGGTCAGCGTAGCCTTGGCGTCGTCGACGAAACCTTCGGCGTGGACGGCGGTTGGCAGGAACGCGGCCAGGCCGCTGCAGCCGAGCAAGAGCATTGCGGGACTGGAATGGAGAAGGGTACGGCGGGTTGGACGGTGGTCTGGCGAAAAACGGACACGTGTGCTCACTATGACGGCTCCTACTTTTTTGTTGTTTTTATTTTTGTCATACGTCGTCGTACAACATGGCGTGGATTATTTGTGGCTCGCTGCGCGTTGTCAACTGGCCATGATCGGAATTATCCAACTGGGCGATGCTTGAAAGTCGCCTGCACCGATGGTTGCAACAGAGGGGAGTGCAGAACGAGGCCTTGATGGCGGCTCGATGCAGGTAGCGGCTTGGCCTGAAGGTTATGCGATGACTGGTCTAAGACATTGGTCGAATGGCCCCCTCGCCACAAGGAGCGACTCCCACAAGCAATCCCGGTGTTTTCGACAGTGGGTGAATGCTAGTCTTGGGCATCGCTGTTGCCAGGGAGCCCTCATGGGCAATCACAAGATCGAGATTCGTCGCAGTAACGTCGAGAAAATCCTGCTGGCCGCCGAGAAGGTCTTTGCCGAGAAAGGCTTCGGCGGCACCGCCATGGCCGACATCGCGGCTGAAGTGCAGTTGCCCCGTTCCAACCTGCATTACTACTTCAGCACCAAGAGCGAGCTGTACAGCGCCGTGCTGTTCGATCTGCTGGAAGTCTGGAAGCAGGACGCCTTGTGCTTCGAAATGTTCGACGATCCGCGGGTGGTGCTCAGCAGCTACATCCGCGCCAAGATGAACCACTCCCGCAGTCGGCCCTATGGTTCGAAGGTCTGGGCCAACGAAGTGATTCATGGTGCGCCCACGCTGGGGCAGGCGCTGGACGCCAGCCTCTATGAATGGGCCAAGATGAAGGAAGCGAAGATTCGCCAGTGGGTGGAGGACAAACGCATCCTGCCGGTGGAGCCGTCGAGCCTGCTTTACATGATCTGGGCGTCGACCCAGCATTACGCCGACTTCGACCACCAGATCAACATCCTCAACGATCATCAGCCATTGTCGGACATGCAGTTCGAGCGGGCGGTGCAGACGGTGACCGGGGTGATCTTGCGGGGGATCGGGTTGGAGCCCTGAAACTGTGGTGTGGCTGAGGGCGTCATCGCGAGCAGGCTCGCTCCCACATTGGAAATGCGATCCCTTGTGGGAGCGAGCCTGCTCGCGATGGCGCCAGTCCAGACAGCGCAGCTCTCAAACGGCTACGTGATAGGGATTACGCGGATCATGGTCCCAATCCAGAAACGGCTTGCCCGTTTCCACCGGGATCATCTCGATGCAATCCTGCACCGGGCAGGTAATCTGGCACAGGTTGCAGCCTACGCATTCTTCATCGATCACTTCATATTTGTGCGTTCCGTCTGTCTGCTTGTGGCTGGCAATGGCCTGGTGAGAAGTGTCTTCGCAGGCGATGTGGCAGCGGCCGCAACCGATGCAGGCCTCCTGGTCGATTTTGGCGATGACCTGGTAGTTGATGTCCAGGTATTTCCAGTCGGTGGTGTTGCCCACCGCGCGACCGGAGAATGCCTGGAGATTGGCGTGCCCCTGGCTGTCCATCCAACGTGACAGGCCGTCTTTCATCTCTTCGACGATGCGAAAACCGTGCAGCATCGCCGCCGTGCACACCTGCACCGCGCCGCTGCCCAGGGCGATGAATTCCGCGGCGTCGCGCCAACTGCCGATGCCGCCGATGCCGCAGATGGGCAAGCCGCGGGTTTGAGGGTCACGGGCGATTTCCGCCACCATGTTCAGTGCGATCGGCTTGACCGCCGAGCCGCAGTAACCGCCATGGGTGCTCTGGCTGCCGACGGTGGGCAGCGCGACCATCCGCTCCAGATCGACGCTGGTGATGGAGTTGATGGTGTTGATCAGCGACACCGCATCCGCGCCACCGCGGTGGGCCGCCCGGGCGGCGACGCGGATGTCGGTGATGTTCGGTGTGAGCTTGACGATCACCGGCAGCGAACAATAGGTCTTGCACCAGCGGGTCACCTGCTCGACGTACTCCGGCACCTGGCCGACCGCCGCCCCCATGCCCCGTTCCGGCATGCCGTGGGGGCAACCGAAGTTCAGCTCGATACCGTCGGCGCCGGTGGCTTCCACCAGGGGCAGGATGTGTTTCCAGGACTCCTCGACACAGGGCACCATCAGCGACACGATCAATGCCCGATCCGGCCAGTCCTTCTTCACCTGGGTGATTTCCCGCAGGTTGATCTCCAGGGAGCGATCAGTGATCAGCTCGATGTTATTGATGCCCAACACCTCGCGATTCGCGCCGAAGTGCGCCGAGTAGCGCGACGACACGTTCACCGCCGCCGGGTCTTCCCCCAGGGTTTTCCAGACCACGCCACCCCAGCCGGCCTCGAAGGCACGCACCACGTTGTAGGCCTTGTCGGTGGGCGGCGCGGAGGCCAGCCAGAACGGGTTGGGGGCTTTGATGCCGGCGAAGACAATCGACAGATCGGCCATTTACGCAGCCTCCACGTTGAGCATGAGTTGGGCATTGATTGCCTCGGCGGCCAGTTTGCCGTGCTGCACCGCCTGCACGGTGAGGTCCTGGTCCAGGCTGGTGCAATCGCCGCCGGCATACACGCCGGGGATACTGGTGCGCAGTTGTTCGTCCACCAGGATCCGTCCGTTCTGGCGCTGGAGTTCTCGGGCCAGCGGGTCCGCCAGTGCGTCCTCGTCGAAAGCCTGGCCGATCGCCTTGAAAATGCCGTCGGCGGGGAGGTCGAACGTGTCGGCATCGATGACCAGCCGGCCATTTTCCAGGTGGGTGCGGGAGAAGCGCATGCCCCGCACGTGTCCGGCATCGTCGAGCAGCACCTGTTGCGGTTGCGCCCAGGTCAGCAGGCGGACCTGATTGGCCTTGGCAATGTCCTGTTCGTGGCCGGTCGCGCCCATGTCCTCAAGCCCGCGACGGTAAACCAGGCTGACGTCACGGGCGCCGAGGCGCGCCATCTGCACGGCCATGTCGATGGCGGTGTTGCCGGCACCGAGCACGATGCAACGGTCGGCCAACGGCAACTGGCTGAGATCGTCGGCCTGGCGCAGCTCGCGAATGTAGTCAGTGGCGGCCAGCAACCCCGGCGCTTGTTCATCGCTCAGGCCCAGTTGTTTGCTGGCGGCCAGGCCGAGGCCGAGGAACACCGCGTCGAACTGTTGGTGCAGTTCGCTCAGGCTGAGGTTCTCGCCCAGCTTCTGACCGTGACGGATTTCGATGCCGCCGATCTCCAGCAGGAAGTCCAGTTCGTGTTGGGCGTAATCGTCCACCAGTTTGTACTTGGCGATCCCATACTCGTTGAGACCGCCGGCCTTGTCTTGGGCTTCGAACATCACCACGTCATGGCCATGCATCGCACTGCGATGAGCGCAGGACAAGCCCGCCGGGCCGGCACCGACCACGGCGATGCGCTTGCCGGTAGTGGCGGCCCGTCTGAACGGGTGTTCGCTGAAGTGGGCATTGTCCACGGCGTAGCGTTGCAACAGGCCGATCAACACCGGGGCGCATTCTTGGCTATTGTTGCGCACGCAGGCTTGCTGGCACAGGATTTCCGTAGGGCAAACCCGGGCGCAACTGCCGCCGAGAATGTTGGCCGAGAGTATTTTCTGGGCCGCGCCCTGGACGTTGTCTTGATGGATGTTGCGGATGAACGAAGGAATATCGATGTCGCTTGGACACGCGTTCACGCACGGGGCGTCGTAGCAGTACAGGCATCGGGACGCTTCCAGATGGGCTTGCCTGGCGTTGAGCGGTGGCGCCAGGTCGCTGAAGCGGGCGGCGAGGGTAGTCGGGTCTTCCTGGGAATGGGGAAGGTGGCTCAAGGGCTGGATCATGGAATGGGCCTCACGGTGTTGGAGGTGCTGCCTCTGATGGGCAGTGTTTTTCTGGGAGCTGCGCTGGCCCCATCGCGAGCAGGCTCGCTCCCACATTGGAAATGCGCTCCCCTGTGGAAGCGAGCCTGCTCGCGATCGGCCGAAGGCCGCTGTCAGCGTTTAACGGCAGTGGGCCTTTGCAACTCAGCCCGCTTGCTCAGTAAGTCGAACACCGCCGGATACGCCGGTCGTTCGATGTAGCGCCCGACCCCGCGCTCGGCCCGCAGGTCTCCGTCGGCCCACACCAGCCGACCCTGGCTGATGGTATGGCTGGGCACGCCGCGCACGGTCTTGCCTTCGAAGATGTTGAAGTCCACCTGCTGATGGTGGGTCTTGGCCGAAATCGTGCGGCTGCCTTGGGGATCCCAGAGCACCAGGTCGGCGTCGGCACCGACGCGGATCGCCCCTTTGCGGGGATAGAGATTGAAGATCTTCGCGGTGTTGGTGGAGGTCAGTGCGACGAAATCCTGCATCGACAACTTGCCGCTGTTGACTCCTTCGTCCCAGAGCACGGCCATGCGGTCTTCGATGCCGGCGGTGCCGTTGGGGATCTTGCTGAAATCGTCGCGGCCGGCGGCTTTCTGTTCGGCGCAGAAACAGCAATGGTCGGTGGCGGTGGTGTGCAGGTTGCCCGATTGCAAGCCGTGCCACAGCGCCTCTTGATGCCCGCGGGGGCGGAAGGGTGGGCTCATCACGTAACCGGCGGCGGTCTGCCAGTCGGGGTGGCGATAAACGCTGTCGTCCAGCAGCAGGTGTCCGGCGAGCACTTCACCGTAGACCGGTTGGCCTTTGCTGCGGGCATAGGTGATTTCGTCCAGCGCCTCCTTGGTGGAAACGTGTACCAGGTACAGCGGCGTGCCCAGCGTCTCGGCAATGCGGATGGCCCGGCTCGCGGCTTCGCCTTCCACTTGCGATGGCCGTGACAGCGGGTGGGCTTCGGGCCCGGTGATGCCCTGGGCCAACAGCTTGCGTTGCAGGTGGTAGACCAGCTCGCCGTTCTCGGCATGCACCGTGGGCACCGCGCCCAGTTCCAGGCAGCGCTCGAAGCTCGCCACCAGGGTGTCATCGGCGGCCATGATCGCGTTCTTGTAAGCCATGAAATGCTTGAAGCTGTTCACACCGTGATGGTTGACCAGCTCGGCCATTTCTTCACGGACCTGCTCGCTCCACCAGGTGATCGCGACGTGAAAACCGTAGTCGCTGGCACTTTTCTCGGCCCAGCCGCGCCATTGGTGAAAGGCTTCCATCAGCGATTGCTGGGGATTGGGAATCACGAAGTCGATGATCGATGTGGTCCCTCCGGCCAGGCCTGCGGCGGTACCACTGAAGAAGTCCTCGCTGGCGACCGTGCCCATGAACGGTAACTGCATATGGGTATGGGGATCGATGCCGCCAGGCATCAGGTATTGACCGCTGCCATCGAGCACTTCGACCGCTGCCGGAACATCCAGGTTTTCGCCGATGGCCTTGATCATGCCGTCGGCACAGAACACATCGGCGCGGTAACTTTCATCATGGGTAATGACGGTGGCGCCACGGATCAACAGAGACATTCCGAGTTCCTCGCAGGCATGACCGACTGAATGTCGGTTCTTTATGTTTTATAGATCACGATTTGGCGGATGAGCAGTTGAGCAGGTTCTTGATCCTGTCATGACTGTCAGGATTAGACGCTAGCTGGAGTTATTGAAATGATCAAGATTATTTTAAATAAGTTGTTTGTGTGTATAACTTGTTGAAAATTAAAGACTAATTATTTAAATCACCAAAATGATGAGGGCGCTCACCATTTTGACGCACTTGACAGGATCGTTATTTGAGCGAGATTTGTCATGGTAAATCAGCGGCTTGAAAGCTGTGGACGTGCGCTCTAGACACATTGCATTCATTCGAGGCGCACCACTTTGAATCCCGGGCTCGACAGAATGCGCACGTCATCTAGCCTGAAGACGGCACCAGCACAATGCAGCAGGGCCCTTGAATGGCTGTTTTATCTCAGGGATTCAGAGAGTTGTAACGCTTATATCGATCGACCGGTCAACTCGGCGCGCTATTCGGCACGGTAATTGAGTGTCCGCGTTGCCAAGCGGGGTCGTCGGTCACCAGCGTGCTTTACATGCAAGTACTCCGGCCATCGCCCCGTCGATGAGCAAAAATAATGAAAACAGTGGAGCGGACATGACCAGATCAACTGTGACCGAGCGCGACGGGTTGTTCGAGCTTGACGCCGGCAGCGACGTACTCGAGAGCCCCCGTTACAACCACGACATCGCGCCGACGAAGGTGCATGAGCGAACCTGGAACAAATGGCACATCACCGCACTGTGGGTCGGCATGGCGATCTGCGTGCCGACCTACACCCTCGGCGGTGTACTCACCGCCTATTTCGGCCTGACGGTGGGCGAGGCGCTGCTGGCGATTCTGTTCGCCAACATCATCGTACTGATTCCCCTGACCCTGAACGCCTTTGCCGGGACCCAATACGGCATTCCGTTTCCGGTGCTGTTGCGCTCGTCCTTCGGGGTCATCGGTTCCAACGTCCCTTGCCTGATCCGCGCCCTGGTGGCGTGCGGCTGGTTCGGGATCCAGACCATGTTCGGCGGGCTGGCGATCCACCTGTTTCTCGGTTCGGTGTTCGACGGCTGGAAGAGCCTGGGGGGCACGGGTGAGGTACTCGGTTTCATGATGTTCTGGGTCATGAACCTGTGGGTGGTGTTGCGCGGGGCCGAATCGATCAAGTGGCTGGAAACCCTGTCTGCGCCGCTGCTGGTGCTGGTGGGGGCCGGCCTGCTGGTGTGGGCCTTGCCCAACGTCTCCCTGACCGAACTGATGGCGGTGCCGGCCAAACGGCCCGAGGGTGCCGGCGTGACCAGCTACTTCCTGGCGGGGCTGACGGCCATGGTCGGTTTCTGGGCGACCCTGTCGTTGAACATTCCGGACTTCAGCCGGTACGCCAAGAGCCAGAAGGACCAGATCGTGGGGCAGATCATCGGCTTGCCCCTGACCATGTTCCTGTTCGCCTCCCTCGGCGTGGTCATGACCGCCGCCTCGGAAAAACTGGTGGGCGTGACCGTCTCCGATCCGGTGACCTTGATCGGGCATATCCAGAGCCCGTTGTGGGTCGCGCTGGCCATGGTGCTGATCATCGTCGCCACGCTCTCGACCAACACCGCCGCCAACATCGTCTCGCCCACCAATGACTTCCAGAACCTGGCGCCCAAGCTGATCGGCCGTTCCAAGGCGGTGATGCTGACCGGGCTGGTGGGGCTGGCGCTGATGGCCCACGAACTGCTGAAAAAACTCGGCTGGATTGTCTCCGACGTCAGCCTTGAATCGGTGTATTCCAACTGGCTGCTGGGGTATTCGAGCCTGCTGGGGCCGATTGCCGGGATCATGGTGGTGGATTACTTCCTGATCAAGAAGCAACAGCTGGACCTGGCCGGGTTGTACCGCGACGACGTTTATCCCGCGTGGAACTGGAACGGTTTCATCGCTTTCGGCGTGCCGGTGGCATTGACGCTGCTGTCCCTGGGAAGTGATGCGTTCAACTGGTTCTACAGCTACGGCTGGTTCACCGGCTCGGCACTGGGCGGGGTGATCTATTACGGGTTGTGCAGTTTGCGTGCGAGCCCATCCGTCGCCAAATCCGCCGTGTAGAGGAGGGCCCCTTCGCGAGCAGGCTCGCTCCCACATGTGCAATGAATTCCCCTGTGGGAGCGAGCCTGATCGCGATGGCGGCTTCGAATACAGCGAAACACTGGAAGAAAGGAGATCTTATGAACGCCGCCCTCGACGTCCTGCAATCCACCCATCAACACATCAACCGCGATCGCCTCTGGCAGTCGCTCATGGATCTGGCCCAATTGGGCGCCACGGTCAAGGGCGGTGTATGCCGGTTGGCCTTGACCGACCTGGACCGCCAGGCCCGGGACCTGTTCGTGCAGTGGGCCGAGGCGGCCGGCTGCACCGTCAGCATCGATGCGGTGGGCAATATTTTCGCCCGTCGTCCGGGGCGCAATCCGATCCTGCCACCGGTGATGACCGGCAGTCACATCGATACCCAGCCCACTGGTGGCAAGTTCGATGGTTGCTTCGGCGTGCTGTCCGGGTTGGAAGTGCTGCGCACCCTCAATGACCTGAACATCGAAACCGAAGCACCGCTGGAAGTGGTGGTGTGGACCAACGAAGAAGGCTCGCGCTTCGCGCCGTGCATGATGGGGTCCGGGGTGTTCGCGGAGAAATTCACCCTCGAAGAGACCCTCGCCAAGGTCGACGCCGAAGGCATCACCGTGGGGCAAGCGCTGAATGCCATCGGCTATGCCGGTCCTCGCCAGGTCACCGGTCATCCGGTGGGCGCCTATTTCGAGGCGCACATCGAACAGGGCCCGATCCTGGAAGACGAACACAAGACCATCGGCATCGTCATGGGCGCACTGGGGCAGAAGTGGTTCGACCTCTCGCTGCGAGGTGTCGAGGCCCATGCCGGTCCGACCCCGATGCACCTGCGCAAGGACGCCCTGGTTGGCGCCTCGATCATTGTCGGTGCCGTCAACCGCGCCGCCCTCGGCCATCAACCCCATGCCTGCGGCACCGTCGGTTGCCTGCAGGCCTATCCGGGCTCGCGCAACGTCATTCCGGGCGAAGTGCGCATGACCCTGGATTTCCGTCATCTGGAACCGGCACGGCTGGACTCGATGATCGCCGAGGTCAAGCAGGTCATCGACGACACCTGCCGGCAACACGGCCTGACGTATGAGTTGACCCCCACCGCCGACTTCCCACCGTTGTATTTCGACCCGGGTTGTGTCGACGCCGTACGCGGGGCAGCCCAGGGGCTGGGCCTGTCCCATATGGAAATCGTCAGCGGCGCCGGCCATGACGCGATTTTCCTGGCCGAGCTGGGCCCGGCGGGGATGATTTTCGTGCCTTGTGAAGGCGGGATCAGCCACAACGAGATTGAAAACGCCGCCCCCGACGACCTTGCCGCCGGCTGCGCGGTACTGCTGCGGGCAATGCTGGCCGCTTCCCAGGCCATTGCCGAGGGACGCATGGCGGCTTGAACGAGCGAATCGGCGACTTCGCCACCGCCCACAAGGGAACGCACGGCGACCACGGACGGTCGTAACCTCCATGCGCTTCTGACCTATGGAGACCCAATGAGCCAGGACGTCCCGACCACGGAGACCAATCGTCGTCAATTGCTGCAAATCATCGCCGGACTGTCGGACGGGGTGATGTTGATCGAAGTCGACCAGACCATCGCCTGGGCCAACGAGGCCGTGCTGAACATGCACGGGGTCAAGAGCCTCGCGGACCTGGGTGCAAATGCCCGGGAGTATGCCCGGCGCTTCAATTTGCGTTATCGCAACAACCACCCCTTGACGGAGGACAACTACCCCATCGCCCGGGTCGCCCGTGGCGATGAGTTCAGCGATGTGCTGGTGGAGGTCACGCCGGTGGCCGATCCGGACCGCACCTGGGTCCACCGCATCCGCAGCATGGTGTTGACCGATCGTAACGACGCACCGACGTTGCTGGTGCTGATCCTCAGCGACGCCACGGAGTGGGCCAGCGCCGAACAGCGCTTCGAGAAGACCTTCGGCGCCAACCCGGCGCCGGCGGTGATCTGCCGCCTCAGCGACCTGCGCTACATCAAGGTCAACCAGGGCTTCCTGGAGATGACCGGCTACAGCCGCGAACAGGTGATCGGCCGTTCGGTCTACGAGTTGGATGTGCTGGAGGCCGCCGAGCGCCGTGAGCTGGCCATCGAGCGCCTGGGGCAGGGCGCAACCATTCCGCAGATGCAGGCCGAACTGAGATTGCCGGAAGGCACGAGCAAGCAAGTGATCGTCGCCGGCCAGCCACTGGACCTGCACGACGAAGATTGCATGCTGTTTTCCTTCATGGACATGGAGCCGCGACGCAAGGCCGAAACGGCCCTGCGCCAGAGCGAGGAGCGCTTTGCCAAGTCGTTTCGCCTGTCCCCCGTGCCCACCCTGGTGTGCAGCGCCGAGCAACTGTTGCTGGAAATCAACGAGGCCTTCCTCGACACCACCGGGTACGCCAGCGAAGAACTCTTTGGCAAGACCGTGGCGGAAATCGGCTTTCTCGACAAGGACGCCAGTGCCACGCTGTTTGCCCGCCTGGAGAAAACCGCGACGGTGTCCAATGTCGATGTCAAGGTCCGCAAGAAGGGTGGCGAAATGATCGACTGTGAGGTGGCGGCCGACACTGTGATCATCCAGGACCAACCGTGTTACCTGCTGGTCCTGGTGAACATCACCGAACGCAAACGCTCGCAACTGGAGCTGGTGGCAGCGATCGAGGAAGTGATGAAGGATGCGTCCTGGTTCAGCCGTACGCTGATTGAAAAGCTGGCCAACGTGAAGAGCATCAACACGCAATTGCCCAGCACCTCCTACACCGAACTGACTGCTCGCGAGCGTGATGTGCTCGGGCTCATTTGCCAGGGCCTGGCGGACAAGGAGATCGCCGCACGCTTGAAGCTGGCGCCTAATACCGTGCGAAACCACGTTGCCACGCTGTACTCGAAACTGGATGTTCACAGCCGCAGCGAGGCCATTGTCTGGGCCCGGGAGCGAGGTCTTTTCGGAAATGACTGGAACATGAAGGCACCATGATAGCCAGTGCAAATGCACCGGAATGGTTAGTGCAAATTCGGGTATCTGGCGGGCAGGCGGCTGCTTAGGATGTGAGGGTGCGGCACTTTCAAGTGGTGCCGCGTCCCCACGAAACAGTCAAGGAATACGCCGTAATGTGTAATGATCGAAGCCAACGTGCCATCGACAGGATGTCTGCTGAAACCCGGGGCCCGGCGTTGTTTGCCGGTCCTTTGTGTGCCTGGTTTTGAGGGGGCAGACCATGACCCAATTGGCTCCCCTGCGTGCCCGACTCGAAGAAAGTTTCTCGCCGCTGTCCTGCGAATGCAGCCTCAACGGCGACGGTACCCTGACCGTCCGTCTTTATCGCCGTGAAAGCGGGGAGGTGGACCTGGTGGTGAGCGGCTTGAATCTCGACAGTGTTCGCTCGGAAGAAAGCCTGGCGAAGCTGATCGACGAATTGCGGTATGAGCTGCAGAGCACCCCGGGGCATCGCAACGATCCCGTGTAGATAATCAACTGAATGCAGTCTTCTGTGGCGAGGGGATTTATCCCCGCTGGGTCGCGGAGCGGCCCCTCCTAAGTTCGTCGATCACGTGACTATTTTTGGGCTGCTTCGCACCCCAGCGGGGCGGTGCGACGTTTCGCTAAATCCCCTCGCCACAGGTGGACTGGGTTCGATCTTTACAACAGCGTCGCCCGGCAATCGAGCGCCAGCCGCGCGCCGCCGTATTCGCTGCTGCCCACCTCCAATGTGAAGCCGTGCAAATTGACAATCGCCGCGACGATCGACAGGCCCAGGCCAAACCCGCCATGGTGACTGCTGCCCTCGGCGCGATAGAAGCGGCGGAACACGGCCTTGCGCTCTGGCTCCGGAATGCCGGGGCCGGAGTCGAGTACTTCGATGCGGGTGCTATCGCCCTGGTCGATACCGCGCAGAATCACTTTGCCTCCCGCCGGGGTGAACTTGATGGAGTTGCTCAACAGGTTCGACACTGCCTCGAACAACAAGGCCCGGTCGCCGTTCAGCAGGGGCAGGGTCTCGGGCACTTCGAGGCTGAAGAACAGCTCGCCTTCCTCGGCCAGGGGCAGATAGAAGTCATGCAGTTCCTGTAGCAACTGCAGCGGGTCGACGCGCACGAAGCCCGAGCGACGCTGCTGGTCTTCCAATTCGGAGATCCGCAGCAAGCCTCGGAACCGCGCCATCAGGGTATCGGTCTCGGCAATCACCTGATCCATCTGCAAGGCCTCGGGGGATCCATCCGCGGCTTGCTGCTGGATACGATAAAGCTGGGCACGCAGGCGGGTCAGCGGCGTGCGCAGGTCGTGGGCGATGTTGTCGCACACGCCCTTGACCTCGTTCATCAGGCGTTCGATGCGATCGAGCATGGCATTGACGATTGCCGCCAGCATGTCCAGCTCATCCCGCCGGCTCGACAGCGGCAGACGATGGGTCAGGTCGCCGGCGACGATGGCCTCGGCACTGGCCTGCAGTTTACGGATGCGCTGCAGCGGTCGGCGGCGCAAGAGATGCCAACCGGCAATCCCCGGCAGAATGGTCAGCGACACCCCCCACAACAGCGCGTGGAGGATGATGCGGGTCACCGCGAAGAGTGAGCCGTTGTCCCGCGCCAGTACCAGCCAGCGCCCGTCCTGGGTCCGGCTCGCCACGGCATCGCAACTGTCGGAGGGTACGCTCGGGTCGTCGTAGTCGACACAATCGCCGAGTATGTGGATTTTGCCGTCCAGCGGCAGGTCGGTGGGAATCCGCAGGATCGGCCCGCTCAGGTGCCGCAGTTGGGGATCGAACAGGCCGTAGGCGTCGACACCGCGGTCGTCCAGGGTCAGGCTGGCCATGAGCGCGTCTTCCAGCTGATCGCCGTGGATGCGGGCGAACAGGTGCTGGCGCTGCATCAGGGAGTGCTTGGCCAGGCTGTCGAGGTAGCCGAATACCTCGTAATACATCACCCCCATCAGGATCGCGCTCCAGAGCACGAACAGTGCACTGTACAGTGCCAGCAGGCGGCTGCTGGAAGAGCGCCAGCCCTTAGCAGGGTTCAGCAATGACATAGCCCGAACCCCGCACGGTGCGAATCAGCGGTTCCAGGCCCGGCGGATCGATTTTCTTGCGCAGGCGACCGATATGGACGTCGATCAGGTTGGTGCCGGGGTCGAAGTGATAGCCCCAGACTTCCTCGAAAATCATCATGCGTGAAAGAATCTGCCCGCTGTTGCGCATCAGGAACTCCAGCAGTTTGTATTCGGTGGGCAGCAGGCTGAGCAGTTGCCCGTTGCGGCTGGCCTCGCGGCTGATCAGATCCAGTTCCAGATCGGCCACCCGCAGGATGGTTTCCGGCTCCCGGGCGCCGTTGTTGCGCCGCAGCAGTACTTCGACGCGGGCGGCCATTTCATCGGTGGCGAACGGTTTGGTCAGGTAATCGTCGCCACCGGCCCGCAGGCCACGGACACGCTCGTCAACATCGGAAAGGGCGCTGATCATCAGGATCGGTGTCGCCACGCCCATGGTGCGCAATGTCGTGACGATCACCAGGCCGTCGAGCTCGGGCAGCATGCGGTCGAGGGTAATCAGGTCGTAGTCACCGCTCACCGCGCGTTCCAGGCCTTCGCGACCGTTATCGACCCAGTCGACGTTGAGGCCGTTACGGGTCAGCTCGGCAACGATTTCACGGGCGGTCACGGCGTCGTCTTCGATGGTCAGGATGCGGTTCATGGGCGGTACCGAGTTGAGAAATTGATGCCATTGCGCAGCATTCTGCCAAAGAAAACCTGTCGGCTTTCTGAAAAAAAGTTCATGGACGGGCAAGCGGTTTCACTGGCCTGGATCAACACTTGGTCACAAATAATCCCTAACATGAATCGGGTGCGCACTATATGTTGCGTCCGTTGCCCTGCTTTGGCGCGCTGTCGCTGTCGGGTACCGACGCTAACCGGTGATGGTGTGCCGCAAGGAGCCGAGACCTCACCGGTCTTCAATAAAGCATTCAATAAAAGCATCAAGGAAGAGCAGCATCATGCAGCCTCAAGACCTTCTACGCCAAAAATTCGATATCCAGCCGTTGACCCGGCCCGACATGACGGTGCACCTGGACGGGCGCATCGTCAATGCCGCCCGGGGCGAAACCGTCCTGACCGTCATCCAGTCCCAGGGCCAACGCCAGGTGGCCCGCAACGATCATGGCCAGATCAGCGGCGCCTACTGCGGCATGGGCGTCTGCCAATGCTGCCTGGTCAGGATCGACGGCCGTCACAAGCGTCGCGCCTGCCAGACCCAGGTGCGCCCCGGCATGCAGATCGAAACCCGGACCAACCGCATCGTCGAAACGGAGGCGCCATGAACCTCGATCCGGTGATTGTCGGCGGTGGGCCGGCGGGTATGGCGGCCGCCATCGAGCTGGCGGCACATGGGCTGCGCTGCACCTTGCTTGAAGAGGCGCCGCGCTTGGGTGGCGTGGTGTATCGAGGGCCATTGCGCGACGGCGTCAGCCTCGACTACCTGGGACCGCGCTACAGCGAAGCCCTGGAAAAACTCCACGGCGAGTTCGACCGGCACGCCGGGCTGATTGACGTCCGGCTCAACCACCGCGTCGTCGGGGCCGAGGGGTTGCGCGCGCTGATGTTGCTCGATGCCGAGGAGCGCGTGTGCGAGGTCGCCTATTCCCATCTGGTCCTGGCGGCCGGTTGTCATGAGCGCAGTGTGCCGTTCCCCGGCTGGACGTTGCCGGGGGTGATGTTGCTCGGTGGCCTGCAACTGCAGATCAAGAGCGGGGTGGTCAAGCCGCCGAGCCCGGTGGTGATCGCCGGTACCGGTCCGTTGCTGCCGCTGGTGGCGTGTCAGCTGCATGCCGCGGGGGTGGCCGTGGCCGGTGTCTATGAAGCCTGCGCATTCGGCCGGATCGCCAGGGAAAGCCTGGCGTTGCTGAACAAGCCGCAGCTTTTCCTCGATGGCCTGAGCATGCTGGCCTACCTCAAGCGTTATCGCATACCCCTGCGTTATGGCTGGGGCTTGGTGCAGGCCCATGGCGAGGGCGAATTGAATATGGTCACCGTCGCGCCGTATTCCAGCGACTGGGAGCCCGACCTCGAACGTGCCGAACAAGTGCCGGCCCAGACGCTGGCGGTCGGCTACGGTTTCATTCCGCGTACCCAGTTGAGCCAGCAGATGGGCCTGGAACATGGCTTCAGCGACGATGGCTACCTGCGGGCGGTGTCCGATGCCTGGCAGCAAAGCAGCGAGGCGCACATCCACCTGGCCGGTGACATGGGCGGGATTCGTGGCGGTGAAGCGGCCATGTTGAGCGGGCGTATTGCCGCGCTGTCGGTCCTGATGCAATGCAATGTGCTGGATTCCCGTGCCGCGCTCGAGCGCCGCGGGCAGTATCAGGCGAAGTTGGACCGGATCATCCGCTTCCGTGCCGCCGTGGACCGCTACACCCGGCGCGGTGCCGGGCAAATCGCGTTGCCGACGGCCGACACGGTGATCTGCCGCTGTGAGCACGCCACCCGCGCCGACATCGACCGGGCCCTGGAACAGGGCGTGCAGGACATGGCCAGCCTGAAGATGCGCACCCGCGTGAGCATGGGCGATTGCCAGGGGCGGATGTGCGTGGGGTACTGCAGCGACCGCCTGCGCGAAGCCACCGGGCGTGCCGATGTCGGCTGGCTGCGACCACGCTTTCCGATCGATCCGATACCGTTTTCAGCGTTCCGCAATGTTGGCATGGAGGCCGCCCGGCATGACTAAGCATCCAGAGACCCGGGACTACGATGTGGTCATCGCCGGTGGCGGCGTGATCGGCGCGTCCTGTGCCTACCAGTTGTCCAAGCGCAAGCACCTGAAAGTCGCCCTGATCGACGCCAAGCGTCCCGGTAACGCGACCCGCGCTTCGGCCGGCGGTCTGTGGGCCATTGGCGAGTCGGTGGGGTTGGGGTGCGGGGTGATCTTCTTTCGCATGATGTCGGCCAACCGCAAGCGCCAGACCCAGGGAGCGGCCGTGGCAGTGGATGCCAGCACGCCACATATCCTGCCGCAGTCGTTCTTCGACTTTGCCTTGCAGTCCAACGCGATGTACCCCCAACTGCACCGGGAACTGCTGGACAACCATGGCATGGATATCAAGTTCGAGGAAACCGGGCTCAAGTTCGTGATCTACGATGATGAGGATCGCTTGTATGCCGAGCACATCGTCGCCTGCATCCCCCACCTGGCCGATCAGGTGCGCTGGCTTGACCAGACCGCCCTGCGCGAGGCCGAGCCCAGCGTCAGCCATGAGGCCCGGGGAGCCCTGGAATTCCTGTGCGATCACCAGGTCAGCCCGTTCCGGCTGGCCGACGCTTACACCGAAGGTGCCCGGCAGAATGGTGTCGACCTGTACTTCAATACCCACGTTACCGAGGTGTTGCGCAGCGGGGCGCGGGTGACGGGAGTAAAAACCGCCGAGGCCGGAACCTTCAATTGCCGGACCCTGATCAATGCCACCGGTGCCTGGGCGGCGGACCTGAGCGAGCAGGCCACCGGCGTGCGGATTCCCGTCAAGCCGGTCAAGGGGCAGATCCTGCTGACCGAGCGCATGCCGAAGCTTCTCAACGGCTGCCTGACCACCAGCGACTGCTACGTGGCGCAGAAAGACAACGGCGAGATCCTCATCGGCAGCACCACCGAGGACAAGGGCTTCGACGTGACCACTACCTATCCAGAGATCGAGGGGCTGGTGCAGGGAGCGATGCGGTGCATCCCGCAACTGGCCGACATCAACCTCAAGCGAACCTGGGCCGGTCTGCGCCCGGGGTCTCCCGATGAGTTGCCGATCCTGGGGCCGATGCGAGGCGTGGAAGGCTACCTCAATGCCTGCGGGCATTTCCGTACGGGCATCCTGACCTCGGCCATCACCGGGGTCCTGCTGGACAGGCTGGTAAACAACGAGCCGCTGCCGCTGGATATCACGCCGTTCCTGGCGGATCGCTTCGAGGTGGCGACAAGGGTTGCTGAAGCCAAGAAGGTGGAGTTGGCCTGAGACAGCGAGCCAGTGTTGTGAACGCAGAACTTGCAGCCACCCCGGGAACTCTGTGGGAGCAAAGCTTGCTCGCGATTGCGATAAGCGAGTCAGCAACAATGTTGACTGGTCTGCCACTGTCGCGAGCAAGCTTTGCTCCCACAGGGATGGGTTGTAGGTCGAGCGTCAATCCTCGAACCCCACCTGTTCATGAATCTCATCGACCTTGAGTTCCAGCCGATAGGCCACAGCAATGAACAAGGCCTGGCACAGGCACAGGGTGGCGCTCAGCGAGCGGAAGGCGAAGGAGCTGCCTTCGTTCACCAGCAGCACGGTGTTGGCCCGTTTCGCCAGGGGCGACAGGTTGCTGTCGGTGATGATCAGCGTCTTGGCCTGGTGATGTTGGGCGATGCGCAGACAGTGCTGGGTTTCCTTGCCGTAGGGCGTGAAGCTGATGGCGATCACCAGGTCATTGGCCCGCACACTGCGCATCTGCTCGCGATAACTGCCCCCCAGGCCGGAAACCAGATGGATACGCTTGTTGGTGTGCTGCAGGTTATAGACCAGGTAATCGGCCACCGCGAAGGAGCGTCGCACGCCCACCACATAGATGTTGTCGGCATTGACCACCAGGTCGACAGCCTTGTCGAACGCCTGGTCGTCCAGCTCCAGCCCCAGCCGCTCGATGCCCGACAGCGTGGCATTGATGCATTCGCGTGCCAGGTCGCCGCCGCTGGCTTTCTGCGACTTGTTGGCGATCATGCTGCGAATGCGTTGCTGGTAGTTCTGTACCGGCGTGGTCTTATGGGTGTAGGCCTCGCGGAACAAGGCCTGCATCTCGCTGAACCCGCTGAAGCCGAACCGTTGGGAGAAGCGCACGATGGCCGACGGATGCACTTCGCACTCGCGGGCGATGTCGCTGATGCGATCCACCATGATCCGGTCGCTTTGCTGGCTCATGTAGCTGGCAATGCGCTTGAGCTGGCGCGGCAGGCTTTCATATTCATCGGTGATCAGTTGCAACAGACGCTCGGCATTGATCGGTGGGCTGGCGAGGGCGGCCTCGGACGCGCTCTCGGATGGCGCCGGCAGATCGGGGCGGGTCATAGATAATCCTTCTGGCTTGTTCTTATAGGGCCGTCCGCTAAAAGACCGGTCCTCGACAATAAGTTGGCTGCTCGCAGTCTACAGCGTAGGCGCAGGGAAAATCATGACGGGTAACGTCGCAATCCATGACTGAAACGACGCACTGCGTCTGATACAGCTGATTGGAAGTTTATTGGAAAAAATATTCCACATAAAAAATTTATAGAAAAATTATTGATTGTTGGGCCTTGCTCGTTTTAGTCTGCATCCACCAAGAGCGTTGGCGCCGGTCCGGCAGCGAACGCAGGCTGATAAAAATAACAGGAGCCAGCATGGGCCAGACTCGTTTTGCCAGTGGGCGTCAATTGGATGTGATCTGCCTGGGACGCCTGGGCGTGGACCTGTACGCGCAGCAAGTCGGGGCGCGGCTGGAGGATGTGTCGAGCTTCGCCAAATACCTGGGCGGCTCGTCGGCCAACATCGCTTTCGGTACCGCGCGACTTGGGCTCAGGTCCGCGATGTTGAGCCGGGTTGGGGATGACCACATGGGTCGTTTCCTGGTGGAATCCCTGGCGCGCGAAGGCTGCGATGTCAGCGGCATCAAGGTCGACCCTGAGCGCCTGACCGCCCTGGTCTTGCTGGGTATCAAGGATCGGGAAACCTTTCCCTTGGTGTTCTACCGGGAAAACTGTGCCGACATGGCGCTGCGCGCTGAAGACATTGACGAGGCCTTCATCGCCTCGAGCAAGGCCCTGCTGATCACCGGCACTCATTTCTCTACCGAAGGCGTCTACAAGGCCAGCCTCCAGGCGCTGGATCATGCCGCCAGACACAACGTCAAACGCATACTGGACATCGACTACCGGCCGGTGCTCTGGGGCCTGACGGGCAAGGCCGATGGGGAAACCCGTTTCGTCGCCGACCAGAAAGTCAGCCAGCATGTGCAAGGCATCCTGCCGCGTTTCGACCTGATCGTCGGCACCGAAGAAGAATTCCTGATTGCCGGCGGCAGCGAAGATCTGCTGACGGCGCTGCGTACCGTCCGTTCGCTGACGGCGGCCACCCTGGTGGTCAAGCTCGGCCCGCAGGGTTGCACGGTGATTCACGGCGCCATCCCGGCCCGACTCGAGGATGGCGCCATTTATCCGGGGGTCCGGGTCGAAGTCCTGAATGTACTGGGCGCTGGCGATGCGTTCATGTCGGGCTTCCTCGCCGGCTGGCTGGAGGACGCCAGCGATGAGCGCTGCTGCCAATTGGCCAACGCCTGTGGCGGCCTGGTGGTGTCGCGTCACGGCTGCGCGCCGGCGATGCCGACCCGGGCCGAACTCGACTATCTGTTTGATAGCCCGGTGCCGATCACCCGGCCGGACCAGGACCTTGTGCTGCAGCGGTTGCATCAGGTCAGCGTACCGCGCAAGGCCTGGAAGCAACTGTTCATCTTTGCCTTCGATCATCGTTGGCAATTGGTGGAACTGGCGCAAAAGGGAGATCGAGACCTGAGTTGCATTGGTGCACTCAAGCAACTGTTCATCCAGGCGGTGGAACGGGTCGAAGCCGACCTGCAGCGCCAGGGCGTCGAGGCCGATGTCGGGCTGCTGGCCGACCAACGCTTTGGCCAGGACTCGTTGAACGCCGCCACCGGGCGCGGCTGGTGGGTCGCGCGACCGGTGGAAGTACAAGGCTCGCGGCCGCTGGCGTTCGAGCACGGGCGCTCCATCGGCAGCAATCTGATCGCCTGGCCCAGCGAGCAAATCATCAAGTGCCTGGTGCAGTTCCACCCCGATGACGAACCGCTGCTGCGCCTGGAGCAGGAGGCGCAATTGATGGGGCTCTACAAGGCCTCCCAGGTCAGCGGTCATGAACTGCTGCTGGAGGTGATTCCACCGAAGGATCATCCCTCGCAGCATCCTGATGTGCTGTACCGCGCGCTCAAGCGCCTCTACAACCTGGGCATCTACCCGGCATGGTGGAAGATCGAAGCCCAGACTGCCGATGAGTGGAAGCAGCTCGACGAGCTGATCCAGCAGCGTGATCCCTATTGTCGGGGTGTGGTGCTCCTGGGGCTCAACGCGCCGGCCGCCACCTTGGCCGAGGGTTTTCGCCAGGCCAGCCAGAGCACGACGTGCCGGGGATTTGCCGTGGGTCGCACGATTTTCCAGGAGCCGAGCCGGGCCTGGCTGGCGGGGGAAATCGATGACGAAACCCTGATCCAGCAGGTGCAGGGCAGGTTTGTGGAGTTGATCGAGGCGTGGCGTGCTGCCCGGGCGTGACCCATGCAGCGGGCCTTTGTGGCGAGGGGATTTATCCCCGCTAGGCTGCGAAGCAGCCCCAAAGCAGCCGACTCAATCTGCCTGACACACCGAGCCGCATGGTTTTAGGGCTGCTTCGCAGCCCAGCGGGGATAAATCCCCTCGCCACAGTGCTGTGTTCACAAATGTATTTAGTATGAAAACAATAAAAGGTGCAGCCATGCCCGCTATTCGAATTGGCATCAACCCGATTTCCTGGAGCAACGACGACTTGCCGTCCCTGGGCGGTGAGACGCCGTTGAGCACCGCGCTGAGCGAAGGCAAGGCCATCGGCTACGAGGGGTTCGAGCTCAATGGCAAGTTTCCCAAGGACGCCAAGGGCGTCGGCGATGTCCTGCGTCCCTATGACCTGGCGCTGGTGTCCGGTTGGTACTCCAGTCGCCTGGCCCGGCGCTCGGCGGCCGAGGAAATCGACGCGATTGCCGCCCATGTGCAGTTGCTGGCGCAAAACGGCGCCACGGTGCTGGTCTATGGCGAAGTCGCCGACTCTATCCAAGGCCAGCGCATCCCCCTGATCGAGCGGCCGCGCTTCCACACCGACGGCGCCTGGCAGACCTATGCCGACAAGCTGACCGAATTGGCCCGCTTTACCCTGTCCCAGGGCGTGCGCCTGGCGTATCACCATCACATGGGGGCCTACGTCGAATCGCCCTCGGACATCGACAAACTGATGGCCCTGACCGGCAGTGAGGTCGGCCTGCTGTTCGACTCGGGTCACTGCTACATGGGCGGCGGCGAGCCGCTGCAGGTGTTGCGCAAGCACATCGAGCGGGTCTGTCATGTGCACTTCAAGGATGTACGCAAGCCGGTGGTGCAACTGGCGCGCAACCATCTGTGGAGCTTCCCGGACTGCATCGTCAACGGCACCTTTACCGTGCCGGGGGACGGCGACATTGATTTCGCCGCGTTGCTGGACGTCCTGCTGGCCGGCGATTACCAGGGTTGGCTGGTGGTGGAAGCCGAGCAGGATCCGGCGGTTGCACCGAGTTATATCTACGCCAAGAAGGGTTACGACACCTTGCGCGCCTTGCTGCAGGAAAGGAGTTCGTCATGAGTCTGTTGATCAAGAACCAGCCCGGTGGCCGGACCATGGTCCAACTGCCCCAGGGCGAGCTGGAATACGTCGGGTTCGCGGCCTACCGCCTGAGCCTCGGCGAAACCCTGCCGGTGGCCGCCGGTGACAAGGAGTTGTGCCTGGTGCTGCTCAGTGGTCGCATCAGCCTCAAGGGCGAAGCGCCAGGGCAGGGCAGCTTCGCCTGGGACAACCTCGGCGATCGCCAGTCGGTGTTCGAGGATAAGTCGCCCTATGCCGCCTACCTGCCGCCCGGCAGCCAGGCCCAGGTGATCGCCTTGAGCGACGTACAGGTCGCCGTCTGTGCCGCTCCGGGTTCCAGCCGGAACGATTACGGCCCACGGCTGATCCGTCCCGACAGCATGAAGCGCAGCGTGCGCGGCAAGGGGGCGAACACCCGGTATGTCTGCGACATCCTGCCGGACAGCGAACCTGCCCACTCGTTGCTGGTGGTGGAAGTGCGCACGCCGTCGGGCCACTCGTCGAGCTATCCACCCCACAAGCACGACACCGACGACCTGCCGCACCAGAGTTTCCTGGAAGAAACCTACTATCACCAGGTCAACCCATCCCAAGGCTTCGTGTTCCAGCGGGTCTACACCGACGACCGCAGTATCGACCAGGCCATGGCCGTGGAGAACGGCGACCTGGTGGTGGTACCCAAGGGCTACCATCCGGTCAGCGTGCCTTATGGGTACGAGTCGTACTACCTGAACGTCATGGCCGGCCCGAAGCGGGTCTGGCAGTTCCATAACGACCCGCAGCACAGTTGGTTGCTGGATCTCTGAACATCGTTTGCTGCCCGTTCACCCAAGCCGTTTCGTATGGATACTGGAGGGATAACAATATGAATAAGCCCCTGCGTTTTGCCTTGAACCGAATGGTCGCTCCGCGCCTGTCGTTGCCCGAATTCATCGATCTGGCCCTGGCCCTGAAAACCGACGCCATCGAGATTCGCAATGACCTGAAAGGCGTCGAGATCGAGAACGGCATGGCGCCTGCCCGTGTGCGCGAGTTGTGCGAGGAGCGGGGCATCAAGGTGCTGTCGATCAACGCCCTCTATCCCTTCGATGTGTGGAACGAGGAGCGTCGCGCCCAGGCCGTGAGACTGGCCGACTATGCGCGCGAATGTGGCGCCAAGGGCCTGGTCATGTGCCCGCTCAATGACCGTGCCGACCCACGCAGCGAGGCCGAGCGCGCGGCGGGGTTGCGTACGGCGCTCAGCGAACTGGCGCCGATCCTGCGGGCCTTTGGCATCTACGGCTTCATCGAGCCCCTGGGGTTCGAGGAGTGCTCGTTGCGCCGCAAGGGGACGGCGGTGGATGCGATCAAGGCTATCGGCGGGCTGGATGTATTCCGCCTGGTGCACGATACCTTTCACCACCATCTGGCGAGTGAACAAGCGTTCTTCCCCGAGCTGACCGGGCTGGTGCACATCTCCGGCGTGGAAGATGCCCAGGCGCCATTGGCGACGATCCGCGACGGCCACCGGGTGTTGGTGGGCAAGGCCGATATCCTCGGCAACGCCGCGCAGATCGAGGCGCTGCGGGCCGGTGGCTATGAAGGTTACTTCTCCTTCGAGCCGTTCGCCGAGAGCGTCCACGAAATGGCTGATATTCGCCAGGCATTGGGGGCGAGCATGAGCCATCTGCAGAATTCCCAGGCCTGACACGCCTCTCAAAAATGATGAGCCCCCTTGTGGGAGCGAGCCTGCTCGCGAAAGCGATCTCACATTCGACAGTGATGTTGTCTGATACACCGCTTCGCGAGCAGGCTCGCTCCCACAGGGATCGCATTCCAGACAAGGTGCAAGCATGTCCACAACACGACTGACCATGGCCCAGGCCCTGGTGAAATTCCTCGATAACCAGTACGTCGAGGTCGACGGCGTCCAGAGCAAGTTCGTTGCCGGGGTCTTTACCATTTTCGGTCACGGCAATGTGCTGGGCCTGGGCCAGGCGCTGGAACAGGACAGCGGCGACCTGGTGGTTCATCAGGGCCGCAACGAACAGGGCATGGCCCACGCCGCTATCGGTTTCGCCAAGCAGCATCTGCGCCGCAAGATCTACGCCTGCACCTCTTCGGTCGGCCCCGGCGCGGCGAACATGTTGACGGCGGCGGCCACCGCGACGGCCAATCGCATTCCGCTGCTGCTGTTGCCCGGCGATGTCTACGCCAGCCGCCAACCGGACCCGGTGCTGCAACAGATCGAGCAGTTCCACGACCTGAGCATCAGCACCAACGATGCGTTCAAGGCGGTGAGCAAATACTGGGACCGGATCAACCGTCCCGAGCAATTGATGAGCGCCGCGATCCAGGCCATGCGCGTGCTCACCGATCCGGCCGAAACCGGCGCGGTGACCCTGGCGCTGCCTCAAGATGTGCAAGGCGAAGCCTATGACTACCCGGATTATTTCCTGGCCAGGCGCGTGCATCGCATCGACCGCCGTCCGGCCACCGCGGCGATGCTTGGCGATGCCCTGGCCCTGCTCAAGGGCAAGCGCCGGCCACTGATCATCTGTGGCGGCGGGGTGAAGTACGCCGGCGCCAACGCCGCACTGCAAGCCTTTGCCGAACGCTTCGACATCCCCTTTGCCGAGACCCAGGCCGGCAAGAGCGCCGTGGTGTCCAGTCATCCGCTGAACGTCGGCGGTGTTGGCGAAACCGGTTGCCTGGCGGCGAACCTGCTGGCCAAGGAAGCGGATCTGATCATCGGCATCGGTACGCGCTACAGCGATTTCACCACCGGCTCCAAATGGCTGTTCCAGCATCCGGAGGTGCAATTTCTCAACCTCAATGTCAGCCCATGCGACGCGCTGAAACTCGACGGCGTGCAATTGCTGGCCGATGCGCGGGCGGGGCTGGAAGCGCTGTCCGCGGCCATGGGGGATTACCGTGCCGAATGGGGCGGGCGGATCGCTGACGCCAAGGGGCAACTGGAGGCCGAGGTGGACAGGGTCTACCAGGCCGATTATCAGGCCGAGGATTTCGTCCCGGAAATCAACGACGGGATGGACCCGGCGGTGTTCCGCGAATTCATCGAACTCACCGGCTCCTGTCTGACCCAGAGTCGGGTGCTGGGCACACTCAACGAAACCCTCGCCGATGACGCAATCATCGTCGCCGCCGCCGGCAGCCTGCCCGGAGACTTGCAGCGCAGCTGGCGCAGCAAGGGCGTGAACACCTACCACCTCGAATACGGTTATTCCTGCATGGGGTACGAGGTGAATGCGGCGCTGGGCGTGAAGCTCGCCGAGCCTGACAAAGAGGTGTACGCCCTGGTGGGTGACGGTTCTTACATGATGCTGCATTCGGAGCTGGCGACCTCGATCCAGGAGCGGCGCAAGATCAACGTGGTGCTGCTGGACAACATGACCTTCGGCTGCATCAACAATTTGCAGATGGGGAACGGGATGGACAGCTTCGGCACCGAGTTCCGCTTCCGCAACCCGGACACCGGCAAGCTCGACGGCGGCTTCGTGCCGGTGGATTTCGCCATGAGCGCGGCAGCCTACGGTTGCAAGACCTACAAGGTGAAAACCCTCGACGAGCTGCAGGCGGCCCTGGCCGATGCACGGCTGCAAACGGTCTCGACCCTGATCGACATCAAGGTCCTGCCCAAGACCATGATCCACGGCTACCTGTCCTGGTGGCGGGTCGGTGTGGCGCAAGTCTCCACCAGCGCCCGGACCAACGCCGTCGCCAAGGCCCTTAATGAACGACTGGCCCAGGCTCGTCAGTACTGATTTGCCCCAACCCTACATAAGGAGTTCTACATGTCTTTGAAGCTGGGCGTCATCGGCACCGGGGCCATCGGCCAGGACCATATCCGTCGTTGCAGCCAGACCTTGCTCAACAGCCAGGTGGTGGCGGTGACCGACATCAACCTGGCCCAGGCGGCGAAAGTCGTGGCCGACCTGAACCTGACCGCCGAGGTCTATCCCGATGGGCACGCATTGATCAAGGCGCCGGAAGTCGAGGCGATCCTCGTCACGTCCTGGGGGCCGAGTCATGAGGAGTTCGTGCTGGCGGCGATCGCCGCCGGAAAGCCGGTGTTCTGTGAAAAGCCCCTGGCTGTCACGGCGGAGGGCTGCCGCCGGATCGTCGAGGCCGAGGTGACCCACGGCAAGCGATTGGTGCAGGTCGGTTTCATGCGCCCCTACGATGAGGGTTATCGCGCGCTCAAGGCGGTGATTGACAGCGGCCAGATCGGTGAGCCCCTGATGCTCCACTGTGCCCATCGCAACCCCAGCGTGGGCGAGAACTACAAGACCGACATGGCGATCACCGACACCCTGATCCATGAGTTGGATGTGTTGCGCTGGCTGCTGGCCGACGACTACGTGTCGGTGCAGGTGGTATTCCCGCGCAAGACCAGCAAGGCCCTGGCCCACCTGCGCGATCCCCAGATCGTCCTGCTGGAAACCGCCAAGGGCACGCGCATCGACGTGGAAGTGTTCGTCAACTGCCAGTACGGTTATGACATCCAGTGCGAAGTGGTGGGGGAGACCGGTATCGCCAAGTTGCCGGAACCGTCCCAGGTTCAACTGCGCAGCGGCGCCAAGCTGTCCAATGCGATCCTGATGGACTGGAAGGATCGCTTCATCGCCGCCTATGACGTCGAGTTGCAGGCCTTTATCGACGGCGTGCGCGCCGGGCAGGTGGGCGGCCCTTCGGCGTGGGATGGTTTCGCGGCGGCGGTGGCGGCGGATGCCTGCATCGAGGCGCAGGGCAGTGGGCAGATCGTCAAGGTGGAGTTGCCCGAGCGCCCGCGTTTCTACGGCTGATGGTGGTTCCTGTGGGAGCCGAGCTTGCTCGCGATGGCGCCGGATCAGACGACATCAATGTTGACTGAACTACCGCCATCGCGAGCAAGCTCGGCTCCCACAAGGACCGCCTCGACTCAACGATCTACAAGGAGCTTTCATGCGAATCGGACTGGTGGGCTACGGCAAAGGCGGACGGTTCTTTCATGCGCCGCTGATCAGCAGTTTGCCGGGCGCGACGTTCGTGGGCGTGGTGACCCGGTCCGCCGAGCGTCGCCAGCAGCTGGCGACCGAGCATCCCGATGTCCAGGCTTTCGACACGCTGGAGCAACTGGTGGCGGCCGGCGTCGACGCGGTGGTGGTTTCCACGCCCCTGGACGGTCGTCCGGCCGTGGTGATGGAGGCCATCGAGCGGGGTGTGGCGGTGGTCAGCGACAAACCATTCGCCCTTGACGCCGCGCAGGCCGAGGCGATGGTATCGGCTGCCGAGCGACGCAACGTGCCGCTGTGCGTGTACCAGAACCGGCGCTGGGACTCGGACTTCCTGACCGTGCGCAAATTGTTGGCGTCCGGGGTCCTGGGGCAAGTGCTGCGGTTCGAGTCCAGTGTCGAGCGTTATTCGCCGACGTCGGTTGGCAAAGGCAGTGGTGGCGGGTTCCTGCGTGACCTGGGCAGTCATCTGGTGGACCAGGCGTTGCAACTGTTCGGGCCGGTGGTGCGGATCTACGCCGAACTGGACTACCGGCAACCAGGCCAGGTTTTCGACAATGGTTTCTTCATGTCCCTGACCCATGCCGACGGTGTGGTGTCGCACTTGAGTGGCAACTGCCTGCAGAACGCACCGCGCCCCCGGTTCCGGGTCAGCGGCAGCGGCGGTTGTTATACCGTCGAGGGCCTGGACGGGCAGGAAGCCCAGGCCCTGGCCGGCCTGAGCCCGGCGACAGAGGGCGAGCGCTGGGGAACCGAAGAGCATCGACGCTGGGGCTGGTTCGAGCACGGCACCGAGCGTGAGCGGGTGACGTCGGAGCGGGGGTGCTGGATCGAGTTCTACCAGGGCCTGCAAACCGCACTTCAAGGAGATGGCCCGCTGCCAGTCCAGCCCCGTGATGCACTGGCGACCACTCGAATTCTGGACGCTGCCCGGCAGAGCGCGGAGCGCCATGAAGTGGTGGTGTTGGCCGCGCCCATCGGTCACGGAATAAAAAACGAATAAAATTCTAAAATCTGTTGATGTGGAAAATATTTTCTAATAAAGTCTTTTCCAGGTTACCGACATCCTGTTCCCGCTTGTGCAACGGCTTCTTAAACAAGCGGCGGACTCAACAAAAACAAGAAACACAGCCAGGTACCGTCGATGAAAACCTTCAGCCGCTCTGCGTTTCATCCGTCACGTCTGCTGCGCTTGTCCGCAGTCCTTCCCCTGTTCGAATCCCTGTGCATCCAGCGCAATGGCGCTGTGGTGTGTTGCATGCCCGGCGCGCCCATCGTGCGTTTGCCCCGTTCCTGAAGTTCCGACACGCCTTATCCATAAAACCAACAAGAATGTGGAGAAAGACCGTTCATGAAGACCAAGACCCGTATCGCCTCGTTGGCCCTGTCGTTGATGTTTGCCAGCGGCGCTGCCCTGGCGGACCTGAAGATCGGGGTCAGCATGTCGCAGTTCGACGACACCTGGCTGACTTACCTGCGTGAATCCATGGACAAGAAAGCCAAGTCCATGCCGGATGGCGTCAGCCTGCAGTTCGAAGACGCACGCAGTGATGTGGTCAAGCAACTGAGCCAGGTTGAAAGTTTCATCAGTCAGAAGGTCGATGCGATCATCGTCAACCCGGTGGACACCGCCGCGACCCAGCGCATCACCAAGTCCGCCGTGGCCGCCGGCATTCCGCTGGTCTACGTCAACCGTCGTCCCGATGACCTTAAACTGCCGGCCGGCGTGGTGACCGTTGCCTCGGACGACCTGGAAGCCGGTCGGATGCAGATGCAATACCTGGCCGACAAAATGGGTGGCAAGGGCGACATCGTGATCCTGCTGGGAGACCTGGCCAACAACTCCACCACCAACCGTACCAAGGGCGTCAAGGAAGTGCTCGCCAAATACCCGAACATCAAGATCGAACAGGAACAGACCGGCACCTGGTCCAGGGACAAGGGCATGACCCTGGTCAACGATTGGCTGACCCAGGGGCGTGAGTTCAACGCCGTGGTGGCGAACAACGACGAGATGGCCATCGGCGCGTCCATGGCGCTCAAGGGTGCGGGCAAGGAGAAGGGCAGCGTACTGATTGCCGGGGTCGACGGTACGCCGGATGGCCTGAACGCCGTGAAGAAGGGCGACATGGCGGTCTCGGTGTTCCAGGACGCCAAGGGGCAGGCCGACGGCTCGATCGACACGGCCGTGAAAATGATCAAGAAACAGCCGGTGGAGCAGGCCGTGTGGGTGCCATATCGCCTGATCACGCCGGAAAACGTCGACCAGTTCAAGTAACGCTCCACGCACCACCGGTCCGACCACCAACAATAAGCAGGCAAGGACGCCACGCCGACCTTGCCGAGGGAGTACCTGACCATGTTTGCCTCAGCGATAGCTTCGAGCGCCCCGGCAATGGCCGTTCAGCCGGGCGTACTACCTGACGAACCGTATCTGCTGGAAGTCGTCAATGTCAGCAAGGGATTTCCCGGTGTGGTGGCCCTGTCCGACGTGCAGTTGCGGGTACGTCCCGGCTCCGTCCTGGCCCTGATGGGCGAAAACGGCGCGGGCAAATCCACTCTGATGAAGATCATTGCCGGCATCTACCAGCCGGACGCCGGTGAGCTGCGCCTGCGGGGCAAGCCGGTCACATTCGACACCCCCCTGGCGGCGTTGCAGGCCGGCATTGCGATGATCCATCAGGAACTGAACCTGATGCCCCACATGAGCATCGCCGAAAACATCTGGATCGGTCGCGAGCAGCTCAATGGCCTGCACATGATCGACCACGGGGAGATGCACCGTTGCACCGCCAGGTTGCTGGAGCGCCTGCGGATCAACCTCGACCCCGAGGAACAGGTGGGCAACCTGAGCATTGCCGAGCGGCAGATGGTGGAAATCGCCAAGGCGGTGTCCTACGACTCCGACATCCTGATCATGGACGAACCGACATCGGCCATCACAGAAACGGAAGTCGCCCACCTGTTCTCGATCATTGCCGACCTCAAGGCCCAGGGTAAGGGGATCATCTACATCACCCATAAAATGAACGAAGTGTTCGCCATCGCCGATGAAGTGGCGGTGTTCCGCGACGGTAGCTACATCGGCCTGCAACGGGCCGACAGCATGGACGGCGACAGTCTGATCTCGATGATGGTCGGACGCGAACTGAGCCAGCTGTTTCCGGAACGGGACAAACCCATTGGCGAGCGGGTGTTGTCGGTACGCGACCTGAGCCTGGATGGCATCTTCAAGGGCGTCTCCTTCGATCTGCACGCCGGGGAGATCCTCGGTATCGCCGGGTTGATGGGCTCGGGACGGACCAACGTGGCCGAGGCGATCTTCGGCGTCACGCCCAGTACCGGCGGCGAGATTTTGCTGGACGGCCAACCGGTGCGCATCAGCGATCCGCACATGGCCATCGAGAAGGGTTTCGCCTTGCTGACCGAGGATCGCAAGCTCAGTGGGCTGTTCCCGTGCCTGTCGGTGCTGGAAAACATGGAAATGGCCGTGCTGCCCCATTACGTCGGCAACGGCTTCATCCAGCAGAAAGCCTTGCGCGCCTTGTGCGAAGACATGTGCAAAAAGCTGCGGGTCAAGACCCCATCCCTAGAGCAGTGCATCGACACCTTGTCCGGCGGCAATCAACAGAAGGCGCTGCTGGCCCGCTGGCTGATGACCAACCCGCGCATCCTGATCCTCGACGAGCCGACCCGTGGCATCGATGTTGGCGCCAAGGCCGAGATCTACCGGCTCATTGCCTACCTCGCCAGCGAGGGCATGGCGGTGATCATGATTTCCTCCGAACTGCCGGAAGTGCTGGGCATGAGCGACCGGGTCCTGGTGATGCACGAAGGTGACCTGATGGGGACCCTCGACCGGAGCGAAGCGACCCAGGAGCGGGTCATGCAACTGGCCTCCGGCCTGGCCTGACGCGCCCGTTCAAAAAATAAAGTCGAGCAACATTGTGGCGAGGGGATTTATCGAAACGTCGCACCGCCCCGTTTTCGGGCCGCTACATCTCCCGGCAGAGAGCACTCCTCGCCAAAGAACAAAAAAAGGTGAATGGCTATGAACGCAATACTGGAGAACAAACCCACGGCCGCTCCGGCCAGGACGCGCCGGCGGTTGCCGACGGAACTGAGTATCTTCCTGGTGCTGATCGGCATTGGCCTGGTGTTCGAGTTGTTCGGCTGGATCATGCGCGACCAGAGTTTCCTGATGAACTCCCAGCGCCTGGTCCTGATGATCCTGCAAGTGTCGATCATCGGCCTGCTGGCCATCGGCGTGACCCAGGTCATCATCACCACCGGTATCGACCTGTCGTCCGGTTCCGTGCTGGCGTTGTCGGCCATGATCGCTGCCAGCCTGGCCCAGACCTCGGACTTTGCCCGTGCCGTATTTCCTTCCCTTACCGATCTACCGGTATGGGTGCCCGTGGTGGCGGGGCTGGGCGTGGGGCTGCTCGCCGGGGCGATCAACGGCAGCATCATCGCCATCACCGGCATTCCGCCCTTTATTGCCACGCTCGGCATGATGGTGTCGGCCCGGGGCCTGGCGCGTTACTACACCGAAGGCCAGCCGGTGAGCATGTTGTCGGATTCCTACACCGCCATCGGTCATGGCGCCATGCCGGTGATCATCTTCCTGGTGGTGGCAGTGATATTCCATATTGCCCTGCGCTACACCAAGTACGGCAAATACACTTATGCCATCGGCGGCAATATGCAGGCGGCGCGTACCTCGGGGATCAACGTCAAGCGGCATCTGGTCATCGTCTACAGCATCGCCGGGTTGCTGGCGGGCCTCGCCGGGGTGGTGGCCTCGGCGCGGGCCGCGACCGGGCAGGCCGGCATGGGCATGTCCTATGAGCTGGATGCGATTGCCGCGGCGGTGATCGGCGGTACCAGCCTGGCTGGTGGAGTAGGGCGTATCACCGGCACGGTGATCGGGGCGCTGATCCTCGGCGTCATGGCCAGCGGCTTCACGTTCGTCGGTGTCGATGCCTACATCCAGGACATCATCAAGGGGCTGATCATTGTGGTCGCGGTGGTCATCGACCAATACCGCAACAAGCGCAAGCTCAAGCGTTAACGATCGCCCTGCTGCGACAAAGCGCCACGCCTGACCCGCGTGGCGTTGCCATTTGTCTTCTTAATACAGCCATCACACCGAATTTCTTGTTATAAACGCACTCCGATGATCGCCAGAAGCCTGTCAGAGAACATTTGAAGGGGTTGTCGGACATTTTCCCATGTTTTCGGTTGCTGAGGCCTCGACTCGGCCTTAGACTGCCGCCCCTCGTAAATTGAGTGCCGGGTGGCGCTTGGAATAGACGGCGCCTTCCTGACGAGCGTGGCAGCTGCGCTGCGGGACGCTCCATAATTCGCCTTAATGCACGTTTTTTTATAGAGATATCAATGACAAAGGAAAAGTTGCTGGCCATGCCGGCGGATGACTACATGAACGCCGAGCAGCTGGCTTTCTTCACCAAGCTGTTGCAGAACATGAAAGTCGAAACCCACGAGCGCATCGAACAGAACCGAATCGCCATTGAAAGCCTGGATTCCCCGGCTGACCCGGCCGACGCTGCTTCCGTAGAAGAAGAGCGTACCTGGCTAGTCAACGCCATCGACCGTGACCAGCGCATGCTGCCCCAGCTGGAGCAGGCTCTGGACCGCATCAACGACGAAAGCTTCGGCTGGTGCGACGACAGCGGCGAGCCGATCGGCCTCAAGCGCCTGCTGATCAGCCCGACCACCAAGTACTGCATCGAAGCCCAGGAACGTCACGAGCAGATCGACAAGCACCAGCGTCAGGCCTGATCCGTTACTTTTCGCCATATCGAAGGCTGCGCAGACCTTGTGGCGAGGGAGCTTGCTCCCGCCGGGCCGCCTAGCGGCCCATAGAATTACCCGATCCCGTTGATCTGCTGCAAGAACGCGACTAATGGACCATGGATAATGGCTCTGTAGTGGCGTTTAATGCTGGCATAACAACGAGAAGTGTGGTGACGAACATGGCGACAGACGGATCTCTGGCGGCGGTGCCTGCCTCGGTATCGGCTACGAAAAGCACGGCGCGCTGGCTGACGCCGACCTTGCAGAGTCTTGCCCTGACCTTGCTGCTATGCGGCATGGTGCTGGGAGGCTGGTCGCTGTACCTGGGTCTGCCCCTGGCGATGCTGATCGTCTGGTTGCCGCGCCTGCGCTCGCGCCTGGTCACCGCGTCCCAGCCTTCGTCGAATACCGGCTCACTGGCCGAGCTGACCCGGGACCTGTCCTACACCACCAGTCATAACGCGTTGTCGGCCGCCGGTGTCGCCTATTCGGTCAGGCAACTGGCCGGCAAGGTCCAGTCACAACTCGACGCGGCAGCGCAGATCGTCAGCAATGCCGAGACGATGATCGCCACCGAACAGGCCACTTCCCAACTCAGCCAGCAAGCCCTGGGCGCTGCCAGCGAGGCCCATCGCAGCAGCGTTGCCGGACGCAGCGAGCTGGTGGAGTCCATCAGCCGCATGCACCAACTCAGCCAGCGGGCAAACGACAGTCGCGAGTTGATCGAGGCCTTGAGCGTGCGCAGCGACGAGATCCAGCGGGTCAGTCTGGTGATTCAGTCGATTGCCAGCCAGACCAACCTGCTGGCGCTGAACGCGGCCATCGAAGCGGCGCGGGCCGGCGAGCATGGGCGAGGGTTCGCCGTGGTGGCCGATGAAGTCCGTGGCCTGGCGGGCCGCACGGCTGCGGCGACCGGCGAGGTCGGGGTCATGGTGGCGGACATCCAACAGCGCACCGCCCAGGTGGTCGAGCAGATCCGCCAGTTGGCCGCCGATCTGGACGGCGGTGTGCAGCAGGTCGAGCATACAGGCCAGCACCTGGAGAACATTGCCCGGCTCGCCGCCGGTGTCGAAACCCAGGTCAGTGCCATCGCCCAGGGCACCGACACCAATCGCGAACAACTCGACAGCCTGTTCCACGCCATCGAGCAGATGCGCAGCGACCTGTCCATCAGCGACCAGCAAACCCAACGCCTGGCCGAAGCGGCCGTGCAGATGGAAGGCCAGGCTGAAACCATCAGCGAGCGCCTGGCCGAGGTGGGGCTCGACGATTATCACCAGCGGGTCTACGACCTGGCGCGTGAAGGCGCTAGCCAGATCGCCGCGCAATTCGAGGCGGATATCGATCAGGGGCGTATCAGCCTGGAGGATCTGTTCGATCGTAACTACCAGGCCATCCCCAATACCCATCCCGCCAAGTTCCAGACCCGTTTCGACCGTTATACCGACCAGGTCCTGCCGGCCATCCAGGAACCTTTGCTCGCCCGGCACGAAGGCTTGGTGTTTGCGATTGCCTGCACCCAGCAGGGGTATGTGCCGACCCACAACAAAATTTTCAGCCAGCCGTTGACCGGGGATCCTGCCGTCGACACGCTGAACAACCGGACCAAGCGCAAGTTCTCCGATCGTACCGGGATTCGATGCGGCAGCCATCAGCAGCCGGTGCTGTTGCAGACCTACACCCGCGACACGGGCGAGCTGATGCATGACCTGTCCGTGCCCATCATGCTCAAGGGCCGCCACTGGGGTGGGTTGCGGTTGGGCTATAAGCCCGAGAAGCCGCGATAGGCTATCCATTTGGATAGAGCAGGCTCACCGCTGATCGCGAGCAGGCTCGCTCCCACAGGGGATTTGTGGTGTTCGCGGATCTTGCGGCCACCGAAGGCCACTGTGGGAGCGAGCCTGCTCGCGATAGCGGTGGGGCAGTCAGCAAAGTATCGACTGATGCACCGCGTTCGTGAGCAAGCCCGCTCCCACAAAGCAAATGCTGTTGACCCGCTATTTGCCGTCGTGCAGGCGCACGTTCAGTTGATCCACCAACACCGCTTCTTCGCCATCGGCGAGCAACCATTCCCGTAGCAGGTCCTTCTGCTGATCCGACCAGAAATCGGCTTCCACCAGTTTTGTCTCCGGGTCCAGGGGGTGTGCCACGATGAAGTTGTCGATGGCTTTTTCGTCCGAGGGCAGGCCCAGTTGATCGAACAGGGTCTTGAGTTCGTGGGAAGGTTGTTCCATGGGGTTCTCCTTTGGGCATGCGCCATCATGGCGCTTGGTTGCGTCCCTTTATCTGAGGCAAGCGCGCGTCAGGAGTTCGATTATTGCTGTGTTCCGGCACTTCGCTCGAGATGCCTGGCCAGGTAACAGGCTTCGTTATGATCAGTGCGGAAACCTCTTACACGTCCAGTCGATGTTTCTTCAATATGGAAAAAACACTTACCGGCCAGGACGACCCGATAACGTGGTTGAATCAGCGAGACCGGCAGGTAGTCGATACCGTCAAAGGCGTCATGGGGATTGACCATGCGAGGTGTGACGGGGTGGATCAAGGTTGTGAAAGTGCCCATGTGAATTCCTTTTCTATGGTTTACCGACGAATTGCCGGGTATTTCAAGTAGTCTCCGCACCTCCGGCTGCTCTAGAATCGGCAGCGCTGAGTGGACGGTTGCGCCTATCTAAAGCAATTTTTTTTAGGCTCGATGTCAGAAAAATGCTTTTTTAAGTGAGAATTTTCCCTAAAGTTAGTAGTCCCACCTTTTCCGATGCTCAGAGTGGCTATTTCCTTCAGCTTCTGACGACCTCCCGGGAAAGACGGCGAGAGTGACAATCCTTTAGTCTTCTCTCGTCCTGGGGCAGGGCGCGCCGTTCACTTCGAATTTCAGTTACAGGTCCATTGCGACATTACAGTCGGCACGGGTTCTCGTGGTCCGTCCTTTCTGCGGAACGGGCCGTTTTCAAAGATGGGGATGTTTCCTTGGCAGTAAGTAATCTCGACACGCATGCGTTATTTGTACTGGGTGACCTTCGGGCAAAGCTGGTCAAACTGTTCCAGTCACGTTTCGTCTACATCACCGAGCAGACCGCCGAAGGTATTTACGTCGCCGAAATCGACACCGAATCGGCCCTTGTGGTCGATGACAAACCCCGACTCGAGCTCAAAGTGGGTGACCATTTTCGTGCAGCGGTATTGCCGAGTCGCGAGGGGGGCAAGTTCGAGATCAGGTTTCGCGAAATCAAACTGACGGTCTATGGCCTTGGGGAGTACGCGTTTGTCACGACCCCGGGCGGCCAGGCCATCCTGTTCAAGGAAGGCCACAGTGTGGTGACCGTGTATGCGGCGAACGAACAGTTGCAAGAAGGTCTGACCAAGACCCTCAAGGCAGTCACCGCCAAAGCCGCGAAGTGGCGCAAGGGCGAACTGGTGACCTTCAAGGCCAGCGAGTGATACCCAGGGGCGGCGACCGTTTTGCTGGAACCTCGGCTACAGTCAGTTGACTGAATGATTCGGGGGCTTGCGTTCGGTTACGCAGGACCGTTCAGCTATTGCTGTCTGGTATGAGGTACATCGCATGAAACGAGTTCGACAGTGGCTGGTTGCCTGGGCCACCTGTGCTGTGTTTGCTTCGTCATTTCCGGCATCGGCTGCTTCGACACCGATCCACTTCGCCGATCTGAACTGGGAAAGCGGCAGCCTGATCACCGATATCCTGCGGATCATCGTCGAAAAAGGCTACGGCTTGAAAACCGACACCTTGCCGGGCACCACCATCACCCTGGAAACCGCGCTGGCCAACAACGACATTCAGGTCATCGGCGAAGAGTGGGCCGGTCGCAGTCCGGTGTGGGTCAAGGCCGAAGCCGAGGGCAAGGTGGTCGCCCTGGGCGATACGGTCAAGGGTGCGACGGAAGGTTGGTGGGTGCCGGAATACGTGATCAAGGGCGATCCCGCCAAGGGAATCAAGCCCCTGGCGCCGGACCTGCGCAGCGTCAGCGACCTGGCGCGCTACAAGCAGGTATTCAAGGACCCGGAAAGTCCCGACAAGGGACGCTTCCTCAACAGCCCCATCGGCTGGACATCCGAGGTGGTCAACAAGCAGAAGCTCAAGGCGTATGGCCTGACCGACAGCTACGTGAATTTCCGCAGCGGCTCCGGGGCGGCGCTGGACGCGGAAATTACCTCGTCGATCCGCCGGGGCAAACCGATCCTGTTCTACTACTGGTCGCCCACGCCGCTGCTCGGGCGATTCAAGCTGGTGCAGTTGCAAGAGCCGCCCTTCGATGCCGAGGCCTGGAAGACCCTGACCGACGCCGATAATCCCAATCCCAGGCCGACTCGCTCCCTGGCTTCGAAGCTGTCGATTGGCGTCTCGGCGCCGTTCCAGAAACAGTATCCGGAGATTGCCGAGTTCTTCAGCAAGGTCGACCTGCCCATCGATCCGCTGAACAAGGCCCTGGCCGAGATGAGCGAAAAGCGCACGCCGCCCCGTGAGGCTGCCGAGGCGTTCCTCAAGGCCCATCCCCAGGTGTGGCAGGCCTGGCTGCCCAGCGAGGTGGCGGAAAAGGTGTCTGCCGGTCTGTAGCGTCGAGTGCCGGCGTTTGAACACTTGATCCCGGGCAATGAGTCATCCGCCGGAAACGGGCAATCTGCGCCCGTCCTGCGAAATGCCAAATTCGAGCTAGGATGAGTGTTCAACCTTTTCCAGGAGGCTGGCGAATGACGCTTTTATTGGCACGGACGCTGGTCGCGGTATTGGCGGCCATCAGTTTGATTCATGTGTACTGGGCCCTGGGCGGACGCTGGGCGGCCCAGGCGGTAGTGCCGCAGGTTCCGGTGGAGCGGGGGGAGGTGCTGCGCCCGGCATTTGAGCCTTCTGGCTGGTTGACCCTGTTGGTGGCCCTGGCGCTGCTGTTCATCGCTTTGCTGGTATGTCTGCGAGGCGGCCTGTTGGCGCCGCCTGTCACCCACCGAGCGCTGCAATGGCTCATCAGTGCGATTGCCTTGCTGATGTTCGCCCGGGCCATCGGCGAGTCGAACCTGGTGGGCTTCTTCAAGGAGTTCAAGGAATCGACCTTCGCCCGGCTCGACACCTGGGTCTATTCGCCGTTGTGCGTCCTGCTGGGCGCCGGCTTGCTGGCGGTGGCCTGGGTCTGAAACACAACATCACTGTTGTGCCCAGGAGATTTTGTGGGAGCAAAGCTTGCTCGCGATTGCGGTAAGTCAGTCAGCCACGATGTTGACGGGTCTGTCGCTATCGCGAGCAAGCTTTGCTCCTACAGGTTTGCACCGTCTGCTCCTTCACTGACGCCGGCTACTCACTTCCGCCGGCACATCATCCCCAGCCATGCGCTTGCGAAATAACGCCGCCCGGGCCAGCAGCAGGGTGGTCACCGGCACGGTGATGGACAGCAGGATCGGTATCAGCCAGGCATGCAGCACCGGCCCGGACTTGAGCGCCGAGAAATAAATGATCGAGGCCAGCGCCACGCACCAGGCCCCCAGCGTCGAGGCCAGGGCCGGTGGGTGCATGCGCTGGAAATAATCCTTCAACCGCACCAGGCCGATGGCCCCGGCCAGGGCGAACAGGCTGCCGAGCACCAGCAGGATCGCCACCGGGATCTCCACCCACATCGACAAATGCCCGGTCATTCGATCACCTCGCCACGCAGCAAGAACTTGGCCAGGGCAAACGAGCCGACAAAGCCGAACAGGGCGATCAGCAGCGCCGCTTCGAAGTAGGTGTCACTGGCGTAACGGATACCCAGCACCAGCATCATCAGCATCGCAACGATGTACAGGTAGTCCAGGGCCAGGACCCGGTCTTGCGCCGACGGCCCCTTGAACAGGCGCAACAGGGTCAGCACCATCGCCACGGAAAACAGGAACAGACTCAGCAGAATCGCATTGGACAGCAACGGACTCATTCGAAAATCTCCATCAGGGGCCGCTCGTAGGTGGCCTTGAAATGCGCGATGAACGACGCTTCGTCTTCCAGATCGAACACATGCATCAGCAGGATACGGCGATCCAACGCCAGTTCCGACCAGACCGTTCCGGGAATAACCGTGGTGATCATCGACAACGCCGCCAGCCCATTGGCATCGTGCAGGTCCAGCGGCACCTTGACGAACCGCGAGCGCGGCGGTCGTCGCCCGGCGTTCAGAACGCCCCAGGCCACCGCCAGGTTGGACACCAGCACATCGCGCCCCACCAACAGGAACAGCCGCAGCACCACCCAGGGGCGGCGGATACGAATGGGGCGTGGCCGCAGCGGGCGCATCATCAGCGGTGCCAGGAAGCCCAGCACCGCCCCCAGCAGCAGGTGCCCGGCGCTGAGGGACAAGTTCAACAGCAGCCACAGCGCCCAGAGTGCCAGGGACAGCCATGGCGCGGGAAACAGGCGTTTCATGGCTGCACCTCCGGCACGGCACCGAGGGCATCGGGGCCGGGGACGTTACGGGTGCCGAGCACCGACATCACGTAGTGTTCCGGTGTGTTCAGCGCGTTGGCGGCGTCCTGGGTGTAGCGCAGCAGGGGTTCGGCCTTGAATGTCAAGGCGATGCCCAGACCGAGCAGCGCAATGATCGGCAGGCATTCGAAAGGCCGCAGCAGGGGCGAGGGTCGCTCCTGCGGGGTCCAGAAGCGCTGGATGCCCAGGCGCGAGAACGCAATCAACGAGGCCAGCCCGGACAGGATCAACAACGCCAGCAGGCCCCAGGCCTGAGACGACACCGGCTGGCCGGCGTCGACTCCGAGCCCCTGGGGGTTGAGCAAGGCGTTCAACAGCCCCAGTTTGCCGATGAATCCCGACAGCGGCGGCATGCCGACGATCAACAGCGCACAGGCAATGAAACTCAGGCCGAGGAAGGCCATGGTCCAGGGAATCACTTGCCCGACCACGGCTTTCTGCTCATCGTCGAGGTTGGTGCCCTTGGGCGGTTGCAGGGACTCCAGCGGTCGCGGCAAAGCATCGAGGTCGTCCTCCAGCGACAGCTCATTGGCCGAACGCGAGCGTTCGATCAACTCGGCCAGCAGGAAGAGCGCGCACAGCGCCAGGGTCGAACTCACCAGATAGAAAAGCGCGGCGCCCACCAGGTTCGGCTGGGCGAAACCGATGGCCGACAACAGGATGCCGGCCGATACCAGGATGCTCAGGCTGGCCATGCGTTCCAGACGCTGGGCCGCCAGAATGGCGATGGCGGCGCAGACGATGGTCGCCATGCCGCCGTAGATCAGCCAGTCGCCGCCGAAATACGCTGACGCACCGGCCTGGCCGGAGAACAGCAAGGTCCACAAGCGCAATATCGTGTAGATGCCCACCTTGGTCATGATCGCGAACAGCGCTGCCACGGGCGCACTGGCGGCGCTATAGGCGGGCACCAGCCAGAAGTTCAGTGGCCACATGCCGGCCTTGGCCAGGAACGCCACCGCGAGGATCGCCGCCCCTGCATGCAGCAGGCCGCGGTCGGCTTCCGGCACCAAAGGCACTTTCAGCGCCAGGTCGGCCATGTTCAAGGTGCCGGTGACGCCATAGATCAGCGCCGCGCCGATCAGGAACAGCGACGAGGCCAGCAGGTTGATCGAGATGTAGTGCAAGCCCGACGACACCCGTGCCCGGCCCGAGCCATGCAACAGCAAGCCGTAGGAGGCGGCCAGCAATACCTCGAAAAACACGAACAGGTTGAACAGATCCCCGGTGAGGAAGGCGCCATAGAGACCCATCAGTTGGATCTGGAACAAGGCATGGAAGCTGGCCCCCGCGCCGTGCCAGCGGGCCATGGCGAACAGCAAGGCGCTGACGCCGATGATGCCGGTCAACACCAACATCAGCGCCGAAAGGCGGTCCACCACCAGGACGATGCCGAACGGTGCCTGCCAGTTGCCCGGCAGGTACACGCCGATGGAGGCGGGCAGGGCCTGGTCCTGGGTCCAGTACAACAGCAGCACCGCGATGCCCAGGCCCAGCAGGCTGGAGAACAGATTGATCCGTGCTTTAAGCGCGCGGTGCTTTTCCCCCAGCATCAGCATCAACGCGGCGGTGAGCAGCGGCAGGAGGATGGGCGCGGCGATCAGATGAGGCGTCAGCATCATTCCCGGGGCTCCCGGCCGTCCACATGGTCGGTGCCGGTCAGGCCCCGGGAGGCCAGCAATACCACCAGGAACAAGGCGGTCATGGCGAAGCTGATGACGATGGCGGTCAGCACCAGGGCCTGGGGCAACGGGTCGGTGTAGTGCAGCAGGTCCTGGGTCACGCCGTCCTTGATGATCGGCTCCTTGCCGATGAACAGGCTGCCCATGCTGAAGATGAACAGGTTGACGCCGTAGGACAGCAGGCACAGGCCCATGACCACCTGGAAGGTCCGCGGCCGCAGCACCAGCCAGACACCGGAGGCGGCCAGGACGCCGATTGCGATAGCGATGACTTCTTCCATCAGATCGTGGCTCCTTTGAGAGGCGCGGCTTTGGACTGCTGGGCCGGCTTGTGGGCCCGCACCGACTGGTGCGCCAGCGCGGTGAGGATCAGCAACGTCGAGCCGACCACTACGGCATATACGCCGATGTCGAAGAACAGGGCGCTGGCCAGGTGCATGTCACCCAGCAGCGGCAATTTCAAATGCCAGGTGTGCGTGGTGAGGAACGGATAGCCCACGGCCATCGCCCCCAGGCCCGTCGCCGTTGCGAACAACAACCCGGTGCCCATCCAGCGCAGCGGGCGCAGGCTCATTTGCGCCTCGACCCACTGGGTGCCGGCCACCATGTACTGCAGGATGAACGCCACCGACATCACCAGCCCGGCCACGAAACCGCCACCCGGTTGGTTGTGGCCGCGCATGAACAAATAGAACGACACCACCAGGGCAATCGGCAGCAGCAGGCGCACCAGCACCGAGGGCACCATCATGAAGCCCAATGCGGTATCGCTGGCATGTCGCGGGTTGACCAGGTCGGTGACCACGTCCGGCGCCAGCAGGCGCTGCTGCGCCGGCAACTGCATGCTTTCCTTCGGCGGCCGGAAACGTCGGAGCAGGGCAAACACGGCCAGGGCCACCGCCACCAGCACGGTGATTTCCCCCAGGGTGTCGAAGCCACGGAAATCCACCAGCATCACGTTCACCACGTTGCTGCCGCCGCCTTCGGGCAGGGCCCGGCTGAGGTAGAACGAAGAAATGTCGTTGGGCGTCTGGCGCGTCAGCATCGCATAGGACAACAGCGCCATGCCGCCACCCACGGCGAAGGACAGCAGCAAGTCCCGCAGACGACGAATACGCGCGCGCCGTTCGCTGTTGGGCCGGGGCGATGCGTCCTCGATCCGCCGTGGCAGCCAGCGCAGGCCCAGCAGGATCAGCACCGTGGTCACCACTTCCACCACGAGTTGCGTCAAGGCCAGGTCGGGGGCGGAGAACCAGACGAAGGTCACGCAGGTCATCAGGCCGCAGACGCTGACCATGGTCAGGGCCGCGAGACGGTGATACTTGGCCTGCCACGCCGCGCCCAGGGCGCAGGCAATGGCCAGCAGCCAGAGGATGACGAAGACGATGGAGCCGGGGATCTTCGGCCGGTCGCCCCAGGCCAGAGAACTGTGCAGCATCGGGATCAGCCCGGCCAGCACCGCAACCAGCACCAGCAGGAACAACTGGGCCTGGAGGCGTCGGGTACTGATGAGTCGTTCCAATCGTCGGCCGAGGCGCATCATCAGCACCAGGCTGCGCTCGAACAGGCGCTTGCCGCTGAACCGGCCAATGAACGGCGTATGGTTGATCTGCCCGCGCTTGAATTGCTTGCGCAGCAGCAGGTACAGCACGACGCCACCGGACATCGCCACCAGGCTCATGATCATCGGTGCATTGAGGCCATGCCAGATCGCCAGGCTGTATTCGGGCAGGCTGCCGCCCACCACCGGCAGCGCGGCCGCCGCCAGCAAGGAGCCGACCACCTGGGCCGGGAAGATCCCCACCAGCAGACAGGTGAACACCAGCAACTCCACCGGCGCGCGCATCCAGCGCGGCGGTTCGTGGGGGGTATGGGGCAGGTCGGTGGCCGTGGGGCCGAAGAACACATCCACCGTGAAGCGCAGGGAGTAGGCGACGCTGAAGGTCCCGGCGATGGTGGCGATGATCGGCAGCGCCAGCTCGACCCAGGCCGTGGCGGAAATAAACACTGTTTCGGCGAAGAACATTTCCTTGGACAGGAAACCGTTGAGCAGCGGCACCCCGGCCATCGCCGCGCTGGCGACCATTGCCAGCGTCGCGGTGAAGGGAATCAGCCGCACCAGGCCGCTGAGCTTGCGAATGTCCCGAGTGCCGCTTTCGTGGTCGATGATCCCGGCTGCCATGAACAGCGAGGCCTTGAAGGTGGCGTGGTTGAGAATGTGAAACACCGCCGCCACGGCCGCCAGCGGGCTGTTCAGGCCCAGCAGCAGGGTGATCAATCCCAGGTGGCTGATGGTGGAATAGGCCAGCAACCCCTTGAGGTCATTCTGGAACATCGCGCAGTAGGCACCCAGCAACAGCGTACAGGCCCCCGCACCGCCTACGATGTAGAACCACTGTTCACTGCCCGACAGCGACGGCCACAACCGTGCCAGCAGGAACACCCCGGCCTTGACCATGGTCGCCGAGTGCAGGTAGGCCGAGACCGGGGTGGGCGCGGCCATGGCGTGGGGCAGCCAGAAATGGAACGGGAACTGAGCACTTTTGCTCAGGGCACCGATCAGGATCAGCGGCAGCAGGATGGGGTAGAGGGCATGGGCCCGGATCAGGTCACCCGCTGCCAGGACCTTGTCCAGTTCATAGCTGCCCACCACATGGCCGAGCAGCAGCACCCCGGCCAACAGGCACAGCCCGCCGGCCCCGGTCACCATCAGCGCCATGTAGGCGCCGCGCCGGGCATCGGCGCGGTGATGCCAGTAGCCGATCAGCAGGAACGAGAACAGGCTGGTCAGTTCCCAGAAAAACACCATCTGGATCAGGTTGCCGGAAATCACCAGCCCGAGCATGGCGCCCATGAATGCCAGGAAGAACGCGAAGAAGCGCGGCACCGGATCTTCCGGTGACATGTAATAGCGGGCGTACAACGACACCAACGTACCGATGCCCAGCACCAGCAACGAAAACAGCCAAGCAAACCCGTCCAGCCGCAGCACGAAGTTCAGGCCCAGGCTCGGCAGCCAGAGATACTCTTCACGGATCACGCCGCCGTCGACGATCTGTGGGTAGAGCAAGGCCACTTGAATGGTGCCGACCAAGGCGACGAGGCCTGCCAGCAACGATTCGGCGTTACGGGCGTTATGCGGCAGCAGCGCCGCGACACAGCTGCCGATGAAGGGTAAAAGCAATAGAACTATCAGTGACATAGGCTTCTATTCGGCGGGAGGTAGTGAGGGATCATACGTGGCGTGTCCCGGATCACCAACCGCGAGGGTGTCGCAGAATCCTACAAGATAGGTGGAGTTTTCCTGTTTTGCGTTGTTTCAGTGGAGAGCCTCAACCCTCACCTTCCAGTACCTTATCCGTCTCGACAGCCGTTTTATTCCGGGTCTTCAGTTCACTGACAATCACCGCCGCCACGATCAATGCCGCGCCGAACAAGGCAATCCCTGGCAACCGCTCGCCCGCCAGGCGTCCGGCGATACCGGCCCACACCGGTTCACCGGCGTAGATCAGCGTGGCGCGGGTCGGCGAGACGCTTTTCTGCGCCCAGTTCATCGCCACCTGGATCGCGGCGCTGGCGGCCCCCAGGCCCACCGCGCTGGACAGCAGCAGCCAGGAAAATCCAGGGATCGTCTCCTGGGTCGGCACCACCATCAGGAACGCCAACACCGCGGTGCTGGCCAGCTGCACCACGGTGACCCGGCGTACGTCGACCTGACCGGCATAGGTACTGATCAGGATGATTTCGGCGGCAATCGCGATGGCGCTGATCAGCGTGGCGATTTCGCCGGAGCTGAAGTTCAGCGACGCGCCGGCCGGGCCCGATAGCAACATCAGCCCGGTGAACGCCAGCATGATGCCGATGCTCGGCATCAAGCCTGGTCGACGGCCCAGCACCAGCCACTGCAACAACGGCACGAAGGGTACGTAGAGCGCGGTGATGAACGCTGACTGGCTGCTGGGGATGGTTTGCAGGCCGACCGTCTGCAAACCGTAGCCGAGCATGATCGCAACGCCGATGAAGCAGCCGGCCTTGAGTTCGAACAGAGTCAGGTCCCGTAGATGACGCCAGGAGAACAGCGCCACGAATGCCGCCGCTGCGGCAAAGCGCAAGCCGACGAAAAACATCGGCCCACTGACGGTCATGGCGTGCTGTACCAGCAGGAAAGTACCGCCCCAGATCATGGTGATCAGCACCAGCACGCACTCGGCCTTGCTGAGCCGCAGGAAACGGGAGGAAGTTTGAGGAGAGTTCACCGATGCCATGACCTTGCGCGCCACTGGAGAGGGACGCACAATGCGTCCGAAGTTGGGCAGTATAATGCGCAACCCTAGCATGTGAGCAATATAGTGCACAAAGAATCCGGCCAGCGGGCGTCCGTCCTGCAACACGTCAGCCAGAACGTCCGCCGTCTGCGCCACGCCGCGCAGCTGAGCCAGACCGCATTGGCGGAGCGGTCCGGGGTCAGCCGGCGGATGCTGGTCGCCATCGAGGCCGGTGAAAAGAACGTCAGCCTGACCACCCTGGACCGCGTCGCCGAAGCCCTCGATGTGGCGTTCAGCGATCTGATCCAGGCCCCCGACGCCCGTGACCCGAGCCGCATCAACGAGCTGGCCTGGGCCGGCGCGATCTCCGGCAGCAAAGCGGTGCTTCTGGCCAAGGCCAACGCCAGCCGCGAAGTCGAACTGTGGGAATGGCGCCTGGAGCCTGGCGAACACTACGCTTCTGAACCGGATAACGATGGCTGGAGCGAGCAGCTCTATGTATTCGAGGGTTGCCTGACCTTGCTGCTGGGTGATGCAGAGCGTCGGATCGGCGCGGGGGAGTTTTTCATGTTCGCCAGCAACCAGCCCCACGGTTATCGCAATGAGGGGGCGGTGGCGGTGCGATTTGTACGCAACGTGGTGATTTGATCCCCGCAGCGAGAGCGAGCTCCCTCGCCGCAGGTCTACGTGCAAAGCGGGGTCACAAACCGCTGACTTGCACCCAGCGCTGTTCTCGCGCCGCCAGGCGAATCGCCGCCGCCAGCCGCTCCACTTCCCAGGCCTCCTCGAAGTCCGTCCCACTGCCACCTTGCCCGGCGAGGCTCATGATCAGTTCCTGTACCTCCAGGGTCTTCAATTCGTTGTAGCCCAACTGGTGCCCGGCGGCCGGGCTGAACGCGGCGTAGCCCGGCAGGTCCGGGCCGGCCAGCAGCCGCTGGAAACCCGCCTGGCCGACACGGCTCACCTGCAGTTCATTCAGTCGTTCCTGATCGAATGTCAGCGTGCCAAGGGTGCCGCTGATCTCGAAGCCCAAGTGATTCTTGCGGCCGTGCTTCAGCCAACTGCTGCTTACTGTGCCTCGCGCGCCATTGGCGAAACGCAGCAAGGCGTGAACCTGATCGTCTACCGCGATGGTGCGTTGCTCGGGATTTCCCGCGCTGGCTGGACGTTGGTCGTGCACGGTCTGGCTGTCGGCGCAGACCGCTTCGACATCGCCCAGCAGGTAACGGGCCATGGCCAGCAGGTGGCTGCCCAGGTCCGCCAATGCGCCACCGGCATGGGCGGCTTCGCAGCGCCATGACCATGGCGAGGTCGGGTCGGCCATGAAGTCCTCGCTGAACTCACCCTGGAAACTGATGATCCGGCCCAGCTCCCCGCGCTGGATCATCTCCCGTGCCAGATGAATGATCGGGTTGTGCTGGTAGTTGTAGCCGACCCGCGTGACCACACCGGCGGCCTTGGCGGCCTGGCGCATCTGCTCGGCCTGCTCCAGGGACACCGCCAGGGGTTTTTCGCAATAGACCGCCTTGCCCGCCGCCAACGCCGCCATGGCCATCGGGTAATGCAGGTGGTTGGGCGTGGTGATTGCGACCAGATGGACCTTCGGGTCGTCGATCAGTTGTTGCCAGTCGCTATGAACCGTCTCGAAACCCCAGCTGCTGGCGCATTGCCGGGCACGCTGCGGATCGGCGTCGGCCAGGGCCGCCAGGGTCAGGTTCAGGGGGAGGTCGAATACCGCTTTGGCATTGTTGAATGCCAAGGCATGGGCACGGCCCATGAAACCGGTGCCAATCAAGCCGATGCCAAGTTCGCGCATGAGAAAGAGCCCTTTGAATGGTGATGTTCGGGAGGGCTCTTTATGGAATAAATATTCAAAAAATGCAAACGTTGGAATAAATATTCTTGTCTGGGTGAGGCCCCCTGTGGGAGCGAGCCTGCTCGCGATGGCGGTGTGTCAGTCGACATCAATGTCACTGAGCCACCGTCATCGCGAGCAGGCTCGCTCCCACAGGGGGAAGTGCGGTGTCAGGAAAGGAACCCACCATCCACATTCAGCGCCACACCCGTGGTGTAGCTCGACGCGTCACTGGCCAGGTACAACACGGTGCCGGCCATTTCGCTCGGGTCGGCTACGCGCTTGAGTGGGATCTGTGCCAGGGCGGTTTTCAGGATCGCGTCGTTCTTGACCAGCGCCGAGGCGAACTTGGTGTCGGTCAGGCCCGGCAGCAGGGCGTTGCAGCGGATGCCGAACTGCGCGCATTCCTTGGCGAACACCTTGGTCATGTTGATCACTGCGGCCTTGGTCACCGAGTAGATGCCCTGGAAGATCCCCGGCGAGATGCCGTTGATCGATGCCACGTTGATGATGCTGCCGCCGCCGTTCTCGCGCATCAGCTTGCCGGCTTCCACCGACATGAAGAAATAACCGCGAATGTTCACATCGACGGTTTTCTGGAAGGCGCCCAGGTCGGTGTCCAGCACATTGCAGAACTGCGGGTTGGTGGCCGCGTTGTTCACCAGGATGTCCAGGCGCCCGAACTGTTCGCGAATGCCGGCGAAAACCTGGCTGATCTGCTCCATTTCACCGATGTGGCAGGCGATGGCGGTGGCTTTGCCTCCCGCGGCGATGATGGCGTCGGCCACGTGCTGGCAACCGTCGAGCTTGCGGCTGGAAACGATCACATGGGCGCCTTGCTGGGCCAGCAATTTGGCGATGGCCTCGCCGATGCCACGGCTGGCGCCGGAAACGAAGGCGATTTTACCGTCGAGGTCGAACAACTGGGTCTTGGACATGCTGTTTCCTTGTCGTGGGGCGCTCAGAGCGTGGATTGACCGATGACCTGCAGGCTCATCTGCTCCAGCAGTTTGTTCATCTGAACGAACTGGGCGAAGCGTTGGTCCTGGGTCTGGCCGTGGAAGAAGCGGTAGTAGATCTGCTGGACGATGCCGGCCAGGCGGAACAGGCCGTAGGTGTAATAGAAGTCGAAATTGTCGATGCGGATCCCGGCGCGCTCGGCGTAATAATCCACGAACTCGCGACGGGTCAGCATGCCGGGGGCGTGGCTGGGCTGGCGGCGCATCAACTGGACCGGTGCCGGGTCCGTCGCCTCGATCCAGTAGGCGAGGCTGTTGCCCAGGTCCATCAGCGGGTCGCCGAGGGTGGTCAGTTCCCAGTCCAGAACGCCGATGATTTGCATCGGGTTATCCGGGTCGAGGATCACGTTGTCGAAGCGGTAGTCGTTGTGGACGATGCTGGAGACTGGATGGTCGGCGGGCATCTTGTCGTTGAGCCAGGCCTTGACCGTCTCCCATTTCGGCGCGTCGGGGGTCAGGGCTTTTTCGTAGCGTTCGCTCCAGCCACGGATCTGGCGGGCCACGTAGCCTTCGGGCTTGCCGAGGTCGGCCAGGCCGCAGGCGTGGTAATCGACCCGGTGCAGTTCGACGAGCCGGTCGATGAAGCTCTTGCACAGCGCTTCGGTGCGGGCGGCGTCGAAACCCAGTTCCGGCGGCAGGTCGGAGCGCAGGATGATGCCCTTGACCCGTTCCATCACGTAGAACTCGGCGCCCATGACGGACTCATCGGTGCAGTGCACATAGGCTTTCGGGCAATACGGGAACTCGTCGCGCAACTGGTTGAGGATGCGGAATTCGCGGCCCATGTCATGGGCGGATTTGGCCTTGTGGCCGAACGGCGGACGGCGCAGGACGAATTCCTGTTCGGGGTACTCCAGCAGGTAGGTCAGGTTCGACGCGCCACCGGGGAACTGACTGATCCGTGGCGCGCCGGTCAGGCCGGGGATGTGGGCCTTGAGGTACGGGTCGATCAGGTTGGCATCGAGTTCTTCACCGTCGCGTACGCGGGTGGACTGATCAGTAAACGCCATGCTTATCCCTTCTGCTTATTCTGGAGGCCATCGATCATTGGCTAATCTAATGGTGCGTGGGAGGCGTAACAAGCACGCCCGGGTCTTATAGGTTAGCGTGTTGCCGGATAATCAGCGGGCCTGATGCGCACAGGTGAGCTATGGTTTCGGGGACGTTTCAAGGAGTCGCCGCGATGGGATGCCCACAAGTCTGCAGCACCGCCACCCTGCAATGCAGCTTCGGCGCAGCCCCGGCGGTGCTCAACGTCTTGCCGGTCAATCGGATGCTGACCGGTGGGATGCCGGCGGCGAATATCATGGATCACATTCCGCTGGTGAACATCACCACGTTTGGGATGTGCATGAGCCTGGCGAACCCTACTGTAGCCGCTGCGACTGCGGCGGCCCTGGGGGTGTTGACCCCCATGCCTTGTATTCCGGCTACTGCTGCGCCCTGGATCCCGGGCGGGGCACCAACGTTGGTGTTGGGCAACATGCCGGCGATCGATGCCAACAGTACCTTGATGTGTAGCTGGGCGGGGGTGATCAAGATTGTTGTGCCGGGGCAGGTGCAGATGTTGATTCCCTGACTGGGTCTGCCTGGATCTTATTGACCGGGTGTATATCCATTGCTGCGGTAATGGCTGCTTATGGTTCCGCCCTGACGGCGGGTTACTTTTGAAAAGCGCAAAAGTAACCAAAACGCTCTTGCCCCACCACTCGGCACCTCGCCAAGGCGAGGTGTTCCCTCACTCCGGCATTGCTCCGTGGGCCCGCCGCGAAGGGTCATCCATGGCCCAGCGCGGCTACCCCGGCATCCATGCCGGGGTGCCCACTACGCAATGCCTGTGTTCGGCCAGCGTGGTTTAACAGGGCGCCCAAGATCAAAAGCAAAAGCAAAGCAAAGCAAAGCAAAAGCAAGGCGGCCTTACAGCCGGTCTGGTTCTTCCCGCATAAATCGATCCCTTGTGAGAGCGAGCCTGCTCGCGATAGCGGAGTGTCTGTCATGAAGGTGTTGAGTGTGCCGACGCCATCGCGGGCAAGCCTGGCTCCCACAGGGGCCGGTGTGTATGAAATTGCTGCCTACATCTCAAATCCAGTGTGGGAGCGAGCCTGCTCGCGATAGCGGAGTGTCTGTCATGAAGATGTTGAGTGTGCCGACGCCATCGCGAGCAGGCTCGCTCCCACAGGGTTTGCCGGTGGTTTCAGGTCTGGTGTCTGCTGCAAAGTCCAGCAGAAGCAAGGCGCTCAGGCCTGCGCCGGATCATTCCAGCGCCTGAACCACCAGCGTACCCGGGAAATCGGCTTGCCGTCGGCATCCAGCGGTCGTCCGTCCTCGGCGTAGGCGTGGGCCGGTTCCAGCAGTTGGCCGTTGAGGTAGCGGGCCTCGACAGCCGGGTTACCGTTTGGGTGCAGGCGGCGATAGCGACCGTCACGCACGCCGTCGCGATAGAACTCGGCCTCGGCCAATTGCCCGTCCGGGAAATAGTTGTTGGCTTCGCCGTGCAGCAATCCGCCGCGATAGGTGGCTTGGCGCTGCAATCCACCTTCGGCCGCGTAAAAGCTCGCCACGCCCTGCAACTTGCCTTTCACGAACGGCAGCACCGCCGAGACCTTGCCATTGGGGTGGTACAAGGTGCTGGTGCCTTGCAGTTCACCTTGGCTGTAGTTGAGTTTCGCTTGCGGGTGTCGGGCCTCTTCGATGTGCAGCGGGCCGTCGAGCCGGCCGTCGATCAACTGACCGCTCAGTTGGCTGTCGCCACGTTCCAGGTCCAGCTTCTTCGAGGCCATCGTTGCGCTCCTGTCAGTTGACCTTCACCAGGCCGCCCTTGATGGTCAACATGCCACCGCCGTCCACCGTCTGTTCAGCGGCGGCCTTGTTGACCAGGCTGATGCCGGCGTCATTGGTCAGGGTGGTGCCGGCCTTGTTCTCCAGCGAGGTGCCGGCCTGGTTGCTCAACGCCGTGCCGGCCTTCTGGCTGATGGACGTGCTGGCCTGGGCCGCCAAGTCCGCGCCGCTCTTGATGGCGAAACTGCCGCCGCTTTGCAGGGTCAGGGTGCCGCTGACCTTGATGGTCAGGTTGCCGTCCACGGTCAGCTCGTAGTTGCCGGTGACCTTGTGCGTGTAGTTACCGCCGGTGCTGTGGGTCTGGTCCGAGCCCACGGTCACGGTGCGGGTGTCTTTCACGTCGAGGCTGTCGCTGCCGGTCTGGATCGTCACGCTGCGCTTGCCTTTCTCCAGGGTGACGGTCTCGTCGCCATCCTTGACCGTGCGGGTGCGGGCGTTCTGTACCGTGAGGGTTTCGTCGTGGCCGACGGTGGCGGTGGTGTCGTTGAGCACGTTGATGTTGAAGTCCTTCTGCGCCTGGAGAAACACCTCCTCGGCATCCTTCTTGTCTTCGAAGCGCAGCTCGTTGAAGCCGCCGCCACCCTTTGACGAGTTGGTCTTGATCCCGGATTGGGTCTGGTTCGCCGGCAGGGCATAAGGCAGGGCGTTGTCGCCGTTGTAGACGCAGCCGGTCACCAGCGGACGGTCGGGGTCGCCATCGATGAACGTGACGATGACTTCCTGGCCGATCCGGGGCACGAACTGCATGCCAAAACCCTTGCCGCTCCAGGGCAGGACCACCCGCACCCAGCAGGACGAGGTTTCGTCGTTCTTGCCGGTGCGGTCCCAGGGGAATTGCAACTTGATCCGTCCGTATTCATCGGTCCAGATTTCTTCGCCGGCCTTGCCCACCACCAACGCGGTCTGGGTGTGCATGCGCGGTTTCGGTGTGAGGCGGGCCGGTCGATACGGCGTGGCCTTGGGAATCGCTTCGAAGCGATTGCGGTAGCTGTCGTGGCTGGCTTCATGACTCACCGAGGTCACCACCCAGTCGATGTTCAACGACGGGTCTTCGTGGCCGGCGAGGGTGAACCAATACCCCGGCACCAGCCAGCGGCAATCGCTTTCACCGACAAACCGCTGCGCCTGGCTGCGCAAGCCGTCCACCCGCTGCTTGGTCAGTGCATCGCCCTGGGCCTTGGCGTTGTAGCCGCCCGGATGTTCGTACATCGAGCTGGGGCCGGCCACGGCTTCGGCCTGGCTGTAGAGCGAGGTCGTCGGCGTGGTGAATTCATAATCGGTTGACTGATAGACCCCGGCCACCGCTTGCAGGGACACGTGCCCCGAGCGAATGCCATGCAGCTCCCGCTCGCCGATTCCCTGTCCGAGATAGTTCACCGTCGGCCCGTTGGGAATCGGTGCGAAGGCGTCGTTGCTGTCGGCCAACACCAGGGTGTGCTTGCCGGCTTCATGGCTGAAGAACCAGAAAATCCCATCTTCTTCCAACAGCCGGGAAACGAAGGCCAGATCGGTTTCGCCGTACTGCACGCAATACTCCCTCGGCGTGTAGCTGCCGCTCAGCTTGAGCTGGAAATCGGTAAACGCGTGGGCCTTGAAGATCGTGGTGACGATGTCCGACGTGGCGAGGTTCTGGAACACCCGGTTGTTGCTGGCCAGGCCCAGCCACCAGAGCCAGGGCCTGAGCAACAGCTGATAGCGCTCGGCGGTGGCATCGGCAGGCAACTGGCGGATTTCGGCGACCAGCCAATCCAGCGGGCGCAGCAGGGCGTCCTTGTGCAGGGTGGTGGTGACATGGCTGGCGACTGCGCTGGCGAGTGTCAGCGGGGCGCCGTCGACGACGCCATTGAGGACATGCGAGCCCAGGGCATTGAGACTTTCTTCGCCGGACAGCGATTCAGGGTACAGCGCCGACAGCGTGGCGGCGGTGAGGGAGAGGGTGGTGTTGCTGTCGGTGGAACGGGGCATCGAGCGACCTGCCGCTATTGATAATTCAGTTCATGGATAACTTTGTTGCTGTTTCCGTTCTGGTAGTAAAAGTGCCATTTCGATGTGAACGGCCAATAAGTGGCGACGTACTCGCCCCACAAGACTGCTTCGGCCCAAGGACCCTGATGGGTATAGGGGGCCGCCCGTTGTATCGCGCCGACATTGTATTTATCCGAAGGCAACAACCAGGAAATGTTGGTGCCATAACGGAAAAGATCGTCTTGGGAAAAGACCGGATTTTGATTGCCCGAGGTGTACAGGTTGTAGTGCCTGACCCTGATGAAGCCACCGAAGTTCTGAATGCCCACGCAGCATCCCGTCAGGTTTGCGGTGAGAAACAACAGGGGATCATTGCCTGTCGGATGCGCGGGGAGATCGACGTAAAGGCCCGAGTCCATATTCCAGGGCAGGTAGTAGGCACGATGGGTAGTGCCTTCGACCAATGCCAACAAGTCCCGATCAAGTTCAAGACTCAAGTCGAAGGTCTCAATGCCAGTATGGGCAGTGGGAAAAGTGGGACGAAGGTGGCGATTGTGCTGTTCGAGACTTGCTTTCAACATGATGTTATTTCCTCCAGCGACAATGAAATTATTCCAACACCCACTCCGCCAACTTCCCCGTCACCTGGGTCATCAACACATTCTCGACATCACGCGCCCCCGCTGCGCTGCACTTGGCAAGCACCGCCTTGACGATCCCGGCATCGAATTCGAACTGTTTGCCCGTTGCCGCCTTGTAGCGCCCACGCAGTTTCTCCAACTTAGCCAACACAATCCCTTCCAGCGTCGCCTCATCCAACGGTCGATACGCCACCACGGTCATGCGCGCCAGGAACGCCGGACGAAACGCTTGCAGCAGCACCTTGTGCAAGGCTTCGTTGAAGGCATCGCTGCCCAGTTGCGCGGCCGGTGTGTCCAGCAGCAATTCGGCGCCGACGTTGCTGGTGGCGAGCATCACGGTGTTCTTGAAATCCACGACAAGGCCGGTGCCGTCCTCCATCAGGCCTTTGTCGAAGACGTTGTAGAACGCTTCGAGCACGTCCGGGTGGGCCTTTTCGATTTCGTCCAGCAGCACCACCGAGTAGGGTTTGCGCCGCACCGCTTCGGTGAGTACGCCACCGCTGCCGTAGCCGACGTAGCCGGGCGGGGCGCCTTTGAGTTGGCTGACGGTGTGGGCTTCCTGGTACTCCGAGAGGTTGATGCTGATCAGGTTGCGTTCGCCGCCGTACAAGGCATCGGCCAGGGCATAGGCGGTTTCGGTCTTGCCCACCCCGGTGGGGCCGACCAGCAGGAACACGCCTACCGGTTTTTGCGGATCGGTAAGGCCGGCGCGGTAGGCCTGCAGGCGTTGGGCGATAGTATTGAGCGCGGTGCCCTGGCCCATGACTCGCAGGCCCATGCGTTGGCCGAGGGTGCGCACGGCATGGGCTTCATCGGCGAGCATCTTGCCCACGGGGATACCGGTCCAACCGGCGATCACAGCGGCCACGGTCTTGCTGTCCACCTGTTCGGGCACCAGTGGATCGTCCTGGCGAATGGCATCGAGGCCGGCTTCCAGGCGCAGCAGTTCGGCGGCCAGGTGATCGATGCGGTTATCGACTTCGGTGTCGGCTTTTTCACTGTCGGCGCGTTCGCTCAGGGCCAGCAGTTCGCGCCGGGTGTCGAGCAGTTCGCGCACGGCTTCGCGTTCTTCGCCCCAGCGGGTTTCCAGTTCGCGGATGGCCTGCACATTGTCGGTGGACTCGCTCTCCAGCAGGGTGATGCGTTCGCGATGGTCCAGGCCCGTGGCCTGTTCCCGGCGCAAGCGTTCGACTTCGTCCTTGAGGCTGTTCTGTCGATGCCGCAGGCTTTCCAGGGTGGGCGGTACATCGTGCTGGCCGAGGGCGACCCGGGCGCAGGCGGTGTCGAGCACGCTGATGGCCTTGTCCGGCAGTTGTCGTCCGGAAATGTAGCGGTGGGAGAGTTTCACCGCTTCGTGGATTGCCGCATCCAGCACTTGCACGCCATGGTGCTGTTCCAATTTGCTGGCCACGCCACGGAGCATTTCCACGGCCGTGAGTTCGTCCGGCTCTTCGACCTGCACCAGTTGGAAGCGGCGGGCCAGGGCCGGGTCTTTCTCGAAGTATTTCTTGTATTCCAGCCAGGTGGTGGCGGCCAGGGTGCGCAGCTCGCCCCGGGCCAGGGCCGGTTTGAGCAGGTTGGCCGCGTCGCTGCCGCCCTCTGCGCCGCCGGCACCGATCAGGGTGTGGGCTTCGTCGATGAACAGGATAATCGGTTTCTCGGCGCTGCGTACCGCGTCGATCACGCCTTTGAGGCGTTGCTCGAATTCACCCTTGACCCCCGCGCCGGCCTGCAACAGGCCGAGATCGAGCACCCGCAACGTGACCTCCTGCAGCGACGGCGGCACATCCCCGGCGGCGATGCGCAGGGCCAGGCCTTCCACCACGGCGGTCTTGCCGACCCCCGGTGCGCCTACCAGGATCGGGTTGTTCTGCCGGCGCCTGAGCAGGATATCGATGCATTGGCGGATCTCGCCGTCGCGCCCGACGATGGGGTCGATGCGGCCGTTGCGGGCATCGTCGGTCAGATCCTGGGTGTACTGGTCGAGTACCGGATCCTGCTTTTGCGTTGCTTGCCCGGGTTTCGCCGGACGGGCAACGCCGACATGTTCCCGGGAGCTTTCGGTCCATTCCAACAGATGGGCGCGCAGGGCGTCCCGGGGAATGCGCAGCAGCGACGAGGCGCTGTTGAGCAACAGGCTGCGGCGCTCATCGCGGTCCAGCAGCGCCAGCAGCAAGAGTCCCGAACGGATGCTGTCCAGGCCCAGCACGCTGGCCTGGACCACGGCGTCTTCCAGCAGGCCGATGGTTTGCGCCGACAGGGCGGGTGTGCGGGTGCTGCCGGATTTGAACAGGTCCAGGGCCTTGTTGGTTTCCGCCGCCACCGCGTCACGCTCAAGGCCGAAACGCGGTAGCAGACAGGCGAAATCACCGCCTTCAATGTCCAGCAATTCCAGCAGCAGGTGCTCGATTTCCACGTAATGATGACTGCGTTGCAGGCAACGCTGGGCGGCCCGTTCCAGGGCGCGACGGTTGTCCGGGTTGAGGCGACCGATCAGGCTGGCCAATTCCATTCAGGCGATCTCCGGCTGACGAAGGCGGGTTTCGATCCGTTGCAGGGCCAGGCTCGATTGCCGTTGCAGGCCGCCGTTCCAGTTCAGTCGTGGCGGGGCCTGATGGCCCAGTTGCAGTGGACCGGCGCCACGGATCAGCAGCACCAGGGTGCAATCCAGGTCGGGACCGAAATACAGCGCATAAAGGCTGGCCAGCAACGGATGGGTTTCACCGTTGGGCAACAATCCGCTGGCCTGGGCTGCGCTCAATGGACCGAGGGTCAGGCGCACGCCGGCATGCTCGTCCCAAACCCGGGTGCCGGCCACCGCGCTGCGACCCAGGCGCAAGTTGCGGCCGCCCGGTTGCAAGCGGCTGCGGCTGGCCGACGGGATTTCGCGCCAGCCGCCTTCATAGGCGGTCAGTTCCACCGGCAGCCCGAACTGCTCGCGGACAATGGCCGCGAACCCAGCCAGGGAGCGACGGCCGTCGGCGTACAGCGCGCTGCATGCCAGCGCGGCGGAATCGGGAGCGGCCTGGCGTTCCTGCAAGGCCTTGGGCAGCAGGCCGGTCAGGGCCCGCAGTTGTGCCTGCACGGCGGAGGCGCCCGGGTGGGTGAAACCCAGGGCAATGCGGTGCTTGCGCATGACTTTGTAGAGCAGGCTGAGCAGCCGGTGCTGGAACAGGTCGAGAAATTCCGCGGGTGCATGATCCCGCGCCCGTACCCGTTGTTGCAGCCATTCCTGATAAGCGTAGGGCAGCGGGCCGTCGGGCCCGCCCAGGCCAAAGATCGGTGTGGTCAGCACGGGCGGCGAACCGGCTTCCTCGCTCAGGTCCTCGACTTCGCTGGCGGCGAACAGCGGCGTCAACGGTCCTCGCAGGCGCAACGCTTCGGCGTGGGGCGCGGTACCGCTGCCCAGCGGTTCGGCCTGGGGATGTTCGCGCTCCAGCAGCAACAGGGCCTGGAGCCATTCGAAACGCTGTGGATCGCGGCGCAGGCGTTGGCTCAGGTTCAGAGCGTCAGGGGTTTGCCGGCTTGGGGTTGCCATGTCTTCACCTCCCTGTCGGACTGGACCAGCACCGTGCGCACGAAGCGATTGGCGGTGGCATACAGTGAAAAGAACTGCGCCAGTACGCCGGAGAACAGCACGGCGCTGCTGCCGACGAAATGTTGCGGATCCAGTTGCAGGCGCACTTCAAGGCCGTTGCGCCAGCCGCGCCAGGCGTCTTCACCGACATGGGCGATCACCCGGTCGCAGCCCAGGCCCATGACTCCCTCGATCTGGCGGCGGGCACTGGCCTCGTCTCGCAGGTTGTGCAGCTCCAGAATCTCGCGCAGCGCATCCAGGGCCTGGGGGCCTTCCACCAGGGACAAATGGTTGAGGGTCAATTGCGACACCAGCCGCCAGCGCGATTCTCCGTCCAGCCGCGGCAGGCTCTGCGGGCTCGGCGAGTTGCGCAGGCGGGCCCAGGCCACCGGGCCCGGACGTTCGAAGCCCAGCGGCGTACCCGCCGGCAGGCTCTGGGCCAGGTGCCGGCTGGTGCAGAGTAATTCGGCGGTGAGGCTGTAGTCGCGGGTATCGGCGAGCGGGTCGAGTTGGGTGTCCACCAGGCTGACCATCAAGTCGGTGCCCAGCCGGTTCGGACTCATGCCGCTGACCCGGCGCGCATGCCAATAACAGGTCTGGTCGTTGCCGTGCTGGCTGCCATAGTAGGCCGGCACCTTGCGCACGCCCTGGCTGGACGTGGCACGCATGGTGCGGATGCTGTGGATTTCGACACTGTTTTCCCGATGACTGTCAGCCACCAACCGGTATTCGCTGCGGGTGCCGTCCGGGCGCAGGGGTTCGCTGGTCCTGGGAAAGAGGTTGATCACCGGCGCGCAGCCCAGGGCGATGTCGCTGGCCTGGAGCTGCAGGCGATTGGCGGGGGCGCGATCGAAGACGATGTACAGGTACAGGGATGAGCTGTCGCTGGTCGCTCCGGCCAGGGGCAGGTCGAAGAAACCGAACTTGTCGGGGAAGGCAAAGTATTCCGCCAGCAGACGCATGCCCGGATGCACGCCATCCTCATCCGGCAGCAGCGCTTCGTCGCTGGCGAAGCCGACGATCCGGGGCAGGCCGGCCAGTGGTTCCGGTACGCTGCCCGGCGGGCCGGCCAGGACCTTGACCGTGTGGGCGCCGAGCAGATCGTACAGCCAGGCATTGATCATCGGCGAAGCCGCCAGGTGCACCCGCAGGGTGTCGATTTCCAGGGTCGACCATTGGCGTTCACCCAGGCAGCGCAGGTTCAGGCGCAAGGCCGAACGCGCCTGGACTACGCCGGTCAGCGCCTGGGCTTCGTCACTGCCCAGCAGCACCGCTTCGCTGACTTCCAGCGGCCACAGGTGCACGGCGGCGGTGGTGCGAAAGTGAATGCTCTGGCCCTTATCCGTGGTGACGAACAGCGGTGTGTCCCGGGGCAGGGGGTAGCCATCGTCGAGGTTGCCTTTGCTCGGGTCGGGCTCGAACTGCACGATTGCACACGAAGGCAGCGGGCGCATGGCCAAGGGATAAAGCTGTTCGAGCAGGGCATCGCTGAATTCGGCGTAGTCGTCGTCCAGCCGGCGTTGCAGCCGGGCGGCCAGCAGCGCGAAGCCTTCCAGAAGCCGCTCGACGTGCGGGTCCGGGCATTCGCCGGGGGACAGCTCCAGGCGCCGGGCGACCTTGGGGTAGCGTTCGGCGAACAGACTTCCGGCATGGCGCAGCCAGGTCAGTTCGCGCTGGTAGTAATCCAACAGTTGCGGGTCAATCGAGTCGCTCATGTCGCACCTCAAGACCGTCGCCGGCGTGCTCGATGACAAATGCCACGGGCCATGAGTGCGGGTCGCCACGGAGCACCCCCGACAGCCGTATGCCCAGTTGTTGCGGGTGGCCCGGTACCGGGACGACCTGGACCTCGCCCAGTTGCAGACGTGGTTCGAAATGGCTGATGGCCTGGTGTATCTCTCGGGTCAGCAGGCGCCGGTCATCGCTGCGCTGCTGTTGCAACGCGGTCCAATCGGCAATGCCGTAATCCAGGATGCTCGGCGGTTCGGTCAGTGTCCGAGGGCCGCGCCGGGTGTTGAACAGGCGCTGCAGTTCGGCGTGGACCGAGTCCTGCAGCGCCTGCCGGTCGAACACCCGGCCGTGTTCATCCCCCTGGCTGGCCAGGCGTTCGAACAGCGGTGGGCGCAGCCCGAAACCAGCCATGGCGGCAGCGTCCTTACTTGGTCATCTTGTTGGCCGCCAGGTCCCAAGTGGTGCCCGCCGTGCCTTCCTTGGTGCCGTCGTCTTTCTGGGCGGTGAGTTCCCATTTGATTTTGGTGAAGTTCAGCGACAGGGTTTCCACCGGTTTGCCGCCCGTACCGCCACTGACACTGACGTTGGACAGCACGACGTTGGTCAAGGTGTAGACGATGAAGGGCATGATCTTGCCGCTGCCTTCGGCGGCGTTGCGGCCAATGGTGATGACAGCTTGCGGGATCGGTTTGCCGGCGCAGCAATATTCGTTGAGGGAAGGGGTGGAGCTGTCGATGAATTTGGTCAGGGTGAACTCACCGATGTGCGGTCGACCGGAGGTGCGCTCCGAGTTGCTGACGTCGTTGGTGACTTGCATCGCCACGTTGTGGCTGTAGGACATGACCTCGATCTTGTCCGTGAAACCCTCCAGCAGGCTGTCGCCCTTGATGTCGCCGCCGAGGTCGAGAATGATTGCATCCATGGTGTGGAACTCCAGAAAATTACGATGCCCCGTAGGAGCTGCCGAAGGCTGCGATCTTTTGATCTTCTGATCTTTCGCTCACGACTCAAGTGTCTGGGGAAAGATCGCAGCCTCGTTGCACTCGGCAGCTCCTACAGGATGGCGTTCGGCATTGCCTCAGGTTTCAGCCGTCAGGCAGCCACCGGAGGCGGCAGGGTCGCCACCAGGCGGATCGAGGCGGTCAGTTCCTCAAGCTGGAAGTGTGGTCGCAGGAACACCGTGGCGTTGTAGGCCCCGGGCTTGCCGGCCACTTCCGTCACGTCCACCCGGGCCTCGCGCAACGGGTACTGCGCCTTGATTTCCTGGGGCGCGTTGTCGTTGATCAGCACGTAGTCGGCGATCCAGTTGTTGAGGTAGGTCTGCACGTTGTCGCGGGTCATGAAGCTGCCGACCTTGTCGCGCATGATCACCTTCAGGTAGTGGGCGAAACGCGAGGCCGCGAGCACGTAGGGCAACATCGCCGAGATCCGTGCGTTGGCGTTGGCCTCGTTGGTGTTGTAGACCTTGGCCCGGTTGGTGGTCTGGCCACCGAAGAACACCGCGATGTCGCTGTTCTTCTTGTGGCACAGGGCGATGAACCCCAGGTCGTTGAGTTCTTTCTCGCGGCGGTCGGTGATCGCCACTTCGGTCGGGCACTTGAGCGACAGGTCGCCGGAACTGGTGCGGAAGGTATGGGCCGGCAGGCCTTCCACCGCGCCGCCACCCTCGGCACCGCGAATCGCCGCGCACCAGCCATATTTGGCGAAGGCTTCGGTGATGCGTTGTGACAGCGCCCAGGCCGCATTGCCCCACAGGTACTTGCTGTGGTCGGTGCCGTTGACGTCTTCGACGTAGTTGATGCCTTCCACCGGCCGGGTGTCCGGGCCATAGGGCAGGCGCAGGAGGAAGTGCGGCAGTACCAGGGACACGTAGCGCGAGTCTTCGCTTTCACGGAACGAGCGCCACTTGATCAGCTCCTGGCTCTCGAAAATCTTCGACAGGTCCCGAGGCACTGCCAGTTCGGTGAAGCTGGTCATGTCGAACAGGCGTGGGCTGGCGGCGGCAATGAACGGGGCGTGGGCCGCGGCGGCGACGTTCGAGAGTTTCTCCAACAGGCCGATGTCCTGCGGGTGCCGGCCGAAGGTGTAGTCGCCCACCAGCAGGCTGAACGGGTGGCCGCCGAAGGTGCCGTACTCTTCCTCGTAGATTTTCTTGAACAGTGCGCTCTGGTCGAATTCGACGGCTTTTTCCAGATCGTTCTGCAGCTCTTTCTGGGTAACGTTGAGCAGGCGCAATTTGAGCCGGGTGCTGGTTTCGGTGTTCTGCACCAACAGGTGCAGGCCACGCCAGGACGCTTCGAGTTTCTGCAGGTCAGGGTGGTGCAGCACTTCGTTGAGCTGGGCGCTGATCAACTGGTCGATCTGGCTGATGCGGTCGTTGATCATCGCCACGGTGTCCTTGTCGATGGCCATGCCTTCGTCGAGGACCTGGGTGGCGAATTCGGCCAGCATGTCGCGGGCATAATCCTGCTGGCTGTCGTCATGGGCCATACGGCCTTCGGCGATGATCTTGTCCAGCAGGGACAGGGTCTGGGTCGTGCTCTCGCTGGTTTGAGCGCTGGATGAAGCAGGCATGGCTTTATCTCCCTTGAGTGATGAACACGATCAGGCCTGTGGTTCGGCCGGAGCCGGATCATCGTTGGCGGCCACGGTCGGCAACTCTTGCGGTGCGTCCTGGGGCCGGGCCGACTTGATCTCTTGCAGGCCTTCGGTGTTGACGATCACGTCGCGCAGCAACTTGTCCAGGTCATCGTTGCCGTCGAGCTTGGTCAGCAGGTCGCGCAGGCGTTGACGGGCTTCGAACAGGCGGCGCAACGGCGTGACCTGTTCCACGACCTTGACCGGGTCGAAGTCATCGATGTGGCGGAAGTTGAGTTCGATGTTGAGCTTGCTGTCGTCGCCGCTGAGGGTGTTGTTCACCTGGAGCGTGGCGCGGGGCGCGATGGAGGCGAGGACCTCGTTGAAATTGTCGCGATCGATTTCCGTGAAGCGCCGCTCGTTGAGCTTGGGCAGCGGATCCAATGGCTTGCCGGAGAGGTCGGCCAGAATGCCGACGACCAGTGGCAATTCTTTCTTTTCGATGGCATTGCCGATTTCCACGTCGTAGGTGATCTGGACGCGGGGAGGACGGACTCTGTCGAGCTTGTGCTGGGTACTTTCTGCCATGGCGGCCGACTCCGATGCATGTGGGGAGCAATGCATCGGGAGGCCCGCTCATCGCATTCCCTTGCTGATCCGCAGGTTGCAAATGGGGGGCAGAAAACCTGTCATTCCCTTGACGAACCTGGTCCATTCGACCGTGCAGGTCGAACTATCCAAGACGCTAGAACAGGTCTATAAAAATGCAAGCAAAAACAATTTTTGACCGCGACGAAAAGGAAGATTCATTTTGCGTGTGTTTTTTTATGGATTTTTTTTCAGCTTGGCCCTCAGCGGTTGCTCGTTTTTTGCGCCCAGCGTCGACCTGGACAGCCTGACCCTCGACGTCGCGTCCGGCGCCAACGACGACACGCCCATCGCCGTGGATTTCATCGCGGTGAATGATCCCGACCTGCTCAAACAACTGTCGGCGATCACCGCCCGCCAGTGGTTCGCCGAGCGCGAACAGTTCCAGCGCGACTATCGTCAACTCATGTCGGTGTGGGGGCTGGAGCTGGTTCCGGGGCAGTTCATCGACCGCCAACCCTTCCCGCTGGAGGGCCGGCGCGCCGCTGGACTTTTGGTCTTCGCCAGCTATAACACACCCGGAGCCCACCGGCTCCGGCTGGACGATCAGCGCAAGGCCTGGCTGAAGTTCGACAGTCGTGAGATGCGCCTCGTCGATGACGGCCAACTCAATGCCAGTCAGCCTTGAATGACCGCGGGCCGCCTTGTGCGGCGACACTGGGATGTCGAAGGGAGTCGTATGAGTCTGTTACCTGACGCGGTGTGCTGGCATGAGGGCATGCAACTGTTGCCCCAACATTTTCAACTGCAAGGGTTGCGTGCCGAGGCCCTGGCCGCCCATGTCGCGGCCGCCTGCAATCCCTGGTTCTGGGGTGTCAGTCAACTGGAGGTCGACCCTTCGGCCCTCAGCGCCGGGCAGGTGCGGTTGCTGCAGTTGCAGGGCACCTTGCCGGACGGCTTGCCGGTCAATCTTCAGGCCGGTGTCGGGCTGACGCTGGAGCTGGACATCACCGAGGCGGTCAACAAGACCGACGATGCCACCGTCACCGTGTACCTGGCGATCAGCCCACTCTGGCGCGCCGGGCAATTGCTGCCGCTCAAGGGGCGCCTGCAATCGGTGGTCGGCGATGCGCTGCCGGACCTCACCAGCGGTGAGTTTCCCGAATCGATCACCGTCTGGCGTCCGAACCCGCGGCTGTGCACGCAACTGAGCAAGGCCGATTCGATCTGCCTGCCGCTGCTGCGCATTCGCAAAGAAGGCGGCGGCTTTCTGCGGATGCCCTATACGCCACCCACCCCGGTACTGTTGCCCGAATCGGCGCTCGGTCGGCGGGTGGCCGGGCTGTGTGCCCGGGCCCGGGAAAAGTGCCTGTTCCTCGCCGGTCGGTTGCGCCAGGCCCAGGCGGCTGGCAACCAGGACGATGCGCTGGAGATCCGTCGGCAGATGACCGCGTTGTGGGCGCGCCTGCCGGAAGTCGAAGGCAGCCTGAACACGCGGGTGGCGACCCCCCAGGCGCTGTACGGCTTGTTGCTGGGGCTGGCCGGTGCCTGGTCGGCCCTCGATCCGCTGGCCGGCGTGCCGGCGTTTGCGCCGCTGGATTTCCTCGAATTGCAACGCGGGTACGAACCGCTGCTCGACTGGCTCGACACTACTCTGGAGCTGGTCCGCGCCGGTTATCGCAGCCTGGCTTTCGAGCGCGATGAGCAGGTGTTCTCCATCCAACTGCCCGACGACCAGCCGAGCCAACGCCTGGTGATCGGCCTGCGCATGCCCAACGGCGCCAGCGAGCAAGCCGCCGCCGATTGGTTGCGCGGCGCGATCATCGCCTCCGCGCCACACGTTCCGTTGTTGAGCCGGCAGCGCATGAGCGGTCTGCCCCATCAGGCCATGAGCCGCAACGAACAGGTGGCCTATAGCGTCGGCGACGACACCCGGTTGTTCGTGGTAGCTGCCAGCGGCCAGTGGTTCGACGGGCAACTGCCGTTGCACATCGTGGCGCCGGCGTCGACCCAGGCCAGCAGCCCGTGGCAGGTGGTGTTGTTTGTCGCGCAAGTCGGTGAAAGTGCCTGATCGCAAAAGGGGAGTCGTATGCCTGACGGAAGTGGCGGGGCGATCCGGAGTCTGCACGAGGCGCCGCTGAGCAGCGCGTTTCGTCAGGTCTGGCTGAAGTGGTTCCAGGAATGGCAGGACTTGCCCAAGGACAACGACTCCGCGGCCCTGGTCAGCCGGGTGGTGGAGTTTTCCGGGCGTAGCGCCCAACGCTTGTGGCGGATGGCCTTTGCCACTGTCGGCGACTCGGCGACCGAACAGGTCAAGGCGCTGGTCTACGCCTTCGTCGCCCTGGTGGACGAAACCTTGCTGTTCACCCCTTGGCCGGGGCAACTGGCCTGGCAGCAGCATCCCCTTGAATCTCGCATGTATTCCAGCCGCCAGGCCGGCGAGCGCCTGCCCGCGGCCATCAAGAAACTGCTGGATGAGCAGATGCCCGGCACCCGGGATCTGGCGAACGTCTACCTGCAATGCCTGATCCTCGGGTTCCAGGGGCGCCTGCGCGGCGAGCCCGGCCAGATCCAGCATGAAAAATGGCGCGCGGCGCTGTTCACGTTCGCCTGGCAGCATGAACCGGACTATGTCGACGTCAGCCAGCGCCTGGCAATGTCGGCGACGGCCCCGCCGGTACGCATGCCGGCGCAGACATCACTGCCGGACGGGTTGCGCCTGGGGCTGGCGATCCTGGCGATGGTGTTGCTGCTGACCGGGCTGGGACAGGTGTTCTGGCGTGACATCCGCTCGGAGCTCGAGCCGGTGTTGCAATTGAACGAGTCGGTGGTCCAGGAGCAGGACTCATGAGCCCCGTGAGCATCCTCGCCCTGGCGGTGCTGGTCATCGTCGTGGTGCTGGTGATCGCGGCGCTGATCTGGTGGCTGCGGACCCAGGGCGGCGCGGCGATTCGCAGTTTCTACGGGGCGGTCCGTCATATGGAGCAGGAGCAGGGCACCCGGGACCGCTACCAGATCCCCTGGCTGCTGATGCTCGGCAACGAGACCGACGGGGCCCAGCTGTGCACCCAGTGGCATTTGCAGCCGACGGACAAGGCCGCGTGGTTCGGGCGCTGGTGGTCGGATGCCGAGGGGGCGGTGCTGGTGGTGCCCCAGGCGCTGTTCCTGCCCGATGAAGGCATGAACCGGCAACGGGGCAACTGGTGGCGGTTGTTGGGGCTGATCCTGCGACTGCGCAGCCGACGGCCGATGGATGCGGTGATCTGGACCGTGCCGTTCGGCAGGCTCGACGATATCGAGCACACCACCGAGCTGAGCCTTAAAGTCCGCCGCTGCTTCATCGACCTGCTGCAGCGGTTCGGCCTGAGCCTGCCGGTGTATGTGGTGATTACTGGAATGGAAGAGCTGCCCGGGTTCCAGGAACTGGTCAGCGCATTGCCCGCCGAGGCCCGGGAATCGACGCTGGGCTGGTCGTCGCCGTACTCACCCGACGCGGCCTGGCAGTCGCACTGGAGCGATCAGGCGCTGGATCAGGTCAACGCCGCGCTGTCGCAGTCGATCATCGAAATCGGCGCCCTTTCCGGGCAGTTGAGCGGCGATCTGTATGGGTTGCCGGAGCGCTTCGAGGGGTTGCGGCGGGCCTTGCAGATCCTCCTGGAGCCGGTGTTCCAGGGCAATGCCCAGGGCGAGGCGCCACGCTTTCGCGGTGTGTACTTCACCGCGAGCCAGGCGCCGGCCGTCACCGGGGATGGGTTTGCCGCCAGCGACAAGGTCCTGCGCCAGACGGTGTTCGCCCGGCAATTGTGGGCGCGGCGTTTTGTCGCCGAACGCGGCCTGGCCCAACCCGTGCCGCGCCTGTTGCGTTTGCGCCAGCGTTGGCACCGACTGGTGGGCGTGGTCGCGCTGGTGGTCGGCCTGGTCTGGCTGGGGGGCATGCTCTGGGTCTGGCGCGATTCGGTGGAAGAAGCCGAGGGGTTGTCGCAGTTGATCTTGCGCACCCATAAGAACTACCTGGCGATCGACCCTGACCAACCGCAACTGGAACCGACCCGCTACAACGTGCAGACCTATTGGAACATGCTGGAGAAAGCCCCGCGCTGGCGCTACGTCGCGGTGGTGTTTCCCACCTCGTGGTTCTCCTCCGTGGACACTCAGTTGGAGCAGGGTTTGCGCCTGACCGCCCGGCATCACTGGGTTTTGCCCCTGCGTGACCTGCTGGCGGCGGACCTGGAGCAGCTCAAGGTCATCCGCAATACCGAGCGGCGGGGCAACGTGGAAAGCGAAGACCCGGCGCAATGGCAGAGCTACGTGAAAGCCAAGGATCTGGTGGAGCGCGCCGTGCGCCTCGAGCAGCAGAATCAGATGTTCAGCCAGGCGGTGAGCAACCCCAAGGCACCGCTGGATGAGCTGGTGCAATTGAGCAATAACGCCCTGTCGCTGAGTCTCAACGCCGGCACGCTGAGCCGGGCGCGGTTCTACAACCGGGTGCTGTTCGATGCACAAGGCATGGGCTCGCAACAGGACTTGCAAGGGCTGGACCTGAACGCTGCACGCACGGTGATCGGCGATAACTTCACCGGCCTGATGCAGCGTTGGCTCGATCATTACTTTCTGGCGGACAACTTCGTGCGTCAGGCCGGTTACCTCAAGCTGCACCTGCAGCGGTTGGAGGCGGGGGGCGGCAACTCGTTGAGCGAGCTGGAAGACCTGATGGCCCTGGTCGACGATCTGCAGACCCTGGTCAACCTGACCAACGCGGCTTGGGGGCGGGGCAAGGGCCAGGACCTGGTGCCCGGTTACACCCAGATGATGGACAAAGTCAGCCACAGCACCTTGCTGGGGCCGGAGCTTGCCCAGGATCTGGAGAGCCAGGCGGCGAAGCTGCAACAGAGCTTTCGCGACCAGTGGATCGTCCAGAGCGGCTCCCGGGACAACCTGCTGGTGCAGCAGGGCAGTGGTTTGCTGGTGTTGCAGGAGCACGTCACAGCCCTGGATGACGCGGTGAAAGCCTTGTTCAAGCGCGACTTCGTGGCGTTGGCCCTGCAGAAGGACCCCTCTGGCGGCAGCGCCGATGCCAAGGGGCAAGGCGACGGCAGCGATGATTTCAGCGTTGCCCTGAACTACTTCGCCAGCTACAAGAGCTACGCCAACGAGGAACTGCCGCGCATTCCGCCGGACTACCGTGATGCCCTGATCCAGGCGGCTGAAGGGGCCGCGGCCCGGGCCATGTGGCTCAGCCTGGATGAAAGCGAGGAACAGTTGCCGGGCATGGGCTTCAATGTCCAGACCACCCAGGCCGTCGCGCTGCAAAAGGCGTTCATGGACGTGCACCGTGCCGACCTGGCGACGCGCTTCCAGCGCCTGCTCAACCGTCGTGCCCTGGCGCAGATCAAGAGTGGCCTGGACGAAATCGAAGCCCAGCCCCTGTTCAGCCAGCGGGCCGATGTCCAGCGCTGGGACGGTTCGAAGAATTTCGGTTTGCAGCTCTACGGGGCCAGCGATCCACAAGGTCTGAAACTGAGCCTGAACCAGCAGTTCGACGCCATGGTGCAGATCGCCGAGCAGCGCATGCCGGCTCTGGAATGGTTGATCGTCCAGCAGGATGACCTCTCGGCTCTGGAACACGACCGGGTGTCGCGGTTCATGGCGATCAATGACGAGTTGCTCAAGTACAAGAGCCAGAACCCGGCCAGTTCGGCGGCGCAGCTGGAGCAGTTGGTGAGCCGGGACTTCAACCAGATGGACACCTCGTCCTGCGCGCAAATCCTGCAGACCTCCAACCTGTCCGGCGGCCGTGGCGACCTGGCCCAGCGCGCCGTCAGCTTGCAACAGGGAGCCCTGCAACGGTGCCTGTACCTGCAACAGAACCAGGCGGCGACGGCCTGGAACGATGTGGCCAATTACTTCAACCAGTACCTGGCCGGGCGCTTTCCATTTTCCCAGGACCTGCGGGCCAGTGACGCCGATCCGGCGCGGGTACAGCATCTGCTGGAACTGATCGACACACGCCTGCCCTTGGCCCAGGCCGGGCTGGCGCTGAGCCAGACACCGGAGCGCCTGGCTGCCGAGGATTTTCTCAACCGGTTGAAACAGGCCGGTACCTGGCTGGGGCCGCTGTTCGTGCGGGACAAGAGTGGCCTTCTCGGCGTGGAAATGGACGTGCGCTGGCGCACCGACCGCAACGAGGAGCGCGGCGCCGACCAGGTGATTGCCTGGGCACTGAACGCCGGCAACCAACAGATCAACTACCCCGGCGACGCCCAGCAGAACCTGCGCTGGATGGTCGGGCAGCCCGTGCGGCTGACCCTGCGCTGGGCCCGCAACGGTTACCAGCGACCGGCCAACGACCCGTTGCAGCCGAACCTGGTGGTACGCGACCTGGAAGCTGGTTGGGAATACCAGGGCCCATGGTCGTTGCTGCGCCTGATGCGTTCGCTGGTGTCGGTGCAACGCCAGCCGAATGTCGACTACACCGATTTCCCGCTGACCCTGCAACTGCCGGTAACGGGCCAGATTCCCGCCCAGAGCCCGGCCCAGGCCCAGCTCCTGGCCCGCACGACGCAGCAAACGTTGATGTTCCTGCGCCTGTCGTTGATGAGCCAGGGCTCGAAGCTGCCGCTGTCGATGCCGCCGCTGCCGACCCAGGCACCCCGTTCACCTTTCATGGCGACCTCGTCGAGCCCCGCCATCGCTACCCGTGAGGAGGGCCTGTGAGCGTACCTATCTCCCCCTTGCCCGAGTTGATCAGCCAGTTGCTCGAGCCAATCAGCGCCGAATCGCCCTGCGGGCCGGATCTGCGTTATGAGCTGGAATACGATCAGCTGCGGGAGTTGCGCCGGGAAGACGACACCAGCCTGCCCACCGGGGTGTGGCAGTCCCAGATCAAGCGCGCCCAATGGCCGGAGCTGGAAAAACTCGCCACCACGCTGCTGCTCGAACGCAGCAAGGACCTGATGATCAGCGCCTGGCTGGGGGAGGCCTGGCTGCACCTGGCGGGGCTGGAGGGCTTGCCGGGCAGCCTGGCGCTGGTGGCGGGCCTGTGTGAATGCTACCCCGAGCAGTTGCATCCCCAGGCCGAAGAGGGTGACCAGTCATGGCGGGTGATCCCGCTGGAATGGTTGGCCCGGCGCTACAGCGAGGTACTGTTGACGCGGGTGCCGCTGTTCAATGGCCGCGACTCGGCCTTCGATGGCTTCAGTCTCGACGACTGGCAACGCTTGCAGCGCCAGCAAGTGCAGGCCAACGACAGCAAGAACGCCAAGGCCTCGGCGGAAGCGGCGCGCAGCGATCAGAAAAAACTCGACGAACTGATTCGCAGCACACCGTTGTCGTTCTGGCTGCATCGCCAGGGCAGCCTCATGTTGAGCCAGCAGCATTTGCAACGGCTTGAAGCCTGGAGCGACGCTTACCTGGGCAACCTGGCCCCGGGCTACAAATCCTTGCAGGACGTGATACAGGCCTTGCTGGCACTGGTAGAGGAGTTCATCGCGATGCATCCGCAACAACCCACTGTCATGCCGGCGCAAGCCTCATCCGCAGCCACCCCATCGGTTGTCCAGCCCCAGGCGGGTACAGCGCCGGCCCAAGTCTTCCAGGAACCGGCCAGCCGTGAAGAGGCCTACCGGCAGTTGCTGGTCATCGCCGGCTACCTGTCGCGCACCGAACCCCACAGCCCGGTGCCCTACCTGATCCGGCGGGGCGTGGAGTGGGGCAACAAGCCGTTGAGCGAGTTGCTGGGAGAACTGATCAGCGCCGATGCCGAGTCCCGGCGGTTGTGGACGTTGTTGGGGGTTCTTTGAGTTGTGCTAGTACTGGTGAATGGCTTTTGTGGGGAGGGGATTTATCCCCTCGCCACAGGTACCGCGAACACATCGGTTCATTGATCAGTTCGGCTCCGGCATTGGCACCGGCGTCAGCACCGGTTTGCCGGAAAAGAACGCATTCAGGTTCTGGCCCACCAATTCCACCGTGCCTCGGGTCGCTTCCGGCGAAAGGCCGGCGACATGGGGCGTCAGGACCACATTGGGCAGGTGCTTGAGTGCCTCGGGCACTTCGGGTTCGTGATCGAACACGTCCAGGGCCGCTCCGGCGATGCGTCGATGTTCCAGGGCGCTGATCAGTTCGTCGGTGGCGACTACGCTAGCCCGGGCGATATTCACCAGGAAACCCTTGGGGCCCAACGCATCGAGGGCCTGCTTGTTGATCAATCGCCGAGTGTCGAGCCCTCCGGGCGTGGCAACGATCAGGAAGTCCGATACCCGGGCCAGCTCCGTGGGCGTGGCGCAGAAAGTGTAGGGCACATCGTCGCGTACCCGTCGGCTGTGGTAGCTCACGCTCATGTCGAAACCCAGGGCCGCGCGCTTGGCAATCGCCATGCCCACCGCGCCAAGGCCCAGCACGCCCAGCCGTTTACCCGCCAGGGAAGGGCGCATGACCTTCGTCCATTCCCCCCGGCGTATACAGGCGTCGGCCCGGGGGATGTCGCGCACCAGCGCCAGCAACAGCGCCATGGCGTGGTCGGCCACCGACGACGCATTGACCCCGGCACCGTTGGTGACCACGATGCCGCGGTTGCGGGCAGCCTGAAGGTCCACCTGTTCGTAACCGGCACCGATCACGCAGATGATCTGCAGATTGGGCATGGCGGCCATTTCGTCGGCCGTCAGACCCAGGGGGCCGCGTGTCAGCACCGCATTGAATCGCTCACCATGCTCGAAAATCGCCGCTTTGCGCTCGGCCGGCGTAGGTGCCAGCTCCAGGTGATAACCCTGGCGTTCGAGGATCGGCAGGTAGTCGTTGACGGTTTCAACCAGTACCAGGACGGTTGCGGTCATGCTGGGCTCCTGAGGATTCTCGGGCAAATTCCAAGGCTTGCCTTGTTCCGGCAAGCGCTTGGAGAATATTCCTGAGTGTAGGAGCTGGCGTTAAATGGCGATAGATCAGCCACCTTTTTGCCTGAGATTATTTGCGTCAACGTTCGGGACTACACCGTTGTGTTGGAAACATTGATAAAGACGGCATTGGACCATACGCCAGAGGTTTGGTCAGGTGAGAACAGCAACCCGAACTTGCCATTGTTTTTACCGGGTGTCGGTACAAGATCTGCGTTGGGCGTCATTATCCAGTTGCCATAGGCATCCACCACCGTGGTGCCCCAGTTATGCCCCCCGACTCCGGCTTCGTAGAGGGTTATCGGAGTGTTGGCGGGTCCTGTTCCGGCAATGTAGGGGCGTGCGAGTGTGGTAGCGCCGTCCTTTGGGTTAAGGATCGTGAGGGGCTGGTTCGGGCTGACCGGCGCTGCCTTGGCGATATTGACCTGGATGATGTTGGACCATGCTACTGAGTCTGGCGTTACAACCATTCCAAACATACCGCCGTTTTTACCGGGTGTCGGCACAAGATCTGCGTTGGGAGTTATCATCCAGTTGCCGTACCCGTCCACGGTCGTATTGCCCCATTCGCGCCCACCGACCCCAGCCTCGTAAAGTTTGATCTGGGTATTGGCAGGTCCCGTACCGCAAATGCTGGACCTCGGGTAAATAGTAGCGCCTGCGGCAGGGCTCAGGATTTTCAGTGGTTGGTTCGTGTCGGCCGGTGGTGTGCTGGCAATATTGACGAAAACGGTATTCGACCAGTATCTCGAATCCTCGCCAGGCGCCACGATCAGTCCGAACATCCCATTGTTCTTGCCGATAGTTGGCTGAAGATCAGCGCTGGGTTTGATCATCCAGTTGCCGAAGGCATCGACTGTTGCGCTGCCCCATTCCTTGCCTCCGACGCTGGCCTCGTAGAGCACTACACGCGTATTGGCCGGGCCTGTCCCGGTGAGGCAGGTCCTGGGGAATATCGTACCGTTCTGAATAGGGGTATTGATGGTCAAATCGGCCATTTCTCTTCTCCGGTGGTATAGGAAAATGACCGGAGAAATGGGGCAATGTATAAAGCGCCTCATACAACCTTCGGTCTTGCTCCGATAGGTTAGGGCTTGGGCTTGGGGCGTCTACTGTCAGGGCTGACAGTTTTTAATGATTTCTAACCGTCGCTTCCATGTCTCGCCTGATCTGATTCGCACCACCGCTCCTCAGCTAAGCCTTTGCTTCTGCTCGCTAATCCCGGACAATCGCGCCCCTGTTTCGGCCAGGGCGCTGCCTGTCGGGTTTTTCCGACTCGTCCCGGCCGGGTACATATGACCGGAAAGCGGAGATCCGACCGGATGAATGATCAGGCCAATAGCGTCGAAGAGCGCTTTGAATCGACAGCCCCAGCCACCCTCAGTCAATGGAGTCGCCAGGACACGACCTGGATGCTGGGCCTGTTTGGTACCGCCATCGGTGCCGGTACGCTGTTTCTACCGATCAATGCCGGCCTGGGCGGTTTCTGGCCCTTGCTGATCCTGGCAGTGCTGGCATTTCCCATGACCTTCTACGCGCACCGGGGCCTGACTCGGTTTGTGCTGTCCGGTCGTGATGGGGCGGACATCACCGAGGTGGTGGAGGAGCACTTCGGCATCAAGGCCGGCGCGCTGATCACCTTGCTGTACTTCTTTGCGATTTTCCCGATTCTGCTGATCTACAGCGTGGCGCTGACCAACACGGTGGGCAGCTTCCTGGAGCATCAACTGCATATCCAGCCGCCATCCCGCGCGGTGCTGTCCCTGGTGTTGATCCTGGGCCTGCTGGCGGTGGTGCGGTGTGGCGAGCAGGCGATCGTCAAGGCCATGAGCCTGATGGTCTACCCGTTTATCGTTGCGCTGCTGTTCCTGGCGGTGTTCCTGATCCCGCACTGGAGCGGCGGTATCCTGAGCACTGCTTCCACGCTGCCGGCTCCTTCGGCACTGTTGCACACCCTGTGGCTGGCGATTCCGGTGATGGTGTTCTCGTTCAACCACTCGCCGATCATCTCGGCGTTCGCGGTGGACCAGAAACGCCGCTATGGGGAGGGCGCCGAACAGCGCAGCGCGCAGATCCTGTCCCGTGCCCATGTGTTGATGGTGGTGATGGTGTTGTTCTTCGTGTTCAGTTGCGTACTGACCCTGTCGCCGGCGCAACTGGCCGAAGCGAAAGCACAGAACCTGTCGATCCTGTCGTACCTGGCCAACCATTTCAGCAACCCGACCATCGCGTTTGCGGCGCCGTTGATTGCCTTCGTGGCGATTTCCAAGTCGTTCCTGGGGCACTACATCGGCGCCAGTGAAGGCCTCAAGGGCCTGATCGTCAAGAGCGGCCGTCGCCCGGCAGCCAAGACCCTGGACCGCCTGACGGCGGTGTTCATGTTGCTGGTGTGCTGGATCGTCGCCACGCTCAACCCGAGCATCCTCGGCATGATCGAGACCTTGGGTGGCCCGGTGATCGCGGCCATCCTGTTCCTCATGCCGATGTACGCCATCCGCAAGGTCCCGGCCATGGCCCGCTACCGCGGCCAGGCGTCCAATGTCTTCGTGGTATCGGTGGGCCTGGTGGCGATTACCGCGTTGGTCTATTCCCTCACGGCTTGACACTACAAATCCCTGTGGGAGCCGAGCTTGCTCGCGAATGCGGTGGGGCAGTTGCGGTGATGCTGGATGTGCCGCCGCCATCGCGAGCAAGCTCGGCTCCCACAGGCTCTGAGGTGTTCTCGGGAACTGTGTCCACCCCAAATCCCCTGTGGGAGCGAGCCTGCTCGCGATAGCGGCGGTCCGGCTTGCATCAAAAGCCCAGGCATAAAAAAACGCCGCCCCTCGCAAGAAGGGCGGCGTTTTCAGTCGAGCGTCGAAGCCTTAGGCTTGAACGACCGGGATGTTGGCGTTTGCAGCCGCTTCACGGAACTCGGCGATCTGGTCGAAGCTCAGGTAGCGGTACACGTCCGCTGCCATGCTGTCGATCTTGCCGGCGTATTCCATGTACTCCTCGACGGTCGGCAGGCGACCCAGGATCGATGCAACGGACGCCAGCTCGGCCGAAGCCAGGTAGACATTCGCGCCGTCGCCCAGACGGTTCGGGAAGTTACGGGTCGAGGTCGACACCACGGTGCTGTTCGGCTCGACGCGTGCCTGGTTACCCATGCACAGCGAGCAGCCTGGCATTTCCATGCGTGCACCGGCCTTGCCGTAGATGCCGTAGTAGCCTTCTTCGGTCAGTTGGTGAGCGTCCATTTTGGTCGGCGGCGACAGCCACAGACGGGTTGGCAGCTGACCCTTGACCTGATCCAGCAACTTGCCCGCAGCGCGGAAGTGACCGATGTTGGTCATGCACGAACCGATGAACACTTCGTCGATCTTCTCGCCAGCCACGCTGGAGAGCAGACGGGCGTCGTCCGGGTCGTTCGGCGCGCAGAGCACAGGCTCGTTGATGTTGGCCAGATCGATTTCGATGACTTCAGCGTATTCGGCGTCGGCATCGGCTTCCATCAGCTCAGGGTTGGCGATCCAGGCTTCCATCGCTTGGGCACGACGTTCCAGGGTGCGGGCATCGCCGTAGCCTTCGCCGATCATCCAGCGCAGCAGGGTGATGTTGGACTGCAGGTACTCGGTGATCGACTCTTTCGACAGCTTGATGGTGCAACCGGCAGCCGAACGTTCGGCCGACGCGTCGGACAGCTCGAAAGCCTGTTCCAGCGTCAGGCCTTCCAGGCCTTCGATTTCCAGGATGCGGCCGGAGAAGGCGTTTTTCTTGCCTTTCTTCTCGACAGTCAGCAGGCCGTTCTGGATGGCGAAGTAAGGAATGGCATGAACCAGGTCACGCAGGGTGATACCAGGTTTCATCTTGCCTTTGAAGCGCACCAGGATCGATTCCGGCATGTCCAGCGGCATGACGCCGGTGGCAGCGGCGAACGCCACCAGGCCGGAACCGGCCGGGAACGAGATGCCCATCGGGAAACGGGTGTGGGAGTCACCACCGGTACCGACGGTGTCTGGCAGCAGCATGCGGTTCAGCCACGAGTGGATGATGCCGTCGCCCGGACGCAGGGAAACGCCGCCACGGGTCATGATGAAGTCAGGCAGGGTGTGGTGGGTGGTCACGTCGATCGGCTTTGGATACGCCGCGGTGTGGCAGAACGACTGCATCACCAGGTCAGCGGAGAAGCCCAGGCAGGCCAGGTCTTTCAGCTCGTCACGGGTCATTGGACCGGTGGTGTCCTGGGAACCCACGGTGGTCATCTTCGGTTCGCAGTAGGTGCCAGGACGTACGCCTTGGCCTTCTGCCAGACCGCACGCCTTGCCGACCATCTTCTGCGCCAGGGTGAAACCCTTGGTGCTGGCGGCAGGGGCTTCAGGCTTCTTGAACAGGTCGAACGGCGGCAGGCCCAGCTCGGCACGCGCCTTCTCGGTCAGGCCACGGCCGATGATCAGCGGAATACGGCCACCGGCACGGACTTCGTCCAACAGGACCGGGGTCTTCATTTCGAAGGTGGTGATGACTTCGTCGGTACCGTGCTTGCAGACCTTGCCGGCGTGCGGGTACAGGTCGATCACGTCGCCCATGTTCATGTTCGACACGTCGAATTCGATCGGCAGGGCGCCGGCGTCTTCCATGGTGTTGTAGAAGATCGGAGCGATTTTGCTGCCGAAGCAGAAACCGCCAGCGCGCTTGTTCGGCACGTACGGAATGTCGTCGCCGAAGAACCACAGCACCGAGTTGGTGGCGGATTTACGCGAGGAACCGGTACCGACCACGTCACCGACGTAGGCGATCGGGAAGCCGCCGTTGCGCATCTCTTCGATCTGCTTCATCGGGCCGGTCTTGCCTTGCTCGTCCGGAACGATGCCGTCACGGGCCATTTTCAGCATGGCCAGGGCGTGCAGCGGGATGTCAGGGCGCGACCAGGCGTCCGGGGCAGGGGACAGGTCGTCGGTGTTGGTTTCGCCGGTGACCTTGAAGACCCGCAGGCTGATCTTGTCGGCCAGTACCGGACGCTTCTTGAACCACTCGCCGTCAGCCCAGGATTGCAGCACGGCCTTGGCGTGGACGTTACCGTTCTTGGCTTTTTCAGCCACATCGTGGAAGGCATCGAACATCAGCAGGGTGTGCTTGAGTTCTTCGGCGGCCACTGGCGCCAGCTCGGCGTTGTCCAGCAGATCCACCAGGGTCACGATGTTGTAGCCGCCCTGCATGGTGCCGAGCAGTTCAACGGCGCGCTTCTTGTCCAGCAGAGGGGATTGGACTTCACCCTTGGCCAGGGCGGAGAGGAAACCGGCCTTGACGTAGGCGGCTTCGTCGACTCCCGGTGGAACGCGGTTGGTGATCAGGTCAACGAGGAAAGCTTCTTCGCCAGCCGGGGGATTCTTCAGCAGCTCGACCAGGCCTGCGGTTTGTTCGGCGTTGAGCGGCTGGGGAACGATACCCAGTGCTGCACGCTCTTCGATATGTTTGCGGTAGGCTTCAAGCACAGTATTACCCTCATCAGTGGTCCCAAATGGGTGTCCGGGACGCTCATCCAGAAACCCGCGGTACCCATGCGCGTCGGGGGCTTTTTGGGCCACCATGCCAGGGTTTCCGGGGTTCCTCACAGAAGCTGCTTTCAAAGTTTTACGCCTGCAGAACGGGGAGCTGATGAGGGTTGGCGTTGGGCTTTCCCCGCTGGAAAGACCCTTCGCCAACACCGTTCTGAAGGAACGACTGTGCTCGTGACGCTTTGAAAACAGCTTCTAACGGACATTGGCGCCTTAAAAGGCTGGCTGATTCTACGGGAAAAAAAAATTAAAGGTAAGTTGGGCCGGGAAGTTTGAGGGGTGATCAATCTTAGACAAAGGGCTAACATGCCGGCCTGTCCTGCTTTTGCGTGTGCGTTCCGTTATGCCCAACCAGCTCATCAAGACCCCCTGCGTCGGCCTTTGCTCCACTGTCTACGGTGACCTGGTGTGCCGTGGCTGCAAGCGCTTCCACCATGAGGTGATTCACTGGAACGGCTACAACGAGGACGAGAAACGCGCGGTGTGGATGCGCCTGGAGCAACTGCTGGTGCAGGTCATGGTGGCGAAACTCGAGGTGTTCGACCCCGGCCTGCTGCGCGAGCAACTGGTCGCGCGTCAGATCCGCTTTGTGGCGCACCAGTCGGAATATTGCTGGGCTTATCAGTTGATCGCTCGGGGTGCCCGGGTGATCAACAACCTCGAAGCCTATGGCATGGTGCTGCTGCCGGAATTCCGCGACTGGGAACTGCCGGACCTGCGGGACGCCATCGACCGGGAGTTTTTCCTGCTGTCCGAAGCGCATTACCAGCGCTACATCGCGCCGGGGTTCCTGAAGGACGGGTTTGGCGGTTGAGACTGTGCTCCTTGTGGCCCGCTGACATTCTTTGTGGCGAGGGGATTTATCCCCGCTGGGCTGCGTAGCAGCCCCATCACTGTGAGCTCAATCTATCTGACACAGCGAGGCGGCTGGTTTCAGGGCTGCTGCGCACCCCAGCGGGGATAAATCCCCTCGCCACAAAGGTAGTTCCCACAAGGGTGGTGTTTCAGTTCTTCACCGCCAACTCCACCAGATGATCCTCCACCTCCTGCGGCTTGAGCACCAGCACGTCGCTTTCCAGGGTATCGAGCACCGCTTCGGCGGTATTGCCGATCAGCACCCCTGACAGCCCGGAGCGGGCCACGGTGCCGATCACGGTCACCGCCGCCTGCAGTTTGTGCGCCATGAACGGGATCAACACGTCCGCCGGGCCTTCCTCGATGTGCAGGTGCTGGTCATCGATGTCGAACTCCGCCTGGAACGAGCGACATTGCTCGCGATAGCGGGCCTCGATGGTTTCCTTGAGCTGGAACGTCGGGTCGGCCGCCGAGAGCATCGGCGAAGGGTGGGCGCTGATGACATGCAAGTGGGCTTTGGCGAGGCGGGCGATGTCATAGCCGTGGTCGATGATGGTGGTGTGCAGGTGCCGGTGTTCACCGTCGGCATTGCCCACGTCAACGGCGGCCAGGATCACCTTGTCCCGCCAGGAACCTGCGGTTTTCACCAGCAATACCGGGGTCGGGCAATGGCGCAGCAGTTTCCAGTCCGTTGGCGTCAGCAGGGCTTTCTTCAGCGGGCTGTCCGGGAAATGCTGCTTGATCACCAGTCCGCAGCCTTCGGCCTGCTGCACGTCGATGATCGTTTCGTAGAGGCTTTCGTTCCAGGCCTGTTCGGTGGTCACGCTGTAGCCATCGGCCAGCAATGCAGCCTTCAGCACGCCGAGCATGCTGGCATGGTCGTGCTTTCTGTCGCACACCAACAGGTGCAGGTGAGCCTGGGTCACGCCGGCGATCAACTTGGCGCGTTTGAGCGCCAGGCTTTCCGAGTGCTCGGGTTCGATGACCACCAGGATGCTGCGAATGGCTTGCATGATCGGTGTCTCCAGATGAAAGCGCGTGGCGTTGCTCAACTATAGTTCTAGTTGCTATGAAGCGTCTGCGACTTGACGCATATCAACGACGGTGACTGGTGGTCTGGGGGCAGGCCGGTATAATCGGCGCCCTTCGCTCGACTACCTTTTGCCCGTGAGCCCCATGATCCTTCCCGAAATCCACGAATTCCTTGGCTGCCGCACCCCCGATGCCTGGGTCCAGGCTGCGTTGGCCGATCAGGAAACGTTGCTGATCGACCATAAGAACTGCGAGTTCAAGGCCGCCAGCACCGCCCTGAGCCTGATCGCCAAGTACCATTCCCATGTCGATCTGATCAACATGATGTCGCGTCTGGCCCGGGAAGAGCTGGTGCACCACGAGCAAGTCATGCGCCTGATGAAAAAGCGCAAGGTTGGCCTGCGCCAGCTCTCCGCCGGGCGTTACGCCTCGGGCCTGCGCAAGGTGGTGCGCAGCCACGAGCCGGTCAAGCTGGTGGATACCCTGGTGGTCGGTGCGTTCATCGAAGCCCGCAGTTGCGAGCGCTTCGAGGCATTGGTGCCGCACCTGGACGAAGAGCTGGGCAAGTTCTATTTCGGCCTGCTGAAAAGCGAGGTCCGGCATTTCCAGGGTTACCTGAAACTGGCCTACCAGTATGGTGATGCCAAGGACATCGCCCAGGTGATCGACAAGGTGCGTGAGGCCGAGCGGGACCTGATCGCGTCGCCGGATGTGGAGTTTCGTTTTCACAGTGGTGTGCCGGCGCTGTAGTGCAGCGTTGTCGGTATTGACGCCATCGCGAGCAGGCTCGCTCCCACAGGGGGAATGCGTTTCCATGTGGGAGCGAGCCTGCTCGCGATGGGGCCTTAAGCCTTCAACCCCAGGCGCTCATGCCATTGGGCAATGGATTCCTCGGGATAAACCTCGAACCGCTGGTCTCCCGGGTGCGCTTCGACTTCCACCCAGGGAGCCTTGGAACCAAGCATCAGGTGGGTGTGCTCCGGCGGAACCGGCAGTGGCGTGTCGATGGCCGAGGCGAAAGGGTGGATCAATTCCGGCCATTCAGGGCTGAACAGCCACAATCCCGAACCGCAGAGGGAGCAGAAATGCCGTTCGGCACTGCTGCGGTGGGCGCGTTTATCGCCTTCGTTCTTGAGCTTCGCATGGTAGATCGAGATGTGCCGACGACCGCGCACCTTGAGGCTGCGGGCATCGCCGCCCAGGTTGATCGCGAAACCGCCGCCGCCCTGGGTCTTGCGACAGATCGAGCAGTAGCAGCGCTGGTAAGGGTAGGGGTGGGCACAGGTCAGGCTGAATGACACCGCGCCGCAATGGCAGGAACCTTCAAGCTGCATGGGAGCCTCCGAGGGGATGGAATGATCCTGGACAGCGTAGACGGTCAGCGTTCGACAGGTCTGACGCCATCGCGAGCAGGCTCGCTCCCACATTGAAATGCGATCCTCTGTGGGAGCGAGCCTGCTCGCGAAGAACGATCACGCGGTCCCACGGCCAGGCACCGGCACCCGCCACAGGTACCACGCCGCCACCGTCCGATAGGGGCTCCAGGCCAGGCCGATGTCGATCATCTGCTTGCGACCGGGTTGTCGTTCGAGGCCCTTCAGGCGCCGATAGCCTTCGCGTACACCGAAGTCGTCTACTGGCAGGATGTCCGGTCGCTCCAGGCTGTAGATCAACAACATTTCCACGGTCCAGCGACCGACGCCGCGCAGGGTGACCAGGCGTTCGATCAGGGCTTCGTCGTCCATCGCCAACGCTGTCGGGTAATCCGGCACCACACCGTCCAGGGCCGCCTGGGCGATGCCCTGGATGGTTGCGATCTTGCTGGCGGAGAATCCGCAACCGCGTAGCAGCTCGAAGTCGGTCGCCAGAATCTGCTCCGGTTTGGGGAACGGCTGCGTCGGGAACAACGCCAGCAGTCGACCGAAAATCGCATCGCCCGCCTTGGCATGCAGTTGCTGGTAGGCGATGGCCCGCACCAGGACTTCGTAGGGATCGCGGGCCGGCTTGGGCTGCAGCAGGCAAGGGCCGGTCGTTTCGACGTGACGCCGCCAATCTTCATCGAGGTTGGCAAGAAAGACGCTGGCATCGTGGTACGGCACGGGCATCGGGTCTGTGTCCTCGGGATGGTCAGAACGCCAGGGGCAGGGAAATCTGCATGGCGGCTTTTTCCAGTCGCAGCAGGAAGGCCTTGCGCGGTTGCCCGCCACCATAGCCGGTCAGGGAGCCGTCCGCACCGATTACCCGATGGCACGGTACAACGATGGCCAGGCGATTCTGACCATTGGCCAACCCTACGGCGCGGCTGGCGCCAGGGCTACCGAGGATGGCGGCGATGGCACCGTAGCTGCGAGTTTCGCCATAAGGGATTTTTTGCAGTTCGCCCCAGACCCGGATGGCAAATGCACTGCCAGGCATGTGTAACGGGACGTTGAATGTCGTGAGGTTCCCGGCGAAATAATCCGTCAGTTCGGTTTCGATCTGCTGCAAGTGTGCGTTGTGCCCCGGCGCGACGGTGTAGCCGTAGCGCTGTTGCAGTTCCTCGATTTCCCGGGTCAGGGCCGGGCGGTCGAGAAACTCCAGCAGCACCAGTCCGCGTCGTTCGGCCATGGCCAGCATTGGCCCCAATGGTGTGGTCAGGCGCGTGAACAACAGGGGTTCGCTCTGGGCGGCCCGGCCGGGGGTGATGTGGAAAGACTTCACGAACGCATCGCGAAAGCCGCTCAGGGACTCGTAGCCCGAATCGAACGCCGCGTTGTCGATGGAATTGCCCTCCTTGATGCCACCCAGGGCAATGCCCAGGCGCCGGGTGCGCAGGTAGGCGTGAAAGGTCATGCCGAAATGCTGTTTGAACCAGCGCCGCAGTTTCAAGGGTTCGATGCGTTGTTCCAGCAGCAGGGCGTCCGTCCAGCGTAGATCGGGTTCGGCATCGACGGCCTTGAGCAGCGCCTGGATCCAGTCCGGTGCGATGGCGGCAGCGTCCAGGGGCTTGCAGCGCAGGCAGGCGCGGTAGCCGGCCGATAGCGCGTCGTCAGCATGGGCGAAGAACTCCACGTTCTCCGGTTTGGGTTTGCGCGCCGTGCAGGCTGGGCGACAGAAAATGCCGGTGGTCTTGACCGCGGTGAAGAACACCCCCTCGTAGGCGGTGTCCCGTTCGAGCATGGCGCGGACCATTTCGGCGTGGGGTGGGAGCAGCGAGTCTTGTCTGTTCATGGGGCTGAGCATAGAACCGTGCCCTGCTCAGCTCCACCGAAAAATCGACAGTGAATTTTCCGGGTCTGTTCAATACTTCCAGAACACCGGCGTGAATAGCACCAGGACGGTGAGGATCTCCAGGCGACCCAGCAGCATGCCAACGGTCAGCAGCCATTTTGCGGCATCCGGCAATGTCGAGAAGTTACCCGCCGGGCCGATGATCGATCCCAGCCCCGGCCCCACGTTGCACACGGCGGTGGCCGCGCCGGTCAAGGCGGTTGTCCAGTCCAGTCCGATCAGTGCCAGTCCCAGGGCGATAGCGCCGATGGTGATGGTGAAAAAGAATGAAAACGTCAGCAGCGAGCGAACGATTTCCTCATCGATGGGATGGTTGTTGTATTTTTTCTGAATCACGGCCCGGGGATGGATCAGTTGTTTCAAGTTGCCCATCAGCAGGGCTCCGGCCACCTGAAAGCGAAAGATCTTCAGGCCGCCGGCGGTTGATCCGGAACAGCCGCCGACGAACGTCAGGTAGAAGAACAGCAACAAGGCAAAACTGCCCCATAGGGTGTAGTCACCCAGCGCAACGCCCGTGGTGGTGACCACGGACGTCACGTTGACGGCCACGATACGGACCGCATCCCACCATGTGTAGTCACTGTTCAGACTCAGCCATGTGCCTACCACGAGCCAGGTGACGACCAGAAAGCCGACAAAACCCCTGACTTGCTGATCCTTGAACAAGGCTCGCCGGTTGCCGCGCAAGGTGGCCACATACAAGGTGAATGGCAGCGAACCGGCCATCATGACGACGACCGACACCCAATGGATCGCCGGTTGAGGCCAGTGTCCCAGGGAAGCGTCCGACGTGGAAAAGCCGCCCGTGGAGATCAGGGACATCGCATGATTGATCGCTTCGAAAGGCGTCATGCCTGCCAGCCACAAGGCCAGGGTCGCCACAGCGGTCAATCCTATATAGATCCACAGAATGTAGTTCGCTGCGACGTGGGAGCGCGGAGTGACTTTTTCCGACCAGTCCGACGACTCGGTCTGGAACAGTCGCATGCCGCCGACCCGCAGCAGCGGCAGGACCGCTACCGCCATGCCGATAAAGCCGATCCCGCCAAGCCAGTGCAACATCGAGCGCCAGATCAACAGGCCGGGGGATGCGCTGTCCAGCCCGGTCAGGACGGTCGAGCCGGTGGTGGTGATGCCTGACATCGTCTCGAAAAAGGCGTCGGTGTAGCTGATGTGCTGGATGAACACCAGCGGCAGTGCGCAGAACACGCAGACGACGACCCAGCTGGCGGTCGTCAACAGGTACATGTCCCGAGGGCGCATCTGCGTGTGTGCGGGCCGTCCGCGAGCGACCAGCGCGATGCCACAGGTGAAGGTGATCAGGCTCGACCACAGGAATGCCGAGAGGTCATCGTTTCGCCCATAGATCATCAACGTGATGAGCGGAATCACCATGCTCGCGGCCAGTGTGATCAGGAAAATACCGAGAATGAAGCCAATGAATCGCAATACCGCAAAGGACATAGGGCACGCCTGACTGAGATAGCCGCACAGTATCGGCTCCACTGGCCGGATTCGCATACAGTTTACGAAAAAATCACCGGATACCGCGTGGTTGCGATGGGGCAGTTTTGTGCAATACCTGCGGTTTGCGCAGATTTACTGTGAGCACCCCCTCACCAACATGAAGAAGGTATGCGATGACTCTGTTTTTCTCCATGGCGGCGTTTGCGCTTGTCGCCTCCATCACGCCAGGTCCGGTCAATATCGTGGCCCTCAGCTCCGGGGCCCGGTACGGTTTTCGGGCGACGTTGCGCCATGTGGCCGGTGCAACCCTGGGCTTTGTCCTGCTGCTGGTGCTGATGGGGCTGGGCTTGCATGAAGTCTTGCAGCGCTGGCCCGGCCTCACGCGAGTGGTGCAATTGGGTGGCGTGGCGTTCCTGTTGTTCATGGCCTGGAAGCTGGCACGGGATAACGGACACCTGGGAAGCTCGGACGAAGGGCGCGCGCCCTCGATGTTTCATGGAGCACTGATGCAATGGCTCAATCCCAAGGCCTGGTTGGCCTGTGTCGCGGGGATGGGTGCCTTCGTCGCCGATGGCGAAGCGAGGCTGGTCTGGCAATTTGCAGCCGTCTACCTGGTGATCTGCTACGTCTCGGTGGGCTGTTGGGCGTATGCCGGCAGTTTCCTGCGCAACTGGTTGGGCAATCCGGCGACCATGCGCTGGTTCAACCGGACGATGGCGGGGTTGCTGGTAGCCAGCGCGATGTACCTGTTGCTGCCTTGAGGTGTCACGGGTGTTTTGACTTGCAAGCTTTTTGTGGCGAGGGGATCACCCGATGGCCTCGTGTCAGCCTCGATATTGCCCTGGCGTCGCCGCCAGGTGCTGCTTGAAGGCTCGCTGGAAATGCGCCTGATCGGCAAATCCGCTGTCCAGCGCGACGTCGGCGATCAGCTTGCCTTCGCGCAATTGCCGGCGGGCGAACTGGATCCGGCGATTGACCAGGAAGGCGTGGGGCGTCATCCCGTAGTGGCGCTTGAAGGCGCGGCTCAGGTACGACGGCGACAGTTGCGCGGCGGCGCAGATGTCTTCGAGCTTCAAGGCTTCGGTGCAATGGTCATGGATAAACTGCGCCGCCCGCATCAACCCTGGATGGCTGCCCCGGTCCGGACGCCCCGCCGGGTTGAGACGCTGCTGCAGATCGGTAAAGAACGCCTCGGCGGCGGCCTGTTTGGACGAAGGGGCGAGCCGTTCATCCACCAACTGCTCATACAACCCTTGCAGTGCGGCAAACAGCTCGGCGTCGCGGCTGTGGGTAGTGGCAAAACCCTGGAATTCCAGCTGCTCGTCAAAGCCGATCCGTCGCTGCAGGTCCCTTAGCCACAGGGTGTCGACGTAGAGCATCACGTATGACCATGGCTGATCGTCAATCGGGTTGCAGGCGTGGACATCTCCAGGGTTCATCAGCACCACGGTGCCGCTCTCGACCTTGAAGTTCGACTGCTCATGCACGTAGGTGCTGCATCCGGCGGTGATCGCCCCGATGGAGAAATGGTCGTGGGAATGCCGCGAGTAACAGACCTTGCGCCCATCCGCGATAGCCCGGGCTTCGATGAAGGGCAAGGCTGCATCGCGCCAGAAACGGGGGGCGGAATCCTGGGGGATGGGCTTCATCGGTCGGCGCCTCTTATTGAACCTGTGTCGCAGTGTATAGGCCCTCGCCGGCAAATGCCCCCACGAGTCGCCCGACCCGTTGAAACCCTGTGGAGCGAGCCTGCTCGCGATAGCGGTGGCTCAGCCAATACTGATGCGACTGACAGATAGCCATCGCGAGCAGGCTCGCTCCCACAAGGGGGATGGGGTGGCTGCGGAATCGGGAATGAAAAACGCCGCTCGTCCTCTTCAGGACGAGCGGCGTTTTTCAGGCGCGGCGAAGATTATTCTTCGATGTTGCCCATGGCGGTGGTGTTGAAGCCGCCGTCCACGTACATGATTTCACCGCTGATGCCCGACGCCAGGTCGGAGCACAGGAAGGCGCCGGCGTTGCCGACTTCTTCGATGGTGACGTTGCGACGCAGCGGGGTTTGCGCTTCGTTGGCGGCCAGCATCTTGCGGAAGTTCTTGATGCCGGAAGCGGCGAGGGTGCGGATCGGACCGGCCGAGACGCAGTTGACGCGGGTACCGTCCGGGCCCAGGGAGCCGGCCAGGTAGCGCACGCCGGCTTCCAGGGAGGCCTTGGCCATGCCCATGACGTTGTAGTTCGGCATGGTGCGCTCGGCGCCCAGGTACGACAGGGTCAGCAGGCTGCCGTTGCGGCCCTTCATCATCTCGCGGCCGGCCTTGGCCAGGGCGACGAAGCTGTAGGCGCTGATGTCGTGGGCGATGCGGAAGCCTTCACGGGTGGTGGCTTCAGTGAAGTCGCCGTCCAGCTGGTCGCCCGGGGCGAAGCCCACGGAGTGCACGATGCAGTCCAGGCCGTCCCACTTCTTGCTCAGTTCTTCGAAGACCTTGGCGATTTCTTCATCGCTGGCCACGTCGCACGGGAAGCACAGCTCAGGGCTCGAACCCCAGCCTTGGGCGAATTCTTCGACACGACCCTTGAGTTTGTCGTTCTGATAAGTGAAGGCAAGTTCAGCGCCCTCGCGATGCATGGCGGCGGCGATGCCGGATGCGATGGACAGCTTGCTGGCGACACCGACGATCAGTACGCGCTTACCGGCGAGAAAACCCATGTGTTGCTCCTCTTTCAGGTTATTCGGCAGTTGGTGGGGCCAGGAAGGCGGCCTCCAGCAACTGCTGTGTATAGGGGTGTTGCGGCGCGGCGAATATGCTGCGGGCATCACCTTGTTCGACCACTTGGCCATGCTTGACCACCATCAATTGGTGGCTCAGCGCTTTGACGACAGCCAGGTCATGGCTGATAAACAGGTACGTCAGGTTGTACTTGGTTTGCAGCGACCGCAACAGCTCCACCACCTGGCGTTGCACGGTACGGTCCAGGGCCGACGTCGGTTCATCCAGTAGAATCAACGCCGGCTTGAGCACCAGGGCCCGGGCAATGGCGATACGCTGCCGTTGCCCTCCAGAAAATTCATGGGGGTAGCGGTTCCGGGTTTCCGGGTCCAGGCCTACCTCCTTCAATGCCGCGATTATCGCGTGTTCCTGTTCGGCTTCGGTGCCGATCTTGTGGATCCGCAGGCCTTCACCGACGATCTGCCCCACACACATCCGCGGGCTCAGGCTACCAAACGGGTCCTGAAACACCACTTGCATCTCCCGGCGCAGCGGTCGTACCTGCTGCTGCGTCAGGCTGTCCAACTGCTTGCCTTCGAAGCGGATCCCGCCCTGACTGCCGATCAGCCTCAGGATCGCCAGCCCCAGGGTCGACTTGCCGGAGCCGCTCTCGCCAACAATGCCCAGGGTCTGGCCCTGGGGCAGGCTGAAGCGAATGCCATCCACGGCCTTGATGTAATCCACCGTGCGCTTGAACAGGCCTTTTTTGATCGGGAACCAGACTTTCAGGTCCTCGACCTGCAACAGCGGCGGGCCGACCACGTTGTTTGCCGGGTTGCCGCTGGGCTCGGCGGCCAGCAGTTCCCGAGTGTACGGATGCTGCGGCGCGCGGAACAACTCTGCGCACGATGCCTGTTCGACGATGCAACCGCGCTGCATGACACATACGCGATGCGCAATTCTTCTGACCAGGTTCAAATCGTGGCTGATCAGCAGCAGCGACATGCCCAATCGTGCCTGCAGATCCTTGAGCAGATCGAGGATTTTCAGCTGGACGGTGACGTCCAGGGCGGTGGTCGGCTCGTCGGCGATCAGCAGTTCCGGCTCGTTGGCCAGGGCCATGGCGATCATCACCCGCTGGCGCTGGCCGCCGGACAGTTCGTGGGGCAGGGCCTTGAGGCGCTTGTGCGGCTCGGGAATGCCCACCAGTTCCAGCAATTCCAGGGTTCGACGGGTCGCGACCTTGCCGGTCAGGCCCTTGTGCAGGCCGAGGACTTCATTGATCTGCTTGCCGATGGAGTGCAGCGGATTGAGGGACGTCATCGGCTCCTGAAAGATCATCGCGATCCGGTTGCCGCGGATGTGACGGATGGTTTTTTCCTTCAGCCCCAGCATGTTCTGCCCGGCATACTGGATGACGCCGGTGGGATGATGGGCCAGCGGGTAGGGCAGCAATCGCAGGATCGAGTGGGCGGTCACCGATTTGCCCGAGCCGCTTTCCCCCACCAGGGCCAGGGTTTCGCCGCGCTTGATGTCGAAACTGACACCCTCGACCACGCGCTGGCGGTGTTGCCCGACAACGAATTCCACCGCCAGGTCGCGGACTTCGATCAGATTGTCCTGGTTCATGTCACTTCCTCGGATCGAAGGCATCGCGAGCGGACTCGCCGATGAACACCAGCAGGCTCAGCATGATCGCGAGTACCGCGAACGCGCTCATGCCCAGCCAGGGCGCCTGGAGGTTGGATTTGCCCTGGGCCACCAGCTCGCCCAGGGACGGCGCGCCGGCCGGCAGGCCGAAGCCGAGGAAGTCCAGGGCTGTGAGGGTGCCGATGGCGCCGGTGAGGATGAACGGCATGAAGGTCATGGTCGAAACCATGGCGTTGGGCAGGATATGCCGGAACATGATCGCGCCGTTCTGCATGCCCAGGGCCCGGGCGGCCCGCACGTATTCGAGGTTGCGCCCGCGCAGGAACTCGGCGCGTACCACGTCCACCAGGCTCATCCAGGAGAACAGCAGCATGATCCCCAGCAGCCACCAGAAATTGGGCTGGACGAAACTGGCCAGGATGATCAGCAGGTAAAGCACCGGCAGGCCGGACCAGATCTCCAGGAACCGCTGGCCGGCCAGGTCGACCCAACCGCCATAGAACCCCTGCAAGGCGCCGGCGATGACGCCGACGATCGAGCTGAGCAGTGTCAGGGTCAGGGCGAACAGCACTGAAATGCGGAAGCCATAGATGACCCGGGCCAGCACGTCACGCCCCTGGTCGTCGGTGCCCAGCCAGTTCACCGCGGAGGGCGGTGCGGGGGCCGGGACCTTCAGGTCGTAGTTGATGCTCTGGTAGCTGAACGGAATCGGTGCCCACAGTACCCAGGCATCCTTGGCCGCCAGCAATTCGCGGATATACGGGCTCTTGTAGTTGGCTTCCAGCGGGAATTCGCCGCCGAAAGTGGTTTCCGGGTAGCGCTTGAGGGCCGGGAAATACCAGCCGCCGTCGTAATGCACCACCAGGGGCTTGTCGTTGGCGATCAGTTCGGCGCCCAGGCTGAGCACGAACAGGATCATGAACAACCACAGCGACCACCAGCCACGTTTGTTCGCCTTGAACAGTTCGAACCGGCGGCGATTGAGAGGGGACAGGTTCATCTCAATGCTCCCGGCTTTCGAAGTCGATGCGTGGATCGACGAAGGTATAGGTCAGGTCACCGATCAGTTTCACCACCAACCCCAGCAGAGTGAAGATGAACAGGGTGCCGAAGACCACCGGGTAATCGCGGTTGATGGCCGCTTCGAAACTCATCAGCCCGAGCCCGTCGAGGGAGAAGATCACCTCCACCAGCAAGGAGCCGGTGAAGAAGATGCCGATGAACGCCGAAGGAAAACCGGCGATCACCAGCAGCATGGCGTTGCGGAACACGTGGCCGTAGAGCACCCGGTTGCGGGTCAGGCCCTTGGCCTTGGCGGTGACCACGTATTGCTTGTTGATCTCATCGAGGAAGCTGTTCTTGGTCAGCAGGGTCATGGTGGCGAAGTTGCCGATCACCAGGGCGGTCACCGGCAGGGCCAGGTGCCAGAAATAATCGAGGATCTTGCCGCCCCAGCTCAACTGGTCGAAATTGTTCGAGGTCAGCCCGCGCAACGGGAACCAGTCGAAATAGCTGCCTCCGGCGAACACCACGATCAGCAGGATGGCAAACAGAAATGACGGAATCGCATAGCCGACGATGATCGCCGAACTGGTCCACACGTCAAAATGGCTGCCATGCCGCGTGGCCTTGGCGATCCCCAGCGGGATCGACACCAGGTACATGATCAGCGTGCTCCACAGTCCGAGGGAGATGGACACCGGCATCTTTTCCTTGATCAGGTCAATGACCTTGGCGTCGCGGAAGAAACTGTCGCCGAAATCCAGGTGGGCGTAGTTCTTGATCATGATCCACAGGCGTTCGGGCGCCGACTTGTCGAAGCCGTACATGCGCTCGATTTCCTTGACCAGTGCCGGGTCCAGGCCTTGGGCGCCGCGATAGGAAGAGCCGGCCACCGATACCTCCGCGCCGCCGCCGGCGATGCGGCTGGTGGCGCCTTCGAAGCCTTCGAGCTTGGCGATCATCTGCTCTACCGGCCCGCCGGGCGCGGCCTGGATGATGACGAAGTTGATCAGCAGGATGCCGAACAGGGTCGGGATAATCAGCAGCAGCCGCCGGAAAATATAAGCCAGCATCGGGTTACTCCACGCTCGCCGGGGCAGCGTTGTTCTGTTGTTCGATCACTTGCTTTACTTCATCGGCAGGCTTGGTGTCCGGCTTGACCCACCAGGTGGTCGTGCCGATGTCATAGGTCGGCGTGACTTTCGGGTGGCCGATGTGGTTCCAGTAGGCCACGCGCCAGGTCTTGATGTGCCAGTTGGGAATCACGTAGTAGCCCCATTGCAGCACGCGATCCAGGGCCCGGGCGTGGGCGACCAGGCTCTTGCGTGAATCGGCGTTGATCAGTTGTTCCACCAACTGATCAACGGCCGGATCCTTCAAACCCATGGTGTTGCGGCTGCCGGGCTTGTCGGCGGCGGCCGACATCCAGAACTCGCGCTGTTCGTTGCCCGGCGAGCTGGACTGCGGGAAGCTCCCCACCACCAGGTCGAAATCCCGGGAGCGCACGCGGTTGATGTACTGGGAAACGTCGACCCGCCGGATCACCAGCTCGATGCCCAGGTCGCTCAGGTTGCGCTTGAACGGTAGCAGTACCCGTTCGAACTCGGTCTGGGCCAGCAGGAACTCCAGCACCACCGGTTTGCCCTGGGCATCGACCATCCTGTCGTCGACGATGCGCCAGCCGGCTTCCTGCAGCAATTGATAGGCCTGGCGCTGGTGGTCGCGGATCATGCCGCTGCCATCGCATATCGAAGGCTGGAACGCTTCGGTGAAGACCTGCTCGGGAATCTTGCCGCGCAGGGGCTCGAGAATCTTCAGTTCGTCCTCGCCGGGCAGGCCAGTGGCAGCCATTTCCGAGTTCTCGAAATAACTGCGGGTGCGGGCATAGGCGCCGTTGAACAGTTGTTTATTGGTCCATTCGAAGTCCAACAGCAGGCTCAGGGCCTTGCGCACCCGCACGTCCTGGAACACCGGGCGACGGAGATTGTAGACAAAGCCCTGCATGCCGGTGGGGTTGCCGTTGGGAATCTGTTCCTTGATCAGCCGCCCTTCGGTGACGGCCGGAATGTTGTAGGCGTTGGCCCAGTTCTTGGCGGTCATTTCCAGCCAGAAATCGAACTGCCCGGCTTTCAGCGCCTCGACCGCGACGGTGTTGTCGCGGTAGTAGTCGGTGGTCAGTACATCGAAATTGTAGAAGCCGCGATTGACCGGCAGGTCCTTGCCCCAATAGTCCTTGACCCGTTCATAGCGGACCGAGCGCCCGGCTTTCACCTCGGTGACCCGGTAGGGCCCGCTGCCCAGGGGGATCTCCAGGTTGCCCTTGTTGAAATCGCGATCGGCCCACCAATGCTTGGGCAAGACCGGCAATTGGCCGAGGATCAGCGGCAGTTCACGGTTGTTCGTGTGCTTGAACTTGAACAGCACCTTGAGCGGGTCTTCGGCGACGACGTCGGCGACATCGTTGTAATAGCCGCGGAACATCGGCGCGCCGTCCTTGGTCAGGGTCTGGAAGCTGAAGACCACGTCCTCGGCGCGTACCGGATGGCCGTCGTTGAACCGGGCTTCGGGGCGCAGGTAGAAGCGCACCCAGGCATTGTCCGGGGCTTTCTCGATCTTTTCGGCGATCAGGCCGTATTCGGTGAAGGGCTCGTCGAGGCCTTGCTTGGCCAGGGTGTCGTAGATCAGGCCGATGTCATCGGCCGGCACGCCTTTGCTGATGAACGGGTTGAGGCTGTCGAAACCACCAAAGCCACCCTGGCGGAATATCCCGCCTTTGGGCGCGTCCGGGTTCACGTAGTCGAAATGCTTGAAGTCGGCCGGGTATTTCGGCGGCTCGTTGTACAAGGTCACGGCGTGCTGCGGCGCGGCACAGGCGAGCCCGGCGAAAAGCAGGCCGCCAGCCTGCAGGAGCAGGGCGCGTAAAGGTTTCATTGATCTTTCTCCGAAGATTTCAGCCACCACGCGCTCAGGCCCAGGGTGTAGGGCGGCGTGGTGACAAAGGCGAACCGGTTACGGTAGGCCAGGCGATGATAATTCAGATACCAGTTGGGAATGCAGTAGTGCTGCCACAACAGTACACGGTCCAGGGCTTTGCCGGCGGCGACCTGTTCATCGCGGGTCTGGGCGGCGAGCAGCTTTTCCAGCAGGTGGTCGACCACGGGGTTGGCGATGCCGGCGTAGTTCTTGCTGCCCTTGACCCCGACCTGGCTGGAGTGGAAGTACTGCCACTGCTCCAGACCCGGGCTGAGCGTCTGGTTCAGGGTCAGCAGGACCATGTCGAAGTCGAACTGGTCCAGGCGCTGTTTGTACTGGGCGCGATCCACCGTACGCAGGCGGGCCTGGATGCCGATGTTGGTGAGGTTCTCGATATAGGGCTGCAGGATGCGCTCCAGGTTCGGGTTCACCAGCAGGATCTCGAAACTCAGGGGCTTGCCGTCGGCGTTCAACAGGCGCTGGCCGTTGAGGGTCCATCCAGCTTCTTTCAGCAAGCCGAGGGCCTTGCGCAGGGTTTCCCGGGGAATGCCGCGTCCATCGGTATGGGGCAGGCTGAAGGGTTCGGTGAACAGCCGGGGCGGCAGTTGTTCGCGGTACGGCTTGAGCAGCAGCCATTCGTGCCCCACCGGCAGGCCGCTGGCGGAGAATTCGCTGTTGGGGTAGTAACTGAGGGTGCGCTTGTAGGCGCTGCTGAACAGCGTGCGGTTGGTCCACTCGAAGTCGAACATCAACCCCAGGGCCTCGCGCACCTTGACCTCGGCAAACGTGCTGCGCCGGGTGTTCATGAACAGGCCCTGGGTCTGGGTCGGGATCTGGTGGGGAATCTGCGCCTTGATCACATCGCCGCGGTTGACCGCCGGAAAATCGTAGCCGTTGGACCAGTTCTTGGCCTGGTGCTCGATGTAGATGTCGAACTCGCCCGCCTTGAAGGCTTCGAAGGCCACGTCGCTGTCGCGGTAGAACTCCACTTCCATCCGGTCGAAGTTGTACTTGCCGCGATTGACCGGCAGGTCCTTGCCCCAGTAATCCTTGACCCGCTCGAACACCAGTTGGCGGCCAGGCTGGACCTTGGTGATCCGGTAAGGGCCGCTGCCCAGGGGCGGCTCGAACGTGGTGGCCTTGAAGTCGCGATTCTCCCAGTAATGCTGGGGCAGCACAGGCAGCTCGCCCAGGCGCAGGATCAACAACGGATTGCCCGCGCGCTTGAAGACAAAACGGATTTTCAGTGGATTGAGGATGTCGACCCGCAGCACCTCCTGCAGGCTGGTGCGGTATTGCGGGTGGCCCTCCTTGAGCAGCGTTCGGTAGGAGAACGCCACATCATAGGCGGTGATCGGCACGCCATCATGGAACCGCGCCTCGGGCCGCAGGTTGAAGACCACCCAACTGCGGTTTTCGCTGTATTCCACGCTCTGGGCGATCAGGCCATAGCTCGACGTGGGCTCATCGCCGGAGGGCGCGTACTGGCCCGTGCCGACCATCAGCGGCTCGTTCAGCTCGTTGATGCCGTATTGCAGGAAATTGGGCGTGGAAACCGGGCTGCTGCCCTTGAAGGTGTAGGGATTGAGCGTATCGAAAGTGCCGAACGCCATGACCCGCAAGGTACCGCCCTTGGGCGCTTGCGGGTTGACCCAGTCGAAGTGGGTGAATCTGGCCGGGTACTTGAGCGTGCCGAATTGTGCGTAGCCATGGCTTTCGCTGATGGTTGCGCTGGCGGGGAAGCTCAGGGCCAGGCTGATCAGGAGCAGGAGGAGGGGACGTATCAAGTCTGGTATCCGATCCAGGCGGCTTGGGCTTTTATGGCCTGTACAGTAACAGCTTGTATCGGCAGGAAAAAGGAGGCCTGGGGTGAATGCCGGTCAGTTAAGCCGCGAACCTGTGGGAGCGAAGCTTGCTCGCGATTGAGGGTGTCAGTCGACAACTGTTCTGGCTGGTGCACCGCTATCGCGAGCAAGCTTTGCTCCCACAGGGCTTTGCTCCACAGGTCTGTGGGTCAGTGAGGGGAATAGACCGTCAGCATCTGTCCAGGCTTGAGGGCCTTGCCCATGCGTGGATTCCAGCGCTTGAGGTGTTGCATTTCGACATTGAAGCGCTTGGCGACCACGTACAACGAGTCGCCCTGCTGGACCTTGTACTGGGTCTGTTGCTGCTTCTGGCCCTTGCTGTTGGCGGCCACTACGGTATTGATGCGCTTGCCGGTGGCCTTGGTCGCCTTGGCGTCCTGCATCACCAGGGTCTGGCCGACCTTGAGCTTGTTGCCGCTGAGCTTGTTCCAGCGTTGCAGGTCCTTGGTCTGGACGTTGTTGGCCTTGGCGATCTGGGCCAGGTTGTCACCGCGCTTGACCCGGTAGCTGCGCCTGATCCCTTCCACTTCGCTGTCATCGGCGGTTTCGAAAACCGGTTTGAGCGAGTGCTGGCTGATCAGTTCTTCTGGACGCATGGTCGACAGGCTGGCGGTCAGCAACTGGGCCTTGGACGTGGGCACCAGCAGGTGCTGCGGGCCGTCGATGGTGGTGCGCTGCTTGAAGGCCGGGTTGAGCTGGAACAGCTCGTCCTCGTCGATGTTGGCCACCGCCGCGACCTTGGACAGGTCCATGCGCTGGTTGATCTCGACGACCTGGAAATAGGGCTCGTTGGCGATCGGGTTGAGGTTCACGCCATAGGCATCGGGGGCGAGCACCACCTGGGACAATGCCAGCAGCTTGGGCACATAGGCCTGGGTCTCGGCGGGCAGCGGCAGGTTCCAGTAGTCGGTGGGCAGGCCAAGCTTTTCGTTACGCTCGATGGCGCGGCTGACTGTGCCTTCGCCGGCGTTGTAGGCGGCGAGCGCCAGCAGCCAGTCACCGTTGAACATGTCGTGCAGGCGCGTCAGGTAATCCATGGCCGCGGTGGTGGAGGCGGTGATGTCGCGACGCCCGTCATAGAAGCGGGTCTGGCGCAGGTTGAAGTAACGCCCCGTGGACGGGATGAACTGCCAGAGCCCCACGGCGTTGGCCCGGGAATAGGCCATGGGGTTGTAGGCGCTTTCGATCACCGGCAGCAGCGCCAGCTCCAGCGGCATGTTGCGCTCTTCGAGGCGTTCGACGATGTAGTGCATGTACAGACTGCCGCGCTCACCGGCGCCCTCGAGGAACGACGGGTTGCTGGCGAACCACAGGCGCTGTTGCTCGATACGCGGGTTGACTCCGGCGGTCTCCTGCAACTGGAAGCCCTGGCGCATGCGCTCCCAGATGTCCTGGGGCACCTGGGGGGTGGGTTTCTCGCTGAGCCAGACCGGCTTCTGCTTGGCGCGGGCCGCCACATTCTTCGGCTTGGCCGTGTCGCTCTGGGGCATCTGGCCCGTGCTCTGGCAGCCCGCCAGGATGGCGGACACAGCCACCGCGATGGCTTGAGCCAGGCGGGTCAATGTAGCTGACGGGACGGACCTGCGTATGGATGACGACATTGGCTGGAAGTAAGTTCCGGGCAAAAATGTCGGCCGATTCTAGAAAGCGCACCCCAACAGGTCAACCATTCAGAATTTTTGTATCAGTCGATGGGGGCCTTAGAACTTATCTTTCCAAGCCCTCAAGGCCGCAAAAACCTCACTCGGCGTCCCGTTTCGCTGGCCGTTCCGTTCGTCTGCTTTTTGTTTAACGGATGTTTCAGCGGTGCGCAGGAACGGATTGGTGAGTTTTTCCAGGGCCAGGGTCGACGGCAGGGTCATGATGCCCTCGTTGCGTTGCCGGCCGACTTTTTCCAGGCGGGCGGCGATGTCCGGGTTGCCCGGCTCCACCGCCGCGGCGAACTTGAGGTTGCTGAGGGTGTATTCATGGGTGCAATAGACCAGCGTATCGTCCGGCAGGGCAGCGAGGCGGCCAAGGGAATGGTGCATCTGTTCCGGCGTGCCTTCGAAGAGCCGTCCGCAACCGGCGGCGAACAGGGTATCGCCGCAGAACAACAGACCATGGTGGTAATAGGCGATATGCCCCAATGTATGACCGGGCACGGCGTAGACATCGAAGTCCAGGCCGAGCACCTTGACCTGGTCGTTGTCCTCGAGCGCCACGTCCCGCGCCGGGATGTTCTCGCTGGCGGGGCCGTGGACGGTGGCGTTCGTCGCATTTTTCAGCGCCTGGACGCCGCCGACATGATCATGGTGATGGTGGGTGATCAGGATGTCGCTCAGGATCCAGTCCGGATGGGCATCGAGCCAGGCCTGGACTGGCGCGGCGTCACCGGGGTCGACCACAGCGCAGCGGCGGCTGGAGTGATCCTGTAACAACCAGATGTAGTTATCGGTGAAGGCGGGCAGGGCACTGATCTGTATCATCGCGGAATTCGCCAAGCGGAAAACAAAGGCGCATCTTAGAACTTCCTGACGCGTTGGAGAATGCAATGACTGACGAAGCGTTCGCTCAGGCTGATCCCGACTGGCTGGCATTGATCAGCGCAGCCCGTGAATGGCTGTCCGGCCCCGTCGGGCAATTTTTGCTGGAAGAGGAACGGCGCATGCTCGAAGACGAGCTGGGTCGTTTTTTCGGTGGTTACCTGGTGCATTACGGCCCGTCGGCGCAGACGCCGCCGTCGGCACCCCAGGTCCAGCGCAACGTGCGCCTGGGCGCGCCACTGCCCGGGGTGGAGATCGTCTGCGAGGAGCAGGCCTGGCCGTTGAGCGAGCACGCCGCCGATGTGGTGGTGATGCAGCACGGCCTGGATTTCTGCCTGTCCCCCCACGGCCTGCTGCGTGAAGCCGCCAGCAGCGTGCGTCCGGGTGGGCATCTGTTGATCATCGGCCTCAACCCCTGGAGCAGTTGGGGACTGCGCCATGTCTTCGCCCATGACGCCTTGCGCCAGGCCCGTTGCATCTCGGCATCGAGAGTGGGCGACTGGCTCAACCTGCTGGGCTTCGCGCTGGAGAAACGCCGCTTCGGGTGCTATCGTCCGCCGCTTGCGTCGCCCAAGTGGCAAGCCCGCCTGGCCGGGTGGGAACGCAAGGCCGGCGACTGGCAACTGTCCGGTGGCGGCTTCTATCTGCTGGTGGCGCGCAAGATCGCAGTCGGGCTGCGCCCGGTGCGCCAGGTGCGACGCGAGCCGATGGGCAAGCTGATTCCCTTGCCGATGGCCAAGGTCAATCGTCGCCATATCGAGCCATAACCGTTTCTGATGGCCTGCCCGGCACTGTCAACCTGGAGGTTGGCGGTCCCGACGAGCAGGCCTTTGCATTTTTTCTGGATGGATGGGCATGAGCGATAGCGTAGAACTCTTCACTGACGGCGCCTGCAAGGGCAATCCCGGTCCGGGCGGCTGGGGCGCGCTGTTGGTCTGCAAGGGCGTGGAAAAAGAGCTCTGGGGGGGCGAAGCCAATACCACCAACAACCGCATGGAGCTGATGGGCGCCATCCGCGGCCTGGAAGAGCTCAAGCGCCCCTGCGACGTACTGCTGGTGACCGACTCGCAGTATGTGATGAAAGGCATCAACGAGTGGATGGCCAACTGGAAGAAGCGCGGTTGGAAGACGGCCGCGAAGGAACCGGTGAAGAATGCCGACCTCTGGAAGCTGCTGGACGAGCAGGTCAGTCGCCATAACGTGACCTGGAAGTGGGTACGCGGACACATCGGCCACCACGGCAACGAACGGGCCGACCAGTTGGCCAACCGTGGGGTAGATGAGGTGCGGGGTTACAAGCAGGCCTGATGCTTCAGCGAAGCGCTCTGTGGTGGGGGGCTCTGTGGGAGCAAAGCTTGCTCGCGAAACAGACGCCTCTATTTCAAAGACCGCATCGACTGCATCGCGGGCAAGCCTTGCTCCCACAGGTCTGACTGCGGCAGTTCTCCTCGGGCGTGTTACCATCCCCGCTTTTGCAAGCACGCCCGTTGAGAGCTGAACACTGATGGCCAACAGATCTGTTGTACTGGATACCGAAACCACCGGCATGCCGGTGACCGATGGTCACCGGATTATCGAGATCGGCTGTGTCGAGCTGATCGGTCGGCGGCTGACCGGTCGCCATTTCCATGTCTACCTGCAACCGGACCGCGAAAGTGACGAGGGCGCCATCGGCGTCCACGGCATCACCAACGAATTCCTGGTGGGCAAGCCGCGTTTCGCCGAAGTGGCCGATGAATTTTTCGAGTTCATCCAGGGTGCGCAACTGATCATTCATAACGCGGCGTTCGACGTTGGCTTCATCAACAACGAATTCGCCTTGATGGGCCAGCACGACCGGGCCGACATCACCCGGCATTGCACGATCCTCGACACCCTGATGATGGCCCGCGAGCGGCATCCGGGACAGCGCAACAGCCTCGACGCCTTGTGCAAGCGCTATGGTGTCGACAACTCCGGCCGTGAACTGCACGGCGCCTTGCTCGACTCCGAGATTCTTGCCGACGTCTACCTGACGATGACCGGTGGCCAGACCAGCCTGTCCCTGGCCGGCAACGCGTCGGACGGCAATGGGACCGGCGAAGGCTCGGGCGCCCAGGCCAGCGAAATTCGGCGTTTGCCCGCCGACCGTCGGCCCGCCCGGATCATCCGTGCCAGCGAAACCGACCTGGTCGAACATGCCGCACGCCTGGAAGCCATCGCCAAGTCCGCCGGCGCCCCGGCACTGTGGACTCAGTTGGCTGAAGCCGGTCAGTGAGGAATTGATGTGAATCCCTGTGGGAGTAGTAGTGTCATTGTTTATTGTTCATTTCTCGCCACAATCGCCAGTACCTTCTAACCTGAGGTAACGGCAGTCCATGGGTAGCCGCTTGATGTACACAGTTTCGAGAGGCAAGGGCAATGGATTGCAACGTGCCGTTGGTTGGCTCAAGGAATGAGGACCTTTCCCAGTATGCAATCGGTCATGAATCCCAAACACCCCGGCCTGTCGGTGCGGGTCGTCGATGACGGCTTCGCTGCGTACATATGGGGCAGTGATTTCAGTTTCGAAGTCAGCGCCTATGGCACGGCGCAGATCGGTCGTCCCGTGAGCCAATGGCCAGTCACGCCCATTGTTCCCTATCGAAAGTGCTATGGCATCGACCCGGAAGAGTTCAGCAGCTTCCACGACGCGCCGGACAGCGAAATCTTCATGGCCTACCTGGACGACCAGCCGGTGGGGCATCTGGTGATCAGCACCAACTGGAACGGCTTTGCCCACATCGACGAACTGGCGGTGCATGCCCCGGCCCGGCGTCATGGAGTGGCCAAGGCCTTGCTCGACGTGGCGCAATTCTGGAGCCGCAAGAAAAAACTGCCGGGGATCATGCTGGAAACCCAGAACAACAACCTGGGGGCCTGTCGGCTCTACGAGCGCTGCGGTTATGTGCTCGGCGGGATCGATCAGCTGCGCTATCGCGGCATTGACCGGCATACCGCCGAAGTGGCGTTGTTCTGGTACCGGTTGTTCGACGATCCGCTGGGTATGTCGGTTAATGGTTCAGCAACGCCTCGGCTTGTTCCGTAACCAGCTCCAGCAGCGATTGAATCGTGGGTGACGCGGGCGCGCCGGTCAGGCGCAGGGCGTAGAGGCAGATGGGAATGGCGGGCGACACCGGGCATATGTCCAACCCGCCATCCTTGGCGCCCGAGGCGGTAAAGGGATCGACGATGGCCAGGCCTTCGCCGGCCTCGACCATGGCGCGCATCATCTGGTGGGTCTGGACGCGGATCTGGATCACCGGTGCCGGGCGCAGCGCTCCGAGTTTATTGTCGAACGCGGGGCTCAGTGGGTCCTGCCCATCGAGCCCTACCAGCGATTGCCCCGCCAGATCCTGAAGCGAAATGTATTTTTGCCGTGGCTGCAGCCAGCCGTGAGGGGCCAGCAATTGTAGTTTGCCCTGGGCGATCATCTGGCAATGGATGTCGGGGTGCTCGGGGTCGTGCAGGCTCAGACCCAGGTCGCTGTCGCGCAGCAGCAGGCTGCGGACGACCTCGCGGGTCGGTTGGCTCAGCAGCGTGCAGGGCGCATCCGGGTAGCGGCGGCGCAGGGCAGCCATGCTGCGGGGCAATAATTGCTGGGCCAGTGGCGGGGTGCAGATGATCCGCAGGGGCGGCGCCTGGTAGTGTTTCAAACTGCTGGCCAAGCGCTGCACCGGCTCAAGGGCGTCGTACACGCCGGTAATGCCGTCGCGCAGTTCAAGGGCTTCCCGAGTGGCCTGCAAGCGTCCGCGCACGCTGGCGAACAACATGAAGCCCAGTTGAGCTTCGGCATCGCGCAGGGTCGACTCGACTTCAGCGACCGGCAGTTGCAGCCATTCGGCCGCCGTGCCCAGGTGGCCGGTCTGCAGCAGCGCCTGGATCACTTCGATGTGGCGTAGTCGCATGCAAGAAGTCCATGTGCGGCGGGGGAGCCATTCAATGGCTGAATCCTAACCCAAGTCCGGGCATGACTTCTGCTTATGTCATAAAGCTATTTGTGTTTCGGGTTCGCGCACCAATTCAATACCGGACTGCACCAGCAGAAACCTTTCTTCATCGAGCTTGCTGACGCGATCACCGATGGCCAGTTTGTAAGTGGTGACAGGCTCCTTGCCGTTTCCGTCCGGCGACGGGGTCGATTCCTGAAACTCATGCACCGAATAGACGCGACCTTCGGCGTCCCGCGCATGAAATTGTCCGACAAGTACTGCTGCCATTGCTTAGAACCTCTGGAAATAGATCACTCGATTTACGGTTCTGTAGACCCTGCCCACGCGCGGGAAGTTTTCCTACAAGAAAAAAATAGTCCAGGCGGCAGGTTTTCGGCTTTCCGCTGGTCCAATAATCCGCCCGATCATCTATAAGTAGAGTCCCTTTGATCCCTAGCGAGAACCTCCAATGAGTAATGTCTATACAGTGGCCGTTTTAGTGGGAAGCCTGCGCAAGGCGTCGATCAATCGCAAGTTGGCACTGGCGCTGGCGGACCTGGCGCCGGCCAACCTGAAGCTGGAGATCGTCGAGATAGGCGACTTGCCGCTCTACAACGAAGACATTGATGTCTCGCCTCCCGCTGCCTACAGCACCTTCCGCCAGCGGGTAGGCGCCGCCGACGCCTTGTTGTTCGTCACTCCGGAGTACAACCGTTCCGTGCCGGCACCGTTGAAGAACGCCATCGACGTCGGTTCGCGCCCCTACGGCCAGAGCTGCCTGAGCGGCAAGCCGGGCGCAGTGATCAGCGCCTCGCCGGGTGCCATCGGCGGTTTTGGCGCCAACCATCATTTGCGTCAGTCCCTGGTGTTCCTCGACGTGCCGTGCATGCAACAACCGGAAGGCTACCTGAGCAATGCCGGCACGGCGTTCGACGAGGCAGGGCATGTGTCGGAGTCGGTGAAGCCGTTCCTGCAGAAATTCATCAATGCCTATGGTCAGTGGGTGGAGCAGCATAAAAAGGTTTGATGTCCCCGGCACTCAGGCAGACAAACACTTGTGGCGAGGGGATTTATCTCTTCGCCACAGGGGGGGCTTCCAACACCAATCGCCGCTTTACTGAATATTCGCATTTCCATATATTCGTCCTTCGCTTCCCCAGACTTTTTTCCGTCATGTCCAATCCCCACAATCCCGTCGAGGTTTTCAAGGCACTGGCCGATGACACCCGTACGCGCATTGCGTTGCTGCTGGCTCGCGAGGGGGAGTTGTGTGTCTGTGAGCTCACCGCCGCGCTGGACCTGAGCCAGCCGAAAATCTCCCGGCACCTGGCGCAGTTGCGTCATGCCGACTTGCTCAGTGACCGACGGCAGGGGCAGTGGGTCTACTACCGTCTGCATCCACAATTGCCCGCCTGGATCAGCACCTTGCTGGAGCAGGCGTTGGCGGCTAATGCGGCCTGGCTGGCGGCGGATGTCGAGCGCCTGGCGGTGATGGCCGATCGTCCGGTGGCGCGTTGCTGCTGACGCTTCTTATCAATCTCTCTTTCCAAGGCTGTAGCGCATGCTAGTCGCGTCATTGATTTTCCTGCTGACCATTACCCTGGTGATCTGGCAGCCCAAAGGGCTTGGCGTCGGCTGGAGCGCGACGTTCGGCGCGCTGCTGGCGTTGTTGAGCGGGGTGGTGCAGATCTCTGACATCCCGCTGGTGTGGCAGATCATCTGGAATGCCACCGGCACCTTCGTCGCGCTGATCATCATCAGCCTGCTGCTGGACGAGGCGGGGTTCTTCGCCTGGGCGGCGCTGCACGTGGCTCGATGGGGGCGGGGCAGTGGACGCAAGCTGTTCGCGTACATGGTGCTGCTCGGTGCCCTGGTGTCGGCGTTGTTCGCCAACGACGGCGCGGCGCTGATTCTCACGCCTATCGTGATTTCCATGCTGCTGGCCCTACGGTTTTCCCCGGCGGCGACTCTGGCTTTCGTGATGGGAGCTGGCTTTATAGCCGACACCGCGAGCCTGCCGCTGGTGGTGTCGAACCTGGTGAATATCGTCTCGGCGGACTTCTTCGGCATCGGCTTCAACCGCTACGCGGCGGTGATGGTGCCGGTGAACCTGGTGGCCGTGGCGGCCAGCCTGGCGATCCTGATGTGGTTTTTCCGCGGCGATATCCCGCGGGACTACGACCCGCATCAACTGGACGATCCAGCAAGTGCCATCCACGACACCGCCACGTTCTATGCCGGCTGGGTCGTGTTGGTGATTCTGTTGCTGGGGTGCTTTGCCCTGGAGCCCCTGGGCATTCCCATCAGTGCCATTTCGGCCGTCTGCGCCGCGTTGCTGCTGGCCGTCGCCGCTCGCGGTCACAAGATCTCCACCCGCAAAGCCATGAAGGAAGCGCCGTGGCAGATCGTGATCTTTTCCCTGGGGATGTACCTGGTGGTTTACGGCTTGCGCAATGCCGGACTGACCGACTCCCTGGCCCGCTGGCTCGACGTGTTCGCCGGTTACGGCGTGTGGGGCGCGGCCATGGGCACTGGGGTGTTGACGGCGTTGCTCTCGTCGGTCATGAACAACCTGCCAACGGTGCTGGTCGGTGCGTTATCCATTGACGCCAGCCATGCCACCGGTGCCGTGAAGGAGGCGATGGTCTACGCCAATGTCATCGGCAGCGACCTGGGGCCGAAGATCACGCCGATCGGTAGCTTGGCAACGCTGCTATGGCTGCATGTGCTGGCGCGCAAGGATATCCGGATTGGCTGGGGCTATTACTTCAAGGTCGGGGTGGTGTTGACGGTGCCGGTGTTGCTGGTGACGTTGGCTGCGTTGGCGTTGCGCTTGTCGTTCTAGACCGTAGCGACGCTATCGCGAGCAGGCTCGCTCCCACAGGGGATCCAGGGCAATCACAAAATTTGTGTTCACTGGAGATCCATTGTGGGAGCGAGCCTGCTCGCGATGGGGCCCGCTCAGGCACCGCTGAATTCAACCATTGCCCGGCACATCCGGCCACGGATCCGCCACCAGGAACACCCGCTCGGCCTCTTCCCACTCACCTCCGGCGTTTTCATTCAGGCGCACCATCAACTGTGCAGGCGCCATCGGGTCCAGGGCCGTTCGCCAGGCGTCCAGTTGAGCGGTGCTCCAGGTCTGCTCCGCTGGATAGTGGGCCGGGGCCAGCCAGGCGGCGCGGGGCAGGGGTTGCCAGCGACCCGGCGGACGCTGGGCGATGAACGCCGGCCAGTCCCGGTGGCGCAGCCAGCTGCCCCGCAGGTGTCTGGGGTGCGCGCCACTTGGCGGTTCGGCCTGTCCGGGCCAGGGATAGAGCAGGTAGCCTCCCAGCCAGAGTTCGGAGCGGAACCGCTCGAGGCCCGAGGGTTCAATGCCCAGTGCCGCCAGGGCTTCACGGCTCTCCGGGCGTGCCGAGATCGGTAGCTGGTGTTCCCGCAGATGGGTCAGTTTACGGTCGAGCCGGTCATGGCAGCCCGGGCCAAGCCATTGCGCAGGGTCCCGGCCATCACCCTGTTGCGGTCCGAGGTACAACTTGATCGCCAGTTCCAGGTGATGGATGCCGTCCTTGTCGCGCAGCAGCAGGTCGAGTTCACCCAGGGTCTGGCCTTCGCGGCGGATCGGCAGGTTCGCGGCGATCAGTTCGATGCCCGGCGCATGTTGCACAGCAAATTGCCATAACCGTTCGTAATAGAGGCCCAGGCGCTGGGTTCGTCCCTGGGACAGCCAGTGCAGCAACGGGTAGCTGTCGCGGTCCAGCTGCTGCAGCCAATGTTCCAGCCGATGGGGGTGTTGCACCCAGTCGCTGCCGGTCAGGGGATGACGTTGGGGCCAGGGCGTGTCGATGAGCATCGGCGGGGCGAGTATCACCCACGCAAGATCGCGCACCTCGGGATGGCGCAAGCGGCGGGGCAGGTCCAGCAATTCGGGAAACAGGATCATTTTGCGAGCATAGCCTGTAGGGAAGGCTTAAAGAATTTTGTCTATGGGCCGCTTTCGCCCATAATCGGGTTTTTCGCCCGCCGCAGACCCTTGCAGGAGCCCCATGGAGCAATTTCGTAATATCGGCATCATCGGTCGCCTGGGCAGTTCGCAGGTCCTGGACACCGTTCGCCGCCTCAAACGTTTTCTCCTGGAGCGGCACCTGCATGTGATCCTCGAAGATACCATCGCCGAAGTGCTGCCGGGCCATGGCCTGCAGACCTCGTCGCGCAAGATGCTCGGCGAGGTCTGCGACATGGTTATCGTGGTCGGCGGCGACGGCAGCCTGCTGGGAGCCGCACGGGCCCTGGCGCGGCACAACATTCCGGTGTTGGGGATCAACCGCGGCAGCCTCGGTTTCCTCACCGATATCCGCCCAGACGAGCTGGAAACCAAAGTGGCCGAGGTGCTCGACGGCCATTATCTGGTGGAAAACCGCTTCCTGCTGCAAGCCGAGGTCCGCCGTCACGCCGAGGCCATCGGCCAGGGCGACGCCCTCAACGACGTGGTGCTGCACCCCGGCAAATCCACGCGCATGATCGAATTCGAGCTGTACATCGACGGCCAGTTCGTCTGCAGCCAGAAGGCCGACGGCCTGATCGTCGCCACGCCCACCGGTTCCACCGCCTACGCGCTGTCCGCCGGTGGCCCGATCATGCACCCCAAGCTCGACGCTATTGTGATTGTGCCCATGTACCCCCATACCTTGTCTGGGCGACCCATCGTGGTCGATGGCAACAGTGAGCTGAAAATCGTAGTGTCCAAGGATATGCAGATCTACCCGCAAGTGTCCTGCGATGGCCAGAACCATTTCACCTGCGCGCCGGGCGACACCATCACCGTCAGCAAGAAGGCGCAGAAGCTGCGCCTGATCCATCCGCTGGATCACAATTATTATGAAGTCTGCCGGACCAAGCTCGGCTGGGGCAGTCGATTGGGAGGTAGAGGCGACTGATGCTCGATCCTGCGCGCAGTTACGATCTGATCGGTGACGTGCACGGATGCGCCCTGACCCTGGAACACCTGCTGGACCGACTCGGTTACCACAAGCAGGGCGGGGTCTGGCGGCATCCGTCGCGCATGGCCGTGTTCCTGGGCGATATCATCGACCGTGGGCCGCGGATCCGCGAGGCGTTGCACATCGTCCACGACATGGTGGTGGCCGGCCAGGCGTTGTGCATCATGGGCAACCACGAGTTCAACGCCCTGGGTTGGAGCACGCCGGCACCGCCCGGCAGCGGCCAGCGCCATGTGCGTGAACACACGCCGCGCCATGCCCGTCTGCTCAAGGAAACCCTGACCCAGTTCGAGCAATACCCCGACGAATGGCACGACTTCCTCCAGTGGTTCTACGAGCTGCCGCTGTTTGTCGACGCCGGTCGTTTCCGGGTGGTGCATGCCTGCTGGGATGCCGGCCTGATCGAACCGTTGCGGGGCCTGTTCCCGGACGGTCGGATCGACGAACCGTTTCTCCAGGCTTCGGCGCAGGCGGGCAGTTTCGCCTGCACGGTGTTCGATCGCCTGCTGCGAGGCACCGACATGCGCCTGCCCCACGGCATGACCCTGACCGGGGGCGATGGCCTGACCCGTTCCTTCTTCCGCACCAAGTTCTGGGAGGACGATCCGAAAACCTACGGGGACATCGTGTTCCAACCCGATGCCTTGCCCGAGCCGGTGGCACGCAGGCCACTGTCCCCGGATGAAAAGAACAACCTGCTGCGCTACGGCGCCGATGAGCCACTGCTGTTTGTCGGTCACTACTGGCGCAGCGGCAAACCCGCGCCGATCCGCGCGAACCTGGCGTGCCTGGACTACAGCGCGGTGCTCTACGGCAAGTTGGCCGCCTATCGCCTGGACCAGGAAACCCAGCTGGACCCGCACAAGTTCGTCTGGGTCGATGTGGAACGTCCGGAGATGGTGAAATGAGCCTCGTCGCGGTGTTGCGCCTGCCGTTGGCGGTGGACCTGAGCGGTTTCGTCAAGCTGTTGCAGCGCATGCAGGTGCCTCACCGCGTCAGCGAAGAGGCGGGCGAGCAGGTGCTCTGGGTGCCGGACGAGATCGGTGAAGACGTGCGCTCCCTGTACGCACGCTTTCCGGTGGGCGATCCGGAGCAGCTGTTGGAGCTCCCAGCCATGGGCACTGGTTCGCGGCGGCCTGGAATCGTCGAACAACTGACCCGCAGCCCCGTCACCACCCTGGTGCTGTTGCTGAGTCTGATTGTCAGCGCGGTGACCCTGCTGGGGGAGAATCTCCAGGCACTGCGGTGGCTGACCTTCCTGGAGTTTCGCGTCGTCGGCGACTACATCCAGTTCTCGCCCCTGGCCGACAGCCTGGCGGCGGGGCAGTGGTGGCGCCTGGTGACACCGATGCTGATTCACTTCGGCTTCCTGCACATCGCCATGAATGGCATGTGGTACTGGGAGCTGGGGCGGCGGATCGAAGCGCGCCAGGGCAGTATCAATCTGCTCGGGCTGACGCTGCTGTTCAGCCTCGTGTCCAATTTCGTCCAGTATGCTGTCAGCGGGGCGACGCTGTTCGGTGGCTTGTCCGGGGTGTTGTACGGTCTGCTGGGCCACTGCTGGATCTATCAACTGCTGGCGCCGAACCCGGCTTATCACTTGCCCCGTGGGGTCCTGGTGATGATGCTGGTGTGGCTGGCGCTGTGCCTTTCCGGGCTGGTCTCGATGATCGGCTTCGGCGAAATCGCCAACGGGGCTCATGTCGGCGGCCTGCTCGTCGGTTGCCTCACTGGCTTGTTGGGCGGGCTCTTCGCCCGTCGTAAAATGCCCCGGCAATGATTCGAATGCCCCAATAGTCAGCTTTACCTTTTTTATTATTGGCACTTAAACGAACGCGCGGAGACCCCATGTCCTCGTTCAATGAAATGATCCAGAACATCACCCCCGATATCTACAAGAGCCTTAAGCTGGCCGTGGAAATCGGTAAATGGGCCGATGGCAACAAGCTCACCGCCGAGCAACGCGAGTTGTCGTTGCAGGCGATGATCGCCTGGGAAATCCAGAACCTGCCCGAAGAAGAGCGCACCGGCTACATGGGCCCGCAGGAGTGCCAGTCGAAGTCGATCGAGGTGCCGAACATCCTGTTCAAGTCGGATGCCATCCATTGATCGAGATTGGCCGCGGTGCAATCAGCAAGATGTCGGCGCGCCTGGATGGGCCGACCGTTCAATATGCCTTTCGCCTGGGCGATGTCGAGGTGCCGGTCAACCCGTTGATCGGCAGTACGGTGCGCCTGGAGTTTCTCGGCGCGATCCACTGCAGCCACTGCGGGCGCCGGACCAAGACCAGCTTCAGCCAGGGTTATTGCTACCCCTGCATGACCAAACTGGCGCAATGCGATATTTGCATCATGAGCCCCGAGCGCTGTCATTTCGAGGCGGGCACCTGCCGCGAGCCTGCGTGGGGCGAGCAGTTCTGCATGACCGATCACGTGGTGTACCTGGCCAACTCCTCGGGCGTGAAGGTCGGGATTACCCGCGCCACGCAACTGCCGACCCGCTGGCTGGACCAGGGCGCGAGCCAGGCGTTGCCGATCCTGCGGGTGGCCACGCGTCAGCAGTCGGGGTTCGTCGAAGACCTGTTCCGCAGCCAGGTGGCGGACAAGACCAACTGGCGCGCCTTGCTCAAGGGCGATGCGGTTGCGGTGGATCTGCCGCGGATCCGCGATTCGTTGTTTGAAAGTTGCGCCCCGGGATTGCAGGGCTTGCAGGAACGATTCGGCCTGCAGGCGATCCAGACCATAGCGGACGTCGAACCGCTCGAGATCCGTTATCCGGTGGAGCAATATCCGGCCAAGATCGTCAGCTTCAACCTGGACAAGGACCCGATTGCCGAAGGCACGCTGCTGGGGATCAAGGGCCAGTACCTGATTTTCGACACCGGCGTGATCAACATTCGTAAATACACGGCTTACCAGCTCGCCGTGCATCAGTAGAAGGATTCGACCCATGCGCACCGAACAACCGAAGATGATCTACCTGAAGGACTATCAGGCCCCCGAGTACCTGATCGACGAGACACACCTGACCTTCGAGTTGTTCGAGGACCACAGCCTGGTCCATGCGCAACTGGTGATGCGTCGCAACCCCGAGCGCGGTGCCGGGCTGCCGCCGCTGGTGCTCGACGGGCAGCATCTGGAGCTGGTCTCCATCAAGCTCGACGACACCGACCTGGCGTCGGGCGATTACCAGTTGGACGACAGCCACCTGACCGTGCAGCCCAAGTCCCAGGCGTTCACGGTCGACACCACCGTGCGGATCCACCCGGAAACCAACACGGCCCTGGAGGGCCTGTACAAATCCGGCGGCATGTTCTGCACCCAGTGCGAGGCCGAAGGTTTCCGCAAGATCACCTACTACCTCGACCGCCCGGACGTCATGAGCAAGTTCACCACCACCGTGGTGGCCGAGCAGCACAGCTATCCGGTGCTGCTGTCCAACGGCAATCCGATTGCCAGCGGCCCCGGCGAAGACGGCCGGCACTGGGTGACCTGGGAAGACCCGTTCAAGAAGCCCGCCTACCTGTTCGCCCTGGTGGCCGGTGACCTGTGGTGCGTCGAAGACACTTTCACCACCATGACCGAACGCACCGTGGCGCTGCGCATCTACGTCGAGCCGGAAAACATCGACAAATGCCAGCACGCCATGACCAGCCTGAAGAAGTCCATGCGTTGGGACGAGGAGGTGTACGGCCGTGAATACGACCTGGACATCTTCATGATTGTCGCGGTCAACGACTTCAACATGGGCGCCATGGAGAACAAGGGCCTCAATATCTTCAACTCCAGCGCGGTGCTGGCCCGTGCCGAAACCGCCACCGATGCTGCGCACCAGCGGGTCGAGGCCATCGTTGCCCACGAGTATTTCCATAACTGGTCGGGCAACCGCGTGACCTGCCGCGACTGGTTTCAGCTGTCGCTCAAGGAAGGCTTCACGGTGTTCCGCGACGCCGGGTTCTCGGCCGACATGAACTCCGCCACCGTCAAGCGCATCCAGGACGTGGCCTACCTGCGCACCCACCAGTTCGCCGAAGACGCCGGTCCCATGGCCCACCCGGTGCGCCCGGACAGCTTCATCGAGATTTCCAACTTCTACACCCTGACTGTGTACGAAAAGGGCTCGGAAGTGGTCGGCATGATCCATACGCTGTTGGGCCCTGAGGGCTTCCGCAAGGGCAGCGACCTGTACTTCCAGCGCCACGACGGCCAGGCCGTGACCTGCGACGATTTCGTCAAGGCCATGGAAGATGCCAACGGCGTCGACCTGACCCAGTTCAAGCGCTGGTACAGCCAGGCCGGTACGCCACGGCTGGCGGTCAGCGAGTCCTTTGACGCGGCCGCCCGGACCTACAGCCTGACCTTCCGCCAGAGCTGCCCGCCGACCCCGGACAAGGCGGAAAAACTGCCGTTCGTGATTCCCGTCGAACTGGGTCTGCTGGACAGCCAGGGCGCCGAGATCCCCCTGCGCCTGAGCGGCGAGGCGGCGGCAGACGGCACGTCCCGAGTGATCTCGGTGACCGAAGCCGAGCAGACCTTCACCTTCGTCGACATCGCCGAAAAACCGCTGCCGTCCTTGTTGCGAGGCTTCTCGGCGCCGGTGAAGCTGAGCTTCCCGTACGACCGCGACCAACTAATGTTCCTGATGCAGCACGACAGCGACGGCTTCAACCGCTGGGATGCCGGCCAGCAACTGTCGGTGCAGGTGTTGCAGGAACTGATTGCCCAGCATCAGAAGGGCGAGAGCCTGGTGCTGGACCCACGTCTGGTCAGCGCGTTGCGCACAGTACTGTCGGACGAATCCCTGGATCAGGCCATGGTCGCGGAAATGCTCTCGTTGCCAAGCGAAGCCTATCTGACGGAAATCAGCGAAGTGGCCGACGTCGAGGCGATCCATGCCGCCCGTGAGTTCGCTCGCCAGCAACTGGCCGACAACCTGTTCGAGGCCTTGTGGTTGCGCTACGAGGCCAATCGCGACTTGTCGAAACGCACGCCCTATGTGGCCGAAGCCGAGCATTTTGCCCGCCGCGCGTTGCAGAACATCGCCTTGTCGTACCTGATGCTGACGGACAAGCCCGAGGTGCTGAGTGCCACCCTGGAGCAGTTCGACAGCGCCGACAACATGACCGAACGCCTGACTGCACTGGCGGTGCTGGTCAATTCGCCGTTCGAAACCGAGAAGGCCCGGGCGTTGGAAGTGTTTGCGGAAAACTTCAAGGGCAACCCGCTGGTCATGGACCAGTGGTTCAGCGTCCAGGCCGGCAGCCCGCTGCCGGGTGGGCTGGCGCGGGTCAAGGCGCTGATGGAACACCCGGCGTTCAACATCAAGAACCCGAACAAGGTGCGGGCGCTGATCGGTGCGTTTGCCGGGCAGAACCTGATCAACTTCCACGCCGCCGACGGCTCGGGTTACCGCTTTCTGGCGGACCTGGTCATCCAGCTCAACGGCTTCAACCCGCAGATCGCCTCGCGACAACTGGCGCCGCTGACCCGCTGGCGCAAATACGACAGCGCCCGCCAGGCGCTGATGAAAGCCGAACTGGAACGCATCCTGGCGTCCGGCGCGCTGTCCAGCGATGTGTTCGAGGTGGTAAGCAAGAGCCTGGCTTGACTCGGTTGATCGCTCCCACGCAGGCGCACTGATCGTTCCCACGCGGAGCGTGGGAACGATCGATAACTGGAGTGCATCCTCGCATCAGGCGGGCTGTCCAGCGATGTGTTCGAGGTGGTGAGCAAGAGTCTGGCTTGACTCGATTGATCGTTCCCCCGCAGGGGCACTGATCGTTCCCACGCTCCGCGTGGGAACGCATCTGGTGACGCTCTGCGTCATGGCTCAAAGCGGACGGGGAGCGTCCATGGCTGCATTCCCACGCGGAACGTGGGAACGATCAATGCCGGTTCTGAAATAATCGCTTATCACCCCACCGAATACCCCACCATTCACCCCCTGCGCCAACCCCCCTGGTTAACAAAAGATAACGCGGCGTCGATTGTCAGGTCTTCCGAAAGCCCGATAGGATAGGTCAGCTTCCGAAGTGGCTCTAGATTGCAGGTTTGCGCCCCGATCGAGCTGCCTACGGCGCCCTGAAAGGCCGCATGGCCTAACAATAATAATGGGGGAAAAGGTCTATGAACGAGCCTGTCATGGCCATGGGTCGCGCCCGCCAGCCGGTGCTGCGCCGAGTCGCGTTGCTGGCCTCGGCGCTCTCGCTGCTGGGCTCTGTGGTGTTGTCGGCTCCGGCGCTGGCCGTTGCAGCCACGACAACCGACGTCATCTATTCGGTCGAGTCGGCCAAGGCCAGCAAGACCCTGATGCTCGACGTCGTCCACGCCGGCCAGCGCCTGGTGGCGGTCGGTGATCGTGGGCACATTGTCTATTCCGACGACCAGGGCCGTTCCTGGACCCAGGCCAAGGTGCCGACCCGCCAACTGCTCACAGCCGTATTCTTCGTCGATGACAAGCATGGCTGGGCCGTGGGGCACGATGCGCAGATCCTCGCCAGCGAAGACGGCGGCAGCACCTGGACCCGACAGTACGAGGACCTCACCCGTGAAGCGCCGCTGCTGGACGTCTGGTTCAAGGACGCCAGCCAGGGTTTCGCCGTGGGCGCCTACGGCGCGTTGCTCGAAACCACCGACGGTGGCAAACACTGGGAAGACGCCAGCGACCGTCTCGACAACGAAGATCAGTTCCACCTCAACGCCATCGCCTCGGTCAAAGACGCCGGGCTGTTCATCGTCGGCGAGGCCGGCAGCATGTTCCGTTCCGCCGACTGGGGCCAGACCTGGGAAAAGGTCGAAGGCCCATACGAAGGTTCACTGTTCGGCGTCATCGGCACCGCCCAACCTTCGACGCTGCTGGCCTACGGCTTGCGCGGCAACCTCTACCGCTCCACCGATTTTGGCGGCTCCTGGGAGCAGGTCGAGCTCAAGGCCGCCCGAGGTGTCCTGGAGTTTGGTCTTTCAGGCGCGACCTTGTTGCCGGACGGCTCCATCGTGATCGTCGGCAACGGCGGCAGCGTGGTGCGCAGCACCGATGACGGCGTGACCTTCAGCGTCTTCAACCGTCCGGACCGGATTTCCGTGGCCGCCGTCACGGCGGCGGGCAATGGCAACCTGATCCTGGCAGGGCAGGGTGGCGTGCGCATCACCACGGCCAGCGGCGCTGAACTGAACAAATGAGCCGCGGATATGAGTCGGGCACAATAACAAGAAGGCGGACCCCATGAGCAGTCATCACCAAGACAAGGCGACGTTTCTCGAGCGCCTGATTTTCAACAACCGCCCGGCAGTGATCGTCATTTGCCTGTTGGTCAGTATTTTCCTGTTCTGGCAGGCCACGCTGATCCGTCCGTCCACCAGCTTCGAAAAAATGATCCCCCTTGAGCATCCGTTCATCGAGAAGATGCTCGAACATCGCAACGACCTGGCGAACCTCGGCAACACCGTGCGGATTTCCGTGGAGGCCACCAACGGCGACATCTTCTCCAAGGACTACATGGAGACCTTGCGCCAGATCCATGACGAGGTCTTCTACATTTCCGGTGTCGACCGTTCCGGCCTCAAGTCGCTGTGGAGCCCGAGCGTGCGCTGGACCGAAGTGACGGAAGAGGGCTTTGCCGGCGGCGAGGTGATCCCCCAGAGCTACAACGGCTCGGCCGACAGCCTCGAGCTGCTGCGCAACAACGTGCTCAAGTCCGGTCAGGTCGGACGCCTGGTGGCCAACGATTTCAAATCGAGCATCGTCGACATCCCGTTGCTGGAGTCCTACCCGGATCCCCAGGACCAGGGCAAGTTGCTGAAGCTGGACTACCAGAAGTTCTCCCATGAGCTCGAAGACAAGATCCGCCACAAGTTCGAAGCCCAGAACCCCAACGTACAGATCCACATCGTCGGTTTCGCGAAGAAGGTCGGTGACCTGATCGATGGCCTGATCATGGTGGTGATGTTCTTCGGCGTGGCCTTCGTCATCACCCTGGTCCTGTTGTACTGGTTCACCCACTGCATGCGCAGCACCGTCGCGGTGTTGAGCACCACGCTGGTGGCGGTGGTCTGGCAGTTGGGGTTGATGCACGCGGCCGGGTTCGGGCTGGATCCGTATTCGATGCTGGTGCCGTTCCTGATCTTCGCCATCGGGATTTCCCACGGGGTGCAGAAAATCAACGGCATCGCCCTGCAGTCCAGCGAGGCGGACAACGCCCTGACGGCGGCGCGGCGCACCTTCCGGCAACTGTTCCTGCCGGGGATGATCGCGATCCTGGCGGATGCGGTGGGGTTCATTACCTTGCTGATCATCGACATCGGTGTGATCCGCGAGCTGGCCATCGGGGCGTCCATCGGCGTGGCGGTGATCGTGTTCACCAACCTGATCCTGCTGCCGGTGGCCATCTCCTACGTCGGCATCAGCAAGCGTGCCATCGAGCGCAGCAAGAAAGACGCGACCCGCGAGCATCCGTTCTGGCGGTCGCTGTCGAACTTCGCCAGCGCCAAGGTCGCGCCGGTGTCCATTGCCCTGGCCGTGCTCGCCTTCGGTGGCGGCCTCTGGTACAGCCAGAACCTGAAGATCGGCGACCTCGACCAGGGTGCGCCGGAACTGCGTCCGGACTCGCGCTACAACCAGGACAACAACTTCATCATCAGCAATTACTCCACCAGTTCCGACGTGCTGGTGGTGATGGTCAAGACCAAGGCCGAAGGCTGCTCGCGCTATGAAGCCATGGCACCGATCGATGAGCTGATGTGGAAGATGCAGAACACCGAGGGCGTGCAATCGGCGATTTCCCTGGTGACCGTGTCCAAGCAGATGATCAAGGGCATGAATGAGGGCAACCTGAAATGGGAAACCCTGTCGCGCAACCCTGACGTGCTGAACAACTCCATTGCCCGGGCCGATGGCCTGTACAACAACAGCTGTTCCCTGGCACCGGTGCTGGTGTTCCTCAACGACCACAAGGCCGAGACCCTGGATCGCGCGGTGAAGGCGGTGCAGGGCTTCTCCAAGGAAAACAACCGCGACGGCCTGGAATTCATCCTCGCCGCCGGTAACGCCGGCATCGAAGCAGCGACCAACGAAGTGATCAAGGAATCGGAACTGACCATCCTGATCCTGGTGTACATCTGCGTGGCGACCATGTGCATGATCACCTTCCGCTCCTGGGCGGCGACCCTGTGCATCGTGCTGCCGCTGGTGCTGACCTCGGTGCTGGGCAACGCCCTGATGGCCTTCATGGGCATTGGCGTGAAAGTCGCGACCCTGCCGGTGGTGGCGTTGGGGGTGGGAATCGGCGTCGACTACGGCATCTACATCTACAGCCGCCTGGAAAGCTTCCTGCGGGCCGGGTTACCGTTGCAGGAAGCTTATTACCAGACGCTGAAGTCCACGGGTAAGGCCGTGCTGTTCACCGGCCTGTGCCTGGCGATCGGGGTGTGCACCTGGATCTTCTCGGCCATCAAGTTCCAGGCGGACATGGGGTTGATGCTGACCTTCATGCTGCTGTGGAACATGTTCGGTGCGTTGTGGCTGTTGCCGGCGCTGGCGCGGTTCCTGATCAAGCCTGAGAAACTGGCGGGGCAGCGGGGTAATTCGTTGTTTGCCCATTGATCGATACCTGTGGGAGCAAAGCTTGCTCGCGATAGCGATAAGCCAGTCAGCAACAATGTTGACTGGTCTGTCGCTATCGCGAGCAAGCTTTGCTCCCACAGAGCGGGGCGGTGCGACGCTTCGCTAAATCCCCTCGCCACAGGAGCAGCGCCATAGCTTTTGTCAGGGCGCCAACGGCAAGAACCTGCTCTGCGCCAGCGACTTGCTGATCTGCCCCCGGTGCACGTTCACCACTGCATAAGGGCTGGTGGCCTTGGCCAGCAGTGAATGGTAGTGCTCCTTGCGTTGCTCCTTGGTCTTGAGGTGCGCGACGCTGAAGTTTTCTTTCGGCGTGTCGGCCGCTTCGTAATGAAAATGCGCGTACCAGATCGGGAAGCCGTCACGGTCGTTGATGGCGTATTCCTGGAGGAAATCCTTGCGGGTGCCTTGCAGGGCCGTGCGGTCGCCGAGCCGGGCCACCTGTATCAGGTTTTTCTCGAACAGGAACCGCAGGTTGCCGTCGGTGGGTGGCAGTTTCAGGCTCAGTTCGATGCGCAGGTCACTGCCCTTGGTGGTCAGTTGGGTAGCGGCGTCCGACAGCAGTCGGCCCAGCGCTTCGGTTGCCGGAGTGCGCGAGGCTGGCGATGCGGTGAGCGCCCGGTCGAGTTCTTCGGAAAGCGTGCGGAAGTGACTCGCCTCATTGTTGAGGATTTCCTCGATTTCCTGAGGATGACGGCAGTGGGTCTTGTAGCTTTCGGCGCGGCTCATGCGCTTGTCCAGCTCGTCGAGCAGTTCTCGCCCATGGGCCCGGATCGCCTTGATCGATCGTGTCTGGGGCGCCGGGGTCGGGCGGCGTACATCGACCACATCCCAGACATCCTCGTGGCGCGAATAGGTGGCGAGAATCTGGTTGCTGCCTTTGGAGTGCATTTCGACGACTTCGATGGGCAGGCTCGTGCCGGCGGGTTTCAGGTCGCCGATCAAGACGCCATTGTGGCGGGTTCTGATCAGCTTTTTCTGCGGCACCCCGGCGCCGGTCCTGGGGCGTTTCGGTACACGCTTGCGCGGTTTTGGCTCGGGTTTGATTTCAGCGGCGAGTTTGCCGGAGACCTCCTGGTAAAGGTCCTCGACCAGTTGGACCACCCTGTCGAAATAGGATTCGTTGAGGTCATCCAGGTAAAGGGCTTTCGTCCCCTTCAGCGTATCCAGGGTCTTGCCATAATGCTCGGTCAGGCTTTCCAGCACTTCGATTCTGTCTGACGGGGAGACGTCGTATGTTTGCAGGTCATCGTGGGAGCGGATGTGCTCCATCAACGGTATGAGAATGTGAAGCAGGCGATCAGGCAGGGCGGATTGCCGGTTCCTCACCGACAGCATGGGGAGCGTGGTGAGTTGGCGGATTTTAATGCCGAAGGCGTTACTCTCATTGGCGGGACGGTTGCGGGTCAGCCGTTCGAACGCCCGTGCGCCCGACGCATCGAGGTTCAATAGCCGCTCCAGGTAATCGTCCTTGAGTTCCAGCCAGTGGATCGCCCGGTCATTGATGTTGCTCTTGGTGTCGAGGTACTTCATATAGGACTCGACGTCACGGATGACAATTTCCTTGATGTTCGCAGACTCTCCAAACTGAGGATGTGCTTGCTGAAGGGCCAGGAGTTCCTGTTCGGTGATCACGAACGCCTTGCGGGCATTGTTGATCACGTTTTCCATCAGCACATGCATGTAGCCGGACGGGAAACCGATGCCCAGACTGGTGCGTTCGGCCGCACTGTTCGCCAGCGTCAGGTACATCTCGGTCTGCTCCTTGAGCAGGTCATAGAAAATCTTGCGTTTCGCCGCCCGCTGGGCTTCGGTGTAGTTACTGCCTTCCTCGGTCCGGGTCATGACTTGCTGGGCCACGTCCAGGGCTTTTTGTCGATCGGCATCTTGCGCCTCCAACCGGCTGGATTCTTCGGTCAACTGCTGGGCTCGCTGCAGGTTGATGCGACGCTGTGCGTCCACCCGCTTGGGCGGTGAACCACCGAGCAGGCGCAAGCGCAGATCCAGGTGCCAGTGTCCGTTTGTATCGACTCGCAGCGGCGGACCGTTCTTGTCGGGGTCCAGTGGATCGAGCGGGTCGACGATGGTTGCGCTGCCACCCGCTTCAGGCGTGATCCGATACAGGGCACCTTCAACCTTGGCATGCCATTTATTATCGATCACATACAAGCCCTTGTAGGGACCGTTCTCAATCGGTGCGAGCGGGGAAGCGGGAGGCGAGACCTGCAAGCGCTGCAGCCTGGCCTGAAGTACCGGCGTCAGGCGACCACTGGCCCTGGCGAAATTGAAATCCAGGCGTCCGCTGCCGGTATCGGTGTGGGCGTCGGGCAAGGTGACAGTGCCCTCCACGAGGGTAGGCGCCTCCGGTGCAGGCCACTGCTCGGCGATGGCGCGGGGCGCTGGAGGGCGCATGGCCTGCTCCTTTATCGACTCGGGCACGCTCGCACGCGTCGCAGGCCCGTGACCTGCGGGCAACTGGCTCACCAACAGGGCCAGGTTGACGAGCAGATCGACGGCCGCCAGCTCCCGGGCCACCGGGTCCTCACCGGTCAGCGCCGGAATGTCCTGTTGGGCGCTGGCCATCAGGTTCCAGAGCCAGACGGTGGTCATGGCCGGGCCGCGCAGCAAAGGAAACAGCAGCGTGTTGAACAACAGGCCGCCACCTTCGAGCAGCACCGCCCAGCGGCTCTCGCTGTTGGATACCGAGTCCCGGTCGGCCTGGGTGACCAGGGCCTGGGCGTTGCAGCCGTAGAGGTACTGCATCAGCTCGCCCTCCTGCAGCGATTGCATTAGTTCGCCGCGGGTGTCGTCGACGGCGAGGGTAGCTGGGGCGGGTTTGTCGGGAACACTGAATTCGTCACCGCTGAAGAACCGCACGATATGGGGTTCCAGGAAACCACCGTTGGCGTAGATCGGGCGTGCGGAGTCGGGCAGCCAGGTCAGGATGCTGTCCTGCAGACTTCCGGTGGCGGCGATGGCCTGCAACAGCGCTTCGCGCGTGGGGAATTCTTGCAGCGAGGGCGCGTAGAGCGGCCGATACAACAGGTGCGGGCCGGTGGCGACGTCCTGCGCTTCGATGACGAACATGTTGGTCACGATATCGGGCTGTGCCTGGGGCTTGCGCAGCAAAGCCAGGTGGCGAATCACCGCCGGGCGACCCTCGACCTGCTGGCTCGCCGCGTCGGGTTGCAGGACGGCCTCCAGCAACCGCAGACCTTGGAGGGTCACGCCGTTCTCGCGGTTCAGCTTCTGCTTCAACGCCTCGAGCATCAGTTGCGCCGGGAGCTGCTCGGCGAAGATCCGTTGCCGGTTCTGCGCCTGGGGCGAATCGCCGAGCAAGTGCTGTTGCAGATAGCTAGGATAGGTCGCGCCAATATCGACCTGTTCGATCAAGCCGGTTATGAAACCCGGCGTCAGCCAGGCCGGCAGCGTCTGGCCCAGGCAATGGCTGAGGGTGAAGGTGCCGCTGGGGCGGGCGACGAGATTGTGGATGGCCAGTTCGGTCAGGCTCATCTGCCGCTTCTCGGTGAGACCGATGGTCCCGGGATAGCCCGCCGAAACACTGAACGTCAGCACCACATCGTCGGGCTGGTAGCGGCTCGTTGGCAGCTTGTCCGGTCGCTTGTCATTGGTATCCCGCAGGTGGTTGAGCAGGGCGTCGGCGGTAAAGGCCCTGATGTCGTCGATGTCGCTGAGGAAGGTCTGGCCCTGATGGCGTTTTTTCGCGCTGGCCAGGGCCAGGCTGTAGTGCTGGAAGGTCGTCTGGTCGACGATGGAGGCGTCTTTCAGCCATTCGGGCAACAGCGGCCCAAGGCGTGCCGACGTGTCGGGCGACGGCCGGGGAGTCTCCAGCAGGGAGCGCGCCGGGTCGCTCAAGTCGGCGTAGAGGCGTTTCAGCTCCGGCAGGTCGATCCGGGCTGGCAGTTGTACAGCTTTCAAGTCGGCCAATTGCTGCTCCAGCAACATCGCCGCCTGGCGCTCGAAGACGTTGTCGCTGATCTCGTAGCGTTGGCAGGTGATGGTGTCGACGGTGTATTGGCCTGCAATCGACTCGCCCCAATGCTGATTGAAGGCTTCCAGGGAGGTAAAGGACCGCACGGCGCTGCCGGGGCTGCACAGCAGGAATTCGGTGGTGCCCCTCGTGACGCGAACCAGGAGGATATCGCTGCCGACCAGCACGCTGCTGTGGGTGCCCTGGGTGAGCCGGGTCTCCAGGCTGTAGGCGTACACCGGTGCCTGTCGGTTGCGACAAAAGCGCAGCGCCCGGTCCGGCCAACGGACGATCTGGTCCAGGGCTTCCCGTGCCGTATCCGTGAGCCCGGGTTGTTGCAGCCCACGGATACTCAGTGTGTTCCTGAGTACATCGCTGAGCCAGCACCAGCGGCTGGTTCGGCCACTTGTAGTGGTCTGGTCACCGCTGTCGATGTCCTCGTTCCAGTAACGGACCAGCGCATCCTCCAACCCGATCGGCAGGGTCCAGGCCAGTTCAAGTATGGATTTCTTGATGAGCTGCATGTCCAGTCCCCGAGCGCCTGACCAAAGGCGGCGTGGCGGGCTGTCGGAGAGAAAACAGTCAAGCGCGCCCTGTGGGTCGAAGTCCGGGGGCGTGCCGCTGGCCAGGTAATCGAGGACTGCGGACATCAAAGGCTGGAAATGCCAACCGCGCGTGGCCGGGTCTGGCATTGCCAATTGGGTCTTGGAGAGGTCGATCTTCAGCCAGGGGTCTCTTTGCTTGATCGCTTGTTCGAGCATGCGTCGGGCGACCTGTTCGAAGGTCGGGCGACTGGCAAAGTGCAGACTGACGCTTTGGGCCAGCGCGGGGATCGAGCCGGCGGCGGAGGGGGTGGTCATGAGAAGTCCTTTTCACAAAACATGGCCGTCGGGATGACGGCTTGAAAAGTATCGACTGCTCAGTCCGGTGTGGGTGGTAGATAGATACCACCGTGCCCGGGAGGAAGTGTGCCGGGGCTGTTCGGCAACACTAGCGGGGGATCAGCTGGGGTCGTTGCCCAGTACCACGTTCAGTGCGCTGCGGGCGTCGTCCAGTTGCACCAACGTCGCATGGCGGGCGCCGAGGGCGTCGCGATTCTCGATGGCGGTGAGGATCGCCTTGTGCCGTGGCATCGCCAGTTCATGCAGGTTGGGGCGCTGGTTGGAATGCTTGAGCGCTTCGGCGATGGCCACCGACAACATGTTGCACAGGTTGGCGAGCAGGTCATTGTGGGTGGCGTCGGCGATCCGGCTATGGAAATCCAGGTCCGGTTGCAACAGCGCTTCGGGCGTCGGTGCCGCGTCCATGCGCTCGTAGGCTTCGCGGATGGCGGCGATGTCGGCGTCGGTGGCGAACTGTGCGGCCAGGGCGGCGGCGGCCGGTTCGATGATGCTGCGCACGCTGGTCAGCAAGCCGAAGAACTCGTTCTGTGGGCTGCTCTGCATCAGCCAGTGCAGCACATCCGGATCAAGCATGTGCCATTCCCGCCGGGCCTTGACCACCGTGCCCACTCGCGGCCGCGAATACACCAGGCCCTTGGCGACCAGCACCCGGGTGGCTTCACGCAGGACCGGACGGCTCACGGCGTATTCTTCGCACAGCAAGGCTTCGGCAGGTAACTTGTCGTCGGGCTTGAAGCGTCCGGACACGATCTGCATGCCCAGTTCCTGGACGATGCGCGCGTGCATGCTTTTGCGGTCGGAGGGTTTGCGGTAATCCATGGGGTACGGCGCGATCCGGTGGGGGAGATGCTGCGCATGATAGCAGGCGCAGCGAGGGCGGGTCGCTAGTGCGATTTTGAGGTGGACACAAATCCCTTGTGGGGCTTTGTGGGAGCTGAGCTTGCTCGCGATGAGGCCCTTCCAGTCAACATCTCTGTTGTCTGTTACACCGCTATCGCGAGCAAGCTCAGCTCCCACAAAAGCCCACAGGGATTTGGTGGGATCAATGAGAGTGTCGCGGCACCTCGGCGCCGCGGCAGCCCACCAGGAAGTCGAAGTCGCAGCCCTGGTCCGCTTGCAGCACATGGTCGATGTACAGCTGGCGGTAGCCACCCACCAGCAGCTGCTGTGGCGGGGCCAGGTCGGCCAGGCGGGCGGCGAGTTCGGCGTCGGAAATGTCCAGGTGCAGGCGGCCGCTGGCGCAATCCAGCTCGATGAAATCACCTTCCTTCACCGCTGCAAGCGGACCGCCGGCCGCGGCCTCCGGTGCCACATGCAACACCACGGTGCCATAGGCGGTGCCGCTCATGCGAGCGTCGGAAATCCGCACCATGTCGGTCACGCCCTGGGCCAGCAGCTTGGCCGGCAAGCCCATGTTGCCCACTTCGGCCATGCCCGGATAACCCTTGGGCCCGCAGTTCTTCATCACCAGGATCGAGCTGGCATCCACATCCAGTTCCGGATCGTTGATCCGCGCCTTGTACTCGTCGAAGTTCTCGAACACCACCGCACGACCGCGATGCTGCATCAGTTCGGCGGTGGCGGCGGAGGGCTTGAGCACCGCCCCCAATGGCGCCAGGTTGCCGCGCAGCACACAGATACCGCCGTCGGCGCGGATCGGGTTGTCCAGGGTGCGGATGACTTCGTCCTTGCCGTAGATCGGGGCGTCCTTGGTGTTCTCGCCGAGGCTCTTGCCGTTGACGGTCAGGGCGTTCGGGTGGGGGATCAGGTTGGCTTCACCGAGACGCCGCAGTACGGCGGGCAAACCACCGGCGTAGTAGAACTCTTCCATCAGGAAGCGTCCCGAGGGTTGCAGGTCGACAATGGTCGGCACGCCACGACCGATGCGTGTCCAGTCGTCCAGCTCCAGTTGCACGCCGATGCGCCCGGCGATGGCCTTGAGGTGGATCACCGCGTTGGTGGAGCCGCCGATGGCGGCGTTGACGCGGATGGCGTTTTCAAAGGCTTCCTTGGTCAGGATCTTCGACAGCTTCAGGTCCTCGCGGACCATTTCCACCGCACGCATGCCGGACATGTGGGCCAGCACATAGCGGCGCGCGTCCACGGCCGGAATCGCGGCGTTATGGGGCAGTGACGTGCCGAGGGCTTCGGCCATACAGGCCATGGTCGAGGCGGTCCCCATGGTGTTGCAGGTGCCGGCCGAGCGGGACATGCCGCCCTCGGCCGCGAGGAAATCGTCGAGGGTGATGGTGCCGGCCTTCACCTGTTCGCTCAATTGCCAGACCACCGTGCCTGAACCGATGTCCTGGCCCTTGTGCTTGCCGTTGAGCATGGGGCCACCGGTGACGACGATGGCCGGTACGTCGCAACTGGCGGCGCCCATCAGCAAGGCGGGGGTGGTCTTGTCGCAGCCGGTGAGCAACACCACGCCGTCAATCGGGTTGCCGCGAATCGCCTCTTCCACGTCCATGCTCGCCAGGTTGCGGGTCAGCATGGCGGTAGGGCGCAGGTTCGATTCGCCGTTGGAGAACACCGGGAATTCCACCGGGAAGCCCCCGGCTTCGATCACGCCGCGCTTGACGTGCTCGGCGATCTGCCGGAAATGCGCGTTGCACGGGGTCAGTTCCGACCAGGTGTTGCAGATGCCGATAATCGGCTTGCCATGGAATTGATGGTCGGCGATGCCCTGATTTTTCATCCAGCTGCGGTACATGAAGCCGTTTTTGTCGGCGGTGCCAAACCATTGGGCCGAGCGCAGGGAGGGTTTTTTATCAGCCATGATCGATTCTCTTATTGTATGACTATATTGTTCAGGATGAAGCGTAACATAAGCGCAATTTACACGGTTTGGAAGTGTTGTTGGGTAAATAGTATTACTATATAGTCCGGCTCAATGGAGGGATTGTCCTGGCGTGCATTTGCGAGAGAAATCCCCCGAGGTTCCATAACAACAACAATCGGAGACCGGTCCCATGAGCCAGGAATTGCGGCTTATCCGTCGCATCACGCTGAAGCTGATTCCCTTCCTGATCCTGCTGTACCTGATCGCCTATGTCGACCGCTCTGCCGTGGGCTTTGCCAAGCTGCACATGGGGGCCGACCTGGGTATCGGCGATGCCGCCTACGGCCTGGGCGCAGGGCTGTTTTTCATCGGTTATTTCCTGCTGGAGATTCCCAGCAACCTGATGCTCGAGCGCTTCGGTGCCCGGCGCTGGTTCGCCCGGATCATGATCACCTGGGGCGCCATCACCATCGGCATGGCCTTTGTGCAGGGCCCCCACAGCTTCTATGTGATGCGCTTCTTGCTCGGCGCGGCCGAAGCCGGTTTCTTCCCCGGCGTGCTGTACTACATCACCCAATGGTTCCCGGTTCGCCATCGCGGCAAGATCCTGGGCCTATTCATTCTGTCCCAACCCATCGCCATGATGATCACCGGTCCCGTGTCCGGCGGCTTGTTGGGCATGGACGGCGTATTGGGCCTGCACGGCTGGCAGTGGTTGTTCATTGTCATCGGCCTGCCGGCGGTGCTGCTGACCTGGCCGGTATTACGCTACCTGCCGGATGGCCCGCAACAGGTGAAGTGGATGGACCAGGCCGAGAAGGACTGGCTGACCGGGGAATTGAAAAAGGATTTGCAGGAGTACGGCCAGACCCGTCACGGTAATCCGCTGCACGCCCTGAAGGACAAACGGGTCTTGCTGTTGGCGCTGTTCTACCTGCCGGTGACCCTGAGTATCTATGGTCTGGGCCTGTGGTTGCCGACGCTGATCAAACAGTTTGGCGGCAGTGACCTGGTGACCGGTTTCGTGTCTTCGGTGCCTTATATTTTTGGCATCGTCGGGTTGCTGATCATTCCTCGCAGCTCCGACCGCTTGAATGATCGCTACGGCCACCTGGCCGTGCTCTATGTCTTGGGCGCCATGGGGCTGTTCCTCAGCGCCTGGCTGTCGGTGCCGGTGCTGCAACTGGCGGCGCTGTGCCTGGTGGCGTTTGCACTGTTTTCCTGCACGGCGGTGTTCTGGACCTTGCCGGGACGATTCTTTGCCGGCGCCAGTGCGGCGGCGGGCATTGCGTTGATCAACTCGGTGGGTAACCTGGGTGGCTACATCGGGCCGTTCGTGATCGGTGCGCTGAAGGAATACACCGGTAACCTGGCATCGGGGCTGTACTTCCTGTCCTGTGTGATGGTGTTCGGCCTGGTGTTGACCGGCGTGGTGTATCGCCTGCTGGAGCGCAAGCATGTGCTGCCAGCGGACCAGTTCGCGGCCAGTGCGCGGGGGGCGACGCGTACCTGATTCCGGGGAGGCGCCCCGATCCACTGTGGGAGCGAGCCTGCTCGCGATAGCGTCGGGTCAGCTTGCATCCCTGTTGAATGTGCCGCCGTCATCGCGAGCAGGCTCGCTCCCACAGGGGCCTGGCGCTGTATTTGAGTTGTGTTTACAGGAGAAAACCATGCGTTTAGTTCAGTTCGAATTGGATAACGGTGAGCGCCGCGTCGGTGTGGTCGACGGCGACCGGGTGCGGGAAGTGCAGTGCGCGACGACCGTGCGTGAGCTGGCGCTGGCGGCCATCGAGGCGGGTGTGAAACTTGAACAGCAGGTCATTGGCCTCGGATTCGGCGCCGACCATGATTACCCGCGATTGCTCGCTGAGCTGCGCATCCTGCCGCCGCTGGATCACCCGGACCCGGCGCACTTGCTGGTCAGCGGCACCGGCCTGACCCACCTCGGCAGTGCTTCGGCCCGGGACAAGATGCACCAGCAGGCTGGCGACGAGGCCGCGATGACCGACACCATGCGCATCTTCAAGTGGGGCGTCGAAGGTGGCAAACCCCAGGCCGGCCAGGCCGGCGTGCAACCGGAGTGGTTCTACAAGGGCGACGGCAGCATCGTCGTCCGTCCGGGTCATCCGTTCCCGTTGCCGCCGTTCGCCGAAGACGCCGGCGAGGAGCCGGAAATCAGCGGCCTCTACGTCATCGGTCTCGACGGCAAGCCTTATCGCCTGGGCTTCGCGGTGGGCAACGAGTTTTCCGACCACGTCATGGAGCGCAAGAATTACCTGTACCTGGCCCATTCGAAACTGCGCAGCTGCAGCTTTGGTCCGGAACTTCGTGTCGGTGAATTGCCTCAACATCTATCCGGGACCAGTCGTATCCTGCGCAACGGCGAAGTGCTGTGGCAGAACGAATTCCTCAGCGGCGAGGCCAACATGTGCCACAGCCTCGAAAACCTGGAATTCCACCATTTCAAGTACAGTCAGTTCCTGCGTCCGGGGGATGTGCACGTGCACTTCTTCGGTACCGCGACCCTGTCGTTCGCCGATGGCATCCGTACCCAGCCGGGGGATGTGTTCGAAATCAGCCAGGCCGAATTCGGCGCACCGCTGGTCAACGGCATTGCCCCGGTGGACGCGGTGTTCAACCCGGGTACTATCGGCACACTTTAAGAGGAGACTTGCGATGAACCAGATCCTTGGTCACAACTACATCGGTGGGGCGCGCAGCGCGGCCGGCCAGACGCGTCTGCAGAGCCTCGACGCCAGCACTGGCGAAGCCTTGCCGGGTGATTTCATCCAGGCTACGGCCGAAGAGGTCGATGCAGCCGCCAAGGCGGCGGCTGCAGCTTATCCGGCCTACCGCAGCCTGAGCGCGGTGCGCCGGGCCGAGTTCCTCGAGGCCATTGCCGATGAGCTGGACGCCTTGGGCGATGAGTTCGTCGCCGTGGTCTGCCGTGAAACCGCGTTGCCCGCTGCACGTATCCAGGGTGAGCGTGGTCGTACCAGCGGGCAGATGCGCCTGTTCGCCAAAGTCCTGCGCCGCGGTGATTTCTATGGGGCGCGTATCGATCGCGCCTTGCCGGAGCGCAAACCGCTGCCGCGCCCGGACCTGCGTCAGTACCGCATCGGCCTGGGGCCGGTGGCGGTGTTCGGCGCCAGTAATTTTCCGTTGGCCTTTTCCACGGCCGGTGGCGACACCGCGTCGGCCCTGGCGGCCGGCTGCCCGGTGGTGTTCAAGGCCCACAGCGGCCATATGGCGACAGCCGAGTGGGTGGCCGACGCGATCATCCGCGCCGCCGAAAAAACCGCGATGCCGGCCGGTGTCTTCAACATGATCTACGGCGGTGGGGTCGGTGAGTGGCTGGTCAAGCACCCGGCGATCCAAGCCGTGGGGTTCACCGGTTCCCTGCGGGGTGGGCGTGCCCTGTGCGACATGGCCGCCGCGCGCCCACAGCCGATCCCGGTGTTTGCCGAGATGTCGAGCATCAACCCGGTGATCATCCTGCCTGAAGCGCTGGCGACCCGCGCCGACAGTATTGCTCGCGACCTGACCGCTTCGGTGGTGATGGGCTGCGGCCAGTTCTGCACCAACCCGGGCCTGGTGATTGGGATCCGCTCGCCGCAGTTCACTGCATTTACCCAGCAGGTCGCCGCGCTGATCGGTGACCAGGCGCCACAAACCATGCTCAATGCCGGTACCTTGCAGAGTTATGGCAAGGGCTTGCAGAAGTTGCTGGCCCACCCGGGCATCGAGCACCTGGCCGGGCGCGCACAGGAAGGCAACCAGGCCCAGCCGCAGCTGTTCAAGGCTGACGCCAGTTTGTTGATCGAAGGGGACGAGGCGTTGCAGGAAGAGGTGTTTGGTCCGACCACCGTGTTCGTCGAAGTGGCCGACCAGGCGCAACTCAGCGCCGCACTGAACGGCCTGCACGGCCAACTGACCGCGACCATGATCGGCGAGCCGGGTGATTTCGAGCGGTTCAGCGAACTGACGCCGTTGCTGGAGCAGAAAGTCGGCCGGATCCTGCTCAACGGTTACCCGACGGGTGTCGAGGTGTGTGATTCGATGGTCCACGGCGGCCCTTACCCGGCCACCTCCGATGCCCGTGGCACGTCGGTGGGAACCCTGGCCATCGACCGCTTCCTGCGGCCGGTGTGCTTCCAGAACTACCCCGACAACCTGCTGCCGGAACCTCTGAAAAATGCCAATCCGCTGGGGATCCTGCGGTTGGTGGACGGAGTACCGGGGCGCGAGGCGCTCTGACGATCGCGGGGCGGCCGCTCCATTGAGGTTCGATGGACGGCCGCCATCGCGAGCAGGCTCGCTCCCACAATGGTTCCTGGGTGAATGCTGGATTTGCTTACACCACTGAGCCCCTGTGGGAGTGGGCTTGCCCTAATCGAACGGCGCGGAAACCTGTGGGAGCAAAGCTTGCTCGCGATAGCGACAGACCAGTCGACATTGTTGCTGACTGATTTACTGCAATCGCGAGCAAGCTTTGCTCCCACAGGTTTATGGCTAACTGACTGGCATTCGGACATGCCCAGCCCTCACATAAAGTTCACGCCGTGAAGTCGCTGGCGTGCAGTTCCTTGACGCCGACCAGTTCGAACTCGAACTCGGCGGTAGCGTCGGCGTTGACGCTGCCGTAGAGAATGCCGTCGGCAAAGCGCAGCTGACCGGTGGCGTTGGTGGCGTCGAAGGCGTTGCTGCCAATGAAAGTGAAGGCATCGATATTGGCGGTCAACGGGTTGGCGTCCAGGCCGGTGAGATCCAAGTGGTCCAGTTCGGCACTCTTGAAGCCGTTGATCACATCGCGCGCCGCGCCGGTACCCATGTCTGCCAGCGCATTGAACACGTAAGTGTCCGCGCCGGTGCCACCGGTGAGGTTGTCGGTGCCGGCCCCCCCGATCAGCCGATCATCCCCCGAGCCTCCCACCAGCGTATCGTTGCCGGCACCGCCATCCAGGATGTTTCCGGCGCTGTTGCCGGTCAGGGTGTCGGCGTAGGCACTGCCGGTCAGGTTCTCGACGTTCTTCAACGTATCGAGGCCCGAGCCTACGGTGTTCTGTTGCGCGGACGTCGAGAGGGTCACGGTGACCCCGGCCAGCGCCTGCGCGAAAGACACCGTGTCATTGCCTTCACGCCCATCCAGCACATTGTTACCGGCCCCGGCGAACAGCGTATTGTCCAATGCGTTGCCCGTGCCGTTGGCCGCGTCGGGGGTGTCGATGTACAGGTTCTCGACGTTGCTGGTGAGGGTGTAGCTCGCCAGGCGGCTGTGCACGCTGTCGATGCCTCCGGTCAGCGGATTGCTGTTGGTTTCGATCACCGTGTCGCCGGTATTGTCGACATAGTACGTGTCATCACCATCGCCGCCGCTCATGCTGTCGTTGCCCGCGGCACCGTCGAGCACGTTGTCGGCGTTATTGCCGGTGATGAAATTGCGTCGTTCATTGCCGGTGCCATCGATATCCGAGACGCCGGTGAGCACCAGGTTCTCGAGATTGGCCCCCAGGGTCCAACTGACCGAGGCCTTTACCGTATCGATCTGCGAGGCCGAGGTGTTGGTTTCCACCACGCTGTCGAACGCGTTATCGACCACGTAGATGTCGTTGCCATCGCCACCGGTCAAGCTGTCCGCTCCCAGGTCACCGTCCAGGGTATCGTTGCCCGAGGTGCCCACCAAGGTGTCCGCCTGGTCGGTACCCGTGATCATCCCGCCCTGGTTGGCGTGGTCGAAGATGTCCTGCACGCTGTTGTTGTCGTTGGGATTGCCATGGAAGCCCAGGTCATCGGCGATGTAGTCGGCCAGTCGTTGGCCGACGATTTCCGCCGATTCCTCGTGCAGATGCCAGACGTCGTCGGGGTACACCAGCGGATCGACTTCGTAGCGCAATGGCAGGTCGGTGTAGTCCACCGCCAGCTTGACGTCGGCGCGCTCGGCGGCCATGGCTTCCTGGGCGGCGCGGACATAACCGACACCTTCGACAATCGAAGCAATCTTGTCCTCGGAATAGCCACGGGCCCGCGCTGCGTCCTGTTCGTAGTGACCGGTTTCCATCAGGTACACGCTGAAATTGCCGAACTGGGCATGCAGGTAGTCGAACACCTTCAGCGTCGCGGTTTTGTAGGCAGCGGCCGCAGCCTGCTTGTCGGTGGCGCGAGCGATCTCCTGGGCGGCTTCCTCGCCCTGGCCCCAGATAATGCCCATGGTGACGTTATCGATGGACTTGAGTTCGGTGAGCTGATCCTTCAGCAACGTCACGGCGCGCAACAGCGCGGGCCCGGGCTGGTTGGTGTCGGTCAGCCACCAGCACAACTTCAGCTCTTCGGGGCTCAGTGTCGACAAGCCATTGACGGTGCTGCCGCCCACCGCGATGTCGATGCCATTGCCGTCGGCGTCGGTGAACTGGCTGCGCACATCGTAAGTGGTGTAGCGGTCCAGGTCGTTGACCAGCATGGAGGTGCCGGATTGATCGTCGTCCTCGGTCATGCGCAGCAGGCGTGCATTGGATTGACCGAGGGTCGGCAGGTAGAGGATGTCTTGCTGGGCACGCTCGCCGAACACGAAATCGCTGGCGGTCAGGGTGTTGAGGTAGTTGCCGCTGAGGGCGATCTCGAAGCGGTTGCCATCGGCGTCGGCTTCGGCGGACTTGATGTAGGTCTTGTCGCCGGCCGAGTTCAGGGTCATGTACAGGGTGCCGTTGGTGCCGTCCCCGAGACCGATGAAGCCCAGGCTGGACACGTCGATCTTGTCCACGCCCACGGTGAAGTCATAGACCGTGTCGGTGGCCGTCACGCCGCCGGTGTCGTAGTCGCGGTAGCTGTCGAGCACGTTGGTGTAGCGAAAGGTATCGGCGCCGTCGCCACCGTACAGGGAGTCGCGTCCGGCACCGCCATCGACGATGTCCGCGCCGGTGCCGGCCTTGATCGTGTCGTCGCCGCCCAGGCCCAGGATCAGGTCCGCGCCGGCCGTACCGTTGAGGGTCTCGGCGCCGTTGGTCCCGGTGATGGTGTTGGCCGGGGCGTCGGCGACCACCAGGGCGAAGTTGTCGCTGACCGAGGCGCCTGAAGGATCGGTGGCCTTGACCAGTACGTCATAGCTACCGGACGCGGTGCTGGTCGGTGTGCCGCTGAAGGTCAGGCTGGTGGCATTGAACGTCAGCCACGCGGGCAGGGCCCTGCCGTCGGCGAGGGTCGCGGTGTAGGTCAATACGTCCTGGTTGGCATCGGTGAAGCTGTCGTGGGCCACGGTGTAGCGGAACGGCGTGCTTTCACTGGCATTTTGGTCGAGGAGCGGGATGGCCACGACCGGCGCCACGTTGCCGGGGCTGTTCTGGTCGGCGAACACGAAGTGGCTGGCCGTCAGGCTGCTGACCAGATTGCCCGCCAGCGACACTTCGAAACGGTTGCCGTTGGCATCGACGGTCAGGTCTTTGAGGTAGGTGCGGTTGGTCGAGGCGCTGTAGGTCAGTTGCAAGGTGCCATTCAGGCCGTTGCCCAGGCCGGTGTAGCCGAGCGCCGAGACGTCGATCTTGTCGGCGGCCACATCGAAGTCGAGGATCTGGTCACTGGCGCTGGTGGAGCTGGTGCGGTAGCTGTCGAGCTTCGAGGTATAGCGGAACACGTCGGCACCCGCGCCGCCGGTGAGTTTGTCCACCCCGGTACCGCCCACCAGGATGTCGTTCCCGGCGCCGCCATTGAGTGTGTCGTTCCCGGCGCCACCGAACAGCTGCTCGTTGGCCGCGGTGCCGGTCAGCGTGTCGTTGTTCGGCGTGCCATTGATGATGACTGAGGTGGGTACGTCCTGTACGGCAAGGGTGAAACTGTCACTGACAGTGGCGTTGCTGCCGTCCGTGGCGGTGACTTGTATGGAATAGGTACCCGAGGCAGTGTCGCTTGGCGTACCGCTGAAGGTGCGCGTGGCGGCGTCGAACACCAGCCAGCTGGGCAGGGCGCTGCCGTCGGCCAGTTTGGCGGTGTAGCTGAGGCTGTCGTTGTCCGGATCGCTGAAACTGGTGGCGGGAACGACGTAGCTGAATGGTGTGTTCTCCGTCGCATTCTGGTCCAGCAACGGCGTCGCCACCACCGGCGCATGGTTGGTCGGCGACGTCGTCGCGAACACGAAGTTGGCACTGGTCAGCGTGTTCAGGTAATTGCCGTCCAAGGCCACTTCGAAGCGGTTGCCATTGGCGTCGGCGGTCAGGGACTTGATGTAAGTCTTGGTGCCGGCGCTGTTGAGCACCAGGTACACGGTGTCGTTCTTGCCATCTCCCAGGCCGGTGAAGCCCAGGGCCGACAGGTCGATCTTGTCGGAAGCGACGTTGAAGTCGGTGATCAGATCGCCCAGGTTGGCGCCGCCGGTGTTGTAGTTGCGGTAGCTGTCCAGGCGGTTGGAAAACACGAAGGTATCCGCCCCGGCACCGCCGGTGAGGGTATCCATGCCGGCGCCACCATCGAGCTTGTCGTCGCCGGCGCCGCCATTGAGGCTGTCGTTGCCCGCCAGGCCGAGCAGGGTGTCGGCCGAATCGCTGCCCGCCAGCGAGTCGTTGCCACTGGTGCCGGTGACCACCCGGTTGAAGATGAAGTTGTTGGCCGTCAGGGTGCTGGCGAGGTTGCCGGAGAGAATCAGCTCGAAGCGATTGCCGCTGGCGTCGGCGTCGAAATCCTTGATGTAGGTGCGGTCATTGCTGGCGCTGTAGCTGATCTGCAGGGTGCCGCCACGGCCGTTGCCCAGGCCGGTAAAGCCCAGGCCGGCGAGGTCGATCTTGTCTTGGGTGACGTCGAAGTCGGTGATGGTGTCATCGAAGCTGGTGGTCGCGTTGCGGTAGCTGTCGGACTGACTGGCGAAGCGGAACGTATCGGCACCGGTACCGCCGGTGAGTTTATCGACGCCCGCGCCGCCCACCAGGATATCGCCGCCGGCTGCGCCGTTGATGGTGTCGTTGCCGGCGCCGCCGTAGAAGATCTCGCTGGCGCTGGTGCCCAGCAGCGTATCGTTACCGGCCGTGCCTTGTACGGTGGTCATCGGTTCCGTGGCACTGACGTAGCTGCCATCGCCATAGACGAGCGTCGCGCCCTTGCTGGTGTGGCTGATGGTGTTGGCGATGATCGCGTTGCGATCGGTGCCGTCTTCGTTACGCTCGGCCACGCCATAGGTCGACAGGTCGCTGCCACTGATGAGGTTGCCCTGGATCGTGTTGTCGCTGCCGTTGAAGTACTTGCCGGAGACGCCCTGGGTGTCGTCGTAGGACTGGATGATGATCTCGGGGACGGCACCGCCCAGTGAATTGTTGTTGAGGGTGTTGTCGATGATCTCGACGTGGTTGCTGCCGTAGATGCGTACCCCGGCGCTGGCGTTGTCGTGGATGTCGACGCCGGTGACCGTCACGTCGCTGGACAGCTTGATCAGCACCCCTTCGGCGCCGTTGCCGTACACCTCGCCACCGGTGATGGTGATGTTGCTGGGGGAGGGGATGTTCTCGCTGCCGCGCTGCACCACGATGCCGTTGCCGCCGTTGTCATAGGCGACGTTGTTGGTGAGGGTAAAGTCGTGGGTGCTGGTGACGACGTTGAAACCGTGCCGGTCATTGTCGTAGGCAACGTTGTTTTCGAAGGTGCTGTCGCTGAGGAAGTCGGCCACGAAGCCGTCCAGGCCATTGCCATGGGACACGCTGTTCTTGATGACCATGTTGACGGTCTGTTCGTGGGGGTCGAAGCCGTACCCGGAGCAGTCCTTGATTTCGACGCTGTCGATGGTGACGTTGGAGTCGTAGCCTTCTTGGCCGGGAATATAGCCGTTGAACCAGCCGTCGATCTTGCCGGTGGTGTGGTCGCGGTTGCCATCGATGGTGAGTTGGCTGATGCCGAAATCATGGGTCTCTTCGCCATAGGCGGAGCGGATGACGCCGGTGATCTTGGTGTCGGAACCGTCGGCCACCTTGACGGTGGTTTCGCCCATGCCGTCGCCATACAGGTGGACGTTGCTCTTGAGCATCAGGCAACCATCGGAAGGTTCCTCGCCGGCCGAAACGATGTAGGTCCCGGCTGGGACATACACCTGCCCCCCGCCTGCCGCTGCCGCCGCGTCAATCGCTGCCTGGATGGCCGCGGTGTCATCGGTAATACCGTCTCCTTTGGCGCCAAAATTTTGTACGTTGAAAATCATGAGCTTATCTCCGTATCGGGCTGGAACCACGGTAGATGCCAATATTCCATCGGCGACCACAGGGTTATGACCTGACGGAGCGGGAAAGTTGTGACCGAATGTCGGGGAAGTGTCAAAAAGCTGAACTACCTGATCAGCGGTCAGGAACCTTGCTTGGGAAAGTAACGTTCCATTGACGCCGCGACCTTTGAAAGCGGAGGGTCTGTCACAAAGGTGTTGAGTATGCCGCCATCATCGCGGGCAAGCCCTCATGCCGATCAGTAAGCCACAAACCTGTGGGAGCAAAGCTTGCTCGCGATTGCGGTAAGTCAGTCATCAACCAATGTCGACTGATCTTTTGCTATCGCGAGCAAGCTTTGCTCCCACAGGGTTTGTGTCGTTTGATTCTTAACTGACTGGCATTAGGGCAGGGCCGGCTCCAAAAGGGCGTATGCAAATGCTGCTTACACCCCGACCCCCCCTGTAGGAGCGAGCCTGCTCGCGATGGCGATGGGTCGGCTTGCACAGATGTTGAATGCCCAAGCAAGGTCAGGTTCTTTCTCCATCGGGGACTGTGGGCGCCGGGATCAGGTCGCGCACGGCATAGAACCCCTGCACCAGTCGATTCTTGGCCCGGTACTCGCAGAGCAGCAGCAGGGTGTCGGGCAACTGGGCGATCGACGAGGCAGGCTTGACCACCATGGTCTTGCCTCCCGAGCGTAAACGGACAAGTGTTCCAGGTTCGAATGTGTCCATCTTCATTCACCTCACAGTCATGGTGTTTGTGCGTTCGACCCAACCCCCACCCAGCGCCTTGTACAGATTGACCTCGGCGAGCAGTTGCGACAGCCGATCGACGATAAGGGTCTGCCGGGCGCTGAACAGCGAGCGTTGTGCATCGAGGAACGTCAGGCTGCTGTCGACGCCGATGCGATAGCGACGCTCCGCCAGCCTGTAGTAGTCCTGGTTGGCTTGTACCAGATCGGTCTGCGCGACCAGTTGTTCTTTGTAGGTCTTGCGCGCCGCCAGACCATCGGAGACTTCCCGGAAAGCCGTCTGGATCGATTTTTCGTACTGGGAGACGCGGATATCCTTCTGGATTTTCGAATAGTTCAGGCTCGCCCGAAGGCTGCCGGCATTGAAAATCGGCAGGTTGATCTGGGGCTGGAACAACCAACTGCCCGACCCGCTCTTGAACAGCCCGGACAACTCGTTACTCGAGGTGCCGGCGTTGGCGGTCAGGCTGATGCTCGGGAAGAAGGCGGCACGGGCCGCGCCGATATTGGCGTTGGCTGCTTGCAGCAGGTACTCGGCTTCGAGCACATCCGGGCGGCGTTGCAACAGGTCCGAAGGCAGGCCGGCCGGTACCTCGCTCAGCAGCTCGGAGGCCAGGGGGCGAGCGGGCAGGTCATCGGCTATCGAAGTGCCCACCAGCAAGGTGAGATTGTTGAAGTCCTGGGCGACCTGGCGCTGGAACTGGGCCAGGCGGGCCCTGGCGTCTTCCACCGAGGTGCGTGACTGACTCAGGGCCAGGGCCGAGGCCGTCCCCACCTGATTGCTTCGTTCTGTCAGGCGCAGGCTTTGTTCATAGGACTGCAGCGTGTCCTGGGTCAGTGCCAGTAATTCCTGGTCGGCACGCCAGGTCAGGTAGGCACTGGCGACACTGCCCACCAGGCTCAACTGGGTGCTGCGGCGGGCTTCTTCGCTGGACAGATAGGTGAGGGACGCCTGGTCGCTGAGGCTGCGTATGCGTCCGAACAGGTCCAGCTCATAGGCGCTGATGCCCAACGTGGTGGAGTACGAGCTGCTGATGGCCGATTTGCCGGTTTGCGTCAGGCTGCTCGGTAGCCGCTGGCGCGAGCCGGTGCCGTTGGCACTGATCGCCGGGAAGATGTCTGCGCGCTGGATCCGGTATTGCGCCTGGTAGGCCTCGACGTTCAGGGCCGCCACGCGCAAGTCGCGGTTGTTGACCAATGCGCTCTCGATGAGTTGCTGCAGCGCCGGATCATGGAACAGGTCTCGCCAGCCCTGATCGGCTGCGGCGGGGCCCACCAGGGCCGGGGCGTAGGCGGATGTCTGGGGGTATTGCGCGGCGACGGGGGCATCGGGGCGCTGGTAGTCCGGGATCAGCGAGCAACCGCCGAGCAGGAGTGTAGCGGCCGTCAAGGGACTCAGGAGTTTACGCATCGACCTGTCTCATCGTGATGCCTGCCAGGCCCCGGTGGCACGGGCAGGGGTTCGGTTAGATCCGTGCTTGCCCGTGCGTGCGCATCAGGATCCGATCATCCATTTCGCCAGCCCATGCCGTCCGCTGACGCCAAGCTTGGCGGCGGCGCGTTTGAGGTAGGTTTCGATGGAACTGTTTTTGACTTGCAGCTTTTCTGCTATCTCCGGGACGGTACCGCCGGCCAGGAGCCCCAGGCAGACCTCTTTTTCCCGCACCGAAAGGGTCACGTCACACGGGCTCAATCGCTCATCGAAATCCCGTTGCAGCTGTGTCTGGTCGGCAATGTTCAGCGGATGCGAGGTAGAACTGCCCGGGCTCCTGATAGACGACTGCCGATTGAGATGGGCATGGCGCTCGCCCAAGGGCAACAGCGTCTCGGAGAGGTATTTCAAAAAGGACAGTTCCTGCAGGGAAAAGTCGCGCTGTGCCTGGGGACGGTGCAACGAGATCACGCAGCGACGATTGCCCTTGCGCGAAATCAGGCTGCATTGATGGGAAGTACCCAGGCAGTTGTTGTCTCTTTCGTTCTTCATCCGTGCGCCCAGGTGGATCAGCAGGGCGTCGTCCACTTCCAGGACCCGTTTCACCAGGGGGTGGTCGTTGCGCTGTATTGCAGTGGTAGGGCAGACGGATTGCATCTGCGGGCTTTTCGGCTGGCCTGCATCCCCGAGCAACTGCACATCGAGGACCGTTGCCTGGGCATCGTCAATTGTCCACTCACTCAGTTCGAGTCGACTGACAGGCACCGATGTTTCGATCAGTTGGTGCATGTTGGTCAAGAAACTCTCGTGTCCGACACTTGAAATCAGCTTTCCTAGCTCCGCGTAGATGTGCGTGTTTTGCGCACCTCCAAAAACCGCATGTCGATTCATATGCTTATCCTGCATATCGAAACTGCTTTGCATCTCAGTGACCGTCGACGAAGAAAAATCCGATCGCTTCCTAAAATGCTGAAGCCTTTTCTGGATTTAAGACCTGAGGATCAAAATCACCTGTGAATCCATTCACATGAAAAACGATTCAGCCGGTGGGACTATTAAGCATTCTCATGTAGGAAAAGTCTGTAAGGGAAAACAGGGACAGTCCGACGGTCCTGTTTTAGCTGACGATTCCTGGCAAAAACCTCTCCCTTTGCAAAATGCCTGGTCAGTACGGTTAGCCAGCCTGATTGGCTGATTTTAAAATTCACCCCTAAAAACATAAGGTTATAGAAGCGGGTGGGCCGTTGGCTGCTTCTTGTGCCTGGTTTTCGACGCCTCGATAGCGCTTTTTTTCTAGGGGTAAACGTCCAGAATTAAAGTTCCAAATCTGTAGGACGCCTCCTATTTTTGAATTTTTTTTCATTTTTTGTCTATGCGCGAGTCGATTTCAGTCATTGACGTAGGCTGCGACCGGTTGTAGGCCGGGCTTGAACGACAGGATGTCGAGGTTCTTTTTGCGCCAGCTGCTCTGTGGCGTCAGGCGGAAGTACCATTCCCGGGCCCAGCAGGCGAATGTCGATTCGGCCTGTTCGATGCCGCTCATGAAGCGTGCGGCATTGACGATCCCGTTGGCCCGGGGAAGTCGATACGCCTGGTAATGCGCCAACGCGCTGCCTAGATCCGGCGTCTGTGCCAGGCAATTGGCAAGCACCACGGCATCCTCGATGGCCTGTGCCGCACCCTGGCCCAGGCTGGGCAGCATCGGGTGAGCGGCGTCGCCCAGCAGCACCACGTGCCCGTCGCGACATTGCTTCACGGGATGACGATCCCGGGCATGCATTTTCAGCAGGGCGCTCTCGGGCGTGGCCTCGATGGCGGCAACGACTTCCGGTGCCCAGCCGGCATAGGCGCCGAGCACTTCCTGTTTACTGACGTTCAAGGCGTCATCCGCCGCATTGGCGCGGTTGCAGGTTCCCCACCAGTACGCATGGCCATCCCCCACGTCACACAACCCGAACCGCTTGCCGCGCCCCCAGTAATGGGCCACGTAGCCTTCGGTCATCACCGGATGGCGCAACGGCGTTACCGCGAGCCAGGCGATATAGCCCGAAGGGCGTGTAGGTGTTTCACCGAGCATCTGCTGGCGGATGACCGAATTCAGGCCATCGGCGCCGATCAGCAGGTCAGCCTCTTGGGTGCTGCCATCTTCGAACTGTACGGTCACGCCATCCGGGCGATGGCTGTAGCCCACGCAACGCAACCCGGTGGTCAGGCTGTCGGGTGCGAGCTGCTGGGCCAGGGCGCGCAGCAGCAACGGGCGTTGGATATTCACATTGGGATGGCCCAGTTGCTCGCCCACCTCGTGGATCGGCATGCGGGTAATGGGCTGGCCGTTGTGCTTCTTGAAGAAAAACTGTCGGATCGCCTGGCCCGCCTGTTCCACCGGCACATGGGCATCGATCGAATGCAGCGCCGCCATGGCATTGGCCATGATGGACAAACCGGTGCCACCGGTGCGCAGCGTCTGGGCCGCTTCGAAGACCTTGACCTGCCAGCCCGCTCGTTGCAGGGCGATGGCCGCGGTCAGTCCACCGATACCGGCGCCCGCCACGATGGCTTTCCTGGGTTCTGTCATGTTGGTTTCACCTGTTCCGTGGTGCTATTCACTTGAGATTTGTATGAATCATTGTGGCGAGGGGATTTCCCCTCGCCACAGATTCAACTGCTAGGCCAACGCCGCCAGGGCACCGGCATGTGCAGCCCGGGCCGAGTCCATTCGTGAGCGGATGATGTCGCCCACCCGTTCGATGTGCGGCTCGCGCATCATGGTCAGGTGGTCGCCTTCCACGGCCACCCGCTGAACCTGGGGCGCAATCGTCCGCCAGCCGCGATACGGGTCGTGAAACGCGGTGCCCACCTGCTCATGGGGCGCCTGCAGCACGTCGGGCAACTCGACATCCGCGGCGAACAGCGTGATCGGCAGGTCCATCGGCGGGAAGCGGTAGTCCAGCAGCGATTGCCAGTTGGCATGGAACACCTGGAACAATTGCTTCAAGGCCGTGCGGCTGATGTTGTTGTCGAAGATGCCTTGCTCGATACCATGCTGTTTGATTGCGTCGAAGGCGTCCTCGTCGGTCATGCACGAGAAGTCCAGGGCCTGGTAGTCGTATTCCTTCTGGCCGTCGCCGCTGAGCAATTCCCACATGAACCAGTTCATGAACTCGCTGCGTTCTATCCGGACCTCGCCCTGTTTGACGCGCACGATGGTGTCCAGCAGGAACACGTTGTGCAGGCGCCGTCCGCGCCGCCGTAGCTCGCTCGCCAGCTCATAGGCCACGATGCCGCCATAGGACCAGCCGCCGATGTTCAACGGGCCTTGGGGCACGACCTGTTCAATGGCGTCCGCGTAGCAAACGGCCTGGGCCTGCACCGATTGCAGCGGCTCACGGGCATCCCAGGTCCCTGGCGCTTGCAGCGCGTAGAGATGAACCTGATCCTTGAGGGTCCGGGCGAGGGCGGCGTAGCACAGCACATGCCCACCGATGGGGTGGACCAGGAACAGCGTCGGCGCCCGGCTGGCATTCTTGAAGTCCACCAGTGCGCCGGTGTCGGAGGACGCGGTGTCGGTCCGCTGCAGGACCTGGGCGAATTCGGCAATGGTCGGCGCCTGGATGAAGTCGGACAGTGACGGCTCCAGCCCCTGGTGCCGGGTCAGCATGGCCACCAGTTGCACGGCCTTGAGCGAATTGCCGCCGAGCTCGAAGAAGTTGTCGTGCACGCTGATGTCTTCCAGGTCCAGGGCTTCTTGCCAATAGGCTTGCAACAAGTCTTCCGTGGCATTCCTGGGCGCGGTGAACGGACGCAGCAGGGTGGTTTGCACCTCGATCTTCTGCAGTTGCCGACGGTCGATCTTGCCGGTGGGGCCAAGGGGGATCCGCGCGATGCCGACCAGGGTGTTCGGCACCATGTAGTCGGGCAGCGCCAGGCGCATCTCGGCCTTGAGTTGATCCAGGTCCGGCTCGCGCCCCGGCATGGCCTGGACGAAGCCCACCAGATAGCGAGCGCCGTCCGCAGCCGCCTTGTCGATGACCGCCACCTGCTGGATGTCGGCACCGAACCGGCTGGAGCCGAGCATGGCCACCTCGATTTCCCCCAGTTCGACCCGATAACCGCGGATCTTCACCTGCGCGTCGCTGCGACCCTGATAGACGAGGTCGCCCGAAGGCAGGTAGAACCCGATGTCGCCGGTTTCGTAGAGACGCCGGGTCTTGCCCTCCAACTGACGATAGATGAAGCGTTCGTCAGTCAGGTCAGGTCGATTCCAGTAGCCGTTCGCAAGGCAGATGCCTTCGATGAACAAGTCACCCGTGACCCCGACCGGGCAGGCGTTGCCTGTGGCATCCAAGACATGCATGCGGACCCCATCGATGGCGGTGCCAATCGGCGGCATGCTCGGCCAGGACGCCGCGGCGCCTTCCAGCTTCAGGCGAGTGACCACATGGGCTTCGGTCGGACCGTAGTGATTTTCCACTCGGCAATCGTCGAGGCTATCCAGCAGGTTGCGGATTTCGGCGGTGATTTTCAGCTGTTCGCCAGCCACGCTGATCTGGCGCAGCGAGGCGGGGCGGAGATCGAGTTGCTGGGCGACTTCTGCCAGTCCCTGGAAGGCGACGTAGGGCAGGAACAGCCGATTGATGTCTTGCAGCTGGATAAATTTCAGCAGCCGGATGAAGTCATAGCGCAGCCCTTCGTCGATCATGGCCAGCTCTGCACCGCCGCATAGCGTGGAGAAAATCTCCTGGAACGAGACGTCGAACGAAATGGGCGAGTACTGCAGTGTCTTCAACGGTATGCCGGTGTTCTGCTGGCGGTTCTGCCAGAGCACCAGATTGGTCAGTGCACGGTGCGGCATGGCCACGCCCTTGGGGCGTCCCGTCGAGCCCGAGGTATAGAGCAGGTAGGCGTTATCTTCGCCGGCGATGCCGGCGGCAATGTGGGCGACCAGCTCATGACTGCGGGCCAGATCGTCGTCGAACCCGGCGGCCACGTCGTTCCAATGCCGTTTGACCGTCTCGCCGGCCAGCGTGGCCGCCAGGGTGGCCGACGCATCGGCGAACAACAGCAGGCTCGGCTGGGAGTCTTCGAGAATCAGCCGGATACGTTCATGGGGATAGCTCAGGTCAATCGGCACATACGCCGCGCCGGCCTGCACGACGCCGAGCAGGGCAACGATCAGTTCGGGCGAGCGGGGCATCATGATCGCCACCCGATCGCCCTGGCCGATACCCTGTCGGTGCAGCCAACTCACCAGTTGCGCGCAGGTGTCGCTCAGTTGGCGATAGGACAAGTGGGTCTGCTCGAAGCTCACGGCAATCTGCTCGTCGTGGCCCGCCAGGCGGTCCAGCAACAAGGACGACAGATTGTCATGGGGCATTGGCGTGACCGCCGTCGGCATGGCTTGGACGGGGGCAGGTAGCCAGGCCGGTATGCTCGGCGCGGAACCGGGCCCGGCGATCATCAGCTCCAGGGTGCGCAGCAGGTAATCGGCATAGGCCTCGACCTGGCTGGTGGCAACCCGCGCCGTGCAGTAGTCCATCTTCAGCATCAGCGAGCCGTTGGCGGGATGGCGACCCACGGTGGTCAGCAGGTCATAGTTGCTGGCTTCCGTGGTGTCCCATTCGGTGAGGATTTCCTCGTCCTGCGCCAGCATGTCCTTGAGCACATAGAAGTCGACGTAGTTGAACACCACGTCCAGGGCCACGGCGGTTTCGCGATGGATCAGGGCGAACGGATAGCGCCGGTGGGCGAACACCTGTTGCTCCTGGGCGATCAGCGCGCGGATCACTTCGAGCCAATTGCGGCCCTGGGTACTGAAGCGGATGGGCAGGGTATTGAGGAACAGGCCCAGCACCGAGGCTGCATCTTCGAATTCCGGCCGACCATGGCTGATGACGCCACACAACACTTCCGTCTGGTTGGACAGAATGGCTTGGGCGAAACCGTGGGCGGCCAGCAGGACCGCGCGCAATGGCAGGTCCTGGGCGCGGCAGAACGCCTCGAGCCGCGCGAGGTCGGCCGGGGGCAGTTCCCGCCAGGCCGAGCGGTGTGGGGCCGGGTCGGGGGTGACCACGGAGACCCAACTGGTCATGGAAGCGGCGGGTGCGTCGTGCAGGTATTCGCGCCAGAAGTGCCGGTGGACGTCGGACGTCATGGCGTCCTGCTCCAGGGCGGCAAAGTCGGCGGGTGTGGTCGTCAGCACGGGCAGTGCGTCGGTATCGGGTTCCGAGGTATAGAGCGTGATCAGGTCACGCATGAGGGTGGCGACGCTCCAGCCATCGAGAATCGCATGATGGAAACTCAACACCAGATCGATTTCCCGGGCCGCGACAAACACGCAGAACTGATACAGCGGCGCCCGTTGCCAGTCTTCGCGGTAGCGCTTGCGCTCCTCCACGTAGGCGGCAATCGCCTGGGCCCGTGCTTCAGGGCTCAGTGACACGGCATCGATGATCTGCACCGGCGGCTCGACCCTTGAATGAATCCGGGCCATGGGGGTTTCGGCATGGCCGATGTCGAACGACATGCGCAATGCCGGATGGCGGCGGATCAGCGTGCGACAGGCGCGGTCCCAGGCGAGCGGATCCCAGCGCAGGCGCAGGCGGTAGCGGAAGATGTCGTGATAGATCGCCGAATCCGGATGCATCATCGAGTGGTAGATCATCCCGACTTGCAGTTGCGAGGCGGCAAAAACGTCCTCGAACTCACCTTCATTGGCCAGGCGGATCGCCTCCGGCACCTGTGCGAACGGGGCGACATGGGCCGAGGGCGACAGGTCCGCCGGCGCGACGGCCTGCGCCTGCAGGCTCTGGGCCAGTTCAGCGATGGTCGGGTGCTGATAGACCTGTGCCAGTGTCAGGGCGATCCCTTGTTCACGAGCCTTGATCTGCAGGTGGATGACTTTCAGGGAGTCGCCCCCGAGCATGAAGTAATTGTCGTGGACGCCGGGCACGGGGCGTTGCAGGTTGTCCGCCCAGAGTTCGGCCAGTGTCTGTTCCAGGGCATTGCGCGGCGCCGTCGTGTCGGTGCTGCCGAAGGATTGCGCGGGTTCCGGCAAGGCCTTGCGGTCGAGCTTGCCGTTGGCGTTCAAGGGCAATTGTTCGAGCTGGATCAGGTGCCGGGGCACCATGTAGTCGGGCACGTGCTGGCGCAAGGTTGCACTCAGGGCCTGGGGTGACAACACACAGCCGGGCTCGCCCACCAGGTAGGCGCTGAGACAGGCATCGCCTTCGGTTTCCTGGCGCGCAATGACCACGACCTCCTTGACGCCTGCGCAAGCCGCCAGGCGTGCTTCGATCTCACCGAGTTCGATACGCAGGCCACGGATCTTCACTTGGAAATCGTTGCGGCCCAGGTACTCGATGCTGCCGTCGGGCAGCCAGCGACCCAGGTCACCGGTCTTGTACAGGCGCGCCTGTGGGTCGGCCTGGAACGGGTCGCGGATGAACCGTTCGGCGGTCAGTTGCTCACGGTTCAAGTAGCCCCGCGCGACGCCGATGCCGCCGATGTGAAGCTCGCCGGCGATGCCCGGCGGCAACAGTTGCAGGTTGGCGTCGAGAATGTACAGCTGGGTATTGGCGATCGGTCGGCCGATGGGGACGATGCCTGGGTGCACATCGGGTCGGCATTGCCAGGCCGTCACGTCGATGGCCGCCTCGGTGGGGCCGTAGAGGTTGTGCAACTGTACCCCTGGCAGGCGCTCGAAAAAACGCGTCTGCAAGGCATAGGGCAAGGCTTCGCCACTGCACAGGACTTTCTTCAAGGCTGGCAATGGTTGCGCCGTGACCTGATCGAGGAAGACCTGCAGCATCGATGGCACGAAGTGCAGCAGGGTAATGCCGGCGCTCGCCATGATGTCCAGCAGGTAGCGAGGGTCCTGATGCCCGCCGGGAGCGGCGACCACCAGTTGCGCGCCACTGAGCAGCGGCAGGAAGAACTCCCAGACGGACACGTCGAAACTGAACGGGGTTTTTTGCAGGACGCGGCTGTGTTCATCGACCTGGTAGGCGTCGCGGGCCCAGAGCAATCGGTTCACCACCCCGTCATGCTGGTTCATGACGCCTTTGGGCAGGCCAGTGGAACCGGAGGTGTAGATCACGTAGGCCAGGTGTCGCGGGGTCAATCCCTGGGCGACGGGGTCCGGGTTGTGCTGTGGTTGGCGGGACAGCTGCTCGAGGTCGCTGTCCAGGCACAGCACCGGCATCGTCACGGCGGGCAGGCTGCTGAGCAAGACACGGGTGGTCAGCAGGGCGCTGGGGGCACTGTCGCTCAACATGTGGCGCAAGCGGTCGGCAGGATACCCCGGGTCCAGGGGCACGTAGGCGCCGCCCGCCTTGAGAATGCCCAGCAGGCCCACCACCATTTCCAGGCTGCGTTCCAGGCAAATGGCGACCCGTGCGTCGGGGCCGATACCGGTTTCGAGCAGGGCGTGGGCCACCTGATTGGCCCGTCGATTCAGTTCGTCGTAGGTCAGCGTCCGGTCTTCGAAACGCACCGCTGTGGCTTCGGGGCGTGCGGCGACCTGGTTTTCGATCAGTTGATGAAGCAGTACGTCCCTGGGGTAGTCGACAGGGGTGTGGTTCCATTCATTCGCCACCCGGTAGCGCTCGACCGGCGGCATGATGTCGAGGGCCTTGACCGGCACGTCGAAATCATCGACCACACCGTGCAGTGCGGTCATGAAGCGCTGTTGCAAGGCCTCGATCTGCGCCGCGTCGAACCAGGCCTCGTTGTAGATGAAGTGCATCCACACATCGTCGTCCGGCGCGGCTTCGCGAATGTGCATCGCCAGGGGCATCTGTTCGTAGCCGTTGCTGAGCTTGACCGGTTGGGCGGGCGCGGCCCCGTACCAGGTGTCCTGGTCTTGTTCGTAGGACACCACCAGGTCGAACAATTGCCGCCGGCCCTGGTTCTGCAGGCCCAGCTCACGGTTCAGTTCGCTCAAGGGATAGCGTTGATGGCGATAGTCCTGCTTGAGTGTCAGGGCGATCCTGGCGACCAACTCGCTGAAACTCAGTTCGGTGCCCAGGCTCAGGCGTACCGGACTCATGCCGACGAACAGGCCGACCGTGGCCTTGTGTGCGGCATTGGCGCGGTTGAGGATCGGCATGCCGATCACGATCTCATCGCGTTGCGCAACCCGCGCGAAGTATGCGTAAAGCAGGCCCAGCATGGCGTGGAAAACCGTCGCCTGTCCGCAGGCCTTGGCCCGTTCACCGAGACGATCGTAGAGCGCCCGCGGCAAGCGCCAGGCGTGGTTCTGGCTGGGGGCCAGGCGTTGCTCGAATCGACCGGGGTGACGGGGCGCGAGCAGGGGTTCGGGCACGCTGCGGTATTTGTCCAGCCAGTACTGGCGCTGTCGCTGGAAGGCAGGTGAGTTCTTGGCGTTCCGCTGCTGGTCGACATACGCCTGGTAGGTCGGCGCCGGCAGTGGCGTTTCCGCCGGATCCAGCGCGGCGGTATACGCCTCGCTGATCGCCCGGCCGATCATGGCGAAGGACCAGCCGTCGATGATCAGGTGGTGGCCGTTGACGAAAAAGTAATGGAGGTCGTCGCGAACCTTGATCAGGTCCGTGCGAAACAGCAATCCGCCGTCAAAGGAAAACGGCGTTTGCAGGTTGACTTGCAGCAGGGCCAGGGCGCTGGCCTGCGGATCGGCTTCTGCCGATACATCGTGCAAGGTCAGCGGTGCGCTGGCCGATTCCAGGAAGCGCTGCCGCGGCAGGGGATGATCCGCCGAGCCGGGCACCAGTTGAATGCGCAGGGCGTCGTGGCGACTGACCACGTGGTCGATGGCTTGTTTCAACCTTGCGGCGTCGACCGGACCGTTGATGCAGGCATACCCGCCTATGTTGTACAGCGGGCTGTCGCCGTGCAGCACTTGATCCAACCAGATGTCCAGTTGTGGGGCAGTCAGCGGGTAGAGCGCGTCCATGTTCGTCGTCCTTTTTTCAAAGCCAGACAGAAAAACGGTTGGCGTTCTTCTGTCGGTGGCTGTTTCATCCATGATTACGCTGGGCAATGCTTGCCTTAGGCTGCGCGTGACCTGGCAGTCCGGGCGAGTGCCTCGATCTGCAGGGCCGCTGCTTCACTGGCACTGTCACCGCTCGGAATCAGTGTGCGGTAGCGGTCGCAACTGGCGCGTACTTCCTGGCTGTTCAAGACCTTGTCCAGTGCCGCCGCCAGCGACTCGGCGGAGGCGGGCGGGAAGACCCGCAAGCCACAACCCAGGCGCTCCATTCGTGCGGCGTTGTCGAACTGATCGTGAGCGAATGGCGTGGCGATCTGCGGCACGCCGGCGGCCATGGCCAGGGCCGTGGTCCCGACACCACCGTGATGCACCAGCGCCGCGCTGTGGGGCAGGATGCGACTCATCGGCACGTAGCGCCGTACCAGAATCCTGCCTTCGCTGGACACTGAAGGATCCACCGGCTGGCTGGTCAGAAACACGCCGCGACGGTTGACCAATTTCAGTGCCTGAACCGCCGCGGTGAAATATTGCTCGCCATTGACCATGGTCGAACCCGGGGTAAACACCACCGGTGAAGCCTCGTTCAGGAAGTCTTCCAGTTCGGCGTCGAGCGGTTGGAGCCCGGACTCATCGAACAACGGGAAACCAGTCAGGACGGTCTGGGCAGGCCAGTCGTGTTGTACGGGGGCGAACCAGTCTGGAAACAGCCCCAGCACCCGATCAGGCGAGGAAATCCATTGGCTGATAATGCGTTTGGTCGGCGCGAGCCCCAGTTCCTGGCGGAAGCTGTTGAGCTCCGGGGCCATGACCCGGTCGAGAAATGCCCGTTCGATCACCCCCAGCAGCAGCCGTTTCACGGGATAGGGTACGAAGGCCGGCAGGTTGGCGCCTGGTGGATGGGTCGCGGGCGCGGCGGCCGACCAGAAACCGAACGGCGACACCTGCGCGGTGACCAGCGGGATACCGTGTTTCTCCTGCAGCAGGCGCGCGGAGAATGCCCACAAGGACCCCAGCATGACCGTTTCGTCGTCACAGGCCTGTTCCAGCAGCCGGTACTGTTCGCGCAGGGTGCTGGCGATGGTTTTCCAGAGGGTGGGCAATGACGTGCGCGGATGCCACAACGCCGGGTCAGCCATGACCTCGTCATATTCCTCACGGGTACCCAATGGCAAGAAGTTGAAACCACAGCGCTCGATCAACGGCGCGAACGCCGCGCTGGCGCAAAACGTGACCCGATGCCCGCGAGCCACGAGCGTGCGGCCGATGCCGACAAATGGATGAACGTCACCGGCTGAGCCGACGGCCGTAATGATCACATGCATTAAGGTTCCCTCCAGAGTGATCTTGCGGTGGTAGGCCTCCCTGATCAGCATCGATCAGAGCCCGTCCGTAGAGTCCATCTACTAAAACGGTTCAGCCTGTCGGGGGGCATTAAGCATTGGCGGGAAGCAAAAGTCTGTGGCGGAAAATGGGGACATTCGACGGTTGGTAGGCGTGCCCCTCTCAATCCAATGTGGGAGCGAGCCTGCTCGCGAAAGCGGAGTGTCTGTCATGCAGATGTTGAATGTGCCGCCGTCATCGCGAGCAGGCTCGCTCCCACAGGGGCTGGTGGTGTGTGCAAAGTCTGCGTAGACCACTCATCCAATGTGGGAGCGAGCCTGCTCGCGATAGCGGGGTGTCTGCCGCGGAGATGTTGAATGTGCCGACGTCATCGCGAGCAGGCTCGCTCCCACAGGGTCAGGTGGTGGATGCAAAGGCTGCGTACACCACTCATCCAATGTGGGAGCGAGCCTGCTCGCGATAGCGGGGTGTCTGCCACGGGGATGTTGAATGTGCTGACGTCATCGCGAGCAGGCTCGCTCCCACAGGTCTTGGGGTGGATGCAAAGGCTGCGTCCACCCCAAATCTCGTGTGGGAGCGAGCCTGCTCGCGATAGCGGTAGTCGGCCAGCGTCCATGCTGACTGACCCGCGCAACCCCGATCCTATGACATGGCGCAATCCTTCAGGGCCTGTGACATTGCCTCGCCCAACCGGGCCACGTGAGGGGCCTTGACCACGGTGTTGTGGGTGCCGGGAAGGGCGGTCACGTTCACCTGGTCATTGAGCAACCCCCGCCAGCCCAGGGTCGGGTCATTGCGTTGCTGTTCGCTCGCGGTGAACAGCGATACCTTGAGCGGGCTCGATGGGCTGACGTACGCGCCGATGGCCTGCCGCATCGCATAGGCAACCCCCAGGTGGGTACGCAGCAGAGCGGCGTCGATGTCGTGGGGCAGTTCCTCCGGTAACAGGCGGTGGGTGATGCACAGCGTCAGCATCGCGTCGATGGCCGAGTGTTGCGCCAGTTCTGTCAGTTGTCCGAGCAGGTCGGGGGCGATTTGCTCGGGGAGCCAGGCCATCAGGAACTGCGCTTCGCTCACCGCTTGTGTCGGCACCGGTTCAGGGCGTGCCGACGCGTCGATGATGCCAAGGAATTCCACGACCTCACCGCTGGCGAGCAGTTGACGGGCCATTTCATAGGCAATCAAACCACCGGCCGACCAACCGGCAATCCGGTACGGCCCTTGTGGCTGGACCTGGCGGATGCCCGCCAGGTAACGCGTCGCCATGGACGGAACGTCGGACAGCGGCGCTTCTCCGGCCACCAGGCCACTGGCGGCCAGGCCATAGACCGGAACCTGGGGATCCAGCGACGGCGCCAGGTCCCGTGCGTATTGCACCTCGCCACCGAGTGGATGCACCAGATACAGCGGCCGCTGGGAACCGCTGCGACGGATCGGCACCAGGTTGCTGTTGGCCCCCGGTCGTGCTTGCCCATCGAGGGTCCTGGCGAAACCGGCAATGGTCGGCTCGACGAACAGGTCGCGCACGGCGATGGGCTTGCCGAGTACCTTGCGCAAGCGCGAAGCCATCTGCACCGCCATCAACGAAATACCGCCGAGGCTGAAGAAGTCGTCGTGACGGCTGATGCGCTCCTGTTTGAACAGGTCCCGCCAGAGCGCCGCGATGGCGATTTCGGTATCGCCCCGTGGGGCTTCGTAAGGCAAGGCCGGGACCGGGCAGTCTTCGGTACCGGTCGGCGAGGCCACGGCGGTGAGCGAGCGCTCCAGCGGCGGCGTGTTCTCCAGCAACTGGCCGATGGACTGCTGCGGGTCGGTGACCAGGTTTTCCAGCACCTTGGCGAACAGTCCGGCGATGTTCTGTACGGTCTCCCGGTCGAACAGGTCGTTGGCGTATTGCAGGCTGCCGCCGATGCGCTCGCCATTGTCGACCAGTGACAGCGACAGGTCGAACTGAGTGGTGTTGTGCGGGCTTTCCAGGGTTTGCACCGCCAGCCCCGGCAGTTGCAGCGGCGCCGGTGGTGTGTTGTCCAGGCTCAACATCACCTGGAACAACGGGCTGTGGCTCATGCTGCGAGTCGGTTGCAGCGCACTGACCACCTGCTCGAAGGGCAGGTCCTGGTGACTGTAGGCCGCCAATGTCTGGTCCTTGATCCGTGTCAGCAACCCGTCGACGCGGCTGTCGCGCCCGGTATCGACCCTCAACGCCAGGGTGTTGGCGAAGAAACCGATCAGCGCTTCCAGCTCCGGGCGCTGACGGTTCGCCACCGGCGTGCCGACCACCACATCGTGTTGTCCGCTCAGGTGGCTCATCAACACCGACCAGCCGGCCAGCAGCACCATGAACAGCGTGGTGCCCTGGGCCTGGCTGAAGGCACGCAGCTCGGCACTGAGGGACGCCGAGAAGGCACAGTCGACGATACCGCCGGCATAGCTCTGTATCGCCGGACGCGGGCGATCCAGCGGCAGGTTCAGCAGTGCCGGGGCGCCTTCCAGGTGTTGCCGCCAGAAGTCGATCTGCGCCTGCAGCGCCGGGCCTTCGAGGGATTTGCGCTGCCAGGCGGCGTAGTCGACGTATTGCAGCGCCAGCGGTGGCAACGGGTCTTTCTGGCCTTGGGCGAATGCGCTGTAGAGCACGCTCACTTCCCGGGCCAGGACGCTGTTGGACCAGCCATCGGAGACGATGTGGTGCAAGGTCATGAACAGCACATGCTCGTCGTCCGCCAGTTGCACCAGTTGGCCGCGCATCAACGGTCCCTGGCTGAGGTCGAACAACTGCGTGGCGTTGAGTTTACCGAGGTGCTCCAACGTGGCCGTGCGTTCGTCGGCCGACATCGGGCGCAGGTCCTGTTGTTCCAGCTGGAAGCGGTAGTCGGCCGGGGCGATTTTTTGCACCGGCTCGCCGTCCACCAACTCGAAACGGGTACGCAGGGTTTCATGGCGCGCCACCAGGCGGTCGAGCGTGGCTTGTAAAGCAGCCTTGTCCAGCGAACCCGTCAGGCGCAAGGCCAGGGGCAAGTGATAGGCGGCGCCGGCCGCATGGTCCAGGTGATCGAGGAACCACAGCCGTTGCTGGGAGAAGGACAACGGCAGCCGTCCCGAGCGATTGGCCAGTGGAATCGATGCCGCCTCGTTGGGCGATGCACTGTGGACCAGCGCGGCGAGGCCTCGCACCGTCGGTGCGTCGAACAGCTCGCGCAGGGTGATCCGCGCGCCCAGCTTGCGGCGCAGCCTGGACAGCAACTGCACGGCGAGCAGCGAGTGACCGCCCAGTTCAAGGAAGCCGTCGTGACGGCCAACCTGATCCAGGTGCAGCAGGCCTTTCCAGATCTCGGCGATGGCGATCTCGGTGTCACCCAGCGGCGCCTCGTAGGCTTTGCTGGCGAGGGCGTCCTGGCCGGGTTCGGGCAGGGCACGACGGTCGAGCTTGCCGTTGGCGGTGAGCGGCAGGGCGTCCAGGTGTACGAAAGCGCTGGGCACCATGTACTCGGGCAATTCGCTCAACAGAGCGCTGCGCAGTTGCTCGGCCGGGACCGGTTCGCCGCAGACATAGGCCACCAGGCGTTTGTTCTCCGCGTCACCCTGGCTGTCCTCACGAGCGATCACCACGGCTTCGCGGATCCCTGGGCAAGCCACCAGGGCATTCTCGATCTCACCCAACTCAATGCGGAAACCGCGAATCTTCACCTGGAAGTCATTGCGGCCCAGGTATTCGAGCGTGCCATCGGCCAACCAACGACCAAGGTCGCCGGTCTTGTACAGGCGGGCGTTCGGCTCGCTGCTGAACGGGTCGGCGATGAAACGCTCGGCACTCAGCTCCGGCCGGTTCAGGTAACCCCGGGCCACGCCGACGCCGCCGATATGGATTTCCCCGGCCACCCCCAACGGTGCCGGTTCGCCCCGTGCATCCAGCACGTGGACCTGGACGTTGGCGAAGGGTCGGCCGATGCTCGGCCGTTCACCCAAGTCGCGGATCAGGTCGATGGTGGCGTCCACCGTGCACTCGGTGGGGCCGTACATGTTGTAGAAACGAATGCTCTGACAGTTGCGCAGCTTCTCCCAGGTGGCGGCGTTGATCGCCTCGCCTCCGAGCAGCACGCTCACCGGCTGGTAGCTCTGACGTTCCAGCAGGCCGGCGGCGAGCAGGGTGTCGAGCTGCGACGGGGTGGAGTCGAAGGCATGCACTTGGTGCTGTTCGAGGAAGTCCAGCAACTCGCTGCCGCTGGCGCGGATCAGTTGCGGGATGATCACCAGGCGATGACCGGAGAACAGCTGGGCAATGCCCTTGATCGACATGTCGAAGAAGAACCCGGCGTTCAAGGCAACGGTAGCCGGGGTCGGGCAGTGCTGGTGGGTGGTGCGGGTCAGCACATGCCAGAAGTTGAACACCGAGCGGTGCTCGACCATCACGCCCTTGGACTGGCCGGTGGAACCGGAGGTGTAGATCACATAGGCCAGATGGTCCGCGGTCAGGCCTGGAATCTGTGGGTTGCTGTCGAACGCCGCATCGTCCGCCGCTTGCAACGATTCCACGATGTCCAGCAGCACCACCGGCAGTTCCCCGGACGGCAGGGACAGTGCTGATTGGGTCAACAGTGCTTGGGGTTGGCTGTCCTGCAGCATGAAGGCCATGCGCTCGGCCGGGTGGGCCGGGTCGATGGGCACGTAGGCCGCGCCGGCCTTGAGCACGCCCAGCAGGCCGACGATCATCTCCAGGCTGCGCTCGGTGCAGATGGCCACGCGCTGATCGGGCTGCACGCCCAGTTCAAGCAGCTGCCGGGCCAAGTGGTTGGCGCGGCGGTTGAGCTGGCGATAGCTCAGTTGGCGCTCTTCGCAGACCAAAGCCACGGCGTCGGGGTTGGCCTGCACCTGGGCTTCGAAGAGCTGGTGGATCGGTTGCGCCGGGCCAAAATCGCTGGCGGTGCGGTTGAAGTCTTCGAGCAGCAACTGGCGTTCGTTGGCGGGCACCACGTCGAGGCTGCTGGCGAGGCGCTCGGGGGAATGTTCCAGGGCGTCCACCAAGGCGGCCACGGCCTGGCCCAGGTAGGCGGCGATGCGTTGCGGATCGATGCCGGTGATGGACTGGGCGGTCAGGGAGAAGCCGCCAGCCACATTCGCCACGGCGATTTCGATGGGGTAGTTGGTGCGGGTTTCCGAGGCGATGAAATGCATGCCTTCGTGCTCGCCCATGTCCTCGACGTTTTCTCCGGAGGCGTTCACCAGGTCGCCGTGACGGCAGTTGAGGATCACCGTGAACAGCGGCAATGAAGCGTCCACTGCGCTGCAACGCTGGGCCAGGGCCAGGGAGGCCTGTTCGTGGGTCAGCAGTTCACTCAATTGCTGGTAGGCGTCATGAACAATGTCGCTGACGGTGTGCTGCTGCAAGCGGATGCGCATCGGCAAGGTGTTGATGAACATCCCCAATGCGTGGTCGGCACCGGCGGTGCCTTGGGAGCGACCCGACAGCACCGTACCGAAAATCCCGTCGTCGCGGCCGCTGGTCGCGGCCACCACCAGGCCCCAGGCCGCATGGAACAGCACCGAGGTTGGCACCCCTTGCTGGCGTGCCGTGCGGTGCACGCGGGCACTGAGCTCATCGCCCAGGTGCTTGACCGCGCGCTTGATCCCGGCGCCGTTTCCACGCACATCCAGCACACCATAAGGCGCTGTGGTGGAATCGACGTCCGCCAGCAAGCGCCGGAAATAGGCTTCGTGGTCGGCCTGGGACACGCTGGCGGCCTGGGCGATGAAGTTACGGTAAGGCTGGGACGGCGGCAGGCTGTCGGCCTGGCCGGCCAGGACCGCCTGGATCTCCAGCATGATCAACCGCAATGTTACGTTGTCGCTGACCAGGTGGTGGTCGAGCAGCGCCAGCAACCATTGCCCGCGGGGTTCGTCCTGAATGATGTATGCGGCAATCAACGGCGCCCGCTGCAGGTCGAGGCGCAGATGATGGGTGTCGGTCGTGTCACGCAGGATCTGCAAGGCGTCTTCGCCGGGGAAGCAATCCAGGGTCACCACCGGCAGTTGCGCCTGGCGATGGACGATCTGTACCGGCTGCGGCAGGCCCTGCCAACGCAGGGCGGTGCGCAGGATATCGTGGCGGTCGATCACTACCTGCACCGCAGCGAGGAAGTCATCGAGCAACCGGCGGCGACTGAACGTCACCACTGTGCGCATCAGGTACGCATCGCCTTCGGACTGCAACAGGTGATGGAACAGAATGCCTTCCTGCAACGACGACAGCGGGTAGATGTCCTGCACATTGGCGGCGGCGCCGGGAACATCCGCGACAATCTGTTCGATTTCCTGCTGGCTGAGGGTCACCAGCGGCAGCATGTGCGGTTCGATGGCGGTGCAGTCGGCGGGAATCAGGTTCTCTGGTACGACCCGCTGCGTGTTGTTGCCGCCGGCCAGGACCGCGGCCATGGCCTTGAGGGTTGGCGCCGAGAACACCGTGCGCACGTCCAGTTGCAGGTCGGCCTGGCGCAGACGTTCGATCAGGCTGATGACCAGGAAGGAATGGCCGCCGAGTTCGAAGAAGTGGTCCTGGCGACCCACCCGTTCTACCCCGAGCAGCTCCTGCCAGGCATTGGCCAGGGTGATTTCGATGGCGCCCAGCGGTGCCTCGTAGCGCTGGCTCGCGGCGGCGGAGGCATCCGGTACCGGCAAGGCGTTGCGGTCCAGCTTGCCGTTGGTGGTCAGCGGCCAGCTCGCCAGGGTCACGAAGGCGCTGGGCACCATGTGCTCGGCCAGCACGCTCGCCAGTTGGCTGCGCAAGGCCGACGACTCCACGACGACCCCTTCATGGGCGATCAGGTACGCCACCAGGCGCTTGTCGCCGGGCTGGTCTTCACGCACGGTCACCAGGGCTTCACGGACTTCGGCGCAGGCCAGCAGTTGGGCTTCGATTTCGCCCAGCTCGATGCGGAAGCCGCGGATCTTGATCTGCGAGTCGTTGCGGCCCACATAGATCACCCCACCGTCGGCGCGGTAGCGGGCGATATCGCCGGTGCGGTACAGCCGGGCATCGGCGTGTGTCGCGAACGGGTCGGGAATGAAGCGCTCGGCGCTCAGTTTGTCGCGATTGAGGTAATGCCGAGCCACACCGGCGCCGCCGATATAGATCTCGCCATTGACCCCCACCGGCACCGGTTGTCCGTAGTCGTCGAGAATCCGCAGGCACAGGTCAGGCAATGGCGGGCCGATCAGGCTTGGCGCGCCCGCGTCGATTTCATCCTGGCTGACCGGGTAGTAGGTGGCGTGCACGGTGATTTCGGTGATGCCGTACATGTTCACCAGGCGCGTGCGGGACAGTGCCGTGCGCGCGGTCCACGGCCGCAGGCTGCGGAAGTCCAGGGCTTCGCCACCGAAAATCACTTCCCGCAGGCCGTGTTCCAGGTCGCTGCGCTCACGGGCCTCGATGAACTGGCGGAAGGCGCTCGGCGTCTGGTTCAGCACGGTCACCTGTTGCTGGCAGACCAGTGCATAGAAATCATCGGGTGAACGGGCCACTTCGCTCGGCACCACCACCAGCTTGCCGCCATAGCTCAGCGCGCCCCAGATTTCCCATACCGAGAAGTCGAACGCAAAGGAGTGGAATAGCGTCCAGACGTCGTTGCGACCGAAGTCGAACAGTTCCGCGGTGGCGTCGAACAGGCGCGCCACGTTGCCGTGCTCCACCAATACCCCTTTGGGCAAACCGGTGGAACCCGAGGTGTAGATGACGTAGGCCAGGTGTCGCGACGTCAGGCCGAGCCTGTCCGGATTGCGGTCCAGTTCCGCCAGCTCATCTGCCGTGAGGTCATCGTCGAGACGCACCACCGGCACGGCGTGCTCGGGCAGGGCGGCGAGGCACGTCGGTTGCGCCAGCAGCACCACGGGGTTGCTGTCGTCCAGCAGGTAGCCGAGTCGCTCGGCGGGATAGGCCGGGTCCAGCGGCACATAGGCCGCACCGGCCTTGAGCACCGCCAGTACCGCGCAGACCATTTCCACGCCGCGCTGGGCCAGGATCGCCACCCGGTCGTCAGGGCGCACGCCCTGGGCCAGCAGCGTCTGGGCGATGCGGTTGGCCCGGCGATTGAGGGCCTGGTAACTCAACGCCGTGTCGCCAAAGACCAGGGCAATGGCCTGGGGCTGGGCGGCGGCGCGTTGTTCGAAGCGCTGATGAATCAACGGTTCGGGGGTAAACACGGCCTTGGGCGGTAACGCCGCCGGCGAGGCCTGGCGCTGTGCGGGGCTGAGCAACGGCAAGCCGAGCACGGGCTGTTCGACATCCGCCACCATGGCTTCCAGCAGGATTTGGAAATGCTGGGCGAAACGCTCTACGGTGACGCGGTCGAACAGGTCGCTGGCGTATTCGATCACGCCGGACAACGTGCCGCCGTCATTGCCCAGGGTCAGCATCAGGTCGAACTGCGAGGTTTCATGGGCCTGGGCCACAGGCACCAGGGTCAGGCCGGGCAGGCTCAATTCGCCACCGCCTGGGGTGTTGTCCAGCGACAGGGCGACCTGGCACAGCGGGTTATGGCTCAGGGAGCGCGGCGGCTGTACGGCTTCGATGACTTGTTCGAAAGGAATGTCCTGGTGCTCGTGGGCCGCCAGGGTGGTCTGTCTGATCTGCTCCAGCAGTTGCGCCACGCTCGGGTTCTGCGTCAGGTCTACGCGCAGGGCGAGGGTGTTGACGAAGAAACCGATCAGGTTTTCGGTCTCGGTGCGGCTGCGGTTGGCGGTCGGTACACCAATGACCACGTCCCGTTCGTTGCCCAGGCGCGCCATGAGCACCGACCAGGCGCTGAGCAGCGCCATGAACAGGGTCACGTTGTGTGCCTGGCAGAACTGCTCCAAGCGCTCACGCAATGCCGGGGCGATGGTCACCGCAACGTCGCCGCCCCGGTAGCTCTGCATCGCCGGACGTGGGCGGTCGGTGGGCAGGGACAGCAGGGCCGGCGCACCTTCCAGGTGTTCGCGCCAGAACTCGGCCTGGCGATTGAGCCGTTCGCCATCGAGGGCCTGGTGTTGCCAGGCGGCGTAGTCGGCATATTGGATCGGCAATGCCGGCAGGGGATCGGGCTGCTGCTGGCTGAAGGCCCGGTAGAGGGCGGCGAACTCCTTGACCAGCACACCCACCGACCAGCCGTCGGAGATGATGTGGTGCTGGGTGATCAGCAGGATGTGTTCGTCATCGGTCAGGCGCAGCAGGCGTCCACGAATCAGTGGCCCACGGCTCAGGTCGAACGGCGCCAGGGCCTCGGTGTTGCCGATGCGTGACGCGCTGATGCTGGCCTGTTCATAGGGCAGTGCGCGCAGGTCCTGTTCGGCCAGGGCGAAGCCACAGTCCGCGGGGGCGATGACCTGCACCGGCTGCTCGCCATGGCGTTCGAAGGTGGTGCGCAGGCTTTCATGCCGGGCCACCAGGCGGTCCAGCGCGGCCTTGAGGGCAACACGGTCGAGATCGCCACGCAGCAGCAGGGCCGCCGGCATGTGATAGGCGCTGCCGGCGCCGGAATCGAGCTGGTCGAGGAACCACAGGCGTTGCTGGGCGAACGACAACGCCAGCGGCCCGTTGCGGTCGACCAGGCCGATGGTCTCGGCCTCGGTGGTGTACGGCTGACCCACCACCCGTGCCAGTTCCTCCACGGTGGGGTGGCTGAACAGCTCGCGCAGCATCAGCTCGCAGCCCAACTGCTGGCGCACCCGGGAAACCAGTTGCGCAGCCAGCAGGGAGTGCCCGCCGAGTTCGAAGAAACTGTCATGACGACCCACGCGTTCCAGGCCCAGCAATTCCTGGAAAATCTGCGCCAGGGCGGTTTCGGTGGCGCCCTCGGGGGCGGTGTAGCCGCGCTCGGACATGGCGCCCAGATCCGGCTCGGGCAAGGCCTCCTGGTCGAGTTTGCCGTTGGCCGTGAGCGGGTAGGTGTGCAGGCTGACGAAGGCCGTCGGGATCATGTAGTCGGGCAGGGTCGCGCCCAATTGCTTACGCAAGGCGGCCACTTCCAGCACCGCGCCTGCACGGGGAATCAGATAGGCGATCAGGCGCTTGCCCTGGTTCGCATCATCACGGGCCAGCACCTTGGCTTCCCGCACGCCCTCGCAGGCCAGCAGCTTGGCTTCGATCTCCCCCAGCTCGATGCGGAAACCGCGGATCTTCACCTGGGCGTCCATCCGGCCCAGATGCACGATCTCGCCGTTGTTCAGCAACTTGCCCAAGTCCCCGGAGCGATACAGCCGCTCGCCGGGACGGTACGGGTCGGCAATGAAGCGTTCGGCGCTCAAGGCCGGACGGTTCAGGTAGCCGCGGCCGACCCCCAGGCCGCCGACGCAGATCTCACCGGCCACGCCGACGGGCAGCAGCCGCTGCTGGGCGTCGAGCACGTAGGCCACGGTGGTCGGAATCGGCCGGCCGACGTTGGAGATGCCGGCGGCGATGTCGGCCGCGCCAATGGCTTTGTAGGTGACGTGGACGCAGGTTTCGGTGATGCCGTACATGTTCACCAGGGCCACATGCCCGAAGGCACGGTGGAAGGCATCGAGCTTGCCCAGCTCCAGGCTTTCCCCACCGAAAATCACGTAGCGCAAATGCGCCAGGCGCACGTCCGGCGTCGCCAGTGCGGCGGCACTGAGCTGGTGGAACGCCGAAGGAGTCTGGTTCAACACGGTCACTTGCTCGCGTTCGAGGAAGCCCAGCAACGCTGCCGGATCCCGACGCAAGGCCTCGGGCACCAGGGTCAGGCGTGCGCCATGGAGCAGCGCACCGAAGATTTCCCAGACCGAGAAGTCGAAGGCGTTGGAGTGGAACAGCGACCAGACATCCTCGGCATTGAACTGGAAGTCCGGGCGGTTGTTGTGCAGCAGGCGCACGACATTGCGGTGTTCGAGCAGCGCACCCTTGGGTTCACCGGTGGAACCCGAGGTGTAGATCACATAGCAGAGGTGCTCCGGGGTGTTGACGTGGGTCGGGTTGGCGACGCTGGCATCGACGTTGCCGAGGGTCGGATCGAGGACTTCGATACCCAGCGCCTGCAGTGACGGCGCCATGTCCTGGCGCGCGATGGCCTTGCGGGCGCCACTGTCGCGCAGCACATAGGCAATGCGCTCCTGGGGCGAGGCCGGGTCGATGGGCACATAGGCGCCGCCGGCCTTGAGCACCGCCAGGGTGGCGACGATCATTTGCACCGAGCGCTCCAGCGTGATGGCCACCAGTTCCTGGGGCCGCACGCCTGCGGCGCGCAAACGGTGGGCGAGGCGGTTGGCCTGTTCGTTGAGCTGGCGATAGCTCAGCTGTTCTTCGCCGAGGTTGACGGCAATGCGTTCCGGGGTCTGGCGGGCCTGCTCCTCGAAAATCTGCTGCAGGGTCAGGGTGTCGGGCCAGGCCGCTTCGCTGTCGTTGAAGTCGATGATCTGCCGCTGCCGCTCGGCGCTGTCCAGCAGGGGTACATCGTCGACGCGCTGCCGGGCATCCTCGACAAAGGCTTCCAGCAGGCGCACGTAGTGACGCATCAGCTGCTGGATGAACCCGGCGTCGAAGAACTCCGCGTTGTACACCACATGCCCGGCCCAGCGTTGTTCGCCAGCGCTGATCAACAGGTGCAGGTCGTTCTTGCCGTAGCCCAGGTTGCTTTCCAGGGTACTGACCGCCAGCCCCGCGGCCAGGGCGCTGGCGTCGCTGTCGCGTTGGAAGTTGAACAGCACGTCGAACAGCGCGGTGCGGCTCATGTCCTTGGCCGGATTCAGCGCCAGCACCAACTGGTCGAACTGCATGTGGCGATGACGCAGGGCCTGGGTCAGGTTGTGGCTGGTCTGTTCCCAGAGCTGTTGCAAGGTGGTGTCGCTGTCGCAGAACCCGCGCATGACCAGCAGGTTGTCCAGCGGCCCGACCACGTCGTTCAGGCCGGGCTCGCGGCAGGCGGCGGTGGTGCCGATCACCAGTTCGTCGTGGCCGGCATAGCGGCGCAGCAACGCGGTAAAGGCGCTGAGGGCCAGGCTGTCGGTGCTCACGCCGACTTCCCGGGCCAGGCTGTCGAGGCGGCGTACCAGCGACGCTTCGAGGGTGAAGGCGTGGGTCGCTTCGGCGAATACATGCACGGCCATGCGCGGCCGATTGAGCGGCAGCTCCAGGGCTTGCAGCTTGCCGCGCAACTGGTAGCTCCAGTAGGCCCGCAGGTTCTCCAGCACCGCAGCCGGGAGCTGGCGTTGCCAGGCGGCAAAGTCGCCATAGCCCAGCGGCAGGGGCGGCAGCTCGGCGTTGCGTTCGGCGCAGGCGGCTTCATAGAGGGCCAGCAGATCGCGCTTGAGCAGTTGCATGGAGGTGCGGTCGGCCAGCAAATGATGCACGGCAATCGCCAGCACGGCGCTGCGTTCGTCCGCCTGTACCAGGCTGGCACGCACCAGGCTGCCGCCGTTCATGGCCAGCGGCCGACGGGTCTCGGCCAGGGCCTGGGACGCTAGGTCGGCCGGGTTGCCCTGGATTCGTTCAAGAGGCAGGGTTGCCGGTCCGTCGAAGCACTGCCAGGCACTCGCGCCGTCGCTCTGGATCCGGCAACGCAGGATGTCGTGACGGGCCAGCAGGCCGTCGAGGGCGGTTTGCAGGGCCGATTGGTTGATCTCGCCGGTCAGTTCCAGCAGCAACGGGATGTTGTGATAGACCGGGTTGGCGTCGTACAGGTAACCGGTCTCGAAGGTGTCGACGAACCAGAGCCGTTCCTGGTGATAGGACAGCGGCATGCGCTCCGGCATCGGCGTCAGCGTGGTGATGGGCGGCAGGACCAGGGTCGGGTCCAGTTCCAATGCACCGATGCGGGTGTCCGGCGCTTCGGTGAAACACTGCAGCAGGCGTTCGAAGCGCGCCGCGAGGCGTTCGACGGTGGCGGCATCGAACAGCGCGGTGGAGTACGACAGGCTGCACGACAGGCTCGGGCCACCCTCGTCGATGTGCAGGGACAGGTCGTGCTGGGTGTTGTCCTTGCGCGACGGCAGGAACTCCAGGTCCAGCCCCGGCAGGTGCAACTGGCCGCCGGCACCGCCGGCGTTGGTGTAGAGCATGGTCTGGAACACCGGGCTGTAGCTGGCGCTGCGCGGCGGCTTGAGGGCTTCGACCACCAACTCGAACGGGGTGTCCTGGCGGCTGGAGGACTCCAGCATCAGGTCCTTGACCTGTTGCAACACCTGCTCGAGGGTCGGGTTGGCTTCCAGGCGAATGCGCAGGGCCAAGGTGTTGACGAAGAAACCGATCAGCGACTGCACATCCTGGCGGTCGCGGTTGGCGGCAACGGTGCCGATCACCAGGTCCTGCTGGCCGCTGATCCGTGCCAGCAACACCGCCCAGGCCGCCATCAGGGTCATGAACGGGGTTGCGGCGCGAGATTGGGCGAACCGGGCGATGGCTGCGGACAGTGTGGCAGGCAGGTCGAAGCCCAGGGTTTCACCCCGGTAGCTTTGCACCGCCGGGCGTGGCCGGTCGGTGGGTAGCGCGAGCAACGCCGGGGCGCCGGCCAGGTGAGCGCGCCAGAATTCCACTTGCTGGTCGAGGCGCTCGCCCTGCAGTTGACGGCGCTGCCAGGCGGCGTAGTCGGCATATTGCAGGGCCAGTGGCGGCAGCGGATCGGCTTGGCCGGCACTGAATGCCTGGTACAGCGCGGCGAATTCCTTGACCAGCAGGCCAATGGACCAACCGTCGGAGATGATGTGGTGCTGGGTGATCAACAGCCGATGCTCATCGTCGGCCAGGCACAGCAGTGTGCCGCGGATCAGCGGACCGTGCAGCAGGTCGAACGCTCGGGCCGCTTCCTCTTCCGCCAGTCGAGTGGCTTGCCGCCCGGCCTCGTCCCGAGGCAGGTGGCGCAGGTCCTGTTCCAGCAGGTTGAAGCCGCAATCGGCCGGGGCGATTACCTGCACCGGTTGTTCGCCGTCGCGGCGGAAGGTGGTGCGCAGGCTTTCATGGCGCGCCACCAGACGATCGAGGGCGCTCTTCAGCGCGGTCCGGTCGAGGGCGCCGCGCAGCACCAGCGAGGCGGGGATGTGATAGGCGGCGCTGGCCGTAGGGTCCAACTGATCGAGGAACCACAGACGTTGCTGGGCGAACGACAGCGCAAGCGGGCCCTCGCGATCCGCGCCGGTGATGTCGTCGGGAGCCGTTTCGATGACCCGTGTGGCGCCGCGCTGCTTGAGCAGGCGCAGCAGTGCGGCACGTTTCAACTGGTCGAGACTATCGTTATGTTCGTTCAATTGTTAAGCATCCTTGGAGACGATAGCGAGCAGTTCGCTTTCAGACAGCGAAGCCATTTCTTGTTGCAGGTCCATCAATTCATCCGACTCGTACTGGGCCAGTTGCAGGGTGTTGATCAGGTCGGCCAGTGCCAGCAGCGATGGGTGTTCGAACAGGCTCCTGAGGGGCACTTCGACGGCGAAGGTTTCTCGTGCCCGCAGGGTGACCTGTACCGCCAGCAGCGAGTGGCCACCGAGCTCGAAGAAGTCGTCGTGCCGACCGATCCGCTCCAGGCCCAGCAGGTCGGCCCAGATCTGCGCCAGCAGTTCTTCGGTTTCGCCGTTGGGGGCTTCGTACTCGCGGTAGGCGAAGTCCTCGCTGCGAGGCGCGGGCAGGGCGCGGCGGTCGAGCTTGCCGTTGGGGCTCAACGGCAGTTGCTCGACCACCACGAACGCCGCCGGGACCATGTAGTCCGGCAACTGCGAGGTCAGGTACGGGCGCAAGGTGCTGCTGGCGTTGCGGCCGGCCAGATGCGGCTCGACGCTCAGGTACGCCACCAGGCGCAGCGCCCCCGGGCTGTCTTCGCGAGCGATGACGGCCGCCTCGCGCACCCCCGGCAGGGTCAGCATCAGGGCTTCGATTTCGCCGGGCTCGATGCGGAAACCGCGGATCTTGACCTGCTGGTCGTTGCGTCCGAGGAAGTCGAGTACGCCGTCGGCGCGCATGCGCACCAGGTCGCCGGTGCGGTACATCCGCGCCTCGTCGTCCGGGCTGAACGGGTCGGCGAGGAAGTGCTCGGCGTTCAGTTGCGCACGGTCCAGGTAGCCCCGGGCGACGCCCGCGCCCCCCACGTACAGTTCACCCGGCACGCCGAGGGGGGCCGGCCGGCCCTGTTCGTCGAGCACGTACAGGCGGCTGTTCGGGATGGCACGACCGATCGGTACCGTGCCCTGGTCCTGGGCGGTGCAACGATGCACCGTGGCCCAGACGGTGGCCTCGGTGGGGCCGTACTCGTTGTACAGAACGATGGCCGGTTCCAGGCCCGCACATTCCTGTACCAATTGCGCCGGGCAGGCTTCGCCGGCGACGATCATCTCCCGCAGGCTGCCGTGCCCGTTTTCGCTGGCAAGGCTCGCCAACACCAGCCGGCCCAGGGACGGCACGCACAGCAGTGAGGTGATGGCCTGTTCGCCGATGAAGCGGGCGATGGCTTGCGGATCGCGAGCGGCTTCGGCCGCCGGGATGCACAAGGTGCCGCCGCTGACCAGGGTGCCGAAGATCCCCGCCACGGAGCTGTCGAAGGCTATCGACGAGAGCAACAGGAAGCGCTTGTCGATCGATGGCCCATACACCGTGCGCCGGGCCAGCGTCGAGGCGACCAGATTGCGGTGCTCGATCATCACCCCTTTGGGTTTGCCGGTGGAGCCGGAGGTGTAGATCACGTAGGCCAGGTGCGCCGGGGTCAGGCCGGTGGCATCCCAGCGCGGATCGCGGGTACTCGTCTGCGCCGCCATTGCCTGTTCGATGGCCAGGTAGCGGGTGCCTTCCTGCAACGTGCCGACGGCTGCGCGGCCGACCGGATCGGCCAGCAGCAGGCGTGGCCGCGCATCCTCGACAATCGACGCCAGGCGTTCGGCCGGGTAGCTCGGGTCCAGCGGCACGTAGGCGCCGCCGGCCTTGAGAATGCCCAGCAGGCCGCTGATCATCGCCGCGCTGCGCTCAACGCAGATCGCCACCAGATCCCCCGGCTGGACGCCGGTGGCGATCAAGTGATGGGCCAGGCGATTGGCTTGGGCATTGAGCTCGGCGTAAGTGAAGGCTTGCCGAGCATCGACCAGGGCACAGGCGTCCGGTGTGCGGAGCACCTGCTCTTCGAACAGGTGCTGGATGCACAGGTGCGTCGGGTAGTCCTCGCGGGTCTGGTTGAAGGTGTCCAGCAGCAGGCTGCGTTCCTGGGGCGGCAGCACGTCCAGTTGCGTGAGTGGAATCCGCGGCGTGTACATCAAGGCCTGGGTCAGTTGTTCCAGGGCCCGTTGCATCAGCGCACAGATGCGTTGCGGGTCCACCGCCCGGACGCTCTGTACCGTCAGCCCCAGGGCATCACCATAGTCGTTGACCGACAAGGTCAGCGGGTAGTTGGTGCGCTCGGCGCTGTTCAGGATGCGCATGCCCGGCCATTGCAACTGGCTGTCGTCGCGCTGGTGCCGATAGTTGAGCAGGGTGGTGAACAGCGGCAAGGCGCTGGGCACGTCGCTGCACCGTTGAGCCAGGGCCAGGGAGGCCTGTTCGTGGGCCAGCAGTTCGATCAGGTCGCGATGGGTCGCCAGGACCTTGTCGTTGGCGCCAGCCCCGGCCAGTTGCACCCGCACCGGCAAGGTGTTGATGAACACCCCCAGGGCCCGTTCGGCCCCCGCCGAGCCTTGCAGGCGCCCTGCGACCACGGTGCCGAACACCACATCGTCGCGTCCGGTGCAGCGGGCCAGCACTTGCGCCCAGGCCACATGGAACAGCGCCGCCGGGGTGATGCCCCGTTCCCTGGCCTGGGCCCGCAGGCGCAGGTTGAGTTCCAGGCTCAGTTGCACGCTGGCCTCTTCGATGTGATTGCCATCCCCCTGTACTTCGAGCAGGTCGAACGGCGCGGTGGGCGCATCGACATCCGCCAGCCGGCGGCTGAAGTAGGCCTCGTGGACCTGGGCCGGGGTGGCCCGGGTCTGGGCGATGAAGTCGCGATAAGGCTGCGGTGTGCCCAGGCTGTCGCCTTGTCCGTGGAGAATGGCGTGGATTTCTTCCAGGACGATTTCCAAGGTGACGTGATCGCTTGCCATGTGGTGATTGAGCAGCGCCAGCATCCAGCGTTCGGAACGCGGATCCCGGGCGATGCAGGCCCGCATCAGCGGTGCCTGGCGCAGATCCAGGCGCAGTTGCCGTGGGTCGCTCAGGGCTTCGAGCTGGCTGAGCGGGTCCTGGTGGCTGTCCAGGGTGACGCTGTGCACCGGCAGGCGGGCCTGGCGTTGCACCACTTGCACCGCCTGGGGCAAGCCGTCCCACTGCACGCAGGTGCGCAGGATGTCATGGCGATCGATCACCTGCTGCAAGGCGCCGATAAAGGCATCGAGGCGCTGGCGGTCGTCGAACTCGAGCAACGAGCGCACCAGATAGGCGTCGCCTTCGTGTCCGAGCAAGTGATGGAACAGGATGCCTTGCTGCAACGGGGCCAGGGGATAGATGTCCTGGATGTTCGCGGCGCCGCCGGGTACCGCGGCGACGATGCGTTCGAGCTGGTCCGCCGTCAGGTCCACCAGGGGCAACATGTCCGGCGTCAGGCTGCTGCAATCGGCCGGGATACGGTTGGCCGGGGCCTGGAAAGCCGTACTGGTGGTGTCGGTCAGGGCCGAGGCAAGGTCCCGCAGGGTCGGTGCGCCGAAGACGCTGCGCACGTCGGCGTTCAGGCCGTGTTCGCGCAGGCGTTCGATCAGGCTGACCGCCATCAGCGAATGGCCGCCGAGTTCGAAGAACCCATCGTGACGGCCGACCTGTTCGAGGCCCAGCAGTTGTTGCCAGATATCGGCGATAGTCTGTTCCACCGGGCCTTGCGGTGCCTCGTAGGCCTGGCTGGCGTAGGCGTCCTGATCCGGTTCGGGCAGGGCGCGACGGTCGAGCTTGCCGTTGGGGGTGAGTGGCAGCGCGTCCAGCACGACGAAGGCGCTGGGCACCATGTGCTCGGGCAGGCGGCCGAGGAGTTCGGCGCGCAACTCTGTGGCGGCCGCCGGTTCGCCGCACAGGTAGGCCACCAGGCGCTTGCCGGTCTGGTGATCGCGGGGGACGACGGCTGCTTCACGGACCCCGGCGAGGGCGGCGAGAGCGGCTTCGATTTCTCCCAGCTCGACCCGCAGGCCACGGATTTTCACCTGATCGTCGTTGCGTCCCAGGTATTGCAGCGTGCCGTCGGGCAACCAGCGGCCAATGTCGCCGGTCTTGTACAGGCGCGCTTCGGCGCGCTCGCTGAACGGGTCGTCAATGAAGCGTTCGGCACTGAGCTGCGGCAGGTTGAGGTAACCCCGTGCCACACCGACACCGCCGATGTGGATTTCGCCGGGCACGCCCAGGGGCAGCAACTGGCCGTGGCTGTCCAACACATGCAATTGCATGTTGCGGATCGGCCGGCCAATGGGGATCGACCGGTGCCGGTAGCGCTCAAGGTCGCTGTCGGCGGTGTACCAGGCAACCACGTCGCTGCACTCGGTCGGCCCGTAGCTGTTGATGATCGCCGGCCGTGGCAGCGGCAGTTTTTCCAGCATGGCGACTTGGATCGGTTCGCCACCCAGCACTACCCGTTTCAGGCAGGCCAGTGCCGCGTGCCGGTCGGCATCCACCAGGGCGTGGAAGGCGCTGGGGGACATATTGAGGTGGGTAATCCCGGCCTCGGCGATCTGGGCGACGATGGCGTTCGGGTTGAACGGTTCTTCGGCCAGGTGCAACGAGGCGCCGACCATCAGCGGGGCGAGGATGTTCTTCTGGGTCAGGTCGAAGTTATAGGACGAGGCCAGCAGCACCGCATCGCCGGCCTGGAACGCCAGGTCGTCGAGGTACCAGTCCAGCAGGTTGCGCAGGCCGCGATGCTTGACCATCACGCCCTTGGGCAAACCGGTGGAGCCGGAGGTGTAGATCACATAGGCCAGATGACCGAAGTTCAGCTCGTTCACTTGCGGGTCATGGGCCGGCTGCAGCAGCAGCGTCGGGCTGCCCAGTTCGAGGGTGGCCAGGCCTTGCGGCACCGGTAACTCGTCCAGGCCTTGCTGGCGCACCAGGGCCCGCGGCGCGCTGTCGGCGAGCATGTGGTTCAGGCGTTGCGCCGGGTATTGCGGGTCCAGCGGTACATAGGCCGCCCCGGTCTTGAGGATGCCCAGCAGGCCGATGACCATCTCCGGGCTGCGACGCGCACAGAGGCCAACGGTGTCGTCAGGCCTTACGCCCAGGGCGATCAAGCCGTGGGCCACGCGGTTGGCCTGGGCATTGAGTTCGGCGTAGCTCAGGGTTTGCCCGGCACCGATCAACGCCACTGCATCCGGCGTGCGACCCGCCTGTGCGGCGAAGACGGCATGGGGGAAGCGACTCGGGCTTTCATCCAGGGTGACGGGGGCAGGGTTGAACGTCTCCAGCAATTGCCGGCGTTGCTGGTTATCCAGCAACGGCAGAGTCGCCACCGGCTGTGTGGCGTCCTCCAGCATCCCATCGAGCAGGTGCAGCAGGTGCTGGCCCCAGCGGGCGATGGTGCTTTCGTCGAACAGGTCGGTGGCGTACTCGAACTGGCCGCTGATGGTTTCGCCGTCGTCGTTGAGGGACAGGCTCACATCGAACTGGGTGGTGCCGGTCGGCTGGGCCAGTGGGCTCAGGCTCAAACCCGGCAATTCCAAAGCCTGGTCTTGTGGCGTGTTGCCGAGCACCAGCATGGCCTGGAACAGCGGACTATGGCCGAGGCTGCGTTCCGGTTGCAGGGCTTCGACCACTTGTTCGAACGGCAGGTCCTGATGGCCGTAGGCGTCGAGGGTGGTGGCTTTGATGCGTTCGAGCAACTGCTCGACCGGGCTGTCGGCCGGCACGTCGATGCGCAGCGCCAGGGTGTTGACGAAGAAGCCGATCAGCGCTTCGGTTTCACGCCGTGGACGGTTGGCGACGGGCGTGCCGATCACGACTTCCGATTGATTGCTCAGGCGCGACAGCAGGATCGACCAGGCCCCCAGCAGGGTCATGAACGGGGTCAGGCCGCGCTGCTGGCTGAAGCGTCGCAGGCGGGCGCTCAACGGGGCGGGCAGTTGCAGTGTCAGGGCGGCGCCCTGGTAGCTCTGCACCTGGGGCCGTGGGTGGTCGGCCGGCAGTTCCAGCAGCGCCGGGGCGCCGGTGAGGTGCTCTTTCCAGAATTGCGTCTGAGCTTGCAGGCGTTCGCCTTGCAGGTGCTGCTGTTGCCAGGCGGCGTAGTCGGCGTATTGCAGGGCCAGGGGCGGCAGCGGGTCTTCGCGGTCCTGGCTGAACGCGGCGTACAGCGCGTTGAACTCACCGATCAACACCGCCACCGACCAGCCGTCGGAGACGATGTGGTGCTGGGTCACCAGCAGGATGTGCTCGTCTTCGGCCAGGCGCAGCAGGCGTCCGCGAATCAACGGGCCGGTGCTCAGGTCGAACGCGGCGCGAGCTTCTTCCTGGGACAGCTGTTCGACGGCCTGTTGCCGGGCCTCGACGTCTAGGGTTTGCAGGTCATGCTCAACCAAGGTGAAACCGAGGTCGGCCGGAGCGAAACGTTGGCGTACTTCGCCGTCCT